>CAXXDG010000001.1:0-605785 GCA_963678525.2 Desulfobulbaceae bacterium
GCTATACGGTTTCGCTTGCGGGCGTCAACCAGACGGGCGATTCGTATGGCCTAGTGGTCCGAAAATGCGGGACAATCGCGTCGGTGCTTGCCAATTTTCCAGGCCTGTATTAATTTGCCGTTGTATTTTAGTGTTTTTTTCGAGACAAAGGACACCATGTCAACAAGCCCCATGACCGCTAAGGATATCCGCGAAGACATTGCGCGCGCTCGCGCCTATGCCAAGAAAAGCGATTATCTGCGGACCCTCAAGTACCTGGCCAGCGCCATCCGCGGGATGGTCACCAGCCAGGTCTTCGGAGCGGAGAAATTCGAGATTCAGGCCCACCTCGACGAGGCCCTGCGCGACCTGAACAAGATGAAGATGATCCAGAAGCTCTTTCCGGACGGGTTGAACTATCGGAAGGGCAAGGAAAAGGCGTTCTACCAGACCCTCATGCGGCTGCACAAGAAGCTCGGCGAGGCCATGGAGAAGGCGCGCGTGGCCAAGTTGCGCAAGCGGTTGGGCGTGCTGGACGACAACCTGATCAAGGCCGCCCAGCTGATCAACGCGGGCCAGCCGCTCGAGGCCCGCAAGCTGTACAGCAAGATCGCCGAATACTTCCAGGACATCGAGGGCATCCACTCGGACATCGGCAACCGCATGGCCACCTTCGGTCTGTTCGCCGAGGCCGTGCCCTACCTGAACAAGGCCCTGGAGACCCAGAACAACGACGCGCGCGCCCACAACGCGCTGATCCTTTGCTATGAGGGGTTGCACGAGCCGGACAAGGCCATGGCCGCCATCAAGGACGCCATGCGCTGGCTCGGTCCCACCGAAAGCCTCTATATCCGCCTGGCCAAGCTGCACCTGCAGAAACGCGAGTGGGGCGAGGTCTTCAACAACGCCAAGGCCGCCCACGACCGCAACCCGCTGAACACCGAGGCGGCCAAGCTCATGAAGCAGGCCGAACCCAAGATATTCACCTCGTCCAAGGGCGCGGCCAAAAAGTCCCACGACCTGAATTTCTAGGCCAGCCTAGGCGTCCGCTTCCCCGCCGACTGTCATGATAAACGGCTCGTCCGGCCTGTGGTCGAACAGGTACGAGAATCGGATCAACGCCGCCTCGGGGTCCTCTTCGTAAGCCTCGGAAAAGGCGATGTGGTCCGCGATCGCCTTCTGGATGGAGGTCTGGGAGCTGACCAGCCGGAAGTCGTTGCTCAGCGATTCGTCTTTGGCCAGGGCCGCTTCGATCTCTTCCTTATGGGGATGATTGCCATTGACCCGGATCGCGCCCGCTTCGTCCACGGTCAGGTCCACCGGCGGATCGGTGGGAATGCCTTTCTCCAAGAACAGGGCCGTGATGCGGTCGCGCACCTCGTCGCTCTTGTCCGCCAACTCTTCGGGCGTAAAGATGGCAAGCGGCGTGTCGAGCAGGCTGGAAGAGCGTCCCGTGGAACCGGCTAGTCCCATGGAATCGCTCGATTCCGTTGAACGGGCCTTGCTCAGCAGCAGGGCCTCTTCGGAAAAGGTTACCGTGTCTCCGGTCGCACTCGCGCTGGATTGGTCGGGCGCGGCCTGCGTTCGGCCGGTCGGGGAGAGCGTCGCTTGCACGCCGTACCCCTGGGCCACTGGATTGATCATCGTTTCCTCCTGTCCGGCAGTTTTTTCCGGCGGCCGAATTCGTGCAATCGCCGTGCCCGGAATCGTGGCGTGGGAGGAGAGGCGGACAGGGCCGGGGACGCTCATCAACGGCGCCCTCGGCCCTGCCCGGTTTGTGGAGGCTTAGTCGGAAAAACGGAACTTGTCGCGCGTCACCCGGATGATCGCGCCCTTGCCCGTGCTGGCGAGCAGGTTGCCGTCGCGGTCGACGCTCAGCCCGGACACCGGGCTGCCGCAGCGGAAGACCCGGCTGACTCCGCCGTCCGGCGTGACCGCGTAAATGTCACCGGACGCCGTGCCCACGAAGAGCGTGCGCAGCCGGTCCACGGCCAGGGCGGTGGGGTTGTTCACCCGGGCATAGACCATGGGCTCGCCGCCCGGCGGTACGCACAGGACCAATCCGGCCTCGCGGTCCGCGGTGTAGGCATAGCCCCGGGCGTCCAGGGCCAGCCCGGCGGTCCCGGCCAACCCGGTGCCCAAGACCCGTGTGCCGTCTTCGGCCCATCCCGTCGCACCCATCCCGGCCAGGATGGCGGCGGTTGCAATAACACTCAGAAAATACGTACGAATACGCGATAAACCCTGCATGTCGTGCCTCCTTTGTGTTGGAGGACACGGTAGAAATGTGGTATCAATATGTCCAATACATATTTACACGAAGATCAATATGTATTAGATCTGAATCATGGAACTGAGACAGATCACCTATTTCATCGCCGTGGCCGAGGAGCTGCACTTCGGGCGGGCGGCCGAGCGTTGCCATATCGCCCAGCCGCCCCTGTCGCAACAGATCAAGCGCCTTGAGGAGGAGCTCGGGGTGACGCTGTTGGAGCGGACCAGCCGGAGGGTGTCCCTGACCCCGGAGGGCAAGGAGTTCCTCAAGCGGTGCAAGGATGTGCGCGACCGGTTGAACGAGGCCGTGATCCACATTCAGGACATGGCCAAAGGGTTGGAAGGCATGCTCTGCGTGGGGTTCATCGGCCCCGCGTCGCTGTCCAAGCTACCCCAGGCCATCCGTGCGTTCCGTGAGCGCAATCCCAATATCCGGCTCGATTTTTCGGCCCAGTCCACCACCGAGCAGTTGCCGCTGTTGCGCGGCGACCGGCTGGACATCGCCTTCGTACGGCTGTTCGGGCACGACACCTCCGGCCTCAACACCATGACCTTCCTGCGCGAGCCGTACGTCCTGGCCCTGCCCGAAGGGCACCACCTGGCCGAACGCGACGTCGCCGACATCACCGATCTCGAAGGCGAGCCGCTGATCTTCAACCAGCGCATCGCCCAGCCCGCGCTCTATCGTTCCCTGATCGGTTCCTTCCACAAGGCCGGGTTCATGCCCAATATCGTCCAGGAAGTGAACACCGAACAGTCCACCGTGGCCTTGGTCGCCACCGGCCTGGGTTGCGCTCTGGTCCCGGCCTCCAGCGCCACGGACAGCCGCGCCGGGGTCGCCTTCCGGCCGCTCACCGGGGACCTGCCGCAATGGGAGATCACGGCCCTGTGGAAGAAAAACAAGAAGTGCGCGTCGCTCTACAAATTCCTCGACGTGATCCGCGAGTTCCGCGAGGTGCACTAAGTGCGCCAGGGCGGATGTTATAATCTGCCCGAACCTCTGTATCCGCTGAGCCGGATGTTGTATGCTGCGTCCAATTCCCTGGAAAAGGAGGATGCATCATGCCCAAGCCGTTGATTATGCCCTTGGCCGCAGCCATCGTCCTGGCCGTGCTCGGAGCGTCCCACCCCGTATTTGCCCAGTCCGGCACGCTCGCCGAGTGCCTGTCCGGGTGCAGACCGGACGACGCCTCCTGCCTCGCCTGCTGTTCCGACGCCTTTCCCGCCCAAGGCGAGCAGGCCGTGCTGGACGCCTACAGTTCCTGCACCGGGAAATGCGCTTCCCTGGAGGGGCTCAAGGCCCTCATGTGCCGCCGTGGCTGCCTGGACGAGGCCGGGAACAGACTTGGCCTCGACTCCGCGGTCGCGGATTTCGACTGCCCGAACTGGGTCGAGCCGACCACCTGCCCGGACTGCCAGACCTGGAGCCCGAGCCGACAGAAATGCGTTCCCGCCCCCAGGGAGCTGTGCGACCAGATTGAGTAGGGGACGTACCCTTTTCCGAGAGGCCGAAACCTAGAGCCTTGAACTGGCCCGATTCCCGGCGTTTGTGAATTGAATTTCCCGTGCGGCGCGATTGTGCGCGGGGCGGGGTGTGTGGTATTGCCTTTGCCGGGTTGAGGCCCTTTTATCTTCGATCACTTACAGCAAAAGGCAGTACCATGGGATTTCTTGACGGCTTGATGGGCAACGCGACCGAGGTTTCGCTGGAGGACGTGCAGGAGGAACTGGCCCCGATCCTGGGCGACAACGAGCGCATAGAGCGGGCCTTCAAGGTCATCCGCGACATGTATATCTTCACCTCCGGCCGCCTGCTGATCATCGACAAGCAAGGCATGACCGGCAAGAAGGTCGATTACCTCTCCCTTCCGTACGGCTCCATCAAAGCCTTCTCCGTGGAAACCGCCGGACACTTCGACCTCGACTCCGAACTGACCCTCCATGTCTCCGGCCTGCACGAGCCGGTCAAGAAGGAGCTCAAAAAAGGCAGCGACGTGGTCGGCATCCAGAAACTGCTGGCGAACAAGGTCCTATAATAAGAAATACTCCCCTTCCGCGAAGCGGCACTAAAAAGTTTAGGAGGGGAGATGGGATGGGGGTTCGGGGGAAGGGAAGAGGGGAAGCCCTTTTCAAAGGGTTCCCCTCTTCCCTTCCCCCGGCCGCCGGAGGCTACTCCGGCGGCTCGGGTTCGTAGCGGAGGATGTCTCCGGGCTGGCAGTCCAGGGCCCGGCAGATGGCGTCCAGGGTGGTGAAGCGGATGGCCTTGGCCTTGCCGGTTTTGAGGATGGACAGGTTTTGCGGGGTGATGCCCACGGTTGCGGCCAGTTCCTTGGAGCTGGTCTTTCTTTTGGCCAGCATGACGTCGAGGTCGATGATGATGCCCATGGAGCCTCCTAGACCGTCAGCTCGTCGGCTTCGCGCAGCTTGCGGCCCTCGTCCATGATCCAACTGACCAGGATGATGATCCCGGCGATGATGAGGTCGCGGACGTCGCCCGACTCCAGCGAGATGGTGATCATGCGCTCGCCGGGCGGGTTGTGGATGGTCAGGACCAGGGTCATCAGGGCCTCGTGGATGGGCATGAGGGCCACGCCCGCCAGCATGGTCCAGCCGGTGCGGCGGATGTACTTGACCGTGTTGCCGGTGAATATCTCGCCCGCCGAGAACAGCCCGAACAGGCGCGCCAGCCACCACAGGCAGAGCATGGTCGCCCCCAGCGGGATCAGGCTGACCGCAAGCCCCAGCCAGCGCTGGCTCCAGGGCAGCGGAAACGCGGGCGCGTGCGCCGCGTCCAGGCTGACATTGTCCCGGACCAGCCCGATGACCGTGGCCGATCCCCCGTCCTTGAACATGATATCTCCGCCCGTAAGCCACAGGGTGGCCACGATCACCGGGCTGAGGACGAACGCCGCCGCAAATATGACCCGGAACACCCGGGCGAACCGTTGTATGCGCTGCTCCATGGGAAACTCCTTGTGTTTGGTGATTCCCTTTTGCGATGATTAATCATCGTTTGTCAATAACTATTTCGTGAAAAACGGCATTGAAGTATGGGCAGACTTTCCCGGATGGAAAGGGATGCCCTCGGCATCGAGCACGGCCGACCGACCCCAATTCGTGCGGATCGGGGCCGGTATTGATGTCCGTGGGGCGGCTGGAGAGATGCGGTCCGGATCAGGTTCAGTTCATATTGTTTTCGACGACCTTGTACCGGACGCCGAGGTCCGTGCAGATACGTTCCACGGCGACCAGGCCTCGGTTGCGCTGCTCGTCCTCGTCGCCGGGGCTGACGCCGACCATGATCAACTGGGTGTTGTGGTCGTCAAGCGGCACCAGAGTCATCTCGAACCACCAGGTCCCGTCGTTGGACTCGGCGCGGAGGAAATGTTTCTCCTCGCTTTTTTCGGTCACGACGTAGTTGGTCCCTCCGTCCTCCTCGGTGATCCGCATGGTCGTGGCGTAGATGTCCCCGGCGCTGCGCGGAATCTCGGCGGTGATGGTCACGTTGTCGCCGTCGCTGGACGAGACGAGATAGACCACCAGCATGGCGGGGCACCCGGACACGGCCGGGACGATCAGGAGCAGAAGACAGGCTAACCAATGGCGTAAGGCAAACGGTGAAGTCATGGTCACTCCTTGAGAAAAAAGGATTACGCTTTTCAATACGCGCGATCCTGTATCTCCGCAAGGGGGGCGGGGAACAATTGCGCTTCCAACGCACAGGCTGGGTGGCGCGTCCAAAAGAAAACCGGCCCCGGTCAGTGAAGACCGGGGCCGTTTGATATTGGCTAGGCTAGAAACGCGGGGAGGCTTAGTACATGCCGCCCATTCCGCCCATGCCGCCCATGCCGCCCATGCCGCCGGGCATGGCCGGGGCCGCGTCGGCCTTCTCGGGCTTGTCGGCGATGGCGCACTCGGTGGTCAGCAGCAGACCGGCCACGGAAGCGGCGTTCTGCAGGGCGGTGCGGGTGACCTTCTTCGGGTCGATGACACCGGCCTTGATCAGGTCCTCGTAGTTGTCGGTGGCGGCGTTGTAGCCGAAGCCACCCTTGCCTTCCTTGATCTTCTCCACGACGATGGAGCCTTCCAGACCGGCGTTGCCGGCGATCTGGCGCAGGGGCTCTTCCACGGCGCGGGCGATGATGTTGATACCAGCCTGCTCGTCGTCGTCGGCGGCCTTGACCTTGGCGCAGGCCTTGCCGGAACGGGCCAGGACCACGCCGCCGCCGGGCACGATGCCTTCCTCGACAGCCGCGCGGGTGGCGTTCAGGGCGTCTTCCACGCGGGCCTTCTTCTCCTTCATCTCGGTCTCGGTGGCGGCACCGACGTTGATGACGGCCACGCCGCCCACGATCTTGGCCAGACGCTCCTGGAGCTTCTCGCGGTCGTAGTCGGAGGTGGAGTCGGCGATCTCGGCGCGGATCTGCTGGATGCGGCCCTTGATCTCGGCGGGCTTGCCGGCGCCGTCGACGATGACGGTGTTTTCCTTGTCCACGACGATGCGCTTGCAGGAACCGAGGTCGTTGACGGTCAGGTTCTCGATCTTGATGCCGAGGTCTTCGGAAACGACCTGGCCGCCGGTCAGGATGGCGATATCCTTGAGCATGGCCTTGCGGCGCTCACCGAAGCCGGGGGCCTTGACGGCGACCACGTTCAGGGTGCCGCGCAGCTTGTTGACAACCAGGGTGGCCAGGGCCTCGCCCTCGATGTCTTCGGCGATGATGACCAGGGGCTTGGACATCTTGGCGCACTGCTCGAGCACGGGCAGCAGTTCCTTCATGTTGGAGACCTTCTTCTCGTTGATGAGAATCAGGGGCTCTTCCATCTCGCAGGTCATGCGCTCGGTGTTGGTCACGAAGTAGGGGGAGAGGTAGCCGCGGTCGAACTGCATGCCCTCGACGACGTCCAGGGTGGTCTCGAGACCCTTGGCTTCCTCGACCGTGATGACGCCTTCCTTGCCGACCTTGTTCATGGCCTCGGCGATGATGTTGCCGATGGTGGCGTCGTTGTTGGCGGAAATGGTGCCGACCTGGGCGATCTCTTTCTGGTCGCGGGTGGGCTTGGCGACCTTCTCGAGGTCTTCGACGATGGCTTCGACGGCCTTGTCGATGCCGCGCTTGATGGACATGGGGGAGCGACCGGCGGCAACCAGCTTCACGCCTTCGGTGAAGATGGCCTGGGCCAGGACCGTGGCGGTGGTGGTGCCGTCACCGGCGACGTCGGAAGTCTTGGAGGCGACTTCCTTGACCATCTGGGCGCCCATGTTCTCGAACTTGTCTTCCAGCTCGATTTCCTTGGCGACGGACACGCCGTCCTTGGTGATGACGGGGGAGCCGAAGGACTTCTCCATCACGACGTTGCGGCCCTTGGGTCCGAGGGTGACCTTGACCGCGTTGGCCAGCTTGTCCACACCCGCTTTCAGTTTTTCGCGGGCCTTGGCATCGAAAAGAATATCTTTCGCCATGGTGTATTCTCCTTAAAAAGAATTTTTGAAATGGTGTTTTTGTTGGATCGTGCCGTGATGGAGCTATTCGACGATGGCGAGGATGTCGTCCTCGCGCATGACCAGGTGCTCTTCGCCGTCGATGCTGATCTCGGTGCCCGCGTATTTGGCGAACAGGACGAGATCGCCCTTCTTGACGGTGGGCTTCACGCGCTTGCCGGCTTCGTCCAGCTTGCCGGGGCCCGCGGCCACGACTTCACCCTTCATGGGCTTTTCCTTGGCGGAATCCGGGATGTAGATGCCACCCGCGGTTTTTTCTTCCGTTTCAAGACGCTTGACCAGAATGCGGTCGTTCAGCGGTTTCAATTTCATCCTCTTATACCTCCAAAATGGATTTTTGAATTTGTGCGCCGGACGACATGTGCCGCCCGGCTTGCAGTTACATAAACACGGTGTGTCGGGTGTCAAGCCGGACGGATAAAAAAAATCGGGGTCGAGGCGGGGTGCGGAGCCGGGGGCGCGGACCCGCGTCGGGCCCGGCCATGCGCTAGGCGGCGGCGGGAGCCCTACTTGGCGTTTTCCTTGCGGAATTGCGCGAAGGGGAGGTCCATTTCCCGGATGTGCCCATCGAACCAGTCGGCCAGAAGCCCCTGGATCTTCACCGGCGGGACCGAGGTGCCGTTCATCAACTCGGCCTCCATGCGGGTGATGTCGTCCAGAAACCGCTCGTGGGCGTCCTGCTGGTCGTCCAGGCCGGGATAGTCCGCCTCGTCCATGAGGTTCTCCTCGAAGCTGAAATGCTGCATGACCGAGTCCTTGAGGTCGTTCATGATGTCGAGCATCTCGTCGGTCTCATCGTCGTCGAGCTGGCGGTACATGTCCGGCGACACCGAGCCGATGCGGCCGAGCATGGTGAAGAGGGTCTGGTGTTGGTCGTCGAGTTCGGGAATGCCCAGGGTCAGTTCGGGCGGATTTTCGGCCGGGTTCGGTTTGGCTGGCATGCGTTTCTCCTGTAACGCGGGTTGCTTTTTTAAAGCATCGTATACCGGGAATCCCGGTGCATGTCACCCCCGGCCACGTTTTTTCAGGGAAATGGCGGCGATTGGGCAAGGGAGTCGGCGGGCGTCACACAGTCGCCAAGCGGGCGTCACCGAAAATCGCCAAATCGTCATGGAGGCGGCGCGAAGGGGGACGCGGCCGGACGTACACTCCGGCAACCATATCAGGAGGAAGGAAATGGAAGATCGCCTTGCCGGTCCGCTGTTCAATCTGGATTCGCCCTTCAACGACCCTGTCCGCCACACCCTTTTTTCCATGGTCAAGCGCCCGCTGGCCAAAGTGCTCAGACTCGACACGCTGAACTCGCTCTATTCGACCCTGCAAAGCGGGGAGTGCGACGGCTGTTTCGTGGACAAGGCCATGGACCTGCTCGGGGTGCGCTTTTCGGTGGACGGCCAGCCCGTCAGCCGGGTGCCGCGCACCGGGCCGCTGGTCGCGGTGTGCAACCATCCCTTCGGCGTGCTCGAGGGGCTGCTTCTGGTGCGCATCCTGCGCGAGGTCCGCACGGACATCAAGATCATGGCCAACTTCATGCTCGGCATGATCCCGGAGATGGACGACCTGATCATCCAGGTGGACCCCTTTGGCGGGGCCGAGTCCTCGCGCAAGAACATTTCCGGACTCAAGGCCTCCATGCGCTGGCTCAAGAACGGCGGCATGCTGGTGGTCTTCCCGGCGGGCGAGGTGTCCAGCCTGAAGGTCAAGAAGCGCCGCGTGGGCGACCCGAGCTGGAGTCCCATGATCGGGCGGATCATCCGCAAGACCGGGGCCGCGGCCCTGCCGGTCTTCTTTGACGGCCGCAACTCCGGCCTGTTCCAGACCCTCGGGCTGATCCACCCCCGGCTGCGCACCGTGCTTTTGCCTCACGAGAACCTGAAGCACGCCTCGCGCGACGTCATCGGCGTGCGCCTGGGCACGGTCATCGGCCAGGACAAGCTGGCCGAGCTCGACGGCGACCAGGGCGTGGTCGACTACCTGCGTTTCCGCACCTACCTGCTGCGCCGCGAGCGCAAGCCGCGCTTCCACTTCAAGGGGCGCGAGGCCAAGCGGCGCATGGACCCCATCGCCAATTCGCGCGGCAAGCATATCCTCGCCTCCGAGGTGGCCAGCCTGCCGGACGAAAATGTCCTGCTGCACAATTCCGAATTCACCGTGTTCCACGCCTCGGCCGATGAGATCCCCAGGCTGCTGCGCGAGATCGGCATCCGCCGCGAGGAGACCTTCCGCCAGGTGGGCGAGGGCACGGGCCGGGCCATGGACATCGACAGATTCGACGACACCTACCGCCACCTGGTACTCTGGAACCACAAGGAGCGCGAGGTGGCCGGGGCGTACCGCTTCGCCCTGACCGACGAGATCATGGCCGACAAGGGGCCGGACGGGCTGTACACCTCCACCCTGTTCAACTACCGACCCGGATTCCTGGAAGGCCTCGGACCCGCCCTGGAGTTGGGCCGCTCCTTTGTCATTCCCAAATACCAGCGCAGCTACCAGCCGCTGCTCATGCTCTGGAAGGGGCTGGCCGAGTTCGTGGTCCGCAACCCGCGCTACTACCGGCTCTTCGGCTGCGTCTCCATCTCCAGCGAATATTCCGTGGTCGCCCGGGAGCTCATCGTCGGCTTCATGGAGCGCCACTGTTCCCTGCCCGAGATGGCCCACATGGCCCTGCCCAAGCGGCCGCCCAAGGTCAAACGCTTGAAGCGGCTGGACTTCTCCCTGCCCGCCGGGGTGTTCGACGACCCCGAGGACGTGGCCGACTTCGTGCGCGACGTGGAGGACGGCCGGTCCATACCGGTGCTGCTCAAGCAGTACCTCAAGCTGGGCGGCAAGATCATCGGCTTCAACATGGACCCGGATTTCGGCAACTGTATGGACGGGCTCATCCTGGTTGACCTGCTCAAGTCCGATCCCAAGGTCCTGTCCCGGTTCATGGGCCGCGACGGGGTGAAGCGGTTCCATGCCGACAACCGGATCGCGTCCGCCGGGCCGCTCAAGCCGGTCCGGATCGGCGACGCGGCCGCCTGATCCAAGCCTCGGGCGGCGGGAGATCACCGGCCGCCCGCGCCGGGCTTGGCTTTCCGGCGCGAAGAGCATATGTTGCCCCATGCGCAAGAACCTGATTCTCCTGTCCCTGCTGATCCTCGCCCTGGCTCTGTTCACCGGTTGCCAACAGGCCGACGGCCCGTCGTCCGAAAAGGAGGCTCCCGCCCCGGCCGCCAAGCCCACTGAGCAAGAAGAGGCTGCGGCCCCGGCCAAGCCTCGCGTGCCCGACGGCTGCGCGCCCGAGTTTCGGGCCCTGTTCGACAACGCGGTGGTGGAGCTGCACGGCGAGGGCGACCTGGACGTGGTCATCGTCACCGACCCCTTGTGCTGGCACTGCCGGTTGGCCGATAAGCTGTTGCGGGAGTACCCCAAGCTGTACGGCCGTCTGCGCCTCTCCTTTTTTCCGCGCCGCAGCTTCATCGGTTCGGACATGGCCGCCTGGATCCTGGAGGACGCGGCGGGCTCGGACCGCCTGCAGAAGCTGGCCAAGTACGCCTACAACGGCCTGAAGCAGCCCAAGACCAAGGACCTCATGGAGGCGCGCATGCTGGTCCTGGCCCAGTTCACCAAGGAGTTCCCCGAGCTGCTCGAGGGCACGACCATGGAGGAGCTGTTCGTGCGCCTGCAAAAGGAGCGCGAGCCCCACGTGCTCGAAAGCGCCATGCTCGCCCGGGCCGCCCATCTGCCGGGCACGCCCATCCTGGTGGCGGGCGACAAGGTGGTCCTGGGGTTTGGCCCCGACGTCTGGCTCAAGGTTCTGGACGAAGCCAAGATGTGCAAGTAGCCGACCTCCGGCCCGGCCGCGCGGAATGCGGTCCGCATCCTTCATCCCTTTCCCCGTTGCACTTGCTTGCAGGTTCCCCGTCATTCCCATAGAAGGGAAAACCGTCGGTTTACCCGAGGAAGCGTCGGAATGCCTTGATGCATGCTGTAGCCACTCAGTATCCCCTAGCTTTATTCCGTTCTGTTTCTCGGTGAGACGCGACGCCGTATCCCCGTATTGAACAAGACAAGGAGAGAGCCCCATGGCCTTTTCGCATATTTCCCTGTCCGTCCCGAGCCGCATGCGGTCCCTGGCCGCCGTGCTGCTCGCTGTGGCGGGCCTGACCCTGTTCGCCGTGCCCGGCATCGCGTTGGCGGAAGCCGCGTCCGCCGAGCCCTTTGATTACGCCGTGCTCAAGGGGAGGGCCCGCGCCCTGGCCGGGCAGCCCTACGCCGACCACGAGGGGGAGATCCCCGAGGCGGTCTCGGACATGACCTGGGACCAGTACCAGGCCATCCGGTTCAACAAGGACCACGCCCTGTGGCGCAACACGCAATCCAAGTTCCAGGCCACGCTGTTTCACCTGGGGTTGTATTTCAAGCGGCCCGTGGCCATCTATGAGTTGAAGGACGGCAAGGCCGAGCGGGTCGCCTACGACGCCGGGCTGTTCGATTACGGCAAGTCCGGCATCGAGCCGGGCAAGCTCCCGGAGGACATGGGTTTCGCGGGCTTCCGCCTGCAGTTCTCCCCGGACTGGGTGCGCGACGTGGTCGCCTTCCTGGGCGCGAGCTATTTCCGCGCCGTTGGCAAGGAGATGCAGTACGGCCTGTCCGCGCGCGGCCTGGCCGTGGACACCGCCCTGGATCGGCCCGAGGAGTTTCCGGTCTTCACCGCCTTCTGGCTGGAGCGGCCCAAGGCGGGCAGCTCCACGGCCACGGTCTACGCGCTGCTCGATTCGCCCAGCGTGACCGGGGCCTACCGCTTCGACATCACGCCCGGCGACACGCTCGCCATGCGCGTGGACGCGGCCCTGTATCCGCGCAAGCCCATCGAGCGGCTGGGCATCGCCCCGCTGACCAGCATGTTCATGGTCGGCGAAAACGACCGTCGCACGGGCTACGACTGGCGGCCCGAGATCCACGACTCGGACGGCCTGGCCCTGCACACCGGCACGGGCCAGTGGATATGGCGGCCCCTGAACAACCCGCGCTCCCTGCGCTTCAACGCCTTCATGGACGACAACCCCAAGGGGTTCGGCTTGCTCCAGCGCGATCAGAACTTCGACCACTACCAGGACGACGGGGTGTACTACGACAAGCGCCCCGGCCTGTGGGTGGCCCCGCGCGGCGACTGGGGCAAGGGCGCGGTGGAGCTGGTGGAGATTCCGGCCCTGGACGAGACCTTCGACAACATCGTGGCCTTCTGGCATCCGGCCGAACCCGTGGTGCCCGGCAAGGAAATGCTTTTCAGCTATGACCTCTATTGGGGCACGGCCTCGCCCGGCCCTGTTGAGCTGGCCCGCGTGGTCGACACCTTCACCGGCCTGGGCGGCGAGGTGGGCAAGCGGCGCACGCACTACGGCAAGCGGTTCGTGGTGGATTTCTCGGGCGGCCCGCTGGCCGACTTGGGCAAGGACGCCCAGGTCAAGGCGTCCATCAAGACCTCGGCGGGGGAGGTCGAGCTGGCCTCGGTCCTGCCGCTCCATTCGGTCAACGGCTACCGCGTCCGCTTCGACCTGGTCCCGCCCGACGAGACCGAGAACCCGATCAACCTGCGCATGATCCTGACCTCGGGCGGCAAGACCCTGTCCGAGACCTGGACCTACCAGTGGAGTCCGCCGCCCGCGAATGAGCGGCAGCTGCACAATGCCGGGCATCTGCAATAGGGCAGTACCCATCCGAAATGAAAAAAGGCCCCGACTCTGTCGGGGCCTTTTTTTAGCGGGCCAACAGATGGAGGGCGACTTGATTTCCCCCCAAAAATAAATGTGCTAAGTTTTTGGTGGCTACAACCCAACAAGACATGGAGCTACAAATGGGGATATGCGATTTCTTTAAAAAATCAATAAAAGCACCCTCCACCAGCTTGGATGAAATCCTGTCGAAAGTCAGGAAAGGAAAAGCCAAAGCATTCAATGGATTGGCCCCCCAAGAGGAGACCTTACTTGTCCGGTGGGTACAAAGTATGGTTGACTTGTACTCTGTAGAACTACAGCGGGTTGACCGTGGGGTCTACAGAAGCCGAAGTATTCTACCGGAATCGTACGAGAACATCAGACTCGCAATGGTTATTAGACTTCTCTGGCTAAACAAGTACAACAAGGACAACAAGCTCCTGGAAAGTACATTCACCTGCTACTTGCTCTTGGCAGAGTACCTCGACGTGCCACAGGAACAACTTCAAGATCAGGTCTTGAATCAAATCAGTGATCCTTCGGGAATGAACGAGGAAGAGATAAAGGCCATGGCGGCCAAGATAGTTTCCCAGGGCAACCCCTTGCAAGAGTACCAATCGATGGCTCATGCCAACGAGAAAGAACTCAGGGAGTACCTTCAGGCCTTCATTGACTCGGCGAAGTAGCGTTCCAAGAATATTGCGGATTAGCAAATAATGGAAATAGATACCGCATAAAAAGCCCCCTTTTACATGAGCAAATAGGGGGCAAATATGAAAAAGTGTTGTCTTCTAGAGGCTCTTTTTCAATTCCACCCACTTGTCCACGTACGGCGGGTCGTACTCGGCGAACAGGTCGATCAACTCGCCCGGGTCGGGGCTGGTCAGGACCATGCGCCGGTGGGCGGCCATGAGGAAGCCTTCCTCGACCATGCGGTCCATGTGCTCGGCCAGGCAGGTGTAGTAGCCGTTCACGTCCAGCAGGCCGCACGGCTTGGCGTGGTAGCCGATCTGGCTCCAGGTCAGGACCTCGAAGAATTCCTCAAGCGTGCCGATGCCGCCGGGCAGTGTGATGAACCCGTCCGAGAAGTCGGCCATGAGCTGCTTGCGCTCGTGCATGGAATTGACCACGTGGGACTCGGTCAGCCCCTGGTGGGCGATCTCCTTTTCGACCAGCCGCTTGGGGATGACCCCGATGGCCTCGCCGCCCTCGGCCAGGCAGGCGTCGGCCAGCCTGCCCATGAGTCCGGTGGAGGACCCGCCGTAGACCAGGCCGATCCCGCGCGAGGCCAGCTCGCGGCCGACCTGTTCGGCGGCGGCCACGTAGGCCGGGTTGTTGCCGGGATTGGACCCCAGGTAGACGCAGATACGTTTCAGTTTACGGCTCATTTGATGGCCTCCATGGCCTTGCGCAGGTCGTCCACGAACTCGTCGACCATCTCCTCGGTGGTGGCCCAGGAGGTCATCCAGCGCACGGTCTGGTCGTGTTCGTTCCAGACGTAGAAGTAGTATTTTTCGAGCAGGATCTCCGTGGCCTCGGGCGGGATGTGGGCGAACAGGGAGTTGCAGTCCACGGTGCCCTTGATGGTCACGCCGTCGATGGCCCCGGCCTTTTCGGCCAGCCGTCTGGCCATGGCGTTGGCCTGCTTCGCGTTGGTCAGCCACAGGTCGTCCTTGAGGTAGGCCTCCAGCTGGGCCGAGACGAAGCGCATCTTGGAGACCAGCTGCATGGCCTGCTTGCGCAGGTAGGGGAATCCCTGGCCGATGTCCGGGTTGAGGAAGATCACGGCCTCGCCCATGAGGCAGCCGTTCTTGGTCCCGCCGAAGGAGAGGAAATCGATGTCCAGGGCGGTGGTCATGTCGAAGAAGGAGCAGTCGAGCGCCGCACAGGCGTTGGCCAGGCGCGCGCCGTCCATGTGCACCAGCAGGTCGCGGTCGTGGGCGAACTCCACCAGGTCCTCGATCTCCTTCAAGGTATAGAGCTTGCCCACCTCGGTGGGCTGGGTGATGGAGATGACCTTGGGCTGGGAGGCGTGCACGAAGCCGATGTGGCCGAGGTAGGGGGCGATCATGCCCGGGGTGAGCTTGCCGTCCGGGGACGGGATGGGCACCAGCTTGATGCCGCCGAACGCCTCTGGCGCGCCGCACTCGTCGTTGTTGATGTGGGCCTGCTCGGCGCAGAGCACCGAGTTGTAGGTGTGGGTCACGGAGCGCAGGCCGAGCACGTTGGCCGCCGTCCCGGTGGTCACGTAGTGGATGCGCGCCTGGGACCCGAAGAATTCCTTGAACACCTCGTCGGTGTGGATGGACAGCTCGTCGTCGCCGTAGGACTTGAGGTGGCCCGCATTGACCCGGACCACGGCTTCCATGATGGCCGGGTGGGCCCCGGAGTTGTTGTCGCTGGCAAAGGATTTCAAATCGCTCATTTCGTATCGCTCATTTATTGGTCCAGTCCGAGGAACTCCCGGACCGCGTGGGTTTGCATGAGATAATCGGCCAGGGTTGCGTAGCCCTTGGCCTTGGGGTGGACATTGTCGTTGGCCGCCAGGGCCTTGGCGTAGGCGGTGGATTCGCGCAGGAACCCGGTCACCGGGACGTGGGGCACGCCGAGCCGTTCGCACACGGACTCGAACCCCAGGGAAAGTTGGACGATGCGCTCGGTCTTGCCCTGATCGGCCACGGGCATGGGGCCGATGAACAGGGTCGGGCCCAGCGCCTTGGCCTCGGACAGAATGGCCTCCGCGTTTTCGAAGGAGGTCTTGGCCGGTACGTCGTTGGAGACGTCGGCCACGCCGAAGGAGAAGACCAGCCGGGTGTTCCGGCCCGGCAGGAAGCGGCGGGCGACCTCTTCCTTCCAGCGCTCGCGGATCTTGGTTGTGGTGTTGGCCCGCACGCCGAGGTTGTACCAGGTCAGGTCCTGGCCGGAGTGCATCATGGCCGAGGCGAGCCGTCCGGGCCAGCCCAGTCCGGCCTCGTCGCCGCAGCCCAGGGTCAGGGAATCGCCGATGAAAAAGGTGATCATGGCATCCTCCTAATCCTTGATCCTCGCGGCGGCGGACTTGATGTCGATGGCGTAGGCGGTGGTGACGGCAAGGACTTTTTCGTTGTAGGGCATGGCCCGGCCCGCGTACTTGACGGTGATCAGGGCCAGGGCGCGCATCTTTTCGTCGCCGTCAAGCCTGCGGGGCACGCCGTTGCCCATGACCGAGCGGAAACGGTAGCCCAACTCGCAGGCATTGTCGTCGCTGGTCTTGAGTTGCATGTCCACGGCGGCGGAAAAGGCCAGGAGGGCTCCCGAGTCGAGGCAGGCGGCCTTGCGGCCCTTTCGGCCCGAGTGGACGAAGAGGGTGTCGCCCTTGATGGCGAAATTCACGGGCACGCAGTGCGGACCGCCGTCGTCGTTCAGGGCCAGCCAGATCACTTCCGCCTTGTCCAGGATGTCGGCCACCACGCTCATGTCTTCGGTCACGCCTTTGCGCATCATTCCCTCCGGTCTTTATTAAAAACGGCAAACAGTCTAGTAATCACACATGGACCCGATGGCAACCTCCGCACGTTCCATTTCCGTGATCATTCCGGTGTTCGGCGAGTCCGCGATCATCTCGCGGACCGTTCGGCAGGTGCGCGCATCCGCACCCGGCCGCGAGGTCGAGATCGTGGTGGCCGACGGCGGGCCGGGCCACGGGACCCTGGCCGCCCTGGACGAATCCGATGTGATCGGGGTGCGCTGCCCGCCCGGCCGGGGCGTGCAGATGAACGCGGGCGCGGCCGTTGCCGGGGGCGAGGTCCTGCTCTTCCTGCATGCCGACACCCAGCTGCACGACAATTGGCCCGATGCCGTGGACCGCGCGCTCGACGGCGGCCGCGTCCGGGCCGGGGCCTTTTCCCTGGCCATCGATTCTCCCCGTGTCAGTCTCGCCATGGTCGCCCGGTTCGCCAACCTGCGCTCCCGGTTCGAGCGCGTGCCCTACGGCGACCAGGCCCCGTTCCTCGACGCCGGGCTGTTCCGTGAGCTGGGCGGGTTCGCGCCCATCCCGATCATGGAGGACGTGGACCTGTTCAAGCGGCTCAAGCAACGGGGCGAGCCCATCGCCATCCTCAAGGAGCCCGTCCTGACCTCCCCCCGGCGGTGGGAGCGGGACGGCGTTGCCCGGCGGACGCTGGGCAACTGGCGGCTGCGGCTGCGCTATGCCCTGGGCGCGGCCCCCGAGGACCTGGCCCGGTCCTACAGGCCGGACGGCGGGGACCGGTGATGCGCGACTGCCTGCTCTTTTTCTCCCGTTATCCCGAACCGGGCAGGGTCAAGACCCGGCTGATCGGCCCGGCCTCGCCCGAACTGGTGGCCGACTTTTACGCGGCCCTGGTCGAGGACGCGCTGTCCCGGCTCAGAGACGGACTGGACGCGGACCTGCTAGTCTGCTTCACGCCCGCCGGGCGGGAGCGGGCCGTGCGCCGTTGGCTGGGCCCGGAACAACGGTTCCTGGCCCAGCGGGGCGAGGGGCTGGGGCAGCGCATGGCCAACGCGTTCCGGGACGCCTTCGCCTTGGGGTATGAGCGGGTGGTTTTGACCGGCAGCGATATCCCCGGCCTGACGCCCGCCGTGATCCGGAAGGGGCTCGACGCGCTTACCTCCGGCCGGTCGGCCCTGGGGCCAGCGGAGGACGGCGGCTACTACCTGGCGGGCTTCCATGTGAACGGCTTTGTCCCTTCGGTTTTCGATGAGGCGGAGTGGGGCGGTTCCGGGGTGTTCGCGCGGGCTCTTGAGCGGCTTGGGGGAGCGGGCATGGACGTGGCCGTGCTCGACCGGCTGGCGGACCTGGACACCGTGGAGGACCTGCGGGCCATGCTCGATTCGCCGACGTGCCCCCTGGCCGGACACGCCCTGGCCCAGGCCCGGAAGGTTGCCGGTCGTTGATCCCCGTAGGCGGAACCCATGGCATTTCCAGGCAATAATCAAAGAGTGTTGCCCTTGATGCGAATATCGGTATACTCGTACCTGTAATTCGCAAAAGGAGCATTCCATGACCCGACCCGAGGACCGGCCGCTGCCCGTTCACTACGTACTCAGTTCCTTTGACAAGTTCTTCCGCATGGAGGCGGCGGGCGGCATCGCGCTCATGGCCTGCACGATCATCGCCCTGGTCTGGGCCAACTCGCCGTGGGCCGCGTCCTACGATTCGCTGTGGCAGACCCGGCTGACCGTGGGCGTGGGCGGCTGGGTCCTGTCCAAGCCCGCGCTGCTGTGGATCAACGACGGGCTGATGGCCATCTTCTTCTTCCTGGTGGGGCTGGAGATCAAGAGAGAGCTGCTGGTGGGCGGACTGTCCACGCCGAGCAAGACCATCATGCCCGTGGCCGCGGCCGTGGGCGGCATGGTCGTGCCCGCGCTCATCTTCTTCGGCCTGAACGCGGGCCACGAGTCCATTGCCGGCTGGGGCATCCCCATGGCCACGGACATCGCCTTCGCGCTGGGCATCATGTCCCTGCTGGGCAGTCGCGTGCCCGTGGGGCTCAAGATATTTCTGACCGCCGTGGCCATCGTGGACGACATCGGGGCCATCCTGGTCATCGCCATCTTCTACACCGCCTCCCTGAACCTGACAGCCCTGCTCGCCGGACTGGCCGGGCTGGCGCTCATGGCCGTGCTCAACCTGCGCTGGCGCATCCGCCACTCCATTCCGTACCTGGTCCTTGGGGTCATCGTCTGGTTCGCCTTCCTGTTGTCCGGCATCCACGCGACCATCGCGGGCGTGCTGGCGGCCATGACCATCCCGGCCGGGACGCGCATGAACTGCGCCACCTTCGTGGAGGAGCTGCGCGGGGCGGCCGAGGTCTTCGAGATGGCCATCACTCCGGGCAAGAACGTGCTGACCAACAAGGAGCAGCAGATGGCCCTGCACTCCATGGAGCACGCCTACGAGGCGGCCACCACGCCGCTGCAGAACATCGAGCACGCCCTGCACCCGTGGGTCTCCTTCTTCATCATGCCGGTCTTCGCCCTGGCCAACGCGGGCGTGGCGCTGGACGCGGACGTCTTCCGCGAACTGCTCACCCCGGTCTCCCTGGGCGTGTTCCTCGGCCTGGTGGTGGGCAAGCAGATCGGCGTGACCGGTGCGTGCTGGCTGGTCAGCAGGCTCGGCCTGGCCGCCTTCCCGGACCGGACCACCCTGGTCCATCTATGGGGCGCGGCCTGCCTGGCGGGCGTGGGCTTCACCATGTCCATCTTCATCGGCAATCTGGCCTTCGACGAGGGCACCTCCCTGGTGGGCCTGGCCAAGATCGCCATCCTGTTCGCCTCCCTGGTCTCCGGGGTGCTCGGCTACCTGGTCCTCAGATACGCGGCCCCGGACAGTTCGGCAGGGGAGCCGGAGAATATCACCCAGGCCTAGGTTTCATGCATCGCCAACGACAGCGCCCCGCCGGTCAACGTGATCGGCGGGGCGCTGTCGTTACTCGGGCGGGGTAGGGCGCCTAGAAGTCGGTCAGCCCGAGGGGGTCCAGCTCGGAGACCTCCACGCGCACGAAGGTGGCCACGTCGAAGAAGAGGTCCGAGGTGATCCCGGTCAGCCGCCAGCGGGTGCCCGTGCCGAACGAGTTCCACAGTTCGGTCTGGATACCCTGGCGGACCTTGAAGGACACGGTGTCCACATCGGGTTCGGACCCTTCCAAATGGGTCTGCATGAGCGGCACCAGGCCGCAGGTGACGTGCTGCACGTCGATGGGGTCGGATTCAATGGTCATGGCTATTTTCCTATGCAGAACGAGTCGAAGATGGAGTTGAGCACATCGTTTGCCGCGATCTCGCCGGTGATGCCGGAGAGCACGTTGCAGGCGGTTTCCAAACGCACGCTCAGAAGGTCGTAGGGGATGCCGGCCCCTGCGTCGGCGCACAGGTCGGCCAATTCCCGGTCGGCCTCGGCCAGCACGGCGGCCTGGCGGGCGTTGGGCGCAAGCTCGTCCGGGTCGGGCTGGCCCGCTCCCTGGAGGATGCGTTCGCGGATGCGCATGGCCAGGTGGTCGAGGCCCGCGCCGGTCTTGGCGGACACGGCCACGGTCTCGAAGCCCAGATCGGCCATCGGCGCACCGTTGGCCTCGGCAAATCCGTCGAGGTCCGCCTTGTTCAGCACGGCCAGCCCCTTGTCCGGGCCGGTGCGCCGGGCCGCGTCCAGGGTGTCATCGTCCACGGGCGCGGTGCCGTCCAGGAGCACCAGGACCAGGTCGGCCCGGTCCATGAGCTCGCGGCCCATGGTCAGCCCGGCGGCCTCCACGGCGTCGTCCGTTACGCGGATGCCCGCGGTGTCGGCCAGCCGGATGGTCAGTCCGTCCAGGTTCAAGGTTTCTTCCAGGTAGTCCCGTGTGGTCCCGGGCTGGTCCGTGACGATGGCCCGGTTGCGGCCGAGCAGGGCGTTCATCAGGCTCGACTTGCCCGCGTTGACCTTACCGGCCAGAACCGCCAGTCCGCCTTCGCGCCAGGCGCGGGTGCGGTCCACGGCCTTGAGCAGCGCGGCGATCTCGCCGCGCACGGTGTCAACGGTGTCCGCCAGCTCTTCCGGGGAGAGGCATTCCAGCTCCTCGTCCGGGAAGTCCACGGCCACGGCCAGCTGGGCGCGCAGCCCTTCGAGCCGGGCGCGCAGGTCGGCGATCTTCTGTCCGAGCAGGCCGGACAGCTTGACCTGGGCCAGATGCATGGCCGCCTTGGTCGGGGCGTGAATCATTTCGGCAACGGCCTCGGCCTGGGACAGGTCCATGCGCCCGTTCATGAAGGCGCGGTAGGTGAACTCGCCGCGTTCGGCCAGGCGGGCCCCCCGGTTCAACGCCTCCTGCAGGACCGCGCCGAGCACAGCCCGTCCGCCGTGGCAGTTGATCTCGACCAGCGTTTCGCCGGTGTAGGACCGGGGGCCGGGCATGTAGGCGCAGAGCACGTCGTCCAGGTCGGCGCCGTCGGCGTCGGTCACGTGGCCATAGTGCAGGCGGTAGGGCAGAAAGTCGGTGAAGGCCGGGTTCAAGGGCCGGAACATCCGGCGTGCGATGTCGCGGGCGCGCGGGCCGCTGAGGCGGATGATGCCCACGCCGCCGTCGCCGGGCGGGGTGGCGATGGCCGCAATGGTGTCCTGGGAGTGCCTGGGATCGAGCATGAGGATTCCTTACAGCAGCTTTTCCGGAATGGCAAAGCCGTTTCGCGCACGAAAAAGGCCGCTCCTTGGAGCGGCCTCATCAAAATCACAAGGCTTTCGAGAGTGGTGCAGCTGTGCATTTTCTCGGGCGAAGTTAAACCGGAGACGTAGCCTAACTACGCTGAGGATTTAACGAAGCCCGAAAAAAGTGCGGATGCGCCGCTCTCGGAAGCCGCACCCCCTAGTAGCGGGCGCGGCCGTTGCTTTTGCGGCTCTTGGGGACGATGAGCACGCGCTTCATGGGGCCGTCGCCCTTGGAGCGGGTGAAGACCGTCTCGTTGTCCTGCAGGGCCAGATGGATGACCCGGCGGTGATAGGAGGACAGGGGCTTGGTGGACTGGGTCCGACCCAGGTTGTCCGCCTTTTCGGCCAGGTGCCAGGCGATCTGTCGGAGCTTGTCGTCCTGGCGTTCGCGGTAGTCGCCGGTGTCCACCTGGATGCGCACCGAGGCCTCCATCTTGCGGGAGACCAGCCGGTTGACCAGGTACTGGATGGAGGACAGGGTCTGCCCTTCGCGGCCGATGATCAGGCCGGAGTTCTCCTCGTCGTCGATGAAGACCTTGACCCGGTCGGACTCCAGGGTGACCTCCACGGTAGTCTCGCCCACGATGGGGGTCAGCAGCTCGCCCATGACCTCGCGCACGGCGTTTTCGAGGAGCGTCGGATCGAACTCGGACATGTCGGTGCGGGGGCGCTCCTCACGCGGCTCACGCGGCTCACGCGGTTCGCGCGGCTCACGGGGCTTGCGTTCGCGCGGCTTGCGCTCGCGGCCACGCTTCTCGCCCTTGGGCTGGCGGGGCTTCTTGTCGCGGGGCTTGCGGGCCGGGGCGGCCTCGGACGGCTCGGGCTCGGCCACATTGCCGTTGACGTCGTTGTATTCCTCCACCGGGATGACGTTGCCATTGGGTTCGTTCTCGATGATTTCTTCCTCGATCGCGGCAGGTTCCGGCACGGTCTCGGGAGCCGGGGCCTTGGCCTCGCGCTTGGGCTTGGGCTTGGAGTCGCGCTTGGGCTTGGCCTGCTTCTGGTCGCCGTTGAGGATGTCGGTGGCGTTCACCTGGGCGCGGGGCCGGGCCTGAACCTTGGCCTTTTTCACGCCCATGATCCCAAAGATGCCGGAAGAGCCTCCGGAGAGGATCTCTATCTCCAGCCGTTCGCGCTGTAGGTTGAAGTAATCACATGCGCTTTCGATCGCTTCGTCCAGGTCCTTCCCCTGGAATTCTTTGAAGTCACTCATTCTCGTATCCTTCTCGTGCCGGGGTGATGAAGCCCCCCGGTGGCGTTAGTCGTTGCTCGCGGCGGCCGTTGCCTTGGATTTTCTGGCGATCATCAGCTGCTGTCCGATGGACAGGAGGTTGTTGAAGAGCCAGTAGATGACCAGGCCGGACGGGAACTGCAGGAACATGAAAGTGAAGACCAGCGGCATGAAGAGCATGATCTTCTGCTGCGTGGGGTCGCCTGCAGTCGGAGTCATCCGCTGCTGCAGGAACATGGACGCGCCCATGATGATCGGCGAGATGTAGTACGGGTCCTTGGCGGACAGGTCGGCCAGCCAGGGCAGGTCGGTGAAGGGCAGATGGGCGATGAACGGGGCGTGCCGCAGTTCCACCGCGCCGAGCAGGGCCTTGTACAGGCCGAAGAAGACCGGGATCTGCACGACCATCGGCAGGCAGCCGCCCATTGGGTTGACCTTGTACGTCTTGTACAGGGCCATGGTCTCCTGGTTGAGGCGCTGCTTGTCGTCGCCGTACTTCTCGCGCAGCTTGGCGACCATGGGCTGGAGCTTCTTCATCTTTTCCATGGAGGCGTAGCTCCGCTGGGACAGGGGCCAGAAGATCAGCTTGATGATGATGGTCAGGATGATGATGGCCACGCCGTAGTTGCCGATGTAGCCGTAGAAGAAGTTCAGGCCCACCAGCAGCGGCTTGGCCAGGAAGTCGAACCAGCCGAAGTTGACCGCGTCACTCAGATCGTTGGGCATCTGGGAAAGCATCTTGCGGTCCGTGGAACCTATGAAATAGGAGGTCCGCAAGGTCTTGGCCACGTTGGGCATGAAGGTGGCCTTGTCGGTCACGGCCATGCGGAAGATATCGCCCTGCATGCCAGCGGACAGGGAGGCGTCCTCGGTCTGGGGCATGATGGCGAACAGGAAGTAGTTGGACTCGATGGCGCCCCACTTGAGGTCGGCGGGTGCGGACACGCCTTCCTCGCGCAGGTCGTCGCGGTCGCTCTGCTCCTCGCGTGTGTCCTTGGTCAGGTAGGCCACGCGGGTCGGGTTGTAGCGGTCCTCCTCGTCGGACATGGACCTGGCGGCGGCGGTGAAGGACAGGGCGCCCTCGGAGCCGGTGGCGGTCAGGTTGGTGACCGTGGCCGATTCGTCGATGAGGTAGGAGTCGGCGTGGAAGGTCAGCACGCGTTCGATCTGGTAGCCGTCCACCTGTCCGGTGAAGGTCAGGGTCTTGGTGTCCTCACCCTCGGCCAGGTTCAGGTCGGCGCCCTTGAAGGCCCACTTGCCGCGCTTCCAGGTGTGGTATTCCTTGTCGTTCAGGGTCAGGATCAGACCGAGCGGGCCCTTGCCGAAGGCGTCGGCACCGACCAGGTCCACGAACGGGGAATCCTTTTCAATGGTCTCGCGGTACTTCTTGAGGATGAACTTTTCGAGCACGCCGCCCTGAGAGTTGAACACGGCGGTGTAAAGCGGGGTGTCCACCGAGACGGACACGCCGTCGGTGGGAACGAATTCGGGAACGGGAGCAGCTTCCGTGGCGGCAACGGCTGCGTCTTGGGTCTTTTGGGTGAGGGCGGCCGTCTTCTGCTCGGCCTCGGCGGCCTTGCGGGCCATCTCCGCTTTTTGTTCCGCCGACGGACCCGTGATGTATTGCCATCCGAAAAGGACGACAAAGCTCAGGACCAGGGCAATTACAAGACGGATTTGCTCCTTCTTCTCCATGGGGTGAATCTCGCTTTGGTTTTGGAATCGGGCCAAACGGCCGGGACGGGGTCAAATCCCCCGCGGCATAGAGGCTGGCAACGAAGGAGACGCCAAAGCGTAAGAAGGCTCCCCTTGAAGGCGCCGTGGCGGATCAGGGCTTCCTGGGCGTACTCGGAGCACGTAGGATAGAACCTGCAGGCCGGAGGCAGCAAGGGAGAGATGAGTTTCTGGTAAAACCAAATGAGCGCCAGGAATAGTGAGCGCATCATTTCCTCTCTAAGAGGCCGCCGCTTCCGAGCGCAGACGGCTCAAAAGCGGGGTAAACTCTTCTGTGGCGAGGGCGAGGGTCAGCTGCTTGGCCTCAAGGTTCCGCTTCGGAACTACGACGATATCCAGAGGCAAATCAAAATCGAATTGATGCAGCCTGAAATACTCGCGCACCACCCTCTTTATACGGTTGCGCGCCACTGCGTGTCCCATCTTTTTACTGACAGTCAGCCCCAGGCGTATGCCGCCGTCAGGGGTGCTGCGCTTGCGCAGGAACAGGATGAAACTCTTCGTGAAATGCTTCTTGCCCTGCTCGTAACAAGCTGTGAATTCAGGGCTTCTGAGCAGCCGGCGCTCCTTGTTCCAAGCTAAACGGCTAATCTCTTACGCCCTTTGGCGCGGCGGCGGGCAAGCACCTTGCGACCATTTTTGGTGCGGGAGCGCACCAGGAAACCGTGGGTTCTTTTACGACGGCATTTGCTGGGCTGGTAAGTACGTTTCATATCTGTGATCTCCTGAAGAGTAAAATTATGCTAGAAGTTGCGTTGAACGGAAGCATATAACCGTTGGCCCTGAGACCGTCAAGCGCTATTTTCCCCGGGTCTGGGGGGAGTCCGCTTCCGGCCGGGCGGGTTTTCTGCTACAAGCTTTTCCACCGCTTGGCGAGTGAAAAAAGCACCGTTTTCAAAATTGCCGCAAAACACATTATTAATGAGTAATATACTGGAGGCCATATGGACAAGCCCATTGACAACTATTGGAGCCTACATCTGACCGATCTGGCTGAACGACTTGAGAAAAACGGCTTCGATGTCCGCATGGCCGACTCCCTGGAAGGCGCGCGCGACGTCGTGGTCAACGAGATCCTGCCCGAGATCAAGCCCAGGACCGTGTCCTGGGGCGGGTCCGCCACCCTGGCCGCCTCCGGCCTCTACGAGTATCTGCGCGACAACCCGGACTACGAGGCCCTGGATACCTGGGACAAGGCCCTCTCGGCCGAGGAGAAGTACGAGTTGCGCCGCCAGGCCCTGCTCGCGGACTGTTTCTTCGCCGGGACCAACGCCGTGACCGAAGACGGCCATCTGGTCAACCTCGACATGATCGGCAACCGCGTGGGGGCCATCACCTTCGGCCCGCGCAACGTGGTCCTGCTCATCGGCCGCAACAAGCTCGTGCCCGACCTGGAACGGGCCATGGAGCGCATCAAGGAATACGTGGCCCCGGTCAACACCATGCGCCTGAACATGAAGACCCCCTGCGTCAAGACCGGCTACTGCATGGACTGCGGTTCCCCGGATCGCATCTGCAACGTCTGGACGATCACCGAAAAGTCGTTCCCCAAAGGGCGCATCAAGATCGTCCTCATCAACGAGGATCAGGGCTTCTAAAGGGGGCGCCTCCGGCGGCCGGGGGAAGGGGGAAAGGGAACCCTTTGAGAAAAGGGTTCCCTTTCCCCCTTCCCCCGGACCCCCATCCCCTTTTCCTTCCTAAACTTTTTGGGCCGCTTCGCGGGGGGGGGGCTGCTGTGGATAAGGTGTTCGTTTGCTGTGCCTAGGTTGTGCGTATTGGTGGCCGGTGTGGATAGGATGTTTCTAAATGTGTTCGTATGCTGTTCCGTGTTGGGAACATCGGCGTGGAGGGCTTGGTGATGGGCGAAAAACATCTTTCCACAGAGCGCGGGTACCGGCGCATGGTCCGTCCGCGTGGAGGCGAGGTCCGGTTCCAGGTGGCGGTCGAACAGACCGACCTGCTCATCGTGGCCGAGCTCGACCTGCGCGACGAGATCGCCGCCTTCGTCTCCAAGGTGCGCGGCGTGATCAAGAACTGGATCATGTTCCATCCGGAATTCGCCGAGAGCCTGGTGCCCGTTGCCGTGCCGGATTCCGCGCCCGACGTCGTCCGGGCCATGGCGGCGGCTGCCGAGCCGTGCGGGGTGGGGCCCATGGCCGCCGTGGCCGGGGCCGTGGCCCAGGCCGTGGGTGAGGAATTCGGCCCGCGCAGCCCGAACATCCTGGTGGAGAACGGCGGGGACACCTACCTGCGCTCCACGCGCGAGCGGGTGGTGGCCCTGCTGGCCGATCCCGAATCCGGGGCGTCGGTGGGGTTGCGCCTCGAGGCCGACTCCTTTCCCGTGGCCCTGTGCGCGTCCAGCGGGACCATCGGCCATTCCCTGAGCCTCGGCTCCGGCGATCTGGTGGCCGTGCGCGCCAAGGACGCCCGGCTAGCCGACGCCGCGGCAACCGCCTTGTGCAACATGCTCGGTTCGGAAAAGGACATGGACCGGGTGCTCAAACGGGCCCGCGAACTGGCCCCCCACGGGGTGGACGGGGTCTTTGCCCAGTACGACGCCAAGGTGGCCGCCTGGGGCGATCTGGAACTGGTGGCCCTGGATTAAAGCAACAGGCCGTATATCCACAGGTCGGTCAGCTTGCCCCATTTGCGGACCACCCCCCGGCGCAACCCTTCCTGTCTGAAGCCGACCTTTTCCAGCACTCGCCGCGAGGCAGGGTTCCAGCCGAAACAGCTGGCCGTGAGTTGTTCGATGGCCGTCTCGTCACGCATGTACCGGACCAGCTCGTTCAGGGCCTCGGTGGCCAGCCCCTGGCCCCAGAGGGGTGGGTCGAGCCAGTACCCCACGCTGGCGGTGTGCGCCTCCACGTCCGTGCCCCGGATGGTCCCGCAGCTGCCCGCGAGCTTCCCGTCGAGCAGGATGGCGAACTGCCACTTGTCCTCGCCCGCTCCGTCGCGCGCCCA
This sequence comes from Desulfobulbaceae bacterium, assembly GCA_963678525.2. Classification (GTDB taxonomy): domain Bacteria; phylum Desulfobacterota; class Desulfobulbia; order Desulfobulbales; family Desulfobulbaceae; genus Desulfogranum. The sequence continues at coordinate 27,582 of CAXXDG010000001.1, forward strand.
ATAGACCAACCGTTCCGCCGCCGCCAGGTCAAAGGGGTGGGGGAACCGGAAGGAGGTGTTCCAGGATATCTTTCTGGTGTTCGCCACGGGCGGGATCAAGGGGATGTCCTCCATCCGCCAAGGGCGCAGCCGACAACGCTCGGTGGTCAGTTCGGTGCTCAGAAAGTCGTTCACGCCGCCTACTCCTGCTGTTGCATGACCGCGGAGAGCATGTCCCGCTCGCGGATGCGGATGATCCGGTTGTCGCCCGCGTCCCGGCCCACGACCAGGAGGTCCTGGTCGGCCAGTCCCTGGATATACTTTTCGATGCGCTCCGGTGTGGTCACGAAGGTCTCGGCCAGGGTCTTGATCGTGACGTCGTATTTCAGTTCATATTTTCCGCAGGTGGAGAAGAGGTCGAAGATGCGGACTATTCCCAGCCCCACGGACGGGACCTTCATGGCCTTGCGCGTGGTCGATTTCAACCGGCCCACCAGGACGTTGATGATCGAGGCGATGACCTTGGGGGACTGGTGCATGAATTCGTCCAGGTCGTCGCGGGTGACCACGATGACCTTGGAATCCTCCAGGGCGATGGCCGTGGCCGTACGCACGCCTTCTTTCAGAAACAGGGCCATCTCGCCGAAGATGGAGATGGGCTTGAGCACGGCGAAGACCTTCTTGCGCCCCTCGATGGTCCCGGAGATCTCGATTTTGCCTTCGGTCAGGATGTACGCGGCGTCGCCCTTGCTGCCCTCGTTGAAGACCATGTTGTACTTGAGCACGTTGCGCATCAGGTAGTTGCCGTGGGAGACCTGCTTCAACTGGACGTTCTGCTGGGTGATCATGGACACGGGAGCGCTCCTCTCGATTCGCTAGGGATGGTTCATGCCGAACGGCGGGCGGTCACAGCCGGACCACCGAGTTGCGGCCGGACTGCTTGGCCTTGTACAGGGCCTCGTCAGCCCGTTTGAGCAGGTCGTTGATGGAATCCTCGTCCTTCAGGGAAGCCACGCCGATGGACACGGTCACGGTCAGGTCGCCCGCGTCGGTGGGGATGGTCCTGGTCGCGGCCATCATTCGGAACCGCTCGGCCGCTTCCACGGCCTGCTCGGCGCTGGTCTCCACCAGCAGGGCGGCGAACTCCTCCCCGCCCATGCGGGCGAAGACGTCGCTTTGCCGGAATCCGGCCCGGCAGCGCAGGGCGAAGGTGCGCAGGACCTCGTCCCCGGTGGCGTGGCCATGGGAGTCGTTGACCTCCTTGAAGTGGTCGAGGTCGAACATGAGCACGGCCAGGGAGTGACCGAACCGCTTGGCCCGCGCCAGCTCGCTCTTGGCGCGCTGGAAAAAGGCGTGGCGGTTGTGCGCCCCGGTCAGCTGGTCGCGGGTGGCCATGCGCTGCAGGCGCGCCTCCAGCCGCCTTTTTTCGGTGACGTCGTGGACGATGGAGTAGTGCAGTTGGCGGTGGCCCAGGGAGACCGGCCCGGTGAAGACCTCCACATCCCGCCGGGTGCCGTCCTTGAGGGTGTGGATCTGCTTGAAATAGCCGCGCCGCTCCTCGGCCGCCTCCTTGAGCTCCTTGTACAACTCCTCGTCACTCATGCAGTCCAGCTGGCGGATGGTCATGGAGGTCATCTCGTCGTTGGTATAGCCGTAATACTGGCAGGCCGCCGGGTTGACGAACTGGATGGACGAGTCCAGGGGGTCGTGCAGGAGCATGACCGCCTTGTTCTCCTCGAAGAAGGCGCGGTGGAGTTCGTCGCGTTCCTCCACGGCCTGTTCGGCCTCCACCAGGTCCGTGACGTCCTGCATGATGCCGTTGAAGAAGCCGTCGGGATTCAACCGCCCCGAGAGTTCGGCCCAGATGTGGTTGCCGTCCGTCTTGATCAACTCGGTGCGGAAACGGGATATCTGGCCGTTCTGCCACAGGCCTTCCCACAAGCGTTCCCGGTCCTCCCGGCGGGCGTAGTATTTCAGGATGTTTTGTCCGACAACCTGCTCGGAGGATGCGAACCCCATGATGTGCGCTGCGGTCCTGTTGGCCTCCACGACGAGTCCGTCCGGGCCGATCAGGTAGATGCCGACCAAGGCGTTCTCGAAGAGCTGGCGGTAGCGCTTTTCGCTGTCGGCCAGGGCCGCTTCCTTGCTTGCGATGTATTGCATCATGCGGTTGTGGGCGTCGATGACCTCGCCGATCTCGTCGTCGCTTTGCCAGTCGGCCTCGGTCCAGCGGCCGGTCTCCCCGGAGGTGCGGATGGCCGCGAGCAGCGACTTGAGCGGGCGGCTCACGGTCCGGTTGAAGGCGTAGACCGCGCCGCTCAAGGTGACCGCTATGATCAGCAGGATCTGGGACGCCTGCAACATGAAATGCTGCCTGAACTGTTTCTCGGCAAAGACGTATGTGTAGTGGATGGCCAGCCTGCCCATGTCCAAGCGGGAGCCGTCGGGCATGCGCCGGTAGATGTCGCGCCACATGGTCTTGAGCCCGCTTACGTGGTCCTCGGGGGTGATGCCGTAGGACAGGAAAAGGTCGCCGTCCTGGTCGTATATCTCGGCCCCGAGCATGGCCGGATTGCTCGAGATGGTCGCCAGGGCGCTGACCATCTCCTCGGTCTGGTAGTTCCACAACAGGCCGTCCAGCACGCGGGTGGTGGCCGTGGCGAAGATGCCGACGTCGGTGTCGATCTTGTCCATGATGTCGCGCCGGGCGTAGTGGGCGAGCACGAGCATGAGAATCAGGGTACCCACCAGCAGGGGCGGCAGGATGCGCACCAGGAACTTGAAGATTAGGGATCGGGAATTGATCACCCAGGATGTGGGGGAGGGGTGCTCGGCGGCCTTTTCGGCCTTTTTTTCCGGGGGAGCGGCCATGGGCGGTCTGTCCTTAGGCCAGCTTGCTCTCCACACTGTGGAGCTTCTGGTTCATGCCGCCGCTGCGTCCTTTGCGGGCGTCCACCTTGATGGTCATGTACAACCGGTCGGAGTCCTTTTCCAACTCGCGGTAGCAGGCGTCGACCACCCCCATGACCTCGTTCCACTCTCCTTCGATGCTGGTGCCCATGGGGCAGAGGCGGTACTTCAGGCCGGATTCCTTGATGACGTTCAGGGCTCGGGAGACGTAGGCGCTCAGGCCGGAGCCGCCCTTGTCCAGGGGGAAAATGGAAAGATCAATGATAACGGCCATTGAAAGGTCCTCCTCGGGATTGCTGATTCGTCATCCGTTTTAGCTGAATTGTAGGTCAAGTGGAAGAAAGTAATCAATTATTGTTTATCGTGACGTCTTCCAGCGTCCAGAAGAGAGGCTTCCGGGGGAGGAGAAAAGGGAGCGGCGAGGAGTCTCGCGGGCCGGATCGGCGACCGCCAAGGCCCGAGGGCAGGGCGTTCTGTGATTTTTGTCACGTGTTCATGCCAATTCGTCTAGCGTGCCGATTCGCTTGAAAGTTTTTTAAAGTTGCCTATTGATTTTGTTTGTAAAGCGCGATACGACTTTGTTAATTAATTTTTCCGGGGGGTTATAGCACGAACTCGGAAAAAGAATGTTATTCGTGTCACGTTTTTGTTAATCGTGGCAAAGAGACGGTTTAGGTCCGAGTTCGGGTTTGTGCCCGACGGTTATGGCGGGAATAACGGTGTTCTCCGCCATAACAGACTCATTTTATTACGGAGGTGTTCTATGAAATTTTCCGTAGGTCATGGCAAGGAAGGAGCCGTGGAACGGCTGGAAAAACGCGGCGTCTCCCGCCGTGATTTCATGAAGTTCTGCGGAACCGTGGCCGCAGTGATGGGCATGGGTCCGGCTTTCGCTCCGAAAGTCGCCGAAGCCCTCACAGCTGACAACAGGCCCGACGTCATTTGGCTGCACAACGCTGAATGTACCGGTTGTTCCGAATCCATCCTGAGGACCGTCGAGCCTTACATCGACGCTCTCATCCTGGACTACATCTCGCTGAACTACCATGAGACCATCATGGCGGCGGCGGGTCATGCCGCAGAGAAGGCTCTGTGGGATACGGTCAACGGCGGTAACTTCGTGGCCGTCATCGAAGGCGGCGTCCCGACCGCTCCGGCCGGTACCGCCAACGAGGCCGGTGCGTACGGCAAGGTCGGTGGCCACACCATGCTGGAGACCACCACCAAGGTCGTCAACGCCGCCAGCGCGACGATCACTTACGGTACCTGCGCTTCCTATGGTGGCGTGCAGAAAGCCGCTCCGAACCCGACCGCTGCCAAGGGCATCGGCGAACTGTTCCCGGGCAAGGCGTTCATCAACGTCCCCGGTTGCCCGCCGAACCCCTACAACCTGGTCGGTACCATCGTGCACTTCCTCACCAAGGGCATGCCCGACCTCGACGACGTCGGGCGTCCGACTCTGTTCTTCGGTGAGACCGTGCATGACAACTGCCCGAGGCAGGAGCACTTCGACATGGACGAATTCGCGCCTTCCTTCGGTTCCGAAGAAGCCCGCAAGGGCTGGTGTCTGCGTAAACTCGGTTGTCGTGGTCCCGAGACCTTCAACAACTGCCCCACGGTCAAGTTCAACCAGTACAACTGGCCTGTCCAGTCCGGCCACCCCTGCATCGGCTGCTCGCAGCCCGATTTCTGGGACGGTGCCGACTGGGATGGCGAATCCTACTTCTACGCCGACCTCACCGACATGTAGTCGGCGGTTCGTTAGGATTTCGTCCAACTAACGCAGACAGAATCAGAATTCTTAAGGAGGATACAATATGTCTGGTTGCTCCCCTAAAGCCGCCCCGATGGCGCATGGGAAACACGATGTCGTAGTTGATCCGGTCACCAGGATCGAGGGTCACCTGCGCATTGAGGCCGTGGTCGAAGATGGCAAAATCGTTGACGTCCGCAGCAGCTCCCAGCTGTTCCGCGGTCTGGAGATCATCCTGAAAGGCCGTGATCCCCGCGATGCACAGCACTTCACCCAGCGCTCCTGCGGCGTCTGCACCTACGTGCACGCGCTCGCTTCCGTCCGTTGCGTCGACAACGCCGTCGGCGTGGACAAGGAACTGCCCCACAACGCGACCATCATCCGCAACCTGGTGCTGGCCGCCCAGTTCATGCACGACCACATCGTGCATTTCTATCATCTGCATGCCCTGGACTTCGTCGACGTCACCGGCTGTCTGTCCGCCGACGTCAACAAGACCGCTGAAATCGCCGCCGCCGTCGCCAAGACCGTGCGCCCCGATCCCAAGATCGTCTCCTCCAAGGAAGACCTTCAGAAGACCAAGGACACCGTCAAGAGCATCGTCGACTCCGGTCGTCTGGGCATCTTCACCAACGCTTACTTCCTCGGCGGCCATCCGGCTTACGTCCTGCCGCCCGAGGTCAACCTGCTTGCCACCAACCACTACCTGAACGCCCTGCATCTGCAGGTCAAGGCCGCTCGGGCCATGGCGGTGTTCGGTGCCAAGAACCCGCACACCCAGTTCACCGTCATGGGTGGCGTGTCCTGCTACGAAGGCCTGACCGACAAGTACATCAACGACTTCCTGGCCCTGTACGCGGACATCAAGGACTTCATCCTTGACTGCTACATCCCGGACCTGATCGCCGTTGCCGGCTACTACAAGGACTGGGCTTCCATCGGCGGCACCACCAACTTCATGAGCTTCGGCGAATACCCGGCGCAGGGCGGCGAGGCCGACCTGAACTCCCGGTACATCAAGCCCGGCGTCATCTTCGATCGCAAGATCACCGACGTCCAGGCCTTTGATCCGACCAAGATCGAAGAGCATGTCAAGCACTCCTGGTACAAGGACGGCTCCCCGAAGCATCCTTACGCCGGCGTGACCGATCCCATGTACACCAGCCTGGACGACAAGGCGAAGTACTCCTGGATGAAGGCTCCCCGCTACGACGGCAAGTCCACCGAAGTGGGCCCGCTGGCCACCTGTCTGGTCAACTACGGCCTGGGTCATCCCGAGTTCGTCAAGTACGTCAACTTCGTGCTCGGCAAACTGGAAGTCGGCCCCGAGGCCCTCTTCTCCACCCTGGGCCGCACCGGCGCCCGCGGTATCGAGTGCCTGATCACCTGCCTGAAGACCGAAGACATGGTCAACGATCTGAAGGAGAACATCGCCAAGGGCAACCTCGACATCTGCAAGGATTGGGACATGCCCGCCGAAGCGCAGGGCGTTGGCTTCGTCAACGCTCCCCGCGGCGGCCTGAGCCACTGGATCGACATCAAGGACAGCAAGATCGACAACTTCCAGCTCGTGGTCCCGTCCACCTGGAACCTCGGTCCCCGCTGCGACAACAACCTGCCCGGCCCCACTGAAGAGGCCCTGCTGGACAACACCCCGATCGCCGATCCGGAACGCCCGGTCGAGATCCTGCGTACCGTCCACTCCTATGACCCCTGCATCGCCTGCGGCGTGCACGTCATCGACAACAAGACCGGCAACGTCAAAAAGTTCCGCGTTTTGTAAGAGTGCAGGCGCTGACGCGCTAAAAAACAGAGGCCCGGCTTTATGCCGGGCCTCTTTTTTTCGCGCTGGCGCCTGCGACGGCGGCTTCGGATAGCGGGCCATCCGCACATTTTCCGAGGGGGGATTTGATCCTCACGTAGGCCCACTACGCTGCGGTCAAATCCCCCCTCGAAAAATGCACGGCTGACCCACTCTACGAAGCCTCGCTCCGTGCGAGCTCGGGGGAGGAGGGGCGCGGGGGTAGGGAGGGTTGCGCGGTGGGGAGGTGCGTGCGCTTCGCTGTTGGGTGGCTTTGCCATCCAAGGCGCTTGGTGTGGCGATGGAGGAGTTCGTTGCTGTAATGCGATTATGGCGGCGAGAAGGAGGGAAAGCTGGTTTGACCTTTTGGGGGTTGTTGGCTACGGATTCTGGTATGCGGAGAGAGGAAAGAATAGGCTTTGTCGGACGCGGAGCGCGGTATGTGAAGGCTGCGCCGTGGCCGTACATGACCGGGGCCGGGGCGTTGCTGGCCGCCTTTGTGTTGAAGGGGGCCGGGGCGGCGCAGTGGGCCTCGGGGGACGTGTCCGGGGGCGTTGCCTTGTGCTGGTGGGGCGTGTGCTGGCTGGTGGTCGCCTTCTTCGCCATGGCCGACGGGGTGTCGCGCCATCGGGAGTACCGGCGGATCAAGGCCATGCTGCTCCGGTACGGGTTCAGCGAGCGCATCCTGAGGCCGCTTGCCCGGTCGCGCTGCCAGCGGGACGCCGCCCTGCTCGCGGCCCGTGAGACCGGCCACCTGGACCGCGCACGGGACTATTTCCACGGGCTCGGCTACCGCTGGTACCACATCCTGCCCGACCTCGTGATCCGCAATCCGCTGGCCTTTGCCAGCCCCACCTTCCTGCGCTCCTCTTTTTTGCCCGGCAAGAAGCAGCGGGCCTGATACCATCCGCATTGGAGGCTCCATGGGATACGTCTACCTGGCCCTGGCCATTGTCTGCGAAGTGATCGGCACCACGGCGCTCCAGTCGAGCGACGGGTTCACCCGGCTCGGCCCGAGCCTGCTGGTGGTCATCGGGTACGGCCTGGCCTTCTACCTCCTCGCCCTGGTCCTGCGGACCATCCCCATGGGCGTGGCCTACGCCATCTGGGCGGGCCTGGGCATCGTGCTCATCGGCCTGGCCGGGGTGGTCGTGCACAAGCAGTCCCTGGACCTCCCGGCCATGCTCGGCATGGGGCTTATCGTGGCCGGAGTGGCGGTCATCAATGTCTTTTCCAAGACGGTGAGCCACTAGCTGGGCGATTCTTGGGTAAATCAGGTTTTGAAGGCCGCGTTGCGGCGAGAGTTTATCCATTTCGCCTCCGGCGGGCAGGGGCTCGCACCCCTGCCCCCCCATGCTGCGCCTGCGGCGAGGGAGGAGGTGTTTTCGAGAATGCAAAAGGCCCGGAACGCATTGCGTTCCGGGCCTTTTTGCATTCGTCGTGGGGCCGTTAGAGCATCTCGTGTTGATACCCCTCGCCGCCCACGAGTTCGACCATGTCGCGCAGAATCTTGAGGGTCTCCTGGGCTTCCTTGGGGTCGAGCTTGCGCAGGGCGAAGCCGGCGTGGATGATGATGTAGTCGCCCAGGGCCACTTCCTCGTCCATGAGCATGATGGACGCCTGGACCGTGGTGTCGCCTTCGCCCACCTTGCAGGTGGCGACGCCGTCACTGATGTCAATAATTTCCGCTGGTATCGCGAGGCACATAGATCTTCTCCGTTGCGGGGTTCTTGTCCGTTCGCAGGGCGTAGGTGCCGCCCGCTGCCTTCACTTCCTCGAGGACCAGGGCTTCCATTTCGGGAAGCTTGGCTTCGAGTTCCGGGGACAGGGCGGCAGACATGTCCTTGTAGTTGACCGGTTCGATGCCGAAGAGGATGACCTCGTCCGGCACGTGTCCGATGATGCTACACTGGGCCAGCGTATCGAGCAAGTCGGTCTGGTGCAGGGAGTTCTTGAAGGCGCACGCCTTGTTCAGGTCCTCGCCCAGCAGGCGGAAAATCTCGCCCGGCTCGCCGTCGTTGAGCACGATGTCCGTGATGATCAGATGGTCCGATTCCATGATCGGCCCCATGAGCTTGAGGCCCAGGGTGCCGCCGTCGAGCACGGTCACGTTGTCGGAAAACTCGTATTTCTGCTCGAGCTCCTCGGCCACCCGGACGCCGAATCCTTCGTCGGTGAACAGGATGTTGCCGACGCCCAGGATGAGAATGCGTTTATCTTTTTCAGGCATGGCTTTCACTTAGTAGAGAGCCAAGGTTTTCGCAAGGTCTAAAACGGAAATCAGAGCCTGGAACCGGGGGCGGGATGCCCGATAATAGCCTCAGCGCGTGGCGTAATAGAGGGAACTGACCTGTCCGCCGGGCAGGGACTGGCTGGATTGCACCTCGACGATGCGGCCGCCCGCCATGGTCACCACCTGCTCCACGGTCTCCACCGGGACGGCGTGGGTTTCGCTGTAGGGCCGCTCGGCGGCCAGAGGGGCCTTGCCTCCGGGCTGGGCAGTGGTCGGGAGGACCATGATAAAAGCGGTGCACCGGCTTTCGGTGCGGTCGGCCAAGGGCTTGTCGTAATAGTCCAGAGCGGTGATGGCCAACACGTAGTTTCCGGGCGCAGCCGGTGAGGCGGCTCGGTAGTCCATGTCCACGGAATCGCCCGGTTGGAGCACTGTCTGGGGCAGGTTCAGCCTACCGTGGTTGTGGATGATCTCGTCCGTTTCGATGTTGTACCAGTGGTGGACCAGTCGCACGGGTGCATTGGTCTGCCTGTCCATTCCTATGGGATGCGCGCCGGTGTTGGTCACGGTCACGGGCATGATCAGTTTGGTGCCTTGCTCCATGACCAGGGTCTCGGTCCGGGAGGACAGGGAGCAGGCCACGCCATCCTCGGGATAGGCGAACACGGCCCGGGCGCTGGGGCAGTGGAAGGCGGCCAGCCCGCCCGGCTTGAGCACGCGGATGAATTCCGCGATGTAGCGGACGGCTACATGGGGCCGGATGTGCTGGAGCACGTGGGCGGTGTGGACCATGTCGAAGCTGCGGTCGCGAAACAGGGCGAGATCGGCGGCCTCGTTCAGTCGGTATACGCAGCGCATTCCGTATCTATTGAATTCCTTAGCCTTAGCGAGCATGGACGGGGCGATGTCCACCCCGACGCAGGTCTTGAAATGTCCGCACAGCGCCTGCGTCAATCTTCCGACTCCACAGCCGAAATCCAGAGCGGAGGCCCTCCGCTCGGGGAGTCCATTCTCAGTCATCCATGCGGCGATGCCGTCGATGTAACGGCTGCCGGTTTCAAAAAAATCCTGTACGTCCCAGGCGTTATCTACTTTGTCCGGGGCGGAGGCCACGGCCCACAAGGGGTCTTCCTGGCCAAAGGTGTCCCAGTTTCTTTGCAGTTCCTGCAGGTACATGCGTGCTCTCCTTATGCGCCCGGTGGACCGATATGCGGGCATTCGGTAGAGAATTGCATGTCCCATGCCATGACTCGTGCAGGAAGGAGCGGGGATAGCACGGGCCGGGGCGCGACGGCCCCGGCCCGCTGTGAGTGTTTAGATGACGGCCTCGATGAGCCGAGGGCCCCAGGCGCTCAAGGCGGAGCGCAGGGCGTCGGCAAAGGACGTGGTGGTTTCGGCTCGTACGGCCTCCACACCCATTCCTTCGGCGATGCGCACCCAGTCCAGGGCCGGGTCGTGCAGGTCGAGCAGGGAGACCGCCTGGTCGCCCTTGGACGCGGCCCGGACCAGCTTGAGTTCTTGGTTGAGGACCGCGTACGAGCGGTTGGCGTAGACCACGGTGACCACGTCCAGGTTCTCCCTGGCCTGGGTCCACAGGGCCTGCACCGTGTACATGGCGCTGCCGTCGCCCACCAGGCAGACCACCTTGCGGTCCGGCGCGGCCACCGCGGCTCCGGTGGACAGCGGCATGATGCCGCCGATGGCGCCGCCGGTCAGGGCCAGGTAGTCGTGGGGCGCGGCCGTGGCCAGCAGGTTGGCGTAAGGCAGGGTCGAGGTGATGCCCTCGTCCGTGACGATGGCGTTGTCGGGCAGGAGCGCGGCCACGATGCGCAGGGCATCCTCGGCGGTCAGCGTTCCGTCGGCGGGCAGGGCGGGCGGATCGAGCGGGAACAGCGTGCAGTCGGGCGAGGCGTCCACCGCGCCGGCCAGGTCGGCGAGGGCGGTGTTGCCGTCCTCGCTGGGGTGGGCCAGGGTCAGGATGTCGCAGTGAGGCGGGGTCAGCCAGCTCTCCTGTCCGGGATAGGCGAAGAAGGAGACCGGCGGTTCGGCGCCCACGAGCAGGAGCTGCTCGAATTCGTCGAGTCTCTTGAGGACGGCCTTGCCTCGATAGGGCAGCCGCTCCACCACGGGCGTGCCCGCGCCCGAGCGCATGCGCGGGGTGAAGGTGTCGCAGAACAGGGTGGCCCCGGTCTTGGCCGCCACGCATCCGGCCGCGTGGAGCCCCTCGCCGTAGAGCACGGAGCCGCGCATGAGGATGGCGGTCTTCTTGCCGTTGGTCAGGGCCTTGGCCGCGGCCTTTACGGCGCTCGGGAACACCGGAGCCGGTTTGGGCGCTTCCAGGGCGGGCGCGGGGCGTTCGGCCGGGAGCCAGGCCGTGTCCGCCGGCAGGATCAGGGTGGCCACCTGGCCCGGGGCCGTGCGCGCGGCGCGGACCGCCTCGGCGGCGTCCAGGGCCACGGTGCGGGGGCTGCGCGGGCGGCGGACCCAGTGGGAGATGGCCTCGGCAAAGCCCTCCACGTTGGAGGTCAGGGGCGCGTCATAGCGCACGTGGTAGGTGGCGTGGTCGCCGACGACGTTGACCACCGGGGACTGGCCCTTGCGCGCGTTGTGCAGGTTGGCCATGCCGTTGGCGAAGCCAGGGCCGAGATGGAGCAGGGTGCAGGCGGGCTTGCCGGTCATCCGGGCGTAACCGTCGGCCGCGCCCGTGGCCACGCCCTCGAACAGGCAGAGCTAACCTCCGCGCATGCCGGGGATGCGGTCCAGGGCGGAGACGAAGTGCATCTCCGAGGTACCGGGATTGGCGAAGCAGACTTCCACGCCGCTGTCCACCAGGGTGGCGAGCAGGCTGTCCGCGCCGTTGCACTCGGTGCACTGGCCGGTTTCAGTGATTTCAGGTGTATGTTGAGGCATGATTCGACTCCTTGTTGCGGGTCTTGTGGAGTATACGGTCCCGGGCTGGCCGGGGGCGGGAATCCGGAGGGTCGGCGTCTCGTGGCGGGACGGGCGATCAGTGGCGGGCACGGGCCCGGCGGGAACCGGACCTTGGGGCCCGGCCGGAAAAAAGAGTTTCCGCCATGCACTAAGGTAGCCAAGAGGGGGATGCGGGTCAAGACGGGGCACGGAGAATACTGGCCCGCAAAACGCAACGGCGGGCCGCGACGCATGGTCGCGGCCCGCCGGGAATGTTCTGAGAAACGGGGGGTTACAGGTTGGCCAGCAGGATCTCGCCCGAATTCCTTGCAGCCCACCTGGGTGGAGCCGTTGATCTGCGAGGCCAGGTCCACGGTGACCTTTTTGGCGGCCAGGGTCTTCTCCACCGAGGCGTGGATCAGCGCGGCGGCCTCATGCCAGCCGATGTGCTCAAGCAGCATGGCGCCGGACAGGATCAGAGGAGCCGGGGTTGGCCAGGTCCTTGCCCGCGATGGTCGGGGCGGTGCCGTGGGTCGCCTCGAAGAAGGCCAGCTTTTCGCCCATGTTCACGCCGGGGGCCAGGCCGAGTCCGCCCACCTGCGCGGCCAGGGCGTCGGAGATGTAGTCGCCGTTCAGGTTGGTGGTGGCGATGACCGAGTACTGCTCGGGGTACATGAGCACGTTCTGGAACATGGCGTCGGCGATGCGGTCCTTGATGATCACGCCTTCGCCTTCCGCGCCCTCGCGCACGACCTTGCCCTGGTATTCCTCTTCGGCCAGCTCATAGCCCCAGGAGCGGAAACCGCCCTCGGTGGTCTTCATGATGTTGCCCTTGTGGACCAGGGTCACGGACGGCTTGCCCTCGGCGATGGCGAAGTCGAGGGCCTTTCTTACCAGCCGCTTGGAGCCCGCCGGGGTGATGGGCTTGATGCCCACGCCCGCGGTGATGTCGATGTTCGCGCCGAGCTCGTCCACGAGAAATTCGATTAATTTCTTGGCTTCCGGGGAGCCGGACTGGTATTCAATACCGGCGTACAGGTCCTCGGTGTTCTCGCGGAACACGACCATGTCTACCAGGTCGGGACGCTTGACCGGGGATTCGATCCCCTTGAAATATTTGATGGGACGGATGCAGGCGTAGAGGTCGAAAACCTGGCGCAGGGTGACGTTCAGGCTGCGAAAGCCCTTGCCCACCGGGGTGTTCAGGGGGCCTTTCATGGCCAGGTCGGCCTGGGCCAGCGCGTCCATGGTCGCCTTGGGCAGATGCTCGCCGGTCTCGGCAAAAGCCTTCTCGCCCGCCAGCAGCTCCTGCCAGTCGAGTTTGTTGGCCCCGGCGTAGGCCATCTCCACGGCCTTGTTCAGGACGGGGCGCGCGGCGGCCCAGACTTCGGCGCCGATGCCGTCACCTTCAATATAATAGACAGTTCTAGTAGCCAATGGGTCCTCCTCGGGCAATGTGGTCGGGACTAGTTGTGAAATGAAGTAGCGGACTATGACGTTTATTCGGTCGGATTGCAAGCGGCCCGGCATGATCCTGGCCATCCAGCGCCAGCCCGGCACCAACACCGTGCAGGTGGTGGACGCCGTGCGCGAGCTGCTGCCCGCGTTCCAGGCCCAGCTCCCGGCGGCGGTCAATCTCGACGTGCTCTACGACCGGTCCGAATCCATCAAGGCCTCGGTGGAGGACGTGCAGTTCACCCTGCTCCTGACCGTGTGCCTGGTCATCCTGGTCATCTTCCTGTTCCTGCGCAAGCTCTCGGCCACGCTCATCCCGAGCCTGGCCCTGCCCATGTCCGTCATCGGCACCTTTTCGGTCATGTACCTGTACGGGTTCAGCCTGAACAACATCACGCTCATGGCCCTGACCCTGTCCGTGGGCTTCGTGGTGGACGACGCCATCGTCATGCTGGAGAACATCGTGCGCCACCACGAGATGGGCAAGACCACCCTGGAGGCCGTGCTCGACGGCTCGCGGGAGATCGCCTTCACCATCATCTCCATGACCATCTCCCTGGCCGCCGTGTTCCTGCCCGTGCTCTTCATGGGCGGCATCGTGGGCCGCCTGTTCCACGAATTCGCGGTGACCATCTGCGCCTCGATCCTCATCTCCGGCGTGGTCTCGCTGACCCTGACCCCCATGCTCTGCAACCTGATCATCCGCGACCGGGGCCGGGAGGAGAAGGCGCCGGGCCGACTCTCGGCCGCGTTCGAGCGCGGGTTCACGTCCTGCGCGACCTCTACTCCGCCACCCTGGCCTGGACCCTGCGCCACCACCGGCTGACCATGCTCGCCTCCCTGGCGATCCTGGGCCTGACCGTGGTCCTGTTCCGGGCCATCCCCAAGGGTTCCTGCCCAGCGAGGACACGGGGCGGCTCATGGCCACCACCGAGGCGGAGCAGGGCGTGCCCTTCGCCACCATGGCCCAGCGCCAGAAGCAGGTCATGGCCATCGCGGCCAAGGACCCGGCCGTGGAGGGCTACATGTCCGTGGTCGGCGGCGGCGGTCCCAACCGGGGCGGGAACTCGGGCCGCCTCATGCTCAACCTCAAGCCCATGGGCGAACGCGACGACGCGGACACGGTCATGCGGCGGCTGCGCGGAAAGCTCTCCCAGGTGCCGGGCATCCGCGTGTACATCTCCAACCCGCCGCCCATCCGCATCGGCGGGCGCAGCTCCAAGGGCCAGTACCAGTACACCCTGCAGAGCCCGAACACCGAGGAGCTGTTCCTGGTGGCCGCGGCCATGGAGAAGAGGATGCAGGAACTGCCCTCCCTGCTGGACGTGACCTCGGACATGGAATTCAAGAACCCGGAGCTGAACGTGGTCATCGACCGGGACAAGGCGTCGGCCCTGGGCATCAGCGCCTACCAGGTGGAGGACGCCCTCTCCACCTCCTTCGGCAACCGAAAGATTTCAAGCATCTACGCCGACACGGACACCTACGACGTGATCATGGAGCTGGCCCCGAAGTACCAGGCCAACCCCGAGGCCCTGGCCATGCTCTCGGTCCGCTCCGGCAACGGCAAGCTGGTGCGGCTGGAGTCCCTGGCCCGGTGGGGCTTGGGCGTGGGGCCGCTGACCATCAACCACTCGGGGCAGCTGCCGTCCGCCGACCATCTCCTTCAACCTGCCGCCCGGCACGTCGCTCGCTCGGCCGTGGACCAGGTGGAGGAGCTGGCGCGCGAGGTGGTGCCCGCCTCGGTGTCCACGGGATTCCAGGGCGAGGCCCAGGCGTTCCAGGACTCCATGCGCGGCCTGTGGGTGCTGCTGGTCATGGCCATCCTGGTCATCTACCTGGTGCTGGGCGTGCTCTACGAAAGCTTCGTGCACCCCCTGACCATCCTGTCCGGGCTGCCCAGCGCGGGCATGGGCGCGCTGGCCACGCTGATGCTCTTCGGCCTGGACCTGAACATCTACGGGTTCGTGGGCATCATCATGCTCATCGGCATCGTCAAGAAGAACGCGATCATGATGATCGACTTCGCGGTGGAGGCGCAGCGGGAAAAGGGGCTGGACGCGATGGCCGCCATCCGCGAAGGCGCGCTGATCCGCTTCCGGCCGATCATGATGACCACCATGGCCGCGCTCATGGGCACCCTGCCCATCGCCCTGGGCTTCGGCGCGGGCGCGGAGGCCCGGCGCCCCCCTCGGCCTGGCCGTGGTCGGCGGCCTCGTGGTCTCCCAGTTGCTGACCCTCTACTTCACGCCGGTCTACTACATGTACCTGGACGCGGCCCAGCAGCGGATGCGCAGGGCATTCGGCGCCAGGCGGGCCTGACGCCCCAAAGGGAAATGCAAAGGGGCGGGCACATCTGCGCCCGCCCCTGTTTCGCTATTTCCCCACGTCCACCGCTTCCCAGGTGTTGACCTCCGAGGGGCCGGCCACCAGGTCGGCGGTGGCCCCGGAAAACGAGACTCCATACCGATTGACAATCCATTATTTGTGAACTGAAAACTAGTAAGATGTTCCCGAAAGTTACCGCTTTCTTTTCTCTACCGACAGAGTTTTTTCAGGTCTTCCGGGTGCTCCCGGTAGTGTGGCAAATCACGATGGAATATCTGTTTGAGTTCCGGGCAGGTGTACTTTTTGTAACTACCGTAAAATCTTGTGTACATACCGCAACCGCCCAATTGAGCATCAGCATACTCCACAACCAATTCGCCATCCCCGAAATCGATGACGACGTGCAGGTCTTTCGGATAATCTGAACTCAAGATTTTAGCCACAACGCGGCCCTTTTCGATTTTACCTTTCGCAAGTATCTCACAATCCGAAGGGGCGAATACGTCTTCGCGCTTACCTGCGTGACCGCCGACAAGACGGATCATCACAATTCCATCTTTCTCGTCTATGTAAACCAGCGAATGCGCGCCACTGCCGCTATGTACATTCAGGTAGACCCCGGAAAGGAATTCGGCCGCTGCCGAGCCTGCAAGGAGGCAGGAGAAAACAAGGACCAGGACTGCTTTGCCTGCCAAACGATTCATTACTGTTTCCATGGTTGTTTTCCAGCGCGTCCAAAGCGTCATGTTTTCACGGTCGGGGAATACGGGGACACCCTACCAATTTACAACCCATTATTTATGGGCTGGGAATCAGTAGCGTGGCCCCCATTTCCGTTTTCTACTCCCCCACATCCACCGCTTCCCAGGTGTTGACCTCCGAGGGGCCGGCCACCAGGTCGGCGGTGGCCCGGTGCATGGCCTCCATGTGCCGCGGACTTGGCGTGGGCCGCCAGGTGGGCCGGGCTCTCCCATATCTCGTAGAAGAAAAAGACGTTGCCGTACTCGGAGCGGTGCAGGTTGTAGCGGATGCAGCCCGATTCGGCCCGCACTTCGTCGACCACTCCGGCCAGCGCCCGCTCCAGTTCACTCTCTTTGCCGTCCTTGGCCCTGACCACAGCCGATACGTATGTCGTCGCCATATCACTCGTCCTTTGCTGTTGCGTTGTCCGCGCGGGTTGCGCCCGCCGCGTCCGTCGCGTTGGTGTCCATGTATTGCCGCGCCCAGCGCATGTCGATGACCTCGGGCGGCGTGGACCGGCTCCGGCCCATGCCGACCCCTATGTGATAGCCCATGGTCTGGGCAAGGGAGTGAAGCGGCATGCACAGCGGCAGCAGAAGCAACAGGAACAGCCATCGAATAGACATGCCCACCTCCTCGAAATCCATGCATTGTGCGGCGGCGCAAAGTCTATTACGTTCCTTCATGGACCACAACTCTCAAGGAAGAAAACCATGACGGACAAGGTCAATCTGAAGGAAAAGTTCGCGCAGTTCGACGACCACTGGAGCCACCGGCTGGTGGGCGAGGTCAACGACATGCACGTCAAGCTGGTCAAGATTCAGGGGGAGTTCATCTGGCACTCCCACGAGGTCGAGGACGAGATGTTCTTCGTGGTCACGGGCAGGCTGACCATGCGCTTCCGGGACCGGGACGTGGAGGTCGGCCCCGGGGAATTCATCATCATCCCCCACGGCGTGGAGCACATGCCGGTATCCGAGGGGGTCACCGAGATCATGCTCCTGGAACCGGCGGCCACGGTCAACACCGGGGGCGAGACCAACGAACGGACCCACCGCCCCGTCCGGCTCTGATAGGTTGCCGCCCAGGCGGCCCGGCCCGGCCTAGCGGCAGAGCGGCCCCTGTCCGGGCCTCAGCCCATCCAGGTAATCCGCGAATTCATCCACGCGGCTCAGGGTCATCTGCGCGCCGCTCTTGGCCATCCGGTCCACGGTCTCCTTCCAGGCCATCCTGTCCTTGATCCCGAGGTTCAGGCATATCCGCTTGGCGGAGTGGCAGGCCGAGCAGACCACCGCCACGTCGTCCCCGGTGTCTGCTGCCGGGGCCACGGCGGCCAGTCCGACAATGAGCGCAGAGGCGAAACCCGCCGCAAGCATGGCTGTAATCCTTCCTTTCATGGCATCCTCCCTGTCTGAGGTTAAGGGCAGTCCATCACCTTACACAGCTACGCCACAACGTCCCGAAAGTACAGGACCCGGCCGCCTCTTGTGCCGCATTGCGGGCAAAGCCAAGGCGCTTGTCCCCGGGAATCAAAGCTGCTAGTTTTGCACCGCACCGGGGAAATGCACCCCGCCGCAATTAAAGCGCCAGCTGCAGGCGCAGCGGAAGCCGGGCCGCCCGAGTATCTTAATACGCAAGGGTCCGCCCTTTTCCGAGCAGCATCAACCCCGAATACGGGGACTGATTTTTGAAAAAATGCGCCAGCTGCAAGGCGCAAGGGAAATCCGGGACCGCCGCGTATCTTAATACGCAAGGGTCCGGATTTCCCGAAGCAACGCAGCAGATGGCGTATTTTTTCAAAAATCAGTGGAAGCGTTTCGTCACCGGTGTGGCGCTTGGTCTTCAAAACCAATGTTGGGCAGTGATGTCCAGGGCAGGTTCGACTCCTGTACGCTTCCGCCAGTATTACCCAAAATGCCGACCAATAATGGTCGGCATTTTCCCTTAAACCCCCCCTACCGGATCACCGTGAATTCCAGGGAATCGCTGCGGCCAAAGCCGTCGGTGACCGAGACCTGGTGTTTGCCCAACTGCATGGAATAAAACAGCTTTTTGGTGTTGGTCGTGGTTCCGACAAAGACACCGTCGACGTACCACCAGAGGGTTTGCGCCGGGTCGGGGGACACCGCCTCCAGGTGGATTTTTTGGAACCGTGAGGGCGTATCGTGGCGCACGACGTAGGTGGTGGCCGAGGAAGGGGACGTGATCCGGGGGGCGCTCCCGCTGGGGACATCCGTGCAATAGGGACTCAAGGCGGGACGCCGGGGCACGGGCTTTCCCTGTGAGGCCAGCCATGCCGCCAGTTCCGGGGGCACGGTGCGGATGACCCTGGACGTTGCCGGTCGGGTCAGCACGCAATTTCCTTCAAGCAGGTCGCCGGTCTCGGCATCGACCAGAACCCGCTTGTGGTCAGGGCACCGGTCAAGTTTCAGGGTCGGCCCGGCCAGGGCCATGTAGGTTTCCGGGCAATCCGGACCGGCCGGGAGGTGGCTGGCCGCGCAGAGCCTGACCTGGCGCAGGTCGTTGGCTTCGGCCAGGCGCAGGTCGCGGGAGCCGGTGGAAAACGCGCGCAGGATGTCGAAAAAGAGCGGACCGGCGTGGACCGCGCCTGAAATCCCCTTCACGACCTTGCCGTCCGGGTTGCCGACCCAGACCCCCACCGCGAGGATATCGTCAAAACCCACGGCCCAGGCATCCCGATGCCCGAAGGACGTGCCGGTCTTCCAGGCCGCAACGGGGCGGTCACGGGTCAACCGCCACGAATCCGGCATGTCCGGCCGCGTCACCTCGGTCAGGATTCGGGAAATGGCACGGGAGGCTTCGGGACTGAACAGTTGCACCTCCGCTTCATCCGAATGGTGGACAATGCGCCACGGCCGATGCCGCCCCCCTTCGGCAAGGGTCGCATAGAGATTTGCCAGGTCCAGGAGGCGGACCTCGCACGTCCCCAGGGCGAGCGGCAGTCCATAAAAGGAGGGCGGGCGGTCAATGGTCTCAAGCCCGCCTCTTTTCAGCAACTCGTAAAAGTCGTTCAGCCCGACACGGGTGAGCAGGCGCACGGCCGGGACGTTCAGCGACCGGGGACAGCGCCTCGGCGGCCGTGACCTGGCCCGAAAATGTGCTGGAGTAATTGTCCGGCGTGTACCCGGAGAAATCCGTGGGCACGTCCAGCAGGCGCGACTCGGGGATGATCAGCCCCTGATCGAAAGCCAGTGCGTAGAGGAAAGGCTTGAGCGTCGAACCGGGGGAACGGCTTGAGATCGCATTGTTGACCTGGCCCTGGGTCTTGTCGTCAAAGAAATCCACGGAGCCGACCATGGCAAGGACCTCGCGCGTCTTCCTGTCGAGGATGACGGCGGCCGCATTGGTGATCCCCTCCTGCCGGATGTGGACGACATGCCGGAACACAAGCTGCTCAAGGCTTCGCTGTTTGGCGAGGTCCAGCGTGGTCACCAGGTTCGGCTGCGCCCCCAGGCGATTCCTGGCAAAGAGGGAAAAGTGCGGGGCCAGCATCGGCGAGGGGCGGCGATGGGCCACCATGGGCTGGCGCATGGCCCGCTCGGCCTCGGCCGGATCAACGGCCTCCCGCTCCACGAGCAACGCCAGGACCTGATCCCGAATGGCCATTGCCCGGTCGGGATGACGCGCAGGGTTGTACCGGTTCGGCGCACGGGGCAGGACCGCCAACAGGGCGCTCTGGCCAAGGGAGAGCTGGCCGGGTGGCGTATCGAAATACAACAGGGAAGCGGCCCCCACCCCCATGACGTTGCCGCCAAAGGGGGCCAGGTTCAGATATGCTTCGAGCAACTCGGTTTTCGAGTACTTGATGGAGAGCTGGATCGCCCGGAAGACCTCTATGGCCTTGGCACCCAACGTCCTTGGACGGGGATCGGACATCCGGGCTATCTGCATCGGGATCGTGGAGGCCCCGGACACCACCCGCCCGGCCAGCAGGTTGCCCCAGGCGGCGCGGACGATGGCCAGCGGGTTGACGCCGGGGTGCTCGTAGTACCAGCGGTCCTCGGACTCCACCAGGGCCTTGACCAGGTCCGGCGAGACCTCCTGGAGCGTGACGGGGAACCGCCACATTGAATCCGTTGCCAGGAATCGCCGCAACTCGACGCCGGAACGGTCCAGCACCGTGTCCCGGAGGGGGGCGTCAGCCACGCCTCCGGGAGGGGAAACAGGAGGTTCAGCACCCCGAAGGCCAGCGCTGCCACCAGGGGGAGGCTTGAGAGAATCAAGCCCCCGTACAAAAGGCGACGACTCCACCTCACGGCAGGCTACTCCTTGCGGGTAACCGTCATTTTCCCAGCTCGCCCAGCGCCTTGATCGCAGGGTCGTACATGGCTTCGGCCTGGACCGGGGGCAGGTTGAACACGCCGGGCGTCACGGCCCGAAGCTGCGTATACCCAACGCGCCAACCCCCCTCGTACACATCCGTAAAGAACAGGATGCGGTCATCCCTGAGGTCCTGGTGCCCGTCAATGGTCTTTTCACTCTCCTCCATGAAGGCAGCCGTTTCCGTGGTCGCCAGACGCGCGTTTTCCACCTCCAGACCGGCGGAAGGAGCAACTGCACGACAGCGTCCTTGACGTTCCCTGCCGTGGCCTTGATCCTGGTCCGCATGAGGACCAGGTCCCCCTGACGGACGTTGGCGAGATCAAGGGGGCCGCCGTCCCTGTCAAGGAACGTCCTTTCAACCGAGAGCCCCTGGCTGACCGGCTTGAGCGATTCCGGGGTCGGGATGCCCCTGGAGGTGACCGACCAGTAGACCGGCGACCCGCCTGCGGAGAATTCCGCCATGATCGGGTCGTCGCCGGGAAGTCCGTCCTCGGCAAAGGCCCATCGCATCCTGGAAGGGGTATTCCTTCTCTCCCAGGACGAGCCGACCGCTCACCGGGCCTGCGTCATCGGCCATCTTGCCCAATGCGGAAAAGGCCAGGCCGTTTTCCAGGGTCGTTGTCCAGTCATAGCTCTCCATCAACCGGGAGACCTTGGCCGTCAGATCGGGCACCAGGTTGTCGCCGGGGTGGGCATCGGCAAGGACCATCAGCATGAGGGCGTAGTCGCTCAAATCCGACCGCATATAGTCCTGGTATCTGCCGGGCTTCACCTCCGGCAGGTCGACCAGGAGCAGGTTGAAGGACTCCGCGTCACCGGCCAGGGAATACGCGCAAGCCAGCAACACCCGGGCCGTGGCCGTGAGCTTTTTCCTGTGCTTGTCGCGCAGTTCGTCCATTGCGCCCCGGTTGGGGCGGCCCGCCTTGGAGAGATTGTACAGGGCGTAGGCCGTCGTATCCAAATCCTGGCGGTCGTTGCCGAGCACTTCCATGTAGTCCAGCGCCCGGACCGACATGCCCGACACGAAACCGGCCTGCTCTCCCTCAAGGAGGAAGTGGGTGGCATAGGCGCTGACCCACGGCCGGGGGGAGTCATCGCCGGTCCAGTAGGCGAACCCGCCATTGTTGGTCTGCATTATCCGCAATCGCGTGATGGCGGCCTGGACCATGTGGGCCGGGCCGTACTTGTTGATCAGCCGGGGCGCAAACGCCTTTGCCAGCTCCCCGAAACGGATGAGCGGGAATGCCTTGGACGTGGTCTGCTCGGCGCATCCATACGGATAGTCCAGCAAAGACTCCAGCTTGCCCGCGAAACGGACCGAGGGAAGGCGGCTCAGGGCGACCGATCTCGTTACGGTCCCGGGCACGTAGCCTTCCGGGGCCGCGACGAGTTGTCCGCCGCCCTCCGCAAAGACGCCGAAGTCGATTTCCCTGCGGTACGGGACGGCAGGCCGGACCGGAAGTTCGGTGACGACCCGGCGGGATTCCTCCAGGGCCGAGGCGCGAACCGTGATCTTGGCAGCCCCGCCCTGCCCTTCAGTGGCAAGGAGCGGGACATAGACGGCCTTTTCCTCGCCGTCCTCAAGCTCCAGGGCCCTCGGGATAGGTCCCGTTGACGGCAACCGCGCCCCCGGCCACGACCTCGACGGCGACCGTGGCCTTGGCTCCCGTGTCGTTCCGGATGGTCACCGGCATCTCCAGGGCGTCGCCGGGCGACAGGAAACGGGGGTAACGTCGGGGTCACGGCCAGGGGGGAACGGACCCGGACCATGGTCCGCGCATTCCCGAACCGCCTGCCGTCGGCGGCCACGGCCACCACCCGCAAGGCCCCCTGGAAATCAGGGAGCTTCATGGAGTAGCGCACCAGGCCGTCCTTATCGGCAACCAGCGGCCCGGACCAATAGGAAACCGGCTTGACCCGGCGGATTCCTTCGGTACGCATGAACTGGCTCTCGGCCTTCAGGGCCATGTCGCCGCCGATTTCGGCCTGTCCCAGAATCCTGGCCATGTCCGGATAGAGCATGGCAAAGGTGTCGAAGCTGTCCACGCCAAGGGCGCGCCGGGCATAAAAGAAGTCAAAGGGGTCAGGGTCTTCCGAACCGGCGAGCTGCATGATGCCTTCGTCCACGGCCGCCACGGTGACCACCGCGCCGGGCTCGGACTGGATTGCAACCATGAGCTCGGTCTCCGGGCGCACCTCGTCCGGGGCCGTGACGTGCATGTCGATTTTGTTCGACTTGTTGTCCACGAGCAGCGGGACAGCCCCGAAGGCCCGGCCCACGGACCCCTCGGGTATGTCGCCAGCCTTGCGCATGAGCAACGCGGTCACATAGACGTTGGGCACATAGTCCTTCTTGATCGGGAATCGAATCTCCCCGGTGTTGCCCGCAAGCTCAATGGACCCTGCTCTCAAGGACGTCCTCCCCTTCAATGCTGACGATCACCCGGCCGGGAAACGGAGCCCGCAACTGGACAACGGCCACGTCGCCCGCGCCATACTGCTCCTTGTCCAGGGCCAGTTCTATGCGCGCCGGGTTCTCAAGAGCCCAGGGGGAGTAGCCCCAACCGCCGCAATAGAACTTGGCACGGGCGGCAGCCCCTGTGGCGGGAGACTCTATCTTCATGGTGTAGCTGCCATAGGTCGGCGGGGTGAATTCCACGGCCTGGCTGCCGGACCCGGAGGGAATCTTGATGGATTGAATCAGCTTGGGGTCATTGATCGATTGGTACCGGTACTCGCCGGACGGCGTCCTGCGAACCACCGTACGCCATTGATTCTTATACAGCTTTGCCTGCAACTCGTCATAGGCTGCCGGGGTGCCGTCCCTGCTGACCGCCACGAAATCGAACTTGACGGGCTTGCCGTAATCAAACCCGTTCCTGCCCAGGTCCTTGATGCCCAGATAATAGCTGTACGGATGGACGATGACCCGTTTCTGCGCGGTCACGCCGCGTCCGCCGTTTTCACTGACCCGCCCGTAGATCACGGCCTCCAGGGCGGCAGGCGGGCCTCAGCTCGTCGGGAATCTGGAGGGAAAACGCGCCGTTGCCCTCGCCGTCCAGGGAGCTTTCCTTGGCAAAGAACTCCTGGGGCTGGAACGTCCTGTCCGAATCACCGAAAGAGTATCCGGGGTATTTGGGGGGTGGTGAACGGAACGGCCCGGAGAAAGGCGCGGGCGGACACGGGAAGATTCGCCGCAGGCGGGCCGAACAGGTAGTGGCTCTTCACCTCGGCCGCAATGGACTGGCCGGGCTCAAAGACGTCTGCGTCCGTCTCGATCTCGACCTTGATGCGGTCGGGAACGAACTCTTCCACGTTGAATTCGTACGTGCCCACGACCTTCTTTCCCACGCTCAGGGAAAGGGAGTACCCCCCGGTCAGGGCAAATTCGGGGATGGGGATGGTGATGTCCGAAATGCCGTGCGCATCGGCGGTGAGCCTGATCTTGCGGATCTCGCGCCCTTTGGGGTCTTTCTGCGAGAGGACCAGCGGCATGCCGGGCGGGATGGAGAAATCGGCGTTTCTCACCACCGCGACGCCCTTGAGGGTCTCCCCCGGACGATAGAGCGTCCGCTCGCCGTAGATATACCCCCGCACCCCGGCGGGAGAGACGGTCGCCCCGGCAACGTCGAGCCCCGTGGTATCCACCTTGAAACGGGAGGGGAACAGGAAGGAAAAATCGCCCTTGTTGTTCCCGGCAACGATCATGTAGGGAGCGCCTTTGGGGCTGTCCTCGGGCAGCTCCAGCCTGGCCACGCCCTGGGCATTGGTCAGCTTCCGGACAAGCCTCTGGTTCTTGTCGCTGATGAGGTCCACGTATATGCCGCTGATGGGCTTCAGCGTCTTGTTCGAAACCGCCCAGACGGTGAAATGCGTGGTGTCTTTTTTGGCGACCAGCCCGATGTCCGTGATCAAGGCCCAACGCCTGGCCACCCTGTCGCCTTCGGTCGACAGGGTCAGGCGATACAGGCCCTTGCCTGGCAGGGACAGCTCATGATCGAACTTGACGGGGACACGGACAGTCTCATTGCTTTTCCCGTGAAAGGCGATCTCCTCTTCGTACACCTTCCCACCGAGGGATTCCGGGACGTCTTGATAAATCCATTCCTCATCAAAGATTCTATACCCGTATCTGTCGAGCATGGAGAACAGGTTGTTGGGAAACACCCTGTCTATCTGCAACAGGGCCTTGGGGGTATTCACCGCCTCGACCACCATCGCCGCTTCCTGCTGTGCGGCCAGGGGCAAAAAGAGGCCGGACCCGACAAAATCCACCGAGGGCTTCAGGTCCGGCATGACGACCCTGAGCCTGAAGTCCGAGTTCAGGACAGCGCCATCCGCAGCGGTCAGGCCGGATTTCATGGTCAGGAAATACTTTTCCCCCGGCTTGAAATCACCGGTGACCACAAGCTCGTTGCGGGCTGAACCCAGGGAATAGTCCACATCAGGGTCAATGCTGATGAACGGCCCGGCCGACGCAGGGGCCATCGGCGTCGAGAATGCCAGCCACAGCGTCCCGCCGGAGGTGTTTGATTCAGCGCGCCCCTCCTTGAAGGTCAAAACCGTTTTCAGGACGATTGTGATCTCCTTGGAGTGGGCCTGGCCAAGAGCAACGTTGCTCCCGGCCTGCTTGAGCTCCGCGTCCACCACGAATCGGTAGTTTTTCCCTTGTTTCGTCTTTTTCACCTCTTCGGAACGGACCTCCAGGGTCTTGGATTTCCAGGAGCTCATTACTTGCAGCGACAGATCTTTCCCATCGGACTCGTCCACGAGCCGGACATGGGCCAGAAGGTCCTCGGGGGACACGGGCCGGGTGAAGGAGAGGTTCGCGGAGATGGAGGAATAGCCAGGCGTTTCCCCGGCATTTTCCGACAGGAAAACGCCGTTCAGCTGAAAATCGCTGGCCGGTTGATCCTTTTCAAGGGGCGCTTCCGGCTTGGGAGCGTAATTTTTGATTATCCAGGCTGCCTGGACGATGACCAACAGGGCCAGCAAACCGATGCCGATTTTTTTCGCGCTGGGGAATTTCATGGGAGACCTGGCTTCCTTTTCAATCTATGGGCAATGGGGGGCCTTGGGGATTGTCTGCAAAACACTTGAAAACATAGTCTCAAACGCTCGCGGAATCAACAAGCCTACGTATGTTTATCGATATTTCGCCACCCTGTTTGTGACCCGGCACAATTCCCCAAAAGATTGCCAGATTCCGACCACGCCCTTGATGCGCGGCAACGGAGGCAAAAGCGGCACGCGGGCCAGGCAGCCCGGCCGCATGATCCTGCCTCCCCCGCCGATGTCAAAAAAAGAGGCAGCCATGCGGCTGCCTCTTTGGTTCATCAGGAGGTTGGGGAAATCCGGGCTAGAAGCGCTCGAACTCCTCGGAATCGTCGGTCATGTCCATGTCGATGCCGCCGGAATCGCTCGGGGGGGCCGCAGCCGGTGCCGGGCGGGGTGCCGGGCGGGAAGCCGGGGCACCCTTGGGCAGGGCGGCCGCAGGCTTGCGGGCCACCTTAACCTTGGAGGTGCGGGCCGGGGCGGTGTCGTGGCCGACCTTGAAGAAGGACATGGTCATCTGCAACTGCTGGCCCTGGGCCGACAGCTCCTCGCTGGTGGAGGCCATCTCCTCGGAGGCCGAGGCGTTCTGCTGAATGACCATGTCGAGCTGGCTGATGGCCTGGTTGATCTGGAGGGCTCCGGCGTTCTGCTCGTTGCTCGCGGCCGCGATCTCCTGGATCAGGGCTGCGGTCTTCTCGATGTCCGGGACCAGGGAGTGGAGCATCTCGCCCGCCTTTTCGGCCACGGCCACGCTGGAGCTGGACAGCTCGCTGATCTCGGCGGCGGCTCCGCCGCTCCGCTCGGCGAGCTTGCGGACCTCGGCCGCGACAACGGCGAAGCCCTTGCCGTGCTCGCCCGCGCGGGCGGCCTCGATGGCCGCGTTCAGGGCGAGCAGGTTGGTCTGGCGGGCGATCTCCTCGATGATGGATATCTTCTCCGCGATGCTGCGCATGGCCTCAACGGTCTGGGTCACGGCCTGGCCGCTCTCCTTGGCGTCTTCGGCGGCCTTGTTGGCCAGCCCGTCGGTCTCCTTGGCGTTCTCGGCGTTCTGGCTGATGTTCGAGGCCATCTCCTCCATGGACGAGGACACTTCCTCGATGGAGGCCGCCTGCTCGGTGGCGCCCTGGGACAGGCTCTGGGACGAGGCGGAAAGCTCTTCACTCCCGGCGGCCACGTTGTCGGTGGCGTTGCCCACCTCGGCCACGACCTCGCGCAGCCGGATGACCATGTTGTTGAGCGAATTGGCCAGCACGCCGATCTCGTCCTTCTTGTTGATGTCCAGGGTCCGGGTGAAGTCGCCGTGGGACATCCTCTCCGCGAACTCGACGCCCATGTTGATGGGCTTGGTCACCAGGCTCTTGACGAGATAGTAGATGATAGCGAGGACGATGAGGAAGGCGACGATGCCGAAGATGAGCATCTGCAACTGCATGGCGTCGGCCTCGGTCATGAAATCGTCCCGTTCACCGGCCAGGGCGACGATCCAACCGGTCTTTTCGACCTGGGCAAAGGCCATGTACTTGACGGCCCCCTGCCACTTGTATTCGATGAAACCGTTCTTGTCCTGCAGGCTGGTCTTGACGAAGCTGTAGTCGCTCATGTCCTTGAAGATGAGGTCGCCGTTGGGATGGGCCAGGATGCGGCCGGTGTGGTCGTACAGAAAGCAATACCCGTGGTCGCCGACCTTGATGGGCGACAGGTAGGAAGCAAAGGCCTCGGCCAGCACGGACATGCCGAACAGGCCCACGGTCTTGCCCTTGTCCTTCACGGCCACGACCAGGGCGATTCTCGGCTTCTGGCTCACCGGGGACTTGGTCACGTCGGAGATAAAGACGTCCTTGCCCTCGCGGATGATCGCCTTGAAATAGGGCTGGGAACTGAAATTCTGCCCGCGCCCGCCTTCGATGGTCGTCGCCATGCCGTTTGTCCGCACGGTAGATCTTGTCGTACAGCGCGTAGAAACGAAAAGCAGGTTCCTGCTTGGCCTTATGGTACAGCTTCCTCTGTAGCGTCTTGATACTGTTTGGAGTTAATAGCTTAGGCAATCTCCTGATCCTCCGCTCTTTAGTTGCATGAACAAAGTAGGGCTCCTTTCCTCGGTCAGGGGTTATGTTGTCCCCTGTCCTCAAACGGTACTATGGGCCCCTCCGACTCCCGATACGGACCATGAAAATTTCGGGGTCTCCTTATATCCCATGGTTTACGATCCTGAATCATTTCCGCATCGGGTCTCCCGCACTGCACTGTTGTTCCTCCGATACATGCCGTCCCTGCTTCCCCGGGAGATCTCCTGAGACGCTTCCGTTTTCCCTTCTCAAGAACTGCGGCCTTCCCTTAACGCACAAAAGGTCGGCTTCTCCATATAAGCGTTGACGAGGCTACATATAGGTTCACTTTCGTTACGGCCTGCACCTTCGCCCATGGGAAACTTACAACCCCTGATTACTCAGACGCTGCTTCCTGGTACTTAAAAGGTGTACGGACAACTCCTTTTGCAGGACTTCAACCTGCTGGAACAACAGCCGTTACGGCATACGTGCGTCATACGCACCACATCACTGCCGACAGGCAGGTTAAAAACACCACACAGCTACACCCTCACATACAACCACAATCACTACCACAACCGATACTCCCATCGGTGCGCACGGCGCACCCTACATCCCGGCATGCGCCAACCTCCTTGCAAAACATCATGCTCTCTCTTCCTGCTCCACCCATAAACAAAAATCTACCGACACCCTCGCCACGACCTGGGGCCGTAGGGTGCGTCATACACACCACATCACTGCCGTTAGGCAGGTAAAAGACTCCACACAGCTACACCCTCACATATAACATACAACCAATACCACCATCGACACTCCCATCGGTGCGCACGGCGCACCCTACATCCCAGCATGCGCCGAACTCCTTGCAAAGGACCATACGCTCTCTTTCAACTCCACACACAAACCAAAATCTACCAACATCCTCGCCACTACCTGGGGCCGTAGGGTGCGTCACACGCACCACATCACTGCCGTTAGGCAGGTAAAAAACGCCACACAGCTACACCCTCACATATAACACGCAACCACTACCACAACCGACACTCCCATCGGTGCGCACGGCGCACCCTACATCCAAGCATGCGGCGAACTCCTTGCAAAACGCCATGCTCTTTCTTCCTGCTCCACCCATAAACAAAAATCTACCGACACATTCGCCACTACCTGGGGCCGTAGGGTGCGTCACACGCACCACATCACTGCCGTAAGGCAGGTAAAAAACGCCACACAGCTACACCCTCACATATAACACACAACCACTACCACAACCGACACACCAGCGGTGCGTATGACGCACCCTACATCCCGGCATGCGCCAAACTCCTTGCCAAACATCATGCTCTCTCTTCCTGCTCCACCCATAAACAAAAATCTACCGACACCCTCGCCACTACCTGGGGCCGTAGGGTGCGTCACACGCACCACATCACTGCCGTAAGGCAGCCCTTCCCCCGCAATACTGATTACCCCTTGCATTACCCCGTAACGACGCCTATATAATGTATATATACCCGTAACATTGCAGAGACATTTTTCTGTTTTTCTTTTCCCGGCACAGGCATACGACCCGCGCCTCATTTTGCTGTAAAAACGTGATCAGAACCGCTGCCCGGATCTGATCAACACATACAACGCAGTATCGGAGCAAACAGCTGTTTCACCAGGTTCGCCGTATCACACAGCCTGGTATTCAATGGACCAACCCTTTTCCCATTGGAGGTGCAGAATATGCCGGTACATCACAACTCTCCCAATCTCTGGCAAGACTATCTGGACGCATTCGATTATTTCAAAAACGCTGCGATCCGTCCCGGCTGTCACCCACGTATCCTCGAACATACAGACAAAACCGACAAGGCAATCGTCCTGATCCACGGCCTCTCTGATTCACCCTACTTCATGACCGCTATCGGTGACTATTTTCATACGGAACTGGGCTACAACGTCTATATCCCCCTGCTGCAATGCCATGGCCTTGAAGACCCGCAGGGAATGGAAACCGTGGAGCTTGAAGAATGGGAAAACAATGCGTGTTATGCCATAGGCGCAGCCAACCGAAAGGCCGAGCGCATTTCCATCGGCGGACTCTCCACAGGCGGGGCGCTCAGCCTGTACCTGGCCAACACCAACCTGCAGACGATCAACTGGGGAGCGGTGTATCTCTTCTCCGCAGCCCTTGACCTG
Organism: Desulfobulbaceae bacterium; assembly: GCA_963678525.2. Lineage (GTDB taxonomy): Bacteria > Desulfobacterota > Desulfobulbia > Desulfobulbales > Desulfobulbaceae > Desulfogranum. The sequence continues at coordinate 57,326 of CAXXDG010000001.1, forward strand.
GCGGGCGGCCCGCTTGGCCTTGTCGGAGAACTCAAAGAAATACTTCTCAAAACCTTTCTTGCCGACCTCCTTGATTCCAAGGCCTCATTAATCGGTGATAATCCCTACCGATACAACCGTGTCGACCTTGACGGCGCCACTGAGCTGGCCCGCCTTATCAAACGAATCGACACCATGCTCAAGCAATACGACAACGCCGGTAAAAATTTTCCTTTGTCCATCTTTGCCGCCCATTCCGAAGCAGATACCACAGCCCACATTGCAGGGATTGAATACCTGGAGAAAATAGGCTCAGCAGGGGTTTTCCATTTCCTCCCTTTTAAAAAGCAACTGGGCGTCAAGCATGCGAGCGTGGTGTTACGAGACCCCATTGAAGGAATAGAAAAAGCCGAAGCGGCCAACCCCAGGTTCGCCGACATGATGGAGGCGATCAAACAGTTTGAAAGCCTTATCTGACTCACGGCAGAATCTGTGAAACAAACGCAGTCTTCCCACTATAAAATGGAGAAAAACCATGAGCGAAAACCTTGTCTTTCATCCAAAAAATCCTGCTTTCAGTTGGGACCACGCGCTGCTGTTTGCAGAACTGGCAGATAAATCGTACGAGGGCGTGCATTCCATACAGCAATACCTGTTAGCGGAGTTTCAGGACGATCTCTGTCAAGAGACCGGCAAAAGCGCTGCTCAACTTCAGGCAAAAGACATCTACTGCAGGGAATTCAACGGTAAACGCTATGGCTGCATGGCCTACCTCATCAAGCTCAAGGGAGCCTTCATCATAGCTTTTCGCGGCACGGAAGGCAGCAAAGACCTGCGGGACCTGATCACCGATGCCAAGGTCAGGCTGACAAGGTCCCCCTTTTCGGCAGGCAGAATCCACCGGGGCTTTCTCCAATCCTATGAGGAAATCAATGAAGAGCTGCTGGATGCCCTGTATGAGCAGGAAAGCGGCAAAGAGCCAATCTGGGTGACCGGCCACAGCCTTGGCGCTTCAGTGGCGACCATCAATGTTGTGGAACTGACCTGTATGGATCCCCTGCTCGGTCCCAGGGTACAGGGGCTGTATACCATCGGCCAGCCCAGGACCGGCGATGATCGGTTTGTCTTTGAGTATATGCGGCATATGAAAGGCAAATCCTTCCGCTTCGTCAACGGCAACGATATCGTCACCAGGGTCCCCCTGCCCGTTCCCCACCAGCACCCGTATGCACATATCAATCAGCGGCTTGCCTTTAACGAGGAGACAGGCGACCTGGAGGTGGGCGAGCAATTCATCGGCAAGGCCATCGAACAGCTGCAGCAGCTCTTTGAAGAGGTCGGGCAGTCATGGGCAAAAATGTGGGACAGAGCACTGGATGAAATCGGCCTGGCAGACCATTTTGCCGATCAATATTTGCCGCGCATCAGGGAACACCGGCAACGTAACACCTCCATACAATCTGAAGACTGACAGAGATTACATCCTATGGCCCGAAAATTCGACGCCCGTCCGGACCGGCTTGACCTGCGGGACAGGCCCTATTGCCCCCGCCTGGTCAATCTGCCGGAGCAGTATCCGTCACGGGAAATTATCAACGATTTTCTCACCCTGTACAGGGAACTGATTCAGAATCAGGGCGACCAGGGGGCATGTACAGGGTTTGGTTTGGCCGCAGTCATCAACTACCTGCTCTGTTATGAAGCAATCCGCAGGCGCCTGAAAACTGATCCCGCCTGGAAACCGGGACAACCTCTGCCCTCTTCCCTGCTGCAACTGCAGTTCACAACGGTCAGCCCCCAGATGCTGTTTACCCTGGCCAAATTCTATGACGAATGGCCGGATGAAGACAATAACAGCTCCAGCTGCCGGGGCGCGATTAAAGGATGGCACAGGCACGGGGTCTGCCGGGACAAAACCTGGCCCCATCCCCTGAGCTATGAACAACACCGAGGCCGAAAATACAAAAAAGATATGTTCATCGCTCCTGATCCGGGCTGGGAGCAGGAGGCGGCCCGCATCCCCCTGGGAGCATATTACAGAATCAACAAGTCAAGCATCAGCGACATGCAGGCAGCCATTGCCGAGGTCGGCGCGATTTTCACATCCGCCCATGTCAACCAGGCCTGGGAGCTTGACGCCCTGGAAGATATTCCTGATTCCGAACAGTTGTATGGCCTGCATCTCAAACGAATCCCTTTTCGCAGCGAACAATGCGGCGGGCATGCCTTTGCAATTATCGGCTATTGCGCAGACGGCTTCATTATCCAGAACTCCTGGGGAACAAGCTGGGGGACAAACGGATTCGCCGTGCTCACCTACGAAGGCTGGGCCTTTCACGGTAAGGATGCCTGGGTGGCGGTCATGGGAGCGCCGACCAAAGCAGACGGCGATTTCCTGGTTTCTTCAGGCAAAGAAGGCCTGACCGGCTGGCTCTGCACCCAGGCCAAAACCACAGGAGCAGGCACCGGCAAGGGCATTTTCGGACACCTTGTCGTGGTCGGATACACGGGCCGGGCCTGCAATAACTTCATCGACCAGCAGGATGGCACACAGGCCCTGAAAAATGTGGTGTTCAAAGCCATAGAAGATGCATTGCTCACACCTGGAAAATCCGGCCCCTACAGACACATTGCCGTCATCGCAGACAGCGGCCACACAGATCCGCAAGAAAACAGATCTGCCTACAAACACCTGATAGAGCGTTTACAAGACAACACTATATACCCCCTCATTCTCACCTGGAACAATGCAATCGGCGACAAAATCAAAGATGCCATGGCCAGGCAGCTGTCGCTCGAGCAACCGGCTGCCGCTGACCTGCAAAAGCAGCCGGCCTATGCATGGGATGCCGAGTCCAAAGACCGCTTTCTCGAGCTCATCTGTCGTACGGAATCAATAAAATCTTTCTGGGATGAATGCAAACTTGCCGCAGACCGGTCAGGCAAGCGCTATGGTGCAATCTCTCTATTGGCCACGTACCTCTCCAGCCAGGCAGCGCGGCTGCAAAAAAACAATATCCGCCTGCATCTGGCGGGTTTTTCCGCAGGCGCCATGCTCACAGGACACCTGCTCCATCGGTTGAGCGAAGAAACCAGCGTGGACACACTCAGCCTGATTGCACCTGCCTGCACGGTTGACTTTGCCTGCACATATTTTTTACCGGCAATACTGCAAGGCAAAGTGCCTGCTGCAATGGTTCAGATCCTGCTGCAGGATTACCGTCTGGAACTGGAGGACACATTCGGCAAGTATCACAAATCATTTTTATATCTGGCCAGCCGAGGTCTGGAAGAGCAGCATAAGACACCACTTCTGGGCATGCACCTCAGCTGGATAACCAGCCGGGATCGCCGTGAGCTGATCGTCCAGCCAGGCATGGATGAGGCGTCCAGCATGATGCCATGGCCCAAAGGCGCCCCGCGAAAGCCTCTACACAGGTGGCTTGAAGCCATGTCTTCGCTCAACATACGTCCGGTCTGCACCCTGCATCCCGACAGCAGTACAGAGAGAAACAGGCTGCTGGCAAATCATTGTATTCCTGTTGAACACCAGGAATCAGACAAACTGATCATCCACGACAGTCTGGTTTCCAATACACATCTCATCGAGATGCTTATAGGCCGTATTCAAGGCGCACATGCATCGCATTGATGCCGGCAAAAACAGGGAGGAAATTGTATGTCTCGTATTTTGAGCCTGTGGCAGTCTCTCGTATCACTCAGCAAACACCCTGCAACACGGATCTTTCTCACCATCATGGGGTTTCTCATATTATTGACGGGCTTTGCGATCCCTGTGTACCGTACCCAGGGAAGCGAGTATGTATCGCAGATGCTCAAGCACGATTACTCAGCCCTGTACCATTACGGCAGCATAAAAAACGGGGCTGCAGCACCTGTAACCAAAAGACATTCCCCGGTTCTTTTTGCCTCCCGGGAACTCGAAAAATCAACTGAAGGGGGGCGCATACAGGATCAGGTCAAGCAGGTCAGAGACCGGATCAGGCGTCATTTAGGGGTGATATCATTCTATTATTCCAGATATTACATGTCTGTTACCGTGAGCTCGATTTTCGGCGTTATCTCAGCAGTTTCATTTGTATTTTTGAGTATCAAAGGCTGGAGGGAGGCCAACCGGCAACTGTTGCTGACTTTCCTGCTTTCATCCGCCATAGCCGCCTTTTATCAGATGTATCCGTCGCTGTATAAGCAACCGGAAAATATTGCTGCCAATGAAAAATTGTACCGGGCTTACGTGAGTCTTGAAAATGACATCAGAAGTTATGCTGCATTGGTACACCCTCATTTTCTCACCTGGTGTACAGAGGGGCAAAAAGAAGAAAACAAACCTGGAGGAATGGAGCTTCTGTGCCCGGATGCATTCATTCTTGACATAGACAAAAAGCTAGCGGAATACAACAGCCTCACCGTCTTGATCGACCACAAATCCCTGGAAAAATTGACACAGCAACTCAACGCAATCGGACAGGATTTGCAGTAAAGGTGGTGCGCACGGCGCACCCTACATCCCAGCATGCGCCAAACTTTTTGCAAAACACATGCTCTCTCTTTCTGCACCCTCCGCAAATCAAAATTTACCGACACCCTCGCCACTACCTGGGACCGTACGGTGCGCACGGCGCACCATATCCCAACACGCACCCAAACACCCTGCAAACAACCGCACTCTCTCTTCCAACATCACCCACATCTCCTTTTCTTTGCTTGTAATATCTGAATTTTACCAATACGATATACAAGAGCACACAGGCAAATTGTTACGATATGGTTATGCAACCTGTCATCGGAAGAGGAGAAGGCCACATGCCGGCAGCACAAACCAATCTGCACGACCTTGAACGACGTATACAAGAGCTGGAACAATCCGAACAAACACTCCGAAAAGAAAAAGAAATTCTCGAGCAGCAGCTCAACAGCTTAACCCGCCGGATAGACACCGAAAATACTCCGGCATTTGAGAACCTCTTTGACATTGACCTTATCCAGCGCCTCCAGGATCAGTTTGCCGTAGCAACAGGTGTTGCTTCCATCATTACCAAGCCGGACGGTACCCCCATCACCAGGCCGAGCAATTTCCGTCGCTTGTGCAAGGACATCATCAGAAAAACCGAAAAAGGTTGCCTGAATTGTTACCGGTCAGATGCAGAAATCGGAAAACTTAATCTGGATGGTCCCACCATCCAACCCTGCCTGAGCGGCGGGCTCTGGGACTCCGGTGCCGGTATTGCCGTGGGAGGAAAACATCTGGCCAACTGGCTTATGGGCCAGGTTCGAGACGAAACCCAAAGTGAAGAACGAATCCGCCGCTATGCAAAAGAGATCGGCGCTGACGAAGAAGATACGGTACAGGCGTTTTATGAAGTCCCTTCCATGTCCAGGGAACAATATGTAAAGATCTCGGAATTCCTCTTCTCACTGGCCAATCAACTCTCCCAGCTGGCAGTACAAAATATGCAGCAGGCCAAAATCATCCACGAACTCGAACTCTCACAACAGAAACTCATCCAATCGGAAACCCACTACCGAACCCTCATTGAAACAATCCCGGATCTCATCTGGGTCAAGGATCCCGAAGGCAGATACACCTACTGCAACCATGGGTTTGAACTTTTTTTCGGCGCTTCCGAGGCGGAAATCCGCGGCAAAACGGATTACGACTTTGTCGATAAGGAACAGGCGGATTTTTTCCGCTACCATGACCAGAACGCCATCAGGCAAAATGTTCCCTGTAAAAACGAGGAAACACTGACCTTTGCCGCTAACGGCTATCAGGGACAATTTGAAACCCTTAAAACACCGCTGCGTGATGCGGACGGCAATCTCCTCGGTGTGCTGGGTATAGGACGGGATATAACGGAACGTCTCAAGGCGGAACGAGAAAAAGAACTGCTCCAGGAGAAACTTGCCCACAGCCAGAAGATGGACGCCATCGGCCAGCTGGCCGGCGGCATAGCCCATGACTTCAATAACATGTTAAGCGGAATTAAAGGTGCGGCCGAGCTGCTGGAGTTTGTGATACAGGACAACCCCAAAGCGGAAAAATACCTGGAGATCATCCACAGCACCACAGACAGGACTGCCAGCCTGATCAAAAAGCTGCTTGCCTTTGGCCGAAAAGGCAAACAGATATCTTCGCCGGTAAACCTGCATAGCGTGCTTCGTGACACCTTGTCCATACTCAAGAGCAGTATCGACAGGCGCATTACCATCGAAACCCGGCTCAACGCTTCGCTGAAACGGGTTACCGGAGACCCGTCCCAGATGCAGAACAGCTTCCTCAACCTGTTCATCAATGCCAGGGACGCCATGCCGGACGGCGGGGTTTTGCTCGTCACCACCGAAAATATTGAGCTGGATGCGTCTTCCGCCATAGAACACGGCGGCCTCAGGCCGGGACAGTACATCCTTTTATCTATTCAGGACTCAGGCAGCGGCATCCCGGAAGAGATTCAGCCGCATATTTTTGAACCCTTTTTCACAACCAAAGATACAGGCAAAGGAACAGGGCTGGGCCTGGCAGCCGTGTACGGCACCATCAAGGACCACCATGGTGATATAAGCGTCAAGAGCACTCCCGGCCTCGGCACGATCTTTTCCATATTCCTGCCCGTTGCACCGTCCGAGCAGCATGCCCATGCATCCCGGGACAATGACAATGTAGTCCCCGGAAAAGGGACCATTCTTCTGGTGGATGATGAGGAGATTATCAGAACCACGGGAACACTGCTGCTGGAGGAAATCGGGTATCAGGTGATACTGGCAGAAAACGGTCAAGAGGCTGTTGCATCGTACAAGGCACAGAAAGATGCTGTAGATCTGATCATCCTCGATGTGGTGATGCCGGTCATGGACGGCAGAGACGCATACAAACAGATCCGTGCCATGGACCCGAATGTACCCATTGTTATCTCCTCGGGTTTTGCCAAAGACGTCAGCATGTCCGAGATATTGGCGGATGGACGAACCGCTTTTATCATGAAACCCTTTAATTTTGCGGAGTTGAGTAAATTGATATCAGATTCGCTTGATGAAAAAGACGAGGAGTGAGCTCATTCAACCAACGCACATTATATCCCGGTGGTAGGGTGCGTCATACGCACCACCCATTTCTTTTCGCTGCAAGCGACAATTTCAAATCCCATCGGCAGGGCCGTACGATAAAAAGCACCGCAAACATTCACCCTAACGCCGATCGGTGCGTATGACGCACCCTACAGGCACAGCATCCGACATAATTCCTTACAAAAAACGAAAGCCTGACTTCCAGCGGCGTTTGTAAAACACCAAAAAATACACCCCTTCAACAAACGCACATTACATCCCGGAACCCGTAGGGTAGAGTAGAGCACTGATTCAGCCGGTATCTTCGGCCCTTTCTATATTCAAGACGCCTCGCCGCACGCGGCTACTACGTGTTCTGAAGATATCGCCTCTTCAATGCTCCCTCATCAAACCGTGCATACGGTTTTCCCGTACACGGCTTTCCGATGTTCTTCACCATAAGGCTTGCGCCTGTCGCTTCCATTTCGCCCAGGTTGGAACTCTATAGAGGCCTACATATCTGTACAGGTACGCTGTACTGAACCGTTCGTATCCACGAGTACGGGTTCTCACTTTGTGACGGATGCACAAATGCTTGCGCATTCGTTCTTCCGTAAAGTGCTTGACTCTGCTCATCACTTCCGTACTGTGTTCATAGTGAAAGTATCCTGTCCAACCACGGAGGACTTCGTTTACCTCTTCCACTAGTTTCGGCAACGGTATCAGCGTTCTCCTACGGTTGGTCAGTTGCTTTACTTTGGACTTGATCCGATCAACCGAACGCTTTGATGGCTCAACATGGGGATACACTTTGCCGCTGCGACGACTTTTCCTCATTCGAAAATTGAAGCCAAGAAAGTCAAAGCTCTCCTGTTTCGCATTTATCACGGAAGTCTTTTGCTCATTGAGCCGTAGCTCGCATTTGGCAAATAACGCTTTGACCAGTTGCAGTGACGGTTCAACAGACCCTTTGCATAAAATCACAAAGTCATCTGCATATCTCACCAGCTCTGCACCATGTCGGCGCGCTATATCATGTCGTTCCCATATCCTGTCAAGCAAGTGCAGGTACAGATTCGCAAGCAATGGCGAAATGACCCCGCCCTGCGGTGTTCCGAAACGATTTCCCTTTCCTCCGCCTATGGTTCGGCGGCGACCATTCACATCTTCTACCACCGGCGCTTTGAGCCATTGCTTGATCAGCGCCAGGACTTCCTTATCGCTGATCCGTTCGGCTACCACTGCCAGAAGTTTTGAGTGAGGGATGGTGTCAAAGTACTTTGACAGGTCCGCATCAATCACTTGATGGTGCCCTCTTACCAAAGCGCTGCTGATCGCGTCAACAGCACCATGTGCTGAACGTTTCGGACGGAATCCATACGAACTGTCACAAAAATCAGCCTCAAATACCGGTTCGATCACAAGCTTTAATGCCTGTTGCACTACCCGGTCACGTATTGTGGGTATTCCCAGCGGACGTTTGTCCCCGTTGGCTTTCGGTATCCAGACTCGGAGCACTGGATCGCACCGATAGCTTTTCTCCCGCAATTCCTGTCCCAATCTTTCAAGAAATGCACTCTCCCCTTCTCCTTCACTGATGGACTCAATGCTCACCCCGTCTGCTCCAGGGGAGCCCTTATTGGCCCGAACAAGTTCGTATGCATGACTCAGGATGTCCGCACGGTAGATCTTGTCGTACAGCGCGTAGAAACGAAAAGCAGGTTCCTGCTTGGCCTTATGGTACAGCTTCCTCTGTAGCGTCTTGATACTGTTTGGAGTTAATAGCTTAGGCAATCTCCTGATCCTCCGCTCTTTAGTTGCATGAACAAAGTAGGGCTCCTTTCCTCGGTCAGGGGTTATGTTGTCCCCTGTCCTCAAACGGTACTATGGGCCCCTCCGACTCCCGATACGGACCATGAAAATTTCGGGGTCTCCTTATATCCCATGGTTTACGATCCTGAATCATTTCCGCATCGGGTCTCCCGCACTGCACTGTTGTTCCTCCGATACATGCCGTCCCTGCTTCCCCGGGAGATCTCCTGAGACGCTTCCGTTTTCCCTTCTCAAGAACTGCGGCCTTCCCTTAACGCACAAAAGGTCGGCTTCTCCATATAAGCGTTGACGAGGCTACATATAGGTTCACTTTCGTTACGGCCTGCACCTTCGCCCATGGGAAACTTACAACCCCTGATTACTCAGACGCTGCTTCCTGGTACTTAAAAGGTGTACGGACAACTCCTTTTGCAGGACTTCAACCTGCTGGAACAACAGCCGTTACGGCATACGTGCGTCATACGCACCACCCATTTCCTTTCGCTGCAAGCGACACTCTAAAATCTCTGCGGATGGTCAACCACGGGAAAATAAACACCACAAACATTCACACAAACGCCGACCGGTGCGTATGACGCACCCTACAAGCACAGCATCCGAATAATCCCTTACAAAAAATAAAACCTTATATCCAGCAAGGCTTATAAAACACCAAAAACTTCACCCCTTCAACCAACACACATTACATCCCGGAACCGTAGGGTAGAGTAGAGCACTGATTCAGCCGGTATCTTCGGCCCTTTCTATATTCAAGACGCCTCGCCGCACGCGGCTACTACGTGTTCTGAAGATATCGCCTCTTCAATGCTCCCTCATCAAACCGTGCATACGGTTTTCCCGTACACGGCTTTCCGATGTTCTTCACCATAAGGCTTGCGCCTGTCGCTTCCATTTCGCCCAGGTTGGAACTCTATAGAGGCCTACATATCTGTACAGGTACGCTGTACTGAACCGTTCGTATCCACGAGTACGGGTTCTCACTTTGTGACGGATGCACAAATGCTTGCGCATTCGTTCTTCCGTAAAGTGCTTGACTCTGCTCATCACTTCCGTACTGTGTTCATAGTGAAAGTATCCTGTCCAACCACGGAGGACTTCGTTTACCTCTTCCACTAGTTTCGGCAACGGTATCAGCGTTCTCCTACGGTTGGTCAGTTGCTTTACTTTGGACTTGATCCGATCAACCGAACGCTTTGATGGCTCAACATGGGGATACACTTTGCCGCTGCGACGACTTTTCCTCATTCGAAAATTGAAGCCAAGAAAGTCAAAGCTCTCCTGTTTCGCATTTATCACGGAAGTCTTTTGCTCATTGAGCCGTAGCTCGCATTTGGCAAATAACGCTTTGACCAGTTGCAGTGACGGTTCAACAGACCCTTTGCATAAAATCACAAAGTCATCTGCATATCTCACCAGCTCTGCACCATGTCGGCGCGCTATATCATGTCGTTCCCATATCCTGTCAAGCAAGTGCAGGTACAGATTCGCAAGCAATGGCGAAATGACCCCGCCCTGCGGTGTTCCGAAACGATTTCCCTTTCCTCCGCCTATGGTTCGGCGGCGACCATTCACATCTTCTACCACCGGCGCTTTGAGCCATTGCTTGATCAGCGCCAGGACTTCCTTATCGCTGATCCGTTCGGCTACCACTGCCAGAAGTTTTGAGTGAGGGATGGTGTCAAAGTACTTTGACAGGTCCGCATCAATCACTTGATGGTGCCCTCTTACCAAAGCGCTGCTGATCGCGTCAACAGCACCATGTGCTGAACGTTTCGGACGGAATCCATACGAACTGTCACAAAAATCAGCCTCAAATACCGGTTCGATCACAAGCTTTAATGCCTGTTGCACTACCCGGTCACGTATTGTGGGTATTCCCAGCGGACGTTTGTCCCCGTTGGCTTTCGGTATCCAGACTCGGAGCACTGGATCGCACCGATAGCTTTTCTCCCGCAATTCCTGTCCCAATCTTTCAAGAAATGCACTCTCCCCTTCTCCTTCACTGATGGACTCAATGCTCACCCCGTCTGCTCCAGGGGAGCCCTTATTGGCCCGAACAAGTTCGTATGCATGACTCAGGATGTCCGCACGGTAGATCTTGTCGTACAGCGCGTAGAAACGAAAAGCAGGTTCCTGCTTGGCCTTATGGTACAGCTTCCTCTGTAGCGTCTTGATACTGTTTGGAGTTAATAGCTTAGGCAATCTCCTGATCCTCCGCTCTTTAGTTGCATGAACAAAGTAGGGCTCCTTTCCTCGGTCAGGGGTTATGTTGTCCCCTGTCCTCAAACGGTACTATGGGCCCCTCCGACTCCCGATACGGACCATGAAAATTTCGGGGTCTCCTTATATCCCATGGTTTACGATCCTGAATCATTTCCGCATCGGGTCTCCCGCACTGCACTGTTGTTCCTCCGATACATGCCGTCCCTGCTTCCCCGGGAGATCTCCTGAGACGCTTCCGTTTTCCCTTCTCAAGAACTGCGGCCTTCCCTTAACGCACAAAAGGTCGGCTTCTCCATATAAGCGTTGACGAGGCTACATATAGGTTCACTTTCGTTACGGCCTGCACCTTCGCCCATGGGAAACTTACAACCCCTGATTACTCAGACGCTGCTTCCTGGTACTTAAAAGGTGTACGGACAACTCCTTTTGCAGGACTTCAACCTGCTGGAACAACAGCCGTTACGGCATACGTGCGTCATACGCACCACCCATTTCTTTTCGCTGCAAGCGACATTCTAAAATCACGGCTGCCGGTTAACGCAAGCGTCAGCCGCGCCGTTTAGGCGTCGGCTGGAAGCAATTGTTCGTAAAAAGTTCAAGCTACTTCCAGCTTTAAACTTTTTCCAATTGCTTGTGCATAATTAATTAAGGTAGATAGCCTAATATCTTCAGCATGATTTTCAATTCGTGAAATTGCGGATTTGCCTGTATTTAACTTTTTTGCTACTTGCTCCTGAGTAAGGCCTGCATCTTTTCGTGCTTGCTTTAGCAGAACACCGATTTTAAATTGTTCATAGCCCTTGTCATAATTTTTTGCAAATATAGGGCTTTTTAATTTTCGTTTTTCAATATATTTATCAAGATCGTCCATACATGTATCCTCTGTTTAAGTATTCGTATTTTCGTTTCTCAGCCAACTTTATTTCTTTGGTGGGAGTTTTTTGAGTTTTCTTTTGAAAGGAATTGGTTAAGATTATAAGTTCATTATTATGAATAAAACCAAGAATCCTGAATATATTCGATCCCAAACGAATTCTGACCTCCCAGATATCGTCTGTATTAACCAGTTTTTTAAAATATTTGGTTGAAACCCTCTCAGATTCACGGATTAATTTTAAAACCCAGGTAATTTTAGCAACTTGAGAATCTGTCAAAGTGTCTAAATGTTCTTCAATAGGGCATTTACCTGACTGAGTCCTATAAAATATAATTGATTTCACAATAGAGAAGTATACATATATGTAAACTTTGTCAAGGAAGTATAAATGTATGGATGAAATGTGCGAACGCCATTTTCAGGGGCCGAGCGGCGAACCGCGATTTGAGAAGGCCTTACGGACTTTTGTCCGAAAGGGAAACAGCTTTTCAAAGCTGTGAAAGTTTTTACCAAAGTGAGCCACCCGGAAAGAGACGGCAAATCAAACTGCCAAAAGCCGTCGATAAGGTAAACCACCCGAAAAGAGAATTCCTTTATTCATATCTCCGATCTTCGAAAAGAGCAAAATAAAAACGCCCAGAGGGGCGAAGGTGTTTTTGTTAGTGAAGATGGTGGTGGACACCCCCCTTACCCACATACTTTTCTATGCGTTCTATGCACTCCAACATATGTTCGATATACGCTCTGTCACGTTCATATGGGCTCATATATCAACGGCCTGCTTTAAAATGTGCTCACGCAGTTTGGGATGTAAAGCTGCCGGTGTAGTGACATCCACCTTCCGGCCAAGGAGTTCTTGGAGATCCATTAAAATCCCCCCAAGTGCAAGAGCTGAGCGCCCTTTCTCAAGATCAATCAGGATATCCACATCACTCTCAGGACCGGCGGTGTCCAGCGCTCGTGAACCAAATATTCTAACACGTCGGGCACCACGCAATAACGCGATTCGCTTGATTTCTTCACGATGCTCTTCAATTAATTTGTCCATAAACAGCGTCCTTACTTACGTTGCGGGAAATCAAGCCTGCAGACAAGAGGAGAAAATAAATCACGAAATAGACATAGCCGTTTCTGGAAATACTGATAATCCAGTTTTATTATTTTACTATAAAATCGCTGATACGGCTACATATGGGTTCACACTCGTTACGGCACACGCACCACTTTACTTTTTCGCTGCAAGCGACATTCCAAAATCCTCACGGCAGGGCCGTACAATAATAAGCACCGCAAACGATCACAAAAACGCTGATCGGTAGAGTAGAGCACTGATTCAGCCGGTATCTTCGGCCCTTTCTATATTCAAGACGCCTCGCCGCACGCGGCTACTACGTGTTCTGAAGATATCGCCTCTTCAATGCTCCCTCATCAAACCGTGCATACGGTTTTCCCGTACACGGCTTTCCGATGTTCTTCACCATAAGGCTTGCGCCTGTCGCTTCCATTTCGCCCAGGTTGGAACTCTATAGAGGCCTACATATCTGTACAGGTACGCTGTACTGAACCGTTCGTATCCACGAGTACGGGTTCTCACTTTGTGACGGATGCACAAATGCTTGCGCATTCGTTCTTCCGTAAAGTGCTTGACTCTGCTCATCACTTCCGTACTGTGTTCATAGTGAAAGTATCCTGTCCAACCACGGAGGACTTCGTTTACCTCTTCCACTAGTTTCGGCAACGGTATCAGCGTTCTCCTACGGTTGGTCAGTTGCTTTACTTTGGACTTGATCCGATCAACCGAACGCTTTGATGGCTCAACATGGGGATACACTTTGCCGCTGCGACGACTTTTCCTCATTCGAAAATTGAAGCCAAGAAAGTCAAAGCTCTCCTGTTTCGCATTTATCACGGAAGTCTTTTGCTCATTGAGCCGTAGCTCGCATTTGGCAAATAACGCTTTGACCAGTTGCAGTGACGGTTCAACAGACCCTTTGCATAAAATCACAAAGTCATCTGCATATCTCACCAGCTCTGCACCATGTCGGCGCGCTATATCATGTCGTTCCCATATCCTGTCAAGCAAGTGCAGGTACAGATTCGCAAGCAATGGCGAAATGACCCCGCCCTGCGGTGTTCCGAAACGATTTCCCTTTCCTCCGCCTATGGTTCGGCGGCGACCATTCACATCTTCTACCACCGGCGCTTTGAGCCATTGCTTGATCAGCGCCAGGACTTCCTTATCGCTGATCCGTTCGGCTACCACTGCCAGAAGTTTTGAGTGAGGGATGGTGTCAAAGTACTTTGACAGGTCCGCATCAATCACTTGATGGTGCCCTCTTACCAAAGCGCTGCTGATCGCGTCAACAGCACCATGTGCTGAACGTTTCGGACGGAATCCATACGAACTGTCACAAAAATCAGCCTCAAATACCGGTTCGATCACAAGCTTTAATGCCTGTTGCACTACCCGGTCACGTATTGTGGGTATTCCCAGCGGACGTTTGTCCCCGTTGGCTTTCGGTATCCAGACTCGGAGCACTGGATCGCACCGATAGCTTTTCTCCCGCAATTCCTGTCCCAATCTTTCAAGAAATGCACTCTCCCCTTCTCCTTCACTGATGGACTCAATGCTCACCCCGTCTGCTCCAGGGGAGCCCTTATTGGCCCGAACAAGTTCGTATGCATGACTCAGGATGTCCGCACGGTAGATCTTGTCGTACAGCGCGTAGAAACGAAAAGCAGGTTCCTGCTTGGCCTTATGGTACAGCTTCCTCTGTAGCGTCTTGATACTGTTTGGAGTTAATAGCTTAGGCAATCTCCTGATCCTCCGCTCTTTAGTTGCATGAACAAAGTAGGGCTCCTTTCCTCGGTCAGGGGTTATGTTGTCCCCTGTCCTCAAACGGTACTATGGGCCCCTCCGACTCCCGATACGGACCATGAAAATTTCGGGGTCTCCTTATATCCCATGGTTTACGATCCTGAATCATTTCCGCATCGGGTCTCCCGCACTGCACTGTTGTTCCTCCGATACATGCCGTCCCTGCTTCCCCGGGAGATCTCCTGAGACGCTTCCGTTTTCCCTTCTCAAGAACTGCGGCCTTCCCTTAACGCACAAAAGGTCGGCTTCTCCATATAAGCGTTGACGAGGCTACATATAGGTTCACTTTCGTTACGGCCTGCACCTTCGCCCATGGGAAACTTACAACCCCTGATTACTCAGACGCTGCTTCCTGGTACTTAAAAGGTGTACGGACAACTCCTTTTGCAGGACTTCAACCTGCTGGAACAACAGCCGTTACGGCATACGTGCGTCATACGCACCACCCTTTTCCTTTCGCTGCAAGCGACACTTCAAAATCAAGGCTGCCGGTAAATACAGAAAAATAAACATCACAAACAACGGAGTCTTTTCGGTGAGCCTGCCACGAATCAAGGGTGCGTGTGATTACGCACCCTGTGCTTCCTTACACGTTTCTTTATCAACTCAACATCTTGTTTTGGTGTAGAGGTCCCCTTCTTTGATTTCGTCTCAAAGCCGGAGATCACAACTCCAATCCCCAGCAATGTAAAAAAGTATGCAGCGTTTGCAGGGATGTAAAAATGATACTCAGATAATTCGTGAATTCCTATTGATGTTACACCTAAAAGGACCCCAAACAGGACAGGCACTACATCATAACTTTTACGCTGAAAAAATGAGGAGATAATGTACACCAACACCATTATTACCCCTGACATCATTATAACAAATCCTACCATGCCAAATTCAATAAACAGCTCCAAATAATCGATATGGGCATGCCACCATGTCTGACTTGGTGCTGGACTGTAAGCTGGAAATGCCAATTGAAATGTGCCAACCCCAGTGCCTAAAAATGCATAATCTTTGGCAAGTTCAATGGCGGGCTGCCAGACGAAATCTCTTCCACTTACTCCACCTTGGAACAAACGAGTTAAAAATGTGCCGGATGTGGCCACCACAGCTATAAAGCATATGACAACAGGTAGCATCAGAAGCTTCAAAATTCTCTTCCTCAATACCTTGTTACTCATAGCAAACAGAGAAAACGTCACCAGAGCTATACAAAAAGACAAAACCCCCCCTCTGGAAGCGCTTCGCATCAGCCCAAACAGCATAAAAACAATACATGCCAGTAACCATAGATGCTTATTAGAAAAACAATCCACGAATAATCGCCTGAATGATCGCACACCAATCAGTGAATTGCTCCGTAGGACGTTTCTTAAATAGAGCCCTATAGCAAGAGAAATTACTATTTCAAGAAAGCCGGCAAAATGATTTCTATTAGGATAAGAACCGGAGACCGTCTCATGCGCCCTCCTCCATATCCCAAACACGAGATCCGTACCTTCGGCAGCCAGGCCATATGCAACCTCTGCAACAGCTGTTAAAAGCAGCACAAAGATAATTTTATGAATCCTATCTTTTGAATTTCCCACTGTGATAACAAGATAGAATAGAGATACATAGCAAAAACAATGCATAAGATTGACAAAGGTAAGACCTCTATCAAGACTGATATAGCCATAATTTTTAATGCCCAAGTCAGCATAAGCGTCAGCTGCATGAGGGCTGATTATATGTAACAGCTGCGTGGGTAATGGTAAAATTTGAAATGTTATATAAGTTAGCCAGAGAATCATCATCACGAGGGCCAATCTCACTACATCTGGATATGGCCTCATTACATGTTCGTCACTTTTTACAGAAAAAAATGAAATAAAGAGCGATATGGCTGTTGCTCCCCAAATTATTGGATATGCCCATGGTCGATTACCTCCCAATAGCCAAGGAACAAAAGCTAATACAACCAGCAAAAGATAAAAGGACACAGCATTCGAATTCAAAAATAATTCTTGTTTTTTCATACAAAGAGGAACACGTTACAATGATTTGCTATGATACCATCACATGGGGTTAGGCCAGGTTTAATGCAACCAATTACTTACACCTCAAAACGTTCTCTAAAACGCTTAACAGGATATGTATCTTGAGAAGAAAAGTTGTAGTTGCGGTATGCTTTTTCACGTAACCTGTAAAGGATATCTAAATCTTTCTCATTAGTTATTACATCATGCAGCACATAAATTTTATTTTCTTTTGCTGCTAACCAAAAAATATACCTCTTTGCATGCCAAGATTTTCCTAAAAGAAGATGGCTTTTAACTGATGCAATCAAGAGATCATGTGTAGTGTCCGATACATTATCCCAGCTGCTAAATACAACAAAAGCAATTTTTCTCTGCACGCCTTTATCCCATGGGCCATACTGCAGTGCAGCACGTATGGCTTTTTCCATTTCTTCATCAAATTCACCGCACATCATCTTAGAGTATGCTAAATTTGCCCAGGCATGGGGCCAGGTAGGTCGCATAGCAACGGCACGCTTATATTGCAGTTTAGCCCTCAGCATGGACTTTTGTTTATCCACTGGTAAAGACAATGTATAAGCAATCCACTCATACAGTTGCCCCAACTCAGTAATATAGTCAGCAGAAAAGGGGTTATATTTACAGGCAATGGATAGATGTCTATAAGCAGTTTTCAACTCTTTCAAACTACGTACGTTTTTCTCTTTTTCCCAACTATCCATGAGCAAGTACGCACGCTGTGCATGGATATCTGCATATTCAAACGAACCGGCAACGATAATTATACAAAAGCTTATGACCGAAAAAATAGCCGGCAATACCAAGCGAGAATAGAAGATACGCTTTTTCATAATCTCCTCATCCTGTTACTTACTGAACAATCTCAGAGGTTATACTCTCAAAAAGACCGTATTCTTCCTCAACATTTCCATTTTCATCAAAATTACCTGCTGCCCACAGTACTGCTCGAGTTACAAGATCAAGGTATTCACCTGTTTCTACGGTTTCATTATGATGCCCGATAGTTATGCCGACAATTCTCCCGTCTCCATACTTGTGTGTCCAGACAACCGGCTGCATTGTATTTTCACCTGCCATTCCTGTTGCCAAGATATCAGTATCATTCCATATCTTACACGCCTTATATAATTCATCACCAATCGGTGTTCTCCAAATCAATGGCAATGCACCAAGGATTGGATGATTGGGATTATTATTAGCAACAGTAAGAGGGTGAATCTTTTCATGTTTAGGACAAACAGAAACTCCAAGGAGTTTCCACCACTCATCGGTCTCTACATCCCGGTAATGGAACAAAGAACAATGCAAGAAAACACCGGGTAGCCCTCCTTTGTGTGCTTTTGTGACTCGCTGTACGAATTGTTCTGCAGGGCTTTTAGCAGAGCAGATGTCATGTACCACCACATCGTACCCTTTAGCCCAATCATCTCCGGTGTACCCATCAAATTTTGGGACATATTCTGTTTTGTACTCTGTGGGCGTATATGCAATATCTACTTCCATATTTGCCCTGGATTCCAACCCTTCTTTTAAAATGGTCATCTGAGTGGGATAATCATGATATCCCCCTCCAATAACGAGTAAAACGCGGAGAGGTTCAGCTGCTATGGCATATCCGGACATCATAAGAAAAATAAAAACACAACATACAGGTTTTGTGATCTTCAACATTGTTCTCTTTAGGGGAGGGGTGACAAGGTGATAAGAAATCGCTTTCCGCTCTTTGCTTTTAGGAGTGAATAAGGAGCAAAATAGAGGTGACGCAAACCACATTTTCCGCTTCCGGCCGACCTTACAAAACAAATAAAAAATTACCATCTTCAACCAACATCCATTATATCCCGGAACCGTAGGGTGCGTCATACGCACCGCCCTATTCCTTTCGCTGTAAGCGACAATCCAAAAATCCGCACAGCAGGGCCATACAATGAAAAACACCGCAAACGATCACACAAACACCAACCGGTGCGTATGACGCACCCTACGGGCCCAGCATTCCAAAAACCTGCTTACTAAAAAACAAATTTCTGTGCTCCTGGTGAGGTCTGGTGCGCATGGCGCACCCTACAAGTCCAACCCAATCTCAGCCTTTCACCTGAATCAAGCCGGCGCCCTGCAACTCTTCAATGAATGCCCCAACTTGTTGGTTACATGTTTCATCGTCGACATCATACTCCTGAAGAAGCGCTTCTTTCACACCTTCGGTGCTTTTACCTTCTTCAATCAGGGTCCAAATGCGTGAGCCGATCTCATCTATTCCGTAATATTCTCCTGATTTAATATCCAGAAGCACCATCTCACCGTCAAGTTCCTGGTAAATCACATCCGGGGCAACTGTAAATTCTTTCTGTTCCATTATCTCAATGCTCTTGTCTTATAAAAAAAGGGGCGTTCCAGATATTCTCTGTGCAGCCCCTGGTAGCTTTTGTATCCTGGTGTGAGCCTGTCTTTTTAAACCTTTTCAAAACATGGTCGGTGCGTACAACGCACCACATAACTGCCGAAGGCAGAAAAAAACATACCATTTCCAAAAGGCTCATATTCTAGGGATAACGTTACCGCCAGATAAACCCTGTTCGGTGCGTAAGACGCACCCTACGAGCCCAGCAACCAACGCACACCCGTAATGCCAATTATTTCTTATACACAACCTGCCCAAATTCCATAATATGTTTCCGCAATGCCTCATTCGTAATCCCTTCGAAATAAATGACATCAAAAAAATACGGCAGCGTTGTCTCTTCTTCAAGGTAATCACGGATCAGGGCAATCATCCGGCCTGTCACATTTTCACCGCGAACAGCCAGATCAACATCGGAACCTACCTTGGCATTGCCAAGCACTCTTGAGCCAAAGACGACCACCGCCTCAACCTCAGGCAAACGCTTTGCGCAATGGACGATCTCGGTAATTGCATGTTCAGGCAGGTCAATCATCTTCACGTTGTTCAGCCTGCCCTCTGAACCAACCAACCAATTCCCGCATACATGGATAATACGTTTCCGTAATCAATCGATAGGCCTCTTTAGCCATTGCCTCATCATAGGTGTGCGCCAACAGATTACGCTTGCTCAGCATTTCCAGCCACACATCCCCTTTCTGCAGGACACCTGCCTGAAAAGCCTGTTTTAAAACCTCCCGGGGAAAGGCGCATTGCACACCTTGTACTTCCAGGTAGTCCTTAAGTGTTTTCCATGCCAATTCAAAGGTGAATTCAAAGATGTGGATGATTCCCTGGGTTTCAATATCACTTGGCCTAACAATGCGTATGCCTCTTTCCAACTGCAGAAATGCGCGATTCAGGTTCTCAAATCTCTGTCGCCAACGGATGTTTTGGAGTTCATCCATGTTATTTCCTGCAGGTAATATATCGCGCAAGCTTATTATAACAACAGTATAGCTTGGGGGGTAACCTTGGGGGTGCTTGGGGGGTAGCTTGGGGGGTAAGTTAGAATTGCACCACACCTTTTGGTGCGCACGGCGCACCCTACACCCTTGCTCGCACCAACCACCCAGCAAAACACAAACCGGCTGCCATTAGGCCCTGCTCGTCGGTAGAGTAGAGCACTGATTCAGCCGGTATCTTCGGCCCTTTCTATATTCAAGACGCCTCGCCGCACGCGGCTACTACGTGTTCTGAAGATATCGCCTCTTCAATGCTCCCTCATCAAACCGTGCATACGGTTTTCCCGTACACGGCTTTCCGATGTTCTTCACCATAAGGCTTGCGCCTGTCGCTTCCATTTCGCCCAGGTTGGAACTCTATAGAGGCCTACATATCTGTACAGGTACGCTGTACTGAACCGTTCGTATCCACGAGTACGGGTTCTCACTTTGTGACGGATGCACAAATGCTTGCGCATTCGTTCTTCCGTAAAGTGCTTGACTCTGCTCATCACTTCCGTACTGTGTTCATAGTGAAAGTATCCTGTCCAACCACGGAGGACTTCGTTTACCTCTTCCACTAGTTTCGGCAACGGTATCAGCGTTCTCCTACGGTTGGTCAGTTGCTTTACTTTGGACTTGATCCGATCAACCGAACGCTTTGATGGCTCAACATGGGGATACACTTTGCCGCTGCGACGACTTTTCCTCATTCGAAAATTGAAGCCAAGAAAGTCAAAGCTCTCCTGTTTCGCATTTATCACGGAAGTCTTTTGCTCATTGAGCCGTAGCTCGCATTTGGCAAATAACGCTTTGACCAGTTGCAGTGACGGTTCAACAGACCCTTTGCATAAAATCACAAAGTCATCTGCATATCTCACCAGCTCTGCACCATGTCGGCGCGCTATATCATGTCGTTCCCATATCCTGTCAAGCAAGTGCAGGTACAGATTCGCAAGCAATGGCGAAATGACCCCGCCCTGCGGTGTTCCGAAACGATTTCCCTTTCCTCCGCCTATGGTTCGGCGGCGACCATTCACATCTTCTACCACCGGCGCTTTGAGCCATTGCTTGATCAGCGCCAGGACTTCCTTATCGCTGATCCGTTCGGCTACCACTGCCAGAAGTTTTGAGTGAGGGATGGTGTCAAAGTACTTTGACAGGTCCGCATCAATCACTTGATGGTGCCCTCTTACCAAAGCGCTGCTGATCGCGTCAACAGCACCATGTGCTGAACGTTTCGGACGGAATCCATACGAACTGTCACAAAAATCAGCCTCAAATACCGGTTCGATCACAAGCTTTAATGCCTGTTGCACTACCCGGTCACGTATTGTGGGTATTCCCAGCGGACGTTTGTCCCCGTTGGCTTTCGGTATCCAGACTCGGAGCACTGGATCGCACCGATAGCTTTTCTCCCGCAATTCCTGTCCCAATCTTTCAAGAAATGCACTCTCCCCTTCTCCTTCACTGATGGACTCAATGCTCACCCCGTCTGCTCCAGGGGAGCCCTTATTGGCCCGAACAAGTTCGTATGCATGACTCAGGATGTCCGCACGGTAGATCTTGTCGTACAGCGCGTAGAAACGAAAAGCAGGTTCCTGCTTGGCCTTATGGTACAGCTTCCTCTGTAGCGTCTTGATACTGTTTGGAGTTAATAGCTTAGGCAATCTCCTGATCCTCCGCTCTTTAGTTGCATGAACAAAGTAGGGCTCCTTTCCTCGGTCAGGGGTTATGTTGTCCCCTGTCCTCAAACGGTACTATGGGCCCCTCCGACTCCCGATACGGACCATGAAAATTTCGGGGTCTCCTTATATCCCATGGTTTACGATCCTGAATCATTTCCGCATCGGGTCTCCCGCACTGCACTGTTGTTCCTCCGATACATGCCGTCCCTGCTTCCCCGGGAGATCTCCTGAGACGCTTCCGTTTTCCCTTCTCAAGAACTGCGGCCTTCCCTTAACGCACAAAAGGTCGGCTTCTCCATATAAGCGTTGACGAGGCTACATATAGGTTCACTTTCGTTACGGCCTGCACCTTCGCCCATGGGAAACTTACAACCCCTGATTACTCAGACGCTGCTTCCTGGTACTTAAAAGGTGTACGGACAACTCCTTTTGCAGGACTTCAACCTGCTGGAACAACAGCCGTTACGGCATACGTGCGTAAGACGCACCCTACAAGCCCAGCAACCAACACACGCCCGTAATGCAAAGTATCCCAACCTTCCGCCCTACTCCCGCACATCATTGCATGCTATGCGCCAGGTAGGGTGCGTCACACGCACCACATACCTGCCGAAGGCAAGAAAAAACAACCTCTTTCCAAGAGGAACATATTGTATGGATAACAGGAGCACAAGCTACGTACAGAACGGTGCGCACGGCGCACCCTACAGCCTTGCATGCACAAAACACCATGCAAAATGCACCGTGGTCGCCATGAAGCTCTGCTGTTTCGGTGCGCACGGCGCACCCTACAGCCCAGCACCCGACACACGCCCATAATGCAAAGTACCCCAACCTTTCGCCTTGGCCCTGTACATCATTGCATGTCGATGCGTACAACGCACCCTACGGGCACAGCATCCAACACGCACCCGTAATGCAAATTACCCCAGGCTTACGCCTGCTCCTCTTTCCCAGCGGAATAATACTGATAATACCCGTAATAGGAATAATAATTGGATTTCTTCATATCCATGCAGTTAATAACCATACCGATTATCCGGCTATTCACATCGGTCAACGATTTCATACCCCGATTCAAACGCTCAAAGGTGGTCTCGCCGAACCTGGTCACAACTACCACGCCATCAACATGCCTACTCACAATCAAGGCATCGGTTGCACTGAGCACAGGCGGGGAATCAATGATTATCATATCAAACTGCTGCGCCAACTCTTCCAGCAATTTTCCAAAACGCTCGGTATCCAGCAGCTCAGAAGGGTTCGGCGGAATAGGTCCAGAACAAATAACAGAGACATTAGTCTCCGGCACCTTTTGTATATCAACCTTTTCACTGGCCCCTGAAAGATACGAACTCAACCCGTTGCTGTTATTTTCCACCTGCAGCGCCTTATGCAATCGTGGCCTACGAAGGTCTGTATCTATCAACAACACGGAACGCTCTGTCTGGGCGACCGCAAAGGCCAGGTTCACGGTATTGGTTGTTTTCCCTTCCTTGGGCGACATGGAGGTCATCTGCACCAATTTCGGCGGCCTGTCAGCAGAAGACAACAACAGAGCTGTTCGCAACGACTTAAAACTCTCTGCAAAGGACGAGGTTGCATCCTCCCTGGCAAAGGTATCAGCGTTCTCCTTGTTCAACATCTCCACCACACCAATAACCGTGTGGCCAAAACGCCGTTCCGTATCTTCAGGATCTTTGATGGTGTTATCCAGGTACTCAATAAAGAATGCCATACCCACACCGCCGAACACACCCAGCACAAGCCCCAGCAACAGATTACGCTTCACATTCGGCTTAATGGGAAATTCCGGGGTCTCAGCCTCCTGGGTCAACCAGACATTCACCTTCTGGGTGTTTTCAGTCAGATCTTTTTCCTTGGCCTGCATCATCAGTGCTTCATACAGGGCCCGATTGGCCTCCATATCCCGCTTCAGCCGGTTGTACTCCATCAAGCGTTCATTCAAGCCCAAGGCTTCCTGCTTTCCTTCGGTCAACGCATCCTGAATTGCTTTTTCCTGGCCGACAGCGACATCGTATTCATTTTTAATGGAAGCCACAATTTTATCCATCTCGCTCTTCATCTGCCGCTGCACATCCTTGAGCTGACTTTTGGCTTCTATCATGACAGGATGCTTATACCCGTATTTCTGGCTCAACTCGGCTATCTGCTGTTCCGCCTTACGCACGGCCAGACGAATTTCCATCAGACCGCCGTGGTTATTGGCAAGCAACAACGACTCAATGTCTCCCCCGCCCTGCTGCGCCTGCTGAATCTGTTTATAAATGTTCTCCAGCTGCGTTCTCTTGGACTGGGCCTCGGCAAGTCTGTTGGTTAAATTGGTCAGTCTTTCAGGCAGAATTGAAACCTTATCTTCTATGGTGACAATGTTCTGCTGTTTCATATAGGCCTGCAATGCGGCCTCGGACTGGGCAAGTTTTGCCTTTTCCTCTTCTGCCTTTTTGGTCATCCATTGCAGGGCATATCCGGAAGAATTCATATGAATGGCCATGATCTCTTCTTTATACGCTTCGGCAATGGTGTCTGCCACGATCTTTGCAAAATGGGGATTTTTAGACTGGAAACTGATGTTGAGCAGTTTACTTTCCTCAACCGGGCTTACCACAATACCGGCCTGTACCATGTCTGCAAGGATGGATTCCCGGGATTTTTCCTCAACCATCTCACCCGGTGCTGCAACAGCATCATCAGACGATGATTTCAAGGCAGCCAGCCACCCTTTGACAGTCTTCTTCATCGTGCGCACAAAGGAGGCGTCATTTTCCTGCTCAGGAAAATAGGTGGCATAGGTATCAGTCAAATTCAGCAGCTTCACCACCTTGCGGGCCACATTCTGGCTCTTGATCAGCTGATGCTGGGTTTCGTAGAATTCAGGATCATAGGCATTGTAGTACCCACGGCCCATGAGCGAGGTACTTTCATTCTTTTCCACCAGCACCTGGGTGGATGCCTGGTATATGGGCACCATGCGCAAGGTTGCGATGGTCACCGCCAGAACGGTTACGACAAAGAACACAATGATAATTGTTTTTCGCTTTTCCAGAACACGCAGGTAATCCCTGAGATGAATTTCCCGCTCTTCAAACATGGTTTCGTTACTGCTTTCCATTTTTTTACCAATACCTCTCATATTATTGGTGCGTATGACGCACCCTACCTGCGCCCAGGCTTCAATAAGCCTCAAACATGTGAACCGCCACAAACACCTAAGCCACAACCATTATCAAACATTGCCACAACATCGGGCCGGGCTTCAATAAGCCTTAAACATGTGCTCAGCCACAAGCACCAAACCCACAACCATTACCCAACATTGCCACAACATCCCGTAGGGTGCGTCATACGCACCATCCATGTGCATGAAATGCACACAACAAGGCCCTTTAAAAACAATATCACCACCTGGGAAACGCCCGGCGCTTAAACCCCAATGCTATCACAAATGCAAACCTCAACGGTGCGCACGACGCACCTAAAAAAAAATCAGAAAGCTGTTCCAGGTGCCCAAGATTTTTGTGGTTGGTCCGTATCGCCATAGTAAACTATGCGATACGGATCAACCGCGGAAAGATTGGGTGCATGGGACAGCTTTCCTCCTCTTAAAAAAAGCTCTCAGGCACAACAATAACATCATCCGGCAAAACAGGTTCATCCATACCAACCCGTTTCAACACTTCTTCCTTGCCGTCAACCTTGCGCACAATGTTCACACCGCCGGTGGAAGCAATATCCGTAAACCCGCCGGCCATGGCCACGGCCTTAATCAAGGTTAAATCATTCTGGTATTTATACGAATCCGGCTTTTTCACCTCACCGGTCACAAAAAACACACCGGCCTTGACAATGAACACCTTATCACCATCCACGACCTGGACATTCAACGAGGTATCGCCCTTATCCACCAACCTCTTCAAATCAATGTTAATCTCCTGCACCCCTTCTGCGGTTTCACGCTTCAAGGTTGCCTGATCCCCGGCTTCCTTGGTCAATCCGCCGGCCTGGGAAATCAACTCAAGAATGGACGTCTTAGGCCGCAATTCATACAATCCAGGCTTAGTAACCTGCCCGAGAATCACAGCCTTCTGATCGCGAAAGGTCTTCACAAACACATTCACCTGTGGATTGATGATGTACCCGTCAGCCAACAACTCGGTAATCTTCTTGGATACTGCCCCAATGGTCAACCCTGCCACTTCCACTTCATCCAACAGGGGCAAAATAACCACCCCTTTGCCGTCCACCCGAACGGTTGACGTCATTTCCGGATGATCATACACCGATACATCAAGCACATCTTCCGAGCCGACAACATATTCGTCTGCAGCAAATGTGTTGCAACACGATGCAATCAAGAGGGCAAACACAATGGCTATAAATTTATGTACATGCATTTCAATCCTTTTTTCTGTAGTAATCCGACAACCTGCTCTCTTGTATTTGCTCAAAGAGAGCAGGTAATCCCAAACAGGATGCGATTATCATCATAGGATAATCCATCCACATTGGTATCTCGTTTGTAATACTCGTATCGCACCTGGGCAGATAACCATTTCTGTATGTTGTACACAATGGCGGCTTCAAGGCTATACTCATCATCTTCCCTGTCATAGGAGACATCGTTATACACGTATTCACCGTTGTACGATGTACTGATGTATTCGCCGGAAAGCGTGGTTTCAAACTTGGAGGTCAGTTGATGGCTCAAAATCAGCTTACCACTTGTGGAAAGCTTACTTTCCAGTGTATAGGATCCAGGCTCCTCATACACACGATCCGCCAACAATCTCAAGCCGGTTTTCCCGGTTAACTCATAATCCAGCCAGGCAGAAAGAAAGAAGTCTCCATCACTGTCATAACCGGAATTTGCGTAATCTTTTGTCTGGTAGCCGGCTCGCACCTCTCCCATGGTCTTTTCGGTTGCGCGCCAGCGCAAACCACCAAAGAAATGATGTTCTTTGGAATCCAGGCTTTCCCCCTGGTCATAATCAATATCTAGAAAGTTATAGCCGACAAAGACAGATCGCTTAGGAGATATTTTATAGTACAGCTGTGTGGCAAGCTTGTTATCCTGCCGGTCTCGAGAGGTGAGATAATTTTGATCGTAGCTTACAGAATAGACGGAATAGGCAGCCCTTACCCTGAAACGCCCGCTGATGTCGTATGTGGCTCGCCCACCGACCAGGTTGCTGGTAAAGGTATCAAAGGCATCGGAAATACCCTCCCCCCAGTCATTATGACCATCCAGGTAAAAATCCATGGCCTCCAGGGTGAGACCGCCTTTGGTATTAAAGGCAAAATACCCTTCCACACGATGATCGTCACTGTCCGTGTCAACGGCCTCGTTATACCGGGTGAAAGAGCCGCCATAATGCAGATACCCCTGCATTCTCCTGAAGCGCTGGCCTCTATCCTGCTGCATACGTAAACCACCGGGCGACAGGTTGGAGGTCTCAATCTTCAGCAGTTGTTTCCTGGTTGTTGGAAAGGCCACCCATATACCTGGGGAAACCACAATGGCAGAATCACTTGTGGTAGTATCTTCGGTTTTGTACACATTGTCGTCGTACATCCCGGTGGTAGTAATATACGGGTGAAAATAGCCGCCCCCTCCAAACAAAGAAGAATCAACTTCATTTTCTTCTGCATAACCGGAACCGACAAGCATACAGCTACAAAACACGGCTATAGACGTTGTGATTACTCGTTTTTTCATATGACTATATTTTCATCCAACTTTTCCTGTTCAGCATTTTCCTGACAAAAAATCGAATACGAACAGAGATATTGCCCTCATCTCCAGTATAACAGACATTTTGCCACACCCAGGAAGGCAACATAAAATAATAATAGAGTTTATTCAACAATAGGCCGCCTTTTTCTCGAAAGGTCAGTGATTTTGCCAACCAGGGAACATGTGATGCAGGGCCAAGCAAGGTACCGTACTGCAAACGAACCGCATGCAACTTCTCTATAATAGATGGAGAATTTTCTAATGGCCAGGGGAGCCCCATCAGTTCCTGGGCAAGCAAGAGCCAAGCATGAAAAGCTGTCTTATAGTTTCCACGCTCAGCAGCCTGCATCCACACCTGCCAGTCAATTGCATGCTGATATCGATTGACCAGGTAGCCAAACTCCAGCAAATGCCACATGCGTATCTCTCCCTTGATAAAATCACAGGAAGGGACCAGCCCATGTACGGTATTATGGATCAAGCGATATGTTGGGTTAAACACCAGGCACGGCACACCGTCAACCTCTGCCGGCAGTGTATTCTCCCAAGCCTCGTCAACAGGCAGCATACATGCGCCATGGCCATAGACAACATGGTAATGCAGCTCTATAATCACAGGTGTCCCAGGTTTGACATAAGCGTTTATATGCTGGTGACGGGCGTCAGTGGCCAGACCATCATGCGCTTTGTCCGGGTCTACCTCTTCCTGGTAGCCGGCTGCAACCAATATCTCCCTGGCCTTGCCAAGGAGGTCCTCTTTTACCAGGAGGTCCAGGTCCAACATGGACCGGGCACCAATCTGGGAATACAGATCATCGCTAAAGGTTGCAGCACCTTTCAACAGAACCACCTCAATCCCTTGCTCATGAAAGGTCCGCAATAGCTCAGTCAACGCCTTTTTCAGCAGGCTGTTACGAAGCCGGTTTTCAAGACACTCCTGTCGCAAACGGTGTTGTATATCCTCTGATAAAGTTTCAATGGCAGAGATTTCCCGTAACCGTTCATAACAAAAGGCAGCAAGCCAATGGATTGCGGCTATGTCTACAAACTCCGGCCTGATATTTTTGAATACCTGAGTATCCGGGTTTTCATTGCCAGGGGAAAGTAGCTGCCATACATGGCGCATTGCAGGTTGAACCCAGTATTTTTCAACGAAAGGGCTTTGAATTGCAGAACCCATCAAATTCACATTCATCCTATGTTTATATATGCACTATCTGCTGCAGAACGAAAGATAATCATCACGGAATCAAGATCGTTGCAATATCAGGAAGCAAAAGAAAATAGATACAGAAGAATATCCCTATATAAAGCATCTGTTCAAAAAACCTTTTTACAGGGCTGCTAGCCAGGTAACAAGCCACAGCGAAGATAAAAAAAATAAGGTCGATCACATATCGATTTTCTACATTTAGGTTCGGGCAATCTCCTTCAGGAGCTGTATAAACATGCTTTTTTTGGCATTAGCCAAGCCACCGGGCTATGGCGGTGGTCATGACTTTTATTCCTAACAGGTGAACAAACATCCAGATACTCTTAATCCCAGGTATAATTTCCTCTTTTGCTGTCTTCATGTAATATTGGTGTTAGCGGCCGCTACCTTGCAGGTACCAGGTATAGGCGTCACGAATCCCTTTCTTCAGGCTAAAGCCGGGTTGCCAGCCGAGACTGTTTATTGCAGAGGTATCGAGCAGCTTTTTCGGCGTACCATCAGGCTGGTCACTATTGTAGAGCGTCTCACCAGTGTACCCGACAATGTCACGCACCAATTCAGCCACACCAGCAATGGTAATATCTTTACCAGTGCCGACATTGACAAACGAATGAGGTGCCCGTTCTTCAAATTCCTGCTGCTCAAGACCCATAACAAAGACACTGGCCCGGGCCATATCATCTACATGCAGAAACTCCCGCATGGGTGCACCTGTACCCCAGAGCACAACCTTGGGAGAGCTTCCCTCAATCAGGTTCTCCCCGTCATAGCCGATTGCCAGGCAGATATCTTCCGGAATTTGACCATAACGGGATACATCTTCTTGTATGGCAGCAACATCACCTGCCAAGGCAAGTTTTGCCAGGTGATACTTGCGGATCATCGCAGGCAGAACATGGCTGTTCTCCAGATGGTAGTTATCTCCAGGCCCATAGAGATTGGTCGGCATGACAGACCGATATTTTGTGCCATATTGCCGGTTATAGGCATTGCACATTGTAATGCCCGCAATCTTGGCAATGGCATAGGGCTCATTGGTGGGTTCAAGGATACCGGTGAGCAGATGTTCTTCTTTCATCGGCTGGGGGGCAAACTTGGGATAAATGCAGGAAGAGCCAAGAAACAGCAGGTTCTTCACTCCGGCCTCATAGGCCTGATGAATAACATTGGACTGAATCATCAGATTTTCGTAGATAAACTGGCCAGGATAGGTATTATTGGCATGAATGCCGCCAACCTTTGCTGCCGCCAGCACAACCCTATCAATTTTCTCTGTCTGAAAAAACGTCCGGACTGCCTGCTGATTTGTGAGGTCAAGCTCCGAATGGGTACGGGTAACAATCTTCTCACAGCCAGATTCCCGTAACTGCCTAACAATGGCCCCGCCGACCATGCCTCGATGACCGGCAACATAGATAATTTCATCTGAAGAAATGTTTGTCATTTTGTTGTTCTGTGCCATAATACCTACAATGTTGTTACCAACGAAATTCAGCCATACTTTTGATACGGTGCGTATAACGCACCCTACCTTTGCCTTACGGTTATGGAGAAGTCTGTGTTATATGGGTGCTTCTGTTCCTGAACCACAACCCAAAAAAACGAACCTGCCAAGACCTTCCGCATGGCCCCGAACCGTAGGGTGCGTCATACGCATCAACTTACCTGCAGAACCATCCCAGCAGTAATCTTTCACCCACTTGACCTGACACACATTTTCTGGAATAGTTCCTCCTGGCTGAAACGAGTACCCATTCCACGAATCAATACACATGTCTCCCAAATACTACCTTCCGCTTTTTGCCCTGCTTGTTTCGCTTTCCTTTCTGGTTCATCATCTTGTTCCCCCATATCTTCCCGTGGGTGAACAACTCCTTGCTAACACTACCTTCTCACAAGACGGGCAGGCCTGGGAAAAAAGGTACAAACCGAGCACAGGCGGCATAACCATTCAACCAAACCAGGTTACACTCTCCACATACAGTCAGCCAACCAGCCTTCAGCTCTTTCAAACAATTGATGCGAAACTGCTCAACAAATATGTCCTGTTCCAAGCATCAGCCAAGGGCCTCAACATTATCCCCGGCAAACATAGTTGGAACAAGGGCCGCATCCTGCTGGTACAATATGTGAATCAAAAGCCGGTTTACTCAGAACCCCACCATCTCACTGCCCTTGAAGGATCGACAGGATGGGAAAAATATACTCGACTCTTCACCCTTGACCTCAAGACAGAATATATCTCCATAAACCTGCAGCTCAGCCACGCAACCGGCAAACTGCAGTGCAAATACCTTACACTTTATAATGCTGTCCCCAATCCCTTATATGCAAAACTGCGCATACTTATAATGGGTGTATGGGGGCTCTTCTGTTTAGCCCTCTTTTCTCATTACCTGCAACACACACGCTTTCTTACCAGGTTGGCCCTGCTATTTACCATCCTCACTCTTCTTTTTGGCGTTACCATGAGTGCTACGCTTAAAAACGATCTGAAAAACCAGATAAATCATGAAATAGAGCACACTGCTCAAAACGCACAGCAGCAACTCCAGCACATGCAAAACTGGATGTACAGAAAGGCGGAGACCGCCTCACAAGCTTCACGTAACGCTTCCAGCGCTGCCGACAAACAAGCTCCACCCACCAACAACGAGTCCAGCTTTCATATCACAAAACTTGCCCATCTCCTGCTTTTCATGGTACTCGGCATGCTTCTGCAACGAACCGGCAGCAAGCCAACCCGCCAGATAGTGCTTGACTTGCTGCTCCTGGCTTGTATTACCGAGACCCTCCAGCTCTTTATTCCTGGCCGGTCAGCCCTCTGGGTGGACGTGGGAATTGATTTGAGTGGTGGCCTGACAGGCATTTTCTTTTTTCAGATATTTCTGCAAAGAAACATCATGAAGGGAGTAGAAGAACAGTGTAAGGAGTAATAATGAACTCTCTACTCATGATGATTCAAGATATGGAAACCTTCCCGCTTGCACAGTTCATCACGTTTAGCCTCTTCAAGATCACAGCGCATCATTTCACCAACCAACTCAGCAAAGCTGATTTGCGGTTCCCAGCCAAGCTTTGTTTTCGCCTTTGCCGGGTTACCAAGCAGTGTCTCTACCTCAGTCGGCCTAAAGTAACGCGGGTCAACGCGGACTATAATGTCACCTTCGCTGATTGCTTCCATTCCTGGAGGGGCCGAGTCGACAATGCCAATCTCCTCAACGCCCTCACCTTCCCACCGTAAAGACACCCCTAGCTCATCTGCCGCAGCATCAACAAATTGCCGCACGGAATGCTGGACACCTGTTGCAATAACAAAATCATCCGGCTCTTCCTGCTGCAACATCAACCACTGCATCTGCACATAATCTTTGGCATGGCCCCAGTCGCGTTTTGCATCAAGATTACCGAGATACAAACACTCCTGTAACCCAAGAGATATACGGGCAAGTGCGCGGGTGATCTTCCGGGTAACAAAAGTTTCACCACGAAGCGGGGATTCATGGTTAAAAAGAATACCATTACAGGCATAGATGCCATACGCTTCCCGGTAGTTAACAACTATCCAATAAGCATACATCTTAGCCACGGCATAGGGAGATCGAGGATAAAATGGCGTCTTTTCGGTTTGTGGCATCTCCTGCACCTTACCAAAAAGCTCAGACGTTGAGGCCTGATAAAACTTCGTTTTCCCAGTCAACCCCAAAATCCGTATAGCCTCAAGCACTCGCAATGTGCCCAGGGCATCTGAATTGGCGGTATATTCAGGTTCCTCAAAAGAGACAGCAACATGCGATTGTGCTGCAAGGTTATAAACTTCATCCGGGTGCACCTTCTCAATAATATGAATCAGACTCGAAGAATCAGTCATATCACCATGATGGAGGATGAATCTACGATTATCAGCATGCGGGTCCTGATAAATATGATCAATACGGTCCGTATTAAACAAAGACGTCCGTCTTTTTATACCATGAACTTCGTATCCTTTACTCAAAAGGAACTCCGCAAGATACGCCCCATCCTGTCCGGTAATACCGGTTATCAAAGCCTTTTTCATCAAACTACCTTAAATTGAGTGTATAAGTGCCCTAAGCAGCCCAAAGACTCTATTTCTAATCTAACCTTAGAAATTTTTGCCCAATCCCTTTCAATGTTTTCATACTGTCCTGAAGCTCATACTGTATCTTCAGGTGTTGTTTAGCAATCATCTAGCTCATCTGCACAATTCTATTGCGGGTGACTGCTTGCTACCATTTTGACGAGCCAAGATACATTACCGTTCGAAAACAGCGTCATAAGCACGTAAAAGTTTTGGTGCTTCGTATTTCCATTCCAATTCGTTTACTACACGGCTTCGCCCAAACTCCCCCATTTCTTTCCTCAACTCAGGGTTTTCCAGTAGCTCAACTATCTTTTCAGCCATATCTGCAACATCATTCTTTTTCGCATACAGAGAAGCTTGTTGGGCCGAAAACCGTCCTTCTGTAAGATCAAACTGCACAATGGGTTTACCAAGAGCCATATATTCCATGATTTTATTCATGGTTGATTTATCATTCATTTCATTAGCAACATCAGGATTCACACAAACATCTGCCGTGTTGAGCATTTCCAGCAACTCCTGATCAGGCACCCGGCCAGTAAAGGTAACATACTCCGCTACCCCCAACTCTGCCGCATAGGCTTTCATACTCTCCAAATCCGTACCGCCACCAACAAGACCAAAATGAATGTCTTGCCGCCCCATTGTTTGTACTATGTATTGAACAGATTCAAGCAAATAATCTATGCCTTCCTGTGCTCCCATTACACCGACATAGCCAACAAGATATTTTCTTCCTTTCTTTAACTCCATGACGGGCGGAATTATTTTAAGCCTGTCTAATTTTGGCCCGCTGCGGACAACATACACCCTGTCAGCAGGCATTCCTCCTCTTTCAACCGCTATTTTTTTATATGATTCATTGGTCGCGATCGACACATCGGCGGTTTTAAAAGTCCAGCGTTCCCACAACAGCATGACTTTATAAAACAAGTCTCTCCTGCTGAATTTGGCCTCATACAATTCAGGGTTGATATCGTGGTGATCGAACAAAAATTTTTTACGAAAAAACAGCTTAAAAAATCCGCCAACAAGAAAAATATTGTCCGGTGGGTTACATGCGTGGATCACATCAAATCCCGGCCCAATCAAAATTTTACATGCCAGAAAAAACTGCCAAAACAGCGCTGCAGAATATTCCAGCAGATAGCCTAACGCCCCAGCACCTTCGGTGGGAAGGTTATATCTGTAAATCGATATATCTTCGACTACTTCATATTTCTTTTCATAGCCCTTGCCGGTGGGACAGGCGATCGAAACACCATACCCCGCGTCCCTTAAAGTAGTTGCCTCCTGCCATACCCTTCTATCAAACGGGGCAGGCAGATTTTCTATGATAATTAAAACTTTTCTTTTTTTACCAGCAGATGCCGTCATATTGGTCACTTGTTGTAAGCTCTTGGGTAATTCTTACCAAATCTATAACATGTTGGTCGGCATGGACCAGGGACATAATCTCCCTAAACTCTGCTGCACCATTACCAATTACAATAGTTTCGGCATGCTCTAAAACCTCATCAATACTGCCTACCATGATTTTAGAAATATGATGGATCCTGTTTAGGATGTAATCTTTATTGGCACCAACCAGTTTAGCCAGGTTCACGTTTTGGTCATACACTTTTACATCATAGCCTTTACCAAGCAGACGCTCTATGACTTCAACAACCGGGCTTTCGCGTAAATCATCGGTGCCGGCTTTAAAACTGAAACCCAGGATTCCAATTTTCCTGGTCCCCTTTTGCATTATCATCTTTAAACCACGCTCAACCTGCAACTCATTGCTTGGTAAAATGGCATTTAAAATAGGCAATTCCAGGTCAAGATTGCGGCCTTTATAGGTTAATGCCCGCAAATCTTTTGGCAGGCATGAACCACCAAACGCAAACCCCGGCTTCATATAGTAAGGAGAGATATTCAGTTTGGTATCCTGACAGAATATATCCATAACCTTGTGCCCGTCCGCACCTATTTCCTTACAGATATTTCCGACCTCATTGGCAAAGCCTACTTTTAATGCATGCCAACAGTTGTCCACATATTTTACCATTTCAGCGGTTTCGATATCAGTGCGGATTAACGGAGCGTCAAGGCCAGCGTAAATTTCAGTAAGAACATCCCCGGCCTTTGTATCTGATTCTCCTATAACTGTCTTGGGCGGATTATGATAATCATATACAGCTGTACCCTCTCGCAAAAACTCAGGGTTATTGCAGACCCCAAATCCTTTTCCTGCTGTTAGCCCGGAAGTTTCTTCCAGGGTTGGAATCACGACATTTCTCATGGTTCCGGGTAAAATGGTGCTCCGAATAACGACGACGTGATAACTCTTCTTCTCTTTTATTGCCATCCCGATACGTTCGCAAACCCGCCTGATATACTTGAGATCAAGGTTGCCGTTCAACTGGCTTGGTGTGCCAACACAAACAAAGGAGATATCAGTCGCTAATACAGCTTCAACAGCGTTGGTAGTGGCTTGGAGCAGCTTGTCAGTAACAGTTCGTTTAATTATTTCGCCAATATCTTTTTCTATGATGGGGGTCTGGCCATTGTTGATCAAATTCACCTTATCTTCTACAGGATCTACCCCAATTATCTCATGTCCTTCATCGGCCAGGCAGCCTGCCGATACCGCACCGACATACCCCATGCCGAAAATACTAATTTTCATACTTGTAACTCTCGTTTGTTAATTTTTCTTCAATATTCAAGGAAGGATGTTGATTTTTGAAACAATATGGTTTTCCTTTTTTAACTGTCCTGTAGCAGCGATGGTCCATGCTTCCTGCAGGTGATTGAATGACTTGGAAAACCATCCGAGTAATGGTTCCTCACAGCCTCGATAAAGGCAAACATCCAGCGATGCATCTACCGCAAGTTCAATTTCTATACCGCAATTCCGGATATGAATCGTGTTGTCCGCTTGGGTCACCTCACAATCAGGATGCAGATGATAAAACCATTCCCCCTCACATGATCCTGCAGCGCTGATTTTATCTTCGACAACAAATTCCATTTCCTGCCGAAACCAAGACACACATCGGCGGTGACCGACCTTTTCAGGCAGCCTCGCATAGGCATCATGTTCCGCCTGCCAGACAACCACACCATCACTTTTTTCCAGACTATGATGTGTGATCATATAGGGCTTTCCAAACATGAAATCACCGGGCATATCGGTAAAGTCCGTTCTATTGATCCGCACCGTATTATGGGCAGCGGTGCTCCTGAAATATGTCCGCCATTTCCCGCCTGAGTGATATAAATAGGTCCCAGGATCGACAAAAAATTCGACGCCATCAACAGACAGATAAAAACTCAAGGCATCGAGATGACCGTGGGCATATAAGGGCGGCATCCCCAATGCTGTGGCATTGCCAACAAAATGAATCCAGTGTTTTTCTGTCCTATCTGAAATAACAGACAAGCCGCTCTGTTCGAGCCTTGTATGTGATAGCTCATATTCATCTTGCGTAGAACTCTGCAAGCGCTCATGAAACGCAGCGACCTTTTCCTCACCCAACAAGGCAACGGTTTTAAAATCAGGAAAAGTATCTCGAACAAATTCAGGCCTGTTAAAAAGAACAGCACCTGTGTTAAGAATGGAGCCAAAGTTCTCATGGTTGCTCAACCCAAAATTCACGAGTACCGCGCTATCCTGATCTCCAATGTTGGGGATATTTCCATTTTCATCCAGCAGCGCAGCTATATATTCACAGGACCGTTCAAGCCGATCATTCAATTCGTTGTTGTACGGTATTCCGTGTCTATCGGTAATCAGTTTGAAAAGGAGAAAAAAATCAAAAACAAAGGAGAGGTAGGTTGTAGAATATTCATAGCTGCCGCCATCTGGCAATATCTGCCTTACCCCCTCCCGTTCAAGTACACCTTTCCCAAACTCAAGCCATTTCCTGGCCTCGGGAAAAGAGGGAAAAAAAACACCAATCAGAAAAAGCGTGAACGCTTCAGCGATAGCGTGGTTATTATTAGAAGAATATTTTGACTGGTAACGGTAAAGGTGTCTACAATGACAATAGACAAATTCTCCAAGCTTGTTCTCCTGTTCAGCGGATATCTTATACCCATTGAGTAACGATAAGGCCCAAATCACATTTGCAAGCCGGACACTCACCTCTATGCCACTTGTCCAATTTACACCAAAACCATATGGATTATTTTCAAGCCAATCTGCAAGCAATTCAAATAGGCTAGCCGCATGTTCCCTCTCACCTGTCTTTGCATAAGCAAATCCAAGCTGAGTAAAAAAATACAACCTATTTATTTCCCATACAAATTTGGGGCCACCGACCTTCTTACCGTCTCGGATATTGACGTTGGGCCAAAAATCCAAAGGCCATCGCTTACCTGTCTTTGGATCTGTATGCCAATCTATTTGTTCAGAAAATGGCACAACTATTCCGAAAGTATCAATTGACTGCGGGCACGCTGAAAAATTCTGCGGAACCGTATCTCGCGACAGCCATGATAACGGACCATCCACACATACAAAATCAGATAAGCCGAAAGAAAATTTTATAAAAAGATTCCCCCTGCGTAGTTGCTTTTCATCAACTTTTTCTCTTAATTTTTGCTTAAAACGGTGAGCCATTTCCGCTGGAGGCATCTTGGAAAGCCGATTAAAATACCAAGTAAAATTTTTCATCGACCTAACCTTACGTCAAACAGCTTTCCAAACGCCAGTTACCTGGTCGAGCTTTTTTATGATCTGTGCAGGATTACCTGCAACCAAACAACCAGGAGGAATATCCTTGGTGACAACCGCCCCTGCCCCAACAATTGACTCGCTACCTATTGTTACGCCGGGTAAAATGATCGCTCCCATCCCTATAAAACAGTTATTCTCCAAGGTTGTTACATATTCACCCTTATCACCAGGGTTCAACCTTGATGCTGTTGCATCATGGGAAAGTATTTTTACATGCCGTGTAATGCTCACACCGTCACCTATAATGATCTTACCCCGCCTTTCATCCAGCCAGGCCCCCTGCGAGATGAAACACCCCCCCCCCAATCTGAACGCCCATAGCCCGATATTTGATAGCAAGCAATGATCGAAATAAACACCCAACGTGGTGTTTAATTTTCCTTAATATCATTTTCTTTTCTTTGAAAATAGTTCTTTAACAGATTAACCCATAACAAATATCCTGCTTGGGTCAAATGCGTCCCATCAGAAGTGAATTTATCTTGAATTCCACCTGTCTCTTGGTTTAAAAAAGACGAGTAAAGATCTATAAATCGAACACCATATTGCAGTGATAATTTTTTAATTTCCCCATTAAGAAAAATAATTTTCTTGTTAACCAAGGATCGATCTTTTTCAACCGGCAACAAACTGAAAATGAAAATATCAACAGCAGAAATATTTTCGATAATTTTTCTATAATTAAAGAGTATATCCTCTGTCTTTCTGTATTTTATATCATTATAACCGACCATCAGAAACACTTTACCAGGTTGAGCATTATTTACGTTTTTCTCTAATCTCCCAAGGACTCCCAAAGTAGTGTCACCATTAATTCCATGGTTAAAGACAGGTTCCTCCAGCCCAATCAGCTCAAGATCAAATTTCCGGATGTGACTATCGCCTATATA
The DNA here is from genome assembly GCA_963678525.2 of Desulfobulbaceae bacterium. Taxonomy (GTDB): domain Bacteria; phylum Desulfobacterota; class Desulfobulbia; order Desulfobulbales; family Desulfobulbaceae; genus Desulfogranum. The sequence continues at coordinate 95,975 of CAXXDG010000001.1, forward strand.
AATGATAGGTTCTTTCTCAATATGCTCATTTTCTAGTTGGTAAGCAGCCACCTGATTTAAATAGTGTTTGGAATGTAATTTGTTTTTTTCAAAATCGATCAAATGACTAGCAAAATAAATACTGATATCACGCGAGTTTTGGTATTGCTTAATGAAAATAACGAAAGTTAATGTAATGAAGATAAAAAGAAGATAAATCCACTGGCTACCGTTAAGAATTGATTTATCCATTTTTCACATCGTTTCTCAAAATATCATCATAAATTTCAAGCAAACGTTTACTCACAACAGAAGCCATAAAATGCTTTTTAGAATAATCAGCGTTATACAGACCAATCTCAGCCATTTTTTTGCGATCGAGGATCAATTTTGCAAGACAATTAGCGATCTCTTCAGGTCTTTTCCCTTTTACGAGGTATCCCATCTTCTGGTCCTGAAACATATCAACTAACCCACCAACAGGCCGCGTAATAACAGGCATACCAAAAGCCATTGCCTCCAACACAGAATTAGGCATACCTTCGCCATAATATGTCGGGAAACAATAGATATGATGCTCGCGTAATATTTTTGATTTTTTATCTCCCCTCACATCACCTAAAAACACGATACGATCTGAATCTACTCCTAAACTACGAGTGTATTCTTCGCACTCATTACGTATACTCCCATCGCCCGCAACTGTTAAAGTGACAGGGAACCCCTTTTCCACAAGCATATTAATTACATCAATAGTTTCAAAGATACCTTTCTCTCTTTCAAGCCTTGCTAGAAAAAGGACTCGAATAGTCTCTTCATTATTAAATTTGTTCCATTTTTGTTCTGCCTCAAAGTCATACAGCAGCTCATCGGCCACACATGTAGATTCAGTATAAATCGGTGCAGAAATCCCCCAAGACTCAAGTACATCTTTAAATTCAGATGATAACACGATAGAAGCATTCGCCTGCCCCAACGTGTTTTTAAAAAATCTTAACAATCTCTTCTCGACAGTTTTTTCAAATTCTTTGCTCCATCCACGCCAAAATACTACAAACGGAACCCCCTTCTTTTTCGCCTGCCATGCAAATAAACCTTCCCGAATGAGACAGTTAAAATTCAGAGATGGATTTATATGTACCAGCTGTGGATGACCTTTGGAAAGTCTTTGCGCAAATCGCATTTGATCATAAATCGGGTGTAAATATTTAGATGATTTCCCAGTGCGCCCAATCTCCAATATTTCTACGTGATTGTTTTGTAGATAAGGAAGAATACTATTATAATAACTAGCCACGCCACCTTGATCGTTGAGGCTTGGTAATGTTATTAACACTGAAGCATCCATCATTTCATCCTTATTTTTATCATAATAATCAATCGCGTTTTCTAACAATCCTTGCAGGAAATACCAACCGCAGTAACATTTGAAGGGATATTCTTTATAACAACAGCGTTCGCTCCAATGTGAGAATTATCACCAATTACAATTGGTCCTAACACTTTTTCCCCTGCACCATTTTTCACATTATTTCCAATAGTCGGGGATCCAGAGCCGACTCTAACTCAGAGGGTAACATTGACTGATCTGGAGTTGCCCCTATAAATTCGGACACTTTATCCTTGTTGCAAAAGTTGTTTGTTTTTCCTTAAAAACTCTCTTGGATGAGCCATCCCTTTCCCCTTATTTAGTCGTGATTACCACTCATTTTCAGCCATAGTTATTTTTTGCGGGGGTTACTCACTATATGAGTAACCAGCCATGTCATAATCCATTAAGAGCAAATCAAATGGAGGGTTATCATGGCAAAAAATCGTATCCAATTCCAAAAAGGTCTAAGTGTGACAGAGTTTCTCAGCCAATATGGTGACGAATCAAAATGTTACCAGCGCCTGTTTGTTTTCAGATGGCCGCGTGGCTTCGTTTGCCCTAAGTGCGGCCACACTGGGCACTGCAAAATCGAATCCCGTAAAGTCTTGCAATGTAACTCTTGCCATAGCCAGACATCCTTGACAGCCGGGACTATATTTGCATCTACCAAGCTGCCGCTTACAGTTTGGTTTCTGGCTATATATTTCATTACCCAATCCAAGGACGGTATATCATCGCTGAATCTTGGACGTACCCTTGGTGTTTCTGCCAACACTGCTCTCCGGATCAAGCATAAACTCCAGCAAACCATGAAAGAAAGGGATGATAACCGACCTTTACGGGAGCTAGTCGTTATCGATGATGCATACTGGGGTGGCAAAAAGGGCGACGGCGCAAGAGGACGAGGTGCTTCAGGCAAAACACCTTTTGTCGCCTCAGTCTCTCTTTCCTCAGAAGGGCATTCCCTTAAAATGCGTATGAGCAAAGTGCTCGGCTTCACCAAAGACGAGTTGGCGGTCTGGGCGGTTAAACATTTAGTCCCAGGCACATTGGTGGTATCTGATGGTTTGAACTGCTTCCCTGCTGTCAAAGACGCGGGGTGTAGCCACGAACCCATCATAGCATACACGGCCAACGGGTATGATGAGTTTGATGTTTTCAAATGGATAAATGTCATGCTCGGTAATGTGAAAAATTCTCTACAAGGCACCTACCACCACGTGAGCTCTTGCCACCTCCCCAGGTACCTGGCCGAATTTTGCTACCGCTTCAACAGGCGCTTCGAGTTGGATAAAATGGTGGACCGTCTGGCATATGTCGTTATGCAAACTCCACCGATGCCGCAGCGCCTGCTAAAATTGGCTGAGGTTTGTTGGTAATCACGTATTTAGTTGATATTCATTATAATATTCAAACAAATAACCAAGCTGTGTCATTACAGTGTTGGTATCTGTGTCTATCATTCACATAGACGTCATCACGCTTAAACTTATTCACGAAAGCCTCTTCCATTCCATTACGTTGCGGACTATATGCCGGTGTTGTACAGGTTTTCAAACCAAGGTTTCGCCCGAATTGCACAGTATCTTTAGCAAGATAATACAGACCATTATCAGAAAGCCACTCTATCTTGATATTGACCAATAAAAACGGACATTTTCTTAAGCTGTATTTTTCATAACTGGCAATTACATCATCTTTACAAGTTCTTCCTTGAATTCTTTAGTATATTTTTTCTTCTTTGGGCCAAAACGACACATCCTTGTTGAATACAAATCCAAACTTATGAAAGTGCCCATTATTTCTTTACCAAATCACTATTTGTATTCACTCTTTTCAGAACAAGACTCAAAATACGCTTCTAAATCAGTAACAATCCTTTCCCAATGATATTTCATCGAATTAGTCAATATCTCTTCACTACTAAATTGATCTTTGATAGTTAAAAATTCAACAAGTCCGGCAGCAAAGCTTTCTGAAGTATCTTCAATAAGAAGACCGTTATTCTTATTTATAACAAGCTTATTTTCAGACGTAGCAGTTCCTATTACTGGCATTCCTGAAAGAAGATAGTCAAAGGTTTTAGTTACAGGTTGCACATCATAAACAGGAATCATTGGTACAAATGATATTCCTACATTATGGCTATCAAAATACTCTGATAGTTGGTCAAACGGTACTCTTCCAACCAAAGTAACTTTATCATCAATTTTTAGTTCCTTACATAACAAGCGGAATCGGTCGACCTCTCCAGAAAAACCATCGCCAACAATTGTATACGAACACTCTATATTGCTATCGTTTGAATTTAAGAACTCAGCAAAACCGTATATTGTTTTTTCTATATTTCTGCCTTGCAATGTACCTACATAAACAAGTTTCAGGTTTTCAAATGTCTTTCGTACTCTGGAGAGAGGGATAGACCCTAAAGGTAGAATTGTAGCTTTTTTTGCTAACCAAAATCTTTGAGCGAGGGATTTTGAGATAACCGTTACATTTTTGAAAAACATCGATTCAAATCTCAAACACACGTTATATAATCTTCTAGAAAAAATATTTTGGACTATGCTGCCCGTTCTAATATCAAAAACGAAAACTGTTTTAGGGTAGAGTAGGCGAAGGATATGACAGCCATTAAAATACTTTATAAAGCATACATCAACAGAGTTGTTATGAAGATATTTAATAGCTGCTTTAAGAAAATTTATATTTCTTATTAGAATATTACCAATCCGAGAAACATAAACGATTTTTACATCGGGTAGGTTCTGCTTTGGTCGCCAATAGTCCCAGCACAAGTAAGTGACATTATGATTTTTTCTCAAATATTTACAGTAAAAAAAAGTATCAATATGCGACCCAAATTGTGACTTACATAGTATGAGCAAGTTCATTCTTTTCGTTGGATGAGCAGAATTTTTTGAGCTAACTCCATTCTTCATCAAGTTCAACCGTCACAACCCCAAAAAAAAATAATTTCAAAACGTAAAAGATATACTCAATTATTAACCGCACCCACCCCATCTCGCGATAACACCACGAAATATCTATGAAAAACAAAAGACAGGATTAAGCCATAATGAAAAATCCAATAATCAACCAAAGTTAAATTAGCAATGAGGAATGTTAAAAACGCCATAAACGCCCCCCAGTAGTTGCTAATTTTAGCCTCTTGGTACAGTTTCATAACGAATAGCCCCCAAAATGAAAACTGAAATAAACCTCCAACAAACCCCCAATTATCAAGAAAAGCAAGATAACCAATGTGAATCTGGTGAATACTACTCAATAAAAACGAATGCTCATCAGTAATATGAAAGCCTCTGCCAAACACCGGATTCTGAGAAAAAAAATACCAAAACAACCTGATGCTATCCAATCTGCCATTATCACTATCATTAAGTCTGTTCTGAACTAGCAATCCAAAATCTTCGCCACTGAGACTTATCAAAAAAACATAAGAGACTGTCAGAACTATCAATACTAAAATATATTTCTGCAAACTAACCATCTTATTTTTTGAATACATAACAATAAGGAGTGTAACCACGGCAAAATTGAGGAGGACCCATCTAGAATTAAATCCAAAGCAAACAATAGAAGCGCAAAGAAAATAAGGTAATATTGCAGTAATTTTTGTTTTGAAATACAGCAATGCCGACAAAACGATTGAAAAGATAGGCACCAAGGACATACCGACATCTAACTTATGCGTAAAACCAAAGATTGATCGCCGTCGTATTTCATAAAACCCATTGTTTACATTCCTTATATAGTCAATGTTAGTAGCAAAGTATGGGGTATAAATTAATTGTATTATAGTAAAAACCGCCGCTATCAGCAGAGTTAATTTCAGAAGAAAAAAAACTATCTTTATGTATTTTGCATCAAATCTGTGATTTTCAATAACTAATAATAGCATTGCAATCTTAAGAGATTGGTTGTTAAAAAAATGCATAACTAAACCACGTTCTTGTACCATACCATTATAAAACCCCCAAACAAGAGAATAGCCCCCCATCATAATAAGAGGGTAGATATATAATGGGACTTTTATTAAATTAGAAGAAATTACTTTTTCAAATACTAAAATAACAAGAAGTATCTGGCCAATAAAACCGATAATATTATAATACCCCACAGAAGAAACAGCAGAGAGTAAAAATGCTAAAATCGGCGAAAATGCAAGGGCATAAAAATAGCTATTAACACAAAATTCCTTCATATATTTTTTAATCCACTCGATTCATAAACCCTGATCAAACTTCACTCAATAAGTAAAATTTGGGCCCTTCTTCCATTTTAATTCAATAAGTCCCGATAAAAATTTATATATTGGGGAATAACGACATCTTCTGCAAAATGGTCTTGAACAAAACATCTTGCATTCTCCCGCAAATCATTCAGCGCTAACCATTCAATACCTTCAGCTAGTGATTTTGCACTCTTTATCTTCGCAAGATAACCATTGTGTTTATGCTTGATCATGTCCCGGTTACCACCAATATCGAATGCCACAACGGGAGTGCTACATGCCAGACTCTCCATCACAACGTTAGATAGGTTTTCTTGTATTGAAGGAAGAACCAGAATATCAGCACAGGAATATATTCCAACCATCTTTTCTACGTTTCTAATAAAACCTAAATTATGTACTTTGAAAGAATTCAATATCTCAGGCACATTATTACTACCAAATATAGCAAGCTCATACTTTGCTGGATCTAACTGCATCAACGCATCAATAAGATAGGAAAATCCCTTACGGGGATCTCCGACACCATCGACGCCCCCAAAAAGGACTAGAGTCTTTTCATTAGACACCCCTAGATCATCTCGCAATACAATTCGATCACCCTGTCTGTACTTTTTCGTGTCAATGCAATTAGGTATATTTTTGATTTTACATTCTGAAAGCAAGGAACTTGTTTTTGCAGAATCACAAATCCATCGACTCAACCCTAGAATATAAAGAGGTTTTATTTCTCCATATAATTGTTTTTTTTTGCGATAGATCTTGTTAGTTATGTCATCAGACTGATCCGAATTGAGGAGAGGACACCTCCCACAATCATCACGAAACCGTCCACACCCACAATCGTAATGGCATCCCCCTGTAAATGGCCACATATCATGCAATGACCAAACTACTGGTCGTCCGATTCTTCGCAGTTCACCAAGATTAAACAGATTGTCGTTTACCCAATGTAAATGAATAATATCTGGGTCTATTCGTTTAATATGTCTTTTAATATGGTTGCAAGAATACAAATTTGAAAAATATGTTTTTTCACTATTTTGAACAGGCATTCTAAAATCATGCCTCTTTATCAGCGCGTTAATTTCCCAGCAGATTTTGTTTTTAATCCTATTGTTATGTACTAATACGACATGCTCATCACTACTGTCTTTTGCCAATACAAGCATCGTCGAATTCACACCAAATTTTCGAAGACTACAATGCAAACGATTAGCTGCAATAGCAGCACCACCTCGATTTTCATTTGTATTTACAATTAGTATCTTCAATAGATTCCCCATACGGCCAGGTCTTTTTGGATCAATCCTTCAAGTTTTCTAACGTCAGCATTATATGATTGTGCAAGCTTTGCTTGAATTTTCTTTGCCAAAATCTTATCTCTTTTGTTACGTATATTTATATACTTAACAATCCTTTTTCCAAAAGTAATTGGGACAACTTTTTTGAACAGGCTTTTTACCTCTTTATTATTAATTATTTTTTGTAGATTATAAAATCGAGGATAAACAGAACTATTCAATATTGTTTTTTCTAGCTTTGACTCCAACTTGTTAATCCCCAGAAAGTTGTATACCTCACCGATATTCTTCTCCTCTTCGTAAAAGAAATCTTCATATATTAGTGTAAGAATATTTTCTCTTGGAAAGAGTTCATAATACCTTTTAACCTGTTCATAATAAAGTCCAGCAGCATAATAGTGGAACCCCCACCACCATTTCTCACTAATTCGTCTTTTTTCCAACGCAAGTGCTCTTTCAAATGAGGCCGTTGTTTCAATGTTTATCCTCAGATGGTGTTTAAAATTTGAATATGCCCTATCAACAGGATTGCGTAAAATTATTATTATCTTACAGTTTGGAAGAGCGTTTTTAATTAGCAGCGGCGTATTCTTGTTATAAAGGTAACTTGGCGAAGCCTCGCCTGCTATTTGGTAACTTTTAGCTCTTGCGAAGCAAGCAATATAGTCTGATTCAGTTTTAATTGAGTCATCTATATAGTTTTTTTGGACAAACTCTTGATTGAATACAAATTCTGGATCTCTAAAAGCAAAATAATTTGTCTCTTTTGGGATACTCATGAAAACATCTGTATGCTGACTCAAATACTTATGTAGAGTTGTCGTGCCACTTTTCGCAGCACCGACAATAATGAAATCTGGTTTAATTATTTTGCCCATATACCTTTTGCTTGTTGGTTAATTATTAATTTAAATTGAATTATTCTCAGACAACATGAAATAAACACACAAAATATAGTAGCAAGTAATACCCCACTTGACCCCAACCCCAGATATCCCCCTAACAACAAAGATAAGGGAATATTTATTAGTAGATTAAAAGTAGCGGTTACCAGCGATATAGTAACTTTACCAAGCCCATTGATAATGTTCGTGTACATTGAACTTACCATCATTACCATAGTAAACACAGCCCAAAGAACCGATAATCGAAATGGAATTTGAACACTGTCTGCTAACCATACACTGTATATTTTATTACTTAACAAGAGCATAGCTACTGTTAACACAACAAAACTGCCATAGATCTTGATTAACCGTCGTTCGCTTCTGCGAATCCAAGCATAATCATCTTTATAAAATGCGTCAGTCACAGCCGACCACAACGGTTGAACCAAAACTATAAAGAGCATAAGAGGAATGCTAAAATATTTCTTCGAAATTTCATAAGGAGTTATATGTTCAGGCCCTAAAAGTTGCGTGATTATAATATTATCTGTTGCAAAAAGAACAACAACAGCAATCTGTATAACAAAAAATTTCCATCCAAGACCGATGAGATCATCAAGATAGCGCATGCTTACATATTCCCAAGCCGGTCTAACATTTTTAAAATCTCTTGCGAAATAATAGAATGTTATCCCTAACAACACCACAATGGGGATTAAGCTATAAGCTATGCCCAAACTCAACAACGACCCTTCTGTTGTGCAGATTAGCGCAAAAACTAAGATTACCTTTAAAATCTTCTCAATTAAATTCTTTAAATAAAGGATGGACGGCCTCTGGTCTGCTACAAGCAACGTCGTTATGATTTTCAACACAAACGTTAATGAAAATGAGCCAAAAACAAATAGCGCCAAAAGATCAAGATCATCTTTTAAACTTGGAGAAGCATTTAAAATTCTTGTCCAATCAATAAAATGGTTTACACATAAAAAGAGGACAAAAAATACTGTGCTGATAAATATTATAATTGCATAAGCAGTGCTCACATAATATTTAGCTTTTTCTATTTGCTGCTTAGCTATTGACTCAGCAAACTTATTCCGAAGCCCTTGGGCTATCCCCACATCCATGAGATTAAGCCAAGCAGTAAAAGAAAAAAGCACAAGCCAAATTCCATATTTTTCGACATCAAGGTAGTCGAGCACTAAACGAATGAGCCAAAAACCTAGCAGAACGTCTGCTCCCTGATATACATATGAGAGAAGGACTTGTTTCTTTGCCTTCAGAGTACGAGTATGTCCTCTTGCAAAAAAAGACTTGATACACCGCAGTGTGACAATCTTAGGTATCCTCATATACATCCAACAAAGAAGCAAATTTCTCACTTAGTCTATTTGCCACACTTTCTATATGAAAGTTTTTTTGAAATTTTCGGATATTATCAGCGAAGTGCTGTATGCCGACAGCACGTGCTTCTTCGATTGCTTTTTTCAAAGAACCCTTATCATCAACCACATACTTCAACCCTACCCCATATCTATCTATGTAAAATTTAAATGGTTCACGATCTGGAACTATTACAGGTCTACAGTTCAATAACGCATCCATAAATGTCCCGTTTGAAGAGACAGAAGGTTCTTCTTTATCACTAAGCAAAACAAAGTGTGCTTTGTGGAGATAATCGACATATTCTTCATCCGAAAGGTATTTATTTACTGCAATAATATTCTTTCGGTTCATTCCAACGATTTCCCCCCTAATTTTTTCAGCATATGCATTACTGTAAGACCCTGCAACGATATAAGTTAAGTTCATATCTTTAACTACATCCAAGGCAAATTCTATATTCTTTATTGGCCTGATAGCTCCAATTGTTAGCAATGTGAAATTTTGAGAGAGTTTACGGTACTCTTGGTTGGGCATTTCTTGAATTAATCTTTCCGGTCTTTCTATTATTCTAGTCTTCTCCTTGAGTATTTTTTTAAATTCATTACAAATTAAATGGTTAGAAACAAATAAGTAAAATTTTTTATTTCTTTTGATTAAGAATTTTAAAACGACAGATTTAATTAAATAGAAAGGGTTTCTACTGAGTTCGAAACCAATATTGCTCAAATAATAAGACCGTATTCCCCACAAAAAATACCGCCCTTTTTGGGAGGCCAACATTACTGGCAAAACATTAGGCGTCAACATACCTATATAAAGATTACCAGTCAGAGTACTAGTTTCACGTAATATCACTGAAAAATAACGATATCTTCTAAAATCTAACACAATTTCTTTTAAACACTTCAAGAATTTATTCTTTTCTTTACTTACGTACTCAATATCTGGAAAAGTTTTGCTTGGGAAGATTTCTATCTTATCATATTGTTGATTGTCATGAAAATGATTCTCAGTAAATACTACTACTGCAACTTTATATCCAAGATAGGATAAGATATCAGCGATACATTTTAAATCGTAATCCGAATGCGATATATGCCAATAAGATGGTTCCAATAATACAAAATCATATTTGTAGTTCATTATTAGTAACTACTCACACCCTTCATTCTGAGCATCTGGCGCGTCATCCGCTAAAGCCAACTGGATTGCTACCAGGGGATTAACCCCTTGGTTTGCCATTGTCTGCAGATAACTTGAAATTCTACAATAGGCCTCAGCATACTGTTTACGCCGAAAACAGCCTGATATTTTCTGCTTTACTTTTGCCATACGCAGGTCTCTTTCTGCTCTGTTATTAGTAAAGGGGACATTGGGATCTTTAGCGAAGAGCAAAACCGCTGTTTCATGCTTTTTTAAACGCTCCCAGAGATTATGTGCGTCAGACTTTGCCATCTTGCCACGCTTTCCTTTCGGTTTGGGCGGTATTTCTGGTAATTCTTTGCCTCCTCGTGTCAGGATGTTGCGGTACCGTTTTTGCAGCTTGGCATATTCGTCATCTGTCAGGCATTTCTCTTCGCGGTTTGCTACAATACGACACGTTTCAAGCAACACCTTTTTAACGTTACGAGCCCACCTGTAGTTATTGGAGTCAACAACAAACGTCAACTCCCTCAGCAGATGTGATCCGCAAAGTCCATGGCCGCAATGATCATACGACAAATATGATGCCCAACAGTCATGAATAATCACACCACCGTACCTCGGAATGATATTCAGGCCGACGATGGCCTCGTTGCCTCGTTTGCGATGCAACAATTTCAGCGTTGTTCCACCGGAAGAATAAACGTGAATCCAATGATTCTTTCTTTCAACCCGGAAGGAGGTCTCATCCACATGCATTGAAGGGGCTTGCAGAAGGGTTTCAATTGCATTCTTTTCCCAGGCATCCAGCGCCAGGTGAAGCCGTAAAACAAATTTCAGGAGACTGGCCTCTGAAATAACCGTACCGATCATCGCTGAGACCTGCTTCTGAACTCGATTCAAAGCAACCATCTGAGAGATGATCAAGTGTATTACAAATGCTTTGAGTCCGTTGCCGTACTGTAATTTCCCCGGCATATCCTGCGGAAATTTGCCTTTAACCTCAGCTTCACAATTGGGGCACCGCTTTATTTCTGCATCAACATGTTCTACGACTTTCTCAAAGACAATATCTATCTTTGTTCGTCTCTCATAATTGGTGCAAGGTTCTCCATCCAGAGGAGTTCCACAGGTATCGCATGTCGTCACCTGCGAGTTGATGACCGTTTCATGTATGCGAGTATTACTTACTGCACCGCCAACTTTTTTCCCTTTTCCTTTACCAGGAGCTTGCTGCCTGGCGGTTTCGTCTTTATCTGTTTGCGATGAGGGGATACTGGAATTTCTCGGTGTTTTGCGAGTTTTCTTTTCCAGAAAAACAGCCAAGATCAATTCCACTACAGTCAGCAGACTGTTCATCACAACCTGAATTTCCGGTGACACCTTGCCATGGGAACAAAGCTGTTCGAACTCCCGTTTCAAACGGTCGACTTCTTGTCGTATACTTGTTTTGTCTGCTGTAGCCATGGCCATACTATACCATGGCTTTTTTCGACCTTCTGTGCCGCTCTGTAGTCAACGCTTTTGGCACTTTGCAACGAAACACTATCTTTCAGCACCGTTTGCAGTAAACAGCGTGCATTACAGGCTTTTACATGCTGTTTCTGTCAGCAGTCTAGATTTCAAAAAAAATACAAGAAAAAACCTGTCAAGCTTTTTTTACACTTTTTTAGGGTGTGAGTAGTTACCATTATTATTAACAACTATACCATATTATTTTGGCCTGAAAACTTAAGCTCAATAAACTCTTTCAAGGTATCTCGAATTTCAGGATGTTCCATTGCAAACGCAAAGTTTGCCATCTGAAAACCAGCTTTATCACCACAATCAAACCTGGTACCTTTGAATTTATAGCCAAAAACCGGTTGTTCACTTAGCAGTTTCACCATAGAATCTGTTAGCTGTATTTCATTCCCCGCGCCTCTTTCATGCTCACCTAGAAAATCAAAAATACGAGGTGTGAAAATATAACGTCCAATGGCAGCAAGGTTGGAGGGAGCCTATTTCGGATCTGGCTTCTCAATCATATTTTTTACTCTTACTGTCCCGTTATAAGCCGCTTCTGCATCAAGAATACCGTATTTATTGGTTTCTTCTTTTGGCACCTCAATGGTGGCAACAAGTGAAGCACGAAGGCGATCAAACTCTCTCATCATCTGTGCAAGCACAGGTTCTTCTGCTTTTATAAGGTCATCGGCAAGGAGAACGGCAAAAGGCTCATCACCAACAATGTCTCTGGCACACCAGATGGCGTGACCGAGCCCGAGAGGCTCGCTTTGGCGGGTATAAACAATTCTGCCCGGTTTTGGCACAAGTGATTCAACAGCTTTCAGTAGTTCTTCTTTGCCGCGTTTTCGGAGGGTGTCTTCAAGCTCATAGCTGGTATCAAAATGATTTTCGAGTGGGGTTTCTCCAGCGCCGGTAACAAAGATTAAGTGCTCAATACCTGAATTCAACGCCTCTTCTACCGCATATTGAATGATAGGCTTCTCAAAAGAACAAAAGGGGACAGAACTATTTGTTGTGTATCTATTTCCTAAATTACTTTTGTTATTCAACAATCTCATTTTACTCTATTCAGGCTGTCGATCACTTACCTGCACCTGCTAAAACGACAGAAACAGTTCGTAACAACAACTTCAAATCCAACAACAAACACCAATTATCAATATATCGTAAATCCATCTTCATCCAATCATCAAAGGAGATATCATTCCGTTTACCAGATACCTGCCAGATACATGTGAGTCCTGGCTTCATGCTGAGCCTTCTTCTCTGACACGGTTGATAGTTCTCAACTTCATCAGGTATTGGTGGGCGAGGACCGACCAAACTCATCTCACCTTTGAGAATGTTAAACAACTGAGGTAATTCATCCAAGCTTGTTTTACGGAGAATAGATCCAATAGGGGTAATCCGGGGATCTTTAGCAATTTTAAAAACTGGTCCGTCCATTTCGTTTTGAGCCTGTAAAGACGCCTTGAGCTCTTCAGCATTTTCGACCATAGTACGGAACTTATAGACATTGAATTTTCTCCCATTTAACCCAGACCGAACTTGAGAGAACAAGATTGGCCCAGGGGAAGATAGTTTTACCAATAAGGCGATAATCAAGAGCACAGGGCTCAATACAACAATGCTAAAAAACGCTGCAAAATAATCAAAAAAACTTTTTACCAGAAGTTCCAGATCCTTTTTGGGAGTTGATGAGAGTGCAAGGGTTGGTATGCCTATAAAATTTTCAAAGGATATGGAGGCTGTTTCCGGCCTGAACATTATTTTCTGCAGCTGCCAGTCCGGCATGATGCGAACTTTTACCCCTATTTTTTCAGCAAAGGCGATCTGGTCGTTCACGTGGTCGACCTGTTTGAGAGGGACAGCGAAAATGACTTCGTCAATGACCTGGTTAAGCAGGATAAATTTAAAATGTCGCATATCATCCAAAACAGTTACTCCACCTTCAACAGATTTACCCGTTAAGGTGGGATCTATTTCCAGGCAGCCAACGATCTCATAGTTGTCATCTTCAGCATCCTGTATGGTACGAATGGTTTCCTTTGCTCTTTCCCTGGAGCCGACAATGAGAATGCGTATTTGTCCCTTGCCTTTGGATTTAATTACACGAAGGTAATGGCTGACCAGCATACGTCTGGTATACAGCAGCGTACACAGGCTCAGCCCATGCAGAGAAACCAGGATACGACTTACTTCCGCCTGATGGATAAAGTAGAGCGACACAATCATAAATACATTACTCAGACATACGATAAGGATAGATTTAACCAGCTCACGGAAACGAGACCCAATAATAGTTGGTGTTGAGTAATGGAAAAAGGCGAGTAAAAAGTTATAGTAGAAGAGAAAAAGCAATAATATTGTAAAGTAATTGGAGGCATTGGAAAGTCCGGAATATGGGCCCAAATGGTATAGTTTTATGTAAAAGATTCCGGTAAAACTCGCCATTGCGAGCAAGATGTCGATAAGATGTAACACTGTATGGAATTTTTTATTGTGCCAGAAATACATAATGCTACCTCGACGTGGTCTTATCCTTCTCGTTACCTATTTTAAAACTATATTGTAAAGGCTTCGGGCTGCCGGAATTATGTACAATCATGATTTGTGTATGGTCAGCGTTTTAATAATTTTTTGATTGCCTATAACTTTAATGCGGTGCGTATGACGCACAATGTCTTGGCCTTTCCTTCCAGCATAGGCCAATCAAAACATAGTTACCAACGAAGTTCTGCCAGCCCTTCTAAACTGTGCGTGTGACGCTCGCTGCTTTGCCTTACGTTTCTTGCAGCATAGGGCAATCAGGTGAAGATGCACAGTAAACATCTGGTAAAGATTTCAAAATGGGTTCACCTGTGAAGTTCTTACACTCTGCATAGATTGACGCTGATTTATGCCTGCCTCCGGCAGGGGGGTGGTAGAGTAGAGCACTGATTCAGCCGGTATCTTCGGCCCTTTCTATATTCAAGACGCCTCGCCGCACGCGGCTACTACGTGTTCTGAAGATATCGCCTCTTCAATGCTCCCTCATCAAACCGTGCATACGGTTTTCCCGTACACGGCTTTCCGATGTTCTTCACCATAAGGCTTGCGCCTGTCGCTTCCATTTCGCCCAGGTTGGAACTCTATAGAGGCCTACATATCTGTACAGGTACGCTGTACTGAACCGTTCGTATCCACGAGTACGGGTTCTCACTTTGTGACGGATGCACAAATGCTTGCGCATTCGTTCTTCCGTAAAGTGCTTGACTCTGCTCATCACTTCCGTACTGTGTTCATAGTGAAAGTATCCTGTCCAACCACGGAGGACTTCGTTTACCTCTTCCACTAGTTTCGGCAACGGTATCAGCGTTCTCCTACGGTTGGTCAGTTGCTTTACTTTGGACTTGATCCGATCAACCGAACGCTTTGATGGCTCAACATGGGGATACACTTTGCCGCTGCGACGACTTTTCCTCATTCGAAAATTGAAGCCAAGAAAGTCAAAGCTCTCCTGTTTCGCATTTATCACGGAAGTCTTTTGCTCATTGAGCCGTAGCTCGCATTTGGCAAATAACGCTTTGACCAGTTGCAGTGACGGTTCAACAGACCCTTTGCATAAAATCACAAAGTCATCTGCATATCTCACCAGCTCTGCACCATGTCGGCGCGCTATATCATGTCGTTCCCATATCCTGTCAAGCAAGTGCAGGTACAGATTCGCAAGCAATGGCGAAATGACCCCGCCCTGCGGTGTTCCGAAACGATTTCCCTTTCCTCCGCCTATGGTTCGGCGGCGACCATTCACATCTTCTACCACCGGCGCTTTGAGCCATTGCTTGATCAGCGCCAGGACTTCCTTATCGCTGATCCGTTCGGCTACCACTGCCAGAAGTTTTGAGTGAGGGATGGTGTCAAAGTACTTTGACAGGTCCGCATCAATCACTTGATGGTGCCCTCTTACCAAAGCGCTGCTGATCGCGTCAACAGCACCATGTGCTGAACGTTTCGGACGGAATCCATACGAACTGTCACAAAAATCAGCCTCAAATACCGGTTCGATCACAAGCTTTAATGCCTGTTGCACTACCCGGTCACGTATTGTGGGTATTCCCAGCGGACGTTTGTCCCCGTTGGCTTTCGGTATCCAGACTCGGAGCACTGGATCGCACCGATAGCTTTTCTCCCGCAATTCCTGTCCCAATCTTTCAAGAAATGCACTCTCCCCTTCTCCTTCACTGATGGACTCAATGCTCACCCCGTCTGCTCCAGGGGAGCCCTTATTGGCCCGAACAAGTTCGTATGCATGACTCAGGATGTCCGCACGGTAGATCTTGTCGTACAGCGCGTAGAAACGAAAAGCAGGTTCCTGCTTGGCCTTATGGTACAGCTTCCTCTGTAGCGTCTTGATACTGTTTGGAGTTAATAGCTTAGGCAATCTCCTGATCCTCCGCTCTTTAGTTGCATGAACAAAGTAGGGCTCCTTTCCTCGGTCAGGGGTTATGTTGTCCCCTGTCCTCAAACGGTACTATGGGCCCCTCCGACTCCCGATACGGACCATGAAAATTTCGGGGTCTCCTTATATCCCATGGTTTACGATCCTGAATCATTTCCGCATCGGGTCTCCCGCACTGCACTGTTGTTCCTCCGATACATGCCGTCCCTGCTTCCCCGGGAGATCTCCTGAGACGCTTCCGTTTTCCCTTCTCAAGAACTGCGGCCTTCCCTTAACGCACAAAAGGTCGGCTTCTCCATATAAGCGTTGACGAGGCTACATATAGGTTCACTTTCGTTACGGCCTGCACCTTCGCCCATGGGAAACTTACAACCCCTGATTACTCAGACGCTGCTTCCTGGTACTTAAAAGGTGTACGGACAACTCCTTTTGCAGGACTTCAACCTGCTGGAACAACAGCCGTTACGGCATACGTGCGTATGACGCACCCTACGGGCCTTTC
This sequence comes from Desulfobulbaceae bacterium, assembly GCA_963678525.2. GTDB lineage: Bacteria > Desulfobacterota > Desulfobulbia > Desulfobulbales > Desulfobulbaceae > Desulfogranum. The sequence continues at coordinate 112,756 of CAXXDG010000001.1, forward strand.
CTTCCAGCATAGGTCAATCAATTGAAATAACATAGTAAACATCTGGTAAAGATTTTAAAATCGTGATTACCTGCGATGTTCATACACTCTGTATAGCTTGATGCTGTTCTGTGCCTGCCTCCGGCAGGGGGGGTGGTACGTATGACGCACCCTACGGGCCCGGGTCCATGCCAAAGATATTGGTAGATTCGTTTTCTTTGCTTGTGGTTCGGGGGCAGTAAGGTGGTGCGTGTGACGCACCAAACAGTCCGGAGCCGTGCGAAAGATATTGGTAGATGTATTAGTTCGCATAGTGGTCACTTTGTATAGCCTTTACCCGTTCCCTTAATGCTGTATCGTTTGGTCGCATAGCCAAGGCCAGGAGGTATTGCTCTTTGGCGTAGCTCATCAAGCCTTGCTTTTGATACAGCTCTGCACATCTCACACGTATTTTGAAATCATCCGGGAAGTAATGCGTTGCTGTGCGCAGCACTTCCAATGCTTTTTCGGGTTGGTTATGGCGCATAAAAAAGCCTGCTTCCCCGGGAGATCTCCTGAGACGCTTCCGTTTTCCCTTCTCAAGAACTGCGGCCTTCCCTTAACGCACAAAAGGTCGGCTTCTCCATATAAGCGTTGACGAGGCTACATATAGGTTCACTTTCGTTACGGCCTGCACCTTCGCCCATGGGAAACTTACAACCCCTGATTACTCAGACGCTGCTTCCTGGTACTTAAAAGGTGTACGGACAACTCCTTTTGCAGGACTTCAACCTGCTGGAACAACAGCCGTTACGGCATACGTACGTATGACGCACCCTACGGGCCCGGGTCCATGCCAAAGATATTGGTAGATTCGTTTTCTTTGCTTGTGGTTCGGGGGCAGTAAGGTGGTGCGTGTGACGCACCAAACAGTCCGGAGCCGTGCGAAAGATATTGGTAGATGTATTAGTTCGCATAGTGGTCACTTTGTATAGCCTTTACCCGTTCCCTTAATGCTGTATCGTTTGGTCGCATAGCCAAGGCCAGGAGGTATTGCCGTAGCTCATCAAGCCTTGCTTTTGATACAGCTCTGCACATCTCACACGTATTTTGAAATCATCCGGGAAGTAATGCGTTGCTGTGCGCAGCACTTCCAATGCTTTTTCGGGTTGGTTATGGCGCATAAAAAAGCCGTATGGTTGCCAGAAAAAATTCTTTTTCAGTGTGTCTGTCTGGGCATATACGTTTTGGGCATGGTTATAAATGGCTGCAGCGTCGGCTATATTGCTTTCCTGTTCGTATAATTTCGCCAATGCCAATTGTGGGGCAAGGCTGTCCGGCACATGGGGTGCTAAATCGTGTGGGACGATTTGCTGCTTCGTATAGAGAGCCAAGGATTTATAGGACCTACCAGGAAACGTTGAAAGCAGATTGGGTACATACGTAAATGCTTCATCTTTCATGCCCAGTTGCAGCAGCATTGCTGCGTAGTCAGCAGCATAGGGGTAATTTCCCGGATCCAGACGCAGTGCGTGTTTCCCTTTTTTGATGGCTTGTTCAGGTTGCTGCATTTCTGCCAGGATAGTTGAGGCAGTTTTAAAATAAAGGGCAGAGGTCGGCTCTTTCTGTTGAGCAGAGGCAAGCAGTGGGAGTGCTGTATTATATTCGTTCAGCTGGACCTGGGTTTGGGCATGTAGGTAGGGGTATAAGGCATTTAATGGTGCCCAGAATGCTGCTTTTGCGGCACGTGAGGAGAGTTCTATCAGTTCCTTGTTTGATCGCTCTTTTTCCGGGAGCAGTTGTTGGGCATGGTTGAGTGTTTTTCTCTTTTCATAACCAACTTTTGCCATTGCAGCGCTATAGGCAGTATTGTCAGGGAACTGAAGTGCAGCATACAATTCCCCTCCCTGCAAGGTGACTGTAGAGAACAGCAACAATGATACAACAGCACAAGCTGCAACCTGCACAGGTTTATGCACATGTATATGTGCGTCTGTTACGGACGATCTTGTTGCTCTTTGCGATATCCTGGTTGAGGCACACAAGAGCCCAAGTGTAAGAAAAAAATACATACCAACGCTGGAGCTTATATGAAAATTCAATTCCATAAAGGAATGGACCAAAAAAGAGATCGCTCCAGCTAACATCCCTGTATAGAGATAGCGAATATATTTGTCCCTGCGTGATGTAAAATCGCGATAGGTGGCAATACAGACTGCGGCAATAAACCATGCAATACAAATTGATCCGACCACACCGTTTGTGACTAGTGATTCAAGGTATTCGTTATGGGCGTGTTGGGGCAGCGTGCCACTTGGCTTGTTTAGATAGGATGGATAGACACTGGCAAAAGATCCCGCCCCTGCTCCTGTTATGAAATAATCCTGAAATATTTCGATTGAATTTTGCCAAAAGGGAGTCCTGCCGTTCATGGTCCCAATATCATGGTCAACCGCTCTACCAACACGCTGATCAACTGTATGCAGGGCATCCCGGCCCACACCGGTTAACAATACCACAACCACAAGACATGCAATGGAAGCCAGGGTGGTGGATGTTATTTTTTTACGGTTGAGACCTATAACAAGTGCCAGGGCCAGTCCTGTGCAGAGCATTCCGCCTCTGGATTCACTTAACCCTAGAGCGAGCACAACCAATACAATGGCCAACCCGTACAGCAGTTGCTTGCGATTATGACGCTCCGTGAGAAACTGCTTCATTCGTTTGAAGAAACGGCTGCCGACGTTCTGACTCCTGGATTGATAGTAGAGGTACAGGGCAAAAATCAGCGGAGCAATCATGCACACCAAAGCACCAAAGTGGTTTTTATAGGCAAAGGTGCCAAAGAAATTCTGGACAGAAAATTCCCGTATCCACCAGACCTTGGTTGTACCGGTATAGTGCTGCAGAATGCCAATAATACATATACTGCTTACAACGATGACGATGGTGGTAACCAGTCTGCGTAATTGTGATCCGGTACGGACAAACTGAATTATAGATATGTAGATGGCAGCATAGGCACTGAAACGAAGCAGCTCCTGCAGGGTTTCCCGTGGAGCAATGGTAATAGGGGCAAAATGACGAACCCCATCCGGAGTGTTCAATGCTGCCTGGGTGTATAATTCTGCTGCTTTTGGTGAAACAAGTGAGAGCACTCCCATCGGCAAGGGGATGAGCTGTATAGCCATCCAGCACAGGCAAAGCGAGAGTGGAAGCAGGCCTGGGACTTTCTGTAAAGGTTTTCCTGATCGATACCTGTGGGCAAGCCCCATGAGCAAGGCTGTAAAGGCTGTTATTTCTACGACCATATTGGACCATAGATCAATACTGCCAAATGCCAGTGGTGCAAACACCACTAGAAACAGTAAGAGGGTATTGATTCTATTGTCCATAACAGCGTAACGTTCGTACAATGCGAAAAATTCTTTGGCTACAGCTCGGAATCACTAGACGAATTCAGGAACCACAAAATTACAAGGAAAGAAAAAGGGGCAGCTGTATTTTCACAAATGGCAGCTGCCCCGTCAGTTACAGCAGAGTTGACATATGGCCACCCTGAATAATTGCTTTTTCGTCCAATCTCGACGTTATGTTCAAAAAATTATCCTCGAAATATCAACTATATGTCTGTGGTAATTTTTTTTCACACGCCTTGATCTTGAACGAAAAATCTAATTATTCAAGATACCCATAAAAAATTACTGTCTGCGTCGTGCAACTCCGGCCAGGCCGATCAGACCTGCTCCAAAGAGCAGCATGGTGCCGGGCTCAGGGATCTGGGTGCCTGTGAGCACCATATTGGTCTGATAGTCAGCTACCCAGTTAGCATCTGCATCCACCCAGGTGCCGCCAAGCCACAGTACCAGGGTGCCTTCCTCGTCCATGTACCAATCATCGAAGTCATCTGCCAATTCGATAGTGATGGAAAAAGTGAGAGCGCTTAAATCTGCATCTGAGTACCTAAGGCTTAACCCGTTTGCATAGGACTCTTCAATTGAACCTGTGGCAGCATAGGTTGGTACGGTTTCTCCGAGGGTTCCGGCGTCTGCATAGAGGAACGCTTCCCACCCCTCTGCATCGGTGGTACCGGCATAGTCCCAGGTTAAATCAGTGACAACATACTCTTCACCCCATTCAGGGGCATCTGCTCCGCCGGTATCGCCAAGGCCCCAGAGGTTGAACGAGGTCAGACGGTAGTCGTTCGCGTAGCCCACACCATAAGCAACGCCATAGAGTATTGACTGAAGCCTGGAAGTGTAGGTATTAAAGGTTCCAGAGTCGGTAGTTACCTTAGAAGCACCGTCATACAGGCCTGCTTCCACAGGGCTGCTTGTCGCGTTGAAGATAGAATTGGTTACCCAACTTGTGTCTAAGATGTCGTTACCATCAAAAGTAAAAGTGTAGGAAGCTGCCTGTGCACCGACGGTAAACACCAGGCAGCCGGCCGCGGTTGCGGCGAGAGTCGCAAATGTTTTCTTCATTTCTTCATTCTCCTGCAAAATACCATGTTGTTATGGTGGTTTTTGCTGAGTCCCGACTGCCAGGCAGGAACCAGCATAAAAAAGCTGTAGAACATCTTATAGAATGTCCATATGTTCAATTTCTTTGTGCGCCTTGAATGTGAGCATCTCTTCTCGTGTTTCAAGGTACGCTGTATTCTTCCGCAAGGCTCGATGCAATGATGCGCCGCAATTGCTCCAGGTCTTGTGGTTTATCAGTACGCACTACCTGAAATGCAGGTATGTTTTGGGAGACAGTTGCACACTGTTGAAAATGTTCAACCCGGCCTACCTGTTGCAGCAACCTGGTGGGCATGGTGAATCGGATGCTTTTCAGCATGGCCTCCCGGGCTGATATTCTTGAGCATGACAGGGTTTCTCCCAACTCAAGAAAGCAAATTGCCCGCAGCATGTAAGCCGTATCCGTTTCAGCAACAGGTAAGGGCACGTAGCGCTTAACTTCTCCATCCTGTACCGGCAGCAACGTCTCTGCATCTGGTACGATCTGCTGCGACATGGCAGGATCGATCTTGAGGAGCGGGAACGCCGGCAAAACCCTGGCTGCAGTGTTGCTGACTTCCAGGGCAACAACATCGTCTGCAAGCACGCTCCAGCCGGACTGCATGAGAACAGCTGCAAGGGTGGATTTGCCTGCGCCCGAGTCACCCACCAGGGCAACCGCCCTGCCGTCGGCGTCTGCAACGCAGCTGCCGTGATACACCAGACAACCTCGTACATAGAGCAACACTGCAAAGACAACCCCACTCAAGTACAGGGCCAAGGTTCGTTCGTCTGCCTGCTGCGCAGGCGTCAGGACGATCTTACCGCCTGCGGTAATACTATATTCCCCTACTCCACTGAAATAGAGCACGGCTTTCCCCTGCTCCACATCAATGTTGAACTGAAAACTGCGATGTCCGTAAGCGGCGGACAGATCCACCGGCTTTTGTACTATAATATGCACATCGCACTGTGCCCGGGGTGTAATGGGGGGAAACTCCAGCACAGGTAATTGGGAACATATGGTCAGGCCAAAGGCACTGTACCACTGTTCATGAACATCCATTGTTGACAACGAAAACACAAACCGCTGCTCGGCAAAAGGTGGTTGCCGAGCAGCGACGCAAGACACGTACAGTCTTACAGACTGGGGTGATGTCCGGCAGGCTCGAGGCCCTGTCCGTCGTTGACGCCCCAACCTTTCAGGGTAATTTTTTCAACACTTCCGTAGCTGGTAAGCACGGGCTGTACCCACAGCTTTTTTTCAGCTTCGTTAGTAACTGTTTTCTTGGTTTCCATCACGATCCTCCGATCATATTAAAGACAACAAATAACTGGCTCTAAAAAGTATAATGGCAGTTATTACTGATAAACATACCACGCAGGTGAGTTCAACTGTTATTTTCTCAGGCCGGCAGGGGTTTCACACATAAATCAAGGGAGTTAGCAACCTTTTCACGCCTGAACACCTTGTGCTCAAAGAACACTTTAAAGCTATACCAGCCAGTACAGCATGGTGTTATTTTTTTGTTACGTTTCGGTAAGGGGCATTATGATCCGGTCCCTACAGTGAATGCTCTTTTGATGCTCAGGGATTCAACCTGTTTGTCTCTTTTAAGCAGTACAAATGTTAATACCAAAAAAGGCAAGCTTGTGCAAATTAGGCCATTTTTGTCTTTTCCGTAATTTTGGATTTCTGTATGTCGGGCTCTGAACGACAGTATTTTCGATATGGGATTATGTGGGAAAGCTACGAAGTACCACAATGTATCTTTTTACCTTACAACATTGTAAAAAATACTTTTTATCTTTATGAATTTTTATTTATTTGGCGCGAAAAAAATTTTTAAGCAGAGGAGTAGGAACAATTATTAAAATGGTTGGAAAGGTTGTATTGCTGTGATTTTGGGGTGTTAGAGGTTGCGCTGAAGATGGATTAAAAGTGTATTCGATTTGCGACAGGTTGTGATATGGGGAGAGATTGGGGGGTTGGTGGGTGGTGTTTATGGCTGGTATTTGGTTTTCCTGCCTTCGGCAGGGGGGGGCGGTGCGTGTGACGCACCCTACGGGTTCCGTGGTGGTGGGATGATTTTGGGGATGTGTGAGGGCGCTCACTCTGCGAAGTCTAATTTCCAAATGCCGGCGGCGATATTTGCCAATTGCTTTTGTCTTGACTCTATTTTTTGCTCATCCCAAACTTCGTAATGTTCAGCAATCGCCTTGGTGATGGTGAAAACGCTTTGCTCAAACACTTGTCGTTTCGCCGTATAGTCGCTATTGCCCAGATCCCGATTTCTATTTGTTTCGAGCGGCGTCATATTACCTATTCGGTAGATCAGGCGGTCCTGCTTTGATTCTTCGATATGTGACCAGGTCTCGGAGGGATGCTCCGGCAGAATATGTTCAAGGCTATAGGCTGCGCTTTCAAAATCAAAGTCCTGACCGGAGCGCTGTCGTTCGATCTCAAAAAGAATATATCGTACGACTTTCTTGTTCCGGCTGTTCGTTGTGCGCAGTTCCTTTTCGCTAAAGGCTGTCTTGAATTGGGCATCCTGCGGGTACACATCACCAAGGGCGGTAATTACGTCAGATGCGGGTATGGAAGTATCGGCGGATACTTTCCAGGCAATGTCATTGTACAGGCGTTCCTGTTCATGAGCCTGGAGGTTACAGATAACGTTGTATCGTAACGATACCACAGCAACAGCCTTTACAATGCGTGTAAAATGCATTCTTTGAGTCTCATAAAATCTGGAATGGCATGACAACAGCATGGCCAGCGGCTGCCGCACATTAAACATGATGATGTGTTTAAGCGCCTGTTTCTCATCACTGTTCCAGGAAGGATCCTGGGGGTCGCGAAGTGCAGCGTAGATTGCTGCGCAATGATCCAGATCGCGTAACAGTTTAAAAGCGGCATCACGGGTAACGATCCGTCTGCGGAGTGTTTTGAACAAGTCAGATTTGCGGACCAGTTTGTTTCGGCTATTCCAGAATACCCGGAGAAATTCGGGGAAACTCTCACTGCCAAGCAAGCCGACAATACGTTCCCAACGATCTTCCAGGGCTTTCAGTTCTGTTTCATGGGTATCCTGGGAGCTGATGACTGAGAAGAGGTAATTTTTCAGCAAATCCGTGGCCGAAAGTCGCACCCCTCTCGCGTTAAGGGTTTCAAATACCTTGAACGCATTGAGTTCATCCGTAACCGTAATAACGGTAAAAAACAGCTTGTCGACCAGTGTGTCGATAAAAGCGGCCAGTTCCTTGCCGCTGTGGATAGCAGTTCCGGCATGCGCCTTGATTTTGTCCGTGAACCAGGTAAACGCTTTTCGCAGCTGATGTTCGGAGGCGTTCAGCCCTCTCTGGGGTATTTTTTCCAGAGGGACCAGGTAGGTTTGATAAAAACGGTTATTGTGTCTGTTCAACACCAGTTTGGATTGAGGCACCAGGCTGACCGGGTCAAGGTAACCAATGTAACTGTTTTGCAGCTGATCTTTACGCTTTGTATTATTTTCTGCATCTATCTTGCTTTTGATCAGGTTTTGCAGATGCCCTAAGCAGGCCAGAATCATAACGCTGAGGGTGGTAAGACGCTGCTGGCCATCGATTATATCAAAACGCTTACTGTCGGCAGACTGCAGCACCAGATATCCCATATAGTGTGCTGATTCGCCATCAGGTTCAAACAAGCCGAGGATATCCTGCCACAGATCATCCCATTCATCTTCGGTCCATGAGTAATCCCGTTGAAAGGGTGGCACCCGATAGCTCAGTCCATTGCCCAGCAGCTGACGAAAGGTGGAATTCGTGGTGTTGAAATGCATCATTGCCGTTTTTAATCCTTGTTCGCGTCACGCCCTGAAATTGTTTTCCAGGCAGTGTCGGTTTTCTTCTTTGGAGTCAGTGGGGTCCGGTTAAGGTGTTGAGGATCCTGTTTTTTATAATTTTACTACAAAGTTGCTGAGGTGGCTACATATGGGTTTATTTTCGTTACCGTGTAGTTGTGGCCGGCTTTGGTAGGGGGGGGTGTTGTTCCGTTGGATGTTTACATACGTGTTGGCGATGGGGTTTTATGCCTGCCTTCGGCAGGGGGATGGTGCGTATGACGCACCCTACGGGTTCCGTGCAAGTGAGGTGTTGGGTGGGAGGAAGTCGTCTGGAAGAAATGGTGACTTTTTTATGCAGGGGGGGTTGGTGGGTTTATACTCCTTTTTCAATATAGATTACACACTTGGCGGGTATGTTATTTTATGGCCGAGGGGTTGTGTCCAATCATCCAAAATGAGGTGATGTTGTACGTTATAAAATGCTTTATCGTTGGTAATCAAGACTGCGCCGGCGGCCAGCGAATGGGCGGCAATTAATATGTCCATGGCTCCCAACGGCTTTCCTTCTTTTTCACACACGGTTCGTAACCGCGCATAGCATTGGGCGGCATCAGAATCCCAAGGTAAAATGTCCAGCCGTAAAAGGAACTCCGTAACGGCCAGGGCAAGTCCTTTTGCTTCAGGCTTTTTAGCCAGGCCCCGCAACAGTTCAGCCTCTGTTATCGAGGATATGCACACATTTGCCATTGGAACAGCGCGTAAACGCTTTCTGATAACCTCAGGTTCTCCCTTGATGATATAGCTAGCCGTATTTGTATCGAGCATGAAAAGTCTGTCTTCCATCAAAACAAATCCTTTTCCTGGGGAATTTCATTGTCACGCTCGTCCATAAAGTCATCCGGCACATCGATGGTTTCCATCATTTTGAAAAAATCATCCCAGCTTCCCGGTTTTCTGGAGATGATTACGTCCCCTGTTTCCGAATCCTTACGGATGTACACTTCGTCACAATCGAAACGAAAGTTAACAGGTAATCGAACCGCTTGACTGCGGCCATTCATAAATAACTTTGCTGTATGTCTCATGGTATTTCACCTTGCAGGGTATCTCATGTGAACTTGAAATTCATTGTAACTGCTCACAGTGTACCTGATCTTTCCGCGATCAGTCCGGCTTACGTATGACCCAATACGCTGCGCCGGCCTGCTTGCAAAAATCTCAGGCATCCTGTAATCAGTTACAAATACAGGAGATTTGTCAAGCTTAACCAGGTCCCTGTGAGTAGTTACAATTCATTGTATTATTGGAGAGTTTGCGGCCAATCAATGGGTATATATCATAGTATATGATTGGCTGCGTGATATATCAAGATATATCTTTGGTGAGGTGGAGTGTATTCGTTTGCCTGCCTTCGGCAGGGAGGTGGTGCGTATGACGCACCCTACGGGCTCCGTGCAAGCGAGGCGTTGGGGGGGGGAAGTCGCCAGGGAGGAAATGGTGTTTTTTTATGCAGGGGGGTCGGTGGGATTGAGGGCTGTAGGGTGCGTCGTACGCACCGACCTGTTCTTTTCGCTGCAAACGACACTCTGAGTACGGGTGTACAAAAATTGCGATTACAGCGCTATTCCCTTGTTCTCTATTTTGACAATATGAGAACGGTGACATATAATGCTATCAAAATGAAAGCATATATTGCCGTCAAGGAGGTTTTCATGGGCGCATTATCCATACGTGGAGTGGATGAAGAATTGTCTGCATTACTGAAGCAGGCTGCTGCAGCTGAGAATAAAAGCGTCAACCAATATGTACTGGACACCATGCGAAAACAAGTTGGACTGAACAAAGAAAAACGGTTTACCCGGAAATATCACGACCTGGATCATTTGTTCGGCAGCTGGTCTGTGGATGAACACGCACGTATTCAGAAAAAAATTGATGAAGAGCGAAGAATAGATGAGGAGCTCTGGAAATGAGGAAGGTGCTCATCGATACCAATATCTACTCCGGTGCAATGCGGGGCGCACCGGAAATTGTTGACCTGTTGCAGAGTGTTTCACATATCGGGATCAGTGTAATCTCTCTTGGAGAGTTGTTGTCAGGGTTTCGAGGAGGCAACAGAGAGCGGGAAAACCGCCGGGAATTGAACATGTTCCTGGACTCACCACGGGTCACCCTCTATTACATTGATGAAAATACGGCTGAGTATTATTCCGAGATTCTTAATTCACTGAAAAACAAGGGTACCCCTATTCCAACCAATGACATATGGATTGCTGCGACGGCGTGCCGACATGGTCTGCGACTTCATACATTGGACAAACATTTTGAACGGGTTGATGGTCTTTTTCTTGGGTAGTGTGGTGGTTTGATGAACCATGAAGCTTCATGGGGATTTTTTATGCCTGCCTTCGGCAGGGAGGCTGGTGCGTATGACGCACCCTACGGGCTCCGTGCAAGAGAGGTGTTGGATGGGAGGAAGTCGCCGGGGAAAAAATGGTGCTTTTTTTATGCAGGGGGGATAGGTGGGATTGAGGGGTGTAGGGTGCGTTGTACGCACCGATGGGCTGTTGTTTCTGCCTTCGGCAGATGGGTGGTGGCGTAGGATGTGCCCTACCCGGCGCCGTGGTATTGGTCATTTGAGAGGTATGGTACGGTAATCTCAAATCTAAGCGGTCACCAAGGGGCGCGCATGTTCCAGCTTGTCAGCCAAAACTTCATTATGCTCGGCCAGCCACATATCATTAATGAGTTGGAGGTTAAGCCAAAATCCAGGAGTGGTTCCCAAAACTTTTGCTAACAAAAAAGCGGTTTCAGCTGTCACCCCGCGCCGATCACAGCAAAGCTCGTTGACTGTCTTTCTGCCCACCCCCATGGCTTTTGCCAACTCACCCTGGGTAATACCTAAGGGTTCCAGAAATTCTTCTCTGAGCATAGTGCCCACGCTCGTAGGTTGATGAGCGGGAATTCTTAGTGCTTCAACCATCATTTTACCTCTTTATTTGTATGTATGGGGATCCAGATGGACCTCATTTGCCTCACCCGCATCCCATTTGAATATCACCCTGTATTGCTTGTTCACGCGGATCGAACACCAATCCTTCAGTTTCCCTCCAAGGTGTTCAAATCGGTTGCCCGGCGGCACCCTTAAATCTTTCTCACCTTTCGCTACGTGAATAATATCAAGCTTGCGCTTTAGGGCACTCTCAATAGTGCTTGGTATTTGAGGTGTTTTTTCACCACGAAAGTAATATCCCTCCAACCAATGATCCCGGAATGTTTTAATCATAATCAATTGTACCCTGTATCGATACACGTTACAATAAATTTCAGCAGAAAATCTGATGTGATTATTATGCCTGCCTCCGGCAGGGAGGTTGGTGCGCATGACGTACCCTACGGGCCCAGGTAATAGTGGGCGTGTTGGTAGATTTTGGTTTGTGGGTGGCGCTGAAAGAAAGAGTATAATTCTTTGCCAGGTGTTTGGCGCATGCCGGGCTGTAGGGTGCGCCGTGCGCACCGATGGGCAGGTTGATCGCGGTACTGGTTGCGGGTTTTTTTGAGGATGTAGCGGTAAGATGGGGTTTTTCCTGCCTGCGGCAGAGAGGCGGTAGAGTAGAGCACTGATTCAGCCGGTATCTTCGGCCCTTTCTATATTCAAGACGCCTCGCCGCACGCGGCTACTACGTGTTCTGAAGATATCGCCTCTTCAATGCTCCCTCATCAAACCGTGCATACGGTTTTCCCGTACACGGCTTTCCGATGTTCTTCACCATAAGGCTTGCGCCTGTCGCTTCCATTTCGCCCAGGTTGGAACTCTATAGAGGCCTACATATCTGTACAGGTACGCTGTACTGAACCGTTCGTATCCACGAGTACGGGTTCTCACTTTGTGACGGATGCACAAATGCTTGCGCATTCGTTCTTCCGTAAAGTGCTTGACTCTGCTCATCACTTCCGTACTGTGTTCATAGTGAAAGTATCCTGTCCAACCACGGAGGACTTCGTTTACCTCTTCCACTAGTTTCGGCAACGGTAACAGCGTTCTCCTACGGTTGGTCAGTTGCTTTACTTTGGACTTGATCCGATCAACCGAACGCTTTGATGGCTCAACATGGGGATACACTTTGCCGCTGCGACGACTTTTCCTCATTCGAAAATTGAAGCCAAGAAAGTCAAAGCTCTCCTGTTTCGCATTTATCACGGAAGTCTTTTGCTCATTGAGCCGTAGCTCGCATTTGGCAAATAACGCTTTGACCAGTTGCAGTGACGGTTCAACAGACCCTCTGCATAAAATCACAAAGTCATCCGCGTATCTCACCAGCTCTGCACCATGTCGGCGCGCTATATCATGTCGTTCCCATATCCTGTCAAGCAAGTGCAGGTACAGATTCGCAAGCAATGGCGAGATGACCCCGCCCTGCGGTGTTCCGAAACGATTTCCCTTTCCTCCGCCTATGGTTCGGCGGCGACCATTCACATCTTCTACCACCGGCGCTTTGAGCCATTGCTTGATCAGCGCCAGGACTTCCTTATCGCTGATCCGTTCGGCTACCACTGCCAGAAGTTTTGAGTGAGGGATGGTGTCAAAGTACTTTGACAGGTCCGCATCAATCACTTGATGGTGCCCTCTTACCAAAGCGCTGCTGATCGCGTCAACAGCACCATGTGCTGAACGTTTCGGACGGAATCCATACGAACTGTCACAAAAATCAGCCTCAAATACCGGTTCGATCACAAGCTTTAATGCCTGTTGCACTACCCGGTCACGTATTGTGGGTATTCCCAGCGGACGTTTGTCCCCGTTGGCTTTCGGTATCCAGACTCGGAGCACTGGATCGCATCGATAGCTTTTCTCCCGCAATTCCTGTCCCAATCTTTCAAGAAATGCACTCTCCCCTTCTCCTTCACTGATGGACTCAATGCTCACCCCGTCTGCTCCAGGGGAGCCCTTATTGGCCCGGACAAGTTCGTATGCATGACTCAGGATGTCCGCACGGTAGATCTTGTCGTACAGCGCGTAGAAACGAAAAGCAGGTTCCTGCTTGGCCTTATGGTACAGCTTCCTCTGTAGCGTCTTGATACTGTTTGGAGTTAATAGCTTAGGCAATCTCCTGACCCTCCGCTCTTTAGTTGCATGAACAAAGTAGGGCTCCTTTCCTCAGTCAGGGGTTATGTTGTCCCCTGTCCTCAAACGGTACTATGAGCCCCTCCGACTCCCGATACGGACCATGAAAATTTCGGGGTCTCCTTATATCCCATGGTTTACGATCCTGAATCATTTCCGCATCGGGTCTCCCGCACTGCACTGTTGTTCCTCCGATACATGCCGTCCCTGCTTCCCCGGGAGATCTCCTGAGACGCTTCCGTTTTCCCTTCTCAAGAACTGCGGCCTTCCCTTAACGCACAAAAGGTCGGCTTCTCCATATAAGCGTTGACGAGGCTACATATAGGTTCACTTTCGTTACGGCCTGCACCTTCGCCCATGGGAAACTTACAACCCCTGATTACTCAGACGCTGCTTCCTGGTACTTAAAAGGTGTACGGACAACTCCTTTTGCAGGACTTCAACCTGCTGAAACAACAGCCGTTACGGCATACGTGCGTATGACGCACCCTACGACCCCAGGTAATGGCGGGCGTGTTGGTAGATTTTGGTATGTGGGTGGAGCTGAAAGAAAGAGTATGATGTTTTGCCAGGTGTTTGGTGTATGCTGGGCTGTAGGGTGCGTCATACGCACCGATGGGCAGGTTGATCGCTGTAGTGGTTGCGGGTTTTTTGAGGGGGTAGCTGTGGGATGTTTTTTTCCTGCCTATCGGCAGGAAGGTGGTGCGTATGACGCACCCTACGGTCCCAGGTAATGGCGGGCGTGTCGGTAGATTTTGGTTTGTGGGCGGATCAGAAAGAGAGAGTATGATTTTTTGCCAGGTGTTTGGTGTATGCTGGGCTGTAGGGTGCGTTGTACGCACCGATGGGCAGGTCGAGCGCTGTAGTGGTTGCAGTTTTTTTTTGAGGCTGTAGCGGTAAGATGATTTTTATACTGCCTGCGGCAGTGATCAATTTGTTTTACTTCACTCTCACGCTGTCGTCTGTTCCTCTTGGATTCCCTGCAATAATTTTTTCAGAAGCTGTAAAGCGGCCTTGAACTTTGCGCCTCGAATCATAGTGGCCTTCATCATATCGGCGAGCATTCTGAAACCATGATTTTCATCAGTCTCACGATTTAAAATTTCTTCTACCGCCTGAAACGTCTGCGAGCTGCTCAGCCGTGCGATGTCTCGCCCAAGAAGGCGAACTGAAGCGAGCCGGCTGTCAAATTCCTCGTCAATGAGCATATCCGCATGAGTCTCGTAAAGTTCATCCTCAATTCCGGCCTCCTCGTAGTTTTCTAAAATAAAAAGAAGGTCCTGAGCATCACGCTCGCGAGTTGGGTACGCGTCATCCCAAGAAATAATTTTTAGAAGCGCCAATGCCGGTATTGAAGGTACCTGAATCTCCACAAACGGTTCGCTGCTGATAAGAACCTTCAATGCAGACTGACAAGCCTCCTCAAACCCGAGCATACTCATGATCATATCATGGTCCGGCGGCCGACAGATCTGTTGCATCTCACCGCTTATCTCACCATAGGGTACGATGTCGACAATAGACGCCCTTGCTATGCCGGTGAATTGATATGGTAACCTTGTCGCCGCGAAAAGTTTGCGTTCGATCAAAACGCTTGTCAACCGCCGAAACTCCTCCCAACTCGCGACCTCAACACCAATATCAATGTCTTCAGTCAATCGTGGTGCTGGAATACCATGAATATGCTCGAAAACCAGGTCACGTGCAAAAGCTCCTATTGCTATAAAATTAAAGCCGAATTCTTAAGCAACCTCCTGGATGCTCCTGAGAACAGCAACCCTTTCGAGTTCAAGGCTGCCCGAAATATCTATCGAGATATCGCTCATAGAGTATCCGTGCGGTTTCCATGGTTCGTTGTTCACCTAGTGTGAGGAGATCGGCGTAGACAAGGATGGGATGTACGGTGTTACCTTCCCCAAAGCCGCTCTCTGGTGGCCAGAAACGCTGAAGTATCTCAACATGGCCTTGAGGGTCTTTTTTCAATCTGTTTGCGATGACCAGCTCAGCTAGTGTCTGTCCAAACAGAGTCAGCTATTTGATTTTACGGGAGAAAATCGCCTTTAAAGGGTGCCTTTTTTTACGATTCCTGGTATTGTTAATTGAGTAACCCGCTAAAATTACTCGATTAACTATTTCAAGGAGTCGAAAAAGATGCGAAAAGCTCGCAATCAGCAGCTACCTTTAGCAGAGGCTGCCCCTGACCACCCCAAGGCGAAAGAGTTGAAAACTATCAGTGATATACTTGATGACAACCCTATCATATATGACCTGGTTCTACAAGATATTGGCTCATCGCAAAATGGTGGCGGCAAAAGTGGTGCTACCGGTATGACTGCGGATCAGGCAATACGCATAGCAATCGTAAAACAAATGGAGGGCTGCAGCTATCGAGAATTGGAATTTCGCCTGGTTGATTCCAGGGCATATGGCCTTTTCTGTAGAATACCATTTGGGAAACATTTTAAAAAATCAACGCTGCAAAAAACAATCAAAGCCATATCCGCAAACACATGGGAAGAAATTAACAGGGTGTTGATCGGCTATGCCCAGGGTACAGATATTGAAAAAGGTCGCAAGGTGCGCGTGGACTGTACCGTTGTCGAAACCAATATTCACACGCCTTATGACTCGGAGTTACTTTTCGACTCTGTTCGTGTTTTGACCAGGATTCTTGATGAAGCAAAAACAAGACTGCCAGGGATCATATTTTCCTTCCGTAATCATCGATGTGCAGCGAAACGACGCAATCTGGAAATTACAAACGCCAAGAATAACGAGGCCAGACAGAGGCCATACATACAGCTTATAAGGCTCACGGAAAAGACCATAGATTACGCAGTGAAAGGTGCACACGGTTTACAAAATTATGTGGGCAGCTCGTTAAAGGAGCAAGCTGTAGCATCTCACCTTTGCAAGCAGTTACAGGAATATGTTCCTCTTATCCGTCAAGTGGTTTGTCAAACCAAACGTAGAGTCATCGGCGGCGAATCTGTTCCTGCACAGGAAAAGATTGTTTCGATTTTTGAACCGCATACGGATATTATTCGCAAGGATCGACGAGAGACCTATTACGGCCACAAAATTTGTCTCACCGGTGGTGCTTCCAATCTTATTCTCGACTGCGTTGTACTTGACGGCAATCCTGCGGACTCAACATTGACAGGAAGAATGCTTGACAGACAGAATGGTATTTATGGTCGCTATCCCTTAAAAGCATCTTTTGACGGCGGTTTCACCTCTCAAGCAAATCTTGAAGACGCGAAGGGTAAAGGTGTTAAGGATGTCTGTTTTTCCAAAGGACGCGGGCTTGAAGAGGAGGACATGTGTCGAAGCAAGTATGTTTATAAAGGGTTACGAAATTTTAGAGCAGGAATAGAGTCCGGCATCTCCTGGTTGAAGCGCAGTCTTGGCCTGACACGCTGTAACTGGAAAGGGCTTGAGGCATTTAAGAGTTACGTGTGGGCTTCTATTGTTTCTGCCAATTTGCTCACTATAGCACGTCAATAACCGGCTTAACAGCTGTTGTTTTGTGCTGTTCCTGCAATCTGACGGGAGAGGTAGGCCGTGATTTTGATTTTTAGAGCTATTTTTTATGACTGACTAAAAAACGAAAGCAAAAATTTGTTTCGCGCAGGAATCAGTTATGTTCGCCGTTGCAACCTGCAGCGGTCAATTTTCAAAATTGCTCATTTATGGACAGACACCAGCTAAGTGGTTTTTGTCCGTATACAAAGTAACTGTGCCCGGCTTCAGGTATCCGGTCAGTTTTGCTGCTGCGACTTCTCCTCCCCACTGTGCCATAGCGGGTTTCAACTCGGCATCCTTCCACCATTCGTCATTCCCCCGGAAATGTCCTAATAACAGTTTCGGTTTGAGATTGTCTGGATAGGCAGCGGTCCAACGTTCGAAGAGCGCCTTCCTCTCCAGAAGTCTCCTCCCTTTTTTTCCTATGTCGAGGATGAAGCCTTTCTGGATCAGCTCAGTCATTGTCCCGTTCACTGTTCCCAAGGCGACACCTGCCAAATCGGCTAGCTCTCTATACGGTCTAGCAGCGAATTCCGGCCGGCATAATAGAAGATAGATTATTTTCAAGCCAACTCCCTTGAAGACATGGGCGGTTTGCGTGATAATTTCCTTCTGTTTCGGTTTATTCCCCCGCACAAAGATAAACAACGGCGGCTGATTGATAAAAACATTGCCTGCGGTATCGACGAACTGAATGCCGTTTTCTTTCAACCTTACAGCTGCCTGTGGTGAAACGTAATTTGTCGTCAATACATACGGATATTTTGCGCGGTCTTTCAAAACCAGAGCTTTGAGTTCATCCCCTTTTGTGAGCTGTTTTTTGACCTCAACACACCATCGGAGTATCGTCTCGCAAATGTTCGCCTGAATGATATAGTCATATTGAATATCTCTGTGGTTGTACGCCGGCTCCACGGAGTATTGCACATGCACTAATTCTGCCAAGGCTTCCATCGCTTGCCGGATAATAGCCATACGGTCGTCATGGTTACGTTCATTGTTTCTCGTGTTCATATATTTTGAACACACAAAAAAAATGAACGAAAGTCAACGCCGTGGGAGAAGATTGTTTGCCAGG
Organism: Desulfobulbaceae bacterium; assembly: GCA_963678525.2. Lineage (GTDB taxonomy): Bacteria > Desulfobacterota > Desulfobulbia > Desulfobulbales > Desulfobulbaceae > Desulfogranum. Next base: position 130,771 of record CAXXDG010000001.1, read on the forward strand.
TGTTTGGTCCATGCTGGGCTGTAGGGTGCGCCGTGCGCACCAATGGGCAGGTCGAGCGGGGTAGTGGTTGCGGGGTTTTTTGAGGGGGTAGCTGTGGGATGGTTTTTTCCTGCCTGCGGCAGGGAGGCGGTGCGTATGACGCACCCTACGGACCCAGGTAATGGCGGGCGTGCTGGTAGATTTTGGTTTGTGGGTGGAGCAGAAAGAGAGAGTATGATTTTTTGCCAGGTGTTTGGTGCACCCTACCCTGGCGCCGTGCAGACGCGAAATTGGGGTAAATAAGAATCACCCATTTGATGTTGCTTTCAAATCAGGCAGCGAACGAGATGGGCTCGTAATCTTCTAATTTCACTTCTCTTCTCGCCTTCCAAAGGTCGTAATTATTCTGCATCTGCAACCAACTTTCAGGGGAACGCCCCAATACAATTGATAACTTCAGGGCCATGGCCGGCGATACGTCTGTTTTTCCGTTCAGCAACCGGCTTACAAGGCCGGAACTGACCCGCAGCTTGCGCGCAAATTCATTTGATCCCAAATCAAAAGGCTCTACATACACCTGTTTGATAAAAACGCCTGGATGTAAAGGTTCATGTTGCTGCATAGCTTTCCTCGTCTAATGATAATCTTCATAACTGACAACATAGGCATGTCCATCCCTGAACTCGAATACGACTCGCCAATTTCCGCTCACCTTTATAGCCCAAAGTCCAGCCATATTCCCTTTAAGAGGGTGTAACTTCCAGCCGGGGATATCCATATCTTCAACTATGGAAGCGGTGTGAAGCGCCTGGAGTTGCAGTTTAAGTTTTGCTGCATGCTTAGGGTTGATCCCAGCAGTATTGCCTGTTGTGAAAAATTTCTCTAACCCTTTATGCTTAAAAGTTGTAATCATGGTTCACTATATGAACATGTTTATCGATGCGCAACAGTAAACAGTATGTGTATTTGAATTTTGTAGCGCATATAACGCACCCTACGGTCCCAGGTAATGGCAGGCGTGTTGGTAGATTTTGGTTTGTGGGCGGATCAGAAAGAGAGAGTATGATTTTTTGCCAGGTGTTTGGTGTATGCTGGGCTGTAGGGTGCGCCGGGCGCACCGATGATTACTATTGCTTTTCGATTTTTTGCGCCTGAGATTTTGCTACTTCAATAATGGTTTCCAGCCGAACCAATCTCCTGTCGTGGTCGCGCAGCTCCTGAGATATTTCAGAAAGCATGCCCCCTGCCCGCTCAACCTTTTCGGTTAAAAGCAAAACCTCTTTCATAGCTCCAATCACATCCTTGAGCGTGCTCATCTGGTCCTCCTGATTTCTTCAAGGACATTTTCAGCATCTTGCAGCCCTTTTTCCAAGGTGCTTTTTGCTTTGGCTGTGGCTTTTTGTACCGCCTCGACTAACGCTGCCAATAATTCTTCATCCTCGTTTGACGGACGCCTGGTACAACGCTGCCGGACAAGCTCCGACATGCTGATCCCCTCTTTTTTGGCTTCGTTTTGTAAAAATGTCTTAAAATCAGGGGTTCCAAGAATGGTTATCCTTTCAGACTGTACTGCCATTATGTTCACCTCTTTGTGATGAGTATTATAATTACAATTATAATGGTATGTGACCGGCAAATCAATGGTATTGTCGGCAAGGGGGCATGGTGAGGCCGACATGTGGGGAATAGAATATGTTAAAATGATAAGAGGGGTGGGTATACCGTTTGCTGCAAATACCTGAATCCGTGAGCTTTCGTCCGTGCATCAGCTTCGTTGTCCGGGGCCACCTGATTAAAGTAAACTTTATCAGGTGGTTGCGGGCAATGAAGATGGGGTGCGGACGGATGCCCCGAAGGGCGAATGGTTACATCCTTGTGGAAACACCGAAAGTATAATTTTCCTGTAATTGCTATTAGATACATTTGGCAGTTTAAAAAAAACGTCACGGATTCAGGAAATATACATTGTGGGTGTATACCTGCCTTCGGCAGGTGGGTGGTAGAGTAGAGCACTGATTCAGCCGGTATCTTCGGCCCTTTCTATATTCAAGACGCCTCGCCGCACGCGGCTACTACGTGTTCTGAAGATATCGCCTCTTCAATGCTCCCTCATCAAACCGTGCATACGGTTTTCCCGTACACGGCTTTCCGATGTTCTTCACCATAAGGCTTGCGCCTGTCGCTTCCATTTCGCCCAGGTTGGAACTCTATAGAGGCCTACATATCTGTACAGGTACGCTGTACTGAACCGTTCGTATCCACGAGTACGGGTTCTCACTTTGTGACGGATGCACAAATGCTTGCGCATTCGTTCTTCCGTAAAGTGCTTGACTCTGCTCATCACTTCCGTACTGTGTTCATAGTGAAAGTATCCTGTCCAACCACGGAGGACTTCGTTTACCTCTTCCACTAGTTTCGGCAACGGTATCAGCGTTCTCCTACGGTTGGTCAGTTGCTTTACTTTGGACTTGATCCGATCAACCGAACGCTTTGATGGCTCAACATGGGGATACACTTTGCCGCTGCGACGACTTTTCCTCATTCGAAAATTGAAGCCAAGAAAGTCAAAGCTCTCCTGTTTCGCATTTATCACGGAAGTCTTTTGCTCATTGAGCCGTAGCTCGCATTTGGCAAATAACGCTTTGACCAGTTGCAGTGACGGTTCAACAGACCCTTTGCATAAAATCACAAAGTCATCTGCATATCTCACCAGCTCTGCACCATGTCGGCGCGCTATATCATGTCGTTCCCATATCCTGTCAAGCAAGTGCAGGTACAGATTCGCAAGCAATGGCGAAATGACCCCGCCCTGCGGTGTTCCGAAACGATTTCCCTTTCCTCCGCCTATGGTTCGGCGGCGACCATTCACATCTTCTACCACCGGCGCTTTGAGCCATTGCTTGATCAGCGCCAGGACTTCCTTATCGCTGATCCGTTCGGCTACCACTGCCAGAAGTTTTGAGTGAGGGATGGTGTCAAAGTACTTTGACAGGTCCGCATCAATCACTTGATGGTGCCCTCTTACCAAAGCGCTGCTGATCGCGTCAACAGCACCATGTGCTGAACGTTTCGGACGGAATCCATACGAACTGTCACAAAAATCAGCCTCAAATACCGGTTCGATCACAAGCTTTAATGCCTGTTGCACTACCCGGTCACGTATTGTGGGTATTCCCAGCGGACGTTTGTCCCCGTTGGCTTTCGGTATCCAGACTCGGAGCACTGGATCGCACCGATAGCTTTTCTCCCGCAATTCCTGTCCCAATCTTTCAAGAAATGCACTCTCCCCTTCTCCTTCACTGATGGACTCAATGCTCACCCCGTCTGCTCCAGGGGAGCCCTTATTGGCCCGAACAAGTTCGTATGCATGACTCAGGATGTCCGCACGGTAGATCTTGTCGTACAGCGCGTAGAAACGAAAAGCAGGTTCCTGCTTGGCCTTATGGTACAGCTTCCTCTGTAGCGTCTTGATACTGTTTGGAGTTAATAGCTTAGGCAATCTCCTGATCCTCCGCTCTTTAGTTGCATGAACAAAGTAGGGCTCCTTTCCTCGGTCAGGGGTTATGTTGTCCCCTGTCCTCAAACGGTACTATGGGCCCCTCCGACTCCCGATACGGACCATGAAAATTTCGGGGTCTCCTTATATCCCATGGTTTACGATCCTGAATCATTTCCGCATCGGGTCTCCCGCACTGCACTGTTGTTCCTCCGATACATGCCGTCCCTGCTTCCCCGGGAGATCTCCTGAGACGCTTCCGTTTTCCCTTCTCAAGAACTGCGGCCTTCCCTTAACGCACAAAAGGTCGGCTTCTCCATATAAGCGTTGACGAGGCTACATATAGGTTCACTTTCGTTACGGCCTGCACCTTCGCCCATGGGAAACTTACAACCCCTGATTACTCAGACGCTGCTTCCTGGTACTTAAAAGGTGTACGGACAACTCCTTTTGCAGGACTTCAACCTGCTGGAACAACAGCCGTTACGGCATACGTGCGTATGACGCGCCCTACGGTCCCAGGGAGTGGCGGGTGTGTCGATAGATTTTGGTTTGTGGGTGGAGCATTCCTTGCGATGCCTCGCTAAGTTGCGGCTACACCGAACTTTAGCTAACGATGAATGTTTATGTTACGAGGAACTCAAGCTTTGCAAGGGCGATTGCCGTCAACTTGAGCCAATTGATGAATTTCTTCTTGATAGATCATGTAATAGCACTTATAATAATACTATTAAAAATATCCTGATAATACTTTTTGGAGTTTATTATGAACACGATCACTGCTAACCAGCTTAAAACAAAAGGTGTTTCCATACTTGAAAGTGAATTGGCAAGTCAAAAGGAACTGGTTATTACCGTCCGGGGCAAAGAAAAGTTTGTTGTCATGAATATGGACCATTATAACTATCTTCGAGAATGTGAACTTGACGCAGCTTTACATGAAGCAAAAGCCGATTATCAAAACGGAAATTTTGTTGCCGAAAGTGTTGGAAAACACATTGAACGGTTAACCTCATGAGGTTTAATTTAATTTATACAGATAGCTACATTAAGAGAGCAAAAAAGTTTATAAAAACGCATCCTGAATTAATTGGACAGTACGAAAAGACCCTTAAGTTATTAGAAATCAACCCTCAACATCCGTCCTTGCGATTACATCAATTAAAAGGAAAGTTAAAAGATCTTCACTCTGTATCAATCAATATTTCATACCGAATTACACTTGAATTCTTTTTCAATGAAAAAGAAATTATTTTGGTCAACGTCGGCCATCATGATGAAGTGTACTGATTCCCTTTTTTAAAAATTTAACGACCTCCTCCACAGTCCGGACCCACAACGGTTGCACATACCTCTGCCACGCCTTATGCGGCATGAAACGCTAGAGTAGTGCTTCCCGGTACTTAAAAGGTGTACGGACAACTCCTTTTGCAGGACTTCAACCTGCTGGAACAACAGCCGTTACGGCATACGCACCGATGGGCAGGTCGAGCGCTGTAGTGGTTGCAGTTTTTTTGAGGATGTAGCTATGAGATGTTTTTTTTCCTGCCTCCGGCAGGGAGGTGGTGCGTATGACGCACCCTACGGACCCAGGTAATGGCGGGCGTGTCGGTAGATTTTGGTTTGTGGGCGGATCAGAAAGAGAGAGTATGATTTTTTGCCAGGTGTTTGGTGCATGCTGGGCTGTAGGGTGCGTCATACGCACCGATGGGCAGGTTGATCGGGGTAGTGGTTGCGGTTGTTTTTTGAGGCTGTCGCTGTGGGATGGTTTTTCCTGCCTCCGGCAGGGGGGTGGTGCGTATGACGCACCCTACGGTCCCAGGTAATAGTGGGCGTGTTGGTAGATTTTGGTTTGTGGGTGGCGCTGAAAGAGAGAGTATGATTCTTTGCCAGGTGTTTGGTGCATGCGGGGATGTAGGGTGCGCCGGGCGCACCGATGGGCAGGTTCATCGGGGTAGTGGTTGCAGTTTTTTTTGAGGATGTAGCTATGAGATGTTTTTTTTCCTGCCTCCGGCAGGGAGGCGGTGCCTATGACGCACCCTACGGTCCCAGGTAATAGTGGGCGTGTTGGTAGATTTTGGTTTGTGGGTGGCGCTGAAAGAGAGAGTATGATTCTTTGCCAGGTGTTTGGTCCATGCTGGGCTGTAGGGTGCGCCGGGCGCACCGATGGGCAGGTCGAGCGCCGTAGTGGTTGCGGTTTTTTTTGAGGGGGTAGCGGTAAAATGGGGTTTTTCCTGCCTCCGGCAGGGAGGTGTAGAGTAGAGCACTGATTCAGCCGGTATCTTCGGCCCTTTCTATATTCAAGACGCCTCGCCGCACGCGGCTACTACGTGTTCTGAAGATATCGCCTCTTCAATGCTCCCTCATCAAACCGTGCATACGGTTTTCCCGTACACGGCTTTCCGATGTTCTTCACCATAAGGCTTGCGCCTGTCGCTTCCATTTCGCCCAGGTTGGAACTCTATAGAGGCCTACATATCTGTACAGGTACGCTGTACTGAACCGTTCGTATCCACGAGTACGGGTTCTCACTTTGTGACGGATGCACAAATGCTTGCGCATTCGTTCTTCCGTAAAGTGCTTGACTCTGCTCATCACTTCCGTACTGTGTTCATAGTGAAAGTATCCTGTCCAACCACGGAGGACTTCGTTTACCTCTTCCACTAGTTTCGGCAACGGTATCAGCGTTCTCCTACGGTTGGTCAGTTGCTTTACTTTGGACTTGATCCGATCAACCGAACGCTTTGATGGCTCAACATGGGGATACACTTTGCCGCTGCGACGACTTTTCCTCATTCGAAAATTGAAGCCAAGAAAGTCAAAGCTCTCCTGTTTCGCATTTATCACGGAAGTCTTTTGCTCATTGAGCCGTAGCTCGCATTTGGCAAATAACGCTTTGACCAGTTGCAGTGACGGTTCAACAGACCCTTTGCATAAAATCACAAAGTCATCTGCATATCTCACCAGCTCTGCACCATGTCGGCGCGCTATATCATGTCGTTCCCATATCCTGTCAAGCAAGTGCAGGTACAGATTCGCAAGCAATGGCGAAATGACCCCGCCCTGCGGTGTTCCGAAACGATTTCCCTTTCCTCCGCCTATGGTTCGGCGGCGACCATTCACATCTTCTACCACCGGCGCTTTGAGCCATTGCTTGATCAGCGCCAGGACTTCCTTATCGCTGATCCGTTCGGCTACCACTGCCAGAAGTTTTGAGTGAGGGATGGTGTCAAAGTACTTTGACAGGTCCGCATCAATCACTTGATGGTGCCCTCTTACCAAAGCGCTGCTGATCGCGTCAACAGCACCATGTGCTGAACGTTTCGGACGGAATCCATACGAACTGTCACAAAAATCAGCCTCAAATACCGGTTCGATCACAAGCTTTAATGCCTGTTGCACTACCCGGTCACGTATTGTGGGTATTCCCAGCGGACGTTTGTCCCCGTTGGCTTTCGGTATCCAGACTCGGAGCACTGGATCGCACCGATAGCTTTTCTCCCGCAATTCCTGTCCCAATCTTTCAAGAAATGCACTCTCCCCTTCTCCTTCACTGATGGACTCAATGCTCACCCCGTCTGCTCCAGGGGAGCCCTTATTGGCCCGAACAAGTTCGTATGCATGACTCAGGATGTCCGCACGGTAGATCTTGTCGTACAGCGCGTAGAAACGAAAAGCAGGTTCCTGCTTGGCCTTATGGTACAGCTTCCTCTGTAGCGTCTTGATACTGTTTGGAGTTAATAGCTTAGGCAATCTCCTGATCCTCCGCTCTTTAGTTGCATGAACAAAGTAGGGCTCCTTTCCTCGGTCAGGGGTTATGTTGTCCCCTGTCCTCAAACGGTACTATGGGCCCCTCCGACTCCCGATACGGACCATGAAAATTTCGGGGTCTCCTTATATCCCATGGTTTACGATCCTGAATCATTTCCGCATCGGGTCTCCCGCACTGCACTGTTGTTCCTCCGATACATGCCGTCCCTGCTTCCCCGGGAGATCTCCTGAGACGCTTCCGTTTTCCCTTCTCAAGAACTGCGGCCTTCCCTTAACGCACAAAAGGTCGGCTTCTCCATATAAGCGTTGACGAGGCTACATATAGGTTCACTTTCGTTACGGCCTGCACCTTCGCCCATGGGAAACTTACAACCCCTGATTACTCAGACGCTGCTTCCTGGTACTTAAAAGGTGTACGGACAACTCCTTTTGCAGGACTTCAACCTGCTGGAACAACAGCCGTTACGGCATACGTGCGTATGACGCACCCTACGGGCCCAGGGAGTGGCAGGCGTGTTGGTAGATTTTGGTTTATGGGTGGAGCGGAAAGAGAGAGTATGTTTTTTTGCCAGGTGTTTGGCGCATGCCGGGATGTAGGGTGCGCCGTGCGCACCGATGCAAAACCGGCTACAAAATTATCGAATGTTTTTTTCCAGCCATTTCAGCAGGCAGACCGCGCTGTAAAGGTGCAGGTTGTTCTCGGCAAACCGGGCAGGATCAAGGAGTTTACGGGTGTATGACGCTGCCATGTAGCGCAGGAGCGCTGGTTCCTTTTCTGCTAAATGGGCGGCAAGGAGTTCTTTGGCCGTGGTCTGGGTTTGCTGCATAAATACCGGGCTCAGGTTGGCCTTGGTTAAGCGGCGGCGAACATTTGCAGGCAAGGTAGTTGCCATTGCCCGGCGGAGGATGGCCCGGCTCCAGCCGTTGTGGAATTTCTGTTCCGACGGGATGGCCAGGCAGAATTCAACCAGCCTGGAATCCAGAAAGGGGTAGCACTCTTCCAGGCCATATCGGGAAGCGACCTGATTGCTGGTTTCCAGGGCAAACATCAAATGCGGCAGAGCCAGGGCGGCCTGATGGTGGCTGCGTGCTCGGACAACCGGTAGGCGGGTTCTTGTCGCACTTTCACGCAGGAGTTGCAGCAGTGAGTTTTGCGTTGCAACCTGCTTGGCAAGCATGGTTCCGGCTTTCGGCAAGGTCAAGGCGGTACGCACGAGAGGGGAATCGAGCAGCCACTGGAGTACCGGCTTCACCGCGTAGGAGGCCGCCAATCTCCACAAGGGTTGACGGCTGTTACTTACCTGTTTCATCTGCTGCAGTTCCCAATGCAGTTTGCGCCACCTGCCGCTGAGAAAGAGCTGGGGCAGCAGCTCATACCCATGGGAGACTACGGTGTCTCCGTCTATTCCATCCAGGAAAATTTGCAGCCCATCCTCTCTCGCCTGCGCATAGAGACCTCTATGGATATAGAGGTTGGGGTTGAAAAACGGCGCATCAAGCCAGTCCAACTCCTGGTCCAGGCGTTGATAAATATCCGCAGTGCCGACATCAACGATACGTGGTCGAACATCTACATGATCCAAGACAGCCTGACGGTAGACAGCCTCGTCCACCTTCTTGGCATCCTGCCCCTGGAGTCCCGAAAAAACAGCCGAATAAGTGAACAGTTCCCTGCCCTGCTGCTGTAGCATGGGTGCTGCTGTGCAGACAATAGATGAGGAATCCAGACCGCCGCTTAAGGTGGAGCCCACAGGACCTGTTGATTGAATTCTGCACTGGACCGCTTTGCTGAAAATCTCCCGGAACGCCTGGGCATACTCCTCTGTATTGGGAAATGTTATTGGGGCGACATCCTGCGGCCGCCAATAGGTATGGGTTGTGGCTGCCTGGCCATGTACCCGGAGGATGGTCGCCGGCAGCAGGCGCTGGATGCCCTTGAAAAAGGTTTGCCGGGCATCGGGCACAAGGCGCAGGATATAGGCTGCCAGGACATACTCATCTACATCATAGTGGGCCAGGGTTTTGAGCGCCTTGATTTCCGAAGCAAAGGCAAAGTATTTGGAAGTGTGCGTATAAAACAGGGGTTTAACACCAAATCGATCCCGTACACAAAAAAGTTCTTGCTCGCTGTTATCCCAGAGCGTGAAAGCGTAATCACCGATCAGATATTCCGGAGTTTTTATGCCCCATTGTTTCCAGGCATGGAGGAGGAGTTCAGGGTCACTGTATTGAGAGGGGTCCTGGTTCAGACGGTGCGCGAGTTCTGTTCGATTATCCAGGCGAACATCACCGGTAAGCATAAGGTGGTTTTGCTGACAAACAATGGGTGGGGTGCAGGTAGTATTTGCCGGGACGGTGGCAAAAAGACTGCATCCGAAACAGGCTGGTCCCAGGTTTTGCGTGCGGGGCGGGAGACCTGCCCGGTCTGCCATGGCAGCGAGCATGGTTTGTACCTTTTGCTCTGCGTCGGGTTGCTGATCGTTAAAAATGATGCCTGCAATGGTGCTCATGGGATCAGGTTCAATGCGGGTAAGGGCTTGTAGCTGCCCAGATCCGGAAGAAAGCCGATAACGATTTGTTCTTCCACGACCACCCAGGCATGGGCTTTGAGCTCATTGGTTTCTTTTTTTACGCCTATACAGAGTTGTGAGTCAATGTGGTTTCTGGTGAACAGGTATTGGCCGACAAGCCCGTTGACCAGGCAGGTGGCACAGGCAAAGCGGCGATCAACGGCGCGCACAGCCCAGACAATATCAGCAAGGGTATATATAGCCCGAGGGGTGGCAGATGGTGTCTGGACGTATTGCACAATATTTCGTAAAGGCCGGGTGCGCAGACCAAGCCGGATTGCCAGGGTCAGGAACAGGGCGGTGAGCAGGAGTTTTTTTCGTGCAAAGGAAAGGGAGAGAAATTTGAACATGAGACAACATGGCCGTAAGCAAAGGAGCCGTGATAAGGGGCTCTGTTAGGGTAATTGGGTACAAGCATAAACGGTGTGCAGGGGAAAGGCAAACAAGAATGTGTCCTGGGTGGGGTGGTTGTTTATTTTGGTGTTGAGTGGGTGGATGGGTGGGTGGTATGCCTGCCTTCGGCAGGTGGTTGATGCGTATGACGCACCCTACGGGTGCCGTGCAAGGGGGAAGGTGGATGGAAGGAAGGCTCCAGGGGTGGAAATGGAGACTTTTTTATGCAGGGGCTCCGGTGGGTTGTGGGCTGTAGGGTGCGTCATACGCACCGATGCAGAGCGCTGGGGTGATTTATACTGCTCGACATTTTTGCCGGGGATGATCGTTTTTTTGGGCATGTGCCTTTTGTTCCTGCCTTCGGCAGGGGGGCGGTGCGTATGACGCACCCTACCTGAGCCAACCTTTTCCAACAGCTTATACAGAAAATCCGTAGTGAGTACCGTCGGGGAGTTCGATGTCAAGGCGCAGTTTGCCACCGGATGCCTCCACATAGCGCTTGAGGGTAGATAGTTTCAAATCGCGACCCGGTTTTTCCATATCAGAGACAGTTGGCTGTTTGATGCCCAGGGAAGCAGCAATATCTCCTTGGGTCAGATGCATACGTTCACGGATCTCAGCCAAGTGAATATTAAGTAACATCTCAGTCGCCGCCTCTTGTGCTTTGGCAACAACCTCAGGTTTTTCGTTTGCCAATATTTCGTCAAGAGTTCTTGCCATAACATTTACTCCTTATTTGATATAGACTATACACTATATAGGTTCAAAGCTATAAACAAAAAATCTATTCTCCGCTTTTGATTTATTCTTATCAAAAACGATCGTACTTGACACAGATGATCCATATTTTTTCAATAAAATCGGCCAAATATATCACAGATACAAAGCAAATACAAATGAATCGGTGGCTAGACTATGGTTTACGAGCCTAAATAGGTGATGGGGGAGCAAAATGGTTAGGTTCGCGTTAAACGGCTGGTGGGGTTGTGGGCCGTAGGGTGCGTCATACGCACCGATGCTATGAGGCTGGAGGGTATGATGATCCCTATTTTAGCTGAAGCTGATTCGTTTTTCGTTGTGCCTGTTATTCCTGCCTGCGGCAGGGAGGTGGTGCGTGGGACGCACCCTACAAGCCCGGCATCTGAAATACCGTCTTACACAAATCGAAATCCTGACTTCCGACCGGGCTTACAAAACATCCTAAAAAATAACCGACTTTTACACACGTCCAGCATATCCCGGAACCCGTAGGGTGCGTCATACGCACCACCCTATTCTTTTCGCTGCAAGCGACACTTTTAGCACCGTTCAAGGGAGAAAAAGAGATTTTTTGCAGGGGGGGCTGAGGGCTGTTTGCTGCGTTATACGCACCACATATAAAGGTTTTTTGATTCCTTGGGAAAAATGTTGAGACTCAAGCACACATCAAAAAAAATACCAGATACTTGCATCAAGTGAAAGTATCTGGTATTTTAGAGACTATGCAAACATTGACCAAGACCATACTTCAACAAGGATTCCCCAATTCTCTCCTCACCTCTTCCCAACTGGAAAGATTGTTGCCGGGATCCCCGGGATCTCGATACGGACTGGTAAACAGAGCCTTGAAGGCAGGGGAACTCCAACAAATCCAGCGAGGATTGTATCTGCTTGTCGAACCATATACTACCAAGACTGTACATCCTTTTGTCATTGCCCAACATATTCTGCCCGGCAGTTATATTTCTTTCGAAACAGCACTTGCGTATCATGGCTGGATCCCGGAAGCAGTGTATACGACATCCAGTGTCACTCCACATAGAAAAAGAAAACAGGTTACGCATAAAACATTGGGGACGTTCACGTTCTTTCCCCTGGCATTGCATGTTGGCTATCAACTTGAATTCGTCAGCAGAATCCCTCTACAAGGGGGAACAGCACTTGTTGCCGATCCACTCCGGGCCCTCATGGATTTGGTCTGTTTACGCAAAGTAAGCTGGTCCGGAGATGACTGGCTCTTTGAGGGATTGAGGATTGAAAAAGGATATATCAATGCAGTGTCGCCTGATGCATTTACAATTTTACGCACGGTGTACAAACATAAGAGAGTTATAGATTTTATAACAGCGCTGCAAAGGAGTCTTGGTCATGATCAAAATTCTTGAAGAACGTTTGCGCACCTATACTCCGACAAATGCCGTTGAAGAAGAACATGCGCTCAAAGAGATTTTACAGGAAATAGCGCTATATGGCCTTTGGCAGGCCGATTTTTTTGATGTTGCTGCATTTCAGGGTGGAACAAGCCTGAGAATTCTTCATGGGCTTCCCAGATTTTCAGAGGATTTGGATTTCATATTAAAGGAACCTGATGCTGACTTTTCCTGGGAAACCTATTTCAAAAAAATGCATGCTGTTTTTGAACAGTTCGGCCTGGTTAGCCACATTGTGGAGAAAGGGCGAATGGACCAGCGTATTCGAAAAGCGCTTCTCAAAAATAATTCCATAGGCAGGCAGCTGAATCTCTCATTTTATCGAACCGATGGGAGACCAAAGCAGTACACTATCAAAATGGAGATTGATGTGGATCCTCCAGCGGGATCAGTTGAAGAATACATCTACCTCGATTTTCCCTTGGATTTTGAAGTTTGTTGTCAGGATCTATCGAGCAACTTTGCATTGAAACTTCATGCACTGTTGTGCCGCCCATATTGTAAAGGACGGGACTGGTATGATTTTAGCTGGTATGTGGCCAGGGAGATTTCGCCCAACCTCAGTCATCTCCAGGCCGCACTCCTGCAATGGGGCCCATGGGCGGGGAAAAATTCTCTCAGCGTCGATACAGAGTGGTTGCAGAAGAGTCTTGCAGAAAAAATTACGACCATTGATTGGCAGAAAGCCGCAGCTGATGTTGAAAATTTTCTCAAACCAGTAGAACGTGAAAGTCTCAAGCTCTGGAGTGAAAGGTTTTTCCTGCATAAAACCCAGAAGTTAGGGCAAAGATAACTTCCACACACGCCCATTATATCCCGGAACCGTAGGGTGCGTCATACGCACCGATGTGGATAGGCTGGGGTAATTATACTGCTCGCTATTTTTTGCTGAAGCTGATTGCTTTTTGTGGGTTGTTGCTTTTGTTACTGCCTGCGGCAGGGAGGTGGTGCGTGTGACGCACCCTACAAGACCGGCATCCGAAATACCATCTTACAAAAATCGAAATCATAAGGAGGACGCATGAATTCCGATATTATGCGAACATACGACACCTTTATCGATGCTGCCCGGCCATACCTAAACATAGAGAATGAGAAGGACTATCAAGAGGCTCTCAACATGCTTGAAGAACTCTTGGAGGCAGCCGATGATAGCGAGAATGATCATAATAATCCTCTGATAGACCTGCTCTCTGCCTCAATTGAACGATATGAATCACAAGACCCGGAGACACTCCAATTTATCGAAGAATCAGAACGATACCCTCAAGATATTGCTTTACTGCGGACCCTTATGAGTACTTACAATATTACGGGAAGTGATTTTCCGGAGATTGGAACCAAGTCTATGGTATCAAAAATCCTGAGCGGAAAACGGACGTTAAGCAGGTCTGCCATTGAGCAACTCTCTGTTCGTTTTGGTTTACAACCTGCAATGTTCTTTTGATGGGAATGAGTCTGATCCAGCCTGCCCTGGGTTATGGTCTGAGACGGGGATGTACAGCATTGTGCTGAGCTTTGTTGTATTCCTGCCTGCGGCAGGGAGGTGGTAGAGTAGAGCACTGATTCAGCCGGTATCTTCGGCCCTTTCTATATTCAAGACGCCTCGCCGCACGCGGCTACTACGTGTTCTGAAGATATCGCCTCTTCAATGCTCCCTCATCAAACCGTGCATACGGTTTTCCCGTACACGGCTTTCCGATGTTCTTCACCATAAGGCTTGCGCCTGTCGCTTCCATTTCGCCCAGGTTGGAACTCTATAGAGGCCTACATATCTGTACAGGTACGCTGTACTGAACCGTTCGTATCCACGAGTACGGGTTCTCACTTTGTGACGGATGCACAAATGCTTGCGCATTCGTTCTTCCGTAAAGTGCTTGACTCTGCTCATCACTTCCGTACTGTGTTCATAGTGAAAGTATCCTGTCCAACCACGGAGGACTTCGTTTACCTCTTCCACTAGTTTCGGCAACGGTATCAGCGTTCTCCTACGGTTGGTCAGTTGCTTCACTTTGGACTTGATCCGATCAACCGAACGCTTTGATGGCTCAACATGGGGATACACTTTGCCGCTGCGACGACTTTTCCTCATTCGAAAATTGAAGCCAAGAAAGTCAAAGCTCTCCTGTTTCGCATTTATCACGGAAGTCTTTTGCTCATTGAGCCGTAGCTCGCATTTGGCAAATAACGCTTTGACCAGTTGCAGTGACGGTTCAACAGACCCTTTGCATAAAATCACAAAGTCATCTGCGTATCTCACCAGCTCTGCACCATGTCGGCGCGCTATATCATGTCGTTCCCATATCCTGTCAAGCAAGTGCAGGTACAGATTCGCAAGCAATGGCGAGATGACCCCGCCCTGCGGTGTTCCGAAACGATTTCCCTTTCCTCCGCCTATGGTTCGGCGGCGACCATTCACATCTTCTACCACCGGCGCTTTGAGCCATTGCTTGATCAGCGCCAGTACTTCCTTATCGCTGATCCGTTCGGCTACCACTGCCAGAAGTTTTGAGTGAGGGATGGTGTCAAAGTACTTTGACAGGTCCGCATCAATCACTTGATGGTGCCCTCTTACCAAAGCGCTGCTGATCGCGTCAACAGCACCATGTGCTGAACGTTTCGGACGGAATCCATACGAACTGTCACAAAAATCAGCCTCAAATACCGGTTCGATCACAAGCTTTAATGCCTGTTGCACTACCCGGTCACGTATTGTGGGTATTCCCAGCGGACGTTTGTCCCCGTTGGCTTTCGGTATCCAGACTCGGAGCACTGGATCGCACCGATAGCTTTTCTCCCGCAATTCCTGTCCCAATCTTTCAAGAAATGCACTCTCCCCTTCTCCTTCACTGATGGACTCAATGCTCACCCCGTCTGCTCCAGGGGAGCCCTTATTGGCCCGAACAAGTTCGTATGCATGACTCAGGATGTCCGCACGGTAGATCTTGTCGTACAGCGCGTAGAAACGAAAAGCAGGTTCCTGCTTGGCCTTATGGTACAGCTTCCTCTGTAGCGTCTTGATACTGTTTGGAGTTAATAGCTTAGGCAATCTCCTGATCCTCCGCTCTTTAGTTGCATGAACAAAGTAGGGCTCCTTTCCTCGGTCAGGGGTTATGTTGTCCCCTGTCCTCAAACGGTACTATGGGCCCCTCCGACTCCCGATACGGACCATGAAAATTTCGGGGTCTCCTTATATCCCATGGTTTACGATCCTGAATCATTTCCGCATCGGGTCTCCCGCACTGCACTGTTGTTCCTCCGATACATGCCGTCCCTGCTTCCCCGGGAGATCTCCTGAGACGCTTCCGTTTTCCCTTCTCAAGAACTGCGGCCTTCCCTTAACGCACAAAAGGTCGGCTTCTCCATATAAGCGTTGACGAGGCTACATATAGGTTCACTTTCGTTACGGCCTGCACCTTCGCCCATGGGAAACTTACAACCCCTGATTACTCAGACGCTGCTTCCTGGTACTTAAAAGGTGTACGGACAACTCCTTTTGCAGGACTTCAACCTGCTGGAACAACAGCCGTTACGGCATACGTGCGTGTGACGCACCCTACAAGCCCGGCATCCGAAATACCATCTTACAAAAATCGAAAGTCCTTTCTCCGACAGGGTTTACACAACATGCAACAACACCCGATTTCCACACACGCCCAGCATATCCCGGAACCGTAGGGTGCGTCATACGCACCACCCGGTTCTTTTCGCTGTAAGCGACATTCTTACCGCGGTGCTGGGGGGATTGAGGGCTGTTTGCTGCGTCATACGTACCGATGCGGTGAGGCCTATGGTTCGCCAAAGGAGTCAAGAGCAAAGCTTTTGTTTTCACGCCCCCAATCCCGGGGGTAGATGCCCTGTTGCAGATAACGGTGAAAGGTTGAATATGGCCAATCCACCGCGGCCTGGGCATAGCCGTGTTTTACAGGATTAAAATGGATATACGCCATATGCTGTTCGTAATCGTTCTCATCACGGATCTGGTGTTCCCAGAAACGACGTTGCCATAAAGCGGATTCCCCTCTTTTCTGTTTTGAAGACGGCAACACCTGCTTGTATTGCGGATCCGAACCGCAATGTTTGCTCACGTAGCGTTTGATCATGCCCCAGCGTGCTCCGAAATCCGCGTCGTTATGGGGGAGCGTCCAGATGCAGTGGAGATGGTCCGGCAGCAAGCACCAACCATCGATGATAAAGGGCAGTTTTTTTCGGGTGCATTGAATTGCCTGGCGCAAGGCCTTGCGAACAGGTTCATCACAGAGAATCGGCTGCCGGTTGAAAGTCACGACCGTGAAAAAATAGGTGCCGCCTTGGGCATTGGCTCGACGGTAATTGGGCATGGGTATTTTCAGGATTGCGGATATGTGAGTATTGTGTGTTGCTTGCGGGTGTTTGGGAAATATCGTTTTCTAACGATATTGTATATAATTACAAGGGTATACATGTATTTCAGCACGGTTGCAATGTGTTTTTGGTGGTATTGGGCCTGCCTGCGGCAGGGGTGTGGTGCGTATGACGCACCCTACGGGCGCCGTGCAAGGGGGCAGCTGGACGGAGGTGAAGTACCTGGGAGAAAATGGTGACTTTTTTAATGCTGCACGCTAGGGGGATTGTGGGCTGTAGGGTGCGTCTTACGCACCGATAAGAGCTGGCGCCGTGCAAGGGGAAAGGTGGACGAAGGAACGGTGCTTGGGAGGAAATGGTACCTTATTATTACACGCTGGAGGGGTTGTGGGCTGTAGGGTGCGTCTTACGCACCGGTTGAAAGAATTATGCGGAAAGGATAGCTGTTGTTTTTTGTTCCGGGAATGACGGCTTTGTTGGGGGTTAAGCTGCCTGCGGCAGTCAACTGGTAGAGTAGAGCACTGATTCAGCCGGTATCTTCGGCCCTTTCTATATTCAAGACGCCTCGCCGCACGCGGCTACTACGTGTTCTGAAGATATCGCCTCTTCAATGCTCCCTCATCAAACCGTGCATACGGTTTTCCCGTACACGGCTTTCCGATGTTCTTCACCATAAGGCTTGCGCCTGTCGCTTCCATTTCGCCCAGGTTGGAACTCTATAGAGGCCTACATATCTGTACAGGTACGCTGTACTGAACCGTTCGTATCCACGAGTACGGGTTCTCACTTTGTGACGGATGCACAAATGCTTGCGCATTCGTTCTTCCGTAAAGTGCTTGACTCTGCTCATCACTTCCGTACTGTGTTCATAGTGAAAGTATCCTGTCCAACCACGGAGGACTTCGTTTACCTCTTCCACTAGTTTCGGCAACGGTATCAGCGTTCTCCTACGGTTGGTCAGTTGCTTTACTTTGGACTTGATCCGATCAACCGAACGCTTTGATGGCTCAACATGGGGATACACTTTGCCGCTGCGACGACTTTTCCTCATTCGAAAATTGAAGCCAAGAAAGTCAAAGCTCTCCTGTTTCGCATTTATCACGGAAGTCTTTTGCTCATTGAGCCGTAGCTCGCATTTGGCAAATAACGCTTTGACCAGTTGCAGTGACGGTTCAACAGACCCTTTGCATAAAATCACAAAGTCATCTGCATATCTCACCAGCTCTGCACCATGTCGGCGCGCTATATCATGTCGTTCCCATATCCTGTCAAGCAAGTGCAGGTACAGATTCGCAAGCAATGGCGAAATGACCCCGCCCTGCGGTGTTCCGAAACGATTTCCCTTTCCTCCGCCTATGGTTCGGCGGCGACCATTCACATCTTCTACCACCGGCGCTTTGAGCCATTGCTTGATCAGCGCCAGGACTTCCTTATCGCTGATCCGTTCGGCTACCACTGCCAGAAGTTTTGAGTGAGGGATGGTGTCAAAGTACTTTGACAGGTCCGCATCAATCACTTGATGGTGCCCTCTTACCAAAGCGCTGCTGATCGCGTCAACAGCACCATGTGCTGAACGTTTCGGACGGAATCCATACGAACTGTCACAAAAATCAGCCTCAAATACCGGTTCGATCACAAGCTTTAATGCCTGTTGCACTACCCGGTCACGTATTGTGGGTATTCCCAGCGGACGTTTGTCCCCGTTGGCTTTCGGTATCCAGACTCGGAGCACTGGATCGCACCGATAGCTTTTCTCCCGCAATTCCTGTCCCAATCTTTCAAGAAATGCACTCTCCCCTTCTCCTTCACTGATGGACTCAATGCTCACCCCGTCTGCTCCAGGGGAGCCCTTATTGGCCCGAACAAGTTCGTATGCATGACTCAGGATGTCCGCACGGTAGATCTTGTCGTACAGCGCGTAGAAACGAAAAGCAGGTTCCTGCTTGGCCTTATGGTACAGCTTCCTCTGTAGCGTCTTGATACTGTTTGGAGTTAATAGCTTAGGCAATCTCCTGATCCTCCGCTCTTTAGTTGCATGAACAAAGTAGGGCTCCTTTCCTCGGTCAGGGGTTATGTTGTCCCCTGTCCTCAAACGGTACTATGGGCCCCTCCGACTCCCGATACGGACCATGAAAATTTCGGGGTCTCCTTATATCCCATGGTTTACGATCCTGAATCATTTCCGCATCGGGTCTCCCGCACTGCACTGTTGTTCCTCCGATACATGCCGTCCCTGCTTCCCCGGGAGATCTCCTGAGACGCTTCCGTTTTCCCTTCTCAAGAACTGCGGCCTTCCCTTAACGCACAAAAGGTCGGCTTCTCCATATAAGCGTTGACGAGGCTACATATAGGTTCACTTTCGTTACGGCCTGCACCTTCGCCCATGGGAAACTTACAACCCCTGATTACTCAGACGCTGCTTCCTGGTACTTAAAAGGTGTACGGACAACTCCTTTTGCAGGACTTCAACCTGCTGGAACAACAGCCGTTACGGCATACGTGCGTATGACGCACCCTACGGGCGCCGTACCAGAGGCCAGCTGCACGGAGGTACGGTGTTTGGGAGGAAATGGTACCTTATTATCCTGAAAGTCGTATAAAGCGTACACTATTTGACATCCATTCCCAAGTAGTTCAAAAACAGTCTATCTCTGGCCACTGATTCGGTGGACCATCGATAACTGCCCATGACAGTCTGTACCTTTGTTGTTTCAATGCAGTCGAACCAGTCCAGGATCTGCGCGAGAGATCGTTGAGCAATCCAGTTTTCCAGTTTCTTTTCGAGCTTGATGAGTGCTTTGGTTTTTCCGGGTTCTTTCTTTTTGAGCCTGGCCTGCACCTCTTTTATTTTTTTCGTCAAGAAACAATGGTACCCAAGTGAGACAAATTGTGTGAATTGTCTTCCTCGCAGATTATCCGGGTACCATGTACGCGGTCGCGCACCGTCGAGTCTGCCCTTTTGCACTGCAAAGAGTTCTTCGACTTTTTCTCGCAACCGATAGTTTTCAAGTGCGGTGAATGTGTCCATAGTCTGATTACTGATGAGGGCAAAATAACCGAAATACTTCTTTGCTTCGGCGATAGCTTTGTCGTTGAAACCTACCTTCAGTTGCCCCCTGCGCCCCTTTCTGGAGCAGGTCAGGTACTTGTCTATTTTCTTTTGCGCGGACTTGGTGAATTCGATTTTTCCATCCTCCACTTGTGCCTTCAATTCAAGAAGATCCCTGCGGAAGGCGAGTTCTTTCTTAGCCTCGTTGTCAGGAGAATAATAGACATGCACATACAGACGGCGTACGATCGTTTCTGTTTCACCAGCGATCTTGCCGTTGCGTGATCGCTGGCGTACCCGTTCAAATTGGTGCATTCTGGGAGCAGTTGCTCCGCAAATGGACGGATCGAATGGACATGTGCTGGACATAGTCGCTAGTGTTGCACGCAGAGCATCTACCGTCTCACGGACCCAGACAATGTTTGGATCAACCAGGGTCAGAAATTTCACATTGCGTAAGGCGAATTCCATCATGTTCTTCTGGCTGTAGTAGCCGTTATCAGTGACGATCAGAGGTTTTTCAGGATTGAGGCACTTGAGTTGTGTCAAAGTGTTCTCAATGGATATAACATCCGGAATATTACCGGGCTGTTTTGCAAAGGCTATCGGTTCACGAGCCTTCACGGAATATAAGGTCAAAAGTTTAATCGTGTTGAGTCCGTCGCCATCCTTGTTGAACCCCCGTCGTGCCTCCGACTGATTTTCAGAGTAAGTCGAGATGGTGGTTGAATCAAACGCCAGCACAGGAGTCTTCCCCAGGCGTCCCACCCGGGCTGAAAAATAACACTGGACACCTTCTTCATTGCGGCCAACATCCTTAAACAGGTCACCATAGACGTCTTCAGTGATAGCTTCGCGATATGGAAGAGGGTGCATCACCTGCCAGCTCTCAAGTCGCGGCAGTGTATTGCCACCGGAACCGATCCAGTAGCGTGCGATAGAAAGTATCTTTGCCGCATCACCCTCGCTGAACGAAACACGAACATCATCATCGATGCCGGAAACTCTGCCAACCCATTCCAGGATGTCAGTAAGTCCGGTATGCTGACGTGTGGCCTCGACTACTCCTCTTTCGCCTTTACGTTTTTTCGGGCGAGTCGGCACGATTTCTTTTGTTCCCGCTTTAATTTTTCCCTTGAGCTTCTGACTAACCGTATAGGTTCTTCTGCTTTTTTCGTTGTAGGCAGTAATCCTTTCGTAGATGTAAATATCGCCATTCGGTCGCTTTTCACGCCGTTCGCCGACATGAGTTTTTCCTGTTATTGGTTTAGCCATTGATGAACCTTCCTTTAAAATGTACGTATAATTATAATACATACACGTTAAAAGGCAATAAAAAAGCACGATTTTTCAAGTAAATCGTGCTTTTTTGCCAGTTCTTTTGGCTTAGAATGTACGCTTTATACGATTTTCAGGTTATTATTATTCCACGCTGGAAGGATTGTGGGCTGTAGGGTGCGTCGTAGGCACCGGGTAAAATGATTATGAAGGTGGGATGATTGTCTCTATTTACGCCGCTAATGAATGCAAGATTCGATGTTGGCCTGCCTCCGGCAGCGAGGCGGTGCGTATGACGCACCCTACGAGCTCCGTGCAAAGGGGCAGGTAGACGGAGGTAAAGATGCCCGGGAGAAAATGGTACCTTTTTATTCTTCCACGCTGGAGGGGTTGTGGGCTGTAGGGTGCGTCATACGCACCGTTTAAAAGGGTTATGCGGGGATGTAAGGCGTGGGGGTAAATGGAACGAGTCGTTCCCATGGGCCAGATATCAATGGCCTGCTTTAGGCCACCTTGAATAATTGCTTTTTCTCCCAATCTCGGCGTTATGTTTAAAAAATTATCCTCGAAGGTAAGCGTAGACTCCGATATCAGCTATATGTCTGTGGTAATTTTTCTCACATGCCTTGACCTTGAAAGAAAAATCTAATTATTCAAGATACCCTTCAGTGTATTATTTTACTATAAGCTCGCTTAAATTTTCATAAATATCTCTTCTGTGACCTATAGCCCAAACCACAACAAGTTTCTGTTCAGGTACTACTTTATAGACAATTCTATAACGCATAAAACGATACGAACGGAATCCAGCTAAATCAGCCTGCAACTCTTTTCCTTTGTCAGGATTTTCTGCGATCTTATCAAGGGCTTCCCTTGCGGCCTTTTTGATTTCAGGAGGCAATTTTTTGGCAACATTACCTGCGCAAACAGTAAGCTTGACCTGATACGTCACTCAAAAACCTCATCCAGATCCACAAAGTTTCCTTTTTTGGCATCAACAGCTGATTCTCGAAGCTGTTTCTGCATCTCAGGATCGGAAAGGATATCTATGGTTTCCAGATATCCTTCAAATTTTTTCATGGAAAGCATGACGGCTTCCGGCACACCGTTCTTCGTGATAGCAATCGTGTCATTTGTATCACTCAATTGCCTCACCATATCAAGTAGCTTGGCTTTCGCTTGGGTTATGGGTACGTATGTTTCAATTACCTGCATACCTGCTCCTATTTACGGTTATAATTATGGTTACAATAATAACTCTTTTGTTTTACGGCCAGACAATTATGGTTATTTTTTTGACTATAATTCTCTGGCTAACATGCTTTTTGGTGGCTGGGAAGATTGGCTGGTTGGGTTTATACCTGCCTTCGGCAGGGAGAATGGTGCGTATGACGCACCCTACGGGCGCCGTACCAGGGGGCTGCGGGACGGAGGTAAGATGTCTGGGAGGAAATGCTACCTTTTTATTCTTCCATGCTGGAGGGATTGTGGGCTGTAGGGTGCGTCATACGCACCGGTAAGAGCTGGCGCCGTGCAAGAGGCCAGCTGCACGGAGGTAAGATGCCCGGGAGGAAATGGTACCTTTTTATTATTCCACGCTGGAAGGATTGTGGGCTGTTGGGTGCGTCATACGCACCGGTAAGAGCTGGCGCCGTGCAAGAGGCCAGCTGCACGGAGATAAGATGCTTGGGAGGAAATGGTACCTTTTTATTCTTCCACGCTGGAAGGATTGTGGGCTGTTGGGTGCGTCGTACGCACCGGGTAAAATGATTATGAAGGTGGGATGATTGTCTCTATTTACGCCGCTAATGAATGCAAGATTCGATGTTGGCCTGCCTTCGGCAGCGAGGCGGTGCGTCATACGCACCCTACGGGTGCCGTACCAGAGGCCAGCTGCACGGAGGGAAGATGCCTGGGAGGAAATGCTACCTTTTTATTCTTCCATGCTGGAGGGATTGTGGGCTGTTGGGTGCGTCGTACGCACCGGGTAAAAGGATTATGAGGAAGGCATGATTCTCTATTTGCGCCGCTGATGAGCGATAAATTCGATGTTGGCCTGCCTTCGGCAGCGAGGCGGTAGAGTAGAGCACTGATTCAGCCGGTATCTTCGGCCCTTTCTATATTCAAGACGCCTCGCCGCACGCGGCTACTACGTGTTCTGAAGATATCGCCTCTTCAATGCTCCCTCATCAAACCGTGCATACGGTTTTCCCGTACACGGCTTTCCGATGTTCTTCACCATAAGGCTTGCGCCTGTCGCTTCCATTTCGCCCAGGTTGGAACTCTATAGAGGCCTACATATCTGTACAGGTACGCTGTACTGAACCGTTCGTATCCACGAGTACGGGTTCTCACTTTGTGACGGATGCACAAATGCTTGCGCATTCGTTCTTCCGTAAAGTGCTTGACTCTGCTCATCACTTCCGTACTGTGTTCATAGTGAAAGTATCCTGTCCAACCACGGAGGACTTCGTTTACCTCTTCCACTAGTTTCGGCAACGGTATCAGCGTTCTCCTACGGTTGGTCAGTTGCTTTACTTTGGACTTGATCCGATCAACCGAACGCTTTGATGGCTCAACATGGGGATACACTTTGCCGCTGCGACGACTTTTCCTCATTCGAAAATTGAAGCCAAGAAAGTCAAAGCTCTCCTGTTTCGCATTTATCACGGAAGTCTTTTGCTCATTGAGCCGTAGCTCGCATTTGGCAAATAACGCTTTGACCAGTTGCAGTGACGGTTCAACAGACCCTTTGCATAAAATCACAAAGTCATCTGCATATCTCACCAGCTCTGCACCATGTCGGCGCGCTATATCATGTCGTTCCCATATCCTGTCAAGCAAGTGCAGGTACAGATTCGCAAGCAATGGCGAAATGACCCCGCCCTGCGGTGTTCCGAAACGATTTCCCTTTCCTCCGCCTATGGTTCGGCGGCGACCATTCACATCTTCTACCACCGGCGCTTTGAGCCATTGCTTGATCAGCGCCAGGACTTCCTTATCGCTGATCCGTTCGGCTACCACTGCCAGAAGTTTTGAGTGAGGGATGGTGTCAAAGTACTTTGACAGGTCCGCATCAATCACTTGATGGTGCCCTCTTACCAAAGCGCTGCTGATCGCGTCAACAGCACCATGTGCTGAACGTTTCGGACGGAATCCATACGAACTGTCACAAAAATCAGCCTCAAATACCGGTTCGATCACAAGCTTTAATGCCTGTTGCACTACCCGGTCACGTATTGTGGGTATTCCCAGCGGACGTTTGTCCCCGTTGGCTTTCGGTATCCAGACTCGGAGCACTGGATCGCACCGATAGCTTTTCTCCCGCAATTCCTGTCCCAATCTTTCAAGAAATGCACTCTCCCCTTCTCCTTCACTGATGGACTCAATGCTCACCCCGTCTGCTCCAGGGGAGCCCTTATTGGCCCGAACAAGTTCGTATGCATGACTCAGGATGTCCGCACGGTAGATCTTGTCGTACAGCGCGTAGAAACGAAAAGCAGGTTCCTGCTTGGCCTTATGGTACAGCTTCCTCTGTAGCGTCTTGATACTGTTTGGAGTTAATAGCTTAGGCAATCTCCTGATCCTCCGCTCTTTAGTTGCATGAACAAAGTAGGGCTCCTTTCCTCGGTCAGGGGTTATGTTGTCCCCTGTCCTCAAACGGTACTATGGGCCCCTCCGACTCCCGATACGGACCATGAAAATTTCGGGGTCTCCTTATATCCCATGGTTTACGATCCTGAATCATTTCCGCATCGGGTCTCCCGCACTGCACTGTTGTTCCTCCGATACATGCCGTCCCTGCTTCCCCGGGAGATCTCCTGAGACGCTTCCGTTTTCCCTTCTCAAGAACTGCGGCCTTCCCTTAACGCACAAAAGGTCGGCTTCTCCATATAAGCGTTGACGAGGCTACATATAGGTTCACTTTCGTTACGGCCTGCACCTTCGCCCATGGGAAACTTACAACCCCTGATTACTCAGACGCTGCTTCCTGGTACTTAAAAGGTGTACGGACAACTCCTTTTGCAGGACTTCAACCTGCTGGAACAACAGCCGTTACGGCATACGTGCGTATGACGCACCCTACGGGCGCCGTACCAGAGGCCAGCTGCACGGAGGTAAGATTCCCGGGAGGAAATGGTACCTTTTTATTATTCCACGCTGGAAGGATTGTGGGCTGTTGGGTGCGTCGTACGCACCGTATATGGGTAGGATATTACACATTCTTCCTTGTATTTATTGTGACTTCTAATAATATACCGGGTTGTGTCACACTTATTTTTTCCACTGCAAACGGCATTCCGCCGTTGCCAGGTAAGGGGGAACCATGGCTCTTCTCATCGGAATAGATGTCGGCGGTACCCACGCCGACGGCGTACTCCTGCAAGGCAAGGAAATCCTAGCCAAATGCAAAATTCAGGTTGATCAGGACAATCTCAGCGATTCCATCTTCACCCTGCTTCAACAGCTTGTACCGGATAATCCGGACCAGGTCGAACGTATTCAACTGAGCACAACCCTGTGCACCAATGCCATTATCAACGATCAACTCGATGATGTGGGCATGTTCATCCAATCCGGACCGGGACTGAACCCCTCTTTTCTCCAATGCGGGGATTATGTCTGCTTCCTGGATGGTGCCATTGATCACAGAGGCAAGGTAATCCGCTCGCCAGACAACGGCATGGTGCGTGAGGCGAGCAATCAGTTCAAGGATGTAGGTATTGAGAGCATAGGTGTTGTAACCAAGTTCTCCCATCGTAACAATATCCACGAACAAAACCTGGCTGACACCCTTAGCGAGCAGTTCCCCCATGTCAGTACAGGACACAGAATCTCTGGTCTGCCCAATTTTCCCAGACGGGTCTATTCCACTTGGCTCAACGCTGCTCTGAAAAGACGGTTTGTGGATTTTAAAACCGCCATGGAAACCGGATTGGAGAAGCTTAATCTCCATTGTCCATGCCACATCCTCAAGGCGGACGGCGGCACCATACCCTTTAGCGGGGCAAGTGATTTTCCCTGCGAGAGCGTGCATTCCGGGCCTTCTGCCAGCGTCATGGGCTGCCTGGCCCTGATGGACAACCTGGAAGATGCGGTGCTGTTGGATATCGGCGGCACAACCACGGATATTGCCCTGATGGCAGATGGAATTCCACTGCTGGAACCCTATGGAGTAACCATCCAGGGGCGCCCGACCCTGATCCGCGCCCTGAATACCAAGAGCGTTGGTCTGGGTGGTGACAGCGCTGTTTCGTATGCTGAAGGCACCTACACCATTGGTCCCCTGAAAAAAGGGGCGCCCATGGCATTCGGCGGCGAGATCCCGACCCCAACCGATGCCATGGTTGTCCTGGGTACGATCCGGGAAGGAGATGCCGGCCAGGCAGCCAAGGCCATGCAGCTGCTGCGTCCGGGCAATGCACCGGAAGAAACGGCAACAGAATTGCTCCAGGCCTTTGCCGAGCAGATCAAAGCTGCGGTGGACCAGATGATCGACGAGGTTTTCAGCCGGCCGGTATACACGGTTGCAGCCCTGCTGAGCAGGAAACGGCTGGAGCCTGCCAAGTTGATCACGGTTGGTGGACCGGCAGAGGCCATGCAGGAAATACTGGCAAGCTGTTTTGAACTGCCCTGCACTGTTCCGGAACACTTTGAAGTGGCCAACGCTATCGGATCCGCCCGTACCCGCCCCACCCTGCAGGCTACCCTGTATGCAGATACTGCGGACCGCAAGATGGTCATCCCGGAAATCGGGGCCCAGGAAAAGGTACGCAAATATTTTTCCATGGAAGATGCGGAAGAACGGCTGCGTCAGGTGATCATCACCCAGGCTGAGGAATATGGGTTTGAGGAGATTGCAGACATCGACTTTGTCGAACGGCAGGAGATGAACACGGTTCGCGGTTTTCACACCTCGGGAAAAATTATTTCGCTCAAGGCGCAGATTCGCCCTGGACTTGCAAACATATAGGAGGGATGCCATGAACTACATGCCCATTGCCAACAGATCCACAGGTCTTGTTCTCTTTCCTGCCTTTGACTGGTGCATCAGTCCGACCCATCCTGAACGGGAAGAACGCCTGCTCTATACCAAGGACCAGCTCATCGAAGAAGGCCTGGAAGATGTACACAATATTGCCTTTTACAACCCTGAACTGGCCGATTACCACGACATTGACCGGGTGCATTTCTGCGTGCCCTCCTCACGCAACCTGCTGACTGAATCGCACCTTATATCCGCCGGCGGTGCCATTCGCGCTGCCCGCTCCGTGATGGACAAGGAAGTAGAGCGGGCCTTTGCCGTGGTGCGCCCGCCGGGGCACCATGCCATGCAGACCGTGTTCGGTGATCGCGGATTCTGTATTGTCAACATCGAAGCGATCATGGTGGAATATATCAGGAAGCACTATGGTGTGCGCAAAATCGCCATTGTAGATACCGACTGTCATCATGGAGACGGCACCCAGGATATCTTCTGGAATGATCCGGACACCCTGTTTATCTCCATTCACCAGGATGGAAGAACCTTGTATCCGGGCAGCGGCTTTGTCCACGAAGCGGGGGGGCCTTCCGCACCGGGGTACACCATTAACCTACCCATGCCGCCCTCCACTTCGGAAGAAGGGTTTGATATGGCCATGGAGAGGGTGATTATGCCGCTGCTGGAGGAGTTCAAGCCGGAGATCATTATTAATTCCGCGGGTCAGGACAACCATTATACCGACCCGATCACCAACATGAATTTTACCGCCCAGGGATATGCACGTTTGAACCGGATGCTGAACCCGCATATCTGTGTTCTGGAGGGCGGCTATTCCATCGAGGGCGCCCTGCCCTACACCAACCTGGGGATTATTCTGGCCATGGCGGATATGGATACCTCCAACGTAAAGGAGCCTGATTATGATCCCGCCGATTTTATTCAGCCACCGGAAATGAACGCCCATATTGAAGAGGTGTGCAGGCAGGCCAAACAGGTATTTGATGATCGGGACAGGTTACGAAAGGAGTACGAAGGCAAAGAGGTGGTGCGGGAACGGAAGTCCATTTTTTATGACACCACCGGTTTTGGCGTAGAGGAAACCAAATCGTATCATCTTTGTCCGGAATGCCCCGGGTATATGGAGTTGATGGGATATGGCCTTGGAACGCATGTGCACGGTTTTTCCATTCCCTTCAACAGTTGCCCCAAATGCCGGCAAAAGGCCAGGGATGCCTTTGCGGGGGCAGAGAAAAAGAGCGATACCGTGACCTCGTTGCAGGACCGGGTGAGGGACGTGTATGAAGTAAAATAGGCGGGGCGCGTGCCGCGCAGCGTTGAAATGGATTTGCGGGTGGATAACGGCTGATGGTTTCGGCCGGGGTGCATTGCTATGGTGATTTATTCCTGCCTTCGGCAGGGAGGTGGTAGAGTAGAGCACTGATTCAGCCGGTATCTTCGGCCCTTTCTATATTCAAGACGCCTCGCCGCACGCGGCTACTACGTGTTCTGAAGATATCGCCTCTTCAATGCTCCCTCATCAAACCGTGCATACGGTTTTCCCGTACACGGCTTTCCGATGTTCTTCACCATAAGGCTTGCGCCTGTCGCTTCCATTTCGCCCAGGTTGGAACTCTATAGAGGCCTACATATCTGTACAGGTACGCTGTACTGAACCGTTCGTATCCACGAGTACGGGTTCTCACTTTGTGACGGATGCACAAATGCTTGCGCATTCGTTCTTCCGTAAAGTGCTTGACTCTGCTCATCACTTCCGTACTGTGTTCATAGTGAAAGTATCCTGTCCAACCACGGAGGACTTCGTTTACCTCTTCCACTAGTTTCGGCAACGGTATCAGCGTTCTCCTACGGTTGGTCAGTTGCTTTACTTTGGACTTGATCCGATCAACCGAACGCTTTGATGGCTCAACATGGGGATACACTTTGCCGCTGCGACGACTTTTCCTCATTCGAAAATTGAAGCCAAGAAAGTCAAAGCTCTCCTGTTTCGCATTTATCACGGAAGTCTTTTGCTCATTGAGCCGTAGCTCGCATTTGGCAAATAACGCTTTGACCAGTTGCAGTGACGGTTCAACAGACCCTTTGCATAAAATCACAAAGTCATCTGCATATCTCACCAGCTCTGCACCATGTCGGCGCGCTATATCATGTCGTTCCCATATCCTGTCAAGCAAGTGCAGGTACAGATTCGCAAGCAATGGCGAAATGACCCCGCCCTGCGGTGTTCCGAAACGATTTCCCTTTCCTCCGCCTATGGTTCGGCGGCGACCATTCACATCTTCTACCACCGGCGCTTTGAGCCATTGCTTGATCAGCGCCAGGACTTCCTTATCGCTGATCCGTTCGGCTACCACTGCCAGAAGTTTTGAGTGAGGGATGGTGTCAAAGTACTTTGACAGGTCCGCATCAATCACTTGATGGTGCCCTCTTACCAAAGCGCTGCTGATCGCGTCAACAGCACCATGTGCTGAACGTTTCGGACGGAATCCATACGAACTGTCACAAAAATCAGCCTCAAATACCGGTTCGATCACAAGCTTTAATGCCTGTTGCACTACCCGGTCACGTATTGTGGGTATTCCCAGCGGACGTTTGTCCCCGTTGGCTTTCGGTATCCAGACTCGGAGCACTGGATCGCACCGATAGCTTTTCTCCCGCAATTCCTGTCCCAATCTTTCAAGAAATGCACTCTCCCCTTCTCCTTCACTGATGGACTCAATGCTCACCCCGTCTGCTCCAGGGGAGCCCTTATTGGCCCGAACAAGTTCGTATGCATGACTCAGGATGTCCGCACGGTAGATCTTGTCGTACAGCGCGTAGAAACGAAAAGCAGGTTCCTGCTTGGCCTTATGGTACAGCTTCCTCTGTAGCGTCTTGATACTGTTTGGAGTTAATAGCTTAGGCAATCTCCTGATCCTCCGCTCTTTAGTTGCATGAACAAAGTAGGGCTCCTTTCCTCGGTCAGGGGTTATGTTGTCCCCTGTCCTCAAACGGTACTATGGGCCCCTCCGACTCCCGATACGGACCATGAAAATTTCGGGGTCTCCTTATATCCCATGGTTTACGATCCTGAATCATTTCCGCATCGGGTCTCCCGCACTGCACTGTTGTTCCTCCGATACATGCCGTCCCTGCTTCCCCGGGAGATCTCCTGAGACGCTTCCGTTTTCCCTTCTCAAGAACTGCGGCCTTCCCTTAACGCACAAAAGGTCGGCTTCTCCATATAAGCGTTGACGAGGCTACATATAGGTTCACTTTCGTTACGGCCTGCACCTTCGCCCATGGGAAACTTACAACCCCTGATTACTCAGACGCTGCTTCCTGGTACTTAAAAGGTGTACGGACAACTCCTTTTGCAGGACTTCAACCTGCTGGAACAACAGCCGTTACGGCATACGTGCGTATGACGCACCCTACCCGGCTCCCCGCTCCGGCGAGACGCAGCGGAAAAGATGGGTACCGGGCAAGGGGGGCGCCACCATACCCTGACTACGGTGCGAAGTACGTAGGGTGCGTCACACGCACCGGTTAATGCCGGCGCAGCAGGCAGTATTACACATGTGAAGAAAATCTTTCGGATCAGATTGGCAACGCGGCTGCATAATCCTGCATTCTTTGGTTTTGGGGGAAGCAATGAACGCTGGATGAAAGAAGCTGCTTACACGCATGAAAGCTATTCCGGCGGCGCGTATGACGCACCCTACGGGCTCCATGCCGGGGGTGAGGTGGTCGGCAGAAAGATGCCGACGAGGTGGCCGCCTTTTGTATTGCCGGGGTTCGGCGGGACTGAGGGATGTTGAGATCGTCTTTTTCCGCTTGCCTTTACAGGCTGTCGCATGTAAGAAACAGGGGATGATCGCGCCAACCGCTAACAAAAAAAAAGGGGGGGGGGTGAAGCAAAAAACATAACAATATATCCATAGCCCCTGCCATGGGGCCAAACCCAGTATGAAGGCAAAAACGACAGGACAAATTCTCGCTATTTTTCTTCTTGCGGGGTGTATCGCAGCCTGTTTTGAAGTTGTTCTTTTTCGCATGCAGGAAGATCAGCAAAAGCGACGGACAACTGCGCAACTTGCCGATATTCGCTCCGGGCTTGAAGCAAAGCTGACCCGGGACCTGCTGCTCGTTCAACAGATGGCCGCCTATATCGGGCTGAACCCGGATCTTGATCGGCAATCCTTTGAGCACCTTGCAACACAGACGCTCCGAAACGGCGAATCCCTTGCTTACCTGGAGATTGCGCCTGATTACACCGTTACCTGGACATGGCCTCGGCAGGAAACAGGCCGGGACCTGCTCACCCGGGACGCCGGAAAAGCGGCCCTTCCGGGCATGCAAAACAGTGCGGAGGTATTGTTGTACGGTCCGGTGACCCAGGCTGATGTGCAGTGGGGTTTCATGGCCAGCAGCCCGGTTTTTATCAGCGAAGCCGGCCAAGAGCGTTTCTGGGGAGTCATGTCCGGTCTTTTGGATATGAATACGCTGCTGCCTCAGACCAGGGCGGCCGGAAGCAGCCTGCGAATATCACTTCGTTTCAAAAATCCGGCAAACCGACACGTCCCGCTTGTCTGGGGTGAAGGATCTCTGTTCACACACCCCGGTGCAGTGCTGATGGACGTAAATTTTCCTTACGGCAGCTGGGAGCTGGCAGCCCTGCCACGGGTAAAACTCTCCATGTATTCCGAATCCCACTGGTGGATTCGACTGATAAGCCTGGCAGCGGCAGTACTGCTGTGTGCAGCGGCAGTGAAGGCACAGAAAAATTTCGAATTACTGACCAATACCGGTAAACTCCTGGATGAGTCCCAGTCCATTGCCCACCTCGGCAGCTGGAAAACGAATTCCGGCGATACACAATATCAGTGGTCAAAGGAAATGTATTCCATTTTAGGGGTGAACCCGGCGGACTTTACCCCTTCCATTTCCCGCGTGCTCTCCCTGATCCATCCTGATGACAAAAAAACCATCCTCCAGGAACTTGACAAGGCATGGGCAAGCGGTACAGAATTTAACATAGAGCATCGTATCATCCGTGGAGACAACAATGAGGTCCGCTACGTCCAGGGTAGAGGCAAGGTACTCTTCGACGGTTACGGTGAACCGAAATACATGACAGGCACACTGCTGGACATAACTGACCGCAAAACCGCCGAACTGGCCCTGGAAGAGCGTGAAAACATGATCTCGGCCATGGCTGAAGCCTCCCTGGACGCGCTGATTGCCGTCAATGCCCGGGACGACATCATCTTCTGGAGCAGTGCGGCCGAGACGATGTTCGGCTGGACCAAGCAGGAGGTGGTTGGGAAAAAAATGCATGATCTGCTCGTACCTCCCGACAAACGGGAACAGGCTAAAAAAGGGATCCAGGTCTATCTGAAAACGGGGTACGCGCCCGTGCTCGGATCCGTCCATGAATTTTCCGCCTGTACCAAGAACGGTCAACGAATTCCCATCGAACTGGCGGTTGCACCCTTTATCCTGAACAACGAACGCCATGCGGTGGGCAGCCTGCGGGACATCAGCGAACGTAAGACCGCGGTGGAAAGGCTGCAGCAGCTGGTCATCACCGACGAATTGACAGGGATATACAGCAGACGACATTTTCTCAACATGGCGGAAAAGGAGGTCCAGCGGAGCCTGCGCCATGGGACGCCTTTTTCCTTGATCATGTTTGATGCAGACGCCTTCAAAAACATCAACGACACCTACGGCCACAGTGCAGGGGATCTGGTGCTGAAATCCATAGCCGAAACAGCAAAAAGCGTGTTGCGGGAGATCGATCTGCTGGGTCGTCTGGGCGGTGAAGAATTCGCCGTAGGCCTTCTGCATACGGATCTTGCCGGAGCTTTGGATGTGGCTGAACGGCTCCGTCTGTTCACTGAACTGGCAACGGTCAGGCCCGCATCGTCCGATTACGAGATCAGGTGTACCATCAGCCTGGGCGTTGCAGCCCTGTCCCCCGATTACAACACCCTGCAAAAGCTCCTGCATTGTGCAGACACAGCCATGTATGAGGCCAAACGGCAGGGGCGCAACCGGGCGGTTGCCTGCAGCCATACTGTATCCGAACCAAATCCTAATTGATACCAGACTGTTTCTGGTCTAGAATACATCATATCTTGCTGTTTCACTATCATCCAGCGCTCATCCTGAAATGTCTTTTGGGCTGAGCGTACCCACCTCCAAGGAGCAGACATGAATTCTCAGGCACAAACAGCGTCCGACAGCAACGATTACTATACTTCCATTTTTGAAAAAGCAGGTGTTGAACAGTTTAAACTCTGTATTCAACACCACCTGGTCAGCTTCCAGGGCAGAGATCCTGAGCGGGCATCGGACCCGGATGTCTACAGGGCTCTCTCCTATGCCCTGCGAGACGTTCTGATGGAGAAGTGGATCACCACCCAGAAAACCTTTTATGCAGAAAATAAAAAAAGGGTCTACTACCTTTCCCTGGAGTTTCTCATAGGCCGTTCCCTGGGAAATGCCATTATCAATATGGGACTCATGGACGAGGTCACCCAGGCCCTGGAGCAGCTCGGCTATGACCTGGAAGAACTCAGGATGTGCGAAGAAGACGCTGCTCTGGGCAACGGCGGTCTGGGCAGACTGGCGGCCTGCTTTATGGATTCCATCGCCACCATGAAAATTCCTGCCTACGGCTATGGCATTTTATATGACTTCGGCCTGTTCAACCAGAAAATCGTGGACGGCTACCAGGTGGAAACCCCGGACAGCTGGCTGCGCCTGGGATCGCCCTGGATGTATGAGCGAACCTCCTTTGTCTATCCGGTAAATTTTTACGGCCGGGTCAGCAGCGGAACCGACAGCGCAGGCAACTACCGCGCCAAATGGGTGGATACCGAGGTAGTCATGGCCATGGCCTGCGACATGCTCGTACCCGGTTTCAACAACGGCCACGTGATCAACATGCGTCTCTGGAAGGCCAAGGCATCACGCGAGTTTGATTTGAAATCCTTTAATGTGGGCGATTACGTCAACGCTGTTGAAGACAAGGTGCGCTCGGAAACTATTTCCAAGGTGCTGTATCCTTCCGACGATATTCGCGAAGGCCAGGAACTACGGCTGAAACAGCAGTACTTTTTCGTTGCAGCCACCTTCCAGGATATTCTTCGCCGCTACCGTAAGGACAACACCGATTTCAACGATTTCCCCAACCAGGTCGCCGTGCAGCTCAACGACACCCATCCGGCCATTGCCATCCCTGAACTGATGCGGTTGCTGCTTGACGAGGAACGGCTCGGCTGGGTCGAAGCCTGGGACATCTGTGTAAAAACCTTTGCCTACACCAACCATACCCTGATGCCGGAAGCCCTGGAGACCTGGGGCGTTGACATGCTCTCGCGGGTGCTGCCGCGGCATATGGAGATCATTTTCGAGATCAACCGCCGTTTTCTGGAAGAAGTCGGCGCTCTGTATCCGGGCAATGTACGCAAACTCCAGGAAATGTCGATAATTGACGAGAATTATCCCAAACGGGTGCGCATGGCCAATCTTGCCATCATCGGCAGTCATTCGGTTAACGGCGTGGCAGCCCTGCACACCCAGCTGCTCAAAGACAATCTGTTCCACAATTTTCATGTAATGTATCCCGACCGTCTCAACTCCAAGACCAACGGGATTACCCCGCGACGCTGGCTGCTTAAATGCAATCAGGATCTGTCCAAAGTCATCGGAGACGCCATAGGCATGGAGTGGGTAACGGATCTGGACAGGCTGCGGGAGTTGGAAAATTTTGTTGATGATGCGAATTTTCGTGATCAGTGGCGGCTGGCCAAGTTGAACAATAAAAAACGGCTGGCCCATACCATCGAGCAGGAGTGCGGAGTTCAGGTGGACCCGGCCTCCATGTTCGACATCCATGTCAAACGCATCCATGAATACAAGCGTCAGCTGCTTAACGTGCTGCACGTGATTGCCCTGTACCAGCGGCTCATCACCACTCCTGCTTTGGAAATTACCCCGAGGACCGTTATTTTTGCCGGCAAGGCGGCGCCGTCATACCACCGGGCCAAACTGATCATCAAGCTGATCAATGAAGTGGCCGGGGTGATTAACCGTGATCCCCGGGTTGCCGATACGCTCAAGGTGGCGTTTATTCCCAATTACTGCGTTTCTCTGGCGGAACTGATTATACCGGCAGCCGACCTGTCGGAGCAGATATCCACGGCAGGGACCGAAGCGTCCGGTACCGGGAATATGAAGTTTGCCCTTAACGGCGCCCTGACCATCGGCACCCTTGACGGCGCCAATATCGAGATACAGGAAGAGGTTGGTGAAGACAACATCTTTATCTTCGGCATGACCGCCCAGGAAGTGGAATCGGAAAAGCGTTTCAAATCCAGGGTTCCCTACCAGGTGTATGAAACCAATCCCACCGTGCGCAGGGTTATCGACGCCATTGCCGGGGGTGTATTCAGCAACGGCGACCAGGAGCTCTTCAAGCCGTTGGTCCATGATCTGCTCAACGAGCATGACCAGTATTTGCTGCTGCTTGATTTGGAATCCTATCTGGAATGCCAGGAACTGGTGGGCAGGAATTATCAGGACAAGGATGGATGGACCAAAAAATCCATTTACAATGTAGCCCGCATGGGAAAATTCTCCAGTGACAGAACCATCAAGGAGTATGCCGAAGAGATCTGGGGGGTAAAAGTCGGGTAAGGGATGGGGCTGGTTGTTTTGCTTGGATGCTCGCTGGAATGAGGGCTGCAGGGTGCGTCTTACGCACCGAACGGTGGTAGCGCGAAGAAATAAGATTACAGCTATATCAAGTCCGGGTCGTGGTTTTTTCTTAAATCAACTCTGACTCAGGGGGGATTCTTTTTCTGCCTGCGGCAGGGAGGTGGTGCGTATGACCCACCCTACATTAGTCCATGCGAGAGCGCAGCTGGACGCTTTTGCCGATGGCGATGGATGGATGGGCGTGTTCTCCTGCCTGCGGCAGACAGGTGGTGCGTATGACCCACCCTACATTAGTCCATGCGAGAGCGCAGCTGGACGCTTTTGCCGATGGCGATGGATGGATGGGCGTGTTCTCCTGCCTGCGGCAGACAGGTGGTGCGTATGACCCACCCTACATTAGTCCATGCGAGAGCGCAGCTGGACGCTTTTGCCGATGGCGATGAATGGATGGGCGTGTTTTTCTGCCTGCGGCAGACAGGTGGTGCGTATGACCCACCCTACTTTAGTCCATGCGTGAGCGCAGCTGGACGCTTTTGCCGATGGCGATGGATGGATGAGCGTGTTCTCCTGCCTGCGGCAGACAGGTGGTGCGTATGACCCACCCTACATTAGTCCATGCGAGAGCGCAGCTGGACGCTTTTGCCGATGGCGATGGATGGATGGGCGTGTTCTCCTGCCTGCGGCAGACAGGTGGTGCGTATGACCCACCCTACATTAGTCCATGCGAGAGCGCAGCTGGACGCTTTTGCCGATGGCGATGAATGGATGGGCGTGTTTTTCTGCCTGCGGCAGACAGGTGGTGCGTATGACCCACCCTACTTTAGTCCATGCGTGAGCGCAGCTGGACGCTTTTGCCGATGGCGATGGATGGATGGGCGTGTTCTCCTGCCTGCGGCAGACAGGTGGTGCGTATGCCCCACCCTACTTTAGTCCATGCGTGAGCGCAGCTGGACGCTTTTACCGATGGCGATGGATGGATGAGCGTGTTCTCCTGCCTGCGGCAGACAGGTGGTGCGTATGACCCACCCTACTTTAGTCCATGCGTGAGCGCAGCTGGACGCTTTTGCCGATGGCGATGGATGGATGGGCGTGTTCTCCTGCCTGCGGCAGACAGGTGGTGCGTATGACTCACCCTACTTTAGTCCATGCGTGAGCGCAGCTGGACGCTTTTGCCGATGGCGATGGATGGATGAGCGTGTTCTCCTGCCTGCGGCAGACAGGTGGTGCGTATGACCCACCCTACTTTAGTCCATGCGTGAGCGCAGCTGGACGCTTTTGCCGATGGCGATGGATGGATGGGCGTGTTCTCCTGCCTGCGGCAGACAGGTGGTGCGTATGACTCACCCTACTTTAGTCCATGCGTGAGCGCAGCTGGACGCTTTTGCCGATGGCGATGGATGGATGAGCGTGTTCTCCTGCCTGCGGCAGACAGGTGGTGCGTATGACCCACCCTACTTTAGTCCGTGCGTGAGCGCAGGTTGAGACTTTTACCGGGCCACGGGGAAGGGGTTGGTTGTTTTAATCGGATGCTCGCTGGAATGAGGGTTGTGGGGAGCGTCTTACGCACCGGAACACCGCCGGTCAATCAGGAGGAGCGTTTTTTCTTTGTGCACTCGATAAAATGGTTGCGGTAATACCGCATTTCTTCAATGGATTCCAGAATATCATCCAAAGCGCAATGACTGTGTTTTTTGATGAATCCGTAACGAACGTCCGGCGCCCAGCGTGCGGCAAGCTCTTTGACCGTTGAAACATCTATGTTCCGGTAATGAAAGTAGGACTCAAACTCAGGCATGAACCTGGCCAGAAAACGGCGGTCCTGGCAGATTGAATTGCCGCACATGGGTGACGCACTGCCGGGAACCCATTTTTGGATAAACTTCAGGCTTGCCAATTCCGCCTGCCGATAATCGTAACAGCTTTCCCTGACACGCTGCAACAAACCGGACAGCGTATGCTGGGTCTGGTTCCAGTGGTCCATACTCTCCAAAACAGTCTCAGACTGCGCTATGGCAAGGACAGGCCCTGTGGCAAGAACATCCAGATCAGACGAAGTAACCACCGTGGCTATCTCCAGAATATGATCGGTGTCCGGGTTCAGGCCTGTCATTTCAAGGTCCAACCAGACAAGATTGGATTCCTGCTTCTTACCCATAGCAGCTGCAACCTGTTGTGTAATCATGCTGACCGGCATTTTCCATCACAGGGCGACCTTTTCGGAAAAGCACACGATGTTCAGCACGCAATGATTATCTCAAGCATTCTATTGAAAAAATTTCAGCTACCTCTTTCTCTTATGGTAGCCGGTAGAGTGAAGGAAAGTCAACTCCCGGGAGGCTGTTTCAGGATGGCCGGCAGGTATTCAGATCATCGACACCGGCTGACCGGTGGCGGCAAGCACGCTTGACCACATCCTGCCCCTGGGATCCACTTTTTTTCTGTCCGCGACAGCCAGAGGAATCGGCACATGGGTGAAATAGTTGTTCCAATGGCCGACCACCACATTGGTAAACCCTGCCATACCGGCATGCACTGCACCGTGTCCCAATTGCAGGCAGAATGCGGAATCATAGGCTGAAGCGGGCATGGACCGGATCATATAGCTCGGATCAATATATTTCAAGGTGATATCCAAATTGTGCTCTTTGAAATACTCCCGTATCTTATCCCGCAATAACAGGCCGATATCGCCAAGTTTGCGGTTGCCGCTCTGGTCACATCCCAGGTCGTCGCAGAAAAGATTCTGCCCTGCGCCTTCCCCCACAACGATAACGGCGTGACCACGCATGCGCAACCGACGATCCAAAGCCGTCAACAAGCCTTCCAGACTGAATTCCACCTCCGGGATCAGGCAAAAATTGACCTCATTGTTTGCCAGTGCAGCTGATGCCGCGATAAAGCCGGACTCCCTGCCCATCAATTTGACCAGCCCAATGCCGTTCCGCGCACCAATCGCCTCCACATGGGCGGTATAGGTGGAATGACGCGATTCCGCCACAGCAGTCTCGTAACCAAAGGAGAAATCCACATTACTGATGTCGTTGTCTATGGTCTTGGGGATGCCTATCAGAGCGATCTTCAGCCCCCGACGCTCGATTTCATCAACTATGGCTGCCGCTCCGCGCAGGGTACCGTCTCCCCCGATTGCAAAAAGAATACTGATATCCAGGTGTACCAGGGTGTCGACAATGGTCCCGACATCCTGCGGTCCCCGCGAAGAACCAAGCATACTGCCGCCCTTCTGATGAATACCGTCGACAACATCCGTTGTCAGCTCGATCGGGCTGTGATAGTATGCTGGATTCAATCCTTCATACCCGTAGCGAAACCCGAGCACCCTTTTCACTTTGTAATGATGATGCAGGCTGAGGACAAGAGCGCGGATAACGTCATTCAAGCCGGGACACAACCCGCCGCAGGTAACGATACCGCATGAAATCGTGGCCGGATCAAAATATATTTTTTCCCTGGGGCCTGCCATAACAAAACCCGGTGGCTCTGTTCCTTCCTCTATATAGGGGAGCAGGTCCGGGTAGTGGGAA
Organism: Desulfobulbaceae bacterium; assembly: GCA_963678525.2. Classification (GTDB taxonomy): domain Bacteria; phylum Desulfobacterota; class Desulfobulbia; order Desulfobulbales; family Desulfobulbaceae; genus Desulfogranum. The sequence continues at coordinate 170,095 of CAXXDG010000001.1, forward strand.
TGATAGAGCACCCGCTCCCTGTCGTCAGTAAAACATACGCCCTCCATGGGGGACTGAAACAGACACTCACCAAGTCGCTGGACTTCAAAATCTTTGGAATTCATACGAAAGACTCTTTGTTTATACGTTGGTTATTATATTCCGGGAGTGGAGATCTCCGGGAAGTAGTTCCGGCAAGGACTCGTGCCCCTCTTGCCACAGGACGCTGCCGGAAACGACTCTTTCCGCGTTCGGCATGTTCGTACTGCCTTTCCATAAAATTCCTCGTTTCTCTACAAACATATATAGTATAAGACGAGTATAATGAACAAAGCAACCTTTGTTATGAGTACTTTGAAAAATTGCCGGTTCAACGAACTTTTTCATACTTTCTCCAGGAATACGCATGCATCACGTACACGCACCAGCCGGTTATGATGTCATTATCGTCGGCGGAGGCCCAGCCGGTCTTTTTGCCGCCTTTTATCTAAGTGAACACTCTTCACTCAAAGTCCTGCTTATCGAACAGGGGAAGATGGTGGGCAGCCGCAACTGTCCCATAGACTCCAAGGGATGTATCAAATGCCGCCCCTGCAACATTTTGTGCGGTATCGGCGGCGCAGGGTTGTTTTCCGACGGCAAACTGAACTTTATCCCCAAACTGGGAAAAACAGATCTTACCCAGTTTCTCTCCATGGCCGAGGCCAATGCCCTGATCGATGAAACCGAGGCAATCTTCAACCGGTTCCATATGGACGGCCCCATTTATCCCACCGACATGCAAGCTGCACAGTCCATTCGCAAGGAAGCCAGGAAATGCGGCATCGACCTGCTGATCATCAAGCAGAAACACCTGGGAAGCGACAACCTGCCCCGCCATATTCAGGGAATGACGGAATATATTCTCGGCAAAGGTGTGGAAATCCATCACTCTGAAACGGTTCAGGATGTACTGGTTGATCAAGGGGCGGTAACAGGCGTGGTAACCGACAAAGCCACATACCGGGCCAGGCATGTCATCCTCGCTCCAGGCAGGGTTGGAGCGGAATGGATTGGAGGTCTGGCCAAAAAATACGGATTGCAGGTTTCCCAGCGGGGAATAGAAGTGGGGGTACGGGTGGAGGTGCATAATGAGATTATGCAGGATATCTGCTCGGTTATTTATGACCCGACCTTTTTTATTCGTACAACCAAGTATGATGACCAGACCAGAACATTCTGCACCAACTTCGGCGGGTATGTGGCCCTGGAAAATTACCAGGATTTTGTCTGCGTCAACGGCCACGCCCTGATGGACACCAAGTCTGAAAATTCTAATTTTGCCTTCTTATCCAAGGTGGTGCTGACCGATCCCATTGAAGATAACCAGGCGTATGGAGAGTCCATCGGCAAGCTGGCAACTCTGATCGGCGGAGGCAAACCCATCCTGCAACGCTATGGGGACCTGAAACGAGGACGGCGATCTACCTGGAACCGGATCAGAAACAGCTATATTGAACCGACGCTTACCAATGTGGTGTGCGGTGATATCGCCATGGCCTTGCCCGAGAGAATATTGACCAACCTTATCGACGGCTTGGAGCAGCTCAACCAGGTGGTTCCCGGTGTTGCCAACGACGAGACCCTGCTCTATGCGCCTGAGATTAAATTTTTTGCCACACAGATCGAAACCAGCACGTATCTGGAGACGGCCATATCCAATTTATTTGTGGCCGGTGACGGCCCGGGGGTTGCCGGGAATATCGTTTCCGCCACGGCAACGGCGCTCATCCCTGCAAAAGAGATTCTTCGGCGTTGTTGATGCGGCGGGTGTGACGCACCGAACGGCTACCTGCCTTCGGCAGAGGGGGGCGGTAGAGTAGAGCACTGATTCAGCCGGTATCTTCGGCCCTTTCTATATTCAAGACGCCTCGCCGCACGCGGCTACTACGTGTTCTGAAGATATCGCCTCTTCAATGCTCCCTCATCAAACCGTGCATACGGTTTTCCCGTACACGGCTTTCCGATGTTCTTCACCATAAGGCTTGCGCCTGTCGCTTCCATTTCGCCCAGGTTGGAACTCTATAGAGGCCTACATATCTGTACAGGTACGCTGTACTGAACCGTTCGTATCCACGAGTACGGGTTCTCACTTTGTGACGGATGCACAAATGCTTGCGCATTCGTTCTTCCGTAAAGTGCTTGACTCTGCTCATCACTTCCGTACTGTGTTCATAGTGAAAGTATCCTGTCCAACCACGGAGGACTTCGTTTACCTCTTCCACTAGTTTCGGCAACGGTATCAGCGTTCTCCTACGGTTGGTCAGTTGCTTTACTTTGGACTTGATCCGATCAACCGAACGCTTTGATGGCTCAACATGGGGATACACTTTGCCGCTGCGACGACTTTTCCTCATTCGAAAATTGAAGCCAAGAAAGTCAAAGCTCTCCTGTTTCGCATTTATCACGGAAGTCTTTTGCTCATTGAGCCGTAGCTCGCATTTGGCAAATAACGCTTTGACCAGTTGCAGTGACGGTTCAACAGACCCTTTGCATAAAATCACAAAGTCATCTGCATATCTCACCAGCTCTGCACCATGTCGGCGCGCTATATCATGTCGTTCCCATATCCTGTCAAGCAAGTGCAGGTACAGATTCGCAAGCAATGGCGAAATGACCCCGCCCTGCGGTGTTCCGAAACGATTTCCCTTTCCTCCGCCTATGGTTCGGCGGCGACCATTCACATCTTCTACCACCGGCGCTTTGAGCCATTGCTTGATCAGCGCCAGGACTTCCTTATCGCTGATCCGTTCGGCTACCACTGCCAGAAGTTTTGAGTGAGGGATGGTGTCAAAGTACTTTGACAGGTCCGCATCAATCACTTGATGGTGCCCTCTTACCAAAGCGCTGCTGATCGCGTCAACAGCACCATGTGCTGAACGTTTCGGACGGAATCCATACGAACTGTCACAAAAATCAGCCTCAAATACCGGTTCGATCACAAGCTTTAATGCCTGTTGCACTACCCGGTCACGTATTGTGGGTATTCCCAGCGGACGTTTGTCCCCGTTGGCTTTCGGTATCCAGACTCGGAGCACTGGATCGCACCGATAGCTTTTCTCCCGCAATTCCTGTCCCAATCTTTCAAGAAATGCACTCTCCCCTTCTCCTTCACTGATGGACTCAATGCTCACCCCGTCTGCTCCAGGGGAGCCCTTATTGGCCCGAACAAGTTCGTATGCATGACTCAGGATGTCCGCACGGTAGATCTTGTCGTACAGCGCGTAGAAACGAAAAGCAGGTTCCTGCTTGGCCTTATGGTACAGCTTCCTCTGTAGCGTCTTGATACTGTTTGGAGTTAATAGCTTAGGCAATCTCCTGATCCTCCGCTCTTTAGTTGCATGAACAAAGTAGGGCTCCTTTCCTCGGTCAGGGGTTATGTTGTCCCCTGTCCTCAAACGGTACTATGGGCCCCTCCGACTCCCGATACGGACCATGAAAATTTCGGGGTCTCCTTATATCCCATGGTTTACGATCCTGAATCATTTCCGCATCGGGTCTCCCGCACTGCACTGTTGTTCCTCCGATACATGCCGTCCCTGCTTCCCCGGGAGATCTCCTGAGACGCTTCCGTTTTCCCTTCTCAAGAACTGCGGCCTTCCCTTAACGCACAAAAGGTCGGCTTCTCCATATAAGCGTTGACGAGGCTACATATAGGTTCACTTTCGTTACGGCCTGCACCTTCGCCCATGGGAAACTTACAACCCCTGATTACTCAGACGCTGCTTCCTGGTACTTAAAAGGTGTACGGACAACTCCTTTTGCAGGACTTCAACCTGCTGGAACAACAGCCGTTACGGCATACGTGCGTATGACGCACCCTACCTTACCACAGTGCAAAAGCGTAGGTGGTCGGTTGTGGTCTGCCATGGAGATGATGCGTGTTTTTTTTAATTCCGTATTTCCGATGACTTTTTTTATAAAAAAAGGTATTTTTCCGGGTTTCTTGTCACCCTGAAAATCAGGGAGTGGTATGTGGAACACACATCTCCCAATCAATCAAAGCTAACAACAAGTTCATCATGTTCATTGAACCAGGAAAAACCGTCACCCTTCATTACACCCTGCGTCTGGAAAACGGCAATGTCTACGAAACAACCGAAGGTGAAGCGCCTCTGATCTACCAACACGGTATCGGGGAGATTGTCGCCGGATTGGAACAACGACTTACGGGTCTGGAAATAGGCGCCAGGGAATCATTTATTATTCCGGCTGAAGAAGGATACGGCGAGGTCAAACTGGAATCCCTGATCGAAGTCCCCAGAGAGCATATCCCCGAGGAAGCGCGGGAAATCGGCAGCGAAATCACCGCTGTCAGCCGGAATGGGCATCAGGTTAAAGGGGTGGTCTATGAGATAAAAAGGAAATACATCGTGGTGGACTTCAATCACCCCCTGGCAGGCATGGACCTGTATTTTGATGTGACAGTGGTTGATATCATGGATACCCCGAAAGAAGAAACAGCATAATTTTTTTGCTAACCGCTCACAGTATACCTGATCTTTCCGCGAGCAGATCAGGCTTACGTACGACCAAATACGCTTCGCCGGCCCGTGTATTTTCAGGCATCCTGTAATCAGTTACAAATACGGGAAATTTTTAAACTTAACCACCTTCCTTGTGAGCAGTTACATTTTTAAAAATATAGACCAATTGTTTATTCAGGTGAACAATACGTCTTCCAGGAAAAACCTGGCGAGGAAATTGCATAGTATTAAAGATACAACAAAACTTTCCATGAATTCTTACCTCCCTGAGAAAGGCCGGGAGGATGCAGCTGCAGGCCATGCACATTAAAAAATCTTTTATTTTCTACCGCCATTTTTCCATCTTTTCCACCAGCACCCCCATCGATACAACCCGGACTGCCCTCGCATTGACGGCGATGGTCCTGTATGCGGCCCTGTTGTATGCCGTTTTGCAGCTGTTTGTTTCCCATTGCTTTTCGGTGCAGGTATGGTCCGGAACCTGGCTCAGGGACGCCTGCGCGCACGTCATGTTCGGGTCTCTGCTCTACAGTATTGCCCGCAGCTGGAAAATGTGGGCCATCTCGTTCTCCATGCTCACCGCAGTGCTTCAGGTGAGCAATGCCCTGAAACTGAATGTCCTGGGAAGCCCGGTGATGCCCGATGATTTCCTGGCTTTTACCAACATGCTGCACCTGTTTTCAGATTGGCGTCTCTATGCCATGTCCGCAGCTGTCGGGGTTCCTCTTCTTACCCTGCTTGCCGCCATTGCCTGGACCCGGAAAAGCACCTGGATGACCCTTGGTTCCCTTACCGTATTCTATATACTTATTTTCGCCAACGCACCTGATGTAACCGCCTACATGGACAAGCGGTACGGCGACTGGGTATGGAATCAACCCGGTAACTATAAAGACAGGGGACTTGTCAGGCACCTGGTCCATGAAGGCGTGCGCAATATGGCACGGGGCAAGACAACCGCCGGCAGAGAAGAAGCACTCACAGCCCTTAACGCCCTGCACACGGCTGATGACGCCCCGGCCGCTCATGGACAGCCAAGTCGCACACCCAATATCTACATCATTCTTCTGGAATCCTTTTGGGATCCCATGCTCCTTGACGACTCAGGCATACACCCCGACCCTGTTGATCCGCGCTTTCGGAAGCTGTGGAAAGAGGCGGGTTACAGTACGGCGCAGGCTCCCGTGTTCGGGGGGTATACAGCCAACAGTGAATTTGAGGCGTTATGCGGCTTTCCCGTAACCGACAATGCGGTGTTCTTTGAAGGATGGCTGCGCAATGATGCGCCCTGCCTGCCGGCATACCTGGATGATGCAGGCTATGAATCCATAGCTGCACACCCCAACTACGCCGCATTCTGGAACAGAGTCAACGCCTATCAACGAATCGGCTTTGATCAGTACTGGTCGCAGAACGATTTTGTCCTCGACGACATGAACAGGGAGTTTCTCAGTGACGCTTCCCTGTACCGCCAGGTCTGGGACAAACTGCAGCTGCTGCCGGAAAATACACCTCAGCTGGCATATATCGTCACCTTTTTCGGGCATCTGGACTACCCTCTTTCAGCCTCGCGGCCGGAGGTCATTGATATCGGTGTGGAGAATCCCATGCTTAAGGGGTATGTGAACCAGGTCTACTATAAAAGCCGGGAACTCATGGATTTTGTGGAAAAGATCCGTAAAGAGGACCCTGACGCCGTTATTGCCCTGTTCGGGGACCACCTCCCCTTTCTGGGAGCCAATCACAAAGGTTTTGTGGAAGAAGGCCTGTTCACACAGAACAAGGCAAATTTTGACGCCCGTATGTTTCAGACCTATGTATCAACGCCGCTGATTATTATTGATGGTAACAACGGACCGGTGCGGGTGGGCAAAGTCCCCTTGTACCAGCTGCCTGCACGCATCCTGGATCGTATTGGTGATCGAAACACCGGTTTTCTCGAGCTTGCCGATAGCGCACAATTACGAAACATCAGGCCGCTTGCGGGATTAAGTCTGTACCTTCCGGAACAGGGACAACCTGTTCTCTGCAAGCAGCAGACCGACAATGAAGATGCGCGCTGCCCTGAAATTCTCCAGGCAACCAGCCACCTGACCACCCTGCGTGACGATCTGTTTACAGGGGAGCAGTATAATTCTCCTCAGTAACTCTCACAGTGCACCCTGTAACAAATACAGGGAAGTTATCAAGCCGGACTATGCCCCTATGAGCAGTTACCTCCCTAAAAGACAAGGCCGGAACCAGCCTGCCGAGGCGGTTCCTCCCTGGTTTCAACATCCCTGTCAATGGGGCGCATGGTGCCGATGATCCCTGCCGGCAGCCAGGGCATGGCACTGATCAGGGAAACCAGAAGAGCTGCAAGAAACGGTGTGGTCTGCACCAGGAGGACCATTCGCCACATGCGCAGGTCGAATAACGAGAGATCCTGGGTCATCCCAAGCGCATAGGAACCCAGCAAAAAGGCTATGGCGAACAGCAGCTCTTCCCTGCAGGCGGCCAGGGCCTGCAGGAGGCGATTTTTGGATGCCAGCTTGGGCGTTCTGCAGAAACCGATTCCCTTGGTGATAAAACCTGCCAGCATGGCGCGGCCAATGGTATGGGACAAAGCCAGACCCGCCAGGCCGGCTGCCAGACACTGGCGATATCCCGCCTTGATGCGCCAGCGATACAAGGCAAACATTTTCAGGATCTTAAAGCCGAAAAAAGTGAGGGGCATGAGTGAAAACAGCGCCTCCGGAGGACTGAAAGAGGCCGGCTTCATTATCATGAGGGTCGTCCAGGCCAAGGCGCCGAGGTTAAAGAGCATATTTACCCCATCGGCCAGCCAGGGAAGCCATCCGGCAAGAAAGTGGTAGCGCTGCCCCCGGGTCAGACAGCTCTTTTTCATTCCCAGCAGGGCAGCCAGGTGGTGGCGCAAGATCAACATGGCCCCGTATGCCCAGCGAAAACGCTGCTTCTTAAAATCCAGGAAGGTATCGGGCATGAGACCCCGGCCATAGCTTTTCGGTACATATATGGCTTCATAGCCGTCTGCGAAAATGCGAAGTCCGAGTTCCGCATCCTCTGTTATGCACCACTCCGCCCAGCCGTTGATATCCGTCATCACCTGCCGGCGGACCATGGTCATGGTTCCGTGCTGAATGATGGCGTTTCTCTCATTGCGGGTGACCATGCCGATGTGGAAAAAACCATTGTACTCGGCGTGGATCATGGCCTTGAAAGCGGATTCCGTGCCGTCGTGATAATCCTGGGGAGCCTGGACCACCGCCACCTTGGGATTTTCGTACAGCGGCGCCAGATCTTTGAGCCAGTCCGGGTTGACCAGGTAGTCGGAATCAATTACCGCTATTATCTCTGCTTCCTCTGCCGTATGGCGCAAAGCAAAATTGAGTGCACCTGCTTTGAAGCCCTCCAGGGGCGACACGTGGAAAAATTTGAACCGGTCTCCCAGCTGCCGGCAATGTTCTTCAACCGGTTTCCAGACCTCCTCATCCCTGGTGTTGTTATCGATGACAAGGACCTCAAAATCCGGATACCTGAGCGCTGCCAGGTGGTCCAATGTCTGTTTAAGCATTTCCGGGGGTTCGTTGTAGGCCGGTACATGGATGGAAACTTTGGGCTGATACCCCGAATCTACCGGCCGCTTGGGCGCTCTGCGCAAGGCCCCGAGCCAGAGCGCTTCCGCCCATTCATGGGCTTCTGCAAGCAGGACGACGCCTATGCCGAGGGCGGAAAGGATCATAAGTACGCCCACAACCAGAGTTCCGGGGGTGAGATAACGCTGGGTGTAATCATACACAATCCAGACAGTTGCCGTGACCACTGCATAGGTCAGTACGGTCAGAAACCCTCGGCCTTTATAGGTGAGCCCCTTTGAATCGCGAAAGAGAAAAGCTGCGATCAGCAAAGCAAACGACGTGCATAATCCGGCCAGTGTAGGCCATTCCGGGATACGGATCACCGGTTCTATATGGGGAAACTTGGCCACACGATCGGCATCATACACCCCCCATGCCGTACCGACTTCACCTTCCAGTTCTCTTTTCCAAACCTGGTCAAAGGCCTCCATTATGTAATAGGTATAGTTTTCCTGTTGAGCCACATCCAGGAACTTACGTAAAAACCCGGCCTGATTGGCCAATGACGCCTTGGCCTGTCCCCTGGTCGGGCCTCGGCTGGGCCATCCGATCTCTGAGATGACAATAGGTTTGTCCGGGTACGCCTCTTTGAGCATTGCCATGCGGCTCTTGGTGAAACCGATGGCTTGATCAACCTCGATACCTTCCCAATACGGGAGAATATGCACGGCAAGATAGTCAACATGTTCCACCAGCTCAGGGTTATCGAGCCAGACGTGCCAGGGCTCGGCAGTGCTGATCGGCGCATTGATCACCTTCTGCATGCGATCCAGATAGCTGATAAGGGTTTTCAGGGGAACATCGTTTCGCAGCAATGACTCGTTGCCGATAACCACCCGAACAATATTGCGAATGGATTCACCATAGACGGTATGCAGTTTTTTCAGTTCCGCTTCGTTGCGCTCCATATCCGTACCGATCCAGACGCCGACCGCAACGTTCAGGCCGTGTTTGTCAGCCAGTTTAGGGATATCTCCAAGGGTTCCGAGCACGGAATAGGTCCGCACGGAATAGACGCTACCCTCCAGCAGGGCAAGATCCTGTTCAATTTCTTCAAGGGTCGGGTATTGCTCCAGGCCGGGATTGGTATGCATGCGCATGGGGTTGAAAGAAAACCCGTCAATATGACTGGGCCAGGCCGGTAGTTGGTCGGGCCGGTTAAAAAGAGCCCAGGTCATAAAACTGAGGCCCCCGATAAGAAGAACTAAAAACAAAGAGAGTTTATTCATAGGTTACAAATCCACATATGTTCGACCGGGCGGTCTGCAAGATGACGTTCTTATCCTTATACGATAAAAAGCCACGGCATCAGTTGTATCTTTTTGCATACAGACACAGGGCGAACAAAAACGACCAGGCTTTTAAAATACGAAATATCAACATATTACATTACATTGCATCAACAATCCTCCCGTCTCCAAAAAGAGACGAAAGCATGTTTACAGATTGACAGACAGTCAAAGCCGGACCGGGTTTTCAGTAAATATGGTGCATACACCATAAGAAATACGAATCGATTGGATCCGGGCATTGTGTATCTAGCAATTTTTTAACCATTTCCTGACGTAAATCAAACAAAACAGAGAAGAGAAAATACAGAGTTTTTCTCTTTTAGAAAAGCAAGAAAGTTCATCACAATACAAACGGTTATGAAAAAGGGGAAGAACGGAGAGCCATCTACATTTCCCCAAGGAAGATCGAGAAGGTGGTTTAGAGCTGCCTGCGGCAGCGAGGTGGTGCGTGTGACGCACCCTACCTTACCCCCCGGCAAGGGGCAAGGTGGTCGGACAAAAGGCGCTAATAGGGAACGGATCATTTCGTATTCCCACGGCTCGGCAGGACGGGGGACCGTAGGGTGCGTCACACGCACCGGCTAACATGCCATTGGGGAGGAGAATGAATGCGCAGCATGAGGCGGTGCGTGTGTATAACGCACCCTACCTTACCCCCCGGCAAGGGGCAAGATTGTCTCAAAGTAGATTTGCAGGACCAAAACATGAACCCGTATTCTTGGACTAATTGGGGAACGGATCATTTCGTATTCCCACGGCTCGGCATGACGGGGGACCGTAGGGTGCGTCACACGCACCGGCTAACGCCGGCGCAGCGCGGTATTACACCTACCAAGAGATTGTCTCAAAGTAGATTTGCATGAGCGGAATTCCGATGGTGTGTATAACGCACCCTACCTTACCCCCCGGCAAGGGGCAAGGTGGTCGGACAAAAGGCGCCAATAGGGAACGGATCATTTCGTATTCCCGCGGCTCGGCAGAACGGGGGACCGTAGGGTGCGTCACACGCAACATTTGAAAGGATTGGGGGGATGGAGGGGTTAACCTCTTAAGGCAAGAATCAAAAAAGGCTGTGACAGCAATATGCTGTGCACAGCCTTGATAGATACGGGAGGTGAGGACGTGCGACCTACCCTTCAACCACCTCGATACCCTCGAGCTTCCAGTTCTCGGTGCGAATCGGGCGGGCCCAGGTCCATTTTTCGGCAAACTTGACTGGCTGGGTATTGCTTCCGGAGACGATATCACCGGTGCTGTCATCCACGGTGTAATCCAACAGGTTAGCGGTAAAAAGCACTGTGACAAAATCCTCTCCGTTAACGGTACCGGCATCCGCCATCTCCACTTTGCGAATGGCGATACTCTCCAGTTTGTTAATCTGTCCCTTGGCTTTCATTTCACTGAAATGCCGCTCATATTCGCCGGCAAGCTGATCACCCAACAGATGTCTGTAGCTGTCAAGATCTCTGCGCATCCATCCTGCCTGCACCTGGAAGAACACATCTGACGCCACCTCGAGGAAATGACCGTCGTCAAAGCCGGGATCACTCATGCGGATCTCAGCCAGGCCGCTCTCAACACTCGCTCCCTGGGGGGGTACCGGAGGCGGCTCTGCAGTATTGGGACTGCTTCCGCCGAAATTACCTCTAAATACCTGCCCGGGTCCGTTATCACTGTGCGGGGGCGGCTGAAAGCCTGGAGAAGAAGAACCGGCCGGTCGGTTCATGAACTTTTTATAGAGGATATAGCCGACAAATCCCAGCACAAGCAGCGGGAGTATTCCCATACCCGAACCACCCATCCCGAACATGCTGCCGAACAACAGGCCGCCCAGGGCGCCGCCAAGGAGCCCGCCGGCAAGCCCGCGGCCAAAACCGGACTTCTGCCCTGTCTGCTGCTTGTTGTAGGATTGAGAGGGTGTTGACCGGGGCGTATAGCTCGGAGCAGGCCGGCTGAACCCTTTGCCTCCCGACATGCTTCTCGCTTCCGCATACTTGGCGGTGATGCCTGCCTCACACATCAAAAAGGCAAACAGCACCAGAAAAAACGGAGTGAATTTCAACCAATGTCGCATAACGTGATTACTCTTTTCCTGGTAATGGTTTCCCGCACGTTCTCTTGTGGATATGCTTTTGAGCAATCAGGGCGCCCCCCTTTATCCTTTATCAGACAAGAAGACCTGCGGCTTAAAAAACTCTGGTTACAGCAAACACGAACAACATTAAGGATTAACCGCCCAGAGTCAAGACAATAGAATATGAGTACCCGACATCCCATATCACAAGAAGACACTGATTTTCAAACCGGCGACTCCCTCTGGGTGCAGGTTGCGACAGGCAATCCGGACGACCTCCTTTCCCTGGCTCTGGTCCTTGCCAGTGTAGGGGTGGAGCACAGGATGGTCCTGCCCCTGGGAGAATTGCAGGTCCGTGAGGAGGATGCGGCAACTGCTTTCGATCAGCTGGCCGAATATCAAAAGGAAAACCTGAACTGGCCTGAACCGCAGGCCCCTTCTCTGCCCCACGGCATACACATGGATCCGGTCACCCTGCCGCTCATGATCCTGCTGTGTGTCTTTTTTCTGCACACAGGACAATGGACCCAGCATAATTCATGGTTTCTTCAAGGTGCGGTTAACAGAGCAGCTATTATGGAACACGGTCAATGGTGGCGCCTGATCACGGCACTGACCCTGCATGCTGATCTGGTCCATCTTTCCGGCAATGTCTTGATCGGGGGATACCTGATGCATGAACTCAGCCGTTTTCTCGGATCCGGGACGACATGGGGGCTGGCAATTGTAAGCGGAGGCCTGGCAAACTGGGTCAATATTGTTTTTCGCAACGAACAGCATCTTTCAGTCGGTTTCTCCACCATTGTGTTCAGCTGCATCGGTCTGTTTGTGGGCCTGCAGTTATTCAGAGGAAGTAAAATACTTACCAGCCTGCTCATCCCCCTTGGTGCGGGAATCAGTCTTCTGGCTCTTTTGGGAAGCGGAGGAGAAAGAACCGACCTTGGAGCGCATCTGTTCGGGCTCTGCGCAGGAATAAGTATCGGTCTGTTGAGCCGGGTCCTGTCTCTTGAGCAACATGCAGGCAATGTCAGGGTACAGACGCTCTGCTTTCTTTCTGCAGCGGCCCTGGTTACTGTAAGCTGGCTCTGCGCCTTGAATTTGTATGTGTGATAACCAGCCGCAGTTCCTTGGATAAACAGGGGGCCGGCCCGGTTGAGTCTACGATTTCCAATCGACATATGATTGACGACAAGGCTCTTCATGCATACAATTGTTGACGTTTATATTCGTTTTTTTCTAATTTTCGGTAGGACATCATACACAGGCGTAACCTGTTACTTATGATTTTTTGGAAAAATGTTGGAACAACTCCAGTGAATATGACATATTGTCGCCATGTTATAGACACGCTGTTCTCACCCCGCATCGCACTGACACAGAGGTTTTAATCTATGCCAATGAATGAACAACCCCCATGGGGACAGAAGAAACGCCCATCCTCCCCGGAGGATTTTCTCGCGTCTCTCATTAAAAAAATCCGGGACTCCTTTGAACAGAAAGGGGAAAAAGACCCCGATGGCCAGGAGCCGCAACCTCCCAAGGGAGGAGGACCTGGGTTTTTCTCCGGTGTGGGAAAGATCTCCCTGCTTATAGTAGCTGTCGTGTTAATCCAGGGGATCCTCTCCTCCTTTTACACCGTCCAGCCGGCAGAACTTGGAGTACTGCTGAGATTCGGCCAGTATCATCGTACCACCACCCCCGGCCTGCACTTTAAAATTCCGCTTATAGAAGAGGTCAGAAAAGTGGCCGTGGAGAAAGTTCAGAAGGAGGAATTTGGTTTTCGCACCAAAACACCGGGCAGGAATACCAGCACCAGCTATTCAAACCGGAACTTTGACACCGAGTCGCTCATGCTGACCGGGGACAAGAATGTCATCGAAGTTGCCTGGATTGTGCAGTACAAGGTAAGTGATCCCATCAATTACCTGTTCAAGGTCGCCGATGTTCAACAGGCTGTCCGGGATGCTTCGGAAATGGTTACCCGCCGTATCGTCGGCAACATGGATTTTGATTACGTCCTCGGTAACCGTGAGATTCTGGCCGGAGACGCCAAACGGGAATTGCAGTCCGAGTTGGACAACCTGGAGTGCGGCGTACATATTGTTACCCTGCAGATGCAGGACATCAATCCCCCGGAACGAGTAAAACCGGCCTTCAACGAGGTGAATGAGGCTGACCAGGATATGAAACGGCTTGTGAACGAGGCGGAAGAACAATACAACAAGGTTATCCCCAAGGCCCGCGGCAGCGCGAAACAGATTGTGGAAGAAGCCAAGGGCTATGCAGTGGAGCGTATCAACCGTGCACAGGGTGAGACCAGTCGTTTTCTCTCTATTTTCAACGAATACTCAAGTGCCCGTGAGGTTACCAGGCAGCGTATGTATCTTGAAGCCATGCAGGAAGTGCTGCCCCACGTAAAGAACGTGTATGTCCTGGATGAACAGCAGAACAATGTCCTGCCTCTTCTTGACATCAGCGGACGCAGGGGAAGCATACAGGCTGAGAAATAGTCATTACCGGACAGACATGAGTCAGCAGCCAATTACAGTGACACTTACAAGCAGCGAGTACGAGCTATGAAAAAAATATTGCAGATTATTCTCCTCCTGGTGATTCTGGGTCTGGGGTTTTCCGTTATGGACGGTTTTTTCATCCTGAAGGAGGGTGAGCAGGCGGTCATTACTCAGTTCGGTAAACCTGTGGGTGATCCGCTCACCGAGGCAGGCCTTCAATTCAAACTGCCCTTTGTGCAGGATGTACGCTATTTTGAGAAAAAAATACTCATCTGGGACGGGGAACCAAACCAGATTCCCACCAACGACAAGACCTTCATCTACCTGGATACGACAGCCCGCTGGCGCATCACCGACGCCCTGCGCTTTCTGCAGGCCGTGGGAAGTGAACGCCAGGCACAGACTCTGCTGGATGACATCCTTGACGGTACCTTGCGCGACCTGGTCAATAAAAACAACCTGATTGAAATCATCCGCAGTTCCGACTGGACCTCCGAGTATATTGCTTCCACCCATCAGGCCCGGGATATGATCCAGCCGCCGGAAAGGGGCCGTGACGAGATCAGCCAACAGGTGCTGGAAGTTGCCTCTAAAATTACACCGCAATACGGTATCGAGCTGATCGATGTTATGTTCAAACGGGTGAATTATATTGATTCGGTACGGGAAAAGGTCTATGACCGCATGATCTCCGAACGGAAACGAATTGCAGCGGAAAAACGATCTCTTGGTGAGGGGCGTAAGGCTGAGATTCTCGGCCGGGTTGAGCGTGAACTGCAGGAGATCACTTCAACCGCTCAAAAAGAAGCCCTGGAAATTCGCGGTGAGGCAGATGCCAAGGCGACCAAAATATACGGTGACGTTTACAGCAAAGATCCGGAATTTTATGCCTTTATACGCAGTCTGGAAAGTTACCGGGATATTATTACGGACAACACCTCCCTGGTACTTTCATCGGATTCGGATCTGTTTAAATACATGAAAACCGTTACTCCGAAAGAATAACAGTGTTGATGGGGCAGAAAGAGGCTACGAGAATGCAGAATGGTGCGTATGACACACCCTATAGGCCCTCAGACTCGTAAAACCCTTGCAAAAGCAAGAATGTTCCGCTCCTGACAACACATACATGCCAATCCCCATCCATTGCAATCCAGCAATGGATGGGGATTTTTTTTATATGCTCCGGCAGTAACATTGGGAGAGTGCGTGTGACGTGCCCCTCCTTTACACCGTGCAAAGGGGCAGGTCGGTGAGGTGAATATGCCACGGTGGCAAGGGCTGCTTTATATGGCAAACACCTTTTTGGGCCGTGGCTTGTTTGGTGCGTCATGCGCACCACATCACTCCCTATTCTACGACAACCCCGGGCCCTTCATCGGCAAAACCGGGCCGCTGCTCTTCTGAATAGGGGATGCGGCCCCGCTCCTCGAGAAGCTCTTCAAACCTGAGGAGTTCTTCCTCTGAGCTGATGGCATCAAGGCCCAGCTGATCAAACCGACAGCTGCAATGGATAAGCTGTCCGCCGCACCAAGGGCAAACTTCCACAGGGCAGCCAAGCTCATGATGCTCTCCTGCCGGCACGTGGCATGCGGGACAAATCGAGGAATCGACCTGCAGCGGCTCATAGACCTCAAGCTCCCCGGGGGAGGCACACAAGTCCTTAAAGCTTTCAGCACTCTCAAATTCAAAAAAATCAAGGGCTTCCCGGGCAAGGTAGCCATCGGACAGCCGTCCCTGAAATTCTATTCCCTCGCTGGAGACAAGATACAGATATCCATCTTCCGATGAAATCATGGCTCCAAGTAAAAATATCCCCCTGTGCCTGCCGAGAACGACAATATCCCGCACATAGGCTTCCTTTGCCTCGGGCAGGTTGGTATAAAATTCACGGAGCAGCCACAGTCCGAGTCTGTCGTCACGATAGATATCCAGAAGATCCTCGGCTGAATGAATGGCGCCGTCTGGAACGGCAAACTCCATGGCTTCCTGGATTTCACGTCGTATCTGCTTGAGTTCCTGCATAATTTCTAAACTTTACTTGATTACATTCTTAATTGTACGTATGCTGTTTTCACTGAAGGCCGCCTTGAATACATACGGTTCACCTCGTACCCCCAGTACATACACAATATTAACCATATTGGCAAAAGGAACTCTACAAAGACGCACACACAAGGAGTTTTCAATACCCGCTGATAGGGGCATGCGCCTTCAAGAATCACCAAGGCTATTGTCAAAACAACGAAAATACTGTAAGATCTTGTTTTGTTTTTTAACTAAAGACTCTTCTTCCTCATAGGAAGAAGACTTGGTTGCGCGTCCGCCTGCCACAACTTTTACCGTAATTAACCCTCGCAGCAGTGCTTCACCAGGCACGTCACTGATCTAACGCGAGGTGCTCCCGAAACAACACGTTTCCACCGAGTTCTGCATCTAAATCGATGCAGGATAACTGTATTTTTTTTACTGAAGGTACATGAGAATATGACAGACGCTATTTTAAAAACTCATGCTCAACTCATTATTGACGGCAAGACCCATTATCTTCCAATCCTGAAAGGGGCCGAAGGGGATAAGGCCATCGATATCTCCACGCTGATGAAAGACAGCGGCTACGTTGTCTATGACGTGGGCTCCAAAAATTCGGCAAGCTGCAGCAGCGCCATCACCTATCTTGACGGCGACAAGGGTATCCTTCGTTACCGCGGCTACGACATTGAAGACCTTGCGGAAAAATGCCTGTTCATAGAGGTCGCTTACCTCCTGCTCCATAATAAACTGCCGAATCGGGAAGAACTGGAAGGTTTTCGCACCCTGCTTGAAGAGTACGCCCTGCTGCATGAAGACATGATCCACTTTTTCGATCATTTCCCTCCCAATGCGTCTCCCATGGCCATCCTCTCGGTTATGGTCAACAGTCTGCATAATTACTATCCTGAAATGGGCGGCGATCCTCTGGAAAACATCGACCTGACCGCCAGCCGGCTGATTTCAAAGGTGCGTACCATTGCCGCCTTTTCCTATAAAAAATCCATGGGCCACCCGTTGGTATACCCGCGTAATGACTTGAGTTATTGCGGCAACTTCCTGAACATGATGTTCGACACCCCGGTCCGTCCATACACCGTACAGCCTGAAGTGGTGGCAGCCATGAACAAACTACTCATCCTCCATGCAGACCATGAGCAGAACTGTTCCACATCTGCCGTCCGCATGGTAGGCAGCGCAGGTGTCAATCTGTACGCCTCCATATCCGCAGGAATCAATGCCCTCTGGGGGCCTCTCCACGGAGGCGCCAATGAAGCGGTTATTGAAATGCTGCAGGCCATTCACAAGGACGGCAATGATTATAAAAAATATATTGCCAAGGCTAAGGATAAAAACGATCCTTTCCGGTTATCCGGATTCGGTCATCGGGTATACCGTACCTACGACCCCCGCGGAACCATCATTAAAAAGGCCTGCGACGGTATTCTTGCAGTTCTCAACGTCTCAGACCCTCTTCTGGAAATCGCCAGGAACCTGGAAGAAATCGTCCTGAACGACGATTACTTTATTTCCCGCCATCTCTATCCCAATGTGGACTTCTACTCCGGAATTATCTACAGAGCCATAGGTATCCCGACCAACATGTTCACCGTCATGTTTGCCCTTGGCAGACTGCCTGGGTGGATTGCCCAGTGGAAGGAGATGCGTGAGGACCCGCAGACAAAAATCATGCGTCCAAGACAGGTATATGCCGGAGAACCGCAGAGAATTTTCATTCCCATCGGGGAGCGAGTGTAAGCGCCGGGGCGTTTACAACAACAGATACATTTGTGTAATCTGAATTACGGATTGCAAGAGGTTTTCCGCTAGAGAGCGATGCAGTATACATTGTATTTTGACGAACCTGAGACTGTATGTCCAGTGCAGATTTCTCCTGCAATGGACATACAGTCTCAATTTCACTCGAGCACCCTGTAAGCAGGTATACATACGGGGTTAATCGAACGTACCAATCCTCCCCCGTGCGTAGTTACAAAAGACTGATGATTACGCCCGTGCAATGGTATTCTGAAGAATGAAGTAACGAAGTTTTGACTTTTGTTCGCTGTTTAATTCACCAAACTTTACACACAGTCTGGTTGTCTTGAAAGTACCGAGACCGGAGGATGGAAATACATCCACGGTGCTGACTGTTGAACCGGGAATATCAGCAATATAATCCTGCTGTTGGGTGGAGAAAAGATCAAAAGAGGCTGCAGAGACTTCATCTTTCTGCAGCACGATATATTCAATAGCCATCCCGCCTTCGCTGATATCGACGATCATGCCGGGGGTGCTGCCAAGGAAAGCAAACACACCGTCCTTTACCCTGTATCTGGGGAATTTTCTTCGCTCTTCTACCGGAACGGCATTCGTATCCATAGTACTCCTCAAGGGGCCTCTTCAGGCCTTTGTAGTCTTAAGTGAGCGACAATACTCTCTGACGAGTCGTAGACGTTCGATCGTGCTTAAGCGGAAGTAAATGGGACTGAGCATCAAAATGCGTATTGCTTGTCGAGGGGTCATGGTACACCTCCTTGGAAGACGTAAAACTTACCCCTTTCCTTGCAATATTCGGCCCAGTTTCCACTTTCCCCAAAATACAGGCGTTTCAGTCTTATTGCAACACTTTTGCACCATTATTTTCCGAATGATCGAACTTTTTGCCGCACTATTATTCTATTTTACCGGAAAAACGCTCTCATGTAATCCTTACTATAGACGAATCGACTTGATTGCTCACTCCTTGCCAAGGTTTTGACCTTTCTGGACATGCACGGTAAGCGGTACTGCAAGTTCAACCGCTGCCTCCATTTCCCGCTTGAGCAGCAATTCCACATCCGGGATTTCCGCATCCGGCACTTCCAGCACCAGTTCATCGTGGACCTGAAGAATCATGCGCGACCGCCGGCGCCCCTCCTGCAAGGCCCTTTCCACCCGCAGCATGGCGGCCTTCATAATGTCGGCCGCAGTTCCCTGGATGGGCGTATTGATTGCAATACGTTCTGCAAATTCACGTTTACTTTTATTACTGCTCAGGATATCGGGAAGCGGACGTCTCCTCCCGAACAGGGTGGAGACAAACCCGTTCTCTCTTGCCTGCTCGACAATCTCGGCCATGAATTGATGAATGCCTGAAAAATGTTCAAAATATCGATCAATAAAGGTCTGCGCGTCCTTGCGGCTCAGGTCCAGTTGGCTTGCAAGACCGAAACTGGACATGCCGTAGACAATCCCGAAATTAATGGTCTTGGCCACCCTGCGCATTTCCGGGGTTACCAGTTCCGGGGCCACGAAAAAGATCTGGGACGCTGTTCGCTTGTGGATATCCTCTCCCTGTAAAAACGCTTCCAATAATTTTTTATCCTTTGAGTAATGCGCCATGACCCGAAGATCGATCTGGGAGTAATCCCCTGAAACCAGCATATGCCCCTCCGGCGCGATAAACGCTTCACGGATGCGCCGCCCCTCAGGGGTGCGGATGGGGATATTCTGCAGATTGGGATTGCTGGAACTCAACCTGCCGGTGGCAGTCCCGCACTGGTTGAACGATGTATGCACCCTGCCGGTCTCCGGGTGCCGTAATTCCGCCAGTTTGTCAACATAGGTGGACTTGAGCTTGGCCAAATTACGATAATGTAACACCTTGGCAGGCAGCTCGTGTTGACCTGCCAGTTTTTCCAGAACCTTGACGTCAGTGGACCAGCCTGTTTTGGTTTTCCTCCCTCTGGGCAGCTGCAGGTCTTCAAAAAGAATCTCTCCCAGTTGTTTGGGCGACTGGATGTTGAACTCTTTTCCGGCAAGTGTATAAATTTCCCCTTCACAGGCGTCCAACTGTCCTGCAAATTCCAGTGAAAGCCGCTCCAGCATTGCGCCGTCAACAAGTACCCCGTGTCCCTCCATCTGCTGAAGCAGGCCGATCAAGGGACCTTCAAGCTCATTGTACAGCCGCGTCATTCCCAGTTTTTCCAATTCAGGAACCTGGCGCTGATAGAGGGTACAAGCGGCAAACACATCCTCGCAACTGTAATCTTTCGCATGTTCCACTGCAACCCGGGCAAAGGCGTCTTCCCGTTTATCACCCTGGACCACCTCGGTAAAGGAGGTCAGCCTGATGTCTATCTCTTCACAGAGGTCATCGAGTTTGTACGACCTCCTTCCAGGGTCCAGCAGCCAGGCCCCCACCATGGTATCAAAAAGAGGTCCTTGCAACCGGATGCCGCCGTTTTCAGGGCGCTTGAAAACTGCCAGATCATATTTGATATTATGACCGACTTTTTCAATCTCTTCATCTTCCAACAGGGGCTTGAGAGACTCGACAACCTGATCCAGCGCTAGTTGTCCGGCCTGACGGTTACCGTCGTCATCCACATGGTTACACGGCAGGTACCAGGCAGCGGACTCATCCATGCACAGGGACACTCCAACCAGGCCGGCCTGCAGCACATCAAGAGAATCGGTTTCCGTATCCACAACCAGCCGCTTTGCCTTGCGCAGCTTTTTGACCAAATCAGCCAGTTCTTCCTGATTGCCGACCAGGGCAAACCGGCCTGTATCCACCTTTGCGCTGTGCACTTCGTTCTTCAGTAAGGAGTGAAATTCAAGTTCCGTAAACAGGGAACGAAGCCCTTCGTTGTCAGGCGGCCTGCACACATATGCCTCAAGTTTGTCCGGAACAGACGCCTCTGCATTAAGGCGAATCAGGTCTCGGGAAAGGAAGGCATCGTCTTGATGTTCCTTGATGCGCTGGGTGGTTTTGTTTTGCTTGAGCTCATCAACGTGCTGGTAAAAGGTATCCAGATCACCGTACTGCTCCATATATTTGAGCGCGGTTTTCGGGCCGACACCGGGTACTCCGGGAACATTATCGGAGCTGTCACCCACCAGGGCAAAGTAATCCAGGAGTTTATCAGGGGGCAGACCGTATTTCTTTTCAACAGCAGGGATATCCATGAGCCGATCATTCATGGGGTCCCACAAACGAACAGAGTCAGACACCAGCTGCATCAGGTCCTTATCTCCGGAAACAATAACCACCTCGCATCCGGCCTGGGTCAAAATGCGGGTCGCAGAGGCGATCAGGTCGTCGGCTTCCTGACCGGTCTCCACAAGATTCAGGATATTGTAGGCATCGACCAGTGAGTGGATATGGGATATCTGAGCTGCAAGGTCTTCAGGCATGGGGGGACGGTTCGCCTTATAGTCGGCATACATGTCATGGCGAAAGACCTTGCCGCGACTGTCAAAGGCAATGGCCAGATACTCGGGCTGCTTCTCATTCATCAATTTTTTTAATATCGTTGCAAACCCGAACACTGCATGGGTCGGCAGCCCGCTGCTGTTGGACAAGGGTTTGATTGCATGATACGCGCGGTATATGTATGCGCTTCCGTCAATGAGATAGACTAATGGTTTGGCCATGAACTTCCTGTAGAGTTGATGAAAATCGAGCGGTGCGCCACATAATGAGCAGAAACCCGGTAGCTGTTTTGATGCCGGACAACTGCAAAGACCGTGATCGTTTCACGAAAAATACATACTTTCAGACTGAAAACACAATAAAATTGACATGTCATTAAAAAATATTTAAAATCTAGACAGACTAGACATATATTTTTCTTTGGCAACGAGGTATATCATGCTTGAAAACCATTGGCAGCTTCAAGATGCGAAAAACAAGTTCAGCAACGTAGTTAAAAAGGCCCAACATTCAGGACCTCAAATAGTTACCAAACGAGGAAAAGAAGCGGTCGTCATACTCTCCATTGAAGAATACAATCGACTCATTCGTCCCAAGACGAACTTAGTCACATTCTTTCAATCTTCCCCTCTTTCTCACGAAAATATCGATTTGACCAGGTCAAAAGATCTGCCAAGGGACATTGAGATATGAGTTTCATTATAGATACCTGTGTCATATCGGAATTGATCAAAAAGAACCCTGACAAAAACGTCGTGCATTGGATAGCTGCTATAGAAGAAAGTAGACTGTATCTAAGCGTGTTAACGATTGGTGAACTGCACAAAGGAATTGAAAAGTTACCAAAGAGTAAGAAAAAAACTGCTTTACATAATTGGGTTACCCATGACCTGACAGAACGTTTCAATAATAGAATTATTGACTTCGATATAAAGATTGCTTCACTCTGGGGCAAAATCCAGGCACTGTCGGAGTTATCAGGTAGACCGTTGTTGACCGTTGATGGTCAAATAGCAGCTACCGGAATTGCATTGAATTTCACGGTTATTACAAGAAACACGCAAGATATGGAAAGAAGCGGTGTATCGCTCATCAATCCATGGGAAGACGCGTAGCCTGCGTTTCTCATGACTTTTTGATACGGTGCGTATGACGCACCCTGCCTTACCGCCGTGCAAGAAGGGCAGCTGGGGGGTCGGGATTTGCCACGGTGGAAAGTCCTTGATTTCTATGCTCGGAGGTTCGGGGAACGAAGGCCCGTAGGGTGCGTCATACGCACCAACACAACTGTTCACCACGTTGCATGAATACCATGTACAGACGTGCTTCAACAACAGGGTACAAAAAAAGCGAGTCGAGCAGATACTCTCCACTCACTCGCTTGGTAATCCGCATCCCTCTTTACGTTTCATACTCCTGAGAAATGCGGGAAAGACTAGTTAAATTATAAATTCAATATTCTTTCAGGCGGGATGCGATTTCACCCACGCTGCCTGGGGGCCTTTCTCGCCGTCCTGGATGGCGCAGATAACAGCATCACCTTCCGCAAGATCTCCCATGGAAAGATCTTTGAGAACACCGGCATGGAAAAACACTTCCCTGTCGTCTCCGGTTACAATAAATCCGTAGGCTTCATCGGGAAATATTTTCCGTACGGTTCCTGCAGCAGCGCCGGCTATGGTTGCACCGTGGTTTACGCGGGAGGATTTGTGATTCTGCTTCTTACGGACAATCTCCTTGAGTTGCAGACCAAGTACATCAAAGGCTTCCACCAGCGCCGGGCGAACCTTTTCTCCCCACCGTTTGACGACAACGGTATCGTTGGGGACCGAGGCAACCAGGCGCACCTCATACCCGCCCTCTTTATAGCCGGGTGTTGCTTCAATCGTGACACGCAGATGGAGAACAAAATTAGCATAGTGACGGATCAGCTTTTGACGCTCATCTTCGATCTTATCCTGCCAACTTTTTCGAATGTCCAGATTTTTGGCCTCGATTTTCAGTTCCATACACATCCTCCACTAAAAGTAGCGTGAGCGGCCCAATGCCGCATTTGGCTGTCGATCCGGAAACAATGCAGTGCGCAGGAAACCTGCGGCCATTGCCTTCACGGTTCCGTCCGTTTCCATATACAAAGCAGCGTCAGCTGTAATCCGGCATACGACGCTCCTGCTTTATGGTGCATTTTCTGTTTCCAGGATAGACATGACTCAATGGAAATGCAGTTCTTCTCCCCTGCCCTGCGGGCAGCTTATCCCATGTCCCTTGGAAAATGAGGATCTTGGACCGGGTATTCAGGGCGTGTTGCAATGATCCGGATTGGATACAGGTGAGATACAAATAGGATATGGGAGAATACTGCTTAACCATACTTTCACTATAGCCACTGATGCCCCGGGAAATCAAGGGGAAGAAAGCGGCATCATGCGACTTTTTTTGTAACTGATTACAGGATACCCAATCATGACGCAGTCAGGTTGGGTGTCAGCTGCCTCCGGCAGCGAGGCGGTGCGTGTGACGCACCCTACCTTACCGCCCTGCAAAGGGGAAGCTGGAGAGAAAGAAAGTGCCAAGGGAAAAAATGACGCCTTGGTATTGCAGGGATCCGGTCGGCCCATGGACCGTAGGGTGCGTCATCCTCACCGTCTCAATAATTCCGGCTGATAACTTTGCTTGACGACAAGCTCCTCTTACAGGTAAAGTTTTGAGCATGCATAGATACAATCAGAAAACAGGCGTCCTGCTGCTTAATCTCGGGGGCCCTGAAAAAACAGAAGATATCCGCCCTTTTCTCTTTAACCTCTTTTCCGATCGCAGCATAATCCGGCTGGGGCCGAGGTTTCTGCAAAAGCCCATAGCCTGGTGGATAGCCAAAAAACGGGCTCCAAAAAGCGCTGCGAGCTATGCCCATCTCGGAGGAGGTTCGCCGATACGAAAGATCACGGACCAGCAGGCAGAAGCGCTTGAGGCGCAACTTGCGGGCCATGGTTCCTTTTCGGTACGCTCCTGCATGCGATACTGGCGCCCCTCTGCCATGGAAACCCTGCAGGAACTGCGGGCCCAAGGTGTGGAAAAAATCATTGCCCTGCCGTTGTATCCTCAATATTCCATAGCAACAACCGGGTCATCCCTGGATGATGTGCGCACCTGCCTGGAGAAACTTTCCTGGCCGGTTCCCCTGCAGGTAATACGGCAATGGCCGGATCATCCGGAGTATATTAAAAGTCTGGCAAACAAGGTGCGGCAGGGGCTGCAACAGTTTAACGGAGAATCTGTGCAGATCCTCTACAGCGCCCACAGCCTGCCGGTGCGCTTCATCGAGGAAGGAGATCCCTATGTGGAACACCTGCAGATGACTATCCAGGCCCTGGAAAAGGAAACCGAGCGCCCCGGCATCCTTTGTTACCAAAGCCGAAGCGGCCCGGTGGAATGGCTGGGACCTTCAACCAAAGAAACCCTGGAAAAACTGTCTGGGGAGAATGTCAAAAACGTCCTGGTAGTGCCGGTTTCCTTTGTCTCCGATCACGTGGAGACCCTGGTGGAGCTGGACATCGAGTACCGCGAACTGGCCGAGAGCCTGGGCATGCGTTTTATTACCACCGCCGGCCTGAATACGGATCCTTTATTTATAGGTGCGTTGAAAAGTCTGGTTCAAGAGCGTCAAGACGTCTGATAACGCCGCATATAAATATTCATCATAATTCCGACAGCCGCCATGGTGGTCATGAGTGAAGAACCGCCATAGGAGAACAGGGGGAGCGGAATACCAACCACGGGAAGAAATCCCATGATCATGAACAGGTTGATCACCGCCTGCCAGAAAATCATCATGACCAGGCCATAGGCCAGGAGAACGCCGAATTTATCCCTGGCAGTCATGGCAATATGAATTCCCCAGAGCATCAGAAAAAAATAACAGCCCAGAAAAAACAGGCAGCCTGCAAACCCCCACTCCTCCGCCCAGACTGAAAAAGCGAAGTCTGTATGGCGTTCAGGAAGAAAGTGCAGATGCCCCTGGGTGCCTTCCATGAACCCCTTGCCGAAAGTTTCGCCGCTCCCCACAGCTATCTTGGACTGCATCACCTGGTAACCATGGTTCATGGGATCGCCTTCCGGATTGATAAAGGTCTCGATTCGCCTGCGCTGATAATCTTTTAAAAGAAACTTCCAGCCTATAACGGCACAGGTCAGCCCGGAACCGACCAGTATACCGATGGTGGTCCAGCGAAGTTTGACAAACAATGTCATGGAAACGAACAGGATACCCAGCATGAGTGCTGTTCCCAGGTCCGGCTGAATAAGAATCAGAACAAAGGGAACCGCTGTCAGACAAACCGGCTTGATCAAATCAAGCAATCGATACCCGCCTTGCACTTCGTTCTTGGCATAACACGAGGCGAGCACAAGCACCAGGATCAGCTTTGCCGGCTCAGACGGCTGCAGACGGAAAAAACCGAGATTTATCCAGCGCTGCGTACCTGCAACCGAAGAGACAAACAGGTTGGTATACATAAGAAGAAGAATCACCCCCACGTAAAAAATAAGGCCAAGGGTGTTGAATTCTTGATAATCTATGGATATGCAGAGCAAAATAATGACCATCCCGGCCATAAACAGATAGAGCTGCTTGTAGAATATGGGAGAAACTCCGGCCTCGCCGTTAAAGGTGGAGCTGTACAGGTTGGCCATGGCCATGCCGGAAACGAGAATGAGCATAAGCAGCATGACCCAGTCAAAATGATGGATAAGTCGTCTATCGAAACGGAGCATGTGTATCCTCCAAGGTATACTATTCCTGAAGCAGACAGTGTTAAACAGTACTTATTCGTTCATGAAGACCGCAGCGCTCACCTCAGTCTCCCGTGGATGTATCTCAAAATACTTACGCAGCACCGCCCCGGCAATGGGAGCTGCGGCAGACCCTCCGTGCAGGCCGTGTTCCACCACGACAGCCACAACAATTTCAGGATTTTCCGCAGGGGCAAAACATATGAACAGAGCATGGTCCCTGTATTTATAGGGGATGTCCTCTTCCCGCAAATGCATGTACTGCTTCAGGCGAACCACCTGGGCTGTTCCGGTTTTCCCGCCGACCATGATGTCTTTATCTTTGAGGGAGGCCCTTTTTCCTGTGCCCCGCTTCCCGTTCACCGCTTCCACCAGACCGTCACGGACCAGCTTTAAATTCCTTCCCTGTCCGGACAACCGCTGGAGAATCTGCGGGGTGAAGGACTCAATCACATGGCCGTCCGGGTCTCTGACCTCTTCCACGATTGCCGGTTTGTACAGGGTTCCGCCATTGGCAAGGGCTGCGGTCATCAAGGCCAGCTGCACAGGGGTCACCAGATCAAAGCCCTGGCCGATTGCAACGGAGAGGGTTTCCCCTTCCTGCCAGGATTTCCCGTATCGTTCCTTCTTCCAGGAGGTGGTGGGCACGATACCGGGCTTTTCATGCTCCATCTCGATGCCGGTTTTGCTGCCGAAACCAAACAGCTTGGCATATTTAGCCAGCCTGTCCACCCCCAGGCGTTGTCCGACCTGGTAAAAATACACGTCGCATGACTCACTCAGAGCCCGCTTCAGGTTGACGGCGCCGTGACCGCCCCGTTTCCAGCATCTGTAGGTGCGGTTGCCGAACCGATAATGCCCCGGACAGTAGATAACGCTCTCAGGGGTTATCACGCCTTCCGCAAGTCCGGCAACGGCTGTGACTGCCTTAAAGGTGGATCCCGGGGGATACTGTCCCTGGACCAGCTTGTTCACCAGCGGATGATGGGGATTTTCCAGCATGCCTTTCCACGCCTTATGGGAAATGCCGCCGACAAATTCGTCCAGGTGCAAAGCCGGGGCACTGGCAAGTACCAGCATCCTGCCGCTGTTTGCTTCAAGGGCGACGACGGCGCCGGCATAATCTTCGACAGCCATGAGATCTTCAGCGGTTTTCTGCATCTCCATATCCAGGGTCAGACGAAGATCATTGCCGGGGAGAGGTTCCAGGCCTTTCAGGTTGCGCTGTTCAAAGCCCAGGGCGTTTACTTCCATGTAATTTCGCCCTTTTTCCCCGCGCAGGTCCTGTTCCCGCAACCTTTCCAACCCCATTTTACCAACCAGGTCTCCGCCTCTGTACAGACCGGGCTCTGAAGCTTCCAGCTCTTTTTTGTCGATCTCTCCCAGGTAGCCGATAAGATGCGAGGCAAGGTTTCCATAATGGTACACCCGCAACGGCACCACTTCTATCTTGATGCCCGGCAGATTCATGCGGTTATTTTCTATATGGGCGACGGTCTCCCAGTCAATATCTTCTGCGAGACGCACAGGCAGATGTCCGGGCTCATGGGCCATCTTGCGTACTTTCTCCAAAATCTGAGAAGGCTCGACATTGAGTGCGGCGGTTATTTTTTTCAACCACTCATCATTGATTGTATTATCTTCACGAATCCAGACCACATTGAACGAAGGCCGGTTGGTTACTATTTCACGACCGTATCGATCCAGGATGTTTCCGCGAGGTGCGGCGACTTCCAGGTAGCGAACCCTGTTGGAGTCGGCAAGATCGCGATATCTTTCCCCCACCTGAATCTGCAGGTACCAGAGACGGCTGACAATGACGGCAAAAAAGAATATCAATACCAGCGAGGCGTACATTGCCCGCTTCCTGAGCCAATCCAGCTCGTTATCATCGCGGGAGGTAAGGTTGGTGACGCCGTTTTCTTTCTTTTCAGCCTCAAGCAAAGGCTTGGCCCGGCGTTTATTTTTTCGTCGTAGATTTTTCATGAAAATTCGCAAGGAGACAGAGACATCAGATAAGCCGGAAATACGGATTACGTTCGATTATATTCCCCTGTTTGCAGAAGGTTACAGTGCGCCTGAAATTTCCGCAAGCAGGCCGGTGCAGGGTATTCGGCCATACACTATTCAACCGGATCGCGGTGAGATTGAACGTACTGTAAGCGATTACCGAAATTTGTTATCACTCTTTACCCGCAGCTTGTTCCAGGGCAGAACAATACCACGGCGCAAGCGTTTGTTCATAGTCTCAAATATTCGAAACAGGGGAAATGCACAGATAACAAGCAATATGGTCCGCAAAGCCATCTTCCACCATGACCACTCCACCAGTGTATCAGGTTCAAAAAAACTCATGACAACGTACATAGCCCATGACACTGCCAGATAACTGACCCCGATCAGCGGTACCTGATACAGCGATTCACTCACAGGCAAACGTGTAGAGCTGAAACGAAGCAGTCCATAACCGGTATAACACATGACCGAGTACATCCCCAGAATAGTGCCGGAAAAAACATCCAGCATGCAGCCAAGGGGAAAAAGAATAATCAGACTGCGCAGAAGATCCAGACGATAGGCAAGGTAGGCAACGAGGATATAATAGAGATCCGGGGAAAAGTCCCAGAGTGGATGCACCATGAATATGGTCGTCTGCAGGACAACCAATACAAGAGCGATAAGTATGAAAACAAAAATGATCATATGGGTTCCAGGATCATCCCTGTACGCACTGTTTTGTCGGTACGACCAGGGCGTATGCCGCCCTACTCTTTTTCCTGCAAAACAAACAGATATTCCAGGGTTCGGTAATCGACCGAGGGCGTAACCTCGATCTCATGAAAATTTCCCCGCCGCTTCCGAATTACCTTGGATACGACCCCCACAGGCAATCCTGTGGGAAAAACACCTCCATATCCTGCCGTAACGACCCTGTCTCCCTCTTCCACCTCAACATTTTTAAGAACATAGTCCAGCTGGTAGGTGAGTGCACCGGTACCTTTCAGGATGCCCCGCACCCGCGACTTCTGCAAAAGGACGTCAATGGCGCTCGACGGCGCAATAGCGAGCAGCACCTTGGAGTAATTGGGGGCAACGGTGAACACCTGCCCGACTATGCCGTCGCTGTTGGTTACGGGACTGCCTTTGACAAGACCATCATTGGTTCCCCTGTCAATGATTATGGAACGAAACCACATGGAAGGATCCTTGCCGATGACCGTTGCAGCAACCATGGGCAGGTTTGAAGATTCACGGAAATCGAGAAGTTTTTTCAGCCTGGCATTGGTGGCCATGGCTTCGCGGCTTTTATGCAGCAGGGCTCGGCTTTCCTGCAGCTCTTTCCATAAGCGTTTGTTCTCTTCACGCTCTGCGAGAACTGCAAGATATTCTTCCTTGAAGGTGTCGAAATAACGCATGCCCGAAGCCACATATTCCTGAACAGGTCCGGTGGACTCGAGCACCAGCTTGTGCAGACTTCCGAACTTCTGGCTCCCTACCGTGGAAACAAGAAAAATAAAGCCCAGTGTCAGGATTACCCCGGAAAAAAGTATAAGACGAAAAAGGCGAAACCTGGTATTTCGCGTTCTGGTGCTCTGCTTTCTCATGAAACGCGCTCAAGGCAATGAAACCGTGACTGAAAAAATGGAATAGTGTGCGACATCATGCTTCCAGGTTAGTGTAAAACGAAGTGGACTCAACTTAATCGTATATACTCACAGGGGACCTGGTTAAGCTTGACAAATCTCCTGTATTTGTAACTGATTACAGGGTGCCTGAGCTTTTTGCAAGCAGGCCGGCGCAGCGTATTGAGTCATACGTAAGCCGGACTGATCGCGGAAAGATCAGGTGCACTGTGAGCAGTTACACTTAATCAATAGCGATTTCTCGCAATATATCAATATTATCCAGGGCTTGCCCTGAGCCGAGAACCACGGAAGACAAGGGGTCGTCAGCCACGATAATGGGCATGCCGGTCTCGTTTTTCAACAGTACATCAAGGTTTTTCAACAGGGCACCGCCACCTGTCAGCACAATACCCTGATCCACGATATCAGCGGAAAGCTCAGGAGGGGTGACCTCCAGTGCGACTTTAACCGCATCCACGATAATATCCACCTGTTCGGCAATGGCGGACTGTATTTCCTTGGAGGTAATGGTCAGTGTCTTGGGAATGCCGGACACCAGGTCACGTCCCTTGATATCCATTGTCTCATAGGGTTCTTCGGGCAGCACGTTCCCGATGGTGGTCTTGATTTCCTCTGCAGTCCGCTCGCCGATGGCCAGGTTATGTTTTCGCTTGATGTACTGGAGGATGGATTCATCCATCTTATCTCCTGCAACGCGTACGGATTTGGCATAAACGATGCCTGCCAGGGAGATCACCGCGACCTCCGTGGTGCCGCCTCCGATATCGATAATCATGTTTGCCGTGGGCTCGGTGATGGGCAGGTCAGCCCCGATGGCAGCGGCCATGGGCTCTTCGATCAGGTAGACCTCCCTGGCTCCGGCAGATTCGGCGGATTCGCGAACCGCCCGTTTTTCAACCTGGGTAATACCCGAGGGCACGGAAATGATGATCCTGGGGTGCACCAGCGTGCGCCTGTTATGCACCTTGTTTATGAAATAGCGCAGCATGGCTTCGGTGACTTCAAAATCCGCAATAACGCCGTCCTTCATGGGGCGGATGGCGGCAATGTTTCCAGGGGTCTTTCCCAGCATCTCTTTGGCTTCCCTTCCCACTGCCAAAACCCTGCTTCCGCGAAGATCACGCCTCACGGCGACCACCGACGGCTCGCGCAGTACGATTCCCTTGCCTTTGACATACAACACTGTGTTGGCAGTGCCTAGATCTATGGCCAGATCATTGGACATCCAGCCAAAAAGAAAATTAAACGGAGAAAACATTCCGATTCCACCTGGTAAAATGAATGATATCAACTGGTCTGCGAGATATACGAGTCAAGAGTGGTCAACATGCAGACATAAGACGTTTTTTTGATAACTCAGCAAGCGGTACACATTACCAACAGAAGTATAAATTGGCAACTCATATGACCCTGGAAATAAAAAAGAAAGGTTTTCTATTGACAGCTCCCGACCAACATGGTAATCACTCTCGCACTTCAGAAAACAAGGGGCTATAGCTCAGCTGGGAGAGCGCTTGAATGGCATTCAAGAGGTCAGCGGTTCGATCCCGCTTAGCTCCACCAAAAATACATAAGTGGTTGAAACCACTTCAAAACCCGGACAAATTTGGCCCTTGGTACAGCGTTTTGTACATCGAAGGGGTACAAAATGATCCGGGTTTTTTATTGTGTGCAACGCAATCCTCACAGCGGAACTCTTTATTTCAGAATGACCGTGCCGAAACGACTCCGGCATATCGTCGGCAAGCGTGAAATAAAAAAATCTCTCCGCACCACAGACAAGACGGTTGCTATTCCTGCGGCCATGAATCTATACTCTCAGGTAAAAGATTACTTTCATCAAATCGAACTTGCCATGAGCAACAAAAAACCAAAGATTCAACCTGAAACAGACAGCAATCTGTTTTCAGAAAAAATCACACTCTCTCTTCCTGGGGGCGGTGAAGCCGTCATTGATACCGGCGATCCTGTAAAGGACGCTGAAGTCGCTCAGGCCATGCTTCAAGCCACTGGGAGCGCTCCTGCTCCTGCTCCTGCTGCTCCTGCTGCTCCTGCTGCTCCTGTCAGTGAGTCAATCAAGCTCTCTGAGGCGGCTCAACGTTTCTGCGATGAAAAAGTCCTGGGCTGCACATGGACTGCGAAAACACGGGGCGAGATGGAGTCCGTGTTTGATCTGCTCCGGCGGGTGCTGGGTAACAAAGTCATGGATGCCTTCACCTTTGCAGACGGACGACGGTTCAAAGAAACGCTGCTACGGTTGCCGCCCAACCATACCAAAGGCGTCTACTCCGGAAAAACCATCAAACAGATACTCGCCATGAGTCCGGCAAAAACAATGGCACCAAGAACCGTAAACGATAAAATCATCCGTTCCGGGGCGCTCTTTCAGTGGGCCATTCGGCAAGGATACTGCTCCATTGATCCGTTTGGAGGCCTGAAAATTTCCATAAAAAGTCGGCCGCATGAGGATAGAGACCCTTTCACGAACGACGATATTAAGCTCATGCTCGGGCCTGTAGGTCAAAAACTGTTTAAGCACGAGTGGCAACGCTGGCTTGTACTTCTCGGAATCTTTACCGGGTGTCGCCTTCAGGAAATTGCTCAGCTGCGCCTATGTGACATTGATCAAGCGGACGGGGTGCCCGTTATAAAAATCACTCCTGACGCGGGACCATTAAAGACGGCGGCTTCAGAACGTATTGTTCCAATCCACCCGTTTCTTTCTGAATACGGGGTGGGCATTGAAGCAAATTATAGAGAATCACTTGGAGAAAAGCTGTTTTTCCCTGAACTGCAAGGGCGGTCTATTTCATCCGGTGAAGTTGCTGGGCGGTGGTTTAACCGAACCTTTCTTCAGGGTATAGGGCTCAGGCCGACAAAGAAAAAAATCAGCTTTCACAGCTTCCGGCATACCTTTGCAGAAACGCTAAAAGTCCGGGGGGTGGACGAAGGCACGGTCGGTGCCCTCATGGGTCATTCACATAGTAAGGTTACTTTTGGGGTTTACGGGACGGGGAAAACGCCTTTAGAGCGGCTACAGGAGGCAATCGAAAAACTAACTTTCCCGGTGTAACGGATAGCCTTGTCACTCGTCATCCGTGTTACAGTCTAATGCCTTTGCAAGCTCGTTTATTGCCCGCTCAATCAATGCCCTTTTGGGCCGCCCTGTAGCCTTTTTGAGACGTTCCAGGTTTGCGGCGGCATTGGGGTCAAGCAATACCTGCAAGCGGGTCAGGAGGGGGCCGTCAATGTCTTTCGTGGCCCTTTCCCTGTATCTGCGCTGACGTTCTGCGTTGGCTTCCTGGGCTTTTGTTCTTCTTTTCTTCATGGCGCGTCCTTTGTGTTACAGTGTAATGGTTTTGCTCATTACACTGTAACGGTATTCCCTGGGATAGGTCAAGCTCATTTCACGTTGTAAACGGTTGCCCTTGATACTCCGTATTCCTTGGCAAGCTCTGTAGGCGTCGCTCCTGCCTCCCTCTTTTTCAAGATCTCAGCTTTCTGCTGATCTGTGAGCTTACCAGGGCGGCCCATGTGCTTTCCTGCTGCCCTGGCTGCTGCCTGTCCTTCCGCCTGGCGTTCTTTAATCATGGAGCGCTCAAACTGTGCAAATGATCCCAGAACATTGAATAACAGCTCACTGGCTGGGTTGCCTTCCCCATTGCCGAACGCCAGGTTTTCCTTGTGGAACTTGACAGCACATCCTTTGCCCACAATCTGTTTTACCAACCTGTTGAGGTCTTCAATATTCCTTGCCAGGCGGTCTATGCTGTGAACATGGATAACGTCACCCTGGCGTATGTATTCCAACATTTCTTTGAGCTGGGGTCTGTTGGCGGTTGCTCCGCTTGCCTTCTCAAGGAAGGTGCGGTCTGTTTCCGGTAATGCTTCAATCTGCCGTGCAGGGTTCTGGTCAATACTGCTCACTCGAATATACGCTATGCTGTGTCCCATGATTCATCCTTGTGTTAGCGTTACAGTGTAATGTGTATTGAAAGTATTATATACTTTTTAGAATCTGTGTCAATAACTAAGTTTCGATACTTTTTGACGCCTGTTTTTGGGAGTGTATAAAAGTATACCTTTCTGACAGTGCTGTTGCGGTTTGTTCCTGGGGAAGGTTTGCCGGGAT
Source organism: Desulfobulbaceae bacterium (assembly GCA_963678525.2). Classification (GTDB taxonomy): domain Bacteria; phylum Desulfobacterota; class Desulfobulbia; order Desulfobulbales; family Desulfobulbaceae; genus Desulfogranum. The sequence goes on from CAXXDG010000001.1 coordinate 203,915, forward strand.
CTCAGGCGAAAAAAAAGGCAGTCACAGCGTGACTGCCCTCGGTGGGTGGCCTATAAATAGAATTATTTATAGATACGAAATCGGTATGTTATAACTCACAGACGCCCCGTGATGCCGTTTCCCCTCCCAATGAGGGGGACGGATTGTAAACTACGTTGAAACGGCATCACGGCTTGCCCGCTAACCTTCTCGTCGGCCCCGGCGGTAACGGCAAGAAGGATCGCAATTGTTTTTATCAAAAAAAGCCTGCTCATCAATGCCGACTGACAATCCCATTTCCGGTGCAATGTAAACCGGCTGATCGGAGAATGGACAGCCCAACATTGCGCTTACGCACTGCCGGTTCACCGGAACACGGTTTATGAATTGCTCCGGGCTGTGACCATCCCAATAACGGCAAGCGTTGAACAGCTTCAAAAAGGAAAATTCTCTTTCTTGTATCATGGGCTATATTGTGTGCTTTTGCCTTTCAACTACACCATATATGGTGTATTGATAAAATTGATATAAATACCACTTTGTGGTTATCCTGCAAGGTGGTTCCTTATGGGTTGAACCTGGTCAAGTGGGGGAAATGCCGGTGTTCGGTTCGCTTCACCTCAAACGGGCTGACTCCCAGCCCATGCAGGAAATCTATCACGGCCCCGGTGTATTCGTCTGGGATCTCCCAGCGCGATACTTCAATGGAGCTGTGAAACTTTCCGGATGAAAGGCGCTTCCTGGTAACGAGATAACTGTTCATTATTTTTCCTTTGAAAATAGCCACGGTTCCGCCCTCCGTGGCATAGGCTACGGCCGGACTCCTGAGCTTTCCCTGTATCGGCGGATCAGGGCGAACGCGCCACACCTCTGTAGCGACCGGCCTGGCGTGTTCTGTTAGCTTCCGATTGTCTGGGGATTGTCAATCAATCCTTGGACCTCATGGGCTATTACGGCGTAAAGGTCTGCACGCTGGGCTCCCAGATCGTGAAGGCTTGCAAGGTCTGGGCTGATTGCCCGCTCAAGGGTGGCCTGTCCCTGGGAAAGGATCTCTTTGTCAACCAGGGCGATGGGGTAAGGCGGCTCGGCTATGGCCCTGTAAAGCGGTTCTGTGTGCTTGCCGTAATTGCTGGCCGCTTCAATGAAAAGCTCGTTCACTTCACCCTGGTCTTTACCTGCCAAGTATCGACGGATCTCCTGAACCTGCAAGAGGTCTGTCAGTTCGTTGTCTGGGCGGTTGCCCTGGCGGTTCTGGGCAGCTTTCCAGGTGAGTTGCTCCCGGATCTCGGCAAGGCCGCTTTGCAGGTCTGCTGCCTTGTTGATGACATCAAATGATTCCTGAGCTTGCTGTCTTGCCTGGGCTATTTCTTCAAGCTGCCCCTGGGTGGATAACCGGCGGTTTGATTTGATTGACTGAACCTTCTTTCCAAGGCTTACAATGATCTCCTGAAAATCGCTTGTGTCATTGATTGCGTTGTCCAGGAGACTGGGGTCATATCCCTTTAATTTCAGTCTGTTATGAGCTTTCTCAACCACTGCGTTGAGTCGTGTCAATTCCATGCCATACATTATGCGGCCTCCTGGGCAGGCTTATTTTTCAACCAACCAGACCAGCGGCCTGGGCTAAGGTTGCCGTCATTGATCAGGGCGTGCCGGTTGAAAGGCTGAGCTTCCGGGCTGTCTGGCAGAAGGCACCCATGCAGGGTAATTATCCCTGAATTGCCCTGCCGGATCTCTTTTGCCAGGAGCGCTGCCCATCGTGGATTCACCTGGACGGTATCTGTTGAACCGTCTTCCAGGGTGATCTGGAGGGTTGCCCCTTTTGGTTCTGCGGCCTCAATGGCCTGGGCGGTCATGCTTGTTGTATCAATTTCCATGCTTTTTCCTTTTATATCAACATATTATGATCTTAATTGTTTCAATAGGTCAATGCCACAAGGGTCAATCGTCTCCCAGGGGCGTGAACCTATGTTCTTTCGGCAGGACATATAAGCGGCGATTCCTTCACTGCTTGATACTGGGCGAATGTCTGCGGGTCTTCCAGCAAGGGCGAACCATCGCTTTTTCAGCTCGGTTACTGCTGACTGGTCAAGGTCTGCGAGCGTTTGCCCGTGCTTATTGGGTTGGCTCATTATGAGCAGGTGAACGTGTTTGTTCGGCTCATGGACAAAAACCCCTTCATAGGCAATTTTTCCTTTTGCCACGTTGAACAGCTCCCTCCGCCATTTCTTCAGGCACCATTCCAGGTTGCCCATTGTGGCTGTGTCTGGGAGGGTGAGCGTTGCGAACCACTCCCAGGGTGTCCACCCAAGAAACTGAGTGACTTGTTGCGATTGCTCTGTGTTTCTGACTGCTCGGTTCATTGTTTCCCCCTCCCTTGATTCTCAGTTGTGTGGGCATACCTTCGGAATCCCTACCTCGTTCCTGGGGTAGGCTGTTTGCTGCTATTCTCTCGGTAACCACCGGCACGCGCCCTTCCTCACTCCGGTTACAGGGGTATTGGACTGTTCGGTCTACTGCTGCCGTTATATCGTATGTCTGGGCTGTTTAAGGTCAGTTCCCAACCTGTAGGCGCTACCTGGCCTTAATCTTCAACGTGGGGCCAAAGTTCGCATTCTTCCACGCATAAAAATGCTGCAATTCTGCGCCTACGCTCCGAATCTTTTGGCCGGGCACCCGAGTATAAGTTAAACCACAGAGTTGTTACCGGCATTTGCAGCTCGATTGCCAACTGCGATGCAGTCATCCCTCTTTCGGCCAGCAGAATTTTAATTTCTCGCTTAGTCATTTGCATTTCCTGATGATTAAAAAAAGTTACCTGTCTTGTTAATAGGGATTCACCCTAATTTTAGGGTTTTGTTGACTCACTGCAATGCAGCATGCGGACAAAGTAAAATGTTTTTCAAAAACTGCAATCAAGTAAAAGGTGGAATTTAGGGGCAAAAATTGAGTTACAGCACATTTGGGAAGATTGGGAGGTACAATATATACCCTACGGGTATATATTGAACTCCCAGAATTTCAGTGAGGCGGCAAAAAAAAATCACACTTTTTTTTGCTTGGGGGGGGTGTCGGCGGGATAAATGGAAAAAACGATTATCGTTCCGCGCTCTGTCGAGTATACGCCTGGGTGGATCTCTGTCACGCTCTGATGGCCGATTACTTCGGGAGAAATAACTGAAACCTGCATTTTCTTGCCTCCATGAATGGATGAAATTGTTGTTCGATGCGCTTATGAAATCATGGAGGCGGGAAGCTGTCAAGCAAAAAGAACGTAAAAACAAATAGTTAATTAAGTGATTAATTGATTAATCAGGGGTGGGCTGACGTCCTGGGCGGCCCTGGGGGCCGGTCTTTTCCAGGGGTGGATTATTGTTGACACAATGCCCATGGGAATGGTCAAATAACACCTTAAATAGTGGTACAGTTTTTGGTACAAAACACTGGTACAAAACGCAGCTCCACCAATTTTGTTTCGGTAATATTTACGGTACGTTAGGCGTGATTTTGCCCACCATTTGGCGATCCCGCTTAGCTCCACCAAATATATTAAGGAGTTAACTCAATATGGGTTAACTCCTTTTTTTCTTTCCGTAGACGCATCGTAGACGATTTTCATTTTTCAGCGTCAACACCGTCGATTTCACGCAGCTTTACAGTCAAAAACCAACCTGGGAAGCCTACCGAACCCGGTGCTCCTGCGCCAAGGAACTGCGTCGTTCTGCTGAAATATAAGGCCGGCTTGAATAATTCATTGTGTTAAAAGATGCTTTGCATGTCCATTGAAATTCGGCATTAAACTTACCAGTACTCCCCAGTGAGCAGGTACAAAAAGCCATGAGAAATGCGGGCTGAAGCAGGATCGATCACCTGGCCGGCTCGCGGGTTTATTTGACACTCCATCCAACTTTATTTTATGATACGTATGAGTGTAAAATGTTCTCAACCATGCGTCTTACCTTTCAAGGCTTCCGTTTGCGATTATCATACAATATACATGAAAAAAAGTTATGCCAAAGCTGATACAAACCTCAACCGGTTGTATATCAAATTAGCTAAAAGGCTGACAAAAAAAGATTTGGACAACCTGTATACCGACATCAGATTCTGTGTTGCCGATTTACAACCTGGTTTCAATGTTATTACCGACCTGTCCGAATGCTCAATTGCCGCACTGAACGGAGTCTCAACTTTCAGAAAGATATCAAATTTTCTCATTGAGAATCGAGTAGGCATAGTCGTGAGGGTAATGAATGACGACAGTATATTGTTTCGGCAATTCATCAATCTCACTTCAAGAATGCAGGGGTATAAACCTATCAATGTATCCACTCTTGAAGATGCTGAAAGTAAAATCATTGAACTCTCAAAGCGTTCCGCACCTCGTTTTTGCTTATATCAACAACAAATCGAGTATCATGGCGCCGGCGGCCAAGGCAGCGGGATTATCGTAGATATCTCCACGAGCGGTTGTGCCGTCACCCCGGACGCTGAATCACCAAAGGTCGGCGAAGAAATATCAATCAGCATATCTTTCAAAAATCACGAAGAGTTACTTGCAGAGTTCACAACTGTGGCCAAGGTTGTCAAGGCGGACAGCAACTTTTTTGCCGTCCAATATGTTTCTCTTGCTGCTGAGCAAAAAGAGCAGCTCTGGAATCGTCTTGTCCATGAGTCGAGATGTACGTTACGGGCATAGTTGAACGCGTTGTCCTGAAAAAAACCTGAACCTCCCATGCCCAATTTCTCGCAACAATCCTCAGATATCACCACATTACATATCCTCAACCAGGATACACGGCATCTCTCTTCACATTTACGAAAAACAGCTGCAACACAAAAGGCTGCTGCGGTTATTCCCTGCCTGGCAACGGAGTTCATTACACCGGAAAATCAACCGATTTTCAGAAACATTCTTTTTAATCTGAGTAAGGTAGAGTACCTACGGCATATTATTTTCGGTGTTGACAACGCTACGGAAGAAGATGTGGGTTTGCTGAAATCTCTGCTTGACGAGTATGGACTGAACAACGCCATCGTACAATGGAATAACGGTCCCATACTTGCCGGGATATTCCGCAAATTGACGGATGCGGGATTTGAGGTGTCCAGCCCGGGTAAGGGACGTAACCTCTTCATGAGTTCCGGCATCTGTCTGGCTTTGGAAGCTGATGCGGCAGCCCTGATGGACGCCGACATCATAAGTTTCAGCAGAGATCAGGTTGACAGACTTTTCTACCCGGTCATGGCGCTGGAGTATGATTTTGTCAAAGGGTATTACTCCCGCATCCATAACAACCACTTTTACGGCAGGGTCAAGCGACTTCTGATTGATCCCCTGCTGCTTGCTTTACAGCGACAGGAGACCTGCCTTCACAACGAGAGGGCTGCGTGCATCATCTCTTTCCTGCTGAATTTTCGATATCAACTCTCCGGCGAAGTCGCCCTGAAGACAAATCTGCTCCGAGCAATGAGCTTTTCCATGGACTGGGGCGTTGAACTGTACAGTCTTATAGAAGCCTCACGAAAAGCTTCCTCCATCTGCCAGGTGCAGTTTTCACTCTGTCCGTTTGATCACAAGCACCAAAGCTGTATCCCGGGGAATGCAGAGCAGGGGGGATTGCAACAGATGGCGCAGGATATCATCTCCACGCTTTTTCATTTTCTGATTAGAGAACAGAATATGATGGTAGGGGAACATTTTTTCTCTGAACTGCTGGAGAGCTATTTGACCGTTGCCCATACCATGATCACAAAATACGAACATGACTCAATATTCAACAATTTAAGCTATGACCGGAGAATTGAAGAGGAACTTGCATGCAGCGTATTTGCAGGTGTACTCCGAAGCGCAGGGGAAACATTTGCCAGAGGTCAATTCGATCTTAGCGCAATACCCCATACGCCCTCCTGGGAGCAGGTTTGCCATATATTTCCGGATATTTTTGAAGAGCTCAAGGCGGCAATAAACATCTAACTCATTGTTTTTTACCATGGTGGTGCGAGTGACGCACTCTACCTGAGCCCCGTGCTGCAGCGAGACGCGGAGGAAAAGATGGATACGGGGGAAGAAATTGTGACATACCGAAACATTGATGCGAGGGCCGTAGGGTGCGTCACACGCACCGGTTAATGCCGGCAAAGCAGGCGTAATTACACATGTGAAAGGAATATTTCGATTCAGATTGGCGATACGGTCATAAGAGTCTGCATACTTTGGTATGGGGGGGAAACATGGCTGATGGAAGAAAACTTCGGGGTTCCTGTACGAGACGCGTTCATATGGTAGAGTAGAGCACTGATTCAGCCGGTATCTTCGGCCCTTTCTATATTCAAGACGCCTCGCCGCACGCGGCTACTACGTGTTCTGAAGATATCGCCTCTTCAATGCTCCCTCATCAAACCGTGCATACGGTTTTCCCGTACACGGCTTTCCGATGTTCTTCACCATAAGGCTTGCGCCTGTCGCTTCCATTTCGCCCAGGTTGGAACTCTATAGAGGCCTACATATCTGTACAGGTACGCTGTACTGAACCGTTCGTATCCACGAGTACGGGTTCTCACTTTGTGACGGATGCACAAATGCTTGCGCATTCGTTCTTCCGTAAAGTGCTTGACTCTGCTCATCACTTCCGTACTGTGTTCATAGTGAAAGTATCCTGTCCAACCACGGAGGACTTCGTTTACCTCTTCCACTAGTTTCGGCAACGGTATCAGCGTTCTCCTACGGTTGGTCAGTTGCTTTACTTTGGACTTGATCCGATCAACCGAACGCTTTGATGGCTCAACATGGGGATACACTTTGCCGCTGCGACGACTTTTCCTCATTCGAAAATTGAAGCCAAGAAAGTCAAAGCTCTCCTGTTTCGCATTTATCACGGAAGTCTTTTGCTCATTGAGCCGTAGCTCGCATTTGGCAAATAACGCTTTGACCAGTTGCAGTGACGGTTCAACAGACCCTCTGCATAAAATCACAAAGTCATCCGCGTATCTCACCAGCTCTGCACCATGTCGGCGCGCTATATCATGTCGTTCCCATATCCTGTCAAGCAAGTGCAGGTACAGATTCGCAAGCAATGGCGAAATGACCCCGCCCTGCGGTGTTCCGAAACGATTTCCCTTTCCTCCGCCTATGGTTCGGCGGCGACCATTCACATCTTCTACCACCGGCGCTTTGAGCCATTGCTTGATCAGCGCCAGGACTTCCTTATCGCTGATCCGTTCGGCTACCACTGCCAGAAGTTTTGAGTGAGGGATGGTGTCAAAGTACTTTGACAGGTCCGCATCAATCACTTGATGGTGCCCTCTTACCAAAGCGCTGCTGATCGCGTCAACAGCACCATGTGCTGAACGTTTCGGACGGAATCCATACGAACTGTCACAAAAATCAGCCTCAAATACCGGTTCGATCACAAGCTTTAATGCCTGTTGCACTACCCGGTCACGTATTGTGGGTATTCCCAGCGGACGTTTGTCCCCGTTGGCTTTCGGTATCCAGACTCGGAGCACTGGATCGCACCGATAGCTTTTCTCCCGCAATTCCTGTCCCAATCTTTCAAGAAATGCACTCTCCCCTTCTCCTTCACTGATGGACTCAATGCTCACCCCGTCTGCTCCAGGGGAGCCCTTATTGGCCCGAACAAGTTCGTATGCATGACTCAGGATGTCCGCACGGTAGATCTTGTCGTACAGCGCGTAGAAACGAAAAGCAGGTTCCTGCTTGGCCTTATGGTACAGCTTCCTCTGTAGCGTCTTGATACTGTTTGGAGTTAATAGCTTAGGCAATCTCCTGATCCTCCGCTCTTTAGTTGCATGAACAAAGTAGGGCTCCTTTCCTCGGTCAGGGGTTATGTTGTCCCCTGTCCTCAAACGGTACTATGGGCCCCTCCGACTCCCGATACGGACCATGAAAATTTCGGGGTCTCCTTATATCCCATGGTTTACGATCCTGAATCATTTCCGCATCGGGTCTCCCGCACTGCACTGTTGTTCCTCCGATACATGCCGTCCCTGCTTCCCCGGGAGATCTCCTGAGACGCTTCCGTTTTCCCTTCTCAAGAACTGCGGCCTTCCCTTAACGCACAAAAGGTCGGCTTCTCCATATAAGCGTTGACGAGGCTACATATAGGTTCACTTTCGTTACGGCCTGCACCTTCGCCCATGGGAAACTTACAACCCCTGATTACTCAGACGCTGCTTCCTGGTACTTAAAAGGTGTACGGACAACTCCTTTTGCAGGACTTCAACCTGCTGGAACAACAGCCGTTACGGCATACGTGCGTATGACGCACCCTACATGGCTCCCCGCTCCGGCGAGACGCAGAGGAAAAGATGGATACGGGGGAAGGGGGGCGCCACCATACCCTGACTACGGTGCGAAGTACGTAGGGTGCGTCACACGCACCATCTAACGCCGGCGCAGCAGGCAGTATTACACATGTGAAGAAAATCTTTCGGATCAGATTGGCAACGCGGCTGCATAATCCTGCATTCTTTGGTTTTGGGGGAAGCAATGAATGCTGGATGAAAGAAGCTGCTTACACGCATGAAAGCTATTCCGGCGGTGCGTATGACGCACCCTACCCGGCTCCCCGCTCCGGCGAGACGCAGCGGAAAAGATGGGTACGGGGGAAGGGGGGCGACGACATACCGCTATGTACACACTGCGACCGGTTACCTTTGCTTGGGTGGTGCCGGCTATTCTTCCCATCCCGCTGCCAAAGAAACAACCACTGCCGCAAGCAAAGCCGCAGCAAGGCTGAACACCAGGAAAGTCGTGGCATACAGCCAACCGAACGAGGCAATGAGCACTGGTAGGAGAACCGGTTTTATGGATCTGCAGGCAATGAAATTGGCAATATGAAAAGTTGACACTCCCTTTTCTTTCAAAGTCAACAAAAGTGGATACCAGGCATACACAGGCCCCATGGAAACAATCCCTGCCAGGGAAGAAAACAAGATGCCGCGAATTCCCGCCCCCTGCCCCAGAAATCGTGCCGCCTGTTTTGGTGACAGGAACCGGTTCAGCAAAATGATCATGACACAGGCTACACTGATCGGGACAGCCACCTGCCTCAGGATACTGCCGCTTCTGTGTGCAGCTTCGAGTATTGTTTCGGGTGCAAACAGAAAACCTGCAAGATATACCCCCAGCACGGCCAGGGGAAATATCCACCCCCTGCGCCATGATTTTTCCGAACCCGGCTTTTGCTGTTTTGCCGTTTTTTTCATCCAGCACCTCCAATCATCCAACTCACCATGACCCCCATGATCACGGACACCAGCAAACCTGCCCCATTTCTCACCAGGCTGAAGCGCCATCCAAGTGACGCGGCCTCTGCAGGAAGCTGCAGGATACCGACATTGACCCATGCCATCATGAATGCAGTGACTGCAGAAAGCCCCACCCCGGCCTGGAGGAGATTGTCACCAATGACATAACTGTTGACCGGGTTGCCGGCAAGAATACTGCCCAGGGCACCACCGATAACAGTATCCTGAAGCATGGATCCGGAAAACAGGGTCAGCAAAGCCTCCCGAGAGACAACTGCCTGGAACAATCCCACAAGCAGGATCACTCCAAACAGCATGGGCAGCAAGGTGAGCACTTGCCGCCCTCCTCTTGTCAGGGCATCCCGCCAGGTCGGCAGATGGGAGACTGACTCTGCTTTTCTTGCTGAATCACCGGATGCGCGATCAAATGTGTCGGCATGCATATATGCTGCAAGTGCCTCGGCTACGGAACCGCGCACCTGATCTTTGACCGTGACAGTGTGTTCCTCAAGAACAGCAGCTACATGGGGCGCGATATAATCAGCCAGCACCACCTGCGCTCCTTTTTCCAAGACCAGGGTCAGAACTTTGATTCCGGCACCGGGACCTGAAGCCGGTGAGAGGGCTTCAATCGCCTCAACGGTCATATCCGTTGTCTCGATAACCAGCATATAGGCGGCACTGCCGAGTGTGTGTTCCACCTCGCCGGACAGATCCGGGGAGGTGCTTGGGATGGCTATTTTCATAAGTGTTGTGTTGGTGGGGTATGTCGTTTTGCAGGAATTTATGATGGTGCGTATAATGCACCTTACCTTTATACCGCGCACAGCAAAAAGCATCGAGAATACATTATGCTCCGTTACACAGTATACAAACTTTTTTCACAACGCAAAGCTGTGGCGGATACTGTCTGCATACAGTCTGCTCTCGATATATAATGACAGGGACGCTACAGCACGGTCGCACACAGGAAAAACCGGTATGCCCTTTTCCAGCAGGATATCGCGAAAGGGATCATATATTCGTCCGCCATCCACCACTGCAACAACCGGGACCGTGCAATCCTCGACAACCCGGGACAGCAATGCCACGATGCCCTCCTCCGCATCCAACGCATATTCGGGGCCGGCTGTCTCCTTGAGCGTATGCATGCAGGGAGACAGAGGATCCAACCCGACAACAACGGCATCCACAGCTCCGTCACGGCTCAAAATACGTACGATTTCCGCATGGGCCTCATCATCTGCGGAGGGATTGATATCCAGAGGATTAGAGATGGTGACCAGGGCGTCCAGTCGTTTAAACCGCAGAACAGCCTCAATATCATCTCTGGTTGCCTGGGAAAATTCAGCCAGCTTCATCTGAAAGTCATCGGACTGAATGGAATCCGCCATACCCACGGCTTCAAACCCCGCCCCGCTCAAGGCGGCCAGCCTGTTTCCTCGAATGGGATTTCTGCAGAACAGCTCCGCCAGCAGAAACAGATCCTGAAATTCAGTAAAAGTTCGGGCAACAACGGCGCCGGCCTGACGGATACAGCTTTCGCACACCATGTAATCCCCGGCCAGGGAGGCGGTATGACCGCTGGTCGCGCTCTGTCCCTCCGGCGTTCTTCCTGCCTTGTAAAAGAGCACCTCCTTACCCCTGACCACTGCTTCCCGGACAGCTTCAGCAAACTCCAGCCCGTCGAGATCATTAAATCCTTCCGCGTACACGGCAATGACATCCACCATATCGCAATCTTTGAAATACTTGACCATATCGCCAAGGGTCAGATCACTCTGATTGCCCATGGAAACCATATACGCCGGAGCCAGCTCAGGACACTGGCTGCTCCGGTGGAGCATGAACGCGCCGCTCTGGCTGATAAAAGCCGCTCTGCGCGGCTGCAGCTGTCTGTTTCTGGGAAGTTTATCCTCCGGAATAAACCAGGTATCATACTTACCCGGGTAAGAGATGACCCCCATGCAGTTTGCCCCCAGAAATACGGGACCGCCGTCATCCTTTGCATGGGCCTGGTTGATTTTCAGCACCAGCTGCCCGGCACGCTCCCTGCTCTCTTCATTTTCCCCCATGCCGCCGGGAATCAGCATGACGCTGTGCGCGCAGTCAAGGCTCATAACCCGGTCAATCAGGTCCGAAACCTGCTCGGCGTCTATGGCAACAACAAACAGGTCGAGCTTTTCAGGCAGTAAAGACAGGTCCGCTATGCATCGCACTCCTGCAAGTTCTTCCATGCCGGGCTTGATAATCACCAGGTCTTTCCCGGGAAATCCCTGGGCAAGAATGTTCTCCAGAATGGTTCGGCCGAAATTCTTCCTTTTGGCTGACACACCTATCAACCCAATGGTCCGGGGATGCAGCAGATTATCGATTTTTCTGACCGGCCGCCGGCACCCTTTTCTTTCCGGCAGAGAAAAAGTACACATCCCGTCCAGGGGAACCATGAGAAAATCCGTAAAGGCATAGGGATTGATTTCCAACTCCTCGATCACGAACTCCGCATCAGAATCGGCAAGGGAATATGCCCTACCCAGCTCGATGAACGAACTGAAACACTCGATCAACTGTTCATCGCTGACAATGCGGCGCCGGCCGCGGGTAAGCCCCGCCAGCTTCCTGTATGAAACGGTTTTCCTGAATAGTTCAAAAAACCTATCCCCATCTATTAATTCACAGGAGGCGGCCACAATAGCCTGGCCTTTACGGAATCTTTTGGCATACAATTCAGTATCGGTTCCCCCAAGTCCGGCGCTGATAACCACGCCGAATTCACGGGTATTACGCAGCCCCACTATCAGCTCATTGCCGAACGCTTCTGAATCCGGAGGCATAAACTGAACCATGAGCACGCCTTTCAGATCCCGGGTTATGGCTGCAATCAGGGCCTCTCCGGCCAGGCCGCGATATATCTCCGGGACACCATGAGGATTGGCCTGACACCAGGCCGCATAATTTTCAGGGACTTCATAAAGCATCCTGCGAAACGCCGAACGGATGGTATTGGCATCTTTTTTCACGACCCGGACGCCCTGTACCTCTGTTTTATGAATAATCCAGGGAGAAACGATTTTCAGCACGACTTTTTCACCGGGCAAGGCATGCAGTTCTTCCTCCGAAAGCCTTGCGCCTCTGGGGATAAGAATGGATTTTGGAGGTGTTTCAGCGCCTGATTTGGCCAACAGGTTGTAGACCTCGTACTCGAACAGGCGGTTGCGGCCTTCCTGCCGGGCGGCTCGAAACAGTTCAGTGATGGCTGAGAAGTGTATCTGGGCGGTGAAGGTTGTTTCCATTGGTAAAACTCCGGGATGCAATACGTATAAACCGGGGACAGAATATTTTTCATGCCCCGGGTGACATCTGGACAGTTCTTCTACATGACATAGTAAACCAAAACAAATCGTCTCCGACTGAAAAAAATGTGAAAAAAATTCTGTTTTCTGAGACGGCCGGAATTGATGAGAGGTAAAACTTCAGGCCCCCTTCCAAATTTTTGCAGCCATATTTGCATTTGCTCCTCTCCTGGAATATCATGGATAGTGTCTGCTAAAATTCACTTTCTCTCACTGCCCCTGGAGTAGCATATTGATTCACCTGATTAGCCTGAAGGCTGTGATAAAAGAATCGGAAAGCCTGGTCAGCCTGCCGGACATATTGCTTCGGCTCAGAAGACTCATTAATGACCCGCATTCTTCAGCGGATGATATGGCAAAACTCATTTCCAGTGATCCGTCGATAAGCGCCAAGGTGCTGAAAATCGTCAACAGTCCTCTGTACTATTTGCCGAGAACCGTTTCCTCGATCTCCCAGGCTATAACCCTCATCGGCAGCAAGCAGTTGTATGCGCTGGTCACAGCCACGTCCGCAGCAGCAATCATCCAGTCAGCCGGCAGGCATATTGATATGCAGTCCCTGTGGAAACACTCGGTGTATTCGGCCTGCGGCGCAAAAATACTTGCTGAAAAGATACGGGAAAACGCAGATACTTTTTTCATCAGCGGCCTGCTCTGTAATGTAGGAACGCTGGCAGTGGTGAATTATGCACCTGATATTGCCGGAGCCGCAATCGGCATTCACCGTAAAAATCAATTTCCCTGGGACCGGGAAAAGGAAGTATTAGGCTTTACCATGGCCGAAGCAGGCGGAGCACTGCTCGATGCCTGGAACCTGCCCTATGACGTTATAACCCCGGTGTTGTTTCAACATACTCCGGACCAGGCAACAGAATACCTGAACGGCTGCCACGCCATGCATGCCGCGACCAGAATAGCCTCGGAAATACTGCAGTTTGACAGCCCGGAGCGCCTGGATTATCTCTCTTCCATCGGCAACAGTTCCCTGGCCGCAGTTGGATGCCGAAAAGAAAACCTGGCCGCCCTGGTCGAAGAAGTTGCGAACCGTTCCCCGGAAATGTTTGATATTTTCACAATCTAAGCACATAAAATCATGGATGAATTAGTATTCAAAAACGATGACGAAACCACAGCGGTAAAAGAAAAGGACCTTCCCTGGAAGATCCTTGTGGTGGATGATGAAGAGGGGGTACATCAGGTAACCACACTCGCCCTGAAGCATTTCACCTTTGACAACAGGGGACTGCTGCTCCTGCACGCTTATTCAGCAGAAGAGGCGCTGGACCTGCTGGACAAACACGCAGATATAGCCGTGATTCTGCTCGATGTGGTAATGGAATCGGAACACGCAGGCCTCAATCTTGTTCACACTATCAGAAAGGAGCTGCAGAATACCGGCGTCCGTATAGTCCTGCGCACCGGACAACCGGGGAAAGCGCCGGAGCACGATGTTATCCAAAATTACGACATCAACGATTACAAAACAAAAACCGAGCTTACCGCCAACAAATTGTTCACCCTGATGTTCTCAACATTACGGGCGTACAGGGATATTATCACCCTGGAAAAAAGCAGAATAGGCCTTGAAAAGCTTATAGTAGCCTCAAGGGGAATCTCTTCACGAAGCGCCCTTGCAGAATTTATACGAGCCACCCTGGGCCAACTTTCCAACCTGCTCAACATTGAGAACACAACAATTTTTTCCTGCAAGGCGGTAGGGTACATCCTGGTCGACGAATGTCTGGAAATTTATGCGCCCGATGACCAGGGTGATGGTCAATGCGTTGACATCCAGGACCTCCCGGAAGACAAAAAGGATCTCATCAACAGGGCCATTGAAGAGCAGACAAATATTTTTGCCCAAGACAGATTTGTGATGTACTGTTCAAATCGCAGGCACATCGTTCTCTTTTTCGCCCAGATTAATCAGCCGCTTTCGGACATTGACATCCGACTGTTGAACATTTTTACGGAAAACCTGATAGTTACCCTGGAAAACATCTACTTGAACGAGGCTATTACAGGCAGCCAGAAAGAGATGATCTATCGGTTGGGGGAAGTGGTGGAATCCCGTTCCAACGAAACCGGCAACCATGTTAAACGGATCGCCCATTACACGGAACTGCTTGCCCGGCTCGTTGGTTTTGACAACAGTGAAGCCGAGCTGGTCAAAACAGCTTCCACCATGCATGACATCGGCAAAATCGCCATCCCCGACGCTATCCTGACCAAACCGGGAAAACTTGACGGTGATGAGTGGGAAATCATGAAAACCCATGCCGAACGAGGGTATCAGATGCTGAAATATTCTTCCCTGGCGGTCATGAACATGAGTGCGACCATTGCCCTGACACACCACGAAAAATGGGACGGCACAGGGTATCCAAAAGGGCTGAAGGGAACAGACATCCACATTTACGGACGTATTACCGCCATCGCAGACGTGTTCGACGCCCTGTCAAGCGACCGTTGCTACAAGGCTGCATGGCCCCTGGAAAACGTGTTGGAACTGTTCACAAACGAACGGGGAAAACATTTTGACCCGCTTCTTACCGATCTTTTCCTGGAAAATTCAGAGGAGTTCATTGCAATAAGGGATCGATTTGAAGATTGAACGGGTCTGCACGGCGGAAACCCGGTATAAAGATACTCTAACGAGGCTTGTATGACTAAGCAAAAAACCAGATCGCAACCGCTTATCCTTATTGTCGATGACGAACCCTTTATCAGGGATTGTTTTGCCGATACCCTTGAAGACAGCGGATATGATTCACTGGTTGCTGAAAACGGCCGTATCGGGCTGGATCTTGTTGAGCAGCATCACCCTGATCTTATACTCTGCGACATGCAGATGCCTGAAGTCGGTGGTCTGGAAGTTGTGCGGACCGTTCATGAAAAATATCCCAACATGCCTGTTATAGTGGTCTCCGGGGCCGGCGTGATAGAAGACGCCATCGAGGCTGTCCGAGAAGGTGCGTGGGACTATCTGGTCAAGCCTCTCTACAGCCTGAAAACGCTCATTCAGTCCGTCGAAAAAGCAATGGAAAGGGCCCGGCTGATCGCCGAGAACCAGGAATATCAAAAAAACCTGGAAGAACAGACCATTGCTTTACAAAAAGAGATTCAGGACAGGAAAAAAGCCGAGAAAAAGTTGGTCCAATCAGAAAAGATGGCCGCACTCGGCGACCTTGTCGCCGGGGTTGCCCATGAAATAAATACCCCGCTGGGGATCGGAGTAACCGGTATTTCCTACCTGCAGGATGCCACCGATGCTTTTCAGCGCCTTTTTGAGCAGGGAGAAGCCAAAAAGAGCGATCTGGAAAAATATCTCAAGGACTGCCACGAAGCCTGTGAAGTGACGTTGACAAACCTGAATCGTGCAGCCCAGCTGGTGTCGGGTTTTAAACAGATAGCGGTTGATCAAAGCAGTGACGAACGACGCACCTTCAAGGTGAAACAGTATATCCAGGAAATTCTCTTCAGCCTGTATCCACGGATAAAAAAGACCAAACACACGGTTGATCTGGACTGTCCGGATAACCTCACTGTGGACAGCTACCCGGGAACGTTCTCCCAGATCCTGACCAATCTGGTCATGAACTCACTGATTCATGGTTTCGAAGACATGGATCAGGGCCGGATCACCATCGGCGTTGTCCGTGAAAACAGCTCAATAACCATCCACTACAAAGATAACGGCAAGGGAATGACCGAAGAACAACGCACAAAAATCTTTGATCCCTTTTACACAACCAAACGCGGTTCCGGGGGAACCGGACTGGGGATGAACCTTGTCTTCAATCTGGTGAGTGAAAAATTCGGCGGTGAAATCGAATGTGAAAGCGCACCAAACAAGGGCGTTCACATCACCATCTCCATCCCGCATGTGGTACAGGACGGACCCTCACCTGACTTGAAGCATTCATGAAGACAATTCTTATTTTAGATGATGAGTCCGGAGTTCGGCAGAGCTTTGCGGATTACTTTGAGGATCAGCTCTGGGACGTGATCCAGGCGGCCAGTGCCGAGGAGGCGCTGGAACTGGCAGCCGAGCATACCATCCACGCGGCAGTGGTCGACATGCGTCTGCCCGGAATGGACGGCAACGATTTCATACGGACCATGTGTGAACAGGCCTGTGCCGCCGCCTTTGTCATCTGTACCGGTTCTCCTGAGTATACCATGCCCGATGACCTGCTCCGGCTGCGATGCGTCTGCCGGCAGATTGTTCTGAAACCGGTCTTCAAATTCGAAGAACTATACACTCTGGTGGTACGGACCATGCATCAGCTTGAAGGGGAAAGCAGGGCGTCATGACACACCCTGCGTCCCTTACCTGTGCAGGGGCAGCCGAATGATGAATGTCGTACCTTTTCCCGGTGAGGACTCGACGCTCAGCTCGCCTCCATGGTTTTCGACAATGATAAAATAGGAAACACTCAATCCCAGTCCCGTTCCCGCGCCCACCGGTTTGGTGGTGAAAAAGGGCTCGAATACCCGCTTTTTTGTTGCCTCGTCCATGCCCGGTCCATTATCGGAAATCGTGACACATGCCGTCCCCCGTTTCTCTTCCAGAAAAGTTCTGATAACCAGGGCAGGTGATGCGATACCGGCTTCCTGCATTGCCTGGGCTGCGTTACGGAAAATATTGAGCAGAACCTGTTGAATTTTGACGGTTTCACAGGGAACCGGCAGCGGTGTCTCCGAGAATTGCCTGTGTATGGCAATCAGCTTGAAATCATATTGCTTTTTCAGATCATAATCCGTGGCCGCAAGTTCCAGTGTTTTATCTATGAGTTCTGCCAGGTCGCTGTAGGTAACAATGGATTCGCCTTTTCTTGCAAAACTGAGCATGTTGGTGACAATGGAGGCAACCCGGCGGCCGGATTCGATGATAGTGTCCAACATGCGATATATGCCGCGGTCGTCCATGAATTGTTCGATGGACTCCATGGTGGTTCCTGCAGCCTCTGCAGCCTTCTGATTGGCAGGGAGCGCTTTGCCTTGTCCCAGTCTGTTGCTCATCACCTCCGCAGTCTGCATCATGCCGGCAAGGGGGTTATTGATTTCGTGGGCCATGCCGGCAGCGAGCCCGCCCACGGACAACATTTTCTCGCTCTGGATCATCATCTCTTCCAGATGCATGGTTTCGCTCACATCATCAACCCGGATCACGGCGCCTTCCACCCCGTTGGCAATGAGCGGATAAATAGTCAACTCCTCATACCCCTCGCCGCTTCCCAGAAAACCGGGACGTTTCTGTTCATGGATAATCCGCCTCCGGGCAATGCTTGTGCTGATTTTTTCCATTTCCCTGGACATATACGGCAACACATCAGAAAGCACTTTGCCCCTGGCCGCTTCGGCCGATATCCCTGTATGTTCTTCAGCGGTTTTGTTCCACTGGGTAACTTTGCCCATGTTGTCCACCCCTACCAGGGCGGAGGGCATGGAGTCTATAATATTTGAAAGATAATTCCGCAGCTGCTGCAGCTCATGCTCATACTGTTTGCGTTTGCTGATATCCGAGATAACCCCCACCACACCGATGATATTGTCGTCATCATCCTTGATCGGTGAAAAACTTTCATTGAACCAGCCCTGTGGAAGGTTTCTCTCCAATGCCGCTGTCGGCTCTCCCTGCATGGTTTTTCTGATCTGTGTTTCAATGGTGGAACCCTTGACAAAATCAAAGGCCTCCCAGGGAGTTTTTCCTAAAACATCATCCCTGGATGTGTTACTCATCGCCTCGAGATTTTTATTGAATATGGTGTATTGAAAATCCTTGTTGAGCACCAGAATGCCTTCGGTCATGGACTCGAGAATATTGTTCAGCAGCCGCTGGTTTTCCCGCAGCCTGATTTCAGCCTCTTTTCTTTCTGTAATATCCTGACAAAACAGCAGGTAATAATCCTGTGCTCCAAAGGAGACCATATTGATGATGGCGTGCACCTGGAATTGCTCACCGTTTTTCCTGGTATGCAGGGACTCTCCGGTAATCACTCCTTCTTCATGCAGTATTTTCTTGCTATCCTCCCACAGCTCAGGGGTAAGGGTTGGATTACATGCAAAAAGGTCCATTTCCGTGACTTCTTCTTTGGTATAACCGAGGCTGCGGCAGGCTTCTTCATTTGCGTCCAGGATTTCTCCGTGTTCGCCTATCCTGAAAATAGCTATGGAGGCTTTATCAAAACAGAACTGGGTCAATTTCAGGGAGTCTTCCACCTGTTTACGTTCCGTGATATCCTGGACAAATATTATGGAAAATTGTTTTCCTCCATATTCCAGCCTGTTGCTGTATATCTCCGCAACAATTGCCGTACCGTCTTTGCGCAGCAAGCTTGTATATAAATGTTTTGTTTCTCTCTGAGATGTATCTTTCCAGATAACCTCCCATTGCTTTGCATCGATATTTGCATCGATGTCCATAACCGTCTTGGTGACCAACTCTTCTTTTGTATACCCGAGCAGATCGGCTGCCTTGCGATTGACCTCCACTATCCCTGCATCAGGAGCAATACGAAAAATCCCCATTTCCGCATGATCAAAACTGAACTGGGTGATGCGCAGGGATTCCTCAAAGCGTTTACTTGCGGTTATATCGGACAGCACTCCGGCATGGATAACAGCCTCGCCTTGCATCTGGGAAACCGCTTTGCCGGAAAACCAGATAACGGTTCCGTCGGACTTGATAAAACGTCCCTCATAATTCCATGGAACTCTTTTCTCTATTGCCTGCTGCACGGACGAGACAAACTGTTCCCGTTCATCTGCAGGAACATGCTCGCAGAAATCCCTGAAAACGGTTCCGGGATCAGGGTCCAGGCCGAAAATGCGCGTGATATTGTCACCGAAAAATTCAGTCTGAAACTGGTGATCAGGTCTGTCGACAAACTGAAAAACAGCACCAGGTACATTATATGTCAGGGTTTTTATGCGCCTTTCACTTTCCCGGAGTTCGTTCTCACGCCTTTCTATCTCTCCGGCCATATAGGCAAGGTCGTCTTCCAGACTGCGCAGATCCGCATCTTCAGCGCCGGGCCACTGCATGGAAAAATTCCCATGGGCTATGGCACGGGCATTTTCTGCGTATTCATGGATATACGAAGACAGTTTTTTGATATAGAGCCAGGAAAGGGATAAGGCCAGAAGCAGAGAAAAGAACATGCCAAGGCCGATGGGAATAAAAATATCCGCATAGCCCCTGTCATGGTTAAGCCACAGGAATACGGCCGTAAAACTCATCGGCAGGGCAGCCACCAGAATAAGTTGCAGAATTACAAAGCGTTTCAAGGTACCTGTGTTTTTTTAGAGAAATACGGGTCAATCAGTTCAACATCAGTATAGCACAATCCCCTGAATCCGTGAGTGTTTTTTGAACGTAACTGCTTACAGGGCACTTTCAGATGAACCACCCGCCCTTCGGGGCATCCGTCCGCACCTCATCTTACATGCCGGAATCCCCTTCACTCAACCCTTGCAGCTGCCGCTTGAGAAGCGTTTTAAATTCCGTGAGCAGCTGTTCATCCTCGGCAAGCCTGCCCGCTGTGACCTTGCGAAAAAATTGCTCTGCGAGCGACCTTTGTTCCCTGCTCCACAAGGTTGTGACCCCTGCCCGGGTCGTCGACGAGCCTTCGACTTCTGCGCAGGTGTAATCCCGACGGCCGTGCGCCCAGTTGATCACATGGCTGTAAAAGAGGAAAAAACGATCGAGCAAAACATAGAGCATCTGCACATTGTTCACGGGACCGATTCGGAGCTGATCTCCGCCCGCCTTCATGCCGAGCAGATGCAGATCACCCAGCCATTTTTTCCCTTTCATGGCCGTTCCAACCGCTCCGATAACGCCGCCAAGGGTTGAGAACACCCCAAACGTTATCCCGCCGGCAGCCAGGTCGACGCCTGCACCCACCGCGGCTCCACCCATGGCTCCTGCCATGATTATCTGCTTGTCGGACAGGCCGAGAAACTCCCAGGTGCGCTCGCTGAACAGATCTTCCTGAAGGATGGACTGCGGGGGTAAGGTCACATTGAAAATATTGTGCTTGAACAGTCTCCTGATAGCTTTCTGGGCAGCCTGCTCTTTTTTTGCCACATGCCGTTCAAAACGGGCGCGGACCTTTGCCCTGGCCTCTTCCTCTTTGTCCTTGTCGCAGACAACGCTCTCGCTGTAGGGCAGGACATCTTCGAAAAACTCCAGCATGACGGCCACGGTCTGCCGGGTTCGCGCCTGCCAGTCGGCGGTAAAGGACTGCACCACCTTGCGCAGGGCCGGTTCCCACTGCTGATCCATTGATTTCAGGCTTTCCAGCAGCTCTATACGCTGGACATAGGTTGCTTTTGCGGAGTTGAACAGGCGGGTGGAATTGAAATGTTTACGAAAGGCCACATGCCAATTTTCCAGAAAACCTGTTTCGTTCTCCTTGCTGTTGAGGATTGCCATACGCGGGGCCCCGGTGAGCCGAAGAATTTCCATTTCCGCGCGGTCCACGTTGCGCACAGGTCTTGAGCCGTCAGCCACAAAAATAACCCCTGCTCCTGCAGCCACAGGCCCCAGGAGTTCACAGTCATCCTGAAACGACGGATCATTTTTATGGGCTTCGATGAAGGCTGGAATCAGGTCTGCCTCGTCACCTGTGTATGCCTGCATCCACTCCAGGGTTTTACGGGGATTTTGAAATCCCGGCGTGTCTATAAAACGGATTATTTCCTCTCCGTCGATCATCACGGGAAACGGCTGGCATACCACGGTTTCTCCAGGTGTGGCGCTGACACGGACAGAATCGTCTTCTGCCAGGGTTGAAAGAACCGAAGATTTTCCTTCGTTGGGATGGCCGATGACGGCAAATTCAGGAACACGCTCAGACGTCTTATGCATGGGAAAAACTCACTATTTCAAGGTACGGATCCAGAAGGCCGGTAATTTTTTTCTGCCATATGACAACATCCTCCTCCCTGGCAGGGGTTAAAAAAGACCGGGGGGTGGGCTTACCTAACAGCCAAAGTGTAATACCGGTCTCTTTTCCTGCAGCGTTCCGCAGGGAGCTGAGAAAATACAGGGTTTCCTGGATCGGCGGCTGCCATCCTTCGGTAAGCAGGGTCACACTCAGGAGATCACCACGCTCTTTTCTCTGCCGGAGATCGTCAAAAAGGGCCTTGTCCCCTCCAAGCTCGCCGTACCGCAAAACCGCAGTATGACGAAGTCCGCTATGCGGTTGCGGACTCTCCATGAGAGAGGGTACGCCGATATCATCGTATATTTCGTCCGGAACAAGCAACACAACGTCTTCAGGCATGGACACGGCTGAAACGGCTGCATCATCCAGCGATTGTGTTGCCGGAATATCTGCGGGCATCTCCGAGGCAACAGTTTTTTGGGTCTGCGGCTCCGGCGCAGGTTCCAATTGCAATTCCGGCGCAGGCGTTGATACCGGCGTTGGCTCCACCTCTGATTTCGGCTTCGGTTTCGGCTCTATTGGAGTGCTTACAAGCGGCTCGTTTCGGCGGCCGGCCTTTTTCCGTTCAGGTTCCGCCGGTTTTACCACAGGAGCGGCATCGGTTTTCACAACCTCTGTGGTCATCCTGTGAAGGACCATGTGCATGGCGGTGGACAGGGGAGGCAGGGAGGAGAGTAAGGCCCGCATTTTCCTGCGACTCCATATATAAAGCGCTATTCTGGGCAGCAGGCCGTAGGTGGTGACGGCACAACATAAAAAAGGCCACCACGATACCAGGTCACTGGTTTCGAGCAGGTAGAGCCCTTCCTTAAGCACCATCTTGCTCCCCTGCACGGCCTCCAGGCTTGGATAGGCCAGATGGTCCGGAACCAGCCAACTCCAGGGAAGGGCAATCCACTGTACCACATGGCTCAGTTGGGCTGCATCGATCTGCAGGGTTGACTGCCAGCCGAAAGCTGTATCGGTAACCAGGACCTTGCCCAGGGTCGCCAGCACCACGCCGCCGTTGAACCCTGCGCCAAGGAGCTGCAGCCAGAGAAAAACGGACCAGAGAAACAGAGGCGTGCAAAAGGCGTGTTTCTGCATGGCAAGGCGGATGGAGTACAAGGATTCCAGCCTGGACGCGCCCCTTTTCCCAGCCGGCTTACGCAGCTGTTTTTCAAGAACCCCGAGCAGTGACCGCTTGACGAGGGAAAGCAGCAACGATGCCGGCAATTGTTTTCCCTGTATCCTGTTCATGAGCAGGCAGGACAACTGCAGGGCAAGGAGTACCGCCTGCACCCCTACAAAGAGGAAAAAATACAAGGTTACATTAATGGGCGCCTTACCTGAGTAACTGAGCACAGGAACAGCCACGGATATGCCGAAAAACAACCCTATCGCGAGGAACAGCCATCGCATGCCCGTATCGATTTCCTGCCACAGTTCACCGGGCAGGACAGGTCGGTTCTCCGCATTCGTCATCTTTTTCCTGCGGGCATGCACCCATCCAAGAAGCAGTCTGCGGGGATTTTTTCGCTCGGCAGAAGGGAGTGCAGGGGCCACAAACTGCAGATACAGAGAGCGATCCCGCATGTTCAGGTCAGGTTTTTCCTTGCCTGATTTTTCCTGTTTATCACGATCCAGAAGAAAAAAGAGATCAAGAATATCAGCAAGGCGCCATTGCTTAAACATCAATATCCCCCCGGAAATGGAGAAACCGTCAGGCTGGGGGAAAAAGAATTGCGGAAGAAATATATTCTGTATACAAATCGTGTCTGCTTCATGGAACCACAGTATGCGTTTGAGCTGAAGGCGTCACGTGCTTGCAGGGCGTCACGCATTCAAAGTTGAGTAAAACGTTCACCTGAATCGGCATTACCGACCCAGTACCATGTAAAAATGGTCTATACATATCGAAAATGGACACAGATCACAAGGCTATAGAAGCTTCTTCGGCAGAAAACAGTATCATTCAGCAGCTCAGACAGGGGCTTGCCGCCGGGTGGCCCATCTGCCTGGGGTATATTCCCATCGGGCTTGCATTCGGCGTTCTGGCCCAGCAGGCAGGATTTCCCATCTGGGCGGTGGGCCTGATGTCCGTACTTGTCTTTGCCGGCAGCGCCCAGTTTATCTGTGTAGCCATGGTTACCTCCGGAGCCTCCGCCATGGCCATTATCATGACCACTTTAATGGTGAATCTTCGCCACGCGCTGATGAGCTCGGCCATGGCCGTTCACCTGCAGGGGGTAAACCGTTGGTTTCTCAGCCTCTTTTCCTATGGAATTACGGATGAAAGTTTCAGCGTGAATATGGCGAAATTCAGGGAAACGAACTGGTCAGGATGGAGCGGGCTGGCCGTGAATCAAAGCGCCAATCTGGTCTGGATCCTGTCCACGGTAAGCGGATGCCTGATCGGTCAGTTCATTCCCCGGGGCGCTTTCGGCATCGACTACGCGCTGACAGCCATGTTCCTCTGCCTGCTGGTCTACCAGCTCCAGGGCTTCATGTACATTCTCACAGCCGTTGCGGCAGCGGTCATCAGCGTCCTCTGGTACCTCTTTCTCCCCGGAGAATCCTATATTGTGGGCGCATCCATATCTGCCGCCACCCTGGGCTATCTGGTAAAACGCAGGAGGAATAACAGATGAGCCTGCAGGAATACTTCTTTCTTTTCGCAGGCATGGGCCTGGTCACCTATATACCGCGCTGGCTTCCTCTGCTCTACCTGGCCCACAGGAGGCTTCCCCAATGGCTGGTGGACTGGCTCAGTCTCATTCCCGTGGCCATCCTGAGCAGTCTGCTGGCGCCGATCCTCTTCACTGCCGCAGAACCAAGGATCTTTGTTCCGGGCAAGCCTGAACTGCTCGTTGCTCTCCCCACCTTTGTGTTTGCAATGAAAACCAAAAGTCTCGGCGGCACAGTGGTGGTTGGGATGTTACTCTATTGGACGGCAGGATACCTTTTTTAGGGAGTACGCCCGAGGAGAAAATAGGTGCGGGCCGGACCTTTTCCTTTAATGTCTACAGATCTAGGTTCGGAAAACACAAAGTCCTGCTGCAACAGCAGGTACAGTTCCTCGGACACATGAATATGCATGGGCAGGGAAAGGTTTTCAAGACGGGAAGCGATATTGACCGTATCGCCGAAAATATCAAAGAGATATTTGTCGGTCCCCACAATCCCTCCGACCACTTTGCCGGTGTGCAGCCCGATGCGCACTTCCCATTTCAGGTCTGCAACCTGGTTGCGCCTGGTCAGAAAATCAATCATATCCAACGACACGGACGCTATTTTACGAGCATGCCCGTCATCGGGCTCAGGTATGCCGGCGGCGCACAAATAGGCGTCGCCTATGGTTTTCATACGTTCGCATTGATGGGCGTGGGTAACGGCATCAAAAGCTGTGAATATATCGTTGAGTTCCTGAATCACGGTTTCCGGAGACAGTGATGAGGAGATACTGGTAAAGCTCACAATATCAACAAAGCAGACGGTCACCGGATCAAAGGATTGGGGGCGGCATTCTCCAGTCTGGATCAGCTCCTGGGCGACACGTATGGGCAGGACATTGCGCAGCAGGCTCTCTGATTTCTGTTTCTCAACCTGGAGCTGCCGATTTTTTTCTTCCAGCTGTCGCTGCAGCCTGCATAACTTCAGGTGGGTGGCGATCCTGGCCATCACTTCACCGGGATGGAACGGCTTGGTGATATAATCAACGCCCCCCAGATTAAAGGCATGCAGCTTGTCCGAGGCGCTCGCGAGCGAAGAAATAAAAATAACCGGGATATCTGCCAGAGCCGGATCGTTTTTCAGGTATCTGCAAAAATCAAAGCCGTTCATCTCCGGCATGACAATGTCGAGCAGGATAAGGTCCGGCAGACGAAACGGCGTTGCCTGCAGCCGGGCAAGAGCCTGCTTTCCCGAGGCAACAGCATCGACCTCATACCCCTGTTTCTCCAGCAGGGCGCATAACAGCCTCTGGTTTACAGGAGAATCTTCTACAACCAATATACGGGCCTGCTGGTCAACCATATGACGCTGTCAGCCTCTTGAACGGCGGAATTTCAACACGCAACGCAATCCCGTTCTCACATCCGTGCACGTTGGCGCAGGGCCATATCCATCAGCACCAGCGCTGCCATGGATTCAACAATGGGGACTGCCCTGGGGACCACACAGGGGTCATGGCGGCCCTTAGCTTCAAGCTCAACCGTTTCCCCCATAAAATCAACTGTTTGCTGGGCAATCCCTATGGTGGCAACAGGTTTAAAGCCTACCCGGAAAAGGATGGGCTCACCATTGGAAATCCCTCCCTGAATGCCGCCGCTGTTGTTGGAACTGGTGCCTATGCCGTCGCCTTTACGGACAAAGGGGTCGTTATGTTGACTGCCCCGCATTCTGGTTCCTGCAAAACCTGAGCCAATATCAAACCCTTTTGTTGCAGGCAGCGAAAGCATGGCCTGGGCCAATTTCGCCTCCAGCTTTTCAAAAACAGGTTCACCAAGCCCCATGGGGACATTTCGACATACGCAGGTGAGAATACCGCCGGTTGAATCCTTTGCCT
Organism: Desulfobulbaceae bacterium; assembly: GCA_963678525.2. GTDB lineage: Bacteria > Desulfobacterota > Desulfobulbia > Desulfobulbales > Desulfobulbaceae > Desulfogranum. Next base: position 230,023 of record CAXXDG010000001.1, read on the forward strand.
CCAGCACTTCAGCCACCCGCTGCTGCATCTGTACGGCAGTCTGCTCGTGCGGGCAGCGTATGGGCGTTGCGTCAACCTGCTGTCTGGTAATGCTCAGGGGATCGACGGCAGGGGCTTCGATATCTCCCACGGAGCTCACCCAGGCAATGATTTCCGTACCATAGGTTTCGCGCAGCCATTTTTCGGCAATGGCTCCTGCAGCAACCCTGCCGATGGTTTCCCGGGCGCTGGAACGTCCCCCGCCGCTGGATGCACGGGTCCCGTATTTCATCTGGTAGGTGAAATCCGCATGGGAAGGTCTGGGAATAGCGCTCATCTCCCCATAATCCTGGGGCCTCTGATCCTTGTTATTGACCAGCAGCATGATGGGGGTTCCCAGGGTCTTACCGAATTCAGTTCCGGAGTAGATCATTACCTGGTCGGCTTCCTGACGCGGCGTGGTATAATCGCTCTGTCCCGGACGACGCCTGGAAAGCTGAACCTGGATATCGGACTCGGTCAATTCCATGCCCGGAGGACATCCGTCTACAACAGCGCCGACACCGCGGCAATGTGATTCTCCAAAGGTGGTGACCCGGTACAGGGTTCCAAAGGTACTGGACATGCAAACTCCTTCCTATATGTAAAATGGGGAATACGATTATTCAAACAGACAAGAGACTGTTCCCGGTGCTCTCAGGTCGCAGCCAAGTGATCAATATACCACTGTGCCGCCAGATCAAGCCCCTGACGAATCGAATACCCGGGATCATAGCCCAGCAACTGCCGGGCCTTGCCTATGTCGGCCAGGGAGTGACGTACATCTCCGGCACGAAAATCACGATATACAGGTTCGGCCTCAGCGGCTTGGGGAACATGGGACGCCACCCTGTCTCGAATGAGAGCAAACAGGTCGTTGAGCGAGGTGCGCTCGCCGAAGGCAACATTGTACACCTGCCCCGCAGCCTGCTGGTTTGCCGTTGTCGCCGCCAGGATATTTGCCTGTACGCAGTTATCTATGTAGCAGAAATCACGACTGGTTTCACCGTCTCCGTTGATATACAATGTCTCCCCGTTGAGAAGAGCGGCAAACCATTTGGGGATAACGGCAGCATAAGCGCCTTCAGGATCCTGGCGTTTTCCGAATATATTGAAATAACGCAGGCCTATGCAGGGCAGCCGGTAGGTTTTATAAAAAACATCCGCATAGAGTTCATTGACCACCTTGGTCACCGCGTACGGTGAAAGCGGTCTGCCGATACGGTCTTCCACCTTCGGCAGGTCGGGATGATCGCCATAGGTGGAACTGGAAGCGGCATACACAAAACGCCGTACCCCGGCATCCCGAGCCGCCACCAACATATTGAGAAAGCCGCTGATATTGTTTCTGTTGGTGTTGATCGGATCTTCTATGGAACGGGGCACCGCCCCAAGGGCAGCCTGATGGAGCACATAATCAACCTCCCTGCAGGCTTCGTGACAGGCCTCGATGTGGCGGATATCTCCCTCGATAAGCCGGAAATTCGCCCACTGCTCCCTGGTCACCGTATCGGCCGTTTCATCCAGGTTATGCCAATGGCCGGTGGAAAAATTATCCAGGCCGACAACCCGTTGGTTATTGCTGAGCAGCGTCTCCAGCAGATTTGAACCGATAAAACCGGCAACACCGGTAATCAGCCAGACAGCCGGATTTTGCTGTAATTCTTTTAGTTGTTTCTTGTACATTTCCGTTGTAGGTTGTGTTGACTATAATTTGAAACATATTCCCCGGTATCAGTAGCACATAACAGCGGCAATTGAAAGGTTCAAGCGGTGTATGGGGCCTCTCATGAGAAAAATTATTCATATAGATATGGACGCCTTTTTTGCTTCAGTCGAGCAAAAGGATCACAGAGACCTGCGGGGCAAACCGGTTATTGTCGGAGGGGATCCCAACGGCCGGGGAGTTGTGGCAGCCTGTTCCTATGAAGCCAGGGCCTTCGGCGTTCATTCCGCCATGTCCTGTGCCAAGGCATGCCGGCTCTGTCCGCAAGCGGTGTTCATACGTCCGCGAAAGGATCGCTATGCAGAGGTCTCCAGAGAAATCATGAGGATTTTTCATACTTACACCGAACTGGTGGAACCACTGTCACTGGATGAAGCCTTTCTGGACATTACCACCAACACCTGCAATCAGCCTTCCGCAACCCTGCTGGCGAAACAAATACGCAAAGAAATAAAAGAGACCACAGGACTTACAGCCTCTGCCGGTGTCTCCTATAACAAATTCCTGGCCAAGGTTGCCTCGGATCAGGACAAACCCGACGGCCTCACCGTTATCACTCCTGATCAGGCCGGACCCTTTCTCATGCAGTTGCCCATTCGAAAATTCTTCGGGGTCGGCAAAGTCACGGAACGAAAAATGTTGCAGCAGGGTATCAGCCACGGCAGGGATTTACTGCGCTTCAGCCGGGAGGAACTGGTCGCTTTTTTCGGCAAGAACGGCAGTTTTTTTTACGACATCGTGCGCGGAATCGACCGGCGTCCGGTGCAGGCCCGGCGCATACGGAAATCCATCGGCACGGAAACGACCCTGCACACGGATATCCTGAAATGGGACCAGGTCATGGAGCTGGCTGCCGGGCTCGCGGAAAAAGTCGGCGCTGCCCTGCAGCGTAAAAAAACCGCCGGCAGGACCCTGACATTGAAGCTCAGGTACCATGATTTCACGACCATTACCCGTTCCCGGAGCAATCCCACGGGTTTTTTCTCCACCAGCGACATATCCCCCTTTCTCGAACCACTGCTCAAGGCGACCGAAGCAGGTCGACGCAAAATACGGCTTGTCGGCCTGACGGTCTCCAACCTGTTTGATCCGGCCGGCCTCCCGGCGTGTAGACAACTCATGCTGCCGTTTATGCCGGATCTTTCCCTGCCCACAGGCATAATAGAACATGGAGAGCGTTTCTGATGATCAGCAGCCGGCACGCAGCATATCATGGTTGACGTCACCCTGGGCCTGGCAATCCTGCTTGCCGCAGGCATGCTTTTCGCCCATATCGCCAAACTGTTTTCCCTGCCTTCGGTCACAGGGTTCATCCTTGCCGGCCTGGTACTGGGGCCTTCGGGGTTCGGCTGGATTACCGAACAGAGCGTCGGCCACAAGCTCGATCACTTTACCCAGATAGCCCTCATGCTCATCGCCTTCGGTATCGGAGAACATGTGGAACTGCGCAAGGTGAGCGCCATTTCCAGGCATGTTTTCACCATCTGCTGCAGCCAGGCGCTGACGACCTTTCTGCTGGTCTGCGTCACCACCCTGATCGTTTCCCGGCTGATCGGATCCGAACAGACCATGTCCGGTCATTACATCCTCGCCCTGCTGCTCGGAGCGCTCTCACTGCCCAGTGCTCCGGCGGCCATTCTCCATCTGGTTCGTGAATTTGAAGCCAAGGGGCCCTTGACCTCGATCCTGATGGCGGTGATTGCCATGGGGGACGCTCTGGCAATCATGATCTACGGAATAACTCTTTCCATCGCCCACCAACTCCACGGCGAGGGAGCAGGCTCCCTCTTTGCCGGCATCATCGGTTCCCTTACGGAAATCGGCGGTTCCATAGCCATCGGCATCCTCACAGGACTGTTGATCGACGTAACCCTGCATAAACTCCACAACAGGGGTGAGATGCTTACGGCAGGCCTTGCCCTGCTGCTTTTGTGCGGCGAGCTGACCGGACTCATGGGCCTATCCCCCCTGCTGGCGGGAATGTCTGCCGGTTTCATCCTGATCAACCGGGAAGAGCGGGATGTGCGCCTCTTCAGAAACCTCAACGGGTTTGAACCTCCCATGTATGTCCTGTTCTTCACCCTGGCAGGCGTACACCTGGACCTGTCCATGCTGGCCCAGGCCGGCTGGGTCGGGCTGGCCTACTTTGTTGCCAGGATTGTCGGCAAATATATGGGCAGCCGGCTGGGATGCATTGTTTCCGGGGCGGAACCGGTGGTCCGCAATTACCTCGGCCTGGCGCTTATTCCCCAGGCAGGCGTTGCCATAGGACTGGTCTTTATCCTGGCCGGCGACCCTCTTCTGGTAGACTATGCCCCGCGCATTATCCCCATTGTACTCGCGGGAGTTGTGCTGGCCGAGCTCTTCGGGCCTGTACTTGCCAGGCAGGCATTCATCAAGGCCGATGAAGTGAATCATGAACTGCAACAGGAGGGTGCCGGGCAGAGCGGTTCCCTGCTCCAGCAGACCTTTTTCCGCTCAAAAGAACTCTCCCTTGCCCCATGGACCAACGACCTGTTGTACCCTTCCGGCGATCCCCGGGGGGTTGTCATTTTCGGCGCTGCCAACTACGCCACGGTCAGGGGTCTGGCGCGGGTGGCCACGATCCTGGCCCATCACTACCATGCGCTGCCCATGTCGGTCCGGGTGCATACGACGAAATCCGGCGGGCAACAAATCGATCTCGCGGCAAGCAGCCGGTTTCTTCCTGAAACCGATGAGGTCAACAGCATGGGCTATTCCCTGTTGACCTGGGAAGAGTACGGCGCAGTCACGGAACGACTCATTGCTGCCGTGAAAACCCATCAGACCAGGGCGCTGGTTCTCGGCTATCCACTTGGACGCAACCCCATGGGGGTACAGAAAATCGTCGATCAGGTTGCGGCCGGCGTCACCTGCCCGGTGGTTGCAGTTCGCTTTGTGGGCAGGTTCTCCTCAAACAGCATCCTGGTCCCCTTCCTGCAGATAGAGGAACTGGATCATCTGCTTCCCATACTGGAGGCTATGGGCGCTGCCGGTCAACCGGTCGTCACCCTGATGCAGATGACGCCCGCAGATTACACGCGCAAAGAATTACTTTTGGCGGAACGGGAAATTGTCCGCTGGGTGAAGATGAACCTTTTGGAATTTGAAACCAAATGCCATGCGGTGGCTGCCGAATCACGTCTGGAGGCGGTTCTGGAGGAAGCGAAAAAACATGACCTGATCATGCTCAAGGCGGCACGCATGCACGGCATCAACCGATTCTTCCGTGGTTCCTTAGCCAATGCCGTGGTGAAAAACTGCCGTAATCCTGTGTTTGCAGTATATTGCAACCATGATTAACCCGCATTTCTCATGACTTTTTTGATAGCTTTTTACACCTTGAATTACAGGCAGTTACCAGAATCAGTCGAAAAACAGTGTACTATTCAGACAAAAATAAAAAAGTCACCCTGCCGGACGAGCATATTTTACAGCATCTGCTTTGTTACCGGACATTTGCAGTAATCTTACTACGGCTGCATGTCCGGCGCCGCGCATCTACTGCAAAATATACTCGTGAGAAACGGGGGCTCACCCGCATTTCTCATGACTTTTTTTAACCATCTCAGTTATATACAATAGATTACAAGGTTGTTATCGGTATGTTTCTTCCCACCACTGCCCAGGAAGTCGCCCAACGGGGCTGGAAACAATTGGATATTATCCTGGTTTCAGGTGACGCCTACATAGACTCACCGTACATGGGAATCTCCGTTCTCGGCCGGGTGCTGGAAGATACCGGCTACAGGGTCGGCATTATCGCCCAACCGGACACGGCATCGGATACGGATATAACCCGCCTGGGGGAACCACGCCTGTTCTGGGGAGTGAGCGGAGGATCTGTTGATTCCATGGTCGCCAACTACACAGCCTCGGGAAAACGCCGCAAACAGGACGATTACACCCCGGGAGGAGTGAACAACCGCAGGCCGGACCGTGCTGTTATCGCCTATGCAAACTGCATCCGCAGGTTTTTCAAAAACACAGTCCCCATTGTTCTCGGCGGAATAGAAGCAAGCCTTCGCCGCATTGCCCATTACGATGTCTGGTCCAATTCCATCCGCCGCTCCATACTGTTTGACGCCAAGGCCGATTACCTGCTCTACGGCATGGCGGACCGATCCGTTCTGGAATTGGCTGCGACCCTCCACCAGGGTGGGGACCCCAGCCATATTCGCGGTCTGTGCTATAAAACGGCAACCCCGCCGGACCAGGCGATAGAGCTGCCCTCTTTTGAGGCCTGCCGGGAAAGCAAAGAGGCTTTCAGCCGTGCTTTTACCACCTTTTACGCCAACAACGACCCCCTGACGGCCGGGCCGCTCCGCCAGGCCCACGCCAACATGTTCCTGGTACATACGCCTCCCCAGTATGCGTTGACCACCAAGGAGCTGGACCATATATACGATTTAGCCTATGAACGCTCGCTGCATCCGTATTACGGGAAGGACGCATCGGTCCGCGCCCTGGACACCATTCGCTTCGGTATCACGACCCATCGCGGCTGTTACGGGGAATGTAACTTCTGTGCCATAGCCGTGCACCAGGGGCGAGCGGTACAGAGCCGCAGTGAGGCTTCCATTCTCGCTGAAGCGCAGTCCTTCAGCAACCACCCGGCCTTTAAGGGAATTATCAGTGATGTCGGCGGCCCCACGGCAAACATGTACGGCCTTGAATGCAGGAAAAAAATGCAGCAGGGAAGCTGTACGGATAAACGCTGCCTGTTCCCCGAGGCATGCCCTGCCATGCCTACGAGCCATGAAAAACAGATCTCCCTGCTGCGCAAACTACGAAATCTGCCGGGGGTCAAAAAGGTGTTTGTGGCATCCGGCATCCGCTACGATATGATCCTGGCAGATCGCAGTCACGGCCTGGCTTATCTTCGGGAACTGGTGCGGCATCACATTTCAGGCCAGATGAAAATCGCCCCGGAACACAGCTCATTCCAGGTTCTCCAGGCCATGGGCAAACCCGGCATTGAGCATTTGACAGCCTTCCGCAACCTGTTTGAACGGATTGTCCGGGATGAAAAGAAACAACTCTATCTCACCTATTATATGATTGCCGCACACCCCGGATGCAGACCGGAACAGATGCAGGAACTGAAAAATTTCTGCCTGCGTGAGCTGCACATATTGCCCAGGCAGGTACAGATATTCACGGCCACGCCTTTAACCTGGTCGACGCTTATGTACTGGACGGAACAGGATCCATGGTCCGGCAGGCCTCTTTTTGTTGAAAAAGACAGGACTAAAAAAGAACAGCAGAAAAACACCCTGTTTGCATCCCGGGGGCAAACGTCTTTCCGTAAGCCGCCCCGAACAGTAAAAAAGCGGAAAACACGGAAGTAATCATTACAGCTTATAGACTTCTTACAGAAGCAATCCAAACTCCAAGTGCTTATCTTGTGTCTGTCCATAAATGGTCTTTTCGGAGTCTCGTTCCTCGCTTACCTACCCAATTTTTGCGTTATGCTCAAAATTTTATCCTCGAAGGTAAGCGTAGACTCCGATATCACCTATATGTCTGCGGTAAAATTTATCGCATGCCTTAAACTTGAGCAAAAATCCTCATTTATAGACAGACACTATTTTATCATGTACAGGATAGACTTTGGAGACTTCCCATGAATGAAAAATGGAAAATCTACGCCAAAGAGATGCTGGATTGGCTGATACTTCTTCTCCGGTTCTGCATAGGTCTGGCCATTATGCACACCGGATGGAAGCTGATGCGGGGTGATATGTACTACGGCATTTCCTTATCCGACGATCCGATCACCCCGATATTCCTCTTACTTGTGGGAGCGTACTGTGCTTTCAGTGGTCTGCTGGCCAGGTTGGCCGACGGTTTCTCTCAAAAATAAATTCACGCCAAGACGTTGAGAAAGGACTGCTATTAATTGACCGAGTAACTCACCAGTTTTCTGTACAGGGTCTTGCGGCTGATGCCGAGGGTATCTGCGGTTTTCTGCCTGTTGCCGTCAAAAAATTCCAGCATCTTCAGGATATGCTTCCGCTCCACGGACTCCAGACTCAGGGCGTCTTCATTTCCTTCGGACTGGATGACCAGTTCACGGGGCAGGCAGCGCTCCGTAATAATATGATTCTCCGCTAAAATGATGGATCGTTCAAGGACATTTCGCAGCTCACGCACATTTCCCGGCCAGTCGTAACGGAGCAGACAATTCATAGCACTTTCTATGACCCGGTACTGGCTGCCGTCAGGGCTGAGCGTGGTCAAAAAATAATTGACCAGCAGGGGCAGGTCTTCCTTACGCTCGGAGAGCATGGGCACCTTGATGTTAAAGGCGTTGATACGATGAAAAAAGGCTTCGTTAAATCGACCATGCTCCACCTCTTCCGCCAGGTTACGATTGGTGGCAAAAAGAAAGCGGATATTCACCTTCCGTTCTTCCTTTTCTCCAACCCGGCGGTAGGTCTGGGTCTCCAATGCCCTGAGCAGGGAGGCCTGGACCTCCAGGGGCAGCTCACCGATCTCATCGAGAAACAAGGTGCTTTCATGGGCAAAGGCCATGAGTCCGTCCCTGGTGTCCGTAGCACCGGTAAACGATCCTTTCACATGTCCGAACAGTTCACTGCGCGCCAGTTCCTTTTGCAATGATGCGCAGTTTTTTATGATCATGGGATTGTCGGCGCAGGCGGAGCGCTGATGGATCAGCCTGGCAATGACATCCTTACCCACACCGGACTCCCCGGTTATCAGCACCGGAATTTTTGCCGGAGCGACTTTTTCTACCAGAAACATAATTTCCCGGACCGACAGTGAATTACCGATATAATTGACCGGCGACTCTTTGCTCTCGGCGCGTTGCCTGAGCACGGCGTTTTCACGGGACAGCACCACCTTCTGATGGGCTTTCTCGACCACCAGGTCCAGTCGTTCCAGGTTAAAGGGCTTGCGGATAAAATCATACGCCCCCAGCTTCATGGCGTCCACGGCGATGTCGATATCCCCGTGGCCGGTGATCATGATGATCTCCACGTTGGCTATGGTTTCCTTGAGCTTGATCAGCAATTCAAGCTCCCTGACATCAGGCAGGCGCAGGTCCATGACAATGACATCGAAACGATGCTCCCGCACCATTTCCATGGTTTCCCTGGCGTCTGCGGCAACGAACATTTCCCGCCGTGAAAGGGCCAGTTCTTTTTGTAAAAGACGACGTATGGATTCTTCGTCGTCCACGATCAACACTGAATATCTATCTCTATCCATTTATGATTGTATCCCTGGTAGTGTGACAACAAATGACGTGCCTTCTCCCTCGGTACTCTCAACGGTTATCTCGCCCTCATGGCTGTTTACAATGGTATAGCATGTGGACAGGCCGATTCCAATCCCCTTACCCACGGGTTTGGTCGTGAAAAACGGCTCAAAGAGTTTATCGATAACTTCGGGAGGAATGCCGTCACCTGAATCTTGAACGATTAACTGCACGCCTCTCCCTTCCTTAATCCGCGTATGCACAACAATGGCTCCCCCCTCTGCTGTGGCATCGACGGCATTGGTCAACAGGTTGATGATGACCTGTTTCAGTTGTGACTCATCTCCCATGATCATGGGAAGATTGTCAACCAGCATGGTTTCAACTGTTAAATCATGTCTCTCTTTAAAAAGGTGTTTTAAAATAAAAAGCGTGTCCGTTACGCACTGGTTGATATCTACGGGCGTCCGGCTTGATGAAACAGGCCTGCTGAAGGTGAGCAGGGTCTGGACAATGTCACGACACCGGCAGCACTCCTTGATGATGGTGTCGATATACTCCTTGAAATCATCACGATCATCAGGCTCAATCTTCTTCTCTATCCGGCCGATACGTCTTTTCAGGCCTTCTGCAAAGCCGCTGATTGCGGTCAATGGATTGTTTATTTCATGGGCCACTCCGGCTGCCAGTGTTCCCACTGTGGCCATTTTTTCGGCCTGGTAAAACTGGGCCTGAAATTCTTTTTCCAGGGTCACGTCACGTTTGAACAGCAGCACCTGACGTTCACCGGTGGGCTCGGATTTCAAGGGTGAGGCAATGATCTCAAACTGACGAAATTTTCCGTTCACCTTGTAAATGCAGTGGTCCTTGACGATTTCTCCCCGGTCCAGGGAACGCAGGGCCGGGCAGTCGTCGCAGGTGGAGAGGTTGCCGCGAAACATCTCATAACAGTACCGCCCCACAGGATCCACATCTGCAAACCAGTCCCGGAAGACGTGATTCACCTGTTGAATGCGCAAATCCTCGCTGAGCACCACCATCATATCGGTGATGCCGTCAAGAACGGCCTGCATCTCCTTGCGCTTTTTCTCCAGCTCGATGTTGGATGTCCGCAGCAGTTCGACTTTCTGCTGCAGTTCCTGGTAAAAACCCTGCTTACAGTGTTCTATGCCGATGAGATCATGCAGGGTAGTGGTTGGAATCATCTACCACACCTCCTCGCATATCTTGAGAAACTCCTGCCAGGAGGCAGGCCGCGGATTGGTCAGATTGCAGACGTCATGGACCGCCATTTTACAGATAGGCTCCATGTGCCGCCTGCCCTCTTCATCGATGATATCGCTCAAACGAAGCGGCACGTCAAAGGATGCGAAAAAATCATCCAGGGCGTCGATGCCTGCATGGGCCAGATTCACGTCGGACCCCTTGTGTTTTTTCACCAGAATCTTGCCGATGCCTGCCAGCTTTTCAATGCAGAACTTCATGTTAAAACGCATGACCTCGGTCAACAGAATCGGGTGAATCACCCCATGGCGCATGTCAAAATGACCTCCAAGGGAGTGGGCAAGCGCATGTTCAGCGCCCAGTCCGGCATTGCTGAACGCCATGGATGCAGACACCGCAGCGGAACTTAACTGTTCCAGAGCATCCAGACTTCTGGTCTGTACGGCGCACTGGAGATGTCGATAGATTAATTCTATGGCCTTGAGTGACTGCATTTCCGTAAAAGGAGAAGCTATGCGTGAAAGATACGCTTCTATGGCGTGGGCCAGGGCGTCCACTGCGGATTGAATGATCAGGGTCTCGCTTTTTGTGCGCAGGATCAGCGGATCGACAATTGAGATATTGGGAACAAGAGTCCTGGTAATGATGGACATTTTGACCCCACGGTCCACATCAGTGATAATACAGAACTGGGAAATATCAGATCCGCTGCCGGCTGTGGTGGTGATAAACACCATGGGCGGGAGAGGACGCTGGACCTTATTCGCTCCCTCATAATCGCGTATACGCCCGCCGTTACTTGCCAGGATGGCGATCCCTTTGGCGGTATCCATGGGGCTGCCGCCGCCGATGGCAATGATGACATCCGTTCCGTTTTTCAGGTAGAGCTCAGCACCCTGTTCCACCTGAAAATCCCGGGGATTGGAAGTTACACCGGGATAATACACCCATTCTATACCTTCCTTACTGAGTATATTCATCAACCGCTCCAGCCAACCGGCCTCTTCGATTCCGGAATCACTGACCAGAAAAACTTTTTTCGCTCCCAGCCTGCGGGCGCAAAGGCCGGCATAGTTCAGACTCCCGCGTCCAAAAATAATCTCTGGAACAGCGAACTTGGTAATAGCCATTTTTGGTAATACTCCTTTATGCACAGGGCCTGAAAACAGTAACGTCCGCCTGGAAACGGGCGGCAATGAAAACCGGTTGCTTTATGGGCGGGTCACCGGATGCATCTGCCCGGGATACTGAAATCCAAGGGAAACAGCCTGCCCTGATAAAGCATAATTCATACCGGAAAAAATGTTTCCGGCCCCATGGTGAGACATTTTTTCCCAGCCTTTTTTCAACCGGGATATCAACAAAATACACGGCCCTTCCGGTATAACCGGAAACCGGACACGGCCCATCCCGTTCATAATTCGAGACAGGAATGACCCACGCCGGCTCGCGCGTCGGGTCATAACGACCCGACGCTCTACCATACTTTGCTCACTCCCAGATATATTGCAAGTCTGGACACTCGATTTAATTGTGCAGCACAGGCAACGGCTTGCAGGGGCACACAGACCCTGTTTGAAGGAACCGAAAAGGAGAAGCCCACTGGATGTCGGCCGATTCTTTATTGAATAACAACTGGATAGGCGACATAAAGGAGAGTAAATTAATTCATCATTTTTCCTGATGCAACGAAAATTTGCTTGACGAAACACACGGGCCCCATTAAAAACTGAATGAGCACTCAGTCAAAAACTACAACGAAGTTATCAGGTAATGCAACGCTCTTCCCCTAAAAAGGACGCCATCCTCCGCGAGGCCACCAAGTTGTTTTCCGAAAACGGATACTGGGACACCTCGATCAGCGATATCTCACGCGCAACCGGCGTTGCCGACGGTACGATTTTCTATCATTTTCACAGCAAGGAAGAACTCTTCCTCGCGGTGCTGCAAAACTTCAAAACCGAACTGATCGGCTCGTTCCGTCATTTTCTTGAGAGCCGCAAATTTACCAACGGCCTGGAGATGCTCGAGGCCTCGATTACCTTTTATCTGCAACAGACCCGTAAAATGGAGGAACGATTTCTCCTCCTCCATCGCCACCACTATTACCAGATAGCTGAAAACAACCAAAAATGCTGGTATCAGCTGGAAGACATTTACTCCAGCCTTATCAGCATATTTGAGCAGGCAATCATCAGGGGACAGGAAGATCACTCGATCAAGCCCGTTTCCACCAAAAACAAGGCGCTGCTCATCTTTACCCTGGTTGACGGTCTCGTCAGACTCAATACATATAAGCTGTACAGGGCAGATGAACTCTATAACGACCTCATCGAGTCGTGCCGGAGTATGCTGCAATCGACAACTTAATTTCATTACGGAATACTATGCTACTCTTGAAGATCTTTCCCTTTCTCGGCTGGTTTAAAGGCTATGACGCCAAAAGCTTGCAGATAGATGTTCTTGCAGGCTTGACCGTTGCCCTGGTTCTCATTCCCCAGTCCATGGCATATGCACAGCTTGCAGGGCTGCCTGCATACTACGGCTTGTATGCGGCCTTCCTGCCGCCCATGGTCGCATCCCTGTTCGGATCCAGCCGCCAGTTGGCTACAGGGCCGGTTGCAGTAGTTTCCCTGATGTCCGCAGCCTCGCTGGAACCGCTGGCTACAGCCGGCAGCCCGGAGTTCATTGCCTACTCCGTTGTTCTGGCCATGGTGGTGGGTGTTTTTCAATTTTCCCTGGGCGTCCTCCGTCTCGGCCTGGTGGTCAATTTTCTTTCCCATCCGGTGGTTAACGGGTTCACCAACGCTGCGGCGATTATCATTGCCTCGTCACAGTTTTCCAAATTCTTCGGCGTGTACGTGGACAAGGCGCCCCACCACTATGAAACAATGATTAGGGTAGCCAAGGCCGCGTTCGACTACACCCACTTGCCCACCCTGCTGTTCGGTATAGGGGCTGTTGCCATCATGGTGACCCTGCGCAAAATCAATCCACGGATTCCCAATGTCCTGGTAGCGGTCGTGATCACCACGCTCATTTCCTATTTCACGGGATTCAACCACGACACCAAAGTTCCGGTGAGCGCATTGCAGCTGAACGGCATTGAAGAAACCATTGCCGCATTCAACCATACCATTGAAGAAACCACGCACCTTGGCGATACCCGCGCAGGAATCGGTAAGGAAATCGATACACTGAAAAAGGAACATTCCGGCGGACACGGACCTTCCATCGAAGTGATCAAGCTGCAGAATGAAGTGGCCCTGCTTACCGCCGAAATTGAACAGGCGAAGGCCCACAGCCACGAACTTCGGACACAACTTCGGGGATATAAACTGGAAGGAACGGAATCAGGCGGAGCATATACCTTTTATCCCAAGGAGAACGTACCTGCAGGCGTTGAAACAGACGGCCGCACCTGGAGGATCAAGGTCGGCACCAACCCGCTGGCAACTGATTCGCTGCTCCTGACAGGCGGCGGCGCCATTGTCGGTAAGATCCCGGAAGGACTGCCTAAATTCACGATCCCCGATCTCAATCCCAGCTCCTTTTTGAAACTGCTGCCCACCGCAATCATTATCTCTCTGCTGGGTTTCATGGAAGCCATCGCCATTGCCAAGGCCATGGCCGCCAAAACCGGTCAAAAGCTGGACCCCAATCAGGAATTGATTGGCCAGGGGCTAGCCAACATGCTTGGTTCCATAGGTTCCTCCTATGCGGTTTCAGGATCCTTCTCAAGATCCGCCGTCAACCTGCAGGCCGGAGCGACCTCCGGTGTTTCAAGCGTCGTCACCAGTATCATGGTGCTGGTCACCCTGCTTTTCCTGACCCCCCTGCTCTATCACCTGCCCCAGGCGGTACTGGCGGCGGTTATCATGATGGCTGTTATCGGCCTGGTAAATACCAAAGGTTTTGTGCATGCTTACAAAGCACAAAAACATGACGGCATCATCTCGGTTATCACCTTTCTGGTTACCCTTGCCTATGCGCCGCACCTGGACAAGGGAATCATGGTCGGGGTGGGCCTGTCCATGGCTGTTTTCCTGTATCGATCCATGCGGCCGGTTGTCGCCAAATTGTCCATGTACAAAGACAAGTCCCTGCAATCCATGGAACAATATCAGCTGCGCGGCTGCCGACATATAGCCGTGGTGCGATTCGACGGGGCCCTGTTCTTTGCCAATGCCAGCTACCTGGACGAACAGATTATCAAATTCCGTAACGATATGCCGGATCTGCGATACATCCTCCTGGACGCCAGAGGCATCAACGACATCGATGCTTCCGGTGAAGAGGAACTGACCCTGATCGTTGACCGCATGCATTCCGCAGGGCTGGGATTTGCAGTCTGCAATGCAAAGGGACCGATCCTGGATGTCATGGAGCGAACCCATCTGTTTGACAAAATCGGCAAAGAAAACTTCTATGCCGTGACCACTGACGCAGTCGCAGATATCGTAGCTAAAATTCATGACAATACCGATCTTCCCGGCGGAGGCTGTAAAAGCTGTCCATTGACGCAATACCTGCCGCAGGCAACACCGCAAACCTCCGAGTAATCTTCAGATGCGCAAGGGCGTCCAGGGGCGCCCTTGCCGCATATGCCGACTCGCACTCCTCTTGGGCTTATTGCCCCTCTCCTCTCGTCTTTCTGCAGTAACGACGCCGGCTATCCCCGCAGCTCACCTGTCAAGCAAACGAATTTCGGCGCTTTTGCCGAGAAAAAATTCAAGCATTTGTCGATGGAGTATTTTATAGTTCCTACTCAGCCTGCGCGGCTTTATACCTGAAACATCACACCTATAAACAATATGACCTCAGCTTAACCACAGCGGACAGACGATATGTGCATTTCCCCCGGCGAGAATACGAGTGACACAATCGACGAACAGTGTTCGTCTCATTCTCAATCCGAGTCTTCCCTGGTGTCAATGACGGCAAACTGGCACCCGCAAAACATTAACCGGATACGACTGGCCATCGATACGCTCCCAACGGCAGATCCAGGATATTGCGCGGTTTTTGATTTTGACAACACCTGTATTTTTCGCGATATAGGGCAGGCGGTCTTTCGCCACCAGCTCTTTCACCTGAAATATCGACTGAACGCGGAACATTTTGCGGCCCTGATCCCTGAATTGGAAGAACCTTTGGCAGGCGTACCGTATTCCGTACTTCGCACAACCCTGATCGATCTCTATGCAGAGCTCATGGAGCAGAAAAAAACCAAATCGATCAAGGAGATACGCGATCTTGAAGCCTATGAACGATTTCGAACCCTCTTTTTCTGGTACGCGGCCATGGCGCGCAAGGATGAGCGGCTCGGCCCCAGGTTCGTTTTGCCGTTACTGGCCAAGCTCCTGGCGGGATTTACGGTTGAGGAGACAGCTCTTCTGGCAGCGGAAACCATTCGGGAAATTGCAGCCGAACCCCTGGCTGCGCACGAACTGCACGCCGATTTTCCCGAACCCATCGGTTACGTGAAAACCGCCTACCCCATGGGAATGAAACCATTTGAAGAGATGCGGCAATTAATAGAAGAACTGGAGGGCAAGGGAATCAGCTGCAAGGTGGTTTCCGCCAGTACCGGCTGGCTGGTCCGGGAAGCCGTACGAAGTTTCGCCTTCCCGGTTCAGGAAGGAAACATCTTCGGCATCAAGGTGAAGCTGGCAGAGGGCGGCCTGCTGACAACCGAGGAAGAGCACGATTATCCTCTAACCTTTCGCCAGGGAAAGGTGGATATTATACGCAAATTTATCGATCAGCCCATAGCCCTCATCGCAGGCGATGCGGACACGGATTACGAAATGCTGACTCTGGATGATGTTGCCGTGCGCCTGATCATCAACCGCAACCAGAAAGGCGTGATCAGCACGCTGTATCAGGATCCCCGATACCTGTTGCAGGGACTGGACCCTACCACGGGCAGGTTTCGACCTTCGAGGGAGACCATAGCCTCCTGAGATTTTCTCAGGTGCATGAGATATGCGGGGAAAAACCCGGATATCTCATGACAGCCTCAAGATATCCTGCAGTTACTTTTTCATCTGTGCGGCAAAATCCAGCATCCTCTGAATAGGTATCCGGGCCTGTACCGCCAGTTCCGGGGTTATCATGATCTCATTCTCTCCGGTATCCAGGACATGGGCCAGTTTTTTAAGAGAATTCATGCCCATCCAGGGACAGCGGGCGCAACTCTCGCAGGTTGCTCCTTCCCCCAGGGTAGGCGCGGGCAGAAGGACCTTTTCCGGAGCTAATTGCCGCATCTTGTGGAGAATGCCTGCATCCGTTGCCACGATGAATTCGGGATTGTCCATGGTGCACACCGCCTCGATAAGGGCAGTGGTCGATCCCACTACGTCCGCAAGCTCAACCACATCCTGCGGCGATTCAGGGTGCACCAGCACCGCTGCCTGCGGGTGGTTTCGATGCAGCTGCTGCAGGGCGTCCGCCTTGAACTCCTCATGAATGATACAGGATCCGGGCCAGAAGATCATTTCCACCCCGGTCATCTGCTGCACATAACGGCCGAGATGCTTATCCGGAGCCCAGAGTATCTTTTCTCCCTGCTCGGCAAGGTGCTTGACAACCGGCAATGCAATCCCTGAAGTCACAACCCAGTCCGAACGAGCTTTAACCTCTGCGCTGGTGTTGGCATACACAACCACCGTATGATCGGGATATTGATCGCAATATGCCCTGAACTGATCAATGGGGCACCCTTCATCCAGGGAACAGGTTGCCGCCAAATCCGGCATGAGCACCCGTTTTTCAATGTTCAGGATCTTTGACGTCTCCCCCATGAAGCGGACCCCTGCAACAACCAGGGTGGATGCCTCCTGTTCAGCTCCGAACCGCGCCATCTCCAGAGAATCGGCCACACAGCCGCCTGTTTCTTCGGCCAGGTCCTGCAGGTCGCCATCAGTATAATAGTGGGCAACCAGCACTGCATTCTGCTCCTGCAGCTGTTTTTTGATCTTCTCCTTGAGCTCCGTTTTCTCTTCCGCGCTTAAATCATCCTGCTCCGGGTACGGCGGCGCCTGTACCAGCGGAATACGAACCTCAGCCTCTTGTGTCGTTCCTTCAGTTTTCATACCTTCTATAACCTCAACGCGTTTACCGGTGATTGTTTTCTGAAATAATAATACCTTGCAGCTAAAACTCAACCGACCGGCAATCGTCAACCATGTTATCTTTACCTGCCCGGACGATTTTCTTTTTCTATGCGCTCGGGCGGCAGGCTCAAGACGGATCTACTACTGCAAATTCGCCGGAAATACAACGCATTTCCTGTGAACGCCCTTTTCCAGTGACCTGTATTACCCCTTCCCTCCCTCTCTTGCAACTACTCACAGGGGACCGTGGCACGTTTGATTAACCCAGTATTTGTAACTGGTTGCAGGGTGGCTGATATCTCTGTAAGCAGACTGACGCAGCGTATCGGCTCATACATAAGCCGGGCTGATCGCGGAGAGATCTTGTGCCCTGTAAGCAGTTACCCTCTCTTTTTCGTCCAAAAACAGCTTAAAAATGGTATTGTCCGTCCATCATTATGAACAGACTTCATCTTTTTTCCATTCCTATCTCTGCACTTTATGAAAAAAACGTTCATCCTCATTCTCTTCAGCGCCCTGTTCCTCACCGCCTCTACCGCCTTAACCACTGAAAACGGGGAAAGCACCGAAAAACCGGCCATGCAGCAACTTGAACCTGCGCAGGCGGAGCCGGAGACCAAGCTTGAAGAAACAGCTGCAATGCTCAGCTCAATGCTGGAACTCCAGCAAAGCCTTCAGGAACAGATTATACTTGCCAAAAAGGAACTCAAAGCCAGCGCCTCGGAAACGGAAAAAACAAAACTCCAGGATGAATTGCAAAAGCTCGACCGTCAGCTCTCCGATACCAACACGGATTTTGAGCGTATTGCCACCGGCGTGGAATCAGCGCTCTTTGTGGAAAAGGCCCCGGAGACCTTCAACTGGAAAGAAGAAATCGCTTCCCTGGTGGAACCGGCCATCAAGGAACTCAAACGACTCACCATCCGGGCACGCCAACGAACGCATCTGAAAGAAACCGTCAACGAGCTGGACAAATTGACACTTACCGCCTCCGAGGCAGTATCCAATCTCGAGGATCTTGCACACATCAGTACGGACAAAGAGGTCGGGAAAAAACTGAAAACCCTGCTTCCCGAATGGGAAACCATCCAAAGCAGGCTCGAGCGCAAGCGTGAACTGGCACAGATGGAGCTGCATCAGTTGAACAGCCAGGACGGTTCCCTGGTTGAACATTCCCGTAACTCGGTACGCACCTTTTTCAAGGATCGAGGCCGTTTCCTCATTCTCGCTCTGCTTACCTTTGTCCTCATCCTGCTCAGCTGCCGTCTGCTGTACCGGTTTTTATTCGTCTATATTCCCAAAAAGCTGCACAAAGAAAGAGGCCGGCGCTCCTTTCAGCTTCGCCTTGTGGACATACTTTTTCAGGGGATCTCCATCTTTCTGGCTGTCTGCAGCGCTTTTCTGATATTGTACCTGGCGGAAGACTGGTTTCTCCTCAGCCTGGCCATTATTTTCATAATCGGCCTGACCTGGACCATCCGCCAGGGAGTCCCAAGGCTCTGGCAGCAAGGCCGTTTAATGCTCAATATCGGATCCGTTCGCGAAAAGGAACGTATCGAATTTCTGGGAGTCCCCTGGCGGGTCGATTCCATAAACGTATTTTGTAATCTGACAAACCCCGCCTTGAATACCACTCTTCGTCTCCCTGTTGAGCAGCTGGTGGGCCATGCCTCCAGGCAATATCAACCCGATGAACCCTGGTTTCCATGTAAAAAAGGAGACTGGGTGGTTGTCCATGATGAGCCCAGGGCGCGCGTGGTCAGTCAATCCCATGAGATGGTGGAGCTGGTGGAGCGCGGAGGCGCCCGCCGGACCTATACCACTGCAAATTTCCTGGCAGGGAACCCGCGCAATCTGTCCCGCAATTACAGGCTGAGGGTGGTCTTCGGTCTCAGCTACGAACTCCAGCCCATTATAACCACCACAGTCCCTGCCGCCCTGGATGCATATATTTCCAGGAAACTGCTGACCGTCGAGTTCGGGCAGAGCCTGATCAATCTCAGGGTTGAGTTCCTGCAGGCAAATGAATCATCGCTTGATCTTATGGTGCTTGCCGACTTTAAAGGAGACACTGCAGATATCTGTAAACGTATCGAACGGACCCTGAATGCGTGGTGTGTGGAATGTGCCACGGAAAACGGCTGGGAGATCCCTTTCCCGCAAGTAACCGTGCACGGGGCAGGAAAAGAAATGGGTTAGAGGGTTCCCTCAAGATCAACGGACAATTGAACGGCATTGCTTTTAAACCGGCTGTCCATAAACTCGACGGGCGCCCCGGTGCTCTTATCCACATTCACGCTTTTGATCTGCAACACCGGGATATTGGCTGTGATATTCAGTTTGCGGCAGTCGCTTTCGTTGGGAATATGGGCGGAAATAAGGTTCATGGTTCTCTTCAGGGTGATGTTATACCGATCATATATGAACTCGTGCAATGAACCGCCTGTAAAGCTTCTGAGTACATCGTAGACTATGTTGTAGGCGAGATACCGGCTGCCGGCCACGAATGGGGCGCCGTCCATATAGCCTATTCCTTCCAGGTAGATGACCGGCTCCCCCTCTTCCACCTGGAGCATTTCCGCCACTTCCCGCCCAGCGGGCAGCCCCATTTTACGCAGGATTTTAATATCAGCCTTCCGACCGCAGCTTTCAAGGATCTTGCTGAATCGCGCATAACTGTGAATGGGGTAATGGATAGGACGATGCAGGATAATGGTCCCTTTGCCGTGTACTTTCTGTACGAGCCCCATTGTCTTGAGAATATCCAGGGCCAATCGCAGGGTGTGCTTACTGACCTGTAACGTCTTTTTCAGCTCATCCTCGGAAGGGATTTTATCGCCCGGCCTGAATTTGCTCAGAATTTCTTTCTGGATCACTCTGCTGAGTGCAATGGAAGAGAGAGCCTCATCATCCTGGGTCTTGTCTGTTTTTCGTCTATTCAAAGCACACCTCGCATGCAGAAGTACTCCATCTCTCGCCCGGCTTTCAGAAAGCAGCATGTATTCATACCCTCTTTGTTTTAGGAAAATGTTAGGAGTATCTCCAAATCCGAATTTCTCACATTTTTTTTAATAGAAAGAATATCAGATCATCTTGCAGACAGCTGAATATAACGTGCCGGGAAAATATGCCGACCTTTGGGCCGGCCGAATGGTTCCCCTGTATCACTGCGGGAAAAATGCATGGTTCAGATATACAGACTCACGATTTCCACAAGTTGAGCATGGTATTTGCTTCGAAATGTGCTACAAATATACTATATATTCCTGTGCAATACCGGCACCTTTTTACACGGAAGAACAGCAACAGATGATTCTTTTTTACCCAGCCGGCTGTTTGCAAACGAGGGGAACCACACACTATACAATCAGCACCTGGCCGCCATGCACGTCTATCCCACTGAACTTGTTTCTTTGATCACTGAAAAATGGAACGTATCAGACCCCTCTTCATCTGCCGATGAAACGGGGGGTTACATCCTTCCTGATACCAAAAACCTGGTGGAAGTGATCTCCACCTGCTACCAGGTCAGCATGATGCGTGAAGAAAACCGACCGGTTAACATTCGCCTGATTATCCTGGAATCGGACGCGTTTCCTGCCGGCCAAGGGCCGCCGAGCGGATTTCAACGTATTCTGTTCTCTGCCAAACGTCCTTTCAATGAGTATGAACTGCGTCGTCTGTCGCCTGCCGTGGATTTTGAGCGTTCCCTGGTCGGCGTTTCCTTTACTCCCCAGACAGGCTTCCAGATCTGGGGCATTATTAATTCAGGTAAGCGTTGGCTGCAGAGTGAACGGGGGGGAAGTAAACAATCCAATACACTGCCCGAGGCCCTTGTTATTCATGTAAATGGTCCCGGCATGCTCACCATCTGTCGCGGCATCAAGACGCTGGCAGTGTTGAACTGCGGCAGGGTAGTAGACTTTTCTGCAAATGTGTTCACTTCCCAGTGGGTAAAAAAACTTTTTGCCACCGACAGGGAAGATATCATTGCTCTCCATGAAACGTTCAGAAGTTCTGCAAATGTGCCTGTTGCAAAAATTACCGATGAGTTCATTGAAAGCATGCAGTTTCAACTCATGAAGAGAACCATCAGCGCGACTCGCATGGCCAGTCATGGGGGCAGTTTTCTGATTTTCCCCGGTGACCGGCCCCCGGAACTGGGAGGCGACTCCCCCCATATCCTCTTAAAATACGCATTTGCCGACGACGAAGCCATCCGCCGACAAATGCGCCTTTTCCAGCGCACCATAGAGATCGCCGCCACTCATCTGGCGGACCCGAACGATCCGGATAAAATAATTACCTGGGATGATTATGTAACCCTGCGCCACGAATCCACCTATGACCTGGAAGAGGCTCTTTACGAACAGGCCCAGTTCATGGCAAGCCTTGCCGCGGTGGACGGGGCTGTGGTGGTAAACAAAGGGGGCGCCATTGGTTTCGGCGGCATGATTGTGGGATCCCTTGACAAACTCACGGAAATCGCCATGGCCAGTGATACCGAAGGCAAGGTGGTGACCCTGGAAAAAATAGAAGGCTCCGGGTCACGCCACCGGTCTGTGTATCACCTCTGCAACGCCCTGCACCATGTCATGGCCATTGTCGTGTCCCAGGACGGCAGTGTGCAGCTTGCCAAATGGAGAAACGGCATAGTCACCTGCTGGGATCTGACCTCGTCAACCTTTACCGGCGATGTCTAATCCCGTCGAAAACCTATAACTATTTGACATCGGACTCACTCCAGGCCTATTCTTCTTATAAGGCAACTGCTCACAGTGTACCCTGTAACCAGTTACAAATACGGGGAAGTTATCAAACAGGACCCCTATGAGCAGTTACTTTATAAAAAGGCTATTTGCACGTGAACACAGGTGAAAAGCAAACATTCCCGGAAGGAGTCCTCCAATGTTGAATCGTTTGAGCGTCAAAAGACGCATGTTCCTTGTCATATCTCTTATCATTCTGCTGTTTGCCCTCATGGTCTGGTTTGCTGTTTCCAGCGCAAACAAGGTAAAAACCCAGGGATTGGATGAAACATCTGCAATTATGCTGGAAGGCCAGAAGGTCAAGTTACAGGTTGCGACCCATACGGCTGCCGTAACTCTGGGCCATGCCATTGAAGGTATGGATGAAAACGAACAGATCGACACCATTCGGAAACTCATAGATGACATTCGTTTTGAAGATGATAAGTCAGGATATTACTTTGTCTACAACAAAACCGTCTGTGTAGCGCTGCCGCCTGCTAAAGCCAAACAGGGCCAGGACCTTGGAGGAGCTAAAGATAAAGACGGCGTCTATTTTGTACGTGAACTCATGCAAGCCGCCCAAAAAGGCGGCTCCTTTGTCCATTATATTTTTCCCAAACCGCCTTCCAATGACGATAAGCCCAAACTGGGTTACGCGGAAATGATCCCCGGCACACAGATGTGGATCGGTACAGGTGTGTATATCGACAATATCGACACCACAGTGGCCGCCATACGAGGTGACATGAACAGCCAGGTGAGAAAAGATCTCCTCACCATGGGAACAAGTGCAGGCCTGATTTTTCTGGTCATTATTTCCATCATCCTGATGATTGCCTATGGGATCGTCAACCGTTTGAATACTGTTGTGGAAAATCTCACCGACATCGCAGAAGGCGAAGGTGACCTGACCAAACGTCTTCAAATTCCAGCCGACGATGAAATCGGCGAGGTCGGCAAAAAATTTAACCTTTTCGTGGAAAAACTCCACGGCATCATTACGGGAGTTATCAACAACAGCGCCCAGATCGAAAACGCCTCCCATACGTTAAACGGCGTAGCGTCGGAAATGTCTGAAAACGCACAAAAAAGTTGGGAACGTTCCGCCGCTGTTTCCGGGGCTGCGGAAGAAATGAATGCTAACCTGGCCAACGTTGCGGCGGCCATGGAAGAATCAACCACCAACACGGCCATGGTTGCCGGTGCAGCTGAAGAAATGACCGCAACCATCAACGAGATCGCCCAAAACGCGCAACAGGCGCATTCCATATCAGAAGAAGCTGTGAGCAAGGCAGGTGAAACATCTAAAAAGATGGCGGATCTCGGACAGGCTGCTCTGGCCATCAACAACGTCACCGAGACCATTACCGAGATTTCCGAACAGACCAACCTGCTGGCCCTGAACGCGACCATTGAAGCGGCCCGTGCTGGTGAGGCGGGCAAGGGTTTTGCCGTGGTGGCAAACGAAATCAAGGAACTGGCAAAACAGACTGCCGCAGCAACCCTGGACATCCGCCTGCAGATAGAAGGGGTCCAGTCGACCACGGACCAGTCGGTTCAGGAGATTCACGAAATTACCGATGTCATCAACCGGGTCAATGAAATCGTGGCCACCATTGCCTCCAGTGTGGATGAACAGTCGACAGCGACCAGGGAGATCGCCGAAAATATTGAACAGGCCGGCCTGGGATTAAAAGAAGTGAATGAAAACATCAGCAACACAACCGTGGTTGCGGACTCCATCACCACCGATATGGCGGATGTGAACAGCACCTCCTCGGTGATATCTGAAAGCAGCTCAGGTCTTTCCCGGAACGTAGAGGAACTGCTTGAGATGTCACGCCGGCTGAATCAGTTGGTCAGCGTGTTCAAAGTGTAATCAAACGGCTCTCCCACAGCTCATCACCCGGGCTCCATAACCAGTTGGAGCCCGGTTCGGATTACCTACAAAAAGCAACGCCTCTATCCACAGGATGCATATCGTCGGGCAAAAAAATGCCCGAGCTTGCCCAGAGCCGCCCCCAGCTGAGTCTGAAGAGCCGTCAATTTCCGCTGGTCCGTTTCACCGGTTATCTCATCCATGAAAACTTTTTTGATCTCCAGGGAAATACACAGACAACGGGGGTAATGGGTGTGGAGAAATTCCGCCTGATAGCCTTTTCCCGAGAAGACGTCATCGCAGGCGACCGAGCAATCCACCCCGTCCAGGCGTATCTGCGCCAACTGCTCCAGGAGACAGGACAGCGCTCCACCAAACTCCTCTGTATCTATAAAATGCGTGCCGATATTAAACAGAGGAGCTCCCTTTCTCTGGCGATGTCCATTATACGAGTGCAGGTCAATGAGCAGACAACGGTCATATCTCGCCAGCAGGGTTTCAACAATTTCGCTGAGCAGCTGATAATAGAGGCTGTGCCGTTTCAGAAGGACCTTTCTCTCGTTATCTGCCAGAGGCTTTTTCCAGACAGGCTTATCCCAGGCCACCTCATAGAGAGCTTCCCCGGGCTGACGATTGAGGTCATACATATACCTCGAGTCCATGGCCTGAACCACCATACCCATATCCTTGAGTAATACGGCAGTGTGAGGATCTTCCTCCTGCAACCGTTCCTGTTCATTGAGCAGGCAGTTTTCCTTGAGCCAATTGAACATGTGGTGGCCGTCATGGATCGCCGTACAGAGCATGGGACCGTACTCTCGCAATGAAAGGGTGACAATACCGTCTGCGGTGGTCCCCTGTATCGGTTCGAAATGCCGTAATCGAGTGCTGACGTTCACATCCTCAAGAATATGCATGGATTGCTCCGATGGAAAGATGAGCCTGGAATTCTCATAACCTTATGAAAGGTATGAAGTAGACGTGAGCGGGAAAAAAGGCCCTGCTCACCTGTATAGTGTTGCAGAAAAAAAGGCTAAAAGCAAGGCAACTGCTCACAGTACACCTGATCTTTCCGCTATCAGCCGGGCTTACATATGAACAAATACGCTGCGCCGGCCGGCGTGCCCTCAGGCATCCAGTAATCAGTTACAAAGCAAGCAATGAAGGAACCGCGGCGTATGCGAGGAAGAATGGGGTGAAAAAAACATGCGGGCAACCGGTGTTACAACACGACCACCGGTTTTGTTTGCCCGCATGCCCAAGAAGAGAGAGGGAGGAAATACAAGGGGTACTGCAAGACCGAATTTCTCAGCCGCCGAATCCGTGAACACTCACGAATTCAGGGTCCCGGCAAGGAAAGAAATCCGGACATACCTCATCAGCCGCAACCGCCGCCGGTCCCAGTACAGGTTCCTTCAGCGCAGGGATTGCGTCGGCCGCGGAGCTGATTGAGATCTCTGTTTTCATATACCGCGCGCAAGCCGTCTTCGATAAAGCCCGAGGCTTCCACAGGCTTGACGCCGGAGCCGCTTAAAATTTCATAGGGGGTTTCCCCCACGCCACTGACCAGAACAGCCCTGCAGTCACCAAGGATTCGGGCAAGCTGATGCCAGCGCTTAATTCCGCCGCCGATCTCTGCTGCCGGCCGTTCTTCCACTTTCCGGTAGCTGTCGCCGTCCATTTCCCAGACCTCAAAGGATTTGGCCTCTCCAAGGTGCTGGTTTACCAGCAGACCTTCCAGGGTGGCTACAGCCACGTAGGGGCGTCCGTTGACCGGCATGGGTTTAATGCTCGAGCAGGAAGACAGGCAGCTTCTGAATTCTTCGGTTTTGTCATCATCAAGCAGGCCGACCGCATCAGCACGACACCTGGTGCAATGACGCATCTGGGGCAGATACTGTTCCGCCATCGAGCGGATCTCTTCCATGGTTTCCTTATCCGGCTGGGGAAGGTTGCCAAAGGGTGTATTGACATTGGGAAAGAGCGCCATGGCATTGAACAGATCTACGCCGAGCTCCTTCATTTTCCTGGCGATATCTTCTATATGATGATCGTTGACCCCCGGGATCACAATACAGTTTACCTTGACCGTCAACCCATGCTCCTTCAGCCGTGTAATGGCTTTAAGTTGACGGGAAAGCAACATCTCCGCTGCCTGAAGCCCCCTGTAGACGACTTTACCGTCACGGACCCATGAATAAATTTTCTGACCGACCTCCGGATCAACGGCGCAGACTGTGATGGTGACATGTTTCACATTCAGTGTTGCCAGCTCATCAATATAGGGGCCGATGTTCATGCCGTTGGAGGAAACACAGAGCAGCATTTCAGGGTGATTTTTGTGAATCATCCGCATCGTGCCCATGGTTTCATCACCATTGGCAAACGGCTCTCCGGGACCGGCAATGCCGGCTACCGTAATGCGCGGTTCTTTTTCTAGAACGCGGCCGATATACACCCCGGCCTGCTCAACGGTGAGCACTTTACTGGTCACGCCCGGCCTTGACTCGAGCACACAATCGTACTTACGATCGCAGAAATTACATTTGATATTACATTTCGGGGCAACCGGGAGATGCACGCGCCCGTATTTTCCTTTGGCTTTTACATTAAAGCAGGGGTGTTTCAAGAATTCCTTATCCTGTGGAGTCGTCATAGTCATATCCTCATTAAATGGTGCATCTTCCGTTTACATATAGCTGTAGCCGATGGGCGAGTCGCTCTGTTTCTTGGCAATTACGGTGTTGGTGACCAGGTCAAACAACCCCTGAGCGCCGTGGTAGCCGAGATGCAGGATTCTCTGGCCGCCGACCCGGTCATGGATGGGAAATCCCACTCGAATCATGGGCAGTTCCATTTTACGGGCAAAAGAGTATCCCTTGGAATGGCCGACAACCATGTCTACCTTTTCTTCCCTGGCCAGGTGTTCGATATCAAAGAAGTCAACATCTTCTTTGACAATGGGCATGGCGCAATCCAGGCCTTCCAAAACCGTGGCAATACTTTCTTCAAACTTACCGCTGTGTCCACCGGATGCGCAAAGCACGGGTTTCACGCCTATTTCCGCCAGCAAGGCTGTTATGCCGACGACCAGATCTTCTTCGCCGTAAACAACGGCACGCTTCCCGCTGATATATTTATGCCCGTCGACCATGGCATCAATCAAGCGCCCCCTTGCTCCAACATATTTTTGGGGAATCGGATTGCCGCTGATCCGAGCAAGCAGATCCATGAAAGCATCGGTCTCGCGTATGCCGATGGGCAAACCCGCCTGATACAACTGAACCCCGTATTTATCGCGTAAAACAGTACCTGCGGTTTTGCCGGGGAGTGTGGAACCCAGCTCGACAGATGCCCTGGCGCCGCCCATTTTGCGGATATCATCCAGCGGCGTACCGCCCTTGGGTACCAGGGGGTACTCGTTGAGAGCCGGCCCGTCCAGTGTATCGCTGTAGTCAGGCATCAGGGAATATTCGAGGCCGAAATCCTCACAGACTTCCTTGATATAGCGAATATCGGCAGTAGAAATAAATCCGCTGAATATGTTGACTTTATCATGCTTGGCCGCCGGTCCGCTGAGCTGCTCGATCGTGGCCCTGATTGCAGCCAGAAATCCTTCCATATGGGTGCCGCCGTAACTCGGCGTGGAAACATGGACCACCTGAGGGGAGTTTTCCGTACCAAACTCCTCCTGATACTCGTGAAGGATCATGGGGACATTGTCGCCTATGGTTTCCGTAAGACAGGTGGTGGCAACTCCGATAAGCTCGGGTGAATATTTGGCGGTGACGTTCTTCAGCCCCAGTTTAAGGTTTGCAGCCCCGCCATATATGGCGTGCTTCTCTCCAAGGGAAGAGGAGGCGATATCAATTGGCTCGTTATAATGACTGATGATGTATCTGCGCATGTAGGTCGCACACCCCTGGGAGCCGTGCAGAAAGGGAACACATCCCTCTATGCCGCGAAAGGCCAGCGAGGCGCCCAACGGTTTGCAGAGTTTACAGGCATTGGTGGTTGCTGTGTAATTAGGCATTTTGCTCATGACGCACTCTCCTCACCGGATCTCCGGGGTACGAATTTCCAAACCGGGCTTGTTACGGAGATGTATACTTCATGGGCAAAATTGAGCATCCCCTGAAATCCGGCAAGTATCTCTTTTCGTTCATGGTTATGATCACAGAAGGCTACTCCCAGCTTATAGGCTATGGGGCGTTCCTTGACGCCGCCGACAAACACATCCACGTCTTTTTCTCGTATGAATGTGGAAAGCTCCAGCGGATTGGCGTCATCCACAATAATGGTGCCGTCATCGGTAACCTGTTCAAGCTCCTCATAATCGGCGGTTGTGCCTGTCTGAGAGCCGACCATGACCACGTCCATATCAAGCATGCGAAACGCCTTGATCAATGAAAAGGCTTTAAATGCGCCTCCCACGTAAATGGCGGCTTTTTTTCCCTTCAGAGCTTCTCTGTATTTTTTCAGGTCAGGCAGCAGCGCCCCCAGCTCTTCCCTGACCAGAGCTTTTGCTTTTTCCATGAGTTCAGGGTCATCAAAATGGCGAGCTACTGAATACAAAGACTCGGCCATGTCATCCACACCGGAGTAGGAAACACGAATGGAGGGGATGCCGTATTTCTCTTTCATGATGTTTGCCAGTTCCATGGTTGCTCCGGAACACTGGACCACATTCAGGGAAGCCCCATGGGCCCGCTGAATATCTGCAACCCGCCCGTCACCGGTAATGTTGGCAACGATCTCAACGCCGATGCGCTCGTAATATTCACGGATGAGCCAGATCTCTCCTGCAAGGTTGAAATCTCCCAGAATGTTAATGGAATATTTTGAAATCCCTGAGGTATCCCCTGTTCCCACCAGGCGGGACAGAGCATTACAGGCCGCCTCATACCCGGCGCGCTTGTTGCCTTTGAAGCCTTCGGACTGTACAGGCAAAACCGGAATGCCTTTCGCCTGAGAGACCCTTTTACAGACAGCTTCCACGTCGTCGCCGATGAGCCCCACGATACAGGTCGAATAGACAAAAGCTGCATTGGGTTTGTGACGGTCAATCAACTCATCGAGGGCGGCTTCCAGTTTTTTCTCCCCACCAAAGACGACGTCCATCTCCTGCAGGTCAGTGGAAAAAGACAGCCTGTGTATTTCAGGGCCGGAGGACAGAGCGCCACGAATATCCCAGGTGTACACGGCACAGCCGATGGGGCCATGAACCAGGTGCAAGGCATCTGCAATGGGATACAAGACGACCCTTGAACCGCAAAAAACACAGGCCCGCTGGCTGACTGCGCCGGCAAGGCTGTCCTTGTTGCAGTCTATTTCAAAAGGGGCGGATCCCTTGCGAACTATCTGCCCCTTTCGTTCATCGAGTACTGTTGCTGTGCTCATAACTCTGTTTCCTTGTATATGAAAAAGTAAATAAATGATCTTTTCCTGTATATGAGCAAGGTGTGTGCCGGCATGACACTTTTCGCGCCAATTACGCAAAAACAGCAACTTATAAAAAAACGCAAAATCAAACCTACAAAAACGTAGCAGATCAACGGCGCACAGCCTCTGGATTTTGTAGAAAATGCTACAAAAAGGAATACAGCAGGACAGTTATAGGACTTCCGCTCTAGCGTTACATTATTGTGATAAAACCAAAAAAAACGATGCCCCGAACAACAGGGCATCGAAGGAGACAGTCAGCCCAGAGCAGGCATGACCGGATGAAAACATGTCTTATTGAAATTGTATTTGCAGACTTTCTTCCTCTTCGTTGGGAACCAATGCATACTCCCCCTTGCGAATGAGCTGCAGACCGAAAAGGTTTCCCTGCTGATGTAACGCCTCAAAAATTTCGTCACGTTTATCAGGTTCACTCTCGGTGTTAAACCAAACCATCACCTCTTCGCCCTCATCACCCATTTGCAGCAAAAATGCATTATGCTCTATAAAAATCAGGTCATCGTAGCAATGGGTCATCTGATACCCGGTACTTTCCAACATCGTAACGATTATTCCCAATGGTCGAAACGGGACAGCCGCTTGCGCACTCACGTTACACCTCAAATGGTAAAATTACTCTTCAGAGCCTATTGTTCGGATTGATTCAATAGTATCCCAGCTATAGTAGGTGTTCACCGTCTCGCTATCAAGTTTTTCAGTGATACGGATAAACCCTTCACCAAGAAACATGACGGCATCAGCATACACCCGCCCCTCATTAACCTGCAGCTTCACCCCTTTCCTTAACTTTCTGGAGAGTGTGCCATGTACAGGCATGGACGCATATTCAAAAATCTTTTCCATGGTTTCTTTATTCATTGTATACCTCGAAAATATAATTAGGATAAACTCTTTAGGAGCCTGTCGGAGAAACAGCAATTCTCCGACCGACTCCTAGTCGGCCATTTTCGGCGCCAGCAAGCTGTGGACCTCCTCTCCGATACTGAGGAACCTGTCCACATCCTCGTCGGTGGGGATCTGTATTTTATAATTATCCACGTCACAGATCTCCTGGAAGGAATCCAAATAGTTGAGTTTCTCTATCAAATCACCGCTCAACAGTAAGTGACGGCTCAGGGCAAAACGTAAATCCCCAATGGTATGATTTTCAGCAAGGTCGCCGTTTTTCATCAGAAAAGCCATGACTAACTTTTCAATACCCATACAAACGAGATTGTACAGTGTCTCGGGCGAGAAAGCCTTTTTTCGCTGTTCCCAGGCATTTTTGGCTACATTCATGAATTGCTCGCCATCACGGCGATACGTTTCCCAATCATCTATTTCAACACCAATCATAACGATCACCTCTGTATGATAGTAACCTTGACGCCATAGAGAATTCAGCTGAATACGCGGAGCAACGGCGCTCTCACACCGTTGCCGTGCGCGTATCTTCTTTACTGCATTCTCAGCCGATCAAATATTCCGCAGGCGGTTCGCCGTCTTCAACGCCATCAAGGATGGCATCGATAATCTCTTCACTGTTCACGCCCTTAAACCACCAGTTATCAGGCTGAATCACCATGATGGGACCGGACTCACACTGCTTCAGACACCCGGTGGCGATTACCTGCATATCGAGACCGCGATCGAGAATCTCTTCTTCAATATACTGCAAAAAGCCCTCGGTCTGTTTATGACAGATTCCTTTTGGATCACCTTTCAATCGAAAACTCTGACAAACGAGAATCTGTTTCTCTGGAATAGCCATGTCACTTTCTCCTTTAATTACTATACATATTCGCACACACGGTAAGGCATCGCATCCGCGCCTGCGTTGTTGTTTTTGTTATTGTTTTTTACCCTTTCCTTTTTTTCCGCCGCCGTACAGCACATCAACGCATCCTTCCACATCATCGGTTACAGCCATAACCCTGATGCCGTGCTCTCCAAGGATCTTTCTCGGGCTTTCTCCGGCACTGGCGGTAAGCAAGGCAAAACAGTCGGAAAGAGTTGCAGCCAATTCCTGCCAACGATTTTTGCCGCCACCCGGTTCAGGCGCTTCCCTGGTCTCGATCAGACTTGCCAATCCGTCTCTCTGCCGTGGACCATACACCAGGATCTTCACAGCATGACCCAGATGCGTGTCGATCTCCATGCCGTTGGAGCTGACTACAGCAACGTTGGGACGCTCCTTGCTGGGTTTGGGTAATGTCGAAGAAACAACGGCGCCTGCTCCGGACTCATCCCCGTCGATCTGAAAGTCGCCGAGAGAGTGAATCATCGGCAGTACACCTGCGCACTTTGCCTTCAGTTCGGCCATGGCCTCGCATCCGGGTTCCTGTTCGACCTCACCGCCCTCTCCATATATCTTTCCAGGTACAAAAGAGAATGCGGCCAGCCCCTGTTCACCGGCTTGACGGGCGATCTTCTCTGCCTTATCCAGATTGACTCCGGGATACAGGGTAGCACTCCCGCAAACTGTGATTCCTGCTTCACCCAAGGCTGCAACAGCACGCTTCTGCTCCCGGAGCAACAGCTCTGCGGCTTCCGGCAAAGGAACAGTTTTTCGAGCGGGCCGAATCCACTGATACACGGCTTCAATATCTTCAGAATCAAAACCGTCGATTATCAGTTCAACATACTGAACACCCGCATCGGCCAGTGTCTGCGCATAGTCTGCGATACCAAAGCCCAATGTTCGCAGGCCAAAACATACCTGAGGATATTTTTGCCGAAGAAGAGCAAAGATTTCAATAACTTCTGCAAGTGTTGCCATGGGGTCTCCGGGACCGGCAACACCAACCAGGACATCTTCCCCTAACTGCAAATGAGCCCGGGTTTCTTCAAACAGCTCCACCGCCTCTCCCGGCTGCAACCTATTTTGGGTTGCCTTTTTGGAAGGGGCATATTGGGTGCGACAAACCGCTTCGGGCGCAATAGGCAACAAAACCACTGAACGATCAAAATAGGTGTTCTGAGTAGTCAGGTTGTTTTTATAGGCAGCAAAGGAAAGAACATTCATGGGGAGCCCCTGTACAGGGTAAAGGTGGGGCGGCAGTAACCCCGGAGGGTTACTGCTGCATATATATGTTAGTTAAATGACCAGTTCAAACTGGGTATCAGTTGCATCGCGGTCTTTACGGTCAAGCAGCACTCCAAGGATCTGCTCAAGAAGTCTCAAACCGCCCATGTAACCGACGGTTGGAAAATGCTGGTGCCCCTGTCGGTCAAGAATGGGGAAGCCCCAGCGTACGAACGGGATGTCCTCATCACGGGCAATGTATTTGCAATAGGTGTTGCCGATGATCAGATCCACAGGCTCATTTTTGATCCACTGATGGAGCATAAACATATCGCTTGCCGCCTTTACGTTTACCTCACGGCCCATCTCGGCAGTGATCTCTTTGATACGTTTTTCAAATTTCTTGCCAGGCGTACCGGTTACGATATGAATGGGCTGCATATCAATGGATACCAGGAATTCCGTCATGGCTATCAGCTGATCGGGATCGCCGACAATGGCTACTTTTTTCCCGTAAACCCACTGGTGCATATCGGAAATCATATCAACCAGGCGGCCACGTTCTGCTGCGATCTCATCAGGCACAGTGGTTCCGGCAAGGGTTCTCAGCGCGTCAATGAAGCGATCGGTTGCCTTGAGCCCAAAGGGCATGTCCAAAATAGAGCACGGCACTTTACACTTGGTATCCAACAGGCGGGCGGCGTCTGCCGAACACCACTCACCCAATGCCAGGGTGCCCTGGGCGCCGCCGGCAGCCTTGATGTCCTCAATGGGTGTCCCTGCATCCGGGAACATATTATATTCGCCGGTGAGCGGACCATTGAGCACGCCGGATGTATCAGGGAACATGGTGGTTTTGATCCCGATCAGTCCGGCGAGACGCTTGATCTCTTCCATGTCCGAGGGCTCAACCCATCCCGGTATAATGTTGATTTTACCGTTTTTGGTTTCCTGCGGCTCAGCCAATGCAGCCATGGCTTTTACCATGTTGGAGAAACCGGTCACATGGGAACCGACATAACTGGGAGTATTTGCGCCCAGCACGGTTTTTCCCTCAGGAATTTTGCCGTCCTTGTTTGCCTTCATAAAAATCTGCGGCAAATCATCACCAATGGTCTCGGAAAGACAGGTGGTGTGTACCGCAATGACATCGGGCTCATAGACGGTAAAAATGTTATCAATTGCCTGCAGCAGGTTCGCCTGACCGCCGAAGACAGAAGCACCTTCAGTAAAGGAACTGGTTGCAGCGGAGATAGGCTCCTTGTAATGCCTGGTTAATGCACTTCTATGGTATGCGCAGCAACCCTGGGATCCATGACTATGGGGTAAACAGCCTTTGATACCGAGTGCCGCGTACATGGCACCTATGGGCTGACAGGTCTTGGCCGGATTAATGGTCAAAGCCTTACGCTCTGCAATTTCTTTTGGTGTATGCTGTAATAACATATTCGTAACCTTCTAATATCTCGTGTTTATTCCCAAACATAAGTCGCGGAAAGTTCAGGGTTTTCCTGCCAGGGGGCTTTCATATAGCTCCAGACCCTGCTGTTTACCAGCCGTTCTATTTCATAGTAGAAATTCACCGCGCCTTTGAACCCTGCATATGGTCCGCCGGAATCATAGCTGTGCAACTGTTTCATTGGAATTCCGAGCTTCTGGATAGAGTATTTTTCTTTAATACCTGCACAGAACACGTCCGGTTTCATCAATTCGACCAGTTTTTCAGCTTCATACTGATTGAGATCATCGATACACATGGTACCTTTCTCCATATCAGCGGCCATACCTTCATAATCCTTGAACGTGAAACCGGCGTCATCCAATTTCTTCAGTTCTTCTTCGGATTTACGAGGGCTAAACAGATCAGGGTCCGGCACAACTTCGATTTCTTCAATATTCCTACTGTCTGCGTCTACTTTCAAGTTAGGAATCACGCGTCGGCCTTCGTAGTCGTCTCTGTGGGCAAACTCATATCCGGCCACAATGGTTTTCATGCCCATTTCGTTAAACAGATCCTGATAATGATGCGCACGGGAACCGCCGACAAACATCATGGCAGTCTTACCTTCAGTTCTGGGCAGGACCGCATCACGAGCAGCTTCTACAGCCGGCATCTCTTCTGCGATGACTTCTTCCACCTTGTCTATCAGTTCCTGATCGCCAAAGTACTGAGCAATCTTACGCAGGGATTTGGCGGTAGACCCGGCGCTGATAAAGTTTACCTTGATCCAGGGAATCCCATACTTTTCTTCCAGCATGTCAGCAACATAGTTAATTGAGCGGTGACACATGACACAACTCAGGTCAGCCTGGTTTGCAGAGGCGAACTGATCATAGTTGGAGTTGCCGGAAAAGGTTGCAATGTTGGTGATACCGCATTTGTTCAGCACACGATCGATCTCAAAACCATCACCGCCGATGTTATATTCGCCAAGCAGATTGATTTTATATTTCTGGGTTTTAGGCGTTCCTTTCCCAACCAGATGCGTGAACACGCCGTTATTGGCAATATGGTGACCGGCTGACTGGGAAACCCCTTTATATCCTTCACAACTGAAGGCAAAAACGTTGCAATCACCAAACTTTTCACGCATCTTGGTGCAGACTGCGTGGATATCGTCACCAATCAGACCAACCGGACAGGTAGCAAAGACAGCGATTCCTTTTGGATGAAACAGATCATATGCCTCCTGAATCGCCGCCTCGAGTTTTTTCTCACCACCGAAAATAATATCGGAATCCTGCATGTCGGTGTTGAATGCATAGGGCATGAAGTTATCTTCACCGCGGGCGTTTGCATCGGTCTGGTTACGTCGAGTCAACCAGGCATAAAAACTGCAGCCGACAGGGCCATGCACCAGGTTTAAAATGTCGCTGGTGGGCCCCATGATAACCCCCTTACAACCGGCGTATGTACAACCGCGCATGGTGATGATACCAGGGATGGTTCGTACGTTAGCCTGGATCTCAGGGGTGGTGTTCTCCAGCGCCTCGTTAATCATGATCGACTTGGCGCGTTTGCGTGCCACTTTGGGCGGATATTTTTCAAGGAGCTTCTCTTTAACGTTATTCGGCTCCCACTGTACTAATTTCTCTGCTTTTCCCATGATATATTACTCCTGCAGATATTAACGTATCGACTTGGCGCCACGCTCTGCAGTACGCACGCGGGCAGCATCGGCCATGGGCAGAACAAAAATCTTTCCATCCCCTGCCTTTCCAGTTTGGTTGACGGCTATGATTGCCTTGACGATATCATCAACCCTTTCATCCTCAACCACAATCGTTACTATTCTCTTGGGATACAGGTTACCTTTTTCTCCGAGCAGTGCCGCAGCCTCTTCGTATCCTTCAGTGGCTCCTTCTATAACCTTTCGATTTACAAACCCCACTCCGCGACCCTGCACATCGTTGGCGAAGAATGCATCTACGCCGGCGTCGGTGAGTGCCGCCTTGGTTTTGTTCATCATATTCATGCGAACAATGGCAATGATCTCTTTCATGCGGCAACCTCCTCACTCGAGGCGCCTTCCTTAATACCGGAGCTGATGGTGTACACCTCTTCAACTTCACTGACAAAAATTTTACCGTCACCAAAGGCGCCTTTACCTGCTGAGCGGGCAGAACCCATGATGGTATTAATTACAAATTCCTTGTCTTCTGCAGGAACAACGCTGAGCAGCATGGTTTTGGGGATCTCATCATAGGTCACTTCGCCGATTTTAATGCCGCGCTGCTTACCGCGTCCAGCGACTGACCACTTCGTTACCGCAGGAAAACCTGCATCCATAAGCGCTGCAAGAACGTCATCTGCTTTTTCCGGGCGTACAATTGCTCTGATCATGATCATCATGGTGACTATCTCCTTAATACTCGTACTGTTAATTTTTCTTATACAACTGATTACGCTTCTTCCAAGAGACCAAAATCGAGCAACAACTGCTCTAACTGTTCAATTTCAAGCGGCTGAGGAATAACAAACATTTCATTCTCATCGATTGCCTTGGCAAGACCACGGTACTCGTTAGCCTGCGCACAGGTACCATCCCATTCTATAACGGTCTTCCTGTTAATCTCTGCACGCTGTACGTCATTGTCGCGAGGAACAAAGTAGATCATCTGGGTACCGATTTTTTTCGCCAACTCCTCAATCATTTCCTTCTCGTTATCAACATTACGAGAGTTGCAGATCAGACCGCCAAGCCGGACCGAACCGGACTGCGCATATTTCATAATACCCTTACAGATATTGTTTGCTGCATACATGGCCATCATTTCACCGGAGCAGACAATGTAGATCTCTTCCGCTTTACCGTCACGAATCGGCATGGCAAAACCACCGCAGACAACGTCACCGAGTACGTCATAGAACGCATAGTCAAGACCTTCGCTCTCGTCATAGGCACCCAGAGCCTCAAGCATGTTGATGGAGGTAATGATACCGCGACCGGCACAACCAACACCCGGCTCAGGTCCGCCGGACTCAACACACCATGTATCGCCGTATCCCGCTTTACGGATATCCTCAAGTTCAACGTCCTCACCTTCTTCACGCAGGGTGTCGAGAACTGATTTCTGCGCCAGACCGCCGAGGAGCAGACGGGTGGAGTCAGCCTTTGGGTCGCAACCTACAACCATTACTTTCCGTCCCAATTCAGCCAGACCGGCAACTGTATTCTGTGTTGTTGTAGATTTGCCGATGCCGCCTTTTCCGTAGATAGCTACCTTTCTCATAATCATCTCCTACTGTGTTATGTTTGTAGTTCTTCTTATCAGGAATAATCCTTTGAACCTTCCCACCTCATTGCCGCCTGCACTACCAGTCCGGCAAGGGGTGGTTGTCATCTCATGCCCTTCTATGGCAAAGCGTGTGCCACCTCAGGATAACTTTTTTTTATTCAATAGAATCAAGAGCTTTACAAATAAATAATAATGGTTATCAAAATTTCACGTCCTACAATGCAGTGGTGTGGATAGCACAATTTGTTTATCACATCTCTATTTTGTAGATAAACATACAATTTTGAACACAATCTCACCTGCCCGCTCAAAAACATGTATTTTTACAAATATGCTAAAAACAACATGCCGACAGCACATAATTGTAAACGAGCAGGCACAGTTTTGTATCCTCCATACAAAGAAGTGGCATTAAACCGTCGAGTTACCGCCACTCCTGGACAAGAAACAAAAATGGTACAGCACTTGCTTTCCGGAATAGTGGAACTGTGATCGATCAACCCGGACCACACAATCATTCATCACGAGCATTGTCCACCAGATCGGAATATCCACATCCGGCATACTCTGCTTTACACAGGAGAAACACAACCAATGGCGCTCAACCAGCGAAAAGTAACACCGGAAGCATCCACCACACAGGGCATGGAGCTTCTGGCCCTCCACAGGATCACGGAACTGATAGGCAATGCCGCTGACCTCGACACCACTCTGGGAAACATTCTCGCAGTCCTTTACGACACCGTAAAAATGGAGCGAGCCACCTTACTCCTCTATGATAAAAACAGACAGCAGCTGACCATTCAGGCCTCATACGGGTTATCCGAGGAAGAAGAGATGCGGGGAGTATACAGCCCGGACGAAGGGGTCTGCGGCCAGATATTCAAAACAAAATCCCCCTTTGTGGTCCCGGACATCAACAGCGAGCCGCTGTTTCTCAACCGGACAGGCGCCAGGTCAAAATTCAACCGTGAAACAGTCTCCTTTCTCGGCGTTCCTGTTATGGTACAGGGAAACCCGGCAGGAGTTCTCACTGTAGACCGTATATTTGATGACGATGTCTCTTTTGAAGAAGACATCCGTTTTCTGACCGTACTGGCGACACTGATCGCCCAGTTCCTCACCCTGCATAAGGAAATTGAACGTAAGGAAGCAAAACTGCTCAAGGAAAACGAAAACCTGAAGGCCAAATTGCACCAGGTGCACAACGGCCATTACATCATTGGCAACTCCAAGCCCATGCAGGAAGTCTTCAGCATCATAGATAAACTTTCCAAAAGCGACGCAACGGCACTGCTCCTTGGAGAATCGGGCACAGGAAAAGAACTGGTGGCACGGGCCATTCACGAAAGCGGGGTTCGCCAAAAGAAATCATTTATCAAAGTCAACTGTGCCGCCCTGCCGGAAACATTGCTGGAGAGTGAACTCTTCGGCCATGAACGCGGCGCCTTCACCGGAGCGCACAGCAATCGCCCGGGGCGCTTCGAGCTGGCCGACGGAGGCACGCTCTTTTTGGACGAAATCGGTGAAATGCCGCTGGCGCTCCAGGCTAAAATGCTGCGCGCGCTCCAGGAAAAACAGTTTGAACGGCTGGGCGGCACCAAAACATTTACAGTGGACGTTCGTATTATTGCTGCGACCAACGTTTCTCTCGAAGAGGCGGTTACGGAAGGATCATTCCGCGCAGACCTCTATTACCGACTCAATGTAGTGCCGATCATGCTGCCTCCGCTCCGTGAGCGGCAGGACGACATCCCGCTCCTGCTCAACCACTTCCTGGTTGCAAGTAACCGTCGTAACAACAGGGAGCTGAAGATAACATCAGAACTACTGGATTTTCTCATGGCCTACCCTTGGCCTGGAAATGTTCGGGAAATGCAGAACCTTGTGGAACGTATGGTAATCCTGGCGGAACATGACCGCCTGACCATCAATGACCTTCCGACAAACATATCTGCCTACCAATCCTTTATGCCGTCATCGGCGCAGGCGCAGCCATACCGTCAGTATCCTTCGCAGCCCGGTTATCCGGATGAACAGCCCGCCGCCCACCAGCACTACGTGGAGATGGACGACTCGCCGAAGTCACTCAAGGATATGGAGCGCGAAGAAATTGTCGCAGCCCTTAAACGAAACGGTTGGATACAGGCCAGGGCAGCCAAAGAACTGGGGCTGACCCAGCGCCAGATAGGGTACCGAATTAAAAAATACGGACTGGACAAACAAAACCCGTACAAACAGATCAACAACCAGTTTTCCGCCTGAACGTCAGAGAAAAGATTCACACAGCAGCAGCTTCTTTCCTGTCATACACTCAAAATAAAAAAGCCTGTTACAATACGTAACAGGCTTTTTTTATTTTTCAGAATTCTTCAGTGAACACTGCACAAGGCAACCAACTCAGCATCGCTGAGCGCCCGCCCTTTTACCTGGGCAGCGTCGCGAACAGCGGCAACGCATCTGTCCATGGCAGCGTCACTACCTATTTCCACGCCGAGGCGATTCATCTGATATCGAATGGCGCTGCGCCCGCTTTTTGCCCCGATCATCAACCTGCGCTCTGCGCCGACCAACTCCGGTGAAAAAGGTTCATAGGTCTGGGGATCCTTAAACAATCCCTGGAGATGCAGCCCGGTCTCACAGGCAAAAATCGCTTTTCCCAGCACCGGCCGGCGCGCTTCAACAGGCTCATCGGCAGCATCAGCAACATATTCAGCAAGGGCTTTCAGGGCACCAACCTCCAATCCCTGCTGCTCACAGACCAGAGAGAGATAGGCAATCAGTTCTTCCAGGCGGGCACAACCGGTACGCTCGCCAAGCCCCAACATTGCGCCATCCGCCCATTTAGCGCCGTATTCAAAGGCGGCCACGGCGTTTCCTGTCGCCATGCCGAAATCGTTATGGGTATGCACGCCGACCTCAGCCCGCTCCAGGTATTCCAGCACCCGGACAACAAGATTCCCCATTTTGTTCGGCGAGAGAATTCCCACCGTATCCGCCAGACGAATTCTCCATGCTCCTGCGCGCTCAGCCTGACGCGCCATGTACTGCAGAAAGCCGATATCCGCGCGTGAGCTGTCTTCAAACCCGACAGCCGTCTCCAACCCCAAGGCTGTGCAAAGGGAAATACCGGCCAGCATATGTTGTTCCACCCATTCCCTGCTTTTATCAAGCTTGTTAAAAATATGCCGATCAGAAACAGGAATGGAGAGAGATATCCGACGAATACCCAGATCAGCCGCACACCTGATATCTTCTTTTCGGCAACGAGACCAGAGGGAGTATCGTTGCTCGGGATATGCAGCATGGGCATAGGCGATCAGCTCAGGCAGACAGGAGAACAGAGGGGAGGCAATACCCAGCTCAACCTCATGCACCCCTATCCGTGCAAGATGGTCCACAATCTGCTTTTTCTGCTCCAAGCTGAACTGCACCCCAGGGGTCTGTTCACCTTCTCGTAAGGTAGTATCGACAATTTTGTACATATCTGCCGCCTTTTGCTGTCATTTTTTAATATTTCTGAGTTTTCCATCTTAGTACATGCAAAACAGGAGCCAAAAAAAAGGAAACCACCTATTACTACTGGAAAACAAAACACCCCTTGTCGAGAGACAAGGGGTGTTTCTTATGCTCCGTGTAGGAACAGCTGACTACGCCACTGGAAAATTTTAAACTGGGGTTATTTTTCCTGCCAGACGGGCGGACGTTTTTCAAAAAACGCCTTGACCCCTTCTTTGGCATCATCCGTCGTACACAACCTGGCAAAGGCTTCGTTCATCAGATCAAACTGACGGAAGTAATCCATATCCTCTGAGGCGTAGAATCCCTGTTTGGCAATCTGTACAGCCACGGGACTTCTCTTAGCCAAATCTTCCGCCCATTTCAATCCTTCAACTTCCAACTCTTCCTTCGGCACCATTTTATTGACCAATCCCAAGGCCAAAAGCTCCGGCCCTTTTACAAGTTCGCCGTAAAGGAGCAACTCCAGGGCTTTTTTCCTGCCCACGCATCGAGACACCGGGATCACCGGCCCCACACAGTTCAAGCCCACATTGATGGCTGTGAGGCCCATTTTGGTATTCTCGGCAATAATGGCCAGATCGGCGGCCGCAACCAGGCCCATGCCGTTGGCGGCCGCAACCCCCTGTGCCTGAGCGATCACAGGTTTTTTCATCCTGGCAATGTAAACAAGAGGGTGCTCCATCCGCTCGATCCAGGCCCGGTACTCCATGGGAGATTTACCCTCGAGCTCATTGACATCGATCCCCGCACAGAAAGCCTTGCCCGCACCTTTCAAGAGAATAACTCTGACCTTGGGGTCTGTCTCCATGGCTTCCAGTGCCTGAGCCAGGTCTATCGCCAGCTGCGAATTAAAGGTGTTTAACTGCTCAGGACGGTTCAATGTTATGGTACCGACAAATTTATCACTTACTTCAGTCAGAATATGCGTGTACGACATGACGTTCCTCCTCTAAAGATAATGTGATACTTCTCCTTCTGACCAATTAACTGCATTCAATGGCATTCGTCAACCTGCACATGCTCCCGGAGTTTATTCGAAAAATCCTGTTCAGCTCTATTTTAGGCTTCCTGATTGTCCATTTCAGGCATATAATTTTTACATATTCCCAACAAGCTCACGGGAAGTCCACCCAGCCCCCCCCAATCAATCGATGAAACAGGAACGATATGAAAACACCGAAGCATCAAAGATCTGAAAACAACACCACATGTAACAAGGTCGCGTTACTTGGTGATTCTGTTTTTGACAACGCATCGTATGTTGCGCCTGGCAAGGCAGTGCTGGATCATATTCATTTGCTGGAAAACAAAGAATGGGACGTAGAGCTATTGGCCTTTGACGGCGCCGGCATAGAAGATGTCCCGGACCAGTGTCGGAAAATTTCAGAAGAAACAACCCACCTGGTTGTGAATGTAGGTGGAACAAACACCTTAGGGTATGCCGGATTTGTCAAGGAAAAAGTATCTACCTTGTATGAAGGCATGCATCATCTCATGGAGATGAAGATACAATTCCATACATTGTACAAAAAAATGCTGCAATATATTGTATCGCTGGATAAAAAGACCGTTGTATGCTCAATGTATGACACATGCCCCGGGATAGAGCCTCCACTGTTAGCCGCAGTATCGATTTTCAATGATGTCATCTTGTATGAAGCTTTTCACCTTGGCATTCCCGTTATCGACTTCAGACAAACTTTTAATGAGCCGGCTGATTACTCTTCCATATCTCCTTTGGAACCATCTGAACGCGGAGGCAAAAATATTGCCCGTGTTTTAAATGAGCTGATGAGCTCACATGATTTTGCAAGCAAGAGGAGTGTTATTTATTACTAACCAGCATGGCCGGCCAGGTTGGCCAGCCACAACGAAGCATGAAAGTTTGTCACTCCGGCAGGGCGCCTTCTGCTCTCTGCCGGAGACTTTCATATAAACCAGCACGGCCGGCCAGGTTGGCCGGCCGCAACGATGACACCGCTTCGCTGTTATGAAAAAAGCGGCAGCTGACCGTAAACGACCTAGGGCAGATTCTCCCGACAGATAATCTGCATGGACAGCTTGGGAATCCCGGCAAGCTGATCAACTCCCATGACAATATTGGAAAACACCTGGCAGGTATTCTGTATCATAGCCACCGGATCCTGATGGATGACAATATCCATGGTGCCGTCAAGCAGCATCAACCGGGTATCCTCACCCAGGCCATGGCCAATGAAAACCAGTGTATTTTCACACTTGTTTTCCTGCAAGGCGGCGGCTACCCCTCCTGAGGACCCACCGATATTGTAAATCCCGACCAGATCGGGATGCTGTTTAACCAGTGTATCGGTTAACTCGTAGTTTTCCCTGAAGTCATCATGGCCCTCCCGGGCCCCGACCACCCGTAATTTCGGAAAATTTTCCTGCATATAGGAAAGAAAGCCCATCTCCCGCTCATTGTGGGCCAGATAGCTCAAGCTGCCGGCAATCAAGCCGATATCCCCTTCACTGGTATTGCAGATACTTGCCAGCAGATGGGCAGCAGTTCTTCCCACAGCTCTATTATCCAGACCAACAAAAGCCGCCCGGGCGCTGTGACTGAGATCGGTTATGATAGTGACCACCGGAGTACCTCTCCGGGCAGCATTGTTGACGGCTTCGCGGACCAGGGGATGCTCAAGCCCCATAATGGCAATACCATCATATTTTCCTATACATTTCTCTATCCCCTCAGCCAGGGCTGCCGCATCAAACCCTTCAACGAACTCATGCCGACAAATACTATTTTGAGTACGCGGCAATAAATCACCGGAACCTATCAATTCTGCCAGGTGTTTGATGTAAGGGTTCGTGCCCTTTGGCAGTAAAAAAATAATTCGTAGTGCCTTTGCCTGCACATGGCCGCTTCCCTGGGGTGTTGCAGCATAGCCCAGAGCTTTGGCCGCATCCAGGACCCGTTGCATGGTCGAGGTTCTGACGCCGCCCCTGTTGTTGAGAACCCGGTCAACTGTAGCTGTCGATACGCCGGCGGCCTGGGCAACTTCCACGATACCGGGACGCACTTTCTTTTGTCTGTTCATAAGCACAAGTAATATCCATAAATATTTTTCAAATCAACCCTTAACCTGAAAAACCATCATCTAACTATGATAAAATATTTTGACAAGTTCATGTTTTTTGGCTATTAACAAGATTGATTGAACAATCAATTCACATCAAAATCAATCAAAAATTGCATCAAACGGAGGAAGGTATGAAAACAGAGAGGCGTTTTTCCCAAACCGGTAACGGCGGTTTCCATACAGGAAGCCTGGTCAGCATGCTGTCCATCGCAGTCTGCTGCATTGCCATGACCCTGGCGAGTGCATCAAGCCTACAGGCCAAAACCGTGAAGCTTCGCTACGGACACATGAATGCACCGTCCAGCATCGCCGGCCTGCAGGCTGACTGGTTTGCCGAGGCAGTAAAAAAATACACTGACGACAGTGTGAACATCACCGTATATCCATCCTCCCAGCTGGGTAAACTTCAGGAACTGGCAGAATCCGTTTCCACCGGAGTGATCGCGCTTTCACATAACACCGCAGGCGGCATGGGTTCCCTGTACGGACCGTTCGCCGCCCTTGATACCCCCTATCTGTACCGGGATCTCGACCACCTGATCAAGGTGACCGATGTCAACTCCCCGGTGATGCAATCATTGAATGAAGGCCTTATCAAGAATGCCGGTGTACGGGTTCTTTACTGTTATTACTTTGGTACCCGCCAGCTGACGGCGAACAAGGAGATCAAAACGCCTGCAGATCTTGCCGGTGTAAAAATTCGTTCCATTCCATTCCCTATCTACACAACTGCGGTTGAAGGACTTGGGGCGGTCGCCGTCCCGGTAGACTGGTCTGAAGTTCCTACCGCTCT
Source organism: Desulfobulbaceae bacterium (assembly GCA_963678525.2). Taxonomy (GTDB): domain Bacteria; phylum Desulfobacterota; class Desulfobulbia; order Desulfobulbales; family Desulfobulbaceae; genus Desulfogranum. The sequence continues at coordinate 274,611 of CAXXDG010000001.1, forward strand.
TGCCACAGGCGTAGTTTCCGGTCAGGAAAATCCGGTGAATGTAGTGCTGTCCAACAAACTGTATGACGTGCAGTCACACATGATGCTGACCGGCCACATCATGGGTGTCCAGGTTATCGTCATGAACGAAAAAAAATGGCAGAAACTTTCCCCGGAACTGCAGGAAGGTATCCGGAAAGCAGCTGAAGAGGTCCGCATGAAAGCGACCAATGCCGTCAAGGATCAGGAAGCTGAAGAACTTGCAGAACTGAAAAAACTGGGCATGAACATTATCGGCCCGGAAGAGGGATTGGACAAGGAAGCATTCAGAGCCAATGTCAAAAACCTGGTTGAAAAGAAATTTGCAGACCAATACGGCGATTTATACCAACAGATCGACGCGGTAAAATAAGCACGGTACCCTCAAAAATCAGCATGGAAGCCACGTATTCTCAGCAGGCATTTTTCCTCAGCAGATAACGCGGCTTCCCCTTGGCCAAGGATACACACAATGGACACACAAAACGAGCGGCATTCGTTCTTGGATACCTGTGAACACTTGATGCTCCGGCTGAGCAGGATGCTGGTTTCCGGCGCCCTGATTGCATTGGCCGTGATGACCATACTGATTGCCCTGCAGGTTATAAGCAGGAACTTCATGAACATCGGCCTACCCTGGGCCGATGAACTGGCAAGATTGACAGGCCTGATCGTTGTTTTCTTTACCATCCCTCATCTGCAGTTTCAGGGACGACACATTTCCGTGGACCTGCTCAGCAGCCGTTTCAAGGGAAAGGCTGCCGTAGTTTTGCGCTGCATCAATGAGCTGGCTGTCCTTGTTTTCATGATTTTACTGGTGGTCAGTTTCATGGGATATCTGCTGCAGGCAGGTCACTTTTCGACTCCGGCAAGCGGAATGCCCAACTGGGTATTCTATGGCCCGGCCTTCATTGGAATCATCAGCTGCACCTTGGGCACCGCCCTCCGCCTGATCATCTTTTGTTCCGGCAGACGTATGAGCGGTGCTTCGGCAAGGATTCAGGATACAACTTCAACAGGGGAGAGTCGGGTATGAGCCTTTTGTTACTCACCCTTTTCTTTATCATGCTGGTAATGGGCGCCCCCATTGCCGTTTCCATGGGATTGTCTGCTGCGGTCGTCATTATCACCAATGACCTGCCTCTCTCGGTATTGTCGCAGCGGGCGGTCAATGCACTTGACTCTACGCCCCTGCTGGCGGTTCCCCTTTTTATTCTTGCAGCCAACATCCTGAACGTCTCCGGGGTAACCAGCCATATCTTTGAGCTGATCCGGCTTTTCGTCGGCAGAATTCGTGGCGGGATCGCTCAGGTAACGGTCCTGGTCAGCCTTGTCTTCTCAGGCATATCAGGGGCTGCGCTTGCCGATATCGGCGCCCTGGGCAATCTGCAGATCAACATGATGCGGAAACAGGGGTACAAGGACGAATTCGCCGCAGGCATCACCATGGCAGCGGCAACAATCGGTCCGATTTTCCCTCCCAGCATACCAATTATTATTTTTGCTGCGGCCACACAGATTTCTGCAGTCAAACTTCTTCTGGCAGGCATCATTCCGGCAATATTGATTACCATTTTGCTGATTATTCAGATCGCCTACATGGCCGGGAGGTACGATCTGCCGCGAGATGACACAAAGCCGAGCCTGGCCCTGATAGGGAAAAAAATGCTGATTTCCCTGCCGGCCCTCTTTGCACCGGTACTGCTGATCGGCGGCTTGATCAGCGGATATTTCGGCCCCACCGAGGTGGCCGGAGTCACTGTTGTGTACGCTGTATTTATCGGAAAATGCTTTTATCGTCAGCTCAGTTTCAAAGCACTGACCAAGGCAGCACTGGAAACCATAGAAGCAACAGCGAGCGTCCTGTTCATTGTCTCGGCAGCCGCGCTCTTTGCCTGGGTGCTTACCATTGACCGGGTTCCTGTACTGGTCAGCCAGTTTCTGCTCGGGGTTTCCGACAGCCCGGTTGTGCTCCTGCTGATTATCAATGTGCTGTTGCTGGTTGCCGGTATGGTCCTGGAATCAATCGCAGCCATTCTCATCATTGCGCCGATTGTCACCCCTGCCATGAGCGCAGTCGGAGTTGATCCGATTCAGCTGGGCATTGTCTTTGTTCTGAACCTGATGATCGGCCTGTTGACGCCGCCGGTCGGCATGAGCCTGTACATGGTCTCGATTATTGCCGATATTCCCCTTATAAAAGTCATCCGCGGGGTATTGCCGTTTCTGATTTCCCTGCTGTTGTCCCTGTTGTTGGTCACCTTGGTGCCCATGCTTTCGACCTGGCTGCCAAACCATATAATGAACTGAAATGAGTGAGAGGTATGAGTAGATTATTAGGAGAAATTCGACAATTCGGTTATGTCGTAGAAGATATTGAAGCTGCCATGAAATACTGGACCGAAGTTATGGGTGTCGGCCCCTTCTTTTACAATGAACGGGTACCCATTGAAAACTACCGGTACAAAGGCAAACCGTATGAAGTCCACAATTCGGTTGCCCTGGCCAATTCAGGATATATCCAGGTGGAACTGATCCAGACCCGTAACGATGCGCCCTCCTCATACAAGGAGTTCAAGGAAAAATACGGCACAGGTCTGCAGCATGTCGCCTTCTGGACATCGCAGTTTGATGCCGACCTCAAAAAGATGCTGGATAACGGATTTAGCGTCACCATGAGCGGGGAGGTCGGAAGCAACGGCCGCTTTGTCTACTTTGACAAAGAATACCATCCCGGCACAGTCATAGAGCTCTCCGAGGTTCTTGGCCCCAAAGGCGATATGTTCCAATTGATTCGGGAGGCTGCTGAAGGATGGGACGGCAGAGATCCGATACGACCGTTTCCGAATTTGAAGCAAAAATAGGATTCGACTCTGATACTGAATAGGACATTACATAACAGGGGCTGTCTGCAGTACATCTGACAGCCCCTTCGTACTACGTCTGCACAAATCAATCGCAATAACAGTATTCTGTACAGCTTGAGGATACCACATGAGAAAAATACTCATTTCAGTTGCTCCCACCGCAGCGACTGATACCAACATTGATCCTGCAGCCATTGCCGAAGATGTGATCAATTGCGCCAAAGCCGGAGCAGGCATGGTGCACATGCATGTCCGCAAGGCTGACGGCAGCCTGACCGATGATCTGACCGTCTTTAAACAGATTGTAGAACTGATCCGTAAGGAATCCGATATCGTCATCCAGGCTTCCACCGGAGGAGTGTCCGACCTGACCATTGGGCAGCGCTGCGCTCCGCTTTACTATGATGCAGTGGAGACAACTTCGCTCAATGTGGGTTCCTGCAATCTGGGAACGGCAATATATAAAAATCCCATTGATGAGGTCAAATACTGCATCGAAGAAATCATCAAAACCGGCAAGGTCCCTGAAATCGAAGTTTTTGAGATAGGTATGATCCATACGGTTTGTGAACTGCGCAAGGAGTTTAAATTTCACGCTCCGCTTCTGTTCAGTATCGTGCTCGGGCATCCAGGCATTGCACCGGCAACCATCAAGGCTCTTACCGCCATGCGCAGCTTCATCCCTGATGATGCGTTGTGGGGCATTACCCACGCCTATCGCCGCGACTACGATATCTTCACCGCAGCTCTCGGCATGGGGGCATCCACGGTCCGGGTCGGCTTTGAGGACAGCAAGTTTCTTGACAACGGCACGGAAGCCGCAACCAACCTGCCCATCGTCGAAAAAGTAGCCGCCTTAATCAAGGCTACAGGCAACAGCCCGGCAACCCCTTCGGAAGCGAGACAAATGTTGGGTCTTTCGATTTAAGAAATGTTCCGCTCTTCCAGCTATAACACTCAGGAGTACAAGTGGTTATGAATACTACCAGTCATGCTGTTAACGCAGCAATACTGCAATCGTTTCCTGCATATGATGCATCCCGGGTGACGCAACTGCTGCAGCAGGCAAGTACCGCTTTTGACAAAAAAATAGTAGTGCTTGACGATGACCCCACCGGTGTACAGACCGTTAACAATATCTTTGTGTACACCCACTGGGATCAGGCTGTTTTTGAAGAGGCCTTCAGCTCTGACAATCGTCTTTTTTTCATCCTGACCAACTCACGGGCCTTAAGTATTCAGGAAACAACAGCCCTGCACGCCGCCATTGCTGAAAATATGGAGGCGGCAGCGCAGAAGACCGGGGTTGATTACATATTGATAAGCCGCAGTGATTCCATCCTGCGGGGCCATTATCCCCTGGAAACCACAGTGCTGAAAGACACCATTGAAGCCAACTCGAACAAGGTGTTTGACGGCGAAATCATTTGCCCGTTTTTTCAGGAGGGCGGCCGTTTTACCCTCAACAATATCCATTATGTACAGTACGGCGATGAGCTGATCCCTGCAGGAAAAACTGAATTTGCCAATGACAAGACCTTCGGCTACAGTTCCTCTGATCTCACCGAATGGGTGGCGGAAAAAAGCGATAATGCATTTCCCGCTGCAGAGGTTGTAACCGTGAGCCTTGAAGAACTCCGAAACCTGCAGGTTGAGGCGCTGACGGAAAAGCTCTGCTCCCTGCAGGGGTTTGCCAAGCTGGTGCTCAATGCCATTGAGTACAATGACATCCGGGTCTTTATGGCTGCCTTTTTCAAAGCGGTAGGTGCAGGTAAACGGTTTATGCTGCGAACCGCAGCAGCCATCCCCAAAATCATGGGCGATGTACAGGATATACCGCTCCTGCAGCGTAATGAATTGATTGACGAAAACAACACCAACGGCGGGCTGGTGGTCATCGGTTCCTATACCCAAAAAACCACGGAACAGTTCAATCAACTCAAAGAGCTGAAACATCTCCATGCAATCGCCTTTAATTCAGATCTCTACGCAGATTCTGATCAATTTGCGACGGAAATACAACGCGTGGTGCATGAGGCCGAACAGACCATCGGAGATGGTAAAACAGCCATTGTCTATACTAAGCGCACCCCCCTTGTGCAGGCATTCAGGGATAAAGAAGAGGCATTAAAGGCATCGGTCATGATTTCTGACGGAGTTACCAGTATCGTCGGCGGTATCAGGATCAAACCGCGTTTTATAGTGGCCAAAGGCGGTATTACCTCCAGTGAGATCGGAACCAAAGCGCTGCAGGTGAAAAAAGCTCTGGTTCTCGGGCAGGTTGAACCAGGCATTCCCGTATGGCTGACCGACAGCTCAAGCACATTCCCCAACATGCCGTATATCATCTTTCCCGGCAATGTGGGGGGGCCGGAAACCTTGAAAAACATAGTAGAAAAAATCCAGTAGAAAGGGGGTACACCCATGCTGCGTCCGATGAAGGAAATTCTCGCGTTTTACAGTGCGCGAAATCGTGCCGCCGGAGCCTTTAACTGTTACAATTATGAAACCATGCGTGGGGTGATTGAGGCCGCAGAGGAATCAGGCCTGCCCGTTATCATCGCGTTTGGCGAAAACTATACCCCTAACATGGAGCTTAACGAGGTTGCGGGTCTGGCAAAAAATTTTGCCGCGAAATATACGGTAGACTTTGCCCTGCACCTGGATCATTGCAAATCCGTTGATCTGATTGCCCGGGCCATTGAGGCCGGCTTTACCTCGGTGATGTATGACGGTTCCTCCCTGCCCTTTGCAGAAAATCTTGCCAACACTCGTCAGGTTGTACGCCTTGCCGCACAGGCCAAAGTGTCAGTCGAAGCAGAGCTGGGGTCGCTTGCTCTGGGGATGGAATCAAACGAAGAAGGCGCTGACGAAAAATATACCAATCCGGAGCAGGCCGGAACCTTTGCCGGAGACAGCGGGGTTGACGCCCTGGCCGTTTCCATAGGTACCGTGCATGGCATGTATACGGGTGAGCCTGATATTCGCACGGATATCTTGGCAGCTATCAATGAGCAGGTGGAGATTCCGCTTGTTCTCCATGGCGGATCAGGCACTCCGGCAGACACCATACAGGAGTGTATCGGCTTGGGTATTCGCAAAATCAATGTGAATACGGAGATCTCTTCGTTTGTCGGCAATCGCATCACATCCCTGATGCTGGAAAAAGGGAAAATCCATTATTCCGTTCTGTCATTGCAGGCCAGGGAGGCGGTCAAGGAGATCGTACGCAAATACATTGCTCTTTTTTCCTCATAAACCACCAATTTGAGATAGATTTGTTACTGTCATGCCGGATGATTGAGCAGGTAGTTCAGCACGCATTTCTCATGGAAGATCGCCCCCACAGAAAAAAACACTGTGCAGAGCCGATCAACAATTTTATCCTCTAAGGAGAAACCAGTAAACACAAAAAATGCGGGGTAGTAAGCAGTGACACCGGATTGTATGGACAACTCCACCCTGCCCATAGAGACGATTCTCACCGAGCTGAGCGAAACGTCGGCAAGTCGTAACCAGATCATTCTCACAGCGCCGCCGGGCGCAGGCAAGACTACCCGTGTGCCTCTCGCCCTGCTGGATGCATCGTGGCTTGCGAGCAGAAAAATCCTCATGCTCGAGCCCAGGCGTCTTGCCGCCCGTTCGGCTGCGCGCTACATGGCCCGCCGACTGGGGGAAGATGTCGGACAGAGAGTCGGCTACCGGGTACGGATGGACAGCAGGGTTTCGGAGGTGACCCGCATCGAGGTGGTCACCGAGGGCATCCTCGTCCGCATGCTGCAGCACGACCCGGAACCGGCTGAAATCGGCATCATCATCTTCGATGAATTTCACGAACGTAACCTGAACAGCGACCTCGCCCTTGCCCTCTGTCTCGACCTGCAGGGTGCACTCAACCCGGAACTACGGCTGCTGGTAATGTCCGCAACCCTGCCCACGGAGCAACTCACAGCTGTGCTTGCAGACAGCACCAGCCTCGTCTGCGATGGGCGTCAGTTTCCGGTGGAGATCAGGTATCGCGGGGAGCACGCCCCAGCCCGAAATATCGACCAGCTCGTCCGTGAGACGCTGCAGGCCGTAACTCAGGAGGAGGGCTCCATCCTCGTCTTTGTTCCAGGCGCAGGAGAAATTCGCCAACTCTGCCGGCGGTTGGCCGAGCAGCAGCCGACCGTTTTGGGTGAAAAATGACAGATCACTCCGCTGTTCGGCGCGCTCACCGCCCGTGAGCAGGATCTTGCCATCGCACCTGCTCCTCCGGGCAAACGAAAAATCGTTGTAGCGACCGACATCGCTGAAACAAGCCTCACCATCGAGGGGATCCGCATCGTCATCGACACCGGATTGCAGCGCAGACCCTACTTCAACTGCGCATCGACAGTATAGAGAGTTTACTGAAAAATGGTTCGACCAGATCCCTGCCCCGCATCCACAAGAGCAGAATCGATACGGGTCTTGCCCGGAGAATAGCCGCCACCGCATGCGACCTCGCCCGCTGACTTAATACTTCGGAAAAACTGCGCGACTGCGATTACGGCAGATTGCTTGCCTGGGCCTATCCGGAGCGTATCGGTTGCCGCCGCCCGCAGAGTGAAGTCAACTACCTGCCGGCCGGTCGCCAGGGCGCGTATCTCGATCCCGGCGACAGTCTATCTCGTCATGAGTGGCTTGCGGTCTTCAGCCTTGACGGCAATCGCAACAACGCTCGAATTTACCTGGCCCTCGGCTATGATCGCGTCACCCTGCTCAATCAGTTTAACGACCAGCTGCAGGAGCAGGAGCAGTTGGCTTGGGATGGGGATCGCGGACTTGTCGTCGCCGAGACGCAGACCCTTTACCAAAAGCTGCTGCTGGACGGCAAACCTCTCACCGAACCGAACCCGGAAGCCATACAAAAAATCCTGCTGGAACAGATCAGGAAATCGGAGCAGAGCTTGCTGCCGTGGAACGGAACCCTGCGCAGCCGGCAGCAGCGTGCCTGTTTTGCCGGGAAGTTTCTTGCAGGCGACGACAACTTTCCCGATATGCGTGATGCGCAGCTCCCGGCGGAGATGGAAGAGTGGCTTGCACCATTTTTGGACGATGTAAAATCAGCAAAAGAGCCGGCAGCAATAGACCTCGAGGGCGCCCTCAAGGCACGCATCCCCTATCCACAGCAACAGCAGATAGATACACTGGCCCCAACCCACTATATAGTCCCCAGCGGCTCAAAGATCCCCATCAACTACTCCGGCGACATTCCGGTACTGGCCGTTCGAATGCAAGAAATGTTCGGTCTCGACCAGACGCCGACAGTCGCCAATGGACGCCGGCCGCTACTGCTGCATCTGCTCTCCCCTGCCGGTCGCCCCATCCAGATCACCTCAGATCTGCCGGGATTCTGGCGCTCCTCATATGAAGGGAAGATATCCAAAACATTACCGGCCTGATGATCCACTTTCGGCAACACCTACCAATCGGGCCAAGACGCGAAAGCCTGCTTCCTGACAGTAGCCCCCATATTATTTTTCCCCATGCAACAAAATTGAAGTTGACCGGTTGCTGCACCATTCCGGCTGCCGGCGGATTCAAGACAATATATCTGCAGAGTTCAAGAAGATAGCCTTCTTTTTCAACAAAAACAGCTTTGAATCTACCTTGAAAGACCTGACCAATACGGGAATGGCATCGATTAAAACTTTGTATATAGACTCTGTTGAGCCGGCGCATCTCCAACGAAAGAGTTGGATCAACGGTTTCAATCAACAGGTGATAGTGGTTGGTCATAAGACCATATGCATGATATAACCATTTGTAGCGCTTGGCGGTTTTAGCCAATACCTCGAGAAAACGATGTCGATCCGAATTATTGAGAAAGATATCCTGTCGCCCATGTCCCCGAAATGTGACATGATAAACAGCGCCTGGATATTCTATTGGATAGCAGTCGAGCCATGACCCGAATCATTAATCGATCAAACCTTATATTTCATGACTTGCCCCCGTTTTCCACGTTGGTAACGACGTGTTTTTTTTGCTTGAAACAATGATGACGACCTTTGGCAAACAGGTCATTACTTTTATTTCTCAGTACAATAAAGATTTGCACCAGATCGGTTGCACCAGACCTGCTTCCCCTTCTTTCCAGGTGAATAGAACCTGTCACCTTGAGGGTAAAACCATACAACTTTTCCCTCGTCATTTTTGTACCAGTAGTTTGCACCCGACTTGATTAATTTCAAATCACTCTTGCCCTTCCTCGGTGAATAATAGTTATCTGTACCTGCCACTGGATAGAACCAGGTCAAGCCCTTTTCCCGGTCGACACGTGTATTCATTTCCAGATGAGTAACACAACCAGACAAGGTGTAAAAAACGGACAGAAGTAACAAAAAAAATATTGTATGGTTTTTCATAGTATTCATTCCTTTGTATATGCTAAGAAATACCTGTTATCGACGCTTTTGAACTCTTCAAAAAAATGATACACCTTTACTGGTACGGTTCGGGCGGCTGCACAATGCTGGTGTTTCAGGGAGGAGACCAAAGCTTCACCGTCCTCTCCAGCTCAACTCTCGTTCGCCCGCCTGTGACCGTAAGCAATGAAATGACCAACGGCCGGCGTGACTTGTTGCTTACGGTCAGCGGTGGCGGCATGGTCACGAAAACGGTTGCTCTGAAGTTTGATGGCAGCAGATATCCTGCCAACCCTTCCATGCAGCCTGCCCTGCCTGATGGGACGACGGCCGAGGGTACGGTTCTTTTTCCTGAAGGAACCACTCCCGAACCCCTCATCATGCCGGTGTCGCAAAACGATCTCAATATCCATGACGAGCCGGCAATGCCGGTTGCTGCAAGGTATTCGGCATTTAGCAATAAAGTGTCCGTCCGTAATGATTGTCAAACCTAAAGTTATTTCGAATGCAATGAACTCACAATCATTCAATAAACCCAATGAGACAACGATTGCCATTAATCGTTTCAACTGGATTGAACGTCCTGGGGACGACTTTCCGTTTTACAACGGACAACCGGTTGTAATACCTGGGCTCCAATGGTGTTTCTTGATGCTTACAGTGGCGGCTGGGTTCGCAACACTTTTTGTACCACTTCCATTCTTCGCGACCCAAGTGGGACAGTTCGTGCCTGCGATTCTCTTTTTCGCGATTCCACTTGCAGGACTTGCCTTGGTCGCACACAAGCACTGGACTACATTGTTTCGTCGACTTCGCGTGATGGACTTTGTCTGGATGATTGCATTTTGCATTCTTAATTTTATAGTCACGTTGGCTTTCGGGTTGTTGCTGTCGAAAGCGTTGGGAGCTGAAGTCAACGAGGCAGTCGCCGGAGTTGCCAATTTATCCAACGTCGATCGGGTACTGTTTTTTGTGCGGGCTGGTTTTCAATTGTTCGGTGAGGAAGTACTAACCATTCTGTCTTTCCTCGGTATTCTCCGGCTATTCGCGACACGAATGCGTTTTTCGCGAACCAACACGATAATCTTTGCCTGGCTGGGGTCTGCACTGATTTTCGCTTTAATTCACTTGAGTTCTTACAATTGGAATGTTCTACAATGCATTCTGTTCATTGGTACGATTCGACTTGTATTGACCCTACCATACATCATGACGAAAAACATCCGGGTCTGCACTGGCGCTCACATACTCAACGACTACCTGAATTTCAGCATGACAATTCTGGGAGCGCAGGCCGGCTAGCAATGAGTCTGAAATACGACCCTTTCGAGTCGGTATAAATTTAGAAGTGAGACAGTCAGATAACAAAAAAACGCAGAACAACACGCATGGTTGCGTGCAATGAACTCCAATGAAAAGGTACTACTGTGACGATTTTTGACTTTACCCTGGTCGCTGTTTCTTTAATACTTGGTTTGGCGATATCATATCTGCTTGAATCATTAGTCGATGTTTTCAGAGCGCGGCGTCAATGTCGAATGGACTGGATACCATTCGTCTGGAGTGGGTGCGTCCTCGTGCAACAGTTTCAGTTTTGGTGGGCGTTGTACGAGATTCATACCACATCGTCAATATCTGTGGGCGTATTCAGCTTACTGCTGCTTCTCGCCGGCATGCTTTTTCTAGCCGGCGCACTGGTGCTTCCCAGCGGAGAAACCGAGTACCCAGATGATCTTGGGATTTATTTCAACACCGACGGCTCGTGGGCCGCTGCTGCTTTAGCTCTGTTTAATCTTACAGCTGTTGGAGTCAATACCATTCTTTTCGGCGATCAAATTATTAGTACTGTAAATATTCTTAATCTGGTATTGGTAGTGATTGCCTTGCTTGTTGCCTGTACGCACAAACGCATTTGGCAGATGGGATTAACAGGCGGATACGTACTTGTACTTGTACTTGCAGAGATTATAGGTTCTAAAGCTCTATACGTAGATATGGGGGGATAAAAAGTGACCGAACAGTATATCTCTTTAGAATTACTGAAAAATTCAGCGAGCACGAAGGCTACCTTGAGATATCTCCTACTTTATACTCTGACCTTATCCTGAAACATCTCCGGATACATGGAGACAAAATCGAGCATGCTGCATATCTCGGATGTGCGTTTTTTACTTCCACCCATTCACAATTCCCCGGATACAGACAGCACTTCCAGGAGACAGCATCAGCTGCCGGCGCACGCAATGGTTACAAAAAAATTCCTGCAACAGCTCCTGTCATACAGGTAGCCAGAGTTCCTGCAACGATGGAGCGGAATCCCAGGGCCACGATTTCATCCCGCCGCTCCGGGACCATGGTCCCCAAACCGCCTATCATGATTCCCAGGCTGCCGGGATTGGCAAATCCGCAATAAGAATCCCTGGCGTACCCTTTCAAATTTCAACAACAAGAGTCCGAGCACCAGCTGCAGTCCCATGGCGGCGGTTACGAGTTTCAGGGAAATTTTCCCCCTGTTTTCACTCATTACAACAGCTACAGCTGCAAAGGCAACGAGACCCAAAAGACTCTGCATCATATCTTCTCCTTCTCCAACGTACAAACCTGACTCAAAAAACATCCTCGCACAACCACCATATCCCGGCAAGCATTACCACCCAAAAAATGTTCAGTAGTCCAGAAACATTTCAGCGCATTCAACGCTTCCACCTTGAGCCTGAATGTGCTAGATTCGCTCGGATAACTACTTGACTTCCAACCTGCTCTAAAGAGCGTGACGGGTTCCATTCGCTGCATGAGACCTTTTTTAGCGAAAAAAGGGGCGAACAAATACTCTCACCTGATTTCCGAACAGACTATGGACACCAACACCCCCACCAGCTATTGGCAACTTCGCTTACACAGGTGCAGCGAAGCCCTGGATAAAAACAATTTCAGCGCATTCATTGCCCAGGACCCCGAAGAGGCAAAGGAGATCATTCTACAACAGATTCTCCCCGACATTACTGTTCGGACAGCCTCCTGGGGAGACTCACAGACCCTGCGCAGCACAGGTATTCTGGAGCTTATCGACCAGGATTCTTCCATAGAACTGATAAAGACCTTTGATTCCACAGTGTCGCGTGAAGAAATTATTGAGCGCAGACGCCGGGCCTTACTGGTCGATCTTTTTTTCTCAGGTTCCAATGCTGTTACGGAATGCGGCAAACTGGTCAATCTGGATATGGTTGGTAACCGCACCGCTGGAATTACCTTCGGCCCAAGGCATGTTGTTCTCTGTATCGGGCGCAATAAAATTGTTCCCAATGTGGAGCGAGCCATGGAGCGTATCAAAAACCAGGCAGCACCCATGAATGCCATCCGGCACCCTGGTTTTAAAACACCGTGTGTTACAACCTCATACTGTGCGGATTGCAGTAGTCCGGATCGGATTTGCAACACCTGGACTATCACGGAAAAATCCTATCCCAAAGCGCGAATCAAGGTTATCTTGATTAATCAGGACCTGGGACTCTAATTACCATCGTAGACACCTTTTTTTTTTAATATACAACCGCTATGCAACGTATTACTGAAACAGAACATATCGCCCTTGGCCGACAATTGGAGTTTCTTCTTGAACTGGATAAACTGAAATCCGTATTCCGGCGCAGCCATGTTTTAGATACCGACAGATGGGAAAACGATGCAGAGCACAGCTGGCAGCTCGCTGTGATGGCAATGGTCCTGAGCGAACACGCGGATACGGAAGTCCAGGCCTGTCATGTCATGAAAATGGTCCTGCTCCACGACATTGTCGAAATTGATGCCGGCGACACGTATTGCTACGACATGCAGGCACATGCCGATAAAACTGAACGGGAGCTGCGTGCTGCGGAAAGAATTTTCGGCATCCTTCCCAAAAACCAGGCAGAAGAATATTTTGCCCTGTGGCAGGAATTTGAACATGGAAAAACCCGGGAAGCAAAATTTGCCAATGCCCTTGATCGCCTAATGCCGCTGATGCTCAACTATTATTCCCGCGGCAAATCGTGGAAAAAGCACGGCATCCGCAAACAACAGGTCATTGAGCGCAACAAACACATTGCCAAGGGATCTGCAATGTTATGGGATTTTGCCTCTACCCTTATTGATAAGGCCGTGGAAAAAGGCTATCTGGCTGAATAGTTCGCCCACCATCATCGGCATGGTACGATCAAGAATGACCAGATCAATTTCATCCCGTTTTTCCTGGTAGCCCTCAATTGCCGCCTGTCCATCCCGGGCGGTCAAGCCCTCAAGACAGAAAATCTCCAGTTGGTCCGCGCACAGTTTGAGTACAATCTCCTCATCGTCGAGCAATGGCGCCCTTCCAGCAAAATGTTCTTTTTTTGCATCGTCCACATCAATACAATGGGCCTCTGAGGCGGTAATGACGAAATTCATCACAATCTGTCGCAGATTGTTCATCGCCATGAACCGGCGGCAACAGGTGTGCCCAGGCCGTACATCACCAGACGAGCGCGGAGCTCCAGCAGCTGCTGAAGCAGCAGCGGTTCCGCCTCGGCATATGCAGTTTCATCTGCAATTCTTTTCACCACAATACCCAACAGTTCGGTAATGGCATTACCCACGGAATTCTGGCTGATGGTGACAATCAGGCGGCCGCTGTCGTCACGGTAGAGTAGTTGCTTATAGGCAGGTTTCCAACGGATCTCGTTGGCGAACATGGGGTCTTCCATCACCCGCAATCGCAGCATGCGAGCTGCCTGGTGGAACTGGTCACTATACAGGAGAATATCTTCAATCTGGTCAGGATAGGCGGCGTCCTTTGGTATTTTCTGATCTTCTGCCGCCACCAGTGCAAAAAAGGCCCTGTAAAAATCAAGGAATCCCGCAAGGACCAGGTCATATTCTTTCCAGAACCGACCCTTATCAAGGGTCTTTTCCCCACCAAGTACTTCCCAGCTCGGCAATCCCTGGGGATATCCGGTAACGCGCAAACGTCCGTCATCAGGAGGCAAAGGTTTAAGAACCTGCAGATCCAGGACGTCGAAAAAGCGGAGATAAACATCCCGTAAATATTGCAGAAAAAGACCGTTATGCCCGCTGTCCGTCAGATTAGGGTTATCGGCAGCTGCCGGCGGCGCCGCCTCAACCTCTGCTTTGTCAAACACCATGAAATGGTTGTGCATCATGCGAATGCTCGGTACACCAGGTTTATTAAGGGGCCAGGTAGCATCCAGGCTTGCTTCACCACATAACACCAGGTGCCTGTCAGGATCAGGATATTTCTCCAGCATGTAGTGCATGACTACCTTGGTCATACGGCTGAACACAATATTTTCTTCCCTGGTCAGTTGATCCCTGCGTACGGGGCGTCCCATGGGATCAAGTACCTTCTGGGAGGTATCGAAAATAATGGAGGTATCAAACAGGTTGGAGTGGCCAATGGCCTTACGATAGAGCAGAAAACCTTCCCTGGTGCGGAGCAGACCGTTTTCCCTGGTCAAATGGCGGAGGTTACAGGGGCTGTTGAAAAATTCGGTAGGGGCGACCCCTTCCGGGATATCAAGGGGAATTTTTCGATGGGGGGTTGTTACTTCACGTGGAGCACCGGACATAGCTGCCTCCCTTAAGGCTATGGGTGTATGAAGCGATGATTTTTTTCTGGTGAATGCAGGCTATACGTGATTCCGGGTAGGTACGTAGTCTGACGGAAGCATGCTCGACAGACGTACCCCCCGGAGGTACTGATGCAGGTTACCGTAAAAACTGCTGCAGGTCAAACTCCAGACGTTCTCCGGCGCGGACCTGTTCCCTGAGCTTACTTAAACGATGATCCAGCTCTGCGAGCTGCCCTAATCCCTGCCGCTCTTCTTCGCTTGTTTCTATGATCCGGGCGATACCGCCGTTACGAATAACCAGGCGACGATCTCCGGACAAGGCAAGTAAGGGATCATGGGTGGCGATAAGCACGATTTTTTCTTCCTGCACCAGTATCTGCAGGGCCTGCCTGCGATCAACTCCTGCATTTTCAATTTCATCTATCAGTACAATTGGAGAACTGCTGAGACAGGCCGTATCCGCGATCATAAGGGCTCGGGACTGCCCTCCGGACAAGGCTGTTACCGGGGTTTGCCGGAAAAAAGGTTCTCCGGCAAGATCAACGGCGGTTTGATATACCTGCTCTACGGTCTTGCCGATGTCCGTCACCAGCCGGCTTTCCGCATGCATGGTGATGAATTCCTCCACCGAGAGATCCATGACAAAGTTCATATTCTGGGAAAGCTGCGCCACCAGTTGCTGTTCACCGGACAACCGCTGCCGCTGATCAGGTACCTGACCATCGAGCAGCACAGTTCGACCGGAAGGGGTATCAGCCTGGGCAAGGCATTCGATATCAGCCAGCAATCTACTTTTACCCGAACCGGTGGGGCCGACCACACTGACCACCTCACCGGTTCGCAGAATCAGATCCTGCTTT
Source organism: Desulfobulbaceae bacterium (assembly GCA_963678525.2). Lineage (GTDB taxonomy): Bacteria > Desulfobacterota > Desulfobulbia > Desulfobulbales > Desulfobulbaceae > Desulfogranum. The sequence goes on from CAXXDG010000001.1 coordinate 290,351, forward strand.
TCCGGCCGGCCGTTCTTGTCGAAACCGGCCTTGACGGTAATTTCCCGAATCTTCTGACTTCCCTGGGTCTTGAAGAGTTCCATCTGGGTGACAAATTCTGCGCACTGCCTACGTAACTCGTCAGGACTGAGCGCAAATTCCTCGAGCTTCACGGCATCCTGGTTTGCAAGAAACTCACCAAAAGGGATCCTGCTGTTGGGCAACGAAATAGCCAGGGCTGTGAAAAAATCCCGCAGATACGGATAATCGCGCAGTACTTCCGTCAATGGCTGTTTAAGCAGCTCCTCAAAATTCATGAAAAATCCATGGTTTTAACATTACCGATCTGGCAGTCCCGGCCGATCTGTGTTTCGCCAAGACAATACGAACAGAGTGCCGCCGGCATGGTGAAACGCAGTTTACGGCCTTCAAGACTCTGCACGTGCGGAGCCCCCTGAAAATGCTGCTGCAGAAGCAGGTTTCCCTGGCCGGTAAGCCCGTTCACAGGGAGGACCGCTGCCCGGGAATTCACCTGACGGACACGGAAGGCAAAGACTTCACGCTCTGCCTGGGAGACGATGTCCCCTTTGGTCAAGACGACCACATCCGCAGTTTTCAGCATGGGGCCGATCTTTCGCGGCGTGTGCACCCCGCTGAGATGATCGATGACACAGACAGCCAACACATCCCGAATATGAGGAGAGCAGCGATTACAGAGGCCGGCGCTTTCACTGATCAGCAGGTCAAAGCCTTCCCGCCGGCCCCATTGCACAGCCTGTTCAATGTTGGCTATGAAAAAATGATCCGGACAGAGACTGCCGGCCAAGCCTTTTTTGACAGTCACACCGGCTTTCTGATAGCGAACATGATCCTCGCTGGTCAGACAGTCAAACTTGACTACCCCAATCTTCATGCCCCGGGCAATCAGGGGTTCAATGGTGCGTAAAATGACCGATGTTTTTCCGCAGGAGGGGGGACCGGCAACGGTAATAAAGCGAAACTCGCCTTTCTTCATAAGGTCTGAACACCCGGCATAAAGATACGATCGATCTCTTCATTCAGGGCAAGGAGATCGTGTTCGCGCAGGTAGTCCCAGCCAAGCCAGTACAGTGGTTTTTCCTGCACCTCGGCCTGCACGCTCTTATGGGGGACGGGAAAGCGCGCTCCGACCAGTGACTGCGCCAGTTCAGGCCCGGTCAGATACTCCAGTACCGGACGAAGCGCCTCAACACGGTCCGCCTTTGTCTGCAGGGTTACCGGACTTGCCAGGGCGCCGTCCTCGGGCCAGATAATACGGATACGTTCCTGGTGTTTGATCCGGTGAGCAAAAAATTCAGGCATGACATACAAGGCGCCAGGTGCGTTACTGTCGATCTGCTTCACCATCTGGGATGGATGCAGGCCCTGGAACACGTTGCCGGACAAGGCGCGCAGCCCCTCGTCGCCATGCCGCTGATAGGTAGGCAGCAAAACCGCATGACAAAAGAATCCATTACCTCCCCGCAGGGTGACGCTGCGTTTCCATTGAGGATCCAGCAGATCCTGCCATGTTCGCGGCAGGTTCCGATCCCCTGCCTGATCAAGATTCGCCACCATGACCAGGGGATTGACACCCATGATACGGTAATGTCCCAGGGGATCAATGATGCCGGCTTTTTCAAAGGGCTCGGAGGGCTCTACAGTACCGTATCCGGTAAACAGACCTGTCTCCACAAAGCGCCTGTAGAACCGGTTGCCGAAGAACGAATTAAAATCGGCAGAAACAATAATGTCAGGTAATTCGCTGACGTCATTAATGGTATTGACAAAGGAGTAATACGATAACTCCTGATTCACGTTGCCTTCCACGGCATAGGAAACAGCCATTCCCTGATCGCGTTTCAATCCTTCCAGAAATCCTGTAAGGGCCCGCCCAAACCCCATCTTCAAGCCGCAGGGCATCAGCGCCAGCAGGCTCAACTCACCTTGGCTTTCATAATTTTCCAATCCGGGCGCTTCCACATGCTCTTCCGGGACAACGGCCTGACGGAGGAGTTCCAGAAATTGCTCCACATCGATCAGACGACTGCGCAACGCTGTTCTCAAAGGAAGAAATGGTGACAATACCCGCATACCGTCCTCAGTGACCAAGGCGCCCAGGCCATGGCCGGCAAAAACAGATCGGGTTTCCGGGTAACGCTGCACAATCTCGGCAACTTTTGTCTCGGGATGGATGACTGACGGCATGATAACTCCTCTTTCTCAGATTGCCGAAATACCCGGCCCTGCACAGGCCGTTTATCAGCTCGGCATACTATATATTCCAGACAGACTGCAGTGTATCGGTTTATCCGAAATCCTCCGACAGAGAGCAGAAGACGCCATGCCGAAGTGATACACTTTCATGGTTTAGCCGGACCGGCCAATCCGGGCCGGCCATGCTGGTTAGTTCTAACCATTATTCGGCCAATAGCCAAGCGCGTATTGACCACACCATTGTACTCCTCCCTCCTCTTATAAACAACCACCCCTTGACAGAAGGGACAAAACAGGCTAATAATGGTACTACCAAACACAGGAGAAATACTCACACCAAAGTTACTATTACGCAATAAATAGCGCAATTTCAGGCAAATGGTCAATTCGGAACCTCAGAATAGGTAGTACCATTAAAGCAATATGAAAAAAACTCTTCTTTTTACCCCTGCCCAGGCAGGGAGGGCAAGCGAAGATATCGCACTCCAGATCGAAGCTGCAATTCTGAACTCCCAGATCAAGCAGGGGGAAAGCCTGCCCAGTGAGCGGGACATGCAGATACAGTTCGGCACGGGACGGGGAGTTATCCGTGAAGCCCTTCGCACCCTGAAGCAGAAAGGGCTGATCGAGATACGAAAAGGTGCAAAAGGCGGGGCCTACGTGAAACAGGTCGAGGTCAGCACAGTAAGCGAAACCCTCTCCCTTTTTCTCAAACAGAAACACATCAGCCCCGAAGCCTTGATCGAATTTCGCGAAAGCATTGACCGAACCATAACCATACTGGCAGTCTCGCACGCCGACGTCGGGGAGAAAGCTGAACTGGTCGCAATAACCAACAGCTTTGCCGCCATGGCAGCGGAGCAGGAACCTGACATGTCCAGCCTTGGAGAACTGGACAGGCAACTCAATATCAAGCTGGCCCAGATGAGCGGGAACCCCATCTTTGAATGGGTGATGCAGGCCTTACAACTCGGCTTCAGTTCCCACGACTACCACCTGTACGATAACGCTTCATACCGAATGGAAACCGCTCGTAACTGGCAGGACACAGCCAGGGAAATAGCAGCCGGCAATCCCAGCAGGGCGCTCGTTTTCATCAGCCACCACTACCTCCTGCTCCAGCGCTGCCTGGACGAAAAATATATGGAAAAAGATATTCAGACATCTGAATAACACGCCGACAACAACACGTTACACAGAGGAAAGCAGTTATGGCATCAACACAGTACGATTACATTATTATCGGCGGAGGGTCAGCAGGAAGCGTCCTGGCCAACCGACTCAGCACCAATCCGAAAAACAAGGTACTGGTGCTGGAGGCCGGCCCCCCGGATTACAGATTCGATTTCCGCATCCATATGCCCGCCGCACTCACCTACCCCCTTGCAGGCAAGACCTACAACTGGTGGTACGAGTCCGACCCGGAACCCTACATGCACAATCGCCGCATTTATCAGCCCAGGGGAAAAGTGCTGGGCGGATCCAGCTGCATCAACGGCATGATTTACATTCGCGGCAATGCAAACGATTACGAGAACTGGAGCAAGAACAAGGGACTTGAAAATTGGGACTACGCCAACTGCCTGCCCTATTTCAATAAATTTGAAACCCGCATGCAGGGCTCAGACGCCTATCACGGCTCCAACGGTCCCATCTACCTGCAAACCCCTGAATGCGACAACCCACTGTTCCAGGCATTCTTTAAATCCGTTCAAGAGGCGGGATACCCGCTGACCGACGATGTAAACGGCTACCAGCAGGAAGGCTTTGGTAAATTTGATGCGACCATTTATCGAGGACGTCGGTGGAACGCTGCCCGCGCCTATGTCCACCCTGTAAAAAACAGGGAAAACCTGCACATAGCATGCAGGGCAACGGCAACACGCATTCTGTTCAAAGGAACAACCGCGACAGGCGTGGAATATCAGCAGGGGAAAAAACTGAAAACCGCTGCAGGTGGAGAAATCATCTGCTGCGGGGGCGCCGTCAATTCGCCGCAACTTCTCCAACTCTCAGGAATAGGAAACGCCTCCGAGCTGAAAGCCCTTGGCGTCAACCCCGTGCTGGATCTCCCCGGGGTTGGCGAGAACCTCCAGGACCACCTGGAATTATACGTACAATGGGCCTGCAAGGAACCTGTGAGCATGTATCCTGCGCTCAAGTGGTACAACCAGCCGAAAATCGGTTGGGATTGGCTGGTAAACAGAAAAGGGGCAGGTGCACAAAACCATTTTGAAGCAGGCGGATTTATAAGGGGTAACGACGAGGTAGATCACCCCAACCTGCAGTTCCATTTCCTGCCCATTGCCATCCGCTACGACGGATCGGCTCCCAAAGAGGGACATGGATTTCAACTGCACGTAGGTCCTATGAACAGTGATGTCCGTGGTCATGTAAAAATAAAGTCCAATGACCCGCACCAGTACCCATCAATCCTGTTCAACTACCTTTCAACGGAACAGGAACGAAAAGAATGGGTTGAAGCCATTCACTGTTCCAGAAAGCTCATTAACCAGCCCGCTTTTGACGCTCTGCGCGGACCTGAGCTGGCACCCGGGCCTGAAGCACAGAGCGACGAAGAAATTCTTGACTTCGTTGCCCGAGAGGGTGAAAGCGCCTATCACCCGAGCTGTACCTGCAAAATGGGATACGATGACGAGGCCGTAGTGGATGCCGAACTGAAGGTACACGGTGCAAAAAACCTTCGCGTAGTAGACGCCTCCATCATGCCGAGCATTACCAACGGTAACATTTACGCCCCGGTCATGATGATTGCGGAAAAGGCGGCGGATATCATCCTCGGCAACACCCCGGAACAGCCCCTGCGCGTCGGATTTTACGGCCACGACAGGCTGCAAACGCAAGCAGACAGCACAGCTGCCTGACAAGGAGAACATCTATGAACCTCTCCCATATGTATATAGACGGGAATTGGGTCAGTGCGTCTTCAGGCGCTACCAGAAAAATCATAAACCCGGCAAACCAGGAAGTTATTGCAGAGGTTGCCGAGGGTTCCAGGCAAGACGCCAAGGCGGCTATTGCCGCAGCCGGAAAGGCCTTTGACAAGGGAGAATGGAGCGGAGCCCCTGCAAGCGAGCGAGGCAGAATGGTCAGCCGGCTGGGAGACCTGGTCGAACGGGACCGAGAGGAACTGGCGGCACTGGAAACCCTGGATACAGGAAAAACCATGGAGGAAAGCCGCTGGGACATGGCGGACATTGCCGGTATATTCCGCTATTTCGGCGCACTGGCGGACAAGGATGCCGGGGAGGTCATCGCCTCCCCTCTCCCGCACAGCTCCAGCAGAGTCATACGCGAACCGGTGGGTGTCTGCGGCCAGATATCCCCGTGGAACTACCCGCTCCTGCAGGCCTCCTGGAAGCTTGCCCCGGCCCTAGCCGCCGGTTGTACCGTGGTCATGAAACCGAGCGAGATCACCCCGCTTACCACACTCAAGATTACCCGGATGGCGGAAGAAATCGGATTTCCCCAAGGAGTCATCAACACGGTTCTCGGGCCTGGTGCGGAAGTCGGTGCAGAACTGGCTGAAAGCGACCAGGTTGACCTGATCAGTTTCACAGGCGGCATTGCTACCGGCAAGAGCATCATGCGGGCTGCAAGCGGCAACGTGAAAAAAGTCGCCCTGGAACTTGGCGGTAAAAACCCCAACATTATCTTTTCCGACGCGGATCTGGATACAGCCCTTGACTACATCCTCAATGGTGTTTTTTTCCATGCCGGACAGATATGTTCAGCAGGAGCACGGGTTATGCTGCAGGATGCAATCCACGATCAGATGATCGAACGATTGATCCCACGCCTGCGTGAAATTGTCATTGGTCCCGGTCAGGACAGCAAGACCAGAATGGGACCGCTTATCTCAGCCGAACACCTCGCCAAAGTGGAACAGTACGTACGGATCGGACAGGAAGAAGGGGCCAGGCTTATACTCGGCGGATCCCGCCCGGATCAGAACGAGCTGAACAACGGATTCTTTTACCTCCCCACGCTGTTCACGGAGTGCTCCAACGACATGCGGATCGTCCAGGAAGAAGTCTTCGGCCCGGTGATAACCATTGAAAAATTCAGTTCGGAAGAAGAAGCTGTCGAACGGGCCAACAGCACCATATACGGACTGTCTGCAGGTTTCTGGACACGTGATCCGGGAAGAATTCAGCGCATGTCTTCAGCCTTGCGTTTCGGCACTGTCTGGGTGAACGATTTTAACGTCTACTTTGCCCAGGCGCCCTGGGGCGGATACAAGCAATCCGGATTCGGCAGGGAATTGGGCAAAACAGGATTGGAGGAATACACGGAACTCAAACACATCTACCAGAATCACGCACCGGAGCCGCTCGGCTGGTTCAGTTCGCATAAATGCGTAGAGCCTAACCAGCATGGCTGAACCAGGTTGGCCGGCCACAATGATGACACCGCTTCACTGTTATGAAAGTTTATCACTCCGGCATGGTGCCTTCTGCTCTCTGCCCGAGACTTTCATATAAACCGATAAAGAACACCCGTAACATCACTTTCCCAAAAGGTCACAAGAAGTGCGGAACAGACCTTCAACTCACAAGGAGAAGAAACATCATGCAGTCTTTGACTACCTTTTTTGCAGCTTTACTCACCACAGTCTGCCTGCTCCTTCCACACACCGGCCAGGCACAGGATAAAGGCATTCGATTTGCCGGCGTTACCTGGACAGGCGTTACCGTGAAGACCCAGCTCGCGGTAAAAATACTTGAAACACTCGGTTACAAAGCTGACAACACCATCCTGCCCTTACCCCTGATCTACAAGTCCCTTGAAATGGGCGACATGGATGTGTTCCTCGGAAACTGGATGCCTTCCATGAAAACCGTTGCCGGCCCGTTTTTCGAGCGCGGCACGGTAACCCAACTGACAGCCAACATGCCAGGCGCACAGTACACACTCGCCGTCCCAACCTATGTCGCCCAAGGCGGGCTGAAAGATTTCAGCGACATTGCAAAATTCGCAGACAAACTGGATCACAAAATCTACGGAATCGAACCGGGAAATGACGGCAACAAAATCATCAAGAGCATGATTGACAATAACGACTTCGGTCTTGGGGAATTCAAACTGGTAGAAACCAGCGAACCGATCATGCTTGCCGAGGTCAAGGCCCTTACCACCAAGAAAAAATGGGTCGTCTTTCTCGGCTGGGCGCCGCACCACATGAACGATATGATCGACATGACCTATCTTACCGGTAGTACGGATGCTACATTCGGCGCAAACAACGGCATGGCCACTGTCTATACCAATACCAGAAAAGGGTTCACCACTGAGCATACCAATATAACCGCCTTTCTTAATAACTATACCTTTACCATAGACATGATGAACCAAATCATGACTTTGATGCAAGAAAACAAAGAGTTGAAGCACCTTGAAGCGGCTCTTCTCTGGCTGAAAAGTCACCCGGAAACCATTGCCGGCTGGCTTGAAAACGTGACAACCAAAGACGGAAAGCCGGCTTTACCGGTAGTTGCCGAGTATATAAAAAACGTTAAACTCTAAACGTCGACATCACACACCACTGATCAGGAAGGCAGCGTCGCTCCTTCCTGATCAGTTTGTTTTTATAACATTTCTCTTTTTTCTCCAGTGAATCCTGCCAAGGCGTCTCGCGACATCCATTCAAGACGGCCGCTGTGGATCATCACCTATACCATCGAGATAAATTAGTCCCATTACAGCCTCCAGGCGTGTCAATTAGCCCCAACCTGTTTTTTTGACGGCCACAAAGGGGTTTTAAGGCGTAACGAGACGGCTTCTCCCCGTGTATCTTTCTGAAATCATTGCCCCTTAGGTCAGTTTGACTTGAAGGCAGCTTCTACGTTTAAGCTAACTAGCTGTTTTTACGCCATCAAAGAACCTGGCACAGCCATTGCTATATAAGGGTGTTTTTGGATCCAAAGAAGTAAGGGAGAACCACTTATTAAATCTTTATTAAAGAGGATGGTTTAATTATGGCAGTACGTGAAGAAGTATACGGTTACTTTATTCCCAGCGTTACCCTGATCGGCATTGGAGCAGCAAAAGAAATCCCAGCTAAAATCAAAGCTCTTGGTGGAAGCAAGCCTTTGGTTGTAACCGACAAAGGCATTACCGGCGCCGGCATTACTAAACAGATCACCGATCTGATCGAGGCTGCGGGCATGGAATGCGTCGTTTATGACGAAACAATTCCTAACCCCACCGACAAAAACGTACATGACGGTGTTGATATATATAAATCCAACGGTTGCGACAGCTTGATCACCCTGGGCGGCGGCAGCTCTCACGACTGTGGTAAGGGTATCGGACTGGTTATTGCCAATGGTGGAAAAATCCATGATTATGAAGGCGTTGACAAATCCACCAACCCAATGCCTCCCTATGTTGCAGTAAACACTACAGCCGGCACCGCTTCTGAGATGACCCGTTTCTGTATCATCACCGATACCAGCCGTAAAGTTAAAATGGCCATCGTTGACTGGCGTGTCACACCGGGTGTAGCCCTTGACGATCCACTGCTGATGATGGGAATGCCTCCTGCACTGACAGCTGCAACCGGTATGGATGCACTGACCCATGCTGTTGAAGCCTATGTATCTACCATTGCCACCCCGATGACCGACTCTGCTGCAGAGAAAGCCATCGAGCTTATCGCTACACATCTGCGTCCTGCAGTTGCCAACGGACAAGACATCGTTGCCCGTGAAGGAATGTGCTACGCTCAGTACCTGGCTGGTATGGCATTCAACAATGCAAGCCTTGGTCACGTACATGCGATGGCTCATCAGCTCGGTGGTTTCTATGACCTGCCGCACGGTGAGTGCAACGCCATCCTGTTGCCCCACGTAGAGCGTTTTAACCTGATCGCAAAAATGGATCGTTTCGCAAAAATCGCTCAACTTATGGGCGAAAATACCGAAGGACTCTCAACCCGCGATGCTGCCGAACTGGCCCTGACCGCAATCCAGAACCTGTCCAAGGACATCGGAATTCCTTCAGGCCTGATCGAGCTTGGAAAACGATACGGTAAAGAAGTCAAGGCTGAGGACATCGACACAATGACCGGCAATGCTCAGAAAGATGCTTGCGGTCTGACCAATCCTCGTACACCTAAAGACGCCGACGTTATCGCCATTTACAAGGCTGCACTGTAATCGTTGAGTTTTTTAGCTGTACCATAAGGAATAGATGAAGCCCATCCTTCCACCGCTTCACACCCACCCCCCCTTGGATGGGCTTCATCTTGTTTTTCGTCATCCGGAAAATAGTTTGCTGAGTCGTCAATACGGAAAATGAAGACAGCAGGCGCATTTTTGTAAACAGACGGGAATATGTTCCTTACAGAAGATGATTGAAAAATAACACTGTTTAATTCTTGTTGTATATGAACCGGGCCTGCGCCCGGTTCATACTGTACTACTCCTTGGATTGTAATGCGGGGGCGCCTTCTCCTTACACTCCCGCATTACGCCTTCCGATTCACCCTACTCCACCGACGGGCTGCCGTAAGGCGACAGACCATTGCCGAATTCTACACCTGTCTCATCAACACACCAATGCGTCGACCAGGTTGGCAGATAATCTCAGCAATCAGCAGCGAACCGAATAACACCTCAATATACCAATGTTTTCCCACCGCCTTTATACAGGTAATAATGCCCCATTACAGGCATGGGGACGAGTCATGTTGACCCGTACCATTAATTAGACCAATATCACAGCCATTTACCGGATCCATGCCGTCTCAGAAACAGCTCAAGCCTACTCCAGGTCCGCCACCATGAGACAAAAACGCCGTCAAAAACCACCGAACATACGCATAACGTCCCAAAATCTCAGTTATTTTTCACAAGCCCATTATGGAACGATTATTGCTAATTAAGCTTGTGTTGAATCTCAATGAGAGGCGTTGTAAAAATCTATCAATTTTACAAAAGAGGGTGATTCACTATGGCAATTAGAGAACAAGTATTCGGTTACTTCATCCCCAGCGTTACACTGATCGGCATTGGCGCGGCCAAGGAAATTCCCGGCAAAATCAAAGCGCTTGGCGGCAGCAAACCGCTGGTTGTTACCGACAAAGGTATCACTGGGGCAGGCATCACCAAACAGATCACGGATCTGCTTGAGGCTGCAGGTATGGAATGCGTTGTCTATGACGAGACAATTCCCAACCCAACCGATAACAATGTCCATGCCGGCGTAGACAGCTATAAATCAAATAACTGCGACAGCCTGATTACTCTCGGCGGCGGCAGTTCCCATGATTGCGGTAAAGGTATCGGCCTGGTTATTGCCAACGGCGGCAAAATCCACGACTTTGAAGGTGTTGACAAATCCACCAACCCAATGCCTCCGTACGTAGCAGTCAATACCACAGCCGGAACCGCTTCCGAAATGACTCGTTTCTGCATCATCACCGATACCAGCAGAAAGGTTAAAATGGCAATCGTTGACTGGCGCGTCACTCCCGGAGTCGCTGTTGACGATCCTGTTCTGATGATGGGCATGCCTCCTGCACTGACAGCTGCCACCGGTATGGATGCATTGACGCATGCAGTTGAGGCCTATGTCTCCACAGCTGCTACCCCGATGACCGATTCCGCAGCAGAAAAAGCGATTGAGCTTATTGCAGTCCATCTTCGTCCTGCAGTGGCCAACGGACAAGACATCGTTGCCCGTGAAGGCATGTGCTATGCACAGTATCTGGCAGGTATGGCATTCAACAACGCCAGCCTCGGACACGTACATGCCATGGCTCATCAGCTCGGCGGTTTCTATGATCTGCCCCATGGCGAATGCAACGCCATCCTGCTGCCGCACGTAAGTCGTTTTAACTTGATCGCTAAAATGGATCGCTTCGCAAAAATCGCCGCTCTCATGGGAGAAAATATTGAAGGCCTCTCCACCCGTGACGCTGCTGAGCTTGCCCTGACGGCAATCCAGAATCTTTCCACAGACATCGGCATTCCTGCAGGATTGATCGAGCTTGGTAAACGCTATGGCAAAGATGTAAAAGCTGAAGACATCGACACCATGACCGTTAACGCGCAAAAAGACGCTTGCGGGCTGACTAATCCACGTCTTCCTAAAGATGACGATGTAAAAGCCATCTACAAAGCAGCTTTATAAACCTGCGGCACTGTAGTCCGCTTACGGATTCACCAGACCTTGCCTGGGGCACTCCCGCTTCGGGCAAGGTTTCCGGCCTTACGGCATTGCTGATCACGGTAAACTGCAAGCAGATGTAGCTATCGTATGCAGCAATATACTCTACCGACAAACACTTCCAAAGAAGATATTTCCTGTTTTGACAGCAAGATAAAAGAAAAAGCCTGAGAAAAATTCCAATCTTTTTTAAATTTTTCTTTTGCGCCCAAGGCAAACTTGTACTTTTTCCATGGAGAATCCGAAATTCCAACCAAAAACTACCAAATCTTACCTGCACGGGTGCATTTCTTTGACCAAATGGGCCAGGTAGGTTATAATATTCCAGGTAAAAAATCAGCTGATTCATTTTTCTCAGCATGAGCCGCATTTTACCTGGCCCGGCAGCGGGTCTGTCCGACACAGAGCCGCAGATTTAACATTATTGAGGAGCTTTCGAATGGCAGACAAAATTTTTCGTGTAAACATGACGGATCTTACCGCCAAGATTGAAGACGTGCCTGAGGCGTGGATGGGCCTTGGCGGACGAGGCCTGACCTCCACCATTGTAGCAGCCGAGGTTGATCCGACCTGTAATCCGCTGGGCAGCAAGAACAAGCTCGTTTTTGCTCCGGGCCTGCTGTCAGGAACCACCGCCGCCAATTCCGGCCGTCTTTCCTGCGGCGGGAAAAGTCCTTTGACCGGTACCATCAAAGAGGCGAATGCAGGGGGAACATCCGCTCAGCTGCTGGCTCGTCTCGGCATCAAAGCCCTGATCATTGAAGGTCAGCCCAAAGAGGACAAGTGGTATAACCTGCATGTAAACGCAGAGGGTATCACCATTAATGAAGAGACCGAAACCCTTGGGATGGGCAATTTTGCGGTTGTTGAGACAGTTAATGCCCGTCTTGGTGAAAAAACAGGGGTTATCACCATCGGACCTGCCGGAGAGATGAAAATGCTGGCAGCCAATGTCTCTGTAAAAGATCCTGACAATCACATGCGTTCCAACGGCCGGGGCGGTCTCGGTGCGCTCATGGGATCCAAAAAAATCAAATTCATCTCCGTTGAACCGACCACTGCCAAGGTTGAGATCGCCGATCCCGAGGCATTCAAGACCGCGAACCGCACCTTTGCCAAGGCTCTTGTCGACAACCCCATCACCCAGGCCCTTGCCCAATACGGCACCAATGTTTTGGTGAACATCATCAACGAGGCCGGCGGATTGCCGACTAAAAATTTCACCCAGGGTCAATTTGAAGGCCATGAGGCTATTTCCGGTGAGACCATGCATGACACCATTGTGGCTCGTGGCGGTAAACCCAAACATAACTGCCATCCCGGTTGCGTCATCAATTGTTCACAGGTCTATGCGGATGCCAAAGGTGATTACAAAACTTCCGGCTTTGAATATGAGACCATCTGGGCGCTCGGCGCGGATTGCTGTATCGACAACCTGGATTATGTAGCAGAAGCTGACAATATCCTCGACGATCTGGGACTTGATTCCATTGAAATTCCAGTTGCCTTCGGCGTGGCCATGGAAGCAGGCATCCTGAAATTCGGCGACGGCGCAGAACTTTGCCGCATCCTGCGCGAAGAGGTCGGCAAAGGAACCCCCTTGGGAAGAATCATCGGTTGTGGAGCCGGATCAGTCGGCCGCACATTCGGCATTACCCGCGTACCGGTTGTGAAAAACCAGGCAATCCCTGCATATGACCCAAGAGCCATCAAAGGTATCGGTATCACCTATGCAACCTCTACCCAGGGCGCCGACCACACCATGGGCTATACCATTGCCACCAACATCCTCGGCGTCGGAGGTTCCCTTGATCCTCTGAGCAAAGAAGGTCAGGTAGAGCTTTCCCGTAACCTGCAGATTGCCACAGCTGCAATCGATTCCACAGGTATGTGCCTGTTCATTGCCTTTGCTGCCCTGGACGACGCCACCTGTCTGCCTGCACTGATTGATCTGATCAATGCCCGTTTCGGGATCAGCCTGGTAGCTGACGATGTCACCAACCTCGGAAAAACCATTCTGAAAACAGAGCATGAGTTTAACCTCAAGGCCGGCTTCACGAACCTGGATGACCGTCTGCCTGAATTCTTCGAGAATGAGCCCATTGCACCACACAATGTAGTTTGGGATATCACCGATGAGGCCATTGATTCTTTCTGGGATTTCTAAGCCGGTGATGTAATGCAATTCAATGTGAAACTGTTCGCCTATTTCCGCGACAATCGGTTTAAGGAAAAACTCAGCGAATATCCCGACGGGACAACGGTGGAGGATGTTATCCGTTCCCTCGATATTGACCTGGAAGAGGTTGGCGTGCTCATGATTAATTCACGCCACTGTACCCTGCAGCAACAACCTCAAAATGGCGATCAGTTAGCAATCTTTCCAGTAGTGGGTGGGGGTTGACCCCACCCATCCCTCACAGTCCCGGCAAGAAACCCTGTGGGAAGCCTTGAATACCTGTTTTTCCACCAACCTCCCGGAGTCCTCGCCTGCCTCTGATCTTGATTGAAAAATCTCATTATTCAAGCGATTCTTGAGTTTTTCTTCCACACATTGGGCTGTTTTTGCTACAATTCCTTTAAACATATCGGCTGTCTCTTCTATCAGGTGAAAGGGCAGCCCCAGGCCCATCTACGGATTAAGGTCAGACCATGAAAGATTTCTTTACCCTTACCAGCCCATCCGACGTGCTCAAACTCTACCGGCAGTTTACCGCCTTTACAGAAGAAACCATTCCACTTCATCAGGGATTAGGACGGGTTCTCAGCCAGACCGTTACAGCCCCTGAAAACCTCCCTCCTTTTGCCCGGTCAACCATGGATGGTTTTGCCGTCCGAGCAAAAAACACCTTCGGATGCTCAGAATCCGAGCCTGCTCTACTGAACATCATCGGCGAAATCGCCATGGGTGATTCCGGCCGACAATATCTGTTAGCCGGCAGCGATACCATGCAGATCTGGACCGGCGGGGAATTACCTCAAAAAGCAGACAGTGTCTGTATGATTGAGTATTCCAGAAAACTTGATGAGCAAACCGTTGAACTGTATCGCCCTGTTGCTCCCGGAGAAAACGTCATTCAGGCCGGTGACGATTTTACTGCTGATACACCTGTTCTCAATCAGGGCAAACGATTACGGCCCCAAGACCTTGGCGTACTCGCAGGCCTTGGTATTACCCAAATTCCTGTGTATCGAAAACCTGTTGTAGCCATTCTTTCCACAGGTGACGAGCTTATCCCGCCGGATGCAGAACCCTTGCCTGGTAAAATTCGTGATATCAACTCCACCACTCTGGCTGCGCTGGTCGAGGAAGCCGGCGCCGTTGCTGTAAATCTTGGAATCCAGGGAGACGATTTTGATGCCATACGCAGCTGCTGCACTGAATCCCTTAAAGAAGCAGACCTTGTGCTGCTCTCCGGCGGCAGTTCCGTCGGGAGGAGAGACTTTACCCTGGACGTGTTCAAATCGTTGCCGGGAACTGAAATTCTCGTGCATGGAATTTCCGTACGACCTGGAAAACCAACCATCTTAGCTCGTCGGGAGAATAAAGCACTCATTGGTCTTCCAGGGCATGTCGGCTCTGCCATGGTTATCTTTTATCTGTTTGTCCGCCCTTTGCTTCACCTGTTTACGGGACAAAGCATCAACCACGGCTTACAATCCGTCCTTGCTGTTACAGGAGAACAGATACCTTCAGCCATCGGCCGGGAAGAATATGTGCGAGTCAGGATTCAACAATCTGAAAAGCCGGGCCATTTCCCTGTTGTTTTTCCAGTATACGGCAAATCAGGCTTACTGAAGCCACTTGTTCTTGCCGATGGTCTACTTCCTATCGGTCGTGATGTTGAAGGCCTTGACAAAGGAACCCAGACCAATGTTCTGCTCTTTCCATAATCACTTTACATTTTAAACTTGCAATGAAACGAAAAATTTATCTGCAAATGCACAGCAGAGAAGAAGCGCAGTTGCTGTATCCTTCCCTGCTCGGCCGGCGTCGCACCACCCGGGAAACCATTGCCGCCCGCTCGGCAATCGGCCGGATCACCGCAGCCCCGGTTATCGCCCGATTTTCCGCACCCGGTTTTCATGCCGCTGCCATGGACGGTATAGCGGTGGTCGCTGCAGACACCTTTGGCGCCTGTGATGAGACACCATGCACCCTGCGTCTTGATACCGGTCAGGCGGAGATGATTAATACCGGATACCCCATGCCTGAGGGTAAAGATGCTGTTGTCATGATTGAGAATGTAGTCCTGAGTGAGGATGGATCCACAGGTACAATACGTGAATCCACTTATCCCTGGCAGTATGTTCGCAAGGTTGGTGAAGATATAGTCGCAACCGAGCTTCTCTATCCAACAGGGCACTGCATCAAGCCTGCAGATATGGCGGCCATGCTCACTGCCGGTTGCGCATCTGTGAGTGTCTATGCCAAGCCCAAGGTCACGATCATGCCCACAGGCTCTGAACTCATTGACCTTGACCCCGGCATGGAGGCGCCGCCTCAAGGAAAAACCATTGAATCCAACTCTGCTGCACTCGCCGGTCTTGCTGAACAGGCGGGTACAGACGTTACTATTGCGCCGATCCTCAGTGATGAATTCGAGACCATTAAACAGCAACTCCTGGAAGCTGTGGACAGTGATGCCGATGTGGTGATCATCAATGCCGGCTCGTCCGCAGGGAGTGCTGATTATACGGTTCGGATCATTGAGGAACTCGGCACAGTACATGTGCATGGTGTAACCATCATGCCGGGTAAGCCTACGATTTTAGGAATGGTCAAGGACAAGCCGGTTATCGGACTTCCCGGATATCCTGTTTCAGCAATTATCGCCATGGAACAGTTCGTTGTCCCCCTGCTGTTGAAACTCCAAGGCATGTATCAGCAGCAACCGGATACTATCGAGGCTGTACTGGCAAAAAGCCTGCCTTCCCGTGCCGGCATAGAAGAATTTCGTCGGATGATAACAGGAAAAATAGGCTCTCATTTTATTACAGTTCCTTTAAAGAAAGGTTCGGGCACCATCACCACCCTTACCCGTGCCAACACCATGCTGCGAATACCCTCCGCGTCTGAAGGTGAGGAGCAGGGAAAAACCGTGCGTGTAGAATTACTCGCTCCCAAAGCCCAGATAGAAAAAACGTTGATCTGCACCGGCAGCCATGATCTGAGCTTGGATATTCTTCATGATTTTCTACAAAAACGTGATCCGGCCTATCCACTGGCATCAACCCATGTCGGTTCATTGGGGGGTATCATGGCACTCAAACAGGGACTATGTCATCTGGCAGGATCCCATTTACTCAATCCGGATGACGGTACCTACAACCTGAGCTATATCAAACGGTATTTACCGGACTGCAAAATTCGGGTCATCACCCTTGTCCACAGGGAACAGGGGTTTATTGTTCCCAAGGGAAATCCTCATAACATTGCGTCGATACACGACCTGTTTGCTGAGGACATCACCTTCATCAACAGGCAAGCTGGATCAGGAACAAGGGTGTTGTTCGATTATACTTTGAAAAAAAATAATTTGGATGGTGATGATATTCCGGGATACGATACAGAAGAGTACACCCATATGGCGGTGAGTGTGGCAGTACTCTCCGGCAAGGCCGATGTCGGACTTGGGATCAAAAGCGCTGCCAAAGCTCTGGGGTTGGATTTTATTCCCCTGGTAGAAGAGCGCTATGACCTGCTGATTCCTGAAAAGTGTATGGAATTGCCCATGATTCAGGCTGTTTTGGAGACGATCACCACCGATGCCTTTACCCAAACGATTGAGAGCATGGGGGGATATTCAACCAGGGAAACCGGCAGGGTTGTTAATCAAACATAGCGATCCTCCCCTGGGAGTAGTTACACATACCCTTTAAAAGACAATCCATTCGTTGTCTTTTAAGTCAATAGTGCAACAGCTGTTATGCAATTCTGAAGGAATGTCCAGAAGAAGCTTCACGGTTTCAGCGGCCTGAAGGCTTGCAATAACGGCAACGGTAAAGGAAAGAACCGACGGAGGGGGAAGAACTTTTCTGCAGCCCCCCCGTTGTGGATAGATATGGGCAAACAAATCAAAGGCCGGCATCTGTACGCCGACCTGACCAAACCATCCATTGACTGCACCATGGACCAGGGGCACTTGCAGTTGACCGGCCAAAGCCGACAAATCCTTTCGGACCTCAATATCATCAAGGCAGTCAACGAGCACATTCGCACCGCTCAGTTGCACAACCGGTATGGTTCGAAAATCAACAGGAAAGGGATGGACCACCGTTTGATTATGAAATGTCTGCACCCTTTCGGCAGCAACAAGAGCCTTGTTACGATCCAAAGTCGAAGCACAGGCGTTCAGCTGGCGGTTCAGATTACTGACGGAAAAATGATCCGGATCAGAAACCAGGAGTTTTCCCACACCAATACGGGCCAGCTCTTCAATCACATATCCACCGAGGCCTCCGCAACCTATTACAGCCACAGTTGCGGACTGAAGCTTGTCCTGCTCGTCTGAAGACAAGGCTCCAAGGTTACGTTCAAATGGAGTTGAGAGTGTATTCATATGACTTACTCAAAACAGGAAAAAATACTATCTCTTGCCAAGAACGACACGGTACCTTTACTACCATTGAATGTCAATACAACCGGCAATACAGTATGTTAACAATGCCCTTCTTTCCTTGTCCATTTTTGACTTTAACTGTTTGTTTTAGTAAGGATTGGTAGCTTACAGAATGTATTCGGAAATTTTCGTGAATTTCTTCGCCAAAACTTACAACATCTGCCATTATAGCCCCTCACAATGTATCCTGGAGACTCTGTACGTAAAGGTATCTGGTAGATGAATAAATTACTCACCACAAAAGAAGTTGCTGAATTTTTAAATATTCATGAAAAAATGGTCTACACCCTGGTGTCGGAAAAAGCCATGCCCGCCACCAAAATCGCTGGTAAATGGCTTTTCCCTCAATATCTTATTGAGCAGTGGGTTGAGAACAACACCATAAATTTTCCAAAACATATTCGACCGCTGACATCAAACCAACGGCTCATTGTTCTTGCAGGAAGCAATGATCTGATGCTGGACAAAGCCATTACCCTGTTTAACAAATCCTTCAACGGTCACTTGGCTGTTTTCGGCAATATCGGCAGTGCAGGCGGCGTACAGGCGCTGCGCAACAACCTGTGCCATATCGCTGCCAGCCACCTGATCCAGGATGACGAGAAAGACTACAATTTCGAATTTGCCGCCCAGGAATTTACAGACATGCCCGTTGTCGTCAACTTCTGTAAAAGACTGCAAGGCTTGCTGGTGCGAAAAAACAATCCAATGGAAATTATGTCTATTGCCGATATCGGCAAACCCGGCATTCGCCTGGTTAATCGTTCCCTGGGCACAGGCACCAGACTTCTGCTGGACAAGGAGCTGAAAAAGGCCGGCATTCAAGGAGATAAAATTCAGGGGTATCATCACCAGGTTGCAAGGCATATGGATGTGGGCCAGGAAATTCTGGCCGGCCGGGCCGATGTGGGCCCCAGCATCGAGGCCGTGGCCAAGGCGCTTGACCTGGATTTCATACCGCTTCGCTGGGAACGCTTTGACCTCCTGGTTGCAAAGGACATATTTTTTGAGCAGGCAATCCAAAATTTTTTCGGGCTCCTGCTTACTGAAGAATTCAGAAAACTGGAACACGCAGTTCCCGGCTATGACCTGAGTATGGCAGGCAAGATAGTCTACCAAAAAAACGACAAGCAGTGAGCGGGCGGAAATTTTCCTGTCCAAAACCCCAATACAAGGAGAAAATGTATGAAAACATGCAAGCTGTTCTTCATCGTTGCTGCAGTGACGGCCCTGTGCGCCGGTTTGGTCTCGGCAGAGGACAAGGTGCTGAAAATGTCCACCACAACAAGTACTCAGGCCTCCGGATTACTGGACGTCCTGTTGCCGGCATTGGAAAAGGATACGGGCATACAGGTCAAGGTCATTGCCAAAGGGACCGGCGCAGCCATTCGTGACGGTATGGACGGCAACGTAGACGTCATCTTTGTGCACGATACGGCCAGGGAAGAAAAATTCGTGGCCGAAGGTTACGGCACAAAACGCTATGCGGTCATGCACAACGACTTTGTCATTGTCGGCCCTGCAGCAGACAAAGCTGCTATTAAAGGCCTTGCCGACGGTCCTGCAGCCATGAAAAAAATTGCCGAAGCCAAGGCAACCTTCATCTCCCGGGGTGACGACTCCGGCACCCACTCCAAAGAGCAGAAACTGTGGAAAGCATCCGGCATAGAGACGCAAACAGCTGATTTTACCATCACTAAAAAGGGTGAGGCTGTCAAGATAAGCGCCATTCGACCTGCCGACAGTGCGGCCTGGTACCTGTCCATCGGACAGGGCATGGGAAAAACACTGACCATGGCCGATGAAAAACAGGCCTATGCCATGGCTGATCGCGGCACCTATATCAAATACAAATACGGTCGCGATATTCCCATTGAACTTGAAATCCTTTGCGAAGGCGGAGATGATCTGGCCAATCCTTACGGGGTCATTCCCGTCAATCCGGAAAAGCATCCCAATGTAAAAGCTGATTTGGCAAAGGAATTTGCTGAATGGATCACCTCTGAAAAAGGTCAGACCGTCATCGATGATTATAAACTCCTCGGCAAACAGCTCTTTTATCCGGATGCCATGTAAGATGACGAAGAGTGTTACAGTCTGAAGAAGCTGACGTATGCAAGCCATCCAATCCGGTACATCGAATTGGGTGGCTTGCCTTCCTTTAACCGGGTGCTGCCATGTCCTATTTTCTGGATAGCTTTGTTGCCGCCATAGCTCTGGTAACGTCCCTGAATCCGGAGTTGTTTACCATTGTCACAGTCTCTCTGACGGTAAGTTCCATCTCCGCACTGTTTGCCACCCTGTTCGGTGTGCCGTTCGGGTTTATCATAGCCTATGCCCGGATACCCGGCAAAAGAGTCATCATCACCCTGCTGAACACGCTTCTCGCCTTACCCACCGTAGTGATAGGCCTTTTTGTTTACGCCTTTATTTCCAGACGCGGCATTCTGGGAATATTTGAACTGCTCTATACCAAAAATGCGATTATTCTCGGCCAGTTTATCCTTATTCTCCCCCTTATCACAGCCCTGACCATTGCCGCCGTCAGCAGAGTCGACGAACGCTACCGCAAAACGGCAAAGACCCTGGGGGCGACCTCCCTGCAGACAGCATTGATTATTTTACGGGAAGCACGATTCGCCATCGCAGCAGCGATCATCTCCGCCTTTGGGCGGGTACTCTCAGAGATCGGCATATCCATGATGCTCGGGGGCAATATCAAGGGATTTACCCGAACCATGACAACAGCCATGGCGCTGGAATATGATAAAGGGGCCTTTACCCTGGCGGTTGCTCTCGGCCTGGTACTCATGACACTCAGCCTGTTGATAAATATCTGTTTTAATCTTATTCAAGGCAGAGGTGCGCAATGAACATCTACCACCTGGAATCGGTCCGCCGGCAATTCAACGGACGTGTTGTTCTGGATATTGAACAGCTCGACATCGAACAGGGGAAAATATACGCCCTCCTGGGCCCAAACGGAGCAGGCAAGACCACACTCCTCGATATCCTCGGATTCCTGTCCCATCCCTCCCAGGGCCGCCTCTTTTTCCAGGGCAGGGAAATCGACAGACGTTCCAAAACAGATATTTTGTCTCTGCGCAGACAGGTGGTCTGCGTGGATCAGCATCCAATCATGTTTTCCACCTCTGTGTATAAAAACATAGAATTCGGACTCAAGATACGCAAATATCCGGTATCGGAAAGAAAACGGATCATAGACGAGGTGCTGGCTCTGGTTTCCCTGGAAAGATACCGTCAGGCAGCGGCCCACCGTCTCAGCGGCGGCGAGACTCAAAGACTCGCCCTGGCAAGGGCTTTGGCGTTAAAACCGCAGGTTCTGCTCTGTGACGAACCTACAGCCAGTGTGGACTCTGAAAACAAAACCGTTATCACGGGACTGTTGCAGCAGGTCAACGATCAATTAGGTACGACCATAATAACGACCACCCATGACCGCCTCCAGGCAGCTTCCCTGGCAGATCACACCATCGTGCTTGAAAACGGCAAACTTGCGGCAACCATTTATGAAAACTGTTATTCCTGCAAAGTAGTCGCTTCCCAGAACCAAAGTCTCTCCGCCGTACTGCAAGGGCATCTCTCCCTTCCCCTGCCGACCGTTCACGCACCGTTGAGCGGACAGCGGGGGAGACTCTGCATCGATCCCTTTGTCCTGCGCATTAACCAGCAACCACACCCGGGGCAGAAAGCGCTCATCCTGGAAGCGACAGTTGTTCTTCTGATGCGGGAGGAAGAATTCATACGGGTAATCCTGGATATCGGCATCCAGATCGTCGTTCTTCTGCCTGTCGAGGATTATACCGCCCTGAACCTGCACATAGGCGCAAGCGTACAGCTTACCATTCCTCCCAGGGCAATATCCATTTTTCCTTTTGAATAGTATCGTCCCCGGAATAGATCCGAGATAGCGCTTCAGGTTACCGGCGCTTCCACCAGCTCTGTCTGCACCCGTATCTTTGGGATATTTTTCAGTCTCGCCAGCAGAGCGTCAACCCCCAGCGGTGATCCATCCAGCACTATTTTTTCAATCTGTTCAAAGAGATCCTTTCTTCTTGAGCCGAAGGCATGCACATGCTCTCCGCGCATGTACACCCCTGATTGCAATAACGGTTCAGCCAGATCCGATGCTACAGAATTAAACAGTTTCAAAATGATGTCCCCGCCTCCTCCTGCCTGTGCGCTTGCTTTATGAGCAGGGCGTGAACGTAAGGACCCGTGCATTCCTTCCCGTCTGAATATGGCCCCGGCCAAGCCGGGCATGGCCGCAGAAAGAGCAAGTGTCCGCCCGGCAGATAAATGCTGCTGCAGATCGTCAGCCGCTACTCCGTCAACAAAGATAGTTTGCACTTCATCCCGGAGGTACGCCTCGGTGACTCCCGGCAAGCCAAGCAACAGCGGCATTATGGGCGCCGGCTGTTCCACATGCAGCAAAATACCGTATTGCAATAAAGACGGGAAACCGGTCAGGGTCGGATGATCCAGCGACAGCACCAACTGCGGCGACTTTGATTTAGGCATATAATATTCTCCTCGATTAAACAGACAAACCTTCTTCATGGAAACGGATGCTCCCGTCACAACACATCCCAAAACTCCTTTGCAAAAGGCGAACCAATTGCAAATGCAGGAGAACCTGCCTATTGGGCCAATGAAAAAACCATCCTCTATATGAGTCGGGTCATTATAACACCGATACCGTTCAAGACAGTGTCATTTCGACACGCGCCAGCCTTACCCCTTGTTTTGCATAGAAACTTAGAAAAACAGTCGCACATTTCTCTTGTAGAAAAAGATCGTTGAACAGGAACAGGGAGACACAAGGTCTCATTTTCCGTTTCTCCTCTCCCCGGATCATTCCCATGATCCTCCAGGTTACAATACTTTTTTATGGTTCACATTAACCCATTTTCAGATTCAGAGGTAAGTTTTTGTCGGTATAAGTTAGTATTGTCAATACACAGTCTAATTTAACACATTGATAATATAGCATATTTTTAATGGCATGCGGCTTGCTGTACTGAAACTGCTCAATCCGGACTAAAGAGAAACTGTACATGGCAATGCACTGAAGAGGAGTGCATACAAAGAAACCAATACCAGGATATCATCTCCGGAAATCAGAGGGGGACGGATCTTTTTCCCGGGGCGCCATGGAATAATCAAATAACGAAAATATCCGGCGCTTCGTTGCACTGAACATGCCCTGCGCGATTCGTATTTCTTCTCCTCGGAAGCGCTTGCAAGGACGATCCGATGACGACAGGTATATTGCAGCCAACGCTGCATCCATCAATAATTAGGAATTTGGAGAACGTAAATGCTTGAGAAAAAACTGTACGTGAACGGCATAGAGCGGTCCGTCATAGTGGACAAGTCAGACCTGCTCTCTGACGTTATTCGAAAAACTCTGCACCTCCCGGGAACCAAGGTTGGTTGTGGAAAAGGGCAGTGCGGCGCCTGTAACGTGATCATGGACGGCAAATTGATCCGCTCCTGTATTACCAAAATGGATAGGGTCCCAGACAATGCCGTGATCACGACAGTTGAAGGCATCGGTACCCCTACCAACCTGCATGCCATTCAGATGGCGTGGGCGGTTCACGGCGGCGCACAATGCGGATTTTGCACTCCCGGTTTCATCGTATCCACCAAAGCTCTGCTGGAAAGCAACCCTTCTCCAAGCAGGGAAGATGTTCGCGAGTGGTTCCAGAAGCACAAAAACGCCTGCCGTTGCACAGGATACAAACCGCTTGTCGACGCAGTAATGGATGCAGCCAAAGTACTCAGAGGCGAAATGACCATCAAGGAGCTGAGCTTCAAGCTTCCGGAAGACGGTAAAATCCTCGGTACCAACATGCCCCGGCCGACTGCGGCAGCCAAAGTCACCGGAACCTGGGAATTTGGTGCGGACAAAGCGCTGTCCATGCCTGAAGACACCCTGCAGCTCGCCTTGGTACAGGCTGAAGTTCCCCACGCCAACATCATCTCCATTGACACCGATGAAGCTGAGAAAATGCCTGGTGTCGTCAAGGTTGTTACCCATAAAGACGTGAAAGGTAAAAACCGTATCACCGGCCTGATCACCTTCCCCACCAATAAAGGTGACGGTTGGGATCGTCCGATTCTCTGCGATGAAAAAGTATTCCAGATGGGCGACGCCATTGCAATTGTCTGCGCTGATACGGAAAAAAATGCAAAAGCTGCGGCAGCTAAAGTGAAAGTTGAGCTGGAGGAGCTGCCTGCGTACCTGAACGCTCCTGCAGCCATGGAGCCGGATGCCATCGAGATCCATCCAGGTACTCCCAACATCTACTACATCCAGAAAATAGCAAAAGGCGATGACACCGCCCCGATTTTTGAAAAGGCAGCCGTCACCCACGAGGGAGATTACTACACCCAGCGTCAGCCCCATCTGCCCATAGAGCCGGATGTCGGATTCGCTTATATCGCAGATGACGGAAAGCTGATGATCCACTCCAAGTCCATCGGTCTGCACCTGCACCTGTACATGATCGCCCCGGGTCTCGGTCTTGAGCCTGACCAATTGGCTCTGATCCAGAACCCCACAGGCGGTACGTTCGGCTACAAATTCAGCCCAACCATGGAAGCTCTGGTCGGCGCCGCGGCCCTGGCCACAGGACGTCCGGTTTATCTCTGCTACGATTACGCCCAACAGCAGATCTACACCGGTAAACGTTCCCCGCAGTTCACCACCGTCAAACTTGCCGCAGACAAAGAAGGTAAGCTGCTGGCCATGGAGACTGACTGGTCGGTTGACCATGGACCTTACTCAGAGTTCGGCGACCTGCTGACCCTCCGCGGCGCACAGTATATCGGTGCCGGTTACGACATTGCAAACATCCGTGGTGAAGGACGCACTGTCTGCACCAACCATGCATGGGGTGCTGCTTTCCGTGGATACGGCGGACCTGAAGCTGAGTTCCCTTCAGAAGTTGCCATGGACGAACTGGCGGAAAAACTGGGCATGGATCCATGGGATCTGCGCTTCAAAAATGCCTACCGTAAAGGCTCCACCACGCCGACAGGCCAGGATCCTGAAGTATACTCCCTGCCGGATATGCTCGAAAAAGCGAAGCCTGCATACGAAGAGGGCAAGAAAACCGCTGCTGCAAAATCCACCGCTGAGGTGAAATACGGTGTCGGCCTTGCAGTAGGTGTATACGGCGCCGGACTTGACGGACCGGATACTGCAGAAAGCGATATCGAACTCAACGCAGACGGTACGGTTACCATCTACAACTGCTGGGAAGACCACGGACAGGGCGCTGACATGGGTACCCTGACAACAGCCCATGAGGCCCTGCGTCCCCTTGGACTGACCCCTGATCAGATCAAGCTGGTCATGAACGATACCTCCAAGTGTCCGAACTCAGGACCTGCCGGCGGAAGCCGCAGCCAGGTAATGGTTGGTCAGGCAATCAAGGTAAGCTGCGAGGAACTGATCAAATCCATGACCAAATCCGACGGCTCTTACCGTACCTACGATGAGATGGTTGCAGACAACATCCCTACCAAGGTTAACGGAAAATGGACCGCTCCTGCCAATGACTGTGACGAAAACGGACAGGGTAACCCCTTCTGCTGTTACATGTACGGCATTTTCGTAGCCGAGGTTGCCGTCGAGGTTGCCACAGGCAAAACGACGGTTGAAGGCATGACCTGTGTAGCCGACGTTGGTACGGTCATGAACAAACTGGTAGTTGACGGACAGATCTACGGAGGCCTGGCCCAGGGTATCGGCCTGGCCCTGACCGAAGATTTTGAAGATTTCAAGAAGCATTCCACTCTTGCCGGCGCCGGTTTCCCATACATCAAACAGATCCCGGACAAGATGGATATCATCTATGTTGAATCTCCGCGTCCCGACGGACCATTCGGAGCTTCAGGCGTGGGCGAGATGCCTTTGACAGCGCCCCATGCGGCGATTATCAACGGCATTTACAACGCATGCGGCGCACGCGTGCGTGACCTGCCTGCACGGCCGGAGAAAGTACTTGCGGCAATGAAGTAAAAGAGGTACCACTCTTTTTCTTCGCCACAGGGGTAGAGCCATTCCTACCCCTGTGGTTTTTTCATTTCTACAGGTCTTGTTGCCAAATGGATCAGAAACAACTCAGAGAATTCGAATCCCGCTGTATTCAGGAAGAACATCCCTTCTGTACCGCTGCCTGTCCCCTTCATGTGGACGTTCGCGGCTTTATGAACTTCATGGCAAAGGGCAGGCTCAAAGACGCCCGCAAAATCCTTGACCGATCCATGCCGTTCCCTGAGATTCTCGGTCGCATCTGTGATCATCCCTGTGAACAGGCCTGCATCAGAAACAGATTGGACGAAAGCCTGAATATTCACGGCCTGGAACACCATTGCGTCAGTAACACCGCTCAGGTGCTTAAACTTCCCAAACTTCCCGGTAAAGGAGGGAAAGTAATACTCATCGGCTCAGGGCTGATGTCCATGACTGCTGCAATTGACCTGGCGCGCAAAGGGCGCCTTACCACCCTTATGACTTCCGCCCCGCAACTCGGAGGAAGCATAGTACAATTTGACGACACTATACTGCCCAAGGAATGCCTGGAATCGGCAGGGCAAATCCTGGACGGTTACGGGGTCAAGATTGAGCTGAACCAGGAAATCAGCCAAGAAACGATTGCAGCACTCAGCGCAGACTGTGATGCGATCCTCTTTGATCTGGATACGGTTGACGTCGATATCCTGCCGACAGGCGGCAGTGCCCCCGACCCTGTTTCCCTGCATATCGGCGAGAAATATTTTGCCGGAGGAGGTTCCGGCTCTGACAATGGATACTCTCCCATCAAGCAGGCGGCAGATGGTCGCAGAGCGGCTCTTTCCATTGAACGTTTTTTACAGAACGTCTCCCTTACAGCCCAACGGACGGGAGAAGGCGCATGCCCAACCAGACTGTACACCTCACTGGTAGACACTCCGGTGCAGCCTTCAAAAATACAGAAAGAAACAGCAATCTCTGCACAGGAAGCAGTTGAAGAGGCCGAGCGCTGCATACAGTGTGAATGTCTGGAATGTGTAAAACAGTGCAAATTCCTCCAGGAATATAAGGAGTACCCCAAAACGCTTGTCCGCAAAATTTTCAACAACGAGTCCATTGTCCAGGGAACGCGGCAAGCCAACACCATGATCAACTCGTGCAGCCTCTGCGAGCAATGTACGGTTATCTGCCCCAATGACTTTCCTGTGGCAGAGGTGTGCAGGACCGCCAGGGAACAGCTCGTCCAGGCTGGTCACATGCCTCCGTCCGCCCATGAATTCGCTCTGGAAGACATGAGTTTCAGCCTGAGTGACGCCTGTACGCTGCTGAAGCATCAACCCGGAACCGACAGCAGCCGATACCTCTTCTTCCCAGGTTGTCAACTTTCCGGCTCTGCACCGGATACGGTCACCCGGACCTATCAGTTCCTCTGCGATCATCTGGAAGGCAATGTCGGCATTATGCTCAGTTGCTGCGGCATTCCAGCACACTGGGCCGGTCGGACGACACTGTTTGCAGAGACCATGGCCGCATTCACGAATGCCGTTGTCGGTATGGGCAACCCCACGGTGATTACAGCCTGCTCCAGCTGTCTCTCCATTTTCAAAGAGTTTGCCAATACTATATCCTCCACCTCCCTATGGGAAATTCTCGACAGCCTGGAAGAGTTGCCCGAAACATCGTTGCAGTCGGCGACACCCATGGCGGTCTTTGACCCCTGCACAGCCAGGGAACAACGGGAGATGCGACAGAGCGTACGAAATCTTTGCAGTAAGATGGGAATAGAGATAGAAGAATTTCCTTATAACGAAGAGCTTGCTGATTGCTGCGGCTATGGCGGTCTGATGCAGTTTGCCGACCAGAATCTCGGCGAAATCACAGCCAGGGCAAAAGGAGAACGCAGCCCGAATCCCGGCCTCGCCTACTGTGCCATGTGCAGAGACAATCTCGTCTCCACAGGAAAACCCATTGCCCATCTCCTGGATTTTCTTTTTCCGAATACCGGGAACGACGTGCCGATGCATCGTCCAAATCCCGGCTTTTCAGGCAGACACGAAAACCGGGCGCGCCTTAAGCAGAACATCTCGGCAACCCTGTTCCGTGAGGCTGGACATACACCGCCTCCCCATGCCGATATCGAGCTGCATATAGAGGATACGATCATGGAGCTGATGAATCGACGTCACATTCTTAAAGAGGATATACGTAAGGTTATCTACCACGTCAATCAAAGCGGAGCCTGCTTTATCAACCCGGACACCAATCGACGGCTCGCAAAATACAGACCCGTTCGGGTAACCTATTGGATTGAATATACGGAAGAAGGTTCCGGATACCGCATTCACAACTGTTACAGTCACCGGATGGTTTTACCGGAGGATAAATCATGACAACCTTTTCCTTTGCCCAGGATACGCCCTGGAAATGCGCTGCCTGCAACCAGACATTGGTACCCAGAAAACTGAGTATCACCTACCTGAAATCCGAATTCCATGTCGAGCTGATGTCCTGCCCGCAATGTAACATGACTCTTGTGGAAGAGGACCTTGCTGTGGGCAAAATGTTTGAAGTGGAACAGCTACTGGAAGACAAGTAATATCTATGGCAGGTATTCATGCTGCCCCTATACGGGACAACGCACCATACATGCACAGTAGACTGCTGGAACTAACCGACGGAGTGCTTCGCCCGGGCGGTCTTGAGACGACCAGACAGGGACTCTCGCAATGTCGATTGACGCCAGGAGCACGTGTACTTGACCTGGGATGCGGTACGGGACAGACTACAATGCTGCTGAGGCGTGAATATCAGTGTGTGGTGACCGGTCTGGATCAGGCAACACGTATGCTGTCGGCAGCAGCACAGCTCCTTCCTGGTACACCTCTGGTGCAGGGGACGGCAGACGCCCTTCCCTTCTTAGACCAGAGTTTTGATGCAGTTACCTGCGAGTGTGTTCTCTCACTTACTCAAAATCCGAAGACGAGCCTTGGAGAAATTCAGCGTGTTCTAAAAGATACAGGTGTGCTTCTCCTCAGTGACATCTATCTGCGGTCAGGCTATCCGGCTCCCCCTCCCCGCTCTATTCACAGTTGTGCAACCCGCGCCATGCCCATGGAGCACGTTCTTTCCATGGTGCAGGACACCCGGTTTTCCCTCCAAGCCTGCTCTGAGCTGACCCAACACCTGAAACAACTGGCAGGAGAAATCATTTTCAGCTGCGGAAGTCTTGACGCTTTCTGGGAAATATTCCTGGGGCCGGAAAAAGCCAGGGAAACATGCTCGCTTCTCAGCAAGGCTAAACTCGGCTACTATCAGCTCATTGCCCGGAAACAATCCGGACGCCGAATACAAGGAAAGAAATATGGATGACACCGCTTTCAAACTCATGCAATGGGACGCCCAGGGCTTCTGCTGTTCGCAGATTATGATGATGCTTACCCTTGAGGATATGGGAGAAGACAATCCGCCCTTGATCAGAGCCATGGCCGGACTCTGTGAAGGTGTTGCCGATAATAACGGTCTCTGCGGCGTTGCTTCAGGTGCTGCCTGCGTGCTGGCCCTGTATGCTGGAAAAGGAAACGCCCAGGAAGAGACTCTGGAATGTTTTCCCCTGCTGCTCTCCGGATTCATGGAATGGTTTACGGCAAACAGCCGGTCCTGGGGCGGCATACGCTGCGAAGAAATAGTCGCCTATCATGGCGGCCAAGACAAGGAGGCATGCGGCAACATCATGGTCCGGGCCAGAAGCAAAATACTGGAACTGCTGGCAGAATATGACATTGACCCCTCCATGCCCAAAGAGTAGTACATGAGCACACAGGCGCATCCCATCCGTCTCTCTGCAACCAGGAGTATCTGCCCGGTTTGTTTTGCCCAAATTCCAGCGGAACGCGTTCGGGAAGAGAATGCGGTCTACATGGTCAAAAACTGCCCGGAACATGGCGCCTTTCGTACTGTCATCTGGAGAGATGAGCCTGTATTTGAGAATTGGCAGCGGCCTAAAATTCCCTCAACCCCCCAAAACACCTTTACCAAGAGGGAAAAGGGATGTCCCTTTGACTGCGGCCTCTGCTCACATCATAAACAGCACACCTGCACAGCCCTGCTGGAGATCACCCAGAGATGTAACCTTCACTGCCCTGTCTGTTTTGCCGATACGTCCCAAACCGAAACCGCCGGGGACCCTTCCCTGAAAAAGATTGCCTTCTGGTATGAGCGTATACTTGAAGCATCCGGGACCTGTAACATTCAACTCTCCGGAGGAGAACCTACCGTCCGGGACGATCTGCCCGCCGTTATTGCCCTTGGCCGAGACAAGGGGTTTTCTTTTGTGCAGCTTAACACCAACGGCCTCAAGCTCGCTGCCGATCCTGCATACGCAATGCAACTCAAGGAAGCGGGACTTTCTTCCGTTTTCCTCCAATTCGACGGTATCAGCCCGGAAACGCATCAGGCACTTCGCGGCAGAGATTTATGTGTTGTCAAGGAACATGCCGTGCAAAACTGCGCCCGGGCTGAACTCGGTATTGTCCTGGTGCCGACCCTGGTTCCCGGAATCAATACCCGGGAAATCTACGCCATCATCGAATTCGCAATCCGCAACGCCCCGGCGGTGCGCGGAGTGCATTTCCAGCCGGTCAGTTATTTTGGCCGCTACCCTGCGCCACCTGCGGATGAAGATCGTTTGACGCTTCCTGAAATCCTCACGCTGATGCAGCAGCAGAGCAATGGTTCGATTCAAACTGCATGGTTTGCCCCGCCTGCCTGCGAGCACGCACTCTGTTCCTTTCACGCCTCGTTTCTCATAGATGAAAAAAATCAGCTCCGGCCCCTGAGTTCCGGCCGGGCAGCCTGCTGTTCAACCGCTGAAAAAGGTCCCATATCTGCAAAGGAAGGCAGGGCAAAGAGTGTCTCTTTTACTGCCAGACAGTGGGCGCATCCACTGCCCATGGTCAGACCGAACACCGAAACAACCTCCCTGGATGACCTGGACCGCTTTCTGCTCCGCGCCAGAACCCATACCTTCTCCATTTCCGCCATGGCCTTTCAGGATGTGTGGAATGTAGATATTGAACGATTGCAGGGGTGCTGTATCCATATTGTCTCCCCTGAAGGGAATCTGGTTCCCTTTTGCGCCTACAATCTTACATCCAGCAGGGGAATTTCACTATACAGATGAATCTTCACCTCCCGCGAACACCATTGGATACACTCTTCTGCAGGCAGACAGGTCAAACGGATGTCTCCGGTCCGGATAGTACTCTTGTCGAGCAGTATCAGCTCGAGCGTCTTCGTGACACCCTCGCACTGGTCACGGAGAAATCCCCCTTTTACCGTGAGCATTTCGCTCAACACACGCATAGCCCGCTGCAGAGCCCGGCCGATCTTGCCTGCCTGCCGTTTGTAACGGAACAGGATATCCGCAATCATGGACAGGACATGGTGTGTGTCAGCCAGGATGATATTGCCCGCATCATCACCATGCACAGTTCCGGCACTACCGGTGCTCCAAAGCGCCTCTTTTTTACCCGGGAAGACCTTGAACAGACCCTGCAATTTTTTTATTGGGGCATGCAGGCCATGGTGCGACCCGGACAACGAGTCGCCATACTCCTGCCCGGTCAGACACCGGACTCCACTGGTGAATTGCTGGCTCGCTCCCTGACACGACTGGGGGTTAGCAGCAGTATTCTCGGCCTGATCAATGATCCATATCAGGGAGCACGTCAATTAGCACAGGTCGAGGCCGATGTAGTGGTCGGATTTCCTGTACAGTTGCTCGCCATTGCCAGATGCGCTGAGCAATTCCACATCAATCCGGGTAAGATATCCTCGGTTCTGCTCTGCTCAGACTATATTGCCGACAGCATCTGCCTTGAGCTGAAAAATCTGTGGCACTGTGCTATCTTTTCCCACTACGGCACCGTGGAGACCGGCCTGGGAGGAGCAGTGGATTGCCAGGCTCATCAGGGCGCTCATATACGTGCCGCTGATCTGTTTCTGGAAATCATTGACCCGAGAAGCCTTGAGCCTGCGGCTCCGTGCTGTTACGGAGAAATTGTGGTAACGACCCTTACGCGCTCAGGCATGCCGCTTATCAGATATCGCACCGGCGACACAGGCAGACTGCTCCCCGGACCCTGCCTCTGCGGTAGTCACATCAGACGCCTGGACAAGGTACAGGGACGAATTGACAACAACTATCTTTTGAATAACGGCAGGCTGATCAACATGCAGCAACTTGATGAGCTGCTCTTCCCCCTTCACGGTTTATTGGATATCAGCGCCTGCCTGATAACGGAAAATACAACAGAGATCCTGGAGCTTTATCTGGTTACCATTCCGGACTGCGAACGAGAGGTTACACGTCTCGCTGAGCAACAGCTGCGACAAACCCAGCCGTTTCAAGATCTGGAAAGCAGAATACATGTCTCCGGTGATCTCCTTATTCACCCCGCCAAGCGGATTATTTATGATAGACGTCAGGAATCAGCATGAAAAAGCTCGTACAACAGTTGTGCGCCCAACTTAAAAAAGGCGAAGATGTGGTTCTGGTTACCATTTACAACCAGTCCGGCTCCACACCGAGAACGGCAGGCGCCAAAATGATGGTCCGCCGGGACGGTACTATTTACGGCACCATCGGCGGGGGAGTCGTGGAGGCATTGGCCATACAGAAGGCAGGGCATTGTTTTGAACAATGTCGCTCCCTGCAGAAAAGTTTTGACCTTACCAACAGCGAGGCAGCCGACACAGATATGATCTGTGGCGGAAAGCTGGATATTTACCTGGATTACATCAGTGCAGGAAACGATTCCCTGGAGGTGTTCACCTCCCTGCTTGACGCTGTTGCCGGAGGAAAAAGGGTTACCCTGGTCAGCCCGGCGACCCCATCCGACGAGGAGAGACGTTTTGTGATTGACGGCAATGGTCTTCCCGGCCGAACGGACATTGATCCCGAACTGCTGACTGCGATTAAACGGGTGCGCACCACGACTTCTTCTGCAGCAATGATCGACCATGACAACAAGCAATACCTGCTCTCCTACTTTGCTGTCGGCGGACATCTGTTTCTCCTCGGCGCCGGACACGTATCAGCCTGCACGGCAGAGGCGGCGGCCCGGGTCGGCTTCGGGATCACGGTTATGGATGATCGTCCAGAGTTTGCCAATACAGAACGCTTTCCCATGGCTGAAAAGGTTGTTGTCCTTCCCAATTTCGACGACTGCTTTGCCGGGCACGAAATCAACGAGGACAGTTATCTTGTGATTGTCACCCGCGGCCATATGCATGATCTTGAGGTTCTGCACCAGGCACTGCAGACCCAAGCAGGATATATCGGAATGATCGGCAGCCGAAAAAAACGGGATGCACTGTATACAAGGCTTCTGAATAACGGCGTGACCGTTGAGCAGCTGGAGCAGGTCCACAGCCCGATCGGTCTTTCCATTGAAGCGGACACCCCCGAAGAAATTGCCGTCAGTATTGTCGGCGAACTGATTTATAAAAGAGCCACAGGTCACAAGACATGGCAGACAGCCTGAGCGTCCTTATCCCGGCAGCCGGCTATTCCTCCCGAATGGGTAAGCTGAAGGGCCTGCTTCCCCTGCCCGGAGGGCGATCATGTACGGTTCTCAAACGATGTGTCGATCTCTTCCAGGACTGCGGCCTGGGGCATATCACAGTGGTCACGGGCCATGCACGGGAAGAGATTGAATCCGCGGCTTGTCGGTACGGCTGCAATACGGTATTCAACCCCGATTTCGCCGACGGCATGTTCAGTTCCATCCAGGCAGGGGTTAACAGTCTCCCCGCTTCCACTGAGGCGTTCTTCCTGCTCCCGGTAGACATTCCCCTGGTCAGGACCGGTACCATTCAACGTCTGCTCCTGACCCATACAACCTCTTCGACCCAGATTCTTTACCCTGTCTTCAACGGCCGTCGGGGTCATCCCCCGCTTATCCACAAATCATTGTTCGAGCTGATCAGGAACGGCGAACATTGCGAGCAGGGACTACGTTCACTTTTGAGCCATGTGGAGCATAACAATCCCCTGGCAGTGCAGGAGGTGGCCACCTGCGACGCCAATATCCTTTTTGATGTGGATACGCCCGATGATTACCACCAGGCATACTCCAGGGCCCTTGTACTCGGGTATCCGACCAAAGAAGAGTGTGACTGTCTTATCAAGGAAATCTATCCCATGCCTGATAAAGGAATAGCTCACGGTGAAGAGGTCGCACGGGTGGCGGTCTGTTTGTGCAAAGAGGTCAACCGGTATATGGACAATCCGCTGGATGCATCACTCTGCTATGCAGGCGGACTGCTGCACGATATAGCGAAAGGCTATCCCCAACATGAAGCAACCGGCGCCACCTGGTTGTGGCAACTGGGGTTCCACAGTGCAGCGACAGTTGTTGCCGCTCATAAAGACATAGATTTTTCACCGGAGACGAGCCTGACAGAGAAAGAACTGGTGCACCTGGCAGACAAGATTGTCCGGGGAAGCCGACGGGTACAGGTTGCTGAGCGGTTCGCAGAAAAAATGGAGATCTACAAAGACGATCCCCTGGCTGTAAAGGCTATTCAAAGAAGACTGGACCAGGCCATGCAGATCAAAAAGGCTGTGGAAAACCTCACGGAAAAGAAACTGAATGAAATTCTCGATATCAGGGAATAGCGATGTGTATGCCTGAATACGTGTATCTCATCCGCCACGGTCATGTACCGGGAGCAAAACCCCGCCGTTTTCTCGGCCGGACTGATCTCGGACTCTCCGAACAGGGAAAGAATCAGGCCCTAGATTTGGGACGCATGCTGAAACCTCGCGATTTCAGGCATATATTCAGCTCTCCACTACTGCGGGCAAGACAGACAGTCGAATTGGCTACAGGCCTGCCGGCATCGGATATTCAGCTTATCGATCAGTTTAAAGAAATCGACCTGGGCGCCTGGGAAGGGTTAACCGTTGCAGAGGTGCGGCAACGGTTCCCCGGTCAGTATGAGGCAAGGGGGGAGGATTTTGCCGCTTTCAGGCCAAAGCGCGGAGAAAGTTTTCAGGACCTGCAACGACGTGTACTGTGGGCTTTTGAAGCGATACTAGCCAAATACCCCGGCAATATTCTGATTGCAGCCCATGCCGGCGTGAACCGTGTTATCCTCTCTCACCTGCAAAAAATTCCCTTACAGGATTTACTGACCATCCCCCAGGAGTACTGCGCCCTCAACATCATTAAAAAAAATTCTCCCCTCCCCATTGTTGAATCGGTCAATATGCTGACCGACCGGCATTCCCTATGACTTTTTTGAATACGTCCGGTGCCGCGCATCTTCTCTTTCCGTACTTTCGATGTAACTACTCATAGGGGCACAGTCCAGCTTGATAACTTCCCCGTATTTGTAACTGGTTACAAATAATCACCACAAAAAACGCCCCGAACATCAGAAGATGCCCGGGCAAGGCGGATTGCAAAAAATGAAAACCCTCAGGGATTAATACCCAGCTCTTTCTCCTTTTCAGCGATGGCCATCCTGGTCTTTACCACTGTATCGGAAACCAGGCTGATGGAATCAATGCCCTGTTCAACCAGGAAAGTCGCGAAATCCGGGAAATCCGACGGTCCCTGACCACAGATCCCGATTTTTCGTCCCCTGGCTTTGGCTGTTTTAATAACCATGGAAATCATGGTCTTCACGGCCTCGTTACGCTCATCATAAATGTGTGACACCAGATCGGAATCACGATCAAGCCCCAGGGTCAGCTGGGTAAGATCATTGGAGCCGATGGAAAATCCATCAAAGATATCGGCAAAGGCATCGGCGGAGATAACATTGGAAGGAATCTCGCACATGACGTACAGCTCCAACCCGTTTTCTCCCTGCACCAAACCGTTTTCCTTCAGCACTTCAACCACCTTCCTTCCTTCCTCAGGAGTCCTGCAAAACGGCACCATGAGCTTGATATTGGTCATACCCATGTCGTTGCGGGCCTTCAGCAGCGCCTTACACTCCAATTCAAAGGCAGGTTTGTATCGATCATCATAGTATCTGGAGGCGCCTCGCCAGCCGATCATGGGGTTGGATTCCTCAGGTTCGAACAGGAAACCGCCGATGAGGTTTGCATACTCATTGGATTTAAAATCAGACAAGCGGACGATCACATCCCTGGGATAAAATCCGGCCGCGATCCGTGCCACGCCTTCAGCCAGCTTATCAATGAAATACTGTTTCTTATCATCAGGATAGGCTGAGGTTTTGTAGTTGATATCCTCTACCACCTCAGCCACTTCCCGGTCATCCCCGGCATCTTCGCACAGCTGCCTGTAATGATAGAGGGCCAGGGGATGAATCCCGATGTGCGAATTTATAATAAACTCCTCCCTTGCCAGGCCGACGCCTTCGCTGGGAATCCGGCCTTCAATGAAAGCTTTTTCCGGCAGTCCCACATTCATCATGACTTTGGTGCGGGTCTCAGGCAGCTGATCCAGATCCAGGGTAACAACCTCAAAGTCGAGCAGGCCCTGATAGATATTGCCGGTCTCTCCTTCTGCACAGGAAACAGTGACCTCCTGGCCGGGATGAATCAATTCCGTACCGTCTTCGGTGCCGATAACACAGGGAATGCCCAGTTCACGGGAAATAATAGCTGCATGGCAGGTACGCCCGCCGCGATTGGTGACAATCGCCCCTGCGATTTTCATGATCGGTTCCCAATCCGGGTCCGTCATATCCGTGACCAGGACCTCCCCTTTCTGAAAATCATGCATCTGACTAACGTTATTGAGGATGCGCGTCTTACCCTGTCCGATCTTGGCCCCCACGGCCTGCCCAGTGGTGATGAGCCGGCCTTTCTCCTTGAGCAGGTAGGTTTTCATGGTTTTGGTATCGGCCTGGGAGTGCACGGTTTCCGGGCGGGCCTGAACAATGAACAACCGCCCTGTTCCGACCTCTCTGCCGTCACCATCCTTTGCCCACTCGATGTCCATGGGACGGCCGTAATGCTCTTCAATAATACAGGCCCATTCAGCCAACCGGAGAATTTCGTCGTCATTGAGCACATACAGCCCCCGTTCTTCCCCGGTTGTCTCCACATTCATAACCGGTTCTTCAGCGTCAGGAGCGGTGCTGTACACCATCTTGACATCCTTGCTGCCGACGCGTTTTCCGACAATGGGACGTTTTCCCTGTTTCAGAGTCGGTTTAAAAACGTAATACTCGTCGGGATTGACTGCACCCTGAACAACATTCTCTCCCAATCCCCAGGCGCCGGTTATAAACACCGCATCCTCAAAACCGGACTCCGTATCAATGGAAAACATGACCCCTGAACAGGCCGAGTCGGAACGTACCATCTTCTGTACCACTATGGACAGATAGACGTCAAACTGACTGAACCCCTTATCGTGTCTGTAGGAAATGGCCCTGTTGGTAAACAGTGAGGCAAAACAGCGTTTACAGGCATCGATCAAGGCCTCGGGACCACGAATATTCAGGTAGGTATCCTGCTGGCCGGCGAAAGAGGCATCGGGCAGGTCTTCCGCCGTGGCCGAAGAGCGAACCGCCACGTCCACGCCTTCTCCGTATTCGGCCTCCATTTTTTTGTAGGCGTCCAGAATCGCCTGGCGCAGACTGTCGGGAAAGGTTGCAGAGCGGATGATCTCCCGCACTTTGGCGCCTCTTTCCTGCAGGTTGCGCAAATCATGGGTATCCAGATCTGCAAGCACCTCCTGAATGGCCTTTTCTATGCCGGCCTCCTGGAGCAGGTATTGATAGGCGTAAGCAGTAATCGCATATCCATTGGGAACGGCAACTCCATGGGAGTGCAGTTTCTGATACATCTCGCCCAGTGAGGCGTTTTTTCCTCCAACCAGAGGTACATCGTCGATACCTATCTGGTCAAACCAGAGTATCAGTTCGCGGTCGTGTGCATTGCCCATTTATTCCTCCTTCAATATAAATTACCTGCGTTGGTTGTCTGAGCAGCAAAGGCTCAACAGCTGATCTACCCCCTCCTACAGATATACCGAAGCCGATTGCTGATATGCGCTCAAGCAGACCCGTGTTCAGCATGGGTCACAGAGAATGGAGCCCGAAGGGTCATCGTAATATTGCCATTCATCTGTCGAAGCGCTATATTCAGCCATTGATAGCATAATTGAATGAAAATTACATGGCTTATCTTTCTCCCTTTCACCTACAATGAGGATCAGAAATGTCCAATAACGGTAACCCCCAGGGAATAATAGAACAGCACATCACCCCGAATAATCACGCAGACAGCGATTACTTTGCCGCGCTGAAAACATGTGTTGCAGCCGAAAACACCGCCGTTGACAAGACAGAAAAGACCGCCTGGCAAAACGCGATCGACACGCTGTACGAACTGGTCCGGGACGAAATCATCACCAATACCGCTCCTCCGGTGCAGATGGTCAAATTCGGCACATCCGGCTGGCGAGGCACTTTGGGAAAAGACATCTCCGTGCAGTCCGTGGCCTATGTGACCTGCGCCATCCTGCAGCTCTATAAACTTGGTGAAGAAAATCAGGATATCCATGGGGCATTGGGCCGTCTGAGTTATTCGGATATGCAGGAGCATGGCTGCGTTGTCGGCTTTGACAACCGTTTCGGCGGGGAATTACTCGCCCTGGCCGCGGTCAACATCCTCTGCGCCAACGGTGTAAAGGTATACTATGCAGGAGAATCAACAACCGGAGCGCTCTCCGCATCCGTACTCCGGAACAAAGCGGCCTTTTCCATTAACCTGACCCCAAGTCACAACCCCATGGAGTACGGCGGATTCAAATACAATGCTGCTGACGCCGGCCCTGCAGCGCCCATCCTGACCGACAGCATTACAGCAACGGCTCGGGCGTTTCTTGAGGGAGATTCTTGTCCGTTCATGGTCGGCGCGGATCAGCTTCAGCGTCCGCTGGACTCACTTCCCGGAATTATCAGGGAGGACGCCCTGGCAAGCTGGCAGGATCTCCTGACAGCCAATGAATCCCTCCACGGTATCAACTACGCCGAGCTCAAAACAGCCATAGCAGCCAGGGATGACCTGACCATCTGCGTCGACGCGGTCCACGGCGCCTCCCGCGACTATCTGCACCGCCTTCTCGGCAATCCGGACAGTTCACGGCTGACTGTCCTGCGAAACACTCCCGACCCAACCTTCGGGGGAATAGCTCCGGAACCGTCCTCAGCAAACATGCAGCCGACCATTGCTTTTCTCAACAAACAAAAGGCGCCGCTGAAAATCGGCGCGATCATAGATCCTGACGGTGACAGAATCCGCTTTACAGACGGCGACATTGAAATATCAATGAACCAGTTCGGCGCCATGGCCTACCATTTTCTCCATGAAGTGAAAAAGAAAAAAGGGATGGTTGCAAAGACCGTAGCGTCCAGCAACCTGGCCAACGCCGTTGCCGAAAAACTCGGAGAACAGGTTTTTGAGCCCAAGGTCGGTTTCAAGGAATTTAAGCCGGTCTTCAATAACGCCCTGGTTTGTTTCGAAGAATCCGACGGCATCTCCATTATCGGGCACACACCGGAAAAAGACGCTTTTATCGGCCTGATTCTTGCGATTGATATGGTGGTGACCTTGAACATATCCCTGGGCGAGTATCTTCATCAGATAGAGGAGACTTTCGGCTATTTTTATCCCGGCCGCGGCGGTATAACGGTAGGCAAACAGGGAAAGGAACTGCTGCAGACCCTCAAACTGCTCGAGCGATATGACCAGGGCGCGACGGTGCAGGTAGGCGAAGAAAACAAGGCAATACGTGAAGTCATAGATATTGACGGCAGAAAAATGATCTTTAACGACGGGTCCTGGATCATGATACGTCCCTCCGGAACGGAACCCAAGGTCCGCTTTTATGTGGAGGCGCGTGACCCGGAAGAAACAGAACTTCTGGTAAAAAGTGCGCATTCAATGCTTGCCGAAATCGGACTCCTGCCATAGTGTTATCTTATTTTACAGGAAATTGATGTTACAACAAGGCGTACATTGAGGCGTGAATCCTAATCAATATATCTCATTCTTCGGGATCTCCAGCCGGCCCCGACCTCGAAGCGACGATCGCCATAACACGATTTACCTTACTATTACAATAACTGAAAAGGTATTACCATGTGGGACTACACAGATAAAGTTCAGGAGCATTTTATCAACCCCAGGAATGTTGGTGAAATCAAGAATGCCAGTGGTATCGGCAACGTAGGCTCTCTGGCCTGTGGCGACGCTTTAAAGCTGACGATTCAGGTAGATGAAAACAATATCATTACCGACGCCAAATTCAAAACATTCGGCTGTGCATCGGCTATCGCTTCATCCTCCGTGCTGACTGAAATGCTCATAGGCAAACATGTGGACGAGGCCAAGCACATTACCAATGACGATATCGCCGAGGCCCTGGGAGGACTGCCCAAAGAAAAAATGCACTGTTCGGTAATGGGAAGGGAAGCCCTTGAGGCAGCCATTGCCGACTTTACAGGAACCATCCTGCCCATGGCCCAGGGTGAGGTAGTCTGTGAGTGTTTCGGGGTGACGGACCTGGAGATTATCAGGGCCGTTGAAGAGAACCATCTCCGTTCAGTGGAAGAAATCACCAACTTTACCAAGGCAGGAGGAGGATGCGGCAAATGTGAAGACCGTCTCCGCACCCTGCTGGATGAAACCGTTGCCAAAAGCTCCGGTACGCCCAAGGTCGAAGAAAAGAAAAAACGGATGACCACCCTTCAGAAAATCAAAAAAATAGAGGATGTGCTGGAACGTGAAATCAGGCCGACACTAAAAAAAGATGGAGGCAGCATCGAACTCATTGACGTGGACGGTGACTTTGTCATTGTCTCTCTTCGGGGATCCTGTTCAGGCTGTCATTCCTCCCGAACGACTCTCAAGGAGTATGTCGAGAAAAAATTACGAGAGCAGGTTCTGGACACCCTGATCGTTGAGGAGGAAAAATAATGGCTCTGGATCATGAAAACGTTATTTATCTGGACAACAACGCAACCACCCGCGTTGCACCCGAAGTGGTTGAAGCCATGGTTCCGTATTTGAGCAATTATTACGGCAATCCCTCTTCCATGCATAACTTCGGGGGGCAGGTCGGCCGAACCCTGGAAGAAGCGCGCTGCTCCGTGGCGAATCTCATCGGAGCAGAGCCCGACGAAATTATATTCACCAGCTGCGGAACGGAAAGCGACAGCACCGCCATTCTCTCCGCACTGTGCACCTTTCCGGAAAAGCGCCATATCGTAACCACCAGGGTTGAACATCCTGCAGTGAAAAGCCTGTGTGAAAACTTAGACACTCTGACCGGCCACAAACACCGCATTACCTGGCTGCAGGTAGAATCCAACGGCACGCTGGATATGGAAGAGT
Source organism: Desulfobulbaceae bacterium (assembly GCA_963678525.2). Classification (GTDB taxonomy): domain Bacteria; phylum Desulfobacterota; class Desulfobulbia; order Desulfobulbales; family Desulfobulbaceae; genus Desulfogranum. Next base: position 331,824 of record CAXXDG010000001.1, read on the forward strand.
TCAAACGAAGCCTGACAGAGGACACAGCCATTGTCAGCGTCATGTGGGCCAACAATGAAACCGGTGTCATTTTTCCGGTTGAGGAGATGGCGCAGATTGCCCATGACCATGGTATTCTTTTCCATACCGATGCGGTACAGGCTGTGGGTAAAATCCCCATCAATCTGAAAGATACGGCCATTGACTTCCTCTCCCTTTCCGGCCATAAACTGCATGCACCCAAGGGAGTGGGCGTCCTGTACGTAAAAAAGGGGACGCCTTTTGTGCCTTTTATCAACGGTGGACACCAGGAACACGGTCGCAGGGGCGGCACGGAAAACACGGCTTCCATCATCGGCCTGGGTAAGGCCTGTGATTTGGCCGGCGCCAATATGGAAGAAGAAAACACCAGAGTCAAAGCGCTGCGCGACAAGTTGGAAAAAGGCCTGCTGGAAAACATTCCAAAGGCCCTTCTCAACGGACACAAAGACAAACGCCTGCCCAACACCACCAACATCAGTTTCGAATACGTTGAGGGTGAGGCCATTCTGCTGCATATGAATCAACTCAACATCTGCGCGTCTTCAGGGTCGGCCTGCACCTCCGGATCCCTGGAACCGTCCCATGTACTTCGGGCGATGGGAGTTCCTTTTACGGCGGCCCACGGGTCCATTCGTTTCAGCCTCTCAATCTACAATACTGAGCAGGAAATCGACTTTGTGATTGAAAAGATGCCGCCCATAATCGCCAACCTGCGGGCACTCTCCCCGTTCTGGGAAGAAGAGTAGCATCCCAAGCCGTCGGGAGCCTGCCGATACCCTGCAGACTCCCGAATTTCATTCCATAATCACTGCGCCTGCTATTTTCGGCCAATTGCAAACCGCCCAATCAGATGAACATACTTGCTCCCTCCGTTCGTATCCTGGATGATCTGGACCAGAAAAGCCTTCCTGTCCGTATCGAATATTGCGGCCGTATCTGCTATAAAAGTGAAGATCGAATCGATGTAAAGTCGGCCGTTCCCTTTGTGCAAAAAATGGCTGTACATGGGCACAATTCCGTTCTGGAAATGGGAGCGGTGACATTTCTTGCATCCGGGCTGTCCTCCGGGCAAATTGACGATTTTTTTCTCACCCAGCCTAAATATCTCCAGATTGACAGACCAAAACAGGACAGCTTACTAATCTCCGGAACGGTTCGCGGGTTCAAGGAGATGTATCTGTTTCATCCTGAAAACGAGCTCATCCAGGCTCTCACCAAGCACTTTGCAGGAGCGCATCCGTATTTCTACCAGACCCCGGAATCTCCGTTACCGGTCTTGGAAGCTCCGTCAAACATCACACTAGAGCGGATAAGTCTTGAACAGGTTGAAGGTCTTGCTTCCAAGACTATGGCACGGCATCGATATCTCGCCGTGAAATTCATCGTCAACAGGGCCGTCACCCATGAACTGGTACGACACCGCCCCTGCTCGTTTCTCCAGGAAAGCCAGCGATACTGCCGCTACTCTGCAGATAAATTCGGCAATGAAGTCACTTTTATCAAGCCGATTTTCTATGAAGAGAACAGTGTTGAATACGCCCAATGGGTGCGGGCGATGCAAGAAACAGAAAAGATATATCTTGAACTGCTCAAGACCTCAACCCCGCAGGCTGCGCGCACAGTGCTGCCCAATTCCTGCAAAACAGAGATCATAGTCTACACCACACTTGCACATTGGCAGCATATAGCCGCCTTACGTACACCTGTAAACGCAGACCCTTCCATGCGTGAAGTCATGATTCCACTCCAGGCGGAGCTGGCGGATCGTTACCCGGCCCTGTTCGGTTCCTGAGACAATCTGCACGGTTTCTCTTTTCTTCCGGTTCTTTACTCGCCTGCCGGAGTCGGCAAATATTGCGGCCGGCGTTCCCATTCCTGCATCATAACGGTTCACCTCGGCATGAAATAGGTTTTTTGTTTCCTTATGGATAATGATTCCTTTCTTTGACCCCCCCTCTGGGATATAGTATCATTGTCTATATGATATGTTAGTCAGAACAATTTCTTTCTCTATTATACGTTTATGGCCACTAAACCACGACAGACGACCCAGGCTACCGGCAGAGCCAAAATGAAAAAAACGGTCAAAGACCAGTCCGGAGCCGGGAAAATTAAAATAGGCGAATTGCTGAGCAAGGCAGGATATATTACAGCCGCTCAATTTGAAACAGCCAAGGCGGCCATGCGTAAAAGCGGGAAACGCCTTGGACATATTCTGCTTGAGGACGGTGTCATTGAACGTGACACCATCGCCAATTTTCTTAGTCGTAACTTCAACTACACCATGGTGACGATTGAAAGGGAGCCTCCCAGTAAAGAGGCCCTGGAAATGCTCCCATATGAGGTTGCCAAGGAATATATGGCATTCCCCCTGCGGGTCGCAGGCAGCACCCTGCAGATCACCATGGCGGAGCCTACTGACGCAGTTGAAGTTGAGGAGTTGCAGGAATACACCCAGAAAGGCCTGGATGTTTGCGTATCCATCAGCGATGAAATCATCGAAGCGTATAAAAAATATTACGATATCTCCGAAGAAGAGTATCAATCGTACTTTACAAGCTCTGAAAGTGAAGAAGAAGAGCAGGTTACCCAGGTTGACGACTTTGGCGCCCTGGTCTCCGATGCAGCCGAGGATTTCGAGATTGAAAGCGGAGAAGAGGACGAGGCTGCTTTTGAACAGTTTTCCGCTTCCGATGCGCCTATTATCAAACTGGTCAACGGTATTCTGGTAAAGGCGGTTCAAGAGGGGGTCAGCGATATCCACATCGAACCCTTTGAAAAAACCATGCAGGTCCGCTACCGAAAGGACGGCGCCCTGTTCAAATCCATGAACCTGCCCCTGACAATCAAAAATGCCATGGTGGCCCGCATAAAAATTCTTGCGGATCTGAATATTACCGAGCGCAGGGTTCCACAGGACGGCAGGATCAAGATGCGTCTGGGAAGGAACCGGGCCGTGGATTTTCGTGTCTCCACCCTGCCGCTGCTCTTTGGTGAAGGTATTGTTCTCCGTATCCTCGATAAAAGCTCGCTCAACGTCGACCTGACAAAACTTGGTTTTACGGAGGCAACCTTTGCATCCCTGAGAAGGTGTCTGAAAAGGCCGCAGGGGCTGCTTCTGGTTACAGGGCCGACGGGTTCCGGCAAAACCGTTACACTTTACTCTGCCTTGAACTCACTGAATACGGAAGATATCAAAATCCTTACGGCTGAAGATCCTGTTGAGTTCAACTTCAAGGGAATAAGTCAGGTCAACGTGAACACGGAAGTGGGAATGACCTTTGCCGCCGCCCTGAAAGCCTTTCTCCGGCAGGATCCGGACATCATCATGGTCGGTGAGATTCGAGACTATGAGACTGCGGAAATTGCCATCAAAGCGGCTATGACCGGCCACCTGGTTTTTTCCACCCTGCATACCAACGACTCCCCCGCCACGGTCGGTCGTATGGTGGATATCGGCGTTCCCTCATACATCCTTGCATCTTCTCTGACCATGGTCCTTTCCCAGCGACTGGGTCGTCGTCTGTGTGTTCATTGTAAAGAACGAACCAGCTATCCGAAAGATGACCTCATCAGCGCCGGCTTTAAGGAGGATGAACTGGATTCTTTGGAGCTGTGGGGCGCAAAAGGGTGTGCCAAATGCAACGGATTGGGGTATAAGGGACGCGTCGGTTTCTTCGAGCTTATGGAAGTGACCGATGAGGTAGCCAAGGCAATCCAGGCGGAAGTCAGCGAAGAGCAGCTGCGCAAAGTGGCTGTCCAGGAAGGCATGTATACACTTCGTGAAGCTGCGCTGCAAAAGGCCAGGGAAGGTATTACCAGCCTGGAGGAAGTTCTCCGCCGCACAGTCATCCATGAAGACAGCCTGCCTTCATATCTGGTAAATCCTGATGTTGAAGAATATCAGGACGGTGACGTCATAATCCAGGAATCAAATAAGGACAGGGACTTTTTCAAACTTGTCCGGGGAAAGGTTGCCGTGCTCCGGGGCGGGAAAAAAATAGCTGAAATCACCGAACCTGGTGAATATTTCGGAGAAATGGCTGCCATCCTCGATGAGCCGCGTTCCGCAAGTATTGTCTCTTCCGGACGCAGTGTCATTAAACGCTATCCCGGTGACAAACTTGGCGAACTTATCGAGAAATATCCCGAGGTATCCAAGCATCTTTTCAAAACAGTGGTCGAGCGACTGCAGAAAACCGACCGTATCGTGGTCCAACTTGCCGGTGCGGGTAGAAGCAGGCCGCAACAAATGGTCCGACGTGCATGAACAAGGTTTCCGCATATATCATAGCCTATAACGAAGCTGATAAAATTGAGGCAGCTATCAATTCCGTCCTCTGGGCGGATGAAATCATTTTAGCTGATTCCAACAGCCAGGACGAAACAGCAGCTATCGCAGAACGTCTCGGCGCCCGCGTTGTCCAGATTCCCTTTCAAGGGTTTGGAGACCTGCGCAACAAGGCCATGGCTGCCTGCAGCCATGACTGGATTTTTTCACTGGATTCGGACGAACGGTGCACCCCCGAAGCGAAGCGAGAAATACAGTTAACCCTGCAAAATCCCCAGGCCGATGCATACTACATACCCCGGAAAAACTTTTTCATGGGGCAATGGATACAACATTCCGGTTTTTACCCTGACTACCGCCAGCCGCAGCTATTTGCCAAGGGAGCATTACATTTCAAGAATGATCCTGTACACGAAGAATATAGTGTTCGATCGCAAAAACCGGTAGGGTACCTCAAAAACGCCATCTGGCAGTTCCCCTACAAAAATCTCGAGGAAGTCGTTCATAAGGCCAACAAATATTCGACCCTGGGCGCCGAAAAACTTGCGCAACGGGGTAAAACAGGAGGAATGTTCAAAGCCCTCGCCAGGGGAATCTGGGCCTTTTTCCACATGTACATCCTTAAAAAGGGTATCCTCGACGGATGGCCGGGCTTTATTATCGCTCTCGGGAACTTTGAAGGAACGTTTTATAAATACGCCAAATTATATGAACGGCAGGCCTGTTGGCAGCCGCCGGACTCGCCGCCGCTGCGCTAGCCTGCATTTCTCATGATTTTTTTGAATAATGGTATAACAATTTGAATTAATAGTGTTAAACAGACGCGCCTGAAAAACAGTGTGTTTTTCAGGCAAATTCAAAAAAAGTCACCCTGCCGGGCTAACCCGTATAACAGCTGATGATTTACAGATATTGACTGATCCCTCTGTCGCACCACACACGTTTACGGGCGATGGTTTCCTGGAGTATGGCATCATTGACAGAGAGCCGGTCTCTGGTATTCATCTCATGGTGAAGATGGTAGCCGATGGCCTTAAAACGCACGTTCTGCCGTTCAATCCCTATGTTCAAAAGACGAGCGGTAAATTCAGAGTCTTCCCTCCCCCATCCCACAAATGCCTCGTTGAAGCCGTTGATGCGCAGGCAATCCCTTTTCCAGAATGAAAAATTACAGGTTTTCACCCCCCTGATACGGGCGCTGCGAAAGGAACAATAACGTGACAGCAGGGGCAGGCGAATACAATTTTTCTTGTTTTCCACACCCCTCGAAAAAAAGTTGAGGTTGAGTTCTCCCCGGACCAGGGTCTGTGCGGAAAGTTCTTCATTGAGCAAGACCCGGGTGCCCTGGACAAAGCACCCCCTGGTTGCAAAAGAACAGTGATCTTCGATAAAGTGTCTTTCAAGTATGATATCACCGTCAATCAAAATAATGTAATCCCCCCGGGCCTTGGCAATAGCCTTGTTCCTGCTCATTGCAAGGCGGAAGCCGTCATCCTCCTGCCAGGAATGGACAAGGGGCACAGGCGACTGCCTGCAGAGCTCGCTGACCACCCGGACCGTCTCCTCCCCGGACCCGTCATCCGCAACGATAATTTCCGCAGGCAAGAGGCTTTGAGAAAACACGCTGTGGATGGAGAGCTGGAGAGCTTCCGGCCAGTTATAGGTTGTTATTATGAGGCTAACCAGCATTGTTCGTTTCCCGCAAGTGCACACTCAACCTCTTAAGGGCGTTATAAACCCTGTCCACGCTGATTTCTTTCATACAGGATTGGTGGCTGCATGTCCTCATTCGACAGCACAGGCAATCAACATTTTCGGCTTGAATAATTTCGCTTGCAACTCCATAGGGACCGACCCGTTCCGGATGGGTCGGTCCGAACAAAACCACCACCGGCGTGTCGACCATCGCGGCTATATGCATGGGACCGGTGTCCAGCCCAACGTACAGATCAGCCTGTTTCAGAAGAGCGACAGAATCGGACAAAGAGAGTTTCCCGGCGGCAATGATAGGCTGCATTTGCATTCCAGCGACGACGGCATCGATGTATTCCACATCAGCAGCACTGCCGCCGAATACGACCTGAAACCCGAAGGAAAGCAGCCTGTCGGCAAGTGCAGTCCATCGTTGTTGCAGCCAGAATTTACTTTGCCAACGGGCAGTCGGACTTATATAGACCAGCGATTGTGCAGAATCGTATCCTGCATCACGGAGAAAGGATCTGATACGTTCACGGGCATCCGCTCCGGGATCAACATGAAAATCCTGTTTTTTCACAGGGCAGTCCAGGGCATCGCAAAACAGCAGGTTTTTTTCGACCGCATGTTCTCTCCCCTGCTCATTTGCAACTAGTACATGTTGAAAAAAGGTATTGCCTTCCTTTGCGCCTGCAAATCCATACCGCCTGCCTCCAGGATTGGCTAGGCTGAGCATTCCGCTGCGAAACGAGGCATGGAGATCCAACACAATATCATACGGTCTGACTTTGAACTCCTTGCGCAGATGACTCAATACCCGGGCCGAGGCTTTCAAGGCCTTCCAATATACCCCCTTCGGAGCGCCCGGTTCGCTGGTGGAGGGGATATGGATAGGGAATACGGTATCGATCGTCCGGTCATAACGGATCAGATCCTGCAACCCCGATTCAATCACCCATCCGATTTCACATGACGGGTAGGTCCGTTTCAGGGCATGGGCCAACGGCAGTGTGTGCACAACATCACCGAGTGAACTTTGTTTGATAATAAGGATGCGTTGTCCGTTAAGATCCATGTATAGGGCTTCTCACCTCACGGCCGATCTGTTTCAGCCTCTCAATATGCTGGATGGTTTCAAGACCATGCCTGGCAGCGAAACCCGGGGAAATATTTCTTTTATCCAGCGTCAGCAGCGCCTGGGCAATGGTTTCAGGCTGGTTATCCTGCAAAACTACGCCGTCGTTTTCGGTCAACAACTCTGCGGCGCCGACTTTGGCGGTGGTTATAACCGGGGTACCGCAGGCCAGGGATTCGACAATAACCAGGCCGAACGGCTCATAATGGGAGGGCAGAATAACATAGTCAACAGCCCTGTAGAGAGTGGCCATATCGTCGACATAGCCGATGCAGCGGATATTGGCTCCGAGCGCGATGTTCCGATGAACCGCATCACCGACGATAATCAATTCAAATTGGTCCGGTTCAAGATCTGCGAAGGCGGTAAGCAAAGAATTGAGCCCCTTTCTTTTATGGCTCAAGGAAGGGAACAGCAATGTCATTTTATCTTCGCGTATTCCATACTTTTTCTTTGCATGCTGCTGCTCCGTTTCCAGAGCAGGAGCAAAACGTTTTTCGTTTATCGGCGGATAGAGAACCGTAATTTTCTTCTCGCTGACATGGTAGTGGCGGAGAATTTCGTCGCGGATGGAGGCAGAGTGGGCCACAATGGCAGGCGTTTGCACCATGAGACGACGCTCAAAGTTATTTTCCGCCGCATCGTGCATGGATCTATAGATATTGCCGCTTCCCCGGGTAAGAACGGATTGAGGATGAACGCCCCCTACAATTGCTATATCCTGGCAGGCCGTTCGGGTCAGGCTTATGCTGAGATCATACTCGTTCTTTGCAAACCCGGTATTATACCGATGGATGAAATAGTACTTTTTCAATCTCCGCGGCAGGAAATATACCGGCGTTTTATGAACGATGCATCCGTGTTTGCGCGCCAGTTTTCCGTCCACCTTATAGGCATGAATATGCACCTCATCTCCGGCAGTCTGAAACCCCTCCACAAGGGTGAGCAGGTAGGATTCCATTCCCCCGGATTTATTAAACTGATTGTGAATTATGGCAACTTTCATCAGTCTGTTCTTTCTACCCTGTTCTCTGTGGAAACATATGCATGTTCACCCTGTTTTTTCTTATAGAGGACCGCAGCAAAGAGAGAAAATAAAAAGCCTGTCTCATACACCACCAGATAGGATTCCGTCAACATGATCACCATATAAAAGACGGGAAAAGCGACCAGCAGGTGACGCCATGGAGATGATGTCTGCAGGGCCGCGCGAAACTGAACGTACAATAGCAGGAACAGGGAGAAAAGACCAAGCAGACCGAGACGGGCAGCCATCAGGACATACTGGTTGTGCGGGTTATCCGTAGGCCTGATATGGGGTGATCGCTGTTCGTTCACCTTGCGGTACTCACTCTCAAAATCTCCCGTCCCGACACCGAACAAGGGAGCACCCCTGAAAATCTCCCACGAGTTTTCCCAGAACAGCAATCTGAGTCCTATGGAAGTATTTGCATTTTTTTTAAACTGAACAATCTCCTGGTATGCGATGTCCACTCTTTGCCGAAACACAGGGCTTGCTGTATACGCTCCCGCCACCAGCATGGTTACAGCCAGAAACGCACCGATACATGCCAGGCGAAGATGTCTGCAGAACATCTGCAGAAAAAATACGCCCACCAGGACCAGAAAAACCAGCTGCCCGGCCCGGCCTTCGGTGATAAACATATTGAAAATCATGACGGCGAGCAGCACTGTTCCGCTCAATCGCGCCCAGAGGGGACGCACCCTGAAATAGATCTCATAGGCGAGACAATAGGCGGCAAAGGCCAGCATGGGATTATACACCACATGAAAGGTCTTTTTGGTTATATGCTGCGGGGTGACGTCCGCATATTGAATAAGACCGAACCAGGCCAGATAGGTCAGAGCCATGGCAACGGTCATGCCGGCGATAAAGGCCCAGATATGCGTATGGCGTCTTTCTGCGCTGACCACGGTCAGGAACACCGGCATCAGCATGATCTTCCACATTTTTTCTATAAAGGACAAGCCGGCGAGAACATCCGTACTCCAGAGCAGTCCGAGAATAATACAAAACAGGAGGAAAAAGACGGCAAGACACACAGGGTTCTCAACCATTTCCCGGTATTTTGCACGAAAATCTCCTTCAATCAGCCATAAGACGAAAATCAAGCAGGCAAAGACGGAAATGGCTGAAGTTGATAACGGCAGTGAAAAGGCCAGAGCAACAGTACACCGGAAATTTATTGTTTTGACTCGCTCCCTGAAAGCGCGTATTGCAGCCATAATCACTTAATCCGCGTATTGCAGGCGGTACAGCGAGTCATATTCTCCGCCGGTTGCAAGAAGTTCCTCGTGTGTGCCGCTTTCAACCAGATGCCCGTCCTTCAGCACCACAATGCGGTCCGCATTCTTGATAGTCGATAATCGATGGGCAATGACTATGGTGGTTCGATTTTTCATCAGGTTTTCCAAGGCACTCTGCACTTTTTGCTCCGATTCCGTGTCCAAGGAGGAGGTCGCTTCATCCAAAATCAGGATAGGGGCATCCTTGAGCAGGGCGCGGGCAATGGAAACACGCTGTTGCTGGCCTCCTGACAAACGGGCGCCGGACTCGCCGACTATGGTATTAAATCCCTCGGGCAGGTCTTCAATAAATCCCAAGGCATGGGCCGAGCCTGCAGCTTCACGAATCATCTCTTCCGTACAGTTTTCAACGCCATAGCCTATATTAGCGGCAATGGTGTCGTTAAACAATATTGTCTGCTGGGTAACAAGGGCAATCTGCTTTCGCAAGGATTCCAGGGTCACCTCGCGGATATCATTTTCGTCGATGAACAGTCCCCCCTGCCTGATCTCGTAAAATCGAGGGATAAGATTGGCAAGCGTGCTTTTCCCGCCGCCGCTGGGACCGACAACGGCCAGAACCTCGCCCCGGGGAATACGGAGCGTGATATTATGGAGCACCGGTTCATTCTCATTGTACCAAAAGGTTACGTCTCGAAACTCGATGCTTCGAGAAAAATGGGGCAAGGTCATCGCGTCCGGCTTTTGGGTAATGGAGGGCTTCACGTCCAGGATATTGAAAATGCGTGCGGCTGAGGCCATACCGGATTGTATGGTGGAATTTATCTTACTGACTCCCTTTACAGGCTCGTAGAGCATGATCAGGGCAGTGAGAAATGCCATGAACGTTCCCGGCGTCGACACGCCGTCCAAAACCTGCATGCCGCCGTACCAGATAATCAATGCCATTCCGATTCCCCCCATGAACTCTACCATGGGATGGGAAAGACTTCTGAAACGGGTTTCATTCATCAGAATATCAAAAAGATACTGCATCTGTTTCCCGAACCTGGCGGTCTCTGCCCGCTCCATGCAAAATGCCTTCACAATGCGGGCACCGGCAATGGTCTCATGGAGCATGTTGGTCGAGACGCCTATCTCTTTCTGGTAATCCGTGCTTATTCTTCTGAACTTTTTTCCAAAGACAACAATGGGAACAGCAGCAGCAGGAATAAATATAAACGATATCAGTGCGAGCTTCCAATCCATATAAAATATAACCACCAACAACCCAAGAACTGTGAAAAAATCCCTGAGAAGATAAATAAATGCGTGGGAAATACATCCCTGCAGCATGCTGACATCGTTCATGATCCGGGAAATCAGCTCCCCTGTCGGGTTGTGGTGAAAAAAACTGAGGCTGAGGCTGTTCAAGTGCCTGTATATGGCATTACGCAAGTCCCTGATAACACTTTGGCCGATCCATTGCAGCAAATAGGTATAGGTAAAATAGAAAATACCTTTAAGCAGAAATACCAGCAAGAGACCTACAGGAAGGATATGCAGCAGTCCGGCATCCTGATTAAAAAAAATTTCATCAAGGAGCGGTTTTACAATATAGGCCTGGAGCGCATTAAAAGTGGCCACCACAACCATGGCAAACATGGCAATGAATAGTTTCCTTTTATACGGCCCTATCACTTCACTGAGCCTGACTATAATCTCTTTATTCGTCATCTATTGTTCCTGCGACGTAACTACTTATAGGGGTAGCCGTTAATTCAGACTAACCCGTGTATTTGCAACTGGTTACAGGGTGCCTGATATTGCCGCAAGCAGGCTGACGCAGCGTATTGGCTCATACGTAAGTGTCAGGCTGATCGCGGAAAGATCGGGTGCACTCTGAGCAGTTACCCTGCGACAATACACTCTGTTGCATTGCGGTTATATGTATTTCCGAGCATCACAGCAGACCGGCTGTATAATTCCCGGTCATGACCTCCCGATCATCCCCGCCTCCCTTGAGCAGACGGCTGATTCTTGAGCATTCTTTATGTATTACCGCCGCCTCAAGGTCCACCAGGGCATAGTCCACGCCGGCATCAATGAGATCGCGCATTGCGTGGAGAAGACTGAAAGGCTTGCTTGCCCGGACCATGGTCAGGTCCTGCCTTCGTTCGACTACAAATTGCTCGCCTTTAGGACTTTGCATCCGCTGCCTATCCCTGTCTTCAGCGACCGGAAGCCTGGCAGTAAAAAGAGGCGGGTATCCGTAGACATACATTCCGATATGCAGTTGATCGGTTTCATTCTTCGACTTTCCGGTCTCTTCACTGCGCAAGGAAACAAGGCTTTGCCGCAAAGATTCCCTGTCTGTTTCCAGAGAATACAACATCCCCTGCAGCCCCATGGACCTCCCAAGACGGAGGGCCGCACTGTTTAACACATTCCAGGTGTAATCCGCAAACAGCGTGTATGCCCCGGCCTTGTCGTCAAGACAATCCAAAATCGAAGCCTGCGTGATCATTCCCAATTGAAACGTTGTAAAGCCGAGGTCCAGAAGCTGCTGAAGCCAACGCACATACAGGGGCACATCCTTTTCCAGGATAATTGGAGGGAGGGCCCACACCAGGGAGGGGTACAACGCAATCGCACGTTTACCAAGCTGCCCGACCTGTTCCACATTTTTTTGATTAATCGTCAGAAGAATGCGGGCAACAGGGGTGGGAAATCGTTGTTTGACCGGCGGCAGGGAGCTGAGACGATACCACCAATCCAGTGCGGAAAAGGAACGGGCCCCGGACCTGTCTATACGTATTTCGTCTTCCTGATTACAGGATATCCCCTTGAGCACATGACTCACCACATCTGATTTGCTCTCTATCCGGGGAATTTTTTTTCCTGGTCCAGGCGCCGGTGACGACTGTTGCTTCCTTCTTCCTTTCACGTCAACCTTGAACAGGGCACCGACAGCCGTTCGTCCCTTCACCACCGGCAGAGCTTCAAGGAGCTGCAGCCTGACGGTCAGCCCCCTGCCTGCTTTATCAACGGGTTTGTTCCCGGTCCAAAGACGCTTCAGGGTGAAAGCTTGACGGATATCCTGTTTTTCATCCTGGAATCGTAAACGATCACCGACCTGGAGGTCCTGTTTCAGCACCAGGGAGACAAGGTTCTTTTTTCTCTTATCCTGAACCGGCTTACATATTCCCAAAAAAGTTCCTGCCCCACCTGTTTTACCGGGCGTTATCACCTGATGGTTTTTCCCCCCGAGATATCCCTCGCACCGATATCTCCCCAGGGCCTGGTCGAGCATATCATTGGCCTGTTGCTCAATGCTTTCCCGTTCACGTCCCTTTGCATGAAGATTATCTAGACAGAGCCTATACGCCCGAACCGTATTGCGCACATACTCCACAGGCCGCAATCGTCCCTCTATTTTGAGACTGACCACATTCGTTTTCTGCAGCTCCCTGAGAAAACGCAGCGCGCTCAGATCATTCATGGAAAAATAGGACCCGCTCTTTCCCTGACCATGTCCGCCACGTCCTCCTTTTGAGGACAACAGGGTATACTTCCGCCTGCAAGGCTGAACACATTGCCCACGCAGGCTGGATTTACCTCCATGCAAACTGGAAAAAAGACACAGGCCGGAATAACTGTAGCACATCGCTCCGTGAATAAAAATCTCCAGCTCCACATCTGTGTCCCTGCTTATCTTTTTCACTTCCTGCAATGAAAGCTCCCTGGCAAGGACGACACGTTCCATTCCCTGCACCTTCATGGAACGGACGCCGGCTGCATTATGCACAGAGAGGAGTGTAGATGCATGCAAGGGAAGCTTGGGAAAATAATTCCGGGCGATATACAGCAGCCCGATATCCTGAATAATCAACGCGTCAGGACAGATATCTTCTGCAAACACAGACAGAGTCTCGACAACTGCTTTCAATTCACTTTCCTTGAGCAGTGAATTCATGGCAACATAGAGTTTCTTATTTCTCTCATGGGCGAATCTGCACATCCAGGCAATTTCCTCCATGGAAAAATCACGGCTCAGCGCTCTGGCATTGGCGCCGGGCGCACCGACATACACGGCATCAGCCCCTTCTTCCAGGGCAACGGAAAAAGCTTCCAAGGTCCCTGCCGGTGCAAGGAGTTCCAGAGAGGGATTCTGACTGATTTCGGTCATAACCACAAATAATGTTAACAAAAAAGAAAAATGAGGAAAGTAACTCAGGATTGGGAGCTGAACACTTTCAATGGGTAATCCATGGACGGCAGCGGCAGGATAAAATAAAAATTATTGCCCATCGGCGTAGCCTCATAGCCGGCAACACCTCCATGCAGCTCTATGACCTGCCGGATAAAGGAAAGCCCGTGGCCTGTCCCTGGAATGGAACTGCTTCCCCGGCCGCGTATGCCTTCCTGAAAAAGCCCTTCGCCCTCCACGGAAGTCATATGGGGACCTGTGGTGAACACGTTGAATTTGACTCCCTTTTGGCCGGGACCAGGGAAATTTTCTACCATCTCACGACCATAAGCCATTGTTTTCACTTCCACCCCGTTTTCATCCATTACCGCCCTGGTATATTTCGCAGCATTGGAAAAAAGATTCGCATATACCTGTGCCAGTAGGCCGATATCGACCACAATCGGGAAATCCTGGTCCAGCATGTCGTCAGGCCGCTTTATAGTTATGTCGGCAGCTTTCAAGCGGCTGGCGTAATGTTCCAGTTGGGGTATGATCACATCTCGTTCCACGCAGCATTGCTTGGGGCGAAGCACCAGGTATCCCCGCTCAAAATGCTCGCGCCGGAACAGGCTTTCCAGAAAAAGACTGGTATTGGAGTGGTGTTTGACCATCTCCTGATGAGAGGAGAGGAGATCGTTCTGCACGGTCTGGAGTCGGCTGTGATATTTTCTGCAGTCTTCTTGGGCCACCACACCATTTTCTTCCAGGGCCTGCATGTCATCAAGGAGTTCCTCAATCCGGTCGATTTTCCTTTTTAACTGATTGAAAAGGTGTTTGAAATACATGTTAGGCACAATAATGTTGTGCTCAATATCGACAACCAGGCTGTTTATAAACTTGAGATGCTCAGTATTCTGGCTTGCGATCAATCTGTTATCCAGGTTATAGCCGATGCGGTTGGCATATTTGGCAAAGAAAAACTTATCCTCCTCTGAGACGCCTTCCGGAACCAGAATTTCATACATACCGAGGATTCTTCCGCTTCCACACTCCCCCTGTACATCGCTCCAAAGGGAGGTTTGACGCCGCCGGGATTCGTTTTTGCGGCGTTTCTCATGAATGGATGTAGGAGCAAAGGCATACTTGCTGAAAATAGGAATAACATATGAACCGCTCATCTCATAAGGCGCTTCATGCACCTGCACCGGATATTGAGCCGGGGGAGACTGTACCAGCACGCCTTTCGATGAAGAACAGACCAGCTGCAATGTTTCGTCTTTGCAGAGGTATAAATTACTGGGTATGCCGAGCATGATACAGGGAACGGATACACAAATCCTGTAAAAATCATCCAGTGTATCGTATTCCTGGGCAAGATCGAAAAAGGCCTTGAGAAAATCGTTATGCCGTCTGGAAAAATTGTACTTTTCGTAACTTTCAGACTTTGCCCGCACCCGTTGGCAGATGCTTTGCAAGTCGTCAGGGATAGGCATATTTTTCTGATTCAACTCCATAACCTGTTGCCGGTATATGGTTCACCAGAGAGCGGCTCACCGTCTTGAGGTTATTTGAAGGATAACGATTCACAGGGGATATATTCAATATATCCTTCAAACAGTTGTCAAGACAACGCCGTCCTGTTCGTTACACTCCTGCAGCAAAACATCTACACGTTCATTGGATGTCACACACATGGCCATGCCCACATAGTCAGGTTGTATGGGAAGCTCCCTTCCCCCCCGATCTATGAGAACGGCCAACTGAATTGACCGGGGCCGGCCATAATCCATCAAGGCGTCCATGGCGGCCCTGATGGTTCGTCCGGTGAAGACGACATCATCTACCAGAATTACTTTGCGGTCCTCAAGTACAAATCCGATATCCGATCTACGGACAATGGGATTTTGCGATATCAGGCTCCAGTCATCTCTGTACAGGGTAATGTCGAGCTCACCGATGGGAAGTTTTACGCCCTCGTGCTCCATAATTTTTTCCTGCAGCCGCCTGGCCAAAAAGACTCCGCCGGTATGTATGCCCACCAGCGACAATTCATCCACGCCGTGATGCCGTTCGATAATTTCCAGAGTAATTCGATCGAGGCTTCGGTCAATATCCTGCCCGCTCATCACTGCCTGTGTAGCCATTACCGCCCTCCCCTGTTCCAGAAAAAATCAATGCCCTTGGCGTCTACCAGATTGACGGCTTCCGGATAGGTCCGGCACTCCATCTCAAATACCTTGTCGGCAATATCATCCGGAGTATCTTTATAATCCAAGGCAACGCAGTGTTGGAGAACAATGGGTCCCTCATCATAGCGCTCATCGGCAAAGTGAACTGTGCAGCCGCTGACCGTACAGCCCTTCGCCTTGACAGCCTCATGGACATGGTGTCCGTAGAATCCTTTGCCGCAAAATGACGGAATCAGAGAGGGGTGGATGTTCAAAACCGCCCGGGCCAGCTCCTTCGGAGGATGGTACAGTTTCAGATATCCGGCAAGTACGATCAAATCAATGGAATAGGCGCCGAGCAGGGTGTTGATCGCACTGCTGTCCGGGGCGAAAAAAGCGGGATACCCGTAGTCCTCAGCCTTTGTAAGTCCCAATGCAGCTTCAACATTGGAGACAACCACCTCAATTCGAGCATTGAGTTTTCCGGAATGGATATATTCGTGGAAATTATCTAGGGTCCGGCCGCTGCCGGAGAGCAGAACAGCTAATCGCAGCATGCTTATTCTCCGCTGAAATAGGCCTCAGTGGCCACATCCACAGTTTCCATCCACTCTATTATTGCGGTATCATAGGACGATGTCAGGGCGAAAACTTTCTTTGCCAGGTAAAATCTGGTGGCCAATGTCGTATTGCCGTGTTCCTTGATTTCCCGGATAACCAGCGGATAATCGGCGGGATCTACAATGACGGTGACGTCCTGAAAATTTTTGGCTGAGGCCCGCAGCAATGTCGGACCGCCGATATCGATATTTTCAACAGCTTCTTCAAAACTGCAATCAGAACGTGCCACAGTCTCACTGAAAGCATAAAGATTGACTGCGACAAGATCGATGGATCCGATGCCGTGTTCCCGACATTGCTGCAGATGCTCTTCATTGTCTCTCTGATGCAGGATCGCACCATGAACTTTAGGGTGCAACGTTTTCACCCGGCCGTCAAGCATCTCCGGAAACCCGGTAAACGTGGAAACATCGGTTACATCCAGCCCGCAGGCACGCAATTTTTTTGCAGTTCCTCCGGTTGAAAGCAATTCAATTCCCAACTCCGCCAATTGTCCGGCAAACCCTTCAATACCGCTCTTATCCGTTAAACTGATCAAGGCGCGCTTAACAGTATGCATACACTCTCTCCACCATACCCGACCGCAGCATCGGGGTAATAATCCGATATCCAGTTAGAAATTCCAACAGGAAACACTTAATCTTTCTTTAAAAACGCTCTGATTTTTCGACGATCGCGCTTATCCGGTCGTCTATCCGGTTTCAGAGCAGGCGCACGAACCAGTTTTCTTTCTTCCCTGACACGCTCCCGTCTGTTTTGCGATTCTTCGCTTTCAACATAAAGTGATTGCGCCACAACAGCAGGCCCCCTACGTTCGCTCAACGCCAGAACAGTCACCTCAAACACGAGCGAGCCTTTAGTTATAACAAGCCGGTCACCTGGGTGCACACTCCTTGCCGGCTTTACCCTGTTGCCGTTAACATGCACATGACCGCCGTTGACGGCTTGCGATGCAAGGGAACGGGTTTTAAAAAAACGGGCAGCCCAGAGCCACTTGTCTATTCTGAGGTTATCCACGGCAAACCTGTTTTTACTGTCACTCGTTTCATGGCTGTAGTGTCGCAATAAAGCCGGACTCAGGTAAAGTTAAATATGAAACTCTACCATAGTTTGCGGTGCGCATCAAACAAAGTTACTCCGGACAGGCAGCTTTTTACTGCGGCCGATCCAAATGGCCTTCCATAACCCCGCCTGTTCATGGTACAAAGAGACATCATTTGGTACAATAGAAGCAGGAGAGTACGTATTTATGACTTTACAGGCAGTCGGCATCCATCATCTCAGCCGCCCCATCTCCATCAAAACCAGGCAGGGCACCGTGCAGCAGACTATCGCTGCAGTCGATCTCCATGTCCATATGGTGCATGGTGACAAAGATTCCTGCATTGAGCGGATACTACCCTTGCTTACGACATACGAAGAAAATCTTCATTTCGGGATTCTGCCGAAACTCCTCCAGGAAGTGAAACAGCTTCTCCTGGCCGAGGAAGCGCGAATGAGCTTTACGTTTCCCTATTTTGTCGAAAAACGCGCCCCGATTTCAGACACCCGCAGCATTATGGAATATCAATGCCGGATCACCGGTTCTTCTGAGCCGAACCCGTCGCCCCGGCTGAGTGTAACCGTACCCCTTACCACCCTCTGCCCCTGTTCCAAAGAAATCAGTGATGCAGGCGCCCATAATCAACGGGCAGAAGTTACCCTGACGGCTCAGCCTCTGACCTTCATCTGGCTTGAAGACCTGATTGAGTTGATTGAGGGGTGCGGGTCGTGTGAAGTGTATGCTTTGCTGAAACGTCCCGATGAAAAATACGTGACGGAAAAGGCCTACAACAACCCCATGTTTGTTGAAGACGTAGCCAGAAAAGTGACTCTCGAGCTGCGTAAACGCCGGGAAATCAAGTGGTTTTCAGTAGAAGTCGAAAGTTTTGAATCCATACACAAGCACAGCGCCTATGCGTATATCGACAGTGACGATCTGGACAGCTGCCATACCTGACTCTGCATACGAGCCATACTTTATTTTTTCAGCATGACATGACAATTGACAAGCGTAGATCAAAACGAGAACCGGATTATCTCCCGATTGCTATTCACGCCGTTAATGGTGAAAGCGGGGCAATAGTAGCCGGCCCGTTTTCAACCCGTATCATTGACATTTCAGAACACGGCGCCTGCCTGCTCGTCACCCAGGTCATGCAGGGTACGTTTCATATCTTTCACTCCACCACGGAAAACAAAGCATACCGGCTCCAACTGACCATTGACCTGCCTCCTGATCTTGACAAGGTAACCATTGCAGCAAAACCGATCTGGATGAACCTTTTCAGGCACCAAAAAGTCTGCGCATATAAACTCGGTGTTGAGTTTTACGACGACCCGAAAAAACTGCCGATGGGCAAGATTCGAACAATACTGCGGCAAGGAAGTAACAACCGTAAAACCTGGTGGGAAGGAGTAAGCGAACTTTTCAAAATTTCCGGCAAGTGAATCTTAGCGCGTTTGTTCGGCGCCGATCAGGGAAAAAACCTCTATGGCCCGCTCAATGCCTCGAAGCTGTATCGGTCCCCTGCTCTCCAGGATAAAGGCATCATGCACATTTTCCTTTACCCTGCTGGTGACGTAAATGCCGCAGGATGTCGATAAAGCCGCCAGGCGCTGGGCCAGGTTCACATCATGGCCGATCACGGTATAATCAAAACGCTTCACTGCTCCTACATTACCCAGGAAAACTTCTCCGCAGGTAACACCTATCCCCAGGTCAACGGATGCCAGAACATTGCATTTTTTCATCCATGTTTCTCTGAGCTCATGAAATTTCCGTTTGATAATAAGCGCGGTTCTTACCGCGGCATGATTCGGCCTTTCCATGGCCACAGGCGCCCCAAATACAGCCAGGACGGCATCACCCATGAATTTGTCTATAGTTCCCTGCTCCTGAAAAATCGCATCTATAAATATTTTAAAAAAATCATTGAGGAAAAGGCGAAGCTCATCAAGAGCCATATGCTGCACTAAGCCTGTAAAATTACGAATATCGGCAAAGAGTATGGTGGCCCGAATAACTTCTCCCAAATCCACGGGATCAGCCTGTTCATTGATAAGCAACTCGGCAGCCTGGGGGGCTACAAACTGTTCCAACAACGTTCTGGTGCGCACCGCCGATTTCACCTGAGCAAGGGCCCGCACATTCTCAAGGGCAAGTGCGGCCTGCCCGCAGACAATAGTGAGCATTTCCTTGTCCGGCTCTGAAAAGCGATGGTCACTTGAGGTAAGACTGATGTTCAGCACCCCGAGGATTCGGCCGCGAACGGACAGAGGAAATGATATTGCGGAAACGATATCACATCGTTTGAGAAAAGGTGCGAAAATAGAGAGGTCCTGATCTTCTTTATTGAGAATGACGGGCTTGCCTTCGGCAAACACCCACCCGGCTATCTGTTCGCCGGGCTGCATCCTGATGGATCGGATCAGATTCTGATCCAGCCCCTTAGCCCTGGCAATACGCAGACAGCCTGCACTCTCATCATAGAGCATGACCGAGATGTTTTTTGCTGCCGTCAGCTCTTCTATGGTTGCAACCAGGCAATCGAGCACCCCTTGTTCATCGGTGGATACCAGAAACTGTTCCGCCAGTTTATAGAGAGGAAGCAACGTCCTCAACTGCACATTCTCTTCCCGCAGAGTTATGCGATCAAATGTCCGGCGGACAATTTTCTTCAGATGGTCTGCTTCCAGCGGTTTGGTGGCAACGCCTGAAAATCCGGACTCAAGGTATAGACGAAGCTTGTCGTTCTCGGGTGTTTGAATCAATAATATTCCAGCGATTGCAGGCTGCCGGACACTGAGTCCGGTGAAAAGGTCTCTGCCGTCATAGTCAGACGCCGTATCGTCGATGAGCACCAGGGCGATCTCATGACGGGTCAGGAGGTGAAAAGCCTCCTCTTCACTTGTACTTAAAAAAAGTGTATAGTGAGACAAAGCAGCAGTAATGCATGCGGCTACATCCTCATCTTGTGTTACAACCAGGATACAATGTCTCATATGATGATAAGGAAAATCGGCATAATAAACGTTTGCATAACACTACCATGTCATCACAGCCAAGTAAAGTTCAGGCACATCTTTTATCTGGTTGAACGCCTTAATTTCTCAGAATTATTTTGCACCTCATAAGCAGAAGCACCCGGTCTCTGCTCAGAGTGTCTCCGAGGACGAAACAATGCATTTTTTCAACACGTCGTATTTCATTTATATTCTGATCTTTTTAGGATCCTGTGCCGTTCCTCCCCCTACATCAGCGCACCCTGAAGTGCTGCAGATCCTCTATGGCAACGATCTTTGGGGGGAACTCAATTCCTGCGGTTGAGGTCGTAACGCTTTGGGCGGTCTGTCCAAAAAAATTGCACTTATCCAAACACTTCGGGCCAAAGAGGAAAACACCCTGGTACTTGAGGGAGGGAACTGTTTTCTCAGCCCGTCCATAAGGGTAAAACAGGATATTTCGACACGCCTGCCGGGATTCAATGTAATTGCAGAAGATTATCTCCATGAGCAGGCAGTTCTCTACGGTATCGGGGCCGGTGATCTTGCTCCGGGAATTGAATACCTCGGCAAACTGTCGGCGGCCCACCCGTTCACTGCACTTTCCGCAAATATTGTTGACAACACAGGCCGACTGCTGTTCGCACCGGCTGTGGTGACGCAGTTTGGAAAATTAAAAATCGGCATTCTGGCGATTACGGATCATGCGCTGATTATACATGAAGATATCGAGGCGTTGCCATGGGAACAACCCCTCAGAAGGGAACTTGATCGACTCAACGAACAGGTTGACTTTATAATTCTGCTGTCCAATTACGCTTATAAAGAAAATGTCCGCATTGCTGAACAGTTCAAGAATATACGAATCATCCTGCAATCCGGATATCAGGCGGCCAACCTCGCTCCGCAGCAAATCAACAATACCCTTATCTGCCAGACGGAAAAACAGGGAAAATATCTCGGGGTACTGAAACTTTCACTGGAAGGCAATGGGTTTTGGGAAAAAAAACGTACAGCTGAATACAAAGAAATGGAACGGGAGACAACCCGGATCACAAAGGCATTATCCCGCTATACAGATACTCGTCAACTAACCGAGCAAGAGCAGTTCAAACAGGAAAAACTGCAGGCTATGCTGGAGGAACTGGAAAACAAAAAGGGCCTCTCACTTGGAGATACAGCCGGAACGACCGGAAAAGGAGATCTCTATATCAGCAGATTCATGCCGCTGCACGACTCCTTACCGGAAAATGAAGCGGTTGCACGCCGTGTTAAAGAGGCGTTGGAAAAACGCCAGGCCCTCCTGCAATAGACACTCCTCAAAAAAAGAGAAGCGGCATACATGCCGCTTCTCTTCAAACACATCGGCTGTTCGGCCTTAGCAGCCAAACGCTTTCTGCAGGTTAGGTACGGTCTGTTTTTTACGGCTCATCATACCGTCAATCCACATGGTGCTGTCAGTCAATTTACCGTCAAACGCCTTCTCGATGACCTCCGGCTCATCGGAAAGAACGACCAGGTCTGTTCCTTCCTTGACTACATCGGTGAGCATCAGCAAAATGGAATGACGACCAGCGGCTTTCATTTCCTCCATTGCCTTCATCAGATCACCGCGCATGTCGGCAACCTGATCAAGGGTAGCCAGTTCAAGCTGACCAACACCTACTTTTTTGCCGTTCATGTCGAAATCTTTGTAGTCACGATTCAAAAGATCCATGGCAGGAACACCGGCAACAGCACTTTTTGCTTTCAACATGTCCATGAACAGTGCATCGGTATCGCTGACACCTGCAATGGGAGCCAGTTCAGCTACAGCCTTTTTATCTGCATCTGTGCAGGTAGGTGACTTGAAGTTTACAGTATCGCTCAGGATAGCAGCCAGCATGAGGCCTGCCACTTTAGGGTCAATGGCAATACCATCCAGATCGTAGAGGATTTTCAGCACGGTGCCTGTACAGCCGACAGGCATGTTGCAGAAAAAGATGGGGCTGTTTGTGGTTACATCGCCGATTTTATGATGATCTACAACAGCAACGACTTCACCCTCGCTCAGGTTATCCGGAGCCTGGGAGAGATCACTGTGATCTACGAGCGCAACCTGCTTGCCGGCAGCGTCCGTCATAATTTCAGGGGCGGCAACACCGAAGCGCTCCAGGACGGTCACTGTCTCCGGATTAGCCTCACCCTGCATGACAGGAATGAAATCTTCACCTTTGGCTTTCATCAGCTCAGCATAAGCAATAGCCGCAGTTACAGAATCGGTATCAGGACTCTTGTGGCCAAAAACATAAACAGACATAGCGTATTTCCTCCCAGAAACTTGATAAATGACACTGTTATGTGTAGCTTTTCAGGATTCCGTGTTCCACGGAATCACAAAAACAATAAAATTGAACGACTTTATAACGTATACTTATATCGGTCAAGCAGAAAAACAAAAACAGGAATATCCGCTTCTATTTAGCTGATGTCACCAGATAATCAGAACATTAGGAATTCAGTCACTTTTTTTTAAGGGCAGATCTTGCGATCTTCGGTAAAGTGATACATTCTACCGGTCAGGCAGCGTATTTCTTGGCCTTTGACAACGTTCTGTTCAACCAGTTTGCAAAGAGACGTGTATTATGTCTGCATACAACTCCTCACCACCTGATGCGCCATCCCCGAAAGGCAAAAAAAGAATACTCCCTAAACTCATATTGATATTTTTTATTTTTCTGGCCGGTACAACCCTCTTCTTAGGGCCTCCCTGGAAGGAAAAAAAAGAAAGCAGCACCCTGCAGGAGAGACGGCAATCAGAGGAAAAACAGCCGGTCTCGCCAGGAGCCACGCTTCCTGCGGATTCATCCCAATCCTCCCCCTCCCCTTCACCTGAAAAAAACGTAGTCCCTGGTAACGAACAGGCATATCAGGAAGAACCGGATCCGTTCGAGCGATTGACCGAGCCTCTTGAAACAGCTTCGCCGGAAAAGACAACTCAACCGAACCAGACTTTTCAGGAGAGCGCGAATGCCCTCACCTGTGAAGGAATTGCCGATGAACTGCATGCTTTTTTCACTGACCTGGACGGCAAACAATACATTCGATCATACGGGTTGACACGGTCTTCCCAGGAACACTTTATCGCACTGTTGAAAAAGTTACTTGACACCCCTCCCGTAGTTACCCGGGAAACGGACGACCTGTATACCATTCTCACCAACATGGCCCATTTTTTCCGAATTATCGGCAAAGACAACATTTCGCTGAGCAAAGCCATATTAGGCAATGAACGGGAAAAAATCGAAGATGTCTTTCAAAATCTCTATACGTGGGCGGTATTCGGAAATTGCGATCAGAGTTTTTTTAATCTCAACGCCCCAATGGAACAACTGTACGAATATGCAGGATTCTTTCTGAACACCATGGGAGGACGCTCGTATCTTTTTCGGCGCGATTCCCGCTCTCGTATTCTTGTCAACTATTATGCCGTTTTGATTATCGATCAGATGCAGAAAAGGGGGAGAAACAGGCACGGGATCGACATCGCTCTGAGCCTGCCGTTATTGATCAATGAGATAGAGGCGTCCAACCAGCTTATTTACAAAGAACACTATCTGGACACCTTGTATGGATTGCTGGAAAAGGTTCAGCAAAATTAAGCTGATTTCCTTATTTTCTCATGCGTTAACGTATCGACAGCAAACAAAAAAGCAGCCTTTGCAAAGGCTGCTTTACTGACCATGGAGGAGTCAGAAGAATCTCGGTTTGACACTTCCCCAATTTCAATCAACGGCAAAAGCCGTGTCTCTTCGACTGCAAATTCTTAATCGCGGCTGCCTCCGAAAAAACGGAGAAGCAGTAAAAAGAGATTAATAAAATCAAGATACAGGGTCAGGGCGCCTAAAATTGATCCGCGCTGAATAGCAGCCTCGCCCTGTTCCATGATTCCCTGTTCGCCCATGGTTTTGATTTTCTGGACATCATAGGCTGTCAGACCGACAAAAATCAATACGCCCAGAACGGAAATAGTCCAGTACAAACTGGAGCTGTGGAGAAACATATTCACGATTGAAGCGAGAATAATACCGATCAGCCCCATAAACAGAAATGACCCCATACCGGAAAGATCCCTTTTGGTCACCATCCCATAGACGGCCATGGCAGCGAACATGCCGGCTGTGATTAAAAATGTTCCCCCTATGGAAGTTCTGGTATATGCCAGGAAAATAACGGACAGAGTTAAACCGTTCAAGGCGGAATAGAGTAGGAACAGGCCGGTCGCCGTGCCCGGCTGGATTGCATTGATACGAGCGGAAAGAAAGAACACAAGCCCGAATTCCGCCAGTATCAGAATAAGAAATAATGGACTGCCGGCAATGGTCGAAGCCAATCCCGTTTGACCGATAATATAGGCCAGTCCGCCTGTGACCGCCAACCCTACGGCCATCCAGTTAAACACCTTGGCTAAAAAAACGGTTGAAGCCTCCTGCTTGGCCCGGGCAAGAGTCATCTGCCCGGCGGCCCCTGTCTGCGTTTGCATTACATGCTCCTTATTGCTGAATATTCAAGGTAACGGCTCACAAGGCACTCGATCTCTCCGCGATCAGCCCGGCTTACGTATGAGCCTATACGCTGCGCCGGTTTGCTTGCAGAGATATCAAGCACCCTGCAACCAGTTACCAATACAGGGTTAATTAAACTTGCCGTTGCTCCCCTGTAAGTAGTTACTATGCACGATGCCCAAAATAAAAAAATCTCGGTGATTTTATATTCCCCATAGTATAAGCATATTTTTCAGGAAAACCAACAACTGATCACCTAATACGCCCCCTTGCCGCTAAACATGCAGACAATGGTTTTCAGAATTATCCTGCAATCAGTTTTCAACGAATAATTGAGCACATACCAATCATCAAGCTCAACCCGTTCCTTGTAGTTAACCACATCGCTGCGTTTCATAACCTGCCATGGGCCGGTGATGCCGGGTTTCATGGAGCAATAACGCCCGGCGCTCTGTTCACCGTTCCCCTTATAGAAATTCTCCAATTCCTTACCAACAATGGGTCTTGCGCCGACCACGCTCATTTCCCCTTTGAGCACGTTGAAAAACTGCGGTATTTCGTCCAAACTGGTTCTGCGCAAAAACTTGCCGACACGGGTTATACGAGGGTCATTCTTGAGTTTATAATGGGTTTCCCACTCCTGTCGCAGTTCAGGATCCCGCTCTAAAATATCTGCGAGTTGTGCATCGGCATGCTGGGACATTGTTCTGAACTTCAGACAGGAAAACTCCCTGCCTGTGGCCATGATGCGCCTGTGTTTATAGAAAACCGGCCCTCTGCTGTCCAATTTGATGGCCAGAGCAATCAAAAGAAACAAAGGAGATCCCAACAATAGAGCCAGAGTGGAAAAAATAACGTCAAACCCCCGTTTCCACTGGGTGTCAGGATTAAAATTAAGAACCAGCATATCTCCCAGGGATTGGATTTCCGCATGATGGAGGCCGAAAATATAGATATCAGGAACCAACAGGATCTGGGCCCCTAAATCGCGGCACTCCTGTAGAATTCGAAAAATTTTACGTTCAGCCCGCATCGGCAGGGCTATGTAAACATAATCAATATCGTTTTCATTCAGATATGGCTGCACATTATCAATGGTTCCCAACAGGGGTTTGTTGAATTTCCTGAAAGCGTCCTCTTTTTCCACTTTATCATCAAAAAAACCTACAACCTCAATACCTGCCCATGGGATCGCTTCCAATTGTCCGGCCATGCGGATACCGAGTTCCCCTGCGCCCACGATCACGGCATGCCTGATATTTTTCCCTTGGGAACGGTAAAACCGAAGCAGCCGCCTCACGAGAAAATGCCCTGCAAAAAGGACAAAGGGCGTTGTCGTAGTCAGCAAGGTGAAAACCGCCCGCGAATAGGCGTCTGATATTTTAAAGATAAAAAAGTATAACAGCAAGAGCCCCACCACAGCCCCCCACGCCTGAACTATAACCAGGAATTCCCGATAATATTTCCAGCCTCGCCATGATCGATACAGCTGAAAGGTGTGAAAACTTATAAATGAAGCTGTAAAAACAATAAACTCGAGACGGGTATAATAGAAGTTCCAGGGAACATCATAGATCCAGACATAAAACCAGAGCAGAAAACAAACAAGCAGACAGTCGACGATATGCAGAATTCGGTATATGACCGAACTCTGTTCACGGAGATTCCAGGAAAGAATAGGTGACATGGATTATATAGTATGTGGCCTTTTACCACCATTGGGGATGCATACTCATCACGCGATTCAATACACGCGGTAAGTATCGATATTTTTTACCTATGACATACGCGATATATTTCGCAATGTTACGCAACACACTTTGCGCTGCAAGTATATATGCTTTCTTCTTGAAAAGAAAGCGTATCTCTGAAAGAACGTACTTTTTCCCGGTACCGCCGGGGGAGCCAAAGGGTTCAAAAATGTCACGCCGATAGGTATGGAGTACGCCGATGTCAAAATACCGCTTGAAGTCCTGGGTTATTGTGTAGTCATGGGAATGATAGACACAGGCCTCGTGTACATACTGTACGCAAAAGCCGTTTCGCAATATTTGCGCCAAAACGCAGGTATCTTCGCCGAATATCTGCCTTTCAGGAAAATAGCCTGCTTCTGCCAAAGGTTTTCTTTTGTATGCGGCAAAGGAATTTGAGATAAAAACAGTCTTAAAACCAAACACATGTCGGTCGCTGAAACATCTTTTTTCAGATGATCCCGGATAATTAAACAAACGCTGGTGCGCGCTGATCAAGGATGCGCCGGGATATGCCAGCTGCCGTCCGTACGATGCCGCGACCTCCGCATCCACCAGCAAAGGATGCAGCAACTTCTCAAGGGAAACATCTTCTGCAGGCAGCGCATCCTGGGTTAGAAAGACCAGCAGATCGCCGCAGGCTCTTTTGGCGGCCATGGTACGGGTTGCACCATGATCAAATTCTTCCCGGCCGATGACCACAAGTTCAACGCCGTGCGCCCGGCAAATGGCCTGGGTGTCGTCCGATGAACAGGAGTCAACAACCAGAATTTCTGCAGGGCGAACCGTCTGCCGTTCAAGGCTGTCCAGGAGGCGCTCCAGCCGGGGTTCGGCGTTCAGGGTCGGAATAATAACAGAAACAGAAGGGTGTTGTATGTCCACGACAGGGGGTGTTCCAGCAAATGTTCAGTTTAAAGCCATACGATATATGTCTGCATGCAACTCCGGACTCAGACGTGAAAATACCTGACCAGTAACCATTTCAATATAGCCCAGAGTGCGTACGGTGAAGGATGCTTTTGATACAACACTATCTCATTTTGTGCAGCCTGAATCTTCAGATGAGGTTGCATTTTTTTCCGATCCGCTTGCCAACCGCGGCAATGATATGCCGTCACGTGAGGGGTATAGAGAATCTTCCATCCCTTTTTGCGCAGACGAAGGCTTAGCTCTATGTCTTCTTTATAAAGAAAAAAATCAGGATCAAATAGAACACCCGGAGCCAAGAGACTCTCATGGAGCGCCTGCCGCCTCATGAAAAAAAAAGCGCCGCAGGCGGCTGGAACAAACTGTTGCTCCATGTACCGTTTGCGATCTTTTTCTCCCTGACCGCGGTCATACCACCGTCCGTATATTTTTCGAAAAACTCCTGTTGAATCCAACCTTCCATTGGGAGCCTGTTTCTTTATATCATACCCCAGCATCCTGGGAGTAAGACAACCGGCCTGCGGACACGCTTGCAAAACACGACAGGCGGTTTCAAGACAACCGGCCGGAAGAACCGTATCAGGATTGAGAAAAAGGACATACTCGCTCATCATATCACAACGGGTAAAGCCCATATTATTGGCCCTGGAGAAACCGATATTTTCCGCATGCACAACGGTTATGGGATAGAGCTTTTCCAGTTCATCGAGATAGTCCACGGCAGCAGAGCCGGAATCAACAACAACGATCTCCCTCGGGGCAAGAGACTGAATGGACAACGACTCAAGACAGGCCGGGAAATAGGCGTCAGCATTATGGGTGATAATAACGACTGATACGGAAAAGGAAGCGGCCATCTTTACCCGTTTATTTCCTCATAGCTTCCTGCTATGCGTGGACAACACCAATATATCAACAAACTCACCAATAACCCGAAAAGCGAAACGCCGATTGCAAACCAAAAAAACGGAGGGTGAAAACGTAAAACGATTTTGGTGGCTCCGTCCCCACGGAGTGCAAGGCCCATAAATCCAAAATCCACTTTATGTAACTGCATTGGAGTTCCATTGACCATGGCTTGCCAGCCTCGGTCATAAGGAATAGGCAAAAAGAGCATACCCTGTCTGGTCACATTGATAACGCCTGAAAAATACTCCTGGTTCCATTTCTCCAAGGTAAATGGACCATCGCCGCCTCTATTTACAGACACCTGATCTGCAGGGGTTGCGGGCTCGCACTCCTGGGCAAGGGAAGGGAGTATCCGGTTCGTAACAAGAGCTGTCTGCACCAGCAAATCTTTTTGTGCAGGAGTAAGCGTGTGAAACTCTGCAGCGGGGCATTGAGCGTAATACATCCGCGCAAATCCTTCCATATTTTGATTTTGATATATTTTTACGCCGTCAACCTCGCTGTTCAAGGTGAAGTTCCGCAACCCCTGACACTCTGTTTCCGTTCGACATAAAAAATATTTTACAGCCATCAACGTCTGCAGGTTTGCCCGCTTTTCCATGCCGTATCTGTAGGAAGCCAGTCTTGGGGATTGTCTGGACAGGCCGAAATTTCGGTAAAAGTCTACGACACCTGAACTGACAAAGCCGAAATAGGCGGAGGTGCCGTTATAGCCCTGAATCATTGCGTCATTGAGGTGCCCGTCATTATAGGCCTTTTCAATACGATAAAAAGAGGTGTCTTGTTTCCGTATCGCATCTAACGCAGCCTGCGTCGACGGTGAAAAATACACCAGCCCCTGTTCCACAAAAGAGGCAGGCATGGCTCCTCGATTACTATTAATGGTGTGACCGCCAAAAATGACAAGTTCAAAGACAACCAGGCAAACCGCAATCCATTTACCCCATGAAGCCAGTGAAAATCTATATATTACCAACAAGATTGCAGTATACGCCGTTACCAGAAACAAGGCCTGCCGTACAATACGCTGATCCGCCCGTAAACCGGAAAAAGAACCAAACCATAGGTCAAGCAGAAAAAGAATAAGAACTCCTGACCAGCAGAGCAGCACGATCGGTCTCCTATCCTTACGATTGCCGGCAGGATGTGAGGGATCCCTGTCACTCCAGAACTGGAGGAGATACACACAACAGATAATGCAAAAAGTACTGAGGTACAGAGAAAGATACTTACACGTTCCACTTGCAAAACCGTTCAGAGCCCAACGCGCCTGAGGAAAAGCAATGATAATGCCGCAGGTGAGGGGCAAGATCCATAAAAGCCGTATCCGTGCTCTGTATACAAAACACAAGGGCAACAGCAGCAAAGAGAGCACACCGGAATACAGAGTGGAATCTTCAAAGTAATTCAGGTGACCGTGATAGCCTGTCCAGGAGCCGAGCAGATCATTTGCGGTCATCCTGGCAAATATCACTTTGAAAGCCTCCCAACTCTCCAACCGGAAAAAATGCACAATCTTATCCATAAGAGAGGTGTGATCCACAGCAGCAGCAACCCGGGAGGAAGAGAGAATGGTGAGGATGTTCGGCAACAACAGATACGACTGAATGCAAACCCCAAGGAAGAAAAAGAAACCTAACCAGAAAAAGGTCCGCACCACCTTCCATGACCAACCGAAAAGGTTCACGGCACGAAACACGACATACATACTTCCAAAAGCGACCATTTGCAGGAGTTGCAATTCTCCTTTGAGAGGAACAAGCCCCAGCACCAGTACCAACGGCAGCCATCGGCCGTCCTGGAACCAGACCTCAAAAAAAAGAAGAAACAGGGCAATAAAGACCGCATAATTAGTGTAGTGGTACCAGTGACTGTTTACCAGCAGATACCCGTTGAAAGTGAACAACAAAGCTCCGATCCACGCCCATGGAACCGCAATATGCAACCGCCGTAAAAAAGCGTGAAAAAAAACACACGCACCAAAAAATTTCAAAAAAACGACAAGGTGCACTGCCGTATGAAAGTGATCAGGTCCGAACGGCACGAGCATGAGATCGAAAGGACTCATATTTGCCAGCAGCGTGTAGGTGTCAGTCCCCAAATCCAGCTGAAACGACCAGAGAGGAAATTGTCCGGCAAGGAGATTTTTTATGCGAAAATAATCAATTGGGTAGAACTGACTCACAGAGTCGATGGCAAACCGGCTAAAAACAAATACCTTGTCAAAAACCACGTATCTATGAAAAACCACAACCCAGATGAGGGTGCAAAACAATACAATCCAAGTATGGTCAGATACCCGGGATACGTTCCCGTAGCGCGAGGATGCACCTGAACTTACACTCATTCTGTTTATCATCTCCGTCAAATCCCGTTGCCGGTGTGCTCCTGTGTGTTCTCGTCTCTTGTAGTATAGAACTTCTCAGCTTCCGTTAATCCGAGGGAGAAGTCTTCTCTGGTCAAGGTAAGGTTGGGATTGTAATAGGGATCTCCTCCTGTAAACACATGTCCCCAGCGGCTGTCGCAAAACGCCCACTCTCGATGAAAGCGATCTTTTTTATCCGGAGTGGTCTCATAGCCTCGGCTGATTGATTCATGGTGGTACAGCTCAGCAAAGGGTGTATACACGATCAGATACCCCCTGCTTCGTATTTTCAGGCACAGATCAACATCATTAAAAGCATGACTGAGGAACTCTTCAAAGCCACCGACCTCTTCAAACACCGAGCGCCTCGTCATAAGGCAGGCGGCAGTCACCCCGCTCAGATTCTGAACGACTTTTAAGCGGCCGAAATATCCATATTCCCGGCGATGTGCATATTTGTGACCGTGTCCCGCAACCCCTCCGATTCCCATGATGATCCCACCATGCTGAACCGTATTGTTGGGATAATACAATAACGAGCCGACAGCTCCCACCTCAGGCCGTTGTGCATGCCCGAGGAGCTCTTCAAGCCAATCCGAACATATCACCTCTGTATCATTGTTGAGGAACAGGAGAAATTCCTCTGCTGTTTCACGAACGGCAAAATTATTAATACTGGAAAAATTAAAGGGCTCATCAAAATGCAGGATGGTGACCCGTTCCTGTTGCTCCAAAGATTTGTAATACTCAAAGGTAGCAGATTCCGTACTTCCGTTATCCACAATATAGATATGATAGCGATCATAGCTGGAACGGGAACATATGGAATCAACACATCGTTTGAGCACAGAAACTTTATCCTTGCTGGGGATAATAATGGCTACACGGTGTTGAGCGGTAAGCTGATAGTGAATTCTGTAAGAGCCCAAAAAAATGCCGTCTTGTACCTCTGCCTGTATCTGCAGGCGCTGCAGATGATCGGCCAGCGCCTTTTTCGCGCTGTCATAGGCGTACATTTTAGCATCGCCCCGTTTACCCACAGACCCCTCAATGGCGCGCCAATGATAGAGGATATGCGGGATATGAACAATTTTTCGAGCCTGTTCGCTCACCCGAAGAAACAAATCATAATCCTGGGAGCCGTCATACCCTTCACGAAAACCGCCCAGATCAAGAAGCAGATCTTTCCTGATCACCGTGAAATGACACATGTAGTTGTAACTGCGAAGCGTATCCGGGGACCAGTCCGGCTTAAAGAACGGGTCATAGCGCCTGCCCTGCTCAGATAGCTTATCTTCGTCGCTGTAGAAACAGTCGGCGTCCGGCTGTTTGACAATCTGCTCCGCAACAAGCTGTAATGCATGAGGGGCCAGGGTGTCATCATTATCCAGCAACCCGATATACCGGCCGGTCGCCATCTCCAGGGCGGCATTTGAAGCCCCGACAATACCGAGGTTTTTCGGCAGGAAAGAGATGCGTATCCGGCTATCTTTACGGGCGAATTCCTCGAGCAGCGGCTTCAAAGCGGCTTTGGGTGAACAATCATCGGCAATGCACAACTGCCAATTCTCATAGGACTGCTCCTGTACCGAACGTATGGCTGCCTCAAGCCAGACAGGATCAACATTATAAACCGGCATGACCAGGCTGATCAAGGGCAGTTGTTCCGAATCACCTAACCTCTGAATCCGGGCAACGGTCTGCTCGATGAACAGGCGCTCGAAACCCATCCACTTCGCATATTCATCGGTAATCAAACCTGCACGTACCAAGGGGGGCAAGACATGGCGGCGATAGGTTCTCTTGAGAAGGGGTAAAAGATAAATCTGAATGGAAGGAAACCAGTTCAATACATGTACGCGAATCAGGCGCCGAAAAAATTCAGCGATACGCCAGACCTTTGACTGCTCCATCTCTTGAATCTGTTTGTTCAAGCGTTCTATAGTCCGAGCCTGCTCACGAATTAAACGTTCCTGCTCTGGAGAATGATTATTTTCCATATGCTCAGCTGAATATTTCAAGAATTTAGGCCACCTTGAACAATTGCTTTTTCGCCCAATCTCGGCGTTATGTTCAAAAATTGTAACTACTCATAGGGGTACAGTCCAGCTTGATAACATTCTTGTATTTGTAACTGGTTACAGGGTGCCTGATAGCACACAGGCTGGTGCAGCGTATTTGGTCATACGTAAGCCAGGCTGATCGGGGAAAGATCAGATGCACTGTGAGCAGTTACCAAAAATTATCCTCGAAGGTAGGCGTAGACTCCGAAAATCTAATTATTCAAGATACCCTTTATGAAAACGATGTAATACGTCAAAACCTCAGGCATGGACGGATGCAGGCTAAAGCTCAGCGGCCGTGACGCATCTCTTTTCCATGACCAATGTATATATTTTATCGAGAAACAGAAACGAGAAAAATATCAGCGCACAGCCTATACAAAAGAAGAAGAAAAAAAGAATCGGCCACCTGATAACATTGCCCGGAACCGGGTACCCATACACAAGTATCGGGTCTATGGCATTTTTCTCGGTATCTACAATCAGGACATCATTAACAACAGAGAGATTCCTGATGTCTTTGAGAGCAGAAAATGCCTGTAAATCCAGAGATTCAGTCCTGTCACTCCTCGGTAAGTGCACCTTTATTTCCCGAATCAAGTACCTCCCGTCCACCCCGCCCGGATCAAACCTGATCTTGTCTATAACTCTTTCTCTAATGGGGATCCGCACTGTTTGCCAGACCCCGCCCGCGAGGGCGACATCACTGGAAACCGATTCAATAAACTGATCGTCTACGGAAAGAAATAGTTTTGCAATGGTATCCTGAGGCGGTTTTATATTAACCTCAAAGAGAAGGTCCTTATTCGTGAGAAAATACTGTCTGCCGCACATAAAGAACATAATGAGGATAACACAAACCGACCAAGGGCGAATTCCCGGCAGCAAAGGCGCATTGTTCCGAATCCATCTTGAAACAAAGCGTCCGAGTTCTATACCGGGTTTTTCTATAACCCAATAGGTCGTAACCGAAAGCAGAAAATTAAAAAAATAACAACAAAACTGCCCCCGCAGCCCTGTAATGCCGGCCTCTCTTACTATCTCAATAACCATGGGGTGCCACAGATAAAAACCAAAACCGCAAACACCTACGAGCCGCAGCCATCGATTCGCCCAAAAACGACTTTTAAACCTGCTTAAAGAAACCAGCAATACAAAACATAACGGATAAAATACCAACGTATTCCCATACATGGATACTCTGCTGGTAACCCCGAAAAGTTCTCTCAAAGCGTACGTCCAGGGCGCAAATGTGCTCAACAGCAAAATCATGCCGAAGGAGCCGTATGCAAGCCAGGGGGCGACTTTTAACGGCACATAGCGGTTAAGATGGACCGCTGCCATGCCAAGCATAAAAATAGCAAGATGGGCGTCCGTGTCTGCAAGAGAAAATCCATAATGATCAAATAGAACGACATTTGCCAGAGATAAGGACACAAGGAGTCCCGCCTTTCCTAAATCATGGCGGATAAAAAACAATACAAACACCAGAAACGGTAAGATGAGATACAGTGTCATCTCCGTTTTGACGGTCCAGAGGTGGAGAACCCCTTTCAAAAAAAAGAGCTGGACCAGAAAAAACGCATTTTTCTGGTCCAGCTCCCATCCCTTAAACACATACGCATATATGAATGCGAAAAAGAGATACAAAGGCAGTATACGAAAAACTCTCCGGGCCAGATACGAAAAGATGCCGCTGGTTTGAATTTCTCCGCCGTACCTTAGGAAACCGGAGTAGAGCAGGTACCCGCTCAAGGCAAAGAAAATCCAGACTCCCGGCGCGCCTCCGGCAAATGTTGGAATGGTCCTGGCATGCATAGACATAACCAGCAACGCAGCGACAGCCCGAAGTCCGTCAAAATTTTCTACATATATTCCGTCAAGCGACGGCCTGTTTTTGACTATGCTATCAAGTAAAGACAAAACAATATAAACTCTATTGTAAGCGATCACGGGGTGCCGGAGATGCCGGGCATCGGCTTGTGAAGTGTACACCTGTACGTAAACAGGCCGATAACACCTCAGACTCGCTGCCCTGTGATCGCTTACGCTCTATTCTTTAACGGTATACTCTATATTCACATACCTGAGATCTGGAACCGTTACTCCGCATTCT
This sequence comes from Desulfobulbaceae bacterium, assembly GCA_963678525.2. Lineage (GTDB taxonomy): Bacteria > Desulfobacterota > Desulfobulbia > Desulfobulbales > Desulfobulbaceae > Desulfogranum. The sequence goes on from CAXXDG010000001.1 coordinate 366,913, forward strand.
GCCAGAACCATTTTTCTCTCCTTGTCGGATCGATACCAGCTGACATAGGTGTCACGGGCAAAATCTTCCCTATATGTACAGAGATTGGGATTATAATACGGGTCACCTTGTTCAAGGATTGCAGCCCAGCGTTTTTTAAAAAAGGTTACCTCTTTGCTGAATCGCTCCTTTTTAACTGCAGTGTCTTCGTAGCCGCGGGATGCTGACTCATGATGATACGCCTCGGCATACGGCGTAAACACATTAAGGAACCCCTGCTCGCGCAGTTTCAAACAAAAATCAACATCATTTAAGGCAATACCGAGATGTTCTTCATCAAGTCCCCCGACCTGATCGTAAAGCCTCCTCTTTACCATGAGCAAGGCTGCTGTAACTGCACTAAAATTCTGTATAACATTTAACCTGTTGAAATATCCGGGGGAATCGTGATCGGAATGCCTGTGAGCGTGCCCCGCAAACCCGCCGATGCCGAGGATGACTCCTGCGTGCTGGATAGTGTCATCAGGGTAGTAAAGCTTCGCACCAACGGCGCCGACTTCTTCCCGCTGTGAATGCTCCAGCATACAATCCAGCCAGTCATGGTTTACGACCTCAATATCGTTGTTCATAAGAACAACATGTTCACCACTGCTCAGGCTTACGGCATAATTATTAATCGCCGAATAATTGAAAGGATGGTTATATTCGACAAATCGTACCTGAGAATATTTTCCACTCAATTCGTCCATCAACGCAAACAGCTCAGGCTCATCACTGTTGTTGCTCACCCCCAAAATTTCGATATTGTCATATGAGCTCACTGATACCAGAGCCTCAATGCACTGTCTGAGCAGTTGTGGCTGATTACGAAAGGGAATGATAATGGAGACGAGTGGACGATCAATTACCTTTCTTTTCACGCGATAATAGAAAGGCAAATTTGCATCATACACCTCCGCCTCCACGCCCCGGCGTTTCAATGCAGCCCGCAAAGCCCCCTGCCCTGCTTCATGGGCATAGGATTTCGCCTCCGGATTAGCGCTGGTAGAGGTTTCGATAGTGCGCCATCGATACAATACTTGGGGTATATGCTTGATCGCGTCCGTCTGTTCAGTCACTTTGAGAAGAAGATCGTAATCCTGGGCGCCGTCACAGGCGGTATCGGTTCCTCCCACTTGCTTAAAGATGGATTTCCGTATAACCAAAAAATGGGTTATGTAATTATGACTGCCCAGAAGGTCAGGAGAAAAATCAGGTTTATAATGACATTCAAGCAATTCACCGACACTGTTCACAATACATTCATCGGAGTAGACCACGTCGGTTTTCTGCTCATTCAACCGCTTTACCACCTCCAACAAAGCGTCACGCGTCAACTCGTCGTCATTATCCAGAAAGCCGATATATTCACCTGTTGCAAGTTCTGCCGCTGCATTGGTAGCGCCTGCTATACCTTTGTTTCGGTCAAGAAATGCGACTCTGATTCGAGAGTCTTTCCGGCTTAATTCCTCCAACAAAGGCCGGATATGTTCGGCAGTGCTTTTATCATCCACCAGACAAAGCTCCCAGTGAGGGTAGCTCTGCAGGAGCACCGATTGCACGCAATCACGCAGATAGGACTCAGGCACATTATAGACCGGGGTGAGCAAACTCACTGTCGGCGCATAAGCAAGGTCGGATGTATGCTCCATAGTCGATCGGCCTTCCCATTTCCCGCGCCTCATATAATGAGCCAGAGGATTTTCTCGGGATTGGAGAAGTTCAGGACTTTGCTTAAGGTAAAATGCAGAGTCGAACCTGGGATTAGGCCAATAGCCTTCCCACGCCCCTTTTTGCAAATAATGGAGCAAAGGGTTTATTCCTGCACACGCAACGTCAGGGTGAGACTGGAGGTAATAGGTGCTTTCAAACATCGCGCACGGATTTTTTCCCTCTTTCCAGCCTTTACGAATATAATGATATAAAGGATTTATTCCTCTTCTCAATATTTCCTGATACTTAGCAGGATACCAGGCTGTTGCAAATAATGGGTTTGGTTGACGTCCTTCTGCATGTCCATATTGAAGATAATGAATAAGAGGGTCTATTTCATCACGAGATACATCCGTATTTGTGTACAAATAATATTCTTCATCAAACAATCCTGACTGACGAATTATTTGATAGGGCCTATACAGACTGAAACGTAATTCGAGAAATTTCCTTCTCAGATACTGCAATCTCCGTTTAAAAGGAACCAGCATTCCCTTTTTTGCATTCAGGCTTTCCCTATCCATGTAGTTATTCTCTATTATAAAAAAACAGCAAAATTGCTATTCTTCTTTAAAAAATCTTACAAATTTTCTTAAAGGCCTCGTCATTTTCCAACTATTACTATGCGACATTTCGTGCAATTCATTTTTCAAATTCTTAACAAGAAGATCCTTTGCTGATAAGTCTGCATTAAGCACATGCAACTCATTATTACATACGAGTAAATCATTCTGTAATTTTTCTATTGCATCTTGCTTTTCCTTCAGAGTGTTTACTGCATGGTCCATTGCATGTTGCGTCTCAAAAAAACTTCGATGCGTATTTTCAACATCTTTATTATAAAATAATTTTTTATATTCAAACAATTCCTGATATAATGCGTCGAATGTGGCCTGCGAATCGCCTTCAGGATGTGTCGCGGCATCAAAAATTTTTTTAATTATTGCAGGTACATGCGTTGAACAATTATGTAACGACAACGTATGATGCTTTAAGGAAGGATCAAGAAAACCAACAACTTCTTCTTTAAAATCTTCGGGGTTCTTCGGAAAGGTTATTGATAATTCTTCTTGCAACCGAGACAAACACGCAAGAGGGTCCTCTAAAAGCTTTTTATATTCCAAAAATATTCGATTACACGTTCTACTATATTTTTCTGCCAAAAGCACATAATACGCCCAAAGCAACATTCCCTTTTCAAGCGAAAAGTGATTTCTCTTTTTTAAAGACAAAGCAACTTCCAGAGGATCTCGAATAGGTATAACGACTTTTAGGTCAATATCTAAAGTTTTAAATACTTTTTCATATAAAGGAAAAACATAGACTAGTCTTGGATCTTTAATTATAAAATAATTAGCATAGTTAAATTCATTCTTTATAGTATCCTTCAGGTCGAAATTATTTTCGACAATTTTAATTTTTTCATCATTTATAAATAAATCATCCCACGAACTTTTCATTAAACTTAATATTTTTTCATTCTCTTTATATAAAAAGTTATTTTCAAAATATCCCTTTTCATTCAAAGAGTCAGCCTTCATCAAGTCACTTCCAACATATACATCCAGTAAACTAAGCGTACCAGCTAAAGCAGATGTTCCACTTCTGTGCATACCCAAAATCATAATACATGTCTGCTTCATATATTTACCTACACATTCTCAAATAATAATTTTTTACTGTTTCCATATATCACTCCTGCTTATATTCCCTTGATTTGATACTCCTCTATAAGGTCAAGAAATCCGGTTCCCATAGATTTTCCGCCTTCGACTCGAAACATATAGGCATCGAGCACTCTATGGGCATAATCCACCTTCTCTCCCAGCAGAGCAGTCACACCTGCATTGAAATAATAATAACCAGGATTTAAAAAGCACTTAAACTGTATTTCGACATGCTTCCTGCCATCTTGAACTTCGAACCAATCTTTGTTTGAAGGGAGGACGCCACCGGAAATGTGCACACCATTTTGATCTTTTATCAAAAAACTATATTGGACCTTACACAACTCCTGCTCAAACACGACATCATAATGATATGTATACAGATTTCCACTATTTAATATATTTACTGCCTCATTCTGCATATTTTTTATCCCGAAATTTGACAACGTTGCGCCGTTTGACGGGTATCGTATCATCGATTTCGTCTGCATATTTCGGTCATAGGCTTCCATATTACAAGTTTGCTGAGATACATGTACTTCCCTCAAGGCATCATTCGTTTCAGAAGCAAGCATCGTCGTATATTGATTTACAATACCATCAATATCTAAATTTGCATTTCCTGCATTTTTCAAATACAGACCTGTCACCAATTTAGGATCGCCATCAAGCACAAGTCGACCTTTATCTAACCATATAACACGTTCACACAAATTAACGATGCTCGAAATACCATGTGAAACAAAGAGGATCGTAGCATTATTATTTTTGATCTGCTCCATCCTCGCAATACATTTTCTTGAAAAAGCAGCATCGCCGACACTCAAAGCCTCATCAACAATGAATACATCCGGGTCTATGCAAACCGCGACAGAAAACGCTAATCGTGCGTTCATCCCGCTACTATACGTTTTTATAGGCTGATAGATAAAATCCCCTAATTCTGCGAACTCTAGTATCTGATTGAGTTTCTTCTTCGTTTCATCTCTTGAGAGACCATTAAGAGAAGCATTAAGATAAATATTTTCAATACCATTGAGATCTTGATTAAAACCAGATGCAAGCTCGAGGATAGCTGATATTTTTCCATCCACGTACACCCTGCCGAAAGAAGGACTCACAACCCCTGTAATTATTTTCAATAATGTAGATTTTCCACTACCATTTACACCTATTATACCAACAGACTCACCTTTTTTAATTGTAAGATCTATATCACTCAAGGCATAATAATCAACACTATATCTATGTCGAAATGGATCTAAGGCTTCTTTTAAACGATCAGAAACCCCACCATATAACTTATATATTTTAGTAACGTTATCAACAACGATAGCTGTCTCATTTTTATTCACAAAACATCTCCAAAATGAGGTCTCAATCTCCTAAACACTAGTGATCCAATAAAAATACAAATAAAAATGACAGCAAAATAGTACCCTGTCCATTTGTAATGTTGCCAAAACCAAATATGTTCTGTAAAAGTTTCCCGATAACCATTGATTATATAATATAATGGATTAAGCTTAATAAACGCCTGATGTTCAGGTTTCAATATTTCCGAATTCCAAAAGATAGGTGTAGCCCAAAATCCGATTTGTAACAGGACCGAGATAATATTGCTCATATCCTTGATAAATACACGTAAGGCTGAAAATAGCAGCGAGAGCCCAACTAACAATAAAAATTGGCATACAAGATAGTATACAAATTGCAACCAATATATAGTAGGCGTAAAACCGTACAGCATCAAAATTACCATCACCACCAACATCATTCCCAAATGAATGACCATCTCTGAACAGACCACCACCACAGGCAAGATACCCACTCGAAACGAAACTTTTTTTACCAGAAATGCATTTGAAGTTATCGCATCGACACCAGTTGCCACGCTGTTGGAAAAAAAGAACCAGGGCACCATTCCGCAGACAAGCCACACAAAAAAAGGGACATCATCTGATACCGGTCGCACCTTGAAACCATGTTCAAAAACCGTCCAGATTACCAAAATAAAAACCAAAGGCTGAAGAAACGCCCATGTCAGACCTAAATAGGATCCTAAATATTGCTTCCTGAAGTCGTTAACTATCAGAGTGACAAGAAGTTCTTTCTCCTTGTACATATGCAGTACAACACTCACAATGGTACGTAATAAATCAATCATACAGGATTTTATAGTAGTAAAAAAATTCAACCCCAACTACGCAAGGCTTTGACCACCCCTCATGCAGCTAACGGTCTTAGCTGCCTTTAGGCCACCTTGAATAATTGTTTTTTCGCCATCTCTGAAAACAAATACATCCGTCAGGAAACTCAGAGACACCGCTGACGGCTTTATCCGCCAAGCCTATGTATGTAATGGATAGCTGCGCCTATGGACACAAGACGCCAATGATCCGGCAGTACTTGATCACAGGCACTTCAGGTTTGGACAAGCGCGGTTTTTCGCAGGTAAGAGACCCCGGAGAGACTAAGTACAGCAGTGCCTGTTATCAGCTACAAATACTCTCATGAAATAAACGACTGGCCCGCATTTCTCACGAGTATATTTTGCAGTAGATGTGCGGTGCCGGAAATGCGGACTAGCGCACTTCTTCCCATCCCCACAGTCGCAACAATTCGTGGGGGCGAAAATGCCTCTTATAGTCCATCTCCGAAAGATTTTCTATCCAATAGCCGAGATAGAGGTAATCAATTTTTTGATTTGCACAGAAATTGACGAGATACTGGATATTAAATGTTCCGGGACTGCGCCAACTTTCATCGGGATCAAAATAGAAATAGACCGCATTCAGCCAGCTCGTGCTTGCATCGACAACCGCCACGCCGATGAGCTTGTCATCAACCCTGTAGCGAATCTCAAAACATCGCGTAATACTGGTAATAAAAAAACCGGTATAGTACCCCTCTGCATGGCTGTTACTTCCAGGAAATCTTGTCCGTAAAAATTTTTCCAGCAAGGCCAGATTTTCCTGAGACATGGACAAAGGCGCAACGCCTGCTACCACGTCCCTGTTTTTTTTCAGCACCCTTTTCTGATTTCTATTGGGTACAAACCTCTCAGGCCGCATTCGAATCGGAACACACAATGAACAGTGCGGACAACGCATGTTATACATGCTGTTTCCGTTTCGCCGATACCCCTTTTCCAAAAATCTGCCCATGGTATGGTCATCCAGCCAGCCGAAAACGGCCTGATGGTACATGGCTTTTCGATCCATCCCATATGGGCACCGTGAAGAGACATCTACAAAATATTTGTCAATATTATTCCACAACGGTTCCAATTCCCTGTGGCTCTGATGGTTACGATGATTCATCGTACGCGGCCCGCCTTTACGTAAAAACTATACAAGCCCCTGATCCAACATTGCATTAACCACATTTACAAACCCCGCAATATTTGCTCCGGCAACATAGTTATCTTGCAGCCCGTATTCTTCCGCGGCATCTACGCAGGTTTTGTGGATACACTTCATAATCTGTTTCAGTCTTGCGTCCACTTCCTCTCTCGGCCACTTCAATCGCATGGAATTTTGTGCCATTTCAAGTCCGGATACGGCCACACCGCCTGCATTTGCTGCTTTTCCAGGACCATATAGTATAGCATTGTCGAGAAAAATATCAACCGCACTGGGAGAACACGGCATATTTGCCCCTTCACTGACGAGAAAGACACCGTTTTTGACCAAATTTGCGGCGTCATGTTCATTGATTTCGTTTTGGGTTGCACACGGCATGGCGCAGTCCGCCTTATGATCCCACAAGGGATTATAGTTCAGTGAAGAATCCGCTTCCGTATACACGGTGTGCGGATAGCGCTCACAGTATGCTCGTATTCTACCGCGGCGTATATTTTTCAATTCTTTGACAAAAGTAAGTTTTTCCGCATCAATCCCCTCTTCATCATAGATATAGCCTGATGAGTCGGAAAGCGTAACCACCTTACCGCCGAGTTCAAGGATCTTCTCAGTGGTGAACTGCGCAACATTTCCGGACCCGGAGACCAGGCAGGTCTTTCCCTCAAAAACCTCCCTTCGCGTTGCCAGCATTTCCGCGGCAAAATAAACCACCCCGTATCCGGTCGCCTCCGGACGAACCAGACTCCCTCCCCAGGCCAGACTTTTCCCTGTAAGCACGCCGGTAAATTCATTGCGCAGTTTTTTATACATCCCAAAGAGATATCCTATTTCCCTGGCTCCGACACCTATATCACCGGCAGGTACATCCGTATCAGGCCCTATATGGCGAAAGAGCTCAGACATGAAGGCCTGGCAGAATCGCATGACTTCTGCATCTGATCGTGCTTTGGGATCAAAATCCGATCCTCCCTTCCCTCCCCCCATGTGCAGAGTGGTGAGGCTGTTTTTAAACACCTGCTCAAAGGCCAAAAACTTGATTATCGATAAATTCACCGAAGGGTGAAAACGCAGGCCGCCTTTATAGGGGCCTATGGCGGAATTCATCTCCACGCGAAAGCCACGGTTCACATGCACCTGTCCCTGATCATCCATCCAGGGAACACGAAACATGATAACCCGTTCAGGTTCCACAATGCGCTGCAACACCGCCTGTTTCCGGTACTCCGGATTACGTTCCAGCACCGGTCGCACGGTTTCAAGCACCTCCTGTACAGCCTGTTGAAATTCTTTTTGTTCAGGATCTCGATGAATAATTTTAGCAACTGCTTTTTCCATATGCGTCTTACCTTATTCGGGAATGAAACCTACAGCTTCGGCGGTGGTACCGTCCACCTTTAGGACAAAAGGCTGAGTTAATTGTACATGACGTATGTATGTGCCGTCATAAACGGATGATAAACGTGAAAACACTTCCCAACGTATACGTTCTTCCTCTATACCATTTTCTGCACTGCTTTGCTCGTTATTGATCAGGAGATAGGGAATATCTAGGGAGGTAATGTTCTGAAAGAAATGAGACCCCTGGGAAGGCTCTGCATGCACACTGCTGTTCTGCAATTCCACAATGGCAGCCACTCCGGAGATGGCATTCCATTGCACAGGAATGCCGAGCCATGGGTCGGCGGTTCCCCATCTCCCCTGCCCGATGAGAAGATACGGCTGCCGAGCCTTTTCAAGAGCCGCGTTCACCCTCCCGATCTCCGCTGCAATCTCTCTGGTACGCCCGCGATCAAAGTTTTCCGGTTTGACGTATACAATATCACACATATTTGCATACACGCCATGCCCAAGGGAGCGACGTGAATGCATAAACGCCGATCTCCTGTCTTCGTCCCCGATCGCGGTTTGTTTCTTTTCACCCCCTGTTACAATAGGTCGAATCTGCAAAAAATACAGTTCACTTTTCTGCGGTTCTTTATTGAGGTTAAGGGCGAATTCAACCTCCACCTCGCAACCCATGCCGGCTTTCCCCATATCAGCCAGGATTGCAAGCAATGCCGGTAAAGGATAGACATCGTATTTCAGTATGTGGGCAAAAGTCACGATTTTATACCCCGGCAGATCAGCGTCACGTATCCGCTCTTCCTGACTGTTGTAGGTTGAACATAAAAAGCGCACAGGGAACTCCCCGGATGCGTCACTGATATCCCGGGCAACCAGATTACTGTTTGTGGTTGCCAGGTCGGCCTTTTCTGAGCAATCCAGGGCATAAAACGAACGCTGCGAATTCTTCAGGATATCCGGCACAGTGGAGAACTGCGGCAGATACTGCGGATAACGCGGGGAAAAACGCAGGCTTTTCTCACCTTCCACCACTGTTTTACCAAATCCCAGGGCAATGTGGGCAATACCTTCATCTGCCTGCATTTTACCCACAGGGTAATAATTATATGACTGGACAACGCCTGACAGGGCAGGATAATAAAACGAGCCCTGAAAATCGCCGACCAGTTGTTGGATGATCACCCCCATGGAATCTTCCTGAGTCTGCCCTGTGGAACGGGAAAAGGCCCTTGGGGACTCGAACCAGGTGGATGCATACACCAGTTTCACGGCCTTGACCAGCTGCTCGAGCCTGACTTCAAAACTGGAATGGTTATTGGCCAGCATAAAGGTAGTATATAATCCGGCATAGGGACGAAACTGGGCATCTTCAAGCATGCTGGATGAACGAACAGATACGGGATAATCAATTGCAGAGAGATACGCGCTCAGATCCTTCTCCAACCATTCCGGGAAGCGTGCTGCAAGAAAACGTGCCGCTACCTGCTCATCGCTTTCCCTCTCATTGCAGTGCAGATCATTCAAGGATATGAAATCATCAAATCCCACATCTGAAATGACACAGGTCTGTGGAATTTTGACACTATATCGGCCCAATAGAGGATACCTGCGCCCAGCCTGATACAACTCGGCAGCCATGAAAGCAATCCCCCTGGCCTTCCCTCCGACGGATCCTTTCCCGATACGAATAAAATCGGAAATGCCCGGATCGAAACGGCTGCGATTGAATTGGGTTATCACACCCTGCTGCCGTAATTTCCTCAATGCATGCACCTTTGAAAGTATGTCCTCTTTCAATTGCCGGTCATCCTGTATGGAAGAAAAATGGTGTTTATGAAGCCGTGCAGCCAAAGCCACTTCTGCACGCGCCATCACCCAGTTGAAAAAATGATTGTTTTCAGCATGATACCGTATGGACTCAAGGGGGACACGGGTTAACTGCCGCTCAAATTCATAAAAACTTGTTGCCCTGCCCACCTGGGTCATATCCGGCATCCGGAAAACAAAGTCCCCAAAACCAAGGTAGCGGAGAAAAAAATCATGTATCTTCTCTCTGATATCGTGGGCGCTTTTATCGATAAAAACCGCGGGAATCTGTTCAGCCGATGTCTCGTTGCTCTTTTCCGTACTGAGCATGAGGAGGGGTAAATCCTGCTTTTCCTCACGTATCATTTTCAGTAGATGGATCCCGGAATCATTCCTGAGCACGCCTTGCCTGGGGAATCTGGCATCGGACATGACAGCAAAAATGAACGGCTTGTATTTTTGAAAGATCTCTTCAGCCTGTTCATAATTGGACGCGGTCAATATTTTCGGTCTGGCCCGCATCTTCAACAGACGGTGCTGTTCATTCAATCCTTCCCCAAGAACTTCCTGGGTTTGCTTGACCAACTCGCCGTAAAGCATGGGTAAGAGACGTGAACGGTGCAAAGCTGTATCCTCAACCAGCAGGATCACCCTAACCATGGCTCTCCGGGTGTCAAAATCAACATTTTGCCGATCTTCGACATTTTTGACAATGGCAAGGAGAAGATCGGAATCACAGCACCAGACAAAACTGTTATCAATACATGAGGCTGCATCACTGTTGGAATTTTCCGGTAAATCCCTGCTGGTATGGGAAAGCAGCACCACAGGGATCTTGGCATTTCTTTCTTTTACTTTGGCACTGAATGTACAGGCGTCCATCCCCCCGACGTGGGGCATGGTTACAATAAGATCAAAAGCCTTTTCTTCCAACGCTTCAAGGGCTTTCTCACCTGCGGCAACCCTTGTAATACGCGGAGGCCGGCTGAGATTCAAACCGAAATACTCGTTGATGATGCGGGACGTCAGACTGCCGTCCTCTTCCATGATATATGCATCATACGAACTGGAAACCAACAAAATTTCCCGTACTTTGAAACGCATAAGTTCATGAAAAATCTTGAAATGGGGATCATATCCCAAGACTTGAAAATCAGATCGCTGCTGTTGCATGGGTCACTGTGTGTTGTTCGATTAAAGGCTGTCTTGAATAATGAGATTTTCGAAGTCTACGCTTAACTCGTGTCTGTCCATAAATGAGGATGTTTGCTCAAGTTTAGGTAAGCGCAGACTCCGGGAGATTGAGCGAAAAAACGATTATTCAAGACAGCCTAAAGATGACCATTAAAAAACTCCCCTTATCATTACACATAGTAGCCGATAACGAAATGCAGTAACAGCTCTTCTTCAGGCGAGCGGCAATTTAGTTGCACAGGGAAAACGACTCAACTTCAAAGCTTTGGCTTTACACCCTTCCTGCATTGAGGGATAATATTCACATAGAACATAGACAAGCACCCCCAAAAACAGAGGAGAGAATCCGGCACGTTCAATATCGGCCGAAACTATCTCGCGGGGAGCCTCATCATAACAGACAGACAGCATAAGTCAGGAGACAGTCTCAGAAAACCCGTCAACATTCTCACTAGGAGGGATCATGAAGAGCTGCGCAAACAAAATCATAGTACTCTGCTGTATTCTGTTCTGCACTATTGCCTATCCCATAGTGGGAGCATGTTCACCGGAAGCGTCAAGCATTGATGAACTCATCCACAAGTACGATTCCCGGAAATGCGGAGAATGCCACCCGGAAATCTACCGGGAATGGCAACATTCATGGCATGCTAAGGCCGTTAACTCTTCATTGGGCGGAATTCGAAATTTTATCGAAGTCGGTCTGAAAAAAGAGTGGAACACAGCTTTCACCAAAAATGAAATCTTGAAATGCCTGGACTGTCACGCGCCGATCGTCAATTTTGCCTCAGAAGCACTGGCACAGGAAATCGGCGGCCTCATCGTTACGGCAAAAGACGCCCCGGCCTCTCCTGAAGGGAAAAAAGCCTTTACTGAATTGGCCAAGCTCAATGTGAGTTGTTATGCCTGTCACAATATCAAGGCAACCAGTGTCGCACCAGGTCTCCGAGGACAACCTCGAGAAGGGGTGATGTATGGACCGAACGGAGAAGATGGGGAGGATTTTCACGCATCTGTCGAGACAGTTGACCTCAAAACCTCCGCTTTCTGCATGCAATGTCATGGCGTGTATCACGCTCCGGACGGTGAAACAATACAGTGCAACACCTTATCGGGAAGTTATCGACACGGATACCTGGCAGCAGGGGGCAGTAAAACCTGCCAGGAGTGTCATTTTACAAAAGGTCATCTATTTCCGGGCGGTCACGACATTGAAACCGTCAGGCAGGGGCTGGGATTTGATATTCAGATAGCAAAATATCAACACCTGCCCGGTCAGATCAAATCTGCTACAGATGCGACCCGTTGGGTTCCAAGCGCCCTCGTTACAGCCTTTATTGAAAACAAGGCAGGGCATCGCATACCTGACGGCTGACTCTGGTCGGGAAAAGTGGTCCTGGAAGTGACCGCAAAAGATAACGACGGCAATGAACTCTTCAAAAACGAGAAAAAATGGTTTGAAATCGGCATAGATACAGACAAGGATATGCGCTATGGTGCATGGCAGATCAAAGAAATTATTGATCTTACCCTTCCTCCACTTACAACGCAGAAAGAACAGTATCTCATCCATTTTGACACAGATACGACGGAAGTGGAAATAGAGGCGAAACTCTCCTACTACCTCAGCGGGTCCCAAGGGGAAACGGTATATGCGATTTCTAAAACACTCAATTTTTTCTAACCAGCATGGCTGGACCAGGTTGGCCGGCCACAACAAAGCATGAAAGTTTGTCACTCCGGCAGGGCGCCTTCTGCTCTCTGCCGGAGACTTTCGTATAAACCGGTTTTAAACTGCCTGCAACGACCCGTCACGGTTATAACATACATGTATAACAGACCAGCGGGTCTCTTCCTGCATGCACCCCCGAGGGCCAAGCCTTCAGGGAGCATCCATCAGCTCTCTGGGAGTGTTGATGTTACGCCAGCATCGAGACAAGCCGGCCGGCGGGCGCGGGGTAATCACGCCTTCAACCTCTTTAAGCCTGTTTACCCGCCAGGAGCCACCATCAACGACACCCTGCACGGCATCGAGCAACCTGAAGTCATAGTAGGCGAGCAACGGCTCAACCCGTCCCTGCCCGGAGAGGTCGGGCAGAATCCCCCGAACACCGGGACGTCGCAGAGAAAGGAGCCAGTCCAGGGCTTCAACCTGCATCTCAGGCATATCACAGGCGGTGATGACCCAGGAGATACGGGGATAATGTTTTAGCACCGACAGGATGCCGGCAATGGGGCCGGCGACTCCAGGCTCATCCGGAACACGCGGCAGATGGGAGATGGTGTCCGGCAGCTCACCGGCTCCGGAGATAACAAGTCGATCAAGGCGTGCCTGAAGGGTATGCACGGTTTTTTCAGCCCAGGTGCTGCCGTCCCCATGACGGATCAAATGTTTGGCCCTGCCCATTCGGCTGCTTTTGCCGCCCACAAGCAGACATGCTCCCACTTCGGAAGCCATCCATTGGTCGACAAACCATTGCCTGAATTCCAGAGCAACCGTCTCCGGTATGTGTATCGTACGGCAGGCGGCAAGGCTCTTTTCCAGCATAGCATACGGCCTGTCTTTCCGGGCTCCTGCCGATATGCCGTCAATATACCGCTCAAGGGGCAGCCATTGTCCGCCGGTGAGGATAAGCGCATCACAAGTACGCAAACCCTGTTTGATTTCAGACAGTTCGGCTAAGTCAAGGGTGGCTTTCAGGTGCATACATTCCACTGCAGCGCCGGTTTGTTTCAAAACATCCGAACACGCCGAGGCCAGGTTGACGCGCCGGTCACCCCTGCCGCCATATAGCAAAACTACAGGTGTGGCTCCGTCCCACAGCTGTACCATGGGATGAGTTGTCACAATCTGATCAGCTCCTGGTCTTGTCCTTCATGTCCGCTGAAAAGACCGGCTGACGCGGCGCGCTGAAAAAGCTCTTCCACTGCTGCAACGCCCTCATCTCCAAGATCAGCTGAAAACCCATTCACGTACAGATCGATATGGCTTGCGACCACTGCATTCTCAAGTTCCTGTGAATGTGCAGTGATGTATTGACTACATTCTTCAGGATGTCTCCATGCCCATTGCAGACTCGCTGCTATGGACTGCTCCACCTCATGCACCGTCTCCAGGGACAAACTCCGTTTTGCGGCTATGCATCCCAGCGGTATGGGAAGTCCGGTCACATCTTCCCACCATTGCCCAAGATCCTGTACACACTCCAAACCATACTGCCTGTAGGTAAAACGGCTTTCGTGAATAATCACGCCGGCATCGACGACGCCCTCTGCAACAGTGGAAAGAATCTTCTCAAAGGGCATGATATGCAGGTTTTCAACCTCCGGGCAATACAGCTTGAGCAATAAAGCTGCAGTGGTCATCTCGCCCGGCAGGGCAATGGACCATGAGCCGACACCGCCTGTTTTGACCTTGGAGGAGGTAATCAGCAAGGGGCCGCATCCTCTTCCTAAGGCCGCCCCTGACCTGAGGAGCGAATAATCGTGAAGAGCATATCCCAGGGCATGAAACGAGAGTTTGGTGATATCCAGGTCAGCCGACATGGCCATTCGGTTTAATGTTTCCACATCCTCGAGTTGCGGACGCTGAAGCTGAATGTTCCGTAAGGGGATCAGCCCATGGACAAGGGCATAAAAGATAAAAGTATCATTGGGACAGGGAGAATACCCTAACGACAACTGATTACGATGCATGTATGAGTCCTTCTACGACTGCAGCCGCGATTTTCCCGGAGCGACTACAGGCTTGTTGCAATTTCCATTTTGAGCGGTCTCTATCTTCCACCAGGTTGGAAACACAGCGCATTTCGAGCATCGGTAGCCCTACCGCGGCGCAGACGCATGCAACGGCGCCCCCTTCCATATTTTCACAAAGAGCGTTATGCCGGCTGCCGAGGAAATCACCGCGATCTCTGGTAGCTGAAACACAATTAACCGTGACAAAAGATCCCGTATGCACTGATTCACCATGGGAATCGAGGATTGTTCTCGCCCTGGAAAGCAGTTCGCCATCCAGAACAAAATGATCTTGAATTTCTAAGTCAGGTGAAGAAAACCGTTCGATCCGGTCCTGGTAACAAATCCCAAGATCACCTAAAATCTCCTGCTCGGCAAGGCAAATATCAAGCACTCCAGGATGCACCCTGGAATGCACGAAGGCGCCTGCAACACCAATATTCACAACCATGGAGGGACGGGGCTCGGCGGAGACGAGAAACAGGGCGATACGGGTTGCCGCTGCTACCGGCCCGATACCCGTCAGACAGGTCATAACATCAGGCCTCCCCGTATACTCCCGAATAAAGGGATCAAGCTCCATCTGTGTCGCTGCGGTTACCACTATCATAACGATGCTGAATCTTATACGAATTTTATAGAAAGAAGAAAGCAGGTAGAGCCGACTCTATTTTCAGGAAAGAATCTCGCATTTTTTCGTCACTTTTGCTATGTTAACCGATTTTTTCTCGTAACTACCCATAAGGGCACAGTCCAGCTTGATAACTTCCCCGTATTTGAAAGCAGTTACTTTTTCTCAACGGCGCCAAGGCGCTGGAAGTACATGAGGAGTGTGTAACCGTTTCCAGCTTTTTTGGCAAGTATCTGCGCTGCAATAAAGCGTGCACAAGCCGTACATGGCAACAGCGGCAACGTATCTCCCTTAACGTGTGGTAACGAGTAACACGAAAATTCTTCCTATTGATTTATATTTATCTGATGTCTGAAAATTTTATGCCGGAAAATCGATTCCAGCTCAATACATATGATTTTTTCCTGCCCGAAGACCAGATCGCCCAGCAGCCGGCCGACAGAAGAGATGCAAGCAGATTGATGGTGCTGCAATCAGGAAAATCAAAACCGACCAATACAGTGTTTTCAGATATCAGCAGCTATATCTCCCCGCACGATCTTCTCGTTGTTAACGATACGAAAGTCTTTCCGGCAAGGCTGCACGGCAAAAAGACATCCGGCGGGAAAGTCGAGTTATTTTTGCTGCACTTCCCGGAACTCCTCAAAACACCAAACACATCAGGCGAAAATGGAGCAGCCAGGGCATCGGCATTGATTAAGAGCTCCAAAAGGCCTCGCCTCGGCAGCCGGCTTGTATTCGATCACGATTTAAACGCTGAAGTTGTTGCCTACCACGACGACGGCAAAGCTGACGTTATACTGCACTTTACCTGCAGATCCGAATGCTCACAGCAACAAGAGCTGGAACAGATTCTCAACCGGATGGGGCGGATACCGCTACCCCCGTATATTCACCGTACGGATGGAAGTACGGAACAGGATAGAAAACGGTATCAGACGCTCTATGCACACCATACCGGATCAGTAGCAGCACCCACGGCCGGGCTCCATTTCAGTGAAGAACTCCTTCAAAAACTGCGCGATAAAGGAGTGACCACTTCAGAGGTCACCCTCCATGTAGGGTACGGAACCTTTGCGCCGGTACGTACCGACGATATTCGTGAACACCAGATCCACCGGGAACAGTTCAGCATCCCGCAAAGGACTGCGGACGCCGTTGAACAGACAAAAGCAAAGGGAGGTAAAATATGGGCCGTAGGCACAACCACGGTTCGCACCCTGGAGTATGCGGCCGATCGTAACGGCAAAGTGGCGGCGGGGTCAGGAAGCTGTGATCTCTTTATTTATCCTGGATATCACTTTAGCGTAGTGGACAACCTGATTACCAATTTCCATCTGCCCAAGTCGTCTTTGCTTTTTCTGGTCTCGGCACTGGCAGGAAGGCAGACAATTCTGGACGCGTACAAGGAAGCAGTGCAATCAGGTTACCGCTTTTTTTCATACGGGGATGCCATGGCCATTATCCGTAAGTAGGAATGGCAACGTTACAACTGCTGGACATGAAAAGGAATAACCCGCACGCTCGCGGCATCGGCCTGGCCGAGGGCAACTCCCCTACCCTTTTTGCAGACGCGATATAAACTCATCCGCTTCTTGAATGGAAGCCTCCATCTCATGCAACAGGTGTTCCACCTCTTTTTCCAGACTCACCAGTTCACCCTGCAGGGCAGCAATGGCCCGGGCATTCAGATTATGCTTCAGATACAGGACCTGATCATGGAAAACCGTTAACACCGGGTCGATTTTCTCTTCAGCATTTTTCATGGCGGTTATCAGCTGTTGATACTGATGGCGGGTGTCTTTCAATTTCTTTTCACTATCTTTTCGTAAAGCGCTGCCGGCATACTCATCAAGCTCAGACTCCCATTCATCAAACAGGTCCTCGCTTACAGACTGCACAGCATCAATACGATCGTGGACGGCTTTCGCCTTTTGTACACTCTTCTCATATGCTTTATTGAGAGTAGCGTACTGTTTTTCCAAGTCACCGCCATCAACCTCAACCACACTTGCAAACTGTTCATAAGCTGACTGAAACTGCTCTTTAGCCTGTTCCTGCGCATCTCTCGCTTCTCCTACACGATCAACAAGAACATCTCGCTTGTGAACCCCGAATTTTTCAAGTGTTCCATAGTATGCAGAGGAACAGCCGGAGACCAACAATAGAATGACACCAAGAGCTATATGGCTTTGCCGGAACTTCATAAAAAAATCTCCCGAAGGTATTGCAATAACAGGATGATACTGGTAGAAACACAACGCGTTTCAGAGAGGAGGCGGGTATGCCGGCTTTTGCCGTATATCGTCACGGTGACTCCCCTCTATATGCGGAGAGAGGAGATACTCCCACGCTGTACAAAAAAATGATGAGGTGCGCTCGTTTCCGGCTCTTGAGACAATGCAGGGGCAATTGAGACTGAACGCCGAGTCCGCTGTCACCACATCGCCTCAGGCGGCGTTACGATGCGGCAGCGCACCCTTTACATGCGGCGCCGGCTGCCGGACATGAAGGCGCTGCTGATGAAGATTCCCCCTTTCCTCCGGAAGAGGCGCTATAGCCGTCAGCATACCAGCCGCCGCCTTTCAGTTGAAAGGAACTCATTGAAACGATTTTTTTTACGGTGTCTCCGCACTCCGGGCAGGCTTCCAAAGGAGCTTCGGAAATTTTTTGCTGCACTTCAAAAACTTTTTTACACCCAGAGCACTCATACTCATACACAGGCATGACAAAACCTCGAAACGATAATAGAAATTAGAATTAAAGATAGAACGCCTTCTGCCGATGGCGCAAATAGTAATATTTCCGCCTGGGACTGTCAACCTTCAGACCTGTATTTCCAGGTCTGTCATTAAATGTTTGCACCGCAATCTTTGCGTACCCACCCTGCACACCAACCAAGTCCCTTCGGCGACATTGATGCAAAAATGCTCAGGGAGATACAATGCGTAAATATATTATATTTTAATTGCGTTATTTATTGACCTGTTCTAATGTAGTGGAAATATTATCAGTCAATTTCATTTTTATTTTCTTTATAGGAGTAAAGAATGAGTAAAACTCTTGTTGAAATGACCGCTGAAATCATCCAGTCTCAAATCGGCAGCAAAGAAATGACAACTGACGAAATCAAGGTTGCATTAAACGATACATTCCAAACACTTAAAAGTTTACAAGATGCTGAAGTAACTGGATTGGATACAGCGTCGGAAGAAGCTGCTCCGGTTATGGACCCCAAGAAATCAATCCAAAAAAATAAAGTTGTTTGCCTGGAGTGTGGACAAGAATTCAAGATGCTTTCACCAAAACATCTTAAATCCCATGGTCTGACATCTAAAGAATATCGTAAAAAATATGGATTTTCCGCTCGTCAACCACTTTGCGCACGTGCTCTTTCAGAACGCCGTTCACAATCCGGTAAAGAAAGGGGTTTGCCTGAAAATTTACGTAAAGCTATTGAAGCACGAACAAAGAATAAAAAGAAATAGACACTAGCCGTTCTCTTGATCCTCTTGGACACTGCAATGACCAAGAGGATCAAGACCTGTAAGCGCGTCGCACTTCTGACAGCTTACCTTATAAAAATCAAATTAATTCCTTACGTACAGCCCCTTTCAACAGGCTGCATATCCTCCAAGCCTCTACACACCGCCTTCGTATCATGATCGGTATTTTCGACTCCGGACTAGGCGGCATGACTGTCGCTCATGCCATTGAGAAACTCTGCCCGGGATTCCCCCTTTTGTATTTTGGCGACCTTGCCCGCACGCCATACGGTTCTAAAAGCGAAGAAAGGCTTATAGAATATTCCCAAAAAAATATCGAATTCCTGGCGGAACATGGGGCTACACTTATCGTCATCGCCTGCAACTCGGCAGCAAGCGCAGCAGGAGAAATTATGAGGCAGCAGTTCGAATACCCTATGATCGATGTGATCGCGCCGGCCGTAGACTGTGCCGTCAACCGTAGCCGGACCGGGAGAATCGGTATTATCGGCACCCGTGCGACCATTACCTCTGAAATATATCAACGCTGCATTACAATGCGTAATCCGAATGCCGCGTCTTGTACGCAGGCCTGCCCACTGCTTGTCCCCCTTGTTGAGGAAGGATGGTTAAACAGGCGGGAAACTAAAATGATAGTGAAAAAATACCTTCAGCCCCTGCGCAGACAACAGGTGGATACCCTTATTCTGGGCTGCACCCACTACCCTCTGCTTAAATCAATCATTGCGCCGCGAATAGGAAACAGGGTACATATTGTAGATTCATCCGTTGAAGCCGCCAAAGCGCTGCGTTCATTCCTGGATGCAAACACAGACATACGAGAAGCTTTGTATAACCCAGACACGGCGAGCAGATATTTTGTTTCAGATCTGCCCGCACCTGTAAGTCCGATGGCAAACGCCATTTTCGGGCGTACAATCCAGCTTGAAAAAGTGCATATATAACCTCTGACTATTACCTGTTGAAATGCGAACACATTTTACTGAGCAAGGCAGTGCATACATGGGAAACCACCGGCGCCTGCAGAACTTCACGATCTATGGGAGACAGCTTTGCCGTACGATACGCTCGGCGGCTCTTCTTTTGTTGCTGCTTCCCCTCTTACCCGGGGTTGCGGCGGCGTCAGAAACGGAAATACTTGTTCAGGTGCAGAAACTGCAGCAATATTATCAATCAGTTGACTCCATCACCTTTAATTTCGAGCAGCATACATACAGTAACGGACGTGACAGACAGGGTAGCGGCAATGCGGCCTTTGTCCGCTTAACAGGCGGTCCGGAAAACGGACCGATCATGCGCTGGAATTACCTCACTCCGGATGAGCAAATTATCCTCAGCACCGATTCTGAAGTGCGGATTTATACCAGGCAGGATAACCAGTTGATTATTACGCCGGCGGAGTCGATGGATAATGACATTACTTTTGCCTTATTCTCAGGCCGTCTCTCACTGGAAGAGACGTTCAATATTACCCGAATAGAGGACGACGCCGCTCTCCCGGGAATTTACACAGCTCTTCTAGTCCCTCAAACGCCGCACCAGCAGGTGCAGTCCATCCGGATATGGTTTGATCACAACCAAATACTCCGACGATTACGCATCGACGACCATTTTGGAACACGGACAATACTGTCTCTCTCTGATTTTGCAGTCAACAGTGTTAACACAGCAGACCCCGAGGTTGTAAAAAATCTCAATTTTCTCAACATTCCGCCTGATGCTGAAATCATCCGCCAATAGTTACAGCAAAAGATTGGTTGCTTCCATGCAGTATCCTGTGTAAGAATTCATTTTTTTATATGCGGATTCATTATGCGGATTCTTTTTCATCGCTTATCGATACTACACCTTTGACCCATGATTATCGCCATACTATCCGACAGTCACGATGCCGTTGTACATGTTCACAGGGCTGTTTCCCATGCCGACGCGGCTGGAGCAAAAATATTACTTCACTGTGGAGATCTGGTTTCTCCGTTCATGCTCAACCAACTGGAAAAATTCTCGGGCCGGATCCACCTTATCTATGGAAATAATACCGGTGACCAGCACCTGATTTCCACACGATGTGAAAAACAGAAAGACCGGTTCACTCACCATGGCATAGTCGGTTCGATTGAGGTGGACGGGAAGCGTATAGGGTTTCACCACTACCCGGAGATGGCTCTACCCTTGGCGCAATCAGGAAAATATGACTATGTCTGTTGCGGACACAACCATATTTGCCGGGTTCAAAAAATCGGTTCAAGTCTGTTGATCAACCCCGGAGATCTTCTTGGTAAAGAAACAGCACCGGGATTTCTCCTCCTTGACACATCAGATTCAACCGTACAACACGTTACAGTTGGAGATACGATGAAGTTTCATGAGCAATTTGAAACACGTACCTCTCTACTCACTCCACAATAATCATTGAAACAATATCTTTCATCAATCCCAACCTATTGCCCATAGTTATGAGTGACGACAAATTTGCCGACCTGTTCCAAGAAACACCTGTTGATCGCCCGAAATTGAAACCGGGTGAGAAGATTAAAGCAATTATCGCTGAAATTTCCGGAGAAAATGTGTTTCTCGACATTGGGGCTAAAAGCGAAGGAATACTAAGCAAAGCAGAACTTATTGACGAAGAAGGTATCATGCCGTTCGAGCCCGGCCAAAGCATCGAGGCCTTTTTCTTATCCAACCGTGGGGGAGAATTAATTTTTACCACCCGACTGGGGTCAGGTCAGGCCTCGCTGCAGGAAGTCGAAGAGGCTTTTCAATCCGGCATTCCTGTGCAGGGGAAGGTTACGGGGGAAGTAAAGGGCGGTTTTTCCGTGACGGTTGCAGGAGCCAGAGCCTTCTGCCCGTATTCCCAGATGGATATTCGTCGTATCGAGCAACCTGAGGATTATATAGAACAAACATTGTCTTTTCGCGTCATTGAGTTTGGTAATAATGGGCGAAATATTATTGTATCTGCCAGAGTCCTGCTTGAAGAACAGCGGGCAGAGGAACAGGAAAAGTTGCGGAAATCTCTTGATGAAGGGATGCAGATCAGCGGAACAGTGACCTCCATCCGAGATTTCGGGGCTTTTGTCGACATCGGCGGAATCGACGGTCTTATTCCTATCTCAGAGCTGGCCTGGGGACAGACGGACAGAGTGGCAGACGTTCTTCAGCTTGGTCAGCAGGTGGAAGTCATAATCAAGCGGCTGGACTGGGAAAACAACAGAATTTCCCTGAGCCTGAAAGAAACGTTGCCCAACCCCTGGGAACAGGTGGAAGAAAAATACCCCATTGGAAGTACACACGTCGGCCAGGTCTCCAGACTCGTTCAATTTGGCGCCTTTGTTACTCTTGAGCCGGGCATTGACGGCCTTCTTCATATTTCCAAACTTGGGAGCGGCCGCAAATTAAACCATCCCCGCGAAGTGCTTGAGGCCGGGCAGGATATCACCATCCGCATCGATGCCATCGATACTGAAAAGCAGCGCATTTCCCTGGTCCCTGACGATTACCAGGAAAAGGAGACGGAGAAACAAACGTATACGCCTCCCCCTGCAATGGAAAAGGAAACCCGCTCCATGGGAACATTGGGTGATCTGCTGAAAGAGCAGCTACGTAAAAAGAAATGAAGCGATAGGCTATTGAAGACTGCGGCGATTAATCTCAAACATAACGATCGCCGCAGCCACCGATGCATTGAGAGAATTGAAATCGCCCTGCATGGGTATGGTTACCAGTTGATCACACTGTTTCTGCACCAGCGGCCGGATCCCCTTGCCCTCACTGCCGATAACCAGGCATACCTGTTGCGCAAAATCCGTCTGATACATGGACTGACTTGATTGCCGGTCTACCACTGCGCCATACACCCAATAACCGAGCTTCTTGATCTTGGTTAAAGCTTCAGCCATATTGACAGCCTGAAAAATCTGCAGATGGGCAACGGCTCCGGCAGAGGTACTGACAACAGTGGGCGTGATGGAAACGCTTCGCTCACGTGTCATGAGAATATGGTTGAACCCGGCCGCCAGGGCCGAACGAAGAATTGATCCCAGATTTCTTGGGTCCTGTATGGAGTCAAGGGCCAGAATTCTGGAAATCACCTCGGTTTCTCCACTCAGGATACCCAGGAGTTCCTCAAAAGACTGAACCGGATGCTCTGCAAGTCGTGCAGCCACCCCCTGATGATTACTTTTTTTGGCCGCACCAAGTCGTGCAGGATCCACGAAACGTAATCGCACGCCATGTTCCCTGGCAAGATCAATAATCTGCTGCAGCCTGGCGCCGGTTTTACCCTTTTGGACCTTAATCTCACTGATGCCTTTAGGAGTGCTCAACAGGACCTCGGTTACCGAATTGATACCCCAAATCAAGCCGCTCTGCTCTGTATCCCCTCTCTGCTGTTTCGGATCAGGATCGGTCTTTTGAACGTGTTTCTTCATCGGTGCGTGTAACGTGCCGGGGCGCCGGCCAGAGTTCTGCGTGTGCGGCAACGCTCGGCAATGATGATGGCCTCCAGGCTTCGAACGGCATCATCCAACACATCGTTTACAATCAAATACCGGTAGTGCCCGGCCTGCTCAATTTCTCCACCAGAGTTTTGCAGACGCAGATGAATGGTATGTTCATCATCGGTTTTGCGGCCGCGCAGCCGTTTCTCCAGCTCATCAAGTGAAGGGGGAGCAATAAAGACGGTTACGCAATGACGATCAGATTCCATGATCTGCCGTGCTCCCTGTACATCAATATCAAGAAGCACATCACTACCGGTTGCCAGCAACCTGTCCACTTCGCGGCAACCGGTTCCATAAAAATTGCCGTGCACTTCGGCCCATTCAAGGAATCCGCTCTCGGCATCATTACGAATACCTATGAATTCGTCATGACTGACAAAATAGTAGTCCTTTGCGTGTACTTCCCCATCCCGGGGAGGACGGGTTGTATGAGAAATGGAGAAGGTAATGCGCGGCAGGTTCTGCATGACCCGGGACACAATAGTGGTCTTGCCGCATCCGGAAGGTGCTGAAAGTACAAAAAGGGTGCCGCTGCTCATCTTTATTCCCCTTCAAGTTTTACGGACAATGAACCCGCGGGGTTAGCGTATTCCAGGTCCAGTGCAGCCATGCGCTGATTTATGGTTTCAGGTTGAACGGAAGACAGTACCAAATGACCGGTATCAAGGATGATTATGGCTCTTGTTCGTCGCCCTTCGGTTACGTCGATCAATTTTTTTTCAGCGCGCGCATCGTCTTTCAATTTTCGAATGGGGGAAGATCCCGGGTTGACCACGGCAAGGATCCTGTTGACTTTGACGGCATTGCCGAACCCTATGTTAATCAATCGAGTATGTGCCATATTGCATTCCGATCAGCGATATCCGTGCCGCTGAAAATAGTTCCGCACTTCACAGGTGATGAAAAAGTATAACAGGCCGGCAGGGTGATGTTATTCTATATTCTGCACCTGTTCCCGCAGCTTTTCAATCTCATTTTTCATTTCAACACCTAAGTGAGCAATGGAGGCATTGGCTATTTTGGAGGCCAGCGTATTCACTTCCCTCAAAAACTCCTGGAGAAGAAAGTCCAATCGTCTGCCTACGGCCTCGTCACTCTCAAGATACTGTCGAAACTGTTCGATATGGCTATGCAAACGGACAATCTCTTCGGTAACATCGCTTTTATCCGCCATAATGGCTGCTTCCTGGGCCAACCGTGCAGCATCCAGGTCAATACCGTCCAGAAGTTTGGCCAGGCGCCCCTGCAGTTCCTGCTGTCGCAGTTTCAATATGTCGGGACTGTTCTTTTCAATGGTGCGAACAATTTCTTCAAACCCATGGAGCCGCTCGAGCAATTCACGCTTCAACGACATCCCTTCCAGCTCCCGCATGGTATCACAAGCTATCAGCGCCTGTTTGACTGAGGCAATGATAAGTTCACCTTCAGCTTCCATATCCGGGTCAGCCTCTTCCTGGCTGACGATGTCTCTGATGGTGAGCATATCGGTAACGGTTATGCCGCCGGACAACTCATATGTACCCTGCAGTTCCAGGAGACACCGGTGATATTGTTCCCCTATGCCATGGTCCACCGAAAAACGACCGCGGCCCGCCGGCTCGCCCTTTGCAGTCAAACAGATATCGACTCGTCCTCTATCCATGGACTGGGCCACAGTCCTCTTGACCTGATCTTCACATACTGCAAAAATTCGAGGCAGCACGACCCGTTGATCCAGGAACCGATGATTAACCGTTCGCACCTCTGCAATCCAGGTACGCCCGTGGGCCTCAGCTTCGCCCCGGCCAAAGCCGGTCATACTCCTGGGACGTCCCATAGACAATTCTCCTCTGGGGTAACAATTCTGATAATAAGGGGGGATACAAGCGCACACACATTTTACACTCTGCAACATACACAATACCGAAAGGGTATCTTGAAAAATTAAAAAATTTGTTCAAATACGAGGCGCACGAGAAATTTTACCGCAGACATATAGTTGATATTTCGAGGATAAAATTTTAAGTGCAACAAGGTAAGCGTAGACTCCGTGAAGTTGAGCGAATTGGCATTTTTTCAAGGTGCCCAAATAACATAGTCTATGGCAAGACTGCAAGTAATTCCTCTCTACTCACACAGGCCGTACCTATCTTGCCGACCACCACTCCGGCTGCATGATTGGCAAGAAGCGCGGCCTCGGCGAGAGAACATCCGGATGCCAGCCCCAAGGCCAATGTTGCGGCGACGGTATCCCCGGCGCCTGTGACATCATATACCTCTTTTGCCGTGGTAGGGATGGTTACCAGATCCCGATCCCCTTGCAAAAGGGCCATCCCGGCCTCACCGCGGGTAATGAGAACTCCCTCGCAACCGATGTCGTCCTGAATCTGGCGGGCGGCAGCCAGCAGGGTTTGCTCATCATGAATCCTGATTCCGCTCATTTGCGAAGCTTCATGGTGATTAGGAGTAATTACGGTACTGCCGACAAAACAGTGCATATTTACAGGCTTGGGATCCACGATTACCGGCAGATTCCTGCCTGTTTTTCCGGCATTGCGCTCAAGAAGCCGGCGCAGCTCTATCATCAGCTGCTCATGAACCACACCTTTGGCATAATCCGAGATCATAACAGCATCAAACTCATGTACATGCCCTTGCAAGTAGCTTATAAGTCCGGAAAAAGTTTCTGGAGAAGGTTCGCCGGTCTGTTCGCGATCAAAGCGAACTACCTGCTGCCCCTGGGCAATAACTCGAGTTTTCACGGTCGTCGGTCGACGTCCCTGGATGATTCCCTGCCCTCCTGCCGCAAGACTCTCAACCAGGTCAAGCACTCGTTCACCCATGGAATCAGAGCCGATAAGCCCGCAAAGCGCGCCCTCTCCACCCAGGGAAATAATGTTGCGCAAAACATTCGCGCTTCCGCCGAGAAGGAGTTCTTCCTTACCTACATTTACTACGGGAACTGGAGCTTCCGGGGATATCCTGGTTACCGAGCCCCAGATAAAATGATCTATTATGATATCACCGATCACGAGCACCTTAGAACCCCTGAAGCGGTTTACCATGTCTAGATATGCGTGCTGGACCATTGCAGCTCAGATAGCGTTAAAATTATATTGAGGATATCTTACGTATTTATTCGCCTGCTTGGTTCAAGGCCTTGATTACCTTGTCGGTCAGATCGACTTCGTCAGCGGCATGGATCACTGCCTGGGTAGGCAAAATCAGAGTGTAGCCCTCTTTCTTACCTAATTCAGCAACAACTGCCTGCAACTCCTTGAGGACAGGTCCAAGATTTTCCTCACGCAGCTGCTTGATTTCCACATTTGCATCTTCCTGTTTCGCCATCAGGTCACGACGCATTTTTCGAAATTCATTAGCTTTTTCCTGTTTCATTGCATCACTCCAGGCAGAGCTTTTTTTCTCTATTTCTTTCTGCAATGCCAACAGGCCGTCTTCTTCTTTTTTGAACTCCTCCTGCAATTCTTTCATTCTTTTGTTCACGACTTCCTGCGCCTGTTTCCCACCCTTGGAGGTAATCACAACCTTCTGCATATTGATCACTCCGATTTTAGCATCAGCAGCATGTGCCGAGGAAAATGGAAATTGAACAGCCAGTGTCAGTACGGTGCACAGTAATACGCTAACAATTCTCTTGTTTATCACAATATTCCTCTATATGAAAGTGTCCCAGCCGGACTTCTCAGCCTTATAAACCGTCGACTCGACGCCGACCGGTTTTCGGAAAATAATCCGACCCAAAAAAGAAAACCGGGCATGGGACTTGCCCAGCCCGGTTTCGCTTACATCTTCTCAATCGTCATTTCACGATAACAAAGTCTGCTCGACGATTTTGCGCCCATGAAAGCTCATCATGTCCGAACAGCAACAATTTTTCCTCACCCCAGCTTACAGTGCTCAGGCGTGAAGAGTCAATGCCCAGATTAATTAAATACGCTTTAGCGCTCTGCGCCCTTCTTTCACCGAGGGCCAGGTTGTATTCTTTCGTACCCCGGGGGTCACAATTCCCTTCTATGCGAATCTGTATGCCGGCGTTATCCGCCAGAAAGGTTCCATTACCCTCAATTCTCTGAACCTGGTCCCCGGAAATGGCTGAATCGTCAAATGCGAAATAGACCGGCAGCATCGGCCCGGAGGTTCGGCCTTCCATAATTCCTGTATCCTGGGTCTCCAAAGGCTCCTCAGGTCCCAATCCCTCTGCAGGTAATTCCGGTGCGGTTTCCGGCGCTTTTTTACTGCAACCGGCGGTAAGTCCCAAGGTGACAAACACCAACATAGTTAAGACCAGATACAACGGTTTATTGATGCGCATCACATCCTCCCAAAATAGTAATTGTTTGACAACATGTATAAAAACAGAGTGGATACCAGCTAACCAGTATAGGAATACTACATTTTGTCTACCCTGTAAATTTCCTTGCAAAACTATCAGGGCGAATCTACATTTTGTCTACTTGGCTTTTCAAGAAACATTCCTTATTCTTTTTTGGATATTGAGACAATTATTTTTTTATTCAATGTTTCGGATTTTTCAACATGAAATCAGACCTCGCCTCAAAACTCTTGTCCTGCAACGACTTTGGGACATACTTCGGTATTTCTCAGTCCACTTTCGATCGTGTCTGGAATCGCCTCTGCTCACCGGCAGGCAATTCAGTCGTTTATATTTCCATGGAAATCGGCGCTGATCCCGACGTATTCTATCCGGTTAAAAATTTTTTGCAGCAAAACGGCATCCTGAAAAGCAATCATCGCATTCTGAGCCATTTTCTGAAACAATATCTTGACGGGCCGCGAAAAATTCCAAATTACAGCGGCGGCCTCGGCGTCCTTGCCGGTGATACGTTGAAAAGCTTTGCAGACCTGCATATGCCTGTCCTGGCTGTCAGCCTGTTATACAGGGGCGGATATTTCTCCCAGTTCGTTGATTCCAAAATCGGTCAAATCGATCAGGCAACCAACTGGACCCCGGAAACCACGCCGACGCTTTACCAGCTTAAGGATCCGGAGAAGCCCGAACTCCCCCTGGAAATCGAAATCCCTTTTTTCAGCAAGTATAACGATCCCATATACTGTACAGCCCAGGTATGGATGAAACTTGAATGCTCCGATAATCTGGATTACTTTACCCCTGAATTCCTCCTGGATTACGACCTGCCTGGGGCTCCCAAGTGGTTGAGTGAAGCCGCTCAGCAACTATATAATGCAAAATCCAACCTTGTCAAAGCCAATCAACGAAGAATGTTAGGCAGCGCCGTGCTCCCGATCATGCAGACATTCGGTTTTACCGCCCGAACCATCCATCTTAACGAACAGCACGGGGTCACGGTCACCCTGCACCTTATAGTCAAAGAGCTGGAAAAAACTCTGGGCCCTGATTATGAGCAACGCATGTCTGAACAGGATATTCTGCAAGCCGCCGAAAAAGTCGCCCGGCAAATAATTTACACCATCCACACCCCTGTAAAAGCAGGTCATGACCGCTTCAGCCGTGATATGTACACCGCATTCTGCCACGGAGCAATGGAAAGAATTCTCAACCTCGTCGCCCACGATGACGAGAATCCCCATGAATATAATTTTACCGCCATGGCCATGCGCATTAACCGTGGGATCAATAGTGTCAGCCGTCTGCATCGCGACGTCACTCAAAAACAATTTCCCATATTTGCACAAAAAATTAAAGCGATAACAAACGGCGTCCATCACCTGACCTGGACCAGTGACAGTCGTGCTTCCCTTTTCGACAGTATTCCCTCCATACAAAACTGGCGTGATAATCCCGGCTGCTTCTCCTCACTTTCCCGCTCGGAACATGATACTCTCGCAAACGGACTTCGTAAAGCCTGGCTTATCGATAATCAACGACTGATAGCCTACACCAACCAGATGCTTGATAATCACCGAAAGCAGATGACTGAAACCTGGATTGACCCGCCCAACTTTCTTTCCAACCAGGCAGATCCTGACCGGCTCGAACCAAATGTCTTTACTGTGGGGTTTGCACGTCGTTTTTCCACCTATAAAAGAGCTGACCTCATCTTCGATGATATTTCCAGACTCGCCGATATTCTGGTGAAAAACAATTGGAAAATCAACTTTCTTTTTGCAGGAAAAGCTCACCCCGAAGATGAACCGGGAAAAATGGTGCTCAAACTTATCCTTGACAACCAGGAAAAGCTCTACCGGCTGAGCAACGGTCTCGGCAAGCTGGTATTCATTCCCGGATATGATATGCACATTGCCAAACTCCTTGTCTCAGGGGTCCACTCCTGGCTGAACTGTCCAAAACGTCCCCTTGAAGCCAGCGGTACCAGCGGCATGAAGGCCGCCATGAATGGTGTTCCCAATATCAGCGTCATGGACGGGTGGTGGGTGGAAGGCTATCATAACGGAGCTACCGGATGGAAGTTCGGGTATGAAGGACCGATCGAAGAATCCGACCTGAGTGAAGACAGGGAAAGTCTGCTTTATGAAGAAGACGCCGATTCATTTTACACTCTGCTGCCGTCCGTGTTGGAACAGTTTTATCATAGCCACCGGGATTTTATGGACATTGCCGTCAATAACCTCAAGTTGAATGTCCCCATATTCAACACCCACCGAATGGCTGCCGAGTATATCCAAACATATGATCTACAGCTGGAACCGGATGCAGCGGCTAAAATACACGACTTTCAGCAACTCTACCGCAGTGACAGGAGGTAGTGTTCGAGAAATACCACGGGCGTGACAATGGTCTTTTACCTGCATTACAGACACATTTATATTGAAATCGATGGTTCGTGTAAATAGAGGATGCAAAGAGCAGCTTGTTTGCGTAATATGGCGGCGCCTGTTATAAGAAGGATGAGACAAACGGCAGAGGTTGAGCCCGCATTTCTCATGATTTTTTTGTATTTGCTGTTTGGACCAGTCAAGCCGCTCAAGACAACACGGTTATTTGTGCCGATACGAATATAAGGAGTAACCCATGGCCCGTCATATCAATCCCAGCAACTCGACCAATAAGACAATCGACGCCATTGACCGCAAACGTGAGCGTGAGCGTATGTTCATGTTGAAAAAAGCCAGAGACAACTCCAAGGATCTGGCGATAACCCTGGTGCAGCGCTTGCTGGACACCCATATTATTGAAACCGACGATGTTGGGTCTATTCAGGAAGTAGTCGAAAAGCAATTGCGCACCATGATCGACCTGGAAGAATTTGAAATGCGTTACAAAATCGCTCCGGTTAGAAATCTTGCTCAGGATCCGAACATCATCAGCCTCTATCTCACCCAGTACATCATAGAAGATCTTATTGATCATGCCCATATCCAGGATGTTTTCGGAGACGACCTTGATGTCTATCGTGCGGTTGACAGTGTAATGCGCGTTCTTCGGCCTTAAACCCCGGACCACAGCTGCTGATCCGTTATGGAGAGTCCTCACCCGCGGGCAATCCCCTTTCTGGTTTTTGCCAATGCCAAGGGGGAAATACAGGAATATAACGGCCTGAAAATGGCCGGGAGCAGTGCCGGTAACTTTCATCAACCTGAACCAGAGGATCTGATTGAATTACCCGAGGGAAGCGAGCTTTTTATCCTTCCCGGAAGACAGCCCGTGGGTATTGAATGTGACAGCCATGAGCCGGCGTTGCTCGCCGAAAATCCGTACAACGAGGCAGAACAGGTACAGGCGGTTGCAGCCTTTATGGCTCCCGCCCACACCGCACTGTACACTGCAGCTTACCTGACCACAGATCCGCGGAGTCCCAGGCTGCCCCTTTTTGCATATACAGCAGTCGGCTGGCTGGATGGGAAATTCTGGGTTGCAGGATTTCGTTCGGATGCCGACCCGCGGCAGGATGCCGCCAGGTTCAACCAGGCTCACCTTGAAAAACAGACCAAGACCAAATTACAGCGACATCCTCACAATCGTCTCATCCAGCACCTGGGTAAGTGCTGTCTGACCTACTGTTGTCCTGCTGCAAAAAACTATTTCCTCAATCGTTGGGAAGCTCCCCTGCCCTGCTCTCCCCAATGCAACGCCTCCTGCGTGGGGTGTATTTCCCTGCAGCCCTCCGGCTGCTGCGCCTCTACCCAGGACAGAATCACGTTTGTCCCAACGCCTGGGGACATAGCGGAAATAGCTGTGGAGCATCTGGAAACAGCAGAAAAACCGATCGTCAGCTTCGGTCAGGGATGCGAAGGCGAACCGCTGCTTCAGGCTGAGGTAATGGAAAAAGCCATCCAACGCATCCGCAAGGCAACCTCCCGCGGCACCATTAACCTGAACACCAACGGCAGCCTGCCCTTTGCCGTGGAGCGGCTGGCACAGGCCGGACTTGACTCGATACGAATATCACTCAACAGCGCCAGGGGAAAACAGCATACACTGTATTACCGGCCTAGAGGATTTACCTTTGCCGACGTGATGCGTTCCATCGATGTCATGAAACGCTATGGCCGCCATGTCTCTCTCAACTACTTTATTCTGCCTGGATTCACCGATCATCCCGAGGAATTTGCCGCTCTCTGCACACTTATCGAGACCCATCATCCGGATTTTATTCAGCTGCGCAATTTAAATATCGACCCGGAAGTTTACCTGAAGGTAACCGAACATACAGCAGATACGGCCATGGGAATGAAGCGGTGGTATGGAGAGCTCCGCAAAAAATTTCCAACCCTTGGTTTTGGCTATTACAACCCCCCGGTTAAAGAGAGATAAGTCACCTAAACCGCATATTACAAACTGATCTTTCCCGCCTCCAGCTGCGTATATCCATCAGGATCGTGTACGGCAAAGAACTGCAAAGCCCGGGATATAGCCTGCTCCATATTCTCACTCGATTGCACCTTGCCGGCCAGATGGTGGCCAAACACATAATTGGTTGCGAAATAATGGGTGAACTCTTTCAAACGTCCCAACCTTCTCTCCGGCCGAAAACGTTCCATAAGCGACTGATAAAAATGTGTATACAGTACTGTTCTTTCGATCTCCGGAGCCCCTGTTTCAATTCCATACACGTCACGGGCTATCTCGGCAAAAAGCCACGGTTTTGCCGCTGCAGCCCTGCCTATCATAAGACCGTCCGCGCCGCTTTGCTCAAGACACGCCTTGGCGCTGTCCACTGAATCTATGCCGCCATTTGCTATCACTGGAATATTCAACCACTGCTTTATCTCTGCAATACAAGGCCAGCGCGGTCTTCTGACAAAAGATTCACCCTGAAGACGGGCGTGAACGAACAGCATGTCCAGCCCCTCGTTTGCCAACATGCTGCACAACGGCTTCAGGGATTCTTCTTTACCGTCACCAAGCCTGATTTTTGCCGTCAAGGGTCCATCTGTGGCTGCTCTAGCCCGACATAGTATTTCCCGCAACGCATCAGGGTCGGCTGCCAGTGCGCTTCCACCTCCTGCTCTACGCACACGAGGAGCCGGACAGCCTATGTTGATATCCACGGCATCCGCCTCCAACCGGGAGAGTGCTTGCATCGCCGGATCGAGCTGTGAAACGTCGTTAATCAAAAGTTGATAGGAAAGGGGTTGTTCTTCAGACGTACGAACCAGATACGGTGAAACCAGCGGATTTTCATTGGGTAGACGCCAGGCGGCCAACATCTCCGTGCTCAGCAGGCCGACCCCCCCGCATAGCTGGATAGTGGTTCGCAAAGCGGAATGGGTGAGCCCTGCCATGGGCGCGAGAAAAAGAGGAGGAGAAATTACCAGCCCCCTCAAAATCAAACTATCTGTATGCCGGCTTCCGGCGACTGAATATGGATTCATTTCCTGCTTGAAAAAAACTTCACTTTGCAGTACTGTATTGATAATGATTCTTTATTAATAATGTTAGGAACAGAAATACACATATGAATGCGCCATCACCAATGCTGCGGTTAACCACCCAGCGTCAAGTCATCCTGGAAGAACTTGCAAAGGTCAAGACCCACCCTACGGCAAGCGAAATATACGATATGGTCCGTAAACGGCTTCCCCGTATCGGATTGGGTACAGTATACCGTAATCTTGAATTAATGGCGGATAACGGAATGATACTCAAGCTGGAAGTCGGAGGGACCCAAAAGCGATTCGATGCGACCACAGACAACCATTACCATATCCGTTGCGCACGCTGCGGCAAGGTGGATGACCTTGAGATCCCGGTTTTCGACATCCTTACTGAAGAAGCCTCGACTGCAAGTTCATATCAGATTCTAGGTCACCACGTGGAATTCAGCGGAATCTGTCCGGAATGCCAAACAAAAGAAAACGACCAGGAAGCTTGATATTTCACTCCATTTTCTGCATGCAGAACAGACCGAACTCTTCTGCGAAAACAGCACTACAGATCAAAAAGGCGGCTGTACCAGGTTAACCGGAACTGCCGCCATATAACATATTCAAGGTTATTTTCTATTGAAAGATAACCTTGGCGAATCTACGTTTGCCGACTTTGAGCAGATATTCTCCTTGGGCGGGAATATTGCTCTCTACCCCGGCCACTTTTTCACCGTTAATGGTCACTGCGTTTTGTTTTACCATACGCCTGCCGTCGGAACTGGACTGGACAAGACCTGCTTCCTGAAGGAGTTTCGGTATCCAGATTTTTTCATCGCCGGCGGGAAAGGTTATCTCCTCAATATCTTCCGGCAACTCATGCCGGGCAAAAACCTGCTCAAAGTTTCGCTCTGCGTCATCTGCATCACTTGCTGAATGAAAACGGGTGACAATTTCCTTGGCCAATTTCACCTTCACTTCTTTTGGATGCAGGGCGCCGTCATCCATCCCCTTTTTCAGAGCTGCTATTTCATCCATTGAAAGATCACTGAGCAATTCATAGTAGCGAAACATCAACTCATCGGAAACCGACATGATCTTGCCGAAAATGTCATTGGCAGGTTCTGAGATACCGATATAATTCCCCAGGGATTTGCTCATTTTATTGACCCCGTCCAAGCCTTCAAGCAACGGCATGGTCAAAACAACCTGAGGCTGCTGGCCTCGGTTTCTTTGCAGATCCCGCCCCATCAAAAGGTTAAACAACTGGTCTGTTCCACCGAGTTCCACGTCTGCCTGCATGGCGACGGAATCATACCCCTGCATCAGGGGATACATAAACTCATGGATGGAAATCGGACGATTGGATTCAAACCGCTTCTTAAAATCATCCCGCTCAAGCATCCTGGCCACAGTACTCTGAGAGGCCAGCTTGATCATTTCATAGGAACTCAATTCCCCAAGCCAGGCTGAGTTAAAGACCACTTTGGTTTGTTGTGGATCAAGAATTTTAAAAACCTGTTCCTTATACGTCTCAGCATTACGTTCAATGTCTTCCCTGGTCAGAGGGGGGCGGGTTTCAGACTTCCCGGTCGGGTCACCGATCAAACCGGTAAAATCACCGATAAGAAAATGAATGGAATGACCAAGCACCTGAAAATGACGCAACTTCTGGAGAAGAACGGTATGTCCGAGATGCAGATCCGGAGCAGTTGGATCAAAGCCGGCTTTAACGATTAACGGAGTTCCTGTTTCCAGGGCCCGAGTCAGCTTTCTAATTAAATCTTCCTCGGAATGGAGATCAACAGCCCCTCTTTTTATGAGGGCGATCTGCTCTTCAACGGACTTCATGTGTTCACCTAAACCTCAACTCTTATTTTGCATATTCCACAGCTCGTGTTTCGCGAATAACCGTAACCCGTATCTGACCGGGGTAGGTAAGCTGCTCTTCTACCGCCTGGGCGATATCCCTGCTCATCAGAAATGCCGCTTCATCTGCGATTTTCTGACTATCCACAATAATCCGGAGTTCCCTGCCTGCCTGGATCGCGTAGGATTTTTCAACGCCGGAAAAGGAATTGGCGATTTTCTCGAGATCTTCCAGACGTTTTACGTAGCTCTGCAGCATTTCTTTTCTTGCTCCGGGTCTGGCCCCGGAAAGGGCATCTGCAGACTGTACCAGAACATCCAGCACACTTTTGGGAGGCTGATCTTCATGGTGGGCTCCAATAGCATAGACGATATCTTCAGCTTCACCATATTTTCTGGCCAGATCACGTCCTATAATGGCATGACTGCCTTCAACTTCATGGTCGACTGCCTTGCCGATATCATGCAGCAGGCCTGCACGCTTGGCCTTTTTCACATCCAATCCCAACTCAGATGCCATTATGCCGCATAGAAAGGCCACTTCCAGGGAATGCTGCAGAATGTTCTGCCCATAACTGGTGCGATATTTAAGACGCCCTATCAAATTAACCAGTTCAACATGAACGCCGTGTGCGCCCACGTCAAAGGTTGCCTGTTCTCCGGACTCACGTATACTTACTTCCAATTCTTCAGTCACCTTCTGCACCACTTCCTCAATTCTCGCGGGGTGAATGCGTCCGTCGGAAATAAGCTGCTCCAATGCAAGCCGGGCCACCTCTCGGCGAATGGGATTAAAACCGGAAAGGATAACAGCTTCAGGAGTGTCGTCGATGATAATGTCAATGCCGGTTGCAGCCTCGATCGCCCTGATATTTCTACCTTCTCTGCCTATAATCCGCCCTTTCATCTCATCATTGGGCAGGGGCACCATGGACACGGTTTTATCGGCAACATAGTCACCGGCATACCTTGCTATGGCCAGGGCCAGGATGTTCTTTCCTTTCCTGTCCGCCTCGATTTTCATTTCATTTTCGATCCTGGAGAGCCGTTTGGCGCATTCCATCCTCGCTTCGCTTTCGATGGACTGCATGAGTTGCACTTTGGCTTCCTCTCGATCGATGCCGGCGACCTGTTCCAACTTGTAGCGCTGTTCATTGATCAGCCCCTCAAGCCTCCCCTTCTGTTCCTCTGCATACTTTTCAGCAGAGGTTACTATCTCCTCACGTTCACGGAGAACGGACTGTCTTTCTTCAAGAAGCTGAAAATCCTTCTGCACCTCATCAAATTTACGATTAAGGCGCCGCTGATCATCCTTGAGTTCCTGTCTGCTTACCTTGATTTCACGATCCGCTTCCTGTTTGATCTGATATGCGTCTTCCTTTGCCTGGAGGACAGCCTCTTTCTTGATCTGCTCGGCTTCACTGATGGAGTTTTCAATAATCTGACGCCCCTGGGACTCAAGGTTGCGCTGATTTCCTTCAATAAGTCTTTTCCTGAAATACACCCCCAGTACGACACCAATGACAAAATTGACCACTGCCAGAACCATGGTCATAACATTGAGTTCCATGTATATTTCCTAAATGTGTAATGCAGCAAGATGTTGCAGACAACAGTGCTGCGGTAAAACTACAGGCGGGAGACAGAAGAGGCCTGCCGGCACACTTGTCCGTATGCAGGAAAGCTGCTACAGGAGGGGGAAGACGGCCTGTGGTGGAAACTCAGTGTAAATATGTTTTCATATCAATTATGAAGACTTTCAAGAGAAAATGCATCTGCTCCTTGCAATACTTTCCTCTAAAAACAGCCCAGTTGAAGGGGGTTCTATATAAACCTGATCTCATCAGAGTTGTCTTTTTTTACTGGACCTGCCGGCGCCCATTATGCTTCCTGTAACCATCCCGGCCTCACCACCCAAGACGGTTTTGTATATGTGCAAACAGTAAGTCTAACTACTCACTGATTCAACAAAAAAAGGCCCCCGCGCTGCCGTGTTAACGAAATGATTAAACCTAATAAAATTAGGTGGGCAATGCATCCTGTACAATTCAGGTAATCAGTGAAGATTTCCATCCTTGCACAGGGACGCTGCCCTTGTCATGAGAGTTGGCTCAATACTTCGATAATCACCAACAGAGCAGGGGTGTTCCTTAGTAACAATATAGCAGAATACTGACTGAAACTAAACGATAATATTTCTTATCCAATCAAATTACTCAATGCTCGCAGTCATTTTTCGAATCAAATTGGTTATGGAGTGTGTTTGCTGCTGACAAAAAGCAGCGTGTTCCCTCTCCATCTGCACATATTTAGCGGCAAGTCGAAGACAACCCAGCACAAGCATTTTACTGGAAGGCAGATGACTCCGTCCATAACGGGAATCCCCTTCCAACTCCTCTCGAAGCAAATTAACCGCCTTCTCCACTTCGTCTTCGGGAGCATCACTGTAAAAGGCAAATTCCTGCCCAAACAGTTCAAATTGAACAAGGCGATCTTTCATAAACAATCAGTAATTCAGCCGAAATGCCCTTCCGATTCTCCTTGAACAGCGAACCCCTGAGAGGGCCCTTCTTCCTTCTCGGGAGGAGCGGAACCGCCGCTCTGTTCAGCTTCCCACTGGGTGATTCTATCCAGGAGACCTGCCACTCTGTTGCTGACCGCAGCCTGCTCGTCGCTAAGGTTTTCAATATTATGCTTTAACTCGGCACACTCCATATCACGTTCCTGAAGCATTTCTTCAAGAGCCTGGTAGTCGGCCTGGAGTTGACCGTACTTGGCAAGCAGTTTGTCGACAAGCTCTTCCAGACGAATCAGTTCAGCGTTGTGATCCATATCATCCCCTTATGTATATATTCGGTAAAACCGAAGAAATGTGTTTAAACGGCATACATTCTCCGACCGAGCGCCGTTAAAAATATTCGCTTCACAGTCCCGGCGACGGGGCCGGAGGAGAGAAAATCCACTATACCGACCACACCATGCTTGCGCAAGATTTTTAGATGAGGAACACACAGATCAACATCGGCTGTATTGCCATGAAACAGGCCTGCCGTGATCATAGGGCATATGACCGTGAAATTGCCGTGGATCGCCGTCAAAAACAAGGGGCAAAAAATATTTATCTCCTTCCCACATAGGAAGTTGCGGCAACGATTCAATTGTATGCCAGGCGAGTTCTCCCTCTTCATTGCGTATTTTCGGCGTTCCGGTGAAAGAATGAATCAAAAAGATGAAGCCCAGCCAATTTTCCCCATTCGGGCCGAATCCCGGCCAGTGAACAGTTCCCCGCAACTCCATTTGTCCACAGGTAATGCCGGCTTCTTCCATAATTTCTCTGCGCATGCAGGTTACGATATCTTCCCCTTCTTCCAATTTCCCGCCAAGTCCGTTATATTTGCCGATATGCTGATCATCGTCCCTGGCGTTTCTATGCACAAGCAGCGTTTTCCGCCCGTCAGCGGACACAATAAAGCCCAACGTCCCAATAATACTCTGGTATATCTGTTTATCCATGTGTTACTTTTTTAATATTCATTCTCGTCGATAAAAGAAAAAACAGCATCTGAAATACATATTTTGTGATAAACTATCATCAAGTTCGCAACCAGGCAACCAGCGTTTTTTTACAGTATTCCGACACGCGGCCTGATCCATTCGAAACCCATGGCTTTTAACCGGTAAACGCACAACCATGTTTGCTCATTTCAAGCGAAAGATGAATTTCGGCAGACCTCGAGCCGCAGGTATTATCGTACTCTCTTTTCTTCTGTTTGCGCTTCCCACACCTCGAGCCTGTCACTCCACCGATTTTCCCGAATACAAAATCATAGGTCCCAATATTGCTTTTTGGGAAGGCATTTACGGAAAATACACTACCAACGAAGCCGTCTTGCATGACAGGGAGAATATCAACAGAATCTATGCAGTCATCAAGCTGGTTCCATGGGGGACACCGGGATCGTCGACAATTAACAGCAATCTGATCAAGCTTGCAAAAAACCAGCTGAAAGACGTCCTGGACCAACTTGGCCATGGAGCTGCCCCTTCCTCCGAAGAGGAAAAACGCATAGCCGCCCTTTTTCCAAAAACAAGGCACACGTCGTACCTCAAGGCGAAAGAAAACATTCGTCTGCAACTCGGACAAAAGGATCGTTTCATCGAGGGAGTCATACGTTCCGGAAAGTATATGGCCGACATAAAAAGAATCTTCAGAGCACACGGCCTGCCTGAATCCCTGGCCTACCTGCCCCATGTGGAGTCTTCCTTCAATCCGGCGGCGAGCAGCAAGGCAGGAGCTGTGGGTTTGTGGCAATTCACCCGCTCTACGGGGCTGATGTACACGACCATTAATGAATATGTGGATGCACGTTACGATCCCTGGATATCCACCCATGCTGCAGCAAAACTGCTCAAGGACAACTACGAACACCTGCAGAGCTGGCCGCTTGCAATAACAGCGTATAACTACGGCCGTCCGGGAATGGTGAGGGCCGCTGCCGACTATAAAGATTATGAGACCATTTTCAGCAATCATGAGACCGGACTCTTCAAATTTGCATCCCGCAACTTTTATTCGGAATTTCTTGCTGCGGTGAAGGTCGCCAAGCGTATCGAGTCAGACGCATCAATAGTTCGAGAAAATCCGGAGGCTACACTTCTTGTGCCCATGACAGGCTATGCATCGGCATCGGATATCTGCACTTTTTTTCGCATTTCCCATGAAGATATGAAACGCCTCAACCCGGCTCTCCGCTCGCAGGTTCTCAAAGATTCATCTTACATCCCAAAGGGCTACGATGTCCGACTCCCGAAGAATAAACGTATCCGTCTTCGTGCCATGCAGATGCGGCAATTTCCCTTTCATGAAGACCCGCATGCCCACAGAATCTATATTGTTAAAAAGGGCGACACCCTGAGTCAAATCGCCAAACGCAACAAAATTTCCATAAATGTGCTGAAAAAACTGAATAAATTAAATAAAACCGCTACAATTACAATAGGACAGCAATTACTGCTTCCAGGCAAGTCAACCAAACCGACGCTCGTTGTCGGCAAAGGAAAAACAAAACCAAATTAATTCAGCACATTATGGACATCTCAAAAAGCATCGCAGAGTTGAAGCAACGTCCTGATTTTGCCGACAATGTCGGTATGATCCTCATTCACAACGGAACAGTTCGCAATTGGTCCAGAAAAGATAAACAGCGGGTCAGTGAGTTGCAGACAGTTGTCGATTTTGACAAAATTGAACAACTTCGTAAAGAATACCTTACGCGTGAAGGAATCTACGAGATCCTCGTTGAGGCGCACTCAGGGACCTTTAAACCCGGAGATGATCTCCTGTTCATCCTCGTGGCAGGAGACATTCGTGAGCATATCAAGCCGGTTCTTTCCGAACTGCTTGATAAAATCAAAGCTGAAGCTGTTTCCAAAACAGAGGTGGAGTAATCCGCTTCACAGCAAAACCACTTATCAGGATGCGTTGACAATCCTGGCTCAGTGCAGATCTGGAAAAACCATACTCCGGCACGCAGAGCAACGCATCCTGTGCCCTTGAACCTTCAACCTTCAGGGAAAGTTCCATGACCTCGGCCGAATCACTTATTAAAAAATTTAAAAAAACTAAAACGTTGCCGCACATCGTGACCAGATTGGCTGAGCTGATCAATGATGAGGATTCTACTCTTCAGGATTTTGAAGAAGTCATCAAGCTCGATCCAACTCTTGTCGCTCGACTGCTTACCTTGGTGAACAGTTCCTATTTCGGCATGGCCAGAAAGGTGGATTCCATCTCCAGGGCCGTTGCCTTGCTGGGCATGAAAAATCTCCACAACATAGCTATCACAGATGCCATCAGAGGGATGCTGGACACAAGTTTAAAACCGGCCGGTTTTTCCCCCGATCGATTGTGGTCCCATAGCGCTGCCGTGGGCATATGCTGTAAAATGATTGCCGAACGTATCTTTTCCATCAATGGAGACGACGCGTATCTTTGCGGCATTCTCCATGATATAGGCCTGATTGTCGAATACGAGGCGACCGGCGACGCATTTCTGGAGATCATCCAGCGCCTGGAACCGGGAGGAACAGATATCCTGGAAGTTGAGAGAGAGATTCTCGGCGCCGATCATTGTGAAATAGGCTACATACTTGCTCAGGAATGGCAGGTTGCCGACCAACTTGCCGAGGCAATCAGGGATCATCACGCCGTCGACATCAATCCCCAGGCCCAGTCAGCGACAGGAATCCTGCAAATGGCTGAATATATAGTCAATCAACTTGGAATAGCCGTCAAAGAGGGGTTACCGGGCATACTTGCACCTGAATTGAGCAGCCATATTCAGCAGAACATGGCGGAATACAAAGTTCTGGCTGAAGATTTGCCGGAAGAATTGGAAAATACAAAAGCAATGTATGGTCAATAGAGGACACTCGCATGGTTCTGAATCAACTCTTTCCAGATCTGGTTGATCCGGTTCAGGAACTGACAAATCTTTGTTCCCGCCTGGAGCAGGAGACTGACGCCCTGCTCTTCTTTTGCGCCGATGCAGGCGGCAACTATACCGCAACGGAATCCTTTCCACTATCCCCCACGGAAGCGCTTGACATTATAAACAGGTCAATGGATCAGTCGTCTGAAAGACTTCTGGAACAGAATAACAGACAATATGCTCTCCAGGCCGTACCGGACCTGATGAGTTTTGTTCTTGCAACCCCTTCTACCAAAGCGGACGTATCGCAACCCGACCTGCTGACGACGTCGCTTCGTTCGGGAGTACGCCTTTTTCTGGCTCACAGGGAAACTGAGGAAACCATAAACCGGCTCCGCATACAGAAAAAACAGTATGATCGAAAAACGGCGGTCCTTGAAAAAAAATTCCAGGACATCATGGCCGAAAACGAGCAGAATTACAGAAAAATACAGGAACAGCAACTCAGTTATTCCAAAAGATTGCAGGAAGAAATCAAGCAGCAGACGGCAGAACTGCGTAAGGCAAAAAAATCCGCGGAATCAGCCAATATTGCAAAAAGCGAATTTCTTGCAGCAATGAGCCATGAAATTCGAACTCCAATGAACGGTGTTATCGGTTTCACCGACATGCTGTTGGATACCGATCTCGATGAAACCCAGGATGAATTCGCCAAGACTATAAAACGAAGCGCCGAAGCCCTACTGTCTCTGATTAACGATATTCTCGATTTTTCTAAAGTCGAAGCGGGGAAATTAGACCTGGAAGTAATAGATTTTGATCCTGAGATCACTGCCCAGGATGTATGCGATCTCATTCGTCCTAAAGTCAGCTCTCGTCCCATCGAGATACTTTGCCGCATCGATGACAAACTGCCTGCAAATGTTATGGGAGATCCTGGACGATTCCGCCAGGTTTTGGTCAACCTCATGGGCAATTCCGCCAAATTCACCAAAAAAGGCGAAATAGAGCTGGCCATAATGGTTGAAGACGAGACGGAAGACGGCATTACGCTGCACTCTTTCATCAGGGATACCGGCATAGGCATTCCGGAGGAGAAGCTTGAAACGATCTTTGAAGCCTTCCAGCAGGCGGATGGCTCAACGACCAGAGAGTATGGCGGGACAGGGTTAGGACTTTCCATATGCCGTAAAATTGCAAGCCTGATGCATGGCTCGGTGTGGGCCGAATCAGGGGGAGAAAAAGGAGGAAGCACCTTTCATTTCACAGCTGTTCTCAAGAAATCCAAACAGCAGCATATTAAAAAATTCCGTAAAATTTCCCTGGAAGGTAAACGAGTCCTCATCGTTGACGACAACCAGGCTAATTTGAGCATCCTGAAACATATTCTCTCCTCAGCCGGTCTTATCGTCGTCGGTGAGCAGGATAGTGAAAACGTCCGCCGGATCATCGATAAGGCAAACAATGAAAATCAGCTTTTTGACCTGATTATACTCGACATTCAAATGCCTCAGCCGGACGGGTATGCCCTTGCGCAGCTGTTGCGGCATGAATTGCCCGAAACCCGCCATATCCCTCTGCTGGCCTACACCTCTACCACGGAACGAAACGCCCAAAAGTGTAACGATGCCGGATTTGACGCCTTTCTCACCAAACCCACCCGGAGAGAGATCCTGTTCAAAACCATAGAAAAACTTCTCGGCGCTGAGGAAAAAGGGGCAGACGCAACTGCCAAAGATACATTGATCACCCAGTACAGCGTGCGTGAAGAAATCAAACAGTCCATCCGAATTCTCCTGGCGGAAGACAACCCGGTCAATCAAAAACTCGCCACGATTATACTCACCAAAGCCGGCTACAAAGTAGAAGTCGCGGACAACGGGAAAAAAGCGGTTGAACTCTATATAGCCGATTCCGATGCTGTCGATCTCATCCTCATGGACATTCAAATGCCTGAAATGGACGGGCTTGAAGCAACAAAAAAACTCAGGGACAACGGGTATACAAGCGTTCCGATCATTGCGATGACCGCCAACGCCATGAAAGGCGATCGGGAAATATGTCTGGAGGCAGGCATGAACGATTACATCAGCAAGCCCATTAAAAGAGAAGTTGTTTTTGAAATTATAGAGAAATGGTTATTTCGTGAACTCGGCAGGTAAGGGGTGACATGTCATCTGCAACAGATGTAGGCGGCCGACAGATGAACGACAACAAAAGCCGGCTGAAGCGGCTTCATGATTGGGCGTTCCTGCAGACTCACAGTGACGCTTTACCGGTTCGTTTCTGCCGCATCATTGTCAGGGTGCTGACCATCATGGTACTCGAAGCCGTACGTGCCAAGGTTGCTATTCGCGCCTCAGCCCTTACCTATTCCGTTATCCTGGCAATGGTTCCCATGCTTGCCCTGTCCACAGCGATCCTGAAAGGCATGGGGGGCGGCGATGAACTCCGGCTTGCTGCAGAGCGGATCATTGACCAGGTTGTTCCTTCCTGGGAATCCATCCCGGAACATGAACAGAGTGCAGGAGATGAAGGGAAAAACCTTTCCAATCATCTCCATGAAGCAGTGGAGACCATCTTTGACTATGTTGACAATACCAATTTCGCCGCTCTTGGAGCTTTCGGCGTTATAGGCTTTCTTGTGGTAGCCATAGGCGTATTCAGCGCGGTGGAAGATGCCATGAATTCCATATGGAGAGCGCGACAAGGGAGGACTTTATTTCGCAAGATAATGGATTATGTAGCCTTGCTCATTCTCCTCCCCTTATCCATTAATACCGCCTTTGCAGGAGAAGCAATTCTCGCCAGCGACAAAATGCTGAAGCATTTACATATGATTATCCCGATACCGTGGCTGTTGAAAATGCTCCTGAGCCTGCTCCCTTTCCTGTTTATAACCCTCAGCCTGATGGCTATGTATCTCTTTTTTTCCCGTGCAAGGGTGACCACGGCAGCCGCATTTTCAGGGGCCGTCTTTGCGGCGATTTTCTGGTTTATCACACAGAAGATATATATCTTCCTGCAGATCGGCGTTGCCGACTACAATGCCATATACGGGTCATTTGCCACGGTTCCCCTGTTTCTTGTCTGGATGCACACCGGCTGGATTATTATTTTACTGGGCGCTGCATTGGCCTATGCTATTCA
Source organism: Desulfobulbaceae bacterium (assembly GCA_963678525.2). Classification (GTDB taxonomy): domain Bacteria; phylum Desulfobacterota; class Desulfobulbia; order Desulfobulbales; family Desulfobulbaceae; genus Desulfogranum. The sequence continues at coordinate 411,618 of CAXXDG010000001.1, forward strand.
AAATCAACAGCAATATCTGCCCCATGAAGGAAAGCTCTCTCCTCAGCGGCAACTGCAGCTGGCTTTTGACCTTCTGGATGCCGCATTCCGTAGATATATCAATCGTCAGCCTGCGACGGCTGAATGCCTGTCGACGGATATCCCCTGGGCCCTTCTCACAGATGTAGAGTATGTTGCAGGCCGACTGGTTGATGGTGAACTGCTCCGCATCACAGTTATCCATGATGAAGACAATTTCGTGCCGGCAACGATCGCAGAGCAGCTTCCGCCTTCTGATGTTGTCGATATCATATTGGGAAATGAAAAAAATAATACCCCGGGCGCACTTCTCAGTAATCTCGCCGTTGAAGGTGCAAAAAAAGCAGTCAAGCACTCCACTTTTCCTCTGACCGGCGTATAAGGATGCCTATGGACAAACCCGCAGCCCCTGCCATTCAAACCACTCTGGGTAACAACAACATCCTCCTTCTTCTTCCCCACGGATATGTAGACAGACAAGGCGGACCCGCTTACCTCATTGATCTGGGTAAGGAAATGACCAGACATCTGCGATGTTATGCCGTCCTTAACGCAAAATACAAGAAAGCTATTGCGGACCTGAACAACTTGGAGGCTGTGAAATCACGCAAAAAACTCACAGAATCTTTTCTGCTGCAAATAAAAAGATTTAAAGATGAAATCGCCGGCAACGGATTATTACCGCTCATCCTGATAGTGCAAAAAGGGCAGGCAGATCAAGGAAAACATCTGCTGTTAGGGTACGGACAGGGGGAACGAGGAAATTTGCAGCGCCGGCACAGTCCTACTCTGCCGGCATCCATGGTCAACAGAATCCGCCTTGCAGTAGAAGATCAGAATCTCAGTACGCAAATCGCCGAACCTGATTCCCCCTACTGCGGCAGGGAAACAACCAGCCTCAACCAATTATTCAAGCAAAAAAATTATCTGGAAGGTTTTTATGATCCGGAAGTTCATTCCCTGCTCATCACCCTGCCGCCCGACCTTCTTAAAGATACGCAAAGCGCAAAATCAACTGCGCTCAGACTGGCCAGGGCCTTTAAGCAATTCGCCCAGAAAATGTCTCTGGTGCGACGGGTTAAACTCACCGACATTGACACCCTCAGCGATGCGGACCTGCAATACATTTTTCGAATTCATAATGATAATCGCTACACGGAACTCGCCAGAGAATCCTATATTGACGAACTGGCGCTTTCCATTAAGCGCAACGGTCTGCTCCACCCTCTGGTTCTTTTGCAGAAAGATGACGGGCGATACAAAATACTTTGCGGATTTCGGAGATTCCAAGCGATTTCCAGGTTACAGCAAGAGTGGGTTGAAGCTAAAATATATCAGGAATCAGATTTTGACACAGAAGATTTTTTCAATATTTCCCTGGCCGAAAACACCAGGCGCAGGAACCTCAATCCTGTCGAAATAGGTAATTTCCTGGATGCCGCCGGCCGAACCATGGGGCTCAATAACACCTTACTTGCAGAACAGTTTGGCCAAACCCTGGGAATCGGCGTACCCGGTCAGAAAGTCTCGCATTCAACCATCCACAAATACCGCAAGATAAACCAGATACGGGAACGCGGGGAATCTCCGGAGATGATAAACGATATTATCAATGAGAAACTGCAATTCTCGGTTGCGGCAGAAATTCTGGCCCCAATAAAAAATCCCGAAGACAGAGATATACTCTATACGGAGCTGATCAAACCTCTGGCGCCGACCAGACCGCAGATAAAAAAAATTATTACTTTACTTGAGCAAAACGGCCCTGACTTAAGTCAAGTCATCAAAAGCGGAAAAACCCAGGAAGCTCTCCATAAAGCAATGGAATCCAGTCAACCGGTACAAACCTTCCTGCGCCTGTTCAGGAACACACCTTCTACAGAGGAACACGTTGCAGTATCTCTGCCGGCCAAGGTTGAGCATCTCCGCAAAACCTATTTCGGCGACAAATCTAAAAAAGCGGATTTCAATCTGACTCGGGATAAACGGGCCAAGCATTCAAGTTATTCGTTGAAACTACGTATTACGGCAGAAAATTACAAACAGGTCTTACAGAAAGCAAGCGAGCTATTAAGCCAGGAAAACATTCTTGAAGACGATGTGTAACAGCTATGGGCTGGAAGACGGCCTTTGTATAACGCAGCAAATACCCGCGAAAAGTCCCTGCCTTAAACCGGAGAACGCCTTTTTTCGCCTGCGAAAACGCTCGTTCCACACATCTACCCATGGAACAGAGACGCCAGAGGCTTGAATGATACAAAAAGAAACGACAAACCGGTAGACAGGAGCCCCCGTCTACCGGTCTTAATGGACCTATTCTGGAAACCGCTAATTGCTATACGCTCTCCTTTTCATCCTCAGGCAGAGTTATATTCAACTCCAGCACCTCGCAATCTCCATCCCGCTCAAGCTGCACCTGGACAGCATTATCATCAATCATCACATACTTTCGCACCACCAGGAGCAGCTCTTCTTTCATTAAAGGCAGGTAGTCAGGCCCGCCGCGTGTGGACCGTTCATGGGCCACAATAATCTGCAACCGTTCTTTGGCAACTGTTGCAGATGTCTTTTTATTACTGCGAAAGAAGTCTAAAAAACGCATAATTAGCTCCTGAACAGTCGAAACTTATTAAAAAATCCTTTCTTCTCCACCTCGATAAACCGATGATTGATCTCTTCGCCAAGCAATCTGCCGACGGCATCATCATACGCCTTGCCGGCATCCGTTTCATTCTCCAGAATGATCGGACAGCCTGCATTAGACGCCTGCAATACATCCTTGGACTCAGGAATTACCCCAAGCAAGGGTATTGCCAGAATCTCAGTAACATCCTCAACGCTCAGCATCTCACCTTTTTCAACACGCGCAGGATCATAGCGGGTCAACAGAAGGTGCTCTTTAACAGGATCCTGCCCGTTTTCCGCACGCTTTGTTTTACTGGCCAATAACCCCAGGATACGATCAGAATCACGAACAGAACTCACTTCAGGGTTGGTCACGACAACGGCTTCATCGGCGAAATACATTGCCATGAAGGCGCCCCGCTCAATCCCTGCAGGTGAGTCACAGACGATATACTCAAAATCCTCTGAGAGCTCTTCTATAACCCTGCCAACGCCTTCAATATCCAAAGTATCCTTATCACGGGTCTGTGAAGCAGGAAGAATATACAGGTCAGTTACCCGCTTGTCTTTAATGAGCGACTGGTTCAGGTTGGATTCATTGCGTATGACATTTACAAAGTCATACACAACCCTGCGCTCACAGCCCATGATCAGATCCAGGTTACGCAGCCCGACATCAAAATCTATCACAACAGTTTTATAGCCGCGCAGGGCCAGTCCCGTCGCCACGGCGGCGCTGGTAGTTGTTTTACCAACTCCCCCTTTTCCCGATGTAATGACGATAACTTTTGCCATCAATTTCTCCTCTAAACTGAGTCGTTACCCAGCCCGCATTTCTCACGAGCATATTTTGCAGCAGCATTCAAAAAAGTCATGGGAAATTCAGGCCGGTGGTTATCCAAATAGTGCACTTTGCCGGGAGTTTGAACAAAAACGGGTTTTCCCGGAGTTTTGTTCCACGCCTACCGCTCGTAATTTTTGCCTTGTGCATACTTTTTTCTGCAATTGCAAAGGAAAGTCATGCCCGAAAATATCGCCCTTGGTACGATTTACAGCGGCTCGATGACGAGCTGCTCTCCACGCAGATACACCTGCACGGAATGATTCCTGAGATTCTGCGGTAAATCGTCATTAATCAAATACGTTCCTGCAACGGAAATCAAGTCCGCCTGGAGGTCTTTGCAAAAAATTCGTGCGCTTTCATCACCCTGGGCGCCTGCAAAAGCTCGGCCGCGCAATGTTCCATACACATGAATGTGCCCATCCGCCATTACCTCGGCGCCTGTACTCACCTGCGCCATGATAATGAGATCACCTCCCCTTGCATACACCTTTTGCCCTGAGCGCACGGGCTGATGAATCATCATGGTTGGTTGGACGGATGGGATAACGCCGGCGCTTTCTGATTCGTCCGACATTTCCCGGGATGGAACACCTTCAGTTACGTCCTGTTCATCGGCGGCAACGGCTGCACAATCCCCTTGGGATTCCTGCTTTTCAAGGGCGGACTCTTCCTGACGGGACGACATCTCCCGAGACGCCTTGCGGGCAGCCTCAGCAGACGGCCAGACGGCTATCTGCTGCTTTGCAATAACCTGTTTCAGATGTTCAGGAGGCGCAACAACACCCACCGGGATAAACGAATGAATATAGAGCATGTCATAGGCATCGTTAAACCATTTCAAGTCGATGTCCTCTTCCAGATGCTCAAAATCCATAAGCACAGGTGCGTTACGAAAAAAAGAGGGTGCAACAGTTGATTTTTCAAGTAATTCCTTTTCCAATGCCGCTAAATCAGCATGGAATACCTCTACGACCATAAGAGAGACGCCTCGTCCTCTCATGATCACTGCCGTATTTGATTTTCGTTCTGTGGGCGCTGTCATCGATCTCGGAAGTATACCCCTTTATATTCATGAATTTCCTGCACCTGTATACCATATTTTCGACGTCAGGCAAAGCTTACCTGAAGAAGAACCCGAGATAGCTTGAGTTAACGGCAGATTTCAGTGATTAGGCGTGAGAAGGAGGAGAACCGGCAATAATCAGGAAAACACAAGAGGCATATGCGTTGATTGCAACTCCTCACAGGGGAGCAGCGGCAAGTTCGATTTACCCTATATTTGTAACTGATTCCAGGGTGCTTGATATCTCTGTAAGCAGAGCGGCGCAGCGTATCGGCTCATACCTAAGCCGGACTGATCACGAAGATATCGAGTGCTCTGTGAGCAGTTACCATTGATTATTGCCGGTCAGGAAAGAGGGCCTGTTGAGGCCTGTACATGAGAAAGAAATACAAGAAACGGTTACCGGTATCAGGGACATACGCTTTTAAAGAGAGCATTTTCTTCCGCGACATCCTCCGCAATGTTTCTTTTTCGGTGGCTGTACAATGACTCTGGTTGCATCATGACTTATTTCCATGCCTTTCTCACCGGTGAGATACACTCGCTCGGCAGGAATCCGTATCTGCTTGAGCCGGTTTGAAAAACTATACTTGGCATCCGGATGAATCCCGGTCACGTTGTTTGTATGTATAAAGACATTGCCCTGTCCGGTATAAGCCTGACGAACCAGCAACACGACTTCTTCCGCAATTTCTCTGGAAAAAAAGCCATACACTTTAATATGAAGATTGCCGTTTCGTTGATTAGCCTCAATGCGGGTAGATACGCCCATATTTTTCACCTGTTGTAGTAGTCTTTTGCCGAATTTTCTTTATTCACTGCACAATCTCCGCCAGTCCCCTGGCCAGAGACGACAACCCTGCGCTGCGCATCATCACAAAAGGCTTGTCATTGCGTTTACACATTTTCTTGACACAGGTGCAGGCGTCATGGCTGATACAATCTACCGGACAGACAACGGCATCTGCGGTATGCAGCAATTTGGGTAAAAGGCTGCGTGCCGCCTCCCTGCCTCCGTCATGATGCAGGAACCTGCCCCCGTGCTCTTCCACCAGGTTCCGGTACCTTGGCACCAGGTTATGCATCCCCCCGACATATAAAACAATTTTACCACACAGATCAGGACCCGGGCAGCGCTCCGTATCTCGATCATCGCAGACAATGCACTGATCTTCCATCTCCGCTCCAGTGTACCGGAACGCCTTCAAGGCATGCAGTTCCGCCTCAATTTTACGTATTTGTCGACGGGTATCCATGAGTGCCTTTTTCATGTCCGAGGCCTCGGACCGGGTTCGTTCAAGCTCAGCCTGCATTTCATCGCGTTCTCGGGAGATAACATCCATGTTACCGCACAACAGATTACACTCCTGACGGGACGCTGCAAGCTCGTCTCCAATACGATCACGTTCTTCCATCAATGCTCTGTAAGCCCTGTTGGTTTCAAAATCACGTATCCTGAGAGAAAATGCGGTGTTTGTTTCCTGCAAGGTGTCATGTTCCCGGCGAAGCCCCATGATCAGTTTATCCTTTTCCTGCATGACTACCGCCGTTTCCCTGGAAATTTGCCGTTCAGAGGAGAGCACTTCTTCAAATAATTTCAACCTGGTGCGTAATTGCTCAATGGATTTTTTCCGATATTGAAATTGCGTCATACACTCATGCCCAAGCATGTGCACGCGGCCATAGATCGTGCTGATCAGCCTGTAGCCGGGCACAGGGTGGGTCATAACAGCCCAGTACGCTCCTGCCACCCTGCCTGACTCAAAATCTTCATCCCACAGCCGGCGGACCTTTTCTTCACTGTCGGCAGCCCTGTACCGCGTGACCGCCTGATGGTGTTTTTTGTCCAATAATTTCTGCAGATACCTTGACTGCGGCTGACGAACAGAGGCAAGCCCTACCAGAGCTGAATGCACCTCATACTCAGATGAGTCGGAGGAGAGGGAAAACAATTTCTTCCTTCCCAGGGTCTGCAGATCGCTTTTACTAAGGCATGTTCCAACAACGGAACAATGATATCCCTCTTGAATCTCCCACAATTTTTTCCTCTTTTTCCCTTTCCCGACACCGGAGCCCACTGTTGTTTTTTCACTTCCCGCACACATATACCCTCCCTTTCCGCCTCTCAAGCCTGTACGTATTCATGAACACGACTCTCACCACATACTGATTGACGCATCGCACATTAGGGATCCACATATTTATTAGGACAACCTAATTCAAAGTGCAAGTTTAACATTTCATAAAAAACCATAAACATATTACAGGGCTTTTTAGTATGATCTAAATTACTTGTCAAGCACTAAAAACGCAGACCTTCACAAACAACGGGTCCAGCCAAGGGGCCACATGCAATGCCCGCACGGCACCTGGCTGCCGTGACAATCACGGATATCCATGGCATTGTGTTTTAACAAACCTGCACACGGTCCGGGAGTGCAACTCCAACAAGAAGAATACCGGGCAAGGCCCGCTTCCTGACGAAAGCTGCTATACACTTGCTTCTGCCAGATCTTTTCCAAAGATTCTTCACACACATTGCCAAAGGAGCGCCGTTCAACCTGCACCGGCTCATCGTTTACCTGACACCTGAAGGTATGCCACAAAAAATGGCAGGGAGCGACATTTCCCCGCGTATCAACAAATGTCGCAGCTTCATCCATAAAAAAACAATGACGCTCCTCCTCTTCGAGGGCAAACCTGGGAGGCAGGTACAAAGCAATACCACTTGACGCGGCAATATGTTCAACCTGATCGTACAACTTTTCCAGGGCTCTCTCCTGTTCCGCATCAAAGTTGAAAAGATTTTGCAGATGCACCCGTATCCCCTGTTCGCCCGCATCCCGTCGCATTTCCGCCCCAAGCTGCAACAACCGTTTTTCCTGATCGGTATGATTATATTTAAGACGAACCCTGGGAAGATCCTGCAGATCAAGGCCGCACTCCTGTCCCTTTTCCCACCATTTTCGATACAATCGCACAGCATTTTTGCTGCTGGGAGAGAAAAGAACGGACTCAGCGCCCAGGCCGTCATACGAATACAGGTGACTAACCAGGATATAATCCACACCGTTCTCTGCCGCCCAGGATACGACATCAGGTAATTGGTGCATATTGGCTTTGCTGATCACCAGCTCAATGCCGAGCTGAAAGGGCCGTACACTCTTCTTCCGCTCTTGACGAATACGTTCTACTGCTCTTGAAACAGGAGGAAGGGAATGCTGCCTGCCTTGTAACCCGCGGCCTACGTCTTCCAGGCTGTCCAGGGAAAGACAGATAGTATCAATACCGGATGCCATCAGCTCTTCAACCTTCTCCCTGGTCAGAAGCAGACCGTTGGATTGAAAACCTATGATTCCCGACTCAGGCATATGCTGCCGTGCCGTCCGCACCATTTCAATGAAGCCGGGATGGAGCAGCGGTTCGCCAATGCCGTTCAGTACAAGAAATTCCACCTGCTTCAAATCTCTTGCAAGCTGTTGGAACACCTCCATAGGCATATGTTCTTCAGGAATACAACTGCCCTGGGCATGTTTGACACACATGGAACACTGCAGGTTGCAGTGGGTCGTCACTTCTACATATATTTTACGAGGGGCCGGCATAGAAAACTCACAAACAGCATAGAGAACAAAAAGTACATCCGTCTGGAAAATAATACTTATAGAGACATTTTACAGTTTTTTCAACGCCATTCTGGTACCACATTGTGCACCGCAAACTGTTTCATTATTTTCGCAAGTACTCAGATACAAACAACCGGCATTCAGCACATCCGATTCAACAGCATGATTTCCGTCTGAATTTCACCACCAATTCGCTTGCCTGTACCCTTTTTTTTCTGTATTTCTGCTTCAGGTAGGCTGGAACTCAGAAAAGGTTTCATTTATCCTTTTCTTCACCCCATAGGAGGATCGCATGAGTATTGCAGCAGAACTTATCCGTTTTGGAAGTCCGCTTGCCGATGGATTAACAGTTAAAGAAATCCGTCTAGGGCTTGGATACAGCTGCGCAGAGTTATCTGACAACAGTATGGGAGTTGCATGGACTCCGGATAAAAATCCCCAGGGCACGTGCACCCATTTTAAGACGGCCGGCACCATTCAGGGAAGTGACGCCCGTACTTGTCTGCAATGGCTGGAGAGCGACAACCACCTGGCCCGGGCCATTGGTCTGGCTGTATTCAACGCCCTCAACAGCAGGGTTGCGCGCACCCTCTCTGACGAAGAAGCCATTTCTCTGCTCGGCATCGGCCCGGACGATCATGTAGTGATGGTCGGCTATTTTGCACCGGTTCTCAAACGCATCCGCGACACCGGCTGCACCCTTGACATCGTGGAACTGAATTCCTTTAAACCAGGCGTCCTGAACGCTCAACAGGGGAAAGAAGCGCTCGCACAGTGCGATGTTGCCATCATCACCGCCACTACCATTATCAACGACACCTGTGAACAGGTGCTGGGAGCGCTGAAAAAAAACAGGGCAGCGCTTATGCTGGGGCCTTCCACTCCGGTCTGTCCAGAGGTTTTCGCAGGCAGCAGGATAAGTCAATTAAGCGGGGCCTTTGTGACCGAGCCTGAACCGCTGAAAGTCGTACTTTCAGAGGGCGGCGGCACCAAACTGCTGAAAAAGCATTTGCGATTTGCCAGTGCAATGGTCTAAATTTTAATTCATGCAGCCATTGACAGGAAAACATGCTCTGTGAACCTCCTGAATCCGTGACTATTTTCTTGAACTCCTAAATGTATCCAATAGTAATTACAGAAAAATTACACTTCCCGTATTTCCAGAAGGAAGTAACCGCTTGTTCGTCGGGGCATTCGTTCACACCCCATCTTCATTGCCCGCCACCACCTGATAAAGCTAATTTTAAGCAAGTGGTTCCGAACAATGAAACTGAAGTACCGACGAAAGCTCACGGATTCAGCAACCTGCAATGGTTTACAAATGGTGCGCAAAACGAACCCCGAAAACGCTTATCAACACAAAAATGAATGCAATGCACCCTCAAACCAAGATAACGTATCACAGAATATCCTGTGTGTTACGCATACTCTTTTGTTCGTTTGCTCTTTCCGCGAACGCCTGGAGCGAGCAGTTGGATTTGGTGGATCAATCCAAAGCTTCTGAGGTGATGAAAGGCGAGAAAGACGACATACCCTACGTTTCCAAAGAAACCGAAGAATATATTGACGAAAAGCAGATCGAGCTTTCCCAGGCCCTGATCGGTGCTGCGACCTGGTTTGACTCTTTTTTCAGCGATGAGCGTTATCTGGCGGAAAAAAACCGGTCAAATGGAAGGCTGATACTGAGCGCAGGGCTTGACCGTCATGAAGGTTTTGAAGTGAAACCCAGAGTACGTCTCAAACTCCATCTGCCCCAGGCCAATGACCGGCTCAACTTGTTGATTTCAGCCCATGACGACACGGATTTTGCAGTAGACCAGGATCCTGTCGGCCTTGATGAAAGGGATAACGATAAGGGGCTCAGTGCTGCACTCCAATACTTTCTCCTGCAAACAGAAAAAATGCATATCTCTACAACCGGCGGCGTTGGTCTTGATTATCTCTACGGCGGGGTCCGGTACAGACGAAGTTATGATTACAGCTCCTGGCAGGGGCGGCTGGTCAGCAGTTTACTCTGGTATACGGACGACGGCTGGGATTTCAGAACACAATATGACCTGGAAAGACAGATATCCGACGACCTGCTTTTCAGGACCACTTTTGACGGCAGATGGGAAGAAGAGGAAGACGGCATTGCCCATGGAATTGTGTTCTCACTTTTCCAGGTCCTCAGCCTGGACAAGGCCTTACAATATGATATCGGCAATTACTTCGACACCAAACCCAGCTACAAAATGACGGACCTGGTCTTCAGTGCGCGATATCGACAACGGTTTTTCAGAGACTGGCTGGTTTGTGAAATTAACCCGAAAATTTCCTTTCCGGAAGAGCATGACAGGGAAATCAACCCGGGAATTATATTCAGACTTGAAGCGCAATTCGGCTACACGCCTTATGAAGAGGAATTCAAACGAATTTTTTCTTTCTGAGAGGACTGGTGATCCCGGCAGGATTCGAACCTGCGACACCCAGATTAGGAATCTGGTGCTCTATCCTACTGAGCTACGGGACCACATCGGTAGACATGTCTTTGATATACCAGGATCAAAGACAAAATGCGAAATTTTTTCATACTCACGATTTGGGAAGCTGTATTTACCAAACAAGGCAAATTTCGTCAAGAGTATATCCTGTCATCTCCCGGTTCAATATTCGTGTCAAGCTCGGCAGATGTATGCGCAATATCTTGAAACCTTTGCTCCAATACTTTGATCAGAATGGCCTTATACCGGAAAATTCCAGCGCTCAAGCAAGTGGGCAAAGAGCATGCCGATAAGAAAAGCTATCCCCAGATTGAGGACGAGGGTTATACTCAGCATTGTCACAACAACAAAATAATCCTTTCGTTCCTGCAAATCCATTATCGACACTGCCAGCTGAAACCCGGCAAAAAGTAACAATACCCCCAGAATGGAGAAGGGAATCAGATTGAAAAACAAGGTAATCTGTTCTCCGGAAAACAGCACCAGCAGCACGAAAATGCTGCCGATAATCAAATTAGATCCTGCTGTACGCGCTCCAAAACGATAATGTGCGGCCAAACCGCCCGCACCATGACACAGAGGCATGCCTCCAACCAAAAAACTCAGCAAATTGGCGGCAGCCATGCTGAAACAAACAGCACGATTCGTTACCTTGCCCGCCTGTGAGCCGAAATAATCGCGGGATAAATCAGTGTAAGCCATGACTGCATTACCCAAAGTCATCGGCAATTGCGGCAGTACCAGAGCAGGCAGGGCATAAAGAAAATCTGCAGATCCGGGAAAAGAACGGGGCAGCAGCTGAGGAATATATAATCCCGGCGTAAAATTCCTCAGAGAAGAGATGCCGCCCAGCAGAAGCCCGAGGATCAGACCAAAGCCAAGGACTGCAAGTGCAGCCGGCATCCGCCTGCTGCTGAGAAGAAAAAATGCAACCAGAACACCTGCAATCCCTATAACAAGACTGACCGGAACAGGCCCCAGCCTTTGCAGAATAAGGTAAGGCTCGATCGCTCCCTGTAATTCCTGCAGCTTAGAGGAACCAAGTATAAAGCGAAGTCCGCTTATCATGAGCAGTATTCCGGTGCTGAGCTGAACACCGCGGATAACACTGCGGGGAGTATATTTTCTGATACTGTCTATGGTACCGGTGCCGGCGATTACGGCAAGAAAAAGCGCAATACACAAACCTGCCGCACCAACTTGGAGGCTGCTTGCAGAAGTTGCCACCGCATATGCCCCGATCACTTTCATGGGCTGCACAGGAACCGTTATACCGAAATACAGCCCGGCCAGGATATAAAACAGTCCTATACTGAAAAAAATACCCGACGGGCTCAAACCATTCACCTGCACCATGGCCAAGGCAATGGGCAACAGTGTGCCCAGATCACCCAGTGATCCGGCCAACTCCATACGGTCGAAGCGATATCGGCCGGCCTGCATGCCTACACCCGTTTACAGATAGTCGGCAGATTCAATTTCAGGCTGATCACTGAATCAGGTTCACTGGTGTAACTGACCTGTTGTATCAAATAGATTCTCCATCAGGTAATTCAAGAGATCCGTTAAAATCAGTTTCAGCAAAACCGAAATTAACCAGACAGTTACGACCGATTCTGGTGTTTTCAGGTATCCTGGCTTCCTTACCTATAAGGCTGATACCGGTGTAGAGATGCTTGGGGTAGAGCTTATTAACCGTATCCATATTGGTTCCATGACCAATAACAGCACCGGACCCTACCCAAATACGCTTGTCGCAGATGGCCAGATCCACGGTTGCACCTTCTTCAATGACACTGTCATCAAAGATAACCGAATTGGAAACCACCGCCCCCTTTTTCACATGCACGCCAGGGGAAAGAACAGAGTTTTTGACTGTTCCTTCTATAACGCAACCGGCTGATATAATGGACGAATCCACCGAACATCCGGTCAGGAAACGGCTGGGCGCCCGGTCCATGGGGCGTCCTCCATATTCGGGATTAGGCTGGATCTCCCACTCTTCAGGAGAAATTCCGGAATTTTCTCGAATAAGATCCATATTGGCTTCCCAATACGCCTGGATAGTGCCCACATCCCTCCAATAGCCATAAAAGGGATAGGCGAAAACACGATCATGCTCAATGGCCCGGGGCACGATATGCATGCCGAAATCAAATTCCTGTTTATCCTTGGCAAGGGTTCGCAGCAGATATCCGGTATCAAATACATAAATACCCATGGAAGCCAGGTTGGTTTTCGGCTCCTTGGGTTTTTCCTCCCAATCGATGATTCGGTTCTGTGCGTCGACAATGCCTGCACCAAACTGATGAATCTCGCTTTTAGGAACAACCATCATACCAATGGTGATATCAGCCTGTTTGTACTGGTGGTAGGAAAGCATGGCATCAAAATCCATACGATAGATATGATCACCAGAGAGGATCACCACCTGATCAGAGGGATTACTCTGGATAAAATCTATATTTTGCCGAATGGCATCGGCCGTTCCCTTGTACCAGTCACTATCCTTTTCTCCGGTACGGGGAGGAAGAATTTTTACGCCACGGGTACGACCGGTAAAATCCCAGGGTTCACCGCCGCCTATGTGTCCCATAAGCGAAAGAGGCTTATACTGAGTAAGCACGCCTACCTTGCTCAATCCGGAATTCATGACATTGGAGAGGCTGAAATCTATAATCCGGTACAAGCCGCCGAATGGTACTGCAGGCTTTGCCCTGTGCCCGACCAGGAGATTCAGACGACTGCCGATACCGCCTGCCAAAAGCAGAACCAGTGCGTCATTAACAGTGCTCATCTCAATTCCTCCCCGTCCAGCAGCGGTCTTTCCGGCCAGCGTTCAGCAGCAATCCTCGGCCAGACAGTGCAGCCGCTTCCAATCTGACAACTGTCCGGCACGACATTGTTCCAGCCTATTACACTGACGGAGCCGGGTTCATCGCGCCCTGGAGAACCGATCTGTACGTTACGGCCGAAGGTAGTGTTTACATCGCAGACTACCCTGTTCAAGTGAGCTCCCTCCCGGACCACGTTATCGAAAAAAAGGATGGAATCATTGACTTCCGCACCTTTTTCCACCCTGACTCCGGGAAACAGGATTGAATTGCGCACAATCCCTTCAACCACACAGCCGTTGTAGGCCATTGAGTTTTCCAGCCGGCCGCAGCTCCCGATTTTTAACGGCTGACGCCCTCCGATATTTCTGTGCCCGAGATTGGTTCGAATGCCCCAGGCTTCAAGATCGATTTTAGGCTCAGGGCCGAGCAGGTCCATGGAGGTCTGCCAATATTCATCCACGGTTTTTGTATAGCCCCAATACCCGGTAAATTTATACCCATATACCTTGCATTGGCGGGCCATCATCAGAGGAATGATATCCCTGCCGAACTCATAGGACTCATTGGCCTGGTTTTCCCTCAAGACCTCATAGAGCACTTCGGGACGGAAGCAGAAAACCGTTAAAGAGGCCCAGCGGCTTTTAGGACTAACAGGTTTTTCTTCATAGGAGATCATACGCCCGCCGTCAGACGAATCATCGGCTATTTCAGCCACACCGAAACGAGAAGCAGTGCCGTCGGGCACCTGCACAAAAGCAGCTGTCAGGTCTGCATCATGCTCGTTGTGGTAACGAATCATGTTTCGATAATCCATCTGGTATATGTGATCCCCTGAAAGAATAATCAGGTTGGATGGATTGTGGTATTTGATGAAATCCAGATTTTGGAAAACAGCGTCGGCCGAACCCCTGTACCAATGCGGATTCTCGTAATCCTTAAAAGGAGGAAGGATGGAAATGCCTCTGTTTCTGCCGACCATGTCCCAGGCAGCACCGGTTCCGATATGGTTGATCAGTGAGTAGGAACGATATTGACTGAGAATAGCCACCAACTCGATCCCGGAATGGAGCAGGTTGGAAAGCGGGAAATCGATAACTCTGGAAAAACCGCCGAATGGGACAGCAGATTTCGGCCTGTAATGGGTCAGAACCCCCAGCTCATTCACCCGCCCCCCTGCGAGTATCATGGCCAAGGTTGAAGGTTTAAACATAGCAACACCTTTACGGTTTATGTTTACCTGCCTGTCTTAACGTACAGCCACAACCAGGAGTAGCCCGAAATTGCTATATGGTTTTTCAACAATGCGGGCCGCAATCGCTTAATCAGGTGCATAGTATTGCACTTCAACGATTCTTCGCAAGGATTAACTGTGTGCAGACAATATTTCCCTTGAACAGTGTTGCCGCCTCAATAATCTGTTATTTCACAGGAAGTCCGCCGGGTTGGCTTCGTGCTGAGCTCACGGATTCAGGGATTCGTCACACGACGGTAAGAAAAAGAGGCCGGAATGAAGTAGTGCGATGGATATTCAAAGACACTCGTACCATACTACTGGTCATTTCACATGCCTGGTAACGATACGGATCAAGGTATTTGTGGTAAAATCCTGATTTTCCCGGAGCGGCAGATTTTTCAGAGGCACTTCTGCTCGTGCGGCCTCTTTGTGGCCTCCCGCAGGACCGAACTCACCGAATGTTTTCTGTGCGAGTTTTCCGGCATTTTTGCGGTAACCGTCACAACGGAAAATGACCACTACTTTCTCCCCGTATATTCCGGAGACGATCACCCAGTCGAACTTATCCACATGATTAAAAAAATCAGCTATGATCACGAGGATATCAGGGGTGCCCACCTTTCCCAGATGAACATAGGCGCGTCCTTTTCTTGTTTTCACAGCACTGAGCGCCTTGCGAAAATATTTCAGCTCAGAGCGACGCAGCTCTGTCAGTTCAAATTTACGTACCAGATTCAGGTTGGCGATGTTGAACAGATAACGAAAAGAGTTGCCGTCTGCCGGCTGCATATTTTTTTTCTGAAAATTCTGGGTATCCACCTTTATTCCATAGAACAACGCCGTTGCCAGTGACACGGAAGGCTTGATACCCGCAGCCCGAAGATATTCCACCATCATGGAAGAGACCGCCCCGTATTCAGGTCGGATATCAATGAACTCAGCGTCCCATCCTTTGGTGACCGGGTGATGGTCGATTACAGCATTAAATTCTATTTTTTCAAAGCAGGTGTGATGCGTCGGCTGAGAATCCACCAGTATGTGCTTGGAATACTCCTTGACCGGCAGAGTATGCATACGTTCTATGGGTATTTTCAACCGTTCCACCATGGTGAGGTTATTCAGGCGCCGTATCTCGTTTGGGTAGCCTATGGTTACGCTTTGAACCCTGTAGCTGAGCAGCCTTTTTATTGCCATGGCTGATGCGATGGCGTCAGGGTCCGCACTGATAAGGATGAGAACCTCGTCATCGCGTTGAAAAAGATCCCAAAAACCGTTGAGTCTGGAGAGCGCAGAGTTTTTACTTGCACTTTGGGTGATGCAATCTGCGATCTTTTCCAGTCGTTTCTCCATAATATAAGTGCCCTAAAAAAAAAACCACCACCTGCCGGAAAGTCCGTAAAGGTAGTGGCGATATTCTCTCAACCGAGAAAGACGGATCCTGTTATGATACGTTCGCGCATCCAGGGATGCGGGTATGCGCCACAGGCTATTTCTTGATTCGATTGATTCATGGCTATAGTTTTCTTTGTAACCCGGAGATTACCCTCAAGGTTATAAGGCCGCCCACTATACCATAGAGTTTTTGCAAATGGCAAGGTAAGACCAGACCTTTTTTGACCCACCTTTTCTCCTTGTATTCTGGGCAATTTTTTATTTTTTTACAACCTTGTTAAAAAAAAAGTTATATGGCTTTGTATGTAAAACGCTGTCAATCTTCCCCTGATTCTGCTATGTAGAACTCCATAAAGACAACATGTACTCTGGAAAAGTTACTGTTCCCGTCCGGACATTCCGGCTGCTTTTTTTCAGTAGACCTGCGGGGTAAAGGCTGATGAACAGTTTTCACCGATAACACCATTTTCAACTCATTTTCCGCCGCCTGTGATTTTACTGTATCGATATATCTTTTTTCAGTTTCTGCGCAACATTGCCACCATCATGGCAAGTTTCATTGCGATTTATCTGCTGATTGACTTTTTTGAGAAGATTGATAATTTTCTGGAAAAAGGGAAATCCATGGGCCTGGTCCTGAAATTTTTCACACTGAACATTCCCTTTATCATTGAACAGATGGGACCTGTGTGTATTCTCCTGGCAGGGGTCGTCACACTCGGCATTCTCAACCATACCAACGAACTCATCGCCCTGAAGGCCTGCGGTGTTCCCTTGAGAAAAATCACCGCGCCGATTCTGTGGGCCGGCGTTCTTTTTACCTCTCTTTTCCTCGGCATGTCCCAGTTTATTCTTCCAAAAACCGTAGCAGAGACCAATCACATCTGGCATAAAGAAGTGAAAGGCAGGGTGCCCCTGGGCATCTACCGGAACGGCAGGTACTACTACCGTGGTCAGGAAGGGTTTTATTCCTTTGCCAGACCAGATCCTCATAGTACGAATTTCCTTTTTTTCTCATATGCCTCCTGGAGCGACGACTACCGCTTGACCGAAAATATTGTCGCCAAAGAGGCTGAGTGGAAGGAAAACATCTGGACTCTGAAGTACGGACAGGTTCAGAATGCTGCAGATGAAAAAAACTTTTCAACGCAGCTCTTTACAGCCGAACAATTTGGTTTTCCGGAAGTGCCGGATAATTTTTTTGTTCCGCAGTACCATGCACTGGAAATGTCACTTTTAGAGCTTTATAACGAAACCAGGCGCCAAAGATCTGACGATGAGAGAAATAAGGCCTGGGCGGAATTCTATGGAAGGATCTCGTACACGCTCCTCGGACTGCCCCTTCTTTTCCTCGGGCTTCCGCTGCTGCTCATGGTGTATCGAAAATGGGGAAAAGACCTCTCCCTGGCCATACCCGTAAGCTGCGGCATGGCCTTTGTCTGCTGGGGGGTTTGGGGAACCCTGCAATCCCTTGCCAAAGCAGGCTACCTCAACCCACTGTTTGCCGCCTCTTCGGTACACCTGGCAATGGGAATATGCGGTTTCCTGCTTCTGCTTCGGGAGGATAGTTAAAGGTATACGGATTAACGTCCGCGCAACGGACACTTTCCGCACATCTTTCCTTTTTTGTGAACCTTACCGCAACATTTCTTTTTGGACTTTTTGCTTTTTCCCATGAGTCTCCCCTATAAACGTTCGGAAACAGATCCGAACAGGTATTGAAAAGCCTGCTGCACTACTCTTTACTGTTGGTCTCAGCTTTAGGGATGTCAAGGAGTTCAACCCGGAAAGTCAGGGTGGAACCCGGCTCAATGGTCGGGGGAACGCCGCGGTCACCATAGGCCAGCTTGGCCGGGATATAGAGCTCATATTCAGCGCCGACAGGCATCAACTGCAGGGCTTCCTGCCATCCCGGAATCACCTGCTTCACCTGAAATTTTGCAGTCTGATTACGCTGATAGGAACTGTCGAACTCTGTGCCGTCCAGCAGGGTTCCCCGATAATTGACCTCAACCATATCGTCGGCAGTCGGTTTAACGCCTTCACCGGTTTTGATCACTTTATATTGCAGGCCTGATTCGGTTTCAACAACGCCTTCCTTAGTTTTATTTTCAGCTAAAAACTTTTTTTCAGCCTCCTGGTTCTTCTGCAGTTTTTCAATACTTTCTTTTATCTGCTGTTCTCTCTGCCGCTTGGCAAAGCCCTCTTGCACGCTTTTGGCTTCCTCAGCACTGAGTAACGGTTCCATTCCCTTGTATGCATCGGTCATGCCCTGACTCAGCATATCAAGGTTCAGTTCTTCGCCTATGCTCTTTAAATATGCACCAAGGTCCAGCCCCATGGCATAACTGAGTTTTTCCTGCTCAGATTCCGGCTGGGGTCGCGCATCCTCGGCCAATGCAGTTTGGACAAACAGCAGCAGGACAACAGCAGCTGAGGTAAACACTTTCATAATCATCTCCTGTATAAAAAAGGCTGGTACATATCAATTCGATATGTACCGGCAGGTTGAACCGATCAGAACCGTAACTCATTGTAGAGCTCCAGACGCTGAATCGGAAAAAGAATAAAACTACCCAAAGTTCACTCAGAGGCCCGCTCCTTAGCCAATTCTTCAGGGCTCAGAAGCCAGAAGGGTTTGCCGTCCTTGGTCAGACGCAGCTTCAGAGTATAATGATCCCCTTTTTTAATCTTTGCGGCCATAAAGATATCCTTTCCATCAAGTTCGGCCCAGGCGCCACGGATTTTTACTCTGTCACCACGGCGGATGCCGATACCGTCACCAAGAAAGGATCCGGGCCCGAGATGGACGGTAATACTCTCCCCCAATTCATCGCGGACCAACAGCCCCACTCCGGGAACCATTCCCTGCATAGGGACAATTTCCATCACTTTGACGACATCACCTTTGATACGGTCCAGCTCAGTTTTTTTGTACAAACTGTTATACCTGCTTTCCGCACCCCAGCCGGTATAGTCAGCTGCAACTGCCTCGCAGGCAAAACAAAAGATCCCGACTATAAAAAGAAGAACAAACGACAAACGAGAAGTTGTGTACATGGCTTTCCCCTTAAAATTGGCGTTTATCAATAACCCTTTGAGATTTCCCAAGACTACGTTCAATGGATTTTTCTTCCACAAGTTTCACGGCAACAGAAATACCCAGTTCCGATGCAAGCCTTGCCTTTATATGATCAACCATCTCCCGCTGTTTTTTCATTTCGTCAAAAAAGATTGACTCAACCACCTCAACCAGGACAGTTACCTTATCCTGATGATTTTCCCGTTCAACGATAATCTGGTAATGGGGCTCGGTACCTTCGACTTCAAAAAGAACCTTTTCAATCTGAATAGGGAAGACGTTAACGCCCTTGATGATCAGCATATCGTCCGAACGGCCGACTACACGCTGCATCCTGGTCAAGGTCCGTCCACACGGGCAGGGCTCGGGAATAAAGCGTGTGAGGTCACGGGTCCGGTATCGAATCATGGGAAACGCTTCCTTGGTCAGGGTCGTAATCACCAACTCGCCGACCTCTCCGGGTGCAACCGGTTCCAGCGTCATGGGATCCAGCACTTCGAGCAGGAAGTGATCTTCATTGATATGCAGCCCGTTACATTCCCGGCATTCACCGGCAACACCAGGTCCCAGCACCTCTGACAAACCATAATTATCAGTGGCAATGATGCCGAGTTTCTCGTGAATTTCATTGCGCATGGCCTCTGACCAGGGTTCTGCTCCAAAAAGGCCGTAACGTAAGGACAGCCCATTGGGATTAACCCCCATTTCCATCATAGTGTCAGCGATTACCAGGGCATAGGAAGGGGTGCAGATGAGCGCCGTGGTTTTGAAATCCTGCATAATCTGAATCTGACGTTTGGTATTACCGGCAGAGATGGGAATAACAGAGGCCCCGATACGCTCTGCACCATAGTGCATGCCGAATCCGCCGGTAAACAAGCCGTATCCAAAAGCAATCTGAATAACGTCATTGTTGGTGACACCGCCGGCAGTCAAAACACGGGCGACCAGATTCGACCATGTCTGGATGTCATTGCGGCTGTAGCCGACAACAGTTGCCTGCCCTGTGGTTCCGGAAGAAGAATGCACCCGGACAACATCGCGCAGGGGAACGGCAAAAAGGCCATAGGGATAATTATCTCGCAAATCCTGCTTTTCAGTAAAAGGCAGACGCCGGATGTCGTCAAGGGAGCGTACATCATCGTAATTGAATTTCAATGCTTGAAATTTTCGTCGATAAAACGGAACATGTGTTCCGACCCGGTAGAGGGTGGATTGCAGGCGTTCCAGTTGGAGCTGCTCAAGGTCAGCCCGTTCCATGCATTCTCGATCTGGTTCCCAGTACATATGCGTATTCGTGTTGTAATTGGTTATAAAATCGCTGCCGTTCCCGGAGCGGATCCTGCTGCGGAATATTGCCTTACCGCAGCCGCACAATCTTTCCGAAACAGGCTTCCACTTCCCTGGATCAATCGATGCGTTCTCTTCCCAGATAGGCTCTCTGGACATCTCTGTTAATCAACAATCCCTCTGCCGGCCCCTGCAATATTACCTTGCCGACCTCCATAACATAGCCGCGGTCAGCAATTCCAAGCGCAGCTTTAGCATTTTGTTCTATAAGAAGGACCGTGTTGCCTTGTTCCCGCAGTTTCTTAATGATGCTGAAAATATCACGAACAATCAGGGGGGCCAATCCGGTTGAAGGCTCATCCATCATGACAAGTTTCGGCTTTGACATCAATGCACGTCCCATGGCCAGCATCTGCTGCTCTCCTCCTGAGAGCGTTCCGGCCAGCTGTTCCCTCCTCTCCCGCAACACCGGAAAAAGATCATACTGGTACTGCAATTCCTGCAGCACAGCCGCCCTTCCTTGTTGACGCTGCAACACATACCCGCCAAGCAGCAGATTCTCTTCCACGCTCATGGAAGCAAAAACCTGTCGTCCTTCGGGCACCAACGTGCACCCACCGGCAACAATCTGTTGCGAAGTCATACCGCTGCAGCACTTTTGCTGAAATTCCACTTTCCCGGTGGACGGAGCCACCAAGCCGGCAATGGTATGCAGTAAGGTTGTTTTTCCCGCTCCATTAGCCCCGATGATGGTGACAATTTCACCGGGATCCACGTGCAGGGATATGTTCTTCAACACCCGGAGTTTCCCATAGCCTGCATCTAAATTTCTTATTTTAAGCATAGCAAATATAACGTGTAATCGTCGGAGCCGTCGATCAGGATTCTTCTTCACCCAGATAGATGCGAATAACCTCACTGTTTTGTTGTATATTTTCAGGGGTATCTTCAGCTATCTTTTCTCCAAAGCAAAGCACCACAACTTCATCGGAAATCTCCATGACCAGGGACATGTCGTGTTCAACCAGCAGTACGGTGACGCCCATATCACGGATTTTACAGATAAGCCGGGAAATTTCCGCTGTTTCATAGATATTGAGCCCCGCGGCAGGCTCATCCAACAGCAGCAGCTGCGGTTTCAGGGCAAGGGCCCTTGCAAGTTCAACAGCTCTTTGCTGTCCGAAAGCCAGACTTGTTGCCTCCACATGGGCATACTCTTCAATCTCCAGCAACCGGAGCAGTTTCATGGAACGTTCACGGATGGCCTTTTCTTCCTTTTTGGCAGAAGGGGTATTCAGCATTCCGGAGATGAAACCAGCCCTGGACCGGGTGTGGCACCCTACCATCACACATTCCAAGGCTGTCATGCCGTGAAACAGCTTGATATTCTGAAAAGTCCTGGCCATTCCCCTCGCAGCAACCTGATGGGGTTTGCAGCCATGGATCGGATCTCCTTGAAAAAGAATAGCACCTGCACTCGGCGGCAAATTTCCGGCAATGAGATTGAACAACGTGGTCTTTCCTGCACCGTTAGGTCCAATGACCGCCTTTATTGAGCCTCGGCAAACGCTGAAACTCACATCGTTGACTGCATGCAGGCCGCCGAATTTTTTGTGTACGGACTGAAGTTCAAGCATGGATAGCGACCCGTACGAAAGAATGTCTATTCAAAACTCTCCCCACTTTTCCCTGCCCCATCGTGTTTAGCAGTAAAAATTCGCCCGTACAGGTTGAGAACCCCTCCGGGTGCGAAAAGCATTACCCCTATGAGAATAGCGGCAAATACCGCATCATCATATGAACCAAAGACGCCTCTCAGCGACAGAAAAGTCAGGGACACGCCGACAAGAAGCGTCCCCCAGAGATTTGTCATTCCTCCAACCGCAACCAGTGCTACATACCGCACAGACTTCATCACCGAGGCTTCACTCGGCCCGATACCTGCATTGTAGTGGGTCAGCAAAACACCTGCCAACGCGGCATACACGGCACTGACCACAAAAACATACAGTTTGCAGCGTGCGGTGTTGACACCGGAGGCCTCGGCAGCTTCCTCTGAAGAATGCAGGGAGCGGAGCGCCCGCCCGACCCTTGAATCTATAAGATTGAGCAGCAAAATCATGCCGATGATCAAAACGCCCCAGGCAAGATAATAGTTAATGACCCGCAGGCCGAAATCACCACTTACCATAACCGGCGGCAACCCGCCTATGACGGGAAGCAGGGTAAAGGCAGGCACCTCGCTGATTCCGTCCGCTTCTCCGAATACCGGAGTTGCCAGAACCAAACGATAAATGATAGTGCCGAAACCCAGGGTGGCCATGGCCAGATAATGTCCTTTAAGCTTCAGTACCGGTATACCGAGAAAAAAGGCCGTCAGACCTGCAACAAGAAGCGCCGCTATACAGGCAACCCAGGGAGCAAAGGCAAGCAATTGATCACCGTAGATATCCTGGCGCTGAATGAGCAGCCCAAGTTGCCGGCACAAAGAGATCAATTGCGTGTCCTGCAGCGGAACCAGGTTATACGTGGTCATGGCGGCGGAGACATATCCGCCTATGGCAAAAAAGCCTGCATGGCCTATGGAAATCTGTCCTGCATAGCCCATCAACACCCCGAGCCCGATGACGACAAGGCCATAGTAAGCAGCCATGGTCAACTGGGTCAGGTAATACTGGGAGCCTGTCAGGGTGGTGACAACCTGGGTAAGGATAACAAGAGCACAGAGGCAGAGAATTTTGTTCGTTTTTGATACCTTCATTAAAAATCCTTCAACCTCGCGGCTTCACTGGATCCGAACAGTCCATGGGGTTTGACGAACAAAATGAGAAGTAAAACAGCAATGGCAATGGCATCCTGAAACGCCAGAGGAACCACAGACACGGAAAACGCCTCGATTATCCCCAATATTATGCCCGCGGCAACGGCGGCCATGGAATTGCCGAGACCGCCGAGAATAGCCACGGTAAATCCTTTAATGGCTAGTCCGGTCCCGCAATCATACTGTGTGTACGTGATCGGCGACATGACGCAACCTGCCAAAGCGCCGATACCGGCGCTGAGCATAAAAGAGAAGGTCACCATATTCCTGGTATTGATGCCGCAGAGGATTGCAGCCGTCCGATTAGCAGAACAGGCGCGCATTTCACGTCCTGTAGGAGTGAGTTTGAAAAAGAAACTCAACCCGAGCACCATGATACCGCAGCTGACAATCACCCAGATTACCTGCGGGGATACGTGTACGCTTCCCAGAGAAAAGGTTGTGATCTCGTTGCCGTAAAAATACGGCAGGCTGCGGATGGACTCACCCCAAATATGGAGTGCCGCCTCACGCAAAAGAATAGAAACTCCAATGGTGATGATAATCATCTGTAAGACGCTCGGCTTTTCCAGCCAGCGAATAAAGACCATTTCCACAAGAGCCCCGACAAACATGGTGATAATGACTGCAGCGGCAATAGCAATCGGCAGAGGCACGAACTGTAACAGGGATATGGATATCATACCGCCGAGCATGACAAACTCCCCCTGGGCGAAGTTGATGATACCTGTCGAGTTGTAAATGATGTTAAACCCTATGGCCACGATTGCATAAATGGAGCCATAGGTGACACCTGCAAACAGGTATTGAAAAAAAAGATCTACACTCATAATACCTTACAGACAGAAAGAGAGGCGGGATCCGTTCAAATCCCGCCGGTCCGGATTTTTGACGATTGCATTATGCAGCAGCGGCGAAGTAACAGGCTGTTTATATGAAAGTCTCCGGCAGTGAGTAGAATGCGCCATGCCGGAGTGACAAACTTTCATAACAGCGAAGCGGTGTTATCGTTGCGGCCGGCCGACCTGGCCGGCCATACCGGTTAGTTCCCCTGATAAAGAACAAACTGCCCGTTTTTAACGGTGAGCATGACAAAAGAATCAAGGGATAGTCCGTTGTGATCTTCAGGTGAAAAGGAAAACACACCCGAAGCGCCGGGCAGGTTTTGTATCGCCTCTACGGCATCGCGTACTTTTAGGCGGTCGTTTCCGCCGGCCTTTATTGCCTGATGCAGAATGTTGACGGCATCATAAGCATAGCCTCCAAACCCTGAAGCTTCCTCATTGAACCGTTGCTGATAGGCGGTAATATATTCAACAAGCAGCGATTTCTGAGGATTATCATCTGCCAGGGTATCTGCAACCAGCAAATGACCACAAGGAAAGATAATGCCCTCGGCCGCTTCTCCGGCAGCCTGAACATAGCCGATATTGCCGAAGCCATGACTCTGGAACAACGGAACATCCCAACCTGCCTGGCGGATATTTTTGGCAATAATGGCCTGGGCAGGGACAATGGACCAGTTGACCACAGCTTCAATGCCCTCAATGGATTTCAGCTTTGCGACCAAGGCACTCAAGTCCGTGGCTTTTTTGTCATAGGTTTCTTCTGCCAGAATTTCCACGCCATACTCGGGTGCAATTTTTTTCAGCTGCTGCTTCCCGGTTTTACCGAATCCCGTATTGCCCACGACAACGGCAATCTTACTGATTCCCTTATCTTGCATGGTCTGAAAAATCTTTCGGGCTGCAAATGAATCTTTTTGCGGAGTTTTAAACACATATTTCGCGACCGGATTCACGATAAGCTCAGCGGCGGCACAGGAAATCAACACGGTCTGGTGATCTTCGGCGATTTTTTTGATTTTCATGGACTCGCCTGAAGTTGAAGGCCCTATGATTGCCAGTACCTTCTCTTCTTCTATCAGCTGCTTTGCAAAGGAGATAGCTTTTTCAGGGCTGCCCCCGGAATCCTTGACGATCAACTCCAGGGTATCGCCGTTGATTCCTCCACCGGCATTGATCTGTTCCACCAGCATGCGCGCAGTACGTGCTTCAGG
This sequence comes from Desulfobulbaceae bacterium, assembly GCA_963678525.2. Taxonomy (GTDB): domain Bacteria; phylum Desulfobacterota; class Desulfobulbia; order Desulfobulbales; family Desulfobulbaceae; genus Desulfogranum. The sequence goes on from CAXXDG010000001.1 coordinate 436,992, forward strand.
GCCTCCAAGAAAAGCCGCACCACCGGTTTCCGCGAAAATCGCTCCAATCTTTATAACCTCCGCCTGCGCCGGACCACCGGTACAGAGCATGGCGACAGCCGTTCCTGCCAACAACAGTGTTCGAATACATCCTCTACTCACCACTTCTCCTCCCATGAATTATATTTTACCGTCCAGCAGCCTTCCCCCACAGAAGACAACCGGCTACAACGAACAGATCTGTTCGCCGGAAAGCAAAACGAATCCTTTTTGCTGCAGCCGTTCGATTGCCTTATCCATATTGTCAAACCGGAAGATCAGCACCGCATTTTCAGAACTTTTATTTACAAAGGCGTACATGTATTCAACGTTGAGTCCTATTTCATTCACAGCCTCAAGTACATGGGCGAGTCCGCCGATGTTATCGGAAACCTCCACGGCAACAACATTTGTTTTCCCCACGGTAAAACCACCTGCACGCAGCGCTTTTTTAGCCTCGTCCACCTTATCCACAATCAGGCGGAGGATGCCGAAATCGGCAGTGTCGGCAACGGAGAGGGCCCGAATATTGACTTGATGATCAGCAAGGATGCGGGTTATTTCGGCCAGTCGGCCGGATTTATTTTCCAGAAAAACTGCAATCTGCTCAACTCTCATAGCATGTGCCTCCATAGCGGTAATAATCGAGATAACACATTTATATGTATCATATTTTCCTGTTATCCACCACCCGCTGCGCTTTACCCTCCGAGCGCGCAATGGACCTGGGCTCAACCAGCTTCACTTTGCAGGTAACACCAAGCATATCTTTCACGTCCGCCTGAATTCGTTTACTCAGGGACTCAAGCACTCGAATCTCATCGGAGAAAATATCTTCGCTCACCTCAACCAGAACCGACATGGTATCCATGGTTCCTTCCCGGTTGACTTCGATCTGATAATGGGGTTCCACGCCCTCAATACCCATGAGCACATGTTCAACCTGGGAGGGAAAGACATTCACGCCCCGAATAATCAGCATGTCATCTGTCCGTCCCATGACTTTTTCCATGCGTACCAAGGTTCGACCGCAGGCGCAGGGTTCCGCATACAGCCTGGAGATATCCTTCGTCCGATACCGGATAAGCGGGAACGCTTCCTTGGTCAGGGTGGTGAACACCAACTCTCCGGCTTCACCATAAGGTAAAGGTTCCAGCGTTTCCGGATCTACCACCTCCGGAAGGAAATGATCTTCGAGAATATGCATGCCGCGGGGGCTCTGCAGGCACTCCATGGCCACGCCGGGACCGATAATCTCGGACAGGCCGTAAATATCCACAGCCTTGATGCCCAGTTTTCGTTCAACCTCTTCACGCATGTTTTCACTCCAGGGTTCGGCCCCATGGATACCGACTCGCAGCTTTAATTCCTCCGGAGAAATACCGACATCAGCAAGGGCATCCGCAAGATTCAATGCATAGGAAGGGGTGGATAAAAGAACCGTAGAGCCGAAGTCCCGCATGATGGTGACCTGTCGTTTCGAGTTTCCTCCGGAAACGGGGATCACGGTCGCTCCCAGGGCTTCGATACCGTAATGCGCGCCCAGGCCGCCTGTAAACAGGCCGTACCCGTAGGCATTATGCACCATATCCCCTCTGGTTACGCCGGCCATGGCCAGACAACGCGCCATTACCGAAGCCCAGAGCTCGATATCGTTCTCCGTGTAACCAACCACGGTCGGTTTTCCAGTGGTTCCTGAAGAGGCGTGTACCCGGATAACCTCTTCAAGGGGAACGGTGAACAACCCAAAAGGATAATTATCGCGCAAATCATCCTTGGTTGTAAAGGGCAGCCGCTTCAGGTCGTCAAGGGAGCGAACATCCTCAGGCTTGATACCTGCCGCAATCATTTTTTCACGATAGGGGGCTACTGTTGCGTAGACCCGCTCAACCAATCCCTGTAGCCGTTTGAGCTGTATGGACTCCAGCCCCAGACGGGGCAGTGACTCGACTTCTTCAACCCAGATCATCACTCCTCCTCGATCCAATCTTGATTGTCCCTCACGTGCAGCAAGGGACTCCTGCTCTGACAATCTTACCTCACGGTTGCAAAGGCCTGCTCATCACGCAGCGTATACAGCAGCCCTTCCCGCCTCAAAGGCCTTTTTATTCACCTCTCTGAATCGTTCCTTGACCGTATTGTCAATCACAGTGATGAAGACTGACGGGTCAACAGCCAGAAAGTTGGACATAGCCCCTACCATAGCCACATTGGCTGATTTAAGTTCGCCGACCTCCTTTGCTATGGCAAAGGCGTCAACGGCGACCACATTGATGTTACGTGAAGTCAATTCACTGAGGATATCATCCGGATAGGTCATTTTCCCCAACGCCACAGCCGGAGGAAGGATTTTCTGGGTATTAACCACCACCGCACTGTCTTTATGCAGGTAGGGCAGATAACGCACAGCCTCCAATATTTCAAAGGCAACCAGGATATCGGCACAGCCAGGATCGATTAAGGGAGAATACACACGCTCTCCATAGCGTAAATGAGCCTCCACCGATCCGCCTCGCTGGGCCATGCCGTGCACTTCACTTTTTTTCACGTCGTAGCCGGCTGCCAACTGCGCATAGGCGGTCAGTTCACTGGCCAGGAGAATACCCTGCCCGCCGACACCGGAAAAGAGTATGTTTCCACTTTGCTTCATCAGTTCTCCTCCCGCTTGGTGATGGCTTCAAACTTACAGACCGCCGCACACTGCCCGCATCCGTTACACTGGACTTCGGCAATTTCCGCATACCCTTTTTGTTTCTCCCGGTATCCTTTTTCCACAGCCTCTTCGGGAGTGAGCGGATGCCAGCTGATGGCGGGACAACCCATCTGCACACACATGGTGCAGCCGGTACAGTTATCCAGATTGGTGTAATATGTCGGTTTTTTACGTTTCACCTCTTCAGGCAGGAGAATACACGGCGCCCGGCTGATAATCACCGACGGTTCGGGAGATTCGATCTCTTCTTTGAGCACCTTCCGGGTTGCATCGATATCATTGGGATTCACTACAACCACCCGTTTCACGCCTAGGGCTGTGCAGAGTTGTTCAAAATCTATCTGGTTTGCCGGCTCCCCGGAAATGGATTTTCCTGAAGCAGGGTTATTCTGGTGACCGGTCATGGCCGTGATACGGTTATCCAGGATGATGGTGGATGCATAGGAGTTATTGTATACCGTGTTAAGCAGCCCGGTAATGCCTGAATGGAGAAAGGTGGAATCGCCCAGAACAGCAACCAGCCGGCCCTTGCCTTCCTCGCCCAAAGCCTTGGCCATTCCGTGGGCCATGGTAATGGAAGCGCCCATGCACACACAGGCGTCCATGGCTGAAAGCGGGGGCAGGAACCCAAGTGTGTAGCAGCCGATATCGCCGGAGACAAAGACATTTTTCATTTTGGACAGGCCGTAGAACAGGCCTCGATGCGGACACCCGGCACACATGTTCGGCGGCCGCATGGGCAGCTCAAGGGGAGCAAAAAGCTCTGGAATGGATTCCGGGGCAACGGCCTTCTTCACGATAAAAGAGTTCAGCTCTCCCTGGGTCGGAATGATATCCTGCCCGTGACATGCTATGCCCATGGCCTTGATATGATTTTCCAAAAAAGGATCGAGTTCCTCAACAATGATCAGTTCTTCCACCGTATCGGCAAACTCGCGGATCATTTTTTTCGGCAGCGGCCATACCATGCCGAGTTTCAGAACCGGTGCCTCGGGAAAGGCTTCCTTTACATAGTTATAGGAAGTGCCGGCAGCAATGAAACCTCGCTTGCCCGTACCGGATTCAATGTAATTTTCCGGCATGGTTTCGGCAAGCTCCCCGGCCTTTGCCATACGTTCTTCAACATACTTTCTCCGCACCCGTGCATTCCCGGGAAGCATAACCAGCTTGGCCGGCACCTTTTCTATGGATGTCTGCGGCAGTTCAACCCGCTCGCCTTTTTCCACCACGCCCTTGACGTGGGCTATGCGGGTCGTAATACGAAACAGTACCGGGGTATCGAGTTCTTCACTCAAGGCTATGGCCCGGCCTACCATATTCTTTGCTTCCGCAGGGTCGGAAGGTTCCAGCATGGGCATTTTAGCTGCAAAAGCATAGTTGCGGTTATCCTGCTCGTTCTGGGAACTGTGCATCTGCGGATCATCGGCTGTAAGAATCACCAGACCGCCTCGAACGCCTGTATAGGCAGAGGTGAACAGCGGATCTGCAGCCACATTCAGGCCGACATGCTTCATGGTCGCCAGCGCTCTTGCCCCGGTAAAGGAAGCGCCGACGGCTACTTCCAGGCCCACTTTTTCATTAGGCGCCCATTCGGCATACACACCCTCATAGGTGTTGAAATTCCCCATGATTTCCGTGGATGGAGTCCCAGGGTATCCGCTTGCCACTGTGATACCTGCTTCCCAGGCACCCAGGGCAATCGCCTCGTTGCCTGACAGCCAGAGTTTATTTTCACTTTCAAAAACCACTTCCGCCTCCTTTGTAGTCTCCCGTCCGACGGAAATCCGTCGCCTGAAAACACACCCCCAAGCCTCTCAACTTGGACTTTCGTTTATTAATTTCCTCACACGAAGCACCATCATTACCCCGAAATTCACCTCTTGGGCAAGAGCTTTTTCCGTAAGCGATCAGGCGGTAAATTCCCCAAAGTACCGGCTATCACCAAACCTGTAAGCGATTACGGAGTGCCGGAGATGCCGGGCATCGGCCTATGCAGCGTACACCTGTAGGTAAACAGGCAGATAACACCGCAGATTCGGCACCCCGTGATCGCTTACCTTTTTCTTGCAGCTCTCCGGCGGATTACAATCAGGGCCGGCTGGAATTACACAATACCGTATTACTTCTCCTCTTGCAGGAGCACAGGTTTCAACGTCCAACTCCAGGATGCGTGATCATCGGCAAGAGTAGTCGTTCCCGTCATAACCTCGATCGACTGCATAAGACGGATGCATTCCCCGCTGATCCTGGACAGCGAGGTCCCCTTGGAAACAGCCGCCATGTCAACCAACCACTGCATGATGCCTCGCATTTCCCCTGCCATGCGTTTGGGGTATATCAGATAGGTACCAAAACGTGCCTGCTCAACCTGCGCACGTATGGCGGTCCCCATTTTCTCAGCTGACCCGGCACTCAGACCCGTCTCTGTTCCCTGTTTATCAAGAAGATCAATCAAGGTCGAAGAACCGTTTGCCATATACACCATGTTATCCGCCATAACCAGGGCGATCTGTGTGGTTTCACCCGGTAGAATCGACCAATAGTAAATGGTACTCTTACCATGGGGCCATTCCTGCTCCTTGGCATACCCTATTCTGTTTATAGCCTCTCGAATGCCGTCAACCGTTCGCAACGCTGCCTCTTGATCACGAATTTCAGCAAACAAAAGGAGTTTGGGGATAGGAAAAAAACCGCTCTTGACGATTTCATTTACCACTGCGCCGTACTGTGGACCAAAACCTGCCAGGACGTCATCAATGGAGAGCCCGAGTTCATCTGCCAGCAGAGCGCGCACATTCAACAAGCTCGTATCATCCGCTTCCTGCAGATATCTGCGGGTGAGTTCGGGAATCAGAGAAGATGACCATTGATAGGCAAGACAATTTTCTCCAATGAGCGGCAGGGTGGTATTTTTTCCAGCCTGACCGGCGACGGCATGCTTCATCACCTCGTGCAGCTGATCCGGCAGAAAAAACGCTTTGGAGTCAACCCGCAGCAGATCTTCCTGATAAAAAGCAATACCCGCTATGGCGGTTATCCCTTGGGTATATACCAAAAACCGGTCAAGGTTTTCCTGCCCAGATGCCGCAACGATCTTTCTCAGACTGTTCCCGTGGATAAAAAGACGCCCGTAAACCCGTTCTTCTGAAATCGTCTGCCAGTACGCCTCTGCCTGCACGAACTCGGTATTGCCGGCCAACCGGTCACCCCCGTCCCGAATAGCCATACACCGAATCAAGGTGGACGGATCATAGGAGAGCAGGACCATATCGTTATCAGTCAATCCATAGACATTCCGGCCATCCTCCATGGTTATTCTGGTAACCTCACGGCCGTCTACGGTTTCAGCGGTCACACTGCTGCTCATCAGCCTGGCAAGCCCATCCAGAGCACTGCCGGCCATAGATCTTGCAAAAATGATGGTCGAGCGCTGCAGCTCTTTTTCAGGCGATTCCTGCATGGCCGCCATATCAGGAGGGAGAACGGCCAGGGTGGCGTCTCTGCCGAAAACAGCGCGGAAGCCGGGATTTGTCAACAGATTTACGACACTGTCATACGTCGTTTCATATTGATCACGAACCGCCGGCCGGACCTGCAGTTCATCCATGACGGCATTGATATTTTCCTTTGCCAGAAACTTTCCCAGAGCAGATGAGCCGAAGGAATCCGTGAGTTCGTTGAGATTGGTGATACTCACCGCGGCCAGGGTATTCCCGGGCAAATAGGAGGCGAAATCGAGAATATCTCCGGCTTTTCTCGACATATATACATAGGTGCCGGCTACGACTGCCGCTGCCAGCAAAAGGACTGCTGCAATTTTCTTCATATATTTTTCACCAGTTATACGTTATGGTCAAGGCGTTTCAGGAAGTGCGATTCAATCCTGTTGGTAACTACTCATAGGGGCACAGTCTAGTTTGATAACTTCCCTGTATTTGTAACTGGTTACACGGTGCCTGATATTTTCACAAGCAGACTGGTGCAGCGTATTTGGTCATACGTAAGCCAGGCTGATCGCGGAAAGATCAGGTGCACTGTGAGCAGTTACTCCTGTTGTTCGATTTCTTCGATGGCTACCTGCGCCTCTTCCCATTGGGAGTACGCTCGTTCCAGACGACGTTCGACCTCGGCGTATTCCTTGCTCACCTGCGCCCATTTTTCCTGATCCCCATAGAGATCCGGGTCTGCCATCAACTCTTCAAGTTCGGATTTCCGTATTTCCAGACGCTCAATCTCCTTCTCGGCCTGATCGTTCTTCTTTTTCCACGGTCCGAGCTTTTTGTTGAGCTTCTCACGCTCAAGCGCCCGTTGCTTACGCTGCTTCTTTTTATCGACCCTGTTCTCGGAAGTATCTTCCCTGTTCTGTGCGCTATGTTGCTCCCGAACCTCATTCTTCTCAGCATCCAGGGATTCCAGTTTCTCTCTCTGGGCGAGATAATCATCGATATTGCCCTCGTAGACGGCAGCTTTTCCGTCCCGTATCTCCAGGACTTTGTTGACGAAAGAGTTCACAAAGAAACGATTGTGGGAAACAACGATGATCGTGCCTTCATATTGGGCCATGGCATCCTGAAGGACTTCCTGCGAACTGATATCCAGATGGTTTGTGGGCTCATCCAGCAACATCAGGTTTGCCGGACGCACCAGCATACGGGCAAGGGCCACACGGGATTTTTCACCACCGGAGAGCACCTGCACCTTCTTATCGACCTCATCGCCTGTAAATAAAAAAGCCCCCAGCAATGAACGTACCTGGGTAATGGTCATCTCGTCGGCAGCATGGTAGACGGTATCAAGAATGCTTAATTCTCCGGAGAGTTCCTGGGCCTGATGCTGGCCGAAATAGGTCAGGATCACATTATGCCCCTGTCTGATCTCCCCTTCAGCAGGCTCAAGACCGGCCAGAATTTTCAGCAGGGTGGTCTTACCCGCCCCATTGACCCCGACCACTGCCAGTTTGTCTCCTCTTTGCAGATCGAACTCCACATCTTTAAAAACCTGCTGCTTTCCGTAGGTCTTGTTTACCTTATCCAGCATAAGCACATCTCTGCCGGAAGGGGTTGCAGGCGGAAAGGAGAAATAAATGGATCGATCGGTTTCAGAAAGCTCCAGGCGTTCCATTTTTTCCAACTGTCGGACTCTGCTCTGCACCTGCTTTGCCTTGGTGGACTTTGCCCGGAAACGGGTGATGAACCGCTCGGTCTGCTTTATCAAGGCCTGCTGGTTATCATAGGCTGCCCGTTCCAGTTCCATCCGCTGCTCTTTTTCCACCAGATAATGGGAGTAATTACCGCGATATACGGTCAATCTCCCCAGGCTCAACTCCCAGGTGGTACTGGTAACCCGGTCCAGAAAGGTTCGGTCATGGGAAATAACAATCAAGGCACCCTGGTACTGCTGCAGAAAGGATTCCAACCAGGTCAGGGAGTCCAAATCCAAGTGGTTGGTGGGCTCATCCAGCAGCAGCAGGGAAGGTTTCTGCAACAGTAATTTGGCGAGCAGAAGACGCATTATCCAACCACCGGAAAAACTGGAAACCTTGCGTTCCATATCTGGCTGGGAAAATCCCAGACCGGTCAGGATCTGTTCAATCCGGGGGCGCATGCGAAAAATATCACAGCCTTCAACCGCATGCTGCAGGTCTCCCTGGCGGGTAAGCAGTTCTTTTATTTTCGGATCATCCTCGTCAAGTACAGCCAGTTCCCTGCTGACCTCCTGCAGTTCACGTTCTTTGGCAAGTACATCGGCAAAGGCGGATTCCGCCTCCTCATACAGGCTTCGCTCACCGAGATCGGCATGGATTTCCTGGGGAAGATAGGCCACGGAAAACCATGAGGCTGCGGTAACAATTCCAGGATCCACATCCTGCTGCCTGCACATGATTTTGAGCAGGGTTGACTTGCCGGTGCCGTTCACGCCGACCAGCCCTACCCTGTCACCGGTATGAATTTGCGCAGAGACATTTTTAAAGATATGCTTACTGCCGTACTGCAGGCTTAAATCATTAATACTGAGCATAAAAAACCGCTAAACATCGTTTATTCTTCTCCATCACAGCGTATGGTATGACGCGCAACATCGACGCTTGTCTCCAGGCTGCATCGCTCAAGAAGTCCAAGTTCGGATAACCGGTGGAGGTTGGCCGACCGCACTCCTCTAAAAATCGACTGATCCTTGGGGTTGATCACCAGGCGCACACTATCACGGCTGCTGCAGGCGGCAAGTATTTTTCGGGCTCTATGGAACATCATTCGACTGAACACCATCTCTCCAAAAGCCGGATGATAAGGGCCTGCCCGAAAAGTCTGATCCAGAGAGTCTCCAGCCTGCAACCCCATGCGTATAACCCGGATGGAAGCTTTATCAAACCGTTTTTTCATATACGCAGCCTGAACAACCGCCTTCCCAAGGGATAGCGGTGTGAATTTTCCCTGTTTCCACAGTTGTTCCAGCCTGGAGCCGGCAACCACCAGCGCCGGATAGATGCGCACCATATCCGGAGCAAGAGCAATGGTCGCAGAGACCGTCCTGCGTAAAGAAGTAAAATTTTGTCCGGGCAACCCCAGCATCAACTGTATGCCGACAAGAAAGCCGGATACCCGTAAACACGAAACAGCTTCCCTGACCTGTTGTGCGGTATGCCCCCGTCTGCACGCCTGCAGCACTCCGTCGTCCAGGGATTGCACCCCCAACTCCACAGTGGTCACTCCATATCTTCGAAGCAGCGAAAGTCGCCGGGAATCAATATAATCCGGCCGCGTTGAAACACGGACGGCATCCACGCTTCCCTCGCGCAGATACGGCTGTACAGCGTTCAGGAGTTCCTCTTGACGCTCCTGTTGCAAACCGCTGAAACTGCCTCCGTAAAAGGCTACCATACACTGCCGGCCCGAATTTTTCCATTGCAGCCATTGCTCCACGGTCTGTCGAACCTTGTCAGCGTCGATTGTAGCCTGTTCGCCGCTTATGGAATGCTGGTTACAAAAAATGCACGCATGGGGACACCCCTCATGGGGAATAAACAGAGGGATAATTAAAGACATGCCGGAACCTGACGGGTAAGAGACAAGAGCGCTTATTCCCGGTCTTTTTCCTGCAGCAATTCCAGAGCGGCACGGGCAGCCAGCTGCTCGGCCTCTTTCTTGCTGGATGCTTTTCCCAGACCAAGTTCTTTTCCCTGGAACCTGACGGAAATTGAAAAAATTCGTGCATGGGCGGGACCCTCCTCTTCCACCATTACATACTCAGGTCCTTCGTTATGCTGTTCCTGCAGCAACTCCTGAAGAGCGCTTTTAGCGTCGGCATTGACGAGCAGATTCCCCCGTTCTTTAATAAGGGGTTCAAAAAAACGGCGCACAAAATCCAGGGCCTGATCATAGCCGCCGTCAAGAAAAAGTGCGCCCACCAGAGCCTCATAGGCGCAGCTGAGAATGGATGATTTTTCCCGGCCGCTGGATGCATCCTCGCCCCGGCCCAATAAGAGGTACTGTCCCAGATCCAGCTCTCTGGCCATATGGGCAAGGCCGGTCTCATTGACGAGTGCAGAGCGGATACGGGTAAGTTTGCCTTCTCGCAGTTTGGGATAACGAACAAAAAGAATATAACCGACTGCGAGGTCCAGGACCGCATCACCCAAAAATTCCAGGGTTTCATTGTGGCGATTATCATCCAACCGCTCAAAGGCAAACGAACTGTGCACAAGGGAGAGCTGCAGGAGCTGCAGGTCTCGGAAAGAATAACCGATCCGTTCCTGCAGCTCCTGCAGTTCTTTCTCGTGATCCTGAACCAACGCCCAAAGTGTTGTTCCCATAGACGCAATTTCCTCTTGTCAAAATTTTAAACTGTGGTATAAAGGGGCCGCACAGAGTAAGGCGACGTAGCCAAGTGGTAAGGCAGTGGTCTGCAAAACCATTATTCAGCGGTTCGAATCCGCTCGTCGCCTCCATGCATATTCAAGGGTTACCTTTTGGTAACCCTTTTTTTATTGCTCCCCGAGCCTGTATCCATTTTTCTTCTTCATCATACAGGGTACGTTGATTTTCTGAGTCGTCCGCGAAACGACGCTCAACGCGACTCCTTCTACTTACCGTATAATTGATACTCCTGCTCAACCAGATGCATAGCTCCTTTGCGACCAAGGATGCTGGAGTATAGAATAAATCGATCCACGTCAAATTGCCGGGTGCGGAACAATCCATACTCCTCCATGTATCGTCCGACTTTGGCCGGCGGCGTGTTGTTCAACCGGGCAATGGTAATATGGGGACTATATTTTCGTGTCTCCATATCCAGGCCTAACTGCAGCAACCGGGTGTGGATCTTTTTCTGTAGATTATAAAGAGCTTCATTACGGGTGAGGCCTATCCATACCACTCTGGGCTTTCCCCTGGGCGGAAAAAAACCTATACCATCCAGCTGCAGCCTGAGCGGCGGTGCTGCGACCTCATGCAATGCTTCCCGGATGTCATGGAAGGTCAAACCGTCAACCTCCCCTATAAAACTCAAGGTCAAATGCATCTGTTCGGGTGGAACCCAGCGTGCATTCGGTAGTCCGCAGCCCAACGGTCTGATGCGCTCCTGGATGTCTTCGGGCAAGTCCAGAGCGATAAAAAGCCTTTTTTGCACAATCAGAGCCAGTCCATGCCGATATCACAGGAAGGTGCCGAATGGGTCAGCCCTCCAATGGATATGATATCCACTCCGGTTTCAGCGATACCGCGCACAGTCTCCAAATTGACCCCGCCCGAGGCTTCAACTATGGCTTTTCCGGCAATCAGGCGAACAGCTTCCCGCATGGTTGCCGGGCTCATATTATCGAGCATGATAATTTCAACACCACAGCGCAGGCACTCCTCAACCTGCTCCATGGTATCGGTTTCCACCTCTATCCGGATGCTGTGGGGCACCTGCTTGCGCGCCTTTTGAACAGCCTCGGCAATGGAACCACAGGCAGCAATATGGTTATCCTTAATCAGCACGCCGTCACTCAGACTGTAACGATGGTTGTAACCTCCGCCGGTGCGTACAGCATACTTTTCCAGCATACGCAATCCGGGCGTGGTTTTCCGGGTATCAACTATCTTCACGTCCAGATCAGCCACCAACTCAACAAAAGCGGCTGTCCGGGTAGCGATGCCGCAAAGCCTCTGAACCAGGTTCAAGGCAACCCGCTCGCCCCGCAGCAGGGCGCGCGTGGCGCCCTCCAGTTCAAGCAGTACCGCCCCTGTATCGACACGCCTGCCGTCCGGAACAGGATGCAGGCACAGAACCCGGGGATCCAGGAGGGTAAAGACCTTTGCAGCCACCGTTTCCATACCGGCAACAACCATAGGGTGCCGTGCAACAAAGCGGGCTTTGGACTGCTCTTCAGGCCCAAAGACGGCATCCGTCGTTATATCGCCATGCTCCAGGTCTTCACGAAGAAAACCGTGGAGGCCGGCCTCAAGAAGATAACTATCCATATCAGCGTAAATTCTGCAAACGGGTTACGGATTCCTGGTTCTTGGCGAGATGGGCCTCAAGTTCAACCAGCTTTTCTTTTTCCTTGGCTACGACCTCAGCAGGAGCATTGCCGAGAAATTTCTCATTGCCCAGCTTCCCACGCACCCGCTGCAATTCTTTATCAAGTTTTGCCTGTTCACGATCGAGTTTTTCCAGCTCTGCTGCAACATCAATCAACCCGGACAGCGGCACCACCAGTTCAATATCCTGAACCATCGTATGCCCGGCATCATCGGGTACGCTGCCGCTTGCCGCCACGGTAATGTTTTTTGCACGCACCATTGTCTGCATTGCAGGCACAAATGTTTCAAGGAGACCGCGCTTCTCCTTGTCAGGACAAATGATGGTCGCCTCAATCTTCGCCGTAGGGTGCAGTTCCGCTTCGGTTCGTACCGTTCGCAGGCCTGAAATCACCTCCATAAGCAGATTCATACTGTCTTCTGCAGACGTATTCTCGAGCAACGTCTCAGACTCAGGAAAAGCCTCTGTCATAATGGTTGTACGCTTACCCGGCAGCTGACTCCAGATCTCTTCCGTAACAAAAGGCGCCACAGGATGCAGCAGCTTGAGAACAGTCTCCAGGACATGCAGGAGCACACCGCGCGCATGGCGTGTGCGAACAACATCCTGACTGTACAGGTCACCTTTTATCCACTCCACGTACCAGTCACAGAACTCGTGCCAGATAAATTGATACATCAGGGAGGCAACATCGTTAAAACGATATTCATCAAGGGCCCTGCGAACCTCGATAACGGTCTGGTTCGTCCGGCTCAAAATCCACTGATGAACAAGATCAAGTTCTGCCGGCTGTCTGATAACCTCGGTGATATCCGGCTCCACCTCTTTCAAATGCATCTGGGCAAAACGGGCCGCGTTCCACAGCTTGTTGATAAAACGCCGGTATCCCTCAACCCGCTCTTCATCCATTCGGATCTCTCGTCCCTGGGCTGCAAAAGCTGTCAGGGTGAAGCGGAAAGCATCTGTGCCGTATTGCCCGATCATGACCAGCGGATCAATGACGTTGCCCGTGGATTTGGACATTTTCTTCCCATGTTTGTCCCTGACCAGGGCATGGAGATACACGTCGCGGAAAGGAACCTCATCCATGAAGTGCAACCCCATCATCATCATTCTGGCAACCCAGAAAAAGAGGATGTCAAAACTGGTTATCAGTACGGAGGTGGGGTAAAATGTCGCCAACTCCTTTGTCTGCTCAGGCCAGCCCAAGGTGGAGAAGGGCCATAGAGCGGAACTGAACCAGGTATCGAGCACATCGGTTTCCTGCTGCAGCCTGGAACTGCCGCATTTACTGCATGTCGAAGGGTCATCGATTTCAACCATGACCTCACCGCAGTCGGCACAGGTCCAGGCCGGAATGCGATGCCCCCACCAGATTTGTCTGGAGATGCACCAATCACGAATATTGTCCATCCATGAATAAAAGGTCTTGTACCAGGTGTTGGGGTAGATGTTGATTTTCCCTTCCTGAACCGCTGCAACAGCCTTGTCAGCCAGGGGACGCACGGAAACGAACCACTGTTTGGAGGTAGTCGGCTCAACAACCGTGGCGCAGCGATAACACTTGCCCACCGCATGCTGATACTCCTCGATGCGCTCCAGAAAGCCCTGCTCCTCGAGATCGGCAACTATCTTTTTACGGCACTCGAAGCGCTCAAGCCCTGCATATTCCCCTGCAGCCTCGTTCATGACCCCCTTGTCGTCCATAACTTTGAGTCGTTCCAGGTCATGGCGCAAACCGATCTCGTAGTCGTCGCGGTCATGGGCAGGGGTAACCTTGAGCGCACCGGTACCGAACTCGCGCTGCACGTGATGATCCAGGACCACGGGAATGGTTCTGTCGGTCAGGGGCAGGGAAATGCCTATTGTCTCCAGACCCTGATAGCGCTCATCTTCCGGATGAACAGCTACCGCCGTATCGCCCAGCATGGTTTCCGGACGGGTTGTGGCAACCACCACGTAACCGGACCCGTCGGCAAAAGGATAGCGAATATGATACAGCTTGCCGTCCGTGGGATCATGCTCAACCTCGTCGTCAGCCAAAGCGGTATGGCATCGGGGGCACCAGTTGACGATGTAATCTCCCTTGTAAATCAGGCCTTCTTTGTACAGGCGGACAAACACCTCGCGTACAGCCATGGACAGGCCTTCATCCATGGTAAATCGTTCCCTGTCCCAGTCGCAGGAAGCGCCCATACGTTTGAGCTGATTGATAATCGTACCGCCCTTTTCTTCACGCCATTTCCATACCCGCTCGATGAACCCTTCACGCCCCAGATCATGCCGTGTCTTGCTTTCCGTTGCCAGCTGCCGCTCCACCACATTCTGGGTGGCAATACCGGCATGATCGGTACCGGGCACCCAAAGGGTATTATGTCCCTTCATGCGATGATAGCGAACCAGAATATCCTGCAGGGTATTATTCAGGGCATGTCCGATGTGGAGAACTCCGGTCACGTTGGGCGGAGGAATAACGATGGAAAAGGACGGCGCTCCTTCTTCCATCTTTGCCGCAAAGGTTTTCTCCTCAAGCCAGCGCGTATACCAGCGCCGCTCCACTTCATCAAACTCGTACCCCTTGGGCAGATCGTATTTTTCGTTTGTTTCCACGGCTTCCTTATTCATATTGTGCAATAAACAGCTCACCAGCTGTTTGGTTTCTTGATTTCTTATCGCCCTGCCTCAGGTCAATTTCAGCGCATACTCCAAGGCTTGGGCATAAATATCTGGGTGTAAAGGGAAAGGGCGTAGCGATCGGTCATCCCTGCTATAAAATCACAGACCTCACGATTTCTCTTTCTCCGCTCCGAGTCCGTCTCCGGTTCAGTCCGGCTGCAGCATTTTCCGGTACCGTGTTCCGGGAACTCGTGGCTGAGAAAATAGGCGTACAGGTCACGGATAATCCGCTGGGCCTTCTCAAACTCACTGTGGACGCGCCGGTTTCGATAGACGTTGTCATAAAGAAAAGCGCGCATTTCATTGATGGTTTCCTTCATGCCGTTGCTGAGGTGCAGTTTTCCGTCATCGATACGCAGGGTCGTTTTGACCAAATCACTGACCATGGCATTGATCCTGTCGGAAGAATCGTCTCCCAAGGCTTGACGAAGATGTGAAGGGATATCCACTCCATGCACCATATCAGCTCGCAAGGCGTCATCCAGATCATGGTTGACATAGGCCATGATATCTGCAACGCGAACGACCTGACCTTCCAGGGTAGCTGCCAGTTCATTGCCGCTGTCAGGAAGGATGTCGCCATACCCCTTGGAATGTTTGAGAATCCCGTTTCTCACCTCCCAGGTCAGGTTAAGCCCCAGGCCGTCATTTTCCAGAAAATCGACAATCCGCAGACTCTGGTTGTTGTGCTTAAACCCCTTTGGATGCAGCTGGTTGAGGCTGAATTCCCCTGCATGTCCGAAAGGTGTGTGCCCCAGATCGTGTCCCAGGGCGATGGCCTCGGTCAGGTATTCGTTCAAACGCAGACAAACCGCCATGGTTCGCGCGATCTGTGAAACTTCCAGCACATGAGTCAGACGGGTACGGTAATGATCTCCGGCAGGCGCAAGAAATACCTGGGTCTTGTGTTTCAGGCGCCTGAACGTTTTGGAGTGAAGAATGCGATCCCGATCCCTTTGAAAAGCGGTTCGCAAATTACACCGTCGATTCTCTTTCCGGGGAGAGAATCTTCCTCTGGACTGACTACTTAAACAGGCATAGGGAGAGAGGGTGAATTTTTCCAGCTCTTCCTGTTGCCGCCGGATTGTCGTTTTCATGATGAAACTGGCCCACACCCCCTTCTGTGCCTGTGCTGTCCGGCGCGAACCTCTTTAGGACGGTTGCCAGAGCAGGTAGGCTTTAATAAATGCATCCAGCCTGCCATCGAGTACTGCGTCCACATTTCCCTCTTCATGCGAGGTTCGGTGGTCCTTGATCAACCGATACGGCTGCAATACATACGAGCGAATCTGGGATCCCCAGGCGATCTCTTTTTTATCGCCCTGCAGATTTTCGTGCTCCTTGGCTTGCTCTTCCTTTTCCCGCTCATACAGTCTGGACATGAGCATCTTCATTGCCATGTCCTTGTTGCGATGCTGAGAACGTTCATTCTGGCACTGCACCACTATCCCTGAAGGCAGGTGGGTGATCCTGATGGCGGAGTCTGTTTTGTTGACGTGCTGCCCTCCCGCGCCGCTGGCTCGATAGGTATCAATGCGAATATCCTTATCCTGGATATCTACTTCCACATCATCATCCAGTTCCGGCAAAACCATAACCGAAGCAAAGGAAGTGTGTCTCCTGCCGCTGGCATCAAAGGGGGAAATCCGCACCAACCGGTGAATGCCTATCTCGGAACGAAGATATCCATACGCATATTTACCCTGTATCAGGATGGTCACACTCTTGGTGCCGGCCTCATCACCAGGGAGCAGATCAAGGATATCAGCCTTGAACCCTTTGCTCTCAGCCCAGCGCAGATACATGCGCAGCAGCATACCGACCCAGTCCTGGGCTTCTGTTCCCCCGGCCCCGGCATGAATGGTTACCATGCAGTTGCCGCCGTCGTGTTCGCCGCTGAACATACATTCCAGCTCAACCAGATCAACACGCTCCTTCAGGTTGTCCAGGCTTGATTCGACTTCCCCGAAAGTCTCGTCGTCGTTTTCTTCGACGGCCATATCCAGCAGGGTGTCGGTATCTTCGATGTCACCGAAATTTTTTTCCCAGCTCTGAACAACGTCCTGCAGTTGCCCCAATTGACGCTGGACTTTTTTGGCTGTGCCCTGATCATTCCAGAAATTCGGCGACAGGGTCTGACGTTCCAGAATTTCTATCTGTTCTTTCTTACCATCTAAGTCAAAGATGCTCCTTCAGGGCAAGCATCCTGCCCTTGAGGTCATTGAGCACCTGACGAGATTCTGCAGAATCATTGATTTCCGCCATAATACAATCCTTGTTACCAATATGTTTAACATGTCCGGCGCAGTCCATGCGCCCTTTAAAAAAGGCATCATATTACATAGAAATTGCGGAAGTCTCAAGTGATGAAAAGTACAATTCCAATTTTCCCTTCACTTCCGACTTCGCCTGAACACCAGTACCGATACCATACCGCAGAAGCATGCCGCACCGAAAACCCAGCCGGAACGGGCAAAAACAGTGCTTTTTCCCCACACCGGCACATACATGGAAACCGCATTATCCTCAAATATCGCAGTCGCTTCCCAGACATTGCCCACAGGATCGACAAAGCCGCTGATACCTGTATTGGCCGCACGTACCAGGGAGCGTTTTGTTTCCACAGCACGAAACACAGCCATAGCCAGAGACTGATACGGTGCGCTGGATCTTCCGTACCAGGCGTCATTGGTCATATTGACCAGGAGATTGGCCCCTTCGGCCACGCTTTGCCTGGCAATATCCGGAAAAATCGATTCGTAACAGATCAGAACACCGGGTTTCACAGGTCCCATGGACAGCGGGCCGGCGGAATCACCGGCTGTAAAATCACCGGCAGTCTCCACCAGAGGCTCAATAAAAGGCAGCAGCTCCCGCAGTGGAACATATTCACCAAAGGGTACCAGATGTCTTTTCGCATAGAAACCTGATACCCGCGCCGCAGCATCTATCAGGACAGCAGCATTGAAGTACCGGACTTTCTTTGGCTCCACCACTTCATACATGGGAGTTCCGGTCAGCAGCCAGACATTGTTTCGTTGAACAAAATTTCCAACATGATCAGCCAGTGGATCATTCTGCAGATAAAAAGGGAGAGCTGTCTCCGGCCAGACCATCAGTTCGGTATCCCTGTTTTCAAGCAGCCTTTCCGAAAGAGAGATATATTTTTCAACGGTCTGCAGCTTTTTCTCTGCAGACCATTTCAACGACTGATCTATGTTACCCTGCACCACACCGATTTTTGCCTGCAATGCCCGGGTGGCCTGGGAACCGACTACTTCATAGCGAAGATAGGAATACCCGAAGATAAACACAAGAAACGCGCAGGCATACAGAAGCAACCTTCTCTCCAGGGTGATATTCCAGTGCACGGAGCGACGCTGCCGATCAACGACGGCCAGAACAAAACTGTTGGCAAGCACCAGCCCAAAGGTGACCAGGTAATGTCCTCCCAGATCGGCGGCCTGGATTAATTGCGGTTGCGTATACAGCCCATAGCCGATATCCATCCAGGGAAAACCGGTAAACAGGACACTGCGCAGATAATCCAATCCTACCCAAAGAACAGGCGCAGCCCAGACAAGGGGTGCGATGGAGCGTTCTTTATGCCAGGACCGCCCGGCTAAACGGCTGAGCAGCAGACAGAACAGCCCTGGATAAACGGCCATATACAGGGCAAGCAGTATCAACGCAGGTACGGATATCCATATGGGCAGCCCGCCGTATTGCCCCAGGACGATAAGTATCCAGTACATGGTTGCCAGCTGATACAAAAAGGCGCCGACCAGGCCCGCAACAAAGCTGTTTCGAGGCGTGCTGTAAAGGCAGGTATAGAGAAGAGGAATCAGGGCCACAAAGAGTAACGGCCAGCAGCCGATCAGCCCGGGCATGCCGGCGAACAGGAGGGCAAATGAAAAAAGCGAACAGCCGATTCCCCGGACGCAGGACAATTCAGACGCCGGGTACAATGCCATCTGACCGCTTTTTGATCCGAACAGATTTCACCCGTCTCTTATCAGCGCCCAGAACTCTGAAGATAAGCTGGTCGCTTTCCACCCTTGCATTGACTTCAGGAACCTTCCCCAACTGGTGAACAATAAAACCTCCGACCGATTCATAGGGGCCCTCGGGAAGAGTAACTGCGAAATGATTTTCCACATCTTCCACGTCGATCTTGGCGTCAACGATCACGGTTTTGTCGTCCACTACCCGCAGCCAGCTTTCGTCCTGGTCGTGCTCGTCATCAATTTCACCGACGATTTCCTCGATCACGTCTTCCAGGGTGATCAGGCCGCGCACACTGTCGAACTCGTCAACCACGACGGCCATATGGTTTTTCTTGGTCTGAAATTCCCGAAGCAACTCGGTGATGGGTTTTGATTCCCTGATAAAGGTCGGGGGGATGAGGTACTGATGAATGTCACGCTCCTGATCACCGCCGTCGGCACAAAGCCTCAGCAGGTCCTTGACATGGAGAATGCCGATGATGTGATCAAGGTTTTCCCTGTACAAAGGGATCCGGGTGTATCCTTCTTCATTGATCAGCTGAATCAGTTCTTCCACGGACATATTCTCTTCCGCGCAGACCATATCAGCCAGGGGAGTCATAATTTCAGAAGCCTCGGTCTCACGAAAGTCAAAAATGGAACTGATCAGCCGTTCCTCTTCGCTGGTTATCAGCCCCTGCTCTTCACCCTCTTCGAGCAGGCCCTGAATCTCATGTTCCAGTTCTTCTGTTGTATCGGGGGTTCCTCGCAGACGAAAAATAGATCGTAATCTCTCAATTACCCCCTTACTCGAGGGAGCATCGTCCTGGGTAGTCGTTTCTGATGATTTATCCATGTGTGACGGAAAGGGGCAGCCCCGCATTCCTCATGTAATTGTAAGAAATAATGTCATATCCGGTAGGTATATGCACAATTACCTATACCCTTCAACCGGATATTTTCACGCAGAGTGAATATGTTCACCCTAAAAAAATGCTCTGATCTCGCATATGCGCATATACAGAGAGATCTTGTGATTGCAGCAACCGGATTTCACTGCGGCATAATGCCCCATCCTGAAACCTCCACTGAAAGAGACGTGAAACAATCTGAAAATAGGCTGATTCTCGCCAATGTCAAGCAGTTTTGCATAATTTACGGGAAACTGCAGCCCAAAATACGGGCGGCATAATGTTTCTGCAGACAAAAGCTCACAACAGTACATTCATTGTTGACGTGAGCACATTCTTGTGATACTTGTGGGCTCCCACATATAATGCATGGGCCGTTAGCTCAGTTGGTAGAGCAGTTGACTCTTAATCAATTGGTCCGGAGTTCGAGTCTCCGACGGCCCACCATATATATCAAGCACTTAGCCGGGTAACCGGTTACGTGCTTTTTTCGTTTAGGGCGATTTATCCCTCATCTGTCCCTCGTTTTTTGGATTTTCCTTAATTCAAAACAGAGTAGTTGTTCTCCCTGCCCCTCTTACCATCCTGTTACACTGTAACGCTCCCGGCAACAAAAAAGGGCCACCCATACAGGCAGCCCCCTTCTCTCTCGTTATGCTCTTACTTCAGTTCGTCAGCTTGACAATCAACCATGAACAACAGCTCCACCGGGGAGAACGATTTATACCCGCCCTTTGCAACAAGGTAATATCCACCCGCTGCCGGTTGATACTGTTCCAGGAACACTTTACTTACCCTGACACAGGTGAACGGTTCCCGGTCACGCAGGTAGTGAAGGTGAAGCTTTCCTGATCCGTCAGACATTTCCTTCACCCGTGTTATTTCAAAATTCTAAAAGCTTACATACTCCGACCTGTCCCTGCTGGTAGTGGTCAAATCACCCCCCAGGCGAGTTTGGCCCATTCGCGCCTACAGGTACCCTGTAAGAGCGAGAATACACCGTGGTTACCCATACGTAAGTGAGATATAGGAGTAACCTCATTTCGCAATCACATTGCCTCTTTGAGAGGTTTCACAAGGCAATCTAAACTATTCTCAGGTGACCGACTAGAAAAAACACGGTCAGAAAAATACTGTGATTCTCAGAGGCTTGCGGTTTGTCCTTATCAGGAATAAGGTAAAATTACAATTTTTCTTAATTGGTTGATCTTGCCATTTACAACCTTCTTGAATGCCTCCCTAAAATGTGACTTATTCTTCCTGATTTCTATGACAATACTGCTTGACGTCCTCTTGTTGTTGAATTACAATTTTATTATAAAAGTAATTCAACAAAGAGGAGGGTGAAACCATGCGTAGCACAGTAACCAAAAGAGGACAGACAGTTATTCCCGCAGAAGTACGTCGTCAGTTTCAAATTACTCCTTCAGATGGCCTGGAGTGGATTGTAGAGGATAATACAATTCGCGTTGTGCCCGTGAAAAAAGACCCTGTTGCCGCTTTTCGTGGAAAAGGAAAAGGGGGGGCGACTGCACGACTGTTGGAGGATAGGCTTGTAGACCGGGAGCACGAATGAAATCTTATATCTTTGATACTTCTGCAATTCTCACTTTACGGGATAATGAGTCCGGTGCTGAGGAGGTTGCGGATCTTCTCTATCGCGCTGATCGTGGAGAGGTAAAAGTATTGATCTCTTTTATCTCACTGATGGAGGTTTTTTACAGGGTTTGGAAAGACGAAGGAGAGCAGCAGGGCCGATTTGCATATGAACAGGTTCAATCTCTGCCACTGACTATAATGCACGAAAGCCCACCATTGCTCGAAAAAGCGGCGACCATTAAGGCTACAGAGAGTCTTTCGCTGGCCGACGCATGGATCGCGGCAACTGCTATTATGGAAGAGGCAACTCTTGTTCATAAGGATCCCGAGTTTGCCAGTCTGCAATGTTCACAAATGGTACTCCCTTTAAAGAAGAAAAAGAGTAAATAGTTTTGAGAAGGCAGCTGCCGATTTTTTCGCACATGTTCGTTGGTGTTCAGGAAACATGTAAAACTCATGATCCTTACCATCTTTTAGGATTGGCGGTTCAAATCTGAGATTCAATAGCGAAACCGTTAGAATTTCCTTGTCATCTGTAGTCGAACGATTACAATACAGATATGTACACGATCAAACTCACTCCTGCCTTTGAGAGTTGGCTTGCCGGCTTGAAGGACAACACCACCCGCCTCCGCCTAGCCAGAAGACTGGACAAAGCGCAGCAAGGCAACCTCGGCGATGTGAAGTCCATCGGTAGCTGTCTTTACGAAATGCGTGAGCATTTCGGCCCCGGTTGGCGGATGTATTACCTACACCGGGACCAAACACTGATTGTGATGCTTGGCGGTGGGGACAAGTCCTGTCAATCCGCTGACATCAAAAAAGCCGCAGCAATTGCTGCCACCATTGAGGAGTAAACCATGGACCAGAAAAAAATTCATATCTCCACATTGCCTGAATTCGACATGGCTAGCCATCTAAACAATGAAGAAGATATCGCGGCCTATCTGACCATGGTCATTGAGGATGGTGACGCCTCCGAACTTGCCCACGCCCTTGGCGTTGCCGCACGCGCTCGTGGCATGAGCGAGGTCGCCAAAGCGGCAGGGATTACCAGGGAAGCACTTTACAAGGCGCTCCGACCCAAAGCTCATCCTCGCTTTGAAACCATTAATCGTGTCTGCGCCGCTCTAGGAGTGCGCTTAGTAGCCAAACCGTTGCATGGCAGAGACCGTATGTCCCACGGCTAACGGTACGACATTTTCTCCATCTCGAATTTATTTTGATGCAAAAGAACCAGAAAATGCGTGAGAAAGCCGGTGATTTTCATGTTAACGTTGCCAATTAGAAGGTGCGATCTTTTTTGTAATCGTCAGACCTGATAGATCTACTGTTGCGATTAACGGGGTGATGACAGATCCTCACCCGTCGAGGCATGCCTATCCGTAAAGCGCCACGATCCACCTGATAGCCTCTGTGTCATGAGCGTTCCCGAGATTCCGTTGAGTTGTCGAAAGGTCTTCATGCCGCCTCAAGTAATGGGGACGCAATTCGATATTGACCATTATCCGCATTTTTTCACCATCGACAAAGCGGCAACGCAGGAAATTGCAAAAAATTGCTCGTTGCTAGCGATATTCCTGGATTTTGTGTACGAGGTTAACCTTACCAATATTTTCTGCAGAACATAAAACGATTCACAATAAACTCGATCCTGATCTTGTGGCGGCACACGCCGTTGAAGAGAAGGTTGCGGTGAATGTCCGGCAGCATGGGATAAAACTGGCGATAGGCCTGCAGTTTGGAATGATGGCAGCGTTGTCCAAGAAGGGTAGAACACCTTGTCCAGCGATTGATGCCAAAAATCATATCTTGGCTGACTTGAAGATGCTTTCATTGCCACCGCTAAGGTAAAATTCTCTTAGCGGCCAAGGCAAATATCCGGTTTGGCCCGATTCGAAGGCTCAGAAATAAACTAAAAGTTGGCATTGTGGTTAAGACATTGATCTTGGCAGTGCTAATATACACCTAAATTGGGCCATGAAACTGTTTAAAAATGAGGAGCCACTTCTAACCTTCATGTTCGATTGTGGGTGGGAGGTGGTAATGCTTGCTGAAAGGTAGTGTCTCGAACTCAAAACACCCCTTTCCCCTTTTTTTGTCGAAATAGAATTTTCCGTAATAACATTGTTGACACTTGCAGTGGGCGGTGTTATGGTTGTCTATGTAATAACAATGTTACTATATAAGGGGTAAAGATCATGAAAACAACAGTCAGAAAAATAGGTAACAGTTTGGGCAATACTATACCAGCCGCCTATGCAAGAGACATTGGCGTTGAAGAAGGGAGTGAGATTAATATCACTATTCAAAGTGGAAAACTGATAATTGAGCCTATCAAGGAAAAAAGAGGCTTTCCATTTTCGGAAAAAGATCTGCTTAAAGGGTTAACTGCTCATTCTGCACATGCCGATGAACTGGCAGAAATAGCCCCTAAAGAGTGGGGTGAGTAGTGGCCCGATATATTCCTGACCGAAACGATATAATATGGTTGGACTTTGAGCCTACAAAGGGCCGTGAAATTGGTAAGTATCGTCCAGCACTTGTCTTATCAAGCAAAGCCTATAACAAACAAACAGGTTTATTGATCTGCTGTCCTATCAGCACCAGTATCAGGGGTGGAATAACTGAGGTCCCAATCAATAATCTCGATAAGCCCTCAGTGGTTGCCGCTAGTCTTATCCAAACTTTATCATGGCAAGATCGAGCAGCTAAAAAGATCACAACTGCTGAATCAGGGGTTATAGACAATGTTCTTTTTCGTCTTATCCCCCTTATTGGCGGTGACAAACTTCTAAATATCTCATCTTGAAACAAATCTACCGATTCATGAACAAGGAAATATTTATTGGATATTGCTTAACGATAGGGGGAATTATTGGCGGCATATGGGTCATTATTTTTGGTGAGATCGGAAATTCTATAGGCAATTGTGTATTCACTTTCAGGGGGTGGGAAAGGCTGTTTGGATTGTATCCAATGTTGGTCCTCACTTTATATTGAAAAATATCGTACCTTTTTCACCGGACTCGTTGAGCAATAATCAAAACAAAATTTTATTTTGTTTTGATTCCTAATAGCTGATTTAGTCGATTACAGATCACACCGAAAGGTTGGAGGAGCTTGCGACGACACCCGAAGGGCTTGACCTTTTGGTGTGATCTGTAATCGACTAGCAGCGGTCAAATAATCAGAAAATGTTACCAGGATAATCAAACAAAAAAGTGTATTTTAAAGTGGGAATCAACAATTTGATCTTACCAAAGATTTTTTTCAGCCTGTTTCCCATAGATTGGATATTGGTACAGCATAAAGATTGCTACCAAATGGCACAACCGCACCTCCGTCATACAGAACCACACCTGCGACAAATCTTTCTTGAATTGCATCTTGGAGTTTACGTAGTCCTTTGAAATCATCGCCGGTTACAGTTGCAGCAGCTTTAACTTCAATTCCAGTGATGCGGTTTCCCGATTCCAAGACGAAATCTATTTCAACCTTGTCTTTGTCCCGAAAATGGCTGAAGATTATTGTTTCTTCTTGCCAGCTTGCTTGCCGACGTAGCTCTTGATAGATGAATGTCTCCAAAAGCCTCCCAAATACAGCACGATCATTCCATAGCATTTCTGAATTCAAACCGAGCAGCGTTGAAGCCAATCCAGTATCGCCTAGATGTAACTTGGGTGTTTTGATAAGACGCTTCATACGGTTGCCATGCCATGGGGGCAATTCTTCCAGCAAAAAAATCCGTGACAGTAGCGTTACGTATTCACGAATAGTAGGGCGGCTCATTTGAAAAGGGGCTGCAAGTTCAGAAATATTCACCAAGCACGCGGTTTGTCCAGCAGCCAGCGTTAATAAACGCGGTAAAGCATCCAGCGCACTGATACGCGCCAGGTCACGGATGTCTCGCTGAATCAACGTGTCAGTGTAATCCCGATACCATGCCATTCTCCTTCGTTGTGTAGCACGTTCAAGCGCGGATGGAAAACCTCCGGCCACAACCCTTTCGGCAAGCGCAAGCCCCAATCGCTGCCCGGACGGTCCTGTTTGGAAGGCTGCTTTGAACAACATTGGTAGAAAACTGGAATTTTTACTGACAAGCTCCGCTTGAGACAAAGGATGTAATCGCAAGATTTCCATACGCCCAGCCAGCGAATCGGCCAGCTTAGGCACCAGTAGTACATTGGCTGAGCCAGGAAAAATAAACCGGCCAGGCTCCCGTCGATTATCTACTTCAGCCTTTAAAGATGTGAACAATTCTGGAGCGCGCTGCACTTCGTCAAGCACCGCCCGCTCTGGCAGATCTGCCACATAGCCAACCGGATCCGCCTTCGCTGCCGCCCGTTGCACATCATCATCAAAAGTAAAATAGGCGTAGCCCCTTTCATCCCCAATCTGTCTCGCTAATGTCGTCTTCCCGCACTGCCTCGGCCCATGAATCAAAACTACAGGCGTATCAGCCAATGCTTCTTCAATACGATAACGGATATAGCGTGGATATAAATTCTGTTTCTCCATCACGGCTCATCGTAAAATCGCTGTCGTCCAATTGTAAAAATATTCTCGTCCAATTGAATATCAGCAGTCGTCCATTTGAAAGTTTCGAAAAAGAAAAACAGATTTTCTCAACTAGTTCAAGTTATTTTTTGTCATCTCGAATAACGCTTTGACTCCTTTCGGGACAAGAGATGTCTGTTGGCAATATCAATGGGTGAGAACACCTTGTTGAATCACCAGGAAGGAATACCGGGCAGGCGGTCAGGTTCACCGCTTTTCAGATCGCGAGTCCTATCCAGGTAAAGTTAAAATTCAAAATAGATTCACAGCAGGACCCGGTAGTCAAAACCAAGCACCTCTGCGAATTTTTTCGCCATTTCTCTCCCAATGGGGCGGGTTCCGTTTTCCATGTTGCTGATATGTTGACGGGGAACGCCTCCTATTTTCTTGCCCAATGCCCCTTGGGTTAAGTTCTCCCTGGTACGGTAGGTTTTCAGGACCTTCCCAGGTGGCAGCTCTGCTTTTATATCCTGGTACCAATCGGTGGCAGTGATATCAATAAGTTCTTCGTCATTGTCCTCGGTTACCTGCAGGGCCCCGTACTCTTCTTCCAGAACCCGCAGAATCTTTTCCGGGATGTCTCCCCGCATCACCAGGTCAATACGGTGCGTTTTCGCGACTACCTGCATAATACACCTCAATTACAATGGTCTCTTTCTCGTGCCGCCAGCAGGCCACCCATTTACGGCTCAGGTGGCAGTGGTATTCTGTGGCAGACAATTTACTGTAATTTGGCCAGCGTGGCTGCACTGGCCCTGACACTCTCAACTCATCAATCAGGAGAACAAGTTTTTCCTGCTCACTCCTTGGCATCTTCTTAATCGCCTTAAGCACTTTCCGCTTAACCGATACTTCGTATGTCATGTTTCAATTGTAATCATTTTAAGGTTACATTGCAAGCCACCGTATGCTTGCGGATGGAGTGCCATCTACAGCCGGGGAAGTAGGAATCCTTCAAGTTCCTTGAGAACCCTTTCCTGGGACCGGTCATGACCCAGGCGTAATACCCAGCACCTTTTCACTGCTCCTGGACTGCTGCTGGTCAAGTACCTGCATGGCGTTCCTGACACTGGTATCATTCACATGGGAATAGCGCATAGTCATCACCAATGATTTATGTCCAAGTATTTTTGCAATGACCGGAACCTCTATTCCAGCGTTAACCATCCAGCTTGCCCAGGAGTGCCGGAGTGTATGGAAAACAACCTTCATGCGTCGGTCTGTTATGTCGTGATTAAATCCAAGGGTTTCAACTGAACGTGCAAATGTTTTGGAAATAGACTGCATTTTCCCGCCCCTCTTGGACGGGAACACAAGGTCAGTGGGTGGCCCTGCATCCATACTCTTGAACATATCAAGGATGATATCGGTCATGTAGACGTTGCGGGTCTCTCCATTCTTCGGGTCAAGAACGGTAATAGACCTCTGGACTGTATTTACATGATGCCATTGCAAGGAAGCAATCTCACCGAATCGCATACCTGTATTCAGGGAGAGAAGGCATATCCGATATGTTTGCTCTGATACTTCCCTTATCTTTTCCAGCAGGATATCTGCATCCTCCGGGGACAAATACCGTTGCCGTCGGTTATCTATTTTCTGCTTTTTAAGGAAATATTTTGTAGGGATTGTTCCGCTGTACAGATCGCGTTCTATGGCGTAATTGAATAACTGGCGAATGATAGCCTTGATATACTGAATGGACCGGGCTGATTTCCCGGCTTTTGACATGTTTTTCCTGACACGTTCCAGGTCAAGCAGAACAATTTCATCCAGACGTTTTTGTCCCAGGGAAGGCTGGACCCAATTTTCATAACAACTCTTCTCAGCCTTGAGACTCTGCTTGTGGGAGTTGTCGGCACAGTAGCTGCTGAATACTTTATCCATCAGGGTGAGGGATAGGCGGTTCTTTTCTTGCTCCAGGGACTTTTGTTTGGCCGCTTCCCCTTTTCTTTTAGCCTGCTCCTGCTGGCGTTTCTCGCTCAGGGTCATAGGCCCCCGGCCGACTGTTTTATTTGCTTTGAGTTCTGCCAGGGTTGCAGCAGCTTTGCTTTCAGTCCACCCTTCACTGGCCCACCCGAGCCCTTCCTCTTTCTGCTTACCGTTTACTCGGTATCGAATCGAGAAATACTGATCAAACTTCACGCCATGTTTTCTCGTACCATGTTTTCTGAATCGAACACCTGGGGTTTTACATTTTATCCACATAGCCATATTCTGTCCCTCACCTGTCCCTCACTTTTCGTATTAAGCAGGGTTATTCCATGTGATGTAGCGTGAAGTATAAAATACGACCAATTGCCTATTTTTACAAAAAAATACAAGCACCACGTGACATAAAATGACCATGTATGAATATGATAAAAAATTGACTCTTAATCAAGTGGTCCGGAGTTCGAGTCTCCGACGGCCCACCATATATATCAAGCACTTAGCCGGGTAACCGGTTACGTGCTTTTTTCGTTTAGGGCTGTTTGGTCAACCATAGGTCAACCTTCATGGGTACCATTATCGCCTTCCAGGCCATCCCGTACTCCACGTACAATACTGTAACGGCATCCGTAACAAAAAAAGGCCGGCCATGAACAACAGCTCCGTCGGTGAGTACGATTTGTACCCTTCCTTTGATACTATTGATAAAACGCTCTTGTTTAGTCTTGTAAAAATCTCCGGCCTTGCTATTTATAACGGTAACCGTTATAATATTAGTCATGATAAAGTCATTTAAAAACTTAGGAACAGAAAATATTTTTGATGGATCAGCAACAAAAGCCGCTAGAAAATGCTGTCCTCAATCCATTTGGGCTGTTGCTCAGCGAAAAATGGATCAAATTAATCGTGTTATAGATATTACAGAACTTCAAGTCCCACCCGGAAACCGGCTTGAACAGTTAAGGGGTGATCGAGAAAATACATTCAGCATCCGAATAAATCAGCAATACCGTGTTTGCTTTATTTGGAAGGAAGGTCATGCATATGAAGTCGAAATTACAGATTATCACTAATAGGAACACTGCCAAAAAACTGCCGAAAAATCGCCCACCAACTCATCCTGGTGAAATGCTTTTAGAGGAGTTTTTAAAACCTTTGAATATCACTCAAACAGAACTTGCCCAAAAATTAGGCGTTTCTTATCCAAGACTTAACGAAATAATCAAAAAACGTAGGTCTGTAACACCGGATACCGCTCTAAGATTATCACATGTTTTGGGTATGTCAGCTGATTTTTGGCTGGGCTTGCAACAGGACTGGGATCTTTGGCATGCAATGAACAGCTCAAAAGCAGATGAAATAAAACAGTTAAAACCAATTACAACAAATATCGAAAATATGGCATAACCAGACGTTCGAGCCGGCAAATACCACTGGCGGCAATCCTTACCTTTGAAAGTTTACCGGAATCTTCAAGTGGTACTTTGCCGGGAAACTCTCATCGTGGTATTTGCCGCTCAACTCAACATTCATGGCGGCAGTTATTTTTAAAGACATCCAATCATGAAGAGTGGTTTCTCGTTGTACAAATGTGTTTCATCAGCGAAAGATCATTTACAGGGATACGGAAATATCAAGCTGCTGTTTGGACTGTGACGCAAACAACGCAATCCCGTATATGACAAAAGCAAAGAGGAGGACCGCGGAAAAATTGGCGGCAATTGATACGATTATCGCCACAAATCCACCAACGACGGTGAAAAAGCCGTTGACCGCCCAAGCCCAGGGAATCGCCTGTTCGTGTTTATTGGACAGGCCTAATATCCCTAAAGGAAACGGCATTCCTAAAAAGAATCCAAGGGGTGAAATCAAGAGTGTTGCAACAAGAATTCGAGATGACAGGGGCATTCCCAAAAAGGTATAAAAAATTGACTCATATGTAATGGTGAAAAGTATGCCGTAGCCGATAATCAAGGAAAAAAGTATGTACATTCTTCCCTTGGCCAGTTGGATGAAGCGCTTTGAGAATGCACTGCCAATTCCCGCGCTGATGAGCAAACAACAGATCACGACAACAAAGGTGTGTGAGGGGTATCCAATCAATTTTTTGAAAAGTTGAATCAAGACGACTTCAATTGATATAAATCCCAGGCCTAAACACGAAAAATACAGTATATCCCGGCCCATGCCCGGCCAGGTATTTTTTTTCCAGCTGGTTTTGATGAACGGAAGGACTATAAAAACAAAGGCAAAGAAAATGGAGACGCTTGCAACCACAAAAAGATGAAGCCAGTCTTTGGGCAGACCATCTCGCAGTCTGACATTTAAAAGGTGAGCAGTATTACCGTCGATTACATTTTGTGCTCCCGGCTCTACATACTGGTTGTATTTTCGTATCATTGAAAAGTAAGGAGATGCATCATACACGGGTGAAATATTCCAGGGGATATCTTTGGCCATGTCTTCCGGAAAAGGAGAAGAGAGCAATTCAGGCGAGACCAGATTGGAATCAGGTTCCAGTGGATTAAATGCTATTTGCTCTCTATCTAAAAAATGTGCAGGAAGGGTATTTAACACCGGCGTGTCGTCATGGGCGAGCCAAATGGCAAAACCATTTTCCCGGGTTGCATGATCGCCGGATATCTCAACAATAAATTCCTTCCCTTTAACATCTGCAAGTGGTTCAAAAGAAGCTTTCACAAAAGCATTATCCGTAATCGTTGCACCTTCTATCACGCTGCTTCTCAGGACCTTCCCGTTGTTGTCTTGTATTGTTACCAATATATCATAAGGAAGTGACTGTTGATGATACGTACCAATACGAAACTCAACGCCCTCAAGAGTATTTTCCTTTTGCACCACGCTTGTCGTATAGACATCCTCTGCAAAATACTTGTGACTTGGATGAGATGAGAGTGGCCGGTCAAGCTTAGGCCTTTTACCGCGGTTCATGTAGTTTTTGACCAACTCTACTTCTTGACTGGTCCATGGCTGCATTTTGATGATCGTTGTCGGCAGGGTGTCTGCTACCAGCGGCTCAATGACGAGAGCATGCCGCCAAAAATCTGTTTTGCCCAGGAGATGCCAGGCTTGAGCTGCGGTGGTGAGCATTCTGGGATAAATGTGGTGATTTATCTGCAGAGCCCCATTCTCTGTAAGATGCTGAAAATATTCAATGTATGCCTCTACCGTTTGCAGATAGACTGTCTGCACAGCGCCTGAACCGGACTCGACACTTGAAGAGGTGTGGCTGGAAAACATTTGAATAATGTCATATGCTTTGTCTGTTGAGCGCAGGTACGATCTCCCTTCTCCGATAATGGCCGTCACGTCCGGGTGCGAATACATTGCCCCGCTGTACTCACTGTACATGGTGCGTTCCGCATTCACCATCGCCCCGACAAGTTCAATTGCATCTATGTGTTTTGCACTAAAAGCAAGAGGAGTCCGGAGGCCTCCACCTGATGCAGACCCTATTTCCAGGACTTCAGGAGTTCTGTGCTCTTTCCAGAAAAGATAGTGAATTGCCGACCGCCTCCCATAATAAAATTCCCCATCATCCTCTGTGACTATCAGTTTACTCATATCTCCGTCAAATTTTTCCAACCATGATCCCTGCTGTCCGCCATCGAGGGAGAATAATTTGGCGTTTTTATTGATGTTGAGGACGTCCAGTTTGGAAACGGGATCCCATTGCACAAAATCGCGTTTACCGTCGAGAATATATTGATCATTGTTTCGTTTGTTTGCATGCCCTCGGAATTCAATATAGTTTGCCGGTAACAACGGGGTAATGATTGCGATGATTGCCGCAACAGGGACCGCATATTGCAATACGCGATTGGGGCGGTGAAAACAGAAACTCGCAAGAAAACCGGCGGATGACGCCACAAAGAGCAGACCTCCCGGTCCATAATACGGAATCAGAGGAATAAAGAATAAGCAGGCCAGGCCTGCTCCAAGCAGATCAAAAAAATAGAGACGGTTTATCTCTTTTGAATAACTGAGGAATACTTGCGCCAAGATAAGTCCCACAATCAGGAAGGGGATGACCAGGGTGATATACATCACAGCCCAGGCGGCAAGTTGCATCAACTGATTTTCCTTGGTTATTTCCATGCTGAAGGGGAGGTAATTAAATATGACGATAACCAGCGGCGTGCATAAGGAAAAGATAAGCGCCAGGCGGCTCAATCTGGGTAAAACGATCTTTTCTTTTGCTGGAAACAGGTACAAATAAATACCACCGAGACCAAGGGCAAACATGGCTGAAGTAAGAACCATATAGCCCGTATTCGGAGCGAGTATTACGTCCATCACTCTGATAAGAGCAAGCTCAAGCGTTAAAACAGCAAAGGAGATCAGTGCGACTCCTAGGTTCAAAGACATGATTTCAATTTTTTTCATGATTCTCAAAAACAGAAGAGGAGATTCGTTTACGGAAAAGCTCCGCAGCGGAGTGTTTACAACCGGGAACCTGTCGAAGAGTTACATGCAGGCTGGGAGCCTGGTTACAATACGGCGCAAACTAATCAATTACAAATCTAAAAGCTACTAAAAGCTTGGATAAGGATACTGAAAAACGGGCTATAATCACTGCACTTATTACGACAACCGGGCAACATCAACCTGCACGGCCAGGTCATGTGCGCCTCCGCCGGTGACGACGCCTTTGGCGGGAGCGACATCACTGTAGTCCCTTCCCCAGGCCACGGTGATGTAACTTTCGTTGGGAACCATATTGTTGGTGGGATCACAATCAATCCAGCCGTAATCCGGAATATAGACTGAAAACCAGGCATGGGAAGCATCTGCGCCGACCAGCTTGGGCTGCCCTTCAGGGGGGATTGTCTCCAGATATCCGCTGACATACCGTGCCGGCAGGCCGTGGGACCTCAGGCAGCTGATCCCCAGATGGGCAAAATCCTGACAGACCCCCTTGCGGTGCGACAAGACCTCACTTACTGAAGTGTCGACGTTTGAAGCAGTCTTATCATATTCAAAATCATTGTAGATCCGTCCCATGAGGTCAAGGGCTGCAACGAAAAGCGGTACACCGGGCAAAAAAGATCGGGCCGCATACTGATACACCTCATCCGGCAACTCGATCATTGGACTGGCAAAACAATATTGACAGGCCATCACATCTTCCTCAACCATGGAGCCGTACAATCTCTCAACCACTGCTTCCCAGGGCATGGTCTCCTGTTTATCAGGCAGAGGCAAGGGGTTGGTCTCAACCTGACTGACTGCAGTGATACGCAAATGCTTATGGGGATGCTGCACCATAAACAAATGTCCTGTATTGCCGAAATAATCCTGCCGCATGTGCATATACTGCGGTTGCGGGATGATTTTCAATTCAGATGAAAGAGTATTCTGGTTTGGAGTGTTACGAGGAGTCAGGAATATCTCATTCTGAGACAATGAAGCCGGTACCGAATAGGTGTATTCGGTCGTATGTGTCACCCGATATTTCATACCTGCGGAGTCTCCTGAAGGGATCCGTAGTGGGGTATTGTCGGTATGCGGCTCAAGTAATGGGCTGTTACATGTTGGGAAAACAGACCAAGTTTTTCTTCCAAAGAAGAAAGAAAATCAGACAATTCAGTCTTTCCGGTTTTTTTCCTGCCGCAACTCACCTGGGAAAGATCCACCAGACGGATGCCGGTCAACATTTCCAGGGCCAGTCGTTCTTCAGGAGTGGCAAATCGCCGCTCATTCTGCTGGGGAAGATACTCCACATGATCGGCTATCTTTTTGAGCTGAAAGGCAACGGACTTAGGGTTGGTTTCATCTGCAAGGAGCAGGTCCAGTACCGGAGCCAACTGGAAAGAACTGCGATATCTGTCCCGGTACGTCATAAAACTGTCTGAGACCTCCAGCAGCGTGGGAAGAGAGGTTTCCGGCTCAAGGCAGATTTGAGAAAGGGAGGAGTTGATAAGCGTGACCTGATTTGCAGCCCGCTCGATCCTCCGGCCCAGATCCATGAATCTCCAGCCGAGACCACGGGTCATGCTTTCCATGGCAAGGCCGCTGAATCCACTCAACGTAAGCATGATCATATCCAGGTCTTCCAAAGGGTCGGCGGACTCCCTGCGAACCAGGCTCTCCAGCATATTGACCATCTTCAGTGAGTCCAGGGAAAATCGATTACGGACATTCCATGCGGTCTGCAACACCCGTTTCAGAATGGTTATCAGAGTCTCTGCTTCCGACTCCCCTCGTACCGCCTGGTAGAGGCAGCTGAAAAGATCATAAGAAATCAGGAAGTTATTATCTTTTTCACAGGATTTGGGGAGAATACCCTTACCTTTCAGCAAGACGACAAGAAAACGAAGTTCAGGTATATCTTCAAACCGATCTTCCCCTGAGAGCCTGCGGTAGACGGTGCGCAGGAGACGAATCATACCTTCGGCGCGTTCCAGATAGCGCCCCAGCCAGAGCAGATTATCCGCGACCCTGCTCGGCAGGTCACTGTGACGTTTGAATTCAGGAATGGCATGCATATCCTGCATCAGGCTGACCGGTTCGACCACTTTTTCCGAAAATACCCAGATGTCTTTACTGCTCTGCTCCGCCGGTCTATCACTCACAAGGGCTCCCTGGGATTCAGCGGTAAGGGCAAGGCCGCCGGGCAGTACGGTAAACCCCTCGGATGTGGCGCAGGCATAAAATCGGTACAGAATATATTGTGATGTTGCATACGTTCCCTTCCAGGCAGGGGCCGTTGAAGGAGAAATGCCGGGAGATGCAAAAAAGTGCCTGGAATGCCTGTTCAACCGGTCCACAGAACCAGCCGGCGTTTCAAGATCTTCACCAGCCTGATGGGAAGCCAGGGCGGAAACGCCGTGCGGATGAGCCACGGCATAGTCCAAACCTTGTTTCTCGCCGCACCAGTAAACCGGATGATTTGCAAGAAGGAGTTCCTGATTCAGCAGATGACGGCACAGCTCCGGAAGAAAAGCCGCCAGTCCGGGTGACTGGGCAAAACCGCTTCCCAAGGGATTGATAACTTCTATATTCTGTTCACGGCACACCTGGATCAGGCCCGCAACCCCTGTATCTCCACTGTTATGCAACGCAAAGGGATCACTCGTGCTGTCGGGAATGTAGCGAAAAAGGGCTTCAACGCGCTCCAGTCCACCCAACTTCTTTAAAAAAAGCCGACCATCCCGGACCGTCAAATCCTGCCCCTCAACCAATGGATAGCCCAGGTACCTGGAGAGCAGCACCTGCTCGAAATACAAAGAATCATTCGGGCCTGGTGAAAGCAGGCAGATTCCCGGATCATTTTCAGACAGTGAGAGCCGCTCGACCAGGGCCTGATGAAAGGTTTTGAAAAACGGAGCCAGACGCTGAATATTTTTTTTAGGATAAAAATCTGCAAAGAGTCTGGAAAGCACTATTCGATTTTCCAGTGCATAGCCAAGCCCTGTCGGGAAATCAGTATAATCCCTGAACACCTTGAAGGTTCCGTCAACATCACGGTACATATCCACGCCATAGCAGGTGAGGAACCGCCCTCCCAGAGGATGCAAGCCATGGCAGCTATGGATAAAATGCGGATTTGCAAAAACCAGTTCCGGCGGGAGCAGTTTTTTCTTCGCTGTCTCCTGGGCACCGTAGATATCCGCTAAAAGGAGTTCCAGAAGATGTGCCCGCTGTACAATGCCGCGCTCAATACCCTCCCATTCCCTTGAGGTAAGAATAACCGGAAGAAGGTCAAGATTCCAGGCGTTTGGCTGTTTGTCCAGCTCATCAAAAGGATTAATGACCGCACCATCTCCCTGGCGCATGCGTATAGCCCGGTCATGATACCGGGCCAGGGTGTCAGGTCCTTTTCGGGATAGGGTCTCGAGCAAGACCTGCCACTGCTGCCTGATTTCAGAAGAAGAGACATGGGATTCGCAGTACGAGCCGCCGGCAATGGGTAAAGAAGAAAAAAGAACGGCCTGCTCCCGGCCGGCAGGGCTGTCACTGTTTATTTTAGAACTGATCATACAAAAGGCAGGCATCCGGCCTGGACTATTTTATTATTAAATATGCCATATTTGAACATACTTGTGAAAGGAGCACAATCTCTTCCTGTAACGGATACCAAACCGACACGCTTCACAGCAGAGGACCACAATGTGGACTATATTTGTATCGTATCCATGTTACCCATGATCAGGTACGCAGATCAAGGGTATATGGAAAGCAGGCATTATTTTCTTCCGGCGGAAGACTGACCTGGTAACCGGGGGTGTGTCCATGGGGAATAAACCGGGCGTTTCTTCTTCCTTCGGCCTCATTGGCGTTTACCGGGAACTCCTCATGATGCCGGCCTCCGGGGTGCCCTACATGGTAGGTGCAGCCGCCGACCGCCCTGTTATTCCAGGTATCAATGAGGTCAATAACCAATGGAGCATGCACGCCGATGGTCGGGTGCAGACAGGCGGGAGGCTGCCACGCGCGATAGCGGACCCCGCCCACATGGACACCCTGTGTTCGTGCAGGGCGCAGGGGTACGCGTCTTCCATTGCACGCGATTATATAGCGTTCACTCCGGGCTCCTGAGATTTTTACCTGCAGGCGTTCCAGGGAAGAATCAACGTACCTGGCCGTTCCCCCGCCTCCAGGCTCTTCGCCAAGCACATGCCACGGTTCAAGGGCAGTACGAATTTCAATTTCAATACCCTCAAAGGTGATTGTACCGCAAACGGGAAAACGAAATTCAAAATGGGGGTGGAAAAAATCCATATCAACGGGATATCCGGCCTGTTTCAAGGTATCCAGGGTGTCGGCAAAATCATCGTGGATCATCTGAGGCAGCATGAACCGGTCATGCAGCTGAGTACCCCAATGAATCAAACGTTGTCTGTAAGGTGCACGCCAGAACCAGCTCAGGCAGATACGCAAAAGCAGCTGCTGGGCAAGACTCATTCGGGCATGGGGAGGCATTTCAAAACCCCGCATTTCAACCAGGCCGAGCCTGCCCGTACTGCTGTCCGGCGAATAGAGCTTGTCGATACAGAATTCAGCTCGATGGGTGTTGCCGGTCACATCCACCAGCAGGTTTCGATATAAACGGTCCACCAGCCAGGGCGGGCAATATCTGGAACCGTCGGTTTGTCGGTCCTGCTCTTTAAAAGCTATTTCCAATTCATACAGACTGTCATGACGAGCCTCATCAATACGGGGCTGCTGGCTTGTAGGGCCGATGAAAAGTCCGGAAAACAGATAGGACAGGGAGGGATGATTGTTCCAGAACGTCACCATGCTGCGCAGCAAATCCGGGCGCCGAAGAAACGGGCTGTTCGGCGGCGTCGCACCTCCCAGGACAATATGATTGCCGCCTCCGGTGCCTGTCTGTCGGCCGTCCAGCAAAAATTTCTCTGTACCGAGACGTGTTTCCCGGGCAAGCTCATAGAGCGTGGTCGTCCCCTCGACCATTTCCCTCCAGCTGCCCATGGGCTGAATATTCACCTCGATAACACCGGGATCAGGGGTTACCTTCAAAGCTGTAAGCCGTGGATCCTGGGGAGGATGATAGCCTTCTATGATAACGGCAAGCCCTGTCTGTGCAGCTGTATTTTCAATGGCGCTCAACAGCTCGAGGTAGCCTTCAAGAACAGTAATCGGCGGGATGAAAACATACAATTTGCCGTCTCTTGGCTGCACGCACAACGCGGTTCGCACCTCCCAGGCACCCTCTTCCCCTGCCATTTGTCGGAGCTTTTTCACCGGATCTGGCTGCGGTTGAATGTATTCCGTCTCTCCTTCCTCAAGATTCAATCCGGCCTTGCGATCCATCTGACGACGCGAAGGCAGCGGTTCAAAAGCAGACATGGGGTCCACGGGAAACCGTGCAGGCAGATCCCGGGGCGAGACCCACGGCAAAGAGTCCAGAGGGAGGCGCAAGCCGGCAGGAGAATCTCCGGGCAGCAGGAACATATGCTGCCGCCGCAGCGGCCAGGGACCGCTTTTCCAGGAACCGTACTGCAAGGGAAGCAGGTATCCGGCCACAGCTCCAAGCCCCTGCTCAAAAATACGCATCATCCGCTTGCGCTCTTCGGGATCTTCCAGCTTAGGGTCACCGGGATCGACATTAACAGGCAGGCGCTGTTCCTTGAGCATGTTCTCAACAGGGTCTTCGTACAAGGGACGGATGTAATTCGTATTTACCCCCAGGTGCTCTGTCAATGCCAGGAGAAAGGTATTCGCCTCTTCAGCTCCGTAACCATAATTGCGATGTATTTCAGCAAGTAATTTTTCATCTCGCCATATGGGCTCCCCATCTTTCCGCCAGTAGCATTCCATTGACCATCGGGGTAAAGGCTCTCCGGGATACCATTTTCCCTGGCCGTAATGGAGAAATCCTCCCGGGGCCCACTGTGCCCGGAGTTTTCTCATGAGCTTATCAGCCAGGGTCTTCTTCTCCGCTCCCAGGGCTTCCGTATTCCATTGCGGACTTTCCATATCATCTATGGACACAAAGGTAGGTTCCCCTCCCATGGTCAGACGGACATCCTGACTCTCCAGTTCATGGTCTACGCTGTCGCCAAGGGTCAGGATTTTCCGCCAGACTTCTTCAGGATAGGGTTTGGTTGAGCGTGGAGCTTCATGAATTCTCTGCACCGACATCTCATGGCTGAACTCGACCTCACATTCATCCAGAGCGCCTGTTATGGGTGCGGCACTTTGCGGTTTCGGCGAACAGGCCAGGGGAATGTGCCCTTCTCCCGCAAACAGGCCGGAAGTAGGGTCCATGCCGATCCAGCCTGCTCCCGGAATGTAGACTTCCGTCCAGGCATGCAGATCCGTAAAGTCCTCTTCGGCTCCGGAAGGCCCGTCCAGTGATTTCACATCCTGCTTCAACTGAACCAGATACCCGGAAACAAACCTGGCAGCCAGACCTAAATGACGCAAAATGTTCACCAGCAGCCAGGCGGAATCGCGGCATGAGCCGCTCCGTAATTCCAACGTCTTTCGGCATGTCTGTACATTGGGTTCCATACGGATCAGGTAACTGATGTCTTTGTTCAGCTTCCTGTTGAGCTCAACAAGAAAGTCAATGGTCCGACCGGGGCCGAGATCAATACCTGCTACATAGGCGTCAAACGCTTTTCCCTGATCTTCCTTTTCCAGATAAGGAGCCAGCTCAATTGCCGGCTCTTTCTTGTAGGAAAAAGGAAACTCCTCTGCATGTGGTTCGAGAAAGTAATCAAAGGGATTGATCACGATCATGTCTGCGACCAAATCGATTTCCACATGAAACGCAGTGGTCTTCTCCGGAACGACCAGGCGGGCGAGGTAGTTGCTGAACGGATCCTGCTGCCAGTTGAGAAAATGATCTGCAGGGATCACTTTCATGGCGTAGCTTAAAATGGGCGTCCGGCAATGGGGTGCAGGGCGAAGGCGAATCACCTGGGGCCCCAGAGCAATTGGCCGGTCATACAAGTAGGAGGTCTTATGATGAAGCGCTATATGAATTCCCATGGGTTTCCTGGAAAGAAAAGATCAATGTGTCCTTTACGATAGCAAAGGACACGGGTGAATGTTGAATGCCGCAAGCCTATTCAACACAGCCTTCTGCGTTAGGTCAATGAGAATCAATCAATGCGAAGAGCACGCAGTATGTTTATGCAGGACTTTCTACTGCTGCTCCGACTCTGCAGATGTCTGATGCTGGATATTGAAAAATGACGTCCCGACACTCACATCAATGCGATTGAGTTTAACCTGCAGGCCGTCAAAAAATTCATGCAGGCCCAGCTCCAGGACTTCCGTAATATCCATATAGTCAAGATCCGCCCTGAGTCTGCCCAGCAATTTGGCAACAGGATGATTGAGAGTCCCTTTCGGGGATTCAAGAATATTGTCCAGGCATTGTTGCGCCTGCGCCACGCAATGATGGATGGAACGTGGAAAATGCTCATCAAAGATCAGAAAATCAGCAACACCCTTCGGCGTAATGGTATGGTGGGTCTGGCGATACATCTCAAAGGCGCTTGCCGATCGCAGTACGGATATCCACTGGACGTAATCTATCGGCGCATTCACCAGTTCCACCTGCGGCAACAGCATAAAATATTTGACATCCAGGATGCGGGAAGTTTTATCCGCCCGCTCTATCATTCTTCCCATACGGGCAAAATTCCACGCCTCCCCATGACTCATGGTATTATTCAGCAGACCGATAAACAGATTACTGCGCATCAAAATAACGTGGTAGAATTTCTGGGGATTATGCAGGG
Organism: Desulfobulbaceae bacterium; assembly: GCA_963678525.2. GTDB lineage: Bacteria > Desulfobacterota > Desulfobulbia > Desulfobulbales > Desulfobulbaceae > Desulfogranum. The sequence continues at coordinate 477,151 of CAXXDG010000001.1, forward strand.
CAAACCGTATGCTGTCTTCCCGCATCAGGTCAAGATAAAACTGGTTGAGATGTTCCCAAAGATCCGGTGAAATGATCTCACGTATCGAGCGGGCATTCTCCCTGGCCGCAGCCACACAACTGAGGATGGAATTAGGGTACTCCCGGTCAAAGGTAAGAAACCAGAGTACGGATTCTTCATCATAGATCTTTTCTCTTTCTTCATACAGATCCTGATCTCCGGTGGTCATGACAATCGGCGACCAGTGCTGCTCGCCCTCACTGTTCATATCCAGGAGCAGGTTAAGGTTGACCCCTATAAAACGCGCCACATTCTCCGCTCGTTCTATGTAGCGACACATCCAGTATATTGAATTAGCAACACGGCTTAACATAGCTCAGTCCTTATCCTCATCGGGAAGTAAGACCCATGTGTCTTTACTTCCTCCCCCCTGGGAAGAGTTTACCACCAACGACCCTTTTTTCAGAGCAACCCGGGTCAGACCGCCGGGCTGCACATAGATGTCTTCACCAAACAAGACATAGGGCCGTAAATCAACATGTCTGCCCTCTATTCCCTTTCCTGCGATGGTCGGCACCCTGGAGAGAGAGATTGTGGGCTGGGCGATGTAGTTTCTGGGATTTGCGATGATTTTTTTCTTAAACTCCTCCCGTTGCCCGGAGGTGGAATGAGGTCCCACCAGCATACCGTACCCGCCGGATTCATTTGCAGCTTTAACAACCAGTTCCTCCAGGTGCTCCAGTACATAGGCTCTGTCTGTATCATCCCTGCAGATATAGGTCGGCACATTGGGAAGTATCGACTCTTCTCCGGTATAATATTTTACGATTTCGGGAACATATGCATACAACACCTTGTCATCTGCAATTCCGGTACCCGGTGCATTGGCAAGGGCGATCCGGCCGGATTTGTACACCTCCATAATACCGGGGACGCCAAGTACGGAATCAGGACGAAATACAAGAGGATCGATGAAATCGTCATCAATACGTCGATACAACACATCCACCCTGCGCGGCCCCTTGGTGGTAAGCATATGCACATAGCCGTCCTTAACAACCAGATCCTGTCCCTCCACCAGCTCCACGCCCATCTGCTGGGACAGGAACGAGTGCTCGAAATAGGCGCTGTTATAAATTCCCGGGGTCAGTACGCCGATGGTGGGCTGCCTTACAGCTCCCGGAGTCAGGTACTCAAGCATCTCCCGCAGTTTTACAGGATATTCGTCAACAGGCCGAACCCTGGAGGCTGCAAAAACCTGGGGAAACGTCCTCTTGAGCACCATCCTGTTCTCGAGAACATAGGACACTCCGGACGGGCAGCGCAGATTGTCTTCCAGCACATAAAACCTGCCGTCCTGATCCCGAATAAGATCGGTCCCTGTGACATGGCACCATATCTTTTTCGGCGGGGTAAAGCCTTCCAGCTCTTTGCGATAGGTCTGACTGCTTTGAATCAGATCCTCAGGAATAACCTTGTCCTTGATAATTTTCTTATCGTTGTAAATATCCTGAAGAAACTCATTGAGGGCGTAAATGCGTTGTTTAAGGCCGGACTCAATCTGCTGCCAGTCTTCAGCGGGAATGATCCGGGGTATAAGATCAAAAGGGAAAATTTTCTCCGTCCCCTCATCCCTTCCGTAGACATTAAAGGTTATGCCCAGTTTCAACAGAAGGGCTTCAGCTTCTTTCTGACGCAGGAACAGATCATTCACCGGCAGGGAGCTGATTTTCTCAACCAGAAGTTTGGCTCCGGCGCGTGGAACACTTTTTGCCGCAAACAGTTCGTCATAAAACCCTTCCGGGTCGTATGAATTCATAAATACCATAATACGTCCTTTCCTGGAAATATCAGACATGTGCGGGGGTCCGGCGCACCGAAAATTCCAGGAGAGCTTGAGGTCGTAAGAAAGCCTGTGACAGGCATACTTTACAAATACGAAACACAACAGACACAAACTAACTCGTTTTTGAAAATATTTCTCGAAAATTATTCCCAAAAGAAGTGCTGCTGAACTGGTCGGACAAATTTGTATAAAAAACTCAAAAAGAATACAGTGATGCTGTATGAATCAGAAGCATATCTCCGGCACGGCACCTTCCGTTCCCTGCCGAAGACCTTCGGAGAAACATTGCAAAGTAAATGGAAGACAAAATCCATAAGCCTTGTTATAAAAGGAAGTTGCCTGTAATGAACTGTTATAATATTATATATACATATCATATCTCAATTACAGTCAGTTAAGATATCTTTTCTTACCCGCCGATAATGCTGATAACCTTTGACCTAGACGATACCCTGATCTGCTGGCAGTCTACTATCCCTAAAGAAAAAATTTCATTGCCGTGGTATCTCTGGTGGTTCCGATACGAACCGTTAAGAAAAGGAACCGTTCACACATTTCAAACCCTGCGAGATGAGGGGTGGAAGATAGGCATTTACACCACCTCCAACAGGTCGGAATGCTATATTAAACGGCTCTTCAAAGTGCACGGCCTGAAACTAGACCTGATAGTCAACCAGTATCACCATGAAAAAATCATAAAAAAACATCGAATACCGGACAAACCGTCGAAATTTCCCTGCAGTGTCGGGAGTTATCTGCACATAGACGACTCAGTAGGTGTACGGATGGAAGGTGAAAAGCACCTCTTTCGGGTCCTGGTTATCGATCCTATGGACCGGGACTGGTCGGAGAAAATTCTTGAAGAAGCGAGAAAAGTAGCTGAAATAGTGAACAAGAGCGGGTATGCGACGATTGCAGCCTGACGGATTCAAAAAAGTCATGAGAAACGCGGGCTGAAAGTTCTTATGAAATTACACAACCGCCGCAAGGTTGACGACTTAGAGCCGCATCAACAGCTCATTCCGGGCCTGAGATTCTAGAAACTTGGCAAATTTTTTCTTTATCTTAGGCAGCTTGTAATACATCCCAAGAAGGTCTTTGTGGGTTCCCTTTGCCAGGCATGAAGGATCAAAGTATCCCTTGGCATTTTCCACACTCAGCACGAATGGCGGTTTTCCCAATCGCACCAATATATGACTCATGAGCAGGGCTCCGGTACGGTGATTACCTTCACTGAAAAGCTGCGGCCAGCTGATTTGCAGGATATATGCGCCGGCCGCCTGTTTCCATGGAGTATCCGTCTTATGTTTTTCCGCCCATGCGCGCATGTCTTTGATGGAAAATTCTTCCTGCTGATAAAATCGATCTGTTGTTGCCTGGATGTGCTGGAGATAGTTTTCTCTTTTCCGCCTTCCCGTACCGCAGAGCACGATGTGGTTCAGTTCAAGAAAATGCACCAAGCCGCTTTGCTCCAGGATGTTGATCTCCTTTTTGAGCAGCATATTTACGTACTCATAGCCGTCCAGCATGTTGAGAACGATCTCTTCCCGAAGGGATTCCCGCCGCATGTTAAGGGCTACATTAATCTTGTCGAAATTTTTCTGTACATCCCGCAGAGACTTCTCAACCCCTTCAATATTGATCAGGTATTTAGACATCATTAACTCTAAAGACAATGGACACCGCCTGCTTTGTACCTGACGTGTTCCTCTGGATCAGGAGAACTCACCATGGAGATACTCTTTGGTAAGCTCCTCCTGGGGATTTTCGAATATTTCCCGGGTAGGGGCCATTTCCACCAGATATCCGGTACGTCCGCCTCTTGAGATATCCACGGCAAAAAAAGCTGTCTGATCAGCAACACGCTGCGCCTGCTGCATATTATGGGTAACAATGGCAACGGTAAACCGTTCTTTGAGCTGCACCATCAGCTCCTCGATCTGGCGGGTGGCAATGGGATCAAGGGCTGAACAGGGCTCATCCATGAGCAACACCTGCGGTTCAGTGGCAATGGCGCGCGCTATGCACAGACGCTGCTGCTGACCTCCGGAAAGTGAAAGCCCGTTGTTTTTCAGCTTGCTCTTCACCTCATCCCACAGGGCTGCGCCCCGCAGTGCTTTTTCTACCATTTCATCCATATTGCCTTTAAAACGATTGAGGCGCAGGCCGAAGGCGACATTCTCATAGATAGACATAGAAAAAGGGTTGGGCTGCTGAAATACCATGCCGATGTTCCGGCGTACGGATACGGGATCAACCTTTTTGTCATAAATGTCCATGCCGTGAAACTGGACTTTTCCTTCAAAACGAAAGCCCCTTATCAGGTCGTTCATCCGGTTGATGCTTTTCAGCACCGTACTTTTGCCGCAGCCTGAAGGCCCGATAAAGCCGGTGATCTTATTTTTTAAAATCGGTACGTGACTATCACGGACCGCCAGAAAATCTGTGTAATATATCTGTTCTGCCAGGCAGTCGAGGACGACATCGGCGGCATCATATTGATGCGCTCTAAGGGTGGCCGGCTGTGATTGAGCATTCATGAGCGTTTCTCACTCCAAAATTATCTATTAAATACGTTTTTTTCGGCCAATGCTCCGGCTGATGATGTTAAGGATGAACACCATTACGACTAGGACAAGGGAAGCCGCCCATGCCAGCTCGATCTGGTTCTCAAACGGCATGCCGGAATAATTATAAATCAACACAGCCAGGGAAGCTGTGGGCTCATTCGCCCTGAGCCAATAATCGCTGAACAGGGCTGTAAAAAGCAGGGGAGCGGTCTCACCGGCAGCACGGGCCACGGCAAGAACAACACCGGTAATGATGCCGGACATGGCCACGGGAAGAGTGACTTTCACCATGGATTGAGCCTGGGTGCATCCCATACCGAAGGCGGCGTCCTTCATGGGCTGGGGAACCATCTTTATCGCTTCTTCGGCTGTCAGCATAACCACGGGTATCATCAGCAGAGAAAGTGCGATACCGCCTGCCCAGGCTGAATAATTCCCCATGATGAGTACCACGGCGGCATAGGCGAATACACCGGCAAGGATTGACGGCAGACCGGTCATGGTCTTGGCACAAAAACGGGCAACCTGGGCGACCTTACTGTACTGACCAAGATCTGCAAGATAGATGGCTGCGAGGATGCCGAAAGGAACGCTGATAAGACAGGCTATGCCCACCATGAACAGGGTTCCGAGAATGGCGTTGGCGAACCCGCCGCCTGTCTCGAAAGCAGTGGGGGGAAGCGCATAGAAAAGCTCCAGGGACAGGCGTTTTCCTCCTCGATAGATCAGCATTATCAATACGGAAAACAACGGCACGCAGGCAAGAAGCGCAGCCAGTATGGTAATTGAACTGAGGAGGATGGATTTCAAGGCACGGGGCTCAAAGGGTTGACGCTCCAACTTGGGTAAGTGAAATACTTGATTGGTCGAATCCTTCATTATCTACCTCCGCGGCCTGTGCGGTTAATGATGGCTGCTCCGGCAATATTCACCAGCAGCGTGATCAGGAGGAGGACACAGGCTGCATACATTAGGACAGAAGCCTCGAGTTCACCTGCTTCCGGAAAGTTCAGGGCCAGCAATGCGGCGAGCGTATTGGCAGGAGCAAACAGGGATAAACTGATCTCATTGGAGTTACCGACCAGCATGGCCAGCGCCATGGTCTCGCCCAGAGCCCGGCCGAATCCCAGCACCAGGGCGCCGAAGATGCCTCCGGAGGCAGTCGGCAGCATAACCCTAAGAATCGCCTCCCAGCGGGTTGTTCCCATGCCGAAAGCCGCTTCTTTTGTTTTATGCGGTATGGCGCGGAAGGCGTCCTGTGAAATCGCTGCAACCGTCGGCAGAATCATAATGGATAAGACCAGGGCTGCGGGAAACATGCCCGGACCGCTTAAACTGGTGGAAAAGAAGGGAATCCAGCCAAGGGTGTCGTGGAGAAAATCAGCCAGGGGACGTATAAGGGGGATGAGCACATAAATACCCCAGAGTCCATAGACGACACTGGGAATGGCTGCCAGCAGTTCGATGATATTTTTCAGTATCAGCTCGACCTTATGCGGCAGGAAATCCTGGGTAAGAAAAATAGCAATGGTAATCCCAAAAAAACCGCCGACAAACAGGGCCAGAAAGGAACTGTACAGTGTTCCCCAAATTTCCGGAAGTATGCCGAATTCATGGGCATTGACATCCCAGGTGGTTGAAGTAAGAAATCCCAGGCCGTAGGTGCTGAAGGCAGGAATGGCTTGTCTGCCTATTTTGTAAACGATATAGGCGAGCAGGAGGATCGTTGCCCAGGTAAAGACACAGGTCAGGGCGCGAAATGATTTGTCAAAAAGAATATCTCCGGAAGACGGCGGCTGTGCCAGACCGTCATGTTCATAGGCCTCGGAGGGGTGTTCTGTTGCCATGGTTATTGCTCCATAATGAGAGAAGCGCCCCTATGAGGCTGTCCGAGAATGGTATTCCCGCCCATATCTTTGTTAAACCTGAAAAAATATCCTCGGAATATCATGTATATGCCTGTGGTATTTTTTCAGATTTGCCTCGACCTGAACGGAAATCCCTATTCACGGACAACCTCATGGATATGGGGCGCTTGACGACTCACGATTCTCTTGATGAGAATTACTGAATATTGGCTGAAGCAGCGCGAACTTTCTCTACAACGTTTGCAGGCAGTGGAATGTATCCTGCTTTGTCTGCGATCTTCTGTCCTTCATCGAGACAGTAGGTAACCATCTTGCGAAGCGCTTCCGCTTTTTCAGGAGAATCGTATTTTTTGTAAAAGATCATCCAGGTGTAGGTAGCCATGGGGTACGAATCAACACCTGCCGGATCAGGGAGCCAGACAATCATGTTCTCCGGGATCACTGCGTTGGCCAGAGCAGCCTGTCCGCCTTCCAGTCCGGGAGCGATGAATTTGCCCTCTTTATTTTCCACACTGGCCATCGCCAATTTTGCCATACGGGCAAAACCGTACTCAGTGTAACCGATTGCGCCGGGGGTCTGTTTGATTGTGGCGCTTACGCCGTCGTTTTTAGGGGCTTTGACCATCTTTGCTTCACTTGGCCAGTTAACGGTTTTACCATTACCGACACGCTCTTTAAATTCAGGAGAAATGGCGCTCAGATGTTTGGTAAACACAAAGGTGGTTCCGGAACTGTCCGCACGTGTTACAACAGTAATTTCTTCATCAGGAAGGGTCACGCCCGGGTTGGCTGCAGCGATGGCAGGATCGTTCCATTTTTTCACCTTGCCCATGAAGACGGCAGGGTATACGGAGCGTGGCAGATTCAGTCCTTCCACACCTTCCAGATTATAAGCCAACACCACCTCACCGGCGGTCATGGGCAACAGCTGCACGCCTTCGGCAATACCGGCCATTTCCTCATCTTTCATTGCGGCATCGCTTGCTGCAAAATCAACGGTATGATTTTGAAAATCACGGATACCGGCGCCGGATCCCTTAGCCTGATAGTTTACCTGGATATCCTTGTTTGCGCGGCTGAATTCCTTAAACCAGGTGGTGTAAATCGGGGCAGGAAAACTCGCACCTGAGCCTGTCAGACGGATGTCGGCGGCGATGGCCGGCAGGGAGAACATGGCAACCGCCGCACCGGTGGCGACAACCTGCAACATTGACTTCATTTTCATTGGTAACCTCCAATATGGAATTTTTGTGTTGTTCAGCTCTACTGCTAAGTCGTACGGGATAACTAGTACTCAAATTTTAAGATATTGTTTGGTTATGGTTAATTTTACAATCGAGAATCCGTACACAAAACAATAATATTCAAACATTTACACACTATTTCAAACACATCGACGATTACATGTTCAAAAGATGCGAACCGGCCTGTCCATGATTTTCATAGAGGAAGGCTCTTCAGATTTTAAAATCACCTCTGAAAAAAGGCTCTGCGGTTTTCCGGCGGTTTATCTTCCTGAAAGAATTCACCCCCGCAGACGACGCTCCCCCATCCTGATTCAGGGGAAATACGGTGAACACCGGCCACCACTCCAGAGGATTGGTAAACCTCAGAGCGATGCCGTCCTGGTCGATACGGGTCACCGATCCTTCGGCGGTAATACACAATTTGCTTGCATTGCCGAAAAGGATGATTTCAATCTCCACCTTCTCTCCGAAATCAAGAAACGGATCAGTGTACACATACACGCTTTCAAGCCCGATATCTCTGATCGTTCCCTGGAGAGTCCCTTTGGCGGCAGAACAAATCTTTGCCTGGGCTGCATATTCGACACGAACCCTGTTTCTTCTCTCTGTATGCATACTCCTCCCACCCGCATTTCTTATGATTTTTTGTAACTACTCACAGGGGTACAGTCCGGCTTGATAACACCCCTGTATGTGTAACTGGTTACAGGGTGCCTGATAGCACACAGACTGGTGCAGCGTATTTGGTCATACGTAAGCCAGGCTGATCGCGGAAATATCAGGTGCACTATGAGCAGTTACGACTTTTAAAAATTTCTCCGACAGGAACCTGGGCCGGCCTTGCAGCCTTACAGTTGGAAAAGTTGAGCCGGAGGCACGTTGTGAATTTTGCGAAGACAGAGATTGACGGCTTCATCCTCGCTTGCACCGCGTCCGATGTACTGATCTTTCCCTTCCACCACATAATTAAAGGGTACCGCCGTAAACTTATACACGCTTTCCGTCAATGCCTCCTGCAGTTTGATGGTTACGGCCCCTTGCTCGGTAAACAGCTCATACAGAGTGATACGGTATAACGAATCCCCGGGGTGTACCTCATACATCTCCATTCCTCCTTGCTCTACTATCTGCAAACGGCTTCAGGCATACGACATAATCGCTCATTGCTCCCACGCTGCCGATACCGTCAACTGTCTGCAAAAATTCGGGGCAGATTATTATCAATGACATAGGTGCAGATTTCCTTGGCTCCCTGCCTGGTGTAGCCATACTTTTTCTGCAGATTATCAATCATGAAGGTCACATCGCTCTGGATGCGCCGATCATAGGTCCTGAATTCTTCCTGATCAAAATCCTTCACAGCCCTGCGAAAATTTCTGTTCTTCAAAAACGGATCCAGGACCTTTGATTTCAGGGCATGGATGTAGCGATCCTGCAGTTGATGAAACAGGCTTGTTTCCTCTATCTGCATGCCGTCTCGAAGGATCTCCTGCGGCAGGGTAACCGTGGTGTAACTCTTCTGAATACCGGCCCGAAACTCCGACGCATACTCCCTGCCGATCATGAGGCGATCCTCAAGTCTCTTCAGCAGTTGTTCCGAGATATCAAGCCTCTCACCGGTATACGTACAGGTTTCAGTATTCCCTATCTCAAAATTGACCGCAAACATATAATTCACTATTTCACGGGTTATCTGTTCCTGGTTGTAATAATAAAGAGATTCCTTGACCTCCTGCAGCACCACATAATTATACATCCGCAGCAGGGAATCGAGAAATCCCTTGGGCAGAATGTCGGGATCCTGTTTACAGTATTTTCGAAAAAAGACCCCGAGCATGGACATGTCGATCAATTTTCCTTCACGTCCGTAGGTGGAATAGAATTCATTGAACATCTTGATCGAATCACGGCCTGACAACCCCTGCCAGCCGTCCTTTTCAGACTCAAGAATAATCTTGCGCCTGATCTTTGCCGTAAAAGCATCCACATCTTTTTCTTCAAGCCAGGGAGGAATGTATCCTGTAAAAATCTCCATCTTGAGCAGGAGCAGATCCCGGTCACAGTACAATTCATACATCTCGGGCTCTTGTATCCATTCAAACATGGCGACGGATCGCATGCGCAGCCTGGTGGCGATGATCACCCGGGCAAAATTGTGCAGAACCCTGGGGAGAAAACTCTCATCAATATGTTTGCCGAAAATATCGCGATAAATATCGACCTCGGTCTTGAGATCGAGCACATAAGGGATATTGATATATTCGATGCGATCGCTGAAGGCCTGCAGGTTTGTGAGGATTTTTTTATCCTCCGGATTCATGGTTGCAAACAACAGGGAGTTGACACCTTCCTCGATGTCCTCGACTTTATGAATTCCGTCACTGATGATATTATGCAGTTCCATCAGGCGATCCGTGTTATGGGATTTGATATCCATCAGAGCATGGATGCCGTTGTTGGTCTTGGCATAACGGGAATATATATAGTTGACCGGCCTCGTACCGGCAAACAGGGCATTGAGACTGCGCTGGATATGGTCGTTACGGATCACCGGTTCCCGCGGCGGCCTGTCCCCGGGATTAAACACCGAGACCCCCTCTCCCAGCCTCCGGTTGAAAACATAGGGACGGGCAAAAATATGTTCCATCACCTTGACGGGATCCTGATATTTCCTCAGCAGGCCTTCGTAGATGGAGGTGCAAATGGTGCAAGGCTCGTCCCTGAACACCCACTGATACATCTTTTCCGAGTGCAGCCGCCACTTGAGCTTTTCATCTGTGAACAGGTCATCGAGAAATGCCCTGCGTACGTCCTTGGGAATAAGCAGTAGGGGATTGTCATGACTGGGACAGGGTACATGAAAAAAACTCTCCTTTTCCTTATCCTCAGCAGACGGATAGCGCCCGGGTTCAAAACGTTCAATTTCCTCAGGCGGCAACGACAGAGCGCTGCCGAGTGCATCCGGATGAGGAAGGCGCCAGACAACCTCCAGCCGTGATCCCTCAGGGGTATTGGCGTATTCCTCAAATTTCCGCAGCAGATTACTTAAAAAGGTGGATTTCCCGCTGCCGTGGGGACCGTCAAAAATATAAATTTTTCGCTGCTGAGCTCCTACAGCCAGGGCCTCCACATGGCGCATGAGGCGGTTGGCAAAAAGTCTGTCTGCAAAAAACGGGCGGTCTGAATCTTCAACAAACAATCGGCTGCAATCGTAATTGAGATAATTGATGGACTCAGGATCACCGGGATACTCATCGATCCCGTCTTTCACGAAGGTATTGATCATATCCGCATATACCTGGTAGACATCGCGTATCAACCTGTCCGGATACTTCACCAGCTCCTCGAGAAATTCGGCAAATGCAATCAACGGCCGTTGCTGCCAGCTGTTCTCATGGCTGTGGAGGTTGTTCATTGCCTGTTGTACACGTTGCGCGGTATGCCTTTTCATGGTTACCAGACCTGGAGTACTTCATTGACGGGTTTACGGCTGAGACGTTTTTTATTCATGGTATATAACATGCGCTGCCAGACAAAGTCCGCTTCATCCTTTCCAGTCACGGCGCCGCCGTCCTCCGCAGAGAGTTCCGAGGTAAAGAGTTCCACAGGGCCTCCCCAGAGATATTCGATCCCCATCATGGTCGGACCGATAAAATCCCTGACCAACGGCCGTCCTTCAAACAGGTGGTCGAGCATGAGGGTATTGCCGTCACCTGTGGAGATGTGCATGGATGGCGGATGATACAGCGAGGACAGGATCATATCCTTGTAGTCCGCCGCCTTACGGCTTTTGACATAATACTGCCGGGTCATCCGTTCCTTGTTCAGCCGTTTGCCGGCAACAAACAGTTTGTGCAGGTCCATGAATTCCTGATCCAGAAAAGTGCTGACAAACATGGAGTCCGCATAATTCTCCCGCACGTGGAAAATACAATCCCTGCCCCTGCCGGACTCCCGATCATATGTTCTCCGCTTCTCACGATCCGCCAGGCGATCATAGTGAAACGTCAACCTGCCTTTGTCCGCTTTCTCCTCAAGATAGTAAAACAGACGCATACCCAGGGCGTAGGGATTGAGCCCGACCCTGGGCATGGAGGTGACCTTGGCATTGACAATGGAGTAATCCACCTCGTGACCGCAGATACGGTCATCACGAAGAAACAACGTCTCATGCCAGTAGCTGGCCCACCCCTCGTTGAGGATCTTTGTGCGTATCTGGGGCTGAAAATAGAGCGCTGTGGATCGAACCACCTCCATAACCGAGAGCATCCATTGATTTTCCCGTTTTTTAAGAAAAGCAGAATGCTCCATCAAAAACTGCAGCAGATCAATATGTTTCCCGGTGTCATGTTTTTTTTGTTCCTGTTCGTACAGGGTTTCAAATTCAGGATGCTTCTGCTTGACAGCGTGTACAAACTGTTCTTCTGCAGTATCCGGAACCCGGCGCACCAATTCATTATACCGTTCAATCTCCTTGATATACCTGGCGGTTCCGCCTTTGTCTTTCTGCAGGAATACATCAAAATAAAAATCCAGCATGGACTGCCTGCGGCTCGCTCTTTCCCGATGCAGATTTCCCAGGGTATCATAAAATCCCACCAGATTATCGACGGCCAGGGAAAACTCGATTACATAATCCACCCACCGTCCTTTTTCCGAACGGAGCCTGGCGATGAGCCGCTTGTCGGACAGGGCCTTGCTGGTAAAATCGTAGTCCCAGGTATGGCGAAAAAAAATATTGTTCTGAAAAAAGTCGATATGGCCGATCACATGATAAAAAATCATCACATTGAGCCAGTCCGGATTGTTATCGTTGTAGTAGGAAATCGGCGGCCTGGTATTGATGACGGTCTCATAGGGATTGCCGGGGTAGAGTTCGTAGCGTCCCTTTTCCTTGAGAATCTCCACATCCTGCACCCAGTAATCGTACAGGGTCGGAATCATAACCTTTGGCGACAGTTCTACCAGGTCTCGATTGGTAACGATATATTCAAGGCTTTCATCCTGGAAACTCAGCCCTGCCGCCCGGGCGCGTTCCTTGCAGCCTTCCATGATCTTTTTTGCATGCTGACTGATGAGTTCCATGGTTTCGCAGCGTTTTCCTGTTACGTTACATTTATGATATCAAAGCTCTAATCCCTTCTATCAACCGGGTCTCATTCGTTTCACGGTCAAGGACATCCAGACGCAGAAGATCGCTTTTCTCCTCCAGGAGTCCTGAATTTCGCAGATAGATTTCCACCTCGCTTCTTCCTGTTGTTGAATAGCTGTTCTCGGCAATGGTAATGCCCACCCGGCTTGCATAGGCCAACATCCTGCGCAGCTCAGGGAGTGCCTTCTCTCCCTTGGTGTCCCAGTCATCGCCGTCCGTACCGTGAAAGACATAAATATTGTAATCACGTTCAAGCTGTTCCTGCTCAACAATCTCATTGACCAGGGCATAGGCGGAGGATACCTGAGTTCCTCCTGCAACCTGGAGATTGTAATAGGTATAGAAATCCTCCACTTCCTTTGCCTCCAGGTCATGGAGTATAAATCGGGTTTCCACCTGGTTCTCATACTGATAAATAAGCCAGGAATAGAGGAGCACATGCTGATTTACGACCAGTTCCGTAGGAGTTCCACCCATGGAACCGGAATAGTCGCGTACAAAAAAGACCACTGCCTGCGATTCGAAATCCTTTTCCTTGGAAAGAATGCGATAGACCCTGTCCCGCGGTGAAATAAGGAGATTTTCCGCATCAATGGGCTTTTCAGGAGTGACCCGCTTCAGGCTGATATTGGTCTGGATAATCCTGCGCATGGTGGCTTTCTTATCGAGAACCTGACCAAACCCTCTATTTTTATCCGTCAGGTCATACACATAGCGGGTCAGTGATCGTTTTTTTCCCTTTTCCTGCAGGTTGGGGAGTCGAAACTGTTCGGTGAGCACCCGCCCCAACTCATAGGCATTGGACTCGATCTCGTGGCCGCCGCCTTCTCCCTGGCCTGCGCCGCCTGCTCCTCCCTGCTGCTCATGGACCGGCTGTTCTCCGATAACCTCTCCTTCTTCACCTTCTCCGGCTCCGCCTTCGCTCCCCTGTTCCCCTTCACCTTCACCTTTTCCTTCCCCTTCATCCCGGGGACGAAGAGTGTCGTGGATAAATTTCTCCTCTACCGTGGTGGGGACCACAACGATTTTGTTGTCTCCGTCGGTTCCAGGCTTAACGATTTTACCAATCCGAATTTTCCTGGGAAATCCATCTTTTTCCCGCAGGGCGTCGCGCTCCAGCAGGTACTCAAGGGAATGAATCGAAGCAAAGCTGAGCGAACCGCCCCCGTTGTCGCCCTGAAGGTGCAAAAGATCCGAGTATGCATACACGGACCCGGCAGGCTTTGCAGGAGGCATACCGGCAAGATCATGTGTCGGCTGCTCCCTTTGTTCGGTCAGCCGTATTTCCTGCCGAATCTTGTTATCCTGTTCCGGTGTCAGCCCCTTTTCCCGGGCATCTGCATAGAGTTGAAGCATTTTTTTCATGGGATGCTCCCTTCCTTCCCTTTTCTCAGCAGTCTTGATGTTTATATGAGCGTCTCCGACAGGGACCGGAAGACCCCATGCCGGAGTGATACACTTTCATAACAGCGAAGCGGTGTCATCGTTACAGCCGGCCGACCGGGCCGGCCATGCCGGTTACCCCTCATCAACCTGCGTACAAAAATATTCGATGGTTTTCTGTGCGCAGGTCGTGCAATAGCCCAATTTGTTCAACATGGTATCCACCATTCGATCATACAATTTCTGGTTTTCTTCATTGGTTCTGTTGGCAAGCGCTCCAATGAGGCTGCCTGCACCGGCGATATCTGATTTGAGGCGCACGTCGGTGACAGCCTTGACCAGCTCCAGGTTGTCCATGAAATCATAATCCGGGTTGACGGAGATTTTTTGGCCGTAAATACGGCGAATGGAGGTACGGAACGAATCCTTTCGTTCACGGGTCTTGAGCCCCAGATAATCCTCCACTGAGTCGATATAGCGCTCATCGATCTTCAGCGCCTGCAATTCACCGGTCTGCGGATTTTTATACTTCCACATTTTATCAACGCCGAGGTTCTCGGCATCTATGCCGATAATCATGTTCACATAGTTCAATACGTCCTTGCGTACAGCCAGGGGCTCATCCATGTAGGCATTGAACATCTCGGTCATTATCCGCTCACGGTACAGTCCCTTGGCTATCTTGAGATCGTCCAGGAACTTGGAGCGGTCATTGGCGTCGGCAACATAGTCAAGAATGATGCGATCCAGAGCCAGAAACACATCATAGGCAAACATGCAGCGGCCCTCGTTGGTCTCCGAACTTTCGAGCAGCAGCTGCATGGAGCGTCCCAGGTTACGCTGCCCCAGGCCTTTCTGCCCGAACCGTTTGGTGATGTCATGCTCCTGATTGAGTACGTCTATGACCTCAGACAGGGTCTTGATGCTCTTTTCACCGGCAACTTCCCCGGCAGCGAGTTTCATGGTTTCCACAGGGGTCAGCTTTTCGGAACGGGGCAATCTGCTCAAAACCACGGCAACCGAGGCGGCATAATTGAGGTTGGGATCCTGATGCATGCTTTCACCGGTCAGGGTGGTCTTGGACTCATTACCGATGGCGTAATCGGTCAACTCCCTCTGCAGCAGGTAATCGGTGTTGTGGGATACATAACAGATACGACAGCGGTCAATGATCGGCGCTTCCTCTTTTTCAGAGAGAAAACGGTTAAATTCGGAGTTGTTGCTGGTGGCGATTATCAGGGTGTCGATGGGCCAGCGATACCCGTCGATTTCAATGGTCCGGTTCTGGATGACCCCCAGATACACCTGCACCAGATCCTTCTTGTTTTTGAACATTTCATCACTGAAATGAATGCCGCCGCCCGCAACTCTGGCCAGGGCGCCCCGGCGGAGATCAAAACGATAGGGATTGTTGGTGTCCGTGATGTGCAGAAGGCGCTGGATGGATTCTTCGCCGAGCAGATCCACCGCTGAAGAGGTGATCTTATCCTTTGCCGGATATTTACCGGTCACGGTTCCAAGGCTCTCCACCAGGGGAACCGGGACGATCTCCACAAAGTCAAGGGCCTCATCCAAATCCCCGCCCGTATAGTTGAGGATATCGTTGAATATATAGGCGGAGCAGGCGCCAAGGGGTCTGTAATTCTCGAACCACTGTTCCAGTTGATCGTCGCTGATCCTGAATTTCCCGGCCAGGTATTCCCCGGTTTCTTTTCCTGTCTCCATGAGATTCATGGCCAGAACAATGGGATCTTCATAGGTCTGGGACTCGATGGAGGTAATTCCGCCGTAATTCCCTATTTTGTCAAGATTGTTGAACCGAAACGTATACCTTCTGTTTTTTGGTTCCGTAAGAAATTCCCGATACAGACGGCAGAGGTACTCAACAAGAAAGGTTTTACCGTTGCCTGGTTCACCGACCAGCACATAGGCCATCTCTTTGGATGATCCACCCTGGCCGGCATCTTTGACAAAGGAAACAAAGGAATTGATTTCATCATACATCCCCACAATATGTTTCTTATCCTTGCGGAAGATAGTGAAATCAAAGGTGGATTTACCGTTGACCAGGACTTTGTCTATGGGACTTTCAAGAATCATGCGGCTTACCGCCTGAAAGGCGTTTTCAAAGACGCGTTCTTCTTTTTTTACTGCGGAAATATGGTGAGCCAGAGAAGACGGTGACCGGGTTGCCATTTCGAACCCTCCTGCGGCGGCTGTGATTGGGAAATCATCTATCCGGAAACAGCCTACAGATCAAGGAAACGAATACAGCACGTGATTGTGTTCCCGGACAGACACAGGAAAAACAGAAATGCTTTACCTATATTATGGGCATAAAAAGGCTGCAACGCCAAGAAATTAATTTATTTTTTTCTCAACCGGGGGGTGCCGAACAGTTCCCGGTAACCCCTCTCCCCGGGAAAATAATGTGACTGCAATGAGGCGTCGGGCATGGAGCTGAGTACACAGCTCCATGCCCGGAACAATATTGAGGGTATCTTTGTAATCACACTTCAAGCCGAACCAGGGAAGGCTCATACATGGAAGGTGCAGCAAATCCCAGCAGATTGCAGATGGTCGCCGCCACGTTTGCCAATCCCGGCCCTTCAACTTCAGCCAGGGCAAAATGGTTGGCCCCGCTGTAATCCAGGATGACAAACGGTACCGGATTTTTGGTATGTGCGACCATAGGGGCGCGGACGCCTTTCTTTTCGGTCCACATGCAATCCGCGTTTCCATGATCTGCGGTGACAACGGCGATTCCACCGGCCTTTTCTATGGCGGCCAGCAGGCGTCCGAGGCTGAGATCTACGGTTTCCACGGCAACACGAACAGCGCCTTCCACACCGGTATGTCCCACCATGTCCCCATTGGGATAGTTGAGGCGGATAAATTTATACTGCCCGCTCTCAACGGCTTTAATCACTGCAGAGGTTATCTCTTCCGCCTTCATCCAGGGGCGCAGGTCAAAGGTAATGCGGTCAGAGGGTATCTCCTCGTATTTTTCAAGACTCTCGTTCACATAGCCGGAACGGTTACCGTTCCAGAAATAGGTGACATGACCGAACTTCTGGGTCTCGGAGGCGGCATAGGCCGTGATATCGTTGTCACAGAGATATTCACTCAGGGTGTTGGCAAAGGCGGGCGGTGCTATCAAAAAGTTGTTGGGAATCATGGCATCACCGTCATACTGCATCATGCCTGCGTAAAAAACCTTGGGATGCCGCTGACGGTCAAACTCAGTGAAGGTCTCTTCATCAAAGGCACGGGAAAGCTCGATGGCCCTGTCGCCGCGGAAGTTGAAAAAAATCACCGCATCCCCATCTTCAATGGTACCAACAGGCTTTCCATCCTCGGCTATGACAAAACTGTCCATGTACTGATCGATCATGGCCGGGTCTTCCTCATAATAGGTGCGTATGGCTTCAGCGGCTGAGCCGAACTGCCTGGCTTCACCCAAGACATGGTCTTCCACCCCTTTTCAACCACCTGCCAGTCGGCGTTGTATCGATCCATGGTCGTCACCATGCGTCCGCCGCCCGATGCCATACGGTAATCACGGCCATCCGTGGACAAGTCTGCGAGTTTTTCTTCCAGAGGAAGAAAATACTCCAGAGCGCTTTTAGCTCCCACATCGCGGCCGTCGAGCAAACCGTGTACACGCACTTTTGGAATTCCCTGCTGCGCAGCCTGGTCCAGCAGTATATTCAGGTGGTTTATATGGCTGTGCACATTACCATCGGAAATCATGCCTATAAGATGCAGAACACCGCCTTTTTCGGTCATCCGTACGACCTGCTGCCAACATTCACCGGCAAAGACGGCTCCTGACTGCAGGGCTTCGTTGACCAGCTTGGCGCCCTGGGAAAAAACCTGTCCGGCTCCCAGCGCGTTGTGCCCCACTTCCGAATTGCCCATATCATCATCCGAAGGCAGCCCCACTGCGGTACCATGGGCTTTGAGCTGCGTACTCAGGGGTGTTGTACGAATTGCATCCAGAACCGGGGTGTAGGAAACAGAGACGCCGTCACTGGCATCGCCGGGCCCGATCCCCATACCATCCAGGATGATCGTCACCACAGGTCCGCTAAAGGCGGTATAGCCTTCCAGTTTTTCAAGAGGGTGTGCTGTCATAATCGTATCTCATATGTAATTTAAAATTGTATGCGATCACCTTAAGACACCCTTTGTTCAATCACAACACAATCAGTGCGATTATTTTCGGGCAAAGCTCCAGAAATCGGGATGGAGCATGGCAAGGAAAGGAATCAATTCAAGACGGCCCACCACCATATTGATGATAAAAATTATTTTGGTGACCGGCGTAAGGTTGCCGAAGGTTCCCATGGGACCGATCTCACCAAAACCCGGGCCGATATTTCCTATGGTCGCAGCCGTACCGACCAGACCGATATGCACATTTCCCTCAATGGCGGTAACAAGAAGCGAAGAGAACATCATCAGGGTGAAATAAAAAAGTAAAAAACCCAGTACCTGGCGAAGAATATCATCCTGTACGGTCTTCCTGTCCACTTTGATAGGCAGGACAGCTTTGGGATGCACAATCTGGATTATTTCACGACGCAGATACTTTAAGCCGAGGAGCACCCGAATAACCTTTACCCCGCCGCCTGCCGAACCGGCGCATCCGCCGACCAGCATGACGGCAAAAAGCACTGTCTGGGCAGCCACGGACCAAAGCGCAAAGTCAGAAGAGGAAAATCCGGCAGTGGTGATGATGGAAACTATTTGAAACAAACTCTCACGGACGGCATCACCGAGATGGAGCGCGTCCTTACTCATCAGGAGTACGACCAGGATTGCCCCGTTGACGAAAATGATTTTCAGATATCCTCTGAATTCTTCACTGTTCAACAAAGCCATCGGCTTTTTCTGGGCCAATACCCGATACTGGAGGGCAAAGTTGCTGCCTGCAAACAACATAAAAATGGTGACAATCCAGGTGATGGTGCTGCTCCCATAACCCATGATTGACTGAGGATGCGGTGAAAAACCACCTGCCGCCATGGTGGAAAGAGAGTTGCAGACGGCATCGAACATGGGCATCCCTGCAATGGCAAGGCAGGCGATTTCCAGCAGGGTCAATCCCAGGTACACCAGCCACAGTGCTTTTGCAGTGTGGGTTATTCTCGGGGTGACCTTTTCCTCAGTCGGCCCCGGAGCTTCTGCAAAAAACATCTGCCTGCCGGCTACGGCGAACTGCGGCAGAATCGCGACAAAGAGTACAATAATCCCCATACCGCCAAGCCATTGGGTCAGGCTGCGCCAAAAAAAGAAATCTTTGGGATACCGGCTGAAATCCTGAAGAATGGTCGCCCCTGTTGTGGTAATACCGGAAACAGCTTCAAAATAAGCGTCCAACGGTGAAAGACCGAAAAAAAGATAGGGGATGGCCCCCATTGCCGCGGAAACAACCCAGCTCAGGCAGACGATCAGCAGTCCTTCGTTACGCTGTAGTTTATCGAAATTTCGGTTAAAGCCGCCCAGCTTCTGCAGCACCAGGCCGCAACCGATGGAGATGAGAGAAGCGAGCATAAAGGGCGCAACCGAAGAATACTCCCTTTCCAGCAGGGCCACCACAATGGGCAGCAGCATGATAGCACCGAACGCCACCATGATCAGGCCAAGGGCTGAAAAAATATAGAGAGGTCTCATTTGTTGAACATTGCCTTGACAGCGTCGGCGTCAGTGGACTTGGTAAAAATTTTCAGCATGTCACCGGGCAGAAGGCTGGTGTCTCCCTTGGGAATAAGCATCTGACGCCCGCGTTGGATAACGCCGATCACAGCCCCGGCGGAAAAATGGATGTCCTTGACTTTGGTCTCCGGAAATCCTTGATCCAGAGTGACCCTGAGCACTTCTCCCTGGCCGCCTTCCACCACGGCAAGGATATTCACGTTGCGGGCCTGGAGCCTGTTCATCAATTCCCGCATTGCAGATTCCCTCGGGGAGACGACCACATCAATGCCGACACGCTCGAAAAGCTGACCGGTGCGCTCATTACTCACCCTGGTGATGATGCGTCTGGAACCGAGCTGTTTCATAAGCAGAGAGCAAAGAAGATTTTTCTCGTCATTATCGGTAACGCAGATGGTTACATCCGCATCTCCCAGAGACTCTCCTTCCAGCAGTTCCAGATCGGTGCCGTCACCATTGAGAACCAATGTTTTTTTCAGATTATCAGCCAGAAACGTGCACCGTTCTTTACTTCTTTCAATCAGTTTAACGCGCAAGCCGGCCTGTTCCAGCTGCATGGTCAGCAGAAAGCCGACATTCCCTCCACCGATGACCACCACCTCTTTAATGGTGTTGTTTTTTTGGAAAAACTGGGCGGCAAATCCATCCAAAGCTGCGCCTGTTCCCATGAAAACCACCTTGTCATCCTGAAGAATCGTGGTGGATCCATCCGGGATAAACAACTCATGCTCCCTTGTTATCCCAACGATGAGAACGTTTTCCGGAAACGAACAGTCCATAACCCTGCGGTCACGGATAAAGGAATCTTCCTTAATACGATATTCAAACAATTTTGCCCGCCCATTGGCGAAATATTCAACATCGATCGCCTCCGGTACGGAGACAATGCGAAAAATCTCATGGGTAAGCAGCTGCTCGGGCCAGATTACCGTATCAATATCATAGGGCGTCTGATACCTGCTGTGCACATGGGAAACGAGATTGTTATACAATTCCATGGTACCCACAAAACAGACGGTCTCTATGTCGGCTATTTTTTTTACGGTCCAGCAGGCAACTACATTTGCCTCATCCAAGGCGGAACAGGCAATAAAAAGATCCATCTTGGCCGCACCGGCCTGCACCAGGGCTTCGACATCGGCGCCGCCGCCTTCGACAAAGCTGATATCCAGATTACTGAACTTATCGCTCACACGTTCCTGCTCATCGAGCAAGGTCACATCATGATCCTGATGCAGGCGCAAAGCGGCCATATATCCGGATTCCGTTGCACCGTAAATCAAAATTCGCATCAAAATTCTCCAGAAAATATACAGATTCCTTTAAGGATGGATTTCGGGCGGACTACCTCGTATATGGATTGGAAAACCACTGTTGAATATTATTCGGGTCGGTCGGCCGGCAGATGTTCAGGCTTGTCGGTATCGCCGGCGGAATCTATAAACCGCACGTCTTTTACACCGTCCACACCCTGGATTATCTCTTCAATTCTCGTGCGAAGCAGCGTATCCGATTTCAGCGCATCACCCATATGTTCGATATAGGCAATGCGATCCTTCACCTTTACTTCCACCATCAGGGAATACTGGATCAGCAGGGTATGTATATATGCGGCCAGCGTCATATCATCCAGAATACGCTGAGATTGTACGGTTGTCTGAAAAATGGGTTTCACGATGATTTCAAGCAGGCAGTCAACGGCATCGTTTACTGTCAGATGGTCGACATTGAGCACCATATCATACAACCTGCTGTCCCAGGTATCCGTCCCATAAAGATACAATCCCCAGTGTCTGCGATTTTCGTCATCCTTGAGGATCAGATTGCGCGCCTGCCGGGCAGAGAGATTGTCGCGTTTCATCACCTCCTTGATACGGTCATCCATCCTGGCGAGAATCCTGACCTTAAAAACATGGGGAATATCTTTGAGAAAAAAATGACCGGCCAAACCATGGTACACCACATTGTCCTGTTGGACGCTTTTCAAAAGAGCGTATCTGTAAAAACTCATGTAGCGGAGCATACGCCCCTGATGAAAACGCTCAAAAAGGGAAGGGCTGTCATGCAGAGCCCTGGATAACCTGATTTCAGGGATATTGAATTCCTCGGACGCCTCAAGCAGAACCTCCCTTGAAAGACATGCGTAGGACAGCTTTGAGGCCAGTTTTTCGGCCACATCTTTCCCTCTGCTGAAAGACCCCCTTGAAATGGTTATTATCGCCATTCTCCCCCCTGAAGTTGATTGTTCAACACGCAGTGGTTATCGGTTCGTCTGCGTCCGCGAATACAGCTGCCGGCACATCTTCCGTTGCCTTGTTTGAGATGCAGTGCTCCATGGGCGGTCATATCCGCCATACCGGGCCATTGCAGCCGCGGGGACGTTGCCCGATTGCGAAATCAAAAAGAAAACGAACGTTTTTTCCTCTCTGCCCCATGCAGCATGCAAAGCCCATTATTCACCGAAAAGTTACGCGTATTTTTCCTCTCATAACTTGCCTCTAACGCATTTTGATGATTAAAGACACTGTATGCATAACTTTCCGCCGGAAAATCACTGCTCAGCAACGCAGGCGGCAACGGCTCCAAACTCTGAACACCAGCCGTTTCCTGCCGGGTATTTGCTGATATACTCTTATGTTTCCTGTAATGCAACAGTGGAATATCATCTGCAGGGGAAGTTACAACCAGGCGCCGCCGGTGACCCGTCAACACTACCAAACATACATTCCCATGAACAGACCGATAAAAGAAGCGGCAGTCGCCGCAATCATCCTCAAGCGGACCATCCCGGAAATACTTGTTCTCAAACGTGTTTCAGACCCGAAAGACCCCTGGTCCGGCCAGTACGCCTTTCCGGGAGGTCGAAGGGACGGCGCGGACGCCGATCTCCTGCAGACGTGCAAAAGAGAGACTTTTGAAGAGTGCGGGATAACTTTGCACCAAAACTGCCTGGTCAAACAATACCCGGTGCGAACAGCGGGCAATCGCATGGGGATCCCTACGCCTGTCACCACTTTTCTTTTTGAAATATCCGCTCGTCCCGGAATAACTCTCCAAGATTCCGAGATCAGTCATTATGAGTGGTTATCCATGGAGTTTGTCAGCAACCAGGCCAACATTATCCAGCGTCCGATGCTCCAGGCAAATCCGAGCCGGCTGTTTCCCTGTATCCCTGTCTCCAGAGGGTACGTATGGGGATTTACCTATGAAACCCTGATGATGGTCATCTCTGACCGCTATATCTACTAACCAGCATGGCCGGCCCGGTTGGCCGGCCGTAACGATGACACCGCTTCGCTGTTATGAAAGTGTATCACTCCGGCATGGTACCTTCTGCTCGCTGCCGGAGACTTTCAGATAAACCAAACGGCTGTCACCGGTTTTCCGTACAGGAACCTCTGCAGCCCCAGGCCGGAATGAAACACAGAAAAAGCCCGGCATCATTTTCCACACTTCCATATTCTCCTGAATTTGGTGAAAAAGCAGACCAATCACTGAATGAGCCCTCATCTATTCAAGGCTTGACTTTTTAGCGTTTGCTAGGTATCAGTATTCGTGATTATCTTGAGTGGGTAACGGGGGAAAGGGTGCCTGCAATTTTCTATACCTATACAATACATGGCCGTGCACAGAATCGTGCATGCGCAATATCTGTTGAGTGGAGCCGGTAATGGTCCGTTTCGGGTATCTCTTTCTGTAGGGTATCTTGAATAATGAGATTTTTCGTTCAAGGTCAAGGCATGCGAGAAAAATTACCACAGACATATAGTTGATATTTCGAGGATAATTATTCGAGCATAACGCCGAGATTGGGCGAAAAAGAAATTATTCAAGGTGGCCTGTATAATTGCTCAACCAGTGCGTTTGACAGGCGATAGTGCCGCCCTCTTTCAGGGGAGCGAATTCGTTTTGCAGTAGTTCATTTTGTGGCCTACTATTTTTGTTAATACAAACTGTATGTAAGGAGAAGACCAATGAAAGCACCAGTACGCGTGGCAGTAACAGGCGCTGCCGGACAGATCAGCTATTCCATTATCTTTCGCATAGCCAGCGGCAGCATGCTCGGACCGGATCAGCCTGTTATCCTGCAGCTGCTCGAGATCCCACCGGCCATGGGCGCGCTCAACGGCGTGGTTATGGAACTCAACGACTGCGCATTCCCGCTGGTTGCCGGCGTGGTAGCCACTGACGATGCCAATGTAGCATTCAAAGACGTCGATTACGCCATTCTTGTCGGCGCACGTCCCCGCGGTCCGGGAATGGAGCGTGCCGATCTGCTGGAAGCAAACGCGGCGATCTTTTCCGCTCAGGGTAAAGCCCTCAATGACAATGCCAGCCGTGACGTAAGAGTCCTGGTTGTCGGTAACCCTGCCAACACCAATGCACTCATCACGCTGAAAAACGCACCTGACCTGAACCCGAAACACATCACCGCCATGATGCGTCTGGATCACAACCGCGCCCTTTCTCAGGTTGCTGATAAAGTCGGTTGCCATACTACGGAAATTGAGCAGATGGTTGTCTGGGGTAACCACTCAGCCACTCAGTATCCTGATATCAGCTATGCCAAAGCCAAAAACGAGCCTGTTAAACCTCAAGTTGACGATGACTGGAATGTAAATGATTTTATTCCTGTCGTTCAACAGCGCGGTGCTGCTATCATCAAGGCACGCGGTGCTTCCAGTGCAGCATCTGCAGCATCTGCAGCTGTAGATCACATGAGAAGCTGGGCCATGGGCACCAACGGCGGCTGGGTCAGCATGGGTGTTTACAGTGCCGGCAACCCTTACGGTGTTGATGAAGACCTGATCTTCGCTTTCCCGATTACCACTGAAAACGGCGAGTGGAAAATCGTCGAAGGTCTGGAAGTAAGCGACTTCAGCAAAGAGCGCATTAAACAGAACCAGGATGAGCTGGCAGGCGAGAGAGACGCCATCAAGCATCTCTTTCCTTAAGATCTCTTATTCTTTTGTTGTTTCAAGGGGGGATGCCTGAAAAGGCATTCCCCTTTTTTTGTTTTCATATATCTGGTACAGTGTAATTTTTCGCAGGGAACGATACGGCAGCGTTCGTATTACGCCTATATTCTGCTTGGGGAATGCCTGTGAGTAATTTCGCTCAAAACATCAGAGAACGAATCGACAGCGGGTACATCATTGAAGCCGGAGCGCTTCTGACGGCTCACAAAGAAAAGCTGAGCAACGAAGAACTTGCTCAGTTCACTGAAGAAATTGATACTCGCCGCAAAAAGGCCGACCAGTATATGGAAGAGGCAGCTGCAGCAGAAAGCCACGGCAGCCTCCTGGACGCGTTTGAACTTGTTCACGCTGCAGCCAAGTCAGCCGCTGATTATCCGGGCCTGCATAAACGTCTCTCCGATCTGCAGGATGCAATAACCCTGACAGGCCTGGTAAAAAACAGATCTATCCGCAGAAATGCCGAACGACTGGCTGCCGGCAGAGTGAAGCGCCCGTCAGGCAGGAAGAAATGGTTTTTTGCCATGGTTTTGATACTCGGCCTGGCCGGTCTGCTGCTTCCCAGGTACTTCATCTTGCCGGTTACCGTTCCGCAGGCAGACAACCTGCTTGAGCAGGAGCAGAAAGCCGATCAACTGACCGGCGCCGGACAATCGGAAGCGTCATTGGCGGATGTTACCCCAAAAGAACCTGTGACGGAAACTCCCCGGAAGTTGGATGCCGCCCCCCACCGGAGTCAAGCCTCTGCGGCCGGTGAACAGGACGGCATAAAGCAGGAACAGCAAGCCGATCAACCGCATCATGCCGAACAGACGGACGCAACACCGGCACTCCGGGCGACTGCGGACAAGCCTGCCCTGCCGGCAACGCCCCCGGAACCTGACACCAGCCCACCCAATACCCTGTCGCCGGCGGAAACGACTCAAGCCGACACGCATCCTCCTGATCCTGCAGTTGAAGCGCCCGCTCCGGTGCAGCAGGTGCAGCCCCGATTCTATATCGTCAAAAAAGACGATACCCTGTCGCAAATCGCTGTGGATCTTTTCTGTAATGGACAGGCAGCTGAGGACCTGCAGAGGATCAACCGAAGCCGGATCAGCGATCCTGACGAGATCTATCCGGGGATGGTAATACTTCTGGAAGATCCAGAGATATCTATAGAAAACAGGTGTGAATAACTTTATTAATTCAACCAGTTAAACAATTACTCAAAAAAGTCGTGAGAAATGCGGGTTAAAACGGAGGAACCGAAACAAAACACAACCGCTCTCCGCTTACGGGATGGTCGAACTGTAATCCTGCCGCATGCAGGAGCATGGCATCCCCATCCTGTCCTGTTCCATACAAGGCATCGCCGACGATGGGACACCCCAGACCCAGGACATGACTGCTGTGCAGACGGAGCTGATGGGTTCTCCCGGTTTCAGGAAAAAACTCCACCCTGGTTCGATTGCCCTGAAAACTCATAACCCTGTAGCGCGTGGTTCCTGTTTTCCCCTGCACAGGATCGAAAACCTGGCACGGCCTGTTTTCAGGGTCCAGTCTGAATGCCAGGGTGATGGTTCCTTTTTCTCTCTCCGGTATTCCCTCCAACAGTGCCACATATCTTTTGCCCACCCGTCGCTCGGCAAACTGTCTGTTCAATGTTTTATGGGCATGGTCGGTCAAAGCCACCACCATAAGTCCGGAAGTAGCCATATCCAGCCGGTGCACCGCAGGCTGTGCAATGCATCCGTGAAACATCCGGCGAACACGCCTGGTCACGCAATCCTGTTTATCAGCGCCCCTGCCGGGAACAGCCAGGAGCCCTCCAGGCTTATTGACCACGACAAAATCCGGATCCTGCCTGATAATATCAAGTAACGAGATGT
This sequence comes from Desulfobulbaceae bacterium, assembly GCA_963678525.2. GTDB lineage: Bacteria > Desulfobacterota > Desulfobulbia > Desulfobulbales > Desulfobulbaceae > Desulfogranum. Next base: position 503,785 of record CAXXDG010000001.1, read on the forward strand.
TCACCTGCTTTCTTCCTCCAACCCACAGAGCAAAAACCCGAGAATGGGCATGCATTTCTCCCGGCACGGTGGATAATAGCGCCCGTGCAGGCGTGTTCCGGATCGATTCTGCCGTCCCCAGTAAAATTCAACCAGTCCTTCAGGAATAATATTATTGAACACAGCGTGGTGTATGAGCTTCGGCGCACAACAGTCGCCGGTTCCGGTCGGCGGAGCGCTTCCGGAGGGAAAAACCTCCACAAGGGGAAGACGTTGTCCGCGAAAGTTACGCAGCTCATACAATGCATGAATTTCCTGCATGAGCGATTGCGATAACTGTTTACGCTCTTTTTTAATTCTTCGGTACTGCTCGTCTGCAGAGTTCGGATCGGCAAGCTCCTTTGTGAGTGCCTTGATGGCGGCTTCCCTTTCCCGGGTCAATCGTTCAAAGGCAAGGGGATCAAACAGGGGCTCCACCCATCCGGGCACACTCCACGCCCCTCGATACTGACCGGAAAAAGCGTAACAGACACACTCTTCTCCCTGCCGATTTCGTCCTGCCAGAACACCGAACATCTTGCCCCGTGCGTCTCCGAAAAGCCAATCCGTGGTCAACATTTCCGCATTTGACGTAGATGTCTCTGCAAACTGAATAGTCCCCGTACCGTCCAATTGCTCCATGAGTCGTTCTGCATGGGGCAGCGCTTTTTCCCAACCCAGTCGATGATACCTTGAGCAAGAGAGGCAGTACGCCTCCGTGTGTGCGAGCCGGTAATCGTTCACCGGCTCATTTCCTGAAAATCCGAAACAGCAGCGTCACAATGATGCTGATGACGATACAGGTAGTTACAGGAAAATAGAATCGAACGTTTTCCCGCACCACAGTGATATCTCCCGGAAGTTTGCCAAATGGAATTCGGCTGACCCATGGCCAACACAGCCCCACGGCTATGAGCAGCACTCCTGCAAGCACCAGAGTTTTATTCATCTTTCATCCTCAAGCCTAAGCCTTTGATTCAATGCATGCTTTTTCGCACCAGCTTTTTCCTGACTGATAAGAACCCCTGAAAAAACAAGGATACAGGCCGCAATCTGCCAAAAATTCAAGCGTTCTCCCAGCAAAATATACCCAAGGGCAATGGAACAGACCGGAATCAGGTTTATGAAAGCCGATGCCTGACTTGCAGGCAGGCGGCTGACACCGTAATTATACAATCCATAGGCTCCGGCGCTGACAAACAGACCGAGATACAGTACAATAAAAAAGGCCGATGCAGGTGCGTCAATCGGTAATGCAACCCGGGGAAGAAAAAGAAAGGGTAAAAAGAACAATGCACCCATGACGGATTGCACGGCCGTTATAATCACAGGAGACAGTTCCCTGGTCAGGACCTTGGCTAAAATGATATAGCCGGTGGCACAGGCCATGGCCATGAACTCCAGAAAATTACCAAGTATCGGATTGGGTGCCTGCTCAGTGGAATTACCTGCCAGGCTCAACCAGAGAGCCCCTGTCGCGGCGACAAGAAAACCGGCGACCATTTTGGCGGAAAGTTTTTCCTTCAGCACCAGAGCAGCAGTCAGGACCACCAGAAGCGGCAGCATGGTCGTGATCATGGAAGCCTGGGAAGCGCTGGTATACTGCAGCGCCACGGTTTCAAACAGAAAATACAGGCACGGCTCACAAAGGGCCATCCCGGCAAGCGGCAGCAGATGACGCCGCTGAAGAGTTCCGCCCCCGCACCTTCGAAAAAACGGTAAAAAGCAGAGAGATGCAACGCTAAGACGCCCGAATATGACAAAAAAAGGATCGATATCGGCAAACGCGATTTTCATGGCCACAAAGGAACTGCCCCACAGTGTTACGGCAAGGAGCATGGCAAGGGTCGGCACAAAACGTTCCGACGACGCCCACTGGAGCTTGAGAGGAAAAAGTTGCATACGTATCGTATCGTTAAATTGAAAATAGCATGCTGCGCCTCATTTTCCTGACAGCCTGCATCCTCTGGGTCGTCACCATGCCCTGCTCCACTCTCGGAGCCTCCCTCGATCTTGACAGGACCAGCCGGAACCGGACCGCTCGTCTTTACCAGAAAAACGACTGCCTGACCAGTGAACAAAAAGCCTATGGCAAAGAAATACTGAAAGGACTCGATTACAACGCCCAGCGTATCTTTCGCAGGTTCTGTCTGCTCAGGCCGCTTTCTTTCAGCCAATGTCAGGACATCTGGTCGCTGCTCATTACAACTCGTTTTACCTATAATCAGACACTCTGTTTTGAAAAATGGATAGAGCCGGCCGTGAACGATGTGGAACAGGCGCTCAGAGGGCTCAGGGCTATGCGCAGCCTGAGCCTCAACAGCGGCTCTGCCTTCCAGGCATTGCTGAGCCTTCCGGATATGACGCCTGAGATTGCCCTGCATATGATCGGCCGACTCACCCCATTATCCGACCCGGCCCTGACAGCACTTACAGCCGTCTCCCGTGTTGAAAACATGACCATTGCATTTGTCCGCAGCCGGCTGCCGTTGTTTTCGTCATTCACCACTGCCCAGGCCCTGGTTTTTGCAGCACTCGCCGACATCGAGCAGATGAACCTCGTCACAGTGACGGAAATACTGCCGTATATTGCAGGCCTGGATCAGGAAATCTGCTGGACTGCAGAGGCTCTTTTTCAGTCCGGAAAGCTCTCTCGCCGTGAGGCCCGCAACTGGCTGGTTCACTTTTTTATCCTTCCTGTGGAGGCCAGGGAAAAGCACTATCAGCAGCTCAGCCGTGAGCAGAAAGAACTGCTGCTGTCCGCCATGAGAAAAGGCAACAGGTACCTGGTAAGAAGCATCAACAATCTGCACGCAGTCACCAATCGCTATGGCCAGGAACTCTCAACAGGGGCCCTTATGCAGCTGAGCCCTGCAACTCTCCATGGCAGGTTGGGGGAACTGCCTTCACACATCAGAAGTCAGTACGAATCGCGCTTTAAACAGGCTGCAGACAGCAGGAGCACCGCAACCATGGTTGGGCTGTTACAAGAGGCCACGGCCGCGGCTCGAAAACATCTGGCCGGGGAACTCACCACAGCGCGACTCTATATGGTGTTGACTGAAGGAGAAAATCTGTACGACTCTTCCTTTCGAGACATCCTGGTCCCGATCCTTCGATCCCGTATTACTACGTTGTATTCAGGAGATATCCTGCAGGCGCTCACCCGGCTTGACCCTGATAGACACTACCTTGCGGACTTCATTGCCGGCAATGCTCAAAAAGGTACTCTGGCTGTTTTTTTTCCAGCTGATCCGGGGCGCCAGATACAACTGCTGGAATGCATCATGCAGCCGGCCCTGGATAAGATCACCAACCTGCTCGACTTTTCCGTAAACATTCTCCCGCTCATGGAATCGGCAGCGCCGCAAGCGCGAACATTCCTGATCAGTGAACTTGCGGGATGCGCACAATCCGATCACGATACGGCCCCATACTGCCGTACCACCCTTGCTTACCTCACCAGGCATCACCATGATCTCTTAACGGAGAAAGGACGTATGCGTCTGTCGCCCATTGCAAATGATCTGCAAAGGATCGACCTGGAGCGTTTTCAAGGCACTCCTTTTGTACAATGGAAAACAGACCGGGTCCTGCATGCCCTCTCTCTTTTTTATCCGGACAGTGACGGCATGCTCTCTTTTCTCTCCTTTACCCGTCTGCTGGAACACAACGGCTACACAGCAAAACCGAATACCCGCACAAGCGGAAGTGATCTCTTTTTCTCCCTGCAGAATCAGGGAAACGTCACTACATATCACAAACAGGTGAACCAGGTTGAGATCATTCACACCCTGTCCGTATATGCAGGGGACCAGGCACAGCAAACCCTTTTGCGGCAATTTTTAGAAAGCGGCTGGGAAATTCTGGCTCAGCGCGGCCACAGTTACTGGCGAGAGGAACAGCTCCTCACTCCTTTGTCGGCAATCTACGAACGGCCCGGGGAGATTGCAATCAGATTGCCCAATGTCAAACGATTTGTTAGTCTGGGATCCTGCGGCGGCATGAAAGTTTACGGCGACCTGACCCGATTGTTGTACGGAAACGTATCCATCATGGCCACTACCGGAACAGGTACGGCCTCGGTTAATAATGCCTTCATGGTTCTTTTTCCTGAACTGGCGGCAAAAAGCACCTCCGAAACAGGCTGGGACGAAGTGTTTGAGCAGGCAGCACATGTCTTCCCAAGTAGAAAAAAGCAAATCTATGTATACCCGGGATCGCTGCCCGCCATATTGCACGCAATGCAATTCCCGGTACAACCGGCGCAAAGTGAAAGCGCAAACACGACTGACTGATATATGGCTGTATATACCCGGGAAAAACTTCCCACGCTCTTCAAAAAACTGGACACACTCTCAGAGCAGGTCTTTCTTCTTTTCGGGGAACGCTATCTCTGCCGGGAAGCACTCTCCAAGCTGGAGGCCGGACTGCTGGGCAGCTCGGGAACAGTGCATCCTGTAGACGGTGAACAGGAGGATACGGGGAAGACCCTCAACAAACTCAAAAGTTTCAGTCTGCTTCCCGGACGCCAGATCTACCGGGTAATGGACACCGGAGTATTTCACTCCAAAGATTCCAGTAAAAGCATATGGACAAGGGCGGAAAAGGCGTATGGGGAGAACAAACCCGACAGAGCCGCCCGCACCCTGCTTTCACTGCTCAAGGCAGGGGGAATCGGCCTGGAGGATGAGGAAGCAGACCTGGCAGGCTTAAACGAGCAGGAATGGAAACATTACTTTGGATTTGCCAGGCCGGACAGCGACCTGAAGTGGGCATCCGAGCTGCTGCACAACATGCAGACAAGTGGAGCGTCAGCCCATGGAAGAGAAGCAGGCAACCCGGAACAGCAGATGCTGGATGCCCTGCAGGCCGGGTTTCCTGAAAACAACATCCTGATGCTGATCAGCGAAGAGGTCGACAAACGCAAAAAACTCTATAAATACCTGAAAGACACCCATACGGTTATTGACCTCAGTGTGGAGACAGGCGCCTCTTCCAAGGCACAGAAAACACAGAAGGCCGTACTTGCCGATCTGATCAAATCCACGCTCGCAGGCTACGGCAAAACCCTTGAGCCCCAAGCCGTGGAGATTTTATATGAACGTGTCGGTTTCCACCCGGTGGCGCTGGTCAATGAACTGCGTAAGCTGGTTGATTATGTGGGTGAGGCTCAGCGGATAACCCTCCCGGATGTGGATGCAATGGTTGGGCGGACCAGGCAGGAAGCCATCTTTGAATTGACCGGAGCCCTTACCAACGGCAGGGTGCAGCAGGTACTGACCATGGCTGAGCGCTTACAGGAAAACGGCATCCACCCCTTGGCCATTGTCGCCTCCCTGCGTAACTTTGTCCGTTCACTCCTCCTGTTCGGGGCACTGGCATCACAACCTGAAACCGGATTCACGAAGGGTATGTCCGCCCAGACATTCCAGAACGTCTGTCTCCCCGGACTCAAGGATCGCGAGACATGGAAAAAAGAGCTCAGCGGGCATCCCTATGCCCTGTACATGCAGTTTAAAACTGCATCTTCCTATTCCCTGTCTACCCTGGAGGCGTGGATGGAAAAAATTCTCCAGGCTGAAATGCGGCTGAAAAGTTCTGCTCTGAATCCGGAAATCGTGCTGCAGCATCTCCTCATAGAAATGATGCGCATGCCGAGATAGCCGTGTCCGGGCACAGTGTTTTGCGGTCTTGAAAAATCAGCACTGAGCATTACAATACTAGTAACACAGGCAAAATGAAAAACTGTACACAACATGTGACGCGGGCCGGCAGCAATGCCTGCCCCAAGCAACCCCTTAAAAAAAGAAAGAAAAAAGACTGTTCAACAATGAGCAAGGAACACTCGAACCTCCAGGGAGAAGTCCTTTTCAAGGACAAGGAGGAACTGAAGGAACCACCCTTTTACAAGGTAGTTCTTCACAATGACGATTACACCACCATGGATTTCGTCGTCATGATCCTTGAAACAATTTTTAACAAGGATACGAATGATGCTACCAAAATTATGCTGGATGTGCATAATCAAGGTAAGGGGATAGCGGGAGTGTATACCCGTGAGATTGGTGAAACCAAAGTTGCGCAAGTGCATCGGCTGGCCAAGATGAACGAGTTCCCGTTGAAATGCTCTTTGGAAAAAGACAGGTAGTCGTGTCTGCCCGGAAACATAACCTCCTGTAAAAGTACGGGAAAGAAAACAGCGGCAAGACCTTGAGGCAAGACCCGGTAAAAAATGGAAAGTAAAAAGTCCATCAGGGTATGGATCATGGACGTCCCATGAACACTGCCAAGAGCAGACACTCTTGATACGAGGTAATTATGCTGAGTAAAGAATTGGAACTGGCACTGATAAAAGCCATAAAAGAAGCTAAAACTCACAAACATGAGTATGTCACGGTTGAGCATATGCTCTACGGGCTGCTCCATGATGATCTTGCCCGGCATATCATAGATAAATGCGGCGGCAATAACGCCAATATTCTCCAACGTCTGGAACGTTTCTTTGAAAACGGCATGCCTATTGTTAAAAATATCGAGGCTGAGCCTGCCCAGACCGTTGCCTTTAACCGTGTGCTCCAGCGCGCTGTCAGCCATGTGCAGAGTTGCGGCAAAAAACAGGTGGACACAGGCGATGTCCTGGTTTCCATCCTTACCGAACCTGATTCCCATGCCGTGTATTTTCTCGGCTCCGAGGGAATAGGCCGGCTCGAAGTGGTGGAGTACATTTCCCACGGGCTCCCGGAATATCTGAGAAGCGATGTTGACAAACAGGATCCCATCTCTCCCTCCCACCAGAAACGGCAATCCCCTGGAAAAAGCGGAGATCCCCTTGAGGAATTTACCGTCAATTTTTCCAAACGTGCGGCCGAGGGGACCATTGATCCGCTGATCGGCAGAGATCATGAGCTTCGACGCATGATGCAGGTGCTTTGCCGGAGAAAGAAAAACAATCCGCTCCTGGTAGGTGAGCCCGGAGTCGGTAAGACGGCCATGGCCGAAGGCCTGGCCCTGCGCATCCATGAAGACGGGATCGCCAGAGAGGCTGAAAGCCCGGATGCGAATAAACTGGTTCCCGACCTGCTCAGCGGCACTGAAATCTACATGCTGGATTTAGGCACCCTGGTCGCAGGCACAAAATATCGAGGCGACTTTGAAAAACGTCTTAAGGAAGTAGTGGGAGCCATCGAAGAAAAAGACAATGCCATCCTCTTTATCGATGAGATGCACACCATTATCGGTGCAGGAGCCACAAGCGGCGGCTCCATGGACGCCTCTAACCTTTTAAAACCGGCCCTGCAGGCCGGAACCATCCGCTGTATCGGCTCCACAACCTATGAGGAGTTCAAAAACCATATCGAAAAGGATCGCGCTCTTTCCAGGAGATTTCAGAAAATCGACATTGAAGAGCCGTCCATCGAGGATACCTGTGCCATACTCCGCGGTCTTCAGTCCCGTTATGAACAGCATCACCAGATCACCTATGCGGATGAAGCGGTTCATGCTACGGCAGAACTTGCCAACCGTTATATCAATGATCGTTTTTTGCCGGATAAAGCCATCGATGTCATGGATGAAGTGGGCGCCGCTTTCAGGCTCCAGGGAAAAACCGGTGAGGTCGTAGAGGTCGCCGATGTGGAACAGATCGTTTCCAAAATGGCGAGGGTTCCCGTCACCAGCAAAACCAACGATGACACCAGGGATCTAGCCGGCCTTGAAGGCAAGTTGAAAAAATTCATCTTTGGACAGAATGAAGCCATCGATGCGATGGTGAAAGCTGTAAAACGCTCACGGGCAGGCCTCGGCAACCCCCAGTCTCCAACAGGATCGTTCCTGTTCGCAGGCCCCACAGGTGTCGGCAAGACGGAAGTCGCCAGGCAGCTGGCATCGTCCTTGTCCGTACATTTCGAACGATTCGACATGAGTGAATACATGGAAAAACATGCGGTGGCGCGACTGATCGGAGCCCCTCCAGGTTACGTCGGGTTTGATCAGGGCGGTCTGCTGACCGATGCCATACGCAAGCACCCCTACTCCGTACTCTTGCTCGATGAAATCGAAAAAGCACATCCCGATGTGTTTTCCATCCTGCTCCAGGTCATGGACCATTCCACCCTGACGGACAACTCAGGACGACGTGCTGATTTTCGCAATGTGATCATTATCATGACAACCAATGCAGGTGCACGGGAAGTCAGTGAACGGGCCATCGGGTTCACCGGCAACTCAAAGGGAAAAGAACAGAAAGCAATTAAAAACCTGTTTACCCCTGAGTTCAGGAATCGCCTCGATGCCGTCATCAGCTTCTCAGCGCTTGATATGCAGACAGTTGAAAAAATCGTCGTTAAAATGGTTGCGGAACTCCAGGATCAGTTGAAGGAAAAAGAGATCAAAATCTCGCTCACCCCTGCAGCAAAAGCCTGGCTCGCGAAGAAGGGATATGAACCGGCTTATGGAGCACGCCCCCTGCGTCGTCTGATTATGAAAGAAATAGGTGATATCCTCACAGAGGAAATCCTTTTCGGTGAGCTGAAAAACGGCGGTTCAGTTCGTGTCGGGTGCCGGAATAACGCCATGACGTTTAATTATAAGTAATCATTATCTCTATAATTTTTTAATAGCTGCCTGGAGACTTTTCCAGGCAGCTATTTTTTTGCTTAAAAAAGTACAATTTTTTTAACTTTCCCATGCTGCCTCATTGACTTTCTTTCATCAGCGAGATACTATTTGCCTATAATGACAAGGATCTCCCAGCCCGGAGGGGAACAGCATGCACGGACAGCCCTCCGGCTTGACAATAATCCTGGTCAATTCCATTGGGAAAAAAGGAGGAAGAAGCATGGTAAAACGCATTTCAGCAGTAGCCCTGGCAGGGCTGATTGCCATGCCTGCTGCAGCACTTGCAGGCGCAGGAACCGCTCCTCAGGATTTGGAAAGAAAGATAGAGGAGCTTGCAAGAGAGCTGGATGCCCTGAAGGCGCAACTGGCAAATCAGAATGAGTCGTTGGCTGAATACGGGGACAAGGTCGACGACATGGATGAGCTGCTTGAAGAAAAATCAGAGGCCTGGGATCTGGCGGCCAGATTCAGGTTTTATGGTGATTTCCGTGCCCGTGGAGATTACTACAGCGCGAGCAATGTCTTTGCAGCAGGGACCCCCTTGGGGCTTGCGGGTTTTGATGCCGCCGGCATGCCGATTTACAGCGGCCAGGCCCAGGGTGACCAGGGGAACGATACCCTGCTGACCAATCGTTTCCGCCTCAACATGCGTGTAAAAGCGACGGAAAATGTTGAGTTCAAAGGACGGCCTGGCCATGTACAAGGCATGGGGTATGCAGTCCATACCCGAAAGCCTGGCCGGCGGCTACCCGATGTTTGACGGCAATACCACGCGAACCCCTAATGACAGCGCACTGTATGTGGATCGAGCCTTTGTCAACTGGAACAATATCGCGGGGCTCCCCATTTGGTTTTCCATCGGACGCAGACCGACAACGGACGGTCCGCCTGCCCATATTCGTATGAACAACAGCACCCGTATGGCTACCCCGACCGCCTACATGGATTATCCCTTTGACGGACTCGCACTCGGCTATGCCTACGACTGGGGCAACGACACTCTTGGAACAGGCCGGATACGCTTCTGCTACGGCCGAGGATTTGAGGCCGGCCTGCAATGGGATGAAGGCACAAATCCGTACCCTATTGATGATACCGATTTTGCCGGGTTCAGCTGGGATGTCTTTAATAAAGGCAATCGGTTTTTCAATGTACAATCTTTCGGAGTGTACAACCTGTATAATTATCCGGCATTACCGACGAGTTTGTTCAATATGGAGCAGGATTTTCCCAGGAAGAGGGAGGTTACGGCGAGCAGACCAACCTGGGACAGCTGTACCACACAACCACGGTCTTTACCGATAAGATCGGTAATCTGAACTACTTCCTATCCGGCGGCTGGTCCCACACCGACCCCAATGGAAACGGCATGTTCAACGATTATTATGCCATGGCCATGGGACAGAGCGGCTATAATACCGGTTCCGAGGATGGGTATTCCGTCTATCTGGGTGTTCGCTATGACCTTGACGACCTGGGTTTGAAACTTGGCGCTGAGTACAACTACGGCTCCCAATACTGGATAGCTTTTACGCCCGGTAACGATGACCTGTACCTGTCCAAGCTTGCCACTCGGGGTAATACCTACGAGGTGTACCTGATTTACGACTTGCCGACTGGTGAGGCCATCTCCCAGTATGCCAAGACATTTATCAGGCTCGGGTATCAGTACTACGATTACAATTATTCAGGAGTGTCCGACTATAACAGCAAGCCGTATGATCTGGACGACGAGCAGGCCGCACTGCAGATGCTGGGTATCAACCCCGTGGAAAGCGCTCATCAGGTCTACCTGACTTTTGAGGCGTATTTCTAATACAACCGGCCACAGGGCACCCGATTTTTCCGCGAGCAGCCTGACTCACGTATGACCAAATACGCTACGCCGGCCTGCTTGCACAAATCTCAGGCACCTTGTAACCAGCTGTAACCGTGGCAGTTACATTGCAAAATAAAGGATATGTAAAGCACGATCCTGTTTTTCATGGGAAAGCCTGTCCCGGGCTTTCCCTTTTTTATATACATCATGATCACCTCGACCACCCAACTTCACTACCTGCACAGCTCTTTACTCACCGTTCCCCATGGTATGTTCAGTCGAACAGGGGGATACAGCAAAGCCGCCCATTCCTCCCTCAATTTCAGTTTTCATGTCAATGACGATGAAGGCAACGTGATCAAAAACAGGGAATGCGCTCGAAAAGCGCTTGGTTTGCCGTATCTTGCCTCGGCTCACCAGGTGCACCGCGACCGGATCAAGGTGGTTGAGGAAACAGCCGCACAGGAATACCAGGGGTATGATGCGCTTATAACCAATCGCAAAGGAGTCGGCTTACTGGTACAACAGGCCGACTGTCAGGCAATTCTGCTCCATGACCCGGTAACGCAAACCATAAGCGCAGTACACTGCGGCTGGCGTGGAAGTGTCTGCGAGATTATTCCCCGCACCATAGACCGGATGCAAAGTGAATATGGTGTTCAGGCCCGCCATTTGCGAGTTGTGATCAGACCCTTCTCTTGGGCCCTGTGCTGCGCCGAGTTTATCCATTACCAAAAGGAACTGCCTGTCTGGATGCATGCCTATCAGGTGCGTAGAGCCCACTTTGACTTTTGGGCAATCAGCAGGACCCAACTTGTTCAGGCCGGCGTACCCTTCCAGCAAATAGAAACCACCCGGGATCTGCACCCGCTGCATCCCGTCTTTTTTCTCCTATAGACGCGATGTGGCCCTCAGGGAGAACACATGGAGGACGTGGAGGCAGCATTATCGGATTGCCAAGGACATAGAGGCCTGAGAGGAACAAACTTGATTACCCCTCGTATTCGTAACTGGTTACAGGGTGCTTGAGATTTGCGCTATCAGGCCGGCGTAGCGTATTTACTCATACGTGAGCCGGCCTGATGGCGGAAAGATCGGGTACCCTGTGAACAGTTACAATCAGAAATCAAAATCAAAGACCAAAGGTGCATGGTCGGAAAAGGTGACACCGGGAATGGTGAAGGCCTTGGGCTGAATGTCTTTACTGTGGAGTATAAAATCCAGCTCCCGTTTGGGACTCCTGCTGGGAAAGGTCGGATCCCGCTCCAAATTGGCACTGACCAACCCTGTAGCCCCGAGAAACAACTCCAGCTCTCGCTTGCCCCAGAGAATGTTGAAATCTCCAGCTAAAATCAGAGGTCGATCAACTTGACGCACCAGACGATACAACCGCTCCAATTGATTCTGCCGGTTACGATAGGTTAAGGAAAGATGAACCAGAAAAATGGTTACCCTTTCCGTGCATGCCTGAATGATCAGACGCTTCATCCCCTCTTCAAAATAGTGAAAACGGTAGCTGACAATGGGCATCCTGGATAGAATGGCATTTCCCTGGGCATTGAGCACAGGCATGCGTTTCACGACCGATTCCAGCCCGTATTTCGTTTCTATAACATGATCGAGATTCAGATGATCCGCTATATAGCGGGCCTGACACTGGCTGTCTGTGCGGAAGGAACCACCGTCCACTTCGACCAGTCCGATAAAATCGGGCTGTACATCTTCAATGAAATGGACGATTTTCTTGAGTTGGCTGCCGGAGCGCTTCAGGTATCCGGCATAGGGAAACGGCAGATGAAAAGCGGTACCGTGCCCGGTGGCGTATCGAATATTATAGAGCAGAAACCTCACACGTTCTCCTGTTCTTTTTCACATTAAGGTTTCTCTACTGCCGCCGCAGCCCAAACACCCCTTTTTTCTTGCTGCTGAAGGCGGGATTCCACCGCCGCCCGCCATTGGAGGACCTGCCGCCGCCGTCGCCGCTCCCATCAAGGTCAGGCATGTGCAAGGTTGTCGGCGTGTTGTTTTCCTTAAACAGTGAACCACTCAAAAGGAATATCCGCACCTTCCATTGCATGGCGGTACAAAGCAAAGAAACAGGCGCCCTCACGATAATAACTTTTTCGTTTCAACCATTTGGGCATAGCACCATCCTGGTGCGCCTTATAAAAAGCAGGGAAATTGATGAGCAGAGAAGCTATGCCTTCTTTGGTTCCCCGCTTTATATTAAACTGTTCACCCAGGTAATTGTTCAACTCGTTGCGTACCATACCGGCAAAACGCTGATACGCACGGCCCCTGTGCTGTGCCTCGATCAGTGAAAAATGCCGTATTCCCCATGCTAACAGCAAAATTGCAAACAGCATGTGGGTAGGAACACCGTTCTTTGTCCCCTGAGCATCATGCTGATAGACGTGATCGAGCGCCTCCATGAAGGCGAGCAGTTCGTTTCTGCACTCGGGATGCTTCTGCCCTTTCAGGTAATTTTTATACATGGGGAACAAGGTGTTCCAGACCGGGGTTTGCATGCACAACTCCGCCCATTGTTTGCCGGCTCCCGACTGCAGATCTTTGAGGACTTCATCACGCAGCCTGGAGGGGGGGCAAAGGTTCAGCTTGGTATGGTGCCTGGAAATCGCGGCAAAGGTTTCGTCTTCGATTACAAATCCGGTGCGTGCGGAATGACGAATCGCGCGAAGGATGCGAACCGGATCTCTGGTAAACCGGCGGTCAGGGTCGCCGACAACACGCACTATTCTATTTTGCAGATCCGCCACCCCACCGGTGTAATCAATGATGGTGTGGTTTTCCACTTCGTAAAAAAGGGAGTTAATGGTCAAATCCCTGCGAAAAGCGTCTTCCCCCAGCGTTCCGTAGGTGTTGTTCTGCGGCAGAATCGCATCAGGACCATCCAGATCATGCTCGCTCTGTGAACGAAGGGTCGAGATTTCAATGATTTTGTTCCCGCGAAAAAACACCTGAACCAAACGAAATCGTCTACCGATTGTACGGCTGTTGCGAAACAGTTTGCGAAGCTGTCCCGGCCGCGCATCAGTTGATATATCAAAATCCTTGGGAGCTTTCCCAAGATAGAGATCGCGCACCCCGCCGCCGACAAGATATCCCTTAAAACCGGCATCTCGTAATCGGTACAGGACTTTCAGCGCTTCTCTGTCCAACTGCTTTTCATCAATGGGATGTTCACCGGGGGGAATAACCACGGCCTCGGCATCCTGGTTTTCCATACCCAGTGTTTCTTCTGACTCCTCTGACTCCATTGCTCAATCTATATCTCAACCCACCGATTGCACGTGTCCACTTTCCTTGTAAACGGATTCGGCCGCCTGGACAAACCGATCAAAAATTTCCCGAACAGAAAGAATTTCATTCATTTTGTAGGTATTAGCGCCGGCAAAAACCAGGCCGTTATCCACATCACCGTCATGGGCCTTCATCAGCGGTCATTGATACAATATTTATAACTGCATTTTTTCAGGCATTGATGCAGGCATTTTCCCATCAAATCTTCAGCGCCTTTCTCCATTTTTTCAATGAACTGGGTCTTAATGGCCCGACCGGGCATCCCAACGGGAGATTCAACCAGGACAATATCCTGCTTTCTTGCTTTCAGAAAAGCTTCCTTAAATTTCTGGGAGACCGAGCACTCCTTGCTCAGCACGAATCGAGATGCAATCTGCACACCGTCTGCGCCGTATTTATCCATCATTTCAGCCATCTCATACCCATCGCTTATGCCGCCGGCCGCAATCAGGGGAACTTTAGACACTACCTTTCTGATGGAAGGAAACAGATCACGCAATTTTTTATCCGTACCCAGATGCCCTCCGGCTTCCGTCGCTTCACAGATAATCGCAGCTGCCCCCAGTTTTTCCGCCAGTTTGGCAAAATTCGGAGAAGAAACAATGGAAACAATTGGAATATTGTGCTTCTTCCCGATTTTAAAAATATCGCGGGAAAAACCGGCTCCGGTGATAATCATATCAGCTCCGGCCTCAATGGATCCCATTACCAGTTCATAAAAATCTTTCATGGCATACATGATGTTCACAGCAATGACGCCGTCGGTTTCTTCTTTTGCCTTACGGATATCCGCCTGCAATTCTTCAACAGGCAGGCCTGATCCGCCTATGGTGCCGATGCCCCCGCATTCGGCTACGGGCACGGCAAGGGCGGAGGTTGACACCCGCACGGACATACCGCCTTGAATAATCGGTATTTTTGCGATAAAAGACCCTATTTTCAGCTCTGGTAACTTCATTTAATTCTCGTTGTATGTATATATTTTCTCTGATAATGGAATTTCAGAGGGCAACACTGTTCGGCCAGACCTCGTCAATCAGATTGAGCCTGCAATGAACGGAAAAACATAATCAATGGAGTGCTGTCATGGAACTCCGGTATCGCCGGGGCAAGACTGTGCTCAAAAAAACGGTCACATTGTTCGTTTCACACTTCGTAACTACTCGCAGGAGGTACGGTTACGCTTGATTATTCCCTGTACTTGTAACTGGTTACAGGGTGCCTGATATTTCCGCCGGCAGGCCGACGCAGCGTATTGAATTATACCTAAACCGGGGCTGATCGCGGAAAGGTCGAGCGCACTGTGAGCAGTTACCACACTTCTTTTCTATATCGTCTCCGGTCAGTTGTAAATGTAAAACCTGACAAAGCCTTCGGCTGGACACAAATTATAGACACTTTACCAAATTTCCGCCACATCAGCTTGACTTTTCCCCCTGTTTGCGATTAAATTTTTAATTTTTTGGTTGAAAAAATCCTCACACACAAAAAATTGTACAGTGCGAACAACACTGCAGATGGAGTAGTTGGTTGAAAATACAAGCAATAAACGGATTTAAAGACATCCTTCCCGAGAATGCGCTCCTATGGCAGCATATCGAAAAAACAGCCAGAGATGTCTTTCACCGCTTTGGTCTGCGCGAAATCCGTGTCCCTATTCTGGAAAAAACCGAGCTTTTCGTGCGCTCCATCGGTGAGGCCACCGATGTGGTTGAGAAAGAGATGTACACCTTCCCGGATGCCGGCATCACCATGCGTCCGGAGGCTACCGCTTCCATTATGCGTGCCTTTATCGAACATGGCCTGCATGTGCAGCAGCCGGTTCAGCGTCTCTACACCATCGGTCCCATGTTCCGCCATGAACGGCCGCAAAAGGGACGCCAGAGACAATTCCATCAGCTTGACACCGAAATCATCGGCTCCGTAGACCCGCAGATCGACGCCGAACTCATCAGCATGGGACAGATGCTGCTTGATGAGCTTGGCATCACAACAAGCCTGGAACTCAACTCCATCGGCTGTGCCGAATGCCGTCCGGCGTTTCGGCAAAAGCTCGTGGCGTTTCTTGAAAGCAGACAAGACTCCCTGTGCGAAGACTGTAAACGAAGGACCCAGACAAACCCTTTGCGTGTCCTGGATTGCAAGAAATCCGGTTGCCGTGCAGTTGTTCAGGATGCGCCTTCACTGCTCGACGAAATCTGCGACACATGCAGTGATCATTTCACACGGGTTCGAAACTCACTGGACAGGATGGGAATACCATACAGCCTGAATCGATTTATGGTCAGAGGTCTGGATTACTATACCCAGACCACTTTTGAATTTCTCACCAAGGACCTGGGAGCACAATCCGCTGTAGCTGCCGGCGGCCGCTATGACGGTCTCATTGAACAGCTGGGAGGCCCTGCCCTGCCCGGGGTCGGGTTTGCCATGGGCATGGAGCGGCTCGCCCTGCTCCTCGAGCAACAGGATGAATCCCCCCGGCCGGATCCCGGCATTGATCTGTTTCTGGCCGCACTGGGCCCTCAATCCATAGATTTCTGCGAGGCCCTTGTGCATGGACTGCGAAAAAAGGGTATACGCGCCGCCATGGATTACAGCGGCAGGAGCCTGAAAGCCCAAATGAAGCAGGCCAATCGATTCAATGCCTCCTTTACTTTTATCATCGGCGACAATGAACTGGAGGAACAGTCGGGCATTATCCGCAACATGGCAACCCAGGAGCAGCAACCGATAGGGCTCGACGCCGGCCCTGATCAACTGTGCACTCTTCTGGCAGAGATTGTACACTAACCAGCATGGCTGGACCAGGTTGGCCGGCCACAGCGATGAAACCGCTTTGCTGTTATGAAAGTGTATCACTCCGACATGGCACTTCTGCTCTTTGCCGGAGACTTGCATATAAACACAACTACAGAATGCCTGCCTGCAAGCTGATTGTAACCGGTTTCAGGCGAGCACGATCAACAGCTCCTTCCCCCACACGAGATTACCGAACCGGGATGTGGGAACTGTAACTGATCACGGGCTAAATAACACCTTGGTTTCATTTTCATCTGAATTGTAACTGGTCACAGGTGCTTCAGATTTGGATAAGCGTGGTTTTTTTGCAGGTAAGCGAAGACTTCGGTAGCCTATCTATGCGGGAAACCACGATCGTCCAAAGATGGAGGGCCTGTGACCAGTTACTTGGGAACCTTTTTCCGGCTGAACAAATTCAGCCGGCTGTTTACGTGGAGACATTTATGGAATCAATGGGAGCGCTTCGGCGCACGCATAACTGTAACGAACTCAATGAGACCGCACTCGGGCAGGAAGTCACCCTGATGGGCTGGGTGCTGCGCCGCAGGGACCATGGCGGTGTTATTTTCATAGACCTGCGGGATCGCTGGGGACTTACCCAGATCGTTTTCAACCCCGAGGTCAATCCGGAAGTCCATGCCAAGGCGCATCAGTTACGCAGTGAGTGGGTGCTTGCCGTAAAAGGCAAGGTTGAAAAACGTCCCGGGGACATGGAAAATCCCAAGCTGAAAACCGGTACCATAGAAATTCTGGTTGATGAACTCCGTATCCTCAATACCAGCGAAACGCCTCCCTTTCCCATTGATGAAGACTGTGATGTTTCAGACACACTGCGTCTTCAATATCGATATCTGGATTTACGAAGACCTGAGATTGCCCACAACCTTATCATGCGCCACCAGGCTCTGCAGTCTGTCCGCTCCTATTTGAACGGCAGCGATTTTCTGGAAATCGAGACCCCCATGCTGACCAGATCCACCCCTGAAGGGGCGCGCGACTATCTGGTGCCCAGCCGGGTCAATGCCGGTAAATTTTTTGCCCTGCCGCAATCACCGCAGCTTTTCAAACAGATCCTGATGATGTCCGGCATGGATCGATATTATCAGATTGTCAAATGTTTCCGTGACGAAGACCTGCGGGCCGACCGTCAGCCTGAGTTTACCCAGATCGATATGGAACTCAGTTTTGTCAATGAAAACGAGATCATTGAGCTGGTCGAAGGCATGATCACCACCCTTTTCCAGGACACCATCGGCCGCACACTCTCGCCGCCATTTAACCGCATGACATACGACGAGGCCATGCGCCGGTTTGGAACCGATCGTCCTGACACCCGCTTTGGCCTGGAACTGGTTGACCTGAGCGATGTATTGAAAGGCTGCGGCTTCAAGGTATTCAACACTGTGCTGGAAAGCGGCGGAGTGGTCAAGGCCCTCAACGCGAAGGGATGTGCAGGATTCTCCAGAAAGGATCTGGACGACCTGACTGAATATGCCGGTCGTTTCGGTGCCAGGGGAATGGCCTGGATCAAAATCAAAGAAGATGAATGGCAATCACCAATTACCAAGTTCTTCAATGAGCAGGAAATAGCCGCCATGCAGCAGGCTCTGGATGCTCAGCCGGGTGATTTGATTCTCTTTGGTGCAGACAAGTCCGGAACCGTACACCAGGTATTGGCGGAACTGCGCCTTGAACTGGCTCGTCGGCTCAAGCTGATCGAGGAAGGAACCTATGATTTTCTCTGGATCACAGACTTCCCCATGTTCGAATATGATGAGGACGACAAACGCTACACTGCAGTCCACCATCCATTTACAGCGCCCTATGAAGATCAGCTCGATCTGCTTGAAACAGCGCCCGAGCAAGTGAAAAGCCGCGCCTACGACCTGGTCTTAAACGGTAACGAGATCGGGGGAGGATCTATCCGTATCCACAGTCCCAAGGTACAGGAAAAAGTCTTTAAAGCCCTGGGCATAGGCAAGGAAGAGGCAGAGGAGAAATTCGGCTTCCTGCTTCAGGCATTGCAGTATGGAGCACCGCCGCACGGAGGAATTGCCTTTGGCGTGGACCGCCTGATTATGCTGTTGACCGGATCAAGTTCCATCCGCGACGTCATCGCCTTTCCAAAAACCCAGAAAGCAACCTGCCCGTTGACGGACGCTCCGGCTTCGGTGGCAAGAAAACAGCTGACGGAACTGCATTTGAGACCGGACTGGAAAGAAAAATAGTGGTTACCAACGAAATCCAGCCATACTTTTTGATACGGTGCGTATGACGCACCCTACCTTTGCCTGACGGTTATGGCCAAAACTGTGCTGTATGAGTTGTTCTGTTTCTAAACCACAACCCAAACAGCCAAACCTGCCGATGCCTTTCGCACAGCCCCGGACCGTAGGGTGCGTTATACGCACCCTACCCCTGCCCTCCCCTTACGGTTACGGCCAAAGCCGTAGAACCCAAAATCCCGAACCTGCCGATATTTTTCGCGCGACCTCGGACCGTAGGGTGCGTCATATGCACCGACCTAACCACACGAGGGAATGCCGGCGTATTTAATATGCCCAATCAAATGCGCCCACATTTCGCTGGTAATGAAGTAACGGTAAATGCAGTCCCAAGGTTCTTTACCATTTTTTTACCGAAGCTGTTTTCGATCTTTCCCCAACGCCTCCATAAAAAAAGCATAACAAGCACAAACCATTGCTCTACACCGCCCCCCACACTGTAGCACAAGTAAATATCAACGGGATAACAATCCGTTCCCCCCCTTGCTTGACATTTAAAAATCATTCCCATACACCATAAGAAGAAACACAACGGGAGCGCACATTATTATTATGTACAAGGGACACTGCCTCCTCCCAACGCAGAGTCCCATGGAGTAGGTTTATGTCACAAAAAGTCAGTCTTGATCCGTTTACCAGGGTGGAAGGACACCTGGCTATCCATCTTGATGTGGAAAACTTCCAAATTACAGGCGCATATTGCTCAGGAGAAATGTACCGGGGCATTGAGTACATTTTGAAGGGGCGTTCGCCCCTGGATGCCCAGCAGATCACACAGCGTATCTGCGGTGTCTGTCCCACATCCCAGGGTATTGCCTCAATCCTTGCCCAGGAAGAAGCATACGGCATCGAGCCGACACAAAACGGATTGCTCATCCGCAATATCATGCTTGCCGGTAATTACATCCAAAATCATCTGACTCACTTTTATCACCTCTCAGCCCTTGACTTCATAGATGTACAGGGAATACAGGAATATACCGGTTCTGATTACTTTCTCAACGACCTGAAAGACTGGATTCGCTCAGAAATCAATTCAAAAAGCGTGTTTCCTGCAGCTCCCTTTATGCCGCGATATGAAGGACGATACATGCAGGAATTTGAGGGCAACATCACCGTGCTTCGCAACTACTTCCAGGCCTTGGAAATGCGTGCCCTGGCCCACCAGCTGGTGGCCGTATTTGCCGGTAAAATGCCGCACATGGCGACCATCATTCCCAGTGGCGTGACGGAAAAAGTGACCACCAAAAAAATCGCCCACTGCCGCTCCAAACTCTTCAAGCTTCGTTCGTTTATTGAAAAATCCTACCTGGAAGACGCCCTACTTGTGGCCAATGCCTTTCCAGAATATTTTTCCATGGGCAAAGGATGCGGCAATTATATGACCTACGGGGTTTTTCTGAATCTGGAACAAAACAACGCGCCCCTTTTCCCGCGCGGGGTCATGTTGAACAACTCTCTGGAAACGCTTGATACCGAGTATATCGCCGAAGAAGTCAAATACTCTAAATACACACCGGATTCAGGAAGACATAAAACAGATCCCTCTCCACACAAAGAGGGAGCATACTCCTGGATAAAAGCACCTAGATACAAAGGAAAGCCCATGGAAGTCGGGCCTCTGGCGAGAATCATGCTCGCGTACGACGATCCACAGTGCAGTGAAATCCGCAGGGCAACCGATTCCATGCTGCAACGTACAGGACGATCGCTTGATGAGCTGGATTCCTGCCTGGGACGTCATCTGGCGAGAATTATTGAACTGCAGGTCATTGTACGACACTGTGAACAGTGGATCGATCAACTCGATCCTTTAGGGGAAACGGCAAAAGATTTCCACATTCCGAACAGAGCGCAAGGTGCAGGCCTGACAGAAGCGCCACGGGGGGCACTGGGCCACTGGCTACAGATTGAAGGCGGCAAAATTGACGGCTATGAATGCATAGTGCCGACCACCTGGAACTGCTCCCCCAAAGACAACCGGGACATACCGGGACCCGTTGAACAGGCTCTGCAGGGAACAACCGTCGCAGATAACACGAACCCATTGGAAGCTTCTCGCATTGTCCGGGCCTTTGATCCCTGCCTGGCTTGTGCAGTACATTGACAGGAAGGAGGACATATGCAACTGACAAGAAGACAATTTCTCGAACTTGGTTCAAAGATGGCAATTACCCTTGGCCTGTCGAGCCAGGCTATTCCAGGCATAGCCGAGGCCATGGAAAAACTTGCCGGCGGAAGAATCAAGGTGCTCTGGCTCCAGGGCCAGTCCTGCTCCGGGTGTTCCATTTCCATGATCGACAGTGAGGCACCCGGACCAGCTGAACTGATGACCCGGTATATATCCATGGTTTTTCACCATACACTCTCAGCAGCAACCGGTGAGATATGCATGGATATTGTCAACGACACAACAGACAGCGGTGGTCATATACTGATTGTAGAGGGCAGTATGCCCGTAGGCATGCCCGAGGCATGCATGTTCGGCCATGTTCCCATGATAGACCTGGTGGCCAAAGCCGCCCGCAGTGCAAGCCATGTCATTGCTCTCGGCGCCTGTGCAGCTTTCGGTGGAATACCTGCTGCTGAAGGAAATCAAACCGGCTCCGTCAGTGTCCCTGACTATCTGAAGTCGCTCAACATCAACACTCCGACCATTGCCATTCCCGGCTGTCCGTCACATCCTGACTGGCTGGTTGGAACCCTTGTATACCTGATTCAATTCGGCGTACCCCCGCTGGACGACAAACAACGCCCCCTGATGTTTTTCGGAAAAACCAACCACTACAGCTGTCCACGTTTCTATGATTATGAGCGAGGTAATTTTGCCAAACATTTTTCCGATGAAGGCTGCCTGTTTGAACTGGGATGTCTCGGCGTTGTGACCTATGCCGACTGCACCCTGCGTGATCGGAACGGAGGCACTAATAACTGTATCAAAGCAGGTGCCCCGTGTGTCGGCTGTTCATCTGAAATTTTTGCACTCAAAAAATCACTGCCCATGTACCGGAAACAAGAAAAACAAGCGTAACTGCTCACAGTGCACCTGATCTTTCCGCGATCAGTCCGGCTTACGTATGACTCAATACGCTGCGCCGGCCTGCTTGCAAAAATCTCAGGCACCCTGTAATCAGTTACAAACAAGCTTAAAAGGAGTATATCCCCTTGAAATTACATACCAAGCTTATACTTGCCTTACTTACCTGCGTCAGTATTGTTGTCATCGCATCCCAGGTTGTTCAGTATTATCAAATATCAGGGCAGATTTCCGACCTTTCCGAGGCCAATATCAAACTCCTGGAAAACCGTGAAAAAGATTTTTCCATAAACCTGTATCATTCGGTGGCTGAATCGGTTTCAGCCTCGCTCACCAGAGGGGAAATGGAAAAATTCGACGACCTTCTCCGGCAGACGGAAAGAGTGGAAGGGCTCCTGGAGTTTTCCCTGTTTGACACCAACGATACAACCACCTACTCTTCCCAGGAACAATTTCTACGCAAGCCATTACCTGCAGATATACTGCAACGAATCAAAGATGGTGAAAAACTGATCTATCAGATGACGGATGATGCCATTGAAATTTATCACCCGCAACCGGTAGTCCCTGACTGTATCCGCTGCCACACCAATTGGACCTTTGACTATCCCCACGGAGGCGTCCTGTTTTTCCGCTTCTCCATAGAATCGCTTAAAAAGGCACAAGCACAGGCGACAGAGGCCATTGCCCATGTAAGTTCTACCTTTATCAAGGATTCACTTCTGTCTGTACTCTCCATTCTGCTGGTGCTCTCGCTGGCTATCTACAGCCTGCTCAGAATTATGGTCGCCAAACCGCTTTCCATGCTCGGCCAAGGTTTCCAGCAGGCGGCGGCCGGTGACTTGACCGTATCCACCAAAGTTCGATTCAAAGATGAGATTGGGACGCTCTCCTCAAATTTCAATTCCTTTATCGCTACGTTAAACCAGATGGTCGGCAGTATCAGCGAACAGGTGCAGACATTGACCGGATCTTCCCGCTCACTGAATGATGTTTCTGAGGATATGGCATCACGGGCTGATGGATTGAACAGCCAATCAAAAGCCGTTACCGGATCAGCTGAAGAGATGAGCAGTAACATGGTTCTGATTGCTGATTCCATGGATGAGGCAAACAGCAACATCGGTATGGTTGCAGCGGCCACAGAAGAAATGTCCGCAACCATTGACGAGATATCAAAAAATGCGGAATCTGCGAGAAATATCTCGGACCAGGCAGTAACCGATGCCGGAAACGCTACGGAAAAGATGAAGAATCTCGGCATGTCCGCCCAAAACATCGGAAAAATAACGGAAACCATAACTGAAATCATGGAGCAGACCAACCTGCTTTCCCTCAATGCCACCATTGAAGCGGCCAGGGCAGGTGAAGCGGGTAAAGGCTTTGCAGTTGTTGCCTCTGAAATCAAGGATCTTGCCCGTCAAACCTCGGATGCGACCCTTGAAATCAGCCAGAGAATTTCAGAAATTCAAACAGATACGGCAAGCGCGGTGGTCGAAATCGAGGCCATCAGTAATGTCATTAACGACATCAACGGCATCGTGACAACCATCGCAGCAGCCGTGACTGAACAATCCCATGCCACCAGGGAAATAAGCGATAATATCAGTCAAGCCTCCATGGGAATCAATCAGGTGAGCGGCAATGTTCAAACCAGTTCACAGGTTGCCGCGGATATCACACAGGAAATCAAGGAGGTGGACAGCAACTCCGACGCTATTTCAAACAGCTCTGAATCAGTACGTGACAGTGCAGCCGATCTTGCTAAAATAGCTGATCTGCTCAATGAGCTGATTGGGCAGTTTAAAATTTAGATCCAGAGTAACTGCTCACAGGGCACTCGATCTCTCTGCGATCAGCCTGGCTTACGTATGAGCCAATACGCTGCGCCGGCCTGCTTGCAGAGATATCAAGCACCCTATAACCAGTTACAAATACTGGGAGCAACAACCTGCTCCCAGTGAGCACCTCTCTTCTGCGCACCGGCAGTTATCTTTTTTGGGTCATCCCTTCTTGAACCAGCCCGGCTATAAATGTCGAAAATGGTTCTATGTTTTTTTGTACACTGGCCGCTTCAAGTGCTGCCATATACGTGGTACGTGTGTCGCCAAGCATCAGCCGCGTGCGTAGCGAGTCGGCTGCATGCGTTTATTAGGGCATCGGAATAAATCGAACTTGGAGTCTTTTTCCAATAAGCGTTCCCCTTTCAGGAGCTTACTGAGGAATTGAGTATATTGCCCTCGGAACTCCTGCTGGAATGGATCATGAGAATATCGATATGGTCCACTTTCGATTGTTTGTAAGCGTTGATAACCCGTTCGATATCGGTGCCACAATCCAAAGGCGAACTATCTTGAAGCACATGAAATCCATAGCCACATTGTTTGAAATAGTCCAAGAATTCCTCGCCGCTGACGCCAGAAGACCCGAGCAGGGCGGGCGGTGTAAATTCGGCGACAATTCTCGGTTTCCATTGCTTGATGACCCGTGCGGCTCCATGTAGCGCTTTCATTTCCCAGCCTTCTACGTCGACCTTGATCAGATGTACAGGCTGATCCTGTGGGACGATAAGATCGACCGGAACGGCGAACACTATATCCGAGCTTAAAATGACTTCAGGTTCAGCAGCCCGTAAATCGGTGACAAAACCGTTGGACAATGAACTACTATAAGCCAAACTTTCGATACGGTCGGATGCAGCGGCATGAATGAGGGTGATCTGCTCGAAGGCATTGGCGATCTTGTTGAGCGTTAGGAACCGTGCATTAGACATGCCTGGCTCGAAGGAGAAAACCCGGCCGGCATGACCTACAATGGAAGCGCTCAGCATGGAGAACCATCCGATATTGGCACCGATATCGACTACAGTCATTCCAGGTTGCAGATAAGAGCGGAAAACTTCCGATACCGCCGGTTCGTAAGTTCGATGGGTTAGTATATGGCGCCCCACTCCATAATCGTTTTCGGCGGCATACATGACATAGCCATCCAGTTCGACATTGCCGATGTTCGTAGGAGAAAATCCAACCAGTTTTCGGCTCTTGAATTCCGGTGAATTGAGATAGGTGGTTATAATGTCGTTAAGATTATTGCCAACAAATCCACAGTGTCCCGGCCATTCTGCCTCCGACGGCAATCGGCCGAGGATATGTCGGAAGAAATAATAGACGTCTAGTTTGGTAACGGTAGGGGAAAACTGCTGTGTCCAAGGATGATCCAAGTTAATGCCACGGTATTGCATTACTCTGTCCAGCAGATCCTTAATATTCTTCATAAGTGCTAATCCTGATGTTGCGAGAAATCATATTCTACCATAAGCGGGTTTTGCTTTTCTGAAAATCGCCTTGAGATGCTTGCCTAACGAACTGGATACCCGCCCCTGGCAAGTATGCCATTCATTAAAAATCTTCCCATGCGACCGTTTCCATCAATATAAGGATGGATAGAGACAAAGAAAAAATGTCCCAGCATCGCTCTCACAGCTGGTGTTTTTTCGATGAGTGAAAAAAACAGACATAAAATCACGTTAGGCCTCAAATCTGGGGGGGGGGGTACGTGATGGACTTACGAATATAAACAGGCTGGTTCTTATACCCGGCAAGATCAGTGGCAGCGGTAATACCAGCACTTACACCGGGAGCAAATAGCTCCCTGTACCATTGGGTATGATCATTCTCAACCACCTGACCAGCAGAATCGCCATTCAGAACCTTTGCAAGGCTTCCTTTTACTGCCAGGAAAGCTTACCAATAACCGCGAGCAGCCAATGCATCTGCATATTCTTTATCTTTGCGGTTGTCTTCTGGATTCCATCCGCCTGACCGTCTTGCGGTGTTGGCATTTTGTTACCTATTATTAAACAAATGTGTGAATTCTATATTAAGGTTATTCAGTATATTTGTTTTTAGGTTATTGCGTCAAGCCGTTTTTAGGTTATCGTGTTGTGCGATTTTTAGGTTTTCGTGTTGCTGCTCAATGAGCTGATTCAACAGTCTAAAATTTAGCCCCCAATACTGATCACCGGGAGCAAGTTATCGCTCCCGGTGATCATCTCTTTACTGCACACCATCCAGCTCTATGCGATACTGAACAATATCCTCTATACTGAGCACCGGCAGTTCATGCTGCATGGCAAAATCAGGCATATCAGACAGACGCGCCATGGTGCCGTCTTCTTTAGTCACCTCACAGAGGATTCCTGAGGGCCTGAGTCCGGCAAGTTTCATCAAATCAATCGTGCCTTCGGTGTGCCCTCTTCTGCCCAGCACTCCTTGGGCGTTTGCCTTCAGCGGAAAAACGTGACCGGGATGACTGAGATCTTCCGCAGCACTCTCCGGTTTCACGGCAGTCTGGATGGTGGTCCAGCGATCAGCTGCTGATACACCGGTGGTAACGCCCTGTTTGGCCTCAATGGAGATAGTAAAGGCGGTTTGATTCTGACTGGTGTTGTTGTTTACCATTGGCGGCAGCTGCAATCGATTCACATCATCATTGGTCAGACAAAGACACACAATACCGCTGCATTGACGGATCATAAACGCCATCTGCGGAACAGTGAGGTGGTCGGTTGAATAGATGAGATCCACTTCATTTTCGCGGTCTTCATCATCAACCAGCAATATACCGCCACCTGCCTGTAAGACCTGCAGTGCGCGGGAGACACGTTGTTGAGGGGTTGTCCCAAATTGGGAGAGGGGTGACTGATTCATGGTATCTACTCCTACTATTGTACCTGAACCAGGGCAAAGAGAAAGAATGACAGATGCTTTGCAGCACCTGAATGCTTAACGAACAAAGACAGCTTGCGTCCAGAAAACTCACGCAACAAGGGGCATGAGATACCTTACTGGAGCTCACACTATCAACTTCTACGCTTCCCAAAAGGAGCACGGCAAAATATTCTGTTCTCTCTCATCCGGACTATAACCGTCGGCTCCGGAATCACACCGGATCTGCTTGACCCTGCCGTACCGCAGGCGCTCGCGGGCTTATCACGTACCTGCCGGGTACCTGAACTTACCGCCGGTGGGGAATTTCACCCCGCCCTGAGAATGTGTATGTGTGTTGCTCACAATGCTAATATACACAATGCACAGACAACACACGGCTTGCATAAAAACATACCGAAACAGTACGATTCCAGTATGTTTTCAGGGCATCACCATAGCGCTGAGAGTACGAAAGTCAAGGGGATTTTACCTGTCCCCCTCAATACACTACGTTGGTTGATAAAAAAATCTCCTGATCATACGGCCAAGCCAAGACTGCTGTTTCCGGCCGTTTTGTCAGGCTCTGGTAACCAGGATCTACATCGCAAAATGTTGCTGTTCTCTGCTTCCTGCAGTATAACCACCGCATGGTAGAATACAGATGAAACCAGTCCGGCACCATGGCAAGTAGAAAAAAGGGAAATTCGCTATGTACAAAATCATATTGATGAGCCTGGCAGCATCCGTCTTTATCGCCTTCATGTCCGCAGAACCAACACGTGCAGCTGATATATGCTCTTTCCTAACTCAAAAAGAAGCAGCAGAGCTGATCCAGGCCAAGGTACAGGAAGGCAAGGTAAGTCAAGGCATGATGCCGGCCGGTCCTATCTGCACATACCGCTCCCTGGAAGGGGATGCCAGTCTCAAATATAAGGTATCAAGTGATAAGGACATCAAGGAGGAAGGGCTTTTTGAATCTGCTGCCGACATCATCACCCGACAAAGAAAGGCGCGTCATAACGCGTCCATATCCGGCACGAAGCTTACTGTGCCAAACATGCCGGGAGATGACATCCTCTGGGACGGAAACAACCTGTGGGTATTATCTGGAGATACGCTACTTCTCGTCACAGTTGTCCATCGTACTGAAAAGACATTCACAGACATGGCCAAGATGAGAAAAGAACTGCGCAAGGAAAGGAGGCAACGTAGTATTAAGGCTGCAGAAATTATTCTTGAACGAGCGAATAAGTGAAAAGAATCTGATTATTTCACATTTTGGGGAGCCTCGAAAGCCTCCAAAAGAGAGGAGATCAGAAAGGGCTGTTAGAAACAAAGTCCGAGATATAGAAGATTTTATAAAAGGTTAATTTTTATGCTGGGGTTATTGAGGGCTTTGTGGCTGTACCGTGGATTTGTCTTCGGGAGTGTAAAACGAGAGTTTCAGCTTAAATACAAAAATTCTATGCTGGGGGCTGCCTGGACAGTCCTGAATCCGCTGGCAATGATTGTTGTTTATACGGTCATTTTCTCTAGTGTTATGCACGCAAAGCTGCCTGGTGTCGATAATGGCTTTGCCTATAGTATCTATCTATGTTCGGGGGTTTTGACCTGGGGCTTATTTGCCGAGATTCTTGGACGGGGAAAAGGGATTTTTTTTGAGCATGCGAATACAATCAAAAAAATCAATTTTCCACGATTCTGTCTGCCGGTTATCGTTGTCAGTAGCGCACTTCTGAATTTTTTTATAATTTTTAGTTTATTCGTTATTTTTCTTATTATATCCGGCAGCTTTCCAGGCATTGTCTTTTTTGCTTTTTTTCCCGTTTTGCTGATCCAGGTTTTGTTTTCTGTCGGACTAGCAATAATCGTTGGCGTACTGAATGTTTTCTTTCGTGACGTCGGGCAGTTTGTTGATATCTTGTTGCAGTTCTGGTTCTGGTTGACGCCGATAGTTTATCCCGCAGCAATTATTCCGGATCAAATAAGGTCATTCATGGTTTACAACCCAATGATGATTCTTATATCTACTTATCAGGGGATTTTTGTGAATCGTGTCCTGCCCCCTTGGCAACCACTTTTTGTCCTTGCTGTGATCAGTATATTTCTTTGTTTTATCGCTTTACGACTGTTCCGCAAGCGGGCAGGCGAGATGGTGGATGAACTTTGATGAGTGCAATAAAAGTTACAAATTTAGGGAAGGCCTATAAGATTTATCCCAGTCATATGGCACGTTTGGCAGAGTGGGTATTGCCTTTTGCAGGGCAACGACATCAATTGAAATGGATTTTGCGTGATATCAATTTCTCCGTAGCGTCAGGGGAAGCTGTCGGCATTATTGGAATTAACGGGGCAGGTAAAAGTACTCTCTTAAAAATGATGACTGGAACAACTCAGCCGACGATTGGGAATGTCGAAATGTCAGGAAATGTTGCTGCCATGTTGGAACTGGGGATGGGTTTTCACCCTGATTTCACCGGACGCCAAAATGTTTATATGGCTGGACAGCTGCTCGGTCTTCCTGTTGCGGAAATATCCGAGTTGATGCCCGAGATAGAGGCATTCGCTGAGATCGGCGATTATATCGATCAGCCTGTACGAGTTTATTCAAGTGGCATGCAAGTACGTTTGGCGTTTAGTGTGGCGACCGCAAGGCGGCCTGACATCCTGATTGTTGATGAAGCGTTGTCTGTAGGAGATTCTTATTTTCAGCACAAAAGTTTTGACCGCATCAGACAGCTTCGTAAACAAGGGACCACCTTGCTGATTGTCAGCCATGATAAGCAGGCGATCCAAAGCATTTGTGACCGAGCCATTCTTTTGAATGGAGGCCGATTAGCTATGGAGGGCGATCCCGAAGCGGTTATGGACTACTACAATGCTATGTTGGCTGAGCATCAGAATCAGTCCGTTCAGCAAGTAACTCAAGAAGATGGTAAAGACGGTAAAGTGCAGACTATCTCTGGAACAGGAGAGGCTGTTGTCGCTGATATCGCTCTACTCAACCAAAAAGGAGAGCGAATTGAGGTTATCGATGTTGGTCAGCCTGTCGTGCTTCAAATCGCAGTAAAAACAAATAGTTTTATTGAACGCCTCGTTCTCGGATATGGAATTAAAGATCGTCTGGGGCAGGTGATGTATGGCACAAACACTGATCTAAAAGATCAGACTCTAAAAAATGTCTCCGCAAACAGTACTCTTTGGTTCTATATCTCTTTTCCAGCAAACCTTGGACCCGGTACTTACTCTGTCCAGACAGCTCTTTGTAGTACTGAAACCCATCTTGTTAACAATTATGAATGGCGTGATTTAGCACTAATTTTTAATGTTGTAAATATGAACAAGGAACATTTTACTGGTTGCAATTGGATGGACCCTCAAATTAGGATAGAGCATTTATGAGTTTTGTTTCCTATTCTCAAAATTTTGAAGATGTCATGCTTTGGAGAGCTCTAAAGCATATTGAAAATGGTTTCTATATTGATGTTGGAGCAAATGATCCTTCAATTGAATCTGTAACTAAGGCTTTTTACGAAAAAGGCTGGAAAGGTATCAATATTGAGCCGTTAGCTTCACATTATTCAGATCTTAAGTCAGAGCGTGAGCGTGATGTCAATCTACAATGTGCGGCAGGTGAAGAAGATGGTGTGATTGACATATGGGAAGCCGATGTACGTGGTTGGGCTACGGCTTCCAAAGAAGTGATTGATCGGCACGAAGCAAAGGGCCACGCGGGAAAATGGCTTAAAGTACCCGTTCGGAGGCTTTCAGATATTTGCGAAGAATTTGTCCAAGGGGATATTCATTTTTTGAAAATTGATGTTGAGGGGTTAGAAAAATCTGTCATAAAAGGGATGGATTTTTCAACATATCGTCCTTGGATTTTATTGGTTGAAGCTACAGCTCCAAATTCAAAAGAAGAGGTACACGCCGACTGGGAATCGCTTATTGTAAATGCTGACTATACATTTGCCTACGCTGATGGTTTAAATAGGTATTATGTATCTAATAATCATCTCGATTTATTAGAAGCACTGCGTTATCCACCCAATGTATTTGATGATTTTATACGTTCAGAACAAATTAACTCTGAGCTTCGAGCGCAACAAGCTGAACAAAAAGCTCTACAAACCGAGCAGAAAGCCCTTCAAGCAGAACAGCAAGCCCTTCAAGCAGAACAGAAAGCCCTTCAAGCAGAACAGAAAGCCCTTCAGGCTGAACAGAAAGCTTTACGAGCTGGACAGACAGCTCTACAAGCAGAAGTTGCCCTACAAGCCGTTCTGGATAGCCGTTCTTGGAAGTTAACGCAGCCATTACGCACGGTGATGAGTTGTGGTCTATGGTTTATACAGGGGAGCAAAGCTTGGTTGACCTTTGCCCCCGGCTCCCGTCCAAGACGTATTGTACAAAGTGTATTATTGCACCTGAAGTTATATGTTTCCCTTCACCCTCGCTTGAAACGTTTTGCTTTGAAATGTTTGGCTCCTTTCCCTTCACTGCAGGCGCGAATAAAAACACTTGGCTTGCAAGAGGTCATACAGCCACATAGTTCAGATCTATTCACTATTGAAGGACCTGAAAACCTTAGCTTCCGAGGACGGCAGATCTACCATGATTTAAAAATTGCAATTGAAAAGCGCCTGAAGGAACAAGCCTGATGCGTATTGTTATTGATATGCAGGGAGCACAGACTGAAAGCCGTTTTCGGGGCATCGGGCGATATACCATGTCTTTTGTGCAGGCAGTGGTTCGTAATTGCGGCGAGCACGAAGTTATTCTTGTGCTTAACGGTTTATTTTCTGACACCATTGAATCTATTCGCGAGGCTTTTGACGGGTTATTGCCCCAGGAAAACATCCGCGTTTGGCATGCACCTGGCCCTGTAAAAGAGGAGCTTACTGATAACGATAGCCGCCGTGAAGTAGCTGAACTTATTCGGGAAGCTTTTCTGGCTAGCTTACAGGCAGATGTTATTCATATTACAAGTCTGTTCGAAGGCTATGTAGATGATGCCGTTACCAGTATTGGGCGTTTTGACACAACCACTCCTGTGAGCGTCATTCTTTATGACCTTATACCTTTGCAGAACCATGATCGCTATTTCAAACCAAACCCACGTTATGAACAATATTATTTACGCAAAATAGATTATTTGCGGCAAGCTGAGAAATACCTGGCCATATCCAATTTCAGCCGGACTGAATGTCTTGAGACGCTCAACTTTGCTGATGAAACAATTGTCAATATCTCAACGGCTATTGATGATTATTTTAAACCGCAAACGATTGATGAGGAGACTACCGTCCAAGTGATGCAGAAATTCGGCATTAGGCGTGCTTTCCTCCTATACACAGGTGGCGCCGATGAGCGGAAGAATCTGCCGCGTCTGATTGAGGCTTACGCAGCAATGCCTGAAAATTTACTGAAAACGCATCAACTTGTCATCGCTGGTAGAATGCCCACAGAAGAGATTGCGCGGCTTCAGCATACTGCCACAGCATGTGGACTACAAAATGAAGAACTTCTTTTCACGGGCTATATAACCGATGAAGAGCTGGTTCAACTCTATAATCTTTGTGCGCTCTGTGTATTCCCCTCATGGCATGAAGGTTTCGGTTTGCCGACATTGGAGGCAATGGCTTGTGGTGCACCAGTGGTTGGCGCCAATACCTCTAGCTTACTCGAGATGATTGGCCTGAATGAAGCGCTTTTTGATCCCTTTGACGTTGCTTCTATTACACAAAAAATAACAAAGGGGCTTGTTGATGAAGCATTTCAAGCTCGTTTGCGTGAGCACGGTTTGAAGCAGGCAAAGAAATTTTCATGGGATGAAACAGCTAAAAGGGCGATTTCTGCCTGGGAGCAAATTTCGAATCTAAAATCAAATCCTGACGATTATTCAACACAATCTCGAACTTACAACCTGCTTCTTGACGTTTTATCCCAATATAAATGTGACAGTGTTGAATCAGATCTGGAAAAATTATCGGCCTGCCTGGCGCAAAATGAAAGTGCTGGTATCGAGCGACAACTTCTGCTGGATGTTTCCGAGTTATGTCAACGTGATGCTGCTACGGGTGTACAGCGTGTTACCCGTAGCTATCTGAAATGGCTGCTGAACTCCCCTCCTAAAGGTTTCAGGGTTGAACCTGTTTATGCCACCCAAACAACGCATGGATATCGCTACGCCCGGAAATATACACGGCAGTTTTTAGGGGAGGACTCTTCTGGTGTTGTGAACCCGCCGATTAGATGGCAACGAGGTGATATCTTCTTTGGGTTGGATATGCAGCACCATGTTCAATTGACTCATGCGGATTTCTACCAGAAGCTTAGAGCGGAAGGAGTGACTGTTAAGTTTCTCGTCTACGATTTGTTGCCGATTCAGTTGTCAGATTTGTTTCAGGATGACGCCGCTTGCAATTTACATGAGCAATGGCTGACCATGATTGCCGCTACAGACGGTGCAATTAATATTTCCCAAGCAACGGCTGATGCCTATAGCCAATGGATAGAAAAAAATAATATCTATAACACTCCAGGCTTTCAAATGGCATCGGTACATATTGGCGGTGATATCGAAGGATCTCAGCCGTCGAGAGGTCTGCCTGGCGATGCTGTAGATGTTCTTGATGTTCTGAAGCAGCGGCCTACATTTCTTTGTGTTTCCACCCTTGAACCCCGTAAGAGACAACAGCAGATACTCGAGGCTGTTGAATTGCTTTGGCAAGGGGGGACGGATGTTAATCTTGTTTTTGTCGGACAGCAGGGTTGGAAGATAGAGTCTTTAGTTAAACGTCTCAACAAACATCCCGAACGTGCACAAAGATTGTTCTGGCGACTGGGTTTGAGGATAGAATCTTTAGCTAAACGTCTCAACAAACATCCCAAACGTGCACAAAGGCTGTTCTGGCTGCAGGGGATAAGCGACGAATATCTTGAAAAAGTTTATGGCGCGAGTACCTGCCTGATTTCCGCCAGTATCAATGAAGGCTTTGGCCTTTCGCTTATTGAAGCTGCGCGGTATGGCCTACCTGTCATTGCTCGCGACATCCCTGTATTTCATGAGGTTGCGGGAAATCATGCCTTTTATTTTACAGGCGAAACTCCCGGCGATCTTGCTGCAGCCATGAAAAATTGGCTGGCTCTTTATCGCCAAGGACTGCACCCAAAATTTTTCGACATGCAATGGTCAACTTGGCAGGAAAGTACTGAGAGGCTTAAGCGGGTGCTAATCCAAAGTTATCCACGTAGACAGTTGTTAATAGACATCTCGGAGCTTGTTCAGCGAGACGCTAAGACCGGTATTCAGCGTGTTGTGCGTAGCATTCTTAAGGAATGGCTGACTAATCCTCCTGCAGGATATCGTGTAGAGCCAATCTATGCGACGCTTACAAACGGTTACCGATACGCTCGACAGTTTAGAAGGCAGTTTCTCAGACAGGTGGACACTTTTGTGTCGCCTGATGACCCGATTGATTATGCTCCAGGAGATCTGTTTTTTTGTCTAGATCTCCAACCCCAGGTTCAGGTTGCTCAGAAGTCTTTTTATCAGCATTTGCGCATGCAGGGGGTGATAGTTAAATTTGTTGTCTACGATTTGTTGTGTGTATTGTTGCCGGAATATTTCCTGGAAGGAGGTTCTGACAGCTTTGAGAATTGGCTAAACGTGGTGACTGAATGTGATGGAGCTGTTTGTATTTCCAAGTCTGTTGCCGACGAATTGTCAGAGTGGTTTGCAAGGTGCGGTTCAATTCGACAGCGCCCCTTTTCTGTTGACTGGTTCCACTTAGGCGCAGATGTTGAAAACTCTGTCCCTCTCAATTGCTTGCCACCGGATGCGGCTAGCACACTTGATAAAATTAGCTCATGCCACAGCTTTCTTATGGTTGGTACCCTTGAACCGCGTAAAGGACATGTGCAAGTGCTGGAGGCTTTTGAACAGCTCTGGAAAAACGGTCAAAATGTCAACATGGTTATCGTCGGTAAGCAGGGTTGGATGGTTGACAAACTTGTTGAACGGTTACGCTCTTCTCCCGAATTGGACAAACATCTATTTTGGCTGGAAGGCATAAGTGACGAATACTTGGAAAAGGTTTATGCTTCTTGTACCTGCCTTGTAGCCGCTTCCTACGGCGAGGGTTTTGGTCTTCCCCTCATTGAGGCTGCGCAGCATAAAATGCCAATTATCGCACGAGACATTCCTATATTCCGCGAAGTGGCTGGTGACCATGCCTTTTACTTTGATGGAAATGAGTGCACGCAACTTGCAGAGGCGGTTGAGGAATGGCTGAGCTTATATGAAAAAGATAAGCACCCCAAATCGACAGACATGGCATGGTTGACATGGAAGGAAAGTTCTAGAAATTTGTTGAATGTACTCAGAATTGATTAAAAAAAAGTTCATATTTAAGTCTTTTCGGGCTACTGGTCATCGTACCTGGCAACTATTGAAATCACGTGAGATAGAAAACACTAATACTTCAAATGAATACTCGAAAGAACTAACTCCGCTACTATTTCTTTTTCTCAGCAGAAAAAAAGAATTCGATTTTAGGCAATTAAGGATCTCTTACGGTAGCAATCCTAATTTCAGGTACACGTTTACCGGATTAACCTCAATTCTTAGTCCTAGAGGACGGCAGATGTATCATGATTTGAAATTTACTATTGGAAAGCGTCAGAAGGAGCAAGCCTGATGCGTATTGTTATTGATATGCAGGGAGCACAGACTGAAAGCCGTTTTCGGGGCATCGGGCGATATACCATGTCTTTTGTGCAGGCAGTGGTTCGTAATTGCGGCGAGCACGAAGTTATTCTTGTGCTTAACGGTTTATTTTCTGACACCATTGAATCTATTCGCGAGGCTTTTGACGGGTTATTGCCCCAGGAAAACATCCGCGTTTGGCATGCACCTGGCCCTGTAAAAGAGGAGCTTACTGATAACGATAGCCGCCGTGAAGTAGCTGAACTTATTCGGGAAGCTTTTCTGGCTAGCTTACAGGCAGATGTTATTCATATTACAAGTCTGTTCGAAGGCTATGTAGATGATGCCGTTACCAGTATTGGGCGTTTTGACACAACCACTCCTGTGAGCGTCATTCTTTATGACCTTATACCTTTGCAGAACCATGATCGCTATTTCAAACCAAACCCACGTTATGAACAATATTATTTACGCAAAATAGATTATTTGCGGCAAGCTGAGAAATACCTGGCCATATCCAATTTCAGCCGGACTGAATGTCTTGAGACGCTCAACTTTGCTGATGAAACAATTGTCAATATCTCAACGGCTATTGATGATTATTTTAAACCGCAAACGATTGATGAGGAGACTACCGTCCAAGTGATGCAGAAATTCGGCATTAGGCGTGCTTTCCTCCTATACACAGGTGGCGCCGATGAGCGGAAGAATCTGCCGCGTCTGATTGAGGCTTACGCAGCAATGCCTGAAAATTTACGGGAAACGCATCAACTTGTCTTCGCTGGTAAAATGACCACTGGCGAGGTTGCGGGTTTTCAGCATACTGCCACAGCATGTAGACTACAAAATGGTGAACTTCTTTTCACGGGTTATATAACCGATGAAGAGCTGGTTCAACTCTATAATCTTTGCGCGCTCTATGTATTCCCCTCATGGCATGAAGGTTTCGGTTTGCCGGCATTGGAGGCAATGGCTTGTGGTGCGCTAGTAGTTGGTGCTAATAGCTCTAGCTTACCAGAGGTGATCGGACTTGATGAGGCCCTGTTCGATCCTTTCGATGTAACGTCAATAAGTGCAAAAATTGAACAAGCGCTCACTGACCAAGAATTCCGACACAGATTGCACGAACACAGCTTGATACAAACTAAAAAATTTTCTTGGGATGAGACGGCGAAACGAACGATTTTGGTATGGGAGGGACTCTCACTTCAAAAAAACGGAGGACAAGACTCTTGGGAAAAAACAAGTGGGAAACTTTGCGAGGTTTATCAGAGTCTTGTTCAAGGCATTACCAAAGCCGTATTTTCAGTGCCTACTATTACAGACAAAGATATAAGGCAGATGGCTGTTTGTTTAGATCGTAACGAACGACAGCTTAAAGATTTCTTGCGAGCCGATTCTCTTCCGCAAGAAATCACATGGCGCCTTGAAGGTCCTTTTGACAGTAGTTACAGCCTGGCCTTAGTTAATCGAGAAACTGCTAGAGCATTAGAAACACTTGGCCATACGGTAGTATTACATTCGACTGAGGGGCCGGGTGATTTTCCGGCAAATGAACTGTTTTTACAACAGAACCCTGATTTGGCAAGAATGCATCAGCGGGTATCAACTGTGTCACAGGTTGATGCGAATGTGACAAGCCGGAACCTTTATCCTCCGCGTGTTTCTGATATGAGTAGTCGTTTGAATATACTCCATGGTTATGCGTGGGAAGAAACCGGATTCCCAAATGGCTGGGTAGATGAATTTAACGCATACCTACAGGGCATTACCGTAACATCAAAGCACGTGCAAAAATTGCTCATTGATAATGGCGTGCGGGTCCCCATTGCCGTCACAGGTAACGGTGTTGACCATTGGGAACGTATAATCCCCGAAAAAACACTTTTTATTAATGCTCGCAAATTTCGTTTTTTACATGTGTCATCTTGTTTCCCGCGCAAGGGAGCAGACAGAATGCTTGAAGCCTATGGTCGGGCGTTTTCTTCAGACGATGATGTAACTCTTGTCATAAAGACCTTTAAGAACCCTCACAACGAAATCCACAAATGGCTAAAAGATACGAGGTCAAATAAGGCAAACTACCCGGATGTATTAATTATTGAGGAGGACTATAGCGATTCACAGCTTAAGGGGCTTTTTGAACAGTGTCATGCATTGGTCGCTCCAAGTAGAGCAGAAGGTTTTGGTTTGCCGATGGCGGAAGCGACATTGTCTGGGTTGGCAGTAGTTACTACAGAATGGAGCGGGCAGCTTGATTTCTGTACTCCCAAAACTTCTTGGTTGGTTGATTATCAATTCGAGCGAGCACAGACACATTTCAATTTGTTCGATTCCGTTTGGGCTAATCCTGATACCGGTCATCTCGCAAAAACAATGCGAGAGGTCTACGAAATGTCGGATGAGGTCCGTGAATATAAGGTGAGTGCTGGACGTAGCCTGCTTCTTGAAAAATTTCGTTGGTCTCATGTCGCCGAGAGAACGGTTGCTGCTGCTCGCAGCTGGAGTCATATTCCTGAACAAATAGAACCACGAATTGGCTGGGTTACAACTTGGAATACGCGGTGTGGTATTGCGACGTATTCTGAGCAATTGGTTAAAAATATGCCCAGTAACGTCGCTGTCTTTGCTCCACGTTCATGGGAATTAACATCTCAAGATCAAAATAATGTTTATCGTTGTTGGATTGCAGGGGAGCAGGATCCGTTAAATGATCTGGAAAAATCCATCGAGCATTCCAAAGTTAATAGGCTTGTAATCCAGTTCAACTATGGATTTTTCAATTTAGACTTTTTTGCATTTTTTTTGGAGACTCAAATTCAGGCTGGCAAGGTAATTGTAATCATGATGCATGCCACCACGGATCCAGTGCATAGGCCTCATAAACAACTGGCAAATCTTGTCCCTGCATTGGCTCGCTGTCATCGCTTGTTGGTACATAGTCCGAATGATATGAATAGACTAAAAGACTATGGTCTTGTTGAAAATGTGACGCTTTTCCCGCATGGTATTCCCCATTTTGCACCGCAGACAACCCCAAGTGTAAAAGGATCTGAAACTTTTGTCGTTGGGTCTTATGGTTTCTTCTTGCCACATAAAGGTTTACTTGAACTGATTGAGGCGATTGCTTTATTGCGTGATGAAGGGGTGCCGGTAGTGTTAGAAATGGTAAATGCTGAACACCCAGCCCCCGAGTCAAAGATGTTGATCAAAAAAGCTAAGAGGAAAATTAAGTCATTACATCTGGGTGATGCTGTGTCAGTTTGTACTGATTACTTGGAAGACGATGTTTGTCTTTCTAAATTGGCAGGAGCAGACTTGATTGTATTTCCTTATCAGAAAACCGGTGAATCGTCTAGTGCTGCGGTTCGATATGGTTTGGCAACAGGTAAGCCCGTAGCTGTAACCCCTCTGGATATTTTTGAAGATGTGAGTTCTGTAGTGTTTCAACTTCCGGGACAAAAAGCACAAGATATCGCAGAGGGGATTAAAAAATTACGTATTGATCTGAATGGGGACAATCCTGCAGCAAGTACTATCAATGATTTTGCTGAGCAATGGCGAACACAGCATAGGTATTCTGCTATTGGACCTCGGCTCAATAATATGCTCTATGCAATCGGGAATGATGCGTGATTGCGGCTCCATAATTGAAGACCTTGAACGGGAACCCTACGGTTTCAGTGGAACTCGACTGACTAAAATTTTCTGGCACGTGCCTCGATTTAATGGCATAATAGGCTTTAAGTATGATTTTTTTGTAGGGTGGTAGTCGCATTATACGACTATTGAAATTCAAAAAATACTTTTTAAACCTATAGCGTTTATTACTGGTAACTAAATGTATTAATTGTGATTATTGATGAATGTCAAAAAACAGTTTACGGTAAATTCGTTTTTATTTTTGATGTTATTCGTATTATTATTTGAGGGGCATGCTCTAGGGGGAGCAACCTCAAAAAACAAAATGATTTTTAGTTCGAGTTATGAAGGTATTCCTCTTAGTGAAATCTTGCCGGATTTGACGAGTCGGACAGGTTATAACTTTACCGTTCCTGAAGATTGGTTAGGATTAAATATTTACGGCAAGTTTTCACATGTTACATTGGATGATTTTTTTCATAGAATATTTAAAAATAAAAATTTTTCATTAATAATCAATGAAGAAAAGAGGGAGATTGTGGTAGTTGGTTTTCCCAGTAGTTCTCAAAGCATTTCTAGTAGTACTGATTTTTTAGATCCAAACACAAAGGTGGACCCAATGTCAGGCCTACTTGTCAAGGATCTGCAGGCATTGCATGAATGGCAATTACAAGAAATAGAGAGAAAAAAAACTGACCCAACAGCAGTTGACCCTTACTCCGGTATGACTTACGCTTATCTTGAAAAGATTGGCAGTAAACAGCTGGATGAAATAAATAATAATGAGGAAAACAGGAAAATTGTCTCAGTTGATTTTGCCAGTAGTTCCCAAAGCATTTCTAGCAGTACTGATTTTTCAGATCCAAACACAGAGGTGGACCCAATGTCAGGCCTACTTGTCAAGGATCTACAAGCGTTGCATGCATGGCAATTACAAGAGATAGAGGAGGAAAAAGCCGACCCAACAGCAGTTGACCCTTACTCCGGTATGAGTTACGGTTACCTTAAAAAAATTGCCAGCAAACAGCTAGGTGAATAAAAAAATCAAATATCATGAGAAAATTTTTTAAATGGAGGTTGTTATGACTAAAAATATCTTTTTGTTAATAGGGTGCTTGTTTGTATTATTTTTCGCAAATGTTTCAGATTCTGAGGCTGGTGACATAGCTTGTACTGTAGAGGTATTTAGTATTTCTGATGCTTCAGCTTGGTTTAAAAATGTTACAGGGACATCATGTGGAAACCTGCAAAATCAGGAAAAAATGCTCTTCTCCTTTCATCCAGATAAAAAAGACCAAATTCTCGCTATCTGCTTAACCGCAATAAGTTTAAATAAAGTAGTCTGGATTCATGCTCAAGGTGACGTGACTGGGTCTATTGTAGATAACGTAGCTCTGCAAAATTAAGACTATAATGT
Organism: Desulfobulbaceae bacterium; assembly: GCA_963678525.2. GTDB lineage: Bacteria > Desulfobacterota > Desulfobulbia > Desulfobulbales > Desulfobulbaceae > Desulfogranum. The sequence continues at coordinate 544,161 of CAXXDG010000001.1, forward strand.
CATAGTTGAAATGGAGCAGGTAGAACTTCCAGTATTGTATCTAGCAAAAGGTAATAGTATCACTGGATCCATTACGCCCGATTTCATTTACCTCTGAGTTGTAACTGGTCACAAGTACTTCATTTGGATAAGCATGTTTTTTCATTATAGCCTATTCATGCGGAAAATCGCGATCGTACAAAGATTGAGTACCTGTGATCAGTTAACGTTGAACATCGCCACGTTGGGCAACTACCATGGCTCAACAACGATTTGTTAGAGACCTCGCAACGTCGGGGTGACAGGTCGCTGTGTACGAAAATATAGTTAAAGAAAGGCCACGAATTATCATTCTGGCCAGACTGCCGTTTTGCTTTATCAGGCTAAAACTACGCGCAACTAGCCCTGAGCGAAGCCTTTCAAGGCGATTTGCGTGGAAGAGATGACAAACCTCTGTATCCCCATACTATTTTGGTCTTTTATCGGTCTTATGATGCCACCCCCTCATCAAGTAGAACTTAAGGGTTCCTTGAAAATTTTACGTGATTACCACTCAATCTCAGCCATAGTTATTTTTTGCGGGGGTTGCTCACTATATGAGTAACCCGCCATGTCATAATCCACCAAGAGCAAATCAAATGGAGGGTTATCATGGCAAAGAATCGCATCCAATTCCAGAAAGGTTTAAGTGTGACGGAGTTCCTCAGCCAATACGGTGATGAATCAAAATGTTACCAGCGTCTATTTACATTCAGATGGCCGGATGGCTTCGTTTGTCCTAAGTGTGGCCACACTGGGCGCTGCAAAATCGAATCCCGTAAAGTATTGCAGTGCAAATCTTGCCATAGCCAGACATCCTTAACAGCCGGGACTATATTTGCCGCTACCAAGCTGCCGCTTACAGTGTGGTTTCTGGCCATATATTTCATTACTCAATCCAAGGATGGTATATCGTCTCTGAATCTTGGCCGCACCATTGGCGTTTCTGCCAATACTGCTCTCCGGATCAAGCATAAACTCCAGCAAACCATGAAGGAAAGGGATGATACCCAACCTTTGCGGGAGCTGGTCGTTATCGATGATGCATATTTGGGTGGCAAAAAGGGCGACGGTGCAAGAGGTCGAGGTGCTACGGGAAAAACACCTTTTGTCGCCTCAGTCTCTCTTTCACCAGAGGGGCATCCCCTTAAAATGCGTATGAGCAAAGTTATCGGCTTCACCAAAGACGAGCCGGCTGCCTGGGCGGTTAAACATTTGGTTCCAGGCACATTGGTGGTGTCTGATGGCTTGAACTGCTTCCCTGGTGTCAAAGACTCGGGGTGCAGCCACGAACCCATCGTAGCATACACTGCCAACGGGTATGATGAATTTGATGTTTTCAAATGGATAAATGTCATGCTTGGTAATGTGAAGAACTCTCTGCGAGGAACCTACCACCACGTGAGCTCTTGCCACCTCCCCAGGTATCTGGCCGAATTTTGCTACCGTTTCAACAGGCGCTTCGAACTGGATAAAATGGTGGACCGTCTGGAATATGTTGCTATGCGAACTCCGCCGATGCCGCAGCGTCTGCTAAAACTGGCTGAGGTTTGTTGGTAATCACGAAAAAAAATGCTTCAAAATGCAGTCAGGAGGGAACTAAGCTAATTTTCAAGGTTCCCTTAAGTATCTATTGCTTACCTAGTGATTCCGCAAGCATCAAAGGAACTACAAGAAGGCCACTTCTCATGTTCAGAATTTTCTAAAATACGCATGAAACATGTCTTTGGTGGTGAAAGTTGTTATGATTTTATAATAGAAAAAATGTAGGTGATGCGACAACTATATTGACACACGTCGGCACTTTCATACCACGTGCTCGAAAAACCACTGAGAAAGAATGCTTGGCTGAGGCGTTCAGAACTTTATACTTTATCAATCGGAGCAATTTCAATCGCGTTTTTCTTCATGGTATCGTATGCTCTGTTTGATCACCGGGAGCACATCAGTCTTAGTGTGACTGCAAACAAAAAAATATGGTGCCCCTACGAATATACACTACCACCGAGTGCCCCGCGTACGACTCTCTATGCAAACAAAAAGCTTTATGTGATTAGAAACTCGCATACCGGAGCATATAGCACAATGCAGCACAACGGCTGGGACTTCATGTCTATAAATATCAAATCGGTGCATGTCCTATGGGTAGTTTACTTACACCCATTGGTAACAATCCTAGCTGTAAGGAAACGGCTGAGCACTTAATGAATTTAATTAAGAAGACATCCACTCCAGGTGACATTGTATTTTTTGCTTCATTACGAACCAACAGATTAGTTGATCAATGGGTAAAATTTAATCAAATAAAGGTCCTTTCTAATAGTAAGTCAAAGGTATCATTGCAAAATGATTGATCAATTTTTAAAAGAAACAGAAGTATTTGCGAAACGATCGCAACAAATGAAAGTAAATGTACTTATCGATACACCGAAACCTGTTTTGTTATCTCCAATATTTAGATGTTCTGATTGGTTCAATCGTCACAATCCGATATGTGGCTCAGGAAACGAGATAACCAGGGAGTTTTTATCAGAGATGCGTGAACCGGTTATGCAGTCCATACGAGATCTTAGTAAGCATTATAGTAATGTATTTACATGGGACCCTTTTAATACGTTATGCCCAAATGAAATGTGCAGTGCATATAACGACAAGGGTATCCCACTGTTTTTCGATGGAGACCACCTCTCAGCGCATGGGAACCGTGTTCTTTACACTGAATTTGAGAAAGTATTGAGCCGTATTTGGCTGCATGGCTGACCGGACAGATGTTGTATGAGCGAAACTTTTACCCCTCATGGTGAATATTGGCATGGTAGTCGAAAAAATTGTCCCGGGGTAGTGACTACATTGGGCGACGTTTTCTTCTTCTTGAGTTTTTTTGGCTATAAATTAATTACTAAATAATCTTAGATATATGGGAAGAGGTTCTGATTTGAAAAAAGCATTTATCACAGGCATTACAGGGCAAGATGGCGCTTATTTGTCTCAACTTTTACTGGACAAAGGTTACGAAGTTTACGGTACGTATCGTCGTACCAGCTCTGTCAATTTTTGGCGCATCGATGAACTTGGGATTTCCAATCATCCTCATTTCCATTTAGAAGAATACGACCTGACAGATCAGGCAACTAGTATTCGCTTGATTGAAAAAATCCAGCCGGATGAAATTTACAATCTGGCAGCGCAGAGTTTTGTCGCGGTTTCATTTGATCAGCCTATTTTGACCGGTCAGATTACAGGTCTTGGGGCGTTGCACCTGCTTGAATCAATCAGAATAGTCAATCCGAAGATCCGTTTTTATCAGGCGTCCACCTCTGAACTATTTGGCAATGTGCAGGAAATTCCTCAGAGTGAAACAACACCTTTCTATCCTCGTAGCCCGTACGGTGTCGCCAAACTGTATGCCCACTGGATGACCATCAATTATCGTGAGTCATACGATATTTTTGGTTCCTGCGGTATTCTTTTCAACCATGAGTCTCCTTTACGCGGTCTGGAGTTTGTGACTCGAAAAATTACCGACAGCGTTGCAAAGATCAACCTTGGCAAACTTGATGTCTTAGAATTGGGGAACCTTAATGCTAAACGGGACTGGGGCTATGCCAAAGACTATGTTGAGGGGATGTGGCGAATGCTGCAGGTTGATGAACCGGATGTATATGTCTTGGCAACCAACCGTACGGAGACTGTCCGAGACTTTGTGACCATGGCTTTTAAGGCTGTGGGGATAGAATTGGAATTTAAGGGCAAGGATGAAGACGAAGTTGCGATTGATGTGGCGACCGGTAAGACGGTCGTGCGCGTTAATCCCAAGTTCTATCGTCCGGCTGAAGTTGAGATGTTGATCGGCAATCCCGCTAAAGCAAAAGAAAAGCTTGGCTGGGAGGCGAAAACCACACTTGAAGAACTGTGCGCCATGATGGTGGAGGCCGATTTGCGGCGTAATAAGGCAGGATTTTCCTTTTAAGGAATTTTTCCCAAAAGGAAATAATCAAGCGAGGCTGCTTTGACCCAACAGAATTGTCTAAAAAAGACCATTTTACTTACAGGGGCCACGGGATTTGTCGGCCCCTGTTTAATAGACGCAATAAAAAAATCAGAGAAACTTTCCACTGCTAATATTGAGGTTTGGGGCTCACACAATATTGATATCCGCAACCAGGAAGAGGTTGATTGTGCTATAAGCGGTTTAAAACCGGATTTAGTCGTGCATCTTGCTGCACAATCACACGTTCCGACATCCTTTGAACAGCCTGGTTTGACTTGGGATATTAATGTTATGGGGAGCCTCCATCTGTTTGAATCGATTAAGGCTCATGCCCCTGATGCCGGGGTGTTATTTATCAGCTCTTCAGAGATTTATGGGAAGAGTTTTTTAGGTGGTGCGTCTTTAGACGAATCGGCACCACTGAAGCCACAAAACCCATATGCTGCGAGTAAGGCTGCTGCGGATATCATGGCCGGTCAATATGCCGAGCATGGTTTGCGCATTATTCGCATGCGTCCGTTTAATCATATTGGCGTCGGTCAGCGTAATGAATTTGTTGTGCCGGCCTTTGCAGCTCAGATTGCTCGAATAGAGGCCGGACTCCAGGATCCGGTGCTGATGGTTGGCAATCTTGATGCCCAGCGTGACTTTCTGGATGTGTTTGATGTTGTTGCCGCCTATGTCTCGGCGTTAGAACGGATCGACTCACTTCCCACTGGTCTTGCGCTGAATGTCTGTTCCGGTGTACCACGTAAAATTTCCGATATGCTTTCCGGTTTGTTGCAGCTTAGTGAGTTTGATATTGAGGTTAAACAAGATCCTACTCGTATGCGCCCGTCAGATGTGCCATTGGTCGTTGGAGATTGTTCTGCTTTGTCGCGTTATTTGGGGTGGAAACCGCAAGTTTCATTGAAACAAACGCTGTTGAATGTCCTTAATGAATGGCGTGACAAGGTGAGGGTTTGAGTTGAACATATTACTTAATTTGTTGAATTGTTTGGAGATAACACTCTGGCTAGCAAATCTAATGAATATGGTAATAAATTTGACTTAATAGAAACTTTAAGTTGGATGCTCCAGGGGGATTGATGCGAGTAGGTTTCGGTTGTACTGTTCTTGCTCGAGGATTGAGCGGCTCAGGAATTGACGGTATTGGCTCTTATACGCAGGAGTTGGGATATTGTTTAAAGACATCAGGGGATGTATATTTGTCTCCTGTATGTTTTTCAACATATGAAAAGAATGTATTGTTTGACCAGTCGATACTCACTTTGCCTCCATTTAAGCCGAGTCTTTTGACTTCCTTGTTAACTCCTTTTAATTTTCCAGAGAAGATGTTGAAGGATTTGGATCTGTTTCATTCCCCTGATCATCTTATCCCTAAATATAGACACATCCCTGTAGTTGCAACGTTGATGGATGCTATTCCGCTGTCCCACCCTGAGTGGGTGAGGATGAAATATGCCTCTGTTAAAGGAATGCTGTGGAAAAAATCGGCTCAATGGGCAGACCATGTCATTACAATTTCAGAATTTTCAAAACAAGAAATTGTACATTACTTTGGCGTGCATCCTGACAGAATTTCCGTTATTCCTCTAGGAGTAGATAGCCGTTTTTTTATTCGATTTTCTTCAGATGAGATCAAGTCTGTGACGCAACGACTCGGGCTTCCTGATACTTTTTTTCTTTTTGTCGGGACATTACAACCAAGAAAAAATTTGACTCGTCTGCTAGATGCACATGCCAGCCTTTCTAAAAGTTTGCAACAGGATGTCCCGTTAGTCATTGTCGGGCGTGAAGGTTGGGGGGCCGACGAGATTGTCACTAAGTTAGGTGATGAAAGTTTAAAGGGAAAGGTTCATTGGTTACAGTATATTCCTGATGTTGACGTTCGCGCACTTTTGCAGGCTGCCCAAGCACTCGTTTTTCCTTCGCTTTGTGAGGGCTTTGGTCTGCCTGTCGTTGAAGCTTATGCTTCAGGACTGCCAGTCATAACCTCGAATGTCTCTTCGTTGCCTGAAGTCGCTGGTGATGCAGCGTTGTTAGTCGATCCTACGAATATAGACATGATTGCTGATGCAATGAGGAAAATTATCGAGGATCCCGATTTAGCACAAGAAATGAGTCGGTCTGGTTTGGCAAGAGCCCGAACCTTTGACTGGTCTACGTGCGCAGAGAGGACAAAGCAGATCTATCAGCAGGTTTTATCTGGAAAGTAAAAAGTTTCAGGTTTATTGATATGCGCGTTCTTAACATTTATCGTACCTATTTCCCGGATCCTCCCGGCGGTCTGCAGGAGGCAATTCGCCAGATAACGTTGGCGACCACTGAAAATGGTGTCGAAAATACCATTTTTACCTTAAGTCCTGATAACAATCCGATTTCTCTTGAGCGCCCAGAAGCCCGGGTTATGCGTGCTCGTTCCTGGTGTGCTCCTGCATCCTGTGATTTGGGTGACCTTGGTTCTTTTCGAATGTTTAGTCAATTGGCCAAGGAGAGCGATATATTGCATTACTTTTTCCCCTGGCCATTTGCTGATTTGCTTCGTATTGCGACAAGGCCGACTGTTCCTTCAGTCGTCACCTATATTTCAGATGTTGTCAGACAACGCTGGCTGTGCAAGGCTTATGCTCCTTTAATGTGGGATACTTTGAAGAAGGCCCGGGTTATCGTGGCTAATGCTCCGTCATATGCGCAAACAAGTCCGATTTTGTCACATCCGCTTATTCGCAACAAGGTGAGGATAATTCCCTTGGGGATTGACGAAAAATCGTATCCGCCAACAGGGGATGAACAAATTTTTGAGCGGCTAGGTTTGGGTGACGCTGAGCCCTTTATCCTGTTCCTTGGGGTGCTGCGTTATTATAAAGGCATTGATTTTTTAATTGAGGCGGCCGGACATCTGAATGCCAAAATTGTTATCGCCGGATCAGGTCCGGAAGGCGAACGATTAAGGGCAAAGGTTTTTGAAAGAGGGCTTGAAAATATTGTTTTCGCCGGTCAGATCAGTGACAAGGAGAAGGTTTCATTACTGAAAAATTGTCGAGCTTTGGTTCTCCCTTCTCATTTGAGATCTGAAGCGTTCGGCATGGTGCTGGTCGAAGCTATGATGTTTGCAAAGCCTCTTATTTCCTGTGAAATTGGAACAGGAACCTCATATGTTAATAAAAGTGGAGTTACCGGTTATGTTGTGCCCCCGGAAAATTCTGAGCGATTGGCCGATGCTATGAATGATTTGCTTTCAGATGAGCTTTTGGCAGAAAAAATGGGAAAAGCTGCCCGCCAACGGTATGAAAAATTATTTTCTGCCGAAGCGTTGAGTCGGTCATATTCTGATTTATATGAGGAATTGGCGGCCCAAGCATAATGATAGCCTCGGTGGCAGAAAAATAAACCACGAATCGTCAGTTTTTGAACTTGTAGAAAAAGCCCAAGCCAATTCCAGTCAACGGGTATTTACCAGGATCAAGAGAGAAGAATTTATAGGGACTGATTTTGCATAAAATTTTCGTAAGATTTTAGTCAATCCGATCGATTTAAGGCCTTGAGTTCGCAGTATTATTGGTTTCGCAAAAATGTTTTGACAATTGTTTTCGCAAAATTATAACCATAACTCAAATTTTTCCCTTTCTTACTTATCCCTGAATGCCTTTTGAGCACAGTAATTGGAGCTTCGGATATACGGATACTTTTTCGGGCTGCATCAATTATCAATTCCGCTGTATGAAACTGATCCTGTTGAAGAATTATTTTTTCTAAAGAACTGACACGAAAGGCTCGAAATCCATTTGAACAATCGGTAATTCTTATCCCGGCCAGCAAATTAATAACAGCATTAAAAAAGTGGATCCCAACCAATCGTACCCAGCTATCCTTTTCACGTTCCCCTAAGACTCTAGAACCAATTACTATATCACATTGATCATCTATTATGGGTTTAACAAGCCTTTCCACTTCTTCTGGTAAATGTTGCCCATCTCCATCCATTGTAACAACAATACGACTACCGCAATGTTTTGCGACATCATAACCCAAACGAAGAGCAGCTCCCCCGCCTCTATTAATTGGATTAGAAATAACATAATGACCAAGTGCTTTAACAGCAGAGACGGTCTCATCTGAGCTTCCGTCATCTACAACAAGAGTTCCTACTGGTACTCCACAAATATCATGTGGAATCTTTGGCAAAAGAATTTTCAAATTTTCTACTTCATTTAATGCAGGAATAATAATTGTTATATATCCTAATTCAAAGCATGATGGAGAATTGATTAATTTATCAATAGCCATCTTCCTAACCAATAAGTCAAATTGTATCTTGCTGTCAGCCAATTTATTACGAATTCCAAAAAGTAAAAGCCAAGCTGCAAGATTGGAGAAAATAAGCAAACTGATCAATCTCCCAAACTGATCCTTATCCAGGGCGAACATTCGAGTTAAGATATTGGCAGAATTTGGAAAAATAGAAATAATAGTCAAGGATAGGCCAAACAAAATCATGAGAAAGAACTCACTTCTTTTCGATCGATTATTCTGAAAACGATTAAAAGATAATATTAATATAAATAGCCCTAAAAAAGCTCCAATACATCTCAAAAATATCAATGATTGTTCCATAACAAAATTCCTATAAATATTTTTTTAAGAGGAGCATTAGTTTCAACGCGTTCTCTGTAGAGTCATTACCAACGAAATTCAGCCACACTTATGCCACCCAGCAACCTCCAGGAATAACGTTGTTATTAGTGACGTTTTGATTGAACATGATCATTCTATAATGTTTTTAGGTATCACAGACGAAATCTATTTCTCCTTATCTCGTAAAATCAGCACATTAAAGGCAATGGGTTAAGTTTGGCTAAGGATGAGTGATAATGACGTACCGAAATAGAATGAAGAAAATTATTTACAAAATATGTTCAACGTATAATCGTCTGCATAAATGAGCTAATTAAAGGGTAGTTCTGTTGCTCATCCTATAAATTTGGTCGGTTAAAACTGAACTATTGCAAAGCCTTCTTTTTTTATAGGTGACCCTATCTGACCAGTAATACCTGGGACAAAAATAATTTGTGCGATCTTTATTGATTCTTTTTTACTTATAATAAATTTCGAAGCTTTCATTTTTTTAACACTTTTATCGCCATTTTTATAAATGACTTGAATTTCTGAAAAATCAGGAAGGGACATTTTTTGATTAAATTTATTGACGCCAATAACATGAAATCGATATTGACCTTCATTTAACTCCTTCTCGACATCTACTCTATTTAAATGGTATTTATTAAATTGAGGATAAATATTGTATGATCTTAGAGTTAATAAGAATATATTAAATAAACAAAATATAAAAATCAATATTCTACTTTTACTAAACGATATCTTATTCCTGTTATACTCATCAATATCATAAATTAAGCAACACAACCTCACAAATGATATTGTAATCAGAAATGTTGGAGCAATAAACTCTCTAACAAAACCATACTTTAAACTAATAGCTCCAGCGCTATCTGCAGAACAATAACCAATAATCAATCCAATAGCAGCCGAATATGAAACGAAAAATATTGGATCGATGAGTATTTGTAATATTTTTTTTATATGTATAACAATAATTATGAAAACCATGAGCAAAGATGACAATAGCAATGGAGATTGAATTACTAGAGGAAACCACCATATATAAAAACTATCTGCCAAAATTGTTAAATCATACGTCATATGATTATACTTATAGAGGCTCATAAAAGAGGGATCAAAAAACATCTGAATAAATTTGTAAGGCGCTTGTGACAAATCCAGTGACCTTCCTGCTCCAATTTTTTGAAGCACTACTAATTTTGATTGGCCAACTAATAAATAATTACTCAAATACCCAAGAATGCTACCAAAAATAAAGAGTCCTATATTGATAACATATTTTTTACTATCGATATTAAGAAACAATGATTTCTTTTCTTTTAATAAATTTATTACAAAATAATAAAAACCATAAAGGAAAATTGACATCAAAATAATAATAAATTCTACTGTCCGACATTGAGATATAAAAAATAAAATTATACCAAACAATAAAAATGATAGATTATTTCCATTTTTTGCGAAAGCCAAGCTATAAAAAAATAAAATAAGAAATAAATTTAAGAGAAAATGAGTCCACGGTATATTTGAAAAATAGTAAAAATTAGTTGAAAAAACGGTAAATATCGAAATTAATGATGCGTACAAGTATCCAGAGAAATGGAGTCGTTCTCTTAATGAAAATAAAATTATCAAATATAATAAAACTATACTTGCAATATATGATATTCTATTAAGAAGTATTAAAGATGATTTGTAATCTACTCCAGTTAAACTTTTTACCAACTTGGCAAAAGTAAAATAAGTTGCACCGACCATTTTTGGCTCTTGCAATAGATCGTAATTATGTTTATCAACATATTGAAAATCGGTATAGAATAAACTTTGATCATGCCAACCGCTTTGGCTTGAATATCCCTTATTAGAAACAGGCAAACAACTTATTAAAGCAAGGAGCAGAACTATTGTGAGACATATCATTCCACGAGTATAAAATCTATTACCACTTATTAAATCATTCATAAGAGCTACAGGTCCTTGTCGAAATTGTTTAATTTAGCATTCAGGACTTATCAAAAACAATATCCAGTTTAAAACAAATATTAAAGTGAACGGGAGGGGGGCTTCCTGGTCAATTTAGCAATAATTGCCAGAAACTGGCCTAGTGAATCTCCTCCTGTAGAACAGGAGGCCTCAAGATGCCCCCTTAAAAAAAAGGCGCATACGTATGGTAAGGGGTTCATCCGAAGTTTATGGAGTTACTTGACACGCCGAATCCTCTTTGGACGTGAGCTCCTTCTTTCCTGCCTACTTTTCTCGAATTCTTCAAAATGAACCGGCTCAGGATCTATGAGTGGATATTCCTTACGAATATTTTCGATTATCTCATACAGGGTGATATTCGGCGCATCAACCAACTTGATTTTGTAATCAATCTTATTGTCAAGATTCGTGTCGTACATACCCTTGTAGATTGATGTGCATCCCTGTGCTTTCTGCGCCAGTTTATCGATGCAACCCCCTGATCTTACAGGACATTATGCCATAAAAGCACAACTATTAACGCCTAAAAACCAAGATAACTATTTAAAATTACGAATAAAGATCCGTCAAAAACTTACTACATAAACTTCGGATGCTCCCAACACTACCCACGCCCCAATGACTTCTAAAGTTGGCCGAAGTTGGCTGCTAATCACATAGTATTATTATTTATCAGCCCACCTCACGCCCTTAAAAATTATTTTATCGTTTATTGCGTGTTTATGAACCAGGACAACCTCCATCATCTCACCAAGAACATTATCAGTCAAATAGTGTGGCTCTAAACCTAACTCTATCAACCCCTGATGCTTGGGGTTATAATAGTGTTCTTCCAACTCTTTTCTTGGATTAGGGAGATGATTGACTTCAACTGCTATACCTAGCTCTTTTCCTACATTTTTTACCTGGCTGGCAAGGTCATTAACGGAAAAAGTTTGTACGAACTGATTAAAAATTCTCAATTCGCCAGGTTCGGGAGGATGCTCAACCGACAACTTTACACACTGAAGCGTATCCCGCAAATCAAGATACCCCCTTGTCTGGCCTCCTTTGCCATAAACAGTCAAGGGATAACCAATTACGGCCTGGACAATGAAACGATTAAGAACAGTCCCAAAAAGTTCATCATAATTAAAAAAGGGAAAAAGCAATTGGTTATTCTCATTCTCATTGGAGAAAAAGCCATAAACAGGCCCCTGCATAAGATCCGTCACTTTTAAGTTCCACATACGTACATAAAACCAAAGCAAATCGGTATCCATTATTTTGGTCGTATGATATAGGCTTGACGCCTGCCTGGGATATAGGAATCTATCTTTTCTCCCTGCATGTTCAATATCAATCCACCCTTCTTCAATATCAATATTAGGAGTACCATATTCTCCCATTGTACCAAGCTTAACGATATGGGCATTTTCGCAATGCTCTTTAACCGCGAAAATGACGTTCATGGTCACATCTAAATTATTTTTCAGCGTTAACGTGGCGGCACGGCGGTTGAGCATTGAATAAGGAGCAGAAGGTTGTTCCGCATAGTGAATCACTACATCAGGTTTGATTTCCTTAAAAATTTCATCGGTAAAATCCCAGTTTGCCAGATCTCCAATCCATGGGATAATTATCTTGCCAGTTGTTTCTTTCCAAATTCGTATTCGTTCAATGAGGCTTGGTACAGGAAAAAGGGGCAGTACATTCTCCTGAAGACAAATATGCCTACGAAGATAATTGTCGGCCACATGAACTTCATGGCCTAATTCTGATAAATTCATTGCAGTTGGCCAACCAAGATAGCCGTCACCACCTAAAATAAGTATCCGCATTGTCTTTTTCCTTTCTTTGTACTTGGTCAACCTTCTATTAGTCTTTCAGTTATTAAATGATTAACATTTAGAAATTCTTGCAATTCTGATTTACTTAAGCAGGCCTCACAACTGGAATTATAAGGATTGGTAATGTGCGTGGATACCACATGATCATAATTGTACGAAATATCACGGTATACATTTTGAAAAGCAGGCTTAACCACAAAGTATTTATCTAATTCTAATGCTCTCCTGGTCTCTTCACCGTTCATAAGTTCTTCATATAATTTTTCACCCGGCTTAACCCCAATAATATTGATCTTTATTGCATCAGGGTCAAAACCATAATTAGGAGCCAGTTCATCAATCATGACTTCTGCCAAATCTTTGATCCTGATAACCGGCATTTTGGTAATAAAAACCTCCCCACCGCAAACAAGCTCTGAAGAATCAATAACAAGCCTAACAGCCTGTTCGATACTCATAATAAAACGGGTCATATCTGTATCAGTTAAAGTGACAGGACCGCCCTTTTGAATTTGCTTTTTAAAAATTGGAATAACTGATCCCCGTGACCCCATTACATTTCCGAATCGCGTGGATGCAAAAATAGTTCTTCCTCTTTTTTTATTACTGTTAGCAGACGTCATCAATCTTTCTCCCATCAACTTTGACGTACCCATTACATTCGTAGGGTTGACCGCTTTATCTGAACTAGTGAAAATAACTTTTTCCACCTCATTCACACTGGCTGCATGAATGACATTTTTCACTCCATTAATATTGGTTTGAATTGCTTCAAAAGGAGATCGTTCACACAAAACAACATGTTTCAAAGCCGCTGTATGAAAAACAATATCAACGTCCTGCATAATCCTGACCATTTTTGCTTCATCTCTAATATCAGCCAGATAAAACAAACAATTCTCATTTCCATAAGTCTGTTCAACAAAAAACAGTTCGGATTCATTATTATCTATTCCGATAACTCTAAAAGGTTCATACAGGGAAACGATCTGTGACAACAGTTCTCGCCCGACAGTTCCGCAACATCCTGTAATCAAAACAGTTTTACCTTTTATTCCATTGCAATTTTTATCTAATATATTTATTTGCATCATAAAATTATAGGGTTGAGCTGATCTCTTTCTTTTTTAACAAGGGCCATCCTAAGGTTACAGCAACAGTGCCTATAAATACATAAAATACACCATGTATAACAAAACTCGCTGGCAAAGCCGTCACTTTATCTATACCAACCATCATAAGAGCTAATGTCCACCATGCCTCCTGTGTCCCGACTCCAGCTACACCATGAACAGGGATAACCTGCATAATGCAGTAAATTCCAAAAATAACGACATTACTTTCAAATGGTAAAACAATTTGAATAGAATGTAGTATATAGAATAGAATTATTATATTCATTAACATAACTGCAAAACTTAAAATAAGGCAAATTACCAACTTTCTCACATTCTGAATCAATAAAAACCCAGATTTAATTTTAATAAAAATTATATTTAATTTTTCTTTAGAAATTATTCTACTCGGAAAGTAATTTATAATTAAAACAATAAGTTTTAAAATACTTTCTTGAGTCCATGGAAGTAGCATCAAAAAGCATACCGCAACCATAGCGGAACAAGCAGTGACAACCAAAGTAGAGGACAAATTCAAAGTAGTTGTCTCAAAAATTATAAAAGATAACAATACCAGCATGCTCATCATCAATAAATCCATTATCCTGGATAAAAGGATTACGGAGAAAGATTCGGCTAACCTCATGTTATTATATTTTTTAAACAAAAAAACGGAAATACCCTCCCCGACACCCCCGGGCAGAGTAGCGGTAGCAAAGTTATAAATATTATTAGATGCAACCATATTTCTTAAAGACGCTCCAGGAGAGCGGGCAAGATAATAAAAACGATAACTTCTAGTCAAATTTGCTATAACAAAAACAAAAAATGCAACAAGAAGCTCTTTGAAAGAGATGCCCGACACAATATCTTTCAATTGTGTCAAAGAAAGGTCGTGTCCCTTAAAAAAATAGGCTACGATCAACCCCGTAATAAGTAAAGATAAAACAAATTTACCCATCCTATTATTTAAAAGCGTCGTTGTTATGTTAATTAATTTCATTAGGTGATTTAGAAATCAGGGAACCTTGAAAATTAACGCAGCTCCCTCTTCGATACCTCCACTGCCTAAGGGATAACCGCCTTTTCTCGCCTTATCATAGTTCGTGCATTCTTCGTTATTTTTCAGATAACCGATGAATTTCCTGATTTCTTCAGCAGCACTGCCCGTTTTCGGTTTCATATGCTTGAGCGCTTTAATAACCTGATTCTTCTCACGCCGTAGTAGAGGTCTCCCGCTAAACTAAAACAAGCGATTTCCTCTCCCATAGTAGGTCGTTACTAAATCCGATCCAGGTTCTTTAATACTTATCTTTGAATTTTCTTTTTTCAAAAATAACCGATATCCTTGGACGGAAGCAAATGCTCCATAATTACGCAGGTAAAATGTTTTACGTTGAGGGATTTTAGCTCCTGGAAGGCCAATTTTTGTATAATTTTGTTCTGATAAAACGAGACGTTCTGATGACCCGACATAAATAATCAGCAAGATGCTGATAACAATACCACCAATGTTGAATGTACCTACCTTGAAGGATATACGTAACACCATCGACATAACGATACTTATACATAAAGTAAATGGTATAATCCAAAGCCATCTCCATGATGATGTTGGGTAGGTGAACTTTGCTATATATTCAGAAGTATATGGAATAGCCAATAAGATACCACAGACTACTATAAAATTTCTGAATTTATCCCGAATCAATGTATTGCTGATACAAAACGGACTAACTACCAAACATACCAGCGCAAACCACCCCCTAAACCCGGTGCCGAGAGAAAATTTTATCATTTCATACGTTGTTGTCGCATCAACAAGGCCTCTAGCTGTGTGCACTTTGTGCGACTCTACATGTATACCTGACAAATTACTATATAAATAAAAATATCCGAGAATAACGGGGACAACACACACCAGGGCGATACATAACGACCGCCTTAATTGCGACATATTGAGACAAACATCTGAAACCAACAATACCAATAGCAATAATGGGCAAACTATAATAGCCGTAGGTGTAAAACCAATTCCAGACAGAACACAATAAAATAACATTATCGCATTCCATGGTTTACGATTTGATACATATTTAAAATAATAATACAGTATTGCCGGGATTATAATGGTAACAAGACATGCTTTTCCCTGAAACATCCTTACTAAGCCAAAATTGGCAGGAGTCCTGTGTACGTCACCCCATGTCAGCATGATTATAAAAAAAACAAACAGGCCGACTTTCCATCGATCACCAACTAAATACTGCAAAATCCTATATTGAAAAATTACAGCAATTGCAGCCCAAAACGCAGGAATACAAAGATAATATATAAGTAAGAGAGGTGCTTTTGTTATGAGGGATAGCAGAGAAGTGGAATATTCGTGTATAGGGAAAATATAAGGCTTTATCGGTAGTAATTGTAACGGTAGATGCAAATGATCCAAGAAAAGAACGGAGAGACCAAGGTACCACTGATCATCAGCATCTGGCCTATTAAGACACAACGTCAGGAAAATGGAAGCGGTGATAAAAGTTAATAAGAGAAGACCGTTCGTTTTATTATATTCAGAAGAAGATGCGATATGGCGCGGGCCAAAGGCCCTACATATCACATAACTAACAGTTGGAACACAAAATAAACTCAACAAAGAATATTCATAAAAACTCAGTCCTGCAAAGTATGAAAGTATTCCCAATATCGTAAAGTTTCCGAAATATAAGAGGGACTGCTCGCTGAGAAGAATAAAAAAATTTAACATTGTAGTTGTAGATTGCAACCCATTAATGATTCAATGAGAAACCCCATCCCTTTGAATCACCTTTTCAAAAGTTTTCCAAATTATCAAGAGATCAAAAATAAACGAACGTTGTTGGAGGTACTCTACATCCAATTGAACTTTTTCAGAAATAGCCAATTCATCACGCCCATTGATCTGTGCCCAACCCGTCAGCCCCGGGACCAGTTTGTCTACTCCGTATTCCTTTCTTAAGCGTATAAGATCATATTGATTGAAGAGTGCTGGTCGGGGTCCGACAAAACTCATGTCACCGATAAGGATACTCCATAATTGAGGAATTTCATCCAAACTCGTTTTTCGAAGAAATTTCCCTAAAGGAGTCAAATAGGCAGCCGGGTCAAGGAGAAGGTGCGTAGCCACAGTCGGCGTATCAATACGCATACTGCGGAACTTCGGCATTCGGAAAATTTTACTATTTTTGCCTATCCTGTCTGACCAATAAAAAATTGGACCAGGTGAGGTTAGCCGTACTAAGAGTGCCAATAGGCAAAAAGGCAAAAAAAGTATCACACCAGTGCAGAGAGCAACCATGACATCAAATAACCGTTTCATACAGTTGTGTCCGCATTTTTCTGTTGCGCATACCAATCTGCAGTCACTTTCAACCCTGCGGCCATGCTGTATGGTGGTGACCAACCCAAGTCGTTATGGATTTCATTGCTTTCTACCACAAAAGAACCAATGAGACGATTAACGACTGTGGACTTGCCCAGTAGAATGCCGCAGAACCGAAGTACTCCTATTGGCACCGGCAGTAGCCGAGGGGGACGATCGAGGGCCTTAGCTATACGTCGGAAGAGTTCCGGGGTGGAGACATTTTCGCCATCACTGAGCAGATAGGTCTTTCCAACCGCATTTGGATTGTTAACACACGCGCAAATCGCATCGACCATATTGCCGACATAAAGCAAACTCCGCAAATTTTTGATGCAACCAAGCGGTAACACAAAATTTCTATCTACCGCTTTCATAAGACTCAGGAAATTTGCTCTGACATCAGGACCATATACCAGGGTTGGACGCAGGATCACAATTTCCATCTCCGAATTATTTGCAATCTCGGCCAGTCCCTGCTCGGCCTCCCATTTTGAGATGGCATAAGCGCCAATCGGAGATCCGGGATCTGCAGCACTGTAAGGAGTGTCCTTCCCTTCACCCAGCACTTTGACCGTGCTGATAAAAATAAATCGCTTTATCCTCTGAATTGCGCATTGTTTTGCAAGATTCAGGGTACCTGCCGTGTTGATCTCGAAATAATCCTTTGTTGCCGACTCCTCGCTTTCATGCATATTATGGACCCTGGCTGCGAGATGGACCACTACCTCCAGTGAATCGGGCAGGATGTTGTGCCAATCTGTATTGCCATCAATATTGGGAACCTCCAAGCCTCCGGGGGCGGGGGAGCGGCGGACAACACCCGTAACACAATGCCCTGCCTGGCGCAGGCTTTTACAGAGTGCTTTCCCAATCATACCACTGGCACCGGTTACTAGAATGTTCATTTTATACTTTGTAGAGTTTAGGGTACCTTGAACAATTACCAATTCGCCCGACTTCACGGAGTCTACGCTTACTTTGTTGCACTTAAAATTTCACCCTCGAAGGTAAGCGTAGACTCCAATATCAACTATATGTCGTCTGCGGTAAATTTCTCGGGCGCCTCGAATTTGAACAAATTTTCTAATTCTTCAAGATACCCTTTACTCAATCAGGTATTCGACAGTTTGGATGATGTCGACTCCATATTACATCTCAACTTCGACACCCAGTCGGTTTAACTAACTTATTGTTTATATTCCGGAAGAATCTCAGCCAATATATTTCTGATTCCAACTGCATCTTGTGTATCTGCTGCTACAATGAGATCCTTCAATTTACGATCAAACATAGGTAATGAAGCATTTCCTTTCAAAGCCAGAATCTTTTCATGCTTGGTTGTAACAATTCCTTCCCCAACGGTTATTAATTCTTCATAGAGTTTTTCCCCTGGTCGTAATCCAATAAAAATAATATCAATATCTCTATAAGGAGTATATCCCATCAGTATAATAAGATCTTCAGCCAGGTCTTTGATAAAGACAGGCTCTCCCATCTCCAACAAAAAGATTTCACCTCCATTTCCCATTGCACCTGCCTGAAGAATAAGCTGAGCTGCTTCTTCAATTGCCATAAAAAATCTGTTAACTTGAGGATCTGTCACCGTAACAGGTCCTCCTTTTTCTATCTGTCTTCGAAACAAAGGTATAACAGAACCGGATGACCCAAGAACATTACCGAAACGTACAGCCATACACGTCATTTGAGGTATCTCTTTTCCCAACCCTTCTTTAGCGCAATAGGAATGCATAATCAATTCAGCTAACCTTTTCGTAGCCCCCATGACGTTAGTAGGCCTTACAGCCTTATCACTAGAAACAAGGACAAATTTCTCTACAGAATGCCTCTGTGCTGCCTCAAAAAGAATTTTAAAACCTACGACGTTGTTAATTACACCTTCCCAAGGATTAGTCTCAACGAGAGGAACATGTTTATAAGCTGCAGCATGAAAAACAACAGCTGGTTGATGTTCACAAAATAGTTTTTCCAGAAGTGTTTGATTTGTACAGTTACCGAGAATGGCGGTATAATCTCTGAAGCGAATTTCATGTTCTATTTCCATTTGAATCCCATAGAGATTCTTTTCTCCAGCATCAAACAGTATGAGGTGCTTAGGTTTGAAACGGATAATCTGCCGACATAGTTCAGACCCGATAGATCCACCTGCTCCAGTGACAAGAATCGTTTTCCCACCAAGATACTCGTCTATTTCTTCATGGTTCAAATGAACCAATGGCCGTCTGAGAAGGTCGCGAAAATCTATATCTCTAATAGATGAAGAAACCTCTTTGCCTTGAATTATCTCGCCGATACTAGGTAACACTTTAAAAGGCAATGGAGTTTTTCTACATTCACCAATAATTCTTCGTACATCTTGTCCCATTGCTGAAGGGATAGCAAGCAAAAGCTCTTCGGCCCCTGTCAATTCAGCAATACCTGAGAGCTCATTTATGCTACCCAATACAGGATAGCCATGAATTTTTGCTCCCCATTTTCTTGGATTGTCATCAACAAATCCAACTATTATATAGTGAATATTATTGTTATCATTAATTTCTCGGACTATCTTTTCTGCAGCTGCACCTGCTCCAATAATCAACAACCGTGTTTGTCTCACTAAATTATCAACTCTCGTAAAGCGGGCATCCCTTAAAAACCATCGTATGAGCACTCTTACACCGCTGACAAATAGAAATACAAGGATAGCATCCATAAGAAAAATTGCACGGGAATATCCTATAAATCTAGTTTGATAAAGCAAAAAAGAAATTAACAACAAAGATGAAACAAGAACGGCCTTGATAACACTTATCAAATCAACCATTCCGGTATATCGCCACATGCCACTATAGAGTTTGAATGCATAAAAAACAGGTATTCTTGCAATTAAAGACAAAGGTATGAGCAATGAAAGTTGGCGCCAATGCTCAGGCTGCAAAGCAAATTCAAACCGGGTAAGGTAAGCAATCATCATTGCCCCTCCCACACCAAAACAATCAGCTATAAGGACGAGCCAAAAGTTCCTATTTGTAACTCTCCCGAGGAGTTGGTGAACATAATATCTTATTTTGACGAATACACTATTCATGAGATACCCAACAGACTGTAAGATACATTACATATTTATTTTGTAACCGTTCACCAATGTTCCAAATCCGTTCAAGCAGGTCTCTTCGCTATAGTTGGCTATGCGATGAGGCCTGATCGGGCGTAGATGGAACGCTGGTGAACGGTTACAGTTATCGGGTTATGTCTGTTTTTTCAAATCCCGGTAAGAGGTTACTTTATTTTTAACACATGGGAAGAAGTTTTCGTATTTTTTTACATCTTACTGTTATTATATAAAACTCAAATTTCGGAGTTATCTTAAGGTGTTAAAATCAAGTTATTTGCACCAGTCAGCCTCTTCCCTGATTGTAACATTGTAACGGCAACATCCATGGCAAGAGCATTACGCGCTTGTCCGCAAATATTTCTTAACTTATTCCTCGTCACATATCGGGGAAAGGCATCGGCATCAAGTGACATATACCTTGTATCAAGTGCTACAAGATGCAGCTTTCCCATTTTTTAGCAAAGCAAAAGAACATTGCTCCCCAACCGGTTAATAGTCTGCTGCCTGGTTATCCATCCGTTATCGTAATATTTTCGGGGGGAGGTAGGATACTCGCAATACCCAAAAAAATTTGGAAATACTGGTCATTCTGCATGCCCGTTATGGTCTTTAAATGGAAGTCAATACTGAGGGGTGTGAGTGCGAGCAAACAATCGCTGGGAACATTTTGTTTCCTCATCGTATTGACTGGGGAAAGCTCTCAAGCCATTTTTGCTACTGAATGGGTTGTTACCATGATAAACCTCCTCTTGCCTCGATCTTAGCGGATTATGATACGGAGGGCTACTCATGTACATTATAGCGCTATCCCATTCTCAGAATAGGCAGAAAGTATATTTTTCACCATAGCTTTCAGCCCATACTTCGCGGATACAGCCTGTCGCTGATTTTCAATAGTCTGATCATCTCGTTGCAGGAAGTTGCTAAGGGATACCAAAGCCTCACCAGCTGAGGTAACATCACCATACTCTACCGTGGCATGATGCTGCACTAGGTTCAGTGGTTCCAGGATAGACGGGGTACGCACAGCCAGCACGGGGAGGCCGTAAAGCAGACCCTGGATGAAGGATTGTGAAATTCCTTCACTCTCATTGGAGGAGAAAAAGATCATATCAAAGGCAGAAAAATACTTTTCCGGTTGCTCTGTATGGCCTGCAAGGATAAATCGATCTTCCAAGCCTTTGTCCCGGATCATCTTTTCAAGATGAGGTCGCTCTCCCCCTTCTCCTACCAGCATGAATTTGTACTGGTTGGGCATGGTGGCCGCTGTTTCAATGATAAACGGATGACCTTTATAGTGCCGTAAAAAAGCTACATTGCCCACCAGGATCTCATCATCTGCAATGCCGTATTGACGACGGATCGCATCGCGATCAGATTTATTGTATTGAAACCGTTCTTCATCTATACCGGTATTCTGTACCACAATCCGATCTTTCTTCACGCCTTGCTGGATAAGTTGGTCACGGATGGATTCACTGCATGCAAAAATGACATGGGGAAACAGGTTGTAACTGACTGCAGAGGAAATCGGAGCGAGTACGTGACGGGTTCTGGCTATCAGGGGAACTCCGCAGAGCCTGGCGGCACATCCTGCCATCCAGGAGTCCTCTGAAGAATGGGTATTTAATACATCCGGACGGATGGTTCGTAAGACACGGAACAATGCTTTCCAGGACGGCAAACAGAATTTAGAGGTGAACGGAACAGGATAGACAGGAATATCCATTCCTTTAGCCCTGTTGGCCAGCTCACTTTCCTGCGGGACTATGAGGCCGGTTCGAAAGCCCAGTTTTTTCATTTCCTGTAATTCACACAAGGTGCGCATTTCCTGACCGCCCCAGTCGCGGGTCCAGTCAGAATGGACAATCAATGGCGTTGTTTTTGTCTGTTGTTCTTTCACTATGCCGTTTCAACGGAGCTGTGCTCCAAAATATAATAAACGAAGAGGATTCCAGATATACATATCTCCAACATCATATGCTTGAGGAATGCGGGCTAACCAAAATCGTGCCGCCAAGGTAGCAACTGGTATTCAATTTGTATACTAGAAAAGTGCCTGTAAAACAAATATGGATTCAGTGGCCCGCCAAAAACACGAGCATTCTAATGGCCGGCCACTTGCAATCGGTTTTGAGGATGCGCACGACGCCCCCTGCGATCCTGACCAAGGCGAAAGATGTTGCCGGGTTCATTTTTCGGCGCTGCGGTTCAGGAACAAAAAACAGCTACATTATTGTCGCGACCATACCAAAGTTTACCAAAATTGAAGACACCCCCAGCAAAACCGGGCTACCGTCTCGGTTTATCACCCTGAAAATCAATTTTGACTTGACTTTTGCCCTGCTTTTCGTGTTAATTCCTGTTTTTCGAGCATTCCTTACTCCCTCACAATACAGGCACCTCTGAACTGGTCAAGGACGAGCACAGGAAGCCTGACAAGCGATAGATATCATTTTCTCAGGCTACAGGCATGGCAACGCAAGCCTGAACCTCCAATAATTATTCGAACAACATTCAGGATACAGATATGGCATTCTGGCGACAACCCCTGGACACCCAAGAAATACAAATAACCAAAGGGCTGGTAACCATTCTCGAAGACCGGTGCAAGGGCTGTGGATACTGCATTGAATTCTGCCCCATGCATGTGCTGGCCTTTTCCGATCATTTTAATAAGAAAGGGTATCATCCACCACAAACCACGAAGCCGGATGAGTGTGTGAATTGCCATTACTGTGAAATCATCTGCCCTGAATTCGCCATCTATTCCACGGAAGCCCCTTTGTAATTACCACTGAAGCACTTGTTCTTTTGCTTCTCACCCTTAGATGAAGGTCGTTTATGAAAGCAGCTGTACAAACAGGAAGCCACTATATCACCGGTGATGTGGCCTGTGCCGAGGGAGCCATTGCAGCGGGCTGCCGTTTTTTCGGCGCCTATCCCATTACTCCGGCAACTGAAATAGCCGAGCACATGGCCGAGCGTTTGCCCGATGTGGGCGGCACCTTTATCCAAATGGAAGATGAAATCGCGGCCATCGCCTCAATCCTTGGCGCCTCCTGGACCGGAACCAAGACCATGACCGCCACATCGGGCCCGGGATTCAGCCTGATGATGGAAAACCTTGGGCTTGGTGTATGTACGGAAACACCGTGCGTGATTGTCAATGTGCAACGCACAGGACCATCCACAGGCCTGCCCACACAAACGGGACAGGGCGATATGATGCAGGCGCGTTGGGGGTCCCACGGGGACTATGAGCTCATCGCCATTGCACCGTCATCCCCCCAGGACTGTTTTTATCATACCATCCTCGCCTTTAATCTGAGCGAGAAATATCGGGTACCTGTCCTGGTCATGGCCGATGAAATTGTCGGACACATGAGTGAAAAAGTGGTCATTCCCGAAGCAAAAGATATCAAGCTGGCAGAGCGCCCGAAACCCAAGGGTAGAAAGGACCGCTTCCACCTATATGAACCAGGTCCAAACGGCGTGGCACCCATGCCTGCCATTGGTGACGGCTACAACGTGCATGTAACCGGTCTGACCCATGACGAGCGAGGCTACCCGGCCATGACCGTGGAGGCCCAGGAAGAAATGATGACCCGGATCAAAGGCAAGATCCGTAACAATCTGGACGACATCGTGCACACGGAAGAGTACATGATGGAGGACGCGGATATTGTCATTGTTTCCTACGGCATATCGGTTCGTACAGGCCTTACGGCAGTTGATGAAGCCCGTAAGCTCGGCTACAAGGCAGGGCTGCTCAGACTGATTACAGTCTGGCCCTTCCCGGAACAGATGATTCACGACATTGCCGCCCGGGTCAAAGGGCTCATCACTGTGGAGATCAACCTGGGCCAGGTGCATTATGAGGTGGAACGATGCGCCCATGGACAGGCGTCAACGCATCTGGTGGGATCCGCAGGAGGTAAAATCATCCACCCGGACAAGGTGGTTTCGCTTATCAAGGAGGTCTTCCAGCCATGACCAACAATCCAAAACAGCTAAGCAGTAAGCAACCGGCCCATCCCCTGGATGACCTGATACGTACTGATCGCATTCCTCACATCTGGTGCCCGGGATGCGGTATCGGCACGGTCTTTTCTTCCTGTCTTACAGCAATTAAGGCCACTGAAATCCCGTATAACGAATTCACCATGGTATCCGGTATCGGGTGTTCGGCAAGAGCTGCCGGGTATATCAAGCTGGATTCCTTTCACACCACCCATGGCCGCGCCATTCCCTTTGCCAGCGGCATTAAAATGGCTAGACCGGATTTGAATGTCATAGTTTTCAGCGGAGACGGGGACCTGTTTGCCATTGGCGGTAACCACTTCATCCATGCAGCCCGCCGCAACATGGATATAACCGTTATCTGCGTCAATAATCTCAACTACGGCATGACCGGCGGTCAGGTTGCAGCCACGACGCCAAGCCGGGCAAAAACAACCACCACGCCGTTCGGTAACCCTGACGCACCATTCAATCTGCCCCTCATGGCCTATGCAGCGGGAGCCTCCTATGTGGCGCGATGGACGATTCTGCATGTGCGCGATCTGACCAACGCCATCAACGAAGCCATCAACAAAAAAGGCTTTTCCTTTATCGAGGTCCTTGCCCCCTGCCCGATTAACTACGGCAGACGAAACAAGGAAAAATCTCTGGACACCATGAAACTGTATCAGGAAAAAACCATCATCCGAAATGGTGCGGATCCGGCGCGTGCAGATATTGATTTTGAACGCGGTGTCATCCTTGGAACCTTTGTCGATACCGACCGCAGCACCTGCGATGACATGTATGAAATTACCTGCAGGCAAGGCTGTGAAGAATAGTTTCTATCCAATCAACGGTCGACACACAACCATTTGAGTAAAAAAGAGAGCGCCATTACCATGCAGAAAGAAATCATCGTCACCGGATTCGGCGGCCAGGGAATTATACTGGCCGGCAAAATTCTCGGTTCAGCCGCCTCCCTGGGCGACAACAAAGAATCCACACTGGTTCAGGCATATGGACCGGAATCACGTGGGGGAGCGTGTAACGCCCAGGTCATTATCTCCGACGACCCCATCCATTACCCATATGTGAAGGTTCCCCATATTCTGGTGGCCATGTCCCAGGCCGGATATGACAAATTCGCCGACCTGCTCCAGGAAGATTCCATTCTTCTGACCGACCAGGATCTGGTTCCCACCACTGATGCACCTTGCGCTCACTATGAAATCTCCTCTACACGAATGGCTGAAGCACTGGGACATAAAATGATGGCCAATATCATTATGATCGGTTTTATCACAGCCATTACAGGTGCAGTCTCCAAAAAAGCGGCCCTGGAAACAGTCAGCCGATCCGTACCCAAGGGAACTGAGGAAAAAAACAAACAGGCCTTTAACAAAGGTTTTGATTACGGCCTTTCCACCCTTAAGGGCAAAGAAAAACGTGCCGCAGGTATGACAGGAGCCATTGCACAATGACACGACAAAAGGAACGTCTGCACCGGGTGATTGTCCTTGGCGCCACCCCGGAGGGTATTGCAGCAACCAATAAACTGGGTGAACTGGGGGTCCCGGTCACCCTTGTAGACACGGAACCGGATCTGAATGTCAAACTGGCTGCAGAGTCCTATCGCATGCAATCCGGCCAGACATTTAATTTCGCACACCGACCGGGCCTGATCAGGATCCTGCGTAACAGCCGCATCCGTACTATCCTGCCTGCCTCTGTCTCTGCAATTAAACACACGCCACAGGGCTTCAGCGTACGCATTCGTAAAGATCTGACCTATGTGGAGGCGGAAAAATGTGTGCTTTGCGGCAAATGCGTGGAGGCCTGTCCTGTAACCGCTTGTGACAACGGTAAACCGCTTAATCTGGACTCGCGCAAAAGCCTGCCCGGCCGCCCCACCATTGATAAACGCCGGCAACCGCTCTGTCAGGAGAGTTGTCCTTTAGGGGTCAATGCCCAGGGGTATGTGGCACTGGCAGCCAAGGGAAAATATCGGGAAGCTTTGGAGCTGATACGTGAAAAAAACGTACTGCCGGGAATATGCGGCCGAATCTGTACCCACCCCTGTGAGGAAAGCTGCCGCCGGGGAGAATTGGATGAACCGGTTTCCATCCGTGCCATCAAACGTTTTCTTGCTGACTATGCAGAAGAACATCCAACCGATGTACAACCGGTAGCCTCCATACCTTCAAGAGAAGAGCGAATCGCTATTATCGGCTCAGGTCCGGCAGGTATCGCCGCTGCAGCCGAACTTGCCGGAAAAGGATACCCGGTAACGGTCTTTGAACGACAGGAAAAGGCGGGTGGTCTGCTGCGTTACGGCATAGGGTCCCACCGCCTGCCGGAGCCCGTACTGAATAGTGAACTGCAACGTATCGAAAAAATGGGAGTAACCTTTAGCTGCTCCCAGGAAATTGATCTTGTAGCCGGACTCAACACCTTGAGTAACGATTTTGCCGCCACTCTGGTAACCACCGGAAGCTGGGCTGATCGAAAACTCGGTGTTCCCGGCGAGGATCTGGAAGGCGTTGAAGGGTGTATCTCTTTTCTTACCAGGAGAAGATGGCAGGGAATTACTACCCTAAAAAAGAAAGTGGCTGTGATTGGAGACGGCAACTCCGCTTTTGATCTGGCCAGAACTCTGGCCCGCCTGGGCGCGGAGGTCACCATGCTTTCCTGGTTCAGACAGGAAGAGATCCCTGCTGAAAAAGATGAAATACGAGAGGCGCTGGAAGAAGGCGTCATCATCAAGGACCAGACCCAGGTAACCGCTTTTCACGGAGACGGGAAAACCTTCAGCGGTCTTGAATGCAGGTCCACAAAACCTGGAAAAGCAGAGGGAGAAGGTATTGCCTGGCCGGTTATAGACGAACAGAAAGCGGCCTGGTCCATGGACTTTGACCTCGCCTTTGTGGCCGTTGGTCAGGTCGGCGGTTTAACCTCGGAAATGGGTACGCCCTTTGCGGTTTCCGACCGGGGCTTCATTACTGTGGATGAGCAGAAGCGAGCCACCATGCCGGGTCTGTATGCGGCCGGTGATGCTATCACAGGTCCAACAACCGTTGTCCATGCAATGGCTTCCGGAAAACAGGCAGCCGCGGTCATGCATGCGGATCTGAACCAGGAAGTGAATATTCAGCTGCGGACCAGACCACTGGACAGGGATTTCACTCCCATTTCTCCAGACATCCCACGACAAAAACGGCGTGAAATGCCGGAACGTCAGCCGGGCGAACGCGTCCAGAATTTCAACGAGGTGGCACTGGGCCTTTCGGAACAACAGATTCTCGCCGAAGCAGGACGTTGTCTGCAATGCGGAGCCTGCTCAGAATGCTTTCAATGCGTGGATGCCTGCGGCGCCGTTCAAGCCATCAATCATAATCAGGTGGAACAGGAACTGGTGGAACAGGGCGGCATCATCATCATGGCTGACCCCAACATGGCGCCTGTTATCCGTGGTGAGGATGTCATCCGTGCATACGGCCCCAAAGCCGCCCGCACAGAAGTAAACGATATGATCGTGCGTGGTTTTGATGCCGCTGCCAAAGCAATGATACTGCTTGGCGACTCCGGTCATCGCACCAAGGGACATGCCCTGGCTTTCTCCACCCCGGATGCCGGTCTCTCCCCGGAAATACGCATAGGCGTGTTTGCCTGTCGCTGTAATGATTCTCTTGGCTGGCTTGACGGTATGGATTCCTTCCTCCAAAAAGAGGAAGAAAATGATCCCCTGATTGTCCATGCTCAGACCATAAACTCCGCCTGCACCAGCGACGGCATTGATACCATCATCAAAACAACCAGGGAAAAAGGACTTACCAGAATCGTTCTGGCCTCGTGCGTCTGTTGTCCGCTCAATTTTGTCTGCAGCGCCTGTACAGATCAGAGAAGTCGCCTCAAAGACGGTCTGTTCCACGGAACCGGTATCAGCCGATCCATGGTAGAGACTCAGAACCTGCGGGGAGAAGTCCTTCGCCTTGTGGCAAAAAATCCTGAGCTGGCCATGGCACGTTTCCGGGGGCTTCTGCACAGGTCCATGGAGCGGGTTAAAAGCCTCAAACCGTTGCCGGCCGTTGACAGGAACTACAATTTCACGGCAGCCGTCATCGGGAATTCACAGGGGACCTTGAACAGTGCCATGCACCTGGCGCAGACCAATCATGATGTCTTTCATTTCGGCACCAAAGACCAACCGGCCACGGAAGAACTGAACCATGCCAACATCCACTCCTTCATAGGTTGGAACGTTCTTGCCCTCAGCGGCACCATAGGTGATTTTCAAATACTGGTTGAATCCAACGGCGAACGCCAGGTCATACGTGCAGGAACCGTCATTCTGGGTGAGAAGGCGCGTCGTCGCGTTCCATACACCCATCAGGAAGGATTGCCGGCTAAAACCATAGAGCCGGTTAATCAGCAGCAGGGAGTCACCGGCATTCCTTTTGCCTACCCCTGCGCGACCTCGGTACCGGGGTTATTTCTCGCAGAACCAGGCGGCCTGAATGTATCCAAACTGAAAAAAGGAGCTGCAGCGGCTGTAATGGCTGCATCCGCCCTGCCCCGGGGACCTCGCCAGAGCAAAGGATTTACTGTCGAGGTGGACTCTACACTCTGCAGGGGATGCGGACGCTGCATAACTGTGTGTCCGTATCATGCTATGAGCTTTACCCGTAATCAGGTTGGAGGCTGGCAGGCACTGGTGGATGAGGCTATCTGTAAAGGATGCGGCAACTGCATTTCAATGTGCCCCACAGGCGCCGTAGACAGTCCGTATAGAAATAGAGCATACCTCGAACAGGCGCTTGAGGAAATACTCCAGAGCAATGTCCATGGAGCGTAAAACAACCATGAATACACAAACTAAAATAATCCTCTTTCTTTGCAACTGGGGTCCACATGCAGCCTATCTCAGCCTGCAGGATGAGAAAAGGGATATCCCGGAAGCCGTACATATGGTGCGTGTTCCCTGCACAGGCAGAGTTGACCGCGCATTGCTCCTCAGAGCCTTTGCCAAGGGGGCCGACGGTGTCGCCATGGTCGGCTGTTCCCCCGGAACCTGCCGATACGGCTCAGGCACCCCGACTGCCATACGCAACACCCAGGATACGGCGACCATTCTCGATCTCATGGGTATTGGCCGGCAGCGTTTGCGATTTGCGACCTTTCTGCCGGAACAGTCCGAAGAACTGCTGGATTTTCTGCAGACCTTTTTAGAGGACCTTCAAAAACTTGGACCAACAACCATCACTACCATTCCGGAAGACGCTCCCATTGGAGTTCCTGCGGTCCTCCCTCGAAAAGAGGTGGCTGAACTCACCAATACATACAATATCCACGCCTGCCAGGACTGCGGAAAATGCTCATCTGCCTGTCCCCTGGCTCTGGTGGGAAAACCTTTTTCCGCCAGGGGCATTGCCACGGCTGTGATCAACAACGACCTATACAAAACCAATGTCCAGGAAAACGTCTGGTCCTGCCTGACCTGCGGCCTCTGTTATGAACGCTGCCCGTCTGCGGTCAATTTCCCTGCTTTCATCAAAGAGTTACGCCATCTGTATCAGAAAAACACGATCCACGGCAAAGAGGCGCACGGAGGTTTTCTGCACTCCCTGATGCGCTCCATGGCCTCCCCGGATCTCACCCCGGATCGCTGGCGAAATATTCCGGAGAAGCTGGAAGTGGATTCGGATTCAAAGGTCCTCTTTTACGGGGGATGTGCACCCTATTTTGACATTTTTTTCGGCAAACACATCGACGTGGACACGGAAAAAATCCTCTTTGACAGCATTCGTCTGCTCAATTTTTTTGACGTGCACCCGAGACTGCTCAACGATGAACGGTGCTGCGGGCACGATCTGTTGTGGTCAGGAGAGCAGAAACATTTCAAAAAGGTGGCGCAACTCAATGTCGACAGACTCAACAGCCTGGGCATTGAAACCATGATCACCAGCTGTCCGGAATGTTATATGACCTTTAAAACCACCTATCCTGAGATGGGCTTCCAACTGAACTTTGAAATTGTTCACCTCTATGATTTTCTTGAAAAAGAAATCGACAGGGGGGCTGTGGAATTTACCCCGCTGGACAAGTCCATTACCTTTCAGGATTCCTGCCGTCTCTCCCGTCTTGAAGATCGCCCGGAACTCCCGCGTCAACTGATATCCCGCCTGCAGACAGACACATTTACCGAAATGCGGGAGTCAGGCAAAGGAGCCATGTGCTGCGGCAACACAGCCTGGACAGGCTGCGATTCCTACTCAAAAGCCATGCAGGTAAAGAGGCTGCAGCAAGCAGGGGAGACCGGTGCCGAGCTGCTCGTCACCTCCTGCCCGAA
Organism: Desulfobulbaceae bacterium; assembly: GCA_963678525.2. Taxonomy (GTDB): domain Bacteria; phylum Desulfobacterota; class Desulfobulbia; order Desulfobulbales; family Desulfobulbaceae; genus Desulfogranum. The sequence continues at coordinate 574,607 of CAXXDG010000001.1, forward strand.
ATGCCAGATCCATCTGCGGTGCGCCATGCAGGACCCTTTCCGCGAGGAAGAGCTCCAGATGGAAATGCTTGATTTAACCAGCGTTATTGCCCAAACCATAACCTGGAAGTAACTACTCACACGAATCGTAACGTGCTGATTTAGAATACCTCGGAGAATATACATGACAACATCCAATGTCCCCCAACAATCCGGCAGGAGCGAAAATAATCCACGAATCGGCGTCTATGTCTGCCATTGTGGGCTGAATATCGCCCAGTCGGTGAACTGTAAACAGGTCGCTGAAGGTGCGGCTGACGCAGATGGCGTGGTTCTGTCCAAAGACATCCCCTATGCCTGCTCAGAGCCGGGACAGCAACAGATAAAACAGGATATCCTTGATAACGGCCTTGACCGTGTGGTCATCGCATCCTGTTCACCCCGCCTGCACGAGCCTACCTTCAAGCAGATGGTGCAGTCAGTGGGCCTGAATCCATACATGATGGAAATGGCCAATCTGCGTGAGCAGTGCAGCTGGGTGCATATGAACGATTTTGAAAAGGCGACCCGCAAAGCGGAGACCCTGGTTGATATGGCAATCTCCAGGGTGCGCCACCTTGAACCATTGAATGAGGAAACCCTGCCCCTGACCAAAAAGACCCTGATCATCGGCGGCGGCGTTGCCGGCATCCAGGCAGCACTTGACCTGGCAGACAGCGGATATGATGTAACTCTAGTGGAGAAACAACCATCCATAGGCGGAATAATGGCTCAGCTGGACAAGACCTTTCCGACTATGGACTGCTCGATTTGAATACTCGGTCCTAAGATGACGGATGTCGGTCGACATCCACGTATACAGCTCCTGACCTTGAGTGAGGTCGTGGACGTGAAAGGGTATGTTGGTAATTTTGACGTTAAAATTATCAAAAGAGCAAGATATGTCGATGAAAACGCCTGTACGGCCTGCGGCGAATGCGCCAAGGTCTGTCCGGTGGTGCGGCCTGATGAATTCAATATGGGACTGGCCAGCCGTAAGGCTATTTACAGCCCATTTCCCCAGGCAGTACCTTCATCCTACTTAATCAACATCAAGGAATGTCTGGGACACAACCCGGCGGTCTGTTCCAAGTGTATTGAAGTCTGCGACAAACAGTGCATCAACTTCCACATGTCGGATGAGGAAATCGTGGAACATGTGGGCACCATCATTGTGGCCACCGGCCTGAAGCCGTATGACCCGACGGAACTTGACGAATATGGATACACACGGTTTGAAAATGTTCTGACCAGTCTGGAGTTTGAACGTCTGGTCAATGCAGGCGGCCCCTCACAGGGCGCGCTGCTGCGTCCTACGGACAGGGAGCATCCCAAATCGGTCGGGTTCATTCAGTGTGTCGGCTCGCGTTCATCTCGTAAAGGCGGTGAATACTGTTCCAACATCTGCTGCATGAACACCATCAAATCGACTCTGGTGCTCAAGGAACACTATCCTGATATGGAAGTGAAAGTGTTCTATATTGATATTCGTGCGTTCGGTAAGGGCTTTGAAGAACTGTACACCCGCAGCCGTAAACTGGGGGTGCAGTTCATCCGCGGTTTACCCGGATCCGTGGAGGAAACGGATGAAAAAAGTCTGCGCATTGCTGTAGAAAACAGCGCCACAGCCAGTCTGGAATTCCATGAACTGGATATGCTGGTGCTGGCCCAGGGCATGCAGCCGGCGCCGTCCACCCAGCGGCTCCAGGAAATTATGGGCTTGCAGCTGACGCCTGACGGCTTCTACCTTGAGGCGCATCCCAAGCTCCAGCCTGTGGATGCAGCCACCCGAGGCATTTTCTACGCAGGGTGCGCAGAAGGGCCGAAGGACATCAAGGAGAGCGTTACCCAGGCCAGCGCCGCCGCGGTACGTGCCATCCGCCTGATGCACAAGGGAGAGATCACCACTGAGCCCATTACGGCAGAGGTTATCACTGAAAAATGTACCTCGTGCGGTATCTGTGCCCAGGTCTGCCCCTACAATGCCATCACGGTTGACAAGAAAAACAAACAGCCTGCAGTGGTCAACTCTGCTGCCTGTGCCGGTTGCGGTACCTGTTCTGCGGAGTGTCGATTTGACGCCATCAGCATGAACCACTATACCGATCAGCAGATCATCGGTCAGGTTGATGCCATGCTGAAAAGAGCTGCGGACTTAAAGATTCTGGTCTTTGCCTGCAACTGGTGCTCCTATGCGGGTGCGGATTATGCGGGTGTTTCTCGCCTGCAATACCCGGCAAATGCCCACCTGGTAAGGGTCATGTGCTCAGGCCGGGTTGATGAAAAATTCATCTGGGAGGGTTTTCGCCAGGGTGCACCGATGATCCTGGTCAGCGGTTGTCACATCGGTGACTGCCACTATATCGACGCCAACCACTGGACTGAAAAACGGATCACCCGTATTCGCAAGAAAATGAGTAAATTGGGAATCCGTCCTGAACGGCTGCAGTTGGAATGGATCAGCGCAGCTGAAGGCATCCGTTTTGCCGAAAAAATGAAGGAGATGGAAGAGATTCGCCAAAGCGTGACCAATCAGGAAATCGCTGAAACCATCGAATTACTGACCAATATGTGAGGTCACCCTCTCTTTACACGTTCCTTGTCGGAGTACATTGCCTGTACTCCGACAAGGCTTATAAACATCAAAAATCAACCATCTACCACAAACCCACATTATATCCCGGAACCCGTAGGGTGCGTCATACGCACCGACTCTTTCCTTTCGCTGTAAGCGACATGCTAAAAGCTCTGTTGTCGCTTACTACCGGGAAATACACACCACAAGCACCTCACACATACGCCGACCGGTGCGCACGGCACACCCTACAAGCCCGAGCTCCAAAATAATTCCCTACAAAAAACGAAGCCCTTACTTCCGGACAAGCCTATTACACACCAAAAAATCAACCATCTACCACAAACCCGCATTATATCCCGGAGCCCGTAGGGTGCGTCATACGCACCGACTCTTTTTTTCGCTGCAAGCGACATGCTAAAAGCCTTGCTGTCAGTTACTAGCCGAAAATAAACCAACAAATATCCCATAGAATACCGGCTGTCGCTCAGCACCGGGAAATACACATCACAAACATCTCACACATATGCCGACCGGTGCGCACGGCACACCCTACAAACCCAGCCTCCAAAATAATTCCTTACGGAAAACGAAGCCCTTACTTCCGGCAGGACGTATACAACATCAAAAAATAACCCTTCTACCACAAACCCACATTATATCCCGGAACCCGTAGGGTGCGTCATACGCACCGACTCTTTTTTTCGCTGCAAGCGACATGCTAAAAGCCTTGCTGTCAGTTACTAGCCGAAAATAAACCAACAAATATCCCATAGAATACCGGCTGTCGCTCAGCACCGGGAAATACACATCACAAACATCTCACACATATGCCGACCGGTGCGCACGGCACACCCTACAAACCCAGCCTCCAAAATAATTCCTTACGGAAAACGAAGCCCTTACTTCCGGCTAAGCTTATAAACACCAAAAATCAACCACCTGCAACAAACCCGCATTATATCCCGGAACCCGTAGGGTGCGTCATACGCACCGACTCTTTTTTTCGCTGCAAGCGACATGCTAAAAGCTCTGCTGTCGCTTACTACCGGGAAATAAACCCACAAATATCCAACAAAACACCGGCTGTCGCTCAGCACCGGGAAATACACACCACAAACACCTCACACATATGCCGACCGGTGCGCACGGCGCACCCTACACGCCCAGCCTCCAAAATAATTCCTTACGGAAAACGAAGCCCTTACTTCCGGCTAAGCTTATAAACACCAAAAATCAACCACCTGCAACAAACCCACATTATATCCCGGAACCCGTAGGGTGCGTCATACGCACCGACTCTTTTTTTCGCTGCAAGCGACATGCTAAAAACTGCTGCCGGCTACTACCGGGAAATACACCAACAAATATCCAACAAAACACCGGCTGTCGCTTACTACCGGGTAATACACGCAATAAACACCTCACACATACGCCGACCGGTGCGCACGGCGCACCCTACAAGCCCGAGCTCCGAAATAATTCCTTACGAAAAACGAAGCCCTTACTTCCAGTCAAGCCTATTACACACCAAAAAATCAACCATCTACCACAAACCCGCATTATATTCCGGAACCCGTAGGGTGCGTCATACGCACCGACTATTTTCTTTCGCTGCAAGCGACATGCTAAAAACTGCTGCCGGCTACTACCGGGAAATACACCCACAAATATCCAACAAAATACCGGCTGTCGCTCAGCACCGGGAAATACACATCACAAACATCTCACACATATGCCGACCGGTGCGCACGGCACACCCTACACGCCCAGCCTCCAAAATAATTCCTTACAAAAAACGAAGCCCTTACTTCCGGACAAGCCTATTACACACCAAAAAATCAACCACCTACAACAAACCCGCATTATATCCCGGAGCCCGTAGGGTGCGTCATACGCACCGACTCTTTTTTCGCTGCAAGCGACATGCTAAAAGCCTTGCTGTCAGTTACTAGCCGAAAATAAACCCACAAATATCCCATAAAATACCGGCTGTCGCTCAGCACCGGGAAATACACACCACAAACACCTCACACATATGCCGACCGGTGCGCACGGCGCACCCTACACGCCCGAGCTCCAAAATAATTCCTTACGGAAAACGAAGCCCTTACTTCCGGCTAAGCTTATAAACACCAAAAATCAACCACCTGCAACAAACCTACATTATATCCCGGAACCCGTAGGGTGCGTCATACGCACCGACTCTTTTCTTTCGCTGCAAGCGACATTCTAAAAACTGCTGCCGGCTACTACCGGGAAATACACACCACAAGCATCCCACACATACGCCGACCGGTGCGCACGGCACACCCTACACACCCAGCCTCCGAAATAATTCATTACGGAAAACGAAGCCCTTACTTCCGACCAAGCTTATAAACACCAAAAATCAACCATCTACCACAAACCTACATTATATCCCGGAGCCCGTAGGGTGCGTCATACGCACCGACTCTTTTTTTCGCTGCAAGCGACATGCTAAAAGCCTTGCTGTCAGTTACTAGCCGAAAATAAACCCACAAATATCCCATAAAATACCGGCTGTCGCTCAGCACCGGGAAATACACGCAATAAGCACCTCACACATACGCCGACCGGTGCGCACGGCACACCCTACAAACCCAGCCTCCAAAATAATTCCCTACAAAAAACGAAGCCCTTACTTCCGGCTAAGCTTATAAACACCAAAAATCAACCATCTACCACAAACCCACATTATATCCCGGAACCCGTAGGGTGCGTCATACGCACCGACTCTTTTTTTCGCTGCAAGCGACATGCTAAAAGCTCCGCTGTCGCTTACTACCGGGAAATACACACCACAAGCACCTCACACAGACGCCGACCGGTGCGCACGGCGCACCCTACAAGCCCGAGCTCCAAAATAATTCCTTACGGAAAACGAAGCCCTTACTTCCGACCAAGATGATAAACCCCATAAAATCAGCCTTCTACAACAAACCGCATTTCTCATGCGGACTAACCAGCATGGCTGGACCAGGTTGGCCGGCCGCAACGATGACACCGCTTCCCTGTTATGAAAGTTTATCACTCCGGCATGGTGCCTTCTGCTCGCTGCCGGAGACTTTCATATAAACCAAGGCATAACAACATTATAACAGGCTCATAATCAGCTTCTGGTAATTTGCTGCTGACAAAAATACAGGGGACCTTGCAAAATTGCCAATTTGCCCAACTTCATGCTTGCACTCAAAATTTTATCCTCGTAATATTAGATATTTGCCTGCGGTAAAATTTATCGTGCGTTTCGAATTTGAACAAATTTTCTATTTTTTCAAGATACCCTAAAGAGCCAAACCCATTGTAAAATGGGGACGGAAAGCCACGGGTCCGAAAGGAAACGGATAGCCGGGTTGCATGGAAAAATGCAGCCCGGGTTTTGTTGTTTGCAGCCTGTCCCGCATTTCTCCAAAGATGATTGTTCAGCATGCAAAAAAGGAGAAAACCCATGCCAAACAGATTGGATCAACGTGGTATCATCTTGGCCGCCGCACGGTGCACAGCTGTCATGTGCAGCGCCTGTCAGCAAAGTCCTACAGTTGGAGTTTAGAGCATATGAAGAACTACATGAGACGATCACTATTCTGTACAGCATTAACTTCATCCGTCCTGATCACCTTATCTTCCGCCTGTTCAGGGCCTCTGGATCTGCGAATTGTCCACATGAATGACATCCACTCGCACCTCGCCGCTGAAGAAGGCTTCGGATTAACCTTGGATGGTCAGGATACCGATGTGGAGCTAGGCGGCATGCCAAGGGCTGTCAGCTTCATTGAACAACAGGTTGCAGAGGTTGAGCATGCCCTCATTCTCAATGCGGGCGACACCTTCCAGGGTACCTTGTACTACACCCTGTTTAAAGGGGATGCTACAGCGGAAATGATGAATATGGTAGACTGGGATGCCATTGTCCTCGGCAACCATGAATTTGATGACGGTGACGAGCACCTGGCCGACTACCTGGATACACTTAATGCCGATATAGTCGCAGCCAACGTTATCCCGGATGCAGGCAACGTTCTCGAAGGAAAATGGGCACCCTACATTATAAAGGATATCGGCGGAGAAAAGGTCGCAATCATCGGCATTGACGTCAAACAGAAGACCGAGGTCTCCTCAAGTCCCAGCGATGAAATCACCTTTCTGGACGAAATAACCACGGCCCAGGAATATGCAGACCTGCTCCGTACCGAGCACGACATCAATAAAATCATCCTGCTCAGCCATTACGGTTTGGCAAACGACATCAATCTGGCCCAAAACGTCAGCGGCATCGACGTTATCATTGATGGCGATTCCCACACGCTCATGGGGGATGTGGAAGAGTTTGGTTTGAGCAGTTCGTATCCGTATCCCGTGCAGATGACGGATAAGGATGGAAACCCGATCTGCATTGCCCAGGCATGGGAATACGCCAAAGCGGTCGGCAGCCTTGATGTCTCTTTTGACGACAACGGCCTGGTTACATCCTGCAGCGGTGCGGCTGTTCTCCCTGTCGGCAACACGTTCAAACGCGATGGAGCTGAAGTCGGCACGGTCGAGAGAGAAGCAATAGAAAGCTTCATTGACCAGCGGGCAAACATTGCCATTGTGGAAGAAGATCCGGACGCGGCCACGACTCTGGAAACCTATTCGGATCAGGTGGATTTGATGAAGGCGGAGGTTATCGGCCAGGCAGGCGAAGATCTCAGTCATGTTCGCATTCCAGGTACCGACTATCTGGGCAACAGCGGCGCTGACTTCCCTCTGGGCAGCGAAATTGCGCCCCTGGTGGCAAAAGGATTTTATGACCTCAGTCTCCGTTCGGACGCATGTATCCAAAACGCAGGCGGGGTACGCATCAATGTGGCGGAAGGTGACGTAACCTATGACACAGCATATACACTGCTCCCATTCGCCAACACCTTATTTGAAATTGAGATGAAAGGCAGCGAAATCAAGCAGGTGCTGGAAGATGCCATCAATAATTATTATGATGACGGCGGCTCAAGCGGATCCTTTCCCTATGCCTATGGTCTGCGTTATGACATCAACATGGCCAATCCAACCAATATGCGCATCAAGAATCTGGAAATCATGGATCGTGAGAGCAAAACATGGTCGCTCATTGAAGAGGATACCATGTATGTCATCGTAACCAACAGCTACACCGGTCAGGGAAGAGACGGCTATCTCACTTTCAAGGATGTTCAGGATGAAAGGGGACCCGGGGTCGACACCTATCTTGATTACGCCCTGTCGTTTGTAGCCTATGTGGAGAATCTGGCAGCTGAGGATAAAGAACTTGAACCTCTGCCCAACAGTGAACACTGCATTAAAAGCTATTATTTTTCAGAGCCGGGCGATATCAATAATGATGAGGTTGTCAACCTCAGGGATATCAGGGTTTTCAGACAATATCTTCGCCGACCTGTAGAGGAGTGTCCTGAATGCGACCTGAACGCTGACGGCAAGATAACCTTCAGGGATGCAGGTAAACTCATCCAACTGATACGATCAACAAAATGATCGTAAGCGATCACCGGGTAAATTCCCCAAAGTAGCGGCTATCACTAAACCTGTAAGCAATCACGTAGTGCCGGAGATGCCGGGCATCGGTCTGTGCAGCATACACATGTACGTAAACAGGCCGATAACACCGCAGATTCGGTGCCTCCTGATCGCTTACGAATAATCTGCATGTAACTTCCCCTTCTGTCTGCCCGGCTATCGGGCAGACAGTTTCCCTGCTTATCCAAAAGTCTTTTACCGGTTGCCGAGATGCCCCTTACCGAAAATCAGGATGTTCACGGCCCGTGGTCCGGCCATGCTGATTTTTCGCAACATCATCGTCCTTTTCAGGCATTCTGCTGCTCTTTTCTCAAAAGAACCTATCTATTTTAAATCAAAACCTTATATAATAAGGCTTTATATGAAAGTTTCCGGCAGAGAGCAGAAGGCGCCGTGCCGGAGTGATAAACTTTCATAACAGCGAAGCGGTGTCATCGTTGTGACCTGCCAACCTGGTCCAGCCATGCTGGTTAGCCCCAATTCACAAAAAGCGAGAGGATTAATCCGGGCTGTCTTTTGGGAAAAGGCACCCCCGGCGCTTTTGTTCACAATGATGATCTTTCACAAGCACATAACCCGCAAGTAGAGTAAGGAGGCAAACGCTTGAATACCACACATTCGTTCAATACAAGGAAAAAGGTGTCGAAATGGCTGCTGCTCGGCACAGCTGTAACCCTGGGCGTAATCAGTTATGCCCCTGATGATTTTTCCTTTTCGGAGACGGCAGCCTTTGCCGCAGAAACAGAACCAGCCGTAACAGCTGCCAGAAAAGCACAGCTCGAAGGCACCCAACTGCAACTAGAGGGTGACATGCAAGGGGCGGTTAAAAAATACAGGGAAAGCCTTTCCCTTTCACCCAATGCACAGCTCGAAAAGCTGGTCGACAAATTAGAGAATCGAATTGCCGCCACAGATCCTGCTGCTCAAGCAGCCGCGCAAGGAATGCTTGAGGAAAAAAAATCCACTGCAAAAGAAGGTATGGCCCATTCCTTTAAAGCAGCAACGCCCCAGGAGCAGCTCATTGACGATTTTCTGCAGTGGATGCTTGCCTTTATCCCACCCTCTACCAAGGACGGCTTAGGTATCACTTTTAACCGTGACTACACCGTTCAGCAGCAAGGTGATCATTACCAAACGAGTTTCTCTCCGGTCACGTTGCACGGCCCGGAAGGATTTGAAGTCACGCTCAGTTCCATTGATTTCCACTTTATTCCCCAGGAAAACGGGCAGCTCAATGTCTCCATTTTACTTCCGGAGCAGGCGCCTTTTCTGGACAATGGCGCCGAAGTCGGCAGCATGCGCATTGGAGAGCAAAGCATACAAGGCATCTGGGACAAAAACAGAAGTAACTTTACCCAGGCCGGCTTCGACCTCGGTGACCTTACCCTTGCAGACCTTGAAGAAAAATTTACACTTACCATCCAGCAGACGGGAATGAAGGGAAATTTTTCTGTTGATCCGGAAGACCATTGGAAGCTCAGTTATACAGGAGATCTGAATAATCTGGCCCTGGCAGTTGAGGATGGCGGCCTGTCCATCAAACATATCCATCTCGGCCATGATCAGGCAGGATCTGATGCCGGCGCCATCACGGATATGCAGACCCAAACCATGCATGTTATCCAACAGGGTGAACAGGCAACCCTTGATGACATGAAGGCATATTTTGCGAACATTGATGCCATCCTTCAGATTCTCGACGCCTACAAAACCACTGTGCGCCTGGAAGGATTGGAAGCCCACGCAGACCAATTCCAAATGGGCATAGGTGCAATATACGGGGATTCCGATATTTCCAAAAAACAGGGAACTGCGACTTTTGCGTATCACGGCCGAGGCGGCGTGGAGAATATCAATTTTTCTCAAACAGTCGAAGAAGAAAATCAACAAGCGCCATCCGGTTCCCTGAAAAACATGCAACTGACAGTAGGCGGCAGTTTTGACACGCCCCCTCCAGGGCTTTTCAGCAGCCTCCTGACAGAGGTGGAAACACTGCAGAAGTCTCAGCCGGAAGACATGGACACGGCCATGGCTCCGGCTGTCGTCAAGTATATGAAAGAAATATTGAAGCTGTTGAAAGCATACAATGCGGAAATCAGCCTGGACGGGTTTGCTCTGGAAAATGTTGCTCCGGCCCCGATCAGTTGTGAAAAAATCTCCTTAAATAATGGCTTTGACACGGGTTCCGGCAACGGAGGAACGGTGAGCGGCAGTTTCAACCTTACCGGGCTTCAGGGACCGGATATCGGAGCCTCCCCCCTGCCTCAGGCTGCAAACCTGCAGCTGCAGCTCTCCAATATTCCTGACTTGCTGCAGCTTTTTCCTGAGCCTGCGACACTAGCCCAAGGGGATGAGGGCCTGATGCAATTGGAGCTCATGCAAAAAGGACAGGCCCTGTTGATGTCTACACCACTGGCTCTGGCGATTACAGATACCTACCTCACGTTCCCGACAACCGGACTTACCTTTGGTCTGACGGCAAATATGGATTCCGCTGCAAAGTTCATGTCCAGTGGAACCCTGAATATTTCGTTGGAAAACCCTGAAGAGTTTAAGCGTATCATCCAGAGCATAAGCGGTGAGAACAGCATGGCCCAGGTGATGGGCACCTTTACCGCCCTTGCAAATCGGACGGAAACAGATGGTAAGATTGTGGATACTATTGAGGCAAAAGTGGATCCGGCAGGTAAAATCTTTGTGAATGCAAAGGATGTCACCTCCATGTTTTTCCCACCCGCAGGCGAACCTCCACAGGAAGCTCCTGCTGTTGAAAAGGAACAATAAATCAAGATACCCTCAAGGGAAGACATATCGTTCTACCGCCATTATACATGACGGTGGAACGATACGTTGTTCACGCTCAGCCTCTCCTTCTCGGGCTGCATAAATGTGTCGGATCCGCGGACACGCTGTTACAGGCATCACAGGAATACATCATTGATCCACGCTGCTCCTTGCATACCTGCAAGGCATTGGAGCCGCAAAACCGTGTGTTCCTTCCTTCGCCGGGATCGCACAGGGTACGTGCCTTTCCGGACTCTTTGCCGCAGATACGGCACCAATACTTCCCAATTGCATGGGCGCCGGAAGGTTGAGGTTCAGGCAGCAGCTTCAATGAAGAGCTCATTGACAGTCTCCCAGTTGATGACGTTAAAAAAGGCTTTCACATACTCCGGTCTGCGATTCTGATAGAGCAGATAATAGGCATGCTCCCAGACATCGATTCCCAGAATCGGTTTTTTCCCCAGAGATAACGGTGAATCCTGATTGGCGGTGGTCATGATCTCCAAGTTGCCGTTACTCACCACAAGCCAGGCCCAGCCGCTGCCGAAATGACTGCCGGCCGCTTTTGTAAATTGATCCCTGAACGCATCCAGATCGCCGAAGCGCTTATTGATTGCCTGTAATACAGGGCCTTTCGGGCGGACGTCTTTTTTGAGAAGAGTCCAGAAAAACCGGTGGTTGGCATGGCCTCCACCATGATTTCGGACTGTTGTCCTGATGGATTCCGGAATTTCTTCAAGATGGGAAATAAGCTGCTCAACAGTCAAAGTTTTGAGAGCTTTGTTCCCGCGTATCGCTTCATTGAGATTATTGATATACGCCTGGTGATGTTTTGTATGATGAATTTCCATGGTTGCGGTATCAATAAATGGTTCCAGTGCATCATATCCGTAGGGAAGTTCAGGCAATGTATGTTCCATTATTTCACCCTCTGCTATGTGGTTGTGAAGTTTCGTATGTATGTATGCTATCAACATGCATGCCAAAACCTACAAACCGTTATCTACTTGAAATATCGAACCATTAATGTGCCTGTAAAAACCTCCCATATCAAAATATTGAGATTTCCAACTTCATACCTATAGTTTCATCAATATTTTGATACCGTTAATGCCCACGGCAGCCTGAACACCCGTAATCCAACGAAATGAAAACTATGCATCTACAGGAACACTGTTTTATCAACGAGCCGCAGTGCAGCGCTTTCCTCAAAGATCTGAGACTGGCAAACCGGAAACTGACAAAACAAATTGCCGCCTGTCAAAGCTCAGCGCAGAGTCTGCAAACAGACAGGGAACACCTGGAAGATTTAGTCCGGCAAAGGACCTCTGAAATTCAGCGGCTCAAAGAACGCCTGCAGGCTGAAAATCACTATCTCAAGCAGGAGTTGGCTGTTTCACAACGTTATGGGACTATCATCGGCGAAAGTCATGCCGTCCGGAACGTCACATCACAAATCGAACTTGTAGCCTCGACCAGATCAAATGTCCTGATTCAGGGTGAGTCAGGGACAGGAAAGGAGCTGGTAGCCAGAGAAATCCATAAACATAGTCCCCGCTCTGACAATGCCTTTGTCAAAGTCAACTGCGCGGCTATACCCGACGATCTCTATGAGAGTGAGTTCTTCGGGCATGTGAAAGGCGCTTTTACGGGTGCGGCCGTCAGCAGGGTAGGAAGATTTGAAACTGCGCACGGGGGAACAATTTTCCTTGATGAAGTCGGCGAAATTCCCCTGCCTCTGCAAAGCAAACTCCTTCGGATTCTGCAGGAAGGAGAGTATGAACGAGTTGGTGAGGACAGGACTCGAAAGGTGGATGTCCGCATTATTGCAGCAACAAATACGAATTTACAGCAAGCCGTCGCCGGCAACGGATTTAGAGAGGATCTGTTTTACAGGTTGAACGTCTTTCCCATCATTGTCCCGCCGTTACGTGAAAGGCTGGAGGACATCCCCTTGCTTGCATCACATTTCGCCGCCATTCTCTCCCGGGAAATGAACTTTGTCCAACCGCATCTGAGTCAAGCCAATATCATGGATCTGCAGGCCTATACCTGGCCGGGAAACATACGTGAATTAAAAAACATGATAGAACGGTCGATGATATTGTCGAGATCGCAGCAACTGGATTTCCGTTCTCTCCTGCCTGTGGAGGAGGGAGCCCCTCAAATTGCCGTGGGAAGTGCATCCGGCTCATCACAGGAGGCAATCCTGTCCGAGCGTGATTTTGAAGCCCTGAAAACGCAGAACATGGTGAAAGCCCTTGAACAATGTAACTGGAAAATTTACGGCAAAAACGGAGCTGCCGCCCTTCTGGGAATAAAACCCACAACCCTGATAGAGCGAATGAAGCGAAAAGAGGTGGTCAGGCCGCCCGGCTGATCCCGGAAAGATCAGGTGCACTATGAGCAGTTACAAATACGTGGAAATTATCAAGCTGAGCTGTGCCCCTATGAGTAGTTACACAAAAACGAGAATTATTCCCTGAACGGCTTGTAAAATGCATGATCAGCAAGAGACAGCATGGGGTGATCGCCTTTGGAATCACCATACGCAAATATTTCACCATAATCGGAAAGAGGGAAGTGCCCCTTGATGCGCTCAACCTTTTCCTCTCCCCAGCAGTTTGCTCCATCAAGCAGTCCGGTTGCAGTGCGGTCATGGAACTGCAGCTTTGTCGCTAAAAGCTCATATCGGTTTTGCCTGCACCATGGCGCAAGAATAACTTCCGGACAGGCGCTTACTATGGCGACAGTATCCCCTTGCCGCCTGTGCCAATTCAGCCGCTCCACGGCCTTGGATCTGAGAATGGAAGGGATCATGTCGTTACAAAATCCCTGCGCCCCTGCTGTGAGTTGAGAGTCTGTATATCCTTGCACAAAACGGCGCAAAAAATCGCATTTTAAGCGATAATTGGGGTACAGCTTCAAAACATACAGGCCGATATACGGCGCCAGCGGTCCGCACCCCAGGTAAAATTTTGAGCTTCCATGCAGATAACGCATAAACAGCAAAAAACTGTCTTGGGTGGTAATGGTCCCATCAAAATCAAACAGTGCCAGATTCATGGCTTCCAAACTCCTCCTGAGTTCATACCCGATTTCAGCGGTAACTGCTCACAGTATACCTGACCTTTCCGCGATCAGCCCGGCTTACGTATGACCAAATACGCTGCGCCGGGTTATTGAATGGTTGATTGGAAAATGTTGTACAATATCGGCATGTCAACGTAAAGCAGGAGCAGCACCAGGCTTATACAAAAAAAACAGTATCTGACAAAGGCCTTTTGCTTGTAGAGTTTTTCCGGATTCTGGGTTGGACTGTTCTCAAGGAAACCGAGATGAATATACCACGCCATAAAGCCTGCTATTGCAGGTATGGAGAGCAGGAGCTCCATTTTATACCGCATCAGGAAAATCCCGAAGGCCAACCCGAACGCGACGGAATAATAGACAATGGAGATAAGAAGACGCTCCTCTGTATAGAACTGAAACGAACGCCGGTATTCACCCAGCAGTTTTGTATCTTCAATATGCCTGAACTCAGCCAGCCTCTTTATGGCCATAAAAAAGGCTCCAATCATCCAGTAGGCAAAGATCAGGGAAACCGGAGGAAGCACTGTAATGCCTGTGGCATACCACCCGAGCAGCAAACGCAGCGGATTATTGACGGATTCCGTGAGCACATCCAGGTATGGTTTGTCTTTTGAACGTACAGGGGGAATATTGTAGACACAGCCCATACCCCAGAGAGCAAATGCTACCAGAAAAAAACGGTACCCAAGTAACCAGGAGCCCAGAAGACCGCAGACAGCCAATAGCAGCCATTGTATGAAGGCCAGTTTTTTATTTACCCGCCCTGAAGGAATCGGTCTGTTCTTTTTCTCAGGATGCAGGGCGTCGAATTTCGCATCGAGCAGCTCATTGATCGTATAATTACTGCTTGCAACAATTCCGGTTACCAAAAATGCCCACAAAATCGGCATAAGAGCAGATACCCGCAGCAGCTCCGGCTGAGCGTACAGGGCGACTGCAATACCCGGAATCAAAAATACGTTTTTAAACCAATGATCAAGACGGGCGATCTCTATGTACGGCTTAATTTCTCTCATTATCATTCTTCGGTGCAATATAGTAGATTTCAACGTCACTTCTTACAGGGCCCCCTCATTTCCCGTAACTGCTCACAGGGCACTTGATCTTTCCGCGTTCAGCCTGGCTTACGTATGGGCCAATACGCCGCGCCGGTCTGCTTGCAGAGATATCAAGCACCCTGCAACCAGTTACAAATACAGGGTTAAGTAAACTTGCCGTTGCTCCCCCGTGAGTAGTTACCATTTCCTTTTTCGTTGCCTCGGCCCTCATTGATATGCTTGATCTTTTCAGGTATTGCATTTTCAAGGGAGACGCTACTTAAGAGCATAAACGTTGTAGCTTTCATCGCCAAAGGCAGATGTAAATTCTTTGACGAGAAACGTTTGACGTTTAAACGCTGCCAACTCCTCACTATTCCATGTAAATTGCAGCTTGTTACCATATGAATATTTCACTCTTTTACGATCACGATAGAAAAATTCCTGATGTCCAATGACTATCAATACAGTTTTCTCATATTTTTCCTGCAACTCTTTCGCAATATCTACTAACTGGGGGAGTGACAAGACAAAATCTATATCATTTGTAAAGGACACAAAACTGCCAAAACGATTCTCTCTAGACATATAAATTTGATTTGAGTCGTAATATGGAAAAGATTCCAAGAGGTAATTAGGTTCTGGAATCAGAATCGCATCCTTATATTTTTCGCTTGTATGTAAATACTGTGCAAATGACTTATTCGAACTGTATTCCCTGTTTATATCTTTCAATATTAAATGTTTCCCTTTATAAATATTCATCACAATCAATATAGATAACGAAACATATATCCCAACATACAACATATTTTTACTAAATTTCCTCAGATTTTGAGTGTCTTTTATTGAGTCAATCAAAATCCAATATAAAAATATTAGAAATAGTAAAAACAGACCTTGATGGCGATAATATCCGCGATAAACAATTTCGAAAAATATCCCTAACGTAACCAGAGAACCCAATGCAACCAGTACATAGTGCAGACGATAGAACAGTCCAAATATTGCCAGATACAAAAGTATAATTGTAAAAACATGCGGCATATGCAGGGGAACAAGATCAGAAAACGCGTAGTACGGTTTTACTAAACTATTCATGAATGCATGCAGCACATCGCTTCCATCAATCCCCTTTATGGAGGTCATCATCGTATCGGGGCGTGGCCACGTAAAGAGCAAGCAAAGTAAAACACCGACAGTGACAATGGCGATTGGAGGGAAAAGGGAAGAACAGGTTTTTCGCATGGAACCTGTGTGCACATCAACACAACTATCCAAAATCCATAACACCATAATGAAACATACAAGCATTGCTGAATGTATATTGGTGTTTGCCAACAATGCCAAAACAAATGCCAGTAACAACGGCTTACTTTTTCGGTTTTTATACAGTACGGCACTGACGAATAACAGCAGCATGCTGATACCGTAATTCCTGGCCATTACGGAATATTCATACAGAGGAAAGGCAGAAAAGATAAAAAGTGTTCTCAACCAAAGCGGAAAAGGTGAACAGCGCATAAACACTGCTACCGCTAAAAAGGCGATTAGGATACTTGTGACAGGTAATACAAGCGGTGTATGAAAAATCGAATTGCCGACATAGAGCAAAAAATACCACAAGAAAGGATGCCCATCATACTGGCGGATTATCTCATAAAGATCAAAAGGAGAAACGGCTAATTGAGCTAAAGATAATGCACGAACTTCATCTCGCCAAAACTCGTGCTGTGATACAGTAAATACTACTATACTGATCCATATCCCTAGAATAACCAACTCTATTATTCGTTGTCTATATCCTATAGATGTATTTTTTAAATAAGGTTGCTCAAATGTTGTGCTTGCAATACGCTTTATCGAATTTGTCAATGAATGCATTGTCTAAAGATACGGATACAATAAGGATGATACGAAATTATTATCAGAGATCAATCAGAATACGCTAATGTCATTTCCTGACCAGGGCTGTACACGCCTTACCTATAGATGGTTACTTATAATATGACCAAGATTGATGCAAGTGTTCACTGGTCAGGGGCTGAGCGAAAAAAGACTTTGGCAGCTATCTCTGCCGACTATTGCTCCTGTGCAGGAGAGCGACGCTTATCGTCGCGGATACTACCACTTGTCCGATGCTCACCGCAATGTTTCTCTACCTCCCAGAGCCAAAAGCACTCCTTTGAAAATGAGAGGCCGACATACATTCTGTTGCAAGACAACATAGAGCAATGGAAACAGTATAATACAAAATCAGACACCGAATAAAAAACACAAACTCTTGCTCCACCATGACCTGTTGGTGTATATTTGCATTCATTTCTACAATGCCAACAGGACATATTATGATCAAACAGGAACTTCTCGACATCCTCGCCTGTCCCAAATGTAAGGGGCCCGTGGAACTGGACCAGGAAAACTCCGGCCTCATCTGCCGAAGCTGCAGTCTCTTTTATACCATTCAGGACGATATCCCCATCATGCTCATTGACGAGGCCAAGCCCCTCTCAGAAGTGGAGCCTAAAGATGCCTGAGCCGGGCCGGCAAGGTAAACTTCATAATTTTGCAACTACTCCAGGGGAGGACCGGTAAGTTCGATTACCCCGGTATGTGTAACGGCCCACAAGGCACTCAACCGATCCGTGATCAGCCTGGGATTTTTTCCGTGCTCTTCTTCAACATATCCAGAGCACTGAAAGCATCCGGGACTGAAAAAATTTCCAGACATACCAGCAGATCCCTGTGAAAAAACGGATCGGCCAGCTGCAGTGCCCGCCTGTTAAGCGGCAGGTGGTCTTTTTCTTCTGCGACCCCGCACAGGTGAAGTTCCACCACCCTGTGCAGATGGTCTTCGGGAAAGGGGCAGCCTAAAAATGCGTGGCTTACATCCAGGGTCATACGTTCGTGTATATCGATGACATCCACCAGGTTCTCCACAGAGGTCAGTGCAGGCCAGGCATGCCGTTGCCATCCCGGCAATGGGTGCAGCACCATATTCAGCATGGGAAATCCGGTTCGACTGAAAAAACGGGCGGCCTCCAGCGCATTATCCGCAGTATCCATGGGTAGATGCACGGTATATTCAAGATCCAGATCCAGTAAATCGATCATGATCCCTTCAAACCGGCGCTGCATCTCCGCATCCCAGGTATACACCAGCAACTCCATAAAATCAAAGTAACCGGCAACAAGCTGCGCGTTGGCCAGGTAATCACTTCCCAGCAGCCAGGAGGTGGTCCCGATCTTCATCAGCTCTCATCCGTAGTTTGATCAGGAAACTTGCCCTTGTAGGCCAGATCCGGGCCGCTTATCTGATCCCGGGTTTTACCCAGCACTTCAAACGTACCCATTTCCTCTATCATTTTCAGTGCAGCCTCGATGATGTTAAAGGCCAGGGCACACCCTGTCCCCTCTCCCAGGCGCATTTGCATGTCCAGCATGGGTTCCAGCCCTGTGATTTCCTTGAGCAGCTGCGCGCCCGGTTCATAGGAGATATGTGAAGGAATCATGTAGTCAACGCATTCCGGTTTCAAGCGAAGAGCTGTGAGCGCTGCGACATTGGATATCAGACCGTCGGTGACCACGGGAATCCGCCTTGCAGCGCAGGCCAGATATGTCCCTGCCATGCCGGCAATATCCAGGCTGCCGACCTTGGAAAGCACATCAAGGGGATCATCCCGGTCCGGTCGATGCAGATGAACCGCGTCCTGAACCACCTTCTTTTTCTGAGCAAAGGCTGTATCTGTGAGCCCTGCACCGCGCCCCACAATGCGATCAATACTTCCATCCGTGAACCCATAGAGCACGGTGCTTGCAGCTGTGGTGTTGCCGATGCCGATTTCTCCCGTGCCGATGAGATCATAGCCCTGGTCAACGGCTTCCAGAGTCACCTCGATTCCATGCTCGAGCGCCTGCACAGCCTCATCGCGGGTCATGGCCGGTTCCCGGCAGAAATTAGCCGTCCCATAGCGCACTTTTCGGTTAATCACGTGAGGCAGGTCAACATCCACCTGTATGCCGATATCCACGGCAATGATATCCGCCCCCACATGGTTCGCCAGAAAATTCACGCCCATGCGGCCGGAGGTAACAAACTCAGCACCTATTTTGGTCACATCCTGGGGATACATGGCAATCCCCTCGCCATACACCCCGTTATCAGCCATCATAACGATAATGGCTTTTTTATGGATGGTATTGTGGACCCGGCCTGTCATACCCGCTATCCGGCGGGCTATGTCTTCCAGCCTTCCAAGACTTCCCGGCGGTTTCAGGCAATAGTCAATTTCCCTTTGAGCACGAGCCATCACCTCTTTGTCTGCAGGTTTGATTTGATCAATGGTTGTCTGCAACAGCTGCATACAATCAGTCCCCTTATAATATTCATTACTCCGGCAGCGAAACTCTACAGTGAAACCCTCTCTTCCTGTTTCTTTCCAGATGCCGCGGGAATGGAGGTTAACGATAGTTAAACCTGGTCAAGATAGGCAAGGTGCCCAAAAATTCGATTTCAGTCAAGGCGGCATTGTCCACCTTAAATTTCCAATACCCGGTCCCCACATCCTGGCAAAAGAGATGCGCCAATAAGGAACGAATACATCCTCCATGGGAAACCACTGCCAGGTTTCGTCCGTTGTTGGCGGCAACCAGCTCCAGGACAAAATTGATGACCCGATACTTGAATGCGGCAAATGCCTCGCCTCCGGGGATATGTGTTTCCTCCCAGTTGGTGAGCCAGCTTTGCCAATGCTCCGGGTACTGTTCCTCGATCTGCTTGTAATGCAGCCCTTCCCATTCGCCGAAGTGAAACTCCTGGATACTCGAGTCCGTAATAATCGGCTGTTCAGTGCCGAAAACTATGCTCGCTGTTTCCGTGGCCCGCTGCAGCGGGCTGCAGAAAATGGTGTCAACCTCCAGGGCATTGATTCTGTCACGCAGCCTGGCGGCCTGTTCCCGCCCGGTTTTGTTCAACGGTATATCAGTGCTGCCCATGAGAACACCGGTTCTGTTTGATTCGGTCTCTCCATGGCGTATCAGGTATAATCGTGTTGCGGTCATAGGTAGATATTCCAGATAAGTAACAACATAAACAGAGATCCAATCTCCGTCAGTTCAATGGCTGCACCGATGGTGTCCCCTGTAATACCGCCGATCCTTCCGGTTACATATCGCGCGAGGAGCACCCCCCCGCCGACACACACAAGATGCAGGCAGGCAAGCAGAAGCAACAGCATCGGCAAGGGCGTTCCAGCTGCAAAAAAAAGGATGCCGAGCATGACCAGCGAACAAATCAGGGCAGGTACTGCATGCCTGGGTTTGGTTCTGTTGACGAACTGCCCCATTCCCCCTCCTTCCCTGGCATATTCCGCAGAAGCAGCATGCCAGGTCGACGCAGTCCTGCCGAGAATCGGTGCAGATACCAAGGCAAGCAAACCGCAGGTTTGAGGCATACTCTGCAGAAGAACATATTTTGTCAACACCGCAAGGGTCAAAGCGATAACCCCGTTGGTTCCCAAGGTTGAATCACGCATGATTTCCAGCACCCGTTCCCTGGGCCGATAGCTGAACAGGCCGTCTGCGCTGTCAGCCAGACCATCCAGATGCAATCCTCCGGTAATGCCTATTTGATAAATCAGGCCTGCAAGGACCGCAGCCTGATAGCCCACCAGGGGTGAAAGGAGCAGAACCAACAAAGCGGCAGGCAAGCCGATGAGCAAACCGACAACAGGCATCCATTTCATGCCGTGGACAAAACGATCCGCAGTGAAATCAATCGTAACAGGAATGGGATACCTGGTCATAAACTGGACCATGAGCAACAGGCTGCGCACGTATTACCCCTCCTTTATCTTTACCGGGATGCCGGAAACCACCATATAGACCGTATCTGCTCCGGCTGCAACACGTTGATTGACCCGGCCGCTGCAGTCCCGAAAAAAACGGCTCAGAGGGGATGCAGGCACGATGCCCAGTCCCACTTCATTGGTAACCATGAACACGGCGCCGGCAAAACGGCTGCAAGCCGCTAGCAGGCCTTCGATTTCCTGCATAACCGCCTCTTCAAGGGCATTGAGGCGTTGCTGTGCAGGTGATTCCCAATCCATGTCCGAGTCTTTGAGGACAAGATTTGTGGTCAAGACCGTCAGGCAGTCCAACAACACCGCCTCAACTTCGCCGCCGAATCGAGGAAACAGAGACGAGGGGTGCCAGGGCTCTTCATAGGTAGTCCAGAAGCCGGGCCGCTGTTGCCTGTGCCGTCTCACCCGTTCTTCCATCTCCTGGTCAAAGACCTGGGCAGTGGCAATGTAGGCGACATTGTTGTAGGCAGAGCGTATTATCTCTTCTGCAAAACCGCTTTTCCCGCTGCGCGCCCCACCCGTTATCAAGGTAAGCGTTCCCATCAGCCGAGTGATTCCCCCATCACGGCCCGACATTTCTGGGATAGGGGGATATCAGGCAGAGACAACATGGAACCCTTTATCTTCAATGGCTTTTCTGACAACCGCCTCGTCGGCTTCCCCTTCAAAGGTCACCTGTTTCGTTTCCAGATCCACCTGCACCTGGGAGATACCGTCAAGTGCTTCCAACGCCTTGGTAACGCTCCCTGCACAGTGCCCGCACTTCATACCTTCAACATGTATACGTGTCATAGTCGACCTCCCCAGGCCCCATTACGGCTGCCCGGAAATTTTATCAATAATGTTAGAAGTGGACTGCGCATAGGTAAACGCAATACGCTCCACTCTCCCACCGGCCTGTTTCACTTCTTTTGCCCCCACAATTTGATCCTCAGGCCAGTCCGCTCCCTTGACGAGCACTTCCGGCAGAATGCTCTGAATGAGAGCGGCGGGGGTATCTTCGCTGAAAATTACAATGAAATCCACACATCCAAGGGCTGCAAGCACCCGGGCTCTTTCCTGTTCGCTGTTCACCGGACGGTTTTCGCCTTTGAGGCGACGGACCGAATCGTCACTGTTCAAGCCGACTACCAGGCAGTCGGCACATTGTCTTGCCTGTTCAAGATAACTCACATGGCCGGC
Source organism: Desulfobulbaceae bacterium (assembly GCA_963678525.2). Classification (GTDB taxonomy): domain Bacteria; phylum Desulfobacterota; class Desulfobulbia; order Desulfobulbales; family Desulfobulbaceae; genus Desulfogranum. Next base: position 596,731 of record CAXXDG010000001.1, read on the forward strand.
ATGCAGCAGGTCAAAACAGCCGTTGGTAAAGGCAACTTTCGTCCCCTGTCGTCTGATTGCCGCCAGCTTTCCCTTCAATTCGGGAAGCGCCATGATTTTATGTGCGTCGACACCTTTCCATATTCGCTCTCCGGGAGGACTGAACCATCGCCGTTCTTCCTCAAGTGTCGCACTATCAATGGTGTGCCAGCGGCACTGCGGCGTTTCATCGGCCTGCGCAAGTATCTCTCCACTGGGAGCAATGAGCATGGAATGGCCGGCCAGCTCCAGAGACCCGCTTGTTCCACATCCATTGGCTGCCGTCAGAAATACCTGGTTTTCTATGGCGCGCGCCCGGAGGAGGGTCTGCCAGTGATCGAGACGCACCTTCGGCCACTGGGCGGCAACCATGATCACCTGTGCTCCCTGATACGCCAGCCCTCTGGCTATTTCCGGAAAACGCAGGTCATAGCAGACAAAGCCGCCGATGGTCCCCTGTTCCAGTTCAAGGGGAGGTGTAATCGGACCGGGTTGATAATAGACATCTTCCTGCCAATGGCGAAACAGGTGCTGCTTGGGCCACTTGCCGAGGATGCCCTCAGCACCCACACAGATCAGCGTATTGAACGGCGTGCCGTTTTTTTCTACAAGTTCGGCAAAAGATCCGACCAGAACAACCCGATACTTCCCGGCCAACTTTCGGACTTTTTCAAGGAGTTTCGGAGTCTGCTCGGCCAGTTCCCTGGTATGGGGGTAGTCAAAGCCCGTTGCCCACAGTTCAGGCAGAACAAGCAGTGTCCCCGGGGGGGGATCTGCCTCTTCCAGGGCGTGAACTACCTGTTGGATATTTTTCTCCGGTTCAGCGGGAACCACGTTGATCTGAATAAAACCAATTGCCGGAAATAATGGGGTGGTCATACAGTTAACCTATTTTCAACCCGGATTTCTCATGACTTTAAAAAAATGAGTTAACCAGTTGAGTTATTCCTTACATCGTAAAAATAGTAAGTGTTTTATGCAAACCCAAAACAATCACACTGTCAGGCGAGCAAATTTCACAGCATCTGCTTTGTTACCGGGCAATTGCAGTATGTCAATACGGCTGCATGCCAGGTGCCTCGCATCTGCAGCAAAATTTACTCGTGAAAAATCCGGGTTAATGCCTCTGCAGCGAGTTGCCCGACGCTGACGTCTGTCCAATGTCCGGCAAGATAGAATGAAAATGAGTGCCTGAGGTCGACCAGGCTGAGAATTTCAGGCTCCAAGGCAGTCATTTGCAGAGTTCCGGCAGCCCAGGCTGCAAGTCCCTGCAATTCAGGATCGTCTTCCCGTGTCAGGTAATACCGCATGTCTGCTTCCCGGATTCTTGAACGTAACAGGCCGGGCCGCCTTGCGGCAAGCCGCCCGATTCCCCACATCACCCCCCTCTGCAACAAAGGATGCTCCAGGAAGTTGCCGTCCTGACAGAGTTCTTCTCCATCTTCCTGGGTGTAGGAGACCAGCATGTGACAGTATTCCCGTGCAAGCAGTTCGTTGCGATACATGATTTCAGCCATGGTCTCAGGCGCGCCCCAGCCTATTCCGCCCGATTCATCATTTAAGCTCCATAACAACCTGCGCATGACGATCCTGGCTTCTTCAAGATCCTGCGCAGCCAACCGGTCAACCGTAACTCCCATGCAGCTGACGGCAAACCAGCGTACATGGGAATCTTCCCTGCAGATTCCTGTAAAAAGCGCATGTACCAGGTCTTTTGCAGGAAAGCCACCTATTTCGGTAATCACTTCATCCAGGTTTTTTCCCTGCAGCAGATGCTCCACTTTTTTTTTCAATGCTCGGCTGCTCAACTGATATCACCTTGGTATATGTATGTCTAACCAGCATGGCTGGACCAGGTTGGCCGGCCCGACGATGACACCGCTTCGCTGTTATGAAGGTGTATCACTCCGGCATGGCGCCTTCTGCTCTCTGCCGGAGACTTTGACATAAAACAACACCCAAATCTCTTTGCCGGCCTCCCCGATAGAGGATGTAATACCATCAAACGATAATATCCAGCCATTCTTTTGCAACCTCTTTATCCCACTCCATGGGGAACCTTGAAAAATTGCCGATTTGCCCAACTTCATCGTGCGCCTCGAATGTGAACATATTTTCCAACCTTTCAAGATTGCCTATGGTGTGAGCACAAAAAAGGCGAGGCCTTTCTGAAAAGGCTCCGCCTTTTGCGCCTGCGGCCCGCATTTGCAAGCGGGCCATATGCGTTTACTGCTTTAGAACGTATAATCCAAACGTATTGAAAGTATGGTTGCCGTATTATCTGCGCCGGCAACATCTCCCGGATAATAATATTTCTGCCCGGTTGTCAAATCAGTGATTGTGGTCGACCCTTCAGCTTCATCGTAGAACTGATAGCTGATCAGACCGGTAAGGCCCCAATTCGGGGTGAATTTATAGGTGGCGGCAAAATCGGCGGCCCACATCCAGCTGCTGTCAAAATCTTCCTCAAAAAGCAGATCACGCATATGATGCGTATCTTCGTCTTCCCCCTGTACCAACGGAGAAAAAATAACTCGGCCGGAGAAATCCCAGTTCGTCAATACGGAATAGAACGAAAACCCGACGTAGGGGACCGTCCACGTCTGTTCATAGGTAATACCAAGTTCACCGGCAGGAAAATCGCCGACAGTATCGTAGAGATAGTAGGATGAATACACGTAACTGCCGCCACGGGCCACCCACTCCCAATTATCTCGTTTGACACCCACCAGTGCTGAAAATGTCGTATTCATGTGGCTGTAAAAAGGTATTTCGGCGTTAATGTCAAACATCAGCCCCGTTTCCAGGTCCACATCTTCATGGTGCGACCAGTCTGACCATTCCGCCCACCCTGATACCAGCCAGTCATAATCATCCATGGTATTATCGCCCTCATTCAAGGCTACCCACACATCGGCATTGAATTTGATCCAGGATGCAGGTTTAAAGGACAGGCCGGCATTGAGCATAAAAATATTATCCAGTTTCCAGATCAGCTGACTTAATTTCGAGCCATCCTCATTATACACCAGTTCATTGGATTCACCGTTTAGATACCCCAGCCCCAGTCTGCCTTCCACTTCAACCTGCAGGGTATTTACATTCACCGTAGTCGCGCCCGTTGCCTGCTTCTCCGAGGATACTGAGGCAGCCCACGCCGGCTGGGTAACAAGCATCCCGAGCAGGGTGCATCCCAGGACGGCCAAAGATCTTTGTGTCATCTTCTTCATATTCCCTCCGTTATAGTTATACCGCAGCTGTAAATTCAAAATTTTATACTTTAAATAAATACCAGCAAGCCAAGAAACTCAAGCTAAAATTACCTGTATTCACCATCAGATATTCATTACGCAAAGGGACTGTGGCGGCAAAATAACTTTTCTGCTACTATGGGAACTTTGAAAACTCTCATCCAGGGAGCTGGTGAAGCCTGTACCCAGTGCCTGTTACAGTAAAAATACATCAGGGAGTATCAACCTCACATGAAGAAAACCATTCTCATTACCGGCGCCACCTCCGGATTCGGCAAGGCATGCGCTGAACGCTTTGCCGAAGAGGGCTGGAACCTGATAATCTGCGGTCGCAGACTCGAGCGCCTGCAGGAATTCAGCCGACAACACCCGCAAACGCAGACCCACGAGGTCCAGCTCGATGTACGTGAGCGGGGGCAAGTGGAAGAATGCATCAACAGTCTGCCTGAAGCGTTTCAAAACATCGATGTTCTGCTCAACAATGCCGGCCTGGCTCTCGGCCTGGAAAAAGCCTACGAGTGCAAGATAGAAGACTGGGAGACCATGGTGGACACCAATATCAAGGGCCTGCTGTACCTGACCCGATGCGTTCTCCCCCAAATGGTCGAACGAAACAGCGGACACATCATCAACATGGGTTCAGTTGCCGGGAATTACCCCTACCCCGGAGGTAATACCTACGGAGCCACCAAGGCCTTTGTCAAACAATTTTCCCGCAACCTGTTGACCGACCTTGTCCATACACAGGTTCGTGTGACCAATATCGAGCCGGGTCTGGCGGAAAGTGAATTTTCCCTTGTCCGTTTTCAAGGCAATGCTGAACAGGCCGGCAACGTATATAAAGGGACACAGCCCATCACCCCTGCAGATATCGCAGAATGCGTTTTCTGGGCGGCATCCATGCCTTCCCATATCAACATCAACACCATTGAACTGATGGCCGCCTGCCAAAGCTGCGGTCCATTGGCCATTCACAGAACTTAAGACCACATTCCCATGAGACGTGCTGTTATAACCGGTTTGGGTATTGTCTCCTCCCTTGGAAATAGTGTCCGGGAGGTGCAAGATTCCCTGGAAGCCTCCACAAGCGGAATCTCCTATTGTCCTGCATATAAAGATATCGGACTACGTTCCCAGGTCGGGGCCTTCACCACCATAGATATCAAAAAATTCATCGACAAAAAACACCTCCGGTTCATGGGGAACGCTGCAGCCTATGCCGCCATAGCCATGGAACAGGCCATTAAAAATGCCGGGCTGACTACTGAAGAGGTAAGTGATCCCGGAACCGGCCTGATAATCGGCTCCGGAGGCACTTCGGCTGAAAACGTTGTTGCCACAGCCGACATCATGCGGAAAAAGGGCTTGAAACGATTGAGCCCCTTCATGGTGCCAAGAACAATGAGTTCCACGGTTTCGGCCTGCCTGACCAACACCTTTCACATCAAAGGAGTCTGCTATTCCATATCCTCGGCATGCGCCACAGGTTCCCACTGTATCGGAGCAGCACTGGAACAAATCCAACTCGGCAAACAGGACATTGTTTTTGCAGGAGGATCCGACGAAGAACACTGGACCCAGACTGCAATGTTCGATTCCATGGGCGCTCTTTCAACCAAATTCAACCATAGTCCACAGAGCGCATCCCGTCCCTATGATGTTAATCGGGATGGATTTGTCGTAGCCAACGGCGCCGGTGTAGTAGTCGTGGAAGAAATGGAACGGGCCAGAAAAAGAGGAGCGGCCATTTGGGGAGAGATCATCGGTTACGGGGCCACCTCCGACGGCTATGAAATGGTCGCTCCGTCAGGCGAAGGAGCTGTACGCTGCATCCGTATGGCACTGGCCATGACCGACAAACCAATCGACTACATCAACGCCCACGGCACCTCCACCCCCATCGGCGACATGGTCGAACTACGGGCAATCAGTGAAATATTCGGTACTGCAACTCCACCCATAAGCTCAACCAAAGCGCTGTCAGGCCACAGCCTGGGGGCAGCCGGCGTGCATGAGGCGATCTACAGCCTGATCATGCTGCAAAACGGTTTTGCCTGCGGGTCCGCAAACATCGAAGAGCTTGATCCGGAAGCCGGCAGCGCCAACATACTTCGCGAAAACCGGAACATGCCGCTGCATACGGTTATGAGCAACAGCTACGGTTTTGGAGGGACGAACGCCTGTCTGATTTTCACAAAAACGTAATACATTTTCCACCCAGGTAAAATGACGCCTGCGGCGCCGGCGCCTATCGATGCGTATGACGCCCCCTACGTTATACGCATCGTACCTGCTGCATGCCGGCGGGTTTTACACACCCGCCCCATCCTCTCCGTCGTCCGGCCGCAGCACAGGGCCTGAGATCAGGAGACTCCGTCTTCATCTATACGCCGCATGCCTTCCATGATCAGGCCCATAAAGCCTCTGATCACGGGTAAAGCCTTTTCCTGCTCCGATATGCCGGAGGTATAGGTGAAGGTCCCCTCTGTTTTGCTGAGAATATCAAAAAACGCTTCCTTGCCGTGTTTGTTACCATAGGTGACCTTGAGCAGTTCGCCTTCATAAAAGACGACAATCGCTTTTCCTCCCTCCAGGATCAGATCGACCCGGCCGGTCTTGGCGCTGGAGTTGATCAGTTGGAACAGCTCTACAGTGTGGATATCGGAAAGTCTGCCGGTCATCCCCGAACTGAGGGTCCCCGATTTCATGGTGTTGGTCTGGGCTCGCTCAACAAGCAGCCTGTAGAAGAAGACCTGCAGAACAGGAAATTTATTGAGCACGTGTTTGAAGTCCTTACTGGACAGGCCGGCAAGCCGGGTTTTTTCTTTTGAATACACACTGGTGGTAATAGGTTCCCCGGAAAGGAGACTCATCTCACCGAAAATACCGCCTACCCCTATTTCCGAAAGAACAGTATTATCTTCACCAATGATGGCGACTTTCCCTTCAACTATAATGTACAAACTTGTCCCGGGATCCCCTTTTTTAAGAATAACCTTGTTGGCCTTATATTCCTGCAGATCGAGCAGGGACGACAAATCCCGCAGGCTGTCCTCATCAAGGGGCTCAAAAATCTCCAATCCTCTGAGGATATTAAAGAACTGATCAATATGGCGCATACGTTCACGCAGCTCAGCGGCTGCCAGTAATTTCATCTGCACCGTTGAAAATTCACGCTCTTTCTTGAACTCGAAACGAATAAGCCCAACGCAGCCGCCACACTCAAACTTGGTCCGCTGCACCCCTTGAGGCGAGAAACGTTCATAGGTCTGACGTGTTGAAACGATTTTAATCAGTTCCCCGGCTAATTTCAGACAGGTAGGTTTTGCCTCAGGAACGGTGAGGCCCATGTCTTCAACCTTGAACTCTTCCCCTGTATTATAAATGGGACATGAGCGCTCTTCCGTAATAACAAAAATGGCATCACGAAATTCTTTCGTGCCGGCTTTACTACCAACCATACAATTTCAGCTCCGTTATTCCTGCAAAAGCCCCTGCCGGCCGATTGAAAAGCGGGATTACAGCAGGCTCTCTCATGTTCGAGACATCGTTCTATCGGCGGCCAAAAAAAATCTCCTTCAATCACTCCGCACAAACAGGAGATAGATGATAAGGCCAAGCACTGCGGCGCCGCCAAACAAAACCGGCAATATCCGGTTTATCTGTAACTGATCTCCCACAACCAGGGTCTGCATATATTCAGTACCGGTGAAATACCAGACCCCCATGAGAAGAGAAAGGATAATAAGATCTCTCCAGGCGACCTTATAGATCATATACCCCACCAGGCATATAAAGGGTACCAGAAACCAGGGATTGGTGAACAGGCCTGCCGCATCAACTTCACGAACCTGTTCAATCACCCGGGTTTTCTCGACAAAAGGGCCGATCGCTTCCCCGACGGGACTGAACACCCCTTGTATAGAATCAATAATTTCTGCAAACATATGATATACCTACCTGTGAATAGAAAAAATTCCTTATGCCATTATAGCCCTACAGCCGTTGGTAAGTAAAAAATTAATTTAAAAAATATCCGTCTCCGGTGAACATCACTGCCCTTAACGATAACAAGAAGCGGGGCGCATGACAAAATAGATACATTTTTGCACTGTTTGCTGCAAACAATACACAATTATGTAAATATCAAGCAGAGAGAATAACGGCCCCCAAACCGGCACCTGCACTTTTTTAGAGACGAAAATTCAGATTGTTACCACCAGAACGGCAACAAAAAAACATATCTGGCACGGGAGATGCTTTATTTCATACAAACGGTACAGCATAGAGGTACCGGCAACAACAAACAAAAACAAACTCCATAGCAATACTCCTCTTTTCGGCAGCCTGAACCTCCTCCACAGACTGCCCACCAAGCCTCCTCCAACAGCTACCCTGCCCTCCTCCTCTCTGCAGGGTAGCTCCCCCCTCATTTCCTTGCACACATCACGCTTTTCAGAGTAAAAAGCACAATACGTTATATTATCAACCGACACTCTCCTCAACCGCTTACATATTGGGAATACTGGATCAAAAATCTGTCTTTTCGGCCATGCTGCAAAACGGCCCGTTTGCCACCATCGAAAACACACCACTGACAGGCCCCTTTTCACAGGAAGCAAAATCATGGCTCCGGTCATTTCAAAACGATCAGCTCCTCAAGACAAAATATCGAGCCGTACGGAACCAGATCTTTGACCTGCTCGACATCAACAGCTTCAGGGAAACATCAGCATTACTCAACGACCAGGGAAGAAAGAAACAAGCCATACTGCGCTCCCACATCCTGCTCAGCAACATGTTCGGCATAACCGGACCGGATTCCGAGATTTCCCGGCGCTTAAAAGATTATGCCAGAACAGCCGACGACGTCATCGAGTCTCTTCGCTCCAAAGTCCTGGCCCCCTACAGCGCACACCTGGAAACGACCAATGAGATAGAGTCGGCCACCGAACCTGTCAGCCTGCTCCTGTATCTGTTCGACGATCGCTTTCACAAAAAGGCGCGCTTTGAAGCAAAACGTAAACTGGCCCTGATGGGGCTTGCCGGATCAATCGACCAAAGGGAACGGGAGACCAAAATCACGGAAAAATTTTCTGACTTTATCGATTTCCTTAACATGTATGTCTGGAGCCCGACCTTGAAAATCGGCGACATGGACATCGCCTATCTCCACTCCACACATACCCCCGAGGACTTCAGCTGCCGGAACGTATCGATCATTTCCCCTGAGCAGGCAGAAAAAATTACGCTCCGGCAGGGCGAAAAGCTCACCCTTATCAAGCGCCGCCTGTTCGACGACAGAGGGAAAGATATTCCAATCTACGTAACCATACGTAAAAAAGCGCCGGAAGCAAAAGTAATCAAACTTCTACGCAAAAATGAAAAAAATCCCGCCGCTGCAGTTGACGATGAGCTGGGCCTTATGGCCGTACTCAATTCCGTCACGGATGTGAAACGGTTTCTCAGACACTTGACAAGGTGTGCCGCCAAGGCCGACTCGTTCATGACCCTGGAAGACATATCCGACACTCTGACCGGCGGCTCGTACGCCGGGACGGCAACAGGCAGCTCATCAAACACTTCCATGCTCAAATTTTTTGCAAAACTCAGCAGCATGCGGGTGGAGTTCATTATTCACACCAACAGATCGTATCTGAACTATATGTACCAGCGGGATGTGGCCCACGATGAATATGAAGTAAAACGCATTTTTGATACAGGCGTGGCAGCTTTCCTTTTTCCGTCGGACATTTATCACCTTGATCTCGAACATATACGTGAAA
>CAXXDG010000002.1:0-772500 GCA_963678525.2 Desulfobulbaceae bacterium
ACGCCTCCCCATGACTCATGGTATTATTCAGCAGACCGATAAACAGATTACTGCGCATCAAAATAACGTGGTAGAATTTCTGGGGATTATGCAGGGCAAACCGTATGCTGTCTTCCCGCATCAGGTCAAGATAAAACTGGTTGAGATGTTCCCAAAGATCCGGTGAAATGATCTCACGTATCGAGCGGGCATTCTCCCTGGCCGCAGCCACACAACTGAGGATGGAATTAGGGTACTCCCGGTCAAAGGTAAGAAACCAGAGTACGGATTCTTCATCATAGATCTTTTCTCTTTCTTCATACAGATCCTGATCTCCGGTGGTCATGACAATCGGCGACCAGTGCTGCTCGCCCTCACTGTTCATATCCAGGAGCAGGTTAAGGTTGACCCCTATAAAACGCGCCACATTCTCCGCTCGTTCTATGTAGCGACACATCCAGTATATTGAATTAGCAACACGGCTTAACATAGCTCAGTCCTTATCCTCATCGGGAAGTAAGACCCATGTGTCTTTACTTCCTCCCCCCTGGGAAGAGTTTACCACCAACGACCCTTTTTTCAGAGCAACCCGGGTCAGACCGCCGGGCTGCACATAGATGTCTTCACCAAACAAGACATAGGGCCGTAAATCAACATGTCTGCCCTCTATTCCCTTTCCTGCGATGGTCGGCACCCTGGAGAGAGAGATTGTGGGCTGGGCGATGTAGTTTCTGGGATTTGCGATGATTTTTTTCTTAAACTCCTCCCGTTGCCCGGAGGTGGAATGAGGTCCCACCAGCATACCGTACCCGCCGGATTCATTTGCAGCTTTAACAACCAGTTCCTCCAGGTGCTCCAGTACATAGGCTCTGTCTGTATCATCCCTGCAGATATAGGTCGGCACATTGGGAAGTATCGACTCTTCTCCGGTATAATATTTTACGATTTCGGGAACATATGCATACAACACCTTGTCATCTGCAATTCCGGTACCCGGTGCATTGGCAAGGGCGATCCGGCCGGATTTGTACACCTCCATAATACCGGGGACGCCAAGTACGGAATCAGGACGAAATACAAGAGGATCGATGAAATCGTCATCAATACGTCGATACAACACATCCACCCTGCGCGGCCCCTTGGTGGTAAGCATATGCACATAGCCGTCCTTAACAACCAGATCCTGTCCCTCCACCAATTCCACGCCCATCTGCTGGGACAGGAACGAGTGCTCGAAATAGGCGCTGTTATAAATTCCCGGGGTCAGTACGCCGATGGTGGGCTGCCTTACAGCTCCCGGAGTCAGGTACTCAAGCATCTCCCGCAGTTTTACAGGATATTCGTCAACAGGCCGAACCCTGGAGGCTGCAAAAACCTGGGGAAACGTCCTCTTGAGCACCATCCTGTTCTCGAGAACATAGGACACTCCGGACGGGCAGCGCAGATTGTCTTCCAGCACATAAAACCTGCCGTCCTGATCCCGAATAAGATCGGTCCCTGTGACATGGCACCATATCTTTTTCGGCGGGGTAAAGCCTTCCAGCTCTTTGCGATAGGTCTGACTGCTTTGAATCAGATCCTCAGGAATAACCTTGTCCTTGATAATTTTCTTATCGTTGTAAATATCCTGAAGAAACTCATTGAGGGCGTAAATGCGTTGTTTAAGGCCGGACTCAATCTGCTGCCAGTCTTCAGCGGGAATGATCCGGGGTATAAGATCAAAAGGGAAAATTTTCTCCGTCCCCTCATCCCTTCCGTAGACATTAAAGGTTATGCCCAGTTTCAACAGAAGGGCTTCAGCTTCCTTCTGACGCAGGAACAGATCATTCACCGGCAGGGAGCTGATTTTCTCAACCAGAAGTTTGGCTCCGGCGCGTGGAACACTTTTTGCCGCAAACAGTTCGTCATAAAACCCTTCCGGGTCGTATGAATTCATAAATACCATAATACGTCCTTTCCTGGAAATATCAGACATGTGCGGGGGTCCGGTGCACCGAAAATTCCAGGAGAGCTTGAGGTCGTAAGAAAGCCTGTGACAGGCATACTTTACAAATACGAAACACAACAGACACAAACTAACTCGTTTTTGAAAATATTTCTCGAAAATTATTCCCAAAAGAAGTGCTGCTGAACTGGTCGGACAAATTTGTATAAAAAACTCAAAAAGAATACAGTGATGCTGTATGAATCAGAAGCATATCTCCGGCACGGCACCTTCCGTTCCCTGCCGAAGACCTTCGGAGAAACATTGCAAAGTAAATGGAAGACAAAATCCATAAGCCTTGTTATAAAAGGAAGTTGCCTGTAATGAACTGTTATAATATTATATATACATATCATATCTCAATTACAGTCAGTTAAGATATCTTTTCTTACCCGCCGATAATGCTGATAACCTTTGACCTAGACGATACCCTGATCTGCTGGCAGTCTACTATCCCTAAAGAAAAAATTTCATTGCCGTGGTATCTCTGGTGGTTCCGATACGAACCGTTAAGAAAAGGAACCGTTCACACATTTCAAACCCTGCGAGATGAGGGGTGGAAGATAGGCATTTACACCACCTCCAACAGGTCGGAATGCTATATTAAACGGCTCTTCAAAGTGCACGGCCTGAAACTAGACCTGATAGTCAACCAGTATCACCATGAAAAAATCATAAAAAAACATCGAATACCGGACAAACCGTCGAAATTTCCCTGCAGTGTCGGGAGTTATCTGCACATAGACGACTCAGTAGGTGTACGGATGGAAGGTGAAAAGCACCTCTTTCGGGTCCTGGTTATCGATCCTATGGACCGGGACTGGTCGGAGAAAATTCTTGAAGAAGCGAGAAAAGTAGCTGAAATAGTGAACAAGAGCGGGTATGCGACGATTGCAGCCTGACGGATTCAAAAAAGTCATGAGAAACGCGGGCTGAAAGTTCTTATGAAATTACACAACCGCCGCAAGGTTGACGACTTAGAGCCGCATCAACAGCTCATTCCGGGCCTGAGATTCTAGAAACTTGGCAAATTTTTTCTTTATCTTAGGCAGCTTGTAATACATCCCAAGAAGGTCTTTGTGAGTTCCCTTTGCCAGGCATGAAGGATCAAAGTATCCCTTGGCATTTTCCACACTCAGCACGAATGGCGGTTTTCCCAATCGCACCAATATATGACTCATGAGCAGGGCTCCGGTACGGTGATTACCTTCACTGAAAAGCTGCGGCCAGCTGATTTGCAGGATATATGCGCCGGCCGCCTGTTTCCATGGAGTATCCGTCTTATGTTTTTCCGCCCATGCGCGCATGTCTTTGATGGAAAATTCTTCCTGCTGATAAAATCGATCTGTTGTTGCCTGGATGTGCTGGAGATAGTTTTCTCTTTTCCGCCTTCCCGTACCGCAGAGCACGATGTGGTTCAGTTCAAGAAAATGCACCAAGCCGCTTTGCTCCAGGATGTTGATCTCCTTTTTGAGCAGCATATTTACGTACTCATAGCCGTCCAGCATGTTGAGAACGATCTCTTCCCGAAGGGATTCCCGCCGCATGTTAAGGGCTACATTAATCTTGTCGAAATTTTTCTGTACATCCCGCAGAGACTTCTCAACCCCTTCAATATTGATCAGGTATTTAGACATCATTAACTCTAAAGACAATGGACACCGCCTGCTTTGTACCTGACGTGTTCCTCTGGATCAGGAGAACTCACCATGGAGATACTCTTTGGTAAGCTCCTCCTGGGGATTTTCGAATATTTCCCGGGTAGGGGCCATTTCCACCAGATATCCGGTACGTCCGCCTCTTGAGATATCCACGGCAAAAAAAGCTGTCTGATCAGCAACACGCTGCGCCTGCTGCATATTATGGGTAACAATGGCAACGGTAAACCGTTCTTTGAGCTGCACCATCAGCTCCTCGATCTGGCGGGTGGCAATGGGATCAAGGGCTGAACAGGGCTCATCCATGAGCAACACCTGCGGTTCAGTGGCAATGGCGCGAGCTATGCACAGACGCTGCTGTTGACCTCCGGAAAGTGAAAGCCCGTTGTTTTTCAGCTTGCTCTTCACCTCATCCCACAGGGCTGCGCCCCGCAGTGCTTTTTCTACCATTTCATCCATATTGCCTTTAAAACGATTGAGGCGCAGGCCGAAGGCGACATTCTCATAGATAGACATAGAAAAAGGGTTGGGCTGCTGAAATACCATGCCGATGTTCCGGCGTACGGATACGGGATCAACCTTTTTGTCATAAATGTCCATGCCGTGAAACTGGACTTTTCCTTCAAAACGAAAGCCCCTTATCAGGTCGTTCATCCGGTTGATGCTTTTCAGCACCGTACTTTTGCCGCAGCCTGAAGGCCCGATAAAGCCGGTGATCTTATTTTTTAAAATCGGTACGTGACTATCACGGACCGCCAGAAAATCTGTGTAATATATCTGTTCTGCCAGGCAGTCGAGGACGACATCGGCGGCATCATATTGATGCGCTCTAAGGGTGGCCGGCTGTGATTGAGCATTCATGAGCGTTTCTCACTCCAAAATTATCTATTAAATACGTTTTTTTCGGCCAATGCTCCGGCTGATGATGTTAAGGATGAACACCATTACGACTAGGACAAGGGAAGCCGCCCATGCCAGCTCGATCTGGTTCTCAAACGGCATGCCGGAATAATTATAAATCAACACAGCCAGGGAAGCTGTGGGCTCATTCGCCCTGAGCCAATAATCGCTGAACAGGGCTGTAAAAAGCAGGGGAGCGGTCTCACCGGCAGCACGGGCCACGGCAAGAACAACACCGGTAATGATGCCGGACATGGCCACGGGAAGAGTGACTTTCACCATGGATTGAGCCTGGGTGCATCCCATACCGAAGGCGGCGTCCTTCATGGGCTGGGGAACCATCTTTATCGCTTCTTCGGCTGTCAGCATAACCACGGGTATCATCAGCAGAGAAAGTGCGATACCGCCTGCCCAGGCTGAATAATTCCCCATGATGAGTACCACGGCGGCATAGGCGAATACACCGGCAAGGATTGACGGCAGACCGGTCATGGTCTTGGCACAAAAACGGGCAACCTGGGCGACCTTACTGTACTGCCCAAGATCTGCAAGATAGATGGCTGCGAGGATGCCGAAAGGAACGCTGATAAGACAGGCTATGCCCACCATGAACAGGGTTCCGAGAATGGCGTTGGCGAACCCGCCGCCTGTCTCGAAAGCAGTGGGGGGAAGCGCATAGAAAAGCTCCAGGGACAGGCGTTTTCCTCCTCGATAGATCAGCATTATCAATACGGAAAACAACGGCACGCAGGCAAGAAGCGCAGCCAGTATGGTAATTGAACTGAGGAGGATGGATTTCAAGGCACGGGGCTCAAAGGGTTGACGCTCCAACTTGGGTAAGTGAAATACTTGATTGGTCGAATCCTTCATTATCTACCTCCGCGGCCTGTGCGGTTAATGATGGCTGCTCCGGCAATATTCACCAGCAGCGTGATCAGGAGGAGGACACAGGCTGCATACATTAGGACAGAAGCCTCGAGTTCACCTGCTTCCGGAAAGTTCAGGGCCAGCAATGCGGCGAGCGTATTGGCAGGAGCAAACAGGGATAAACTGATCTCATTGGAGTTACCGACCAGCATGGCCAGCGCCATGGTCTCGCCCAGAGCCCGGCCGAATCCCAGCACCAGGGCGCCGAAGATGCCTCCGGAGGCAGTCGGCAGCATAACCCTAAGAATCGCCTCCCAGCGGGTTGTTCCCATGCCGAAAGCCGCTTCTTTTGTTTTATGCGGTATGGCGCGGAAGGCGTCCTGTGAAATCGCTGCAACCGTCGGCAGAATCATAATGGATAAGACCAGGGCTGCGGGAAACATGCCCGGACCGCTTAAACTGGTGGAAAAGAAGGGAATCCAGCCAAGGGTGTCGTGGAGAAAATCAGCCAGGGGACGTATAAGGGGGATGAGCACATAAATACCCCAGAGTCCATAGACGACACTGGGAATGGCTGCCAGCAGTTCGATGATATTTTTCAGTATCAGCTCGACCTTATGCGGCAGGAAATCCTGGGTAAGAAAAATAGCAATGGTAATCCCAAAAAAACCGCCGACAAACAGGGCCAGAAAGGAACTGTACAGTGTTCCCCAAATTTCCGGAAGTATGCCGAATTCATGGGCATTGACATCCCAGGTGGTTGAAGTAAGAAATCCCAGGCCGTAGGTGCTGAAGGCAGGAATGGCTTGTCTGCCTATTTTGTAAACGATATAGGCGAGCAGGAGGATCGTTGCCCAGGTAAAGACACAGGTCAGGGCGCGAAATGATTTGTCAAAAAGAATATCTCCGGAAGACGGCGGCTGTGCCAGACCGTCATGTTCATAGGCCTCGGAGGGGTGTTCTGTTGCCATGGTTATTGCTCCATAATGAGAGAAGCGCCCCTATGAGGCTGTCCGAGAATGGTATTCCCGCCCATATCTTTGTTAAACCTGAAAAAATATCCTCGGAATATCATGTATATGCCTGTGGTATTTTTTCAGATTTGCCTCGACCTGAACGGAAATCCCTATTCACGGACAACCTCATGGATATGGGGCGCTTGACGACTCACGATTCTCTTGATGAGAATTACTGAATATTGGCTGAAGCAGCGCGAACTTTCTCTACAACGTTTGCAGGCAGTGGAATGTATCCTGCTTTGTCTGCGATCTTCTGTCCTTCATCGAGACAGTAGGTAACCATCTTGCGAAGTGCTTCCGCTTTTTCAGGAGAATCGTATTTTTTGTAAAAGATCATCCAGGTGTAGGTAGCCATGGGGTACGAATCAACACCTGCCGGATCAGGGAGCCAGACAATCATGTTCTCCGGGATCACTGCGTTGGCCAGAGCAGCCTGTCCGCCTTCCAGTCCGGGAGCGATGAATTTGCCCTCTTTATTTTCCACACTGGCCATCGCCAATTTTGCCATACGGGCAAAACCGTACTCAGTGTAACCGATTGCGCCGGGGGTCTGTTTGATTGTGGCGCTTACGCCGTCGTTTTTAGGGGCTTTGACCATCTTTGCTTCACTTGGCCAGTTAACGGTTTTACCATTACCGACACGCTCTTTAAATTCAGGAGAAATGGCGCTCAGATGTTTGGTAAACACAAAGGTGGTTCCGGAACTGTCCGCACGTGTTACAACAGTAATTTCTTCATCAGGAAGGGTCACGCCCGGGTTGGCTGCAGCGATGGCAGGATCGTTCCATTTTTTCACCTTGCCCATGAAGACGGCAGGGTATACGGAGCGTGGCAGATTCAGTCCTTCCACACCTTCCAGATTATAAGCCAACACCACCTCACCGGCGGTCATGGGCAACAGCTGCACGCCTTCGGCAATACCGGCCATTTCCTCATCTTTCATTGCGGCATCGCTTGCTGCAAAATCAACGGTATGATTTTGAAAATCACGGATACCGGCGCCGGATCCCTTAGCCTGATAGTTTACCTGGATATCCTTGTTTGCGCGGCTGAATTCCTTAAACCAGGTGGTGTAAATCGGGGCAGGAAAACTCGCACCTGAGCCTGTCAGACGGATGTCGGCGGCGATGGCCGGCAGGGAGAACATGGCAACCGCCGCACCGGTGGCGACAACCTGCAACATTGACTTCATTTTCATTGGTAACCTCCAATATGGAATTTTTGTGTTGTTCAGCTCTACTGCTAAGTCGTACGGGATAACTAGTACTCAAATTTTAAGATATTGTTTGGTTATGGTTAATTTTACAATCGAGAATCCGTACACAAAACAATAATATTCAAACATTTACACACTATTTCAAACACATCGACGATTACATGTTCAAAAGATGCGAACCGGCCTGTCCATGATTTTCATAGAGGAAGGCTCTTCAGATTTTAAAATCACCTCTGAAAAAAGGCTCTGCGGTTTTCCGGCGGTTTATCTTCCTGAAAGAATTCACCCCCGCAGACGACGCTCCCCCATCCTGATTCAGGGGAAATACGGTGAACACCGGCCACCACTCCAGAGGATTGGTAAACCTCAGAGCGATGCCGTCCTGGTCGATACGGGTCACCGATCCTTCGGCGGTAATACACAATTTGCTTGCATTGCCGAAAAGGATGATTTCAATCTCCACCTTCTCTCCGAAATCAAGAAACGGATCAGTGTACACATACACGCTTTCAAGCCCGATATCTCTGATCGTTCCCTGGAGAGTCCCTTTGGCGGCAGAACAAATCTTTGCCTGGGCTGCATATTCGACACGAACCCTGTTTCTTCTCTCTGTATGCATACTCCTCCCACCCGCATTTCTTATGATTTTTTGTAACTACTCACAGGGGTACAGTCCGGCTTGATAACACCCCTGTATGTGTAACTGGTTACAGGGTGCCTGACAGCACACAGACTGGTGCAGCGTATTTGGTCATACGTAAGCCAGGCTGATCGCGGAAATATCAGGTGCACTATGAGCAGTTACGACTTTTAAAAATTTCTCCGACAGGAACCTGGGCCGGCCTTGCAGCCTTACAGTTGGAAAAGTTGAGCCGGAGGCACGTTGTGAATTTTGCGAAGACAGAGATTGACGGCTTCATCCTCGCTTGCACCGCGTCCGATGTACTGATCTTTCCCTTCCACCACATAATTAAAGGGTACCGCCGTAAACTTATACACGCTTTCCGTCAACGCCTCCTGCAGTTTGATGGTTACGGCCCCTTGCTCGGTAAACAGCTCATACAGAGTGATACGGTATAACGAATCCCCGGGGTGTACCTCATACATCTCCATTCCTCCTTGCTCTACTATCTGCAAACGGCTTCAGGCATACGACATAATCGCTCATTGCTCCCACGCTGCCGATACCGTCAACTGTCTGCAAAAATTCGGGGCAGATTATTATCAATGACATAGGTGCAGATTTCCTTGGCTCCCTGCCTGGTGTAGCCATACTTTTTCTGCAGATTATCAATCATGAAGGTCACATCGCTCTGGATGCGCCGATCATAGGTCCTGAATTCTTCCTGATCAAAATCCTTCACAGCCCTGCGAAAATTTCTGTTCTTCAAAAACGGATCCAGGACCTTTGATTTCAGGGCATGGATGTAGCGATCCTGCAGTTGATGAAACAGGCTTGTTTCCTCTATCTGCATGCCGTCTCGAAGGATCTCCTGCGGCAGGGTAACCGTGGTGTAACTCTTCTGAATACCGGCCCGAAACTCCGACGCATACTCCCTGCCGATCATGAGGCGATCCTCAAGTCTGTTCAGCAGTTGTTCCGAGATATCAAGCCTCTCACCGGTATACGTACAGGTTTCAGTATTCCCTATCTCAAAATTGACCGCAAACATATAATTCACTATTTCACGGGTTATCTGTTCCTGGTTGTAATAATAAAGAGATTCCTTGACCTCCTGCAGCACCACATAATTATACATCCGCAGCAGGGAATCGAGAAATCCCTTGGGCAGAATGTCGGGATCCTGTTTACAATATTTTCGAAAAAAGACCCCGAGCATGGACATGTCGATCAATTTTCCTTCACGTCCGTAGGTGGAATAGAATTCATTGAACATCTTGATCGAATCACGGCCTGACAACCCCTGCCAGCCGTCCTTTTCAGACTCAAGAATGATCTTGCGCCTGATCTTTGCCGTAAAAGCATCCACATCTTTTTCTTCAAGCCAGGGAGGAATGTATCCTGTAAAAATCTCCATCTTGAGCAGGAGCAGATCCCGGTCACAGTACAATTCATACATCTCGGGCTCTTGTATCCATTCAAACATGGCAACGGATCGCATGCGCAGCCTGGTGGCGATGATCACCCGGGCAAAATTGTGCAGAACCCTGGGGAGAAAACTCTCATCAATATGTTTTCCGAAAATATCGCGATAAATATCGACCTCGGTCTTGAGATCGAGCACATAAGGGATATTGATATATTCGATGCGATCGCTGAAGGCCTGCAGGTTTGTGAGGATTTTTTTATCCTCCGGATTCATGGTTGCAAACAACAGGGAGTTGACACCTTCCTCGATGTCCTCGACTTTATGAATTCCGTCACTGATGATATTATGCAGTTCCATCAGGCGATCCGTGTTATGGGATTTGATATCCATCAGGGCATGGATGCCGTTGTTGGTCTTGGCATAACGGGAATATATATAGTTGACCGGCCTCGTACCGGCGAACAGGGCATTGAGACTGCGCTGGATATGGTCGTTACGGATCACCGGTTCCCGCGGCGGCCTGTCCCCGGGATTAAACACCGAGACCCCCTCTCCCAGCCTCCGGTTGAAAACATAGGGACGGGCAAAAATATGTTCCATCACCTTGACGGGATCCTGATATTTCCTCAGCAGGCCTTCGTAGATGGAGGTGCAAATGGTGCAAGGCTCGTCCCTGAACACCCACTGATACATCTTTTCCGAGTGCAGCCGCCACTTGAGCTTTTCATCTGTGAACAGGTCATCGAGAAATGCCCTGCGTACGTCCTTGGGAATAAGCAGTAGGGGATTGTCATGACTGGGACAGGGTACATGAAAAAAACTCTCCTTTTCCTTATCCTCAGCAGACGGATAGCGCCCGTGTTCAAAACGTTCAATTTCCTCAGGCGGCAACGACAGAGCGCTGCCGAGTGCATCCGGATGAGGAAGGCGCCAGACAACCTCCAGCCGTGATCCCTCAGGGGTATTGGCGTATTCCTCAAATTTCCGCAGCAGATTACTTAAAAAGGTGGATTTCCCGCTGCCGTGGGGACCGTCAAAAATATAAATTTTTCGCTGCTGAGCCCCTACAGCCAGGGCCTCCACATGGCGCATGAGGCGGTTGGCAAAAAGTCTGTCTGCAAAAAACGGGCGGTCTGAATCTTCAACAAACAATCGGCTGCAATCGTAATTGAGATAATTGATGGACTCAGGATCACCGGGATACTCATCGATCCCGTCTTTCACGAAGGTATTGATCATATCCGCATATACCTGGTAGACATCGCGTATCAACCTGTCCGGATACTTCACCAGCTCCTCGAGAAATTCGGCAAATGCAATCAACGGCCGTTGCTGCCAGCTGTTCTCATGGCTGTGGAGGTTGTTCATTGCCTGCTGTACACGTTGCGCGGTATGCCTTTTCATGGTTACCAGACCTGGAGTACTTCATTGACGGGTTTACGGCTGAGACGTTTTTTATTCATGGTATATAACATGCGCTGCCAGACAAGGTCCGCTTCATCCTTTCCAGTCACGGCGCCGCCGTCCTCCGCAGAGAGTTCCGAGGTAAAGAGTTCCACAGGGCCTCCCCAGAGATATTCGATCCCCATCATGGTCGGACCGATAAAATCCCTGACCAACGGCCGTCCTTCAAACAGGTGGTCGAGCATGAGGGTATTGCCGTCACCTGTGGAGATGTGCATGGATGGCGGATGATACAGCGAGGACAGGATCATATCCTTGTAGTCCGCCGCCTTACGGCTTTTGACATAATACTGCCGGGTCATCCGTTCCTTGTTCAGCCGTTTGCCGGCAACAAACAGTTTGTGCAGGTCCATGAATTCCTGATCCAGAAAAGTGCTGACAAACATGGAGTCCGCATAATTCTCCCGCACGTGGAAAATACAATCCCTGCCCCTGCCGGACTCCCGATCATATGTTCTCCGCTTCTCACGATCCGCCAGGCGATCATAGTGAAACGTCAACCGGCCTTTGTCCGCTTTCTCCTCAAGATAGTAAAACAGACGCATACCCAGGGCGTAGGGATTGAGCCCGACCCTGGGCATGGAGGTGACCTTGGCATTGACAATGGAGTAATCCACCTCGTGACCGCAGATACGGTCATCACGAAGAAACAACGTCTCATGCCAGTAGCTGGCCCACCCCTCGTTGAGGATCTTTGTGCGTATCTGGGGCTGAAAATAGAGCGCTGTGGATCGAACCACCTCCATAACCGAGAGCATCCATTGATTTTCCCGTTTTTTAAGAAAAGCAGAATGCTCCATCAAAAACTGCAGCAGATCAATATGTTTCCCGGTGTCATGTTTTTTTTGTTCCTGTTCGTACAGGGTTTCAAATTCAGGATGCTTCTGCTTGACAGCGTGTACAAACTGTTCTTCTGCAGTATCCGGAACCCGGCGCACCAATTCATTATACCGTTCAATCTCCTTGATATATCTGGCGGTTCCGCCTTTGTCTTTCTGCAGGAATACATCAAAATAAAAATCCAGCATGGACTGCCTGCGGCTCGCTCTTTCCCGATGCAGATTTCCCAGGGTATCATAAAATCCCACCAGATTATCGACGGCCAGGGAAAACTCGATTACATAATCCACCCACCGTCCTTTTTCCGAACGGAGCCTGGCGATGAGCCGCTTGTCGGACAGGGCCTTGCTGGTAAAATCGTAGTCCCAGGTATGGCGAAAAAAAATATTGTTCTGAAAAAAGTCGATATGGCCGATCACATGATAAAAAATCATCACATTGAGCCAATCCGGATTGTTATCGTTGTAGTAGGAAATCGGCGGCCTGGTATTGATGACGGTCTCATAGGGATTGCCGGGGTAGAGTTCGTAGCGTCCCTTTTCCTTGAGAATCTCCACATCCTGCACCCAGTAATCGTACAGGGTCGGAATCATAACCTTTGGCGACAGTTCTACCAGGTCTCGATTGGTAACGATATATTCAAGGCTTTCATCCTGGAAACTCAGCCCTGCCGCCCGGGCGCGTTCCTTGCAGCCTTCCATGATCTTTTTTGCATGCTGACTGATGAGTTCCATGGTTTCGCAGCGTTTTCCTGTTACGTTACATTTATGATATCAAAGCTCTAATCCCTTCTATCAACCGGGTCTCATTCGTTTCACGGTCAAGGACATCCAGACGCAGAAGATCGCTTTTCTCCTCCAGGAGTCCTGAATTTCGCAGATAGATTTCCACCTCGCTTCTTCCTGTTGTTGAATAGCTGTTCTCGGCAATGGTAATGCCCACCCGGCTTGCATAGGCCAACATCCTGCGCAGCTCAGGGAGTGCCTTCTCTCCCTTGGTGTCCCAGTCATCGCCGTCCGTACCGTGAAAGACATAAATATTGTAATCACGTTCAAGCTGTTCCTGCTCAACAATCTCATTGACCAGGGCATAGGCGGAGGATACCTGAGTTCCTCCTGCAACCTGGAGATTGTAATAGGTATAGAAATCCTCCACTTCCTTTGCCTCCAGGTCATGGAGTATAAATCGGGTTTCCACCTGGTTCTCATACTGATAAATAAGCCAGGAATAGAGGAGCACATGCTGATTTACGACCAGTTCCGTAGGAGTTCCACCCATGGAACCGGAATAGTCGCGTACAAAAAAGACCACTGCCTGCGATTCGAAATCCTTTTCCTTGGAAAGAATGCGATAGACCCTGTCCCGCGGTGAAATAAGTAGATTTTCCGCATCAATGGGCTTTTCAGGAGTGACCCGCTTCAGGCTGATATTGGTCTGGATAATCCTGCGCATGGTGGCTTTCTTATCGAGAACCTGACCAAACCCTCTATTTTTATCCGTCAGGTCATACACATAGCGGGTCAGTGATCGTTTTTTGCCCTTTTCCTGCAGGTTGGGGAGTCGAAACTGTTCGGTGAGCACCCGCCCCAACTCATAGGCATTGGACTCGATCTCGTGGCCGCCGCCTTCTCCCTGGCCTGCGCCGCCTGCTCCTCCCTGCTGCTCATGGACCGGCTGTTCTCCGATAACCTCTCCTTCTTCACCTTCTCCGGCTCCGCCTTCGCTCCCCTGTTCCCCTTCACCTTCACCTTTTCCTTCCCCTTCATCCCGGGGACGAAGAGTGTCGTGGATAAATTTCTCCTCTACCGTGGTGGGGACCACAACGATTTTGTTGTCTCCGTCGGTTCCAGGCTTAACGATTTTACCAATCCGAATTTTCCTGGGAAATCCATCTTTTTCCCGCAGGGCGTCGCGCTCCAGCAGGTACTCAAGGGAATGAATCGAAGCAAAGCTGAGCGAACCGCCCCCGTTGTCGCCCTGAAGGTGCAAAAGATCCGAGTATGCATACACGGACCCGGCAGGCTTTGCAGGAGGCATACCTGCAAGATCATGTGTCGGCTGCTCCCTTTGTTCGGTCAGCCGTATTTCCTGCCGAATCTTGTTATCCTGTTCCGGTGTCAGCCCCTTTTCCCGGGCATCTGCATAGAGTTGAAGCATTTTTTTCATGGGATGCTCCCTTCCTTCCCTTTTCTCAGCAGTCTTGATGTTTATATGAGCGTCTCCGACAGGGACCGGAAGACCCCATGCCGGAGTGATACACTTTCATAACAGCGAAGCGGTGTCATCGTTACAGCCGGCCGACCGGGCCGGCCATGCCGGTTACCCCTCATCAACCTGCGTACAAAAATATTCGATGGTTTTCTGTGCGCAGGTCGTGCAATAGCCCAGTTTGTTCAACATGGTATCCACCATTCGATCATACAATTTCTGGTTTTCTTCATTGGTTCTGTTGGCAAGCGCTCCAATGAGGCTGCCTGCACCGGCGATATCTGATTTGAGGCGCACGTCGGTGACAGCCTTGACCAGCTCCAGGTTGTCCATGAAATCATAATCCGGGTTGACGGAGATTTTTTGGCCGTAAATACGGCGAATGGAGGTACGGAACGAATCCTTTCGTTCACGGGTCTTGAGCCCCAGATAATCCTCCACTGAGTCGATATAGCGCTCATCGATCTTCAGCGCCTGCAATTCACCGGTCTGCGGATTTTTATACTTCCACATTTTATCAACGCCGAGGTTCTCGGCATCTATGCCGATAATCATGTTCACATAGTTCAATACGTCCTTGCGTACAGCCAGGGGCTCATCCATGTAGGCATTGAACATCTCGGTCATTATCCGCTCACGGTACAGTCCCTTGGCTATCTTGAGATCGTCCAGGAACTTGGAGCGGTCATTGGCGTCGGCAACATAGTCAAGAATGATGCGATCCAGAGCCAGAAACACATCATAGGCAAACATGCAGCGGCCCTCGTTGGTCTCCGAACTTTCGAGCAGCAGCTGCATGGAGCGTCCCAGGTTACGCTGCCCCAGGCCTTTCTGCCCGAACCGTTTGGTGATGTCATGCTCCTGATTGAGTACGTCTATGACCTCAGACAGGGTCTTGATGCTCTTTTCACCGGCAACTTCCCCGGCAGCGAGTTTCATGGTTTCCACAGGGGTCAGCTTTTCGGAACGGGGCAATCTGCTCAAAACCACGGCAACCGAGGCGGCATAATTGAGGTTGGGATCCTGATGCATGCTTTCACCGGTCAGGGTGGTCTTGGACTCATTACCGATGGCGTAATCGGTCAACTCCCTCTGCAGCAGGTAATCGGTGTTGTGGGATACATAACAGATACGACAGCGGTCAATGATCGGCGCTTCCTCTTTTTCAGAGAGAAAACGGTTAAATTCGGAGTTGTTGCTGGTGGCGATTATCAGGGTGTCGATGGGCCAGCGATACCCGTCGATTTCAATGGTCCGGTTCTGGATGACCCCCAGATACACCTGCACCAGATCCTTCTTGTTTTTGAACATTTCATCACTGAAATGAATGCCGCCGCCCGCAACTCTGGCCAGGGCGCCCCGGCGGAGATCAAAACGATAGGGATTGTTGGTGTCCGTGATGTGCAGAAGGCGCTGGATGGATTCTTCGCCGAGCAGATCCACCGCTGAAGAGGTGATCTTATCCTTTGCCGGATATTTACCGGTCACGGTTCCAAGGCTCTCCACCAGGGGAACCGGGACGATCTCCACAAAGTCAAGGGCCTCATCCAAATCCCCGCCCGTATAGTTGAGGATATCGTTGAATATATAGGCGGAGCAGGCGCCAAGGGGTCTGTAATTCTCGAACCACTGCTCCAGTTGATCGTCGCTGATCCTGAATTTCCCGGCCAGGTATTCCCCGGTTTCTTTTCCTGTCTCCATGAGATTCATGGCCAGAACAATGGGATCTTCATAGGTCTGGGACTCGATGGAGGTAATTCCGCCGTAATTCCCTATTTTGTCAAGATTGTTGAACCGAAACGTATACCTTCTGTTTTTTGGTTCCGTAAGAAATTCCCGATACAGACGGCAGAGGTACTCAACAAGAAAGGTTTTACCGTTGCCTGGTTCACCGACCAGCACATAGGCCATCTCTTTGGATGATCCACCCTGGCCGGCATCTTTGACAAAGGAAACAAAGGAATTGATTTCATCATACATCCCCACAATATGTTTCTTATCCTTGCGGAATATAGTGAAATCAAAGGTGGATTTACCGTTGACCAGGACTTTGTCTATGGGACTTTCAAGAATCATGCGGCTTACCGCCTGAAAGGCGTTTTCAAAGACGCGTTCTTCTTTTTTTACTGCGGAAATATGGTGAGCCAGAGAAGACGGTGACCGGGTTGCCATTTCGAACCCTCCTGCGGCGGCTGTGATTGGGAAATCATCTATCCGGAAACAGCCTACAGATCAAGGAAACGAATACAGCACGTGATTGTGTTCCCGGACAGACACAGGAAAAACAGAAATGCTTTACCTATATTATGGGCATAAAAAGGCTGCAACGCCAAGAAATTAATTTATTTTTTTCTCAACCGGGGGGTGCCGAACAATTCCCGGTAACCCCTCTCCCCGGGAAAATAATGTGACTGCAGTGAGGCGTCGGGCATGGAGCTGAGTACACAGCTCCATGCCCGGAACAACATTGAGGGTATCTTTGTAATCACACTTCAAGCCGAACCAGGGAAGGCTCATACATGGAAGGTGCAGCAAATCCCAGCAGATTGCAGATGGTCGCCGCCACGTTTGCCAATCCCGGCCCTTCAACTTCAGCCAGGGCAAAACGGTTGGCCCCGCTGTAATCCAGGATGACAAACGGTACCGGATTTTTGGTATGTGCGACCATAGGGGCGCGGACGCCTTTCTTTTCGGTCCACATGCAATCCGCGTTTCCATGATCTGCGGTGACAACGGCGATTCCACCGGCCTTTTCTATGGCGGCCAGCAGGCGTCCGAGGCTGAGATCTACGGTTTCCACGGCAACACGAACAGCGCCTTCCACACCGGTATGTCCCACCATGTCCCCATTGGGATAGTTGAGGCGGATAAATTTATACTGCCCGCTCTCAACGGCTTTGATCACTGCAGAGGTTATCTCTTCCGCCTTCATCCAGGGGCGCAGGTCAAAGGTAATGCGGTCAGAGGGTATCTCCTCGTATTTTTCAAGACTCTCGTTCACATAGCCGGAACGGTTACCGTTCCAGAAATAGGTGACATGACCGAACTTCTGGGTCTCGGAGGCGGCATAGGCCGTGATATCGTTGTCACAGAGATATTCACTCAGGGTGTTGGCAAAGGCGGGCGGTGCTATCAAAAAGTTGTTGGGAATCATGGCATCACCGTCATACTGCATCATGCCTGCGTAAAAAACCTTGGGATGCCGCTGACGGTCAAACTCAGTGAAGGTCTCTTCATCAAAGGCACGGGAAAGCTCGATGGCCCTGTCGCCGCGGAAGTTGAAAAAAATCACCGCATCCCCATCTTCAATGGTACCAACAGGCTTTCCATCCTCGGCTATGACAAAACTGTCCATGTACTGATCGATCATGGCCGGGTCTTCCTCATAATAGGTGCGTATGGCTTCAGCGGCTGAACCGAACTGCCTGGCTTCACCCAAGACATGGGTCTTCCACCCCTTTTCAACCACCTGCCAGTCGGCGTTGTATCGATCCATGGTCGTCACCATGCGTCCGCCGCCCGATGCCATACGGTAATCACGGCCATCCGTGGACAAGTCTGCGAGTTTTTCTTCCAGAGGAAGAAAATACTCCAGGGCGCTTTTAGCTCCCACATCGCGGCCGTCGAGCAAACCGTGTACACGCACTTTTGGAATTCCCTGCTGCGCAGCCTGGTCCAGCAGTATATTCAGGTGGTTTATATGGCTGTGCACATTACCATCGGAAATCATGCCTATAAGATGCAGGATACCGCCTTTTTCGGTCATCCGTACGACCTGCTGCCAACATTCACCGGCAAAGACGGCTCCTGACTGCAGGGCTTCGTTGACCAGCTTGGCGCCCTGGGAAAAAACCTGTCCGGCTCCCAGCGCGTTGTGCCCCACTTCCGAATTGCCCATATCATCATCCGAAGGCAGCCCCACTGCGGTACCATGGGCTTTGAGCTGCGTACTCAGGGGTGTTGTACGAATTGCATCCAGAACCGGGGTGTAGGAAACAGAGACGCCGTCACTGGCATCGCCGGGCCCGATCCCCATACCATCCAGGATGATCGTCACCACAGGTCCGCTAAAGGCGGTATAGCCTTCCAGTTTTTCAAGAGGGTGTGCTGTCATAATCGTATCTCATATGTAATTTAAAATTGTATGCGATCACCTTAAGACACCCTTTGTTCAATCACAACACAATCAGTGCGATTATTTTCGGGCAAAGCTCCAGAAATCGGGATGGAGCATGGCAAGGAAAGGAATCAATTCAAGACGGCCCACCACCATATTGATGATAAAAATTATTTTGGTGACCGGCGTAAGGTTGCCGAAGGTTCCCATGGGACCGATCTCACCAAAACCCGGGCCGATATTTCCTATGGTCGCAGCCGTACCGACCAGACCGATATGCACATTTCCCTCAATGGCGGTAACAAGAAGCGAAGAGAACATCATCAGGGTGAAATAAAAAAGTAAAAAACCCAGTACCTGGCGAAGAATATCATCCTGTACGGTCTTCCTGTCCACTTTGATAGGCAGGACAGCTTTGGGATGCACAATCTGGATTATTTCACGACGCAGATACTTTAAGCCGAGGAGCACCCGAATAACCTTTACCCCGCCGCCTGCCGAACCGGCGCATCCGCCGACCAGCATGACGGCAAAAAGCACTGTCTGGGCAGCCACGGACCAGAGCGCAAAGTCAGAAGAGGAAAATCCGGCAGTGGTGATGATGGAAACTATTTGAAACAAACTCTCACGGACGGCATCACCGAGATGGAGCGCGTCCTTACTCATCAGGAGTACGACCAGGATTGCCCCGTTGACGAAAATAATTTTCAGGTATCCTCTGAATTCTTCACTGTTCAACAAAGCCATCGGCTTTTTCTGGGCCAATACCCGATACTGGAGGGCAAAGTTGCTGCCTGCAAACAACATAAAAATGGTGACAATCCAGGTGATGGTGCTGCTCCCATAACCCATGATTGACTGAGGATGCGGTGAAAAACCACCTGCCGCCATGGTGGAAAGAGAGTTGCAGACGGCATCGAACATGGGCATCCCTGCAATGGCAAGGCAGGCGATTTCCAGCAGGGTCAATCCCAGGTACACCAGCCACAGTGCTTTTGCAGTGTGGGTTATTCTCGGGGTGACCTTTTCCTCAGTCGGCCCCGGAGCTTCTGCAAAAAACATCTGCCTGCCGGCTACGGCGAACTGCGGCAGAATCGCGACAAAGAGTACAATAATCCCCATACCGCCAAGCCATTGGGTCAGGCTGCGCCAAAAAAAGAAATCTTTGGGATACCGGCTGAAATCCTGAAGAATGGTCGCCCCTGTTGTGGTAATACCGGAAACAGCTTCAAAATAAGCGTCCAACGGTGAAAGACCGAAAAAAAGATAGGGGATGGCCCCCATTGCCGCGGAAACAACCCAGCTCAGGCAGACGATCAGCAGTCCTTCGTTACGCTGTAGTTTATCGAAATTTCGGTTAAAGCCGCCCAGCTTCTGCAGCACCAGGCCGCAACCGATGGAGATGAGAGAAGCGAGCATAAAGGGCGCAACCGAAGAATACTCCCTTTCCAGCAGGGCCACCACAATGGGCAGCAGCATGATAGCACCGAACGCCACCATGATCAGGCCAAGGGCTGAAAAAACATAGAGAGGTCTCATTTGTTGAACATTGCCTTGACAGCGTCGGCGTCAGTGGACTTGGTAAAAATTTTCAGCATGTCACCGGGCTGAAGGCTGGTGTCTCCCTTGGGAATAAGCATCTGACGCCCGCGTTGGATAACGCCGATCACAGCCCCGGCGGAAAAATGGATGTCCTTGACTTTGGTCTCCGGAAATCCTTGATCCAGAGTGACCCTGAGCACTTCTCCCTGGCCGCCTTCCACCACGGCAAGGATATTCACGTTGCGGGCCTGGAGCCTGTTCATCAATTCCCGCATTGCAGATTCCCTCGGGGAGACGACCACATCAATGCCGACACGCTCGAAAAGCTGACCGGTGCGCTCATTACTCACCCTGGTGATGATGCGTCTGGAACCGAGCTGTTTCATAAGCAGAGAGCAAAGAAGATTTTTCTCGTCATTATCGGTAACGCAGATGGTTACATCCGCATCTCCCAGAGACTCTCCTTCCAGCAGTTCCAGATCGGTGCCGTCACCATTGAGAACCAATGTTTTTTTCAGATTATCAGCCAGAAACGTGCACCGTTCTTTACTTCTTTCAATCAGTTTAACGCGCAAGCCGGCCTGTTCCAGCTGCATGGTCAGCAGAAAGCCGACATTCCCTCCACCGATGACCACCACCTCTTTAATGGTGTTGTTTTTTTGGAAAAACTGGGCGGCAAATCCATCCAAAGCTGCGCCTGTTCCCATGAAAACCACCTTGTCATCCTGAAGAATCGTGGTGGATCCATCCGGGATAAACAACTCATGCTCCCTTGTTATCCCAACGATGAGAACGTTTTCCGGAAACGAACAGTCCATAACCCTGCGGTCACGGATAAAGGAATCTTCCTTAATACGATATTCAAACAATTTTGCCCGCCCATTGGCGAAATATTCAACATCGATCGCCTCCGGTACGGAGACAATGCGAAAAATCTCATGGGTAAGCAGCTGCTCGGGCCAGATTACCGTATCAATATCATAGGGCGTCTGATACCTGCTGTGCACATGGGAAACGAGATTGTTATACAATTCCATGGTACCCACAAAACAGACGGTCTCTATGTCGGCTATTTTTTTTACGGTCCAGCAGGCAACTACATTTGCCTCATCCAAGGCGGAACAGGCAATAAAAAGATCCATCTTGGCCGCACCGGCCTGCACCAGGGCTTCGACATCGGCGCCGCCGCCTTCGACAAAGCTGATATCCAGATTACTGAACTTATCGCTCACACGTTCCTGCTCATCGAGCAAGGTCACATCATGATCCTGATGCAGGCGCAAAGCGGCCATATATCCGGATTCCGTTGCACCGTAAATCAAAATTCGCATCAAAATTCTCCAGAAAATATACAGATTCCTTTAAGGATGGATTTCGGGCGGACTACCTCATATATGGGTTGGAAAACCACTGTTGAATATTATTCGGGTCGGTCGGCCGGCAGATGTTCAGGCTTGTCGGCATCGCCGGCGGAATCTATAAACCGCACGTCTTTTACACCGTCCACACCCTGGATTATCTCTTCAATTCTCGTGCGAAGCAGCGTATCCGATTTCAGCGCATCACCCATATGTTCGATATAGGCAATGCGATCCTTCACCTTTACTTCCACCATCAGGGAATACTGGATCAGCAGGGTATGTATATATGCGGCCAGCGTCATATCATCCAGAATACGCTGAGATTGTACGGTTGTCTGAAAAATGGGTTTCACGATGATTTCAAGCAGGCAGTCAACGGCATCGTTTACTGTCAGATGGTCGACATTGAGCACCATATCATACAACCTGCTGTCCCAGGTATCCGTCCCATAAAGATACAATCCCCAGTGTCTGCGATTTTCGTCATCCTTGAGGATCAGATTGCGCGCCTGCCGGGCAGAGAGATTGTCGCGTTTCATCACCTCCTTGATACGGTCATCCATCCTGGCGAGAATCCTGACCTTAAAAACATGGGGAATATCTTTGAGAAAAAAATGACCGGCCAAACCATGGTACACCACATTGTCCTGTTGGACGCTTTTCAAAAGAGCGTATCTGTAAAAACTCATGTAGCGGAGCATACGCCCCTGATGAAAACGCTCAAAAAGGGAAGGGCTGTCATGCAGAGCCCTGGATAACCTGATTTCAGGGATATTGAATTCCTCGGACGCCTCAAGCAGAACCTCCCTTGAAAGACATGCGTAGGACAGCTTTGAGGCCAGTTTTTCGGCCACATCTTTCCCTCTGCTGAAAGACCCCCTTGAAATGGTTATTATCGCCATTCTCCCCCCTGAAGTTGATTGTTCAACACGCAGTGGTTATCGGTTCGTCTGCGTCCGCGAATACAGCTGCCGGCACATCTTCCGTTGCCTTGTTTGAGATGCAGTGCTCCATGGGCGGTCATATCCGCCATACCGGGCCATTGCAGCCGCGGGGACGTTGCCCGATTGCGAAATCAAAAAGAAAACGAACGTTTTTTCCTCTCTGCCCCATGCAGCATGCAAAGCCCATTATTCACCGAAAAGTTACGCGTATTTTTCCTCTCATAACTTGCCTCTAACGCATTTTGATGATTAAAGACACTGTATGCATAACTTTCCGCCGGAAAATCACTGTTCAGCAACGCAGGCGGCAACGGCTCCAAACTCTGAACACCAGCCGTTTCCTGCCGGGTATTTGCTGATATACTCTTATGTTTCCTGTAATGCAACAGTGGAATATCATCTGCAGGGGAAGTTACAACCAGGCGCCGCCGGTGACCCGTCAACACTACCAAACATACATTCCCATGAACAGACCGATAAAAGAAGCGGCAGTCGCCGCAATCATCCTCAAGCGGACCATCCCGGAAATACTTGTTCTCAAACGTGTTTCAGACCCGAAAGACCCCTGGTCCGGCCAGTACGCCTTTCCGGGAGGTCGAAGGGACGGCGCGGACGCCGATCTCCTGCAGACGTGCAAAAGAGAGACTTTTGAAGAGTGCGGGATAACTTTGCACCAAAACTGCCTGGTCAAACAATACCCGGTGCGAACAGCGGGCAATCGCATGGGGATCCCTACGCCTGTCACCACTTTTCTTTTTGAAATATCCGCTCGTCCCGGAATAACTCTCCAGGATTCCGAGATCAGCCATTATGAGTGGTTATCCATGGAGTTTGTCAGCAACCAGGCCAACATTATCCAGCGTCCGATGCTCCAGGCAAATCCGAGCCGACTGTTTCCCTGTATCCCTGTCTCCAGAGGGTACGTTTGGGGATTTACCTATGAAACCCTGATGATGGTCATCTCTGACCGCTATATCTACTAACCAGCATGGCCGGCCAGGTTGGCCGGCCGTAACGATGACACCGCTTCGCTGTTATGAAAGTGTATCACTCCGGCATGGTACCTTCTGCTCGCTGCCGGAGACTTTCAGATAAACCAAACGGCTGTCACCGGTTTTCCGTACAGGAACCTCTGCAGCCCCAGGCCGGAATGAAACACAGAAAAAGCCCGGCATCATTTTCCACACTTCCATATTCTCCTGAATTTGGTGAAAAAGCAGACCAATCACTGAATGAGCCCTCATCTATTCAAGGCTTGACTTTTTAGCGTTTGCTAGGTATCAGTATTCGTGATTATCTTGAGTGGGTAACGGGGGAAAGGGTGCCTGCAATTTTCTATACCTATACAATACATGGCCGTGCACAGTATCGTGCATGCGCAATATCTGTTGAGTGGAGCCGGTAATGGTCCGTTTCGGGTATCTCTTTCTGTAGGGTATCTTGAATAATGAGATTTTTCGTTCAAGGTCAAGGCATGCGAGAAAAATTATCACAGACATATAGTTGATATTTCGAGGATAATTATTCGAGCATAACGCCGAGATTGGGCGAAAAAGAAATTATTCAAGGTGGCCTGTATAATTGCTCAACCAGTGCGTTTGACAGGCGATAGTGCCGCCCTCTTTCAGGGGAGCGAATTCGTTTTGCAGTAGTTCATTTTGTGGCCTACTATTTTTGTTAATACAAACTGTATGTAAGGAGAAGACCAATGAAAGCACCAGTACGCGTGGCAGTAACAGGCGCTGCCGGACAGATCAGCTATTCCATTATCTTTCGCATAGCCAGCGGCAGCATGCTCGGACCGGATCAGCCTGTTATCCTGCAGCTGCTCGAGATCCCACCGGCCATGGGCGCGCTCAACGGCGTGGTTATGGAACTCAACGACTGCGCATTCCCGCTGGTTGCCGGCGTGGTAGCCACTGACGATGCCAATGTAGCATTCAAAGACGTCGATTACGCCATTCTTGTCGGCGCACGTCCCCGCGGTCCGGGAATGGAGCGTGCCGATCTGCTGGAAGCAAACGCGGCGATCTTTTCCGCTCAGGGTAAAGCCCTCAATGACAATGCCAGCCGTGACGTAAGAGTCCTGGTTGTCGGTAACCCTGCCAACACCAATGCACTCATCACGCTGAAAAACGCACCTGACCTGAACCCGAAACACATCACCGCCATGATGCGTCTGGATCACAACCGCGCCCTTT
Organism: Desulfobulbaceae bacterium; assembly: GCA_963678525.2. Classification (GTDB taxonomy): domain Bacteria; phylum Desulfobacterota; class Desulfobulbia; order Desulfobulbales; family Desulfobulbaceae; genus Desulfogranum. The sequence continues at coordinate 24,352 of CAXXDG010000002.1, forward strand.
CTCAGGTTGCTGATAAAGTCGGTTGCCATACTACGGAAATTGAGCAGATGGTTGTCTGGGGTAACCACTCAGCCACTCAGTATCCTGATATCAGCTATGCCAAAGCCAAAAACGAGCCTGTTAAACCTCAAGTTGACGATGACTGGAATGTAAATGATTTTATTCCTGTCGTTCAACAGCGCGGTGCTGCTATCATCAAGGCACGCGGTGCTTCCAGTGCAGCATCTGCAGCATCTGCAGCTGTAGATCACATGAGAAGCTGGGCCATGGGCACCAACGGCGGCTGGGTCAGCATGGGTGTTTACAGTGCCGGCAACCCTTACGGTGTTGATGAAGACCTGATCTTCGCTTTCCCGATTACCACTGAAAACGGCGAGTGGAAAATCGTCGAAGGTCTGGAAGTAAGCGACTTCAGCAAAGAGCGCATTAAACAGAACCAGGATGAGCTGGCAGGCGAGAGAGACGCCATCAAGCATCTCTTTCCTTAAGATCTCTTATTCTTTTGTTGTTTCAAGGGGGGATGCCTGAAAAGGCATTCCCCTTTTTTTGTTTTCATATATCTGGTACAGTGTAATTTTTCGCAGGGAACGATACGGCAGCGTTCGTATTACGCCTATATTCTGCTTGGGGAATGCCTGTGAGTAATTTCGCTCAAAACATCAGAGAACGAATCGACAGCGGGTACATCATTGAAGCCGGAGCGCTTCTGACGGCTCACAAAGAAAAGCTGAGCAACGAAGAACTTGCTCAGTTCACTGAAGAAATTGATACTCGCCGCAAAAAGGCCGACCAGTATATGGAAGAGGCAGCTGCAGCAGAAAGCCACGGCAGCCTCCTGGACGCGTTTGAACTTGTTCACGCTGCAGCCAAGTCAGCCGCTGATTATCCGGGCCTGCATAAACGTCTCTCCGATCTGCAGGATGCAATAACCCTGACAGGCCTGGTAAAAAACAGATCTATCCGCAGAAATGCCGAACGACTGGCTGCCGGCAGAGTGAAGCGCCCGTCAGGCAGGAAGAAATGGTTTTTTGCCATGGTTTTGATACTCGGCCTGGCCGGTCTGCTGCTTCCCAGGTACTTCATCTTGCCGGTTACCGTTCCGCAGGCAGACAACCTGCTTGAGCAGGAGCAGAAAGCCGATCAACTGACCGGCGCCGGACAATCGGAAGCGTCATTGGCGGATGTTACCCCAAAAGAACCTGTGACGGAAACTCCCCGGAAGTTGGATGCCGCCCCCCACCGGAGTCAAGCCTCTGCGGCCGGTGAACAGGACGGCATAAAGCAGGAACAGCAAGTCCATCAACCGCATCATGCCGAACAGACGGACGCAACACCGGCACTCCGGACGACTGCGGACAAGCCTGCCCTGCCGGCAACGCCCCCGGAACCTGACACCAGCCCACCCAATACCCTGTCGCCGGCGGAAACGACTCAAGCCGACACGCATCCTCCTGATCCTGCAGTTGAAGCGCCCGCTCCGGTGCAGCAGGTGCAGCCCCGATTCTATATCGTCAAAAAAGACGATACCCTGTCGCAAATCGCTGTGGATCTTTTCTGTAATGGACAGGCAGCTGAGGACCTGCAGAGGATCAACCGAAGCCGGATCAGCGATCCTGACGAGATCTATCCGGGGATGGTAATACTTCTGGAAGATCCAGAGATATCTATAGAAAACAGGTGTGAATAACTTTATTAATTCAACCAGTTAAACAATTACTCAAAAAAAGTCGTGAGAAATGCGGGTTAAAACGGAGGAACCGAAACAAAACACAACCGCTCTCCGCTTACGGGATGGTCGAACTGTAATCCTGCCGCATGCAGGAGCATGGCATCCCCATCCTGTCCTGTTCCATACAAGGCATCGCCGACGATGGGACACCCCAGACCCAGGACATGACTGCTGTGCAGACGGAGCTGATGGGTTCTCCCGGTTTCAGGAAAAAACTCCACCCTGGTTCGATTGCCCTGAAAACTCATAACCCTGTAGCGCGTGGTTCCTGTTTTCCCCTGCACAGGATCGAAAACCTGGCACGGCCTGTTTTCAGGGTCCAGTCTGAATGCCAGGGTGATGGTTCCTTTTTCTCTCTCCGGTATTCCCTCCAACAGTGCCACATATCTTTTGCCCACCCGTCGCTCGGCAAACTGTCTGTTCAATGTTTTATGGGCATGGTCGGTCAAAGCCACCACCATAAGTCCGGAAGTAGCCATATCCAGCCGGTGCACCGCAGGCTGTGCAATGCATCCGTGAAACATCCGGCGAACACGCCTGGTCACGCAATCCTGTTTATCAGCGCCCCTGCCGGGAACAGCCAGGAGCCCTCCAGGCTTATTGACCACGACAAAATCCGGATCCTGCCTGATAATATCAAGTAACGAGATGTTCACCTGCTTTCTTCCTCCAACCCACAGAGCAAAAACCCGAGAATGGGCATGCATTTCTCCCGGCACGGTGGATAATAGCGCCCGTGCAGGCGTGTTCCGGATCGATTCTGCCGTCCCCAGTAAAATTCAACCAGTCCTTCAGGAATAATATTATTGAACACAGCGTGGTGTATGAGCTTCGGCGCACAACAGTCGCCGGTTCCGGTCGGCGGAGCGCTTCCGGAGGGAAAAACCTCCACAAGGGGAAGACGTTGTCCGCGAAAGTTACGCAGCTCATACAATGCATGAATTTCCTGCATGAGCGATTGCGATAACTGTTTACGCTCTTTTTTAATTCTTCGGTACTGCTCGTCTGCAGAGTTCGGATCGGCAAGCTCCTTTGTGAGTGCCTTGATGGCGGCTTCCCTTTCCCGGGTCAATCGTTCAAAGGCAAGGGGATCAAACAGGGGCTCCACCCATCCGGGCACACTCCACGCCCCTCGATACTGACCGGAAAAAGCGTAACAGACACACTCTTCTCCCTGCCGATTTCGTCCTGCCAGAACACCGAACATCTTGCCCCGTGCGTCTCCGAAAAGCCAATCCGTGGTCAACATTTCCGCATTTGACGTAGATGTCTCTGCAAACTGAATAGTCCCCGTACCGTCCAATTGCTCCATGAGTCGTTCTGCATGGGGCAGCGCTTTTTCCCAACCCAGTCGATGATACCTTGAGCAAGAGAGGCAGTACGCCTCCGTGTGTGCGAGCCGGTAATCGTTCACCGGCTCATTTCCTGAAAATCCGAAACAGCAGCGTCACAATGATGCTGATGACGATACAGGTAGTTACAGGAAAATAGAATCGAACGTTTTCCCGCACCACAGTGATATCTCCCGGAAGTTTGCCAAATGGAATTCGGCTGACCCATGGCCAACACAGCCCCACGGCTATGAGCAGCACTCCTGCAAGCACCAGAGTTTTATTCATCTTTCATCCTCAAGCCTAAGCCTTTGATTCAATGCATGCTTTTTCGCACCAGCTTTTTCCTGACTGATAAGAACCCCTGAAAAAACAAGGATACAGGCCGCAATCTGCCAAAAATTCAAGCGTTCTCCCAGCAAAATATACCCAAGGGCAATGGAACAGACCGGAATCAGGTTTATGAAAGCCGATGCCTGACTTGCAGGCAGGCGGCTGACACCGTAATTATACAATCCATAGGCTCCGGCGCTGACAAACAGACCGAGATACAGTACAATAAAAAAGGCCGATGCAGGTGCGTCAATCGGTAATGCAACCCGGGGAAGAAAAAGAAAGGGTAAAAAGAACAATGCACCCATGACGGATTGCACGGCCGTTATAATCACAGGAGACAGTTCCCTGGTCAGGACCTTGGCTAAAATGATATAGCCGGTGGCACAGGCCATGGCCATGAACTCCAGAAAATTACCAAGTATCGGATTGGGTGCCTGCTCAGTGGAATTACCTGCCAGGCTCAACCAGAGAGCCCCTGCCGCGGCGACAAGAAAACCGGCGACCATTTTGGCGGAAAGTTTTTCCTTCAGCACCAGAGCAGCAGTCAGGACCACCAGAAGCGGCAGCATGGTCGTGATCATGGAAGCCTGGGAAGCGCTGGTATACTGCAGCGCCACGGTTTCAAACAGAAAATACAGGCACGGCTCACAAAGGGCCATCCCGGCAAGCGGCAGCAGATGACGCCGCTGAAGAGTTCCGCCCCCGCACCTTCGAAAAAACGGTAAAAAGCAGAGAGATGCAACGCTAAGACGCCCGAATATGACAAAAAAAGGATCGATATCGGCAAACGCGATTTTCATGGCCACAAAGGAACTGCCCCACAGTGTTACGGCAAGGAGCATGGCAAGGGTCGGCACAAAACGTTCCGACGACGCCCACTGGAGCTTGAGAGGAAAAAGTTGCATACGTATCGTATCGTTAAATTGAAAATAGCATGCTGCGCCTCATTTTCCTGACAGCCTGCATCCTCTGGGTCGTCACCATGCCCTGCTCCACTCTCGGAGCCTCCCTCGATCTTGACAGGACCAGCCGGAACCGGACCGCTCGTCTTTACCAGAAAAACGACTGCCTGACCAGTGAACAAAAAGCCTATGGCAAAGAAATACTGAAAGGACTCGATTACAACGCCCAGCGTATCTTTCGCAGGTTCTGTCTGCTCAGGCCGCTTTCTTTCAGCCAATGTCAGGACATCTGGTCGCTGCTCATTACAACTCGTTTTACCTATAATCAGACACTCTGTTTTGAAAAATGGATGGAGCCGGCCGTGAACGATGTGGAACAGGCGCTCAGAGGGCTCAAGGCTATGCGCAGCCTGAGCCTCAACAGCGGCTCTGCCTTCCAGGCATTGCTGAGCCTTCCGGATATGACGCCTGAGATTGCCCTGCATATGATCGGCCGACTCACCCCATTATCCGACCCGGCCCTGACAGCACTTACAGCCGTCTCCCGTGTTGAAAACATGACCATTGCATTTGTCCGCAGCCGGCTGCCGTTGTTTTCGTCATTCACCACTGCCCAGGCCCTGGTTTTTGCAGCACTCGCCGACATCGAGCAGATGAACCTCGTCACAGTGACGGAAATACTGCCGTATATTGCAGGCCTGGATCAGGAAATCTGCTGGACTGCAGAGGCTCTTTTTCAGTCCCGAAAGCTCTCCCGCCGTGAGGCCCGCAACTGGCTGGTTCACTTTTTTATCCTTCCTGTGGAGGCCAGGGAAAAGCACTATCAGCAGCTCAGCCGTGAGCAGAAAGAACTGCTGCTGTCCGCCATGAGAAAAGGCAACAGGTATCTGGCAAGAAGCATCAACAATCTGCACGCAGTCACCAATCGCTATGGCCAGGAACTCTCAACAGGGGCCCTTATGCAGCTGAGCCCTGCAACTCTCCACGGCAGGTTGCGGGAACTGCCTTCACACATCAGGAGTCAGTACGAATCGCGCTTTAAACAGGCTGCAGACAGCAGGAGCACCGCAACCATGGTTGGGCTGTTACAAGAGGCCACGGCCGCGGCTCGAAAACATCTGGCCGGGGAACTCACCACAGCGCGACTCTATATGGTGTTGACTGAAGGAGAAAATCTGTACGACTCTTCCTTTCGAGACATCCTGGTCCCGATCCTTCGATCCCGTATTACTACGTTGTATTCAGGAGATATCCTGCAGGCGCTCACCCGGCTTGACCCTGATAGACACTACCTTTCGGACTTCATTGCCGGCAATGCTCAAAAAGGTACTCTGGCTGTTTTTTTTCCAGCTGATCCAGGGCGCCAGATACAACTGCTGGAATGCATCATGCAGCCGGCCCTGGATAAGATCACCAACCTGCTCGACTTTTCCGTAAACATTCTCCCGCTCATGGAATCGGCAGCGCCGCAAGCGCGAACATTCCTGATCAGTGAACTTGCGGGATGCGCACAATCCGATCACGATACGGCCCCATACTGCCGTACCACCCTTGCTTACCTCACCAGGCATCACCATGATCTCTTAACGGAGAAAGGACGTATGCGTCTGTCGCCCATTGCAAATGATCTGCAAAGGATCGACCTGGAGCGTTTTCAAGGCACTCCTTTTGTACAATGGAAAACAGACCGGGTCCTGCATGCCCTCTCTCTTTTTTATCCGGACAGTGACGGCATGCTCTCTTTTCTCTCCTTTACCCGTCTGCTGGAACACAACGGCTACACAGCAAAACCGAATACCCTCACAAGCGGAAGGGATCTCTTTTCCTCCCTGCAGAATCAGGGAAACGTCACTACATATCACAAACAGGTGAACCAGGTTGAGATCATTCACACCCTGTCCGTATATGCAGGGGACCAGGCACAGCAAACCCTTTTGCGGCAATTTTTAGAAAGCGGCTGGGAAATTCTGGCCCAGCGCGGCCACAGTTACTGGCGAGAGGAACAGCTCCTCACTCCTTTGTCGGCAATCTACGAACGGCCCGGGGAGATTGCAATCAGATTGCCCAATGTCAAACGATTTGTTAGTCTGGGATCCTGCGGCGGCATGAAAGTTTACAGCGACCTGACCCGATTGTTGTACGGAAACGTATCCATCATGGCCACTACCGGAACAGGTACGGCCTCGGTTAATGATGCCTTCATGGTTCTTTTTCCTGAACTGGCGGCAAAAAGCACCTCCGAAACAGGCTGGGACGAAGTGTTTGAGCAGGCAGCACATGTCTTCCCAAGTAGAAAAAAGCAAATCTATGTATACCCGGGATCGCTGCCCGCCATATTGCACGCAATGCAATTCCCGGTACAACCGGCGCAAAGTGAAAGCGCAAACACGACTGACTGATATATGGCTGTATATACCCGGGAAAAACTTCCCACGCTCTTCAAAAAACTGGACACACTCTCAGAGCAGGTCTTTCTTCTTTTCGGGGAACGCTATCTCTGCCGGGAAGCACTCTCCAAGCTGGAGGCCGGACTGCTGGGCAGCTCGGGAACAGTGCATCCTGTAGACGGTGAACAGGAGGATACGGGGAAGACCCTCAACAAACTCAAAAGTTTCAGTCTGCTTCCCGGACGCCAGATCTACCGGGTAATGGACACCGGAGTATTTCACTCCAAAGATTCCAGTAAAAGCATCTGGACAAGGGCGGAAAAGGCGTATGGGGAGAACAAACCCGACAGAGCCGCCCGCACCCTGCTTTCACTGCTCAAGGCAGGGGGAATCGGCCTGGAGGATGAGGAAGCAGACCTGGCAGGCTTAAACGAGCAGGAATGGAAACATTACTTTGGATTTGCCAGGCCGGACAGCGACCTGAAGTGGGCATCCGAGCTGCTGCACAACATGCAGGCAAGTGGAGCGTCAGCCCATGGAAGAGAAGCAGGCAACCCGGAACAGCAGATGCTGGATGCCCTGCAGGCCGGGTTTCCTGAAAACAACATCCTGATGCTGATCAGCGAAGAGGTCGACAAACGCAAAAAACTCTATAAATACCTGAAAGACACCCATACGGTTATTGACCTCAGTGTGGAGACAGGCGCCTCTTCCAAGGCACAGAAAACACAGAAGGCCGTACTTGCCGATCTGATCAAATCCACGCTCGCAGGCTACGGCAAAACCCTTGAGCCCCAAGCCGTGGAGATTTTATATGAACGTGTCGGTTTCCACCCGGTGGCGCTGGTCAATGAACTGCGTAAGCTGGTTGATTATGTGGGTGAGGCTCAGCGGATAACCCTCCCGGATGTGGATGCAATGGTTGGGCGGACCAGGCAGGAAGCCATCTTTGAATTGACCGGAGCCCTTACCAACGGCAGGGTGCAGCAGGTACTGACCATGGCTGAGCGCTTACAGGAAAACGGCATCCACCCCTTGGCCATTGTCGCCTCCCTGCGTAACTTTGTCCGTTCACTCCTCCTGTTCGGGGCACTGGCATCACAACCTGAAACCGGATTCACGAAGGGTATGTCCGCCCAGACATTCCAGAACGTCTGCCTCCCCGGACTCAAGGATCGCGAGACATGGAAAAAAGAGCTCAGCGGGCATCCCTATGCCCTGTACATGCAGTTTAAAACGGCATCTTCCTATTCCCTGTCTACCCTGGAGGCGTGGATGGAAAAAATTCTCCAGGCTGAAATGCGGCTGAAAAGTTCTGCTCTGAATCCGGAAATCGTGCTGCAGCATCTCCTCATAGAAATGATGCGCATGCCGAGATAGCCGTGTCCGGGCACAGTGTTTTGCGGTCTTGAAAAATCAGCACTGAGCATTACAATACTAGTAACACAGGCAAAATGAAAAACTGTACACAACATGTGACGCGGGCCGGCAGCAATGCCTGCCCCAAGCAACCCCTTAAAAAAAGAAAGAAAAAAGACTGTTCAACAATGAGCAAGGAACACTCGAACCTCCAGGGAGAAGTCCTTTTCAAGGACAAGGAGGAACTGAAGGAACCACCCTTTTACAAGGTAGTTCTTCACAATGACGATTACACCACCATGGATTTCGTCGTCATGATCCTTGAAACAATTTTTAACAAGGATACGAATGATGCTACCAAAATTATGCTGGATGTGCATAATCAAGGTAAGGGGATAGCGGGAGTGTATACCCGTGAGATTGGTGAAACCAAAGTTGCGCAAGTGCATCGGCTGGCCAAGATGAACGAGTTCCCGTTGAAATGCTCTTTGGAAAAAGACAGGTAGTCGTGTCTGCCCGGAAACATAACCTCCTGTAAAAGTACGGGAAAGAAAACAGCGGCAAGACCTTGAGGCAAGACCCGGTAAAAAATGGAAAGTAAAAAGTCCATCAGGGTATGGATCATGGACGTCCCATGAACACTGCCAAGAGCAGACACTCTTGATACGAGGTAATTATGCTGAGTAAAGAATTGGAACTGGCACTGATAAAAGCCATAAAAGAAGCTAAAACTCACAAACATGAGTATGTCACGGTTGAGCATATGCTCTACGGGCTGCTCCATGATGATCTTGCCCGGCATATCATAGATAAATGCGGCGGCAATAACGCCAATATTCTCCAACGTCTGGAACGTTTCTTTGAAAACGGCATGCCTATTGTTAAAAATATCGAGGCTGAGCCTGCCCAGACCGTTGCCTTTAACCGTGTGCTCCAGCGCGCTGTCAGCCATGTGCAGAGTTGCGGCAAAAAACAGGTGGACACAGGCGATGTCTTGGTTTCCATCCTTACCGAACCTGATTCCCATGCCGTGTATTTTCTCGGCTCCGAGGGAATAGGCCGGCTCGAAGTGGTGGAGTACATTTCCCACGGGCTCCCGGAATATCTGAGAAGCGATGTTGATAAACAGGATCCCATCTCTCCCTCCCACCAGAAACGGCAATCCCCGGGAAAAAGCGGAGATCCCCTTGAGGAATTTACCGTCAATTTTTCCAAACGTGCGGCCGAGGGGACCATTGATCCGCTGATCGGCAGAGATCATGAGCTTCGACGCATGATGCAGGTGCTTTGCCGGAGAAAGAAAAACAATCCGCTCCTGGTAGGTGAGCCCGGAGTCGGTAAGACGGCCATGGCCGAAGGCCTGGCCCTGCGCATCCATGAAGACGGGATCGCCAGAGAGGCTGAAAGCCCGGATGCGAATAAACTGGTTCCCGACCTGCTCAGCGGCACTGAAATCTACATGCTGGATTTAGGCACCCTGGTCGCAGGCACAAAATATCGAGGCGACTTTGAAAAACGTCTTAAGGAAGTAGTGGGAGCCATCGAAGAAAAAGACAATGCCATCCTCTTTATCGATGAGATGCACACCATTATCGGTGCAGGAGCCACAAGCGGCGGCTCCATGGACGCCTCTAACCTTTTAAAACCGGCCCTGCAGGCCGGAACCATCCGCTGTATCGGCTCCACAACCTATGAGGAGTTCAAAAACCATATCGAAAAGGATCGCGCTCTTTCCAGGAGATTTCAGAAAATCGACATTGAAGAGCCGTCCATCGAGGATACCTGTGCCATACTCCGCGGTCTTCAGTCCCGTTATGAACAGCATCACCAGATCACCTATGCGGATGAAGCGGTTCATGCTACGGCAGAACTTGCCAACCGTTATATCAATGATCGTTTTTTGCCGGATAAAGCCATCGATGTCATGGATGAAGTGGGCGCCGCTTTCAGGCTCCAGGGAAAAACCGGTGAGGTCGTAGAGGTCGCCGATGTGGAACAGATCGTTTCCAAAATGGCGAGGGTTCCCGTCACCAGCAAAACCAACGATGACACCAGGGATCTAGCCGGCCTTGAAGGCAAGTTGAAAAAATTCATCTTTGGACAGAATGAAGCCATCGATGCGATGGTGAAAGCTGTAAAACGCTCACGGGCAGGCCTCGGCAATCCCCAGTCTCCAACAGGATCGTTCCTGTTCGCAGGCCCCACAGGTGTCGGCAAGACGGAAGTCGCCAGGCAGCTGGCATCGTCCTTGTCCGTGCATTTCGAACGATTCGACATGAGTGAATACATGGAAAAACATGCGGTGGCGCGACTGATCGGAGCCCCTCCAGGTTACGTCGGGTTTGATCAGGGCGGTCTGCTGACCGATGCCATACGCAAGCACCCCTACTCCGTACTCTTGCTCGATGAAATCGAAAAAGCACATCCCGATGTGTTTTCCATCCTGCTCCAGGTCATGGACCATTCCACCCTGACGGACAACTCAGGACGACGTGCTGATTTTCGCAATGTGATCATTATCATGACAACCAATGCAGGTGCACGGGAAGTCAGTGAACGGGCCATCGGGTTCACCGGCAACTCAAAGGGAAAAGAACAGAAAGCAATTAAAAACCTGTTTACCCCTGAGTTCAGGAATCGCCTCGATGCCGTCATCAGCTTCTCAGCGCTTGATATGCAGACAGTTGAAAAAATCGTCGTTAAAATGGTTGCGGAACTCCAGGATCAGTTGAAGGAAAAAGAGATCAAAATCTCGCTCACCCCTGCAGCAAAAGCCTGGCTCGCGAAGAAGGGATATGAACCGGCTTATGGAGCACGCCCCCTGCGTCGTCTGATTATGAAAGAAATAGGTGATATCCTCACAGAGGAAATCCTTTTCGGTGAGCTGAAAAACGGCGGTTCAGTTCGTGTCGGGTGCCGGAATAACGCCATGACGTTTAATTATAAGTAATCATTATCTCTATAATTTTTTAATAGCTGCCTGGAGACTTTTCCAGGCAGCTATTTTTTTGCTTAAAAAAGTACAATTTTTTTAACTTTCCCATGCTGCCTCATTGACTTTCTTTCATCAGCGAGATACTATTTGCCTATAATGACAAGGATCTCCCAGCCCGGAGGGGAACAGCATGCACGGACAGCCCTCCGGCTTGACAATAATCCTGGTCAATTCCATTGGGAAAAAAGGAGGAAGAAGCATGGTAAAACGCATTTCAGCAGTAGCCCTGGCAGGGCTGATTGCCATGCCTGCTGCAGCACTTGCAGGCGCAGGAACCGCTCCTCAGGATTTGGAAAGAAAGATAGAGGAGCTTGCAAGAGAGCTGGATGCCCTGAAGGCGCAACTGGCAAATCAGAATGAGTCGTTGGCTGAATACGGGGACAAGGTCGACGACATGGATGAGCTGCTTGAAGAAAAATCAGAGGCCTGGGATCTGGCGGCCAGATTCAGGTTTTATGGTGATTTCCGTGCCCGTGGAGATTACTACAGCGCGAGCAATGTCTTTGCAGCAGGGACCCCCTTGGGGCTTGCGGGTTTTGATGCCGCCGGCATGCCGATTTACAGCGGCCAGGCCCAGGGTGACCAGGGGAACGATACCCTGCTGACCAATCGTTTCCGCCTCAACATGCGTGTAAAAGCGACGGAAAATGTTGAGTTCAAAGGACGCCTGGCCATGTACAAGGCATGGGGTATGCAGTCCATACCCGAAAGCCTGGCCGGCGGCTACCCGATGTTTGACGGCAATACCACGCGAACCCCTAATGACAGCGCACTGTATGTGGATCGAGCCTTTGTCAACTGGAACAATATCGCGGGGCTCCCCATTTGGTTTTCCATCGGACGCAGACCGACAACGGACGGTCCGCCTGCCCATATTCGTATGAACAACAGCACCCGTATGGCTACCCCGACCGCCTACATGGATTATCCCTTTGACGGACTCGCACTCGGCTATGCCTACGACTGGGGCAACGACACTCTTGGAACAGGCCGGATACGCTTCTGCTACGGCCGAGGATTTGAGGCCGGCCTGCAATGGGATGAAGGCACAAATCCGTACCCCATTGATGATACCGATTTTGCCGGGTTCAGCTGGGATGTCTTTAATAAAGGCAATCGGTTTTTCAATGTACAATCTTTCGGAGTGTACAACCTGTATAATTATCCGGCATTTACCGACGAGTTTGTTCAATATGGAGCAGGATTTTCCCAGGAAGAGGGAGGTTACGGCGAGCAGACCAACCTGGGACAGCTGTACCACACAACCACGGTCTTTACCGATAAGATCGGTAATCTGAACTACTTCCTTTCCGGCGGCTGGTCCCACACCGACCCCAATGGAAACGGCATGTTCAACGATTATTATGCCATGGCCATGGGACAGAGCGGCTATAATACCGGTTCCGAGGATGGGTATTCCGTCTATCTTGGTGTTCGCTATGACCTTGACGACCTGGGTTTGAAACTTGGCGCTGAGTACAACTACGGCTCCCAATACTGGATAGCTTTTACGCCCGGTAACGATGACCTGTACCTGTCCAAGCTTGCCACTCGGGGTAATACCTACGAGGTGTACCTGATTTACGACTTGCCGACTGGTGAGGCCATCTCCCAGTATGCCAAGACATTTATCAGGCTGGGGTATCAGTACTACGATTACAATTATTCAGGAGTGTCCGACTATAACAGCAAGCCGTATGATCTGGACGACGAGCAGGCCGCACTGCAGATGCTGGGTATCAACCCCGTGGAAAGCGCTCATCAGGTCTACCTGACTTTTGAGGCGTATTTCTAATACAACCGGCCGCAGGGCACCCGATTTTTCCGCGAGCAGCCTGACTCACGTATGACCAAATACGCTACGCCGGCCTGCTTGCACAAATCTCAGGCACCTTGTAACCAGCTGTAACCGTGGCAGTTACATTGCAAAATAAAGGATATGTAAAGCACGATCCTGTTTTTCATGGGAAAGCCTGTCCCGGGCTTTCCCTTTTTTATATACATCATGATCACCTCGACCACCCAACTTCACTACCTGCACAGCTCTTTACTCACCGTTCCCCATGGTATGTTCAGTCGAACAGGGGGATACAGCAAAGCCGCCCATTCCTCCCTCAATTTCAGTTTTCATGTCAATGACGATGAAGGCAACGTGATCAAAAACAGGGAATGCGCTCGAAAAGCGCTTGGTTTGCCGTATCTTGCCTCGGCTCACCAGGTGCACCGCGACCGGATCAAGGTGGTTGAGGAAACAGCCGCACAGGAATACCAGGGGTATGATGCGCTTATAACCAATCGCAAAGGAGTCGGCTTACTGGTACAACAGGCCGACTGTCAGGCAATTCTGCTCCATGACCCGGTAACGCAAACCATAGGCGCCGTACACTGCGGCTGGCGTGGAAGTGTCTGCGAGATTATTCCCCGCACCATAGACCGGATGCAAAGTGAATATGGTGTTCAGGCCCGCCATTTGCGAGTTGTGATCAGCCCTTCTCTTGGGCCCTGCTGCGCTGAGTTTATCCATTACCAAAAGGAACTGCCTGTCTGGATGCATGCCTATCAGGTGCGTAGAGCCCACTTTGACTTTTGGGCAATCAGCAGGACCCAACTTGTTCAGGCCGGCGTACCCTTCCAGCAAATAGAAACCACCGGGATCTGCACCCGCTGCACCCCGTCTTTTTTCTCCTATCGACGCGATGTCGCCTCAGAGAGAACACATGGAGGACGTGGGGGAAGTATCATTGGATGGCCAAGGACATAGAGGCCTGAGAGGAACAAACTTGATTACCCCTCGTATTCGTAACTGGTTACAGGGTGCTTGAGATTTGCGCTATCAGGCCGGCGTAGCGTATTTACTCATACGTGAGCCGGCCTGATAGCGGAAAGATCGGGTACCCTGTGAACAGTTACAATCAGAAATCAAAATCAAAGACCAAAGGTGCATGGTCGGAAAAGGTGACACCGGGAATGGTGAAGGCCTTGGGCTGAATGTCTTTACTGTGGAGTATAAAATCCAGCTCCCGTTTGGGACTCCTGCTGGGAAAGGTCGGATCCCGCTCCAAATTGGCACTGACCAACCCTGTAGCCCCGAGAAACAACTCCAGCTCTCGCTTGCCCCAGAGAATGTTGAAATCTCCAGCTAAAATCAGAGGTCGATCAACTTGACGCACCAGACGATACAACCGCTCCAATTGATTCTGCCGGTTACGATAGGTTAAGGAAAGATGAACCAGAAAAATGGTTACCCTTTCCGTGCATGCCTGAATGATCAGACGCTTCATCCCCTCTTCAAAATAGTGAAAACGGTAGCTGACAATGGGCATCCTGGATAGAATGGCATTTCCCTGGGCATTGAGCACAGGCATGCGTTTCACGACCGATTCCAGCCCGTATTTCGTTTCTATAACATGATCGAGCTTCAGATGATCCGCTATATAGCGGGCCTGACACTGGCTGTCTGTGCGGAAGGAACCACCGTCCACTTCGACCAGTCCGATAAAATCGGGCTGTACATCTTCAATGAAATGGACGATTTTCTTGAGTTGGCTGCCGGAGCGCTTCAGGTATCCGGCATAGGGAAACGGCAGATGAAAAGCGGTACCGTGCCCGGTGGCGTATCGAATATTATAGAGCAGAAACCTCACACGTTCTCCTGTTCTTTTTCACATTAAGGTTTCTCTACTGCCGCCGCAGCCCAAACACCCCTTTTTTCTTGCTGCTGAAGGCGGGATTCCACCGCCGCCCGCCATTGGAGGACCTGCCGCCGCCGTCGCCGCTCCCATCAAGGTCAGGCATGTGCAAGGTTGTCGGCGTGTTGTTTTCCTTAACCGTGAACCACTCAAAAGGAATATCCGCACCTTCCATTGCATGGCGGTACAAAGCAAAGAAACAGGCGCCCTCACGATAATAACTTTTTCGTTTCAACCATTTGGGCATAGCACCGTCCTGGTGCGCCTTATAAAAAGCAGGGAAATTGATGAGCAGAGAAGCTATGCCTTCTTTGGTTCCCCGCTTTATATTAAACTGTTCACCCAGGTAATTGTTCAACTCGTTGCGTACCGTACCGGCAAAACGCTGATACGCACGGCCCCTGTGCTGTGCCTCGATCAGTGAAAAATGCCGTATTCCCCATGCTAACAGCAAAATTGCAAACAGCATGTGGGTAGGAACACCGTTCTTTGTCCCCTGAGCATCATGCTGATAGACGTGATCGAGCGCCTCCATGAAGGCGAGCAGTTCGTTTCTGCACTCGGGATGCTTCTGCCCTTTCAGGTAATTTTTATACATGGGGAACAAGGTGTTCCAGACCGGGGTTTGCATGCACAACTCCGCCCATTGTTTGCCGGCTCCCGACTGCAGATCTTTGAGGACTTCATCACGCAGCCTGGAGGGGGGGCAAAGGTTCAGCTTGGTATGGTGCCTGGAAATCGCGGCAAAGGTTTCGTCTTCGATTATAAATCCGGTGCGTGCGGAATGACGAATCGCGCGAAGGATGCGAACCGGATCTCTGGTAAACCGGCGGTCAGGGTCGCCGACAACACGCACTATTCTATTTTGCAGATCCGCCACCCCACCGGTGTAATCAATGATGGTGTGGTTTTCCACTTCGTAAAAAAGGGAGTTAATGGTCAAATCCCTGCGAAAGGCGTCTTCCCCCAGCGTTCCGTAGGTGTTGTTCTGCGGCAGAATCGCATCAGGACCATCCAGATCATGCTCGCTCTGTGAACGAAGGGTCGAGATTTCAATGATTTTGTTCCCGCGAAAAAACACCTGAACCAAACGAAATCGTCTACCGATTGTACGGCTGTTGCGAAACAGTTTGCGAAGCTGTCCCGGCCGCGCATCAGTTGATATATCAAAATCCTTGGGAGCTTTCCCAAGATAGAGATCGCGCACCCCGCCGCCGACAAGATATCCCTTAAAACCGGCATCTCGTAATCGGTACAGGACTTTCAGCGCTTCTCTGTCCAACTGCTTTTCATCAATGGGATGTTCACCGGGGGGAATAACCACGGCCTCGGCATCCTGGTTTTCCATACCCAGTGTTTCTTCTGACTCCTCTGACTCCATTGCTCAATCTATATCTCAACCCACCGATTGCACGTGTCCACTTTCCTTGTAAACGGATTCGGCCGCCTGGACAAACCGATCAAAAATTTCCCGAACAGAAAGAATTTCATTCATTTTGTAGGTATTAGCGCCGGCAAAAACCAGGCCGTTATCCACATCACCGTCATGGGCCTTCATCAGCCGGTCATTGATACAATATTTATAACTGCATTTTTTCAGGCATTGATGCAGGCATTTTCCCATCAAATCTTCAGCGCCTTTCTCCATTTTTTCAATGAACTGGGTCTTAATGGCCCGACCGGGCATCCCAACGGGAGATTCAACCAGGACGATATCCTGCTTCCTTGCTTTCAGAAAAGCTTCCTTAAATTTCTGGGAGACCGAGCACTCCTTGCTCAGCACGAATCGAGATGCAATCTGCACACCGTCTGCGCCGTATTTATCCATCATTTCAGCCATCTCATACCCATCGCTTATGCCGCCGGCCGCAATCAGGGGAACTTTAGACACTACCTTTCTGATGGAAGGAAACAGATCACGCAATTTTTTATCCGTACCCAGATGCCCTCCGGCTTCCGTCGCTTCACAGATAATCGCAGCTGCCCCCAGTTTTTCCGCCAGTTTGGCAAAATTCGGAGAAGAAACAATGGAAACGATTGGAATATTGTGCTTCTTCCCGATTTTAAAAATATCGCGGGAAAAACCGGCTCCGGTGATAATCATATCAGCTCCGGCCTCAATGGATCCCATTACCAGTTCATAAAAATCTTTCATGGCATACATGATGTTCACAGCAATGACGCCGTCGGTTTCTTCTTTTGCCTTACGGATATCCGCCTGCAATTCTTCAACAGGCAGGCCTGATCCGCCTATGGTGCCGATGCCCCCGCATTCGGCTACGGGCACGGCAAGGGCGGAGGTTGACACCCGCACGGACATACCGCCTTGAATAATCGGTATTTTTGCGATAAAAGACCCTATTTTCAGCTCTGGTAACTTCATTTAATTCTCGTTGTATGTATATATTTTCTCTGATAATGGAATTTCAGAGGGCAACACTGTTCGGCCAGACCTCGTCAATCAGATTGAGCCTGCAATGAACGGAAAAACATAATCAATGGAGTGCTGTCATGGAACTCCGGTATCGCCGGGGCAAGACTGTGCTCAAAAAAACGGTCACATTGTTCGTTTCACACTTCGTAACTACTCGCAGGAGGTACGGTTACGCTTGATTATTCCCTGTACTTGTAACTGGTTACAGGGTGCCTGATATTTCCGCCGGCAGGCCGACGCAGCGTATTGAATTATACCTAAACCGGGCTGATCGCGGAAAGGTCGAGCGCACTGTGAGCAGTTACCACACTTCTTTTCTATATCGTCTCCGGTCAGTTGTAAATGTAAAACCTGACAAAGCCTTCGGCTGGACACAAATTATAGACACTTTACCAAATTTCCGCCACATCAGCTTGACTTTTCCCCCTGTTTGCGATTAAATTTTTAATTTTTTGGTTGAAAAAATCCTCACACACAAAAAATTGTACAGTGCGAACAACATTGCAGATGGAGTAGTTGGTTGAAAATACAAGCAATAAACGGATTTAAAGACATCCTTCCCGAGAATGCGCTCCTATGGCAGCATATCGAAAAAACAGCCAGAGATGTCTTTCACCGCTTTGGTCTGCGCGAAATCCGTGTCCCTATTCTGGAAAAAACCGAGCTTTTCGTGCGCTCCATCGGTGAGGCCACCGATGTGGTTGAGAAAGAGATGTACACCTTCCCGGATGCCGGCATCACCATGCGTCCGGAGGCTACCGCTTCCATTATGCGTGCCTTTATCGAACATGGCCTGCATGTGCAGCAGCCGGTTCAGCGTCTCTACACCATCGGTCCCATGTTCCGCCATGAACGGCCGCAAAAGGGACGCCAGAGACAATTCCATCAGCTTGACACCGAAATCATCGGCTCCGTAGACCCGCAGATCGACGCCGAACTCATCAGCATGGGACAGATGCTGCTTGATGAGCTTGGCATCACAACAAGCCTGGAACTCAACTCCATCGGCTGTGCCGAATGCCGTCCGGCGTTTCGGCAAAAGCTCGTGGCGTTTCTTGAAAGCAGACAAGACTCCCTGTGCGAAGACTGTAAACGAAGGACCCAGACAAACCCTTTGCGTGTCCTGGATTGCAAGAAATCCGGTTGCCGTGCAGTTGTTCAGGATGCGCCTTCACTGCTCGACGAAATCTGCGACACATGCAGTGATCATTTCACACGGGTTCGAAACTCACTGGACAGGATGGGAATACCATACAGCCTGAATCGATTTATGGTCAGAGGTCTGGATTACTATACCCAGACCACTTTTGAATTTCTCACCAAGGACCTGGGAGCACAATCCGCTGTAGCTGCCGGCGGCCGCTATGACGGTCTCATTGAACAGCTGGGAGGCCCTGCCCTGCCCGGGGTCGGGTTTGCCATGGGCATGGAGCGGCTCGCCCTGCTCCTCGAGCAACAGGATGAATCACCCCGGCCGGATCCCGGCATTGATCTGTTTCTGGCCGCACTGGGCCCTCAATCCATAGATTTCTGCGAGGCCCTTGTGCATGGACTGCGAAAAAAGGGTATACGCGCCGCCATGGATTACAGCGGCAGGAGCCTGAAAGCCCAAATGAAGCAGGCCAATCGCTTCAATGCCTCCTTTACTTTTATCATCGGCGACAATGAACTGGAGGAACAGTCGGGCATTATCCGCAACATGGCAACCCAGGAGCAGCAACCGATAGGGCTCGACGCCGGCCCTGATCAACTGTGCACTCTTCTGGCAGAGATTGTACACTAACCAGCATGGCTGGACCAGGTTGGCCGGCCACAGCGATGAAACCGCTTCGCTGTTATGAAAGTGTATCACTCCGACATGGCACCTTCTGCTCTTTGCCGGAGACTTGCATATAAACACAACTACAGAATGCCTGCCTGCAAGCTGATTGTAACCGGTTTCAGGCGAGCACGATCAACAGCTCCTTCCCCCACACGAGATTACCGAACCGGGATGTGGGAACTGTAACTGATCACGGGCTAAATAACACCTTGGTTTCATTTTCATCTGAATTGTAACTGGTCACAGGTGCTTCAGATTTGGATAAGCGTGGTTTTTTTGCAGGTAAGCGAAGACTCCGGTAGCCTATCTATGCGGGAAACCACGATCGTCCAAAGATGGAGGGCCTGTGACCAGTTACTTGGGAACCTTTTTCCGGCTGAACAAATTCAGCCGGCTGTTTACGTGGAGACATTTATGGAATCAATGGGAGCGCTTCGGCGCACGCATAACTGTAACGAACTCAATGAGACCGCACTCGGGCAGGAAGTCACCCTGATGGGCTGGGTACTGCGCCGCAGGGACCATGGCGGTGTTATTTTCATAGACCTGCGGGATCGCTGGGGACTTACCCAGATCGTTTTCAACCCCGAGGTCAATCCGGAAGTCCATGCCAAGGCGCATCAGTTACGCAGTGAGTGGGTGCTTGCCGTAAAAGGCAAGGTTGAAAAACGTCCCGGGGACATGGAAAATCCCAAGCTGAAAACCGGTACCATAGAAATTCTGGTTGATGAACTCCGTATCCTCAATACCAGCGAAACGCCTCCCTTTCCCATTGATGAAGACTGTGATGTTTCAGACACACTGCGTCTTCAATATCGATATCTGGATTTACGAAGACCTGAGATTGCCCACAACCTTATCATGCGCCACCAGGCTCTGCAGTCTGTCCGCTCCTATTTGAACGGCAGCGATTTTCTGGAAATTGAGACCCCCATGCTGACCAGATCCACCCCTGAAGGGGCGCGCGACTATCTGGTGCCCAGCCGGGTCAATGCCGGTAAATTTTTTGCCCTGCCGCAATCACCGCAGCTTTTCAAACAGATCCTGATGATGTCCGGCATGGATCGATATTATCAGATTGTCAAATGTTTCCGTGACGAAGACCTGCGGGCCGACCGTCAGCCTGAGTTTACCCAGATCGATATGGAGCTCAGTTTTGTCAATGAAAACGAAATCATTGAGCTGGTCGAAGGCATGATCACCACCCTTTTCCAGGACACCATCGGCCGTACACTCTCGCCGCCTTTTAACCGCATGACATACGACGAGGCCATGCGCCGGTTTGGAACCGATCGTCCTGACACCCGCTTTGGCCTGGAACTGGTTGACCTGAGCGATGTATTGAAAGGCTGCGGCTTCAAGGTATTCAACACTGTGCTGGAAAGCGGCGGAGTGGTCAAGGCCCTCAACGCGAAGGGATGTGCAGGATTCTCCAGAAAGGATCTGGACGACCTGACTGAATATGCCGGTCGTTTCGGTGCCAGGGGAATGGCCTGGATCAAAATCAAAGAAGATGAATGGCAATCACCAATTACCAAGTTCTTCAATGAGCAGGAAATAGCCGCCATGCAGCAGGCTCTGGATGCTCAGCCGGGTGATTTGATTCTCTTTGGTGCAGACAAGTCCGGAACCGTACACCAGGTATTGGCGGAACTGCGCCTTGAACTGGCTCGTCGGCTCAAGCTGATCGAGGAAGGAACCTATGATTTTCTCTGGATCACAGACTTCCCCATGTTCGAATATGATGAGGACGACAAACGCTACACTGCAGTCCACCATCCATTTACAGCGCCCTATGAAGATCAGCTCGATCTGCTTGAAACAGCGCCCGAGCAAGTGAAAAGCCGCGCCTACGACCTGGTCTTAAACGGTAACGAGATCGGGGGAGGATCTATCCGTATCCACAGTCCCAAGGTACAGGAAAAAGTCTTTAAAGCCCTGGGCATAGGCAAGGAAGAGGCAGAGGAGAAATTCGGCTTCCTGCTTCAGGCATTGCAGTATGGAGCACCGCCGCACGGAGGAATTGCCTTTGGCGTGGACCGCCTGATTATGCTGTTGACCGGATCAAGTTCCATCCGCGACGTCATCGCCTTTCCAAAAACCCAGAAAGCAACCTGCCCGTTGACGGACGCTCCGGCTTCGGTGGCAAGAAAACAGCTGACGGAACTGCATTTGAGACCGGACTGGAAAGAAAAATAGTGGTTACCAACGAAATCCAGCCATACTTTTTGATACGGTGCGTATAACGCACCCTACCTTTGCCTGACGGTTATGGCCAAAACTGTGCTGTATGAGTTGTTCTGTTTCTAAACCACAACCCAAACAGCCAAACCTGCCGATGCCTTTCGCACAGCCCCGGACCGTAGGGTGCGTTATCCGCACCCTACCCCTGCCCTCCCCTTACGGTTACGGCCAAAGCCGTAGAACCCAAAATCCCGAACCTGCCGATATTTTTCGCACGACCTCGGACCGTAGGGTGCGTCATATGCACCAACGTAACCACACGAGGGAATGCCGGCGTATTACATATATCCAATCAAATGCGCCCACATTTCGCTGGTAATGAAGTAACGGTAAATGCAGTCCCAAGGTTCTTTACCATTTTTTTACCGAAGCTGTTTTCGATCTTTCCCCAACGCCTCCATAAAAAAAGCATAACAAGCACAAACCATTGCTCTACACCGCCCCCCCACACTGTAGCACAAGTAAATATCAACGGGATAACAATCCGTTCCCCCCCTTGCTTGACATTTAAAAATCATTCCCATACACCATAAGAAGAAACACAACAGGGAGCGCACATTATTATTATGTACAAGGGACACTGCCTCCTCCCAACGCAGAGTCCCATGGAGTAGGTTTATGTCACAAAAAGTCAGTCTTGATCCGTTTACCAGGGTGGAAGGACACCTGGCTATCCATCTTGATGTGGAAAACTTCCAAATTACAGGCGCATATTGCTCAGGAGAAATGTACCGGGGCATTGAGTACATTTTGAAGGGGCGTTCGCCCCTGGATGCCCAGCAGATCACACAGCGTATCTGCGGTGTCTGTCCCACATCCCAGGGTATTGCCTCAATCCTTGCCCAGGAAGAAGCATACGGCATCGAGCCGACACAAAACGGATTGCTCATCCGCAATATCATGCTTGCCGGTAATTACATCCAAAATCATCTGACTCACTTTTATCACCTCTCAGCCCTTGACTTCATAGATGTACAGGGAATACAGGAATATACCGGTTCTGATTACTTTCTCAACGACCTGAAAGACTGGATTCGCTCAGAAATCAATTCAAAAAGCGTGTTTCCTGCAGCTCCCTTTATGCCGCGATATGAAGGACGATACATGCAGGAATTTGAGGGCAACATCACCGTGCTTCGCAACTACTTCCAGGCCTTGGAAATGCGTGCCCTGGCCCACCAGCTGGTGGCCGTATTTGCCGGTAAAATGCCGCATATGGCTACCATTGTTCCCAGCGGAGTGACGGAAAAAGTGACCACAAAAAAAATAGCCCACTGCCGCTCCAAGCTCTTCAAACTCCGCTCATTTATTGAAAAAGCCTATCTGGAAGACGCCCTACTTGTGGCCAATGCTTTTCCAGAATATTTTTCCATGGGCAAAGGATGCGGCAATTATATGACCTACGGGGTTTTTCTGAATCTGGAACAAAACAACGCGCCCCTTTTCCCGCGCGGGGTCATGTTGAACAACTCTCTGGAAACGCTTGATACCGAGCATATCGCCGAAGAAGTCAAATACTCTAAATACACCCCGGATTCAGGAAGACATAAAACAGATCCCTCTCCACACAAAGAAGGAGCATACTCTTGGATAAAAGCACCTAGATACAAAGGAAAGCCCATGGAAGTCGGGCCTCTGGCGAGAATCATGCTCGCGTACGACAATCCACAGTGCAGTGAAATCCGCAGGGCAACCGATTCCATGCTGCAACGTACAGGACGATCGCTGGACGAGCTGGATTCCTGTCTGGGACGTCATCTGGCCAGAATCATTGAGCTGCAGATCATTGTAAGACACTGTGAACAGTGGATTGACCAACTTGACCCCAGAGGAGAAACGGCAAAAGATTTCCACATTCCGAACAGAGGACAAGGTGCCGGCCTGACAGAAGCGCCACGGGGGGCACTGGGCCACTGGCTACAGATTGAAGGCGGCAAAATTGACGGCTATGAATGCATTGTGCCGACCACCTGGAACTGCTCACCCAAAGATAATCGAGATGTTCCGGGACCGGTTGAACGGGCACTGCAGGGAACAACCATCGCAGATGAAAACAATCCATTGGAAGCTTCTCGCATTGTCCGGGCCTTTGATCCTTGCCTGGCTTGTGCAGTACATTGACAGGAAGGAGGACATATGCAACTGACAAGAAGACAATTTCTCGAACTTGGTTCAAAGATGGCAGTTACCCTTGGCCTGTCGAGTCAGGCCATTCCAGGTATAGCCGAGGCCATGGAAAAACTTGCCGGCGGAAGAGTCAAAGTGCTTTGGCTCCAGGGCCAGTCCTGCTCCGGGTGTTCCATTTCCATGATCGACAGTGAGGCACCCGGACCAGCTGAACTGATGACCCGCTATATATCCATGGTTTTTCACCATACACTCTCAGCAGCAACCGGTGAGATGTGCATGGATATTATCAACGACACAACAGATAGCGGTGGTCATATACTGATCGTAGAAGGCAGTATGCCCGTAGGCATGCCCGAGGCATGCATGTTCGGCCATGTTCCCATGATAGACCTGGTGGCCAAAGCCGCCCGCAGTGCAAGCCATGTCATTGCTCTCGGTGCCTGCGCAGCTTTTGGCGGAATACCTGCCGCTGAAGGAAATCAAACCGGCTCCGTCAGTGTCCCTGAATATCTGAAGTCGCTCAACATCAACACTCCGACCATTGCCATTCCCGGCTGTCCGTCACATCCTGACTGGCTGGTTGGAACCCTTGTATACCTGATTCAATTCGGCGTACCTCCGCTGGACGACAAACAGCGTCCCCTGATGTTTTTCGGAAAAACCAACCACTACAGCTGTCCACGTTTCTATGATTATGAGCGAGGTAATTTTGCCAAACATTTTTCCGATGAAGGCTGCCTGTTTGAACTGGGATGTCTCGGCGTTGTGACCTATGCCGACTGCACCCTGCGTGATCGGAACGGAGGCACCAACAACTGTATCAAAGCAGGTGCCCCGTGTGTCGGCTGTTCATCTGAAATTTTTGCACTCAAAAAATCACTGCCCATGTACCGTAAACAAGAAAAACAAGCGTAACTGCTCACAGTGCACCTGATCTTTCCGCGATCAGTCCGGCTTACGTATGACTCAATACGCTGCGCCGGCCTGCTTGCAAAAATCTCAGGCACCCTGTAATCAGTTACAAACAAGCTTAAAAGGAGTATATCCCCTTGAAATTACATACCAAGCTTATACTTGCCTTACTTACCTGCGTCAGTATTGTTGTCATCGCATCCCAGATTGTGCAGTATTATCAGATATCAGGGCAGATTTCCGACCTTTCCGAAGCTAATATCAAACTCCTGGAAAATCGTGAAAAAGACTTCTCCATAAATCTCTACCATTCAGTGGCCGAATCGGTCTCAGCTTCGCTGACCAGAGGGGAAATGGAAAAATTCGACGACCTTCTCCGGCAGACGGAAAGAGTGGAAGGGCTCCTGGAGTTTTCCCTGTTTGACACCAACGATACAACCACCTACTCTTCCCAGGAACAATTTCTACGCAAGCCATTACCTGCAGATATACTGCAACGAATCAAAGATGGTGAAAAACTGATCTATCAGATGACGGATGATGCCATTGAAATTTATCACCCGCAACCGGTAGTCCCTGACTGTATCCGCTGCCACACCAATTGGACCTTTGACTATCCCCACGGAGGCGTCCTGTTTTTCCGCTTCTCCATAGAATCGCTTAAAAAGGCACAAGCACAGGCGACAGAGGCCATTGCCCATGTAAGTTCTACCTTTATCAAGGATTCACTTCTGTCTGTACTCTCCATTCTGCTGGTACTCTCGCTGGCTATCTACAGCCTGCTCAAAGTAATGGTCGCCAGGCCTCTTTCCAGGCTTGGTCAAGGTTTCCAGCAGGCGGCGGCCGGTGACTTGACCGTATCCACCAAAGTTCGATTCAAAGATGAGATTGGGACGCTCTCCTCAAATTTCAATTCCTTTATCGCTACGTTAAACCAGATGGTCGGCAGTATCAGCGAACAGGTGCAGACATTGACCGGATCTTCCCGCTCACTGAATGATGTTTCTGAAGATATGGCATCACGGGCTGATGGATTGAACAGCCAGTCAAAAGCCGTTACCGGATCAGCTGAAGAGATGAGCAGTAACATGGTTCTGATTGCTGATTCCATGGATGAGGCAAACAGCAATATTGGTATGGTTGCAGCGGCCACAGAAGAAATGTCCGCAACCATTGATGAGATATCAAAAAATGCGGAATCTGCGAGAAATATCTCGGACCAGGCAGTAACCGATGCCGGAAACGCTACGGAAAAGATGAAGAATCTCGGCATGTCCGCCCAAAACATCGGAAAAATAACGGAAACCATAACTGAAATCATGGAGCAGACCAACCTGCTTTCCCTCAATGCCACCATTGAAGCGGCCAGGGCAGGTGAAGCGGGTAAAGGTTTTGCGGTTGTTGCCTCTGAAATCAAGGATCTCGCCCGTCAAACCTCAGATGCGACCCTTGAAATCAGCCAGAGGATTTCAGAAATTCAAACAGATACGGCAAGCGCGGTGGTCGAAATCGAGGCCATCAGTAATGTCATTAACGACATCAACGGCATCGTGACAACCATCGCAGCAGCCGTGACTGAACAATCCCATGCCACCAGGGAAATAAGCGATAATATCAGCCAGGCCTCCATGGGAATCAATCAGGTGAGCGGCAATGTTCAGACCAGCTCACAGGTTGCGGCGGATATCACCCAGGAAATCAAGGAGGTGGACAGCAACTCGGATGCTATTTCACACAGCTCTGAATCGGTGCGTGACAGTGCAGCCGATCTTGCTAAAATAGCTGATCTGCTCAATGAGCTGATTGGACAGTTTAAAATTTAGATCCAGAGTAACTGCTCACAGGCCACTCGATCTCTCTGCGATCAGCCTGGCTTACGTATGAGCCAATACGCTGCGCCGGCCTGCTTGCAGAGATATCAGGCACCCTATAACCAGTTACAAATACTGGGAGCAATAACCTGCTCCCAGTGAGCACCTCTCTTCTGCACACCGGCAGTTATCTTTTTTGGGTCATCCCTTCTTGAACCAGCCCGGCTATAAATGTCGAAAATGGTTCTATGTTTTTTTGTACACTAGCCGCTTCAAGTGCTGCCATATACGTGGTACGTGTGTCGAGCGGGATAACTGTCCAGGGATAACCGCCCCCGGCAAGCATGACATTCATTAAAAATCTTCCCATACGGCCATTTCCATCAATATAAGGATGGATATAGACAAAGAAAAAATGTCCCAGCACCGCTCTCACAGCCGGCTCTTTCTCCTCTTCGAGCAGTGTAAAGAAAGCAGGCATAAGATCACGTACGGCCTCAAATCTAGGTGGGACGTGCATGGAGCTTCGAATATAAACAGGCTGGTTCCGATACCCGGCAAGATCAGAGGCAGCGGTAATACCAGCACTTACACCGGGAGCAAATAGCTCCCGGTACCATTGGGCATGATCATTCTCAACCACCTGACCAGCAGAATCGCCATTCAGAACCTTTGCAAGGCTTCCTTTTACCGCCTGGAAGGCTTGCCAATAACCGCGAGCAGCCAATGCATCTGCATATTCTTTATCTTTGCGGTTGTCTTCCGGATTCCATTCGCCTGACCGGACACGTTCAATAAGTCCTTCACTTACACGGTATCCTTCAATGGAAAGTGAATGATAGGCATCTGTCAGGTACATATCATCAACATGTCGGAGATACCCTTCAACGTCACTTGGCAGTGAAGGGGGCAGTGGAAAGTTATCCAATACAATATCTCGCATATCTGCCCAGTTCATCCGCATGCGATTTACGTAAGGGGAAAGCTCTCGCTTACCAAATATGATGATGGATTCTTCTTCAAAAGGGTCTTCTTCTGAAACCTTGTAGCCGGCGGCAACCATAGTATTAATAATATCATCAGCAACGGCATCTCTCCCGATGTTACGGAAAGCGCCTGCAAGCCGCCCTGCTATTGTGCTATGTCCACCATTAAGAAGGTGAGGAAGAATATCTGAGGCATGAGATATCATAGATAGCACAGCTCTCGCTTCAGCTGGATTTTGAGAATAAAATCCGGGAGAGCATGACACCAAGGCAGCCGGTAATGTCAAAATCTGAATGTTGTCCTTATTTTCTCTATCTTTTCTATCCGGCAACTTTAACCTGGCATCCAGTATCGAGGTATCATGGAGTAGAGATATTGACTTATTACCGCCTTTAGGTGTACGCACAAGAAGTTGCCCTGGTACGTTCCAGTTCCCGCTATGGATGTTTAAGGATTGTTCTGGGGAAAGGCACCACTCATCGCCGAATTTCGAGTTGAGATAATCAGCGCAAAAGCCCCAAAACGAAGTGTACCAGGCTGTACTTTCACCTGCAGGTTCGTCAGGGCGAGTGGCGATATACCAACCTTTCATAACTTCTTTGATAAAGCCGTTACTGACCAGGCGCTCGCGATGAGTGCGTGTCATATCTTTTGTATGGATTGCGACAATACCTTTGTCTTGGAGTTCTTTTAAAACAGCTAAAGACTGGGCAAGCCTGTCTTGCGGTGTTGGCATTTTGCTACCTATTATTAAACAAATGTGTAAATTCTATATTGAGGTTATTCAGTATATTTGTTTTTAGGTTATTGCGTCAAGCCGTTTTTAGGTTATCGTGTTGTACGGTTTTTAGGTTATCGTGTTGCTGCTCAATGAGCTGATTCAGCAGGTTACAATTTAAATCCAGATACTGATCACCGGGAGCCACAACTTGCTCCCGGTGATCATCTCTTTACTGCACACCATCCAGATCTATGCGATACTGAACAATATCCTCTATACTGAGCACCGGCAATTCATGCTGCATGGCAAAATCAGGCATATCAGACAGACGCGCCATGGTGCCGTCTTCCCTGGTTACTTCACAGAGGATGCCTGACGGTCTGAGTCCGGCAAGTTTCATCAGATCAATCGTGCCTTCGGTGTGCCCTCTTCTGCCCAGCACGCCTTGGGCATTTGCCTTCAGCGGAAAAACGTGACCGGGATGACTGAGATCTTCCGCAGCACTCTCCGGTTTCACGGCAGTCTGGATGGTGGTCCAGCGATCAGCTGCTGATACACCGGTGGTAACGCCCTGTTTGGCCTCAATGGAGATAGTAAAGGCGGTTTGATTCTGACTGGTGTTGTTGTTTACCATCGGCGGCAGCTGCAATCGATTCACATCATCATCGGTCAGACAAAGACACACAATACCGCTGCATTGACGGATCATAAACGCCATCTGCGGAACAGTGAGGTGGTCGGTTGAATAGATGAGATCCACTTCATTTTCGCGATCCTCATCATCAACCAGCAATATACCGCCACCTGCCTGTAATACTTGCAGTGCGCGGGAGACACGTTGTTGGGGGGATGTCCCAAATTGGGAGAGGGGTGACTGATTCATGGTATCTACTCCTAATAATTGTACCTGAATCAGGGCAAAGAGAAAGAATGACAGATGCTTTGCAGCACCTGAATGCTGAACGAACAACGATAGTCCAGCTCCAGAAGAGTCACACAACAAAGTGCATGAGGCACAGTGCTGGAGCACATGCTATCAGCTTCTACGCTTCCAAAAGAAGCACGGAAAAATATTCTGTTCTCTCTCATCCGGACTATAACCGTCGGCTCCGGAATCACACCGGATCTGCTTGACCCTGCCGTACCGCAGGCGCTCGCGGGCTTATCACGTACCTGCCGGGTACCTGAGCTTACCGCCGGTGGGGAATTTCACCCCGCCCTGAGAATGTGTATGTGTGTTGCTCACAGTGCTAATATACACTATGCACATACAACACACGGCTTGCATAAAAACATACCGAAACAGTACGATTCCAGTATATTTTCAGGGCATCACCATAGCGCTGAGAGTACGAAAGTCAAGGGGATTTTACCTGTCCCCCTCAATACACTACGCTGGTTGATAAAAAAAATCTCCCGATCATACGTGTTGATTCCCACTTTAAAATACACTTTTTTGTTTGATTATCCTGGTAACATTTTCTGATTATTTGACCGCTGCTAGTCGATTACAGATCACACCAAAAGGTCAAGCCCTTCGGGTGTCGTCGCAAGCTCCTCCAACCTTTCGGTGTGATCTGTAATCGACTAAATCAGCTATTAGGAATCAAAACAAAATAAAATTTTGTTTTGATTATTGCTCAACGAGTCCGGTGAAAAAGGTACGATATTTTTCAATATAAAGTGAGGACCAACAATACGGCCAAGCCAAGACTGCTGTTTCCGGCCGTTTTGTCAGGCTCTGGTAACCAGGATCTACATCGCAAAATGCAGCCGGCAACATTTTTAGTCATACATGAAGATTGCCAAATGTTGCTGTTCTCTGCTCCCTGCGGTATAACCACCGCATGGCAAAGTACAAATGAATCCAGTCCGACACCAAGGCAAGTCTGAAAAAGGGGAAATTCGCTATGTACAAAATCATATTGATGAGCCTGGCAGCATCCGCCTTTATCACCTTCATGTCCACAGAACCAACACGTGCAGCTGATATATGCTCTCTCCTAACTCAAAAAGAAGCAGCAGAACTGATCCAGGCCAAGGTACAGGAAGGCCAGGTAAGTCAAGGCATGATGCCGGCGGGTCCTATCTGCACATACCTCTCCCTGGAAGGGGATGCCAGTCTGAAGTATAAGTTATCGAGTGATAAAGATATTAAAGAAGAAGGGCTGTTTGACTCTGCCGCCGACATCATTACCCGACAAAGAAAGGCGCGTCGTAACGCCACCATTTCAGGGGTAACGCTCGATGTAAAAAAAATACCTGGAGATGATACTCTCTGGGACGGAAGCAACCTGTGGGTAGTATCCGGAGATACACTGCTTCTCGTCACAGTTGTCCATCGCACTGAACAGACATTCACAGATATGGCCGAGATGAGAAAAGAACTGCGAAAGGAAAGAAGGCAATGTAGTATTAAGGCTGCAGAAATTATTCTTGAACGAACAAAGGAGTAAAACTCCTCTCTGTATATGAGGAAGCGTTAACTAACAAATGATGATCCAGCCAAAAATCAACGATCACCACTTAATGAATCATAAATTTCTAAAAGCTTATTGCTTTCGGCCTCCCAACTATATTTATTTTCTACTAGTCTTCTCCCTTTTTTTCCAAGACTCTCCCGTAGCTTAGGGTTGTTCAACAATTTCTGTATCTGCATAGCTATTGACTTCGGTGATCTTGGATTAGCAAAAAGGGCATGCTCGTGAAATATTTCTTTCCAATAATCAAAATTAGACATCACAACAGGCAAATTACACGCCATATACTCAAATGGCTTATTAGGTAATGTCGTCAAGTGATTGGGTGCAGGCAAAAAGGTTACTACACCAATATCACATTGTTTCATATATCCGTAGACTTGTTCTACTGACATATACCCTAAATACCTAACATGCTTCCAGCCTACAAGTTGCTCACATTCCTTTCTGAAATCTTCACACTGCCACTCGCCTACCAAATAGAGTTCTGCCTGATCTCCAATAATCTCCATAGATTGGATAAGGTGTTTTATTCCCCGAATATTTGTTAAGCCCCCTGCATAAATAATGGCTGGCCGCTTTTTTGTCAACACTGGGAGAGGTGCACTGCCAATGATTGTTAAAACGGCAGCGTTAATTATAATGCGAACTTTGGTAGATTGCCAATGCTCAGCTATATCAGGGCGAGCAACTATAATTATATCAAAAAAAAACTTACTAATATTCTCGATGATGGCAAGCAGTATAGAAAGAATTCTTCGTTGAAAAAGGCCTCCTAGATAATCCTTATTCATTATCTGTTGAGCTGTATTTTCGTGTACATCATAGATAATCTTTTTTCTTGTGAAGAATTTTAGAAAAATACCTGCAGGAATTAATTCTGGATCATGAAAGTGGTAGACATCTGCTTTTTCACGCAATGCGAAGGTCAATGCTTGTA
This sequence comes from Desulfobulbaceae bacterium, assembly GCA_963678525.2. GTDB lineage: Bacteria > Desulfobacterota > Desulfobulbia > Desulfobulbales > Desulfobulbaceae > Desulfogranum. The sequence continues at coordinate 55,561 of CAXXDG010000002.1, forward strand.
ACGGGGCAAATAACATGCGGTGTAACCGCGACTTCCTTTTTGATAAACCGATAACGCGAACATTATCGATAACTTCATTTTGATTATGAGTAATAATCAAAGAAACAGAGTGCCCCATTTTAGTAAGAGCCTTGCATTCTTTGTGAAAAATCCTATTATCATTTAGAGAGTGTACTGTGCTTATCTGACAAATTTTCAATTGCTTTATTTTAAGAGGTAGAGAATTCTGTATAGATATTGGGGAGTATGTAACTATTCTACAATGGAAAGACCTACATTTTAATTTTCATAGAAGAATGTTATAGTTATTTATGCAGTCTACACTCGTTCACCAGTACTTATCTGCTTCCGATCTAGGAGCATACGTATAGACATATGGAGCGCCGGTAACTACTTACAGCTATAGGTCATCTCAATATTTTTACAATTTAGGGTGAAGCGCAAAACTATGACAACAACCTGAATCAGTGAAGCCAGTTTCGATAATTGCTTCATAAATACTTATTCGATTTTTTTGCCTACCATTTGGGCAAAATACCGACTTGATCCACAGTATCGTGCGGTCCAGGCGGCTCGATCTTTGAAAATCTGACTATATTTGCATCATAAGGACGCACCTCTCCCATTGAGTGGCAAATTGTTGGCGGTCTTGCAACAGTCAGGCAAGTAACAGTCCATACACACCCTTGAAAGCATCAAATGCAGGACAGTGGCAACTGAACCGTAGTTGTAACCGGTTTCCGCTTCGTACTAGCCTTGCTGCCAGGTACATCAACTCCTGGATAACAGTTTTCAAACGGCGTCTTTTGGCCGGGTGTCTAACTGGAAACTTGTCCCCAAGCAGGCCGAGTTGCCCTATGTAGCGTAAAATATTATAGGCAAAGACTCCCAGCGACATGACCAGAGCGTTGGTGGCAAACTTTCCACTGGGCAATCGCTCCAAATCTAAATCTGTTTTAAACTCGCTGTGAAATTGTTCACTTAAGCCATGATTTTTATAGAGTGAAATAATCTCGGATTCAGGGAGAATCAGGTTCGTCCACCATCCTTCAACAGTAATTTGAGGAAGCAGTAGCTTTTGACCATGTTTATCAATTGTTCGTTCAGTAACACGGACAACCTTGGTAAAACGATACTTTTTCTCTTCGTGCTCCTGCGTTATGTAAGTCGTCAAAAGGGCAACTCTCTTTCCTTCTCGAGGCTCATCTACAATGCCATGTTCAAAGGCACGTTTACGCAGTTCGCTGGTATCTTCCCTTCTCGGGTTCCATTTGATGATGTAGGAAACCTTGTCGGCTTTCCCGAGCAAAACGCGGGCCTCAATGGCATCATGGCCGGAATCAAGTCGTACCAGCAGCTTCTTGTTAGTGAGAGTTCTTGCTTTTTTCAGGATGTCGTCCATAAATGGAATGAAACCTTCCTGGCTATGCTGGTTGCCTGGCCGAAATTCTATTCCCAGGCACCATCCCTCCAGGCCAAGATAAGCAGCAATGGGGGCAAAACCATCGTGCTTTTTGTACGTCCAGCCAAGTTTTTCCTTTTTGGTACCGGAGTTGTCCATAGGGAAGACATCGGCATCAAGCGGAATATGGCCGGAATCAAGTGCTGTGAGGGGGACTTCCCCATTTTTTAGCAAAGCGAGAGAACATTGCTCCGCAACATGCTGATACTCTGCTGCCTGGTTATCCATCCGTTGTCGTAAAGTTTCCGCAGAAGGGACACTCGCAATACCCAGAGAGTTTTGGAAATACTGGTCATCCTGCATGCCCGTTATGGCCTCATAATCACTTTTGCCCAGGCAAAGAAGCCCCAGGTAACTGCGAAGAATATCAACATCGGCAATGAGCTTGCTGTTGTTTTTTATGGTGCGCTTCACCACGCCGGCCAATTTGCTGAATCGGTTTATGCATAGGCCAACCAGGGCCAGACCAGAGTGGCTTGTGTAGAATTCTTCGTCAGATTGCTCAAGGATAAAACGCTTCATCTTTTCACCTGCTGGGTTAAATTTTTGCACAGGTGTATATTGATAAATTTATATCATTTTTCAATGTGTTAATGTGAAATCACATATTAATTTACTGTAATTTCATCACGGACTAAGGAACAAGCCCATTTTCTAAGGAAATAAATTATTTATTTTCTAGGTCATAAAAGGGGTTATTTTTTATTTGCTTAATGAAATTTTTATAACGTTTTACTCCCTCTATTGGGTCACCATCAAATTGAATTTGTCCTTTTTCAATCCAAACAACTCTGTTGGCAATATTTCTAGCTTGATTCATGTTATGCGTTGCGACAACAATAGCTTTTGCTTTTTGCATAAATTCGGCAATTTTTTCATTGCATCGATCTCTGAAATTCTGGTCGCCTGCATTAATGACCTCGTCCATTAGAAGTATTTCAGGTTCAATAGAGGTCGCGATGGCGAAAGCAAGACGAGCTCTCATTCCGGCTGAATATGTTTTAACAGGAGCGTCTAAAAAATTTCCGAGTTGTGTAAAGTCAGCTATATCCTTGGTGAGCTCAACGATCTCTTTTTCATCACATCCAAAAAAGGTGAGACTCAGGGCAATATTTTCATAGGCGTTGAATTCAGGTCTAAAACCGAGTCCCATTGATAGGAATGCGCTGATTTCGCCCCAGATACGAACATGTCCAGTATCCGGCATCAACGTTCGACTAAGGACGCGTAAAAGGGTAGTTTTCCCGGCTCCATTACGTCCGATAAGGAATAATGAATCGCCCTGCCTCACCTGTAAATTTATATTATTCAATGCATCAAAGTAGGCCTTTGGCTTGAAAAAATGATAGGTTCTTCTTGCAAGAGATACTCTCTGAGCACCGTAATCCCGGAACCGGACATGCAAATCTTCAACATCAATTATTAAAGGTTCCACACTCATTTTCTATAGATACCTCGTAAATCGGTCTTCATTACGGATAAACAGTAAAAGTCCCCCCACCAATATAAAAAAGCTTACAATAGTTACCCAAGTCAATTGCGATAAATCAGGAACAGAATTAAAAATCAAAATATCACGATAAGATATTATTATTGGAGCCAATAAATTAATCTTATAATATAATTCCATTATATGTGGAGGCAATTTATCAGTCAAACAAGTAATATCATATATAACCGGAGTAGAATACATCCAAAGACGAATAAGAAAAGGAACCATTTTCTGCATATCTGGTGCATACAACCCTAATAGAATACACCATATACTTACTGCCAAAGTGAATAGACTTTGCACAAAAAAAACAAGCGGCCAAAAGAACCAAATAATGGAGGGATATTGACCATTGGCAATCAGTAGTACTATAACAATGATATAACTAATTAAAAAGAAAAACACACTATACGCAAAAGATACTCCTACTAAAATCAAATTTGGAAATTTAATTTGAGTAATAAGACTACTATACTTGTTTAACAAGCCTAGAGAACTAGTTATATTATGCGATGTCCAATACCACGAAAAAATACTGATAACAATGAATACATAAAATGGTACGGGAATATCACTAGAACCACGCCCTAAGATCAAAACAAGAAACAAATACACAAGTGCCAATAATGTAGGCTCAAGAACCCACCAGACGTAACTCATAGGATACTTAACAACACTTTGTTTGAGTTCTGTGATGAGCAATCTCGGCCCAAGCATTTTATGCGCGAGGAGTTGATGTGTATATTCCCGAACTCCCATCTTGAAATCGGGCCCGAACTCGATAAAGGAACTACTTTCCCCAGATGTTTCAAGATCTGATTGTAAATGTTGTAGATTATTCACTGAACGTCCCATATTACGTTAAACTTTACCGTTACCCCTCTAAAATCGTAAGAAATGACAACAGACCAAGCAGTTCCACAAAGTTTCATTTTTTGCCTTGAACGATACGGTCGAAGAATTGGTGAGCAATACCGGGATCAGAAGGGATTTTTCCCTAGCTCACCTGTTCGCCCTGTTCATTTGTCAGGAAGCGAAAAGTTCCCTGGGAGGTATCCATCCTAGGAGCATATTGCAAAATATCGGCAAAGCAGAGCGAAGGGGCAATCTGTGCCGCAACCTTGTGGACATCACAAGAATATTTTCAATTTACCAAGTTCAGTCTTGAGGATAGTTGTTCTATAAACGCCCTGCCTTCTTTACAGAAGGAGCAAGAAGTTTTGATGCCAATCAATTTAAATCTTGTTTGTAACTTTTTTCAACAAACAGATTATGAAAAAAATCGAAAATTCTACATTCAGTATAACTTCAATTATTTGAGAAAAACAAAGACATGAGCGGTTACCTTTATGCTAACAAACTAATACCGTACTGATTTCTAAAAAAATCCAAGGTCTCATGTAACTGAATATGGTGCAAAAGGTAATCATCCTCAAAGTTTGTTAATGCAGTCAACCTAGCCTTACCTACAGATTCAGTGGCATTCCTGTTAGTTGTATCTGTGTATATCAAATTACATTCATCTTCTGAAACATGCTCAATCTCTAAAAAATCAAAAATATTATCCTTTATGAATACTCCCTTGTTTTTTGTACGAATGAAATCATCAAGATTTAATATCTTCACTCTATACATTGTATCATTTGACATTTTTAACAACGACCGAATAGATATTATCGTTTTATCAACATAATTTTTTACAGATATTCCGAAATTAGACTTGTACGATAAAAAATTATCTTTTATATTTCTTGAACAATAAAAAAAGTATACCTTATCAACTTCTTCTTTGAAAAGAAAATCAATTGTATTTTTTTGAATTTCTATATATGGACATTTAAAACCAGAAATATCACAATTATTAAAATTAAATGGAGCATTAGAGCCTTTAGAAATACCCGCTATAATATTTAAAATAGTTTTTAATCTATTTTTCAAATATGATGGCTCAGTCCACTTTCCATCATGGTCATTGTTTGCGCTTGTTATAAAACCAGGAATACTTTTAAAAGAGTTTGTATATACTTCTCCTTTTATAGTTACATAATCTAGTCGATTTAATATATCTGCAAATTGTCTCGTACCAGATCTCGGCATTCCTCCTATTATACAAACTTTCATCGTTTATTCTATTGCTTAGCTACGTTACATTTATGGTGATTGAGTAATCAAAAGATCTCTCACGAGATACCACCAGAGGATTCATTTACATTCAATACGATAGGCGAGAGGATTACTTGTTTGTCCGCAAATATTTTTTCACCTGCTCCTTCGTGACATATCGGACAAAAGCGGCATTGAAGGTTTCGTTAACAAGGGCGCAGCCTAACCTGAGCATTCCGTTTCCATACGGCTTCAACCACCATGCTCCGGATCGTTTGAGCCGGGTATGGCAAATGAACTTATTAGCAGACTCGATGCCGCCACTGCCTATGGGGTATCCGCATTTTCTCACCTTACCATAGTTCGTGCGCTCTTCGTTATTTTTCAGATAACCGATGAGCTTTCTGATTTCTTCAGCAGCACTGTCGGTTTCAGGTTTCATGCGCTTGAGTCCGCCAATTACCTGATTTGTCTCACCGTAGTAGAGGTGGCCGACGGCACCTATGACCCAGGCCGCGGCCTTGTCCGGATCATCCCCATAGAGGCTGTCGGCCAAATCATAAAGGTACTCCATTCAATGATAATAATCCAGCACCTGCCTGCCGTTGGGAAAACTTTCAAGCATGCATCGCCAGACCAAGGAGACGCCGTCTCCAAGGAGACATACCAATACTTTATCCATGGGAATACGGCTTGCAGCAACCTTCAGGTCTCTTGCAAACTCATCTGCACTTTGAATCTGATGCCAGCCTGCAATCTGCACCATGGCGCCCTCTATGCCTACGGCATAGATGCGAAAGCCCTTTTCCTTGTATTTTCCTGCTCCCCGTTTGGTCTTCCTGCGCCAATCAGGACGAGTTTTCCAAGCGGCTGGGAAACAAGTCGGCTTGCGGGTTGGTGCTACTGAATTTTGGACGCATGAAAATCACCAGAAAATGAAGGGGAAAAGTGCAATAACCTGCAATTTACAGTGATATATATTACATTATTTATCATGCAAAATCAACTTGTTGCGCTTTTGTCAAGGGCGACTACTTAGTACTTACAGCAAGTTGAAAGAAAATCAATTGGGAAAGACGGAGTCTCCGCTCGCTGCTAATTTACCGCTGAACAAAATGTATACCATGTAAGAACAGCTACGCTATTTTGGGATCAAAAAGATGAAGATACTGCAAGAAATTTCTTACTAAATTGACATCTTATGCAATCCTCTCTGGCATAAAACAAATTCATTCAATTGCCAACATGATCATCAAGTACACAGAGGACATAACAATGTAACTCCCCCTCCACAAAATTACCAACGCTAAGTTAAAAGAAATAAACGATAAAATTAAGAGAATGAAATGTCAGGCATATGGATTCAGAAGATATGGAATATTTTAAACCAGATTTTTCGATATGCATGGTTACGAGTTGGGTTTACAGGATGAACCAAACAATTTGCCACTCCATGGGAGTGGCATGTTCTTATGATGCATAATATATCGAAATTTTTTCAAGATAGAAGGCCTAACCCAGACTATTTGTAGATGTTGGCATTTTGCCTAAATGATAGACATAAAAAGCTTTTAAGTCTTCATGTCACCATTGTCATACCTGGATTCACCGCTTGTAGATTTAGCACAAAAACTTCATTCCTGTGTTGTATTCAGAGTCATAAAAAAAAGGCTTTATCGGATAAAACCCTATCAAATAAACCTTGGCTTGGATTTAATTGTCCATATATACATAACTTACTGCACAATTATCACTACCAGTAACTATCCGTATGCCGATAGATTTATTGAGAGATAGGCAAGTTAACATCATTGCATATAGAGCATTGAAGCTAGCATTATCTGCTTCCAGAGTGACATAATTATCATCCACGGCAGTACAATCTAATGCCAATTCATTACCGCTAGTAGCTATAAATAGATCACCGGCAGTGTTCGTATATAAGCGTTCAATTGTACCAACGCATCTTGTACTACTGCAGCCTGCATAAGCGGAAGAAACACTAAAACAGAAAATTAAGGCTATAAAAACTGAAATAGACAGCTGTTTTAAATAGTACATGTTGAAACTCCAATCTTAAAATTATGGGTTGATATTGAACCTTTTTTCAACTTCATCCCAAGATTTTCCTGTTAGGGGGTCAATGAGATGATGGTTGTTCCTTATTTTTTCAGGTAGGAAGTTATTATCAAGTTCATACACTCCAAGGTTATCTGAAGAAGGTTGGGCAACCTCTTTTGACACCTTAGGTGATAATGTTGCCTTGGTAAACATGGCTCCATGCCCGGCAGTTTTCACAGTGATCAATTTGCTACTTGGTTCAACTGTAATGAATGGATTTTCAGCGGCAAATATTCTCCTGAGAACCGTAATCACTCCCACTGTATTATATTCCCCAGTGATAATCAAATCAAAATATTTCTCATCAATCATAACTGAATAGCCAGTTTGTTCTGAAATCTTCTGGATTACTTTGGATAGAGGTTCTTGAGTGATTTTTAAAGTGACTAAAAGATCGTGAGATGCTAGCAACTTATTTGATTGCAGAAACACTAGCAAAAACAAGGCAACTGAAGCAACCACACTCAATACAGTAGATAAACACTTAGATTTTATCATATTTTTGATTTCAGCCAGCAGTTATAGCCGTAGAAAGACTGCTAATATCAGGTACGTCCGCTTTGGTGACTTATTCATTTTGTTTACTGCTTCGTGTCAGCCAGGTCAGGGGAAAAAATTTGTCCTTACAAGCGACTTAGAAAATAACGTGTCTTTACATAAAATATATTGGTTTGGTTAATGTCGTCAACGTAAAATTGTATTTCCGGTGCAGCCTCTGAATGATTTTTACGAACCCACTGCTTTTTTTCAACTTGTAAGCGTGTGTCCAGGTTCCGGCAAAAAACACGTATTCAATTGTTAAAACAAATAGTTAGTTGGCACAACACATCTCTTCATCATTAAATTACTAACCTTTTCTATTTTCCTCTATCATCACCCATGGGGTACCCCTCTTAGGCTGAAGTATAGTATATTTTTCACCTTGAAAGTCCTTAATAATATCGTCAAGAATAAATCTTTTTTTATGGTATTGAGAAATCGGCTCTGGTTCACAAAGAGGTACGGTCATAATTAATCTTTCAGAGGCTACTCGTCTAAGTTCCGAAAGGGCGCTGACGAAAGTATCACTATTTAAATGTTCTAAAACTTCCATACATATAACTGTATCAAACGATGCATCTTCAAAAGTCATATTACCCACATCCATAATCCTTATATCGATCGCATCATCCAGCTTTACCAATTTCGAATAATTTCTTATATCTATACCGATTGCGCTTTGTATATTTGTATCAAAATGAAGGGTGTTAAGTAAAGCCCCTGGACCAGTTCCAACGTCAAGAACATTTTTTCCAATATTATTTACTAACTGATAACAATAATTTATCCGAAGCCAATCATCTTGACGATATAGCCCTTTTCTTTGAAGGCGCCCAAATCTTTTTGCATACTCTTCATCAAACTTAGATTTTACGTATTCAACTTCTTTTGATAGATACGTGTCATCAAGCCATAATGAATGAAATATCATCAATATTTTCCTTACAGTAATATTTAAAAAATAGATTTTTATACAAAAACTTTATTTTTATCCAGTCCATCGGTTACGAACTTACAACTTTTTTTGAATAATTTCATATCAATATCCCATGTATGTTGACTAGAATTATTTTCTCTAACCTGAATAAAATTATATTTATCAGCAGAATATACCAGCATTCCAGCATTCAACGATTGTTTAAGAAATTCTGTATCGCATCCCCGTATTTTCTGTTCGTTGAATTTTATTTCTTTTTTAACATCACTATTCACAACTAATGTGCCACCACAAACAATCTGTGTATATTGATGTTGCTTATTAGCATTCCTTACATACAGTTTATTTTCTTCCTTAAGAAAAGCATAATAACATCGTTTACCTACGATATCAGCATCTGTATATTTAAAAGGAAGAAGAGAATCAATGAGATAATTTTCTCCATAGATATCATCATCATCAAATTTTGCCCAATACCTCCCTTCAACAAATTGCAAAACATGATTCAAGCAGGTAGCCAAAGTTTTTTCTTCTGGGATTGAAAAGATTTTTACGTTATCCAAGGCTGTTACCGCTTTCTCTACATTAATTTCATCGAATTTATTATTGTTTAAGACTATTATCAGTTCTTTATTTGTATATTTTTGACGTCTAAAATTATCTATTGCAAATTTCAAATGAGATGGTCGATTAGTTGTAAGGACGACAGATACAGGAGGACTGAAACTACAATCTTTAGCGTCATTAAGCACTTGTTTTTCAACATAATTTGCCCGATTTTCGTATGTATGGTGCAACATAACATGCCTATAGGCACGATGGGCTTTTCTTTCAGCTTCTTCAGGATTATCAAGGAGACTTTTAACTGCCTGGACACCATCCTCCTTGGACTCTACCACAGACACAAAGCCATTTAGCATGTTATTCATTCCATCCGAAGGAGAGGAAATCACGTTAGTACCGCATGCTAGCAGTTCAAACACTCGTCTGGAAAACATAGAAGGAGATTCAACAACTGAATTAACATTCAAAAATACAGGAAAAGCTCTGTATGCTGATAACATCTGCTGATAGGATATTTTATCTCTTAAGTAAGGCGAATATCTATCGGGATACCGATGTTTGCTATTTACATCACTGTTAATATCAGAAAATCTATCAAAAATAGTCAGTTTTTTATTTGCGTCTAAAGTTGCATCAAGGAGCATTGGTAAAAACTTATGCCTGTTAGGATGCTTATCACCATACCATCCTCCACCGAAAGCAATCTCTCTTTCTCCATCGTTCATACGCAATGCAGGGTTATGCAGTATCGGTTGAGCAGCAAATGGCAAAGCATATACTCTCTCGTGGTTACAGATAGCTTTATAACGTGGTATACAATCACTATCTGTTGTAAAAATATAATCAAAATGTTTTGCAGAATCGATAAAGACTTCGAAATTAGGTGGATCCTCCTTTCCCCAGTAAACTGTTGGTATTTTGTTTAATTTGCAATATTCTAACAGTTCTTTTAATGGGTTGTCAGCCAAACCTTCATATTGAGTCAGAGTGTATTTCCACTGCCCACCATTACCTCGCCAGGCACTTTCAATGAATACAAATGCAGGATTTGTATCGTTTAACTGCTTTCTCCATTTCTTTCTGTTCAACAACTCCAGATTCCACTCAGACTTGAAACAATGTTCTGTGAATTCATCAAGTATTGCTGCAACAGGTAGTGCTGGTTTACGATGTAACTTTAAGGGTTTGTAGTCATTCAAAACTAATTGATTTCTTCCATATTTTAAAGTCAAAGAAATGAGTTTTTTTAATTTTCTTTTTACAGCTGCCGAAAGTACTAATTCCCATAATCTAAATGGGAGTCTAAACATGTTAGGGTATGGTTGATTACATGCTCCAACAATTTCTTTACCAAGCCGATAGGTTTTAGATTCTTCAATAATTTTCACGCCATCCTGCATCTTTCTTAATCTTACAGATTGCCCACTATTTATCCTAATAAGATTGTCCAATTCTTTTTTTTGCTTCTCAATTTTTTCAAGTAATTCATCATTTTTTAACGATAAATGATTTATAAGTCTATTCTTAGACAGATACAAATCATCATATAATAGTTGTTGCTCCAAATAATACGATTCTATATCAGCTAAAATAGAATTTATATTTATTTTAGTAACATTGCGTTTACTTTTTTCAAAACAAATGTGTATATAGCTATCTACAATAACCATCTCTTTTATTTCAAATTCACCGGATAAAACATTTATCAAATTCGAAACCGTCATTTTTTGTATCTGACAATGATCATGATGTTGAAAACACCCATAAGATGTGGCAATCACAAGCCTCCCATCGCAAGAGACATACTCACTTATCAGTTTAATTATGACATATGGCTTCTCTGCATATTGTAAAGCCTCCCCAATATATACCGTGTTAAATTTTTCTCCTTTTAAATCACTTTGGCAAAACTCACCAACCCTCAATTCAATTTTAGATTTGATCTCAGGCAATTCTTGCTCAATCAACATTCGTGCATGCGCTACCGGCTCCCCTTCTTTTTCAACAGCGCATACAGCAACACCTTGTTTAGCGAGTAATATAGGGAGAGCGCCTTGGCTAGACCCAATATCAAGAGCCTTGGTGCCGATTTGCTGCGACAACATCCAATCTATTCGTTTCCTTGTCTTCTCTTGCTGGAGAGCATCTCCCCTGTTCTCAGGATATCCGTCCGCTCCGTTGTCAGCATATTCCAAGCTATTGCCCATATTCTCTTCCCTTATTATCTCCACATTCCCCTTAAATCGATGACAATCTTCTCTTTAAGCAAGTCAAGGTCCATCAGTTTGAACTCCTTGTGGTCAACAAGCCCTACAATGATATCTGCCTGCTCAAGAGCGGAATGTGCATCAACAAACACAACTTCCGGAGATTCCTGTAAATCAGTGGGTAATTCAGGTATATTCGGTTCAACGATAAACAGGGTTCCAATACCCTCACTCAAAAGTGCTCGCACAATGCGTAACGCTGGACTTTCACGTAAATCATCGATATCAGCTTTGAACGCGAGCCCAAAGCAAGCAATTTTCGGACTTTTAAACCTATCGGCTTTGGCCTTAACTTTTTGAATGACATACGCAGGCTTACTATCATTTACATTCCGAGCAGTACGAATCAATGTGGCATGCTCTGGAGCCGAATTCACAATGAACCAGGGATCTACTGCAATACAATGCCCTCCAACGCCTGGTCCTGGCTGAAGAATATTGACGCGGGGGTGACGATTAGCAAGGCTTATCAATTCCCATACATTGATATTGAGTTTATCGCAAATGAGAGATAGCTCATTGGCAAAGGCAATATTGATGTCACGAAAAGAGTTTTCCGTGAGTTTGGCAAGTTCTGCGGTGCGTGCATCAGTCAAAAAAATTTGTCCGCTCACAAAGCTTTTGTAAAACTCGGCAGTTTTCTCCCCACTATCCCTGTCAACTCCACCAATAATGCGATCATTTGAGACAAGTTCTTTGAGAATTTGCCCTGGAAGCACACGCTCAGGGCAATGTGCGACCATAATTTTCCCCTGACTTCGTCCCCTTATGTTTTGAAATAATTCTGGTTTTTCTTCAGCAAGAATATCACGTACTCTTTCGGTTGTACCTACAGGTGACGTAGATTCAAGTATAACTAAATCGCCTTCGCCAACATATGGAGCAATGGTACTGGTAGCAGTTTCTACATAGGATAGATCAGGAACACAATCCTCTTTAAATGGCGTAGGCACTGCAATAATAAAAACATCTCCCTCTTCAGGAACAAGCGATGCCTTTAAATTTCCGGAGTTAACTGCCGATTTCACCAAGATATCAAGCTCTGGTTCAACAATATGCACCCCACCATTATTAATGGTATTGACAGCATCTTCGTCGATATCAATGCCAACAACCTGATATCCTTTAGTTGCCAGCAGAGAAGCCGTGGGTAGACCTATATAGCCCAACCCAATCACTATTATCTTTTTAATTTTATTTTGCATAATTTAATATTATCTATAAAAATTTATCCACATGAGAAACTTAGTTCATGTTCCCAAGAAGCCAACATAGAATTTGTTACATGGCCAAAGTAGTGCAGAGAAGTTAAGATCAAAACGATATCATATCATCACTTAACCATTGAACTATTCGCGGAGCTGTCATACCGTCACCATATGGGTTAAGCGACTTAGCCATATGTTTATATATGGAGGAATCTGTCAAAAGTTTCTCAGCTTCACAAACGATTGTATTTGTATCTGTGCCCACTAATTTTACGGTTCCTGCTTCAATTGCCTCTGGCCTCTCAGAAGTATCGCGCATCACTAGGACCGGCTTACCCAAGGAGGGGGCTTCCTCCTGTACACCGCCTGAATCTGTAATAATAAAATGGCATTTTTCCATCAGGTAAACAAAGGGAAGGTACTCCTGCGGTTCTAACAAATGAATAGTCGGTATGTCTTGTAATATTCTGTTCACCGGTTCGCGAACATTTGGATTCATATGAACAGGGTAAACGACTTCTACATCTCCATGCTTTTCAAGAAGAGTTTTAATTGCTATACAAATACGTTCAAAACCATCACCAAAGTTTTCCCGTCGATGCCCAGTAACAAGTATTAAACGTTTTTGGGGATTGAGAAACTCAAATTGCTTATCAAGCTTGGACCGTAAACTCGTATCATGTCGAATCGTTTCAACTACTTTTAGTAGAGCATCAATTACACTATTACCCAATATCCGTATATTTTCTGTTGGAATATTTTCCTTTCGCAGGTTCTCAGCAGCTTTTTTTGTCGGGGCAAAATGATATCGGGCAATCGCTCCAGTTATGCGCCGATTCATTTCTTCCGGCCAAGGAGAGTAGATATTATGCGTACGAAGCCCTGCTTCAACATGCCCTACCGCTATTTGCTGGTAGTAAGCAGCGAGAGTAGTTGCCATCGTAGTGGTCGTATCACCATGAACGAGGACAATATCAGGTTGAAAATCTTCAAACACCGACGAGATACCATGCAGAACACTGCAGGTGACATCGCTTAAATTCTGCCCAGGCTTCATAATATCAAGGTCGTAATCAGGAACAATGCGGAATAATGAAAGAACCTGATCAAGCATTTGTCTATGTTGCGCAGTAACACAAACTTTGCTTACAAAAAAATTAGGATATTTGGCGAGTTCCTGCACCACAGGAGCCATTTTGATGGCTTCAGGCCTTGTACCGAAAACGGATAGAATTTTTTTCATAGAGTTCGATCTATTTGAATCGTCTTGTTGAAAATAGAGATACAATACGTACGGTTGCCTACAGAGGCAAAACGCTGCAAGACAATAGCCTTTGCATGCAGCATGCCTAATACGCCTTTATGACATGGTCAAGCTAAAACAGGCACTTTCTTTAGCCTGTCGATAGAGTGCAGCCTGTTAGTAACCGGCAAGTGTAAACCTTTCCTTTGATGAGTCTTGATTTATGTCGTCACATAACATATCGACATGGTAATTTATTTCAGCAATTCCCACTATGGCTGCGTCTGAGCGCAAAGCCTGTGCGAAATTTGATTTTTGGGGGATAAATTTCTCGGTTGAGCAATTATTTTTACCATTTCATAGCAACTGAAGCTTTTGAGCTTCAAAATTCAGTGGTTTGAACCAAAAATATCCGTTTTTTAGAGTATACAACTCCGTTGCCTTTGCGGGAATCCGCCAAGGGATGCTCTTTGACATATTCTGTTTTTAGAAATAGTTCGTCAGGCTGTCGGTGGGGTGACCAATTTCACTTTTTCATATCCATAGGCAATGGCCCGGTATATCCTTTCCATGGAATCCACCGTGAACATATGGAAAACGCCCCGCACCTTTCCCCAAAAATCACGTTTCGACCCGCAATTCCCCAAGGCTTCTCGGTAAAGCCAACAGCTTATCTGACAGGCCTGGTCAATTAGAAAAGCCAGCATCATCAAGGTGGTGAAGACGCCACTGAGATGCTTTTTGCCCAGTACATAATTGTGGCCAAGGTTGTACCCTTGATTTTTCAGAGATAACTACTCACACCCTTCAGGTGCGCCTTCTGGAACCTCGCCCGCTAGGAGTCTGTCGGTTTCAAAAGTCCTATAAACACGAAATATCGACGCAGATTGATAGTATTAGGTTTTTCTATGGTTACTATCGGATAATCAGCTGAGTTTATCCTCAAAAAGGTAGGTTTCAGCTGTTTTCTGATACTTTTTTATCCATTTAACGCGAACATCCGCTTTAAGTTCCAGGCAATGGATACAAGAGTCCATTCACCGGTTACTGCTTCATGACCTCTAAGGAGGAATTGCCGAAATCCCATCACATGTTTGATGATTCCGAAAACAGGTTCTACTGTGCTCTTTCGTTTTCCATATAACTGCCTGCCCTCTTGGGTTTTCAATTGATAATTCATTTCTTCAACCGGGTTTGCATCATCAGCTAATGGTTCTGGCTGGGAAAACCTTTCCATCAGGGGTTGGTTGTGTTTCTGACGACAGCCAGGAATGAGGGGGGTGAGTTCAGCATCTACGCACTCGTTGACATTGGCTTCACTGAAATACCCGGTATCTGCAAGCAGAGTGTCAACCTGTCCAAGCTCTTCGGGTAATTTTTCGAGAGCTTGGATAGTCGGCACTATTTCCTGCTTATCATTGGGAGCCTGTGTAATGTGGGCGGAAACGATACACATAGTGTCAAGATCAACAGCAGCTTGAGCGTTATATGCCTGCTCAAACCCTTTAGAAGATGGCATAATTCTGGATTCTTCATCTGTCAGGTTAACCTGATCTTTGTCACGAGGTCCTGGGGTCGGTGGCTTTGGCTGCGGGCCTCGAGGTTTCTTACCGGTTTCTTTCTTTTTGGCTTCACGCTTGCCAACCTTTTCTTCATACTCTTCAACTTCACTGGAGTATCTTTCAGCGGCCCGCTCTTCTATTTTTTTCTTTGCCTCGGCTATGGCGTCCAAGCGGTCCTGCCTACGTTTCAATTCTTCCGGGATATCCATTTCAGTAGGAATTTCACTGGAATCTGCTGCTTCAGCAAGTCGCAACAGTTCAGCGACCTCTGCATGGAGCTGCTCCTCAATTTTACAGGCGTGTTCCCAGCTTAAGGCATGGTGCTTGGACGCATTGGCTTTGACCTTCGTGCCATCCAGACTTACCTTGCCCAATTTCAATAACCCCATTTCCTTGCCGATGATCAGGATTTGTACGAATAGCTCCTGTAACTCGCTGAGAAAACGTTTGCGAAAGGAAGCGATGGTATCATGATCAGGATGAGTATTGGCAGCAATAAAGCGAAAAGCTACTGAGTCGTAGGTAGCCTTTTCAAGCTTACGGCTGGAGAATACGCCGGTCGCATAACCATAGAAAAGTAAGGCAAGCAACATTCTCGGATGATAAGCCTTTGATCCTCTGCCGCAATATTGGTTAACAATCGAGCGAAGCTCCAACTGAGCAACAATATCGACTATAAACCTGGCAAGGTGATCTTCCGGTAACCAATCCTGCATGGAGGGCGGCAAGAGGTATTGAGTATTTCTATCTGCGGGTATGAAGTTCGTGCTCATGATGAATATAGTGTTAACTGTTTGTAATTACATGCAATATGCCATAGTTGCCGACAAAACACAAGGAGAAAATAAGAAATTAAAACGCAATTACAAACAGTTATTAGGCCTGCCACTGTTGAGCCGTCTGCCAATTAAGGTAAAAGTCCGACAGACTCCTAGAGCCAGCTGAATTGCTACCAGCAAATTAACACCTTGACTTGCCATTGTCTGCAGATAACTTGAGATTCTGCAATAGGCCTCCGCATATTGTTTACGCCGAAAACAGCCTGATATTTTCTGCTTTACCTTTGCCATTCGTAAATCCCTCTCTGCCCTATTGTTCGTAAACGGTACATGAGGCTCTCCTTTGCAAACAACAAAACCGCTGTTTCATGCTTTTTCAAACGCTCTCAGAGGTTATGCAGTCAGATTTCGCCATTTTACCACGCTTACCTTTCGGCTTTGGTGATATTTCCGGTAATTCCTTGCCTCCACGTGTAAGGATATTACGGTAGCGTTTTTGCAGGTTCGCATATTCCGAATCTGTCAGGCATTTCTCTTCGCGACTTGCTACAATACGGCACGTTTCAAGCAAAACCTTTTTAACATTGCGAGCCTACCTGTAGTTATTGGAATCAATGACAAACGTCAATTGCCTCAGCAAATGTGAGCCGCAAAGTCCATGGCCGCAATGATCATACGACAAATATGATGCCCAACAGTCATGAATAATTACACCACCGTACCTCGGGATGATATTCAGTCCGACTATGGCTTCGTTACCTCGATTGCGATGTAACAATTTCAGCGTTGTCCCACCGGCAGAATAAACGTGAATCCAACGAGTCTTTCTTTCAACCCGAAAGGGAGCATTACGCGTTTGTCCGCAAATATTTCTTCGCCTGCTCCTTCGTGACATATCGGGCAAAAGCGTCATTGAAGGTTTCGTTAACAAGGGCGCAGCGTAACCTGAGCATTCCGTTTCCATTCGGCTTCAACCACCATGCTCCGGATCGTTTGAGCCGGGTATGGCAAATGAACTTATTAGCAGACTCGATGCCGCCACTGCCTATGGGGTATCCGCCTTTTCTCACCTTACCATAGTTCGTGCGCTCTTCGTTATTTTTCAGATAACCGATGAGCTTTCTGATTTCTTCAGCAGCACTGTCGGTTTCAGGTTTCATGCGCTTGAGTCCGCCAATTACCTGATTTGTCTCACCGTAGTAGAGGTGGCCGACGGCACCTATGACCCAGGCCGCGGCCTTGTCCGGATCATCCCCATAGAGACTGTCGGCCAAATCATAAAGGTACTCCATGCAATGATAATAATCCAGCATCTGCCTGCCGTTGGGAAAACTTTCAAGCATGCATCGCCAGACCCAGGAGGCGCCGTCTCCAAGGAGACATACCCGTACTTTATCCATGGGAATACGGCTTGCAGCAACCTTCAGGTCTCTTGCAAACTCATCTGCACTTTGAATCTGATGCCAGCCTGCAATCTGCACCATGGCGCCCTCTTTGCCTACGGCATAGGGTGCATCCGAAGTTTATGGAGCTATTTTACACGCCGAACCCTCTTTGGGCGTGAGCTCCGTTTTTGCTGTGCGTTCTTCTCGAATTCCTCAAAAAAAGAATCAAATTTTGAATTATACTTGGCGCAACGCAGCTTCAAGATGTTGTTTGCATAGTCAACTTTCCACCAAGCCCCTGATCTCTTGAGACGAATATTGCTGATAAATTTGTTGGCACTTTCAATTGCTCCGCTGCCAAGGGGGTAGCCTCCGCGACGTAAGCGGCCATACTCGACCCGATCCTGGTTTTTCTTGAGATAGTTAATTAACTTGCCTTTCTTTGCACGCACCTCCTCTGTCTTACATTTCATCCTGTTTAAGCCGGCAATAACATGAGAGGCGTTATTGTGAAACAACCGAACCTGGGTCTGCTCTATCCACGAATCGGCCTTGTCCTTCTCGCTAAACTCAGACCTCCTGACCTCGACAAATTATCTCAGCACCGGCTCGTAACTGTAACGGGTTGAATTTCTGTGTAAAAAGGAAAAATTATCATAGCAACGTTAAACAGGATTTACCAAGGCGAAAGATTTCGATATGGTACTGCAAAATGTGATCTGCCAAATTTTCCGCGCCGGAGACTGCCATGCCGCAACTGCAACTTCCTTTCTTTCCCGAAGGTATTACCCTGATCAACCAAAATGTTGGTTTCATGCGCAAAGGCAACAGCATCACCTACTTATACGGCAATCTGCCTATTTTTACTCACGATGTTGATGATATGCGATCATTCAAAATGATCACCAGCCAGCTATTTATAAACGGCAGTGCCGGTCAGACTGAAATTATGCGCGCTTTCGGGGTAAGTAAATCCAGTCTGTTACGTAGTGTGAAACTGTATCGTGAAAAAGGTGTGGCTGGTTTTTTCGCCGAGCGTAAAT
Source organism: Desulfobulbaceae bacterium (assembly GCA_963678525.2). Classification (GTDB taxonomy): domain Bacteria; phylum Desulfobacterota; class Desulfobulbia; order Desulfobulbales; family Desulfobulbaceae; genus Desulfogranum. Next base: position 74,267 of record CAXXDG010000002.1, read on the forward strand.
GTCGAGGCCCGGCAGTGCTGACACCTCCTGTCATTGCCGAGATACAACAGCTGCTCGATGAAGGGAGCACTATCCCGGAGATTGCTAAAGAGTTAGGTCTGAAGGCGGACACGCTGCATAAGGCAGTACGTGCCGGCAAGCTGCACAAACCTCAAAAAATACGAAAAGCTCCGTCAACCTCAACTGTCCGGCACAACCAAAAGCGAACGAAGCGCCGTAGATGCCCTTGCTCCGATTGGTATGGGAGCAACAGATACTACCGGCCGATTGGCTGCAAGCATCTTTGGAATGTGCCCGACGGAACCGTTTTTTGAACCCTGTCTCGATATAGCCGGTGGCGGGGTACTGCTTGGCTTACCAGGACTTTTGAGCATGGGCCTACTGAGTCATTCGGAACTTTTTACGTTGCCGCCGGGGTATTATCGACTGGACAGTATTTTTATGCTTCTTGCCTTCATGGCGCTCGCTCGAATTAAGACCATCGAGTCGCTTCGCTACTGTCCTCCTGGAGAATGTGGCAAACTACTCGGTCTTGATTCCGGAAGCAAAGACCCTCCGGGAAAAGGTCCGTTCACTGGTTCAGGGCGGGAAGGCTGAACAATGGGGCGGTACGTTGAGCAGGGATTGGATGGCAATGTTCCCTGAATCCGCCGGAGCTTTTTACATCGACGGTCACGTCAGGGTATATAACGGAAGCCAGACGGAACTTCCCCGTCACTACGTTGCTCGACAACAATTGTGCCTTCGTGCCACGACGGACTATTGGGTAAATGCCATGGATGGTCAGCCTTTTTTTATGGTGAACAAGCCTGTTGACCCCGGTTTGCTTGCCGTGTTGGAGGAGGAAATCGTCCCCAGCCTGTTACAGGAACTCCCCTGTCAGTCAAACCTGTTTGATCAAGAAGAGTTATTGCGCCCACGTTTCACTCTGGTATTTGACAGAGAAGGCTACAGTCCGGATTTCATGGCCAGGATGCGAAAAATACGCATCGCCTGCCTGACATATAATAAATATCCAGGCGAGGATTGGCCTGAAAAAGAATTTCAATATCAACAGGTCAAGTTGGTATCGTGCCAAATCGTGGAAATGCTTCTCGCCGAACGGGGTACGCGCCTTGGTAAGAAACTTTGGGTGCGAGAAATTCGTAAGCTGAGCAAAGAAGCACATCAAACCTCCATTGTTTCCACGGATTACAGCCGTGATTTGCCAAGCTCCGCTGCGGCCATGTTCGCCAGATGGTGCCAGGAAAACTTTTTCAGATATATGCGTCAGCACTATAATCTCGACGCACTTGCCGACTATTCAACAACAGAGACTCCTGATACCACAAAAGTGGTCAACCCACAGTATCGAGAGCTTGATAGTGAGGTGAGAAAACAAAATGCTCGGCTTGCCAGAAAAAAATGTGAGTGCAATGCCATTGTCCTTTGTGATGATATTGAGCCTGATAAGGTTGCTGAGTACGAAACGAAAAAAGCAATCCTTGCGGAAGAAGTCGATGAGCTGAGTCGAACGATTGAGGATCTGAAAGCCTGCAGAAAAGCAACACCACGGCATGTGCTGTTTTCTGATCTACCAGAGGAGGACCGGTTTCGGATGCTTGGCATGCAAGGGAAGTACTTTATCGATACGATCAAACTTATCGCTTACCGTGCCGAGACAGCTATGGTTAACATTGCCCGTCAAACTATGCGACGACTGGATGATGCCAGAAGTCTGGTCCGTAGTTTATATGCGATGGATGCGGATATCCTGCCGGATTACGAAAATAAAAAATTGATTGTCCGGTTGCATCAACCGGCTAACCGAAGCAGTGCAGAGACACTGTTGAATGTGCTTCATGAACTGAACGCCACGCAGACTGTTTTTCCGGGTACGGAACTGCGCTTGTTCTACAAAATGGTGTCGCAATAAATTCTTCCGAGGTCAGGAGGTCTGAAACTGCATTTTTGCAAATGCGTGTAAATGCTCTGAACAATGATAATAATCAAGCACTTGCCGACACTCCGGGAAATATTCTTGAACACAATCCCATATCCAGTCAGCACCATCACCGACAAAGCATAGACGCACCTTGTCCAACGGGATAATATCCTGCGCCCTCAAATCAGCAAGGAATCCACGGAATTCTCCGACGTTGCTGATTTGATGCCAACTTAAAAGATGAACGATCTGGTCTTTGTCGAGCAAATAGCCACGGATTCCTTTAGCTTCTCGCCAACAATGAGGCTGACCTTTTTCCTCCGTCCGCACCGGAACCATGGCACCATCAGCAGAAAAAACGAGCACTGGACGGCGGTGCTTGGTGTCTTTTCGGTAAGCCTGCCATGAATTGCTGAGGCGACCCTGGTACAGTCGGCCTATCATTTCAATCCTGGAGGATAGCCGATGCCAAACACCACCCCCGCAGTTTCTCATCATCACTCTCTTGTCGAAGTACAGTCTCAATTCGCAGCCTGGCGCAACACCAGGAAAAATCAGCGCGAACGTATTCCCGAAGCCCTCTGGTCTGCGGCAGTAAAACTGTGTGAGTATCACTCCGTCAATACAATATCAAAAGCCTTACATCTCAACTATAACGATCTGCGTAAACGAACAGGCAATACAGCTGCCATGCAAATGGATACGTCTCCTACGGCGCAGGGTTTTATCGCCATAGATATGGAACAACCTCTGCCCAGTGAATGCCTTATCGAAATGGAACATCGCAACGGCAATAAGATGAGGATGCATTTCAAAGGTCAGACAGATCTCGAATTGCGATCTTTTGTCGATTCGTTCTGGAGCTGAGGTGCATGCTTCAGATAACTCCTCATATGCGTATGATGCTGGCTGTCGAACCTGTGGATTTTCGCAAAGGAATAGACGGCCTTGCAGGTCTGTGCCGGAAGGTGCTGCAGGAAGATCCATTTAGCGGGAGTCTGTTTGTCTTTCGTAATAAAAAAGGAACGGCGATCAAGATCTTGGTCTATGACGGTCAAGGCTTCTGGCTTTGTCAAAAACGTCTGTCTAAGGGACGATTTTGCTGGTGGCCCGGAGTAAGAGACGACCAAAAGCACCAGCTGGCTGCCCATGAACTGCAATTGCTACTCTGGAATGGCAACCCTGATTACAGCTCAATAGGCTCGATGTGGAAAAAAATCAATGTATAGTCATTTTTCACGGGACACACGAAATACCACAGGGTATGTATATATCCCAATAGATCAATGATCGAGGAGTGTTGTATGCGCTATTGTGGACGAGAATTCAGCCAGGAGGAACTTGCCTGGCTCAGACAGCTGATCGCCGACCGATCGGAGCTCAGCCGCAAGGATCTGTCGGTTCTTTTCTGCCGGGAGAAAAACTGGCTCAAAGCGGACGGCGGCTTAAAAGACATGAGTTGCCGGGTTGCCATGTTGCGAATGGAACGTGATGGACACCTGGTGCTACCTCCACCAAGAACGAAACACACCAAGCCATACAAAAAAAACCGTACATTGTGGGCCGCAGAACAAGCCGAGATCACCCGAAATGCAGGTGAATTTGAGTTGGTTTTCGAAGTGGTGAGCAAACAGACCAGCGCCCTCTGGAACGAGTTCATTGATCGCTATCATTATCTGGGCTACACGCCCCTACCTGGAGCACAACTGCGTTATTTTGTCAAAGCCGAGGGACGAATCCTGGCTCTTTTGGGATTCGGGGCGGCAGCCTGGAAGACCGCTCCTCGTGACAACTATATAGGCTGGGACAAAGCCGCAAGAAAAAATAATCTGCATCTGATAGTCAACAATGCCCGCTTTCTGATTCTTCCCTGGGTACACTCGAAAAACCTGGGGTCAAGAATCCTGTCACTGGCTGTCAAGCGGTTGCGCGTCGATTGGCAGCACCACTATAACTATTGCCCGGTATTGCTGGAAACTTTTGTCGAAATCCAGCGTTTTCAAGGGACCTGCTACAAGGCAGCCAACTGGACGTGTGTAGGCAAGACCCGTGGGAAAGGGAAATTGGGCAACCGGGAAGGTGAAGTGCCGACCAAGAGTATCTGGCTTTACCCCCTGTGCAAAAATTTTCGATGCCTCCTGACTGGAATTGATCAATGAAAGTCGACCCCATCGAAATCAACGGTGAAGAGGCGCAGGCTCTGCTCGAGCGTGTGCAGTCCGTTTTAACGGATGAAGACTTTCAAATAATCAAGGGACTTGTCAACACCCATCTGCTGCTGGGTCAGGCAGTACGTGAAAAGACAACCTCCATTAAACGGCTGTTGAAGATGATCTTCGGGATCAAAACCGAAAAGAAACGGAAAAAACGCAGCGGCTCCAAGAAGCAAAAAGGTGAGAAAGCTCAAGGCCACGGCAGAAAAAGCGCGAAGGACTACACCGGCGCAGGGACCGTAGCAATCGAGCACCAGACACTGCAACATTGTGATCCCTGTCCAGCCTGTGAAGATGGTCGGCTTTATCGGCAACAGACTCCGGGGGTACTGGTACGCATCACTGGTTGCGCACCTCTGCAGGGAACGATTTATGAGATGGAGAAGTTGCGCTGCAATATCTGCGGTAAAATTTTTACAGCAGATCCACCACCAGAGGCAGGAACAGAAAAATATGACAAAACGGCCTCCGCCATGCTGGCGGTTCTGCGCTACGGTAGCGGCTTGCCTCTATACCGTCTGGCCGGTCTTCAGGCAAACCTGGGGATTCCCCTGGCCGCTTCCACAGCCTGGGATCTGAGCGAAAAATTGGCGGATCGGGTTTATCCGGCTTTTGATGAATTGGTCAGGAAGGCGGCCCAGGGAGAAATTTTCCATAACGACGATACCACAATGAAAGTCCTGGAGATGATGGGGATCAACACGGCGACAGAGAAATCATCCCGGACAGGGATTTTCACTACCGGTATTATGTCTATACGTGACAACTGTAAAATAGCCATCTTTTTTACCGGTAGTAAACACGCTGGAGAAAACCTGGCCTCTGTTCTTGCTGAACGACGGCAAGGACTTGATCCGCCGATTCAGATGTGTGATGCTCTGTCGCGCAACACCTCTGAAGATTTCCAGACCATACTGGCAAACTGTTTAACACACGGACGTCGTTATTTTGTCGAGGTATCCGATAACTTCCCAGATGAATGTGAGCATGTCCTGGAAATATTGGGAGAGGTTTATCACAATGAGGCGACAGCCGTCAAAAAAGGCCTGACGCCTGCCCAGCGATTGAATTTCCATAAGAAACAGAGCAAACCACTGATGGACGATCTTCATCAATGGTTGGAAGACCAGCTCGAGCAGAAAAATGTCGAGCCCAATTCAGGCCTGGGAAAAGCAATCAAATACATGCTCAAGCACTGGGAAGAACTGACGCTTTTTCTTCGAGTCGAAAAAGCGCCGCTTGATAATAATATCTGCGAACGAGCCCTTAAAAAGGCCATTTTGCACAGAAAAAATTCCCTTTTTTACAAAACCGCACACGGAGCCTACATCGGAGACCTGTTTATGAGTCTCATCCACACCTGTTCGCTTGCTCAGGTCAATCCGTTCGAATACCTGACTGCCCTACAAAAAGACAAGGCGGACCTCTTTGCCAATCCACATCGCTGGCTGCCCTGGAATTTCCATGAGAACTTCATCAGTCCAGCGCCCTGAACTGATTCCCAACCCTCCTCCTCCCCACTTTACCATAACCTCATGCTGTCAAACTAGACAGGCTTGCCGAAAGGACACCGGTGCTTGTCCTTGGATATTTCCTCGATAATACGCGCAACTTCTTCTGCAGTCGGGGTAATTTCGCTCAGGCTGATTTCCGAGGCGACCTGATGTTGGTCAGCTTGTGTACTGTATCTGCTGAAATCTCAAAGCGATAAATTTCGTTCATCATATCGGCAGATTCCTCAAAGGTTTCCTTGGCACCAAAGAGAGTAGCTACTTTCTGAATATCATATTGATATTTTCCATCCCGCAGATTCAGCGTATCTTCATATGGGGTAAACACCGCCTTGCACTTCGGGCAGACATAGTACGGACAGTTGATCGTCATTGCACCGATGGTCGTTATGCATTCCCGTTTATGATCATATTTCTTGTGAGCCTTCTTGCCACAGCAGCTGCAGGTTGACACGGCAAAGTGCCTACCTAGTTCACCCTGAATAACAATCTGGACCAGCTCAGGATCGATGGCGGGGTACTCCTTGCGAATATTCTCGATTATCTGAAACAGGGTGTTATTTGGCGCATCAACGTACTGGATGATATAATCAATCTTCTTGTCAAGATTCGTGTCGTACATACCCTTGTAGCTTGATGTCCAATCCTGTACTTCCTGCGCCAGTCTCATGATATAAACTCCTGATTTTACAGAACATTATATCATAAAGGCAAAGTGTTTAAAACCTAAAAAACAAAACAACTACCTAAAATTACAAACAAAAATACAAGTCCGTACAGGTCAAAAATTTACTCCATAAGCTTCGGATGCTCTCTACGGCATAGATGCGAAAGCCCTTTGCCTCCTTGCATTCCCCTGCTCCCCGTTTGATCTTCCTGCCCCCATCAGGACGAGTAGGCATGTGGGCGCCATCGGAGGCTACAGCAAGAATGGGGCGTCGATTGCCTGAGCGGGGAAGACTGTCTATACGTCGTTCGATCTCTTCAGCCGAGGGGATGACATCCTCAATGGCCATCTCTTCTGTAAACTCAGCAAAAAGACTATGCAGCCGGTGATCGCTGAACGCTATACCCGTGCTTTTTTTAAACATCTCTCCGGCTCGCTTGAAAGGCATTTCCGCAAGAAACTCCAAGGCCAGTTTCTGCAGATCGTATTGCTTTTTCCGCGACGACAATTCCAGGGATTCATCTACCGGTGAAAATCCGATTCGGCAATGCGTGCAATAAAAGTAGGGCCTTTCAATCAGGCTTGAGCCATGACGGGTCTCTATCCTGCGGCTGGTATCGCGTTTTTTCATGACCGTTTTCCCGCAGGTCGGGCAGAAACAGGCTGTTTGTTAACATTTTTCCAGATGGTGTGTTTGGATAAACTCCTGCAAAACAGCACCAAGCATCTCGCCCTTATGCTCTTCAATGGCATCGCTGATTTCCTGCAGGGTCAATGGGTCTTCCTGCAACAGTTTGGGGGCGAGTTGATCGACAAATTTGTCTACGGCTTCGTGGGCCTTTTTACGATACATGCTGAGCTTATCCGGTTTGTTCGGGCAGGAAACTGCACTCATTGCGTCACCCCCAACCGGCTACGAAAATCAGCAACAAGGGGGTAGAAATACACATCCTTTATCTGCCCATGATAGTAGAACTTTTTTTCTTTTTGGCATGCCCTTTTGTCTCTCCTGTCCGAATCCAGTTCGCCGCCTTGTAGCAGGTACCGGCAAACCGATTACGTTCGACAAAGGTTTCCAGGAGATACACGGGATACCCGTAAAACCGCTCCCAGTCACCGCTTATCGTCCGCGAGCTCAGGCCAAGCAGAAACGATGCCAAATTCTTTATATTGGCCCATGGCAGGATGGGTGAAGGATGCCCACAAAGTTAAATATCTTACGATCCACTATCCCTTTCACCCCTATTTCAAACAGGAGTTAAAAATTGTCCGATCACATAATGATGGCGTTATTGTCGAACTTCCAGATGGAACTCGAAGGCAAGTTCCCAAATGGATGACTGATAAGGAGGTTTGCCGTCGAATTAAAAATTCTTCCTATCCTTATTGCTCTCAGAACTCGTTAATCGCGCTGAGAGAATTGCTTTCAATCTTTAAAGGCAAAGCATAAGGTCCCCCTTTAATCCTTTCTCTGTAATAATATTCGCAGGAAGCGAAAGCACTATTACAGAAAAGGAGGGAGACAATGCCGAAGCAGTTATCCTTGTTTAGGCGCGATAAGCAGGCGGTAAAGATACTTACCGCAATCAGCACAGAGAAAAGGCGAGAGGCGATATCGGCAATTTCACAACTTGTAACCGCCTGTTGGTCCTCACTTTATATTGAAAAATATCGTACCTTTTTCACCGGACTCGTTGAGCAATAATCAAAACAAAATTTTATTTTGTTTTGATTCCTAATAGCTGATTTAGTCGATTACAGATCACACCGAAAGGTTGGAGGAGCTTGCGACGACACCCGAAGGGCTTGACCTTTTGGTGTGATCTGTAATCGACTAGCAGCGGTCAAATAATCAGAAAATGTTACCAGGATAATCAAACAAAAAAGTGTATTTTAAAGTGAGAATCAACATACATCAACTCCTGGATAACAGTTTTCAAACGGCGTCTTTTGGCCGGGTGTCTAACTGGAAACTTGTCCCCAAGCAGGCCGAGTTGCCCTATGTAGCGTAAAATATTATAGGCAAAGACTCCCAGCGACATGACCAGAGCGTTGGTGGCAAACTTTCCACTGGGCAATCGCTCCAAATCTAAATCTGTTTTAAACTCGCTGTGAAATTGTTCACTTAAGCCATGATTTTTATAGAGTGAAATAATCTCGGATTCAGGGAGAATCAGGTTCGTCCACCATCCTTCAACAGTAATTTGAGGAAGCAGTAGCTTTTGACCATGTTTATCAATTGTTCGTTCAGTAACACGGACAACCTTGGTAAAACGATACTTTTTCTCTTCGTGCTCCTGCGTTATGTAAGTCGTCAAAAGGGCAACTCTCTTTCCTTCTCGAGGCTCATCTACAATGCCATGTTCAAAGGCACGTTTACGCAGTTCGCTGGTATCTTCCCTTCTCGGGTTCCATTTGATGATGTAGGAAACCTTGTCGGCTTTCCCGAGCAAAACGCGGGCCTCAATGGCATCATGGCCGGAATCAAGTCGTACCAGCAGCTTCTTGTTAGTGAGAGTTCTTGCTTTTTTCAGGATGTCGTCCATAAATGGAATGAAACCTTCCTGGCTATGCTGGTTGCCTGGCCGAAATTCTATTCCCAGGCACCATCCCTCCAGGCCAAGATAAGCAGCAATGGGGGCAAAACCATCGTGCTTTTTGTACGTCCAGCCAAGTTTTTCCTTTTTGGTACCGGAGTTGTCCATAGGGAAGACATCGGCATCAAGCGGAATATGGCCGGAATCAAGTGCTGTGAGGGGGACTTCCCCATTTTTTAGCAAAGCGAGAGAACATTGCTCCGCAACATGCTGATACTCTGCTGCCTGGTTATCCATCCGTTGTCGTAAAGTTTCCGCAGAAGGGACACTCGCAATACCCAGAGAGTTTTGGAAATACTGGTCATCCTGCATGCCCGTTATGGCCTCATAATCACTTTTGCCCAGGCAAAGAAGCCCCAGGTAACTGCGAAGAATATCAACATCGGCAATGAGCTTGCTGTTGTTTTTTATGGTGCGCTTCACCACGCCGGCCAATTTGCTGAATCGGTTTATGCATAGGCCAACCAGGGCCAGACCAGAGTGGCTTGTGTAGAATTCTTCGTCAGATTGCTCAAGGATAAAACGCTTCATCTTTTCACCTGCTGGGTTAAATTTTTGCACAGGTGTATATTGATAAATTTATATCATTTTTCAATGTGTTAATGTGAAATCACATATTAATTTACTGTAATTTCATCACGGACTAAGGTTTTTGATTAATTTCACCATTCACTGGGAAGGCGGAATCCATACACAGCTCTCTGTCAAAAAGAACCGCACGGGAGAACATCGGAATTGCACGGATAAAGCAACGGTTGAAATTATTGGGGAGTTGACAAAGATTCTCTCGGATAAAGCTATAGCCCCGATACTAAATCGGCTAAAAATAAAGACCGGGGCAGGCAATGCTTGGACCCGCGATCGAGTAAGGTCGTTGAGAAACAAGCACGGCATAGCCGCTTTTGATAGAAGCCAAGAGAGAAATTTTGTTTCTCTGCAAGAGGCAGCTGAAAGGCTTGGCATTTGTCCGCAGAGTGTCCGGGGGCTGATTCGCCAAAAACTAATCAAGGCCCAGCAAGCTATTGCGTGTGCGCCAGGGATAATCCCCCGAGAGGAACTTGAGAGGGATGAAGTAAAATCTGCAGCTGAGAAGATAAAACAAAGAGGCAATCGAAGTAATCGAGCTCCACAGTGTGGAGCTCAATTACCTATTTTTCAGTAATATTAAGCTTGTAGTGAGGTGAAGTATCATGCATGCATCTTCGGTAAAATCAGAAACCTGGAGTTATTCACCATGAAGCGATTATTGCGGGTCCGAGCATCCTTGTCCCAACCAATAAAGTCATCCCGGCTCTGTATCCGAAACACGGTGGAGTTCCATGCCAGACAGGCTATGGGTTGGCTATTGAGCCAAGCGATATATTTTAAATGAGCCCCAACAAGGATCTTGTAACTTTTGTAATGATAGCGGTAGACCAGGTAATTCCATAACGCTTCATCTATTGTCCTGCGCACCATTGTGAGTTCTATGCCGGAAAATTCGTCAAGTCTGCCACGCAAGGCTGTGGTCGAATATTCAGGTTGTTCCGCAGGAGGAGTATAGTAGCGTTTTTTCCCTTGCTTCCCTCCGCCTTTACGGGGCGGCAAAGCTATGAGTCCCTTTTCTTCAAGCTGGTTGAGCAGTATACGGCATACCTAGTCTTTCTTTCAAATTGCCGTTGTACTGCCGCCAATTCCATACCCTGCACAACTCACGGGATATGGCGACCCGTCCCTTGTCCCAATCTTGCCTGATCGCTTCACGGATCTCAATAATTTCTTTCTCGCCGATGCTTTGGCCGCGAATAACCAATGATTCCATACGTCACCTCCTATTATGGAAGTCACGCTATCATGATTCAGTTTTGAACGTAACCGTTTTAGGGCAAACGCGTAATGCTCTACCAGGACCGCAAACACAAAAACGACTGGCCCAACACCCTGTAACAAAGAAAATTTAATATGCAACAAATTGTTGGCAAAAAAGAATGTGTTGGGATAGGAATGGATGTGAAATATCTGTGATGAAAAGTGAATACAGGGAAATTAGCATTATGGAAAAATTAAGTTTGGCAAGAGACAAAATAAGTCAGGCATATTTAGGAACTTGGGGAGGCGAGAAGGTCTATCAAAAAGCGCGTAAACGAATTGATTGGCTAGCTAAAAATGCCCTGGGACCACAAATACTAGACGTAGGCTGCAGTGAGGGTATTCTTGCAATTCTGCTGGCAAGGGAAGGCAATATTATAACAGGAATTGATGTCAATCCTGATTCTTTAGCTTATGCACGCTCTTTATTACAAAATGAAAATAATGCGGTGCAAAACAGAGTGACTTTTCAAGAAGATAACCTTTTTTCTTTGCAGCATGTAGAGCATGATTACAATACGGTTATCATTGCAGAAGTTATCGAGCATTTATATGCGCCCAAAACTGCGATAAACAATGTCGTTTCAAGGCTTAAACCTGCAGGTAGAATTCTTTTAACAACACCGTTTGGGTACTTCCCCGACCCTGACCATCATCAGACTTTTAGCGTAATGGACGTTATCCAATTACTTCGCCCCTTATGCACACTAGAGCACGTTTCTGTAATAGATGGTTATATCAGAATAATTGCTTGCAAGGATGATAAATCAATTAAAAATAGCAACGACTATAATATTCAAAATATACTCGATATCACAGAGCGGGCTGCTATCGAGGAGCAAATTAGATCTCGCCAATATATATCAGAATTAATCAATGAAAACAAAAAATTAAAAGAAAAAAACAACCAGATTAATCTGAAAAATAAAGATCTAACAAAAAACATTATCAATGAAAAAAATAAATATAGAGAACATTATTTTTTGCTAGAGCAAAAGATCTCTGACATTAAAAAATCTTTTGCCTGGAAAATTGGATATGTAACTGTCCTCGCTTTTAGACATCCAGGCAAAAACACTATCCTCTGGTTGCCTCGCCTTGCAAAAATTTTTTTAAAGTCAACCGGCAGAGAGAATCAAGGCAAAATATCAAAAAAAAAATGCCATAAATCACGAAATCAACAATATATTCCTATTATTACAATCAAAGAAGTATTTCCGATAACTTTTAGCAAAAACAGGACTTTTCACGCCCGCGAAGGTCTCTTGAAAGGTGATACATCACGAATAAAAATTGCCTGCGTCATGGATGAATTCACGTATAACTGTTTTGCTCCTACCTGCAGTTGCTTATCACTCACATTAGAAAATTGCATTAAAGAAATTACCGAATATCAGCCGGATTTACTTTTCATAGAATCTGCCTGGAACGGCAATAATGGTTCATGGCAAAAAAAAATTAGTAACCCCGATGGGGAACTGAATCAATTAATTGCCTGGTGCAATAAAAAAGGAATACCAACAGCATTTTGGAACAAAGAAGATCCTCCTCATTTCAATACATTTATCAATACTGCCAAGCTGTTCGATTTTATCTTTACGACTGACATTGACTGTATCGCTCATTATAAGAAAATCCTTAAAAACGAACGCATTTACTTATTGCTTTTTGCCGCACAGCCAAAATTGCACAATCCTATTGAAAAACACAATAGGAGAACTAAATGTTGTTTCGCCGGTGCATATTATCCACGATATCCTGAAAGGATACATGATTTTAATGTATTTTTTGATATGTTGTGCAATACGCCTGGTTTCGATATTTATGACCGAAACTACAATGATCCATCTTCAGAATTTATTTTTCCCGAAAAATTCAAATCACATATACTTGGCACACTTCCAAATCAAAAAATTGATGTTGCGTATAAAGGGTATAAATATGGCATCAATATGAATAGCATCAAGCAATCACCATCTATGTTTGCGAGAAGAGTTTTTGAGCTCATTGCCTCAAACACGATAGTAGTCAGCAACTTTTCGAAAGGAACACGATTACTTTTCGGAGATACCTTGATCTCAACTGACAATGGCAAAAACCTAAATAATCAGCTCTCAAAATTTGATAAGGATGAGCTTTATTATAAAAAAATTCGATTATTAGCGCTAAGGAAAATTTTAACGCAACATACCTATACAAACAGACTCTCTTATATTGCAAAAAAGGTATGGAATATTTCATCAAACGATACTTTACCAAAAATTCATGTAATAGGATTCGCAAAAACTCAATCACATGTTGAGAACATCATTTCATCTTTTGATCGCCAAACATATAGAAACAAAAAACTACAATTAATATTGTATAACAATATTGATTTTGGATGTTTGCGTGAGGATATAAATATAATTATTTACAAGGATGTCAATCGATTCACTTTAGTGGATATAGTTTCAAATGGATATTGTGCATGTTTTCACCCTAAAGATTATTACGGGAAAAATTATCTCCTGGATATAATACTCTCAACAAAATATACAGATGCTGCTATTATTGGCAAAAAAACTTTCAATATCCTGAAAGGAAACTCACTTGAGAAAATACATGCCGGACATGAATATTCTTTTGTCGATGCATTACCTTTTCGATCAGCGATTATCAAATATGAAATTCTTTGTGAGCTTAGGCTGACTGAATTAGAGAGTAAAATCAATTCTGAAGAAATTAAATTTTCATCATGCTTTTCCGTTGACGAATTTAATTATTGCAAGAACTTTATGAATTCTGAATGTTCGCAAGTTGAGGATCTGGAGGGTGTTTCATCTGGTATCGATATGCATCTGCTCGAGGATATAGCAGAAAACATACAATATGTTAAAGAATCACATATGATGCAACAACTCAATGGTTATGAGCTGGCAAACCTCATACACAATCATTTTGCCCAAAAAATCAGGTGCAAAAAAAAAGGTGACCATCTCAACATTCAATCAACATTGAATGGAGACGAAACTATACAGTTAGCATCTAAAAAATATATATGTTTCGAAAATAGAGACCGTTTGAATGAACTTACAATTCATGTAGAAACGAGTCCGAGGGCACAGGTAAGATTGATTGTATGGTTACTTGACGCGTCAAAAGGATGTATCAAGCATGAATATATCTCCCCCAACATGAATTATGATGTTAGTAGCGGTATTGATTTTAATTATATACAGCTTGGCCTGGAAGTAAGCGGGGTTGGTAATTTCATGATTTACAGGATTGTTTTTGACTATTTACCTGCAAGTGGACCATATATAGCAACTTCTGATAAACTTTTGGTCACGCATAATTATCCCACCTACGAAAAACTTTATCAATTTGCTTTTGTGCATACGAGAGTACGACTATACAACGAGCTTAATACCAATGTTGATGTTTTGAGCCTCAACAACAAAAAACCTGAAAAACATTATGAATTCAACAATATTAACGTTTTATCAGGGCCAAGCGACACACTTGAAAAAGCACTCTCCAACGGCAAATATTCTGTCGTTCTCGTGCACTATCTTACTCAGGAAATGTGGTCCATCCTCCGCAATTATGTACATACACTTCCTATTATTCTTTGGTTGCACGGGGCCGAAGTACAGCCTTGGCACCGACGCAAATGTATTTGTAACAACGATGCTGAGGAATTGAAAGCGCGTGAGCTAAGCGATGAGCGCATGCAATTATGGAAGGATGTATTTACAACCTGCAATAATTCGCAGATGCACTTCGTGTTTGTATCTCATTATTTTGCCAAAAATGTAATGGAAGATTACCAAATCACTCTACCGAAAAAATCTTACAGTATTATTCACAACTCTATTGACACCCGACTATTTAAGTTTAAACCTAAAAGCGTGGATCTCCGAAAACGTATTTTATCCATTCGGCCATTTGCATCACGAATCTATGCAAACGACTTGACTGTAAAAGCAATACTCTTGCTATCAGAGGAATCATTTTTTGATGATTTAGAATTTCGTATAATAGGTAAAGGTGCATTATTTGAAACGACTCTTGAACCATTGCGAATGTTTGATAATGTTATTATTGAAAAACGATTTCTACAGCAGAATGAAATTTCAAAATTACATCATCAATATGGAATATTTCTCTCACCTTCTCGAATGGACTCTCAAGGCGTATCTCGAGATGAGGCAATGGCGTCTGGGCTTGTTCCGATTACAAATAATGTAGCTGCCATCCCCGAATTTGTAGATGAACACTGTGGCATACTAACTGAACCAGAAGACTTCAAAGGTATTGCTGAAGGTATTAAACGATTATACTACGACCCTGATCTCTTCTCACAATTATCACAAAATGCTGCTAAAAGGGTAGAAGGCCAAAGTTCTTTTAACAAGACAATACAAAAAGAAATATCTCTAATTAATTCTAGAATCACTACTCCCCATAATTTTTAAAATAAAATATTCAGGAAAAATTCAAATGTCACTTCGTCATATTTTATCCCGTTTAAAACGTGTAGACAGAAATCAATACAGACCAATTATTATTTGTGGCACAGGTCGATCTGGAACATCAATCTTTACAAAGTTAATCAATCTTCATCCGAATATTTATGCATTTAGATGGGAGTCCCAAATTTTTTCTGGTTTTCCTAACCTATGCGAGATCGCAACAAGATCATTTAACCCAAATGACATTGCGAACTTCAAACATAGAATTCTTACGCATTTATTCAAGAGAACAGTTCGGCCAGGGGCCCCAAATTCTTACGAAGCAGGATTGTTTGAAATTATTGAAAAACCAAACTTATTGTTTTTTTTAGAACAGATGGAAAGTGAGATTGTAAAGGCCACATCTAGAACTAAAAAATTACAGGCACTTAGAAATTTTTCGAACAATTTATTTTTAGCAGAAATGCAACGAAACGGAGCGAAACGATGGTGCGAGAAAACTCCAAGAAATTTATTATACGCTAACGAAATTAACGAGATTTTAGGCGAGTGTCAATTTATTCATATAATTAGAGACGGACGAGATGTCATTTCCAGCATCTTGTCAAATAAATTTTGGCCAGTGTCTCTAAAAGGAATCTCAAAAGAATTTAACGCGAAAAATGCTGCTCATTACTGGAAAAAACTCATTAAAATAGGTATTAAAAACAAAGAAAATTTTGAAAACACTGTTTGGCTGGATGTCAAGTTAGAAAATCTTGCGAATAATCCAGCTGCAACATGGAGCACTATTTTACAATTTTTAGATCTGCCGTGGAACGACGCTGTCTTGGACATACACTCAAACACCCTGACAAGAAAGCAAAAAGGCGTACTTGAATGGGGTGAGTGCGCTCATCTAGGACGATGGCAAAATCAATTATCTTTCGATGATGTTGCTGTGATTGAGACCATTGCGGGTCCCGAATTATCTATTTTGGGTTATTTATAAAATTATTGGAAGAAGAGTCAATTATCCCATTCAAGTTTAAACGTTGGTCAGCGCCATACAATGTCTTTGAATTGTCAGTGAACTACCTTCCCAGTTGTGCAGACTTTTCTGGTTAACGTATAACGGCGGCCAATATTTGACTTCTCTGTGATGATGGTTTCAATCAATTCGCCACACAGATAGACATGACGCGCTAGCGATAGCCGAACAGTTCGACCATATACATAACTATGATCTTTTTTTCAAACGTAAGAGCAAAATTCAAGGAAATGAGCTATTATGAAACAATTGTGTATACTTTACGGCAGATCAGATTCTCCTTAAAAAAAAAATTCCAATTGAAATTCCGGCTTCTCTTACAGACAAATAGGATACTTTATTAAACACAGTCCCTGTATAAAATTATTATTTTTCAGACAATCCCGCATATGACATAGTATGCAGGTCATAAAAATGTGTTTCACATATCAACACAATTGTTCATTCCAATAATTTTCGAGTGAACACTGGACTAATAACGACTATGCTATCCCCACAACCTAGATTCAAAATTAATTCTTCAGCAATTGATTATTACGATGCATTCAAATGGATACTGAAACCATCCTTTTTTCATTACGAATCTGTAAATAGATTAGAAAAATCCATATGCAGATTCGTTGATAGTCGACATGCCATCGCTATTCCGCAAGCACGTGTAGGAATTTATCTTGCCATCAAATCAATAAATAAAGGTGACAATGAGGTTATTTTATCACCAAATACTATAGCAGATGTCATCAATATGGTTATCTGCGCAGGATGCAGACCTGTTTTTTGCGATATAGACCCTATGACAGGAAACATTGATCCTTTTTCCGTTGAACGATTAGTAACTCCAGAAACAGCTGCTATATTGGTAACCCACCTTTATGGATTAGTTACACCAATGGATTTGTTATTAAAAATAACAAGAGATAAAAAAATATTTCTTATTGAAGACTCTGCGCAATCTTTTGGTGCAATTCATGTTGATGGAAAATTTGCAGGAACGATTGGTGATATTGGAATATATAGTTTTGGAATGGCTAAAAACGTAATGGCTTTTTATGGGGGAATGGTTGTTACTTCTTCTGAAAGAATAGCTAAAAATATTCGTAAAGAAATGGAACATTTTCCTTTCATGCAAACCAAAAAACTCAGAGGAAAGATCATATCTTGTCTTATTAAAGACATTGCAACAGCTGATTTTCTTTTCTCTCATTTCGTATTTTATATCTTCAAATATGGTTACAAAAAAAATATATCGAAAATTACTAAATTAATTGAAACGGAGCTAGACCTAGGAAGGAAAGAAACGTTACCAGAAACTTATAAAGAAAGGATGACACCATTTCAAGCACACCTGGTGCTTTCAAAATTAAAGAATGTAGAATTAGATTTCCAACATAGACTGCAATGCGCCAGGATATACTACGATGGTCTCAAAGATATACCCGAACTACTGTTGCCGCCAATGTGTGAAGACAGATCACATGTTTACAACTATTATCCTATCGGATATCAGGACAGGACAAAACTACGTATGTATTTAATGGAAAAAAATAGAGACGTTGCTCTTCAACATATTAAGAACACTGCAGACCTTCCAGCGTTTAAGGATTTCTTCAAGAATTGCCCACACAGCCGCAAATGGGCGAATGAAACCCTTATGATGCCAAATTACCCAAAATATCGCCTCGATGAGGTAAGAAAAAACGTTGCCGTTATAAGGGATTTTTTCAAAAGATGAGTACTCGCATTCAATCGTTACCGATATGTATAATAGGATCCGGTTTATCTGCTGTATCTGTGGCAAAAGGATTGGAAAAAACCGATCAAAAAGTCATTCTTATCGATGCCGGGCTTGATTTATCAGATAATACTTCTAAAAAAATTTCAAAACTGGGGGAAATCCCTGCATGGCAATGGAAAGATGAAGACCCCGACGTTCTTCGTAAGGGGGTAAGGTCTAGTGCGTCTGGCGTGAAGGAAAAGCTTCAGTATGGATCAAATTATTCCAGCAGGCAACTTGAATCCTTCCCAATTGAACGTACAGGGACTAAATTTTATTCATCTTTTGCCAAAGGAGGGTTGAGCAATATATGGGGAGCAGGTTTGCTCCCGATGCATACAGCCGATATGACTGATTGGCCAATTTTACATACAGAACTTGTACCTCACTACGAAGCAGTGCTGAAGTTTATGCCTCTTTCTGGTCAGCATGATTCATTGGAAAAACTTCTTCCTCTCTATTGTAAACCGACAGGCCACAGTCTTTCTCGACAGACCACTTCAGTGCTTGCCCGCATGAATAAGCACAGACATACTTTAAACAATCGCGGGATTTACTTTGGTGGTTCCAGATTAGCTGCAAGATATCATGACCCAAATAATGCTTTTGATTGCCAATATTGCGGCATGTGTATGTATGGATGTCCTTATGGGATTCTCTATTCTGCCAAAGATACGCTCAAAGAGCTGCTTCAAAACACTAAATATTCTTACCTCTCCAACTACACGGTAACTCATTTCGAAGAGTATGCAAATTCAATTAAAATTTACGGAGTTGACAAAGCAGGCCGACAATTAGAGCCGATAGAGGCTGCAAGAATAATTTTGGCAGCTGGTGCACCGGCGACAACAAAGATAGTATTATCTTCTCTTGGTATTTATGGTAAATCTATAGATATGCTCACCAGCGACCAGTTTTATCTTCCTTTGATTGCCCTCTCTGGGCAGCGGGACATTCGTCATGAAGCTCTGCATACTATGTGCCAAAGTTTCTGGGTGATGCAAAACCCGCAAATAAGCCCACATTTAGTACATTTTTCATTATATTCATATAATGATCTCTATGAGCAGGCCTTTAAAAATATCTTAGGCAAAGTATTGCCTCTCGGCAGTGGTGACTTGCCACTACCTCTTTCACGATTATTTTTTGCTTTCTGTTTTCTTCATTCTTCTGAATCTGGGAAATTAACAGCAACCCTAAACAATAACAGAGATAATTCTCTAGTTATTCAGGGACATATAAATTCTCGCTCCAAAGCAGTGTTTGGTAATGCTTTAAAAGAGTTAAGAAAAATTGCTCGGCTTACAGGGTTGTTCCCTGCTCCTTTTTACAAAGGAGAAAGGCTTCCTGGTGCAGGAAATCATTTCGGTGGCAGTTTCCCCATGAAGGAAACTCCATCAGGACTGCAAACAAATATTCAAGGTCGCCTTCATGGGTTACGCAGAGTGTATCTTGCCGACAGCAGTGTCTTTCCATCAATAACAGCTACAACAGTCTCATTGTCGGTTATGGCTAACGCTCACAGGATTGGTCGAATCGTTGCCAATCTTGAGGAGTAATCCTGAGGATGAAAGGCCAAGATCTTTTAATTCGAGAAGCGAATAACGCTGACATTGAGTCATTGGTACATCTTCAATGTAAGGCGATGCCCGAATCTCTGATGGCTCGTTGCGGAAGACAGTTTTTAAAAAACACCTTTTATCCCGTTATTCTTGGTGCTGGCGATGTTCTTATATATGTTTTAGAAAAAGAACGCCAAATTATAGGGGTAGCTGTGTACGCGATTCACAGAGAATTTGTCAAAAAACTGCTGTCCAAACATAAAGTTTCTCTGCTCTTTTCAATTCTTTCACAATCTTTCCGCCACCCTTTTATATTTCTGGAATGTTTTCGCGCTGGAACACGATCTCAACTTGTCGAAAAAATAACAATACCGAAGAATTCTTTTCATCTTTTTCTGATAGCTGTCGATGACACGAGGCAAGGAAAAGGTTGCGGTAGTTTCCTTTTGCAAACGAGCATACCTTTAGCTGCCCGTTTTTACCAATCAAGTTCTTGTGTTGTCGAGGCTAGAACAGAACGGGCATATCGTTTTTATGAGCAAAACGATTTTGTTGATGCTGGTTACGAAACCCGTGGCAAGAATCATTTTTTCTTTCTTTACAGACAATTATAAACAATTGGAAGTAATTTATGTGTGGTATATTTGGTTTTGCGATAACACCAAAAGCTGATATTACGGGCAAACAACTTCTTAGAGTCATCAAAACATTGTGTATTCTTTCGGAGACACGTGGAAAAGATGCTTCAGGTCTCGTCTTGGCCTCACCAAAGTCAATACTTGTTCTCAAGAGGCCGATACGTGGAAGTCAATTGATTCGATCAAGAGAGTTTCGAGAATTTGGTAAAAAACTTCTCGATATTTCCCAAGCAAGCGAGCCATTTATTGTCATGGGACATACCCGGATGGTAACTAATGGAAATGCTGAAATTCATGAGAATAATCAACCGACAATTGCAAAAAACATGGTTTGCATTCATAATGGTATCGTTGTAAATGACGAATCATTATGGCAAGAATTTGAGGATCTATCAAGAGACTTCGAAATAGACACAGAGGTAATCCTAGCCTTACTGAGGCATTACTATCAATCTCTTGGTAACATTCAGTCTGCTCTGATTGAAACCTTTAACAAAATTATTGGTGCTAATTCAGTAGCGATTATTCCTGCCGATCTTCAATGCTTACTACTTGCAACATCAAATGGTTCATTATTTACGAATATGTCAGATGATAAGTCAATCATCACCTTTTCCTCCGAAAAGTATATTCTTGAAAAGCTAGGGAAAAAAGCAGGAGTTCAAGAGAAATTACCAAACCGAGCCATATTGCAATTACAACCTGGGTCGGGAATAGGTCTTTCATTGAGTGAAGATACACTGACCTGCATTCCTATTTTTCTTAATCAAAATTATAGTAAATATTCATTTATTCCTAGAAAAGTACAGTGCCGACAAATCACAGACAATAAGCCTGCAACGGTTGCGCAGACAAAAACCATCAATTCTTTTTCGTTCTCACAACTTGAAAAACTCTGTCATTTTGATATTTCTAGAATTTCTGCTTTGAAACGATGCACCAAATGCCTTCTACCTGAGACGTTCCCGTTCATAGAATTTGACTCAGAAGGCGTGTGTAATATTTGTCATTCTCATACTCCTCGTGAACATAAAGATATCAAGGAACTTTTTCAGATCCTGGATCCCCTGCGCTCTACCGGAAATAACCCTGACTGTCTTGTGCCAATGAGTGGGGGGCGAGATAGCTGTTATGCTTTGCACAGCATTATAACGAAACTAAATATGACACCGGTTGCCTACACGTACGATTGGGGAATGGTAACAGATCTTGCCAGAAGAAATATCTCACGCATGTGCGGAGCTCTTGGTGTTGAACATATTCTTGTGTCGTCTGATATTGCCAAAAAGCGAGCACATATTAGGAAAAACGTTACAGCTTGGCTAAAAAAACCACACCTAGGAACTGTGACACTTTTTATGGCAGGTGATAAACCCTATTTCTATTATGCCTATATGCTACGAAGGCAAATGGGCTTACAAATATCTCTTCTAGGCAGTAATGAACTTGAAAGCACTGGATTTAAAGTAGGATTTTGCAATATCAAACAACAGAACAAAGGAAAAAAGCATTTTCAATTATCGAATTTTAACAAAATGCAGCTCCTTTATTTTTTCGGGAAACAATTTCTTTCCAATCCGAAATATTTTAATGGCTCTTTGGTAGATACTCTAAGAGGCTTTCTCGCTTATTATATATTGCCGACAGATTATATACCTCTCTATGATTACATTCCCTGGAATGAAGATGAAGTAAATGCAACCCTTATTGGTACATATGATTGGGAGGTGTCTCCTGACACTGTAACTACATGGCGAATAGGGGATGGGACAGCACCATTTTATAATTATATTTATTATCGCTTGGCCGGATTTTCAGAAAATGATACGTTCCGGAGCAACCAAATCAGAGAAGGATTGCTCGATCGCGAAACAGCCTACCACATCGCGGAAAAGGAAAACAAACCACGGCTGGAATCTCTTAAATGGTATTGCGACACGATAGGGATAGATTGCATTTCTGCTATTAAAAAAATTAACGAAATACCGACGCTTTACTGACAATGAACGAGATTTTTGTTTGTTCGCAAAAAGAAATGAAGAATGCCAGAAATGTGCTTTTACATGGGCTATATCTGTCAATGTACGGCCTTGTAAAAAACCTGTCTCTTCCTTTTGCCAATTACCTCAGATATGCAGTGCTACGTATTTTTTCGAAGAGTATCAAAAGCACTAAAATTTCCGACGGTGTAATGATCTGGTTTCCGTGGCGAGTCGAAATCGGGAAAAAATCATCTCTCAATCAAGGGGTAATAGTCGACGGCTTTGGAGGTGTCAAAATTGGAGAGGGAGTAAGAATAGCTGCATTTACATGTATAAACACCGCTGACCATCTTTATGATGATCCCTCAATTCCTATCTATCAAGCTGGATATAAATGTTCAAAGGTTATTATTGAAGATAATGTATGGATTGGAAATCACGTTTCCATTAATAAGGGAGTAACGGTTGCTACAGGAGTAGTTATCGGCTCTGGTGCAGTAGTGACTCGAGATATCCCCCAAGATGTAATTGTGGCTGGCACTCCTGCAAAAATTCTGCGATCTCGGTTTCTAGATGCCACCAGTGCAGCATAAAGTTGGTTTGTTGAAATCTGTAACCATTCCAAAGTTCAGCTCAGATTTCATCTGGAATATTATTAGTCTAGCACTTGTAGGTGTTCTGGGCCTGATACTTAATGCCATCGTCCTTGCTTGGCGGGGAGAGGCAACACTCGGGGTGTTCAATCTTTCTTTTTCTTTTTTTATTATTTTGGCCCAGATAGCAGTATGCGGCGTCCAGCTTTCCGTCCTTCAACAGTGTTCGTGGCGTGCTCATGATCTTACTTACTGTCGCGATTCTCTTAAAGCCGGCCTACTACTTGTATCGTTGATAGCATTCCCCGTTAGTTTGGGAGTCTACTATGGATCCTCGGTACTGGCCGAAATATTTCAGAGCCCCCCCCTTAACCTTGGGTTGAAAAGTATAAGTATCGGAGTATTTTTCTTCTGTCTGAACAAAGTCCTGACACTCTACTTCAACGCGATGCGCCATATGCGAAGTATTGCAATTTTTCAGGCATTACGGTTCATCTTACTCACCATTCTCCTGGCAATAATGCTTTGGTTTAATTGTAGGGACGGGCTTTTGCCTTTGGCGATCAGCATCACCGAGTGCATTCTCTTTTTATTAATGCTGGGATATTTGAAAAAAGATTTTTTTCCCATCTTACAATTTACCGGCAATGGGTTAGGAAGATTGCTAAAAAGCCATCTCTCCTTTGGGCTTCGAGGATTTCTCAGTGGATTTCTTGTTGAAATGAACACCAGGGTGGATATTTTAATGCTCGGGCTGTTTGTTGCTGATGAAAAAGTCGGTGTATATAGTTTTGTAGCTGCTTTTGCGGAAGGATTTGCTCAGATAATTATTGTTATGCGCAGAAACATTGACCCATTGTTTGGCAAATATCTTGCACAAAATCAAGTACATAAAATCGAAAGTCTAAGTAAAAACATTAGAAAATATTTCTACCCGCTTATGTGCGCGTTGGGCCTTGTTGCGCTAACTGTCTTCCCATTTTTACTCAAAATTTTGGGGCAGACAGGTAATATCAATGATTATATATATGTTCTGGCAATATTGATTGTCGGATTTGTTCTTATCTCCGGCTACAATGCTTGTATTGGCATTTTATTGCAAGGTAAACGACCTGGTACATTTACTTTAATAATGCTACTCACAGTAATGTCAAATATTTTAATAAACATACTCTTAATACCTCATTTTGGAATATATGGTGCTGCTATTGCTACTTCATGTTCTTTCAGTATACAGACAGTTTTTGCTATTGTTACCATTAAAAGCAAGATGAAAATTCGAATTTAATTTCTAAAAAATAGGTAACTACTTATGGGAGAAAATCGATCAATCTACATCAGCCCAGAATATCTACGCAGAATAGCCATAGTTGTTCCTGCATACAATGAGGAACTCGCTATCAGTAATGTTGCACAAAAACTTATTCAGCATTTTCCAGAGGCAGAAATCGTAATTGTTGATGATGGATCTGAGGATCGAACTGCATTACTCGCTAAAAATACAGGAGTTACAGTAATAAGACACGAGAGAAACCTCGGCTATGGCGCGGCACTGCGGACCGGAATAGAGTCTACCACAAAAGAATATGTTCTTTTCTGTGATGCAGATGGCCAGCATCGAGTTGAAGATATAACTAAAGTCATACATGCAGCTTTAGAAAATAATTTCGACATGGTTGTGGGGGCACGTACGCGTGAATCTCATGTCTCTTTAGTGAGAAGACCAGGCAAGTGGTTTTTAAAAATATTTTCCAATTTTTTGGCAAATAAAAAAATACCTGACCTCAATTCTGGTCTCAGGATCATTCGTCGTGATGTGATTTTACAATTTCTTCATCTCATGCCACAAGGGTTTTCCTTTTCATCAACAAGCACTTTCGCCATCCTTAAGTCAAGGTATTCTTTACATTATATACCCATAGTTGTTAACCAGCGAATAGGGAAAAGCACTGTAAGACAATGGAAACACGGACCACAAACGCTTATGCTTATTCTCCGCCTGACCGTTCTCTTCGAGCCTTTAAGAGTCTTCCTCACAGCTTCTGCAGGGTTACTAATCCTAACAGCCATAAGTTTTATTATCGACATGCTGTCTGACAGAAGCACAGGCATCGGTGATACAACAATTCTTTTTTCGGTTTCAACACTCCTGGTTTTTCTGTTCGGTTTACTGTGTGACCAGGTATCATCTTTAAGAAGAGAACATCACAACCATAAATAATGCTACAATTGCAAAAACGACCTCTCTTGCATATTTTACAGACATCTTTGATTGTAACTGGCCTACTTTTGTTTGCTACTTATTCAGAAGGTACTTCAGGAAAAAATTTTAAGTTTGATGTTATCTTACTATCAACCTTACTCATTTTTTTGACAATCATTTCTATACTGACGTACAATAAAAAATACTTTTCAAATTTAGCGGTCGTCATCCCAATAGTATTAATATTTTCGACAGTAGGATTTAATATATTTCTTGCACCAAAAGAAATATCCTCCGTGAACTATCCTTTAAAAAAAGAAAAGGAGATTTCCCTTAAGGAAATTTCTAAAAACGATCCTCACGTGAAAATTCGAACCAAATTTCACTCACTGTATTCAATTCGAAAATATCTCCAAGAGAAAAATATCTATTTGCCAACAATATCGCCCCTCAACAGTATGAGTTTTGTAGCATCCAAAGTTAGCAAAAAAAATATATTTACATATGTACTAATAGATCGAACGATTTTAGAGCATATTAATAACCTTTCTGCCATCCAACCCATTAAATTGGATATGCATGGCTATACAATTTTCTTCTATCCAGATGAGAAGACTTCAGCATATGTTTTGTTAAAAATAGATGAACAAAAAAATATGTGGAAGCTGATACCTCTGCACTCCACTACGGCCTTAGAACTCAAAAATGACACTGCTTCCTGATTTTGCCCATCTGCTTTCTTTATATTTCTTGGGGATATTTTGTATCGGTACTTTCTGTCCCAAGGTACCATTTATTTACCATATCGCATTTGCTAATGTAGTAGGTTTTTCTGTTAATACATTACTTTTGCTTTTGTTAGCCTTTTTACCTGGATCTCTCTTTCGCTCAGAGATTTATTTGTGGGTATATGTGGTTTTATTCTGTCTGACTTTGACATCTTATTTAATTAGGTATTTTCGGAAAATTCTAGTTCTAGATTCTCTATACATTTTAGTAATTCCAAGCATATTTTTACTCCTGTGGCTCCTTCAGGAAAACGTTCACTTTGTAGTCCTTACGTATGACTCACACAGATTTATTCACCAAGCTACTGGAATTGTTCTGTCTTCAGGAATTCCTCTGGAACATGGAAGTTTGTCAATGGCAACGGGATACCCATTACCATTATCACTTGTATTAGCACAAGGTTTATTCTGGGGAGCTGATTTTCATCGCTTGATTACACTTTTTTTCCCGGTCAGCATACTGGCTGTTTTTTACAGTATGCTCAAAGATTACCTCGAAAAAATAGATATTCCGCTACTACACAAACTTTTTATTCTGGTAGGTTTCACTTCAATTATATTATCAACCGGACTATTCATACACTTTTCTTTTTATATCAACAGCAATATGCTCGCGACAGCATTTCTAATAGCTACGGCAGGAGTGTTATATCTTTATAGTGAGACATACGAAAAACAATTCCTTTATATTGCTATCCTTTTAGGTGTTCTCCTGGTTATGTCGCGCCTGGAGGCTCCTCTTTACCTTACTCTACTTTTAATTTATAGTGCCAGTCTGCAAACAAGACGGGTGCAAATGGTCTCGTTTACATATTATACTATAACTGTAGCGTTGAGTTGCATTTGGTTGACAGCTCTCTATTTATATGGACAGGGGGGCTCCATTATCAGTGGACATCAGCTACTGATACAAATTTGCATACTCCTCTCTTTTTTGATTTATTTGATGGTTTTTAACCGTTCTCAAGCATTCAGAACATTAGCATATTATGTTCCCATGGTTATAACTGCCTGCCTTTTTATAATTCTTGTTCTTTTTATTATCATTAAACCAAACTCAATGCTTGAGAGTATTAGAACTATTTCAGTAAACATGACATGGGGAGGCAGCCTTTGGACTGTTTCATGGGCAGGCTTTTTAGTTTTAACTGTCGTATTAGGTCAGATGGGAGGATTTATCTTAAAAAATGCACCTTATTATTTCGGCGCAATTTTTTTGTCTGTTCTCCTGATGATAACAGATCTAAGTTTTTTTAGAATTCCATATAGGATTGGCTTTGGCGACTCGGGAAACCGTATGCTCCTCCATGCTTTTCCCATAGGATGGTTGACGGTTGCCATGTTACTTGCAAATTTTTGGGAGCGGCTTTTTCAGTCTGAAAAATCTTGAGGAAGACTGAAGACACTACATTTTAATCATTTAGTAGGCTAAGCATCTTCATTTTTGCGTGTCACAATAAAAATCAACAATCACTGCATACTTCTTGCACAAGATAGACTTGTCGTACTTTCTTTCCGCCAGTTCACGAGCATTTCCCCCCATCTGCTTCAAAAGTTGTTTTCTGGATTTTATCTCAATCAAAAGTTCAGCCAACATTGCAGGTTTTGTGGCGTCTACATAGAAACCACATTCATATTTTTCAACAATATCTTTTGTCCATCCGTCAGAATTGACAATGATTGGCTTTCCAGCCGATAAAGAATCGAAAAACTTGTTAGGTGAATTGGTTGTTAAAATTGGCAGGTTTAAAAAAGTAACAAGCGATACATCACAGGCATTAACTATTTCTGATGTTTCATTCATTGGCAATTTACCAATAAAAAAAACATTGGATAATTTTTTAGAACTCACTGCTTTCTGAAGTCTATTTTTAATCGCGCCGTCCCCTAAAAAAACAAAATCAATATCTTCGACACCTTTCTCTTTAAGAAACTGAGCTGATTCTATAATATATTCCAATCCATTGGACAAACCCATTGCTCCAAAATGGATTACTTTAAATGTATTTCGATTAAGTCGGTATTTATCAAACAAAGAATCAGATACTTCACGCGGCCAAAATTTATCAATTTTAGCCATATTGGGGATCATAGACACTTTGCCCGGTGAAATTCCTGCTGCTATTACCCCTTCTTTCATCCCAGGTGATAATGCAACAATATGTTTGGCTTTTTTATAAATTCGTTTTTCGAAAGCAATAGCCATTTTTTGCAGAAGAGGATTATTTAGCCCTCCCATTTGAATGGGTACTTCCGGCCATAAATCACGAACTTCAAACAGATACGGTATTTTTTTAAAGCGGTTTAAAAATAAAGCTGGAAAACCAATGGTTAAGGGTGTTGAAGTAGCAATGACCAGATCAATATTTTTTTGTTTTAAACCCTCCCAAGTTGACCGAATCATGAATTGTATAAACGCGTTTAAACGCTGTAATATTCCCATTTCATTATCGTAAGGCACTTTCAAATAAATAACTCTAATTCCATCAATCGTTTTGACCACTTTATTCGCTTGAATATTCTGAGTACTTGAAATCATGGTCACTTTATGTCCCCGTGATATGAGTTCCTTCGATATCCAATAAGAACGAGTGCCACCAGGCTCTTGAGGTGTGGTAAAGTATTGGTGCAGATAAATAATATTCATCTTTTATGTCCAGAATACACCCAATGATCAATGAAGAATGACTATTTCCAACAGCTGCGGATAAGGTCGATAATCCTGCTCACGTCAGTATTTGACATCGAGGTTCCAGAAGGAAGACATATACCCTGGGCAAACAATTTTTCGGATACCCTCCCCCCATATACCACACAATTTCGATACAGAGGTTGAAGATGCATAGGTTTCCAAGTCGGCCGCGATTCTATATTTTCAGATTCCAGGAGTTTGATAATGCCGTCACGATCAGTACCCGCCTGCTCAGGATCGACGGTTAAGCATGTTAGCCAGCGGGTCGCTCTACATGATTCAGTTTCAGGCATGAATACAAGGCCTGGTAAATCCTCAAGTCCCTCCTTATATATGGCGAATACCTGACGCTTCCTTTCCACTCTTTCGTCAAGAACACGTAGTTGACCACGCCCAATGGCTGCAAGGACATTGCTCATACGATAATTATATCCCATTTCGCAATGTTCATAATGGGTGACAGGTTCCTTAGCCTGGGTAGCCCAGAAACGTACCTTTTCGACGAGGTCATTGTCATCAGAAACGACCATGCCTCCGCCTGATGTCGTTATAATCTTATTTCCATTAAAAGAAAATATTCCGGCAAGCCCAAAAGTTCCAGGCGAACGGCCTTTGTAACTGGCACCAAGGGACTCTGCAGCATCCTCAAGCAATGTAACTCCATACTGGGTACATAAGCTCGTTACGGCATCAAGCTCTGCAGGTTGTCCGTAAAGATGGACTAGTACAACGGCCTTAGGTAAGTTTCCCTTTTCTTTACAGTGAGCAAGATAATCTGAGAGCAATGCGGGGTCCATATTCCATGAATAAGGCTCAGAATCGATAAATACAGGTTCACCTCCTAAATACCGTATGGCATTGACACTCGCGACAAACGTGAAAGTGGAACACACGACCTTATCTCCGGGTCCTATACCGGCGTAACGCAGCGCCATGTGTAATGCGGCAGTACCCGAACTGACAGCAACTGCATATTGAGCACCAATCTTTTCGGCGAATTCTTTTTCAAAAAGATTTAATTGCGGCCCAACTGGAGCAATATAATTATCAGCAAAGGCTTCATGGACAAATTCCAGTTCTTTTCCTCCCATGTGTGGGGGAGAGAGAAATATTCGTTTTTTCATTTCGATTACTTCTTTCGCAAAATCCTGGCAGGATTACCGACAACAGTAACACCCGGAGGAACACTTTTTGTTACAACTGCACCCATCCCAATAACTGCACCCTCACCGATGACCAGGGGTACGCTCCGCTTGCCTTGTTTGATTACTGCTCCTGCACCAATATATGCATGATCATTGATAACAACATTGCCATTACATTTTACAGCTGGAGCAAACGTAACATAGTCACCGATAATACAATCGTGTTCGACATAACTATACAAATTTGCATGAAAATATATACCTATCTGAATATTTGAAGTAAGCGTCACGAAAGGACAAAGAATGCTGCCGATTCCAAGTTCGACTTCGTCCATGACTATTGCGCTAGCCGCTTTCACAGTCCAGGGAACAATGCTGTCTGCTTTGCAACGTGCGGCAAGATCTTGACGAACCTGACTATTGGCTATTGCCAGTACAATGTGTTTTTCAGGTGAAGGTAATGCTAAAAAATCATTATAGCGCAAAACGCTATGACCGTTAACTATTCCTGAAGTAGGATTATCATCAACAAAAAACAGCTGTTCAGTGCTATACCCATTACAGCGAAGCATATCTCTGGCAAGAGGCATAACACCTCTTCCACAACCACTGGCGCCATAGACTGCAAAGAGCGGCTTAGTCATTGTTTATTCTCAGAGGTCCCGGTAAAACGTGGCATTGTTGCTTCTCCATCTGCATTGATTCCCTCACGATAAAATACTTTGAAAAGTGTTAGAAAGAGAATTTTAAAATCAAGCCACAATGACTGATTCTCAACATACCACACATCCATCTTGAATTTATCCTCCCAACTAAGTGAGTTACGCCCATTAACCTGTGCCCATCCCGTGATCCCGGGTTTAACATCATGGCGGCGTGCCTGTTCTTTGTTATAAAGCGGCAGGTATTCCATTAATAATGGCCTTGGGCCGACAAAGCTCATGTCACCGCGCAGTACATTCCATAATTCAGGTAATTCATCCAAGCTGGTTACCCTTAGAAAGCTTCCAAAAGAAGTCATCCGTTCAGAATCCGGCAACTGCTCACCTTTTTCGTCGTAACGATCCGACATTGTTCTAAATTTCAGGATGACAAAAGGAATTCCATTCAATCCCGGTCGAGCTTGGCGAAAAAAAACAGGTGAACCGATCTTACTGCGAACCAGCAACAAAATAAGCAGTAATAACGGCCATATACACACAATGATAACAATGGCACTGATGATGTCAAATAGACGCTTCATTGAATCTTATCTGAAGAATCAGTTTCTAAAAAAACTGGGGTATATTCTGGGATAAGTCTTTGTAGTGACACTTTGATTCCATGACTGTCATGCTGCCGTGCTTGCTCTAACAGTCCCTCAAGACCATGGAAAAGTTCATTACAATCCATTGGATTACCGTGCAATACCATTATTTGCGCATGGTGAGTATCGACAACGCCTTCCCCTTCGGTAATTAATTCTTCATATAATTTTTCACCTTCCCGGAGTCCTATATATTTAATCTGTATTTCCGTATCCGGTTCTCTGCCGGCAAGTTTTATCAGTTTTCTCGCCATGTCAGCTATTTTAATGGGCTTACCCATTTTTAAGATGAATATTTCCTGCCCCTTTCCCATAGCTCCGGCCTGAAGAATAAGTTGAGCGGCTTCCTCAATGGACATAAAGTAGCGGGTAATTTCAGGGTGAGTTACGGTAACAGGCCCACCTAATTCTATCTGACGTTTAAAAAGAGGGATCACCGAGCCTGAAGAACCAAGCACGTTTCCGAATCTTACGGCCATAAAGACTGTGTTATGGTGCGACTTGTCTTTTTCTGAATACGTATCAAATGAATTAAAATTTGAGCGAGCTGACGAATAATTCCCATTCCACTGACCATTTCCATAGGCCGTTATAATGAGTTCTGTCAGTCTTTTGGATGCACCCATAACGTTCGTCGGACGAACAGCTTTATCCGTTGAAACAAGTACAAACCTACGTACCCCATGAACGATTGCTGTTTCCGCCAACAATTGGGTTCCAAGTATATTATTATAAACTGCCTGCCAAGGATTGTTTTCGACGAGCGGTACATGTTTATATGCGGCAGCATGTAATACCACTTTGGGTTTATGATGCTGAAACATCCACTCCAGTAAGCCAAGGTCTTGAACCTTGCCTAACACAGGAAAAATCTTGTCAAATTTGTGCTCATGGACAAGCTCCATCTGAATAGAGTATAAATTGGCCTCACTGGCATCTAAAAGAATTATTTGTTCAGGGGAGAATCGCAAAATCTGACGACATAACTCGGAACCTATGGAGCCGCCTGCGCCAGTTACAAGAACCGTTTGCTTGCTAAGATAGCCGCCGATAACAGCCTGATCAAGTTTCACTTCGTTCCTGCCGAGAAGATCGCTATAGGAAATGTCTCGCATGGATTTGACGGATATTTTTCCGTCGATGATTTGACCTATACCGGGAAGAACCTTAAAGGCAATACCCGTCTCCTGGCAAATATTAACAATACGCTGCATCCCTTTTCCGGAAATGGATGAAATCGCAATCAGCGCCTCATGGGCCTTAGAGCGCCGTATATGTTCCTCAAGATCCTCTATCAAGCCAAAAACCGGAATGCCATGAATTTTCATCCCTGTTTTTGTATGGTCGTCATCAACAAGCCCAACAACCTTATAGGGAAGTTCTTTGTTATCTTTTACTTCGCGTAAGACTTTCTCTGCATATGATCCCGCGCCGATAATCAGCAAACGTTTTTTAGTTATTTTAGGTGATTTTGTAAAAAAGCCGTTTACGCCGTGTACATTTTGAAAAAAATAACGGATTGCTACACGATGAGCGCTAACCAGGAAAAACGTTAACAGTGAATCGAGAATAAAAACTGAGCGCGAAAGCCCCTCAAACCTATTAAAATACAACAATAATGTAACTATTATAACAGCAGCACTAACTGTTCCTTTAAATATATTAAATATATCAGAGTGACTTGTGTAACGCCACATCCCTCTATAAAGTCCGCATATATAAAATACTACAATTTTAACAGAAACAAGAAATAGAGTTAGTGATGGAATCAATACAACCTGATGAGATTCTATTCCATCTACAAACCGTATAACATTAGCAAAATAATATGCTATAATAATAAGGCATATATCTATAAAAATAATAAGCCAAAATTTAGGATTTTTACATAGAGTCACAAATAAATCAAACTTAGATAAAAATTGACTTTTGAATAAACTATTAAATTGCATGAATATTAAATCTTAATGATAGTTTTTTATCTAAACTCTTATTTTATATTGACATACATAGTACATATACATTTAAAAATATTTTTCAGCACTCTTTACATAAATTCGATACCCTTGTACCTCTCCAAACTCTTCGTGCAATCTTAGCCATATCTTTCTTTTTGCAATCTTTGGCGATGGCCATGTCAAGGATGTTCTCTGATTTTCTTCAGAGACGACCAACGGCTTATCGTTGACGATAAAGATTATTGTTAACAGCAAGGCAATAACATGTCGCAGAGAGAGATTCCCCTTCATACACCTGATGGTGCCCCATTGAATTCCACCCAACCTCCCCACCACTACACTCATAGAAAAAGGTATGGGCAGAATCCACAGCCATCTCCACGAAAGAGTTGGATACGTCATTTGAGCTATCACTTCTGATGTTTGCGGCAACAAAAGAAGAATAAGACATATAACAACAAAATTTCTATAAACTATCTTCACTTTCGAAGTGCCGACAAAAAAAGGACTTATAGCAAAACAAACCAGTGCAAAAATACCTCTATATCCATCACCAAAAACCATTTGAATCATCTCTAAATTTGTCGTATGCTGCTGCACTCCCTGAAGTGTATGGACTCCACTCCTCTGTATTCCAAAATAAAAATACATCATTAAACCGAAAATAACCGGAATTACCAAACACAGCATGAGAAGAGAATGTTCTTTTACAAAATTAATATTTTCGACTATACTTGATACAAATAAAATAGTTAAAATGAGCGGACACACTACTATACCTGTTGCTGTAAACCCGCAACCTGCAACCATAGACGCAGACAATAACAATATATATTTCTTATTGAATGTTTCTACGAACTTAAGATAATACAGAAAAATAGCAGGAATAACAACAGAGACTAACGCGGCCTTTCCTTGAAAGATTCTAACAAAACCAAAATTTGCATACGTTCGATGAACATCGCCCCACGCTAACATAATTACAAAAAAGAACATGAGTCCAATTACCCAGTCATGTCCAATAAGTAATTTCAACAATTGATAATTAACGATTACGACAAATATAGATACAAATACAGGTACAATTAGGTAGTAGGATACAAGTATAGGAATACCGGTAATATATGTTACACAAGATTTTGCTAAATCATAAGGAAGAATAACATGAAGGTGTTTATGAAACAATGGGATATTTTTAAAAGCAACTTCTGTATATTCCAAGACCGAGATAGCTACGCTGAGATAAAGCCGGTCATCTGCATCGGGTCTTTTGAGACATAGTGTTAAGAATACCGCAACACATATAAAAAAAACTAATATTATCAATTCTTTTATAGAAATTTTTTCCAGACTCTGATCCTTTGCACATTGCAAGAGGAGCAGGCTATCACCAATAACTACAAAAACAAAACCTACAATAGCTAATGATGCAAAAGAAAAACCAAGAAAAAATACCAACACATAGGCAATCACCCAACAGGCAAAGCTCGTAAAAAACAGATCAGTAAGTACATTAATATATTTAGAGTTCATTACTCTACTGAATGAAAAATATATGGGATTTGCTAACGCCTTTTTGGATCCGTGACTGTTTTTTGCGCTGCTCAATGTATCCATTAGCAATTACATGTACTATACTGTCATGTTCCCAGATAAAAATAACTATTTCTCCCTTTCTGGTTTTGTCAGCTTAAGGCTACATAGAAGAATCACCTAATTGTCCAAATCGACGTTACGTATTTTCAAACACAACAAAATGAGAATCTAAACTGATACTCCACTTTGAGCATAGACCAAAAGAATATTATCCACCATTGCTTTCAGCCCATACTTCGCGGCTACAGCATGTCGCTGATTTTCAATGGCTTGATCATCTCGTTGCAGGAAGTTGCTAAGGGATACCAAAGCCTCACCAGCTGAGGTAACATCACCATACTCTACCGTGGCATGATGCTGCACTAGGTTCAGTGGTTCCAGGATAGACGGGGTACGCACAGCCAGCACGGGGAGGCCGTAAAGCAGACCCTGGATAAAGGATTGTGAAATTCCTTCACTCTCATTGGAGGAAAAAAAGATCATATCAAAGGCAGAAAAATACTTTTCCGGCTGCTCTGTATGGCCTGCCAGGATAAATCGATCTTCCAAGCCTTTGTCCCGGATCATCTTCTCAAGATGAGGGCGCTCTCCCCCCTCTCCTACCAGCATGAATTTATACTGGTTGGGCATGGTGGTCGCTGTTTCAATGATAAACGGATGACCTTTATAGTGCCGTAAAAAAGCTACATTGCCCACCAGGATCTCATCATCAGCAATGCCGTATTGACGACGGATCGCATCGCGATCAGATTTGTTGTATTGAAACCGTTCTTCATCTATACCGGTATTCTGCACTATAATCAGATCTTTCTTCACCCCTTGCTGGATAAGCTGGTCACGGATGGATTCACTGCATGCAAAAATAACATGGGGAAACAGGTTGTAACTGACTGCAGAGGAGATCGGGGCAAGTACATGACGGGTTCTGGCTATCAGGGGAACTCCGCAGAGCCTGGCGGCACATCCTGCCATCCAGGAGTCCTCTGAAGAATGGGTATTTAATACATCCGGACGGATGGTTCGTAAGACACGGAACAATGCTTTCCAGGATGGCAAACAGAATTTAGAGGTGAACGGAACAGGATAGACAGGAATATCCATTCCTTTAGCCCTGTTGGCCAGCTCACTTTCCTGCGGGACAATGAGGCCGGTTCGAAAGCCCAGTTTTTTCATTTCCTGTAATTCACACAAGGTGCGCATTTCCTGACCGCCCCAGTCGCGGGTCCAGTCAGAATGGACAATCAATGGCGTTGTTTTTGTCTGTTGTTCTTTCACTATGCCGTTTCAACGGAGCTGTGCTCCAAAATATAATAAACGAAGAGGATTCCAGATATACATATCTCCAACATCATATGCTTGAGGAATGCGGGCTAACCAAAATCGTGCCGCCAAGGTAGCAACTGGTATTCAATTTGTATACTAGAAAAGTGCCTGTAAAACAAATATGGATTCAGTGGCCCGCCAAAAACACGAGCATTCTAATGGCCGGCCACTTGCAATCGGTTTTGAGGATGCGCACGACGCCCCCTGCGATCCTGACCCAGGCGAAAGATGTTGCCGGGTTCATTTTTCGGCGCTGCGGTTCATGAACAAAAAACAGCTACATTATTGTCGCGACCATACCAAAGTCTACCAAAATTGAAGACACCCCCAGCAAAACCGGGCTACCGTCTCGGTTTATCACCCTGAAAATCAATTTTGACTTGACTTTTGCCCTGCTTTTCGTGTTAATTCCTGTTTTTCGAGCATTCCTTACTCATTCACAATACAGGCACCTCTGAACTGGTCAAGGACGAGCACAGGAAGCCTGACAAGCAATAGATATCATTTTCTCAGGCTACAGGCATGGCAACGCAAGCCTGAACCTCCAATAATTATTCGAACAACATTCAGGATACAGATATGGCATTCTGGCGACAACCCCTGGACACCCAAGAAATACAAATAACCAAAGGGCTGGTAACCATTCTCGAAGACCGGTGCAAGGGCTGTGGATACTGCATTGAATTCTGCCCCATGCATGTGCTGGCCTTTTCCGATCATTTTAATAAGAAAGGGTATCATCCACCACAAACCACGAAGCCGGATGAGTGTGTGAATTGCCATTACTGTGAAATCATCTGCCCTGAATTCGCCATCTATTCCACAGAAGCCCCTTTGTAATTACTACTGAAGCACTTGTTCTTTTGCTTCTCACCCTTAGATGAAGGTCGTTTATGAAAGCAGCTGTACAAACAGGAAGCCACTATATCACCGGTGATGTGGCCTGTGCCGAGGGAGCCATTGCAGCGGGCTGCCGTTTTTTCGGCGCCTATCCCATTACTCCGGCAACTGAAATAGCCGAGCACATGGCCGAGCGTTTGCCCGATGTGGGCGGCACCTTTATCCAAATGGAAGATGAAATCGCGGCCATCGCCTCAATCCTTGGCGCCTCCTGGACCGGAACCAAGACCATGACCGCCACATCGGGCCCGGGATTCAGCCTGATGATGGAAAACCTTGGGCTTGGTGTATGTACGGAAACACCGTGCGTGATTGTCAATGTGCAACGCACAGGACCATCCACAGGCCTGCCCACACAAACGGGACAGGGCGATATGATGCAGGCGCGTTGGGGGTCCCACGGGGACTATGAACTCATCGCCATTGCACCGTCATCCCCCCAGGATTGTTTTTATCATACCATCCTCGCCTTTAATCTGAGCGAGAAATATCGGGTACCCGTTCTAGTCATGGCCGATGAAATTGTCGGACACATGAGTGAAAAAGTGGTCATTCCCGAAGCAAAAGATATCAAGCTGGCAGAGCGCCCGAAACCCAAGGGTAGAAAGGACCGCTTCCACCTATATGAACCAGGTCCAAACGGCGTGGCACCCATGCCTGCCATTGGTGACGGCTACAACGTGCATGTAACCGGTCTGACCCATGACGAGCGAGGCTACCCGGCCATGACCGTGGAGGCCCAGGAAGAAATGATGACCCGGATCAAAGGCAAGATCCGTAACAATCTGGACGACATCGTGCACACGGAAGAGTACATGATGGAGGACGCGGATATTGTCATTGTTTCCTACGGCATATCGGTTCGTACAGGCCTTACGGCAGTTGATGAAGCCCGTAAGCTCGGCTACAAGGCAGGGCTGCTCAGACTGATTACAGTCTGGCCCTTCCCGGAACAGATGATTCACGACATTGCCGCCCGGGTCAAAGGGCTCATCACTGTGGAGATCAACCTGGGCCAGGTGCATTATGAGGTGGAACGATGCGCCCATGGACAGGCGTCAACGCATCTGGTGGGATCCGCAGGAGGTAAAATCATCCACCCGGATAAGGTGGTTTCGCTTATCAAGGAGGTCTTCCAGCCATGACCAACAATCCAAAACAGCTAAGCAGTAAGCAACCGGCCCATCCCCTGGATGACCTGATACGTACTGATCGCATTCCTCACATCTGGTGCCCGGGATGCGGTATCGGCACGGTCTTTTCTTCCTGTCTTACAGCAATTAAGGCCACTGAAATTCCGTATAACGAATTCACCATGGTGTCGGGTATCGGGTGTTCGGCAAGGGCTGCCGGGTATATCAAACTTGATTCTTTTCACACCACCCATGGTCGGGCCATTCCCTTTGCCAGCGGCATTAAAATGGCCAGACCGGATTTGAATGTCATAGTTTTCAGTGGAGACGGGGACCTGTTTGCCATTGGCGGTAACCACTTCATCCATGCAGCCCGCCGCAACATGGATATAACCGTTATCTGCGTCAATAATCTCAACTACGGCATGACCGGCGGTCAGGTTGCAGCCACGACGCCAAGCCGGGCAAAAACAACCACCACGCCGTTCGGTAACCCTGACGCACCATTCAATCTGCCCCTCATGGCCTATGCAGCGGGAGCCTCCTATGTGGCGCGATGGACGATTCTGCATGTGCGCGATCTGACCAACGCCATCAACGAAGCCATCAACAAAAAAGGCTTTTCCTTTATCGAGGTCCTTGCCCCCTGCCCGATTAACTACGGCAGACGAAACAAGGAAAAATCTCTGGACACCATGAAACTGTATCAGGAAAAAACCATCATCCGAAATGGTGCGGATCCGGCGCGTGCAGATATTGATTTTGAACGCGGTGTCATCCTTGGAACCTTTGTCGATACCGACCGCAGCACCTGCGATGACATGTATGAAATTACCTGCAGGCAAGGCTGTGAAGAATAGTTTCTATCCAATCAACGGTCGACACACAACCATTTGAGTAAAAAAGAGAGCGCCATTACCATGCAGAAAGAAATCATCGTCACCGGATTCGGCGGCCAGGGAATTATACTGGCCGGCAAAATTCTCGGTTCAGCCGCCTCCCTGGGCGACAACAAAGAATCCACACTGGTTCAGGCATATGGACCGGAATCACGTGGGGGAGCGTGTAACGCCCAGGTCATTATCTCCGACGACCCCATCCATTACCCATATGTGAAGGTTCCCCATATTCTGGTGGCCATGTCCCAGGCCGGATATGACAAATTCGCCGACCTGCTCCAGGAAGATTCCATTCTTCTGACCGACCAGGATCTGGTTCCCACCACTGATGCACCTTGCGCTCACTATGAAATCTCCTCTACACGAATGGCTGAAGCACTGGGACATAAAATGATGGCCAATATCATTATGATCGGTTTTATCACAGCCATTACAGGTGCAGTCTCCAAAAAAGCGGCCCTGGAAACAGTCAGCCGATCCGTACCCAAGGGAACTGAGGAAAAAAACAAACAGGCCTTTAACAAAGGTTTTGATTACGGCCTTTCCACCCTTAAGGGCAAAGAAAAACGTGCCGCAGGTATGACAGGAGCCATTGCACAATGACACGACAAAAGGAACGTCTGCACCGGGTGATTGTCCTTGGCGCCACCCCGGAGGGTATTGCAGCAACCAATAAACTGGGTGAACTGGGGGTCCCGGTCACCCTTGTAGACACGGAACCGGATCTGAATGTCAAACTGGCTGCAGAGTCCTATCGCATGCAATCCGGCCAGACATTTAATTTCGCACACCGACCGGGCCTGATCAGGATCCTGCGTAACAGCCGCATCCGTACTATCCTGCCTGCCTCTGTCTCTGCAATTAAACACACGCCACAGGGCTTCAGCGTACGCATTCGTAAAGATCTGACCTATGTGGAGGCGGAAAAATGTGTGCTTTGCGGCAAATGCGTGGAGGCCTGTCCTGTAACCGCTTGTGACAACGGTAAACCGCTTAATCTGGACTCGCGCAAAAGCCTGCCCGGCCGCCCCACCATTGATAAACGCCGGCAACCGCTCTGTCAGGAGAGTTGTCCTTTAGGGGTCAATGCCCAGGGGTATGTGGCACTGGCAGCCAAGGGAAAATATCGGGAAGCTTTGGAGCTGATACGTGAAAAAAACGTACTGCCGGGAATATGCGGCCGAATCTGTACCCACCCCTGTGAGGAAAGCTGCCGCCGGGGAGAATTGGATGAACCGGTTTCCATCCGTGCCATCAAACGTTTTCTTGCTGACTATGCAGAAGAACATCCAACCGATGTACAACCGGTAGCCTCCATACCTTCAAGAGAAGAGCGAATCGCTATTATCGGCTCAGGTCCGGCAGGTATCGCCGCTGCAGCCGAACTTGCCGGAAAAGGATACCCGGTAACGGTCTTTGAACGACAGGAAAAGGCGGGTGGTCTGCTGCGTTACGGCATAGGGTCCCACCGCCTGCCGGAGCCCGTACTGAATAGTGAACTGCAACGTATCGAAAAAATGGGAGTAACCTTTAGCTGCTCCCAGGAAATTGATCTTGTAGCCGGACTCAACACCTTGAGTAACGATTTTGCCGCCACTCTGGTAACCACCGGAAGCTGGGCTGATCGAAAACTCGGTGTTCCCGGCGAGGATCTGGAAGGCGTTGAAGGGTGTATCTCTTTTCTTACCAGGAGAAGATGGCAGGGAATTACTACCCTAAAAAAGAAAGTGGCTGTGATTGGAGACGGCAACTCCGCTTTTGATCTGGCCAGAACTCTGGCCCGCCTGGGCGCGGAGGTCACCATGCTTTCCTGGTTCAGACAGGAAGAGATCCCTGCTGAAAAAGATGAAATACGAGAGGCGCTGGAAGAAGGCGTCATCATCAAGGACCAGACCCAGGTAACCGCTTTTCACGGAGACGGGAAAACCTTCAGCGGTCTTGAATGCAGGTCCACAAAACCTGGAAAAGCAGAGGGAGAAGGTATTGCCTGGCCGGTTATAGACGAACAGAAAGCGGCCTGGTCCATGGACTTTGACCTCGCCTTTGTGGCCGTTGGTCAGGTCGGCGGTTTAACCTCGGAAATGGGTACGCCCTTTGCGGTTTCCGACCGGGGCTTCATTACTGTGGATGAGCAGAAGCGAGCCACCATGCCGGGTCTGTATGCGGCCGGTGATGCTATCACAGGTCCAACAACCGTTGTCCATGCAATGGCTTCCGGAAAACAGGCAGCCGCGGTCATGCATGCGGATCTGAACCAGGAAGTGAATATTCAGCTGCGGACCAGACCACTGGACAGGGATTTCACTCCCATTTCTCCAGACATCCCACGACAAAAACGGCGTGAAATGCCGGAACGTCAGCCGGGCGAACGCGTCCAGAATTTCAACGAGGTGGCACTGGGTCTTTCGGAACAACAGATTCTCGCTGAAGCAGGACGTTGTCTGCAATGCGGAGCCTGCTCAGAATGCTTTCAATGCGTGGATGCCTGCGGCGCCGTTCAAGCCATCAATCATAATCAGATGGAAGAGGAACTGGTGGAACAGGGCGGTATCATCATCATGGCTGACCCCAACATGGCGCCCGTCATCCGTGGTGAGGATGTCATCCGTGCATACGGCCCCAAAGCCGCGCGCACCGAAGTCAACGATATGATCGTGCGTGGTTTTGATGCCGCTGCCAAAGCAATGATACTGCTTGGCGACTCCGGTCATCGCACCAAGGGACATGCCCTGGCTTTCTCCACCCCGGATGCCGGTCTCTCCCCGGAAATACGCATAGGCGTGTTTGCCTGCCGCTGCAATGATTCTCTTGGCTGGCTTGACGGTATGGATTCCTTCCTCCAAAAAGAGGAAGAAAATGATCCCCTGATTGTCCATGCTCAGACCATCAACTCCGCCTGTACCCATGAGGGCATTGATACCATCATCAAAACCACCAGAGAAAAAGGACTTACCAGAATCGTTCTGGCCTCGTGCGTCTGTTGTCCGCTCAATTTTGTCTGCAGCGCCTGTACAGATCAGAGAAGTCGCCTCAAAGACGGTCTGTTCCACGGAACCGGTATCAGCCGATCCATGGTAGAGACTCAGAACCTGCGGGGAGAAGTCCTTCGCCTTGTGGCAAAAAATCCTGAGCTGGCCATGGCACGTTTCCGGGGGCTTCTGCACAGGTCCATGGAGCGGGTTAAAAGCCTCAAACCGTTGCCGGCCGTTGACAGGAACTACAATTTCACGGCAGCCGTCATCGGGAATTCACAGGGGACCTTGAACAGTGCCATGCACCTGGCGCAGACCAATCATGATGTCTTTCATTTCGGCACCAAAGACCAACCGGCCACGGAAGAACTGAACCATGCCAACATCCACTCCTTCATAGGTTGGAACGTTCTTGCCCTCAGCGGCACCATAGGTGATTTTCAAATACTGGTTGAATCCAACGGCGAACGCCAGGTCATACGTGCAGGAACCGTCATTCTGGGTGAGAAGGCGCGTCGTCGCGTTCCATACACCCATCAGGAAGGATTGCCGGCTAAAACCATAGAGCCGGTTAATCAGCAGCAGGGAGTCACCGGCATTCCTTTTGCCTACCCCTGCGCGACCTCGGTACCGGGGTTATTTCTCGCAGAACCAGGCGGCCTGAATGTATCCAAACTGAAAAAAGGAGCTGCAGCGGCTGTAATGGCTGCATCCGCCCTGCCCCGGGGACCTCGCCAGAGCAAAGGATTTACTGTCGAGGTAGACTCTACACTCTGCAGGGGATGCGGACGCTGCATAACTGTGTGTCCGTATCATGCTATGAGCTTTACCCGTAATCAGGTTGGAGGCTGGCA
Source organism: Desulfobulbaceae bacterium (assembly GCA_963678525.2). GTDB lineage: Bacteria > Desulfobacterota > Desulfobulbia > Desulfobulbales > Desulfobulbaceae > Desulfogranum. Next base: position 116,832 of record CAXXDG010000002.1, read on the forward strand.
GGCACTGGTGGATGAGGCTATCTGTAAAGGATGCGGCAACTGCATTTCAATGTGCCCCACAGGCGCCGTAGACAGTCCGTATAGAAATAGAGCATACCTCGAACAGGCGCTTGAGGAAATACTCCAGAGCAATGTCCATGGAGCGTAAAACAACCATGAATACACAAACTAAAATAATCCTCTTTCTTTGCAACTGGGGTCCACATGCAGCCTATCTCAGCCTGCAGGATGAGAAAAGGGATATCCCGGAAGCCGTACACATGGTGCGCGTTCCCTGCACAGGCAGAGTTGACCGCGCATTGCTCCTCAGAGCCTTTGCCAAGGGGGCCGACGGTGTCGCCATGGTCGGCTGTTCCCCCGGAACCTGCCGATACGGCTCAGGCACCCCGACTGCCATACGCAACACCCAGGATACGGCGACCATTCTCGATCTCATGGGTATTGGCCGGCAGCGTTTGCGATTTGCGACCTTTCTGCCGGAACAGTCCGAAGAACTGCTGGATTTTCTGCAGACCTTTTTAGAGGACCTTCAAAAACTTGGACCAACAACCATCACTACCATTCCGGAAGACGCTCCCATTGGAGTTCCTGCGGTCCTCCCTCGAAAAGAGGTGGCTGAACTCACCAATACATACAATATCCACGCCTGCCAGGACTGCGGAAAATGCTCATCTGCCTGTCCCCTGGCTCTGGTGGGAAAACCTTTTTCCGCCAGGGGCATTGCCACGGCTGTGATCAACAACGACCTATACAAAACCAATGTCCAGGAAAACGTCTGGTCCTGCCTGACCTGCGGCCTCTGTTATGAACGCTGCCCGTCTGCGGTCAATTTCCCTGCTTTCATCAAAGAGTTACGCCATCTGTATCAGAAAAACACGATCCACGGCAAAGAGGCGCACGGAGGTTTTCTGCACTCCCTGATGCGCTCCATGGCCTCCCCGGATCTCACCCCGGATCGCTGGCGAAATATTCCGGAGAAGCTGGAAGTGGATTCGGATTCAAAGGTCCTCTTTTACGGGGGATGTGCACCCTATTTTGACATTTTTTTCGGCAAACACATCGACGTGGACACGGAAAAAATCCTCTTTGACAGCATTCGTCTGCTCAATTTTTTTGACGTGCACCCGAGACTGCTCAACGATGAACGGTGCTGCGGGCACGATCTGTTGTGGTCAGGAGAGCAGAAACATTTCGAAAAGGTGGCGCAACTCAATGTCGACAGACTCAACAGCCTGGGCATTGAAACCATGATCACCAGCTGTCCGGAATGTTATATGACCTTTAAAACCACCTATCCTGAGATGGGCTTCCAACTGAACTTTGAAATTGTTCACCTCTATGATTTTCTTGAAAAAGAAATCGACAGGGGGGCTGTGGAATTTACCCCGCTGGACAAGTCCATTACCTTTCAGGATTCCTGCCGTCTCTCCCGTCTTGAAGATCGCCCGGAACTCCCGCGTCAACTGATATCCCGCCTGCAGACAGACACATTTACCGAAATGCGGGAGTCAGGCAAAGGAGCCATGTGCTGCGGCAACACAGCCTGGACAGGCTGCGATTCCTACTCAAAAGCCATGCAGGTAAAGAGGCTGCAGCAAGCAGGGGAGACCGGTGCCGAGCTGCTCGTCACCTCCTGCCCGAAATGCCAGATCCATCTGCGGTGCGCCATGCAGGACCCTTTCCGCGAGGAAGAGCTCCAGATGGAAATGCTTGATTTAACCAGCGTTATTGCCCAAACCATAACCTGGAAGTAACTACTCACACGAATCGTAACGTGCTGATTTAGAATACCTCGGAGAATATACATGACAACATCCAATGTCCCCCAACAATCCGGCAGGAGCGAAAATAATCCACGAATCGGCGTCTATGTCTGCCATTGTGGGCTGAATATCGCCCAGTCGGTGAACTGTAAACAGGTCGCTGAAGGTGCGGCTGACGCAGATGGCGTGGTTCTGTCCAAAGACATCCCCTATGCCTGCTCAGAGCCGGGACAGCAACAGATAAAACAGGATATCCTTGATAACGGCCTTGACCGTGTGGTCATCGCATCCTGTTCACCCCGCCTGCACGAGCCTACCTTCAAGCAGATGGTGCAGTCAGTGGGCCTGAATCCATACATGATGGAAATGGCCAATCTGCGTGAGCAGTGTAGCTGGGTGCATATGAACGATTTTGAAAAGGCGACCCGCAAAGCGGAGACCCTGGTTGACATGGCCATCTCCAGGGTGCGCCACCTTGAACCATTGAATGAGGAAACCCTGCCCCTGACCAAAAAGACCCTGATCATCGGCGGCGGCGTTGCCGGCATCCAGGCAGCACTTGATCTGGCAGACAGCGGATATGATGTAACTCTAGTGGAGAAACAACCATCCATAGGCGGAATAATGGCTCAGCTGGACAAGACCTTTCCGACTATGGACTGCTCGATTTGAATACTCGGTCCTAAGATGACGGATGTCGGTCGACATCCACGTATACAGCTCCTGACCTTGAGTGAGGTCGTGGACGTGAAAGGGTATGTTGGTAATTTTGACGTTAAAATTATCAAAAGAGCAAGATATGTCGATGAAAACGCCTGTACGGCCTGCGGCGAATGCGCCAAGGTCTGTCCGGTGGTGCGGCCTGATGAATTCAATATGGGACTGGCCAGCCGTAAGGCTATTTACAGCCCATTTCCCCAGGCAGTACCTTCATCCTACTTAATCAACATCAAGGAATGTCTGGGACACAACCCGGCGGTCTGTTCCAAGTGTATTGAAGTCTGCGACAAACAGTGCATCAACTTCCACATGTCGGATGAGGAAATCGTGGAACATGTGGGCACCATCATTGTGGCCACCGGCCTGAAGCCGTATGACCCGACGGAACTTGACGAATATGGATACACACGGTTTGAAAATGTTCTGACCAGTCTGGAGTTTGAACGTCTGGTCAATGCAGGCGGCCCCTCACAGGGCGCGCTGCTGCGTCCTACGGACAGGGAGCATCCCAAATCGGTCGGGTTCATTCAGTGTGTCGGCTCGCGTTCATCTCGTAAAGGCGGTGAATACTGTTCCAACATCTGCTGCATGAACACCATCAAATCGACTCTGGTGCTCAAGGAACACTATCCTGATATGGAAGTGAAAGTGTTCTATATTGATATTCGTGCGTTCGGTAAGGGCTTTGAAGAACTGTACACCCGCAGCCGTAAACTGGGGGTGCAGTTCATCCGCGGTTTACCCGGATCCGTGGAGGAAACGGATGAAAAAAGTCTGCGCATTGCTGTAGAAAACAGCGCCACAGCCAGTCTGGAATTCCATGAACTGGATATGCTGGTGCTGGCCCAGGGCATGCAGCCGGCGCCGTCCACCCAGCGGCTCCAGGAAATTATGGGCTTGCAGCTGACGCCTGACGGCTTCTACCTTGAGGCGCATCCCAAGCTCCAGCCTGTGGATGCAGCCACCCGAGGCATTTTCTACGCAGGGTGCGCAGAAGGGCCGAAGGACATCAAGGAGAGCGTTACCCAGGCCAGCGCCGCCGCGGTACGTGCCATCCGCCTGATGCACAAGGGAGAGATCACCACTGAGCCCATTACGGCAGAGGTTATCACTGAAAAATGTACCTCGTGCGGTATCTGTGCCCAGGTCTGCCCCTACAATGCCATCACGGTTGACAAGAAAAACAAACAGCCTGCAGTGGTCAACTCTGCTGCCTGTGCCGGTTGCGGTACCTGTTCTGCGGAGTGTCGATTTGACGCCATCAGCATGAACCACTATACCGATCAGCAGATCATCGGTCAGGTTGATGCCATGCTGAAAAGAGCTGCGGACTTAAAGATTCTGGTCTTTGCCTGCAACTGGTGCTCCTATGCGGGTGCGGATTATGCGGGTGTTTCTCGCCTGCAATACCCGGCAAATGCCCACCTGGTAAGGGTCATGTGCTCAGGCCGGGTTGATGAAAAATTCATCTGGGAGGGTTTTCGCCAGGGTGCACCGATGATCCTGGTCAGCGGTTGTCACATCGGTGACTGCCACTATATCGACGCCAACCACTGGACTGAAAAACGGATCACCCGTATTCGCAAGAAAATGAGTAAATTGGGAATCCGTCCTGAACGGCTGCAGTTGGAATGGATCAGCGCAGCTGAAGGCATTCGTTTTGCCGAAAAAATGAAGGAGATGGAAGAGATTCGCCAAAGCGTGACCAATCAGGAAATCGCTGAAACCATCGAATTACTGACCAATATGTGAGGTCACCCTCTCTTTACACGTTCCTTGTCGGAGTACATTGCCTGTACTCCGACAAGGCTTATAAACATCAAAATTCAAGCATCTACAACAAACCCGCATTATATTCCGGAGCCCGTAGGGTGCGTCATACGCACCGACTCTTTTCTTTCGCTGCAAGCGACATGCTAAAAGCCTTGCTGTCAATTACTAGCCGAAAATAAACCAACAAATATCCCATAAAATACCGGCTGTCGCTCAGCACCGGGAAATACACGCAACAAACATCTCACACATATACCGACCGGTGCGCACGGCACACCCTACAAGCCCGAGCTCCAAAATAATTCCTTACGGAAAACGAAGCCCTTACTTCCAGCCAAGCCTATTACACACCAAAAAATCAACCATCTACCACAAACCCACATTATATCCCGGAGCCCGTAGGGTGCGTCATACGCACCGACTCTTTTCTTTCGCTGCAAGCGACATTCTAAAAACTGCTGCCGGCTACTACCGGGAAATACACACCACAAGCATCCCACACATACGCCGACCGGTGCGCACGGCACACCCTACACACCCAGCCTCCAAAATAATTCCTTACGGAAAACGAAGCCCTTACTTCCGGCTAAGCTTATAAACACCAAAAATCAACCACCTGCAACAAACCTACATTATATCCCGGAACCCGTAGGGTGCGTCATACGCACCGCCTATTTTCTTTCGCTGCAAGCGACATGCTAAAAGCTCTGCTGTCGCTTACTACCGGGAAATACACACCACAAGCACCTCACACATACGCCGACCGGTGCGCACGGCGCACCCTACACGCCCAGCCTCCAAAATAATTCCTTACGGAAAACGAAGCCCTTACTTCCAGTCAAGCCTATTACACACCAAAAATCAACCATCTACCACAAACCCGCATTATATTCCGGAGCCCGTAGGGTGCGTCATACGCACCGACTCTTTTCTTTCGCTGCAAGCGACATGTCAAAAGCTCTGCTGTCGCTTACTACCGGGAAATAAACCCACAAATATCCAACAAAACACCGGCTGTCGCTCAGCACCGGGAAATACACGCAACAAACATCTCACACATACGCCGACCGGTGCGCACGGCGCACCCTACACGCCCAGCCTCCAAAATAATTCCTTACAAAAAACGAAGCCCTTACTTCCGGCTAAGCTTATAAACACCAAAAATCAACCACCTGCAACAAACCCATATCATATCCCGGAACCCGTAGGGTAGAGTAGAGCACTGATTCAGCCGGTATCTTCGGCCCTTTCTATATTCAAGACGCCTCGCCGCACGCGGCTACTACGTGTTCTGAAGATATCGCCTCTTCAATGCTCCCTCATCAAACCGTGCATACGGTTTTCCCGTACACGGCTTTCCGATGTTCTTCACCATAAGGCTTGCGCCTGTCGCTTCCATTTCGCCCAGGTTGGAACTCTATAGAGGCCTACATATCTGTACAGGTACGCTGTACTGAACCGTTCGTATCCACGAGTACGGGTTCTCACTTTGTGACGGATGCACAAATGCTTGCGCATTCGTTCTTCCGTAAAGTGCTTGACTCTGCTCATCACTTCCGTACTGTGTTCATAGTGAAAGTATCCTGTCCAACCACGGAGGACTTCGTTTACCTCTTCCACTAGTTTCGGCAACGGTATCAGCGTTCTCCTACGGTTGGTCAGTTGCTTTACTTTGGACTTGATCCGATCAACCGAACGCTTTGATGGCTCAACATGGGGATACACTTTGCCGCTGCGACGACTTTTCCTCATTCGAAAATTGAAGCCAAGAAAGTCAAAGCTCTCCTGTTTCGCATTTATCACGGAAGTCTTTTGCTCATTGAGCCGTAGCTCGCATTTGGCAAATAACGCTTTGACCAGTTGCAGTGACGGTTCAACAGACCCTTTGCATAAAATCACAAAGTCATCTGCATATCTCACCAGCTCTGCACCATGTCGGCGCGCTATATCATGTCGTTCCCATATCCTGTCAAGCAAGTGCAGGTACAGATTCGCAAGCAATGGCGAAATGACCCCGCCCTGCGGTGTTCCGAAACGATTTCCCTTTCCTCCGCCTATGGTTCGGCGGCGACCATTCACATCTTCTACCACCGGCGCTTTGAGCCATTGCTTGATCAGCGCCAGGACTTCCTTATCGCTGATCCGTTCGGCTACCACTGCCAGAAGTTTTGAGTGAGGGATGGTGTCAAAGTACTTTGACAGGTCCGCATCAATCACTTGATGGTGCCCTCTTACCAAAGCGCTGCTGATCGCGTCAACAGCACCATGTGCTGAACGTTTCGGACGGAATCCATACGAACTGTCACAAAAATCAGCCTCAAATACCGGTTCGATCACAAGCTTTAATGCCTGTTGCACTACCCGGTCACGTATTGTGGGTATTCCCAGCGGACGTTTGTCCCCGTTGGCTTTCGGTATCCAGACTCGGAGCACTGGATCGCACCGATAGCTTTTCTCCCGCAATTCCTGTCCCAATCTTTCAAGAAATGCACTCTCCCCTTCTCCTTCACTGATGGACTCAATGCTCACCCCGTCTGCTCCAGGGGAGCCCTTATTGGCCCGAACAAGTTCGTATGCATGACTCAGGATGTCCGCACGGTAGATCTTGTCGTACAGCGCGTAGAAACGAAAAGCAGGTTCCTGCTTGGCCTTATGGTACAGCTTCCTCTGTAGCGTCTTGATACTGTTTGGAGTTAATAGCTTAGGCAATCTCCTGATCCTCCGCTCTTTAGTTGCATGAACAAAGTAGGGCTCCTTTCCTCGGTCAGGGGTTATGTTGTCCCCTGTCCTCAAACGGTACTATGGGCCCCTCCGACTCCCGATACGGACCATGAAAATTTCGGGGTCTCCTTATATCCCATGGTTTACGATCCTGAATCATTTCCGCATCGGGTCTCCCGCACTGCACTGTTGTTCCTCCGATACATGCCGTCCCTGCTTCCCCGGGAGATCTCCTGAGACGCTTCCGTTTTCCCTTCTCAAGAACTGCGGCCTTCCCTTAACGCACAAAAGGTCGGCTTCTCCATATAAGCGTTGACGAGGCTACATATAGGTTCACTTTCGTTACGGCCTGCACCTTCGCCCATGGGAAACTTACAACCCCTGATTACTCAGACGCTGCTTCCTGGTACTTAAAAGGTGTACGGACAACTCCTTTTGCAGGACTTCAACCTGCTGGAACAACAGCCGTTACGGCATACGTGCGTCATACGCACCGACTCTTTTTTTCGCTGCAAGCGACATGCTAAAAGCTCTGCTGTCGCTTACTACCGGGAAATACACACCACAAGCACCTCACACATACGCCGACCGGTGCGCACGGCGCACCCTACACGCCCAGCCTCCAAAATAATTCCTTACGGAAAACGAAGCCCTTACTTCCAGTCAAGCCTATTACACACCAAAAAATCAACCATCTACCACAAACCCGCATTATATTCCGGAGCCCGTAGGGTGCGTCATACGCACCGACTCTTTTCTTTCGCTGCAAGCGACATGTCAAAAGCTCTGCTGTCGCTTACTACCCTGAAAGTCGTATAAAGCGTACACTATTTGACATCCATTCCCAAGTAGTTCAAAAACAGTCTATCTCTGGCCACTGATTCGGTGGACCATCGATAACTGCCCATGACAGTCTGTACCTTTGTTGTTTCAATGCAGTCGAACCAGTCCAGGATCTGCGCGAGAGATCGTTGAGCAATCCAGTTTTCCAGTTTCTTTTCGAGCTTGATGAGTGCTTTGGTTTTTCCGGGTTCTTTCTTTTTGAGCCTGGCCTGCACCTCTTTTATTTTTTTCGTCAAGAAACAATGGTACCCAAGTGAGACAAATTGTGTGAATTGTCTTCCTCGCAGATTATCCGGGTACCATGTACGCGGTCGCGCACCGTCGAGTCTGCCCTTTTGCACTGCAAAGAGTTCTTCGACTTTTTCTCGCAACCGATAGTTTTCAAGTGCGGTGAATGTGTCCATAGTCTGATTACTGATGAGGGCAAAATAACCGAAATACTTCTTTGCTTCGGCGATAGCTTTGTCGTTGAAACCTACCTTCAGTTGCCCCCTGCGCCCCTTTCTGGAGCAGGTCAGGTACTTGTCTATTTTCTTTTGCGCGGACGTGGTGAATTCGATTTTTCCATCCTCCACTTGTGCCTTCAATTCAAGAAGATCCCTGCGGAAGGCGAGTTCTTTCTTAGCCTCGTTGTCAGGAGAATAATAGACATGCACATACAGACGGCGTACGATCGTTTCTGTTTCACCAGCGATCTTGCCGTTGCGTGATCGCTGGCGTACCCGTTCAAATTGGTGCATTCTGGGAGCAGTTGCTCCGCAAATGGACGGATCGAATGGACATGTGCTGGACATAGTCGCCAGTGTTGCACGCAGAGCATCTACCGTCTCACGGACCCAGACAATGTTTGGATCAACCAGGGTCAGAAATTTCACATTGCGTAAGGCGAATTCCATCATGTTCTTCTGGCTGTAGTAGCCGTTATCAGTGACGATCAGAGGTTTTTCAGGATTGAGGCACTTGAGTTGTGTCAAAGTGTTCTCAATGGATATAACATCCGGAATATTACCGGGCTGTTTTGCAAAGGCTATCGGTTCACGAGCCTTCACGGAATATAAGGTCAAAAGTTTAATCGTGTTGAGTCCGTCGCCATCCTTGTTGAACCCCCGTCGTGCCTCCGACTGATTTTCAGAGTAAGTCGAGATGGTGGTTGAATCAAACGCCAGCACAGGAGTCTTCCCCAGGCGTCCCACCCGGGCTGAAAAATAACACTGGACACCTTCTTCATTGCGGCCAACATCCTTAAACAGGTCACCATAGACGTCTTCAGTGATAGCTTCGCGATATGGAAGAGGGTGCATCACCTGCCAGCTCTCAAGTCGCGGCAGTGTATTGCCACCGGAACCGATCCAGTAGCGTGCGATAGAAAGTATCTTTGCCGCATCACCCTCGCTGAACGAAACACGAACATCATCATCGATGCCGGAAACTCTGCCAACCCATTCCAGGATGTCAGTAAGTCCGGTATGCTGACGTGTGGCCTCGACTACTCCTCTTTCGCCTTTACGTTTTTTCGGGCGAGTCGGCACGATTTCTTTTGTTCCCGCTTTAATTTTTCCCTTGAGCTTCTGACTAACCGTATAGGTTCTTCTGCTTTTTTCGTTGTAGGCAGTAATCCTTTCGTAGATGTAAATATCGCCATTCGGTCGCTTTTCACGCCGTTCGCCGACATGAGTTTTTCCTGTTATTGGTTTAGCCATTGATGAACCTTCCTTTAAAATGTACGTATAATTATAATACATACACGTTAAAAGGCAATAAAAAAGCACGATTTTTCAAGTAAATCGTGCTTTTTTGCCAGTTCTTTTGGCTTAGAATGTACGCTTTATACGATTTTCAGGTTACTACCGGGAAATACACACCACAAACACCTCACACATATGCCGACCGGTGCGCACGGCGCACCCTACACGCCCGAGCTCCAAAATAATTCCTTACGGAAAACGAAGCCCTTACTTCCAGCCAAGCCTATTACACACCAAAAAATCAACCATCTACCACAAACCCACATTATATCCCGGAACCCGTAGGGTGCGTCATACGCACTGACTCTTTTTTTCGCTGCAAGCGACATGCTAAAAGCCTTGCTGTCAGTTACTAGCCGAAAATAAACCCACAAATATCCCATAAAATACCGGCTGTCGCTTACCACCGGGAAATACACGCAACAAACATCTCACACATACGCCGACCGGTGCGCACGGCACACCCTACAAGCCCGAGCTCCAAAATAATTCCTTACAAAAAACGAAGCCCTTACTTCCGGACAAGCCTATTACACACCAAAAAATCAACCACCTGCAACAAACCCGCATTATATCCCGGAACCCGTAGGGTGCGTCATACGCACCGACTCTTTTTTTCGCTGCAAGCGACATGCTAAAAGCTCTGCTGTCGCTTACTACCGGGAAATAAACCCACAAATATCCAACAAAACACCGGCTGTCGCTCAGCACCGGGAAATACACACCACAAACACCTCACACATATGCCGACCGGTGCGCACGGCGCACCCTACACGCCCAGCCTCCAAAATAATTCCTTACGGAAAACGAAGCCCTTACTTCCGGCTAAGCTTATAAACACCAAAAATCAACCACCTGCAACAAACCTACATTATATCCCGGAACCCGTAGGGTGCGTCATACGCACCGACTCTTTTTTTCGCTGCAAGCGACATGCTAAAAACTGCTGCCGGTTACCACCGGGAAATAAACCAACAAATATCCAACAAAACACCGGCTGTCGCTCAGCACCGGGAAATACACATCACAAGCATCCCACACATACGCCGACCGGTGCGCACGGCGCACCCTACAAGCCCGAGCTCCAAAATAATTCCTTACAAAAAACGAAGCCCTTACTTCCGGCTAAGCTTATAAACACCAAAAATCAACCACCTGCAACAAACCTACATTATATCCCGGAACCCGTAGGGTGCGTCATACGCACCGACTCTTTTTTTCGCTGCAAGCGACATGCTAAAAGCTCTGCTGTCAGTTACTAGCCGAAAATAAACCCACAAATATCCCATAAAATACCGGCTGTCGCTCAGCACCGGGAAATACACATCACAAACATCTCACACATATGCCGACCGGTGCGCACGGCGCACCCTACAAACCCGAGCTCCAAAATAATTTCCTTACGGAAAACGAAGCCCTTACCTCCGGCAGGGCTTATACAACATCAAAAAATAACCCTTCTACCACAAACCCACATTATATCCCGGAACCCGTAGGGTGCGTCATACGCACCGACTCTTTTTTCGCTGCAAGCGACATGCTAAAAGCTCTGCTGTCAGTTACTAGCCGAAAATAAACCCACAAATATCCCATAAAATACCGGCTGTCGCTCAGCACCGGGAAATACACGCAATAAGCACCTCGCACATACGCCGACCGGTGCGCACGGCGCACCCTACAAGCCCGAGCTCCAAAATAATTCCCTACAAAAAACGAAGCCCTTACTTCCGGCTAAGCTTATAAACACCAAAAATCAACCATCTACCACAAACCCACATTATATCCCGAAACCCGTAGGGTGCGTCATACGCACCGACTCTTTTTTCGCTGCAAGCGACATGCTAAAAGCTCTGCTGTCGCTTACTACCGGGAAATACACACCACAAGCATCCGACACAGACTCCGACCGGTGCGCACGGCGCACCCTACAAGCCCGAGCTCCAAAATGATTCCTTACGAAAAACGAAGCCCTTACTTCCGACCAAGATGATAAACCCCAGAAAATCAGCCGCCTACAACAAACCCGCATTTCTCATGCGGACTAACCAGCATGGCTGGACCAGGTTGGCCGGCCGCAACGATGACACCGCTTCCCTGTTATGAAAGTTTATCACTCCGGCATGGTGCCTTCTGCTCGCTGCCGGAGACTTTCATATAAACCAAGGCATAACAACATTATAACAGGCTCATAATCAGCTTCTGGTAATTTGCTGCTGACAAAAATACAGGGGACCTTGCAAAATTGCCAATTTGCCCAACTTCATGCTTGCACTCAAAATTTTATCCTCGTAATATTAGATATTTGCCTGCGGTAAAATTTATCGTGCGTTTCGAATTTGAACAAATTTTCTATTTTTTCAAGATACCCTAAAGAGCCAAACCCATTGTAAAATGGGGACGGAAAGCCACGGGTCCGAAAGGAAACGGATAGCCGGGTTGCATGGAAAAATGCAGCCCGGCTTTTGTTGTTTGCAGCCTGTCCCGCATTTCTCCAAAGATGATTGTTCAGCATGCAAAAAAGGAGAAAACCCATGCCAAACAGATTGGATCAACGTGGTATCATCTTGGCCGCCGCACGGTGCACAGCTGTCATGTGCAGCGCCTGTCAGCAAAGTCCTACAGTTGGAGTTTAGAGCATATGAAGAACTACATGAGACGATCACTATTCTGTACAGCATTAACTTCATCCGTCCTGATCACCTTATCTTCCGCCTGTTCAGGGCCTCTGGATCTGCGAATTGTCCACATGAATGACATCCACTCGCACCTCGCCGCTGAAGAAGGCTTCGGATTAACCTTGGATGGTCAGGATACCGATGTGGAGCTAGGCGGCATGCCAAGGGCTGTCAGCTTCATTGAACAACAGGTTGCAGAGGTTGAGCATGCCCTCATTCTCAATGCGGGCGACACCTTCCAGGGTACCTTGTACTACACCCTGTTTAAAGGGGATGCTACAGCGGAAATGATGAATATGGTAGACTGGGATGCCATTGTCCTCGGCAACCATGAATTTGATGACGGTGACGAGCACCTGGCCGACTACCTGGATACACTTAATGCCGATATAGTCGCAGCCAACGTTATCCCGGATGCAGGCAACGTTCTCGAAGGAAAATGGGCACCCTACATTATAAAGGATATCGGCGGAGAAAAGGTCGCAATCATCGGCATTGACGTCAAACAGAAGACCGAGGTCTCCTCAAGTCCCAGCGATGAAATCACCTTTCTGGACGAAATAACCACGGCCCAGGAATATGCAGACCTGCTCCGTACCGAGCACGACATCAATAAAATCATCCTGCTCAGCCATTACGGTTTGGCAAACGACATCAATCTGGCCCAAAACGTCAGCGGCATCGACGTTATCATTGATGGCGATTCCCACACGCTCATGGGGGATGTGGAAGAGTTTGGTTTGAGCAGTTCGTATCCGTATCCCGTGCAGATGACGGATAAGGATGGAAACCCGATCTGCATTGCCCAGGCATGGGAATACGCCAAAGCGGTCGGCAGCCTTGATGTCTCTTTTGACGACAACGGCCTGGTTACATCCTGCAGCGGTGCGGCTGTTCTCCCTGTCGGCAACACGTTCAAACGCGATGGAGCTGAAGTCGGCACGGTCGAGAGAGAAGCAATAGAAAGCTTCATTGACCAGCGGGCAAACATTGCCATTGTGGAAGAAGATCCGGACGCGGCCACGACTCTGGAAACCTATTCGGATCAGGTGGATTTGATGAAGGCGGAGGTTATCGGCCAGGCAGGCGAAGATCTCAGTCATGTTCGCATTCCAGGTACCGACTATCTGGGCAACAGCGGCGCTGACTTCCCTCTGGGCAGCGAAATTGCGCCCCTGGTGGCAAAAGGATTTTATGACCTCAGTCTCCGTTCGGACGCATGTATCCAAAACGCAGGCGGGGTACGCATCAATGTGGCGGAAGGTGACGTAACCTATGACACAGCATATACACTGCTCCCATTCGCCAACACCTTATTTGAAATTGAGATGAAAGGCAGCGAAATCAAGCAGGTGCTGGAAGATGCCATCAATAATTATTATGATGACGGCGGCTCAAGCGGATCCTTTCCCTATGCCTATGGTCTGCGTTATGACATCAACATGGCCAATCCAACCAATATGCGCATCAAGAATCTGGAAATCATGGATCGTGAGAGCAAAACATGGTCGCTCATTGAAGAGGATACCATGTATGTCATCGTAACCAACAGCTACACCGGTCAGGGAAGAGACGGCTATCTCACTTTCAAGGATGTTCAGGATGAAAGGGGACCCGGGGTCGACACCTATCTTGATTACGCCCTGTCGTTTGTAGCCTATGTGGAGAATCTGGCAGCTGAGGATAAAGAACTTGAACCTCTGCCCAACAGTGAACACGGCATTAAAAGCTATTATTTTTCAGAGCCGGGCGATATCAATAATGATGAGGTTGTCAACCTCAGGGATATCAGGGTTTTCAGACAATATCTTCGCCGACCTGTAGAGGAGTGTCCTGAATGCGACCTGAACGGTGACGGCAAGATAACCTTCAGGGATGCAGGTAAACTCATCCAACTGATACGATCAACAAAATGATCGTAAGCGATCACCGGGTAAATTCCCCAAAGTAGCGGCTATCACTAAACCTGTAAGCAATCACGTGGTGCCGGAGATGCCGGGCATCGGTCTGTGCAGCATACACATGTACGTAAACAGGCCGATAACACCGCAGATTCGGTGCCTCCTGATCGCTTACGAATAATCTGCATGTAACTTCCCCTTCTGTCTGCCCGGCTATCGGGCAGACAGTTTCCCTGCTTATCCAAAAGTCTTTTGCCGGTTGCCGAGATGCCCCTTACCGAAAATCAGGATGTTCACGGCCCGTGGTCCGGCCATGCTGATTTTTCGCAACATCATCGTCCTTTTCAGGCATTCTGCTGCTCTTTTCTCAAAAGAACCTATCTATTTTAAATCAAAACCTTATATAATAAGGCTTTATATGAAAGTTTCCGGCAGAGAGCAGAAGGCGCCGTGCCGGAGTGATAAACTTTCATAACAGCGAAGCGGTGTCATCGTTGTGACCTGCCAACCTGGTCCAGCCATGCTGGTTAGCCCCAATTCACAAAAAGCGAGAGGATTAATCCGGGCTGTCTTTTGGGAAAAGGCACCCCCGGCGCTTTTGTTCACAATGATGATCTTTCACAAGCACATAACCCGCAAGTAGAGTAAGGAGGCAAACGCTTGAATACCACACATTCGTTCAATACAAGGAAAAAGGTGTCGAAATGGCTGCTGCTCGGCACAGCTGTAACCCTGGGCGTAATCAGTTATGCCCCTGATGATTTTTCCTTTTCGGAGACGGCAGCCTTTGCCGCAGAAACAGAACCAGCCGTAACAGCTGCCAGAAAAGCACAGCTCGAAGGCACCCAACTGCAACTACAGGGTGACATGCAAGGGGCGGTTAAAAAATACAGGGAAAGCCTTTCCCTTTCACCCAATGCACAGCTCGAAAAGCTGGTCGACAAATTAGAGAATCGAATTGCCGCCACAGATCCTGCTGCTCAAGCAGCCACGCAAGGAGTGCTTGAGGAGAAAAAATCCACTGCAAAAGAAGGGATGACCCATTCCTTTAAAGCAGCAACGCCCCAGGAGCAGCTGATTGACGATTTTCTGCAGTGGATGCTTGCCTTTATCCCACCCTCTACCAAGGACGGCTTAGGTATCACTTTTAACCGTGACTACACGGTTCAGCAGCAAGGTGATCATTACCAAACGAGTTTCTCTCCGGTCACGTTACACGGCCCGGAAGGATTTGAAGTCACGCTCAGTTCCATTGATTTCCACTTTATTCCCCAGGAAAACGGGCAGCTCAATGTCTCCATTTTACTTCCGGAGCAGGCGCCTTTTCTGGACAATGGCGCCGAAGTCGGCAGCATGCGCATTGGAGAGCAAAGCATACAAGGCATCTGGGACAAAAACAGAAGTAACTTTACCCAGGCCGGCTTCGACCTCGGTGACCTTACCCTTGCAGACCTTGAAGAAAAATTTACACTTACCATCCAGCAGACGGGAATGAAGGGAAATTTTTCTGTTGATCCGGAAGACCATTGGAAGCTCAGTTATACAGGAGATCTGAATAATCTGGCCCTGGCAGTTGAGGATGGCGGCCTGTCCATCAAACATATCCATCTCGGCCATGATCAGGCAGGATCTGATGCCGGCGCCATCACGGATATGCAGACCCAAACCATGCATGTTATCCAACAGGGTGAACAGGCAACCCTTGATGACATGAAGGCATATTTTGCGAACATTGATGCCATACTTCAGATTCTCGACGCCTACAAAACCACTGTGCGCCTGGAAGGATTGGAAGCCCACGCAGACCAATTCCAAATGGGCATAGGTGCAATATACGGGGATTCCGATATTTCCAAAAAACAGGGAACTGCGACTTTTGCGTATCACGGCCGAGGCGGCGTGGAGAATATCAATTTTTCTCAAACAGTCGAAGAAGAAAATCAACAAGCGCCATCCGGTTCCCTGAAAAACATGCAACTGACAGTAGGCGGCAGTTTTGACACGCCCCCTCCAGGGCTTTTCAGCAGCCTCCTGACAGAGGTGGAAACACTGCAGAAGTCTCAGCCGGAAGACATGGACACGGCCATGGCTCCGGCTGTCGTCAAGTATATGAAAGAAATATTGAAGCTGTTGAAAGCATACAATGCGGAAATCAGCCTGGACGGGTTTGCTCTGGAAAATGTTGCTCCGGCCGCGATCAGTTGTGAAAAAATCTCCTTAAATAATGGCTTTGACACGGGTTCCGGCAACGGAGGAACGGTGAGCGGCAGTTTCAACCTTACCGGGCTTCAGGGACCGGATATCGGAGCCTCCCCCCTGCCTCAGGCTGCAAACCTGCAGCTGCAGCTCTCCAATATTCCTGACTTGCTGCAGCTTTTTCCTGAGCCTGCGACACTAGCCCAAGGGGATGAGGGCCTGATGCAATTGGAGCTCATGCAAAAAGGACAGGCCCTGTTGATGTCTACACCACTGGCTCTGGCGATTACAGATACCTACCTCACGTTCCCGACAACCGGACTTACCTTTGGTCTGACGGCAAATATGGATTCCGCTGCAAAGTTCATGTCCAGTGGAACCCTGAATATTTCGTTGGAAAACCCTGAAGAGTTTAAGCGTATCATCCAGAGCATAAGCGGTGAGAACAGCATGGCTCAGGTGATGGGCACCTTTACCGCCCTTGCAAATCGGACGGAAACAGATGGTAAGATTGTGGATACTATTGAGGCAAAAGTGGATCCGGCAGGTAAAATCTTTGTGAATGCAAAGGATGTCACCTCCATGTTTTTCCCACCCGCAGGCGAACCTCCACAGGAAGCTCCTGCTGTTGAAAAGGAACAATAAATCAAGATACCCTCAAGGGAAGACATATCGTTCTACCGCCATTATACATGACGGTGGAACGATACGTTGTTCACGCTCAGCCTCTCCTTCTCGGGCTGCATAAATGTGTCGGATCCGCGGACACGCTGTTACAGGCATCACAGGAATACATCATTGATCCACGCTGCTCCTTGCATACCTGCAAGGCATTGGAGCCGCAAAACCGTGTGTTCCTTCCTTCGCCGGGATCGCACAGGGTACGTGCCTTTCCGGACTCTTTGCCGCAGATACGGCACCAATACTTCCCAATTGCATGGGCGCCGGAAGGTTGAGGTTCAGGCAGCAGCTTCAATGAAGAGCTCATTGACAGTCTCCCAGTTGATGACGTTAAAAAAGGCTTTCACATACTCCGGTCTGCGATTCTGATAGAGCAGATAATAGGCATGCTCCCAGACATCGATTCCCAGAATCGGTTTTTTCCCCAGAGATAACGGTGAATCCTGATTGGCGGTGGTCATGATCTCCAAGTTGCCGTTACTCACCACAAGCCAGGCCCAGCCGCTGCCGAAATGACTGCCGGCCGCTTTTGTAAATTGATCCCTGAACGCATCCAAATCGCCGAAGCGCTTATTGATTGCCTGTAATACAGGGCCTTCCGGGCGGACGTCTTTTTTGAGAAGAGTCCAGAAAAACCGGTGGTTGGCATGGCCTCCACCATGATTTCGGACTGTTGTCCTGATGGATTCCGGAATTTCTTCAAGATGGGAAATAAGCTGCTCAACAGTCAAAGTTTTGAGAGCTTTGTTCCCGCGTATCGCATCATTGAGATTATTGATATACGCCTGGTGATGTTTTGTATGATGAATTTCCATGGTTGCGGTATCAATAAATGGTTCCAGTGCATCATATCCGTAGGGAAGTTCAGGCAATGTATGTTCCATTATTTCACCCTCTGCTATGTGGTTGTGAAGTTTCGTATGTATGTATGCTATCAACATGCATGCCAAAACCGACAAACCGTTATCTACTTGAAATATCGAACCATTAATGTGCCTGTAAAAACCTCCCATATCAAAATATTGAGATTTCCAACTTCATACCTATAGTTTCATCAATATTTTGATACCGTTAATGCCCACGGCAGCCTGAACACCCGTAATCCAACGAAATGAAAACTATGCATCTACAGGAACACTGTTTTATCAACGAGCCGCAGTGCAGCGCTTTCCTCAAAGATCTGAGACTGGCAAACCGGAAACTGACAAAACAAATTGCCGCCTGTCAAAGCTCAGCGCAGAGTCTGCAAACAGACAGGGAACACCTGGAAGATTTAGTCCGGCAAAGGACCTCTGAAATTCAGCGGCTCAAAGAACGCCTGCAGGCTGAAAATCACTATCTCAAGCAGGAGTTGGCTGTTTCACAACGTTATGGGACTATCATCGGCGAAAGTCATGCCGTCCGGAACGTCACATCACAAATCGAACTTGTAGCCTCGACCAGATCAAATGTCCTGATTCAGGGTGAGTCAGGGACAGGAAAGGAGCTGGTAGCCAGAGAAATCCATAAACATAGTCCCCGCTCTGACAATGCCTTTGTCAAAGTCAACTGCGCGGCTATACCCGACGATCTCTATGAGAGTGAGTTCTTCGGGCATGTGAAAGGCGCTTTTACGGGTGCGGCCGTCAGCAGGGTAGGAAGATTTGAAACTGCGCACGGGGGAACAATTTTCCTTGATGAAGTCGGCGAAATTCCCCTGCCTCTGCAAAGCAAACTCCTTCGGATTCTGCAGGAAGGAGAGTATGAACGAGTTGGTGAGGACAGGACTCGAAAGGTGGATGTCCGCATTATTGCAGCAACAAATACGAATTTACAGCAAGCCGTCGCCGGCAACGGATTTAGAGAGGATCTGTTTTACAGGTTGAACGTCTTTCCCATCATTGTCCCGCCGTTACGTGAAAGGCTGGAGGACATCCCCTTGCTTGCATCACATTTCGCCGCCATTCTCTCCCGGGAAATGAACTTTGTCCAACCGCATCTGAGTCAAGCCAATATCATGGATCTGCAGGCCTATACCTGGCCGGGAAACATACGTGAATTAAAAAACATGATAGAACGGTCGATGATATTGTCGAGATCGCAGCAACTGGAATTCCGTTCTCTCCTGCCTGTGGAGGAGGGAGCCCCTCAAATTGCCGTGGGAAGTGCATCCGGCTCATCACAGGAGGCAATCCTGTCCGAGCGTGATTTTGAAGCCCTGAAAACGCAGAACATGGTGAAAGCCCTTGAACAATGTAACTGGAAAATTTACGGCAAAAACGGAGCTGCCGCCCTTCTGGGAATAAAACCCACAACCCTGATAGAGCGAATGAAGCGAAAAGAGGTGGTCAGGCCGCCCGGCTGATCCCGGAAAGATCAGGTGCACTATGAGCAGTTACAAATACGTGGAAATTATCAAGCTGAGCTGTGCCCCTATGAGTAGTTACACAAAAACGAGAATTATTCCCTGAACGGCTTGTAAAATGCATGATCAGCAAGAGACAGCATGGGGTGATCGCCTTTGGAATCACCATACGCAAATATTTCACCATAATCGGAAAGAGGGAAGTGCCCCTTGATGCGCTCAACCTTTTCCTCTCCCCAGCAGTTTGCTCCATCAAGCAGTCCGGTTGCAGTGCGGTCATGGAACTGCAGCTTTGTCGCTAAAAGCTCATATCGGTTTTGCCTGCACCATGGCGCAAGAATAACTTCCGGACAGGCGCTTACTATGGCGACAGTATCCCCTTGCCGCCTGTGCCAATTCAGCCGCTCCACGGCCTTGGATCTGAGAATGGAAGGGATCATGTCGTTACAAAATCCCTGCGCCCCTGCTGTGAGTTGAGAGTCTGTATATCCTTGCACAAAACGGCGCAAAAAATCGCATTTTAAACGATAATTGGGGTACAGCTTCAAAACATACAGGCCGATATACGGCGCCAGCGGTCCGCACCCCAGGTAAAATTTTGAGCTTCCATGCAGATAACGCATAAACAGCAAAAAACTGTCTTGGGTGGTAATGGTCCCATCAAAATCAAACAGTGCCAGATTCATGGCTTCCAAACTCCTCCTGAGTTCATACCCGATTTCAGCGGTAACTGCTCACAGTATACCTGATCTTTCCGCGATCAGCCCGGCTTACGTATGACCAAATACGCTGCGCCGGGCTATTGAATGGTTGATTGGAAAATGTTGTACAATATCGGCATGTCAACGTAAAGCAGGAGCAGCACCAGGCTTATACAAAAAAAACAGTATCTGACAAAGGCCTTTTGCTTGTAGAGTTTTTCCGGATTCTGGGTTGGACTGTTCTCAAGGAAACCGAGATGAATATACCACGCCATAAAGCCTGCTATTGCAGGTATGGAGAGCAGGAGCTCCATTTTATACCGCATCAGGAAAATCCCGAAGGCCAACCCGAACGCGACGGAATAATAGACAATGGAGATAAGAAGACGCTCCTCTGTATAGAACTGAAACGAACGCCGGTATTCACCCAGCAGTTTTGTATCTTCAATATGCCTGAACTCAGCCAGCCTCTTTATGGCCATAAAAAAGGCTCCAATCATCCAGTAGGCAAAGATCAGGGAAACCGGAGGAAGCACTGTAATGCCTGTGGCATACCACCCGAGCAGCAAACGCAGCGGATTATTGACGGATTCCGTGAGCACATCCAGGTATGGTTTGTCTTTTGAACGTACAGGGGGAATATTGTAGACACAGCCCATACCCCAGAGAGCAAATGCTACCAGAAAAAAACGGTACCCAAGTAACCAGGAGCCCAGAAGACCGCAGACAGCCAATAGCAGCCATTGTATGAAGGCCAGTTTTTTATTTACCCGCCCTGAAGGAATCGGTCTGTTCTTTTTCTCAGGATGCAGGGCGTCGAATTTCGCATCGAGCAGCTCATTGATCGTATAATTACTGCTTGCAACAATTCCGGTTACCAAAAATGCCCACAAAATCGGCATAAGAGCAGATACCCGCAGCAGCTCCGGCTGAGCGTACAGGGCGACTGCAATACCCGGAATCAAAAATACGTTTTTAAACCAATGATCAAGACGGGCGATCTCTATGTACGGCTTAATTTCTCTCATTATCATTCTTCGGTGCAATATAGTAGATTTCAACGTCACTTCTTACAGGGCCCCCTCATTTCCCGTAACTGCTCACAGGGCACTTGATCTTTCCGCGTTCAGCCTGGCTTACGTATGGGCCAATACGCCGCGCCGGTCTGCTTGCAGAGATATCAAGCACCCTGCAACCAGTTACAAATACAGGGTTAAGTAAACTTGCCGTTGCTCCCCCGTGAGTAGTTACCATTTCCTTTTTCGTTGCCTCGGCCCTCATTGATATGCTTGATCTTTTCAGGTATTGCATTTTCAAGGGAGACGCTACTTAAGAGCATAAACGTTGTAGCTTTCATCGCCAAAGGCAGATGTAAATTCTTTGACGAGAAACGTTTGACGTTTAAACGCTGCCAACTCCTCACTATTCCATGTAAATTGCAGCTTGTTACCATATGAATATTTCACTCTTTTACGATCACGATAGAAAAATTCCTGATGTCCAATGACTATCAATACAGTTTTCTCATATTTTTCCTGCAACTCTTTCGCAATATCTACTAACTGGGGGAGTGACAAGACAAAATCTATATCATTTGTAAAGGACACAAAACTGCCAAAACGATTCTCTCTAGACATATAAATTTGATTTGAGTCGTAATATGGAAAAGATTCCAAGAGGTAATTAGGTTCTGGAATCAGAATCGCATCCTTATATTTTTCGCTTGTATGTAAATACTGTGCAAATGACTTATTCGAACTGTATTCCCTGTTTATATCTTTCAATATTAAATGTTTCCCTTTATAAATATTCATCACAATCAATATAGATAACGAAACATATATCCCAACATACAACATATTTTTACTAAATTTCCTCAGATTTTGAGTGTCTTTTATTGAGTCAATCAAAATCCAATATAAAAATATTAGAAATAGTAAAAACAGACCTTGATGGCGATAATATCCGCGATAAACAATTTCGAAAAATATCCCTAACGTAACCAGAGAACCCAATGCAACCAGTACATAGTGCAGACGATAGAACAGTCCAAATATTGCCAGATACAAAAGTATAATTGTAAAAACATGCGGCATATGCAGGGGAACAAGATCAGAAAACGCGTAGTACGGTTTTACTAAACTATTCATGAATGCATGCAGCACATCGCTTCCATCAATCCCCTTTATGGAGGTCATCATCGTATCGGGGCGTGGCCACGTAAAGAGCAAGCAAAGTAAAACACCGACAGTGACAATGGCGATTGGAGGGAAAAGGGAAGAACAGGTTTTTCGCATGGAACCTGTGTGCACATCAACACAACTATCCAAAATCCATAACACCATAATGAAACATACAAGCATTGCTGAATGTATATTGGTGTTTGCCAACAATGCCAAAACAAATGCCAGTAACAACGGCTTACTTTTTCGGTTTTTATACAGTACGGCACTGACGAATAACAGCAGCATGCTGATACCGTAATTCCTGGCCATTACGGAATATTCATACAGAGGAAACGCAGAAAAGATAAAAAGTGTTCTCAACCAAAGCGGAAAAGGTGAACAGCGCATAAACACTGCTACCGCTAAAAAGGCGATTAGGATACTTGTGACAGGTAATACAAGCGGTGTATGAAAAATCGAATTGCCGACATAGAGCAAAAAATACCACAAGAAAGGATGCCCATCATACTGGCGGATTATCTCATAAAGATCAAAAGGAGAAACGGCTAATTGAGCTAAAGATAATGCACGAACTTCATCTCGCCAAAACTCGTGCTGTGATACAGTAAATACTACTATACTGATCCATATCCCTAGAATAACCAACTCTATTATTCGTTGTCTATATCCTATAGATGTATTTTTTAAATAAGGTTGCTCAAACGTTGTGCTTGCAATACGCTTTATCGAATTTGTCAATGAATGCATTGTCTAAAGATACGGATACAATAAGGATGATACGAAATTATTATCAGAGATCAATCAGAATACGCTAATGTCATTTCCTGACCAGGGCTGTACACGCCTTACCTATAGATGGTTACTTATAATATGACCAAGATTGATGCAAGTGTTCACTGGTCAGGGGCTGAGCGAAAAAAGACTTTGGCAGCTATCTCTGCCGACTATTGCTCCTGTGCAGGAGAGCGACGCTTATCGTCGCGGATACTACCACTTGTCCGATGCTCACCGCAATGTTTCTCTACCTCCCAGAGCCAAAAGCACTCCTTTGAAAATGAGAGGCCGACATACATTCTGTTGCAAGACAACATAGAGCAATGGAAACAGTATAATACAAAATCAGACACCGAATAAAAAACACAAACTCTTGCTCCACCATGACCTGTTGGTGTATATTTGCATTCATTTCTACAATGCCAACAGGACATATTATGATCAAACAGGAACTTCTCGACATCCTCGCCTGTCCCAAATGTAAGGGGCCCGTGGAACTGGACCAGGAAAACTCCGGCCTCATCTGCCGAAGCTGCAGTCTCTTTTATACCATTCAGGACGATATCCCCATCATGCTCATTGACGAGGCCAAGCCCCTCTCAGAAGTGGAGCCTAAAGATGCCTGAGCCGGGCCGGCAAGGTAAACTTCATAATTTTCAACTACTCCAGGGGAGGACCGGTAAGTTCGATTACCCCGGTATGTGTAACGGCCCACAAGGCACTCAACCGATCCGTGATCAGCCTGGGATTTTTTCCGTGCTCTTCTTCAACATATCCAGAGCACTGAAAGCATCCGGGACTGAAAAAATTTCCAGACATACCAGCAGATCCCTGTGAAAAAACGGATCGGCCAGCTGCAGTGCCCGCCTGTTAAGCGGCAGGTGGTCTTTTTCTTCTGCGACCCCGCACAGGTGAAGTTCCACCACCCTGTGCAGATGGTCTTCGGGAAAGGGGCAGCCTAAAAATGCGTGGCTTACATCCAGGGTCATACGTTCGTGTATATCGATGACATCCACCAGGTTCTCCACAGAGGTCAGTGCAGGCCAGGCATGCCGTTGCCATCCCGGCAATGGGTGCAGCACCATATTCAGCATGGGAAATCCGGTTCGACTGAAAAAACGGGCGGCCTCCAGCGCATTATCCGCAGTATCCATGGGTAGATGCACGGTATATTCAAGATCCAGATCCAGTAAATCGATCATGATCCCTTCAAACCGGCGCTGCATCTCCGCATCCCAGGTATACACCAGCAACTCCATAAAATCAAAGTAACCGGCAACAAGCTGCGCGTTGGCCAGGTAATCACTTCCCAGCAGCCAGGAGGTGGTCCCGATCTTCATCAGCTCTCATCCGTAGTTTGATCAGGAAACTTGCCCTTGTAGGCCAGATCCGGGCCGCTTATCTGATCCCGGGTTTTACCCAGCACTTCAAACGTACCCATTTCCTCTATCATTTTCAGTGCAGCCTCGATGATGTTAAAGGCCAGGGCACACCCTGTCCCCTCTCCCAGGCGCATTTGCATGTCCAGCATGGGTTCCAGCCCTGTGATTTCCTTGAGCAGCTGCGCGCCCGGTTCATAGGAGATATGTGAAGGAATCATGTAGTCAACGCATTCCGGTTTCAAGCGAAGAGCTGTGAGCGCTGCGACATTGGATATCAGACCGTCGGTGACCACGGGAATCCGCCTTGCAGCGCAGGCCAGATATGTCCCTGCCATGCCGGCAATATCCAGGCTGCCGACCTTGGAAAGCACATCAAGGGGATCATCCCGGTCCGGTCGATGCAGATGAACCGCGTCCTGAACCACCTTCTTTTTCTGAGCAAAGGCTGCATCTGTGAGCCCTGCACCGCGCCCCACAATGCGATCAATACTTCCATCCGTGAACCCATAGAGCACGGTGCTTGCAGCTGTGGTGTTGCCGATGCCGATTTCTCCCGTGCCGATGAGATCATAGCCCTGGTCAACGGCTTCCAGAGTCACCTCGATTCCATGCTCGAGCGCCTGCACAGCCTCATCGCGGGTCATGGCCGGTTCCCGGCAGAAATTAGCCGTCCCATAGCGCACTTTTCGGTTAATCACGTGAGGCAGGTCAACATCCACCTGTATGCCGATATCCACGGCAATGATATCCGCCCCCACATGGTTCGCCAGAAAATTCACGCCCATGCGGCCGGAGGTAACAAACTCAGCACCTATTTTGGTCACATCCTGGGGATACATGGCAATCCCCTCGCCATACACCCCGTTATCAGCCATCATAACGATAATGGCTTTTTTATGGATGGTATTGTGGACCCGGCCTGTCATACCCGCTATCCGGCGGGCTATGTCTTCCAGCCTTCCAAGACTTCCCGGCGGTTTCAGGCAATAGTCAATTTCCCTTTGAGCACGAGCCATCACCTCTTTGTCTGCAGGTTTGATTTGATCAATGGTTGTCTGCAACAGCTGCATACAATCAGTCCCCTTATAATATTCATTACTCCGGCAGCGAAACTCTACAGTGAAACCCTCTCTTCCTGTTTCTTTCCAGATGCCGCGGGAATGGAGGTTAACGATAGTTAAACCTGGTCAAGATAGGCAAGGTGCCCAAAAATTCGATTTCAGTCAAGGCGGCATTGTCCACCTTAAATTTCCAATACCCGGTCCCCACATCCTGGCAAAAGAGATGCGCCAATAAGGAACGAATACATCCTCCATGGGAAACCACTGCCAGGTTTCGTCCGTTGTTGGCGGCAACCAGCTCCAGGACAAAATTGATGACCCGATGCTTGAATGCGGCAAATGCCTCGCCTCCGGGGATATGTGTTTCCTCCCAGTTGGTGAGCCAGCTTTGCCAATGCTCCGGGTACTGTTCCTCGATCTGCTTGTAATGCAGCCCTTCCCATTCGCCGAAGTGAAACTCCTGGATACTCGAGTCCGTAATAATCGGCTGTTCAGTGCCGAAAACTATGCTCGCTGTTTCCGTGGCCCGCTGCAGCGGGCTGCAGAAAATGGTGTCAACCTCCAGGGCATTGATTCTGTCACGCAGCCTGGCGGCCTGTTCCCGCCCGGTTTTGTTCAACGGTATATCAGTGCTGCCCATGAGAACACCGGTTCTGTTTGATTCGGTCTCTCCATGGCGTATCAGGTATAATCGTGTTGCGGTCATAGGTAGATATTCCAGATAAGTAACAACATAAACAGAGATCCAATCTCCGTCAGTTCAATGGCTGCACCGATGGTGTCCCCTGTAATACCGCCGATCCTTCCGGTTACATATCGCGCGAGGAGCACCCCCCCGCCGACACACACAAGATGCAGGCAGGCAAGCAGAAGCAACAGCATCGGCAAGGGCGTTCCAGCTGCAAAAAAAAGGATGCCGAGCATGACCAGCGAACAAATCAGGGCAGGTACTGCATGCCTGGGTTTGGTTCTGTTGACGAACTGCCCCATTCCCCCTCCTTCCCTGGCATATTCCGCAGAAGCAGCATGCCAGGTCGACGCAGTCCTGCCGAGAATCGGTGCAGATACCAAGGCAAGCAAACCGCAGGTTTGAGGCATACTCTGCAGAAGAACATATTTTGTCAACACCGCAAGGGTCAAAGCGATAACCCCGTTGGTTCCCAAGGTTGAATCACGCATGATTTCCAGCACCCGTTCCCTGGGCCGATAGCTGAACAGGCCGTCTGCGCTGTCAGCCAGACCATCCAGATGCAATCCTCCGGTAATGCCTATTTGATAAATCAGGCCTGCAAGGACCGCAGCCTGATAGCCCACCAGGGGTGAAAGGAGCAGAACCAACAAAGCGGCAGGCAAGCCGATGAGCAAACCGACAACAGGCATCCATTTCATGCCGTGGACAAAACGATCCGCAGTGAAATCAATCGTAACAGGAATGGGATACCTGGTCATAAACTGGACCATGAGCAACAGGCTGCGCACGTATTACCCCTCCTTTATCTTTACCGGGATGCCGGAAACCACCATATAGACCGTATCTGCTCCGGCTGCAACACGTTGATTGACCCGGCCGCTGCAGTCCCGAAAAAAACGGCTCAGAGGGGATGCAGGCACGATGCCCAGTCCCACTTCATTGGTAACCATGAACACGGCGCCGGCAAAACGGCTGCAAGCCGCTAGCAGGCCTTCGATTTCCTGCATAACCGCCTCTTCAAGGGCATTGAGGCGTTGCTGTGCAGGTGATTCCCAATCCATGTCCGAGTCTTTGAGGACAAGATTTGTGGTCAAGACCGTCAGGCAGTCCAACAACACCGCCTCAACTTCGCCGCCGAATCGAGGAAACAGAGAAGAGGGGTGCCAGGGCTCTTCATAGGTGGTCCAGAAGCCGGGCCGCTGTTGCCTGTGCCGTCTCACCCGTTCTTCCATCTCCTGGTCAAAGACCTGGGCAGTGGCAATGTAGGCGACATTGTTGTAGGCAGAGCGTATCATCTCTTCTGCAAAACCGCTTTTCCCACTGCGCGCCCCACCCGTTATCAAGGTAAGCGTTCCCATCAGCCGAGTGATTCCCCCATCACGGCCCGACATTTCTGGGATAGGGGGATATCAGGCAGAGACAACATGGAACCCTTTATCTTCAATGGCTTTTCTGACAACCGCCTCGTCGGCTTCCCCTTCAAAGGTCACCTGTTTCGTTTCCAGATCCACCTGCACCTGGGAGATACCGTCAAGTGCTTCCAACGCCTTGGTAACGCTCCCTGCACAGTGCCCGCACTTCATACCTTCAACATGTATACGTGTCATAGTCGACCTCCCCAGGCCCCATTACGGCTGCCCGGAAATTTTATCAATAATGTTAGAAGTGGACTGCGCATAGGTAAACGCAATACGCTCCACTCTCCCACCGGCCTGTTTCACTTCTTTTGCCCCCACAATTTGATCCTCAGGCCAGTCCGCTCCCTTGACGAGCACTTCCGGCAGAATGCTCTGAATGAGAGCGGCGGGGGTATCTTCGCTGAAAATTACAATGAAATCCACACATCCAAGGGCTGCAAGCACCCGGGCTCTTTCCTGTTCGCTGTTCACCGGACGGTTTTCGCCTTTGAGGCGACGGACCGAATCGTCACTGTTCAAGCCGACTACCAGGCAGTCG
Organism: Desulfobulbaceae bacterium; assembly: GCA_963678525.2. Lineage (GTDB taxonomy): Bacteria > Desulfobacterota > Desulfobulbia > Desulfobulbales > Desulfobulbaceae > Desulfogranum. Next base: position 144,945 of record CAXXDG010000002.1, read on the forward strand.
GCACATTGTCTTGCCTGTTCAAGATAACTCACATGGCCGGCATGCAGCAGGTCAAAACAGCCGTTGGTAAAGGCAACTTTCGTCCCCTGTCGTCTGATTGCCGCCAGCTTTCCCTTCAATTCGGGAAGCGCCATGATTTTATGTGCGTCGACACCTTTCCATATTCGCTCTCCGGGAGGACTGAACCATCGCCGTTCTTCCTCAAGTGTCGCACTATCAATGGTGTGCCAGCGGCACTGCGGCGTTTCATCGGCCTGCGCAAGTATCTCTCCACTGGGAGCAATGAGCATGGAATGGCCGGCCAGCTCCAGAGACCCGCTTGTTCCACATCCATTGGCTGCCGTCAGAAATACCTGGTTTTCTATGGCGCGCGCCCGGAGGAGGGTCTGCCAGTGATCGAGACGCACCTTCGGCCACTGGGCGGCAACCATGATCACCTGTGCTCCCTGATACGCCAGCCCTCTGGCTATTTCCGGAAAACGCAGGTCATAGCAGACAAAGCCGCCGATGGTCCCCTGTTCCAGTTCAAGGGGAGGTGTAATCGGACCGGGTTGATAATAGACATCTTCCTGCCAATGGCGAAACAGGTGCTGCTTGGGCCACTTGCCGAGGATGCCCTCAGCACCCACACAGATCAGCGTATTGAACGGCGTGCCGTTTTTTTCTGCAAGTTCGGCAAAAGATCCGACCAGAACAACCCGATACTTCCCGGCCAACTTTCGGACTTTTTCAAGGAGTTTCGGAGTCTGCTCGGCCAGTTCCCTGGTATGGGGGTAGTCAAAGCCCGTTGCCCACAGTTCAGGCAGAACAAGCAGTGTCCCCGGGGGGGGATCTGCCTCTTCCAGGGCGTGAACTACCTGTTGGATATTTTTCTCCGGTTCAGCGGGAACCACGTTGATCTGAATAAAACCAATTGCCGGAAATAATGGGGTGGTCATACAGTTAACCTATTTTCAACCCGGATTTCTCATGACTTTAAAAAAATGAGTTAACCAGTTGAGTTATTCCTTACATCGTAAAAATAGTAAGTGTTTTATGCAAACCCAAAACAATCACACTGTCAGGCGAGCAAATTTCACAGCATCTGCTTTGTTACCGGGCAATTGGAGTATGTCAATACGGCTGCATGCCAGGTGCCTCGCATCTGCAGCAAAATTTACTCGTGAAAAATCCGGGTTAATGCCTCTGCAGCGAGTTGCCCGACGCTGACGTCTGTCCAATGTCCGGCAAGATATAATGAAAATGAGTGCCTGAGGTCGACCAGGCTGAGAATTTCAGGCTCCAAGGCAGTCATTTGCAGAGTTCCGGCAGCCCAGGCTGCAAGTCCCTGCAATTCAGGATCGTCTTCCCGTGTCAGGTAATACCGCATGTCTGCTTCCCGGATTCTTGAACGTAACAGGCCGGGCCGCCTTGCGGCAAGCCGCCCGATTCCCCACATCACCCCCCTCTGCAACAAAGGATGCTCCAGGAAGTTGCCGTCCTGACAGAGTTCTTCTCCATCTTCCTGGGTGTAGGAGACCAGCATGTGACAGTATTCCCGTGCAAGCAGTTCGTTGCGATACATGATTTCAGCCATGGTCTCAGGCGCGCCCCAGCCTATTCCGCCCGATTCATCATTTAAGCTCCATAACAACCTGCGCATGACGATCCTGGCTTCTTCAAGATCCTGCGCAGCCAGCCGGTCAACCGTAACTCCCATGCAGCTGACGGCAAACCAGCGTACATGGGAATCTTCCCTGCAGATTCCTGTAAAAAGCGCATGTACCAGGTCTTTTGCAGGAAAGCCACCTATTTCGGTAATCACTTCATCCAGGTTTTTTCCCTGCAGCAGATGCTCCACTTTTTTTTTCAATGCTCGGCTGCTCAACTGATATCACCTTGGTATATGTATGTCTAACCAGCATGGCTGGACCAGGTTGGCCGGCCCGACGATGACACCGCTTCGCTGTTATGAAGGTGTATCACTCCGGCATGGCGCCTTCTGCTCTCTGCCGGAGACTTTGACATAAAACAACACCCAAATCTCTTTGCCGGCCTCCCCGATAGAGGATGTAATACCATCAAACGATAATATCCAGCCATTCTTTTGCAACCTCTTTATCCCACTCCATGGGGAACCTTGAAAAATTGCCGATTTGCCCAACTTCATCGTGCGCCTCGAATGTGAACATATTTTCCAACCTTTCAAGATTGCCTATGGTGTGAGCACAAAAAAGGCGAGGCCTTTCTGAAAAGGCTCCGCCTTTTGCGCCTGCGGCCCGCATTTGCAAGCGGGCCATATGCGTTTACTGCTTTAGAACGTATAATCCAAACGTATTGAAAGTATGGTTGCCGTATTATCTGCGCCGGCAACATCTCCCGGATAATAATATTTCTGCCCGGTTGTCAAATCAGTGATTGTGGTCGACCCTTCAGCTTCATCGTAGAACTGATAGCTGATCAGACCGGTAAGGCCCCAATTCGGGGTGAATTTATAGGTGGCGGCAAAATCGGCGGCCCACATCCAACTGCTGTCAAAATCTTCCTCAAAAAGCAGATCACGCATATGATGCGTATCTTCGTCTTCCCCCTGTACCAACGGAGAAAAAATAACTCGGCCGGAGAAATCCCAGTTCGTCAATACGGAATAGAACGAAAACCCGACGTAGGGGACCGTCCACGTCTGTTCATAGGTAATACCAAGTTCACCGGCAGGAAAATCGCCGACAGTATCGTAGAGATAATAGGATGAATACACGTAACTGCCGCCACGGGCCACCCACTCCCAATTATCTCGTTTGACACCCACCAGTGCTGAAAATGTCGTATTCATGTGGCTGTAAAAAGGTATTTCGGCGTTAATGTCAAACATCAGCCCCGTTTCCAGGTCCACATCTTCATGGTGCGACCAGTCTGACCATTCCGCCCACCCTGATACCAGCCAGTCATAATCGTCCATGGTATTATCGCCCTCATTCAAGGCTACCCACACATCGGCATTGAATTTGATCCAGGATGCAGGTTTAAAGGACAGCCCGGCATTAAGCATAAAAATATTATCCAGTTTCCAGATCAGCTGACTTAATTTCGAGCCATCCTCATTATACACCAGTTCATTGGATTCACCGTTTAGATACCCCAGCCCCAGTCTGCCTTCCACTTCAACCTGCAGGGTATTTACATTCACCGTAGTCGCGCCCGTTGCCTGCTTCTCCGAGGATACTGAGGCAGCCCACGCCGGCTGGGTAACAACCATCCCGAGCAGGGTGCATCCCAGGACGGCCAAAGATCTTTGTGTCATCTTCTTCATATTCCCTCCGTTATAGTTATACCGCAGCTGTAAATTCAAAATTTTATACTTTAAATAAATACCAGCAAGCCAAGAAACTCAAGCTAAAATTACCTGTATTCACCATCAGATATTCATTACGCAAAGGGACTGTGGCGGCAAAATAACTTTTCTGCTACTATGGGAACTTTGAAAACTCTCATCCAGGGAGCTGGTGAAGCCTGTACCCAGTGCCTGTTACAGTAAAAATACATCAGGGAGTATCAACCTCACATGAAGAAAACCATTCTCATTACCGGCGCCACCTCCGGATTCGGCAAGGCATGCGCTGAACGCTTTGCCGAAGAGGGCTGGAACCTGATAATCTGCGGTCGCAGACTCGAGCGCCTGCAGGAATTCAGCCGACAACACCCGCAAACGCAGACCCACGAGGTCCAGCTCGATGTACGTGAGCGGGGGCAAGTGGAAGAATGCATCAACAGTCTGCCTGAAGCGTTTCAAAACATCGATGTTCTGCTCAACAATGCCGGCCTGGCTCTCGGCCTGGAAAAAGCCTACGAGTGCAAGATAGAAGACTGGGAGACCATGGTGGACACCAATATCAAGGGCCTGCTGTACCTGACCCGATGCGTTCTCCCCCAAATGGTCGAACGAAACAGCGGACACATCATCAACATGGGTTCAGTTGCCGGGAATTACCCCTACCCCGGAGGTAATACCTACGGAGCCACCAAGGCCTTTGTCAAACAATTTTCCCGCAACCTGTTGACCGACCTTGTCCATACACAGGTTCGTGTGACCAATATCGAGCCGGGTCTGGCGGAAAGTGAATTTTCCCTTGTCCGTTTTCAAGGCAATGCTGAACAGGCCGGCAACGTATATAAAGGGACACAGCCCATCACCCCTGCAGATATCGCAGAATGCGTTTTCTGGGCGGCATCCATGCCTTCCCATATCAACATCAACACCATTGAACTGATGGCCGCCTGCCAAAGCTGCGGTCCATTGGCCATTCACAGAACTTAAGACCACATTCCCATGAGACGTGCTGTTATAACCGGTTTGGGTATTGTCTCCTCCCTTGGAAATAGTGTCCGGGAGGTGCAAGATTCCCTGGAAGCCTCCACAAGCGGAATCTCCTATTGTCCTGCATATAAAGATATCGGACTACGTTCCCAGGTCGGGGCCTTCACCACCATAGATATCAAAAAATTCATCGACAAAAAACACCTCCGGTTCATGGGGAACGCTGCAGCCTATGCCGCCATAGCCATGGAACAGGCCATTAAAAATGCCGGGCTGACTACTGAAGAGGTAAGTGATCCCGGAACCGGCCTGATAATCGGCTCCGGAGGCACTTCGGCTGAAAACGTTGTTGCCACAGCCGACATCATGCGGAAAAAGGGCTTGAAACGATTGAGCCCCTTCATGGTGCCAAGAACAATGAGTTCCACGGTTTCGGCCTGCCTGACCAACACCTTTCACATCAAAGGAGTCTGCTATTCCATATCCTCGGCATGCGCCACAGGTTCCCACTGTATCGGAGCAGCACTGGAACAAATCCAACTCGGCAAACAGGACATTGTTTTTGCAGGAGGATCCGACGAAGAACACTGGACCCAGACTGCAATGTTCGATTCCATGGGCGCTCTTTCAACCAAATTCAACCATAGTCCACAGAGCGCATCCCGTCCCTATGATGTTAATCGGGATGGATTTGTCGTAGCCAACGGCGCCGGTGTAGTAGTCGTGGAAGAAATGGAACGGGCCAGAAAAAGAGGAGCGGCCATTTGGGGAGAGATCATCGGTTACGGGGCCACCTCCGACGGCTATGAAATGGTCGCTCCGTCAGGCGAAGGAGCTGTACGCTGCATCCGTATGGCACTGGCCATGACCGACAAACCAATCGACTACATCAACGCCCACGGCACCTCCACCCCCATCGGCGACATGGTCGAACTACGGGCAATCAGTGAAATATTCGGTACTGCAACTCCACCCATAAGCTCAACCAAAGCGCTGTCAGGCCACAGCCTGGGGGCAGCCGGCGTGCATGAGGCGATCTACAGCCTGATCATGCTGCAAAACGGTTTTGCCTGCGGGTCCGCAAACATCGAAGAGCTTGATCCGGAAGCCGGCAGCGCCAACATACTTCGCGAAAACCGGAACATGCCGCTGCATACGGTTATGAGCAACAGCTACGGTTTTGGAGGGACGAACGCCTGCCTCATTTTCACAAAAACGTAATACATTTTTCACCCAGGTAAAATGACGCCTGCGGCGCCGGCGCCTATCGATGCGTATGACGCCCCCTACGTTATACGCATCGTACCTGCTGCATGCCGGCGGGTTTTACACACCCGCCCCATCCTCTCCGTCGTCCGGCTGCAGCACAAGGCCTGAGATCAGGAAACTCCGTCTTCATCTATACGCCGCATGCCTTCCATGATCAGGCCCATAAAGCCTCTGATCACGGGTAAAGCCTTTTCCTGCTCCGATATGCCGGAGGTATAGGTGAAGGTCCCCTCTGTTTTGCTGAGAATATCAAAAAACGCTTCCTTGCCGTGTTTGTTACCATAGGTGACCTTGAGCAGTTCGCCTTCATAAAAGACGACAATCGCTTTTCCTCCCTCCAGGATCAGATCGACCCGGCCGGTCTTGGCGCTGGAGTTGATCAGTTGGAACAGCTCTACAGTGTGGATATCGGAAAGTCTGCCCGTCATCCCCGAACTGAGGGTCCCCGATTTCATGGTGTTGGTCTGGGCTCGCTCAACAAGCAGCCTGTAGAAGAAGACCTGCAGAACAGGAAATTTATTGAGCACGTGTTTGAAGTCCTTACTGGACAGGCCGGCAAGCCGGGTTTTTTCTTTTGAATACACACTGGTGGTAATAGGTTCCCCGGAAAGGAGACTCATCTCACCGAAAATACCGCCTACCCCTATTTCCGAAAGAACAGTATTATCTTCACCAATGATGGCGACTTTCCCTTCAACTATAATGTACAAACTTGTCCCGGGATCCCCTTTTTTAAGAATAACCTTGTTGGCCTTATATTCCTGCAGATCGAGCAGGGACGACAAATCCCGCAGGCTGTCCTCATCAAGGGGCTCAAAAATCTCCAATCCTCTGAGGATATTAAAGAACTGATCAATATGGCGCATACGTTCACGCAGCTCAGCAGCTGCCAGTAATTTCATCTGCACCGTTGAAAATTCACGCTCTTTCTTGAACTCGAAACGAATAAGCCCAACGCAGCCGCCACACTCAAACTTGGTCCGCTGCACCCCTTGGGGCGAGAAACGTTCATAGGTCTGACGTGTTGAAACGATTTTAATCAGTTCCCCGGCTAATTTCAGACAGGTAGGTTTTGCCTCAGGAACGGTGAGGCCCATGTCTTCAACCTTGAACTCTTCCCCTGTATTATAAATGGGACATGAGCGCTCTTCCGTAATAACAAAAATGGCATCACGAAATTCTTTCGTGCCGGCTTTACTACCAACCATACAATTTCAGCTCCGTTATTCCTGCAAAAGCCCCTGCCGGCCGATTGAAAAGCGGGATTACAGCAGGCTCTCTCATGTTCGGGACATCGTTCTATCGGCGGCCAAAAAAATCTCCTTCAATCACTCCGCACAAACAGGAGATAGATGATAAGGCCAAGCACTGCGGCGCCGCCAAACAAAACCGGCAATATCCGGTTTATCTGTAACTGATCTCCCACAACCAGGGTCTGCATATATTCAGTACCGGTGAAATACCAGACCCCCATGAGAAGAGAAAGGATAATAAGATCTCTCCAGGCGACCTTATAGATCATATACCCCACCAGGCATATAAAGGGTACCAGAAACCAGGGATTGGTGAACAGGCCTGCCGCATCAACTTCACGAACCTGTTCAATCACCCGGGTTTTCTCGACAAAAGGACCGATCGCTTCCCCGACGGGACTGAACACCCCTTGTATAGAATCAATAATTTCTGCAAACATACGATATACCTACCTGTGAATAGAAAAAATTCCTTATGCCATTATAGCCCTACAGCCGTTGGTAAGTAAAAAATTAATTTAAAAAATATCCGTCTCCGGTGAACATCACTGCCCTTAACGATAACAAGAAGCGGGGCGCATGACAAAATAGATACATTTTTGCACTGTTTGCTGCAAACAATACACAATTATGTAAATATCAAGCAGAGAGAATCACGGCCCCCAAACCGGCACCTGCACTTTTTTAGAGACGAAAATTCAGATTGTTACCACCACAACGGCAACAAAAAAACATATCTGGCACGGGAGATGCTTTATTTCATACAAACGGTACAGCATAGAGGTACCGGCAACAACAAACAAAAACAAACTCCATAGCAATACTCCTCTTTTCGGCAGCCTGAACCTCCTCCACAGACTGCCCACCAAGCCTCCTCCAACAGCTACCCTGCCCTCCTCCTCTCTGCAGGGTAGCTCCCCCCTCATTTCCTTGCACACATCACGCTTTCAGAGTAAAAAGCACAATACGTTTTATTATCAACCGACACTCTCCTCAACCGCTTACATAATGGGAATACTGGATCAAAAATCTGTCTTTTCGGCCATGCTGCAAAACGGCCCGTTTGCCACCATCGAAAACACACCACTGACAGGCCCCTTTTCACAGGAAGCAAAATCATGGCTCCGGTCATTTCAAAACGATCAGCTCCTCAAGACAAAATATCGAGCCGTACGGAACCAGATCTTTGACCTGCTCGACATCAACAGCTTCAGGGAAACATCAGCATTACTCAACGACCAGGGAAGAAAGAAACAAGCCATACTGCGCTCCCACATCCTGCTCAGCAACATGTTCGGCATAACCGGACCGGATTCCGAGATTTCCCGGCGCTTAAAAGATTATGCCAGAACAGCCGACGACGTCATCGAGTCTCTTCGCTCCAAAGTCCTGGCCCCCTACAGCGCACACCTGGAAACGACCAATGAGATAGAGTCGGCCACCGAACCTGTCAGCCTGCTCCTGTATCTGTTCGACGATCGCTTTCACAAAAAGGCGCGCTTTGAAGCAAAACGTAAACTGGCCCTGATGGGGCTTGCCGGATCAATCGACCAAAGGGAACGGGAGACCAAAATCACGGAAAAATTTTCTGACTTTATCGATTTCCTTAACATGTATGTCTGGAGCCCGACCTTGAAAATCGGCGACATGGACATCGCCTATCTCCACTCCACACATACCCCCGAGGACTTCAGCTGCCGGAACGTATCGATCATTTCCCCTGAGCAGGCAGAAAAAATTACGCTCCGGCAGGGCGAAAAGCTCACCCTTATCAAGCGCCGCCTGTTCGACGACAGAGGGAAAGATATTCCAATCTACGTAACCATACGTAAAAAAGCGCCGGAAGCAAAAGTAATCAAACTTCTACGCAAAAATGAAAAAAATCCCGCCGCTGCAGTTGACGATGAGCTGGGCCTTATGGCCGTACTCAATTCCGTCACGGATGTGAAACGGTTTCTCAGACACTTGACAAGGTGTGCCGCCAAGGCCGACTCGTTCATGACCCTGGAAGACATATCCGACACTCTGACCGGCGGCTCGTACGCCGGGACGGCAACAGGCAGCTCATCAAACACTTCCATGCTCAAATTTTTTGCAAAACTCAGCAGCATGCGGGTGGAGTTCATTATTCACACCAACAGATCGTATCTGAATTATATGTACCAGCGGGATGTGGCCCACGATGAATATGAAGTAAAACGCATTTTTGATACAGGCGTGGCAGCCTTCCTTTTTCCGTCGGACATTTATCACCTTGATCTCGAACATATACGTGAAAGACAGCTGCGCCGCTTCAGAACACGGATCGAAGAGAACTGACCATCGACGGACAGAAGGACTGTCAAGGATATTACATTTTTGTATCATTTTCTACAACTCGGCCACTGCTGCACCCCGAAACATCCAACAGAACTCTCCGCATTTACGGAGCCCTTTGCCGGGCAGACGCCGTTATCCTGTAGCCCGGGTGATACACACCCCGCCTGACTGCCACCTATTCCTCACAATATTGTAACATTAAAAGAAGCTTCACTACATTTTTGAACATTTTTCTTCACCTCCAATTCTCTCATTCCCGCAATCCAGATGGCAACCTACTGAGATCACACAATTTGTAAACAAGAAACAATTTTGGCATCCGTTTTGCTTTTTCCTCTGCATTATTTGATTTTTTTAACTCGGCACACATGTGCCGGCATCAATCATCAGGAGGAATGAAGCGTGGAATCTTACAACACATCTCACCGAAAAAAAGTCCTGGGCGGCGCTGCGGTATTGGCAGTGCTTACCTTGGCGTTGCCTGCTTTTGCCGAAGAAGCAGCTACAGTAGAAGGCGTTGCCGGTAACCTGATCCAGCTGGCCTATTCTGTCGATACTTTTTATTTTCTCATGTCCGGCGCCCTTGTCATGTGGATGGCGGCGGGATTCGCCATGTTGGAGGCAGGCCTTGTCCGTGGGAAAAATACGGTTGAGATTCTCACCAAAAACATCGCCCTCTATGCTGTTGCCTGTATCATGTACCTGATATGCGGATACAACATCATGTATCCCGGTGACGCTGCCATCAGCAGCATTATCCCGGGCTTGAGCTTTTTCCTCGGACCGGATAACGGCGTGGACGAAGTTCTGAAATCCGGCGGAGACATCTATTACTCCAACCTCAGCGACTTTTTCTTTCAGGTTGTTTTTGTGGCCACAGCCATGAGCGTTGTTTCCGGTGCGGTTGCCGAGCGTATGAAACTGTGGGCGTTTCTGCTTTTTGCCGTGGTCATGACCGGTTTTATCTATCCGGTGGAAGGCTACTGGAAATGGGGCGGCGGCTTCCTTGACCAGCTCGGATTCTATGACTTTGCAGGTTCAGGTGTCGTGCATCTCACCGGGGCTGCCGCAGCTCTTGCCGGCGTCATACTCCTCGGCGCCAGGAAAGGTAAATATAAAGATGGTCGGATTAACGCAATCCCAGGCTGTAACCTGCCTCTGGCCACCCTCGGTACGTTTATTCTCTGGCTTGGCTGGTTCGGTTTCAACGGCGGATCCGAGCTGAAAGTATCCAATATTGAAGAAGCAAATGCAGTTGCCATGGTTTTTGTCAACACCAATACAGCCGCAGCCGGCGGTCTGGTTGCAGCCATGATCCTGTCCCGCTTCTGGTTCGGTAAAGCCGACCTGACCATGGCGCTGAACGGCGCGCTGGCCGGCCTGGTGGCAATCACAGCCGATCCATTGTCTCCGACACCCGGTATTGCAACCATGGTTGGTGTTATCGGCGGCCTGCTCGTAGTTCCTTCCATCGTCTTTATCGACAAACTGAAAATCGACGATCCGGTCGGCGCCACCTCCGTTCACGGCGTATGCGGCCTCTGGGGTCTGATTGCGGTTGCCTTCACCAACTCTGAAGTCAACCTTATCCAGCAGTTAACCGGTGCGGCCTGCATCTTTGCCTGGGTTTTTGCCGCCTCCTTTGTCGTCTGGCTGATCATCAAGCTGACCATGGGTATCAGGGTCAGTGAAGAGGAAGAGCTTGAAGGCGTGGATATTTCCGAATGCGGCCTTGAAGCGTACCCGGAATTCACTCAGAAATAATAACCACAGGAGGATCGCAAGGTGAAAAAGATAGAAGCCATCATCAAGCCGTTCAAGCTCGATGAAGTGAAAGAAGCGCTCAATGAAATTGGAATTGCCGGCATGACGGTAACTGATGTCAAAGGCTATGGGCGTCAGAAGGGCCACAAGGAAGTATATCGTGGTGCGGAGTACAAAGTCGACTTTAACCCAAAAACCAAAATAGAGCTGGTTCTTGCCGACGACCTGGTCGAAAAAGCTGTAACGGTCATTCGAGATGCAGCCCTGACCGGAAAAATCGGGGACGGTAAAATATTCATCATCCCCGTGGAAGACATCCTCAGGGTCCGAACAGGGGAAAGAGGTAACGAGGCGATCTGACAACAGGCCGCTGAGAGCACATGAACACCCGAAGGGGGCTGGTAACGTCCAGCCCCCTTTTCTTATTTACCAAGGTCTTTTCGAGCCTCAACTCTTCTGCGAAGCTGATTGCAGGTCTCCTCTGCGCAGCGGAGTTCACGGCGCAGACGTTCCGCCTCCATGCCGGCGGACTGTTCAAGAAGATCGCGCAGCCGATGCACCTCTTTCTGCGCTTTATAGAGTTCAACCGCAAGTAAACGTATGGACATGGCTTTCCCCTTTATAAACAGCCGGCCTGAGAATTTCTATTCCTTCAGCCCGGCACATATCTCCCTCACCTGTTCGTCGGGATCACTCAAACACTTGACGAGCCGCTTTTCTTCCTGATCCGTATACACAGCCCCCAGATCCTTCATGGAGCGCACATTTCTTTTCCATGCCCAGGACCCTTTTCCCTTATTCAACATGGGACAGATCTTACTGCTGAAATGACAACTCCCGCATTTACGGTCTATCAGAGATCGACATTCAGAGGCAATGGCCCCTCCACTCATGGAAAACAGAAAGACTGCGACTAGCAGGACGCGTAGATAACAGGTCATCACATTTCTCCCGTAATTCAGAAAGATATATCGAATCGAAAGGTATCAACTCGCTTTTTTTGCGGTAAGCGAATAACCAAACCGGGCCAACTCTTCAACCACGGCAGGGAGCACCTTTTCCATGGCTGCGGCGATCTCTTCAGTCAAACCGATCTCAACCTCCAGCTGTTTCGGAACAACACCGAACAGAACCAGGGTTTCGGGGAAGTCATCTGTAAGCTGTGCCGCGGCGAGCACATCCGAGATCCCTAACTGGTGAGGGGTCAGAGAAGATAAAAAAGCCCTGGGAACATCTTCTCCCTCGATACGCACCACTGTTCCCGGCGCCATGTCGCTCTGCATGGCGTCTATCAGGATAACCTGGTCTCGATTTTCAATCAGGGACAACAGTTCAAATCCCGCAGTGCCTCCGTCAATGCATTCCACATCCTCGGGAAAATCATATCGCTTTATCAACTCTTCCACAGCTTTGCAGCCAACGCCCTCATCACCCATGAGCAGGTTGCCTATTCCTAAAATTAACGCTGCCACCTTCTGTTCTCCTCCTTCGGCCCATTATGCCGTACGGGGCACCTGTACATGTATGTGCCGCAAGCCGGACAGACCAGTTACAGATTCCACCTTCGTTTCCAGCGCTGCCTGTCTGCAGCGCCTGTTGACCTATAAAAGCTATCATCACGCTGCGCAACTCTTTTTTCCATGGCGTGAACAACACGGCAGACAGCATGAAGCCTGACATCATCCTCAAAGAAAACAGAGGTCTGCATATAAAATTTGTATTAAAATTTACTATCTATGCTGACAACAGGTTATAATAGTTTTAGTGTAACTGCTCACAGTGTACCTGATCTTTCCGCGATCAGCCCGGCTTACGTACGACCGAATACGTTGCACCAGTCTCCTTGCAAAAATATCAGGCACCCTGTAACCAGTTACAAATACAGGGAAGTTATCAAGCTGGACTGTGCCCCTATGAGGAGTTACATTGTAGTTTATCGTTTCAGGAGATTGAACAATACGCTCCCGATCATGAGGCATCTACGAGATGCTCCCCATATCCCGTTACTCGCATATGTGAAAAATACGCTGCACACTGATCATACATACCACTAACAACGATACTGGTGAGGAGGCGAACAATGAGTTCCTATTATACAGATCCTGATCCGGCGGAAACCAGGGATTGGCTGGAATCACTGGAAGGCGTTATCCACCACGAAGGAGAAGAAAAAGCTGATTATCTCCTTCGCGCATTGACTGACAAAGCCCGTGAAAAAGGCGTTTCCACCTCACCCGGTATTCTGACGCCGTACTGCAACACCATCCCCCCGGAAAAAGAGGAAAAAATACCGGAAGATTCCTTTATTGCCCGCAATGTCGCCGCTTATGTCCGCTGGAATGCCATGGCCATGGTCGCCAGGGCCAACAAGGGCGGCAAGGGACTTGGCGGCCATATCGCCACATATACCTCGGTATCCGCTATCTATGAAGTGGGTTTCAACTGGTTTTTCCGGGGACCGGAGGCGGCAGACGGCGCGGATATGATCTACTTCCAGGGGCACAGCTCGCCGGGTGTCTATGCCCGGGCCTTTGTGGAAGGACGCCTGAGCGAAGAGCAGCTGGACAACTTTCGGCAGGAGGTCGGCGGCAAGGGGCTTTCTTCGTATCCGCACCCCTGGTTGATGCCTGACTTCTGGCAATTCCCCACGGTTTCCATGGGACTTGGTCCGATGGCCGCAATATATCAGGCCAGATTCATGAAATACATGGACAGCCGCGACCTCAAAAAGGCCGGGGATCGGAAGGTGTGGGTCTTTATGGGAGACGGTGAATCAGATGAGCCGGAATCCCTGGGCGCGCTCTCTCTGGCGGCCCGTGAACAGCTGGACAATCTCATTTTTGTGGTCAACTGCAACCTGCAGAGACTGGATGGACCGGTTCGCGGCAATGGTAAAATCATTCAGGAACTGGAAGGAAAATTCAGGGGCGCCGGATGGCAGGTTATCAAAGTCCTGTGGGGCAGCGAATGGGATGCCATTCTCCAGCGTGACAAGGAAGGCCTGCTCCTTAAAAAATTCGAGTCAATGGTCGATGGAGACTTCCAGACCATCCATGCCCGCGGCCCTGCTTATCTGCGAGAGAAAATGTTCGGAGACGATCCGCGGCTGCTGAAGCTGATCGAGGGCATGGATGATCGTGAACTCCGGCAGATGACCCGCGGCGGACATGATCCCCGCAAGGTCTATGCAGCCTTTGCCGCCGCAGCAAAAAGCAACGGCAAACCAGTGGTCATCCTGGTGCAGACCGTTAAAGGGTTCGGTATGGGACAGGCAGGAGAGTCAGTCATGGTAGCCCATAACGTTAAAAAGATGGACACCGAATCGCTGAAAATTTTTCGTGACCGTTTTCATGTACCACTGGAAGACGACCAGCTTGCAGACCTGCCCTTTATCAAACCTGAAAAGGGCAGCCACGAAGAACAGTTCCTGGGCAGACAGCGCAAAGCCCTCGGAGGACAGGTCCCCTTCCGCGACACCCGACACCTTGCCCTGGATACTCCGCCCCTGGCCGGCTTCAAGGCTTTGCTCGCCTCTTCCGGAGAGCGGGAACTTTCCACCACCATGGCTTTTGTGCGCCTCCTCGGCACCCTGGTAAAAGACAAAAGCGTGGGTAAACACATTGTGCCGATAATCCCTGATGAGGCGCGAACCTTCGGCATGGAAGGCCTGTTCAGGCAGTTGGGTATCTATGCCCCGACCGGGCAGCTGTACGAACCCCAGGATTCGGAAACCATAGCCTGGTATCGGGAAGATCCGCAGGGACAGATCTTCGAGGAAGGCATCACGGAAGCCGGTTCGATCTCTTCCTGGCTTGCAGCAGCCACAGCCCATGCAAATTACGGGGTTCCCATGATCCCCTTTTACACCTTCTACTCCATGTTCGGTTTCCAGCGCATAGGAGATCAACTGTGGGCCGCCGGCGACAGCAGGGCCCGAGGCTTTCTCATGGGTGCGACCTCCGGTCGAACCACGTTGAACGGTGAAGGTCTGCAGCATCAGGACGGGCACGGTCTGCTGCTGGCTTCGACCATTCCCACCTGCCTGGCCTATGACCCCACCTTCGCCTATGAGGTGGCTGTCCTCGTTCAGAAGGGCATGGAGCGCATGTTTCAAAACGGCGAGGATATCTATTACTACATCACCCTGCTCAACGAAAATTATTCCCACCCTGCGATGCCGGAAGGAATTGAAGAAGACATCAACCGGGGTATGTATCTCTACCGGCAGGGAGAACCGGGAGAACTTCGGGTGCAGCTTATGGGCAGCGGCGCTATTTTTCGTGAAGTCATTGCAGCGGCTGAACTGCTTGCCGAAGATTTCGGCGTTCAGGCGGATATCTGGTCCATCCTCGGCGTCAATCAACTTCACAGGGACGGCATGGAAACAGAACACTGGAACCGGCTGCATCCGGAAGAGGAAGCACAGCTTCCGTATATAAGCAGAAAGCTGCAGGGATTTGCAGGACCGGCAATCATCAGCACAGACTATCTCCAGGCATATCCGGAACAGATACGTCGTCTGATTCCCAACCCCTTAACCGTCCTGGGAGCTGACGGTTTCGGCCGCAGCGATTCCCGCAAAACCCTGCGTGATTTTTTCCGCATTGACCGCTACCATATCACGATCGCGGCCCTGAAAGCCCTTGCCGACCAGAAAAGCATACCTGCATCCAGGGTCAGTGAGGCGATTGACAAATACGGCGTGAACACGACTTCCACGCATCCTCTGAACCGCTGAAAGGAGAGAGAGATGACTCTTGAACAGGTCAAGGTCCCGGACTTCGGGGACGTACAGGAAATTACAGTCATTGAGGTCTTTATCAAACCAGGGGATGCCGTTGAGCAGGAAGATTCCCTGATTTCCCTGGAAAGCGAAAAAGCCGTCATGGATATCCCTTCCCCGGCAAGTGGAACGATTGAGGAAGTCCACCTGTCCGAAGGGGATGTGGTAAAAAGCGGAGATTTGATCGCAACCATTCAAACAGCGGCGGATTCCGTACAAAAAGAAGAAACCGACACCGCGCCCGTGAAAGCGCCTGAAGCACAACCGGACACCCCGGAACCGGTTCAACAGACAGCGGCAGCGGAACCCCCGCCGCCTGCCCCCCGCGTGGAAAGCAGGCCGGCCCCACCGGTCAATGCCCAGGAACCGGGCAAGACGTATCATGCAACGCCTTCCGTACGCGCCTATGCCCGCGAGCTGGGAGTCGACTTGGGTCGGGTACAGGCAACCGGACCCAAAGGACGAATCCTGAAAGAAGATGTGCAGCTTCTGGTGAAGAACGCCATGGCTTCCTCAAACGATGGAGACGCAGGCGGGATCCCTCCTGTCGCCCTGGAGGATTTCTCCGTGTACGGGACCATCGAAGACCTGCCCCTGGGGCGCATTCAAAAAGTGTCAGGCCCCCATTTGCATAAAAGCTGGCTGAACATTCCCCATGTAACCCATTTTGAAGAAAGCGATATCACCGATCTGGAAGAATATCGCCAATCTCTCAACACCCAGGCGGAAAAAACCGGCATCCGTTACAGCCCGCTGGTCCTGATCATCAAGGCGGTGGTTGCGGCACTCAGACAATTTCCCCTGTTTAACAGCTCGCTGGTCCCAGGTGAAAAAGTCATCCTGAAAAAATATTACAACATCGGTATAGCCGTGGATACGCCCCAGGGGTTGGTGGTGCCGGTCATCAAAAATGCCGATCAGAAAGGCCTGCAGGAGCTTGCAACGGAACTGGGCGGACTGAGTCGCAGCGCCAGGGACGGAAAACTGACCATACAGGATCTCCAGGGGGCCTCGTTTACCATCTCCAGCCTCGGCGGCATAGGCGGCACGGCCTTTACCCCGATTGTCGCCGCACCCCAGGCCGCTATTCTCGGGTTATCAAGAAGTGCGATACGCCCGGTCTGGGACGGTGAAGCCTTTACCGCCAGACGTATACTTCCGTTCAGCCTCTCCTACGACCATCGAATTATCGATGGCGCTGAAGCTGCCGGGTTCTGCGTTGCCCTTGCGGAATATATGACCGATTTACGAAAAACGCTTCTCTGAACCTGAGAGCCAAATAGTACCAGACAGGTGGAACAGGAAACAGTTCCCGCTCAAATTACCGGCACTCCTGAACCCTTTACTGCCAACCAAGGAGAAGAGCATGGATACAAATATTGTTACTGATGTGGTTGTCCTGGGCGGAGGCCCGGGAGGATATACTGCGGCCTTCAGGGCTGCGGATCTGGGGCTGAAGGTTTGCCTTGTCGAACAGGAAAGCAGACTCGGCGGCGTATGCCTGAATGTGGGTTGTATTCCATCAAAAACCCTGCTGCACGCGGCTGCAGTGATCGAAGAAACGCAGGAAGCAGAGGCCTTTGGTGTCCGTTACGATGCACCTGAAATCGACCTCGATGCGCTCAGGGAACATAAAAACAGCATTATCACACAGCTGACAGGCGGCTTGGACGGCCTGTGCAAGTCCCGCAAGATCACCCGACTTGAAGGCAAAGGCGTATTCAGCGACGACCGGACGCTTGCAGTTACCCGGGCAGACTCGACAACTACGGTCTCCTTTGGTCACGCCGTCATCGCCACGGGCTCCCATCCCTTTGTTCTGCCTGACAGTCCCGGGGATGAACGAATATGGGACTCCAGCGACGCCCTTGCCCTGCAAACGATCCCAAAACGGCTCCTTATCATCGGAGGAGGTATCATCGGCCTGGAAATGGCACAGGTCTACCACGCCCTTGGATCTGAAATTACCATTGTGGAAATGCTGGATCACATTATTCCCCCTGCGGACAAGGATCTGGTGCAGCCGCTGTTCTTAAAACTGAAAAAAAGGTATACAATCCACACCCAAACCCGGGTTGAATCCATCAAGGCAACGGATGAGGCCGTCCGTGTGATGCTCTCCGGGGCAAAGGGCTCAGAGGAGAATGAATATGACGCCGTGCTTACGGCAGTGGGCAGAAGCCCCAATTCAGACGGCATCGGCCTGGAAAAGCTGGGCATCGAACCGGATGAAAGGGGATTCATTCCGGTAAACGAGCGTCAGGAGACGGCAAATCCGAACATTTTTGCCATCGGTGACGTAGTCGGTAATCCCATGCTGGCCCATAAGGCGACCCATCAGGGCAAAACAGCCGCCGAAGTCATCGCCGGACATAAGGCGGCCTTCACCCCCATGACCATCCCTTCCGTCGCCTATACCTCCCCGGAAATAGCCTGGATGGGTCTGACCGAAAAAGAAGCAAAAGAACAAGGAATTGAATATACAAAAGGTAAATTTCCCTGGGGGGCGAGCGGCCGCGCCCTCAGTGCAGGCGCTGCGATCGGGGTCAGCAAAGTCCTTTTTGCGCAGGATACCGGCAGAATCATCGGTGCCGGAATCTGCGGGCTCAATGCAGGAGAACTGATCCACGAAGCTGTACTGGCCCTTGAAATGGGTGCAGACGCCGAGGATATCGCTAAAACCGTCCATGCCCATCCCACGCTGGCTGAAACCTTTGCCTTTGCAGCAGAGATGGTCGAAGGATCCATCACCGATATTCTGCCTCCCAAGAAAAAGTAGCCGCAGCTCTGCCATGGAACATATTACCCTCCATTCCCCCCTGGATATGCACCTGCACCTTCGGGAGGGGGATATGCTGGCCAATGTCGCACCGCTGACCGCATCCGCCTTCAGCGGTGCGGTTATCATGCCCAACCTGATAGAACCGGTCAACAGTCTGCAAAGGCTGCAGAATTACCGCCGTGAAGTTGACACCGTCTGCCGGGGATACGCCTTTACCCCGTACATGACCCTGTTTTTCAGGGAGTATTCCAGGGAAGAACTTGAAACTGCAAAGCCCTCTATCCTGGGTATCAAACTCTACCCGGCAGGCATAACAACCCAAAGCGAAGCCGGGGTCACCGATCTTGACAGCTGCCTGGACACACTGGCAGTGATGGAAGAACTGGACATTCCCCTCCTGGTCCATGGGGAAAGCAATGGTTTTGTCCTTGACCGTGAAGCTGAATTTCTCACTGTGTATGCAGAAATCGCGGACCGTTTCCCGAAGCTGCGCATGGTCATGGAACACATCACCACTGCCGCAGCCCTGCAGCTCCTGGAGAGCTATCCCAATATCGGCGCCACGGTCACCCTGCATCACCTGCTCCTGACCCTGGATGACGTGATCGGCGGGCTTATGCAGCCCCATCTTTTCTGCAAGCCCATAGCCAAACGCCCGGAAGACAAAGAAGCGTTATGCGATGCAGTGTTTCAAGGGCATCCCCGCCTGTTCTTCGGATCCGATTCAGCGCCCCACCCCCGGCATGCCAAGGAATGCTGCGGCTGTGCGGCCGGTGTTTTTTCCGCTCCCGTTGCCCTGCCCAAGCTGGCGGAACTGTTCATGGCGTACAGCGACGTCAACCGTCTGCAGGATTTTATCAGTAACAATGCCCGGTCATTCTACAGGATAACCCCCGTACCGAAAAATATTCACCTTCGCAAAAAGCCGTGGAAAGTTCCATCGCGTTTTGGAGATGTGACGCCGTTTCTGGCAGGAGAGGATATTTCCTGGTCTATATTTTCGACCATTTGATAAGAGCAACATACTTACGGGGAACATCCGGTCTTTCTTGACACTCTGTGCGGAGAAATGGTAGTTAATGTCGGATCAGGCTGCAGGAAAGGGCGCGTGAGCGTCCACTCTCCTGCCGGCGTGTCACTTCCGTGCTGTACGCCCTCCCTTCTGCCCTGTACAATACCCGGCCCGGTATTCCCGGTATGAAATCGAGGGAAAGACCTGCCGCGCTCTCGGCAGGTCCATATACGATACACGTAAACATCAGGGAACGTACCCTGTCAGAACACTTTTTCCTTTTCCATCCAGGAGAGTACACATGCCCAAATCATTACCCCATGCGTTTCTCAAAAATTTTCTGGGAAACGCCCCCATATGGTACAAACTCACCATTGTCGCCTTTCTTATCGCCAATCCCATCCTGCTCTATACGGTCGGTCCCTTTATAACCGGCTGGATATTGATCGGCGAGTTCATTTTCACCCTGGCCATGGCCCTCAAATGCTACCCGCTGCCTTCCGGAGGTCTGCTGGCCCTCGAGGCTGTCGCCATCGGCATGACCCATCCCGAAACCGTGTACCATGAAGCGCTGACAAACTTTGAGGTCATTTTACTGCTGATCTTCATGGTGGCAGGCATCTTTTTCATGAAAGATTTCCTGCAGTTCACCTTTACCCGTATTCTTGTCCGGGTCCAGTCGAAAGTTATCATCTCCCTGCTCTTCTGTTTTGCAGGCGCCTTTCTCTCAGCCTTTCTCGACGCCCTGACCGTTACTGCAGTCATCATTGCCGTTGCCTATGGATTCTACAACATATATCACCGGTATGTTTCCGGTAAAGATCCCCATACCAGCCATGACCTGACCAGTGACCTGGCCCTCAAGGAGACTGAACGAGAGGAACTGCGTCAGTTCCGCGGTTTTCTGCGCAACCTGATGATGCACGGCGCCGTGGGCACCGCCCTTGGCGGAGTCTGCACCCTGGTGGGTGAACCGCAAAACCTGCTCATCGGCCACATCATGGGATGGCATTTTCCGGATTTTTTCATTGAAGTCGCGCCGGTCTCCATGCCGGTACTCGTTTTCGGCCTGCTCACCTGCTACGCGGTGGAAAAACTCAAATGGTTCAGCTATGGCGTGGAGATGCCGGGTAATATCCGTTCCCATCTCCTGGAAACAGAGATCGAGATGGAAGCAAAACGCGGTCACGCCGGCCGGGCAAAACTGGTAGTACAGCTGTTCGTCGGCATCTGGCTGATTCTGGCCCTGGCCTTTCATCTGGCGGCAGTGGGTCTCATCGGGCTTTCGGTCATCGTCCTGCTTACCTCCCTCACCGGTGTTGTCGAAGAACACCAGACCGGAAAAGCCTTTGAAGAAGCCCTGCCTTTTACAGCCCTGCTGGTTGTCTTCTTTGCCATTGTAGCAGTCATCCACGACCAGCATCTCTTTGCACCGGTCATCAACTACGTCCTCAGCCTGGAAGGCCATGCCCAGCTCGGTGCCTACTATATTGCCAACGGCCTCCTGTCCATGATCTCCGACAATGTTTTCGTGGCCACGGTCTATATTTCAGAAACCAAAATGCACTTTGTCGAGCAGCTTGGAGCCATCCCCAACATCGGCATGACCGGCGCGGAACTGATGGACAAACTCACCGATCCCCATCTTGTACGCAGTGAAGTTCTTGCAGCCCTGCCCCAGGATGCGGCAGCCCAGGCGCATGAAATCATCCATCACCTGGATAAACTTGCCGTATCAATCAATACGGGAACCAACATCCCCAGCGTGGCGACCCCAAATGGTCAGGCGGCGTTTCTCTTCCTGCTGACTTCCGCCCTGGCGCCGGTCATCAAGCTGTCTTACGGCCGAATGGTGTATCTGGCTCTCCCCTATACCATAGTGATGTCATTAGTCGGCCTGGCCGCCACCTATCTGTTCCTCTAAAAAAACGTACAGGCTTCCCATAACCGGTGTATTATTCGCGAACACAGAACCATTTCAGAAACGAATGGTTCTGTGCTCTTCTTTCACCGGACCGCATGCCCTAGCCTCTCTGCCCATGGAGCAACTTTTCAGGCTGCATATCATAGCTCTTTTTATACTCGCAAGCCTGCTGTGCTGCGCGAACCACGGTCTTGCGGAGCAATCTTCCAACTCCATACGTCTCCAGCTTCGCTGGCATCACCAATTTCAGTTTGCCGGATATTATGCCGCCATAGCCAAAGGATATTATGAAGAGGAGGGAATATCCGTCCAGCTTATAGAAGGAGGGGCAGGCATACACACCATTGATCAGGTGCTTGCCGATCACGCGGAGTACGGGGTCACAAACAGCGAAGTGCTGCTGCAACGGCTGCAGGGAAAACCTCTGCTCGTCCTGGCAGCCATATTTCAGCATTCTCCGCTGGTCATGATTGCCCGGCAGGATGCCGGAATTTTCAGTCCCCAGGATCTCACAGGCAAGCGTGTGGTGCTCAGCCGCTCAAGCCGGGATCTGGAACTCCTGGCAACCCTGCAGGTCGAAGGCGTTCCCCTGGAAAGCATGCGCATTATTGACCGGCTTGCCGCCAGAGAAGACTACTTTGATCCCTCCATTGACGCTATCAGCGCATACATAACCAACCAGCCGTTTTATTATGCCTTGAATAAGATTCCGCACTCAATCATCCACCCTTCTTCCTATGGAATCGATTTCTACGGAGACTGCCTTTTCACCACGGAAAAAGAGGTTCTGGCCAACCCGAAAAGGGTTGCAGCTTTTCGCAGAGCAAGCCTCAAAGGCTGGACTTATGCCATGGTTCACCCTGAAGAGATCATCAACCTGATTAAACGCACCTACACGACGGAAAAAACACCCCTGCATCTCCAGTATGAAGCTGAAAAGATGAAGCAGCTCATCCAGCCGGAAATTATCGAAATCGGACATATGAATCCGGGCCGCTGGCAGCATATTGCACAAATTTTTGCCGGACAGGGCATGGTCGAAACACCTGTTACTCTCAACGGTTTTTTCTACACGGACTACCTGAACAAAGACAGCCCCGAAGCGTACCTGCCCACACTTACAGGGGTGATCATGTTTGTAGGGGGATCGCTTGTATTTACCGTTTGCGCATTGAACATTTTATTACGCCAAAAAAGACGGCAAAAAGCCCTGGAGCAGGAATTGGCAGCAACCCGGAGCAAAAACGAAAAGCACGGGCTTGCCCTTCACAGCCTTGCGGATTTTCTCGAGGCATCCGATAACTGCGCCAACCTTGCCTTGCTGTGTCAGAAAGTCTGCGCCTCCCTGACAAATATCACCGAGGCTGATACGACAGCGCTGTTTCAATTCGACACACAGGCCCGGGCCATGCATATCGTGGCTGCCTGCGGCAGTAATGCCCGAAATCTACGGACATATATAACCTATGACTCCATTGGGGAGGAGCAGGCGGCGCTGATACGCCTGGCTTCTTTCCAGATGAGCAAACACATCTTTGCCGTTCCCGGCCCCCTGGCTCACATCCTTCGCAACTCAGAAAGGCATGACCGGCAAACAGCAATCCTGAACACACAAGAGTCTGAGCCTAAACCTGCTGGTACGTTCCTCGTTTTTATACCGGGAACAGGCAAACGGCTGTTGGGGATGCTCTTCCTGCTCTGCTCGGAAAGCGCTCCTTCTCTCTCACCGGATGACATTGCGCTGTTGGAGGCTCACAGCCTTTTATTTGGGCGGATCCTGGAGCAATCCAACAATCAAACAACTGCGAACTGAGCCGGCAACACACCGAATTCCGATTACAATTGCAGCCTGGACAGCTCTCGAGAAAGGAACTCCATGGTAAACGGTTTTTGAATGAATCCCCTACATCCTTGTTTCAGCAAATTCTCAGCTTCACTATCGGCACTGTATCCGCTCGAAATCAAGACCACTACCTGTTCGTTGATTGCCTTCAGGTTTCTGTATGTCTCCTGTCCGCCCATTCCCGGCATTATCAAATCTAAAATGACAAGCCGTATTTCCGCATGTTGTTCCCGATACACGGATATCGCCTCTTTACCGCTGCCCACGGAAATAACCTCAAAGCCCAGCATCGTCAGCATATCACGGGTAATATCCCGGACAAATTTTTCGTCATCAACCAGAAGAACCGTTCCGGTTCCCCGCACCATTCCCGCTTTGTCGGCGTTGGTCGATACGGCCTGTTTATCCGAAGCCGGAAGAAGAATCGTCACCTCGGTTCCTTTGCCGACAACGCTTTCCATCCTGATGAATCCATCGTGGTTCTGAATGACTCCATATACGGAGGTCAGCCCCAGTCCGGTTCCGCGTTCCTTTTCCTTGGTTGTAAAAAACGGATCAAAAACTTGAGACAGCGTATCTTCATCCATTCCACAGCCTGTATCTCGTATCCGCAGCTGGATATAATCACCTTCAGGTGCGTCGGGAAACTCCTGTAAACACTCTTTGTATCCGGTGTTGCGGGTTGTTATAAAAAGGTCTCCCCCATCCGACATGGCATGGGAAGCATTGATAAAAAGATTCCACAATACCTGCATCATTTGCGATTGATCGACCTCAACGCTCCGGATATGTTGCTCAAACTGGGTATGAACTATAACCTGTTTGTTTGTCCGACTGAAAAGATCTATCTGTTTTTGCAGCAATTCGTTCATATTGAGCGGCTTAGCGTCATACTTTCCTTCTCTTGCTATACCGAGCAATTGTGAAGTAATGCCTGTGGCATTGTTTACATATTGGGAAATAGCTTCCAACTGTTGATAATGCGGATCGGATGGGTTTGTTTCGTAAAGCATGAGCGAAACGTTTCCCTGAATACCCATCATAAGGTTATTGAAATCGTGAGCCAGCCCGCCTGCCAGCGTTCCCAATGATTTCATTTTTTCCGCATGCAGAAGCTGCGCTTCCAGTTTTTTCTTCTCAGATATATCGATAAAATTTTCAACAATGTAATCCCGTCCGTGCAGATTGATACTGACCGCTGACTGAATGACCGGAATTGTTTCCCCTTCGGCATTACGTATTTCCTGTTCCCGGGTAGCGGATTGCGCCCCTCTCTCTGAAGGCAGACGGACTCCTGTCGGGACGCTCTCTCCTGCCCCATGGTAGTCTTTTCCGATAATTTGCTCGGGATCCGCGCCAAGGATCCTGGCGCCTTCCGGTTTACATCGATAATCTTTTTTGAATCAGCATCAATGACAAGAACACCGGACTGTATGGAATTTAAAATAGCATCAACCCATCTTTTACTGTCCTGCAAATTTTTCTCTGTCTGCGTTCTAAAATCAATCATCCTGTTAGCCGAAACTGCAAGATCTACAAACTCGGCAATATGTATATTTTCAGTATCGATTTTTGTATAATTGGAAGATGCATCACTAAAAAAACTTGAAAAACGATTGAAATTTTTACCTATGCGCTTTGTAAGATAGCTCAAAACACTAAAAATAATGCATGTAATTCCAATCAGAACAGCAAATATGTTTACCAGATACCCCCGTATCCGCTCTTGTAATTTCCTTTTTTCAACATGAAGAGTATCATAGACATCTCCTATATACATACCTCCGCCTATATACCACTCCCAGTCTTCAATAATGGTCGCATAGCTGAGCTTCGGCGCATTTTTCACGCCATTGAATCCCGGCATGACATATTCAACAAACCCGCCTCCCAATTGCGCGACCTTGATGAGCTCCCGTACTATTTTAATGCCGTTTTGGTCAGTGACATCGAGCATATTCCGACCCTTCATAGGCCCTGCCACACTCACTCCATCAAGCTTCCCTGCAAAGATATATCCATCTGCAGCAAACTGAATATTTTCAATCCGCTCGATGACCTCATCCTGAATTTCCTTCTCGATCTCATCAAGATATTCTCCTGTGCCGATCAGCCAGTTAAACGGTTCGAAATATTTAACAAAAATACTCTTCCGAAAATCGTTCCCTTGAGAGCCGGGTTTTGACCAGGTATAGGTATGAAAGCCCTCCCCTGCAGATCGAGACAAAGCTGCCATGCGGCGAAAAACATCCCGGCCGCGAACACCTTGTATATCTTTGATATTTTTACCTTCCAAGGCAGGATCGTCGGCAGACAGCTCTATAACGCCATCGGGTCGTACGGCAAAGTAGTACCCGCGGCTTTGGTTAAAGCGAATATGCCGGAGTACTTCTTTGACCTCTTGTTGAATTTCATCTAAAGGAACCAGGCCTTTTCGCGCATCATATATACGTTCGGCAAGGCTGTACGCTTCAAGGACTCTGCTTTTTACATCAGCCATTAATCGGTCTTCGGCATGCGCCCTTTTGAACCTGATATAGTCAAGGGTTCGATTTACTTCATTTCTAAGCGTATCCTTCTTCTTTTGGATAAATTCCTGTTCATATTGAGCCGCTTCATTCGCATACAATGCATACTCGTAATATATCCACATTGTCCCGACCATTATTATGGACAACAGAGATACACTGGTTATGAGTACAGAACATAAAGTAGAGAACTTTATTTTCTTGTGTGTAGGCATTCTATAACCTGAAGGTTATTTGTAAACGGCTCCCGACTATGTTGGATGCGGCTCAGGTTCTTCAACATACGCCTGTAAGAAGAGGCGGCCTTGTTCTCAATTCCCCTCAACGAAATCCGTCATTAATCGCAGCCAGCACATCATTGCCCGGACAAAGATCTTTTTCCGTCATAGAGTTCAAAGGTCTTGCGGAGGTGTGGAGGATTTCATGGGTATCCGCGCCCTCCGGGTCCACATACAAAATTCCGGTGAGAATGCGGCCCTTCTTTTTATGCTGTTCCAGGGCGTCCATGGCTTGACAACGATCCGTAACCTGGATGTCTCCGGCTTCCTTATGTAAGTATATCACAGATTCATCATGCAGAGTAACGGCTTCTGTCTTTCCTGCCTCATACTCTGTGGTAATCTCCTGCCTGAAGGGAACAAAATCAAAGGTATTGGTTGCCTCACGGTGCTCCCGCACCCAATGGTAGCTCTTGGTGGAACCGGGAGTGTTGTTAAAGGTGACACAGGGGGAAATCACATCCACAAACGACATTCCTTCGTATGAGAGGGCGGCCTTGAGCATGGGAACCAGCTGCTGTTTATCCCCGGAAAAACTCCGGCCGACAAAACCTGCTCCCAGTTGGATGGCTATTTCACACAGATCAATGGACTCCAGCTGGTTTGGTTCCCCCTTTTTGCCGACGGATCCCTTATCGGCAGTAGCGCTGTACTGACCTTTGGTCAGGCCGTAACAGCCGTTGTTCATGACGATATAGACCATATTGAGATTGCGGCGAACCACGTGGGCAAACTGGCCCATGCCTATGGACGCGGTATCCCCATCCCCGGAAACACCCAGGTAAATGAGCTCCCTGTCGGCCATATTGGCGCCCGTAGCAATGGAAGGCATACGCCCGTGGACGGAATTAAAGCCATGGGATTTGCCCAGAAAATAGGCCGGACTTTTTGAGGAGCAGCCTATTCCGGAAAGCTTCACCACCCTGTGCGGGGCAAGGGAAAGCTCGAAACAGGCGCGGACAATGGCTGCATTGACTGAATCATGTCCGCATCCGGCGCATAAGGTGGAAATCCCGCCCTCGTAATCACGCAGCTCATAGCCTGCCTCATTGGGAGGAAGATCCGGATGCCTGAAACCTGGTCGAAAAAAAGTCATCGTACACCTCCCTGCTTTTGAAAATCAGTCGCTGCGGCTTGTCCGGTTTGTTGAAGAGCATCCTTGAGCATGACATACACTGTTCGCGACGCCAACGGCAGGCCGTCATAATGCACTATGGATAACAGTTTCTGCGGATCAGGGTTACACTCAGCAATCAACAGCGTGCGCAGCTGCCCGTCCCTGTTCTGTTCCAGCACAAAAACCGCATCATGCCGGGCAATGAAATCGCGCACCTCCCGGTGAAAGGGAAAAGCACGCACACGCATGCCGTTGACAGGGTTTCCCTCTTTGTGCAGCCTGTCCAGACATTCCTCCGCTGCATGGCTGGTTGTGCCGAAATAGATCAACCCGACACCCGCGTCCTGGTATTCGCAGAAGAGTTCAGGTTCCGGCAGCATGGAAATCGCGGTCTCCATTTTACGTGTAAGCCGCTGCATATTTTTTTCATACGTCTCAGCCTCTTCACTGTATTTGGAGTATTCGTCATGGGCTGAACCACGGGTAAAATAGGCGCCGGCTTTGTCGCTGGTCCCGGGGTAGGTGCGGTAACAGATTCCGTCACCGTCAACGTCCAGATAGCGCCCCCAGTTCTTCTGCAGCCCCAGCAGCTGTTCTTCATTAAGCACCTTGCCCCGATCATAGGTCCTGCCGTCGTCCCATTCAAGTGGAGGACTCAGGTGATCGTTCATGCCGAGATCCAGATCACTGAGTATGATCACCGGAGTCTGCAGCCTGTCCGCCAGATCAAATGCCTCGCTAGTCATGGCAAAACATTCATACGGACTGTGGGGAAAGAGCAGGACATGTTTGCTGTCCCCATGGGAGGCGTAGGCGCAGCTGATCAGGTCGGCCTGCTGCGTTCTGGTCGGCAGACCGGTGGACGGGCCTGCACGTTGCACATCGATCAGCACCACAGGGATTTCCGCATAATAGGCAAGGCCGAGAAATTCCGTCATCAGGGAAACACCCGGGCCGCTGGTGGCGGTAAAGGCCCGGGCGCCGTTCCAGGTTGCGCCTATCACTATGCCGAGGGCGGCAAGTTCATCCTCTGCCTGGACAATTGCAGCCTTGATCCGGCCGGTGCCCTCTTCCATGCGCAGTTGATCCGCATACCGGCCAAAGGCTTCCACCACCGACGTCGACGGCGTAATCGGGTACCAGCCGACCACGGTTGCGCCGCCGTATATGGCGCCCAGACCGGCGGCCGTATTGCCGTCCATCATGATTGCGTTTCCAACAGCATCCCGGCGCTCCACCCTGAGTAGACAGGCATCCCGGTAGTGCTCGCGGGCATATTCATATCCCATGCGAAGCGCCTGGAGATTAGGCTCCATGAGTTTTGGCTTTTTCCGGAACTGCTTCTCTACCGACTCGGTCAGTACGGCAAACTCCATATCCAGCAGATATGCCAATGCCCCCACATAGACGATATTTTTCAAGAGCGAACGCATCCGGGGATTTTCAAAGGCGTTGTTGCACATGGTGGTCAGGGGCAGTCCGATCTCCATCACATCATCCCGATTGAAATCATCGGCCAGCTGACGGGAAGAATCATAGACAAAATATCCTCCCGGAAGCAGTTCCATATAATCCCGAAGCATGGTCTGACCGTTCATGGCCACCGCCATGTCCACGTCACCTCTGCGGCCGATATACCCCTGGTCGTTGATGCGCACTTCATACCAGGTAGGCAGGCCCTGTATGTTGGAAGGAAAAATATTCTTGGGGCTTACAGGTACGCCCATCCTGAACACGGCCCGGGCAAACAGGTTATTGGCGCTGGCAGAGCCGGAGCCGTTGACATTGGCAAAGCGAACCACACAATCATTAACACTGGAAATAGGTTTCATTTTTGTCCTGCCTGAGGTGATTTATAGAGAAACTTCTGCATTTCCCAAGCCGAAGTGGGACATCGCTCTGCACAGATGCCGCAGTGCAGACAAACATTTTCGTCTTTTACCATAACCTTGCCTGTGGGAAGAACATCAGAGACATACAGGGCCTGATCGAGAACAGTCGCCGGCGCCAGCAATCGGGTGCGCAGTTCTTCTTCATCGCCGTTTTCGATGAAATTGATACACCGCTCCGGACAGGCATCCACACAGGCGTCACATTCAATACATTCAGAAACATGAAAAACCGTCTGCACGTCACAGTTCAGGCAGCGCATTGCCTCGGCATGCCCTCTGTCCCGATCAAACCCCAACTCCACCTCTAGGAGCCTGTCCTTCAGGGTTTTCACCTTCTCCACAGTGGGCACCACCTGGCGCTCTTCTTCACTGATCCGGTTATCGTAGAGCCAGTCATGGATGCCCATCTTCTGCCCCGCCATACTCACATTGGGCACAGGCCTTTTGTTAAGCGGCAGACCGCGCAGAAACAGGTCTATGGAAATAGCGGCTTCATGACCATGGGCAACGGCGGTTATGATATTTTTCGGCCCAAAAGCAGCATCACCGCCGAAAAACACATGCTCCAGGGTTGACTGGAACGTTCCCTTGCCCAGGACCGGCAGTCCCCACCTGTCAAACTCAATCCCGATATCCGTTTCGATCCAGGGAAAGGCGTTAAGCTGCCCGACAGCCAACAGCACCTCGTCGCACGCCATGAACACCAGAGGTTCCCCTGTTGGAACAAGTTTCCGGTTTCCACGGTCATCATGCCGGGCCGCTACCTTTTCAAAACGCATTCCAACCAGTCTGCCCTCTTCCACCACAAACTCTTTGGGAACATGATTGTCATACAGCGGGATATCTTCGTGCAGTGCGTCCTCGATTTCCCAGGGCGAGGCCTTCATTTCAGCACGCGGGCTGCGCACCACGATGCGCACATCCTCTCCCCCCAGACGTCTGGCTGTCCGACAGCAGTCCATTGCAGTATTGCCGCCGCCGATGACCAACACCCTTTTTCCAACTGACTTGACATGCCCGAAAACCACCGATGCCAGCCAGTCAATACCCAGATGAATTGCAGCGTCCCCCTCCCGTCTTCCGGGAAGATCCGGCAAATCCCGTCCCCTTGGCGCACCGGTGCCCACAAATACGGCGTCGTAGGCTTTTGCGAGAATCGTTTTCATGGAGGAAACAGAGGTGTTGAACAGGGTGTTCACGCCCATGTTCAGAATCTGTTCAACTTCCAGGTCAAGCACCTTCTCAGGCAGACGAAAAGACGGTACCTGGCTGCGCATGAATCCGCCGCCTTTTGACTGGTCATCGTACAGATCCACTTCATACCCCAGGGGCAGCAGGTCTCTGGCAACGGTAAGCGAAGCCGGTCCTCCGCCGATCAAGGCCACTTTCCTGCCGTTTTTCTCAACCGGTATTTCCGGGATGGGTACTGTAAAATCGGGGGAACAATTATCTGCCGCCACCCGCTTTAATCGACAGATAGCGACCGGTTCCCGCTCCACACGCCCCCTCCTGCAGGCCGGCTCGCAGGGACGATCGCATACCCTGCCCAGAATCCCGGGGAAAACATTGGACACCCAGTTGATCATGTACGCTTCCTCATAACGCTTTTCACTGATAAGCCGGATATACTCAGGTACGGGTGTGTGCGCGGGACAGGCGAACTGACAATCAACAACTCTATGAAAATACTCAGGATTACTGATATCTGTAGGTTTCAAAAAGAGCTCTCCTGCAAAGATTGCATTGTACGGTGAAATATAAGATTCTTTCTCAATAAATCCATTACTCCATTCTTTTTCAAAGTACCATGACCTAAAAACAGGAGCAAGGTGTTGGCCGGCGCAATTTCGTTGTTTTTTTTGCTGTTTGCAATGTTTGTCCAATTATGAGAAGATGTAACAATTTCTTTCTTCCATAAGACTTTCTTTATGCATAACAAAAATATCATGGCTGAGCAGACCTTGTCCCTCTATAGAACAATGTCCTGCATGCGGCCGGCCGGTTTCAATTCCTGCCCTGAGGTGCATCATTGAGCAAAACCGCCATGACTTCCGGCCTCACCAGGAGCATACTTCTCCCCGTGCTGTTCCTCCTCTTCTGCGGCATGGGGGTGATTTTCCTGATTTCACAGATCTGCACCGGTAAAAGTCTCTGGTTGTGGACCGGTCTTGCAGGATCGGCAATACTCCTGTGCGGAGGTGTTCTCACCACCCTGCTCATTCGCACCCGCATAATCTCCCGCCTGCATCCTCTCATTTCAGCCATGCCCAACGTTATAGGGGAGGACAGCCGGGCCGGTGTTCCTGTTCAGACGCACTGTAACGATGAAATATCGCAACTGTGCCGACAATTTAATGCCATGTCCGAAAGAACGCATTCCGCCATGGAACATCTCAGACAAGCCCTGGACAACAGCGAAAAACAGCAGGCTGCCATGCGGCAGCAGAAGCAGTATATGGAGGAGAAGCTTCAACATTACCAGGAGCTGCAATACGATTCCGAGAAAGCCGAGCGATTGGAGATGATCGGGACTGCGGCAGGGGGAGCGGCCCATGACCTGAATAATATTTTAGCAGGCGTGGTGAGTTACCCCGACCTCCTTCTCATGAAGACGGAACAGGACAGCCCGTTGTACAAGCCCTTGAAAATTATTCAGGACTCCGGCCGCCGAGCTTCGGCCATCGTCCAGGACCTGTTGACCCTTACCCGCAGGGGAGCTGTTGACAAAAAAGAAATCTCCCTGAATACGGTTGTCGAGCAATACCTTGAGAGTCCGGAATTCCTCTCTCTCATGGGAGAGCACAAGCAGACAGTGGTAATCACGGAACCGGCAGAGGACCTGTACCCCATACGGGGTTCCAATCTGCATTTGAGCAAGACGATCATGAACCTGGTTTCCAATGCCGTGGAAGCCATGCCGCGTGGCGGTAAAGTAATGATCAGTACGGACAACTGGTATAAAGACACCGGTATGACCACCCTGTATGAAACCGTCGGCGAAGGCATATATGTTATTTTGCAGGTCAGCGATCAGGGAAAGGAACTCGCCAGGGAGGAACTTGAAAAAATCTTTCAACCGTTTTTTACCACCAAGACCATGGGGAGAGGCGGTACCGGACTGGGTATGGTGATTGTGCGGGAGACCGTCAAAGATCATGATGGTCACATATTCTGTGAAAGCGGCATTGACAGGGGAACCGAGTTTACCATTTTCTTTCCGGCTCTTTCTTCGGCGCTGCTCAAGGCGGAAGTCCTTGAAAAACCGCCTCTTTCCATTCAGGGAAAAGGCGAGAAGATACTGGTCGTCGATGACGTGCCCGAACAACGGGAACTGGCAACCGCCATCCTGGTAAAACTGGGCTATCAGGTCTCCACTGCAGCAACAGGAGAGCAAGGGATAGAGTTGATCCGGCAGGAGCAGTTCGATCTGTTGCTCCTGGATATGATTTTGGGCGAAGGGATAGACGGACTTGACACCTTCAGAGCTATCAGGAAATACAATCCGGCACAGAAAGCCCTGATCACCAGCGGGTACTCGGAAAGTGAGCGCATCAAGACCGCATTGCAGCTCGGCGCCGGCCGACATATTAAAAAACCCTATATTATTCAGGAACTGGGATATGCCGTCAGACAGGAACTGGAACGTCCGGGGTCATAATCCAGGCGCCTTCAAACGAGACCACACCATGCAGCAGTCAACTTCGCTCTATACACAACGACTGGACGCTCTCAGCAATTTCATGCATACCATGGAACTTGACGGCATCGCACTGAATCCAGGGCCCAGTCTCTTCTATTTTACCGGACTCAAATTTCACCTCTCTGAGAGACCGGTTCTTTTTCTCTACCTTGCGGGCCGTGAGCCGGCCTTTATTCTCCCCGGGCTGGAGCAGGAAAAATTGAATGCCCTGAGTTTTCCAGCCGACAGTTATACCTATCCCGAAAACCCTGCACAATGGTCTGTCGTGTTCAGGGAGGCCGTAAACCGTACCGGCCTTGACCGTAAACGCATAGGTATTGAACCCACTCACATGCGTCTCCTGGAATATAATCTGCTCAAAGGCGCTGCCGCCGGCGCTTCCTACGGCGACGCAACCCAGGTCGTCGCGACCCTGCGGGCTCAAAAAACAAAGGAAGAACTGAAATATATTCGAACAGCCCTGCAGATTGCCGAACAGGCCCTCCAACTGACCCTGCCCCATATCCGTGTGGGAATGACGGAAATCGATGTTGCCCACCAACTTCTCGGCAGCCTCTATGCATGCGGATCTGAGCCGCAGCTGCCGTTCATGCCCATTGTGGCTGCCGGTCCCAACAGCTCCAACCCGCATGCCGTTGCCGGAGCCCGCCCCCTCGAAAAAGGGGATGTCCTGCTGATAGACTGGGGTGCGAGCCACAAGGGGTATGTGTCTGACCTGACAAGAGTTTTTTCCATGGGCAGTCCGACTGCGCAGCTGCTGGAACTGCACGCTGCCGTGCTTTCCGCCAATGCCGCTGCCCGGATGGCGGGACGGGCAGACGAGCCGTGCAGCAGGATTGATTTCGCAGCCCGAAGCTCCTTGAAAAAGCAAGGGCTGGACAATCTCTTTATCCACCGCACCGGGCACGGACTTGGCCTTGAATGCCATGAACCGCCTTATATTCATGCAGATAACGCACTGCCTCTGCTCCCCGGCATGGTCTATACCACTGAACCCGGGGTTTATCTGCCGGGAAAAATGGGGGTGCGGATCGAGGATATGGTGCACTTGAGCGAAGACGGGCCGCAGACGTTGAGTACCTTATCCAGGGAAATACAGATAGTAGAGTAGAATATCGCCATGCCCTTGTGAGAGTTACATTCACTGAAAGTGACCTGAAACAGGACAACAAATCGTTGTTGCCTTTTCCACTGTTTTTTTGGTAAAGAAAAGATTTTGACCATTACAGCAGGTATGATTTTCCGCCTTGAGAGGACTGACAAAGGTTGTTGATTGTCACACTCCTTTCCCGGCAGGTGCGGTCATAAGTTTGTAACTACTCACAGGGAAGTACCGGTACGTTCGATTACCCCTGTTTCTCTCGTGGCTGTTACAAAATACCGGATTGCACTCTCCGACAGCCCTTGAGCAGAAGTTAAAGCAGTCATGCAGGACCTACATATACACCAGCAGATACCAGGCAGCCCGAAGCAACAGTTAGGAGTGCGACTCCTGAAAGATGAGATCAATGACCTGCCCCTGACCAGATGGGAGGGGCCTGTGCATGTCGTCGGCACTGAATCCGAATTGGTTCAGGCGCTGGAACTGCTCCGTGCAACCGATCTGATCGGCTTCGACACCGAAACCAGGCCTGCTTTTCGCAAAGGGCAGTCCTATCCCCCTGCCCTCCTGCAGCTGGCAACGGAAAAAGAGGTTTTTCTCTTCAGACTGCATCAACTGGGGATCCCTGCCTCACTTGCGGAAATCTTAAACGACAGGCAGGTAAAAAAGGTGGGAGTGGCAGTCCGGTTTGACACGGAACAGCTGCAACGGGTGGGATCTTTTCATCCCCGCGGATTTATAGATCTGGCTGCTATCAGTAAAAAACTGGGTATGCGCCATCATGGCCTGCGCGGTCTTGCGGCGGTACTTCTGGGAGTACGTATTTCCAAGACCGTGCGCACAACCAACTGGTCGGCCCCCGGCCTCAGTGAAAAACAGATACGCTACGCAGCCACAGATGCCTGGATCAGCAGGCTCCTCTACCTCAAACTCATTGAAATAGACAGCAAACAGAGCAAGGCTGTTTACTACGACTCCTGAAAAACAATATCCGGCAGCACTGCAACGACTTCCGGATGAAACATGACCCCGGAGTTGGTTTTCATGAACTCCCTCACCTTCTCCTCCGGCCATCCGTCACGATAAGGCCGGCTGGTGATAAGTGCGTCATAGACATCAGCCACGGCGAGTATACGTGCCAGTGGATCGATGGCATCACCGCTCAGTCCTTGAGGGTACCCTTTCCCGTCGTGCCGCTCGTGGTGCTGAACGACTATTTTCAAAATATCCTGGTAGGCATCTATAGGTTCCAGAATCTTGCCGCCTATGGCTGGATGTTTTTGAATGGTCTCGTACTCCTCTTTGTCCAATTTTCCCGGCTTATCCAGGATAGTGCTGGAGATGCCTATCTTTCCTATGTCGTGCAATAACCCTCCCCGGTAAAGAAGCTCCTGTTCTGCAGGGGTGCAGCCCATGATTCCAGCCAACTTAACAGCCAGTTTAGCGACCCGCTCGGAATGGCCGGATGTCCACTCGGACTTGGCATCGACCGTCCGGGCCAGAGCTTCCACAGTACCAATGCTCAACCGTTCAAGGTTTCTGACCAGACGCGCATTGCCCAAGGCGATTCCGAGCTGATCAGCTACCTGGCGAATCTGAAGCAACACATTTTTCAACTCATCCTGGTGTTCAAGCGCAATCTCTAAAATGATAACACCGACAATATCAGTGCCCTGTTTTATTGAAAAACCGTACAAACAATCAGTTGGTTCCACGTTCCTGTCCACCAGAAAGGAGGGAAAGCTCCCCGGACTCAACTTATCTTTTCCACATCCCTCCTCCATCAGTTTTCGGAAAGCAGGATTACGCATCGGCCAAGTAAATATCCTGGGATATTTCTGATCGAAATTTTCCAATGCAAAAACCTGGACCTGATCAGACTCGGCAACACGACTGAAATAGGCCCGTGTACAGCCGAAATGCTTTCGCATCATGATCAGAGCCCTTGCAATGATCTCATGCACATTCAGTGAACTGAGTATTGCCCTGTCAATACGATCGATCACTGTCAATGTATTCATTTGACGGTGCAGCTGTTTTGTCATTTTGTTAAAGGAGCTGCCCAGCTCCCCGAACTCGTCATTGCTGCTAATGCGCACCTGGGACGCCAGGTTGCCGGATATGATTTGATGGGTCCCTGCCCGAAGTTCAGCCAGCGGTTCCAGGGTACGGCGAATGGAATACAGTGAGAAAAAGAGCACAATCAAGAGCATGAACATAATACTCAGCGGAAAAGCACGCCTGAAATCACGCCCTGTTTTCAAGGCATGGTCACGTCTTTGTGCAAGGAGAATCGTCCAGGTAGGCGCCTCAAAATGGGAAGCCAGAAACAACGGCCAGCAGGCGCCGACATACGATTTTCCATGCAAATCAAACGCTGAAGTTCTCGTCTGGGGCGCTGACTTCTGCAGGGAGTCGGTCACTTCTTGCCGTCTGGTCAGCAGAGGAGTTGCCATAAGTTGATTTGAGCCGTCATAGACTGCCAATTCAGTCCGGGCAGGTAGGATGGAAAACTCTCCTGTCCCCCAGAGAACATCCTGCCTTACCAGGGCAACCAGCACCTGTACTGCACCTTCCCTGGTTTCTCCGGGATACAAAATATAGAGAGAGTACCCCCCATCTTTTTTCGCTACGGTATACAGCCTGGGTTTTTCCGGCCGGGCGGATATGAGTTGCTCCACTTCGCCCCAAAGCGGGGTAAGATTTATAAGACCAAATAACAGGCTTGCCGTTCCGGAATCCCTCACCAATGAAATACCGCTGAAAGAGTGCTCCAGCTGCTCACGGAACATGGTACTTTTCCTGCCGAGAAGACCGCCATGGTCGAATATGGTATCCGAGGTCAGCAGCAGGAGGTCGCGCAAATGATTGAGTCGGTCCATCAGCGCCATGCCGTATGCTTTACTGTCCCGCTCCAGCTGTATATAGCTTTGCTGCTCTATTTCATGTTCCACGGTGTGGAATGAATAGACAAAGAGCAGGGCCGTCGGCACAAAGGCGCAACTCAGAAACAGGAACAGAAAACGTCTGGCAATTTGGGAACGTAGAAAGGAAAAGGTCCAGTCAAAACGGAATCTGCTGCTAATAGTCTTCAGCATACCCGTAAAATCCTCCATTATTACAGCGGACAACATCATCCCGGCTGGCTGCGGCGGTGAACGGAGCGTCACTCTTGCCGTCTTCCCCCATGGAATAGAGATCAAAATCCGTATTCACCGGATGCAGGGATTTGTCCTTGCGGATCTTGACGCCGGCCGGGACATTGTCCATGGGATAATAGACATACTGGTTGCCCCAGGGATCTACCGGTTCACCGGCATCATATCCTATCTGCTGCAGGGTGGCGGGATAGGCGCCGTATAGGGCCTGGAAACCGGTTGCCTTGACGTTTATTTCCCGCATCTGACGGAGGGCGGCATCCTTATCTTTGTTGCCCAGATAGTCTGCATACCGGGGATAGGCAATAGCTGCAAGGGTCGCGATAAGGGCGACAACAACCATCAGCTCAAGGAGGGTGAAACCAACCTGTTGAAAGACAAATAGTGGACAGGTGTTCGTACGTAAATTCAATGTCTACAAAACTCAAACTAGAAAAAAAGAGACTTACAGTCGTCCCGCAAATAATATGTAACCGACAGTCACAAGCAAAACCGTCTCAGTAAAAATGATATATGGTCATCCTCCGGTTTGTCAAAATGTATTATGCAAAATCAATACACGATTCTTCTCTGAACATGCCGCGTAACTACTCACAGGGGAGTAACGGCAAGTTTGATTACCCCGGTATTTGTAACTGGTTGCGTTACCATGCCGTTTAAAATGGATTGACATCCTGCTGTGATTCCTTAATCACCTGTATCTGATCAAGCAGATCCTGTATTTCCTTCTGCCAATAGCTCCGTGTACCGAAATCAGGAACCACCGCCGCAAAACCGTCAGCATTCACCTGATAGGCACACCAGGCCGTATAATGAATAAAGCGCATGGCACGCAATGACTCAATGAGACGAAGGCCTGCATAATCAAAATCCCTGAAGGTCTCATAGCCGTCCAGCAGCCAGTTCAGTTCGGTCCGGGCCTGGTAACGATCTCCGGGCAGGAGCATCCAGAAATCCTGTACAGGCGGCCCCATGGCCATATCGTCCAGATCTATCAGATAATAGCCTTCATCAGGACGAAAAATCAAATTGCCCGAATGACAGTCTGCATGAATCCGAATCTGTTCAGTCTCCGTAAACAGGGGTGCTGCCAGGGCAATGAATTCGGTCACAACCCGCTGATATTCTTTCTCCTGGTCTGCGGGGAGGAGCCGGCTCTCCAGTATATATTGCAAATGACTGCGGGAGGATTGCTCGGGATGCAGCACAGGTCGATGTGAACAACGGGCGCCGGCGCCGATCATGTGTGCGCGTCCCAGCAGCCTGCCCAGCGCCTGCCATTGTTCCCGGTTCAATTCATCCACATAACGACCGCCTTTTTTGGGAAACAGGGCAAAAAGAATATCGCCGAACATGCCGGTCGTCGCTGCATGTTGCCCATATAGAGGGGATATCACGGGTACCTCCCCCTCTGCCAATTCCAGAAGGAACGCATGCTCTTCTTCAATGGCCTCCTTACTCCACCTGCCCGGCCGGTAAAATTTTATGATAATGCGCTCGCCGTCTTCATCTTCCAGCTCATATACCCGGTTGATGTAACTGTTAAGCGGACGACAGAGATTGGACAGGTAGCGGCCGAGAAACACTTCTGCAAGCTCGAGGATGGTATCCGGAGTGATGCTCTGAAACAGTGACGAAGTCTCTTTTTCTTTGCCGGCCGGCAGACCGCTGTTCGTATTCATGGAGGAGGTGTTACCACGCATATTCCTAACCATTCCTTAATGAGAATAATTATTTCCTTAAAAGGAAATTTATGATAATATTGGGCAGTTGTATGAACGTTTCGTATACATATAGCCGTATCATAGTCATGCAGTGTACTTGCGCAACCAGGAAACCATTTCCTTTATGGAAAAGCACTCTCCTGCGCAGGCTACTCCGAATTTCTCTCAATCGCTACTGAAAGATGCCTGCCATACGTCTCAGGCACACACATCTCACCCCAACTTTGTTCCAAGGAGAATAGTATGAAAAAATGGGAATGTACAATCTGTGGATATATTCATGAAGGCGACTCTCCTCCTGATGAATGTCCGGTCTGCGGTGCGGACAGCAGCGCTTTTATCGAGGTCGTGGAGGAGACTCCCGAAGCCGGAAAAACAGCGGAACAAGTACAGGAGCCTGTGCCGGAACCAGCTGAAACGACATTAACAGCCCGAATCAACGAACTGATCCTGCGATTTCATCTCCACCCCATCAGTGTGCACACGCCCAACGGCATTATACCCATGATTTTTCTCTTTTTGCTCGCTGCAGGAATTTTCAGTGCACCATCCTTTGAATATGCGGCATTTTACAGTCTGATTTTTGTACTCATCAACATGCCGCTGGTTCTCTATACGGGATATGTCACCTGGCAAAACAAATATAAAGGGGCCATGACATCGGTGTTCAAGATCAAAATAGGCGCCTCTGCGGTCAGTATCGCTCTATTGTGCATCCTGATCATCTGGCGCACGGCGCAACCGGATATCTTGGCAACAGGCGGTTTTGCAGGCATCATCTATACATTTTTCGCCCTCATCCTGCTCGGAGCGGTTGGGATTGCCGGTCACCTGGGAGGCAAGCTGGTCTTTGGAAGCCACAAATAAATATAATAATCAATACTAAACAGTTCTTATTCTTATTTTCCCTTGCAACAGCTGCCGCTCTACGGTACTATGCCGATGTTTTGAATGAGTTACCCAACGTATCGTGCCGATTCCGGGGTTGCCATGCGCATTGCAGCCCTGCTGAAAACAGGTATATTCAGGCATACGTCTTCCGGCACGGCGCCTTCCGCCCTCTGCCCGAAACTTTCATACAAACTGTACAAACAGCAATATCACAACTATTTAAGGAGACACCCATGACGACAACAAAAGAAAATCTGAAAGAAGCATTTTCCGGTGAGAGTCAGGCAAACCAGAAATATCGCGCCTTTGCCAAAAAAGCAGAGGCAGAAGGTTTTACCAACATTGCCAAACTGTTCAGGACCACCGCAGAAGCTGAGCGTATCCATGCGGAAGGGCATCTCAGGGCACTGGATATGATCGCCTCCACAGCAGATAACCTGCAGGCAGCCATTGACGGAGAGACCTATGAATTCGAAGAGATGTACCCTCCGATGCTCGATCAGGCGGTTGCTGACAGCCACAAAGCCAAAACCATGTTCAAGTTTGCCGTGGATGCGGAAGAAGTGCACGCACAGATCTACAGCAAAGCCCTGGAAGCAGTGAAAAGCGGCAAAGATATGGAAATCAGTGATTTCTATCTCTGTCCTGTCTGCGGCTACATCGAACTGGGCGCTGCTCCGGAAAAATGTCCGGTCTGTGGTGCAAAACAGCAGGTGTTCGCTCAGGTGGCATAAGCTCTGTCAGGCAGGCACAAGCAAAAAAAGGGCAATCCTGTTATCAGGACTGCCCTTTTTTGATTGGGAGAAATGCTATTAATTCAAGATTGTTAAATAATTATCTAAAAACAATCCATGAGAAATGCGGGCTGAGCCATTCCGAATACTGTCAGGCAACCTTTTTGGGTGCCGGTGTTATCGGTGACACAGGCTTATCAGGAGGCAGTTCCGGATTCTCCATACCATCTGCAGTATTACTTTCCGTATAGGACACATACATCCCCACTTTATACAGCGCCGCCGACAAGGCCTCATTTACCGGGATTCGATCGGTTCCCAGTGAAGGATGCAAGGACGTTATTTTCATCCCTGCATCACTGAAAACAGGCATATCGGCGAGAGCGCTCTGCATGTGAGCTTCTTCCATATTAACCCGCCCCTGCATATAGCGGCATAAAGCAAATTTCGGATTTCCATCCCTGTCACGAATGCCGCTGAAACCGAACAATCTGCAGATAAGCGGTCGATGAGAATACTGACTGCACCCCCATTTCCCATCTGCAAGGTGATCTTTGCGAAACAGAATGCATTGTCTGCTGTCGGTTATAATTTCCAGCCGCTTGATCAGGAGTTCCGCCTGGCAGGTTGCAAACAAGTGAAAAGCCATCGGCAGCATTTCAAGGACAGTTGCCTCCACGTTCTCCGAGCCGCAGCAGGTGGCGCATCCTGACGGGCATCGTATACCGCTTGCACAGGCAAAAGCCGTTGTCTGTATATCAAGCTCGGAATACAGAGTAAGTACCTGCAGTGAGAGGTTCTTGAGCATATGTTTATGTGTCCTTACCCAGCTCAACCCCCGGCAGTTCCCTTTGGGTTACCAGATCCAGTGAAAAATAGTGTTGTTTCTCAAATCCGAATTTGGCGGCCATAAGAGAGGCTGGAAAAGACTCCACCTGGGTGTTAAATCTAGCCACGGCTTTGTTGTAATGCATCCGGGCCTGTTGAATATCTTCCTCGATATCTGCAAGGTTCTTCTGGAGTTCGAGAAAATTTACACTGGCTTTAAGGTCCGGATATGCCTCTGCAAGGGCCAGGAGGTTCGTCAGGGAAGAGGTAAGCGTACTCTCGTCAGCCATCCTGTCATCGATGTTTTTTTCGCCTTTAAATCGCTCATACTTTGATTCGAAAATTTCACTTTCGTGTTCACTATATCCCTTGACTACCGCAACCAGATTAGGGATCAGGTTCACCCGTTGCTTGAGGGTAATATCGATTGAACTCCACGCCTCTTCGATACGATTCTTGTATTTTATGAATTTATTATAGGTAGTTACCAGCCAGCCGAAACAGAAGATGCCCAAAAAAATGAGGGGCATGACAATTTGGGGTTCCATGGATACATTCTCCTTCAATTTCAAAAAAGGCAAGCGTATTCTGATACGCTATCTTTGCGGGAGAGAATATACCAATCTTCCGTAAAGGCAAGAATCCTTTCATCTTGAGCAGCAAATTTTTCAGGAGACGAAACCCAGTGCTCGAAATCGGTTCTGCCGATACACGCTTGTCTGCGGACTCACTTACTCGTCATGTACTGAAACCACGGCCGTCCAATGTCTGCAGAGCACCATACAGAGCAGGCCGCCGGTCCCTGAACAGCCCCCATCCGGCTCGCATGTTTTCTATTTCCTGAAAATCAAAACCTACAATTTTAATATCTTCGTCTTCCCGGTTGCACTGCTCAAAAATTTCGCCTGTATTACCGGTGATAAAGGATGTTCCGTAAAAGGTTACCTCAACGCCTTGATCCTTTTCCATACCAATGCGGTTGGAAGCACAGACCGGAACAAGATTGGCTGCGGAATGGCCCTGCATGGTCCGCTGCCAGTGCGGCTGGGAATCATACCCCTGCATTTTCGGTTCTGAACCTATTGCCGTGGGATACATAAGGATATCCGCGCCCAGCAGAGCCATGGCACGGGCGGCTTCCGGGAACCATTGATCCCAGCAGATTCCCACCCCGACCGTGCCGTATTGTGTTTGCCAGACCCTGAATCCCGTGTCCCCGGGACAAAAATAATACTTCTCTTCGTACCCGGGCCCTTGAGGGATATGGGTCTTTCGGTACAAGCCTGCAACAGAACCGTCGGCATCAACCATGGCCAGGGAATTGAAATACGCCTGTCCCGCCCGTTCAAAAAAACTGATGGGCAGCACCACGCCGAGTTCCGCGGCAAGCGCACTGAACCGCCTGATCAGATCGCTGTTATCATACTCCTGCGCAAGGGAGAAATATCGATCATCCTGTACCTTGCAAAAGTAGGGCCCGGCAAACAGTTCCTGCAGCAAAATAATCTGCGCCCCCTGCCCTGCTGCACGGCGGACCATATCTTCAGCCTTTGTTACATTAGTTTCATACGCATCAACACAAGCCATCTGAGTGACGGCCACTTTCACTTCTCCCATGTCTCTCTCCTGCATTTCACAACTGCCGACCGATCTCTCTCTGCCTCCGAACATTAAAACGGCGGCAGAATACTACCTTTCGGCTGTTGCTGGGTAATGCAATGTATCCCTCCGCCACCGGCAAAAAGCGGCAATGATGGAATCTGCACGATCTCACGCGTGGGAAAAACATCCTGCATGATTTCCCTCACCTCGTCATCTGCCGCATCGTTGAAGGAAGACATCACAATTGCCCCGTTGGGCATATAAAAATTGATATAGGAAAGATCCATACGCTCACCTTCCCAATACTGCGGACCGGGCTGGGGAATCTCCCGAATCTCCACTTTTCTCCCTGCATTATCAACAGTACCTTCCAGCCGTGCCCGGGCATCAGCGGTAACGGCAAAATTCGGGTCGCCAGGATCCGTGCAATGATTGAGGAGAATCAAGCCTGGTCGGGCAAAGGTGGCCAGAATATCCACATGACCGGAAGTCTCATCGCCATCCAGACCATTTGCAAGCCAGAGAACTTTTTCGATACCCAGATACGCATGAAACAATCTCTCAAAATCCGATTTGGTCATGCCGGCGTTTCGTTTCGGGTCTAACAGGCATTGTTCGGTTGTAATCAGTGTGCCCTGACCGTCGACATGAATGGAACCGCCTTCCAGGATAAAGGGGGCGACGTAGCGCCGCATATCTAGAAAACGGAGAATTTGCGTTGCCATCGTCTCGTCGCAAGGTCCGGTTAAGGGATGATGTCCCCAGCCGTTGAAGACCCAGTCAATCCCCGCGACATGACCTTCGCTATCACGGACAAAGGTGGGGCCGCTGTCACGCGCCCAGGAATCAAACCATGTCCCGGTAAGCAAGTTTACCGCACTCCCGCAGAGCTTTTCGGCCTCATCTTTTTGCGCTTCATTGACAAGCATATATACCGGTTCGAAATCCGCGATGGCCCGGGCCACTTTTGCATAGGTCTCTTTTGCCTCTGCCAGCAGGCCTTTAAAACATTCCTCGGAGCAGGGCCAGACCATCCAGCAGGCATCGTGATTTCCCCACTCAGCCGGCATAACCAGGTCGTCACTCCCGGGCGTACGTACTGGAACGGAGAAAAAACCGTTTCTGGGCGGTCCGGCAAGAGGATGTTCACCTTCTATTTCTATTAGATCCGTCATAACTTACCTTTGACGGTGAGCGGGTCGACCCGCTCATCCTGTATTACAGGCAATGGGTTATACCGTGGTATTTACCATCACATGTTTGGTAACGAGATAATCACCCATGGCCTCAGCGGAAAGATCCTTGCCGAACCCGGACTGTTTAAATCCGCCATGGGGAGCTTCAGATACGAGCGGCAGGTGATCGTTTACCCACACACAGCCGAATTCAAGTGCCTTGGAAACGCGCATGGAACGGGCGACATCATGGGTAAACACAGAGGAGGCAAGACCGAACACGGTATCATTAGCCATGGCCAGCGCATCTGCTTCCTCTTTGAAGGTCTGAATGGTGACCACCGGTCCGAATACCTCTTTCTGAACTATCTCCGAGTCCTGGGAAACACCGTCAATGACCGTTGGTTTATAGAAATATCCCGGCCCGGCAATCGGTTCACCACCGCAGAGTATACGGGCACCTGCTTCCACGGCACGC
This sequence comes from Desulfobulbaceae bacterium, assembly GCA_963678525.2. Taxonomy (GTDB): domain Bacteria; phylum Desulfobacterota; class Desulfobulbia; order Desulfobulbales; family Desulfobulbaceae; genus Desulfogranum. Next base: position 189,395 of record CAXXDG010000002.1, read on the forward strand.
TTGACAAAACCGTCCACCGAATCACGATGCGATCCGGAAATCATGGACCCCATTTCCGTTTCTGCAGCAAAGGGATCACCGACCTTGACAGCCTCCATGGCCGCAACAAGTGCGTCTCTCACCTTATCCACACACGATTCATGGCAAATGACACGGGTTGCCGCCGTACAATCCTGACCGGAGTTGCAGAACGCGCCCAGAGACACCTTTTCCGCTACCAGTTCCGGTGAGGCATCAGCAAAAACCAGCACAGGTGCTTTGCCGCCGAGCTCGAGGTGAACCCGCTTGACTGCCTCGGCGGAACTTCGCATGATGGCAGAGCCGGTACTGGTTGCTCCGGTGACGGAAATCATCCGGATGTCCGGATGATTAACGATCTCAGGACCGACACTGCCGGTCACCACATTGACTACACCATCAGGAATTCCGGCTTCTTTACAGAGCTCGGCCAACATGAGGGAAGTGCGCGGAGTCAGCGAAGCAGGTTTAAGAACGGTGGTGCAGCCGGAGGCAAGGGCCGGTCCGATCTTCCAGACGGCCATGAGCAACGGATAATTCCAAGGCGCAATCTGACCGACGACACCCACCGGCTCCCGACGATATATGGAGGTATAGCCTGCCGCATATTCGCCTGCATGGCGTCCGCTGTTGTCACGGGTGATGCCTGCAAAAAAACGCATGTTATCTATGCAGAACGGAAGGTCCGCGCCAAGGCTTAAAAACTCATAGGGCTTCCCGCTGTCCTCACTTTCAACACGGGCAAGACTTGTGATATTCGCCTCCATCAGGTCTGCCAGTTTCCACATGAGGTTTCCCCGTTCTCTCGGAGTCATATTACTCCAGACAGGAAAAGCAGCTTTGGCCGCAGCCACGGCCTTGTCCACATCTGCAGCTCCAGCCTGCGTAACTTCAGCAATTTTTTCTCCTGTGGCCGGATTTTCCACTTCAAGAATTCCAGCCGTACCGCCTACCCATTCGCCATTAATCCATAGTTTCATACCAGTTCTCCTGCTTAGACCGGCCAAGGCCGCTTGTGGCTCATTATCCCTTTATACTTGCGATAACCTCTTCCATAATATCCAACGCCTTATCAAGGGTATCCATTGGTATATTCAGGGCAGGCTCAAAACGGATACATGTGGCATTCGTCAATGTCCCTGCCGTGATAACACCTCGGGCAAAAAGGCCGGAGGCAACCTTGTACCCGATTTCATCGGAAACAAATTCCATACCGATCAGCAGCCCCTTCCCGGTAATTCCCTGGAAAATACCGGGGTATGTATTCTGCAAGGCATGAAGCCGCCCCATAACATACTCACCTTTTTTTGCGGCCTGATCGGGAAGATCTTCTTCCTGCAGCACGGTGATCGCAGCAAGGGCTGCGGCGCAGGCAATGGGATTTCCGCCTGTTGTGGTCGTGTGCATAAAAGGATTAGGCTCCATGACTTCCCAGATCTTTGCCGTGGAAAAAAAGCCCGACATGGGTACAACACCACCGCCAAGCGCTTTGCCGAAACACATGATATCCGGAGTGACATCCCAATGATCGACCCCGAAAATTGTGCCGGTACGGCCAAAACCGGTCTGAACCTCATCGGCAATAAGCAGTACACCATATTTATCGCACATTTCACGAAGGCGAGGCCAGAAATCGTCAGGCGGAACAACGGCACCGGCCTCGCCCTGAATGGGTTCCGCCACAACTGCGGCAATGCCGTTACCGACCTTGGCACTTGCCTCAAGAAGCTGCTCAACCGCATCGGCATCACCAAAGGGAGCATGCTGCACGCCTTCGAGCAGAGGAAGCAGAGGTTTTCGGTACACATTCTTCCCCATCAGGGACAACGACCCCAACGTTTTGCCATGAAATCCTTTAAGCATGGCAATAAATCCCTTTTTACCGGTATAGAATTTGGCAAGTTTCATGGCACCTTCAACAGCTTCGGTCCCGGAATTTGCAAAAAATCCGTACTGAATATCACCTGGTGTCAGCATACCGATGACCTGGGCAAGTTTGGCCCGCAACGGATCAAGCATTTCCTGGCTGTACTGCGGACTGCGATCAAGCTGCGCCTTGACTGCAGCCACAATCTTGGGATGGCGGATGCCATACGTATACAAACCAAAACCGCCGAGCAGGTCGATATATTCACGCCCAAGGATATCCTTGAGGATGGAACCCTGCCCCGTCCATTCGGTGACCGCAAAACTGTCTTCTTCAGTCACCGATTTTCGGTATTCCAAAAATCCCTGGTTCACGTGGTTCCGAAAATTCTCCACGGTTTCAGTGGCAACCATCTCCCGCTCTTCCCGGGTAATTTCAGCCTCGTTCTTTTCTATCAGATCAACATATTTATTTGCCTGGGCAAAAGCTCCAGCGACATCCCTGCTCATTTTTTCACTCTTCTCTGTTATTCTTTATGATAGTTACGTATTTGCAATGCATTGGCTCCTTAACCAGAAAACCCAACGGCTCTCTGAGAGAGTAACTGATTTCAAGTACCCCGGATTTGATCAAGCGCGGTTTGCCGCTATGGAGGAACTATGCGGGACACTGCGGTCGTTCAAAGATGGGGTGCCTGTGAACAGTTACCAGAGGACTACCTGGTTTTGATCATTGTCCACAACTCATCGTAATAGCGGTTATCCTTACCGAGATCGGTTATGAATTCGAGGGTCTTCATGGTCTCTTCGCTCGGATAGATGGCAGGATTTTTCAAGTCTTCCGGGGTAATGAACTCCTTAGACGCCTTGTTGGGAGTTGCGTACTGGGTCCAGTTGGAAAGTGTGGCGCCGTTTTTCGGGTCAAGTACCCAGTTGATAAATGCATGCGCATACTCGACATTGGGTGCCTTTGCCGGGATCGCCATGTTGTCTGCCCAGATAACAGTGCCTTCCTTTGGATTGGCAAAAGCAAATTTTTCCGGATTATCAGCCACGGCACGGAGCGCGTCACCATTGTACACCAACGCGGCAACTGCGGTTCCGGCAACGACCTTGCTTCGCCCACCTGTACCGACATCGAATCCGGCAAAATATTTGCTTGTCTTGGTTTCAATCATCATATCGGCAAGGGCTTTCAGGTCGTTCTTATCCAGGGTATTGACGCTATTGCCCATGTATTTCAAGCCGATTCCAAGCATTTCCCTTATGGAATCAATCATGACGACCGGACCTTTTCTGGACGCAGGATCAAAAAAGAGTTTCAGGGACGGCTCATACGCTTCGCCGAGGGTTTCCTTGTTATAGAGCATACCCACGGTCCCCCATTGATATGGAGCGGTATAGACATTGCCCGGATCATAGGCGGCCTTTTTGAATGATTCCTCAAGATTCGCCAAATTTGGAATCTTGGCATGATCCAGCTTCTGCAGCAGATTCAATTGAATCATGGAATTGACGATATAGTCGGAGGGTACAACCACATCATACTGGCTCACACCCCCTGCCTGGAGTTTTGCCACCAGCTCTTCCGTTGATTCATAATACTCAACCCGACTTTTAATCCCTGTATCTGCGGTGAAGGAATCCATGAAATCCTCAGGCATATACTCACTCCAGATCAGCAACCTGAGCTCGTCCGCGGCAAAAGACCGACCGGGCGTATGGAAAACCAATGCGAACAATGCGCATAACAACACGGAAAACAGCGTTACCTTTTTCATGATACTCTCCTTGGTTTATGAATATTTCCTTGATATCCGGTCGGACAGAATGACCAGGATTATGGTTACCAGAAGCCCTATGGTTGACAGGGCATGAATTTTCGGAGTAATCCCCCGATGCACTTCCCCAAAGATATATAAGGGCAGCGTTACCGAGGTCGGTCCTGCGGTGAAAAAACTAATGATAAAGTCATCAAGGGAAAGTGTCAGAGCGAGCATGGCCCCGGATACAATCCCCGGCATCATCAACGGCAGCAGCACATGCCGGAAGGTGTACCAGTTAGAGGCATAGAGATCGCGGGATGCCTCTTCGATTTCATTGTTAAAGGATGCCAGACGACTGCGAACCACCAGGGCTACAAAGGCAACCTGAAAGGTTACATGTCCGATGATCATGGTCACAATACCCGGCTCGAAAATTGAAGAAAACGAGCGTAAAAAAGTAAAGGCGATGACCAGCGCGCCGGCAAAAACGATTTCAGGAGTAATAACAGGCAGGTATAGATTGACATCAAAAAACGTAGTTATTTTACCGGACCATGGAAAACGGGCCAGCCCTATGGCCAACGCCGTACCGAGCGCCGTGGCGATGCACGTGGAAACCACCGCCAGGATAGCTGTATTGGTACAGGCCTCGAGCACCATCCTGTCCTGAAGCAGTCTGGAGTACCAATCCAGGCTGAAACCGCCCCAATGAATACCGAAACGTGACGAGTTAAAGGAGTAGATCACCACCGCCATCAAAGGTGTATAAAGAAACACAAACGTGGCCAGAGCCAGGAGTTTGAGTTTCATCCCGACATTGAACATCAGACCACCTCCATTTTTTGGCCTTTTCGATTAAAGATAACCAGGCCTATCAGAGTCAGAGTCATCAAAGCAAGGCTGACTGCAGCACCGAAAGGCCAGTCCCTGCTTTTACCGAACTGCTGCTGTATGAGATTGCCGACCAGCATATAACGGGCTCCTCCCAGAAGATCGGGAATAAGAAACATGCCCATGGCGGGAACAAAGGTGAGGATGGCTCCCACCGACAGCCCAGGGAGTGTCTGCGGCAGGATGGCTTGCCTGAAGACTCTCCACTTACCGCAATACAGATCATTGGCCGCCTCAATCAGACTCCAGTCCAGCTTTTCCACACTGGAATAGAGCGGCAAGGTGACAAAAGGAAGAAAAGCCGAAATCATGCCAAGGTACACTGCAAAAGAAGAAGGATAGAGAGGACTTCCCGGTGGTACAATGTGCGACAGGGTCGCCAGTTTTGCCAAAGGCATACCCGGCGCCAGAACGATCTGCCAGGCATAGGTGCGAATAACCAGATTGGTCCAGAAAGGAATAATCAGCGCAATAAGCCAGATATAGCGTGTGGTTTTCGGGCGTGTGGAGATAAAAAAAGCCAGGGGAAAGGAAAGCATTATACAGGCAAGTGTGGTTATACAACCGGCGATTACCGAGCGGAGCAAAATCATCAGGTAATCCGGACTCCAGCCGAACAGGCTGTAGCCGGCCAGTCTCCTGAAGTTTTCCCAGGTAAATACCCACTCAATCTCGCCGTACGCGCCGCGGGTAGTAAAGCTGATTACAATCAGCGAGAGGGCTGGAATGGAGAGAAAGAGCATGATCCACAGCATACCCGGAGCAATATGCAATAGTCCTTTCGTTCTGATCCTGGACTGGGTGGAAAGTTCGCCGTACAGTATTTCCCTTTTTTCAGTCATCGATGGTCACCAGTGCTTCTTGTAACAGTTCAACCCAGATGGTGTCCCCTACCTCGATTTTGCGGTGGGGAGCTGTTCGCATTCGCAATTTTCCTGTCTCCAGGGTGATGTCGAGATACGTCCCGCGATAGAATTTTTCCATGACCCTGGATTGCAGGCCGTTCTGTTGCGGTTTTTCCCTTCGTGGAAGGATTCCTTCGGGACGGATCACCAGCGACCCTTGCTGCCAATCCGGCAGGGCGTTCGGAATAAAATCACCAAACCGGGATCGGAGACTGCCATTCTTCCGTTCCGCATCAAAGATGTTGGCTGTGCCGATAAACTGGGCTACAAATCGACAGTTTGGATGATTGTAAATCTCGCTGGGTGTCCCGCACTGAAGAATATGGCCGTCTTTCATGACCGCAATCCGATCGGAGACAGTGAGGGCCTCTTCCTGATCATGGGTAACGAGGATAAATGTTTTTTTAAGTCGTAATTGCAGGCGACGGAGCTGCTCCTGCAGTTGCACCCGCAGCTTGGCGTCCAGTGCGGACATGGGTTCGTCAAGCAGCAGAATTTCCGGTTCACAGACCAACGCCCGTGCCATGGAAACCCGCTGCCGCTGACCGCCGGAGAGCTGATCCGGATAGCGATCCGCCAACTGCCCCAGTTCGAGCATTTCAAGCATCGCCGCGACCCTGGGTTGAATTTCATCTTCAGAAATTTTCTGTGAACGCAGACCAAAGGCGATATTGTCGTAATTTGTAAGATGGGGAAAAAGAGCGTAACTTTGAAATACGGTATTCACCGGTCTTTTATTTGCCGGGACGTCAAGGATGGGCTGTCCATTTAAAAACAGATTGCCGTCAGAAGCGGTTTCCAGCCCGGCAATGATCCTCAATAACGTCGTCTTCCCGCAGCCGGAGGGGCCGAGCAGGGTAAAAAGCTCTCCCTTCTGAATTCTCAGATCAACGTTGTCAAGAGCTTTCACTGGTCCATAATTTTTGTATAACGCGTGAGCTTCCAGGCAGTTATCCATGTATATCACCCAACTGTTTTACGACTTAATTAACTGAATGGTCAGTTTATAAAATCGTGTTATTGAATCCGTCCGTTCTCCAGACAGGATCCCCCTTACTGTTTCTTCAATAAAACAATTACAAAAACCCGTTTTTCAATACTGAAATTGCTGTATTTTTGGCGGTTTCGGCAAACTTTTCAAACGGTTGTGCATTTCCCAAAAAATGCGAATGAAATTCCAGACCTTCCATCAGGGTAATAACGAAATCCGCAGCCTGTAACTCGTCCTTCACCTGTATTATCCTCTGATGATTGAAGACGACGAATTCCTTATAAAGAAAATCCCGCAACCAACGGAACATATCACTCAGCAATTCGCAGATTTTATCATCGCGAAAGCTCTTATAATAAAAGCCGAAATGCACTCCGGGATCGACCGTGCGGGACCAGTTATAGCTGAAAAGCAGGTCCATGAGCGCTGAAAATCGTTCTGAATCATCTTCCAGTTCCTCGAAACTCAGCATGTGCTCTGACTTATATTTGGAAACCAGCAGGTCAATCAGTGCAAATTGCAGATTGTCCTTGTTTTTGAAATAATGCAGGATCAGGCTGGGATGGATATCCAAGTGGCCGGCAATCTTGCCGATGGAACTTCCCTCAAACCCCTGCTCGATAAGAACGCGATAGTACCCTTCAAGTATTTCGGGTTTTCTCGTTTCCGCATTTTGGTTTTTCCGCATCACGCTCAATGACCTTTGTCTGCAATGGTTTCATGGAATATTTATTCAATAATGTAATTTATTTTTTATTTACTCTTACTTTTTTGTCCTGTCAAACTATTTACTAACCATTCAGTTAATTATTTATTACTTTTATGTAACAAACAAACAGCGTCCCCTGTTCGACCCATCGGGGCAAAAATACGCAACCAACTGTTTTTTCGAATATAATCATGAAAAAATTATAGAAATAAGCAAAAACTTCTTCTTAGGGATGGGAAATATTTTCAGGTGTTTGCCTTAGGAGCCGGCGCGGGGATGTGATACCATATCGAAAAACCCTATTTTTCTGTAATGATGGATTACCCCGCATTTCTAACGGGCTCGTTTTTATTGGAGTACATGCTATGACCCGTAGCACCGACAAGGCAACAATTCTTATAGTGGACGACACCCCGGACAATATTTCGGTTTTGGCCAATATCCTGTCCACCTATAATATAAAGGCAGCGAACAATGGGGCCAAAGCCCTGGAAATAGCATCGCGTTTCAGACCGGACATCATCCTGCTCGACATCATGATGCCGGAAATGGACGGCTACACCGTATGTACGAGGTTGAAACGTGACTTACGCACAAAGGATATCCCTGTGATTTTCGTCACGGCAATGGACGATGTGACAGACGAAGCACGTGGGTTTGAACTGGGAGCTGTCGATTATATCACCAAGCCGGTCAGTCCTCCGGTTGTTCTGGCAAGGGTCAAGACACATTTACAGGTGTACGATCAAAACAGGGCTCTGGAAGATCTGGTAAAGGAACGGACAAGGGAGCTTAACGAAAGCAGGCTTGAGATTATTCGCCGGCTGGGTCTTGCTGCGGAGTACAAAGACAACGAGACAGGCATGCATGTCATCCGCATGAGCTACTACTGCAAAGTCATGGCCACGGCAATCGGCATGAGCGGGGAAGAGGCGGATTTAATCCTGAATGCCTCTCCCATGCACGATATAGGAAAAATAGGTATTCCGGATGATATCCTCTCAAAACCGGGACGATTAAATGCCGAAGAAAGAGCGATCATGGAACGGCACACCGAAATCGGCGCCGAGATAATAGGAAAGCATGATACCCCGCTCCTGAATATGGCGCGAACCGTGGCTTTGACCCATCATGAAAAGTGGGACGGCAACGGATATCCGCGAGGACTCAAGGGAGAAAATATTCCCCTTGCCGGACGCATTGTCGCGGTTGCCGATGTTTTTGACGCATTGATCAGCAAGCGCCCTTACAAGGAGCCATGGCCTGCGGAAAGGGCTGTTGCTCTTCTTAAGGAAGAATCCGGAAGGCATTTTGACCCCGCGCTGGTGAACGCGTTTGTCGATAACCTGGATACAATACTTGAACTGGTGCATGTGCATGCAGATCCGGATTAATCTTTGATTCCGTTGCCGTATAGAAAACAAGGAGAGCTATGAAGCTCCGTACTTTTACCATATTGTCCATCGGGCTGGTTTTATCGTTTTTACTTGTCTCTCAGCTGGTTATATCAAACTCCATTGTCAAAAACGGATTCCAGACGCTGGAAAATGAACAAACCTGCTCATTGGTGACTGCCGCTCGACGCGCTCTGGACATGAAGCTGGACAATCTGGACAATCTGTTATTAGATTGGTCCAGCTGGGACGACACCTATCGTTTTGCACAAGACCGACACCCCGAATATGTTGCATCAAACCTTTCCATAGAGACATTCCTGGATCAGTCCCTGGTCGCCATAGCGATACAGGACAACAAAGGTGAACCGATTTACCAGCAGGCCGTTAATTATAACGGAGAATTCGAAAAGGAGCTTGCCGACAAAATTTTCAGGCTAATCTCGGAACAGCTCCCTCTGCAGGCCGAAAATTCAGCCGGACAGGCTGGAATGCTTTCACTTGAAACCGGTGAACTGGTCATGATAGCCAGACGACCGATCCTGACAAGCCACGCCTCCGGCCCGTCCATGGGAGCCCTTACTTTTGCGAGACGTGTTTCTGAGACTATGCTCAGCGAAATTTCCTCCCTGCTGGATGCGGACACCTTCCTTGTTGACCCCATGGAGGAAAAGGATATATCTGCCAAGGCTGTACACGCCGAAGACAAGGTGTTCATATCACATGGAGATGCAGACACATCCACAGGATTCGGCGCCATTCTCGACGTCCGAGGAGCCCCTGTCGCCTTGATAAAGGTATCCAACAACAGGCTCTTTTCAAAGGAAGGACAAAAAATTACCAATTCCTTTTTTACGGTCATCACCCTGACGATCCTCATGTTCAGCCTTTTCGGCTATTATCTCCTTCACAAAAAAGTTCTGCAGCGGCTGGACTCGCTCATGCAGCAAATATCCCAACGTGAAAACTCCTCCCGGGAAACTACTCCGATCTGCATCAACGGCAAAGACGAAATACACGACTTGGGAATCAGCATCAACAATATGCTTGCACGTATCGAGCACTCAAGGCAGGCGATATTGGCAAAATCGGAGGAACTGGAAGATAAAGTCGAAGAACGAACTGCGTATCTGCGCGGCATCATCGATACGGCTTTTAACGGCATCATTGTAATCGACAACAAGGGTCTCATCAACGAGTTCAGCCCTGCAGCCCAGCAGATATTCGGCTACAGCAGGGAAGAAGTCCTCGGAAAAAACATTACCATGCTGATGCCCGAACCGTATCACAGTGAACATGATCAGTACATCCGTAACCACCTCCAAGGCGGCCCCATCAAGATTCTCGGCAAGCAGACCGTGGCGCCTGCTCTGCGGAAAGACGGATCCCAATTTCTCATGGAAATCGCCCTCAACACCGACATAGTCAACGGGAGTCCTATCTTCGTTGCCGTAATGACCGATGTCACCGAACGTGTCAGAATGGAGGAGGCTGTCGCAAATGAAAAAAAACGCCTCCAGGAGATACTCGACACCAGCCCAATCGGAATGGTTATCACCGTTAACGGGATCGTGCAATTCAGCAACCCAAGTATGGTTGAAATGGGTTTTGAGACGGGTAATGAAACACAACTTTCCTGGGCTGATCCCACAAAACGGGAGCATTTTATCGAATTGCTCGACAAAGAAGGAATGGCCGAAAATTATGAAGCCCAGCTCATCAATCAGGAAGGAAAAATTATCGATATCTTGACCTATGCCTATAATTTCACATATGAAGGAGAGAAAGCACACCTTGGCTGGATTATTGATATCACCGAGCGCAAAGCCATGGAAAGAGAAATACGGGAAAGCCATGCCAAATACCAGAGACTGGTTGAGGAACTGCGCGGACGGTTTGCTCTTTTCAGCCTGAACCTGGACGGGAAGATATTATTTGTCAGTGAAAACATCCACGCGGTTTTTGGTTTTAAACGGGAAGATGTTCTGGGGAAACGATGGGATGACTTCATCAACTGGCTCCCGGGAGAGACTGAAAAAACCAGGAAGGTCTTTTGGAGTAATCTGGAAAACAACCGGAATTCATATGAAGTCGAATCAGGCTTCATACATGCAGACGGCAGCAAACGGGTGGTTATCATCTCCGGACATGCTGTCTTTGACGCGCACGGTCAAATTGGTTCCATCGAGGGTATTGTCGAGGACATCACCCTGCGCAAAGCTGCCGAGACCGCACTGGCTGAGGCCAAGGAGGCTGCAGAAGAGGCGACCAGGGCAAAATCAGACTTCCTGGCCAATATGTCGCACGAAATCCGCACACCCATGAATGCCGTCATAGGCCTCTCGCACCTGGCCCTGCAAGGAGAACTCAACGAAAAACAACGCAGCTACCTCGACAAAATATACCGCTCTGCAAACTATCTCCTCGGCATACTCAACGATATTCTCGATTTTTCCAAAATCGAGGCCGGTAAGCTCGAAATGGAGCATATCAACTTCTTGCTCGAAGATGTTTTCGACCACCTTGCAAGCGTGGTCGGACTGAAAGCCCAGGAAGCAGGACTCCAGCTCATGTTCGACCTGCCGTGCGACCTGCCGACAGCGCTGACAGGGGATCCGCTCCGCCTGGGGCAGGTGCTGCTCAATCTCGGTAACAACGCGATTAAATTTACCCCAAAGGGAGAAGTCGTCATCGCCGCCCGCGTGCTCGAGGAACGTAAAGAAGAAGTCATCCTTCATTTTACCGTACGCGATACCGGCATCGGCATGACCAGGGAACAGCAGGAAAAACTGTTCCAGCATTTCAGCCAAGCCGACACCTCCATCACACGCAAATACGGCGGCGCCGGACTTGGTCTTGCGATCTCGAAGAAACTGACGGAAATGATGGACGGCAGAATATGGGTGGAGAGCGAACCCGACCGGGGCAGTACCTTCCATTTCACCGCCCGTCTCAGCAAACGCCCCTGGAGCGCTCCTTGGATGCTCGAACAAAAAAAGGCCTCCCCCCTGCATACCCTGGTGGTGGACGACAATGCCACCGCACGTTCTATATTCTATGAAATGCTCACAGGATTCGGCTTCTCTGTTGATCTGGCTGATTCACCGGAGTCGGCTTTCAAACTGCTGGAACAGCAAGACGAAAATCAGCCCTATGACCTGGCTGTCCTGGATTACGACTTTGCCGAGATGACCGGTATCGAAATCGCAAGCGCCATGCAGACCAGTAAGACGATTTTCCATGTGCCCGCTGTTATTCTGGTCTCTGCCTACAGCAACGCGAATCTCATACAAAAAGCCGGGAAAGTGGAGAGTATCAAAGATGTTCTCTGCAAACCCATCATGCCGTCCACCATGTTTGACGCCATCATGGTAATAAAACAGGGGAAAGTGCGCAGGGACAGCAGATTAACGCTCCAGCAGGGTGAGCTCGATGAAAAAACAGCCAGGCTGAAGGCAGCCAAGGTCTTGATCGTAGAAGACAATGACATCAACCAGGATGTGGCGGCGGATTTACTGAGCAGCCACGGCATTGATTTCAGGATTGCCGAAAATGGGAAAACAGCATTGGAGATGCTTGAAAAAGAGCATTTCGACGGTGTGCTTATGGACTGCCAGATGCCGGTGATGGACGGCTACACCGCAACCAGAAAAATACGTGAAGACGCACGTTTTAAAAATCTTCCCATCATTGCCATGACCGCCAACGTTATGACCGGAGACAGGGAAAAATCCATTGAAGCCGGAATGAATGATCATGTCGGCAAACCCATCCGGGTCCATGAGCTTCTTCAGGCCATGGACAAATGGATCACGCCGGTACTCTCGGAACCAGCCCATCCCGCACATGAGGAACAGACCGAACGAGGCAGCATCCCCGGCTTAGATGTTGCGGGAGGTCTGGCTACAGTCCAGGGCAACAACGAACTGTATCGTAAGCTTTTGCATAAATTCCACGCTGGATACAGCGACTTTGCAGCCCTTTTCAAGGCAGCGCAACAGGAAATCGATACAGAGGCGCCGATCAGATGCGCCCACTCACTCAAAGGCGTGGCAGGCAATATTGGAGCCAATGGCGTCAGGGAAAAGGCCGGGGCCCTGGAATCCGCCTGCCGGGAACATCAGCCGGAACAACAGGTTGAACGATTGCTCCAGGAAACCACAGAAGAGCTTTCCCGGGTTATGGCCGGCGTGGCAGCTATGCTCAAAACCACTGCCGAGGTCACTTCCTCCAATATGCCTGCGCCATCTCCCATCCCGGAGGAGATTGCTGCATACATCGAGAAACTGCGTGTACTGATCGATGAATCGGACATCGGTGCATTGCAGCTGCTCGATGAGCTGCTGAAAATGCCTGGAATCGAACGATACACAGAAAAAATAAACAACGTCTTTAAAGCATTAGAGAATTACGATTTCGACAAAGCAAAAGAACAACTGGATGCGATTGATCTGCCGTTTCGATAGCCTGCCGTTTTTTCACACCAAAGCCGGTAACATACTGATACCTTGCCATGCATTGGTCTTTACAATTCCGACAGGCTCCTCACCCGTTACAACTTGCCGTCACTACTGCAGACCTATTATTTTGCCAGGGAGGCTTCAATATACTCAACTGTTTCAGGCTGCAACCCCAGTCCATCAGCAAGCGCCTGCATATACTGCTGTTCTGCCGAGGTATCCACATCTATGGCCAACAGAGAAGCCGCGTAGATTTGAGCTGCGAGCTCAGGGCGACCTTGTGCTGAGTCAATGACCCGCTGCAGCTCCAGCGGCTTGGCAGCCTCAGTAATAAAGAATTGTTTTTCATCTTCTGTCAATCCGTCTTCTTCAAACTTACCGACTATTTTCCGTGTTTCCTGCTCATCAATGGCACCATCTGCTTTGGCGGCATTGATCATGGCCAGCACCAGAACCTCGGCGTCCTGTTCCATTGCCTGCTCCCCTGCGTCGCCGACAAACTGCATGGCATTTGAAGAAGACGGCGCCTGATTTCCCTTGTTTAAAGCGGAAAATGCCAAAGATGCAAGCATGGCCAGAGCGCCTCCACCAAGAGCGCCTTTGGCCGACCTGGATCCACCGCCAAGCAAGGCTCCTCCAAGAGCACCTAAACCGCCAAGGGCGGCCTGATTTCCTCCAAGAGAGGAAAGCGCACCGCTGAGCACATTGCCAAGATTTGAGTTTCCCCCTCCCTGCGAGAACATATTGCCAAGGTTTCCAAGCAGGTCATTCAATCCGCTTCCACCTTGAAGTGCATTGTTTAACCGGGATGAACCTGATGAAGATAATCCCTGTTGAAGGATAGAGCCAAAAAGTTCGGTAAAATTCGCCATTATTTCCTCCTATTATCCTTTTTTAGAGTGTATCCCACATTTCTGCCGGCCTGCAGATATAATAGAGTAATATCCACATGAAGTTACTTGTCTTCTGTTAGTGCGCACAATAGTATTGTGTTAGTATTCATATCTCATTTTTGCAAGGTACCCATATGAAATACTGAAAAAAATCATTTTCATGAAAAAGACAGAAAAGCTCCATCACTACCGGGAAGCGCGATCCCGTTTGCAGATATTTCAAATCGTGGACCGATTTCTGCCTCGTCGCCTGCAGATAAAGTTGAGCCTGTTGGTGACAGGTCTACTCATCTTTCTGGTAAGCCTGGTCGGCGCACTTTTTTCCGAATCAGCAGAAAAGCTGCTGCAGGATCAGATCGGACAAAAAGCAATTGACACGGCAACCGCAATCGCCTTGAACGACCTGATCATCAGCGGTGTAAAGACTTCCGACCCCGACTCTGTGCAACCCATTGCCGAAAAAATCAGGATATCCATCGGAGCTGAATTTGTGGTGGTTGGTGATGCAAACGGGATCCGGCTGTCGCATCCGGATCCCGAACGGATCGGCAAGAAGTTTGTCGGCGGCGATGAAAACGATGCCCTTGTACGTGGAAAATCCTATATATCACAGGCAACCGGTACGTTAGGACCGTCATTGCGCGGTATTGTGCCTGTTCATGATGGAGACGGAAGTGTTATCGGTTTTGTAGCTGTCGGCTACCTGACGAGCTCTATAGAGAGACAAATCCTGGCAAAACAGCTCGATATCCTGAAATATGTCGGGATAGTTCTTATCTTCGGCATCTTTGGAGCAACACTCATCGCCCGGGGTATGAAATCCGCAATACTCGGACTTGAACCAGATGAAATTGCAGCACTTTTTCGTGAACGCAACGCTATTATCTCTGCCATCCGGGCAGGTATCCTTGCCGTTGACAATAAAGGCCGCCTTACGGTTGTCAATCAGGCCGCAAGGAAATATCTTGGTCAACCTGAGGGAATTCATCTTCAGGGGCGTCCGTTATTTGAAATATGCGACAGCCGGGAATTAGAAAATATCCTGGAGAACAGGGAAGAACTCGTGGACGCGGAAATCGTTATCAACGAGCAGCTGATGATTGTCAACGTCATGCCGCTTGATGATACAGGAGCCGGCCTGGTCATCACGTTTCGTCCCAAGGACGAACTGCACCGGCTGACAAAGGAACTTTCCCATGTCCAGGAATACACAGGTCTGTTGCGGGCGCAGACCCACGAATATTCAAATAAGCTCCACACAATAGCAGGGCTTCTCCAATTGGGCGCCCATCAGGAGGCGCTTGAGCTGATCATGACCGAAGCCGGCGGGTATCAGAAACTCATCCGCACCCTTTCAGAGACGGTGCCTGATCCTGTGCTGGCGGGTGTAATACTCGGGAAGTACAACCGAGCGTGTGAACTGAAGATCGATCTCGAATTTGACCAACAGAACTCTTTTATCCAGCTGCCTGCAGCACTTGACCGTGAACTCTTGGTTACCATTATCGGCAATATGCTGGATAATGCATTCGAAGCTGTTGCCGCCGAAAAGAAAGAGCCGCGTACTGTCAGATTGTACCTGACTGATCTCGGCCCGGATCTCATTATTGAAGTGGAAGATTCCGGACCGGGGATCGCCCAAGACATGCTGGAAACCATGTTCCAAGCCGGGGTTACTACGAAAAAAGGTCAGGGAAGAGGCATGGGGCTGCACCTGGTACGGCGTGCGGTTAATCGGCTTGGCGGCCAGATAATTTTGGGCGACGGTGAGCTGGGCGGATCAATATTTACGGTCATTCTCCCAAAGAAACACTGTACGGTGTAAGGTATAGAATGACTGCAGCAGTACCACAGGCGTTTTGTACATGAGGGTATCCATGATTGAAGACGGCCATAGGACAAAGAAATGACACAGAAAAAAATTCCGAAGGTGCGGGTGCTGGTGGTGGATGACGACCTGCGCATAGCTGACCTGCACAAACGTTTCCTTGAAAAAGATACTGACTTTGAAGTAGTCGGTCTGGCAAACACCATTGCAGACGCCCGGGAAATGATAGAAATTCTGGAACCGGACCTCCTGTTGCTGGACCTCTTTTTTCCGGTTGATAACGGCATGGATCTACTGCATCAGGTACGAATGGGAAAAAAGCCGTGCGATGTCATTTTAATTACTGCGGCCAGAGAAATCGGTTTTCTCCAGGAAGCTATCCGTGGGGGAGTGTTCGATTATATTGTAAAACCAGTATTTTTACCGAGGCTTCAGGAGGCTTTACGAAAATTTCATGACTATTTCAGTCAAACATACCAGGAAACACCTTTGGATCAACGCGTTGTAGACCGCCTGCTGCATCCCGGCTTGAAAAGTAAGGTGGAAAAAAAGAGTGACATGCCCAAGGGCATCGACACATTGACCCTTTCCAAAGTGCGGACAGTTTTTGAAGCAGCCGATACACAAAGCTTCAACGCCGAAGAAGTAGGCAAGCAGATAGGCGTCAGCAGATCCACTGCCCGGCGCTACCTGGAATATCTCGTTTCCGAGGGTTTTCTCACGGCCGATCTCTTGTACGGGGCAGTAGGCCGCCCTGAGCGCCGTTATTTCAAGGGGTGACCCTCTCGCCCATTGCCCTCTTCACCGACAGTCTCTATCCAACGTGAACACAATGAGCACAAGTACCACAATAAAATAAACAAACACTATTCCGGTAATATATACAGCACAAGCACATCCAGGTTACTCTTGATGGAGAGTCAAATCAGGCTGCAGTTCATCAAAAACCAGGTAACTTATGGGAGTACGTTATGCTGTACATTCAGTTTCTCTTTTTGCTGCTCATGCTTTACACCGGAAGTCGTTTCGGCGGCATCGGGCTCGGTGTTGTCTCAGGGATAGGCCTCGCCATCGAGGTTTTTATCTTTAAAATGCCGCCTTCGAGCCCGCCGATCAGCGTGATGCTCATCATTCTGGCTGTTGTAACCTGTGCTTCGGTGCTTGAAGCTGCGGGCGGCTTGAAATATATGCTCCAGGTGGCTGAACGAATTTTACGCTCCAATCCCAGGCGCGTCTCCCTGCTCGGTCCCCTGGTAACCTACACCATGACTTTTATGCTGGGAACCGGTCATGCAGTATATTCCATCATGCCGATTATCGGCGATGTGGCGCTGAAAAACGGGATCAGACCGGAACGTCCCATGGCGCCGGCATCCGTCGCCTCTCAGCTCGGCATTACCGCAAGTCCCATTTCTGCGGCGGTGGTGTATTACCTGGCCCAACTGAGCAACATCGCCCCCAATATCACCTTGCTTTCCATTCTCTCGGTTACCATTCCCGCAACCCTTACCGGCACCATTGCCATGTCCCTTTTCAGCATGCGTAGAGGGGTCGAGCTTGAAGACGACCCGGAATACCAGCGCCGCCTGCAGGATCCCATCTGGCAGAAAAGGATCGCAGAAAGCACAGCCACCACCCTTGATGAAAAATTGCCTGCATCTGCCCGTAACGCGGTGCTTCTTTTTATCCTGGCGCTGGCATCCATTGTTGTAATTGCCTTGATGCCCGGCATTCGGACCATCGTGGAAGGTGAAAAGCCCCTCAACATGGCCGTTGTTATACAGATGATGATGCTGGCATTCGGCGGTATTATCCTATTGGTGACCAAGACCAATACGGCAAAGGTGCCGGAGGGGATTGTATTCAAATCCGGCATGGTAGCGGCAATAGCCATTTTCGGAATCGCCTGGATGAGTGATACGTATTTCAAATTCGCGCTGCCGAGTTTTCAGGAGGGCATTACCCAAATGGTAAGCACCTATCCCTGGACCTTCGCTCTTGCCATGTTCATTGTTTCGGTGGTGGTCAACAGCCAGGCTGTGACCTGCAGGATGATGCTGCCTGTAGGGCTGGCACTCGGCCTGCCGCCGGCGCTGCTGATCGGCATAATGCCGTCAAGCTACGGGTATTTTTTCATCCCCAACTATCCTTCCGATATTGCGACGGTCAACTTTGACACCTCGGGCACCACTAAAATCGGAAAATGGTATTTCAACCACAGCTTCATGGTGCCAGGCCTGATAGGCGTGACAACAGCCTGCCTGCTTGGGTATCTCCTTGCGATGGTTCTGGTGGGATAGGAAGGGGGAGTTTCCCTGCGTCGGCTTGCCTTGAAAAATCATTATTTTTGCAATTCAGGATAATATTTTTCAAGGCACGTCTCACAGATGCCATGGCTGAACTGTACATCTGAATGATCTGCAATATACTGTTCCAGTTGATTCCAGTACCCCTGATCATCCCGAATTCCCTTGCAGTGCATGCATATGGGAATAATTCCCTGTAATATTCGTATTTCGTTTTCCGCTTTCTTTTTCTCTGTGAGATCGCGAATTGCCGTCACCCTGATCCGGCGCCCTTCAAAGGAAGACATTTTACCATGGGCTTCGATGGGGAATATGGTGCCATCCTTTTTTAACCCATTGATTTCATATGGTTCCTCATATTGCTTCGCAATCTTATCCCGCACTTCTTCACGATGCTCCGAGGCAATCAACGCGGTTATGTGCTTTCTTTTCAAGACATCTGAAGAGGTGTAGCCGAATATCCTGGTCATTGCCTGGTTGACGTCGACAATGATCCCCTCTTTCAATAACACAATACCTTCAAAAGCAGCGTCAGACAGACATTGATATGCATTTTTGCTTTCCCGCAAATTCTGCTCGCTTTGTTGCCGTGCGGATATTTCTTGTTGCAGTCTCCGGTTCCAGAACAGGATGAACAGCAATATACAGCCCAGGACACTTGTGATACCGACACCCCACTGTATAACTTCTTTTGGACGGATGCCATGTTCGTAGCGTACGGAAAGCCATTTATTGCGAATATCGCTATGTTCCTGGGGAGTAAAACTCTGCAAAGTTTTGTTGATAATCCCGGCAAGCTCCGGCCAGTCACCACGAACGGCCATTGCCTGGTTATGATCGCCGAATGATGTTGGAGCCGCAACTTTCACGTTGGCATACCCCCTGGTCTGGATGACAAAGCTGCCAACGGCCAGATTTCCAACATAGGCATCAACTGTCCCATCGGCAAGAGTCTGCAGACATTGAGGGACCAGGCTGTCACCGGAAATTACCGAGAGATTGATCTCAGGGTACGTATTTTTCAACAAATCATGCATGACATATCCCTCTGGAACACAAACGGTCTTTCCTGCAAGATCGTGCATGCCGCCTATAAAATCAGAATCAGTTCTGCTGAAGATTACCCAGGGCAGCAAAAGATATTCATCGGTAAAAACCATGAACGCTTTTCGATCTTCTGTGACTTTGGCGGTCAGTATCAGATCTATCACCCGATGCTCTTTTATATTCTCCAAGGCTTTGTTCCAGGGAGCCTCTTTTTCGGAAACAAATTCATAGCGAATATTGTGAAGGGTAAAAATTTCTTTTATGTAATCAACGGCTATGCCGTCAAACCCCTCTTTGCAAAACATAAAAGGGGGCCAATCTCCCACACGAACCCGCACCGTGTGTTTTAGGGAAAGCCAATTCTGCTCCGCCTGAGTGAGCGGTATGGTAATATCCTGCGCCAATACTACGTGTTGAAAAAACAGAGTACAAAGAGACCCTAAAAATATGATGACCTTATGCATTTACAGGAATTCCCTTATGGTGAAATAACAGGTAAACATGTATTACCCGAATGTCGGTGCCGGACCGGAATTCTGCCTGACTTTTCTGGAAATGGTAAGAGATTCCAGGTATCCTACAAAACAAAAACATATTGTTACGGTCAGGATACAGCCCGACTCTCCAAAAGACAAGACTCAAGAAATCAAAGATTACCCCCCTGAAATACAGTGAAAAACACCCATATCATCTTCGCCCTCCTTACTTGTATTGTTTGTGCAGCACCGGCCTCCGCCCTTGAGTTGACCTTCAAAGAGCGGGAATTTATCGCAAATCATCAACCCGTCCGGATACATAACGAAACCGACTGGCCGCCTTTCAATTTTTACGAGAACGGCTCCGCCCAGGGCATCAGCATAGATGTCATGAACCGTGTCGCGGAAATAACCGGACTTAGTATCAAATACGTCAGCGGCCCGAGTTGGGCTGAGTTTGTGGAGATGATCGGGGATGACAGGCTTGATGTTATGCTCAACATCATCGACCTGCCCGAAAGAAGGGACCGTTTTCAGTTCACGTCCTCTTACGTCAAGAGTCTCACCGGTGTTTTTGTCAACGAAGAAAACAAAAATCAATATTATTCATTCAATGACCTGAAAGGAAAAACCATTGCCATCCCCTCAGGTTTCGATCTGGAGATAAATCTTCCCAAATACCACCCTGAGATTCATCTCCTACCGGTCCGCGATATTCTGGAATGTATCGGAGCGGTAAACTCCGGCAAAGCCGATGCCTTTATGGAGGAGATCGGGGTGGTGGACTACATCGTCTCACAACGGGTAATACCGGATATTCACATGGCCTTTCAGGTTAACGAAGCGCCTTTCATCTCCGACTTGACCATAGGGACACGTTCCAACCTTCCGGTCCTGCATTCCATTATCCAGAAAGGACTCAATGAAATTTCCGGTGATGAACTCAACAAGATTCGCAAAAAGTGGCTCCTTAAAGCCAACGAAATATATGAACGGAACATGATCAACCTCAGCGTACCGGAAAAACGGTATCTGTATGAAAACAATCAGGTCACTTTCTGTGCGGATCCCTCCTGGCCCCCGCTCGATTACATCGATGCATCGGGAAAACACAGCGGCTTGTCAGCAGACCTGATAAATAAAATCGCAGCGCGTTTGGGGATCAGCCTTGTCCTTGTTCCCACCGAAACCTGGGAACAAAGCCTGAACAGTATAAAAGAAGGGAAGTGCGATATCATTCCCCTGATGAACGAGACCGAGGAATCACGCACGTTCCTTGCTTTCACCCGCCCCTATTTTGATTTCGCAACCGTCATAGCCACCCGTAAAGACGCCTCCTTTATCGGCGACTATTCCGAATTATACGGAAAAAAACTGGCGCTGCAGGCCCACTACTTTATTACCGAGCATATTCAAGCCAATCATCCGCAGATTGAAATAATCGAGGTTGAAAACACCCGCGAGGCACTCAACATGGTCAGCCGACATAAGGCGTTTGCCACCATCGACGGCCTGCCGACCGTGGTCAACACCATCGAGACCCTGGCCCTTGAGAATATCAAAATCGTGGGCTCGGTTCCGCAGCAGAACAGCATGAAACTGGGTATACGAAAAGGAAACGACCAGCTCCACTCGATTCTTGACAAAGGCGTAGCGTCTTTAACGGAACAGGAGAAGGTCGGACTTTACAAGAAATGGTTTGATATAGAGGTGGAAAAACAATTCATCGATCAAACACTCGTTATAAGAATCGCTGTTGGAGTTTCTCTCCTTCTTCTTTTTCTGGTCTGGCGGCAAATCTCGTTGGGAAGGTACGCCAGAAAGCTGCAGCTCCTCAATGAGAAACTCCATCATTACTCCACTGTGGATCACCTGACCCAGCTATTGAACAGACGCTCAATTGAAAACCGCCTGAAAACAGAGATAGAGAGGTGTGGGCTGACCGGCGTCCCTCTGACCATGGCCATTTTTGATATCGATCATTTTAAATCGATCAACGACACCTACGGTCACCAGAAAGGTGACGAGGTACTGCAAACCCTGGCCGCACTCGTCAGCGGCTTCATCCGCCGAAACGATCACATCGGACGATGGGGCGGAGAGGAGTTCCTCATTATACTGCCCGACACGACATTGAGCGGCGGCGGGCAGCTTGTCGAGAAACTGCGCAAAACGATCGAGGCCCATGATTTTGGAATAGACGGCGGCGTGACCGTCAGTTTCGGATACGGACGATATGAAGCAGAAGAAAATACCGCAGCATTCATCTCACGGATAGACAAGGGGCTGTATAGTGCGAAAAACCAGGGCCGGAATACGGTTACCCAAGCGTAGCGCCCTATTTTTCAGTAGTTTTCCCTACATCATATCTGGTGTATATACACCTCCCTCTGCGGACAGGGCATAACGATGCCGGCCTGATTAAAGCGTGTATAGATACGTTTGCTCATATCATGGATGAGTTTTCCCTTTTCCTCCGGGCGTCTGGCCCAGACAAGAAGCTCAAAATCTATGGAAGACTCGCCGAACGTGCGAAGACGCACCCTTGGTGCAGGTTCTTCCATGACTTCCGGTTCACCGGACACGGTATCCAACAGGATACGTTCAACTTCGTCCAGGTCGGAACCATAGGCTACTCCGACTCCTATTCGCACCCTGAAATGGGGATAGGGAGCACTCTGATTGACGATCTTCACATTGGTGATAACGGAGTTAGGGATAGTGACCAGGATATCATCCCTGGTAAGAAGACGGGTACTGCGCATGCCGACTGCTTTTACCTGTCCCCGCTCTCCGGAATCGAGCACAATATAATCGCCCGCCCTGAATGGTCTGTCCATCAGGATGGAAATCCCCCCGAAAAAGTTGGCCAGAGTTTCACGGGCGGCCAGGGCCACCGCCACACCAACGACACCGGCAGAGGCAAACACTGCGGTGATGGGCAGGCCAAAATAACTGCCGGCCCTGTAAACCAGCAGGAAGATCAATCCGAAAGACACCAATCTACAGAGTAATTTGTTGACATCCTCCCCTACCTAAAGGAAGGGGATTCCTGTTCCCGGACTAAGCCGGGGTTAGGCACAGATCCCGGTTGCCCGGGATTGCTGGTTCCTGCTTCGTCGGGGAACTGACGTTCTCCCTCCACAGGCTTGAGACGACATGCCCTGCCGCCTTTAATTCTTCAATCCCCCGAGCTTTGATATTGATTGCACCCACATAGTCGGCATTGGCCGTGTAACCACATTCAGTACAAAGAAACAAAGCCTGGGTTTTTCTATTATCCGCAGAGACATGGCCGCAGCCGGGACAGGTCCGGGACGTATTCTTCGGGTCCACCTGGATCAACTTACCACCGGACCATTCCTGCTTGTATCCAATCATCCGATGGAAGTTGCCCCAGCCCTGGTCCAGAATTGATTTGTTCAATCCGGCCTTGGCGTTGACTTTCTTCCCTGGGTGCTCCATATCTCCCTTGGCAGATGCCGACATATTTTTTATCCTCAAATCTTCGGCCACAATCACGGCGTGGTTTTTGCTCATGATCGTGGACAGCTTTTGAAGAAAATCGTTTCTGGCATCTGCAATTTTGATATGGAGTTTGGATACAGCCTGTTTCTGTTTTTTCCAGTTGTTGGAAAACTTCTGTTTTCTGGACAGGAGCCTTTGCGCCCGGGCCAGTTTGTTTTCCAATTTCTTGAAACTGTTTAATGGTTCGATATACTCCCCGGTGGAATCGGTCACAAACCGGGCGATGCCCATATCAATTCCAACAACATCATGGTACGGGTTGTACACCGACCTTTCAGGGATCAGGATATCCTGTTCGGTCTGGATGGAAACAAACCAATGCTTCCCTCTCCTGGAAACGGTCATGTTCCTGGGTGCTCCCTGGATCTCCCGGCTCTTATGGAACCGGACCCAACCGATTTTAGGCAAGAACACCCTGTTCCCTTCCAGTTTAAACCCCTGGGGATACCGGAAGGAATCAGCACATTTGAACTTTTTCTTCCAGACCGGGAACCGCTTCCCTGGCTGTTTCTTGTCAAATGCGTCCTTCATGGCCCGGTCCAGGGCCTTTAAAGTTTGTTGGAGGGTTTGGGACGGAGCTGTTGTCAAAAAGGAGGTGTCATCGTCCTTTTTCCATTTGACCAGACATCCGGCCAGGTGGTTATACGACAATACCTTTTTGATCTTATCCAAGGCGTCTTTCTGCAAGGCAAGGGCTTTGTTCCAGACCAAACGGTTACAACCGGCAAATTGAAAGAACAGTCCTTCAATTTCTGGATTGGTCTTGAGTCTGAATTTGTATGCCTTGCGTATGGTCATGTATTGATTTTAGCATTGGTCTTATGATATAGTCAAGACATTATGAAGAAAAATACTGACATCAGAACCGGCAGACATTGCGTTTTCAACATGCACGTTCATTTGGTTTTTGTTCCCAAATACCGAAAACATGTATTTGACAGCAAGGCCCTGTCTGCCCTGGAAGAAATCTTTGTTCATGTGCTTAACCAGTTTGACGCTGAATTGACAGAATTTAACGGCGAGAGCGACCACGTCCACCTGCTGGTAAATTATCCCCCGAAAACAACGGTATCCAAGATGGTGAACAGTCTCAAGGGGGTTTCTTCCCGGAAACTACGCCAACAGGTGCCGGAACTTGCAAGAATCTATTGGAAGGGGGTACTCTGGTCCCCGTCCTATTTTGCCAGTTCTTGCGGCGGGGCACCGTTGACCGTGATCAAACAGTATATTGAGGAACAGCAAAGACCGACCTAACGGCCGAGCGCCTTATATCCCCGACCTGAAGGAAGGGGTTTTACGGCGCTTTCGATAAAATCAGCATTAAGAGTTTCTTCCCGGATATGTCTGGAGGCAATAATTGCGTGCATGGTTATAGTACTGCCGATCAGGATCATCCATGCCAGAAAGCTGAGAAACATCACCTCCAGCCACATGGTCGTTGCCATAAGCACCTGGCCGGTGATATTGATCTGGGTGCGGACAATATACTCAACCAGCAGACAGACAGCCATCCCAAGCACAGGGAACAGTAAAAGATGGAAACGACAGCCGAACCTGTCAGGTTCGACTTTCACCCGATTATATACCCGAACCAGAGGCCGGATACAGGCAAGGCCGAAAAGGACGGCAACAAACATTCCAAGCCACTGCCATACGGCCTGTCCTTTGTAGCCCGTCTTCATCCATTCGGGCAGTGAGCCGATAAAACCGTCGGGAATCATCCATCCGGAAGAGTAAATATACTCCTCGTATATTCCCTGAACCGCTCCGTCGTTATAAGGCAGATGTCTGACCTCCTGGTAGAATTCGTCCAGTCTTGCCACCGTTTCAGCGCTAAACAAATACTCTCCCTGACGGGGCCCGTTTTCGATTCGGCCAATAGCGATCTCAGTATGCGGTATCTGCCACCTGTCTGTTTCCTGCTCCTGCATACCTTCTTTGTCAGGTACCTTCTCCAGATCTTCCGGCTGCAGCCGATCAAGAATTTCACGCAGCCTGAGCACGGATTCCAGACCGACATCCCGAGCCATGGAAGGCGGGGTCTTGCTGAGATCAAAGCAATCAGCCGCTTTTTCCCACATCTCCTGTAAAAGCCGCTCATCCTGCTCGCCTTGCCGCATGGCTTTGGCAAACCTGTCGGAATATTTCATGAATTCATGCAATGTTCCGGCAGGGCTGGACGTATCAGGAGGCTCCAGGGGAAACTCCGACATTTCAGCGGCTTTCAGCGGCATCACATGCAGGAAAAGGAAAATACAAAGTACAATGCCTGTTCTCATCTTCCGGATTTCATAATCAAATAACCAATACAATATTTG
Source organism: Desulfobulbaceae bacterium (assembly GCA_963678525.2). Taxonomy (GTDB): domain Bacteria; phylum Desulfobacterota; class Desulfobulbia; order Desulfobulbales; family Desulfobulbaceae; genus Desulfogranum. The sequence continues at coordinate 214,791 of CAXXDG010000002.1, forward strand.
TTCATCCTTCCATTGCAGGCGTACAATCAGCTCAGAGCCAGGCCCAAGCTCATCAACAGAGAATAGAGAATCAAGACCGCTGCGGTTTTCCCCAACATGCATATGTAGACCTGCCCCCTTTGCGGCCGGCCCATCATCACGCAGAGTTTCACGCCAAGCGGCAGAACAGCCAGGGGCAGCAGCAGCCATAAGGATTGCAAGAGGTAGGTCATGGCCAGGGTACAGACCAGGGCGATCACAAACCAGGCCCGATATTCAAAGGCGGAAAAACCCCGGCCAAATCGTACGGCCAGGGTGCGTTTATTTGCCTTGATGTCTGTTTCCACATCCCGGTGATTATTCACCACCAGCAGGTTTGTGCTCAAGGCTCCGACTGCGGTGCCCGCCAGAAAGACCAGGACGTTGAATTCGCCGGCCTGCACCCAATAGGTGCAGCCCACGGCAATCCAGCCGAAGAAGATCATAACGAAAATCTCACCTAACCCCAGGTAGGCCAGAGGAAAAGGGCCTGCAGTATAGCCGTAACCGAGCAGGATGGACAATATGCAGACTACAAGCAGCCACCAGCCGCCGAAGTTAATGAGTCCAATGCCGACGAGGAAAGCCAGGGCAAAAATCCCGGCCGTCATGCATTGCATGCTTTTCAGGGGGATCAGGCCGGAAGCGGTCATCCGCTTAGGTCCCTGACGCTCCTCTGTATCGGCTCCTTTGAGAAAATCGTAATAATCGTTTGCGAAGTTGGTGCCGATTTGAATCAACAGGGCAAAGAGGAGGCAGAGCAAAGCAGGCGGCCAGGAGAACGTCCTGGACTGAAAAGCCAGCGCGCTGCCGACCAATACAGGCCCCATGGCTGCGGGAAGCGTTTTGGGACGAATGGCGAGCAGCCAGGATGTAAAACCGTATTTCATGAATGACGTCGAATTACTGTCCCAGAGGTCAAAGATGGGAAATTTTCTGCTGCAGATGAACAGGCCGATGTGTTGCAGGCTGAGCACTGCAGCAACACCCTCCTGAGGAACAGCCGTTCTGTCTGCCTCCCTGCCCGCTGTCCCGGCTCTTTCTACCACGGGTGTATATGAGCAGCCAGGCAAAGAGGGAGATCACGGCAAAGGTTATACCAAAAAGAAGCGCGAATTCTCCCATATGTTCAGCCTCCAAAATCATCAAAATGGATGTTTTCCTTTTCCACGCCCAGATTATCCAACATATCCAAAACCGCTGACACCATCATGGGTGGGCCGCACATATAATAGTTGATATCTTCCGGAGCCGGGTGGTCTTTCAGGTACGAATCATAGAGAACCTGGTGAATGAAACCGACTTTGCCCTCCCAGTTGTCTTCCGGAAGTGGATCGGACAGGGCGACATGAAATTCAAAATTCTCATATTCCCGGGCTATCTCTTCAAACTCGTCTGCATAAAAGACCTCCTGCAGACTGCGGCCGCCGTACCAGAAAGAAACCTTCCGCCTGGTATCACGGGCCTTGAACAGCTCAAATATATGCGAGCGCAAAGGAGCCATCCCTGCCCCGCCACCCAGATAAATCATCTCGGAGTCGCTCTCTTCAATGAAAAAATCTCCGTATGGACCGGATATGGTGACATCATCCCCCTCTTTCAGGTTAAAAATATATGAGGACGCCTGCCCCGGCGGAATGCCGAGGGGTCCTCTTGGGGGTGGGCTGGCAATACGGACATTGAGCTTGATGATGCCCTCTTCCCCTGGATAGTTGGCCATGGAATAGGCGCGGGTAACGGGAACGCTGACATCGGACTTGTATTGAAACATCTTGAATTTGGTCCAGTCACCCAGGAATTTTTCATCTATGTCAAAGGTCTTATACGAGAGCTCATGGGGGGGAACTTCGATCTGGATGTAGCCGCCCGGCTTAAAATCAACCTGCTCACCCTCCGGCAGCTGCAGCACCAGTTCTTTAATAAATGTTGCCACGTTGCGGTTGGAAGCGACCACACACTCCCATTTTCGAGTCTCCAGCATCTCTGCAGGCACTTGAATGGTCAAATCCCTTTTTACTGGAACCTGACACGACAGACGCATACCTTTTTTTGCCTCAGCCCTGCTGATGGCGTTCAGTTCCGTGGGTAGAATCCGGCCGCCGCCCTCTTCGACCATGCAACGGCATTGCCCGCAACTGCCTCCGCCGCCGCAGGCAGAGGAAAGGAAAATTCCCTGATCGGCCAGGGTCGTCAGCAGCTTACCGCCCGGCTGCACCTCCAGCTCCTTGCTCTTGTTCACGGTTATGGTTACCTGCCCGCCGGGCAACAGAACTTTTTTAGCCGTTACAATCAACGTAACCAGAACAAGTTGGATGCTCAAAAAACAGAGCACAGCATACATGATTTCAATCATAGAACATTCTCCCACCTGAATCCGTTGTACATCCGTATGCCGCAGCTTAAAACCCGGCCAGCCCCATAAATGCCAGGGCAATAAGGCCTGCACAGATAAAGGTTGTGCCCAGGCCCCTCAAGGCTGCGGGAGGATCTGCATATTCCAGCTTTTCACGCACGCCGGCCAGGAGCACGACTGCCAGGAAAAAACCGCCCCCGGCCCCGAAGCCATAGGCTACGCTTTCCCCAAAGGAATAGTCCCGTTCAACCATGAACAGCGTACCGCCGAGGATTGCACAGTTGACGGTCAACAGCGGCAGAAAGATTCCCAGAGTCGCATACAGCGCCGGAATAAACCTGTCCAGGACCATTTCAAGTATCTGCACGATTGCAGCGATGATACCGATGTAGGTCAGCAGGCCGAGAAAGGTCAGGTCAAGATTCGGCTGCCCCAGCCATTGCAGAGCCCCCTGTTTGAGCACCTTGTTGAGCAGCAGATTATTCACGGGAACAGTGATAACCATCAAAAACATCACCGCACTGCCGAGCCCCACGGCGGATTTGACCTTTTTGGAAATAGCCAGGAAGGTGCACATTCCCAGAAAAAAGCTCAACGGCAGGTTTTCGATAAATAACGAGCGAATGATTATCTCAAAATAGTGAGCCATCAGTCTTTCTCCACCTGAACCGGATCTATGGTCCGCAGTATCCAGATAAGCACTGCGATCAGAAAAAAGGCGCTTACAGGTAAAATAAGCAGCCCGTTGCGAACATACCAGCCCCCGTTGGAGACCAACGGCAGCACCTCATAGCCGAACAGGGTCCCGGCGCCGAAGAGTTCCCGTATAAAGGCCACGCTCATGAGCACAAAACTATAGCCAAGACCGTTGCCGATACCGTCAAGAAAACTGCTCATCGGGGGATTGGACATGGCAAACCCTTCCGCCCGTCCCATGACGATACAGTTGGTAATGATCAGACCGACAAAGATGGAAAGTTGCTTGGAAAGATCATAGAAAAACGCCTTCAGCACCTGATCAACCAGAATGACAAGGGTGGCGATCACCGTTATCTGCAGGCCGATGCGTACGGAATTGGGGATCTGATGCCGAACCGTGGAAATAATGCAGCTGGAGCAGGCGACAACCAGGGTCACGCAAATGGACATGACCAATGCCGTGGCCATCTGGGAGGTGACCGCGAGTGCGGAGCAAATCCCCAGTACCAGCAGGGCAATGGGGTTGCGCTCTATGATGGAACGGAGCAGAAGATCTCGTTTTCTATCAGCCATTAAAACCTCCCTGTGCCTGTATCCTGTCAATGAACGGCTTAAAGCCGTGCTCACCAAACCAGAACTGCATAAGATCGCTGACACCCACCGATGTCATGGTCGCACCTGACAACCCGTCCACCTCAAATACAGCGTCGTTGCCCGTGGCCGTTGATTCACCTTTGACCACTGTAAACTCCACCGAGTCATCGGTATCATAGATCTTTTTACCTGACCACCCGGCCTGCCATTTGGGATTTTCAACCTCACCGCCGAGACCGGGGGTTTCGCCATGTTCATAAAAACTTATCCCCCGGATGGTGTTCAGGTCGGCATCCAGGGCCACATAGGCATACATTGTCGACCAGAGTCCTTTCCCTCTGACCGGCAGCACCACCTCCTGCACAGTTGAACCGTCCCTGACCAGATAGACCAGGGAATATTTTTCTATTCTGGAGAGACCGGCCTTGTCCGCTTCAGGGGAAAGCTCGCTTCCATACTCCCGGCTGAAGGCGGCTGTTCGTTGATTATACTCCTGTGGAGCAATCACGTCTTCCCCGACAAATTCACCGCTCTGCAGATCAACGATCCTGGTTTCCACCTTTTCAAACTGTTGTTCCACAGGAACCTCAGAGGAAAAGATGCCCGCCGCCCGCAGGATGTTTTTGCGCTGATCCAGCTGCTTATTTGCCTCCTGAAGAGGCCGTAAGCCCACCGCCGCTCCACTGACCAGCAGAGAGCAGAAAAATGCCAGAACCAGCACGGAATAAAAGGGTTTCAGAGGATGTTCTTCAGCCATGACGCACCGCCCTTCGTTGTATATGAGCTTGAATCACAAAATAATCCAGGAGTGGGGCCAAAACGTTTCCAAGCAGGATTGCCAGCATTACGCCTTCAGGATAGGCTGGATTGACCACACGGATGAGAATCGCCATGATCCCGATAAAGGCTCCGTACAGCCATTGCCCTGTTCGAGTTTGCGAGGCGGAAACCGGATCAGTGGCCATGAAGGTCAAACCGAAGGCAAAGCCGCCCATGACCATATGATAATGGGGCGGAATCTGATACAGCGGATTTGATGCACCGGGCAGCAGAAACAGGACAGTGGCCATTAACACTCCCCCCAAAAACATGGAGAGCATAATCCGGTAGGAAGCAATACCTGTAATCAGGAGAACAGCCACCCCGAGCAGACAGGCCAGGGTGGAGGTCTCGCCCATGGAGCCCGGAACGGTCCCGATAAAAAGCTGCCAGAAGCCATACCCTGTACCCTCTGCGCCCTGCTGGACAAGACCGCCTGCAGCGGCACTGATCGGGGTAGCCCCGGTAAAGCCGTCCACCGCCGTCCAGATCGTATCCCCGGTTATCTGGAGCGGATAGGCAAAGAAGAGAAACGCCCTGGAAACCAGAGCCGGATTCATAAAATTCCGCCCGACTCCGCCAAAAACCTCCTTGGCAAAGACAATACCGAAACTGATGCTCAGCGCTACCTGCCACAGGGGAATAGTTGGCGGCAAGGTCAGGGGAAACAGCAGGCTGGTGACCAGAAAGGCCTCGGAAAACTCATGGCCCCGGAGAATATTGAAGAGGGATTCCCAGATACTGCCCACCACCAGGGTAACCAGATAGATCGGCAGGAAATAGAGCGCGCCGTGGATGCAGTTGGACAGCAGGGAATGCGGATCACATCCGCCGGCCCACGCCATGACCGCACCCCGCCAGCCGTCTGGCAGAGATATACCCATCTGCTGCATGCCCAGGTTGGCCTGATAGCCTGTATTCCACAGCGCCATGAACGTGCAGGGTATCAAGGCGATAAGCACGGTGATCATGATGCGTTTATAATCCACGGCATCCCGTACATGCGGGGCTGCCTGGGTGGTTCTGCTACTGTGGAATAAAAAGGAGTCCACAGCCTCATAAAAGGGATACCATCGCTCAAGGGGGCCGCCCTTCGCAAACCCGGCGCCAAGCTTTTCAAAAAGATTACTCAGTATTTTCATAGGACACTCTTTTGCTCAAACCACTTACGATGACGGTATTATTCTCCCTGCTCAATGGAGGTCAAGACCTCCCTGAGCATGGGACCGAATTCATTTTTACCCGGGCAGACAAAAGAACAGAGCGCCAGATCTTCCTCCACCAGTTCCAGGCATCCCAAAGCTGCGGATTTTTCCGTATCCCGAATGGCCAGGCTCTTCAGCAAGGGTAACGCCATGATGTCCAGGGGCATGACCCGGTCATACACCTCCAGGGGGAAAATGGCCCTGTCGCCACCCCAGACCGCGGTGAGGAACGGCAATGTTTTTGCCCGTCCGGAAAAGGCTGAGGCGAACAGCCGGGTAGCAGAAAATCTTTTTGCCCCGGGAGCCATCCAGCCGAACAGCGCCCTACCGCTGCCTTCTCGGACAACAGACACCTGACGGTGATATCTTCCTAGAAATCCGGTACGTTCGCTGTCCGGACGGCCATCAAGGACAGAGCCGGACAGGAGGCGGTGTCCCTGTCCGTCCCTGAGCTCGCCTTCGCATAACTCCTGCAGGCAGGCCCCCTGCCTGGTTCTCACCAGAGTGGGTTTGGCAAAATTATCACCGCCCAGGGCAACCACTATTTCCGTACGTATCTCTCCTGTGAGAAACAGGTGGCCAAGGGAGATGACATCGTGGTAATCCAGATGCCAGACCTCTTTGCCCTCATACACAGGGTCGACAAAATGTATATGCGTGGAGGAAAGGCCGGCAGGATGCGGCCCGCTGAACCACCGGCAGGTTACCTTCTCCATATCCGTAACAGGTGGAGAGCTGCCTTCCGGACAACAGACATGCACCGGCACGCCCGCCATGGCGACCAGCACTTCAACGCCTTTACGAAAGGCCTCACCCTGCCCCTCCATGATCATTCCGGGCTCAGCGGCCAGCGGCCTGGTGTCCATGCAATTTATAAAAATTGAGGACGGCGTGGCTGCAGCTGCAGGGATTTTACCATAGGGCCGGGTTCTGAAAGCGGTCCACAATCCGGAATCAAACAGCGCCCGGCGAATATCCTCGGCTTTCTGCTCTGAAAGCGGTTTTTCCGTGAGCCGGCTGAATGAAACAGCATCCTCGCCATCCAGGGCAATCACCAGGCTTTCAAATGTACGTTTGGCTCCACGATAAATGGCTTTGACTACGCCGCAGCCGGGAGATGTGAATGAGTATCCGGGATTTTTCTTATCTGTAAACAGAGGTTGTCCAAGTTTCACCCGATCCCTTTCCTGCACCAGCATTGTGGGTTTCAGGCCGATGAAATCATCGCCGATCAGGGCGACATGACGAACCTGATTTCCTTCACGAATTTCCTGCCGGGGCGCCCCTCCAAGGGGGAGATTCATACCTTTGGTCAAAGTGATGGTATTCATATCATGCCTGGAAGCCTGTTGTACGATATTGGCGAAGATCCTTGCCGATGAGTAAGGCCTCGCAATCAGGCAGGGAAGCAAGTATGTCCATACTTTTTTCAGGCCCCATGACCATGGCCGCTGTTGCCAGACCGTCGGCCAGTGCAACGGACGGAGCTGTTACCGTTGCACTGGCAAGCTCAGGCGGCGAGATACCTGTCCTGGGATCGATGATGTGATGGAGGCGCATATCTTCTGAAAAATATTGCATGTAATCGCCGGATGTGGCTACGGCAAGCGAACTGCTGGTTTCAATGGCCACCATTTTCTGCGGCTGTTCAGGCCTCGGGTTGCGAACGCCGATGCGCCATGGCTGCCGACGGGGTTTATGGCCGGATACCATCAGATCGCCACCGGCTTCCACATAGATATTATTGAACCCTGCAGAATGCAGCGCAGTGACCCCCTGGTCAACAATATATCCCTTGCCTATGCCGTCCAGGGTTATCCCCATTCCCGGTTTGGAGAAGCCTACCATTTCAGGGGAACGTTGCACGCGTTGATAACCGACAAGGTCAAGGGCCTGCCGAAGAACGGTCTCATCCGGATTCTGTCTGTCCTGATATATCTGCAGGAGCGGGAGTACGGTTACATCAAAAGCTCCTTCCGTCAGGCTGGAAATATCGTCTGCAAGGGAGAGCACTTCCTGCAGGTCGCTGCCGGGGGCAGTTACGGCCCCGTCGCGATTTAAGCAAGAAAGCTCGCTCTCCTCCATATGCCGACTGAGATACCCTTCAATCTCCGCCATACGGGCAAAGGTCTTTTCCATGGCAAGGCAACAGGCATCCCGATCCGGCCCGCAGACAATCAGACTGATCTGCGTTCCCATCAAGGTTCGGATCTCCCGAACAACATGTGCCCGGGCATCCCGCGGCAGGAGCGACCAACCGCCCAAAGCAACTGCGGTTCCGGCCACTGCGGAGATCTGCAGAAATACACGCCTGCTATGGCGTCCTTTTTGATGTGCAGGTTGTTCCATTTGATCACACCTCTCATATGAACGGTTATCGTACCTGTTTGAAAAATCCCTGCGTGATCGGCATAAGCCGATAAACAGGTTACTTACCAGTATATAACGTATTGCAAAGGGTTATTTGTTACAGGGACATCGACAATCTCACTATCCCGGCAGGAGATGATTATCTCCTGTTTTACCTGTTATTGTGAAAATTTTGCTTCCCATCCTCCGTGATGTCGGAAGAAAAGGCAGAGAGATCACCACGAGATTTCATGGTTGTAAAAACAGTTTCGGCAAATGCGTATATTTCTGCTCCATAACGGGCAAAACCTTGCAGCTTGCCGACTGCATCCCAATAATACAGTTCATCTACAGCTTGCCTGAAATGAAGGTAGAGCAACAGCATCAGGGAATTGAAACAGGGAACATGATGATATTTCGCCTGGCGCAAAATGCGTTTATCTTCTGAAATGACAGGCAGTCCATATGTCCTCGCCGCGAGCACGACAGCGGCGTCCGTATTCGGTCCGACCACATCCAGTCCGAGCACGCTCGAAGGGAGAGCGGCGGAAAATTCTTCACGTACCTGAGGCAGAATGTATAATGATACCAGAGAGGCGGTAATCGTCAGCACGGACAGTTTCTGCAGGTAGATGAGGCTGGATGTATCCACGACTCCTCCATCGAATGCTTTCAGGTCTTGTATGGCCAGGTCAATATTCATTGGGTGTCATGTCATTATATGATACGTAGTAACATAGTGTAGTTTGTATTTCAAAGCTATCTTATTATTCATTTTTTTGGAGACGACATGGATTTACAACTGCAGATCGACCAGGATCGCTGTACAGCGTGCGGCATGTGTGTTGCGGACTGCCCCTATGCCATTTTACAGATGGCAGACGGGCAACCTTGCGTAAACGAGGAAAAGTCTGATCAATGCATAGCCTGTCAGCACTGTCTCGCAGTCTGTCCGGTCAGCGCGCTTTCCATTTTCGGAATCTTACCTGAAAATTCCATTGATCTTCGCAATAATCTTCCTACCCCCATGCAGGTGGAAACCCTTTTGCGCGGCCGTCGATCGGTGCGCAAATACGCGCCTCATCCACTGGATCCGGCAACCATAAAAAGACTGCTCACAGTGGCGGCCAACGCTCCGACAGGGGTCAATAATCGACAGTTCCTTTTCACCCTGGTTGAAGACCCGGCAGTAATGGACCTGATTCGGGAACAGACCATTGCAGGTATCCGTGAATTGGCGGAAGCTGAACAGCTCCCCAGAGGACTGGAGTTTTTTGGAGGTATTGTCCGGGCATGGGATAAGGGGAATGATGTGCTGTTTCGCAAGGCGCCGCACATGCTGCTTGTCTCTTCTCCGAAAAACGGACCTTCCCCGGAGGTGGACTGCCATATCGTCCTCGCCTATTTTGAACTGATGGCAGCCTCGATGGGTATCGGGACGCTCTGGGACGGGCTCGCCAAGTGGGCCTTTACCACCATCCTCCCGGAGATGTGCTCCAGAATCGGCATTCCGGATGACCATGTACTCGGGTACATCATGCTGTTCGGCAAACCGGCCGTCAAATATCATCGTACCGTACAACGGGACACTGTAGCAGTGCGAAGAGTGACCAGACTCTGAACGCGCACGCTCCCCTCCTGAAACCGGGAGATGTCTGCCCATAATGAAAAAGGGCCGGAAATACGCGTCGTATTTTCGGCCCTTCTTCGAATATTCACATCACTTTCAGACACGCGTTGCAACGTCCCTGCGACGCTGTAATCATTCACATATCAGCCGAAACGACCTGTGATATAATCCTCGGTCAATCTGTGCTTCGGATTAGTAAACACCTGATCCGTGGGATTGACCTCAATCAATCGGCCCAGATGAAAATATGCGGTGCGCTGGGAGATACGTGCCGCCTGCTGCATGTTATGGGTCACTATAACGATGGTGTACTGTTCCCGCAATTCCGTGATCAAATCTTCGACAGTTGCGGTGGCAATGGGGTCCAGAGCGGAACAGGGCTCATCCATCAAGATAACTTCCGGCCGCACCGCCACTGCGCGGGCAATGCACAGTCGCTGTTGCTGCCCTCCTGACAGGCCCGTTCCAGGCTGCTCCAATCGGTCACTCACTTCGTCCCACAGCCCCGCCTTTTTCAGGGAATCTTCCACAACATCCTGCAATTCGGCCTTGCTGTTTGTCAGCCCGTGAATCTTGGGTCCATAGGCGACATTTTCAAAAATCGACTTGGGAAACGGATTAGGCTTTTGGAAAACCATGCCGACCTGAGCTCGAAGGGGCACCACATCCACGTCTTTATCGTAGATATTCTGTCCATCAAGCAAGATCTCTCCAGTTACCCGACAAATATCAACGGTATCGTTCATGCGATTCAGACAGCGCAGAAAGGTCGATTTACCACATCCTGACGGCCCGATCATAGCAAGAACTTCATGTTCGGCAACATCCAGGGATACATTGACTATGGCCTGTTTTTCACCGTAAAACACATTGACATCACGACAGATCATGCGCGGTTCATCAACAAACGGAGCGCCGACGGTCTGCTCACCGTTTCCCCGGGAGTCTGCCTTGAGCGCTGTACGTTCATGCGCCTGTTCATCAATATTTAAGGTATCCGCCATATCAATTACCGTTTCCATTGCCCTGTTCCAACGTTGCCGGATCTCTCCGCAGGCGGAAAGATCCGGCATTACAACCACACCTGTACTATTGTAGGACGTTCACATCCGACATACAATACTTTTTACATGCTCAGCGGGGTCAGATTTTTTGCTGCATCCGCAAATGATTTTCTCTCTTCCGCAGGAGCGGGAATCAGCCCTTTCTCCGCCAGGTAACCGTCTTCACCCCAGGCGCGATCTGCGGTAAACTCAGCCAGGTATTCCTCCATACCGGGGATAACGCCGACGTGCGCTTTTTTTACATAGAAGTACAGTGGACGCGATACGGGATACTTGCCGTCTGCAATGTTTTCAAAAGTGGGCGCTTCGCCCTCGATCATGGAACCCTGAATTTTATCGGTGTTCTGATCCAGGAAGCTGAAACCGAAAATGCCCAGGCTTGCCGGATTTGCTTCAAGCTTCTGAACGATCAGGTTGTCATTTTCACCGGCTTCAATGTAGGCGCCGTCTTCGCGAACAGTGTGGCAGGCGGCCTTGAACTCGCTTTTATCAAGGGCTTTGATAAACCCGTACTCAGAACAGCCTTCTTCCATAACCAGTTCCACAAAGGCGTCGCGGGTGCCGGAAGTGGGCGGAGGACCGAGAACCTCAATGGCTGTTTCAGGAAGATCTGTATTGATTTCTTTCCAGGTCTTGTAGGGATTTGCCACCAGCTTGTCGCCGCCTTTGGGATCCGGTACGCTTTTAGCCAGGGCCAGAAACAATTCTTTACGGGTCAGTTTCAATTGCGGGGCACTTTTTGCATTGGCTACAACGATTCCGTCATACCCTACTTTTATTTCAACGACATCCTTTACCCCGTTTTTCCGGCAAGTGTCAAATTCGGACTTTTTAATTCTTCGGGATGCGTTGGTGATATCCGGCGTATCCACACCGACACCGGCACAGAACAGTTTCATTCCTCCGCCGGATCCGGTGGACTCGATTTTAGGAGTTTTGAATTTACTGGTTTTACCGAACTGTTCAGCAACTGTTGTGGCAAAGGGGTAAACGGTGGAAGAGCCTACAATGGAGATGTAGTCACGTCCGGAAGCCATGGAACTGCCTGCTGCGGTACCGACGAGAAGGGCCGCCGCAGCAAAGATAAGGGTCTTTTTAAACATGGTTTGCTCCTAAAGGTAGAATTTATCGTTACAGAGATGCGATATGTAGCCCATCATTGTTAAAGCTGTGTTAGCAACAGGTATATTTTTCGTTTCTCCATTGTGTCGAATGCTACCAGCGACGTTCGAATTTCTTACGCAGCCATACTGCCGTACCGTTCATAAAGATGAGAAAAGCCAGCAGTACCATAATTGCAGCCGATGTCCGTTCCACAAAGGCGCGTTCAGGAGAATCCGCCCATAAATAAATCTGTACAGGCAGCACGGTAGCCGGATCAGTCACCCCTCCGGGTATGTCGACGATAAAGGCCACCATGCCGATCATCAGCAAGGGCGCCGTCTCACCAAGGGCCTGCGCCATACCGATGATAGTGCCGGTCATCATGCCGGGCATGGCCAGAGGTAGTACGTGATGGGTTATGGTCTGCAATTTTGAGGCGCCAACCCCTAATGCAGCCTCACGTATTGAAGGCGGTACGGATTTCAGGGAAGCCCGACTGGCTATGATGATGGTCGGCAGCGTCATAAGCGTAAGCACGAGGCCGCCCACCACAGGTGCGGACCTGGGAAGGCCGAAAAAATTGAGAAAAACCGCCAGACCGAGCAGGCCGAAAACAATGGAGGGGACGGCTGCCAGATTATTGATATTGACCTCGATAAAATCCGTCCACCTGTTTGCCGGGGCAAACTCTTCAAGATACACCGCAGCGGCTACACCGACGGGAAAAGAAATGGCAAGGGTGACCATCAGGGTAAAAAAGGATCCCGTCACGGCCCCTTTGATGCCTGACAGTTCAGGCTCCCTGGAATCACCGGCAGTAAAAAAAGTCCTGTTGAATTTTCGTTCCAGACGACCGGATTCCACCAGATGGTCGATCCAGGCGATCTGCTCATCTGTAAGGCGCCGCTCGGATTCGGGCACGTCTCTTGGTACATGTCCCTTGATGAACATATCAACCTCATCATCCGCAGGAACGCGCACCTGTATGGTGCGGCCGACGAGACCGGGATCTCTGATCACCATATTCTGCAGCTGGAAAGGCGCTCCGGAACTGACCAGACGGGAGAGCATGCGCTTATCACTGCGCCCGGTAACTTCGGGGAACAATCCAGACATGGAATCCCTGACAAGTTTCAAATAATTGGCGTCGCGAAGGTTGCCGACATCCAGAACCTGCTCGTCAAAATGAATGTCAAGCAGGATGACGCTCTGACGAAATGCGGTATAGCCGTTTCCGACAATGGAACTAAATAAAATCAGCAGAAAGGTCAGACTGCCGGCAATGGCGGCAATACCCAACATCTTGAAGCGTTTTTCCCTGGCATAGCGTTTTGCAAGGCCGCTCTTGACGACCTGCATGGTTGAAGATTGTGTTGATTGCATAGGTCTTTTCTGTTAACTCCACGGCGTTATTCGTATTCTTCGCGGTACTTGCGAACCACATACAGGGCGATTACGTTCAGGGCCAGGGTAATGACGAAGAGCAGCAAACCCAGGGCAAAGGCCGCCAGGGTTTTGGGACTGTCGAACTCCTGGTCGCCGACCAGCAGCGTGACGATCTGCACGGTGACCGTAGTCACGGCTTCCAGAGGATTGGCTGTAAGATTTGCAGACAGGCCCGCAGCCATGACCACGATCATGGTCTCACCTATGGCCCGGGAGGCGGCCAGAAGGATGGAGCCGACAATTCCCGGCAGAGCTGCAGGTATGATAACGTTTTTGATGGTTTCGCTTTGGGTGGCGCCCAAGGCGTAAGCGCCGTCCCGCAGACTCTGAGGGACGGCGTTTATCACATCATCGGAGAGGGAAGAGACAAAGGGAATGATCATAATCCCCATGACCAGCCCGGCAGCCAATGCGCTTTCAGAAGATACCGACATGCCGACGGCATTGCCCAGATCTCGGATAGAAGGGGCCACAACCAGAGCCGCAAAAAAACCGTAGACAACCGTGGGCACGCCCGCCAGAATTTCGAGCAGGGGTTTGACCACGGACCTGAACTTACGGCCGGCATATTCAGAGAGGTAAATCGCAGACATCAATCCGATGGGAACCGCCACGATCAGGGCAATGCCTGAAATCATGAATGTTCCCGTAAAGATGGGAACAGCGCCGAAGCTGCCTGAACTGCCGGCTTGATCCGCGCGAATGGCCATCTGCGGGCTCCATTTCAGACCAAACAGGAAATCAGTAAACGGAACCTGTTGAAAAAAACGGATGGATTCGAACAACACTGACAGAACAATCCCTACAGTGGTCAGGATGGCAATTGTGGAGCAAAGGATAAGAAAAATTTCTATGATTCTTTCGACGTGATTTCTTGCCCGCAACTCAGGTCTGATACGGGAGTATACCAGATAACCGGGGATCAGAGCTGCAACCAGCATGACAACACCCAGCGCCGCATGGCTGACGGAACGTATCTGCAGGTAACGTTCAACAGCGGTTTTAAGCAAGGGATCGGCATCGACCCGGCTGATGACCCCGGACACCATATTTCGCATGTCGTTGATCAAAAGATTCTGCTCTGCGGGGCTAAGCCCGGGGGAATGGGCGAAAACATCCTGCATGGCGATCGACGTGAGGACGGTATCTGAAAAAAACTGCCAGACAGCGAAAACAAGCGCAGCAGGTATAAGACACCACAACCCGGTAAGAAACCCGTAATAATTGGGAAGCGAATGCAGCCTTCGGCTGTTGCCGGCAACAGAGGCAAAGGCTTTTTTCCTTCCCTGCCGGAAGGCCAGGGCGGAAAGCCCCAGCAAAACGACTAAAAACATACTTGACGACATAATGAACTCTCCGTAAGTGGTGTCTGAAACGACATCATATTATGGAATCACTATTAAACGACTATTCAAAAGAAGTTAGGATTTCGTTAGAGAGCTTGCCGGTGCTGAAATAATATGCTTACTATGCTATCCTTATCTATGCTACCCTTATAAATAAGTAGAGGCGAGTGTAGAACGAAACTTCGAGAAAACCATTTCCGAATGGGCACTCAACAGGAACAGTGTGGAGATATATACTCATGGGAAAATGTATAGGTGTTCTAACTGCGGGCGGCGACAGTCCCGGCCTGAACGCAGCCATTCGCGCCATTGGAAAGAGTGCGCTCAATACCCACGGCATGAGGGTCATAGGCTTTCGTGACGGCTTCCGCGGTTTAATGGAAAACAGGACTGTACAGCTTGAAGGAGACATTCTCTCAGGCATACTGACCCTTGGCGGGACCATACTCGGCACCAGCAGGGATAAGCCCCACAAAATGCCTGTCGGATCAAAAATGCAGGATATGACCGAGGTGATGCTGGATAACTACGAGCGCCATCACCTGAATGCGCTTATCTGTATCGGCGGCGGCGGAACCCAGAAAAACGCCTTTCGTCTTTCCAAGTCGGGCATGAACGTCATCACCCTTCCTAAAACCATTGATAACGATGTCGCCCAGACGGATATCACCTTTGGTTTTGATACGGCCCTGTCCATTGCAACGGACGCCATTGACAGACTGCACTCCACCGCACACAGCCATCATCGCATCATCGTGGTCGAGATCATGGGACACAACACGGGCTGGCTCGGTCTTGGAGCGGGAGTAGCCAGTGGAGCGGATGTTATCCTGATTCCGGAAATCCCCTATGATGTCAATGTGGTGGCCGAAGCCATCCGACGACGTCGCCATCGCGGCAAAAACTTTTCCATTGTTGCTGTTTCTGAAGGAGCGCTCCCAAAAGAAGATGCAAAGAAATATCAGGAACTGCTGGAGAAAAAACACAAGGCCAAAAAGGACGGGGACGACAAAAAACTCGAAAAAATATCAGAGGCACTGAAACAATTCAAGACCTCCCAAACCAACAATACCCTGCGCCTGACCAGCACCCTGGAGCAGCTGACAGGACTGGAAAGCCGACTTACAATCCTTGGGCATCTGCAGCGAGGCGGCACCCCCACCGCTGCCGACCGTATTCTGGCGACACGACTGGGAACCGCCTGCGTGGATTCCATTGCAGCCAAAAAATTCGGCTGCATGGTCGCGGTACGAGGAGAATCCACAGCACTGGTCCCCCTGGAAAAGGTAGTGGGAGTACGCAAACTCATCCCACTGGATCATCCGTGGATCAAATCGGCCCTGGAGACGGGCACCTGCCTGGGGTAAGCGTCAACGCAGCAGGCACGTCACGATACTACTCAGGGCCGGCAGAGCATCCGCCGCACACCCGGCCCTGTATTCAATAATAACGGCGCGTCATACGCAGCTTTATTCTAAATTGCTTCCCCCCCCCCCCGCACAATCTCTCCCTCAACCAGGTAAATGATCTCTTCGGCAATGTTATTGGTCCTGTCACCTATACGTTCCAGGTGACGGGCAATGAGATACAGGTTCACCAGCCCCGCGGCATCGGACTCATTTTTCCCCTGGATTGCAGCAATCACCTCCCGGTATGCCATATTGCGCATACTGTCCACATCTTCATCCATGATAAACAGCTTCCGCGCCAAATTGGCGTCCTCGGTCACCAGCGCATCCAGGCTGATTTTGAGCATCTCCAGAATCTTCTCCGCCATGGGCTGGTAATCAAAATTAAAGTTGACAGGCGTATGCTTCTCGATGGTGAGCAGCCGCTTGGTGATATTGACGGCTATGTCACCGATACGTTCCAGTTCGTTGTTGATTTTTATGATAGCCACGATCAGGCGCAGATCCCTGGCAACGGGCTGATGCAGGGCAAGGATTTTCAGGCAGTCCTCCTCCACCGCAATTTCGGCGTCATCCACCTTCCAGTCCGAGTTCATCAGCTCCTGAGCAGCCTGTTCATCATATTTTACAAGCAATGCGCAGGCTTTGCGGACCTGCTCCTCAACCAATCCGCCAAGGTTGAGTATTCCCTTTTTCAGGTTGTCTATTTCCCTGTGAAAGTACATATGTCGACTCACAGACAGCCTCCTCTCGCTGAATCATTAATAATTTTCGTATCAGGCATTTAAGCTGCAATCCATTATTCAGCCGTTAAAATTAAGTTAGGATATCATTAATCCATGTCTTTTTTGTTGCATCACATTAGTCACAGGGTAATCTGTCCGATGGAAATAATCACCCTGTATTAAGGAGAAAAAAGTGGAAAAAAATCGCATCTTGGTTGTTGAGGATGATGCCGATATTCAACAATTGGTGAGTTACAACCTGATCAAGGCCGGTTACAACGTCAGTTGCGCCGACAGCGGAGAAGAAGCGCTCCAGTATATGGAAAAAGAACCCATTGACGCCATTGTACTGGACCTGATGCTCCCCGGCAAGGACGGCCTGGAAATCTGTAATCTCATTCGCAGTCAGGAAAAAACACGCGCGGTTCCAATCGTCATGCTCACTGCAAAAAGCGAGGAAGACGACATCGTTGCAGGTCTGGATTCCGGCGCCGACGATTACGTCACCAAGCCGTTCAGCCCCCGTGTCCTGCTTGCCAGAATAGAGGCCGCCCTGAGGAGAAAACCCGACCCCTCGGCCGCACCGGTCTCAGAAGACCACAACGGAACCATCACTCTGCACGGCATGGAAATTCATCCCGGCCGCCATGAAGTGCGGGTCAACGGCCAAAAAATTCATTTGACCATCACAGAGTTCACCATTCTGACTTTGCTGGCAGCCAGACCCGGGTGGGTGTTTTCCCGGCAACAGATCATTGACCACGTCAGAGGATATGACTATATGATAACGCCTCGGGCAGTGGATGTGCAGATTTTCGGTCTGCGCAAGAAACTGGAAGACACCGGCAGCTGCATCGAGACGGTTCGCGGCATCGGCTACAGGATGAAAGAAATCGATTAACAGGCTCATGCGTAATACAAAAATATTTTGGCTGATCTTTCCCGGAGCAGTTCTCATCACACTGATTTCCCTTTTTTTCATCGGATGGTATTCCTCCAAGATGGGACGAGATTTTTATATGGAACAGCTCCAGGCCGGTATCGAGTCCAGAGCTTACCTGGTCCAGCCCGTTATCAAGCATCTCTATCGAGAAGACCGGGATGAACTCCACTCCTACATCAGAAAAGCCGGTCGCCAGTCCGCAACCCGCATCACCCTGATTGACCCTGAAGGCGTCGTGCTCAGTGACTCCAACGAGGACTACAAGGCCATGGAAAACCATGCCGGACGACCCGAGATCGCCAAGGCCTTTAAGGGAGAAATCGGGGCGTCCCTGCGGTACAGCACAACCCTGGGACAGTCAATGCTCTATGTGGCTATTCCTACGGAATCTCCGGAACTCGGCCAGGCCGTCCTGCGCCTATCTCTGCCCACCACACCCTACGAGAACATGATCGGCAAGGCCAACCGAAAAATGGTCTGGGTAGCTGTCCTGATCATGGCCCTGGCTGCTTTTCTGGCATACCAGCTGGCCCGTATGATCGCTCGCCCCATTGAAGAAATGAAGCGCAGCGCCGAGCAGCTCACCAAAGGCCGCATCGACCAGCTGGTGAAAATCAACAGTAATTACATGTCTGTTGAGCTTGCCGGTCTAGCAGGGGCACTCAACCAGATGGTCGAAGAAATCAACCGCCGGGTCAGGGTCATCATCCAGCAGCGCAATGAACTGGAGGCGGTGTTTTCAAGCATGGCCGATGCAGTAGTGGCCATTGACAAGGATAAAAAAATCCTGCGCATGAACAAAGCCGCCTCCAACATGTTTGCCCTTCCCTCTGAATCCGTACAGGGAAAAGTGGTACAGGGAATCATCCGCAACCAGCAGCTCCTGGGACTGCTGGACAGAGCCATGACGGAAAATCACCTGCAAAAGGAACAGGTTTCCATCTATGATAAAAGCACCCGGCTCGAACTGCAGACCCACGCCGTTCCTCTGTGCGCTGAAAATGAGACCATCGGCGCGCTGCTGGTCATGCACGACCTGACCAAACTCAACCGCCTGGAAAACATACGCCAGGACTTTGTGGCCAATGTCAGTCATGAATTGAAGACCCCCATCACGGCGATCAAAGGATACGTGGAAACCATGCTCGATGACCGCCTGGAAGACAGGGAGCAGGCCATGAAATTCCTGGAAGTGGTTGCCAAACAGAGCAACAAACTCGATGATATTATAGATGATCTTCTTGTTCTATCCAGGGTTGAGAACCCCGTGAATACCGAAAGCATCGCCCTGACCCCGGGGTCGATCAGCGACATGCTGGAGTCGGTGCGCCAGCGATGCAAGGAAGCCGCCCTGGAAAAACAGGTCACTGTTACTATACAAGATGATCCGGAATTGAAGGCGCCCTTGAACCAGCCGCTGCTGGAGCAGGCCCTGATCAACCTGCTGATCAATGCCATCCGTTACAGCCCGGAAAAGACATCTGTTACTCTCCGTTCTTTTTCCAGCGAGACCATGGAAGGGAAAAAATTTGCCAATATCAGCGTGGTTGACGAAGGTCCGGGCATTGCCAGGGAGCATCTCCCACGACTGTTTGAACGTTTTTACCGCTGCGATAAAGGCCGGGGACGTGACCAGGGAGGCACAGGCCTGGGACTGGCCATTGTCAAACATATTGCCAATGCCCATAAAGGACATGTGGATGTGAAAAGTACGGTAGGCAAGGGCTCCACCTTTACCCTTTCGATTCCCATCGATGAGACGGTAGTACCCTGAATTTTGCCGCTCATCTTGATGGAAAGCGATTCGTACCATCTACAATCATTGATCCACAGATTGTGCCTGCGGGACGGTGAATTCACAATTCGTAAACTGTTAAGCCTTTGACAAAACGGCAAGTTTTTATTACCACCAGGTATTGGGAGCGCAATATTCAGCTTCGAACCACATGACATGCAACGCTATCGAGGAGTAAACCTATGAAGATTACAATGATCGGTACAGGGTATGTCGGCCTGGTGACAGGTTCCTGCTTTGCTGAATTCGGACATCACGTCACCTGCGTTGACAAAGTCGCAGACAAGATCAACAAACTTAAACAGGGTATTATACCGATCTACGAGCCTGGGTTGGATACCCTGGTCGCCAAAAATGTCAAGGACGGCCACCTTGTGTTCACCACGGAACTGAAGGAAGCGGTCTCCTCGGCGGAAGCCGTGTTTCTGGCCGTCGGTACGCCGAGCAGCCGTCGCGGGGACGGCTATGCGGACCTGACCTATGTCTACGAAGCCGCCCGGGAAATCGCCCCGCACCTGGAGGGGTACACTGTGATAGTGGATAAGAGCACCGTCCCTGTCGGCACGGCGAGACAGGTCGCGCGGATTATTCGCGAAGAAAACCCCGCGGCCGATTTCGATGTCGCCTCAAACCCGGAATTTCTCCGTGAAGGTGCGGCAATCACCGACTTCATGAGGCCGGATCGTATCGTTATCGGAGTTGAATCGGAGCGGGCGAAAACGACGCTCCAGGACATTTACCAACCGCTCTTTTTGCAGGAGACCCCCATCGTCACAACCAGCATAGAGACCGCTGAACTGACGAAATACGCGGCCAATGCATTTCTGGCCACAAAAATCAGTTTTATCAATGAGATGGCTCAGCTTTGCGATGCCATCGGCGCGGATGTGGTTGCATTGGCCCAGGGAATCGGCATGGACGGCAGAATCGGTTCCAAGTTTCTGCACCCTGGTCCCGGTTACGGCGGCTCCTGCTTCCCAAAGGATACGCTCGCTCTCTTGAGGATCGCCGATGAAAACGGGCAAACCCTGCGTGTCGTGGAAGGAGCAGTGGAGGCGAACTCCGCCCAGAAAGCCAAGATGGTGAAAAAAATCAGAGACATGCTCGGCGGCAGCGAAGCCGGCAAAACCATAGCGGTTCTCGGGCTTACCTTCAAGCCTGAAACCGATGATATGCGCGACGCCCCCTCCCTGACAATCATCCCGGCGCTGCTGGAAAAAGGTGCGCGCATACGCGCCCACGACCCCCAGGGGATGGATGAAGCCCGCAAGATCCTTCCGTCTCAAGGCATAGAATTCACGGAAAACGCCTATGACGCCTGTACCGGCGCCGATGCCGTCATCCTGATGACCGAATGGAATCAGTACCGCGCCCTTGATGCCGATCGTATCGGCGAGCTGATGAATCAGAAAATCCTCATTGACCTGAGAAACGTCTGCATACCGGCCAATATGAGGGCAAGAGGCTTCACATACTGCGGTGTCGGCCGTTCATGAGCCCTTTGACTCCCAACATGCCCTCCTTCACTCTCTTATGAACCAATGAGGGAAGGAGGGGTGCAATCAAGAGGATGTCGTTGCCTCTGAAATAATTCCTTACGAAAAACGAAGCCCTTACCTTCGGCAGGATCTATACATCATCAAAAAAACCACCCTTCTGCAACAAACCCCACGTTATATCCCGGAGCCCGTAGGGTGCGTCATACGCACCACCTCTTTTTTTTTTCGCGGCAAGCGACACGCAACCCGCATTTCTCACGAGTATATTTTGGAGTAGATGCGCGGCACCGGACATGCAGCCGTAGTTAACTACTGCAACTGTCCGGTAACAATGCAGATGCTGTAAAATATGCTCGCCCGCCAGGGTTAAAAGTTCTGCTGCCGCTTACCCCCGGGAAATACACACCACAAACATCGAACACAGACTCCCATAGGTGCGCACGGCACACCCTACACGCCCAGCCTGCGAAATATTACTCCGCCGGATACAATCCATGCACCCGAGCATACAGACGCGTCAAGCCCAGCAGGGTATCGATGTTCGGGGTATCGACACCCACATGTCGCCCAATTTCCTGAACCGATGTAACCAGTGCATCCAGTTCCAGGGAGCGACCTGCTTCTGCATCCTGCAGCATGGAGGTCTTGAAGGCCCCGAGCTTGCGGGTCATGGCGTTACGTTCCTCTCCGCTTTGTTCGACAGCGCAACCGAAGACAGCGCCGATCCTGGCGGCTTCGGCCATAATATCCAGACAGAACCGGTTAACAAGCGGATCGTCCAGAATTTTGTCACATGTTGCTCCGGTAATGGCCGACACCGGGTTCATGGTCATATTGCCCCACAGTTTAAACCAAATTTCGCGTTGAATGCTTTCGGTGACATCTATTTCCATTCCGGCTTTGCCGAGCAGGCCGGCCAGTTCAGGCAACGGTTCAGTCGTCGTGCCGTCCGGCTTGCCGATGATGATCTTCTTGCCGAACCCATGACGGGAAAATCCCGGCTCATTGAGGGAAAAACTGCCGTGTACAACCCCTCCGACCACCTGATTACAGGGAATAGCGGCAGCCACAGAACCAGTCGGGTCGACAGATTTCAGCCGCAGTCCCCGGCATGAATTGCCGAATCCGTCAAAAAACCACCACGGCACACCGTTCATGGCCGTTAGAACAGTGGTCTGCGGGCCGATCAGGGCAGGGATCTTTTCGGCCACCGACGGCAGCGACTGGGCCTTGACTGCAACAATCACCAGATCCTGAACTCCCAGCTCCGCAGGATCGTTAACGGCCCTGACGGAGTGGGTGAGCACCCCGCCGTCCATCTCCAGCCGTAACCCCTTGCTCTGTATTGCCTCAAGGGTCGCCCCGCGTGCCACCACGCTCACATCACACCCGCTGCGTGCGAGCAATACGCCCATAAATCCGCCAATCGCACCAGCCCCGTAAATACATATTTTTTTCATGTCGATTTTTCTCTATCCTTTATTCCGTTGCACCGCAGTAAACGACATCTGATCACTCAGATCTGTGCCAGTAATAAAACCTTGCGTGAATTCCTTTTGATTGAGCGTCCTGATAATTCGATGCTTCGTCCTCTCCCAGTTTAGCTATCTGCTCAGGAGTCGGTAAATACGCATCCTTTTCTTTCGTTACCTTCCAACTATCGGATTCAAGAAAACGTAACGCAATATCTCTTGCTGCATGTATATCATCCGCTAACGCCCATATATGGACAACTGCCCTGGAAACATGGGCAATCACGGAATTTTCAGGCAGTGGTTCGACTTCAAAAATGCAATAATACGAATTCATAGGAGCCCTCTCATATTTCCCTGCCCGCTGTGTACCAACCGGCATCTGTGATACAGTATCATTTGATATCAAGGAAACATGTACCTCCTTATCTTGCATCAAAAAAATGAAGGTAATTGATACCAGGAGAAATCCCCGTTGTTCAACAAATTATTCTATCAGCCTTGGTTTACCATAAAAAACGGTTGAGATTGTTCCAGCACCATATTACTGTTCCTCTTCTTTATTGATTTAGTTATTGAATCCAATGGCCAAATCAACTGTTCCGTAAACTCAACCACCTGTAAACTGCATCCGTCCGGGAATGAAGCGCCGGCCGCTGGAAAGTTCGACACTTTTAGGCAGCGCTTGCATACCTTCCGGCTTTTCGGATAGCTATCACCTGTTGAGGTACCTGATGCGTGCACTACCCCGGATCTCTGTTGTTATTGCGTTTCTTTTCTTTGTCCTGCCCCATGCGTACGCCCAGGAGCAGCCTCCGGCCCTGGTAAAGACCGCCCCCGTCATCCAGGAAGAAGTGGCTGAAAACAAGCCCTTTATCGGCCTGTTCTATTATGACCGGGTCAGTCAGGTCTCCAGTGAGGTAGCCGGTCTGGCTGCATCGGTTGAAGCGCAGCTCGGTGATCGTGTCAAAAAAGGACAGCCACTGGTCCGTCTCAATACAGACCTCCTTGACACGGACATTCAACTGTCGCAGACCAGAATCAAGCAGAGCGACCTGCAGGCCGAGCTGGCGGAAAAGGACTTTGAACGTCAGAAAAGCCTGCTCAAGAATAGAGGATCCAGCCAGAAAAATTACGATGACGCCTCTTTCAACCTCAATAACGCCCGTATGGAAAAACAGGCTGCCCGCCAGTCACTTGCCAGACTCAACCTGCAGAAGGAAAAAAGTACCATCACCGCTCCCTTTGACGGCATTGTCCTGGAAAAACAGGTTGAAATCGGTGACTGGGTGCAGCAGGGGAATCCAGTGATGACAGTCGGCTCTATCAATGATCTCTTTGTAAAGGCGCCGGTTGGAGAAACCCTGCTCCAGTTTATTTCCGAAGGACAGAAAGTAACCGTCACCATCAACGCCTACGACAGGGAACTTACCGGCACAGTTGCGGCCATTGACCCGCGGGCCGATGAACGTACCAAAAACGTGTTTGTGAAAATACGGGTTCCCGCCCAGGAAAACATCGCTGAAAACATGAGCGCCACCGTCCACCTGCCCATCAGCACCAAGCAGAAACTGTCCATTATACCCAGGGCGGCCCTGATCAAGTTCCAGGGAAAGGATTTTGTCTACACCATCAAGGAAGGCAAGGCTGCCATCCTGCCGGTGAACATCGTCACCTACCTGGGTGAGCAGATCGCTGCGGACAATCCCTACCTTGTTCCGGGCATGCCCGTTATCGTAGAGGGGAATGAACGGCTGCGACCCGACCAACCCGTCACCTCAGGTCAAGAGTAAAAGATTATGGATATTATCCGCTACGCGCTCACCAAACCTGTCAGCATTGCCGTCGGCGTCATTCTTGTCCTTATCTTCGGCCTCATCGGGCTGAACAAGCTGCCGGTGCAGTTGACCCCGGATGTGGAAACTCCGCAGATTACAGTCAGCACCAGGTGGAACGGGGCCACCCCCTATGAAGTGGAAAAAGAGATCATAGAACAGCAAGAAGAAACCCTTAAAGGGTTGCAGGGCCTCACAGAAATGGAGAGCTCGAGCTATAACTCCCTCGGGGAGATAACCCTCTCCTTCCTGGTAGGAACCGACCTGGAAGATGCCCTGCTGCGCGTCTCCAACAAGCTCAACGAAGTCGCGGATTATCCCGACACCGCCGATGAGCCGGTAATCGAGGCGGCCGGCGCCCAGAGCTCACCCGTCATCTGGATGATGCTCCGCCCCAAACCGGATAACAACACCCCCATCAACTTCTACAAGACCTACTTTGAAGACAACGTCCGCCAGCACATAGAGCGTGTGAACGGCGTGGGCTCCCTGTTCGTCTTCGGAGGCACCGAAGACCAGCTCGAGATCATCATCGACCCCCAGGAGATGGCCAGATTCGAGGTTTCCATCAACCAGATCGTCGGAGCAGTGCAGCAGGCGAACAGCAATATCTCTGCAGGGGTTCTGGGCATAGACCGAAAAAATTATCGCATCCGTACGGTGAGCCAGTTTCAGAAGCCTGAAGATGCTTTGTCCGTGGTTATTTTCGACGACGGCATCAGGCGTGTCTACCTGCGTGATGTGGCTACCGTCAATCTCGGTCATGCCAAGGAAGACGTTTCCGTGCTCCACAACGGCAAGCAGGTTATTGTTATCGGCGTTCGTCGTGAGCAGGGGGCCAATGTCCTGCAGATGAGCGATGAACTGGAACTGGAAGTGAATCGCCTGAATACGGAGATGCTCGACGGGCAAGGCCTGTATATTGACTGGGTGTATGACCAGCGTCCTTATATCAACACCTCGATCTCCCTGGTTAAACAAAATGTATTGCTGGGCGGATCACTGGCGGTTGTCGTTCTGCTCCTTTTTCTCCGCAGTGTCCGCTCCACCGCCACGGTGGCCCTGGCCATCCCCATCTCGGCGATCGGCGCCTTTATCATGCTCTGGCTTTCCAACCGCAACCTGAATGTCGTCAGCCTGGCAGGCATCTCCTTTGCCGTGGGCATGCTGGTGGACAACTCCATCGTGGTGCTGGAAAACATTGACAGACACCGTTCCATGGGCAAAAACGCCCTTACCGCAGCCTACGAGGGAACCAGGGAAGTATGGGGAGCCGTCCTGGCATCCACAGCGACCACGGTGGCGGTCTTTTTACCTGTAGTATTCATCCAGGAAGAGGCAGGCCAGTTATTCCGGGATATCGCCATTGCCATTACCTCCTCCATTGTCCTCAGCCTGATCGTCTCCATTACGGTAATCCCTACCCTGATTAATCTTTTGTACCGCAACAGCGACGGCAAAAAAAAGGCCGGACCCTGGCAGACATCGGTCGCCGGCCCCAAACTGGCCGGCCTGATCATGGCGTTTTCAAACCTGTGCATGAAGAACGTGGTTTCCAGGGTACTTTCCGTGCTTGCCTTTACCAGCCTTGCGGTGATACTGATTATGGCGCTGATACCCAGCCCCGAATACCTGCCCCTGGGCAACAGAAACCTGATCCTGAATATTATTATTCCGCCGCCCGGCTATTCTGTTGAAAAAAACAAGGAGATGGGCCGGGCCATTTATGAACAGGCGGAACCGTACTTCAAGGAAGATGGAAAGGACGGCATTCCCCAGGTAAAACAGATGTTTTATGTCGGCGCGGACCGCATCACCCTGTTCGGTGCGACCAGCACCCATGAAACCAGGGCAAGGGAACTCATGCCCATGTTCAGCCGCATCATGCATTCCATCCCCGGCATTTTCGGTGTCAGCACCCAGGCCGGTATCTTTGAGTCCGGCATCGGCGAAGGCCGGTCCGTTGACATCAACATTTCAGGAGATGACATCGATGCCATTGTCGAGGCTGCACGCACCCTGTACGGTGTCACCGGTCAAAAAATAGCCGGCAGCCAGATCAGGCCGGTTCCTTCCCTTGAAACCAGCTATCCGGAGGTAAAAATTATCCCGGACAAGGAAAAACTGCTGGCTAACGGACTCACCGAGTCCGATCTGGGTGTGTATATCGATATCCTCATGGACGGGCGTAAAATAGATGACTACCGCCCGGAGGGAACCAAACAGGTGGACCTGGTAGTCAAGGGCGATGAAGCGGTCTTTACCTCGCCTGAAGATATACTCAACGCCACCATTGTTTCCGGAAACAGTGACCTGATTCGTGTGGGGGATGTGGCGGAGCTGGTCTACACCCAGGGCATGCCCCAGATCAACCATCTGGAACGCAACCGTACCATCACCCTGCAGGTGACGCCTCCCCGCAGCATAGCCCTGCAGACAGCCATGGATACCATTGAAAACGATATTATTGCACCTTTGCAGCAGGCAGGAAAGCTGACCGGACTCACCGTGCGCGTGGGCGGCAATGCGGACAAGCTGACCGAGACCAGGGTCGCTCTGCAGTGGAACATGCTGCTGGCAGTGGTGATCACCTACCTGCTCATGGCGGCGCTGTTCGAAAATTTTTTCTACCCCCTGATCATTCTCTTCACCGTGCCCCTGGCAGCTGCCGGCGGTCTGATAGGACTTCGCACTGTTGATGCGCTCATTGCTCCGCAGCCGTTGGATGTCCTGAGCATGCTCGGATTTATCATCCTCATCGGCACAGTGGTCAACAATGCCATCCTGATCGTGCATCAGTCGTTGAACAACATCCGTTATAACGACATGGTCGGCCTTGAAGCAATCTCCGATGCCGTCAGGACCAGAATTCGCCCCATTTTCATGAGCGCCACCACCAGCGTGCTGGCCATGTCTCCCCTTGTGATTGCAACCGGGGCCGGCAGTGAGCTGTATCGCGGCCTGGGTTCGATCCTCCTGGGAGGACTTGCCGTCTCCACCCTGTTTACGCTTTTTGTTATCCCTTCGCTGCTCTCCTTTGCCGTCTTTCTGGAGAAACCGAGAACGGAAAACGACGAATAAAATGCAGGTTAGAGCGGCTCTTCCTGCAGGCAGTCTCAACCCTGCAGGAAGAGTCCGGGCAGCCTGAATCAGGCCTCCTCCTCGTCCAGTACCTGCCGTATGGTCATCCCTATCTTCTCTACCGTATACGGCTTCTTCACATACTGTTTCACGCCAAGAAGCAGGGCGGCCCTGACCCTGTCGGTTTCCGCATAGCCGCTGGCGAGAATGGCTTTCTGCTGCGGCTGAAATTGGATAATCTGCTTATAGGTTTCCAGGCCGTCCATGTCCGCATCTTCCATGATCATATCGAGGACCACCAGATCCGCATGTTTGGTTTTAAGATAGGCAATAGCTTCATGCCCGCTTTCTACACTGCTGGTAGTATACCCAAGGCGCTTTAAAATGGCCTCGGCAAGATCCCGCTGTTCAACAATATCATCCACAACAAGGATATGTTCTCCTTTACCGGAGTACTCGATCTGATCAGGCCGTCTCACTTCTTCCAGTATATTCTCCCTGGTTGCGGGAAAATACATTTCAAATGTCGTTCCTCCTCCCTCCCGTGTGGTGACATTGACAAATCCCTCATGATCCTGCACTGTTCCCCACACCACTGCCATTCCCAATCCCGTCCCGCTCCGTCCCAGCTTTTTCCTGGAAAAAAACGGTTCAAAAACACGATCAAGATCCTCCCGGGCAATGCCCATACCCTTATCACTGACAGTGAGCAGTACGTATTCCCCCTGTTCGACTTTCTGATACCCCATAATTTCGGTATCCACATAGCTGTTTTCCGTGGCAATGAGGATATGGCCGCCTCGAGGCTGAGCTTCCGCCGCATTATTGACCAGATTCATAATGGTCTTTTGAATATGTACCTGCGACCCCTTTATTTTCAGGAGACTGGGTTCAAGCCTGGTCTCCACTTTGACGTTCGGATGTTCTGCAACGGTTCGCTCATGTTCAGGTGACTGCAGATAGTTCTTAACCATGGTATTCATATCGAGCACGTGGCGTTGAGCAACTCCCCGCCTGGCCAGAGTGAGCAAATCCTCAACAATATTTGCAGCCTTTTGTCCGGAGGCCTTTATTATCTCTATAAATTTTCGCTGCCTGCTGTCTTCGGGCAATGCATTGAGGATGAGATCCGGGTACCCGATCATGGCAGACAACACATTATTCAGATCATGGGCCACCCCACCGGCGAGCACACCCAGGGCCTCCATCTTTCTGCTTTGCAGAAGCTGATTCTGCACGCTGTCAAGCTCTGCTTCGGCACGATCCCGTTCATCCACCATGTTATTCGCAGCTTCCGCCAATCCCTGGAACTCGGTAAAATAGACATCGCCGGTTCGGATCTTTTTTCCCGAGCTTGCGGCATCCCTGAAAAAATCGGTAAACAGCACCAGATCCGTTGATATTTTCCTGGCTACAACCCGTGAAAACAAGCCGATTACGGCGCCGCAGACAAGCAGCGCCAGGCAAACGATCAGGAGGTTTTTCCTGATTTTATGTACCAGGTCACTGCGCATGGCAGCTAACCGTACATTGATTGAATCAATATACACACCGGTTCCTATCATCCATTCCCAATCTTGAATGCCTCTCGCATATCCGATTTTTGCCTCCGGCAGTCCTGTCGAAGGACGTATCGTGCCGACATATTCAAGATATCGGCCTTTGCCCTCCTTTGCGATACCAATAAGCTCCTGAAGTACTGCGATATTGTTGGCATCGCGAAACTCCCACTGATTTAGGCCGATATTTTCCTCTTTGTAGTGGGCCAGGGTGTTTGCCTGATAATCATACACAAAGATGTAGCCGTCTTCACCGTAGCGAAGACTGTTTATCCACTCCAAGATCTCCTGCTGGATTATCCGCTCAAAATCATCTACATATTCCCCGGTCCCGATCCACCAGCCCAGTGGTTTGAACTCCTGGATAAAACCGATTTTTTTTCGCATCTGCGATTCATCTTCAGGCTTATACCAAAACCAGGTTAAAAATCCCTCACCACTCTCCCGGATGAGTTTCTGAGCGCGCCGGATTGTGTGGTCGCCCTTACTGTCCTGCAGGTGCAGCAGATTGGTTCCTTCCAGCTGAGGCGAAAACGGCAGCATCACATTGGTTCCGTCCATCCTGTAAATAAAAAAATAGCCTCGATCTTCGTTGAATCGTATCGGACGCAGAGCATCGGTAATCAGCCCGGCTATTGCCTGATCATCGATTTTTCCCTTATGGGATTCATATATATTTGTTGCAATGGCAACTGCTTCCCGCACTCTTCCCTGCAGGTTTTCCCGCAGTTTACTTTCCGTCTGGGCACGTTTGTAGGTAATATATTGCATGACGCGATCAACCTCACTCTTGATCAGGTCCCGCTGATTCTGCATATATTCCTCTTTCAACGAGCCGGCGGAGTCCTGGTATTTCACATACTCCTGAGCTATCCAGATACTCCCGACAAGCAGTACGGCAAAAGCGGCTACGGCAAGCATGCCGACGGTGATAGTGGTTTTAAAACTCTGAAACGTTCGCATAGATTATTCCAACTACTCAAAAGGAAGGAAGGTGACCCATTCAAAGGCTACTATACAGATAGTATAGGCGGCAGCATTTTTTTCTGTCAACCCGTTGTCTTTTCTTCATATTCATAGTAACGAATGAGGGTATACAACCTGCGCGTCCTCTCATCCCAGCCACAGGAGGTCCATGATGTTCATCAACGGCCGTTGGTCTTCCGATTGCAAACAGTTTCCCGTGTATAATCCAGCCACAGGGGAACACCTTGGAGATGTCTGCAGTGCGGAAAGTCATCATGTTACCGCCGCTATTCAGGCTGCATCCCGTGCATTTCCGGCATGGGCTTCCACCACGGCCTATCACCGCGCAGATCTGCTTTGTGCGGCCCATGACCTCATGCTGCAGCAGAAGGAAGAACTGGCCGTACTCATGACCAGGGAACAGGGCAAGCCGCTTGCGGCAGCTCGAAACGAAGTGCAGTACGGCGCGGATTTTCTCCTCTGGTTTGCAGAGGAAGGCAAGCGCATCTATGGAGAGACCATCCCCTCGACACGTCCTGATCACCGCTTTCTGGTCCAGCGCCGGCCGGTAGGTGTGGTTGCTGCTATCACTCCATGGAACTACCCTGTCTCCATGATCACCAGAAAGGTCGCCCCGGCCCTGGCTGCCGGATGCACCATTGTTCTCAAGCCTGCCGAGGATACCCCGCTGTGTGCCGTAGCCCTGTTCAAAATATTTGAGCAGGCGGGTTTCCCTGCCGGGGTAATCAACCTGATCACTGTAGACGACCCGCAGGAAACAGGCAAAGAATTCTGTACCAATCCGCTGGTAAACAAATTGACATTCACCGGTTCCACGGCAACAGGCAGGCGTCTGGCCATTGATGCGGCCCCTTCTTTTAAAAGGGTCTCCATGGAGCTTGGCGGCCATGCCCCTTTTCTCGTTTTTGAGGATGCTGATCCTGTCCGGGCGGCCAAAGGTGCCGGCCTGGTCAAGTTTCTCAATACCGGTCAAGCGTGCATCTGTCCGAACCGTATTTTTGTCCATACGGCTCTGATGCAGCCGTTTGTGGAAACTTTACAACAACGCATCGAAAAAATGCGCCCTGGAAACGGCTTGGAACAGGGTGTGAGCATCGGTCCCCTTGTCAACGAAGCGGCACTTAACAAGGTGCACCGACAGGTGGAAGATGCAGTGTCCCGCGGAGCGACCTGTCTGTTCGGAGGATACCGGATCATGGACAATGGGCTGGACAAAGGCTTTTTTTACGCCCCCACCCTGCTTACCGGCGTTACCTCGGACATGCTGATCTATAGGGAGGAAACCTTTGGGCCGGTAGCCCCGATCATTGCATTTGACGACCAGGATGATGTCGTTGCCATGGCCAATGATACTGAATACGGCTTGGCAGCCTATCTCTATACCCAGTCGCTGAGCCGTGCCGTGAAAACCTTTGAACAGCTGCAGTTCGGTATAGTGGGCATCAACGACATCAACCCGACCAGCGCGGCGGTCCCCTTTGGAGGCATGAAAAGCAGCGGACTCGGCAGGGAAGGAGCGCGTGAGGGCCTCCTGGAATACCTGGAAACCAAATGTGCCGGCATCATGCTCTAATCCGGCCGGCAGATACCAACAGGTTGGCATTGTGACTATCCAGGCAAGTGGACTCCGATACGCTGTACGGCCCCGTGTGCTTGTCAAATACTTTACGAAACTAAACCTCATTCTTGCTGTTCTGACCCTGGCTCCGCTCGGCGTATCCCTGCTGTATCAGGAAAATCAGGCTGCACTGAGATACGCGGTCGTCATCAGCGCGCTGCTTGCCTCGTGGCTTGCCTGCAGACAGCTGCGAGCGCCGTCCAATATGCAGGTTAACGAAGGGTTGGTTCTGGCCGGGCTCATCTTCCTTTTCACGCCCCTGGTCATGACGTATCCCATGATGCATGCAGGCGCAGATTTTCAGGATATCTTTTTTGAAGCCGTCTCAGGGATCACGACCACAGGACTGAGCACCAGGGAAACGTTGGCTGATGCATCGAACAGCTATCTCTTTACGCGCGCCTGGATGCAATGGTATGGAGGGCTCGGCATTGTCGCCTTTTCCCTTGCCTTTGTCATGCAGCCGGGCCTGGCAGCCAAAAGCCTGGCAGGTTCGGGTACGGAATCCGATGATCTGGTCGGCGGCGCCAGAGCATATGCCCGCAGGATATTCCGGGTCTATTGCATCCTGACCCTTGCCGGTATTATCGGGTCGCTGCCTGCCGGTGTCCCCCTCTTCGACGCCGTCCTCTTTACCCTGTCAGCTGTTTCAACCGGCGGTTTCGCGCCGAGTGACGCAAGCCTCGCAGAGTTACGCCTGCCCGCGCAGGTATGGATTACCCTGGCCTGCCTGGCTGGAGCAATTCCTCTGACGCTTTACGGTCGACTATTCTCAAAACGACATAAAGGCAGCATAGGAATATTCCAGCTCAAAGCCATTGTTATTGCATGCTTGGTTGTTTCACTGGCAACGGCGGTCTCCATGCGCATGCATGGTAACATGAGCTGGTCCCAAATATGTCGTCACGCTCCCCTGCTCGCTTTTTCCGCCCAGACAACCGCAGGATTCTCCTCCCTGTCTCCAGCCGAGCTTGACTCGACCTCCAAGCTGCTGCTCACTTTCTCCATGCTTGTAGGCGGAGATATGGAATCCACAGCCGGGGGCTTCAAGCTTCTGCGTCTGCTCATAGCTGCAAACGTCTTCCAGCTGCTGCTCCTGCGGACCAGCCTGCCCAAACATGCGGTTATTGAACATCGACTCGCAGGCCACCTGCTCCATGACGAAGAAATTCGAAACGCCCTGTTGCTTATCATTTTGTTTATACTGGTCATAGCCGCATCCTGGGCGGTTTTTGTCGCCATGGGGTACGATCCCATTGATTCTCTGTTTGAAGTCGCATCTGCAACCGGGACGGTCGGCCTATCAACCGGCATTACAGGTCCCTCCCTGCCTGCGATACTCAAGGGTGTATTATGTGTGGATATGCTGATGGGAAGGCTTGAAATTATAGCCTGGTTGGTTGTATTCTATCCGGGAACATGGATCGGCAGAAGAATGGAGGGGGCATGAGAATAGTCTTCATCGGAGCTGGTAAAGTAAGTGTTGGAACCGCACGAGAGCTTATTAAAGAAGGACATGAAGTGATCATCATTGAGCGTAACAAGCTCAAAATAGATGAATTGTCCAAAGATATGGATTGCAGTTTCCTGCAGGGAGACGGCAGTCACCCCAACCTGCTCAAGGAGGTCAACCCCGTTAAAACGGATTTCCTGTTCTGCCTGACCAACAGCGACCAGGCAAACGTCATTGCGAGTCTAGTGGGACGCTCACTGGGGTTTAACCGGATAGTGACCAGCATTGCGGACCCGCAATATGAAAGCATCTGCCATGAGCTCGGGCTCAAGGATACCATCATTCCCTATCAGACCATAAGCCGGTACCTGGCGGATATGGTCGACGTGGGGGCAAGCCTTGAGCTTTCGGGAATCATTAAACACGAGGCACGTCTGTTTTCCTTTACGATCCAGGAAAACGAGGCAGGCCCGGCCAAAGAATTACCACTCCCTTCAGACTCCAAAATTATCTGCTTTTATCGCGACGATACATTCGCACTTGCCGATGCAGAGACGGTCTTTCACACGGACGACGAGGTGGTCATCGTTACCCACAGCAAAAATATACCGCTTTTACAGGAACGACGGCAGCAGACGCAGGAAGAGTCGGAGATATAGTTCACGCTTTACAGCAGGTGATTAATTTACTTTTCCCTGACGGCGTATGCGACAAGCCGACGTCTGCAAAGATACGTTCATACGGCTGGAGATCCTGTTGCAAAAATTCACGGGCGTCAGTTGACCCCATCATGAGCATCCGCAGATGAAACAGTATTTTTACCACGGGATGTCGTGGAACTTCGTGCTCCATGATCAGCACCTTTCCTCCGGGCTTGACCACCCGTTTCATCTCCATCAGAGCATCTATCCGCACCTGCCCTCTCAGTTCATATAACGCATGGGAACAGCAGACAATATCAAAACAATTATCCACATAGGATAACCGGGCGGCATCGCCTTGAACAAAGGCAACTGCGTCGGTTTCATCCTTTTGCTTTGCTTTGCGCAGCATGCCGGCGGAAAAATCATAGCCGCTTGTGAATGCCTGAGGGTAATGCTCGGCAAAAGCAAGAATGACGGATCCTGTCCCGCAGCAGATATCCAAAATCCTGACTGTATCTCCCTGCTCTATCTGTGCCGAATCCACTAAAAATGTGCGGGTCTCGCTGCCGTGACTGCCTGAATGCATTTGTATGAAAAAATCATAAAAATGCGAAAATATCGTATAATAACGCTGACGTCCGGTTCGTATTTCAGACATAGATGAGCCTTGTGAGGTACATTTTTTGTGAGGTCGAAGTTAAAGAGACGAAGGAGTAGATCCTATTTTTTCCATCTCAACCCTAGAAGCTAGCCGTCCGTCCCATGGCAGTATGCATGACTCTCAAAATTTATGAGTGATTTTCGAGTCCATTTAACTCACATCTACTCCCCATTTCCTGAAAGCATTAAGTCATCTTTTCCGAAAATGCGGGCTACGGGGTCAGGTCCTGAAATATAACGTTTGATCGATTACTATTCAGGCGCTGTTTATCATGTCACATCTCGGGGAAATGGACGAAAAAAGCCGATCATATCGGGGTTCATTATTCCACCGTGAGTCGGATTGTTAATTCGAACTACGTATTGCTTTTCAAAACCTGACCCCGGTAATGTAGATTAATCGATTTTCCCTATTTCCTTAAGCAGGCCCATAATATGGGTTACCTCACCGGCTGCCATTGTGTATCTCCTTGTGTTTGTTTTTTGTAACTACTCATAGGGGCACAGTCCAGCTTGATAACTTCCCTGTATTTGTAAGTGGTTACAGGGTGCCTGACAGCACACGGACAGGTGAGCGTATTTGGTCAGACGTAAGCCAGGCTGATCGCGTAAAGATCAGGTGCACTTACGTTTTTTTAACTTCTTAATTGTGGAGAATATCCAAAGCCGAGATATTTGACAATATGAGGACTGCATACTCCGCCCCCCTGGAGTTGACTTGGATACTCCCGGAAAGAATGGAGCCGGGTGGAAAAGAAGTTCTGCCACTGGCCCTTTTCCACCCAGTCTGCTGTTATCGCGATAACGCACTTAAAGCTCTTGAAGAGGCAGGTCGCAAATACCGTATTGCCTACGAAAGTCCCAGTCTGGCGGGACTACTGGCCGCAGTACAGGGAAGATTAGCTATCGCGGCTGTAACCAAGGATACAACCGCAAAAGGATGCCGTCATGCTCGTCCTTCTGATGGATTACCAAAAATATAATCAGTTTATATCGATCTCAGATTCCATCCCGGTAAAAGTTCGGAAGTTGTTGCTGTATTAGGCAGGTTCATTGCGAAGGGGTTGGGAATTATTTTTTGGTCAGTGTCAGGGTCTGATTAACCTGTACATCAGCACCGCCGATATTCACTGCCTGGCCATATCGTCAACTTAACCCTATTCCTGAGCACCAAAAGCTAGCGTTGAACGGTGTCTATGCATTATCAATCGTGCAGCACTCTTTTCCCTGCACCCATCTGCACGTTGGATGCGCAAGGAAGGTGCCAATCACCGGTGCAATGAGATAAATCCACATATACCAAAGTTGGCCTGAGAGAAACGCCGGTCCCAAAGAACGGGCGGGATTCATCGAAGCGCCGGTCATCGGACCACCGAATAGAGCTTCCAGTGCAACTGTTCCGCCCACAGCAACACCTGCCATGATTCCCTTTTCCATATGCCCCGTTGAGACATTCAGGATGACGAACATCAATAAAAATGAGAGAAGGATTTCGGTGACAAAGGCATTGAAATACGACACTCCCGGTAGGGTTGCCCCCAGGGTATCGTGTTCAGGAAAAAGAACTCGCAAAAAGAGGGCAGCTAAAATTGCACCGCCAAACTGGCTTCCGATATAAGGCAGAACAACGCCTCGTTCGATTCGCCCTGCAAAATAGAATCCAAGCGTTACCGCAGGGTTGAGATGAGCCCCGGAAATATTACCTACCGAATAAATCATCGCCATGACAATGAGTCCGAATACAAGACAGATGCCAACGTGTCCGAGGACCCCATCGAAGGTATCGTTCACTATTATCGCTCCGCACCCTGCAAATACAAGCCAAAAGGTGCCGAATCCTTCAGCTGAATAACGATTCATATCGCTTTGAGACCTCAGAAGCGTGTGCGTAATTGCACATCATGCCGGATGGTTATTGTTTGCTGTTTTTAAGACGGAGTGTTTCTTTTGACCAAACTTAAGCGGCCATTTGCACTGGATCCCATGGACTGCTCAAGGGGGGTGTATAACTGAGATCAAGGTCGCTCAATTGTTCTACTGTCATTCTATGATAGACGGCAGTCGCCGCAATGTCGATTCTTTTCGCTACCTCTCCCTGATAATGGCCTATGGCTTGCGCTCCGAGGAGTATATATACAGGGAAATGGGCAAGGCTAACCGGCAAGCAATTCTTCCGTCAACGGGGGCATTGCTCCCTGTTGAGAACATACGTAGGCTGCAACCCGATTTGCCTGCTCGTTGATACTGTCAAGGGACAGGCCTGCCAGTAACCCCAGAACCGTGGTTGCGGTGAAAGAATCACCCGCGCCTATGGTGTTGACGACCCGGCTTGCATACCCGGGATGGCTGGAGACCTCCCCGGCATTTACCAGCAGGCTGCCTTTTTCTCCGCGTGTGAGAACCGCCAGGTCAAGATCATACCTGTTGACCAACGCTTTCAGCAATTCCTCGTCTGAGCCGCTCAGCTTTTCCATTTCTGCCAGCAGAATGATTTCGTCATCATTCAGTTTCAACACGTCGGCACAGTGCAACGAAGTACGAATAATCTCTGCTGTATAAAACTTCTGCCGAATGTTCAGATCAAAAACTTTCAGGGCATGGGGCGCTCTGTTGGTCAAAAAATCCAGAATGGCTTCACGGGATTGTTCCGAACGTTGGGCCAGGCTGCCGAAACATACGGCATCCATCTGTTCTCCAAGGGCTATGGTATCCAAGCCTATGGACAGGGTATCCCAGGCAACATTATCCGGGAACGTATAGGTCGCTATGCCCTGCTCATCAACCTCGGCCAACACATACCCGGTCACCGCGCCGGGAATCGTCGTGATATGCGCTGTGGACATTCCCCGTTTTTCCAGCTCCTGCAATGTCGCCCTTCCCCGGTCATCATCACCTATACTGGAGACGGCATATGCCTCAGCTCCCAATGCCCCGGCATGGTAGGCAAAGTTGATCGGCGCTCCGCCTAACTCTTCTTTGTCTCCGACAATGTCCCACAAAATTTCACCGATTCCCGCTATCACGGGGGGACGCTTCCCGGTCTGCTTCATATGCTTCTCCCTGTCTGTTTATTTTTCGGCTGCAATGGCGAAGACTCTGATTTTTTCTTTCTTACGGAATACACTCCACTGCCGCAAATTCAGGCTCATGGAGAGGTAGAAGAATATCAGCCATATCCCGAATTTTCAGCATGATATCATAGGCATCAAAGGTATTGACCACGGTGCCGGGCGGAATCACCTCCATTTCCATTGCCCGGACCTCGACCGGCGGCTCGAAATTCTCCCTTATGACACAGAACCCTGTAATTATCGCTTTCCCTTTTTCGGTCTCAACAGCCACACTCATGCCGCCATCGGTATGCACCGGCGTATGGATACAGGTAATGCCGGGAACCACTTCCGTGTCTCCAGTCATCACTGTAATCTGACCGTTCTGCTCCACATCTGCTATGAAATCCTCCAGATACCTAAAATCAAGCGGATGGGGATCATGTATTCGCCGCAGCTCCTTTTCATGGACATAGATTGCGGCATTACTGCATTTATAATCATTCTCGCAATGGTCGTTATGCAGGTGCGTATGGATGACGATATCAATCATCTCCGGTGTCAGACCATACCTGGCCAACCCATCCTCAAAGGTATAAATCTTTCCGCCGATTGCCTTTTCCCGAGCCTCGGATTGAATGGGGCTCAACTCACCGGTATCCACAAGAATGTTTTTATCTCCTCCCTGGATATACCAGCTGTAAATTGGGATGGTATAGGTCTGCCCGCCTCCATGCTGATAGGTCATCATACTCTTGTCAAACACTTTGGTTCCCACGACAATGGGATGAATTGTATAGACCATATTCACTCCTTTCATTTTAAAATCACGTTCTCAATCGCCCCCTCTTTCGACTCAGTTTTCCAGCAGTTTGCGAATCTCTGCGGTAAGCGTTCCCAATCTGACAGGCTTCATAAAAAACGCTTTAATTCCCAGTGACAGTGCGGTTTCAGGATCAAGGGAGGAACTGTACCCGGTACAGAGTATGACCGGAATATCGGGACGAACCTCCAAAGCTTCCCGGGCCAGCTGAATGCCCGAGATTTCCGGCATGGTCTGATCGGTAACAATCAGATCATACTGATCCGGGGTTTGTCGAAACAGGGAGAGCGCTTCTTTTGCCGAGGTTGAGGTCGTGACCCGGTACCCCAGCGGCTCAAGAAGTTCTTTGCCGAGCGCTGCCGGCATTTCTTCATCATCGACCCACAGGATATGCTCATTGTTACCTGCCGCTTGGACATCATAATCAGAGAAGCGATTTATTACTGTCGAAGAATTTGTGGTTGGAATCCAGAGCGTAAATGTCGTGCCTTTTCCCTCTTTGCTGTCAACTTCGATTTTACCATGCAGTTTCTGAATAATACCGTGAACCACTGCCAGCCCCAGTCCCGTCCCCTTACCCTGCTCTTTGGTCGTAAAAAAAGGGTCGAAAATTCGATCCTGAACTTCTTTTGACATCCCTTTTCCTGAATCTGAGATTTCAAGCCTGGCATAAGTCCCGGGCTGCAATGCAACCGCAT
The DNA here is from genome assembly GCA_963678525.2 of Desulfobulbaceae bacterium. GTDB lineage: Bacteria > Desulfobacterota > Desulfobulbia > Desulfobulbales > Desulfobulbaceae > Desulfogranum. The sequence goes on from CAXXDG010000002.1 coordinate 253,669, forward strand.
TGACAGGGCCGGACGAGGTAACTGTCTCCGGTTTCAGGGATATGCGTATTTCTCCCTGCTCATCCTCGACGGCATGAAAAGCATTGGTGCTTAAATTCATGATGACCTGGTGAAGCTGGGTCTCGTCAGCCATGACCCAGCCGCTTTCGGGGTCAATATCGGAATGCATGATGATACTGCTCGGAATGGTTTTTCGAAGCAGATTCAGGGATTCGATGACAACATCATGCAGTTTGAACAGTTCTGTTTTTTCAATTCCTTTACGACTGAAAGTCAGAATCTGCCGCACCAGATCACGCCCTCTGAGGGCTGCCGATCTGATATTTTCCGAATTTTTACGAAATTTACCTTTGCATTCGGGTTTCATCAGGTTGAGTTCGTTAAATCCCAGTATTGCGGAGAGAAGATTGTTGAAATCATGGGCAATGCCTCCGGCAAGGGTTCCCAGGGATTCAAGTTTCTGGGCCTGCTGTAATTGTCCGGTAAGACGTTCCCTGGCACTTTCCGCGTTTTTCTGGTCCGTTACATCGCGGCCTTCGACGACTAGAAAGTCCACATTGCCGGCATCATTGAATACAGGGGAGATGGTGACATCAAAAATAAAGAGCCCCCCTTGTCCGGGATGATTGGATTCAAAATTGACAATCTCACCCTTTGCCGCTTGTTGCAGATGGTGTTTAAGTTCCTGCTGAACCTCTACGGAGTGATTCCACCATGGAGTATCCGGCAAGGGTTCATTGATGACAGCTTCTTTAGATACCCCGCAAAAATCCAGGGCAGGGCGGTTCACATCGAGGAGCTTGCCCTCGGGCGATAAGAGCCCGATAAATTCATAGGTTTGATTGAAGATAGTCTTAAGCTTCAGCTCATTCTCCTGCAATCTCCTTGCGATGATGCGGCGATGTTGGATACTGACCAACAGCATACAGATGATGACAATCAGAATGACGATAAACGCGGCAGCTACCCAGATTTCTTTTTTATAGGTTTGATACACCGAAAACGGCTGGTTGATGATTGTGCTGTTTTTCGGCAGGTCATGTACGTTTATGGAATACTTGATCAGTTCCGGATAATTAAAAACCCATTGGGTAGTGCCGGATCTGACAACAGGAAGATCGTCCGCATCCGTCCCGCTGAGTATCTTCTTTGCCAGCTCGGCCATTTGTTGTCCCTGCTGATACCCGCCGGCAACCTTCCCGCCGATCACGCCGGAATGGACATGAAAATTGTACAGGGTATACACGGGGACATTGCCGCCTGTGAATAACCTTGGCCCCATCTGCTCATAACCGATAACATCTTCCCGGTTCCGGTCGGCAAAGTACGCTCCGAGGAGAATAATGCTGCCTGGTCCGAGGGAACGGACCTGTGCATTCAGTTCTTCAACAGTCAGGTTTCCAGCGTAACGTATCTTCAGATCGGCAGCATGGGATTGCAGCTGCTTTCTGATTTCCTCTTCAACGGCTTTACCGCTGGTCAGAAAATCATTGATCACCAGAACCTCTCGGGTCTCCGGATGATTTTTCAAGGCCGTGTCAAGCGTCGCCGGAGCATCGACGATCTCTTCAACCCCCGTAAATCCGTTGAGCTTTTCAACCTCTGCAATTGAAAGATTGTTGACGCTGCAGAAAACAACGGGAACATTCGGAAACAGCTGATCTCGGTATGCCTTTAAGAAATCATAGGCATGGTTATCCGATGCCATAATCAGGTCGAAATCAAAGCTTTGGTATTTGACATCAAGGAACGCGGCAAAACTGCGGATGTACGCTTGATTAAAGATACGTTTGGTATCCATGTTATCAATATGCAGGACGATGTTGTTCCGGTCCGGATCAAGTTCGTCGTAAACAGCGTGGAGGATATTCTCAGACCAACCCATGGTCTGGTGGTAGGAGTTCAAAAACAGGATATGCCGCGAAGAGCGGTTTTGTGCATAAGCAGCGGGAAGAACACAGGCAAAGAAAATCGTGAGTATTACAGCTGTCCGGAGCAGAAAAAATAGCGAGTTGATCATCTGCAAAACTTCTCCTTAACCTGTTTTCTTCGCCCGTAGATCAATGGTGATGATCACCCGAACAGTCGTCGGTTCCCTCAGGGTTACGAATAACTTTCAGCTGTTTCCTGTCCATGGCCTCCAGGGCTTCACGGACGCCCATGTTCGACCCTGCATAACGGGTGATACCGTTATCTGCCAGAATATCAAAGGCTTTTTCATCCAGCGTACCTGTGATAACAGCCTCACAATAGTGTTCCAGAATTGTACGGGCCAGCTCCTGATCTGATCCGGATGCACAGCTATGAGCAATTGGAACACACTCCATGGTTTCGAAATTCACAATGAGCAGCCAGGGAGTCCGGGCGAATTCGTCGAAAACAGTGCTCTCCAGGGTGGAGTCAGTGGTTGATACGGCAATATTCATATACTTTCCTTATGGTGAAATTGTACATCATGTTAAAAATTCAGAGGGCTGCGCCAATGATAACATAGCGCGCCCAGTGAAAAGAACCGTGTTTTTTTCTGCGCAATTCCTGTTGAGCAAGCTGCAATGCACGGGCTTTGCTCACCTCGCCCTGCAGCCATATTCGATAGAATGCACCGGCCAAAACTCCGGCGTCTTCCGGATGCACCTCTGCCAGGGGGGCAATAACAGAAGAAGCTCCCGCATGCAGAAAAGCCTCCCAAAAACCGCCGACAACCAACCCGTCATGCAAACGAAAGCGGCCTGCCATGCAGGCGTTCAGAAATACCAGATCAGCCTGCAGCTCACCTTTATGTTCAAAAATATCTTTTGCAAACCATTTTTCATGCTCTGACAACTCCAGATACAGGGCGGAGAGCGTGTCCATGGAAGTTGACTCCTCCATGCCGTGACAGGAAAAATGAAGAACGGTCGTACCTTTAGCCATGTTCCAGATCCTGTCGCTGCTTACCGGTTCTTCATCGTCCAGAAGAAATACCGGCTGCAGACCCCGGGGGCAGCCTGCCATGATTTCTCTGGCCTGCTCTGCCAGGGAAAATTCCCCGGCCCGGCCGACTCCCACGGCAAGACAGGTTCTTTCTTTCGACCTGGGCCGCCTCGTACGGTCCCTGTACAAGAATGACACGGAAGGTATTACGGCCAAGGCGCAATGGTCGTGTTCAACCAGGGGAACGCCTTTCATGGTGAGCGCAGAGAAAGGAACGAGGTACAACCTGGAATCCGGAACTATATAGAGCACGCTGCAGTGATCCATGATTTCCTGCAGCGCCTCTTCCAGGGGCTTCACCAGTTTCTCCGACAGCTCGCCGAGAAAACGAACAAAGGCATCATCTTCACTGCTCTGCTCAGGCCAGACCTCCTGTGCAAGCTTTGCCTGCTCCAGTTCCGCCTCTCCCAGATCAACAAAGAACGACTGGGGACGGTCCTTTACGGGGTCCACAACAAGAATCAATGTTCGCCCTGCGCCGACGCAAAAAAACAGAACGCCCGCTGATTCTTCACCCAGAGCCCGGCGCAGCTCCTGGGTATACCCTATTCCGGCAGCATCCTCCTTGCCCTGCGATCCGACATTCGACTGAGCCAACTGTTGCGCGAGAAGACGTGATTTCCCCTCTTCCAGCCAGGAAAACGCCTCGTCCGGCCGGCCGAGATCTGCGGCAAACATCGCTGCCGCCTCGTGCAGCACTTCCGTCTGTTGCAGTAAATCACGGTATCCCCGGGCGCGCATCTGTTCCTGCGGGCTCATCTGCTCGCTACAGAGCTTTATTGCGGAGACTGTAACACCCAATGCCTCCTCTTTTCGACCACAGGCATTGAGGGCTGCGATTTGTGCCAGAAGAACGTCTCGACGCAGGTCCCGCGATCCGGCATGGCGGCCGGCCCGATTAATATCCTCCAGAGCAGCATCATGGTTTTTCTCTTTCATATAATAGGAGGCGGCTCGCTGCAGCAAGGCCTGGGCCAGAGCGTCTCTTGCCTGCAGGCGGGTAAGCATTGCTATGGCCTGATCAAGAACATTCCGGGCCCGCAGTTTGCGGTCCGCTGATACGTCTTCCGCATCGCTCACCGTGACCAGATGACAGGCCTCCTGTTGAATCAGATCAGGTATTTCCATTTGCAGGGCCATGTTACAGGCGGTTTCAGCATGCTCCATTGCCTGATCATACTTTGCCTGCCATTCATAAAAGGAGGAGAAAGCCCTGTGCAGCATCAAACGGCTGTGCACCAGCTCAGGATACTGATCAAGAATATCTTTGGCCTTGTTCAGACGATGTCGGGCACGGGCTTTACTGTTCCCTGCCATACTGTGCTCAAATTCAAGCAGGAGTTTTTGCACCTTACGCACGTTTTGTGTCGGACTGTCCAGGGTATCGGTAAACTCTGCAAGCTGCTGCTGCAGGCTGTCAACAATCGTTCCCCCGGCATCCCACTGGAGCTGCCACTGGTACAGATTCAACAGTAAGCTCCAGGCCAGATCTGAAAACTCGTGCTCCCGGGCAAACACAACTGCCGCTTGCTGCCGGGTAAGGAACGCCTCACGATCACCACCCTGTAACACGGCCTGGGCAATGGAGCCGAGAGTTTCCGCAGCACTTTGCAGGGCTCCCCGAGCACATGACTGCATATCTTCCGGAGAAACGATATCCTTCCAGGTTCCAGCATCGGTGAACTGCATGAATGCATCATACGCCTTGTGATAAAACTGCAGAGCCTCGGCATATTTTGCCTGATACAGGGCAATCCTCCCCTGTTCATGAAAAAGAAAGCCAAGTGAATGGTGGGGGGAATCTCCAAACATCTCCCTGCAACGTTGAAGCACCTGCTGCGCTTCAGCAAATCTGCCGAGAAGAGAAAGGGCGCTGCCCTGACCCTGGAGCAGAAACAGCTCCAGCGATTGCAGGGACGAATATATCAGAGTCCGGTAATCGGCGCTGTTTTTCAGCTCCGAGGCTTCAAACTCCTGCAGCCATTGCTCCACGTTGTCTGTAATCCGAGGAAGTTGCTCTTCCTGATGTTGCAGTTCCCCAAGAGCCTGCTCGGCATGGTAAGGCAGCAACCTGCAGGAAGCCTGACTTGCCGCATCAAGAGCTCGGTACTCTTGCCATATCGGTTCAAAACGACTCATAAGGGGATGCATCGCTGCTACCTCCCCAAACTTTTGGCCTCTTTCAGAAAGCCTGTTATGGCTTTTATAAAGTCTGCTGCGCTTTCCAGTTGTCCAAGTTCCATGGTCAAAGAGTTTCCTTCAGCATCCTGTTTAACTATTTTCCTGGGCATTGCAGCCAGGACCACTAAGGTTACGGCAGAAATAATTAACGGAAGGGGCGCCATATGTGGGACAAGCGCCGCATCCACAGCCTGCCGTACATAGGGGCGGAAGATCTCATGGCCGCTCAACTGCGTTAAAATGATCCGAGCAGTCTCTGCACGTATGGAAGTATCTCCCGGTTCTTTTACGGCGGTCAGGAAGGATTTTATATCCGGAGTTGCGGCTGCAAAGATTTCTTCTTCCCAGAATTCAAGATCTGCCGGGGTCGGTTTTTCTCCCTGCCAGAGATCCGGAGGCAACAGCTCATAAAAACCAAGGAGTGCATGCTGAGCCTGATCATCGGTAAGCGCCTGTATTTTTTCCACCATGTCTTAACCCTCCTGCCGGCTTTACGGCCTTGTTCACCATACAAAGACTACTAGTATTCTACATCCACCCATACCTCTCGGACCACATCTTTCAGATCTTCCGGATTCATCACCCGAAAGGAGATGACCCCTTCCGAAAAGGAGCCGTACAAACCCTTCTTGGGAACTTTCAAGGTTCCGTCGTCGTCCAGCTCCACCATAGCAACCACATCGCCGCCATTGCCGAGGGTCAGTTCACAGGGTATTTTGCGCATAAGGTTCACCTTATTTGAATAATGATCACGGAAATACACAAAGCAGAGACACCAGCCAGGCAAAAGCAACGGCGAGCAGGGACGCACGAACCATAAGCCTGCAGGCCTGCTGGATATGTTCGACTTTCGGCGGAGCATACTGTTTTCCGATAAAGGGTTTCTCCACCAGGATACCGCCATAATAATTGGGACCGTTCAATCGCACTCCCAGGGCTCCTGCAAAGGCTGCTTCAGGATATCCTGCATTCGGGCTGGCGTGGGCACGACCTTCCAGCACGGCCTGTTTCCAGGCCCGTCCACCGGTTCGAAAGGGCGGCAGGAGAGCTGCCAGGGTAATGACACCCACAGAAAACCGTGCGGGAATCCAGTTGGCCAGATCATCAATTTTGGCTGCCGCACGGCCAAAATAGAGGTACTGCTCATTTTTATATCCGACCATGGAGTCCAACGTATTGACCATCTTGTACGTGAGCATCAACGGTCCTCCGCCAAGCGCGGCAAAAAAGAGCGGTGAGACGACGCCGTCAACGAAGTTTTCAGCCACGGTCTCAACCGTTGCCCGGGCAATATCATCCGCCTGATAGGATTTTACATCACGACCCACTATCATGGCAACCTGTTCCCTGGCTTCATCGGTATCCCCTTTGCGGAGTTCCCGGTATATATCCATGGCTGCCTGTTTCAGGGATTGGATGGAGAGACAGTAAAAAACCATGACCGCCTCAAGGAGCGCGCCCAGAAAAGGGGAGATGCTTGTGGCTGCCTTCAGGGCCAGGGTACAGAGCAGCCAGCAGGAGAAAATAAGAAAGAGTGCAAACAGGCTGCCTGCAAGCAGTTCATTGGAAATACACCGCCTGAACTTAGGCTCGCTTCGAAGGATGGCCTGTCCCATCCAGCGGATGGGATGGGGAAGCCAATAGGGATCTCCGATCAGGCGATCGAGGAGAAACCCCAGCGGTATCACAAGGGCGGCAACCCACAGGTACGGTTCCATGGCTGATTCATCCCTCCTGTGTCGCGCGAGTCACTACTTTTCGCAGCTGCTCTGCCGCCCTGGAATTAATATCCTCGCTTTTCAGGGCAATGCGCACATAGTGTTCATCCAGGCCATAGAAATTGGCACAATTCCGGATCAAAAATCGTTCTTCCAGCATCCCCTCGCAGACGGTTTCAGCCCGCAGTTTTTCCGGCAGACCAATGAGCATATAGGGTGTGAGAGCAGGATACAGACGCAGGGGAAGGTCAACCAGCCGACCCTGAAAAACCTCGACCTGCCGACGGACAAAGGCAGCACTCTCGGCAGTAAAGTCCAGGGTTTCCGCTTTATGTTCACCGAGGAAAAGCGCTGCTTCCTGGGCCAGGCTGTTTGCCGACCAGGGCTGCATGAAGGCGCGGAAGTGCTCCAGGACCAAGTCTTCTGCCACAAGGAAACCAGCCCGCAACCCCGGGATGCCGAAAATTTTCGATATGGACCACAGCACCACCACGTTTTCCAGGCGAACGGTGGTCATACTCTGAGCATATTCCGCAGGGGCAAACGGCAGGTAGGACTCATCAATAACAAATGTCGTGTCCGGCAGAGACCTGCACAATGCGACCAGTTCCCGGTGCGGAATACACTGGCCGGTGGGATTGTTTGGATTGCAGAGAAAGACCGTATCAACGTGTCGGGCCTGCTCCGCCAGTCGGGCGGTGTCCAATCTGAAACCATCCTCGGGCCCGGCCAGAAAATACTCCATGGCCACCTTGTGCATGGTGCAGGCTGAGGTGTAATCCGCATAGGTGGGTCCGACGATCAGCACTTTTTTCGGACGCAGGGCCGGGCAAACAGTATAAATAAACTGGGTGGTGCCGGTTCCCATGAGCATTCGGGCCGGATCAATACCCAGGAGATGGGCCATGGCCCTGACGGCCCCTCCGGCATCGACCTCGGGCAGAGACATGATCTGTTCCAGCCGATCCCTGAGATGGGCAAGCAGTCCGGGAACCATACCCAATGGGTTGATATTGCTGCTCATGTCAACAATATCTTCAGGCCTGCATCCCAGCTTGCCGGCTGCGGCCGTTTTGTTGCCGCCGTGACCGATAATCATTGTTTCTGCTCCTGTCTGACCTGCTCCAATAGCTTAAAAATAGCTTCCACATCCAGGTTGGCTGCCGCATGTTCCGCCAGCTGGCCGTACGCTTTGTCCCGCGCTGCCGGGCCGTAGGTCTGATCAACCTTCACCTGATCCAGCCCGATTAAGCGCAGCCATTTTTCCGTTATGGCCGGAGTGTCGAACAGGCCATGCATGTAGGTGCCGATCACCCTGCCGTCATCGGTTATGCAGCCGTCTGTATCGTCGGAAACCTGCTGATTGCGCTGCTCAACCTGCACCAGCGGTGAGCCGCCGCTATGCGGCGTCTGCCCCATATGAATTTCATAGCCGCGTCCCTGTATTCCCTGCCAGTTGAAATCAGTGAGCGTGGTCGTCTTGGGAGCCTTGAGAATGGTTTCCACCGGAAGCAGGTCAAGCCCCTCGGTGGAACCGGGAGTCCCTTCGATCCCGTCCGGATCATGTACCATGGAACCGAGCATCTGATAGCCGCCGCAGACTCCCAGCACATGGCCGCCTGCAGCGGCAAAGGCGGTTATCTCTTTTTTCCAGCCGGTGGATTCCAACCAGTGCAGGTCACTGCAGGTGCTCTTTGATCCAGGCAGGATGACGGCTTGAAAATTTTTCAAACTCTGAGGCTGGGAAAGATAGACCAGTTCAAGATCCTCACAGTGGAGCAGGGGATCAAAGTCGGTAAAGTTGGAGATATGGGGCAATTTGATAACCGCAATGGCAGGTTTGCCGCCGGAGGCGGGACGGTAGCCCGGAGCCTGTTCAATAACCACCGCATCCTCTGCTTCAATATGAAAATGTTTGAACCAGGGAAGGACACCATAGACTTTTTTACCGGTTTTCTCTTCAATCCAGTCCACGCCGCTCTGGAACAGGGACAGGTCTCCCCTGAATCGATTGATGATAAAGCCGCTGATCTGCTCCTGCTGTTCAGGACTGATACAGGACAGGGTGCCCACGATCTGGGCAAAGACTCCGCCGCGATCAATATCCGCCACCAGAATAACGGGCGCCTCGGCATATTCAGCCGCACGCAGGTTGACAATATCATTAGCCATCAGATTGACCTCTGCACACGATCCCGCACCCTCCATAACGATGACGTCATAGTGTGCGCGTAACCTGTCCAGGGCTGCGCAACTCTGCTCAAACAGATACTCTTTTTGCTTATAATAGCCGCGCGAAGATGCTTCCAGCCAGGCCTTGCCGTTAAGAACCACCTGGGAGCCGACATCGCTGGTGGGCTTGAGCAAAACCGGGTTCATATCCACATGCGGCGGAATACGGCACGCCTCAGCCTGGACGATCTGTGCCCTGCCCATTTCCAGCCCCTCCGGAGTAACACCGGAATTGTTGGACATATTCTGGGCTTTAAACGGCGCCACCCGCAATCCCCTGTCGGCAAGAAGACGGCAGATGGCCGTCGTCACGATAGATTTTCCCACATCAGAGCCTGTACCGAGAATGGCCAGGCATACCGCTTGCGTACCCATGAATCCCCTTTTTGTTAAAACGCCCCCATTTGGGCGGCTCAATGTATTTTCTAAAAAATATAAATATCCGATGATATAGCGATTTCATCCATGCTTCAACAGATATAAAATTTTACCCTGTATTTCCCGGAAATTTGACAGCCGCCGGGTAAGGGTGTTACTGTGTACAGTGTATTGGTTAGTATATTGATTATTATACTGATTCCTCCGAACATAGAGCGGTCTTTCCAGTCTCCACCCGGACCTGCCGGCTCGTTCATATGTCTTGAGACATCCACTATGAAAACAACCAATAACCACCGGATCTCCAGCCGAATCCCGTTCCGGGCGTTCTTTCTGCTTATTCCCCTTTTCTTCCTGGTCACTGCCTGTGACAGACAAACGAACACCAACGAGCCGATAACCCTGTACGGCAACGTGGATATCAGGGAAGTGCAAATGGCGTTCCAGGATGGCGGCCGCATCTCCCGGATACTTGTGGAAGAGGGAAACAGGGTGCAGAAGGGAGAAATACTGGCAGAGCTTGACCCGACCCGCTATGAACTGGCCGTCAAACAGCTGGAGGCGGAATACGCAGCCCAGGAACAGATCGTGCGGCGCCTTCACCAGGGGAGCAGGCCCCAGGAAATTCGTATGACCCAGGCTGCAGTGGAAGCTGCCGGGGCAGATCTGCGCTTTGCAGAAAGTGAGCTGGCTCGCAAACGCACACTGATCAAGACCGTACGCATCTCGGAACAGGAGGTGGAAAACGCCCAGACCAGAGCCGAGTCTGCCCGGGCCGCACTGCAGAGGGCGCAACAGCAGTTGTCCCTGGCTCAGGAAGGACCTCGCAAAGAGGATATCGCCCAGGCCGAGGCGGCATTGCAGGCTCTGGAGGCCTCTCTGGAACTGGCAAAACAAAAACTCCGGGATACCAGCTTGCTCGCGCCGGCAGACGGCATAATCCGCAACCGCATACTCCAACCGGGAGCAATGGCTGCAGCGGGCTCACCTGTGCTCACCCTCGCCCTCAGCAATCCGCTTTGGGTCCGGGCCTATATCAGCGAGCCGGACCTGGGAAAGGTGCGGCAGGGACAGGAAGCAGTTATTCACAGCGACAGTTTTCCTGACAAGGCCTATAAAGGCTGGGTGGGATACATCTCTCCAACCGCCGAATTCACTCCAAAAACCGTTGAAACCACTGAATTACGAACCAAATTGGTCTACAAGGCAAGAATTTTTGTCTGTAACGACAACCAGGAACTCCGCCTGGGCATGCCGGTTACCGTAACTCTGGGGAATGAGGTACTCACCAACCCGCAATCCAGCTGCGGCGGGCACAAGTAACTTCCCGGCCTCATGTCTGCCCGCGATATTGACCGACACCCCCCTGCGCCTCTGGTGTGCCGTAATCTCGGCAAAAATTTTGCAGTTGATAACGACACTGTTCAGGCGCTGGATCAGGTAAGTTTTACACTCAAGGCAAACATGGTGACCGGCCTGATCGGTCCTGACGGGGCAGGTAAAACTACCCTGATGCGCCTCTGCATGGGCCTGTTGAAAATATCTGCAGGAAACCTGTCCGTGCTTGGTCTTGACCCCATACATGATCGTAACACGGTGCTCAGCCGGGTCGGCTACATGCCCCAGCGCTTTGGTCTGTACCAGGACCTGACCGTACAGGAAAACATGAACCTTTATGCAGATCTCCAGGGGGTTGCCGGGAATGACCGCGCCGGGCGCTACAGGCAGCTGCTGGAGATGTCCGGCCTGGCTCCTTTTACCCAAAGACTTGCAGGTAACCTGTCCGGAGGCATGAAACAGAAGCTCGGCCTGGTCTGCACCATGATCAGGCCGCCGCAGCTTCTGCTCCTGGATGAACCGACCGTGGGTGTGGATCCGGTCAGCCGCAGGGAACTCTGGAACATCGTCTATCACCTGGTTGAGGAAGAAGGCATGTCCGTGCTGCTTTCCACTGCCTATCTGGATGAGGCGGAACGGTGCAGTGAAGTGATCCTGCTCCATGAAGGCAGAGTGATCGACCAGGGAACGCCTGCCTTTTTCAGTAATCAGGTACAGAGCCGCACCTTTCAGGTGCAGGCGGGCCGGGAACACAAACGAGTCATGCAGAAAAAACTCGCCGGAATGGAGCAGGTTCTGGACGCACTTATCCTCGGCAAACACTTACGCGTGGTCACGGAAAAAGACCGAACCCTGAGCAGTGCCGATATTCCGGTAGACAAGGTACAGGTTCGAGCAGTTTCCCCTCGTTTTGAAGACTATTTTGTTGCCGCATTAAAAAAGAAGCATCGGGAAACCGATCAGGGAATCACCCTGCATGCTGCAATAGAAAAGACAGGCAAGGCCGTCATTGAAGTTCGGGATCTGGTGCGCACATTCGGCAGTTTTACGGCAGTGGATCATGTAGGTTTTCATGTGACCACCGGTGAAATTTTCGGTCTGCTTGGGGCTAATGGGGCGGGCAAGACAACCACATTCCGCATGCTCTGCGGCCTGCTCCCTATCTCGAGCGGCAGCTGCAGGGTCGCAGGCACGGACCTGCGAACCGCCTCTGCCCGGGCCAGGGCGAAAATCGGCTATATGGCCCAGAAGTTTTCCCTGTACGGCAACCTGACCGTCGGCCAGAACCTGAAATTCTTTGCCGGTGCCTACGGTTTGCAGGGCAAACGGCTGAAGAAGCAAATAGAATGGGCGCTCTCCACATTCGGCCTGGAACAATATCTCAAAACAGAGAGCAGCATGCTTCCCCTGGGGTTTAAACAGAGACTGGCACTGGCAGTCGCCCTGATGCACGAGCCGGACGTCCTGTTTTTGGACGAACCCACCTCAGGCGTTGATCCCCTGGCCAGACGTGAATTCTGGGCTCACATCAACAGCCTGGCTGAACAGGGAGTCACGGTACTGGTAACCACTCATTTCATGGAAGAGGCGGAATATTGCGACCGGTTGGTTATCATGGCTGAAGGCAGCGTCCTTGCCCAGGGAACGCCTGAAGAGATCAAGGCGGAAAACAGCAGTCACGAAGAGGCAGCCATGGAGGATGCGTTTATCCATCTGCTGGAAAAAAACGGTGCTTAAGGTTTCACACAATTTGAAATAGCTCCCCAATAAAGGGTATCTTGAATAATTAGATTTTTCGTTCAAGGTCAAGGCATGTGAAAAAAATTACCGCAGACATATAGTTGATATTTCGAGGATAATTTTTTTGAAGATAACGCCGAGATTGAGCGAAAAAGCAATTATTCAAGGTGGCCTAAAGAATAACCACTGGGAAATTATATGCACTTTGAATCCGTTCTCAGGCTCAAAGGGATAATTCACAAGGAATGGCTGCAGGTTATTCGCGATCCGTCCGCCATTGCCATTGCCGTTTTTCTGCCCATTTTTCTGCTCCTCATTTTCGGTTACGGCATCTCCCTGGACGCCCGAGAGGTTCCCCTGGCGATCGTCGTGGAACAGCACGGCCGGGCTACGGACAGTTTTACAGGCAGCTTTCGAGATAATCCCTATTTCACCCCGACATACATGAACTCCATACAGGAGGCGGAAAATGCGCTGAAAAAAACTGAAGTCGACGGCATTATCCTGCTGCGCCACACCTTTGAGCAGGAATACCTGTCCAGGCAATCACCGCCTGTGCACCTGATTGTCAACGGCAGTGACGCCAACACGGCCCGTCTTGTTGAAGGCTATGTACAGGGCATCTGGGCAAACTGGCTGACCCGGGAAGCCGGCTTGTCAGGCAAAGAATTGAACAGCCCCCTGGAACTGGAACAGCGCATCTGGTTTAACCCGGGGGTTCGTTCTACCGAATTTCTGGTGCCGGGCGTCATCGCGGTGATCATGACCCTTATCGGGTCCCTGCTCACCGCCCTGATCATTGCCAGGGAATGGGAACGGGGCACCATGGAAACCCTGCTGGTCACCAGGATGACCGTGGTTGAAATGCTGTTAGGCAAGCTCATTCCTTACTTCGCGCTGGGCATAACCGGATTGACCATCTCCCTGCTCATGGGAAGATATCTCTTTGAAGTCCCCATGCGCGGCTCCATTGCCGTTATCCTTGCAGCCAGCGTTCTTTATCTGCTGGTCGCCCTGGCCATGGGACTGTTCATCTCCACCATAGCCCGCTCCCAGTTCGTTGCCGCCCTGGCAGCCATGATCGGCACCTTTCTGCCGGCATTTATCCTTTCCGGTTTCATTTTCGACATCCGATCCATGCCGGCCCTGGTGCAGGCGCTCACCCACATCATCGCGGCCAGATACTATGTGGCCATACTCCAGAGTCTTTTCCTTGCCGGAAATGTCTGGCCGGTGGTGCTGAAAAACTGTGCCGCCCTGCTCTTCATGGCAGTGCTCTTTTTTACCCTGGTCATCCTGAAAACCCACAGAAACCTGGAGCAACAGTAATGCCGGCCCGTCTGCATGCACTGATCATCAAGGAGTTTCTCGCCCTTTTCCGGGACAAGAAAAGTCGTCTTGCCATTATCATTCCCCCCATTCTCCAGCTGCTCGTATTCGGCTATGCCGCCACCTTTGACCTGGATCATGTCAATCTGGCCGTCTGGGATGAAGATTGCAGCCCCGTATCGCGGGAGCTGGTTGCCCGCTTCAGTAACTCCAGCGCATTCAACCTTGTGGGCCATGTCAAGGCTGAGCAGGAAGCTTCCACCCTCATCAACACCACCCGGGCATTGCTGGTCCTGCATATCAGTCCCCAATGTGCGGAAAAATACACCCAGGGAAAAAGCTGTCCGGTACAGGTACTCATAGACGGCCGCAATTCCAACACAGCCATGCTGGCCTTGAACTATGTGCGCGACATTGTCTCCACCTATAATCAAGCGCTTGTGGAAGAAACGCCGGAACGTATCCTGCCGGTCCGCCTGCAGATGCGAGCCTGGTTCAACCCCAATCTGGTGAGCAGGTGGTTTATTGTCCCGGGCATTGTGGCCCTGCTGGGCATGATCGTCACCCTGCTGGTCACCTCGCTCTCCGTTGCCCGTGAACGTGAGGCAGGAACCTTTGACCAGCTCCTGGTCACGCCTCTGCGGCTCTGGGAAATCCTCATCGGCAAGGCCATGCCCGGGCTGGTGGTCGGCGTTGCCGAATCCAGTATCATCATCCTGATTACGGTATACTGGTTCAAAGTGCCGTTGCTGGGCAGCCTGGCCGCACTCTATGCGGGGCTGAGCATTTACATCCTGGCCATCATCGGTGTGGGCCTGATGATTTCTTCCATGTCCACCACCCTGCAGCAGGCCCTGCTGGGGGCGTTCCTGTTCATTGTGCCCGCGGTCATTCTCTCCGGCTTTGCCACCCCCATTGCCAATATGCCCAAGTTCATGCAGACCATGACCTACCTGGATCCCATGCGCTATTTCCTGATCATTGTCCGCAGGGTCTACCTGGAAGGGGCCGGCCTTATGGAATTCGGCCACCAGCTCTGGCCCATGACCATTATTGCCGCCATTACCCTGAGTGCCGCAACCTGGCTGTTTCGACATCGGATGTATTAGCCTGAAAAGGAGCCCATGATCTCACCGCCCAACAAATTAAGAGAGAGAAAAATCATGCTATCTTCACTCATTCACGTCACCAATATAAAGCCGGAAAATAAAGTAGTCGGCTTTAGTGGAAGCCCTCGGAAAAATGGGAACTCCGACATATTGCTTAAAACCATTGTATCAGGAGTCAACCAGGAAGAAATTTCAGCTGATTATTGGAATTTAACAGATATTCAGTTCAAAGGTTGTATCGGCTGTGAAAAATGTCGAAAAACCAAAATATGCACGGGGCTGCATGACGGCATGTCATTATTGTACCCAAAACTGAGTGCATCAAAGGGTCTCATATTGGTTTGTCCCACCCATAATTACAATGTTACCTCTTGGATGAAAGCATTTATTGATCGTCTCTACTGCTTCTATATTTTTGAAAACGACCGTCCAAGAAGCTGGTCCAGCCAATTAAGCAATCAAAATAGGAAAGCCGTAATAGCCGCAATTTGCGAACAAGAGTCACCTAAAGATATGGGATTCACCTTAGAGGCTATGAAAACTCCCCTTGAAGCCCTGGGCTACGAAATCGTAGGTGAATTAGCTGTCCTCAAAATATTTGATAAAGCAAAGGTAAAACAGGATGATTCAGCAATAAACAAAGCTTACAAAATGGGCAGAGAACTCGCTATTTCAATAAAATAAACAGCATAACCGCTCACAGGGCACTTGATCTCTCCGCGATCAGCCTGGCTTACGTATGAGCCAATATGCTGCGCCGGCCTGCTTGCAGAGATATAAAGCACCCTGCAACCAGTTACAAATACGAGGTTAATCAAACTTGCCGTGATTCCCCTGTGAGTAGTTACTAAAATAACTTTAATGGTAAATACGGAAGTAAGCATCGCTCATCGTCTCTCCTAGACCACCCGACATAAGAAAAAATCGATACGAGGAGGATATTGCCTCCTCGTGCACCGGACAGCAAAGTTACCATTATTTGATGCTGTCGTTTTGGCCATTGTCGGGTTGTTGCGTTATCAAATGCATAAAAAGCATCCAGGGAAAGCCTGTCTGTCGTATCTCCACAGAGCCGATGTCGCAAATAGCGATACCATTTTTATCACCGTCCAGAGGTCGAGTTATAGCACGCTGGTCTCTGCTCTCACAGGTGGAGTTGTCTCCGGCATCGATAACCGGGCTGACAGCCTGATTCGATACTGTCGGCAGGTGGGTCCAGGTTGCTCCTCCATTATCGGCAAGGGGGCCGAGCATGGGGTCGCCTGATAGTGCCGGTGAGCAGGTGTTGTCTTCAATGAGGTTGCTGGTATTGCTAACAAACGTGCCGCCGTTGGCACAGTCCCCGCCGCCGGCGCTGTTGGCAAGGACGGTGTTTTGCATATGCAGCATGCCGGTGTTGTTAAGCGCGCCACCGGATCCGGAGGCTGTGTTGTCGCTGAGTGTGCAATTGTTCAGGGTAAGGGTGCCGCTGGAAAAGATCCCTCCCCCGTCGGTTGCGGAATTGCCGCTGAATGTGGAGTTGGTTGCGATGACTGTCCCCCCGTCATTAGAGATACCGCCGCCGTGGTTCCTTCCGCTGCTGATATTGTCCCTGATGGTTGACTGACTGATAGTCAGGGTGCCCCCATTGAAGATCCCAGCACCATGCCCGTCAACCGAGCCGTTAGAGATGGTTACATTGCTGATTTCCACCGTGCCGGCAGTTATATTGAGCACCCTTGATGCGTTGTTCCCGTTGATAGTCAATCCGGATGATGAGCCCTCGATAATCAGATCTTTGTCGATCACCAGCTCACTGCCGTTCAGCGTGATCACCCCGCTCAGGTTGCCCAGATTGAGCGTATCGCCGCTTGAAGCAAGCTGGATGGCGTCCCGCAGGGAGCAGTCTCCGTCGTCGCAGGAGCCATCATTTTCATCGGTCAGGGTGTCGATTGTATGGCTTGTATTGCCTATTCCGGCAATGGCAAAGTTGTAGGGATTCTCATCACCGTCGTTGTTGGCAATGGAGATGGTGGCAGTCCTGGTTCCCGCTGCAGTTGGATCAAAGTTCACCTGGAAAGAGGTGATACCGTTTGCAGAGACCGTGGCTAAAGGATTTGTTATCAGGGTGAAATCTCCACTTTGTGCGCCGCTTATGGATACCCTGGGATTACCGGTCAAATTCAGGTCCACTGAGCCGGTATTATGGACGGTAAAGGTTCGATTGAGAGCGCCGCTGTCCACATCCACGTAACCAAACAGGGTGTAATCGCTCGTGGTCGGCGTCGTGTCGCCATCAGCGATGGAAACACCATTGCCCCGCACGTCCATTTCAACAGAAGCAACCGTTATGGGGTTGTCGGTCAAGTCGACGACATTGACTGCAGGATCAGCACCTGCAGCCCAGTCTTCAGCTGCTGCCAGATTATACGTAGTGCCGCTGCTGGAAGAAGTTCCGGCCTTGTCCAGCCGTGTGTCAACCCCGGTCTTATCAGCCCCGGACAGGGTTAGGGAAAAGGAGGTGCCTGAAAGAATCTCCACGTCGCTGGTTGAAGTGAGGGTATAGGTTCCGCCCTGGCCGATAACAGTGAATTGGGAAATGTCGATGTCATTGGCAGAGCCATCTTTCTTGAGTAAGCCGGTGCCGGTTACCAAAAGCACGCCCGTACTGTTATTGTAGGTGGCCGAGGTGACAGTGGGTGCTGCCACATTACTGATGGTTATGGCGTTGCCGGTCAGGTCGGCAACATTGGCTGCCGCAGCAGCTCCCGTTGCCCAGTCTTCAGCTGCTGCCAGGTTATAGGTGGTTCCCGAAGTGGAAGTGGTCCCATTCTTATTCAGGATCTGATTCATTGCAGCCAGGTCAGTGGCGCTTACTGTCAGGGTAAAGCTTGTTCCGGATGTTATGTCTGCATCCGAGGTATCGGTCAGGGTGTAGGTTTCGCCTCCTTCGCCTGTGAAGGTGAACGTGGAAGAATCTATATCATTGTTGGTTCCGCCGGCTTGGAGAAAGCCGGTGCCGGTCACTGTAACCGCGCCTGTAGCAGCATTATAAGTAGCGCTGGTGATCGTAGGTGCCGGCACGCTGCTCACGGTAATGCCGTTACCTGCGGTGTCACTGGTATCCCCACTGGTGACAGCGGTATCCCAGTCATCGGCGGCGGCAAGGTTATAGGTGGTGGTGCCGCTGGAAACATTACCATCTTTATTCAGGATCTGGTTGATCGCCGATCTATCGGTTGCTGACAGAGTCAGGGTGAACTGGGTCACGGAATCTCTTTCCACGTCTGCAGTATCTGTCAGGGTATACGTTTCGCCCCCTTCACCGGTTACGGTAAATGTGGAAGCGTCAATATCGGCTCCTCCGCCATTGGCCTGGATATTGGTTCCGGTAACAACAAGGACACCGCTTGTTGCATTATACGTGGCGGAGGTGATCGTCGGCGCAATGGTAACGGTGATTGTGTTATTTGTGTTATCAGCAATATCTGTATCGGGATCAGCCGCCGGCAACCAGTTATCGGCTGCAGCCAGGTTATACGTGGTACCGCCGCTGGACGATGTTCCTATCTGATCCAGGCGACTGTCAACATTGGTTTTATCTACTCCGGAAAGGGTCAGGGAAAAAACTGTGGCTGATGTTAGCTCCATATCGGAACTGCTGGTTATTGTATAGGTTCCCCCTTCACCCGTAACGGTCAGACTTGAGATATCCACATCGTTGTTTGCACCAATTTTTTTAAAAAGATTATTGCAGGTTACCGTCATCAAACCAGTATCGGAATCGTAGGTGGCAGAAGTAATCGTGGGAGCGGAAACGTTGCTCACTGTTACTCCGTTGCCGGTGGGATCAGCTATATCATTGACCGCAGGAGCACCGGGCAGCCAATTATCGGCCGCAGCCAGGTTGTAGACTGCGCCTGTGCCTGAAAATGTTCCGTTTTTGTTGAGCAGGCCATGCACGTTCAATTGATCCGTAAGGCTCAGGGAGACCGTGACACTGCTTGCGTTGATTAATTCAACGTCCGAAGTGTCTGTCAGAGTATAGCTTCCCGCGTCCCCGTTGAGAGTGAGGAGCGAAGCGTCGAGATCGTTGGCTGCACCGGGCGCATTGACCAGGTTCGTACCGGTGATGGCCAGCTGCCCGGTACTCCAGTCATAGGTGGCGCTGGTAATAGCCGGTGCTGTATAATTGCTTACAGTAATCCCGTTGCCGGTGGTGTCGGCGATGGCCACCGCTGCACCTGCTCCCCGGTTCCAGTCCTCGGCCGCTGCCAGGTTGTAAGTGGTTCCGCCGTCCGAACTGAGACCATTTTTGTTGAGCAGGCTCTCCACGCTGTAGATATCTGCCCCGGTAAGCGTCACACTGAATTGGGTGTCTGAGGTGATCTCCACATCCGTATTGCTGGTCAGGGTGTACGTACTTCCTTCCTCGCCGGTCACGGTAAGGGCCGACACATCGATATCGTTGGCAGCTCCGTTCAGTTTTACCAGACCAGTACCTGTCACTGCCAAGGTATTGCTACCAACATCATACGTTGCGGAGGTGATGGCAGGGGCCGGTACGCTGCTGACGGTAATCGCATTCCCTGTCAGATCTTCTATGTTACTTGTTAACAAGGTTTCGGTCAGCCAGTTGTTCGCTGCAGCGAGGTTATAGGTGGTGCTACCAGTGGAGGTCGTTCCTGCTTTATTGAGTATTTGATTTACCGCGGCCTTGTCTGTTGCGCTTAAAGTCAGGGTACATGACGTACTGGAATCAATCTCTACATCAGGGGTATCTGTTAAGGAATATGTATCTCCACCTTCACCGGTAAAAATAAATATGGAAGCATCAACATCAGCGCCGGATCCATTGGGCACCATGGCTACTCCGGTAACTACCAGTACCCCGTTGGTGGCATTATAGTCTGCGCTGGTTATGCTTGTCCTGTCTGAGGCCAGGTGGTTACTATCGACCGAGGTAATACCTGTGGAGCTGGCACGGATGTTATAGTTTTCCGAATCA
Organism: Desulfobulbaceae bacterium; assembly: GCA_963678525.2. Lineage (GTDB taxonomy): Bacteria > Desulfobacterota > Desulfobulbia > Desulfobulbales > Desulfobulbaceae > Desulfogranum. Next base: position 273,654 of record CAXXDG010000002.1, read on the forward strand.
CTGGCCGCATTGGTATAGGTCACTGTCAAATCGGTAAAGGTTACCACCCCGCTGCCTGGAGCCTGGGTGACTGTACTGTTACCCGCACCATCGGTATCACCCGTGGATTCCAAAATTGCCGACCCGGCACCATTTACTTCCGCCAACATGATGGCAGTGCTCCAGTCGGTATCTACCTGGCCAGTGGCATTGACTGCTTTGACAACCGGGTCGGTGGTGAAGTCAAGCGGACTGCCTGAATACCAGGTGAGAGGCGCTGGCTGGGTGTCATAGATCAGTTTGGTTGCGACAATATCAGAAACTAACGAACTGGAAGTAATAGTGGTAAAAACGCCACTATCAGCGTCGAGTGTATAGCTTTCTCCATCTATCGCAGCGGTATAGGTTACATTGCTAAAGCTTGCAACCCCGGAAGAAGCGGCCACGGTGGTCGTACCGCTAATGGACCCGGCACCGCTGTTCTTCGAGACGACGACGTTGGATGTATAATCTGTGTCAGTGTTATTAGCCGCATCCTGAGCTGCCGCCGCAAAAGTAGTCATTGCTGAGCCACTGGTATCACCACTAGTAGGGACGGTTGAAAAGGCCAGTTTAGTTGCTGTGACATCTGTGCTCATATTACCAGTTGCGACAGAGCTGTTTGTCCCGCTCATCTGGGTTTTGGCCCCATCCACTGTCAGATCGTCATCACCGTCAATGGCAATATTCAGGGTCTGGTTGTCGGTAATACCGGTGTTATCATTCCAATAGGCGGAAACTGTGCAGGTGGTGGACCCATTGTCGGGCACAGAAATACCTGTTGAGGTGAAACTGACCGTCGAACCTGAGGGAGCGACATCGGACTTGGTTGCACAGCCGGAGAGACTGAAACGCATCTTTGAGAAGTTGCCGGAAGCAGTGCCGGAAAGATTAAGGTTGATCCGGCTGACATCAAGGGACAGTCCGTCGCCGCCACCGCCGTCTGCAATGATAAAATCTAAGACATCAATTGTATTGCCGGAACCGAGCGCAGTGGTGGGCATGTTCACGGGTTCGCTGATTCCGCCTGCTGCTGTGAGGCTGCCGTCACTGTTTGATGAAGCTTGGATCGTAACGGCAAAACTCTCCTGATACGATTCATAATTATCTTTAGCCTGTATGCAGATATTATACGTTCCAGGTGAGACATCACTATAGTTTACCAGACGATTTTCACCCCACCAGTCAAAGTCAAAGTCGCCGTTCCCGTCATCGCCTGTGGCACCGCAGCTGCCATGGTCGGAAGCTCCATCTGAAACGATGGAGTAGGTGAGCGAATCACCGTCTGTGTCTGTTCCCGTAGCGATAATATCGGTTTCGTAATACCCCCAGCTACTGTTGTATGTCAGTGACGAAGAGAGGGCTGAGAGTGAAATACCCGAAGGAGGATTATTGGAAATGGCTGAGGTCGTAATGGTTGCTGTCCAGGCTAACCCGGGATCCATAATCCCCCAGCTCATGTTAAAAGTGAGGCTGCAGTTATCGTTATTTGACGTATAAGTTTGGTTCCAGCTTGAATAATTATTGACACTGCAACCTGTTAAGGAAAAATTAATGGCAGCATGATTAATATTATCTTGGGTCGGCCCTGAATACGAAACGCTGTCTACTTTAACGGCGCCGGAGAGGTTGACTTTGAAGCCGTCTCCATAGTCACTCGGTGTTGGGCCGGCGGTTCCGGTAACCGTGTGCGTACCTGCAGAGGAAACGGTAAATTCCGGACCTGTCGGGGTAAAATCCGTAGATTCCGTTCCCAATGTGCCGGCAATCACGTTTACAGAGTAAAAGGCGGCAAGCGCAAATCCGACAATGCATGATCGAATCGTTTTCATAAAAAAGAGACCCATTAGAAAATGAATTTCACCTTGTAAGCCGTTCGGTCCTCGGTAACAAACAGAGGACAAAGAGTCAGAGTGGAATGAAAGAATATCTGTAACTACTCACAGGGGAGTAGTGGTAAGTTTAATTAACCCCGTATTTGTAACTGGTTGCAAGGTGATTGATATCTCTGCAAGCAGGCTGGCGCAGCGTATTGGCTCATACGTAAGCCAGGCTGATCGCGGAGAGATCGAGTGCCCTTATAGTAAGTCATAGCTTTTATCTTTATTTTTTAAAATACAACTTGTTATTGTTGATAACTAAGATGGAACCTCTATTTTGAGGAAGACATAGAATTTTCTCTGTTACGAATATGGTGCCCTAACGTGTTAGACGATTTCTCACAGAGCTTCGGACAGAGAACTTACCCAGATTTTATAACGAATGCTCAGAAGTCAACCGGAAAAGGTTTATCCTATAAGGATTTCGAAAAATCTGTAATGTCTGTGAGCAGTTACGAATATCTTTTAGCTACCTGATACATTAGCGTATAAAATGAGCCTATCATCAAAAGAAAATGAATGTCAAAAAATAACCACCGGGATACAAAAAGATATTAAATTTATTGCCCTCTTTCTTCTATCCAGCATGGCTGGACCAGGTTGGCCGGCTACAACGGTGACACCGCTTCCGCGTTATGAAAGTGTATCACTCCGGCATGGCGGCTTTTGTTCTCTGCCGGAGACTTTCAAACAAATGAAATCGTGAAATAATCTGAGATGCAAATTCCCTCGAAAATGGTAGAATCGAGACCATCTCAAAAATACTGTATAAGCAATGCTCTATATTCATGTATAACCCTGAAAAAACGATACAATTAGACAAGTCATGTATCCTCAAAGAAGATGAAGCGACCTATCACTCTCGCTGTTCGGGAGCATTGCTGCACAATCCGAGACGGTATCGGCTTATTGACTTGTTTTCCGGGGCCGGCGGCATGTCGTTAGGCTTTTCAGAGTTTTTCGGCCAACCTTTCCAAAGCGTGTGGGCCAATGACTTCAATCAATTTTGTGTCGATACATACAACCACAATTTCGGCAGACACAGCATTGCCGGTGATATTGTCGAAATACTGGAACAGGGTAAAATCGAAATACCACAAGCGGATGTAGTCATCGGTGGTCCTCCATGCCAAGGCTTTAGTCTTTTGAATAGAAACCGTGAACATGATCCGCGTAAAGAATTATGGCGTCCTTTCCTTGAAGTGGTGGAGAAGTCCGGTGCTTCAATGTTTGTCATGGAAAATGTTCCCCAGGTATTGGGCACGTTTGAACATGGAGAAATAGTAGGGGCAGCAGAATCACTCGGGTTCCAGGTTTGGCAAGACAAGTTAGTTGCTGCGGACTATGGTGTTCCCCAAACTCGTACCAGAGCTTTTATAATAGGCTGCAAATTCACGGATCCTTCCATCTTGTTCCCTCCTCGGAAAACGCATTATAATCCAAATGGAAACGTCAAAGAGATGACTTTGCCGCTTAACAGGACGGAATCTTTGACGTCTGCTTCAGTCTGGAAAACTGTCAGAGATGCCATAGGAGATTTGCCCCTGCCGGAAGGAACTGAGATGAGAGACATTGATCCTCCATTAAACTTACATTTTGGGAGAAATCCTACAGAACTCAGCCGAAAAAGGTATAGAGCAATTCCCGAACAAGGAATGAACCGTTTTGACCTGCAGCGTCTTGCCCCCGAATTGACGCCAAAATGCTGGATCAGAAAAAAAACAGGCGGTACTGATTTATTCGGCAGGCTTTGGTGGGATAAGCCTTCTGTAACAATTCGAACTGAATTTTTTAAACCTGAAAAAGGCCGTTATTTACATCCTGAACAGCACCGTCCAATTACACATAGAGAAGCTGCCAGATTTCAGAGTTTCCCCGACCATTTTAAATTTTCAGGATCCAAGATAGAGATTGCCAAGCAAATCGGAAACGCAGTACCTCCTTTACTTGCAGCACGAGTTGCAGATGTGGTGAGGTTGCTGCTTGATCACAAACATGACCAATGGACGTTTTCTCACGAACAAAAAGAAGCCGGATCATGTCGCGCATAAGCGGCAAAGATACTCAGCCTGAATTAGTTGTCCGCTCCTTGCTGCACAGCATGGGATACAGATACAGACTTCATAGGAAAGATCTGCCGGGAAAGCCTGATATTACATTACCGAAACACAAAAAAGTTATTTTTGTTCATGGATGTTTTTGGCATGGTCACAATAACTGTCCTCGATCAAAACGGCCGACTTCAAATGTAGAATTTTGGAGTAATAAGCTGGATAAAAATATAGCAAGAGATAGAGAGGTTATCAAAAAACTCACTGACTCAGGCTGGGATGTTCTGGTGATCTGGTCCTGTGAGGTTAACGAATTGCATACACTACGAAACAAACTCCTTTCGTTTCTTGAAGATCCAACAACTCAACCCTCCCAATGAAATCTGAAGAAATAAGGAAAAATCGTAACGACTCACAGGGGAGCACTGCACCTTGAACTGCATCGTAAAAAACACCATACCAAAAGGGCTGCAACACGGAAAGTAATCTTATTACCGTTTGTACGGTATGCCATGACGAGATACACCGAAAAATATAAAGTTCAAAGCAATATGATAAAGAGCAGCACCGTGACTTTTGATACCGTCTGGAACATGACGCCTGACACCAAAAAGGCGCTCATGCTGGCCAAGCGACAACTCTCAGAATTGGTATGGGATGCTGTAAATCTCGAAGGACTTCCTTTTACCCTGCCTGAAATACAGACATTGCTTGACGGGATCACTGTCGGCGGACACAAAATAGCTGATCAGCAGATAGCCCTGAATCAGGCGCAGGCATGGCGTGTCCTCTTTAGCTGGATCGAAGAAGGGACATTTGAGATCACAAAAGAAAAGGCCTGCCTGCTGCACGCAACGGCCGGAAAAGAAGAGACCCTCGAAAGGGGATGCTTTCGGAAGGGAGGTGTCACCATTGCAGGAACAAGTTATATGCCGCCTCCGGCAGCAGAGCTTGATGCATATTTTTCATCAATGCTTGCGGATATGGCCAAATTAAACGATATCTACAACCAGGCAATACATCTTTTTTTAAGCATGGCTCGTTACCAGTTTTTTTATGACGTCAATAAGCGCATGGGGCGTTTCATGATGAACGGCTACCTTTTGCAGCATGGCTTTCCTGCGATCAATCTTCCGGCCAGACGCCGGCTGGAATTTAATGAGCTGATGCTCGAATTTTACGACACCGGCGAGCAGGGGCCAATGAATATATTCCTTCGCAGCTGCCTTGATCCACGTATTATCGGCATCATGAAGGAAGATGTGAATAGAGTGCCGTGAGCTATACCGGTCGAATTCAATGCGCAGAAGCTGCAGGATATTCCGTACAGAGAAGATAACGGGGAGGTTCATCCTCTTCAATTTCGGGATAACGGCCGACCTGCTCATGGAACCTATTATCCGTTCGATCATCATTGACTGCCGATACCTCACCGACAATAACCGGCCCGGCCCCGGTTTCGCCGTAAAAGGTGTGATAGAGATCAGGTTCCAGACAAATGGATTCACCCGGACTGAGAATCAGTTTGTCTCCGGCTTTCACGGTTCTGACTATACCATCCACAGAGACCTGACAGTCGGCCTTGGTAAAGTTGCCGTCTGCATCTGAATGAAAGAGCTCGAGCACGAGGTTTCCCCCGCCTCGGTTGATGATATCCTCCATCTTGCGAAAATGAAAATGAAAGGGCGTTACCTGATTTTCACGCACCACCATGATTTTTTCAGCATACGGCTTATGGTAGCTGCTCCTCGGCCCGCCACCGTTTCTGATGGTGAACAGCAACAGTCCCATTGACTCGAAATTTCCCCGGCCGTAATCGGTTACATCCCAGCCCATTCCAACGCTACGAATCTCTGCAGCCTCCTCTCCGACCCTGGTCCATTGTTCAGGCGTCCAGAAGGCAAACGGCGGCAGGTAAAAATTATGCAGGGCAAAGAGCTCACACGCCTGGTCAATATATGCATTGATCGCCGATCTTTTCACACCACACTCCTCCCACAGACATAAATAGCCGTTGACACTGGCACTTTAAAATAGATATACTTCCTTGCAAACCTTTGCCAGGGAGTATACACGATTTCCGGATATGCAGCATCGTCAAACTCCGACACAACCGCACCGACGGTTTAACCCGCTTACCGGCGATTGGGTTCTTGTCTCACCTCACCGTACCAGCAGACCCTGGTCCGGACAGCAGGAGACTGTGGAGAGAACCGTCCGCCCGCCTTACGACCCTGACTGCTATCTCTGTCCCGGCAACATCCGAGCCGGCGGCAAACAGAACCCCGACTACACCGGCACCTTTGTATTCACCAACGATTTTGCCGCTCTTTTACCGGACAATGATGATGAAACACCGGTTGAAGATCAGCATGACCCGCTGCTGCGAAGCGAAACAGAGCGAGGTATCTGCAGGGTTATCTGCTATTCACCCCGGCACGATCTGAGTATGGCGCAGATGACGACCGACCAGGTAGCAGCGGTGGTACAAACCTGGCAGAATCAATATGGAGAACTCATAGCCCTACCCTCTATTTCCTCTGTGCAGATTTTTGAAAACCGCGGCCTACAGATGGGCTGCTCCAACCCGCATCCCCATGGCCAGATCTGGGCGACCTCCTCAATTCCCTCTCTGGTTTTCAGGGAAACCGACAACCAGGAAAACTTTCTCCGGAAGCATGCAACGTGCCTCCTGTGCAGCTATATTGAACGGGAAGAAAAAACAGGCGAACGTATCCTGTTCAACTCTTCTTCATTTCTCGCCCTTGTGCCGTATTGGGCTATTTGGCCGTACGAAGTGATGATACTGCCCCGGTTCCACGCGCCGGACATTACACAGCTCAATGACAGGCAGCACCAGGAACTGGCGGAGATCATGATCCGTCTTTCTATCCGTTACGACAACCTGTTCAATACCCCTTTTCCCCTGTCCATGGGGATTCACCAGGCTCCCTCGGACGGAAAAGAGTATCCGGGATTTCATTTTCACCTCCATTTTTACCCGCCGTTGCTTCGTTCTGCAACCGTTCGCAAGCATATGGTCGGTTTTGAAATGCTGGCCATGGCGCAGCGCGACATAACGCCGGAAGCGGCGGCTGAAGCCTTGCGCAATCTCAGTGATGTGCATTATCTGACGGAGGAAAGGCATTGAACACCTCTCGGCTCCACAGAGTGCTGACAGGCCGGAAACTTGACCACGTCCTGAAGGAGCTCTACGGAGCCGACCATCTGCAACTGAACTGGAATCGCTATCTCGACCTGTTGCAGGAAGCCTCACAGCAACAGACCAGCTCCAATCTTGAGCCCTTTGTTGTATCCGTTCCCGGCAGGACCGAACTTGGCGGCAACCATACGGACCACAATCACGGCAGAGTGCTGGCTGCGTCGATCAATCACGATTGTGTCGGGCTTATTTATCCCTCCCCTGACACGACCATCACCATTCACTCCACGGCCATTGAACGCGACATAGTCGTAGATCTGTCAGAGCTCGACCCGATCGCTACGGAAACGGGACTTCCTGAAGGATTGGTTCGAGGTGTTGCCGCTGCCTGGTGCAGGGAGCATTCACTGCGGTCAGGCTTTACTGCCTACCTTGACAACACTATCCCGATCGGAGGCGGTCTGAGTTCATCTGCGGCTTTCGGAACGCTGATCGGGGCGGCACTCTCACAGGCAAACGGCGTTGCCATAGACAGAACACGACTTGCCCATTACGCCCACCAGGCGGAGAATCGTTATTTCGGCAAACCCTGCGGCCTGATGGACCAGTTAAGCTGCAGTTTGGGAGGCCTCATAGCCATTGACTTTAAAAACCCCAGGGAACCGATTGCAGAACAGATACATGTGGATCTTACCCGGTTCGGATACAGGCTGCTCCTTATCGACACCGGATCGAGCCATGCCGAGCTTACAGGATATTACGCCGCCATACCGGAAGAAATGAAGCTGGTGACGGACCGGCTGCACGTTGACTGCGGACGCGAACTGAGCCTGGAGACACTGCTGGAAAAATTACCTGAGATTCGCCGTGAAACAGGAGATCGTCCCCTCCTGCGGATGCTGCACTTCCTGATGGAGGACGATCGCGCCGCCCGGCAGGCGGAGCTCTTGCGCAATGGCCGCTTTCATGAGTTCCTCGACCTTGTCCGAAAGTCCGGGGACTCCTCCTGGCGGCTTCTGCAGAACTGCCTGACAGAAAGCACAAAGGAGCAGCCGGTTGCCCTGGGCATTGTCCTCTGCCAGACAATCTGCCCCAACGCGGTTGCCAGGATACATGGGGGAGGTTTCGCAGGGACCATCCAGGTCTGGGTTCCGGAGGGAGATTATGCCCGTCTCACCGCTGCAATCAAAAAAATATTCGGCCGAAAAGCTGTACTCGACATCAGCATCGGCAGACCAGGAATTACCATTATCGGGGGATGGGATAAACTATGGCCCAGGTAGAACTGCAGAATGTCATTAAACGTTTCGGCGCCACAGAGGTGGTCCACGGTGCATCCATGTCCATCCAGGATAACGAGTTCATTGTGCTGGTCGGTCCCTCTGGCTGCGGAAAATCCACGGTACTCAGGATGATAGCAGGACTCGAATCCGTCACCGAGGGCGACATCCTCATCGGCGGCAAGGTCGTCACGACCACTCCTCCGAAAGACCGTAACGTAGCTATGGTGTTCCAGAACTATGCGCTCTATCCCCATATGACGGTCTTTGACAATATGGCTTTCTCGCTGAAAATGGCAGGTCAAGCAAAAGAGGCGATCCGAAAAAAGGTGGAAGAAGCCGCGACAATTCTTGAATTGACACCCTACCTGCAGAGGAAACCTGCGGCGCTCTCCGGCGGCCAGCGCCAGAGAGTTGCCATGGGCCGGGCAATTGTGCGCAGCCCCAGCGTCTTCCTGTTCGATGAACCGCTTTCAAATCTCGACGCCCAGCTGCGAACCCAAATGCGGATGGAATTGAAAAAGCTGCACATGAAGATGCAGACCACCACCATCTACGTCACCCACGACCAGATAGAAGCAATGACCCTTGCTGATCGCATCGTCATCCTCAAGGATGGGTACGTCCAGCAGATCGGTACGCCCATGGAGGTCTTTGAACAGCCTGCAAACCGTTTTGTCGCCGGTTTCATCGGCAATCCGCCGGTCAACATCATGGAGGCTACCGTACAAAAAAACGCCGAGGGATCCGGCATCAGGATCGGGAAACTCGATTTTACCGTCAACCTGCCGGACAGCTGCGAAGACGGCGCACCTGTACTGGCGGGAATACGGCCCGACGCCATCAAGACCGGCAACAACCTGTCGGCAATCAGGGAAAAGTGGCGGCTGACGGCGACCGTCGGCGTATCGGAAGTTCTCGGCAGTCAGTCGCTGCTGGAATTTACCGCAGGCGGTAACACAATGATCGCCGAGCTTGCAGGAAGGGTACTTGCCCGTCCCGGAGAAAAAATCGAACTGGGTTTTGACTTTGACCAGTTGCTGCTTTTTGATCCTGATACGGAAGCGGCAATCCGCTAGCATTCTGTGCAATCTTTCATTCAACAGAGGAGTAGACCATGAAAAACCGTGTTGTGAACGCTGTATGCATTCTGGCAGTAACCTGTCTCATGGCGGCGGCTGCAACCGCAGCCACGGCAACAAGCGGCAAACTGGAAATTTTTTCCTGGTGGGCCGGAGACGAAGGCCCGGCATTGGCTGCGCTGGTTGAATTGTACAAGCAACAGAATCCAGGCGTTGAAGTGATCAACGCCACTGTCACCGGCGGTTCCGGCGTCAACGCCAAGGCTGTTCTCAAGACCCGCATGCTCGGCGGCGAGCCTCCTGATTCCTTCCAGGTTCATGCAGGACAGGAACTGATAGGTACCTGGGTAAAAGCAGACAGAATGGAAGATCTCACTTTTTTGTATGAGGAAGAAGGGTGGATGGCCGTCTTCCCGGAAGGCGTGATCAAACAGATCGGTACAGCTGACGGCATATGGTCTGTCCCCGTCAACGTTCACCGTTCCAATGTTCTCTGGTATATTCCGGACAACCTGAAAAAATGGGGCATCACGGTCCCAACAACCTGGGAAGAGTTCTTTGCGGCAGGAGACACACTCAAAGCCCAGGGAATCACGCCTCTGGCTTTGGCCCAGAACTGGACAGCCAATCACCTGTGGGAATCGGTGGCGCTCGCCTCCATGGGTGTCGACAACTGGAATAAACTCTGGGCGGGAGAACTCGCTTTTGACAGTCCCGAAGTTGTCAAGGCGTGGGAACTGTTCGGCAAAGTCCTTTCTTACACCAACAGCGACGCCTCTTCTCTTTCCTGGCAGCAGGCCACGGATATGGTGGTCGACGGCCGTGCGGCCTTCAACGTGATGGGAGACTGGGCTGCTGGATACATGAACACAACCAAAAAACTGGAGCCGGAAACAGGATTCGGCTGGGCGCCGTCACCGGGCACAGCCGGCACGTTTATCTTCCTGGCTGATTCTTTCGGCCTGCCAAAGGGCGCTCCCAACCGTGACAACGTCCTCGCCTGGCTCAAGCTGCTCGGCTCCAAAGAGGGATCTGATACCTTTAATCCGCTCAAGGGTTCCATTTCCGCCCGAACCGACAGCGATCTGAGTAAATACAACGTGTACGGGCAATCCGCAGCTGCTGATTTCAGCTCCGACAGCATTGCCGGGTCACTCGCACACGGGGTTGCAGCCAACGAAGGCTTCATGAACGATTTCGCCTCTGTCATGGAGATGTTCCTGAAATCAAAATCCGCGCCGGCAGCAGCAAAAGCGATGCAGCAGATCGGCGTCAAGAACAAGATCGGCAAATAATTTTTCGAAGGTAACTGCTCACAGTACACCTGATCTTTCCGCGATCAGCCCGGCTTACGTATGACCAAATACGCTGCGCCGGACTGCTTGCGAAAATCTCATGCATCCTGTAATCAGTTACAAATACAAGAAATTGTCAAGCTTAACCACCTTCCCTGTGAGGAGTTACTTTCGAAGCAGATATTTTATTGATAACCGGCCCGGCTTGTTCCAATCCTTGTTTGTGTTTTCTGCGGAATCGAAAACCCGGGTTGGAGCCGGCCGGGCGGAGATGAGGAATCAGCCATGGGAAACCGGGACCGACTCAAGGCTTTTCTGACGTTGCTGCCGTCCATCATCCTGATTGCGATATTTGTCTATAGCTTTATCGGCAACACATTCTGGATATCGTTGACGGATTGGGGCGGGGTTGCGTCACTGGCCGAAAATCCGGTACGAAACTACGCCGGATTCAGCAACTACATCGACCTGTTCACCGGTTTTCTCGGCGGCAGCTTCAGACAGGATCTGCTCAATGCGGTATACTACTCCGTCCTGCTTCTGGCCGGGGCCATTGGTTCAGGAATGTTCATTGCCGTACTGCTCGACAACAAGCCGAAAGGAGAAGCGGTTTTCAGAACCATTTTCCTCTACCCCATGTCGCTTTCGTTTATCGTCACCGGTACGATCTGGCGTTGGATGTTGGCACCGCAGGGCGGGGTCAATATCCTGCCGACTTCTATCGGCATGGAACCGATACACTTTCAATGGCTCTCTTCAAACGACGCCATCCTGTTGTTTAACTGGCAGAATCTGTTTCAAGTGCTTCTGGGAACGGTGACTGTTATCCTCCTGCTGATCGGTCTTCTCGGTCTGCGAAAAACCCCCAAACGGGCAGTGCTCTGTTGGCTGGCACCCGGCATCATTCTCGGGCTTGCCCTCTGGATCCGGGGCGATCTGCTGCCAAAGGCGCTCTTCATGGAGGAAATGCACGGTTTCAATCTAGCGACCACAGGTATTATCCTGGCCACTATCTGGCAATATTCCGGCTATACCATGGCCCTGTACCTGGCAGGTTTTACAGGAATATCCCAGGACCTGAGGGATGCCGCGATGCTTGACGGCGCGTCGACCGGCGCGTACTACCGTCACATCGCCCTGCCGATGCTCAAACCCATTACCATCAGTGCGGTTATCATCCTCTCCCATATTTCACTGAAGATGTTCGACCTGATTTTTGCCATGACCGGCCCTGACAACGGGCAAACCGGTCATCCCGCCCTCAACATGTACCTGACTACCTTCCGGGCAAATGATTTTGCCAAGGGTGCGGCCATCGCCATTGTCCTGTTCCTGATTGCCGCAACCTTTATTATCCCCTACCTGGTCAGCAATTACCGACAGAGGAGGGCCTGAGAATGAAAACAAAGCTCTCACCGGCAAGGGTGAGCATGTACCTGCTCCTGGCAGTGCTCGCGATGCTGTACCTCCTGCCCGCCTACCTTGCGCTGGTGACCGCCCTGAAATTTCCAACGGATATCACCCTGCCCAATTCCTGGCAGTTTCCATCAAACCTGAATTACGGCAGCTTCAGCGAAGCATTTTCCATGCTCAAACCGAATATCGTCAATTCGGTTATCCTGAGCATCTGCGCCACTGCGCTCTCAACCATACTCGGCTCACTGAACGGCTATGTATTCTCAAAATGGAAATTCAAGGGCAGCGAGATGATTTTCACCCTTTTCCTGGTGGGGATGTTCATTCCCTACCAAGTTATCCTCATCCCCCTGTTCCAGACCTTACGGGCAATGAACCTGTACGGCGGGCTCCCCGGTCTTATCCTTGCCCACGTGGTATACGGTCTCCCTATCACCTCGCTCATCTTCAGAAACTTCTATGCCCAGATTCCGGATTCGCTGATGGAGTCTGCCAACCTTGACGGCGCAGGATTCTTTTCGATTTACTTTCGAATCATTTTCCCGCTTTCGGTCCCCGGATTTGTGGTTACCAGCCTCTGGCAGTTTACCCAGGTCTGGAATGAATTTCTCTGGGGAATATGCCTCACCCGGCACACATCCAACCCCATAACAGTGGGTCTTGTTCAGCTGGCCGGCGGGCAGGCCGTGAGCTGGAATCTACCCATGGCCGGATCGATACTCGCAGCCCTGCCCGTGCTTCTTCTTTACATCCTGTTGGGACGGTACTTTATTAAAGGACTGCTTGCCGGTTCCGTAAAAGAGTAGATATCGCTTAATACGCGCTTAATACGGGGTCGGACCAAGCTAACCGATTGTTTTCAAAATATAAAATCCAAAAAGCAACCTTGTTTTCACCTTTAGAAGCACCTTTTTATGATTAAAAAACGCTTCTAAGTAATGTTAACTGAGAATTCACCCGAAATCGACAAGGTCAAATTCAACAAATAAATGCTACGGACAAGCCGCTGATTTTAAGCGTTAATAATCAAAATCACTCTCCTTGATTAAATAGTACCAATATGGTACTATTAATACATGCCAAGAAAAATAAGACAATTAATAAAAGACATTGAAAAAGCAGGGTTTATTAATCGCGGCGGCAAAGGGAGTCACCGCAATTTTTTGCACGACAAAGGAATTGCCATCACCATTTCTGGAAAGCTTGGCGATGATGCGAAACCATACCAAGAAAAGCTAGTCAGGCAAAAAATAGAGGATGCACACAAATGAAAGAACGAGATCGTTATCTAAAAATTGTTGAATGGTCTGAGGAAGACCAGTGCTATGTTGGTTCTGTCCCTGGATGGATCGGGGCCTGCTGTCATGGCGAAGAAGAAGAAAAAGTCTACAAAGAATTGTGCAAAATCGTCGATGAGTGGATAGAAATATATCAAAAAGACGGTATGCCATTACCTGCCTCAACCGCTGGGAAAAAATATTCAGGCAAATTTCAACTTCGTACCGGAAGTGAACTTCATCATGCCCTTACTATAAAGGCGCTTCAAGAAGGAGAAAGTCTGAATAATTTCTGTGTAAAGGTCCTAAAAAAATCAATAACAACAAGAGAAAAATTTGGTTAACAAGACGTTCGAACTGACTAATACCACTGACGGCAATCCTTACCTTTGAACGTTTACCGGAATCTTCAAGTGGTACTTTTGGCCGGTAAGCTCTCATCGTGGTGTTTGCCGCTCAATTTAACGTTAACTGATTTTTTTATAGATTTCTTTTCTGTGTCCTACTTTTACAACCCAAACTGTTAATTCATTGTCTTGGATAGAGTAGGCGATACGATATCTTCCTTGCCGCAAACGATAGCTCTCTTGACCTGTTGGCTTTTCACTGCCAACAGGTCGAGGATTTTCTTGAAGGGATTCAATTTTACTTAAGATTTTAAGAAGTTCTTTTTTAGGTATGGATTTGAAGTCTTTTTCAACTGATTTCTTGAAAAAAACTTTATATTGAGCCATTTTTTTTCAACCTTTTTATCATTTGATCGTAACTAATTAACGGCTCATCCTTTCTATCTTCAAAGGCAATTATGTCTTCTGCATCTTCAGATAGAGCTTCTCGTACCGCTTCATTAACTAAATCAGTGATCGACCTTGAGGTTTCAACAGATTTTAATTTTAAGGCTTTATGTAATTCAGGGTCGAAGTAGATTGTTGCTCTTTTTGCTTGTGTGGCCACGATGTCACCTCCTATTGATAATATCATAGCGTCATGACGTCATTATGTCAATTTCGTTAGTTAACGCCGCCATAATTTGCCGCGTGAAGCGCAGCGTAAGGCGGTCAAATTGATGGCTTTGTTAAGGCCTTGTGGCAATGATATAAACATGCCGTTCTGGGTATTGATCTAGTTCAAGATGCAAAACAGACAAACCATTGTTTATAAGTTCCTGAACATTTTCATTGATGCCAATAGAGCTATAGTAAAAAGTGTCACCACGCCACTGATCAGTATGCTCTCCTTCAGCATTACCAAATGTATATATCAGAATTCCACCTTCTGCTAAGAGCTGACACAGCTTTGACACGGCAGGCTTTTGCATAGCAAGCGGTAAGTGGAAAATGCTGTCCCAAGCAACGATGAAATCAAACTTCTCGTTCGTCTCCCAAGAACATATATCCTGATGTATGAAATTGTGTTCCGGGTGATTGTTGCTTGCCAATTCTACCATTTCCTTCGATACATCCAAGCCAGTAACTGAGAAGCCGCGTTTCTGCATAATGCGAATGAACCTACCGCCTACACCACAACCTACATCGAGGGCCTTTCCAGCTTTGGAGGCAAATTCAATAGCTCGCTCAAATTGACTCACACCATAAGACGATTCAAAATGCTGGTCATGCCACCA
This sequence comes from Desulfobulbaceae bacterium, assembly GCA_963678525.2. GTDB lineage: Bacteria > Desulfobacterota > Desulfobulbia > Desulfobulbales > Desulfobulbaceae > Desulfogranum. Next base: position 288,740 of record CAXXDG010000002.1, read on the forward strand.
CTGTGCAATTTTATCGTATTTCTTTCCTAGTTCAGGTGGTTCCATATGAGAGCCTTAACAAGTGATTATACGGAAGACAAAGTGGAGCAACCCATAAGGTCCGCTTCGTCCCTTGAGCGGCTCCGCTCATTTTTTTAATTGTATGTAATATTAGATAAATAGATTATCTTTCTCAAGTATTTTTACCATCTTGCTTCCGGATAACATTACATAATAGGGTGTTATAGGGGGTAGGTAAGTATATTTAAAGATTTGGAGGCCGGCATTCCCCCTACCGTGAGATGATTGATTCAGCTTAAAAAATGCTTTTGATATCCCGGTAAAAATTCTCATGCGAACCGAGAGCCATTAATTCAAGAGTGACTGTTCCGCCCTCATAGCTATAACCAAGAAGGGTGAGCTGTTTATTCATTTTAAATTTGTAAACTCGCAGAAATGCCAGGTCCCCTTTTTTTTAGGTCACCTAAAAAAAGATTTTCGATAAGTTCTTTAACGGCCTTGGACTGACCACGGACATGCTCTCCCAACAACTCTACCAGGCCTTCAGCGGTCAGGTCGTCCAGCGATATCAGAGAAACAGTGATAAGATCGAAGTGAAGGTTCGTTACTCGGAACCCAGCCGGGCAAATCCCGCAGATGTGCTTCCGGCCGATATCCGAACCGCCGACAACACGGTGCTCCCGCTTGACTCGGTGGCAACCGTTACCTATGGCTATACCAGGGACATGATTGATCGCATCGACGGCAAAAGGGCGGTCTATGTTTCTTCCGATATCGACAAGGATATGCTGTCTGCTACGGAGCTGGTACCGCAACTCAAACGCCGTTATCCGGGACTTGACGTTCATTTTGCCGGCGAGGCGGAGCATTCGATGATCAACATGTTTCTCATGCCGATCCTCGGTGGGCGCGAAAAAACAAGGCAGGCCCGGTTCCTGATCCCGGCAGCGGTATCTCTTGGTTACGGAATCATGTTCGCGACCGTCATTACGTTGATATTGATTCCATCCCTGTTGATGATTCATCTCGATGCGGTGAACCTGCTGGAACGAATCAGGGGAAAAATGACGGCTACAGGCAGGCAAGCAAAAGCAACATTTCATGACTCGGCCGCCGACTGATTCCAAAGGGGAGATATGTATTCTTATGATTATGCCTATAAACTTGATGAGGTAAAAGACAGGCCGTTTCGGCAAGTGAAAAAAGAGATGAAATAGTCTATCCTGGGATCGAGCGCGTCTGGAACCGCACAGACAGGCACTGAGATTATATATCAACCACTGTAGAATGAATTTGAACCGACACAAAACATGAGCACTTCAGGACGAAAGCCACTATTCATTGGTCTAGGATCGGTACTCCTCCTTGTTGGAGTTTTTCTAACCGGACCCCGGGTGGCGATCGACACGGCCATTCGCCCAATGGACCTGCCGACCGACCTTGACACGTACCTGTCGGAATCAGAGGCGGGATTTGATGACATTACTCCCGGAACCGAAAAATCGATCGTCTGGGCCGGTGACACCGGTGTCCGGACGCCGCAGTCGGTCGTGTATCTTCATGGGTTTTCAGCCTCCAGGCAAGATACGGCTCCACTTTCAGAGCAGGTAGCGGCGAAGTTGGGAGCCAATCTCTTCTCCACACGCTTTACAGGTCATGGCCGGGGAGGAGAGGCAATGCTTGATGGAAACGTCAACGCCTGGCTCAACGACACCTGTGAAGCGCTCGAGATTGGTCGTCGATTGGGCGACAAAGTCATAGTTATCGGTGTTTCCACAGGAGGGACCGCCGCCACTTGGCTTGCAGCGCAACCCATGGCCCAAAACGTGGCTGCTTTTGTGTTGATTTCCCCCAACTATTCCCCTGCCGACCCCATGGCTCGCCTGCTGCTCTGGCCCTGGGGAGGACAACTCGCTGAACTTTTCATCGGCCCTGAACGGAATTGGGAACCCGACAACGATCTTCACGGGAAATACTGGACCCATCGGTATCCCAGCCGAGCACTCCTGCCTATGATGGGTATGGTAAGCCTCGTAGAATCGCTGGATCCGGCTGCCGTCACGACTCCCGTGCTTGTCATCTATTCCCCCTCTGATCAGATAGTGAGCGTCAGTGCAACCGAAAAGATGGCTGCCGGGATTGGAGCTGAACGAAAACAGGTAATCCGGTACACGGAAGCAGAGGATCCGAGTCAGCATATTTTAGCCGGAGATATTCTCTCACCCGGTTCAACGGAAAAACTGTCAACACAAATTATTGATTTTATAAACAGCTTAAGACCGGCGAGCAGTTCCCCATAGATCTCTGAGACAAAACAAGCTTGCCGGGGCCCCGTCTGTCACTCGATAATGCGTAAAGAACTGTAAAGACGACTTCGCAGGTATAAGAGGGAAAATCGTTACTTCTTTCAAAAAATTTACTCTCCCTGTTATAAACTGTTCATAGCCAAATCATAAAAAACGACATAAGATGACTGTATGGAATACCTCCTGAATTCAGGATAATTTCACAGTTCAGCGCCTCGGATATCAACCAATCCTTTTACAGGAAAGAGTGCATGTTCCAACCCACCTCGCTTAATCAACGAACAGTGATGTTCATTATCCTGCCTGTTTTCTGTTTTCTGACACTGACAGGCTTGGCTGGGTTTCTCTCTGTTCGCAAGGTATTGATTGCCCAATGGGGAGGCACAGCCCTGGCCCGGTTGGAAAAAGCCGCCCATAACATCGACATGGAGCTGAATCGCCCCAAACACCTTCTCAGCCTTTTGGATGGTATGTCCAGACAGGATTTTGATAATGGAGTTCACCACTACATCATACGCCGTTTGGAGAACATTCCCGGGGTAAAAAAAGTTACAGCCCAGTGGCCCGGTGAAATGAAGGGTCAGAAAATGAGGATGCAAAGGCAGGCTGAACGTATGGGGATGCGTATGCCTTCCCCCACTGAGAAAAAACTGGAAGTAACAACACCTACCTATACTGTGGAATTCGATCGGCAAAAGGTTTTTCTCAGGACCCAACTGGTCAACATGAAGGATTCCGTGATAGGTGAGATAGAGGTGCAGCTTAATTTTCAACAACTCATAGAGCCGACCATTCAATCCGACTGGTGGAATATCTCCAAAGTCTGCATTGTCGATAGTCGGAGTAATATTCTTGCGGAAACAACCGTAAATGGTCAACAAGCGTTTCAAATTTCCGACAGGAAGTTCGGACAATCCGGTGATCTCGAGAAAAAAACATTGACGGCATTGTTAAAAAAATCATCAGGTATTGTTTTCGGAAAAGGAATCCCTCCGGAAGAGATAAGCGGTTTCTACCACTTGGTTGAGGCTCCATGGACTATGGTTATTATGACCCCCGGCAAACAGGTTCTCCAACCTCTGATCACATTCAGTCGGACCTACATTATTATCACCCTGTCCTGCATCGTTTTCCTGTTATGGTATATTTTATCCAGTCTCAAAAAAACAACCCAATCCATTCGACAGGTTTCAACGGCGGCACAACGGCTGGCAGAGGGGAAATTCAGTGAACCGCTTCGAGTCTCCAGCAAAGATGAAGTTGGAGAATTACTCCACAGCTTCAACACCATGACCTGTCAGCTGAAACGGAGACTGCAGCTTGAAAAAGCCATGGAAATAGCAAAAGAGGTACAGATGACCTTTCTGCCCCAGGCAGATTATGCAGATAACGGCATCAAAGCCGGCGGTATCAGCATATATTGCGATGAAACCGGAGGGGATTATTTCGACTTTATAGAATCCGAAACCCAGCCGGGAAAACTCTATGTGGCAGTGGGGGATGTTGTCGGCCACGGCATAGGGGCGGCACTGCTTATGGCTACGATCAGGTCCCTTGTCCGCGCACGGGTGCACAAACCGGGTTCCGCTGCCGAACGAATTACTGATATCAATCGATATCTCTGCCGGGATACACTCCAGTACGGCAATTTCTGTTCCCTGTTCTACCTCGAAATTGAACCGGAAGGAAACATGATCCACTGGATTCGTGCCGGCCACGAACCTGCCCTGCTCTTTACTCCCGCCGATGATTCCTTCCAGGAACTGATGGGCGGCGGATTGGTCCTTGGGCTTGACAGTGAGATGCAGTATACGGCGACTTCCCTTCCTCTCATGCTGGACAGGTATCTTCTCGTCATCGGCAGCGACGGAGTCTGGGAACAGGAAAATGAACAGCAGGAACCTTTCGGCAAAGAGAGAATCCGAGACCTTATCCGTAAGTATCAGCACCTCGAGCCTTCGCAAATCCTGCAACATATTACTGAGGCAATTCATACGTTTCGAGGAAACTCCGAACAGGCCGACGACATTACCCTGGTGATTATCTCGTTGGTACCTGATTCCCTAAAGACGCAGCCCCTATCCTCTTAACATCTGATAATACGACCATACGCATACAGTGAACGTATCGAGCACAAAATCCGAACGACCGGTAACTGAACGAAAGATCCTTTTCTGGGCTTTTCATAAAACACTGCCCTTGCAGCTGCTGCTTCTGGGGGTGATAGCGGTGATGGTTGCGGCAAGGGTTGTGCCTCTGGAAATGCAGAAAAGAATTATCAACGATGCCATTGTCCTCAAAAAATTCGACCAGCTCTTTGTATACTGCGCCACCTATATTTTTGCCGTAACCCTGACCAGTGCAAGCAAACTGGGAGTCAATTTTCTACAGGCTAAAATAGGGGAACAGGCCATCTTTTCCATGAGGCAGGCACTCTACAATCATATAACGTCGCTTCCCATGCCTTTTTTTCGCAACACGCAGCCCGGAGTGGTGGTTGCATCCCTTATGACGGAGCTGGCGTCTGCAGGTACTTTTGCAGGTATGGCTCTGGCGGTTCCCGTTTCCAATATACTTACCCTGCTCGCCTTTGCCGTTTATCTGCTGTACCTGAACCCGCACCTTGCCATGGCAACCCTGGCCATATATCCATTGGTTGTCCTGCTCATTCCATATCTGCAAAAGAAAGCCAACCGACTCAATAAACAGCGCGTCGATCAATCCCGCCTGGTTGCCGGCCAAATCACGGAATCAATTACCGGCATCCAGGAGGTCAATGTACATGGGGCGTACGCCATAGAAAGAAATAAATTCAGCCTCCTCACCGAACGTCTCCGTTCCATACGGGTCAGGTGGTCGTTGTTTCGATTCTGCATTAAAACCGCCAACAATTACTTTATCAGTCTCGGCCCCTTTATCGTTTTTGTTTTTGGCGGCTACCTGGTCATTCAGGGGCAGCTGGAACTGGGTTCCATGGTGGCTTTTCTCTCTGCCCAGGAAAAACTGTATGACCCCTGGAAGGAGCTGATTGATTTTTACCAGGTATATCAAGATGCCCAGGTTCGATACCAGAGAACCATGAAGACCTTTGCCCTTCCCCGTCTGCAGGCTGGACATACCACGGAACATGCACCCCTTTCCGGCTCGGGAGAACTGGAATTGAAAGATGTGGGATACACGGTTGCCGAAGGGAAAGCGCTGTTACAACAGATCAGTTTTTCCCTGCAGCCCGGTCAACAACTCGCGATGATCGGTTTTTCCGGTTCCGGCAAATCAACGCTCATCCAGTGTATAGCGAAAATATTTGAGTATACCGGCGGCTCCATCCGTATAGACGGGGTCGAAGTAAAAGATATACCCCACCATGAATTGATACGGCATGTGGGCTATATTTCCCAGAGTCCTTTTATTTTCTCCGGAACAGTAGAGGATAATCTTCTTTACGCACACCGGGCCGCACACCTCCCCACTGATGACAAGGCAACAACCAGTCAGCCGCCTTCTCTAGATCAATTGATTCTGAGTCTTCAGCAGGCAGGACTGTTTGTGGATGTCATACGCTTCGGGTTGGAAACCGTTTACGAACACTCCACCCCGGCTGTCAGCGATAAAATCATTACCATGCGGAAAAAATTCAGAGAAGATGCTGCCGTATCTTTTGACGAATATATCGAGTTTTATGATGCAACCGATTTCCTGCACCACTCCAGCATACTGGATAATCTTACATTCTCCGTTTCACGAAATCCGGGACAAACCATTCCCATGCTGCTGGATGCAGCCGGCTTCATGGATTTTCTCAGCGAACAGGGCCTCAAGCCCCTCCTGCTGACTCTGGGGAACCGGATAGCGGAACAGTCCGTTGAATACTATCTTGCCCCGCAGCGCAATGAGCTGTCGATACTACTGACACCTCTTTCACCCCGAAACGCTCTGGAATACGCGCCCCTTGTCAATCGCCTGCATGCAGCATCCGGCTACGAACTTTCACCTGATGAAGAGCGGCTCCTGCTTAAGGCGGCGCTTCTCTACATACCCGGGCAGCATACTTCCATTCCCATGCCCCTGGATCTTACCCGACACATCCTTACTGCCAGACCCCATGGACAGAACCTATTACGGCAGGAGCCCATAGCCGGCATGAGCCCGCTGCAGCACGACACTCCGGTCCAGGGGCAATCCGTCTTTCGCAACATCCTTTTCGGCACAATGAAAACCGATTCCGGTTCGGCCAACGAAAAAATCAATCAGGCCATCATCAGGGTGTTGATAGAGGAGGATTGCCTGGAAGATATCGCTGCCGCCGGCATGCAGTATCAGGTAGGCAATATGGGAGATAAACTGTCAGGCGGCCAGAAGCAAAAACTCGCCATTGCCAGGGTTCTGCTGAAGGAACCGAAAATCCTGCTTATGGATGAAGCCACTTCAGCTCTGGATAATGCCTCGCAGGCGAGGATTCAACACCTGATGGACAGATGGAGGGGGGAACGTACGGTTATCGCTGTTGTGCACAGATTGGACAGCATACAACATTTTGATGCTGTCGGCGTCATGAAAGCCGGTAAGTTGGTGGAATACGGTCCATACGAACAGCTCATGGAACATAAGGGGGTGCTGTATGAACTTGTTACCGGACAAAAATCTGTGAAAACGACATGAAAAAACACTTCGTCTTGGATCCATCGCCGGAAACATTTGAGGCCTTTCGCAGGCAATGTGAACAGTTGCCGGAAGCCTGGCATGTTTGTCCGAAAATACTCTCGAAAATAGTCCTTATCATTGAAGAACTCTATACCAATAGCCTGAAATACGCATCAACGGAGAGCATTGAAGTATCCCTGGACAAAAAAGGAACAGAGATATTGATCGAATACATTGACAGCGGCCCGCCTTTCAATCCGCTAAAGGTTCCTCCGCCGGACTTGAGCCTGCCTTTTGATGAACGTCATGTGGGAGGATTGGGTCTGCATCTGGTGAGGCATTGTTCCGATAGTTCCAGTTATACAAGAGAGGGAGGAAAAAATATTCTCAGATTGACGAAAAACATTGCAGGACGCCACAGGTGATGGAATTTTTCCACTCAGCTGATCTCCCTGATGATCACTCACTATCAACCATGCTCAAAACACTATGCAGATAACGACCTCAGAAAATAACGGCCTTGTCACACTGCGCATTGCCGGCCGCCTTGATTCAGGAACAGCCGAAGAAGCGGAACACTGGATAACCGCATTTGACCTGGAGCAAGGTATGCCGCTGCTCCTGGATTTTAAGGAGCTTGACTACATCTCCAGTGCCGGGCTCAGGGTGATTTTTAATTTTGCTCGTAACCTGAAAGCGCAAGGCTGTAAATTCGCCATCTGCAGCCCCCAGGATCACGTCAGGGAAGTCTTTGAAATATCAGGATTTGACAGCTTCATCCCTCTTATCGGCACGCCGGAGGAGTTTGTCTAATCCGGCACGCTTCCGGCGGTGCGTGTAACGCATCCTACAGCTCACAGTCTCCTGGATCACACGATAAAAGGCAGGTGGGATCACACGCACAATCAAACTCACTGCCTACGAATGCAAAGCTCCCTTTACTTTCAGCGTGAGTTCAGCCACACTGCAGTACAGCACGGGCACCACGAAAATCGTCAACAGGGCAAGCATCATTCCGCCAAAGGTCGGGATGGCCATGGGCACCATAACATCAGCCCCTCTGCCGGATGAGGTCAACACCGGAAGGAGCGCCAGAATAGTTGTGGCACTGGTCATCATGGCAGGTCGAACACGCCTGCCGGCCGCTTCCACGGTTGCCTCTCTGACGGCCTGCACTGTCCCTGGGGATTTCTCCCTGAAAACCTGCTGCAGATAGGTGCAGACTATAACCCCGTTATCCGTTGCTATCCCGAAAAGGGCCAGAAACCCTACCCAGACGGCCACGCTCAGGTTGATGGTCCCCATCTGAAACAATGCCCGCAGGTTGTGCCCCAGAATATCGACATTAAGAAACCATGGCCGGCCGTACAGCCAGATCATGATGAATCCTCCGGCCCAGGCAAAAAGGATGCCGGAGAAAACCAGCAAGGTTGTGGAGTTCCTTTTAAACTGAAAATAGAGAATCAGCCAGACAGCAAACAGGGCTATGGGCAGCACAAGGCGCAGCTTTTTCTCCGCCCGCACCTGATTCTCATAACTGCCGGTAAAAGAATATTTAACGCCGGCAGGAATGGAAAATTCCCCGGAATCTACGGCATCCGTCAGAAATGCTTTGGCCTGTTCCACCACGTCCACTTCCGCATAGCCTTCCTGTTTATCAAAAATGACATAACCGACCAGAAAGGTGTCTTCACTCTTGATAACCTGGGGGCCACGCACATAGTTGATGGAGGCCAGTTCCCGCAGGGGAATCTGAGTGCCGTCCGGAGCCGCAACCAGGATGGCGGAGATGGACTCAATGGTATCCCGCAGCTCCCGCATATAGCGTACCCGCACAGGATACCGTTCACGCCCCTCCACGGTTTGGGTAATGGGCTTACCACCGATAGCCACCTCGATCACGTCCTGCACCATCTGCATCTTGATGCCGTACCGGGCAATGGCTTCACGGTTGATACCGATCTCCAGATAGGGTTTGCCCACTATGCGGTCTGCCAGCACAGCCTCCGGTTTAATGGAAGGAACCTGTTTTAACAGACGTTCTATCTCCAATGCCGTCTTTTCTATGGTTTCCAGATCCGGCCCATACACTTTCAACCCCATCGGGGCGCGCATCCCGCTCTGCAGCATGACGATCCGTGCGGCAATGGGCTGCAGCTTGGGGGCCGATGTTGTACCGGGGACGGAAGCTGCTTCTACAATCTCATCCCAGATATCATCCGGGCTCCTGATTGCATCACGCCATTGTCGGAACGGCCGTCCGTTTGTATCCTGAATCAAATTCCCTTGGCCGTCGCGGAAGAATTCGCCGGTATCACTATCATAGGCAAAGGTCAGAATACGTCCGGCCGAGTCGGTCCTGAATTCGGAAACATAGGTGATAATGGTCTCAATCATGGAAATGGGAGCAGGATCAAGGGGACTCTCCACACGGCCAAGTTTCCCGACCGCCAGTTCCACTTCCGGGACGGCATTGATGGCCATATCCTGCTTGCGCAGTACATCCATGGCTTCTCCGATGGAAGCATGGGGCATGGTGGTAGGCATGAGCAGAAAGGATCCTTCATCCAGGGCAGGCATGAATTCCTTTCCCAGCCCGGGAACATTGTGGCTAAACCACACGTATGGCCGGGAATGCTTCACCGTTTCCGGCATCCAGCCGAGCATTCTGTCAGCACCAACCCATACGGTAAAGCCAAAGACAAGGATCAGGCCGCAAAAACAGAGAAACAGTAATTTGGCCCGTAAAACAGCTGCGAGTATCCTCGCATACAGAAAGATAACGCCGTAGGTAAGGGACAGCAGCCCCCCTACAGTAAGCAGTACAAATGCGATATTATGCAGCTGCTGTTCCGGCCCCAGGGGCTTCCAATCCGCAGCCAGCCACATTGCCACCAAAAATGCCACGGCCATGTTAAAGGAAAACAACGCAACATTTCGTATACCAGGCCGACAACGCTGCCCGAGTATCTGGAAAATTGCGCTGCCGATCAACAACACACCCAGCCACCAGGGAAACCAATCAACAAAGAGCATCCCGGCAAGCCCAAACACGGCCACACCCGCCCAGAGCATTTTTTTTGCCCACCCGTTCCGGTAACGACGGGCAATAAACCAGTGGGCAAGCGGAGGCAAAACGGTCAGGGCAACCACAATGGAACCGATCAGGGCAAAGGTTTTGGTATATGCCAGGGGACGGAACAGTTTGCCTTCTGCGGCCTCCATGGTAAAAACCGGTAAAAAGCTGATAACCGTTGTCAGCACCGCAGTCACCACGGCGCTGCCCACTTCCGTACAGGCGCGGTACACCACCTCAAGCCGATCTTCTTCCGGATCTGCTTCATCAAGGTGCTTCAATATGTTTTCGGTGAGCACCACCCCCATATCCACAATGGTACCGATGGCGATGGCGATACCGGACAAGGCCACCACATTGGCATCCACCTTGAACAGGCGCATGCCGATAAAGGCAAAAAGGACTGCCAGGGGAAGCACCCCGGAAATCAGGGCAGCGCTGCGCAGATGGAGCACCATGATCACCACGACGATCACTGTTACCAGAATCTGCTGACGCACCGCATCTTCAAGAGTTCCCAATGTTTCGTAAATCAGTCCGGTGCGGTCGTAAAACGGTACGATCCGCACCTGGCTGACGGTTCCGTCTTCCAGTGTCTTTTTGGGCAATCCGGGTGAAATATTCTCAATGGCGGCTTTAACCCGTTTGATGACAGCCAGGGGATTTTCACCGTAACGGGTGACCACAACCCCGCCCACAGCCTCAGCACCTGCCTTATCCAAGGCCCCCCGCCTTAAGGCCGGGCCATACTTCACTTCTGCAACCTGCTCCAGGGTGATGGGAATATTATCGCGCTGGGTGATTACGGTTTTGCGCAGATCATCCAGGCTTTTAATGAAACCCAGACCACGGATAACATATTCCACCCGGTTAACCTCAATGGTTCTGGCCCCGACATCGAGATTGCTTGCGCGTACCGCGTTGAAGACCTCATGGAGTCCGATGTCATAGGTCCGAAGGGCATCGGGGTCGACATCAACTTGATATTCCTTGACAAAACCGCCGATTGACGCCACCTCGGCCACTCCGTCGACACCTTGCAAGGCATAACGGACATACCAGTCCTGGGTGCTGCGCAATTCTTCCGGATCCCAGCCGCCTGCGGGATTGCCGTTTGCATCCATACCTTCCAGGGTATACCAGAAGATCTGGCCGAGCGCGGTAGCATCAGGACCTAACTGCGGCGAGACGCCCTGGGGAAGGGTTCCGGCAGGCAGACTGTTCAGTTTTTCCAGAATTCGGCTGCGGGTCCAGTAAAACTCTGCCTCTTCCTTAAAAATGATATAGATGGATGAAAAACCGAACATGGAATAACTGCGGACGGTCTTTACCTGCGGCAGACCCAATAATGCGGTTGTCAGGGGATAGGTTATCTGATCTTCGATGTCCTGGGGCGACCTGCCCATCCACCTGGTGAACACAATCTGCTGGTTTTCCCCAATATCAGGGATAGCGTCAACCGGTACCGGATCACGGGGTAACGAATCGAATTCCCAGTCAAAGGGGGCCACCATCATTCCCCAGAACAGCAGTACCAGGGCAAACAGCACTACAACCAGCTTGTTCTCAAGACAAAAACGGATAAGCCTGTCAACAGGGTTGGAGGAACGCTTACCGGTCATTGGGCGTCTCTCTCTTTTTGCCCCGGCTCCAACCGTTGTATTATATCACCGCAGCTCAACATGACAGCACCGAAGTAGGGATTCTGCAGCGGCTCTGATACCTGCAGCCAGTCAGCCCCGCGATCCCCGAATGCCATGGGGCAGTGCATGATCAGCAATTCGTCTGCAATGGCGTCAGGGTGTGCCTTGAAGGCCGCAATCAACGCGTTGGAAAGGGTTTCAAAATGGGGGCGGCGTACATCATCCAATGATTCGGCTGCAAGTATGGTATGAAGCAGTTCAGCCAGTGTACCTGTATGACCAGTAACAGCCATCATTGCTTTGAGGGCTGCTTTAGCGGCATCCAGGTCATCACCGGCCAGTGCCGCCTGAAGATCCAGGTAGGGTGTGAGTAGTTGGGCGGCAAGAGTTCCCGTGACCGTCAACATGCCGCTGTCATGCTGTACATGCCCTGTCGATGCGGCGGTATCCATACTGTCCTGATCATGTGCGGATGGAGCTGCTTCGCCCAGGGGATTCATCATGCTTGGCCTGGCCTGAATCTGGAGAGCACTGTCGATCTTAAAAGCACCATTGCTCACCACACGCTCTCCTTCCTGCAGACCGCTTGTAACAATGAAAAATTTCCCGGCCCTGGGGCCTAAGACGACCTCACGGCCCTCATAGGAAGGACGCGGCGTATCTTCCTGCGCAACATATACCACAGCTCGTTTCCCTGTACGCAACACTGCGGAATCAGGGATGATGAGCGGCACGACCACATCCACTTCCCGTGCATAACCCAGCTCTTCGGCCGGGACAAGGTCCATGCCGCAGACATCACATTTTCCCGGTCCGTCCTTAACGACCTCCGGGTGCATGGGGCTGATCCATTTACCGGCAAATTCAGGTGCCACAACCTTGCCTTTTTCAGCCATGGTTATGCTGACGAGCCCCCGCGCAAACATTCCCGGCTTCAGGCGCCCGTCCTTGTTGGCAACATTTACCCGCACCGAAACCGTACGGGTTTTGCGATCCACTTCCGGGGCAATAAAGGCGATTCTGCCCTCAAATTCCTCGCCGGGAAACGACTCCACCGAGAAGGTCACCTTCTGCCCATAGCGTAACCATCCCACATCCGACTCATATGCATCCAGGTTGAGCCACAGTTCGGACAGGTCAACAATCTGAAAGAAAGGGCTGCCTATGGTAACGTAGTCTCCTTCCTTGACCTTCTCTGCCACAACGACCCCTCCGATTGGTGCACGCAGGACGAAATGATCACGGGCCTTGCCGTTTTTGAGGATGCTCTCAATCTGCTCGGCCAAAAGCCCCCACAAACGAAGCTTCTCCCACACTGCACGGGTGATGGAGCTTGAGGGATCTCTCCTGTGCGCGGTCAGCAATTCCTGCTGAGCCGTAAGCAGTTCAGGGCTGTATACCTTGGCCAGATGCTCTCCCGGCTGCACCTCTACCCCGGTATAATTTACGTACAGTTCATCGATTCGAGCCGGAAACCTGGCTGTGAGGGATTTCACCCGGGTTTCATCGTAGCCCAGTTTTCCGACCAGACGGAGGGTCATTTCCGGAAACGCGCGCACAACAGACACTGTCTCAATTTCTGCAAGGGCCCTGGCACTCTCGCTCATGGTCATAACTCGAGGGGCAGTGGTATCCTGTTTTTCCTCCTCGAGCGGGATCAATTCCATGTCGCAGATAGGACAATTTCCCGGTGCAGGCTGTCGTATCTGCGGATGCATGGAACAGGTCCAGATGGTTGGCTCAGACGCATCTTCCATCGCCGTGGAAACGACTTGACCGGTGTGCTCATGATCCGGTCCTGCCGCCGACGGAAGCCAATAACGCCCCATGAGCAATCCGATGCAAAACAGGATGACAGACAACAATATGATACCTTTTTTATTCATTGCCCATCTCCGCTTCTCTATCGTTTTCCAGGGAGAAATCAGTCAGTGTCTCCAACACCACTCGCTGTTTCCAGGCATCAGCAGCCGCCTTCCATGAAAGCAGCTGCAGGTCAAGCAGGGAGCGTTCACTGTCGATGACCTCAAGGATACCTGTTCGGCCGCTCTCATAGCTGGCTCGGCTGTTTTCCACAGCCTGTTCAGCCAGTCCCAGCAGTTCGTCTCCATACAGCTGCAGCCGACGGTTGGCATCCTGCAGCAAGGCCAGGCTTGCAGAAATCTCCGCCTCCAGAGTATTCAAGCGATCTGCATATGCGTGTTTCACCGCACGAGTACCGGCCTTTGCCTCTACACGGACAGCTTTATTTTTCTCAAACCAGAGAGGTATATTCATGGAAGCGGTCAGCCCCCAGGGGTCACTGCCGGCATCGAGTGTATCCGGATTGACCTCCGGATCACCGATCTGAATATAATTAACGCCGACAGTAAAATCAGGATAACTTGCCAGGCCGGCGAGCTTCTCTTGCAGCTCCGCACTCCGAATTTTTCCTGCTAATGCTTGTAACTCCGGATTATTATTCCCGGCTGCAGTAATCAACGCCGATTCATCCGGAGAAAAGATCTCGGGAAGTTCAAGATCCGGCAAGGGCAGCAGTTCCCCGCTTCCCAAGGCCAGGAGGCTTCGTAACCGAGCTGACTGAACGATTCTCTGCTGCTGCAATGATGCCAGGTTATCGGCAATTTTTCCCTTCTCAACCTTAACCCGCAAAAGGGGATTGATATCACCGCCTCCCCTGACTTTTTCTTCAATCACCGGCTCAAGTTCTGCCAGCCATTCGAGATTATCACGGGTAAATGTGATGGCTTTGCCGAGAAATCCGTAATCAAAATAACGTGTCGAGACCTGACGGATTACCTGGAACAGCTTACTCCGGTAAGCATGCCACAGGACTTCAGCCTCTGTCACTGCAACCTGTTCTTTACTGTCCAGCTTGCCGAACCAGGGGAAGCGCTGACTCAGCATGAAAATATTTTCCTGGGGTCCGGTACGTGTCTGCACAGACTCTACAAAATGGGTCACCTGCAGCATGGGATCAGGGAGAGATGCCGCCTGGGGGACACGTTCCAGAGCTGCATGATAATGGGCAACAGCGGCTTTCAACTCAGGATTTTCAGACTGGGCCCGGTGTAGGTAGGCGTCGAGATGGGTTGGTTTAAAAACTTCCTCCCCGGCCGGTACAAAAGATGCCATACTCATAAGAAACAGGATGGAATATACGATTCGTATGCGTACAGGCCTGCAACACAATCTGCTCATACTTCTCTCCCGATAAGCGATTACCCGCCTTTGCAACGATTTTCCGAAAAAGCGGATATCCTGATGAATATGTTCTCCCCTTGGCTTCAACATACAACAACCGCCTTTCAAGCACCTCTTCTGATCGGTTATGCGCTGTTCAACGGAGACTTTCCGAATTTATGCCCGCTTTGACAAAACACCACATAGTGGTATTATAATTATCACAAGTATCAAAACAAGAGACCGATTTTTTTTTTGCGGTAACCTCGAAAAACCGGATATATGAATGAGAGAGCGGCTTCGTCCTCCACATGAAAGCAGAAGATTCATGTCCCCTGAAAAGAGACATGCTGTCCCTTGACAGGACCGAGCACAATGCTTTTACTTGAATAATAGGATGTTACAATATTATGTATCCAACAGGGCGGTGCACCTGAGGGGAGTTTTCAAAAGAAAACCATGGTGTATCATAGCACAGAGAGAGAGGGTAATAACAATGAAACTACATATATCAGCACTGTTTTTTACCATGTTGTTGTTTACAGCAACAGTTTCTGCTGTACAGGGCATGGATCATGGCAGCCACGGCATGAAAAACGATGAAATGGGTCACACATCAATGCAAACTAAAAGTGGCACTCATACCGGCCATTTCAGACACACAGGCATGGCGGACGGCATTGATGCTGCATTTCAGGTTATGAGTCTTGCCGACATGAAAATGAAAGATCCGGAAGGAAAAACACATCATATTATGGTATCATTTTCCCATGACAAACAGAAAATGAAAGATATCACCGGCGACATCAAGGCGGTGTCTCCTTCCGGTAAAGAACAAGTCGGGAAACTGATGCACTTCGGCGGCGGGATGTATGCTGCCAATTTTACCTTTGATGAACCCGGTGAATGGGCCATTACCTGTGATTTTAAAGAGCGGTCACAAAAACATTCCGTGCATTTCATGTATCCGCACCACGGCATGTAACACCTGAAACGAGACACGTATAATGGCTGCCGGACACCTTTTATGGACAGGACAAACAACCTGCCATACCAGCAAGGGCAGACAGGTTGACTGCAGTACGCTTGGAATGGAACAGGAATCCGTCTTCACTCCTCCCTGGCCGGAGCCTCGTTTCGAGGCTCTCGGTCGGGACTTGCTGCAAGACCGGGCAACCCGGCTTATATGGCCGAGAAACGCCTCCCTCACCGACTTTCCCCTGAACTGGAAGGAGGCGTTGCACTGGATTGAGGAAATCAATGCGCAGAAACTATGCGGCCGCAATGACTGGAGATTGCCCAACCGCAGGGAATTGCGAAGTCTCATAGACCACAGCACAAAAACTCCTGCACTTCCCAAAGACCATCTGTTTTGCAATGTTGCCCATGGCTGGTACTGGACCTCCACCACCTCTGCCATGCACCCCGGGTATGCATGGTACCTGCACACAGAGGGCGGCAGAATGTTCTTTGGAAACAAATCAGAATATTACTGGACACTGCCGGTGAGCGGCGCCGGCGACATGATCCTGCAGACCGGCCAGGTGCTTTGCTTTGACTCTGACGGCGGGGAAATACCTTGTGAAGGAACCGGCCAGGATGGTGCATTGCAGTACGGAGTCCAATGGCCTGACAAAAGATTTGCCCTGCATCCCCATGGCATCCATGACACGCTTACCGGGCTTGTATGGCACCCGGAAGGCAATCTGACAGGCACAGCCGCAACATGGGAAAAGGCGATCCATGCGGTGAACGAATATGCCCATGCCACGGGACAGCCATTCCGTCTGCCGACCATTAACGAAATAGAGAGCCTTGTCGATGCATCACAGCACTCACCTGCTCTGCCCGCCGATCACATGTTCAGCAACCTTCATGACGGATACTGGTCCTCCACCACCAGCGGATACGAGCCGGACTGGTCCTATGTTCTCTATCTCAACAAAGGAGCGGTGGGGGTCGGCTACAAAGCCAACAGGGATTTTCATGTCTGGCCGGTAATGAATCCGGATTGAACATGTATGGCTCCCAAGCATCTACTCCTGAGGATATGCGAACTTCTACGCGGGATAGCCTCCCCATTGCAAAAATTCTATCCTGACACATACCAGCCTGCAGTGTTGTCACCATCCCCTGTGTTACACCCGGGACTCCGGGATACATCACACGCACCGAGCACCTGCCTGCAACCAATAAACATTGTATTTAAAGCTCAAAATTGTTTTATTCCCGTAAAGTGTATTGAGCAACAATCCAAACAGTTCGAAGAATAAGATATACGAACCGATAAGATATACGAACCGCCCTTGTTACCGAATACCTGCCTAAGGAGAACGCCAACTCATGTTCAGCCTCACAGACATCAGAGACATCGCCATACAGATTGAACGTAATGGAGAAGAGACTTACAGACAGGCAGCAGCAAACATTGATACCCCGGAGATTAAAAAAGTGCTGCTCTTGATGGCGGAAGAGGAAAAGCGGCATGCACGTTGGTTCGAGCAGTTTCAGGCTGCAAAAAAGCTGTCCGAGGCTGAGCAGCAGATAGAAGAGATGGGCAGAAAATTGCTCCAGGATATGATCCAGGGGCAGACCTTTTCCCTGGAGTCTCAACAGTTAGGTGAGACCTCCAGCATTAATCAAGTGATTGAACAATCCCTTGGATTTGAACAGGACACGGTCATGTTCTATGAGTTCCTCCTCAGCCTGATTGAGGATGAACCGACCCAAAAAAGGCTGCAAACGATCATCGGAGAAGAGAAACGCCATTACAAGGAGTTGAAGGCCATGCTCTCACAGGTGTGATACCTTGGTAACAGCGTGTTGAGCGTCAATTATCAATCCCTTTACGCGATAACACCCCCTGATCATAATAATGTTTCACACAACGCATTTCCGTCACCAGATCCGCCATTGCAATGATCTTTTCAGGAGCGCCTCGGCCGGTAAAAACCAACTCCACATCCGGTGGCCGGGACTCTGCCAATTCGACTAAATCTTCCTCTGTGAGCAGCCTGCAGGGAAGGGTCACACAGATTTCATCGGCAATGACCAAATCATACTCACCCTGCTGCATAATCCGCTGCAAGGTCTCCAGCCCCTGTTTGGCCGCGGTGATATCCGCTTCCTCAGGCTCATGGATAAGAAAGCACCCCAGTCCGTACTGCTCCACGGTTATATGCTCAGCCAACAGCGGCAGTGACTCCAATTCGCTATACGGTGCGTTTTTAATGAACTGACCTATATATACCTTTTTGCCGGCACCGGCGGCACGCAACGCCAGCCCTAAGGCGGCTGTGGTTTTCCCTTTCCCGTCTCCGGTATAGACCTGAAAATATGCCTGCATATTCCCTCCTTTGTGAGATCTACTCGCAACGCTGTGGATATAGTATCATGCTGACCGTAAAAGTAAAAAAAAAGTAACTGCTCACAGCGCACCTGATCTTTCCGCGATCAGCCTGGTTTACGTATGACCAAATACGCTGCACCAGTCTGTGTGCTATCAGGCACCCTGTAACCGGTTACAAATACGGGAAAGTTATCAATCTGAACTGTACCCCTATGGGTAGTTACAAAAAAAACATGCACCCGCCACTCTATGATATGTCAGGGGTTTTCCATCCAGAGAATTTCACGACTTGACTATATTGCCGCAGCCTTGTAAGTTGGCGTACGTTTTGCGGGTTTCTGCTGGGAATGCAGAATAAGAGGGAATCCGGTTGAATGCCGGAACGGGCCCACCGCTGTAACCGGGGACAAATCCCACCACCGGCCACTGTGAAAGACCTCATGGGAAGGCGTGGGAGAAGAATGATCCGGGAGTCAGAAGACCTGCCTGCAAAAATGACCGACATCTCCCGGCAGAGAACGGTCAACTTGATTCCAGTAGTAGAAAAGGGACATCCTGGATCGATACCTCCTCATGTATTGATTCGGGATTTTTTTTTGCCGCATCCGGGGGAGTATGGAAAATACGATTCAGATTCGACCTCGTATGGGGAAAAAGGTGGGGGAACTATGCAGAACAGCAGGAAGGCTCTACTCTTTGTCAGCCTGCATGCCTTATTACTGGCAGCGTTGATGGCGATTGCGGCCACCATGGGCTTTCTGCCGGTTTCCGTTGTTCATGTTCTCCAGATCGTGACCGGGAAAATACTGCACCTGCCCCTTACCGATGTCGATCCGGTGGCGATTTCCGTTGTGGCTGACGTACGCCTGCCGCGCATTGCAGGAGCGGTTCTGGTCGGCGGCATCCTGGGTGTCAGCGGTGCCGTGTTCCAGGCCATTCTGCTCAATCCGCTGGCTGACAGCTATACCCTGGGCATCTCCACTGGGGCTGCTTTCGGAGCGTCCCTGGTCATTGTAATGCAGCTGTTTGGTCTCTCACTGCCGCCGGCTGTTTCAATCCCCCTGTTTGCCTTCATGGGCGGAATAGGTACACTCATACTGGTACTCTACCTGGCTTCAGGAGATCGCCGCCTCTCCTCCACCAGCCTGATCCTTGCCGGCGTGATTGTCTCAGCCATTCTTTCCGCAGCCATCGGCTTTCTCAAATTCCTGGCAGATGAGCAGGTCGGCATCATCATCTTCTGGCTCATGGGCAGCCTGTCCGGGATTTCCTGGCAGAACGTGCTTCTCCTGCTGCCCGCGGCGTGTATCGCCTCCGGCCTGGCCTTTTTTTACAGCCGCGACCTCAATATCATGGCCACAGGTGAGCGGGCCGCTGCCTCCCTTGGAGTACACACCGTCAGACTGCGCATTATCCTGCTGGCAGGGTGCACTTTCATGACCGGCCTGGCGGTTTCCGTAGCCGGTATTATCGGCTTTGTGGGTCTAATCGTTCCCCATCTGCTGCGACACCTGGCAGGACCGGACAACAGGCTGCTGATCCCGCTTTCTTTTTTTGCCGGCGGCATTCTTTTACTGGTTGCAGATACCATTACCCGTGCCGTACTGCCTGCTGAAGTTCCCATCGGCGTTCTCACCGCCCTGCTTGGCGGCCCTTTCTTCTGTATTCTTTTTAAGCGGAGGCAACAGGATGGCAAAAGCGGCTTCTGATACCCAGCTCCCGCTCTGGTCGCTGCAAGGGGTCAGCTTCAGTTACGGCAGGGAAAATGTTCTCCAGGACATCAACCTGGAACTGTTTCCCGGCCGCTCCTACGGCATTCTCGGCCCCAACGGCAGCGGCAAAACCACCCTGCTTGACCTGCTCAGCGGCATCGGCCGGCCCTCTGCGGGCACCATCCTTTTTATGGGCAAGCCGCTGCACAAATGGGCTCCCAGGAAACTGGCCCGAACATTGGCTCTGGTTCCCCAGGATTTTATGGTCCGTTTTGGTTTTACAGTACAGGAAGCCGTAGAAATGGGGCTGCATCCTCACCTGCATAGGTTCGGCAGCCCTTCAGCCGATGATTGCAGGCTGATTGATCAAACCCTGGAAGACACGGGCATAGCTCACCTGGCAGAAAGGAGTATCACCCAGCTTTCCGGAGGTGAAAAACAGCGGGTTGCCGTTGCCAGGGCGCTCACCCAGAAGCCTGAGGTACTGCTCATGGATGAGGCTACCTCCAACCTGGATATTCATCACAGCCTGGAGATTCTCCACCTGGTGCGTCAACGGTTCCTGGGGGGTAACATCCACCTGGTGTCGGTCATGCACGACCTGAACCTGGCAGGTTTTTTCTGTGATGAACTTATCTTTCTTAAACAGGGCAGGGTCGTGCATATGGGACCAACGGAAAAGGTCATGACCGCCGATATCGTGGCCGAGGTCTATCAGGTTGAGGCGCAGGTAGAACACAATCCGTTTACGGACTCCAGGCAGGTCAGTTTTCGTCTGCCTCGACACAGGGAGGCGCTCTGATGCGGACACGAGGCCCTTTTCCATTCTTCTTCCTGCTTTTGCTGCCGCTGTTAGTTCTCCCCTGTCAGCTCACAGCCGAGGTCATCACGGACAGCGACAAAAGAACCCACGTCTTTGAAGCGCCTTTTACCCGGATTATCTCCCTCTACCCGGCACACACCAAAAATCTGATCGACCTTGGCGCAGAAGACGCCATCATCGCGGTCGGCCGCAGTGACAAACAGCTCCCTGACAGGCAACAAGTCAGCTATCGCGATGACCCGGAACGATTCATCGCCCTGAGACCGGATCTGGTGCTCATCCGCCCCATGATCAGCCGGGCCTACCCGCAGCTGATCCAACGGCTTGAACTGAGCGGTATACGGGTAATTTCCCTGCAACCGGCAGGCATGGATGAACTCTTTGCCTACTGGGAAAAACTGGCCTCACTCACAGGTCGCGAGGAAGCGGGGAAAAAATTGCTCACCTCCTTCAGCCGGCGCCTGAAAACACTGCAGGACAGAGTTTCCGGCATTTCTCCGGAGCAGCAAAAACTTGTATATTTCGAGGCTATCCACCGGCAGATGAAAACCTTTGCCGAGCAGTCCATTGCCATGTTCGTGCTGGAAACTGCCGGAGGCGTCAACATTGCCACAGATGCAATACAGATGCGCACCACCAATATTGCGGCCTACGGCAAAGAACGTATACTGGCCAAAGCAAGCCGGATTGATGTTTTCCTGGCCCAGCACGGTCGGATGAATCCCGTAACCCTGGACGATATTTACCGGGAACCGGGGTTTGCAACCATCAAGGCTGTTCGGGAACATCAGGTCTATCTGGTGGATGAACAACTGGTGTCCAGGCCGACCCTGGATATACTGGATGCCGCCGAACAGATCATGGATATCCTTTATCCAGAACTTCAAACCGGAGAGCAGCCATGAACCGAATTCCGGCGTTTCTCCTGGGCGGCACCCATTCCGGATGCGGCAAAACCACGGTTTCCCTAGGCATCATGGCTGCGCTCAAGGCCAGAGGATTACGGGTTCAGCCGTTCAAATGCGGCCCTGATTTCATTGATCCCACCCTGCATCAGCTGATTACCGGACACGTCTCCCGCAACCTGGACATACGCATGTGCGGAGAGGACTGGGTTCGTTCCACCTTTGTGCGGAACCTCAAGGCCGGCGACTGCGGCGTTGTTGAAGGGGTCATGGGACTCTTTGACGGCGGGAACGGTTCAGCTGCGACCCTGGCAAAAACGCTTGGACTCCCCGCATTTCTGGTCATTGATGTCCGTTCGGCTGCGGAAAGTATTGCCGCAATAGTCAAGGGATTTGCCACCCTTGACCCGCACATGCGTCTGGCCGGGGTGATCTGCAACCGTGTCGGCTCGGAGCGGCATCGTGAACTCGTACAAGAGGCTATTCACACATATACTTCCGTGCCCATTGTCGGCTTCATTCCCCGAAATGAGGCTATCACCATTCCGTCCCGCCATCTCGGCCTCCACATGGGTGAAGAAAACCCTCTCCAGGGCAAAGGCATAGAAACCCTGGCACAGCTCATGGAAAGCCACCTTGACCTGGACGCCATGCTCAAAATTGCCGGACAGCATGCAAAAACACGCACAACCTCTTTCAAGAGTGATCTCTACCCCACGGCTGACCCAGCTGTTCCCAGAGTTCGTATAGGGGTAGCCCGTGACCGAGCCTTCTGTTTTTATTATGAAGACAACCTGGACCTGCTTACTGCGGCAGGAGCGGAACTGATCCCTTTCAGTCCGCTCAGCGAGCAGACACTGCCGGATAATCTGGATGGACTCTACCTTGGAGGCGGTTATCCTGAACTCTTTGCCGCAGAATTGAGTAATAACCATTCCATGCGCAGGCAGATACGCGCGTTCTGCCTGGCTGATAAACCGGTCTACGCTGAATGCGGCGGATTCATGTACCTGACCCGGGAAATTACTGATCTGGAAGGACAACCTTTTCCCATGAGCGATGTATTTCCCTTTGCTTCGCACATGCAAAACAGGTTAAGACGTCTTGGATACCGCAGCCCCCTTGTTACCGGGGATACCTTTCTCGCCCCTCGGGGAGCCATACTCTACGGTCATGAATTTCATTATTCAACCATTGACCGAGAAGAAAGTTCCACTCCCTGCGCCTATCAACTCCAGGATGGTCAGGAAGAGGGATTTGTATCTCATCAGACCCTGGCCGGATATGTCCATCTTCACTGGGGCAGAACTCCGGAAGCGGCAGTGAACTTTGTACAGGCATGCAGAACGACCAAAAAGAGGCAAACGCCATGACAACTTTACAAAATGTAGCACCACAGGATATAGAGGCTGAAAGTTTCCGGATCATAGAAGAGGAACTGGGGCCGCATGATTTTTCTCCGCAGGAATTTGCCCTGGTTCGCAGGATCATCCACGCCACCGGAGATTTCAGCTTTGCCGCAAACCTTCGCTTTCACCCTGGAGCCGTTACTGCAGGTCTGGAAGCCGTCAAAGCGGGAAAAAACATATTGGTTGATGTCAACATGGCCAAAAGCGGCGTTTCCAAACCGCTCCTGCGGCAATTCGGCTGCGAGGTTATCTGCCTGGTGGGTGAACCGGAAACTGCCGAGTTAGCCAAACAGATGGGTACCACCCGCTCTGATGCCGCCTTTCAACGGGCTGCGGAAATGAACATCGGCATCGTTGCCGTGGGCAATGCCCCCACAGCCCTGCTCAAGGCCATGGATCTCATTGATCAGGGAACGTTTTCTCCGGACCTGGTGATCGGTGCTCCGGTTGGATTTGTCAATGCGGCTGAATCCAAAGAGATCCTCCACCAGAAAGAATACCCATACATTGCCGCTCTGGGGCGCAAAGGGGGAACCCCTGTGGCTGTGGCGGCATTGAATGCATTACTGCGGCTGGCATAATTCTTGACTCCGTGACTATTTTTTGAACTGCAAAATGTATCTAATCGCAATTTCAAAAAAATTATACTTTCCGTTTTTCCAGAAGGGAGTAACCACTCTCCCTTCGGGGCATCCGTCCGCACCTCATCTTCATTGCCCGCAGCTACCTGATAAAGCTTACTTTAATCAGGTTGCTGCGAACAACGAAGCTGAAGCACGGACGAAAGCTCACGAATTCAGGATGAGATAAAACAGTACCAGGCAATGACAGCAGAAAAGAAACAACGCCCCTTACGCTCCGGATATACCACCGGCGCATGTGCAGCTGCAGCGGGCAAGGCAGCTGCAATGCTGTTGTTTACCAATAAGGCGCCGTCCAGGGTAACCATTACCTTTCCAGACGAGAGTCAACATAGCTTCTCCCTGCATGCCTGCAAAATGGTTAACCACACAGCCATGGCCTCTGTGATAAAGGATGCCGGGGATGATCCGGATGTCACCAATGGTGCTGAAGTCGGAGTTGAAATCGTTGCAACAAGCAGGGAACCAGGCACTGAACAGTTCCGGCTTTTGAGCGGAGAAGGAGTGGGCACTGTCACCAAGCCAGGTCTGGCTGTATCTGTGGGTGAACCAGCCATCAACCCTACCCCGCGGCAGATGATCATCCAGGCTGTCCGGGAGGCAATCATCGAGACCGGACAGGACAACCCTGCCCTGGACATCTCTGTATTTGTCCGTGACGGCGAAACACTGGCGGAAAAAACCCTCAATTATCGTCTCGGTGTCCATGGCGGACTTTCCATCCTGGGTACCACAGGCATTGTCCGACCCATTTCCGCTAAAGCCTGGACCGATACCATTGAGGCATCCATGAGCGTTGCCAGGGCGGCAGGCCTGGACACGGTGCTGCTCTCCACAGGCCGCACCTCGGAAAAAGCGGTACAGGACATCCTGCACCTGCCTGAAGAAGCTCAGGTCATGATGGGTGACTATCTACACTATTCCCTGAAAGCAGCGGGACGCCATGGATTCAGCCGCATTGTCCTTTCCGCCATGTGGGCCAAGCTGCTCAAAGCGGCCCTGGCAATTCCCCAGACCCATGTACGCAACGGAGCACTGCACCCAAGCCAGGTCGCGGAACTGCTGAAAAAAATGGGATTACCGAGTGACGAGGCCAAATCTCTGTCCCAGGCCAATACTGCCAGGGAAATCTATGATCGCCTGCTGGCGGCAGGACGCATGGACATGATTACGGACGTCTGCGTGCGAGCGCAGCAACAGGCGCAGGAATGGTCCGGATTACCGACGGCCGTCTATCTGGTCACCTCTGAACAGGGAGTGGTACACCATGAACCCTATTGAACTTATCGGCGTCTGCGGGAACGTCCTGTCGTCACAGCAGGAAGAACTGCTTGACCAGTGCATGGCCGTGGTTGCATCCAAACGTCACAGAGAGCAGTTTAGGCTCAACATGGAGCACTGCATTCCCATAGCACCCATTGAGCAAATGCTTTCCCGTACCAGAGAATCCCTGCAGCTGGGCAAGGTCGCCATTCTGGCAAGCGGCGACCCCCTGTTCTACGGAATCGGCCGAACCCTGCTGCAGCACTTCCCTGCGGAACAGCTCAACATCCACCCTGCCCTTTCAGCCCTGCAGCTTGCCTGCGCCCGTTTCAAAACACCCTGGGACGATCTTGCTATTCTCAGCCTGCACGGCAGGTCTGCAGAACATGTTGCCGCCCGGGTGCTGAGCAGGGAAAAAGTGATGCTGTTTACCGATCACACCAACAGTCCCGACACCATTGCCGCCGGCCTGCTTGAACGGCTTACCCGATATGGCGACCTCCGGCGTATCAAGACAATGCAGGTCAGTGTTGCCGAAAACCTGGGCCTGGAGGATGAGCGCCTGACAACCGGCACGCTGGAACATATTGCAGGTCGCAGCTTCAGCCCGCTCAACATGATGCTTGTCACTCAGCCGCCGATTACTAAACCGCCCTTTTGCTTTGGTCTACGGGAACAGGAAGTGCATCACTCTCGCGGTCTGATCACCAAAGATGAGGTCCGTGCGGCCGGCCTGCACAAACTCCGCCTTCCCGACAAAGGCGTCCTCTGGGACGTGGGCGGAGGTTCCGGGAGCGTATCCCTGGAAGCGGCACGGATGTGTCCTGAACTGGCCGTTTACATTATAGAAAGAAAAATCGAGGAACAGGAAAACATCCGTAACAACATCATTACCTACAATGCCTGCAATATGCATCTGATCAAAGGAGAAGCACCGGATGCTCTTGCCGGACTGCCCGCTCCTGACCGGGTTTTTATAGGCGGAAGCGGCAACAGACTGGACACTATTATTGAACTGGCAGCGTCAAAACTGTCCGCCTCGGGCCGTATCGTGGTCAATGCTGTCCTGAAAAAAACTGCAGAGCAGGCACCGTCACTTTTACACAGACAGGGCCTGCAGGTCGAAACCGCGACCCTATCCGTCACCCGGACACGCTATCCGGAACATAAAACACAGCAATTTAACCCCATCACCATCATCACAGGGTGCAAATAACCATGGAAACAGTAAGCACAGCAGGACACCTTTACCTGGTCGGAGTCGGTCCCGGTGATCCCGAACTTATGACTTACAAAGCTGTCCGTATCCTCAAATCCTCTCCTGTCTGGGCGGTACCCAAGGCTAAGTCAAACGGTACCTCCAGCGCCCTGGCGATTGTCGGCGGCCTTGTCGACGCCAAAGAGAAAACCATTCTTGAGCTCAACTTCCTCATGAAAAAGGTTGTCCTTGGTGAACGGGTGGATCCGGAACAGGCCGAAGCTTGGAAAATTTCGGCCAAAGAGGTCATTGCCCATCTGGACAACGGAGAAGATGTCGCCTTCCCCACTCTGGGTGATGTGGGCATGTATTCCACGGCCTTTTATTTACTTACCATGATCCAGGAGCAGCGCCCCGATATAGAGGTAACCATTATACCGGGTATAACAGCCATGTCAGCCTGTGCCGCAGGAATGACCACACCTCTGGCCCTTGGCAACGATGTCCTGGCCGTTGTTCCGGCGACCTTTGAGGACGAACGGCTGCGCTCCATCCTGACCTCCCTGGATGCCGTGATCCTGATGAAGGTGTATCGACGCATGGATGAATTGATCGACCTGCTCAGCGAACTTGACCTCATTAAGCACGCCACTCTGATCGAACGCTGCGGTATGCCTGATGAACATGTCTATACAGACATTCGGGAAACCCGAGGGAAAAAACTGCACTACTTCTCAACCATGCTGATCCGCAAAAAAAATCACAGGTGTACACAATGACGCTACAAACCCAACCTCTTTATTTTGTCGGCGCAGGTCCCGGCGACCCTGAATTGATCACAGTTAAAGGCCGGCGACTGCTCGATCAGGCAGACCTGGTGATTTATGCCGGCAGCCTGGTGAATAAAGCACTGGTGGAAGATCTTTCAGCCTCCTGTTTTGACAGTGCAGGCATGGACCTGGGGGAAATCATCGACATGATGGCGCAGGCACACAGGGAAGGTAAACTGGTGGTACGCCTGCATACAGGTGATCCGGCCATCTATGGAGCCATTCGAGAACAGATGCAGGAGCTCGACAAACAGGAAATTCCCTATGAGGTCATTCCCGGAGTCAGTTCCGCCTTTGCCTCTGCGGCTGCACTGAAAAAAGAGTTGACCGTTCCCGAAGTCACCCAGACAGTCATCTTTACCCGCCAGGCCGGCCGCACACCAGTCCCTGAACCGGAATCCCTGAAAAATCTCGCCCGAGCCCAGGCGACCATGTGCATTTTTCTCAGCGTCTCGATGATAGATACGGTAACCAGGGAACTCATCGAAGGCGGCTACATGCCGCAAACCCCGGTGGCGGTCGTTGAAAAGGCAAGCTGGCCTGACCAGATTATAGTCAAAGGAACCCTGGAAACCATTGGCAAGCACATCAAAAAATCGGGCATTCGTAAAACAGCCATGATCATTGTCGGGCCGGCTCTTGATGAAGCAAGCACCAAGGCATCCAAACTCTATGCGGCGAACTTCAGCCACGAGTACCGCAGTAAAAGCATATGAAAACAGCTGTTCTGGCAATAACCAGAGGCGCAGGCGAGCTGGGCAAAATGATCGCCGCAGACCTGGGTGCAGACTTTTACCCCTGTAAAGGAGCCGTCGCAGCCACATTCAACAAGGTCCGGCAGGAATATCAGGCCCTCATCTGCATCATGGCAAGCGGTATTGTAGTTCGTACCATGGCACCGCTTCTGCAAGACAAACGTCAGGACCCTGCAGTGGTGGTGTGTGATGAGCTCGGCAAGTTCGCTATCTCGCTGCTGTCCGGGCACATTGGCGGAGCCAACGCACTGGCTCGAAAAGTAGCAGCGATTACGGGCGGCAGCGCGGTGATCACCACAGCCTCGGATGTCCTCGGCCATACCGCCCTGGATCTCTGGTGTGAAGAACTCAGCCTGCAGGTACGAAATTTCAAAACGCTGACCCAAAAAATGGGACAACTGGTTGATAACGGCAGCCTCAATATATACAGCGATCTGCCCTTGCCCCCGCTTCCCGAAGACCTGCTTCCGGTTCGTGTACCGGAACAGGCAGACCTGGTTATCACCTGCCGAAATATCGAAAGCCGGGAGGCAGCGATTCTTCATCCCAGGGCGCTGGCAGTGGGGATCGGCTGCCGCCGCGATACTGAGCAGAACGTAATAGAAGAAGCCGTTGCCGCAACCTGCGGGGAAAACGGTTTGAGCATGTTCTCCATTGCACTCCTCGCTTCGGTGGACCTGAAACAAAATGAACAGGGTCTGCTCGCCTACGCCGGGGAGCACAAGATCCCGTTGCAATTTTACACCAGTGATGAGCTCAACCAGGTTGATGTGCAGGCGAGCTCAGACAAAGTCCTGCAGGTCACAGGTGCCAAGGCTGTGGCGGAACCGGCCGCATTACTCGCAGCCCGGGCAGACAAACTGCTGGTGAGAAAAACCAAATTCCCTGCAGTCACCGTGGCCATTGCCGAACTCAGTCAGCCGTTTACCGGTGATACACGATAAGGCAAGACCGGCAGTTACCAAGACGTAAAAATCAGATATCCTCAATACAACAAAGAGTATTCCATGCAACAACCAGACTCCAAAGCAGCAACCCTGTATGTCGTCGGTCTGGGCCCTGGCGCCCACGATCTCATGGCCCCCAGAGCAACCAATGTCATCCGTTCGGCTGATGTGGTGGTGGGATATCGCACCTACCTGGAACTGGTGGAGGATATCATCCCCGAAACCACAGAGGTGCTTTCCTCTTCCATGATGCAGGAGATTGACCGCTGCCGGAAAGCTTTGGAGATGGCCGAGGCAGGCAGGAATGTTGCCCTGGTCTGCGGCGGTGATCCGGGGATCTATGCCATGGCCGGTCTGGTCTTTGAACTGGCAAAGGCGGAAGACAGCAACATCCGCATTGAGGTAATTCCGGGAATCGCAGCTGTGAACGGTTGTGCGGCAGTACTTGGAGCGCCTCTCATGCACGATTTCGCCGCAATCAGTCTCTCAGATCTCATGACGCCCTGGGAGGTCATAGAGCGCAGGCTGAAGGCTGCCGCAGAAGCTGATTTTGTGGTAGCCATTTACAATCCAAAATCCAAAAAACGCACCACCCAGATTGTCCGGGCCAGGGAAATTTTTCTGGAACATCGTGATCCGGATACACCGGTCGGCATTGTCCAGGGCGCGAGCCGCGAAAACCAGACAGTCTGCCTTTCCACCCTTGAAAATATGCTGAACGAGCATATAGGTATGCAGACAACGGTCATTATCGGCAACTCACAGACCTATGTCTGGAAGGATGCCATGGTGACTCCCAGAGGGTACGGCAAAAAGTACGGGATCTGACCCTGTTTGATATATCGGAATAAAGGTGCGGACTCATGGAAGACAGTAAAAAATTTGACCCGAAAAAGATCCGCAAGTTGACGGATCCCGCGCGTAAAAAAATTCAGGATCCGGAGTTGATCTGGAATCGTCTGGGTAAGGCGGCAAAAGGGGTGCTGGTAGATATCGGTGCAGGGGCCGGCTTTTTTGCCGTGCCTTTCAGTCAGCATACAGACGTGAACAAAGTCTATGCCTGTGACACTTCAGAGCCCATGATCAGCTGGATGCAGGAAAACCTGTCCCAGGCTGCGCTGACCAAGATAGAAATAGTTCCCAGCAGAGAAAACCATGTCCCTCTCCAGGATGGCCTGGCTGACCTGGTGTATATGATTAACCTCCACCATGAACTCGACGACCCTGTCAGGATGCTTGGAGAATGCAAGCGCCTCCTTAAACCCGGCGGCACTCTGCTTATCATTGACTGGCAGAAAGAAGAAATGGAGATGGGACCGCCTGCAAAAATTCGCATTGCCCGCCGGACTGTTCAAGAGCAGCTGCTGCCGGCCGGGTTTCATGCCATACGCAGCCATGACGTACTCCCGTGTCACTACATGCTGACAGCTCAGAGTTCTGATACATCACTCTGATACTAAAATTACCCGGAAACAAAGCAGATGTTGTACAATGTGCTCGTCCGGCAGGGCAACTCCCAAAAAAAGGCATTTGAAATAAGGGTCAGCCCGCATCAGCCATGGCCAGGCGAATGCCCAGGGCTATGAAAACGGTACCTGCAATTCGTTTAATCCATCCGGCTTTGTTACCCCCGTTGTTGAACAGTGTGGCAACGCGGGCGGCAGACCAGGCCCAGCCGAAATTAATCATGGTGCCGTTAACCGTAAACAAGATGCCGAGCACGAGGAAGGCAAGCGGTTTGGCGGACGAATCCGAAGCCACGAACTGGGGCAGGAAGGCGAGGAAAAAAAGGGCCACCTTGGGATTGAGGGCATTGTTGAAAAATCCCTGGGAAAAAATTTTCCAGAGGGAAGAATTGGGTCGTTCCGCAGTTTTTTTGGTGTGGTCGTTGCCGGAACGCCACATGGACAGTCCCAACCAAATGAGGTATGCCGCTCCGATGAATTTGACCACTGTGAAAGCAGTGGCTGAGGTTGCCAAAATGGCTGACAGTCCGAGGGAAGTGCAGGCCGCATGAACCAGACATCCTGCGCCCACACCCAGTGCTGCCGAGAATCCTGAATTCCGGCCAAGAGCAGCGCTGCGGCTTACGATAAAGGCCACGTCCTGGCCCGGGGTGATGTTGAGCAAAAGCCCGGAGATGATGAACAGGGCAAGATCGTGGATACCGAACATGCGTATTTCCCATGGTTGCGCCGGTTCACTACACCCCGTATTTCTCAAAAAAAGTGATGAGAAATGCAGGCTGACCGGCATGGCTGTACCAGGTCGGCAGGCCGCAACAAACCGTGAAAGCGGATCACTTCGGCATGGCTCCTTCTGTTCCCCACCGGAGCCCCCATACCACATCGTGACTATATCATTGATTTCACGCCTATTATCTGCGCCAGCCCATTGACAGCAATGTAAATTTCCTTTAAGTTTTATATGCTTCAGTGCAGGCAGGAGTGGGCAAACTCGACAACAAATCTTTGCGTCCCTTCCTGCTCGCAAGCCATACTATTACGGATCCACTTCTCGAAGATATTCACCCTCTATCAAGGAGGATGATATGTTATCCAGCTCATTACCTAAACCGGATTGTTGTCTTTCCCGCCTTTGCTGTTTAAAGCAAGGCCAAATCGTTCAATAGTCCGATTCTGTCAACATATCAAAAGTGTAAGGAGAAGGACATGAAAAAAGCTGTTCAGACATCCATCGTATGCCTACTAAGCGCCATATGTTCCCTGGCGTGTATCCAGACCGCCCTGGCCTATGAACAGGTCACGGCTTACGAGGCGTACAGCATGTATATGCACGGAGCAGTCCTCATTGACGTCAGGACACCGGAGGAAATGTACTGGGTAGGCGGCCCTGCCGCTGAACCGGGGGGTGATCCCATAAGTTTTCTCATTCCGTGGACAAGCATTGAAGTTGAGGATACCGGCGAAGTCATCAAGCAGGACAACTCCGATTTTATAAATATAGTCCAGACCCATTTCAAAAAGCGGACCCCTCTGATCCTGTTTTGCAGAAGCGGCGGAAGAAGCTCGGCGGCTGCGCAGGCCCTTGAAGAGAGCGGTTTTTATAATGTATACGAGATAGATAATTATCTTGACGACGGAGGCCGCGGCGGTTTTCAGGGAACGGGTTACAGCAACAGTTATCAAGGCTATCGCGGCTACCCGAGAAGACTGCCGGTCACAGGATATCCGGATACGGTTAAAGTAAAATATTTCTCTCAACAAATAACAAATCCTGACGACTCAGTGTCCTGGATGGATTCCAAGTTGCCTGTCACTCAAAAAATAGACCCGTCAAAAATACTCACTCTCGGCCCTGACCCGGAATAACGAAATGCAGGTGCTGTACGATATGCTCGCCCGGCAGGGTGACTTTTTTGAATGTGCCTGAAAAACATGCTGTTTTTCAGGCACCTCAATAAACGCTATTCTTTCAACGGTACAACAATCGGCCATCTTGAATACTGGCTTTTTCGCCCAATCTCGGCCTTATGTTCAAAACATTATCCTCGAAGCTAAGCGCAGACTCCGAAAATCTTATTATTCAAAATACCAGTTGTTTAAAAAAATCATGAGAAAAGCGGAGTAGAAAGGCAGAGCAATAGTGTTCTGCCTTCTGCGTTATACATTACAGGGTCCTTACTTCATGTAACTGCAGCAGTAGTCAACAGGCGTATTCACCTTTAACTCAAAAGACGAGTTTGCCGGCACTTCAAAGCCGGCACCTCCCTGAACGTTCTGCCAGGCTTTACCCGGCAGAAGAACATCCAGATCCCCGGAGAGAATTTCCATGATTTCTTTGGCCTCGGTACCAAAAGTATATTCCCCGGGCAACATAATCCCCAAGGTTTTTTTGCTGCCGTCATCGAAAAGGACGACACGACTGGTGACCTTGCCGTCAAAATATATGTTTGCTTCCCGAACCACCGACACGTTATCAAACTGAGACATATTTTTCCTTTCTGTTGATGTTTTTCTGTAACTGCTTGTCAATGACACTAACACACTTCATGGGCCAAAACCTCAAGGCATTCGAGTTTCGTGGTGCTATATGCCCGCTCTTTTTTAAGATCGACATGATACACCTGCACTCGAATGCCGCTGTCCTGTATGCATTCATACGACAGAAAGCGGTCTTTGCTGATATCCAGGTGTTGTTGCGATACGATAACAAAGTCATTGCCGTAGGCTCGAAAAAGCAATTCGTGCGGAAAATCTCTCCGGAGCTCTGCAGCGAATTCTTCAACCAGGTCATTGCCCAGCTCCCAGCCATGTTCCTTATTATACTCCAGAAGGCCATCTAACTGAACACTGTTGAGACAGTTGAATTCGTTGCTTTCCCTATTATTCTGCAAGATAAACTGAAGATAATCCTCATTGAAAAGCCCTGTCAGGCGATCGTTGAAAAAGTACGAAAAGCGGCTTTTTTCCAGATCAGTCTTCGGCAATTGAGAGGCGGCCGCCGGCGGCCGCACATTTGCCAGCGCCTTCAGGGCTGCGGTCACGACATCCGGAGAGAATTGCACCCCTGCAAGCTTTTCCATTTCCTGCAGGGCGGCCTGCACCTCTTTACGAGCTTTATAAATCCTGTTGGTGGTCATGGCGTCAAAAGCGTCGGCAACGGTAAGAATCCTGGAAAGCAAGGGAATCTCTTCACCCCGAAGACCATCCGGATAACCTGTTCCGTCATACCACTCATGATGATGCTTGATGATTTCCGCCAGATCCTTATACATATTGATTCTGGAGAGAATCTCATATCCCGCATACGCATGCACCTTGATCAGGTCATGGTCCAACTCCGAAAGTTTTCCCGGTTTCAGAAGAACGGAATCAGGGGTGGCGATTTTGCCGATATCGTGAAGCACCGCCGCCTTTTTCAGGGTCCGTATTATTTCCGTATCGAGCCCCATCTCCATCGCGATAAGCTCGCTGTAATAGCCTACTCGGGCAGTATGACCGGCTGTATACGTATCTCGATGCTCAATCATGTTAACCAGCGAGAAGATGGTCTCTTCGTAATTTGCCTCCCGTTCATGTTCCAGTTGACGTACAGCTTCACTGCGGCGGAAGGAATTTACGGCAAATCCGACATTGCCTGCCAGATCCTCCAGCATATCGATCTCCTCTTTCTCAAAGCCCTCCTTTCTCCAGGTATATACGCTGAGCGCCCCAAGGGCTCCCATACCCCGGGCCGCCGTGAGCGGTAAACAGATCACCGCCTGAAAACCTTGAATCCGTTTACCTTTCCTCCACGGGGCGCCGACAGACTCCGTACTGACGTCATCGGTTACCATTGTGGTGTTCTGCCTGATGCAACGGGCCGTCAAGCTGCGTAAAAATTCCGTCTCCTCATTCTGAAGATGATATGGCGGCTCCTGAAGGTAGTTGCCCATGTCATCAGAGGAATATACCTCAACGACATCGTCTCCCTCGACCAGGCCGATCCAAGAGAACTCGTAATGCCCATGACTGCAGAGACGCATGCAGGTCTCCTGCAATAAAAATTCAAGCCTCGGCGAGATGATGAGCAGCTCGTTGATATCCGCAATCGTGTTTAAAATGCTGCGTAAATAGATTTCCTGATCGAGCAATGCGTGTATTTTTTCCGTTCTTTTAAAGACCTTTACTTCAAGCGACCTGTTAAGCTCGTCGACTTCCGCCTTTTTCTGCTGCAGCACTTTGTTAAGCTGTAATATATACCCGGCAACGGCAAGGACGATGACAACACCCAGTACAAGCAAGGCAAGTTGTCGCTGGTAGCGTATGATCACATCTCTCAAGGTAAATACGCCGTAGTCTTTGTAAGGACCTGTTCGCAGGTACATAAGACAATCATGTACAGGCTGATAGTTGAGCGGAACAGTCCAGCCCGCATATTTCCCTGCTACGGCGGCAGGGTCATCCGCTTCCATGGCCATTAAGGCCGATGCCACAAGACGGGCAACCCTGTCTGACGTTGTATGGACGGCTGCCATCGGCCACTCCGGATAGAGTGCAGTGCTGGTGAGAAAAGGAAAACCTGGAAAACGTTTTTGCGCCAATACCTTGAAATCAGAAAGAGAGATAAGCCCATCCTGCTGCATCCGTTCCAAGGTGTCCGAGCGGACCGCACCGACATCGTTTTTGCCCTCGAGCACAGAAAAAACTACCGCATCATGCGTTTCGGCAAAAGAAAGTGAAGTAAAATTGCTTTGCGGATCCACCCCTTGTTCCCGCAGTTCCCGCCAGGCCATTATCCACCCGCCGAATGATTGGGGATCAACCGCTGTAAAAGATCTATTCTTCGTATCTTTGAGAGTGGTTATATCGTCTCTGTCGAAACGGGTGAAGATGACGCCGCCAAAGACAGTGGTGTATTGATCCGGAAGGTTTCGGTTGATGAGGGTCGCAATCCGGCTTACTCCATGCAGGGCCTCCAGTTCCACATAAAAAGCAGGGTTTGTAAGCACAAAATCGACAGAGCCGTTCTGTGCTGCGGCATGAATTTCCCGGAACCCGAGAGAAACGACCACAAACGTATATTCCGGTATGTTTTTACTCAGATATGCCGCCGTCTCGTCCCACCTGTTGTGAGTGATATCGGCTCCACGCTTAGCCAGGACCCCGATTTTCATCACAGTCGAGGCCCCGGCTTCCGTGATCAGACAGAGAAGACAGAGAAGAGTTATTGGAAAAATTCCTTTGAGGAAGCATTGAGACAGCCGGAGACTACACACAACATTCCTGTAACACAGATATTGCGGGCTGCCTTTTGTCTGATTGAACAAATACATAATCATGGTAGAAAGCAGCGATTACATTTGCGCGTATAGCTTCTGACAGCCAGGAGAGTTCCAGCATGTTTCAGACTGTTTCAGGACAATACTACTCTACCGTAAAAAAAATGGCCGGAGCGCTGCTTTCTTCAGGATAGCCATCCGAATGTGCCGCAGCATCAACCCTATAGGTCCCACTGCCGTTTTTACGAATGAAGATTCTATATTTGAAAAAAGTCCGGCCGTCAGCATCTGTAACTCCCGAAGAGGTCTTAACAGTATTGTTTGCAGTGGTAACAGTGATTGTTACGGTAGCATTTGCTACTGCAGCATCTCCATCGATTACCTTAACAGTTATGTACACAATCTCAAAATTCGCATAGTTTTCCTTGTTGGTCGAAGCAGCAACTGTTAATACTTTGTCTGCTACTTCATCGGTAACAAAGACAGCAACCTCATCTGTACCCGAGAGATTGCCGCTGTCACTCGCGCCGGCAGTTATTCTATGGTCCCCTTTGCTTAGAACGGCAGTCACGCCGGCTCCGCTTCCCAGATACCCATCCAAATTGGAGCTCCATTCAATTGCCTCAGAGATATCACCATCTTCGGCATCTAATGCAGATCCGGTAAAAATCAGAGAGGTATGCTCTTCAACACCGATGCCGTCAGCAGGTGCTGTGATTGTTACGACAGGCGCAGTATTAGGCGAATCGCCAATCAGGTAGTCTAATGCAGACTTTGCCTGAATCAGGCCGAAACCAAAGATCTCGTCACGGCCTGATGTTCCTAAATCCAAAGCAGTAGCATCCATTGCTTCCCTGATTTCTTCGTTTGTTGCTGTGGGAATTTCGCTCCACAGCAAGGCAGCAACACCGGTGACATGAGGCGTCGCCATTGAAGTACCACTCCATGATTCATAACCACTGGCAGGCCATTCGTATGCACTGGTAACGCTCACTTCAGTAGTCAAAAAATCCTCTTTCAACGACAAGCCATCTTCCCTGCTGATACTCAAGCCAATGATGTTCGAACTGTTGTTCTCTCCAAGAGTACCATAAAAACCGCCCGGTTCGTTATTGTAAATTACTGCAGCGACCCCGCCGCTGTTTTCAACATTCATAACCTTCTCATAGAAGCTGACACTTCCTCTCTCGCACAATATAATCGCATCAGCCCACGACCCGACATCTGTGCATAAACCGCCGTCCAAAAGGACGCCTGTTGCGGAGCCGCGAAAAGAGTTTTCAATATGATCAGCTGCATACCGTCTCGCAGAAGCATTGACTTCGTTGGTGTCGATATATGGCACACTACTCAATACGGCTACCCCTGGAGCGACAAGCTCGACCTTGGAGTTCTGTTGTGAAAAAGCAGCAATCGCATTGGTTTCATCAATCGCTGCAACCGAAATCACTGTGTCATAGGAAGCCGGATACGAGTAGGTTGTATCTCCATCGTTACCTGCCGCTGCTATGGAAAGAATACCCTGTCTTCGATAAAGCGTTGCAAAATGGAGCCGTTCCTTAAGGTTAGGCACGGAACCACCGAGACTCATGCTGATAATCTGCGCTCCGCTCGCCGCACAGGCATTGCCGGCCTCAATCAGATCTGAGGCATAGGAAGCGTATCCCGAATCATCAAAATATTTAACAACATATAGGGAGACATTGGGAGCTACTCCAATTACACCGAGATTGTTATCTTCTCCTGCTATGGTTCCGGCCACGTGGCTGCCATGTCCATAACCATCTTGATACCAGTTATCGTCCACCTGTGATATACCATCTGCCGACAAAAGGTCCGGCAGATCTTCATGAGCTCCATAATAGCCGCTGTCAATTATGCAAACCTTTACCCCAAAACCTGCAGTGGCTTCCGTATCCACCTCAGCATCGCCGTCTATATCCCAAATGTCACGTGCCTGAACTGCATCCACGCCGTAGGGAACGATTTCTCCACTTGATGTAACAGTATTCACCAGAGGTGTCGATACGTTCGTTGTGGATTCGTTCGTAATCAGATAGCGTGGAGGATCTATCTCGGCCCCGACGACATAAAGATTTTCTTCTATACCCTTGCGAGCCCGCTGAGGTATCGTAACAACAAAGGAGTTGAGATGACTGAACGTGTAATGAAACTTTGCCCCTGCTCTTTTTAAGGCCTTCCGGACTATAGCCTGTTGGCCTGGGGCAAACTCCACGAACATGCGCACTTTTTCAGATTCAGCAAGTCCAGGGACGGCCACTACAAGTACAGACACAGCTATCATGACAGCCGGTAAATATTGGAATAAACACCGTTGGATTTTCATCTTCTTACTCCTTAGTATTCGACACGTTCCATATGGCTCGTTTTTTATGCTGCTCAATGTTTAACAGCACTCCAGCCGTTGCCATTACGACATGGTAATTACTGACAGGCACCTCCTGGATTTACAAAACTATGGACCCATTAGGCTGCAGTACATGCACTGAAGCTCCGGTTGCCTGTTCCACCTTTTCAGCCCATTGCTCCGCGTCCTGATGAATGACGTCAAAGGTGTTATAATGAATGGGTATAACCTGTTTAGGCTGGATCAGCTTCACAGCCCGTAGAGCGTCCTCCGGCCCCATGGTGAAATTATCTCCGATGGGCAGAATAGCCAGATCAATCCCTTCCTCGCCGATAAGCTTCATATCGTAAAACAATCCTGTATCGCAGGCATGGTAGATTTTTTTATCCTCGATGTAGAATAAAAAGCCGCAGGGATTTCCTCCGTAGGAACCGTCGGGCAGTTGAGAACCATGGTGGGCGATAGTCAATTTGACCCTCCCCCAAGGGTATGTAAATCCCCCGCCTATATGCTGAGGATGTACATTGTCAAGACCTTGCGCGCCCAGCCAGTTACAGATTTCAAAGTTGGCAATCACCGTTGCACCAGTGCGTTGAGCTATCTCTACGGTATCTCCGATGTGGTCTCCATGCCCATGGGAAACAAGGATATAATCCGCCTCAACTTCGTCTGCCTTTACAGGGCTTAATGGGTTGCCGGTGATAAAGGGGTCTACAAGAATGGCACTGCCCGCAGCTTCAATGAGAAAGGCGGAATGACTTAACCAGGTTACGTGAATGCTCATAGTATTCTCCTATAGTTTAGCAATAGTACACAGCAAAAGTTTATCATGCATAAACAATACCACAATAAAAATTACAACAAATCCATAACGCAGTATGTTTGTTAACCAAACAGACATGTAGTTTTCTCAATACACAACCGGCACATGAAAGATGTACAATACAAAACATCCACAAAATATCAAAGGAATACCTTGAATTTTCAGTCATTGACCTGTAGGTGTTTCTCTATTGCAACAAAAAATTTGCTCCAGATATTGTCCCATCATGCGGAAAGAAAGTATGGAGGAAGACGTCGGTGATTACAAGTAAATGTGAATCGGCAGAGGCCTATGCCGCACCACTTTTACTTGAGGAATTCCCCTGCAGCTCCTAATAGAGCCATCAGCAAAATGCTGCAGCATACCACCTATTATGATGTAACATATCAGCGTGCTGGAAATTCTATTTATTGCGTTTTTGTTCGGGCTTACCCCTTGCGAAGAAGTCCATGCTGAACTGAATATTGTAAGCGTGGAAGAGCAAATCGGTAATCGATTTACCAGTTATATCGATCCGGAATTTATTGATCCGGAATCAGCGGGATCAATCATTCCCATAATCACTTTTCAGGATCAAAACGACAACGTTTGACCGGGCGGAATTTCCCCGACAACCGGGTACATGATTCCCAGGAGTGGAAAGTTGAGAAATCTCGGCCCAGCAAAAGGCCTGACAACGTCTATAAACGAGCCTGAATTCGGCCGTGATTCCGACGAGTCAGCCGTTTTCCGGACAGGCATCGGTGACGATGGCTTCAAGCATTGGTTTCAGTATTCTACAGAGGATCATGAAACTGTTCAACTTGATGACGGCCCGTGGGACTTTGATGTCAACCTGCCCCGTTCCGCTCAAGACGCATCGGCGACATATATTCTGGGTCGCCTGAAACCGAAAGGTCAGGCGATGTTCTGGACCTATATCAATGAAGATGAGCCGGATCATCGAACACGATTGTCGACATTGCCTACTGATGGAACAATCGACAGCGTCGAGCGGTTTGTTTATCAGGGGAAAAGTTATGTATCCTGCTTTATAAACGACCCCGATACATCATCTACTTTTGTCTCCGCGCTCAGCATGGATGGTTCGGAACAAATGTCAGTGAGTAAGGACACGGAAAAGAGAAGGCGGGATCAGGAGGTCGTTGTCACAGACAATAACATTTTTGTCTATTACTATACTTTCGAGCTTGGAAGAGCATTGTTGTAGATGAGTACACTCCAATAAAAAACGTTGTTTGAGCGGGCGATCTTTCACAGCTCACATCAAGCCGGTTAAGGGAGCCTTGTGCTCCCTTAACCGGTCTCCGAAGTATCAATGTGAAAACAGGGGTAAGTGTTTGGCAGACATTTTATAGAGAAAAACGCCGATGGAAATGACCCCCAGAGAAACCACAAACTCTTTCCAGGATGGAGAATACGACAACCCCCTCCAGGAATTGTAACTCTCCATACTGAACAGACAGACATTCATCCGGTTCAGCAGCACCCCGAGTATCACCAGGATATTGACTGAAAAAATAACTTTGGTGTTTCGGCGATATTTTTTTACAGCCAGGATACAAAGCGGAAGAACGACGCCGACAAACATCTCCAGCAAATACATATTGCCTTCCAGGGAACCGTCAAAGGCCATGCCCGGGCTTGCCACCGCAAAAAGCTGATACACCTTCAGACACAAATAAAAAGCCAGGACAAGGATCACACCCCTGGCCAGTCCAAAATGAATTTCCTTATCCACCTTATGGTGTAGAAATTTCTGACTCAATGCAGTCTCAAAACTGACCATGGACAACCCCATGGCGACCGCTGAGACTAAAAAATGAAAGGGCAGCTTGGTATCCCACCAGAGCGGTGACATCTTGGTCGGAGAAATCAGGAATACCGCACCCAGGGAGGACTGGTGGAGAGTTGAAAGCATAACGCCGAAAATAACCGCTGCGATCATGACTTTTCCCACTGCCCTGCGCGCCTTTTCCCAGCCAAGCCGTTCAAACAGCATGGGACTGAATTCAAGACCCAGTGTTGTTGTATAAAAAATCACATGCATGGCAACAACCCACATTACGGAATGATACTGCCACATAATAGAAGGATGCCATAAGCGGAAAGGATGTCCGATATCCAAAAACAGGGCCAGAACCGCCATGAGATACCCCAGAAAAGCGGTAAGAATGGCAGGCCGGACAATGGGCCGGTATTTTTTCCAGTTAAACAGATACACGGCGCAGGCTATGATAAATCCTCCGGCAGCCATGGCCACACCGCCGAGCACATCCAAGCCGAGCCAGAATCCCCAGGGATACACATCGTTCAGGTTCGTGGTAGCCCCCAGGCCGTTTATCATTCTGAATATACCCACACCCATGCCGACGATGATCAAGAAAACCATGACGATGGTGGCGGGCGTCCAGGTCTTTATTGCAGGATTTGATTCCATTTTTCTTCACCTCACATGCAAAAATTGCGTGGAAGATTACTCAACCAACATATGCACGCTGACACGTGCAGTCTTCATGCGGTTACAAGACCTTCACCTTTGAAAGGGGAATATTCTTCCCATCCACCAGATGGATGGCGCATGCCAGGCAGGGGTCAAAGGAATGTACGGTCCGCAGTACCTCCAGCGGCAATTCCGCGTCAGCAATGGGATTTCCAACCAGGGAAGCCTCGTAAGGACCGAGCTCGTCACTGTCGTTTCGCGGCCCGGCGTTCCAGGTAGACGGCACAACAGCCTGGTAATTCTTGATCTTCCCGTTTTCGATGACGATCCAATGGGAGAGGGTTCCCCTCGGCGCTTCGTGAAAACCCACGCCGCGCTGTTCTCCGGAAGGAAACACGGGTGGATTAAAGGTAGCCATATCACCCTTGGCGATATTGTCGATCAGGGCCTGCCACTGGACGCTCATGGTATCGTAGAGCACGGCGCAGCGGATAACCCTTGCCGCGATCCTGCCGATGGTCGAATGCAGGGCATCGATGCCCACGGTTGTCCCGGCAAGATCGCCGACCGTCTGCAGGGCGGCATCCACATACCCCTTGGTCGGCGCATGGCCGGCAAGATACATGGCCAGTACATGGGCCAATGGGCCTACCTGAGCGGGTTTCCCTTTGTATGTCGGCGCCTTGACCCAGGAATACTTGTTGTCATAGTCATAGCCGGTGTACTTGGGTTCGGTCTCCTCTTCAAAGGGAGAGCGATTCCAGTCACCGTCATACCATGCGTGCTTGATACTCTCTTTGATGTCGTCATACAGGGTGTTCGCCGTATGGGATTCTATGGCTTCAAACTTACCCACGTCCCCGCCGGGGATATATCCTCCGGGCAGGTCATAGGCGGTCCCCCTGGAGTCCATGGGCATGTCCGGCACGGACAGGTAATTGAGCACTCCTGCTCCGTAGCCGGTCCAGTCTGCATAGTTTGCCCCCACAGCCGCCATGTCCGTAAACATGGCCTGTTTGATAAAATCACCGACTTCATCGATGAGTGTCTTGATATTAAAGAGCTTCTCCAGGGTTAAGGTGGATGGACTGTCGGGATTGATCGGATTTGTCACTCCGCCCACAGCCAGATTCTGCACATGGGGGGTTTTGCTCCCCAGAATGGCCACAACCTGGTTGACCTTGCGCTGGTATTCAAGGGCCTGGAGGTAATGGGTTGCCGCCAGCAGGTTTACCTCCGGGGAAAGTTTCATTGCAGGATGCCCCCAATAGCCACTGGCAAAAATCCCAAGCTGGCCGCCGGCAACAAACTTTTTCAGGCGATCCTGCACCCCCTTGATTTCCTGCACGCTGTTGCGCTTCCAGCCTGAGAGCTGCTGACCCAGCTTTGCCGCAGCCTGCGGATCCCCCTTGGTGGCGGATATGATATCCACCCAGTCCAGGGCACAGAGTTGGTAAAAATGCACCATGTGGTCATGGATGCCGTGGCCCGCAATAATCAGATTTCTTATATACTGGGCATTGACGGGAATCTCCAGGTCCAGCGCATCTTCAACAGCCCTGACCGAAGCGATAGCATGTACGGTGGTGCATACTCCGCAGATTCGCTGTGTATATGCCCAGGCGTCCCTGGGATCCCTGCCTTGCAATATAATCTCTATACCGCGCCACATCTGCCCGGAGGACCAGGCATTCACCACTTTACCGTTATCCACCTCACAGTCGATACGCAGATGTCCCTCGATTCTGGTTACGGGATCTATGGTAATCTTTTTGGTCATACTGTTTCTCCTTTACAAGTTCCCGGCAGAAGGAAATACCTTTACCGGTTATATGTAAATGCACCCTTTATCGACGCGGCGCCTTATGCTTTATTGTCTGTATCCTTATCCAGTTTCTGGGTCACGACCCTGCACACAGTGCCTGCCACCAGCAGCGCACCGATCAACTGGGGGACATGGGAAATGTAACTCCAGGTATATTCAGGATAGACCTGGTCGGTAATACGCGGGTTGAATCCCAGCTTGTCGAACTCCACCCCTGCCAGGAACAGGTACTGGGTTCCCCCTGCCTCATCCAGGCCGTACACGTGGTCAACATACTCCGGCACAACCTGTTCGGTTGTTTTGCCGTGTTCGATATGATTGACCGGATAGGCATAGGTATCACCCGGTTTCAGAGTCAGTCGTCGCTTTGCCTCTTCCTGCAGGTCAGTCACCTTGCCGAACAGTGAGGCGCCTGTGGGACAGGCCTCGCAACAGGCCGAATACCCTCCCTGGGCATAGCGATGGTTGCACAGCTGGCATTTCACCACTGAAGGAGAAGATTTTTCCCACTCATACATGGGAATGCCGAAGGGACAGGCCACCTGGCAGTATCTGCAGCCAAAGCACCTGTTTTTGTTATAGGTCACGATTCCAGTATTCGGATCTTTCTGCAAAGCAGCCACAGGACAGACGGACACACAGGCAGGATTCACACAATGGAGACAATGCTGCTTGATAAACGAAAAGGCTCCTCCGTCTGCATCCGGTGTTTCCCTGTAGGCCTTTATAACGCACAGGGTATCTGCAGAGAGGCCGTCCGGAGCATCATATTTCTGCTCCGGTCCCTCGTATTCATAGGGAATCTTACCTGCAGTCTCTTTATGGTACAGAGCCCCCCCAGGCTCTGCATTCGCTTTTTTACAGTTGACCATGCAAGCCATGCAGCCGATGCAGAGGGTGGCATCATAGAGAATACCCACAGCATCAGGAGGCAGTTCCTTTGCCTCTGCCTTGCTTCCCACATTGGCGTCCGCAGCCAGCACCAGACCCGCGCCGGCAGAAAATTTGAGAAAATCCCGTCGATTTATAGCCATGGTATGCAACTCCCGTGTTGAAGGTTCACTCTTCATCCTTGCCGCGAATATTGGCAAGGGCCACGGCTGCAGCACCTACTGCGACACCGGCGACACCATAGGCAAAACTTTGAGCTCCTCCTCCTTTTTCAGGAACCGCTTCAGTAAACTGTCTCGGCGGAGTGGGAAAGCTGACCCGAGCCTTGGAAAATAACGGG
The DNA here is from genome assembly GCA_963678525.2 of Desulfobulbaceae bacterium. Taxonomy (GTDB): domain Bacteria; phylum Desulfobacterota; class Desulfobulbia; order Desulfobulbales; family Desulfobulbaceae; genus Desulfogranum. The sequence goes on from CAXXDG010000002.1 coordinate 332,835, forward strand.
CTCGAGAACCCAACATTCTCCTCTGAACAGCCGAAACAAGGAGCCCCGGCGGCAACCGGCCAGCATCCGGTTGAGGATACGTCCCCAAAATGGAGGGTAGAACAGTTATTAAAGGTTTCAGGCCCCTTACAACCGAGTTTATACAGACAATATCCTTTTCGGTGGTTTTCATCGCCGAACTGTTCTGCAAATCTGCCGGCATCAAAATGAGGTCTGCGCTCACAATTTTCGTGAATACGACGATCATAAGCAAACAACGGTCTGCCCTTGGCATCCAGGGCCGGCAACTTGCCGAAGGTCAGAAAATGAATGACTGTGGAAAGAAAATTATATGGGTTGGGAGGACACCCCGGGATGTTGACCACCGGGATCCCCTGTTCTTTGAGAATTGTGTGTACAGGAGTGGCACCGGTAGGGTTCGGAGAAGCAGCAGGTACACCTCCCCAGGAAGCACAGGAACCGATGGCAATGACTGCTCCGGCAAGGGGAGCTGTTTCCTTGAGGATATCCAGCACCGGTTTGCCCGCGATCTGACAATACACCCCTCCATCCTTGACCGGGATCGCTCCATCGACCACCAGGACAAACTTGCCGGTATTGGCTTCGATGGACATTGCACGGTGATGCTCAGCCTGGTGTCCGGCACCGGCGTTCAGGGTTTCCGAATACTCGAGGGATATGAGATCAAATATCAGATTTTCTATGGACGGATGATTGGTCCGTAAAAGAGATTCGACACAACCGGTGCATTCCTGGCCGGAAAGCCAGATGACCGGCGGTCGTTGCGGAGCCGTAACAGCCTCCGCCATTTTGGGAATTGTGCTCATGGGCAGTCCCATGGACACTGCTACTCCGGTACAAAACTTGACGAAATCCCTGCGTGTAACCTCCCCCCACCGTCGTTCGCCGTTCTCTACCCTTGACTCCATCAGCTACCTCCTTGGTCTGTTCATATGACACAGTGCTGCACGAGCGACGTATTGACCGTCGCATCGTTCACACCTACGACCTGCAGAGGACAACCGTACCCCTGCAGGGGACGATCAACTGCAACATGCAAGTGGACGAGCGCTTAATCACCTGTTACAACTCCATTTCTTCTCACAGATGACACGCACATCTCGTACGAAAATAGCTTCTACTAACACCATAGTATTAGGAAGTTACAACACAATCAAGCACTTTTTTACTTTTTGCACAATTCGCACAGTTGAAACGAACAAAAAAATCGACAAAACAGGACTATAAAGATAAAAAATTACATTTTCTTTAAAAAACATGTCCCAAAACTCTTTGTACCACAGAGTAGTAACTCTTGAGGATAGCGAGATAAAATCGGTCACAACCCCCAAGTTATCCGGAAGAGCTGATCATACATAACGCACAATACGTTGAGACGATTCACTATTATTGCACGACTCCTCCAAGCTCTTTTCCGCCATATCAATGATATCCTTTGAAAAGCTTGACCATGCACGGTATACTTGTTTTCTGATTGGGTGAATGCTCACTTATCTACAACCTATAGAAACCTATGACCATGCAGGATACAAACCGTGCCTTTGGAGCCGTTATCAGTCGGCTGATCAATGGAAACTCACTCAGCAGGGAAGAAGCCTATCAGGCTTTTCTCCAGGTACTGGACAATACAGTCAGTGACATGCAGCAGGGGGCATTCCTTGCCGCCCTGACGGCAAAAAAAGAAACCGCAGAAGAGATAGCCGGAGGCTGGCAGGCGATATTTGAGCGCGACACCAACAGCGTGGTCTTTGACCGGAGACTTCCGCTCATTGACAACTGCGGTACAGGAATGGACACTTTCAAGACCTTTAATGTCAGTACCGCCTCTTCCCTGATTGGAGCAGCCGGTGGATTGTACATTGCCCGCCACGGCGCCAGGGCCATTTCCTCAAAATGCGGCACCGTTGATGTTGCCGAGAGCCTTGGCGTGGATGTGGAATGCCCTGTGGAAACGGTTGCAGAAAGCATCCGCACAACCGGTCTCGGCCTGTTTAACGGCATGAGCCCGCAGGTTCATCCCCAGGCGCTGGGACGTATTCTTTCTCAGATCAATTTCGGCTCTCCCCTGAATATTGCGGCCTCCCTTGCCAATCCGGCCATGCCTCAAATGGCGGTGAGAGGCGTCTACAGCAGGGAAATGCTGCTTCCGGTTACCGAAGTCATGCGGGAAATAGGTTACACACGGGCCCTTGTGGTGTACGGCAGCATTGACGGCACGAACCAGGGAATAGACGAGGCCTCGGTCTGCGGACCAACCTATGGCTACCTGTTGAGCGACGGCACAATTACCGCTATGGAGTTCACCCCGGAATCGGCCGGACTGCAGCGTCATGCACCTGAAGAGATCGCTGCAAAAAACTCCGCATCAGCCGGCGCCGGTCACCTTGTCCGCCTGCTGGCAGGAAAAGAAAAGGGAGGCGCTGAAGATATCGCTCTGCTTAACAGCGGCCTGCTCTTTTTCACTACAGGAAAAGCCGACTCCATTCAAGAAGGCGTGCAGACAGCAAAAGAACTGCTTGCCTCGGGCAAGCCCCTGGAAAAGCTGCAGCAGTGGGTCAGTCTCCAGAACAGGGAGCCTGAACAGGGAGCGAAGCGGCTGCAGACTCACCTGGAACGCGTATGACCACACAACTGCTGATAATAAGAAGCGGCCGGGAATATATACGCTTCAGGGACGGCGTGCATGAATGCTGTCCCATGAACAAGGCTTCTGTCTTCGGCCTGGACCGCCTTGAAGAAGTGGAAGAAAAACTCGCCGCTCTCAAATCCACCGTTCTGCCGCAGGCTGAAATCCGTGTTTTGACCATCACTGAAGAACCCTTTCAACCATGAGAAAGCTGCTGCTGCGACAGCGAAAACAACTCCTGCTTGTGGACGAGCCCTTCCCTGAAAACAAACAGGACGGCTATAAAAAAATCCGTATTCTCTACACAGGAATCTGCCGCACCGATGCCAAGATGTGGGCCGAAGGTCACCGTGACCTTATCCTTCCCCGCGTTCCGGGCCATGAGCTGATAGGCCTGGATGAAACAGACGGCAGCCTGTACGGCTTATGGCCCGGACAGGCCTGCGGGCAATGCGCCTATTGCCTGGAAGGCAGGGAAAATCTCTGTGAATCCATGAAGATTATCGGCTTCCACGACGATGGAGGGTATGCCGACCAGATGTATCTGCCTGTGAATTCGCTGATACAGGCCCCGCATGTGGAAAATCTGCAGACGCTCACCTTTGCCGAGCCTGTTGCCTGCGTATTTCACAGCCTGAGAAATCAACAGAATATCACGGGAAAACAGGTACTCATCTACGGCGGCGGAGTCCTCGGCTGCATAGCCGCGCTGGTCTGCATCCATCGGGGAGCTAAGGTCACCATTATTGAGAAAAGCGAAGAAAAAATCGCGAAAACCGCTGTGTTTGCAGGGTCTGTGGGCCACACGGTCTGCAAACGGACAAACATCTCCAATTTTGATATCGGCATAAATTGCTGCGACAGCCATATCGCTTTCAGCGAATTGCTGACTAAAATCCGCAAAGCAGGAGTTGTGCTCTTTTTCTCCGGACTTAAAAAAAACATGGAGATTGAGAGCAATGTCATCAATCTCTTTCATTACAAAGAGATCGACCTGTTCGGCTCCTATGGCCCGCTGAAAGCAGACGTGCAGGACGCACTGGCGTTCTGCGCGGAGGAACAGGAACGTCTCAGTCTTCTCATAGAAAGACAGATCAAACCCGAAGAGGTGGAACAGGTCCTTGCAGAGGTGCATGCAGGCAAGACCCTGAAATATATTATTGATTTTACCGACACCTCCACCACGGACCGGACAGCGTACAACTATAATCCTCTACCGCCGGCAGGCAATTTTCAGCTTTCAGATGCGGTTTCCCGGGTTGTTGCAGCTCTCTCCTATGAGGAGGACGGAATCCGGGAGCAGGCGCAGAAAAAAATTGACGACAAGACCAAACCGCTCGGCGCCCTTGGCAGGCTTGAGGAACTGGCGGTACGGCTTTGCTGCATCCAGCATACTCTCACACCGGTAATCGCCTGCAAAAAAATACTCGTCTTTGCCGGTGACCATGGCATTGTTGAGGAAGGAGTTTCCGCCTATCCTGCCAAAGTCACCAAAGAAATGGTCAACAATTTTCTCAACCACGGCGCAGCCATCAATGTCTTCTGTGACACCTACGATATCGGCCTGAAAATCATCGACATGGGGATAAAAGGAGATTTTGCCCCGCACCCGGATCTTCTTGTAAAAAAGGTCGGCCACGGCACTGCAAACTTCTCTCTGCAGCCTGCCATGAGTGCGGCAGAAGTGAACCAGTGCATTGAAGCCGGCATGGAAGCCTTTGCCCAGGTAGCAGGTCCGGACTGTTCGCTCGTCGGCATCGGGGAAATGGGGATAGGCAACACCACCTCGGCAAGCGCAATCGTTGCGGCGGTGACAGGTACGCCTGTTCAGGAAATAGTCGGCAGGGGAACCGGGGTGGATGATGAAGGATTGAAACGAAAAATAGAGGTTCTTGAACGGAGCCTGGCCTTGCATCGTCCGCCCAAGGACGATCCCATAAGACTCCTGTCCCTGGTAGGCGGCTATGAAATCGCCGGCATGTGCGGAGCCATACTCAAGGCTGCGGAAACGGGAACAGCAGTGGTGCTGGACGGCTTTATTTCAACTGCTGCCGGTCTTGCGGCCACCCTGTTTTCAGATACGGTGAGCCGCTATCTTCTCGCAGGACACCGCTCGGTTGAAGTCGGCCAGCAGGCTGCTCTCCGGCACATGGGACTGTCTCCTTTGCTTGACCTTGACATGCGCCTGGGCGAGGGTACAGGCGCTGCCGTTGCCATGGATCTGGCTGAGCTTGCCTGCCGCATCATGTGCGAAATGGCCACCTTTGAAGAGGCCGGCATCACCAGGAAGCACTGACGGCGCCTATGACGCCCAATCAGCCTACCGGCGCATCAATGGATTACAATCTTTGATGGTCACCCTGCCCTGGAGCAGGTTACCTTTGGAATACTCACTGAAATAGCAGGTATTGGTCTTGGGATCATAATTTTCCACCCACAGATTATCATCCTTCCAGGTTGCGGCAATATGCTGCTGCCCTTCCGGAACATGAATGGTCATCACCCCGCCGTATCGTTTGACGAAAACCTGCTGAAGCCGAAAGTAGTAGGTCCCCCAACCTGCGACAAAAACCATTACCCCGAGAATCGCCCCTACTTTCCAGTTATTGCCTTTAAAACCGAAACCGAACACCAGGGCGCAGACAATGGCTATGACTGCCGCCCAATATATATATGTGACCATATCTTTTCTTTCAAAATACCTTATTGTAATTTTTTCAGCTTCTCCATCTCCTCTTCCCGCATGGTAAAGCTGTGCTCCTCACCGGGAAAAGTCGATGTTTCCACTTCTTCCTTGTACTGTTTGACGGCATCGACAATCTGCCCGCGAATCCGGGTGTACTGTTTCACGAATTTCGGCGTGAATCCATCAAACAATCCAACCATATCATGGCTGACCAGTACCTGCCCGTCACAATCTTTGCCCGCACCTATGCCGATGGTTGGAATCTGCACCGCCTCTGTTATCAGAGCCGCGATGGGCGCGGGGATGGCTTCCAGCACTATGGAAAAACAACCGGATTCTTCCAGGGCAACCGCATCGTCCAGGAGGCTCTGGGCGGCCTCGGCGCTCTTGCCCTGCACCTTGAATCCACCCAGAGAAACGGCGGTCTGGGGAGTCAGACCGATGTGTCCCTGCACAGGTATACCGGCCCGGACAATAGCTTCCACGGTTGCAGCCATACTCACTCCGCCTTCCAGTTTCACTGCGTCGGCCTTAGCCTCCTTGAGAAACCGAGTGGCGTTCTCTATGGCAATGGGGATGGAACTGTTATAGGAACCAAAAGGCATATCCGCTACCACCAGAGCTCGCTGCACCCCTCTTGAGACCGCCCGGGTATGATGCAGCATCTCTTCCATGGTCACGCAGACCGTACTTTCATGGCCAAGCACCACCATGGCAAGGGAGTCCCCAACCAGCACGATATCAATCCCTGCCTCATCGGCTATCCGTGCCCAAGGATAGTCGTAGGCGGTAAGTTCTGAAATTTTTTCACCATTAGCCGGTTTGGAAAGAATATCAGGTATGGTTAATTTACGCATGGCTCCCCCTGGCCTGTGAATTCATTCGGGTAACTGCTCACAGTGCATCCGATCTTTCCGCGATCAGCCTGACCTACGTATGTCCCAATACGCTGCGTCAGCCTGCTTGCGGAAATACCAGATACCCTGTAACCAGCTATAAATACACGGGTTTATATGAATATCTCCGGCAGCGAGCAAAAGGCGCCCTGCCGGATCGACAAACTTTCATGCTTCGTTGCGGCCGGCCAATCCGGTCCAGGCATGCTGGTTAGTCCGGATTAACGGCTATGCCTATACGTAGTTACAAATTCGGGTATTAAGTAACCTGCCGGCTATACGTCTCTTCCAGCGCGTGTATCAACTGTACTATCATTGCATTGAGCGGTGTGAGTACACCGACCTCTCTGCCGTTCCTGACAATCGCACCATTGATTACATCAATTTCCGTGAAAGCCCCACGCAATACATCCTGTAACATGCTGGAACGATTATTAGAAGTTTTTTCGCAGACCGTCACCACCTGATCAAGGGGATCGTCATAGGGAAGCTCCACATTTTGAGCCCGGGCTACCTGAACAGCTTCATTAACCAGTTGGGTCACCAGATCCAGTGCAGCGGCATGCTTCGGCAAAGCGCCGTTTGGAACGCGCAGAAGCGCAGTCAATCCATTTATTCCGACATTGACGATCAGCTTGCCCCAGATCAAACTTTCCACATTTTCATGGAGAAAAGCAGGTATCCCGGAACGATTGAAAACGCCGACAATCTCATCGACCACTGCATGGCCACTTCCCAGGTAAGTAGGTCCTTCACCGGCATGTCGAACCAGTCCGGGAGACAGCACCGTCGCGGCCTGGGAAGTTACTCCGGCAATGACTTTCGCATCACCGAGGATGGAGCAGAGCACATCATAGTTACCAAGACCGTTCTGCAGGGTTAGAGCATATCCCTCGGGTTTTAGAAACATTGCGGCCGCTTCTGCTGCATTTTTTGTCGCGCCGGATTTGGTGCATATCAAAGCCAGATCGGCCCACTGCTCGTAACCCTTAGGAGATGTGATGGCCCGCACCTGATATGTGGTCTGTTCTCCTGCACGCTCAGCCACCCTTACTCCGTGACTGTTGATGATATCCACCGTCGTCCCGTTGATATTATAGAGTACGACGTCGCAGATCCAACATAACTTTGCGGCAAACAGACACCCCATGGCGCCTGTTCCTAAAATGACGATACGCAACTTCTTTCCGCCTCCTCAGATAATCGCCCGACCTGAATCCCTGAAGGATCAACGCCTGAGTTTTGACGATTCTCTCTTCGCATGAATACAACAGGACTGTAACTACTCATAGGGGCACAGGCCGGCTTGATAACTTTCCTGTATTTGTAACTGGTTACACAGGACTTATTCCTGGTACAACCCCCTCAATGCCGCCTGGACGCTTTCTCCAAGCTTGGCAACGGAATAAGGCTTTTTCAGATAGAGCAGAACACCGGTCTGCAGTGCTTCAACTAATCGGTCATCCTCGGAAAATCCACTGGCAATAATAGCGCGTTGTTCAGGAAACTTGACGGTGATAGCCTTATATGTCTCCAGGCCGTCCATGCCCGGATCCATGATCATATCAAGAATAACCAGGTCCACTCGATTACGATCCAGGTATCTGAGTGCCTCTTCCCCGCTGCAGGCAGTGATGACCTCGTATCCAAGCCGGGTAAGAATACGGGAACCGATCTCCAATTGCTCATTCACGTCGTCAACAAGGAGCAGTCGCTCTCCATGTCCCATCAGCATGCTGAGCTCCGGGTTCTCCTTCTTCAGTCCCTTTTCACTGCGAAATACCGGAAAATAAATAGAAAAAGTCGTACCTTGACCGACTGTGCTCCGGCAATCAATATAGCCGTTATGATCCCGTACGGTACCCCAGACAACAGCCATCCCCAGACCTGTTCCGCTGCGCCCTCCCATCTTCTTGGTTGTAAAAAAGGGCTCAAACATACGATCCATGTCTTCCCGCGTCATCCCCACGCCGGTATCCGAAACCGTCAGGGTGACATATTCCCCGGGTTTGACTTTTTCGTACAGTTCCAGAGAAGCATCCAGGTACCGATTTTCCGTGGTTATGGTCAGGACGCCGCCATCCGGCATGGACTCGACGGCATTGGAGACCAGATTCATAACCGCTTTACTGATATGGACCTCTGAACCCAAAACAGGCATGGCGTCATCTGCCAGATGCAGTTCCACCTGGAGCCCTTTCTGTTCATAATACAGTTTAGAGTATTCAGGACTCTCAAGATATTGGAGAATCACATCGTTAAGTTGCACCTCATTAGCCACACGGACTCCTCTTCTGGCCATGGTGAGCAGGTCCTGGACAATGGCAGCCGCTTTTTCTCCGGAACGTTTTATGGTGAGTAACGGCTTATATCGAGGATCATTTTCGTCAAGACCCAAAAGCAACAGATCCGGATAGGTCATAATCCCGGAGAGGATGTTGTTGAGATCATGGGCTACCCCCCCTGCAAGAGTGCCGATGGCCTCCATTTTCTCGGCCTGCCGCAGACGATGTTCCAGCTGGAGTTTATCTTCTTCCACCTGCCGGCGCTCCTGCACCTCCGAGGCAAGTTCGTTGGTGCGGGCGGCAACCATGGCTTCCAGGTTATCACGATGGGCGGCCAGTTCTTCCTCGGCTATCTTACGGACCTTCACCTCGGCAACCAGCTGCTCATTGGCCTCTTCCGCCGTATTTTTAGCCTGTTCCATGGCTGTGAGAGCTTTTTGTACGTCGTCTGCCATCTGATTGAAATTTTCCGCAAGATCACCCATTTCATCTGCTGATTCCGCTTTCAGACGATATTGCATATCCCCCTGCTGGAATCGGCGCATTCCGCGGATTATCTTGGTAATCCGACTGGTTATGGAAGAAGCCATCCAAATGGCGATAAGTATGACCAGCACGGACATGCAGAGTGTATATACCGACAGATCCCTGGTGGTTTGACGCAGGGTTGTCTTCAAAAAACGCAGGTTATCTTCATTCTGGGTTGTCAGATTTTCGATATAGGTCTGTTCCAGGTCTGCAATCTTCTCAGCAGTTACCATGGCGGATTTATGAAATTCATCCACGTTGGCGCCGATGGTCACAAAGCCGAATCCCTGGGGAGTATGGCCATATCTCCCTGTATGATAGGGAATCGCCGCTGCTGTGGTCAGCTTCCAGAGGCCGCTCCAGAAAATAAGAAAAGAACCTGCCCCGCCGGATTCCGTCAAGGTATTCCAGCCCTGACACTGGGGAGCAAAGTTGAGATACCGACAATCCAGCCCCACGGTCCCCTGCAGTTGCTGCTGATACGAAGGCTGTTTTGCCAGGGTCTGTTCCTCAAACGTCGGCTGTTTCTGCAGAAAGCGTTCAAGGGGCTCCCCGCTCTGCCTCCACTTCTCATACACGTCTTTATCGAGCCATGGTTCTACCTTTTCTCCGGTTTCAGGATCATAGCCGACGATAAAATAGTCCCGTGCATGGGAAATGTTTCTGCTCTTGTAATCCCACATGAACGCATAGTTTCCACTTCCGCCATCCGACACCACAGTGAACCGCTCAGGCGTCGGCATGATGTGGTCTGTGAATTCCATCACATGGGTGTGATCCAGGGCAAGGGTGACATATCCGACAACAGCGCCGTCTTTGGTTACCGGTTTCGCCCAGCGGATGATTCCCTGAAAACGTTTGCCCACCGGATTTTCCTTTCCTGCATAGGCTGAATTTTCCGGGGCAAAGTCTATCCCGAGCTCAGCGGCCTTTTTTCTGCTGTACACGCCGATGAGATCTGTTTTCCGGTAAGCGCCGATCACCTCGGAAACATACACCTCGTCAGGCTTCAGCTTCTGCAGCTCCGCAAAATATGTTTCCGCCTTGCAGAAGGTGTTTTCTTTTTTGGAAACATCCCGCAGTTCAGCAGACATACGATCAGATGTGGTTACCTTGATCTGCTCCTGTCCACGGGTGTCAACCAGGGTCATCTCCAGGTACAACGGCTTCTGTACAGGGATTCCTTCATCCCTTGGAGGGGTCGAGTGAAACTCTTTCGCGTTATCAACGTTCCCGGCCTGGGCAATGGGGCCTTTGGGAGGCGGATCGTCCAGAACCCAGCGTACCCCCTCGACATCCATGCGCATATCCTGATGATAGATGACCTTCCTGTGTCTGGATGCCAGGAATCCGGTGAATATCTCTTTGGAGAGAGGGAGTCTGGCGGCCAGGTCGATATCCTGGTCACGCTCGTAGAGAAACTGAGCTACCGCAAAAGCTGTATCCGTGGTAAGCCGCTCTATTGCCTCCCGCGACTTTTCATCCAGTGCCCGGATGGAGCTTTTGGTAGCCAGCTGGGTAACGGTCCCGGTCACCTTGCGGCTGGATTCGGACGCCTCCTGAAAGTGGGTCTGCACCTTCTCGACCAGAGTGGAAATTTCATCCCAGGAAAACCATGCCATAACCACCAGCGGCAATATCTTGATGACCACGAAAATGGAAATCAGTTTATTGCGTATGCCAAAGGTGCGCGTCTTCATCTGTTTCCTTTACCGACCCATCATGGCCATGCTGGTATCGAGCATCCGGTTTGCGTACCCCCATTCGTTATCAAACCAGGCCGTCACATTGACCAGATGTTCTCCACTGACACTGGTCTGAGAACTGTCGACAATCGCCGACCTGGAGTCGTGGTTGAAATCACAGGAGACCAGAGGGAGATCCGTATATCCGAGAATACCTTTCAAGGGCCCCATAGCCGCCTCTTTGAACAAACCGTTGAGACTTTGGGCCTGGACCGTTGCCCCCACCTGGGCGGTTAACTGCATCAGTGAGACATTCATGGTCGGCACCCGCAGAGAAAGCGCCTGAAAACGTCCGCGCAAGTCCGGAAAGATCCGGTCAAGTCCCTTTGCCAGGCCTGTATCGACCGGAATAATCGAATTCCCGGAGCTGCGGTTTTTTCGCAGGTCAGGATTATGATAGGCGTCGATAACCGGCTGGTCGTTCATCATGGAATGAATGGTGGTGATGGTTCCATACTCGATTGAGCAGAAACCGTGCAACAATTGAATTATGTGGGAGATACAGTTTGTCGTACAGGATGCATTGGAGACAATGGTATGCTCAGGCCGCAGTTGATGGTGGTTCAGGCCGTACACAACAGTGGCATCCACATCAGGAAGGGCCGGACAGGAAAAGAGCACCTTTTTTGCGCCGCTTTCAATGTGCTGCTCCGCAATTTCACGCTCCACATAACTGCCGCTGCACTCAAGCACCATGTCAACGCCGATCTCGTCCCAGGGTAACAGGGCAATGTCCGGCTCACAGAGCATGCGGATCCGGTCGCCGTTGACGACCAGATTTTTTCCATCACACCCGACATCACCGTTAAACCGGCCATGGATGGAATCAAACTGTGTCAAATGGGCAATGGAGGCCAGGTTGGCCAGCTCATTGACGGCAACGATTTCCATATCGCTTCTTTTTCCGGTTTCGTATAATGCTCGTAATATGCATCGCCCGATGCGGCCGTAACCATTGACGGCAATACGTATACTCATGGGGTACAACAACCTCTCTCTTGCTTCACGTCACATACAAGGCATTTTCCATTGTCCTGCAACACTTTTTTTCTTATCGCCTCACCATTATATCGTAAAGTGAACAGATAATCAGCCATCGACCGCGACAAAATTCAAAAAAATCCTCCCATGGCATTCCTTTCGTCAACCCGGTTGTCTGAAGTCTTAGAATATCTACCCGATTGTATGCTTTGACAGGGATGTCTGCTTGTCCCAAACAGCATATTGTTCTACACTGCAATCACCCTGAATGGTGACTTTTTTAAAACGGCTTAATATATCCGTATATCCTATCTACGCGTTGAAACAGGAGAGCTTCATGCATATTTATCTCTGGCGGCACAACACAGCCTTTTCCAGTTGGTCCATGCTCGACGAACCTCAAATCCACACTTCCCGGTACACGCATGCAGAGGTAGCCGTGCTGGCAGGTTCACAAGAAGAAGCCCTTGACATTCTCGAACGAAACGGCCGCTGGAACCGCAAGGAACTTGAACGAATCGAACCGGAAATTCTTTCTCTTGAAGAACCGCGCATTATTACCTGCTGTGTTCAGCAGTGATTTCGACACCTGTTTGTACCACTCTTGTAATTTCATGGCAAATTCAAGAAAACAGATTACTTTAAATAAGATAATGATATTGAGTACACATCTGCCCTGATTTCTCCCCGCATACTCAACAGAGGAGTCCCTACATGAAGATATTCATCACAGGAGGCACCGGCTTTGTCGGCTCAGCCGTTACCACTTCACTGCTGGAATTAGGACACGAGGTCACGGTCATCGCCAGTTCTCCCAACTGCAAGCTTCCGGCCCACAATCATTTGCACTATATCTCCGCAGACACGACATTACCCGGCGAATGGCAGCAGCAGGTTGCCGGCCATGAGGCGTTCATCAATCTGGCCGGAAGGTCCGTTTTCAATCTGTGGACTGAAAAATATAAAAAAACAATCTATGACAGCCGGATACTGACCACCAGAAATCTGGTTGACGCCATGCCGTCGGGTGACACCATCCTGCTCAGCACCTCCGCAGCAGGTTACTACGGTGACGGCGGAGAATCTGAAAAGCGTGAATCAGCCGACAGCGGTGAGGATTTTCTTGCCCGGGTCTGCGTTGACTGGGAGAAGGAAGCCTGTAAGGCGCAGGCACAAGGCGCCCGGGTTGCCACCATGCGTTTTGGAGTGGTTCTCGGGAGAGGCGGCGGAGCCGTCCAGACAATGAAGCTTCCTTTCAAACTCGGACTTGGCGGCCCCATCGGTTCAGGAAAACAATGGTTTCCCTGGATACACCTTGATGACGTGGTCAAGGCTGTACACCATATTCTGCTTGGGGAAGGCTTAGAAGGACCGTTTAATTTTACAGCCCCCAAAAACATCCGCCAGAAAGAGTTCGCCAAAATTATGGGTTCTGTCCTCAACAGGCCGGCAGTGCTTCCCGCCCCGGCCTTTGTGATGAAAACACTGCTGGGTGAATTCGGCAGTTCTCTTCTGCAGGGACAGAAAACAGTGCCCGAGGCCCTGGAGACCAATGGTTTCATCTTCACCTACCCTGAACTGAAACCTGCACTGCAAGAGATCCTGAATGACTAGGACGCACACCTTCACACACAGTTCCGTTTTTCCATGCTCCCCGGAAGAGCTCTATGCCTGGCATAGCCGCCAGGGAGCATTGGAACGTCTTCTTCCGCCATGGGACAAATCATACGTGCTTTCCCGAAAAGGCGGCATCACCCCTGGCGGCGAAGTTTTTATGAAAATGTTTGCCGGGCCGATTCCTTATACCTGGCATGCCCGGCATATTGAAGATCAGCCGGGCATTATGTTCAAGGATATACAGCATAAAGGCCCCTTCTCGAGCTGGACGCACACCCATCGTTTTTTCGAAGACGGGGACGGATGCCGGCTGGAGGATCATATAGAATACGCACTGCCCCTGCACAGCATGCTGCCCGCCTTTACCCGCAACATGGTGGACGCCCGACTCCGTCGCATTTTCACCTATCGACACCAGACCCTTAACCAGGACATCCAGCTGCATAACCGATACAGCCGGACGCCCCTGAGAATCCTTATCACCGGTGGCAGCGGAATACTGGGAACCGCCCTGAAACCGCTGCTGACGACAGGCGGTCATGCGGTCTGGTCCCTTGTACGAAGAACGCCGAAACCGGGAGCTAACGAAATCTACTGGAACCCGGAAAAAGATGAAATCGATACGGCATCTTTTCCAGAGCTGGACGGAGTTATCCATCTTGCCGGCGACAATATCGGTCAGGGTCGCTGGACAGAGAATAAAAAACAACGGGTTATCGACAGCCGGGTCCAGGGTACCGGACTCATTGCCCGCACCGTGGCAAACATGTCTCCCGGACCGCGTGTTCTGCTCTCTGCCTCGGCCGTAGGATTTTACGGCAACTGCGAAGACTGCTGTATGCGTGAAGAAGACCAGTCAGGGCTTGATTTCATCTCTGATGTCTGTTCTCTGTGGGAATGCGCGGCCAGACCGGCGGAAGATGCCGGTATCCGTACGGTGTTCATGCGCATCGGCGTCGTCCTCAGTCCCAGGGGAGGAGCGCTGCAGCGCCTGCTCACTACGGCGAACATAGGTTTTGCCAAGAGTTTCGGCAGCGGCGAGCAGTATATCAGCTGGATCTCCATTGATGATATGATCAGCGTCATTCTTCACGCCCTCGCCACAGAGAGCCTGCATGGGCCTGTCAATATTGCCGCGCCGACACCGGCGACCAATCGGGAGCTGATGCAGGCGCTGGCCCATGTGGTCAATCGCCCGCTCCTGCCCTCTATTCCTGCAGGATTTCTCAAAAAAATCTACGGCCAGATGGCGTCTGAGGTACTGCTGTCAGGCTGCCGGGTCTCCACAGATAAACTGCAGCTGTCAGGGTACCGTTTTCGACATCCCGACCTGACACAGACCCTGCAGGTCCTCTTAGGAAAACAGTAAACATACATCCCGGAGTCAAATACGTGAGTTGGAAATTCAAGGCCGTTTTACAGGTCATCATGACCATGGCCCTTACCTTTGGTTTCATGCACCACCTGGTCCTACCGGAACAGATAAATTTTGAGCGCCTGCACATCTTTCTGTTCAATCTCTGCAGCGGCGGAACCCTGCTTGTCTATTTTACGGAGGACCGGCGAAGACTCTCTCTTCAGGGGAGGCTGTTTCTTCTTTTAGCGATGCTTTTCGCCCTTGCGGCCTTCCTGCAATGGTATATTGCAGCCATGATCATCCCTCTTTTCCTCGCAGGAATCATAGAACGGGTAAGGGTACAACACTTCGGTCCCTGCTTTCCCAGAGCCCTTTTCAGCCGGACGGAACCGGTTGCCCGCAAATTTCACCAGGCAGCCCTGTTATGCCTGAGTATAGGTCTGGCAATGTCGGCGCCTGTTATCCTGAACGCCGAATTCGGCCACTGGCTGCACATCGAAAAGCTTGAACTGGATACCTTTTTCCTGGGGTTTTCTTTCCCGGTCTCCCTGATCAGCATGTCGGTGATCTTCAATCTGATGAAAAAAGAGATCCAGGAGCCGACCCGAACAATGAAGGAAGCAGCATTCTGGGTGATCAACCTGGGGGTGATTATCTTTTTTCTTTTCATCCTGGCAGAATTGTTCATCCCGCAGGTTTTTATCGCCACCACCCTGTTTTTGGCTGTTGCCTTTATACTCTATCTTTACTGGCGGCAGGGCATTCGACTGCAGCAAAAGGCATTTCTCACTTCAGGTATTTTGTTTTTACTCATCACCTCCATTACAGGGATTGCCTACATTCTTCTTTCCTTCAGCTCCTATTATATTCCTGAAATCAGCCGCGCCCTGCTCAGGCTGCACGCCTTTACAGCACTCTACGGATGGAACCTGAGCGGCCTGGCCGTTATCAGCAGGCACGGAGATTTTCCCATCCAGCTCCACTCCAGACAGGTCATCCTTCTGCATTGGGTAACCGTCCTGATTCTTTGTCCTTTGGGCTATTTCATTCCTCTGTTCGCCGTAGCTGCGGTCATCTGTTATTGCCTGTTGCTCTATACGCTCCTTTTTAAACACGGAACAGTTGATGAACGTTTTGTCTCGGTGGAACATGAGGTATTGAGTCCGACAAACTAGCCCGGCAGGGTGACTTTTTTGAATTTGCAGAAAAAAACACTCTGTTTTTGTGGTACAAACAACATGTCATGTGATTTCAAGTTGTTAATTCATTTTTCAAAAAAGTCATGAGAAATCCGGGCTAGCCCGCACAACTACTACCAGCTGATTATTTGCGAAAAATAACTCTTCGGCAGCGCCGTTTTTCTTGACACACACCTGGGCAACAGATAAACAGATACTATACCCAAGCAGTGTAGTATCAGAAAATGCAATACGTACCCCCCCAAAAAAACAGGAGGACACGATGCGCAACAAGGATCTGAAAAAATTTCTCGCAGGCCTGGGTGTGGCCGGCCTTATCAGTGCCGGCGGCGTAACTCTGCCCGGCTCCGCCCACTCTGCAGGCAGCGGCTGAGGCGCTCAATCCGGCACAGGTAGTGCTGAAAAAGCAGCGGAAGCTTCCGGCAGCAGCTGAGGCGGTGACAAAAGCAGCGTAGGTGACGCTGCACAAGAACACGTCGAAGAAGCAGCAGAAGAAGCAAAAGAAAAAATAAAGAAAGAAGCCGGCAGTTCAGGCTGCGGGGCCTCGACGGAAAAGGCGGCCGGCAAGAGCGGCTGAAGCTGACATCCAACGTGCAGGTTGCACGTTCTCTAAAGGGCACCTTGAAAAATTGCCAATTCGCCCAACTTCATTGTTGCACTTAAAATTTTATCCTCGAAGGTAAGCGTAGACTCCGATATCAATTACATGTCTGCGGTAAAATTTCTCGTGCGCCTCGAATTTGAACAAATTTTCTAATTTTTCAAGATACCCTAAAGATTTGAACGGTCGGTGGCCATGGAGTTACCGACCGTTTTTTCCTCTCTTCAGCCGACGGTCTTCCATGAATCACTCCCCTGGCATGTATCCGCTCTGTAAAAATCTCCTGGGAGAAGATTTCCCAAAGCACATTGCAGATGACCTCGGCCAGTATTTAGCGGCACATCCCCGGCTTTGTTTAAACCATCCCTACCTCCCCGAGCTTGCCGAACTCGAAGCCGCCCTCTATGCAGCCGGACAGAAGGCGCCGGAAATTCCCGCCAAGGTTGCGGAATGGACAGTCAATCCTTCCGTGGAACTGCTCCAGCTTGACTGGCAGCGCCTCCCTGCCTATCTCACCGATCAATCATGCACTCCGGTTCATGGGAATGATCGAGTTCTGATCTGGTATCATCCAAACGATAAAAGGTGGGTCTGCCGCAGCGCCACCGGTCACGACCTCCTGGCCATGAAAATGATCTGGGAAAATCTCAGCAGTCGGGAAACAGCACGGCAATCCCGGCTGACGCTTGGAGAAGTGGACAACATCCTCTATGCTGCACGGACAAACGGCCTTCTTTTAGCCCCGCAGTCCCGAATCACACGATCGGAATGTTTTTCCAGGGAACACATCCAAAATCCACGCCTGTTCACCGCCCCCACCTTTACCCTGCAGTGGCATATCACCCAGACCTGCGACCTGCGCTGTCGCCATTGTTACGATCGCAGCGATCGAATTCCTATGACGCTCAAACAGGGCATCCATGTCCTGGATGAACTCTATACCTTCTGCAGCCTGCACAATGTATACACCCAGGTAAGCTTTACCGGCGGCAACCCATTTCTCTATCCTCATTTTGACGCCCTGTATCAGGAAGCTGTGGATCGCGGCTTTCTCACGGCGATCCTGGGCAACCCTGTGCCAAGAGAGCGTCTGGAAAAAATCCTTGCCGTCCGGAAACCGGAATTCTATCAGATAAGCCTTGAAGGGTTTGAAAAGCATAACGACTATATCCGCGGCAAAGGGCATTTTCAGCGCTCTCTGAAATTTCTTGAACTGCTTCAAGAACTGGACATTTTCTCCATGGTCATGCTTACCCTGACCCGTGCCAATCAGGACCAGGTTATTGAGTTGGCCGGATTTCTGGAAAACAAGGTAAACCTGTTCACCTTTAACCGACTTGCCATGGTTGGTGAAGGTGCAGCGCTTGAATCCATACCGACAACCACTTTTCCTGATTTTCTCTGCAAGTATATGCAGGCAGCGAAAAACGCCCCTCACATGCAGCTCAAGGATAACCTGATCAACCTGATACGTCACCGGAACCGACAGCCCCTGACAGGCGGGTGCGCCGGTCACGGATGCGGAGCAGCGTTCAACTTCCTCGCCCTCCTTCCGGATGGCGAAATCCATGCTTGTAGAAAGCTTCCCTCCAAGCTGGGCAATATCTATCAGTCATCATTGGACGGCATCTATCATTCTTCATCGGCAGAGCAGTATCGCAATGGTCCCCAAGAATGTACGACCTGCACTCTGCACCCTGCCTGCCGCGGATGCCTGGCTGTTGCTTACGGATTCGGCCTGGATATTTTTAACCGGCGCGATCCTTACTGCTTCGTCAACAGAGAATCATAAATATTCCGATTAAAAGGAATTTCAATTCGAAATAGCGGAAAACCACATGGTTTCACGACCCGTTATAACTTTTTTCATATTTTTACTACTTAAAATACAACATCATAGACCTTCACAACAAAAAAGGTATTGTTATTGCATAGACTACGCAAAATCAACCCGTATGTAGTTCCGAGCATGCGTATGTTCGGAAAACAATGCCCGTCTCAATATCACCTCAAGTATTGTTCTCATACAATGAACGGATACCATTCAGAACCAGCATATCGATATTTCAGTGAATTCTTTCAAACTACAACACCAATTGTGCCGATGCTCGGATATGCGACAAGCAAAAGGCAATCAACCAAAGAACTCGGAATTTTTTACTATAGCCACAAACAGCATGTGACGAAACAAATGTTTAACGCACCGTTTGCACAATTAATCCTTAAAAATCTTACAGAATTTGAGATCGGCAAACAAAACGGAATAATAGCAGGAATTGTAAGACCTTCTCTACCTCAACAACGAGAAAAATGGCAAGGAGACACAATACTACGTCTAGACCAAACCCCATACAGTGTATATAACGGGATTATAAATATAGTTGGAGAAAATGACGGATTACCCGTTGTGTGTGCAACAAACAGCCAGGTAATAGGCGATATCGTTCCGGGAATAAAATTAAAATTACAGGGAAAAAGACCTTCAACAATATACCAAGCAATAAAACAACTTGAATTTATACAAAATAAAATTACCGAGATAATAGGTTCAAAACCATTCACATCGGCAAAACACCCCCTACACAACACAGATTGCGCACCCAAAAATTTTCTTGCCGCCGTCGGCAGTAATTGAACCATCCGCCCCTAAGAAATAACAATCATTCACCAGCCGTTAACATAAATCACCGATGAACGTGTCTGAAACCTTTTAGAGGCCATGCATGCAATGGCCCGTTGCGGCGACATAGATCCCGATCTCTTTCTTCTGTTCGAACAAGGAAACTTATTGAGGATCATGGGCAACGATATCTGCATCCTGAGCAAAGAAGAGTTACCATTTTTCCCACACACAGGATAACCAAGGTATGAAAACTGCAAAAACCGGTAATAACGCTCCCGGTTCCGAACAGCGGATTATGCTGGAGGTATTTGAAGAATTGCAGGCTATCCGGGCAAAGATGATTGACGATGTTGCCGACTCTGCTCCTCGCCTTGACACAATTCATCCCAATTACCGAAAAAGTGCGGAAAATCTTCTTCATTACCTCGTACTGCGACGGCGTGATCGGCGGGAATTGCAACAGCATTTGGCAGTGTTGGGACTGTCTTCCCTGGGACGGAGCGAATCACATGTACTCGCTACAATTGATGCGGTTATCCGGGCAGTGTACCGACTACAGGGTGCGGGAAATTCTTCTTTGCCGAAGGAAGAGGCCGCGGTTGATTTTGCCTCTGGGGAACAGCTCCTGAGTGAACACACGGAACAACTTCTTGGCACTGCGCCGCGGGGAAGAAGTGTGCGCATCATGGTGACCATGCCAAGTGAGGCTGCCCACGATTATGATCTGGTCCATAATCTTCTGCAGCAGGGCATGGAATGTATGCGCATCAACTGTGCTCACGATGATGCCGCGGCCTGGTTGCGCATGATCGAAAACTTGAGACGAGCTGAGCTTTCTTTGGGGCGCTCCTGCAAGGTTGTCATGGACTTGGCAGGGCCAAAGTTGCGAACCGGTCCCGTCGAACGTGGGCCTGAACTCATACGGATCCGACCTCAACGTGATGAGTTCGGTCGGGTTATCGCTCCCGCCCGCGTCTGGCTTTCGACAGAATGCGCTTCGTGTCCGCCGCCGTCGCAGGCGGATGCTTGTATTCCGGTATCAGCCGATTGGCTGGCCGACCTCAAGACGAGTAAGCAGATAGCCTTTGTAGATGCCCGGGGTTCAAAGCGTACAATGACTATCGTAGACATCACCGATAGGGGTTGCTGGGGAGAGTTGAGAAAAACTGCCTACCTGATTCCTGAGACTGTGCTGCGGAGTAAAAACAATGATACAGGAGAAGAACAGGAGACGTTGGTAGGCACCCTTCCTTCCGGAGAAGGTCGACTTCTGCTTCACAAGGGAGACATGCTGATATTGACCAGAGATCTTCGAATCGGTCGTGCAGCAACGTATGACAGTAACGGAACGCTTCTTACTCCGGCAATGATCGGAATGACCATTCCTGAAATTTTTGCTGATGTCCGTCAGGGAGATGCAATTTGCTTTGACGACGGCAAAATAGGCGGTGTGATAGAAAAAATCGAAGAAACCCAGGTGCTGGTAAAAATAACCCACGCCCGTCTGGCCGGTGAAAAGCTTCGTGCCGATAAGGGAATAAATTTTCCTGATAGCGTGTTACGTTTGCCTGCTTTAACCGAGAAGGATATTCAGGATCTCGACTTTATTTCCCGGCATGCAGATGTCGTTGAATTGTCATTTGCCAACAGCGATAAAGATGTTGAGTTGCTTTGTCGCAACCTTGAACGCCTGGGAAACCATCAGCCCGCCATCGTATTGAAAATTGAAAACAGGCGCGGTTTTGACAATTTACCGGCCATGCTCCTTGCCGCCATGCATATGCCCTGTTGCGGGGTGATGATCGCCAGAGGGGACTTAGCTGTCGAGTGTGGATTCGAACGGATGGCGGAAGTTCAGGAAGAGATCCTCTGGATATGCGAGGCTGCGCATGTACCGGTTATTTGGGCGACTCAGGTTCTTGAATCTCTAGCCAAAGACGGCATGCCCTCCCGTGCCGAAATTTCCGACGCATCTATGGGACATCGAGCTGAATGCGTCATGCTCAACAAAGGGACTCATGTATTGACAGCGGTCCAGATGCTGGACGGCATTCTTCGGCGAATGCAGGCGCATCAGTTCAAGAAACGTGCTATGCTCAGGGAATTGAATCTAGCCTCTTCTCTGCTGGTACACCCGGGTAATGAACCTGAACAGTAACTGCTCACAGTGCGCCTGATCGCGGAAAGATCAGGTGCACTGTGAGCAGTTACAAATACAGGGAAGTTATCAAGCTGGACTGTGCCCCTATAAGTAGTTACCCTGAATAAATAATACGACCCGAAAACAACCATTCACCAACCGATGACATACACACTGCGCTTGCCCAGCACCTGCTTGATTACCCAGGCTATCCCCATGGTCATCCCGGTGACGAAGATGACGGCAAACGGCAACAGAGTGCCTGCATGCAGCCTGACATGATACATCCGCAGCCAGGAGCCGCACAGATGCAGGACAAAGGGATGGAGAAAAAAGACGGCAAAACTCATGGTGGCTACCTGCCCTAATATTCGACTGGGAGCATGATCAAAACGTCGTAAAAACACGTACAGGCCCATCACCAAAGCCATTTTCTGGCCAACCATGAGATCAATCCCTTTCCACACCAGAGGCAGCTTATGGTAATTACCGTACCTCTGCTGCAACACAGCTTCCAGTACTGCGAACACAACAGCAAGACAGAAAAACAGCCATTCTTTTCCTTGCAATCGTTTTTGAAGTGTGTCTGCATTTTGAGAACACAGTATTCCCATGAGATAAAAAGGAGAAAAGTAGAGTACTGACTGCAGATTGGACAGATTGTAAAGCGGGCGATGCATGAACATGACTGCAACAGTCAGTACTGCCAGTACGCGTATTTGCAGGCTCGCCCGGAGATGAATAAACCTGACATGCAGGGGCGCCAAGGCAAATGTGAGCATAATAAAAGGGATATACCAGTAAGGATAAGAAAGCGCCCCGTACCAATAATACAGCAAAATCGGCCGAATGTGGGCATGCCACAGGTCAGGCCGGCCCGTATAGAGTTGGTCCTTATATGGAAGATGTTGCAAAAAATAGACGGTATAAACAAGGGCAACCATACTGAGAATACAGTACGGCAGAAGAACGGCAAGGCACTTTTTACGCATAAACCTCCGATAGTCAAACCGGGGGTAAAACACATAATGAAAGAAAAACCCGGAGATAAAGACAAACATCCCGGTAGCCCCGGTCAGCAGTGAAGCCAAAATCCTGTCGGAAACAGAGTCGATTTTCCAACCTACCAGGCCATAGCAGTGACCGGCCACGATAAGAAGGATGGCAATGGCGCGAAAATGACCAAGTGAATGCAGATACATACCAGAGACACAACCAGTTTGCTTTGTAATGGTTCCTCAGAAAACACGGGGTAATGTCGCGGCGTTGTGCGACGGCGGAAAAAGCCGCATATATTCCCGTTCCATGAGAAACACTCTCTTTATAATACACCCACCCATCAGACATCTATCGCCTGTGTGTGCAGTGCCCGTAACGCCTCTCAATGTTTGCAATTAACGCGCCGGCAGCCGTTCATAAAAAACAGCTGTGCGCTGTATTTTTCCATTGCATCCCGCGATGAAAAATCTTACAAATTCACAGAGAATATCTGTGCCGATTCCGGCGTATATATGTGTTATTCCTTTAACGGCTTCGTCAAACTCAATTTTCATTTTCTATCCGTAATTCATCGTCATCCCATGGCACTCCATCGTATTCGCAGGGCGGTAATCAATGATCTGCCGTTCTTACTTGACCTTGAACGACAATGTTTCCCTGATCACAGGCGAAGCAGCAGGCAGGGCCTGAAGACCAGCCTGAAAAGTCATGTGCAGGAAGTGTATATTCTAGAACTCATGCAGCCCGCTTTGTCCAGCCCTGCAGGCGCCGTTGTCCTGCTTGGATACAAACGCACCATGCGCATCTATTCTCTGGCCATGGTTCCCCAGGCACAGGGAACGGGGTTAGGAACCAAACTGCTCAACTTCGCCCTGGAAAGGGCTGCAGAAAGGGGCTTTGAACGGGTATCACTGGAAGCGGACAGTGCCGACTCCAGGCTCATCGGCTGGTATCGCAGCTTTGGTTTTCAAAAAATTGCACACCTGCCGGATTACTACGCCCCGGGTGAAGACGCCTTCCGTATGGCCGGCAAGATACGGCAGCTGATTAACGCATCCCCTCAGAACAATGATCTGTGGTTCCAGGAGCTTTCCGACCCGAATTTCTTGTATTCAAGCGACCGGCAAGGTGCCGGGCATGAAGCCCGATGATAAGTATCAGGGGCGGCCTGATCTCCAAACCTCGACACATTCCCAACATCCTGGTATTATGCAAAAAGACAGCCGCATCATTTTAAATAGCGCCGGGAGGCAACATGATCACTTCTATAATCTTAATGAACGTTGAACGAAAACAAATCAACCAAGTGGCGGAAAAATTAGCCGAAACTGCTGGTATTACAGAAGTTTATTCAGTCAGCGGGAAATACGATCTCATTGCCGTTGTACGAGTGAAAACAAATGAAGATCTCGCAAATCTGGTAACCAAGCAAATATTGCAAATTGAGGCAATTACAAGAACTGAAACAATGCTCGCTTTTAAAGCATATTCAAAACATGATCTTGAGGCGATGTTTAACGTGGGCATGTAATGACCCGAACGTATAATGATACCTAAGCGTTCATCGATACACCACATCGACTGAAGAGCCGACAACCACGTGTATTCTTTCAAGCATATACTGCCAAGTCTCTGTTCAAGCTTCAGGCTGCTTGCGGCCGGCGCCTTCCCTTTCTGCGACGAGGGCATCTGGTTCTGGCTGATCATCGGAGCAGCGTTGAGCGACCTGGCGGACGGATGGCTTGCGCGAAGGTGGCAGGTCGTCAGCTGGCAAGGCGGGTTGATAGACGCCATATCCGATAAATGCTTTGTACTCACAGTTCTGATCGTATTCACCGTGAGGGGCAAGTTTTCACCTCTCTGGATTCCGCTGGTCATCGCGCGTGATATCGTCGTTTTTATCACGTCCCTGTATATTGCAACCTTACGGCTCTGGAGTTCATTCACGAAGATGAGCCACAGGGTTACGGGCAAGGTTGCCACCGGCGGGCAGTTTGCTCTCTTTCTTGTGGTCGCCCTTTTCCCCTCAGTACCCCTGTCGGCGCTTTTACTTGCCTCCACCTGCAGCCTTATCTCTGCAGCGGATTATGCCCGCGCCTTCTACCTCGCTCTGCAAGAGCGATCTCGCGGTAACATTTGGTAATTTTTCAACGAATACTTTCTTTCAGTGATAAACCCGCTATGGATTCAGATCTCACTCAATCAACTCCGAGAGGCCCTTATACTCCATCTTGATCCGCTGAATATGTCTATCATAACCGCGCATTTTTACAATGGACCTGCTGATGAGATAGGCCCCGAGGATGACCAGACAGAAATTCAGGGTACTGAGGGGAATGATAAAATGCAAGACATGCAGGACATCATAATACTTTGAGGTCGCAATCAGCAGACTGACAACGGATAAAGGGAGTGCCGGCACAGCTATTCCTGTACGCAGAACGGCAAGCGAGGTGCGCTTTTCCGCCAGGAGAAGCTGCACCTCATTTATCGCTATCGCATCGATTTTTCCCGGATTTTCCATACGCGCTATATTGCCCTGCAAAAATATCGCCTACTTGCGTCGCCAACCGCTCCAGACCGGGAACCCGTTTTCATCACGAAGCAGAAGGGTGTCAGCGCCCTTCTTCAGCTGTACAGCAATCAGGACAGACCGGCCGTCAAGCGTCACCCGGGATCCTGTCACTTCAACCTGATCAGCAACGGCTATTTTCACATCCTGGTTTTCCAGATACCAGATTGGTCCGAGGTGCACGGAGATCGTTTCAGTATCTGTTTGTACAGTGAGGTGCATCCCGGAGTTCATACCTTGCAAAGGGATGACCGTATCCACAGAAACAACCTCGCCGGTGACAATCTCTACGGTCAGGGGGTTATACATCCGTGCATACGGAGCTTTTGCCCCCCACCCACCACTTCCCTTCCAGTTCATTGCCTGTTGCGCCGATACGGTGCCGGCAAAAGTCAAACAAAGCAGTATCAACACAGCAATCATCAGCTTTCGGTGCATATTTCTTGCCCTCCTTTCACCTTTTAACGGATTATCCATTCACCAATACAAGCAGAGCACAACAAGCGGTCACTTTTCCGGACATGCCTGCAACACCAGATTCCGGTTCACAGTTCATCAGCAGAGTACATTTGAGCGGACTGCAATCCGACATCAAGCTGTCACCCATCGTTCTCCGCGAAAAAAACAACCTGCATCGATTGCCCAGGCATTCAACCCGGCATGTATCAACTGATTGTATTATACGCTGTTCGCCAAACTTGAAAAACGTAAAAAAAACGACTCACTAAAATTTTGTACTTTCCAACTGATCTACCCTATAACCGCCTCAGCCCCCCTGCTCTCCTGATGTGAGATATTTTTGCGTCTCCCGCAAAATAACCTCTCTTGAATCTCAACCATAATACGTATAGCTTTGCTTTAGAAAATGACACAAACGTTAGACATCTTCCGTGTTGGAAAAACAAGGAAGACAGAGGGGAAAATATTACACTTTAGTCACAGAGAGAAGCCTGCACTGCAATACAAAAAACCACTCACCTGAAAACGTACCTGTTGAGGTAGACTGATAATGACTGAAAAAACACTCCATCAACCTCTGGGAGCAAATGTCGTCCCAAAATTCGGCGGCCCCACAACCTTTATGCGACTGCCTGCATTCACCGATGCGGCAGGCCTTGACGCCTCCCTGTACGGCGTCCCCATGGACTGGGGCACTTCGGCCCGCTCAGGGACCAGACTGGGACCGCGTCAGGTTCGCGCCGAGTCCACCCAGATCCGACCCTGCAATCTGGGCACAGGCGCATCACCTTTTGCTTCACTGGCCATTGCCGATGTTGGAGATGCACCGGTAAACCCTTACAGCTTGCCGGCATCCATCGAACATATCCGACACTTCGTTTCAAAGAATATACTTGGTCACGGCTGCATTCCTGTGGGGATAGGAGGCGATCACACCATCCTGCTCCCCATTCTCCGCGCCATTGCCGAAAAACACGGGCCAGTGGGCTTAATCCACGTGGATGCCCATTCCGACACCAATGACACCATGCAGGGTGAAACAATCGCCCACGGCACTCCTGTGCGAAGGGCTGTCGAGGAACGCCTGGTGGATACCGGCCGCTCCATCCAGATCGGACTTCGCGGCTCCGGATATTCAACAGATGAATTCAACTGGGCAAGACGGCAGGGCATTCGAGTCATACCCGCCGAAGCCTGCTGGCACAAATCACTGACCCCGTTAATGAAAGAAGTCAGAGAAATGACGGGAACAGGTCCTGTTTACTTCAGTTTTGATATCGACAGCCTGGATCCGGCATTCGCCCCCGGCACAGGAACCCTGGAAATGGGTGGACTGACCCCGATACAGGCCCTGGAAATTATCAGAGGATGCAATGGGATAAACCTGGTGGGATGTGATTGTGTCGAAGTAAGCCCACCCTATGACGCCCACGGTCTCACTGCAACCATGGCTGCAAACATTATCTTTGAAATGCTGTGCGTTTTACCGGGCGTACAGTACGAGGTTCCCGTACATTAACCGCATCGCACGCCAAGCGAGGGATGTGGACACGTAACTCCATCTCAGAACAGGAGAAAACAATGAATACAACCAAAATAACAGTATGTATCGCTCTGCTGACAAGTCTCTTCCTGGCGGCCGGAACAGTTTCTGCCGCAGAAAAAGCCTATCGCATGCGCCTCCAGAGTTACTATCCCCAGAGCATGCTCAGCGGCGCTGAAAAATTTGCTGAGCTGGCAGGTAAAATGAGTAATGGAAGGCTCCAGATCACAGTCTTTGCGGGCGGCACATTGACCTCCCCGGACAATATCCTTAAGGCCGTGAAGACAGGTATGATCGATATCGGCCAGGGAAGCGGCTCCTACTACTCTGAACTGCCTATCGGCAACACCGAGATCGGCCTGCCAATGGCCTGGAAAAACCAGTCCGAAGCGAGACTTCTTTACAAAGGACTTGGCTTTGAAAAACTCCTGTCAGATGCGTATGCCGCCCAGGGAGTTCACTACCTGGGTTCCGCGCCGGCCGCGACCTATCACATTCTCACCAAAGAACCGGCAGGATCGATTGAAGACCTGAAAAAAATGAAGATACGCGCCATCGGCGGAGCGGCAAAGATGCTGAACAAGGTCGGGGTCGCAACGGTCAATGTCAAATCCAGCGAAATGTACCTGGCATTGACTACCGGCCAGATCGACGGAATACTTTTCGGCGGGGCACTGGACTACAAAAGCATGAAGCTCAATGAAGTTGCAGGATACTACAACGCAACGCCGATAGTGGACCCCATTATGGATTCCTTCATCATCAACCCCAAGCGCTGGAATGCACTACCTGAAGATTTGCAGGTTATTTTGGAATGTGCCGCACTGCGTGCAGGGCTTGAATATTACGACGATATCCTGAAAGAAGAATTCCTGCTCCGCGACAAGACCTTCAAGGGTATAAGCCATTTCTCCGAACAGGATATCGCCGCACTGAAATCAGCTGCGCTCGAAGTCTGGGAAGAGGAAGCCCAGAGGTCTGCTGAAGTGAAAGAAGCCATTGAACTGGTCAAACAGCTCAACAGCCTGGTTGAGTAACACCGCACACGCGGTCTCATGGACATAATCGGGACGGAACCCCGCTCTCGGCCACAATCAACCCTGGCGACGCGCCTCACACAGGAGTCGATATCGTGCGTTACAAATTGTCTTCCCTGGTAAATGTAATCGATCAGGCCGGCAGGCTCTCAGGAAACCTTCTATCCTTAATCCTGCTGCTCATGATTGCCATAGTCATGTTCGAGGTTATAGCCCGCTATCTCTTCAACAGCCCCACCTCCTGGTCACTGGAAGCCGCAACCATGGCCTTCGGCACCTATGTCATCGGCGGAGGCGCGTACGCCGTACTTTCCAAAGCCCACGTGAACATGGATATTTTTTCCTCAAAATGGTCCGAACGAACCAGGGCAACGGTGGAAGCATGCGCCTTTCCCCTGGTGGCCGTCTATTTTTCAATCATGTGCCGGCAGGCTGTTCAGTACGGCCTTGAATCTTTACAGATGGGTGAACATGCATCCTCTGTCTGGGGTCCGCCTCTTTACCCATGGAAACTCACCATTGCGGCGGCGCTGATTTTGATGTGGCTCCAACTGGCGGCTGACTTTATCAGAAACCTCTATTTTGCCGTAACAGGAGAAAAACTGCCATGAGCCCCTTTGCCGTTACCGGAATCATGTTTGTCTCCATGCTTGTTCTCATGGCAACCGGCATCCCCATCGCCTTTTGCCTGGGCATCGTCGGCCTGGTGACGACTGCTTTTTTATGGGGATTCGCGTCCATGGACATGGTGTACTTCACCCTGTGGAACGTGATGAACAACTTCATCCTGATCGCTGTGCCCCTGTTTATTTTCATGGGATATATTCTCCATGAGTCAGGCATTGCCAGGGATCTGTTTGACGCGATGTATCTCTGGGCGGGGAAAATTCGCGGAGGCCTCGGGATGGGAACGGTTGCGATCTGCGCAATCATGGCTGCCATGGTGGGCATCAGCGGCGCGGCCACCATTTCCATGGGCGTCATTGCGGTCCCCTCCATGCTGGAACGTAAATATGACAAACGAATCGCAATCGGTCTTGTTCAGGCCGGCGGCGCGCTGGGGTTTCTCATTCCTCCCAGCATGATGATGATCATGTACGCCTTTCTCTCAGGGGAATCCGTGGGCCGCCTTTTTGCCGGCGGAGTGATTCCGGGGCTCATCCTGGCATGCATGTATATGTTGTATATCGGTGTGCGCTGTTTCCTGCAGCCTGAGCTGGGACCGGCCGTTCCCAAAGAGGATCGAGCCGATTTCAGGCAGAAAATGACGGCACTCAGGGGACTGGTCCTGCCCGCCCTGCTCATCGCCACGGTACTCGGCTGTATTTTCTTCGGCGTAACCTCACCGACCGAAGCCGCCGCGGTAGGGGCTGCAGGCTCGCTGCTGTGTGCATTAATCCGCAGAAACCTGAGCTGGGACATGATCAGGCGCTCTGCATTGGCCACCCTAAATGTTTCCAGCTTCACCGCCTTCATCATTATCGGTGCGGTTATTTTCAGCACGGTGTATACGGGCCTGGGAGCAACCCAGATGATCAAAAGCACGGTGGCCTCGCTGCATGTCAATCCCTGGGTCATCATTATTCTCATGCAGTTCAGCTTTTTCATCCTGGGGATGTTTCTGGACGACCTTGCCATCCTTTTTCTCTGTATGCCGATCTATATCCCCATCGTCAAGGCGCTTGGATTCAACCCGGTCTGGTTTGCGGTTCTCTATGTGGTCAACATGCAGATGGCCTACATTACACCGCCGTACGGGATCAATCTCTTCTATATGAAATCAGTGGCGCCGGAAGGTGTGACAATGAGCGATATCTACAGGGCAGCCATTCCTTTTGTCCTGATACAATTACTGGGCCTGGTGCTGTTCATGGTTTTCCCGCAATTGATTCTCTGGTTGCCTGATCACCTGCTTCACTGAAGTGTGGTTGGAATAATGAGTCCACCGACCGACCTATGCTGTCAACACAGCTTAAAACATTGAACGTAACTACTCATAGGGGCACAGTCCAGCTTGATAACTTCCCTGTATTTGTAGCTGGTTACGGGGTGCCTGATAGCACACAGACTGGTGCAGCGTATTTGGTCATACGTAAGCCAGGCTGATCGCGGAAAGATCAGGTGCGCTGTGAGCAGTTACCATTGAACATACAAATAGTTACAATGCACTCCACTTTCTGAATTCAGCTTTAATGATCGCTTCCATCTCCCTGGCCGGCTCTGTCATTTTCCCCTCCTCAGGTGCGATCAGGTAGTATGGGTACAGCATGGGAACGGTATGTTCAAAGAGTCGGACCAGCCGTCCGGCCCGGATGTCGTTTTTACCCAGGATAGTATCTATAACGGCTATGCCGTACCCGTTGACGGCCGCCTCAAGGGCCAGGTGTGCGTGATCAAAAAAAAGACCGGGTGGAGTCGCCTGAAGCTCCACTCCGGCAGAGGTCAGCCACCGTTTCCAGAAAGAGCCGTCGTCCTCATGCAGCAACGGATAATTCAGCAGATCAGCCGGTGCAGAGACATGGCTCTGCTCCACCAGGAAATCAGGGCTGCTCACCGGTGTCAGGCCGGCGTATGCGGTAGCGGCAATACGCCACCCGGGTAATTCTTTCGGCTCACCGTAACAGATCGCAAGATCAGCGGCCTGACTGTGTCCGGTCAGTTGCAGCTCGGTTGCTACATGAACCTGCAGATTGGGAAATTTCTCAATAAAACCGCCCAGGGAAGGCACCAGCCATTTCAGCGCGAGCGACGGCGCGCAGGAAAGAAAAAATTTTCCCTTGAATTCCGAATCTGCCAGATCTCCGGCGACCCGGCCGATATCATGGAACGCGGCGGATACGGTTTTATAGAGCCGCTTCCCTTCCCGCGTAAGCTGCAGGGGCTTTTTGCTGCGGTCAAACAGGGTAACCCCGAGCGTACTTTCAAGAGATCGTATCTGATGACTGACAGCACTGTACGTTACGCAAAGCTCATCCGCAGCCTTTGACAGGTGCAGATGGCGGGCTGCAACTTCAAAAAAACGAAGTGCATTCAAAGGAATATTGTTGAGATTCGTGATCACGTAAGAGCGCTTCCCCCGCCCTTCTTTTTAATTTTAGAGACCCCTGGTATCAACGTTTGCGTACTTTTTACTCCTTTGAGGGTGCGCATGGCGCGCTGTGTAAACTCTGAGATCAGCTCCGCATCCGAGGCGAGCAGATCTCTCTGCAGGGTCACCTTGACAACCAGATCGATAGAACCGTGAACGGAATGGATCTCATCCACTTCCGGCTCTGCGTACAGTTTATCAATGATCTGGTCCTCATACCGGCCTTCCACATTGCAGAGTACGAAAAATGTAATATCACGCTTCATGTCCGGATATTGCGCATCATTGCGATCAATCATCAGTTCCCGAAAATCCTCCATGTTTTTGGGGATGAGCTTGTCGATGCCGATCCCGTAACTTCGTTGTGCACCTTTTTCCCACTGATAGGTGGAAATATAGAGATACAGATCATCCACGGTTCTGCCGGGGAAGGAGTGAGCCAGCCCGCTTTTTTCTATCATGGCCTTCAAGGGGCGGTAAATAGTCCTGGACCAGTCCGCAGCAGCCTGCTTGAAACTGATATCCTGCTCTTCTCCCTCATCGAGAAAGTGCTGATGATCCAAGATCTGTCTTTCAAGGTGAACGAACTGTCCGGGTTCCGTCAGGTCCACGGTCTCCATCTGTCCGGCCCTGTCCCTGAAGGCTGTCTTTTCCAGATACAGACGATTCTCCAGACTATCCGCGCCCGGCAACAGCTCTACGATACAGGCCCTGATATGGGTGTGCCCCAATTCACGGGCGGCCGCCACACGGTGATGCCCGTCGAGAATAAAATAATGCTCTTTTATCTGGTACAGGGAAACCGGCGGCATAATCCGTCCCCTGACCATGGCCTTCCTGATCCCTTCCAGGCGACTGTTTGCCCCTTCTCTCTTCGGCCGAAACCGATTGTCGAAATCATGATATCTACCGACCGTACCGACAACCTGCTCCAGGGGAATCTCACGGACCCCGCGATTGACGGATTCATACGCCTGCTCGCTTTTCTGCACCGCATCGAAGCGCCGCAGATCTTTAACGGATTTGTCCTGAAACAGAGGAGCCGCCAGAACTTTTAAACGCTGTAACGGATTAAACATGAAGGACATAGCTGCCGAAACAGTTCACGATCAGGGTATTTTTCAGCCAGCTTTTACGGTCATCGTCCTTACGAAATTCCCTGTGAATGTGCCCATGCAGAAAATATGCGGGCCGATACCGCTCTATAAAACGACGAAAACAGAGAAAGCCCCTGTGACAAGGATCTTCCGCGTCGCCCACCCCCCTTGGCGGTGCATGGGTCAAGACGATATCCACGCCTTTATGCAGAAGAACGGAAAACCACAG
Organism: Desulfobulbaceae bacterium; assembly: GCA_963678525.2. Lineage (GTDB taxonomy): Bacteria > Desulfobacterota > Desulfobulbia > Desulfobulbales > Desulfobulbaceae > Desulfogranum. The sequence continues at coordinate 365,164 of CAXXDG010000002.1, forward strand.
TCCCCGCAAAAAGAGACTCATCTGGGACTCTTTATATTGATTGGGCCCGCCATTATACCATTGCGATCCACCCAGCCCCATAAAACGTATATTGTTGAAGCTCTGGATACGTCGATGGATATGCTGACAACCGGGAATATTGAGATGCGAATGGCGAATGTCATGATTTCCCAGTACATAAAAAAGAGGCGCCCCTGTTTTTCCGGTCAGGAAAGCAAGATATTCGGGCGGCAGGTCCCCGCAGGAGAGCACCAGATCAATCCCTTTGACCAGATCAGGCCGCAACCCTTTTTCCGTCAGTTCAGAAACAATACTATCAGCAACGACGAGTATTTTCATGCATCCTTCATCTTCGATTAAAATTTCTTCCGCTCCGGCATTTATGCCTGTAGTTTACCATAAACCCACCCCATAATCTGCATATCTCTGCACTACCTGAGAAATGCGCCTCACGTTTCTCCGACCCGATATATTCCACAAACCGATAGCTATCGAGTTCTACCTGCATTATCAAGGGATTCAACACCTCATGCAAGGCTTCCCCGCGTGGAGAAGGATGGTGATATCCGAGTGCTGCGGGGTACCCGGCGCACCCGCCAAAAAGGCCTTTTCATTTCACCACAACAATGTATAATCGCCAATGTTGAGCAAAAGCTTTCTTACCTTTTTGAAAGTTTTCTCTGCTTAACCGAGTCATGACACATTTTTTCTCTGAAAATCCTGTTTTGACTCCCCGGAAAAATTGGTATGCTCATTTTTTTTAAATGCGGCTCTACACGTTCACCATTCTTGACTCAAACAAAGGAGAAGTCCATGAAGAGAACTTTGGCAACAGCTGTACTATCATGTTCTGCGCTGCTTTTTGCCGGCTCTGTCCTGGCGGCGGACACGATTAAAATCGGCTACAATATCCCGCTGACAGGTGACATTCCCAAGGTCGGCGAGTCCTCAAAACTCTCCGCCGAAATGCTGAAGGAAGACATTAACGGCGCAGGGGGTCTTGAGGTCGGCGGCAAAAAATATATGCTTGAGTTTGTCTATGAAGACAACGAAGCCAAAGCTGAATCCGCGGTTACCACGGCTCTGAAACTGATTGAAAAAGATCAGGTTCTGGCCATGATCGGCCCCAATTCAAGTAAACAGGCCGTACCTGCCGGCCAGGTCGCCGATGACAACCAGACCGTCATGGTATCTCCCTGGTCAACCAATCCGGATACCACCAAGGACCGGCCGTGGGTTTTCCGCGCAGCATTCCTTGATCCTTTCCAGGGTCCTGTGGCAGTCAACTTTTCCGTCAAGACCTTTAACGCCAAGACTGCTGCGGTTCTCTATGACCTGTCAAACGACTACTCCAAGGGACTTGCTGAAATTTTCAAGGAAGAGTTTGAGAAAAAAATGGGTGCAGGCAGTGTTGTCGGCTTTGAAAGCCACGGCACCAAGGACCAGGATTTCTCAGCGCAGTTGACCAAGATCATCGGCGCTGCTCCGGATTTCATTTTTGTGCCGGACAACTACAACCAGGTGGCGCTCATCGTGAAGCAGGCTCATCAGCTGGGCTATAAGGGCACCTTCATGGGCTCCGACGCCTGGGGCTCTTCCGAACTGATGACCCTCTGCGGCGATGATTGCAAGGGCCTGTATTTCTCCACCCACTATGCAGCCGCCGGCGCAACCGGCGCTACCAAAGAATTCATTGACCGCTACACGGAAAAATACGGATATGTCCCTGATGATGTCGCGGCACTGACCTGGGATGCCACCCGCATCGTACTTCAGGCCATACAGGATACCGGCGGACTCAGCGGCAAACTCCGTAAAGACCGCAAAACCGTTCGTGACGCCATGTCCGAAATCCCCTCCTTTGAAGGAATCACCGGTGCCATGAAATTCGATGAGCAGGGTGATCCCCTTAAATGCGCTGTTGTTGTCCGCATCAGCGACAGCGGTGAATTTGAATTCACGGAATCTGTCTGTCCCTGAGCAATAACGTTGCAAGAAAAAAGAGCAGGCCGGGGAGATATCCGGCCTGCTCTTTTCTCATTCTATCTTTAGGGAATCTTGAATAATGAGATTTTTTGTTCAAGGTCAAGGCATGTGAAAAAAATTACCACAGACCTATAAGTGATATCGAAGTCTACGCTTACCTTCGAGGATAATTTTTTGAACATAACGCCGAGATTAGGCGAAAAAGCAATTAATCAAGGCGGCCTTCAGATGTACTGTTGCAGTCAATCAAGCCTGCGTAAAATCGCAGGATACAATTACTTGAGTCAATGACCACAGTCAGAGGCGCTTCATGTTAGCAAGTTTAATCCAGAACATTATCAACGCACTGCAGTGGGGCAGTTTCTACGCCCTCATTGCTCTGGGATACACCATGGTCTACGGCGTCCTGGTGCTGATCAACTTCGCCCACGGCGACATCTTTATGGTGGGTGCATATATAGCCTTTTTTGCGGCCACTTTTATCCTCTCCACCCTTGGCCTGCCTGGATGGGCGGCCCTGGCCATGACCATTCCCATTACCATGATCCTCACCTCCCTGGTCGGCGTCTCCATCGAGCGCATCGCTTACAGACCGCTTCGGAGGAAAGGGGCGCACAGGCTCTATGTGGTCATCACTGCACTCATGTGCGGTCTGATCCTGGAAAACGGCAACCTGGCACTGCTTGGAGCAAGCCGTAAGGCGTTTCCCTCACTGATTCCCGAGCATGTCTATACCATCGGCGGCGTTACCTTTACCAATCTGAAAATAGCGGTTATAGCCACTGCCTTTCTCTGCTTTCTCATTCTCCACAGGATCGTGACAAAAACCAAGGTGGGAATGGCCATGCGGGCGATTTCCTATGACAAATTCGCAGTCCCTCTCATGGGCATCCCCATTGATAATATTATTGTGATTACGTTTGTCCTTGGGTCTTCCTTTGCAGCCCTGGCAGGGCTTCTCTTTGCCATGAGTTATCCGATCCTGGAACCCTACATGGGAGCGCTGATAGGCTGGAAGGCCTTTATTGCAGCCGTTGTCGGCGGCATCGGCGATATCAGGGGTGCGTTTATCGGCGGCTTCCTGCTGGGAGCAGTGGAGATTATGGTTGTGGCGTTCTTCCCTTCGACATACCGGGATCTGATCGCCTTTACCGTGTTGCTGGTCATACTGTCATTTAAACCAACGGGTCTGTTCGGCATTGCCAAGACCACCAAGATTTAAGGAGACGGCACGACCATGCGACGATATTCCGTTCAACTTATCCTCGTCACTCTCGGCGGACTCATCACCTATCTCGCCTACCAGGAGTACATCGGCCTGTACACCATATCCGTACTCATGTTCATGGGGGTGAACATCATCATGTCCACCAGCCTTAACCTGGTCAACGGCAACATGGGGGAATTCTCCTGCGGCCATGCAGGCTTCATGTGTGTGGGCGCCTATGTCTCTTCAGTTATCGGGGTGCTTTTATTCAGTAAGAACAAGATACTGGCGGCGCCCCTGCTGAACCCTGAATGGGCGGTGTTCTGTTTTCCCTTTATCATTATTGCAGGGGGACTGGCCGCTTCCCTGGCCGGTCTGCTGGTGGCTTTTCCCTCGTACAAGACCCGTGGCGACTACCTGGCAATCATCACCATTGCAGCCAACTACATTATTATTTCCGCCATTGAAAACATGAACGTCATCGGCGGATCCCGCGGCTTCATGGGTATGAAACGGGTTATCAATTCCATGGAAGACGTGGTGTATCTTCCCTGGATGGTTATCTGGGTCTTTGTGTTCACCATCGGCACGATATGGATCTTACGACGCTACACCTCTTCCACCTTCGGCAAAGGGGTAAACGCCATCTGCCAGGACGAGGTTGCCGCCGAAATCATGAGCGTAAACACCAACAAGATAAAAACCATCACCTTCATGCTCTCTTCCGGCCTTGCCGGTGTCGCCGGCGGCCTGTTCGCCTACATAATCGGCTACGTCAACCCGGGAAGTTTCAACATCCTCAAGTCCACGGAGGCCATGGTCATGGTCTATCTGGGCGGCATGGGCTCGCTGTCCGGCGCGGTCATGTCGGCCATTCTCTTCACCGTACTCCTTGAGTTACTCCGACCGCTGCAGATAATCAAATGGGTGGTTATCCCCCTGTTGCTCATCATCATCATGCAATTCAGACCTGAAGGCATTATGGGCAACCGTGAGCTGAGCGATATCTTCCCGGGCCTCAAACGATTTTACAAGTTCAAATAACCATGCAGAACACACAAGCTTCATCATCCGCGTCCGTGCTTGAAATACGCAACATGACCCAACGGTTCGGCGGTCTGGTTGCGGTGTCCAACTTCAGTATCAGCCTGGGAAAGAATCAACTTTACGGACTCATCGGGCCCAACGGCGCAGGCAAAACAACAGTCTTCAACCTGATCAGCGGCTTTTACCAGCCAAGCCAGGGGCAGATTTTTATCGACGGTCGCCCCACTGCCGGTTTGAAGCCCCATAAGGTGACCGCCCTTGGAGTTGCCAGAACCTTTCAGAACATTCGCCTCTGGAACGACATGACCGTGCTGGACAATATCCGGGTCGCCCAGCACGGGGCCCTGGATTACGGATTTTTCCAGGCTGTTTTACGAACCCGCGCATACATGGACTGCGAGGCGAGAATTGAAAAGGAAGCGCGGGAACTACTGACTTTTTTCGACCTGGATAAATATGCCGATGAGCTGCCGACAAACCTGCCCTACGGCCTCCAGCGTAAACTGGAAATTGTCAGGGCGCTCTCCGAAAAGCCCAAACTCCTGCTGCTTGATGAGCCTGCGGCCGGCCTGAACTCGGTTGACGCCATTGAACTTATCCGCCTGGTGAAATGGATCCATGAGAGTTTCGATATCTCCATCCTGCTGATAGAACACCACATGGATGTCGTCATGGAGCTCTGTTCACAGATCAAGGTTATTGACTTCGGCCAGACCATAGCTGAGGGCAATCCTGAAGAAATCCGCAACGATCCTGCCGTAATTTCCGCCTACTTGGGAGACGATACAATCTGATGCTACTCTCGGTTGAAAATCTTGTTGTCAAATATGGGAATATCCAGGCCCTGCACGGAATCTCCTTCCAGGTGGCCAGGGGTGAAATCGTTACCCTGATCGGTGCAAACGGTGCAGGAAAAACCACCAGTCTCTATTCCATTACCCGCCTTCCCCCGCCCGAGGCGCCCCGGGTTGTCGACGGCGACATACTTTATGAAGGTGAATCCATCCTGAAGACAGCACCCGATAAGGTGGTCAAGGACCTGAAACTGGCCCTTGTTCCGGAAGGCCGGCACATCTTCGGTAACCTTACCGTCATGGAAAACCTGATTCTGGGAACCTACGGCAGGGAGAGAAACACCGACTTCAGCGGGGAATATAAACGAATTTTTGATCTTTTCCCCCGCCTGGAAGAACGAAAACACCAACGCAGTGAATCCCTTTCCGGGGGGGAGCAGCAGATGCTTGCCGTAGGCCGTGCCCTGATGACCGGATGCAATTTCCTGCTTTTGGACGAGCCCTCCATGGGCCTGGCGCCGGTTCTCAAATATGAATTGTTCCGGACCTTGAAGAAGCTCAATGAAGAAGGGATGACCATTCTTCTCATCGAGCAGAACGCCAACCTGGCCCTGCACCTCGCCCACCGCGGTTACGTGCTGGATACGGGAGAAATCGTTGCCGCAGGGACCGCAGACGAACTCCTGGCCAACCCTGAGCTGAAAAAAGCCTATCTCGGCGGCTGATATCCATTACGTTTGGTTGTTGGTAACTACTCACAGGGGTGTGGTCAAGCTTGATAACTCCCTTGTATTTGTAACTGGTTACAGGGTGGCTGAGGTTTTCGCAAGCAGACGGGTGCAGCCTATTTGGTCGTACGTAAGCCAGGCTGCTCTCAAAAAGATCAAGTGCGCTGTGAGCAGTTACGGCTGTTGTTGAAATGCCGTTCAGGCGTACGCCCATCTCGAAAAAATGCGTCCGGAAACGGCGTTTACCTTTGATGTCAATTTTTTGTATACAACATATAATTGACATCACCGGCAAACGGAGAACCGGAAGCACCTTCTGCAACCAGCGCTTACATGCCCGAACGTCGCAGTGAAACAGCCCTGCTGTCAAAACACTGACAAGGACGAATCCGCAGTATCACACCCCTTGGAGCACTCTCGCCGAAGCTGCGGTCCGCCTTGAACCGAGCAACCTGTGTAAATGATAACAAATTACCGATGAGAGGAATACCGCTCAATTGGGGAAATCCATCATCTCAGCCCACCTTCGATCAATGGGCACACATCTTGCTTTATCCCGGTCAAAGGATAGTCATCAGTTCCTGTCCACCTCGAAATACAGATACCGGTACAACCGCCGGTGAGAACATATTTTTTGAGCCTGCGATACAGTTGTATATCCAGGTAAGGAAGGAGACTCTCAAAAGATCATTTCAGGGTGGATATACACTACCATTTGCAACGAGAGGAATATGTATGCTTGCAAATTCGAACCGCTCGTCCAGCTTAAGTGAACCTATGCCGAAAACCGCACCAGTAGCTCACCAAAAGAAATCTTCAGCCGACGCATCCCGTGGGAAATCGCCGCAACAGGTTTTACTCCTTGTGGATGACGATATTCCGTTCCTCCATGCAATGAAAAGATCTCTGCGTAAGGAACCTTACGATATTTATGTCTCATCAAGTGCTTTACAAGGCCTTGAGCTCATCCGCAGGATCAAGGTGGACGTGGTCATTTCAGATTACAGAATGCCTGATATGGATGGGTTGAAATTTCTAAAAAAAGTGAACGAAACCGTTCCACAGGCAATCCTGATGATGCTTACCGGCGTCCATGACATACATATTGCCGTGGATGCGATCAACGTCGGCGGCATATATAAATATTTTCTTAAACCGATGAACACGGAGTTGATCAAGACGGAAATCAATGAGGCAATGAAACTGGCTGATACATCACAGGCGAATCCTCTCTATTCAAATAAGATTACTAAGGAATACAAAGAAGTTGTCCAACTTGAAAAAATGCATCCGGATATCTTCAAACTCCCTCCGCGTGATAAATACGGTTATTTTATTATGAACGACACCGAAATATAACCTCCCGTAGACGCCTTTCACTCTCAGCTTGTGACCATCTGTTCAGACAGACGGATGGTCACCTCTCCTACCACTCTTCTCACCTTTTTTTAACAATATCGTAACGAGCCAGGGGTACATTCCGTACCAGTAAATAGTGGTATACCCATTTCAATGATTCAAAAAGGAGTAGGAGATGCACAAGACCCTGTCTCGTCTGGCTGTCGCGACCATTCTCGGCGCCGGCGCATGTGTTGCTGTACAGGCCCAGGCTGCAGAAGAAGAACTTCTGTTTTCCCTTAACGATCCCATGGCTGCCTTCCTTGAAACCCGCGCCTACGCAGCCCGCATGGGAGCAACTGCGGAATTTCGCAAAATGGAGGGTGTGGCGCTGGATGAAAAAAACGGTAAAATCTACATCGCCATGAGTTCCATTGATAAAACCATGAGTGATGATAAAGGTGACATTCAGCTGCCTGAAAATAAATGCGGCATTGTCTACGAGGGCAAACTTGATTCCAATTACAACATCAGCGAGCTGAAACCTGCGGTGATCGGCGGCCCTTACGACAAGAGCGTTACGTCCGAGTACGGCAGCGGATTTGCGGACAAGTGCGCCACAGACAATATTGCCAGTCCTGACGGACTGTATGTAGACAAGCACGGAAATCTGTGGATATCAGAAGACACAAGCTCCCATGTTAACAATATGATCTGGCGCTGGGACGGCAAGGAACTGAAACGCTTTGCCACGGTTCCCACAGGCGCTGAAATTACAGGCGTGCACGTCACCGCCAATGATGAACTCTTCTTTAATGTACAGCATCCCTCTGCGATGAGCAAATTTCCGTATAATCGGGGTGTTGTTGGTGTAATGAACGGGTTCAAATCAAACGACTCCTTCAGCCCCGTAGATGTGCCGAAAGGAAACGATGTGTTTGATGTAAAAGTCGCTGCCGGAGAATATCAGGTGCTTGCCCGTGTCGGCGAAGAAATTCCCAACGATATTTACAATCAGCGCTTCGGGCAGATCAACACCATGTCAGGCGATCTCAAGGAGATGTGCAACCATCCTGACGGCAATATGTATCTGCCTATCTCCGAGGACGGTTCTTATGGATATCTGTACACCAATTACGAATGTAGACCGGGTACCGTCGGCAAGGTGTATATCGAAAAAGAAGGTGACAGCTGGAAGGTCCTGGATGGTGAAAATGTCAGCTTCGCTTCAGTCGGCGGAACCTGGAACAACTGTAACGCAAGCGTAACCCCCTGGAATACCGGATTGACCAGTGAAGAATACGAGCCAATGGCTTCCAAGGCGGGATGGAAGAAAAATATCCTTGATATGTCCGTGTATATGGGCGAACAGGCCAATCCCTATAACTACGGCTACCTTGTTGAACTCATCCCTGATCAAAACGGTAATTCTTCCGGAACCCACGTTGTAAAACGCTACGCCATGGGTCGCCTCAGCTATGAGATGGGTCGCGTTATGCCTGACCAGAAAACCGTATACAGTGGTGATGACGGTACCGGAGTCGTCCTTGCAAAATTTGTTGCCGACAACCCAAAAGACCTGAGCGCAGGCACGATATATGCTGCAAAAATTAAACAAAACAGTGACGAAAGCCTGGGAATTACCTGGATCGAACTCGGTCGCAGCACCGATGCAGATGTATATGACGCCATCCAGGCCGTCAGCGTACAGTAAGTAATCCCACCCTGGTGTCCGGCCTGAACAACCCGGGCGCTTTTTTATAATCCCACCTCTCCTCTCCTCTTCCCGCCGCTGCAGGAAACATATTCCCGTGATTCCTGCAGCGGCTTCTTTATTGCTCCATACCTCTTCTCTCCGGGCCGACACCTTCCTTATCAGGGAAACTGCGCCCCGGAAGGTACGGCATTCCAAACAATCCATAATATTTTCCATGTCGTTTCATAACCTTACCGTAATATCAGGCTGACAATGTCTGGGTACACTACATGCCTGTAGTGTATTCAACATGTAAAACAACAAAAGGAGAATGTCATGCAATCGAATCATGTATGGAAGGCCTGCTCAGTGATGCTGGCGCTTGCGCTGTGTACGGCCGGCCTTGCAGGTGCTGGAAATCAATCCTCTCAAGGTAATCACAAATGGTACAAGAATCGACACAATGCGGATGAAACCCGTGTACAGCTTGGGCCGCGTCCCTATTTTCTCATTGAGGATATGGATGAAGACACAACAGCACAACGCGCTCTTAAAGAGGAACTGCAGCAGTGCTCAGAGGGTCCCTTCTACCGAACCGATTTTTCCATAGGCCACAGGGGAGCGCCTCTGCAATTTCCCGAACATACGGAAGAGTCATACCGGGCTGCAGCCAGAATGGGTGCAGGAATCCTGGAATGCGATGTCGCGTTCACCTCAGACACGGAACTTGTCTGCCGGCATTCACAGTGTGACCTGCATACCACCACAAATATTCTAGCTATTCCCGAATTGGCGGAAAAATGCACTGAGCAGTTCACTCCCGCAACCTTTGATGCAGCTGGAAACAGGGTAACAGCAGCGTCAGCCACATGCTGCACCAGCGATATTACTCTGCAGGAGTTCAAATCCCTGTGCGGAAAAATGGATGGAAGCAATCCCTCGGCAACCACAGTCGAAGAATACATGGCAGGTACACCTGATTTCCGTACTGATCTCTATGCCACCTGCGGAACAGTCCTCTCTCACAAGGAGAGTATTGCCCTGTTCCAGGAGCTTGGCGTAAAAATGACGCCTGAGCTGAAAACACCTTCCGTTGAAATGCCCTTTAATGGAACATATACTCAGGAGCAATACGCTCAGCAGATGATCGATGAGTATAAGGAAGCCGGTGTACTTCCGCGACGTGTCTATCCCCAATCGTTTTTGCTGGACGATGTACTGTACTGGATAGCCAACACGCCGCTTTACGGTCGTCAGGCAGTGTATCTTGACGGTCGGGCCATTGATCCGGAAGACAGCACCGGCTGGTCTCCATCCATGTCTGAGCTGGCTGCTTCCGGCGTTAATATCATTGCCCCGCCGATTCCCATGCTGCTCGGCGTCGGTGAAGATGACAGCATCGTTCCTTCAGCATATGCTGTGGCTGCCAAACAGGCAGGACTTGATATCATTGCCTGGTCATTCGACCGTTCAGGTTTTCTCAACGAGGGAGGCGGTTATTACTACAGCACCGTATCCGACGTGATCAACAATGACGGAGATATGATGAATGCTCTGGACGTGCTTGCCCAGGATGTGGGCATACTCGGCATGTTCTCAGACTGGCCGGCAACTGTAACCTATTACGCGAACTGCAAGGGATTATAAACACACCAAGCAAACAGGCTCTGCGTGTTCATTCCTTAAAATGTGCCGGGTCCTGAAAAGGCCCGGCACATCCACTTTTCTGACGATTCATCGCTTTCCGGGTCGATTTTCACGAAGAAGCATAACCACATCATCAATCTGCTCAGGGCTGAGGATGGTTTTCCCCTCACTCCATCCCGGCATCGATGTCCCGGGCACTCCCTGTTTGATGACGGACTTGATGTAAAGATCATCCCTGACAACCGGCCAATCCTTGACCAGCGAAGGCCCGATATACCCGCGCCCGCGCATGCCGTGACAAACCGAACATTTTCCGGCAAAGAGCGCCTCGCCGCGCCCGGCATTACCGTGTACTGCGGGAAAACGCGGAATGCCTATGGGTTTAAGAGCGGAGGCGTCCGTCGCCGGGGGGGTCATGAGAACAGGGGCGATGGCCGGAGGAGCGTCGAATTGCTCCCAGACGCTGATGTAGGCGACAATGGCCTGAATTTCCCTATTATTAAGCTCACCGCCGTTCATTACGGCAAAGGGTTTCATCTGGGTGGATGTCTTGCCGTTGACAATGGTCCTCTCCACCACCTCAGGTTGAATGCCCCTTCCCGTCCTGGCTTTTTCATAGGTCAAGTGGCATCGATAGCAGTGAGTCGTATAAAGCCGGCCGCCCTGGGCGACAGGTCGTGTCTTGACCAGCATGTCCAGATGCGGAGGCAGGGACTGTTTCGCCGTCTCTTCCAGTACATACCCGCTCTCTTCTTCGGTTTCAGGAACAAAAACCGGTTGTTCTTCCGCAGCCGGAGGAGGCAACTCCGGCAAATCCGGAGCACCATCCTGTTCATACTGCCACATATAGGTAACAATTGCTGTAAGTTCCGTGTTTGAAAATTTTCCTCCGAACCTGCTTGCCCAGTCAGTTGAGCAACCATCTTTTTCAACGGCTTTTTTTAGTTTACGCAGCGTACCGAAATTCGCGGCAAGCTCCTCCTCATCGTAAGGTCCGTGACATCGCATGCAGTTATCCCGATAGAGCCAGGCGCCGAAAGCGATGGGATAATTTTCCAGTTCAGCACGCCCGGGAGGGGCGCCAGAGCCTGACGAAATGACCGCCAGAGCGAAGAGAGAAGCTGCAAAGAATGCCGGTCGTTGTATGACAGTATTTCCCAACCACCTCATCAGGTTATCTCCTGCTCAAGAGAAAGGCGACAATCTGTCGCAACTCACTTTCTTTCAGCACTCCCCGGCAGCGTTCTTCAGCCGGGAGGTTTTCATACCCGGAAACAGTATACGCCATGGGAATCAGATATGACTCACGGATGTACTCCTCAGCGCTGACATCAGGGACGCGGCTTGCCGCCGACTGACCGATATCATGCAGATCAGGCCCTGCAGCCTCTCCGCTTTCTCCCGCATCACCTGTCTCTGCATGGTGGCAGGCGCCGCAGTGCCGTTGAAACGCCTGCCGGCCTGCTGCAATAACATGGGGATCATTCAGGCGGATTTCAGGAACCGGCAACGCAACAAGTTCCACCTCTCCCAATGCTGTGGCTTTCCAGTTGAGAATAAACTCACTGAGCTGCTCTATCTGATCGGTTCTGAGTATGCCGCCGTATTGATCCTGCCAGGGAGGCATTACCGCAGTGTGCTCATCACCGGCATACATGGGACGCGTAGCCATGAGCCGTCCCTGGGCGATGGATGCCCGTATATACTCACGTAATGTCCCGATCCATCCCACTTCATCGAGTCTGGCGGTAAAAAAAGATTGGGCATGCAGGGCAGGACCCAGCTGACCGATGCCTTCGCCGCGATTACCGTGACAGGTCCGGCAATGCATCTGGTACAGAGACGCTCCCAGAGCAATGTCCCGGCCGCTTTGGAGCTGCTGTTCCTGCTCCAGTCTTTTCGGTTCGCTCCAGGCCAGCCAGCCGCTGAATACCGCCAGCATAACCATGCCCAACAGTCCGATCCCCATGCGGGAGCGTATTCCATCAGATGAATGCGACCTCTGCGTTTCCTGATTACCCATATTCACTGACCTGCCTGATTGTAGGCATATACGTGCCCGTCTTTACTCTGTACCTGTCCTTTTTCCTGCCACTTCAGCCTCAAAGTGATGCGTTTAAGATCTTTCTGCCACTCATCAATCACCATGGTTGCCTCCAGGCTCTGATTACCGGTTTCTCTGATCAACCGTTTCACATCCCGTTGAAAGTCCTGCAGGAACATGTGCAACAGCGAATCTTCCTCCGTTGCTGTTTCAGCTGAAGAGCCGTAAATACCAGAACGTAAGTCATCAAAAGGTATTTTTTCCAGGGGGCTCCCCCCCTCTTCCGGTATGTACCGCTGGATAAACCGATCCATCGGGGATCGCTCAATGCCGTGCTCACTGGTACCGACCATACTCAAGCCGACCAGCCCCAGTCCGGAGAGCAATACCAGAATCACGGCAATGGAGCGGTCTTTTCCCGGCGACTTTGCGCACCAGTCAATAAGAGGAAGAATGAAGAGAAGGACAAACAATACCCCGGGAACCACGAGCCCCATCAGAAGCGTGTCGCCGAATTTCAGCAGTCCCTGCACCCAGAGAAAAAACCAGGGCGCCTGGGAAAGAAGCGGCGTACGCATGGGATCGGCATGGTGTTCCAGGGGGGCGTCATATATAAACTGTGCTGCAAGTAACAGCAGTAAAAGCCCCCAGACCACATACATTGCTTCCCTGCGGAAAAGCGTCGGCCAATACCGTATTGTCGCAGGAATTCGACGTTTACCGGCCGCTGTTTCTTCCTGTTGACCATTTCCGATAGTATTCTTTGCGGTTTTCACCACATGGTAATAATGCACTCCCAAAAGAAGAAACATGGCCAGGGGCAGTCTCCAGGACATGCAGCAGATAAAAACGCAGGAGCCCGTCACTGCCGATTGTTTCACCGCCCCGTAATGCCGTATTGACGCTATGGCCGACAACAGGCAGTGCATCCAGTATGGAAGTACCCACAGTCACAGCCCAGTATGCCAGTTGATCCCATGGCAGCAGATAGCCGCTGAAAGCCAGCCCCAGGGTAACCGGAAACATGCATACCCCGCTGAACCAGGTAATCCGTGCTCTGTCTCCGTAGGATCCCCTCAGGACGATCCTGCAGAGATGCAGCAGGCTGACGACAAGCAGCAGTTCGCCCGCCAGCCTGTGTACATCCCGTATCAGCCGTCCGAAAGACACTTCCGTATGGAGGTGCAGGATGGAACCATAGGCGGTTTCAGGTGTAGGGCTGTAATACACCATTAAAAACAGCCCGGTAATCAATTCGATAACAAGCAGGAAGACGGCAAAAAAACCAAGCATCCAGGTCCTTTGCAGGGCAAGGCTTTCAAGAGAATATCGGCGAGGACGGACATGAAGAAGAAAACTGTGACCGGATGATGTATTCAAAGATTCCATGGTTTTGCAGGAAAGAGTTTACAGATGATTTATCAGGAAAAAATGGGGAAGTACGTACCAAACAGAGGCCACTACACGTGACGCCTGATCCCGGCAATTTTTTTATGGGTATCAACCTGCACCCTGGGCAGAGGACCCGCAATTTCCTTATCAGAATCAGGTTGCTCCGGAACCGGTAAAGACAGGGCCCGTCCTTGCTCATCCGTCTCCCGCAACAGGCTGCCTTCGGCATCGAGAATCCGGACCGGGTATCTATCAAGATCGCGAGGCGCAGGACCCTGCAAGACAACGCCGTTTCTGTCGAAACGTGAGCCATGGCAGGGACAGACAAACTGTTCAGCCTCGCTGTTCCAGCTGAACAGGCAATGCAGGTGTGTACAGGCGGTATCGTAGGCGTTTACGCCCTGCTCCGTATGCACCAGCCAGAACTTTCCTTCCCGGTAGAGTTTGGGAGGTTCGCCGATTGCGGGAATATCAGTGATGCTGCCGAGATCGATAACGCCTCCGCCGTTGCGGGCGGCATTACCCGGTTGAAAAAAACGAACCACCATCAACAGTGATTGGCACACAAGGGCAAAAAGTCCTATATTCCACAGGGCAGTGAGAAATCTGCGACGCGGTGTTGCGCAGGCGCACCCTGTTTTTTTATTGCACGATTGGTCGACAGTTTGCATAATCACCTATTATGACGTATTTTTTAAAAATTGTTTGAGTATAGCAGACAAAAATTATAATTCCGTTTAATTACCATTAAAGGTACAGGCGACGATTACACTCTGACGAAACCCTAACAAACATTTCACGCACTCGTAACAGGGTCTCTATATGGTGCTGCCCTGAACAGGCAGTAAGAAACAACGGCCCTGCCCAGCGAATCGAAAGGTGCGCCGGGCAGCCTTTTTACTTCTGACTTCCCCTTACCGAATACATGTCGAAAAGAATCCTCTTTCTCCTCTCTGATACAGGCGGCGGGCATCGTGCCTCTGCCAGGGCCATTGGTGAAGCGGTTGAGCAGCTTCACCCGGGACAATATGAACTCATCATCGATGATTTGTGGAAAAATCACATGCCCTGGCCTGTCTGCTGCATTCCCGACACCTACGGCTGGATGACCGGTCCGGGAAAGCAGCTGTGGCACCTTGCCTGGAAGCTGTCATCCTATCAACGGCTGCAGTCCATGCTCTTCGGCAGTTTTGCCCCTATCATTGAAAAGAGCGTTGTTGAATTCATCCGTTCGGTCAAACCGGATATTGCCGTATCCGTCCACCCGCTCATGAACCATCTCGGCATAGAATGGATGAAGACCGCCGGCCTGGATGTCCCTTTTATCACGGTGGTGACGGATATGGTGACCTTGCATCCCTCCTGGATATGCCCCCGCGTCGACCATTGTTTCGTACCCACCCAGGAAGCCAGACAGGTTGCCCTGAAATACGGCATGCCGGACGAAAAACTGACAGTCCACGGTCAGCCTGTGGGGTTGAAATTCAAACGCCTGGCCGGCAACAAGATGGAATACAAACAGAACCTCGGTATTGATCCCAGCCGTCCCGCCATCCTGATGGTTGCCGGGGGAGAGGGACAGCGCCAGCTCTATAGAACCGCCCGTCAGGTTGCGGCCGCCGTTAATCAGGCGCAACTGCTGATCGTCTCGGGAAGAAACAAAAAACTGAAGGAAAAACTTGACCAGACTCCCTGGCAGATTCCTACCAGAGTCTTCGGATTTGTCGATCATATGCCGGAGCTCATGGCAGCCTCGGACATCCTGATTACCAAGGCCGGACCAAGCACCATAAGTGAGGCCTTCATTACCGGTCTACCCCTGCTCATCTCCGACTACATTCCCGGCCAGGAAACGGGCAATGTGCATTACGTCAAACAGCACCAGGCCGGAACATATGCTCCGAAAAACAAGCAGCTGGTCGCCACCCTGCAGGAGTGGCTGAACGGATCGGAATCCATTCTTCAGCAGTTGGCGCAAAATGGAGCCATGCTTGCCAGACCGCATGCCTCGCTTCATATTGCTGCTGACATCTGTCAAATTGTGTAATACAATATGCCCATGAGTTATGTAATTATTTTTCTGGCAGTTCTGATTGAAGGCCCCATTGCCACCCTGACCGCGGCAGCCATGGCAGCGGCTGATCCCCGCCTGGATATCCTCATGGTTCTGTTCGTTGCCATGGTGGGCAACCTCACCGCCGATGCCTGCTGGTACCTGCTGGGTGCAATAGGCAAATACGGGAAAATTCTAAATTATATTCCCTGGCTCAAGAACCAGAGCGGCCTGGTGAATCGCGCTTCCGTGGAAATGCGCAAGCAGGGCGTCAAGGTGTTTGTACTCACAAAGCTGGGATTCGGTCTCGGCTCCATTCCTCTTCTTATTGCAGCCGGTATTCTCAATTTCAACTGGCGCAAGCTCCTGGGCGCCGCCTTAGTCACGGAAACGGTCTGGACGGGCGCACTCTGCACCATTGGATACCAGGCCTGGGCAAACCTCGGCAACATCACCGCCTTATTTGAAAAAGCCATCCCCTGGGCCTCTGTGAGCATTGTCGCCTGCCTGCTCTTTGTGCTGGTCCGCTCCGTAATGAGCCACTCCCGCTAACCATAGTATCTCCTTTTCCATGCGCATTCTTTTTGTCGGTCAAACCTATTTCCGTGAAGATAACGGACAGGCTGTCTTTACTGTTCGCCTTGCCCGGGGACTCGCCCGTTCCGGTCATCAGATCATGGCTGTCATGCCTTCCCCGGATGACACCCGAGGGCAGGGAGAAAACGGCCGGGTGGCGCTCCGGCAAATCAGAGCCCGTCATCTGCCCCATAACGCCAACATCACTCTGCTGCCCGGGGCTGAGGTCAAAAAGGCGATCATGAATTTCGCCCCGGATATCATCCACCTGCAGGATCATTACTTTCTCTGCAGTGCAGCCTTTAAAATAGCCAAAAGGCAGCATATCCCGGTTGTTGCCACTAATCACTTCCTGCCGGACAACATCACGGACAATCTCAGACTCCCAGGTCTGCTGCGTCGTAAAAGCACAGCCATGCTCTGGAAGCATATGCTGCGCATATACAATAAGGTGGATGCCGTCACCACTCCTACGGAAACAGGGGTTGCCATTCTCAAACAGCAACATATACGTCCTCCTGTGCGCGCTATTTCCTGCGGTATAGACACCCGCCATTTCCATCCCCCTTCAGCTGAGGAACGACAAAAGGGAAGAAAACTGTTCGATGTCGGTGAAGATGAAATCGTGCTGGTGTATGTGGGACGGATCGACCACGAAAAAGGTCTGGATACCGTACTGGAAGCCTTTGCAAAACTGCGGGGCGACAACTCACGTCTGATACTGGCCGGCAAAGGCAGTTACAGCAAAACCCTTGCCGCGCAACGAGACAGCCTGGGAATGCGCGACAGGGTAAGCATGCCCGGATTTGTACCGGCTCAAGACCTCCCTGCCCTGCTGCACAGTGCAGACTGTTTTGTCATGGCCGGGCACGCAGAACTCCAGTCCATTGCCACCCTGGAGGCCATGGCCGGCGGCCTGCCGGTATTGGCTGCCGATGCCCGCGCCCTTCCGGAACTGGTCACCAATTACCGCAACGGGTTTCTCTTTTCCCCCGGAGACGCCGAAAGTCTTGCGGAAAAGATGGAACTCTTCTTTACCAGTCAAGGGCTATGGCCTGCATGGCGTGAAGAGAGCCGTAATCGCGCCTGCCTGCATGACCATGAAAAAACGGTTGAGCAGTATCTTGAATGGTACAGGGGGGTGATTGAAGGGAGAAGGTAAAAACAAAAAATATATGGTGCGTCATACGTACAATTGCGGTGTCATGGCAATCACTCAAACAGGCAGATGTTCCAGTCCGAAGGAGAAAAGCATAAAAGCCAAACGGACCGGTTCAATAATCCCGTCCCGGACTACACCGGCAAAGGCAAGAACAATGAACAAACTGCCGAGGTATGATGAGGTATGATCCAGCAGCCAATTTCTTGGTAAAGAGAGATCAGCGGCCAATCTGAACAACCATCCCAGACCGAAAATAATTATTCCGATACCCCCTACAAATGCTGCAGTGCCCCAGCTCTCCTTCCAGTACATGACCAACCCGTAGGTCGACACACCGCAAATAGTTGCTCCCAACTTCATGAATACAGAGCTTGGCCCTTTAGTGAAAAACGTAAAACGGCTTAAGCCATCAACAATTCGTCTAACCAGCATGGCTGGATCAGATTGGCCGGCCACAACGAAGCATGAAAGTTTGTCACTCCTGCATGGCGCATACCGCTCTCTGACGGAGACTGTCGGATAAATAATTGTCAATTTTTGACATTGCAACAGAGCTGTGCTATTTTTTCATCACATGAGGAGGATTTTACTATGGCTCAAATGAATGTTTCCATTCCGCAACCTATGAAAAACTGGTGCGAGACACAAGTGAAAGACGGTCGGTATTCCACGGCAAGTGATTACATTCGAGACCTGATAAGGAAAGACCAGGACAAAAGGCAAGCTGTTACGGCCATGCAGACTTTAATCGACGAGGCTGAAGAGTCCGGGATCAGTCCAAACAGTCTTGAGGAAATCTTCGCCATTGCAAAAGAAAAAGCATTAAAGTCGAATGCAGGTTAAATTTACGACACGTGCAGAAAGTGATATTATTGACAGTTATGTGTACGGTTTAACCAATTTCGGACAAAATCAAGCAGATACGTATGAAGAAAAAATACACGAGATCATTCGCTTGATCGCCGACAATCCACAAACAGCACGAGAACGAATGGAATTTCAACAATCTGTGCGTATTTTCCATTCTTAAAAACATTATATCGTCTACCGCATTGAAGAAAACTGCATTGTCATTATGCGTGTTCTGCGAGATCAAGTAGATTTATTCCGTCATTTATAGACTCTTCGCTGCGTGTGACGCACCCTACGCCCTTTGTTCCACCCATCTGGATTGCAAATCAGATGTTCTGTGTTTGCAGCCAAAGGACAAACCGTCCAAACAGGGCCACCTTCGCACCAGCAGCCAGGCTCAGGTAGGGTGCGTCATTCGTACCGCTGCTTTTTCCGGACTTTTAGGCCATAATGGTCTTTACCAGATAGGAAGAATACGCCACATAGCAGGCAAGGAGCCCTGCGCCTTCAAAGCGGTTAATGCGGCCCGGGCCCCGAAACCCGTATCCTATTACGAACAGGGACAGGGTCAAACCGACCATCACCAGCATATCACGGCTGAAGACTTCCGGTTCCACGGCGGTTGGATGAATTGCACCGGCTATACCGACCACAGCCAGTGTATTGAACAGATTGGAACCGATCACATTGCCCAGGGCAAGGTCATGCTCTCCTTTCCGGGTTGCGATAAGAGACGAGGCAAGTTCAGGCAGGGAGGTTCCGATGGCGACAATGGTCAGGCCGATGATGAGATCGCCGACACCAAATCCCTGGGCGATTTCCACTGCTCCCCATACCAGGACGCGGGAGCTGACAATCAGGCACACCAGACCGATCAGCAGCCGGAAGACGGCGCGGCCAAGAGGCATGGCATGTGTTACCAGCTCCTGTTCCATCTCACTTTCCAACGCATCCGCCTTTGTCTGCAGCCCTTGACGAATGGTCCAGCCCATCAATCCGGCAAACAGGGCAAGGAGCAGCATCGCATCCAAGCGGGTAATACAGCCGTCATAGAGCAGCCATGCTTCCAGAGCAGTGACCACTGTAAGTAAGGGAAGTTCCTTGCGTAGGACCTGGGAATGCACGGCTATGGGACTGATGATTGCCGTCAGTCCCAGAATCAGCGCGATGTTGGTAATGTTGGAACCATAGGCATTACCCAGGGCAATTCCGGGATTCCCCTGGGAAGCCGCCAGGGCGGAAACCACCATCTCCGGCGCAGAGGTGCCGAAACCGACCACCACCATGCCGATCAGGAGTGCGGGCATACCGAAATGACGGGCTGTGGACGCCGCTCCCTCGACAAAACGGTCGGCACTCCAGACCAACAGCACCAATCCAAAAAATACGGCTGAAAACGGCAACATCATATTCCTGTTCCTCTTTGTATTTCACCAATATCACGGATAATTCCGAAAGGGGAAACGCAAGGCGTCCCAACGGGCCGAATCAACAGCCAACCCATTGTAATATTAATACATTTCACGCATTGTCAATCGCATGTCTTCTTGTCAAAAACATGACGCACTCACGGTTAATCGCCCCTTGAAAAACAACGGGGGCAACTGCTCACAGGCCACTCGATCTCTCCGCGATCAGACTGGCGCAGCGTATTGGCTCATACGTAAGCCGCTCTGCTTACAAAGATATCAAGCACCCTGCAACCAGTTACAAATACAGGGGTAATCAAACTTGCCTGCTCCCCTGTGAGTAGTTACCAACGGAGTTGTAAAAGAGAGACAGTGTTACTCTATTTCTCCTTTTGATAAAAGTCGAGATTTGTCGCGGTCCGAGTAACATACCCCGTTGTTTTCAAATCCACTATACCCCATGGCCAAAAAATAAATATATTCCTGCATAGTTATTGCAATACACAGAAAATATAACGAAGTTTAAAAAATCCATCCGGAAACTGCTTGCTCATATATGCCGACAGGTTTCCAGCCCTTGGCTGCTCTTATTTCTTTACCAAGGGTTTAGTTTTAAACTTGACACATTCACCCCAAGCAAATAAGTTAAACAGTTGTTTAAATTATTATCAGTGTACCCGGAGAGGCGACCGCGGGATGCACTCTTATCAGCAGTTCAAACTCATCAGAAAACCTTCAGACCAAAGAAAGGTGTAACATGAAGAAAATATTACTTATCAGCATGATAGGCCTGTGCATCTTGGCAGGCAATGCCTGGGCAGGTGACGGTGAACACAGGCTGGGCTTTGGGATTAACTACTGGACCGCACTTGACGACCTGGATATCGATGATATCGATGACAACGGTTTTTCCTACATACCAAGTTACCAGTACTGGTGGAGTGATTATTTCGGTGTGGAAGCAAACCTGGAAATCCTGCCGGACTGGTATGAGGAAACCGCCTTTGCCCCCCAGGCATATATTCTCTTCGGCAATGCAGTGTATGTCGGAGCAGGCATAGGCATGGTCTACTACGACGGCGATTTTGACGATGAGCCGTTCTTCGCCTTAAGGGCCGGGGTTAACCTGGAAGTACTGCCCAATACATTTGTGGATATCTCGGCAAACTATCGCTTTGATCACGAAACAGACCTGAGCGACAGCGATGAGGATATCGACACTGATACGGTTTTCCTTGGAGCAGCTATACGATTTGCATTGTAAACACTGAGGGTAACCGAGCTTAACCGCCGCTCCTGTGAGTGGTTACCACGGAAGAAGCCATACGACGTCTGCAAGGCCGACATGCCGACATTGTTGGCCTTGTGACCTTTAAACGATATCTTTCAAACACCCGGTTTCACTCCATAGGCTGCTAAAAACACCCGCACCGCGTTCCTTCCTGCCTGCCCGGCCATCTCAGACGTAAAATCCGGAGCAACCCCCACAGGGCCGCCCCAATTAACCTCTGCCTCGAACAGGGCCAGGAGCTGCTGCGCGGCTACCCTGAAAGACTTCACCTGCAATCTCCCGGCATCTGTCGCCGCAGCCAGGTAATTCTCGACGAAGAGAATCGCCTGTTTATTCCCAATTTCCCAAAAATGTTCGGCTTCAGAGTGATCCGTCATTGTTGCGGCAATGAGACGTTTAAAGGCGCACGCTTCAGGGGTTACTATCATATTGATATAATGCTCCCCCAATTCCGACAGGACGGTTTTCGGATCATCCTGCGCCCTATCCTGCAATTGCATGAATGCCGGTTCGACCTCACTGCACAATCGATTGACGATAACTTGCACAAACAGATCCGCCTTGGAAGGGAAATAGCCGTATAATGTCGGTTTCGAGCAACCGGCACGGGCAGAGATCTCATTCATTGACGCTCGCTCATATCCCACCTCCAGAAATACCTGTTCCGCTGTTTCCAGGATGTTCTTTCGCCGCTCTTCGGTGCGTACTCGCAATAGAATTTCTCCAGTTCGTGTTTTATCCGCTTGATACAGTGTTACCAAATTGCGAAAGGAATTTTCAAAGAAAAAGGCGCCTGCGGCTAACCAAATGCTGATCATCTTGTAGCACGTATCTAACAGCCCCCGGATATGTTACCGATAGAACAATTTTACACTTCATCCCGAGGATTACAGATTTGAGGCGAATGTATCCACAGAGCTACACTTCCGGTGAGAGATCGCACTCCACATACACGACACATCCATGACCAAACATTTATCCTTGTTCCATCCCACAGCGCCGATTACAGACCGGCACAATGCTGCTGAAAATTTTCGCCTTCACATAAAAAGGCTGCCGGCGCGGCCGTTTACAGCAGGAGATATTACAGCCGGAATGGAAAACGAGTTGCAGGTTGCGGTCAGCGGAACAAAGGACCAGGTTGACCTGCCGATTTCCCTGGAAGCCTCCAATTACTACAACAACCTGATCCTCAGGGCCCAAAGGGGCGAACTGCCGGAGCAGAACCTTCGGGAGGTCAAGGATTTTCTGCAGGGTCAGGAACTGCAGGTATGGGAAAATTCCTGGGTGCGGTTTCCCCGGGAATTGCTTGGACCATATACCAGGTCCATTCTCCAGCACGATTTTTCCGCAGATAAAGCCGATCCTGATGCAGAACCCAGAGGGGATCTGCACCGATTCCTGTTCACGAACAACGGCGAAGAGTGGCTGCGCATCCCTGTGAGTTACCTCTTAAAATTATCCCTTGGTGAAGTGGTCAGCCGGCCGGAACATAACTATCCTTTTTTTCATGCCGTCGGTAAACGGCTCATGTGCCATTTTATCAGTGACAATATCTCTCCGGAAATCACCTCGTTCACCATCAGCAAGGGAGATGAAGGAACACTACCCGGCGCCGCTCTTGCGCAGGAAGGCAGCAAACGCTTTTTCTTTATCCATCTTCTGCTCCAATATGCCGAAAAACGCTACCAGTTGGACCGCCTTGGACAAAAGGTGCACCTCTACTTTGCACCCAGTCCGCCGGAGCGTCAGAAACAGCTCAATGCCATTATTCCAGACGGCGTATACCGCGAGTTGTTTCTCAATCCGTGCCTCTCGGGATGGCCCAGGGGAGAAGAAAAACGAACCTATATGGCCCTGTGTCACCGCACCCTTTCCCGCAGCCGGCTCAATACCATCGCCAAACTCAAAGAAGCAGGCATACTGACCAACAACCTTGTGGTTCTGCCCAACACATCAAGCACTGCTCTGGCCAATAACGGCACCCATATCACCCTGGCAAGCAGGGACCTGACAGCATGCTATGCCCGGACCTTAGGATATCCTTATCAGAATGGAGAAAAATACTTCGGCGACCTGATCATCAAACTAATGGAACATTTTCTGCCGCTCTTTGTAGGAACCTATTCCGCAGCCCCATGCCGCATCGGCTTTGCGGATTTCCACCCGGAAAAGGTGCTCGGTTTTCTCCCCCACGAGCTGGAATCTTCGCACCTGCGAATGATCTGGCGACGCTGGAAGAAAAAGGCCTCAGTGCAATTCTGCGGCCACAATTTCACCCCAATGGGTCCGCTTTGGCTGGATACCCTGCTTGCGCGTTGCTGCAGGCTGAAAGGGGATTACCTTCCCGATGTCAGACTGCTCGACTACCTGGTCGCCCTGCAGAGCCAGGAAACAGCTCCCGGCTTAAACGGGGTCATGCATAACCAGGAACTGCTGAAGAAAAACCTGGCCGAACTCGGAATTTTTGACGCCCGCATGGCCATGTACCTGCCCTTTCGAATGCGGGATATGGCCTCGTACGGATTTCATGGATTTGAAGGCAGGCATTATTCGCTGTTCCCCGACATGCGAAACTTTCTGGCCAGGGCTGCCGACATGCAGGCCATTGTCACGGCGATTGTAACCCGGATGGTTATAGAGGGAGAAATCACTCATCACGATATACCCGATGACCCTTTCACAGAAAGCGAACGCCGGCAGATCTTTTTCATCAGCGCCATCGGAGTGCCCACTTTTTATGTACGGGCAAATTCCGGCAACAACGTGCTCAGGGAAATCCTCAGTCTCACCTCACGAACCAGGCCCAGCAGAAGATACAAAGGTTATATACGGATTCCCCTGAACGCTTACAGACAGGCCTGCCTGACCTACCTGCGCCGGCACGGCCCCTGGCTCATCGAGGATCGGCAGGCCCGTGAGGAGTGCTCTTTTCTCGAATCCGTTTTTTGCGGAGACCAGCCCTCAGCCGCACAGCATCTGACCGCCTCGATAACCGGCTGCAATCGCCTGCGTCCGGATCCCATGAAAGAAAAGGCAAACATCTTCAACCGCTGCGCCGAACAATACTACAGGGGCGACTTGTGCAATCTCCATCTGCAGGAAGGACTGGAAACCTTTGCGGGGAACGGCAGGCAGCTGGAAGATTCAGGCAGAAGCGATCTGGGAAAACTCAAGGAACTCATCATCGGCCAAACTCGGGCTGACCGTTTCATTGCCGCAATCGGCAGCAATGTACTCCGCGGCACGGCCTCGGAAACCCAACTCCATCAGCTCCTGCTCCTGTTTCTGCTCATTATCGAGCAGGATCTGGAGCAAGGAGAATCATAAAGAAAGGAACAAAAAAACATCGTGCAAGCTCATCAATACGTTATCCGTGAAACCGGAGAGATCGTCACGGAAAAACTCATCGGAGATCGCTCCATCGAACTCCTGTACAGCAATATCAGAGAGTATGCCCCGGCAATGTTTCAGGCCCTGACATCAAAACAGATGTCAGGATTTCTGGGCATGATACATTTTGATCTGCAGAAAAAATTCGGCAGCCGCAAAAAAAATCAGCTGCTTAACCAAATGAACGTCAATCTGCAGGAGTGTGTTGCTGCACCGGAACGACTTGATACTCCACGAAAAATTTTTGAGCGGCAGATTCGTTACTGGGATGTGCGCCCCATGGACGGCTCACCGGATGCCGTGGTGTCCCCTGCTGATGCCAAGGTGCTGCTGGGATCATTCACCCGGACGCCGAATCTGTTCATCAAGGAAAAATTTTTCAGCATGGAAGAACTGCTGGGATCAGCATCCTGGCAACAATATTTTCAAGACGCGGACTTTGCTGTTTTTCGGCTGACTCCGGATAAATACCACTACAATCATCTACCGGTAAGCGGCCGGGTGCTGGATCACTATACCCTTCCCGGAGGATACCATTCCTGCAACCCGCAGGCGGTGATTGCCATGGCGTCTCTGTACGCCAAGAACAGAAGAACCATCACCATTCTGGACACCGACATTCCCGGAGGTGCGAACATCGGCAAGGTGGCCATGATCGAGGTGGTCGCCCTGATGATCGGTGACCTGGTGCAATGTTACAGTGAGCGCAAATACGATAATCCGCAGCCGGTCACCAAGGGAATGCTTCTGGAAAAAGGGGCGCCGAAGAGCCTGTACCGGCCGGGAAGCTCGACAGACATTCTGCTTTTTGAGCAGGGACGGGTGCGATTCAGCAAAGATCTGCTGGCTAACGGCAGACGCACAGATGTAATCAGTCGTTTTTCTTCGGGACTCAAACAGCCACTTGTTGAAACCGATATCAAAGTACGCTCTACCATTGCGACAGCCCGTTAAACCATACATCAGGAAACGACCATGAACCTTCTCTTTCTCAGTTCCATATCGTTATTGTGCGTCCTTTTCATATACCTGGGATTTACCTATCTGCCCGGTGAGCGTTGGCAGATGCTGGCAATTATACCCTACAGAAAACTAGAGGGAGCTTCCTGGCAGGGCATAAATTTCACCTACTATGGTTTTCTCGTTGCCACGGCCTCTATTCTTGCCCTTCTGCTTTCCCTGATCCTGCTCAGGGCTGCAGGCGCCCCCCTTGCCGGCGTACTGGCTGTGGTAGGGCTGCTTTTTGCCCTATGCATCCCCGCCGCCCGCTTCATGGCACGCATTGTTGAAAAGAAGCAGTATACCTTCACCATTGGAGGCGCATTTTTCTGCGGTCTGCTCGCCACTCCGGTCATCATCATACTGGTCAACCAGGTCATGACACGGATGCAGCAGCCGACGTTGAACATGTCTGTCTTGCTGGCGGCAGTAAGCATCGGCTATATACTGGGCGAGGGACTGGGGCGGCTCGGCTGCGTCAGTTTCGGCTGCTGCTACGGCAAACCTTTGAAAGCATGCACTCCCCTGACGCAAACAGTATACGCACATCTGTTTTTTATCTTTACCGGTACAACGAAAAAGGCCGTGTACGAAGGAGGCCTGGAAGGTGAAAAGCTGGTCCCTGTGCAGGGAATTACCTGTATCCTCTACACCTGTGCCGCCCTGATTTCCACCTGGTGTTTTCTGCATGAGCAGTACACGACCGCCTTTTTACTGTCTTTGTCTGTTTCCCAGATCTGGCGGATCTACTCGGAGACGCTGCGTGCCGATTTCCGCGGCTTCGGCAAGATATCCGCTTACCAGAAAATGAGCCTGGCATCCCTTCCCATAGGCATCTGTCTCACACTGATCCCGAAAATCCACGCCGCACCTGTTCCTGATATCAAACAGGGACTCACGCTTTTGGCAGATCCCATCCCCATGATCGCCCTTCAGGTACTGTGGGCTGTCCTTTTTTTCCGTTTCGGTAAAAGCATGGTGACCACCTCGACCCTGAATTTCGACATTGTGCAGAAGCATATTTAACGAAACCCTTTCCTTGTCCTCAAAAAGCACAAACCAAGTTCCAACCTAAAACAAACAGTTCCATGACGGTTCGAAAACACTGTGTTGGTAATCAGTTGACAAGACAAACTTCAAATAGTCATAGAAAATGCGGGTTAAAAAGGGAGAAGCTACATGTCTCAGCTCTATTTTCGATCAATCTGGATATCCGACGTTCATCTGGGCACAAGAAATCTGCAGAGCAGACAGTTACTCAATTTTCTGCAGCGCACTGAGTCCGAATATCTGTACCTGGTCGGAGACATTGTCGATCTGTTACAGGCGCAAAAAAAATGGCACTGGCCCCAGATCAATGATCGTATTATCCAGACTGTTTTCGAAAAAGCCTCCAACGGGACCAAGGTCTATTACATCCCGGGCAACCATGACCATGTGCTCCGCAAATTCAGCGGCAATGTGATCAATAATATCCGCATTGAAAATGAAGTGGTCCATGAGACGGCCAACGGTATGCGCTACCTGATCCTCCATGGCGACAAGTTTGACCCGGTTATTCAGAACAGCCCCTGGCTGGCCAACATCGGCGCCACTGCATACAACATGCTTCTGGTTGTCAATCGCTGGCTCAACCTTGGACGGCGCGCGGTGGGAAAGGATTATAAATCCATTTCCGCCTGGCTGAAGCACCAGGTCAAGATTGTGGTCAACTATATGGGAAAATATGAAGAAGTCGTTGCCCAGGAGATCGCGACAAACGATGTGGACGGCCTGATCTGCGGACATATCCATAAAGCAGGCATTCGAGAGATCGGCAAGGCCCTGTACAACAATTCAGGTGACTGGGTTGAAAGCTGCACCGCACTTGCCGAAAACATGGAAGGCCGTCTCGGGATTATCGAATGGCAGAATGAGAATCCGCTCGAAGAACTTATATTTACAGAAGAATATGAAACTGTGTATCGCAACAGATGCCTGGCATCCTCAAATTAACGGAGTAGTGACGACCCTGACCCAGACGGTTGAAACCCTTCGCGGCTGGGGGCACAGTGTTCAAACCTTGACCCCGGACAAATTTGCCACTGTCCCCTGCCCCACGTATCCTGAAATCCGTCTGAGCCTGGTGCTGAAACGAACCATATACGCATCCCTGAAACAATTCCAACCCAACGCCGTCCACATTGCAACGGAAGGTCCCATAGGCTGGGCAACCAGGGCCGCCTGCCGCAAAGCGGGAATCCCTTTTACTACCTCCTACCATACACGGTTCCCTGAATATCTCCGCCTGCGACTTCCTGTCCCGCTCCGTCTCTCATACTGCCTGATCAAACGATTCCACGGTGCGGCGAAACAGACCATGGTCGCCCCGACCCTTATCGACGAGCTGCAGGATAAATCCTTCAGAAACCTGGTTCCCTGGTCAAGGGGCGTGAACACCAACCTGTTCAGGCCCAGGGACAAAAATTTTCTCTCAGATCCCGGGCCCGTGTTCATGTATGTGGGCAGGGTGGCTGTGGAAAAAAACCTGCCGGCTTTTCTTGACCTGGATTTGCCGGGAAGCAAATACGTCATCGGTGACGGGCCTGCCCTGGCGGATTATAAAAAGAAATACCCTGACGTTCGGTTTACCGGAGCTAAAAAAGGCGAAGACCTGGCCAACCATGTCGCGGCGGCCAATGTGTTTGTTTTCCCGAGCCTGACCGATACCTTCGGCGTAGTGCTGCTGGAGGCGATGGCTTCAGGTGTACCTGTGGCTGCTTATCCGGTGACCGGACCCAAGTACCTGGTCAAAAACGGTATCAATGGATGGCTCAGCAACGACCTGCACGAAGCGGCAACCAAGGCCCTGGAAGTTGACCGTAAAAAATGCAGGAACAGTGCAGAGCAGTTCTCCTGGGATGCCTGCACCAAGCAGTTTTACAACAACCTGGTGATTCAGTAGAAGAACAGGCGGCCGGCTTGCATCCGAATCAGAGTTGCTCTTCGACAAGCTGGATAACGGTTTCCGGTGTTCCCGGCCCGCCGTGCACCGCTTCATAGCGGACAAACTGCTTATCCTCCCGGCGAAACCAATACGAAGCGTGCCAGAACGAGGCAAACAGGCCTTCTTTACGGATTTCCACTTCACAGGCAGGTATTGCGCTCTGATTTACCTCCACCGGCCGGCACTTCTTTTTTTCCGCGGTCAATGCCACCAGCTCCAGAGTATCCGGACGGATCATCCAGAAAGAAGATGCCTGGGGCTCACCGGCGGCGACTGTCCGCAAGCTGAACGAAAGCGGTTGATACCAGGGCCGCGCATCCAGTTTTTCAGCGCTCTTCTCCTGTTTTCCCTTCCCGTTGCGTTCCACAATAAGTGTATCGCCCTGGCGATGGGCCACGACCATGGACCCGTCCTCGGCATGGTATTCCCAACGCAATGTTGAACCGTCCGGAGCACAGGTGGTTTCAAAAAATTTGTCAGGCTCCCTGGAGGTAATCACCACCTGATCACCCTGACGCTTCAGCTGCCATTCATACTCATGCATTTCATCGCCGGTCTGTTCTCGGTAGATAAAACCGGCCGGACCGGATGCCCGCGCGGCCGGAC
Source organism: Desulfobulbaceae bacterium (assembly GCA_963678525.2). GTDB lineage: Bacteria > Desulfobacterota > Desulfobulbia > Desulfobulbales > Desulfobulbaceae > Desulfogranum. The sequence goes on from CAXXDG010000002.1 coordinate 394,370, forward strand.
TCGTACCTGCTGCAGCCAGAAGCAGCACTGCAACAGGTAGTGTTTTCAATCTTTTCACCATGGGCTTCACAACAATTCACTCGCAAGCATGGAGAGCTCGGAGCGCTCCCCTTTTTCCAGGTTCACATGGGCATACAGTGACTGCCCCTGCATTTTCTCGATAAGATAACTCAACCCATTGGATTGACTGTCCAGATAGGGATGATCGATCTGATAGATATCACCGGTGAACACGATTTTCGCGTTTTCTCCGGCCCTTGTGATAATGGTCTTGACTTCATGGGGGGTCAGATTCTGGGCCTCGTCGACAATCATGAAAATCTTTACCAGGCTCCTGCCGCGAATATAGGCCAACGGCTCGATAATCAGCTTCTTTTCCTCCAACATGCGATCAAGCCGGTTATTCATATCGGAATTCTCCGGAAACTGGTTGCGAATAACCGAGAGGTTGTCATAAAGCGGTTGCATATACGGATTGAGTTTGGATTGAATATCACCGGGAAGGTACCCGATATCCTTATTGGATAAAGGAACAATGGGCCTGGCCAGCATGATCTGGCGGTACAGGTTACGTTGTTCCAGGGCTGCTGCCAGGGCGAGCAGGGTTTTACCGGTGCCGGCCTTTCCGGTTAACGAGACCAGGGGCACATTTACGCGGTTCAGGGCATGCACGGCAAAACTCTGCTCCGCGTTTCTGGGGGTTATTCCATAGACGGTATTTTTTTGGACCGTATGCAGACTCTTGGCCAGGCTGTCATAGTATGCCAGGGCGGACTGTCTGCCGTTGCGCAGTATCATATACTCATTGGCTGTGAGCGGCTGTTCAGCGGGAAACTGATCCGGCGATACGCCCTCTTCCTGATTACGGTACAATCGCTCTATCAGTTCCGCGCCTGTCCCGTTCAGATCGATGATCCTTCTGCCGGAATAGAGCTGATTGATATCCTTGACATGATCCGTGGTGTAATCCTCAGCCATAAGCCCTACAGCCTTGGCTTTCATCCGCAGATTTATGTCTTTGGTTACCAGGATGTACTTTCGCTCAGGATCCTGTTTGGCTAGATGGTAACCGATGTTCAAAATCTGGTGATCCGGCTTGGTTGCCGCTGGAAAATGATTCTGTAGATCAGGGTGAAGCGCATACTCGAGCTTTATGGATACACGTCCCTTGTTTGCACCGATTTCAACTCCGCCGTTAAACAATTTATTGGCGCTGAGCGAGTCGAGGGTGCGTGCAAACTCCCGTGCATGGTAATTGAGCATCTGATTCCCCTTCTTGAACTGGTCCAATTCTTCCAGCACGGTGATGGGAATGACGACATCATGTTCCTGAAAATGGGTTATACAGGATGAATCATGGAGAATAACGTTGGTATCGAGGACGAAAGTCTTCTTGTGTGGCTGGTTCATATGGGATCTGGTCCTTGGCGCCTGTTGATTGCCCGGTGAACGGAAAACGTTCAATGCATTGAATGGTCTGTTCCGTGCCCGCCTCAACGGTGAGGCAGAGCGCATCAATCACAACAGGCGCTGTACTGACAGAAGTAAAATGTCGGCTGAGCGCAGAAAGGATCACCTCCTTTTCAGCAGTGTTTGCTATTCGGTTTGTCAAAGGAATCTGAAACCTGTACTGATGAAAAACATAGGGATTCCCCCAGACCTCCAGATTTTTCCTCTCCTCGGGAGTCAAAATCGCCGCTTTTTTCTGTGCATACTCACTGGGGCTCAACGGCGCTGAGAAACGATCAAAAAGTCGTGTTGCCGAAGCTGAAAAAGCCGGCAGCTCAGCCGGAAGGGTCGTGGGTTCCAGTTGGAATCGATCATGCCGGAGGGCTATACGCAATTGGGGAATTACCAGAGGAGCATATCTGGTTACGAACTCTTTGACAAAGGCGCGTAACTCTTCTTCTTTTTTTCCCGCTGCCAGACGAAAAAAAGGCTTCACCACCGCCTGAAAACCGTATTTCCTCGGCCTTCTGGTCAACTCCCACAGCCGTGCTTCTTCAATGCCCTGTACCGAAGGCTGATCCACCTCTTGATTGCGGATAATATCGTTGCCCAGCCATTGACACCCCTTGCTCCAAAGCTCTGCTTCAGGGGAAGGCGCCAGCATCAAAGAATAACGCATAGAGCTACCGTTGTCAGGTGAAATACTCCAAATATACAGCTGTATGCTGCTGATAATCTTTAAACTCAATTTTTTATTATCATGCCACAGCTCTTTTAATGAAAGGTTACAGCCGTATTAGAAAACCGTCAGCATCAAGAAGCCGGCAGTTTCACAGGTTATCATTATCAAATCATAACCACAGATTAACCGCATCATAATAGGGTGTTCGTACAGTCACCGCGAACAGGGAAGCAGAGAAACAGATCTCAAGGCGAGCCCGCCGAAAATAATCCGTTAAGGGGAAACGCCTGCCGCAACCTGTGCAGACATTCGATATATCATCATATTCGAGGATTACCTCAACAGATAAGGAGGCAACATGGCGAAAGTGGTGTGTGTAGTGATAGACGGATTACGACAGGAAGCATTGCAATGTGCTCATGTCCACTGTCTGGATCGCCTTATTTCCCAAGGAACATATGCTGAGAACCTTTACCATAACGGACCGGATTTGACCTTGCCGGCCTTAGCCACACTCTTCACTTCCATGCCTGTTTCCGAACACGGCATCATCACCAACAGCAGCAGCGTCGGTATTTCTCCCCATACCACATCCATCACAAGCATCGCCCGCTACCATAACCGCACTACTTCACTGTTCTACTCTAAAGAGCAGATTCGCAGCCTTTTTCCCCAAGACAGCCTGCATACGAGCCTGTTTATCAACTCCGGCGGGATAAAGAACGTAGACAACCGGCTCGCAGACCAGGCAGCGCGCCACCTGCAGAAAGAGAAACCTGATGTCTGCTGGCTCTATCTCCAGGGAACGGATATTGCCGGTACGCATTTCGGATATCTTTCAGAACCGTATCTGGAAAGCATAGAACGGGCGGATCAGGCAGTAGACCTGCTGATCGAACAGATGGCAGTGGTGGGTCTGCAGAATGAATATGTCCTCATGGTGCTGGCAGGACACAGCGGCTCATGGGACCATCAGGACACCTTTGCGCCTTCCCATGAACCTTTACCCTGGATCATTTCCGGTCCCGGCATTGCCGAAGGATGCTGCATAGAAAGAAAGATTTCTCTCATGGATCTTACGCCCACCCTTGCCCAGGTACTTGAATTTGAGTCACATCCATGCTGGCAGGGCAGAGTGGTTCAGGAAATCTTTGCCCCCGGCGATGAGGAGATCAACCGCCGGGAGCGAAAAAGTCGCGTTCACCTGTTTACCCAGCGCAAGATTCCCACAGCAGCGTAACCAGTAGCCCCAAGCAACTATGGAGATTGTATGCCATGATACGAATTGCCACCATACACCATAACTGCAGCTCAGACCATGGGAGGCGCCTCGCCCAAATGGCCCGGGACACCCGTGAACATTCGCCTGACATCCTGTGCTTTCAAAACACGGCCTCTACTCCGCATGTCGATCATTATGACGTTATCAAGACCTTTGCCTCTTCCGTAACCATGAGCTATGCATTCACCCAGGTCGCCGCTGATTCACACAGCGGGGAAACGACAAACAACGGACCTGTGGGTCTGTCTATCTTGACAGGGGCTGGAAACTGGATGTTGAACAGCGGCAGCCTTTCGGTAGCGGATAATGACAACAATATCCGCCTGGCCCAATTCGGTGTTATCCGCAAGGACGGCGACTCCGTACTGGTGATAAACGCCCATTTCCGGGGATCGCTTGCGGCACGGAAGACTCAGTTGCTCTATCTGCTTCGCCTGCCTTTGCTCAGGCAGCAGTTCGGCGCCATCGCCCTGTGCGCAAACCTGGATAATGACCTCTGCTCGGAACTCATCCGCGCTTCGGCGGGCCTGCTCAAACTGCAAAGGCACACTGCGCAGGAAGCAGCCGGCGGATGCAATATTCCCGTTATCCTGACCCAGAAGGAACATTCCCCCACCACCATCAAAATCTCTACCGAACAACCGTTATTTGCTCTCGGTACAACAGCGGGACTCTCGGACTCTTTTTGTGATGGGGCCATGACCGATTTTGCCATGCAACGAATAGATCAGAGTCGGAGACGCAGACGCTACGCCCCCCTCTCCTTTCGTGAAAGATGGCTTGGATCACGGGATGGTGACCGCCTTTTCGCCCTCTCCTGACAGTCGCAATTTGATCAGCCTCCACCCCCATGAAACAATCCTGATCCTGTTGCATGGGGGCGTTTTTTCCTGAACCTCACATTCTCATCAGGCGCTCACAGCCTCCCAATACCTCTCGAGCCAGGCACGGGAAACTTTTTTTCCATGCTTTCCCCCACACCAATTTTCAGCACAGCAGACAACTTTCCTGCACTTTCAACGTACTCAAGCTGACTACTCTCACCTATTCAGCTGAAATCATATAAAAAAGACAAAACCGCTTTGCCCCCTCTCTTCAATTTGGTATATAACCACCTGAACGTAATTGACAATTGTTACCAATAACTTTACCAGACTTTTCACAGCACAGACTTCGGTAAGTTCATAATGACTATCAAAAAGAAAAGCCATCTCCTGCTCGAGCAACTCGAAGAACGCATATTTCTGGATGCCAACCCCGTTGCCGCCGATGCCGATATAACACCGGACGCGATTAACCAGTCCATGGACATTTCCCCGGATGAAACCACGGCGCCGGACCAGGATGCCGAACAGCAGTCTTCTGGTGAAATCGAGCAGGACGCCCTGGACGCACCCTCGACTGACACCCCTGAAAGTGCAGAGCAGGGTGACGCTTCAAGTGATCAGGCCGCCGCAGTTCAGCCGGATTCGGAAGAAACAGCTGAAACCGAAGGAGTGCAGGATGAAGTTGTCTCGTCTCCTGTGCAGGAAGACACTCAGGATGCCATTGAAGAACAGGAGACCATCTCCGATTCCATTGAGCAGAATGAAAGCGCCGACCATACCGCAGAAGAAAATACTGCATCGGAAGAAATCTTTGATGACGATAAAGGGGACAGTGTCCAGGCAGAGAGTACTGCTGCAAACAATGAGAATACTGATACAACCCAGGTCGTCTTCATAGACGGCACTATCAGTGAGTATGAAACCTTGCTCAACGGTGTACTGGAAGACATTGGCGGCGAGGCCGACACTGACTCTTCAACGAATCTCTATTCAGCAACAGGCATTGAGACCGTTATCCTGGATGGCTCGGAAAATGAAATTAAACAGATCACTGATGTGTTGGAAAGCCACGACAACCTCACCGGCATCCATATCTATTCTCACGGCAGCAGCAACACACTGCAGCTCGGCAGTGACACCATAGATTCGGAAAGCATCACTTCCTATACTGAGGATCTGGAAAAATGGGGACAAAGCCTCTCCGAACAGGGAGATATCCTGCTGTATGGCTGCAATGTGGGCCAGGATACCACCGGCATAAGTTTTATAAAGACCATGGCTGAACTCACCAACGCTGACGTGGCAGCATCCGATGACGCCACCGGCAATTCCTTTAGTGGAGGGGACTGGGAACTTGAGGCAACAACAGGGGTCATTGAAACGCAGCCCCACAAAGATGCAACCGCGTTATGGGAAGGCCTGCTCGCCTCACCTGAACCCACATCCATCGGCACGGTTTCCGACGCCGAGCCCATGGTCAACAGTACCTTCATCTTTTCTATCGTCTTTGACAACGACACCAGTAACGATGTGGCCACGGAAACGGGGTATGGGCCATACCTTGATGTGGTGGTGCCGCAGGAAATCGTTGTCCAGGGTAGCCCAACCATTTATGGAAGTGCGATGACGGCCCAGACCTTCACCTATTCGGGCGGTCAGTGGTTTGACGGCTCCAACAATGTTGTCACTGAACATCCCGGCCAGACAACCGGTTCCATTACGGCGGGAACCATCCTTGATTTACCGGCAGGCAGCGAAGGCGATACCTGGTATTACCTCGAACAGCCGTTCGGCAGCTTCACCACAGGACAGCCTGCCGTTGAAGTCGTCTTTGAAGCGACAGCCTCAACCAGCGACGGTGCCGTCGTCGGCACCGGATACGACATCAGTTACAGGGCTGGGTTCACATATGGTGATACTGCCGACAACCAGCATGGTCCCCTGCAGGAAGGCGCATCCCAGACGTTGACCGTTACCCCCCAGGTCATTGACATTGAAAAGACCAATGACGCCCCTGAAGAACAGACTGTAACAGGCCCCAACTATCCGGTAACCTATACCCTGACCGTCAATGTGGCGGCAGGCGAAAACGTGTCAGACGTGGTGGTGAGCGATTATCTCCCCGAAGGAGCAGTCTATCGTGGTGATGTCACTGTCACTCCGGTCAACGGAGCGTCGGCTGTCAGTGCTACGGTGAACGCAGAGCCAGTGGAGTTCACGGTTCTGGGCTCTACCGGTTCCGAACGGCTGCTCAGCATCAGCCTGGGTGATCTCCAGGGAGTTGCCAGTGCCGATGGCGGCACAAGTGAGTATCAGATCACTTACAGCGTGTACTTTGCAGACACCGACTCCGGAGGTTCTTCTCTGCTGCCTGTAACAGGTAGTGATGTCGGCGATGTCCTCAACGAAGCCTCTGTCACAGGTACCTACAACAATACAGCCGTCTCCGACGGGTCAGACAGCCCCCTGGGAGCCCTGAATGATGCAGATAACGACACACCATCGGACAACCAGATAGAAATTGCCTCCATTGTCACCTATAAAGATGTATCCGTGGTCGGTGGAGGAGACCCCGTTCCCGGGGCGACCCTTGAGTATCAGATAGAAGTCGATATATCTGATTATTATGAAGCATCCGGTGTTCAGATTACTGACATCCTGGGTGACGGCCAGAGTTTCGACGCGAGCTTTACCCCCACCATCACCGTACATGAAAACGGCAGCACCAACACCTATACCTTTACCCTGAACACCGACTACACCCTTGGCACTAAATATGACGCAGACGATGTCGGGGGCACTGAACTGAGCTTTGACATCTCTGCCCTGCTTGCATCCGTTTCAGGAGACGGGGCACTTACCGGTGCGGGCTATGCAGATGATCCCGATGGAGCTGATACCAGTGGGGACCCCCTTAATGTGCGTAATTACAGTGATGCGACCTATATAACCGTCACCTTTCGCACTACCATTGATGATGAATACGGGGAATTCCACAACTCACCCCAGGGTACCGGTGATGCCAGCATAGATGTTCAGGACAGCATTACAAATCAGGTAGACGTAAGTGCGGATATCACTGACGGCTTCACAACCCATACACAGACAGATGACTCAGGGACCAGCATCACCATCGGAGAAGCTGATACGGCTAAAACTGTCTACGCCGTCAACGGAAACTTAGTCAACCAGGCAGATCATACCTATACAGACAGTGAAGGGCAGGTTCACGACCTGGATGAGGAGGGAATTACTCCAGGCGATCTGGTCACCTATCGCCTGACCCTTGATATCTCCCTTGCTGATTTTGAAAACCTTGTGATCACGGATTTCCTGCCCTTGCCGGTATACTCTGTCAGTGAATTTACAGGCAGTGCCGCTGATTTTGACGGCAACGTTGATTTCACCGCAGGTGAGGTCGAATTCCTTCTCCCTTCGCACAATCTTTCCGAGGCGGATATTGACGGCCTCGTTCATAACGGCAGCTCGCTTGCCGAAGGTTCAGGGCCTGTCGCACCAACGGTCACCACCGATTTTGTCAATAATTCGATCAGTTTTGATTTTGGTTCCTATGACGCTCCCATTACCAGCTCGCAACCCGTTACCATAGATCTGCTCCTGACGGCAACCATTACCGATGAGCCCATGGTGGACGGGCTGCACCTGACCAACCAGGCGGAGTGGACTTTCAATAATACCACCAGCACCGTTGCCGAGGAAGATCAGATCGTCCAGCTTACCCTGGACCAACCGGTCCTTGAAATACAGAAGGGAGTTGTCGATGTTATTGACGCTGACGATTCCTACGGAACGTTCAGCGGCAACGCCAATGTGGACATCTATTTTGACGACGCCGCCACAGGATATCTCTTCACTGCCAATGGCGGAGTGGTGACCAGTGACTGGCTTGATGCCAACTCGATTGACACCGACCTGTCCAATGTGGATGCAGGCGATATCGTCACCTATGCGGTGGTCATCGAAAACACCGGACACGCCGCAGCCTATGATATCACTCTCAATGATGTTCTGCCCACGGGATATACTACAGCGGATATCAGCAATTTTTCCATTACCGACGGTCTGGGAAACGAGGTCGACACCAGCACCTCTTCGGATGTGGTCGCGGATTATTTCGGAGCGGGACTGTCCATCAGCCAGTACGACAAGGATAATAACGGCACAGCAGATGATGGTGACGGCCTGGGGGCCATAGACGGCGATCCCGGCGAGAACATTATCCTCGTCACCTACAACCTGACCATCCATGATGATGTGGGGCCAGACCAGAACCTTGACAATACGGCCTCCGTCCTCTCCTACGCCGGCTCAGAGGGAGGAGCAAGCCACCCTGCTGAAGCCGACACTGCCAGCGTGGATATTTCGGATGTTACCGTGGACAAGGTTGTTTTACCGGCTGACGGCACAATCGGCGACCAGGTCCAGTACACCCTGACCGTTAGCCTCCCCGAGGGGGCTGCCCAGGATTTTACCCTGACCGATGATGTCGTTGCAGGGCTTGAGATTCTCAGTCTTGATTCCATCAGTGTAGACGATCCGACCGGACTGAGCATTGCCAACGCCGGCATTGCCGGGGACGGCTCCATAACCATGAACTCCGGTGTATCGATCACCACCTCAACGGAAACGGACGGCAACGACGATGTACTGCAAATTCAATTCGGGGATATCACCAACACCCCTGACTCCGGAACAAAAACCTTCACCATCACCTATACGGCGCTGATCAGGGATATCATCGGCAATGATCAGGGAGACACCCTGGCCAACAATGTGACGCTGCACTGGCTCGATGAAAACAATACCCCGCAGACCTCCGCCGATAGCACCGATGTTACGGTTCTGGAAGCCCAGATTGTCACGGATAAACTCATCGAAAACTCAGACAACATCCTGGGCAGCGTGGAGGCCGGCAATACCATTGACTACTCTTTCCGCCTGACCAATCAGGGAAACTCCACAGCCTATGAAACTACGGCCGTGGATACTCTGCCGCAGGGGGTCTCCTATGACAGCGGCAGCATGACCGTCATCTACCATGATACCGGTTCCGGTACGTCAACAGACATCACCGCCCAGAGCCAGGCCGTCCTTGATGCAGGAAATGGTACGGTTACCTTTTCCTCAACAGACACGGATTCATGGGATATTGCCCAGGGGGACTATATCGAGGTCCAGTATACGATCTCAGTACTCAGTACGGCCGTCATAGGCGACCTGCATACCAATACCGTGGATGCAGACTGGACAAGCCTCGACGGTACGGATACCAATGAACGACTCTATGATGATCGGCCGGGCAGGCTGGTGGACCAGGATCTGGATACGGACTCCTCAACCTTTGAGATGGGGGTTGTTCTCTCCAAGACCAATGACCAGGTTGACGGCGAGGCAACCATTGGAGACATTATCACCTACACCATCGAAATTGACGTGCCCCAGGGACAGCTTAATTCCTTCTCCATTACCGACGCCCTTCCTGAAGGCATGAGTTTTGTCGCAGGCAGCGATACGGTCACCTCATCCTTTACCGATCCCGACCCGACAGGTACGGTTGATACAAGCTCCGGACATGCCGAAATAACCTGGTCGTTCGGTGATTTCAATGTTGATTCCAATGACTCCATCACTATCACTTACCAGGCCAGGGTCGATAATATTCTCTCCAACAGCGACGGTTTGACGCAAACCAACACCGCCACCGCCGGTTTTATCAATACGGGCGGTCAAACCATAGCAGTAACAGATACCAGTAGCTACGATATTGTTGAGCCTGTCATCGACACCACCAAGGTCATCAGCGACACGGCTGATGGAGCCACAGCCGATGTCCAGGTCGGGGACGTCGTGGAATACCAGGTCACCCTGGAAAATACGGGTGAAGCAACGGCCTTTGAGGTAACTGCGGACGACCAGCCGGCCGATGGTGTGACCTATATCCAGGGTACGTACCAGGGCATTACCTATACCCCAACGGCAACTCTCAACGGCAGCAATGTCAGCCTGGATATCAGTGAAAGGGGTGGTGTCTTAAGCATGACAAACGGCAGCGACGGCTGGGATATTGATTCAGGCCAGACCCTGACCATCACCTACTTTGCCCTGGTCGGTCCGAGTTATTTCAGCAGCGACAACACCAACAGCTCCACCAATACCGTGGATGCAGACTGGTCCAGCCAGGACGGCACAACCACCGGCGAACGTATATATGATGACGGCGACAGTCAACAGGTCTGGACGGTGGACGGCTCCCAGGATACTGATACAGCGGATTTCAGCGTAGACTATACCGGCTCCATCGGTGACTTGGTGTTCTATGACGCAGACAATTCCGGAAACGTCACCAGTGACGATGTGGGCATACAAGGTGTGGAGGTCGTACTCACCGCCGATCTGGACGGCGATGGAACCTCTGACTTTACCCGGACAACCACCACCGCCGACGATGGGAGTTATATATTCACCGGCCTGGCAGGTTTTTCCGATTACGAAATCACTGTTGATCCTACCTATACCACCCTGCCCGATGGTCTTTCAGAGACCTATGACCTGGATGGCGGAAACGATTCCACCAGCTCGGTTTCTCTGGCTGAGGGGCAGCATCTGGTGACTGTGGACTTCGGCTACACCGGCAGCGGCTCCATAGGAGATACGGTATGGTACGACACCAATCAAAACGGTCTGCAGGATGAAACAGGCATGGGCATATCTGGAGCCCAGGTTACCCTGCAGGGAGATTTTGACGGTGACGGAGTATATGAATACACCACTACCGTCACCACCGATGCCGATGGCAGCTACCAATTCGATAATCTGCCTTTTTCGGAATATGTCATCTCCGTCACCAGTATGCCGAACGGTCTGACCGACCAGACGGCAGACCCTGACGCGGTTCTCGATTCCCAGCATACGCTCACACTAACATCTCAAAACGCGCATGTTGATGATGTGGATTTCGGGTATGTGGGAACCGGCTCCATAGGTGATACTGTGTGGCTCAACACAGATGGGGATTCCAACTATGACAGCAATGAAACAGGCCTGGGTAATGTCACGGTCATACTGGAAGGGGACTTGAACGGTGACGGCATCTCCGAAACACTGACCACGGTAACGGACGGTAATGGACAGTATCAATTCACAGGACTGGGTGTCGGTGCGTATACCATAACAGTGGACACAAGTACCTTGCCGGGGGGCCTGACCGCCGGTGACGCCAATTATGATTTGGACAACACCCCGGATAATGCCACCACCGTCAATCTGGCAGCAGGTGAAAATCTCAGTACGGCTGACTTCGGGTACCTTGATCCAACGGCTGTTACTCCAGGTGAAATCGGGGATCGGGTCTGGCTGGATCTTGATGGAGACGGTATCCAGGACGGAGGCAGTGAAATAGGCATCACCGGCGTTACAGTCAACCTCCTCGACAGCAATGGTACGGTTATTGACACTGCGGTGACCGATTCAGCCGGCGACTATCTCTTTACCGGGCTGGCAGGGGGGACCTACACCGTACAGGTTGATGACACAACTCTGCCGGGAAATGCGGCCTGCACCTACGATTACCAGGGAACAGCCGATGGTGAAGCCCAGGTAACGCTTACACCGGGTACTTCAAATTACAACCTGGATTTCGGTTATCGCGGCTATACTGGTACAGGTACGGAACTGGGACGCATAGGAGATACTATCTGGCTGGATCTCAACGGCAATAACATCGAAGAAGTCGGTTCAGGCGACGTAGGTCTGGCCAATGTGGATGTCACCCTCTTGGTTGACCTGAACGATGATGCTGTCATAGATACCACCCTGACCACCACAACCGACGAAAACGGTTTTTACATATTCACGTTTCTCCCAGCAGGTTCCTACACGGTGATAATGGACACTTCAGACCTGCCTGATGGAGTTTCCCTCATTGCAGATCCTGACGGAGGCAATGATAATCAATCAACCATCCTTTTGGACGAAACCCACCTCTATGACCTCGACCAGGACTTCGGCTATGCCGGTACAGGGACCATCGGGGACCAGGTGTGGGAAAACAGCAACGGCAACAACCTGCTTGATGGAGCGGAAACAGGGCTTGCCGGCGTCACGCTGGAACTGACAGGCGATCTCAACAATGATGGGGTGGTGGATGCTTCCGAGGTGCTCACCACCATCACCGATGCCAATGGCCGGTACCAGTTCAGCGGGCTCCCGGCAGGCGACTATACCATCGAAGTTGTTAGCGGATTGCCGGCAGGGTACGTACCCAACTACGACGGGGATGGCGGCCTGGATCAGGTTACGGCGGTTTCCCTGGGTGCAGGTGAAACTATCTCCACGATAGACTTCGGCTTTATCGACAGCTCTGGATCAGATATCGGGTCCATAGGGGATACCATCTGGCTGGATGTGGATGGTGACGGTGTTCAGGATGGCGGCAATGAAATCGGGATCGGTAAAGTCACGGTTGAACTCCACCACAGCGACGGAACAGTGCAGACAACCACCACTGACAGCAACGGGCAGTATTATTTTGGCGGCCTCAGCGATGGCGACTATACCGTTGTCGTAGATACCACGACCCTGCCCCAGGGAATGTACCAGACCTTTGATCTCGATACGGCCTCCGGGGGCACTTTGGATAATGCGACTCAGGTCACCCTGTCAGCCGACAGCAATATCCGGGATGATCTGGATTTCGGGTATCGAGGCCAGGGATCTGTTGGAGACACAATCTGGCTTGACCTGAATGGTGACGGCAATCCGGATATAGGCAACGGAGATTTCGGATTGGCAAATGTCGACGTATCCCTTTCCCTGGATGTTGACGGGGACGGAACCATGGATATCACAGTCACCACCACCACTGACAGCCAGGGCAGGTACCTCTTCCAGGGCCTGCCGTATGAAGCATACACCATCAGCATTGATACCGCTGATCTGCCGGCAGGCGTTACGCAAGCCGTCGACCCGGACGCCGCAATGGACAACAGTTCCACAGTGACCCTGACAGCCGAACATCCCTCCAACATGAGCCAGGATTTCGGCTACAGGGGAACCGGCAGCATAGGGCAGCTTGTCTGGAACAATCTGGACGGAGACAATCAGCTTGAGACGGCAGACGGAGAAAGCGGAATTCCAGGAGTCACTGTCATCCTGTCCGGAGACTTCAACAACGATGGAGTCATCTCCGCTTCGGAGCAGCTCCAGGTGTCCACTGATGCCTTGGGACAGTATCTGTTCGATGGTCTGGCAGAAGGAGCGTATACGGTAACCGTAGATACCACTACACTTCCTGACAATATGCAGCTGAACTATGATCCTGACACTATCGCAAACAATGCCACGACAGTCCAGCTGACAGCAGTGGCAATGACCTCAAACGAAGCAAATTTCGGCTATCAAACGGTCGGTACCATCGGCGACACCATCTGGTACGACTATGACGGCGATGGTGTTCAGGATGCAGGTGAAATCGGACTCAGCGGCGTAACAGTAATGCTTACCGACAGCAGCGGCAACACCACACTCACCTCCACGGACAGCAACGGTCATTACAGCTTCACCAATCTGAATGCCGACACATATACCGTCACTGTGGACACTGACACCCTGCCCACGGGCGGTTTGGCGCCAAGCGGTGATCTGGACGGCCTGAGCACACCAAATACCGCAAGCATCCTGCTTGCTGAAGGAGACAGCAATTTTGCCGTTGATTTCGGATATACGGGTACGGGCAGTATTGGAGACACGCTGTGGAATGATGTAAACGGCAATGGAGTACAGGATGGCGGAGAAGAGGGCTTTTTCGGAGTTGAGGTCATCGTCGGCATCGATCTGGATGGGGACGGCCAAGCTGATTTTTCAGCAATTACAGTTACAGACAGTAACGGCCACTACCTTTTTGACCATCTTCCCCAAGGATATCACACGATCAGTGTCAATCCGGAAACCCTGCCGGAAGGGGCGGAACTCAGCACAGACCCGGATGGCACAATGGATAACACGACAACCGTTCAGCTGGAAGCAGGTGAAAATATTGACACTATCGATTTCGGATACCAGTTTCCGGAAACACTCACTGAGGAAGGAGGAGCCCCGGATGGCGGCGTCACGCCCATCCCCCAGGACGCGCCGGTTTCAGGAGGATCAGGCGTTCCATTTGAAGGAGGCGGTCTGGAGGCGGATGCCTTTCTCATGCATCGACAATTCGGAGAGAATCTTACAGCATTCCAATGGGAGCATCGATCCGAAGAGATATATGTTACGCCCCCTGTACCGATTCACCCGGTGTATTCCGGTATGGCAGAACCTGGAACAACCCTCTCCCTTACTCTTTACGATGCCATGGGGAACAGGATAGGCTTTCAAACCATAATGGCAGATACAGCAGGCAACTGGCTTGCGAGTTTTCCGGCTACAACCATGTATGATGTGCCCCATCACATGGTTATCGACACGGACGACTCCAGCTATAACGCCAGTTCACCAGGCATGTTCAATCTGCGCACCTACTTTCACCCAAGCCTCAGCAGTATGATGTTTTCCGGAAGCCGGCTGGACGTGGAGTCGATTTTTGCCTACCTGCCAAGTACCATTCTGGCATCCATGCATTCCAGCAATGTGCATCTCACGGGTCTGGAATGGAATGATTTTAATGGATATGAATTTCACGCGACATCGATTAATCCGGCTAAACTCGGACGCTAAAAAAGGATAATGATAATGAAAAAATACCCGATGGTTCTTCTGACTGCTCTGACAATGTCAGCCTGGTCTCTCCCGCTTGTTGCCCAGGAGCAGCAATCCGACTACCTGTTAGTGTCTGAAGCATCTGAGCAGAGTGAGCAGGATTATGACAGCCTCAAGAGTCGTTTGTTCAAGCGTTACGATACGTTGGTGGAACAACTCACCCAATCGGAAAAACAGTATACCAGCATGTTTTCGGGGACATCCCTGCAAGGAGCCGATTCGCTTCCCCAAGGGTATGCGCCCTGGTGGCAGCAGCGCGTTGCAAAACCCCTGAACGAATCCGTCAGCGCAATGAACACGGACGTCATGACCCTCTTCCTCCAGGCATTACAGCACAGCAGTCAGATCAAGGTATTCAGTGACCTGCCGCTTATCCGTGAAACATCCATCCAGGAAGCCGACGGTGCCTTTGATGTGAACGTTTTCGCCGAAGGCGCTTTGACCGACCTGGATGAGCCTGTCGGAGATGACCTGAAAACAGGCGGGCCGCTCAGGTATGAAGAGACATCCCATGAACTGAGCTATGGGGTAAAGAAAAAATTTGTCACCGGTACGGAAGTAGAGTTGAAACAGACCATCGGTGATCTGGACACCAACTCCGTCTATTTTAATCCGGAAGATCAGGCACGTTCCGGAACCTATTTGACCATCAGCCAACCTCTGCTGAAACGATTCGGCATTGGATATAATCGGTCAGGCCTTGACCTCGCAGCCATAGATCACTCCATCTCCCGCGAAGAACTGCGGCGCAATGTCGAAAGTCACCTGCTGGAGGTAAGCCGCGCCTATTGGGGGTTGTACCTTGAACGTGCGCTGCTGGCACAAAAGACAAAGCTGGCTGAGAAATCCGCAGAGATCCTCAAACGTATGGAACAGCGCACAGGAATGGACGTGGAGCCCAGTCTGCTTGCCCGGGCCCGGTCCATGGCAGGCGCTCATAAACTGGCTGCCATGCAGGCTGAATATGCCCTCCGCAATGCCCAATCCAGAATTCGGGCTTTGGTCAACGATCCCGCGCTTCTGGCAGCAAACGGGTTGGAAATGGTCACTGTCCAAAGACCGACCAACCAGCTCATGCATATGGAATTTGACGACGTACTGCAGACTGCCATCAGCAACCGTCCGGAAATCGCCCAGGCCATACATCACATACAGGCAGCCTCCATACGCCTTGAGAACACGGCCAACGAACTTCGCCCGAACCTTGATCTGTTTTTTCAGACCTATGTCAAAGGCCTGGAAGGCGACTACAAATACGGAACCAGTTATGACAACCAGTTCAGTGACGGCGGGCCGAGTTACGTTGCCGGTTTACGTTTTGAATATCCCCTGGGCAACAACAGCGCGGAGGCTCGCAACACACGAAAAAAGATAGAAATGCGCCAGTACCTGCACCAGCTGGATACCACGGTACAAAATGTCCTGCTCGAAGCACAGGTCAGTTACCGTGAACTGATTAAAAATTATCGTTCCATGGTGCAAAGCTACCAGATTATGCATTCAGACGAGAATGAGGTCCAGAGCCTGATGGATCAGATCGACCTCCTGCTCACCAACAACGAGCCCTACGGGGATGTACTCTACCGCATGCTGGATGCCGATGAACGCCTTTCTCGCAGTGAGGAACTGTATGCACAAAATGAGCTTTCCTATAATTATTCCTCATACAATCTATACAGAGCCATGGGCGTCCTGGTGCAAAACAACGGCATTGACTACCAGCAGGAAACAGACGCAGACAAACTCCCTGTGATGCGAGTAGCTCACAAGGATTCCCTAAAGAAATAACAGATCTTTTTAACTGAAAACTCCCAGCCGCCTCCTTGCAGGCGGCTTTTTTGCCCATGAAGATTGTACCTCTCATCTGTACCATTCTGTTTTTCGCCTCAGCAGGTATCGCTGCTGATTTTGAAACTTTTCTCGAGCCTTCTCTGGTGATTGATTTATCAATGCCATACAGAGACAAACTTGATACCATCCTGGTTAAAAACGGCGATTCAGTTCACACAGGGCAGGTCTTGGCTGAAATAGGCGCCGGTGTGTTAAAAGCCCAGCTTGAAAGAGCCCGGAAATCTGCAGCTCTCCACAGTGACATCGATGCCGCTGAGGCACTGGTTACCATGCGCTCCAATCGGCTGGCCATGCTCAAAAAACTGGAACAATCGGGTAACACAAGGCCACAGGAAATCATTGCCGCAAAAACAGATCTCGCCATGGCTCAGGCGCAGCTCCTCGGCGCCGGGGAAACACAGGAGCTGCGTGCACTGGATATCAAGGTTATAGAAGCTCAGCTCAAAGAAAAAATACTGACCAGCCCCATTGACGGAATCGTCCGCAAAGTTTACAAGCAGGAAGGAGAGTTGATCGGCGGCTTGGAAAACGAACCGCTCATGACCCTTATCCGACTTGATCCCCTGCTGGCAGTATTCTATCTTCCTCCAAAAGCCGGCATGTCACTGAAAAAGGGAGAAAAAGTAGATCTCCTCAGCGGTGATCAGCGTATACAGGCGGAGGTTTCCCATGTGTCTCCGGTTATCGATCCCCAAAGTGGAACAGTGGAAATCCGGCTGGAGATAGCCAACCCGGAAAACCATCTCATTGCCGGCAATCGTTGCCGGTTATCCCTTGCAGGAAAACCAGATTATGAATGAAGAAAAAAACAAGCAACAGATTAGAGTCCGCTATAACGAAACCACAGCGGAATATGCCTCGCAGTTCTTACTCAACACCACGGCAGAGGATGTTACCATCAATTTTTCTTCAGGTGCTATCGCCGATCCGGCAACCGGAGAAGCAATGCTTCCTGTGCATACTCGCATAGCCATGACGGTAAACGGCGCCAAAAGACTTCATCAGGCGTTGGGCGAGGCGCTTAAGCAACAGGCCGGCCAGACCAAGGCGATCCCGGCTTCAGTCCAGGCAAAACTTCCCACTATCAAACAATAGTCTTTGTGTCCGTGACTTCCAGTTCCGCAGATTTTCCACCTCAAGCGCCGGAACTGCAGCAGACCCTGTCAGAGCTGATTCCCCTGCGCTCCGACAGTGCCAAACTACTGCAACGTTTTCTCGAGATAAGCGTCAGTTTGGTTAACGGCGCAGGCTGTGCCGTATTATCGGGCACATCCCCTCCATGCATAACAGCTGAACTGCTTTCCCGCCAGGCACTCAGCTGGTCTGCCGACATCCGGGAGGAAATATGTTCTCTCGCGGCAGAGGCTGGAAATGCGGGGAGCACTCGATACCACCCGCTGCGTCAGCGGCCCGAAGCGCTGCTTTTCTGTTTTCCCTGGTACAATGAGAACAGGGAAAAGACAGGGATGCTTGCCTTCATCCTCGTTCCCGGTGACCAGGCGCTGGACGGTTTTCTGCTGTACGGCAGCCTGCTGGCCTCCATGCTCGGACTGCTGCTCAGTACCAGCCCTGAAAAAAGTTCGCAACACCAGGAACATCATCATCGAATACTGGAACTGTTGCTTGATCCCAAGCCGGAGCAGGCATTGCAGGCCCTGCCGCTTCTGCTGCGCGGCATGCTGCACTGTGAGCAGGCGGCATTCGGCGCATTAACGGCATCGGGAGCCGTCAGCCTGGAGACCGTAACTGATGTGACCCGTGTAGACAGGAGGACCACCCAGGCAAAAATGCTGGAAAAAGCATTACTTGACGCCCGTGTTCAAGACAGGGGCCTGGCAAATTTCACAATTGCAGGTTTCTCCCCCTCGCCTGTTATCGAAGAGGTCTGCGATGCCATGCGCCTGAATTTCGGAGTCAGTCTATCTCTGAAACTGAATGCGGAAACGACAGGAGTCCTTTTCTGCGGCTGGGCGGAACACCCCGAGCCGCATCATATTCAATGTCTGCTCGATGTGCAGCCAACCTTGGCGGCAGTGTATCATTCCCTGTGCGCCTCCACCCGTTCCTCTTTCCTTTCCCTGGCTCCTGAAAAGAAAAAAGTGCTGTCCAGGTGGCGAAATTGGGCACCGGTCTGCCTGGTTGCAGGTGTGCTGGCACTGCCCCTACCCTTCACCGTCAAGGCTGATGCGATTCTGGTTCCCGTAACAACTAATTACATTACCGCCCGTTTTGACGGTATTCTCAAGGATGTTGCCGTACAACCCGGTGACCGGGTCCATGGCGGTCAGGTACTTTGCCGTCTGGATGACCGTGACCTTACCATTGAGTTGGCGCGCCTGACAGCGGAACGAGAAAAATCCCTGAAGCTGAGGGATCAATATCTGGGAGCAGGCAATGCCGCCCAGACCCAGATTGCCGCTCTTGACGCCAAACGATACGGCGAACAGATCAAACTTGTGGAATCGCGCCTTCAGTATCTGCAGCTTCTGAGCCCCATTGACGGTCAAATTCTAAGCGGCGATAATGAAAAACGCGCCGGCGGCCCGGTCAGCAAAGGGGAAGTCCTTTTTGAAGTGGCGCCGACAGACCGCCTGAAGGCAGAACTGGCAATCCGTGAGCAAGACATAAGCTTTACTTCTCAGGGCCAAAAAATCGACATTCGCTTTGACGCCTACCCACAGAAAAAATTTACAGCCCCTCTGGAGGGTGTCACTCCCCGTTCTCAGATCCGGGGCAGTCGGAATGTCTTTATCGGACGTACGGCCCTTGAGAATCCGACCGATTCACTTCGTCCGGGAATGCGGGGCGAGGCCCATATTCTGGTGGGCTACAAATCAACGGCATGGCAGTTGTTCCGCAAACCGTGGCATACCATGATGCGGCTGCTCGATCGCATCATCTGACCATGCAGCAGCCGCTTCCAAAAATTCGCAATGACCTCCGCTTCATCCCCGCCCATGAAAAAGGAGAATCCTGGTATGTCATCGAAGACGCCATACGGCACCAATTCTACCGTATCGGTGTTGAAGAGTATCTCTTTATCTCCAGGCTCAACAGATTTTCCACACTTACCGACCTATTAGCCGATCTCGTCACTGAAACTCATATTTCACTGAGTGAGCAACAGTCCCGCACTATTCTATCCTGGCTGGCCAACCGTCAACTCCTCAGTCACGACGATCCCGGCTTCCTCCGGCAGCTGAGCCTGCGGGAACAGGAACAGGCTCAACAACGTAAAGTAAACCGGCTCAATCTTATCTCCTTTAAAATCCCACTGTTCAATCCCAACAGAATCCTGCAATCCATCGGTAGCAGGCTCAACTGGCTGACCGGAAAGACCGTTTTCGTTCTCTGGCTGCTCCTTGGATTTTTGGCCGTAAGCACCCTGACAGATCAATGGGCGGCTTTTCAACACCAGAGCACCGGTTTTTTCAGCCCGATCAATCTGGTCTGGATATGGCTGATCTGGTTCGGACTTAAAATATTGCACGAACTTTTCCACGCTCTTACCTGTCAACGTTATGGAGGAGAGGTGTATGAGGCGGGGCTGCTCTTTATTCTCCTTATTCCTTTAACCTATGTCAATGCGACAAGTTCCTGGAGGTTCAGTTCCAAGTGGCAACGCATCCATGTCGCCGTGGCAGGGATATATATCGAACTGCTGGCGGCATTTATCGCCATACTCGTCTGGGCCCATTCCCAGGACAGTACTATCGGCCTGATCGCCCATAATACCGTTCTCATTGCCGGTGTGAGTTCCCTGTTCTTTAACGCAAACCCCCTTATGCGTTTTGACGGCTACTATGTCCTCTCCGACCTTAAAGGTATTCCCAACCTGTATTTCCTGGGGCTTCAGGATATTCGATCCCTGCTTGCCCGTTTTTTTCTAGGCGTGAAACCGCCGCCTCTTCACTTGGAGCGTAACAAAATATTCATTCGTCTCTATGGTATTGCGGCCTCTATCTGGCGTGTGCTGGTGATGGTTTCTCTGCTTTGGATCGCATCGAAAATGGCTGGAGGATTCGGACTGCCGGCAGCGTTGGCCGCCTCGTTGGTCACGCTTGTTTTTCCGCTGGTGCGTTTTATTCAAACCTTGCTGCGAGACAGCAAAAACAATCCCGGCATCCTCAAAAGATTCTGCCTCACGGGGGGACTCGTCACCTTTTGCATCGCCTTCGTCCTATTATGCGGCAGCCTGCAGGAACATATCCAGGCTCCGGGGGTCATTGAATACAGACGGCAATATAATGTGCGCACCGGTACGGCAGGATTTGTTCGTCAGGTTTTGGTCTCCGACGGCCAGATCGTGAACAGAGATATGCCATTGGTGATTCTGGAAAACGAGGATCTGTCCTTACTCGCTGAAGATCTGCGCCTGCAGCTGCAACAAAATGCCATCCGGAGGCGTATTGCCCACGAGCTTGGAACACCTGCGGACCTGCAGGTCATTGACCGGGAAAAAGAAGTATTGAACAAAGAATATGCAGCAGTCCTGGGAGATATCGACGCCCTGACGATACGTGCGCCCATTGACGGCACCGTCATAGCCGACGACCTGCACGATTTAGTGAATACATACCTCAGTAAAGGCAGTGAAATCATGTGGCTGGTCAGCCCGGATAAAAAAATCCTGACCGTCTCGTTCAGTCAGCAGGATATCAACGCCCTTCAATCGCAGGCGCGGCAGAGAGTGGAGGTTGATATGCGGGCAACAGGTTTAGGCACATTTTCCGCGACATTAGTCTCCCTGCAGCCAACGGCCGGCACCACCCTCCCTTCACCGTTTCTTGCCGCCTTGTATGGCGGCCCACTTGATGTCCGTCAAACAGCAGTCTCGACGCAGGACAACATGCAGCAACGTTTCCAAATCGAACTTTTTGCTCCCCGTTTTACAGGGTATGTCGCCCTTCCCACTGAAATCCTGGAAAAAGCACGTGCAGGTCAGGCCGCCCAGGTCAATACGACGGGATTGCGTGTAAACCTTGCCTCATGGACCATGCAGCACATTCGCTCATGGCTCGAACAAAAGGGCGGCCCCCAACAACAGATGCCCTGACATGCACGCAAAAAACGATTCTGAAGGGCGGCATATTTTACAGCATCTGCTTTGTTACCGGACAGTTGCGGGTAAGCGCAGACTCCGGTAAGTTACTACGGCCGCATGTCCGGCGCCGCATATCTACAGCACAATATACTCGTGAGAAAATGTGGGTTAGAGAGTCTCACCCTTTTCGTGCAATTTAAAGCCAAGCCGTCTCAGTCCACTGCACAGGTCATTGCAGGCGCCCTCGACAATCTCAGCCTGTTCTTCAGGTGCACCACTGGTCATGGTCATCATGACATCTATGGCAGGGTGTTCTCCCAGGGTGGTTGCCAATGACTTGGTATATACATCAGGATAGTCGTTTACCACCTTGGTGAGAACCGGTTCCATCAGAGACTCGTCATTGCAGTAAACCGTGATAACCTTGGTTGTTGATGTGCCGTCGCCAAACCATTCCTCAAATTCATCCCGAAGGGATTGGCTCACGATGGTACGTAATTCGGAGGGGACACCCGGCAGGCTGACGATGGTCGTTGCGCCATGGACCAGTTTCACCCCCGGAGCCGTCCCGCCTGCATTAAACAGAGGCTCGGCGCCTGCAGGAAGCCAGGCCATTTTTTCCCTGGCATCATTGAGCCCCGGGATGGAAATAATTCCCTTTTCGTAAAAATAATCGTACTGCTGAGCTACCATGGTTCTGGCTTTCTCATGGAGAACAAGTTCCCTTCCCGTTCCCTTGGCCACGGCTGCCAGGGTAAGATCATCGCTTGTGGGGCCGAGGCCTCCGGATGTGAACAGAATCGGAACTTCCCGTTTAACGGCATAGCGTACGGTTTCTTCTATGTCTTCAAGGGTATCGGGCAGAACCGTCACCCGATTGACAACGCCTCCGCGCTCATGAATAAGGTTACACAGCCATGAGGTGTTGGTATCCTGTATATCCCCGATCAGTATTTCGTTGCCCACAACAAGTATTTCAACGTTACAGGGGTTTGTCATTTTTTCTCCGTCCGTATCAGGCTCAATACATTCGATATTGTTGATGTTCTTTCACAGATCAGGATACGGAAGTATCCTGATCCATTGTATCCAAAAGGTAACTACTCACAGGGAAGGTGGTTAGATTTGACAACTCCCTGTATTTGTAACTGATTACAGGATGCCTGAGGTTTTCACAAGCAGGCCGGCGCAGCGTATTTGGTCATACGTAAGCCGGGCTGATCGTGGAAAGATCAGGTGTACTGTGAGCAGTTACTCCACAAGTTCTAAACTCTTTCAAAGCACCCTTATTTTTTAAACTCAATCACTGAGCGTCCATTCTTCTCCATATCAATGCCCGGATCACACATCAGCAGGTTGTCCTTATCAATGGAAAAGTTTTTCAAAAGGTACTCTTGCACGTTCGATGCCCTGGTCTGGCCGATTTCCCGCAACTGTTTGCGAATTTCCATATCCTGCATGGCGAGATTGACCTGTGATTCCTCGGTAACTTCTTGTCCCAGTTCCGCCAGGGCGACTCTGGGGCAGATACTGTACACTTCATCATCCTTCTTTGCCAGTTTCTTGCCAACCTTGTCTAAAATCTCTTTATGCGCATCTGTCAACTCTAATTGTCGCGCTTCAAAAGAAAGGGCGGGGAGATCCGATTTCAACAGGGAACCGCCGAACTTTGCCCCCATAAAAACAAGCGCCCCTGTCGGCCCAAGTGCGGTATAGGCCATATACGGAACAACTGCGACTGAGATGGCCTTACTCACGGCAGTCACGATAACATCTGAAATACCGACGTTCATATCTGAGAGCCTGCCGGAAATCGGAATATCCAGATCAATGTTGCCGTCACCGTCACGCAGCATGTTCAGGGCCAGATTCAATGGTACGGGGATCTGGTTGTTCAATTCCGCAGCCAGCTCATCGTTTACCGTGCGTATTTCCAAATCTTTGAGGAGCAGGTTGTTATCCAGATTCAGAACATCTCCCTCCAGTTTCAGGGTAGAGGTCAAGTCCGCCCTGCCGGTGTCGAAATAGGTCCCTATTGCCTGGACTACATAGGGTGACACTTTAGGCAAGGGGAAATTCCGCAGGGTAAGGGTCTGTTCCACTAATAAGGGCTCTGCCGCCGGCTTAGAGGTACCTTGTATGTTCAGAGGAGCATGTTCTTCAAAATTTCCTTTCAAAACATACTCTACAGTCTGCTCAGGGTTGCTCAGGTCAATTCCCTTCACCTCTGCCGTTTCCAACTGGAATGCAGTGGCAAATGGAATTTTCAGGGTTGAATCGGTGAAACTGAAACCAGACTCTCCGTCAACGCGTATCAAGCCGATTTTCACAGGAACGCGAGTCGGTTCCGTTTCTTGCTCAGGTGCGGTTTCCCCCGGCTCCGGAGCAACTGCCGCATCACTGCTTTGTTCAGCGCTTTTTTCAGCGCTCTGTTCAGCTTCTTCGCCCGGTGTACGGCTGAATTGGGCATACAGGCTGTGAACGCCGATCTGATCACAGGCAACACCGTCTTCCCCTGACCAATGCACCGGCCCGGCAGAGAGTTTTTCCAGGGTAGCCATGGGGTCCGCTCCCCCCTGAGCATCCTGTAAGAAAATACTCTCTTCCACCTGGATGGAGTGTACCGTTACTGCCGTCTGTTCATCCACTCCCAGATCATTGACCTCCAGCTTACCTATTGCAGCGAGGACCTTTTTACCCGCGCCGTCACGAACCTGAACAACTCCGGTCTGTATTGACTCTATATTCAATGCTTTCAGGTCATTACTGACAATTTTTCCGCTTTCAACGGAAGCAATGGACACCCCCACGGGAACACTCTGGGACACAGGGAGCTTGATATCGCGAATCTGAAAGGATCCCGCCTGCAGGCCGCCGGATTCAGTGCCGGCAATATCGTTTAGCCCTATACCTGCAACTGTGACAATCGGTTCACCGGCCATTTCCAGGAGCGTCTCTTCTCCCTGAAGGGAAGCTGTGCCGGCAACCCTGAGCTGTGCAGCCGGGAAAACCTCGAGATCGCTCTCCGTTTTCAGGTCCTTTTGGGTAACATGCATCTTTAAAGCAGGCATATCCAGGCTGAACTGCTCCCCGGCCAGGGTTCCTTTCAGCCGTACCACGCTGCTTTCCCCTTCAAGTCGGTAGCCGGTGTTCCCCTGCCAGCTGAATCGGGCCAAGGCTGTCTTCATACTGTCCATGTCCAGGTCTGTCCCCTCCAGGCTGAGACTTCCATCAAAGGCGACCTGTAACAGCCCTCCGATATCAACTCCGGTCTTACCGTCCAGGACAGCTTTCTTTTGGGAAAACTTCATCGTCTCGGGGAGATTCACAGCAAGTTCTGTTACGGAAAGTGTACCGTTTGTCGACACGGCTGTGTTTTTACCCGCGCCACCGCCGTCATACGAGACATCGCCGTCATACGCCAGTGTCGCCCCTGTCTCCCATCCGGTACCGCCGACTTTTCCATCTGCTATCAGGAGATGTCCCTGATAGCTGGTTTCAATGCCGGTCTCCTCATCCATATTGAATGCAGCCTGCCCGTCAATGGTGACAACTCCGTCAAATGGATCCAGAAAAGGTTTGAGTAAGGCGTCCAGGTGATCCAAGGCAAAACCATCAACGTTTATGCTCCCTTCCAAAGCCATTATGGGTACAATTTTGCATTTCTGGAGATCAATTTCCACAGGGCTCTCATTCAGGGTTCCCTTGATATAGACTGTGCCCCCCTCATCATCGGGAGAAGTGGTGAAATTACGAATTCTCCCCTGTTCAATAAACAACTGCACCTTGAGATCCGGTTGATTGTAACGAAGCGTCACGTTGGATATGTCCACCTCTTCTGCGGCTACAATCCAGTTTTTGCCTTCACTGACGGCTGCTTCGGCCGGCGGTTGTTCTGCTTCCTGGGCAGCGGCATCTTCCGCTCCAGGCAGATGCACCGAAGCAATACGCAAGCCGCCGTCTTCTCCTTTCTCAACATCCAGGACAAGATCAGCCAGCCGGGCCTTCTGTACGGTTGCCGTGCGTTTAAAAAGATTTCCCAGGCTGATATCCACATGAACGGTGGAATCGGCAAAAACGACTGCCCCACCCTGTTGAACGTCCGTATCATGGAGACTCACAGAGCCTGTAAACGGGTTAAAGCCGATCCTGCCGATTGCAGCTTTTTCCGCTCCGTTTTCAAGCAGCCACTTCTGGATATAAAGTTTTGCACCATAGGGCGCCAGAATGATAAGGGCCGCAAAAAAAAGAACAACAATGATAGCGGCCCTGACCAACTTGCGGCCTGTGCGCCGCGGGGACAGTGATGAATCCGACTGTTGTGGAGAAGACATGATTGCATGCACCTGTGTTAAAGGAAAGGAGAAAAAAGGTTACCGAAGAAGTGTAAACAAGTTTTTCCCATTGCTCAAGTACCATACTGATTTCTCCGGCAAAACAGACAAATCTTTGCACCATGTTTTTTGCTGGAAAGAATGCTTGACAGAATTCACTTTGCATCGCTAGTGTTACGAAATACAAATTAATAACACCAACCAGGAGTTTCTTCCATGAAAAGATCGGAAATACAGGTCCGTGCAGCTTGTGTGAGCTGTGCCGGAGCAAGCATAGGCCACATGACCATTGATGAAATGATAGCACGATGCCTCGACAATCCATGCAATTTAGCCTGCCCGGCCTGCGGGATGCTTCACCTGAGCAGAGAGGAAATTGAACAGATTCAGGACATAAAGATCACGGAAAGTCAGAAGTATAGAGATCTCTGCAGCCAGGTCGAGGTGTAAAGCCATTAGGCTGGATTTACGGGTATCTTAAAAAATTAGAAAATCTGTTCAAATTCGAGGTGCACAAGAAATTTTACCGCAGACATATAGTTGATATCGGAGTCTACGCTTACCTTCGAGGATAAAATTTTAAGTGCAACAAGGTAGGCGTAGACTCCGTGAAGTTGGGCGAATTGGCAATTTTTCGAGGTGCCCTTACAACAGTATGTATGCTATAGAATACGTTATAAATGCTTACACTTGATCAAATCGACAGTGTATAGCAATCCATACCTGCATACGCCTGGCCGTCACAAGGAGAGATAGTCCGTGAAGAAAAGAAATATTTCCTGTCTGCTTACGTTCTTATGTTACTTCTTTATAGCCGCCCACACTTCGGCGGCTGCCGACACCGTCTACGTAACCATTGCGCCCCAGAAATGGCTTATGGATCGCCTCGGCGGCGACCTGATTCAGACAGAGGTGCTGATCCCGGCCAACCGGAATGCGCACACCTTTGAACCAACCCCAAACCAGATAGCAAGTCTTCTCTCGGCCAAGCTCTATCTGTATCTTGATCTTCCCTTTGAGCAGCAGGTTGTCGCCATCCTCAAAAAAAACAAAAGCAAGCTGCAACTGATCAATATGGCAGAGCAGATTCACCCCATACAGGTCGCACACCATCATCATCGCGAACATGAGCACGCCGAAGCCGACCAATATCACCATCATGAAGAGGAAAGCCCGGACCCGCACATCTGGCTGAATCCCGGCAATCTCATACGCATGGCCCGGGCAGGAGCAAAGGCTCTTCAGGAAATGGATCCTGCACATGAGGCGATTTACCGGGCCCGACTCGAAAAGGTGGAAGCGGAACTTGAAGGGTTGGATCAGGAGCTGCGCCGGCTGCTCGCTCCGCATGAGGGGAAAACCTTTTACGTCTTCCATCCGGCATTCGGATATTTTGCCAAGGCGTACGGATTACATCAGAAGGCAGTGGAGGTGGAAGGGAAACGCCCTACCCCTAAACAACTGAGTGAACTGATCGAACAGGCGAAAGAAGATAATGTCCACGTTATCTTCGTGCAGCCGCAATTCGATCCCAGAAGCGCCACAGTGGTTGCCCAGGCGATTCACGGCAGGGTTCTTCCCCTGAATCCTTTGGCGGAACAGGTGGCTGAAAACCTGAAAGTCATGGGACAAGCCATTGCCGAAGCGCTGCAGGAAAAGTAATGGGCTTGTATTTCAATTTTTCCATGTGATATAATTATATAGAGTAAATCTACGATGGTCATATCCGGGGCGCAACAATGCATGACGCGAACATTCAAGCCGGCAGGAAATACAGCAGCGCGCTGAAAGACGCGCTCCTGATGTTTGTTGTCTTTTTTATTATTGTCGCCTTTGCCGTCCAGTTCGATCTGTATGATTACCTGACCCTTAAACTGGAGGAAGGTGAGCATTACGAGGCAGATGAGATCGTCATCACAATAGCCCTCTTCTCATTTTTCCTGGCACTTTTCGCCCTGCGCCGCTGGGGGGAACAGAGGGCGTCTCTGCAGGAACGTGCTGCCGACGCTTTCCTGCTGGAGGAGGCTAACCTGCAGCTGGCCAGGAAAGCCAAGGAACTGGAAGATCATAAATCCAGGAGTGACAAACTCGCCCAGATGGTCAACTTTCTCCAGGTCTGCCAGACCAGAGAAGAGGCCTACAATTTCATCAGGGAGACGGCCGGGAAAATTTTCCTGAACAGTTCCGGTGCGCTCTATATCATGAAAGAGTCCCGCAACCAACTCTGCCGCGTCTCCCAATGGGGTCCCAGCCAATACGTGGAGCACTTCACCCCCAATGAGTGCTGGGGGCTTCGTATCGGAAAGCAGTTCACCAGCCATCCGGATCCGGAGAGTCCGTCATGCAGCCATTATAACAGCAAAAAAGGATTTGCAACCTGCATCCCATTATCCGCCCATGGTCAGATAACCGGTCTGGTGCACATCTGTTTCAAGGACGCCCTGGAAGATGAGGCAGCCGACAAACTTCCCGACTACATTCAACAGTCACTGGATCTTTTTTCAGAACAGGTCAGCCTGGCCTTATCCAACCTGGTACTTGCCGAAAAACTGAAACACCTTGCCGTACATGATCCGCTCACAGGACTGCACAATCGACTGTATGTACAGGAGGCCTTTGAGCGGGAAATCAATCGCGCAACCCGCAGCAACTCCCGGCTTGGGGTGATTCTGTTTGATCTTGACCATTTCAAGCAGGTAAACGATACCTTCGGCCATGCAGCGGGAGATCTTCTTCTCAAGGAAATCGGCCGATTACTCAAGCAATTTTTCAGAGCTGAAGACTTCTGCTGCCGCTTCGGAGGAGAAGAGTTCCTTATTCTCTGTGCGGAGATCAAAGCAGAGGAATTCCGCAACCGATGCGAGGCACTGCGGAAAGCCGTCGCGGAACTTAGCGTGGAGTACGAGGGGAAAAAACTGAGTAAGATAACTGCGTCTTTCGGGATTGCCGCATTCCCCGAAAACGGCAATACCTTCTCCCTGCTCACAGGCGCTGCCGACAAGGCGCTGTACAGGGCTAAACATGAAGGCCGCAACCGGGTCTGTTTTGCCTGACAATGCTTGAATCTGCACATCTCTATACTGCAGTGGTTTAACAGTCGATCACTGAAAAGGTGTGCGGACGTTTTTCCATGTGCCGTCATGTGTTGCCCGCACGGGATTAATATCAATGCCGCCGCGCCGGGTGAAACGGGCCGTAACTTCCAGCTTATCCGGTCTGCAGTGCTTTTTGATATCAACAAACATCTGTTCCACACAGGCCTCGTGAAAGGACTGATGCCTGCGGTAACTGACGATATATTCCAACAATGACCCAGGATTGACGGCAGGGCCTGTATATGCGACAATAATCGTAGCCCAGTCCGGCTGCCCGGTAACCGGACAACGGCTGCGAAACAGGCGGCTGAATAAAACTTCTCTCCTGGTTTCCCCTGTACAGGCAAGCACTTCAGGGCACGGCTTCATGCAGGTTGTTCCAAAAGGAGCCTGGTCGATACAGTTTCCCTGTGGATCCGTCAGTATAACCGGGTCAGCATGATTCTCCAGGATCTTTACGTTCACAGGAGCGCCGGCACACCTGCTCAAATCAGCAGCAATCACCTCCCGGACCTGGTGCGTATCTGCAAACGAGGCCATGTTCAGGCTGTTAAAATACAGCTTCATGGATTTGGATTCGATAAGACAGGGGCTGTCCACCGGTACCCGCAATTCAGCCATGGCAGCAGTCGGCCGGCCGGTGGGATCAAGCCAGGACAATTCATAGACATTCCAGATGTCCACTCCAACAAAGGGCAGGCTGTCCGACAAGCCCAGGGAAGATCGCCCCACAGCCCTCGGAACTCCATAGAGCAGGGAAGGATCATATTGTTCAGGATACTGCCCGCTCTTACCAAGGGGAGAGTTGTGCAGACTATCGTCTGTTGTGTGTCGCTGCATATTCATTCACGCCAGGTATCCGGTGGGATCCAACCCTTCTTCGTGGCGCAGGGCATACTTCCGCTCATCGCAGGCGCCGCAGGTTCCACAATGTATATCGCCGCCCTTGTAGCATGTCCAGGTCGAGTTGAAATCCACACCCAACTTCCTACCCAGATCACCGATATCCCGCTTGTCCATCTTCACAAAAGGAATATACAGATGCACCTTGTTATCCGTTCCTTCCCGGATGGCCTGATCCATGGCCTGATTAAAAGACGGCCTGCAATCAGGATAAATGGCATGATCACCGCTGTGGGAGCCGATCAGCAGCTCTGAAGCTCCCAGGGACTCTGCATATCCTGCGGCAATGGACAACATGATGCCGTTGCGAAACGGCACTACGGTCTTCTGCATGTCCTTGTGATTATACGGCCCGTCCGGAACCGCACCGCCTGATCGGAGGAGATCGGAACAAAACAGCGTGTTCATGCACTCCAGGGCGACCACCTGATGATCGACGCCCAATGCTTTGCATGTTGCCTGGGCAAAGGGAAGTTCACGATGATTATGTTTTGCACCGTAATCAAAACTCAAGGCAGCCACTTTCTTGCCCATATCAAGAGCCTGATACAACGCCACAGTGGAATCCATGCCGCCGGATAAAATAAGTACACTGTCCACGGCTTATACTCCTTGCTGTTGATCAAAGGCCACAATATGCAGCCTTGCTGAAAAATTAAAACCATGCCGGGCAGCCGCCTGCCAGATAAGGGGCATCAGGGCCAGCTGTTCCCGCCTTGAGCTGCCCATGGGCATGAGCCAGACCTTTTCAGGCGGCAGATTCCAGCCGGCGATGACATCCAGGGTCGGCTGTACATCGGCATTCACCACGAATTTCAAGGCATGGCTTCGGGCAACCATGTTTTCATTCAACTCAGGCCTCCCCATGGGTTTTGGCGAGCAGACGATATATCCCGGCGCCCGGGCAGGGATCTCAACCCGGCCGCTGGTCTCAAACTGCAGTGTTTTTCCTTTGTCCACAAGCTCCCTGCATAACTCCTCAAGCCCGTTCTTCCACTGGAGAAAGGGCTCTCCGCCGGTGATGACCACCGTATCAGGACCGATTTGCAATTCGTTGAGCAGCTCGACAACATCCCTGGGTTCACCTCCTGCCAGAGCCTGGGGAGTATCGCATTGCGGACAGAACGGCGGTACACATCCGGCAAGCCGCAGAAAATGCGCGGGCCTGCCCATCAGAGGACCTTCTCCCTGGATGGAGGAAAAGATTTCGTGCACCCTAAGCATCGGCTGTTACCGTTGCCCATGATGTTGCGGTTTCATACACCCGCACCCGGTAGAGATGATAGCGCCCGGTGCAGAGCACCGGAGTCAATGCCTGAAAAATATGCTGCGCCATATTCTCAGCAGTTGGCGGTACGGCCCTGTATTCGGGCAGGGTGTTCAAATCTGCGTGATCATAGCGAGCCAGAACATGCTCCTGAACCAGTTTTTTCAGGGCGCAGAAATTGACCACCATTCCATATTCGTCACAGGTCCCACAGATGGTCACCTGCAATCTGTAGGTGTGCCCGTGGACCATGGTACAGTGTCCATATATTGCACGGTTCTCTTCATGAGTGAGATGGGCCAGCGCAAGGTGATGCGCCGCGTCAAAGGTAAATTCTTTGGTAATAGAAAGCATGATGCCGCCATTCGGGCAAATTGGTGCCCAGTGAGGGAGAATTTGTTGTGCGGGATGCCGCTCGTCCGCATTCCTTCCATACTATAGAGCGTCAGCATTTACACCTGATCACGCTTCCTGTCAACGAGTTTGAGATTTTTTTATATCTTTGTTTTGCTGCTGTTCCTTGGACATTTCAACATCACCCCCGGCTGCTGCATCCCTGCTTATTCGACAACAGTCGTTGCACCAGCACCAGGAGCAGAACATCTGCCTGCCGATTGTGAACAATCCGACATCGGACCGGTCGATTTCCACGCCACAGGCGTCACAGACATCTACTTTTTGTGACTGCATTATTCAAGATACCCTCCAGACTTTATACCTGTACATGAGATTTTTCCTTTCCCCGCGTTTGAACAAACAGCGCTTGCAATTTTATCACGAATCCCTATTCTGTGTGTCAAAAATATATCAATCCTTCCAGGCGGGCCGGTACACATACCTGCCCGGCCGTCTCAATTCTCCACGGAGCACCCCAATGCTGCTTGAATTATTACAGAAAAGAAGAAGCATCCGCCGTTTTCAGGACACCCCGGTATCGCAGGAGCACCTGGACCGGCTGCTCGAAGCCGCCCTGCGTTCCCCTTCATCCAAGGGAATCAATCCCTGGGAATTCATCGTTGTCCGGGATAAGGAAACCATAGGTAAACTGTCGACAGCAAAGCCACATGGAGCAGCCTTTCTCAACAATGCACCCCTGGCAATAGTGGTCTGTGCCGATACTTCAAAAACCGATGTCTGGGTGGAAGACGCATCCATCGCGGCCGTCATCCTTCACCTTACAGCTGCTGATCTCGGTCTGGGCTCCTGCTGGGTGCAGATCCGTAAACGCGAACATGATCAACAGAGCACGGCCCAGGAATATCTCAGCAACGTGCTGGGGCTGGATAAACAAATCATGGTCCAGGCCGTCATCGGCATCGGCCACCCGGTGGAAGAGAAAAAAGGTCATGATGCATCGACCCTGCTTTACAACCAGGTGAGTTACGAACGGTTCGGCCGCAAAAAATAACCTCCAGCGTCCGACTTACACATGAAACGAGCAAACCGGGAACTGTTCTTCAAGGATGTCCGCCTGCCCTTTGTCGAGGCACGCTATGCAGAACACAGCAGGCGCCTGTTCAAACCCCACATGCACCGCACCTTTTCAGTGGGTGCGGTGCGCCATGGTGAGCTGCAATATCAAATCAATGAAAAAGAGTTTTCTCTGCATTCCGGCAGTCTGGCCTTGATTAACCCGGAAACGATCCACAGCTGCAATCCGAAATCTCACCATGCACGCAGCTACTACATGCTCTATCTGGATGTTGCCTGGTGCCTGCAGATACAGCAGACGCTCCGCCAGGTTGATACATTTCTTCCCGTGGGTGCAAGCAAGCTCGATGATAGCATCATCTATGGTGAGTATCTCGTAACCATGGACCTGCTGCTGAGCAGCAAACCCGGGCTGCCGGTAAAAGAGCAGGCGCTTGCACAGCTTATTGGAAACATTTTTGCAGCCACCTGCGCTCCGGAGCAGAACAGGCAGCCTGCAAACATCAAACAGATCAATCAGCTCAAACAACTTCTCAGCCGGGATCTTGACCAGGAAATAACCCTGGCCGCCGTTGCCGAAAGACTTGCATCCAATCCCTACACCCTGCTCCGCAGGTTCAAACGGGAAACCGGGATCACGCCCCACGCCTATCGTCTCAACTGCCGCATAGAACAGGCAAAAAGGTATCTCCAGCAGGGAATGGAGATCGCAGACACTGCCCTGTTATGCGGCTTCTGCGACCAGAGCCATTTTCATCGCACCTTCAAAGCCATGACTACGGTTACTCCACAGGAGTATCAGCAGGGCGTGAACACTCTTACAGACACTTCACCTTGTTCTGCCAGTTACCGGCGCTGACCTTTTCAAATTTTTCCATAAACAGGGTGTCGCTCTGATACAGCTTTCCTGTTTGCCGGCGTTTCAGGTAGGATTTGCGCTGGGACGGTCCTCCGTTATAGAGGGCGTACAGCCAGCCTGCCAGAAAACGTTCTCCTTTCTTACCGGCGAGGTTTATCGGCGCCTTTTCCTTGAGCAGGTAATCGCGGAGATACAAGGCCAGAATCTCACAGCCCGCCCTGACATTATACTCTGCATTCCAACGAAGCTGCTGGGTATTGTAAATTCCTTTCCAGATTTTTTCATTTACCTGCATGAGTCCTACGGAAGTGCCGTTGTAGGACAGCAGATAGGTGATGGTTTGTTTGTTGACATGATACTGGCGAAAACAGCTTTCCTGCCAGGCTGCGGCAATCACCATTTTTTCAAACCAGCCGCTGTCCACCGGCAATTGCAGGTTTCGGTTTTTTTGCCGCGCCGCCCCGCGCAATACCGTAGTCACCCTTAACAACAGTTGCTCAGCTGAGGTAAATTCCGCCGTCCAGTCCCGTATCTCTGCCATGGACTGCTTTTGGCCGCTTGCCGCCCAAGCGGTTCCCGACCCCCAGAGCGCCTGCCACAGGGATTGCGGTTGCAGCCGGGAGGTCGGTGCATCTTCTTCATCCGCTGGAATCGGTACAGGCTTATCAAAGTCCAGAGGCGGTTCCTCCAGAGGATCCAATCCAAGGATTGAGCGCAAAGACGGATCTGCAGCTCCCTCAGGAATAAACTGCAGGGGCTCTTCGCTTAACAATGCCGCCATACGCCGGAACCCGTCCGCACTGATTTCAATGCCGATGGACGGTCCCAGCTTATCCAGTGCGGCCAGGGCGTCATTGGCTGAAAAAAAGGCCAGATAGCCCACAATATCCCGGGTGGATTGCTGTAACAGGTGACGCCTGAACAGGGGAGAAAGCTGATTCCAGCTCCAGAGAAACTGCTCCCGCACAAAGGCATCGGTGAGCGATTTCCGCTCAAAGGCTTCACTGAAAGCATACCTGGTGGTGAGCATGGTATCCAGCAGGATATGCCGTTCATCTCCATTGAGGGGGATCTCGGTAAACAGCTTGAGTTGGTACATGAGATAGGCGTCCCACACCTGCCACAACTCCAATACGCGTGCATACTCCTCCTCGCTGACTTCCGGCTCCTGCGCATACGGACCGTCATAAGGAGCTTCAATTTCACCCTGTATATGTATTTTGACACTGTTTTCCACGACCTGTGACCGATCAGGCCGCAAGCTTTGCAGAAACGCTCGGGCAGCTGCCTGATGCCGGCTGTCAAACATGGGCAGCAGGGTGTTCTGCATTCTGCTCACCGGAGGAGCCAGATCGATATGCACCTGTTGCAGATAGGTATGGACATGTTCTTTGACCAGGTTCCAGACGACATCAAACACCTGCACCGGCTGTTTGCTGCTGTTCAGCAGACGGGAATCATTGATAACAAAGGAAAGCTGCCAGTTGGAATTCAGCTGCGGCGCCTGCAGCAGCTCCACATACCCCTGCCAGGAAACCGGAGCCATACAGGACTCAAAAAGCGGTGTCCCCCAATGTATATCCACCCTGGTAAGAAACCGAATATGATCCCCCTCAACCTCCAGCGTCGGTTGGGACAAGGTAATCCGGTCGCATCCGCCGGCGTAATCAACGACTTTTGCCTGTTCCCCGGCAAGGGGATAGGCCTGCGCGACGACCATAGCCCGAAGCTGGACAAGATCGATTGTCAGTGGAAGTTGTACAGGGACGAGATCCGCCCGCACAACCTGCGCACTTCCCAGGAAAAGAAAGAGACAGCACAACACGATATGTTTGGCCTGCATGGTGATCACTACCCTTTGAAAGAATCTGTTGAAAGCAGTCAATTTTATACAATACTCCATGCGATATCAACTGTAGCATGATCGACAGTACTTGCGGATATAAAATATATCAACGAAATACACCACATCAACCGCACCGGATAATCAGAGATATGCAGCGGACACAACAGGAATACGAACTGTTCTCTCTCTGGTGCGAAAAATGGAGGCTTCATGGAATTCCTGCTCATTGCCGGCGCACATTTCCTGGCTCTGCTCAGTCCCGGGCCGGACTTTTTTCTCATTCTGCAGACAGCCCTGCGAATGCGACTGCAATACGCGGCAGCGGTCTGTGCAGGCATTGCTGCAGCCAATGCCGTCTACCTGACCATTGCGGTTCTCGGTCTGGAGGCTGTGCGCGAAATGCATCTGCTTATGCAAATATTACGCTACCTGGGAAGCGCCTACCTCATCTACATCGGCTTCCTCCTGCTCCGCGCTCCTGCGCGTAGCCTTGATTCACAGGAAAATACAAGCATTCTCAGGCAAAAAAGCCTCGCCGGACAATTCGCCCTGGGGTTCAGTTCCGCTATCTTTAATCCGAAAAACGCCATATTTTATCTTTCCCTGTTTACGGCCATGGTTTCAGCCGATACAGGTCTTGGAATACGCATACTGTACGCAGTGTGGATGACATCCATAGTTCTGTGCTGGGATATAGGAGTAGCCGTGGCAGTGGGAAATTCAAGAGCCAAACGGGCTCTCGGCAGCTGGATATTCGGCCTGGAAAAATTTTCAGGAGGCATGCTCGCGCTTTTCGGCCTGCTGCTGGTCTTTGAATAGGCGGGGGACCGGCAGCTCTTCAATCAGGTTGATACGAGCGAAAACTGAAACCGAAAAATATTGGTAAATGACACATCCAGCTCCTCCCTCAAGTACGGGAGGAGCTGAATTCGCGGGATTGTCACACTTTAAAGCGCCCCACAAGCTCCTGCAGACTCTGGGAAAGCTGAGCAAGTTCCCTCGCCTTTTCGCCGACCCGACCGATGGAATCCGAAACCTCCTGGACCGATTGATTAACCTCGGTAATCTCCTCCGAAATGGAGCTGACC
Source organism: Desulfobulbaceae bacterium (assembly GCA_963678525.2). Taxonomy (GTDB): domain Bacteria; phylum Desulfobacterota; class Desulfobulbia; order Desulfobulbales; family Desulfobulbaceae; genus Desulfogranum. The sequence continues at coordinate 431,095 of CAXXDG010000002.1, forward strand.
GTCACCGACCCCTGTCCCACGTTTTCGTTGACTTCCTGAATGCCTATTGAAGTCTGGGAGATATTATCAGCTATCTCCTGGGTCGTGGTTGCCTGTCCTTCGACTTCCACGGCAATTGAAGAGACAATATTACTTACATTCTGAAAAATATCCAGGATATGACCGACCTCCGAAACCGTCTCCTGGGTGGCCCCTTGAATATTTTCAACTTGTGACTGAACCTCCTGGGTAGCTTCTGCGGTCTGCTTGGCCAGATCTTTTACCTCGGAAGCAACCACCGCAAAACCTTTACCGGCCTCGCCGGCTCGTGCCGCCTCTATGGTGGCATTCAACGCCAGCAGATTGATCTGCTCGGAAATATCGGAAATCAGATCCGTTACTTTGCTGATCTCATTTGCTCCCTGGCCGAGTCTGCCGAGTTTTTCGGATACGTCCCCGGCTTTGGAAACCGCAGATTCGGAAATACTCCGGGACTCCTCGGATTTTTTTGCAATCTCCTTGATCGTAACAGTCATTTCTTCAGTAGCTGAAGCAACCATATTCACATTGGTAGCCGCCTCTTCGCAGGCGGAAGCGACACCGGCCATGGTCACATTCATCTCCTCTGCGCCCGTGGCAACCGTTTTCGACCGTCCGGCCATGGATTCCGCACCATCCATCATGTCTCTGGAAATATCGGAAAGGACACCGGAAGAACTGTTCAGGGAACCGGCATCCTCAACAATCTGCCTGATCAATTCCTGGAGTTTATCCATAAAGAGGTTAAACCAGGTCGCCAATTGACCGATCTCATCCTGCACCTTGATCTCCAGGCGTTTGGTAAGATCCCCCTCACCTTCTGCGATATCCTTGAGCATATCGGCTGCACTGCTGATGGGACGAACAATACTGCCGGCGGCGTACCACAACAGGCCGATAGCGAGAATACAGGTTCCAACCCCGGCAATCAGCAACAGCATCATATTCCTTTTGCCCGCAGCGGACAGCTTCCCGTCCAGAGCGATGGCATCCGCCAATACGGCGTCCTGGTTAATACGGATCATGACGGACCAGGGCTTTCCGGTTCGGCCAAGCTCAATAGGCGCCAGCACTTCAAACATTCCATCCTGTTCGTTCAACGCCGCCGAACTTTGACCGGACTGGATAGTCTGAAGATACGTTTCCCAGCCCTTGGGAATAATGGCTTTGAAATGACCGGCGATGAGATCCGGATGCTCGGAATCTGCAACCACCAGGCCCATATTGCTGACTATGGTGATCTCTCCCTGACCGTCAAACAGATCCTTGTCCACCTGCTCGGCCAACTTCTGGACAAAATCCAGGTTATAGTCTGCTCCCGCCACACCGTAGAACGTGTTGTTAACCAGAATGGGTACGGACAAAGTGGCTAATGTGACCTGTTTGCCCTGGACAATATAGGGAAGAGGGTCAAGCACGCTTTCCTTGTGGTTTTCACTGGGGCCGATGTACCATCCTCCCTTTAATACTCCATTGGGGTGCTTATCCCTGGTGTCATACTCAACCAGCGGCTGTACAGCGATGTTCCCGCTATCGTCACGGGTCCAATACGGAGTGAAACGTCCTGTGACTTTGTTGTTGCCCGCCTCGCCTGTGCGAAAATCCACATCCCGGCCGTCAATCGAATCAGGTTCCCAACAGGAATACGTTCCGTTAAAATTTGGGTTTTCCTTTAATATTTTCAGCAGGATGCCGTTAACCTGGTCTCTCCCCAGCGTAAGACCGCTATTCTCAGAAGCCTTGGACAACGAAAAAACGTTAGCCATGTTGCGTGCCGCATCCAGGGCAACACTGAATTCCTGCTGTATCTTCCCGGCGTAATTGCCTGCCAGGTCTTTCAATCCATCCAGTGTCCGAGCCTCGATCACCTGGGATACCGTTGTATTGACCATTCCCTGGGTAGCCCTTGCTGAATACAGACTGTACCCGACCAGCACTACGGTCGAAAGCAACAGGCATCCTCCGGCAATGGCAGCAATTTTTGTTCGAACAGATTTAAAGTTCATCCAATCCTCTCCTCCTTATTAATGTGATGTTGCAAAGTAACGTTTCCACTCCTGAAATGGATTATATGTCACAGGAATATAAAAAAGGAAGAGCACCGCTTGAAAATAGTTGGAGTCATTTTTCCCCAGAAACCCTACGATATCATGGCCTTCTGCAAACAAGACCGGCGCACACGCACCAGCATTACAAAGAGATACGGCACACTTCCACATCGTGAAAAAATGACACATGCACTTGCAAACCTGGGCCGATTTGTCCTTACAGGTCCGGTGAGGTAAAAATACCGGTAAACGGCAGGTGAACCCCCTATTGAAACGGGTTGGAAAACAGACATCAGGGCATCTTGAAAAATCAGGAAATCTGTTCAAATTCAAGGCGCACGATACCTTGTGCAACCTACAACGTAACTACTCACAGGGGAGCAACGGCAAGTTCGATTAACTCCGTATCTGTAACTGGTTGCAGGGTGCTTGATATTTCTGTAAGCAGACCGGCGCAGCGTATTGGTTCATACGTAAGCCGGGCTGATCGCGGAGAGATCGAGTGCCCTGTGAACAGTTACTCTAAAACGATGCAACCGGCTGGTCAGTACATTTTCCGCTGTACTCCACCGGTATTTCTGCTAAACTGAAACGGCTGTTATGGCAGATTATTCCATTCCCTTCTGTATCCGGAGATACCATGCTGAAAAAAAGGGCTGTTATACTTTTTACCCTGGCTGTCGTATGTGCGTCGAACACATCCCTGTATGCCAAGCCTGACGCGTCTGTCAAATTTTCCATAACCCGTGAAGAAAACCCCAGGAAACAAAAGAACAAACTTCTGGTTCCCTACGGATTTTCCGCAGATTCCCTGGGGCTTTCCCTGGGCATAGGCGGCATGATGAAAGGATACGGCCAGGATCAGCTTCTGGTTGCCGGTACGGCACTGGGCAGTTTTGACGATGCGGCAATCGGTGTTCTGGGCATGTGGGACTTTCAGCTTCCCGTGGTCAATCGCCTCTTTTTTTCCGCCGTAGGTTCAACGGGCGATTACCCGAGACAGAGGGCCTACGTCAGCGTACCGCGTCCTGAAAATGAAGCCTATGCAGGCAGTAATGATTCGGGCATGGATGATTACTATGAAGACAGCGGTACGGACAGCTGGATGGACTTTAAACTGGAATACGTTCTTCCCATAGGCGACGGCAGCGACGGCCCCATGGAGTCGTATAAACTGAAAAACGGTTTACTCAGTAACTCAGGATCGGGCGGCGAAACCTGGAACCCGCTCACCAACGGAACCACGGTCCTGATGCTGAAACAGTTTAACCGGTATCAGAGTTTCGACCTTCCGCTTCCTTTAGGAAAGAAAAACTATTCCACCCATCCGCTCAAGGTCGGCGTACTCTATAACAATACCGATTTCCCCACCAATCCCTCCACGGGCAGCAGTCAGTATCTCGCCTATACCAGGGACTTTTCCTGGGGTGAATACGCGGAAGAATGGGATTTCGTAGAATTCGAGACCAGTACGTATTTTGACCTGGGCGCGGGCGACTGGAGCAGGCAGCAGGTGGTGGCCCTGAACCTGTGGACAGGCTATTCCCCAAGTTTTTCCACCTCACTGGATGCAGAGGGAAATCGTGTCGTCAGCGACGATCCGCCGTTTACCCAGGGGGCCAAACTGGGCGGACTCTATCGCATGCGGGCCTATCCTTCCAATCGTTTCCACGACAAGGCCGTTCTTTACGGCAGTGTTGAATATCGATGGACACCTCACTGGAACCCTATCGGCAACATGCGCCTGCTCAAGTTCCTGCAGATGGATTGGATGCAGTTTGTCCCGTTTCTTGAAGTGGGCCGGGTGGCTGACGACTATGACCCGGGCGAACTGCTCAGTGACCTGAAAGTGGACGGAGGCCTGAGTTTCCGCGCCATGATGGCCGGCGGCATCGGCCGATTCGATATGGCGGTGTCGGAGGAAGGCAGCGCCGTCTGGGTAATGTTCGGCCATCCGTTCTGAAGGACGGCTGCCGATAACCTTACAAGGTCATGCCGGGAAGCTTGCAGGGTGTCTTTACCCGGCTGCGGCATGACCGACCGCTCTGTTATTTTTTGGTTAAATACACGCTTGCCGGCTTTAAGTATCACTCCGCATATTGTACTATTTGTTCAAATAGCACAATCATATCAACGGCTCCAAACTACCATCTCTCACCATGACGAATCTGCCGAAAAGGCTTTCCCGGGCAGCAGGCTGAGGTTATCGGCTTTGTTGCAACATTACACAGACGCACCGTGGGTACATTCAAGAAAATTAATCTCACAGCCGCATGTTTCTCAAGGGGTACTGTCCATGCTCTCGAAATTCTGCCGAATCCTGTTTCTGATTATCACCGGATGCAACCTTCTTGTTCATGGTAACCCCGTATCCGCCCAAGAGAGTCAAGAGCTGGTCATTGTCTCCATTCCCTGGCAGACCAAAGAGCAACTCAACACAATGTATGCGCCACTGCTTGATCTGCTTAAGCGCTCCCTGCAAAAAGAGGTACGTTTGATCATAGCCGAACAGTATCAGGAGGCAGGCGACTATCTGTACCACCACACAGCGGATATCGGCATACTCGGCGCAGCCAGTTATGTTGAGGCCAAAGAGAAGTATCCAGAGATAACCTACCTGGCGACATGTAAACAGCCGACCGCCTTTTACAACAGCCTTATCATCGCTCACAAATCATCCGGCATCCATACCCTCTCCGATCTTGTCGGTAAAAGCTTTGCCTATACGGAAAAAGATTCTACTTCCGGTTACATTTATCCGCGCATGATGCTCCAGGATGCAGGGCTTGATCCCGACGCAATATTTTCCGCGACCTATTTTCTCAACAAACATGACAAGATCTACACTGCCGTTGCCAAACAGGCTGTCGATGCAGGTGGCGTAAGTATAACCCCCCGGCAGAAGGCGATAGAAGAGCACGGCAATGTCTACAACATCATCAGCACATCCGCCCCGATCCCTCGTAATGCGGTTGTTGCCGGGCCGCGTCTGTCCGGGAAGGAGCTATCCGACATCAGAGCAATCCTGGAACAGGCGGAAAATGATCCCAAATTTGCCGCCGACGAGGGCATTCTCAAAGGCTTTCTCATCAAGGATGATCACTTTTATGACATTATCAGAAAAGCACGCAAGCTCCAATAATTAGAGGGCCATTCAGTTATAGATCAACCGATTGAAAATATGCGCCTGAACCTAATCCAACAAATTTTTATTTGGATTCTCATTCCAATTACCTGCGTTGTCTGCTTTGTGTATTTCCAGTTTTCCTTTCTTCACAGGCAACTGACGGAAAATCTCAACAGCAATCTTGAAACCACCCTCAACCGTGTTGAACGGGAACTTCAACTCCGTCTTGAGACCACGACCCAACTTGCAGAAAGCATCATTCGCAATGCAGATATTGTGAATGCTTACAGAAATCGTGAAACCGATTTTTTGTATCAATGGGGCAACAGGATGGTGGCATCCAAGCTTCTTGACAGTGTCACCTTTGCAGACGCAGAAAGAATTGTTCTTGCCAAGGGACATGATGAATATGGATTCAACCAACCCATAACAGACACAACTCTTTTTCTTGAGGGGGTAGGAGGAAAAACGTTTTCCGGCATTGCACGGTTTGAAGGCAAACTTGCCCTGGTATCGGTGAGACCGATTGTTGAATACCAAACCATCATACGCGGGGTGATCATAGTTGCTAAAGATATCGATCCCAACATCCGTGGTCAACTGGAAGAGGGGTTCGGTATAACACTGGATTTTACTTCTGATCCCACAAAAAATAACCTGCTGTCGCCCAACGGACGGCAAGGTATTCTGCAAACAGATAAGCCCTTAGAACTTGCCACCCCGAACAATCTGCCCCTGAGCATCATCATCCAAAAAGATTACTCCAGTGAGTATCAGCAATACCAAGCCGTAAAATCGACTTTTTTCTTATTTACGGCTCTCGCGACCTGTGCAGCGTTACTGATCGTCTACCTGAGCGTCAGCCGCTTGCTCGCACCCCTCAGGACCCTGCATCAGTGGTTGACCCGTTATCAGCAGGACCATGCAGATGCAGATGAACTGCATACACATATCAATGAGCTCAGAACAAAAAACAACGAGCTGGGGATCATTGCCTATACTGCCTTTGCAACCCTGGACGAACTGGAGGCGACCCGCACGCGGTTGGTTGCGTCAAATAAGGAGGCCATGGAAGCCAGAAAAGAAGTGCTGCAGGCAAACAAACAGCTGCAGATCTTTTCGCAGAACCTGGAGCTACAGGTCGCCAAACGAACAGAGCAGCTGAACCTTGAAATTCAGGATCGCAAGCAGGCTGAACAGGAAAGCAGAAACTTAAAAAACCGCCTGCAAGCCATCTTCGACGCCATGCCGTCCATACTTGTAGGTCTAAACAGCCAGAGGCTTGTCACTCACTGGAACAAACAGGCCGTTCGATACAGCGGCTGGGAAAGTGCGCAGGCAATCGGTTCCCACTTCAACAGGGCTGTTTCCCAATTAGGTTTTGATGAACAAATTGATACAGCGGATTTAAACAGCCGGACAAATATGCGACGTCAGTTAATTTCAGACAATTGCGCCTCGTATTTCGACATTACCTGCTTTTCCTTTCAGGATGATCAGGACCAGGGCATGGTGGTGAGAATAGACGATGTAACACGGGACGTCATGATGGAGCAGGAGTTGCTGAAAGCTGAAAAAATTAAATCCATCGGGGTCTTGGCCGGCGGGATAGCACATGATTTCAACAATCTGCTCACCGCAATCCTGGGCAATATCAGCCTGCTCAAAACCAGAGCTCATGCAGATCCCCAAACAGTCAACCTGCTTGAAAATGCGGAAAAGGCATCCATACGAGCCAAATCACTTACCAATCAACTCCTGACATTCTCGAAAGGAGGGAATCCCGTCAAACAGAGCACCAGCCTCGCAGGTACGGTTCGGGATGCCGCACTCATTGCGTTAACAGGGAAGCATGTTCACTGTTCCATCGACATTCCCGATGATCTCTGGTCAGCGCATGCAGACAAAGACCAGATCGGACAGGTGGTGCAGAATATCGTCCTCAATGCCGGCCAGGCGGCAAACGATGACGGCAATATTACGGTTTCCTGTGCAAACATACGCGTACCGGAAGAGTATCAGGCAACCGGACTGCAACCCGGCCCATATGTACGTATTGCAATAACCGATGACGGCCCCGGTATCGCCGCAAGTGCGCTCAGGCATGTCTTTGATCCGTATTACACCACCAAAAAAGAGGGCAACGGCCTGGGTCTGGCTATTTGCCATTCCATCATATCCAAACATAACGGCACGATAGACGTGCAATCCCAGACCGGTTCAGGAACCACCTTTGCCATCTTTATCCCGGCGCTTATGAACGAACATCCCCCTGCGAATCCTTCCTCGAGCGAAGAACGGCAGGTCAAAAGTAAAAAAATACTCGTCATGGATGACGAACCGCTCATCAGGGAGATGGCCGGTCAAATGCTGATCCAGTTAGGACACAGCGTGCTCTTTGCGAGCAGTGGAGAGGAAGCTGTGCAGACATACCAGGAGGCGCTGGATGCAAATGAGCCGATCGATCTGACCATTATGGATATAATTGTCCACGGAGGAATGGGCGGCAAGGATGCGGTCTCAAAAGTGCTTGCCATTGACCCGAAGGCCAAGGTCATCGTCTCAAGCGGCTATTCCAATGATCCGGTTATGTCTCAGTATGACCGATATGGATTTGCACAAGCTATCGCAAAGCCGTATAGTATGAAAGAGCTCAGCAGAGTGCTGCGGGAAGTACTGACCTGAACGGGCCTGCACCACATAATCATTCATACAGTAACGCAATAGACCTCCGACACATTATGTTTTCCATACTACTTGGCCACATTATCGGCATTCTTCTCCCGATTTTCATATTGCGAAACATACCGGTTGTTGCTACCCAATCAGGAGGAAAGGCAATGACCTATCTGGGAATTGTCGGCCTCATACTCTTTCTGGAATACCAGCTCTTCCGAAGTGTGAGATATGGCGAGATCTATTTTCGCGGCACAGTTGATGAATATGACGGCTCTCAATTTCACAGCTGCCGATTCGGATATGCACTCCTGGCCGGATTCTTTGCCGCTATTCTTCTGCAGAATATCTTTTGACGGATGCTGCATGGAGGCCTGAGCTCCGGAGCTGGACAAACATCAGGATGACACCGCACTGCTCAGCAAAATGACCTCTATCTCTTCAATGAGCTCCTCCTGCCTCAGCATATTGCATTTGCGTGTAAGGTCTTCAGCTTCATCATCCAGACGTTTTACCGCACCATCCAGATGGCTCACCCTGTGCTGATTTTCCACCAGCAGGGAAGTAAAAAAAATGGAGTTCAGCAGGGCAAACAGGTATTGATCAATAAGTGAAAAGAGCAGTTTCCCGGGAGTCAGATTTAGAATCGGCGAATGCCTGTAACGTGACGGCCTGGATGTATATTGCTGGAATGGAGGCAGCAATTTTTGCATGACAACGCCTTCCTGACTGCCATGATACAGACAATACACCTCCAGCATACCATGGGTTTCCTGGAGTCCGGCAAGTTCTTCGATCACTTTTGCCAGCAGTGAAGTCACCTCTTCCGCTACACTTGCCCCTGTAACAGAGGCAGTCACTCTGGTATCCCCTTCCAACAGGGTGTGCAGTTTGTGCCCCACCGCGATCACCATGGAGTGGGCATCACTCTCCTGTTGAAGCCCATCATACTGTTTCAACAGAGTGTGATTAAAATCTCCACAAAAACCACGCTCCGTCCCGACCACGATATACACTGCGGGCATATCGGCTGATACTGTGGGCAAGATATCCGGATAAAAACTGATCAGGTCTTCGGCGGCCTCCTCGATATGCCGGACAACAGCCTGTTGGGTACCTATATACCGGTTCAGCTTTCGTGTTTCCAGATACGCCAGTGTTTTCATGGAGTTCATGATATTACGAATGTCGGCAAGCCCATGCCGATGCTTTTCCAGGTCACGCCTCCGGCTCATTGCCGGCCATCCTTTTCCAGGCGAGAGAACCATTCAGCAAGCGAAGAACTCCACACCTCGCGGGAAGTATCCAGGTCCAGGGATGCCTGTCTGACATAACGTGCAAGCTCTTTAAGAATCCCTGCAATGTCAGTCGGCTTGGCCGTATCAAACAAACCGTCGTTAAAGGCAACCATCCATGCCATCTGGAAGGTTTCCGGCAATGGAGTATAACGATCCTGCTTCAGAATCTCCCGGAGCAGGCGACCACGGTGAATCGTTGCCTCCTTGGATTTTTCCAGCCGGGCCCCGAAACGGGTGAAAACCTCCAGCTCCAGGAACTGCAGATAATCAAGCTTCATATGACCGGCCTCTTTCTTTATCCCGGCATGCTGAGCCTTGCCGCCGATGCGGGATACCGAACGGGTAATGTCGATGGCAGGCCGAGAACCGCCGGCAAAAAGGCTGTGATCCAGATAAATCTGTCCGTCAGTGATGGAGATGAGGTTTGTGGGGATATAGGCAGCTATTTCTCCCAGTTTCGTCTCCACAATGGGCAGGGCCGTCATGCTGCCCCCGCCGTGGGAGGCGTTCAGACATGTGGCCCGCTCCAGCAAACGGGAATGCACGGAGAAAATATCGCCCGGGTATGCTTCCCGTCCAGGCGGTCGACGAAGCAGTAAAGACAGTTCCCGATAGGACTTGGCATGGGTGGAAAGATCGTCATACACAACCAGCACATCCCGTCCCTTCTGCATCCAGAACTCGGCAACAGCACATCCTGCAAACGGTGCCAGGTGCTGCAGTCCCGGCAGACTGCTCGCTTCTGCCACAACCACCGTGGTGTATTCAAGCGCATTGTGTCGGCGCAGGATATCAATGGTGCTGACCACGGCGGAACGCTTCTGCCCAATCAAAACATACACACACCGCATATCCCGCTCGCGCTGATTAATCACGGTATCCAGGGCTATGGAGCTGCGGCCCAATCCTTCATCACCGACGAGTAACTGCCGTTGCCCTTTGCCGATGGGAATAATGGTATCAATGATCTTGATCCCTGTGTAGAGGGGGGTGTTGACAAAATCACGAGCTGTAATAGGAGGTGATGGGGATTCCAGAGCCTGGCGGTGAGTGAGACCTAACGGAGGCCCGTCATCAAGCGGCAGTCCAAGAGGATCGACAATACGTCCAAGCAGTCCGTCACCGACGGGAATCTCCAAGGCGCGCCCAGTGCCATGAACTGCTGTTCCGGAAGTCAGGGCATCGGTTTCGTGGAGGAGCACTGCCCCGATGGATTTCTCGTTAAGATCACAGACCATCGCGTGACTGCCGTCTTCAAAAAGGAGCACCTCATCCATTGCTGCAGACGACAGGCCTTCGATCCAGGTTATACCGTCGCCAATGGAGATGACTCTCCCCTGTTCGCTGATTCGCAACCCAGGTTGGTATTGATCCAGCCAGTCTGACTGGTCCTGTAACAGGCGGTTTTCCATATCAGCTACACCTCTGCATGCCTCAGGGATGTAAATCCCTTGAGTTCGTCACTGAGATTGGCTCCCAGTATCCAGGAACCGATCTGTATCCGCACCCCGGCCAACAGATCAGAATCCTGCTCAAAACGAAGCGGCATGTCCACATCAAGCACCTTTTCCAGGGCTGCTCCCAGTCTCCGGCAGACTTCCTCCGGTAGTTCAAAGGCACTTGTCACAACGCCTTCCTGTTCCGAGCTGCCGACGAAATCCCTACGCAGGGTTGCAAGACGTTCAGCAGATAAAAGAGAGAGCTCATCGATGACCAGTTCAACCAGGCGAATTTCCATCTCCGGACATGCACCGGCCTGCAACAGGACAGCTGCAAAACGGGCACTATTCTGCAGAGCGGTTTCCTCCATCCTGCGCATCACATCGGCCTGACGACGTTCTTCAGAGACCTGGATTTTCTGTCGTTCGTCGGCAAGCGAAGCCTGCATCTCCACCACCTTTTGGGCATGCTCCTCCTCTAACTGATGCATGAGCACTTCATGGGCCTGCTGCTTTTCCCTTTCCCAGTCCGACAATCGGTGTTCATACTTGTCTTTGAGTCTCTCACCCTCGGAAGAAAGCTTGTCCGCATCAGCAAGATCCTTTTCAATAGCGGCTTTTCGTCGCTCGATCACCTCCTGTACGGGCTTGTAGAGGAAGTGCTTCAATATCCACACCAAAACCAGGAAGTTGATGCTTTCAAGCAGGAAGGTAGACCAGTTTATTTCCACGTTTCAGTTCCCCTCAGTTGCAGCTGCGACAGATGTTACTTCATCAAGTATTCCAGCAATGGATTCCGAAACAGTACGATGAGCACCACAACCAGAACATAAATGACCAGTGACTCAATCATGGCCAGCCCGATAAACAGGGTACGCATGATGGAACGTTCGGCTTCAGGCTGCCTGGAAAGAGCATCCATGGCACGACTGACAGCCAGGCCCATGGCAATGGCCGGCAATGTTACCCCCAGTGAAATGCCGAATACAGCTGCCACAGTCGATACCAGGGAGAATATATGCATATCACTCATTGGCTGCTCCTTTTACGTTCATGTAGTTCAAGTGATTGTATTCCGCCGGCAATATAAATGAGCGCCAGCATTCCAAAGATATATGCCTGCACCAGTGCCTCCACGATATGGAGCATCAGGATTGGAACAGGGGCAAGAAACCCCGCTACCATCAGGATCAACAAGGCTGTCAGCTCCAGGCTCATGATATTGCCGAACAGTCTCACTGCCAGGGCAATGGTCCTGGTAATCTCGCTGATAATATGAAACGGCAACAGGACAGGGGTTGGTGACAGATAATGGCGCAGATACGCCTTCAATCCCTGTATGCGAATCCCAAACCAGTGCGTGGAGAGAAAGACCACAAACGCCAGGGCCGCGGTGGTCGAGAGATCTCGTGTGGGCGAGTGGAGCGTGGGAAGAAGTCCGGTCAGGTTGGCAATAACCAGAAACACCCAGAGCGTACCGACAAAGGGCATAATCCGCCGGCTATGCTGCGGTGATACGGCGGCCACAGCCTTATCAATAGTAATGACGATCCCTTCTATGGCCGTCTGTACAGGACCTGGATCCAGGCGTAATCGACGCATCGCCGGCCAGGAGAAGAACAAGAGCCCTGCCATGATGACCCAGGTTGTCACCACGGTACCAGTGACGATCAGGGGGCCTATCTGAAACACAGGCGCAATGGTTAAACTCATCTCGTCCATAGGTTATTCCCTGATGAAAAAGTATACATTCACAGCTCCCACAACCACCCCAACCACGATCATGCCAGCTGTCCAGCGGATAGAATACCCCGCAGCCAGGCTGTCCAGCCACTTTCCCAGATACGCTCCTCCGATCACGGGCAGGACAAACAACAGCCCCAGAGTTCCCATGAACACGGTGTGCCCGAACAGAGTCGGCCGATCCTGTTCCGCCTTTTTCATGCGCCGAACCTGCCGCTCAACCTGTTTCTTCAACTCGTTTTCATCCGGGTGGGGCATATCAGGCGCTCCCTCTTTGATGCATTCCCCACAGGTAGCGGAGTACACCCTGTTCCAGATTGTGCAGACTCTCTTTAATCGATCGCAGCTTGTGTTCTTCCATGAGCAGCTGTTCCTGCATGACCTGACTGATACGAATATAGTCGTCATCCATCAGATACCGTCTTGAACTGATGATAAGGACATCATCACACACAGACAGCACTGCTCCGGGCAAGGCCACATATTTCCAGAGTTCACCATTAACCTGAAACTTTGCCAGGCCGATGACCAGTGCAGTCATGAAACGGGCATGTCCGGGCTGGATACCGAAACTACCGCTTGCATCCTCACCGACAAAAGAGGTCACATCGGCGATCACCTCTGTATGCATGGCATCCTGAAGCGTGAGTGTAAGTGTTTTCATCTCTTCAACTCCCCATAGCACCTTGCATATAGCATTCGCTCTCTGCAACTTCATCATACTTGCCCAGGAGAAAGGCTTCACAATCAGCCAATGTCTGTTCCAGTGGGACGGACACCCCCTGTATGCCGGTATGCGAGGTTGTGGTCCAGAACGGCTGGGTCAGGTAGCGTTGCAGCTTACGTGCCCGCATGACTATTTTACGATCTGTAACGGATAACTCCTCCACACCCAGCATGGTCAGGATATCCTGTAACTCCTCATACCGGGCCAGATGTTCCCGTACCCCTTCCGCGATGCTGTAATGTCGTTCACCCAAAGTATATCTATCCATGAGCCTGCTTTCAGATTCCAAAGGCGCAACCGCTGGATATATTCCTTTGCCGGCCTGACTGCGAGAGAGCATCACCGTGGTATCCAGATGATTCATAATCACCCCGACAGCCGGATCCATCATGTCATCAGCCGGAACATAGACCGCCTGCACTGAGGTAATGGACCCTTCCAGTGTAGATAAAATTCGGTCCTGCATCTCTGCCACTTCACTGGAAAGGGTTGGCTGATAGCCGACGGTGGCAGGCATTCTGCCCAGGAGAATGGACACCTCGCTACCTGCCTGGACAAACCGAAAAATATTATCCATGACAAAGAGTACCTCCTTTTCCAGGGTGTCACGCAGATATTCGGCATAGGTCAGCGCCGAAAGGCCTACCCGAAAGCGCACCCCCGGAGATTCATCCATCTGGCCGAACACCATCAGGGTGTCGGCAAGCACACCTGCCTTGCGTATCTCATACCAGAGTTCATGGCCCTCACGAATGCGTTCTCCCACACCGGAAAAGACTGAAACGCCTTTATGCAGGGTGGCCAGGGCATGCATGAACTCCATGATAAGGACGGTTTTGCCGACACCGGCTCCTCCAAACAGACCTACCTTGGCCCCCTTGAAAAATGGACAGAGCAGATCTATCACCTTGATACCCGTCTCAAGCATTTCACTGACGCCGACAACCTCTTTCAAAGGCAGGGGACGCCTGTGAATGGGGTAAAAATCAGAGGAATGCAGAGACTCCCCACCATCCAGGGGTTCTCCGAAAATATTGAGTAGACGCCCAAGACAGTGCGGGGTAACCGGAATATGGAGCGGTGCGCCGGTGTCGTAAATGGTCATCCCTCGCCGAATCCCGGAAGTCCGATGCAGGGTTATGGCGCGTACATGACGCTCATCAAGATGCTGATGCACCTCAAAGAGATAGGTTTCATGATCAAGGTTGGCGCACAAAGCCTGGCGCAGGGGAGGAAGTGTATCACAGGCAATAACAACGACAGAGCCGTGTACCTCCGCTACCTGACCAATCGGCACCTGGTTATCTGATGGGGCGGGATGGTATTCCAACATGGAACCGGTTCCATTGGGTTGAAGAGAGACCTCCCAGGGAAGGTCCGTGAGTAATTCACCTGATCCTTCATAACGATGATATACTATTGTTATTTTTTATTATATAGCGGAAATAGATCCCATGTCAAAACCAAGGAAAAACAAATTCGACAGGAGCAAGCAGAGGACATCTGCAGTCTGAAAAACAGGTCACTTCAGACCCATTCTTGTCAAAGGATCTGTGGAAGCAAAAAAGAAAATGCAGCTGCAATTCGAGATGTCGTAACTAATCACAGGGAATCAGCGGCAAGTTTGATTAACCAAGTATTTATAACTGATTGCAGGGTGCTGGATATCTCTGCAAGCAGATTGGCGCAGCGTATTGGGTCATACGTAAGCCAGGCTGATCGCGGAGAGATCGAGTGCCCTTATAGTAGTTACGAGATGTCTCCTCTCACGTGAAGCGGCATCCACGGAATTTTCCAGACAGGTCCTCCCAAGGTCTTGCCTTTGGTTGGCATTTATGTTTCTGTAATTCTATAGAAACGCGATGCATATACCTGGGGATCACGCGCATGCCGGGCAGGGACAAGACGTAACAGCAAACTCTACGAATACCATATATCTAGGCTATCTTGAATAATGATTTTTTCGGAGTCTGCGCTTCCCTCGTTCAATATCAGGTAAGCGAAGACTCCGAGGCATGCGGGAAAAATTACCGCAGACATATAGTTGATATTTAGAGGATAATTTTTTGAACATAACGCCGAGATTGGACGCAAAAGCAAGTATTCAAGGTGGCTCTATTTTTACAGGGAGCTGTTGAATAATCCATTGATTTTAAGTAACTACTCATAGGGGCACAATCCAGCTTGATAACTTCCCTGTATTTGTAACTGGTTACAGGGTGGCTGAGAGCAAACAGTCCGGTGCAGCGTATTAGGCCATACGTAAGCCAGGCTGATCGCGGAGAGATCAAATGCCCTGTGAACAGGTGCCTTGAAACCAAGCAGTAGAGAGAGAAATCAGCCGGCAATGTATATATTTTTTATCAAAGGAGAGAGTGAGAAAATGAATAAAAAAATTATTATAATCATGATCAGTCTTGCTTGTATTTGGATCGCTAATGCCGTCGCTTCAGAGATTGAATCAGGAATTTCCCAATATAAATGGGGTGACAGTTCATCTCAACACGATGGATTCTCAAGAATCGGTGATAAAGGCAGCGTTACCTATTACACCAAGCCGGGAGAAACTTATAAAATCGGTAAGGTTTCCATTGACAAGGTCATATACGGATTCTACAACGACCAACTTTTTGGAATATATCTCAACATAGATTCCATTGAAGTGTATAACAAATTACTAGATACCATGAAGTCTCAGTACGGACTTCCCAGTTATAAAACAACGGAGAGCAAGTTAATTGTCTATAAATGGAAACAGGGGGATATCATTATTAAATTGAAAATGCATACATCGTCCGAGCATATGAAGCTGGCCTTCTATTACCACCCACTTTCCAGTAAAACCCACCCGGCGCAGTGGGAAGAACTCGATGCGTCTTCCTTTCATTTTGTCCCTATTGAAAAGGATAAAAAACCGGAAGAATTTATTCTTTTTACATTTTGATTTTTTAAAAAAGCTGTGACAAACTGAAGGTATCGATGTTTTGACGCTATCGATACCGCCTGTAGAGTGCGGGTCGAGAGCAGCCCCCTTCACCTACACTTGACATCAACATGAATTTATTAAAGAAATTCTTCCCAAGAACGATAAAAACCAAGTACAACCTTATCATCACCATAACCGTGCTGGTACTCGTGATCGTGGTGATCTGCACGACCTATCAGCAGAAAAGAAAGGCATTTTTTGAGTCTACTCAGGACCGTATAGAGCAGCAGTTGGATCGTGTGGAAAGTAAGATTGTTGAACGTTCGATTACCGCCCTGTCTATGGCGTCGATGGTTGTTACGGACAAAGCCGTTCAAAAGGCCGTGGCCGAGCGCGACCGTGAAGCGCTGCGGGACCTTATGCTGGAACGGTTCAGGTCGTTCAGGGAACAATCCGGCATGGCACAGCTGCACTTTCACACGCCTCCTGCAACGTCGCTCTTTCGAGCGCATAAGCCGGAAAAATCCGGCGATGACCTCTCTGCAATCCGGCCCGGGATCGTTGAGGTAAACCGGTCCGGAAATGATATGCAGGGTCTGGAGAGAGGAACTTTCGGCTTCGGTATTCGTGGAATCAAGCCTGTTTTCTATGAAGGTAAACATGTCGGCTCGGTCGAGTTGGGGGCCAATGTAGACGACGCCTTTGTACAATCGATTAAAGATGAGACCGGGTATGATCTGTCCATAGTGATACCTGACGGCAACACCTTCAGGTATCTGGCGAAAACCCACAACCTGAAGATTCCTGAAAAAAGTTATCCGTTGCTGCGCGAGGTGACGGCAGGAAATGCAACACGATTCATGAGGGTGAACAAGGACGGGATGCAGTTGATGACCGGGTACCGTCCTGTTCTTGACTACGGCGGCAACAAACTCGGGGTGCTGGCCCTACCCATGGACATCACGCCGCTGTTGCAGAGGCTGAATAAAGAACTGCTGTTCATGGTCGGGCTCAGCGCCGGCTTTTTTATCTTGCTTGTCCTGCTCGTGAATTTCACCTTCAACCTGTTGATCGGCCGGCCGGTGAAGCTGCTTGTCGAAAAATTCAACGCAGCCGGCAAAGGGGATCTCACCCAGCAGATAGATGTAAAACCGTTAATCAACTGTTCGGAGATTGTGCAGTGCAATACAGAAGGATGCTCCTGTTTCGGCAAGGAGACACGGTGCTGGGAAACCGCCGGATCGTTCTCCACAAGGATCGAATGCCCGAAGATACTTGACGGCCAATATGAAAAATGCCAGGACTGCAAGGAAGTATACCAACAGGCCCGCCTTGATGAGATGCAGGAATTATCCTGTTTTTTCAATGCGTTTATTTATTCGACCCGCCTGCTCATTGAGGAGATGAACGAATCGATTCGTCAGATGAGCGGAGCCTCCAGGGAAATGTCTTCAAGCGCTGTCGATATGCAGCAGTCCGTCAGTAATGCCTCGAATGATGCCCAGCACGTAGCGGAAGCGGCAGAAATGATGAGCAACAATATGAACTCGGTCGCGGCGGCAAGTGAAGAGGCGACAACAAATGTTAATGTGGTGGCCGTTGCCACTGAGAGTATGAGCGCACAGTTCTCAATGATTGCGAACAATACTGAAGAGGCAAACACCATTACGGCAAATGCCGTGGCCCAGGCAAAATCCGCCCAGGAAAAAGTGGATGTACTCGGCGCCTCCGCCACTGAGATCAGCAAAGTCACAGAAACAATCAGTGAAATTTCAGAGCAGACCAATCTGCTGGCGCTGAATGCGACGATTGAGGCAGCACGGGCCGGCGAGGCCGGGAAAGGTTTCGCGGTTGTAGCCAACGAGATTAAAGA
The DNA here is from genome assembly GCA_963678525.2 of Desulfobulbaceae bacterium. Taxonomy (GTDB): domain Bacteria; phylum Desulfobacterota; class Desulfobulbia; order Desulfobulbales; family Desulfobulbaceae; genus Desulfogranum. The sequence continues at coordinate 448,970 of CAXXDG010000002.1, forward strand.
ACTTGCCAAACAGACCTCGGAATCGACGCAGGAGATCAGAAACCGGATTGAAGATATTCAGAATTCGACGAAAATTACCATCACTGAAATAAACGAGATTTCTCAGGTCATCGACCAGGTGAATGCCATTGTTTCCGAGATCGCCACAGCAATAGAGGAACAGACGGAAACAACCGCCGAAATCGGTTCAAACGTCGCTCAGGCGGCCCAGGGAATCGGTGAAGTGAACCAGCATGTGGCTCAATCCTCGACAATGTCGGGCGAGATTGCCGCCAATATCGCAAATGTGAGCCAGGTAACCGAGATTATTTCCGGAAACGCGTCGACGGTCATGGACCACGCTGACAAATTGGCCCTGCTTGCAGAAAAACTCAATGAGAGCATGGTGAAATTCAAGATATAGCAGGAGATTGTCGCTTTCTTCCGGAAGCTGGGCGGGAGCAGCTGAAAATACGGCTAAAAATATCGCCGATCGTGATTTTGTGCTTATACTTTGGTAGGTAATGCTGCATCATACAGTACGGTAATCACACAAAGGTCAACCTCCATGGTCATACTTGAAGCCCGTAATATCTCCAAGACCTACACCATAGGCGAACGAAAAACCCATGTGCTCAAAAACCTTTCCCTGACTATCAATACCGGTGAGTTTGTTGTTATCTCCGGCAACAGCGGCAGCGGCAAATCCACCCTGCTCAGTATTCTCTCCGGCCTCGATCAGCCGAATTCCGGAAGAATTATCCTGGACGGCCGGGATATTACGGACCTGGACGAGGATCAACTCGCAGAGGTGCGCAACCGGATAAGCGGCTTTGTTTTCCAGGCTTTTCATTTGGTTCCATCCCTGAATACCCTGGAAAACGTGACCTTCCCGGCAGAACTCGGCAAAGATCCCCTGGCATATCAAAAAGCTGAAACCCTGCTCAAAAGAGTTGGATTATGGGAGCGGAGAACACATTTTCCCAGCCAGCTTTCAGGCGGAGAAAAACAACGGGCGGCATTGTGCAGAGCGCTTATAAACGGCCCGCGCATTATCTTTGCCGATGAACCCACCGGTAACCTGGACTCAACCAACAGCGCGGAAATCGTGCGTCTCCTGCTCGAAATGCAGCAAGAGTGGAACACCACCCTGGTGATGGCCACCCACAGCCCTGAAATAGCCGAGCAGGCGGAACGAATCATTTTTCTGCGGGACGGCGTGATAGAGCAATGAAAACAACTGTTCTGCCACGCTTTCTCTACCGCGAAATAACCCACACCCGGCTCCACGGCCTGATCTTTATCCTTTGCGTGGCTCTGTCCCTGACAACCCTGACAGCTCTCAACAGCTTCAAGGCCGGAGTCAACAAGTCGCTGTTCAAGGATGCCAGAGAATTGCATGGAGCAGATATCATCCTCCATTCCCACTACCCGCTCTCCTCTACCCTGCACCAAGAAGCAGATGCGCTTGTCAGGCAGGGTCAGGCGACTTCCACCATGATCCATGAGTTTTACTCGGTGGTGCGAACGGTTGATGAACAGGCAAATCTGTACGCCAAGATCAAGGTAGTGGATCGCAATTTTCCACTGTACGGCAGGGTTGAACTGGAGTCGGGCAAAGCCCTGAGCTCTCAACTGCAAAAAGGGACAACCGTTGTTGCCCGGGATGTCCTCCAGCGACTCGGTCTTTCCATAGGAGATCAACTTAACGTCGGCGCAGCCGGTCTGCGGATTGTCGATGTTGTCAACCATGAACCGGACAGCCCCTCCAACCTGCTCAACTTTGGTCCCAGGGTCTTTGTTTCAGCCGATGATCTGGCCCGGATAGACCTGGTCAAAAAAGGAAGCAGAATACAATATGAGCGGCTGCTCAAGCTCACCAACCAGGAAAACCCGGATACTGCCGTCAAACAGCTGCGGCAGGCGGCAGACAAAGACCAGGAACGAGTCAACAGTTACAAGGAAGAGGGATCACGACTGAAGCGTTTCTTTGACAATCTCCTCTTTTTTCTCTCTCTCATTTCTATTTTCACACTCCTGCTTGCAGGCCTGGGCATGCAAAGCTGCCTTACCGCCCTGGTGCGTCAGAAACAGCAGACCATTGCCATCGCCCGAGCGATGGGAGCAAGCAATGGTTTTATCTCTTTTCATTATCTGCTGCAGGTGCTGCTGCTCGGTCTGATCGGCTCTCTGCTGGGTATTATTTTCGGCTGGGCGGTGGGCGGGTATCTGCCTACCCTTTTTCGCGGCCTGCTCCCCATTGACGGCGGCACTTCAATTTCCTTTGCAGATGTGGGAGAAGGCTTGACCCTGGGGCTTGCCGTTGTCCTGCTCTTTACCTTTCTCCCGTTGCACCGGCTGCGCAATATCAGGCCGGTTGCCATGTTCCGGGACAACAACGGCGGCAGCAGGCGCAGTCCATTGGCTTTGCCGGCGATCCTCTGCGGAGGCGTCCTTATAACCCTGCTGGTGATCAGACACCTCGAAGACGTCAAAATCGGCCTGCTGTTCATGGCAGGCGTGTTTACGCTTATCACGATCACCGGCTTTTGCGCAAAGCTCCTTTTGCTCACGATAAAAAAATTGCATCCAAGGCATCTTCCCCTGCGCCAGTCACTGCGCTCCATAACCCGGGAAGGCAATGCAGCATCCTCGATCATCATCACCCTCTCTTCCGCTCTGGCGCTGCTCTTTGCCATATACCTGATTGAACGGAATCTGCATGCATCCTATATTGATTCGTATCCGGAAGGGGCGCCCAACCTCTTCTGCATTGATATCCAGCCGGACCAGGGAGACGGTTTTGCAGCATTTTTTGACCAACCGCCTGAGCTGTTTCCCATTATCCGCGCCAGGTTAACGGCCATCAATGACACCCCAATTAATAGGCAGGAAGAACTGCAGAAAAAAAGAGATAACTTTGCACGGGAATTCAACCTGACCTACCGAAATTTTCTTCTGGATGATGAGCGGATGAAAGAGGGAGGGGAGTTATTTCCCTGGAAGCAAAATGGAGAAAGACCTCTGCAGGTTTCCATACTTGACGATGTGGCCGAAATGGGAGACCTGCAACTGGGCGACATCCTGCACTTTAATATACAGGGCGTTGAAATGCAGGTGCAGGTAAGTTCCATCCGCACCCGGACCAAATCCATGCTCTACCCGTTCTTTTATTTTGTCTTTCCACCGGAGTATCTGCAGGATGCGCCCCGGACGTTTTTCAGTGCCGTCCATCTTGAGCAGAAACGTATTGCAGTGCTCCAGAGCCGAATCCTGCAGCGATACCCGAATATCAGCTTTATCAATGTCTCCCAAACCGCCGAAAAAATTGAAGTATTGATCCTGAAGCTCACGGTTATCATCAACTTTTTTTCAGCGTTCTCCATTCTGGCAGGCTGTCTGATCCTGGTGAGCTCCATCCTGGCCACCCGCATGGCGCGCATCCGTGAGGCAGTCTATTACAAAATACTTGGCGCGACCAGAAGCTTTGTCTACAGGGTGCTCTTCTATGAGAACATCCTGCTTGGAACCCTCAGCGGCATCACCGCCCTCTTGCTTGCCCATGCCGTAAGCTGGGCGATCTGCAGATTCTTTTTTAAGATAGACTACACCTTGTTTACGGGGGCATCGGTCCTGCTGTTGCTTGTCACCATTGCCCTGGTATTGACAACAGGTCTGCTCAGTTCCGTGACCGTTGTCACCCGGAAACCCGCACAATTTCTCCGCGAACATTCAAGCCAATAGCCGATGAACCCCGCATACACCCTTTTCTTCGCCCTGATCTGTTCTGTCCTGCTTCTCAGCGGCTGTGACAACACTCCCGAGACGGCCTCCGACAATAACGGTCCTCCGCCGGCAACAATAGAGCAGGAATATGAGGGTATTATAGTAGCCCTTGGCGACAGTCTGACAGCAGGCCTTGGTGTTGAGCAGGAAGATAGCTATCCCGCGTTACTGCAGCAAAAATTAGCGGAGCAGGGATTTCCGTTCAGGGTAATCAATGCAGGGGTGAGCGGAGAAACCAGCAGTGCTACGCTTTCCCGCCTGAACTGGATACTCAGTCAGGACCCGGACATCGTCATCCTGGAAGTCGGAGCCAATGACGGGCTCAGGGGAATCGATCCCGGGCTTGTGGAAAGCAATCTTGCAGATATCCTGCAAAAACTGGAGGCCGGGGAGATTGAAGTCGTGCTGACGGGAATGCAGATGGTCCGGAACCTCGGTGAACACTATACGGCGTCTTTTAACGCTCTCTACCCAAGGCTTGCCGAGCAATTTGAAGTGGTTTTCATGCCGTTTTTTTTGAAGTCCGTAGCTGCAGAGCCCCATCTCAATCAGGCTGACGGTATTCACCCGAACGCCGAAGGCTACAGAATCATAACCGAAAACATTGTTCCCTATGTATACACGGCTATAGAACGCTTTCGCACAAAAGGCGACTCAGCGCAGAACGCTGCCGAAGCGTTGCCGGAGAATGATTAAAAAACATTCCGGTTCAGCTCCGGCATTCTGAAGGAGCTGAACCGGTTGTACTCTCTTTGAAGAAAATCAGGCGCCTTTCACACCTTTGGCGATGCGATCCCCGGTTTCCTGATCAATATTACGCCAGTACTGCAGCACTCTTTCCAGCACAGGCTCTGAAACACCGGCAAGGCTGCCGACGACATTGTTGACCAGTCGGTCACGTTCGCCGTCATCCATAACCTCGCGAACAAGAGCTCCCGGCTGCCCGAAGTCGTCATCATCTTTTCGCAGGGTATATGCCGCCCGCAGAAAATCACCGCTTGCACTCCATACGGCGTCTTCAGGGTAGCGTTCCGGATCAGGCACGGGTCCGCCCTTGGAGTTAGGCGCATACACAGGATCAGAGACCTTGTCAAAGCGCATGGTTCCCCCTTTGTTGTAGCTGTTGACAGGGGCGATTGGACGGTTCACCGGAATCTGCCTGTAATTCACCCCGAGTCTGGCCCGATGGGCGTCAGCATAGGAAATCAAACGGGCCAGCAGCATTTTGTCGGGGCTGGCACCGATTCCCGGAACCAGGTTGTTCGGTTCAAAGGCCGCCTGCTCGATTTCAGAGTGAAAATCCTCAGGATTACGATTCAAGGTCAGTTTGCCCACTTCATGCAGGGGATAGTCCGCATGCGGCCAGACCTTGGTCAGGTCAAAAGGATTGAAGCGATAGTCTTTGGCCTCCTCAAAGGGCATGATCTGGACTTTCAGCGTCCAGCTCGGATGGTTGCCTTCTTTGATGGCATTAAACAGGTCACGGCGATGATAATCCGCATCCGAACCGGCGATACGATCAGCCTCTTCCTGGGTAAAGTTTTCAATGCCCTGGTCGGTTTTAAAATGATATTTGACCCAGAACCTCTCCCCTTCGGCATTGACCCACATATAGGTGTGGCTGGTATAGCCGTTCATAGTACGGTAGCTTTTGGGCACGCCGCGATCACTCATCAGGATGGTGACCTGGTGCGCCGACTCGGGGGAAAGGGTCCAGAAATCCCACTGCATGTCGGCATCGCGAAGCCCGCTGTCGGCGCGACGTTTCTGGGAATGAATGAAATGATGGAACTTCATCGGATCGCGCAGGAAAAAGACCGGCGTATTGTTGCCGACCATATCGTAATTACCTTCCGTGGTATAAAACTTGAGAGCAAAACCGCGCACGTCGCGCCAGGTGTCGGGGCTTCCTGCTTCACCGGCAACTGTTGAAAATCGGGCCAGCACATCTGTCTTAACCCCGGGTTGAAAGAGCGCCGCCTTGGTATAGGCGCTGACATCCTGGGTAGTCTCAAAGTGACCGAAAGCGCCTGACCCTTTGGCATGGGGCTGCCGATCAGGGATCATCTCCCGGTTAAATGCCGCCATCTGCTCCATGAGATAATGATCATGCAGCAGAATCGGCCCATCCGGACCAACACTCAAAGAAAACTCATCACTTGCTACGGGAATTCCGGCATCGTTGGTTGTTCCTTTATATTCGTCTTGACCCATGGCAATCGACCTCCTGTTTGTTTTTCTTTCGGATTGTCCCGCTTTTCAAAAAATATTTGAAAACGGGCTACTTACATTACCGTAAAAAAGTTAAACAATTGTTCAAAGTTGTATAGGAAATACTACATACGTGTTGAGTAACACAAAACAAGACAACCACTACAAGCGGGCTTACCTGCCTTCAAAGCCCGGAACAAACTGCATGGCAGTGACAACAATATAATTGTATAGAACCTGTCGGCGATGAATCGCCATCCATTGGGGACAGGCAAAAGAGAAATGCAATATGTTTGAATGGCGGAAGCGGCCGGCTGCCGCCTCCCTTATTAAGAATAAATCCTAACCGATTGTCATTCTTGTGGCAACCATTTTCCGTACCTGCTCACAAGAGGCCGCCCATCAGCGGAAAACCGACTCCCGATAAGCGGCGTACTGATGTCGGCCTGATATCTTTAACGGAAAAGGCGAAGCAGAGTAAATGCAAGGTAACTGGTTGCAGTGTGCTCGCATACCCCGTGATCAGTTGCGTCAGATCAGCCCAACGGGACAATAATAACCTCCACTCTCCTGTTCATGGCATCGCTGGAAGAGACGAGACGGCTTTCTCCATATCCCACCGCCTTGATCCTCTGAGGAGCCACGCCCTGCTGAATCAGCGCATTTTCAACCGCGCGCGCCCTGCGCAATGAAAGCTGTTGATTATACTCCGGGCTGCCTTTTGTATCGGTATGCCCGCCGACCTCGATACTGGTCTGGGGGTACCTGTTGAGAATACTCGCCATCCTTGAGATCTCCTCGTATGCTCCGGGCTGCAGGGTGCTGGAGTCGTATGCAAAAAACGCCTCGCCTTTAAAAGTGGCGGTCAGCACGTCCCGGCTGCGCTGAATGCTTGCTGCTTCCGATCCGGCAAGGGCGTTGCGGAGCTCACGCTCCTGGTTATCCATGTAAAGACCGGCCTGGTTACCGGCAAGACCTCCGAGCGCCCCGCCGATTCCGGCTCCGATTAAAGTCCCTTCTGTATCACCGCCTATGGCTTGCCCTAATATGGCGCCTAGACCCGCCCCTACGCCGGCGCCGATTGCGGTTCCCTGTTTCTGGTTTGTATCGAGACCGGCACATGCGCTTACAGACAGTGCCAACGCCAAAGTACACATAATCGATTTCAGCATATTCATAATATTCTCTCAAATCAAAGGACAACATGACGTAATTATCCAGAACAACATCATATTTATTCAGCTTTTTACATCTGAAAAACAATCCTCACTACCGAACTGCTTCCAGAGTGCATCAACGGCAACAAGCACAGATCGTGCGATGTGATACACTAGAAAATATGGAACGGCTTGTCCAGAAGATCGAACCTTAATCCTGCCTATATCAGGCTATGTCGACCCGATGTCGGGTTCTGAAATATGCCCTGCGAGGAGGAATTGGAAATAGAATTTCCTATGAGGTATAATACTCCAGACAGCGTGCCGATAAAAATCCCGACACTGATGGGAACACATGAATAGGAAGCCGGAAATTCTTTATAAAATGGGATATGCTCTGATAACGGCGATGGTTGTCGTCGTTGCATTGCCGACTGCAGTTCAGGCGAATTCAAAACTGCCGGGTATACAATTGCGCAGCACGACCATAACGCAGATGAAAGCCCTTGCCGGGGAAAAGGCCGGTCGGTCAAGAGCGCAGAAAAAAATGGACTCGAGCTTGATATACGCCCGAAAAAAGTTGGCCGGCGACTCTTTATTGCAAAGTCTTCCCGCATTCAAACAAAGCATACGAGTCGATGATAACGGTATGACTCTGGTTGATATTAAGGCCGATGTATCTCCTGAACTTCTTGATTACATAGAAAAACTCGGCGGTACGGTTTTGAGTCATTATGCCCGCTATGATGCCGTTCGAGCGCGTATGCCTCTTGTTCAACTGGAGACCCTTGCCGAGGATGAAGCTGTCCGCTTTGTAAAGAGAGCGGTAGAGGCGATTTTAAATAAAACGGATACCTCGGAAGGTGACGCGGCCCATAAGGCTGCTTCGGCAAGAGTCGGGTACGGCATTGATGGAACAGGTATACAAATAGGCGTACTCTCCGACTCGGTCGATTATCTTGCCGACGTCCAGGCCACAGGTGATCTCCCGGATGTCACTGTTCTTGAAGATGAACCCGGTAATAGCGGTGAAGGAACCGCGATGCTTGAAATTGTACATGACCTGGCGCCGGGGGCTGAACTGTATTTTGCCACAGCCTGGAAAAGTGCCGCAGGGTTTCCCTATAATATTCTGGCACTCGCCAATGCAGGGTGTGATGTTATTGTCGATGACGTTTCCTATTTTAATGAGTCCCCTTTTCAGGATGATATTATTTCCCAGGCAGTCAACAGTGTAACAGCAAATGGAGTCTTGTATTTTTCCTCTGCAGGAAATAACGGCAATCTCAATGATGAAACCTCTCGAGTCTGGGAAGGAGATTACCTGGGGTCTACTTCGGTACCGGCCTCTCTTACCGATGTCTATTCCTCGGTGCACGATTTCGGCGAAGGTGATGTGACGAATGACATCACCACAGCAACGGCTGCATTGATAGCGGTATTACACAGGGCTGATCCTTTAGGTGGAGCATCCAATGACTACGATCTCTTTTTACTCGATTCTACGGGCAATATTGTCCTGTTCAGCACTTCAATTCAGGATGGAGATGATGATCCGTATGAAATAATAGGAGATTACCTCAATGCCTTCGATCATCAGCTTGTCATTGCAAAATATAGTGGTGAGGATAGATTCCTCCATCTTTCGACTTTCCGACAGGGACGCCCGGAATATACGACTTCAGGGCAAATAAAGGGGCACGCAGCAACGGCAAATGCATTTGGTGTGGCTGCGGTCCGTGCAGCAGGGAAGACATCTGCTTTTACCGGTGCGGAATCTGTTGAATATTTCAGCTCCGATGGACCGCGGCGAGTTTTTTATACGGCAAATGGAACTCCCATAACACCCGGAAATTTTTCTTCCACAGGAGGCAATGTCCGCTCCAAACCGGATATCGCCGCAGCAGACGGAGTGCAGACGGCGACTCCGGGATTTGCGCCTTTCTACGGGACTTCTGCTGCAGCACCGCACGCAGCGGCTTTAGGGGCATTATTACTTGCCAAACATCCGGGAATAACGATAAACAAAGTGCGAAAGATATTTACAACAACGGCTCTTGATATTGAAGCGGCAGGATATGATCGGGATTCAGGAGCCGGCATCATCATGGCGGATGCCCTCCTGGGTGCGGAGATACCTTCTTTTCCGTGGCCGATTTTTTTCCCGGCTATTCTGGGACATCAAAACTAAGAAGATGCCTGAATCCGCATGCCCAGCTGCACGGCGGCTGCCACATTTCGCGCGGTCTGAAGGAGGTTATCCTCCGCCTCCTCAATGGCGACCGAGATTGAGCAACTCCTGGATACCGCGGCAAACATTGCCGAAAATCCTGTCAGCGAATCCATAACCAGATCCGATCCGATACAGCCGCCAATGGCGATAACCGGTACGTTATATCTTGCAGCAGCTTGCGCCACACCGGCAGGAGCTTTGCTGCCTGCAGTCTGACCATCGAGTTTCCCCTCTCCGGTGATAACCAGATCCGCACCGGCTATGGCTTTGTCCAGTTGAACAGCCTCGATCACGATCTCCACCCCTGGACGCAACTCTGCTCCGAGCACACCCAGCAATGCGGCACCCATGCCACCTGCCGCCCCTGAACCGGGCCTGTGTATTATACTGCCTCCGGTATGCTGCTCAAGCAGGAGACCGAATTGTTCGAGATTCCTGTCAAGTTCCTTTACCATGGCAGGGGTTGCACCTTTTTGAGGACCAAAGACCGCAGAAGCGCCTCGCGGACCGGTGAGAGGATTATCCACATCACAGGCCGCCTGAATTTTGCAGTTTGCGAGCCGAGGATCAAGCCCGGAAGCATCAATTGCAGCAAGTGATCCCAGTCCCCCTCCACCTGGTTCAATTTCACGCTTGTTTGCGTCCAGCAAACGAACGCCGAGCGCCTGAAGCATGCCTGCACCGCCGTCATTGGTGGCGCTGCCGCCAATGCCGATAATAAGTTCCCGTACGCCGCCGTCCAATGCAGCAAGCATCAATTCCCCGACACCACGGGTGGTGGTCACAAGCGGATTTCGCAAGTTTCTCGGCACCAGAGCAAGGCCGCCGGCAGCAGCCATTTCAATAAACCCAGCACGTCCGTTCCCAGATACACCGTAAAATCCCTCAACCAGCTCACCAAGCGGCCCGGTTACCTGAAGCCGATGTTTTATGCCGCATGTTGCCGCTGCCATTGCATCAACGGTTCCCTCACCGCCGTCTGCGATGGGGAGCAGTACAAAATCAGCATCGGGAAAAACTTCTTTAAACCCCTTTTCCACAAGCCTTGCCACTTCCAGGGCACTGAGGCTTTCCTTATATGAATCCGGGGCAATAACAATTTTCATAAACAACGCGCCTCAACATTTTCGCCCCTTTTGGGACAGCTTTAAAAAAATTCTTTTAGGGCAGGTTTGCTCGCGATAATTTTGCTGTACGCCTTGGCATCTTGTAATTTCCATGAGGTTCCCATGTAACCTCCTGTTAAAAAAACACTGGCCGGTTGAGTCGTTAGGCGATCTAAAATCTAGTGAGTAGGCTGTATACCCGCCCCTTGAGACAAGGTAATATGATTCTGTCGTGGATCACATAAGAAACAGCTCAATAGATAGCTTTTAAACAATTGCAAACAAACAGTATTTTTGATAGGCAATATCATTAACTTATTATTTTTCCTGAACTTCTCTGGAGTATCACACAATAATTCAGTTCACATGTAAATGCTCATGGCAAAAATAGATCGATTGCATGAACTGCTGGCTATTTTCTATGCCCGTCGGTATCCAATCAAATTCAATGATCTCCTCTCCCTTGTCGATTACTCCCAGCCAACGCTAAAACGATATATCAGCACATTACGAGAACTGGGTGACCACCTCGATACGATTTTAAAACCCAGGGCTACATTCTTGACAAGACTGAAGAAGACGCCATTCAGTTCCCAGGTCTCTGGTTCAATGTATCCGAACTTCACTCCCTGCTCACCATAAACAAGCTGATTGAGCAGCTTGACCCAGGCCTGCTTAAAATGGAATTGACACCCTTGCGTAATCTGATCGAAAAACGATTGGCCGCACGGGGTGTGAAAACTGGAGAATTATCAAAACGGTTCCTTTTCTTGGGGGCAGGCATTCGTCTCTGTTGTCCCCTGGCATTTAAAACATCGGCCACGGCAGTGATGGAGCGAAAGCGCCTCAAACTACGATATCACAGCCGTGGCAAGGACAAAGTAACAAATCGCCACGTATCACCGCAAAAACTCATCTATTCCCGAGGCAACTGGTACCTGGCTGCGTATTGCCATACTCGGAAAAATCTGCGCACTCTGGCCCTTGAACGTATGAGTGATATCGTTCCTCAAGAAATGGAATGCACCGAAATTGATGAGAAGGAACTTCAGGAATATTTCACCTCCTCTTTTGGGGTATTTGCAGGTCAACCTGAACAGCAAGCGTTGTTGATCTTTTCAAAGGAAAGCGCGCGCTGGGTGGCGGAAGAGTGCCGGCATCCAAATCAGCAGTCACAGTGGCTTGCTGACGGGACATACGAATTGCGCCTGCCGTATGCCGATCAGAGGGAACTGGTTATGGAGATTCTTCGTTATGGGCCTGATGTCAAAGTGGTTCAGCCGCCTTCCCTAAAATCTACTGTTCAGGAAAAACTGGAGCTGGCTTTACGACAATATCAAAAAAGATGAAAAATAATTTGTCCTGTATCAAAAATTGATACTGAGGGGTGGTAGAAAAAATAATAGCAATACAGTTTTTGCGCGTAATCAACAATAATTCTTCGATACTGGAGTGCATGCATTGAATAAGTCTTATACCGATTTTTTTCGTAGCGTTACCAGCATCTCAAAGGCTTATCCCTGGCAGAAAGAATTGGGGGAAACCGATATCTGTTCAAATCAATTAATTCGAATCCCTACAGGATTTGGCAAAACTCTCGGGGTGTTGACCGCTTGGCTCTGGAACCGAGTGGAATGCAGCAACGACAAATGGCCAAGGAGATTGGTCTGGTGTTTACCCATGCGCGTTTTAGTAGAGCAGACAGAAAGCGAAATTCGAAATGTTCTAACGGCTGCAGGAAAGCTTTGGAATGGCGACGACCGTTCTTTGCGAACGCGCCGTCAATATACCGGTTTGATGCGTTTCGGCGATATGAGAAGACCGATGCAGAAGATGTTTAGGACGTACTTACAGGCTTTGACAGCCTGTAAGTATTCTTTTTGAAGCTGCGCAGCTCTTTTTCGCGGTATTCCGAGAGATATCACGACCGAGTTTATAATCGGCGCTCATTCGGTCCGATTTCAGGTCGTTTAGTTGATTACCTAGTTTTTTGAATTTCGGCTCCGAGCGCAATTCTCGTAATGTTCGAATAAAACTCTGATGATTATCGAAAATCCTGTCAGATCGAGAAACACTCTTCTTTGCAGCGTACACTTCAGCTACTTCATGGTAGGCCGCATAGTAGGCGCGGCTAATTGAGGTACGAAATACCGCTTCTTCGTCTTCGGCAACATTTGCCAAGTCTTCGGCTACTTTAAAAAACTCCGCAGGACGAATCATACGATATCGAGATGAAAATTTATAAGTATCTCTTTCTCTGGAGCTACGCGCTCCGCGAATTGTTCATTGAGAAGATCCAAATGGTCAAGCATCAACTCGATCTCGTCATCGTTATCGGTCTGACAACATACATTGATGTCCAGCCATTCGGATGAAGCGTCTTCCGGATCGCGACAATATTCGTATGCTATTTGCAGTTTCTCGCCGAATATTCGGCTAACGAGAATCGACGCAATCTGAAGAGTGTCATGAAGCTGATTCTCAGCGACAAAGCGCTCTTCCGGACTACCTTCAACAAGGCCTTCGAGGCTTATATAAAGCGTTTGAGATCTGGATAATAGCTGAACGGCGGCAATAATCTCCGACGATAGCCCTGTAAATAGCCGTGTTCGTGGCGCTTTTGCTGGAGTGATAGGTCGACGAATCAGTCGCAAGCTTTCGTCGAACTGAAATTCGAGGATCGAACTCGGCGATGTAAACTCCGGATCAAAATCAATGCCTGAGAAAGGAAGCACACTTGGCTTTACTTGGTCGTATGAGACAGCGACAGCTACCATGACGGCTAATCCTCACTTTGTTGAGGCTTCATACGATCTTGAATCCGCTCCGTCATCGCCTCAAAAGTCTTATGAAGAGTTATCTGTGACTCATCCAAAATCGACAAGACAGTCTCAAGATTCAGATCAATTTCTCCGCGTGTAACGCTATTCATTTCCATTACGGTAGCTGGTTCATTGTTGACCTTTCCAGCAGCTACCTGAAGATTCATTATCGTTTTGTCACGGTCTTTTACCGGAAACCGAAGAGCCATCGTCGGCAGCATGTCGTCTTCATTGGCGGCTAAACCGAGAACGTACGCTGGTAAATTGATCGAAGCCTGAAGATCGTCTTTCATGAACGCATAGTTTGATCGGCCTTCACGAAGAGCTTCTCTGAATCCATCAATATAACGAATACTCAACGCTTTGAAATGCTTGACTTCGCTATCTTCTGGATGGCTTTTAAGCAATGCCGAAATTCCAGCTTCGACGTCAGGTCGAAAACTTTTCCAGTCAACATAGTCCGGAGGTCCAGCGTTGATCGTAAAAATGCCGTGGCCAAACTGCGCTAACGGAAAATTTACTCCGCTTTTCCTTCGAAAGCGATAGATTGGCTGTTGAGCCGTCGGTGGAAAGTCGTGTGGGATAAGCCTCTCAAGATGACGGTATCCAAGATCTTCAAGAGCAACCGAAAGACGATTATTCCATTTATCAAAGACCGGCGATGTTGAGTTTACAATAGGCGGTCCTCCTGGAGGGACCCCAGCAACGGTGACCGCCCAACGGACTTCGACTATCAGCTCCAACAAGGGAGCATTCGCGTATGTTACGTATTCACTCAAGTTCTCACCATCTCTTGACGTCTTATTGAATAGTACTTCACTTATATCATATAGTTGAGAATGTCAACACTAGTCGTAGGAATGACTAGTGTTGAGTACGCCGGTGACTCTTACGGATGTAACGATATATCTATTTCGGTATAGAATCTCCTTCGGGACAAAAAATGGGGACAGACTTATTTTTTCAGCAACTCTGCCTTTGGCATTTCATCTTCCATGCTCTTTTTAGAGATATCATTTTTTTGGGTGTCGATAATCTGAAAAAGTTTAAGAGCCGAGAACAAAATAGAGCAAATGCCCACCGACACAAAAAAAACCGAGGTCGGAGTCGAACTTATATTTTTTAACATTATATTTTAGAAAGACAGATACTACAAATTGGTTCGAGCCTACACAATACACACACCAGTACACACATTCAAAGAGGGTTGCATCAGTTATTATTCTGACTAATAATCCTCTCCACATCTTTTCAAGATGTTCCCACCGACGGTGTAACTATCCTAATTTAACACCAATGCTGGAGGTTACGACAGTATTATGTTAACTGCACCTGAAATGTTACAATTTTGCACTGAGAAAAAATTGTGAGGTCGTCTCGGTCCATGTAGAATAGGCGCACACTTTGCTCGCCCCCTCCCATACCCTTCATATGCCACTCTCTCTTGACCGGCATTCCTCTGCATAATTCAGAACAGCAAACATTTTCCGCAAACAACTTTCTCCATTACGGATGATCCCGGTTCATCCCCGTGGGTCTTATGGCTCCAGCCTCATTGAAGCTGCTTTGCCGTTGTCGGGGTATCCTTGTATGCCCGCATTTTCCGTCTCCTATTTTACAGCCGCTATTTATAGTCCCAGAATTTTGTCCATTGTCAGGTTGATTTCTTCGGGAGACAATGCTCTTCCCTGCTCTGGGGATGGCACGGTTTTGCGGGCGATTACAGCCATGACTTCTTTGTGTAACGGCATTGTCGATCTCCTTTATTCCATCAATTGTTCAGGCTCGATATCCAGCACCATGGCCAGGCGTGTCAGAGTGTTTGCCCTGAGGGTGGTGTTGCTGGTTTCCAGGCGAGCCAGAACCGGTTGTTTCACGCCTGCGGCTTCGGCAAGAGCTGCCTGGGTGAGGCCACGGTATTCGCGCCAGGCCTTTATCAGACTGTCGCCCCTGGCGCTGGCTTTGACCACCTCATTTGGGTACCAGACGTCCGAAGTATGCTTTTCTGCCTGGTTGATCAGACCTTGATATTCTTCCCAGGGGATGACGGCAAAGGCTGGTTTGCCGTTCTGCTCGATAATCTGCGGTTTAGTATGTGCGCTCATCTTTTTTTCACCTCTTGCATGCCGCTGATATGTATTTCCTTTTCATGGTCGAAAAAGAGCTGTTACCTGCTCACGCGCATCCTGTACTGGTAGCGGTGATTCTTGAGTTCCTTTATGTCCAGCAGGGTCAAATCCTCTTCTGCCGGTTTCTCCACGTGTTGGAAGATCGCTTCCCGATAGTGTGCCGATATCTTCTTAAACTGCTTGCGTGCCCTGTCGTGCCATATAATTTCGTCCATGGTGTAATCACATCAAGGGACAGCAGCGCTAGCATGCCAGATTATGCAGCGCCCTGAATGGGCGACTGTACCGGCGCAGACAAGACCAGACGGGCCAACCAGCTTGGAGGCGTACGGGAGATGGCTGCGAGAAAACAATATGCAGCAAACTGTAACGGCTGGTACTGACAGGGATGCTGCCGGCAGAGAGCTTGCCGCCGCTGTTTGCCGGCTAATTTCGGGAGAGTATGCAGACGCCAGGAATTACGGCTGGGAGTTCTTCTTGGTATCCTGTGAGACACCGTCGATGAATCCGCCGATGACATTGTAGAGCAGGTAGGCAAAAAACAGGGCGCAAGGCAGCCACATAACGGTGAGCTCCAGCTGCCGGCCAAAGTACAGGCCAAGCCCTGCCATTATTATCAGGACGACGCCTTCAACGAACGCCCCTTCTTGGGCGAATTGTTTTTGAAACTCTTTGTCTCTTTGCAGTTTTCGTAAATCGTCGTTCATACGTAAAGACTAGCAACTTGTGAGCCGTATGTCAAAACAGAAAGTAACTGCTCACAGTGCACCTGATCTTTCCGCGATCAGCCCGGCTTACGTATGACTCAATACGCTGCGCCAGCCTGCTTGCACAAATCTCAGGTACCCTGTAATCATTTACAAATACAGAAGATTTGTCAAGCCTAACCAGACCCCCTGTGAGTAGTTACAACAGAAAATAGCAATCATTCTTTCTGCGGTTGATCAGGGCTTGAAAAAAACCTTTACCGGCCTGGAAAAATCGTTTGATGGAATCATCAGGGCTGCAACATGTTTTGGCGGCACTGCGAACAAGGGCGGCCTGACTACCATCTGCAAGTGACATAGTCTCATTCACCGATTGAGGCTACTTCACTTCTGGAATATCCACGATGGCAATCTGATATCACCGTAGTCAATGGCGTTGATGGCGGTCACAATCGGCCTCAGGTCATTTTTCTTGGCATACCGGATATTGGACTCCCGTTCTCCGCGTTGATGTCCAGCAACTGCGGCGGTATGTGCCTCAGGGATACCCGCGGACCAAAGTTTAGAGATCACGGAATGCCTGATCCCGTGGAATGTTTGACCGGCACCGTTGATGCCGATTGATTTACGGAATTTGGCAAAGTCCTTCGAGATCTGATGGCCGTATTTACCTCGGTACGGTTTGATATCTGGAAACAGTTTCTGGCCGGTTCTGGATTGGGCAAGTTCGACGAGACCGGCGCTGAGTAAGGTCGGGTGTAATGGAATTATCCTTCGGGCGTTTTTGTTTTTCAGCCGTTTGTCACCCCGGTCATTGATGTCCAGGCACCAGATACCATCGCGGCTGGTTATGTCCGCTGAGTCGAGGGCAGCCACCTCTGATTGACGGAGGCCACTGAAGCATGTCGTTAAAATGCACCATGACAATGACCGATGATCTTCAGGGAGATTTTCGAGGAGTTTTTTTATTTCATGGTCGGTAAGTGACGGTCGTTCACTGTC
This sequence comes from Desulfobulbaceae bacterium, assembly GCA_963678525.2. Lineage (GTDB taxonomy): Bacteria > Desulfobacterota > Desulfobulbia > Desulfobulbales > Desulfobulbaceae > Desulfogranum. Next base: position 466,102 of record CAXXDG010000002.1, read on the forward strand.
GTCGGTCTTCTGTGTTTTCAGGACAGCGTTTTTGAAGGGATGGCTCTCGATCAACCCATTGTTCACAGACCAATTCAGAAAGGTAGCCACATCAATTAACCGCTTGTTCACGCTGGTTATGCTCAGTCTTTCCTCTCGCGAATATTCTCGTTTTAAAATATTCTTTATAGATCGGTTTTTGTATTTAGGACCGTTAATTCTTTTCGGTATTTTCAAAAGAACATCACGATATTTCTGTCGATCTTCAACGGTGTAATGGCTGAAAGGTTTATCTTCGACAATTTCCAAAAACCGCATGAGATTATTTTCCAGCCCGGATGTAATATGCTTCCCTCGTTTACTCATCTCTTCATTGACGTACAACTTTATCAGCTCGCTCATTTTTATCTCATGCGGCTTCACAGGTGGGGGTGATGAATTGATAATATCAATGACGGTGGAAGCGTCGCGGTGATGATCGACATTACCTTGTTCAATTTGGCCATTTAATGTGGCCCGGAACAATTTTAAGCGTAACTCAGCAAAGTGATTCTCGGCAGCGTTTGTGTATTGTCGACATAAACGATAAGCAGATTTTTTGTTATCAGTCCCAAGTGACTTTTTGAACTCGGTACGACCGACGATTCGCTGTAAGTCTTTTGGTACTCTCATCCGCCAATAAAAGACGGGTCTACGACCCTTACTTATGAAACAATACGACGGTAATTGCATCTTCGAATCCTCCCGTGGGGGTATTGGGAGAAAATGCGGTGTACAAAGTGATGCACCAAGAACAGCAGGACGCTGTATCGATTCCGGGTTGGCTGATGATGTCACATTCAACCAGTGGGGTTCTAAATAGTTGATACTATGAATCTGCCGAAATGCAAAGATCCCAACAAGTGATAACCTGTTGGGATATTTACGAATCTTCTGGTGCCGGAGGTCGGAGTCGAACCGACACGAGGTTGCCCCCGCTGGATTTTGAGTCCAGTGCGTCTACCAGTTTCACCACTCCGGCAAAAAATGTATCCCCCTATTTACAGAAGTGCGTTTTTGCTGTCAAGGAGAATCCGTCACTCGAATCGTCCATATGCAGGATTGCCCTTTATCCGGGAGCACATAACTTCCGGCAGCCTCACCTTTTTGACATGGATTTCGGGTAACAGCATGCGGTCGTCTCTTGCTTTATCCTGCAGGCACATTTATCGTTTAATTTATGCGTCGTATATTTGAGCTCCATCCAACTCACTCAACCCGCGCACATCCTTCATTTTATGCTCGTTTATTGTATTCTCTGCTCTATCTTTCTGCTTGCCGGCCTGGTCCAGGGAGTTACCGGTTTCGGGGCCGGGCTGGTAGCCATTCCCCTGCTCTGCATGGTCATTGATGTGAAGCAGGCGGTTCCTCTCAGTCTGCTGAACGGAATCATCATCACCTGTTATCTGGCATATGCACTGCGATCACACCTTGACCGCAAAAAAATCCAGCCGCTTATTATTGGTTCCTTCCCCGGCGTTGTCCTTGGGGCGTTGTCCCTGAAAACGGTTGATCCCTCCATACTCAAGATTTTTATCGGAGTTCTCTTGATCAGTTACAGCAGTTACGCGTTGTTTGCCCGGATGAAACCGCTCAACCCATCTCCAGCCTGGGGATACATTGCCGGCTTCTTTACAGGTACCATCACAGCCCTGCTCAGTACAGGAGGGCCGCCGGCCATCATTTACACCACGTTGACATCATGGAAAAAGGAGGAAATAAAGGCCACGCTCACCGGTTTTTTTGCCGTCAATTCCATTATCACCACCACAGCCCATATTCTTACCGGCTCCACTACCGTACTGACCCTGCTCTATTTCAGTATGACCATGCCTTTTGTGCTTGCAGGCACAGCGTTGGGCTCCATGCTTTCAGGAAAAATCAATAGGAGATCCTATTTGAAGATCATCTATTTATTTTTGATAGGGATGGGAATAATGATGATGCTGTAAGCTGTCGTGACAGCTTACAGCATTAAGGATACGTGAATCAGAATCGATATAAACCAGCATGGCTGGATCAAATTGGCCGGCCATAACGAAGCATGAAAGTTTGTCACTCGGGCATGGCGCCTTCTGCTCTCTGCCGAAGACTTTCGTATAAACGGATCAGTCTTCGAGAAAAACACTACGGAGCTTATAGAAATAATCCAGGCCGGACCAAACCGTAAGAACCAGGGCTATATAAACAACAAACAGGCCGATCTGGTGCAATGCAGCTATGGGGAGGACGCCCAGGGGAAAAATCAGCGCGCCCAGGCCTATGTACTGGAAAGTGGATTTCCATTTACCCAGGCTGCTTGCAGCCACCACGATACCGCTACTGGAGGCGACTCCGCGCAGTCCGGTGATAATAATTTCTCGGCAGAGGATAACCAATGCAACCCAGGCAGGCAGTCTGCCTGTCGGGATCAACATGACCAAGGCAGTGGTGACCAGTACCTTGTCCGCCAGCGGGTCCATCAGCTTACCAAGGACGGTGATAGCCTGATACCGTCGGGCATAGTAGCCGTCCACCCAGTCCGAGACCGCAGCAATGATAAAGATGCAAAACGCGATCAGCGCAATTGGCGTTGTCTGTTCAAAAATAAGGAATACGGCAAGTAAACCGGACAGCAAAAACCGGATACCTGTTATGATGTTGGGAACGGTTAAAATCTTTGATTCAGGATTTTTCAATGAACTGTGACCATCCGGCGGATATTAACACTTGTCAGTTGAGCCAGATCGCCCCGATACGCCCTGTAGTATTTGAGGACTTTATCCACATAGGCCAGTGTTTCGGGAATCCTGGGAACAGTGCCATTAGGTTTCACCCTTCCAGGACCGGCATTGTATGCGGCAAGGCTCAACTTCACATTACCATCGTAGGAATTGAGAAGGCGCTTGAAGTATTTTGTTCCGCCATCGATATTCTGGCGGATGTCAAACGGATCGGAAACATTCAGGTCCCTGGCTGTGCCCGGCATGAGCTGCATAAGTCCACAAGCTCCCCTGGAAGAAACCGCACGGGGGTTAAAATTGGACTCGGTCTTGATGATTGCCCGTATCAGGTGGGGGTCCACCCTGTGCCTGAGGGCCGCCCTCTCGATGTAGCGATTCAACGTTCGCCGGTTCACTTCATGACGCGCACCATAGGCCCTGCCGTCATAGGATCTCAATCGTTGCCGATAATCCGTGGCAGCACTGTCATAGCGTAATTTTTTAACGCCTTCCTTCATCCTTGTTCTGCCATCAACACGAACGTTAGTATAATGAATTACTCCGTTTTTATCCTGATAGCTGTAGATAGATCCAGCATTAGCTGATATTACGGAAACTGTCAAGCATAGTATCAGGGACAAAAGAAGGCATTTTGTCATAGTGACTCCAACAACTATTTTCGGCGTTTCTCCCAGTCAGCGAGAAACTGTTTCATTCCTACATCGGTCAGTGGATGCTTTGCCAGCTGTCCGATTACCTTGTATGGAATAGTGGCTATATCCGCACCGACCAAAGCCGCCTCGGAGACATGCATGGGTGAGCGCACCGAAGCGACGATTACCTCGGTTGCATACCCGTAATTTCTGTACATTGTCATTATATCGGATACCAGATCCAGGCCGTTAATGGAAATATCATCCAGCCTGCCGACAAAGGGGCTCACATAGGTTGCGCCGGCTTTTGCAGCCAGCAATGCCTGTACAGAAGAAAAAATCAGGGTAACATTGGTTTTGATATCCAGCGCAGCCAACTGCTTGACGGCTTTGAGGCCTTCCTCGATCATGGGAATCTTAATAACAATATTATCTGCGATCTTGACCAGTTCCTTGGCCTCGGCAACCATCCCGGGAGCTTCCAGGCTGACGACTTCCGCACTGACCGGCCCATTTACGACCGCACAAATATCCTTGAGGATCTCTTCAAAAGGACGCTGCTCCTTGGATACCAGAGAGGGATTTGTGGTCACGCCGTCCACCATACCCAGCTCGTTTGCTTTTTTGATTTCTTCTATATTTGCGGTATCAATAAAAAATTTCATGATTGCTCCTCTGAAGCTCCAGTAAAGATATCACAGCATTTTTCGCTGCAGAAATAATAGGTTTTCCCATCCCGGCGGAGGCGGATGGCCTGTTTTTTAGGCAAAAGCGTGTGGCAGACAGGATCTTCAACCAGTACATCCTGCACATTCGACTCATCTGAATGGATTTCGGATTCCTTGTACTCCTTTTCAACCTGATCCCTGAGCATGGAACGAAGCAAACGAAAGCCGATATAGAACAGTACAATGAGAATAAGCAGGCGTAACGGGGTCATGTTCTTTCCCTCCCGTTTGCCGGTTGTCGTTGTATTTCTATATTCCGCATAAAAATATTATATCCAGGGCAGGACAAAAGTCTAAAAAAAAAGATTTTCAGGTTCAAAAAACACTTCACACACTGCAAACTTAAAAACCGTATGCGTATTACCTCCCGTTTCCACGCTCTATAGCAAAGCATGGGCCTGAGAACAAGCGCAAAAGATACGATTCGCCCATGGTTCAACCTCTCTTCCACTGCATTTTCCTGATCTGATAGTCCGGATTTTCACACAGGCAACGATGCAGGTAATGATGCATGCTCAGACCGGTCTCCGGGTGCAGGAGATCCGGAGGGCAGATCTCAGCCAAGGGTTTCAGGACAAAAACGCGTCTGGTCATCTGCGGGTGGGGAAGACTCAATACAGACGTCTTAATAACAAAATCGTCATAGAGCAAAAGATCCAGATCAAGGATACGATCCTGATATCCCGAAACTCCGCCCAACCGCTGCCGGCCTGCTTTATGCTCCAGCAGATGCAGTTGGTCAAGGAGTTCATTCGGACTGAGATTGGTTTCCAGGAACCCCACGGCATTCACAAACCAGTGTGTTGTTTCCATATCCACAGGTTCCGTACGGTAGGGGGCGGAAAGGGCCAGGCATGATATGTCCGGCGCCCCGGCCAGCCTCGTCCAGGCGGTCTGTAAAACGTCCCGGGAATCACCCAGATTCGATCCCAATCCGATATAGGCCTGATGCATGAATACGGACACAGTCCAGATCCCCTGCTCTCTTATGGCCCGGGATTAGAAATTGGCAAGATCCAGGACATCGAACATGGTATACAAGCCGTTTGCCTGTTGGGTTACCCATGCAGCTGCAAGGGCCGCTCCCCGTGCGAAATTATCCCGGTTGGTTGCCCGATGACTGATTTCGATGCGTTCGCCGGCGCCTGCAAAATAAACGGTGTGCTCACCAACGATATCACCGGCCCGGATGGTCTGAATACCGATCTCTTCATCGGTGCGCTCCCCGATAATACCGTTTCTCTCCAGAACGCCCACTTTCTCCAGATCACGTCCCAAGGCCCTGGCAGCCATTTCTCCAAGTTTCAGGGCTGTTCCGGAAGGCGCATCCTTTTTCATCCTGTGGTGGGCCTCTATAATCTCCACGTCGTAGGCGTCGCCCAGTACGGCCGCGGTCTTTTCAACCAGCTTGAACAGTACATTCACCCCCACCGCCATATTAGGTGACTGGACACAGGGAAAGGCGGCATCAGCCAGTCGGCGGAGTTTTTCGAGATCTTCAGCTACAAGACCTGTGGTACCGATCACCATAGCTCTGTTGTGACGGGCAGCGATATCGGCAAACTGCATCGTTGCATTATGAAAGGTAAAATCAATAATCACATCCCCCTGGTCGATCACGCTTTCCAGGCCCGATGAGATAGGAACCCCTAACGAACCTAACCCGCTGATGATACCGACATCCTCACCGATAACGGCGCTGCCCGGGTGTTCAAAGGCCGCGCTGACCCGAAGTTGGGGATGCTGCTGGACCATGGCGCAGATTCTCTGTCCCATGCGCCCTCCGGCTCCGGCGACTATAACGTTTTTCATAGCTATTCCTCGTGGCTGCTTCTCAGACAAGTCCCAATTCCTTCATGCAGCGGCGCAGCACCGCATCGCTGGTCTCATCCATTTGGGTCATGGGTAGACGGACCTCGTCCGATTGAATTTTACCCAGGATTTTCAAGGCTCTCTTGGCAGGCGCAGGACTTGGATAGCAAAACATGGCGCCCATCAGGTTAAAAAGTTCATAATGAACGGCTTTTGCTTTTGCAAGATCTCCCTGCAAGGCCGCTTCCATCATGTCCGCTGTTTTACCGGGAAGTACGTTTGAAACCACGGAAATAACCCCTTTGCCTCCGATAAGAGCCGTCGGCATTGCCGTGAAATCATCACCTGACAAAACGATAAAATCATCGGGGCACAGTTGAATGACCTTACTGATCTGGTTAAGGCAGCCGCAGGCCTCTTTGATGCCGATAACACCCGGCAACTGTGCCAGGCGGGCCACTGTTTCCGGTGCCATATTGGTGACGGTACGGCCCGGAACGTTATACAGGATCATGGGGATATCAACATTGTCCAGGATGGCCTTAAAATGTTGATACAGACCTTCCTGGCTGGGTTTGTTATAATACGGCACCACGGAAAGAACGGCATCCGCACCACTTTCCTTGGCGGATTCAGTCAGCTCGATGGCTTCCAGTGTGTTGTTGGCACCGGTGCCTGCAATGACCGGAACACGCCCGTTCACCGTTTTTACGGTCAATTCGATAACCCGCTTGTGTTCGTCAAAATCCAGAGTGGCTGACTCCCCGGTTGTCCCGCAGGGCACCAGACCATGTATTCCCTGATCAATCTGATCTTCAATCAGGTCGATCATTCCCTGCTCATCTACCCTGCCGTCCTGCATGGGAGTGACGATGGCCGTAATTGCTCCCTGAATTGTGTGCATTCTATTCTCCTCTACGATGAAATCCCAGCACTTACTTGAATAAATTTTACCTGTTTATAAAAGGGCATCCGCACCCAGTTCCCCTTTATATATAATATGGGCGGGCCCTTTCAGGTACACGTTTTCCACGGTGTCGCCCGACAGGTTGAAATCTATGCTTAACGTGTCACCTCCTGAGGTAACGACCTCGATCGGAGGGTTCAATTTGCCGAGGGACGCAGCCAGCACAGCGGAGGCGACAGCGCCGGTGCCGCAAGCAAGGGTTTCGTCTTCAACACCGCGTTCATACGTGCGAACATAAAGCCTGCCGCCCTGTATACCGACAAAATTCGCATTAGTTCCAGCCGGTTGAAAAAGGGCGTCGTAACGAATCGCCCTGCCTATGCCGACCACATCGACATCCTGAACCTGATCGACAAAATAAACGGCATGGGGAACGCCGGTATCGATGGCATGCACCTCATACAGAGTATCCGCAATATCCAGCTGATGCCCTGTAACCAGGGAATGGGGCGCAGTGAGCTTCACGGTGACATTGATGTCCGCCACCTTAGCTTCTATAATCCCGGCCAGGGTTCGAAAACGCATAGTAGCGGGGGCGATGCCGTGCATATAGGCAAATCTGGCTGCGCAACGTGCGCCGTTACCGCACATTTCGGCAATGGAGCCGTCTGCGTTAAAAAACTTCCATTGAAAATCAACCGTCTCATCCTCTTCTATGAGGATCACTCCATCCGCCCCGACCGATTTTTTCCTCCTGCATGCCAGCCGGGCAAATGCAGCCATGTCCTCTTCTGGAATCATGGGCCGGCGATGATCGGCAACGATAAAATCATTGCCTGTGCCGCTCATTTTCATAAACGGCAGGTTCAATTGCGATAGTTTCATCAGAAATCGTCATCCAGCAGTGTTTCACCACGGATCAAATCATCATAGTCTTCTCGTTTCCTGATGATCCGGTAACTGTCTCCCCGCACCAGCACTTCCGCAGCTCGCGGCCGTGAATTATAATTGGAAGCCATTGAAAAGCCGTAAGCGCCGCTGCTCATGACAGCGAGCAGATCGCCCTGCTTCACCTGCCCGAGTTCTCGGTCTCTGGCAATGAAGTCTCCGCTTTCACAGATGGGGCCGACCACATCAACGATCTGTTTTTCCGCATCATTTTCCCGCACATGAAGAACGGTATGATGGGCGCCGTACAGGGACGGTCTGCTCAGGTCGTTCATTGCCGCATCAACCACCACAAAGGTCTTACCCGAACTGCCGGCTCTGCCTGAATTTGTTTTGGTATAAAGAACACGGGTCGCCAATATGCCGCCGTTGGCGGCAATAACTCTGCCCGGCTCGAAAACAAGGGTACAGTCAAGATCAGCAAGCTCCGTGGTTACAGCTTCGGCATATTCCCTGGGATGAGGCGGATTTTCCCGGTCATAGGTTACTCCGATTCCACCGCCGAGATCCATGAACTGTAAGTCAATGCCTTCCCTGCGTAACTGTTCGTACATACCGCGCAGTTTTTGTAAAGCAGCTATAAAGGGGCCGATTTCCGTCAGCTGAGATCCGATGTGGCAGCTGATGCCCACAACCTCTATATGCTCAAGGGAAGCAGCCCTTCTGTATTGCCGGAAGGCCTCTTCCATGGGAAGACCGAATTTGCTTTGGGCAAGACCGGTGGCCACATAGGGATGAGTTTTGGGATCCACATCCGGATTTACCCGAAAAGAAACCCTGGCCCTGGTGCCGAGCTCAGCCGCGACTTCCTGCAGCTTATCCAGTTCCTGGGCAGATTCCACATTGAAAAAACAGATGCCCGCAAAGATGGCTTCCCGCATTTCCGATGCTGTTTTGCCGACCCCTGAAAAAACGATTTTTTCTGGAGGGATCCCGGCTTTCAGAGCCCGGAACAACTCGCCGCCGGACACAATATCCGCTCCGGCTCCCTGCCGAGCCAACAGGTTGAGTATGCCGATATTCGAACAGGCCTTGACTGCAAAACAGGTCTGGTGATCAATACCTGCAAATCCCTTCTCAAATTCAGCAAAATGACGTGCGATGGTTGCACTGCTGTAGATGTACGAAGGAGTTCCGACAATTTCAACTATATCTTGAACAGCAAGGCCCTCGCAATGCAGGGCCTTGTCTTTAAACTGAAAATGATGCATATTTACCACTCGTTTCTCTGTGCGCGGCTTAACCGCGACACAGCTATCTACGTATCATGACCTCCGACGAACCTGCACTTTCATTGGCGGGGTTCTGCAGATCTATACATGTTACCGAATAATACAGCCGCACGGCATCCTTTGGCGGTTTTCGGTCTATGAACATAGTGTAAGGCAGCAGAACTTCTCCGACGAAGCGCGGCGCATTCTCCCCTTCCACTCTGCGATATACCCTGTATCCACGAATATCTTTACCTTTTACGGGATTCCAGAACACCTTGACACCCACATCTGTTTTAATGCCGCGCAGACCGTCAGGAGTTGCAGGCGGAGTTTTATCCATGGGGGTGGCTGAAACCGTATCACTGACCCCTCCGCCGACGGACCCTTCTTCATACAGACTGACACTCTGTATCTGGTAAAAATATTTGCGCCCGTTGGCTACCTGGGTATCCACATAGGTGGTTTCCCCGGCAGGATCGCCCACAGGTTCAAAGGTCTGCCCGCTGACACTGCGATATACCTGATATTGAATTGTCTCGGTAACCGGTGTTTCGTCCAGACGCATGGTGACAGCGTCCCAATGCAGCGTGTTGCGTTTATCTCCGGCCTGGATTTGAATATTTCCCGGGGCCAGTGCCGGTGTATTCCAGAGAAACCGCACCACATTGGAATCAGCCGACTCCGCCCACCATCCGGTTTTACTGCGTACCTTGAAAAAATACAGATTCCCCGGTCTGAGCAGGGTTGCCTGATAACTAGCGGTTTTCCTGCCTTCATTGGGAAGAGCCCCGCCTTCCAGGGTGATGGCCGGACCAAAGGGAACAGGACAGGTATCACAGTAATCATCCACAGGGACAACCGCCCTGTACAGATTAAACTCAGCTATATCGGTAATATCATCCCCTGTTACGGTTTCAATGGGGAAGCTCCAATACAGGGACACCCCTTTTTCACTGAGCTGGTAACGCAAATCAGTAACCGGTTTAGGTACGACGGTCTGCGGAGGTACCGGCTTATCCTTATAGCCGCAACTTACCAGCAACAGACAGCAGCATCCGGTAAGCAGGGTTTTCAGACCAAGGAAACTCCTCTGGTAACGTGTGCGTTTGATCATTATCTTATCCCGAGTGTTTGTTCCGCCTCTTGCAAGGCTTCTGTTACGCGCTCTATCGCGGTACCTCCCGGGGAGGTTCTACTGTTTACGGAACCTTCCACGGACAGGACCTTGAAAATATCCTCTTCAATATCCTGAGAAAATTCCTGCAGTTCTGCAAGAGTTAATTCCGTCAGCTCCATCTCACGCTGCTGACAATAAGCTACAATTCTTCCAACAACACCGTGCGCCCGACGAAACGGCATGTTCTTACAGACGAGGTAATCGGCAATGTCGGTAGCCGTCATGAAACCTCCGTGGGTCGCGTCCAGGAGGCGATTCGTGTTAAACTCCGTATTTTCCAACAACTCCGCGACAATAGAAAGACTGGCCTTGACCGTATCCAGAGCATCGAAAACAGGTTCCTTATCTTCCTGCAGATCCCTGTTATAGGTCAGGGGCAATCCTTTGACAGTCATCAGCAGAGAAACCAAGGCGCCGGTCACGCGCCCGGTTTTTCCACGAATCAGTTCAGGGATGTCCGGATTTTTTTTCTGGGGCATGATGGAGGAACCGGTACAGTAGCGATCCCCGATACGGACAAAGTCAAATTCCTTGGAAGACCAGAGCACCAGTTCTTCAGCCAGCCTGCTCAGATGAATCTGTATCAGATCGAGGCAGAAAAGAAACTCCAAGGCAAAATCGCGATCACCCGAAGTATCCATGGAGTTGGCGCTCACTGCGGGAAATCCCAGTTCCCGGGCGACAAACTCTCGGTCAATGGGCAGCCCGGTACCTGCCAGCGCCGCAGATCCCAGGGGGAGTACGTTAATATGCTCCAGGCTTGCCTGCAGGCGCTCACGGTCCCTCTTAAGCATTTCATAATAGGCAAGAAAATGGTGTGAAAGCAGCACGGGCTGCGCACGCTGAAGGTGGGTGTATCCCGGCATAATCGCGCCCAGATATTTACGGGCAAGAGCGACAAAAGCGCGTTGGGCGGAAGCCAGCAGGGCATCCGTTTCTGTAACCTGATCACGGAGATAGAGTCTGAAATCAAGGTTGACTTGGTCGTTACGGCTGCGCGCAGTATGCAGTTTCGCTCCGGCAGGGCCAATGCGCTCGGTCAGGGCCTTTTCAATATTCATATGAATATCTTCCAGCTCCGGCTTGAACTCGAACCGCCCCTGCTCGATATCCTCTTCAATGCCGGTCAGGCCGTCGATAATTGCCGCACACTCCTCATCACTGATCAGCTTTTGCCTGGCAAGCATCCTGGCATGGGCCATTGAACCCATGATATCATGATGATACAGCCTGGCATCATACTGAATGGATGCGCTGAAAGCCTCAACCGACGCAGCAGTGCCCTCTGAAAAGCGACCACCCCACATTTTACCTGATGGTTTATCCTTATCTGTCATGGCTTATTTTCTGTTCAGCGCCTGTATCTGCAGTCGCAGGGAATTGAGACGGATGAACCCGGTTGCATCGGCCTGATTATAGACATCGTCCTCTTCAAAAGTAGCAAACGACTGCGAGTAGAGGGAATTATCAGATTTTCTGCCCACCGGAATACAGTTGCCCTTGTACAGTTTCAGCCGAACCGTCCCATTCACAGTGGCCTGGGCCTCATCCATGGTTTTCTGAAGCAGTTTCATTTCGGGCGAGAACCAGAAGCCGTTGTAGACCAGCCTTGCATACTCTGGGACCAGGGAATCACGGATGTGCAGCACCTCCCTGTCCAGGGTGATGGATTCCAGATCGCGATGCGCAGCACGCAGGACTGTGCCGCCCGGGGTTTCGTAAACACCTCTGGACTTCATGCCCACAAACCGGTTTTCAACCAGATCGAGCCGGCCTATGCCGTTTTCACCGCCAAGGGTATTGAGACGTTTCATAACCGCCACAGGATCAAGGCGCATTCCATCAACGGCCACGGGATTTCCCTGTTCAAAATCAATTTCCACATAGGTCGGCTTGTCCGGAGCTTCTTCCGGGGATACCGTCAGCTTGAACATATCCGGATCCGGCTCGTTCCAGGTGTCTTCCAGCAGCCCGCCTTCAAAACTGATATGAAGCAGGTTTTCATCCGAACTGTAAGGATTTTTCTTGGTTACCGGCACAGGGATGCCGTGCATCTGTGCATAGGCGACCAGTTTCGCCCGTGAATTCAGGTTCCATTCACGCCAGGGAGCGATAATCTTGAGGCGCGGATTCAATGCCAGGTACCCAAGCTCAAAACGGACCTGATCATTGCCTTTACCCGTTGCACCATGGCTCACGCCGTCCGCACCTTCTTCCGCTGCAATGCGCACCTGCTCCTTGGCGATCAACGGCCTTGCCAGGGAAGTACCCAGCAGATAGGAGCCTTCATAAATAGCATTGGCTCGAAAAGCGGGAAAGATGTAATCGCGGACAAACTCTTCCTGCAGATCAGAAATAATGACTTTCTCTGCACCGGTGGTCATGCCTTTGCGACGGACCGCATCCCAGTCTTCATTCTGGCCGATATCCGCTGAGTAGGCTATTACCGGGCATTTATATTCTTCGCTCAGCCATTTCAAAATAACCGAGGTATCCAATCCGCCCGAATAGGCGAGTACAATCTTATTTACTGTCATGGTTGCTTCTCATTATCCTTGTCTAAATATGATACAAAGGCTTTGGTCGACCTACTTGTCGCCCTCTCCTGTTGAACCGCCGACAAACCGCTCCAGGATGGCCTTGTGAATATGCATCTTGTTTTCCGCCTGGTCGAACACAACACTCTGCGCCCCCTCCAGGACATCTTCGGTTATTTCTTCTCCGCGGTGGGCAGGCAGGCAATGCAGCACGATCGCATCCTTTTTCGCCCCGGACATGAGCGCGGCATTGAGCTGGTAAGGCTGAAAAAGCTTGACCCGTTCCTCCTGTTCGCTTTCCTGCCCCATGGATGCCCAGACATCCACATTCACAACATCGGCATCCTGCATGGCCTCGGCAGGATCACTGACGAGACGAATATTTCCCGCCCCGGTTTTCCCGGCCGCTTCAAGTATCTCCGCATTGGGCAGGTACCCTTCCGGGCAGGCCAGGGTCAGGGAAAATCCGAAAACCGAAGCAGCCTCAATCCAGGAGTTGGCCATGTTGTTGCCGTCACCGAGCCATACTATCTGCAGATTCTCGGGCGCACCTTTTTTTTCAATAACGGTCATAATATCGCTGAGCACCTGACAGGGGTGGTACAGATCCGTCAGGGCATTGATGACAGGTACGGTTGCATAGCGGGAAAGCTCCTCAACCACTTCCTGGCCGAAAGTACGTACCACAATGCCGTCCACATAACGGGAAAGCACCCTGGCCGTATCTTTCAGAGGTTCACCGCGACCAAGCTGGGACTCCTTGGCGGACATAAAAACGACCTGCCCTCCCAGACGATACATGGCTGATTCAAAGCTCACCCTGGTGCGGGTGGAAGGTTTTTCAAACAGCAGGCAGACGGAACGACCGGCGAGTTGTTGATGGCGTACACCTTCAAGGCTTTCATTTTTAAGCATAATCGCTCTCACAATCAGTGATTGCAACTGCTGCTTAGTGAAGTCCGATAACGCCAAAAGATGATTTGTCATATAAAGCCCCCTTTTCGGGTCATGAGTGGTCCTGATACACTGCTGACCGCCGGTTGACGATCACAGGGCCTATGCCGGCTTGCTGTAAGAGGGGTGGTCAAACCGTATAGTTGCATTGTTTGCGGGCGGTAATGACAGGGTCTTCCCAGCAGGTTCATACAGGAACAGGGTAAAAACTTTATTTGATACAAAAAAACACCGCTTTTGCAAAGGATTTTCCAATCTCTCTGTAATTGTCCGGTAAAACAGACGGTCATTCTCCTGAAACCACCGGCAACTTCAGGAAAAAAAGGCTATTTTAACACCTATACTGATGAGTATGCATCCCCCTGCGACCTCCACCCATTTTCCGAACAGATCCCCGGCCCTGGTTCCGAGGAAAAGGCCCATGATTGTGAACAGACAAGCAACCAGACCGATGACAAGAGCCGGAATCCATATTCTTACATCCATCATGGCAAGGGTCAACCCCACAGCCAATGCATCTATACTGGTGGCCACAGCCAATGCGACCATGGTCATGCCCTTACTTGGATCAACGGAACGTTTCTCCTGCTCTTCCTCGAGTTGAAACGCCTCATGAATCATCCTGCCCCCGATAAACACAAGCAGGCCAAGTGCAATCCAACGACTCCAGGATTCTACAAACGTCTGCACGGTCAACCCTGCCAGCCAGCCTATCACCGGCATCAGTCCCTGGAACAGCCCGAAATGAAAAGCCAGGCGAAAACAGGGACGAAACGTCAATGGCCGCAGGATCGCTCCAGCGGCCATGGCAACGGCAAACGCATCCATGGCCAGAGCCACGGATATGCCGATCAGGTCCAACCAATTCACTGCACGGTATCCTACCGGATATCAGACAATATGCGGGTCAGAACAGCAACTGCCTGATCTATCTCTTCTTTTCCGGCGACCAGGGGAGGGACAAAACGCAGCACGCTGTTACCTGCGAAATTTATCACCACGCCGTCAGCAAACATTTTTTGAACAATATCGGCTCCATGCTCGACACCCTGCTCGGTCAGGACGAGTCCCAGCAGCAATCCCCTGCCCCGCACGCCGGAGGCCAGATGAGGAAACCGCCGGGCGAGTTCTTCCAGTCTGCCGGTAAAATACGCGCCTTTTTCCTGCACGGACTGCAGGAACCCTTTCCGGAGCATCTCCTTCAGCACAGCAACGCCTGCGGCGGCGGCCACCGGGTTGCCTCCAAAAGTTGAAGCATGGGTTCCGGCGGCAAGGGAGGCTGCAATGGTCTCAGTAGTCAACATCGCACCGATCGGCAGCCCGTTTCCCAACGCCTTGGCAGAGGTCAGGATATCGGGAACCACACCTGTATGCTGGTATGCAAAAAGTTCCCCGGTTCTGCCCATGCCGGTCTGAATTTCATCAAAGATCAACAGCAGTCCATGCGTGTCACAGAGATCGCGTAATCCCTGCAGGTATGCCGCCTCCAAGGGCCGCACACCTCCTTCGCCCTGTAGAGGTTCGCACAAAATCGCACAGGTCCGGGGGCCGATCAGCTTTTGCACGGCATCCAGGTCACCGAATTCCGCATGGATAAACCCCTGGGGAAGCGGTTCAAAGCCCTTGTGGAATTTGGGCTGACCAGTGGCGGCAACCGTAGCCAGAGTCCGTCCATGAAAGGATCCGGCCAGGGAAATAACCTCGTAACGCCCCTCGCCGCTGTGAATACGAGCGAGTTTCAGCGCCGCTTCATTCGCCTCTGCGCCGGAGTTGGCCATGAATACGCGGTCGGCAAAGCAGTTGCTCGTAAGCAGTTCCGCCAGTTCGATCTGAGGTCTGGTATGAAACAAATTGGAGACATGTACCAGGTTCTGCGCCTGCTCCATTATCGCCCTGGTCACCGCCGGGTGACAATGTCCCAGCGAGCACACCGCAATACCTGCCAGAAAGTCCAGGTATTCTTTCCCATCCGCATCCCATAACCGACAGCCTTCACCTTTCACCATCATGACCGGGAATCTGCTGTATGTTGCTACAAAAACGTCATCACCCCTCCGGGCCCATTCTGCGTTACTCATGCCACAATCTCCGTTCCAATGCCGGCCCGTGTAAAAATTTCCAGCAAAATCGCATGCTCCTGCCGCCCATCTATGATATGAGCCTTGTCGACACCGTTTTCTATGGCAGTCTTGCAGCAATTCACTTTGGGAATCATACCCCCGACTATTACCTCTTCATCTATCATCCCGGGGATTTCCTCCTTACAGATACTGGAAATCAAAGCGCCGTCTTTTCCTTTCACGCCTTCCACATCCGTGAGCAGGACAAGCTTTACGGCATTCAGTTCCGCGGCTATGGCTCCTGCAACCAGATCTGCGTTGATGTTGAACGCCTGACCGTCTTCGCCTACTCCCACAGGAGCAATCACGGGAATGAAATCTTTTTGTTCCAGGGTGGCCAGGATTTCAGGGTTCACCCTGGTGACTTCACCCACGCGCCCGAGGTCTATCAATTCCGGCGGCCTGTTGTCTTTATCAGGTTTCGCACGTACTGTCATTTTTCGCGCCTGCACGAGATCGCTGTCGCGCCCGGACAGGCCGACAGCTTTGCCCCCGCAGTGATTTATCAGTCCCACAATTTCTTTGTTCACTTTACCGACGAGTACCATTTCCACCACATCCATGGTTTCGCCGTCAGTCACCCTCATGCCCTGCACATAGTTCGGAGTGACCTGCATCTTCTCTAGAAAACGGTTGATCTGGGGTCCTCCGCCATGCACGATAACCGGGTTGATGCCGATGTATTTCATGAGGATGACATCCAGGGCGAAACTGCGCTTCAGCCCCTCGTCAACCATGGCGTGCCCGCCATATTTAATCACCACTGTTTTATGGTAAAATTCCCTGATATAGGGGAGTGATTCGACCAGCACCTTGGCCTTGGCAATATCTTCCTGCATTCCGTTCCTCTGCCGGCACCTGTCCGGTGCGCTCCGTTTTTTTATAAATCTCCTGAAAAATATACTGTACTCCTGGTTCAGCAGTGTGTAAACAGTTCTCTTGTTCGAAAAGGGAGGAAACAACGCAGAGGGAAATTCTTTACTTTTGTCATGGAACAAAGTAATGTATTCGCTTAATGCAAAAAACAAACCTAAAAATAAAACGACTATTTTTTTCAACATTTTTTTTGCCGTGGTCCCATGCATATGCACACAAAAACATTGACAGGACGGATTGTCGTCATGTTTCTCGCCCTGCTGCTCACAGCGCTAGTTTGTCCGCAAACCCGGGCCGAGGAATCAGATGAACCCATTTTTATCGAAGCTGACCGGATGATTTCTCAGGAAACTGAAAACTCAGTGGTCTTCATCGGTAACGTTGATGCCAAACAGGGGGATGTGACTATACGCTCCGATGAGATGACGGTCTTTTATACCCAAAGCAAAAAGGGAAAAAACAGCTCCAACCAGGTTAAACGCCTTATCTGCATAAAGAATGTCGAGGTGGTCCAGGATGACTGGCTGGGCACAGGGGAACGCATGGACTATTTCGCCAAAGAGCGAAAAGTCATCCTCTCCGACAATGCGAAAGCCTGGCAGGGACAGAACATGGTGTCCGGAAAAACCATCACCTATTACCTTGATGAAAAACGCTCCATCGTTGAACAGGACAAAACTCAGAAAGGTCGGGTAAAAGCCACCCTGCATCCTGACTCAGATACAAAAGAATGACGGACCGTTCTACGCTTGAAACGCGCAACATCGTCAAGGAGTACAGGAGCCGAAGGGTAGTCAACAAGGTCAACCTGCAGGTTCAGGATACTTCCGTTGTAGGTCTGCTTGGCCCCAACGGAGCCGGCAAAACCACCACCTTTTATTCCATCGTTGGTTTTATCCGGCCTACAAACGGATCAATCCATCTTGATGGAAAAAACATTACAGACCTGCCCATCCATAAACGTGCATCTCAGGGTATAACCTATCTGGCCCAGGAACCATCGGTATTCAAAAAGCTGACCGTGGTCGAAAACGTACGCATTGTTCTTGAGCCGCTGGGGCTGCCGAAAAATGAGATCAACAACCGCATTGCCGAGTTGATGGCAGACCTGAAAATAGAACATCTGGCGGACAACAAGGGACACGCCCTCTCCGGCGGTGAGCGCCGAAGGGTTGAGATCATGCGGGCCCTGGCGACCAGGCCGCGTTTCATTCTTCTGGACGAACCCTTTGCCGGGGTCGACCCCTTGTCTGTAGCCGACCTGCAGCAGATTATCCGAGATCTCAAAGACAAGGGACTGGGTGTATTGATATCGGACCACAATGTAAGGGAAACGCTGCAGGTATGTGACTTTGCATACATTATGAACAGCGGGCAGATTTTAACCAGTGGTGTTGCCACGGATATCATAGAAAGTGTCGTGGCTCGTAAAATGTATCTTGGCGATAACTTCCATATGTAGGTATATTGGGACCGATCGGATTGTGTTTCGGCACTTTCCATAATGTCCTCCAAAGTATAGGCAGAAATGGTACTGGAACTCAGACAAAACCTCAAACTGGCCCAAAAACTCGTTATGACGCCCCAGCTGCGTCAGGCCATTAAGCTGCTCCAGCTCGGCCGCCTGGAGCTTACGGAGGCCCTGCAGGCGGAAATAGAGCAGAACCCCATGCTTGAGGAAGCCCCGTCATCAACCTTGGAACAGAGCAATCCTGAAGCTTTGTCTGCTGTTGAATCTGTGGAAAACGGCGAAGCCAAGGTTACGGGAAGTGTCGAGGGAGAAGGAGCGTCCAGTGTCGGCGAGGTGAACTGGGAGGATTATGCTAATAATTTTGACTCTGATTTTTCTTTTGCCAGGGAAACTCCCCCTGCGGACGCCCCTTCCCAGTTTGATTTTATTTCCGCCACGCCCGGACTTGATTCCTACCTCCTTTGGCAGTTGACCCATCTGGAGCTCACGGAAAAAGACGCCGAAATCACGGAATTTATCATCTGCAACCTGGATGGACACGGTTTCCTTGAGGCGGATATCACTGATATCTGTGAAAACTGTCAATGCGATGAAGAGGAAGCGGAAGGTGCGCTGCGCATTGTCCAGAGCCTTGATCCTCCGGGCATTGCAGCCAGAGACATACAGGAATCGCTGCTGCTGCAGCTCGACCGCCTGGATTACTACGAAGAGCTTCCCTACGTCATCGTTGACCGGCACATGGATTTACTGGAGAGTCGGAACTATATGCTCATCGCCCGCCAGACCGGCGCCACCATCAAACGCGTCACGGAAGCGGTTGAAATTATTCAAAACCTGACCCCTTACCCGGGCAATGAATTCAGTAACGAGCAGACCAACTATGTCGTTCCGGACGTGTATGTCCATAAAATCGGCGACGAATATATCATCCAGCTTAATGACGACGGCCTGCCTAAACTGCAGCTCTCTGAAGACTACGTCAAGATGCTCAGCACGAAAAAGTCCCTGAATTCGGAATCTTCAGGATACCTGAGAGAAAACAAAAGAAATGCGGAGTGGTTCATACGGAGCATTGAGCAGCGGCAGAGAACCATTTACAAGGTGATGGAGAGTCTGCTCAAATTCCAGTATGATTTTTTTGAGCACGGTCCCAGCGCCCTGCGTCCGCTTATCCTGCGGGATGTTGCCGAAGATATCGGCATGCATGAATCAACCGTCAGCCGCGTTACGTCCAACAAATACGCCCATACACCCCAGGGAATCTATGAACTGAAATACTTTTTCAGTACAGCCGTGGCCACAACCGACGGAGACACTGTTGCCGCAGAAGCCATAAAAAACCGTATACGACAACTGGTGGCCGGTGAAGATACTGCTAAACCCCTGAGTGACAATAAAATCTCCCAGCTCCTTGCCGAAGAAAACATCAAAGTCGCCCGCCGCACGGTTGCCAAATACAGAGATCAACTCAAAATCCTACCTGTGAAACACAGGCGCAAAGCAAAGGTAAAGTGAGCCGTGTCCATTGTTCAACTGCAACCGGAGTGTATTCTTCTCGACATGCAGGCAGTGGAAAAAGAAACCGCTCTGAGAGAGCTGGCCGGTGCAGCAACCCTGAGTAGACCAGAACTCAACGAAGAACACCTTTTTTCCACACTGCTGGAACGTGAAAAAATCGGATCAACCGGCGTAGGCAACGGTGTGGCCATACCGCACGGCAAGATTGCAGATTTAACAGAAATTGTCCTCTGCTTTGGCCGAAGCTCCGAGGGAATTTATTATGATGCCATTGACGAAAGGCCCGTGCATCTGTTTGCCCTGCTGCTTTCCCCGAGCAGAATCGCCAACCAGTATCTTCAAGCCCTGGCCCATGTCAGTTCGGTTCTTAAACAGGAAGAAAATCGACGGAGGCTGCTTCACACGGCAAGCTGTGAACAGATTGCGCGGATCTTTAATGCCTGACCAGCCTGTCTCTTTTCAGTCAGCCCTTTTCTTTTTTCCTTTCCGGTCCCGCTTCAACGTGATGAATTCGCTCCATCGCGCATGGAGGTGAGGAGGAAAAGGAGGATTACTGCTCTCAAAAGGAAGTCATAGGCAGGTCATACGCACCATTCCCATGCACACAAAAAAAACCCGGACGCTGACGAGTCCGGGGCTTTTTTGCGTATACTCGCTGATCTCTAGGAAGTACGTATCATATCAGCAATCTGGAAAGCCATTTCCAGAGACTGCTCGGCATTCAAGCGAGGATCACAGGTTGTCAGGTAGCGCTGACCGAGCTGATCGTCAGTGAGATGACGGGCGCCGCCGATACACTCTGTGACATTATTACCGGTCAATTCAAAATGAACGCCGCCGGGAATGGTTCCCTCGGACCAGTGGATTTCAAAAAAGCAGCGAAGCTCTGAAAGAATTTTCTCAAAATCCCTGGTCTTGTGACCGCTGTCCGCCTTGAAGGTGTTGGCGTGCATGGGGTCACAGCTCCAGAGGATATTGTGACCTGAAACCTTGACCGCCCGCAGCAGCCGGGGCAGAAATTTTTCCACCTGACCGTCACCAAAACGGCAGATCAGGGTAATGCGTCCCGGTTCATTTTCAGGATTTAGGCGATCCACTATTTTTAGAATTTCATCAACGTCATGCTTAGGCCCGACTTTCATGCCCAGGGGATTGTTGACCCCGCGCAAAAATTCTATATGGGCGCCGTCAAGCTGCCTGGTCCGGTCTCCTATCCACAGCATATGGGCTGAACAATCATACCAACCGCCGTCAACCGAATCCTCACGGGTCAACGCTTCTTCATAACCAAGGAACAGAGCTTCATGGGAGGTGAAAAACTGTGCCTGGGTCAGCTGCGGTATGTCCGTTGAAATACCTATGGTTTCCATGAACTTGAGGGCATGACTGATCTGGGTGGCCAGCCGTTCATACGAGCGTCCCATGGGAGATGTTTTCACAAACTCCTGGTTCCAGGCATGTACTCTCCGTAAAGAACCGAATCCGCCCCGGGTAAAGGCTCGCAACAGGTTCAGGGTAGCGGCGGACATGTTGTACCCTTTCAGCATTCTTGCAGGGTCAGGGATGCGCGCTTCCAGATCCGGCTCTATGGAGTTTGCCATGTCGCCGCGGTAACTCGGCAGTTCTACGCCGTCAATCATCTCGGTGTCACTTGAACGGGGTTTGGCATACTGACCGGCAATACGACCGACTTTGACCACCGGCTTGTTGCCCGCATAGGTCAAAATAGCAGCCATCTGCAGCAACACTTTCAGAGATTCCCGTATGTTCGGTGCAGTACAGCGCGAAAACTCCTCTGAACAGTCACCGCCCTGAAGTAAAAAGGCCTCTCCTTTACCTGCCTTGGCAAGCATGGCCTTCAGATCACGAATCTCGCCTGCAAAAACCAGAGGAGGCAGAGAAGAAATTTCCTCGATTACGGCATCATACCTTTCCTTGTCCGGCCAGTTGGGTTGTTGTAATGCCGTATAGCGGGTCCAGCTCGATTTTGTCCAATTTTTTTGATCAGTCATGGTTTCTCTTCTTGTTGTTCACACGTACCGCCTGCACAGCAGATTTCCTCATCAAACACGTTGAGTATTCTGAGCGCCTTCTCTCTTTCCTCTTTATCGGGATAGGGTATAAAACCGTAAACTCTTGCCAGCTCAAGGACCTCCTCGCGGGAAGGTATGCCCTGCATGCCGGCAGCAAGCACTTTCCCCCTGCCGGTCTCCATGAGTTCAGCATCCCGACCATTGGTGACCACAGCCAGAGGTATGCGATAGTCCGGATCAAGGATTCGAGCGGCAGCAATGGCAGCCTTTTCCCGAGTAACCAGTGAACCGGGCCCATACCTGACAATCATCACCCGCTTTTCATCGACAGTCACCAGCAGTTCGATGGTTGAGATCACCTGATTATTATTGAATTCAGAACGGATCTGTAACCTTGGCTGCAATTCTTCCCTGCTATACCCCAACTCCTCGACAAACATCCGCGCCAGTTCCTGCCGCACCCGTTCGTCATCAGTATCCGGCAATTCTTCTCCTGTGAGATAATCGAGAAGCGTCCCGTACACAATATGATGTCCCGAAGTATCAATCATGGATTTCACCAAACCTCGCAAGCAGTGCGGGTTTCTGTCTTCTTTCCCGACCTGAATCGCCTATTCCGTCGATATGACGCTGGTCTGCACAGGACGGCAATCCTTTCCCTCTACGCATTGGTAATTGCCAACCCAATACTGCTTTGGTAAGATATGTAGGTTGCACGGCAAGTTTTCCGGGCGCCCTGTATCGAAAAGCGAACCTATAGTCAATCGTATAGCGCCCCATTTGTCAATCATCAATTTACTCATTTTCAACTCATTACTCAATGTTCAAACAGCTCGCCGGTCTCTTGCCGGTCATTCTCCTCCAAGCCTGCACTCTTTTGCACACGGAACTGCCCTCGCCGGCCCCTGAGCTGCCGACAAATTGGAGCAGGGAAACCACTGCCCTGTGCACTGCATCTCCCTGGTGGGAACTTTTTCAGGCGCCTGAACTGGACATCCTTGTCAGAAAAGCGCTTCAACAGAACCTCTCTTTGCACCAGGCCTGGGCAAGGGTGCACCAGGCTGAAGCCGTTGCCCGCAAGGCAGGTGCGGAGAAGTGGCCGGCCCTTGACGGCTCGTTTGATGCGTCCCACAGCCGGACAGGCGGCAAAGATATCCCGGAGACCACAACAGATTCGTTTTCCCTCGGTTTCAGCGCCGGGTATGAACTCGATCTCTGGGGCCGTGTGCGTGCCTCACGGGAGAGCGCCGACCAGGAAGCCCTGGCAACCAGAGAAAACCTTCACGCGGCAGCGCTAAGCCTCAGCGGACAGGTTGCCCATGCCTGGCTGGCCCTTATCAGTGTCCGGCAGCAGGAAGAGCTTCTCCAGCAGCAACTGGAGTTGAACAGCGACCTGCTTGACCTGGTCCGATACCGTTTCTCGGTTTCCCAGGCAAGCGCCCTGGATGTGTACCAGCAGCAACAGACGGTCACCGCCATTGAAGGCTCCCTGATCACAACGCAAGCGGAAAAGGAGGTCCGCCTCCAGCAGCTCAGTTATCTGACAGGCGCCTCTCCGGCCCATATAACCTCCAGTGAAGTAAAGGATTTCCCCCTGCTCAGCCGACAACCGCCTGGGGGGCTGCCCAGCGACCTGCTGTCCCAACGCCCCGATATTCGTGCCCAGGCTGCGCAACTGCGCGCAGGATCCTGGGCACTGACCGAAGCCAAGGCAGACAGGCTTCCGGCGCTCAGTCTTTCCGGCGGCTTTGCCTTTAACGCCGGTGTTCTGGAGTCTCTCCTCGATACCTGGGTGCTCGGCCTTGCCGCGGACCTCTCAGGTTCAATCTTTGACGGCGGCGAAAAAAAAGCTGAAATCGAACGGGTCCGCGGCGTAGTCGAAGAAGACCTTGCCGCCTACCGGGAAACCGTACTCCAGGCTATCTACGAAGTTGAGGAAGCACTGGTGCGTGAGCAGCAGTACAGAAAAAGCACAACCAACATTGAACAGCAGGTGGAACTGACCGGCAAAGCATACCGGGAAGCAACCTACCGCTATCTGAACGGCCTGAGCGACTACCTTGCCGTACTTCGGGAACAGATAAACCTGATCACCAGCAGGCTCGACAGGATCACCAACCAGGAGCAACTGCTCGCCAACCGGGTTACGCTCCATATCGCCCTGGGTGGGTCCTGGCCTGAAACCCTACAGCCCCCGGCATCCATGTCCCTGTCCACAGCTGAACACACCCCTGAAACGACTCCCTGACCTGCTAACGGCATGCACGCACACAATTCTGATATGTCATCCAATACCGACCCGATCCAAGCACACACCCCTACGCCTGTACGCTCCGGAGCACAGAGACTGCTCGCCCTGGGACTTGTCCTCCTGATCCTTACAGTCGGCGTTTTCCTGGCCAGGTTCATCCTGTTTTCCAAGGCCAAGCCTGAACGTGAAACACCCCGAAAAGCCCGAACACCGGTGCAGGTCATGGAAGTGCATCGCCAAACAGTGCCGATACGCCTGCAGGCGCTTGGCACGGTTGTAAGCAGCAGCACCCTGGAAATTAAGCCCTCGGTGTCCGGAACGATATCTGCAGTCAACGACGCCCTCATTCCGGGAGGATTCTTTCAAAAGGGTGCTCTGCTGGTGGAACTGGATCCCCGGGATTATCAACTGGCTCTGGAACAGAGCAGGAACGAACTGGAACGGGCTGCCATGGACCTGCGCATTGAAGAGGGCAATCAGGCCGTTGCCAGGCGTGAATACGACCTGATTAAAAAATATTCCCGGGATACCGCAGACAGCGTCTCTCAAGACCTGGCCCTGCGTGGTCCGCAATTAGCCCAGGCCAAGGCCGCCGAGGCTGCAGCCGGATCAGCGTACAAACTCGCACAGTTGAACCTGGAACGAACCAGGGTGACCGCCCCCTTTAACTGTGTCGTACTTGAAAAAAATGTCGCTGTCGGAGCCCAGGTAAGCACCCAGACAACCCTGGCCGCCCTTGCGGCTACAGATCGCTTCTGGGTCCGGGTGTCCATCCCCAGGGAAGATGTCGCGCGCATCGCCCTTCCAGGAGAATCAGAAGATGAGGCGCAAGTATTGATCGCAAACCTGCACGACACCCCTGAAATCCCCAAATGGACCGGCCGAATTCTCAAACTGCTCAGAGATGTGGATCCCCAGGGACTGATGTCCCGTCTGCTGATCGAGGTTCCGCATCCTACCCGGCAGGATTCAGGGCAAAGCCCGCTGCTGCTTGGCTCCATGGTTCAAGTGTCCATTGCCGGCAAATCATTGGCAAATGCTTTTGTCCTGCCCCGCAGCGCATTGAGAAACGACGACAATGTCCTTGTGGCCACGCCGGGAAGGACACTGGACATCCGTCCTGTCCAGGTCCTCTGGCAGCATAGTGAAGAAGCGTATATCGGCAAAGGACTGAAGCAGGGAGAACTGGTAATTACCAGTCCGGTTGCGGCGCCTGTTCCGGGAATGCCGCTTCGCTTGAATACAGAGGAGACAACTGCTGAAACAGAGCAGGCGCCCCGGTGAATGCCATGAACCATACCAAGCGGACAGGGGCCTTTGCCTGGATGGCTGCCAATCCTGTGGCTGCAAATATTCTGATGCTGTTTTTTCTTGTGGGCGGCCTCTATGCAGGCAGTAAAATCAAGCAGGAAGTCTTTCCCGAGTTTGAACGTGACGCGGTTCAGGTAACCGTCAGCTATCCCGGAGCCAGTCCGGAGGAGGTAACGGACGGCATCGTCCTGCCCGTTGAAGAGGCTATTTCTTCCATCGAAGGCATTGATGAGGTATACAGTACAGCTGTGGAAGGCAGAGGCACCATCACAGTGGAAGCTTTGATAGACACTGACCTGCAACAGTTGGCAACGGATATCAAGGATGAGGTTGACCGGATTAATTCTTTTCCTGAGGATGCTGAAGATCCTGTGGTGACGATTCCTTCTCGACGCCGCTCTGTGATAACCGTTGTCCTCCATGGTGAGCTGACCATGCAGGTGCTGAAAGAATCCGCCGAGAGTGTCCGGGATCAGCTGCGCCGGGATCCACTTATCTCCCAGATCGAGCTCCAGGGCAACAGTCCCCTGGAAATCTCCATCGATATCGACCAGCAGGCCCTGCGAACCTATGGCCTGACCATGCAGCAGCTGGCCGAACAGATTCGTACGGCCTCCCTGGACACCCCCGGCGGCACCATTAAAACCGAAGGCGGCCAGATCCAACTGCGCATGAAGGAACGCCGTGATCTCGGCAGTGAATTCGCACGAATCCCCGTTATCACTACCACCGAGGGCGGCCAGGTTATGCTCGGCGACATTGCCCGAGTTCATGACGGATTCGAAGAAACAGACACCTACATGCTTTATAACGGGGAACCTGCCCTGGGTATCGAGATATTCCGCGTAGGAAACCAGGGCCCAATAGAAATATCCGCAGCCGTACGGGACCACGTGCAGCGACTGCGCGCCACCCTGCCGGACGGACTGCATATTGATACGGTCAACGACCGTTCAGACGTTTACAAGCAACGGCTCAACCTTTTGCTGAAAAACGGCTTTCTCGGTCTCCTGCTGGTCTTTCTGCTGCTTGGTATTTTTCTCGAGCCGCGGCTTGCCTTCTGGGTGACCATGGGAATTCCGGTTTCTTTTCTCGGATCCCTGCTGTTTCTTCCCTCTTTTGACGTCTCCATCAACATGATATCGCTGTTTGCCTTTATCGTCTCCCTGGGCATTGTGGTGGACGATACGATCATCATTGGAGAAAACGTCTACAGCTACAGGCAAAAGGGGTACAGCGCCCTGGACGCGGCCGTTGAAGCCGTCAAGGAAATGGCCACCCCGGTGACCTTTGCCGTGCTGACCAACATCATCACCTTCATGCCGCTCTATTTTATCCCCGGCGTGATGGGGAAAATCTTCCGGGCCATTCCGGTGGTGGTGGGTATGGTTTTCTTAATCTCCCTTGTGGAGGCCCTGTTTGTACTGCCTGCCCACCTGGGCCATCAGAAACCATTGCCCGGAAAAATCGGCGCAACGCTCGATCGCTTCCAATCACGAATCAGTAACGGCATCAGCCGTCTGATCGAGATTACCTTTACCCCGGTCATGATTCTTTCCCTGCGCTACCGCTATGTCAGCTCAGCCATCGGCATTGCGATACTCCTGATCACCGCAGCCTTGATACGAAGCGGCCATATGGGAATGACCCTGTTTCCCAGAGTGGAATCGGACCGTTCCATGGTCTCCTTTGCCCTGCCGGTTGGAGTTCCCTTAGAAAAGACAGAGACGGTCCTGGAGCGTCTGCATACTGCTGCTGAAAAAGTTACCGCCCAAAACGGCGGTAAGGAGCTGGTTGAAGGAATTCAAAGCTCGATCACGGAAAATTCGGGATGGATACGCGTTTACCTGACTCCTCCGGACAAACGCCCCATTTCAACCAGTGCATTCACCGAGCAATGGCGAAAGGAAGTCGGTCTTATGGCCGGCTTGGAATCTCTGCGTTTCCGAGCCAACTCAGGCGGTCCTGGATCAGGGTCCAGCCTCTCTGTGGAGTTGCAGCACCGAGACGTGAACGTTCTCGAACAGGCAAGCACGGAAATGACGGAGTTTCTGGCTACCTTTCCCATTGTCCATGAGATTGAAGACGGTTTTGAAGCCGGCAAGGAACAGTTCGACTTCGTACTGAACCAGCTTGGATACAGGCTGGGGTTAAGCCCGGAAGATGTGGCCAGGCAGATTCGCGCCTCCTACTACGGCTACGAAATCAACCGTCAGCTTCGCGGCCGTGACGAGGTCAAGATCATGCTTCGCTATCCGGAAAGTGAACGAAAATCCCTGCACTCGCTGGAACAGATGATGATCCGGCTCTCAGACGGAGGCGAAGTACCTTTGAAAGCGGTTGTCTCCATTACGCCCGGGCGGGCTTTTACTTCCATCAACCAGCGCGACGGCCGCAGGGTCATAGAGGTATCTGCAGACGTTATTCCGGCAAAACGAACTGACGAAGTCGTAGAGGCCATGAAGGTTGACCTGTTCCCAAAACTGATGCAGCGTTACCCAGGGTTGACCTTCGGTTTTGAAGGCAGGCAGGCGGATCAACAGGAATCCATGGCAGCGCTGGGCAAAGGAATGGGGATTGCCCTGCTCATGGTGTATGTACTGCTGGCGGTTATCTTTCGCAGTTATTTCCAACCCGCCATCATCATGACAGCCATCCCTTTCGGCATAGTGGGTGCGGTCCTGGGTCACCTGCTCATGGGATACCCGCTGAGCCTGGTTTCCTTTTTCGGTATTGTCGCGCTTTCCGGGGTGGTGGTCAATGACTCGCTGGTCCTGATCGACCTGGCAAACCGAAAAAGACTCCATGACGGACATACCGCCTACGCAGCCATTATCAATGCAGCAGTTGCCCGTTTTCGTCCCATCCTCCTTACTACCTTGACCACTTTTTTCGGTCTGCTTCCCATGATTTTCGAAACCTCCCGCCAGGCAAGATTTCTCATCCCCATGGCCATCTCCCTGGGATTCGGCATCCTCTTCGCCACTGCCATTACCCTGGTGCTGGTGCCCGCCTTTTATCTGATTCAGGAGGATGTAAAGAATCTTATTTTCGGTGTCGAGGAATTACCTGATACATACAGCCAATCTGAAAAAAGAGACAGCTGAATGTAAACGAGACTTTTCTATAATCTCTTTTACCGAAAGGCTATCCCTTGCCTATTTTCCGGATATTTACCAGGTAATATGACCACTTAGCAGTTGTTATTTTGCATAAAAAATCAAAAAACCGGAAAAAACATCCAGCACAAATATATTATTAAGAATTCAACGAGTTAACACAAACAGAAACACTGCAAAACCATAAAAATACAGACAGTTAACAACAAGCAAACAAATCGCAACGCCTAGAATATATTCAAAATTTTACACAACTTAATTTTTCCGAAAAAACGAACTAAATAAAAATTTTCCTGAACGATGCACCTTAGCCACTAACACTATCTTGAGCTTCTATCCACCTACCAACACTCGATTATTTAAATAGCCTTATTTTAAGGTTCAATAATTGCATTCCAACAAACAGAGATTAGTAGTTACAGGAGGTTTTTTCTTTTAATAAAAATGGAGAGTTTAAAATGAAGAAACTTTTCACTACCGCAGTTTGTATAGGTGCCATCAGTCTGACAGGAACTGCCTTTGGTGCTCCCATAACGTTTACCGACACAACCTTATTTACGGACACAGGAACAATAGCTCCTGAAGACTTAGTAAGTTACGGTGGCGGAGATGTAAATCTAATCGGCGACAATTCTTCTGACGGAGGAATAGTAGAGGTAGATTGGGTTACATGGGAACATCAGTTTATTTTTGATCCTGCCGCAGCTACAATTCTGGATGCGGAATTAAGCATCACACTGCAAGATGACCCCGGAATTTTCGGAGGTGATGATCTTGTATTAGAATTCGCCCTTGGTTGGGCAGAAGACGGGAGTTGGGATTTAGGGGAAGTAGACACAGGGATATACTCGTACAATGTTGACGTTGCCTACGTTGGCGATGGATTTTTTGAGGTTACGATTGCAAACGCTGATCTCAACTATCCAGGAGTTTTCGACATCTTTGGTCAAGATTTTTATATTACACAATCAGATCTTACCATCACTTACGAGCCTATCCCCGAGCCAACCACTATGCTTCTCTTTGGTGCTGGGATAGCGGGGCTTGCTGTAGTAGGCAGAAAACGCAGAAAATAATTTTCACTTTTCCGGAATTTCAAAGGCTGTTTCCTTGATTGGAAACAGCCTTTTTTATTATTCACATTCTGCGATCAAAAACATAAGTGTCTTACAAACGATCGACGCTTCCTTTTCACACAATTACCTTCAATACTTTTTTCATACCTGCCAAAACAATTTCAACTTGCACCCCTCACATTTTCACAGTATTATATATCCACATATGCGGATATATAATACTGTAAACCTGTTTAACAGATACCTAACCAAAGACATGTAATGATAGCAACATTG
This sequence comes from Desulfobulbaceae bacterium, assembly GCA_963678525.2. GTDB lineage: Bacteria > Desulfobacterota > Desulfobulbia > Desulfobulbales > Desulfobulbaceae > Desulfogranum. The sequence continues at coordinate 495,803 of CAXXDG010000002.1, forward strand.
CAAAAAACTGCTGATTTTTTTAAAGGTGCCGGCGAGCCGACCAGGCTGCGTATATTGGGAGTTCTCCGTCATGGAGAATTGTGTGTGTGCGATATTATGGCGGTTTTGGATCTTCCACAGTCCACAGCATCAAGACATCTGGCATATTTACGTAATGCAGGATGGCTTGAATCCCGAAGAAAGAATAAGTGGGTCTATTACAAACTGCAGCACGTTTCAGAAACAGAAAAAATTATAACAGATATACTCAACTATATGGCCGGCGTGCCTGATATACAGAAAGATTACGACGCAATGGCCAGGCATCTTGCCGAGAAGAAAACTACTTCATGTGCCGGGTAAGCACATCCATCAACTACAAGGACTACTGGTATGTCTACACAATCTAAGCGCCTCTCCTTTCTCGACCGTTATTTAACCTTTTGATATTCCGGGCCATGTTTGTCGGAGTCATGACCGGATACCTTTTTCCAGCCGTACAAAAAGTCATCAATGTTTTCCAGGTGGGAACAACCAACATTCCCATCGCCATTGGCCTGATTATGATGATGTACCCTCCCCTTGCCAAGGTAAAGTATGAGGAACTCGGCCAGGTTTTCCGAAATGTGAAAGTTCTTGCCCTGTCACTTGTACAGAACTGGATCATTGGCTCTATCCTTATGTTTTTACTGGCCATATCTTTTCTCTCCGGTCATCATGAATACATGGTGGGCCTGATTCTCATCGGCCTTGCCCGTTGTATCGCCATGGTCATTGTCTGGAATGAGCCGGCAGACGGAGACTCTGAATATTGTGCAGGGCTGGTGGCCTTTAACTCTATTCTTCAGGTATTGTTCTTCTCCTTTTATGCCTGGATTTTTTTAACACTCGTTCCTGGATGGTTTGGATTGGCGGGGGCCACTGTTGATATTTCCATTATGGACATTGCACAATCAGTCTTCATCTATCTTGGCATCCCTTTTCTGGCAGGCATGTTTTCCAGATTTATAGGTATTCGCCTGAAAGGTCGGGAGTGGTATGAACAGACCTTCATTCCGAAAATCAGCCCGCTTACTCTGATATTTCTCCTCTTTACCATCCTGGTCATGTTTTCCCTCAAAGGAGAATACATCGTGCAACTGCCCTTTGATGTATTGCGCATTGCCATCCCCCTGGCCATTTATTTCCTGGTAATGTTTATGGTGTCTTTCTACCTTTCCATGAAAGTGGGCGCGACCTATGAACAGACAGTGACCTTAAGTTTTACTGCAGCTTCCAACAATTTTGAACTTGCCATTGCTGTGGCCATTGCCGTGTTTAGTATTAACAGTGGAGTGGCATTTGCCGCGGTGATCGGACCGCTTGTTGAGGTGCCGGTTCTTATTGCCCTGGTAAATGTGGCTCTCAGCTTCAAAGAAAAGTATTTCCCCTATGAGCAGAGGTCATTAACCGGGGTGTGTCATGTGCGTGTGAAAGAGTAGGGGAATCAATAAGCTTTCATTGTAAAACAGTTTTTCCCAGGTGATATCATGAGCAAAGAAACAAAACTGAAAGTGCTTTTTCTCTGCACAGGCAATTCCTGCAGGAGCCAGATGGCTGAAGGGTGGGCAAAGACCCTGAAGAGCGATACTATTGAGGCATGGTCTGCAGGTATTGAAAAACACGGGCTTAATCCCTTTGCCGTCAAAGCTATGGCTGAGGCGGGCGTGGATATTTCAAAACAGGAATCCAAAGTGATTGATGCATTGCCCGTAACTGCATTCGACTGGGTTGTCACCCTGTGCGGTCATGCGAACGAGACATGCCCTTTTTTCCCGGGTAAAAAGGTTCACAAGGGTTTTGATGATCCACCGCAATTGGCTGCTGAAGCAACCACAGACGAAGAAAAACTGGTTCATTATCGAAGAGTCAGGGACGAAATAAAAGATTTCATCCTCTCACTGCCCGAGTCTCTCTCAACATTATGAGTAACTGCTCACAGTGCACCTGATCTTTCCGCGATCAGTCCGGCTTACGTATGACTCAATACGCTGCGCAGGCCTGCTTGCAAAAATCTCAGGCCCCCTGTAATCAGTTACAAATACAGGAAATTTGTCAAGCCTAACCAGGTCCCCTGTGAATAGCTACCATTATGAGGTCAACTGCAGCCGTCCCTCTTCGATCCCATGACAGGACACCTCGACACTCCCCTCCAGATTACGTAACGCCGGAATTTCCGTACGGCACCGTTCCCGGGCATGGGGGCAACGGGTGTGGAACACGCAACCTGAAGGCAGGGCAATGGGGGAAGGAATCTCGCCTTTGATATGCTGCTGTTGAAAGGGTTTGCCGATACGGGGTATGGCTGCCAGCAGTGCCCTGGTGTAGGGGTGTTTCGGCGATGCAAACAGTGCATCAACCGGTGCGCTCTCGCACAAGGTGCCCAGATACATAACCGCAACCCGGTCTGAAATATGTTCCACCACCGAGAGATCATGGCTGATGAAAAGATAGGTCAGCCTGTTTTTCTGCTGCAGGTCCATGAGCAGGTTCAGAATCTGCGCCTGAATGCTCACATCCAGGGCTGCAATGGGCTCATCGGCCACGATGAAATCCGGACGCACGGACAGAGCGCGGGCGATGGAGATGCGCTGTCTCTGGCCGCCTGACAATTCATGGGGAAAACGATCCTGCCAGTCAGGGTCGATACCCACCTGCTCCATCACTTCAACCACCCGTTCTTTGACCTGGACGGCACTGAGCGCGGGCTCATGGAAGGCTATCGGTTCGCGCAAAATTTTACCCAGCGTCATCCGCGGATTCAACGACGCATACGGATCCTGAAACACCATCTGCATCCGCCTGCGATAGGGTTTCAGCTGTGCTTCACTGAGCTGATCAATGCGCTGCCCGCGATACAGGACAGCTCCACCATTGGGCCGGTAAAGGCCCATAATGGTCCTGGCCAGGGTCGATTTCCCGCACCCTGACTCTCCTACGACGCTGACAGTCCGCCCCTCTTCTATACGCATACTCACCTTGCTGACCGCATGTACGAGCGTCTTCTTGCGGGTGATTCTGCCGTTTGAAAAGCTCAAACTCTCCAGCCGACCGCCTGAAACATCAAACTGTTTCACCAGATCCCGCACTTCGAGGAGCGGGCCGATTTCCCGGCCGGGCTCCGTATATTGGGTCTGCTGCTGATCCTGTTGCATCGTATTCCTCAAATCTGATTGTAACTACTCATAGGGGCACAGTCCAACTTGATAACTTCCCCATATTTGTAACTGATTACAGGGTGCCTGATATTTTCGTAAGCAGACTGGTGCAGCGTATTTGGTCATACGTAAGCCCGGCTGATCGCGGAAAGATCAGGTGCACTGTGAGCAGTTACACCTGATTTACATTCCCCAATCCTTGCCGGACTCGGCATTTACTTGCGCACTTTATGGCAAGCCACCGAGGTTCCATTGCCTTTTACCTGCAGCTCGGGCCGCAGGAGGCAGCTCTCATCCGCCGACGTGCAGCGGTTGCGAAAAGGACAGCCGTCCGGAATTCTCGCCAGTCCGGGCATAACGCCTGGTATCTGGTTCAATCGGCCACCGCTGCCGGCATTTTCCGGCAATGCACTGATCAATCCCCTGGTATATGGATGCAGCGGATCATGGACCACAGCCTCAGAAGTGCCAAGCTCGACAATAGTACCCGCATACATCACTGCAATTTTTTTCGTTACCTGGGATACCACAGCCAAATCATGGGTAATGAGGATCAGCCCCATGTGTTCACTTGCACAAAGCTCAAGCAGCAAGCCCATTATTTCCGCCTGAATGGTTACATCCAGGGCTGTGGTCGGTTCATCGGCAATAATCAAGTCCGGATTGGTGAGCATCGAGATAGCAATAATAATTCTCTGCCGCATGCCCCCGGAAAACTCATGGGGATACTGATTCAACCTCTTTTCCGGGCTGGAAATATGCACCTTGCGCAGTTTATCCAGGCAGATTTTATCAGCCTCAGACCTGCTTGCCTGCATGTGTGCCTGAACGGTTTCCCGCATCTGCTCGCCGATGGTCAGCACCGGATTAAGTGTCATCATGGGATCCTGGAAAATCATACTGATCCTATTACCCCTGATCTTCCGCATCTGCTCGTAGGAATAGCTTGAGATCTCTTCTCCCTGGAACACAACCCGTCCGGCAGCGATAAACCCGGGTTTGGAGACCAGGTTGATGATGGAAAATCCCAGCACGGATTTGCCGGCGCCGGATTCGCCGACTATCCCTACCCGTTCGCCGCGACCGACGCTCAGACTGACATTGTTGACAGCACGCAAGGCAGCTGCACGAAGGGCAAAATCCACACAGAGCCCGTCGATCAGTAACAATGGTTCCATGTTCTACCCCTTATACAGTTTTGGGTTGAGATAATCGCGCATCCAATCGCCCAGCAGGTTGATCACCAAAATCAAGACCACCAGCAATATGCCGGGGAAGATGGTAATCCACCAGGAACCCGAAAAAATGTATTCAAAGCCCGAAGTAATCAGGGAGCCGAGGGAAGGCTTGTTCTGGGGCATACCAAGGCCTAAAAAGGAAAGGGCAGCCTCACTCATGACGGCATTGGCCACCTGGACCGTTGAGATCACCAATACAGGTGAAAGGGTATTAGGCAGGAGATGACGCCACATGATACGCGTTCTGGACAATCCGATAACCCGCGCTGCTTCAATATACTCTTTTCGTCGCTCAGCAAGCACCGAAGCCCTGACTGTCCGGGCATACTGGGGCCACTCTGCCAGACCGATTATCAGAATCAAAAGCGGGGCAGCCACTTTTTCATAGTTGGCAACCCCAAATGCCATCTGAAAGACAGCCCCTATAAAGATGGCGATCATATAGGTGGAAAAGGAAAGCTGTACATCGGCAATACGCATGAACAGATTGTCAAGCCGCCGGATATAGCCGGACAGGAGACCTATGGTAATGCCCAGGATTGCCTGAAGAGCTACCGCGCCAAGCCCGATAATAATGGAGATGCGCATGCCGTAGAGCATAGTGGAGAGCATATCCCTGCCCATATCGTCGGTACCGAGCAGAAAAACAGGATTACCTCCATCGGACCAGATTGGCGGGGTCTCGGCATCCATGATATCTATGCTGGCTGCATCATAGGGGGTGTGAGGTGCAATAATGGGAGCCAGGAAGGCGCTGCAGATAAGGACCAGGAGCAGCAGACCCGATCCGCAGGCCACAGGATCCCGCAGAAAATGATAGAGAAAATCCGATTGCCGCAGACGTCGAGCCAGTGAAGCCATCTCACCCCCTCCCTGCAACCCGGACCGTGGGATTCACCAATCCGTATATGAGATCGACCACAGTATTGACCACTACAAAAATGAATCCGACCACGACGATATAACTCACCATCAGCGCAGTGTCCGCCCTGGTAACCGATTCAATGAACATGGAGCCCATTCCTTGCCATTGAAAAACCGTTTCCGTCAGGATGGTAAAGGCAACCATGATGCCCAGCTGCACACCTCCCACCGTTATCACCGGCAGCAGGGTGTTCTTGAAGGCATGGACATACCATATCCTCCGCGGTTTGAGTCCTTTGGCCCAGGCAAATTTGACATAATCGGACTCAAGCACTTCCATCATCTCTGCACGGATCAAACGGATAAACAGGGGCAGCATAATGGAAGACAGGGCAATGGACGGCATGATCAGATGGCGCAGGCCATCCACAGTGAGCAGGCCGGAATCCCAGAAACCAAACAGCTCAACGGTTTCACCGCGACCAAAGGACGGCAGCCAGCCCAGTTCAACGGAAAAAATATAAATCAGTAAGATCGAGGTAAGGAAAACCGGTACAGACACACCGACAATGGAAATCCCCATGATGCATCGGCTGAGAATTTTTTTGGGATGAATGGCCGAATAAATACCCAAGGGGATTGAAAGTACGACAATAATACACGCCGCACAAAACACAAGTTCCAGGGTGGCCGGGGCCTTATCCAGGATAACTTCGGTCACGGGTTTCTTAAAAAAGAAAGATCTTCCCAGATCACCATGGAGTGCGTTTTTTACAAATCGGCCGTATTGCACCAGAAAAGGATCATTCAGCCCCAGTCGTTCCCTGATCTGCGCCCGTTCCTCCATCGTGACCCGTTCCCCCACCAGCTCGCGTACCGGGTCGCCGAAATTATGCTTGATGGCAAAACCAATCAGGCTGATCATCAGCATGACAACAACGGCCTGACCAATCCTTCTCACCGTAAATGCAAACATATCCACTCACCATAAGAGAAAAGGGAATTCCGTTCCATGGAATTCCCTTTTCGCTGTATTCATTCATTCACGAACATACCGTATTTACTGAATCTTCAGATCTCCAAAATAGGGAAAATTCATCACATTGACGATATCCTCGGTATTCATATTTTCCCTGGAGGCCCAGGACAAATTCTGCCAGTGCAGGGGGATGAAGGCGGCATCGTCATAGAGGATTTTTTCTACCTGACGGAGCATTTCAGCCCGTTTAGCGGTGTCTGTCTCTGCATTGGCTGCAAGGGTCAGTTTATCGACCTCCGGGTTACAATAATTTCCTGAATTATACTGCCCCCGGCCGGTTTCCTCGCTGGGACACATGTAGAGGTATTCAAAGAAGTTGGCGGAATCTTCCGTATCAGAATGCCAGCCGATCATCTGGATATCAGCCGCACGGGCATCAAACTGGTCCCAGTACTGAGCCTTGGGCATGGTTTTCAAATTAATTTTGATGCCTATTTTGGTCATCATACTGACAAATGCCTGGGCGATTTTTTCGTCATTGACGTAGCGGTTGTTCGGCGCGATCATGGTGCATTCAAAACCATCGGCATACCCTGCTTCTTTCATCAGTTCTTTGGCTTTATCAAGATCATAGCGCGTCTGCAGAGCCGGGTTATTCCCCTGATACCCTTCAGGTGAGTTCTGGGCGGCAGCTGTTGCAAAGCCTTTCATAATTTTTTCGACCACACCGTCGTTGTTGTAGGCATAGGCCATGGCCAGACGGACTTTTGGATCGGCAAACTCGGGGCGTCGCTTCTGATTGAGCTGGAAGGTGATAATACGGGACCCGGACATGGTAACAAGCTTCAAACCATCGGTTTTCTCTATCCGCTCAAGGTCATTGGGCGGCACAGGCATGATAAAGTCCACATCACCGGAAAGCAGAGCTGCCACGCGAGTCGGCGCCTCTGAGATCGGGGTAAGGGTTATGGTCTCGATGTTGCCGGCTGCTGTGTCCCAATACGCGGGAAAACGTGTAAAGGTGGTTTTCACGCCCTGTTCCCTCTCCGTAACCTGGAAGGGACCGGTGCCGGATTCATTGAAGTTGGCAAAAGAATAATCGGTTTTGAGGATCAAATCTTTAGGCTTACCGTTTTTCTCATCCGTACCGGAATAAAATTTGCTGTCCATGGGAAATATATAGGTGGCCATGGCCAGGACCAGTCCATAGGGCTCCCTGGTATGAATGTCCACAGTATGGGCGTCAACCGCCACAGCTTCGGTGAAATACTCAAACAATCCTTTAAAGTCTTCGGATTTTTTCAGCCGGGCCAGGGTAAAGACCACATCTTCTGCCGTAAACTCGTTGCCGGAATGAAAGGTTACACCTTTGCGCAGATGAAAACGGGTGGTCGTAGAGTCTACCTGTTCCCAGCTTTCAGCCAGGCGAGGCTCCAATCCTCCCTGTTGATCCCAGCGTACCAGGGGATCGAACACCATATGGGAATACTGCAACATCCCCCCTGAAAGCTGTACCTGGGGATCCAGGGATACAGGGTCCGCATCCATGGCGAGTTTCAGGGTCGCGGCCTGGGCCGCCCCAAAGGCGATAAGGCTCACAGCCAGCACGAAGAACATGCGAAGCATCATCTTTTTCACTTTTCTTCCTCCGAAATAATGATTGAAAACATCCTTTGCATTCTTTCGCAGAGCAGGTGGCCTGAACCACCCCTCCACCCTCCTGCCCACTGTGCCTGTTTATAGTCAGGCACAATCCTAGGGTCAAGGAAGAAGCAGCAAAGTGGCTTCTTTTATAGACCGCCCCCAATGATACGACAGAATTTTTCTTCAATCAGTTCTTAATCCTATACTTTTTTCTACCTGTGAAGTAGGGTCAAAAGTTCACAATGATATACATAACCCATGAGTTCATAACGTAATGAGCAGGCACCCTCATGAAGACTCGGTTTACAGCTCTTCCCCGCTTCAGCAGAATAGCCGTCAAAACCACCTGTATATATCTGTGCGCCTCCATTCTCTGGATCTGGTTTTCAGATCAGGCGATCCTTGTTCTTTTTGACGACCCCAAGACAGCGACCCTGGCCCAGACCTTTAAAGGATGGTTGTATGTCAGCGTTTCAGCCCTTCTGCTGCTTACCCTCATACACAAAGAAGTAAAAAACTTTGAACGATCCCAAAAAAAACTGCAGGCCAGTGAACATTATATCAACAGCATTTTCAGGGCGGCGCCCGTGGGAATCGGAGTTGTAGCCGACCGCGTTATCATAAAGGCCAATGACCGCCTCTGCTCCATGACGGGTTACAGCAGAGACGAATTGCTCCACAGGAACTCTCGATTTCTCTATTGCTGCGACAGTGATTACGACATGGTCGGCGTTGAAAAATATCAGCTGATTCATCAACACGGCACAGGAACCATTGAAACGCGTTGGAAACGTAAAGACGGTACGATTATAGACATTCTTCTCAGTTCAACCCCTCTGAACCCAAAGGATTTACATGCCGGTGTAACCTTCACCGCTGTGGATATTACGGCATCCAAACAGGCCCAGGCAGACATGGAAAGGCTCAAAGTGGCTATTGAATACGCAGACGAGGTCATAGTCATCACTGATACCCAGGGGGATATCCAATACGCCAACCCGGCCTTTACAAAGACGACAGGCTACACCTTTAAAGAGGCGTATCGGCAAAATCCGCGTATCCTTAAAAGCGGTCAGCACGATGAAACTTTTTACCGGCGCCTCTGGAGCACCATTACCAGCGGTAAAACCTGGTCCGGCCGCATGGTGAACAGGAAAAAAGACGGAACACTCTATACGGAAGATGCCACCATTTCACCGGTTTTCAACGAACAAGGAGCAATTGTCAATTTTGTCGCCATCAAGCGGGATATAACCGAACAGCTCAAGCTGGAGGAACAGTACCTGCAAGCGCAGAAAATGGAATCCATCGGTCGCCTGACCGGCGGAGTAGCCCATGATTTCAATAATATTCTCTCAGTAATTATCGGATATACCGAGATGTGCCTGGAAGAAATCGATTCAAGCCACCATTTATACGCCGATCTGGAAAAAATTCACGATGCCGGTTTACGATCAGCCGGCATTATTCGTCAATTACTGGCTTTTTCCCGGAAACAAACCATTGTCCCTAAAATTCTCCATTTAAACGATGTCGTAGCCGGAATGTTGAAAATGTTACACCGTCTGATCGGTGAAAACATTGAATTAATCTGGAAGCCCGGCTCCGACTTGCCTCCGGTTAAAATGGATCCTGCACAGATTGATCAGATCCTTGCCAATCTCTGCGTCAACGCCCGAGACGCCATCAGTAATGCCGGGACAATTACCATTCGAACTGATTGTGCCGTCCTTGAGAAGTCCGTACAAATCAAGAATTGGAGAATTACCGCCGGAGACTATGTAACTCTTTCTTTCAGCGATACAGGCTGCGGCATGACAGACGATGTGCAGGGGAAAATATTTGAACCTTTTTTTACCACCAAGGGTAATCAAGGCACAGGACTTGGACTTGCGACAGTCTATGGCATCATCAAACAAAACAACGGGTATATCGTCTCAGACAGCGAGCCGGGCAAAGGAACGACATTTACAATGTACCTGCCTGCTCACGCCCAGGATGCAATTCGATCTCAAGGGGACAACCCGGAATCTCAACAACCGGGGCGCGGAGAACTGGTTCTCCTTGTGGAAGACGACTTGACAATACTGGATCTTGGCCGAACTTTGCTGAAAAAATTGGGTTACCGGACATTAACCACCTCTTCCCCCCAGGATGCTCTCGATCTTGCAAAGCAACATGTTGAGCGGATCGATCTCCTTATAACCGATGTCATTATGCCGGAAATGAACGGCAAGGAATTGTCCGGACGTTTGACACGCCTGCATCCTGAATTACATACGCTCTATATGTCCGGATATCCGGCAGATGTCATTGCCCCGCACGGCGTACTGGAGGAAGACGTCGTATTTTTACAAAAACCTTTTTCCAGTAAACAGTTGTCTAAAAAAATCAGACAAGCTCTTGAGAAATAATCAGCAATACATCCCCGATTTTCAACCGGGGAATGTCTTGCTGATTGGCGAATGCGAGCTTATTTCATGAAACTTCCCATATGCCCCAATGTCCTGATCAATTGGCTGACATAACTCATTTCATTGTCATACCAGGATACGACCCTTACCTCGTAAATCTGGGTGCCGCACCGTTGGGCAAGTGTTTGCGTAGAATCAAAGAGTGAACCGTAGCTCATGCCGATTGTATCGCTTGATACCAGTTCCTCATCGGAATATCCAAAGGATTCATCAGAAGCGTTTTTCATTGCCTCATTGAGCCCTTCAACACTCACTGTCTCGCTCTCGTCCTTTAATGTAGCATCGAGAATAGTGATGGAGCCGGAAGGAACAGGTACGCGTTGTGCTGATCCGATCAGTTTTCCGTCAAGCTCAGGAATAACAAGACCGATTGCTTTGGCAGCGCCGGTTGAATTCGGCACAATGTTGATTGCACCGGCTCTTGCCCGACGAAAATCACCCTTACGATGCGGACCGTCAAGGATCATCTGGTCGCCCGTATATGCGTGAATTGTGGTCATAAAGCCTGTTCGTAACTCACGGTACTCATTTAACGCCTTTGCCATGGGAGCAAGACAATTGGTGGTACAGGAGGCGCCGGAAACAATGAGATCATCGCTTTTAAGTGTGTGCTGATTGACGCCATAGACAATGGTCGGCAGATCATTGCCTGCAGGAGCTGATATAAGAACCTTCTTTGCGCCTGCATCGATATGCGCCTGACTCTTTGCCTTAGAGCAGAAAAAACCGGTGCATTCTAAAACAATGTCGACCCCGAGGCTTCCCCAGGGGAGATTTTTCGGGTCTGCATCTTTGTAAACCCTGATCTTCTTGCCGTCAATGATAAGAAAATCATCATCACGATCTACGGTATGCCCGGAAAAACGGCCTTGGACACTGTCATACTTCAGAAGATGAGCGAGCATCTTAGGCTCTGTTAAATCATTGATCGCCACGACTTCAAAACGATCGTCTGTAAAAATTTTTCGAAAGGTGAGTCTTCCTATTCTTCCAAAACCATTAATAGCTACTTTCAGCATAACATTTCTCCTCGTGTATAGTAGGTGAGGTGATGGGGGGTAAGAGTTGGTGGGAAAAGCACCCGGGAAAGGGGTGAAGAAATCGCTTTTCAAAAACGCTTTGACAAGGGCATATCTCAATCTTGAGATCTGCGCCCTTTTTATTGGTAAGAAAATGTTGACACAAAGCCTTTCATTAAGCAAGAAAAAATGTCCCGCCCGAGTTGAAAACTGAAAATTCTCCGCTTGATATACACCTTTGGACACCCTTTATTTTTCATTGAATTACATGCAGCTGAACATCAAGAGAAATACTCGCCCTCCGTGGACTTTCAGGGTATACTGTGAGGTTGCGTACTATTACCGGAGCAACCAGCGACCGCCTTAAAACGGTTGAGCGCGTTGTGAAAGGTACACAGACAACACGAGTGTCAACCCGCATTCCCGTTACAGGTAGAGATATGACGGCAACAATGAAAGGTCCCATGGAAACAAAAAAATGGCTCAAAGTAAGCCTGCACGCACCGATTCCTCTGATTGAAGCAGTGAGCGACCTCATGGGCGTACTGAGCGGTTCAGGCGTAGAACAATCACCGGAAACTCCGGAAGGATGCAGTGTCAGCGGTTTTTTCCCTTTGGAACCTTCGGACAGCCAGGATCTGCAGGTGGAGGAGCACCTTGACGCCGTTCGTGAACAGATGGAAGAGGTTTTTCAGCTCTACAACACTGCCTTTGAAGGGTTGGAGACAACATTGATGGATGATGCAGACTGGGCCACCAGCTGGCAGGAATTCTTTACCCCTTTCGAGATCATTCCCGACCTGATCATAAAGCCGAGCTGGGAAGATTTTGAGCCGGAGGATACTCAGAAGATCCTGGAACTGGACCCGGGCATGGCCTTTGGAACCGGACAGCACGCATCGACCCGCATGGCGCTGCTGCTGCTCTCCCAAAGCGAACCGGCCGGAAAAAGAATTCTCGACGTGGGCACAGGTACAGGCATCCTTGCCATGGCGGGAATCCTGCTTGGCGCCGCTGATGCTACAGCCATTGACAACGATCCGGACGCGGTGGATGTTGCTGAAGAAAACATCGCCGCCAATGATATGGACGAACAGATCTGTGTCAGCTCAACACCTCTGGAAATGATTCCGGAAAGCTATGAGATTATCTGCGCCAACATTGTTCACAACGTGCTTATTGACATGGCGACAGACCTCGCCCGTTGCTCGGTACAAGACGGAGCCCTCATTCTGGCGGGCATTCTTGCCGGTGAACAGGAGGAAAACATCATCCAGACGTATGCAGAACATGGTTTTCACTTTGTCAGTGCCGAATATACCGATGAATGGGTCGCCTTGAGATTTCGTTATGCAGGGTAGCTCAAGCGGCAAGCAGGATGAGGCAGCGTATCAGATCACGCCAAAGGCCGCCTTGAATATAATTGCTTTTTGACCAATTTCGGCGTTATGAACAAGGTGCGGATTGCATCTGCACCTTGTTCATGGAGTCGGGCGATAGGCAACAAAACGGTTGCAATGAAAACGTGGCGGAATCAGCACGCATTTCTCACCAAGTATATTCTGCAGTAGATGCGCGGCTATGCTGTAGTGTTTCTTTTCCTTCTGGAAATACCGGCGAGTCCTATTATTCCTAATCCAAAAAGCATGGCAGTGCCAGGTTCGGGAACTACTCCATTCCCACTCGCGGCAACCCAGCCATCCTGGTCGTTAAGGCTTCCTATATCAAAATCTTCAAAGCCGTTACTGTTATAAATATCTGACCCGAATATCCTAAAATTATCTATCCAGACCACATCGGCTCCACCGTATGCAGCATCAGTGTTCACGGTATTAAGCGAAATATCAAATCCATAAAGATAGTCTATTTCTTGTGTGATCTCGACGGTTGTATCAGAGGGGGAAGCACGGTAATCAGCGTTCCATCATAATATGCATAAGCATATCCGTTTTCAAAGTCCCATGTAATTGAAAGCGTAGCCCAATCTGAATAATCAGTATTTGCATGGAAATCTGCATTGTCGAACCATAGGAATGGATAGATGCAGTCAGGACCATAACTGTCTTGGGCACGGGCTAATGAATCGTTACCATCAGATATCCAAACATCATTTTGATCAACCCACCCAAAAGATGGCATCGTTTTCAAGGTGCTGCTGCACATCTTTTTTAGCATGATCCTGAATCCGTGACGATTTTTTTGAACTGCTAAATGTATCCAATAGCAATTACGGGAAAATTATACTTTCGGTGTTTCCACAAGGATGTAACCATTCGCCCTTCGGGGCTTTCGTCCGCACCCCATCTTCATTGCCCGCAACCACCTGATAAAGTTTAGTTTAATCAGGTAGTCCCGGACAACGAAGCTGAAGCACGGACGAAAGCTCACGGATTCAGGATGATCACCGCCAACCCTCGATGTTGCGAGCGGACTGCAGGCTCATTAGGGAAGTGTAATTTTACAGCCGCTTGAGAACATTTCGGTAAATATCCCAAAGAACTTTATGCTCATCGCTTTCCGGTTTAATATCAAGAAAAGTTACCGCACTTTGCAATACCCAATTGTCTTTGCGGATAACAATGACTCCAAGAGAGCCTTCAACGACGGTCATTAAACCGTCATCACCCAAATTCTTTATTTCTTCAAGAGAAACAATGCCGGGCAGCTCCTTGTTAAAATACCGGCGAAGATCTTTGTGGTAGTTGTGATATTCCGGTTTAATATCAAGAAAAGTTACCGCACTTTGCAATACCCAATTGTCTTTGCGGATAACAATGACTCCAAGAGAGCCTTCAACGACGGTCATTAAACCGTCATCACCCAAATTCTTTATTTCTTCAAGAGAAACAATGCCGGGCAGCTCCTTGTTAAAATACCGGCGAAGATCTTTGTGGTAGTTGTGATATTGAATATCAAAATAGGCCATACCGCTCGGCTTTTTACTCCAGAGACATTGGCGCCTGTACTCTTTTGGATATAAAGGTTTTTTATAAATGTTTCTTAATTGCTCCGGAGTGATCAATGCACACATCTCAATATCTTCTCCATCAGCCCAGGAGAGAGCAAATGATCCCGCCAGTATTTCTGCGGTCAAATACAAAATAATGAGCTTGTTTCAGAGAGACATCAGGATCTCCTTTTTGTCTTGTTCAATTATTCGTAATCATAAAATATGAAATATTAACTTTTAGATAGAAAAACGTTACGATATCGTCATCATCTTCATAGTCGATAGCAAAAGACGCCGTGGTGGTGTCATAAAAAATGATATCCACTGAGAGGTTCAAAAGGTTGGAGACCTGGCGAAAAACCTGCTGTTTCTGCAGGCATAAGTATTGCTTTGCTTTTGTTTTTATTCTAACTTTGTTCAACAGGACTGTATTGGAAATTTAGATTGACATTAACTGAAAATCATTTCCCTCTTCAAGATAATGCCTAAAAAAAAATCGGCTGTTCTAATTACGGTATGCACTTTGCTTTTCACCCTTTTCAACTCTAGTGATTCAGCAAATATTGCATGGGCTGACGGTAAAGATACCGTACCAATTATTTTGACAAAAGGGATGCCCGACGGTTTTGTTGCCGGGCCGATGACAGAATATATAATCCCAAATAGAGAGTTGGGAAAAAAACCGAAAGTCTTTACAACTGACGGCAACCGCTTTTGGATAGGAATAGAGAATATTCTTGCAGAAGTGAAACCATGTCCTGCTCCCAACGATGCCCCAATAGGTAAATATGCGACATGTATTGTCAACCGGAAAACGTTTCCAGGCAAGGTTGCTTTCATTCAACCTGTTGGAGACAGGTTGCTGGTCGGTGTGTCCCAAATTAAATCAGGCACCGATACTGTTTTCACTCTCTCGAAGAAAGATTTAAGGGAATTGAATGCTCTTCCGGTGGAGGTTCAGCGAAAAGGAAATACAACGTCGCCGCGCTTTGAAAAAGGATTTACCGGAAATACATTTTTATACATTACCGGCCGAAGCGCCAAATGCCTGATCAGGGTTCCTCTTCAGAATCCGGAACGCTTCGAGCAGCTTGCCAACACTTCAGGCGCCTTCGACCTTCGTGTACAAGACGCAGCATTTGCAGCAGGCAAGGTGTGGGTGTTACCTTCCCATTCCAATCCATCGGACAAGGTTACATTACATGAGGTTGACCCGGCTACATTCAAGATTACCGATACTCACGAAATCAATGGTTTCAGTTCAGAATTCAAGCCATACTCCATTAAAGGAATCGGGGAGATGCTGTATATCTGGAAAGAGACGCAGATCTATGCTGTCAACGCTAAGACCGCCCACATTTCAGGAGAGTTGGAGAACAAACAAAAACCTGGAGATTTTGCAATGTTAGATGGGCAACTTTATTTTGGCGGGAAATTCGGCATGCAAACGGCAGATCCGGTATCTCTCAAATTGAAAAAGCTCATCAAATGCAACTATGGAGATGACCCATTTGTTCTTGTTTATCAGTGATCATTGCGGATTACCACTGACAGGAGAAATCAAAAATCGTAACCACATTGTAACTACTCATAGGGGCACAATCCAGCTTGATAACTTCCCTGTATTTGTAACTGGTTACAGGGTGCCTGATAGCACACAGACTGGTGCAGCGTATTTGGTCATACGTAAGCCAGGCTGATCGCGGAAAGATCAGGTGCACTGTGAACAGTTACACCACATTACCTTTTTGAATCAGCTTTGACTACGCAGACGACTGATCGCTTTTTTGCCTTGCTTGTCAGCCTCTCTCAAGATACGCCAATCACGCTGGGCAATCCTCCATCGAAATCTGAATTCTTTCCAGGTCTTAGGCAGCTTCTTTATCATGTCTTTTATACGTCCTCCTGATTCTGATATCATTTCCAGTGTACCTCCTTTACCTCCTTTGAGATGCGTGAAGATTGTTTACAATTACACCTTGGGGACGCTTTTTTCAAGGCCCTTGAAAAATCGCCCCAACGATATGGCAGAGAGCCGCCCGCATTTGAAAAGTATTCAAAAAAATCATGAAAAATGCGGACGTCACAAATTACTCTCCATCAGAGATTAACCTGTGAGGAGAGACCGGACCAGTTTGACTGGAACAAAGCCGTGGACAGACTTGTTCATCGCCGCCCCCTTCGCTATACTGTATTATATGGCTGCTATTCTCCCGCCCCGAATTTTCTAAACACATTCCAGCAAAGAAGGGAGAAGAAATGAGGAGGCAGGGTATGAACAATATCTTTGTCGTCGGTCTGGATCCTTTCCACCTTTCCCAGTTGCAGGGTATGCAGCATGCAGATGCATACTGCTTTCATCCTCTGCTCTCGTACAGTGAACTTAAACAGGTCGACCGTTTTCCGGTCAGATATCTTCTGCAGCACGCGAAAGATACCTTTCAACAGTTTCAGGGCCCGATTGACGCTGTAGTGGGGTATTGGGATTTTCCGGTCAGCACCATGCTGCCTCTCATCAGAGAGCAGGCCGGTCTGCACCGGGGCCCGAATCTTGTTTCCGTGCTGAAGTGCGAACATAAATACTGGAGCAGGCTTGTGCAGCGTGAAGTCGTTCCGGACCTGATTCCGCCATTTGAACAGGTCGATCCTTTTAATCCCCATGCGGTAAACCAATGTAGTTTACACTACCCATTCTGGCTCAAACCGGTCAAATCAGTACTTTCCCACCTTGGATTTCTTGTTCGCTCGCCCGAGGATTTTTCACACTGTCTGGAATATACCCGCGGGCATATCGGCAGGTACGCAGAACCCTTCAACTTTATCATGGGCCATGCTGAATTACCTGCGGCCATAAAAAAAATTGATGGGTATCACTGTATCGCAGAGGGGTTGATTTCCCAGGGACGTCAGTGCACCCTCGAAGGATACTCGTACAATGGAAATGTGGAAATCTACGGAATTGTTGATTCTTTACGGGAAGGAGCATGTCTCTCAAGTTTCTCAAGTTATATCTATCCTTCAGATCTTCCCGGCCAGGTGCAGCAGCGGATGGTGGACGCGGCACAAAAAGTGATAACGCACACCGGGTACGATAATGCCCCGTTCAACATCGAATTTTATTGGAACCAGGAAGATGACACCATCCACCTACTTGAAATCAACACCAGGATATCAAAATCTCACTGTCCTTTATTCAAAATGGTGGACGGTGAATACCACCACCAGGTGATGCTTGATCTGGCGCTTGGCCGAGCACCGGACTTTCCCAAAGGTCTGGGGAAATTCCAGACCGGCGCCAAATTCATGCTCCGTTGCTTTCACGATGGCCGTGTCGCAGCTGTACCCGAAAAAGACGACCTGGAACAGGTGTATAATAAGTATCCCGGCACAGAAATTTTGCTGCATATTCATCCGGGAATGCGTCTTTCTGAATTACGGGATCAGGACAGTTACAGTTATGAAACAGCGGTCCTCTTCATGGGAGCTGATAACCGGCAAAATCTGTTGATGCACTATGCGGACGCCCTGAAGATGCTGCCGTTTCGAATCGACTACGACGGAGAAATACCATGAAGGTCATCAGAGAATTTAAACATTCGATCGTTGAGCACGAAAATGTCTGGATTCATATGCCGGACGGAGTGAAGCTCGCGGCTCGACTCTGGCTGCCCGCCGATGCCGAACAGATTCCGGTCCCTGCTATCCTGGAATATATTCCCTACCGAAAACGGGACTCCATGCGCAGCAGGGACACGCAGATCTACACCTATTTTGCAGGTCATGGTTATGCAGGGGTACGGGTTGATCTGCGCGGCAGCGGTGACTCGGAAGGGGTGCTGGAAGATGAGTACCTGCAGCGTGAGCTGGACGACTGTGTAGCCATACTTGCGTGGCTTGAACAGCAGCCGTGGTGTGACGGCCATGTGGGGATGATGGGAATTTCCTGGGGAGGTTTCAACGGCCTGCAGGTAGCTGCC
Organism: Desulfobulbaceae bacterium; assembly: GCA_963678525.2. Taxonomy (GTDB): domain Bacteria; phylum Desulfobacterota; class Desulfobulbia; order Desulfobulbales; family Desulfobulbaceae; genus Desulfogranum. The sequence goes on from CAXXDG010000002.1 coordinate 514,124, forward strand.
ATGCAGCCGCCGCAGCTTAAGGCCGTTATTACCGCATCTTCCACCGATGACCGCTTTGCAGATGATGTGCATCAAATGGGCGGTTGTCTATTAGGGGACAATCTTTCCTGGGCCTCAACAATGTTCGCCTACAATTCCTGTCCGCCGGACCCTGAAATCGTTGGAGACGCCTGGCGTGACATGTGGATGCAGCGTCTTCGAGGAAGCGGTCTCTGGCTTGAGAAGTGGCTGCGTCATCAACGCCGCGACGCCTATTGGAAACATGGATCCGTGTGCGAGGGGTATGCTGCCGTGCAATGTCCGGTCATGGCGGTAAGCGGCTGGGCCGACGGCTACTCCAATGCCGTGTTCCGCATGCTCGCAGGCCTGTCCTGTCCACGCAAAGGGCTGATCGGACCCTGGGGCCATAAATATCCGCATCTTGGAAAACCCGGTCCGGCCATCGGCTTTCTCCAGGAAGCTGTTCGCTGGTGGGATCACTGGTTAAAGGGTGCTGAAACGGGAATCATGCACGAGCCCATGCTTCGGGTGTGGATGCAGGACAGCGTCCCCCCAACCACCAGTTACACCTGCCGGCCGGGAAGATGGGTTGAAGTACGGCAATGGCCCACGGATGATATCCAGGTCAGGGAGTACGCCCTTGCCCCGGGCCGCATGCTGCTCCCTCCCGGGAATTCAGTCGAAGAGGATTGCTGCAGACTGCAGTCCCCCCTGGGCCTCGGTCTTTTTGCGGGTAAATGGTGCTCCTATGCGTCGGCTCCAGATTTACCGCACGATCAACGCCAGGAAGACGGCGGGGCGAGGGTGTATGACAGCGCACCATTGGAAGCTCCCTTGCAGATACTCGGCTCGCCTGTGGTTGAACTGGAACTTGAAGCTGACAAGCCTGTCGCCATGATCGCGGTCAGGCTCAGCGACATATCAACAGACGACAAGGTAACCAGAATTACCTACGGCTTATTGAACCTTACCCACCGTACCAGCCATGAGTATCCTGAACCTCTGGAGCCTGGTAAAAAATATCTTGTCAAAGTCCCTCTTAACTACATCGGCCAGGTCATACCGGCAGGCAACAGAATACGGGTGGCAGTGTCCACGTCCTACTGGCCCATGGCCTGGCCTGCTCCGCACCCTGTCGGGGTAAAATTGCACACAGGTGTAAGCAGGCTGCTGCTCCCCCTGCTACGTACGCGATCAAATCGAAAAATTCACCCCTTTGCCGGCCCTGAAGCAGCGCCTCCATTGCGGATGAAGACCATCAGACCGGAATATTATAATTGGAAAGTAGTCAGGGACCTTGCCGCAGACATCTCAACCCTGGAAGTTATCAATGACAACGGGTGTCAGTACATCAAGGAAATCAACCTGACAATGAGCCGTAAATCCCAGGAATGGTACACCTACCAAGGGGATGATTTCAATTCGGTACGGGGGGAAACCCTTTGGGAAAGGAGCTTCAGCCGGGAAAAATGGTCGGTACGGACGGTTACCCGCACTGTGCTCACATCCTCGGCCCAGAATTTCTACCTTCGAGCGGAACTTGACGCCTATGAAGGCGACAAACGGGTCTACTCTCAAAACTGGGATTATGAGATACCACGGGATCTTCTTTAATTTCTAAGCCATTCACCCCAGGGCAGGGAATAAAAAACCGTATGCAGCATATGATCGTCATCCACTACTGATATGCTCAGATCGGTAAAGGTCTGCTCCGCCTTTGGCAGCACCATTGCCGGAGGGCAGACATCATCATGCTCACCGATTATCAACCGTGTGGGGACCGTAATCATTTCGGGAGGAGGAGTAAATTCTTCGAAGTTCAGGGCCGGCGCCAACAGTATCAAGTTTCTGCAGCTTTCAGGATGGGCAACAGCAAAACAGGTTGCCATCAGGCCGCCGAAACTGGATCCCACGAATACAAGATCCTGTTGCCCATCACAGAGTCCCTCCAACTGTTCTAACCGTTGCGCCAGGGTCCCGTCAAAATCATGGAGCTGCATACCAGGAAAATGCTCAGCAAACCATTGACCTTTGGTTCCTTTACTGGATGAGTCCAGGCCGTGTAAAAAATACGTGTGCATGACAATGTCCTTATAAATGGCTGAATCTGTTGGAAAGGTTTCAGCTTACCCCTTTTCTCCGTGAAGAACAAATGAAAGCCGGAGCATAGGCACAGAATCAGTCAATCGCGAGCACAGACGAAGAACACTGGACTTTTCTCACAAAAAAGGCTATATTACAGAATGATGGGCCAAATCAGGCCCATCTTTTTTTTTGAAATTTACCGGACAATATCCGGCTTGTGTTTCCTTTTCCCAATAGAGCGGTACTTATAGTGAGCAGTCATTTACGTAACGAAATACAAAAACGCCGAACCTTCGGCATCATCAGTCACCCGGATGCCGGTAAAACAACCCTGACGGAAAAACTTCTCCTGTTCGGCGGCGCCATCAAGATGGCAGGGGCGGTCAAATCCAGAAAGACATCCAACCATGCCACCAGCGACTGGATGGCCATAGAAAAGGACCGCGGCATCTCGGTCACCACCTCGGTCATGAAATTCAATTACCGGGATTTCGAGATCAATCTCCTTGATACGCCCGGTCACCAGGATTTCTCCGAAGATACGTACCGGGTGCTGACCGCTGTGGACAGTGCCCTGATGGTCATTGACAGTGCCAAGGGTGTCGAGACGCAGACCACGAAATTGATGGAGGTCTGCCGCATGCGCAATACCCCGATCATCACCTTTATCAACAAACTTGACCGGGACGGCCTTGATCCGCTGGACATTCTCGCAGATATTGAGGAAAAGCTGCAGATCGAATGTGCCCCCCTGTCCTGGCCCATCGGCATGGGAAAAGGGTTCAAGGGCGTATACAACATGTACAAAAAAGAGCTGAACCTCTTTACGCCCAGTCAGGAAACCAGACCGGAAGACACTGTCACCATCAATGATCTGGAAGATCCCAAACTGGACAAACTCCTGGGTATTGATGCGGACAAACTGCGTGAGGATATTGAACTCCTGGAAGGAGCTGCCAATCCCTTTGAGTTTGAAGAATATCTCAAGGCCGGCCAGACCCCTGTGTTTTTCGGCAGTGCCATCAACAATTTCGGTGTGCGGGAACTACTCGATGCCTTTGTTGAGCTCTCACCGGCTCCATCGGCAAGGGCGACTCAGACACGCATGGTGGACCCGGAAGAGTCCGAATTTACAGGGTTCACCTTTAAAATACAGGCCAACATGGACCCTGCACACAGGGACCGTATCGCTTTTTTCCGTATCTGTTCCGGCAAGTTCACCCGCGGCATGAAAGTACGCCATCACCGCATAGGTAAGGAGATCAACCTCAGCAATGCCACCGTGTTCATGGCCCAAAACAGGGAGAATGTGGACGAGGCGTACCCCGGTGACATCATCGGCATTCACAACCACGGCACCATCAAGATCGGCGACACCTTTACGGACAAGGAAGAGCTGAAATTTACAGGCATCCCCAACTTTGCGCCGGAGCATTTTCGCAGGGTCATCCTGCGTAATCCCCTGAAGACCAAACAATTACAGAAAGGGCTGATCCAGATGGCTGAAGAAGGGGCCGTCCAGGTGTTTCGCCCGGTTATCGGCAATGAGTACATTCTCGGTGCTGTGGGCGTCCTTCAGTTTGAAGTTACCATGACCAGGCTGAAGGCCGAATATGGGGTGGATGCGGAGTACGAACCGCTCAACTTCTCCCTGGCGCGCTGGGTAACCTGCGACAACCGGCTGATGCTGCGGGAGTTTGAAAAGAAAAACCAGGCCAACCTTGCCTTTGACAGCGAAGGACACCTCTCCTATCTGGCAGACGGGCAATGGCGCCTGTCCCACACCATGGAGTTGTTCCCTGACGTGGTGTTTCACAAAACCAGAGAGATTGAATAATCGACCCTGACACGAGCCAATGTCTTGTATTGGGCCTGGCTTTACGTTGTAACAGCGATGCAGGCGCCTTGTGAATAGTCAGCCCAAAATATTGCTCATCCATCCGCCTGTCGCCAAGCCAGGTGAAGCGCCTGCAGGCATAAGCCAACTTGCAGGCGCTCTGCGCGGACATGGAATTGAAACCCTGCTGCTCGATTCGAATTTGGAGGGATTGCACTTTCTTCTGGAACACGCCCGTCCGAGTAAGGATACCTGGTCTGTGCGGGCTGCAAAAAACCGTTACCTGAACCTTGCCGCACTCAGGACGCCTGCAACCTATCGCAACATTGACCGGTACCAAAAAACGGTCCGCGACCTCAACCGAATCATCGAACAATCCACGGATTCAGCCCTGATCAGCCTGGCCAACTACCAGGAAACCGCCCTGTCACCACAGCGCAGCGCAGATTTGCTACGCGCAGCCGAGCAATTTGCCCACAGCCCATATTACGGCTATTTCAGGGGGCGCATCAGCCCATTGATCACTGAACAGCGCTCTACCCACGTTGGAATTTCCCTGAATTACCTGAGCCAGGCTCTCTGCACGTTCAGCCTTATCGGCTTTCTCAAAATAGTACATCCTCAGCTTACAATCATTGTCGGCGGAGGCCTGATAACCTCATGGCTGAGCAGCCCTGATTGGAAGAACCCTTTTTCAGCTATAATAGACCACCTGGTTGCCGGTCCGGGTGAGGAGCCTCTGCTCAACCTCATGGGAAAAAAGTACGGCCAACGCTTTGCTCCTGATTTCAGGGGGCTCCCCATGGAGAAATACCTGTCTCCCTCCATCGTTCTTCCCTATGCCGCTTCCACCGGCTGCTACTGGAACAAATGCTCTTTCTGCCCTGAAAAAGCCGAAGGCAGCAGGTATTACACTCTGCCGCCGCAGGTTGTAACCGGGGAACTCGAACAGGTATGCGCGAACGTACGTCCCGGGCTCATTCACTTTCTCGACAATGCAGTCAGCCCGTCTCTGATGCGTCACCTGATAGATGCGCCGCCAGGGCCAAGCTGGTACGGCTTTGCACGCATGGACACACAACTGGCTGATCCTGCTTTCTGCCGAAAACTGAAACGTTCCGGCTGCGTGCTTCTCAAACTGGGGCTTGAATCCGGCAATCAGCAGGTACTGGACGCCATGCAGAAAGGCATCTCCCTTGAACTTGCCGCCCGGGTACTACGCGCCCTGCACGATGCAGGCATTTGCACCTATATCTACCTCCTTTTCGGCACACCCCAGGAGTCACCTGCTCAGGCGGCAGACACCTTGGAATTTTGCGCAGCCCATGCCGAGGGCATTACCTTTCTTAACCTTGCCATCTTTAATCTTCCGAGATACTCTCTGGAGAGCGGTCAATTTCTTACCCGGGATTTTTACCAGGGAGACCTCTCCCTCTACAGCGATTTCACCCACCCGGGCGGCTGGAACAGAAAAGCGATTCGCGTGTTCCTGGACAAAAATTTCAAACGCAACCCGGCCATGGCACCTATTATTCAGAGGGATCCACCGTTTTTTTCCTCCAACCATGCACCGTTTTTCTGCATGAAAAATAGCGGTCAGGCATTTTAGTTCAGGAAAGAAACAGACTTCAGTCACCCCCAATAAGGTTTTCACCATGCATCGCACAGTTTTCACACTCTTACTGCTTCTCTGTTTATACCCTGTCACAAACACCTGGGCGACTTCGCCTGCCCATGCACAAACCAAAACAATCATCACCTCCGGTGGAAAAACCATCGGCCCTGACTACACGGAAGAGGAACTGAATGCCATTTCCCGTTTCACTCCCAGGCCGACAATCAGTGCCAGGGTAAAAAACAGGATGCTCAGTGAGTTCCTGGAAACGATTCCGGCAGGTGTCGAGAGCCACGTCTGGAGGACCTTTGAACATGTCGATATTCTTAACTTTTTCCTGGAGGGCCTTGCCGAGGAAGGATATCAGGTCAATGATCTGGCCGTAGCCCTGACAGCATGGGTGAGCACAGCCTTTGGAATCCTCGAACAAAGGGAAACCACCAACAGCCAGGATCGTGCCGTCTGGCAGCAGTTCAGACTGGGCCTGGCAAAAGATCCGGAGTTTTCCCTTGCCGGAGATGGGAAAAAACAAAAGATTGCCGAAGAATTATACTGGCAAGCAGCCCTTTTCGCCTACCAATATCAACAGCAGCAGGCCGGGACGGACTGGATTGAGATCCGCAAATTATACTCAGATATCACCAAGGCCTTGGGCAAACGCAAAATTGATCCTCGCACCATGACCATCACAGACAACGGGTTGGTTCGCAAATGAGAAACATGCTGAACTTTTCAGCGGAAAAAAACAGATTTTAATGCTAGGTTGCGGCCATAAAGAGTGTTAAAAATAGCCCTCCGGTTATCTCAAACCCGTCCGGATATGTTTTTCCCGATGTTTGCGTGATGTTTATCAGCCAAGCCGTAAAGGTACACACAGACTTCGAAATCCTCATTTCCGGACGAACGCCGTTTCAACCAATATACTGAACATATATTCGTATTCAGCCTGTCATTTGTCACACCTGAACTGGTTGTCCAGGTCATGCATACTTAGAAGGATATACATCATGGGATCAGAAGTTTCTCAGCTGTACAGAAAAATCAGCGATCATTTTGCCTATTGTTTTAATATTGAATCCACGCATCCACTTACGGAATCGGAAATCCACCAGCTCAAACTGATCCTGGCGGACGGCTTTCTGGCCGAAACCGTCAGCAGCGAACCGGTCCTGCAAGGGGAGCGCGTTGTGGAAATCGGCCCGCGCCTGAACTTTGCCACAGCCTGGTCCTCCAACCTGGTATCCATATGCAGGGCCGTGGGACTGGCCGGCATCACCCGGGTTGAACGTTCACGACGATACCTGGTCCCCGACACTGAGAATTTGGAACAGTTCATTACTGCAAACCATGACCGCATGACCGAATGTGTCTATTCCGAGCCGCTGAAGACCTTTAAAACCGGCATCGTGCCGGAAGAAGTGTATGAGGTGGATATGAAATCCAAGGGGCCGGATGCGCTCCTGGAAATTCCCGGTATTTCCATGGATGAATGGGATCGCCGGCTGTACTATGACTATTTTGTCAAAAAGCACGATCGCAACCCGACCATTGTGGAGATTATGGATCTCAACAATGCCAACTCCGAACACTCCCGCCACGGTTTTTTCGGCGGCAGGCAGGTTATCGACGGCCGGGAGCAGGAGCACACCCTGTTTGCCATGGTCAAGAATACGCTCAAAGCAAATCCCAAAGGCAGCCTGGTTGCATTTAAGGACAACTCCAGCGTAATCCAGGGCCATACCATATCAACCCTGCTGCCGCAGGAACCTGGAACATCTTCTCCCCTTGCCCCGGCTGAAGTCACCTATCATCCGCTTCTGACCGCAGAGACCCATAACTTCCCTACCGGCGTGGCGCCTTTCCCCGGTGCGGAAACCGGTACCGGCGGCCGTATTCGTGACGTCCAGGGCACCGGCAAGGGAGGCTTTGTCATGGCAGGAACCGCGGGATACTGTGTGGCCAACCTGCACATTCCCGGCTATGACTGCTCCTGGGAAAACGAGTTTCCCTGTCCGGACAACCTGGCCCCGGGACTGGAGATCGAGATCGAGGCGAGTAACGGTGCCTCCGATTACGGCAACAAATTCGGCGAACCACTGATCCAGGGATTCACCCGCTCCTTTGATATGCAGCTGGAAAACGGTGAGCGATGGGGATTTCTCAAACCCATTATGTTCACCGGAGGCATCGGCCAGATCGATGCTCGCCACACGGAAAAGGAGAAAGAAGCCAAAGGTATGCTCATCGTACAGGTCGGCGGCCCTGCATACCGGGTAGGATTCGGCGGAGGCGCCGCCTCTTCCATGCTTCAGGGTGAAAACGCTTCAGACCTGGACTTTGACGCCGTACAGCGCGGCGACGCGGAAATGGAACAGAAGATGAACCGCGTTATCCGAGCCTGTAACGAGATGGGAGACAAAACCCTGATAGAGGTCATCCACGACCAGGGCGCAGGCGGCCCGGCAAACGTGCTCAAAGAGCTTGTTGAACATTCCGGCGGTAAGGTGGAAATCCGCAACATCCGTGTCGGTGACCCCACCATGTCGGTTCTTGAGATTTATGTGGCTGAATATCAGGAGCGAAACGGTTTTCTCATTTCCCCTGAAAACATTGCGCAATTTCAGCGCATCTGTGACAGGGAAAAGGTTGCCTGCGAAGTACTCGGCGAGGTAACGGGCGACCTGCGCTTTATCGTGCATGACAGTCGAGACAACACCACTCCGGTGGACCTTGAACTCAATGAACTGCTCGGCAATATTCCCCGGAAAGAATTCAGGGATCAGCGAAAACCTGTTGCAGGCAAGCCCCTGGAAATTCCGGAATCACTTGATGTCCGCACTGCCCTGCATAATGTCCTCAGACTGGTTTCCGTCGGTTCCAAACGGTTCCTGACCAACAAGGTGGATCGTGCTGTAACCGGTTTGATAGCCAGGCAGCAGTGCTGCGGCCCCTTGCAGTTGACGGTCAGTGATACGGCTGTGGTGGCCCAGAGTCATTTCGGGCTTACCGGTATTGCTACCGCCATCGGCGAACAGCCCATCAAGATGCTGGTTGACCCGGCGGCGGGCGCCCGGATGGCTGTGGGTGAATCTCTGACCAATATGGTCTGGGCAAAAATTGACGACCCCATGCAGATCAAATGTTCCGCCAACTGGATGTGGGCGCCTAAACTTGAAGGAGAAGGCGCAGCCCTGCACGATGCGGTCAAGGCCATGTGCGAGGCCATGACCACAGTTGGCATGGCTGTGGACGGAGGCAAGGACAGTCTCTCCATGGCCACCATGGTTGGGGATACTATTGTCAAGTCTCCACGGGAGCTGGTCATCTCCGCCTATGCTGCCATGGCTGACCTGCGTAAGGTCATTACCCCGGACATCAAACAGCCGGGCAGCTCCCTGATCCACATCGATCTTGCCGGGGGTAAAAAACGATTGGCCGCAAGCGGTTTGGCCCAGACCCTGAATCAACTTGGTACGGATGTCCCGGATATGGATAACCCGCAATTGGTGAAAACAGCGTTTGCCGCAGTGCAGACCCTTATTGAGCGGCAACAGATTCTGGCCGGCCATGACTGCAGTGACGGCGGGCTGATCACCACGCTGCTGGAAATGGCATTTTCCGGGAACTGCGGCCTGGAGCTGAACGTTGAATGCGACTGCACTCCGCTGGAGTACCTGTTTGCTGAAGAGCTGGGCCTGGTTATTGAGTGTGCAAGCGACCAGGCAGCAGATATCCTGACCAATCTGCAGAATGCCGGCCTTCCTGCAGTATGTCTGGGAGCCACAACTGCCGCAAAAAAAATCAACCTGACCATCAATGGTCAACAGGTTCTCAGTGAAGAGATGCAGGTCCTGCGCGCCTGGTGGGAGGAAACCAGCTATCAGCTGGAATGTCTTCAGACTGATAAAGAGTGCGCAGATGAAGAAAAGGCACATATTTACGATCGGCAGGGCCCGTCCTACACCATCCCTTTTACCCCCGAACCTACGGCACCGGCGATCCTGCAGGCTTCCGACAAACCTCGGGTGGCCATACTTCGCGACGAGGGTTCCAACTCTGACAGGGAGATGAGTTCAGCCTTTTATGCTGCCGGATTCGAACCCTGGGACGTGTGCATGAACGATCTGCTGCAGGGTACGGTTGACTTGGAACGCTTCAGGGGAATTGCCGCTGTGGGCGGTTTTTCCTATGCCGACGTGCCGGACAGCGCCAAAGGCTGGGCAGCTACCATCCTCTACAATGACCGCTTGAAACAACAGTTCGATGCATTTTACAAGCGGCCCGATACCTTCACCCTGGGGGTCTGCAACGGCTGTCAACTCTTTGGACTGCTTGGCTGGGTTCCCTGGCAGGGCTTGACAGCTCAACAGCAGCCGCGTTTTGTTCATAACCGGTCAGGGCGCTTTGAATCCCGCTGGACAACGGTAAAAGTCCGGCAGAGTCCTGCCGTCATGCTCCGAGGTATGGAAAACCTGGTGTTCGGCATCCATGTGGATCACGGAGAAGGCAAACTGCATTTTCCAGACGAAACCATCTTAAAGCAGGTTAAAGAGCAGAACCTGACCCCCATGTTCTACGTGGACGACCAGGGAGAGGCAACAGAGCAGTATCCGTTCAATCCCAACGGATCTCCCTCGGGTATTGCCGGTCTCTGCTCACCGGATGGCCGGCACCTGGCAATCATGCCCCACCCTGAGCGGGTCTTTCTCGCCTGGCAGGCCCACTGGCTGCCGGAATCCTTGAAAGAGCTGGAGGTTTCCCCCTGGATCAAAATGTTCCAGAATGCCTATGAATGGTGCAAACGGTAGTACAGAGCAAATAACGGAGTTGTTTTTTCGAATGGGATAGAAAAAGATTATCTCAAGGGTATCTTGAATATTTAGATTTTTTGTTTAAGATCAAGGCATGTGAACAAAATTACCGCAGACATATAGTTAATATTTCGAAGATAATTTTTTGAGCATAACGCCGAGATTGAGTAAAAAAAGCAATTATTCAAGGTGCCCTAAAGACGCTCAAACTTCTCCAGTGTCTCGGCTCCCAAGGCAGTATTCACGCTCATCAGATTGCCATGCCGGCTATCCGCGGCGTACACCTCCTTGACCGTGATTTATGCCTTCACTTGCTTGAATAACCAGTCTCTGGCGGCTTCGATATAGAAAAATTTTCTGGCGGATTCCATGTGATCAGTATCTTTAAAGGTCAGAAACGTTATATTCCCCCCCTCATCGAGATAGCCATTCACCTGCTCGGTCAATTGTTTCTGATCATCGATGGGAAAAATAAGCGCCGGATCGAGGTATTCCTCAGGCCGGGTTACTTTGCCGCCTGCTTTCTCCCAAACCGGCACACATTCTTCATTCCAGGGGGTGGCTTTATTATCTTCTGTTCCCGTGATAATCAATACATTCTGCGTAGCAAGATCTACAATATCACCCGGACGTTGCTGGGCTGCCATGATAAGGCCGCCGGCAAAGGTTTCAGGGTGCTTGGCCATCATCCAGAGTGAGGTCATGCCACCCATAGACCAACCGGTACAATAGACCCTCTTTGCATCAATCTTCAAGACCTTGTCTCTACGGTCTTTCTTATTGGGATTCCCAAAATTCCATTTGTTTTCGAGCATACTCTCGACCAGCTTGTACGTATTTTCCACATCGTAGGTGTGCTCCCAATAATCATTCATGGTAGTGCGCTCGTAGCGCGGCGTAATAACCACGCACTCATGCTTGGCCTGCTGTTCCGGCATCCCCCAGATACTGGCAATACATTGCTCTGTCAGAGTTTCTGCACACGTACCATCATAACTGGTTCCTGAATGGGTAATAGCAATCAGCAGCGGATATTCCTTATTCTCGCCGCCTTCCTCCAGAAAGGATTTTGGCAGATAGATACTGTATTCCAACCATGCCGAACGGGAACCATCCCACCACCAATGATTCTGCTCCCAATCATCAACTCCACGTATAATGACATTGTTGCGCTCTCCTCGCATGTCCCGCTGTACATTGCTCCACACGGTGCTGCCGGCTGCATAGACCACATCCTCTGCGGCGGTCTTCACATCCTTATCCTGGGTGAGAGACACCTTGTCACTGTCCGTTGTCGGCAGGCTGAGGTCAGGGTTATGTTCGAATTCAGCAATAACATATCTTCCTTCAACGCTTTTCCGGTCACTACGCAGAGCAGGAGCGTCATTGGTGTAAATAGCCATAACCGCGCGTGGTACGGGAGCCGCTGTGGTTGTATCTTTATCAATCCCATCCGGCATACCCGGGAAATAGCCTTTAGCGGCCGGAACAACACTGGTGGTAAAGGTATCGAGTGTCAAACAGGCTGGATCAATTGCCGCATCATACTGTACTGCTATCCCATAAACCTTCTCTCCACCGCCGGTAACTTCGCATAATGCATAGATATGCTGAATTCCAGGTACTTTTTTGACACCGAAATCGTTTAACATGGACTCACTTGCGGCTTGAAATCCCTGTCTGTCTGAGGCAAAAACACACCTGCCGGCAAACACAGTCCCAGCCAGGGCTGTACCCAGAGCTGAGCCACGGATAATAAATTCTCTTCTGGTTACCTCTTTCATTTCAAACCTCATCCATTTCCGTATTTTCCATGTTGGTCGTCAGGCGCCGGGTGTGGCGTATACAGACTACCTGCGTAAAATTACGAATCAGCGGTTTTACAGTATGTTCCGTTTCAGGGGTATCTACCTGATTCAGATGTTTTCTTACTTGACTTAAAAATGGGCGATCATTTCCTGTCCTGAGAGTCTTCCTCGGGAAGCCGATCAGTTGGTTGCTCAACCTCATCCCTCTTTTTCAAAAAGTATGGAGGCCCGACAGGATTGTGAGACTTCAGGGAAGCTGCAGCCTCTGCATTGGACCCGAGAAGCAGGGCAAGGCGCCGTGTTTTCTCGCTGCTGCCCAGCCCTATGCGTAGGGTCATGGTCAGGGGTACCGAAAGCAGCATCCCCATCGGCCCCAAAACCCATCCCCAGAACGCCATGGCAAGGAAGACGACCAGGGCGGACAGCCCTACCCTAGACCCCATAAGCCTGGGCTCGAGCAAATTGCTGATACCGATATTAATGATGCTGTAAATAACTGCCGTTGTTATGGCCTCCCCCAGACCAAATTGCACCAAGGCCAGAAATATCGGCGGTATGGCTGCTATTATGGATCCAATGGTGGGAATGAAATTCAGTACAAAGGCCGTCATCCCCCATAGGATGGCATAGTCAACTCCGATTATAACCAGAGTGATCCAGGCACAAACCCCTGTGAGCAGGCTGGTCAGCGTTTTCAACCCCAGATACCTGTTGACGCCTTTGATAATCTCCTCGTACTTTTCAACGGGTGATTCACTGCCGCTGGCCATGGCTCGCAACTTAATGGGAATACCGGCAGCCTCAAAAAGGAGAAAGACAAAAGTCAGCAGAATCATCATGGTGTTTTTCAGCATCGCCAGCAGGCTGTTCACCAGATTGCCCACCAAACCAAACACTCTCCCGGGATTCAACTGCTCCATAATGGCGGTATCAGTAATATTTACGCCCTTAGCCTGCAGCCAAACCACACCCTCACGCACCAGCTGCTGCATTCGCTCCTGATACTGGGGCAGAGCCCTTGTAAACTCGGCCAGCGAAGTCCCGACCATGGTCGTAATTGCAACTTGAAGGGCGATGACCACCACCATGACCAGGGTAACCGCCAGCCAGATCGGTACATTTTTCGAGCGCATCCAGTAAAGTGGAGGTGAAAAAATGATAGCCATGAAAATGGCGAGCAGAAAAGGAATAAGCAATGGTTTTGCCGACATCATTCCCGCGACAATGATGACAAAGGCAGCCAGATTTATGAGCATGGGATATCGTATCGTAAAGACTTTAATCAGCAATAAGAGGAGACCCCCGCTTCAGGCGTCCCCAGTGTTTCATGATAGTTACCGGCGAACAGGGTATCTATGGATCAGTGCCGCTGAGCGTCCCTAACGGGCCAGAGTTGAGAGATCAACATGCCCGCAAGCATAAGCATGCAGCCGCAGAATGCACGTACGGACAGGTATTCATTCAGCAGCAGCCAACCGCCCAGGGCGGCGAATGCGGATTCCAGACTGAGAAGGATGGCGGCATGGGCCGGATGAGCCTTTTTCTGCACCACCACCTGTAAGGTATATCCCGTGCCGACAGAGATCACTCCTCCGTAGAATATAGGCATCCACGCATCTATTATATGCACCAGAGAAATGTTTTCCAGGACAAATCCTACTCCGAGACTTAAACTTCCGCAGACAAAAAACTGATACATGGCCAGCCTGACCGCATTGGTCCGCGGCGAAAGATATCCGAGTAGCAACACATGACATGCCCAGAAAACAGCCCCGATCACCTCCAGGAGATCACCATAGGCAATCTGCAGGGTTCCCTGCATACTGAGCAGATACAGTCCGATTACAGCCATAAAGGCGCCGATCCAGGTTCCGCCATTGGTTCTCTGCCTGAAAAGCAGTCCGATGATAGGCACAAGCACCACATAGAGCCCTGTGATAAAACCGGCCTTTCCAGCAGTCGTATACTGCAGTCCGACCTGCTGCAGGGTTGCACCGGCAAACAGGATCAATCCCGCAGCACTTCCTGCCGTGATCGGCGCTACATGATTGTAACCGATGCGCTGGGACGCGCTTTTTCCTTTCCTGAAAAAGGAAAGTGGAATAAGACAGCAGCCGCCCAGTATGAAACGGACTCCATTAAAGGTGTAGGGGCCGACATACTCCATGCCGGCTCTCTGGGCAACAAACCCAAATCCCCAGATAGCTGCTACCAGAAGCAGCAGCAGATCTGTTTGCATATGATGTCGAGCATTCCCCATTGTCTTGTAGTTGACTAATTTTCCGATCAAGTTATGATAGCTGAGTTAATCGCGCATTGACATGTTCAGATGACAATGCCTTATTTTTTCAAAGCAGCGGAAAATAGCCCGTTTTACAGCTCCATGCTGTAGAAAAATAGATCAAGGAGTATTTTTATGATTCGTCCACATCTTCCTCTGTTCCTGCTTATGATACCGGTCTTTTTTTCAGGATGCAGCGTCACAGGAAAAACAGCTGATGCAGTGAAAAGCTACCCGCCTACAACCACGGTTCAGACTGTGTTTCAATATACCCAGGTACCCGATCAATGCAGGGTGTTTGCCGAAATGCTGGTTACATTACCTCCGGAAACCACGGGAGACAGCATGGCCGCATTGATACAAAGCGAGGCGCAGACAAAAGGTGCGGATATCCTCCTCATAGGCCGGACCAGACAATCTACAGATGACGATGATCTGGACTTTCTCTACCTCGGTCCCAAGAGAGAATACAACTTTAAAAAAGAATGGGCCGGCTGGAAATCCGGTTTTCGTAAATGGGGGAATCAGGGAGAATGGGTCAACATCGGGTATAGCGAATGGGGAAAAGCGTCAATTCGATATGCTGACCCGCTGATCATGCAGGTGGCATTTTTGCGTTGTCGGTAATCATACATTTAGGTCGACCTGTCCACCTGGAGTCGGACCAAACTAACCAGCATGGCTGGACCGGGTTGGCCGGCCACAACGATGACACCGCTTCGCTGTTACGAAAGTGTATCACTCCGGCATGGTGCCTTCTGCTCTCTGCCGGAGACTTTCATATAAACCATCTGCTTTTTCATACTTTAATTTACAAAAACAGCCTTTTTCAAGCTTTAGAACCCATTTTTTAGAGGTAAAAAATGGGTTCTAATCAAATTTTTCAGTCAATTTACACTGATTATTTCTCTATCATCCTGTAGTTACCTTGGTCCGACCCCTGTCTTGCTGTCTTGCCTTTGCCGGAGCGCCTGCGTCGCTTCAACATCGAGGGCGTCGGCAAGAATCGAGACAGGATTTTTTACCTCTGCGGTGGTGGACATTTCGATCTGCCACTTACAAGTTTCACAATCCGTGGCCACACAATCGACATCCGCCTCTTCGATCCGGGTAAAAAGAGATTGCCCTACCCCCTGGGCGGTCTCGTAATTCTCCTTCTTAAAGCCGTAGGTGCCGGCGATGCCGCAACACTGCGACTCAAGCTGTACCAGTTCGATCCCGGGAATCATTTGCAACAGAGAAGTTGAATAAATGGACCAACCCAGTTTCTCCATGTGGCACGGAGTGTGGTAGGCGACTCTGGCACTGTAATCCTTTTTAAAAACGAGCTGTAATTCTCCGGCGTCTATCAAGCGAAACAGGAACCGGGTGGCCAGCTCCGTCTGCTCACGCACATCGTCGTTTTTCACCCCGAGCAGATGCGGATACTCATCCCTGATGGTAAAGGTGCATGTCGATGAGGTGGAAACCACGGGATGGCCGTTTTGGACAATAGACTTCCGCAATGCCTGAACGTTATGGCGGGCCTGTCCGGTCGCCTGCCTGATGAGGCCGTTTGAGATCAGGGCAACCCCGCAGCACTTCTCCTTTTCAAGAAGCTCGACACCATACCCCGCCGCGTTCATGATCGTAACGAGATCCTTACCAAGCTGCGGAAAATTGTAATTGACATAACAGCCATGAAAATAGCTGACATATTTGTCGAAACCGACCTGTTTTGCGGCCGCATGTTTGCGGTACCAGGTCTCAAACTTTTCGCCGGAGTACTTCGGGAAAATCCGGTGATGATCGATCTTGAGCACCTTCTCCATTATCTGCCGGACAGGTTTGAGCGCGACGGTGGTATTGACGACCGGTGCAAAGGTACTTGCCATAGTGCCCACCAGATCGGTATTGGCCATAATAGCGTCCCGCAGCTTAGGCCGTTTGGCGCCGTATTTGATCCTGGCCGCCTGGATGATATCGCCGATTTTCACTCCCGATGGGCAGGCCACCTCGCACCGCTTGCAGTTGAGGCATAACCTCAACGCCTCTTCATCAAAAAAGTTCGGGTCTTTCAGACGTAACCGTTCCCCGTCGGGTCCCGCCTGTTTTGGTCCGGGGTAATCAGGATTCACCTGCACAACAGGACAATACACGGTACAGATCGTACATTTGACACACTGCTCAAAATCGTTGTCACTTATGTTATACGGCTCAAATTTTTTGTTATTCATTGTCCTGTTCCTGCAAAATTTGTTCAGCGACATGGAGCGAAGTCAGGAGACATATTCCGGCACCACTCCCTTCCTTGAGAGGGTTCGCCCCGCCCAGCACCGAACCGGCCGCATAGAGATTTTCCACGGCCTGACCGTTCAGCATAGCTCGGAAGCGGGCATCGGTCCTGACCCCGTAGTGCATATACGGCTGATCGTTGAACACCTGCTTATCAAACCATTTTTCCCGATCATTATCCCCATCGACATCAAGACCAAAGACAGGCTCATACACACCGTAGGGGCCGGCCACAATCCCTTTGGAATAAAAGCTGCCGCCGGCGAGGACGAAGTGATGTCCTTCCAGTTTGATATCACCATGGTTACTGGTGTTGACATGGTGCAGCCGATTATCCTTGAAACTGCCTTCCCGGACCATGTCCCCGAGGAAATAGGTGCCGCCAAGCTTCTGAAAACGCTTACGAAGCTGGATCTGGCACCTGATCCCTGGAGTGGACGGCGGGACCGCCGGCAAAAGGACCACAGGTTTGTTGATACGGGCTTTAAGGGCTGCGGTTACCGTCGTGTTGAACAGGCCGAACACTGCCGGCATAATAACGACCTCACCATCTCTGCCCAGTTCATTGACTTTTTCCGTAAATTGATCGAGCGCATCGCCTTTGTCAAAAACCTTGGCGATGTTTGATGAACGCATCTCGCTCGGATTACGGCGAATTGCCTCAAACTGTTTCATCGCCACATTTCTGACCTGCACCTCCACACCGTAACGAGTCAGGCCGTCCTTGATGAACAGGGTATGAAAATCCAGAAAGCCATGGAAATTCACGATGGTCGCCCGGGACCAGGGCAGCCTGTCATTTTGGGCAAAGCTGGTGAAATCATCGAGGGTCAGCCATGTAGGCTTCATCACGCCCATTGGCGTCAACACAAAATGGTTGCGCTCAGAAGTACCTGCAAAGACCATCCCGGCCCGTTCCAGCAACTGCGGCGCCGCCTCGACCAGGCGCTGGGTATTCTCATAACCCAGCCGCTGATAGGGGTGTCCGGACGGCAAGCCCCGTATACTCTCCAACGGGTTTGTCACCTCCTGCCCGTTGACACGGCTCAGCAGATCCAACGAACCGGAGAAGAAATGGATCGCACTCTGACCCGATGAAACGATGGCACACTTTTTTCCCTGTTCCGCCAATCTGATTCCGCAGGTGAGGCCGCTCAAGCCGCCGCCAATGATAACTGTATCAAATTTCATACTTACACCGGGTCAATTATTCTCTGGTTTCAGGCCATAGATTCCTTCATAGATCCAGGAGGTAAATTGCGCCTCAACGATGGTTTCGCCCCAGGCGATCGGATACATTCCCTTCCAGCGCTCCTGGAGAAAGTCGGCCAGGTCATCTTTTGCCTGAGCTGTTTTACCCTGAGCCTCGCCAAGCAGCCCGGCTGCACGACAGGCGCAAAGCTCCCCCTGACAGGTACCCATGCCGACACGGGTGCGACGCCGCAGATCAATCAGGTTGCCGACATGCAATTCCTTGATCGCGTAGTTAACCTCACCGATGGAGACACCTTCGCATTCGCAAACCATGGCATCGTCCACCATGTCGCTGGAGGCGATATTGCTTGCCAGGCTGCCGTGACGGTCCTTGGCCGACATCTGGACAACGCGTGAGGCTGAGTAGATTTTCCGGGTGGCGGACTTAACGGAAAAGTCATTCTTTTCAGATCCCGGCAAAGCCTTATCCGCGGTTTCACACGGCTTTTCAACGGACAGCTTCCTGCACACCAGGTCCGTTGCCCACTCGGCCATAAGCCGATAGGTCATGAGTTTGCCGCCGGTAATGGTAATGAAACCCGAAAGGCCGTCCCGTTCCTGATGATCCAGCAGAACAATTCCACGGCTGATATTGCGGCCGCTTGGGTCATTATCTGCCGCAACCAGCGGCCGCACCCCGGCATAGGCACGCAAGACCCTGGTCGTGGCCAGGCTTGGTGCCAGTTTCATCCCCTCCCGGATAAGAATATCGACATCCCGGGTGGAGATATGCATGTTATCGATCTCATCATACTGCACGCGCTCTGAGGTGGTGCCGATCAGGCAAATGGTGTCACCCGGTACGAGGATGTCCGCATTGGCAGGTTTTCGGCATCTGTTGAGAATCATCTTGTTGACCCGGTGGCCGAAGATCAGCAGGGAACCTTTTGCCGGAAACATATTCACCGTCACCCCGGCGAGCCCTGCTATATGCTGTCCCCATATTCCTGCGGCATTCACCACGATTTTTCCGTTATACCGCACCCTTTTATCGTCCTGGTGATTATACAGTTCCACTCCGCAAACCCTATCCCCTTCAAGGATAATACCGGTGACCTCATGGTGGGTTAACAAATCAGCGTTGTGCAATTTGGCATCGAGAACATTGGAGAGCGCAAGCCGGAATGGATCAATCGAACCGTCAGGTACTCTGACAGCCCCTATCAGGTCCGGGTTGACCGATGGCTCGATCCTTACAGCGTAATCCGGGTCGATTACCTCGGCATTGATTCCTGCTTTCTGACACGAATCGACAAACAGGGACTGAAAAGCGATATCGTCATCCGGGAGGGTAATAAAGAGTCCATCGTTTTCTTCCACGCAATGACTTGCGATCCGGCGCAGGATCATATTCTCATGAATACACTCGGACGCCGACTCATGGTCGGTCACCGCATATCGTGCGCCACTGTGCAGTAAGCCGTGATTTCTTCCGGTCGCCCCTGCCGCCAGATCATGGCGCTCAATAAGCAGCACGCTCAGCCCCCGCATGGCGCAATCCCGCGCAGTACCGGCACCGGTGGCCCCTCCCCCGATAATTATCACATCGTAATCTTTGCTCGTATTCATGATAGGTTGTAAGAAGTCGATGATTAATTGAGTGTGACCGCTGAGTCGAAACCTCCGGCTTGGCAAACTCGATCCCGGCCCGGAGGAAAATTTTCGAAAATGGTAAATATCCTTTCGACTCGAAACATTCCCAGTATTTTATATGAAAGTTTCCGGCAGAGAACAGAAGGCCCCTGCCGGAGTGATAAAGTGTTCATAACAGCGAAGCGGTGTCATCGTTGTGGCCGGCCATGCTGGTTAGATTATATATTGAGCTTCACAAATAATTATTCCAGCCTTTTAACTAAAACTTTCGCCTTAAACTTTCGTATTCTTCATTACTATACACAAAACGAAATTTATCTGCCAGAAAATTTCACGTTCCTTCGTATGAATACGCAACTGCTCCGGCAGAATCCCCCAAAACTCTCAACACACTTCAAATAATCACAGGCAGATAACCACCCGCATAAGAAATCCGGCAACATCCTGATTCCAGATTATTTTTTGAGACCAAGACAATGCAGATGAACTGGAGTGGACGCCACCCTGCCGCCGATAGGCCTGCTCACCGCGTCCATCGGATGCGCCCGGAAGAAGAGTGAACCATAGCACCTCCGAGGCTGGATCGATTTATGGTTTCAGTGAAAGGTAAATCAAAGGTGCAACTGCCTGAAAACGGCAACAGAAAGTATGGAGAACAACGGTTGTCTCACACCCCGGTCGTCGACTCGCTATAATCAAGAAAACTCTTTATCGGGCGCTGATATTGATTCCTGGTTATTCTCCCAGGAGTTTGGGGGCGAGCTGTTCCATGGACGCTATTTACCGGAAGCGATCACGACTTCCACACCATGGTCATGGCAGATTGAACGTAATTTCTGGGGCAACTCCCCGTCGGTAACGAAGGTGTTAACCTGGGAGATATGGCCCATTCGGACCGGGGCGTTGCGGTCGAGCTTTATCAAGTCAGCCACCAGAATCACGTGTCTCGCGTTGGCAATAATGGCCTGGGCGACCCGCACTTCCCGGAAATCGTAATCGAGCAGAGAGCCCTCTTCATCAATGGCGGATACGCCGATGACCGCATAGTCGACCTTGAACTGGTTGATGATATCCACCGCCGCCTCACCAACAATACCGCCGTCAGTGCGACGCACTAATCCTCCGGCGATGATTAACTCTATCCCCATGAAGTTTTTCATGATATTGACGGCGTTAACGTTGTTGGTGATCACCAGCAACCCGTGGTGATCCTTGAGCGAGTGGGCCACCTGTTCGGTTGTCGTTCCGATATTGAGCAAGAGAGAACTTTTGTCCGGAATCAGTTGCGCCGCTTTCTTGCCGATGGCCTTTTTCCCTTCCGGCGCCAGCATCCGGCGAGCCTCGTAGCTGACGTTTTCAATACCGGACCCGACAATAGCGCCTCCGTGAATCCGCTGAAGCATTTGTCTCTCGCACAGATCGTTAAGATCCTTTCTGATAGTCTGGGGTGAAACCTTGAAAGACTTCGAGAGCTCATCAACATCGACCCTGCCATGCTCCCGGGCCAGGGTAAGGATGTTATTTTGTCGTTCTGAGAGGTAGTTCATTTCTTTTCGCGATCTGTTTACAGGAAGTTCAGTCCGCCTTTCTCATGAGAAAGATGAGTGAGATATATCTGACGGGAATATTATGTGATTACCTATTTAAGTCAATTTGAATTTCGAATGAAAGACTGTTCTTTTCAATTCCGAAAACGAGAGAGCATTTTAACACGAAAAATGAGCGAAAAATTCGAAACATATATTTTTTTTAAAATAATCACATACTGTTGTCAGCAAGAATCAACAAGTTGCATTTTGCTACACAATGATCTATTATGCTATAATATTACCATACGGAGGTGGCTACATGCCAACAGCAGTAAGAATATCAGACTCGTTATTGAGTGATGCCCGTAAATTCAGCAAAATTGACCATAGATCACTGACCGGCCAAATTGAACATTGGGCTCAAATAGGTAAATGTGCAGAAGAAAACCCTGATCTCACATATGAAATGATTAAGGAAATCTTGATTGGGGTTGAAGAATTAAATCAGGGCGAAAGAGAAGAATATAACTTCGGTTGAAAAGCCTATGCAGATTTTTCAATCGAGTTCTTTCGCCCAAAAAGTCAAAAAGTTAAAGAGCAAACAAAAAAAAGATTTAGACTCTGCTATCAGAGGAATAATCTCTTCACCCCAAATTGGTATTGAAAAAAAAGGGGACTTGAGAGGTGTATGTATTCATAAATTCAAAGTTCAAGGAGTGCTTTACCTGTTATCTTATCGTTTTGTCGGCGAAGATCTTGAGCTGATTATGCTGGGTCCACATGAAAACTATTATCGTAACCTTAAATCATACCTGAAAAATAGATAAAAACTGGTAGGCAGCCATTCCACCGGACTCGCTGAAGCTCGCCGATGACTTCAACGTTAATATTGCCCTTTCAAATTTCAATCATCAATCTACAAAATACAAAACCAAACTTAATAGACCTACTGTAAGGCCTACATTGAAAAAAACCGCCCTTTCTTCATTGAAGAAAGGGCGATACAATATGTCGAGCCTCAAGCCCGAGCAGTTTCCATGACAGTCTCCGGCAAAGAGCGGAAGGCGCCATTCCGGAGTAATACGCTTTCATTGGCCGTTTCGGCCGGCCAACCCGGTCCAGACCTGCCGGTTACAGCAAATCCAGTTTTTTCAGGTAGCGCACGGCAATAAAATAAGAAAGCGCCAGCACGCCCATCCAGCCACACAGTAAGATTATATTCATCATAGTGGTATCTCCTTTACAAAAACCGTTCTTCCAAGAACCTGCCGGTCCTTAATAGGAAGCCCTGTCCGTAGTATCTTCAAGCTTGATCTTACCTCTGTCCATGGCCCACCAGACATAGGCGATATATGCAAGTACAAAGGGAATGGTAAGTGCAACATAGGTCATGACCGTCAGGGTATACTCACTTGAAGAGGCATTGAAGATGGTCAGACTGGACTGCAGATCGACTTTGGAAGGGTAGAAAGCCGTATTGTTGTAAGCCGGCAGCAGGAGGAGTGTCAAGCCGACCAGAACAGTACCGAGCCCGCCAAACCATATTCCTGCGGTGGACCGTGACTTTGAAGTGCGCAGCACACCAACAATCAGCAACACCAGGCCGGCAGCCAACATACCGATCATCCAGGGGTTGGCCAGCAGGTTAGAGAGGTATTTATACGGCACAAGGGCAATGGTCCCTTGCTCGTCTACAATACCATAGCCTTTCATCAGCAGCAGGTGGACCAGCACCCAGAGACAGAACGGCAGAGAGATGATAAAATTATTCCAGCAGGCGTAGCGCAGCCGTTTTTCCATTTCCGGGACTGCCGTAAGATCAATACTGTTGAGCAGGTACATGGAACCAAGGGTCCTGGCATTGAACACCAGAAACAGCCCCAGGCAGACATTGAAAACACTGGTCAACGAAGGTTCCAGGGCGGCATCAAACCCACGCAGGGGCGTGGTCCAGGTCACGAAATTGAAGCTGCTCAGTTCAAAATTGCTGCCGGTAAAAAAGGTGCCCACAGCTGCGCCGATTAAAAGTATGCCCAGGGAGCCGTTGATGAAAAGAAACAACTCATAAACCCGTGATCCCAGAATATTCATGGGTTTCCTGCGGTACTCATAGCTGACCGCCTGGAGAATGAAGGTGAACAGGATGGCAATCCACACCCAGTACGCTCCGCCGAAGGAGGTAGAGTAAAATTTGGGAAAGGAGGCAAACAGCGCCCCGCCGAACAGCACCAGGGTGGTAAAGGTTAATTCCCACTTGCGTCCCAGAGAGTTGATCACCAGGTCTTTTTCGGTATCGGTTTTGGCCACCTGCCAGAGCAATGTCTGGCCTCCCTGAACAAAGTTCATGAAAAGGAAGAGTGAGCCGACCACGGAACAAAGCAGCCACCAGAGGTGCTGCAGGGTGATGTAATCAAGATTTTCGATCATTTTTAATTCTCCTCCGGACCAATGCTGATCTGTTTTGCCATGATGCTGATCTCAGCCAGCAGCAACAGGGTAAAGATGCCCAGGAACATCCAGAAGGTGGTCTGAACCGTTCCTGCCGTCAGGTTCGTCCGCGCAACGGTTACCGGCAGCAGGCCTTGAATGGACCACGGCTGACGCCCTACCTCGGCAACTATCCATCCTGCCTGAGAAGCGACCAGGCTCAAGACATAAAGCAATGTTCCGCCGGCAAGAAACAGTTTCTTGTTTTCCAGAGTGCCTTTGATGCTGAAGAAAAAATAGGCGAAAAACACCAGAACAAAGAGCGTGCCCAGCGCAACCATGACATGAAAGGCGTAAAAGGGCAGCGCAACCGGCGGCACCGCCTCCTCGGGGGTCTGCAGATACCCGTATCCCAGGTATTCCTTGTATTGATTAAACGAATTCAGGTGGGCGCCGGCAGTCAGCTCATCACCTTCTTCTTTTGCCTGTTGAAAAGATTTGAGGTGGGCAATGGCCAGTTTACCCTGCTCCATTTTCTCTTGAACACCCATAACGCCGTGCTCTTCGTTTCCATACACCAAGTCTTTTATCCCCGGGACAAACGAATCCCAGGAGCGGTTGGCCATGATAGTAAGCAAGCCCGGGATCTTAACCTCGAAATCAAAGGCAGGCTCATCATTGTCTACCCGCTTGTCCAGGTTTACGAGTCCTGCCGCCACCAGTCCGGCATTGGTTTCACCCTCCCACAGGCCTTCAAACGCTGCAAGTTTCATGGGCTGAACTTTGGCTACCTGATAGGCTGACTCATCACCATTGAACATAACAAAGACAGAAGCAACCAGACCCAAGACAGAAGCCACGACAATGGACCGTTTGGCCATGAGCACATGGCGATTTCTGAGCAGGTACCAGGAGCTGATGGAGAGGATGAACAGAGCCGCCACCATCATGGAAGAAGAAGTAGTATGGACGAATTTGGATACCGCATATGGGGAAAAAGCCACATCAGTGAAACTCTGCATCTCGAAACGGGCCGTTTCCGGATTGAACTCCTGTCCCACAGGATACTGCATCCAGGCATTGGCAACCAGAATCCACACCGCCGACATATTTGATCCCACAGCGACCATCCAGGTGGCAAAAAGGTGAAATCCTTTGGATACCCGGTTCCAGCCGAAAAACATCACCGCAAAAAAGGTGGCTTCAAGAAAAAAGGCGACTATGCCTTCAATGGCCAGGGGAGCGCCGAAAATATCTCCGACCATCCAGGAGTAATTGGACCAGTTGGTTCCAAATTCAAACTCCATGATAATGCCGGTTGCCACCCCAATGGCGAAGTTGACGCCGAAAAGTTTCATCCAGAACTTTGTCAGGCGTTTCCACTCTTCACTGCCGGTTTTTACATAAATGGTGTGATAAAAGGCGATTATCCAGCTGATGCCCAATGTCAACGGTACAAACAGCCAATGATAGCACGCGGTCAGAGCAAACTGCGCCCTGGCCCAGTTGACCATGCTCAGGTCAAGGTTTTCGATCATAACCGTACTCCTTATTTACTTGATGTGGTTGATTGGACAGGACTGGTCAACTGCTCCAGTACATAATCCGCCCGTTGTTCATCTGTTGTGAATTGTGTTGCCAGAAAATCAGGAAAGAAAAACAATTTTAACACCCCAAAGAATATAAATAACTTGATTGCAATTATTTTCCACAACGTTTTACCCAGGGTCATGTTACGAAAACCATCCAGGTAAAATCGATAGACCCGGACAAACGGATTGTTGTTCACGGCGTTCTGTTCCATGTGAATTTAATGAAGATCGATTGATTGCAGGGGAGTAGAAGACGGAATGTCGGCCTGGATGTCTGCAGGGCGGCATTCCCTTGTCATGCAGCTTTCATCCCGAGCCAGGTCTGCAAAGGTGACGGCGCCGAGGGTGGTGCGCAACTGGTCCCGTGCAGTCAGCCAGACACGATGAACCGCACAACTGTAACTCACTGTACAACTGGATGGCCTGGCAACGCAATCATTGAGATAAATTTCACCAATAATTGTTTCCACAATTTCCAGCAGGGAGATATCCTCAGGGTTCTTCAAAAGGATAAAACCGCCCTTTGCCCCCTGACGAATCTCTATAAATCCCGACTTTGCCAGCTCCTGAGCTATTTTGGCAAGAAAATGTGCAGGTATTTCCGCTTGATCGGCAATGTCTTGCCGGCTGCTCAAGATACCCTTTCCTTTTTTTGATAGATACACCATGCACCTGATGGCGTATTCGGCAGCTCGTGTTAAACGCATACGCTCCTGAATAAGATATATAAGATCGATAATGTCCTATATATCGAAAAAATATTGTCTGTCAACGATAAATATACAAAAAGGCAGGTGAAATTTAAAAAAACAGGGGCATCGGCGCTGATGGGGGAGAGCATTGATGAATGACGCCGGGACGCCTGTGTTGCCTGAACTGAAATTTTAAAGTAACTGTTCACAGTACACCTGATCTTTCCGCGATCAGCCCGGCTTACGTTTGACCCATTACGCTGCGCCGGCCTGTTTGCAAAAACCTCAGGCATCCTGTAATCAGTTACATCTTAAAAACGTTTCACTTCCTGTTTAGTCAACGTCGTCCATTGAGCTGCAGCACCATTGTGTAACGGTTTTACAGGCAACACCTCTTCATGGTCGGACAATACGGTTTTCAATTTTTCTTCCGCCAGAAAGATCATTGCAGATGTGGAAATTCTCTTTCCGCTTTCATCAACCAGATGGGGAACAGAGATTGCGTCGCAAAGGTCTGCGGCTGAAAGCACAGTCCCCTTGACGCCGGCGCTTTTCCAGCCTCGGCAGCGTCCGTCATATCCTTGGAGTTTCAAACCTATAGCTGCAAGCGCGCCGATAACCCCATCTCCGCTGCCGCCATGTTCAGAGAGGTGGACGCCCAATTCCCTCGCAAGGGAGTAGGCCGCATCTTTTGTCAGGATTTCACGTTTGGCGCGCAATCCATAGGCAATCAAGGGCGCCGCCTGTAATCTGTGAGTATTCTCGACAATACATAAACCGGGATCCGAACCGCTTGCCGATTCAGCCTCCAGAAAGGTCTGTAAACGCCCAGACACCTTTTCCCGGTTTCCGTCCTCCACAGCTATGGTACAACACATGCCGCTGTTGTGGGAGGTATATGGTATCTGCTCATGTAGGAAAAGCTGGTGTCTTGAAATCGGAGAATACTCACGTACCAGTCCTTCCTCGCAAAGTTTGCGCACCATCTGCTCCATGAGCTGACCGGAACCGGGACTTTCGCTGTTATCCGTATCATCTATACTAACCAACAACTTCATTACAACACCTCCCGAAATCCGTGATCCTCACCATCGAAAATATGAGCCGTAAGCGTAGCGCCCGATGTCGCCGCTCCCGGAATTGCATGGATATACTGCTTTTGCAGAATACGAGACAGGGACTTAACTCCCTGTAAAACCGCTTGTCAACAACGATGTGTCTATTATCACGGTATGGGTTAAAATACCACGAAGTTGCATCAATTTGAGTAATTTCACCCCGACATTTTTGCAACATTTCTTGCCTGTGATCTTGTGTTTCGTATCCTCAGGCCATACAATATCATGACACGTATTTTTTCTTATTACGTAACTTTTCACAGGGGAGCAACGGCACGTTTGATCAACCCCGTATTTGTAACTGGTTGCAGGGTGCTTGATATCTCTGCAAGCAGACTGGTGCAGCGTATCGGCCCATACGTAAGCCAGGTTGATCGCGGAGAGATCGAGTGTCCTGTGAGCAGTTATCTTATTACTTTTGCTTAAGGTGCAACAATGACGGGAAAGATCTTTTATCGTGAGCGTATCAAGGCTAAAAAAGGCGGCAGAAGCCCAAGATTTCGTATTATCGCGGTCTGCGATGCGGACATAAAAATTTACGGCAACCATTTCCGTAAAAAAGAGCTCGAACACCTTGCCAGGGTGACAGATGCTGAGTTGATTGAGCTTGAACGGGATAAAAAAGAAGAAAAAATGGAGCAGCAGTGACTGTCATCCGTTTATCCGGATTATTCTGAAAAGACACGGCAGCGATCATAACCGTACCTGATCGCTGACAGCATTTGACGGCCAATTACAGAAAAGGAGAACACATGGCACTGGTACGCGAAAAGGAGAGCAAACGACTTCATGTTGAAAGCACCCTGATGGGTGAAAGCCTGGTGAGCAACGAATTTATCGGTTCGCTGGATATCGCACCCCAGGAACGGCTCTACCCGGATGTCAAAATCATGAAAATCGGAGGCCAGTCCATTTGTGATCGGGGGGTCAAAGCACTGCCAGGCATACTCAAGGAGATTGTCCGCAACAGAAGCGACCATAAAATGGTCATCACCACCGGCGGGGGAACCAGGAGCCGGCATATTTATACCATCGGACTGGAAATGGGCATGCCCACCGGAGTCATAGCCAAGTTCGGCAGCATGGTATCCGAGCAGAACGCCCTGATGATTGCGACCCTGCTCTCTCCCTGGGGCGGCATCCAAATGTCCCACTCGGACATTGTCAAGCTTCCCACCTATTTTGCTGAAAACATCATTCCTGTCATGCACGGGATGCCGCCCTACGACTATTTCGCGATCAAGCCGAAAGTCGGCCGTATCCCCATTCACCGCACGGATGTCGGTCTTGTTATTCTGGCTGACCTGATCGGCTCCAAAACCATTTTATTTATTAAGGACGAAAACGGCCTGTACACCGATGATCCCAAAAAGAATCCCAAAGCCGAATTTATCCCGGAAATCGGAGCAAAAGATTTACTGGAAAGCAACCAGGACGACCTGGTCATTGAACGTCCCTGCCTTGAGATTATTCAAAACAGCGAGGTAATCGAAAAAGTCCAGATCGTGAACGGCATGGTGGAAGGCAATATAACCAGGGCTCTTAACGGTGAACACGTAGGAACTTTTATTTACAAGCAATAAGGCAATACCTGGGCAGAAACTCCATATTCTCTGCCCAGCCTCCCTTACCAGGGAGTAAATTCTCTTTTTCACATTCAGGCTTTTTTCTCTTTTCTTTAAAAATCTATTGGGTTACACCATAGTCATCGCCAACAACCGTTCGACTTTCAACCAATTTGGAGGGAAAGATGCCGCAGAAAATCAACCCGTCCGTACCTCTTTTTGAGCGTTTTCTTCACTCGCAGAGCGCAGGCTCGCTGGCGCTGCTGGTCGCAACCCTTACAGCCGTATTCTGGGCCAATTCACCCTGGGCGGCAGTATACGATGCCCTGAGTCATCTGGATATCGGGACCTATATCGGAGGGAACCTCTACCACCTGTCCCTTGCCCATTGGGTTAAGGACGGCCTGATGACCATCTTCTTTTTTGTCGTGGGGCTGGAGATCAAACGGGAAATTCTTATCGGCGAGCTTTCATCCCCGCGCAAGGCCATCCTCCCGGTAACGGCTGCGATCGGCGGCGCCGTACTGCCGGCTATTTTCTATTTCCTGCTCAACCCGAGTGGTCCTGAGGTAAACGGATGGGGCATTCCCATGGCCACGGATATCGCCTTTGCCCTCGGTGTTCTCGCCCTTTTCGGCAGCCGGGTCCCAACTGGTCTGAAAGTCTTTCTCACTGCCCTGGCCATTGTCGACGACCTGATGGCCGTCCTGGTTATTGCTGTTTTCTATACCGAACAGATAGCGATAACGCCGCTGATCATCGCTGCCGTCCTGCTCTTCATACTCAGTATCGTCATACGTAACGGGGTGCGTCGTCCGGGGATCCATCTGCTGCTGTTTCTCGGGATATGGCTCTGCGTCCTTATCTCCGGTATTCATGCAACCATTGCCGGCGTACTTGTCGCCCTGCTCTACCCCGTCAAAGCGAGTATAACACCTGAAAAATTTTACCAGGTCATCAAGGATCGCATTGCCCATCTTGAAACGACCAATTTGACGAAGGCAAGCATGATTGACAATAAACAGCAATTACGGGCGATCAATCAGATATACCTGGCCGCAGAAGATATGATCCCGGCAGGCATTTTTCTGGAAGAAAACCTGCACAGCATCCAGGCGTTTCTCATTCTGCCTCTGTTTGCCCTCTTTTCCGCGGGTGTTGAGATTAATACGGAGACTTTTCAGGGGTTTCCAAATTCATTAAGCCTGGGAATCATACTGGGACTTGTTCTGGGAAAACAGATTGGGATATTCGGGTTCAGCTACCTGGTGGTGAAAAGCAGACTGGCAGAGCTCGCCCAGGGAACGACCTGGACTCAAATATGGGGAGTATCCATTCTCAGCGGCATCGGCTTTACCATGTCGATATTTATCAGTGAACTGGCATTTATGGATAAGGACCTGATAGGGGATGCGAAAATAGCCATCTTTGTTGCGTCCATCATTGCGGCGATACTGGGCTACATTGTCCTGCACAAAAGTCTGCCGGCCAAGCGGACAAAAAAATAAAAAGTACGCGGTGACCCGTTACGCAGCCTGGTGCAGCGTATAGGGTCATACCTCAGCCGGGCTGATCGCAGAAAGGTCGAGCGCCCTGTGATCGGTTACGTCACCAGGTGCGGAAACGACCGGTATCCAGATGTACAAAATCCGATTTGGGGTAATAGCCTACACCACCTCGCTTGAAATGGACGGCGCACTGTTGCAGCGACCTGGTGGCAACACCCGGCAGGCGTACGTCAATAGCCCGGCCTTTCATATGCAGGCTTTTTTTAGCCACCCCTGTGGTGTGGCTGCGCAACAGTTTGTTGGTCACCGGTGAACGGTAGCCGGAAATGACCTCAAACCATCCTTTGCGGCACAGTGTCTGCTGTATGCTCCACAGAAGGTCAAGCAGCCTGCAGTCAATGACGTGCACTTCATCGGTACGGAAATCACGTAAAAAATAATCAATCCTGTTCAGCGCCTCGGCATCATACACCCGGCCATAGGCGTATTCCAGGTCGAGACGCTGATCAGTGTGGATATTATAAAAGGAAAGAGACCGCGGTTTAAGTAAAGCGGCCTCAGCCCAAAGAGGGGTTCCAAAAGCGAGACCAACGGCCAATCCGCCGGTTTTTTTGACAAAATTTCTTCGAGACAGACCTGTGTCTGCAGATGTGCTCTCTGATGCCATGCTCTTTGTTCCCTTAATGAAATATTCTGATAATGCGGAATATGCACTTTACGTATTATTTCAATTAAGTAAAAAAGATAGGCAGCAAAAAGTCAAGTATCTATCTGCAAATTCTTCTATAATTGCAATCAATTATCAAAAATTCCAGGAATGCGGAATCCGCACTCCGTACACGTTCCATGCTTCAACTCGTTGAAATTCAAAGAAAATCCACCACGGGAAAGGACGATTTTTCCACAGGAGGGACACTGTGTATGTTCCTTTTCTCCTGGTATATTTCCCTGATACACATACTGCAGTCCGGCGCGTTTGCCGACGGCATAGGCCTTTTCCAAAGATGCCGCCGGCGTTCTCGGCCTGTCGGTCATCTTATAGGTCGGATAGAAAGCCGTCACATGCCATGGAATGGCTGTATCGATTCCTGCGATAAAGTCCGCGATTCCCTGCAGCTCTTCCTCGGAATCATTCATTCCGGGTATAACGAGTGTTGTTATCTCCAGCCAGACGCCATATTGGTGCAATGACCGCACAGTATCGAGAACAGGCTGTAGACGAGCCTTGCACACTTTTCGATAAAATCGATCGTCAAACGCCTTGATATCCACATTGATCCCATCCAGCCAGGGGACCATCTTCTCCAGGGCCTCTGCACTCATATAACCATTACTGACGTAAATGTTTCGCAGGCCGTGCGTATGGGCAAGCTCTCCGCAGTCCCGGCTGAATTCATAGAAAATCGTCGGCTCCACATAGGTGTAACTGATGCTTTTACACCCATGTTCCAGGGTCTTTTGGACCACCTCTTCCGGGGAAGTGTGTACCCCGCTGATTTCTCCGTGGTGCATATGAGGATACTGGGAGATTTCGTAATTCTGACAATGCAGGCATTGAAAATTACAGCCGACCGTTGATATGGAGTAAGTCAGGCTCCCGGGCAAAAAATGAAACAAGGGCTTTTTCTCCACCGGATCAACATGTTGGGCAATCAGTTTGCCGTACACAAGGCTGTAGAGTTCACCGTTCCGGTTTTCCCGGACTCCGCAGATCCCGCGTTTACCGTTTTGGATACGGCACCGATGGTTGCAGAGTATACACTGGACGACGGAACCCTTTTCCCGGATAAACATTTCAGAGAGATGCATGGTTGCCTCACAGGTTGGAGAGTTTACGCGGAACCGCTCTTTTGAAAACAGAGTGTCTGCGGCTTCCGGAATCGTTATTGACCTTTCACATGCATTTTCGTTATATTTTACTTGTATTATAGATTGTATGCATGGAGAGTCAAACAACAACTTTCCCCGTAAGCGAACACGCAACCCTGATAGACTGAAGAGGTACGGTGGTGAAAATTATTTCCGGCGGTCAGACCGGGGCCGACCAGGCAGCCCTTGACGCAGCCATTCAGCGCAGACTGGAGTACGGAGGCTGGCTCCCAAAAGGCAGACTGACTGAAAACGGGCCTCTTTCAAAAAAATACAGACTCCAGGAGATGCCCAAGGGCAGGTACAGGGCAAGAACGGAAAAAAATGTCCTGGAAAGCGACGGCACCCTGATCTGCAGCCACGGGCCGCTGAGCGGAGGATCAGCCCTTACGGAAGCCCTGACCATTCGACACCGCAAGCCCTGCCTCCATATCGATTTCAACCACTATGCACTGGACCAGGCCGTTGAAGTCATAATGAATTGGACTGGAGAACACTCCATCGAGGTACTCAATGTGGCAGGACCCAGGGCAAGCGGTGATCCGCAGATTTATGAGGCGGTCTTCCGGTTGATTGCGGCAACCCCCTGGCATAGAATGGAATCAGAACGCAAAGGGTGACAGCATGAACAGAACCAAGCAGGAACTTTCGCGCCGGCAATTGCTTTCTTTCATGGCGTATGGAACGCTTTCAACCCTGGCCTCGCCACTGTTGCATGGTTGTGCAAAAGATCCCGTCACCGGACGGACTTCCTTTGTTCTGCTCTCTGAACAACAGGAAATACAGCTGGACAGACAGCAATCCCCTTTTCAGTTTTCTTCCGATCTTGGTCCGTTACAGGACAACGCCGTCAACGCCTATCTGAACGAGGTCGGTCAGAACCTGGCCGCACGCTCGCATCGCCCGCAGATGCCCTTCAGTTTTCGGGGGGTCAATGCGTCCTACATCAATGCATACGCATTTCCGGGCGGTTCCATTGCCGCAACCAGGGGGATTCTTGTTGAGCTGGAGAACGAAGCCGAACTTGCCGCGCTTTTCGGGCATGAGATCGGACATGTCTGCGCCCGCCACACAGCAGAACGTACAGGAACCGGGCTGCTGACAAATATTCTGGTGGCAGGTGCTGCCATAGCCACCAGCTCAGCGGGATATTCAGATGCCGCCGGTCTGGTTCAAGGGGTCGGAGGACTTGGAGCCGGAGCGCTCCTGGCGAGTTATTCAAGGGATAATGAACGGGAAGCGGATGCACTTGGTATGGAGTACATGACCAGGACCGGTTACAACCCGTCCGGCATGGTGGGCCTGATGGAGGTGCTGCTGGACAACAAAAAACACAATCCCAGCGCCATAGAGCTGATGTTCGCCACCCATCCCATGAGTGAGGAACGATTTGCCACAGCACGGCAGACAGAACAGACCGCCTACCGACATATGGCCGATGCCGCAGTACACAGGGAGCGGTACAATGACAACATATCCTCCCTGCGTGCGCAGAAGCAGATGATCAAAAAGGTTCAGGAAGGCGCTTCCCTGATGAACCTGAAAAAATTTCCCCAGGCGGAAGCTGAGCTTTCCCAGGCCTTGAAAATGGCGCCCGAAGATTACGGGGCCCTGATTACCATGGCAAAATGTCAATTTTTACAGGAAAAAACCCGCGAGGCTGAAAGCTATGGTCTGCAGGCAACCAAAATATATCCGCAGGAAGCGCAGGGACACCTGGTAACCGGCATGAGCGCCATGATGCGCAACAGATACGCCCAGGCCTATCAGCACCTTGATGAGTATGACACGGTACTCCCGGGAAATCCGGAAATAGCCTTTTACAAGGGATATTCACAGGAGCGTATGGGAAGAAAACAGGATGCGGCCGTGCACTATAAAAAATTTCTTACAAGCGTGACTACCGGGAAACAGGCTCAATACGCCCACAATCGGCTCAAGTCATGGGGATATATCAAATAGACAAGACCAGGTCAATTCCGGTCCAGCGCTGAGCGCACGGCAACGGCCATTTCGTAAAGATCGATGGGTTTCATCATCAGACATTGTGCACCTGCGTCCCTGGCTATTTCATGGTTCAGCTTGTCTGAATACCCTGTGCACAGGATGACCGGTATTTCAGGGAATCCGGCCGCAATTTTTCTTGTCAACTCCACGCCTGTCATTTTGGGCATGGTGTGATCCGTAATGATCAGGTCAACCTCCCTGTCCTCCGCAGCCAGTAAATCCAGAACTTTACTCGGGTCACCTGAGGTAGTCACCTTGTATCCCAGGTGCTTCAACATCATGCCGGAGGTTTTTCGTATTTCTTTTTCGTCATCAACCACCAGTATATGCTCGCTTCCGGTCGGCAACGGTTTTTCCGAGCTGAGGATTTTACCTTCCTGGGTTTCGTTGATCGCCGGCAGGTAGATGGTAAAGGTCGTTCCTTCTCCCACCACGGAGTCGGCCTGAATGTGCCCCTTGAGATCTTCCACAATGCCCTGCACGACACTGAGTCCCATGCCGGTTCCTTCGCCCGGCTGCTTGGTGGTGAAAAAAGGTGTAAAAATACGCTGCAGGGTTTCGTCTTCTATTCCCGTGCCTGTATCCTGGATAGTCATGACCACGCATTCATCATGGACGGAACTCACAAGTTTTTCACATTCTTCCGCAGGTCGCTTTTCAAGTCTCAGCGTCAGTATTCCGCCCGTTTCCCGCATGGAATGAAAGGCATTGGTGAACAGGTTCATGATAACCTGCTGCACCTGGACAGGATCCGCGAAAACCATACAATCCGGGTCGAGGATCTGTTGACGGATTTCGATGGTTGCAGGAAGGGAAGCCCTCAGCAGGGAGAGACTCTCTTTAATTACCGGCGCGACCAGAACTGCCTGTTTTTCAGCTGCCGACTCACGGCTGAATGTCAATATCTGCTGCACCAGATCCGCGGCCCTTTTGCCGGCCTGCCTGATCTGTTTCAGATTACCCTGCATCTCAAGGTTATCCATGCTCTGAAGCAGAGCAATATCCGTAAAACCGATAATCGCACCTAATATGTTATTAAAATCATGGGCTATTCCACCGGCAAGCGTCCCCACAGCCTCCATTTTCTGGGAATGCTGCAACCTGGACTCGAATTCCGTCTCATGGGTAATATCTCGCTCAACGGTTACATAATGGGTTATGACTCCGGAAATATTTCGAACAGGGGAAACCGAAGAGGCTGAAACAAAAACTGTTCCATCCTTTCTCCGATTTACGATCCGTCCCTGCCACACTGTGCCCTGGTTGAGTTCCTGTTTGAGCTGTGCATACATATTCGGATCATTGGAATCATCCCAGAGAATCCGGCTGGATCGCCCCAGGCTTTCCTCAACAGAGTATCCCGAGACCTCACAGAAAGCTGCATTGACATATTCGATGGTTCCATCCGTATCCGTAATCATGACCAGCTCTTTGACCTGTTCAACCGCGGTTGCCAGACGTCGCTGGACCTCAACCACTTTTCGTTCTTCGGTGATGTCCTGGATCGTGACAATGCAGTTTCTTTGCGCCCCTATCATAAAAGGCGTGACATTGATCATCACGTCACGCTCCTGGTTTCCGCTGGTCATCAATTTTATGGAAACCAGGTTTTCTTCACGGTCGGGGAGCAAACCGTCAATCTTGCCGGAGATCATCTTCAGGTCTTCTTTATGAAAAAACCGGAGCAATGATTTGCCGGTTATCTCCTGCAGTGAAGCAGACTCTATCAGGTGCAGGGCAGCCTTATTAGCGTAGGAGATTGTACTGTTTTCATTGACCAGTAAAACGCCCATGGGTGCATGTTCAAGAAGCTGCACAAGCTGCTCTTCCATTTCCCGCTGCTTTTTTTCCTGCTGCCTCTTCAATACGACCCAGGATAAACCTAACCCCAACAGGCCGACTGCGAGCAGGGTGACGCCGGTTACGGTCAACCACTGTTTACGAAATGAGGTCATGGTGCTCATGACCTCATTTTCAGGTGAAACGATGAGAAGCGACCAATAAGCGCCTCCCGGCAGATCTACTGGAAGGTACACTCCAAACTGATTTTTTCGACTTTCCGGCTCCCTGTCGAATAATCCGCCCTGAAGCATGAAATACCCTCGCTCATGACGCTGCATGCGGACGCGTATTTCCTGCAGCTCATGTGAGGAGTAATCGGTTATCATCTTGCCGATGAGAACAGATTCCCGGGCATACAGCGTTTTACCGTTCCTGCTGAACAAAATAGGCAGGGCGGACTGTTCAATCCCCAAATTCCCTATCTGCATCCGGCCGATCACCTCACAGGGCACAAGAAAAGAAATGTTGCCGATAAAAATCTCATTGCGGTAAACCGGATGGCTTAAAAGGACTACAGGGGCACCTTCATGGAGGGAGAAGATGTCACTGATGTGCAGTTTCTTTTGAGGCAGCAACGCATCAAGCTGTTCCTGGGTGATAACTCCTTCACCGGCTCGATATTGTCCGGGTACGGCAAAAAGCGGTTGTCCGTCACTATCAGTACGGCTCACCTGAAGAATCTGCGATTGATGTATGGCGTAAAAATCTTCCAGCAGCAGTTTTCCGCTCTCGTCCATCTGGACGATGCTTTCCTGCTCAGACAGATAATCCAGCGCGGCGTCATAGGTGGAAAAATATTTTTGAATGCCTTCGACCGCCTTGTTGAGCAGCAAAGTTTGTTGCTCCTGAAAGCTATCTATGGTTTTGTTGCGTACGGCGTTATAAGGAAGATAAAATAGCCCGGCCAGAGCTAAGGTAGCCAGAACAGGTATTGTGACAAAGGGGAGAAAATGGCGTTGCATACTGACCCGCATGGAGAAAAGACCGTGTTTGGTTTCCTTAACTATAGCAAAGCACTGGTTGTTTCCACAAATAAATTTAGCGAAGAAGCATCCGCCCGGACGGCGACACAACCTTCCGGAACAGATGGAAGACTTGCAATCAGGAAACTTTTTCAATATTTCGTTTACTATTTCTATTAGAAAAAACTTGATCACCTGCCGATTCTGAAATGAAGATTTTCACCCTGAACTCAAACTTGCTCATGCTGCTGCACATAATGTATCTCTGCCGTCACAGGCGCAGGCATCCTGCGGTGCAGGCATGTTGAACGTAACCCGGACGCACCATCTCCCTGTATTCGCCCTGCTCATCTTGCAAAGGTAAATCATCATGGCCTTTACGGTGTATTCTTCCAACAGGCTGGAAACGCTGGTCGATCAGCTCGCAAACCTGCTTACAGCGGCACCGGCCCCGCCTCTGACTGCTGAACAGATCGTGGTCCAGCATCCCGGGATGGGACAATGGGTGCAGAGAAAACTGGCCCAACATACCGGCATCGCAGCCAACCTCGAATTTCCTCTGCCCGGACGTTTCATAGGAAACCTCATGGAACAGGTGCTGGAAACAAAAGTGGATCTGCAGCTTTTTGACAGGGATGTGCTTTCCTGGAGAATTTACCAGGAATTGCCGGACTTTTTCAAAACCCCCAAAGGCGAACCGCTCACCGGGTATGTCTCCGGAGAGGGTGCAGCCCTGAAAACGTACCAACTTGCCGCAACCCTCGGTAATCTGTTTGATCAGTATCAAATGTTTCGACCGGATATTCTCCAGCAATGGGAAGAAGAGGAGCATGACGACTGGCAGGCGACACTCTGGAAACACCTGGCCGGCGATCACCTGCACCGCAGCGCCTGCATTCACAGAACCCTGCAGACACTTTCCCAGGCGCCTTTTCATCACCATCTACCGCAGCAATTGTATCTGTTCGGGCTTAACTCACTGGCGCCTGTATACCTGGAAATACTCGTTACCCTGGGCAAACACACCAGGATCCATCTTTTTCATCTCTCCCCGTGTCAGGAGTATTGGGGCGATACCCTGTCCGATCGGAAGCTGGCGCGTCAACGGGGACGCCGGAAGCAGAGTGAACAAGACCGGGATGCCCTCTACATGGAAAGGGGCAATCCCCTGCTGACCTCCCTGGGATCGGTAGCCCAGGATTTTCAGAACCAATTGCTCGAATATGACCTGGAGGAAGAAGAGAACTTTTCAGCACACGAAAGCGCAACCGTTCTGGCCTCCCTGCACAACCATATCCTTTTCATGGAAGACGGTGAACAGGCTGCCTCTGAAGAAAAGCCGGCTCTACGTGACGACGGTTCTCTTCAATTTCACATCTGTCATTCTCCCCTGCGCGAAGTCCAGGTGCTTCACGACACCCTGTTGCAGCTCTTTACCGATATTCCTGACCTTACAGCCGGCGATGTGCTTGTTATCGCACCGGACATACAGATCTATGCCCAGGCCGTACAGGGCGTGTTCCACAGTGCGCCGCCTGATAAGCAAATACCCTTTTCCATCAGAGACCAATCTATTGCAGGGCTTTCCTCTACCACACAGACTTATCTGGATCTATTGACAACACTGGCCGGGAAATGCGGGGCGCCGGAGGTACTCTCTCTGCTTGAAAGCGGCCCGCTGCTTGCCCGCTTCAACCTCAGCCAGGCGGATTTGCCGAGAATACACCGCTGGATCAGCGACAGCGCCATCCATTGGGGCATGGACAGAGAACAACGGGAACAGCTCGGCATGGCCGATTACAGGCAAAACAGCTGGCAGCACGGTATGGACAAGCTGATGCTGAGCTATTTTCTCGGATCAACAGAACACAGCTTCAACGGCTGTTTCCCGACAGCCGCAGTTGCAGTCTCCGAGGCAAATCTTCTTGGCGGCCTGGCCGCGTTTATTCATCGGTTACGCAGCTGGTCCCACGACATCTCCACGCCCAGGTCCCTTGCCGGCTGGACAAAATCGCTGTTGGAGATTCTTCACGACTTTTTTCTCGAGGACCAGGATGAAACAGGCATCATGCTGATCAGGGAGTATCTGGAAACCCTGTCCAACCAGGCGGAACTGGCCTGCTGCACCCGCTCCATGGAGTTCGGAGTGGCGCTCCATCATTTGCAGCAACATCTAAGCGTCCGGCCTTCAGGGCAGGTTTTCTTAAGCGGCCGCGTTACCTTCTGCAACATGATCCCCATGCGTTCCGTTCCGTTCAGGGTCATCTGGCTGCTGGGCATGCATGATGGAAATTTTCCCCGCAGCGGGTCATCAATATCATTCAATCTGCTGCAACAAAAACCGCGCCCGGGCGACCGCAACCGGCGCAATGATGATCGTTACCTGTTCCTGGAGACCATGCTTTCCGCCCGCGATTGTCTTTCCATTTCCTGGGTCGGCCGCAGCCTGCAGGACAACAGCGAGACACCGCCGTCAACGGTTGTCAGTGAATTACGGGACTATATCAACCACAGTTTCAAGAGTCCGGACCACCGCCGGCCGAGCAGCTGCCTCACTAGGGAATATCCCCTGCAGCCGTTCAGTCGTCACTGCTTTGCCGCCGATTCTCCCATACAAAGTTATGACCGTTCCTGGCTGCCTGCTCCGTCAAAAAACTCCCCGCCGGACTTTATCTCATCATTTACAAAAGACAGGACCGACCCAGCCGACATGGAGATTGATCTGGGGCGACTGGTTCTATTCTGGAAACACCCCTGCCGTTTCTTCCTGGAACAGGAGTTGGGCATGCGGCTGAGGGAACAGCACATCCTGATTGAAGAATCCGAGCCTTTTGTCCTCAACGGCCTGGATCAATATTTTCTGCGCAATTCACTGATCACGGATTTCCTGAGCGGATCCTCCTTTGAACAAATTCATTCCCGTCTGCTTGACTCCGGTTGCCTGCCCCAGGGAGCCTACGGCGACATACAGCTGGAACGGATCAATGAGGAAAGCGCCTCCTTTGCCGACGCCGTTGCAGAGCAGCTCGTACACCCCTGTGCGCCGATGGAAATAGATACGCACATCGGGCCCTATCACATCACGGGATGGCTCAATTCCCTTTATCCCGCCGGTCGCATCACCTGGAGAAGCGGCGGCTTAAAGGCGGCAGCGCTGATGGAAACCTGGATTTATCACCTTTTCCTCAGCCGACTGGATAAGATTCCCATATCCAGGACAAGCATCCACTACTGCCGGGATAACCGCATCCGACTCCGGGCTGTGGAGGATGCGGATACGTTGCTCCGGGAAATGCTGGATCTGTTCATCAGGGGCAGACAGCGTCCCCTGCCGTTTTTTCCTGAATCCTTCCTGGCCGGAGCGCCGGCAAAGCCTGAAAAAAAGAACTCCGTCATACGGAGTGCGTGGCAGGGAGGATATAATCGCCTGGGAGAAGGTGAAGACCCGGCGTACCGACTTATTTTCAATCCGCACAGAGTTCCTCCCCTGGAACCGGAAGCCCTGGAACTGGCCGCTCTTTTTGAGCCTATCTTTGCTCACAGGTGTGATGATGCAGAAGCTTGATCCCTATACCCTGCCCCTGGAACAGACCAGCCTGATTGAAGCCAGTGCAGGCACGGGGAAGACATATACCCTGGCCCTGCTCTACCTGAGGCTGCTGCTTGAAAAACAGCTTTCTGTGGACAACATCCTGGTGGTGACATTTACCAGGGCAGCCACTGAAGAGTTGCGTGGTCGCATCAGGCTGCGCATCAGAGAAGCACTGGATTTCATCACAGAAGCATCGGAGCTGGAACCGGAAATGGAGAGCATGCTCACAGGGCTCTCCAAACAGCAGGCCGGGCAGCTGCTCAGCGACGCCCTGGTGCGCATGGATGAGGCGGCTATTTTTACTATTCATGGTTTCTGCCGGAGCCTGCTCCAGGACAACGCCTTTGAGACCGGAACTCCGTTCCAGGCTGAGTTCGTCGAGCAGGAGTTCCCCCTTCGTCTGGACATTATGGAAGATTTCTGGCGGCTGCATATCTACCCGGCCGACCGTGAGACAACCGCCTGGTTGACAAATAAATGGGCGTCGCCGGAACAACTGCTGGCAACGGTGAGCACAACCCTCGCGACCCATGATGTCAGGCTTATCCCCAGTGAGGTTGTCGATCAACGCGCTCGATTGGAACCAGAGCTCCGGAGCATGTTTCCAGAACTGTGCTCACAATGGCGGAAACACCGCGAAGAGATCGCTTCCCTTATCCGGACCAGCAAAGACCTGACCCGAAACGAGAAGTCATACCGCCTTACGGACAATGTACCTGAACTGCTTGAAGGCATGGACGCCCTTGCGGCTCAAGAGGTGATGCCGCTTTTGCTCCCAAAACATTACAACCTGCTGACACAAAGCGTTGTTGACCTCTCGGTAAAGAAAAAATGCACCAGTCCTCCCCGGCACTCTTTCTTTACGTTCTTTGAAAAGTTTGCCGATCTCCATGAACAATATCAAAACGTTTGCTATGTAAACACCCTGCTCCAGGCCCGGGAATACCTGTGCGCTGAACTGGAAAAAAGAAAAACCCGACAGGGACGCCTCTTTTTCGATGACCTGCTTGTCAAGGTGTACGACGCGCTGCACAGCAAGGAGCTGGGCGACACCTTTGCCCTGCAGGCGGCAAAGCAGTATCCGGCAATCCTGGTCGACGAGTTTCAGGACACGGATCCCCTCCAGTACCGGATATTTACGCGCATTCACCAACGGGACCCCGGCCACTGGCTCTGCCTTATCGGAGATCCCAAGCAGGCTGTTTATTCTTTTCGGGGCGCGGATATTTTCACCTATGTACAGGCGCGTAGAGCCGCAATTGACCGTGACAGGTTCACCATGACTACCAACTATCGATCCTGTGCGCCCATGGTACGCGCGGTAAACCGCCTGTTTTCACGACCTGATCCCTTCCTGAGCCCTGATATCCGGTTCACGGCCGTGGATGCCGCACCTGCAAACAAGGAACAGCAGCTGATCATCAAAGGCCGGGCTGCTTCCCCCCTGAACATGCTGCTTCTTCATCCGGAGCCGGAATCCGCGGACCTGAAAAAACCTTTTAATAAAACCACAGGCGACCGGCTCGCCGCTCTCTCCACAGCCAATACCATTGCCGGACTTCTTGCCGGAGGTCAGGCAGGACAGGCCATGGTCGGAGCCGAACCGGTCTCTGCCGGTGACATTGCGGTGCTCGTCCGCACCCACAGCCAGGCGCACCTTATCCAGGAGGCGCTATCCAATCTCTCCATCACCAGTGTGGCATTCAGTCAGGAATCGGTCTTTCTCACCCATGAAGCCGGACAACTGGCATCTGTTTTGACCGCCGTCATTGACCCCACCGACCGCCCTGCAGTACGGACTGCTCTCGCCACCACCCTGCTGGGCGTGAATGCGGCGGATTTGCATGCCCTCAATATGGATGCAACCGGCTGGAACACGCTGCTTAATCGCCTGCTCATCTATAGGAAAATATGGGATCAACAGGGGATCATGGCTATGCTGCAGCACCTCATCAGTACTGAGGGCGTAGTACAGCGGATAACAGCCAGGGTGGACGGCTCCAGACTGCTGACCAACTTCCTGCATCTGGCAGAGCTGCTGCAGACCTCTCCAGCTGCGGCACATGGAAAAACAAGCCTGATGCGCTGGTTTGCCGAACAACGCCGCCGACCTGATGCAATGGTGGAAAACCAACAGATTCGTCTTGAGGATGATGAAAGACTGGTACAAATCGTGACCATTCACAAATCCAAGGGACTGGAGTATCCCATAGTTTTTCTCCCTTTTCTCTGGCGGGATCGAAAATTCGAGTCCAAAGGTCCGGTTCTTTTCCATGACCGCCATACCTTCGCAGCCACAGTGGATCTGCTGGGAGAGGATGCAGAACATTGCCGGCTGGCCATGGAAGAGGATACGGCAGAACAGATGCGGTTGCTCTATGTGGCCGTAACCAGGGCACGCTTTGCCTGCTGGTTCTGTGCAGGATGGGCTCCGCAATATGCAAACACCCCGCTGTTTTACCTGCTCCCGACCATACCCGAACAGGCGCTCCAGGACGTTGACCTGCTCCAACAGACAATGGATGCCTGTTTCAATGACCAGGAGCATCTCCTTTCCGTCGCTCCGGGATGGACACCTGCGCCGCCTTTTGACCAGGGGCGGGAAACCGCAGTCACGGATCTGCAGGCCGCCGATTTCACAGGCAGCATCAAACCCGGCCTGGAAACCACCAGCTATTCAAGGCTCACCGCCCAACTCGACGACCATGAATTTCGTTCATCCACAGGCAGCAGACCTGTCGAAACTGTTGAAACAGATACGGCCTGTTCCCCATTCACCTTTCCCAAAGGGGCCTTTGCAGGAACCTGTCTGCACAACATCCTCGAACAAATTGATTTTGCAGAGGGCGCAGGGAACTGGTCAGAGGTGATCGCTGCGGAATTGCGCAAAGCCGGTATTGAAGAGTCATGGCAGGGGGTTACGGGAAAGTGGCTGGAACAGGTGGTTGCCGTCCCTCTGCCGGGAAGCTGTCCCTTACGGGAACTTGGAGAAGATGCACGGATGGCGGAGATGGGTTTCCTTTTCCCCGTGGAATCAATGCCGATCCAGCGCTTCAACCAGACCCTGCACCAATGGGGCATACCTTCTCTGCCCCACTCAGGCACGGAAATCGAAGCCTTGATGAAAGGATTCATCGACCTGGTTTTCACCCACA
The DNA here is from genome assembly GCA_963678525.2 of Desulfobulbaceae bacterium. Taxonomy (GTDB): domain Bacteria; phylum Desulfobacterota; class Desulfobulbia; order Desulfobulbales; family Desulfobulbaceae; genus Desulfogranum. The sequence goes on from CAXXDG010000002.1 coordinate 557,540, forward strand.
ACAATCGCTATTTCATTGCTGATTACAAATCCAATTACCTGGGCGGCACTCCGGAAGCATACTCCCGAGAAGAATTGCAGCAGGCCATCTCACAACATCGATACGATCTCCAATATCTTATTTACACGGTCGCCCTGCACCGTTACCTGCGAGTCCGTTTATCCGACTACTGTTACCGGGATCACTTCGGGGGAGTGTACTATCTCTTTCTCCGGGGCATGAATGAAAGCACCGCTCCTTCACCCGGTATCTTTTTCACCAGGCCCGAGCAAGAACTCATCCAGGCCCTGGATAACTGTTTCAGCCCATCACCACGCCTATGAATCTATCCTTATCCGAACTTCACCAACAGGGTCACCTCCGTCTGATCGACGTCCAAGCAGGGGAGTACATCCAGGAGCTCTCTCGAGGAACCGTAAGGGAACGCGTTGCTCTGGCAGCCGCCCTTGTTTCCCGGGCAGTCTCTGCAGGCCACGTCTGCCTCCCGCTCCAGGCTGTCGCCGAACAGATGCGCAACCCGGGTCAGTGCAGCATAGACAGCACCGGTCTTGAACATATTCTCATGGAAAGCGGCGTGGTAGCCGCTCCCGGTGAAGTCGCCCCCCTGCTCCTGGATCAGAATAGCAATCTCTACCTGTACCGCTTTTACGCCTATGAGCAGATCATTGCCCGAGGACTGCTTTCCCGGGCGGCGCCTCGTGCTGAAACAGAGCAGGATTCTGCGCAGGACACCCTCAGCGCGCTCTTCCCTGAAAAAGAACAAAAAAACCTGCCGGATCTGCAGAAAAAAGCTGCTGCAACAGGTGTGAGCAATAATCTGCTGATAGTGTCTGGCGGGCCGGGCACAGGAAAGACCTTCACCGCAGCCCGCATCCTGGCCGCCATCGGCGCTTCCTCGAAGACACCTCTGCGGGTCTGTCTTGCAGCACCCACCGGTAAAGCGGCATCCCGGCTCAAGGAATCTCTTATCCAGGCGCGGCCACAACTCAGCAGGGAGTTTCAGGCCTATATTCCGGAAGAAACCCACACCATCCACCGGCTGCTGCGTTTTATGCCCATGGAAGGCAGATTTCTCCATGACCACAGCAACAAACTTCATATAGACCTGCTCATGGTGGATGAAGCCTCCATGATCGATGTCCCGCTCATGGCCGCCCTGATGGAAGCGCTCCCCGATCACTGCCGGGTGGTTCTCCTTGGAGATCGTAATCAGCTTGCATCCGTGGAAGCGGGCAACCTGTTTGCAGACATCTGCAGCCTGGAAAGGGGCGCACAGGCAGCCGAAATGCGGCAGGGCATGCACGACACCGTGGTTGAGCTGACCCGCAGCTACAGATTCGATTCACTTTCCGGAATCGGACAACTGGCCGGGGCAGTGCTTACAGGAGATGTGGACAATGCCGTTTCCTGTCTGGGATCCGGGCACAATGACCTCCGCCACATCCCGACGGCCTCTCCCCGTGCAGCGGAAAAAGATTTCAACGCCTTTATACAACGTTGTTTTGTTCCTATTTTTTCCTGCACAACTCCCCAGGACGCCCTTGATCTGCTTGACCAATCCCGCATCCTCTGCGCACTGCAGCAGGGAGAAAACGGCGTACAGGGATGCAACCGGCAGACAGCCGCCTATCTCATGGCCGCAGATCTGGTCGACCGGATCGAAGAGCCTTTCCACGGAATGCCCATATTGGTACAGAAAAACGATTACGCACTCAATATCTTCAACGGAGACGCAGGGATTCTCTGGCAAAACGACCAGGGAGGATTGGATGCCTGGTTTCAAGGTCCGAAAAACACGTATCTCAGCTACCCCCTGCAGCAGCTCCCTGCCTATGAGCAGGCATTTGCAATTACAGTGCATAAATCCCAGGGTTCGGAATACGATCAGGTGCTGTTTGTTCTTCCAGCCGGAGAAAGCCCGCTCCTCGGTAGAGAATTACTTTACACCGGGATCACCAGGGCTAAAAAACAGCTGATACTTTTTGCTGAAACCGCTGTTTTTTCCCAGGGGACGCGTCGCTCCGTCAAGCGTTTTTCAGGACTCGCCGACGCCTTGCGCCGAGGTGCTATCACATAACGGTTCCACAAAGCCGAAAAGCACAGACTTTTTCGAAAAGATATTGTAATTGTAGCAATCGACAAAACCAATGCAACCTGTCCCCCTATTTCTCGTGAGTTATGGATATTAGAAAACTGGAAGTATTTTGCAAAGTTGTTGAATATAAAAGCTTTACCAAGGCGGCCCAATGGGCCATGATTTCCCAGCCCACGGTCAGCGAGCATATTCGCAGCCTGGAAGAGCAGGTCGGACAGCGATTGATCGACCGTCTCGGCCGCAAGGTCGAAGCAACCCCTGTGGGCCAATTGCTGTATAACTATGCTTTAAAAATCATTCGTCTTCAGGAAGAGTCCATGCAGGCCATAGAGGTGTTCAGCGGCAACCTGATCGGCCGCATCCTCATAGGTTCCAGCACCATCCCCGGCACGTACATACTTCCGCACATGCTGGGCAGGTTCATTGAATCCAACCAGGACATCAAAGCAAACATAGAGATCTCCAATTCCCGGGCCATAGCCCAGAAGGTCATTGCAGGGGAATACGATCTCGGCATCATCGGCGCCACCTGGAACGAGCGTTCACTTGAATGGACACAAGTATTGACCGATGAACTGAGCGTAGTGATGCGCCCTGATCATCCATTAGCCAAGCAAAAAGAGATCGAAGTCGAAGGAATCCTCAAGGAACCCTTTATTTTCAGAGAACACGGCTCCGGTACACGCAAGGTCATTGCCGGTCTTTTAGAGCAGCAAGGCTACAGAGAAAGCAGCCTCCGGGAGGCAGCGGTCATCGGGACCACCGCAGCCGTAAAAGAGGCGATCAAAGCAGGCATAGGCATATCCATCATCTCTTTACGCGCCATAGAGGAAGACATTTGCCATGGCAGCCTGGTTGGCCGGCCGCTGAAAGACATACGCATGGAACGACCATTTTATCTTATCCAGCGCCGAAACAGGGAACTCACTCCGGTTGCAGCCGTATTTGTCGAGTTCCTGCTGCAACAGGGAACTGCCGAAAAAAGGTAACGAGAGCAGCGGGCAATCCGCAACACCACCAACCGTCTGGTAGAACGACACAGCGGGTTAACAGCAACAGAGCGCCTTGAAACATGTTTTTTCTAAGAAAAAAGCGAAATCTCTATATTCATATAGGGCATGGGAAAACCGGTACAACCTCTATTCAAAATTACTTATTACAAAACTCTTTGAATGAAGACTGCCGATATCTGTACCCCAAAACATGCCGTACAGGGAGCGGCCATCACCAAATATATACATCGGAAAAAAGCAGGCTCAGACAGCTTCTTGAAGAAATAGACGCTTCAGTAAAAAGAAACATCATTATAAGTTCGGAATCAGGCCTCCCCAATATGAGAAATTTTATAGGGGAAGAAGGTTACAAAATAGATTTTTTTAAAACAATATCCAAACGATTTAACACAAAAATCATATACTATGTCAGAAACCATTTCGACATATTGGAATCCGCTTTTTTTCAATACATGGAGTCTGAAGAACCTGTATTTTACAGATCGATACTTGAAGACAACTATAGCAATGAAGAAATGAGTCATACATTACGTAATGTCTTCTTTCCAAAAGAAAAAAAGAGTGAATCATGGATACACAATATCCCGACAAGACAGTTTGATTATTACGCAAACATTGAATATTTCTGGAGACAACTCTTTGGGAAGAATAATATACTGACAAAAGTATACGACAAACAGCATTTATTGCATGATGATATCGTGCAAGATTTCATCAATTTCGTTGACAGGAAGAACCATTTTTTAGACCAAACACCTGAGCAAGTATACTACGAGAACAAAACGATGATGTATGAAAAAAATCTGCATGGTTACTTATTAACCGATGAAATCAGAGATCTCATCAGGCAAGTTTTCACACATTCAAACATATCGTATGCAAATACGTATTTAGACGACTGTAATGCTGATCTGTTATTACAAGGTTTTAGGTAAACACAGGAACATCCCTGTCCACCCTGCCTTTACGCTCCGTAAGATGCATACGCAGTTTGGCCAAGGCCTTTTTTTCCAGTTGATAAATACTGCCCCTGGTCACCCCGTATATCCCGCTGATTGTAATGATGGACTGAGGCTGCCCCTGATACGGACCTATTCCATATCTGCGTTTCATAATATCAGCAGATTTTTTACTCAACACTGCGTCGATTGCCGTATACATTTTTTTCGTCAATTCCCTCTGTTCGGCAGAACGAGCCGGATCATCCGGCGCGGCCTCTTCGGCAAAACGTTTATGGCCCCCAAGTGCTACAGAGGCTTTGGCAAGAAGTTCCAGGGCATCCTGCTCCTGCCGCTCATTCCCCTGCCTGTTTGCCCTGGAGATTCTTTCCACCAGGGTTGTTGAAATTCGGATCAGCCGACCGTTCAGGGACTGGCGCTGTATTTCCTTGAGTATCCACCGGGAGGCGTAGGTGGAAAAACGGATGCCGAAACAAGGGTGATAGCGATAGGCCGCCCTGCCGACCCCGAAGGAGCCTATCTGTGATGCGTCCTCACGGGTTATGGACTGACTGTAGGTTGCGTTGATCCGGGATGTTATTTTTGCAACCAGTCGGGTTGTCAGTAACATATAGATATTTCGCAAGGTGTTGAGGGCGAGCACAACCTCTTTGAGCTCCCTGAAGGCATGGGATTGCAAACATTCCTCATCTGCTTTGTACAAAATCCGCGCCCAGATCCTGGCAATCAGCGAATGTTGAAGCGTTTTTCCCAGAGGAACCGCCACAGAATGGATGGGCCGGCTGAAAAGGCGCAGGGCTTCCTGCCGTTCCTGCTCCGTTGATCCCAGCGAGGCACTGAAAAAAATTTTTCTTTCCTTGCTGAGATAGATATTTTGAATAATCGTCAATGCCGCCTGACGAAACATCTGCTGCTCTGCCGCCAGCTGGGTGAACCTGTGCCGCATGAGCAGGATTTCCGCGGCCAGTTCCTCTTCATTTTCCCTGGTCAGATAGAGGTGTTTTCCATATTCTCCAGTATGCAGTATTCTGGAAGCTTCCGCACATTTATTTTCCAGTTCCTTGCTCAACCCGAGATCAAAAACCTGTTCTATAAATGATTTGGGGGAATCTTCCACCACAAGCATATCCACGATGTTGTGCCGGGCGTCACATTCTCTCATAGAGTCTTTTGTTTCAGATGGATGGTTTGTACGCAATGGGTGCATCACGCTCTTTTTCAGTATAGCACAAAAGGGTGGGAAACAAGGAAGGATGAAAAGACAACAGCCCCGCTTTTTTAACGGTAACCCGGAATCCGCCTATCGGTCAAATCAACCGGCAGAAAAAAATGAAGTCTATGAAAAATGCGAGCCTCAACCGTCACAGGAAAACTCCGGGGGGTTTGGGGTGGAGGTGGGTGGGTGGGGTGGAGGACCCTGTGACGGTATCCGCTTGTAACGGACGGTTATGCTTGTAAGAAGCTAAAGTTTCTTATTTTTAGCCATGTTTCATACTGCGGAACAGGCTCAACAACATTGCCGTCAATTCAGTTTGTTTTCGAATAACCGGCTAACATTTTCTCAACTACTGCAACGGTCTCCTGGACCGCATTATCCCCGTAGGCGATATACCTGGGACTGAATTGACGGCAAAAAGATAACAGTACATTATCAGGCTCTCTGTCTTCCAGACAGATAATATTCCGGAAGCATTCAAAATCATCTTTCAAGCCCATCAGAAACTGAACTTCCTTCATATCCTGCACATGAAGTATCACTACATCACCACTGCGTAAGGTGAGAGACAGTGGAACAATAAATCCTGTACCTGCAGGCATTTCCATAATGGTACAGTTTTTAACATCGCGCTGAATTTCGTTGAGTACGCGATTGCTTTGAGCGCTGTTTGTTATACTGTAAAAATAGAACTTCATCCTTGTATTCATATCTGAGATCAAACAACAACTGACCTCACTGATACAGAATATGTGCCACCTTGGAGACAGAGCATCAAAAAAATACATATCCCTGAAAATACACAACATAACAGGAACGACCCTCAGCCGACGCCAAAATGCGTCTCCGGCTGATTCTTGTTTCCAGGAACGAAGGCACGATCATCCCCGGACGGCGCCGAAGACAAAGACATGCTAAAAATTATGTAATTTCAATGTATTGAAAAAAAAGAGAACCGCCCAGAAACTACAGGCAGGAAACAGTCCGGAAAATCAGACTGTCTGGTTTTTCGGACTGGACGTTTCCTTTCTCAGAAGTTCATACAATCTGGCCCGGGATATTCCCGATACTTCACAGGCGGATTTGATATCCCCGTCACAGTAGGCCATGAGTTGTTTAAGATATTGCGACTCCATATCATCCTTATATTTCTTCCATTTCTGAGGTCTGGCAGCCGAGGTCATGTCAGCCCGGCCGGAGGCAGTATTTGCACCATGTAATTGTGATTGGGCGGCCTTTATACGAATCCTGCCTGGAAGATGAAAACCAAACAAAGTCTGGTGCCCCTGGGAACGGGCGACTACCTCTTCCAGGGTTTGCTGGAGTTCACGAACGTTACCCGGCCAGTCGTATGCTTCCAGATAGTCAATACATTCACGGCTTATGGCCTGGGGCTCCAGGCGCTGACGCTTCCAAAGCTTGTCCAGAATATACCTGGTCAGTTGCGGGATATCCCCTTCCCGTTTCCTGAGGGGGGGAAGTTCTATGGAAAACGACCTGAGCCTGAAGAGCAAATCTTCCCGAAATTCTCCCCGGGCCACCATTGCCTCCAGGTCACGATTGGTGGCTGCAATCACCTTAAAATTCGAAGAAATTTCATGCGTGCTTCCCACGGGCCTGTAACGGCGCTCCTGAAGCACCCTGAGAAATTTTTTCTGGATTTCCAACGGCAGCTCGCCTATCTCGTCCAAAAACAGGGAGCCTCCATCGGCATGAACTATCAGCCCTGTGCTGTCTTTGTCAGCACCGGTAAACGCCCCTTTTGCATGGCCGAAAAGCGTACTTTCAATCAAGGCTGACGGCAGGGCGGCACAATCCACAACAATGAAATTGTTGTTCCGCCTTTTAGAGTTATCGTGAACAGCGCGGGCAAAAACCTCTTTGCCGGTACCTGTTTCTCCTGTTATGAGTACGGCGGCGTCGCTGCTCGATGCAAAGGCCACCTGCACCAGACTTTTATTAATGGCATCGCTGTCGCCTATGATATGTTTGCGCTGCAGTATCACCGGAGTGGCGGCGATTTTGTTTTTCTCCTCTCTGTACTGCAGAGCCCTGGTTAACGGGAGCATGATTTCCCTGATAATATTCACTTTCTCCAGGTAATCCCAGGCACCGGACTCAATGGCTTTGCGGGCGCCGTCGGAGTCGGCATCCCCGGTCATGATAATAATTTCCGGCCGTGACGGAACAGCCGTAAAACGAGGCATATCGTCCAGGCCGTTCCCATCCGGAAGCTGCACATCAAGTAAAATGATATCAAAATCACCGCTGACCGCTTTCTCATAGCCATCCTCCAGGCTATGCGCACAGTTTGTCGCATACCCGGAAGTATCCAACAGGCCGGCAATCATCTTGCAAAGCGTCTGGTCGTCATCAATAATCAGTACATTTTTCACAACGTGTTTCGCCCGTTTTAGAGTACGTTGAAAATTCAGATAATTCGTGTGATTTCCGGAATCAGCACTCAAGCGCTTCGCGCACCGAGCAGGCCAAGGCATCTATGGAGAGCGGTTTGTTTAAAACCTTTTTTATCCCCAGAGCATCGGCTCTGCCCTGATCGACTTTATCCAGGTAGCCGCTGCATATCATAATTGGAATTTCCGGCCGTATGGAATGGATTTCAAAAGCCAGCTGCATTCCCTTAAGCTCCGGCATATCATAATCACTTATGACAAGATCATACTGCAAAGGATCTTCCCTGAACAGTTCAAGCGCCCGCAGACTATTCACAACACCTGTAACCCGGTATCCCAGATGCTGTAACAATTCGGTGGTAATCTGCACCAAGGTTTCCTCATCGTCAACCACCAGCACATGTTCAGATCCCCTGGGATACTGTTGTCTTTGCGGCTGCTCTTTAACTGTTTCCCCTTCACTCACAGGCAGGAACACCTGGAAAACAGTTCCTTCTCCCGGTGAGCTGGTTACGGTGATCTCTCCCTTGTGCTGCCGTACAATGCTATGGACGATGGCAAGCCCCAAACCGGTGCCTTTTGTTTTGCCTTTTGTGGTAAAATACGGTTCAAAAATCCTGTCGACAATTTCCTGGTCCATGCCCGGGCCTGTATCGGCAACCGTTATACGAACATACGCTGCCTGTTCCAGAGCAGGCGGTGTACTGAGCCGCTCTTTTGCCGTCTCCACCTCATCCAAAGTAAGAGATATCAGACCTCCTGACTTCTGCATGGCATGATAGGCGTTGGTGCACAGGTTCATGACAACCTGATGGATCTGTGTAGGATCACCTAAAACGGTTTTTCCGGTTTTCAAATTCATCTTGATTCGTATATCCGCCGGCAGGGAGGAGGAGAGCAGCTTTACGACTTCCCGCACCACAGGCACAACGTTCATGGGGATCTGCACCTGCTGCTGCATGCGGCTGAATGAGCGGATCTGTTCAACCAGATCCCTGGCCCGTTCCGCAGCCCCTTTGATGGACTGCAGTTTCCCATGAATAGACTCGTTCCGGTTCGGCAGTTCTATCAGTCCCAGGTCGGCAAAACCGATAACAGCGCTCAGGATATTATTAAAGTCGTGCGCCACACCTCCGGCAAGGGTGCCGAGGGCCTCCATCTTATCCGCATGCAGCAATTGCTTCTGCAGGGCTTCCTTCTCTTCTTCCGCCTTGACCTGATCACTGATATCTATAATACATTCGACATAGGACTCACGCCCTTCTATCTGTGCCAGGGAAACCTCCCGCAATACCACAACCTCCCTGCCGTTGACGTGCAGCAGCAGCTGTTCAGACGGATCATTTCTTTCCCCCGCGTCAGAGACCCTCCGGGTCTGCAGCACGTCTACATAGGCTTTTCCTACAATTTCCACCGGCTGTTTCTCGAGTAGAGAAGCTGCATGGGGGTTCGTGTATTGAATGATATCGGTTTGCACATCAACGATGAAAATGCCCACAGGAAGAGTGTCCAGGATTCGTCGTAATCGTTTTTCATTTTCCGTCAGCTGGAGGTTGAGTTGCTCCAGATGAACATTTGCCTGTTTCAACTCAACCGTACGCTCTTCAACAAGCTTTTCCAGATATGTCTTATAGGCAAGATTTTCCTTCTGCAACCTGGATTTCTCAAGGGCGGTTTCCACAGCATGGAGAAGCAGGGACAAATCCTCCACAGGTTTGAGCAGGTAATCCCAGGCACCGTTATGTAGGGCATCGGCGGCATCTCCAACAGTGCCTGTCCCGGATACGACAATCATCGGCGTCATGGGAGAAAAGGATGCGACCTGCGCCAAGACCTCCAGCCCACCGACTTCGGGCATGCGGAGATCAACCAGGATAAGGTCGGGCAGCTTCCGATGTACCTCCTCCAATCCCAGCCGCCCGTTATCGGCTGTAACAATTTCATAGCCGTAGTCTTCAAGGTATTCCTGAAAGGAATCAAGGATTGCCTGTTCGTCATCTATAATTAAAATACGTGCAGCCCTCATATCAGCCGCGCTCTCTGTCTGGTTCATTGGCCGTCAGCCTTGATTTCTATTTTTCGGCAGCTGCATCACAAATACACTGCCCCGGCCGGGACCGGAGCGAACATGCATTTTGCCGGCGTGGTTTTCGGTTATAATATAATACGATACGGACAACCCCAATCCGGTTCCTCTGCCGACCTCCTTGGTGGTAAAAAACGGTTCGAAAATACGCTTGCGTGTCTCTTCATCCATTCCAGGTCCATTATCTTCAATCTCAATGGTCGCCCAGTCTCCCTCATCGTACACTCTGAGAATGAAAGCAGGCGGCTTCATTCCAGGCACTTGAGCCATGGCTTCCGCACCGTTTTTGAGAACATTGAGAAAAACCTGCTGCAGTTTGCCGGCGTCACAGGGAACCTGGATCTCCTTTTCATACTCCCGTATGATCTCGATGGATCTGAAATCATATTCTTTTTTCATATCATAATCAGTGCGGGCCAATTCGACGGCCTGATCCAGCAGGCCGCCCAACTCATGACTGCTGAAGATATCCTCACTCTTTCGGGCAAAACTGAGCATATTACTGACAATGGAGGCGATCCTCAAGCCGGCTTCCTGTATATGCCCAAGTAATCTCGGCATTTTTCTGGCGTCCATATAGGCTCGCAGGTCGGCTAACTCAAGCCCAAGTTCCCGGGCTGTTTTTTCATTGGCCGGAATATCTCCATAGAGCCGATTTTCCAGTACCTGTGTATTCTGCAGCAATCCGGCCAGGGGATTATTGATCTCATGGGCCATGCCTGCAGCGAGGCCGCCGATGGACATCATCTTCTCGGTCTGCAGCATAACCTCTTCCATCTGCACCCGTTTGGTGGCATCATCTATACGGATAACGGCACCTTCCTTTCCTCCCATGACGGGATAGATAATGATATCCTCATAACAATGGCGTCCTTCCCTTATAACAGGAATTTTTGCGGTGATAACGGGCTTGCCGGTTGCTATGGATTTTTTGATGTTGCTTTCCTGATCAGCCAGCCTGGGAAATACGTCAACCAGCTGTTCCAAAGCAGCGTCTGCAAAGGCGACCCCCGTACGTTCCTCTGCCAGTTTGTTCCACTGTGTCACCCGCAAATCCCCGTCTACCCCCACAAATACCGAAGGCAGTGAGTTATACACATTGGTCAGAAAGGTCCGAAGTTTATCGACTTCAGCCTCCGCCTTTTTCCGTTCGGTATTATCGAGAAACATGATCCGTATTCCGCAGACATGGGCATCCTTATCATATTCAGGAACAAACTCGACAATAACCGGCACCAGCTCCTGGTCATTGGCGATAAGTTCTCTTTCCGTGGAAAGGGAGCTCCCCCGACCTTGTAATCCAAGCCGCAGATTTTTTACCATACGTTGCTGCGACTTAGCCGTGTAATACCTCGCCAGGGGGGTATGCAGCACAGTTTGCCGGTCATAACCAAGCCGTTTGAGAAAGGTGTCATTCACATCAACGATTACCGGATCTTCCTGGATATCGGTAATCACATACATCATGGGTGCATCGTTGAACAGGCTCCGAAACCGCCGCTCACTTTCCTGGATATCCTGCGCCCATTTCTTTCGATCTGAAATATCCGTGACAAAGCAGACCGCCAGTTCCTGCTCTTCAAAGGCGACATAATCGGCAAAGACCTCCACAGGTATAATCGCTCCATTTTTATGAGCCTGCAGCGTTTCGACATTATTGTTTTTTTCCACGCGTAACAACTCAAACGCACGGGCCATCATCTCCGGAGTATATACCGGGTCAATATCAAAAATGGTCATGTCGGTCAGCTCATCGGAAGTATACCCGAGCATCGTGCAGGCCATTTCATTAACGCTTATTATCTGCCCGTCAATTCGTAGATAGAAAATAGCGACAGAAGCCTTGTCAAAGGCAAACTGGGTCAGACGCAACGAGCTTTCCAGCTTTTTACGTTCGGTAATATCCGTCAACACGCCGTAATAGACAATAGAGTCTCCATCGGACTTGGGATTTGCCCGGCCGCTGAACCAGATCATTTCACCATCAGGTCTCTGAAAACGACCTTCATAGTGCCAGGGTGCGACCTGCTCTATTGCCTCGAACATGGAAAGTCGATAACGCTCTTTCTCATCATCCGGGATACAGCTGTAAAATTGTTCCTGCAGGTTGTCGGTATCGGGATCAAGTCCAAAAATTTCACTGGTCTTTGCACTCAGAAATTCATTCTGATACATGTGATCCCGGGTTGTCCTGATCTGAATGACGGCGCCGGGTATGTTGTCGGTCAGCTGCCTGAGCCGACTCTCACTGTCCCGTATGATCAACTCCTGGGTATAGGCTTCGGTTACATCACGGAAAACCAGGACAACGCCGACAACTTTCCCTGAAGCACTTAATATAGGAGAGGCTTTTTCCGTAATCAGAAACTCATACCCTTCACGATGGATCAGAATACTATGGTCTGACCGCTCAAAAACGGTTTTTGTAGTCAGCACCACATCAATCGGATCTGAAACCTCTGCCCGATGCAGAGGCTCAATAACCTGGAAAACTTGTGCTGATTTATGCCCGAAAGCGACAATTTTGCTCCAGCCTGTAAGCTGTTCAGCGGCTGGATTCAGGCGGGTAATCGTGCCGAATTCATCTGTTGTAATGACAGCATCGGCAATGGCATCCAGGGTTATGCGCATGTGATTTTCACTCTTGATCAACTCTTGCTCACGCCGTTGAATCTCCCTTGCCATTTCCTGAAGATGATCGGCCAGCTTCTGATATTCAAGAATTTGAAATGCAGGTACACGGCTGTCATATCGGCCATCGGCGATTGCCTGAGCATAATCAACAAAGTAACCGACCTGGACGGCGCGGTGCTCCCCCTGAAGCAGGGAAATAAAAAATATAAAAACAAGACTTATCAATAAGCCGATACCTATGATGAGCAAGGTCCTGTGCAGGGGATGATATGCATGTGAAAAAGGTTGCGCCACCTGGACCGTCCACCCCAACGCGGCAATAGGCATTGTGGAACCGACAAAACGCCTGCCTGCCAGGGAAAAGAGCTGTAATCCGTCGGCTTTCTCTGCGTCAGCTGAAAAGGTTAACGTTCCTGCCGTGTGTTGACCAGCCAGATCAAACCGGGAATCAGCCAGAATTCGTTCCCCCTTATCCCAGACAAGGATCTCAAACCGGGCCTCAAGCGGGACTACGCTGATGAAAGAGGAAAGATGCTCCAGTGTTATTTCGCCTATGAGCAATCCATCGGCCAAGGCAATGGTCAAAGCAACGGCCTGTCTGCCGCTGACAGTGGAAAGAAAAGGTTCAGACCAGGCTTGTTGGCCTGCATGATATTTTTCCCTGTAAAAATCACGGCTGGAAATATCTATGCCGACATAATCATCACGCTGGAAACGACGTGAGCTGACCATACCGACATGACGAATACGTTTCCCCTGTTCTCCGGTTACATACACAGCTTCAAACAATTCACCATTGCCGCAGGTGTAATCGAGCAGTGCTGTCAGTTCCGTTTCAGAATATATATGCAGATATTTATTGCCTAGAATAGCGGCCAAAACGCTCAACTGCCGTTCTGCGCCGGTAATATGGGCGGATATTTGCCCTGCCACGGTGCGGGCCAATGACTGATTCTGGTCGGATATGCTGCTGCGAATAACCGGTGACAGTCCAAACCAGGTCATGGCAGCTATGATAATGACCGGCAGCAGGGTTGCCAGGGCAAACCGTTGTGCAGTGTACAGTCGAAGTGACGTCCCGTTTTTCATGAATCACTCCAGCACAAGGAATTTTCCGCCGGTTATAATGCTCATTCTCGAACTGGTTTTTTCACGCTCTCCCCATTTATCAAAACTGATGGAGGTCTGAAGGCCTTCAATTTCCGGAAGTGCGACAACGGCATCTTTTATGGTCTGACCTGGCTGCCTCATTTTCAGAGCCTGAATGACAACCTGTGCGGCATCATATGCCAAAACACCTCCAAATCCCGGCTCCTGTTGAAAACGCTCCAGATACTTTTGCCTGAACCTCTGAAAGAGTTGATTGGCATTCTCTCTGTCAAAGACCTGTATGACCGTAACCCCTTCAACAGTCTCACCGCCAAGCTCCAGAAGACGTTCAGTCGCTCCCCAGTCGGACAGGGTGATATGGACGCTTTTATCCTTTTTCCGTATCTGCTGACAGATCATGGCGGAATCCATTGAGTTTGCGATAATAAGGATACCATCAGGGGCGGCAGCGAGAACATGGCCGACCGCTTCGTTGAAAGTCACTCCGGCAGCAGTATCAAACCCCATGGATACGACAATATGATTGCCCTCTTGCTCAAAATGCCGCTTGAAATTTTCCAGCCAGTTTTCAGTGTATGCCAGGTTATTGAGATCGTAGAGAACGGCAAGGTGATGTATTTTGCCTGCACGGGCATGGTAGGCTCCGCTTTTCGAGGCATTTTTCCCCACAGGTGCCGTAAGCCTGAAAAAATAATCATCCATACCGGACAGTTCTTCTGTGGAGGCAGTCGGAGAGATGCAGACAATCCTTGCCTTATTCAACTCCGGGACAATGGCCATGGCTATGTCGCTGGTCATGGGCCCGATAACGGCCTCGACTTGCTGGTCTATCAATTCGACGACCGCCCGGCGGGCCTTTTCCGATTTCTGACCGTCATCTTTTATGATGAGCTGCAAGGGACGCCCCCCAATCCCGCCATCCCGGTTTACTTCCTCAACCGCCAGTTGCACGGCATCCTGGCCGGAGATACCGAGATCAGCAGCCCTTCCAGTGGTACCGCCGATAAAACCGATTTTTATCGGGCCGGAGGGCCGGCATCCTGCAAAAAAAATCACAGGAAGAAAAGACAATAAAAAAAGGGGAACACAACAAATCCTTTGCATCGAGCAGGCCTCGGAAAATGGGACATCACATGCCGGACATAACTCCGAACTCTTATAGACATATATAGAATAACACAGAATAGCCGGGAAACAAAAAAGTTCCCCGGCTGGAGTGATTTCCCGCCCTTTTTAAGGAGCATTCCAACAGGCGGAAATAGAGGAAGATAACCGACTAACGGGTTATGGAGGATCAGGAGAACAGTTTGCCTTTCAAATCCGCAGAAAGATGGCGCAATCGTTCCATCATCTCATCTGCCGGGTTATCCAGCTGTTTTTTTGCAAGCATCATCTGCAGGCGGAAACGCTGCCAAAAGATTACATCACGCAACCTGTCCAGGTCCTGCAGGGAATCCGTATCCAGATCCGCCACATCCAGTACCTGCTCGTTTCCCTGCTCTCCCTTTGGAACAAGATCAACCTCCTGAAGAGACCTGGGTTCTCCGTTTTCCATAAGAAACAGCCCATCGGCGCGGACAATCCCCTGCACCTGCCCTTCTCGATCCTTCAGGGTAAAGTTCGTTCCGATGCCGGCCACGGAAACGGCTCCGACACCGGCTTCCCGCAGGCTCAGCAGACGCTCCTCTTCTCCGCCCGCGGCAAACCAGACCTTCAGCTGATCGAATATAGGATCATTTTCATCGATCCAGCTGTTGCCGTCGCTATCAAGTTCAGCCAGTTCACCGAATCCACTGCCGGTGGAAGGCCCGAAAAGTTCCAAACCACTGGTTATCGAACCGTCTCCATCGCGGTCAAGGGCAAGAAACCCGCAACCGCTCCCCAGTCCGGAAAGCTCCTCGCAGCTGCCGTCTCCATCCAGATCAAAGGAAAAACAGGTTTCATCACACAGGGATATGGTATCCTCAAAATTCAGCACAATCGGATCTATGCCGTGGACAATCCGGGCAAAACCAGCAGACTGCAGGGTAACTTCCTGCCGCTGCATCTGCACTCCCAAGGAGAATGATATGGCCCGGCCGCATTCGGTCTGCACAGTACCATTGGCCTGAAAACAGGCCGACTCCTGCTCGATATGTACGGCGGTGGCGCTGAAGCCTGCCCGGCTGATTGAAAGCGCTCCTCCATCTGCCGAGGAATACCGTCCGGCTGTTTCAATTTGGTTAACGGTCACCGAAGTGCCGGAAATATGCCGCACCATTGATGACAGTGCTTGACTGCGCCCGTTGTCGGAGGCCGAGGACAGGGGTACCTCTCCACTACCGGCGGCATCTTCACCGGATTTGACCAGACATGTTCCTGATTGACTGCTGCCGGTAGAGGAATGCAGCAGGGTTGTAAAACGTTGTTGAAAGGTAGCGCCCGAAGGGCTCAGTGAGGTCTGGGTAAAGGAAACAGGGCTGATATCGGCCCGGTTCCATCCTGTATTGTATTGATCTACTTCCGTGTAGGTTCTCGCTGCATCCATGCTGACCATAGTCGCAGCTATTTTCATGAATGACAATCCTCCTGTATATGTAGTGTTTCTGTAATTGACTCCGGTATTCTTTTCGGCTCCCCATGCCGTGTTCTTTACCGATCCGGTGAACACTCAATGGTTTGCATTTAACAACGCTCGTAAAACTAACAATTTGACAGCCGCGGAAAGTATTCCTATCTGTATGTGTACGTTGCTGTTGCCGGTATTGACTAAACACATTTTCAAACAGGAAAAAGCCATGCAAGATAACGCCAAAGCAGCCGTACTCGCCTCTTTTGCAGCCGACTCCCTCGCCCTTGGGGCGCACTGGATATACGATACCGAGCGTATTGCTGAAACTTTCGGACGGATTGACCAACTCTGCGCTCCCCTGCCTGCTTCCTTTCATGCATCCAGAAAAAAAGGCGATTTCACCCATTACGGAGATCAGAGCCTTGTACTTCTGGAGTCCCTTGCAAAAGAAAATGGATTCAAGCTGCAAGCCTTTGCCGAATCCTGGCAGGAACTTTTCAGTGATACATACAAAGGGTATGTGGACAAGGCCTCCAAAGCCACCCTGGATAATCTTGCCCAGGGAAAGGGACCGAATGAATGCGGCTCCACCTCCACCGACCTTGGCGGTCCCGCCCGCATGGCACCGTTACTTCCATGGTATGGAGATAATCGGGAGCTGCTTGTTCAATATGCACAGCAACAGACAGCTATGACCCATAATCATCCGGCGACTCTTGCCGGCGCCGCCTTTCTTGCCCATACACTGTACGCCGTTCTTCAGGGGAGCAGTCCTGTAGAAGCCATGGAAGAGGCGCTTGAACAGGGAGTTGCGGATATGGATCTGGATATACGCATTCGTTCCGGACTTGACACGGCTGAAAAAGATACGACAAGGGTGATAGAACAATTCGGCCAGATGTGCGGGATAGCCTCAGCTTTGCCCGGCGCCGTCCACCTTGTTGCGCGCTATACGGACAACCTCGAAGAGGCGCTGATTGTCAACGTCATGGCAGGAGGTGATTCTTCGGCACGCGGTATGGTTGCGGCAATGATTCTGGCTGCCCATTTGGGGCCGGGCTGCATTCCCGACTCCTGGATTAACGGCCTCACCTGCGTTGAAAAGCTCCAAGGCCTGTTGGCATAAATACTTCCGATCTGCTATCATTACTATACAGGCATAACCTCAGAGTTTGCTTGACGCCTGCAGCGAGAAATATTATCAATCAGGAATGATACTCTCCATCACTTTTTTTGGGACTGCATGCACAGCAAAGACATTCAACAGCAGCTGAATATGTTTGAAACCACCTGCAGGAAGCTGAACCTGAAGGTAACACATCAGCGCATGGAAATTTTTCGACAGCTCATCCTGGCAGATGACCATCCCACAGCTGAAATTCTTTACGGCAGACTTGCTGAAACTCTGCCGACTCTTTCCCTGGACACCGTGTATCGAACCCTGGCGACTTTTGAAAAATACGATCTGATCCGCAGGATCGAGACAAGGGAAAGTCATGCCAGGTATGAAGTTTCTTCTGCACCGCATCATCACTTTATCTGCGACGGCTGCGGAATGGTGAAGGATTTTTTCTGGCCTGAGTTCGATGCCGTACAACCTCCGGGCTCTGTGGTAAACCTCGGAGAAATTAATCGGAAAAATGCCGTGATCCACGGACTCTGCCGGCACTGTATTTCAAAATAAGGGCTATCCCAAACACTTCTTGGCTCGCACAAATAAGAATAATTAACATTTACTAATGAATGGCTTTTCAGTATGCTGACCGGGCGTTCTCCAGCAGAACGTATTTTCAGACGGCGCCCTGCCATACAATGATGCGAGACATTCAAACCTGCCGGCCCGCTGCCGGGAGATTTTTTAAGACATACAGCAAAGGAGACTATAATGGCTTCACTGAAAGGAACACAGACAGAGAAAAACATTTTAACCGCTTTTTCCGGGGAATCCCAGGCACGTAACCGCTATACCTACTTTGCCTCACAGGCGAAAAAAGACGGTTATGTTCAGATTTCCCATATTTTTGAAGAAACAGCCAACCAGGAAAAAGAGCACGCCAAACGGCTGTTCAAACTGCTCGAAGGCGGCGAGGTGGAAATAACAGCTTCTTTCCCTGCCGGGGTTATCGGCACCACCCTGGAAAACCTTGAAGAAGCCGCCCAGGGAGAAAATTATGAGCATGAAACCATGTATCCCGAATTTGCAGTAACAGCCAGGAAAGAAGGTTTTTCGGAAATAGCCGACATTTTTGAGGCCATCGCAGTTGCGGAAAAACAGCATGAAAAGCGGTACAGAGACCTCAAGGCCAACATAGAAGCGAAAAAAGTCTTCAGCCGTGAAGAAAAGGTTACCTGGCGCTGTAGAAACTGTGGATATCTTCATGAAGGCAATGATGCTGTAGAACGATGTCCTGCCTGTGACCATCCCCAGGCGCATTTCGAGCTGCTCGGTGAAAACTGGTAGCATATACAGCGCAGCATCATATCCACAACACATTCGAGCTCGGATTAAAAAATCCGAGCTCGATTCCTCTAACACCTCTCTATTTTTCAAAAAAATCTCAGCACGTTATCATTCTGTTAAAATAGCATTTCACAGCTTTACAGCTAATAAAGAATGATTATTCTATGCAACGAGTTATTCTTCTCAGCCCGACTCGATCTCTGTATTTTTTCAATACCGTCACGTAATCCGAAACATCGAAGGGCGTATTTAAATATAACTGCAAGGAGACACACCATGGCCCAAATTACACTCAAGGGTAATACAATCGACACCGTTGGAACGTTACCTGCCGTAGGAGAAGCAGCCCCGGGATTCACCCTGGTAAAAACCGATCTCTCCGAAGCGACCCTGGCAGAGTATGCCGGTAAGCAGGTGGTTTTAAATATTTTCCCCAGCATCGACACCTCTGTCTGTGCGGCATCTGTACGTAAATTCAATGAAGTTGCCTCTCAAAAAACAGACACCGTCGTGCTTTGCGTGTCCGCTGATCTCCCCTTCGCCCACCAGCGCTTCTGCGAAACAGACGGACTGAAGGATGTCATCCCGGTGAGCGTGTTCCGGTCTCCGGAGTTCGGTAAAGAGTACGGTGTAACCATATCCACCGGCCCGCTTGCCGGGTTACTGTCCAGGGCCATTGTCATTATTGATGCGGCCGGTAAGGTCACCTACACCCAGCAGGTTCCTGAAATCACGGAAGAGCCGGATTATGACGCAGCCCTTGCAGCTCTTGGCTGATATGGGGCATATTTCCCATACGTTTTCATAGAAAGGAGCAGGGATAACCTGCTCCTTTTTTTTATATGCCGGCACCACCTATTTCCTCTTTTTTTGTCAGACCCGACATTCGTTATGCGCAATTTACGCCGCAAAAAATTACGAATTCAATAAAATTCAATCTTTTCGGTTGAGCACCTCGACA
Source organism: Desulfobulbaceae bacterium (assembly GCA_963678525.2). Classification (GTDB taxonomy): domain Bacteria; phylum Desulfobacterota; class Desulfobulbia; order Desulfobulbales; family Desulfobulbaceae; genus Desulfogranum. The sequence goes on from CAXXDG010000002.1 coordinate 577,040, forward strand.
TTTGAAGCTATCATAACATTGTGATAGATTTTACCTGGAGCTGCAGCCATGAAAATAGATGCCGTCAACATAGCCATCATCAATCTTCTCAAAAACGGCAGAACCCCCTATAAGCAGATCGCAGACTCCCTTTCCCTGTCTGAAGGGACTGTCCGCTCCAGGGTAAAAAGGCTCATAGATGAGGGAATCCTCTCCATCAGCGGCCTGGTAAACCCCCAGGCGCTCCCTGATCAGCAGATCGTTATGGTGGGGGTACAGGTCAAGGACATGGATCTTGTAAAGAAAGGAGAGGAATTCAGCCGACTTCGGGGCGTTATCTCGGTCTGTGTCGTCACGGGAAGGTTTGACCTGATTGTCACGGTCATGCTTGACAATGACTTCGGGCTGCTCGAGTTCTTTACGGAGGAAGTCGCGACCATCAATAATGTTCGCTCTGTGGAAACCTTTGTGGTTTATAAAAGTTTTAATCTCAAAGTGCCCTTGGACAACAAGGGCCGGACTCAGCCCTCGGTATCCTGACTGAAAAAACACTACGCGGCATCACGCAAGGAGCATACCATGAAACAGACACCTCTTCACAGCCGGCATATGGAGCAGGGGGCCAACATGGCGGAATTCGGTTCATATGAAATGCCGCTCTGGTATCCATCAGGCGCCAAGGCGGAACATCTCAGCGTAATTACCGCAGCAGGCCTGTTCGACACCTCACACATGTCGGTCCTTACCATCCAGGGGCAGGACAGCCGCATCCTGCTCCAGAGATGTTTCAGTAAAGACCTGGACCGTTGTATCGGCCCACAGAAAAGCGAACTGGTCAACGGCCGATGTGTGTATGGTCTCTTTCTGAATGAACAGGCCCATGTGATCGACGACGCCATAGTCTACCAGACGGCTGCTAATGCCTACATGCTGGTTGTCAACGCAGCCATGGGAGCCCCGATCGCCGAACACCTCATCGAGCATCGAGCTGAACAGGAAGACGTCACCATTGTCGACCTGACGGACAAGGTCGGCAAAATGGATCTTCAGGGCCCGGCATCAGCACGCATTCTCAGCCGCATTGTGGCTGATCCGGACACGCTGTTTGACAAAATGATCTACTTTTCCTTTAAGGGGACATTTGATTCTCAGACACTCCCAGGCCAGGACACCCGTTTGCTGGACGGCACCCCGGTGATGGTTTCCCGAACAGGATATACAGGTGAGTTCGGTTTTGAGCTTTTCATTGCTCCTGAACACATTCACTCTGTCTGGAACCAACTTCTGGCAGCAGGAAAAGAAGACGGCCTCATTACCTGCGGCCTTGCGGCACGGGATTCGTTGCGGGCCGGGGCAGTGCTGCCTCTTTCCCACCAGGATATCGGTGCCTGGCCCTTTATGCACAACCCTTGGCTTTTCACCTTGCCGACAGATGAAGACGGCAGCCTGAGTAAACAATTTATCGGTTCTGATGCCCTGCAGCATCAGCAGGAAGAAATGTGGACACTGCCCTTTGCAGGTTTTAACCTGCGTAAGATAGTTGTTTCAGAGAACAGCTATGTCTGTGATGAACAGGGGAACACAATAGGAACCATTCTCACCTGTGCCACGGATATGGCCATAGACAGGGTAGACGGCATCATTGTCAGCCTGGCCACGCCGCAATCAGAAGGCCGACCCGAGAACTTTACACCGCGAGGGCTCAGCTGCGGTTTTGTCCGTGTAAATGCGCCCTTGAATCCTGGAACGCAAGTCATCCTGACCGACGGAAAACGAAAATTCCCAGTGGAAATACGAACAGATGTACGCCCACATCGCACGGCCCGTAAACCGATGGCGTCGATGTTGCCATGAAATACAAGAGCTCCGGCAGTATACCTGAATCCGTGACTATTTTTTGAACTGCTCAATGTATCTCATAGCAAGTACAAGAAAATTATCCTTTCCGTATTTCCAGAAAGACATAACCATTTGCCCTTCGGGCATCCGTCCGCACCCCATCTTCGTTGTTCGCAACCACCTGATAAAGCTTATTTTAATCAGGTGGTTGCGAACAACGAAGATGAACCACGGACGAAAGCTCACGTATTCAGGATATATTTTCAACAATACATGATTCCTGCAACCATGAGGTGAACCAATGAAAGAAATAGACGAACTGAAGCTGCCTGAAGATCTCGGCTATACTGATGAGCATGAATGGGCCAAAATTACCGGAGACACTGTCCGTATCGGCGTGACCGACTATGCTCAAGACCAGCTAGGCGACATTGTTTTTGTTGAACTGCCGGCCATCGGTGACAGCTTTGACAAAGGTGATGAGTGTGGTACCCTGGAATCCGTAAAAGCGGTTTCCGAACTCTACATTCCCATGTCCGGAGAAGTAGTTGCCGTCAACCCTGAGCTTGAAGACTCCCCCGAACTGCTCAATGAGGACCCCTATACCAATTGGATTCTTGAAATCAAACCTGCCGACATCGATGAATATGAGAAGCTGTTGGCTGCCTCTGCCTATCTTGAACTGCTTAAAGGATAACCGGTATGAGATATCTGCCCCACACCCAGGAAGAAATACAGGACATGCTGGAGAAAACCGGGCACACCAGCCTGGAAGATCTCTTTGCATCGATACCTGCAGATTGCCGTATGAGCAATCAATGGACCCTGCCGGAAGCAATGACCGAGTGGGAACTCAATGACCACATGGCTGCACTGGCTGCCTCCATGCAGGTCAATGAGCGATCCAAGGTTTTTGTCGGGGCAGGCTCCTATCATCACCACATCCCGGAAACGGTTCGTCACCTGATGGCACGGTCTGAATTCCTTACCGCCTACACACCGTATCAGCCGGAGATGGCCCAGGGAACTTTACAGGGAATTTTCGAATACCAGACCCTGACAGCGCGCCTACTGGGCATGGACGCGGTCAACGCTTCCATGTACGACGGTGCTTCGGCACTTGCCGAAGCTCTGCTCATGGGACTCCGCGTTGCCAAGAAAAAAAATAAAGTAGTTGTTTCCCAGGCAATTCACCCTCATTACAGGGCAGTGGTACAGGCATACTTTGCCCCCACAACCTTTGAGCTGATAGAACTCCCCGTCCTGGAAGACGGCCGCACTGATCTCAGCAGCATAGAGGACATGGAGGATCCGGCAGCAGTAGCCCTGCAGTCGCCCAACTTTTTCGGAGTGATCGAGGATCTTGAAAGTGCGGCCCAGGTTATCCACGAAGTCGGAGCATTATGCATCACCTGTTTCAGCGAACCCTTTGCCTATGGCCTGTTGAAAAATCCAGGCCAATGCGGAGCAGACATTGTCTGCGGCGAAGGCCAAAGCTTCGGCCTGCCCAGATCACTGGGAGGCCCGGGTCTCGGCATGTTCGGCTGCAAGCAGAAACTGATCCGCAACCTGCCCGGCCGGTTGGTCGGCGAAACCACCGATCTGGACGGCAAACGCGGATTTGTCCTGACTCTGGCAACAAGAGAACAGCACATCCGCAGGGAAAAGGCAACCTCCAACATCTGCTCCAACCAGGGGATCTGTGCCATGACCGCTGGTGCCTATATGGCGTCCCTCGGTCGCACAGGGCTGCGGGAGATGGCCGGGCTCAACTATGACAAATCCGAGTACCTTAAAAATGAACTGATCAAGGCTGGAGCTCGCATTACCTTTTCCGGCCCCACCTTCAACGAGTTCGTGGTCCGTTTTTCTGATGACTTCAGGCCGGTGTACAATCGCCTGCTGGAGAAAAACATTGTGCCCGGTCTGGAGTTGGGCAAATGGTACCCCCAATTGCAGTCCCATTATCTGTTCTGCGTCACTGAAACCATCTCCAGACAGGATATGGATACCATTATCGAGGAGGTCAAGGCATGAACAAGACACCTGGAACCAGCGGCCTGATACTCGAAGAACCGTTACTCTGGGAAAAAGGCAAACCAGGACGACACGCCATTTCCATTCCCCGCAGCGATGTCCCTGCCGCATCCATAGACGAGAGCCTCCTCGGTGCGGAGGTGGATTTTCCCGACCTGAGCGAGGTGGATGTGGTTCGCCATTACACCAGGCTGAGCCAGTGGAACTTCGGCGTGGATACCGGCATGTATCCTCTGGGTTCCTGTACTATGAAATACAACCCTAAAATCAATGAAAAACAGGCCTCCACCCCTGCCTTTGCCGCAGCCCACCCAATGCTGGATGACTGCCATATCCAGGGTGTACTGCAGATCATGTATGAACTGCAGAGCTTTCTGGCTGATATCACCGGAATGGATGCGGTTTCCCTGCAGCCTGCTGCCGGCGCCCACGGTGAGCTGACCGGTATGCTCATTTTTCACGCCTATCATACCAGCCGCAATTCCAGACGCAGCAAAATACTCATCCCGGATACGGCCCACGGCACCAATCCTGCCTCAGCCGCTCTGTGCGGGTACAAAGCCGTACCTGTCAAATCCAACGAACACGGTATGCTGGACAGTGAAGCCGTGGCCGCGCTCATGGATGAAGAAACCGCAGGCATCATGCTCACCAATCCCAACACCCTTGGTCTGTTTGAGCAACAGGTCCGTGAAATCGCGGACGTTGTCCACGCCAAAGGAGGACTGGTGTACGGAGACGGCGCAAATATGAATGCAGTCCTTGGCGTGGTTGATGCAAAAAAATGCGGCATTGACGTCCTGCATCTGAATCTGCATAAAACCTTTTCCACTCCCCATGGCGGCGGCGGTCCCGGTGCAGGTCCGGTATGCGTCAGTAAAGAACTCGAGCCCTTCCTCCCCGTGCCGAGGGCGGTTAAAGATGGTGATGGGTATCGTCTGGAATCGGACCGGCCCCAATCCATTGGCCGGGTGCATGGTTTCCATGGGAATTTCGGTGTGCTGATACGGGCGTACAGCTATATTCTTTCCATGGGAACAGATGGGCTGAACATGGTCAGCCGACTGGCCGTGCTCAATGCAAACTACATCCGGGAACAGCTGAAAGATACCTTCCACCTTGCCTATGCGACTCCCTGTATGCATGAATGCGTCTTCTCCGACAAAAAACAGCACGACTACAAGGTATCAACCCTGGACATCGCCAAACGACTCATAGATTACGGTTTTCACCCGCCCACCATTTACTTCCCCCTGGTGGTACACGGCTCGATCATGATCGAACCTACCGAGACCGAGTGCAAGGACGATCTGGATCAATTTATCGCCACCATGAAGCGCATTGCAGATGAGGCAAAACACCAGCCTGAACTGCTTCACAGCGCTCCCACCCGCTGCAAGGTGAAACGGCTGGACGAAGTCACGGCCGCCCGCTGCCCGTGCCTGACAGGGCCCCTGCAACCGGCTGACTGATGACCGGATACTGGATCGACCTCGGGCTTGCAGGCTATGCACAGGTCCATGATCTCCAGCAGCGCCTGGTGCGGCTGCGCAGAAGCGAGCTGCACCGGGACGTTCTCCTGATCCTTGAACATACTCCCGTCTACACCCTGGGCAGGCGAGGCAACAGGGAAAACCTCTGCGTCAGTGAAGAATTCCTGGAGCAGCATGCCATCGACCTGGTGCATATTGAGCGGGGTGGAGACATCACCTTTCACGGCCCCGGTCAGATCGTGGTGTATCCCATCATCAACCTGAAAGACCACCGGCTTGCCGTGAAGGAGTATGTCTGGAAGCTGGAAGAGATCATGCTGCAGACTTCAGCGCACTTTAGCATATCTGCCTGCCGGGACCAGCGCAATCACGGAATCTGGGTCGGGGATTCCAAAATGGGCAGTATCGGTATAGCCATTCGTCACAGTGTGACCTATCACGGCCTCGCGCTTAACGTGAACACTGACCTGCAACCTTTTTCCTGGATCAATCCCTGCGGTCTGCAAAACACCGCCATGACCTCCATGGCAAAGGAATCCGGAACTCCCATTAACATGAGCAGGGTCAGAGACGCCCTGCAAACCCAATTCAGTGAGCAGTTGAACCTGGACCTTGAAACGGTCGATACTGATACACTGGCCCCCCTTCTCAGGAGCAGCGAGCAATGACACGTCCCTCCAGAACCGGTAAACCTGCCTGGCTGAAACGCAGACTCCCCACAGGCGGAAGTTATGAAAAGATACGCAGCCTGGTTAAAGACTGCGGCCTGGCAACCGTCTGCCAGGAGGCCATGTGTCCCAACCAGTTTGAATGCTTCGGCAAGGGCACAGCCACTTTCATGATTCTAGGGGATCACTGCACCCGCAACTGCCGTTTCTGTGCAGTACAAAACGGACCCAAGGGACCGCCTGACACTGGAGAGTCTGAACGTGTAGCCGAAGCTGTGGCTGCCATGCAGCTCCATTATGCGGTAATTACCTCTGTAACCCGCGACGACCTGGAGGATGGCGGAGCTTCACATTTTGCAGCTACCATCGCCGCAGTCCGAAAGGCGGTACCGGGAATCCTGATAGAGGTACTGATCCCTGACCTGCAGGGAGATGTCAGTGCCCTGGAAACAGTTATTGCAGCACGGCCTGATGTTTTAAACCATAATATGGAGACCGTTGAACGTCTCTACCCCACCGCACGTCCCCAGGCAGTCTACCAACGCTCTCTGGAACTGCTGCACAATGTGAAAACAATCCAGCCTGATATGATCACAAAATCCGGGATCATGGTCGGCCTTGGAGAAACGGAAACAGAGCTATCCCGACTATTTGCGGATTTGGCAGAACAGCAGTGCGACATCCTGACCATCGGGCAATACCTGCAGCCGTCAAACGACCACCTTGCGGTTGATCGATTTATTCCCCCCGAAGAATTCGACAACCTGGAACGTAAGGCCCTGGCCGCAGGATTTCAGGCTGTGGCCTCCGCGCCTTTTGTCCGCAGCTCCTACCAGGCCGAAGAGCTATATGCCGGGGCGCGGAAAATCCAAAAAAAGTAACATGAAAGCGTAAACCACACGAAACAGTCATCATTTTCATTGCTGTTTTCTGCAAAAGAGGTATTTCAGAAGTCGGTACTTCACCCATACAACCAAACAATGCCGCCCGGATCTTTTCTCTCATTTCCCGCAGTGCACAAATTTTCGGCCGCCACTGAACGGAATACCTCATGTCATCACAACAGCAACCATCTCCGGATCTTGTTTCCTCTCCTTTCCAACTGTTTAAAGTGCTGCTGCTCTCCTTCAGCCACTTTATCCATGATGTCTACTCCAGCTTTCTTGCCCCCCTGCTCCCGCTGTTGATAGAAAAACTTTCACTCAATCTTGCCCAGGCAGGCTTCCTGACCACCATTATCCAGATCCCGGCCCTGGCCAACCCGTATCTGGGCAGCCTGGCAGACAAACTCAATGTCCGCTATTTCATCATTATCGCACCGGGCCTCACTGCCCTTTCCATGAGTCTGATCGGTATTGCCGACAGCTATGCGACCCTTCTCCTGCTGCTGTTTATCTCCGGCTGCAGCACTGCAATCTTCCATGTTCCCGCCCCGGTGATGATCTACAGGTTTGCCGGATCCCGCAAAGGACTGGGCATGAGTTTTTACATGACCGGCGGTGAGCTGGCGAGGGCAGTAGGTCCTCTTATCGCCGTCTCAGCGGTCAGCCTGGTAGGGCTTGAAAGGATGTACCCTGTCATGATCGTGGGGCTGCTCACCTCTCTTATCCTCTACTATCAATTTAAAACCATTGCCCCCCAGGCAATAAAAAAAGAGCCTCCGTCCCTGCGCAAGGCCTGGGCATCCGCTTCTCATGTTTTGAAACCTATAACCGGCATCCTGGTATTTCGCGGCTTCATGCATGCTTCCATAGGGACGTTTCTCCCGACCTTTATCAATCAGAATACGGGAAATCTCTGGCTTGCCGGCATCAGCCTGGCCATCTATGAAACCTCAGGCGTAATCGGCGCTCTAACCTGCGGCTATTTGAGTGATAGAATCGGTAGACGCAGAACCCTGCTCCTGTCCCTGTTGCTTGCACCACCTTTTCTTTTTCTCTTTTTATGGGTCACATCCTTCTGGATGCAGGCTGTATTCCTGATGGGAGTCGGGTTTACAGTTCTTTCAACAACACCGGTTATGCTGGCGCTGATTCAGGAAAACGCAGGGGAAAATCCTGCAACCGTGAACGGTTTCTTCATGATGATTTCCTTCATGTCACGCTCTGCCGTTGTGGTACTGGTCGGAGCCATTGCCGACTTCATCGGCCTGGGTAACACCTACTATCTGAGCGCAGGCCTGGGCCTCCTGGCTTTGCCTTTTATCCTTGCATTACCTGGGGAACAAACAAAAAAATAACAGAGAAAGGATTCTATATAAAATCTGTACGTTATCAACAAAATTTTTTATAGCTCTCCTTTTATCAGTGCTTTTCCAACAACCCCACACAAAAAAGAGTTGACATATTAAATGTACGCCCTTATTCTATTGTGTTGCTAAATTTTAGTTACAGCTGAAGGTTCGAAATACCGACGCACCAAACCGAAGTGGTGACTTTTGCTGGATGAAGGGGTTCCTCCTATCCCTGTTCAACCACTTCCCTTGAACGAAACAAGGAGTTGCAGGGCCACTGTAACTCCTTTTTTATTTATTCCACAGGTATCAGACTTTGAATGTGCAAGCGGCCTGACGGCAGCACTTGAGGAACGCGTGATGAAAAAAGATTTGGGGAAAGTACGAAATATTGGAATCAGCGCCCATATTGATTCTGGAAAAACAACTCTTACCGAGCGTATTCTGTTTTATACGCAACGTATCCATGCCATCCACGAAGTCCGCGGCAAAGACGGTGTAGGAGCGACAATGGACTCCATGGAACTGGAAAAAGAGCGCGGCATCACCATCCAGTCCGCAGCAACATATTGCAGCTGGAAGGACCATGCCGTCAATATCATCGACACACCGGGCCACGTCGACTTTACCATTGAGGTGGAGCGTGCGCTGCGCGTGCTCGATGGTGCGGTTCTTATCCTCTGCTCCGTCGGCGGTGTACAGTCCCAGTCCATCACGGTTAACCGCCAGATGACCAGGTACAAAGTTCCGCGGATCGCGTTCATCAACAAATGTGACCGCACCGGCGCCAACCCTTACCGCGTCGCCCAGCAGCTGCGCGACAAACTGGACCTCAACGCGGTGATGATGCAGGTGCCCATCGGCCTGGAAAGTGATCTGGAGGGTCTTATTGACCTGGTCACCATGAAAGCCGTCTACTTTGACGGTGACCAGGGAGAATCCATCCGTATTGAGGAAATCCCCGACAGCCTCCGTGATGAAGCGGAAGAAAAACGAGAGGAACTCATGGACGCGGTTTCCATGTTTTCCGATGAACTCATGGAAGCCATGTTGGAAGAGGAAGACATTGATGAGACCCTGATTCATGAGGCCATCCGCAAAGGCACACTGAGTCTGGAACTGACCCCTGTATTCATCGGTTCAGCATACAAAAACAAAGGTGTGCAGTCGCTTCTGGATGCTGTAAACGCCTATCTGCCCTGCCCCACCGACGTTGAAAACACCGCTCTCGACCTGGACAAGGAAGAGGAAGAGGTGCAGGTTTCCAACAATCCCGATGACAACCTGGTGGCCCTGGCCTTTAAACTGGAAGACGGACGTTACGGTCAGCTTACCTATATCCGCACTTACCAGGGAACACTCAGCAAAGGCGACACCATCATCAATACCAGAACCGGGAAGAAAGTGAAAGTCGGCCGCCTGGTGCGCATGCACGCCGATGAAATGGAAGAGATCGAAACTGCCGGATCCGGAGATATTATCGCACTTTTCGGAGTTGACTGTGCATCCGGTGACACGTTCTGTAACGATAAGCTTAACTGGTCCATGAGTTCCATGCATGTGCCGGCGCCGGTTATCTCCCTGGCGGTCACACCTGTGGACAACAAAGCGCAAATCAACATGTCCAAGGCGCTGAACCGCTTCACCAAGGAAGACCCGACCTTTAAAACCTTTGTGGATCACGAGACCAACGAGACCATCATTTCCGGTATGGGTGAACTGCATCTCGAGGTCTACATTGAGCGTATGAAACGTGAGTACAAGGCGGAGGTCGAAATCGGCGCTCCCCAGGTTGCATATCGAGAGACCATTCTCCAGCGCGCCGACTTTGACTACACCCATAAAAAACAGACCGGCGGTTCAGGTCAGTTCGGACGGGTTGCCGGCTACCTGGAGCCCCTTGAAGAGGGTGAGTACGAATTTGTCGATGAGATCGTCGGCGGTTCCATTCCCCGCGAGTTCATCAGCTCCTGTGACAAAGGTTTCCATAAAGCGTTGGAAAAAGGAATACTTACAGGCTCCGCCATCACAGGCATCCGCGTGGTCATCAATGACGGCAGCTTCCATGCGGTAGACTCCTCGGACGTTGCGTTCCAGCTTGCCGCAATCGGCGCGTTCAAGGCCGGTTATTCCAAAGCTAATCCGGTTATCATGGAACCGATCATGAAAGTCGCCGTGGAAGGCCCTTCTGAATTCCAGGGAGCTGTCATGGGCAGTTTAAACCAGCGCCGCGGTGTAATTATCGGAACTTTTGAAGAAGGCAATTACACGGTCGTCGAGTCAGAGGTCCCTCTGTCTGAGATGTTCGGCTATTCAACCACCCTGCGTTCCCTGACCCAGGGCAAAGCAGAGTTCACCATGGAATTCTCCACCTATAAACAGGTGCCCAAAGGTGTGGCCGATGAGCTGATTAAAGAATTTGAAGCGCAGAAAAAGGACGCATAAATCCTGTTAATGGGTATACTCATTAAAAACGCTACAACATACGATACAATCCTGATGAGGTAAGATACATGGGATACGAACCACTGGTAAGCCAGAATCCACTTCGTGCTCTTAATTTGGGTAGAAACGGCAATCAACTCGGCCTGGTCATGGCCAGGGCCGGACTGGGTAAAACCGCTCTGCTCGTACAGATTGCTCTTGACGCCATCCTGCGCGGCCAGAATGTCCTCCACGTCTCCATTGGAGAAACCATAGAAAAAACCCGTCTCTGGTATGACGATATTCTGCAGGTCATCCTGCAGGAGCACAGTGTCAACCGTCCGCACGATCTCATAGAGATGATTGCGCAACACCGCATGATCATGACCTTCAATGAGTCTTCTTTCAGCCGCCCACGTCTGGAAGAGCGGCTCAACGACCTTGTCCTCCAGGATATTTTCGTGCCTAACTGCATGGTTATAGACGGTTTTGATTTTGAAAATGCAGAGCGTCAGATTGTTGAGGATATAAAAGATCTTACCGAAAACATGAGCCTGCAGGCCTGGTTTTCAGCCATCAGTCACCGTGAAGATACCCGTTTTTCTCCGGCCGGCGTTCCTGCTCCATGTCATGAGATCGACGACCTCTTTGACACCGTCGTCCTGCTGAAGCCCGAGTCCGACTCCACCATCAATCTGGAAATCATCCGTAACAGCGGCGAAAAGGTAGAGAAGGGAACCGAGCTCAAACTTGACCCAACCACCATGATGGTCAAGGAAATATAACAGGCTCCTTCGGAAAAGATGCTTCACGCCGGGCCATGCATTCGGAATGCACAACATCCGGTGCCGGCACCTGTATCTTTGAATACAAACTGACAACCACGTCCTGGGGCTGTCCGGATTATCCGGGAAGCCCCTTTTTTTTGCCATGCGTTTTCGACCCTGTATAGACCTTCACGCCGGCCGGGTAAAACAGATCGTCGGTGGAACCCTGTCAGATACGGCACAGGAATCCCTGACCACTAATTTTACCTCGGGTGAGCCGGCTTCATTTTACGCACGCCTCTACAAGGGGGATAGCCTCACAGGCGGCCATGTTATCATGCTTGGTCCGGGCAATGAACAGGCCGCAGAGGAAGCGCTTGCATCCTGGCCGGGAGGATTACAGATCGGCGGGGGAATCAACACCGACAATGCCTCTCTCTGGCTGGACCGAGGTGCTTCTCACGTTATCGTCACTTCCTATGTATTCCATGACGGCGTACTTGATTTCACCCGTCTGAAAAAACTGGTCGCAAAGGTGGGACGCAGCAGGCTGGTCCTGGATCTCAGCTGCCGGCGTCGGGGAGACAGCTACTATGTCGTTACCGACAGGTGGCAAAAATTTACCGAGCTCTCGATTTCACCCCACACCCTTGACATGCTCAGCGTTTACTGTGACGAATACCTTGTCCATGCCGTGGACGTAGAAGGGAAATCCATGGGCATCGATGAACGTCTTCTCCATCTGCTCGCAGAAGACAATCCTGTTCCTACCACCTATGCAGGCGGTGTCTCGAGCATGGAGGATATCGACAAAATTCGTACAGCAGGAATGCAGCAGATCGATTATACTGTAGGTTCCGCCCTGGATATTTTCGGAGGCTCAGGTTTACGCTACCAACAACTTGTCCGCTTGCACCATGAATAAACCGCAGGATGCGACGTCGCCCTGTCGCCTTGACGAACTGAACCAGATCAAGCTCTTTGTTCCTCCTGACCTGTACAGCGCATTTCACCGCTGCATATGGGTCCAGGTTAACGAAACCGGGAAAAATCAACTTGAGATCATGCAGGAGATGGTCGTGGATTACCTCAAAAAACATCAGTGCTGAAATGTTCACGCAGAGAGTTACAATATGCCTGCCGTGCAGGCACTGATAACAGTCAGCCGCATCTCCCTGCTTGACCCTTGGCCGCCGGTCTTTTACAATAGTTATCATAACCGGCCCGCATTTATCGTAACTTTTTAAAAATGCATGTATTGTCTGACGTTTTACAACACGCTGTTTGATCCCTGAAAAGGTTGTGGACACACTATCAATGACAGAACGTGACAAAAAACTGCAAAAAATCCAGTCCTTTGTAAAAAAAATGCCCAGCCTCTCCACTACAGTGAGCAAGGTGCTGGAAATCTGCAGCCGCACAGACACTTCCCCCAATGACCTCAATAAGGTCATCTCCCTGGACCCTGTTCTGACCGGACAGGTACTGAAACTCATCAATTCCGCCTATTATTCTCTGGTAAACAAGGTAACCTCGCTTACCAGGGCGATAATCATGCTGGGGCTGAATACGGTTAAGAACCTGGCCCTTTCCACTGCCATTATCCGCAGCGTTGGTCAGGCCAAAAAATCCAAGGCGCTTCCCATTAAGCAATTCTGGGCTCATTCCATCGGTGTAGGGGTTATGGCAAAACTTCTCGCCGCCGAGCAGGAAGTAGCCCTTGGGGAACGTGAAGAGTATTTTGTTGCAGGTTTACTTCATGACCTTGGAAAAATCCCTTTTGATGACGAATACGTAGAGGTAATTAAGAGAGCGCGCCTTGAAACGACTCCCCTGGTGAACCTTGAACTGCAAATGATGCAACTCACCCACGAAGATGTGGGTTTGCTGATTGCTGAAAAATGGAAGCTTAATCAGGCTCTCACAGATTCTATCCGCTATCATCATAATCCTGTTGCAGCGAGCCCTGAACATCAGAAACTTGTGGCCACAGTCGCGCTGGCTGATTTTTACGCATGCCTGTTCGACATCGGAAACGCCGGCAACCGCTACCCGGACGAAGAACGCCTCCCGGAACTCCTTGCCATGACAGGGTTGAGCTGGCAGGATATTCATAAACTGACGGAAATGGTTGACCGGGAGATAACCAAGGCGGAAATCTTTTTACAGGTCTGAACAGGGTTGCCAAGGAGGATAACATGATCAAGGTCAAGTTTTGGGGCGTGAGAGGATCCATTCCGTGTCCGGGCCCCTCCACCATGAAATATGGAGGAAATACGGCCTGCATTGAGCTGCGCTTTCCCGAAGTGAACCGCCACATTATTATCGATGCCGGCTCTGGTATTCGTGAACTGGCAACCTATATGCTGCAGCATGATCTTCCCAAGGGACCTATTTCCACGGAAATATATCTCACACACACACATTGGGACCACATCATGGGGTTCCCTTTCTTCGTACCTGCCTACATTCCCGGATCCACGATAAAGGTATTCGGCCCGGTCACCTACGAAGACGAACCTCTGGAAGAGATCGTGGGCGGCCAGATGAAATATCGCTACTTCCCGGTAAATATGGGAGAGCTGGCAGGAAATATCAGCTACGAGAGACTCAAGGAAAACCCTCATATAGATCTCGGTGACGGCATTACTCTCTCAACCTGCATCATCAATCATCCAATTACTGCACTTGGTTATCGGTTCCGGTTCAAAAACGTAACCTTCTGCACCGCCTATGACACAGAGCCCTTCCGTAACCTTTTCATAACCGACCCGGAAGATCCCAGCTATGACGAGGTCATGGCCCATGAAGGAGAGATTGCAGCTCAGGAGCAGAACCAGGTGCTTGAAAATTTCTACCATGGAGCTGATTTACTTGTTCATGATGCACAGTATACAAGACAAGAATATGAACAGAGCAAGGTAGGCTGGGGACACACACCCATTGAAGACGCCCTGACAGCCGCGAAAAGAGCCGGGGTCAAAAGGCTTGCACTCTTTCACCATGATCCCGAACGTTCCGATAACCAGCTCGACGAGATGAGTAAACACTATTGCACTGAACGGCTCACAGGAGAAATGAACGCTTTTTTTGCCCGCGAAGGCCAGGAAATCATACTGGAATAGCCACGACGGATTGACAGCGGAACCACCTATCATATCAAGGAAAAGACATGGAAGCTACAACCATAGACTGTCTCGGATTACCCTGTCCCCAGCCGGTCATTCAGACTAAAGATGCGCTGGAATCCGGTGCGACGTACATTCAGGTTTTGGTCGATAACGAGGCCTCTCGAGATAATATCCTTCGTTTTGCGCAAAGCCGGGGATGTGAGGCAGAGGCTGAAATGACGCCTGAAGGGAATTTCAACATCACTGTCCGCAATTCAGGAACACCTGCTGCCGAGGATTCTTTTGACCCCGCAGCATATCAATGCAGCCTTCCCGTAAGAAGTTGTCTGATTTATGTCATCTCCGCCGATGTTATGGGCAAAGGCAGTGAGGAATTAGGGTGGTCACTGTTGCAGACATTTATCCAGACCATCAAGGATATAAGCCCCTCGCCTCAAAAAATCCTTTTTTACAACAGCGGGGTCAGGCTGGTAACTGAAGAATCCGGAGCCTTGAATGCACTCCTCGAGTTGCAGAAAAAGGGTGTGGAACTTCTTGTATGCGGGACCTGCCTGGATTTTTACGAACTGAAATCAGCCATCAAAGTCGGCCGTATTTCCAACATGTATGATATCATGAATGCCATGGCCGAGGCGGATCAGGTTATCAGTCCCCATTGAGATTACGGGATTGATGGTTATCGTTACCTATTACAAGATGAATAAGAGGGGTAACCGTAAGGGTGTGAGTCCTTTCCTGCCCCAAGACATTTTTTGCCTGTAATCAGCTGACGCCATTGTGTACGTACACGTTCTGAACACAGGCCATTGCCACAAAGGTACGTTTTATGCGCCGCGCTTTACCATGCCTGTTCTTTATTGCCTGCGTCCTCCTTGTCCAACCAAGCTGGGCTAAAGTCTTTCCCGCCGAATTCAATGCCGGCCGCAACCAGTTGATTGCCTATATTCTCAGTCACCAGTTGCCTGCACAGCACTTCTCCCACGAACCGTTTGACGACAGCCTCTCCAGGGTAGCCTTTGACCTCTACATTCGTCAGCTCGACGCGAGGAAACGATTTTTACTCCAATCGGACGTCGAGCAGCTGCAGGCCTTTGCCGATCATATCGATGACGAACTCAAACGGGGCAGAATCATCCTTGCCGATGCAGGCGCTCAACTCCTCAACGACAGAATCAGGCAGGTCCAGGGATTTATCGATGAACTGCTGGATCAACCCGTAGACCTCAACAGGGAAGAATACCTGGAAGGCGATACTGAAAAAATTGCCTGGCCCCGGGATGCAGAGGAGCTTAAGCAGCGCTGGCGAAAGATCGTCAAGATGCAGATTCTGGACGCCTGTTTCGACCAATCCAAGAAAGACGGAGAACCGGCGGACAGTGACACCTACATACCAGTGCCGTTTCCCTCCAATGAACGGATACAGGAGGCCACGGAAAAGGTTCGCGATCGTGTTCACAGATCTCTGGACCGGTTAGCAACCCAAAGCAGACAGGACCATTATAACCGTTACTTTGACGCGGTTGCCAGGGCTTTCGACCCTCATACCAGCTACATGCCGCCCACATCAAAAGAGGATTTCAATATTCATATGAGTGGCTCCCTTGAAGGGATAGGAGCACTCCTCCGTGAGGATGACGGTCTGATAAAAGTCGTGAGGATCATTCCGGGAAGTGCGGCTGAAAGGCAGGGAGGATTGGGAGCGGAAGACACCATTCTTACCGTCAGCGAAAAAGACAGTGAACCCGTGGAAATTTCCGACATGAGGATACGGGAGGCGGTCAGCTATATTCGCGGACCCAAGGGTACGGAAGTAATACTCGGTGTTCAGAAACCCGACGGGAGCAAAAAAAATATCCCCATTGTCAGAGATGTTGTCCAGATAGAGGAAACCTATGTAAAATCAGCGGTGCTTACAACGGAAAAGAATTCCAGGATCGGTTATCTTCGGATACCGAGTTTTTACAGGGATTTCAATGCGGCTTCCAACGGAAAGAAAGCCCGTAATGCCACGGATGACACCAAAGTTGAGCTGGAAAAACTGATGGCCGACAAGGTGCAGGGTATCATCCTGGATTTGCGCAATAACGGCGGCGGCGCCCTGACTGACGCCGTATACATATCCGGGCTCTTTCTTCCGGGCGGTCCGGTTGTACAGGTTAAAAATTCCCAGGGGATGATCCGGGTATTGGAAGATGAAGATCCCGGCATAGTCTACGGCGGGCCACTCATTGTTCTGGTCAACCAGTTCAGTGCCTCTGCTTCGGAAATCCTTGCCGCCGCCCTGCAGGATTACGGCAGAGCCCTGATAATCGGAGGCCGGCATACCCACGGGAAAGGGACGGTGCAGGCCATGCTGGACATGAACCGAAACCTGCCTCTGCTCCAGATGAAAAACTATGATGATCTGGGTGCCCTGAAATTGACCATTCAGAAATTTTACCGCATCAATGGTGATTCCACCCAGGAAAAGGGAGTCATCCCGGACCTGGTTGTACCTTCGGTCCTTGATTATCTTGAGAGCGGTGAGCAGTACATGGACAATCCACTTCCCTGGGATCAGGTGGAAAATGTCGGTTATGACCGCTGGCACGGCCCGCATTTTGATCTGAACAAGGTGAGTGAGGAAGGAATGGACTGGGTTGCTGACAGCAGGAAATTTCAGGAAATTAAACGGGAAACAGATGAGGCCAAACAGAGAAAAGAGGACACACAGGTGGCTGTTTTCTTTCAAGGCATGCAAAAAGAACGTGAAGAACTTGCCGATACCAGACGTCAGGCGAGGGATGCGGGGCTTATTAATGACGAAGAAGACCCGGACAATGGTTCAAAAAACATACCTCTGGGCGATGAGGTCAAGGATGATCCCTTTGTCCAGATATCACTTTTTTTACTTGGAGGAGACACTGTTACCAGTCAAACCTTGAGTGAAGCTCATTAATTTTTCCTTGAAATCAGACTCTAATCATGATAGAGCAGATCGTGCATGAATCATCATTCATTTTTATTGAACATATAAGCCCTATGTTGGGGCTGGATTTGGGGTTCTCCTTCCAAATCTTTCATTTTTAAAATAAATGCAGTGCACGAAATACGGGGCGAGGATAGTAAAAGATCGCTTCCCGGCTACGGATCATGATGGAATTGACAGAGGCCTTTACCGAAAAACGAAAAGACATTCTTTCCCTTTGGGTTGAAAGAACGCTCAACACTTACACATCTCCCGGCTTTTTCAAAAAAGCTAAAGATCCGTTTGCCAATCCGGTCGGCGTTAACATTGCCGACGCACTGCATTCCATATACGATTTACTCCTCAGCGATGCTGAGCCAGAGGCGTACCATAAGCCCCTGGATACGATAGTGAGAATCCGTGCAGTCCAGGAGTTCACGCCGGGCCAGGCCATTGCGCCGTTGCTGGAACTGAAATGGGTCGTCAAGCAGGTCTTCAGATCAGACCGCAAAACCACCTCTCTTTTAGCTGACCTAGACAACTTTGACTGCGAAGTGGACCGCATTGCCCTTATTGCATTTGATATCTACACGGAATGCCGCGAGCAGGTGTATCGCGGTCGTATCCGTGAACTGAAAAGCGGCAGTTACGTGCTCACTGACTCAGCCTGTCCCTCTAAATTGCTCAAGGACAGAAGGAAATCAGAAGCAGATAATAACTGAAGCAAGTACCCCTTGTTGTGTAACCAGCCAGATGGTGGCAGCACGTGACCTGCGACCGCATAGTCTGGCTCATGCTATAACGTAAGTTATTGTAAATCTGAATGCGAAGGAGTGATCGATGAAGTACGCCTTCCCACTGGCGGCAGTAATTGCCTTGGTACTGATCGCGCTAGTTGGTGTGCAGATACCAGGAATGCAATACTTTTTCGGTATTGTCATCCCGTATGCGGCCATGGCGCTGTTTCTGGGCGGATTTTGCTTGAGAGTCATTTATTGGGCAAGATCTCCTGTTCCCTTTAAAATTCCAACGACCTGTGGTCAGGGTGCTTCCCTGGAATGGATCAAACAGGATAAACTGGAATGTCCCATGAACACCTCCCAGGTGTTCGCGAGGATGTTTCTGGAAATTTTCCTGTTCCGCTCCTTATGGAGAAACACCAAAGCAACCGTTTATGACGGCCCGAAACTGACCTACGAGTCCAGCAAATGGCTCTGGCTGTTCGGCATCATGTTCCATTACAGTTTCCTGATCATTGTCATCAGGCATATGCGTCTGTTCATGGATCCAATTCCGTTTGCGGTATCCTTTACCGAAACCCTTGATGCATTGCTGCAGATCGGCGCCCCGACAATGTACATGACCGATGTGACCATTGTCCTGGCATTGCTGTTCCTGTTTGGTCGTCGACTGACCAATCCGCATGTCCGCTACATTTCCCTGGCCAACGATTATTTTCCTCTGTTTCTGCTTCTCGGTGTTGCAGCAACGGGAATCCTGATGCGTTTTTTCCTGCGTACAGACGTTGATATCAATGCAATCAAACAGCTCGCTGTGGGCCTGGTAACATTTCACCCGACCATCAGCACAGACATCGGCGCCATCTTTTATGCGCATCTTTTTCTCGTCTGCACGCTGCTGGCCTACTTCCCATGGAGTAAGCTCATGCACATGGGCGGCGTATTCATGAGTCCGACAAGAAACATGGCTAATGATTCAAGGATAAACCGTCACGTCAACCCATGGAACCCGCCGATCAAACCGCATTCTTATGCCGGCTATGAAGATGAGTTCCGTGAGGACATGGTTGAGCAGGGCATCCCTGTAGAGAAAGAGTTGCCGCCGAAAACCGACGAATAAGCTCATAAATTCAAGAGTATAAGGATAACGCAATGGCAGTAGTAAAGGTAGATAAATTGGCACGAAGCGTTGCCGAGGGACCTTCGCTGATGACAGGCGCCTTTCCAAAAAAAGATTGGATGGATGTACCTGCGGTCTTCAAACCCGGCAACTATGCTTACCCGACCAAGCCGGAAAAATTGGAGTATCTGGACAGTCAGTCAGGCATCAGCTTGCCCAACGCACGCGAATGGAACCCGGAAGAGGATGATTGGAAACTTCCTGAAAACTGGAAAGAGATCATCATCAAAGGGATCGCGGATCGACTGGATCGATTTCGCAGTTTAAAAATATTCATGGACTGTTGCGTGCGTTGCGGCGCGTGTGCAGATAAATGCCACTTTTTTCTGGGCACCGGTGATCCCAAAAATATGCCGGTCCTCAGGGCCGAGCTTCTTCGCTCCATTTACCGTCAGCATTTTACCAAGGCAGGAAAAATTCTCGGTAAACTGGCCGGCGGTCGCGAGATGACCTACGGGGTCATTAAAGAATGGTTCATGTATGCGTATCAGTGCACGGAATGTCGTCGTTGTTCCGTTTTCTGTCCCTACGGCATCGATACCGCTGAGATCACCATGATGCTGCGTGAACTGCTGCATCTGCTCGGCATAGGCATCAATTGGGCCATGGAGCCGGTGGCAAACTCCAACAGGACCGGTAACCACATGGGGCTTACCCCTCAGGCGTTCAAGGGTAATGTTGATTTTCTCTGTGAGGACATTGAGAACTTGACCGGTGTCAAGGTGAATCCAACTTTCAACCGCAAAGGTGCGGAAGTTCTCTTCATCACACCTTCCGCAGACGTCTTTGCCGAGCCCGGCATCTTCACCTGTATGGGCTATCTGCTCCTCTTTGAAGCAATCGGTCTGGATTACACCTGGTCGACCTATGCTTCAGAGGGCGGTAACTTCGGCTTGTTCACCTCCAACGAGGTTATGAAAAAACTCAACGGCAAGATGTACGCAGAAGCTGAACGTCTTGGCGTAAAATGGATTCTCGGCGGTGAATGCGGTCATATGTGGCGTGTTGTTCATCAGTACATGGATACCATGAACGGACCTGCGGATTTTCTTGATGTACCACGGTCTCCCATCACCGGAACGGTTTTTGAAAATGCCGCTTCCACCAAGATGGTACACATTTCCGAGTTTACCGCAGACCTGATCAAAAACGGCAAGATCAACCTTGATAAAAGCCGCAATGCCCATGTCAAAGCGACTTTCCATGACTCCTGCAACCCTGCACGTGCCATGGGACTGCTCGAAGAACCTCGATATATACTCGATAATGTTGTTGACCAATGGTGGGAGATGCCGGAAAACACCATCCGCGAGAAAACCTATTGCTGCGGTTCCGGTACAGCCTTGAATACTGACGAAATCATGGAATTGCGTATGCGTTCCGGTCTCCCAAGGGCCAATGCCGTCAAGTATGTACAGGACAAACATGACGTGAATACCCTTGGCTGTGTATGTGCCATCGATCGAGCGACTCTGACTACCTTGATGGATTACTGGTGTGCCGGTGTTCAGGTGTGCGGTTTGAGCGAACTGGTTGGTAATGCTCTGGTTATCGAGGGTGAAAACAGGCAGGAACTCGACGAAGGTCTGAGGACTTTGGTCTAATATCCCGGATATACTAGGAGGTATAACTATGTACGATAGTAGTAAAATCATCCCGGGACTGATCATTTTCGTCCTGTTTGTAACCATACCCGTCTGGTACAACCATGGTGACGCCGGAGCAGCCCCTGA
The DNA here is from genome assembly GCA_963678525.2 of Desulfobulbaceae bacterium. Classification (GTDB taxonomy): domain Bacteria; phylum Desulfobacterota; class Desulfobulbia; order Desulfobulbales; family Desulfobulbaceae; genus Desulfogranum. The sequence continues at coordinate 598,211 of CAXXDG010000002.1, forward strand.
AATCAAGCTTCCAGAGAATGCAAAAGCTTGTGTCCGCCCCGCCGCTGAAATTCGTGCAACCCACATGCAGTTGCTTAATGAGTGGCGTGACGAAGTGTTGCGTGAAGGTGACCGTGGCACCATTGAGGTGGACGGCAAGCAATACAAAAAGAGTCTGATGCTGACCTGTATGGAATGTCACACCAGTAAGAAACAATTCTGCGACAAGTGTCACGACTTTGCTTCCGTGAAGCCATATTGCTGGGACTGTCACTTGGCCCCGGTCGAGTGAACGGCAAGGAGGAGATATACTGATGGATAAAAAAAGAAGAGATTTCCTCAAGGTTGCCGGTATTTCCACACTGGCCGGACTTGGAGGAACCGCCGTTGTTGACCGGCTTGTCACCGGAACGCATCCCTCTGTGGCAAATGCCTCAGGCGGGCATGCCGAGGGACACGCCGCCCCTAAAGAAGAGCATGCCGTTCAAGATGCGCCGAAAACCGGCAAACGTTACGGCATGGTCATAGATGTCAAAAAATTCCAGGAAGATCCGACTCTTGGTGAAAAAATCACCCGAGCCTGCATAAAGGCCCACAATGTCCCTGAGTTTCCGGAAGAGAAGGACGAGATCAAGTGGATCTGGATGACCGATTACGAGAACGCTTTTCCAGAGAAAAGTCAACTCTACAAAGATGAAACCACCGAAGAACATCAGGTGCCTGTTCTCTGTAATCACTGCGATAACCCACCTTGCGTTCGCGCATGTCCGACCAAGGCGACCTTTAAAAATAAAGACGGCCTTGTCATCATGGACTTCCATCGCTGCATCGGCTGCCGTTTCTGTATGGCTGCCTGTCCTTACGGGATGCGAAGTTTTAACTGGCGTAACCCAAGGGATTTTATCAAGGAAGTTAATCGTGACTTCCCTTCACGCATGCGTGGTGTTGTTGAAAAATGCAACTTCTGTGCAGAGCGTATCGGAGTCGGGCAGCAGCCTGCATGTGTTGAAGCCTGCGGCGATACCGGCGCTATGGTTTTCGGCGACCTGAATGACCCTGAATCAGAGGTCAGAAAGGTGCTCAAGGAAAACTACACTATCCAGCGCAAGCCCAGCCTTGGAACCCATCCTTCCGTCTTTTACATAGTGTGAGGTCGCCATGTTTGAAAAAGCGTTAAAAGGAAACAATTACTATTGGATGTGGCTCGCCTTTCTCGGGTTCTTTGTAGGTATTGCCGTTATCTGTTATCTGAGGCAATACTTTTACGGACTTGGTTTAACAGGCATGAGCCGTGATGTATCCTGGGGTCTGTACATTTCCCAGTTCACTTTTCTGGTCGGTGTTGCAGCGGGAGGTGTCATGCTTGTACTCCCGTATTATATACACAACTTCAAGGCGTTCGGCAAAATCACCATTTTAGGTGAATTCCTGGCCATATCCGCTTTGCTGATGTGCCTGATGTTCATTATGGCGGATCTTGGGCAGCCTCTGCGCGGTTTGAATGTTCTGTTTCATCCCACACCCAATTCCATGCTGTTCTGGGATATGTGTGTGCTCTGGGGCTATCTGCTGTTGAACGCTCTATGCGGCTGGGTAATCCTGACTGCAGAACGTAAGCAGGTGGCACCGCCGAAATGGATTTATTTCTTTGTCTATATCTCCATCCCCTTTGCGTTCTCGATTCATACCGTAACAGCTATGCTCTACTGTGGTCTGCCGGGACGTCATTTCTGGCTTTCAGCAATCATTGCACCCCGATTTCTGGCATCAGCTTTTGCCGCCGGACCTGCACTGATTGTCATCATGGCGTTGATCCTGAAACGAGTTGCCAATTTTGACGCCGGTAAACAGGCGATCGACAAAATGGTTACCATTATTATCTATGCGGCCATAGCTAATATGTTCTTTGTCGGCCTTGAGTTTTTCGTCGGCTACTATTCCAACATTCCAGGTCACTACCACACACTGCAGTACCTGTTCTTCGGCCTCGAACATCACGGTCATGTGTATAACAACCTGGTTCCCTTCATGTGGGGTTTCCTGATACTTTTTGTATTCGGGTTCTTCCTCATCTGTTACCCACAGACACGGCGCGACAATGATCTGTGGCTGGGTATCGGCTGCGCATCTATCTTTCTTTCCTTCTGGCTGGACAAAGGCATAGGTTTTGTTCTGGGCGGCTTTGTTCCTACCCCACTAGAGGAAATCACAGAGTACTACCCGACTGCCAATGAGCTGTTCATCACCATCGGCATATGGGCCGCCGGATTTTTTATTCTGACCATTCTCTACAAGATAGCCATAGATGTAGAGCACGAGGTGGAAGCGTAACGTTTTCAGTACACGCCTAAAATAAAAAGCCCGCGGCAATAACCGCGGGCTTTTTTTATGTACTCATCCTTAATCCGCCGCCGTTACGTACCCATGACTTGAAGATATAAATCCCAGAGCTGGAATATACGATCTTGATAGAAGAGAAACATATACCCGGCTATACACAGAAAAGGTCCAAAAGGAATCCTGGTTTTGCCGCCTTTCTTTTGCTGAACCATGGCGGCGATACCGGCAATGGACCCGGTCAGGGAGCTGAAGAAGACAATAAACAACAGGCTCTGCCAACCAAGGAAAGCTCCGAGCATGGCAAGCAACTTTATATCGCCTCCCCCCATTCCATCCTGTTTGGCGATCTTAAAATATACATAGCTGACAAGAAAGAGTATCCCCCCTCCACATAAAACCCCAAAAACAGATTGCTGCCAGGTGAGATTTTGACTAAAAAAAGAGCCTGCCAGGCCAATACCTATTCCGGGAAGACTGATGACATCGGGAATTATTTGGTGATGCAGATCAATAAATATGATAACCAGTAAGCAGGCTGCAAAAAACAGATAATAGAAAAAATCAAAACCAAGGCCGAACCGCAGGTAAACTGCCGCAGCAAGCAGGGCCATGCAGGCTTCCACCAGTGGATATTGAATGGAGATCCGCTCATTGCAGTTTCTGCACTTGCCCATGAGCATGCAGTAACTGAGTATGGGGATGTTGTCATACCATTGAAGAGGTGTTTTGCACCGTGGACAGTGGGACGCCGGATAGACGATAGAAGCGCCGTCTTCCGGAAGCCTGAGGATGACCACATTCAGAAACGAGCCGATAACAGCTCCAAAAACAGCAACAATACCTGCAATAAAAAGTTCCATTCACGTACCATAAGGCTGAGGGTCCAGGGAAACACAACCCGTTTTTTTATGTATTATGTAGTGTTTCTAACTCACTACCATTAACTTTATATGTAGCGTTTTACATGCCCAACTTCCAGGAAAAAGCAGTTGTGCAGGCTCAGGTCGAGCTCGCGCCCGATATATACCGCCTGACCGTTCACTCCCCGCAGATTGCGCAGGCGGCCGCACCAGGGCAGTTTGTCATGATCAAGAGTTCAGATACCAGTGATCCCCTGCTCAGACGACCGTTCTCTATTCATAACATAACCTCAGGGGGTATGCTCCACCTCCTTTACAAAGTCATCGGTAAAGGGACGCGCTGCCTCACTGATCTGGAGCCTGGAGATCAAACCGACCTGATAGGCCCCCTGGGGAGAGGATTCCGCTACTCAGCCCAGGAACCTGCCTGTCTAATCGGAGGAGGCATGGGGATTGCGCCCCTGCTGTTCCTGGCTAAATCTCTGCAGACTGTTGCCAATCCCAGGCAGGATCATACAATTCTGCTCGGCGCCCGGAATGCAACAGAACTTACTCCCCTTGTCGAAGATTTTCAGCAACTTGGTTATCAGGTGCTCTCTGCCACGGACGACGGCAGTCTTGGTCACCATGGATTTGTCAGTGAACTGCTTGAGCAGGTCCTGCCTGCGGTCACCAGAGTCTTTGTCTGCGGCCCGCATCCGTTGATGGCTGCGATTGCCAGGCAATGCCGAACCGGAGGAGTCGCCTGTCAGGCGTCACTTGAAACACATATGGCCTGCGGTCTGGGAGCGTGTCTTGGCTGCACCATCTTCGCCCATGATAAAAGTTACCGCCATGTTTGTAAACATGGGCCGGTTTTTAATGCCGATGAGGTGTTATGGACCCTGTAAATCCTATTCCAAAAGCCGACCTGCAGGTCAATATCGGCGGTCTAATTTTGCGTAATCCGGTTATGACTGCATCCGGAACATTCGGTTACGCACGTGAATTTGAAGACCTTATCAACCTCCATCGTCTCGGTGGAATCGTGGTTAAAGGTATTTCCATTGAACCTCGACCAGGAAATCCACCCCCACGTATTGTCGAAACGGCAAGCGGTATGCTGAATGCCATTGGTCTTGAGAATGTCGGGGTGGAACGTTTTTTGACCGAAAAAGTTCCTTACCTGAAGACGCTGCGGACCAAGGTTATTGTCAATATTCTGGGCGACTCCCTCGATGAATATTCCCGCCTGGCTGAAAAACTTACTCATCATGAAGGAATTCACGGTATTGAGGTCAATATTTCCTGTCCCAACGTCAAGAAAGGAGGCGTCGCCTTCGGAGTTGATCCGGAAATGGCCAAGTCCGTCACTGCTGCAGTAAAAAGCGCTACAGATCTGCCTGTCATAATAAAGCTCTCACCCAATGTAACCGACATAGCAGCCATGGCCCAGGCCGTTGAGCAGGGCGGCGCCGACAGCATTTCTCTGATCAACACCCTCATCGGTATGGCCGTAGACAGTACCAATCGGCGTCCCAAACTTGCCAATGTCATAGGAGGTCTGTCCGGCCCGGCTATTAAACCCGTCGCACTGCGGATGGTCTGGCAAACCGCCCAGGCCGTCTCCATTCCCATTATCGGAATCGGCGGGATTGAAACGCCTGAGGATGCCATTGAATTCCTCCTCGCGGGTGCGACAGCCATCCAGGTCGGAACAGCCAACTTTTACAATCCGCAGGCCGGTGAAAAAATTATCGCAGGTCTGCATCGATACCTGTATGAACAACAGGAAAACTGTGTCCGGGACATCATCGGCTCCCTTCGCCTTGGAAGTGCGGCATGATTCCAGGAAAGCTTTGCGTAGCCGTTACCGGTACCGACGCTGCTGCCATTGCCCAGCAGCTGGAGTCTGTCCAGCTCCACTACGACGTGGTTGAAATTCGTCTGGACGGCATGACCCATCCTGATATCCAGGCGTGTCGACAGTGTATTGCAACCCCGCTGCTCTTCACCCACCGTCCTGTGTGGGAAGGAGGAAAGTATAAGGGACCGGAACAGGACAGGATCGCCCTTCTCGAGCAGGCCGTCGAGGAACAGGCCGCGTTTGTGGACATCGAACTTGAAACCGAGGCGATCCTTCGTTCCAGGGTGCTCTCAAAGGCTCGCGCCGGACAAACCAGATCCATCGTTTCCCACCATAATTTTTCCGGCACCCCCGGACACAATGAGCTGATCAATATCCTGCGCAGAATGCAGAACAGTGGTGCAGACATCGGCAAGATCATCACCACTGCCAACACCCCAACTGATGTTTCCCGGGTGCTTAACTTGCTGAACAGCGCTCAGGATCTTCGTTTTCCTCTCATAGCGTTCTGCATGGGAGAAGCCGGCAGAATAAGCCGTTTTGCAACCATCTACATGGGGGGCTACATGACCTACCTGGCTCTTGACGAGGCACAGGCAACCGCTCCCGGACAGTTCAGTCTGGATCACTTCCATTCCCTTCTTTCACTGTTCAATACAAAACAATGACCATCAACGGCTCGACTCAACTCTTTGCCATAGCAGGTAATCCGGTCCATCATTCGCTCAGTCCCGTTATGCACAACACTGCTTTTCAAGCCCTGGATTACAACGGCGTCTACGTTCCCCTGCACATTATCGACATCCAGGCAGGGGTGCAGGGCATGCGGCATCTGGGTTTTCGTGGTGCGTCCATCACCGTGCCCCATAAAGAGGCTGTGCTTTCCTTGGCTGATGAGATTGACGACACTGCTAAAGATATCGGAGCAGCCAACACCCTGGTTTTCACATCTGCGGACACAGGTAGGAGCAAGGTGAAGGCATACAACACCGACTGGATCGGCTCCAACCGGGCCCTGGAACAGCACATTGCCCTGAAAGGAAGTTCTGCGCTCGTACTTGGTGCAGGCGGTGCAGCCAAAGCGGTAGCTTACGGTCTGCTTCGTGCCGGGGCTGAGGTAACCGTCTGCAACAGGACGCAGTCCAAGGCTGAAGATCTGGCCCGATCTCTCCGCTGCAACTGGATCTCCCTGCAGAACCTGCAATCTTACACAGGTGATATCCTCATCAACACCACCACCGTGGGCATGACTCCCCATACAGACCAATCACCCTTTCCCGGGGAAGGACTCTGCCGCTTTCAAGCAGTCATGGACATAGTTTATGCTCCGTTGGAAACCCGTCTTCTCAGGGAGGCACGGAAACAGGGCTGCAGGACTGTTGACGGTCTTGCCATGCTGCTGTACCAGGGTGTTGAGCAATTTCGCCTCTGGACCGGTCAGGAACCTCCTGTTCAACTGATGCGTCAGGCGCTTATCACGGCGTTACCCGCTTAACTCTTTTCACATACATTTAAGACACCATGATCACCATTCAACCTGTCGCTACTCTAGATGCCGTCATCACTGTTCCAGGCTCAAAAAGCCTTACCCAGAGAGCCCTGATCGCAGCCGCTCTTGCCGGGGGCAGCTCTACCCTCTACGGTCCTTTAGCCAGCGAAGATACCGCTTATACCATCAAAGCATTGAAACAGATGGGAATCGAGGTTGATGCCGGCAACCCTGAACAGTGGGTGGTTTTTGGACAGGGAGGCGCCATAGCCACACCGGAATCACCAATTTTTCTCGGGAATAACGGTACAGCCACCCGTTTTTTGACTTCAGTTGCTTCCCTTGGTCATGGGACCATGCATATAACAGGTAGTGAACGTATGGCTGAACGGCCCATATCACCACTCATGGAAGCACTGAAAGGATGGAGTGTGGATATCGTCAGTGATGCCGGAACCGGCTGCCCTCCGTTAACCATCCAGGCTAAAGGAATCACCGGTAATATCACCACCCTGCCCGAGGGGAAATCAAGCCAGTACCTCTCATCTCTGCTCCTTGTCGCGCCTTATGCAGCCTCTGCCGCGGAATTATTTGTGGATGGTCAGGTTTTGTCCCAGCCTTATGTGCACATGACCCTGGCGGTGATGGCTGATTTCGGCATCAAAGTTGAAGCCGCCCCGAGCCTGAAGCATTTCCGGATTCCCCAGGGCGTCTATCAGGGTCGTGAATACCAGGTTGAGGGCGATGCATCCGGGGCATCATATTTTTGGGGTGCTGCTGCGGTTACCGGCGGCAGGGTGACCGTCGCCAATGTTCCTGTGCCTTCGTTACAGGGTGATGCCAATCTGGTCCCCCTGCTTGCCAGAATGGGATGCGAAGTGACCCAGACAGGGACAGGTGTGACTGTCCAGGGTCCTGACCGTCTGGAAGGCATTGAAGTAGACATGGGCGATATGCCTGATGTTGCGCCGACATTAGCTGTCGTTGCCGCCTTTGCCGAAGGGACGACTACCATCAATAACATTGCCCATCTGCGAATCAAGGAGTGCGATCGTCTGTCTGCGGTGGTAACGGAATTACGCAAGCTGGGTGCGGAGGTAGAAGAAGAACAGGACCGTATGATTATCCACGGTCGGGCTGGAGGATCCAATCTTCACGGGGCAAGTATAACCACTTACGACGATCACCGCATGGCCATGTGTTTTGCAGTCGCCGGCCTCAAGGTGCCGGGTGTTACCATCACCGGCGAAGACTGTGTGGTCAAATCCTTTCCTGATTTTTGGGAGGTTTTCGGTCAACTGGGTAACTAGTGTCTGTCCATAAATGAGGATTTTTGCTTAAGTTTAGGTAAGCGAAGACTCCGAGGCATGCGATAAATTTTACCGCAGACATATAGGTGATATCGGAGTCTACGCTTACCTTCGAGGATAAAATTTTGAGCATAACGCAAAAATTGGGTAGGTAAGCGAGGAACGAGACTCCGAAAAGACCATTTATGGACAGACACTAACTAGGAGTCTGCCGGAGACTTTCCTATAAACCAGCATGGCTGGACCAGATTGGCCGGCCACAAGGAAGCATGAAAGTTTATCACTCCGGCATGGCGCCTTCTGCTCGCTGCCGGAGACTTTCGGATAAAAGCTCTCTACGCAGGAAAAAAAGCGGGCGGGACCGTGTTATGACCGGTCCTGTAGTGAATAAAGTAAGGATCAAAATGATAGCGTATCGTATTCACCTGTGCAGATCGGCAACGACCTGATCTCCAACAGCAGCCTCAAGCAGGTCTGCGGCACGGGCTTGGTTCGCCGCAATTTCTATAAAACCGTCACTGTCGATAAGAATGGCCGGCAAACCTGGCACAATCTCGGCATAGGTACGACAGAAACTCGTAATGCGGCTATGTCCGATAGTGACTTCACGTATATCGGCCCCGGCCTGTTCGAGATCCTCTTTGCGCAGGGAGGTCCGAACATTACCGAAATGATCGATGCGAATCACTTCCCCGAGGAGTGTACTGCCTTTACGTACAGCTCCGGGAGCCGACAGTGTAACGCAATCCTCTAAGGCGACAGGTTTTCCGAAATTTTCACACGGCTCACCCTTTGCCAGCCTGCCTGCAAGCGGGGCCATAATATCACGGCCATGAAAAGTATAACTTCCCGGCTGCTCATATCCCACAGCATACACACGCTCCAGCTTTCCCAGTTCGAGAAGAGGTGAGAGAATACCATTATCCGGACAAATAAACATATGGCCATCCCCTTGGGCTGCAAGTATCCTACGGTCACTCCCTACTCCCGGATCAACCACAACCAGGTGCACTGTACCGCTTGGAAAATGGACATAACTTGCAGCCAGCGCATATCCGGCAGAGAGTATGTCGTGTGGAGAAACAGCATGGGTAATGTCAACAATCAGGGCTTCCCTGTTAGCGGCGAGCAACGTGCCTTTCATCTGCCCGACATATGGATCCTGAAGTCCGAAATCGGTAATCAAGGTGACAATGGATGAAGGCTGCATCAAGTAGTACTCTGTAAAAAATAAGCAAACAGCATGTTGATCAAGTGCCTGCCGGTAAAAAGAGATACAATGCGCCTTGCTGTTTTACCCTGCCTGCAGCTGTTCCGGCCTCCTTCCCGCGCCCCCAAAAGAAATCCAGTCTGTTTACTCCTTTAATAGCTGAGCCCGTATCCTGAACAAGGACAAAACGATGCATATCCTTGAAGCCCGCCACCCTGCCTTTTTGTACTTTCGGCATGCGAGCGCTCAGGAAGCCGACCGCGCCAAGAGGATACACGGCGGGGTCCGCAGCAACGGAACGGCCGGCTGAAACAGGTTCTCCCATACTGCCTATGGCCTCAGTGGTATTCGACCAGCGAAAGAAAATGTACGAAGCATTGTGACTGAGTATCTGTTCACGTTCTTCCGGGTGTTCCGCCAGATACTGACGAATCGTGTCAAAACCGGCCTGTTCGAGCGGCATTCTGCCGGTGTCGACCATATACTTGCCGATACTCCTGTACGGATGGCCGTTGCGCCGGCCATAACGAACACTGCGCAGGGAACCGTCTTCCAATCGAATCAACCCGGATCCCTGTACATGTAGGGAAAAAGCATCGACAGGATCTTTCAGCCAGGCAATTTCCTGACCGGCAAGTCGATTCTGCCCTTGTATTTCTCCTCGTGTCCAGTACGGCACAAACGCACCGTTTTCTAAACGTCCGATTTTTCCGTCGCTTCGTTGGACAAGATTGTCCGGTATCCGGTAGAGGGGGTATTGGAACTCAGCGCTCGAAGTAAGACGTCCTTCAAAAATCGGCTGATAATACGCTGTTACCAGGATATTTCGTGCATGAATATTTTGCCGGCCGGAGAGGATGACGCGATAGAGAGTAAAGAGTCTCTGCATCTGTTCCAAAAGTTCATTGGCAGCAGGCTTCTGTGCAACAAGTCGTTTCAGTCGACTGTTTGCCTTCAGGAGTTGTGAAACCGTAACCTGCCGATCGCCAAAGGGGATAATTTTCTTTCCTGACTGTTTTTTCAAATACCGTTCACTCATGGTCAGACCATGAATCAATCCTGCGTAGCCAAGGTCATCGGCCAGAGAAGGCCAATCCTGTAAAGATATCTGCTGCAGACGTGCCTCACCAGCACCGGTCATTGACCAGGGAAAAAAAAGGATAAAGAAAAAAAGGACAAAACAGGAACGAAACATTGATCACAGGATACGAGAAAAAACAGCAATTCTCCGAGGGGCTCCTAGAGAAAATGGCTGGAAAGTGCCTCAACAAAGGCGCTCTGCAGCTCGGCCGGCAACGCGTTAATGCCTGCAGCGGCAGCCCGCCCGCCTCCGGTTGGAAACTGCCTGCACAGGGTATCAGCGCCGTCACGGTTGGTCAATGGCGCTCGAACGCTTATCCGTTGACTGCCGTCTGCATTCAGCACCATGGTGGCATGCGCCTTTTCAGGTTTTTCACGGGCAATCTGGTTGGAGAACACACCAACTATTCTGCGTGCCCAGGCAGCATTGGGCAGTTCAAATACCCGAGCGGTTTCAGTTTCCACAGTAGCGACAAGAGCTTCCGCCTGGGCAATATCCTCGCCATAACCTATTCTGAGCGCTGTCAGTGCATCACTTTGCTCATAAAAGCTGAAAGCATCGGGATAAGCATGCACTTCCCTGAACAATATATCCGGGGACATATGCAGATCAGACAGGCTGAACCCGTATCCATTATAGTTCAGCAGTACGCCAATCTCCTGTAACCGTTCAGTCTGCTCCCGGGTTAAGCCGGCTTTTTCAGCATTACTCTGGGCGACTTCATTGAGGTTATCGCCAAAAGCGCCTGCAATGGCCCATGGGAGATAGGCATCATCAAGCAATCGACTGATGATGAGCGAAGTACAAATTTCAGGTTCCGGATGTATATGGAGTTCCAGATTTTCGTTATCCAGCGCTTCACCGCTGTAATGATGATCTGCATAGAAAACAGAATTGCCGTTTGCCAGCAGCTGCTCCAAGGGGGTGCGATTTTTATCCAGCGAAATATCCAGCACTGTAATCAAGGCATCAACAGTGTTTTCAGCGGCAAGCACCTCAAGGAGTCGTATATCACGTTTGACGCCGGTCAACAACCTGGCTTGAGGCCGTGGTTGATGCAATCGGAGCTGGTGCAGCGCACAGATACCGTCTGCATCTCCATTAAACACATCAATATACATTGCTCAACTCGTTGAGATCAGTTCGGCATGTGAATGCCGAATGGGTTGCCGATATTGGCCAGACGAAATACCACCAGATACTTATGATCGTCCTCTGACTTATTAGAAAGGAATTCCACGGACCAGCAGGAAGGCTGGTAGATCACACGGAAATTTTCTTCAACAGTGAGATCATCGGCAAGCGAATGGGACAATTCATAGCGAAAGAAGAAATTATAGGGCAAAACCAGCCAGGCATCGCCGCTGATCGATTCGGTATCGCTGGCGTCGTTAAATTTGTAAGTTGCGGAGAGGTAGTCGCCTCTATTACTTCGTAGGTTTGCCTCTAAAGAATGCCAGTAAAAACCGTCACCATAAACATCTGCCCGAGTTTTGTATTTCAGGCTTACTCTTGAAATCGGGTAGTAACCAAGATCGATATAAATGGGCGTGAGCGGTGTGTCTTCATCTTCACTGAGCAGGCTGTAGCCCTGATAGATCTTAAAATATCCGTAGTAACGCTCCGTCACCCTGCCGTTTTGTTCACTGAATATATTGAAATAGTTATCCACCCCATAGTAGATGGTGCTGTCGTCGGCAATGGTATCCGTAGTATCCAGGTAGGGAATCTCATCCTGGTCGGCATCGGAGATAAAATTATATTCTACATACGGACGAAAGGTATGCGTCCACTCAGTGGAATTTCCCATAAAGGTGTCAAACTCACCAATCATGGTGGTCCCTATCTCGGCGTTAAAATCGGCAAGGAGACGATTTTCAGTGTCACCATCTTCAAAGTCGATCGTTTCACCCTCACCATTTCTGTTTTCCGTGGTATCTCCATTCACTTGCATTCCGTAGAATGTATCACGGATACCGGCGGTGACGGTTGTCTCCAGATATTGACTGACCGGCAGAGAGGTGGAGAGTTGAGGATGCAGGTCAAACCGGTGGGCGCCGACGCCTTCCTCCCGATAATAGTTAACGTAATCCGCATCCCAGGTAAAATCTATATTGCTGCCTTCGTACAACGGAATCAGCCCTGTATATGTCATACTCGGCAGTTTCCAGAGCTGAGTCGGAGAGGCTTCTGCCTGGGTGATGTCGTCAATAATAACAATGTCACCCTGAAAGGATGTCCCATTATCAAAGGAACGCAGCATTTTCAGGGAGTTGGTCCGGTAGAAGTCGGTATCGTTTTCAAATGATCGACCAAAGATTTCCTGAAAACGATCATAGCTGGTGTCAAACCCTGTGTTACCGCTGTCAAATTCCCGCAAATATTCCTGATCGGAAACCAGGTCGATATCCAATCTGGATATCCATTCTCCAATATCCTGATCAGCCTTGGCGCGTACCCAGTAGCGTGACTGATTGGTATGTACATATCCCGTTTCCGTATAGTATTCCGTCTCGGAAGGATCACTTAGCTCATCTGACAAATAGTTGCCCATGATCATTCCTTTGTCGTTGGTATCAACCACATACCGGAATTCCGCACCCAGCATCACCCCGCGTTCAGCCATGAAATAGGGGTACAGGGTCAGGTCACTGCTGGGGGAAAGGTTGATAAAAAACGGTAATTCCACCCCGAAACCGTCACGGTCGGAATAGGACATGGACGGAAACAGGAACCCTGTCTGTCTCTGTCGCTTTGCAGGGAGAATCATATAAGGCGTGTAGAGAACAGGTACACCCTTGATCCGAAAAGTGGCATGCTTCAGGAAGGCATAACCGCCGTCGGTAATCTTGGTATCTGCGGCGGCAAAACTCCAGGGGGGAGTTTCATCATCCTTGAGTTTACAGGTAATGATCCACCCGTCTTCAATATGGTAGGTAAGATCACCGGTTTTTTCAATCACCTTGCCCTGGATGTGCATATCCTTGTACTCCCGGACAATGGTCGCGCCGTCAAAGGTGCCGGTTTCTTCATTAAGGTTAACCACTCCCGACTCTGCAGCCAATTGGTCCGGCCCTATATCTATGAGCACATTACCCCGTGCCTTGACGCGCCCCAGATCGACATCATAGACCATCCAGTCGGCTTTGATGGTGGTTAAAACTTTTTGGGTGGTGACGGTTTTTTTCTCTTCCTGATCTTCGGCAACAGCAGCTTCCTCCCCCAGCAGATCAGCCCAGCCGGAAGACTTTGTCTTCACTTCCCGGGTAACCTCTTCCCGCTTTTCCAATACCACATTACCTTCGGCGATAATACTTGGCGGGTCTTCATAACGGGTCAATTTATCTGCTGTTATTTCCCATTGCAGGGCATCCGCAGACTCTGCGTACGCCTCAGCGGAATAGAGGCAGATGAGTAATGTCAGAATAAGGTTGAGGATCGGGGACCTGGTTGTAAATTGCTTCACCTCGATCGGCTCCTTTTTAAAAGAGGTAACTTTGGGTGGTTGCGTATCACTCAAGGCATGCATATTATTGTACTACGTATATATATGCAATATCGGATTTTTTACTTAACTCCGAGAATAAAACTTCAAGCATAACGCAGCTATCGAGCCAAAAGGCTGTTTCCGGATGGGTACTGTTTGTATAATGCTATTATATAGGCGCAATCAAACGAGAGCAACGTATTAGAATAACGTGTATAAAATTTACGCATACGATCTGTCGGAATGTACGCCCATGGCTGTATTGTGTCAAGACAAAACTCGTAGAATTGGCTTGCACTACAAGACGATTTGGTTTAATAAACGGCAGGTTGAGGGGCAGGTAAATATCAAAGTCTCAAGGATTTGATCCGATGCACCTGCCATCAATATGTAGCCCAGCATACCCATTTTATGAAATATATCTTTGGCCCGGTACGTTCCAGGCGTCTAGGTCGGTCACTCGGCATCGACCTTTTTCCATCAAAAATCTGTAATTTTGACTGCGTTTACTGCGAGGTCGGCCCTTCGCCGGTTCGCTGCCATGTACGTAAAAAATATTCTCCCACCAAAGATATCCTTCAAGAAATCACCTCCGCTTTCAAGGACGATTCATTCAGCGAACATATAGATGTCTGCACGCTGACATCCAGCGGAGAGCCTACGCTGCACAGTGATTTTGGGCGTATTCTATCCCATCTCAAACAGATATCATCAAAACCGGTCGTGGTTCTGACAAACGGAAGCACCATGGGATCTCATGATGTCAGACAGGAACTGGCTCAGGCAGATATTGTCATCCCGTCCCTGGATGCAGCAACTCCCGCTGCATTTCAAAGGGTCGACCGCCCCCATGAATCCATTGAGATAGAAAAAATCATTGAGGGATTAACCGCATTCTCCCGAGATTTTGCAGGCCGGCTGTGGCTTGAGATTCTTTTTGTACAGGGCATGAACGACGGCATTGAAGAGCTCGAGGCCTTGTGCCGGGCCATCGAGGCAATACGGCCGGACAGAGTCCAGCTTAACACGGTTTTCAGGCCTCCCGCTTCTTCTTCGGCCCACCCTGTCACCAATGATGCATTGAAGAATATTGCAGAGTTCTTCAAACACAAGTTATCCATCCCCATCGATCTGCCGGCGCCGAGCAGCCAGGTTGAAGACCCTGCCTGTCCTGGTGACATGTGCAGCCGAGTTTCGCTGCACCCTGAAAGTATTGATGGGATTCTACAAACGATTCAACGCAGACCGTGTACGGCTGCAGATATCAGCACAACACACAGTATAGGAAGTTCGGAAAAAGTTAAGCAACTTCTTGAACCGCTGGTATACAAAGGAAAAGTTCGAACATACAGCCACGAAGGACACCTGTTTTATCAGTACGTGCAATCACCCAAGGGTACCTCGAAAAATTGAAGAACTTGTTCAGATTCGAGGCGTTAGAAAAGCATCATCGCAGACGTATGCCACCATTGCGAGAATGCAATTCAGAGCGCAGCGAAAACGTCGGACAACCCCCTGTTTTTCAAAGCACCCTCAGCGCATTCATACAGCTGAAAAGACCGGCTCCCTCCGCATATGCTCGTCACGCCCCATGAGAGGCCGACTTTACAGTTTCCTCAGCATGCGGGAAAGGTTCAGGAAGTCCTGCTTGTATCCATTCAAGTAAGGTTACCATATGACAGAAGAAACAAATAAGGAAACACCCAAAAAGAAACAGACCATCAGAAAAGCCAGTACCGGCGCCTGGTGGAAAAGTATTGTTCCGGAAAAAAAGAAAAACACAAACCGGAATACACATACGGAAGCAAAAAATCAACCTGCTCCTGTATCTCAACCCATTGAACCGGCTTCCCCCGCCGCAACGGTTCTCACTGACAGCGGGGGAACAATTGCATCTTCCCCTGTCGATTCCGTTGAGCCGTCAGCGCCGGAAACGGACACTGTTGTCGTTGAAAAGCTTTCTGCGCGGCAAGACAGTGCAGACACTGCACATGATACCATTCAGGTAAAAGCAGATAACAAGCCTGAAACAGAGGACGCTCCTGAATCGCATACGGATTCAGGCGATCCGCTCATAGAGCCCCTAGCGGAGCAAAAAAAGCCGGACGAGCCTGCCGATTCATCTGAACCTGAAAAAACCGTCGAACAGGAGGAACAGAACCGGACAGAGCCTGTCGAGGATAAGCCCAAGCGTTCCAGAAAGCCTAAAAGACAGAACAAGAAAAAAACCGGGGACAGGAAAAAAGAACAACCTGAAGCAGAGCGGGAAGAACCTGATGAAGAAGAGCAGGAATCCTCCTCGGAACCCGACAGATCGGTCCTTACAAAACTGCTCATCAACGCGGAAGAACCTGAAGAGTGCCGTATCGCGTTGGTTGAAGACGGCAAGCTGGAATCTTTCCATGTTACCACCGTCTCCAGGGAAAGGACCAAAAACAACATTTACAAGGGGACCATTGTTTCCATAGAACCCAACCTGCAGGCGGCCTTTGTCGATATGGGCACCGGCAGAAACGGCTTCCTGCCTTTTAATGAAATACACCCTGAATATTACCGCCAGGATATCAGTGAACGCAACCGGCAGCTCGTTGCCCAGCATCAGTGGAAGAAACTGAAGATCGAAGAAGTAGTCAAAAAAGGCCAGGAAGTACTTGTGCAGGTGGTGAAAGAGGTCACCGGCAACAAGGGCGCCAATATCACTACCTATCTTTCCCTGCCCGGCCGTTTTCTGGTACTCATGCCGGGAAGTGACAGCGCAGGAATTTCCCGCAAGATCACGGAAGAGGACCGCAGGGCTGATCTGCGTCAGATGATGACCTCCTTCAACATCCCTGAAGGCATAGGATACATCATCCGAACCGCCAGCGCAGATATCACCAAAACCGCCTTTCACAAAGATCTTCGCTATCTCCTGAGACTCTGGGACGAAATCAAAACTAAAGGGCAGGAACAACCGGCGCCTGTTCTGGTGTACGAAGAAGATAATACTGTCACACGTTTCCTGCGCGACCACTACACGCCTGAAATCACTGAAATTCATGTAGACACATCCACCTCTTATGAGCATGTCAAGAACTTTACTCGACTGCTTCCGGCTTCCCAGCGTAAGGTCAAAATCAAAATGCACCGGGGGGCGAAACCTATCTTCAACCAATATAATATTGAGGAACAGATAGAATCCATTTTCAAACCCCAGGTAACGCTTCCTTCGGGTGGATCTATCGTTATCGACCCCACCGAAGCGCTGGTGGCCATTGACGTCAACTCCGGCCGTACTTCCAAAAATGCCGATTTTGAAGAAACTATCTTTCTGGCCAATATGGAGGCCGCAACAGAACTGGCACGTCAGTTGCGGTTGCGGGATCTCGGAGGCCTGATTGTGGTGGACTTCATCGATATGCGCAACAAAAAGCATATCCGTGAGGTTGAACGGCAGGTACGTAACAGTATGAAGCGGGACAAAGCCAAGGTAGATACCAGCAGGATTTCCCGTTTCGGTCTGATGCAGATTTCCCGCCAGAAAATGGGAGCACCCATTGAAAAAGGCAGCTACAGAACCTGTACCCATTGCCGGGGACGCGGTGTCGTCCGCTCTGTTGAAACCATGGCGCTTTTCTACCTGCGACGTATTCAGACAGGCATAAGTAAAAAGAAAATCTGCCGGGTTACCTGCAAACTCCCCCTGGATGTGGCGGAGTATCTGCTGAATAAGAAACGGGCGGAACTCTTTGATCTGGAGCAGAAACACAATGCCCGGATCGATATCATCCCCTGCTCTGATCTCAAACCCGGCGAAAACCAGATTGATTTCATTGCCGCCGTCCAAAATGGGGAGAATGCAGAGTAGTCTTGCTGCTGAACACCAAGGGCATGCAGTAAAAATTACCCAACCTGAAAAAAACACTTGCCCCAGCCGGTGACATCGGGTATACATGGGCTCCACATTTATGCGCCAGTAGCTCAGCTGGATAGAGTGCCGGACTACGAATCCGTAGGTCGGGAGTTCGAATCTTCCCTGGCGCGCCAGTAATCCCAAGGGGTTACGTCACTTCGACGTAACCCCTTGTTTTTTATTTGTCAAATTCCAGCCTCATAAACGCATCAAGTAAACAGCGCTCAAAAGCCGCTTCCCTTCCAGCTTTACCCCTCACTGAGTAAAACTGGAAAATCAACCATCTCCACACAGTCACACCAGGGCAATTATTTATTTTGTCGGCCGACCCAATTGCTATATAATGCTGGCATGAACAGAAATTCTCCCTGAATCATTTATCAGAGACACACTATGCTGAAAATACTCATTGTTGACGATGACCCGGCAAACTGTCTGCTGCTCAGCGCACACCTGGAAAAATACGGGGAATCGGAAATCGCTGACAATGGACGGGAAGCACTCGAAGCTGTTGAGCATTCTCTGGATATAGGCGAACCGTATGATCTTATCTGCCTGGATATTATGATGCCCATGATGGACGGGGTTGAAGCCCTGGGTGAAATACGTGCTCTTGAGCAGGCAGCGCATGAATCCGGCCTTTGTCAAACACCATCGAAAGTAGTCATGACGACTGCTGTAAATGATATCAAAACAGTGTTTGAGTCATATAACAACCTGTGCGATGCATACCTGCAGAAACCCATTAAAAAAGCAGCGCTGTTGAAAACCCTGGTTGAATTGGAACTCATTCACAACGAGAGCAAAAAGCATATAAAATAGTCGGGCAGTCTGATGACTTGCCCGACGACCTTCTAAAGAAACACCTTCCGCAAGACAACAAATGTCAATGAACTGATCAACCCCGCCGACGGAAGGGTAATCAGCCAGGCTGCCGCAATGGGCTTCATCAAACGCCAATTGGCGGAACGGTTGACCAGCCCGATGCCGAGTACAGCTCCGACCAGTATATGGGTCGACGACACCGGGATGCCCAATATCGAGGCCAGCATGACCACCGCCGCCGCAGAGAGTTCTGCAGCAAAGCCCGATGCAGGATGCATCTCTGTTAGGTGGGTGCCCACGGTCATAATCACCTCTTTGCCGATGAACCAGAGACCGGCGACCATGGCTATGCCGAACGCGACCATTGCTATGGTGGGGATGGGCGCCTGGGAACTGATGGTACCGGCATGAAACACATCCAGGACCGCCGCAAACGGACCAATGGCGTTGGCAATGTCGTTTGAACCGTGGCTGAAGGCAAACCCGGCGGCTGTAAATACCTGCATCCAACTGAAGAGAAGGAAGGTTGAGCGGTCAAGGGAAGCCTTTTTCAGGCTGCGGGAAAAAATGTAGAGTACCATCCACACCAGGGCAGCCGTCATCATGATAATAAGGCTATTATGCAGGCCGGTGAGATTCAGGTTAATATGCTTGAGCCCTTTATAGAGCAGCATAGCGGTTATAACCGTGGAACCAAGCGCTGCCAGCAGGGGGACATATACCTCCAGGGCCCTGTGCGCCTGAATGGATTCATGCTGTTTTTCAATATAAAGCAATTCACGGTAATAGTCTGACTCAAAATCCGATTCTGAAAGTTCCGCACCTCTTTCCTGGAGTAAAACATGGGTCTGGGCCGAATCTCGGACCATAGCCATGGTGCAGGCAATCTGCTGCGCCTGCGGCATGTTTTCCATGGCTGATTTATGCTTGTTCCTGTGTGTCCGCTTCAGGCGTTTGATTTCCTTGAGCTGCTCCTTTGCTTCCTCATTATAGTGGAGGATATATTTTTTAATATAAAAGTACAGCGTATACGCGACAGTGCCGCCAAGCACAGGAGAAATCACCCAGGAAAGGGCTATGGTTCCTATTTTATCCCAATGCACCAGGGAAAAAGCGTTTGAGGTGCCGTTGACCAACACTCCCAGAGTGATGGAGCTGCCTACGATTCCGCCGATAATGGAGTGTGTTGTCGACACGGGCCATCCTTTCCTGGTTGCCAACAGCAGCCAGGTGGCGGCCGCAAAGAGGGCGGACATCATGATAAAAACAAATTCCAGCACGTCAAAATCAGCATCTGCCGTAACAGAGGAAAGATCGACGATTCCCTTACGGATGGTATCGGTCACCTCACCACCGGCAATGACGGCTCCGCTTACTTCAAATATTGCCGCAACTGCAAGTGCCTGTTTAATAGTCAGCGTTCCGGCGCCCACACTGGTACCAAAGGAATTCGCCACATCGTTGCCGCCGATGTTAAAGGCCATGAACAGGCCGAATCCCGTGGCAAGCAGAAAAAGCAGCTCATGGTTATGGTGTGTGTATTCTCCTCCCCAGAAAAGAAATAACCCGCTGACAGTGACAAGCAGGACGATGAAAAAGATGCTCAGTTTATCTTTATGCATGGGTATAGTCCAAAATATGCACCTGTGGCGGCACAGGACAAAAAATCACAACGGCCAAATTCGACGTTTTTTTGACAATCTGTCTTCAACGACCACGTTGCATGTGGTTACACATCAACGGAAACGTATGTTCTTCCGCTTCTGATGCTCCGGAATACGAGGGGGTGAGGGAAAAAATTATGCCGATTATTCATGGAAAGAAGTGAGTATGCAATAAAAAACCGGTTGCGCGTTGAAAAAACATACATTTTCCCTATGAGTTATCATCTGCGCACAAGCTGGAGGCGTGAAAGCGGAGATTATGCATCCAGGTCCCCCCTATACGACAGCCGGCATCACTTGAAAAACACCTCTTACCCGTCATTTCAATACGCACCTGCCGGATAAACATGCTATACTTACACGGAAATCATTTGCCTGTTTCTTCATCTCGACAAGGAGTGCGACTGTGCAGAAGCAACTGCAAAAGGACAAGAAGAATCTCACAGCCTGGTGTCTAGCCGCATTTCTCTGCTGGACGGTGTTCCAGCTTGGCGTCCTCAGCTTTTACAAAGGCAGTGAACGGCAGATCATTTCTCTTCTCGGTCAGGAACTCGGCCGCTCGATCCTGGAAAAAGATCTCACCTATCGCGCCTGGAATTCCGGACATGGCGGGGTATATGTCCCCATAGATGAAAAAACCCGGCCGAATCCTTATCTCGATCATCCGCACAAGATTATAACCGCCCCGAACGGACAGAACCTGACACTTATCAATCCTGCCTATATGACTCGACAGGTGCATCAGCTCGGCATGGAAATGTTCAATACCCATGGACATCTCACAAGCCTCAAGGTTATCCGACCCGAAAACAAAGCCGCTCCCTGGGAAACGATTGCGCTTAAAGAATTTGAGAAGGGAATGACTATGTTCTCCGAACCCGTCGAGATCGAAGACAAATCCTATCTCAGGGTTATGCTTCCGGTCTACACCCTCCAATCATGCCTTGCCTGTCATGCTGAGCAGGGATACGGAATCGGTGATGTCAGGGGCGGCATCAGCACCATGGTCTCCCTGGAAAAAGTGAGTAATGCCGTGCAAAAAGACTCCTACAGGGAACTCCTTTTCCACCTTGTTACCTATGTGGCAGGTACCATGGGATTAGCTGTTTTCTACCTGCTGAATCACAGGCAACTGGACGCCAGGTCAAAGGCGGAGAGGGAACGAGAAAAACTTATTGCTGACCTGAAAAACGCACTTGATGAAATCAAGACCCTCAGGGAGATTGTACCGATTTGCTCGCATTGCAAAAAAATACGAGACGATCAGGGCTATTGGAGCCAAATCGAAGCCTACCTGCACAAACATGCGGACGTACAGTTCAGCCACGGAATCTGCCCGGAATGTATAGAAAAGTTTTATCCTGAACTCAAAGAAAAATAGAATTTCAATCCCCGCTCCATCCTCTTTCGGCCATTCCCTTTATTCCTCTCTTTGATAATCCCGCTCTCCGTGGTATTACCCATATGAAATTCAACCATGAGGTACACCATGCGCACAGTTGCCGTTGCTTTGAATCTGCTGCTGCTAAGCCTGACACTCTTTTTTTCCGGATGTACCGGGATCAGCGCGATTACTGAACCGCCGGACATTTCAGTGGCCGATATCCGGATTCAGGAAATTTCAGCCGTGGAAAGCACCTTTCTCCTCGAATTGCGGGTGCTCAATTCCAACGATGTTCCCCTGGAAATACGCGGACTCAACTGTGACCTGACAGTTGATGAGCGCCCTTTTGCCCGTGGCATTACCAATCAGGAAATCACGGTGCCCTCTTTTGGCACAGCCGTGATTCCCATACAGGTGTATGCTTCCATGTTTGAAATGATTTCTTCAATGGCTGACATTATAGGTGATACACAGCAGTCAGGGAGCCGCTCCACACCCATGAAATATCGTCTGAGCGGTAATGTCCGCATAGACGGCGCAGGTTTACTGAAATCAATACCGTTTACCAGCGAAGGAGAGTTGTCGTTCAGCAAATGAGCTGCAACAAGATAAGTGTTGACAAGACCGCTATCTGCAATAGAGTACCAGGTTTGCAAAAGTATTCTACCCGAGGAGTGAATAGTGCTGAACCAGAACCAGGGGGAGATTTTAGTTCAGCTTGCTCGGCAGGAAATAGAGCAGCATCTGCACATGGATGTGAGCAATCCTGTCCCGGAAGCGGAACTCAGCGACCCTATTTTTTCCATCAAACACGGAGTCTTCGTTACTCTCCATAAGCGCGAAGCACTGCGGGGCTGCATCGGCAGCCTGGAGGCTGTTGAACCTTTACGTGATGCCGTGCGGCGGCATGCAATCAATGCAGCCTTTCACGATCACCGCTTTGAGCCGGTCTCACCCGCCGAAGTTCCGGCCCTGCACATCGAAGTGTCTATCCTCAGCACTCCGCAAAAACTCGATTATACCGACGCCCGGGAGCTGCCTTCCCTGCTCACTCCGCAGGAAGACGGCGTCATTATCCGCTCATCCGGAGGATTAGGCGCCACCTTTCTCCCCCAGGTATGGAAACAACTGCCCCAAGCGGAACTTTTTTTAGGCCATCTCTGTCGAAAGGCCGGTCTGGACGAACACGCATGGCTGCATGACCGGCTTGAAGTAGCAACCTACCGCGTGCAATATTTTGAGGAATCCCGCCTGACGGGATGATTTTTTTATGGGTGAACTATTTTTACCGCCTGAGCTTTCCTGTGAAATCAGCGAAATTTACGCGACCATGGCAGAAAGTTATGACCTGGTCGCCAAACAGATTTCCCTGACCTGTCAGGGATGTCCCGATAACTGTTGCGACTCCTATTTCCAACATTATACCTACTGCGAATGGGCCTACCTTTGGGAAGGTGTCCGCGGACTTGACGATGATCAGCTCGATGCAGTTACCGAGCGGGCCAAAGCATATGTTCGGGAAAGCAATGATCTTCTCAATAAACAGATTCGACCGCAGATCCCCTGCCCGCTCCTGAATGAAGAAGGGCTCTGCAGCCTGTACACCCACCGGTTAATGATCTGCCGGACCCATGGAGTTCCAGCCACATTGACCCGTCCGGACGGACAACACATGCGTTTTCCCGGCTGTTTTCGCTGCCAGGAGATCGTCAAGGATCGATATGCCGTTGAAGCCGATGCACCTGCCATGGACAGAACCATTCTCTACCAGCGCATGGCGCAACTGGAATCACGCTTCCTCGGCCATAAACGGCACCTCTACCCACGGATTAAATTGACAATTGCCGAAATGATTGTCCAGGGTCCTCCCCAGGATATCAAATCATGTATTACAGGCGAGGAGCCTGCCTGCTTATGAGCACTGAAACATTGGATACACTGGTACAACAGGTGCTGCGCGGTGAACAGCTTGATGCGGAAACTGCACGAAAGCTTGCGTCCCTGCCCGACAGGGAACCGCTTTTTCAAGCCGCCGATGCGGTTCGTAAACATTTTATGGGCAACCATTTTCACCTCTGTTCGATCATTAACGCCCGCAGCGGCAACTGCACGGAAAACTGCCGCTTCTGCGCCCAGTCCGCCAGGCATCACACCGGGATTGACACCTACACCATAATCGAAGGCGACGAGGCGATGACCATCGCCAAAGATAATGACAGTAACGGCGTGCACCGACTGTCTCTTGTCACGTCCGGCCGAAGTCTGAATGCGGAAACTCTGGATCAGCTCATTGCCCTGTACCAGGATATCTCGGCAGCCACCTCCATGGAGCTGTGCACCTCTGCCGGAATGCTGACCCGGGAGATTGCAGACAAACTTGTCGCAGCCGGAGTTTCCCGGTATCACTGTAACCTGGAGGCAAACAGAGAATATTTCCCGAAAGTCTGCACCACCCATACCTGGGAAGAAAAGGTCGACACCCTCGAAACAGCCCGTACCGCCGGTATGACCCTCTGTTCAGGCGGCATCATCGGAATGGGCGAGTCCATGGAAGACCGCATCGCCCTGGCCTTTGAGCTGAAGGGGCTTGGGGTGCTCTCCATTCCCGTCAATATCCTGACCCCGATTCCTGGAACCCCCCTGGAACAGCTGGAACCGCTCAGCACGGAGGATGTCCTGACCGTAGTCGCCCTGTTCAGACTGATCAACCCCAAAGCTGTTATCCGCATGGCAGGGGGACGGCAGCAGCTCGGTAAAGATCAGTACCGTTGTTTCACTGCAGGGGCGAACGGCGCCATTGTCGGGAATTACCTGACCACAACCGGATCAGGTATTGCCGGAGACCTGGAACAACTGAGCAGTCTTGGCTACACCTTTGAACAGGGAGCCCGGTAATGCAGCCCGAACAGATGCTTGAGTTCGACCGCAGCCACCTTTGGCACCCGTACACCTCCATGACCAATCCTCTGCCGGTTTTTCCGGTCAAGTCCGCCGCAGGAGCGACTTTTGAGCTGCACGACGGCCGCCGCCTTATTGACGGCATGTCCTCCTGGTGGTCGATGATCCATGGCTACCGGCACCCTGCCCTGGATGCGGCTGCCAAACAACAGATCGACTGTATGTCCCATGTCATGTTCGGCGGCCTGACCCACGAACCGGCCGTTCAGTTGGGTAAGCTGCTGGTGGACATGTCCCCTTCCGGGTTGGACAAAATCTTTCTCTGCGATTCAGGTTCCGTCAGCGTGGAGGTAGCCCTGAAAATGGCGCTCCAGTACTGGCACGTATCCGGTAAACCGGAGAAGCACAGACTGCTCACCATCCGCGGCGGCTATCATGGAGACACCTTTCACGCCATGTCGGTCTGTGACCCTGTCACCGGTATGCATACCCTGTTCGAGCGTTCCCTGCCCAAACAACTGTTTGCCCCGCGACCTGCCTGCCGTTTCGGAGAAGAGTGGAATCCCGGGGATCTCAAGGAAATGGAAGAACTCCTGGTACGACACCGGCATGAGATCGCAGCTGTTATTGTCGAGCCCATAGTCCAGGGTGCAGGCGGTATGTGGTTGTATCATCCGGAGTATCTCAGGGGACTACGAAAACTCTGTGATACCCACGACGCGCTGCTCATCTTTGATGAAATCGCCACCGGATTCGGCAGGACCGGAACCCTGTTCGCGGCCGAGCACGCCGGGGTAACCCCTGACATCATGTGCCTCGGTAAAGCGATAACAGGCGGGTACATGACCCTGGCCGCAACCCTTGCCACCGAAGATGTGGGAATCACCACCTCCAAGGGGTCGCCCGGTGTTTTCATGCACGGTCCGACGTTTATGGGAAATCCCCTGGCCTGTGCCGTGGCCTGCGCCTCGCTGCAGCTGCTGCAGGAGGGGCACTGGAAACAACAGTTGGCAGACATCGAACAACAGCTGCGGGATGAACTCGCACCGGCACGGGACCTGGATACGGTAGACGATGTCCGTGTGCTTGGCGGCATCGGCGTCATTGAAACGAGAGAACCCGCCAATATGGAAAAAATGCAGCGGTTCTTTGTGGAAAACGGCGTCTGGATACGCCCCTTTGGGCGCCTTCTGTACATCATGCCGCCCTATATTATCGAACCCGACCAGTTGCGGCAGCTTACCTCTGTTATGGTTGAAGCGGCGGCAATCACCACTTGATCGACTGTAATCCTTACGGGTATCTTGAACCATACGATGGTACAGGCATTTCGGTTTTCCCCTTAACAAAAAAGAGAGAGTACCATGGTTGGCCGCGAGATTATCAATAAATCGGTCTTACTGTTGATGGTCCTGGGTATTTCCGCCCTCTTCCTCTCCATGATCAGTCAGTTTCTCATGCCCCTGTTCATGGCCGGACTCTTTTCCGCCATGGTGCACCCTGCCCATGTCTGGCTGAGCAACAGGTTAGGCGGTCGAAACAATATCTCCGCCGTTATCCTGCTCATCGGCATTGTTGTTCTGGTCCTGGTTCCGTTGAGTATACTGATCGGCGTGGTGGTTTCCCAGGCAATCAGCGTCGGCCAGTCGGTCACTCCCTGGGTGCAGACATTCATAAATGAACCAAGCATTCTGACCCAGTATATAGCCAAGATTCCCTATGCCGAGCATATCCTTCCCTACAGGGAGGTGCTGATAGAAAAAGCCGGTCAGATCGTAGGCATTGTCACCACCTTTCTGATAGACAACCTGAATTCAGTTACCAAACTTACGGTCAGCGCCATATTCAGCAGTGTGATCATGCTCTATTCCATGTTCTATTTCCTGAACACGGGAAAACTCCTGCTGGATAAAATTCTCTACTTCCTTCCCCTCCATGACCGCGATGAGCAACTTTTGCTCAAACGTTTTACTTCCGTGGCTACAGCTACCCTGAAAGGCACCCTGATCATCGGGATCATGCAGGGAACCATCTGTGGACTTGCTTTTGCCCTGGCAGACATTCATGCTTCTGTTTTCTGGGGGACACTCATGGCAGTGATGTCCATCGTGCCTGCATTCGGAACAGCCGTAGTCTGGCTGCCTGCCCTAATTATCCTTGCGTTATCAGGTGATTTTACAGGAGTCCTTATCCTGGCTGTTCTTTGCGGTGCGGTTGCCGGGAACCTGGACAATGTTATCCGTCCACGTCTGGTAGGTAAGGACACGGAAATGCACGACCTCTTTGTCCTCTTCGGTACATTAGGCGGCATTACCATGTTCGGCATCCTGGGAATTATCATCGGTCCCATTGTGGCTGCGCTCTTTATTTCTCTCTGGGATATCTACGGCAAGGCTTTCCATGCCTATCTTCCGGAGGTGGGCGCCAGCCTGAAACATCCTCCCGCGCATGAGACACAAAAAGAAGAGGGGCCGCCCAAGGCAGAGCCCCCGGACAACCAGCCCCCTCAGCAAGAAACAAGTGAGCAAAAAACGCAATAAGCATTAGGGTATTTTGAATATGTAGATTTTTGGTTCAAAGTGCCCATTACTGTATGCGACTGCAACCCGGCCCTTCAAGCAGACTTGTCCCATCCGATCCGGGAACAACCTGTATCTGCACCCCTATCCGCTCCTGCATCATGGGAACATGGGAAATAACGCCGATCAGCTTGCCGGAACGCTGCAGTTCACTGAGCGCCTGCAGGGCGACTTCCAGGGCTTCTTCATCCAGGGTGCCGAATCCTTCGTCCAGAAAGAGTGAATCAATGCGGATACTCCTGCCTGCCATGGATGACAAGCCCAAAGACAGGGCTAGACTGACGATAAAACTCTCGCCGCCGCTGAGATTTTTCGTGGAACGTATTTCCCCTGCCTGATAACTGTCCACGACCTGCAGGTCCAGCAGCTGTTCCGGTGACCGCAGCAGCAGATACCTGTCATTCATTCTGCGGAGATGCCTGTTGGCATGTTGGATAACCAGATCCAGGGTCATACCCTGGGCAAAGACCCGAAATTTTTTCCCATCTGCAGAACCTATCAACTGATGCAGCCTGCCCCATCGGTCTTCAACCTGTTGCTGCAGTTTCAACTGCTCCAACTGGGCTTTCTGTTTCTCTTTTGCCAGCTCGTTTCGCTGCAACTGTTCGCTCAATGCGCCGACCTGCTGCAGTATCTCTTCCACCTGCCGACTCAACTGCTTTTGCCGTTCACCCAGCTCCTCTGCACTTTTCTCAGGTGGATCCGCCTGTTGCAGGTGTTCCAACGCCAGGAATTTTTCTTTGAACAGCACCGTGAGCCTGCTGTGGTTTTTCAGAAGGTTCTGTTTCAGCAGGGCCAGACTGTTCAGTTCCTGATCATTCAACAGGGCATCGAGAAACTCCTCCACCGCAGCAAAGCCCTTTTTCTGCAGCAGACAGGTAAACTGATCCCATAGTTTCTGCTCCAGCTCGGTATTCCTTTTGAGAGAATCCCGTGTTGCCAGAACCTTCTCCGCAAGCTGCACCCCCTGTTTTTCGCTCTGCTGCAGTTGTTCCTGAAGGCGGGTATACTGTTGCTGAAGGCTTTCCTTCCTGGACTGTAATTGCTGTTCTTCCGTATCCGGAACCTTTGTACCGTAGAGTGCCAGTCGTTCCTGCTGCAAGGCCTTCACCTGCGCTCCGGCTTCGGCAACACCTGCTTCTTTCTTTTCCAGACGAAGCTTCTGCTCAGCCAACGCCGCCTGCAACCCTTCCAGGGTGGCGGTTATCGCCGCCAGATCCCGTTCGGCAGCAGTGTGATTGTCTGCAGCTTCCAGCCACATTTTACGGCGAGCCTGCAATTGCTGCAGCACAGGATCCACATTCCCGTCCGGGACATGATCAATACCAAAGGGCCGTAATTGCAAAATAAGTTCATCCTGCAGTACCTGCACCCCTTTTTCTGTTTCCTGCCGCCTCTGTTCGGCCGCCTGCAGGCGATCATTGACCCGTTCCACTGCATGCTGCGCCTCCTTGAAGGCGGTTTCGTGTCGGTGTGCGCTGTCGAGCAGCCGGGAAAGTGCAGCCTGGCTTTTTTGCAGTTTCTCTGCATCCTTATCAATTGCTGTTATTGTCTGCTGCGTTTGCTGCAGAAGCACTCCTAGCTCTTTCTCTACCGAAATCAGCTCTTCCGAAGTTTCAGGGATTTTTTCCAGGCCGCATTCGCTGATTCCTCCGGTAATCTGCTCCTGCAAACGTTGCAGAGCCTTGCTGAGCGTCTGGCTGCGCTGCAAGTTACTCTTTTCCGCCTGCTCAAGCCCGGCACGCTGTTCTCTAATCAACGCGATCTCTTCTCCCAGATTTTTCAGTTCCTTTTCCACCTGGGAAAGCTCCGTGCTCTGGTCTGTGACCACCGGCTTCTGTTCCTGCCAGGGATGATTTACGGAGCCGCACAACGGACAAGGCTCTCCGGAGATAAGTCTTGATCGAGCCTCGGTAAAATCAACAATGGTTTTTCGCAACTGTTGGTTGAGCTGCAGCTGTTCACGCAATTTCTCCCGGCTTGCCTGTTCTTTTCGACTGGAAGCCAGTTTGTCCCTGCATCCTGCCAGTTTTTCTGCTGTGAGCTGCTGTGCAGATCTGTTCTGCTCCTGCTCCTGGAGTACCTCGTTTTGCTGTCCGTACCATGTTTTGATTTCGCCGATTTTTTGTAGAGTTGTGCGAATCCGGTCCAAATCCTCCCGCAATGCCTGAATATTGCTGCCGGCCAATCGTTTCTGCTGTTCTGCAACCATCCCGGCATGTTGCTTTTCCAGGCTTGTATACTCTTCCCTGGTCTGCGTATACTGTTTACCTGCGGTTTCCAGCCTGACAGCTGCCTGTTTTCGTTCTCCCGCATACTTTTCCAGAGACTCCAGGGTTTCCTGTTTCTGCTTTTCCAGGGTAATCAGGCGCTGCAATCGGCCGGCAATATCCTGCATCTGTTCAACCAGCTGCTCATCTTCACCATGCTTTTTCAGGTAGGACTCTGCCTGGGTTTTCTTTTCCAGAATCCCTTGCCGGCGGCGAATCTGCTCCTGTTGTTTTTTCTCCTGCGCGGCGTGCTCTTTCTGTAATTCCTGATATTCGCTCTGCTGCCGGCTCAGATGCTTTTCCGCTGCTCCAACCGTGATATCCAGGGCACGAACCTGTTTCAACAGTTCCTGTTCCTTGGCCAGATGCTGCTCGAATTCATTAACCGTCTCCCGTATTTGCGTCACCTGCTGTTGCAACTGCTTACCTGCCTGCCGGTTTTTCGTTTCCTGCTCCAGAAGCGAATCCAGACGTTTCGCGTCCTCTTCCCCGGCTTGTCGGGCACTCAGATAGGCCTGATACGGCCCATGTACCGCAGCAGCCTGCTGTGCGAGCCTATAACGGAAAAGATCCTCAGCAGCCTGTTCGCATTCTTCATGATGCAATGCCAATTTTCCGGACAGTTCCTCAAGCTCGCCCTGACGGGCATCTATCTCTGCAAGATACGCTATCTGACGCTCGACCGATCCCAGTTCCTTTTGCAGCAGCTGCACTTGTTCATGGAGCCCCTTTTTACGGGCTTGCATTGCCTCTTCAACCTCATCTGAGAACAGCTCTACCGAACCCAGGGAGGCTACAAATGCTTCTGTCTGTTTTTTCTCATCGGTCCAGCGTTCATGCACCTGAATGGATATCTCACTGTAGATTTCCGTTCCGGTTATCTGTTCAAGAATCGGCGCTCTTTCTGAGGCATCTGCATTGAGAAAGGCGGCAAAATCTCCCTGGGCAAGCAGCATGGAACGGGTAAACTGCGCAAATTCAAGTCCGGTTATCTGCTCCACCAGGTTCGCGACCTCTTTCACTTTGGTCTCCAGAACCTTACCGGTTGCAGCATCAACGAGCTCATGCTTATGCTGCTGCAGATCTCCTCCGGGTTTGCGCCTGGCCCTGTGTTGACTCCAGTGGCAGCGATATCGGACTCCGCCTGCAAGGAACTCCACCTCTGCAAAACATTCCCCTGTGGAACGACTCATGATTTCATTTGCGGATTTGGTAATCTTGCCGAGTCTTGGGGTGGCGCCAAACAGGGCGAGACAGATACCATCCAGCAGCGTGGTTTTCCCAGCCCCGGTGGGGCCGGTTATGGCAAAAATACCATTGCTGAGAAATTCCGGAGCAGTAAAATCGATCCGCCAGTCACCGCGTAAAGAGTTAAGATTACGAAAATGGAGTGTCAGAATGCGCATGGTTTATTCCTCGCTCCCGTGATCCGCCATCTGCATGGTCGAAAGAATTTCCTGAAAACACCCTTGAAGCTCAGTACGTTCATCAAGGGTCAGTTCGACTGACTCCAGGCAGCGCTCAAAAACCTCTTCCACGCTCAAATCATCCAGTGACTGTGCTGCATGGTCCTGCTCAAGCCCGGACGGAAGATGTTGACTGGTACGGATACGTAAAATAGAGAGTCCACTGCCCTCCACTGCATCATAGAGCTGCCTGCGAAGAGAACCTGCGTCCATCACGCCTTGATGCCTGATTTCCAGCCAGGCAGTGCTGTTTTCCGCCTGCAGTTGTGCTATCTCCTTCAGCACTTCGGGCAGCTCCCCTTTGAGTATACGCAATTCCCTGAAGGCAGGTATTGCCACCTCCTGCACTTGGAGCTGTTCAGGGTTGCATTCCACCTGCAGCATCGTTTTTTGCTGCCCGACCTCGTTGAATCCCATGGCAAGGGGTGATCCTGAATAACGGATGGTGTCTTCTCCTCCCACACGCTGTGCAAGATGCAGATGTCCCAGGGCAAAATAGTGTATACCTGCAGGAAAACTGCCGCCGAACATCTGCTGTAACCCACCGACATAGACTTCACGCACACCGTCTCCATCAACAGTTCTGCCACCGGTCATAAACAAATGCCCCATCCCGATAACAGGAATCTCTTTTCCCTTTTCTTCCCTGATCTCCAGGGCCGCAGCGTAAACCTGTTGATAATGCCGCTCGATCTCCTGTTCCATGCGGGCGGCTTTCTCCTCCTGGCTTTCTCCTGCTCCGGCTAGGCGAATATCCCTATCACGAAGAAAAGGCACTGAGCAGACAAGCAGCCCGTCATCCCCCTGACCTGGAATATATACAACCTGATCTTTGGGATCTACCGCCGGTACACCGGTCACATGG
Organism: Desulfobulbaceae bacterium; assembly: GCA_963678525.2. GTDB lineage: Bacteria > Desulfobacterota > Desulfobulbia > Desulfobulbales > Desulfobulbaceae > Desulfogranum. The sequence continues at coordinate 629,656 of CAXXDG010000002.1, forward strand.
ACCTGAAACTGCCGCAGCAGATCTTTCGGCGCCTCGAGCAAGGTGGGAGAATCATGGTTGCCGGCGATTATCACAACTGCGCGACACGGGCCCCTGGATACATGATGAAGAAAACGGTAATACAATTCCAGGGTGCGGTTGCCTGGAGTAGTGGTGTCAAAGATATCCCCTGCCACCAGGAGCACTTCAACAGCATGCTCTGCAATGTAGGCAGCCAGCCAATCCAGGAACCCGGCAAACTCTTCATACCGGCTTCTTCCGTACAGCCGATGGCCAAGGTGCCAGTCCGATGTATGTAGAATGCGCATGGCTCATGCACCTCTTTTTTGAACCCGAAACGTGGTCATAAAAATACCTCCAAAAATAAACAGCATGCCCTGGGTGTGGAAGAAGACAAATTTCTCTCCCAGAAAAATAATGGCAAGGATGGTGCTGAAAACGGGCATCAAATGTACAAAAGGACCGGCTTTGTTAGCCCCGACAATCCGCACTGCACGATTCCAAAAAAGAAAAGCCATGACAGAGGCGAAAATACCTACATAGACAATGGTGGCAAGATTGCCGGCATTCAGAGCAACTGTTTTCCCCTGACTGATTTCCAGTAAATAAAACGGCAGGATACCTATCAGCCCGACAATCACAATCCCGGTCATGTACGAAAATGGGTGCAAACCTTTGGGCATGCTTTTTAAATTTGTGGAATACAGCGACCACATAAACCCTGCGAGTATAACGTACATATCGCCCTGATTGAAATCCACACGCAGCAGGGCGGCAAGCTCTCCTTTTGCAATAATCAACAACACACCGGTAAGAGAGACAAAAACACCGGTGATCTGCCGCAAGGTGAGCAGCTCCCCAAAGCGAATCCAGGAAAGAACAACAATGAGGATAGGAGTCATGGAAGTCAGCAACACCCCATTGATGGCGGTAGTCGTCTGCATTGCCATATAGATAAGGCTGTTGAATGCTGTTACTCCCAGGATTCCCTGGATAATCATGTAACGGGAATGCTTGAAAAGAAGTTCTCTGTCACGCCGCAGCTGCGGCAAGGTAAAAAGACAGAGGATCAGCAACGCTACGACCCAGCGCCAGAAGGACAGGCCCATTGGTGGAAGGGAAGCATGCATGCCGCGGCTGATGACAAAATTACCGGACCAGAACAGGGTTGCCAGAACAAGCAAAAAATAGGGCATAACCGGATCTACAGGGAAAGGTTGTAACGATATATGCGGGTTTCAATATGCAGGCATGCAGATCTAGCGCGTTACGCGCGAATTGAACAGAAAAAAATGTCCGGTGTGCAACGGCAAGATTATCCTGACAGCCCCCCCTGGCTTCTCAGTACGATACATGTTGTTATTCTCAAATAATGCGGTATTTTTTGGAGAGCAATTCTGCGCAGGTCTCCAGCAAACACCAAAACCGGAGGTTCCCATGACAGAAAAATCCTTTGAACCGTTCATGGACCGATTGAGCAGGGATATCCGCAACCAACTTTCAGAATCCCTGATAGATGTTCTCAAACAACACTCCCTGCAGCCGGCCGAAAAGGTGGCAGAAACATTTGCTTCCAAGGCCGAGGCTCCCTGCTACCGCGACTATATTTCCTTCAGACTGCAACGCTACGCTAAAAGCCTGGAAACCATCACCGACTACCATACAGACCCTCTCTGGCAGGGATTTGTGCTCTGGGATAACGATCTTTTTTTTGAAGTCCATGAAGTCATTGAACATGCCTGGCTCAAGCAGCAGGGAAAAGAGAAACTCCTGCTCCAGGCCATGGTCAGGGCAGCCGGGGTGTACATCAAACTCGAATACGGATATCAGGAGGCGGCAGGAAAACTGGCTGCCAAGGCTCTGCCGGTTCTGCGCGAGCAGCAGCAACGCCTGGCAGACTATATTGATCCGCAGGCTCTTATCACAGCCCTGGAGCATTGCGAACTGCCGGCGCCCAAGTTGCTCAAGCCCGGAGTAATGAGTCGGTGACCGGTGGAACCGGACATGCAGCGAGGAGTACGCCTGTGCAAAGAAGCGCGCTGAAGTCCGATAACAGTTGACTTCCAGCCGAAGATGAGTAAAATGAGGCCCTCATCAAGAAAGAGGCTTCAGCCTCTCCGCAATATATAGATCATGGGCGCACCCGTAGCTCAGCTGGATAGAGCATCGGACTTCGAATCCGAGAGTCGGGGGTTCGAATCCCTCCGGGTGTGCCAGATAATTTAAGCACTTAACCGCATGCAGGTTAAGTGCTTTTTTATTATTTGGTTTTCTGGTAGGCAAATAATCGGCGAATTTAATCGGTGCCAATGGAAACGAAAAAGTCCCCGAGCCGCAGCCTGCCACATTGCGTAACGCCTACAACACCGGGGCCTAGCCCGGTAAAAGATGAGATCAGTCCACCAACTGCTCGGGTTCAAGACCCATCGCTTTAGCTAGTTTCTCGATGGTGATATCCTGGAGATTATCGCTACGTTCCATCTGAGAGAGAGCTGGTTGTGAGATACCGGCCAGCTTCGCCAGTTCCTTTTGATTCATGCCAAGGTGTTTGCGCCATGCCTTAAGCAGGTTCCATCCGTTCTTAACGACCAATTCAACCACAGCGTGAGGTATAACTGCATCGTCAGAATTATCTGTATTGGTAAGGGCCAGGTATTCATCATAAGGGATAACAGCGAACATAGGCTTATTCCCTTGCTTGATGATCTGCACATTATTTGTAGGTACGTTCATTTCTCTTTTTCACCTCTTCTACAGTGACAATTTCAAGTTTGTCAGTGAAAAACACCCGCCATCTTTTCACCTTCAATCTGTACAGGCCGTCAGAATTGACGATAGTCTTGACGTTCTTGCAGTCAGGGAAATTCTCCAGCTTGGCAACCTCATCAACTATCAGTGTACGTTCATCGTTTGATTTGATTTTCCGTAACTGCCTGAGTGCCTTATTTTTCCATTCAATCTTCTTCATATTATATTCTAAACTTATTTTATAAGTCTATCAAGATGTAGGACAACTTTTATTTTTCACCACCCTGTACCAGTTTCAACCCCGGCTGCTGTTCTTCTTCATAGTCAAAGGATACTCCAGACTGCCCAAGAATCCATCGCTCTATGGTAACGTGCCATTTTCGCAGTAGTTCTATAGGACGGACTTTATAATGACGCTCGGCTGTTGCGCTGGGTTTATGCCCCATGATTTGAGCAACCACACCGGTCAGGACTTCGAGCTCCTCCGTGTATTCCAGTAAATACAAGCGCTTACACCTTGCCAAGGTAAGTGCTTTTTTTTGTTTCATGGTGTTTTATACAACTCCTGTCCCGCCTTTTTCTTTGTTACCCTGAAGTTGCAATTTGTCAGTATTTTGGGCGAGATTGCGGGAGATTTGGCTGTCTGTCGAATTTTAGGATGTACTCTACAAATCGTATTTCACCGGGCTGGAAAGACAAGCCGGAAGCCAAGGTTGTTGCCGCGGTTAACAGGCCTGTTCCAGTAGCGGTTAGCCGCCCGCAAGTACCCCGGGATGTAGTACCAGCTGCCACCGCGATACACACGGTCGGAGCCTGATGAAGGACCTGTCGGATTCATCCTGGGTTACCTCATATTTCCCCACATACAAATCATCTACACAGACCTCATGGACCGGTTTCTCATCCTTATCCCCATCACCAAATGTATCACCCATCGGATAACATCCGCCTTTCACGTAGACAAATTCCATACCAGTGGTCGGGTCGGTATAAGTTTTTCCATAGATTGCCCCGGAAACAGGTTTGAGTGCAACAGTGGAATAAAAATCCTGCCCTTGTTTCACCTCTACCCAGCCGGTTGTGGTTTCGTATCCTTTTTTCGATACTTCAATCTTATAACGGCCAGGCTCCAATTTCATTCCAGGTTGATAGGTATCCGGAATATTCAAAACACGAACATTGGCATCGGCTGGATCGGGCTTGATGGTAAAGGAAACTAGATTCTCCTCCAGACTGATATCCACCTGCAAATTCTCTCCCTTGGCAAGCTCAACGACCTGGATTGGTGGTATAGCCCTTTTTGGATACCTCCACATGGTACCGGCCCGGATCAGATTTGCTGCTTGGTTGTACCCTTTCACGTTCGACCAGGGTTTGTTCGTCAGCAGACGGTCCAGGCTGATCCGGCTCAGCCATAGATTCAGGGGAAGAGCTTGAAAATGCTGAAGTCTCAGTCAATGAACCGATAAAACCTGCGGCCGAATTCGGCCGATTATCACTTTCCTTGGCAAGACCTGTCAGTAGGGCCCTATTCACATACTCCGGTTGATCCGGTATAGGGTCTAGTTCTTCATGCATGATCTGCCAGCGCAGGTCACCGGTGTAAAAAGGAGGATGTCCAGCCGGCATCTCACAGGTGATGGCTGCCAGGGCGTAGATATCCGTGGCCCGGCCTATTCCCTTGCCACGGATCTGTTCCGGGGCCATATAGGCCAGGGTACCGGCTGAGTCATGGCCGGAAACACGGGAAGCAGAGTCTCACAGCACCCTGGCAAGGCCGAAATCAGCCACCTTAACCTGACCGGATTTGCTCAGCAGGATGTTAAGGGGTTTGAGGTCGCGGTGGATAACCGCAGGACTTGCGTTGTGCAAATAATCCAGGGCAGCGGCGACCTGTTCCAACAAAGGGATTGCCTGTTTCAGGGTTATGGAAGTCTCCCGTTTGAGATCGCTGATAGCCGCCGGATCCATGCACAATTCCTGGGGGATGACCTTGAGCGCCACCTCGATCTCCATGGTTCGGTCCCAGGCAAGATGAACCACACCCATTCCGCCGCGGCCTATCTCCCGCTTGACTTCATAGCGGCCATTGGCCACCGATCCCGGAACGATCTGCATGGTCGGTGTGCCGCCGGACCCGATGGTGGCCATACCTTCTTTTCCTTTTTATCATTACAGACTCGTTGTTTTTACACATTGGTACGTAGGGTATACCTTAAGCTCATATATTTCGAAAGGATCTCTCCTGAATCTTCTTGATTCTTTCGCCAGGCGCATCTGAGCACGTTGCAGATTTTTTTATTTTTGCGGGAAATGAGCATCGCAGAGAAATACCACAAGAACATGGAATCCAGACGACCCTTTCCCCGTCGGTGCGTAAGACGCACCCTACGCACGAACACCGCAGTTCATTATATGCCGGGAGTTAAGGTAGGGTGCGCCGTGCGCACCATTACCCACGTTCCTTACAGCCCAAAAATGTACCCCTTAACACAGCTGTACATTATATGACGGCGATAAGGTATGTTACAACCAGGAAACTTTCATGGTATTCAATCGCCGGAGATAAACGGCAGAATTGCCTTTGCAACAGGGTCTGAAAGGTTATACATGCCCTGGGCCATCTCTTTGTGACTATGATTGTCCACCGGAACAAATTGCGCCTCACATCCTGCTTGCCGTAGTTTGTCGGTAAACTCTCTGCCTTCTCTGACCCCGCCTGCCCTGTTGGTTGTATTCAGAACGAGAAATCGAGGACAAGCGACCCCATTTGTAATTTGAAAAAGGGGAGAAGCATCTTGCAAGGTCGATTGATCTTTGCCGAAGGCCTTTTTAACCAACCGTCGGACCAGTCTTTCATGATCGCCTGATACCAGATTGAAGCTGGCGGTATCCACGGAAATCACCCCTGCAAGATCAGCAGGCCGTAAGTCGTATTTTTGCAGATATTTCTGATTTGTTCCCAGAAGAGCCGCCAGATGGGCCCCAGCTGAATGACCGGATACAAATATGCGGGAACGATCTCCGCCAAGCTCTTCAACATGATTAAACACCCACGCCAGGGCGGCAGCACAATCTTCGACATGGCTGGGATGCATGACTTCCGGCGTCAATCTGTAGCTTGGCGTGATAAAGAGAAACCCCTGCGAGGCGTAAAACATGCCCGTAGCCTGCATGTGTTTTCTGTCGCCGATTCTCCAGCCGCCGCCGTGAATATGAAAAAGAACTGAGAGTGATTTCTTTGCCTGAGAAGGATAATATATATCCAGGCGATGTTGCGGATTGCCATCGTTCAGATACGCTACGTCAAGTTGAGTTGTCACTTTGCGGCCGTCTTGAGCCTGACTTACCGAACAGAAAGCAATGGACAGCAAGATAATCGGGAGTACATGAAAGCATTTCATATTCTATTTGAGACCTCCGGAATTCGCTACGCCATGATAAAAGGCGACAGCGTTGACTATGTTGACGATACCCTCATGACGAAGTTTTTTCACTTGACCAGGCCGGTATACCGGGGCAGCATACGTGGGATATCTTCCCTGACAAGGGATATACAGTATACTGAAAACTGAGACACTTTTAAAGGTGATGATCATGGTTAAACCGGGATTCCCAGATAATTTTTTATGGGGCGGCGCAGTAGCGGCCCACCAGGTTGAAGGCGCCTGGAATGTGGACGGCAAAGGCATGAGCATCGTTGATGTATTGTCAAAGGGTGCCCATGGTGTGGACCGTATCATCACGGACGGTGTATTATCTGAGGTCAGGTATCCCAACCATGAGGCAATCGATTTCTATCACCGCTATAAAGAGGATGTCGCCCTGTTTGCGGAAATGGGATTTAAATGTTTCCGTACTTCCATTGCCTGGAGCCGTATATTCCCCTCAGGGGATGAAACACAGCCCAATGAAGCGGGGCTGCAATTCTATGATGACCTGTTTGACGAATTGTTGCAATACAACATTGAACCGGTGATCACCCTGTCTCATTTTGAAATGCCTCTGCATCTGGTGAAAAACTACGGGGGCTGGACCAACAGGAAACTTATCGATTTCTTTTTAAAATTCAGCAAAACAGTATTTGAACGATATTCAAATAAAGTAACATACTGGATCACCTTCAACGAGATCAACAACCAGCGCAACCGGCAGCACCCTATATTCGGTTACTGCAACTCGGGAGTCATCTATCAGGAATATGACAATCCTGAACAGACCTTATACCAGGTGATTCACCACCAATTTATTGCCGGCGCCCTGGCGGTGAAAGCAGGTCATGAAATCAATCAAAACTTTCAGATCGGCGGCATGATACATATGATGCCCTTATATCCGGCAACATGTAAGCCTGAGGATATGATCCAGTCCCAGATATCCATGCGGGAAAAATATCTGTTCAGTGATGTCCAGGTGCGCGGCCGCTACCCTCGCTACATTCTACGTGAATGGGAAAGAAAAAATATACAGGTTATGATGGAGGCCGGTGATGAAGAAATCCTGCAGCAGGGCTGTGCCGATTATCTTGCCATAAGCTACTATATGACCAATATCATTGATGCGGTACCACCTGAAACAATGGAGAATACCTTGTTCGGCAACAGCCGCCTGAACCCGAACCTGGAAGCCTCGGAGTGGGGATGGCAGATCGACCCTGTGGGGCTGCGCTATGGGTTATCTGAACTGTATGAGCGGTATGAGCTCCCGCTGTTCATTGTTGAAAACGGCCTTGGTGCGGTTGATACCGTGGAACCTGACGGCTCTGTCAATGATGATTACCGGATCGAATACCTGGCCCGGCATATCAAAGAAGTCGAAAAAGCCATTGCATTGGATGGGGTCGAGGTTCTCGGTTACACGCCATGGGGATGCATTGACTGCGTGTCCTTCACGACCGGGGAATATAAAAAACGGTATGGGTTCATCTATATAGATCGCCATGATGACGGCGCCGGGGATTTTTCCCGCTCAAAGAAAAAGAGCTTTGCATGGTACAAAAAGGTTATCAGCAGTAATGGTGCCGACATCTAGCCCGCATTTCTCATGACCTTTTTGAATATTTATTTAACAGCTTGCATTAATATTATTAATCGGTACACCTGAAAAACAGTCTATTTTTCAGGTAAATTCAAAAAGGTCACCCTGGCGGGCAAGCATATTTTACAGTATCTGCTTTGTTACCGGACATTTGCAGTAAGTTATTACGGCTGCATGTCCGGTGCCGCGCATCTACTACAAAATATGCACGTGAGAAATGCGGGCAGGGTCTACCTGTTATTTCCAGTTTTCTTTAATCCAGCGGATCGCCTCGTCCTGTCGAGTAATCTCTTTGGGCAGATTGCTGTGAAGCAGGTCTTCAACCTTTTTGCCGAAACTTCTCACGTCCCAGGCCAGGTGGTCAGCTAACGTATTGATAACATAAAGCACTTCCTCGCCTTCTTTCACATTAAAGACGGTAACATCAGGCTCCCCTGAAACCCGGGGATCATCAGGGGGATATTCGGACCAGAGGTACTCATAGACAAGATCAGATTTTGAAAATGTTTCCATATAAGCCTCCTGCATGGAGATGAAGATAGAATAACTCCTGCCTGCTTATATAATAAGCATCAAATCCACATTGTCCTGCCCTGGCCTTTGCGGGATATGTCCCGCAATGGAGAGAAGCAGACAGCCCGAACAAAACCTTTCCCGGGAAACACGCCCAGGCTATTGTACAAGATCTACAAGGATGGTATAGAAACGTTTCCTGAAAGAGCCAGTACATCCAACCACGAACCGAGAATCAGCAAAAATGTCCGGATCAACTCCCAAAGGCCGCCTGTTGAGCGATAAACTGAAACCTTGGCATGTAATTCTGCTTATCCTTTTGATCACCGGATTGTTATGCGGACAATGGTGGCTGAACAGACATGCGGCTCCTGATGAACATGCAGATGCGATTGAGCGGCGCAATATTTCTTCTGACAGCAAAAAGGATCAACCATAACTGCTCATCAGCCCACTTCAACAATTACAGGCTGCTCAGGCGGGAAAAACTTGTATCCCTTCTTTGTTTTATACGATGCAGGAAAACCGCGCTGACCAGGTCCGATAACAGCTCCCTCTGAACAGAGATACACTATCATGGCAAGCGCCGGTTCAAGCCCGGTTCGCATGACCTCTGCAAGCTGTTCCGGTATGGTTGTATCCAGGCGAGTTCTGCTCAGGCGCGTCATCTGCTGTTTTGTTTCCTCAAGGGCAACAGTGATAACCTCTCCCAGTGTCGGTTTGCCCAATACAAGCTGATGCGGCGTTAATATGCCGGGATCTGCGGCAGCATAGTCAAACACCAGCCGCAATATCTTGCTGCCGGTTTCGGCCTCCCAATCAAGATGACAGAAAAAACCGGCCAGTCGATTCCCCATCCAGGTCAACTGGGGGGACTCGATGTACAGGCACCACTCGGGTATGCAAAGGAGTATATCCGTGGAGACGGCGTCAATGGATTTGGAAATCAGCTCAGCTGTGAGTTCCGGATCAAAGCGATACACGGTCTGGGTTAATCTCCAGGGAGCAAGAGCTGCAAGAATTGGTATATCAGCCTCTCCTCCCAAATGCAAAGGACCGCAACCGTCTTCACAGGCAATGGACCGGGCGGTGGCCGACGGGCAATAGCACCATCCAGGAAGATCTGCATTCAAATCCGCCCTGATTGTGTCGTAGCGTTTCCAGGCGTCAGGATATTTTTTTGTCAGCGCCCGCAGGTGTCCCCTGGGGCGAATCGTTTCTACTGTTTTTAATGTAACCATTTTCACATTATAAACAGATTAATCAATTGACACAATCCTGAAGAGCAGGTACATTCGCACACTCATTCAAGAGCACATTGATGAGCGGGAATAACTCAGTGGTAGAGTGCAACCTTGCCAAGGTTGACGTCGCGAGTTCGAATCTCGTTTCCCGCTCCACGCTTTTTTCCACATCAGCCCCTCGCATACTTGTTAAAGCCCCTCTCACCGCTCATTTTTCTTTTCCCCATTGAATTACAGCGCCATCTGCTTCATTTTACAGGAATGGCAATACCGTCTTTTTGGCAGCAAGTTGGAGCCTAAAAGCAATATGCAAAAAATGCATTTTCCACTACAGCACTGCTACACTGAGCCAGTTGTTGCAAAAAATGCAACAACTGGTGTCATGGAAAAACTATCACGTAAAATTTTATAACGTTGATGCAATTGTCTGGCGGCTATTGGCAGCGTCGCCCCTTCACGGGGGCGTGTATTGAAACAGCAGTTATCCGGAAATAACGGGCAACTCGCCCCGGTCGTGACGTCACAACATAACCCAAAACGTAACTACTCACAGGGGAGCAGTGGCAAGTTTGATTAGCCCTGTATTTGTAACTGGTAGCAGGGTGTTTGATATCTCTGCAAGCAGACCGGCGCAGCGTATTCGCTCATACGTAAGCCAGGCTGATCGCGGTGAGATCAAGTGCCCTATGAGCAGTTACCCCAAAACTACATATGCAGTTCCCTGGTGGCCTCGCCCATGAACTGAAAAAAGGCCTTTACCCTGGCGACCTGGCGAAGATCCGGGTGGGTGAGCATCCAGATCTCCTGATTGAGGTGTTTGGGGAAATCCATCAGGATCACCAAATCAGGGTCGGTGAGGATCACATGCAGAGGAAGCAGGGTTATGCCCAGCCCCTGTTGTGTGAGACGATGCAGGCCTGTGAGTTTATCGCTGCAAGCGACTATCCGGTCGTTGGGGATATATTCTCGCAGCCATTTATGGGAAGGAATACCGGCTATGTAGTCGTCAGGCAGTACAAAGTGATGCCGACTCAGATCATCTATGCCTTCAGGTTTTCCATGTGTGGAAATATACTCCTTTGAGGCGCAGAGTTTGAAGGCAATGGGCGCCAGTTTTCTGCCGACCATGTAGTCCGGCTGCCTGTTTTTTGCAGGAATGACAATATCGGCTTCCCGCTGATTAAGATCCGTAAAATTATTATTAATAATGAGATCAATCAGAATTTCCGGATACTGCTCCTTGAAACGCCGAATATAGGGCGGCAGCCAATAAAAGCCGATGGTATCTGTTGTGGAAATCTTCAAGGTTCCGCGCAAGTCTTCGTCTTTACCTTTCACAATCCGCTGAACCGAATACATCTGCTCTTCCACCAGCTGGATGCGCTGCTGTACTTCTTTTCCTGCTTCAGTGAGCTGATACCCTGTTTTCAACCGTTCAAACAACCTGGCTCCCAGTTTATCTTCCAGGGCATTGATTCTCCGGAAAACAGTGGAATTATTCACACCCAGCATCCTGGCTGCGTGTTTCAGACTTCCCCCCTCGGCAACCCGTAAAAAATACAGGTAATCGTTCCAGTCAGTATTGTTTTGCATATTTGCAATCCTTACGTGCTTTTTTGCGACATTGATTTGCATTTGAGCAATATACATAGTGGAAGTCAAGCACCGATAACGTAACTACATCATAGAGGTAACCTCATGAAAACAGCATATATACTCTTAAGCACACTTTTTTTTCTGGTAAGCAGCAGTCCTCTTTACGCAGCGGCCCGTTCCTGGGATGTTGATAAAGCTCATTCCGGATTTTACTTTCAGGTAGATCATATTTTTTCAAAAGTACATGGTTTTTTTAATGATTTCGACGTGGTAATGGAGTTTGACAAAGATAATCCGGCAGCCTCTACAATGGTATTTACCATTAAGGTAGACAGCATTGATACCAATATCGAAAAACGAAATGCGCATCTGCTTTCTGCGGACTTTTTTGATGCCGCAAAATATCCGGTCATGAAATTCACCTCGACCAGCATAAATAAAACAGGTGAAAACACTTACGAGGCAGTCGGCACATTTGAGGTCAAAGGCGCCGCCTATGACCTGACCATTCCTCTGACCTACGAAGGGAGAAAGGATCACCCCATGGTACAGGGTAAAGAGGTTATCGGCTTTAACGGCGGCCTGACCATTGACCGCCTCGCCTACAAGATCGGCAACGGCCAATTCGTCAAAGCAGGGGTTGTTGGTCGGGATGTTGACATATCCATCAGCCTGGAACTTCTTGCCGACAAATAACCAAACGCGTATTTCCTGACATCGGCAGACATGCCAATCATTCGAAGAGGAACATGATGAAATACGAGGATATCGTTTATACCCGGAGGGCAATCAACTTTTTCGATCCGGAAAAAGACGTACCCGAAGAAACCCTCGACAAGGTGATCACTCTGGCCGCCCAGGCTCCTTCCGGCTTCAACCTGCAGCCCTGGAACTTGATGGTTTTACGAGATAAATCAGAAAAAGAAAAATTACAGGCACTTGCCTGGAATCAGCCCAAGGTCGCCGAAGCTCCGATCACCTTGATTGTTCTGGCGGATATGAACGGCTGGCAGGCTGGGAACCCGACACTGGAGAGAAACTGGCAGGAAATGGTGAAAAGCGGAGGCATGACCGATGATAAACGCGACTGGTTTCTGGGTGCTGCCCAGTCACTCTATGGATGGAGTGATTCGGCCGGTGTGGCCTTTGCCGCAAAAAACGCCGGTTTCTTCAGCATGGCCCTCATGTATGCCGCCACCAATTATGGTCTGGAGACACACCCCATGGACGGCTTTGATCACGAAGGAGTCAAAAAGGCCTTCAATATCCCTGAGAATTACTGGGTTCCAGCCTTAATTGCTCTGGGCTATCGCAAGCCGGGCCTGGAAGTTCAAGACCCTAAATGGAGGAAGTCGCCGGAAGACATAAAAATTACCTTTCCGGGCGAATAGTCCCGGCGTTGCGTATGACGCGCCCTGGACTCTTAGCACATCTCCTGCTGGGTATGGATCAGGTCTGATCCATACCCAACAGCTTCCGAACCTCATCAGCTGACGTCATGGCCAGGGCCTGCTCTGCTATTTTTCCTGCATCGGAGCTGTCGACGTCGCGCACAGCCGCTTTTTGCCCGGGAATCATGGGGGCATTCATGCTCAGCTCGTCCAGGCCCAGGCCGACAAGTAACGGCGCCGCCTTGGATATACCGGCCAGAGCACCGCACATGCCGACATGAACATCGCAAAGACGGCCGGCCTCAACGGTTTTTTTGACCATCCGCAGAACAGCGGGATGAAGAGGGTCCGGCAATGATGCCACCCGGGGATTGCCCCTTTCTGCGGCCATAACATACTGACTGAGGTCATTGGTGCCGATGCTGAAAAAGTCCACCATAGGCGCCAGCTGGTCAGCCACTGCCACAGCTGAGGGTACCTCGATCATAATTCCAACCGGTATGTTCTCGTTGCAGGGCAGCCGCTTTTCCCGTAACTGTTGTTTGGCCTGTTCCAGCAGGTCTACGGCTTCCTGCAGTTCCCGGACAGCACCGATCATGGGAAACATGATCTGGATGCCGGTCTCAAAGGATGCGCGCAAAATCGCCCGCAGCTGGCAGAGAAAAAGTTCTCTGTTTGCAAGGGTGAAGCGGATACCGCGCAAGCCAAGAAAAGGGTTCCCTTCTTTTTCACTGTGCAGATACGGGACAGGCTTGTCTCCTCCGATATCAAGGGTGCGGATAATAACAGGCCTGCCCTGCATTCCCCGGCCAACGGTTTGATAAATCCGGTACTGTTCCTCTTCATCCGGAGCAGAATTTCGGTCTAGGAAAAGAAATTCAGTGCGGAACAAGCCAATCCCCTGGGCGTCGTATTCCTGGACCAATGACAGATCCGTAGTTCCGGCAATATTGGCTGCAATCCTGACTTCGATCCCGTCTTTTGTAATCGCCGGTCCATGACTCTGTTCCTTGAGTTGCTGCCGTTTCTGCTCCAGTTCTTTCTTTTTGGCATCGTACTCTGCAAGGGTGCCGGGAGCCGGACGGGGATACAGACAACCGCTGCCGCAATCGAGGATGATGGTTTGGCCGTCCCGGACCATGGAAAGCGCCTCCATTATCCCGGTTACTGTCGGGATACCGCGGGATCCGGCAATAATGGCGGCATGGGAAGTTGGGCCGCCGGCAGCCAGACACAGCCCTAAAATGTTTTCCTTGGGAAGGCCGGCAACTTCGGAAGGGGACAGGTCATGGACAATCAAAATGACAGGCTCTTCAAATTCAAAGGAAGGGATAAATATATCAGAAAGCTGTTTAAGGACAGCCCTCTGAATGTCCACAACATCGGCCGCCCTTGCGCGAAGATATTCGTCGTCAATGTTGCGGTAATCAGCCGCAACTTCATCTGTGACTGTTTTCCAGGCATATTCAGCGGTATACCGCTTATCTGCAATCAAGCTCCTTGTCGCTTCGATGGTTTCGATATCCTGCAACAACAACCTGTGAAAGGTAAAGATCTCGGCTTCCTCACTGCCGAGCTCCTGTTCAGCGTTGTGTTCCAACTGTTCACATTCTTCAACGGCCAGAAGCAGGCATTTTTCAAACCTTTCAATCTCAGCGTCAACATCCTCGCAAAACGCCTTTTCCACCTCAGCTACACGAATATCCGGCAGTGCGGCAGGTCCTATGGCAATGCCTTCCGAGACAGGGATGCCGCACAGAGTGCCCTCTCTCCGTGCAGAAACAGGCAGCGGCAGGGAGAATGCTGCCGGCGTCGCCGCAGCGAGTGGTTCGCCGAAAGAATCGGCATGCAGCCTGCAAACTGCTTCCCTGGCAGCCTCCGCATCCTCACCTTCAAAACGGAAGAGCACTGTCTCCCCATTACGGACACCCAATGTGGCAACTTGATTTATACTTTTCGCATCCACGACCCTGCCGTCTTTTTCAAGGCTGATATGCGCCTGAAAAGAACCGGCACAACTGACCAGCCTCGCGGCAGGGCGCGCATGTAAGCCATTGGGGTTGCTTATATCCAGGCGCAGTTCAAGACCGCTTAGTGTAATGTTGTCCGCCTGGGTAAAAAGAGGTGCGGCTTCGTATCCAAGCTGACTGCGCTTCATCTGCAAGGCATTTTCAGCTTCCCTGGCTACGGCTTCCAGATCAGCCCCGAGAGAAGCCTGAACGGCTGCGGAAAGCGTTCCTTCTATAACCGGTCCCGGGCTGAGGCGGACACGTTTTTTTACTTCCGGATCGAGAAAATCCAAGGCGGTTTCAGCACTGAGCAGAGCACTGCCCAGATCCATCAGAACCAACACGCCATCCCGGTCCGCCACTGTATTAATAGCTTCCATGACCTGCATGGGATCCGTGCCGATGGGGTTTTCAGGATCATCAATACCGCCGACAAAGGCTATTTGTTCCATCTGCGGCGCCATCTGGGCCACCAGTTCCTTAAGACCGGCAACCAGGGCACTGCTATGGGAAACAACCACTATTCCTACCATTCCTGCGCTCCTGCCGTTATGAGGCAGTTATATATTAAAACCTAAACAGGGCTTCACCCTTTGATAGTCTCGAGCAGGGCTTTCAACATCAGATACGAGGAGGTCGCTCCCGGATCCTGATGACCGATACTCCGCTCCCCCAGATAACTGGCACGCCCTTTTTTCGCCAACATATCAATTGTGGCTCTCATACCTTTTTCTGCCGCGCTCACAGCGGCTTCCAAGGATGCCGACAGGTCGTTGCCGTTTTCAGATGCGGCTTTTCCATAGGCTTCCACAGCGGGAAGCCAGGCATCGTACATGGTTTTGTCGCCGGGATTGGGTTTGCCGCGCTGGACAATTCCTTCCATACCGTTTTGCAGCAATACATGCAGATCCGCACACTCCAGGGCCTTTTGGCCGGCCAGGGCCATGCCGCTGCGCATGAAAAACGTACCGTACAGGGGGCCGCTTGCTCCGCCGACGCTCGACATCAGTTTCATCCCGGTTGTCTTCAGGATACCGCCTATATCGTTGTCAGCATATTCAGGCAACGCATCTTTTACCTTAGAAAACCCGCGATGCATATTGATACCATGATCCGCATCACCGATCGCAGAATCAAGATCTGTCAGATATCCCCGGTTTTCGGCCATGACATCCGCAACCCGATTCAACCAGGAGACAATATCTTCCCTTGTTATTCCCACCTATACCTCCGTACCCGGCAGCCGGCATGACGACCGCCGGTTATTCTTTTTTACCATTTCTTTTTATCTTACAGTGAAGCCGGGAGTTTGCGCCGGAGCATCCCAGTATTTCAACAACTCATCATCAGCTTTCAGTAAGGTGATGGAACAGCCCTGCATCTCCAGTGAGGTAATGTAGGGCCCAATCAGATTACGGACTATCTTGACGCCCTTTACCTTGCAGACTTCGTCGAGCTTTCGATACACCGCGTACAATTCGGAGACAGGCGTGCCTCCCATACTGTTGACAAAGGCAATGACCTGATCTCCGGAGTTGAAGTCTTCATCCACCAGTTCTTTTTCCACCCAGTCGTTTGCAGCCCTGTCCCATTCACGAACGATTCTGGTATAGCCTTTGTCTTCAAGGATTCTACCGGCAAGTATCTCGGTTATCTCGTCAACAGATTGCATTGCCGCCCGTTCAGTACCCGGCTCTCCGTGAATTCCGATGCCGATCTCTATTTCCTGTTCACCAAGCTCAAAGGTCGGCTTTCCTGCAGCAGGAACGGTACAGGAGGTCAAAGCCATTCCCAGGGAACGGCCATTGAGATTGACCTTTCTTGCCAGATTGGCGCAGGTTTCCAGGTCACACCCTGCCTCGGCCGCCGCTCCAACAATTTTCTCCATCAATACGGTCAGGCCGACTCCCCTGCGACCGGCGGTATAGAGACTGTCCTTCACGGCCACATCATCATCCACCAGGATGCTCTGTACGGCTATCCCTTCCGCTGCAACCAGTTCGGCGGCAGTCTCAAAGTTCATCACATCGCCCGTATAATTCTTTACCAGGAACAACACGCCCTTGCCGCTTTCAACAGCCTTGGCGCACTCATACATCTGGTCCGGGGTCGGAGAAGTGAAAACCTCACCGGGGCAGGCGCCATCCAGCATGCCATAGCCGACAAAACCGCCGTGCATGGGTTCATGTCCGGAGCCTCCACCTGAAATAACTGCAACCTTGTCACCCTTGTCCGCCCGGCAAATATAATGCGGCCCGATGTTAACCTGCAGCTCCGGATGGGCGGCAGCCATTCCCTGCAACTGCTCCTCAACAACCTTATCGACATCATTGATTAATTTTTTCATCTGCTCCTCCTTTGTAGATATCTTTGCCGGCCCGTCCAGGGAGGCTGTCTTTGAAAGCGGACATAACCTCTCATCACGCCGCACAAGAGTACACTGGGCGACATAGCGTTCAACAGAAAACTCCATTGTCCATATCTGCACGCAACAAGCAGAAAATAGAGCATTGCACCTTTCAAGGCAACAATTATCTAACTTTGTTTGATCGCAGCACTGGTCACACGGAACAAAACAACACACTGATATGTAAAGTTTTTTTAATTAAAAACCTGCACCCCGACATTACCAGTTAAGTATCATTCTCAATAAAAAAACATATACGAGCAGGAACAGTACACTTCGGTCTGAAATTCCAGGCAAGACCGATCTCAATGCAGGGGATATGGAGGGGCCTGACCACAGATCGGCGACAAGCCTCACTGCTGCCGATTTACTGTCCGGACATTGGATACTGAGAGTTTACTGACAAGCATGGCCGGCCAGGTTAGCCGGCCCACAAGGAACAATGAAAGTTTATCGCTCCGGCATACTGTTTTCTGCTCTCTGCCGGAGACTTCCATTACATGCATTCGCACAAGGCGGGTAAAGCTGAAAAGAGTGTGACCTACGGCAGATGCCCCAGCCTTGGTGTTTTCCCGGCAACGGGATAACCTTCCAGGCTTCAGACCTCAGCACAGGTAACCTTGGAGCATGGTATTGTGATTACGGTTTCCGGCTCCATCAAATTTACAACCGACACGCCGCTTTTTTCTATCGAGATGCACCACCTTTACTCTTTTCTGCATCTCTTTGTCAGGCTGGTTATCCAGGCGAAAAACAACACGCAGGGTATCATGCAGCCGAATTCCCTGGTCCTCATAGATATTGAGAGCCAACCCCCCTTGGGAAAGGTCCCCGACAATACCTGTCCGCATCACGCGGGTATATCGTGAATCGTTCACGTACTCAGCATACAGGTGCACCTTTTTACGAGATGAACGGCGAAAATCAATCTGAATGGGAAAAATTTTTCCGCACGAACACCTGAGCTTCACAGAATACTTTTTCTTTTTTAATTTTTCCACATCAATGACACGAACTTTTTCACATGCGGGGCACATGACCATAATTGTACCCATCCGACTGACACTGTACTGTACCGCTTTTTGAGAGTTCATATCGACTACCTCTGTACAAAAAATGAAGCTACAGTCCTCATATCTCAGTTTGTATCTGCGTCAATGAACCGACATATCTCCTGATTTCTATCGGTTAACTGCCTTTGTGAACCATTGCTCCAAGGTATACCTGCCGTCCCTCTTCATATAACTTCACTATAATACTGTAACTCTTCCAGAGCAACGTATTCGTGATCTAAAATGGGCCAAAAATTGCATAATTACCGGCACACATAAATTAACACTTACAGGAATACGCATGAACAAACTGACATTACTTGCCGGATTTGTACTGATAGCATCCTCCCACTCCCTTGTCGCGGCAGAGCCCGGTTCTGTGACTGTCGGCGCCAAAGGGGGCACACTTGGAGTCGGGGCGGAAGCGGATATAGGATTGAATGACTATCTACACCTCCGCGGTGGAGTCAATGTTTTGAATTTTTCTTTTGACTCAACCATTTCCAACATCGATTATGATATGGAACCAGAGTTTAAAAACGCCTCTGTTTTCATGGACTGGTACCCCTTTGGAGGAGCTTTTCGGCTTACCGGGGGACTGTTTTTCAATGACAATACCATTGACCTGACAGGAACCCCGAGAAGCGATTCCGAATACTGGGATGCCATACCTGCCGGATATGAAGCATACCAATCCTATGCAGACTCGATCAGGGTGAACGGTTCCGTGGATTTCAACACGCTTGCACCCTATGTAGGGATGGGCTGGAACAGCAATACAGAAAAGAAACAGGGATGGGGAATTGCCTTTGAACTTGGAGTTATGTTTCAGGGAAGTCCGACTGTTTCCACTCTTACGGCCACTGCAGCCGAGCCCTTCGATGTTCTGGCAACCCATCCGGAGGTGCTGAGTTTTCTTGAAGAGGAACGGCAGGCCATTGAAGATGACCTGGAGGAGTTTCAATATTATCCCGTGGCTTCTCTGACTTTAAGCTACACCTTTTGACCCGCATTTCTCATGGGAGATGTGGGGCAGCGCAGCTCGTATCAGCCGCCGGGAGCATGACATCATGCACCCGGCGGCAGCAGCCGAATATCGCCTGTCTGTTGCGGCATCCACGCAGTTCGGCGTGCAAGCGACAGCGAAAAAGGCTTTTCACAAACAGACGGGCAAGATAATTCCACAGGTTTCTCCAAGTCCCTGACACATTTCCTTCACCTGCTCCAATGAGCTGTCATATCCACGCACACCCTTCTTTTTCTCAATCCGCGCCTGCACGAGCGCCTTTACTTTTCCCCGTAAACGATTATCATTATCGGCAAGTCGGGAAGGACTCATATATCAAAAGATTGTGCACCGGTCCCGGCAAACGAATGAAGTAATCTGTCACTATAGCTCGAATTGTTTCTGTTGAACGGTCTCTGCGAGACCAAATCAAACTACAAGAGGTTCTGGTGGAACATCTTTTTAACCAACTCGATACAACACTGCAAACGTCTTTCCTGCTGTCTCTGGGGATTACGTATCTCGGCGGGCTTCTTGCCAGCCTGACGCCCTGTATTTACCCCATGATTCCCATCACGGCCGGTGTTATCAGCCACTCCAATCTGGGAGGCTCTAAAGTTCGGGGTTTTGTGCTGTCTGTAAGTTATGTGCTGGGCATGGCCTTGACCTATGCGCTGCTGGGAGTATTTGCCGCTGCCACCGGTCATTTTTTCGGATCTGTCAACTCCAACCCCTGGACCTTGATCCTGGTCGCCAATCTGATTCTGCTTTTTGCCCTCAGCATGTTCGATGTTTTTGAGCTGCCGACCTTTGCGAGCTCTTATGCCGCCAAATTGCAGGGTATTCCAGGCGTCTTTATAGCCGGCATCTCCTCGGCGCTAGTTGCAGGGCCATGTACCGCACCGGTTCTCGGAGTTCTGCTTACCTATGTCGCTTCAACCCAAAATATCGGCACAGGCGGAGTCATGCTCTTTTCCTTCAGTCTGGGCATGGGGACATTGCTGCTGGCCATTGGAACTTTTTCCAGCTTTCTTGCCGCCATTCCCAAATCAGGCGCATGGATGGTGCGGGTAAAAAAAATCATGGGCCTGTGTATGCTGGTGCTGGCCCAATACTTTTTTATAAAGGCCGGAACGCTATTTATTTAGGCTTAAAAAAACACTGTGTTATATCTGCTCACAGCACATGTACGTGGAACCGAAGTCCCTGACTCAATAATCCAAAGACAAGGCTCTTTCATGAAATTTCGCATCTCTTTCCTGCTGCTGACCGCTTTACTGCTCACCGTTGCCCCCTCCAGCGGGTTTACCAGTGAGGTCGGCAAACGCCTGCCCTCTTTTAACAGCAAAACCATGGACGGCAGGTCCATTCAGATGGACAATATCATCGGTAAAAAACCTGTTCTGCTTGTTTTCTGGGCGTCGTGGTGCCCCAGCTGTAAATCGGAGGTGCCGCGTATTAACGAACTGGTCGAAAAATACCGGGCCAAGGGAATGGAGTTTATCGGTATCAATATCGGCTCTAATGATTCGCCCAAAAGAGCCAAGGCATTTATGAAAAAAACCGGGATGACCTATCCGGTCGTTTTTGACAAATCAGGAAAAATCAGCAGTCAATACCGCATCGTCGGCGTGCCTACCATTATAGTTGCCGACAGCGCAGGAGTGGTACAGTTCAAAAATTACGGCACGCCGAATATTACAGATAAAGTCTTTCAGATCCTGAACTCAAAATAAGGGGGTAACAGCTCACAGTGCACCTGATCTTTCCGCGATCAGTCCGGCTTACGTATGACTCAATACGCTGCGCCGGCCTGCTTGCAAAAATTTCAGGCACCCTGTAATCAGTTACAAATACAGGAGATTTGTCAAGCTTAACCAGGTCCCCTGTGAGTAATTACATAAGGGGAACACCTGCATCAAGGTTCGTCTTCCGGAGCAACCACCGGATAGGACGCCTGAACGATTTCAGGAATGCTCTGCGGCCTTCCCGTGGCAATGCTGCAGAAAATAAACAGGGTTTCCGCCCTGGCTATGAGGGTTTCATCGCCGGGGCGGTAAAATCTGAATTTACGCAGTGATCGAAATTTTTTAAAATTTGCCACCCAGGTCTGTACGTGCAGCAGATCACCCGCATAACTGGAATGATGATATTCGATCTTGTGACTGCGAATAATCCAGGTGGCCCCATGCTCCACATACCGCTCATACGGCCAGCCGAGAAGGGCTGAATGATGCATGGCGGCATCCTGCATCCACTGCACATACTGGACGTTTCCAGTATGGCCGTTAGCATCGATAACCGATTCCGGGACGACTATTTCAAGGGTTCCGATGGGTATCATTCCGGCAGCCGGGCTCGGTCTTCAAAGGTATCAAGGTTATGTCCGCCGGCAGCAAGCAGCCTTTGCTTAGCCAGATGGTAGGAAACCAGGGACTGGGCCAGCCGGCCATAGGTCGTGGTCAGGTCCCGCTGGGCCTCGTTAAGACGAACCAGCGAAGTTTCTCCTGCTTCATACTCGTTCTTTGCCAGTTCCCGGTTTTCCTCAACCAGCTTGACACTCTCCCGCTGCAGACGCACCTGTTCCTTGGCGGCCTCAAGCAGTGCCACGTCCTGTCGAACCTCGGCTGCGACCTGGTTACGGACATTGGCCAATGTATATTCCGCCTCGCGCCTGAGCATTTTGGCCTCAAAAAACCTGGCCTTGTCTTCACCGCCGGAGAACAGATTCCATTGCAGATTCAAGGAAATGGAATTGCCGAAATCATCCCCTGAAAACCCTGCGTCTTCTTCCCTTGCGCCGGTCACATTGCCGGCAGCCTGAACAGTCGGATAAAAAGGCGCCTTTGCCATACCTGCGCCGGCCTCAGCCTGCTGAACGACCTGCTCTAGCCGTCGGATATCGGGACGAATGGACAGGGCCTCATGAATCAGGCTGTCGACATCCGTGGCTGCATTTTCAAGGCTGACATCTTTATCCAGTGCGGCCAGCCGGGTCTGTGCAGGCAGTTGGGCGTCGGACAGCCCCATCAGAGCGGCCAGGCCATAGCTCGCCGCTTCAAACTCCCTTTTGCCGAGCATGAGGCTGGTCCGCGCGGAATTGAGCTGGACCTTGATATTGAGGATGTCCCCCCAGGGACCGGCGCCGACATCGTATCGATTTTGCGCATCTTCTAACTGACGGAGATAAAAAGCTTCATCCGCCTGGGAAATATCCACATTGGTCTGGGCCAGCTGGGCGTTATAAAAGGCTTCGGCAACAGCTGTCACAAGCAGCCTCTGGCTGTCAACCAGGGCGGACTGGGCGGATTTATGCGCGAATTCAGCGCTCTGATTATTGAAATTCCGATAAAAACCATCAAACAGAATCCAGGTAGCCTGCAGTCCTACAGCAAAGTTATCAATATCCTGATCTGCAGTTCCTCCGTACAGGGATGCCAGCATCTGATTATATTGATAACCGGTATCGGAAAGACGCTGATGCTGAGCCGTACCTGTTGCATTCAGGCTGGGCCACCAGGCGGCAACAGCCTGTTTGACACGCGCCCGGGCCTGTTCAACCCTTGCCTGGGCTGCCTGCAGGTCAGGATTTGCCTCCAGGGCAATCTGTTGCGCAGTTTGCAGGTCCAATACATTCATCCCCTCAGGGACCATTCCCGCTTTTTCCTCAGCCTGTGATGTAATCGACAGCAACAGGACAATAAGGCCGCTTCCTATCAATATGCGTCGTATGTTCATGATTGCTCCGCTAAACTTTTTCAAAAAGATGTGCAATGCATAAGAATAGTTGCATCATTACCACGATACAGGAAGTGGATAAAAGTTTTTTTTACGGTATCCTGAATTCGTGACGGTTTTGCCGTTAAACATCCTGCCGACAGTTCACAGCGAAAAAAAGCACTCCGCAGGCGGTTTCCCGCTTTTCTTTCCAGGCCAAACACCGTACATTGCTTTGCGCTCCACAATCCGCACAGAGCCTTCTTTCCTGCATATTCTTTTTTCGTATCCGAGGTTTTTGCAACAATCAAGACATGAAAACCAGACTTCGAGCCCTGTACCTGGCAGAAATCAGCGCCTTATTACGCCTGACAGGCCCCATCATCATCGCCCAGGTTTCTCAGACAGCCATGGGTGTCGTGGATACGGTCATGGCCGGATGGGCGGGAAAAAACGACCTGGCTGCAGTGGCGGTAGGTTCGAGTATTTTCTTTCCTTTCTTCCTTTTTCAAATCGGCCTGCTGTCCGCCGTTGTACCGCTGGTATCACAGGCGCGCGGCAAAGGTGACAGGGAGGAAATGCACAGCGCCATGTACCAGGGATGCATGATCGGGCTATCCTCGGGTGTTCTGCTCATGCTTTTGATTAACTGCATGTTTCCGGTCCTGGAATGGATGCAGGTCAGCAGGGAGATCATTCCTCTCACCAGACAGTATCTCTTTGCCATATCCTGGGGATTTCTCCCGGCCGGTCTGTTTTTCGCCCTGCGAAACGGCGGGGACGGGGCATCCCTGCCGCGGCTTTCCATGATCGCCGGCTTTGTCGGCCTGGCAGTCAACATCACAACCAACTATGTGCTCATTTTCGGAAAAATGGGATTTCCCAGACTTGGAGGAGTCGGCTGCGGCTGGGCTTCGGCAATATCGATCCTGGCAATGTGCATGGCCATGTATGTACTCTTGCAGCGTCATCCAAGAACTGCCTTTACCAAAGAAACTCTGACGTACGGCAACCTGTTCAACCCGGGAATCGGCGCCCAGCTCAAGCTCGGCATCCCGCTCGGCCTTTCGCTGTTTATCGAGTGCTCTCTGTTTGCCGTTATCGCACTTCTGGTCAGCCGTTTCGGCTCAGCCGTGGTTGCTGCACATCAAATAGCTTTAAATTTCACCTCGCTGCTGTTCATGATCCCTTACAGCCTCTCCAGCGCCCTGTCTGTCCAGGTCGGTTTTGCCATAGGCCGAAAAAGAAGCGGCAGGCTGCTGCGAACTGTGCAGGCAGGGTTAGGCCTTGCCCTTTGCGGGGCACTGTGTACCGCCACCTGCATCACTGTCGGCAGGCATGCCATAGCAGCCCTGTATACGGACAGTACTGTTGTTCGAGCCCTGGCTTCCACCTTACTGTTATACGCCGCTTTTTTTCAGATACCGGATGCCCTGCAGGTCAATTGTGCCGGCGCTCTGCGCGGCTGCAAGGATACCAAAATTCCCATGCTGCTGACCATACTGGCGTACTGGTGCGTGGGTTTGCCGGTGGGGTACACCCTCGGCCTGGCCGGATTCGGCCGGGTCCCGCCCGGTCCCCAGGGATTCTGGGTGGGCCTTATCTGTGGACTCTCCTGCGCCGCTCTGCTCCTGGGAAGACGACTTGCACTGCTCGTCAATCAGCGGGAACGTCTGGTACAGGTGGAATCGTCGTTCAGTACAGGCCGGTCATAACTTTCAGGCACATGTCCGCCTTGTTCAAGGTGTACAGATGCACCCCCGGAGCCCCATTGTCCAGGAGATCACGGACCTGTCGGCGTGCGTAGTTCACGCCGACCTCATACACGGCTTTATTGCCTCCTTCTTCGTTAGCTTTGATCACTGCATTGATCAACTTGCCGGGTACCCTTGCATTACAGAGGTCCAGAATAAAACGAAGCGATGCGAGGTTCCGAATGGGAAGCACTCCCGGTATAATGGGAATGTGTACGCCCATATCCCGCAGCCGCTGGACATAGTCAAAATACACGCGATTATCAAAATAGAGCTGGGTGATGGCAAAATCAGCGCCGGCCTCCATTTTTTGCCGCATAACCTGCAGATCACCGGCAATACTCTCGGATTCTGCGTGCGCTTCCGGAAAAGCCGCCACACCAATTCCCATCCGGGGATACTGGTTCCGCACATACCGTACCAGGTCCGATGCATAAGGATACGTTGCAAACAGTTCCTCATCAGAAACAGTCATCCCGGCAGGCCGATCTCCACGAAGTGCAAGGACATTGTCAACACCCATCTTCTGCAGGGCTTGCAGGAATGTATTGATTTTGGCAGTATCAGCAGCAACACCTGTCAGATGCGGCATAACTTCAAACCCGCACTCCTCAATCAGCCGTTCACAGATATCCAGGGTGTTATCCTGGGAAGAGCCTCCAGCACCATAGGTAACCGATACAAACAACGGATTGAGCTGTTTCAGACGGCATGCTGTTTCCAGAAAGGAAGGCCAATCATCCTTTTTCTTGGGCGGAAAAAACTCCAAGGAAACAAAAGGAGAAGAGGTAGATATTTTTTTTTGAATTTGCATCGAATCTCCTCATGGATTCAAAATATTACCGGGCGCAGAATCCGTTGTTTTTAAAAAACAGCTCTTTCGACACAGCGCTTTTAACGGATTTTACTGGGTATTTTCACCCTATGGTTCGAATATTTTTTTTGCGAAAAACAACAAAAGTATTTTACAATTTGATCAAAGTTTCTTATATGCAATGCCGATAAGAGTGGTAAAGATCAGTCAATTACCACGGAAGGTAAGCTCAATGACACCAAAAGAAGCAATAAAAATATTAATGCTCAGCCCCTGTTACTGGCTTTTGGATGTACGCGCCCGCAAAAAACTCGTCAACGAATTTTGCGCGACGTATGATGCTGCCGCTACAGGCCGACAGGAAAACAAGCACTCACAATTAAGGGCTGCCGGATAAAATCCCAGCCGACCTGCCGCTGTTTTCCGTTTCCGTCCCCCCCCCCAGGCAATTTTCGGTGACGGTTCTCCACCTCACTGCCCCTTCTCTCCCGCCCTTCGAATAAAGCTGTCCTACCGTTTTCGTACTCCCCACAAAGGATCCTGACCAAAACGTTCCATCCACCACTGTTCCGGATCATGGGTATCCATGGGAGCGGCCTTGTCCTTTACCAAGGGAAAACGATATTCATTGCAATAACTCATCAACCGTTCGTAGGCTGCGGTAAGTTTATACATCTTTTCATGCAGACCGGCATCCATTTCTCTGCTGCCGTTGTGATCCGGATGATACCGTTTACTGAGTTTGTGATACGCCCGCTTAATCTCACCCAAAGTGGCTCGCTCACCAAGCTGTAAAACTTCCCTGGCCTGCTCAATGGCTTGCCATTCTTTTTGATTCATAATCGTACCGCGCTACTGATGATCTGAAAAATCAGGTTACCCCTTTTTCTGCCAGCTTTTCTCCGTACCGTTAAGCAGTCTTTTGATGTTCTGGTGATGTTTGCCCCAAATCAGCGCCACCACGAAAAACGCCAGCTGGATTTTCCACCCAGGTTCTCCGAAAACCGTCAGGGTCAGAATGACGGAAGCTGATCCAAGCAGGGACCCCAGAGATACATAGCCGGAGAAATAGACGGCTGCCCAAAAAATAACCAGGGCGATAAGCACTGCAAGCGGGGAGAGAAAGAAAAATACGCCCAATGCTGTTGCTACCCCTTTCCCCCCTTTCATCCCCAGGTAGACGGAAAACATATGGCCGACAACGGTCGCTCCGCCGCACAGAGCTGTAACCAGGTCGGCCCAAGGATGATCTCCGCAGAGTTGAGCCGCCAGAAAAACAGGAACAAAACCTTTACAGATATCAAGGACCAGGGTTGCAACACCCATTTTTTTGCCGAGCAGCCTGGCCACGTTGGTGGCGCCGATATTCCGGCTCCCCTGGGTGCGGATGTCAATGCCGCTGCCCCTGGAAACAAGCAGCCCGAAAGGAATGGCACCGATCAGGTAGGATGCTGCTATGTAGAAGAAGTGAACCAATTCCATGCTCTATTCTCCGAGGGTAAATACAGGGAGTCTCTGCGGAAAGAAACCTACCCTTTGTTATGAGTGAAAAGTATATCCAATTCGCAGGCTGCGGCATAGGCTGCGATCTCTTCCTGCAGGACTTGTACATACGGACAATCCATAACAGCCAGAATTGTCGAACGTTGTCTGTAAGCAGTCAGAGTACCGTCATTTCCTGCAACAGGTTCAAGGATATAGGGAAAAATTTGAGGCCTCCTGCACACCCGTGGCCTGTCCGGATAGACAAGACATCGCCCTGTCCCCGGCTCCAATTGCGGGCAACCGATTTTCTTGGGGAGCACCATGCTCCAACCGTTTTTCCAGTGAATGATCGCAGGATCATGACGTTGATAAAAAGGCATGCCGGCAGTCTCCAGGCATGGTTCGTCCATGGCCGTGCATGCACGGGACGCTGCACTGTCGATACGTTCAACCGCGAATAGTTCGATTTCCGTCCCCTGCAGGGGAATCTCAAAAAACTCCTGCTGCATCCGCTCTTCAGGACCAACGCAGCACAGCGTGCAGAGACAGGGAGCACACAGTTCGCTGTTAATCCGTTCAAGTTCCGCTGTCAGTATTTCCTGACGGATCAGGAGACCGGCGGCAGCATGATGATCCAGGGTGTTTCCGTCAACATCCGTTACCCGACACGGCAGTTCCTGACCCGCCAGGTAAGCTGACCACCTGGTCAGATTTTCGCCATAGGGGGCAAGCGCTTCCCTGGGATGTACATAGGTTACAGACCCTGTTTCAATGGGCTCGGGAAGCTGATCTATGATTTCTGACGCCGCCTTGAAATCGCCGGTCAGCAGAAAAAATTCGACCATTGAGACAAGGGGGAGTACCGGCTCACCGAGCAACGCTATCCCCTTGTTCAATATTGATGTATGCACGCAATACTCCTCCGGAAAAATTCAAGGCTCCAACACTACACAAAAATGAAAAGGAAGACAAGAAGACCTGCATGATAGTCGAGGAGAACCTCATTTTCTTTACAGTCGCCCAAAGAATGGTTACATTGCCTGGAAAGGCGAAAAGCACAGACACATTTTATGAGTAACACAACAGAGGACATTGTTTTTTATCAACAATCCAGAAAATGGCTATACGAGAAATTATTACCCTTCCTCACCCTGTCCTGAGGCAGAAGGCTGAGAAAATCACCACCTTTGACGATGCATTACAAGAACTGGCCCGGGATATGGGCGAGACCATGTACGATGCCCCCGGCGTCGGACTGGCAGCCAACCAGATCGGCGTTGCCAAACAGATCGTGGTGGTCGATATTTCGGAAAATGAGACTGAAAAGAAATTTATCACCCTGGTTAATCCCGTGGTCAGCAACGGAGAAGGCGGTATTATAGATGAAGAGGGCTGCCTGAGTGTGCGGGAATACCAGGCCAAAGTGAAACGCTTTCAAAAAATTCATGTTACGGCACAGGATATCACCGGCTCACCTCTGGAATTTGATGCTGAAGACCGTTTTGCCCGAATCATCCAGCATGAGGTAGATCACCTTAACGGCACCCTGTTCATTGATCATCTCAGCCCTCTCAAGCGGGCAATGTATAAAAAGAAGCTGAAAAAAATCCTGCAGCAGGAAAGCTGATCAATCCACGGCAACAGCTCCCACATATTCGTTTGGAGTCCGTTTCCTGTACACAGCGTCAATATGCGGAAAGCCTAAGTGCGGATAACGAAAAAGCGTTGTCCGAACTTGGGCTTTCTCCTGTAATAAGACCGTTTCATTACCTGTTACCACAATGACTGCACCGCTACGTATCGTATTCATGGGAACGCCCGATTTTGCGGTCCCTTCACTACAGGCCCTGCTTGACGGCGATGACCAGGTTGTAGGGGTTGTCTGTCAACCTGACCGCAAGAAAGGCCGGGGCAGAAAACTCCTGCCTCCACCTGTAAAGCAGCTTGCCGAGGAAGCCGGCCTTCCCGTTTTTCAGCCCGAGTCCATCAAAACCGACGTTTTTTTTCAGACAATAGAATCACTGCACCCCGATCTTATGGTTGTGGTCGCCTACGGAAAAATTCTCCCCGGCCGGCTGCTCAGATATCCACGGCTTGGCACCATCAACGTTCATGGTTCGCTTCTGCCCAGATATCGAGGTGCAGCCCCCATCCAATGGGCTGTTATGAACGGTGACCAGGAAACAGGCGTCACTGTCATGCAGATGGATGAAGGCATGGATACCGGTGATATCCTCTATCCTGTCACAGTCCCAATCACAGCAGAAGATACTGCGGGCTCCATGTTTGCCAAACTTGCGGAACTTGGAGGCGCCGCCCTGACAGAGGCCGTTGAACGGCTAAAAAAGGGAGAACTTACCGCCATCCCCCAGGATGAAAAGCAGGCAAGCCACGCACCCATGCTGCACAAAGAACAGGGACACCTGGACTGGTCCTTACCTGCAGAACACCTGCACGCCCTGATTCGCGGACTCGATCCCTGGCCGTCTGCTTATGGGTTTCTGGGAGAGAAGCGTTTTCGTTTCTTTTCTCCAGAGCTGGTCACGAGACGTGCGGTGGAACCTCCCGGAACCATAGCACTGGCAGAGCCTGCAGGGCTGCTTATTGCAACGGGCACGGATTACCTGCGCATCAGGGAAATTCAGCCGGAAGGCAAGAAGCGAATGACCGTACAGTCCTGCCTGAACGGTATACAAATGTCTCCCGGCGACCAATTTACCTGAAGAAATCCACGACAGCAGTTGCCTGTGCCGCCCCGCTGCAATAATCATGTTATTCCAGAAACCATAGCACCCGCTTCAGACGTAACCCAACCAAGCAGAATCAGGAGGAATCATAGATGGACAGGCTTTTCATGTTTCTGGCAACCGGCGGCTACAGCGGCTATCTGCCGAAAGCTCCCGGGACATGGGGCTCACTGGTCGGAGTTCTGCTCTGGTCCGTGCTTTGCCATTTTCCTCTTGCCATATACCTTACCGTCACCGGCCTGCTCTTCCTCGCAGGGGTTGCCAGTGCCGGAGCAGCGGAAAAAATTGTCGACCGGGGTGATCCGGGACTGGTGGTAATCGATGAAATCGTGGGCCAACTGCTTACCCTGTGCATGGCCCCATTCGGTATTTTTCCCGCACTGGCAGGATTTGCGCTCTTCCGCTTATTTGATATAATGAAACCATTCCCTGTTAACTGGTTTGACTCACACCTCCATGGCGGGCTTGGCATCATGCTCGATGATGTCATTGCCGGACTCTACGGCCTGCTGGTTTTCGCTCTGGGAATGTGGATACTGGGATAACCCCATCTACCCGATTTTTTAGAGAGTGTCTGTATGGCTCGATATATTGATATTCACACCCATGCCTTTCCGGACGAAGTTGCCTGCACTGCCATCCCCGCCCTGGAAAAATCGGGGAATGTGAAGGCGTATCTGGACGGCACGGTTACAGGCCTGCTGAAATCCATGGATAAAGCGGACATTCAAGCATCTGCGGTCTGCCTGATCGCAACCAGGCCGCAGCAATACAAGCCGATTCTTGACTGGTGTGAATCAATTCGCAGCCCGCGTATCATCCCCTTCCCTTCTGTTCACCCCCGAGATCCGGATATTCTCGAACATATTGAAGAAATCCACCAAAAAGGCTTCAAGGGTATCAAACTGCACCCGTATTATCAGGATTTTTTTCTGGATGATCCGGCCCTGGCTGATGTCTATCAGCTGGTTGCAGAACTGGGGCTCCTGTTGGTCGTTCATTGCGGCTATGATATTGCTTACCCCAGGATCAGGCGCTCAGATCCCATGCGCATCCTCGATCTGGTCGAACAACGGCCTGATCTCAAGCTCATCACCACCCATCTGGGCGGCTGGGATGAGTGGCAAGACGTCCGTGCGCTGCTTACAGGCAAGCCCATTTACATGGAAATCTCCTTTGCCCTGGATTTCCTCGACCAGATACGCCTGCGCGACATCCTGCTCAATCACCCTAAAGAATATCTCCTTTTCGGCTCCGATTCTCCCTGGGCCGATCAGGCAACTACCTTGAGGCTTCTCGGAAAACTCGGTCTGCCCGATGATCTGTTTCAAGGCATTACCTATAAAAACAGTGCCGGCCTTCTTGGACTCTGTATTCCCGAAGAAGCATAATCAACCTCCCTTGCCGGCAGATATTTTACACAGAGTTATAAAAAGTTAACCCCACCGCCCCCCTTGAAAAAACACCGTTTCACCTTAGTGTATCTGTTAAGGGAAAGGAAAACACCTATCCTTCAACATACCGTGATTGATACGTGATCTTTTCCCGTCCTTGGAATCGAACCTGAACAGAAGAAAGGGAAAAGTTCGTCGACATGCGGTACCGAATACCCGGTCAGCTTTGCCGGCCCCGCCTTTTTCCTTTGCAGTCCCATGGACCTTTGTTCACGGTTGTATACATGAGGGAGGTAGCCATGAATACACTGAAAATACACGGCAAAGAAATCAGGCTGAATGATGAAGGGTTCCTGATGGATTCGGAAAGCTGGGATAAAGATGTAGCTATGGCCATGGCCAAACAGTTCGGCATCAGTGATCTGAATAGCGAACAGGTCGAGATCATTGAGGCTATGCGCGCATATTACCTGAAAAACAAGGTATTCCCTATCCTGAACCAGGTGTGCAAAACCACCCATCAGCCCAAAGAATGTGTGACTGAACAGTTTGTCAATCCTGAGTTGGCCTGGAAACTGGCAGGATTACCCAAGCAGGATAACATTCATTTTGTAAGCATGGACGGCGAAACCTTTAAGATGGAAACCTGTTGTTGAGTTTTCAGAAAAGGAATCCTGGTCACACATATTAACAGGAGGTGCAGCATGTATACCGGACAACAAGTCTGCGAGCGAATTACGGATATCTTTCCTGAAATTGGTTCCTGCAGCAAAGACATAAAGGTAACCTATGACTCCGACACCGACACTTGGCTTGTTCATCTTGAGGACGGCACACACAGCTTAAATCATTACTTGGAATTACTTGACGCTGATGCCTGTCTTTCAAAAAAACAATGTGTTGCCCTCGGCCTTGAGATTGCACAGATGGTGCATAACATGCATGGCGAGCAGTTTTAATCCGCGCCCAGCCGATACTTTAAGGCAAACACGGTGAGAAAGAATCGCCCCCAAAAAAGCACTTACGGCTTCAAGCCGTAAGTGCTTCAGCAACTGACATTACAAACGGGTCTCCGACTTCAGGATTAGGAATCCTGGTGTACGTCAAGGCCTCATCAGCTCAGAGCGTTCCGGATGCGCTCCATGGCTGTTTGCACGTTTTCTTTGGAGTTAAAAGCTGAAATTCGTATGTACCCCTGGCCGCAGGTACCGAACCCGGCGCCCGGAGTGCAGACAACACCGGCCTTATTGAGCAGCAGGTCGAAGAAATCCCAGGAATCACGATCTCCCCATACCCAGATGTAGGGTGAGTTGTCGCCGCCCACATAGGTGAAACCGATCTCTGTCATGGCTGCACCGATGATCTTTGCGTTCTCCAGGTAACCGTCGATGAGGGCTTTGCACTCAGCCTTGCCTTGTTCCGAATACACAGCTTCCGCAGCTTTCTGAACGGGGTAGCTGACACCGTTGAATTTGGTGCAGTGTCTACGGTTCCACAGACCATGCAGGTTATGGGCATTACCGGCCTTGTCGTATGCCACGCACTCTTTGGGTACCACGGTATAGGCGCAGCGGGTTCCTGTAAACCCCGCACTTTTGGAGTAGCTTCTGAACTCGATGGCTACCTCCCTGGCGCCCTCTATCTCGTAAATGGAGTGGGGCAGGCTCTCGTCTCTGATAAAGGCTTCATAGGCTGCGTCGAACAAAATCAACGCCTTGTTTGCCCTGGCATAATCCACCCACACTTTCAGCTGCTCTTTGCTTGCAGTAGAACCTGTGGGGTTGTTGGGAAAGCAGAGATAAATCAGGTCCACCGGCTCATTAGGCGGATCAGGAACATAGTTATTCTCTTTGGTGGAATCGAGATATACGATACCCTGGTAACGACCGCCGCTGAAATCTCCGGTACGACCGGCCATGACATTGGTATCCAGATATACCGGGTACACCGGGTCCGGGATGGCAATACGGCATTCTGTGGAAAAAATCTCCTGAATATTGCCGGTATCGCACTTGGCGCCGTCGGACACAAACACCTCGTCTGCCTCGACTTCGGCGCCCCTTGCCTGGAAGTCGTTGGTCGCGATCGCCTTTCGCAGAAAATCATATCCCTGCTCAGGGCCGTACCCATGGAAGCCCGCTTTTGTGGCCATTTCATCCACCGCTGCATGAAAAGCCTTGATGCAGGCCTCAGGCAATGGGTTGGTAACATCACCGATGCCCAGTTTGATTACATCCTTGTCCGGATTATGCTCCTGAAAAGCCGCCACTCGTTTGGCGATGTCGGAAAAAAGGTATGATGCCTGCAGTTTCAGATAGTGTTCATTGATTTGAATCATGAAATAGCCCTGTTAATATTGTTCTTATCCCTTTTGTCTTATAGATTGACCTCTACGCCCTCACTGAAATCATACCCGTCTGTTGACAGATCGTAATCCATCCGCCCGGCTTCCAGGTCAAAACTTGGTCCTTCCAGTTCCACATGCCCCGGACTGATCGCCATTTTGTTGGCATCGTAGTAATGCAGCAGCTGCGTATACATGACTTCACGGCTGACCGGTCTGCTTACGACCACATTCTCGATGAGAAGCAGATGGCGGTCATTGATAAAATAATGGCCCTTTTCACTGTCTATGTGGGTGGGAGGTCTTTCCTTACCGATATACCTGGCCTTGACCTTTTCCATTTTGATGTCGCGGTCTGAATCCCCAGTGAAGGCTCGGTCTGCGTTAATCAACCACTCTTTCTTGCCGTTGCTTGTCAGGGTAATGGAAACCGTATCCATGACAAAATGCTGCTCTGTCCTTGCCGGCATGACGGCGTCTTCTTTGTTGAAATTTCCCCGTGGAGCCAGAAAATCGGACACGGCTGGTTCCCAGAAAGGACTGGTGACAAACAGACTGAGAGGGATAAACCAGAGAAGGTTACGCGGCTTAGTTAGTGTCTGTCCATAAATGGTCTTTTTACCCAATTTTTGCGTTATGCTCAAAATTTTATCCTCGAAATATCACCTATATGTCTGCGGTAAAATTTATCGCATGCCTTAAACTTGAGCAAAAATCCTCATTTATGGACAGACACTAGTTATCACTTATCAAACCCGGCAAACATGGTGGAATAGGTTCCCCGGGCTTCCATGATGAGGTCGCACACTTCGCGAACCGCTCCGTTTCCGCCCGATTTCTCACTAATATAGTGGACCTTGTTTCGGATTTCAACAACTCCGTTTGCCGGGGAGGCGGCAAAACCGACTCTATTCAATAGAGGCAGATCAACCCAGTCATCTCCCATATAGGCTGTCTGCGGAGGACGTAATCCGGTTTTTTTCAGAATATCTTCATAGGCTTTCAGTTTGTCGAAATTGCCTTGATAAATATGGGCCATGTTCAGTTCTTTGGCTCGCCGCTCAACTATCCGCGAGGTTCTGGCTGTAATGATGCCCACCGCCACACCGCTTTTCTGGAGCAGATTAAGCCCCAGACCATCCTGGGTGCTGAAGCTTTTGCTCTCTTCCCCGTTATTGGAGTAGTGCAGCTGCCCATCGGTGAGCACGCCATCCACATCCAGAAGCAGTAATTCCACGTTGCGGGCTCGGGGCAGGGCCGCTTTCCAGGCCTCACTCCGTTCAACAGGCCTGTTGCGCTGCATGGCACGTTCCTTTAATGCTTCGGTCAGTTGACAGTCCGACGGGTATCCTTCTGCTCCGCCTTGTCCGCACAAGTCACTCATCAGTGTCATCTCCTGCTGCCTGACGTATTTTCAGCAATTTTTTCAGCAATCCTTCAACCTGATCCAGAGGCATGGAGTTGGGTCCGTCGCACAGCGCCTTGTCCGGATCGGGGTGGACTTCCATGAACAACCCGTCAATGCCGACCGCCATGGCCGCTCGGGTCAGGGGAGCTATAAACTCCCGCTGTCCGTCGGAAGAGCCGCCTTGACCACCGGGCAATTGAACCGAGTGGGTCGCATCAAACACCACCGGGCAGCCAAAGGAACGCATCACCGGCAGAGAGCGCATATCCACTACCAGGTTATTGTATCCGAAGCTTGCCCCGCGCTCGGTGAGCAGGACGGTCTCGCATCCACTGCCGCGCAGTTTATTGACCACGTTCTTCATGTCCCAGGGGCTGACAAACTGTCCTTTTTTTACATTCACGACCTTGCCGGTGCGGGCGGCTGCGACCAGCAGGTCTGTCTGTCGGCATAAAAACGCTGGAATCTGTATGATATCGAGCACCTCAGCGGCCATTTCCGCATGCCGTGGTTCATGGATATCCGAAACCACAGGCATATTGCATTCATCACGCAGTTTTGCCAATATGCGCAGGCCGTTTTCCACCCCGGGGCCCCTGAAGGAATCAAGAGAGGTTCGATTTGCCTTGTCAAAAGAGGCTTTGAACACATAATTGATGCCCAGCCGCCCGGTTATAGCCTGCATTTCACGGGCTATTTCCAGAGCCGTCTCCTTGGACTCGAGAACACAGGGCCCGGCCATGAGCAGCAACGGGGCGCCTGTCCCCACATGAATGGAGCTGCCGGGACCGGCCGGTAAAGAAAAATTCATCATAGCGTATTTTCTCCCACAGCAACCTGTTAGCTGTTTTTCTGTTCCAGAGCGGCTTTTATAAAAGCGCTGAACAAAGGATGGGGGCGCATGGGCTTGGATTGGAATTCAGGATGGAATTGACATCCCAGAAACCACGGATGATCTTTTAATTCCACGATCTCCACCAGTGAGCCGTCAGGGCTGGTTCCGCTGACCACCATGCCGGCTTTCTCCAAACGCTCCCGGTAGGCGTTGTTGAACTCATAGCGATGGCGATGGCGTTCGCTGATTTCAGGCTTAGCATAGGCGGCCATGGCTTTAGTTTCCTCTATCAGCGTACAAGGATAGGCTCCCAGGCGCAGGGTGCCGCCCATATCTGAATTTTCGTCACGGGTCTCGGTTTTCCCTGTGCGGAAATCAAACCACTCTGTCATCAAATAGATAACAGGATCGGGAGTGGTCAGATCAAACTCCACGGAATGGGCTTTAGGAATACCTGCGATATTACGGGCAAACTCCACAACCGCCAGCTGCATGCCGAGACAGATGCCGAAAAACGGCACTTTGTTTTCCCTGGCGTACCGGATTGCACGAATCTTGCCTTCCATGCCCCGGCTTCCAAAGCCTCCGGGAACCAGGATGCCGTCACAATCCACCAGGCTGTCCAGATCGCAGCCGTCTTCCAGGTCATCGGCACTGATGTACTCCAGGTTTACCTTGGTATTGTTATCTATCCCGCCATGAACCAAGGCTTCGTGAAGACTCTTGTACGACTCGGTCAGGTCTACATACTTGCCGGTTATGCCGATGGTCACTTCATGTTGAGGATGTTTGATCTTATATACCAGATCTTCCCAGGGCTTCATGTTCGGAGCTCCGGTCCAGATTCCCAGCTTTTCAAGGATCCGGTCATCCACCCCTTCTTTGCGAAGACTCAGAGGCACCTCATAGATATTGTCCACATCTATTGCGGAAATAACGGAATCAGACTCCACGTTGCAAAACAGGGCGATTTTCCGTTTCAGATCTTCATGCAGCGGCGCCTCCGTCCTGCACATGAGGATATCAGGCTGAATGCCTGAGGCGAGCAGTTCCTTGACCGAATGCTGGGTCGGTTTGGTTTTCACTTCACCGGCTGTTCGAATGTAGGGAACCAGGGTCAGGTGAATAAACAGGGAATATTCCTTGGTCAGATCCGTACGTAACTGCCTGATGGCTTCAATGAACGGCAGGCCTTCGATATCGCCGACCGTTCCGCCGATCTCGATAATGGCCACGTCCGCCATGCCGTCCAGCTGCAGCACGGCTGCCTTGATTTCATCGGTGATATGGGGAATAACCTGCACGGTTCCCCCAAGATATTCACCTCGCCGCTCCTTCATGATAACCGAATAATAGATACGGCCTGAAGTGTAGTTGTTGACCTGGGCCATAACAGCGTTGGTGTAGCGCTCGTAATGCCCCATATCAAGATCTGTTTCAGCACCGTCATTGGTCACGTAAACCTCACCGTGCTGAAACGGATTCATGGTGCCGGGATCGACATTGATATAGGGATCGAGCTTCTGGAAGGTGACCGTCATGCCGCGGGATTCAAGGAGGGAACCGATGGAGGCGGCAGCCAAGCCTTTCCCCAGTGAGGAGAGTACACCACCTGTAATAAAAATAAACTTGGTCTTCTTGCTCAAGGGAGCTTTCATATTGTCACCTAATCGTGCGTTGGGGGAAATATACGAGGGCAGCCGGAGGCTGTCATTGTCTTGACTCAGGATGGAAACAAACTATACACGATACCTTCCCTGATGACAACACTACCACCCGGATTAATTCTGCAACAAAAAATTCTTGCTGCTTACAAGGAACACAAAATTTTCCGCCTCATCAAGCCGGCTTGTCTCATGCTTCTGTAATACGTATCATCCGGTTTCTTCCCAAATCTTTACCATGTAGAAAAGTTTATCCGCTTTTGCAATAAGTGCTTCCGCGTCACCTCCGTTGATTGTAACGTTGGATATAAAACTACCTTGACATCAGTATCATTATTGATATCACTTAAGCTTGAGCAAATTAGTTCTGGGGGTCGGACCAGGGTAATCCCCCGAAATTTAATCACTAATAAATCAAATGGGCCTTATTTTAGAGCTTAGAGCCCTGTTTTTAACAGTAAAAAGAAGGCGCTATGAAAACAAATGAACTATCAACATGTTTCTGCACAAAAGATGTTGATGCGTGTCGTGACTTTTATAAACAGCATTTCTCAGCAGAAGCCGTTTTCGATTGTGGCTGGTACATCAATCTACGCATCGGTGAAGACGGGCCAACGATTCAGTTCATGCAACCTCAAGAAAATATGCCGATATTCGGCGGCACGGGCGTCATGCTCAATTTCAAGGTCGATGACGTTGATCAAGAATATGCGAGGTTGACCGAAGAAGGTCTGCAACCAGCAATGCCATTGGAAGATCATCCTTGGGGAGATAGAGGGTTTTCTGTCATTGATCCTATCGGGAACTCCGTCTATATCTACTCCGACCGCGAGCCTTCCGATGAATTTAAACAGTACTACAAGGGCTAACAAGATAGCTGTAACCGTTTACTACCTTTTTTATTCTCCATGCAACTATGATTAATACATCCGCCCTTCTTGCCGAAGAGCTGCAACTCAGGCCGCAGCAGATCAACGCCGTACAAAGCCTCTTTAACGAAGGCGCGACCATACCGTTTATTTCCCGCTACCGAAAAGAAGCTACCGGAGGTTTGGACGAGGTGGTCATCACCACCATTCGAGACAGGCTTGACCAACAGGCCGAACTGGAAAAGCGCAGAACAGGCATCCTGGACTCCCTGGAACAGCATGGTCACCTGACGCCACAGCTGAAAAAAGAAGTTGAAGCTGCCCGGGAGATGACTGTCCTGGAAGACATCTACCTCCCGTATCGCCCCAAGAGGAGAACACGGGCAACCATTGCCAGGGAAAAAGGCCTGGAACCACTGGCCCGGGAGCTGTATCAGGGAAATGCCGTGCGTGTGAATGCGGCCCCATTTGTGAATCCGGACAAAGATGTACCTACAGAAGAAGACGCCCTTGCAGGCAGCCGCGACATCATGGCCGAGTGGATCAGCGAAGATCGAACAATCCGCGACCGGCTGCGCGCCCTGTTTGCCTCCCAGGCCGTCATCAGTGCAAAAGTGGTTGAAAAGAACAGGGAGCAGGGAGCCAAATTCCGGGACTACTTTGACTGGTCCGAGCCTGTCACCAAACTGGCGGGACATCGGTACCTGGCCATGCTCAGGGGTGAGCAGGAAAAGATGCTCAGGGTCAGCGTCAAGCCCCCTGAGGAGAGCTGCCTGCAGCTTTTGTCTTCCATGTTCAGACACTTTCAGGGCATGAGTGCCAGGCAGATACGCCCAACCCTGGAGGACAGTTACAAGAGACTGCTGGCACCTTCCCTTGAAAACGAGCTACGCGCAGACCTGAAGCTCAGGGCGGACCAGGAGGCGATCTCGGTTTTCACCGATAATCTCAAAGAACTGCTCCTGGCCTCCCCTCTGGGAGATAAACGGGTCATGGCACTGGATCCCGGTTTTCGGACCGGCGCCAAACTGGTCTGTCTGGATCGCTACGGAACCCTTATCCACAACACCACTATTTATCCAACCCAGGGTGAAAAACAGCAGCAGGAGGCCGGCAAGACCATCCTCAGACTCTGTGCAACCCATGAGATAGAGGCCATCTGCATAGGCAACGGTACAGCAGGCCGGGAAACTGAAGCATTTGTCCGCAGTCTGGACCTGCCCTCCTCTACCCTGATCACCATGGTCGATGAAAGCGGTGCATCTATCTACAGCGCCTCAGCCATTGCCAGGGAAGAATTTCCGGATCTGGATCTCACTGTCCGGGGCGCCATCTCCATCGGCCGCAGGCTGCAGGATCCCCTTGCCGAACTGGTCAAACTGGACCCCAAAGCCATCGGTGTGGGCCAGTATCAGCATGATGTGGATCAGTCCATGCTGAAAAAAGCCCTGGATGAGACAGTCATCCATTGCGTCAACCATGTGGGCGTTGAGCTGAATCATGCCGGCACCTCCCTGCTCACCTATGTATCCGGGTTGGGGCCTGCTCTAGCTGAGAAGATTGTTCAATGGCGCACGGAAAACGGGCCGTTCGCTGCCAGGAGAGATCTGCTCAAGGTTCCCAGGCTGGGCAAAAAAGCCTTTGAACAGTGTGCCGGGTTTCTGCGCATCCATGGTGCGGAAAATCCTTTGGACAACTCCGCTGTGCACCCTGAACGATACCAAATCGTCAGGCAAATGGCCAAAGACTGCGGCTGTACGGTAAAAGAACTGATCAACCTGCCGCAAAAACGAAAACAGATTCACCTGCAAGACTATGTGCAGGAAGATGTAGGTTTGCCTACCCTGAAAGATATCATGGCAGAACTTGAAAAACCGGGCCGCGATCCACGCACCTCGTTCACCCCGTTTCAATTTGCTGAAGGGATCAACGAAATCATCGATCTACATCCTGAAATGGTGCTGCCTGGCATTGTCACCAATGTGACCAAATTCGGGGCGTTTGTCGATATAGGCGTCCATCAGGACGGCCTGGTACATATCAGCCAACTTGCCGATACCTTTGTTAAAGACCCCAGCCAATTTGTCAAAGTACGCCAGGAAGTCAGAGTACGGGTATTGGAAGTGGACACAGCCAGGAAACGCATAAGCCTGTCCATGAAGAATTTGAACTGATCGCTCTCATGGCTGCAGGCTTTTTTCTACTCCTGTCAAGAGGCTCTCGATACGCCCATGCCTGTAATCAAATATCCGTTCAAGTGTTTTGCGTATATACAGGAAATGCAGCATATTTCCCAGTATCCGAAAGGGAGGCTGGTAATAAACACGGTCAATAAGCAACGCGCCTTCCTTTTCTTTCCGGATTTCATGGTAATGATACCAGAAACGATACGGCCCCAAACGCTGCTCATCAACAAATGAAATCCCTTCCCGAATGTGCTTGATTTCTGTTACCCATGTGTGGGTTCCTATTAACGGGATGGTGATACGATACTCCACGATCAACCCGTTATACATTTTTTCCGGGATCTCGGTAACAATGCGAAACCGTAAATCCGGCGGTGTAATCCTGTCCAGGTTCGCCGGGTGCTGTAAAAATTTCCAAGCCCGCTCGACACTGGTTTCCACCCACTGCTGACGTTCCAGAATAAACATATACACCTCTCAGATTTATATGGGCATTTCAGCCACTCGAAAGAGTTTCCAATTGAACTCCGGCATTGTTATGAGTATCCCTTGTAAGAAAGGAATATAACCAATAATAGCGAGTCGAGCATGGATACAACTGCATATAGAAATCTGGGCATGGAGTTGGTCAGGGTAACCGAAGCAGCAGCCCTTTCAGCTGCAGCGTTTATGGGTACGGGAGATAAAAACGGAGGTAACGGCGCCGCGGTCGACGCCATGCGAACCGTGCTTCGCACCATGGAAATGCAGGGTGTGGTCATTATCGGAGAAGGAGAAAAAGACGAGGCCCCCATGCTGTATAACGGGGAGATCGTCGGCAGCGGCCAGGGCCCGGAACTGGATATCGCTGTTGATCCGGTGGAAGGCACCAACCTGCTGGCGTATGGACGCCCCAACTCTATTTCGGTTATAGCCGCCGCTCCCAGAGGGGCCATGTGGGATCCTGGCCCATCGCTGTACATGAAAAAAATCGTGGTTGGAAATACTGCACGCCGGGCAATAGACATACAAAAATCTGCTACGGAAAACCTCCAGCTGATTGCCGCAGCAATGGACAGGCCGGTCAATGATCTCACCGTCTTTGTGCTGGATAAACCGCGTCACACAGACCTGATTGCTGAAATCCGTCGCGCCGGTGCCCGTATCACCCTGCATACCGATGGTGATGTCATGGGGAGTCTGATGGCTGCCGTTCCCGGTACGGGCGTGGATGTGCTCATGGGAACCGGGGGCACGCCGGAAGGCGTTATTACTGCAGCTGCTGTCAAGGCACTTGGCGGAGGTATGCAGGCCATGGTTGATCCCAAGCTGGAGAGTGAAAAACAGGCCCTGCAGAAACAGAGGCCGGAAGCTTTCGACAAAGTTCTGGATCTGGATACCCTTATCCAATCAAAGGATGCCTTTTTCGCGGCCACCGGCATCACGGGCGGCACCTTTCTGGAGGAGGTGCATTACGACAGAGTCGGCGGCGTTACCACCCATAGTATCGTCATCCGGGCGCTCTCAGGATCGATCCGCTACATCAGGGGCATCCATCAACTCAACCCTGAGCATGTATTCGGCGCCAGATAGGGCCGCAGAAGATAAGACTACCGGCAAGGTTCAAAAAAAAAGCAGGCCACACTACTCAGGAATACGATTTGCCCCCCAATTGCATGCAAATACATAAAGATCTCATTATTCAAGAGAGTCTTTACTGTGAGCAGCTACAAGTAATGAGGTTTAGAGGAAAGAGAAGCTTTGATGGCTTCGCTTATCTGCTCAATGGAGTAAGGCTTTTTAACATACACATTGATCCCAAGCTGCCGTAGTTCATCAACATGTTTTGTCATGGAAAAACCACTTGCAATAATGGCTCTTTGATGTGGTTTAAACTCATGGATTCGTTTGTATGTTGTGACACCATCGATACCAGGATCCATAATCATGTCGAGCATAACCAGATCAACATCTTCATTTCGTAGGAATTCCAAGGCTTCCTCGCCACTTTGAACGGAAACCACAGTATATCGAAGCTTTTTGAGAATAGCGGTTGCAATTTCCCGTTGCTCTGCAACATCATCGACGATGAGAATTTTTTCACCGTTGCCATAATGTTGCATGAACGCTTCTGATAATGATTCCTGCTTTACATCGCGTGTTGTTGGAAAATAGAGAAAAAAAGTGCTTCCTACGCCCTCTTCACTTTTGAGGTCTATGAATCCGTTATGATCCTTAACAGTACCCCAGACAACTGCCATACCGAGGCCTGTACCACTTTTTCCCATTTTCTTTTTGGTATAGAAAGGTTCGAAAATTTTTTCGGTATCCTCTTTAGTCATCCCTATGCCGGTATCGGAAATGGTCAGTACGGCATACTCACCTCTTTCAATTTCTTCATAGCCGAACAGTGGCGAATCGATATTGGTATTTTGTGTAGTAATAGAAATCATTCCGCCTTCCGGCATTGCCTCTGCAGCGTTTGAAATAAGGTTCATGAGACTTTTAGCGACATGCGTTGCTGACCCTTTGATGTTATGCAATTTGGGATCAAGGCTTGTTGATATCTGAACGTTGGAATGAAAATGCAGGAGCTTTATCATCTCCGGGCTTTCGAGTTGTTGCCGGATGGTAGCGTTTAGATCTATTATCTCGGCAACAATGACGCTTCTTCGAGCCAAGGTCAATAAATCCTGGACGATCTCTACCGCCTTTTCTCCTGATTGTTTTATAACCTCCATTGGCTTGCGCAGAGAGCTTGTTTCAGGGATATCCAAGAGCAGTAACTCCGGGTAACTGACGACTCCGGAAAGAATATTATTCAAATCGTGGGCAACTCCGCCCGCTAAAAGCCCAAGTGACTCCATCTTTTTGGAACGTGCCAGTTTTTCTTCGCTTTCAAGCAGAGCCTTTTCCTTTTCTTTAATACCTGATAAATCAAAAATATAGCCTATTAAGCGAAGATCAGATTCAATGCTATATTGCCTTAAACTCATAAATACTACAAAGAGACTTCCATCTTTTTTTCGTATACGATATTCATTTCCATCAACTGAATTACCTTTAATAAAGTGTTGTATCATAGATACTACTTTTTTATAATCTTCAAAAGCAATAATCTTTCGAAGAGTTACATCTAAATTCAAATCATTGCGACTATATTGCGTCATATGCAAAAATGCTTGATTGGCAAATAATATATTACCTTCAATATCTATCTCAAAAATACCAATAGGCAACAATTCAGTTAGGGCTTGATAGCGTTTATTGCTTGTTCGAAGAGATTTTTCTATCTTCTTCCGCTCCATAATAAAACGTGCCTGTTGGATATTTTGATATGCTGTCGTAGAAAGTTGCTTTGCCAGTGTGTAAAGAACTTGTGCAACGCGCGTAAACTTATCATACGACATAGATGGTACTTCACGAAAAGCTTCAAGCAACTTAACTTCATCAGCACCGATTTCTTGGGCGTATGCGCGCATTTGTTCTTCACCCTGCGTTTCGTCACGCACTTGCCCAATAAGCCAACTGGCTATATGCTTATCCCCAATTGATATTGCAGCACCTGCATCCCAGAGTCCTCCACTCAAACATTGTTGAACAGTTGGCCCGTCAGGATTATACTGTCCTAAAATCGCATCAGATTTACAGCAATTACGTAAACCTTTATCCGTTTTACGAATAACGTCATTGCAGAGACGACAAAAGTTGCTGGGTTGCGTAATAGGCGTTCCATCTGGTTTTGTCATAATAGCGGCAACGCCAGTAGCCTCTGAAAACTCGTC
The DNA here is from genome assembly GCA_963678525.2 of Desulfobulbaceae bacterium. Classification (GTDB taxonomy): domain Bacteria; phylum Desulfobacterota; class Desulfobulbia; order Desulfobulbales; family Desulfobulbaceae; genus Desulfogranum. The sequence continues at coordinate 673,640 of CAXXDG010000002.1, forward strand.
CTGAAGACGCTGAATATCTTCGATTTTGAAAAGTTCCTCAAACGTAATAGACTCAACATCATCCAATGCCCTTGTCAGAGAAACAATTTTTCTTTCAAGCGTTTCTTCGTTTCGCTTGCGCTCGGTAATATCTCGACTAATCCCGACAAGACCAATAAGCTCATCGCGATCATTACATAATGGCACTTTCATGGTTTCATAAAAGACTGGTTCATTCGTATTGGTTAACCAGCTTTCTTCGGCACGACAAGGTTGTCTATTTTCAAAAACTTGTTCATCAGTTAACTGATATATTTGACTTTTTTCAGTAGAAAATAATTCCGAGTCCAATTTACCTAAAATATCCCGTTTCTCCATTCCAACTCTTTCTTCAAAAGCCTTATTAACTAATAAATTTCGTCCTTTTCGATCTTTAAAAAAAATAACATCTGGAATAGCTTCTATCAGGGATTCAAGCTTTATTTTTGTTTCATATGATTCATTCGCGAGATACATACTACGAGATTTATTCATCAGAAAAAATATCAGTAAAATACAACAAACAACTGTGGCAATTACCAGCATCCTTGTTACAAACACCTGCTGACCGTCAACATTAGTTGCTTCAAAAATTTCAAATAAAGGAGTAGATACGCCTATAACCCAAACATAATTTTTAAATTTTACAGGTGTCCATGCTGCAATTTCAGCACCCTTTTCAGGCAACCAAATATACCACCCCCTCCCTTCCCTTGCGTGCAAAACATCATCTGCCATTTTTTCATAATGACTCGCACCATAGTGCACTTGCAATGCAAATATCTCAGCCATACTTTTATTTCGATACTTTTCAGGAAAATCTGAACTTAAATCAAATACAACATGATCGGGCGCATATATCCATGCATCACCATTTTTTAACAAATGAATTGGAACAACAAATCGTTTAAATATATTCTGCTCAATAGTAGTGATATTCGTTCCTTTTGCAATTTCATCTTCCACATACAGCTCAGCAGCTCTCGCAACTGATCGCACAATCTCCAATTGAGTTTCTTGATACGAACTAATTATTGCTTGTCGTAATGCATTCTTATAATAAAAAGATATATACCACGAGACACTGATACCTAAAATAACAACAATGACTAACAGCACATCTAGTCGTTGCAACGTGTTAGACTGGCCCTTACGTGTCTGCATTGACATGTTGGTATATTTCATACTAATTCCTTACCTTCATACGTCTTCGTCCGAACAAAAAATATCATGAGACATTAAAAACCATGCATCACGAATTGATGGGTTAATAATAAACGGATATGCCTGACTATATGGTATAGCCGCGGACTATATGAATTCAAGTAAAAATGTTCGGATTTGATGAGCTTAAGGGTATCTTTGGGTTGGTTCTGATGGTTCTGGGGTCGGACCAAGGTAATCCCCCGAAATTTAATCACTAATGAATCGAATGGACCTTATTTTAGAGCTTAGAGCCCTGTTTTTAACAGTAAAAAGAAGGCGCTATGAAAATAAATGAACTATCAACGTGTTTCTGCACGGTTGTCGCATAGATCGAATCAAACACACACTTTGTTTTCAGGCTGCCGAAGAAACGAAAACAGATTCACCTGCAAGACTATGTGCAGGACGATGCGGGCCTGCCCACCCTAAAAGACATCATGGCTGAGCTCGAAAAGCCGAGCCGGGACCCAACTACCTCATTCACGCCGTTTCAATTTGCTGAAGGGATCAACGAAATCACCGATCTGCATCCGGACATGGTGCTGCCGGGCATTGTAACCAATGTGACCAAATTCGGGGCGTTTGTCGATATAGGCGTCCATCAGGACGGCCTGGTACATATCAGCCAGCTCGCCGATATCTTAGTTAAAGACCCCAGCCAATTTGTCAAAGTACGCCAGGAAGTCAAAGTACGGGTATTGGAAGTGGACACAGCCGGGAAACGCATAAGTCTGTCCATGAAGAATATGGGCTGAACGCTTTCATAACTGCAGATCTTTTTACAATCCTGTAAAAAAACTGCGTATGCGACCTTTTCTACAGTTAACTATCCGCTTTTAGGACGTTACCATCTGAAACGGCTTTTCTTTCCGCTCTTCCAGAAATGTAGCAAAGGCGTCAAAGGGAAGCGGTCTGGAAAAATAATACCCCTGCTGAACGGTCACTCCGGCCTGACCCAGAAAAACACTCTGAGCCCTGGTTTCAACGCCTTCAGCGATAACCTCCATGGACATGGCCTTTGCCATGGCTATGCTCGCGCTTATGATAGCCCTGGTGGGATTTTCTCCCTCAATATTGCTCACCAGGGAACGATCGATTTTCAAGGCATGTATGGGGAGATTATACAAGGTATTGAGCGAAGAATACCCTGTTCCAAAATCATCCAGCTCTATGCGTATGCCGATTTCCTGCAGTTCCATAAGGAGTGCGTTCACATGTTCAATATCTTTTACCAGACAACTTTCCGTGATCTCAAATTTCAGCTGCCTTGCCGGCACTCCTGAATGCTCAATTATCTGTTTTGTCTTTTCCACAAAAAAGGGATCAGCGAACTGCTGTACGCTGATGTTTACAGCTAGGAGTCTGTCGGACTTTTACCTTAATTGGCAGACGGCTCAACAGTGGCAGGCCTAATAACTGTTTGTAATTGCGTTTTAATTTCTTATTTTCTCCTTGTGTTTTGTCGGCAACTATGGCATATTGCATGTAATTACAAACAGTTAACACTATATTCATCATGAGCACGAACTTCATACCCGCAGATAGAAATACTCAATACCTCTTGCCGCCCTCCATGCAGGATTGGTTACCGGAAGATCACCTTGCCAGGTTTATAGTCGATATTGTTGCTCAGTTGGAGCTTCGCTCGATTGTTAACCAATATTGCGGCAGAGGATCAAAGGCTTATCATCCGAGAATGTTGCTTGCCTTACTTTTCTATGGTTATGCGACCGGCGTATTCTCCAGCCGTAAGCTTGAAAAGGCTACCTACGACTCAGTAGCTTTTCGCTTTATTGCTGCCAATACTCATCCTGATCATGATACCATCGCTTCCTTTCGCAAACGTTTTCTCAGCGAGTTACAGGAGCTATTCGTACAAATCCTGATCATCGGCAAGGAAATGGGGTTATTGAAATTGGGCAAGGTAAGTCTGGATGGCACGAAGGTCAAAGCCAATGCGTCCAAGCACCATGCCTTAAGCTGGGAACACGCCTGTAAAATTGAGGAGCAGCTCCATGCAGAGGTCGCTGAACTGTTGCGACTTGCTGAAGCAGCAGATTCCAGTGAAATTCCTACTGAAATGGATATCCCGGAAGAATTGAAACGTAGGCAGGACCGCTTGGACGCCATAGCCGAGGCAAAGAAAAAAATAGAAGAGCGGGCCGCTGAAAGATACTCCAGTGAAGTTGAAGAGTATGAAGAAAAGGTTGGCAAGCGTGAAGCCAAAAAGAAAGAAACCGGTAAGAAACCTCGAGGCCCGCAGCCAAAGCCACCGACCCCAGGACCTCGTGACAAAGATCAGGTTAACCTGACAGATGAAGAATCCAGAATTATGCCATCTTCTAAAGGGTTTGAGCAGGCATATAACGCTCAAGCTGCTGTTGATCTTGACACTATGTGTATCGTTTCCGCCCACATTACACAGGCTCCCAATGATAAGCAGGAAATAGTGCCGACTATCCAAGCTCTCGAAAAATTACCCGAAGAGCTTGGACAGGTTGACACTCTGCTTGCAGATACCGGGTATTTCAGTGAAGCCAATGTCAACGAGTGCGTAGATGCTGAACTCACCCCCCTCATTCCTGGCTGTCGTCAGAAACACAACCAACCCCTGATGGAAAGGTTTTCCCAGCCAGAACCATTAGCTGATGATGCAAACCCGGTTGAAGAAATGAATTATCAATTGAAAACCCAAGAGGGCAGGCAGTTATATGGAAAACGAAAGAGCACAGTAGAACCTGTTTTCGGAATCATCAAACATGTGATGGGATTTCGGCAATTCCTCCTTAGAGGTCATGAAGCAGTAACCGGTGAATGGACTCTTGTATCCATTGCCTGGAACTTAAAGCGGATGTTCGCGTTAAATGGATAAAAAAGTATCAGAAAACAGCTGAAACCTACCTTTTTGAGGATAAACTCAGCTGATTATCCGATAGTAACCATAGAAAAACCTAATACTATCAATCTGCGTCGATATTTCGTGTTTATAGGACTTTTGAAACCGACAGACTCCTAGGAAAAATTCATCCAAAACGCCGTGCCGCTGCCTCAGTACACGGAGCCTGCTGCAGGCCTCGAACATAACCCACTCCCCGATGGGAAGGATCAGGCCGCATTGCTCTGCCAGTGGGATAAAGGTTGCGGGCGGAACAGGATCCCGGTCTGCAGGGAACCATCTTAACAATGCTTCTGCGCCGCAAAGCCGTCCATGTGCATCTATCTGAGGCTGGAAATACAAGGACAGCTCATTATTCTGGACAGCTCTCTGGAGCTCCGACATTAAAGCGCTTTTCCTGTTGATTTCCCTCTGCCGTTCTTCAGAATACAGACACACCTGGTTGCGTCCTTTTTCCTTTGCCTCATACATGGCCACATCAGCTCTTTTCAGAAGGGTGCTCTCATTAGCCGTCTTTCCCTGAAACACCGTGACGCCGACGGAACCACTCCCGTGATGAACAACTTTCCCCTTATCCAGGGTATAGGGTACGCTCAGCGAATGACGTATTTTTTCAGCCAGTTCCATTGCATTTTTCCGTGCATTTTCGACAGTTGCACCAATATCTTCCAGGATAACCACAAACTCATCGCCACCCAGCCGCGAAATCGTATCACTCTCCCTGGTGCACCCTTTCAGCCTGGCGGCCACGTCAATAAGTAAGGCGTCCCCCAATTCATGCCCCTTGGTATCGTTGAGCGTTTTAAAATTATCAAGATCAAGCATAATCAGGGAACACCAGGAAGCATTACGCTCCGAAACAGATAATGCACGCCCCAGTCTGTCACGCATGAGTCTCCTGTTGGCCAGTCCTGTCAGGGGATCGTAGAGCGCAAGCTTATGGATGCGGTCTTCGGATTCTTTTCGCTCGGTCACATCCCATATGTACCCGTACCAGAGGACGCTTCCGTCAAGCATTTTCCCGGGAGTGGCATGTCCCTCAAGCCAGACTACACCTTTTTCAGGATGCCGGATCCTGTAATTGGCATACCAGGTGGTCAATTTCACGGCAGACTCTTCCATGCTGAGCATAACATCTTCCACATCATCTTCATGAATAAGCTCCAGCATGTCGGCGGAGTTCTCCACAACACGATCCGGCGAGATTCCGCATGTTTCCTGAATGCCTTTACCGACGTAAGAAAATTTGTACCGCCCCGCGGGATTTTTATGGCATTGGAATATAAAGCCCGGAATATGCTCGGATAATTTTTCGAGCCTGGTGGAGAGCTCCTTCCGTTCCGTAATATCTTGTATAGTACCGGACAGCATCAGGCAGCTGTCATCGCCATCGACTTTCCTGGCGGCATATTGATACACCAGCCGCTCCCCTCCTTCCGGCGGCAGAATGCGGTATTCAACACTACCGGCGGCGTCTGTCTCGACAATGCTGTTGATCGCAGCTTCAAGAAGGCCCTGATCTTCAGGGTGAATGTACCGCAGGAAGTCTTCCCAGCTTACAGTCTCCCCCTTTTTAACCACGCCGAAAATTGCATACACCTGATCCGACCAGGTAAATACTTTGCTGTTCAAATCAAGTTCCCAATCACCAATCAGGGCAAACTCTTGCGCCAGAAGCAGGCGTTTTCTGGTCCTGGTCAGTTCTGATATGTTTTGCTCCAATGATTTCAACGTATTTTTCACCTTGCTTTCCAGAGGAATAAAAATACAGGCGATCTCAAAAAGCAGGACAAACAGTGTGGCTAACCAGATGATTCGTTCCAGCCTCTTAATTCTTAAAATAGCGGCATTGCCTATTTTTTCATACTCATCCACTGCCGCATCGAACATGGGCTCAAGCGCATTGGGGCCATAGGTTGTGAGAAAAATATACGAACTTGATGTAACCTTAAAATCCTGTATATCGATCTGACATATCACTTCCGCATGTTGGAGAAAATTCTCCAACGCCCGATCCAGGCCGACCATGGGATCTTCGTAAATGGTCTGCAGATTTTCATTGGATACAACAGGGATGTCATCTTCAGGTAGACCGTTGCGAAGAGTTGCATGCCGTTGCCGCATTTTATTCGCCGTCATGCCTATTTGACCCTGTGCCATAGTATACTCGGTTGCATCATCGGTCAAAGCCATCAAACTTGCAAAATAGGTTATGCGGTTGGAAAGCCCGGCCTGATGACTGGCCATATTCACAATGGTTGCGTGAAATCGCTGCTGGGAGATCACCCGTTGCATCATTATAAAGGATGCAGTTACCAGGAATGCAATAGCACTGAGACCTAGTATATATCGGAATCGAAGACTGCGGACCGTATTTCCATGCTCCATCATTCAAGTACCACCCGGTTAATGTCTGGAATAAAATGCTCTTCAAAATTTGAAAGGCCCGATGTCAGTTTACAGTTAAGCTTCCGTTAAGATTTCATTAGCCGACACGTTTACCTGCGACAGCCCAACACCGTTTCTACTTGGTTGTCCACTGTAAAAATATTAGACCATGGTTGAATACTTTCCTAAAATCTACAGCACTTTCCAATTGAACTCCGGCAGTGTTTTGGGTATCCCTTTATGTAACAGAAAAAAGACCGTATTTGAGGGCTGAGATTACAAACGAACTCTGCAGCAATGGCCGGCAGAAGCATATTTTTTTCCGCCTTCCGATTCTGAAACATTGCGGGTTCAAACAGCAAGTCAACCAACAGCAGCGAGTCAATCATGGACACAACCGCATATAGAAATCTGGGCATGGAGTTGGTCAGGGTAACCGAAGCGGCAGCCCTTTCAGCTGCAGCGTTTATGGGCACGGGAGATAAAAACGGCGGCGACGGCGCCGCGGTCGACGCCATGCGAACCGTGCTTCGCACCGTGGAAATGCAGGGTGTGGTCATTATCGGAGAAGGAGAAAAAGACGAGGCCCCCATGCTGTATAACGGGGAGATCGTCGGCAGCGGCCAGGGCCCGGAACTGGATATCGCTGTTGATCCGGTGGAAGGCACCAACCTGCTGGCGTATGGACGCCCCAACTCTATTTCGGTTATAGCCGCCGCTCCCAGAGGGGCCATGTGGGATCCTGGCCCATCGCTGTACATGAAAAAAATCGTGGTTGGAAATAATGCAAGCCAGGCAATAGACATACAAAAATCTGCTACGGAAAACCTCCAGCTGATTGCCGCAGCAATGGACAGGCCGGTCAATGATCTCACCGTCTTTGTGCTGGATAAACCGCGTCACACAGACCTGATTGCTGAAATCCGTCGCGCCGGTGCCCGTATCACCCTGCATACCGATGGTGATGTCATGGGGAGTCTGATGGCTGCCGTTCCCGGTACGGGCGTGGATGTGCTCATGGGAACCGGGGGCACGCCGGAAGGCGTTATTACTGCAGCTGCTGTCAAGGCACTTGGCGGAGGTATGCAGGCCATGGTTGATCCCAAGCTGGAGAGTGAAAAACAGGCCCTGCAGAAACAGAGGCCGGAAGCTTTCGACAAAGTTCTGGATCTGGATACCCTTATCCAATCAAAGGATGCCTTTTTCGCGGCCACCGGCATCACGGGCGGCACCTTTCTGGAGGAGGTGCATTACGACAGAGTCGGCGGCGTTACCACCCATAGTATCGTCATCCGGGCGCTCTCAGGATCGATCCGCTACATCAGGGGCATCCATCAACTCAACCCTGAGCATGTATTCGGCGCCAGATAGGGCCGCAGAAGATAAGACTACCGGCAAGGTTCGGAAAAAAACAGATCACCTCCATCAGATTCATATGATTGGCATTCAGCACATCTCCCCCCCCACCTTGAAATACACAAAAAATATTATCATGTGTGCAAATACATGGAGGTTATCACATGGGCAGGTCAAACATAGTGATTGACGATAACTTGGTCAATGAATGTCAAAAATTGACTGGTATCAAAACACGGCGAGCTCTCATTGACTATGCACTACATGAAGTGCGCCGACGTGGACGTCAAAAGCGCCTAAGGGAACTGAAAGGAAATATAAAATGGGAAGGGAACCTTTCAGAGTGGAGGAAAGCGCGTGGTGAATGATACTTATTAATACGACAGTATGGATTGATTTTTTTATTAACCGTAAAGTCCCACATGTAAAAATTCTTCAAGAGTTGATTGAAAGAGAAGAGGATTTATCTCTTTGTGGTGTTATCTTCGCAGAGATTATTCAAGGAATTCATTCAGATACGGATTGTTTCAAGACAAAGGAGTATCTTGAAGATCTTATTTTCTTGCCGATGCGACATGGAACATTCGCCAGATCTGCTGAGATCTATAGATCTCTTCGTAAAAAGGGAATTACCATTCGAAAACCGGTCGATTGCATGATTGCTTCTGTTGCTATTGAGTATGATGCCCGCCTGCTCCACAATGACCGCGATTTTGATTATATCGCCAAACACTCAAATCTTAAAATATTTCCCTGTTGACAGCCTCTTTATCCCCCTGTAAAGTCTTTTGAAATATTATTTTATCAGGAGTTTTGCATGTTCACCCATTCAATTGATCTTGTGTTGCACGTTACTGAAAGACAGTCAGCGTAACAGACAGACGATTGAGCACCATCCAACGCACCGTAGAGTCAACACACGTTTCTGACTCTGCCGGTTGCTTTTTTCACGTCGGTTCGCTCGAACCTGTACGTTATAGTTGCGTTCTCGTTCAGTAACACTTCCATCCAGCAGTAATCATACGTTAACTGTTCGGATCACCTCTTGTTTTTGTCGTATTTGTATACGGCATACACGCAGCAGGCGATCGTTCCGTATATTTCAAGGATTTGGAAGAGATCATGCATTCTACACATATTACACCTCCATTAGACAACCACCACAACATAGCAGCACCTCTACTCCGGTTAGGCTGGTCATCCTTTTTTCAGGATCAAATGCAGGACCTGAGCAGTACAAGCATCGCGGCTCGCATTGTCGGAGTAAGAAAAAACACGTACCTGGCAAGCCGGGGGCAGGGAGAAATACCCGCCACACTTTCAGGCAGGCTGTTCAACGCAACGGATATGTCTTTTCCTGTTGTCGGCGACTGGGTATTGCTGCGCGAGACGGTTATCACCGAGATTCTCGAGAGAAAAAACGTTTTATCCAGAAAATCTTCAGGCGCCAGGTCGCGAAAAAGCGGTGAAGAACATGCCAAAGAGCAGGTGCTTGCGGCAAATCTTGACATGGTCTGCATCGTGTGCGGGCTGGACAGGGATTTCAATCCGAGAAGAATCGAACGCTACCTTACCCTAGTCTATAACTGCGCCATAACACCGGTGATCGTCTTGACCAAATGCGACCTGCATCACGACCCCGAACCTCTCATACAGGAGGTGGAATCCCTCGCGTTCGGGGTACCGGTATATCCGGTTGCAGCCGATGACGACGCGGTTATCCGACAACTGGCAGCGCTGCTCTGCCAAGGACAGACAGCGGCCCTGATCGGATCTTCCGGCGCAGGCAAATCGACCCTGATCAATCGCCTGTACGGGGAAGAGATACGTGCCACCAGTGACGTGGGTAACAGGGTCGGCAAAGGCAGGCACACCACCACCACCCGGGATCTTGTCGTGCTCCCTTGCGGAGGGCTGGTTATCGACAATCCCGGCATTCGGGAAATCGCGCTCTCAACGGACACGGTCGGAGCGGAGTCCGCCTTTCCGGACATTGAAGCGGCTGCTGAATTATGCAGATTTGCCGATTGCAGCCACAGTCACGAGCCCGGCTGTATGGTGCAGGAACAGGTTGCAAACGGACAGATCCCGTTGAACAGACTGCAAAGTTATCAAAAACTGCAGAACGAACTCAATTATACCCGACAACGGGAAACCAAAAGCGCTTCCAGGCTGGAAAAAGAGCGCTGGAAAGAGGTTTCACTCAAAGTGAAGGCCATAAAGAAAAGGAAGAAGTAATGAACATCAGAAAAGCAAATACAAACGACAGGTCTGCTATTCTCCACGTGCACCAGGAGGCATTCGGCGACAACAAAGGTGTTGTTATCAGCCGGCTGGTTGACGACCTTCTGCAGGATCCTACCGCGAAACCGGGTTTTTCTTTGGTGGCAATGGAAAACGATAACGTCATCGGCCACATTCTTTTCACAAAGGTTACCGTAAAAGGAGCGGGCAAAGATCTGTCTGCGCAAATTCTTGCGCCGTTGGCAGTACTCCCGGGGTATCAGAATCAAGGAGTTGGCTGTCAATTGATCAATACAGGGCTTGATGCATTAAGAAAATCCGGTATCAAACTCGTCTTTGTTCTCGGGCATCCGGAGTATTATCCACGCTGCGGATTTACCCCCGCAGGGATACATGGTCTTGAGGCCCCATATCCAATTCCAGCAGAACATGCCGATGCATGGATGGTTCAGGAACTCTGTCCGGGCATACTGGATGCAGAAAAAGGCCGAGTGGAGTGTTCGGTTTCTTTACAACGACCCGAGCACTGGAGGGAATAATGTGCATATATTCTGCCACGTTGCATCCCATAGAGTGTGCGTTTTCGGCAAAGAGGTTTAAAAAAAGCGACAGGTAGAGTAGTGTACTCTCGGTACTGAAAATTACTATTTCGCTCTCAGGTCAATGTCTGGGAGCCTTCTCGTCGCCCTTGGAACAAGGTGCGTCAATATTGGGAATACAGTTCTATCATTCCCTATCGAACATACAACGCCATACAAACAACCCGCAGGAGAAGTTATGAGTGCCGGTGACGACTCACAACGACCTGCAGTGACTCATGTGTCAATCAGCAGCGCTGTTATTCAGCGCTGCTGTATCGTCAGCCATAATCGGCTTAATTCTAATAAGGAGGGAAAATGCCTGGAATCATCAAATTCTTTGTACATGCGTGCATCTGTTTCTTTATTGCCACCGGATCTGTTCAAGCAAAAGATCTCATTGTCGGCGTTGATGCCAACTTTCGCCCTTTTGAGTTCAAGGATGAGCAGGGAAAATTCACTGGTTTCGACGTGGAACTGTTTGAAGCCATTGCCGAGGACCTTGGCCTGAGCTTTAAATGGCAGACCATGGATTTCAACGGACTTATCCCGGCCCTGCAGTCCAAAAGCATCGATGCCGCCATTGCAGGCATCACCATCAAGTCTTCCAGGGAAGAGGTGGTGGACTTCTCCTACCCGTATTATGACGCCGGTCTGGTTATCCTCGTTCGCGCTGATAACACCAATATCAAAACCATCGATGATCTGAAAGACAAAAAAGTTGCCACCAAACTTGCAACCACCAGCGCCGACTATCTCAAGACCCAGGGCGTCAACGACGTCAAACTGCTGCCGAACACCGATAACCTGTTCATGGAGCTGATGACGGGAGGGGTTGATGCGGTGTTCTTTGACTCTCCACCTCTGATGTATTTCTCCCAGAACACGGGCAAAGACAAAGTGAAAATTGTTGGACCGCTGTATCAGGGTCAGTCATACGGCATCGCCTTTCCCCAGGGAAGCGATCTGCGGGAAAAAGTCTCGATTACACTCCTGAAATTCATGGAAGACGGAACCTACGAAAAGCTGTATGAAAAATGGTTCGGCAAGTTACCGTAAGCGTGTTTGTGTAATAAACATGGTTCACCAGCCCGTATCTCCTTTGAGCACCGTCACCTGAACGTGCTCAACATGGGATGCGGGCTTTTTTTTAATGAGATAGCGTTATGGAAATGGGTTTTGATTTTCAATTCAGTGTCATGTGGGAGTCGGTCCCACTGCTCCTGTCCGGGGCGAAACTGACAATTATAATTACCGTGTTCGGACTGCTGATCGGTTTTATACTCGGCGCAGTTACCGGGCTGATGAAGATTTCCAGAAATATTGTCTCTCGAAAATTAGCGGGAATCTATATCGAATGTATTCGCGGCACCCCTATCATGGTCCAGGTGATGTTTATCTACTTCGGCCTTCCCATGGCTATGGGCATGCGTATTCCCCCTATGGTTGCAGGCATTGTCGCCATTGCGGTCAATTCCGGCGCCTATATTGCGGAGATTGTTCGCGGCGCGTTCCAGTCCATAGAAAAGGGGCAGACAGAAGCAGGGCGCTCCATCGGGTTGAGTCATCTGCAGACCATGTACTATGTTATCTGGCCCCAGGCCTTGAAAAGGATGATACCTCCGCTCGGTAACCAGTTCATTATCAGCCTTAAAGATACCTCCCTTCTGGTCGTTGTCGGCGTGGGCGAACTGACACGAACCGGACAGGAGATTATCGCCTCCAATTTCCGCGCCTTTGAAGTCTGGCTGACGGTCGCCCTGATGTACCTTGTGCTGACCCTGTCTCTGTCCAGGCTGCTCCATTTTCTTGAAAAAAAGTTGGATATTAACACATGATCAGGATTGAAAATCTTCACAAAAATTTCGGCGCAATCGAGGTCTTGAAAGGCATAGAGCTCACCATATCCAAGGGAGAGGTAACCGTTATCATGGGCCCCAGCGGTTCAGGTAAGAGCACCCTGCTGCGCTGCATCAATCGGCTGGAAGAGATAACCTCAGGGAAAGTGTTGATTGATAACCAGGACGTTGCCGATAAAAAGACGGATATTAATTTCATTCGTTCCGAAGCCGGGATGGTCTTTCAGCAGTTCAACCTTTTCCCGCACATGACCGCCCTTGCAAATGTAACCCTCGGACCTCGAAAAGTACGCAAAATGCCTGCTGACGAAGCTGAAAAACTAGGCAGGGAACTGCTCGGCAAAGTCGGCCTGGCCGACAAGGCAGACAGTTATCCCGACCACCTGAGCGGCGGACAGAAACAGCGGGTTGCAATCGCCAGATCCCTGGCCCTGCAACCCAAGGTCATGCTCTTTGACGAACCCACCAGTGCGCTTGATCCTGAACTTGTCGGTGAGGTTCTGGAAGTCATGAAGCAGCTGGGCAAGGAAGGGATGACCATGGTCGTGGTCACCCATGAGATGGGGTTTGCCCGGGAAGTGGCGGACAGGGTGATTTTTATGGATGACGGGTACATCATAGAGGAAAACATCCCGGAAGAAATCTTTACCAACCCGCAACACGAACGTACCCAGGCTTTTTTACGAAGTATTCTGTAATGGTGAACCCAACAGACAAATAATGGTCGTGTCATTTCAGGGCACAACACTTCAAGTACAGAAAAGGAGGCATCAGTGAGTACGCCCACCAACGAGATAAAAACATACCATGTGCTTCCCGGACCCAAAATGGGTCTGGTCACTCCGGAGTATCTTGAGAAGGTGGCGGCTGTAGCGAGGAAGCATCAGGTTCCCTTTCTCAAACTCACCGGTGCACAACGCATTGCTATTGCCGGTCATGACCTGGAACAGGCAGAGGAGATCTGGCAGGAGATGGGCCAACCCCAAGGCCCTTCCAAACCGGTGGGGATTCATTATATCCAGGCCTGTCCCGGTGAAAAATGGTGCAAATACGGCAAAAGGGATTCACTGGCATTGGGTAAAAAGATTGAACAGGCCTTGCTGGATATCCCGTTGCCGGCCAAAACCAAGGTCGGCATCTCGGGCTGCGCCATGAACTGCTGTGAATGCTACATACGTGATATCGGAATTTTCGCCCTCAAAAAAGGCTGGACCCTGATCTTTGGCGGCAACGGCGGCGGTGCCCCACGTCTAGGCGATGTCATCGGCGAAGGATTAACCGATGACCAGGTCATAGCCCTGGCAAAACAATGCCTGGAATTTTATGCCCAAAACGCCCGCAAAATGGAACGAACCGGCCGCCTGATGCGACGCACGCCCATTGATGCGCTGAGGCGGTTTTTAGATGGAAATGAATAATACTCCCTGATTGAAAAATGCAAATCAGGATGCAACTCTTTACTCCGGCTTGGATGACCACGGTTTTCCGCATAGACAGGCTGCCGGCGCCTCCACCTGCATGCGAAAAACCGCTTACCCGAAGCTGCAACCGCTGTGACCAGTTGTAGCTCAGGAAACCTATCATCCTATTCTCCCGATGGCGGAATTGACGCAAATACAGCAGAATTTAGCGGAAATATAGCATCACCGATTTCCGGGTATTCAACGATTGCTTCGATTTTACATGTGGGAATTTTACCTGGCCAGCCATTACATACGCTTTTCAAGTCTTCCACAGAAATGTTTGCCTCAAATGTACGGCTATCCCCTTCGGTAAGCCGAGTTAACTCTGGTGCAATTGAGGAGCTATTTAACCGAAGTCTGGGTGTTTTAAATGAATGACTATAGTCTGAGATAAAAATCTTAAATTTGTATTTATTAGTGAATTTATTGGTGCTATCAAACACAGGCTCTATTCTCGGATTTTTATGGGTGGGATTAGGAAATGGGTCGAAAATACTCTTGTCAAAAGACACTTTAGTTAGTGCTCGTTCAGGCACACCGGTTTCCTTCACTTTCAAGGTAACGCTGCAGTGCGATCGAGGGGTTCGTTTACAGTAATTCAGAATATCGTTTTTTCCAGCAGTATAAGTCCAAGTGTTGTCTTTCTGAGTAACTTTCTCTCCAGTTACAATACCTTCGTCACCCATTGGATCAAGGATGAATTTCTCAGTTTTAAGTGCTCCATGGATATTGTACCCTGAAAACTCAATCTCGATGTTTTCTCCTGATTGTGTCGGCTTTTTAAGCTGCACATCATCAGCAGCAAATATATCAGGTAACGTCTGAGAATCACCTGGACGATTGTCATCTGGTTTCACCCAGACAACCTGCAGCGCCTTAGTATTTTCCTGCCCGCCAAAATCGGACAGTGGTAAAAGACTGCACTGCCGGGAGTCTCTCACATATTCCTGCCCTCCGCCTTGCTCACCACCATTTTTCGGTCCCTCCTCCTTTTTCCAACAAGCGTGGTCTTTCACGGGTGCGCTATCAAAAATCAAAAGATTGTTTGAAACACGTTGTACCTTTTCAATATAGTGCCCGCCAAAAATCAAACCTTTGACTCCATGGAGATTGGAACCACAAACAGCAATCTGTTCTCCTGGGACGGCATACAATGTATTCCTATCAGCTGAGTCACAAGAATGAATACTTGGAAAATCACTGGAATTCATATCAAGCTCATTCATTAAATAATAATGTACCCATGCATGAAATGTTGAAGAGTCTCGCCGTATATCAAGGCCAGCCAGACCGGCCCCTGGCAAGGCGATATGTTCTCGACTTACCTCCTGCCACTCACCGTCGTAGAAATGCTGATAGACTGCTTCCAACCCTGTCATCCACTCAGGTATCGTAACAACAACGGAGGAATTGAGCACTGTAGTTTTAAAAGCTTGCTCGATAGCCCCATCCGCTTTTGCACCCACTGGCACCTTATAAAATCGCCAACCGAAATACGCCTGCCCACCGTCCTTTTTATCATCGTTTACAACCCCGCTGAACGGAGCGGCATAAGGAATACGCTTGATAAAAGCTGTTGATGAGGAGACTGCTGCAGCGATCTCGGCTCCGATATTTACTCCAAGACTACTGGATACTTTATTAAGGTCCACAGCGGCTTTCATGAGAGTATTAATTGTATTGGTATCGGCCAACTCAACCACCTGTTCGCGTGATGTATTCTGAACGAGTCGAAACAACGCTTTCCTTATAGATGTTGCAACTATCTGCTCATCGGGATCAGGCAATGTTGCTGGGTAATCTCCACCTGCAGAATCATATCTCAGTTCGATGCTGCCACGCTCTAAAAAGAGTGGCTTGCCGTCAGAAGACAGAACATTATCAACAACACCTTTTTCTTTGTAAGTACGTTTTACAGGTGGAGGCCAAAGCGGATTCGGAATCAAGAAAGATTCATGGAAAAGAATATTGGCACAAATTGTACCGACTAGACGATCAATATCGGCCCAAAAAAATGAAATATTATTATTATTAGGCCATTGTTCATTTGACCACGATTTCACTTTTTCTGAGAGACGTAAACTTTGCTCCCAGGCATCTGCTTTAAAGTTCATATATCGAGGCAATTTCAAATCCATTATTGAAGACTTACTTGTTTCAGTTTGTATGCCTGTAAATTCCTTTATCTGTGTCAGAATATTCTCATATATATCCATATCAGCAACAAGCTGGTAGCCTGAATCTTCAGGCATGGATTGAGGCGTTACAGACGCTTCTTTTTCCCCTATATTTTTGATATTTTTCTCAATCCCATTTGTAACAAGCTTGAGGGCAATTGCATACGCTCTCCAAAACTCTTGCCCATCAACCTTTAAAGGTTCAGACTTTATTCTGAGGATATGAGAGAAATCACTATAAATTTGTTGTTGTTCAGCTTCTATTGTTGTTTCAGTTAACCCTCCTTTTTTTGTCAACCGCATCATCTTCTCTAAAAGAGAACCTTGAAAGGAGTTCTTGTACTTGATACTCGTATAGTTGTATGCAAACTTCAGTGCTGACTGATGTTGACGCGCTATTTCTTTCAGGTACGGTAACGCTGTTTTTTGGATCAAATGCATTTGACTCGGGTCCGGTTTAAGAATCACACGTGCAGCATAGCCGGATTTGGTATTTTTATAAGGAGAAAAGGTAAACATAAAAGGTAATACCCGCTGGGTCATGCCACCATACATTGTGGTGCTGACCAGCTGGGAATTACGCATCCCGTCAAGCAGATAATCAACTACAGCCTCATCGTTTCGTATCCGTTCAATTGGTGGCGATTTAAAGGCAGCTGTTTTGGTTTGCGCTCCCGCACCATCCGCTCTCTCCGAAAGTAGTTTATCCAGGCCTGTATTGATCGAACTTAAGTCATTTCCGAATTTTTCCAGGAGATCAGAGTTCTGTACAGCATCAACTTGAGGGTGCTGACTGCTCAGGTTGACAACTGTCTTTTTGGCAGCCTCTGAATTATCCCCATCCTCTTCAACAATTTCCACTGAATTAACCTGCGTCTTTAGCTCCTGTGTCGTACTGATATTTGTCAATGTCTGTAATTGTTTGATCAACTCCTCCTGCTGTGCACGAACCGCAGTCAGTTCTTCCCCTGTTAAATCTTGCGCTTGGCTGTCCAGCTCTTCAAGCCGTTTTTTCAGATAGGTAATTTGAGTAGCAAAAGCTTCAGCCTTAGCTTTGGTAATGGCAATCTCTGCCTCTACCTTGGCTTTATTAATCTCGTTAGTGTTTGCAATTACCTCTTTTTCGTGATCAATACGAGATTCAAGCAATTCAGCATTATTTTGGATTGCCTGAGTACCGTAATCCGTTGAGGCCTGATAACGCTCCAATACGCCCTCATCGGTTTGAGCATTAACCCCAATGGCTGCAGCAAATGTCGAGACTCTATCAATCCCTCCTTGAACCCCCTGGGTATAAAGAGTAGGCCGATCAGCCAATGCCTTTTCATAAAATTCAAGACGTTTTTTCCGAATATCATCGACTTGATCAACTCCTACTGCGTCAAGGTATTTTATATCTATTGCAGGCTCAACACTAGCCTGGGGAAGATCCTGTTTAATCGGTTTAGCAGGGCACCCGGTCAATATAATCACAGAGACACAGAACAGCACACCTAGCGAAAAGCACTCCGCAAACCTCTTCATCCTGCTTGTGGAAATCATCACAATCACCCAGTAACTAATATGAATAAAAAACAGGAAATAACGACCATGAATACACTATTAACGTTTCAGCTCGTTTCCTTTTCCACCACTCCTCTCACGAAAATCGATACCTATCCAGATATCCCGACCAGCCTGTAGCCTGATCAAAATTGAGTTTTTTATAGGTACTCACAACGTCATGGTAGCTGTATTTTGAGGTTGGATACCAGAATGCCAATCCATTGGAATCCTTGACAACATCTCCGAGAGCAATGGAATGCACGCGCGCCTCATCAAAAGCAGATAGCACCTTGTCGCAGGCCTGATGCACGTCATCAGATGCAGCGGTGTTTTTCAGCCTTTTGGCGAAGTCGGATATATCGAATGTATCGTGTTGTGCAAATGACTGGGTATCCAGGATGGCGAGTTTCACCCAGTTCATGCCGTCATTTTGATGCGTATCCAAGGCATCTATCAGTGACTTCATGTTTGCAGTTACATCGTTGTTTGTTCGGAAAGCCCCTAATGTACATGGATGTTGAAATGGTTTATGGATATAACCTGCTTCAAACGCTTCAACCGCCTGTTGGCCCCATGCCTCTCCATCCGCTGGTGGGTTGGCGCTCATGCGGTTGAACCACTCGTAATAATCCCAACCATCTCCCGGCTCGAGATCTTCTGAGGCAACTACGACCCCGGCAAACTCCTTGAACTGATCCAGCACCTCGATCATGCCGTTGAGACAGGTGTCCGAGAAAATCAAGTCAATCGCAGATCCCGCGATACCGGCCATGTTAAAGGCAGACTTCAGTACGCCGTGGGCTTCATAGTTGGTGAGCACGCCGCCATTGGTATCATCGTGAAGCATTGCGCGCATACGCGGCTGCGCTGCAAAGCGTGATGGTGAAACAAAGAGACGCCGCGCCGCTCTGGATCTGCTCCGAAGATGCCTGGGCACTGCACGAAGACGTCTTTCAATGTATATCTCGTCTGGATCGTACTCATCAAACACGCCTGAACCATGATCCCAAAACCCAAGGGCCTTATGCGGCACATCCTGCGCGGTTATAAGTGCACGTGCAAGAAATTCTGCCAATGTGTCGGGATCACCGGTATCAATCTCTCCCAGCGATTCGACAGTTCTGAGTCCTTTGTCCGGTGTCAGTACTTTTACACTGGCCTGTTCGGCTTCAAAATCTGTGAGCGCAATAACAGCGAAAGAGCCGTTATTGCCTGCTGCCATCTCTTGCAAGTCTTCCATCACGAAAGAGCTTAAGTTATTATCCCCTCCAAACAGTTCAATAACTACATGTGTGATAGTATCAAGATCAATGGCGAAAGGTTGCATTTGAGACATTTTGATTCTCCATATTTCGAGACGAAGTACCGGGCACGTGCATGTCCGTTACCCCAACGACAGAGGAATGCTTTGCCATCACTCGTCTAATAATGTATCCAGTTTTGCTTCCAGTTGATCAATATCCAACTCCAGATCCTGATTAAGGATTCCATAATCAAAATTTTGCAATCCCGGACTGACGCTTTTTATTGAGTTCCTGGCACTGTTCCACTTAGGGCCAAAGATCCTGACAGCTTTATACATGTACTTCGCCTTAAGCTTAGGAACGCCGTCACAGATCATTGCATCGTAAAACATGCGATGGACTTTTTTGTGGGGATTTTGTTTCAAATCACATTCAAATCATGGACCACGGAGGCTCTTCTGTAATCACCGACAAAGGGAGATCCTACCGTTGACCCTATAAACTCAGGAATACTCGCCCCATTTATTTTATGACCTGCCGGAGCGACCCATTCAACGTCGTTATCATCCACAAAGCTAAAATCTTCCTGCAACTCCATATAGCGATCGTCTCCACTGTGTTGCAGCCATTTTGTTATGACTTCACCGACGAAATGCATTATTCCTCTCCGTTCATTTTTCATTCTACGTGACAGCCTGACCGTCGGCAGCGGTCGCAGACCCGGACATACAACAAATGCATACCGCATCTGCAGGATACTTTCCCAACAGTCTGAAAATACTTAACAAACACACAGCGTCTCATACATGAAAACATCATTCTTGCCCACTCAATGAGCAGTACAACTACCGCACATGAACTATTGAAATACGGAAATGACTACCAGCTGAAACGACACGAGATACAGCACAACTACTCAAAATAATTCTAAGTAAACTACATCTTTTGTAATGCTATTCAAATTGGAAGGTGCAACAAACTTGTCTTACAAATTTACTACAAAGTGAAAATACACGGCAAAATCAAGAAGTCCTTACCGTACCAATATTAATAATTCACAAAATAATTTAGTCAATATATTATTTGCAATAATTTATATTCAACAATACAAAATATACAATGTCATCAGGTGCATTCACCATATATATACGATGATTATTAGATTACAATTTGGAATTTAACAGTCATACTGCATATTCTATCTCTATGTATTTATAAAAGTATCAACACAGGCTGCAATCATACCTTTCACGCATCTCAAGGTACAATGTGGTACGCAGAAAAAATTCTGTAATCAGAAAAAATACATGATTCCCTGCATTCGTTTTTTTATACGTTTTTTCATTCAGTTGCATCAAACAGCACCTAACAAACTCTTTACACAACGCTAACGCCCGCCTTGTATTGTTGAAAATATTTTGTATCGCCATCCAGTTTCACTCAACGAACATCCAAGGACAGGGTCATGACAAAAGATACAAACAGGAAGACTTCAGAAGACAAATCTCAGGAACTGGTGCAGGATCTTCTTCAGCCGCAACACAACTTCGACCTGCAATCTCCGGAATGGTACCTCAATCGGGAATTGACTTGGCTGGAGTTCAATAAACGCGTGCTGCATGAAGCAGAGGATTCGCGTAATCCATTACTTGAAAGAGTGTTTTTCCTTGCCGTTGTCGGTTCCAATCTCGACGAATTCTATATGAAACGAATAGGCGGGCTGAAACAACAGGTCGGTGCAGGTGTTGTCGAGCTCACTGTGGACGGAAGAGGCCCGCAACAGCAGATTGATGAATGTCATGAAGTTGTGCAGGAAATTATCGCCAAACAGCAAAAACTTGAAGTTGAGTTACATGGCTTGCTCAAAGAACAGGGGATTCTGGTTGCAGGTGATTATCAGGAACTCACAAAAGCCCAACAAAAGTCGGCCGACGACTATTTTGCTAAAGAAGTCTTTCCCCTGTTAACCCCACAGGGAATGGATCCTGCCCACCCGTTCCCCTTCCTGTCGAATCTTTCTCTGAACCTTCTGGTCGAAGTTCGCATGCCGGGTGAGGAAACCACCCATCTCAATCGCCTGAAAATACCTGTATCTTCAAGCACGGTGCCGCGATTTATCAAACTTGGCAATGAAGACGTATACCTTGCCCTTGAAAGCCTTGTGGCCAACAATCTCGAATTGCTGTTTCCTGGAATGGAAATAGTCTCCTGTGAAACCTTTCGGGTTACCAGAAACGCCATCACGGAAAGCGACCAGGAGCAGGCAAACGACCTGCTGGCATCCATCGAGTCAGCTCTGCGAGACAGAAAATTTGCAGAAATAGTTCGTCTGGAGGTCAGCCATACAATGCCGGCCTTGAAACGTGGAATGCTTGCGGCAGAACTCAACATTGACGAAGAACGCGATGTCTCATTCGTTGATGGACTTCTCGGCAAAAAGGATATATTTGAAATAGCGGGCTTAAAAAGGCCTGAGCTCCATTTCCCTCCGCATCAGGCCATGGACACCCCGGATCTCCTTGGTGATGACCCAAATATTTTTCACCAGATCAGAGAACAGGGCTCGATCCTGCTCCAACATCCTTACGAGTCGTTTGAGACCTCTGTGGAAAGGTTCCTGAGAGAGGCCAGCCGGGATCCCAAAGTTCTTGCTATTAAAATGACCCTGTACAGGACGGCCAGAGTTTCAAAGGTCATACAATATCTTATAGAGGCGGCACAGAATGAAAAGCAGGTGGCCGTGGTGGTTGAGTTGAAGGCCAGGTTTGATGAATCCGCCAATATCAGATGGGCCAACTCCCTGGAAAAAGTAGGGATTCATGTTACCTACGGTGTTGTCGGTCTGAAGACGCATTCAAAGCTCATCTTTGTGGTGCGGAGGGATTACGACGGGTTGAGGAGGTATGCGCACATCGGCACCGGCAACTACCATTCCGGCACGGCCCGCGCCTATTGCGACCTGGGGCTTTTCACCTGTGACCCTGACATTGGTATAGACTTGACGGAGCTCTTCAACTATTTGACCACCGGGTATTCGCCCATCCGCAAATACAAGAAATTGCTGCCCTCCCCCAACATGCTCAAAAACGCCCTGCTGAAAAAAATAGACAGGGAAATTTCCCTGCATCAAAAAAACGGATCCGGTCTTATCCAACTGAAAACCAATGCCCTGGAAGACCGTGACATTGTAGAGGCTCTGTATAAGGCCGGCATGGCCGGTGTTCATGTCGACCTGATCGTTCGTGACACCTGCAGAGTGCGACCGGGAATTGCGGGGCTGTCTGAAAACATCAAGGTGATATCAATTGTGGGAAGATTTCTCGAACATTCACGCATTTATTACTTTTATAATGGTGGAGAAGAGGAATACTTTATCGGCTCGGCTGATCTCATGAAGCGCAACCTGGAAAGCAGAGTCGAGGTCTGTACCCCGGTTGAATCACCCCGGTTGCAGAAATTCCTGCGGGATATGCTTGATGTCCAACTGCAGAACAAGAGAAACTGCTGGGAGATGCAAAGCGACGGAACCTATATCCAGCGTCAGCCTGATAACGCCAAGGAGGATATTACAACCTTTGATATCCTGATCGACTCCACGACCAAGCGCTACAAGGACAAGAAGCAGATGCAGGGAAAAATGACAAAAGCAGGTAAAAAGAAGTAATATCCTCACGTTGTACATGTCAAAACTCCATTTTGATCTGACAAGCGTGTCTCAATCAAAATGGAGTATTTTCTCAGGTGTCTTCTGTGCAGGAGTGCCCCAGATTCGTTCAACAAGGACCCTTCGCCCCAGGAGCCTGTCGGAGGAAGTTCGATTAACCCAGCATTTGTAACTGGTTGCAGGGTGCTTGATATCTCTGCAAGCAGGCTGGTGCAGCGTATTTGGTCATACGTAAGCCAGCTGATCGCGGAGAGATCGAGAGCCCTGTGAGCAGTTACGCTGTTACTCTGTTGCTTGTAACAGTTTCAGATTGAGCTTTCCTAAAACCTGAATGGTTTTCACCTGTATCAGGATAAGCACAGCATAAAGTAGCCAATACACCAGAGAAAATTGGCTCAGCAAGCCGGCAGTGACGAGCCCCCTGTGAATCAGAAAATTACCCATAACAAAAAAGGCGACTCCCGGACAGATCGCGGCATACGCAGTAACGCTCCGGCCGGTGCCGGAAATAAATTCCTTGCAGTACCCAAGATGCCTCATGACCCGATAGCCCAATAAGCCGAAAAAAATCTGCAGGGCCACAATAACGGTAAACAGAATCACATGATCCCAAGGGTGGATCTGTACGCCGAAATTGTGGTGCAGGCCCATGGAAATCCGGAAAAATACAATCCCTATGATGGTTAAAATCGGGATAACTATCCAGAGGGAAATGGCAGCCTCCTTGTTGATTCCATGTTCAAACATGGCCCGGAATCCAAGAACGATCTTGATAATAGACATGACGATAGCGATGCTCACAAATCCTGTCGCAAAAATCAGCCCAAAGCCGGAGATGAATGTGTTGTGGCTCATGGCGCCGGGAGCTGCTAAGCCGACGGCTATCATGGAAACAGCAAAGATGGACAACATCTGACTCAGGCTGTTATTCTTTTCACAATCAAATTGGCCGAAAGCTATAACCCTGGCAAAAAAAGTTATGAAAATCTGTATTGCATACACCCCGACCGCCAGGAAGGCCGCCAATGCAAAGGGAAACAGGTACTCAACATAGGCCCAGAGAGAAGGCACAAAAACAGCGCCGAGGATAAACAGGACATTGATGGACATCGCGTAAGTCAGAGGGATGGCCATAAGCTGCACCCCGGCATTGGAGCTTTGCAGCTCCTGAAATCGCTTTGTCTTCTTGAACCCCATATATTCTTTAATATTCCAGGTAAGAAGGCGAAAATGCTGAAAAGAGAAATAGAGGATGCCTGCCCCGCCAATGATGATAACAGCTATCATCATCAGGCCCCCTGCAGAGAAACCTGCAACGAGGTCTTCAAAGGTGGGAATCGGATGCCCCTTGTGGGGCACCATGAACATGAGATACATAAAAAAGGTAATAGCCAGGCCGCCGCTCCCAAGAGAAGCCAGGTAGTACAGGGGAGAATAGTCCTCCCCGAGCCTTGATCGATATTTCATTATTTGTCCTCCGGGGTTGTCTACCGTTCGATAGCCTGAAATTCAGCAATGAATTTTCGATCTATGTAATCTTTGATAGTAAAGGCTAGTGTACCTGAAAAAATGATAAACCATTTACAGAAGATACCAATACCTCCCCCAAGGTTATAGATAAGCAGGTATTTTCCGCCGGGATCAAAAGATTTAAGCTCTCCTCCACCCAATGCGGCCATCAGGTTGTTATAGAGAACAGGATTTTCCCGGACAGCATACACTCCGACTTTGTCTAATGGCTGCGGCTGAAAATATATGCAGTCACCGCCGCCGAAAATATTGGCGTGAGCGGTTGACTGGAGATACTCATTGACAAGCAGCCCCCCGTCCGGGCCGGTTGGAAGGCCGGATTCCGCAAATATTGTGGACGGCTTTACCCCGATTGCCGGAAAAATCATATCTGCTTTGTAAGACGTTCCGTCCTGCAGAACCACCTGCCCTTTCCCCATTTCCTGTACGTATGAGCCCTCGATGAGCTCAATTCCCCGTTTTTTAAAGATCTTCCGGGCGAGTACACCGATTTTTTCAGGAAGATGCCGCATGAGTTGCTTGCCGGCAAAAATCCGGATAGTGATGGAAGATACATCTTCCTGTTCGCTCAGTTGCCGGATATTACCGGCTATTTCCAGACCGGAAGGGCCGCCGCCGACAATGGCTATTTCCAGCGGGCCTTCCTTACCGCGCTTGATTATCTCCTGCCTTGCCCGCAAAAGCCCTTCTATGGGCTTGGAAGTAAAGATATCAGGGTTTTGCCCCAGGGTATCCTGGGGAACAAAAGAACCGGCATTGCAGGAAAGTACATCATAGGGGATTTCCTCTTCCGTATTCTCCAACACGACAACCTGGCGTACCGGGTCTATCCGTTGCACTTTGCCAAGGACAAAATTTCCACCCTGGTCTGTCACCACTTTACGGGTGTTGAAGCGGATATCCTCCGGTTTGTAGGTGCCGCCGAGCATACCCGGCCCCATCCCTGAATAATAATGGTGATCCGAGGGCTGGATAACCGTGACCTCAAATCCTTTATCTCTAAATGTGCTAAGCTTTGCAAGAGTGACCATGTGAGCATGCCCACCCCCGATCAATACCAGTTTCTTTGTGGCCATAATAGCTCCTCACCCTACATTTTTATCCATGTAATCAGCCAGATATTGCAGATGAGTCCGTTCTTCATCGGCAATCTGCTGAAGCGCGTCGCGGGTTTTGGCATCCGCTGCCTGAAAGGACGCCCGCTGGTACAGGTCAAGAGCCTGGGCTTCAATGGACATGGCCAGGGAGAGTATATCTGTTATGGAATTCATATCCGGATGGAAACGGGAAAGGTATTCTTCCGTAGTCATGCCGCCTTCAAGGGCCGGAGCAGCTACTCTGGCAGCAAAATCTTCCTTTTCAGCCTGTTCACCGGTTACCTTCTTATACAGCCCAAGAAGTCTGTCCTGGTGCAGGACCTCGATATCCGCCAACTTTGAAAACAGAGAACTCGCCCCTTCATCCTGCACCTGAGAGGCCATGGAGAGATAGAATTCGCGCAGGCCGTCTTCAAGCCCAAATGCCACGACAATATAGTCTTCAGCACTTTCCTTGCCGGAGAATAATTCCATGCCCTGGTCTTCCGGGCCGACTGCGGTTTCTTTTTCCCAGGCCTTAATTCCACCGCTCAGGTTATAGATTTTGCTGAAACCTTTTCCTGCCAGAAGTTGCGCAGCAACACGGCTGCGGCCGCCTATGGCTCAGTAAATGACAATGGACTGTTCCCGATCAAGCTCATCGAGACGTTTGTCCAGTTCGCCGATGGGAATGAGCTTAGCCCCTGGAAGATGCCCCTGCTCATACTCTTTAGGCTGCCGGACATCAAGGTAGAGCGTATCCCCGCTCTGTGATGCCGGAAGTTCCCTGGCTTCCGGACCGCTGACGGATTTAACCGGCGTGAGAAACTGCTTCCATTTCATTTTTGCCCCCAACTAGGTGTTAATTATAAAAAAGATTTGTATAATGTTGCCGAAAACACTGCTAATATTTGTACGTTTTGTGCATATGCCATTACTAGTTGGTAACAATTCCTACAATCTTTTGTCAAGGTAAATAGCATTTGTCCGGAAATAGTTCCCTCGGAGCATTTTAGTTACTTTGATGCCGGAGACAGGGAATAAAAGGATGAGCGCGCAACCTGGCTCGCTCACAAGAAAAATTGAAAACAGAGCGTTCTTTACGCCTCTATTTCGTCGGTAATTTTACTTTTCTTTGAGAATTTTGATGGTTTCCAGTTCAAATCGAGCGATTAACGGGTTGTACTTCACCAGATTGTCCAGGGTGTTTTGAAAGCACTCACCAAGAAATCCGTCACGGGCGGAAACGATAAAGCCGGCTTCGGCATGCTTGATCGCAGTCATTGCCGCAGAAACGGCAATGCTGCCCCGCATGGAGCAGCTCCCCTTTGCTCCGTCGCAAAAGCCGCCGGAAATGGCGGAGACAAAATTATTATAGGCGCCGTCAAAAAGATGCAGCTCATTGCGCAAGTACAAGATACCGCCGATAATACCTGCACCTGCCGCGTATTGGGCGCCGCATACCGAGGAAACTTCTCCAAAGCGTGACGTGATCAGGGTGGTCAGCAACACCGCAACCATCACAGCTTTTATCTCCGCCTCTTCACCGAGCATGTTTTTCCTGGCAGCATCAACAACAGGGATAAAGGACGTCAGTCCCTTGTTCCCTGATCCGGCGCAGCTCATTACCGGAATCGGGTCGCCGTTCATTCTGGAATATATGGCACCCATCACCAGGTTTGCCGTGTCATCATCGGGTGACTTAACATACCGCCTGCCATGGAGAGCCGCTGCCATATTATAGGCAATGCCCTGCCGTACAGTCTGCTGCAGGTCATGATCATCATACAAAGCCTCGATTATCTCAGGCCAGTGCTCGCTCTTGAAAAGGTCTTCCGGGAATTCGCGGACAGCCTCACCCGCCGAATCTGGTGGGACAAGATCCCGGGTCCGATCTTCTCCGTTGACGCTCAGGCAGGTAAGCCGGGTATGCCCGCCTTCGAGCTTTGCCCGGACAGATCCGGTTGCTCCTTTTACCGTAAGATCGATAAGCAGACCTTCCGTATCGACCAGCTCAACATCAATGATATCGAGCACATGGAGTTTATCGGCCTGTTTGAGAAAATCTTCATTGAGCAAACCAAAGAGAGCAAGTCTTTTTTCCGGTGCAGCAGTTACAAAGCCCAGAAGCAATGCCCATTCAGTCCCTTTTCGCATACCGGCATGCGGAATGCCGGCTGCAAAGGCGTTTTTATAGGTTCGCTGATCGATTGTCAGTTGGAATGATATCGGAGGTCGCTCATCGAGATAACGACCGGCGTAACTCGCGCAGTAGGCAATGGCAGCCGGTTCGGTACAACCGGAGGTAAGCTCAAGAGCGTTGCGCAAAACAGCTACGAGTGAATCCATACAGGTCATCCCGATGTAAATGTTTGCTGGATGTGATTGCGTAGAGCAAACAATACCAATCCGTCTGTGAAATAACAAGACTTCAGGAAAAAAGAAGCTGATCCACGCTGGTCACGCTGAGTATAGGGAATCGAGCTGTATTCACATCATGGTCCAATGCTCAACCAATTGGCTAACCGTTTCATCGATATGCGCGAGTATTGTTTTGAAAAAATCTCCATTCTCAGCATACACCATAAACGGATCCATAATTACTGAACGTAGGCAAACCAGTTCGTCACACGCAACCATTTGTGAATTCGCTACACCAGGGAGAATGTATTTCAGAAAATTTTCCAGAAAGTCTTGGCCATACACCTGTGCAGTGAACACGGTCCTGGTGAGAAAATAGCGAGGGAATTGCTCTATCGGCACAGGCACAACGCTGCTGCTTTCCGCAGGAGACACGGGTACATGAAATCGGTTATAGACGGCAGTGTTGAACGCGTTTACCTCCTCTACAGAAAGAGAGGCATCCCCCCTCCCCTTCGGGACAAAAACATAATCGAGTATATTGAGATCCGGTCCGAAATTTCGGATCTCCTCTGTACCCAGTGCGGCATGTATTCCATTCCACGACATCTCAAAAGGATCATACTTTTCCAGCGCTTTTGCATCATCTTTACCGCTGCAGAGCAGTACTACCCTGAACCGCTTGCTTCTTTTACTTAAAGCCATGAGGTACAGAGCAAACAATCTGGTATTCTCAAGGCACTGCCGGATGATTTTGCCATGTCCTGAAATGTCAGGCCGAATAACCCTGTGATTCATAAATACCGCAGCAGCGCTTGCCCCCGGTTTGGATCCTTCCACTCCAAATATTCCCACAGCAGGTTCCTTTCCGGGATTTACC
Source organism: Desulfobulbaceae bacterium (assembly GCA_963678525.2). Classification (GTDB taxonomy): domain Bacteria; phylum Desulfobacterota; class Desulfobulbia; order Desulfobulbales; family Desulfobulbaceae; genus Desulfogranum. The sequence goes on from CAXXDG010000002.1 coordinate 702,125, forward strand.
GATCCGGTTCCGCCAATGTAGGCACCGGTAAAGGTCGTCAGCCTCCGCTGAACTCCGTTACGGTAGAGGACAGATCCGGCTGGATATTGCACGTATCCCATTTTATGTGGATCTATGGTTACGGAATCGCATTTGCGCAAGGATGAAAACTGTTCGTATACATACTCATTTACAGGGGAATCACTGGGTTTAACAAAAAGGTCGGCAGCTCTGTACGGCGGCAGATCCGGATTCTTCTCTGCCGCTTCAAGACTCTGCCCAAGGGTATACGGTTTTCTCATTCCGGTAATAACATACCCACCCCAGGCTGCATCTGCATGAACAAAATACTCAAGCCCCTGTTGTCTGAAATCCTTTCTTCTTTGTATGATTGCAGCAATGGGATCGACCGCTCCCTCCTCAGTACTGCCGGCCACCGCGATTATCTGCGCAACAGGAATTTTGCGGCTCAGACATTTCTCGAGCACGTCCTCAAGCTCTCCTCTATCCATTCTGGCTGCGGCATCCACGGGGATATTCACCAAAGCGCCTCCACTCAGAAAGCCGTCCCTCCCCTGCGCCCCGAAACCATATCCAAGCAGAGCAGCGGCTTTTGGCAGGCTGTAATGCATGGTTGAGGGCGCAAGGAGCACAGGCATTTCCGTTTCCGGCCATTGCTGCCGTATATACGCAGCCATATGCACCCATCCCGTATAGTTCAGCGTATATGGAACCACAGCCGACCAGATTTCAAACTCGTCTTCTATACCGTACAAAGCCGCGATCCGGCCGGGCAGAGACAAGATTTCATCCATGGGGATATTGAAAAGCTGCCAGCTTCCCACCTTCGTACCGGTGAGCTCAAGAATCTGGCCAGTGGAAGAGGTAAGCGTTACTGTACATCGCTGATTATCAATTGGAATGTCTATTCGTTTTCCATCTTCTCCGGCAATGGAAAAAGCAGGAAGAGTCTCCAGCATTCTCCGCACAGCAAAAGGGAAAAATTTCATCTCCCTCCCTGTCCAGAGAGCCTCGATATTGGCCACAGTACCATCACAGGTTAGATGGCCCCATGGATTGTACTCCCGGCGTGTTTTCGCTTTTCGAACAGGGAACCCGATCATCCCGCAAAGATCCCAACCCACAAGGATTTCAAGAGGGGTTGTAGCACTCGAGGCCTGAATGGTCACGTTGTTCGGGTTGTGGAGCATGGTGGCGAAATACGCGGCGAGTGCCGGCAGAGTATTGTCCCATAACATATGCGCCTGGTAGCGCATGCTGAAATAGGGCGTTGTGTATTTTTGCAGGAATTCAAGCAGCGAGCTGTATGCAGCCATCATATTGTCCACCGCTTCGCTGTAGCTGCTGCTTTTTTTTATTGTATCGGATATGACAAGTGGATCCTCCGATTCAAACCCCACCCGATAATCGACCGCAGTATTAAGCGCACGCTCAATCATTTCCTTGAAAATATCCCGATTTTCAGCTTTTGGCCCAAGAAACCATGCTGCAATCCGGCCGATGTCACTTTTTGAGATATCCGGCACCCCTGTAATGCCTCCTACAGTAAAGGTTCCGTCATTCTCATGAATAATGTCTGTGTAGCGGAAGGCTGAATTTTTCGATGCGTGTTTCATGGTCTTTTCTTTTTATTGTACACCAGCCTCATCAATCAATGAATATGAGATGACGAAAGAGGAAAAAGAAAATCCGATTGCGCTCGCTGTAATATCGATATACGCTTACGAGTACATTCTTCTTTCCCCTGTAGAAAATCCAGCAGTTACAATACCGCTCAAGGAGGTCTTTATGATATCCGGAAAGATTGGCATTGTTGGTGTATTACTCTTCTTTCTCCTTTTGGTGAACGGTTTGGAACAATCCCATGCCGAAGTGAAACTGAGTATGTGGTTCCACTCCGGCAGGGCTGAGGAGCGTGTGGCAATAGCCGCGGTTATTGATAATTTCAGCCGACAGAACAACGGGATCACGGTTGAGATGGTGCAGTTACCGGAAGGATCTTACAACGACCAGGTCCAGGCGGCCGCTCTGGCAGGAGATCTGCCCGATGTGCTGGATTTTGACGGTCCCAATGTTTACAACTATGCCTGGTCCGGCTACCTGCTTCCCCTGGATAATTATATCAGCCGGGAGATGCGGGAAGATTTTCTCCCCTCCATTCTCGACCAGGCTACCTTCAACGATACAATCTACAATCTCGGAAGCTTTGACTCGGGCCTCGCCCTCTGGGGCAACCGGGACTACCTGAAAAAGGCCGGGGTACGGATTCCGACCGGAGTGGAGGACAGCTGGACCCAAGAAGAATTCCTTACCGTACTGGATAAACTGAAAGCACTCCCAGAGGTAGAGTATCCTATAGATTTCAAAATGAACTATGGTGTGGGTGAGTGGTTTACCTACGGCTTTTCTCCCATATTGCAGTCATTTGGAGGAGATCTTATAGACCGGAGGGATTTTCAGCATGCGACAGGCATCATAAACGGCCCTGAAGCGGTGCAGGCAATGACCTTCTTTCAGAGCCTTTTTCAGGAAGGCTATGCCCGCGCCAGCCAGGCCGGGGATAACGATTTTTACGGAAAACAAACAGCAGCCCTTTCCTATGCAGGGCATTGGGTATGGCAAAGTTACCATAAAGCGCTTGGTGAGAAACTCGTTCTGTTGCCCATGCCGGTTTTTGGTAAAAAAGCCGTAACCGGCATGGGTTCCTGGACCTGGGGCATCACAACGAACTGCAAACACAGGCAGGAGGCCTGGGCACTGGTGTCGCATCTTGTGTCGACAAAATCTATCTTAGAGATAACTGCAGCCAACGGAGCGGTACCGGCAAGAAAAAGCGCGATTGCACGATCAGCGCTGTATGCCGCAAACGGCCCTTTACGTCTCTTTGCTGAACAACTGACAAAAGGTTTTGGCGTGCCACGCCCGCAGACTCCGGCCTATCCTGTGGTCACTGCGGCCTTTGTCGAGGCGGTGCAAAATATCATCAGCGGTGCCGATGTACAGACAGAGCTGGACAAAGCCGCACAAAGCATCGACCAGGACATTGAGGACAACCGCGGATATCCGGTTCAATAATTCGGACAATCTGTTGTGAAAACGAAGACCCTACAGAGAATCAAACAGGACACCCGGCTTGCATGGCTCTTCTCTGCCCCGGCCCTGGTGTTACTGCTGGTCTTTCTTGTCACTCCATTTTTGATGGCCATAGGTTTGTCATTTACAGATCAACGTCTTATTCCCAACCCGAGATTGCCAACAGAGTTCATCGGTCTCCGGAACTACCAGAGACTTTTGACCGACAGCACCTTCTGGATCGCGGTCAGAAACTGTTTCCTCTTCGTTGCCGTGGTAGTGCCTGTGCAGACAACGCTGGCCCTGGGAATGGCCATGCTTGTGAACCAGCGGCTCAAGGGAACCACTGTTTTCCGAACCATCTATTTCAGTCCGGTGGTCATTACCATGGTGGTGGTGTCGGTGATCTGGACATTTCTCTTTGACTCTGACCAGGGATTCATCAATCGCCTGGTGCGCTGGATCAGCCTGGGAACAATTGGTCAGCAGGATTGGCTCAATGATCCTTCACAGGCTTTTTTTTGCATCATGCTGGTTTCCATCTGGCAGGGGGCCGGATTTCAAATGGTCATCTTCCTTGCGGGGTTGCAGTCTATCCCCAGGGAACTCTATCAGGCCGCAGAGGTGGATGGCGCCGGCGTATGGCAGAAATTTTACAATGTAACACTGCCCCAACTGCGAAATGCGACAATCTTTGTAGTGCTTTCCACCACTATTCTCGCCTTTAAACTGTTTGTGCAGGTATGGGTCATGCAGGGGCCTGCCGGTCATCCCAGAGAGACAACCATGACCCTGATGGTATATGCGGTTGGGACAGGGTTTAAACGGGGAAAGATCGGTTATGCTTCGGCAATTACGGTGCTCTTTTTTCTGATTGTTCTCACCTTTTCCATCTTACAGCGCTATTTTCTGCGCGAAAAACGATCAAGAGAGTAGAAAATCGTGGATGCACCTGTTCACACACGCAGCCTGATACAAAAGAGGAAAACCCTGCTGGCTTACCTGGTTATGGTTGTACTGGCATTGTTTTTCCTCTTACCGATCGTCTTCATGCTGATCAGTTCCTTCAAAAATCAGGAGTCCCAGGTACTGATGGATATGAACTCGCTGTGGGCCTTTGTCCCACATGGAGATATCGGTCTTCAGAATTATCAGGACTGTTTTCAGACCATGCCCTTTGGCCGGTTCATGCTGAATTCCCTCTTGGTTGTCAGCTCCACCGTATTGCTGGGACTGCTGGTCAATTCTCTCATTGCCTATGCCCTGGCACGATTGCGCTTCAAAGGCAGTGCTCTCTTGCTGAGCATCATCATCGCGCTGATCATTGTGCCCATTGAGGCTGTAGCAGTGCCCTTGCTGTTGCTGGTTAACGTTTTCGGCTGGCTTGACAGCTACCATGTGCAGATCATACCGTTTATCGCCGATGCCCTGTCCATCTACCTCTTCTACCAGTTTTTTATCGATTTTCCCCATGAGCTGGAACAGGCAGCCCTGGTGGATGGGGCGTCCAGGTTCCGTATATACTGGTCGATCATACTCCCACTGTCACGACCCGTGTTTGCCACTGTGGCCATTTTGCAGTTCATGATCCACTGGGGAGATTTTCTCTGGCCCCTGATGGTCACCAGAGGCGAAACCTATCGTCCTTTACCGGTGGCAATGCAGCAATTTTTCACCATGGAGCCGCGTCACTGGGGAGATATCATGGCCTTTGCCGCCATGATAACCGTTCCAGTCCTGATTGTTTTCGCTATCTTCCAGAAGTGGTTTGTAAAAAGTGTGGCATCAACAGGTATCAAGGGATGATATCAAACATGTGCTATGGATAAGGGAGCCCCATTATGGCCGGTGTTGTACTCAAAAACGTCAACAAAATATTTGATAATGGTTTCCATGCAGTACATGACCTGAACCTGGAACTCCATGACGGCGAGTTTATGGTTCTTGTCGGACCGTCCGGTTGTGCCAAGTCAACGACCCTGAATATGATCGCCGGCCTTGAAGAAATCAGCAGCGGAGAAATCTGGATAGGGGATAAACAGGTCAACAATCTGCCTCCAAAAGAAAGAGACATTGCCATGGTGTTCCAGAACTATGCGCTCTATCCGCATATGAGTGTCTACCAGAACATGGCTTTTGGGCTGAAGTTGCGAAAGATGGATAAAACAGAAATCGATCGCCGGGTAAGGGAAACCGCAAGGATATTGGATCTGGAGTCTCTGCTGCACCGTAAACCAAAGGCGCTGTCCGGCGGCCAACGCCAGAGAGTGGCCGTTGGTCGGGCAATCGTGCGACAGCCCACGGTGTTTTTGCTGGATGAGCCCCTGTCCAACCTGGACGCCAAGTTGCGTGTACATATGCGACTGGAGCTGGCAAAACTGCACAAGCAACTGGCTACGACATTTATCTATGTCACCCATGATCAGGTTGAGGCCATGACCATGGGAGACCGTATCACCGTCATGCGCGACGGCGAAATCCAGCAGGTAGATACACCGATGAATCTCTACAGCAATCCCGTCAATTGTTTTATTGCCACATTTATAGGCTCACCGACCATGAACATGTTGCCTGCTGCGATATATACCTCCCAGGGAAAGCCCATATTGCAACTGACCAACGGGCCGGACTGGCCCTTGACGGAAAAACAGGTGCAGATGATCGCTGCAGCAAGAGGCACCGACATCAAAGTCGGCATACGACCGGAACATTTTCATCTTGCCCCACCCCAATCGGTCGGGTCTGTCTCCATTGATGTCACAGTGGAAATTGTCGAGCAGATGGGCAGCGAGCAGTACATCCATTTCAACATATGCAATAGGACATGCACTGCCCGGTTACCCGCTGATACACCTATACAAGCGACAGACCGGATCACATTATTTGTGGACGTGGATAGGTGTCATTTCTTTGATGCCCGCAGCGAAAAGAACCTTTCTTTTTGACTGGCAGCATTATCAGCCCGCATTTCTCATATCAAAATGGTTGAGGGTGCCCTGAATCTTCATTGGACAATATATGCAACAGCCAAAACCACATTTTTCCGCAATTATGAACTTTTCTTTAAAAAAATTTACACTATTCCGATAAAAACTGTTTCCACTTCTTTGTCAAGTAATCATCGGCTACAAACATTATCTTTTATTCCTTATAATTACACAATTTTACCTTTTCCACAAACCCTGGCACTACATGTGCACACTATGCGAAATGTGTCCCAAACGTTTATTATGAGTATTGTGAAAAAAGGAAAAAAGAAATAATGAAAAAAGTAGTAGTAATCAGTGCTCTTGCCGGAGCAGCTATAATGATCGGAAGTTCTATCACCCTCGCTTGCCCTATGGAATATACAGAGGATGCTGTCGTATGGGAAGAAAATGACAATGGAAATGGGCATACATACGATATCATACAGCTGGAATACTGTAGCGATACCGGATGCCTTACCTGGGAAGACGCACAGGACTATGTTGCCGATAACTATGGTGATGAGTGGTATTTAGCCACAATAACGTCAGCAGAAGAGAATACCTTTATTACGAGTACTTTTGGGGCATATACACATGGTGCTTGGATTGGCGGCTACCAAGCTGATAACGATGATGGATCTGAGGGGAGTTGGGCCTGGGTAACCGGAGAGGAGTTCGATTTTACAAATTGGAACATCGGCGAGCCCAATGATTATGATGGAAGGGAAGACTTTTTAGAACTCTACAGCAATGGACTGTGGAACGATTATTATAATGATGGCTACTTATGTGAAATTATCATAGAAAAAGGGAGTTATCAGACACCTTCAGGGCAGAACGGAAGCGCTGTTCCAGAACCAACCACCATGCTTCTCTTTGGAACCGGTATTGCCGGTCTTGCTGCAGTCAGCAGAAGAAAGCGTAATTGATATTTTCCGTAAAACCGAAATGGAAAAGCAAGGCTTTTAAGCCTTGCTTTTTTATTTTCGCCCCGCATAGGTAATAAAAAAAATCGTTTTCAGGATAGAAGAGTAGTAGCTACAGTGCAGCCTTACCAATCCAGTCAAGCCTGTACAGATCAGTTCGACGGTTTTTCAAATTTCGAACACTTCCCTTGGCCCGCAATTCCTTAAGGATTTCAATATCCAGATCAGTAATAAGCGTGGTTTCTATTCCCGGTGTCGCTTCAGCAGCGATAGCGTCGTGCGGAAAGGCAAAGTCTGAAGGCGTAAACACTGCTGATTGAGAATATTGAATACCCATGGATTCAACCTTGGGTATATTGCCTATGCTTCCTGATATGGCCACAAAACATTCATTTTCAATCGCCCTTGCCTGGGCGCAACGCCGTACACGGAGATAACCGGTTTTGGTATCAGTCCAGAAAGGAACGAGTAAAAGCTTCACTCCCTGCAAAGATAAAACCCTTGAAAGCTCTGGGAACTCAATATCATAGCAGATAAGAATACCAATTTTTCCTACATCGGTGTTGAAGACTTTGAGATCATCACCACCGCTAAAACCCCAATGCTTATCTTCGTCCGGGGTGATGTGTAATTTCCGCTGGCTCTCCCACGTACCATCACGCCGACAAAGATACGCCGCATTATAGAGCCTGCCGTCCTCGCCTATTTCAGGAACGCTTCCTGTTACTATGTTTATATTATAGCTGAGTGCCATTTCAAGCATCAGCCGGCGCATTTCATCAGTATAGCCGGCAAGCATGCGCATGGCATCTGACGTGTTGGTCCCCTCATACATATGAATGAGCGGAGCATTAAAAAGCTCAGGAAAAAGAACAATATCGGCTTTGTAGTCACTAACCGTATCAACGAAAAACTCAACTTGCTGTATAAAGTCATCAAATGATTGAAAGCGGCGCATCTGCCACTGAACCACTCCCAATCGGGCTATAGCCTTTGCCCCACCTATGAGTTTGGTCCGCTTTTCATAATAAATATTAAACCATTCGAGTAAAACAGCATGTCCGCCGGAAAGATGATCCTCCGGCCAATAATTTTTCAGGAGATTATTTACCTGAAAATCATTGGCGAGCTGAAAAGAAAGCACAGGGTCATGGATTTCTCTTTTTTTAACTTTAAGGATATATTTCTGAGGAGATAACTGTTCTGCATATGTATGATATCCCGGCATTCTGCCACCTAACAGAATGCCTTTGAGGTTAAGATTCTCTGCAAGTTCTTTTCTGGCGTCATAAAGCCGCCTTCCAAGGCGCATCCCTCGATACTCGGGATCGATTATGACATCAATACCGTACAGAAAATCACCTTCAGGATCATGAGTCGAAAATGTGCCGTCACCAATGATCTGGTTATAGGTATGCTGGTCACCGTACAGCGTAAAATCGATGATAAGAGAAAGCGCAACAGCGACCGGCTTGCCTTTATCATCAATGCAAATTTGCCCTTCGGGAAAAGTGTCAATAAGTGCGGCAATATACCTCTTCTCCCAAGGCATTGAAATTCCGAGATACTCGTCATATGACATTTCTCTTAGAGCATCATAGTCATCTACAGTGAAATGCCTTGTAACTAATTTATGTTCGCTTGATTCTTGCATATTTTCAGCACCGTTACTCGTCATGAGAAGCTGTTCATTCCTTCGATTCCGGATCAGGTGCAACCACCACGGAGTAGCTTAACTCGCGCTGGAACAGTTGGCACTCTGGCGTCACGCCTCCAATGCGGATTGTAAAGCCATAGAAGCCCTCAACCCTGGTATGGGCGAATTCTCCCATGTAGACACCCTCTTTTTCTGATTCCTTCAGCTCGAAGGGAGGCAGATCTTTGCGGGGTAACAGGTCACGGACTCCCTGTCGTTTCTGCAACGCCAGGTAAAGTCGTTCGTTCATGCTGAGTTCCTCCCCGTACATCACCTTGGGAATTGCATTCAGCTCGGACTGGGTAATACCTGCAGAAGCAAGCAGCGTCTCAAGGCTCGTTAGAGGGATATTCGGTGTGACCGTGACCTCCGCCCCAAAGAGGGGCACGCCGCCGAGTTCCGTGAGTGAAACCCTGAACGGGATCGAGTCTCCAACGATGAACCCTTTGCCGGATAAGGCTGAGGGGGATCTCAGGTTTGCACGGATTGTCGACTCGGATATCGCCGAAGCGGAATAGTGCACCTCAGCCTGGCCCGGATTGCTGATGACCATCTCCCAAGGTCCACTGTGATCGACATTGGCTATAGTGGCGATCGGCAGCTGCACCGTCATCAGTGTATAGGCCGGTGCAGTTTTAACGCTCACGTGATCGCCAAAGGATGAGGCATTGCCCGGATGGAGCAGGAGCCCGGACGGTGTACGAACGGCGAGCTTCAAGGCCGATGCAGGATTATCCCAGGTGAGAATGAAGTTCGCGGCATAGTCCTGCCCGGTGAGCGACAAGCCGATGGTCTTACTCTGGCCGGGGAGCAAATCTCCCTCCGGATCAAGCACCACCTGGGAATCGATCGCTCCTGCTGCCGCGTTAACGAAAAACTTATCCAGCGCCACAGGGCTTTCCGTCACGTGGAAGAAGCCCTGCTCGCTCGGATTCACATTCGACAGCGTCTCAAGCAGATCTATATCGATGCCGGTATAGGCTGTACCGCCCTTTGTACCGAAACCGACAGAGTAGACATTGATGTCCTTATTGTCGAACTGCTGGAGGAAGCTATTCTCCGTGGGATCCAAACCGGCGGTCTTCTTACCGTCGGAGAAAAAGATAATGAGCTTTCGGTGCCCCTGGTTCGTGCCGGCTGTCATGACATCAATGCCACGCTGCAGCCCCCCACGGATGTCGGTCGAGGTAGCCGGCTGGAGATTGCTGACCGCATCCTTGGCCGGCTGGACATTGCCGGCATTGTAAAGCGTCAGCCCTGAGGGCCCATAAATAGTGTCTATATTATTCGGTGCAGAGAAGCTGACCTCGGCCAGTTTGTCATTTGCTCCAGTGCGCAGCAGGTCGAGGAACAGATGTGCTGAATCCTGCAGAACCTGCATCTTAGTCTGACTGCCGTTAGAGACGGGTATCACACCACTCATGCTGCCGCTCTTATCTAATACCAGCACCACATCCACCGGACGGGCAAGCTGAACGAACGCCACGTTGGTTTCGTTATGCTCCAGGACCACGTCGCTCGAGTCGACCTCTATTAAGAGAAAAACGTCAGCCTCCTGCAGGTCCTGGATAGCGGTACCTGCGCCAAGGAGGGCATTGGCGTCGGCCTGGGATATCTGAACGTTGCTGTTACGTACGTGCGAGGTACCGGCTGTAAGCCGACCCAGAGCCGCCTGATTTGAGTCAACCAGAACCACATCTGTGCTGTCGGCGTAGAAATCCCGCGACAGCAATACACGATAGTCAAAGGTGGTCCCAGGTGCGCCTGTGGCGACATTCCCAGTATTGGTCACCGTCCAGTTAAAGTTGATCGGCGTGTTCAGGCCGATCAAACTGACCTTATTCGTGCATGAAACCTCGAGTTCTGCAAGGTCGGGGTATGGGAAGCCGACCACAGAATAATCCTGGGAGCCGGCGTCGATATCGAACCCGATCACGCGAAGCTTCCAGTGTCCGACCTGATTGGCCGCCACGTTTTGAATCAAGACCTGCTCAACGTTGTTCAGATGATCCTTGCCCTGACCTGCGACCCAATCGCCATTGGCGTTAAAGGCGTTATCAGGGATGTATTCATTGTTCGCCGGGTTGGCGTTCGCTTGAATCGGAATCTCTACCTGTATATCTGTCCCTGGCGGTTGGGCATTGTCGGCCAGTACGTTTCCGTTCAGATCCTGTATCTCCTGGCCGAGCTGCCAGGGGTAGTGTGTATTGCCGTTGGGATCGACAAGTTCCAGATCGAGGTCGTTGACCAGTGTCGGATTGACGGCAGGATTCTGAAGCGCTGCTTCCAGATCGTCCCAGACCAGCGTTACCCGTAGCGGTGCGACCTGGTCTACGACGAAATCGTATTCGACTTCTCCTCCCTGGTTGACGGCGCCCTGGATGACACGCTTCGGAATACGGTTGCCGGTGACGTTTACACGCCAGTCATTAAGGAGATTATCCGCCGCCTGGGCGTCGATCCTGCCCCAGCCTGTGGCGAAGTCGGGTCCTGCCGCGGCGTCTGCAAAACCCTGGTCGTCGTTTCCATTACCCTGGGTATTGTCCGCATCCACATCGACGGAAGCCATGCCGCGAACGTTGGCGGCATCGATATCGACCGCGGTCTGGATCAGGAGCGCCTTCAGTGTTGACGGTAGAGGCGGATTATCGTCCAGGGTAGCGCCGATCGGCGCATTGTAGGTTGTCTGCCAGCGTTCCAGCAAAAGGGCGCATACGCCGGCCGTGGCAGGCGCGGCCATGGAGGTGCCGCTCAGCACCTGGTAGCCGCTGCGGTTGTCGTGTCCGTTCAGAGTGGTCCTTACCCTTGACGCAGCGCCGTTGTTGATGCCGCTGTCGGCAGTGATCATCTGCGCCACATTGGTAAAGGTCAGTCCAGGCCCGACAAACTCCACGGCAACACTGCTGCCCGGCAAGGGGCCTCCCCATACATTGATGTCCCCGGGGTTGAGGTTCGGTAGAGCCTCCAGTTGGGTTCGAACGGTCGCTGCGGAAGCATTATAGGCGATTGCAGCCGTTGTATTGCCATTGAACGTCAGCGTGAAACTTCCCGCTGTAGGAGCCACATTGTTGACCAGTTGGTAATCGACGACCTGTATCTCATCGTCTGCCGTTCCGGTCGACATAATGGCCGAGCCGGGTGCCACCACATCTGGCTTGATCCGCCCGTCATGAGCCGGTCCCATGCTGCTGCCGGCGGAGAGTCTGTTACTGAACGCGTCCCAGTTCCCCACCATGATGGAATTCTTGGTCTGATTCAGGCAAGAGAAGTAGTCGGCCACGTTGCCATACTGCGCTCCATTCCCGTTATTAGCCGACGTGGTGGTCTGGGGCCTGCGAGGTAATGTTGTACCACCGGAAACGGTACCACCCCGGATTTCCTGGTCAAGGATCTGGTTGCCTGCATCATAGGTCCCGTCGATACCAAAAATATGCGAGTGATTACCGACATCCAGGGAGTGGGTTTGAATCGCAGACAGGAGAGTTCCGGCGTTGTTCATTCCAAACCAGTCAATTATTCCTGCTTCAGGTGCCATGCCGCGATACTGGAAAGGGGTCCCGCCATTTGGATTGCCGTTGATGTCGTTTTGATCGCTCTGGTTACCACTCCCCGCAATGATTCCAGCGACGTGCGTTCCGTGATAATGCCGGCCGCCCAGATCGGCTACCACATTCAGGTCAGGGTGGTTGGCATCGACGCCGGTGTCACATACACCTGCAGTAACGCCGTTTCCCGTCAGACCTGCGTAGTTGATCACTCCGGTTGCAGCGTTAATGGTCGCGTTTTGGACTGCGTCTACGTTGATATTCCGGCGTGTTCGGTCATTGGTGGGAAGCAGCGGCATCTGTCCGGCCTCGATCCATTCGACTTCATCATATGCTGCGAGTATGGAAAGTTTTGCGGGTTGCAGCGTGCATCGCCAGAGCGAATCAGACATCGGCGAGCTGTTTACAGCCTCGGCGTTCAGAATCATCTTGATCCGATCCACCGTAACGTCCCTGGCAAACAGCACAGTAAGTTCCAGTGTGCCGTCGTCATTGAGCACATAGTTAACTGCCTGGCCGTCGGGCGGCGTTACGACGAAACGTTTGTAATCACCGACCCAGATCGCCGGATCGACCCTGTCTACGGGGTCCAGGGGAGTCAGCTTTTCCAGTACCGAATGTATAAGCGGATGGTTAAGATTCGTTCCTTTGCGCACAAAACCGAAGGAATGTCTCTTGGGCAGAGAACTCTGCCGTATCAAACCCAGTCGCTCGAGCTTACGTGCCTCCACACAATCGACAGCTCTTTTCAGTGTGATAATGCCGTGCAGACCCGGCCCCGTGGTCGCGGCAAGCTTACTTTCAAAGCTATTGTTGAGTGACGTACCGGGCCATAGGTCGCCGGCACGTAAAGCGATCTTTTCACGCAGGAAGGCCTGAGCGGTTTCTTCCCTGTATGGGATCTTCAAAACCATGGTTCCACCAAAGGCGTCGGAGCCATCATCACCGGTGATAACGAGCCGCCAACTCACACCCCGCGCAATATCTTTCTCGGTTACCTCATAAACGAGTGTCAGGGGAGAAACACCTGCAACAGATGCATAGCGTGTACCGGAGCCGAGCCATTCGGGGTGAGACCGTCCCCTGAGCGCCACGTTCAGTTTCGTGTCTTCCTCCTCCCAGGAGAGCTCAGCCGTCACCAATCCAGGCGTGGTCACATTGAACAGTACAAATGGCACCGAATGCGGACCTTCTACGGCGAACGAAGATGAAATCCGCTGAATGGCGTGATCAGGATAACTCGGTTCCTGTTCAACCGGCTTGCAGCCTATGGCAGATACAAGCAAACCGAACGTCAGGAAAAGAACCATCCGATTAAGCACAACATGTCCATATCTGATCATGATGCTATCTCCCCAAATAAGACCTTTGAACTGAATCCGTGAACGTCCAGGGCTGCCAAGTGAACCTAAATTGTTATGGCTGATGAAGTTGTCCCTGAAAAAGAAAAAGCCGAACTGCCCTGTTATAGGCAGCTCGGCTATCTCAAAAGACCCGTGGCTTTCCGTCCCTGCCTCCCGACAGGTTTGGCATTTTCTTATATGTCAGTTCTTATTAAAAATATTTTATATGAGGGATTCATAAAAATGCAAGACCACTCCATGGTACCCTGGCTAACCATTTGATATAATAATTCAAAAAACACAACTGCCTTTTTTAACGTGATTACCACTGATTCTCAGCCCTAGTTATGCTGGTGCGTATGACGCCCCCTACGGCCCTGGTGATCTTGCGCTCAAATCAACTGTTTTGAGGATCAGATTTAGCTGCAAAATTCATAGCAAAACGGCTATTGCAAAAGGAACAGACAAAGGATAAAATATACCATACTTAAATTATTCTATAGTAATATTTATCCTCACAATGAGCCTCGAACTTACTCAAGCACAGGAAAAAGCACTACAAATTTTCAGGAACCAAGGTGGTGTAATCCGAACCTCAGAAGCACTGAGAGCTGGTATCCACCCTAGAACACTTTATTCTCTCCGTGATCATGGTGCTGTGGAAACACTATCACGAGGAGTCTATCGACTTGCTGATCTTCCTGCTATCTCTAATCCAGATCTTATCCTGGTTGCATCAAGGGTTCCACAATCAGTTATTTGTCTTATTTCTGCACTATCCTTCCATGAAATGACGACTCAGGTTCCTCATGAAGTTTTTATTGCACTGAAACAAGGAACAAAATCTCCCATAATTGATTTTCCACCGCTTTCCGTGCATCATTTTTCCAAAACCTCTTTTGAAGCTGGAATCGACACCTGTGAGATAGATGGGGTTGCTGTTCGCATCTATAGCCCGGAAAAAACTCTTGCTGACTGCTTTAAATTTCGCAACAAACTAGGTATGGACGTGGTATTGGAAGCTCTGAAAATGTACAGGAACAGACAATCAAAAATAAATATAGCTGACCTTATAAGATATGCTCGCATCTGTCGGGTCGAGAAAGTTATGCAGCCGTACCTTGAGTCAATAACATGAGCAAGAAACGACCAGTAAACATTGGAGCATCTGTTCGACAGCGTTTGCTCAATCAGGCGAGAACAGATAAACGTACATTCAGAGAACTCCTTCAGTACTTTGCAATGGATAGATTTTTATACCGTATGTCCATTTCTGATTATGCTGATTCGTTTATCCTCAAAGGCGCACTCATGCTTCGAGCATGGAAATCTCCGGTTTTCAGACCAACAATGGACATAGACATGTTGGCACATCGAACAAGCAACGAGATATCTGAGATTGAAGGAGTCATCAAAAATATTTGCGCAACTGATATAGAGCCCGATGGATTTGATTTCGACCGACAATCAGTACAAGGCGCACGAATCGTAGAAGAAGCTGACTATGAGGGGGTACGAGTCACATTCTTTGGTAAACTTGATACTGCAAGAATACGAATGCAGATTGATATCGGTTTTGGAGATGTCATTTACCCAGGTCCTCAACACACAGAGATGCCAACTATTCTCGATTTTCCACCTGCGATAATCAACGCATACAGTTTAGAGAGTGCCATTGCAGAAAAGTTTGAAGCGATGATAAAGCTCGACGCCTTAAATAGCAGGATGAAGGATTTTTATGACATATGGTTACTGAGCAGGCAATTCAACTTCTCCAGCAAAGAGCTACAGAAAGCTATTGATCTGACGCTTCACAACCGGAAAACAGAGTTACCTGTGGAACTGACTCCGTTCAATGAACAATTTATCACAGACAAGACAGTCCAATGGAATGCTTTTCGTAAAAAAATGAAAAACGATACTGTTCCAGAAGAATTTTCAAAAGTTGTTCATCGCATAGCGGAGTTTCTGGAACCGGCAATATCCGGGATTAGGTTGCAATCAGATTCGGATCTACAATGGGAGGCTCCAGGGCCATGGAAATGAAACATAAAAGAATCTCACATCAGAATCTTAAGAAGAAAGCCTTGGAAGATCCCGAAGTCAAAAAGGAATATGACCGTTTAAAACCTGTTTTTGAAAAAATTAAAAGTAATCTGAAAAAACGTAGTTAAACGACTCTTTACCATATTTTTTTGATTCACAGGGTGCTAATGAATGACAGATGACCTGGAAAGCCTAAAACAGCAACTTCAAGATGCTTTAGCAGAAATAGCAAAACTGCGCACGGAGAATGCACGACTCAAACAAACTGTTACGCTCCCTGGTTCCTCATCAGTCATCAAGCACAAAGCAAAAGTTCACCAACCGGTTTCAACCTCTTCTAAAATTCATTCTCAATCGTCTGCTGAGGAAAAAATTGCACTGTTCAGACAACTTTTTCGTGGAAGAGAAGATGTCTATCCGAAACGTTGGGAATCAAAAAACAACAATTCCGGCTACTCACCTGTATGCAGCTATGAGTGGAATCCAACTTATTGTGAAAAACCTCGTATAAAATGTAATAAGTGCCCAAACAGGCAGTACGTAGCTGTAACGGACAAGGTAATCTATGATCATCTTGCAGGAAAGCAAACTATCGGTGTTTACCCTTTAATGCATGGAGATTTATGCTGGTTTCTTGCTGTTGATTTTGATGGTACAGAATGGGTTGATGATGTTTCAGCCTTTTTAGAAACATGCCATGTCCTCAAAGTACCCGCAGCATTGGAACGATCCCGATCAGGTAACGGGGGACACGTTTGGATCTTCTTTAATGCCCCTGTGCAAGCATCACTTGCCAGACAACTTGGCAGTGCCATCCTGACAAAGACAATGGAGAAAAGGCATCAGATAGGGCTCAAATCCTATGACCGCCTATTTCCTAATCAAGACACAATGCCCAAAGGAGGTTTTGGCAATCTGATTGCTTTACCTCTGCAAAAAGCTCCAAGAGAAAAAGGAAATAGTGTATTCCTTGATGGAGACTTTCAACCTTTCCCAGATCAGTGGGCATATCTTTTTTCAGTAGATAAATTGACTCCAGAAAAAATCGAAGACGTTGTTTCTCAAGCAGCCGGCACCCAATCAGTTCTTTGCGTAAAATTAAGCACACTTGAGGAAGATAATGTCGAAGACCCATGGACACTGCCACCCTCTGGTGCTCAAAAACAACCTACAGTAAACTTCCCTGTACCGGCACAGGTCTCTATCGTCCTTGGAGATCTGATCTACTTTGACAAGGAAGAATTATCGCCTGGCTTGCAAAACCGGCTCATTCAAATTGCTGCATTTCAAAACCCTGAGTTTTACAAGGCTCAGGCCATGAGAAGATCCACCTACAACTTCAGCAGAATTCTATTTTGTTCAGAGGAGTTCCCGAAACATATCGGGCTACCACGAGGCTGTTTTCCAGATGTAGAGAACTTATTCAACAGCCTCGGAGTCGAGATCAAGATAATTGACGAACGTTTCAGAGGAAAACCTTTACGAGTAGGCTTCAAAGGCAAGCTCAGAACACAGCAAAAGCATGCTGTTAAAGAATTACGAAAACATGACATAGGGATACTCAGTGCCGCAACTGCATTTGGCAAAACAGTTGTTGCCGCAAAACTCATTGCAATCAGGAAAAGAAACACTCTCATCCTTGTCCACCGAAAACAATTGATGGAACAGTGGAGAGAAAGACTTTCAGTATTCCTAGGAATTGACCCAAAAGAGATTGGCCAAATCAGTGGCAGTAAAAAGCATATTACAGGCAAGTTAGATGTTGCAGTGATCCAAAGCTTATGCCGGAAAGGTGTGGTTGACGATGTTGTCGCAGAATATGGGCACGTAATCGTCGACGAGTGTCACCACGTTGCAGCTCTAAGCTTTGAGCTATTGATGAAAAAGGTGAAAGCGCATTATGTCTTAGGACTAACAGCAACACCAGTGAGAAAGGATGGCCACCACCCAATCATAATCATGCAGTGTGGACCGATTAGATACAGATATAGCGGAAAGGAAGCTACTGCTGATAGTTCGTTCAATCATGTTGTAAATATAAGACAAACTGGATTTCATGACAAATTTAAAAATGAACAACCAGCGCTCTATGAAGTTTATCAAAAACTGATTGCCGATAAAGCCAGAAATGAACTGATCTGCGAAGATATTCTTGAATCGCTAAAAAGAAACCGCTCTCCCCTGTTGCTCACGGAAAGAACTGAACACCTTCAAATCATGGCGGATCTTTTAAAAGAAAAAGTGAAAAACATCGTCATTCTCAAAGGTGGGATGAGTAAAAAGCAACGTGATTCCGCCTATGAACAACTGAAAAATATCGGTAAAGATGAGGAACGTATCATTCTCGCAACTGGCCGTTATATTGGTGAAGGTTTTGATGATGCCAGACTCGATACTCTGTTTTTAGCATTACCAATTTCTTGGAAAGGAACGATTCAACAATACGCAGGGCGACTCCACCGTCAGTATGATGGGAAGAAGGAAGTCCGTATATTTGATTATCTGGACGAATCAATACCGATGCTTGAAAGGATGTATAAAAGACGACTCGGTGGCTACAAATCAATTGGATATGAGATTGTTGATCCGGGAAACATTACTTGAAAGTTAGCTCCCGTGGCCAATAGTCACGGAGGCAGGAGGTCTCAAGCTACACGACCCACACGCAGTGTTACCACTTAACCGTTGATATTAAAGGCAATAATCATCAACAAGAAAAACCGCCGCAAACGACACCCTGCCACGAATTTCCATCAAAAAGAAAAAGCCGAACAGCGTGTTACTGTTCGGCTTTTATATCGAAAAATGGTCGGGGCGGAGTGATTCGAACACTCGACCTCCTGCTCCCAAGGCGTAGGACGTTAAAATCGAGCACCATCGCAACACGCTGTTATTAAAAGAAATTAACAAGTTAACAAAATCAGGGATTTCGTTTTATATCCACTTATTTCGGTTTATATGCATCTATTTTGATTCAAACGTCTAAAAATCGTCTAATAATCTTCTCCAAATCAAAGCGCAATAGCAATTGACTTTGTTATCATTTATGATAACATTTACATATGAACTGGAAAGTAACTTTTTACAGCGATAAGGTTGAGGAAACTACCTTATCATTTCCGCGTGGGATTTTAACAAGTTTTCTTCACATTGCAGAGATGATAGAGGAATTCGGCCCAGCACTCGGTTTACCTTATACCAAAGCAATAGGTGAAGGTCTGTTTGAGATTAGAGCGAAAGGAAAAGAAGGTATTGGCAGATCTTTCTTTTGCACTGTTAAAGGCAAGGAGATCATTATTCTCCACTCCTTTATCAAGAAGTCCCAAAAAATTCCCAAGAAGGAATTAGCCACTGCCAGGAAAAGGTTAAAAGAGGTGAAATCATGAGAACATCATTAAAAGATTTCAAAAAGAAGGCATTCAAAGATCCTGAAGTCAAAAAAGAGTATGATCGACTTGCTCCAGCATACGAACTCAGGAAGCAACTCATAAGGATTCGTAAAGATGCTGGCTTCACTCAAGAGGAATTAGCTGAACTTCTTAATACAAAAAAGAGCAACATTTCCCGGCTTGAAAATGTGAACTCCAAAATCTCCCCAAAACTATCAACTATTGAGGAATACGCACGGGCTGTCGGATATAAACTGGAAATTAATTTTGTCCCACAATAATAGAGATCCAAACATTTGCTCCGCTGTATTTTCCGGTTGGTTGAATGACAGATGAATTAGAAAGCTTAAAACAGCAACTTCAAAATGCCTTAGCAGAAATAGAAGAGCTGCGTACGGAGAATGCACGGCTTAAACAAACTTCTGTGTCTCCTGTTTCCACATCAGTCATCAAGCACAAAGCAAAAGTTCACCAACCGGTTTCAACCTCTTCTAAAATTCATTCTCAGTCGTCTGCTGAAGAGAAAATTGCACTGTTCAGACAACTATTTCGTGGAAGAGAAGATGTCTATCCGAAACGTTGGGAATCAAAAAACAACAATTCGGGCTACTCACCGGTATGCAGCAATGAGTGGAATCCAGCTTATTGTGAAAAACCTCGCATAAAATGTAATAAGTGCCCAAACAAACAGTACGTAGCTGTAACGAACAAGGTAGTCTATGATCATCTTGCAGGAAAGCAAACTATAGGTGTTTACCCTTTAATGCATGGAGATTTGTGCTGGCTTCTTGCGGTTGATTTTGATGGTACAGAATGGGTTGATGATGTTTCAGCCTTTTTAGAAACATGCCATATTCTCAAAGTTCCAGCAGCATTGGAACGATCCCGATCAGGTAACGGGGGACACGTTTGGATCTTCTTTAATGCCCCTATACAAGCATCACTTGCCAGACAACTTGGCAGTGCCATCCTGACAAAGACAATGGAGAAAAGGCACCAGATAGGGCTCAAATCCTATGACCGCCTATTTCCCAATCAAGACACAATGCCTAAAGGAGGTTTTGGCAATCTAATTGCTCTGCCTCTACAAAAAGCCCCAAGAGAAAAAGGAAATAGTGTATTCCTTGATGGAGACTTTCAACCTTTTCCAGATCAGTGGGCGTATCTTTTTCCAGTAGATAAATTAACTCCAGAAAAAATCGAAGACGTTGTTTCTCAAGCAGCCGGCACCCAATCAGTTCTTTGCGTAAAATTAAGCACTCTTGAGGAAGATAGTGTCGAAGACCCATGGACACTGCCACCCTCTGGTGCTCAAAAACAATCTACAGTAAACTACCCTGTACCGGAACAAGTCTCTATCGTCCTTGGAGATCTGATATACTTTGACAAAGAAGAATTATCGCCTGGCTTGCAAAACCGGCTCATTCAAATTGCTGCATTTCAAAACCCTGAGTTTTACAAGGCTCAGGCCATGAGAAGATCCACCTACAATTTAAGCAGAATTCTATTTTGTTCAGAAGAGCTCCCGAAACATATCGGGCTACCACGAGGTTGTTTTCCAGATGTCGAGAACTTGTTCAACAACCTCGGGGTCAAGATAAAGATAATTGACGAACGTTTCAGAGGAAAACCTTTACGAGTAGGCTTCAAAGGCAAGCTCAGGGCACAGCAAAAGCATGCTGTTAAGGAATTACGAAAACATGACATAGGGATACTCAGTGCAGCAACTGCATTTGGCAAAACGGTGTTGGTCCTCACTTTATATTGAAAAAATATCGTACCTTTTTCACCGGACTCGTTGAGCAATAATCAGAAAATGTTACCAGGATAATCAAACAAAAAAGTGTATTTTAAAGTGGGAATCAACAACGGTTGTTGCCGCAAAACTCATTGCAATCAGGAAAAGAAACACTCTCATCCTTGTCCACCGAAAACAGTTAATGGAACAGTGGAGAGAAAGACTTTCAGTATTCCTGGAAATTGACCCAAAAGAGATTGGCCAAATCAGTGGCAGCAAAAAGCATATTACAGGCAAGCTAGATGTTGCAGTGATCCAAAGCTTATGCCGGAAAGGTGTAGTTGACGATGTTGTCGCAGAATATGGGCACGTAATCGTCGACGAGTGTCACCACGTTGCAGCTCTAAGTTTTGAGCAATTGATGAAAAAGGTGAAGGCGCATTACGTTTTAGGACTGACAGCGACACCAGTGAGAAAGGATGGCCACCACCCAATCATTATCATGCAATGTGGCCCGATTAGATACAGATATAGCGGTAAGGAAGCTACTGCTGATAGTTCATTCAATCATGTCGTGCATATTCGACAAACCGGGTTCCAGGATCCATATGAAAATGATCAACCAGCTCTCTATGAAATTTATCAAAAGCTCATTGTAGACAATGCCAGGAATAAACTGATCTGCGAGGATATTCTTGAATCACTTAAAAGTAACCGATCTCCCCTATTGCTCACAGAAAGAACTGAGCATCTTCAAATAATTGCTGATCTTTTATCAGATAATGTGAAAAACATAGTCATCCTCAAAGGTGGCATGAGTAAAAAGCAACGTAATTCCGTCGACGAACAACTGAAAAATATCGATAAAAACGAAGAACGTATCATCCTTGCAACAGGACGGTATATTGGTGAGGGGGTTGATGATGCCAGACTGGACACCTTGTTCTTGGCACTCCCCATTTCATGGAAAGGGACAATCCAACAATATGCTGGGCGACTCCACCGCCAGTACGGCGGGAAAAAGGAAGTTCGTATTTATGATTATTTCGACGAATCAGTACCAATACTTACACGGATGTATAAAAGAAGACTCAGTGGCTACAAATCTATTGGGTATGAGATTACTGAAACTGAAAACAAGCTCTTAGAACAAAATTACGAAATCAGACATCCTGCCTTTTACAGCAGGTTAGAAGGGCGCATTCGATGATACAGGCGAACAAACAAACCTATTACCACTTTAATACCGATCCAAAACAAGCAACTCCCGCATCAGTCAAGGAGATAGAATACACATGAACAAACTCTGGAACTATACCGATTATGTCAAGCACCTCAACCATCCTCATAAACTGATAAGAAGATGGGCCTTCCAGGCTCTTGAGGAGAGCTTCCCAAACAGATATACCGACGAAGTTGCAAATCTTATCGCTGATGAAGATTCTCACTTGGCATGCGTTGCTCCACAATATCTTGCTAAGCATAGCGCTGTACAGCATGCTGAAAAAATTCTGACTTGTTTCCAGAAGAATAGTGGAAATATTGCAAGCAACTGTGCTCTTGCCCTGGGAATGATGGGATATGAACCTGCAGCTGATACCATGCTTAAGCACTTTACGTCTGTAGATAATGCAGAAACCTTTTTCGGTATCCTCGAATATCTCGGAGAAATACAAAGAGACGATTGCCTTGAGGCATTAAGAACTACGGTTCAACAATTGCAAGATTCTTTTATGCTTCAATCTGCTGTACGTAATTTAATACGCCATTATCACGTTGAAGATATCTCCCTGGTCATGGGAAAATATTTTAAGTTTGGGGTAGAGGATCATTATTCAGACTCTTTCCTCAAAACCATCGCTTCAGTATTGGGTGCAGGTGGCTACTTTGATGACCTTACGGAGTACAGCCAGCACAGTATTGTTGAAAACCCTGATGAAGTTATCGAACTTTTTTTCTCAAAGAACCAGACAGTTTATGTCCATAAGGGCATCAAAAAATCAATAGTCAAGTCATTATCCAACAAGGCCTTTAACGACTTGGTGACAATGATAATGTTTGATGCAAGAACAATCATTCATAAACGATATCCAGATGAAGTTACACCAGGTTGGCTCGTTGATACCTATAATCAGGATACGGCTTGTATTGCTCTGCTCGAAGCCTTATCAAAAAGGTCATCAATCTGGAAAGAAGTGAATGATACCGATTATGCTGAAAGAAACCTTGCTGCCCTTGTTCTTGCGGTGTTTTTTGCCGTATTGGAAAGGGAAGCT
The DNA here is from genome assembly GCA_963678525.2 of Desulfobulbaceae bacterium. Taxonomy (GTDB): domain Bacteria; phylum Desulfobacterota; class Desulfobulbia; order Desulfobulbales; family Desulfobulbaceae; genus Desulfogranum. Next base: position 725,125 of record CAXXDG010000002.1, read on the forward strand.
TATATAAAGGCCCTTGCACCTGATGCAACTCTTGACGAACTAATTCACGCCCTCGTTAACACAGGGGCAGATTTCCCAGATGTTCTTCAAGAAAGGATTAAAGAGAGCAAACCTGTTGCCGAACTAAATGGAGCTCTTACTGAGGAGCTGATGACCTGGGGAGACATTTGGACAGTGCGGATGATGAAGCAGATCGGCAGCGCTGAATTTGTCCCACAACTTATTAGGGTTTTAAATAAATCAGATAGTCTGGATTATATCTATGATGCTGCATTGAAAACAATACATGCGCTGGATGAGTCTTCTGATGAACTGCTCATGGCAGCTATCAAGAATAAAAAGCTTGGTGACTGGCAGAGTTTTGCCATACTTGAACACCTTCCATATTCAGAGGCCTATGATCTGGCAATTGAACTATGGGATGATGAAAATAATGAAATGGATTCTTACGAAACCTTCGCCTGCTGTCTAGAGGGTATCGGAGATTCCAGAGGAATAAAAAAATTAAGCCATATTTATAATCACGAAAATGACGCAATTTATATAGGAGAATCGCTCGAATGCCTTGCTGCATTACACAATGTAGACATTCCAGAGCTACCAGAAATACAACACCAGAGACAAGAGAGTGAGGAGCGCAGGAAAGCCAGACAAAAGGAACTCAATGAACTTGCCTATAACTACAATAAGCAAAAAGCTAAAAAAACATTTAACTCTCCCGGGCAAGTCATTCCTTTTAAAAGAGAAACACCTAAAGTTGGGAGAAATGAGCCCTGCCCATGTGGTAGTGGGAAAAAATATAAAAAATGTTGTTTGAAAAAAAAGTAATATCGTTAAAAAAATGTATCATGGACATCTTTATTGATGCACAGGATACAAAAGCCAGCTCACCTGCCCAATAGTCACGGAGGCAGGAGGTCTCAAAAACAAGCTCCACAAGCAGCATTACCACTTACAATTTGATATTACAGGGTATAATCATCAACAAAAAAACTGCAACAAGCGACACCCTGCCTCGATTTCCCCAAAAAAGAAAAAGCCAACCACTATGTAAGTGATTGGCTTTTATATCGAAAAATGGTCGGGGCGGAGTGATTCGAACACTCGACCTCCTGCTCCCAAGGCGTCTGACCCTGTTTTCACCCCTTTCCGCAACTAGCTGTTATCAAAGGAAATTAACGAGTTACCAAAAACAGCGATTTCGTTTTACCCCTACTTATTTCGTCTAATATGGATCTATTTCGATTAGAACGTCTAAAAATCGTCTAATGGATTAGACGAATCACTATGATTGAAACTCTTCTAGCATTTTCATTGCGTCCTGAGCTGATGGCAAATCACCAATTTCTTTATAATCAGAAACTGCTTCTCGCAGCAGTTGTTTGCAGGTAGCGATATCACCAAGCTCAGAAAGAAGAAGGGCTAAATTAAATTTAGTATCCACATATAATTTTGGTAAGAATCCTTTGGTTTCTTCAATTACTTCAAGATGTATTTTTCTTGATTCCTCCAATTGATCAGCATTCCAAAGACACCTGGCTCTTGCTCCTTTGGAAGTTATTCTAACCCTTTTGAATTTGGCATTTTCAGTATTTTTCTCAACCAATTCGTAGATATTTATAGCTCTATACAAAAACTCCTTATCCTGATTTTTCACACCTATCTCAGCATATACATTGGCAACGGTAGCGAATGAGGAGAGAGATACATCCGTCGGTCCTAACAACTTATCAAGAGCAATTGACGTCTGTTGAACACGGTCAACCATATTAACCGCTTCTTCAAGATCTCCTGATTGAACCTTTAAGGAAAGCATATGCGTCAATGTTCTTACAATTTCTAGAAGATTGCCTGAATTCTCAAAGTAGCTGAGAACTTTTGAAAAACCATTATATGCTTGATTATACTCCTGATTCATATACTGCCCGAAGGATAGATTACCTAGAGCAAATATATATTCTATAGACTCTTCTTTATTTGATTTTTCAAATAACGATATAGCACTTTTAGCATGATATATTGAGTTGTTAAGATAACCTGATAGAACCTCAACACCTGATAAAAATAATAATATCTTCCCTTCAAGTAGCCGATCAATATCGTTCCCTTCGATCAATCTCAATGCATCATTTAAGCTGGTTATCGATCGTTGAAATTCTTCATTGGATTCTAGCTCCTTACCTCTTTGATAATGTACATTAGCCTCTCTTAACAGCAGATCGAAGGTTTTTCTTAATTTTCCTTCTAATGGATTTTGCTCTACAAGTTTATTAATCTGCTCTTTTATATTAAATATTTCATCTTGAAATTTTTTCCCAACATCTTGAATTGATGCATTCAAGTCTTCAAACAACTCAGGTTTAAGCATTGGATTTTTCATCAATATTGAATGCACCCAAGTTAACCCTTTATACTTAAAATCTATATTATGCTCGTTTATTGCCCATGACGTTAATTCCGCTAATCTTTGTATCTCTCCCTTTGACTTACCGTGACCAGGTTCCGGATTTATATTAAATATCACTGTATAATCTGTAAGATTTTTACATAACTCCTCAACGCATCGAGTCTTCGCTAGCACAATATTTTTCTTAATCTTCTCAACTTGCTTATCACCAAGACGATCATTGAATCTTCTAAATTGCCACCCCTCTACATGTGTTTTAATGTCACGATAACTGTCCAGACCATTTCCTTTACCAAAATGATCTTCCACCCTGTGAGCATCATAAAGGGAAACACATATCAATGAACAAAGATCTTCCCACTCTTCTCTAGAAAGTAGCGTTAAATCATCTTGCGATGGCGTTCTATTTTTCATATTTTAAATTTTTTATCAAATAGTTACTAGATTTCTGTAAAATTTATTCAATTACTCGACAGCTCCCACCCCTCTTGCAACTTATAAAGAACACGAACACCGCCCTTTTCAGTTGGCTCTTCCATAAAATCAAACAATTGAGACGCAAGTATGATGTCTTTTAGCGATTTATATCCATACTTCTTCTTGACATTCGCCAATTCCTCAGGTTGTTGAGTTTGAAGCACCTGACCTGCTGTATTCAGATAGGCCCACCCATCATCTCTTGCAGCTTCTTCTGCAATCTGTCCCAGCCAAACAACTAGCCTGGTTTGTCGCAATTCATTCAGTGTCATTTCATCTAGCCAAGCATCGGATTTCAAATATTTCACTACCCGCTTACGTAGCTCATCAAAGGATTTTAATGTCAATTTGATATTTTCAATTTCTTTGGTCAGCTTGTCATGCTGGTCATCCAAGTATGTCTCTATCTCATGACAACTCTCTATAGTAGCAAGGTTAAAACGAGGTAACAGGTGGTGAATAAGATCATTTCGTTCAGAAACTATTGCTGCAAGTTCCTTCTTCCTTTTATCGTAATACACCTCATCACAACCAACCTTGAACTGAAATGACATGTGCACCTTACTCTCATCTGGAGCTTCAGTTTCGATCATTTCTCCATGAGCATTTTCCATGAAATCACCCACCAATTGCCCCATAGTTTTTCGGCTCACGCTATCTTTACGACGCTCCAGGTTCTTTTTCAGTGTATTTACATCTCCATGAATGTGACCGTGAGCAATCATGTACTTCAGCATCTGCTCCATATGTTGAAACATGAGCATGTTACGGCCAATTTTACGATGGACTTCGTCTTTGGCTGACTTGAGAGTATCTGGTGTTTTCATAAAAAAATTAATTAGGAGAAGAAAAACAACTAAACCAACATCTTGGCAAAAGCACCAAACCCATTTATTGCTTGAATTTTATCATCAGTAACCTCTTCGAATCCCATTGCATCCAAAATTTTTCTTATTCTCCTTTTTGCGTCACCAATGCTGCCTTTTCTTTTATTTTTTGCTTCGACGATCAAGAGAGATAGCTCATTAGATGTTGAAAATATTGCAAGACCATCAAGGTCACTGATATCATCACCTGAATCTCTGTCCCTAACTATTATTTGACTTGTTGTAAATAAAACAGTACCTCTATGTTCAACCTCTTCTAAGCCTTTCGCTAACGTCTTAATTTCATGAAGTCTATCAGGATCAATTCCTCGTTCTTCATACTTTGCACTTTGTTCTATCAGCCACCTTGATGCTGCAGTTGTGCCTCTTCCTATTGCCCATTGGTCCTGATGCACAGTGTCTTGTATGGGGCTAAAAATCAATTTTTCCCCCCAAAGCTTTTTTAGTATAAATAATGTGAGCTCTTTGCATGAACACTTAAATATTTTTCTATAGGGATCTCGGAGTCTTGTATGCGAGATTCTTTCATATTCATCTTGGAATGTTACAAGTTTTTGCATAGTCTGAAAAAGTAGCCTTTTCATGCTATGCAGTGACAAGGGTTCTTTTATAGCAATTGTAATCCCCATCATTCTACGAGTAGGATCATGTAATACGCTAACATCACAGTATGTTTTAGACAATGACGATCTAAAACTTTCTTCTAGATCTATTGGTTTTATCTCTGTTAATACAAAATAAGGGCTTCTTCTCTCGTCGAACCATAGTCTCAATAAGTTCTCCGAACTTTTTGGCCAATATTTTGGATCAAGCGAATGTCCTTTTCCCAGAAAATCATATAGTTTTCGGATAGACTTTTTAGTAGCTTCAGGCTCTTCTTCTATCAGGCCTTTTATTTTCCTTGATTGCTTCCCGAAAGCATACATGCACTTAGGAGCCAAGTAGAAATTTTCTGACATCAGTTGTTCAAATAATTCTAAGTTTCGAGATATCGGAGTTTCCTCTAATGAAAATATTGACTCCGAATATTCATCAAAATCAAACAATGCTTGTCCTAATTCGAAATTCAATGGAACTGGGCCGTAATGAGAATCAAGAAATAGAAAAGATATTTGTCTTATTTTTCTATACAAGTACTTTAATTTTCTCCTTCTCTCCTGACCTTTACTGGGGTCAAATTTGAATAGCTTCAGCACTTCAGTCAACAAATCAACATCTTTAGCAGACTTTCTTCTCAATCTTTCCAAGAAGAAAAAAGATTGCAACTCATGTAACCTATATATGTCCTGAGATTCTATAATTCTCTTAAATAGTTCTCTTATTTCGGTATCATTAGGAAGGCCACTTCTGTAGGTTGACCTAATCTTTGAATCACTTATCAGTACACTTAATAATGCTTGCTCGGTTGCAAATGTTCCTTTTAAATGACCAGCATTCAGCAATAGAGTCCATATTTGGAGAATTTCTGCCCCTGAAACTTTATGTCCTTTGATCTTAGGGGTGTCATTTGATAGACCATATCCTTTTACTCTTGCTTTGACTAAATAATTAATGATGTACAAAATAGTCATCACATATTCCCATCTAGTATGATGTGCTCCTTCGTATACATTTCTTATCACACCTAACTGATGGTTTCTTTTCATCTTTTCGATGTGATTAGCGTGCTCAAGCAATTCATAAGCTTTTTGTGCATTTTTGAATAATCGCACTTTCAACTTTCCAAGTCGCGGCACATGATACTCGAGATTCATTTCTATCCTTTGTGGAAAACTATTATGACGGTCGAATAACTACCTTTTATTAAACGGTTACTTCATTTTTGAGCATTTTTCTATAGATATTATCCCCAAAGCAACATTCACATACTCACATCATTTCGTTAAAAGATGCCGTGGGTGCCTACGAATCTTGCTTCAGCTCAGAGCAGTTGTTAGTACTGCCATCTGTATCAATCCCATTTTTACGGATGAGATCAAAAAACAAAATCTACTCAGGAAATAACCTCAGCGCCGCTCCCATCGAGTGCTGTTGCTTGAGAGATGCCAACCGAGTAAATCGTAAGATTGCTTGGGGAGTGGCTGAGATCGAGCAATGGAACCGTATCCATTGAATAATGGTTAGTCGGAGAAAAATGTACACTGGAGGATACTGATCGGCCAGTCGCACTTTAAATCTAGACCTCTAGATTTTTTCAAATGATACAATGGGTATAATCATTTGTAAGTGTGCATTTTTCGTTGATGAATGGTGACGGTAGCGAAATAGCTGGAGCAGGAGACCGAGGGAAGGCTCATAAAGATACTCATCGTGGGTTAAATGCCATGGGAAGCATGATGTCTTTATGAGTTGGCTGCGTGTGGTAAGCACACACTGACAGGTTCATTTTATCGGTTCCGATGTTTGATTTCAGATTTAGATCTTTTGAGCTTTAAAATCCACCTTGAACCTGCAGCACCGCCTGATGCGAGAAAATCGCACGTCAGGAAGTAACCGGGGACTAGTTTTGGTGACAAATACTTTTTATCCGGGGTGGTTGACGAAACGAGTCTCTGGTGAAACTGTTATGGGTAGTTTTCCTGAAGCTTGTGAGATGTGTTGCTCCTCCTGTCCTTAGTGGCGGGAGGAGTTTTTTTATCGTGATTTTGGTTTGTTTCCTGCTGATATTGATAGAAAAACTTCATCTATCAAAGGGAGAAAATAATTATGTGGAACATTCCATCGCAGTCACGACTTGATAAAATCCCCAGGCTTTATGAAACAGAACACGTACCAACTCAAGACAAGATCATTCACCTGCACTTCTTCATCGGTGGCAGTGATTGGTACGTTGCAGAATTTGATGGTGATGATACATTTTATGGTTATGTCATCTTGAACGGCGATCTAACTTGTGCGGAATGGGGTTACTTTTCTTTTTCTGAGTTGAAGGCGATTCTGGTTGATGGTTGGTGTGAGGTTGACTGTGAGCTGGAGGAGTTTTGGGATGTGAAGATGTTTAAATGGGTGCAGTAGGCATGTTAACATGAGCCCTTCTGACTATTTTAGAGTATTATAGTGCAAGAAGATCAGCTTGTTAGACTTTATTAATAAAAAAGCATTTTACGTAGAAAATACATGGGGTACAAAAAAGCAAAAACATTCATTTCTTTATTTAGTGGTGCAGGCGGACTTGATTTTGGTCTACTCGCCTCTGGGTTTAGCAATAGACTATGCGTAGAAATCGATCCAGTAGCACAGGAGACACTAAAGGCCAACCACCCAAAATGGAAACTAGCTACACCAGGTGACATCCACTTACTCTCCTCTACTGAAATTCTCAAACAAGCAAAAAGATCCCCAAAAAAGCTGACACTACTTGCTGCAGGCCCTCCCTGCCAACCATTCTCAAAATCTGGGTACTGGGTCTCTGGGGATACAAATCGCCTTAACGACCCACGTGCTACCACTTTAAAAGCCTATCTAGATCTAGTCGAAATTGCCTTACCCGAAGTTCTATTAATTGAAAATGTAAAAGGAATTTCTTATGCTGGAAAAAAAGAGGCTATTGATCTCCTGCTTGATGAGCTTAGAAAAATAAACAAAGCAAAAAAAGTTAACTACGCCCCCCATATCATCACACTGAATGCTTTAGAATATGGCGTTCCTCAATCTCGAGAACGTGTATTCATTGTTGCTCATAGAGAAGGCAAACCATTTAACATTCCCAGCCCAACACACTTTGCACCATCCTCAACAAAAGTTCTAAAAAGACAGTACACTACTGCATGGGATGCAATTGGGGATTTGGATGTAAAGGATTGGCCCACTGACCTCACACCATCGGGTAAATGGGCAGACCTGCTGCCAACTATTCCAGAAGGCCTTAATTATCAATGGCACACTGACAAAGCTCAAGGTTTACCATTATTTGGATACCGGACTCGGTACTGGTCCTTCCTTTTAAAATTAGCTAAAAACCAGCCAAGTTGGACAATACAAGCGCAACCTGGCCCAGCTACTGGGCCTTTTCACTGGAAAGGAAGATTGCTTTCTGTACAAGAACTTGCACGATTGCAAACCTTTCCGGATAGCTATCAATTCCCTGATGACCGAAGAGAAGCCTACAAGCAAATCGGTAATGCTGTTCCCCCTGCTATTGGCGAGTTGCTAGGACTAGAAATCCGGCGACAATTTTTTGGTGAACGAGTTCGTAGAAAGCTCAGATTGATCCCGAAGAAACGTAATGACTGTCCTCCTCCTGAAACACCCAAAGAAGTACCTGAAAAATACCTAAAGTTGATCGGGAATCACGTAGCTCATCCTGGAGTAGGCCAAGGCCCAGGTGCACAGAAAAGAGATAACAAGGACAAACATATACCTCATATTAGGTAAGGTAAGAAAACCTATTATCTTTAACCATTTCGGTTAAATAAAGAAGGCTGAGCAATATTTATTGAAATTATTGGAAAAACGACAAAAGTGATCAGTCTTTTAAAACACTTATTTGCTTAAAGACACCAGGAGGAACTGCATTACTTGTAAGAATCTTGCTCTTTATAATTTTATACTTAGATTCAGGAACCATCTCAGATAATTTTCTAATTACAATTTTTATTTGCTCATTTCTTAAAGGAATAAAACACTCGATAGGAACCATAAATTCTTGATAATTTATCTCTCGATTATCCTGTTTTTGGGGAAAAATAGAAGTCTTATCTATACCATAAAAAACATTATGCTTGAAATAACTCTTACAGTCTTCAAGACCATAAGTTGAAACAGGGCAAATTGTTCTATTGCTCAATAAATTGAACCCAATATTGTGATGAGTGAGACTTCTTCGTCGATTTGTTATGGATAAGGTTGTTTCGTAGTTAGAATACTTTATGAGATATCTTTGCTCATCTTTTTGTTGTTTGAGTTGCTTTAAAAAAGTATCGACCTTAATTGACTCAGAGTTAACGGTCAACATATCGTCATCTGTTAAGATTCTCCCTGCAAATTTAAAACCTGTTGGGGGAAAACCTAGAAGAAAATCATTTGTTCTACTATTTAGTGAAATCCCTCCGGTGAATGTTAACCTCTTCGGCAGTAATTTATTTTCAGCAAACAATCCAGTATTACCAATAACTAACTCAGATCCTTCAGGTAATGACGTAGTACAATAGAATAAGGTGCAATTCTTAGGAATTGAAACTTCTGGATATCTAAGTTGTTCAATCAGTGATCCATCTATATAATCCGTTATATTCGAATAAACAAAGCTCTCTCTTGGTTTTGAAGTACAGACAACAAATTTTTCATTAGAAGTAATTGAAGCAGGAAGATCAGATCCAACAAATTCACCGGCCAAACCCTTTGTTAGCAATAGCAAATTGTTATTTTGAAGATACTTCTCAAGAACTACTGTTATATCTCCATTACATTTATCGCTTAAATCGAGTTGAAGAAAATCATCCCACCCTTCGAAATTCCTAAATAGTTCAAAGCACCTTGGATCGATTACTTCTCTACGCTTACGTCTTCTTTTTATGGATTTTTCATTACTAAAATTACTTGCGAAACTGCGGATTTGCTCGATTAGAGCATTTTTAATATATCGGTTGAATATTTTATTTTGTGCATCTTTAAGCAGAAAGTGTTTATTCCTTTGAACTTCTAATAGTAGTCGATGGTCACTATACGAATTGATATTCTTAAAGCGACTACAAATCCTGATAAGATTTTCGTGACTCAATAATGCCTGGGAAAGAGGAAGACTTCGATTTAAATTTTTACCTTTTCCTTTGCTAAAAGTTATTTTATCTTCAGAAACACTAGGTAAAGACAACAACTCATTTTTTAATGTTGACCAAATCCTATGAAATTGTTCATAACTTATGGGCATAGCGCCGGATTCATCTAACAAACCCATAGCCTTTCTATATCTTGGGAAATAGGCATCAGCGGTATACTTTTCATCAGAAAACATCTTTTCTGCAGTCAATATTTGTTGCACTGCATAAGAAAGGCATAGTGACCTATTGCCATCAGTAGCTGCAAACACAACCTCGGGAATCCATGCTTTTCCCCCATACACTCTGATCATAGAATTACAGGCGGTCATAAAGAGCTGCTCAGCTTCCTTTTGTGTAAAGCTTGTTGAAAACTCATTTTTTAAGATGTTCTGCAATACATTAACATTGAAACATAAATAGACAGGTCCTCCTGTGCAGTAATACTCTAGCAAATACTCCCAAAGAAGCTGGTTCCAATTCCTCAACTTCATATATCGCCCTCATCAAGCAAAACACTGTGCTGTCCAACCAAAACCATCCTGTGATCTGTCAAGTAGTTGATTCCAATTAATTTATATTTTTTGGAAAGGTAAAAATCGTTTGAAGTATATTTCGAGTTTGACAAATCCACCTTTATTGATTCAACTTTAGGTAGAGTCCCTGCAAGTACCTCACAATTCATTTTATTATTATCAACTACCGTTGATAACTTAAAAACCATTACTTCATTATTTTGTCCTAACGAAATATCTACATCGTTGCTCAGTAAACTAGGACAGCAGTATCTTAATTTACAATGACAACAATATAGCTCATTAGGCTTACATAGGCCTTCTATTGGTAATCTTTTTTGGAAAACTCTATCAACCCGTTCCATGAAGTTATACGCTTTTGAGCTGATAGAATTGACCACTTCATCATTGGGAACCACTTCATAAGATTTTCCGCTCAGACTTTCTAAAAGCAATTTTTCTGGGTATTTTCCCCAATTCTCCTTAAACAGAAAAGTATAAAAAAGAACTTGCTCAACATTTTTATCACTAGCAAGATTAGAGTATTTCAGAGTGGCTTTATATTCAGTTAAAGCATTCCCCCGTGAGCTAAATACTAATTCATCTATAACACCAAAAAGTTTCTCATCTTTTGAATACAACTTAATCTCACGATCAACCCTTCCGGTTGATTGAGAAAATTGTTGCGCTTTGTTAATAGCAAATTTCAAGGCAAGACCAATCTCCCCCCAGTATTCGATTGAAATTGGACAATTATAAATAGGGTCTTTGTAATCAGAATTGAACTTGTCGATTAAGGAGAAATAGTATCTCCTGATCAACATGTTACGATTGTCAGCCGAATATACTTCTGGTGTTATATATTCTAAAAGTTTGTGCAAAAACTTCCCTACAATCAATCCTCTATGGGGTTCGGCTTTGCTTTTACTTTCAGTTAATTTATTCAGCTCCTTAACTCTTACCCCTCCACTAAGTAAGCAATATTTCATCCGATAATAATCGGAAAAAGATATACTCTTTAAAGGGTCTAAATCATATATACCAAGAATGAAAGAATCCATTAGGGCGTCTATCTTCTCATTTTGAGTTCTTCCCTTATGCGCTGAAACTCGGTAACAGGCATTCTCAAAATAGTAAATGGACATACACTTGCAACGTTATTTATCTGTAATTCTGAACTAATTTGGTCCAACTCTCTTTGTAAAATCGCACCCTCACCAAGAAAAGGATGCCATGGGATCAACACAGTCTTCTGTCCGTCATCATAGATAAGCTTGCCATTAACTTCTCTGACACTAATTTTTCTTCCAATTAAGGCAGACAGTATAGAAGGAACATTCCTGTTGAGTATTGAGCTCCAATATTCTGCAAAACTTATAGCTGTGTTATTATGCCCAAGCAGTATGCTCAAAAGATCTAGGGATAAGCGCCAATCAAGGTTGTTGTGGTTAAGCCTATTTTCATAACTTCGAAGACACTTATAACAGCTAGTTATACAAGACTTACCATGCCTATTACTCATCAAATACTGGGGAACAAATCTCTCAGTTAGATATTCAATAAGTGAAGAAAATTCAGTACTAGTGGCATATTTGCTAGAATAACCGGCTCCATTGTCTAAGGTGTCGGCTACAAACAATTGCCACTCATTGTTTTTCCATAAAATACCGGCTGTCAATTCAGTGGGTTCAATATCTTCTTTTAGAATAATGTTAACCTTGATGAGTTCTGCCAATGATTTCCAAGCGGATTTGACAGAAATTCTTGACCGTTCACTCGATAACCAATTTTGATTCCTAAAATATAAAGGATGATTAACGCTAGATAGGATGAAAAAGTCAGTATACTGCTCAGAGAATAAAGCAAACCTTTCATTACTTACTCTTATACCTGTCTCAGTAATAGCTCTATGGATTCTATTGCTATCTGCATCTGGAGAAAGGTAAAAGCCTCTAAAACGATCATCATCAACAGTCTGGAACCTAAATCCTTGATATTTATTAGTATTTATACGGTAAATCAATCCACTAGCATCTTCTATAATATAATTGGAAGATATTCCCTCACATGTCCCTTTAGACTCTAGTGTTTCTGGAAATGTTAAAATACTTTGAGGAGTGGAAGACAGAATCCCATCATACGAATTGCTATTATAGAAATCTGTAATGTAGTAATTGGGCTTCCAACCCGTAAAATTGATCAAATCAGTAGAATCACAGTTTGAACAAACTGAAGCACCTTCTGGTAACAATGAGTCGCATTCAACGCAAAAAACTAATGGCTTTATCGCTATTCGAGGTGGTACTGTCGCAATAACACTACCACGATTCTTCTCCAACCAAGCAACACCAGAGCAGTGCATTTTTCTCTTATCTTTGACAACTTCCTGCCCCGGTGCATATTCTGAAATAGCTATATCATCACTTCTACTGATGATGCCCTTTTCGAGGGGAAATTTCCGATTGTTTGGACTTGTGTTTGGATGACTATGAACTAAAGTGCTAGTGCGATTAGGCATCCCATAAAGCGGGAAGTATCCTTCTAGAGCAAGTACCTCGCTAAACGATCTGTTACCACCATACTTAGAAATAAAACCTTCTAGCTCGTGGTTGTATATTTTTTCTATTTGAGAAATCGTATTTTCTTTGTACCGAATAATATGCTCTCTCTGTAGATTCGTAAATATTGACTCCATCCAGGAATAGTCAAAATCATGCCTATTAAAAAATTCTCTCAACCCATTAATGTTTTCATGTAAATCCTCTAAAGTTCCTAAATCTCCGCTATTCCTATCTCCTGTGATATTGCTGCTTCGCACTAAATTCTCTGTTTTATAAAACACGTAGTTAAGGAGTAATTTATTGAATACACGTGCTATTATTGAATAACTATTAATATCCAATTTTGGGGCTGCAGTTTCTTCTGCAACCATTAACAATGGTTTTTCAAAATAATACTCATCATGCTTTTGCCCCTTACAAAAGGTAATTGATTGTGAAAGCTTATCCTTACGTCTACCTGCTCTCCCAACTCTCTGCTGGTAATTAAATCTCCTAGGAGGCATATTGGCCATGTAAACGGATCTCAACCCACCAATATCTACTCCAGCTTCCATTGTAGTTGTTACACTCAGGGCCTCTATGCCTACATATTTCTGTCGTTTTTCAGGATCAGGAAAAACATTCTTTATAGCTTGATCTATGAATATATTTTGGAAGTATAATTGTCTCTTTCTTTGCTGATCTTTATCTGTATGTCCAACTAACTCAGCTGTCCGTAATGGAACGTGATTCCTTTTTTGCTGTCTAAAGATTTTGTAATAATTTTCTTTGCTATATAGTTCTGAATAATTATTCCCAATCAAATGACCATCGCAAACATTTCGATATTTAACAGTCCGACATCTATTCGCTGCATTGAAAAGGTGAATGGCTCTACATTTTTGACACTCCCAATAACTCCCAGTGGGAATGTGTATATGTAAGCTATCAAACTTAATCCTAAGAAAATTATCTGTAATATCATGACGAAACAAGTACTCCTTGATCTCATCTGTTACAGAGTACCTATCATTAGTTGTTAAAAACTGAGGAAAAGCTTCTACAAGCCAATCCGTGAAATAGCCAGGAAGAACCTCGCATCCTTGAGAAGGGAATAGATCATCTTCACCCGATCTTGTTTTATAATAAGAAGAAAGAAACCTGATAAGCGAATCGATAAAACCGATATATTCATTTTCCAAATTTCTGTATGTATCAGGGATATTTTCTCTATTAAAAGTTATCCAACCAAAACCAAGTGATTCGAAATCTCTCCCCATAGAGTCTGAAATAATCTTCCTGACTTCTTTTTTTAAACGTAACTCAATTTCTATATAATATTGTTTATATGGGTCTCTTATTCTTTGATCAGCAGGGGCAAAAAGTACCGGCCACAATCTACTAGAGTCATTGGGTATATCCAAACCTGAAGGGTTGATAGCTGATTTTATAAACTTTTCAAGACACAATCTCACCAAGGATAATGTCGGATAGTGTAAGCTTCTACCAATTTGTATAATTTTTACAGCCTGAAGTTCTTCTTTGCTTTCAGGTGAAAGCTCACCTCTAAAATAGAACTCAACTAACGAAGCCTGATCTGGATATTGGCGCCTAAATTCATGATTTAATAATGCTAAAAAGTTTTTTTCCTGACACTTTTCAACAAAATCCCTTAACTCACGATGAAAGTCATCACCTGTTTCTAAAATTTCCTCTAGTGTTGCTCTTATTGAGTCTCTAAAATGGTTGTATTCCAACTCAGCAGCTACAATTGCAGCATCTTTACGGCTATCACTAAATATGACAGTTTTTTGTTCTGAAGGCGGAAGGGTTCCCATGAGCTGCTCAAGGTTGACCTGGTTTACTTTTTGATAACCAGTTCCCATTGTTCTAATTGGAGAGAAAACCCTATCTCCCCTTCTTGCCCACGTTGTATCGCAAGCAGGACAAACTGTTGGCGGACTATTAACAGGACAAACGTGTATATTAACTTGGCCGAATTTATCATCGATCATGTTTCTAGACTGAGACGGTGACAGAAGTAATCCTGTAGTTCCGTTCAGGCTATATCCTGTGCTCCAAGGCTCATTGTCATTAGATGAGGATGAGAATTGACGACTAAAATTTAGATAAATATACTGACTTTCCGGGTCGGCAGGGTTCAAAAGCTCATTACTAACATATACTGTGTCATCTGTGGTTTCGTTCCTATAACCTCGATAATAAACTTCACCACAAACCTGACAATAAAGACATTCGAGAGTTATTGAATTGGTTACCGTACAGTAGCTAACTGAAGTGTCGTACAGAAGAACACTTGCAATAGAACCATCCTCAATGTTCATTGCTCTTCTTATCCCCTGAAGATTTTTTACAAACATATGCTGGCGAAGCATTCCAGAAAACTTGCTGTTTTTTTGAGCTAGGTATGTAACAAAACCCTGAGCAGCAAGAGAATCCCCCCCAAAGAAATGCTCAGCAATATCTTTCAAAGAAAAAGGATAACAAGAAAGTGCAGTCGAACCGTGATAGTCTCCCATTAATTTGATTTCTAACTGTTGCAGGTTCCCTTCTACTTCAAATTCATCTAAATCTTCCGATATACTATCAATCAGTTCTTCTGAAATTCGATTTTTACGAAGTAGCTTAAATTGACTTTTCTTACTGGACAATTTACCAGGGTCTGTCTCTGGCAGTGAAACAGTTTCCCCTTTAATTAGGGTAAAGCTTTTTTGAGATTTCGGCGTTCCAAAAAAATCACTTAAAAATTCAGGGTCTAGATCGTTTATACTACTACTTTCTTCAAGTGATGCAGATGTAGCTATAATTCTTAGCTGGGGATGGTTTGGATGTAACCCAATCCTTTCTAGTAGAATTTTGATAGTATATGAAACTTCAGAACCTGCTGTACCCCTATAACTATGAAGTTCATCTAAGACCAAGTAAAATACATTGTGTTTACTCTCCCTCAACCATAATTTCGTTTGCTCAAGCATTGATGCTTCTTGCTGCCTAACGAGCATAATAGAAAGCATTGTGAAGTTAGTAATGAGAATGTCGGGTGGGGTATCTTGCATATCCCAACGTAAAAGAAGTTCACTACTAATTGGATCTTGTATACGCTTTTTAACGCTATTATCGGCTAAGCAACATTCGGCCTCGACCGATCTTAAAAACAACCTAGCTCTTTCTACATGGTCACGATTAAGTCTAGATCCTTTGCCTTCTGTCAAACCGTTATATTGTCCAAAAAAAATTCTATCTCCATCCAGCACTGAATCATAAAAACCGTTAGCCTGTTCACTATTTAGAACATCACGAAGGGTTTCAATCTGATCTTGGACAAGTGCATTTAAGGGGTAAACAATTAAACATCTAACTGCAGGGGTACGACTCCTTTGGCGAATATTTTCATAACTTGTTCCAGAGTTATGCCACCAAGGTTCATTAAAAACACTTCCTGATCCAGTCCACTTAGGCCTACTATTAGCCCCAAGGGATTCGAGAACTATATTCGCTAGTAAAGGCAAGAGAAAACATAGAGTTTTACCCGATCCTGTACCAGTAGTAACCACAATATTGTTGGATTTTATTAATGTCTCATCTAAAGATTCTATCTGGTGTGTATAGAGCTTATAGCGAACAAAATTCGAAAACATATCTGACAGTTCATCAAAATCATTCCCTGGAAGATCTGTGAATTTACAGATTATATCAGTTAGGTGGTCGACAAAATATTTGTCAGATAAGGTATACCTTTTGATCAATTCAAATAGAGGTTCTTTAAATATCGGGCTAGATATTTCATTTTCGATGAACCGGTCCCTTTCTGTATTAAAACAACTATCATTAGTATCATAAGCTGTTTTAATATATGACAATAAGTTGGATTTAATATTCTTATAAACGATACTCGAGTCATACATAATAATTATCCGTAAATATTGAGAAGTTGTTAATCAAGAAATCAAACTCTTCGGGAATTATATTGTTTATTTTAATCTTGTTTCCTATAAAAACAGGTGAGGAAAAACTGTTTATTAGAAGTGCTCTTTTATACAGGACTGGAAGATGTACAAAATCGCGACCATTAATAAATATTGAATTATCGTTCTTTTGATACCCAATAGGAATTGGCTTGTTAAGAAGACGGCAAGCTAAAAAATAGCCAATATCTGATAGATTAAATTCGAAGTCCGCTAGATCAGTTTTGATAAAATATGAATTTCTACCAAAGCGTTCATTAACTCTGTAATACCCTTGTTTGGTGATAATTTCGTTATCAACCGAATCCCAGCATCTACCGCTAAAGTTGAAAACAGTAACATTTTGGTTTTTATCAACTAACAGCTTTGGTTCTGTCCTATTTACGTATTTCAAGTAATCATTTAATGTCGGCAATGTCTTTAGCAAATGGATACATTTAGCATCAATGTGACATACATCCGGAATTTGGCTTACTGCATCTTGCAATTCTATACTAAGACAGTCAACAGACGGAACATTAAAATGGTACCTAACTCCAAGTTTCGAAGGAGTAGAGAAAACATGATGACTCTTTACCTCAGCTTGTAGTTTACTAGTAACATCATCAATAAAAAGTTTATTACCTATGAGAAGATGTTTATTAGCGGATAGGCTCAATATCGAATTTTTACACAACTCCCAAATCTGCTGCTCTTTATATATTGTTTTCTCAATGATACCTAAATCATTAAATTTGTTTAGAATATGCCATGACAAACGAGAAACAGCCTCATCAATAAAATTAGCACCATGAAATGTAAGGGTTTTTTCTACGGAATTTCTAAAGGAGTTAAAGTTGCCAAATTGATAATAACTAAGAAGGCTAAATAAAGTAATAAACATTAAGTTTTCATCTTCTTGTGGCATTTTACTGGATGCTATTCGAGAAATTGCGCCAAGGAACAGTAAATGTTTTTATCATACTCTCATACAATCTATGGTTATTTCTAAGTTTGAATCCATATTTAGAAATTATTTTTGGCACATCTTTGTAGATGTTATATGGCAACTCAATGTTTTCTTTTTTCAAATTATCCTGACAGTCTACAATAAACTGTCTTAGCAACGAACTATCTATTTCATGATTCCCATCACACCATGCTATAAATACTTGATGGGAAATCCTAATAATACTATTACTTTCCAGAATATTATTATCACCAACTAAGCAATCTACCTCCCTGTTACTGCTCGGATTTTTGGAAAAATCATCAAGACATCGTGCATATTCTGAAACAGCTAACAGTTCAACAAAGCGTTTCTGGTTTGATGGGAAAAGAATTATTTTTCTATCAGGAGTAATTAGGCGGTTTTCTTGTAACAGCTTTAACACTGGAAAAAGATATGATTCATACAATCCCAAATCAAAATCATGGATTTCTATAAAACATGGTTGTTCCAATGAATCACTGGTCAGCTCAACGATTTCTCTACCCCAGTCATTTGGAGAACTCCAGCGAGGTGAAACTGAAATCTTTGTAATATATTCTTCCCAACCAAGTGAATATAACCAAGCGTTATATACTCTTCTATCATTTACCAAAATCACATTACTAACTTTCAATAATGCATGCTGAGTGAACGTATCTTCAACTGACTGAACTACAGAATATTCTTTCAAAGAGTCAGCAAATATATCTAGAAATTCACTCTCTTTAATGTCTACATCTTTTTTAGCTGTATGCCTCCAATTCTTCTGTAAATACTTATCGAAAAACAAGTCGCTCCCAACCGAAATATTATCTACCACATTTAACAGAAGATTCTTCTCTACTTCACCTTTAGAGTTTTCTATTTTACTCATAACTCTTTGTACTTCGGCACTACATTGGCTTTTATCAACAAAATTAGACAACTCTTCACTACTTCGGATCAAATCATTTTTTACCTGACCAATAGTATCACTTATTGATGACTTGATTAGTTTTAATTCATTTTCCAGTTCAGCTTTAGACACTTTATTCAAATTTAAAGATTCAATATTGGAGATATTTTTTTCCAAGACAGAAAGATCTGATGAAATTTTAGATCTCAAATCTTCTTGTTTACTCTCTATAGATACAACCTCATTAAACAACTCTTCTTTCATATTTTTTAATTTTTGCTCAACATCGAAAAGTATGTCATCTTTTAAACTTGTTATAATATTTTTTAACTCTCCAATTGAATTTTTGTTTTCTATACCAATCTGTCTTCTTTCATCTATGTCTGACTTTAAACTTTCTAATCGTTGTTGAGTTTCCTTTAGTAGCTTTTTATTCCTGATCGATAAATCAGGGTTACTGAATTTATTAGATAACTCTTCGTAATTTACAATCCTTGGAAAGGGCCAAACCTCATAAATATCATTGATATCTGATAAATCTACTCCATAAACATATGCATTTTTGAAAATTTCTGAAAATATGTACTCTGTTGTTCCCTCCACTTCTGGGTCGACAATAATGTCTCCCATCAACTCTTGAAAATTTTTCTTCTCACTAGTCAGATAATCTATGACAACAGCTTGATAAGTATCCCACCCAATATCTGGTGCCTTATTTAAGGCTAAATCTTCTATGAAAATTTTTAACGCTTTATTATAATAGTGTTCAGTACCAGGCCTAAACCCCTTAACCATCTTTTTGAATGCTTTTGACCTACCAACTTGTCGAAACTGTTGGTTTTTCGTTGCGTAGGTAGACAATATACGAAATGGAAGTGAATTTTTGTCCTGTAATAGCTTACTTAATCTTTCCTTTTCATCATTTGTCACTTCAACATTTATTGCGAGTTCGCCAAGATTCATATTTCTTACCTACTTGTTCAACAAATTGATTGGTACCATCCAAAATAACTGACTAATTTAGTCAATGCATCAATTTTCACCCACAATCCCCCCTGAAACTCTTGATAGGTGCTCATCTACATTTTTTTTTAATTTGCTTATTACTCCTATTATAAATATGCGGCCAAGATCAAACGAAAAACGTTCGTTTATATCTTGCTGAAAACAGCCATCAGACCTCTCATTGTATCTTCATAAAATCCCGTGACATTCTCCTTGCACTGATTGATAAATCACCATTGTAACACGTTTTATTGTCAATAACCAAGCACAGGAGCTGAAAATGTCCAAACAGGTGATAGGGTACGCGAGGGTGTCCACTCAAGATCAAGACCTGAAAAACCAGCGATACGAGATCCTTGAATACTGCAGCAAAAATGATCTCAGAGTCACCTCTTGGGTCGAAATCAAAATTTCATCGAGGAAGTCCAACCGTGAAAGACTCATTGACACCCTCCTTGAACAACTGAAAGCCGGCGACACTCTCGTAGTAGCTGAATTATCTCGTCTTGGTCGTAGTGTTGGCCAAATTGCTATTATCGTTAATACCCTTGTCGAAACAGGTGTACAGCTGATATGCATCAAAGAGCGTATGGTCTTGAACGGCGATCCTGACATCCAGACAAAGGTAATGTTGACCATGTTTTCCCTTTTCGCAGAGATAGAACGTGACTTGATCTCCGAAAGAACTAAAGCGGGCCTCGCGAAGGCACGTGCAGAAGGCAAACTTCTGGGTCGTCCGAAGGGACTCGGGAAATCGATGCTCGATGGAAAAGAGGATGAGATTCGTGAACTATTGAGAAAAGGAGTTAGTATCGCGAGTATTGCTAAAATTTATTCTGTATCCTGGCCTTGCGTGGCACATTTTGTGAAGACGAGAAAATTGAATACTTAAAAATATCTTGAAATTAAAGTATCATATAAGACACTCTCATATATGATGATCAAAATGTATCAATAACCTACAATGAGTGTTAATTGAGGTCAAAAAATGTCTTCAGATAAAGTGCTTGATTACTTAGAAAAGTTAGTTAAATCAAACGATGAAGTTCCTTACGAGTTAACACCTGATAAAGTAAGAGAACGTGCCGAAGAAAACGAATGGCAAGAGACAGATTCTGAAATATTCTTTGCTATAAAAAGGCACCACCCCGTATTTGGCTCAAGAAATGTACCTGGCGTTGGAATGAGTTCATTTGTTGAATTTAAATACCGGTATTCCTTTAACAAAAACACATACAACATCAGTCAGTTGGACCGAGAGTTTATTCGTTTAAAATACAATGCTTATAGTGTAGCTGAAAACTTTATTTATACTCCAGATTATAGCTATTATAAAATAGAAGTTGATTTCGATGGAGAGCTTAAAATATCAACTCCCTATGGGGCTTCCTTAAAAATCAAGTCACTACAAGAAGCATTGGGTTTTGCAAAAGAAACCCTGTTAGATATGAATTACGAATTTATATTCTACGAAATTGAAGACTATCTTTCAACAGATGAACTGAAAAGCATATATTTAGAATTCATACAAGAGGTTGAGGCGATGTTTGACACGCGGGTAAAACAGGAAATCACAGCCAAATGGGATGAGGTTAATGAGGATTATTAACTAAGGAAGTATTTCCATTTAGTTGTACTATGTTTTAAAGTTCTAAGGTCAACATAAAATGTAATAATCAAATTACTTATTCCCTCAGTAATTTACCGTCTCCTCTCCATCACATTCAGTTAATTTTTCAGTAAGGTTCGATTCCCGCCATTAAAATGGTGCACTAAAAAAACAAAATATTTCCATTACAAAGTACACAAGAGGATTAACATCGACTAAAATAATGTAATATATTTCGATTCGATTAAGTGTTATGATCAACCAACTCTACTCATTGACTATCCATGCTGCTTTAGCTGCCCCCCCTCTGTGTACATATTCTAAACCAAATGCCATCAAATCAGCGAGGTGCTCATTAAGCAACTTAGCTGAAATCCCAGGTTGAACAGCATAAATTTCAAAAAATAATTTATTCGCAGGAACATCTATCAACACTTTTTGAAGATGATCAATAGTTCCTTTAATAAAAACTGAAGGATGTTTATGTCGCTTCTCGTTTATACGGTGAGCAATATGACTCTCAAGGACAGGCCAATCACAATAAGCAATTGATTTTAATAACTGTCCCGCGACATCATAAACGTCATTTACTCGCCCACCGGATGGGTCACCTCCAGCAGCTTTACAGTGATATAGTGAAAAAACAAAATCATCATTATCCCTTGTAAGAGATATATAGTCAGCGGCCTCTCCACTCCTGTGGTCATAAACAAGAGCCTCTAATCCATCTGATTGCAGGATGTGATTTTCAAGAAACTCATGTACTGTCATTTTACCATTTGTTTTTTCTTCATCAAACTCTGACTCAATCTCACAAGGATCCCAATCTAAAGTTATTACATTCTCATTCGATAGGCTTGAAATTGTCGTTGCGGGAGGTTGCATCAAATTAACACCCTGAAATGAAGACTTATCTGCAGCGTGAAATACTGGCGGATTCATAGACAGCCACGCACCAATGTCAATCCAGTCATCAACTCCAGAGAGAACATCAAATTCCCAATCCTCTGAAACCTGCTTTACTAATGCACCTCCTTTAATAGAGAAAACAAATGGTACTGAAAAACTATCTGTCCCGATATTAAAATTCAGCTCCAGCTGGTCATCACTAACTGAAAAATCATAAAGTTCACTGTCTGTGACTTGATTATACTGCCATTTTTCATCGCCTTTTCTCCGGCACCTTATCTGTGGAGAATTACGGTAAGCAACCTTATTCCAACCACCTGAAATAACGAGGCCTGGTATCCTATTCAAAACTTTTGCATGTTGAACTATATCCAGTTGTGATGGGGCAACTTCCTCATCTCCATTTAATCGGGAATTGAGCAAAGATATCCATTCAAGATACTCAGTAACAGTTAAGCGTTTATTACTCCATATTCGCGAGCTACTACTTGCGCCTATAGTTTCACGCTCGTTATCAATACTACCACTTCCAAAAAAGTGCCCTTGCACGAAGGATCGAGCATCCCCATCTGTTACCGACCTTTCAGCTCGTGGCCCAGTTAAGACACGATATGATTCTGACTGTGTATTAATCGCAGTGTTTTTTAGGCCGACATTATAAAATCTTAGATTTGACAAACCAGCAATTGCTCTTCTTGTAACTTCATAACTAATATGACGATGCTGATCTTTACACACAGACTGCATTAAATCCAGGTAAAGTCTCTCTGTCCTACGAGTAGAGCCAATATAGGCCAAGCCGGTAGCCTCATTAAATGCCAACAAAAAGATGTCATGTCTTATATTTACAAGAACATCAGAAATGGCCCAATTGGGTGGAGAATTATCAACTGTGAGCAATAGGGTGATCAAACCATCATCTGATAACCATTGTTTAGCTAATAGTAAATTCCTACCAATCGTGTCTTCAATCAGCGAAAAGTCGGGCTTTTTATTACACTCAAAAATCATTGCGTGAGCATACAGTTTTAACAGCAACGGAGATACAGCTTCATAGTCTGAATCGACTAATTTTCTAAGTTTTAGAATCTCTAGTATTTCTCTATCTGCCTCAGCATTTTCAATCTCGGCCTGTGACAAGTCGTCTATCAACTCGGAAACATCGACACCTTCCTGAAAGAGACTACTAATTGCGAATCTTATGCGATTAGGAGGAGCTATGAGAGTCGCATCCCCAGTAGAAGAGTCATTTGTTCGAGCAAACCTACCAATAAACTGTACTGTTGGGACAAGAGATTTGTGAGGTGCATGTAAAGCGGCAATTTTTAATTTTGGGAAATCATACCCTTCACCGAACATGTCAACACAGACTACTCCGACAATATCACCATCAATCAATTGTTTCTCAATTTTGTCCTGATGTCTTTTAGATATGTGACTAGCTATTGCAGCGATCTTACACCCTTCATTTTCATAAATTTTCACCAGTTTTCTAGCTGCCACTATTGATGAGGCGCGTGCAAATATCCTGTGATCAAACCCTGCCTCCTGATCAATTTTTAATTGTGTAATTGCTGATTTAACAATAGCCAAATCAACTTTTTCATTATCCTCAGAATCTTCTACAATAGCTGGAACATACTTAACTTTTCCAAATGCATTTTCTTTTGAAGCCTTCAAAACAGGATACCAATATGCAATTCGCCCTGGGATAGGTTTCCTATCTCTTCTGTAAGGAGTAGCCGTTAAGAAAACAAACCTAGAATCTTTAAAATATTTAATAAAAGACAGCCATGTCTCAGCCGGGACATGATGAGCCTCATCAATTATAATCAAGTCAAATAGGTCAATAGGTGGGTTAGGAGCGAGACTAGGTGACATGCTGCTTGGAGTCGAAATAACGACATCATACTCTTTCAGCAAGTTCCAATCCTCAGTTGATGTAGGTCTTTCCTCCTGGCTCAAGACACTTGGATTGGGTATTTCTGAGTCAAGGACATTAATCTTTCTTACTGTTGACAGTACTTTGAAATGGCCAGTTGTTTGTTTTCTTAACGCAATTGATGGCACAACCACTAATACCCGTTGTGGTTTCAAAATGAAGGGTAGACTCATCATTATTGCGGTTTTTCCATATCCAGTTGGGAGACATAACGTCGCTGGCTCATCGTAAACAGAAAAGTGAGACATTGTTGCATGTAAAGCCCCTAATTGACCTGGCCGGAACCCACTGTTAGGGGTAGTCAACAAGTGATATGACAACTGGTGCATCTTGAAATAATCTGCCATAAAAAGCTCCTATGATGAGCACATTACGTTGACTTCTTATTTGCTTGTAAGAAAAAGATTGATCCTCTAAGACAACGACAGAGGATCAATCTTTCTACAGCCAAGACAACTGCTCTACTAAATCGGGCTTCTCTGTTGTCTTGATATAATACTCAAGGTTGACCAAATTCTTATGACGAGAATACAGCTTCGTCTCCGCGATATTGTAACCAGTCAACTCATAAATCCGTGTCACAAAGGCTTTTCTAAAGCTATGAGTATTGATCTTTCCTTCAAGCCCAAGCTTATTGACAACTCGCTTAATTACTGTACTTGCCAGCTGACGAGTAATTGATCGATGCCTACCCTTCTGAGACAGGAATAAAGGTACATCATTCTCTACTTCTATTCCTCTCAGAATGTAATAGTCTCTCAGTACATGAACAGATTTTCGATAACTTTCAGGAATTGGAAAACCCTGATTTTCAGAACCTTTGTTTGAACGTATATACAAAGTGCTTCCAGAGACATCGCCAAATGTCAGTTGCAACGCTTCCGAAATTCGCGTTCCGAACACGAGACATGTCAAGAACAGGGTTTTATCCCGTGGTCCCAATTCGTTTAACACTTGTTTGATTTCTTGATCTGTTAAAACACGGCAACCCTTCATAACTACCTCCTATAGATATAGTGTTAAAATGTCACCTTTCATTATAAGGGAACATTTCTTTGTATAATCTCAATATCTATAGGAAAATTGTGATATGAAAATTGATCAGAATTATCTTTATATTTCTAAATATTCTTGAACCAGTCCTTACTAATCGTTACTTTTTCAACCATTTCGGTTTGCACACCGAGTTGAAACTCTTTCAACTTATCCGCAAGTTGTTCACCATCAACAAGATCAATAGGCGGTGCTCCATCTCGTGTCGCTTCTTTTATTGCGGACGATGTGAATGTACCGGTAGTGATAAACAACCCTTTATCAGCTCTACCGACCATAGCTCCACGAAAATCTCTAACCGCACCCGCAGAGACAGTACCTTGATATCTTTTACATTGGAAGATGACATGAAAACTCATAAATCCATGTATCTTTGCAATTCCTTTACCGTCAATGCCTCCATCTCCAGTTCTGCCAGTAACCTCGACTTGAACAAATCCTGATTCACGAAGTAAACGTTGGGTTAATCTTTCAAAGGCATCAGGTGAAATGTCTTTGGTTAGGATATGATAAAGCTCTTCTTTCCATTCTTGGGCTTCTTCTGGGGTATCATCATTTCCAAGTTCAACTTGATCCTTCTTTTTCTTTTGCGGTGACTGTTTTTTGTCCATTGCCCGGACAATTTTTACAACTTCCTGCTGTTTGACCGTATTATTCTCTTTTGCGAGTTGAGTTAAGGCCCATACTCCACGACTTGAATTTTCTAAGTATCCGTATTTTTTAAGATAGGTTCTAGCCCAAGCTAATCTGTACGCAACTTCAGTCTGATTGCTCTTATCTGGGTTGTGAGGTACTGATGACACTTCTTCGGCAATATCCTCCAACTCCAACACTTTCTCATAGATCTCGTCAACAGAACCAGAGCCACCCAATGCTTTTAGTGCTCTCAAAAGAGGATTCATGAGGTCGTCGAAAGTTGGTATTTTCTTACTCACATCTTCACCATTAATAGTGTTTTAGTTTTTCCGTACAGCATAACGGCATTTCGGGAACCAGCTGCAGCCAAGGAACTCTTTTCCAGCATTCTTTCCCTTCTTTGCCACCCTCACAACTAGTTCACTTCCACACTTGGGACATTTATTCTTCTTATCCTCAACAACAGTCCTCACATGTGCGACATGCTCACGGCTAGTTTTCATTGACGGTGTCAACCTGCCACTTTCAATCTGTCTTACCACCTCAGTAATTTCAGGATCAGACAAGAGAACATTATTCTTGGATTTGATATATCGAATATAGCCTCCAGCATACGTCACATTATCAGGCATATCGGTTTTGAATTTACTGTCCCCAATAAAAACGACTACTGAAAAAAGTTTATCTTCAGGCAAATTCAAACATGACTGTAATGTTTTTGTGTGCTTGTAATTCTGATGCAGAGGGTTTTGGAATTTATTGGTGTGCTTGTAGATCTTCTGAGTCCAAGTACGTTGTTTTTCACTGCCAAAAATCCATCCTTTCAGATTCTTAGTCTCTATCACGAAGATTCCATACTTCGACACAATAATATGATCAATCTGAGTTGTTCCCTCATCAGTTGGCAGTGTGACGTTTTTAATCAGATGGTAAGTATCTTTGTTCAGGAACAGTTTTGCTGCAAGGTTTACCTGGAATTCTCCAAAGATCCCTTTGAACCATGGTGTCTTGACCAGTGCGATGAGGATGAAAATTGGAATGAAGTACCAGAACGAGGACAGAAAGCCTGAGATGATTGATGAATAGTCCATGAAATCCTTGTGCTACAATGAAGTAGTTAAATTGTTAAAATGCTATGCTATTCTACACCTCCAACCGATTTATCGCAAAATGTCTTTTGAGATTGTGGCGATAAACCCTATATATGACTTTACAATACGACTACTTTCCATTTGACCTTTGTTGAAGTAGTAAATACAATTCCAGAAACCGTTCTCTTCACACAAAGAGGTCAACTATGCCTAAAACTAAAACATTACCAGCACTGAAAGGTGAAAATAAACTTGATAACGATTTAGTTATCAAAGCAAAAGAAGAGATCAAAAAAATTCTTGCTGAACACTTAGGCGCTGCCGCATATGAAGTTGTAGATTATCTGGTTTCAACCTTCTTTGATGGTAAGAAAGATGATTTAAGCATAGTAAGGCTAAGAAAACATAAAACATTTCAAAAACTTCTTGAGTCCATTCAGGAAGAAACAGGAAAATCGCAATCCTGGGTATACGAGGCTGTTAAGTTGTGGCAGGATAGAGAGTTACTTGGAGATTTTGAACCATACATGCAGTTGAGTATTTCTCACAGAGCACTGTTACTGAAAGTGACTGATATTGAGGATAAAAAGAAATATGCAGAGGAATTCGCCGTTAAATCTATCTCATATCAAAAAGCCAAGGAAAAGCTGAAAACAGAGTCGCCAACCACCGACTATAGTATTCTGAAACGTCTGATAAATCATCCAGACAAAGAAATGGATGATTACAAAAAAAACACACACAAATCCTCATTGGCAAAACATTATGATAAATTGAACGAAAATCAAAAAAGTGAAATTATAAAAAAGGCCAAAGAACGATTAGAGAAAACAGAACAAGATTTCAATACTCAGAAAGAACTTTATGAGAAAGCCAAGCTTATTCAAAACAAGCTTAATGACCTTGCTAAGGTTAAACCCGATGACAGTGAAGCATGATAAAAAACTCAGCAGCAACATAGTTCTGCAAAGGTATACGTGAGAATTTCCGGACGTCTGGAATTCGTTATAATCCGAAGCTTTCTCGTTAAGATACTATTGTTTTCACAACATGTTACAAGGTATAGACATCGCCAGTTTCTAAGTGTTTTACGATACATTTAGTGTCAACTTGATAATTCATGGGAAAGTTTCATCTTCCTCCGATAAAAAACTCAGCAGCAACATAGTTCTGCAAAGGTATACGTGAGAATTTCCGGACGTCTGGAATTCGTTATAATCCGAAGCTTTCTCGTTAAGATACTATTGTTTTCACAACATGTTACAAGGTATAGACATCGCCAGTTTCTAAGTGTTTTACGATACATTTAGTGTCAACTTGATAATTCATGGGAAAGTTTCATCTTCCTCCAAAAAGAGTCAACAAAATACAGATATAAATTTACCTGAAATTGCTCTCCCACGCCGTCGAGAATACCAAGAAATATCTGCCCAGAGCGAGTAATATAAAGCCCGGAGTAACTCTAAAACCTTGCTCACGTGTTCTCCCAGTATCGGGGTCGGTTACTGGTAGGAGGTTCCTGGCGGCGTTTCTTATATGGACTAAGCATCTGTTGCGGCTGAAACATGACAGGAACTTCAACCACTTAAGGTTTTATCTGAAAACCACAACTCATCTAGCTCTTCCCTGAGTGAAGAACTCAATACATCTCAATCTCTTAGGCATCAATTTGCTCGACCACAATCTGTTTCAGTAATCTATTGTCATCTTTACATCTCAGATCGAAATAACATTCCCTTCCTTAGTGAAAAGCTTTAGCTCCCTCCCTAGGATTCAGCGACTCTGAGCGCAATCAGATGTAAACGAAGCAACATTATCCTACATGCTTAATTATTTATAATTATAATAATAAATATAATATTATTGTCGGGAGCATCAGACGATTCATCTATTCCTGAGACTATTCCTTAGCCTGCAGATCCCTGAGATAATTTCCGTTATTTTTTCTATATTTTGAAAAATAATAGAAATATATAAAAAAATTTATGGTTATTTTACCTCCGGGACCTGCAGTACAAGCAGAAGATTCAGCACCTACGAAATGATTTCATCCGATGGAGACTACTATCATTGATCCGACTCTTGACCATTGTCAGCAACAGGTGTATCGTCAACAAGAAACGGATTTTGATCAGAATTTAATTCCTGAACTTGACCAAGGTTATCAAAAAGATCACTGACTGCCTGGTCCAGTGAACTTGACTCATGGCTCTCAAATCTTCTATGCTTCTGATCAGCTTCACGAGTACCGTTATCCAGGTCACTTCGTTGGAAAGATGGTTCTGTTTTCTGTAGATTACTACCATCTTGCAATCCAGTCTCGTTTACTTGATTTTTACCGATGTCTTGAATTTGTTCCGAGAGTGTTTGCTCCAGAGCTGCAACTACAGTTGAGGTGCTCTGGGGAGGAGAAGCCACAACATTCTTAATCTGGTTATCGTTGATTGAGTCATGGAGATTGATTTCATAGAGGTTACAAGAATCTGAGTACAACTTGGTAACACTTATACCTGCTGCATCTAGCTCCACCATCAAGGTTGTATTGAGTGACTGAGACAGTGAATTTGCAGCCTTCGGCAGCTTATCAGGTGTTTCAGAAAAGGATTTCAGTATATTCAACAATTCGTTCATGCACCCTTTCCAGTTACCGCCGCATCTCTGCAGGAAGAAGGTAAGAGCTTGGATCACTGGAAACGCTTCAACCATTCCTTTGGTTTTGATTGCTTCTGTATGATCACGAGCTTCCCAAAATGTTTGTTGGCCATAACCAAGGACTATAGCAGCTGCTGCACAGTAATGGTCGAAGTCAACCGTTCGATATTTATCAGGTTCTGGGATTTGATCGATAATATTGAGGACTTTGACCAAGGTATCAAGTAGTGCGCCAAACAACTTAGGAGCCATCTGGTTAAATTGTTTCTTTAGTTTACGTGTACTCCTGAAACCTTGTTTCTTAATGGTTGCGATTTTAAAGGTACGCTGAAGAAAGTCTGGTCGTGGACTTTCAAGCTTAATTGAAGTGAGAATTATGTTCCCTGTCAGGTTAAAAACAATCGAACCATCATCAGTATATAACGCTTTCTTAGAATACACTGATTCACCAAAGCACGTGCAAAACATATTTGAAATGTTTTTCGATATTGAATTGATATTGTCGAAATATGGAATACAGTGCTGTCCAAGATGTTGCGCAACCTCAACTTCTTTTGAAGTTAAATAGAGAGCATCACCCTTCATAGGATCAATGAGAGATTTAAGGCGATTTGCGATGGTTGATTTCCTTGAACCTGGCGGACCTTCAAGTAATAAAAAACAACGATCAATATCTGGAATCATCGAGGCAACCAACCAACACAATAGAAGACATTCTTCATGCTTATTTCTCACCTGAATAAACCGCATCAGATCTTTTAGGTTTCCTCCTTCCTGTGGTTTTGGAAGCGGCGCTGTGTGATCATATCGGGTGAACAACACAGGATATCTACCAACCTTCCAACCATTTTTAGACACCTTTACAATTTCATCAGTTCCATTGGCTAGGTCGAGGTAGATGTTTTCGTCCTGGTCTATTCCAAGACGATTAAATATTTCAATTTCTTCACCATATCTTTTAGCTTTATAGATCAGATGCGAAATGAAGCTTTCGAGAACGTTCTTCTGGGGATAGCGAAAGTTATTTCGATAGTACAAGTCATTGATATATTCTTTGAAGCCACTTGATCTTATTCGAATGATGTTCCTGCCCGTTTCCCTAAACCCTTGGTCAGAAATACGTATTTCAATATAAGCAACCTTGTTTTCATCCCTGTAAAGTTGGAAATCTTTTGTTAGCTCAACGAGTTTTTGGTCTTGTGATGGTTTATGATTCGTAGCTTTGGGATTAGACTGCTGATTATTCTTGAGAGGTATTGGGTTATTATTGTTTATTGAACTCATTATAGTCTCCTTTAAAAGAAAAAGGCGCTACGAGTGTCGCAACGCCTTTGAAGAATAATAGATTGGATAGTTTAAGGCATGACAAATGGTGTACCGAATAACACGTGATTGATCATTCGAGATTTGTAGTAATTGTTCACTGTTTCGATTGCAAATTCAGCAACACGTTTTTTACTCTTAAATGCTTTATAATTTAGATTTGGGTGAATAGGTTTGCGGTTGATGCTAAGCAGATATCGACCACTATTAAATTCAGAAATATAAACATGCTGATCACCGATATTGATGGAAAGATAGCCTGTCATGTTCTTGTGGGAATGCTGATGCGATTGTCGCAAGCCATTCAAATTGCGTAATGTTTGAAAATGTGGTTTGAGATTATTAACGCATGTTTCACAAACACTAAATGCGTGTGCATGCATTCCTGTTAAATTGGCTGCACAAGAACTACAGACAATTCTTGTTGCATTATATTGCTTGTTATAAATAACGAATCTCACTCGAGAGCGACTCAAACACTGATCCATCTCACAATTTTGTTTCCATCCATAATGAGTATCTATCGATTGAAATCCCCACTGTGGCCCATATGGGGTCAAAGAATTCAACATTATTTCCTCCATAAATAGAAAAGGCCATAACTGCAGGAACAGCTATGGCCATATGTTTTGTAACTTCGCCGTTATATGTATTTTAAATTGTCAAGCGAAACCCACTATCCTGGGTCATTAAATTGGCATTACAAATACAAGAATTAAAGATCTTGCAAATAACTTTATTCATCAAATAGAAATCATAAATTACACTTGGATGCCAAATAACTTCACCAGTGCATTCGAACAACTCAACTACTGATAATTGTTTAAGATAAATTTCATTACTAGCATTGTAAAAGTATGTCTGAGCAATAACTATTTTACCTTCATCAGCTATATTTGAGTTACTACTTTTGATTACTTTTCCAATAAGGTCATAGTTAAGCTTTTTGTTCTTACCGACTCCATAAATTTCTACAACAAGTGATTCAGTATCGTAGAATATTGGAAATACTATTGAATATCTTGATCGTTTACGAGAACCTGATTTTTTTGTTGTTATTTCTACAATTTCGTTTTGATGAGCTATAATGGAGTTCATTACAATACGTAAATCTGATTGAAGATCTAATAAATTATTCATGTTAGTACCTTTTGTTAGCTTTAATTATATTGATTTCGACAACTTAACTACAAGCATCATCACCTCCTTTTAGTTGTTGTTATTTTGAGATAAAATCGAATACTTTAAATAATTTTATATCTATATTTTCCTTACATTTTTACAAAACAACCCTCTTGTTGCAGTTTCAATAATGACAGAAAACAGATAATTATTTGGGAGAGTAAATATTTGTTTACGTAAGAAATCCTACGATTTTTAGCAAAGTAAACTTGGGAGAAGTTACCAGCTAAAAAGGTGAAATAGAGATTTAGGAGAACGGGAAAAACAGCAGCAAAGTGGTTTATAGCATTGCCTTAGGAAACTCTTTGATTAGGAGTTCTTCTGGTGTTGGTGCCTTCTTAGTCATTTGCTTGAAAAAGAACGGAACATGATTTCCTCTGCAGAGATCTTTTATTTCAATAGCCCAGCGTGGTTCCATATCTCTTGCTTTAACGCCTGTTTCACCACCTACGATTACCCAGTCAATATTTTTTATGTAACAACTAATATCGACTGCCTCCAGCATGGGCTCTATTGATATGAACCTATTAGCCACTGGTGTGTCGATCAGTACCGGTATTCTTTGATCAGCCATTTGCTGATTTTCGGCAGTGACCCCAAACCAAAGATTGGCAGGTACTTCTATCTGATATTTACTGACGATAATTGATAGGTATTTTTGCATACGCTCAGGTCTTTTTGTGAGAATTTGATACGTATGTTGTCGCGCTAAAGTTGTGACCTGAAACAATGCATCAATCCACGATTCAGGTACATCTGGGTGAAAAAGATCGCCCATACTGCAAGGGAATATTTTCCTTGGCTTCTTGAGTCTAAGTGGTTCTTTGAGCTTTTCCTTGTGCAGAGTGATTTGAAATGGATTCTGATAATGATAACCAAACCGCCCCTTCAATCGTCTAGACATCATTTCAGCATAACAGTTCACGCATCCTGGTGAGCATGGGCTACAACCTGAAATCGGGTTCCAGCTTTCATCGGTCCATTCAATCTTTGTGGACATTTTTTGACCTCCTATTGATTATAGTTCGTCTTTTATTGGTAATTCGCAAATTACCATGGCTTCATCTAACCTATTTATATCTGTATATCTTTGACACTTTGCTTAAAAACCAGACTATAATGGGAGCTTGACTGAGTTGACCGTTTATGGAATGGGAGCCAAGAATGAAAACAATGTTTGAAGTGGGAGGTGATCCAAAAATAGAGTGGAACCGTATCGTGAAAATGAACCTGATCTAGTGATTTGCCACCAGATCAGGTCCTTATGGAGGAAAAATGAATTATTTGAAAATTTACATTCGATTACAGAATGTTAAGCGACACAAACGTGATTATATGTGAATTTTTATGGGTTTTTAGGTGCTGGATCGTCAACCATGCGCGCAAGCCCGATTTGCGAAATAAAGTCACGTGAGAGGTAATCCAGTTCCTTTTCATCATCCCGCATGTTCATGTACCAATCGTGAAAATGCTGGAGCATATAGAGGGTTTTTCTGATGCTATTTGATGTGTTCGATCCAAAGATATGCTGGTAAGGAGAGAATATTTGCTTGATGGGAGTTTTTACCTTAGATTTGAAGTCAAAAGGATTGGTTGACTCCATGATCAGGTCAATGAGATGGTGGCAGGCTACTTGTTCCGCAAAAAAACTGTCAATGGCAAGCTCACTGTATACCTTCAGAGGGGTGATTTCGAAGCTGTTTCTCATTCTTCCTGTGCGATTTTTACGTTTTATTTCCTCCCTCATCCTGGCTGAAAACTGTTCATCGAGGTAAACCTTCTGCAGTAGCTCATAAGGAATTTCATCAAGGCTGTAAACAAGTAATTCGCCGTTTACTAAGTCATAAACCTCCTTCACATGAAAACCTGAAATTCTGTAGTTGATTGTGTCATAGGTAAAGATAACTGGAATATTGTTTCCCAGATACCGTTGAAACAAAGTCTCCAGTAAGGCAATCATAAACCGGTCGTACTTCACATTGATTCCAAGGAAGTGAACCCTAAACTCTTCACCATAAACAGCTGACTTCAGGTAATCATGAAGAGATTGGTAAGCTGTCGCAATGAATGGAACAAAGTCGATTTTTGCCATCTGTTTTAGAGATACCATACCTCCAATTGCTCGATGTTTAATATGCTGACCGAGGTTCAACTCTTTATAGAGTTTTTGCCATATTTCATAGTGCTCTATGGTCTTGAAGTGATAGATGAATAGGAACTTCTCTTTAAGCTCTGGATGCCGTTGTAAGACATTTATTGACTCTAGGAGTGATTGACGGTTGTACCCTTCAATCTTGTCCCTGGTGTTGAAAGAGGGATGTTTTGCATTAAAAGGGATATCCAATGAGAAGATAAAATCGAAAGTATCGTGACTATACTCCAATGCGTAATGATAGGTTTCAATACAACGGCTGATCTGGTACGGAGGTACTTCACCGATTATTATCGAATATCCTCCGCTATCAACATAGAGCTGTATCTTCACCTGATCTCTGACCCTTAATATATATGCCTGAAATCCCTTTACTGTTTTGTTCAAACTAATGATTCCAAAGTTTTCTCCTGAATAAGCGCTGATAAGAGAAATGAGTGTCAAAGCTGTTAATTTATTGATGACGATGGTCGTATCAAGTTGCTGATGATTGATGTCTGTTGGCGATGCTACGTTTATATGTTTCATATTAAGCTTTTGATTTTCTGCACCGTCTCAGCAAATGGGCTGAAACGGTGCCAGTGGTTTATTTTATAATTTATCGTGTAAAATCAATTTAATATAATGTTTCGACATGAATTATTTTGGATTTTTCTGAATATTTTATGCTCTAATAACCCGGTGACCATCAATAATTATTTCACCACGTTTCTGCATGCCATGAAGGCGGCGGCCTACTGTCGAGGCAGAAATGTTTCCAAGGGTGTCTGCAATTTGTTTATATGTTTTCCCCATTAGGGCCAGTACTTTAATGGCTTCTTCCTGATCATTCCGTTGTACCGATTCTTTTACAGTCCAGGTTCCAGAATCGTTGAAATGAAGTTCCAGTTCCACAGGCAAAATGGTGTCCTGAATTCGTGCCGATGAGCTGCTTAAGGTCAGTCTAATAGTTGGTAGAATAGCGTCACAAACCTTGTTAATATTGAAAACCAGATCTGGTTTTACAGCTACTTGAAAGGCTTCCGCTTCACTGTTTACAAAGTAAAGTTGATGTGCACCTGCAGCTTTCAAACGATTATGCAGGTCTTGAAAATCAGCTGGTTTGCAGAGGATCCCACCAGCTGTTAAAGATTGCATGTCATGAAAAATTACACAAAGTTGACCAAGATCCACTGCCTGACCTTCGTCATCATTTTTACGCTGTGCAAGAATTTCAAGCTTATTTACAATGGCAGAATGTGTGACTGGAACATCTTGACCTGCTGGAGCTGCCTTTTTTTCAATGTTGTACGACTTCATCGAAAGCAGTTTCATCTTCTCCAAGCCAACCCCAGACCCACAAAATTTAAATTCTTTTTGCAATTCAGCAGCACTTTTGCTGCCATCAATAAATAGGGCTCTGGTGCAAGGTGACAGTGAATAATCACCAAAACTCAAGCCCATTAAAGATCCTGTTGCTTGCAACATCGCAAAAGGTATTAAATCAACATTCTTGGGTTGAATAAATATAATGGTTGCTCCATCTTGGCTACTGTCACTGTCTTCAATCTCTTGAGTACAAGACTTAAAAATACTTTCATCTCCCATAATTTCACCTATATGATCGGAGTTAATTTTTCCAGCACTTGATAGGTAATCCCATCAATGAACTGGCCTTCGGTTAAAAGCCAAACTTTTTTGTGGTCTGTATATATTGAAATTTTGTAATCTGGCTCACCAAACTTAAGGAAATTGTAACTTTTGTACTGCTCCTGAGGTTTTCTTTTCATTTGCCTTGCTATTTTCTGTCCGAAAAACTGTTCTGATTGCCCCGGTAGAGTAATACTGGCAAGCTGACCACCATAGATACTAAGTAAAACGTAGGTTTCAGTACCAGTTATAGACAATTCACCTTTACCTGTGATAGCTTCGATATCAGATCCTTGTTTATCCAACGATCCGGTAAATTGAGAAATGGATATTGGTGATGCTTTTATATTTAGCTTCGGGATTTCCACCTGTGTGTAGTCATCACTGATAAGGTACTTATCCTCGAAAACTGTTAGCTCAAGATCCCCACCCCTCTTACCTATTGACCTCATCAACTTCACGTTGACAGGGGATGTTTCCACCTGAAGTTTGAATACATCCGGGTCACACTCACTGGGCAATTGCAAACCGACATCAATATACAAATCACAGTGTCTATCCCAAGCTTGCAACAAGCCTTTTTCAATTTGTAAATGATGTATCCCGATTTTATTCAACCTCACACTGCAATCAGCGATAAATCCGAGCAGGATTGATGTTACCTTGGTAGTGTTCATCCTCTTTCCTCGTCCATTTTTTACCTCCAAAAATTTTTTCAAAAAAATTTGTGTTCATTTGACCCATTCTTTTCTCATTAAAGATGGTTTTAATCCTCAGTTTGTTTCTCAGTGCGTTAATAAAGAACTCATTACTTATCTGTTTTATATCCAGAAATATCAAGTATTTAGCTGCACATTATCTCTTCACAATACGGCCAAAACGTCATATAGTCAATGGTGAAAACAGAAAATTTTAAAAACGACTTTTGACGCAAATGGACACGATACCCAGAGCCAAAAAGTACGATTCGGATGATATTTTATCTCCGGTAGAGGTACTCGAATTGATGCCTCCCTCCATAAAGACGGGGTGGCTGTATTCCAACTGGTCCGAACTTGGTGGGGTTACCATAGGCAACAAAAAGCTGATTAAATATGGGGTGTTACATGCCAATCTGGAAGGGAAACAACGGCAAGTATTACATAAAGTGGAAGGAACCGGTGCGCGGAAGCAGGAAATACCTGAAGCCAGCGGATGTTGGAATGAATCAAAGGAGTTGGGGTACGAAGAAAGAAGCACAAGCTGCAGAGCAGGAGTTGAGGAAATTGGTGGAGGAGAAGTACACACCGACATCGAAGAAGACGACCCCTTCGACCTTGCTTCCGCTCTGTAAACAGTGGCTTAAGAGCTATGAGGGTCAGGTAAAAGGACACGACACGCTCCCTAAAAAAGCGAGGTTTTGTAAAGAAATTTTAGCTAAATGGGGAGACATTCCAGCAACTGAGGTAAGGGTCCACATGGTACAAAAGTACCTTAATGAAAGAGCCCAAAAATTCTCAGCGAACTCATTTAACTCATACAGGAAAGAGGGAAAAGCCTTTTACAATTGGATAATCGACCAAGAATTAGTCCCTCATGGCACTCGAAATGTCTTTGCTAAAGTCAAGAAGCGTGAACACGATGCAGAGAAAGTTCAGCCGGCACCTCTTCATGATGTTATCGCAGTTCGAGAAATTGCTAACGAGAGCCAGAGAGATCTCATTGACACCTTCGTCCTCACAGGAGCACGTAAAAACGAAATCCTGAATATGAAATGGGAAGACATTGACCTCGAGAATCGTACCTATCTTCTTCATACCAACAAATCCGGTGGGAAGGGGGTCAAGACCACCCTGCATACGATTTCCGATGAACTGATGGAAATTCTACTTCGTAGACATGATCAGAAGCATCCTGAACTCGACTTTGTTTTTTGGCACTCCTATTACTCGAGAAAGGAAAAATGTACTATAGACGATGGTTATAAGAGTCTTAATAAGTTCACCATGAGACTTTGTAAAAAAGCAGATGTTCCTCTTTTCACGTTACATCAACTGCGGCACCTGGCTGCATCCATTCTGAAGAAGGAAGGTGCAACTATAGCTGAGCTACAGCGGTTTCTTCGCCATGACGAGCAGCGTACCACTGAGATCTATGCAGGACACCTCGACAATGGCACAAAGGCTCAGAATGAATTATTGGGTAAAGTGTGGTCTGAAACTTTGGCTGGAGCTACAGGACGATGAAGCAATCGTCTAATTATCGTCTAATTCAGGTAGGGGGTCGGGAAACGAAAGAAGCCAACCACTATGTAAGTGATTGGCTTATTTACTTATAAATGGTCGGGGCGGCAGGATTCGAACCTGCGACCTCCTGCTCCCAAGGCAGGCGCGCTAACCAGGCTGCGCTACGCCCCGACACAATCTTAAAGTTGTCATTGGATGAGCTTCGGCTATTTACACGATTGACGACAACAAAGCAACTCTTTTTTTTATAATAGGTTCATTTCCTCTTTTTTAACACCGGAAAGAGTCTTTTTCCTGTTTCGGACTACGAGTGTTGAACCATCTTTGCGTATGTCCTCGCTTGATATGGAGAACAATATTTTATTACAGCCTGAAGGGAGAAAGATGAGCCAAATAGAAAAATGCGATTTTCAGTTTTA
This sequence comes from Desulfobulbaceae bacterium, assembly GCA_963678525.2. Classification (GTDB taxonomy): domain Bacteria; phylum Desulfobacterota; class Desulfobulbia; order Desulfobulbales; family Desulfobulbaceae; genus Desulfogranum. The sequence goes on from CAXXDG010000002.1 coordinate 763,385, forward strand.
AAGAGCAATTTTATTGTTGACGAGAAACGACGAACATGATAAACAGCCGTCTCGTAACGCACACGCGTTTCCCAACCAATGATTTTGAGCTTATTCCTCGGTAGCTCAGTTGGTAGAGCAGGTGGCTGTTAACCACCCTGTCGGGGGTTCGAGTCCCTCCCGAGGAGCCAGTTTACAGCCCGGTCAACTTGTTGACCGGGCTTTTTTTATATATGGCACTTGTCGTTTATTCCCAACGACTCCGGCACGAATGGCTGCCCCCGACTTGCTTTAAAGCGGGGTACTGCGCAACCGGGTGGGCTTGAATCTTCTTTCGATCAATGGTAAGAGAAACTCTTATAAACCAGCATGGCTGGACCATGTTGGCCGGCCACAACGAAGCATGAAAGTTTGTCACTCCGGCATGGCACCTTCTGCTCGCTGCCGGAGACTTGCGGATAAATGGATACCGGAGTTGTTCGAAAAGGCCTTTTTTCTCGAACAACCGCCCAGGTTCTAAAACAGAATAAATTTCCCGGATATCGACTTATGTACGAAACTCCGGCTTTTCCTGATACACACTACTCCCTATCCAATGGATACCTATTGTATCGGTATTGATACCGGCGGCACCTTTACAGATGCGGTTGCTGTTCGTCTTGCAGACAACAGCATTGTTGCCCAAAGTAAAACCCGAACCACACATAACGACCTCGCTCTCGGCGTCGGAACCGCTCTGCAAGAACTTTTTCAAAGTGATATCCAGCCGGCACAAATTCGTCACCTGGCTGTGTCCACCACCCTGGCGACCAATGCCGTTGTTGAGGGTCATGGAGCCCGTGTCGGCCTGTTTGTTCTCGGCTATGTGCGTCACTTCAAACTGCCGGTGGTCGCCAATATTTTCATCAAGGGCGGGCATACCATAACCGGTGAAGAAGATGAACCGCTGGATATGGAATCGCTGGTTGATACGCTGCAGGAATTACGTAAGGAAGTTGACAGTTATGCGGTGTGCGGGGCCATGTCCATCAAGAACCCGACCCATGAACTGGTTGCGGAAAAAGCCATCAGCCTGATTGACCCGAAACCGGTCTTCTGTTCCCATCGAGTGTCCTCCCATCCGGGCATGCAGGAACGCGCGGCAACAGCATGTCTGCACGCCAAACTCATGCCTTTGATGGTAGATTTCCTCTCCTCCATTCAACGCTCAATGCTCTCCCTGGGTCTGGAATGCTCTATAAGTATCATTTGCGGCGACGGCAAGGATGCGGATCTGGAAGAGACGATTGAACGGGCAGCCATCACTATGGCCAGTGGCCCTGCAGCGACAGCTCGATTCGGCAGCTTCTCAACCCGGGAATCAGCCTTGATCGTGGATGTAGGAGGAACCACCACAGATATCTGTCTGCTGAAAAACGGACATCCGGTTCTCAGTGATGAAGGATGCCGCATAGGCCCCTGGCAAACCCATGTGGAAGCTGTGGATATGTACACTGCCGCCGGCGGAGGAGATAGCCAGGTACTCTGCACCAGAGATGGCGAGGTGGTGTTGGGGAAAAATCGCATCCAGCCCCTTACCGTTACCAGGGATCTACCGGATCCAAACCAGTGGCTGCAGCCAATGGGCGATCATTACATGGCGCTTCCCAATGCTGCGGGAAAACATCTTATCCAGGGAAATAACACCCTGCTGGAAGCCTTGGAAACACACGGCCCCCTCGCCGCCTCCCGCCTTGCAGAGATAACCGGTATACAGGGGATCGCTCTGGAAAAACAAGTCGAGCGGCTGGCCTTTGAACAACACCTGGTGCTGAGCGGTTTCACTCCCACTGACGCGCTTCACGTACTCGGAGAACTTCAGGTCGGCAATGCAGAAGCCGCCAAAAAAGCTGCATCGATATACGGTCGTCACCTGGGCATCTCCCCGGAGAGTTTCTGCCGGAGAGTTGTTGGAAAAACCGTGGAGACCATAGCAGAGAGTATCCTTACGTACCTGGCACGTTCTGTATGGAGCACGGACCATGCAGCCGTCATGCTGAATCAACAGACAAATGAGTACTTTTCCCTGCATTTTTCAGTGCATCTGCCACTCATCGGCATTGGCGCGGCAGCACCCTTTTTCCTGCCAAAGGTGGCAGAGCGGCTAGGCACCACGATAACTTTTCCTGATCATTACGCTGTTGGCAATGCAGTAGGCGCTGCCTTAATCGGCATGCAGCATTGTCAGGAGGCAAGGCAAACCTGATGCAAATGCAGTCTTACGTTACTCAAAAAGGCAAAAAGCTACGGCACGTCTTCCCACAGTTGCAGGCTTTTATCCTGGTGCTCGCAACAGTCTTCCTACTGCTACCTGGCAGCGCGCCGGCGGCACAAAAAAGCCAGTGGAGCAAAACCACACCGCAAATCAATCTCACCCACATTTTCCATGGTGAAATCAATCATCGGGGCAAGGCCGTTGGTTTCCACTCGCGCCCCGGAGGTCTTAACCCCAAAAAAGCAAAAGTACTTAAAATACTCGCCGGTCCCAATGAAAAAGGAGTCTACACTGCCCAGGCAGCACTCCGGAACAGCAATGGAGAATGGCTGAACAAATTCTCTTCGTTTTTTCCTGACAGCATGGACAAACAGGATATTATCACGGCTATACTTCATGCCTGGAAACACCGGCAAACCAATCAATCGCAACCCTGGCAGGGACCATCCGGCCATGGTTTTCTCATTCAGGGTTACATCAACAAACGAGGCAATATCAATACTGCCTTTCCTCTTTACACAAAACCATAGCCATGCAGACACCAAAAATTATCTTTTCCCGCCACACAGCAGGCGCCCCTACCCAAGTCTTTGCGCCTTCTTCTTTTTCTCCCCTTGCCACCTTCTTGCAGACCGATATCCAGGAAAGCGCAACCGGCAAGGAGCTATTGAACAAGCTGAACAGTGCCAAAGGTACGGAGCAAAATCTCTTTACCGGTAACGCCCACTGTCTCGACCTGGATCCGGAAGGAACCGTCCTGATCGAGGCCACCATGGACGAAGAAGCGCCCATCGCAAAAATCTCGGAAACAACGCTGGCAACATGCCTGGAAAAATGGGTTGAATTTCTGGAAACACCAGCCATGCTGAACATGGTTCCTCACTTGCAATAACAAGGTACCGGTTCCACACAGCAGTTCTTCAAACACAAAAGCACGCAACAGGCATGCTGTTGCGTGCTTTGACTGCAGGCCGCATTTTCAGAAAAACCATGAAAAATGCGAGGCTCTGCAAAGACTGCAATTGGATTACACCCAATTCCAACGACACAGCGATCGCTCCAACCAATCAAGCAGCAGATAGAGCAGGAAGCCAAGCAGGGCCATGCCGGTGATCCCTGAGTAGAGAGCAATGTAATCCGCCCTGCCCCAGGAATCCATGATGATGTAGCCCAATCCTTTGGTTGTGGCAAATGACTCCACAAAAAAGAGAATAGCCACAGCCGTGCCCACAGAGATACGCATGGCCGTCAAAGTCTTGGGCAGGGTAGCCGGTATGATCACATGCCGATACAGCTGCCATTTGTCGGCTCCCAGGGTTTGCAGGGAATACAGATAGTTACTGTGGATACCTTTGGCGGCATCCCTGGTGGTCACCAGAATCTGAAAAAAGATTATAAGCGCTATCAGAACGATTTTTGAAAGGTTGCCGATACCGAAAAGGATAATGATCAGAGGCAACAGGACCACATGGGGAATGGGATACAGGAGGTAGATGAAAGGAGACAGGCTTTTGCGAAGCCCCGGCTCATGACCGATCATCAACCCCAGAGGCACGGCAGTGAGGGCACCCAGCAGTACCCCGCAAACAGCCCGAAAGGCGCTGATCAGCAAATCGTCCAGTATTTCCCCTCGGAAGAGTTTACCGATAAAATCAATCAACACCTGCCATGGCTGCGGCAATGCCATGGTGTTAAGCAAGAGAGCTGTACCTTGCCAAACAATCAACAACAAACCAGCGGCAAGAAAGAGCTCACGCCTGGCCTGCATGACATTCCTCCATCAGCACCTTTCTCAAAAGAGTGCAACGTTCAAAAAAGAGCGGACTCTGACGATATTCCACCTGGCCTGCTTCCGGGTTTTCCATCTGCTGAATGATCCGGCCAGGCTTGCCCCCCAGAACGAGAACCCGGCGAGCCAGCAACACAGCTTCTTCGATGGCATGGGTCACGATAACCGGCAGTACCTGTTTGTGCTGCCATATACGAATCAACAGATTCTGCAGCCGTTCCCGTGTGAGTGCATCCAGAGAGGAAAGCGGTTCATCCATAAGTAGGATATCCGGCTGAATAACCAGGGCCCGAGCAAGAGCAACTCTTTGCTGCATTCCTCCGGAGAGTTGGCCGGGATAATAGGCGGCATAAGGAGTCAATGCCATTTCTTCAAGCACCAGAGCAACCCTTGCGGCGATCTCCTTTTTTGCTGTTTTCTGCAGCTGCAAACCCAAAGCAATATTCTGCTGAACTGTTTTCCAAGGGAACAGTCCATAATTCTGCAATATTGTACCGCACCTTGCATGATCCGCAATCCTCACCTCCCCTTTCTGCGGCTGCAGCAATCCTGCAAGCAGAAACAAGAGGGAGGTCTTTCCACACCCCGAAGCTCCTATAACAGCAAGGCTCTCCCCTCGGCGCACCTGAAAGGAGATATCCTGCAGGATCCAGTGGCGCTGCTGTTGTTCTATATAGGCAAACGAGGCCTGTTTCACCTGAATCATGGTTTTTTTTACAGGAAATCCTGATAGACCATATATTCATAGGCAACCGGCTTGGCCACATCCTTTCCTGTCAGCCAGTTCATGACCGGGTCATATAGATCCCGGGGAAAAGGCTGAGGCAGCGGATACACAGGTATGGGATAGGTCGGGGCCAGATTCGGAGGGACCCTGCTTTGTTTAACAAACAGGCCGCGATACGTCTCGGGAGAACCGTTGATCAACTCAACCGCCTTGCGATAGGCGACAAAAAAACGGATGACATCGTCTTTTCGCTGCTCCAGTACCCGGGTGCGAAAAATAAGGACAGTCTGAGACAAGCTCTCAGCCGATTGATCGTCGGCTAGAAGCTGTACCGCACCTTTCTCACGAGCAACAGACGCCAGGGGTTCGGGAAGAGTGGCAGCCTTGATTGAACCGGAAAGCAGCATCTGCATACGGATGGGCATCTTCTTGATTTCAATCTTTTCGACCTCATCCTCGGTAAATCCCTGATCCGCCAGTAGGCGATCAGTAACATATTCTATAATGGTGGCATTGGAGACGCCGATCGGCACACCCTTGAGTTGATCGATGGCATTTATATCGGAGTTCGGCGCTGCCAGAATGGCAAAAATCCCCTCCTGTGGAGATTTACCCAGGCAGAGGGAGGTGATTTTGATCTGATTTCGGCCCTGGTCCAGGAGAATGCTGCCCACAGGATCACTCAGTGCACCGTCAATGGCGCCTGCAGCCAAAGCACTGTCACGCTCCAAGGCGCTGAGAAAAGGAACCAGCTTAACTACAATGCCCTGCTCTTGATACAGCCCCTCCTGCTCCGCCACATACATCGGCACGACATCTTCAATGAGCAGGGTTCCAATTTTTAAAACCTCGGCCGCCTGGACCGACAGAGACAAAAAAAAGATACAACACAATGCGATTATTATTTTCATGGAGTTCCCCCTATAGGTTGGACATGAGTTTATGAATATACCGGGCTAAGGTATTGCGGTCAATTCCAGGCTGATATCACTTCCCCGACAGTTCCATTCAAATGTAAGTTTGGAGTATCAGTGTATCACCTGAAAGCCTTTTGGTTGAGAGCTTCCAGCCCTCCTTTCGCAGACAACAATTTTCTGGTTGAATATTAAATTTACGCTTGACAGTCCTGCTCATATCCTGTAGATTGCCGCCCCGTTGCTCATGACAACACAGCGTCGCGGGCGGCACGATAAAAAGTTAAACTTTTCTGTTGACGAAAAAAACAAAACAGGTTAAGTTGAGCTTCCGCGCTGAAGCAAAATGTCGCAGCGCGAACGGCCTCATCGAGGCTTTGATCTTTGAAAACTGAACAGTAAACAAGCGGGCCAAAGAGTGCAGAGCACTCAGAAGTATATTTGAAGTTAATGTCCGATCTTGAGAGATTGGTCAGGATATAAACTGGAGAGTTTGATCCTGGCTCAGAACGAACGCTGGCGGCGTGCTTAACACATGCAAGTCGAACGCGAAAGAGTTCTTCGGAACTTGAGTAGAGTGGCGCACGGGTGAGTAACGCGTAGATAACCTACCTCCATGTCTGGGATAACCAGCCGAAAGGCTGACTAATACCGGATGTGCTTATTTTTCATAAGCATAATAAGCAAAGGTGGCCTCTGATATAAGCTATCGCATGGAGAGGGGTCTGCGTACCATTAGCTGGTTGGTGGGGTAAGAGCCTACCAAGGCAACGATGGTTAGCGGGTCTGAGAGGATGATCCGTCACACTGGCACTGAAACACGGGCCAGACTCCTACGGGAGGCAGCAGTGAGGAATATTGCGCAATGGGGGAAACCCTGACGCAGCGACGCCGCGTGAGTGAGGAAGGCCTTCGGGTCGTAAAGCTCTGTCAAAAGGGAAGAAGTGCATGGAGGTTAATACCCTTCATGTTTGACGGTACCTTTAAAGGAAGCACCGGCTAACTCCGTGCCAGCAGCCGCGGTAATACGGAGGGTGCAAGCGTTGTTCGGAATTACTGGGCGTAAAGGGCGCGCAGGCGGCCTGACAAGTCAGGTGTGAAAGCCCACGGCTTAACCGTGGACGTGCACTTGAAACTGTCAGGCTTGAGTATCAGAGGGGAAAGTGGAATTCCTGGTGTAGAGGTGAAATTCGTAGATATCAGGAGGAATACCGGTGGCGAAGGCGACTTTCTGGCTGAATACTGACGCTGAGGCGCGAAAGCGTGGGGAGCAAACAGGATTAGATACCCTGGTAGTCCACGCCGTAAACGATGTCAACTAGATGCAGGGGGTGTTGATCCCTTCTGTGTCGCAGCTAACGCATTAAGTTGACCGCCTGGGGAGTACGGTCGCAAGATTAAAACTCAAAGGAATTGACGGGGGCCCGCACAAGCGGTGGAGTATGTGGTTTAATTCGATGCAACGCGAAGAACCTTACCTGGTCTTGACATCCCGGGAATCTTTTGGAAACAAGAGAGTGCCCTCTTTGAGGGAGCCTGGTGACAGGTGCTGCATGGCTGTCGTCAGCTCGTGTCGTGAGATGTTGGGTTAAGTCCCGCAACGAGCGCAACCCTTACCTTTAGTTGCCATCAGTTTAAGCTGGGCACTCTAAAGGGACTGCCGGTGTCAAACCGGAGGAAGGTGGGGATGACGTCAAGTCCTCATGGCCTTTATGACCAGGGCTACACACGTACTACAATGGCCGGTACAAAGGGCAGCGACAGGGCGACCTGAAGCGAATCCCGTAAAGCCGGTCTCAGTCCGGATTGGAGTCTGCAACTCGACTCCATGAAGTCGGAATCGCTAGTAATCGTGGATCAGCATGCCACGGTGAATACGTTCCCGGGCCTTGTACACACCGCCCGTCACACCACGGGAGTCGGTTGTACCAGAAGCAGTTGAGCTAACTTTCAGAGGCAGGCTGCCAAGGTATGGCTGGTAACTGGGGTGAAGTCGTAACAAGGTAGCCCTAGGGGAACCTGGGGCTGGATCACCTCCTTTATAAGGAAAGATGCAGCATGACTGCATATGGGATCAACCCAGCTTGTTTTACTGTTCAGTTTTGAGGGATCAAGGTTAAGCAACCATAGGCACCCCCATATTTGCGCGGGCACGATAGCCCGCATAGGTAGGCTATAGCGTTCAATCGCGCCTGCACAAATATGGAGCACCTCTGATTGCTTAGGTGAGGCTCAAAAAAAGCAGGTAGTTATTTGCTTCTGCTACGGGCCAAGATTAAGGTCATGGGCCTATAGCTCAGCTTGGTTAGAGCGCACGCCTGATAAGCGTGAGGTCGGTGGTTCAAGTCCACCTAGGCCCACCAGGCTGAGGTTGATCTTTACAGATGCTGGATGGGGGTGTAGCTCAGCTGGGAGAGCGCCTGCCTTGCACGCAGGAGGTCATCGGTTCGATCCCGTTCACCTCCACCATACTTGAAAGAGTAAGACAAGATGATAATCATTTGGATTATCATCTTCTTTTAAACTTTCGGGTTTATAGATCTTTGACAATTGAATAGCAGGGTATCTAAATCGTAGTACCTTTCGTATGCACGGGTTGACCGAATGGTTCGAGTGCAGGAGTTACGGGAGGTAAGTACTACAAATTTAAGCGTTTAGTATAACTTAGTTTACAAAAGACTTATGGTTAAGCTACTAAGGGCTGATGGCGGATGCCTTGGCACTGGGAGGCGATGAAGGACGTGGAAAGCTGCGATAAGCTTCGGTGAGCTGCTAACAGGCTATGACCCGGAGATTTCCGAATGGGGCAACCCGGCAGAGTTCAAACTCTGTCACGTATTACTGAATACATAGGTAATGCGGGCGAACGAGGGGAAGTGAAACATCTCAGTACCCTCAGGAAAAGAAATCAATTGAGATTCCGTCAGTAGCGGCGAGCGAACGCGGAGGAGCCCAACCTACCCTAAGAAAAACGAGACATAGCGGAACGGCATGGAAAGGCCGACCATAGAAGGTGATAGTCCGGTATGCGAAATGTTGAGTTTTTTGGGGTTAAAAGAGTACCACGGGACACGTGAAACCCTGTGGGAATATGGGAGGACCATCTTCCAAGGCTAAATACTACCCAGTGACCGATAGTGAACCAGTACCGTGAGGGAAAGGTGAAAAGAACCCCGGGAGGGGAGTGAAATAGAAACTGAAACCGTCAGCTTACAAGCAGTTGGAGCATCCATGTGATGTGACAGCGTGCCTTTTGCATAATGAGTCAACGAGTTATCCTGTGCAGCGAGGTTAAGCCGTGAGGTGTAGCCGCAGCGAAAGCGAGTCTTAATTGGGCGTCGAGTTGCATGGGGTAGACCCGAAGCCGGGTGATCTATCCATGTCCAGGTTGAAGGTCGAGTAACATCGACTGGAGGACCGAACCATTGTAGGTTGAAAACTGCTTGGATGAGG
>CAXXDG010000002.1:775000-1582250 GCA_963678525.2 Desulfobulbaceae bacterium
ATGTAAAGTTTTTCACTGGAAACCTGAAATATACACGTCCATTACCCCTGGTTCGTTGCCGGGGTATTTGGAAAAAAATTTCGGCTTCCATCTATTTATTGATGCCATGCTACTGAATCAACTTCAAAAAGTTTCAGGCAGTATTTCTTTTCGAATAGCGCTTCCCACGCTGTTTACTATTCTCCTCTTTATTGCCGCTATTTTCTCTATTCTTCTCCCTCAACTAGAAAAAAGTCTTATTCACAGAAAACAGGAGAGTATCAAGGAGCTGACGGAAACGGTCTGGAGTTTGCTGGAATCCTATTATGAACGCGAGTTATCCGGCGAATTGACCAGACAGGATGCTCGAAAACGGGCCATAGCCCGCATTCGTACATTACGCTACGGTCCTGGAAACAAGGACTATTTTTGGATTAACGATATGCACCCCCGGATGATCATGCATCCATACCGGCCGGATCTTGAGGGTAAGGATGTCTCTGCATTCAAGGATCCAAATGGGACACTCCTTTTTATCGAGTTTGTCAAAATCGTCAAAAATCAGGAACGCGGCTACGTCGACTATCTATGGCAGTGGAAGGACAATCCAGAAAAAATATCGGCAAAATCCTCTTATATAATGGCATTCAAGCCCTGGGAGTGGGTTATCGGCACCGGTATGTATATCGACGATGTCCAAGCTGAAATAGCCAAAATCCGAAACAAACTCACCCTGATCTGCATCGGCATCCTCTTCATTGTTTCAATGCTTGCGGCATATTCCATTCGCCAAACCATACTTGCAGACAGGGAGCGTCGCACCATCTTCCTCAAGAAGGAAAAGCTCATGGAATCACTTGGGGAAAGCAATGAACGATTTCGCAATCTACTTGAAACAACCAGTGACTGGATCTGGGAATCGGACCAGAATGGTGCATACACCTATTCAAGCTCTCGTGTAAGTAACATGCTTGGTTTTGATCCTGAAGAAACCATCGGTAAAACGCTGATGGATATCGCATCTCCCAGATCAAAAGCCCAGTTAGCCGAACCTTTTGAAAAATTACTCAAGAGTAAAAAAAATATTGAGGGTTTTGAGTGTACCTGCCTGGGCAAAACCGGACAAATAGTGGTTCTGGAAAATAATGCCGTGCCTGTTTTCAGCCGTAACGGCACAGGGACGCTGGTCGGCTACAGGGGAATAGCCAGAGACATTACAGAGCGAAAGATAGCCATGGAGGCCCTGAAGAAGAGTCGTGATGATCTGCATGAGAGTCTCGAGGAAACCGTTTCCTCCCTGGCTTCAACCGCAGAGAATCGAGACCCATACACCGCAGGACATCAGCAGCGGGTTGACCGGCTGGCATGTGCCATTGCCAGAAATCTTGGATTGCCGGCCGAGCAGATCGAGGGCCTCCACATTGCAGCCCTGCTCCATGATATCGGCAAGATCACCCTGCCGTTCGAATACCTGGCCAAACCAACAAGCTTGAGCAAAGACGAACGGGCAATCATCAGGCATCATCCCGAGGTCGGCTATACTATCCTGAAGACCATCCACTTTCCATGGCCTGTGGCTGAGATCGTATACCAGCACCATGAGCACCTGGATGGTTCCGGTTACCCGCGCGGACTAACGGACAAGGATATTCTCCTCGAAGCCAAAATTCTTACCGTGGCCGACGTTGTCGAGGCAATGTCGTCCCATCGCCCTTACCGCCCATCCCTTGGGATCAAAAAGGCCATGGATGAGATACGTGAAGGCCGAGGTATTCGGTATCATGCCCCCAGTGTCGACAGCTGCCTGTATTTACTCCAGGAAAAGAAGCTCGAATGTATCGATGAGGAATGGTGTCCTGTATTTTTATGACACCCATGGCCGGCAGAAAAATACAGCCTGACCGGAAATCAGCTGCAGCCCTTGTCAGGAAGCGTCCTGATAGTCATCAAAAGCCTGTTCCAGATCAATCATCTCCCTGGCTCTTTCCAGGGCACGTTTTTCTGTATCACCGGCCATTTCAACATGGTGAGACTTGCCTTCCGGGCTGGTAATATCAAAACAAAAGTTGGAACATCGCACAGGTTTATTGTGCAGGTCTATTTTCCAGCCTTTATAGGTATCTGCCGTGCTGTCACTCATGGTTTTGCTCCTGTATTGCTGTTTTGTTCATATGTGCAATACTATAAGAGCATTTGACCAACATGCCAGTGAAATGGATTTAAGGCCACCTTAAATAAATTCCTGGAAAAGCTCTTTGGAAACGCCGGTTATCACCTCGCGATTGACCAGGGTTGCATTCTCCTTGATGCGCATGCAGCCTGCTTCAACAGCAGTTTCCACTGCTGTGACCTCGCCTGAGAGCAAGAGAAATCCCTTGCCGCCGATGGCCATTGCGAGATGGACCCGCAACAGGGTCACCTGGGCTGCCTTGACGGCAGCGTCAGCAGCCTCAAGGCAGCCTGCAGCCGAAAATGTTTCTATAACACCCAGGGCCCGGGCATAATTATCAGGCAGGGCTACGCATCCGGACAGCGCAGGCAGAACCCGTTCGTCAATGTTGGGCAGATACAGGGTGTCGACCATAAATCCACTGCTCTTTCTCTTGCCGGCATCCAGTGCTGCCTGCACATTAGCGGTTCGACCGCCGACCACAACCAGATATTTGCCGGGACAGATGGTCCGTGCACTCAATATCTGGATATCCGCCGCTTTGAGCATGGCATCCTGCACCTTGAATCCTGCAGCAATACTTGACAACTCGACTATTCCGACAGCTGTACGCATCTTGTGTTTTATCCCTGGGTTGCACCCTGTTGCATGGTATGTATCAATGAAAGTTTAGCCGGCCGGCGTCACTACCTTTTCAATGGTAACAGCGGTCCGGTCGACCGCAATCACCTCACCGCTAATACTGGCGTGTATTTCCGCCCCAAGCTTTGTGCCACAGGTGGCGATTTTCTGTCCCAACCCAACTCTGTCCCCCTGGTTGACCAGGGATTCGCAAGGAGCACCTATATGCTGCTGCAAAGGGACACGTACCCTGGTAACCTCTCTCGGAATCGGGGTGAGCGGCCCCTTGTTGACAAAGCGATTCAAATCCAGCCTTGCCATGACCTTTTCCATGGGCATGCGCCGATAGCTGATCAGTGGATGCACGCCCTGCCCACCATCTCCCTGGTGCGCTATCTTTGCCTGGCTCAGGAGACGTTTATTGTAAATACAGCTCTGGGACGGATACAGTCCTTCCGGACAGGCCATAAGGGTACACAGGTTACATTCACAGCAGGACAGGGTATGGGTCATGGATGGGTCAGCCTTGAAGATACCATCGGAAAAAACCAAGTTGCGCATGGCCAGATGCGGTTTCACCGGATGCCCCAGCAGGCTTCTGGGACAGAGTTCCGTACAGATCGAGCACTGGTCGCAGGCCGCTCTGCCGATTTTTGCCACCGCCTTTTCATCTCCCATGGTCCGGTGTTGGCGGATGAGCTGATGATTCTCTGGAAACACCAGTAATCCTCCACTGCTTTTCACCACCGGCTGATCCAGGTCTGTGCAAAGCTTCCCCATCATGGGGCCACCGGCAATAACGGCATAGTCATTCACCAGGGGTTCTGCCCATGCCAGGACATCTCTGTAACTCACGCCTATGGGCACTTCGACACTCATGGGTTTGGCAACTGCCCCGCCAACCGTGAGAAAGGAAGTGGTGACAGGATGCTGCCGTCCGATGTTGTATATGGTCTCCACATTCTGTACCACCACATCCTGGCTGATAGGCAGTTGGCCTGCTGCAACCACCCGGCCGGTGGTCTCATAAATAAGGCTTATTTCATCTCCCGCAGGATAAAAATTGCGCAGGGAAAAAATAGTTACATCCTTATCACAATGAGGTTTGAGCTGCTCTATAAGGTCGTGATATTTTCCCTTGATGCCGATAATGGACTGTCTGGCACCGATCAACTGCATGCAGGCTCGCAGACCGGTGAAAAACAGGTTGGTGTAATGCAGCAGAATTTCCTTATCCTTATGCAAAAGCGGCTCACACTCTGCGGCATTCACTATAAAGATACCGGCTTTGGCGGCAAGCTTCACATGGGTGGGAAACCCGGCCCCGCCTGCCCCGACAATACCCCATTCTTTAATCTGATCGGTAGTTATCATGGATACTCTATACTGTTACAGGAGATAGTGTTTATCCTTGTTCCCTGTACGCTGACGACGACCTTCGCGGACCTTGTCCATGGCTGTCTGCACATCGGTCTGCCGTCCGAAAATGGCCAGCATCTGGATATGTTGGGGGCAATTACCGTTAACCATGGCAACGGTCACATTGCTTGCTTTGGCGGCCGCGTCGGCTGCCCAGTACAGATCAATCAGACTGGACTGGATCAGGCCGACAGCGCCCCATTGCACCCCTCCGATTAACTGCCGTTCACTGGTATTCAGGTGCCCCAGGATCATTTGCAGAAAATTCTTCTGCGGGGCCTTAATGAGTTCGAACCGCATGGGCTTACCGATTACGAAAGAGCGGCAAGGCCGGCTTTGGCACAGGAAACGTCCTGCTCTACGCTGCCGCCGGATACGCCCAGCCCGCCTATAAGCGTCTCGCCGCGGTAAAGAGGAACACCACCTCCGAAAATAACCATCCTCCCCTGATCCGTGGCATGGATGCCGTACAGCGACTCTCCGGGTTGCGCGACCTTGGCCAGATCTTCGGTGGCAACTTTCACGGCAACAGAGGTATACGCCTTGTTTTTGGCAATATCCACAGATACCAGCAAGGCATCGTCCATCCTGTGTTCGGCTACCAGGTTACCTCCGGAATCGACCACGGCAATCACCATGGGAACCCCGATTTCTTCAGCCTTTTTTCGGGCTGCAGTCATAAGAACCAACGCGTCATCAAGTGTAATATTCATCCGTAATCTCCGTAAGTGACGCAACAGAAGAAAATCTTTGCGAAAATGTTTTTCCGTGTGCCGCCACATTGTTCTTTTAGATAATCCGAAACCCCTCCACCAGGGTACAACGCCGCTGTCTGGTAAATGAACGGGCAGACGTCATCCCCTCGCCGGTGGGTCCGGCAATGGTGAATGCGGTATGTCCTTCGCCGCCAAGTCCGATTCCGGCATATGCAGGTCCGTTTTTCACAAAAATGGTGGTCTGCACAGCCCTGGCAAAGGCGGTCATATTGTCTACGTTGGTGGAATGCATGATGGCGGTATGCCGGTTTCCCTGCTCAACCTTGACTGCGAAATCTATACCTTCTTCAATATTGCGCACCCGGACAACAGGCAGGATGGGCATCATCTGTTCTGTCCAGACTAACGGGTGGTCCTTGGGAGCTTCAAAAATAGCCAGGCGGTACTCCTCACCAAGGGTAACGCCGATTTCCTTGAGAATGACCTGGACATTGCGGCCCACCAGCTTGGTGTTGATCTTGCCCTTATCCGTCAACACCAATTTGGTTACCTTGTCCACCTCTTCCGGGGTAAGCATGTATGCTTTTCCCGTTTCCAGCATGAACTTGACCAGAGAGTCAGCCACCTCATCCACGACCACGACTTCTTTCTCGCAGGTGCAAAAAATATTGTTATTAATGGATGCGCCGTTGACTATGCATTCCGCAGCATTTCGGATGTGAGCGGTTTCATCCACGAGAACGGGAGGATTACCGGCTCCTGCGCCGATAGCTTTTTTACCGGAAGAGAGTACGGCCTTAACAACCGGTTTTCCGCCTGTTGCCACCAGCATATTGACTTTGGGATGCTCAATCAGCTCACGGGCGCTGTCCAGGGTTGGTTTGGCAATAGCGCTGATCAGCCCGGCAGGGCCTCCATTGTCGACAATGGCTTTATGCAGCAATTTCAGAATGGTGGAGCTGGTGGTAACGGCGCTGGGATGGGGATTGAAGATAACGGCATTGCTGGCAGCGATCATGCTGATACTGTTGTGAATAACAGTCCCTGTGGGATTGGTGATAGGCGTCAGAGCGCCGATCACACCAACAGGAGCATATTCCAGGAGCATCAGGCCGTTATCGCCTGTTTTGGCCAAAGGCTGGATATCCTCGATTCCCGGCGTTTTGGTCGCACAGAGGATATTTTCCCGAATTTTATCTTCGTAGCGTCCCAGGCTGGTCTCTTCCACTGCCATGTCTGAAAGCATCTCATTGTTTTCCAGCACGGTCTTGCGCATGGCATCGATGATTTCGCCACGTTTTGCCAAGGTCAGTTTCAACAGCTCTTTCTGTGCACGTATGGCGCAGTCCACAGCGCTGTCCACGTTCTGATGTATGCCGTCAAAATCAGCCGGCGCACCTGAAGTTGAAGATGAGCCGTTAAGCTCGGTCAGTACCTTTTGTATTATTCCGGCCAGATCCTGTTCACTGAGCGCCATGATTGTTTCTCCTCTGTTATGAAAACTAAAACGCGGTTACTTACCTGTCTGTGCAGCATACGTCTGCGCATATCGCCGCAGCTGCTGCGATATTTTCCTGCTGCCCCGGAGTGATTTCTCCTTTTTCCGCCAACAAACTGCAGATTGCAGCTACGGCGTCAACGTCTTCTTTCCGTATGCCTTTTGGAAGGTGCTCCAATATGGCTGCGGCCAGAAGCATGATATCTTCCCAGGCCTGCAGCACACTGGTGACAACCTTCATATCTTCCGGCACTGTCCCGCCGCTTATGCCAACCGCTCCTACTACCCGGTCTCGCCATCGCAGGGGATAGCCTCCACCGAAAAGAACCACCCTGCCTTCGACGGAATGCTGGATGCCGTACAACATCTCGCCGGGTTGGGCAAGGCGTCCCACATCATGGGTGGGCATGCGCAGGGTCGCTGCCGTGTATGCCTTGTCAACGGCAATGGCACGGGACGCCGGTAAAGAACCCGGCATACGTATAAAATGCACCAGGGCGCCATCATAATCCGTCAGGGCAATCACCATGGGCACATCCATTTGCTGCGCACGTTCCCTGGCAGCCTGAGTGAGGATAGCAGCGCAGTGATAGATGTGATTCATTTGCAGGCCCCCTGTTGTTGGATATACTCTTTTACTGCCTCAGTAACGACGGCTCGAACCTCCAAGGCCCAGCTGATCATGAAAAGCAGATCGGAGAGCCGGTTGATATATCGCAGCAGCACGTCTCTGGCATGTTCCTGTTTCTGTAAAGTAATGATCAGTCGTTCACAACGGCGGCAGATTGTACGGCTGACGTGCAGAGCCGCACTGTCCCTGGTTCTGCCCGGGATAACAAAACCGCCCGGCAAACCATATTCCCGGGTCAATCCATCTATCCACCCTTCGAGCTGATCCACCTGTACCTGTTCTACAATCTGCTTCAGCCGCCCCGATTGTTCAGGTGTTGACGCAATCTCTGCACTGAGGATAAAGAGTGTTTCCTGAACCTGGAACAGCATTGCCTGCAATGCGCCGGCGGTTATCAGCGATCGGCAGAAGCCGAGTTGTGCCTGCAGCTCATCCAGGGCGCCGTACACCTTGACCCGCAGTGCGTCCTTGGCGACTGATTCGCCGCTGAAGAGCCTGGTCGTTCCCTTGTCACCTGTCCGTGTATAGACCTTTGCCATGGCAGCCTGTTATCCTCTAATAGGGTCGACATTGAGCTGATCGACAATACCGACGATTGCCGCATCCACAGGGACATTTTCCCTGTCCACGGCATAGCGGGCGCTGGAACCTGTAACCACGACTACGGTTTCACCTTCTCCTGCTCCGACAACATCCAGGGCCACCATGGTTTCGCCGCTGAAGGTGTTGCTCTCAGGTTTGTACAGTTGCACAATCTGGATGCTGCTGCCGCTGAGCAGGTCGTGCTTTCGGGTGGCGACCACTTTGCCGATTACCTGTCCTATAAACATGTCTGTTACCTCAGTTGGATCCGGAATCTTGTATCAGGCGAACACCGTGTTGGACGGCCGTTTCCCTGGCCAGGGGAGTGACCACCGTGTTTCGGTCCACCACAATGTTCTGTCCGGCTGTTCGAGCGCGCTGAACATGGGACGCGGTGAGCAGACCGCCATGAACGCGGTAGGTTGTTTTTTCAGCAGGTTGCGTATTCCCGCTTGTGGGTACAGCCGTGCTTTCCTGCATTGTTGTACCGCCTGCGCAGGCACAATAGCCCGCACACAACTGCTGCACATCAACGAGCCTGCAACCATACTCCCTCAGAAGCTGCAGCCGATCCTGCATGGCTTTGTGCAGTGCAGGCTGAACAGTCATCTGCCCTGCCCTCCTTGCCCAATGCAAATCCGCCGGGTCTGCTCCATTAACAGCAACAATAACAGGCTTGCCGAGACTGAGGCCGTGCAATATGAGATTGGCCGGAATAGTGTCCGCCAGGAGCTGGGAAACCCGTGAGGCGGTATTCAGACTGAGCATGGGCACAACCAGACCTGCAGCCCCGGTCAGTGCCTGATACCAGTTTGTGGTCTTCAGCTCGCTGATATGGGGAAAGCCTGCGAGCTCTTCCCGAAGCGTCTTACCGTAGATGCTTTCTGCGGCCTCAGATAGAGCCAGCTCAATTGCATATCCATTGAGAACCAGATTGCGAACCTGGGTGCAGGCGTGATTAAAACCGACAGTGGCGCCCGTAAATACAGCAATCACAGATCCCTTGTCGCCGTCGGCGCCCATGTGCAGGGCAAGTCGGGAAATAATCTCTATAACCAGATTGTTAATCTGCTGTTCATTCATTTCCGCTGCCTTCTTGTTAACTTCGATTATGCTGCAGTGTCTTCACTGCCGCCGACAACCGTTTGCCGGCAACTCAAAGCAATTCCCAGGGGTGTCACCAGCAGGGGCATTTTAGGTTTCACCACCTCCACACCGCACTCCTCGGCTATGACCTGTTCGATCCAGGGAAAGGTCGAGGTCCCGCCAACCAGATAAATACGTTTCACAGGATGATTACTGAGATGCTCACGGACAATGGTCGCCATTTTCTGAAACACAGGCCGTATGATGGGGTACACTTCCCTTTGGCCGTGGGAATCACACTTCATCTTTTCGGCTTCTTCCTGGGACACTCTGAAATGACCGGAAATAACCAGATCCAGATGAGTTCCTCCGGTGGCTTCATCAGCCGTATAGACAACTTTGCCCTGTTCAAGCACGGAAATCCCGGTGGTGCCTCCACCGATATCCACTACTGCACCATCCTGTATACCCAGTACCTGTGCAGCAGCAGACGGTTCATCGGTAAGCAGTTCGACGTCGAGATCTGCGCTCTGGAGAACATGGCCGAAAGTTTCCGCATTGCGCCCGCTTGTTCCCGGGGGATAGGCCGCAGCACCGGCCCGAAGATCAAACCCTTGTTCACGCAACCCCCGAATCTGTTGACCGAGAATGGTGAGCGCTCCAACGTAGTCGAGCACCAGTCCGTCGCGCACACTGGACCGGCTGCGGGTAATCGTTCCTGCAACCGGATTTCCAAGGCCGTCAACCACTGCTGTCACGATATATGCCGTTCCCAGGTCTACTCCGGTGTAAAGAGTGCCTCGAGCGGAGGTCACAGGATGCTCAATGGCATCTGCAAATGCCTGTATTCTTGTATCAATCAAGTTGTCTTCCGAGTCAATTGAATCCAGAGTGCACCATTTGTTACGAAGAATCAGCATAGGTTCGCTCACTGCGATTGAGGGTGCGGTCATGGCTCACATTCCTGCAGATCAGACTTCACGTCCGGTCAGTTTAAGAATAGCGGTCTCTGCGGCTTTGCCGGCACGTTCAACATCAGACTGTTTGCCGCCCAGATAGAGGCGACCTACAGCACCATACACGCGGCAGTCCACCAAGGTAATATTGGCGTTTTTCTCTGCCTCATTGGCTGCAATGGTGATGTAACCGGCAGGAGCGACCTCCATAATATAGAGATCCTGTCCCGGCAGCAGCATGGAGCAGAGGCGGGAAACATTAACCATCTGTGAATGGTAGGCATTCACCTTATGGATAATCTGGGTACTGAGAAGTTTAGGCTTGATACGATCTGTTTCCTTGCATTTCATGGCGGTGAGTACAGCCTGGCCCGCATGTTTCACATCTTCCTGATTATCACCATGGAACTCGAGTACACCGAAATGGCGCTCTACCACCATGAGACCGGGACGAATGTTGGCGGATTTGACTGCTGAATCGGTTACCTCATTGATGAGAACACCCGGAGCAATCTCAACCAGCATGGCAGCCATGCCCGGTACAGGGGTAAACCCTTTCGAGTTGGCGCCGATATAGGCTGCAAGCTGTGGCTGCAGGCGATCTAAATACACATAGGTGCGAAGTTCTGACATCGTTCTCACTCCTTGACTTTCAGTGGTTTAAAAGGTGACTCATCGTCATATCCCTTCACCAGGGTAATGGTTGTTCCAACGGGTTTCCGGCAGTTGGTGCGGAAACCGGTAATTGTGGCTCCCGGTTTCCGCACCCTTTTCTGCAATTTCATTTTCTATTCTTTTTTTGCTTCACCCTGATCCATCGGGCTGCCTGGTTTCGGCTCCTGCGCAGGTGGTTCAGGAGACGGAGCAGCAGGTTGTTTCTCCCCGGCTGCAGCGGCAGGCGGAGTTGTTTTTGCTGTTGTTTTTTCAGGAGTCGCTTTTTTTGGTGCCGGGGAAGTCTTTTTAGCTGTCGCCGCTTTTCGTTGTCTGGTTGTGGTTGTTTTTTTCCTGGTAGAGCCGGTGGTTGCCCGTTTGCTTCGAGGTGCGGCAGTTTTTTTTGCTGCTGAAGTAGTGCGCTTCGTGGTCGTAGTTGTCGTTTTTGTCTCTGCAGCAGGTTGCTTCGGCTGGTCACCCCCAGAGGGAGGTTCCTGACTGGAAGATTCAGGCTCTTGCCCGAAGGGAAGGACAAGTTGTTTGTCGGGACGGGGAATAACCAGCCTGGCAACAATTTCACCGACAGGATCAGCAGCAGCGACACCGGCCTGAACAGCCGCGGTAACTGCGGCAACATCACCCTGAAAGGCAATACTGATAAGGGCCGGAGAGACCTGTTCATATCCCAGAAACGTGACAGCCGCAGCTTTAGTTCCTGCATCAGCGGCAACCACTGCTGCAACGTATCCTCTGGTTTCAATAATGCCTAAACTGGTTCCTGCCATTGTGTATATCTCCTGCCTGTTATCTGTTGCCGCCTGAAAACTTTCATTTCCGAGAAGCGAGTAGCTGCTGTACGATTTCCACCACAATTCTGGTTACAAGTTCTTCCGTAGGTTCAACGGGCTGTTGCGGCGTCGAAGCCGGCGCCCGCGTCTGAACCGGCAGCGGTTCCATCATCTCTGCATCATCTTCGGGGAAAACCAGCGGGTTGCCCTTTATCAAGCGTGCTGCATTTGCTCCCAGCCGGCGATACACTCGTATCTCCTGACCGGAAAGGCTCTCAGTGAACAAGGGTTGGTCTGTGGCCAGATCCCGGTGATGGAGAATGACCTGCTGCTCCAGTTGACCGGCCCCGATGGCGACATTCAGCCTGGATTGCCTGGCAATCTCCCAGGTCTGCTGCTGTATGTTTCCTTCAGGCAGGTTCGTTTCCATTGCGGGGATACCCTCTTCCTCCAGCCCCCAAAGCAGTGCGTCCATGACAGGCCTTGTGACCTGCCCGACCATAATGACAGGCACCAGTGGTTTGTTGGCTATGAGTTCCAGGAAATCACGTTCCATATCCCATCCCTGCACTGGTCAAGACAAGTCCGGTGGCCACCGCATTTCGTGGTCCCTGGGTGCCGCGAACATTTGCCCTGCCGGTGACGACACCGTACTCCAGCAATACGTCTGAAATCATCTTGGGTATCTCAAAATCCAGAGACGACCCTCCCACCAGGGTGACAAAATCTATCAGCCTGATATTGCCGCCCGGAGCCACACGGGCCAGGGCGCGCAGGGAATTGCGGACAAACACCTTTTCCTTGGCTTTCCGCCTCACCTCTGCCACCCTGCCGATGGGATCCTGAATTGGGAGAGGCTGCGGACCGAGCTCCGACATAACCACCACTCGCCCAAAAAGCCTGGGGTCCATGGGAGCGTCAAAAAATTCCACGGATCCGTCCTCATGACGAAGATGGAACAGGGTCTCAACCTTAGCCAGCGGATAAAATTTAATGCGCTCAGCCAGATCAAGATCATCCAGGCCGAGCTCCTTATCTATGAGCAGGGTCACCATATCTCCTGCACCTGCAAGATGGGTGGAGCGGACAATGCCTGATTCCTGTATCAGGGAAGCATCCGTGGAGCCGCCTCCCAGATCGAGGATTGCCAGGGGCGCCTTGGTTCCCGGGGTAGTCAATGCCCCGTGAATTGCCATCTCCGCCTCGACACCTGCAACGGTGACAGGCACCTGAATTTCTTCATGGAGCTTGCGGGCCAGCATCTGCATGGGCAGCTTCTGGGTCTGTACCATGGCGGCCAGTCCCACTGCGTTACCCAGGGCATATTCGCCGGCCAGGTTTCCCTGGACCTGCTGGGGAACCAGAGTGTCAACAGCGATGATGTCCTGAACAAGGATCTCCCCCACGGGCTGGTTGGTGAGGTCAGCCATAACGCGGCGGACGGTTTCAAACATGCCGCCTACATTGGTTCCTGCCTCCGCCCTGATTTCCGTCAGAGGTTGGACTTCATCAACCTTGTCCATGATGATTTCCGCACCCTCGTCCACCGGTACCTGCACAGTCGCCTTTTCCCCAATCAACGTGAGGCTGCCTGCGGGTATGCGCCGCTCCTGAATATCACCGCGCGGTGTCTTGATAACCACAGCACTGCGTACACCTGTCAATGCTCTAGCTATGGGCACAATGTTTCTGGTCTGATCCGCTTCCAGGTTAAACAGGGTGGCTATGTCATAGGGATTGGAAAGTTTCTCTATGCTTTTGCCGACCGTAGCGACTTCCACGGCAGCAAACATATCCACAGGAACCCGGTCAATGTAGCGAACCTCATCCACGATGGGGAGGGGTCGGCTGAGCCGGTTGTGGATTAAAACACCGTCATCCAGTTGAACGATGGCTCCGTTGATGTGAACGCCCCGGTTCACAGCCTGATTGAGCAAATCAGCCGCCTGTTGAAAATTTGTTTCACGGGAAACAATGACAATATATTCCTGATCACCGGGAGCAGATCCGAGGTCGCCGATACGTCTGGTAATACCTGTTCCCAGGCCCATGCCGCCCGGGGTGGTCGGGTTATGGCCGATCATGGCGGATTCTGTAATCACCGTCTCGGTGATGGTCTCCATGGCCACATCACCGATAACCGGAGTCGCCTCGTTGAGCAGGACAGCGGCAAGCTCCTTACGTGCTATCTGCAAGGGCTCCAGAGCCTTATCAAGGGCATCGATAATACCGCTCACATTGTGCATGGTACCCTTGATACCGATGGTTCGTACCAGGCTCTGGCCACGGAAGGCAGCCTCGCCGCGGTCATTGACCTCGGCGACGGCCACCTCGGTGGTATTATTGCCTATGTCTACGCCTGCAATGAGTGCCATGGCAGACTTACGCGGTTTTCAAACGACCGGCTTTTTCATACACCTCTGCCGCCTCGCGTACCAGAGCCGCACATATTTTTGCCTGGTACTGGTTTTCCAGTTCTGCGGCAATATCAAGCATTTCCTGCTTGGTGCAGCGGTATGGTCGCAATGAGTTATAGATTTCCAGTACCCGGGCATCGGGAACACGGGTCAGTTCAGCAGCCCTGCGCATGTTGGCCGCAAGGTGCGGCCGTCCTGCACTTTCTGCGATCTGTGCCTGGTATTCCAGACTTTCCGGACGGATCTTGATATCCTCGAATTTGATCTGGCCGGCAACGACCTTTTCCAGAGTGATATCCTTTAGCTGCAGTCCACTGGCTGACTTCACCAGATCCGGCCTTTTGGTAGCCAAAGGATAATCCTTCTGCGCGTCAAGATGCCCGCTGCTCTGGGCAGGTGCAGAGGAAGGTGCCGTGGACTGCGTGCCTCCCTGGTTCATGGAAGCCAATACCTGCTTGACCATTGCGGCAATGGCATCCGGTGCCATGTTATCTTGTTGAGATTGAGCCATCTGCTCGTCCTCCGTTAGTAATTTGGGTCTCAAAATATTGCCCGGCAGCCGATACCGGATCAGGCCAGAGCAAGTTCCCTGCTCTGCTTATGGCGGTCTACCAGCTGGGTTTCCTTGTTATGCAGCAAAGCTGCAAGTCCCTGGTATTTCGGCCTTGCCATGGGATCGTTTTTAACCGGAACCGGTGAGGGGTTCTCGCCCTTGGCATACTTGGCTGCGTTCCTGCCCATGGCTCGGAATGTTTCCAATTCAACCAGAGGCGCCTGGGAAAACAATTCCAGATTCTGCAGCGGCGCCAGATCCCGTTGATGGATAACAGATGTCCCACGGGAAATAATGCCGATGCCGATGCCTGACCCGCTCAGTTTCGCTGCCTCGTGGCCGATGAATCCGACATCAGCAGTGCGGTTGACCTTTACGAGCCTGGCCTTGAGCCCTTCTTCTTCAATACCGGCCATGACCTCACGCAGAACATCCTGGTGGGGTATGTTGATAATGGTCTGGGTCATGGTATTGCCGAATGCCGGCGGAAGACCGATAACCACTTCATTTTTATCTTTACCAACAACGGCGTCTCCTGTTTCCCGTAGATTCAACGGGCCCGGAGCCGCAGTTGCCGCTGGGGCGGATGCAGAAGCAGGGGGCTGCATTTGGCCCATGACTTCAAGGATGATCTCCTTGACCATCTCTTCAGAAATTTTCATGATCAATGCTCCTTCTATGCTAGGCGGCTCAGACGTCTTCTGGACTGATGGCAGCCGGAATATTTTTCAGCAAATCCCAACGCTCCCCTTCCAGTCGGTAACCGGTACCGGGGCCTGTGTAGGTGTTGGGGTCATTGACTGCAGAGATGACGTTGAAATCCTTGTCAAAGATTGCTGAAGTGTGCAGATAATCGCCGCTCACCTTGCCTTTGAGCATGTTGAGTACGCTTTCCGCTACGTCCTGATAGCCACGTTTTGCCAGGGCCTGGACAACATCCAGCCCGGTTGTTCCACGCTGCATCATTTCGTCCACGGCACGGAGATCTTCAGGCACATTCCTATCCGGCATATCCTTGGAGCCATGGGCATAGGTTGCGGCTTCAACCTCGGCATCGGTTATCGGCGGTAAGCGAAGTTCCTCAAAAACAGCCTTTAGGGCAAGAACAGCACGGTTGCGCACCGCAATGACATCCTCTTCACTCACAGGGTTGAGTGACATGTCGGTCTGCAGATCGCGCTGCAATACCAGCATATCGTCGTAATCATCCACATCATGGGTGGATCCCGCGAACATGTTGTCATAGTTGGGGGACGCTGAGTATCCGGAGAAGATAAAGTCTGTTCCCGGCAGAAACTGCATCAGCATTCTCGCCGTGTTACGGATGGGAGAATGGGTAAAGGTCTGGTCATTGCCGGAGGCGACTTCCAGGTCATTGAGTACGGTTGCCACGTTTTCGGCCAGTACTGCGCGGATACCTGCAGGTACGGCCCCGGGAACGCCGATACAGCTGATGGAGCCGTTCTGCAGCCCCTGTACGCCGGCGCCTTTGGTGACCATGATGCAGCGAATTTCCAGATAGAGCATGGATTTACCTTCTGCATATCCCATCTGCACTTCCGATCCGGTGCCGGAGGTGTAGCGCATCTTCAGACCACGGGAGGCATATGCAGAGGCCAGAAACGCCTTGGACCATGGTGTGTCGTCACCATCCACAAACACCTGCTCCGTACCATATACGGAAACGGTCTCCGCATAGTGGGTCAGACCGCGCATTCCCATGGTCAGCTCAAGAGCTTCCTCAACCGCACATTGTGCCAGCACGCCCGGACGACCGGTCTGTCCGCCTACCAGCAGGGCCAGGGCATTCATGGGAGCGTAACGCCCTACACCAACCGTGGTTTCGATTTCCGCAAAACCGCGCAGGGTGGCTTCAGCCGCGTCAGCAGCCAGCAGAGGCGCAGAGTCTTTGACGTTTGTCACATGGGCCTGATTGGAAGGCGTGCTTCGGCTGCGCAGTTTCTGCATGGCCATCATCAGCTCAACCACGTTCAGCCGTTTGAGCACGTCAACGTATTTTGCCGGGGTCATACCCACGGAGAGACGAACAATCTCTTTTCTGGGAACATTGATATCCACCAGCATACGGGCGATCTCAAGGGAATCCATGGCCATGACTTCTTCGGCCACTTCCGTCACAATGGTGTGATCGGCAATCCAGGCATCGATCATATCGAACTGATCGCATGTCTTGCCGTCCATTTCCACAACCTTGCCCTGCTCGATACGAATAGAGGGTGTCGGGTCCTGGGGGCTGTCAAGCGCCACCAGACCGACTTCCATCCATTCCTTGATGAAGCCGTCCTGGTTGACCGCTCGATCTGCCAGTACCTCAAATCTTTTTTGTCGTTTTGCCATTGGGCCCACCTCCTAAATATATGGCGTGGTCAGACTCTTAGGCTCCTCGCCCCAGGCGCCGAGCAGTTTGTTGCCTACATCACGGCCTGCCATGACTGCCTGACGTACGGCTCCGGAATCTCCGGTTACCCAGATAAACACCTCGTTGGTCAGGGAGGTGTTGTTTGCGGGTGAGCCGTAACCTACTATTTTAACGTCTGCCGCCTTGACCGCGGAATCGATCATCAGCATACCCACAACCGCAGGGGCGCCGAGAATGAGGCCAAAGGCTGCACCTTCAGGTGCGCCAAGTGCAAAATTGAGACATTTCGATGCTCTGGCTGAATACTGCAGCTCGGTGTAGCCGGCATCATTGGCATAGACGTCGCCAAAATATTTGGGTAGGACTTCCAGGGTTACTTCCACGGCCCTGCGCGCGTCGGAAACATCTTCCGCACCGAATACGATCAGGTTACCGTGGCCGGCACCGCCCTTGGTGTCGCGGGGCATCTCAACGCGGATAATTTCAGTATTGGTGGCTTTAACGGCATCGTCTGCAGCCATCAGGTGGGGTCCAGCGCCGGTCCTGCCGCCGATGACGCCGATGGAACGATATTTTTTATCAAACCCCATGATCTCATGGATATTGGAATCGAGGTTGGCAATGACGATACCCATGGTATCTCCCATGCCTGCCCCGACAAATTCGGTTACCTGAACCAACTCTTCGCTGACCGCAGCGGCGGGAGCTTCTTCTTGAGCCGATTTCCGGGCCGTCTCTGCTCCTCCAACGCGCCGCATGACTTCCTGCATTACTTTTTCAATCAATTGTTCTTGCACTTGCCTTTCCTCCAGGATGTTCTCTTGCTTGGTCTACGCCAAATTTCGCTGGTTAGCGTGGTATTGTTTTCAAATGCGCTCACTTGGCGTCCGGGCCTTGGGGCAGAATAATTTCCACATCGGTGTGAGGACGAGGAATAACATGCACGGATATTACCTCGCCGACTTTCTGGGCAGCAGCCGCACCGGCATCCGTTGCAGCCTTCACCGCACCGACATCGCCGCGAACCATTGCTGTTACCAGTCCTGCACCGATCTGTTTCTGACCGATCAGGGTGACATTGGCAGCCTTGACCATGGCATCGCATGCCTCGATACTGGCCACAAGACCTTTTGTTTCAATCATCCCTAAAGCCTCTTTAATCATCGGTGATCCTCCCTAAGAATCGATGTTGAATGAAGAAGCGGTGCAGTCTATACGTATCTACCGCCTCGTGTACTGATTACTGAGGGATGATCCGCTTGAGGAACAATCCCACACCAGGCAGGACCTGCCTGAGTCACTTTCACATGTCCCATGACTCTGATAGAGCGAAAGGCATGCGGTCTATTTCTGATACCACCCATTAAACCGATTGATCGCCAAACCAACAATCCCGTGAAAGAAGGATTTGCTCCCCCTCAAAGAGGGGATTTACGGGTGAGACTGCACAATCACGTATCTACTGAAATTCCATCCGGGCCTACCTGTATACACCATGGTATTCCCCTGAAATAACGTCCTTTATTTTTTGGACAGATCACAGGCTGCCGGACCGCCCCCGCCTATGCCGCAGGCCGGATGCTCATAGGCAAGAACATGTACCGGCTCTTCGGTGATCAAGCCCTGGGTAACCATTTGACTAATGGTCGGCATAACACTTGCGAGCCGTTCCTCTTTATCCACCACCTCGATGATGATAGGCAGGTTGTCTTCAGCCTGCAGAGGCTTTGCTGCGTGGATCTTCTCGCCGGCGGCAAACCCGGCTACCCCGCGCAATGCTGTCGCTCCAGCCACGCCTGCGCTCTTCAGTGTATCAAGAAGCACCTTATAGAGCTTTTTGCCCTCATGGGTGTCACGCTCACCAATATAAATTTTCACTCTTTTGAGTTGTTCACCAGCCATGAGACATCCTCCCTTACATCATAGTATTGTGTATGGTATTGAGTATAAAAGTACCTAAAGCAATGGCAGCAGCCGGTGGGTCAAGGTGGTCTGAAGCGTGGTTCCAAAACATACGGGCGCACAGCTCCTGTAAAAAGGCAGCGGCAATACCAACCAGTCCCGCCACGAGCAGGGAACCGAAATGGAGATAGGCAAGGGCTGATAAAATAGCCATGCAGTGCCAGACCGGAAACTTCTGGATCTCTCCGGTTGCCAGGTTCAGACCGGAAAGACAGATGGCAGCCAGAGCCCAGCCGAGAATAAGCGGAACCACAAAGGCGGCGGCGGCAGTAATCCGGCCGTCCGCAGCCATGGGATCAAGAACGGCTTGAGTTCCCATGGCCAGGGCGGCGGAAAGGAGACCCGCCCCGAAACCTATTACCAGCAAACGGGAAGGAGGGGCCATCCAGGGCACCCAGGAGATGGCATAATTATTAGTTCCAAGCCAGCCATGCTCTTTTATGGAAGCAGCGTTGCCCCATGGCATTTCCTGATGGAACAGCAGACGGGCCGCAAACGTCACCAACACGATGGTGAGCGCAATGCAGTCAAAGGACTTGATCACAGGAACCTGTACCAGCACCTGCAGCAGGGCATGGGCAATAACCGCCGTCGCCCCGCCTACCACGAGGACGTCCCAGCTTGTCGCCACCAGTGGTGAAAGAATATCCTTGCCGGTTCCTGACGCGAGATTCTTGCGAACGCCGGCCGCATAACTTGCTGCAATTGCCCCGCCTAAAAATCCGATATGCGGACCGAAGATCGGACCCAATCCCACTTGCAGGAGGATAAAATCACCTCCACCGGCCATAACTACCATGCAGCCGCCAAGGACGATGAAGCCGGTGAGAACAAAAGCCCACAGAGCTCCCAGGGCCGCCCCAAAAATGCCTCCGCCAAAACATATCAACAGCGTATTCAAACTCCACGGTTCCATGCTCTCTCCTCCTCTTGGTATATTGTGTGAACCCCGGCCGGGAACCACCTCTCTGCCAGGGACGCAGGAACGGTATATTACAGAGTACTCGGCTTCAGCAGGTGGACTCTCAGCTGCACCATGGAATACGAATAAACCACTGGACCTTTCAGCATTTTCTTCCGTATCACCGAGAAGTTGCGAAAAACCAGAAGTTTCAATTCGACACACTCTGCTCCATAAATAATGGAAATGGTATAACGAAGCGCAGCTTGAAACAATCAAGCGATGGGAGGAAAAAAGATACTCAGATGGGTGAATTTAGGGGGAGAGAGGGGGAGAAAAACGATAACAGTTCACCTGCGCACCATCTTCGCCCGATCAGGTCTCATTGCATAACCTACTCTAGCGAAAAGACCTGCTTGAGCGAATCCGGGGCGTTGGATATAAAAAAGTCAGTGCGTGTCAACAAGTCCGTAGCGTACGGCAGCCTGGGAGGCTTCGATTCGGTTCTTCAAATCCAGTTTTTTATAAATATTGCGGACATGACTTTTGACGGTTTCCACACTGATATACAGGTCAGCAGCTATTTCCTTGTTCCCTTTTCCCTGGGCAAGAAAACGCAAAACATCCTGTTCCCGTCTGGTCAGTTCAGGAAGGGAGGGCGGTTCACACTCCGGCTCCTCTTCAATGGAAAGATTGACCAGATAGGCCGAAACCATGGGTTGGCCGGAATGAACGGCTCGAATGACCTGCTTAAGCTCATCCACATGGATGCTTTTGAGCACATAGCCCCGAGCACCTGTGCGCATGGCTTCCTGAATATATTCGGTATCGTTATAGGAAGAAAGAACCAGAAATTTCTGTTCAGGGATGGTCTTTTTCACCATTCGAATGGCAGCCAGGCCGGAGAGACCGGGCATATCCACATCCAT
Organism: Desulfobulbaceae bacterium; assembly: GCA_963678525.2. Taxonomy (GTDB): domain Bacteria; phylum Desulfobacterota; class Desulfobulbia; order Desulfobulbales; family Desulfobulbaceae; genus Desulfogranum. The sequence goes on from CAXXDG010000002.1 coordinate 795,240, forward strand.
GAGAACGACATCGGGCTTGAGCTTGTGAATCTGCTCAACTGCGGTAAAACTGTTTTCCGCTTCCCCCACAATTTCCAATTCATCCGACCCCTGGAAACTCAGGCGCAGACCGGCACGGAAAAGAGGATGATCATCGGCAAGAAATACTCGAATACTCATGGGCTTCTCACGCTCCCTGGTGTTGACCTGCCTCTATTTTTCCCGGCAGACTGGTGCATTCTCAAGCTCTATGTCTGTTCACCCGGATTTCCATGACGTCTTGGAATGCATATTGACCGGCAGGTAGAACATGCACTGCAAATTCAAGGGGATCAAGAAAGAGTCCACAACAGCCACTCATTAGCGGGTAATCACCCCTCACTCGAATGAGGGAGATCGCATGTTTGTATTGAAACACAACAAGTTGCGTCACGCAATACCTAAAATGGGGGATTCTTTCTCCCCCGACAGAGGGATAACGGCGATACACGCTTACATGGGCAGGGTAAAACTAAACCTGCACCCGGCATTGCGCTCCTCCTGTTCCTTATGTAAAGGAGTCTTGACCCAGATCACACCGCCATGCGCCTCCACAGCCAACTTGCAGAAAGCAAGGCCCAGCCCTAAGCCTTTTCGCTCACATTTATTGCGCCGGCGGGTAGTAAAAAACTTATCAAAAACATAGGGCGCATCCTCTGCGGGAATGCCAAGTCCTTGGTCGGTCACGGACAGAAGCAGGTAAAACCTGTCCGGGTCCAGCAACTTCAAACACTCATCCGGCAGTTCAAAGCGTTCATGGAAAAGCGTCTTCCCATAGATGTGATCACGAGCAATGGTTACGACTCCACCGCCGGGGCTGTATTTGACAGCATTCTCCAACAGGTTCACCAGAACACGACGAATACGGTTAAAATCCACATGCAGACGATTTGTCCCCTGATGTCCGTCCATGACAAACTGCATGTACTTCTCATTTGCAAAAAGGTCTACCTGGGCAATACTTTCTTCCAGGAGCGCCTCCATGGTACAATCGATTTTGCTCAATCTAAAAAGGCCGTTTTCAGCCCGATAGGTGTCAAGAAAATCCGTCACCATGCCATACAACTGATTCCCTGTCTGCAAAGTCAGGTCAAGGATCTGCTGCTGGCCTGCATTTATGGATCCGAGCTGCCCTGTGGCAAGTAACTCAAGGGCTTTCTGAATGGAGATCATCGGATTTTTAAGATCATGGGTCATCATCCCGGTGAGATCTTCTTTCATCCGTTCGGTACGTTCCTCTTCTGTTACGTCACGCAGAACACCCACAAAATCAACCTGATTTTCCCTTTCGGAGTTGATGGTCGCCAGGGACATCTGAATGGGGATCACCTTGGTATAACCGCAAATGGCCTTGACTTTAAACCGACCGCTCTTTCCCTCCCCTTCCCTGATATGTTCTTCGAGTTGATGTACGGATGTTTCTCCTGTAAACAGGGAGGCAAACCGCTGGCCGAGGAGGTGAGATTTTCCGATGCCGAAAATATCACTGCAGGCGTCATTGGCCATGGTCACCATGCCGTCACTGTCTATGGTAACAATGCCGTCGGTCACACTGTTGATGATTTTATCCAGATAACGTCTTGACCTGCGAATCAAGAGATGTTTCTGATAGGCCAGATCACTGATGGTCTGGGTGACCACATGCATCAGTTCGACAATGGCCTTGAAGCGCTCAAGTGGGATGACCGGAATCTTTTCCAGCTCCCTGAGATAGCCGTCAATGTCCCTGATGCCTATCATCCTGGCCCGCATGGCGGCGATTTCAGGATCCATAGGTTCGGTCAATATCTGCCCGCAGAGAATATTGGCAATATGATGGTCATCGAGAAAGATGGACGAAGCGCTATCGGTCAGACCGGCGTTGAGACATTTATAAATGATGTTCTGCCTGGTTCGCGCAGATTCCTGGCCGCCGTAGCTGTCGCTGCGATAACAGAGTTTTCTTCCTTCAGGCGTGCAGCGATTGAATTTGGAACAAAGAGAGGTAAAATTAAAGGGACGAGTGATGGGGCTCCCGTCTACATTGGTGATAATTGCAGCAATACCGGTTGCTTTGGAAAAAGTTTCAAGAATATTCTCAAGTTTGTGACGTTCAATCAGATCCAGCAGCGGAAAAGCCCGTTTTGTAGCTTTGCCCTCCATGCATCCTCCACAACAGCAACATCAAAATAAAGGCCTGTCCCAGGCAGTTTCCGGTCATACGGCGCACAGTGTAGGAGTATTACAAAAGCGTGCAATGGAAGTCAATTGCTTTCTCCTGAAAAATGCGGCATTATCTGAGCGGGAGCTCCACCTGTCATGCCCTGCGTGAGACCAAATCGGCACCGGCATGATGCAGACCTGCATCGACAATGCATAATTGCATCATACTATAACTTGTTTTTTTTTTGCAATATTACTCTTCTCAAGCCGGCTTTTACACTAAACAGCTTTTTTCTTTTGATGCACAACTGCATCAAAACGGTATCATACATATTTTTTTTCCACCACCGCACACTGCACCTGACAAGATTCAACAACTTGATATATTGGCCTTTTGAGAAATTTTTAGACTTTTATCCGCTGTTGTCCTGTTCTTTTCCCTGTCAGGCACGATTATTGATTCCCCACCGGCAGATGGGTATCTTGAATAATGCGATTTTTTGTCCAAGGTCAGGTAAGCGTAGACTCCGAGGCATGTTAAAAAAAGTACCACGGACATAGAGTTGATATCGGAGTCTACGCTTACCTCCGAGGATAATTTTTAAGCATAACGCCGAGATTGGGCGAAAAGTAATTATTCAAGGTGGCCGGATGTTTTTGAGCCGGATCTCAACGCTCACCGGGGGAGAGGGTATACAGCCGTCGCATGGGCTCTCAAGACAAACACCAACCATTACTAGTGACCAATGAAACGAGTAACTCTTACCATCAACGGCCTGACCCGTCAGGTCGTTACCGACGACTCCAAAGTTCTCCTGGATCTGCTTCGCCAGGATCTCCATTTAACAGGTACCAAGCAATCCTGCGACCGTAAGGGACAGTGTGGCGCTTGCATGGTCATTATAAACGGTAAAACCGCGCTCTCCTGCCTGACCAAGGTCAAAAATCTTGACGGCGCAAAGGTTATCAGCATTGAAGGATTGGGAACTCCGGATAATCCGCACCTTATCCAACAGGCATTTGTCCTTTCCGGCGCCATTCAATGCGGATTCTGTACTCCGGGCATGATCATGGGAGCAAAGGCGCTGCTGGACGTGAATCCGGATCCCACTCCGGAAGAGATTAAACACGCGCTGCGTCGCAACCTGTGCCGCTGCACAGGGTATGTGAAAATCATCGAGGCAGTGCAGCTGGCCGCCCGTTTTCTGCGGGGTGAGGCCACGCCTGAAAGCATGCTTCCCCCGGCTGATGCACCTGCCATGGGTGTGTCACACCCAAGACGGTCTTCACTGGACAAAGCCTGCGGTACCGCCCATTTTACAGCAGACGTACAGATCCCGGACGCTCTTGAGCTGGCCGTCCTCCGCAGCACGGTTCCCCATGCCCGTATCCTCAGGCTGGATACCGGCAAGGCCGTTGCCATGCCTGGTGTAGCCGGCGTCGTCACAGCCGCAGACATCCAGGGAACCAACATCCTGAAATATCTGGAAGCTGATCGGCCCGTACTCTGCAGTGACAAGGTGCACTACATCGGCGACCCCATCTGTATTGTCGCGGCAGCAACCAAGGTCCAGGCGGAAGCTGCAGTCAAGGTTATTGGACTCGAGATGGAAGAGCTGGAAATCCTGGATGATCCGTATCAGGCAATGCATGAAGACAGCCTGCGGGTGCATCCGGACCGCCCGAACCTCTGCTACAACCAGCCACAGATCAAGGGCGATGCCGATGCCGCCGCGGCAGATGCCGATGCCGCCATAGAAGCTCGATTCTCCACCCAGATCAATCACCAGGCCCCCCTGGAACCGGAAGCCACGGTCGCCTATTTTGAAGAAGATGAAGACGCGGAACAGGCCAAGCTGGTGGTTATCGGCCGCAGCATCAACATCCATTATCACATGGCCATGCTGCAGGATGCCGTGGGCTGGGAAAACATGGCCTACATCGAGGCATTTTCCGGAGGACAGTTCGGCATCAAGATCGATGTCATCTCCGAGGGCATAGCAGCGGCGGCGGCAGTGCATTTCCAAAAGGCTGTCCGCTATATTCCTGGTCTTACGGAAAGCATGCTCATGTCCTCCAAACGTCATCCGTTTACCATGGACGTAAAACTCTCCGCTGACGCCGACGGTAAGCTCACCGCCTATCATAATGATTTCGTGGTCGACAACGGCGCCTACTACTCCATTGGTCACGTAGTTGTATACAGAGCACTGCTGATGCTTTCAGGGTCCTACGACATTCCCAATGTCAAGGCACGCGGTCGGCTGGTGTACACAAACAATCCATGGGGCAGCGCAGCCCGCGGCGCCGGCGCCCCCCAGGCCAACTTTGCCCTGGAATGCGCCATGGATATGCTTGCCGACAAACTGAACATGGACCCGTTTGAATTTCGCCTGATCAATTCCCTGCATCCCGGTGGGACCAAATCCACCGGCCGGGAAGTCACGGAATGGCCCTTTCCAGAGCTCATGGAAAAAATGCGGCCTCATTATGACCGGGCAGTGGCAGATGCCGAAGCTGCAGGAACCGACACCATTCTACGCGGTGTTGGCATTGGTACCGGCGCCTTCGGCATCGGCGGGCCCAACGACGCTTCCGTAGTAGCTGTTGAACTGGATGACGACGGAAGCCTTTCCGTGTATGCTGCTGCAGCTGATCCGGGTGAAGGGAATGAATCCATGCTGCTGCAGCTCAGCGGTGCCTTTATGGGCATGCCCCTTGAGCGTATACGAGTTCACACGCGCTCCACGGAAAACACCGCAGCCAGTGGGCCTGCTGCCGGCAGCCGCATTACCTATATGATCGGCGGAGCCTTGATCAACGGCCTGGAGCAGCTGAAAGCGGCCATGGATGAAACCGGTGCAGTCACCGGTGCTGAACTCAAGGCGGCAGACAGGCCAAACCGTTATCTGGGGCGCAAGAAAAACGAGGTCGGACCTCTGGACCCTGAGACCGGGCAGGGGCCGTCCTTTGAATCCCAGGTGCATGCCGTACAACTCGCTGAAGTGGAAGTGGAAGCCGCCACCGGCAAAGTACGTGTTCTCAAGATGACCACGGCTGTGGATGCAGGCCCGGTTATCCATCCTCAAAATATTACCGGACAGCTCGACGGCGGTATCGACATGGGAGTCGGTCTGGCCTTGCGCGAAGAATACATTGCCGGACAGACCAAAGACTGGGTCACTTTCAAGTTCCCCACAATCGGCCAGAGCTTTGAGATGGAAACCATTCTCCAGGAAACACCGCGTCCCAAAGGACCGCTCAATGCCACCGGCATCGGCGAAATGTGCCTGGTTCCCACAACACCGGCGGTAATCAATGCCCTGCATAATGCCACAGGCGCCTGGGTCATAAACCTGCCGGCCACTCCGGACAAAGTGCTTGCAGCCATGCAGGACTGATAACCCATGACACCTTCTGCCCATACAGACCCATCATCAACAAGCACTCTTCTCACTCTGGATGGGCAGAAAATCGAATTTGATGAAGAAGGCTATTTCATGGACGAAACACAGTGGAGTGAAGCTGTCTGCAGGGAGCTGGCCGGCCAAAGCGGCCTGACAGACATGCTGAAGAAGCATTGGAGAGTTCTGTATGCGTATCGGGAATATTATGCGTACAATGGCCGGGCGCCTCTGAACAAACACCTCAAGGCAGCTACCGGCATGAGTGTGCTGGAAATGGAACGCCTCTTTCCCGGCGGCTTGAAAAACGGCGCTCGGCGGCTGTGCGGGTTGCCCAACCCCAAAACATGCCAATGATTAAGCCTTTACAGGCATACGCAAATGATTTATCTGGACAATGCAGCTACTTCCTACCCTAAAAATGAGCCCGCCCTGCGCAGGGCTCTGGAACGTTATCTCTCCCTTGGCGCTTCCCCGGGAAGGGGCGGTTATGACCGATCCGTGGAAGTCGAGGAGATGGTGAATTCCATCCGCGAAAAGGTTGCTCGTTTCTTTGGGGCGCCACCCGGCAGCCGGGTCTGTTTCAGTGCGAACGCGACCGATGCCCTCAACACCCTTATTCAAGGCCTGGCAGCACCAGGACGGCACCTGCTCTCCACCAGGCTTGAGCACAATTCTGTTTTGCGTCCCCTGCATCATATGCGGCGCAACGGCTTCCTGGAATTTGACCTGGTTGACTTTGACCGACAGGGCTGTATAGCTCCTGAAGGTGTGCAAGAACACTTGCGACCCAATACAAGAGCTGTGATTATCAACCATGCGTCCAATGTCCTGGGAACCGTACAACCAATTGCCGCAATCGGCCGGATCCTGCGCAGGCGGAATATCCCCCTCTGCGTAGACGCCTCGCAAAGCGCCGGTCTGATCCCCATCCATATGGAAAAGGAGCACATTTCCGCCCTGGCCTTTACCGGGCACAAAAGCCTGGGCAGCCCAACCGGAATAGGAGCGCTGATCATCACCTCTGATCTTGACCTTGCCCCTTCGCGTTTTGGCGGCACCGGAGTTGATTCCCTGAACCTCTTTCAGCCGGAAGAGTATCCGACACGGCTGGAAGCCGGCACAGCGAACATGTTCGGAATACTGGCGCTGGAAGAATGTTTGAACGACCTGACCAGCGAAAAACGGGAGCACCGTCTGCAGCGTGAACTGGAACTTACGAACATGCTGTACACACACCTGTCCACCTTGCCGGGCATGACAGTATACGGTGGACAGGATATGACCAGACAGGTACCGCTCCTCAGCTGTACGGTGCAGGGCATGCAGGCTCCTGACGTGGGGGCCGTGCTTGACGGCGATTTTGATATTGCCGTACGCACCGGCCTGCAGTGCGCGCCCCTGGTGCATGCAGACCTGGGAACTTCACCCCATGGAACTGTCCGCTTCAGCCTGGGCTCACACACAACCAGGGAAGAAATTGAAGCAGCAATACAGGCAATGCAGGAAATCACCGCTGCATGTGGATAAAAAGAAAAGGTGATTGGACTCCAAATCGAAAAATACTGGAAAAAATATTTATCAACTCTTAAAAATTTGTGGCTCCAATCGGTTTCAGAATCTCCTTGAGATCGATTTTCTTCGGCAGTAATTTCTGGTCATACATTATCTGTTGCGTCTGTTCCCAACCATTTTCATCAATTGCGCCGATGGCGATGGAGGCTTGCGGTTGGATCAGCTCCCGGGTGATCTGCAGCTGCTGCTTCTGAATCGCCTGCGGGGTATCGGGATCGTATTTCTGCAGGATAGCAAGGACTTCTTTTTCATTTTTCGGGTCAAGCGCCTGCTGCCAGCCTGAAAGCAGGGCATCCAGAAAACGCTGTACCAGTTCCGGTTTCTCGGTCAGGGTACGTGAATGGGTCACTATGGAATTGGCCACAAATTTTACCCCAAAGTCAGCAGGATTGAAAAAGACTGTCCGTTCCCCCTCTTTGTCAAGTTGCGTTGAAATAATAGGACCTTGAGCGTTGCGGTAAACCGGCCAGAGTTGAACCTGGCGTCGGTAGAACGGTGTGTAATCATAGCGGACGCTGAACAGCTTCACATCTGATTCGCTGAGCCCTGCTTCGGCCAGCAAGGTGCGCATAATGGTTTCATCATTCCCCCCAAAGGTCACCCCGATGATCTTTTCCTTCAGGTCTGTCAGGCTGTTGATGTGCATGTCTTCAGGACGGTACATCCACTGCAGGGGGTTCACCTGAAACAACTGGGCAATAACCACCACCGGCGAACCTTTGGTACGGGCTCTCAATACCTGATCCGCGGAGGCTGTCCCGAACTCAGCGTGTCCCAGCTCAAGCTCCCGGATGGCATCTCTTTCCGGCCCGCCCGGTTTGACCTCGACATCGAGCCCTGCTTTTGCAAACAGATGGTTGGTCTCAGCGTACAAGGAACCGACGACACTGACGTTGCGGAGCCATTTGAGCCGGTAACTGACTTTTTCATTCGCGCCCGCAGCACTGGTGACAAGCAGGCTCGTCATCAACAGCAGGAAAGCGGATAGGCTGATTCTTTTTACTATCTTCTTCATCGTTGCTCCTTACTTGAAATAATAAAGCCGATGCTCTGCATTGTATCTTTTAGCGGACAAGGGATCTCATTGGCCCGTCCAGGTTCGCTTGACTGCCGCTCCCAGTAATTCAAGCAGCGCCTGATAGACGGCAATGGTGATACCGATAAAAAAAAGTGCAATCAAAATTTTACCGAGATCGCTCTGATACAGGGCAATGCGGATGCGGTATCCTATGCCGGCATTGGCGGCGATGAATTCCCCGACAATGGTTCCTGCCATGGCCAGGGTGGCGCTGCCTGCGATAACCGTGGTCAGTTGGGTCAGGTTTTCAAAGGTCCGGATCTTAACCTCGAGCTGCCAACGCATGCGGCCGGTGACCCGGTAAAAATGTTCGATATCATCAATCGGCTGAGACATAATTCCCAATACGGAGAGCAAAACCGGAAAATAACAGATCATAGCGGCGATCAGCAGCCGGGTTATAAAACCATCACCCAGTAAAATAAAAAGAATCGGCGCAAGCGCAACAATGGGATATGCCTGAATATTATAGGCGGCCACCTTGATACATGATCCGAGCCAGGTTGACTGCCGACCGATTATGCCGATAACAAAGGCCATGATGACGGACAGGATCTGACCGATTACCGCGACCGTCATGGTGTTGACCGTGGCGAGACTGTACCGGCCGGCCTCCGTCATCAGCGTCTGCAGGATCCCTGATGGTGCGGGGATGACGTAATCGGAGAGATGCAGGGCGTATTTCATGATCATCAGGCCTCCGATGAACAGAAAGTAGATGACAAAAAACTGGAAAACACGTTTAGGAAGCATTCATGATCTCCAGCAGAACGGCATCCAGGGCCGCAGGTGAGAGGTTTCCTTCCTTGGCGATATTACAGCCGTGGACCATAACGGTTTGCTGTGCTTTACCGCTGCTTCGGAAGACCAGGATCGAATCACAAAATTTGGCGACCTCCATGGCGTTGTGCGAAATATAGATGAAAAAGCGCTTGGGAAACATTTCTTTGATGGCCAGAATAATCTTCTTCCGGGTAAGCTCGTCAACGTTAGCCATGCTTTCGTCCATTATCAGCAAATCGCAGTCCTGCAGCAGGTAACGTATCAGGTTGACTCGATTTTGCTGGCCCATGGACAACTGATCAAAACGGGATCTAATGCAGTCGGACAAACCGAAAATCTCCACCAACGCGTCTTTTTCGGAGAGCACTGACTGTGGAATAACCCGCGATAAATGACGGTCGACGCTTGACCACCCGGGAAGCCGTTCTTTGTTATGGGAATAGAGAAGATGTTCAAGCCCCTCAGTTAGCACCCTGCCGGAAAAACCGCCGATGTCACCGGTTATGATTTTTGCAAGTGAGGTTTTTCCAACCCCGGAAGGACCAAAGAAAGAATGGAATCCCGGAGAAGACAGGTTGAACGATACATCGCTGAGGATCGGATGTTTTGCTGCAGGATATGTAAAGGCGACATTATCGCAGATGAGGGGCATACGGTGACCTTTCCAGCCGACGAACATGCAAGAACCGGCGAACGTTTCCTCTTGTCCTCAAGCCTGTTGCAGGCGGATCATCGGCACAGTATTTTCGCAATAAATACCTCATCATTTATCACTTTTGAAGCGCAGAATAAACCTTTAAATGCATTACACGGTGTTGACAGCCGTCTCCTGATGCTTTGTCACCTTCTGCCTTGTTGTAATTTTTCCGTTCATTACTATCTTGTGGGTATGTTGTACATGAACGGAGTTCACCATGAATCGTTCGGCATATCTTACCACAGGAATGGCTATTCAAGCGCTCTCCTGGTTATCCAACGCCAATATTGTTATCCACGGCCGGGATAACATTCCTGATGCTCCCTGTATCTTTGTTGTTAATCATTTTACCCGTATAGAAACCTTTATTCTTCCCCAGCAGATTTTTAATCTGACAGGAATTCCTGTCTGGTCTCTGGCTGACTCCAGGTTTTTCCAGGGTGGTTTCGGGCGCTACATCGAGATGGTCGGCGCTGTATCAACCAGCGACCCGCAACGGGATGAACTCATCCCCCGGACGCTGTTGAGCAGAGAGGCGGACTGGATCATTTTCCCGGAGGGAAGCATGATCAAAACCAAAAAGATCGTCCATGGCGGGAAATACATGGCCACCCATCCCAAAGGGGCAAAAGAACCTCATACCGGGGCAGCTGTATTCGCCATGCGTACCGAACTCTTCAAGCGGTATCTGGACGTTCATGCAGGGGATTCCGAACTTCGCCGACAGGTATATCAGTATCTGGGACTGTCGAAAAGAAACGCCGGTGCTCTCGGAAGTCCGTACATCGTTCCTGTTAACCTGACCTACTATCCGCTGCGGGCCAGGGAAAATTTTGCCGCAACACTTGCATCCAGGATGATCAAAGATCTGCCTGACCGCATTCTGGAGGAGATCATGATCGAGGGCACCATGCTTCTTTCCGGGGTGGACCTCGATATACGCATCGGAAGGCCGCTTCCTGTAGCTCCCATACTGGAGAAGCCCACTGTCCAAAGGGCGCTGCGGAATACAAAATTTGAACAGTTTCTCGATGCACCGAAACTGAAAAGCCTGATAAAAAAACAGAGTAAAGTCGTCATGCAGCGCTATATGCATGCCATTTACTCGATGACCACAATCAATCACGACCACCTGTTCGCAACCTTTCTCCGTTTATATCCTTACCAGAACGTAAAAAAGAAAGATCTTCTCCGCAGGGTGTATCTCGCCGCCATGACCCTGCAGGAAAGCCCTCCTTCCAAATGCGCACTACACCGTTCCCTGCAAAATGCACAGCATCACTTGCTCATTGACGACAGGTTTCACACATTTGCCAACTTCCTGCAGCTTGCCGAAGACAAAGGAATCGTACAGCAAGAGGGAGACACCCTGCTGCGGGATCGATCCAGGTTATCCGCCCCCATCAGCTTCCACCACGGTCGTATCGACAACCCGGTGGAAGTCATTGCCAATGAAGTGGAGCCCCTGACGCGGCTGCAAAAGATACTTTTTTCTTTAGCATGGCAGCCGGACACTCTGTTGAGGGGTGTACTGGCACGCTATTTAGTACACAGAGCAAAACAGCGATATGAACAGGATAAACAGGCCTGGCAATGCGGCAATATAAGTATGCTGCACAGAGGCGATCCGATATTGTACCCGAGAATGAGCAGAAAGACAGGCATCGTACTGGTGCATAGTTATCTCTCTTCGCCCTGGGAAATGAAACCCTTTGCCCGCTGGTTGAACAGTCAGGGCTATTGGGTGTATGTGCTCCGGCTGCCTGGGCATGGCACCTGCGCAGAGGATCTGGCCGGACGCGTCTACAGTGAATGGATCGATGCTGTTGAGGCAGCCTGTGTGCTGCTTGATACCCTCTGCACACAGGTCCTTGTAGGAGGAGTCGGGCTGGGGGGAAACCTTGCCCTGCATGTTGCAGCCCGGGCGCACTGGATCAAAGGTGTGTTTTCCGTTTCCGCCCCTTTCCGCCTCAAAGACTACTCCACCAGATTCATGCCGGCCATAGACGTCTGGAATACCATGCTCCAAAAGATGACCGGCGAGCAAATGAGCAAGGAATCACTTGATTTTTCAGCAGAAAATCCAAATATCAATTATAGAAAAAACCCAGTATCCGGCATCAGGGAGGTAGGAACGGTGCTTGCAGAAATGCAAAAATTACTGAAGCGGATCCAATGCCCGGCCCTGATTCTGCATGGGGATAAAGATCCTGTTGTCCGGCCTAAAAGCGGCAGGCTGCTTTTTGAAAGAATCGGCAGTGAACACAAAGAATTTGATCTCCTGCACTGTTCCTGTCATGTGATGCTTCAGGGACCCGATGCAGAGATGGTCCAGGATCGGCTTGGTTCGTTTATCAGAACGATCTCCTGATGTAGCTACTCACAGTGGAGCGGCGGCAAGTTTGATTAATCCTGTATTTATAAGTGGTTGCATGGTACTTGATATCTCTGCAAGCAGGCAGGCGCAGCGCATTGGTTCATACGTAAGCCAGGCTGATCGCTGAGAGATCGAGTACCCTGTGAGCCGTTACCTCCTGATTATTTTTCCTGGTACATGGCATCAATCAGGTTCCGATAGTACTTTGCTATGACTTCCCGCTTCATCTTCAGGGTGGGGGTCAATAACCCGTTTTCCACTGTCCACGGCTCCATGATCAGCCGCAGCTGTTTCACTTTCATGAAGCCGGGGAATGATTGGAGCTGATGCTCCACCCTGTCCATAGCCGTCTCAGTGAGCTGTGGATGGGCAAGAGAACCTGCCCCGATAGAGAGATTGTGCTCTGCACATAATTCCTGCCAACGTTCGGGTTGAACAACACCAAGCATGGCCAGATACGGCTTGTTTTCGCCGATTATCATCACCTGATCAAAAAGCGGGTCAAGGCATATTGCCATTTCCAAATCTGCGGGCGGAACTTTTTCGCTGTTGCTTAAGACAAGAATTTCCTTGAGCCTGCCGGTGATATAGATGTTTCCATTTTTCAGTGCAGCCTTATCACCCGTGTGCAACCAGCCTGCATCATCAATCATGGCCTGTGTTGCTCCTTCATTCTGCCAATACCCAAGCATGATACAGCTGCCCCGTACCAGCAACTCACCGGTCTCTGCCAGTGACACCTCGATTCCGGGCAGCGGTGGCCCCACACTCTCCGGATCGTTCGCTTCCAGACGGTTGACGCTGACCACCGGGCTGGTTTCGGTCAGTCCATACCCCTGGAGCAGCGGAATATCCAGGCCCAGGAACATATGGGCGATCTCAGGCGCCAATGGAGCCCCGCCACTGACGATTGCCCTTATCCGTCCCCCGAGTTTTTCTTGGATTTTGCGTGCAATCACTCCATGTACAAAGGGTTTTACAAGCAGGAGCGGATGAAAACGGATCTTTTTCTGACGATACAAGAACGCCTTCCAGCCGCAGGCAACGGCCAGGTCGAACACCACTTTTGAAAGCCTGGAGCCGCTTGCCAGCTTGGTTTGTATTCCTGCATGGATACGTTCAAATATCCGTGGCACGGATATCAAAACGGTCGGTTTAATACTGGTCAGGTCTTCGGCAAGCAAGGGGATGGAGCGGCTATAGGCGACAAGGGCGCCGGCCATCATGGGCAGGTAGTAGCCGACGGTTCGTTCCAGCATATGGGAGAGCGGAAGAAAAGAAAGAAAGATATCATCACTGTAAACCGGCACTGCATGCAGACCGGCCAGGCAGTTTTCCAGTATATTACGGTGGCTGAGCATAACTCCCTTTGGAGGGCCGGTTGTGCCGGAGGTAAAGACAATGGTGGCCGGAAGGTCGCTGTCTGTGGGATACTGCGTTGGTATTTCGGAAGAACGCTCGTCAAGCCAGGTGTCGCAGCAGGCAATCCTGGAATCCTTTTCCTGAGGTTTACAATAATCCAGGGTGATGATCCTGTGTATATGGAGCAGCCTATCCAGCACAGATTCCAGATCGTTCCAATAGGCCAGACCAGGACACAGAAGTACCTTTGCCTGGGTTGCCTCCAGGATATAGGCAATATTCTCAGGCCTGTCATTGGCAAAAAGCGGTACTACCACCAGGCCGGCAGTCTGCGCGGCCAAATCAAAACAGATCCAATCCGGTCCATTGGGCAGCATCAGGGCAACCCGGTCACCGGGCTGCAGCTGTTCCTCCAGCAGTGCACTATGCCATTGGGCTACCTTGTCTGCCATGCCCTTCCAGGTGATGTCCTTCCACCGCTCGCCAACCGTATCAAAAAAACGATAGGCGACTCGCTCAGGGGTCTGTGCGACCCTTTTCCAAAACAGGCCGGGAAGTGTTTGTACCACATCAGGGAGCAGATAGTCTTTTGTATGCCGCATAGTTTGACCTCCTGCCTACAATTTCAGCCATCCTCTATCCGGTTTAAACCGTTCGCCATAGGATCTTTCCAGCTCAAGAAGCCGACTGTGAAGCGTTGCTGCGGATTGCTGCTGCATATACTGCGTCACCCCGCCCCGAAACGGCGCAAAACCTGTCCCAAAGACCATGCCCGCGTCAAGCAGGTCAGGGGTTGCAACCACCTCTTCCCGCAAACAGGCCACGCTTTCATTGACCAGCCGGAGTATCATCCGGTCTGTAAGATCTGCGGGAACGTCAGCGTGTTTGCCCGGCTTCTCCTTCCGGGGTATATTACCTTTATATGTATAATACCCTGCTCCGCTCTTTTTCCCTAATCGTCCCTGTTGCAAAAGCGCATGAAAGGAGTCCGGCATCCGGTCCTGTGTGTTTTTGCCCATAAAGGCGACCACGGATTGACAGATATCAAGCCCCACCATATCAATAAGCTCAATAGGGCCGACAGGCATGCCGAATTCTTCAGCAGCCAGATCAATGGCAGCGGGGGAAATACCTTCATCTGCCAATATGGCTGCCTCATGGAGGTAGGGCATAAGAATGCGGTTGATCAGAAAACCCGGACTGGAACGTACAGGCAGGGGCAGTTTACCTATCTTTTTGCTGAATTGAACAGCCTGTTGCAAACTCTGACTGGATGCGTACGCTGTGCCGACGACCTCCACCAACTGCATCCCGGCAACAGGGTTGAAAAAGTGCAGTCCAACCAGGCGATCCGGTTGCCGGAGATTTTCAGCCAAGGTCTCCAGGGGGATGGATGACGTATTGGTTGCCAGCAGAGCGTCCGGTTTAAGCTGCGGCTCAATGCCGCTCAACAACGATTTTTTAGCGCTGACATCTTCATATATCGCTTCAATAACCACATCTGCCTTGGCGACATGGAACCCGTCCAGGTCAGGAATAAATCGGTCCTGTGCAGCCGTCACCAGGTGTTTCTTTTTCAATTTCCGTTGAAAGAGCCGGTTTGCCCGCTGCACGGAACGGGCAAGAATTTCATGGCTGTTATCCTGGATGGAAACCCTGTACCCCTTGAGGGCGCACCAAGCCGCTATGTCACCTCCCATAACTCCGGCCCCCACAACATGCACAAGTTTGGGGACAAAGCCGGCGTCTCCTGACTGGGATTTAAGCTGGTCCTGCAGAAAAAAGCAGCGGATAAGGTTTTGTGCGGCGTCACCTCGAATAAGACGTGCCACAGAACGGGCTTCCTGTTCCATCATGGCGGAAAACGAACCGCCGAATTTTCTGTACAGTTCCAGAACCGCATAGGGAGCCGGGTAGTGTGACTCCCTTACTTTCTTTTCCAGTTTTCGTTTGGCCATTGCAGTCACCAGGGCCCTGCCGGGAAAGGATGCGGTCAGCCTGTTGCTCATTGTTGTTTTCACAGGCTCCGGAGGAGAAAGCGCTAGCTGCACTGCTGCGTTCTTGAGGTTCCGTAAAGGTACGGCATGGGTGATAATACCGGCACGGGCAGCCTGGGAAGCACTGAGAATTCGTCCGGTCAAAATCAGGGATAAGGCTGCAGGACCGCCAATGAGCCGGGGTAACCTGACAGTGCCGCCAAAGCCCGGATGGATGCCCAGCTTCACTTCCGGTAATCCGATTTTGGTCTGTGGTTCGTCCGCTGCGATGCGATAGGTGCACGCCAGGGCCAGTTCAAGCCCTCCTCCCAGGCAGAAGCCGTGAATGAGTGCGATGGTAGGAAACGGTAGATCCTCGAGCTCGGAAAAGATATCCTGTCCCTGTTTTATCAATTCCAGGGCTTCCTGCTCTGTTTGCAGGTCCGTAAATCCCTTGATGTCAGCCCCGGCGATAAAACCGTTTTTTTTAGCGGATTGGATAATCAGGGCCGACGGAGCGGCCTTACGTATATCTTGAAGAGCTTGCTGCAACTCCAGCAGCACCTCGCGGCTGAGGACGTTGGTTGACGTATGGGCGACATCCATGGTGAGCCTGCCGATTCGCCGCTCATCCAGGGAAAAATGAAAATGATTGTATGACGTCTGTGTTGTATCCATATGGTCAATCCTTTTCACTATTGTCGTGTAACCGTTCACCAGCGTCCCGTCTTTGCCCGATCAGGCCTCATCGCATAGCCAACTATAGCGAAGAGACCTGCTTGAACGAATCCGGGACACTGGATAAACGGTTACAGTTATCGGGTTATGGAATCTGTTCGCGAAATCAGCATGGCACCTCCCTGACCACCTCCTATGCAGAGCGTGGCAATGCCTCGCTCAGCCTGACCTTTACGCAGGACATGGAGCAGATGCAGAACAATGCGGGCGCCGCTGGTTCCCACGGGATGGCCAAGGCTTATGGCACCTCCGTCAACGTTGAGCCGATCCTGATCAATTGTACCCAGCGGATCAGAACGATCAAAATGGGTGGAGCAATAGTCGGCATCCTCCATGGCCCGCAGACAGGCAAGCACCTGCCCGGCAAAGGCTTCGTTGAGTTCCCAATAGTCTATGTCGGATACCTCCAGGTCATTGCTGCGAAGAAGGGGTTCCACAGCGTGAACCGGTCCCAGTCCCATATGTTCAGGTGGAACTCCGACCCAGGTTGTTGCCTCGATGCGCCCCATGACCGGCAGCCCGTAACGAACAACCGACTCTTCGTCGGCCAGCAGCAGCATGGACGCCCCATCTGTTATCTGGGCACCGTTGCCGGCGGTGATGCGGCCGAATTTCCGGTCAAAAACAGGTTGCAACTGCGACAATTTCTCCAAACTTGAATCTCTGCGCAGGCCGTCATCTTCGAGAAAATATTGACCGTCCGGGCTGTAGAGTGGAGAGATTTCAGCCATTCTCTTTTCATCAAAGGCCCGTGCAAGGCGCTGGTGACTGCGCAAAGCATAGGCATCCATCTCTTCCCGTGTGACGGCAAACATTTCTGCCAGAATTTCTGCAGTTTGTCCCATATTCAGGTTCACCACAGGATCGGTAAGCCCACGCAGCATGCCGATAATCAAACTGAAATGATGCGGCCGTAACCGAGCAAGGGCTTTGAGCTTCATGGTACTATTTTTAGCTTGATTCCATTCTCCAAGCAGGCCGACCATCTGCCGGTTCAACAGGACCGGAGCATGGCTCATGGCCTCGGTTCCTCCGGCAAGCACAATCTTTGAACGACCGTCACCTATGCGTACTGCAGCTGTCTCCAATGCCTGCATGCCTGAGCCGCAGTTGCGCTGCACGGTCCAGGCAGGAACCTTGGCCCCACAGCCGAGCCGCTGGGAAACCACCCTGGCGATATTCACCTCATCCGGGCTGGGAATAACACACCCAAGGATGACTTCACTGAGGTCTCCAGGGAAAAAAGGCTGTCGATCAAGGAGTATCCGCCCGGCATGCACTGCCAGGTCTGCCGCACTGAATGGTCCCGGTCGGCCTGCTGCTTTGATAAAGGGGGTGCGGTTGCCATCGACTATATAGACAGGTCGTGAACGGCTCATACAGTGTTCTCCTCTTTAAGGTCGGCAAAGTCATCCACACTGATAATCTGCTGATGCAGCTGTTCAAGCTCGAGAAGATCCTGAGCTTCTTCCATAGAGATCAGATTTTTCCGTGCTGCTTCTCGTATACGGCTGCTCCTGTCGTCATCGCTGACAACTCCCTGCTTATACGCCTTATGCAGTTTTTCTTCTGTATGATGGGTCTTGACACTGAGAACGAGAAAACGGTCCAGCAACGACAGGGTTTCCCTTGGATGAAGGTTTTCCGCATACTCCGCCGTAAACACCCCCCTGGTCAACCGGTCCCGAGCTTCTGAAGGATGCGTAATGAGTGCGGCAACCTGTTTTCCCAGCCGGTCATCGGGATACTTGAGCCTACGGCCGAAAGGAAAGATGGTAAGTCGAAGCGCCAGTGCCGGAGAGCGGACAGGAAAATTCTCAAGAAATGACCAGATGCTTTCCTGGGCCAGATAGAGATTTTTTCGACAGGCCCAGTCCAGCAGCGGCAAATCCTCCTCTGGAGTATTCTGATCTGCAAAATGCCTGATCACGGACATGGTCAAAACCAAGTACCCAAGGGTATCGCTGAGACGGGCAGTCAGTTTCTCTTTGCGTTTCAAATCCGTCCCAAGAACCAGGAGGGCCACATCACCCAGCAACGCGAAGACGGTTGCCATCCGGGTCACCTGCTGCTGATATTCTCTGGTTGCGGGCAGATATGCAGCAGGTCGGATAGCTCTGGCGCCGGTCAGGCCATGGACAAGTGCGCGAACAGAGTTGCTGAGAAGAAAACCGATATGATGAAACAGGCTCCTATCAAAGCGGGCAAGGTTGTGCTCTGCGATCCCGGTGATTTCCTCTCTGAGCCAGGGATGACATCGCAGCAGGCTCTGATTGAAAATAATGAAACTGCGGGTCAGGATGTTGGCGCCTTCCACGGTAATACCGATTGGAGCAGCCTGATACATACGGCCCAGGATATTTCTGGGGCCGAGACAAATGCCTGCACCCCCGTGGATATCCATGGCATCGTTTGCTATGGAACGCATCAGCTCGGTCAAATGGTATTTTGCAATGGCCGTTATCACCGCAGGTCGCTCTCCATGATCGATTCCATGCACGGTCAACAGGCGGACACTGTCCATGATATAGGTGTTCCCGGCGATCCTGATCAAGGCTTCTTCCACCCCCTCAAACCGGGCAATGGGCAAGTTGAACTGACGACGGGCCATGGCATAGGCGCCCATCGCCCTGGCGGCAAGTTTGCCACCCCCTGTGGAGAGGGCGGGCAGAGAGATGCCCCGTCCTGCGGCGAGAGCCTCCATCAGCATGGACCACCCCCTGCCGAGCCCATCGGTACCGCCGATCACCATATCCAGCGGGATGAAAACATCCTGTCCCTGGTTGGGACCGTTTTGGAATGGACAGTTCAGGGGAAAATGTCGTCTGCCTATGGTGATGCCGGGTGTATCTCGTGGGATAAGGGCAAAGGTGATACCACGTTCGGTTTCTCGACCAACGAGATGATCAGGGTCGTACAGCTTGAATGCAAGGCCGATAACCGTGGCAACGGGTCCAAGGGTGATATAGCGTTTTTGCCAGTTCAGGCGGATCCCCAGGATCTCCTCACCTTGATACTCTCCTCTGCAGACAACACCGGTGTCAGGCGTGGAAGCGGCATCGCTGCCCGCCTCTGGACCGGTCAGGCCAAAACAGGGAACCTCGTTACCGGCGGCAAGACGGGGAAGGTAGTAGTCCTGCTGCTTCCTGGTACCGTAATGCTTCAATAGCTCTGCCGGACCAAGTGAATTGGGAACCATGACAGTAACCGCTGCAGGAATACTTCTGGAGGCCACTTTGACTATGATTTCCGAGTGCGCTGTGGCGGAAAAGCCGAGCCCGCCATACTCTTTTGGAATGATGATACCGAAAAAGCGGTTCTGTTTGAGGAATTCCCAGACCCGAGACGGGAGATCAAGGTCCTGGTGGGTGATTTTCCAGTCATCCAGCATAGCGCATAATTCCGTGACCGGGCCGTCAAGAAACGCCTGTTCCTCGCTGGTTAACGGCTGTGCAGGATAGTCCAGCAGTTTTCCCCAGTCCGGCCTGCCGCTCCATATCTCCTGATCCCACCAGAGGGTGCCTGCATCAAGGGCCTGCTGTTCTGTTTCACTGATCCGAGGCATAAGGGCTTGCGCCTTTTGAAACAGGAGGCGCGTGAGTACATTCCTGCGTACTGTGGGGATAACGAATATGGCTGCCGGCAGCAGGCTGCAGGCAACTAAAGACAATGTCACCGGGACAGGAAATTGTGCGGACCAGAGGCCGATCAGGAGAACAACGAAGAACGAGGTAACCGCGAGCAAAAGAGAGGAGCGATGATAGGCAAGAAAAAGAAAAAGGAGTACAGCCGAAAAAGCACATACCGCATACCCCATACGTCACCTCCTCTGCTGAAGGGGGACAGCACACAGCCGGGCCGCACATTCTGTGACCCTGGCCACAGATCAGGAGCATGATACAAAACGTTCCTTAAGCTTTAAGGTAAGCAGTTTTCAATAATTTGCAAAATCGTCAGTCTGTTTCAGGGCATTTTCCTGTGCTACAAAGTGTGGCCACACGTCGCATTTGTTCCTACAGGAGAAATATCTCCTGTAGGAAATGTGACTTGATTCGCTTTTCCATCACAACAGGGCCAGCAGTACACCCGCAGCAACGGCGGACCCGATAACACCGGAGACATTGGCGCCCATGGCGTGCATGATCAGGTGATTCTGGGGATTTGCCTCCATGCCGACTTTATTCACTACTCTGGCGGCCATAGGTACGGCGGAAACGCCGGCAGCACCGATAAGAGGGTTGACCGGAGTATCGGAAAACTTATTCATCGCTTTGGCAATGAGCACTCCCGAGGCAGTACCTATTCCAAAGGCGATCATTCCCAGGAGAAGAATGCCGATGGTCTCAAGGTTGAGAAATTTATCCGCAGACAGTTTGCTGCCCACCCCCAGACCGAGAAAAATCGTTACCGTGTACATAAGCGCATTTTTGATCGTATCGGTCAAACGATCGATCACTCCGCATTCCCTGGCAAGGTTGCCCAGCATAAACATGCCGATAAGGGGAGCCGCCGACGGCAACAGCAGCGAACAGATTGCCAGGACCACCAGCGGCAACGCAATTTTTTCTATTTTTGAGACATGCCGCATCTGGGTCATGGTTATTTTTCGCTCTTCCTCGGTGGTCAACCAGCGCATGATGGGCGGCTGAATAATGGGGACCAGGGCCATGTAGGAATAGGCTGCAATGGCGATGGAACCGAGCAGGCGCGGTGAAAGCTGACTGGAGAGAAAAATGGCGGTCGGCCCGTCGGCCCCGCCGATTATGCCGATGGAAGCGGCGTCACGCAGGGAAAAATTAATTCCCGGTACCAGGTCAGACAGCAACAACGCCCCGAGAAGGGTTGTAAAAATCCCGAACTGAGCGGCCCCGCCTAAAAGAATGGTCTTTGGATTGGCCAGCATGGGGCCGAAATCGGTTAATGCGCCTACCCCCATGAAGATCAGCAGGGGAAAAACCCCTGTCACAATGCCGACTTCATAGATGTAATGGAGAATGCCGCCCGGTTCGGCAATACCGGCGACCGGGATATTGGCGAGCAGAGCCCCATACCCGATGGGAACCAAAAGAAGTGGCTCAAATTGTTTAAAAATTCCCAGATAGAGCAGGACAAGCCCTACCATAAACATCAGCAATCGGCCGATGCCGTGGGTCCATCCTTCGTGTACCTGCCCATTCAGTAAGCCGTACACGCCGGTTGATTTAAAAAGATTGTCTGCCAGGGTTGCAATATCCGGCAGTTTTTCCGCTGACGCGCTTTCAGCCCCGCATGTTGAGCCGGCGAGGACCAACAGCATGGCCAGCGTTCCGAAGATAATATATCGTTTCATACCAGCACCATTGAAGAATGTAACGCTTGATTTCCTTGAAAAAAATCCATTATCCAATGGTCACCAGCATATCGCCTGCCTGTACGGTCTCACCGGACTGTACATGGATCTCCAGCACCTTGCCTGCATGGGGGGACATAACCTCTGATTCCATCTTCATGGCCTCCAGGACAACCAGAGGTTGGTTCACCTTGACTGATTGGCCCTGTTCAACCATGACCTTGACCACATTACCGGGAGTCGGCGCTTCCACCACCTGTCCTGCAACCGCCGGAGTTTCTTCTTTTGTTGCAGATGGTGATGCCGTAATGGCCCCTGATTCAGCCACCTGGACCTCATAGGAACGACTGTTCACCACAATGGTATAGTTTTTCGGTCCTGTGGATTTTACAGGTTCCGCCTTGGCTTTTTTACTGCTCTTTACGCTTTGCGGTTCACGCTCCTCCTCTGTAATTTTGCGCACATTGACCACAGCCTTGCCGAGGAGGAAATCCAGCCCCTTTTGCTCGCAGCTGGCAATGATAAAAATATTCTCGTCAGTAACCGGCAGATTGTTCTCTTTCAGGATCTTGGTCGCTTTGGGGATGCCTGCTTCAAGGATATCCAGGGGGTTATCCGTAAACACCGGCTTGCCAAGCTGTTCCGAGGCCAGTTTAACGATTTCAGGATTGGGCGGCGCCGGCGTACGTCCGAAATAACCAAGAACCATATTCCCGTAATTGGGGTTGATCTTTTTCCATTTCCCCTGGGTTACATTCAGGTAGGCCTGCTGAAAATAGAACTGGGACACAGGGGTTACGGAAGCTCCAAAACCGCCTTTAGCAACGACCTCTGACATCTCTTTAATGACTCTGGGGTAGAGCTCCAAGGTTCCGGTGTCACGCATCATCATGGTGTTGGCGGTCAAAGCTCCGCCGGGCATCGGCGAAAGCGTTACCTTTGGTGAGATCATTTTGGCCTCAGGCGGAAAAAAGTACTCCTTCATGGCTTCTTCAAATACCTCGGTAGCCTTGAGCACTTTGACATAATCCAGATCAAGGGTGTAATCCGTCCCTTTCAGGGCGTGCATCATGGAAAGTATATCAGGCTGGCAGGTGCCTCCGCTCACAGGCGCCTTTGCCAGGTCTATGCCGTCTGCGCCTCCCATTACGGCCGCCATGTTCTGGGCGATCCCCTGGTCCGCGGTATCATGGGTATGGAACCAGAGGATGGTACTCTCAGGCACGACATTGCGGGCGGCTTTGAAGGTCTCATATACCTTTTTGGGATTTGCCGTGCCGGATGCATCCTTAAAGCAGATGGACTGAAAAGGTATGTTCGAATCAAGGATGCTCTGCAATCGTTCCATGTAAAATTCGGGCGTATGGGCTGCTCCTTTACAACCGGGAGGCAGATCCATAATGGAAATGACGATCTGATGATTCAGACCGTGGTGTGTGATGCGCTCTCCGGAATACTCGAGATTTCGAGTATCGTTCAAAGCGTCAAAGTTACGGATGGTGGTCATGCCGTGTTTCTTAAATAGTTTGGCATGCAGATCGATGATATCGCGGGGGCACTGGCTTAGGGCAACCACATTGATGCCCCTGGCAAGGGTCTGCAGTTCAGCTTCTTTACCCACTTCCAGCCGAAACCGATCCATCATGTCAAAGGCGGATTCACCGCAATAAAAAAACAGACTCTGGAAACGTGCACCTCCGCCCGCCTCCAGATGGGTTATTCCGGCATCAACCGTTGCATTCAAGGCCGGCAGAAAATCATTGGTCAATACCCTGGCTCCAAAAACGGATTGAAACCCATCCCGGAAAGACGTGTCCATGAACTTGATAACTTTTTTACTCACTGCAACTCCCCCTGCGCTACTGCAAATATAGTTTGTGACATGATACTCACTGCACCATCGGTCTGCCGAACAGCGGATGTGATGATACAGCCTGTTGCATATATGAATACGAATACACGCGAATATCCCGCGACACGTTCATCAATCTGTTTGATTGTTATAATCAGTGCGGATCAGCATGCACACTCCGCCTCATAAGCTGCTATTGCTGCGGCAATAACAACGATATCTTCATCCAGGTCAGCCGGACCGGGCAGCTCTGCATGCTGGTGTTGAACTCGGGCCCGTTGGGTTCGTTCCTTTTGAAGGGCTTCCAGTTCGAGCGCTGCCGCCTTTTTGGTCAGATCTGCGACCAACCTCAGAACAACCAGGGTAAAAAACAGAAAAAACATGACCGTCGACATGCCGATCACCATCAATTTAACGCCTTCCAACAACATCCTTCACACCTCTATGGATATCCACTACTGCACACAGGCCGGCAGCTGCGGAATCAGATCACTGATGAAGCCACATTACCCTCACTTACACTACTCTTGATTTTAAAGCAAAAATCAGACCACCTCCTGTCAGGTTTGCTGTTTCGCTCCCTGCCGACAGACGATACCATACCGATTTTGCCGTCAGGCCCATTACAAACAGCTCCGCAAATCTCGCACAACCACGATACTGCACATTTCACGAAGCAGTATCTTCCCATTCCCTGAAAATCAGAGGGATTCTATACCTAGCATAGAAATGAAAAAAAGGGGAAAAATCTCGACCTAAATGGATTAAAAAACGAACCATAATTGATGCAAAAAAGCATCAATCCACCTTTACCTACAATGTAATACCAATTATTCAGCCGAGTTAACAGAGGAGTAACCTATTGATGCGAAGGCGCATAATTTTGATGCTGCGACGCATCACGGCGTCCGATATTGTCCCACATGGTAGCACCAGATTCAGGCAAATCCAGTCAGCCCAAACAAGCGAAAATTTCGCACCAAGGCTGAAACAGCCACCCCGAGCGGGTTTATTTTCCTATGGAAATACCGTGCCGGTCTGCTTTACGGACCACTGTAGACTGATTGACGCCCAATGCTGCTGCCACTCTCCGAGATGTGCCGTATTTTTTGATCGCAGCATGGAGGAGATTCCGCTCATACTCATCCATGGCTATTTTCAAGGTCTTACTTTCAAAACATGGTTTGGAAGATAGAGTTGACACTGATTGCAAATGAAGTGGCAAGATTTCCGCAGTTATCACCTCACCTTTGGACAGTATCACAAAACGCTCAATCATGTTTTCCAACTCTCTTACATTCCCCGGCCAGTCGTAGGAGGCCAGCATATCGACGACCTCCGGAGCTATCTGTTTACCGAACCCGTAGCGATTGTTGCATTTTTGCAGAAAAAGGTAAATAAAATGACTGAGCGCTTCTTTTCTTTCCCGCAGCGGAGGGATCACAACAGGAACCACATTCAACCTGAAAAAGAGGTCTTTTCGGAACCGATTACTGCGAACCATATCTTCCAACTCACGGTTCGTTGCAGCCACAATCCGAGCGTCAATCCGTATGGGTTTGCTCCCGCCTATGCGGACAATCTCCTTCTGCTGCAGGACACGCAGCAGTTTCACTTGCAGCCCCAGCGGCATTTCACCGATTTCATCGAGAAAAATCGTTCCACCATGGGCCAGCTCAAAAATACCGATCTTGCCTTCCCTGTTTGCTCCGGTAAAGGCCCCGGATTCATATCCGAAAAGTTCCGATTCCAGGAGGTTATCAGGAATTGCGGCACAGCTGATTTTAATAAACGGTCGATCGTGCCTGTGGCCGTTATTATGCACGATTTCCGCAAAAACCTCTTTTCCCACTCCTGATTCACCCTGAATCAACACAGTGGAATCAACGCCGGCGAGCTTAAGAGCAAGCTCATATACTGCTTTCATCTTTTTCGATTTGATCACATATTTTTGGTGATCAACGCCGGCTTCACGGAACTTCTTCAGTTCAACCTCGTACCTGGACTGCAGCTGTTCCATTTTTTTCACTTTTTTCTGGAGATGATGCAGTTCGGTAACATCGCGGACATTGGTTACGACTCGAAACAATTTTCCTGTTTCATCAAATATGGGATTGCCGGTGACCACAATGGTTTTATTGGCCCGGGTAATATTCTGTACTATGGTGACCGGTCGTTTTTCTTTGAGGACCCGTAATGACACCGACTCGCTGAACACGCCCTGGGCCACAAGCTCGGTCATGGTCTTGCCGACAACCTCATGCCCCTTGATACCGGTAATCCGTTCATAGGCGTCATTAATCATTATGGTTCGACTTTCCGCGTCAGTGACATAAATACCGTCAAAGGAAGAATCTATAATGGCGTTCAGTTCCCGGGATGCGTCCCGCGCCCGTTCAAGTTCGCAGAAAGTCGAGGAAAAATCGGCACTTTTCTGCAGCAGAACAAATGATCCGCACTCATCACCTTCAAGGAAAAGAGGAATCCAGTCCGCTGCATATGGAATGCCGTGAATTGTACATCTCTGCACAAGCTTTGCACCACTCTCATATGAATTTCCAGGCTTTTCATAGTATTGAAAGGAGCCCAGCAATGATTCCACGGAGCAGCCCGCAATATCCCTTTTTCTCTTACGCAAGATCTCGCACAGGGCTGTGTTGCAGGCAACAACGAGTTTTTGTGCATTAACAAGGAAAGACGGCCTGACAATGCTGCCGATAACGCTGTCCATATGCTGAAAAAGAGCTTTTTCAGATGATTCGGCTTGCTTTGTGAGATGACTGCGCTTGAGCAAACCGACAATAGTATTCTCCCGGCATACGGCCCAATAGTCATACGGCGAGTCAACTACGGACAGCAGGGAATCTTCCGGAGAAACCAGACCACAAGAGTAAGCAGGCAGCATATGGATGGTTTCGTGGACATGGCGACCGGCGGCAAAGGCTTGAAGAAGATGATCTGGGGAAACGACGCCGGCCGGCCGATTTTGAGCGTCCAAAACCAAAACGGACTGTTCCTGGTGTTCGGCAAACAAAGAGGCGGCATATTGGAGGGTGTCATGGAAAGAAAGCACCTTGACGTCAAGCTGCATGAACTCACTGACCGGCAAAGCTTTCATCACCATTGTAAGCATGAGACCGTTCCCATGTATCTAGTGTCTGTCCATAAATGAGGATTTTTGCTCAAGTTCAGGTAAGCGAAGACTCCGAGGCATGCGATAAATTTTACCGCAGACATATAGGTGATATAGGAGTCTACGCTTACCTTCGAGGATAAAATTTTGAGCATAACGCAAAAATTGGGTAGGTAAGCGAGGAACGAGACTCCGAAAAGACCATTTATGGACAGACACTATCTAACCGGACAAGGTAAAATTCACCACGCCCGCCGAGAAAGGCCGAGCGTGATGAACGGGGGATATTGATTACAGCACTTTTCTGTAAATGGCTTCTGCGTCTTCGACCCGCATGATGCGTGGATTATTGGCCAGCAGCCTGGTGACTTTCATCACACCTTCGGCCAGGGTCTGAATATCTTCCTCTTTCACACCGTAAGCGCTCAAATGCTGGGGAACGTTCAGGTCCTCAGCCAATTGCCGTACTGCCGCTACACCTAAACCGGCCAGTTTTCTCACACTGATGCCGGGATTGTCTTCACCGAAAATCCTGGCAATGTCGGCAAACTTTTCCAGGTTGCCGATGAGGTTAAATTCCATGACCGGTGTCAGCATAATGGTATTGGCAATGCCGTGGGGAATATGAAATTCTGCGCCGATGGGATAAGCAAAGGCATGTACGGCGGTGACGCCGGCATTGGCAAACGCCATACCTGCAAGCATGCTGCCTTCCAACATTTTTTCGCGGGCGGCAATGTCACCGCCGTTGGCATAGGCCGTACGAATATTGTTGATAATCAGGTCCATAGCCTGAACAGCCAGCATATCAGTGGTGGCATTGGCATTAATGGAAGTATATGCCTCCATGGCGTGAATCAATGCATCCATACCTGTTGCCGCAGTGACGGCAGGCGGCAGACCGATGGTCAGCTCCGGATCAAGCAATGCGCAATCAGGGAACAGGAAAGAACTGACAACTCCCTTTTTCAATTTTTCGTGATGATCCGAAAGAATGACAATGGGGGTCACTTCGCTCCCTGTGCCGGCGGTAGTCGGAATCAGCACTAAGGGAATGCCGGCCTTCTTCAAAAGATCTATGCCGAAATAGTCTTCCACTGATCCCGGATTGGTCACCATCACGGAGACGACCTTGGCAATATCCAGAGATGAACCGCCTCCGATGCCGATAACGCAGTCCACGCCGTTGGAGGTAACCAGGTCCACGACTTCATTGACGAGTTCATAGGGTGGATCGGCTTCAACCTTGTCAAAACGGACAAAGGGCATCCCACCCTTATCCAGGATTTGCTCCAGTCGATCTATGATGCCGGTGGAGACCAAACCCGGGTCAGTGACAATGATTGGCTTTTTACCTTCAAGACGTTGTATTTCCTCTACTATATTATTAAGTGCTCCGGCTCCCATCACAATTCGTTCTGTGGTCCGAAACAAGGTAATTTTCGACATTATATCCTCCTTCTCAGCAAGAACACCCGCTCAAGAGCATTCCTGCGTGAAAGTCTTTACAATCCATTCGAGACAATGCATCACTCATCTGCCTATGTTCGGGCAAGGCAGAACTCTATCTAGACTATATACCTTTTATATAAATACTCACTGAACCCAAGGACCATCTCTTCTGAGACATCCTGCGTTCGCGACCCGGCCAGAACGGCTGTCAGTTCCTTTGGGTGTATAATGGCTATCCCGTCAAACTCGCGCATTTCCAGATCTTGTCGATTCGGCACGATTAAAACAGGCTTGGGCATGATGTCTTTTGCATAGCCTTTTTTTACTATCAGGTTGAGCAGATGACTTGCTCGCCACAATTTAGCGGTCAGCTTTTGAAGCGAATGATTTCCGGCCATGAGCTGATCGTTTTCCACACGCAGGGCTTCCTGAGTATTGACCTGGGCAAGGACAAAAATATTGCCGGGGCAAAGAACGAGAAATTCCACATGGATTAATTCCAGGGTAAATCCGCACAGCACCTGGTAATCGTCATCCAGATCCCGCAACACCTCAATAATTTCGCCTTGCCCCTGCACATACCGCTTATACTCGGTTTTGTGAAAAAGCCGTTTCCAGAGCATTGGATTCATCCTGCTCAAGCCAAAGCCGATCAGGACAAGAATGACAGCAATGGCTGCAAACAGGGAAAAAAGGTGCTCGCCCCAAGATTCATCGGAAATCAGCATAAACCCTGTCAGAGAAACTGCCGTAACTCCGATGAGAAACAGATATTTTGCGGGCGGGTTCCCCCGAGCCTCTTTGGTCAAACCGAGTATAACGGCCATACCGTCAGCCTTTTTTCTCTGCTTTCATTACCTCTTCGATCTCCTTGGCAATGGCATCCGGAGAATCGACAGGAAAAATCGGCTCTTCCTTTTCATATGCCTTGCGGAAATTGCTCAGATAAATCAGGACGGTCAACAAAATTGCAGACCCCAGTCCCCAGGCTGCGCCGCGGGTAGCCAGAATGGCGCCGGCAACACCTGCAATACCCAGATCGTTGAAGCCGCGCGATTTCAATACGCCGACACGGACACTGACATATCCCTGAATCAGCATGGTTGATGCAAGACCGACGCCGAGAATCGGTTTCACGGTTGAGACAATGGGGGCGAGAAAATAGCCGGTCCAGGTTCCCAAACGAAATGATCCGGCGCCGCCATTGATGGACTCCATGGCTTTGGGACCATGCTTATATCGCTCGCAGACCACCACCTGCATGGCAGCCCACAGCGGACCACACATGGAAATATCAGGTCCGATGATGGACATGATGCTGTTTCTGGCCCCAAAGATGATATGGGAACGGTTCGGGTTGTAGTCCACATTCTCATCAGGGCGGTATTTCCGGGCATCATCAAGTAAAGCCTGAGACTGGATAACATCACCGAACACCACCACATAGGAGCTGATCACCATGGGCAGTCCGGTGATGAACATTTTCAAGGGAGGAAAGGGGATATTGCCGAAAATCGTAAACTCTTTGAACAGGGTCTGAAAATCAGGATGGGTGATAATGTTGCCGTCATATGTCGGCCAGGGTAATTCCCCAAGCAGAGGCCCGACGAAAATTGCCAGGGCAAGGGCCGGCATCATGCCCAAATTGCCAAGATAGTACATCAGCTTGTTTTCCCTTCTCAATTTCTTGAAATGCTCGGAAAACAGCAGGTAAAAAGCGATGCCTATACAGATGGTAATGGTCCAGGGGTTGGAGTCGAAACTTTTCAGGCCTTCCCCCGGTTTGAAGACCAATATGACAGCGGAAAAGCCGGCTCCCATTAAAATGGCAGACTGTACCGCATTGGGTATCAGGCCGACAAACCTCTTTGCAAGCCCTGTGACGCCTAAAATAACGCAGAACAACCCAAAGGTCAGCTCAAACGAAATCAAGGCCTGCATCCGCTCCACTCCTGGGGCGAATGTTTCCACATAAGCTATCAGCAACGGGATTGCCGGTGTTACCCATCCCGGAATTACCGGGTCCCCGAAGGTGACATGGGCCAGATACAAGGTACCGTTAAGGATAACAATGGCAAGGGCCACCTCAAACGACATCCCCAGCTTTCCGGTCAAGACCGGGATAATTGCAAGACAGACCGTACACATCAGCAGTCCCTGCAAATAATCGGCGATCTCAAACCGGTAGTGGATGAAGGGAATACGCAGGGTTAACGGCCCCATGGGTATACCCGGTTGTTTCTCCCCATACTCTCTTTTGTTTCTCATGTGCAAATTACTCCTTTCCTGATTTGGATATGATTCCTAACTAGAAAGCCCCCTATTCCGCATTACTCATGAATCCTTTCATGAGAAGCAATGCGGGCCATCTCTGCGCAGAGAATTCGATAGTACCGGCTGCCCCATTATTTCAAGAACAAGCACACTGTTCCGGTGAAAACCAGTCCATACCGATGGTGTATGGCTTTTCATGAGCAAGAAACGAGCCGTTACATATTGTGCGGCACATTTTTGTCTGATGAGCCGTTATTCTCAACGAAAACGGCATATCCAGCTGATCCGGCCTCGCGGTGAAGGTACAACAAAAAGACCAGAACCAACCTGGAGATTACCTCTTTAACAAAATGATTTAACGGGAAAAAACCAGAAAAGGAAACCAAACGGCTTCCATGACGGACAAAGTGTGCAGGTGATACGGGTACGCATCCGCATTATTTTACATAGAGAGAATTTAAAGCATCTGAAAAGGATTACGACTCTATTCTTCGATGCGTTTTTGCATCGAAGAATTTGGATATCCCCTTTTCATAAAATGAAACAAGCCTTCTAAGCCAACATGTACAACAAATTATTGCCTCGATGCAAAAAAGCATCAATCCATGCAATATTGCATCAGTTACTCGTTGCCGATCTGAATCCCCAAACGGTTAGCTTTACGCACTACCGTGGACTGGTTTATTCCCAGGACCACCGCCGCTTTTCGAGAGCTGCCGTATTTCTCCAGGGCAGCGCTCAACAGCTGACCTTCAAGCTCAGCCAATGCGGCTTTCAACGGCTTGTTTTCGCGGTGAAGACCGTTGTGAATTTCCTTGTCGGGCTTCAGCTTGCCGGGCAGGTCGTCGGCAGTGATGATTTCACTCTGCGACATGACCACCAGGCGTTCTATCAGGTTTTCCAGCTCACGCACGTTACCCGGCCAGTCATAATCAATCATTGCGTCAACGGCCTCTGGTGTGACCTGTCGGCTGAATCCATATTTTTTATTATGCTTTTCAAGGAAAAAGAAAATAAAGTGACTGATGGCCTCCTTACGTTCACGAAGGGGAGGAATCATAACAGGTACAACATTGAGGCGAAAAAAGAGATCCTTACGAAAGGCATTATTTTTCACCATTTCTTCCAGGTCACGATTAGTAGCGGCCATGATGCGGGTATCCACTTTGATTGATTTGGAGCCGCCGATTCGGACGATTGCCCTTTCCTGGAGCACCCGCAACAATTTTACCTGCAGGCTTATAGGCATTTCACCGATCTCATCAAGGAAAATAGTACCGCCATGGGCGATCTCAAAAATTCCGGCGCGCCCCTCTTTGCTGGCGCCGGTAAAGGCACCCGCTTCATACCCGAACAGTTCGGATTCCAGCAGGTTTTCCGGAATGGCGGCACAGCTGATTTTTACAAAAGGTTTCTTCTGCCGCATGCCGTTGCGATGGACAATCTCGCAGAACACCTCCTTCCCAACCCCGGAGTCTCCCTGGATAAGAATGGTTGAGTCGACCTTTGCCAGCTTCAACGCCAGCTCATAGATCTCTTTCATTTTTTTTGACTTCAGAACAAACTTCTTTTGATCTTCGTTATACTTACGCAGCTGCTGCAACTCAATTTCATAGCGGGACTGCAGCTGTTCCATCTTTTTAATTTGTTCCTGAAGACGACTCAGTTCCGTCACATCACGAACATTAGTGACCACCCGAAAGATGTTCCCCTGTTCGTCAAACACCGGGTTACCTGTGGCGACAATGGTCTTGCCGGTTTTCATGATATTCTGAACAATGGTTACCGGATGTTTTTCCTTGAGAACACGTAATGTGGCGGACTCGTTATAGACTCCCTCATCCACCAGGTTGGCCATGGTCCTGCCCACAACCTCACTGCTCTTGATGCCGGTAATACGTTCATACGCCTTGTTCACCCGCAGGGTCCGACTGCTGCCGTCGGTGACGTAGATGCCGTCAAAAGAAGATTCAATGATAGCGCTGAGTTCCCTGGAGACGTCCCTGGCATGCACCAGTTCCTCAAATACGGCTTCATACTCGGCACTGTCTCCCGGGACGGGGCAGGTTCCCTGCCGGTCAGCGCAGCGGATGATTCCAACTGCTTCTCCCCCGGCATAGACCAGCCAATATTCGCAGGAGGTCATATCGATCTCAGACAGGGGGGTATCCGGATCCGTGACCCTGAATCGAATGTCTGCAAAGGGACCGACGGCACTGTCACCCGGCGCCCCGCCGGAAACCGCACGCACGATATCTCTGCGGCCCAATAACCCTGCCGGAGAGAGATCTTGATGGACAACCACGATTTCCTGCCGGTCCGTCTCGTCAAGCAACTGAGCCGCCTGCTGCAAGGAGTCGTCAACTGAAATAACAGAAAATTCTGTATCCATGATCTTCGCGACCTTCATGATGCCCCCACATCTATCGTGATGCTGAAGTTCCGGAACGGATTCAGGAATAGACTATTGCACTACAAGGGAGTTATCAAGTTTGACCACACCCCTATGAGTAGTTTCTCTAGATCTATCCATGTGTTTCGCCGGCCCCTTTTATCCCCAGCCTGTCACTTCGTTATTGAAGAAGATCAGGCAGCCATAAAACCAGCTGAGGAAAGGCAATAAAGAGGATAAGCCCGGCTGTTTCCACCAGGGCAAAGGGGATGGCGCCGCGTATCACGTCCATCAAGCGAACTGAAGGCGGAGAAACGCCTTTGATCACAAAGAGGTTCAATCCCACCGGAGGCGTTTCCGTACCGATCTCACAGGCAATTGCCATAACGATTCCAAACCAGAGGCTGGAATATCCCATCTGCTGGATAATGGGCAGCAAAATGGGGGTGGATATGAGGATAACAGACACCGCATCCATGAACATGCCCATCACGTACAACAGTAAAAAGATGCACAGCAGGACAATCCAACCCGGCATATCCAGGGATGCCACAAAAGAAGCCAGTTCCTGGGGAACCTGCAGCCTGGTCAGTACATACCCAAAGAGCAGTGCAGAGGCGAATATCAGCATGATCATAGTACTGGTACTGATGGTGGAACGAAGGATGCTCCTGAATATTTTCCAGCTCAGCTTTTTCCTGAACCCGGCCAGTACCAGCGAACCCACGCATCCCACGGCAGCCGCTTCAGTGGGGGTGGCAATTCCGGTATAGATGCTGCCGAGTACCATAATGATCAGCAGGAGTACGGGCCAGATCTGCAGCAACGCATCTAAGCGCATCTTCCAGCTTACCTCTTCCCGGCTTCGAGGGGCGCTTTCCGGTCGAAAAACGCCGATCAGAAAGATGTAGCCCATCATCATGCCCGCCAGGACAATGCCTGGGATAATACCGGCGATGAACAGCCGTCCCACAGACTCGTCTCCCACAACCCCGTAGAGAATAAGGGCCACGCTTGGCGGAATAAGCAGCGCCAGTCCTCCTGAGGCCGCAACACATCCGGTTGCCAGAGATTTTTTATAGCCGCGGTCAAGCATTTCAGGGATGGCGAAACTGCCGATGGTTGCGGCTCCGGCTACGCTGACACCGCAAAGGGCACTGAAAATCGCACAGGCTGCCACGCTGGCGATCCCCATGGAACCAGGCAGGCGGTTGAACCAACGGTTGGTCGCCGTAAATATCTGTGAGCCAATCCCCGAATGAAAGATAATTTCCCCCATAAGGATAAACAGGGGAACCGCTACCAGGGGAAAGACTGCCAAGCGGTCATAAATAACCCCGGGAACTGCGCCAAGTCCCCTGACCCCCTGGATCAGGAGAATGCCGAGCACACTGGAAGAGCCAAGGGCGCCGAAAACGGGCATACCCAAAAAAAGCAGCGTCAGAAAGCCGCTGAGAACAATAATCGTAATTGTAACTGAATCCACGCTATCACCTTGTTGAGCTATGATTGTTCTTTTGTCGTCAGGCCGGCAATCGTATTTCCAATTCGAACGATCATCTGCAGCGCAAGAATCAGGGAGCCGAGTGGAATTATAGCATAGGGAATCCATAGAGGGACATTGAGTAGAGAACTTGAATGGTAGCCGCCGGTAAAGGCCATCAGGGAAGATTTCATCCCCTGCCAGACAAGGATGGCGCAAAAACAAAATACGATAATGGAAGTGAAAACATCAGCAAACTGCCTCATTCGCAGCGGCATAAGGCTGATGACCGAGCTCATTCGCACGTGGCCGTTATTCTTCATGACCCAGCCCGCAGCCATAAAAGCGATAAAAATCAGCAGATATTCGCTGATCTCCACGGAATAGAGGGTTGGGTTGTTGAACACATAACGGGCAACGACCTCATGAAAAACAAGTATGAGCAAAACCGCCAGGGCTATTTCCGCCAGCACTACTCCCACAGAGCTGACGATTTCGAGCCCGTTGAACAGTGATTTCCAAGGTGATTTCATAGCAGCAATAAGGCAATAAAAATTATCCGGAATAACAGGCACAACAAGGTGCAACGCTTGCATCTCCGATCCCCCGACCTCTGGAGACCCCAAGGTTCGGGGGATCGTTCTTCACGGGGTTACCCCCCACACTTCCCTGTCAATGGTGCTCTGCCACGAAGTCAATGTACTTTTTGCCTTCAGGGACATTGCTCAACCACCACTCATGAACAGGAACCATGGCTTTTTTAAAGGCTGCCAATTCTTCTCCTGTCAGAACATGGACATTGACGCCTTTGTCCTTATACTGCTGGATGGCTTCTTCCATAAAGGCTTCCAGCATTTCCAGCTGCTGTTGATCCCGCTGCTTACCCGCTGCAATCATGATATCCTGGATATCCTTGGGCAGGCTCTCCCACTTTTCCTTGTTGATGGCGAGCACACAGGTGAAATAGGCCATGTTGGTGATGGTCAGGTTATCCACCACCTCATAGAGTTTACGTCCCAATCCGGTAATCATCGGCCTGGTGGTCCCGTTGATGGTTCCTCTCTGCAGGGCCATGTACAACTCTCCGGAACTCATGGTCGTCGGGCTGCCCCCCATCAACTCCATTGCTTTACTGGCAGTACTGCCGGACACGCCCCACTTGAGGCCCTTGATTTCTTCAGGGGTGGTGACTTTGTCTCCTTTCACGTAAATCTGGTAGGATCCTCCGCTTGACAACCCAAGCACCTTGGCGTTGTGCTGTTCAAATTTCTGATTGATGCCCAGATCCCACAAGCCGGCATCCAGGCTCTTTTGCATACTGGCCGGGGTATCCCATAAAAATGGCAGATTACTGATACCGGTATCAGGGATAATGCCTGTCAGGTAGAGATCGTTGGGTGCGCACATATCGATCTCTCCCCGCTCCATGGCTGCAAACTCTTCTTTGCCCTTATACAGCTGCCCGGAGTGGAAAAACTTGAACTTCACCCTGTTTCCAGACTGCTTTTCCACTGTTTCCATAAAATTTTCCAACGGCTTGATCAGATAAGGGTATGACGTGGGCATGTAGGTGGAAAAAACGATCTCAATGGGCTTGTCCTTGGCGTAAGCCGTATGCCCTGACACCGCAAGCAGTGCAGATATAATAAGCAGACAACCCAGGCGTGTGATTTTCATGGTCCTCCTCCTTTTGTTCAGACGCGTTTACATTACAGGTGCGCAAAGAGCTCCTCTCAATTTGCACAGCCTTACTCTTTTTTTGCAACGTAGCTAACGTTGCAAAGGAATATCCCATTTCTTCATATATTTCCAGACAGAAGTGTGACTGACCCCAAGCCTTCTGGCCACTTCCGCCTTGTTCCACTCACATTCCGCGAGCAGGCCGAGCAGTTCCTCCCTGTTGAGCCTGGACCTTTTTACCTCTGTTGCAGGCCTGAAAACACGTCCCTGTTCCCCGCCGGCAGGGCGTCTGAGGACCTCCGGTAAATCGTCAAGCTCGATCCGATCCCTGGTGCAGAGTACAAAAGAGTGCTCAACGGCATTTTCCAGCTCCCGCACATTACCGGGCCAGTCATAATCAAGAAAGGTGCGCATGACTTCACGGGAGGTATCCACGATCTGTTTGCCTGTCCGCCGGTTAACCTTCTCAATAAAATGGCTTACCAGGAGGGGAATATCTTCCCTGCGCTCTCGAAGAGGCGGCACTGAAATAGGAAATACATGCAGACGATAATAGAGATCCTCACGAAAAGTGCCGGCGCTGATCATCTGCCGCAGATCCTTATGGGTTGCCGCAACCACCCTGATATTCACCTTACGTTTCACGGATTCCCCCAACCGCTCTATCTCCCGCTCCTGCAGGACACGAAGCAGTTTTACCTGGATAAACGGGCTGAGCTCCCCGATTTCATCAAGAAAAACCGTCCCCCCTGCAGCCTCCTCAAAGCGTCCGATCCTTGGCCGAAGAGCCCCGGTGTATGCGCCTTTTACATGTCCGAACAGTTCACTTTCAAGCAGGGTCTCCGGCAGGGCGCTGCAGTTTACGGTAACCAGGGGATTGGATCTGCGCTCGCTGTTAAAATGGATCGCTCCGGCAATCAGCTCCTTGCCTGTACCGCTTTCACCATGAATCAGGATGGTTGCGTCACTGGCTGCAGCCATTTTCACAGCAGTAAAGACCTTGACCATTGCCTCGCTTTTACCGATAATATTGTCAAGCCTGTGCACCTCGCCCAACCTGAGGGAGGCCTGCTCAGCCCTGGTCCTGGCCCTGTTCAGTTCCGTAAGATCGGTTACGGTCTCAACAATACCCAGGATCTTACCGTCACTGTCTTTTACTACGCTGGCGTTCTTGATAATCGGAATATCACGGCCGTCTTTATGCTGCAGATGGCATTCTTTGGCCTCTGAGTAACCGCGTTCAAAAATTTTACATCTGTCGGCATCTGCCGGGCAGCTCTTGCCGAAGCACCTGCTGCAGCTGAGCAGGGCGCAGGTCTTGCCAAGAGCCTCTTCACTTGTATACCCACTGATACGTTCCATGGAACGGTTCCAGTAGGTGATGCGGCCCCGGTCATCCATGATAAACACACCATCTGCCATGGAATCTATAATCCTGCTGACAAACTGTTCGCTGAGAAAGCCGCCGTTTCTGTTTTCCATCTGTTTCCTCCGGTAACAGTAACGTTACCAAAGGACAGAAGTAACGTTACATACACGTTACTCTGTACCAGGAAAACAAAAGACGGTCAAATAAAACCAACCGATACCATCACCATTTCAATGCGTTACAATCAACACACAGTTCAGGCACATATTTTGAATTATTTACAAGCACAAAAAACTCCCTGCTCAAACATTTAGATTAAAGGAATGGAGTCATGCACAAAAATACAAATGTATATGCAGTTGAAAGCAGTAAAAGCGTGTCCGGATTCGTGAAAGATTTTGCAGCAGTCGTCAAAGCCAATAACTATGTCATCAACAACACCGCCACCATGGATATGAAAAAGACCTTTGCTGAACACGGCGGCAATGTCCCGGAAGATTTTGATATGCACATGATCCATATCTGTAAACCGACCAAGGCGGATAAAAGTTTAACCGCCAATCCTGAACGCGCTATTCTGATGCCGAAGTTTGTGCACGTTTTCTCACAAAACGGGACTACGCAGATCCGGTACCTGAGCTATGCGCAGGAGGAGATCGAAGCGCTGGTGCCTGAAGATCCGAAGTTTTCGAAATCCCTTGCAGGAACATACAGCACAATTCACTCAATGATCGACGAAGCAAGATAAAAAAACACCCATCAAGAGGCGCCGTTATGTGGAAATATCTGATCAAGATCAACAAAAACCTGGTTTATGCGATTCCAACGTTTATGATCGCCGGCTTCATTTTCGGGGTTACAGCATCACCGCAGCTCGTGAAAAGCTTAAAGACGCTCATCATTCCCCTGACCTTTCTCATGGTGTATCCCATGATGGTCACCCTGAACATCAAGCACCTGAAACAGGGGCTGGATGTCAAGCTCCAGTCCCTGACCCAGCTGATTAACTTTGCTCTGATTCCCTTTGTTGCCTACGGATTGGGAAAAGTTTTTTTTCCGGAACAGCCGTATATGGCGCTGGGCCTCCTCCTGGCCGCACTCCTGCCTACCAGCGGCATGACCATCTCCTGGACCGGCTTTGCCAAGGGCAACATGGGGGCAGCCATCAACATGACTGTGATCGGGTTGACCCTGGGATCCCTTGCCACACCCTTTTATGTGCAATGGCTCCTGGGTGCGCAGGTGGACGTAAATTTTTTCAAGGTGGTCCAGCAGATCGTCTTTATCGTGTTTCTGCCCATGGCTGCAGGGTTTGTGACTCGCCAGTTTTTACTGAAAAAATACCGAATGGATGAGTTTAAGACTAAAATTGCGCCGCGTTTCCCGGCCCTGTCCACCATCGGCGTCCTGGGAATCGTCTTTGTGGCCATGGCGCTGAAAGCGACAACCATCACCGCTCAACCGGGAATGCTGCTGTCGATTTTCATCCCCCTGCTGATTCTCTATGGGCTGAACTTTGCCGTCTCCACCCTGGTCGGGAAAACCCTGTTTGGTCGCAATGACGGCATCGCCCTGGTCTACGGCACTGTCATGCGGAACCTGTCTATTGCCCTGGCCATTGCCATCAATGCCTTTGGCGAAGCAGGAGCCAATGCCGCCCTGGTGATAGCTCTGGCCTATATTATACAGGTCCAGTCAGCTGCCTGGTACGTGAAGTTCACTGACAAAGTGTTCGGCGAGCTTCCAAAACCGGTTGCCCCCAAAGCACAGGAAGCATAATTCGGATTCACAGACGGCATCTCCGTATTCCCCCCTGATCTACAGGGGGGATATGCGTTACTTTCCGAAATTAGAGCAGCCGGTCAATGGCCGAATAGAAAAAATAGCAGGAGAAAAACAGCAGGAAAGAGGCGCAGAATCCGATTAACTTCCGATAGGCGCCGTCACTTAAGAACCGTTTGCCTTTAGCCACCCCAAATGATACCAGACTGTACCAGGCAACGTCCGCAAGAATGTGGCCGCAGAAAAAGGCTGCAACGCCGGCCACCCCGTATTTGACTGAAAAAAGGATATATCCCATGCCGATGGTCGCCCACCAGATCAGCCAGTATGGGTTTGCCAGGCTGAGCAGGATTCCGGCCAATACCAGATTACGGGATTGTTCCGACGAGGCCTCCATGGTCAATTTTGTAGTCGATAACTGACGAAGCATGCCGATTCCCATCCACATCAATATTATCCCCCCCACAAAGGATACGGTTATGAACACCTTGTCCTGGCTGAGAAAAGGGGCCAGTCCTGCAAACAGGGCCATGATCAGGGCCAGTTCCAGGATGCCGTGTCCAAGCATCATCAGCGGTCCTGCAAGGGCACCTCGACGGGTACTTTCGCTGACAGTCACCGTCAGAACCGGTCCCGGCATCAGGGCGCCGGAAAGGGCAATCATAAAACTGGTGGAAAAAATAGTGATCAGAGCAGTAAGCATTGGTCAATCCATCTTGAACGATGTCGATTAGATCCTGCGCCGCATTTTTTCACATTTCAAACAGGATAGAACATCCCGAAAAAAGTTTGCGCACACAGATACATGGAAAGTTAATGAAAAATTCGGGTCAAAGACTTTTCCTGTTGTTTAATCCTCGAACCAGCAAAAACGTAGTCGCTGAAACCGCTATCATGACAGCCGCTACCGGGGCGGAATAAGAAAGACCGTAACTATTGAAACGGTCGTATATAAGTACCGGCGCTACCATTGGATGATACGCAATAATTACCACAGCGCCGAACTCCCCGAGCCCCCGGCTCCACATCATCAGCATACCGTTGATAATGTCTTTTTTCGCATTTGGCAATACAACCCGGAAAAAAACGGAAAAACGCCCGGCTCCCAAAGTCCGCGCTACATTCTCCAGCTTTGGATCAATGTTCTTAAACCCCTCTTTGGCGCCGTTGATGAGAAACGGCGAGGAGAGGAACATCATGGCCGACATGATGCCGACCTCGGTGTCGATAAAGCGAATGCCCAGGCTCTTGAAAAAACTCTCCATTACCCCCCGGTTAAAAGCCGTTAAAAGCGCGATGCCGGCGGCTGTATGCGGAATCATGACCGGTATGTCGATGATGCTTTCTATAATTGATTTGCCTCTGAAATTATTTCGGGCGATAAGATAGGCAAGAGGCAGACCGATGAAAAGAATCAGGCACGTACCGAGAAAGGAAATTTTCATGGTCAGCAGTACGGAGCCCATGATCTCAGCATCGAGGAGCGAATCCAGTAACCCGTCCCAACCTACCCCGCTGAAGAGGCTGATCAGAGGAATGGTTATAAACAACAGCACACATGTCGAAAGAATGAAAAAGATGATATTAAACAGATAGTTCATCAAGACTCTCCGACGATTTAAAGCTGGTGACGGCAGTGTGGGAAAAATTCAGATACAGTGAAGCTCCGACCTGCATGAGAGCGGGATCATAGATCTGCTTGGCAAGCTTTACAAAAACAGGGCAGTCGTCCACGTCGACAATGAGTTTAAAATGATCCGTATCTTCTCTGAGTTGCCGACACCTGCCGCGGATGCTGTAATCGCTTGTCAGGGCATGGGCGCTGACCACGACCAGTGACGGATTCAGAGAAAAACAGCCCCCTTCAGACCTCGGCTTGATCAACCTTGCGGGCAGAATATTTTTAAAACCCAGGAACTTGGCAATGGGAATCGTGTCAGGACATTGGAGGACCTTCTGAACCGGTCCTTGCTGAACCAGCTTTCCATTCATCATGATACCTATGTTATCTGCCAGATACGCGGCTTCGCGAAAATTATGGGTTACATGGACTACAGTGGTATGAAAACGATGATTGAGTCCCTTTAAATTCTCCATAATCGTGTTTCTGAAGCTGGGATCAATGGCGCTGAGAGGTTCATCGAGAAGCAGGATGTCAGGACGGAAATAGATCGCCCTGGCCAGCGCCACTCGCTGTTTTTCGCCGCCGCTCAAGTAACGGATATCGCGGTGAAGGAGATCTTCCAGATCGAGAAATTCGATGAGTTCATCCCATTGGGAGTTCGTTGACTGTTTATGATACCTGTCGGAAAAACGAATGTTTTTAATGACCGACAGGTGAGGAAAAAGGGCAAAATCCTGGTAAACAAAGCCTATTTTTCGTTTTTCAGGCGGAACATTGGTGATATCGCGCTCGTTAAAAAAAACCGTACCCGTATGCTTGTGGAGTCCGGCAATGGTTTCCAGCAATAAGGTTTTACCGCTGCCGGTTCTTCCAAGGATAACGAAATAATCACAGCCCTTCACCTCAAAGGAAACTTCCCCTAAGGTAAAGGACCCTTTTTGCAGATGTATCTTACGAAGCGACAGCATCAGTTCAGGATAGAAGCATCTCCGGTGATTACAGGCGGAGCGATGACTCCCTGACCGTTTTTCTTCATTATCTCCTGTCCCTGTTCCGAGAGGACAAACTTCACAAACAGAACCGCTCCTTCTTTATTTACAGGAGAGTTGTTGTTTTCAGCAACAGTGATGCCGTACACCATGGGGCCGCCTTTTTTGGTAATCCATTCACCCGGCTTTTTCCCATTGATCTGAAAGGTTACCTTCGCATACTGATCGGCAAATTTCGCACTTTTCAATGATACCTCTTCCGGCAGCTCCAGATATCTTAAATGATGCTGCTCTGCGACTGATTTATAAATATACAGATAATCATACATACCCGCTTCAATAAGGCCGAGGAGATCGGTTTCCTTCGGGCGTACGATAACTTTGTCCTTGTTTTCTTCATTACTCTGATAGGAATCGCCATAGCCGAAGAGCTGATCAAACAGGCCGGGTGTCTTGTAATAGCTTTCAGCCAGTTTGGTGACCAGCATCGAGCGGTATCCACAGGGATCCATATTAGGATCGGAATGTCCTACCTTCACACCCTCTTTCAGAAAGATCTGCGGCCAGTTTTCGGCTGTGATCTCGTCGGCGTATTTTGCTTTGTCGGTAAAGGCTATGGCCATTTCGTTGGTCGCGAATTGAGCGTTGAATTTAGCATGGTTGGGGATCATCAGGTTGTCGATCACCTTATAATCCGCACTGGCCATGACGTCCGCAGGTTTGTTGATATCGGTGATCTTTCTTGCGGCGGCGCGGCTGCCGGAGGCTTCCCGTTGGACATCATACTGCGGATACATGGCTTCAAAGGCCGCCTCAATTTCAGCAAAGGGCACAGACAGGCTGCCTGCATGGAAAATGACAACCGTCTCCTTGGCAAAAGCTGTCGTAGCCAGTGCCGACATCATCAACAGAATGAGAATTTTTTTCATTTCTACGCTCCTTTTGATACGATTTGTTCTTAGATATATAAAAATTTTTCCTAAATAGCCGGATAGACGGCTGCATGCACCAGTCTTTAATGTGCATACTGCTGTGCATACTCTGCATCATTATACATCGGCTCACCGTACATGTCCTTGCCGTACTCCCCTATTATGCGCTGCCCTTCTGCGGATTGGAGAAAATCAATAAACTGAGCAGCTATGGGCTGCGCCGGCGTTGCCCCCTCCGGTTGACACAATCCATGATAGGTGTTGATTAAAAAGGGGTCTCCTTTGAACAGAATTTTGAGATTATGCAGTTCCTTTTTGCCGGCAACCCATGTCGAAGAGTCAGTCATAAAATAGCCGTTGACTGCATCGGCTTTTTTTAAGGTAGCCATCATGAAATCCTTGGTTATCAC
Organism: Desulfobulbaceae bacterium; assembly: GCA_963678525.2. Taxonomy (GTDB): domain Bacteria; phylum Desulfobacterota; class Desulfobulbia; order Desulfobulbales; family Desulfobulbaceae; genus Desulfogranum. Next base: position 838,091 of record CAXXDG010000002.1, read on the forward strand.
ATACCAGTCACCTTCCGGATGAATGCCTGCCTGCTTCCAGATAGCCAGCTCTTTTTTGTTTGTTCCGGAATTGTCCCCTCTGGAAAGGAACGGCGCCTTTGTTTCAGCAATGCGTGTATAGGCGTCTGCGGCAGATGCGGCTTTTGCGATGTGTGCGGGATCATCTACAGGACCGACAATATAAAATTCATTGGACCCAATCAGTGTACGCTTAATTGCCCAGCCATCGGTGACCGCCTGCTTTTCAGCAGCAGGAGCATGTACCATAATCACATCGACCTTCTTCTCTTGCAACAGGGATAATGATTTCCCGGACCCCGCTTTCTGCCAGCACAGAATGGTTCCGTGCTCTGCATTGAAAGCATCGGCAAGTTTTTCCAACAGCCCTAATTCACCAGGACTTCCGGTTGCAAGGGTAAAAAGTTGACCGGCGGTACCATAGCTCGCCTTGCAAGTGTCTTTTGCAAGCGCGTTACTGAAAGAAAGCAGAGTAAAAATACAGACAAACCATAAAACTATACTTTTCCGTCTCATATGAGCTCCTTTGCATAATTGATCCCGCAGTAAAAAGCGGCAACGTTCCGTTTCTTCTCCACCATTACAGATCTCTTTACAATACATTTACTGCCAATCTCATATGTTATATGTGCGCATAGGAGATATTCTCTAGTTTCTGTCCATAAATGAGGATTTTTGCTCAAGTTTAGGTAAGCGAAGACTCCGAAAAGACCATTTATGGACAGACACTCTCTAAGAATCAAAAAAAGATATATCGTATACAATGAATCATTGCGCAGCAATCGAACAGTATTGCTGTCAACACCACACTGTGGTCCAACTGTTAACTGACCGGATTACCTTCTACTCTAGAAGTCAGAGAGTAATAGACAACTATGAAAAAATGTTGTCAATATCAGGAACCGAATCCTACCCATTCAACCTATTTCTTACCGCATCTTACCATTTCTTACAGTTGCAACCGAGTGGTTTGCCGGACCTTGCAGAAGGTCCGGCGTAAGCGATAACGGGACAGCGAATCTGCGGTGTTATCGGCCTGTTTACGTACAGGTGTACGCTGCGCCTGCCGATGGCCGGCATCTCCGGCACCCCGTAATCACTTACAGGTTTGGTGATAGCCGGTACTTTGGGGAATTTACCCAGTTATCACTTACGTTATCAAGATAATCACTTACCGCAGAGATTGAATCTTCTCTGGAATCAACAAAAATATGATACGCCATACCGACCGCCTCCGTTCATTCTTTGACGCATTTCCCGCCTTGTACATCAAGTTACACGACAAATTTTAGAATCAACTAACCTGCAATTCCGCCCCTGTGTGTGTAGTGACGTACAATCAAGGTTTAAAATTCGCGATTTTTTTTGATAACTTATTCTGCAAAAATCTTGTGAGGGACCGCGAGATATTTGATAATGTCAGCGGAACCAATACCAAAAGGCCGCTGCCCTGCGCATATGTCGGGTTGGCAGCAAGGTAAAACTTTACCGCAGGGTGTGTATGTTTCTGCCAAAAAAGGCTATCAGCCTCAGATTCTTTTGTTATCCATCCCACTTCCCGTGACAGAAAATTATTACCCCTGACCGCTTTAATCTGAAAAATTTTCGCCAGCTCCAGCATAAGATCCTTGATTTGCAGGGGAAGAGGCGTGTCTACACGAGGGTAATATTCGCAGAAATATCTTGAAAACATATAGAAAACAGACGGATGAACAAACGTGCCGAGATAATAGAGCTCAGAAAACGGATGTCGTAATCTGTATTGAATCGCCTTTGCAAAGCCAAACCACAGAGTTAAGCTGCGTCCACGATATTTACGTAAAATTCCGGCCTCTGCCCGCACAATGACACATGGCCGATTGAAGACCGGCACATGAAAACGATGTACCGCACAATAGCCGACCCAATCATTCTTTACGTTTTTATATATTCGGATACGATTCCATTGAGCTGGTGAATCAATGACATAACTAACAAAGCGCTTCTTTTCAACTCCGTCAAATATGCGTGAGTGTAGAGCATACAGAGAATCGGCAAAAGCGGCTTTTTCGGCAGCAGACAACGTCTCGGGGTTAATAACTTCCGATCCACTGATTGTATCATCCATCCAATTCTCCCTGTAAAATACTTTTTTGTTCTCTGTTTGTGCAATTCGCACATGAGTATATTTTAATATATCATGCCTCAACTTTCTCGAACAACCGGTATTGAGGCATTTGCTGCTATGTGGTAACTATTTGATCTTGCCCTTAATAATCTCTCACAAGGCTTTTTTAAAAAGAATCTATGAAACCCTGTCAAAAAAAATGACTAAACAACCGGACAAACAGCTGGTACCCCGAGAGGTCTCGGCTTTGTACACCTATCGGCTGCTTGAAAATATGCAGGGAAAATACCCGGAAATTGATTTACCAGGGCTCATAGACCAGGTTGTAGAAATCACTCCCGGCTATGTTGAAAATCTGAAGACGGGGCAGTAGAAAAAGTATGCGCAGAGTGCGAAAGCTACTGCAGTGTGGTTATGGATGTATCAATGCCCGTAATGGATGGGATAACAGCCATGCGGGCCATCCGCGACCGGATGCCGCATTTACCCATCCTGATCTGCACCTGATACGCTGAAACCAGCCTGAATAATATTGACGATAACGAAATACAAGCCGGCGGTTTCCTGCAAAAATCTATTACTATCAAAGATATGCGGGCTGATATGGTAACGCTTTTCCAATATTTTACGCTGGAATAAAGGAGAACCATGGGAGCAACTATTCACAAAGATAAAAACGGTATTTGGGTGGTAAGATTCAGCGGAGTTCTGCGCAAGGAAGATTTGGACGACATTCAGTCGACCGGCATAAGAGGTATGAATCCCCATGAGAGTGCCAGGGTCCTCATCCTGATTGAAAAGGATTTTAACGGCTGGGTTAAAGATGAAGCCTGGGGCGATTCGACCTTTTTTGCAGAGCATGGCGATCGAATAGAAAAAATTGGAATTGTCGGTGACGCCGAATGGGAGGCTGGAATGTTGATGTTCAACAGCGCTGGTTTTCGACGGGCACCAGTCAAATATTTTACTCCTGACCAAGTCGATGCAGCCATAACCTGGTTACTTTAAGGGTGCCTTGAAAAATTGACCGAACTGCTCTCCCCTGCCGGTAATCCCGTCCAGATCACCTCAGACCTGCCGGGTTTTCGGCGCTCGTCATATGATCCGGTAAAAAAGGATATGGAGGAAAATCTATGGCGACCAAAACAAAAAGAAAAATTAATTACACTGATGAGCCTTTAGGTGAAATTCGGGTTATTGATGACTTCTTGCCATCACCGGAAGAACTGGTGTTTAAAGAAGAAAACGTCAAAGTCACTATCACGCTAAGTAAAACCAGCGTTGACTTTTTCAAAAAAGAAGCAAAAAAGCACCATACTCAGTATCAAAAAATGATACGTCGTCTTCTCGACGTTTATACGGCACATCACATGTAAAAAAAAGTTCCGCTAACCAGGCGTTCGAGCTGACAAATGCCACTGCGTGCAATTCTTACCTTTGAAAGCTTATCGGAATCCTCTAGTAGTACTTTGCCGGGAAGCTCTCATCGTGGTATTTGCCTCTCAACTTAACGTCATTCACTTGCAACACCAGGCAGGGAAGGATCCCGTCCCTGCCGGATGATTCTCTTTTGTTATCTTATGGGTATCTTGAATAATTAGATTTTTCGTTCAAGGTCGCGGCATGTGAAAAAAATCACCGGAGGCATATAGATGATATCGGAGTCTTCGCTTACCTCCGAGGATTATTTTTTCACATAACAAAGAGATTGGGCGAAAAGGCAATTATTCAAGGTGCCCTTATAACCCACCGATCAGCATTTTAATTCCCACCACATAGAGGAGAACGGCAAAAATCCTTTTCAACTTTGCCACCGGAAGGCTGTGGGCCAGTTTCGCTCCCAGGGGTGCGGTGCAGACGCTGGCTGCAACAATGCCGAACAGCGCAGTCAGATACACGTAGCCGATGCATCCGGCCGGCAACCCCTCTGCGGACCAGCCGTTAAGGATATTGCCTGCCGCGCCGGCCAGGGCAATGGGCAGACCAATGGCCGCAGCCGTACCGATTGCCATGTGCATGGCTGTGTTGTGGAAGACCAGGAAGGGGACCGACAGGGTTCCTCCACCGATCCCGACCAGGCTGGAAAAGATTCCGATAATACTGCCTGATGCAAACATTCCAGTGGTTCCCGGCAGCTCTCTTGATGCCTTGGGTTTAATGCCGAGAAGCATCTGGGTGGCCACGTAGAGAAGAAAAACCCCGAAAAATATTTTCAAAAAATTGGTTGACAGCTGGGCTGCCACCCAGGTGCCGAAAAAGGTGCCGATCAGGATTCCCGGAGCAATGCTGACAACCGTGGGCCACATGACGGCTCCACGCTTATGATGCGCCAGCAGGCTGGAGATAGAGGTGAAGATAATCGATGCCAGGGAGGTTCCCAGTGCCAGGTGCAAAATATGGTCATGGGGAATTCCCTGGGCAGCGAAGGTGAAGGTGAGCATGGGCACAATGACCAGCCCGCCTCCAATCCCCAGGAGGCCGGCAAGAACGCCGGCAAAGGCTCCCAAGGCCAGATAAAGGAGTATGATTTCCATGGTGTATCCCTTATTGACCGATCAGGAGTAAAGGATTTCTTTGCTCACCATGGAAGCCGAAGCCGTACCGGTGAGAACCATGGACTGGATGAGCTCGCCCTTGATCTTGGCAAGGTAGCTCTCCACGCCCTGCTGCAGACCGCCCACTGCGGCAACAGAAATAGGACGACCGATCATCACCGCATCCGCACCCAGGGCAAGCAGCTTCAGGACGTCGCCGCCGCTGCGCACGCCGCCGTCTGCGAGGATGGTGACTTTGCCTTTGACCGCATCGGCGATGGCTTCCAGCACATCAGCCGCTCCCGGGGCAAAATCCAACACCCTGCCGCCGTGATTGGACACCACAATGGCATCGACTCCGGCTTCTGCAGCCAGCACGGCTTCGTCTACGGTCATCACGCCTTTGAGGATGAATTTAAGTGAGCTGGAGGCAATAATCTTTCGCAGCTGGGACGGATTTTTAGGGGAAACAGGTCGTCCCATTTCACGAAGCGTAACCAGACCCGCAGCATCAATATCCATGCCAAAGGTGTCGATTCCTGTTTGCTGCGCTTTTTCCAGTTTCCGGTAGAATTCCTCATCCTCCCAGGGTTTAATGAAAGGAATACCTTTTCCCTGGTTTTTAGCAATGGAGGCATACCCGGATTCATGGATAAAATCCGGAACACCGTCACCTGTACAGCCAAGGGTTCCTGCCGCCGCACATCCCCCGATAACCGCATCGGTATACTCCTCTTCCGTGACGCCTCCGCCCATATTGAAGCTCACGCCCCCAATGGGTGCGGCCAGCACGGGCATGGAGAGTTTACGGCCCAAAAAGTCTATACTGGTGTCCGGCGTGGTCACGTCATGGATCAGACGCATATTAAACTTGTATTTTGCCAGTGCCTCCAAATTGGCGGCAAAGGATGCTCCGGTCCCCAGACCGCCCATGCCCGGTACCTCTCCCACACAGACTTTCCCGTTGCATTGGGGGCAAACCCGACAATACCCTTTCATTTTTTCACGTGCTGCGTCTAAGACTTCTTTCATGATCTTCTCCTGTTCACTTCATTTTCAAACGGATGCTCTGCTCCGCATGTAGTATGCTGTGCTTTAACCAGCTGTTCAAAATTCGACTCCACCTGCTGCATATGCTCCCGCATAATACCCGCAGCCTGGGATTCGGCATGTCCCTCCAGTGCTTCAGTGAGCCTGCCGTGGTATTCCATGGAACGAACATTGCGTTCGTAACTCTGCAGCTCTTGAGACCGGCTCTCAACCAGTGCCCCATGCAGGGCGTCATAGAGTTCGCCGAGAACCGTATTGCCTGCGGCCTCGGCAATCAGAGAATGAAACCGATCATCCAGTTCCGCCTGGATTTCCTTGTCATCCAGATTTTCTTTCTGCTGCCGGACTATGTCTTTAAGCTCCCCGACCTGGTCGGGAGTTATCCTCCTGGCAGCAAGGCGCGCTATCTGCGGCTCCAGGAGATTTCTCAGCTCAAAAATCTCGCTCAAGCGCTTGTGACGACGGGTAAATCCATGAACCATGCATGCAAGCGCGCCCTTGGCGACATAGGTTCCTGCCCCCCGGCGGCTGACCAGCACACCCTTTTCCGCCAGCGCCTTGATCGCCTCCCGCACGGTATTGCGGGAAACCTGAAAATATTCCGCCAGATCACGTTCCGGCGGTATACGCTCTCCTGTTTTGAAGCGGCCGCCGGCGATGAATCCTTCTATTTTTCGTACTACCTGATCGTGTCGTATTTTCTGCATCTGTATTACACGTATAAAAAATTGGCCCAACCAATTCAGGCATTACAAAAAATCATCTTGCCTGTCAATATTTTTTACCGGAATGGATCAACAACCCATTGATATAACGAGGCAATAAAAAACAATAATTACTACTTTCAGATTTCCACCCACTTCTTTTATAATCAAAGGTGAACCACAACCGTACAACTGTTCCTCTCAACAGGACCACATACCAGGTTTTTTTAATGCGTACACCCACCGCACCTCAAAAACATGTCAGCCTCCTGCATGACGAAAAGGAGCTGACCACAATATTTTCCTCCCTTGAGCAGGAAGTCAGCAGCTATATCCTGGGTAAAGAGCAGCAGGTCAAACTCTCCCTGTGCTGCCTTTTGGCCCGGGGACATCTGCTGATAGAAGATATTCCCGGAATAGGTAAAACCACGCTGGCAAAGGTACTGGCCGGAATCCTGGGACTGGAATTTCAGCGTATTCAATGCACCAACGATATGCTGCCCGGAGATATTCTTGGTGTTGCCGTGTTTGAACAGAAAAGCGGTTCTTTTTCCTTCCACAAAGGACCGGTCTTCACCCAGATCCTGCTGGCAGACGAGATCAACAGGACCACTCCGAAAACCCAAAGCGCCCTGTTGGAAGCCATGGAGGAACACCAGGTCTCCATTGAAGGCGAAACCCGCCCCCTGCCGAAACCCTTTTTTGTTATGGCCACCCAGAACCCGCTGGAACAGGCAGGCACCTATCCCCTGCCCGAATCCCAGCTGGACCGATTTTTGTTTCGAATTTCCATCGGCTACCCAAGCAAGGAAGCGGAAAGCAGGCTGCTTAGAGGAGGTGGGATACAGGAAAAGGTTTCCAGCGCACAACCGCTGCTCGATCCGGAGCAGGTACTGAAGTTGCAGCAACTGGTACCGCAAGTGCATCTCTCGGAACCGCTGATCGCCTATATTCAGGGATTGCTGGAATTCAGCAGAAACAGCGGTCAGTTCTCCCTGGGACTTTCACCGCGGGCAGGCCTGTCCCTGGCCCGCTCCGGGCAGGCCTGGGCACTGATTCACGGCAGGGACTACGTGCTTCCCGAAGATATCCAGCAGGTGCTCCCCTACGTGGCCGGGCACAGACTGCGCCAGGCCGATACCCTGACGGAGATGCCTTTTGACGACCTTGTTGCATGTTTTCAGGCTGTTGCGGTACCCACATGAACAAATCCGTCGGCTCTTTTATTGAGAGGTATTTCTCCCCTGCCGGGCTGCAGCGATACACTCCGGCCATCCGCATCAAGGGTGTCCACTATGGATTTCATCCGACCCTGTACGGCGTCATCTTTTTTGGTATGCTGATCGCCCTGCTCACAGGCTCCATCAACCATAACAACAACCTTGGGTATCTGCTGACCTTTTTGCTCAGCTCCATGTTTCTGGTATCCATTCTGCTGACCTATCGTAACCTCCAGGGGATCAGGGTCTCAGGGAGCAACGGCAAACCTGTCTTTGCAGGCCAGACCACACGGTTCACCATTCAACTGCAGGCAGTGGAGGGAAAACGCTATGGTGTGGCTGCATCCCTTGATCACAGCCACCAGGAGCTCCTGGACCTTACCCATAACCTCGCAGCCGGTGCGCAACTTCCCATGGTCACTGTAACACGGGGAATACTGGAGGTGCACAAGCTCTTTCTCTCCACCAGTTTTCCCCTTGGCCTGTTCACATGGCGAACGGAAGTTCCCCTTGCACTTTCCTGCCTGGTCTATCCCAAACCTCTCTCAGGACTGTTACAGACTGAAGCCAGTACAGGCAGCAATGAAGAACAGCGACAGGAACTCACCAAAGGTAAGGACTTTTCCGGCTTACTCGCCTATAAACCAGGTGATACCCCAAGGCAAATTCACTGGAAAAGCCTGGCAGGCGGCAGAGGTCTGCACAGTAAATTTTTTGAGGAACAGACTTCGGGCAGCTCGATTTTTTCACTCCAGGATCTGCAAGGCAGGGATCTGGAATTCAAGCTTTCCAGGCTCTGCCAAATGATTCTCACAGCCGACGCAAGGGGAATGGCCTTTGGTCTCCGCCTGGGAGCACAGCTCATCGAGCCCGCACATGGTGCCGCCCATACCTCCTCCTGTCTCAAAGCCTTGAGTCTCTACGGCCGATGAACACTCACTCCGCACGCAAACAGACCCTTCCCATCCTCTACACGGTCATTCTGTGCACCCTTCCTCACCTGATCAACATCTCAATCCCTGCAACCCTGATCTGTATCTGTATGTGGGGATATTATCTTGGCAGCCTGTATCGCGGCTGGCCCGTGCCTGGCCTCAAAATGCGTACCGTTCTGGGGACGCTCCTGTTCATCATGGCAGCGCTCACCCACGAGGGTTTGACAGTGGAGGCCTTTGTCGCCCTGCTCGCCCTGATGATCGCCCTGAAACTCTTTGAACTAAAGAACCTGCGGGACGGCGTGATTGCCGTTATCCTCTGTTATTTCCTCATTGTCAGCGGCATGTTTTTCAATGATTCCATCATTGCCACCCTGTATATCCTGTTCACGGTATTGTTCAATACAGCCGTACTTGTTCATATTCAGTACCCAGCAATACGACTGTCTCCTGCCTTTTCACTGTCTTTTACACTGGCGCTGCGTGCTTTTCCCTTCATGCTGATTCTCTTTCTTGCCTTCCCCCGTATACAGGGAGGCCTCTGGGGAAGACCGGCGCTGATACAAAACAAGACCGGATTCAGCGACATCATCTCCATGGGTACGGTTGCCGAACTGGCACAAAGCAACAAGGTCGCCTTTCGGGTTTCCTTTGACTCGTCCCCTCCTCCACAAAACCTTATGTACTGGCGGGGTATAGTTCTCTGGAGCTTTGACGGTCAAACCTGGAAAAGGGGAAACCGCAGTCGAGGAGCAGCCAGGTTATTTCAGAAGGGCACACACAAAATCCGCTACACAGTCACCCTGGAACCCCATAATCAGCACTGGTTGTTCGGTATTGATCTGCCCATCCAATTGCAGGCCGGATGGAGCTGGCTGCGCGATGATCATTCCCTGTATCGACGCAGGCCTGTTACCAGCCGTCTCAACTATACGGTTGAATCGTATATCGGAGCCCATGTCGAAGCCCAACCCAACCTGATACACCCGGCACTGAACCTGCCTGCCACGGTCAACCCAAGGGCACGGGAACTTGCCCGGCAGTGGAAACAGGAATCGCACTCCCGGATGGAAATTGTTGAACAGGCTCTGCGGTTCTTTCAAGACCAGAACATCACCTACACCCTGCGGCCGGGTGCAATACCTGCTTCCATGCAGGGCAATGCCATAGATTACTTTCTCTTTTCCAGCCGCAGCGGTTTCTGCGAGCACTTAGCCGCTACCCTGGCGTTTCTCCTCCGGGCTGCGGATGTGCCGGCCAGACTGGTCGGCGGCTACTTTGGGGGAGAGGAAAATACCATGGGCGATTACTGGATCATCCGCCAGTCAGATGCCCATGTCTGGGTTGAAGTACTCAACGATGCGAATATCTGGCAGCGGGTTGATCCGACCGCTGTTGTTGCTCCGAGCAGGGCCGGCCGGGATGCCGGATCAAACGGACAGGACACCGCCGGGACTTCATGGCTCTCCCGTTTTGGTTTCGATGAGCTTCCCCAATGGTTCCTGGGGGCGCGTAACATGTGGGATTTTGCAAACAATAAATGGAACCTGTGGGTTATGGAATATTCCATTGCCGGCCAGAACAGGCTCTTTTCCCGAATCGGAATCAACATTTCACGCAACAAAGGCATGATCCAGGCGGCTTTTATTGCAACCGGACTCCTTGGCGCGGCTTTTTTCCTGAACCTTGTTTTTTTACGGCCTAAAAAACAGGAACAGGATACAGTGAGCACATACTGGCTGAGCTTCTGCAACAAAATGGAACGCGCAGGGATTGAGCGACGGCCCGATCAGGGACCTGTACAGTTTTTAGAAACTATCCGCGAACAGAGAAAGGATCTCTCCCCCCCGGCTGCCGGCATTATCCGCCTGTATATCAAATTGCGATTCAGCGGCCGGTACACTGAGCAGGATCTTACGGATTTTCGCAGCATGATAACCACCTTCCATACCGATACGCACCATGAAAAGAGCCATTGAACCTCCCCAATCCTTTACCTTTTCCACTGCCGGCAAAATCATTTTCGGCCCTGGAACACATCAACAGCTTGGAACCATTGCCTCGGATTTTGGAACAAACATATTCCTGGTTCACGGCAGAAGTACGGAGCGTGTGCAGCCGCTGATGGACATGCTGCTCACCGGTGGCTTACAGGTGCATGGGTATCCCGTGCATGGCGAACCGACCATCAACACGATTTCCAGTGGTGTTGCCGCCTGCAGACAGGCCGGATGCGACCTGGTCATCGGCATAGGCGGCGGCAGTGTGCTGGATACGGGAAAGGCCGTGGCTGCCCTGGCAACTAATTCAGGCAGCATCATCGATTACCTGGAAATCATCGGCCGGGGGAAACCATTGCAGGCGGACCCGCTGCCCTATATCGCAGTACCGACCACTGCAGGCACAGGTGCGGAAGTGACAGCCAATGCCGTCATAGGTTCGCCGGAACATCGGCTGAAGGTGAGCCTGCGCAGTTCCCGCATGCTGCCCAAGGTGGCGCTGGTTGATCCTGAGCTGACCGTAACCGTGCCCCCTGCACCCACCATTCTGACCGGCATGGACGCCTTGACCCAGGTCATGGAACCGTATGTCTCCCGCCTGAGCACTCCGCTTACGGATCAACTCTGCATAGACGGACTCAGACGTGCCCTTGCCGCGCTTCCCATGGCCTGCAGAGACGGTTCCGATATTCAGGCCAGGAGTAATATGGCCCTGGCAAGCCTGTACGGCGGAATGGCTCTGGCCAACGCCAAGCTCGGTGCGGTCCACGGCATTGCAGGCCCTTTCGGCGGCATGTACGACGCCCCCCACGGAGGAGTCTGCGCCGCCCTGCTGCCCCATGTCATGGCAGTCAATATCGATGCCATGCTGGACAGAGACCCGGAAAACAGAGCCCTTCCCCGTTACCGACATATCGCAGCCATGGTCACCGGCAATCCTGATGCAGCCATCCATGAAGGCCCGACAAAAATCCTTCAATTCTGCAGGGAGTTTTCGGTTCCCGACCTGGCAACCTATGGCTTTTCTATGGACGGAAGCGCTGCACTTATCCAGGCAGCCCGGAATGCAAGCAGCATGAAGGGAAATCCCATTAGATTGACGGATGATGAATTAATGGAGATCCTTCACAGGGCGCTGTAATATCCTGCCTGCATGAACAGCCGGCATTTCTCATGACTTTTTTAAAATCATTTCGAATCAGCCTCATCAACAGATTTGTGAGACCATAAAACCACATTCGTTTTCTCGATATCTTCCATTTAAAGTATCTATATTACCTATTTGACTTAACTCCCGCCCTATAGTTTATTTTATTTTTAATCTGCATTTCTCATGACTTTTTTGAACAATAGCGTAACAGCTTGAATTGATAGCGTTAACGAGACGCTCCTGAAAAACGGTGCGTTTTTCATACACATTCAAAAAAGTCACCCTGCCGGATGAGGAATGCCGGCTGAGATTGGGTGGAGATGCCTTCATCATTACGTTGAAAGACGTGCTGTTGACAACAGCCATACAGAGATCCTTCTGCTATGAAATTACTTTTCATCTGCCCGAGTGAAAACGAGATATTTGAAAGCTGCAGTTTTACGATACTCGATAACAAGGGCATTACTACCGATACCGCCGGCAACAGAGTTCTGAATGCAAAGGTGGCACTCAACGAGCCTTGCCCGCACTGCGGTCAAAAACATGTGTTCCATGCAAGCGAGTTACCGTGTCCATTTAGAAAATAAACAGGGGCTGATTTTTTAAAAAGGAGAAAAATATTGATGAAAGGAACAAATATTTTTGCCGGCAGATGGGGCATTATAGGGGTCGGAGCTTGTATCGGCATCTTGGCGCCTCTACTTCAGAAACTCGGCAATCCGGGAAACATGGGCATCTGCGTGGCCTGTTTCGAACGTGATATTGCAGGCGCAATCGGGTTTCACCGGGCGGCTGTAGTGCAATACATACGCCCTGAAATCATCGGTTTTGTTATTGGGGCGTTTATCGCCGCATATATATTTAAGGAATACCGGCCAAGGACCGGTTCAGCGCCCATCGTCAGATTTATACTGGGCGCTTTTGCAATGATCGGCGCGCTGGTATTTTTAGGATGTCCCTGGAGAGCAGTCCTACGTCTGGCAGGAGGGGACGGTAACGCGATTCTGGGACTGTTGGGGCTGACTTTCGGCATCTGGATCGGAACACTCTTCCTGAAAAACGGTTACAATCTTGGGCGCACCCAAACCACTCACAGCTCTGTAGGATGGATCCTGCCTCTGTTCATGCTTGGCTTGCTTGTGCTGATGTTGGTATTCCCCCAGATTGAAGGACAGGAAAAAAACGACATCCTTTTTTACAGTTTGAAAGGCCCCGGCGCCATGCATGCTCCTTTGACAGTATCCCTTGCCACGGGTCTGGGCATTGGTTTTCTGGCCCAACGCAGTCGTTTCTGTACCATGGGCGCTATTCGTGATACCGTTCTCTTCGGGCAGACTCACCTGTTGAGCGGCTTTATCAGCCTGCTCCTCTTTGCTTTTCTCACCAACCTGGCCCTTGGTCAGTTTCATGCCGGTTTTGTCGGCCAACCGGTGGCTCACAGCCAACACCTATGGAATTTTGCAGGCATGACCCTGGCCGGACTGGCATTTGCGTTGGCCGGCGGATGCCCGGGAAGACAGCTTTTTCTATCCGGTGAAGGTGACGGGGATGCGGCCGTATTCGTCATGGGTATGATTGTGGGTGCGGGTTTTGCCCATAACTTCGGACTGGCCAGTTCACCAAACGGAGTTGGCCCTCACGGCATTGCCGCAGTACTCATTGGTCTGCTGGTGTGCCTGTTTATAGGATTTACCATGAGAAGAAAAAGTGCGTAAGGAGATTGAAATGGCAGCTACAGTCGATGCAAGAGGCCTTTCGTGCCCGCAACCGGTGATCATGACCCTCGACGAAATCAAACAGGGAAGCGATAAGGAAATCATCGTTCTTGTGGATACCGACACCTCCAAAGAAAACGTTAGCAGAGCCGCAAATAGTCAAGGATGCAGGATCACAGAAGTGTCTCCGGAAGGAGAAGGATATCGAATAGTCCTTGTAAAGGAGTAAATGTGCTCAGCTTCTTTAAAAAGAAAAAATCGGCACCGAACAGGAAGCGGCAGGGCATATCGGCCGACCTGGGCATCCTGGTTTTCGAGCATACCAGTGAAGTTATCCGAGCCGAAAACGTTCTCAAAAAGGAAGGGTGGTCAGTCCGGGTCATGGGGCCGCCCCCTTCCATCCAAACCGGGTGCGACCTGGTCATCGAATTCCCTCTAATAGAAGAACTCAACATCCTGCGAAATCTCGATAGTGCAGATGTCCCTCCTCTTAAAGTTGTTCCGGTGACGGCTCCTCTGCTCGAACCTGTCAGCCTGTTTAACACCAAGGACTTTGGAGAATACTTGATGGTGCGGGCAGCCAATATGAAAATAACCATGAGGAAGAAGGACGGGAAAATAGTGAATATCTCCGGTGGCGGGTGCCCGGATGTTCCATATCTTGCCCAGGAGATGATCGGCAAGACCCTGGATAAAGTTCCAAAACCCAGGGATTTAGGACACACTCTTTGTGGATACGCGCTCCAACTGGCATATGAGGAGTTGCTTCGGAAATGATAGGCATCGTCGGTACGGTTCCTGACCTTCAATTGCCCTTGATTCAAGGAAAGGTGCGTTGGATGGGCAAGCATATTGAAATAGAGGGTAAACGCATCACTGTCAACAGGTGTACTCCGGCGCTTATAGGTGCGGCGCTCAAGGCTTCCGAGTGTGTTCACTGTCCGGAAATATATGCTTTTCTGATCGGGGACATAGGCAGGGGAGACGGCAGCAGAAAACTCTACGAGCACCTTGAGAAGAACCTATCAGCCTTTGACTTCAAGGTTTTGACCTTTCATTACCTGCAACCGGATGTGGACTGGCACAACAAACTCGTGTTTGCTGTGGAAGCCATGCCGAAACGACCGATCCTGATCGCAGATGCAGGGTTTATGTACGCAGCCAAGATGAGTGGGCAATCAGAATTCTATGACTTTTTCACGCCGGATGTCGGTGAATTAGCGTTTCTTGCGGACGATTTGGCTCCACACCCTTTTTATACCCGCGGATTCATCCTGCATTCCAATGGCAATATACCCGATCTCATCCAGCGGGCTTATCGACACCATAATGCGGCAAGGCGTCTTCTGGTCAAAGGCGAATCAGACTATATCGTTCATGATGGGCAGGTGGTGCAAGAGGTAAATTTTCCCTCCTGTGAAACCATGGAGGCGATCGGCGGCACCGGCGACACCCTGACCGGAATGCTGAGCATTCTCTGCGGAGCTGATTACGAACTCTCTGATGCTGCGATCCTGGCTGCCAGAGCTAATCGTTGGACGGGGCATTATGCCGACCCGAGTCCAGCCACCCAGGTTACCGAGCTTATAGAGAAAATTCCAGAAGCTTTGACGACGGTACTCAGTCAGGATAACGGAAAAACCAATTGTATGGATCCTCCATAACTCACCCATCATTTTTGTCATCAGATACTACATCACATGAAAATTCTTCATTTACTCAGCCAACGCCCGGATTTTACGGGCAGCGGCATTTATTTACAGAACATCATGCGTGAGGCTGAAAAAAAAGGACACCGGAATTTTCTCATTGCCGGAGTTCCTTTAAATGGCCCGCCGGCCCCTCCAGGGATAAAGCGAGACAACTGCACATTTGTCACCTTCTCAGGAGGAGATCTACCCTACCCTGTTGCGGGGATGAGTGACGTCATGCCCTATACAAGCAGTCGTTTTCGTGATCTGAACCATGCCGGGATCAAGGAATATGAAAGAGCTTTTTCCAGTCGGATTCAGGAGGCGATTGGAAAGTGGTCACCGGACATTATTCATAGCCATCACCTCTGGTTGATGAGCGCAACAGCCAGAAAAATTGCGGTCGATCCGCCCATGGTTACCACCTGTCATTCCACGGATCTGAGGCAGTTTATCAACTGCCCACACCTGCGCAAGCACGTAAAGGAGCCTTGCCGTAAAATCGATAGGATTTTGGCGTTAAGCAGTGAACAGGCAATGGAAATATGCAAACTGTATGAGATTCCCCGCACGCAGATCACTGTTACGGGCGGCGGTTTTAATGCCGATCTCTTTGTGCCTGGAGAAAAACCTGCTCCCCCGCCGGTTCAAATCATGTATGCCGGTAAGTTAAGCAGGGCAAAAGGGGTTCCCTGGCTTTTGAGGTCCATGGCAAGGGTCGCTCATCTGCCCGTCCACCTGCACCTGGTTGGGCAGGGGACGGGCCAGGAAGACGAGGAGTGCCGATCGCTCGCAGGAAAATTGGAGTGTCAGGTTACACTGCATGGTCGAATACGTCAGGATGCTCTGGCGGACCTTATGGGTAAGATGCATCTTTTTGTGCTGCCATCGTTTTTTGAAGGCTTGCCGCTTGTTCTACTGGAGGCGCTCGCCGGCGGCTGTCGTATCATTACTACCGATCTGGCCGGTTGCCGGGAGTTGCTCCAAAATGTGGACACGGATCTTGCGGAACTGGTGGAATTACCTGCTCTACAGGATGTGGACAATCCCTTTCCTGAAGATATGGAAAAACTCGCAGTAAAGCTTGCCGAGATTCTGGAAAGAAAAATACACCGGATTCTACTGGGCCCAAATGTCGGCAATGACGCGGTCAGCACCATAACAGGCCAATATACGTGGCCTGCTATTTTCGCAAAAATTGAAAAAGTATATCAAGAGGTTCAGGCGGGAACCAACTGTAGGTAGCAGCTTTTTACCCGCGGTTTCAAACTCAAGGAGGAAGTCCCCTTCTCCCATCTTTTCACATTTATAATTTTTCCTGAAAGCATTTTCCACCTAAAATTCCCAATGTATCGTATCCGATGTTCATTTTTCCCTCACTGGTAACTGCTCACAGGGCACTCGATCTCTCTGCGATCAGCCTGTCTTACGTATGAGCCAATACGCTGCACCAGCCTGCTTGCAGAGATATTAATCTCCCTGCAACCTGTTACAAATACAGGGTTAATCAAACTTGCCACTACTCCCCTGAGAGTAGTTACCTCACTTGAATGATTTGATCCATTCAGCAAAGGTTTCTTCATCCTGACCGGGGTTATGAATTTATTTTTATACAAAACATTTTTATCAAAAATAATTTCTTGCAAAACAGATGAAACTATGTAACAATTATGTGTGATTTGAGGTTTTACTTACAAAATCGTCACAAAAACCCTATCAAAAAATAATCACATGCAAAGCTGATTTATTCTTCCGCACCATTTCCATCCGCATCTGAATCCATCTCAACATTGACAGGCCCGCTAAGAGCAACAGTTGCTCAGGGGAAGCGTTGCAGCACGTTCCGCCATGAACCTGCCTGCACCTAAATGCAAAACAAAAAATACAAATGTCCACAGAAATTCTGTACAGACGTCCGACAAGCAAAGACGGTCCTGTGATGCACAGCATAGCAGAGGATACAGGAGTGCTTTCTGTAAACTCAACCTATGCCTACACACTGATGTCCCGTCATTTTTCTGAAACCTGTATCATCGGAGAGCAAGACGGCGAGGTTGTCGCCTACATAATCGGCTACACTGAGCCCCAAGCCCCTGACACGCTGTTTGTCTGGCAGATAGGAGTTGCCGGACAATGTCAAGGCAAAGGAATAGGCAAGGAGATGTTGATCGCATTGATAAACCAATGCAAGCCGCGTTTCCTGGAATCAACCATTACCAGAGACAACACGGCTTCAATCAAAGTCTTCAGCTCTCTCGGAGCCGCCTTCCACACCGAGCATCACTTTTCCCAAGCTCCCTATTTTCAAAAAGAGGAACTGGGAACGGGTGAAGAGGCTGAACATCTTATGAGGATAGGTCCATTTTCGTAACAGGCAACAGCCTTTTCAAAAAGCGACACAATGCTTTTGCATTGTAGACCCAAAACCCACCCTATCTACCACATTACAATTGAAATAAAGAGGCACAATATGCGTATTTTCGAAAACATGGAGTCGCGTGTCCGCGGCTATATTCGTTCATTTCCAGTCATCTTTAAATCATCGAAAGGTTCGATAATGGTCGATGAAATGGATAAGGAGTATATTGACTTTTTCGCCGGCGCCGGGACCTTGAACTACGGCCACAACAATGACCTGATCAGCACTGCCATGATAGAATACCTGCAGAATGACGGCGTATTGCACGGCCTTGACATGGCGACCACGGCAAAGAAAAATTTTCTTTACAAATTTACAGAGACCATCCTGGAGCCCCGGCAGCTGGATTACAAACTCCAGTTCACCGGTCCGACAGGCACCAACGCAGTGGAGACTGCGCTCAAACTTGCCAGAATGGTCAAGGGACGTTCCAATATAGTCTGCTTTACAAACGGCTACCACGGGCTCACCATGGGGTCGCTGGCAATCACCGGAAACAATCAATACCGTGACGAAGCATACATCAGCCGCTCCAATGTCAGCTTCATGCCGTACGACAATTATCTCGGCCCTGAATGCAATACCCTGTCGCTTCTCCGGCGCATGCTCGAGGATAACTCCAGCGGTCTGGATCTTCCCGCTGCAGTCATCCTGGAAACCATCCAGGCGGAAGGCGGAGTCAATATCGCCTCCAAAGAATGGCTCAAAGAGCTGTCTGAGATATGCTATGAGTTCGACATCCTGCTCATTGTTGACGACATTCAGGTGGGCAATGGTCGTTCCGGAGATTTTTTCAGTTTTGAAGAGGCAGGCATCAAACCGGATATTATCTGTCTTTCCAAAGCAATCGGCGGAGGTCTGCCCCTGGCGTTCATTCTCCTGCGCCCGGACCTGGATCAATGGAAACCAGGTGAACACACCGGGACCTTCCGCGGCAACAATCTTGCCTTTATTGCCTCCACCCAGGCATTGAGTTACTGGGATACCAACGATCTTTCCGAGGCCGTGAAATACAAAGGAGCTGTCATGGACAGGGAACTCCATGCCATAGCAGAGGAATTTCCTGAATTGAATGCTTCCGTACGGGGCAGAGGCATGATTTACGGTTTTGAAATACCGGAGCGCGGGTTATCCAACCAGATTTCAGAGCGATGTTTTGAAAACGGCCTGGTGATTGAGCTGGCAGGTGCCGACGATCAGGTGCTCAAATTCCTGCCGCCGCTCATCATCGATGAAGAGACCCTGCTCAAAGGCATTGGTGTCGTCAAGCAGTCCATCGCCGAGATACTGCAGGAAAAACACGAAAACCTTACAGGAGAACTGTAATGATAGTCAGAGACATACAGGACATTATCGGCAGTGATCGGGAGGTGGTAACTGAATCCTGGACCTCCCGTCGCATCTTACTGAAAAACGACAACATGGGCTTTTCCTTTCATGAAACCATCATTCCGGCAGGTGCGGAAATGCAGCTGTGGTATAAAAACCACCTGGAAGCCGTGTATTGCGTTGCCGGCAACGGATCCATAGAAGACCTGGCAACAGGTGAGGTGCATGCCATCAAGGACGGCGTCCTTTACGCACTCAATGAGCACGATAGACACATCCTGCGGGGCGGGACAGAGGACATGCGTTTAATCTGCACCTTCAACCCTCCTGTTACCGGCCGGGAAACCCATGACAGCGATGGATCATATGAACTGGTCAAGGAATAGACAATGTCTTCCCATACTGTAGAAAAAATCGGCGGCACCTCGATGAGTCAGTTCGACAAGGTGCTGGACAATGTCCTGGTAGGAGATCGTAAGGAAGAGCAATTATACAACAGGATCATCGTGGTATCGGCATATGCCGGTATCACCAATGAACTCTTGGAACATAAAAAGACGCAGCAGTCTGGGATTTACGGTCTTTTTTCAAAAAATAACGATTCCTGGGCATGGAGTGACGCCATTACCGAGGTCTGCCAGCATATGTGCACGATCAACAAAGGGTTTGAGCCCCTTGGATTGGATGTCATGCAGGCTGACAGATTTGTCAAGGAACGGATCGAGGGGGTGCGCAGCTGCCTTCTCGACCTCACCCGGCTCTGTTCTTTCGGCCATTTTCAGCTGGATGAGCACCTGATGACGGTGCGTGAAATGCTTTCCGCCATAGGCGAGGCGCACAGTGCCTACAACACCTACCTTATTCTTAAAAATCAAGGGGTCAACACCCGTTTTGTCGATCTTTCGGGCTGGATGGAAACGGAACAACTCAGCTTCGAAGAAAAAATATACAAATATTTCAATGATATAGACCTAAACACCGAGCTGCCCATAGCCACAGGGTATACCCAGTGCAAAGAGGGTATCATGGGCACCTATGACCGCGGCTACACCGAGATCACCTTTTCAAAAATATGTGTGCTGACCAAAGCGAGAGAGGGAATTATCCACAAAGAATATCACCTGAGCAGCGGTGATCCAAAAATTGTCGGAGAAGATCGCGTGGAAGTCATCGGAGACACCAACTACGATGTTGCCGACCAGCTTTCCGACCTGGGCATGGAAGCCATTCATCCCGGGGCAGCCAAAGGCATGCGCAGGGACGACATCCCCCTGCGCGTGAAAAATGTTTTTGAACCAGAGCATCCGGGAACCCTGATCACCAATGTCTATAAAAGTCCTGAAGCAAAAGTGGAAATTATTGCCGGACGCCGAGGGGTTACAGGGATCGAGGTCTGGGACCAGGATATGGTCGGACGCTGGGATCATGATGCTGAACTGCTTCAGCATTTTACGGAAAGAAAAATCCGCTACCTGGCCAAGGACACCAATGCCAACACCCTGACACACTATGTTGCCGCGCCGCTGGAAGAAATCAGGAAGCTCAGCGAAGCGATACAAAGATCATTTCCCAATGCCGACATCATGGTCAGAAAGGTCGCCCTTGTCTCTATCATTGGGACCAATATGGCTGATACCTGGGTTGTTCCCACAGCGGTGCACGCCCTGGCCAATGCCGGTGTGGAAATCCTGGGGCTCCACAAATGCATGCGCCAGATCGACATCCAGTTTGTGGTTGAAGAAAACAAATTTCAAAAGGCCATTACAGCCCTGCATAAAAATCTTGTGGAGGAGAGTCGGTTCACCTGACCCTCATTTTTTATCATTTTTTTCAGCACACCTTTCAGTGTTTGGCAGGTGTACCAACCGCACTGCCAAACACTGAACCGCCTGAAACGGACAGCTCACATGTATCAATACCGTACCTCGGCAAAATCGAGCCACCCGCCGGCCTGCACCAGGGCCTGATCAAACCCGGAAAGTTCAAAACCGATTGTGTAGATTTCACCTTCTGATGAAAACTGCAGAACTCCTGCCGTAACATCTGTCTCCAGTTCTGTCGGCCGATGTGCAAAACGGGCAAACAGCTTATCAACCTCAGGTGGTGGTATCTGGATGGCCATCATCCCGCAGTTGAACATATTCTGCCTGAATATTCGGGCAAATCCTCCTCCAACAACTATGTTAATATGATTCACTTCAAGAGCCCAGGGCGCATGTTCCCTGGAGGAACCGCAACCGAAGTTATCCCGGGTGACAATGGCTGCTTTTCCTTTAAGATCCCTGTTACGGTCAAACCCGACCATATCAAGATCTTCCAGCAGGTATGGCCGCAGGGCCTCCTTTGAATTTTCAGTCAGATACCTGGCTGGAATAATTTCATCTGTATTGATATTTGCGCGATCGAGAAACAATACCTTACCGTTAAAATTCTTCATTTATTCCACCTCTTTCTTAAATCGGGCTCGTCAAATAACCATTGAGGGCAGTCGCAGCTGCGGTTGCCGGACTCACCAGATGCACCATGCCGCCTTTACCCATCCGACCGTTAAAATTTCTGTTGGTGGTAGAGGCACACGCCTCTCCTGCTGCGAGCACACCATTACTCATTCCCAGACATGCTCCACAGGTTGGATTGGTGACGCAGAACCCGGCCTCCATAAATATGCTGATGATGCCCTCGGCAACAGCCTGGCTGTAAATAGCCGGGGATGCAGGTGAAACAATGCCGCGAACACCGGGATGGATCGTGTTTCCCTGTAACACCGAGGCAGCTGCCCGCAGATCCTCTATCCTGCCGTTGGTACACGAACCGATATACACCTGGTGTATCTCGGTATCGGCCATATCGGAGACCGGGCAAACCTGGTCCGGCTTGTAACCATAGGTTGTAAGGGGAACAACTCTGCTCGCATCGATTTCCAAAGTACGCTCATATACCGCATCCGTATCTGATCGGTAGCGGCTGAAGTGTTCGCAGGCGGCTTCCGGTGATGCAAATTCCTTTTGAATATGCGGCCAAAGATATCCAACTGTCGTCATATCCGGAGCGCACATACCACAGGTAGCACCAGCCTCAACGGCCATATTGCAAAGCGTCATACGGGCTTCCATGGAAAGATCGTCAACAACCTTACCTCTAAACTCAAGTATCCTGCCGGTAGCCCCGTTTACCCCTAACTCACCGATAATATAAAGAATCAGATCTTTTGCATACACGCCGTCCTGCAGGTGCCCCGATATATCCACCCGGATAGTCGCCGGTTTTGTAAATGCACACACGCCCTTGAGAATTCCCACTTCCAGATCGGTTGTACCCACACCTGCCGCAAAGGCACCAAAAGCCCCATACGTGCAGGTATGGGAATCACCCATGATGATGGTACGGCCCGGCCGGACAAATCCCTTTTCCGGAAACAATACATGACAGACACCGTTTTGGCCGATATCGAAGAAATCCTTGATGTTATGCCGGCGCGCCCAGTCCCGCATGATCTTTCCCTGCTCTGCAGTCTTGGAATCTTTTGCAGGACTGACATGGTCTATAACCGCCTTGATCCGTGTCGGATCAAAGACGCGGTCAAGGCCTCTGGCTGCAAGATCAGTAACGGCAATGGGCGTAGTTATCTCATGGCAGAAAACAGCGTCCAGCCTGATCACCTGTGTTTCGGCAAAAGCATCTTCAACCAGATGTTCTGCAAATATTTTTTCAACAATGGTTTTTCCCATTCCTCGTAACTCCAGTTGAAAAGAATAAAGGATGCGGCAGCATGAGTCCGTATTTTCCTCGCTCCTCTCTTGCTGCCGAAAAGTTATGATATGAAATACTTTACGCTGATCAGCACGTCTCTTTGAGCCTCATGCTTGCCAAACAGTATCGGAAAATGATAAATAACTCAAAGTCATAATTTTTATATATTTCATTCCAAACAGGAATACAACCTATGGATATGCATGTACTCAAAGCGTTTCTGGAAGTTGCGGAGCAAGGATCGTTTTCAAGTGCAGCTGAACGACTGCTGGTCACCCAACCTGCCGTCAGCAAACGAATTGCCAATCTTGAAGCTGAAATGGGAAGTAAATTGTTCGATCGGTTGGGCAAGACGGTGCTGTTGACTGAAGCAGGCAGGGTGTTGCTTCCCCAGGCACGGAAAATACTGCTTGAAATCACGGAAGCAAAGAAACTGGTTGCCGACCTGGGCGCAGGCATACAGGGTGACCTGACCATTGCGGTCAGCCATCACATCGGATTACACCGAATCCCGGTTCATCTGCGAGGTTACTGCAACAAGTATCCCGAAGTACGGCTGCATGTCCGATTTACCGATTCCGAACAGGGCGTCAGAATGGTGCAGGACGGCAGCTGTGATCTTGCTGTGGTAACCCTTCCGGATATGCTGCCGGAAACAATAATCGCTGAAACGCTCTGGCAGGATCCCATGGTTATCATGAGCGCTGCAGATCACCCCCTGGCGAAACAAGAGGGCCTCCCGGCAGACCTGGCACAATATCCCGTTATCCTGCCGGCAGAGACCACCTCGACCAGTATTCTTATCCACCGGGCATTGGCATCTATCAGGGCGACAGCCGGCCGCAGGGAAACTGCAGACAGTTTTGAAACCATCAGGGTGTTGGTTACAGCAGGAATCGGCTGGTCAGTCCTGCCGAAGAGCATGTACAATGATGCCCTGCACTGCTGCGACATCCGGGAATTTAAATGCAGCAGAGATCTTGCTATACTGCGACACAGGCAACGCATGCTTTCCAATGCAGCCCGGGCTTTCATGGATATGCTCCTGGAACTGCGGGAGTTATAAAGAATTGAGAATGTCATGGGTGACGAAGGGGTCGCTTATGAAAAGAAACAAGGGGGTGAATATCGTCGCTCTGCCCATTTTGGAAACTATCATCACTAACCAGCATGGCTGGACCAGGTTGGCGGCCACAACGATGACACCGCTTCGCTGTTATGAAAGCTTGTCACTCCGGCATGGCGCCTTCTGCTCACCGCCGGAGACTTTCATATAAATCATCCCAAACATTTGTTTTTGGTAATGCATCAATATTATCTATAAAAGTCAATTTATGGTATAATATTCGGCTTTCGGGGCTCCAGAAGTCCCTTCGGACTATTGCATGAAACTTTCATAGAGATGAAAAAACGCGTTGAGAAGAACGTCGCTCAACTCACCAAGAGCAAAGGTCTTACCAAGGTGCGGAGCGTCATGGAGGGATGATTATATGAAACGATTTTCAGATCAGGCATTATTGTCGCTTTTAAATGACGTAGAATCGGACCGCGCTGAACGAAAACAATCATTGAAAGGTGATACACCAAAAAAGGCCAGGCAGGCAATTTGTGCCTTCTCTAACGATCTACCGAATTACAACGAACCAGGTGTCTTATTCATAGGGGCCAATGATAACGGCACTCCTTCTCACGAGCCGATTACCGATCAAATGCTTCTTTCTCTGGCCAACATGAAAACAGATGGAAACATCCTGCCTCTCCCTGTGCTTTCAGTGGAAAAACGAACATTGAAAGGAGCCGAAATGGCAGTCATCACGGTCATGCCTTCAGACATGCCGCCAGTAAAATACGAAGGAAGGATCTGGATCAGGACCGGCCCGCGTCGCTCAATTGCAAATGAACAAGAAGAACGTATCCTAAATGAAAAAAGAAGATACAAAAACATACCTTTCGATATTTACCCGGTGCCTTCCGCAAGAATCAACGATCTCTCAAAAACAATATTTGAAAACGAATACTTACCACAAGCATTTGCGGAAGATGTCCTGGAGGATAACGGGCGGACCTATGAAGAACGTCTGGCTTCATGCAAAATGATTGTATCACCTGAAGATACAACGCCAACGGTTTTGGGCTTATTATCCATCGGTAAAACCCCTCAGGATTATTTACCTGGCGCATATATTCAGTTTTTACGTCTTAACGGCACAGAACTCGCCGACCCGGTCAGTGATGAAGAAAATATTGGCGGAGCCTTCGTTGAGATGCTCCGTCGAGCCGAGGAAAAACTGAAAGCACACAATCGAACAACTGTCGACATTCTTTCCTCATCAACACACCAAATAGAAATGCCCTACCCTCCGGCAGCTATCCAGCAAATTCTATATAATTCCGTGCTGCATCGAACCTATGAAAGCACCAATGCGCCTGTCAGAATTTACTGGTTCAACGACCGTATAGAAATCAACAGTCCCGGTGGTCCATATGGAAATGTTACTGTTGAAAACTTCGGTCAACCAGGTATTACTGATTATCGCAATCCAAACATTGCAGATGTACTCAAAACTTTTGGTTTTATCCAAGCCTTTGGCCGAGGGATTGCAACGACAAAAAGAGAAATGGAGAAGAATGGTAATCCTTTGCCTGAATTTGAAACAAACCCAAGCGCAGTTGTCTGCACATTGAGAGGCCGACAATGAGTGTACCGATACTGACATTTTTTAATAACAAAGGTGGGGTCGGCAAAACTTCCCTCATTTACCATTTGTCCTGGATGTTTGCCAGTCTTCACAAACGTATTGTCATTGTTGACCTTGATCCGCAAGCAAATCTGACAGCTGCTTTTCTCAATGAAGATAAAATTGAAAAAATATGGAACAGCCAGGACCTTGGTTCGACCATTTATCAATGTGTAAAACCACTCACTGATGTCGGCGACATCACCGAACCGACTCTGCAGAAAATTACAGCGAACCTTTACTTGCTCCCTGGAGATGTAAGCCTTTCCGGTTATGAGGATGCATTGTCAAGTGAGTGGCCTAATAGCATGGGGGACAATAATTTGTACCGTCCCATGCGAGTACTGAGTTCTTTCTGGCAAGTAATGCAAATGGCATCTCAAAAAGTTGAGGCAGACCTTATATTGGTAGATATCGGACCCAACCTGGGTGCAATTAATCGATCGGTATTGATATCGACGGATTTCGTGGCAATTCCCCTGGGAGCGGATCTTTTCTCCCTGCAAGGTCTTAAAAACCTTGGACCGACTTTAAAGAGCTGGAAAAGCCTCTGGCAAAAACGACTGCTCAACTGGAAAGAAAGCTCAAACGCGAACAATTATCCGGATTTTTATCTCCCGCAGGGGAAAATGCAACCTATCGGCTATTTGTGTCAACAGCACAGTGTAAGGCTTGACAGGCCTGTAATGGCTTACGATAAATGGGTTAACCGTATACCTGACGTGTATCGTGATGCGGTTTTAAACGTTGCCCCAATCCCCGATCTTAAACAGGCTGACGACCCATATTGTCTAGCGACAATCAAACATTATCGCAGTTTGATTCCAATGGCACAAGAACATCGTAAACCTATTTTCAATCTGACGTCCGCAGATGGAGCTATAGGCAGCCATGCCAACGCAGTACAGGACGCAAAAAGAGATTTCAAGCAGCTTGCAGAAAAAATCTCCGAGCAAATCGGCATTATTCTCTAACCAGCATGGCTGGACCAGGTTGGCGGACACAACGATGACACCGCTTCGCTGTTATGAAAGCTTGTCACCCCGGCATGGCTCCTGCTGCTCTTTACCGGAGACTTTCATATAAACAACCTTGAGGGTATCTTGAATAATTAGATTTTTCGTTCAAGGTCGCGGCATGTGAAAAAAATCACCGGAGGCATATAGATGATATCGGAGTCTTCGCTTACCTCCGAGGATTATTTTTTTCACATAACAAAGAGATTGGGCGAAAAGGCAATTATTCAAGGTGCCCTTGAGAATGGAGTCGGCTTGCGAGGTTCCCCCGCAGCCAGTCATGGAGCTGACTGCAGCAGGCTCGAAACTCCTTGGTATCCGTATTGCGGGGGCGGGGAAGCGGGACAGGGATATCCTGTTTGAGTCTGCCGGTTCCGGGCTCGAGAAAAAGCACACGGTCGGCAAGGGTGACCGCCTCCCGAACGTCATGGGTGATAAAGAGAATGGTCTGCCGGCGCTCCTGTTGCAAGGACAGGAGCAGGGCCTGCATCTTTTCCCGGGTCTGGGCGTCCAGAGCGCCGAAGGGCTCATCCATCAAAAGGAGCAGAGGTGAAAGGATCAGCACGCGGGCCAGAGCTACCCGCTGTTTCATCCCGCCGGAAAGCTCCCGGGGGAGATAGTCACCATATCCTCTAAGGCCGACCAGATCGAGGAAACGATCCACCTCCCTGTTTCGCTCCTTTCTGGTCAGTTTTCTTCCTTCCAGACCAAAGGCTGTGTTTTCCCGAACCGTCAGCCAGGGAAAAAGGGCGTCCTCCTGGAAGACCACGCAACGATCCCTGCCGGGCCCTGTGATTTTCCTGCCTTCCACCAGACAGGAGCCTTGGGTCGGTCGAATAAAACCGGCCAGAATCTTGAGCAGGGTGGTTTTGCCGCAGCCGCTGTGACCGATCAGACAATGCAGCTCCCCTCTGGCCATGGAAAAGGACACATCCCTGAGCACTGCCGCACCTTTGCCGTTACCGCCAAAGCAATGCGTCACTCTCCGCACCTTGAGAATCGTTTCACCCTCGTTTTCAGACGATATCAGCTCATAGGGACTTTGGCCGGCCTGCCGGTTCATGTCTGCCTCCTTGCGCTCTTAAAACAGAGGCGCATCAGTGAAAAGAGCAGACGATCGCAGAGCCTTCCGATCAAGGCGATGAGCAGGATGCCGACAATGATAATATCGATCTGCCCCAGCATTCTGGCATCCATGATCACCGCTCCCAGACCGTTGGGTACACCTGTGAGTTCGCCCAGCACCAGGTAGGCCCAGGATATCCCCATGCCCAGCCGAAGCCCGGCGATGATATTGGGCATGGCCAGGGGCAGCAGAATCGTGAAAACTCCGCGGAGCCTGGAAACACCGAGCATGGCGCCGGCCTGGTAATAAATCGGGTTTACCAGGCGGGCTCCGGTAAGGGTGTTGAGATAGATGGGAAAGAAGGCGGCCATGGCCACCAAAAAAACAGTGGTCCTGATGCCGATTCCAAACCAGATCATGGCCAGAGGCAGCCAGCAGATACCGGGCACCGCACGCAGGCCGTTGATTGAGGCGGATATCATGCGGTTGACCAGAGAGAGACGACCTGATAACACCCCCAGGGGAATGCCAAGAACCGCTGCGATGGTAAAGCCAAGCATTACCCGGCCCAGGGACGCACTGAAATCGCTTATAAATCTACCTGCATAGGGTCCCCCTCCAGAAGTACCGAAAATATAGGCGACACCTGAGTCGTAGATAGTCAATGGGTGGGGCAACAGATACGTCGGTATGATCCCATACCGGCTGACAACGAACCATACCGTCAAAGCCAGAGCAGGCAGCAGTAGAGCAATCAATGTCTCCTTTACGTTCATATCACAAAACTGTGCTGCAAGGTGCCGCCTACTGACCCATATTTTCGGTTGAAACGCCTTTTACGAAACGCAGGTCAAAAAGAGATTCGTAATCCGGCTGACACTGGATAACTCCCAGGGCCTGCATTCGCTCACCCAAGGCTTTAGCCCTGGCAATGAAATCCTCATCCATGGTCCAGGACAGCTCCATGTTAGACGCTGCCTTGTCCAATATCGTTCTCGGAGTTCCAAAGGATTCCGCTCGTTTCAACCACACCTCGGGACTACCCCTCAGATGTTCCGTGGCATGGGCATGGGCTTCGACCAGCTTCCGGACCTTCTCCGGATATTTTTCAATCATCTCCCTGGTAACCAGCATTCCGGCGTTGATGGCGCCTACGGATTCACCGTAGTAGGGATACGAGAGGATTCGACCGTAGCCTTTATCAACCGCAAGGGTCGGAAAGGGTTCGCCTGAGAGAAAGGCATCAATGGCGCCTCGGGCCAGGGCGGTTCCCATGTCAAAAAAATCCACCCGCACCAGACTTACATCGCTCTCAGGCGACAAGCCGTTACGGGTCAATGTCTCCCGCAGAAGGATCTCATGCATCGTACCTGGAACATACCCGATCTTGCGTCCCCTGAGATCAGGAACGGAATGAATCGGCGCTTCCTTGCCGACCACCAGGGCGGAGCATTTATTGCACAGTGCCGCGACCACCACAATGGGCTGCCCCATGGAGGCCGACCTGATGGCATGGGCCAGGGTGGTGCCGGTCATGTCCAGGCTGCCTGCCAAAAGAGCTGTTTTCTGGTCAGCCGGATTAGTGAAGGAGAAAATCTGGGCCGAATCACCCTGTTCAAGAAATTCCTGATAGAAAAACGGTTGAATGGTCTGGGCTGTTTTCCAGGTTCCCACCCTAAATTGTTCGGCCTGTGCGGTGTCGGCTGCTGATATGCCGAGAAGAAACAGACAGACGAATACCATACCTATAACGCTGCTGTATTTCATATGATCACCTCTCAGAAACAATTGGAGGGAAGAGTCGGATCCCATTCCGACTCCCGGAGCATTTCCGCGCATTGGGAGACGGACATGCCGCGTCCTTTTCCTGTATCCGCCTCACCGTCCCGCGGATTGGAGCCGACTTCAGGAAAAAAGAGATTGGCGCCGGCTATCAGGGAAAGACTGTGGGGTTCGTGGGTGCAGTGGGCCTTGACCGAATCGCCCATGACCAGACGGCTGACCGCAACCATCTGGGCCATGCGCCGTTCACTGATCATGCCGAAAGGTTCCATGGGGGAGCCGGGAAAGTTGATGCGGCGCATAATGCCGCTGTAGGTTGCCTTTTCGCGACGGGCGAGCAGCATCAGATCGACGATTTCCTCTGCGCTGTGCTCCGGACCGACAGGTTCCACACAATTCATCCATTTCAACCCCACATCATGCAGGATCCGGATGGTTTGAATCCGTTTCTCAGGATTGAAAGGAGTATCCTTACCTTCCCGTAAACGGACAGCATGATAAAAACCTGAGAATCCGGCCTCCACAAGCTGTTCTCCCTCGGCATGGTTGATGTCGCGGGCATTGGCCACCAGCGGCACGTTCACCTCCCGGCTGAGCATTCTGCCGACTTCCAGCAATTCGGAAAAAGGATAAGTGCCGGTGCTCATCAGGTTCATGCCGTCGGCTCCCTCAGCTTCTCCCTGTCTGGCCCAGGCGAGGATCTCCTCTGTGGAAAAGTTCTTTTTTTCGGTAAAGATCCCAGCCCGTCTGGTCAGGGAGCAGAACGAGCAGTCCATGGGACAGGGTTCGACATTGAGACCGATATGCAGATGTTTTTCGCCTTTTACGCCGAAGCATGCCCGGGAAAGATGATTGGCCGTTTCCATCAGTGCATAGGTCTCACAGCTCTCCAAATCAAGATGCATCAGGGTCAATGCCTGATCGCGGCTGAGAGACGCTCCGTCTCTCCCCCTGGCCAAAATTTCATTGACGGCAGGGGATATATTCCAGCTCATGATGACAGCTCCTTGGTATATTTTACTTGAGGCTACCTTGACCAGCTCGTGTCGGCTACTGCATTGCAGCCTTTTCCTTGTTGTATTTTTCCAGCTGTGCCCCAAAGACAATGTAAAAATAAGCCTTTCTTCTACTGTGCTTCACCATATTCGATTAAATTGATCCTGCTATAAAAAAATGGGCTCTCAGCTTGGATCGCTTTGCTTTTCAGGATCATATCCCGGTCCCTTTTCATACTTCGTCTCTATCATCGACCATCACGATTACAGCCCTACAATCTATAAATATTTCCTATTTGCTTAATAACAACACTCTATATATAATTATTTTTTAAAAATAAATTCATAACCGGTAAGTATGTATCATTTTGCACCTGCTATAGTCGATAATCGCCTGCACCCTGCCCTTTCTGACTACTCTGCCGATCGAAAGGTGGAATACGTCTGGGAACAGGGGAGCGGGATTATAGATGAGGATGTTGTTCTAATGAAAGACAACATCTTTGGAGTTTTTGACGGGGCCTCCAGTATAAACGGACAGCTTTTCAGCGATGGCACCAGTGGAGGTTTTCTCGCGGCAAGGCAGGCTGCCGAGGTTTTTAAATTAAACAGGGGTTCACTCCTGCAGATGGCAGATAAGGCCAACCAGCTCATCCGCAATCATATGTCTGTGTTTGCTGTGGATATGCAGAAAAAATGGAAGCTCTGGTCGACAAGCATGGCAGTGGTGCGTGTGGAGGACGATCATTTTGATTGGTGCCAGATTGGCGACTGTCTCATCTTGATTATCAAGCGAGACGGCTCTTTTCACATGCTGGTTCAAGACCCCGGCCAGGATGAAGAAACCTTTGCTGAATGGAAAAAATTGAGCCCCTCTCCCGATGAAAACATCCTTGAGTTACTCAGGGATACAATTATTCAGGTGAGAGAAAAAATGAACATCGAATACGGTTCCCTGAATGGTGAGAAAGAGGCGCTGGATTTTGTCAAATGCGGCCGGGAATCTCTTGAAGATGTTTCGGACATACTCCTCTATACCGATGGATTATTCCTGCCTTCCCTGGACAATGAAAAACAGGATGGAAACATGGAGCGGTTTATCAGCCTGTACCACCAGGGGGGTGTTGGAGAAATTTTAAGGCATGTAAGGTCCATGCAGAGAAACGACCTGTCCTGTCGTCTGTATCCCCGCTTTAAAATTCATGACGACGCAGCCGCGGTAGCCATCACGTTTCCCGAGTAATCTTTTTCTTGTGCCACATGGGGCAGCATGCTGGGTTTATGATATGTGGAAGCCCTATCTCTACCATGATGCGCACTCCTGGGATACATATGTTTTTTCCCGCCCTGAACTCAGTCCCTTTCTTCTGTACAGCTGGTCCTCTATAATCGAAAAAAGCTATGGTCATCGCCCTTATTTCCTGGCCCTTGCTGAAAAATGTACGGCTGAAAAAAGAGTTTCTGCGGTCTTGCCCCTTATCCATTTCCATCAGTACCCCTGTAAATTTAAACAAGATGCCTGGCTCCCCGTTAAAGGCATTCCCCCTTCTTACTTACCTTTCTTTGGTTTCTCCAGATAATCGACCCCTTCCTCATAGAGCTCTTTGAGCTTGTCTTCGATTCTTTCGCACAGGGTTTTGAGCACTTTAATGCGAGCAAAATATTTATTGTTTGCCTCTACCAGGGTCCAGGGGGCGTAATGGGTGCTTGTTCGATCTACCATATCCGTCACGGCCTGTTCGTACTGCTCCCATTTGTCACGGTTACGCCAGTCTTCCTCCGTGATCTTGAATCGCTTGAATCCGGTTTCCTCCCTGGCATGAAATCGTTGCAGCTGCTCCTCTTTGGTAATGGCCAGCCAGAATTTGATCACAATGATACGATGACGGGCAAGTTGGGCTTCAAACTCGTTGATTTCGCTATACGCCCTCATCCAGTCGGCTTCTGAACAAAATCGTTCCACCCGTTCCACCAGTACCCGCCCATACCAGGAACGATCAAATATGGTTACCCGGCCTTTAGGAGGCAGATGCCGCCAGAACCTCCAGAGATACGGCTGAGCGAGTTCCTCCTCCGTAGGCGCGGCAATGGGAATAACCTGATACCAGCGTGCATCGAGCGCTCCGGTGATACGACGAATAGCGCCGCCCTTCCCTGCTGCGTCATTCCCTTCAAACACAGCCAGTACCGAAGTGTATTTAAATTTTGGATCCCTGGTCAGCAGATTTAGTTTTCCCTGGTATTTTTGCAGCTCTTTTTTGTAGTCATCCTTGCTCAAAGATTGCGTCATATCCAAGGTTTTCAGCAGGTGTAGATTATCAATAGACGGCATGAGAGGAGGGGCAAGAATTTCCTGGGCAGGTTGACTCCTCAGTTCCAGTCGCTCCTTAATCGCACGGAGGATCACCTTGCCTACAGTCAGGTTCCGGTAGCGGGCATCCTCTCCTTCAATAATCAGCCAGGGAGCTTCAGCGGTTGAGGTCTGGCGGATAACTTTCTCGTGCACCTTATGAAATTTGTCATACATTTTGAAATGCTTCCAATCCCGTTTGGTAACCTTCCAACGGGTAGCTGGATCCTTCTCCAACGATTTCAGGCGATTTTTCTGTTTTTCTTTAGAAAGATGAAACCAGAATTTAATTACCAGTGCCCCTTCATCCACCAGCATTTTTTCAAAATTCTTGGCCCGATCCAGGCTCTGCTCCAGGTCCGCATCCTTGGTCCTGTCATATGCTCTGTTCAACATCGGCCAGGTGTACCACGACCCCAGGAATACCCCGATTTTACCCCTTGGCGGCAAAGCTCTCCAGAAACGCCACATCATGGGACGATCCATTTCTTCGTCCGTGGGTTCCCCCATGCCGTGGGATTGGATATGTCGGGGGTCCATCCACTCGTTCAACAGATTCACAGTGGCTCCGCGGCCTGCACCGTCCAACCCACCTACCAGAATAATCACCGGGAAGGCCGCCGACTCGGTCAACTCCATCTGCACGTTGAGGAGTTCCTCCCGCAGGACAGGCACCTCTTTTTTGTATTCAGATTTATCTATCGTATGTCCCAACTCTGCAGATTCAAACATAGCTTGACTCCTCATACCGGCAGCATTTCATCGTTATTTCCCGAAACCAGGCAAGGTGAATTTCAGGGTCACTTCTCCTGTATCCTTATCAATTGAGACCATTTTTTCGCTCTCTTTTGCAGGTGCAAGCTTCCGGCCGGTGGCCATCTCCATGAGCCCGCTGATAAAACCAAGCCCCTGGTTCAGCACGTCCTCCATCTGCTGGGAAGATTGCGGTTGCGAAGCTGTTCCGGTTGATTCGGCTGCAGCGTCCGCCTCCCGCGCCTCCTGTTCTTCTCCTACATAATCGTCTTCCCGCTGCAAGATCTCAGGGTTGAGAAAATGGGGCGTATCTTCGGCCAGTTCTTCAGCCGGCTGCGGCTCCGCCGTCACCTCTTCACTCTCTTCACCCATCATCTTGCGAAGCTGCTCAACCATTTCCTGTTTGGATTGCCTGGAGAGCAATACCTCATCCGCGCCATCTTCAAAAACACCGTTGAAGAGATCGCCCTTTAATTTGATCCCGGCCATGATGCGTTCTTCAATACTGTATTTGGCTATCAGGTTGATCACGTTGACGCATTGGGATTTTTGGCCGATCCTGTTCACCCTGCCTATGCGCTGGTTCAATTTTGCAGGGTTCCATGGCAGCTCGAAATTGATGACGCAATCCGCAGCCTGCAGGTTCAAGCCGGTTCCACCGGCATCAGTGGATAGAAACACCTTACAGTCCGGGTTTGTGTTGAATTCATCAATGAGCCCCTGCCGTTTATGAACCGGTATTTTACCTGACAGTTCGACAAAGGGGATCGCCCTCCGGGACAACTCTTTACCGATCAGCATGGTCATGGTAGTCCATTCACTGAAGATAACCATTTTACGCGTCTTTTCCTGGGAAAGTTCTTCCAGGATATTGCCGAGCTCATCGAGCTTTGGAGAAATGTTTGTCTCCCTGTCTATGAGATAGGTTGTGTCGCAGACCTGGCGCATTTTAAGGAGCAGCATCTGGATACGCCGCAGGTCCACAGGCGTGAGAAATTTTTTATTGATTATGGGCAGCAGGATCTGGGAATATCCGGCGTGCATATCGGCCTGTTCCTGGGACAGGTTGATATAGTAATCGTTGACCACCACCTCCGGCAGTTGTTCAAGCACCTCTTCCTTGCGACGCCTGATCACCAGGGGCTGCAATTTGTTCTGCAGGGACTTCAGATTGGTATAGCCGAGAATATCTCCTTTCTTGTTCCGGTTTAAGAGAAAATGCTCGGCAGCGAACTGCCAGAGCGGGCTGAGGAGTTCCGGATCAAGGAATTGAACCAGGGAATAGACATCCTCCAGTTTATTCTCCAGCGGAGTGCCGGTCAGGATAACGGCATGCTGACGGGGAAGGCTTTTAACAGCTTCTGCGGTTTTGGTTTCAAAATTTTTAATGCGCTGGGCTTCATCCAGAATAATAAGGTCCGGTTTTATCCTGGAAATAATAGTCACATCACGGAGCACGGCCTCATAATTGGTCACCTTGAACAGGCTCGCATCCTGACGATAAAGTTCCTTGCGCTGAGCAGCATTGCCTGCGATAATGCAGGCCTGTTCATGGCTGAATCGTTCTATTTCCCTTTTCCACTGTTCTTTCAGGGAGCTCATGGTCACGACCAACACACACTTGAACCCGAAAATTTCTTTTTTCAGAACCCCGAGCCCTATGGCCTGCAAGGTCTTGCCAAGCCCCATTTCATCCCCAATCAAAACAGCCTTTTTATACAGGCCGAATGTCATGCCTTCCGCCTGATAGGGGTAAGGTGTAACCTTGAGGCAGCGGGAAAAATCTATTGTTTCCTGGGAGGCCGCCGCTTTTTCCAGTTCATCTGCCAATTCCCTGTCAGCCAGTTTTTCAATAACCGGTTCCTGAATACGTACCTGTTTATGCTGTTCCAACTGCTGCATACAGGGAAGAAAATCCAAAAGCGATTCCCCGGCAAAAAGACGCTTTTCGTTAAAATAT
Source organism: Desulfobulbaceae bacterium (assembly GCA_963678525.2). Classification (GTDB taxonomy): domain Bacteria; phylum Desulfobacterota; class Desulfobulbia; order Desulfobulbales; family Desulfobulbaceae; genus Desulfogranum. The sequence continues at coordinate 873,373 of CAXXDG010000002.1, forward strand.
TTCTCCAACAGGGCCGCAAGCTCAGGTTCCAGATCTTCCATTTGCCGTTCATAAAACAGGCGCGGCTTTGCGGCATTGCTGTCCCAGTAAATATCGATATAGGGAAACCGTTCTTTGGCGACTTTACCGGCAAACCCATTTTTTTTCTGTAAAGCGCCGGCGGCAAAAGCAAGGTGTTTGCAAGTGCCGAGCTTATTGGTTAGAAAATCCGGGCATGAGCAATGGCCCACGCCTCCGGCAGGGTCGTGCAGAGTCACCTGATATTGTTTGCCCTTCTTTGTGGTGATGAGATGATCCCCTTTGTACATATCTCCGACTGTAAAGGTGAATTCTTCCTGTCTCCCTTTTTTGACACGGTCTTCCAAGGCCAGGGATCGTATTTCTTCATAGGAAAGGCATGCACCATCCGCGCCTCTATCCGCAGCCTCGTGTTCGGGTCGGCTTGAACTATTGCGCTCATCAATAAGATCGAGCAGGACCGCTACCACATGCTTGCAGCCGTCACCCGGAAAAGGACAGTCACATCGGGCGGAGATTTCGCCGTTTAAAAAAATCTCCGTACGGTACATCCCGTAATTTCCATCCACTTCGTAAATATGGTGATTGTTCTCCGGATATCCCTGAAGCTTTCGAAACGCCCCTATGCGCTGCAGGGACTTGCCTCTTTCAAATATAGCTGCAGAATCGGCGATACGGCGAATGTCGTTGAGGTATAATGTTGTCATGTGCGGGAATCGGAGATAAAGGGAAACAATTTATTCGCTATGTTACAGTTTCATTTGGCGATTGTACTATCACAGGAAAATAGCATACTATATCACACCGCACAATAAACAGCATCCCATCTCCCTTTCGCCGGAGGAATTTATCATGACTAAAAGCATCTATATCGGCAGCCTGGAACAGGGCAGCGGCAAACTTGTCGTCACCCTGGGCGTCATGGAGTTGTTATCGCGCCGTATCGACAGCATTGGTTTTTTCCGTCCAGTGGTGCATGGTGACGGGACAACCGACAATAACATAAACCTGATAAAAAAACGATATAACGTGCAATTGCCCCTTGCCCAGATGCACGGCATCACCCATCGGGAGGCGCGAAACCTGCTTGCCGCCGGCCAGGAACAACGCATCTACAGAACCATTGTCTCCAAATACAATCAGGCACTGGAGCAATGCGATTTCCTCCTCTGTGAAGGACCTAATATCAGCACCCTGTCCGAGGCATTTGATTACGACATCAGCATCCGCATAGCCAGGGAGCTCGGCACACCTGCCATTTATGTTTCCAATGGACTCGAAACTTCCGCTGATGAAATTATCCGCAACATCCGCTTAGCCGAAAAAAGTGTTGAACACCATCGGGGAACCCTGGTTGCCGTTTTTGTCAACCGGGTGGCTCCTGAAATCGTTGTCCATGAAAAGGAAAAAATCCGCAGCGCACTCAATGATTCAGTCCCCATTACCTTGCTGCCCAATTTGCCGAGCCTGAGCATGCCCACCATGGACCAGATAATAGAGGCTGTTCAGGCCGCCTATCTGTCCGGACCAAAAAATCACCTCCTGCGTGATGTGCGCGACATCAAAGTCGCGGCCATGAGCAGCAACAACTTTCTCGATTTCCTGGAAAAAGATGACCTGATTATCACCCCCGGTGACCGCCCGGATATCATCCTGGCCACGCTGGCAGCCATCATCTCAAAAAACTACCCTTCGCCGGTAGGACTTATTCTCTCGGGCAACTTTCTTCCAACCCCGTCCATGATGAAATTGCTCGACGGCCTGGATGACCTGGCCCTGCCGATCTACAGCGTCCGGACTGACACGTACAGGACAGCCATGCAGGCAGGATCCGTCCCTGGGATGCTCAAACCCAACAATGAGCAGAAGATTGCCAAGGCACTGGGGCTATTTGAGACACATACGGACACTAAAGAGCTGCAGCGGCGGATTGCGGTGACCAAATCCAATATCATCTCGCCCCTGATGTTTGAATATGCTCTTTTTGAACGGGCGCGGAGAGCCAAGCAGCATATTGTCCTCCCTGAAGGAAGCGATGACAGGATTCTCCGGGCGGCGGAAATTCTTCGATTGCGGGATGTTGTCGACCTCACCATTCTCGGTAACAGGGACCAGGTGCATAACCGGGCGGCACAGCTCGGCCTGAAACTGCAGGATGTCGACATCATTGATCCCCAGACATCTCCGCTTCGTGACGACTTTGCCTGCAGGCTGTATCAACTGCGAAAGGACAAGGGAATGACGGCAGAGTACGCCTATGACCGCATCGCAGACGTGAGCTATTTCGGCACGATGATGGTCTACCTGGACAAGGCCGACGGGATGGTGTCCGGCGCCGCCCATACCACCCAGCACACCATCAGACCGGCATTCCAGATCATACGGACACCGCCGGACGTCCTCCTGGTGTCCAGTGTCTTCTTCATGTGCATGGACACCAGGGTGCTGGTGTATGGTGACTGTGCCGTCAATCCCAATCCAAACAGTGAGGAACTCGCGGAAATCGCTATCAGCTCGGCCGCCACTGCCGCCATGTTCGGCATTGAACCGGTTGTGGCCATGCTGTCCTATTCCAGCGGCAGTTCAGGCCAGGGAGCAGATGTTGATATTGTACGAAATGCAGTGGATATTGTGCACAAGCGACGTCCAGGCCTGCGGGTAGACGGCCCCATTCAATATGATGCGGCCATTGACGCCACGGTAGCCAGCAAAAAAATGCCGGACAGCCAGGTAGCCGGCAAGGCAACCGTATTTATATTTCCTGACCTGAATACCGGCAACAACACCTATAAGGCTGTCCAGCGATCTTCAGGTGCGATTGCCATAGGACCGATATTGCAAGGACTTAACAAACCGGTTAATGACCTCAGTCGCGGTTGTCTTGTCCCGGATATCGTCAATACGGTTGCCATCACCGCCATTCAGGCCCAGGCAAGCAGCGCAAAACAGGAATCATTGCAATAACCGCTAAGGAATAGTAAGACGAAAGTATACTGATAGTACCATGGAACAGTAAAAACGGTGCTTGCCGATGGAGCCCAGCGCCCAGGTCTGCTGTTTCTCTACATCAACCGCTTCCCACTCCAGGAGAATACTCATGGCCGAACAATCCTTTGAAATGGACGATTTGCTTGACGAAATCAGCATGGTTCTCACGGCCGCTGAAAATGGCGACACAGACACCCTCTATGATCATCGGGCCTCCATTATTTCCATCTATGCCCAGGCCATGGCTGAATTCCATTTCTCGGAAGACAAACTTGAATGGCTCAACGCCATTCTCAGGGCTGTGGAAGACAACCAGGTGGAACAATGCCTGTCTATTCTTGAACAGGAACAGGACACAGAGGTTCTTTTTCTCGGCTCGCAGTTCGCCTCTGTCATGGCCGGATGCTATCACCATGACGAATGCATGACCGCTGTCCAGGCTGTCGGCCTGAAAGCACTCCTGCTCGCCATGAAGTACGAACAGAATCATGATGATTCTCTGGAAAATTAAAGGGTACCATGGGCAGGCAATGGCAAGCGGTTTTTTTCGACTTTGACGGTGTTATTGCGAAATCCGTTGCAGTCAAAACAGCGGCTTTCCGTCGGCTTTTTGCCGGATACGGTGAAGCAATCTGCAACCAGGTGGTGCAGTACCACCTGGATAACGGCGGCATGCCGCGTTCAAAAAAAATCAGGTATTATCTGACTGAACTCCTGGGGCAACATCCGGATGAACGGGAAACAGCCCGACTTGGCCGCCGATTCTCCGATCTGGTGGTGGATGGTGTTATTCAGGCTGCACTCGTACCAGGAGCCATGGAGTCCCTTAAGATCCTGCAGACCAAAAACATTCCCGCCTTCGTAGTTTCAGGGACTCCCCACGAAGAGATGAACCTTGTGGTTGAACGTAAAGGCCTTGCTCCCTATTTCCTGGAAGTGCACGGTTCCCCCCGGACAAAGCCTGTAATTGTACAGGATATCCTTGAGCGGTATGCTCTGCGGGCCACGGATTGCCTCTTTATCGGCGATGCCCTGGCGGATTACCGTGCCGCAGAGCATACCGGCATCCACTTTCTGGGTATTGTAGGATCTGATGCGAAAAACATTTTCCCAGAGGGCACACCGATCTCGGAACGGGTTGTCCTCGACTTTGCCTCTATCACCTGATTTCTTCAATCACTTCGTTTTTTTCACCCAGGGTGCAGGCCCGGAGGTCATAATCGTGATAAAAGGTGAACCAGCTGTTTCTCTGTTTATATTCTGCAAAGAACTCCACTCTTTTCGCCACCACGTCCAGGGGAAAATTATCATACGCCATAACCCAAAGGGGATTGGAATGATTGTGTGTAGGCAGGATGTCTCCCATGTGTACGGCGCTGCCCGTATTGCCTGTTAATTCCACAATCTGATGTCCCCTGGTGTGACCGCCGCTGTGGCGAACACGTACGCCGGGTACAATGTCGGACTCACCCTCGACGAGCTCAAGAAGCCCGCTCTCCTTCAGCGTCTGGAAATTGTGGGGAAAATAGGTATGTTCAGCACGGATGTTGGGTTCACAGATGTCCTCCCATTCCTTGCGCTGCATGATGTGTTTTGCCCGGGGAAAGGTGAGTTCCAACTCTCCCTTTTCATTTAGCAGAGCCACACCGCCGGCATGGTCGAAATCACCATGGGTAAAGAGCACAATATCGATATCCTCACGCTCAAGCCCATACAGGGCAAGGGAACCCGGAACATCCCACTGCCTGGAAACACGATAGATTTTCTGCTGTTTTTCAGTCAGTTTATTACCCAGCCCGGTGTCAATCACAATGTTGGCCTGTTCGGTTCGCACCAGCAGCGGGTCATTGCGATAGCTGAGATAATTTTCCGCGTCAGGAGGGCATTTTTTACTCCATAATATCTTTGGTACAGCGCCGAACATGGCGCCTCCATCCATCTGGTTGTGCCCGCCCTGCAGCCATTGAACCGTAATGGATCCTAAATCCAGTTGCGCTGATTGTTGCATAATATTTCCCCCGATGCGGCATATGATAAAGTAGATTCATGTAACAGGTACTATAAATACGACAGGGAAGAATCCAAGGAAGAAAGCTCAAAGAAGGCAATGGGGGCTTGGATTTCAGATTCAGGTACTTTCGGAAACCATGAGATAGCGGTCATACTCCAGGATATGCTCGCGTAAAATATCCTGCAGGTTTTGGGTAAGGGCGACTGGAGAGACTTCTCCTGTGCGCAGGGAATCCTGTAAGATTTCAAGCTGCTCGGTGAGTTCTCTATGTACTCTGCGGTGCTCATCGGTCATCGCGTATCCCCTGGCATCAGCTATCTTCTCCTCATTTACAAAGTGTTGGGCAAGGGCGCTGAGCAGATGAAGCATTTGCTCGCGGAAATGTTCATCATCAGGCGTAAGGGCAGAGAGCATGAAATCAATATTGGCATGCTCCTGATCGATGTCCACATCGCCGACGGAATAAATCGAATACCACATTGTCCCAGTCCCTGGTTAAAAAATATTGGCCCGTATTCACTTGAACTCAGTATACGTGAGCAAAAAAAGAAAATCAAACTTCCCATCCGACCAACCACTCATTTTCCCGACCAAACAGAACAACACCTCTATTTTCTTTGAGGAGACGTATTGACATACCGAAAAAGCAGGATTATCAGAACTCAGCAGATTCATCTTCAAAAATGGTCCTGTTGCTTTATCATGTCGTCATGACAGGGATTTCATTTTCCGCATGCTGCAACGGCTCAACAGAGCCCCCTTGATAAGACAACATACACCTCACATTTTCACCATGGACACCGCACAACACATACAACAACTCAAAGAATCCATAGGAGCCCGTATCATCGGCCAGGAAAAACTGGTGACACGGCTGCTGGTCGCCCTGCTTGCCGACGGCCACCTCCTGGTGGAAGGCGCTCCGGGACTGGCAAAAACCAAGGCCGTACGCGTGCTCAGTCAGGGAATCGAGGCTGATTTTCACAGGGTCCAGTTCACGCCTGACCTGTTGCCTGCAGATATAACGGGAACCGATATCTTTTTTCCCAAAGACGGCTCATTTACATTTCAGCCGGGCCCCCTCTTTCACAACCTGGTGCTTGCAGACGAGATCAATCGCGCTCCGGCCAAGGTACAGTCCGCGCTTCTCGAGGCCATGGCGGAAAAACAGATCACCGTCGGCAGCAAGACCTACACCCTGCCGGAACTTTTTCTGGTCATGGCTACCCAGAATCCCATTGAACAGGAAGGAACCTATCCCCTGCCCGAGGCCCAGCTGGACCGTTTTCTCCTCCACGTCACCGTGGACTACCCTGACCTGGAAGCGGGGAAGAAGATTCTTCAACTTGCCCGTGAGGAAGCACTGAACAAAAAAATGGACACAACCAGTGCAATCCGGATCTCCCAGGAAACCATCTTCAAGGCCAGGGAATCCGTTTTACAGGTCTACATGGCCGATGTACTGGAAGAGTACCTGCTGCGAATAATAGAAGCCACCCATGGAAAAGGGAAGCTGGATGAGCGTACCAGGTCGTACATCCAATACGGTGCCAGTCCAAGGGGAGCCATTGCCCTGGATCGCTGCAGCAGGGCTGTTGCCTGGCTGCAGGGAAGAAATTTTGTTTCTCCTGAAGATATCCATGACGTCCTCTTTGATGTACTTCGACACCGCCTGATGCTTACCTACGAAGCAGAGGCCGAAGGCGTGACGCCTGATCAGGTTATTCAGGCTTTGCTTGAGCAGGTACCGGTCCCCTGAATCCAACCAGTTGAAACATGGCCGGAAATCGAAAGAAAAGTCCTGAACAACACGCCCAGTGGAAAAAGCGCTACTCCAGGCCTGATGCGGTAACCATCGCGGACCTGGTGCAGTACAAGCAGTATGACAAGGCCATCCCCCTGCGCTCACAGGCAATTACCGGCATGCAGGCCGGAGGATACCGCTCCCCTTTTCGCGGTCGTGGAATGGAATTTGTGGAAGCGCGGCCATATCAGCCCGGAGACGATATCCGCCACCTGGACTGGCGGATCACCGCCCGGCTGGGAAAACCGCATTCCAAGATCTTTCAGGAGGAACGCGAGCGGGCGGTACTGCTCTATATCGATCTCACCTCCACCATGTTTTTTGCTACCCGTTGCGCCTTTAAGTCAGTCGTTGCCGCCCATGCCGCTGCTGCTGTCGCCTGGAACGCCTGTCGGCTGGGAGACCGAGTTGGAGGGATTCTTGCATTAGGTGATACAAGCAGTGAGATACGACCTCAAAAAGGCAAGCGGGGTCTGCTTCATTTTTTACACAGAGTCCATGGAACGCCCGTCTGGCAGCAAACACATCGGCCGCCGAATATCCTGATGGCACAGGAACTACAGCGGCTGCGCAGAGTGGCAAAACCGGGTGGACTGATTCTTATCTTCAGTGACATGAGAGGGTTCAACAGCGAAACAGAACTTGAGGCGGGACAGCTATCGCGACATAACGACGTTATTCTTTGCCATATTTTTGACATCTTTGAACAAACGCTGCCGGATCAGGGGACCCTCCCAGTAACCAATGGCCGACAAACCATGCATGTGCAGACAGGCAGTTCGCGATTGCGTACCCAGTATGAACAGCAGTTTTACCTGCGCCGGCAATACCTGCAAAACCTATCGTTTAAAAATGGTCTCCATTACCTCCCCTTGCCTACCCATGAGGATCCCATCGAAACCTTGCGCCGCGGTTTTACCAGGCGGCCGATGCAGACAAGGGGGTATACTATATGAATAGAACATTGCAATTGGCTGATATACTTACGGCAGGCGACTCCTATGCCCTACCTCTGCGCGGCTACCATATGCCTGACCCGGTTTCCTGGTGGCCTCCTGCTCCAGGCTGGTGGGGAATCATCGCCCTTGGACTGGTCGGCATAGTCCTGTTTTTCTATGTCGCAGAAAAAAAACAGCAGGACGCCTGGAGGATCAAAGCTGTAAGCCTTCTGGATTCAATATTTCATAATACTTCCCAGGAAGCCTCTCCCCATGCGCTGGCCAAGCAGACCTCCATCCTGCTGCGCCGCATTTGTAAATCCCGCTTCCCTGAAAATCCTGGGATTCACCTGGTGGGAGAAGAATGGCTTACCTTCCTGGACCATTGTGCATACGGACCGGAAAAGGAACAGAGCTTTTTTCTCAACAAAACCGGCCGACAGCTGATACATGCTGCCTATGACAGATCCGTCTCCACCCTTGATAGAAAAGCCCTGTACGCTGTGTGTCTTTCCTGGATCAACGCTCTGCCGGCAAAAACCTGGAGGGAGTGATGGTGCAGTTCAGCTGGCCTTGGGTACTGCTCCTGTTACCCGTGCCACTGGTCATTTTCAAATATTGGCCCGGGCGTCGACGCGAACCGGATACAGCTATGTTGCAGGTCCCTTTTTTGGCAGATTTTGAGCAGGCTCACATGCAGAGTTCCGGGCACCCCTGGACCACTGTTTTTCTTCTGGCCGCATGCTGGATATGTCTTGTTGCCGCAGCAGCCGGGCCGATCCGGCAGGGTGAGCCCGTTGCCTTGCAGCTCAGCGGCCGTGACCTCTTTCTCGCCATTGACCTTTCCGGGTCCATGGAAGTGGAGGATTTCACCCTTGGCTCTTCCCGGGTGAACCGCCTCCAGGCCACCAAGGCCATTGCCGGCAATTTCATAGAACGCCGCAAAGGCGACCGTATAGGTCTTATTCTTTTCGGCAGTCAGCCATATGTCCAGGCTCCACTCACCTTTGACCGAACCACGATCCAGACCTTTCTTGATGAAGCTGCCATCGGACTGGCCGGCAAGGAAACAGCCATCGGCGATGCCATCGGTCTGGCAGTAAAACAGCTCAAGGACAAACCGGCTGAAAACAGAGTGCTGATCCTGTTGACCGACGGCGCCAACACCGCAGGTGCAGTGGACCCCATTGAAGCAGCCGGATTTGCAGCAAAAGAGCACATCACTATTTACACCATAGGTGTTGGATCCGAAGAAATGATTGTCTCCTCCCTGTTCGGCCGCAGGAGGGTCAACCCTTCCGAAGATCTGGATGAGGCATCCCTGCGGGAAATTGCCGACATTACACAGGGCAAATATTTTCGAGCCAAAAACACTAAGGAACTCGAGGAGGTGTATCACCTGATCGATGCCGTTGAACCCATTGCAGCAGATGAACAATGGTACAGACCTGAACGATCTCTCTATCACTTCCCTTTAAGCCTGGCTGTTGTGTTCGCCGTATTGCTCTTTTTCAGGAAGGCGGTATCATGAGCAGTCTGCATTTTTCACGCCCCTGGTTTTTCCTGCTCATCCCCCTGATTCTGCTTATGGCATACCTGCTGTACAGCCGCAGATTAAACAGCCGTCCTTGGGAGCAGGTCATCGACGACGCCCTGCGTCCTCTGGTGCTGGTGCAAACAGCCGGCAGGCAGAACAGGTATATCACCCTGCTGTGCCTGCTTTTTTTCGTACCTGCCGTCTTTTCCCTTGCCGGGCCTTCCCTGCGCAAACAGGAGCATCCGGTTTTCACGGACACAGGCGGACTTGTCCTTGTCCTGGACCTTTCCCGTTCCATGGACAGTGCGGATGTCCCACCCAGCCGCCTTTCCAGGGCCAAATTGAAGATCATGGACATTCTCAATCAACGGCAGGGTGGACAGATAGGACTGGTGGTCTATTCCGGACAAGCTTATGTGGTCTGCCCCCTGACCCCGGATATGGAAACCGTAGGCCTACAGGTTAAGGCCATGGATACTTCCCTTATGCCTGGTCAGGGATCCAATGTAAATGATGCCGTCGCAAAGGCCTGCGAGCTTCTGCTGCAATCCGGTTCCCGCTCCGGAGATATACTGCTCATCGCAGACGGCATGGAACCTGAAGAGGTTCCCCAGGTGGTGAAAGCGGCCGGGAATAATCGAATTTCCATACTCGGGGTGGGGACCCCTGAAGGAGCGCCCGTCCCGGACAATGGCCAGGGATTTGTCTACGACAACGCAGGTAATCTGGTTCTGAGCAGACTGATGGAAGCTCCCCTGCAACAGGTTTCCGCAAAAACAGGGGGCGCCTACCACACCATTACACCCGGCAATGCAGATGTGAAGGCGCTGCTTCATGCCGTGCAAGCTGGTACTGACATGAAAAAAGCACAGGAAAACAGAACTGTTGAACAATACAGTGATGAGGGCATCTGGTTTGTCCTGCTCTTGTTGCCGGTGGGCCTGCTCTTTTTCCGGCGTGGAGTATTTCTCTCTGCGATTGTCCTATTACTTGCCGGACCCGGTCCTTGCCATGCAATGGAATGGAACGATCTCTGGCGAAACGATAATCAACAGGCCATGGAGGCGCTGGAAAACAACCAGCCCGGTGATGCCGCCGCCGGGTTCCGGGATGATCACTGGAAAGCTGCCGCCCAATATAAGGCCGAAGACTATGCAGCTGCAGCGGAAACACTCTCCCGGTTCGACGATACGGATTCGCTGTATAATCGGGGAAATGCCCTGGCCAATCTGGGTACATTCGACCAGGCGCTGGAGTTGTACAACCGGGTGCTTGAGCAGGATCCCGATCACAGAGATGCCGCCCATAACCGAGACGTAGTGCAAAAACTCCTGGAGCAACAGCAACAGCAACAGCAACAGCAACAGCAACAGCAACAGCAACAGCAACAGCAACAGCAACAGCAACAGCAACAGCAACAGCAACAGCAACAGCAACAGCAACAGCAAAGTCAAACTGCCGGACAAGAAAAAGGCAAGCACAACCAACCCCGAAATGCGAAGCAGGAACAACACAATTCTTCCGAAGAGGGACAAAAACAACAGACCGCGCAGGCAAAACAGCAGGAAATTGCTCCCCAGCAGCCGGAAGAAACAGCAGCCTCCAGGCAGCAACCTGACAAACAGCAGTTCTCCAACGGCGAGCAAGAACCTGAGCAGAACAAGCAGGAGCCTCTCCCCATGCAAGCCAAGGATACCTCAAGGCAGCAAACACCTGAAGAACTTCATAAGGAGCAATGGCTCAGAGCTATCCCAGATGATCCGGGGGGCTTGTGGCGCAATAAATTTCAGTACCAATACAGGCAGCGACCCGGTTCCTCTCCCGGGCAGACATGGTAAGGCAGACCTGAGGCTTTACATCTTGAACCACCGGCAACACACCCCGTGATGAATGACAAGCAAACATCCCAGACAACCTGTATTCCGGTTTGTATCCTGTTGTGGATATTTTCCTGCGGTACGGCCTTTTCCGCAACGCTTACCGCCCAGGTTGACCGTAACCCTGCGGCTGAAAACGAGTCGGTTACCTATACCCTGGTTGTTGAAAATCCAGGCAGGGAAGAACCAGACTGGACACCACTGGAAAAAGATTTTGAAATCCTGAACCGCAGCAGCAGCACCAATATGCAGGTGATCAACGGGAGCACGAGTTATTCCAGGAGATACCGGCTCAGTCTTATGCCCAGGACCACCGGTCTGCTGCAGATACCTCCCATTCAGGTCGGCAAGGATCGCAGCAACGGTATCGACCTTATCGTCACCCTTGCAACTTCTCCGCAGGATAAAGCAAACAAGGATCTTTTCCTTGAGGTTGAAGCCACACCGGAAAATCCCTATATCCACTCACAGGTTCTATTGACAGTGAAGCTGTTTATCGCTTTACCATTATCCCAGGGCGCTCTCTCAGAACCGTCCCTGGATGATGTGGTCATTGAAAGGCTGGGAGAGGACAACCAGTATACCACCACACGAGGCTCGCGACAATACCGGGTAATTGAGCGCAGATATGCGCTTTTCCCGGAAAAACCCGGCGTCATGACCGTTCCTTCACTACGTTTTGAAGGAACACTCGGGAGTAGAGATTCTTTTTTTGATCCCTTCAGCCGGCGTGGACCGACCAAGCGCATTCAATCCCCGCCGCAAACTCTCACCGTCAGACCTGAACCGGAAAACGCCCCTCAGCCCTGGCTGGCCGCAAAAAAACTTCAGAGTTCTCTGGAATGGTCAGAGCCGTTGGACAAGATCCAGGCAGGAACACCTGTTACGGCAACCATCCGTCTGAAGGCACAAAACTGTCTTGCAAAATTTCTCCCTGAACCGCAGCTGCAGTCGGACGACAGCCTGCGCACCTACAGCGATCAACCGCAATGGGAAGATACCACTGATTCCCAGGGGCTCACCGGCACAGTGGAGAAAAAAATCACCTTTATCGCTCCGGAGGCCGGCACATTCGTCATTGCCCCCTGGACTATTACCTACTGGAATACGGAAAAGGATGAGCCGGACACGGTAACCATTGACGGCGCGAATCTCCATGTTTTGCCGGTACCAGGAACAGAGGAAGCCTCTCCTCCACCTCTGGCGGCGGGCGGCGTACAATCGGAAGAGGAAACACCTCCAACCGCTCAGGCTGTCCAATCCCGTTCATGGAAAGAACAGCAGCACTGGTTCTGGATCAGTTGTTTTCTGGCAGTCGGCTGGGCCGCCACAGGCTGCGCCATGCTGCTGCGAAAAAAAAAGACATCCGTTCAACCGCCTGAAGAACAGATCAGGGGAGACCACGGGAATTTGGGGAAACAATTACAGCAAGCCTGCCGGCAGGGAGATGCAGAGGCAGTCCGTCGATTGCTTGGCAGCGCACCCCGATCCTTGAAAACTTCCCAGGAAAATACCACGCAGGAACAGGCTGCATATCTGCAGCAAAAAACCTTACTTGACAAATATCTGTACAGCCAAAGCCTGCCTGCCGAGCCATGGGACGGGACAGCCTTGTATGACGCCTGGGTTGCTCTACACAAAGCTTCCCGCTGCAAACAGCAGCGAACAGATGAACAGATTGCCCAGCTTTACGACTGAGCTGAATCCAGGGCCTCACGATAAGCCTTTTCTATGGACTCGTTAAAACAGACAAAGCGCACTTCCTCGATGCAGGTATCTGTTTCCAGGTATTCTTTAACCGTCCGGCAGGCAATGGCGCATGCCTGATCCAGTGGATATCCGTAGACCCCGCAACTGATTGCAGGAAAGGCAATGGTTTTCACTTGGTTTTCTGCAGCAAGCTGCAAACTGTTCAAGTAGCAGGAACGGAGAAGCTCCGCTTCCCCCTGCTCCCCTCCCCGCCAAATCGGCCCAACCGTATGAATGACGTAGCCTGCAGGCAGATTAAAGCCGCCGGTTATTTTGGCCTGTCCGGTAGGACAGCCCCCCAGTGGGACACAGGCTGCAAGTAGCTCAGGTCCGGCTGCCCTGTGAATTGCGCCGTCCACGCCGCCGCCTCCCAACAAAGAATTATTGGCAGCATTGACGATGGCATCCACATCCTCTCTGGTTATGTCCCCGACCCGGATAATTATCTTTGCCATTGATGCCTCCTCCCTGTATTCATCATTTTTTTTTATAATTAACACGAATTCTGATGCATTTTTGTGCCGGCAGGCGTAGAGTAAGAACAGTTAATCCCTGACATAAAGTCGATTACCCTTTAATCGATGCAAGACTTCTCAAGGTATGGGCTTCCATATCTTTTTTTTATTTACACGTAACGGTTTACAGTTACAAACAGCAAGATCATGAGCAAAAAAGACTACCGCGAAATCCCGTACAATTTCACCTCTGCCGATGACCGACTGATCATAAACCAACTTTTCGGCCCTTCAGTGTGGAAGGATCTTGAAGAGTTACGGAGTCAACGGGTCACCGGCCGGTCCGCACGGCTGGTCATGCGTTTTATGGGTGATCTCTTCATCCTGCACCGAAACCCCTTTCTCTATCAGGAACTGGTCGACTCACCCAAACGGCGACGTTCTTTTTTCAAAACTGCTGAAACAGACCTTGCAATCATAGAGTCCACAGCCAAAAAGGTAAGCGTTACCTCTGAACGAAGCAGACAGGTCGTCAACCTGGTTGACCTGTGCAGAAAAGAGATGGCACGACTGCGGGAGAATATTACCGGAACTCCAAAGCGAAGGGAAGAAATTCAAAAGAAACTCGCCCCGATCATCGGCAAAGAAAATGTCTGCTTTGATCCCTTCTCCCTGATCAGTCATGCGACTGACGCCACAGACTGGCGTCTGTTTCTACCCATAGCCGTTCTCCGTCCGGATACGGAAGCCCAGGTCGCACCGCTCATGGAGGCCGTCGCCGATCTGCAACTGCATATTATTCCCCGCGGCGGCGGCACAGGACTCACAGGCGGCAGCGTGCCTGTGCAGGGAAACTGTGTGATCATCAATACTGAAAAACTCAATCGCATATATCCGGTGCAGGAACAAACCCTGCCTCAGGCAGACGGTACCAGCCGAACCACTCCGGTGCTGCGTCTTGAATCCGGAGTCATCACCCAGGATGCCATGGCGTTTGCAGACAAGGAAAACCTGGTCTTTGCCACAGATCCGACCAGCGCATGGGCCTCCACCATCGGCGGTAATATTGCTGAAAATGCCGGCGGCAAGACTGCCGTGCTCTGGGGAACGGCCATTGATAATATTCTCGCATACAAGATAGCCATGCCCGGGGCCGGTTTGCTGCAGGTTCGCCGTGAAGGGCATCCCCTGCGAAAAATTCTGCCTGACGATACGGTGATATTCAATGTAACCGATGCAGACAATACCCTGCTGCAGCGCATTGAACTGGCCGGGGATGAAATCCGAAAAAAAGGCCTGTGGAAGGACATTACCAACAAGGCCTTGAAAGGCTTGCCCGGTGTTCAGAAAGAAGGCACCGACGGAATAATCACCTCAGCGGAATTCGTCCTCTACAGGGCGTACGAAAAGAAAACCACTTTCTGTCTGGAGTTTTTCGGCCAGGATATGGATGAGGCGAGCAGGGTCATTGTCGAAATATCCGAAGAGTTTACCAACCAGGGCCAGGAAGCCCTGATGGCATTGGAACATTTTGACGACGAATACATCAAGGCCATTGATTACAAGGTCAAGGCCGCCCGCTCCACCACTCCCAAGGCTGTTCTGCTCATTGACATGGTTGCCCATACGGACGAACAGATTGCCCGGGGGAAAGAACGGCTGATAAGGCTGCTTGAACCCTATGTGAACACGGAAGTCTTCATTGCCAAGGACGCAGACGAAGCCGTACGTTTCTGGCGTGACCGCAAACGCCTTGGAGCCATTGCAGCGCGAACCAACGCCTTCAAACTCAACGAGGACATTGTCCTGCCGTTACCTGCTCTGGCTGAATTTGCCCGTTATGTGGATGACTACAACATGGATGAGGATATCCACAACAAGGAACGAATCGTCCATGAAATCCTGGCCTATCTGGAAATAGCCGAACCTATCGAAGACCCGGATTGGCTGGAAGCCAAGAAGCCCAAGGCGGATGAGCTCTGCATGCAGGCCATCAGCAACCTCCAGGCCGCGGACAGGAACGCCATCCGCATCGACGCACACATCACCACCCTGAAAGCGGAACTACTGGAACTGTTTCGGGGATACAAACGGGTCAGCTCCAATATTGAGCAGATCTTCAAGGATGTGCGTAAGAGAAAAATCATTATTGCCACCCATATGCATGCCGGAGACGGTAATGTCCATGTCAACATCCCTGTTTTTTCCAATGACCGCTATATGATGCGGCGTGCGGAAAAAACCGCGGAAGACATCATGGCCAAGGCTGTTGCCCTGGGAGGCGTGGTCAGCGGCGAACACGGGATAGGCATCACCAAGATGAAATTCCTGGATGAACAGCGCGTCAACGATCTGACAGCGTACAGAAAAAAAGTTGACCCCCAGGGCCTGATGAACCCCGGCAAGCTGGAACAGCGCAATATTATAGAAAAAGTATTCACTCCGTCCTTTAACCTCCTTGAGCTGGAGGCTCGAATACTGCAATATGGTTCCCTGGAAACACTCTCCTCCAAAATTTCCCGGTGCATCCGCTGCGGCAAGTGCAAGGCGGACTGCTGTGTGTTCCATCCCGGAACCAATCTGTTCTTCCATCCGAGGAATAAAAACCTGGTCATCGGAGCCTTGATCGAGGCCCTGCTCTATGACATGCAGCGCTCGCGATTTCCACGATTCAACCAATTGAAATATCTGGAGGAAGTGGCTGATCACTGTACCATGTGCAGAAAATGCCTGCCCCCCTGTCCGGTGGATATCGACACGGCCGAGGTTTCCATTCTGGAACGACAGATTCTTCAGGATCTCGGCTACAAGCATTCCCCTGCACAGACGGCCCTGTCCCTGCAGTATCTCAAGAACAGAAACAAAACCTTTAACGCTGTTTTTCGTAAAGGTGTGGTGGAATGGGGAGCAACTGTGCAGAGAAAACTCTCTCCCATGGTCCGGAAACTTCCCCAGGACACCATCAGCGGCAGCAAAAGTCTGCAGCTGCTGCAATCCCCCATGGCAAAGGCCTCAAAGGGGACGCTGCGTGATATCCTGCCTCCAACGTCAAACAGCGAGACCCTCCTCATTCAACCCCGGGAGACCATCGGCAAAACAGTATTTTATTTCCCAGGATGCGGTTCTGAACGTCTGTATGCAGACATTTCCATGGCCTCCCTGTACATCCTGCTCAAGGCGGATGTTCGCGTAGTCCTGCCGCCCCCGTTCCTGTGCTGCGGATTTCCGGCCAAGGTCAATGCCAAAAAGACCATGCATGGAGAAATCAGTCTCCGTGACACCATTATCTTGAGTCAAATCCGTGACATGCTCGGATATATCAACTTTGACGCCTTTGTCGTCAGTTGCGGCACCTGCAAAGAGTCTCTGCATGAAATCGGTGTAGAGGACATCTTTGATTGTCAGATCAAGGATGTCTCCAGATATGTGGTAGAAAGCGACAGGGAATTGTTTGCCGATGGTAGCCCTGCTGCATACCTGTACCATACCCCCTGCCATGACTCCATGGAAAACCAAGGCGTAGCCATCATCAGACACCTTGGCCATACTGTTGTAAAAGTCCCCTACTGCTGCTCTGAAGCCGGCACCATGGCCCTGTCACGACCTGATATATCCGGCGCCATGCTGGTCAAAAAGGCTGAGGCCATAACCGAAGCCCGTCAAAACCTGCAGGCGGATACCATTATCACGAACTGCCCCTCCTGCATCTCCGGTCTCAGCCGCAACAGTCACCTGGGCGTGCACCCGGAGCACCTTGCTGAAAAGCTGGCCAAGGACCTTGGAGGCGATTCCTGGCAAGACGAGCTGCGTTCACTTATGCTGCGCACGGAAATTGTAACTTTTTAGAACGCCTCTCCAGAACATTTTTTTCCACTGCATCGGAAACGCAAAATACCCGACGAAGGGCCTGATTGTGGTAAAATCCCACATCCGGCCCTCCTCCCGCTTTTCACCTTTCATCCGCTTAACCATCCGGAAAGATTGACAAGAGCGTGTGTTGACAGTAAATAGAGAGAAAAATATACGGTATGTCGGTACAGTACGTATCTTTGTTGCGACACCTGCATATCGCTCCATTGGCTTGATTAAGCATTCAAAGATACCATTCCACCCCTGAATTGTGTTAGTACCGGTACATATTACCAACATAATTCTGTATTATTCCTAGTATATATCAAAAAAATACATTAACTGTCAAAAAAGGCATTCTGTTTGCTACATATATCGCGGTTCAATATTTACAACATCAAGGAGAGAATTCAATGAAAACAACAAAAACGTTATTTTTGGCCTCCCTGTTGGCCTGCAGTGTAGCAGTGAGTGCGCAGGCTGCCGGCACGCTTAAAGAGCTTGGCCGTCATCCCTTCCACACACCTCCAATCAGCAGTGTAGCAGAACTCAAGACAATGGCTCAAGACGAGCAGCAGGCAATCATGGATGGGTTTACTCTTGCCGGCATGCCTGAACTATATCAGCCGTTCATGGATCAGCTTGCGCAGACAACACCTGAAATCAAAGAATATGCCCCGGGCGAAACTCTGAACTGGATGCTTTATAAGAAAAACGGCAATGGCCGTGTGCGCATCATGAAAGACGTTACCTGGGGGGGTGAAGCTCCTTTTACAGGTTTTGAGGTAGCCGTCGATTATGAAGGCCGTAGATACACATTTGTCTCGCCCATGGTGTGCAGCAACATCTCCCTGAAAGAAATTGGGGCAATTCCTATGGTTGCCGCAGTTAACCAGGAACCCGCCTGTAACTCGGTGGTCACGCCGGTCAGCGCCTACTGCGGTGAAATGATAACAATCGACGCCACATCTTCCACCGATGACGGTGCTGTCAGCGGCATGAAGGTAACGGTGCTCGACACTGAAGGCAATATAGTCAGTGAGGAACCGGTACCTGAAAACGCCTTGACCTACCAGATGCCCATGCCCTGCGGAGACAACACCATTCAGGTAACAGTGGTTGACGATCAGGGACTCGAGGCGACCTCACCTTCCTGTCAGACGGTAATAACAGGAAAAAGCCGCTTCCGTCCGATTGCTGATCTCGGCTACTACAAACAGTCCGATCCAGGCGACTACTTCTTCATCCGAGGCGGGTTTGAGTACAATTTTACTGAAGAATTCTCCGTACTGGGCATGGCAGGCATCGCACCCCAGTTCAAGGGAGATGACGGTGAAACGGCTTTTCTGGTAGATGTTCTTGCCAATTATTCCTGGAACCCTGTTTTTGTCGCCTTTGGCCTTGGCGGCTGGATCAGCACCGGAGACAATGATTATGATACGGAAGACACGGACCTTGACCTGATCCTCAACATAGGCAGCCGTGTTTACGGAGAACCTGATGCATTTAATATTTCAGTCTTTCTTGAGGGCCGAGCAGCGGTAGATGAACTGGATGACCTTGAGAAATACACCCGTATAGGCGCTGGAGTCCGCTTCCGCTTCTAATCCGGATTTCCCGTGATTTTTGTGTAAAACGCCGG
The DNA here is from genome assembly GCA_963678525.2 of Desulfobulbaceae bacterium. Classification (GTDB taxonomy): domain Bacteria; phylum Desulfobacterota; class Desulfobulbia; order Desulfobulbales; family Desulfobulbaceae; genus Desulfogranum. The sequence continues at coordinate 892,241 of CAXXDG010000002.1, forward strand.
CGCCCAAAAGGTGGCCGGCGTTTTTTTATTTCTCCCTTCTCCATCCAATCTCCAGGAAGAAGTCCTGGATATGCTCCTTGCCGGTACCCTGGGCTGCTCCGCATTTCTCACGAATATATTTTGAAGTAGATGCGCGGCGCCGGACGTACGGCTAAACGCCAGCGCTTCACTGTACAGCAGCATTCTTTCCGACTTTATATCAGTAATCTCAAAAGCACAGGACTCATCGTGAAAAAACAGCTCCTTGAAATCCTCATCTGTCCGCAGTGTCTTCCTGCTGAATATTCCCTTACCCCGTATATGGATCTTGTGACGAAAGACGATATCGAGCAGGGTCGTCTCGTTTGTCCCCATTGCGGAACACAGTATCCCATAACAGACGGCATTGCCTACCTTGACCCGTTTCAAAGTCCCGAACAGGTGCAGCACAATAAATACGAACAGGATGCTGTGGTCTCTTCCTATCTCTGGAGTCATTTTTCCGACTTATTCGACCCGGAAAACTGTTCGCAAGCCTACGCAACCTGGTCCGACCTGATTCAAGCCGGGAAAGGCATAGGCATCGATGCCGGAGGCGCGGTTGGGCGATTCACCTTTGAGTTAAGCACAAAATGCGACTTTGCCCTGGGCATGGATAACTCCGTGGCATTTATCAGAACTGCAAGACAGCTTATGCAGCAGAGACGTATCAGCTTTCCGCTGAAAGATGAAGGATTCCTCTGCAATGAAGCGACCGTTACCCTGCCCGATAGATGGAACACAGACCGGGTGGAATTTATTGTCGGCAACGCCCTTGCCCTGCCGATCGCTCAATCGACCATTGCCGTTTTTGGTTCGCTCAACCTGGTGGATAAGGTGCCTTCCCCCATGCAGCACCTCAAGGAAATGGACAGGGTTACCAAGGCCGGACAGGCCCAGTTCGTCCTTTCCGATCCTTTCAGCTGGTCCGAAGAAGCCGCCGATGTGGATCAGTGGCTCGGCGGCAGGCGTGAAGGCCCCTACAGGGGAAAAGGCCTGGACAATATTGCCGATATCCTTACAACCCCCCACGATTCCATTGCTTCCCAATGGCAGGTCACGGCAACAGGGCATACCTGGTGGAAAATCAGGACCCACAGCAATCATTATGAGCTTATCAAAAGCTGTTATCTGAGAGCCGCCCGATAGGAGGAATCATGCTCACCGAGACCGTATGCCGTCTATGCTCGTCCTGCTGCCCCATAGTTGCAGAAATCATTGATGGAAAACTGGTATCAGCCAGAAGAAAACCAATTGTCAGCGAGGATCAGCAAATAACCTGCCCAAAGCTTCAGGCAGCTCCGGAGATTGTCTATTCATCACAACGGCTGACCGCACCGCTCATTCGAAATACAAAAGACGCACCCCTTCGTGAGGCCGGCTGGGACGAAGCCCTGGAAAAGGTTGCCGGCCTCATGCGCCGGCATAAACAGGAAAACGGCGCCCAATCCGTAGCCTGGTTACGCGGAATGGCTGCAGACTGGGGAGCGCAATGGGATTATCCCAACCGCCTGATGCATCATTTCGGCTCCCCCAATACAATCGGCAATGGATCGGTCTGTTTCGTCGGCCGGGACATGGCCCATTCCTATGTGTATGGCTCCATGGCCTTCCCCGAGCCCAAGGACAGTCAATGCATTCTTGTCTGGGGAAAAAATGATGCCAACACCACCCTGGGAGCGGCTGAAGCGATTCTGGCAGGCCATAACAACGGTGCGCTACTCATTGTCATTGATCCTGTTAAGACCAGATTAGCAGCAAGAGCCGATATCTGGCTGCAGATCAAGCCCGGCCACGACGGTCTGTTGGCTATGGCAATGATCAATGAAATCATCTCAAACAATCTCTATGACAAAGAGTTTGTTGCCGAGTACACCATAGGTTTTGAAGAACTTAAACAAGCTGCTGCCAGGTTTCCCGCAGAAAAGATTGCCCGGCGGCTATGGCTGACGCCTGAACAGATTAAAAAGGTTGCCCATCTCTATGCAACCACAAAACCGGCCTGCATTGTTGACGGTAACGGTCTGGACATGCATCGCTTTGTGTTTGACACTACCCGGGCGGTGGCCTGCCTCAGGCCGCTTACCGGAAATCTGGACAAACCGGGCGGCGATGTATTGCCCCAACCCGTTTCCGTACGAAATATCCAGGACAGACACCTGCTTGAGCCGGATGTGAAACCGATAACCCGTGATTATCACCTGTTCAATACTTTCAGCCCAACCTGGGGTAACCAGGTCCAGGGATGTGTGGTTGACGCCATTCTGGCCCACAGGCCATACCCGCTGCAAATGGTGGTGGTGCAGTCAGGCAATCCCGTGATCAGCATGGCTGACTCCCAGCGGGCCAAAAAAGCCTTTTCTCAGGTCTCATCACTGGTGGTGATCGACCTGTTTCTCACGGAAACAGCAAAGTTGGCTGATGTCGTATTACCGGCTTCCAGTTGTTTTGAACGGACACAGATCAACAGGTCATCGATCCGCAATAACCCGATTATTCTCCAGAACGCGGTCATAGATCCTGTGGGAGATTCATGGCCGGACTGGAAAATCGTCGCCGGAATTGCAGAAAAACTGGAACTCAACCAGGCTTTCCCGTGGGAAAGCGCAGAGCAGGCCATTGATTATCAGTTGGAAACAGCCGGCGCCACAGTGGCGGATGTCTTGAACAATGCAAACTGCCTCCGTGTTGAAGAGCTGCAGTATCAAAAGTTCCGTAAACAGCCGTTTCAGACCCCAAGCAATAAAGTGGAGTTCTATTCCGCACGACTTGCAGAAGCCGGCCACAATCCGGTTCCATTTGCAGACGGTATCTTGGAAAACCCTGTCAGCTACCATGACCGGTCTGCGGACTATCCTTTCATCGGTATGTCGGGCACGCGGGATATCCGCTTCACCAACTCCCAGTACCGCAATATCCCTTCACTGCTGGACGGTTCCAGCGGGCCGGTCGCCGACCTGCACCCGGATGATGCAAGACGTTTGGAAATATCAAACGGCGACACTGTAAAAATCTCAACACCAAAGGGCGGCATCATCATGCGGGCCCGAATACTTGAAGTATGCCGTCCCGGAACTCTTCGCCTGGCCTGGGGCTGGGGTGAACATGAGCAACAGGCAAATCTCAACGATCTTACCGAAGATGAGGTTCGCGGCCCTGTAACCGGCACGTCAACCAGCCGCAGTTTTATGTGTGATATCTGTAAAGTATAGCAGGGGATATACGTCGAAGCCCCTGCAAACGTACAGGTTCCCGAGAAAATTTAACTGAAATTTATCACATTACTTATTTCTTCTAAAATCTAAAACATGTAAACTTACAAGATGATGCTTTCAAGATGTAGAACACATACAAGGGGGATATACAATGAACCACATATTCCATGCAGTTGTTCTAAATCTTCACCAACCTGCCGGAAACCTCCAGCACCTGTACACCCACAACAACTGGGAAGCAAAGGAGATCCTGTTCGCGCTTGACCGGATCCCCCGATCGCTCTGGCAGTACAGTGATTCAGCCAAGATTCATTTATCGGTATCCGGTACCCTTCTGGAAACACTGGCCGATCCACAGTTCCAATCCGCCGTCTACGGCACAGTCGATTGCGGATCATTGCTCTGGCATTTGCAGAATGAGCAAATTTTTGAAATTCTCGGCACGGCATATTACCACCCGGTTCTGCCCCTTATCCCATCAGCGGACAGGGACGAACAGATCCGACGCTGGCTCGGCATCGGTCGGCACCTTTTCGGGCGCCCTCATTTCAATGGTTTCTGGCCGCCGGAAATGGGATTTTCCATGGAAATCATTCCCCTGTTGAAGCGACACGGCTACACGTACGTACTGGCGGACAGTGAACATATACAACCTGTTGATCCCATGAGTTGGCAGGAGCTGCGCTACCGGCCCCATCTCGCCAGGTATGGTGATGATGAAATCATTGTTATTGTACGCGACCGCGACCTGTCGAATGCTCAGGAAAGCGGCATGGATTACGGCTGGTTTCATCGGGAGGTGCGGGAAAGGACCAGGTGGTGCGATTTTCCCCCTCTTGTCACAACATGCACTGATGGTGACAACGGCGGCTGGTTTCGCAACGTCAACCCCCGGGCAAATTTCTGGGGATCTTTTTATCCCGAGCTTCTTGATCATGCCCTGAATGGAACCGGAAATATCAAGCCTGCCTGTATAACCGATTACATCAATCAATATGGCGCTCACGGCTATGTGGAGGTTGAGACAGCAGCATGGAATACCGGCCGGCACCATGGCAGAGGTTTTGTCCAATGGACCGGATCACAGGCGCAAAAAGATGCCATAGCCAGGATTGAGCAGACCAGCGCGATAATTCATCGGACAGCTGTTGACCTCGCAGCATTGCGCATTCCCAACCGTCATTCCGCCGTTTATGAGTTTGAAAATTCTCTCTGGCATATGCTCCGCGCTGAAACCAGTTGTAATTTTTACTGGGGGGAAGCCTGGGTGCATAAATGCCATGAAGATCTTGACGCGGCATGGTCGTATCTGCATAGAGCCAGAAATGAAGCGGCTCTACAATAAGACCTACATTTTTTTAAGAGCTGTTCAGACACCTTCATTCAGCTTACCAACCAGCATGGCTGGACCAGGTTGGCCGGCAACAACGATGACACCGCTTCGCTGTTATGAAAGGTTATCACTCCTGTATGGCGCCTTCTGCCCTCTGCCGGAGACTTTCTCATATAAACTTACATGAGTGTGAATTATGTATATAGTAATGATCTCTTCAGAGTGTGCACCTGTTGCCAAAGTCGGCGGCCTTGCCGATGTGGTCTTCGGATTAAGCAGGGAATTGTCAATTCGCGGCAATGCAGTGGAGATCATTTTACCTAAGTATGACTGCATGCGATACGATCATATATGGGGACTGCATGTAACCCATGATGATCTGTGGGTGCCGTGGTTTAATTATTCCATTCACTGTACCGTCTATTTCGGCTTTGTTCACGGCCTGAAGTGCTTTTTTATTGAACCGCATTCTAAAGAGAACTTCTTCAATCGCGGCTCCTACTATGGTTTTCCGGATGAAGCCATGCGTATGGCCTTCTTTACCAAGGCTGCCATGGAGTTCATGCTGAAATCCGACAAACGACCGGAAATCATTCATTCCCACGACTGGCAAACCGCCCTGGCTCCCGTACTGCTCTATGAAATGTATCAGCATATAGGCATGAAAAATTGCCGCACCATGCATACCATTCATAATTTTAAACACCAGGGTATTGCCGGACAAAATATCCTTTGGTTTACAGGCCTTGGGAGGCCGGACTACTATTATGACCTGTGCAGGCTCAAGGACGATTTCAATCCAAGTGCGATCAATTTCACTAAAGGAGCCATTGTTTACGCCAATTTCACCTCCACGGTCTCACCACGATATGCATGGGAAGTCAGGCACTCGACGCAAGGCTATGGACTAGGGCACATCCTGCATGTTCACCAGAATAAATTCGGCGGAATTTTAAACGGTCTTGACTACGACATGTGGAATCCGGAAACGGATCCCCATATTCCGGTGAACTATACCTGCGACAACCTTGATGCGAAGTATGGGAATAAAGAAGTACTGCGGGAGCGGCTTTGGCTTGAGAAATCATACAAACCCCTTATAGCCTATATCGGCAGGCTTGACGGACAGAAAGGGGTTCATCTGATACGACACGCTCTGCTCTATGCCGTCAATAACGGCGCCCAGTTCATCCTGCTCGGTTCAAGCCCGGAAGCCAGTATCAACAAGGATTTCTGGGATCTCAAGCGATGCCTCAATGATAACGTCGACTGTCACCTTGAGATCGGCTACAACGAGGAACTGGCGCACCTCATCTATGCGGGCGCAGATATGGTCGTGGTGCCGAGTATTTTCGAACCATGCGGACTGACCCAGGTCATAGCTTTGCGATACGGCACAGTCCCCATTGTCAGGGCTGTAGGGGGTCTGATGGATACGGTTTTTGATCGTGACTATTCAGACAAGCCCGAAGAGGAGCGTAACGGCTATGTATTCCATCAGGCTGATTTTCAAGGCATAGAATCGGCACTTACGCGTGCCGTCGGACTCTGGAATCACTACCCCGAGAAATTTAAAGAACTGATGCTCAACGGCATTCAATATGATTATTCCTGGAAGAATCCAGGGCAGGACTATCTGAGCGCATACGAATGGATTCGCCACAAATAATGAAATTACACATAAAAAGCGTCAACAAACCGCTCATCAAAAATTCCGGACCCCGTTCGGCAACATAACAGGATACAATCATGGGTGACATACCAGAATATATTGATCAATGGCCAAATATTGCAGGCTCAGAATCTCTCATTGAGAAGGCGATACATGCTGCAGCAGATCATCCCGCATATGCAGGCAAAACCGCTCTTGATTTCAGTACGGTGAAAAGTGCGTACGCCATTGCACTGCATATGCATCAACCACTCATCCCGGCGGGCGGGGATGACCTTGCTACAGCGGCAATTATCAGCAACCTGCAATACATGATGGAACACCAGGGGATCGGTGACAATCATAATGCCCCGGTGTTTCATCAATGCTACAAGAGAATGGGAGAATTCATACCGCAGCTCGTCCACGAAGGCAAAGCGCCTCGGGTGATGCTCGAGTATTCGGGCGCCCTCTTTCACGGGCTTCGTAAGATGGGGCTCCATGATGTATTCGACAGCCTGAAAACCATTACCTGCAACCCTGAATACCGGTACTGTGTTGAATGGCTCGGCGCTCCATGGGGACACGCCGTTGCGCCCTCCACACCTGTGCAGGATTACCGTCTGCATATCAAGGCCTGGCAGCACCATTTCGCCGCCATCTTCGGACTTGAGGCTCTGGGGAGGGTGCGAGGATTTTCCCCATCTGAAATGGCCTTGCCGAACCATCCTGACATTGCGTATGAATTCGTAAAGTCCCTGCGCGATTGCGGCTATCAATGGATTTTAGTGCAGGAACATACCATTGAAAATCCTGAAACCGGCTATGGTCCGGAGCAAAAACATCTTCCCCATAGGCTTGTCTGCACCAATTCAGATGGTAAGACTGCAAGCATTATTGCCGTCATTAAAACACAGGGGAGCGATACAAAACTTGTTGCCCAGATGCAGCCCTATTACGAAGCGAAAGGACTTTCACACTGGGAACTAGCAGGCAAAAGCGTGCCCCCATTGGTAACCCAGATAGCTGACGGAGAAAACGGCGGTGTTATGATGAACGAGTTCCCTGATAAATATTTTGAAGCTGTCCGGGAATGCTCAGATACTGATACACCCATCATGAATGTAACTGAATACCTGGAATATCTCTTTGCTCTCGGTATCAGTGAAACTGATCTGCCTGTGGTCCAGCCCCTTTTTCAAAAACTCATCTGGGATCGCTTCAAGCCCGGAGACGGCGCTGAAAAGCTTGAAATGGTCATTGAAAAGGTGAAAAGCGAAAACCATCAATTTCACATGGAAGGGGGAAGCTGGACCAATGACATTTCATGGGTGCACGGATATGAAGACGTGCTCGGCCCCATGGAAGAAGTGAGCGCCCTGTTTTTTGAAAAAATCATAGATCCTGGTATGCCTGCCGATGAAGACAGGTATAGAAACGCCCTGTTTCATCTGCTGAGCTCACAGACCAGCTGTTACCGGTACTGGGGGCAGGGAATCTGGCCGGAATACGGGAAGGAGATCTGCAGGCGCGTTCATGAGATCCTTATCCATGATTATTGAGAGCAGCAGCCCCTTACCCCTGTAAATTATTGGCGGATACAACAAGTTATAAAGGATTTGAACTATCCATTTTCCTGACCTTGCCACCACCGGTAATCCTCATTTTGAAACAACACGAAGGAACACATGGAGCTGAAATATAAATTTCACAACGGTTCAGGAGTCATCGAAAACGATACAATATTTCTTCAATATGCTCTTCGAAAGGAATCCTATCCCCTGAAAGAGGTTGTCGGTTTGTATCGCTACAAGAGTTTCGGAATGGATACACTAGTTGTTGCTTCAGGTCTGCCCGGTGGAAAAATCAAATCAGAGCTCATTCTTCTCGGACGGGAAAATGTGCCGGAAGCATTTATAGATGAACTTGTAGCTCAGGCTCCGAAATCAGCCAACCTGTTGCATCTGCCAAAGAAGGAAGCGTTCAAGAAAATGGGAATAGCTGGAAAGATGCGATACAGCATGATTGCAGTGTTTATCCTCACTTTTCTGATTATATGCGGTTATTTTTCTCCCCAGATTTATCATGGAATTATGGACAGACATCTGGTCCCGGTATCTGTTGAGGATATGTACGCAGGGAATTCACTTTCCTCAAACTTTGTCAGCGTGAATGCCCATCTGCCGACCTCACCCTTAATCGTCAGCTATACAAAATGGTGGTCTTCCTCCCGCCCATTTTTCGAAAGGAGAAAGAAAGGATTCTACCCCATTGTTCCCGGTGACTGGAAGCAGGGAGATCCTATACGAATGGTTCTGATGGTCGATGGAGGTTTCGAACTGAAAAATATCGCACTACACGAGGACAAGGACATAACCGTACAAGGTATCGTACGCAACGTCCTGTGGGAACGTTTTTTCTGGTCCGGTTCAATGGAGAACCTTTCCCGGCATGCAAAATCACCGGTCGAACATCCGATAGTAATAGAATACAACACCAGGCCCGTGTACGAAATGGTGTGGTATCTCGGCGGCACCCTGTTCTTTATAATCCTTTTTTTAAGCATCGCCGGTCTGCGGAGCAGAAACACGAATGGAAGATGACATGCGGCAGGCAATCCCCCCATACGTTTTGCATAAAATAATGCGGCGGTAACTGCTCACAATGCACCTGATCTTTCCATGATCAAGTCGGCTTACGTATGACCAAATATACGCTGCGCCGGCCTGCTTGCGTAAACCTCAGACACACTGTAATCAGTTATAAGTACGGGGGATTTGGCAAACTTAACCACTTCCCCTATGAGTAGTTTCATGCTGCGAAGTAAATGAAAGGTAATAAAAAAACCCGCTAACCATTGCTGGTTGCGGGTTTAACGAATCAAGGTGGACAACCTTGGATTATAAAATGGTGCGAAGGCGGGAACGGAATTCAAGGGAATATTTTTAGTAAAATTAGATAATTGCCAAGTATGAGTTTTTTGTGTTTTTTATCTGTACCCGCTTTTGTACCCGCTTTGTGCAGATGTAGATGGTCGCTTGACAAATTTGCCGGTTTAAACTTGCCAGCTCGGTTAGTACGAGTTGTTTTTTGTATCGGCGCTTTGCTGGGTGGACAACAAAAGAATATAATCCTGCCCTTGCAAACAGGCTTGATATAATGCAAACTACAATGGTTTCCATGGAACAACCTCTGCCTGGCTAGGCCCTCTTTGTTTCAACCTGTTGCCATAAGTGCCAGAATACTGACAAACAGCGAGAATACCTAATTCTAAAAACCATAGCCCTAGATTCCAGGCTTCGAAAGTTGCATTGTCTAGCTGGCCTCGCTTTTTGTGCTCTGGGTGAACAAGAGAATTTCTTGTTTCAGTCAAAGCATGAGGAGCGTCTATCCAGTTATGTTTCTTGGCCAAGGTCTGTAGCTCTTTCATTTCGTTCGGTATTTCTATAGGGATGTCCAGGGATGAGAACAAAAGACGAAATTTATCTGACGCCCAAAGATCTTTAAAGCCTTTTGCGGTTACAAGTTTTTTGCTTTTAACTGCAAATTCATATGATAACCTTTCTATGGCTGCTTGCGTGAGTATGATTCCAGCGTCAATCCCTCTTGATGAGTCATTGGCAATAAGATACCAATAAATAACCTCATGAAGCGCTTCTTTCCAGTCGTCATCACTCCACTTGTCCATAAACTTCGGGAAAAAAACGCTAAGCTGCTCACCTCGCCTTCTATCGAACCATGAAAAGGTCGTATATCCAGTATCTCTGGGAGAAGACCAGCTTTCCCAGACCTGATTATAATTTCCATCATGCCCAACAGCGCAGACAGGATCAATCCACCTACCGATAGCAAATGAAAGAAAAAATTTCAAAGTATTAATGAAACACTCTGCTTCCTCCCCGCTATATGTAATATCGTCATTCTTCTCAAAAGAACCGATATGGGTTAAGCGATAGCCTCCTTCTTCTTTAAGTGATTCCATTGCCTTTTTGGTAGATTTCAGGGAGCGTATTTCAACGCACCAGTCATGGTTTTTCAACTCTAAATGCTCAATGGGGTGGCAGGTGTTCCCTTCTTTTTCAGTTGAACGCCTAGTACCTGAAAAGGAGACAAAATTAAGCAAGTGGAATGTTGTTGAAGCTATTGATGTATCATTGTTACCTGTACCAATGATTGGCTCATAGTGAGGGCTCCACTTTATATCAAACTTACCCGTTGTGGCATCCCCGCCGCAGCTCAACCTGGATCCTTCTATTGGTATGCCGTTCATAGTAAAAATGACGCCTTGTGTTTTTCCCAATTGTACCCTCGTGGCGTCAACGGCTGATACTCCTTCAAAGTGACCATGAAAAAGCAATTGGCTTCGGGGAATCAATTCTAAGAATGCTTCCCCGTTTCCTTGATAAGTAGTTTCGTCAATGGAAAGACTTACTGTTGAGCTGTTTATCAGCACTTTTTTATTATCTGAAAAGAAATCGTATATAGGCTCTATATTAGTCATATTGCATATCTGGTCGTAATTAAATGCTTAATCGCTTAAGCAGACCGTGGACGTATTTCATTATCGGTTTTCCCTCAGCTTCCTTTGTTGCTGGGCTCATCTTCATGGGCATAAAAGACCTGGCCGGAAAGTCGCCTCCGTCCAGGAGGTAACGTTTGCGACAATTTCACGCGCTTGTGTTCGTGCGCACGTTTGCCATGTGTATGCACAATAGTCTTGGGTATAACGACAAGGTACCCGGCGAGCTGCAGCGAGTCCGCGTTGACCGATTGGTTACGGCTTTTCATTTCCTGCTTTTCTGACAAGATTCAATATGATTAGAGTAATTAATGAAAGCTGAACTATATTATTAATTGCTGACATTAACATTGAATTAAACAAAAGCGGAATGCATATATTCGCAAAGCCGAGAATAGAAAGTGCAAATGTGAGTATTAAATTAATTATTGCGAACCAGTATACAGACACAAGCAGATCTAAATATCCTTGCCTTCGATACTTTTGAAATGAATTGGTTCTAATCAGACTGAACAGGATAGTAATAATTGCGGCCAAAAAGCCTAGCATTGTAAAGCTGAAGGTAGCTATTACAATAGAAAGATTTATTCTCTGAGCAAATAGACCCAGTGAGATATTCAGATAACCTGAGAGGTAATTACTGTATATTAGGTAGATAAGGGGTCCAGGAATTAACGTCAATAAAGCTATTAATATCTTCAGGTGTCGCTTCCGTGAATCTTTCATCATTTGAAAATTCCTCAACCTTTAGCTCTAGATGCATGTTGTTGTTTGTTTTATTTACAATGTGTTCATATATAGCATTTTCTTCTCTTGTGTTAATAGTTTCTGAAATTGCTCCTTTGCCAACAAGGTATAAATCAGTTAAGTGATCCTGCAATTCGTCTTTTGCCTTAATTATTAGCTTTCCTAAACCATCATCTGGTATAGAATTTACAAATTTTTTAACTATTGGTTGAATATTTTTTCTTTTTTTGGGTTTAATTACTATTTCGAATGATTCAACTTCACCAACATCATCAGCGTTTCCACCAACAAAATTGAGAATATCTGCAGCCATTGAATTTTCCTTTTCAATTTCAATAGTCGTTCTTCCAAGAAATGGTAATTGCAGTACTTCTTCTTTAGACGCTTGATGCAAGAGAGCTTGTGCGATAAACCTATAGTGACCAAGGTCAACTTTACGGAATATTTCATCAATAAGATGAACCAGAGCTGGTATTTTAGGAGCTAAAAATGTTGATGCAAAACCTAAGAAATTGTTTTGAATATATACATATGATGCAAATCCTAGTTGCTCGCCTTGATCAAGAAGTTCATAGATTTCATTGACATTTAAATCATTGGTGTTGATTTTTTTAATGACTTCATTACTTCTTGTCATCACGAATAGATAAATATCTTGTGCGGCAGGGAACAAATATATTTGTTCATTATTGTACTGAAATGAGTTTTTAAATGTTACTGAATCTAGATTGCAAAATGTCCTTATCAATGCTCTTATGTCATACAAGTAAGACATATTATCTTCTGTTTTTTCAATGTGATAGCCGAAATAGTTCAATTTCATACAATCCTCTTTGTTCCATAACTAGGTCTTTTTCGAGTGATGATCTGGTGCCGATTCATACTGAGCGTTTACCGGCAAAAGGGTTGCGGCTTCTTTCAATTCACCGCTAATAAAATACCAGGGCATCGACGGTGACGGCGCTGTCCTGCAGGTATATTGCTTCCGGCGCTGCACCTGCAAGCGTTGCCCTTGCCAGGCTGTTTTCTTTTTCAAAAGATTTGCCATGGTTGCCGCAATGACCAACTTGTAGCGGAAATGACGCTGGTGCAGCCATTCCGCTACAAGTTGTGCACGTCTGCAATTGTTCCCCCAGGGTAAAATATCACCTGCCACAATGAGTATATCGCCTGGCGGCAAGTTGATTTTGGCATGCATTCCATTAAGAATTCTCCCAATTTTTATGCATAAAGAGAGGAAACTTGAAACAGATAAAAGTTTCATACCATGTTTCCATATAGTTGCCATGCTGGTTTCCTTGTTTTATGTGAAAAACCAGGGGAAATTGACATAATTTCCAAAGTGTTTCCACGATGGTTTCCTTAAAATGGGTGAAAGTTTCCTGTTTCCTGTACTATAGGGAGGAAACCAGGAAACTTTCGGTTTTTCATGCCTCAGCGCGGATCTGTTTTGCCAGTTTGGAGCAGTAGCCTTTACTGATTTCCAGCTCTTCGGCTATGTCCTTTTGGCTGTAGCCTTCATCGAGGAGTTTTCCCACCTTATCCTGCAGGCTTTCCTCGATGGTGCGCAGCTGCCAGGTGAAACCGTCTTCCCCCGCTATCAGTCCGGCTTCGAATGGTTTTACGTCGTCCCCGTGCAGGCCTCGGTTTTTGCGGAAATGGACCTCGAACAGTGCGCCCTGGTCGGGTGTGTATGACTTTGGCCGCATGAGCTGGATAACCGTATCCAGTACATCTTCTTTTCTGGAGCTGCCTCGCTGCATGCCGCCTTTGCCGTCATGATGGACCAACAGCACCGATTTACCCATGGCCCGCATGCGGAGTGCCCATTCCTGTACCGGTAACCAGGCGTCGGATTTATTTTCCGATGTGCTCCTGCAGACCGTGGAAATATTGTCCAGGATGATCAGGCTTATGTCCTCGGTGAGGATGGTATCCACCTGGGCCTGGCCTTCAGGGCTGCCAAGGTCTGGAATGCTTCCCTGCTGCAGGCCAGGGGTAATGATCTGCAGGTTATCTGCCAGGCTCTTATCCATGTTGGCCATGGTGCCAGCTATTCTTTCTTTAATGGTTACCGCCGGCATTTCTCCATCAATGAACAGCACGCCCCTGGGCTTATCCGCTTTCCAGTTGAGGAAACTGGATCCGGTTGCCACTGCGCAGCCGATCCCCAGGCTTATGTGGGTTTTGCCCACTCCCCGGTAAGCATGCAGCAGGCAAAGGCCCTGCTCTGGCAACCAGGGGGAAAGCAGGTTATTCCGGGGCGGGAATTCCCGGGAAAGCAGGTTACCTGCTGTTATAACCACAGGTGAGGGCACCATTGGCCGGTTTTGTCCGGTTTCCATCCTGGTTTCTCCGGCCTGGCCGTAAAGGTTGCCGATGTTCGTTACAGTGTAACGGGGTGTCGGCTCCTGTTCAGGCGGAGCATTGTAAGAAAGCGCCTTTTTGATGGTTGCTTGCCCATAGGTCAATTGCCCGTGTCTTGTGTCCCATTTCTGCCGAAACAGGCAGGACGCCCGAAAAATGGCGTCCATTTGCTGTGGATCGTTGTTTGTCCAGAATGCCAGGATAGAACAAAGGGCAAGGTCGGCCTCGCTCTGGCTGGCGTAGCCGTTCATGTTGCCCTGCATGAGGTTTGCAAACAGCTGGGCCTGTTTGCTTGCCCGGATCCGCTCTACGGTTGCCATGCCTGCCTTGTCCAGGTTGTTGAGTGTAGCAGTCATTGCCGCCCGGGAAAAGACCTGGTCGATTTGCTGCTGGCAGTAGTTGACCTGGTCTACATGGGTTAGCCTGTGGCCGGTAATGGTGAGATACCAGGCGTGGTCATAGATTTCTATATTCTTTTGCTTCAGGTTTCTGGGGATCTTCCCGGCTGCTATAATCCGCAAGCCTTCACCGCTGGGGCTGATCTCGGTATAGGTTTGCAGCTTGTGGACAATCTCCATTGCTTCTTTGCTTGCGCCTCGGCTGCCTACGCAGTGGTCCAGATCTATAAAGACAAAGGGATCCTGTGCGGTGGTACAATAGCCGATACCGTCATAGCCGCCTTCCTCATAGGCGGCCATGACTTCGGAAAAATCAGCCCAATGGCTGGGGTTTGTTTTGTCGGCGGTTTTGCCGTTGATCCGGAACGGCGGCTTTGTCCAGCGGGAGCCCTGGAGCTGGTAGCACCACAGCACCCATTGTGGAAATGACTTGAGCTGTTCAGGAATGCCGGCTGCAACAATGTGTAAAGGGTTAGGCTTGGTCATGGCAGGTCCTCCCCTTGATTGGTCTTGTAAGCCTGGTAAGCTTCATATGCCTTTCTGAAGTCGCCCATGGTCATACCAGGGGTAACCAGGTTGCTGTCCAGAAATGCCTGGTAATTGGCATTAGTGACGGTATTGGTTGGTTTGATCTTGGCGTATGCTTCTGCAGATGGCTTCACTGCTTCCACTACCCTGATTGTCAGTTGTTTTTCTTTGCTCATCTTTCAAACCCTCCCATATCGCGTGCCGTCTCTTGGATTCTGAGAGATAACAACCTGCAGGCTGCGGTTATCTGGTAAATGCCGGCGGAAAAGGATTCTCCGTCTGCAGGCAGTTCTCTGGCCGGGCCTGTGGCATGCTCTACCACCTGGAGAACGTTGCTCAATGTTTCTGCCATTAAAGAAAGCTCGTAAGCGTCCTTTGGCTGCCTTTCTGCGGCGATCATGGCCACCAGGCCGTCTGTTTCGCTGTTGTTCCAGTCTGGATCGACATTGTACAGGAGCTGGTGGTTTGATGAGGTTATCTGTGCTTTCATTCTCACACCTCCTGCTGTTGGTTGATTTCAACGGCAATAACAGTGCCGCTGGGTACGACAATGGCCTTGTGGTTGGCAATAACCGCATAGATTTCCGTGTTTGTTTCGAGCAGGTGAAAGAATACCTGGGAAACACGATCATTCAGGCAGCCGATAAGCACCTGGCCTATCTTGCCCCTGGCTCCCAGGGGGTGGCCATATTGGCCGTTATCGCGCACCATTTGCAGAAACAACTCTTCAAGGGGGGAAACAAGCTCTTCTCTGAGGTAGGTATCCAGGTCCACGAATTCAACCTGGTCGCTGGTCAAGGTTTTGCCTTTGACCTGCCAGGTTTGCCTGTGTGGCGCTGGCTGCTGGGGTTGTAAATGGGAAGAGGTACGGTTTTTCTGATTACTGCGGGCGGGGAAAATGGGTGTTGTAGCCATGTGTGCTACCTCCAAATAAAAAATGCCACGAGTGCTCTCAAGCCTAGTACGGCTCCCGGGGCCTCGCGGGATCCCGGACACTCATGGCAAATTGTATTTGAACTATCAGCAGACCTGGTTTTGGGTGCCGGTCTGATGCACCGTACTAGTTTGAGAGGTCTGCAGATTATCAGCAGGAAAAGAAATCGTCAAGCCTGGGGTTGCTGCTACCGGGTGTGAGCGGTCGTTTTTGTTACCACAGAAAGAGGGGAGATGGGTTGCTTTTCGGCTGGATAACAGGCCTGCTGGATAGTGGGGAGCACTGTAACTGCATGACCACAAGAGGTGGGTGGGGATACTCTCTGTGGTGAGCAGTTGTTCTTCTTTAGTGAATACACAGGAAACAGGAAACTTTTTATCTATCTTATTGTTGTTCTATTTAAAAAGTGGTTTCCTGGGCAGGAAACTTGCTGGAAACCGTGAGGAAACAAGGTGGAAACCTGTACCTATCCGGCATAAAAGAAGAAAAACAGGTTTGGTCGATTTGACTTTTCAAGATACACGTGCCATAAGATGTGTTTCGGAACCACTATGTGGTAGTTGAATGTAAAAATTTTTTCCTCAAAATTATAATCAAAGAGACATAATGAAACTGACAAAAGCCCGCATGGCTGATGAGATTGCCAAGGTGCATGATATGGCTTCCATAAGGGAAGCGAGTGAATATGTTGAAGCCTTCCTTACTGTTATTAAACAGGAGATGGTAGCCGGTAACGACATATTGATTTCAGGATTCGGAAAGTTCACGGTCAGGGATAAGCGGCAACGGCGCGGCAGGAATCCACAGACCGGTGATGATTTACTGCTTGACCCGAGAAGGGTTGTCACCTTCAACCCGTCCGGCAAGCTGAGGATGAAAGTTAACGGGAAGCTGAATTGACAGTTGGTGGAATTACTCCGGCATGTATGCGGGGCTTTTGTTCTGGAGCATACATGCCGGTAAGAATGTGTGTAAGTGTTCTTACCTTGCCCCTGACCAGTGGAATTCATTAATTGCTTTCAGTACGGTGCGGGCAATATTATTTGCATCCGCCCTGCTGGTCATAAATCCGCCGACCTTAAGGTTTACCGTGTTATTGACAACCTGGCGGCCTGTTTGTGCTGCCGCTGTGGCCTGGCCGCCTTGCTGAAATTTTTGGATCCCTTGAGGATTGAGTACCATGGTATTGTTTATAAGACCGCCTGTGCGTGCCCTGAGAAGTTCCATGGAGTTTAGCTGCAGGGCATTGAGGGCTTGGAAATAGGCTGCGCCGTATTTGCGTACTGCCTCTTTGCGGATAACGAATTCACCGGCCTCCAGGAGGGCAGGGATCCGGTCCCCTCCGCCATAGCCTGAAAGTTTTCCTCCTGATCTCAGTTTGTGAACCATGCCACCTGTTGCTTTGGCCGCTACTTCCTGCACCTTGACGTTTATTTGGTAATCCCTGTTGACCAGGTCGTTCAGTTTTTGCTGGAGGTCATCAACAGAGTCTGAGCCGCCTTTCAGGAAATCGTTCCAGGTTTTATTCCAGGCTTTATTGAAGTCAGTTGCTGTCTCCTTCAAGGCTTCTGCCTCTTTACTTATAGCCCCAAATTCTTCAGCCAGCTTGCCGCCTGTTTGATCGTCCAAGGCCTGGGCTGCCTCCTCGGCTGCTGCTTTCTGTTGCTGTAATATTTCTGTGGCCAGCTTTCCTGCCTGTTCCACCCCGGCCATGGCTGTTTTGAGCGCGGTCTGCTGGCTTATAATGGTATTGTCGTTTACCTTGACTTCGTTGTTAAGGTCTGCATAAGCTGTTTTGGCCATGTCAGCATATTTAATTGCCGTGCTGAAGTCGCCGGACTGGGCCGCCTTCTTGGCTGCAGTTTCGTATTCCTGGGCCTCTCTTTTGCGATCCTGCCAGGCGCTGTAGTCATCCATGCCGGTCCTGGACATGGAGCGGAGCTGTTCCTGCAGGGACCGTTCCCTGTTGACGATTTCATCCTGCAGCCTAGTTATCTCGCTGACGTATGTCTGGTACTGCTGTTTCAACTTTTCCAGCTTTTCCTTACCGAGTTGAACCTCTTGGTCGGCTGTCTGTTTGGCCTTGGTTCCGACCTTGTTATAGGCTGTTTCCGCCACCTCGCCATAATCATTCATGGCGCTTTCGATCTGTTCCAGTCTCGTCCTTGCTGCAGCCAGTTCCACTTCGGCCTGGCGAGCTTCATTGGTCATGCCGCCAAATATGGTTCTATCTTTGGATTTGAGGTAGAGGTCCTGTACAATGGCAGACTGGTGTTTGAAGGCTCCTATGAGTTGATTTTCATAGGCTCGGAGTTCGGTGGTGCTCTTGGCGAATAAGCTTTCTTTGCTTTCCGGTTGAAAATAAGCAAACTGCCTGAATTTAGCGGCGGTAATGTCCAGCTCGTGCTGCAGCTCGCGCAAGGCTATTTCTGTAGGCTCTGTCCATTCATAGAGCTTGGTGCCAATGGCCATGCCTGCTATCAGGGCGAGGGTTGCCCCTGCTGCTGCTCCCAATGCTGCGCTTGCAGTAAGTGCGGCAGCTCCGGATCCGGTAAGGGCGACATTCAGGCTGCCAAGGTAACGAATAAGGCGCATGCCTGTCATAGCCATCATGGCGGCGTTGAGCCCCTGCCATGCGCCGGTAAGTATGACTACTGCTTTGTGTACGGTTAACAGGGCGGCCGAACCCAGGCCGAGTTTTACTGCAAGTTCTCCATGATTGACGGCGGCATTGAGAACAGCTTCAGCCATGGTGAAAAAGCGGTTGGAGAGGGTTACTATCTTGTCTTGAAGGTTTGGGTCGGATAAGGCTGCGGTGAAATCTGTAATTTTCCCGGTGACGGTATCAAGAAAGCCTGACTTTGAGACGGTGGTAGCAAGGTCGAACCAGGCGTTCTTGAATTTATTGATAGCGGCCTGGGCGCTGTTGCTTGCATCCAGTGCGGCCTGGCCGAATTTGTTGTGAAGCACCTCTGAAAGTTTGGGGATGAAGTCTGTGGAAACGATCTGGCCTGCTGATATCAGGCCGAACAGTTCTTCTGTGCTTGTGCCTACGGCTTTTGCAAAGTCCTGAAAGCCGACCCCAGGGAGGGCCTCTGCGATCGTTTTTAGATCTTCCAGTTCAAACCTGCCGCGGCTTATTCCCTGGGAGATCTGGGCAAAGGTCCGGTTGATTTCGTCACCGGATGCGCCTACAGCAGCGGCGGTTTCTGATACAGCCCTGAACAGATCGCGCGTTGCCGCTCCTTCAATGTCTGTGCCCTGGCTGGCAGCAATGAGCCCCCTGTATGCTGTGGCAGCTGACTGGAATTCTATCCCAAGCTGGTTGGATGTTTCTTTCAGGTATTCAAGTTCAGATCTGGCTGCAGCCGAACTGCCGGTGATTGATTGAAAACTCTTCTGCAGGTTGTCGAATGCCAGGCCTGCGTCAAATACGCTTTTGGTGAATGCTGCCGCCGATACTCCACCAAAGAGACCGGCAAGCTTGGAGGGTAAGCCTAACAGGCTGTTGTTGAGTGCCCTGGAATGATTCAGGCTCGACTGGATGCTCTTGTCAAAAGTGTCGAATCCTTTGTACGCATTCTTGATGCCCTTGTTAAAGGCGGTCGGGTCGATGGAGAGTATAAAGTCTATTTCTTTCTTGCCCATGGTTTTTCCTTGGTTGTGGGGGCAGTTCTCTACACCAGGCTACATGCTGACGCCTGGTGTATGTTGGTGGTCAGGTTGTTGGTGCAGGTGTATTGGCTGTTATTTTGCGGCGTTGTTGGCCTGCTCGATGGCTTTCATGTAAAAGCTCAGTCCATACTGAAAGATGTTATGGTGACCTATCATGGCCAGCTGCAGGCAGTTGTAATCAATTGTGGCCAGGGTTTTCTTGGTCTTTGCCTTGATGTGTTTTTTTTCTTTATCGCGATACTGTTTCAGGGCTGCCTCGAATAACCCGGGATCCTTTAACCGGTCTATTTCTGTAATATACTCTGGTAGGCTTCGACCCTCTTCTTGATGGTCGAAGCTAAGTGAGGGTTTATATCTGCCACTGCCTCCGCAAGTTTCTGCACCTCTGAAGGGTAGGCGGCGTTCATCTGATCAATGGTGACCCCGCTTGATTGGGTGACAATACTCATAGGGAGATATCCGTCGATGAGTTCGTCCAGAAAATCAAGCTCGGTATCGTCTCCGATCTGGCTGAAAAATTCCCGTACCTCTTTCACAGTGAGCTCGTTCACCGTGATCTTCTCGCCCCATAAATCAATTTGTTTGGATAAAAACATGGTTGTACCTCATGTATGAATGGTTGTTTTTGGTGTGGTGTCTGTTGTATTCACCGCGTTGTTACGTGTAGCAATGCGCGTATGAGTTTTGTTATTGCGGTGAATTCATCAACTATATGCTCATCTGGTATCTGTGGAGGATGCTCGTACCATTTTTCAATAGCTTCAATTGTGCCGTCAGGACGACCGTCTGCATCTGCTCTTTCTTTGCATGTTCGCTCTCCTGGGTCGATGATTGTGAATTTTGCACCAGCGCTTATATAGTCATCAATAAACGTTTTAGACGGATTTGTATGGATGATCCATGCATTACTACCAATTCCACTTTTGATTGTGTTAATTGCTGTATATCGGCATTGAAGCGCAATCGTCCTAATGCTGCCGTCTGCGCCGTGTGATTCTCTCGCTCCTAATGCAAAAGCGATCTTGTCGAAATCAACCAGGACCTCGCCGTCATTCGAGTTTGCTTCAATGTAAGTTGATTTCCCAGCGCACGGCGGTCCAACGATAATGTTAATGTCCATAAATTGTCCTATTAATAAGTTGATTGGCCTTATCAGGGAGTGGATGAGTGCAGCTGTTCATGGCGGCCTGGCTGCCTGTGGATGCCAGAAAAACTTACGGGCGCGATAAGTTTCAATGGGGGGTGTTTGTTGGCTGCTGCTGTCTTGTGTGCCTGGTGATGTTCTTTGCCCTTGCTGTCCTTGTCCCCGCTCCCCTTGGATCCGAAACAATGGGGTGGTAAAGATGATTGACTGCATCACAGACCGCGCCGAGCCCTGTCGTTTTCGGGCGACCATGGCAGACCCAGGGGGCCATGAAATCTCTACGACCCTTAGGCGTATAACCGGTCTGCAGAATAACGTACGCGCCGGCAAAATTGGAGATGGGGGTGTTAAATACGTACTCATAACTACTTGATATTATAGTTAATTATTCAAAAAGGAAAAGCAGTCTGCTTTACTGTTTTTCCGTTATTCTGGAAGGAAAAAATAATCTCTCCCCTGGATCCCAGAGAGAAGGTCGCTCCCTCTCTGATCCAAACCGATAGCCAAGCCACGCCCCATTTCCCATAGGGCCACTTGAACTTTCCTCTCCTGACCAGGGCGGCCATGGTCCAGCCTGCAGACAGAAGTTGAGCCTTATTTTCTTTGATCCATGGCCAGGCCACTGCAAATGCTTGCTGCTGCAGCTCCCCGGCACGGTCCATGGGCTTTGGTCCTGGGATCTGATCGTCACCGGCTGCTGCTTTGGTGGTTATCCGCTCAGGCTTGTTCTTGCCGGTGGCTTCCACGAGGTGTCCTTCGATTCCTGGCTGGCAGGTTTTGCAGTAAAAACCGCCTGCATTGCCATGCACAAAGGATGTTCCCTGGCAGATCGGGCAGGGGAAAAGAAAGGAAAGTCGTTCTGGTTTCCGTTTCTGTCTCGGCTTTTTTGGTAGTTTTGCCTGTTTGGGGACATACTTTTTCCTGGTTTGCGCTGGATCCGGCGTGTTTTTCTGCCCTGGTGAGGGCGAAATTTGCTCGAGTTGATCAAAAAGGCTCATAACTCGTATGAATTTCTCTGCTGTTTTTGCTCATTTTGAAGGTCGAAATTGCTCAAAACCTGGCGTTTAGCTGTCACCAGGAGGTGGAAAATAGCGGTTTTGCTGTCACCAATTGCCATTCAGCTGTCACCAAATTGAAGTGAAAATTTTAAGCGCGACCTACTTAATACTATATAACTATATAATATTATTATATATGTTATATACAGAGGTTGCTATCTGGTGACAGTGGTTACAGTGGTGACACCTGTTTTTTACGCGCGTGAGAGTTGTTCTCTTTTTTCAGTAAACTCTTTTTCTATTAAGGGGAAAATGCTGTCACCACTGTAACCACTGTCACCAGTGACCTAATTACAACGAGTTAACACTGTCACCACGATTTTTTTTCAGTGTAACCACTGTCACCAGGATCTGGCTCGGTTGCTTCATCGGGAGTGCCTAGGTTGTTTTGGTGCCACTTAAGGTCGAAAACCCATACTCTTCTTTGTTTGGGTCTCCCTGATTTGTCAGTTTCTGGGTCATCGGGGAAACGGTAGGCATAGCTGTTTTTGACGTATGATGGATGAGCTTGCAGGGCCTTGGCGAGTTGCTCGTTTACCTGAAAGTTCAGTCCTTTGTTCTTTAAGAGGTTCTCAACTCTGGGTAGATTGACGAGTATTCTGTTTTTTTCAGAGTCAAGATGATAGGCAGTAGCCGCCTTATCGTCCGGGAGAGTGTCCAGCAGCTCGAAAAAATAATCTGCGGTGGTTGTTTGTCGGATAGCTGAGGTAATGCATTTCTGGCGGCAGATATCTCTGAAGTAATCAGTAACCGCCTGGTCCTGCTTGATAGAATACAGGCTACAAAAAAGGCGGTGAAATGCCAGAATGAGTGCATGGTTATCCAGTATCCTTCTTTCTGGCATGGGGGATAGGTCTGTTCTGGCTTTTTTCCATTCTTCGGTCCAGTTTGACTCAAAGTGCTTGCGATTCATCAATACATTTTGAATGAGTCCGGCCAGGATTGGCTTGTCCATGTTCGTTAGCTTTTCGTAAGCTACCCGGGAATTGTCGGTTAGGTCTTCGGCTTTAAAATGAAGGGAAATTACGCGCTGGCGCTCGGCTTTTGAATTGAACGGCTCGGTATTTTGACAAAATAGAAGCGCCCCAAGAAAGGGGTTTTCCTTGGTTTGTAAGTCGGCGCTGAATGTTGCCTGCACTTGCAATGGGCCTCGATTATAGGCCGTCAAAATGATGCTATAGTCAAACCCTCGCTCGTTACGCTCGTTATCCTCAAGCAGGGCGGTAAACAGTCCACTGAGTTGGCCAATGGTTCGTATGCTTCCTTTTTTAGAATTGAGCTGGGTAACAGGCAGGCCTTCACCGTCTCGCCCCTGGATGGCGTTCAGTAGCGTTACTAAAGCGCTTTTCCCTGATGCTGGATCCCCGTGTAAGCTGAGAAAAGGGAAAAAATTGCACTCTGCCTTTATTTGATTCACGAAAAAACTTGAAAGTACCAAGGAAAAGGCAGAAATCCCGTTCAGGCCCCATGCGTCATGCAGCAGAGTATATATTTCTTTGACCTGAGATTTGTTGATTGTTGCAGGGGAAATGGCCTTGCCGGCGCCATGAACCGGCGGCCGGTAAGATTGGTTGTAGGCTATTCGAAAGTGTCCCCGTTTGTCTGGCAGGAAAAGCTTGCCTTCTGGACCCACGCCCCAGTCGTGGAAGATATAACTGTCGTTTTCAGGCTGATATCCGATAACCTGGGCCTGGCATACCTCAGGTGCTGACTGGTCACTGGTGATCTTGGTTTGAAATGCAGTGGCCGCCCTTGGGTTGCCTTCCCAGTTTATTTTAGCCCGAGAAAGAAAAAACTCGTTTATGGATCGTGAGTTGACCAGGTTGGTCCCCGTGGCGGTAACCTCGATCTGCTTTCCTTTTGGTGGTTGTACAATGAGGTTGTAAAGATATTCTGGCTGTGCTGGGTTGGCTTTGTTGATCAGGTAACTGTTCACCCGAACTGTGGCTCTCAAGCAGCGCTCTACATCAAGAAATGGCGTGTCGTTGCCTTTCTGTTTCTTTAATGCGCTGTAATAGGTTGAGCCTTGAAAATTGAACAGTCCTGGGGCTCGATGATAAAATTCGTTATAAATTTCCGCCCACTCAGTGGAGGTCTTGGCCAAGGCCAATTCTCCATTGTGTTTAAAACGGGGAAGGGAACGCTGAAAGTATTTTCTGGCGTCCTCCAGTGAGCTGGAAGAAGCCAGGAGGTCGTTCCAGTCTTTACCTGGATCACACAAATAGACTTCTGCTTCTGGATAAACTGCCGACCATTTGGCACAAGCACGATGGCCGGCAGGATCATTATCAAAAGCAAGCACCTTATTTTTAAATTCTGACAAGTCTACCTTGTGCGGATCCTGGCCGCTTGATATCACAGCAATGGCTTGGTAACCAAGCTCTATTAGGGATATAGCGTCGATAATCCCTTCTACGGCCCATACTTTTTTTTCTGGATCATAGGTAAAGCCTGGGTGGCGGTAGAAAATTGATTTCGGGCTATTAATATTGTGTGTTTTCCCCTCACCTGGTGGTGGGGAAAACAGTCTCCCATTTAGGATCTCTTTGCCCTTGCTATCCTTGCCTATAGGAAACATGACAGCGCCGGATCCTGTGTTTCTCACATTCTTGAGATAACGAAAATCAAGGCCATCAAGTGTCTTGTTGATTCCCCTGGACTTAAGGTATTCCCGGGCAGGCTTGTGGGGATCGTTTTTCGTGGCCGGAAAGTCCTTTTCGACGTTCCCTTTCAGTTCAGGAAAAAGCTCAAGTGTTTTCGTGCTGGTGCCACAGTTCGAAAGCCTGTTACAGTTAATCGCCATGGGGCTTTGTTGGTACGCCCATGCGCTCTTGTCCCCACATGCTGGACAGGTGAGTCCTTGGATGCTATTTCCGTTACACCTGGTATGCCTGTTCCAATAGGGTGACTGTTTGAGGCGATCGAGGATTTTGTTGGTTAGGCCTTGCAACGCTTTACCTCCAGGTTGTTTCATGCGACTTTGTGCCGATAAACACGATAGCTTTCGTTTTTTGCCGTTAGGTCTATTTCTTTATCTTCTTTATAGATGAGTTTTACGCGGAGGGTATTGTCGGGTGTTTCTTTGATCAAAATGCATTCAAGACCTTCTTGATCGCCATGGATTTTCTGTGCCCTTTTATAGCCACGTGGTGTGAAAATATCGGCTTTGCCTTCACGATAACGAGAAATAAAGGCTTCCTTGGTATTGTGAAACAGCAGGGCGTCTACCTCTTCGTATTTGTCCTTTTTCATATTTATGCCTTTATTGATCAGTTTGCTTTTGGCAGGTTGTCTATCCAAGTCATGACTTCGCTTAATCTCCATACCCGGCTTTTTGGCCCTGAGAGGTATCCTGGCGGGAACGTTCCGTCTTTTATCATGCTATAAATGCTTGATTTTTTACGTGAAAGAATGGCTTCCAGCTGCGTCATGTTTATTAGACGTTCCTCAATACCGGGAAGAATTGCGGCTTTTTGTGAGTTTTCGAGTGTCTGTTTGATTAATGCGGTTGCGGTTTCGCTCATATATTTTCCCTCCAAGAAAGGTTATGGTGATCTGTTTGGATGACGAAAAAATAATGAGCAAACTGGTGTTGCCGCCAGTTTTACCAATATCTGGATGTGTAATTTATAATCTATGGAAGTGACTGTTTGTGAAAACAGTAGGTTATGGCAGGTGAAAAACTAAAAAGCGCAGGTGAATTGATAATAGTTGTAATTTTAAATAGTTATTATTAATTCAGCATTCTCATTGGTTACGAAAATATCGGATTACTTCTGTGATGTAGCTGGAAAAAGGCTTCGCCCCATTTTCACCTATACTGGGGCCAATGATTGTTACTAACTTTTGCAGTGTGCCGCGTTCCCCACCTGTTGGTTGGTGATCATGGTTAATACAACATGTGCATAACCTGAACACGAAATGGCGGACATGGAATTTCTTGCCGCCGTCACGGACGTTTCCCTTTTTCCCTGAAGGTGACTCTACTTGTTCGGTTGCTTTTTCAATTCGTAGTAAATCTAGGCCCAATTTTTTGGGATCAAGATCTGTATTAGGATGATTCAGATCGATATGGTCGTAAGTGTCCAGCAACAATAACGATAATTGATTTCTGACCCACTCTTCCTCAAGAATAAAGCTCATTTTCTTAGCAAGCTCATGGAGCTCTACAAGGCTTTCATTTATTTTTCTTTGACATGGTTTGTTTTCGAATTGTTTTACATGCGTCAGGTATACATGACAGGCTTTCTCAATACATGAAACGGATTCTGGATTAATGAGCTTTGCAATCTGTTTTTTCTGCTCAGCAGTTAATGTCCCCTTATGAGCTTCCGATTCCTCGTAGTCTATCTCTTTGATATGTTGTTGGCTTTCCTGGGAAGGTTGTCCGTGGTCGTGCCATCCACCTTTTTTCATAATTTGCCCTTATAAAGAGAACTCACTTGTTTGCTTGCTGCCCAATTGGAATTATCTCTGCACCATATTCAAGTTGTTGCAGTAGATCCGCCCACCACTGCATGAGCTCACGGCGCTGTTCCATGTATTCGCTTCGATGATAAGCTGCCCGGATCTTATTTCTTTCTTCATGGGCGAGTGCTTTTTCAATTACATCACCATTAAATCCTGATTCATTGGCAATAGTGCTGAAGGTGGCTCTAAAGCCATGCACAGTCGCTTTAGAATGATATCCGAGGCGGTATAATCCATACAGCATTGTATTTGCGGATAACTGTTTACTGCCCTGTCTGATTCCTGGAAAAATAATTCCCTGCCCTCCGTAAAGCACTTTGAGCCTTTGAAGGATGGCTAATGCCTGCTTTGAAAGAGGAACATTGTGCTGGCTGGACATCTTCATTCTTTCTGCAGGGACTCTCCAGATATTATTTTCCCAGTCTATTTCGTTCCAGGTTGCCCCCCTGACTTCATCTGTCCTTGCAGCGGTGAGTATCAGAAATTGGAGTGCAAGTTTTGTATTGATATGGATATCGCCGGCAGAAATATCCTTTAGCATTTGGGGCAAGTCTTCCCGACTGATAGCGGCATGGTGTACTCGTTTTTTTGGTTTCAGAACACCCTGCATGTCTGCAGCTGGATTATACGTTGCGCGGCCAGTTTGGATGGCATACCGAAAAACAGAGCTCATTCTCTGTAATACTTTTCGTGCTATTTCTAATGCGCCCCGTGATTCTATGCTTCTGATTATTTCGAGTATTTGTGGTGGTGATATATTATCAATGGGAAGATGGCCTATACTGGGAAAGGCATCGTGTTGAAGTGTTGCCAGGACGTGGTCACTATGGCTTTTTGACCAGCGTTCTCGCTGAAGAGTCACCCACTCCTGGGCCAGTGATTCAAAAGAGTCTCTCTTGCTTTGATTTTTCGCACGTTCTTCTTCAATAACAATCTGCTTCTCTTCACGTCGTTTGCTTGCCGGGTTCTTTCCAGCTTTGACAAGCTCCCTGGCCTCCTGTCTTGCTTTCCTGGCATCCTCTAAACTAATTTTCGGGTACGACCCGATCACGTACGTTGATTCTGTACCCGCTATTTTGTAACGGTAGCGCCAGGTTTTCTTTCCAGACTTGGCAACGTGAAAATATAAGCCATGGCCATCACTTAGCTTGTATGGCCTTTCTTTTGTCTGAGCGTTGCGGACTTGAAGAGCGGTGAGTTTACCCATGTTTCCCCTCCATGAAATCGGGTACAAAATATAAGGGTATTCGTGTGCGAAATGCTTATACCCACATCTGTACCCGATTATTTCATGGATTTCAATGGAAGAAAATGGAGTGTGATGGAAACAAAAAACCCGCTAACCATTGCTGGTTGCGGGATTTAAGTACCAAGATGGACAACCTTGGATATATAATTGGTGCCGAAGGCGAGAGTCGAACTCGCACGACCGTGGGCCACTACCCCCTCAAGATAGCGTGTCTACCAATTCCACCACTTCGGCACTCTTTATTTTATTCTGCTGCCTGCGGCTCCGCAGGTTGATCCTGACTGTTTTCCACAGGTGGCGTGACCTGTTCACCAGCCGGAGTATCTGCCTGCTGCTCCACGGAGATGCTCGCGTTTTTCATAACTGAGCTGGAGCTTTTATTTACCGACATATAGGCCAGGGAGACCGAGGTCCCCATGAACACTATAGCTGCAAGAGTAGTTATTTTATTGAGCAATGGCACAGGTCCTTCAGCACCAAACAGTGATTGACTGGACCCTCCAAATGTGGCTCCTATATCTGCCCCTTTTCCGTGCTGCAATAAAACTATTGCGATCAGGAAAAGACAAACAATTACGTGTATTATTATTAATAAATTAGTCATGTGAATTTGATAATTCGTGCAAAAGACTCGAACTGCAGTGCTGCACCGCCTACCAGCGCACCATCAATATCCGGTTGCGCCATCAGCGCATCAACATTCTCAGGCTTAACCGAACCACCATACAATATTCTTACTTGTTCGGCAACCGTTTTGTTCATTTTTTCTTCCAACAACTGTCGAATAAAGGCGTGGACCTCTTGGGCCTGCTCCTTTGTTGCCGTTTTTCCCGTGCCGATCGCCCAGACCGGCTCATAGGCAATAACAACGGATTCCATCTGTGCTTCACTCACCCCCTGCAAACCGTCTGTTATCTGCTGCTCCAGAACAGCGAAGGTTTTATCAGCCTCACGTTCTTCAAGGGTTTCTCCTATGCAGAACACTGGAATAAGTCCATCTGTCAGGGCGCCAAGCACCCTCTGGTTAATCATGGCATCATTCTCAGCGAATATCTGCCGTCGTTCGGAATGCCCGATAATGGCCATGCCGACATGCAGGTCCTTCAGCATAAGGGGAGAGATTTCCCCGGTAAAAGCGCCTTGCTTTTCCCAGCACACATTCTGAGAGCCCACACGCAATTTTGAGCCCTGCACGGCTTGGGCAACGGCATCGAGTGCCGTAAAAGGAGGAGCAACCATCACCTCCCTATCATCGTAGGCATCAGCCACTTCTGCAAGCTGTTTTGCGAGTTCAACACCTTCACTGACGGTAAGGTGCATTTTCCAGTTCCCTGCTATTAAAGGTTTTCTGGACATACAATTCTCCTCTATATCATTCGTATTCATTTAGACAAGTAATTCAGGATAAAGCCAATACCCCCGGCAGGTCCTTTCCTTCCATAAGCATGAGAAACGCTCCGCCGCCGGTGGACATGTAGGAAATATTTTCAGATTCACCGGCTTTTTTAATTGCGGCATTGGAATCTCCTCCCCCTGTTACACTGAGGGCATGGGACGCCGCCACTGTATGGGCGATCGCCATTGTTCCTCTTGAGAAGGCATCCATCTCAAAAGCTCCCATGGGTCCGTTCCAGACGATGGTCTTTGCCTCAGCAAGAGCCTCGGTAAAATACAGTACAGATGCCGGACCGATATCCAAGGCCATCCATTGCCCGGGTATATCCTGAACAGTGACCTGTTTGCAAACGGCTTCATTGTCAAATTTCTCGGCCGCGACCACGTCAACGGGCAGGTAGACTTTCACGCCCTTTTCAGCTGCCTGCTTCAGCAGGGCCGCAGCGGTATCGACAAGATCGTCTTCCACCAGGGAAGCACCGACATTATACCCCTGACTCTTTAAAAAGGTATTGGCCATAGCTCCACCAAGGATCAGGCGGTCCACTCTGTTGAGCATATTCTCCAAGGCCTGTAATTTGCCGGACACCTTTGCTCCACCGACAATGGCAACAAGAGGTCGTATCGGGGTATCAATGGAACGCTGAAAATAATCAAGCTCACGCTGCAGCAGAAATCCTGGAGCCTTGTCTGCAATAACCCCTGCCACACCGACAACAGAAGCGTGGGCACGATGGGAAACGGCAAAGGCATCGTTGATGTATACTTCTGCCAACGCGCCAAGCTGTTTTGCAAACTGCTCATCATTTTCTGTTTCCTGCTTATAAAATCTGACGTTTTCCAACATCAAAACGTCACCATCCTGCATCTGTCCGACAAGCGCTTCAACATCCGGTCCTATGCAATCCGGCGCCAGGGCAACCTTTTTGTCAATCAGGCTCGCCAAATGCTCTGCAACCGGCGCCAGGGAAAATTTCTCCTGCCTTTCCCCCTTTGGCCTGCCCATGTGCGTGCAGAGGATGGTACGCGCCCCCTGTTTCACGAGATATTCAATGGTAGGCAATGCCATCTGCATGCGCAGATCATCCTGCACCTGACCATCCTTCATGGGGACATTAAAATCAACGCGAACGAACACTCTTTTCCCAGAGAGGGCGAGATCTTGTATTTTTTTCACGGGTTCCTCCGATTTAACCTATAGGTCTCTGTAAAATAACGGCATCCTCAACAGGATGCGTGTAATATTTTTTTCTGGTTGCAATAGCAACAAACCCTAACCGTTCGTAAAACACCCCGGCAAGAGTGTTGGAACTGCGAACTTCCAAAAAACAGGTCGTTACCCCTACATCACACAGGGCTTTTGCTCCCCGTTCCCAGAGGGCCCGTCCTACTCCCTGCAGGCGATAATCAGGTGCTACCCCGATACGCAACAATTCCGATTCGGGGACTACATATCTGAATATTGCGTATCCGCACACGGACAACCCGTCAACTGCCAGCAGATGAACCCCCAAGGGATATTGCAATTCAGCGAGCAGCTGGGTACAGGACCATGGACTGTCCATGCCTTTCCTTTCCAGGACATGGACAGCTTCCAGATCATTGTTGTCTATCGTGCGTATGTCAAACCATTTTTTCTGCAACAGATACGGTTAAATCTCCCAGCATATTCGTATAACTGCCCAATTCATTATCATACCAGCCATAAATAACGGTCTGGGTAACCGGGACGTCCAGAACCGCCGGGACACTCTCCTCGGTAAGGGACACGCCCTTGATGTGTTTCAGGTTTACCTTGATGGAGGCTGTGCGGGTATGAATTTCAGTTGACTCAATAACAGCCGCAGCCCTTGGTATTCCAATTATATCTGAAGAGACATTTTGTTCTGTGGAATGGACAAGGTAGGGTGTATTTTCCGCATACTCGCTATAGATTGAATTAATCAAGTCCCGTTTAACAGGATTGTCCATCTCATCCTGCAGGTTCAGGACGAGTACGATAAGCGAACCTGTGGAAGTCGGAATGCGTACGGATTCAGCAATAAATCCAATGGTCTTCATCTCAGGAATAACCAAGCCGAGAGCTTTGGCTGCTCCGGTAGTGGTTAAAATAATATTATTCAGGATGGAACGATTCTTTCTCAGGTCCGTTGCACCTGAAGCAGGCATCCGGTCGAGAACCTGCTGACTTCCGGTAGCGGCGTGGACCGTGACCATAGAGGCCGAGAGCATGCGGTCGGGGCCGAAATGATCCAACAGCGGTTTTATCATATATGACAGACAGGTGGTAGTACAGGAAGCCGCGGATATAATACTGTGACGTGACGGATCATATTCATCATCATTAATGCCCATTACAGTTGTGACGGCATCTTCGGGCATGTCAAGTCCCTTTGCCTTGATCTTAAAGGGCGCGGAGAGCATGACTTTCTCGGCTCCGGCCTGCAGGTGTCCACGAATGGCTCCTTTAGCATCTTCGGGATCTGCAGTGGGATCCTTGAATACCCCTGTGGTGTCCACCACCAGCCTGACCTCATTGGCCTGCCAGGCGATATCTTTCGGGTTGCGCGCAGTCCTGAGAAAACGAACCGGTACCCCGTCAATGGTCATTGTCCCTTCTGATTCGTTGAGATTTTCAATGACGCGCCCGCCTTTGTGCCCATGCAGATACATGCTCAAGCGACCATAGGAAGAATCTTTCTCTATGGTTGCCGCGATGTCCTGTAAGCCTGAACCCACATTTCTGCCAAGATTCACCACAATCTCAGAAAAATGTTTCCTTGATACATGATGCCACAGTGATAATTTACCTATTCTACCAAGTCCGTTCAATCCTAGCTTCATGGGCCCGTATTCTCCTCTCTGATGTATTGGTTGAAAAAAGTGCATAGCGTACTATCTTGTCCCCACCCGGAAACGGTATTTCAGAGCCTGCCCAGCATGTCGCGAGGCAACAATACCGTCTCTCCTTCACTAAAATTTTACCCACGTACAACTCATGTTACTTCCAGAACGCCGTACACACGCAACGCTTGTCAAAAGATACAAACGCTTTCTTGCAGATGTTCAGTTGGACGACGGCGCCGTACTGACTGTCCATTGCCCCAACAGCGGTTCCATGCTCGGGTGCTCGAAACCGGGACTTCCCGTGGTGATTTCCCTCTCCAATAACCAAAAGCGAAAATATCCTTGGACACTGGAACTTGTTCAGGTTGACCGGCACTGGGTCGGTGTCAATACCTCCTTGACCAACAAACTGGTACATGAGGCGCTTAACAATGGACAGATAGACAATTTTGCCGCAATCAGTTCAATTACACCTGAAATAAAGATTTCAGAGAAAAGCCGTCTGGATTTCATGATTGAGCATAAAGATAAAACGAATACAACGTATCTGGAAGTAAAAAACTGTTCCCTGGCTCAAAACGAGACAGCTCTCTTTCCCGATGCCGTAACTGCGCGTGGAACAAAGCACCTGGAAGAACTCATCCATCTGCTGCAGCAGGGGTATAATGCAGCTATCCTTTTTTGCATCCAGAGGGAGGATGTTCATGTGTTTCAACCGGCAGCGGACATTGACCCGAAATATGCCGAAACCCTGCACAAAGCTGCAGAGGCAGGTGTAAAGATCCTGGCTTACAAGGCCCATGTTTCTCCCAGCGAAATCTACATTCAGCAGGAAGTTCCAGTGATAGTATAGCACACTGTACAAATTTCACGGAAAAATCACGTACAGTTTCCGCGCATACAAACTAAAGGGTTTCCTGAATAATCCAAATTTCGGAGTCTGCGCTTACCTTCGAGGATAATTATCTGAACATAACACCGAGATTGGGCGAAAAAGCAATTATTCAAGGCAGCCTACAGTTTGAATTGCACCACGCCCTCAACCATTGTCAATACAGCCCTGCCTTTGAATTGCCGGCCGATAAAAGGTGAATTTTTGCTTTTTGAAACAATCACATCTTCCGTGTAGGTAAACACATGATCAGGATCTATGATCGTTATATCCGCCGGTTCTCCCGGTGAAAGATTCCCACCCTGCACACCAAGGATTCTCGCAGGATGAACGGACATCAACTCAACGAGCCGGGAAAAATCCAGGACACCTGCATGCACAAGCTGTAGTCCAAGGGGTAGAGCTGTTTCCAGGCCTATAATTCCGTTGGCGGCGGCATCGAACTCAAGCTCTTTTTCCAGAATGGAATGGGGGGCATGGTCCGTGGCTATGGCATCGATCGTCCCGTCACACAGGGCTGCTGTTATGGCATCCACATCTGCCTGTTCGCGCAAAGGGGGATTCATTTTCGCATTGGTGTCGTACCCCTTGACCGCATCATCGGTCAAACTGAAATAGTGAGGTGCCGTCTCTGCGGTCACGGGAACCCCTCTCTGTTTGGCGGCGCGGATAAGGTCTACCGACTGGGCGCAGCTCACATGCGCAATATGCACAGGCTTGCCGGTAAATTCAGCCAAGGCGATATCACGATATACCATTACCGATTCAGCGGCAACCGGGATGCCTTTCAAGCCAAGAAGTGTTGAATTGCAACCCTCGTTCATTACCCCTGTACTTAACGCAGGATCTTCACAATGGGAAATCACCGCCAGCTGAAAATCAGCGGCATATTCCAGTGTACGCCGCATCAACTGACTGTCTATGACCGGAAGCCCGTCATCAGATACAGCCACGGCTCCATTCTCACGCAAATCTCCCATCTCCGTAAGCTCGCAGCCTTTACTGCCTTTGCTGACAGCGCCCACCGGGTAGATTCGAGCAGAAGCCTGTCGGGCCTTATCCAGGATAAAACGACAGACTGATGCGCTGTCATTGACGGGATTGGTATTCGGCATGCAAGCCACTGCAGTAAAGCCGCCATGTACTGCACTACGCGTACCGGAAAGAATATCTTCTTTGTATTCCTGGCCGGGCTCCCGCAGGTGAACATGCATATCAATGAGTCCAGGGACAACGATTTGTCCCTTCGCGTCAATAATTTGAACATCTGCAGGCAGATCAGCGGCAGTCTCTGCAATCTTGCCGTCCAGGACATATATATCCTGACATCGGTCAATCCCATTCAGCGGATCGATCACCCGGGCCTGCTGAATAATCCATGAAGTATTCATGAACACGTCATCTCAGTCAGTATGTTAATAAAATGATACCCTTTCATGAGTTCCCCATCACCAGATACAGCAATGCCATACGAACCGCCACACCATTGGTAACCTGGTTCAGAATAACGGACTGGGAACAATCTGCGACTTCCGGGCTCAACTCAATGCCGCGATTGACCGGCCCGGGATGCATGACAAGCGCGTCTGGTTTTGCGAGTTTGAGCAACGCCCCTGAAATCCCGAAATGCCTGGCGTACTCCCTGAAGGACGGGAGTAACGGATCGTTTTGGCGTTCTTTTTGAATACGCAGTGTCATTACCACATCGGCATCACGCACAGCACTCTCCAGGGAAGATTCAACCACGGCGCCAAGTTTTTCCAATCCCTTTGGAATAAGGGTCGACGGCCCATACACATGCACACTGGACCCCATTTTTGTAAATCCTTCAATACCCGAGTGCGCCACCCTGCTGTGCATGATATCGCCGATAATGGCAATCTTCAGGTCATGGAGACGCCCTTTGTGCTCCTTTACGGTCATCATATCCAGAAGGCCCTGAGAGGGGTGCTGGTGGGCGCCGTCGCCTGCATTGATGACCGACGCATTCACATACCTGGCCAGCAGGTGCGGCGCACCTGAAAAGGAATGCCTGATAATGATAATGTCAGGGTGCATTGCCGAAATATTACGGGCGGTATCGATCAGCGTCTCACCCTTGGTGGTGCTGCTGGTGGAAGGAGATATGTTGAAAGTGTCGGCGCTCATCCTTTTCGCGGCCACCTCAAAACTCAGCCTGGTGCGAGTCGAAGGCTCAAAAAAAAGATTGATAATCGTATGCCCTCGTAATGTAGGCACCTTTTTGATCGGCCGTGCAGATATTTCCTTAAAGGAATCTGCAGTATTCAATATATGGGTGATATCATCAGGCGAAAGTTGATCTATACCCAGTACATGTCGATGAGGGAAAAAGTATCCTGTTGCCACGCGCACTCCGGTTCAATGAACTATATCACCAATACGACCCCAGCGGATGGAACTGAAACGATCAAAGGAAAAGAGATCTTTCTGCACATCCCAGGACCAGTAAATTATGAACGCCTTGCCTCGCACTGCATCTAAATCGACAAAGCCCCAGAAACGTCCGTCGTGGGAATTGTCACGATTGTCTCCCATTACAAAAAGTTTATGGGGCGGAACAGTCACCGGGCCGAAATTATCCCGTGGCCCAAAGGCTGCTGACAAAATATTGGCATCCCTGTGAACACCGTATGCATCATCAAAAAGAGAACCGTCAATATAGACTTTTTTGTTGCGGATTTCCACTGTCTGCCCCTCTGTTGCTATGACCCGTTTAATATAGTCCAACTTGGGGTTTTCAGGATATTTAAAAACAATAATATCGTTTGATTGGGGTTTTTTGACCGGAATTACGACATTGCCTGAAAACGGCATCTTCACGCCATAAATAAATTTATTTACGAGGATATGGTCGCCAATTTGCAAGGTCGGCAGCATTGAGCCTGATGGAATTTTAAATGCCTGCACAACAAAGGTGCGTATAAACAGAGCCAGAATCAGAGCAATGATAACGGCTTCAAAATTTTCACGCAAAGCGGATTTTTTTTGTGGGGATTTGAGAGAAGTCACTCGGAGCCTCTAAGAGAGATATTGGATATGAAATTCGAAGGCAAGCTACCCCATAGCCAACGAAAATACAAGCAGGATTTCGCCTGTAAACGCTACATGTTATTCATAAAATCATTTCAAGAAGTTAACCAAATACAAGGAGTTAAACAGTTAAACCAGGCAGCCTCTATCTCCTTGTTTTTAATAAAAGAAAAACTTAAAAAAATACGAGTGCCCCTTGACAAAGACAAGTGTTTATGTGCTTAATACTTAAAGACAGGTACACGATTTTTTTTTTATACTGTCAATTCAAGCTTCTGCATCCAATATTTCTAAGAGAACATTATGGCTAAAAAAGATCAGCTCATCACTGGTGTAGACATCGGCTCCCACGCCGTGAAGGTTTGCCAGCTCCAGCGATCTGGAAAAGGATACAAACTATCGGCGATAGGCAGCGCACTGCTCCCTGAAGGCGCAGTGGAAGACGGCGTGCTCCAGGAACCTGAAATTGTCGGCAAAGCCATTGCCGCACTGTTTAAAAACCTCAAGATAAAAAGCAAACGTATCGGCATCTCCATTTCCGGTTACTCGGTCATTGTAAAAAAAATCAACCTCGAATACATGACCGATGAGGAATTGGCAAAATATATACTTGCAGAAGCTGAGCAGTACATCCCATTTGACATTGAGGATGTCTACCTGGATTATCGTAAACTTCCTACCAGCAGCAAGGAAGCCGATCGCAGCGACGTCATGCTGGTTGCGGCGAAGAAAGAAGTTGTCGATGATTATATAATGATGCTTGATGAGCTCAAATTGAAAACCGTTCTGGTCGATGTTGACGGTTTTGCGCTGGAAAACATCTGGGAGACCTCTACAGGGAACACCGACGGCCGGGAAAACATCGTTCTTGTTGATATCGGCGCCTCCAAGATGAATATCAATATCATCAAAGAAGGGATCAGCGTACTGGCCCGAGACATAGTCGTGGGCAGCAATCAACTCACCATGCAACTGGCCAATGCCCTGGGTATTGACGAGGACCAGGCCGAAGAGATCAAGCTGGGAATCGCTCCCGCAGGTGAACAGCAGGATCAGGTAGAAGACATTTTCAACCGGACCTGCACCCAATGGATCCTTGAGATTAAAAAAGCCGTGGATCTTTACCAGGCAAATAACCCCAACAATCCCCTTTCAGCCCTTATCCTGAGCGGAGGAGGATCCAAAGTAGCCGGCCTGATCGATTATATGAGGCAGGAGACCGGACTTAACGTGATCTCGTTTAATCCGTTTGCGACCATGAAAGTCGACGAGAAGAAAATAGATCGTCAGTATCTTGAATCAATAGCCCCTGAAATGGCTATTGCAACCGGCCTAGCCATAAGACACGCACCTTTTTAAAGATATGATACATATAAATCTTCTTCCTGTCAGAGAAATCCAGAAACGAAGTGCGGCTAAAAAACAACTTTTCAGTTATGGCGGCCTCTTTGTTCTCGCACTTGTACTGATCGGCGCTGTGCTGTTTTGGCAGAAAAATTCCCTTGCTGAAAAACAGCAAACCCAGCAGCAGCTGCAAAACAAGCTTGCGCAACACCAAAAAATCCTGGCGGAAATTAAAAAGCTCGAAGCAGACAAAGAAGCCTTGCTGCGCCGGATCGATGTCATCGACAAGCTGAAACAGAGCTCATCCCTGACGGTCCACGCCATGGATGAAGTCTCACGTTTCGTACCCTCCAATAGATTATGGCTGGAGTCCCTGAGCCAAAGCGCGAACAATCTGAAGCTTAAGGGGATGGCTCTGGACAACAGGACCATTGCCAAGTTCATGGACGACCTGAAAACCTCAGCATTCATACAGGATGTGTCCCTGTCGGGAGCATCACTGAAAGCATTTGCCGGCAAAAACCTCAAGACGTTTGAACTATCCTGCAGCCTGACGACGCCGTCCAACGAGCCTGAAGGCCCGGAGTCAAACCAGTAAACAGCATATTTAGAGTCCGGATCTTATGAAAAACAAAAGCAAGTTCGACACATTCATCGATGAGAAATATCTCCCCCTGGATATAAAGCTCAAGGCAGGCCTGGCAATTCTGCTTCTGGCTCTTCCCGTTATCGGCGGGTACCTGTTGATGTACAAACCGACAGCTGAGAATATTACCCGTGTGGAAGGGCAGATCAAGCAATCTGAAGAACAATTGAAAAAGGCTGAGCAGACCATTCGTAATCGACATAAATACGAAAAAGAACTGGAAGATACCCAAGCCGTATTTGCAGAGAAATCAGTCATTCTGCCTAAAAGTCAAGAAATCCCTGAGCTTCTCAGAAACATCTCCGATCTTGGTAAAACAGCAGGTCTTGATTTTCTCAGTTTCAAACCCGGGGCTGAGACGCCGCAGGAATTTTATGCGACCATTCCCATAAACATCGAGACCAAAGGGCCTTATCACAATATGGGATTTTTCCTGGATCAGGTCAGTAAAATGGAGCGATTAGTCACGGTCGACAATATTACCATGGGCTCTCCGAAGGAAGAAGACAATGAGATGATGCTCAGCTCTAAATGCCAGCTGTTGACCTACAGGTTCACAGATCAACCGTTGCAGCAGCCCGGACAAAACAAGAAATAATTCCTTATCTCGCAGGACAAGGGAGCCATGTTACGTAGACAACCAACCACATACAAGGGCCGACACAGCATGCATGTGTTAAAAAGAGTATCAGCACTGTATACCATCATTACTGTTTTTGGCGTTGCTGCTGCCGGCACGGCCGTTGGAACAGAGGGTGATCCGGCAGTTCCCCTGCCGTCCGGTTCGCAGAGCGGAGACACTGCCGCCTACGAATATCCCATTAATGTACGTTCGGACCCGTTTGTCCCCTTTCTTTCACCTGAATCCTCTCAGATCGGGCCTGATCCCAATGAAATCATTGAAGAGGACAAAATACTGACAGGCATGCAGCTTTTTGAGCCGGGTCAGCTGGATTTGGTGGCCATCCTGGAAACAGGCGATGATCGCATTGCCATGGCTCAGGATGTCTCCGGCAAAGGATATATCCTGAAAACAGGTATGCTCATCGGCAGGAGGGGAATGATCCAGGAAATCAATGATTTACAGGTAATCATAGAAGAACGAGCTGTTACCCGTGCAGGGAAAGAGATTTTGAGCACGGTTACAATGAATTTAAAAAAAGAGGGGGACGATTAAACATGTTTCACTTGTCTTTCCCGCGCACGCATGTGTTCCGGATACCTATTGCAGGACGAAAGTCGCTCGCATGTCTTGCCGCAGTAGCACTTTTCACAACGAGTGCACCTGCTGCGGATCTGATCAGCATCTCCGGTCTGAACAGCCGGGAAACTGAAACCGGATACCAGGTTACACTGGCTACCGACGGAGAGCCGTCATTCACTTCGTACAAACTGTTCAACCCACCGCGTATTGTGGTTGATATCGCAGAAGCCGGTTTTGCAGAAAACTTTGCATCCGGCCTGGACATCCCCGGAGCCACGGTGAAAAAAGAGACCCTTTCTGATATGACGCCGCAGCTAGCGCGTATCGAGATCAGCCTGGATCAGGAGCTCGATTTTAAATCCGAGCAGGTCGGCAATGCAATTATAGTGAATATTGCAAAATCAGGCGGTGAAACCCAAGCTGCGGAGGCGGAAACAGCTGTAGTACGAAAAATTGATCAGGTAAAGATCTCCAGCACCAGCACCCAGACTAAAATCGTCATTAGCGGTGATGCCGACCTTGGCAACTACACCTATGATGTGCTGGACAGGGACGGCGCCAATCCTCCCCGTCTGTTCATTGACCTGAATAACGCCAGTGGAGATGGTCTGTTACAGGAACGACAGGTCAACTCGCCTTCATTGGCCAAGATACGGGTTGCCAAGCGTGGTTCAGGCCTGCGTTTTGTCCTGGACGCGGTACATGACGAACTCTTCCCCTTTGCCGTCAATGCCGTCGGCAACAGTATTGAAATCATAATAGACGAAACAGAAAAACCTGATGAGGTTGCTTCCCTTATCAGCCGGCAAACCTCCATAGAAAGCCAGCTGCCGGAAGTCGATCCATTGGACAAACAGCTATCCCCCCAGGCTGAAGAAAAGCAGATCCAGGATGCCTTCAATTTCTCAGGATACAATAAACAGCGTATAACCGTTGATTTTTATAAAATCGATCTGCACAATGTTTTTCGAATTTTCCGTGAGGTCAGTGGAATTAACATCATCGTCGACGAAGAAGTGAGTGGCTCCCTGACCCTCGCTCTGGACAATGTGCCCTGGGATTTTGCCCTGGACGTAATCCTGAACCTGAAAGACCTGCAAAAAGAAGAGCGTTTCAACACCCTGGTGATTTTGCCCAAAGACAAGGAATATGCCTGGGCCCCGGGAGCGAATTCAAACATCACCTTTGAAACCGATGTAGAAGTTGTTGAAACCGAAGCGCTCACCATTCGTCAGCAGCAGAGTGTTTCCAAGGAAATCATACAGGCGAAAAAGCTCATGGGTGAAGCCAAAGCCGCTGAAAAAAGTGAAGACTTTGAAACCTCGGTCAAGCTGTATGAACAGGCGCTGGAACTCTGGCCGGACAACGCAAAACTTGCCAACCGCATAGCATCCCTCTACCTTGTATATCTTCGCCAGAACGCCAAGGCTGTCTTTTTCGGTAAAAAAGCCCTGGCTGCTGACGGGGAGAATGTCGCTGCAGCACTGAATACAGCTATTGCCCTGGCCAATATGCAGGAAATCGACAGTGCAATTGAATACTTTGACCAGGCCATCAGTGTTGAAAAACCTTCACAGGAAGCGCTTCTCAGTTACGCTGCCTTTATCGAAGCGCATGGAGAGCCGCAAAGCGCGCTCAAATTGTATCAGAAGCAGGATGAACTCTATGGTCAAAACCTGACTTCCATGGTCGCAGCAGCACGCATATACGACAACAGCGGCGACCACCAGGGAGCGACTGATAAGTACAAAGCAATTCTGTTATCAGGAGTCAGGATTCCGCCTGACCTGGCAAAGTATATAAAAAATAGACTTGCACTGAATCAATCCATGTAACAGCCACCAGATACGACTTGAGGAATGCCCTTATGAAGTTAACAGAAATCAAACTAACGATACTGGTCTCGTTGTTTGTCCTGGCGCTCACTTCCTGTGCTCAAAAAGAGACTGGAAACGATGTCCGGGAGCCAGGCAACGACAGTGCTGCTCAGGCGCCGGCAGTTCCAACTGAGCCTGCCAAGCCCGTTCAGCTGCCGGTCCGCTTTCAAACACCGGGATACATAACCGCAGACATAGACAGCGATGACGAACTGGACAGCAAAGAGGGCGAAGAATATCGTCTCAAGGTTGGAGCGACCATCCGATCCTCCGGAGGTCCCCAACCCCTCTGGGATATTTTGAACCGTCTGGCCGCCTTGAAAAATATGAGTGTCAGCTGGGCAAGTGATGTTGAGCGGGATGTCTTGGTGGACGTCAATATCGCCTCTGATGACGACTTTTTCGAGGCCATCGACAACCTGTTGCGCCAGGTGGATTATTACCAGGAAGTCGTCAAGAACACCATTATCGTCAAATACCGCGAGACTAAGCAGTTTTACGTATCCATTCCTCATATGAAAGGAAACTATAACACCACGGTCGGTGGTAACTACCTCATGGACAGGGAAGCTGCCACTGGTACAGAGGGTACGGTTAAAATCACAAGTGATGAGAACACGTTTAACGTCTGGGAAAATGTTCAGGCAAACCTGGATGTGATCATGCAGCAATGGAGCACCACCACGGAAGGGGGAGAAGAGGAACCTGCGACCTCCCCTGATCTCGAGGGAGAGGAAGAAACAGCCACTCTGGAACAAAAAGCCACCCGCCGTATGGCTTCCGGATCCTCCTACTACACCATTGATCGATCAGTCGGCCTTATTACGGTGACGGCGCCCAGACCCCTTTTGCAAAAAGTTGAACTCTACATCAACACCCTTAAAAAAGAGCTGTTCCGTCAGGTCATTCTTGAGGCCAAAATTATTGAAGTTTACCTGCAGGATAATTCAAAAATCGGTCTTGACTGGAGCGCGGTGCTCAAAGATTTCGATGTTACCGGGTACACCTATTTTGGTGACACTGATAATGGCGGTCAAGTCTACCCCTGGGTACCTGCGGTAGGCGATGCTGACAGCGTGACAAGGTTTGTAAGTAAGATAACCCTGGACCCGCTCAACTTTTCGGTCATGCTCAATGCTTTGAACGAACAGGGTGACGCGAATGTCCTGTCCAATCCGAAAATTACCGTCCTTAACGGGCAGCCCGCATTAATAAGCGTCGGCCGTGATATTGCCTACGTAAAGGAAATGGAACGGGAGGAGGAAGTCTCTGACGGTGTAAGAACCGTGACGTACTCCATTGAAGTCGACAATGTTGTCGAAGGTGTGTCCCTTGGTGTCATGGCCTCGATTATTGATGATGACAAAGTGATACTGCATTTAACGCCTGTCACAACAGATCTCATCGACGATCCCATTCAATACCGGACATTCGGCTCTGTGTATGAAGTAGGTCTTCCCCGTGTAGGTATTCGTGAAATGTCCACCATGGTTGAGGTAAACAACGGTGAAATGCTGGTCATCGGAGGACTCATCGATGAGGTCGAGTCCACGGAGGGATCCTTCATGCCCGTTGTAGGCAGCATTCCAATTGTCCGCTACCTTTTCGGTGCGGAGGAAAAAATCCATCAAAAACGTGAATTGGTCATCCTTCTCACCCCCCGAATTATCTAAACGACAAAGATACACAGATACAACATGCTAACCGTATCCAGAACACATAGGAGAAATGGAATGAAGTACAATCGCTACCTGCTGATAGGTTTGTTAGCGCTTCTTCTCGGAGGCTGCGGGACAACCGTACAAGAATCTCTGAAAGTGCAACCGGCAACCAAAAGCACTGTCGGAGCGGATAAAACCGTAGTTATACTTCCCTTTGCAGATTATTCATATGCCGACACACTGGATGCGGCATATAATCGCAACCTGTATGTAACTGAAAATCTCACTGACCAGTTTGTCAGCAACAGTTTTCGGCTCCCTGTGCAGGAGGACGTATTCCTCTACCTCGTCAACCAGGACATCATCGA
This sequence comes from Desulfobulbaceae bacterium, assembly GCA_963678525.2. GTDB lineage: Bacteria > Desulfobacterota > Desulfobulbia > Desulfobulbales > Desulfobulbaceae > Desulfogranum. The sequence goes on from CAXXDG010000002.1 coordinate 934,832, forward strand.
TGTGGTTGCCTATGAGAAGAAGAAGACATCACTCCTGGAAGATGAGATGAAAGATGAATGGTCTGCCGGGATGAAACAGCATCTGCAGCGATATATCGACCTGACCAAATCACGCAGCAACGAAATGCCTGTACTCAGCAGTCCCGGCACCCATGGGCTCAGCCAACAAGAGGTCGTAAAAATCGGGCGCCATTTCTCGGCTGACTATATCGTACGCGGACGCATCCTCCAGTATAAAGACCGCCTGGATCCATCCTGGGCTCCATGGAAAAGAGGCGTGATAGGCTTTGTTACCGGTGTGACCAACCAGATCGCCTTTGGCCAGGCTGATTCAGACAAATACGACAACTGGGGCAACATGCTCGCAGGCGGTGTGTATGGCGCCTGGTATGGTGACGGTGCGGACTGGCCCTATTCAAAAGCCGACCAGACCATCTTTGGAGTTTCAGGCAGTGACATGGGCAACACCATTCTCTGGGGCGCCTTTGGCGGCTACCTCGGCCACATGGCCCACAACTCAGGCAAAACTCCCCAGGCTGTGGTTCAGCTCAGGATCTGGGTTCAGGATGCCTATAATGGGGACGTGGTCTGGACCAACCGTGTGGACGTAAAGGTTTCACCGGAAACCTTCCTTGCCGATTACCAGTACGACGCCCTGTTTGAAGGAGCCACGGAAAAAGCAGTCTCTACCCTGATCAACGACTTCGTTGCCACCTTGTAATTACAAAACAGCAGCACTATTGTTCATCATTCCACACAAAAAGGGTGTCACCAAACGGTGACACCCTTTTTTCCTGCTTATCATTCTAACCAGCATGGCTGGACCAGGTTGGCCGGCCACAACGAACATTGAAAGTCTATCACTCCGGCATACTGCCTTCTGCTCTCTGCCGGAGACTTTCATATAAACTGATTACAGGCTGTCTGAAAGTACACAGGCCGGCGCAGCGTATTTGCTCATACGTAAGGCAGGCTGATCGCGGAAAAATCAGGCGCACTGTGAGCAGTTACATATCAGTTTGCTGCCTGTTTCTGTTTCTGCGCGTTATCATACAAGGCTACAAAATTGATCGGCTCCATCAAAAACGGCATGAATCCGCCATCAACAGAGGCCTGGCTGACGATCTGACGCGTGAATGGAAACAGCATAAGCGGGCAGTCTACGCCCATAACTCTGGCCAGATGTTCCTCGGGAATATTTTTGAGGATAAAGATTGCCGCATGTTCGATCTCCATAATGAACAGTACGCGGTCTTCATTTTGCTTGTCCTGCACCTTCGCGGTTATGAGCAGGGAAACCTCATAGTGATCTTCATCAATCTTTGTATTTTTCACCTGTAGATTAAAGTCTACTTTCGGCTCCTGATTTCGCTCCAGGAAGATCTGAGGCGCATTGGGGCTTTCAAATGAAAAGTCTTTAATATACATTTTCTGCATGCGGAATACCGGGGCTTCTTGTTCTGCCATGTTCTTTCCTTTTTTCATTGATTAATAACATACTGTACTGTGTGCGGGTTACAGTGCTTGAGTCGTTCTGATATTGCATATCAATCCATTCCTAACGTCTGCCTCAAAAATCGCCCTGTATACGAGGCGGTAACCTCAGCTATTTCTTCAGGGGAGCCACAGGCTACCAACCGGCCGCCTCCGTCTCCCCCTTCAGGTCCGATATCTATGATATGGTCTGCGGTTTTGATAACATCCAGATTGTGCTCAATCACAACAACCGTGTTCCCTTGATCCACAAGTCTGCCAAGTACCGACAACAGATGCTGGATATCAGCAGGATGCAGCCCGGTTGTGGGCTCATCAAGAATATAGAGGGTTTTACCGGTTGAGCGACGGCTCAGCTCCTTGGCGAGTTTGACTCGTTGAGCCTCACCTCCGGAGAGGGTAACCGAAGACTGGCCCAGCTTGATATAGCCCAGCCCGACATCATAGACGGTTTTCAGACGACTGAAAACAGGAGGGATATTCTTGAAAAATTCAATCCCCTCTTCCACTGTCATATCAAGAATATCGGCAATGTTTTTGCCCTTATATTCAATATCCAGGGTTTCATGATTATAGCGTTTACCATGGCATCGCTCGCAGGTCACGTAGATATCGGGCAGAAAATGCATGGCGATGCGCAAAACGCCGTCTCCTTCACAGGTTTCACACCGGCCGCCTTTGATATTGAAGCTGAATCTTCCCGCCTTGTAACCCCGCGCCCGAGATTCAGGTAAACGAGCCAGGAGCTCCCGGATGGGTGTGAGCACACCGGTATAGGTTGCAGGATTGGACCTGGGAGTTCGTCCAATGGGACTCTGGTCAATATCTATGACCTTGTCCAGCTGTTCAAGCCCCTGGACAATATCCTTTTTCCCGCTCTTTTTCCTGTGATCCTGGAAAAATTGAAAGGATTCATTATACAACGTTTCAATAACCAGGGAACTTTTTCCTGACCCTGACACCCCTGTAACACAGGTCATCATCCCCAGAGGGATATCGACATCAAGATCTTTCAGATTGTTTTTGTTTGCACCTGTTATCCTGATGTCAGCGTTTTTTCCTTTGGCAGGTTTGCGTCGTTTTTCCGGTATGGCTATTTCCAGACGACCGGACAGGTACCCGCCTGTCAGTGACTGTTCGCAATCAAAAAGTCCCGGCACCGGTCCTGAATAAAGGATATCCCCGCCATGGACACCGGCACCCGGACCGATGTCAAGCACATGATCTGCCGCGGCAATGGTATCCGTATCATGTTCGACAACGATGACCGTGTTGCCGAGGTCACGCAAATTGAGCAGGGTCTTGATCAGTTTGTTGTTATCCCGCTGATGAAGACCGATACTGGGCTCATCCAAAATATATAACACCCCTGCCAATCCGGAGCCAATCTGCGAGGCAAGGCGAATGCGTTGGGCTTCACCGCCTGAAAGGGTGCCGGCTTTCCTGTCCAGCGACAAATAGCCCAACCCAACACCAAGGAGAAAGGACAGTCGCTCTCGTATCTCCTTCAGAATCGGCTTTGCTATCATCTGTTCACGCTGCGTAAACTCCAGCCCGTCCAGTTGACTCACCAGGTGCTCAATGGAAAAGGCTGTAAGATCCATTATGGACCACTTGCCCACCTTCACGGCCAGGGCTTCAGGCTTCAGCCGTTTGCCCTTGCATGCCGGACACGGCTGTTCATTCATGAATTTGGCAATGGCCTCACGAATTCTTGGAGATGAAGTCTCTCGAAACAAACGTTCCAGCCTGGGAACAACACCTTCAAAAGCGATATTTGAGATGATAACCCGGTCTCCTCGATGATGGTGAAACTCCAGCTTTTCCTTTCCTGTTCCATAAAGTAGGCCTTTCTGCACCTTTTCAGGGAGTTGTTCAAAAGGTGTGGCCGGATCAAATTGATACTGCCGTGCAAAGGCCTCAATCCATTGTCCGGCATAGGTGGATAATTTTCTGTGGGTCCAGGGAACAATGGCCCCTTCCTTTAAGCTTAGCGAACCATCGGCAACGATCCGGTCTTCATCTAAAAACTGATTGGCGCCAAGACCACTGCAGACGGGGCATGCGCCCTGGGGGTTGTTAAAGGAAAAGAGTTGTGTGGATAATTCAGGCACGGAAATGCCGCACCGATGACAGGCCGCCGACTCACTGAGCAGTAACTCCTCACCACTGTCTGGAAACAAAGCAACCATCACACCTTCACTCACCTGGACGGCTGTGGAAACAGATTCGTCCAGGCGCCTGCGTATGGTAGGTTTCAGGACCAGCCGGTCAACCACCACGTCAATGGAATGATGCTTGTTTTTTTCCAGCTTGATTTCTTCGCTCAACTGCCTGATTTCACCGTCAACACGAACCCGGACAAATCCATCCTTGCGTAATTTCCGGAACACCTGTTCATGCTGTCCCTTTTTCCTGGTGATTACCGGCGCCAGCAGGATCACTTTCTCCCCTTCATCCCGGTCCAGCAGAATATTGACCATATCCTCGATGGATTGAGACTGGATGGGGTCTCCGCATTCAGGACAGTGAGGCCGCCCGGCTCTTGCATAGAGCAAGCGCAGATGATCATAAATTTCCGTTACCGTGCCGACCGTGGAGCGGGGATTTTTACTGGTTGTTTTCTGCTCAATGGAAACAGCCGGTGAAAGGCCTTCCAGCAGATCCACATCAGGTTTATCCATTTGCCCCAAAAACTGGCGTGCATAGGTGGACAACGATTCCACATAACGGCGCTGCCCCTCGGCATACAGGGTGTCAAAAGCCAGGGTTGACTTGCCTGAGCCGGACAGTCCGGTAAAGACAACTAATTTGTTACGCGGGAGATCAACGGAGATGTTTTTCAGGTTATGCATCCGTGCGCCGCGGATGCGCAAAAACTGTGGTTCCATGGAATACCAGTGTCAGGTAGAGTCAACGCTTAGGGTTGGATAATCGGCCCTCCGGGAGGCAGCTCATATACAAATTCGTTTACCGCATCAGGCCGCTATGGTAGATTGTTCTGTTACAGTAGCCATCATTTGTTAACAATCAACTTAGGATTTTCACCTGACCATGTACTTTCAAGATATCATCGGTACACTGAACAGTTACTGGGCCTCTGTAGGATGCGTTGTTATGCAGCCTTACGACATGGAAGTCGGCGCCGGAACATTTCATCCCGCGACCCTGCTCCGTGCTCTTGGACCGGAACCATGGAAAGCGGCGTATGTGCAACCCTCACGTCGTCCCACCGACGGACGATATGGCGAGAATCCGAACCGGCTGCAGCATTACTACCAATATCAGGTGGTCATCAAGCCTTCACCAAAAGATGTGCAGGAAATGTATCTGGAGAGCCTGAAACGATTCGGGCTGGACCTGTTGGAGCATGACATTCGTTTTGTCGAGGATGACTGGGAAAGCCCCACACTCGGCGCATGGGGACTTGGTTGGGAAGTCTGGCTGGACGGTATGGAAATTACCCAGTTTACCTACTTCCAGCAGGCCGGTTCCATTGACCTGAAACCGATCACAGTGGAAATCACCTACGGTCTTGAGCGCATTGCCATGTATCTGCAGAAGGTTGATTCGGTCTATGACATTCAATGGAATGAGCACGTAACCTATGGGCAGATCTTCCACCAGGCGGAAAAAGAATTCTCCGCCTTCAACTTTGAAGAGGCAAATATCGACGATATGATGACCGCGTTCAACAATTACGAACGCGAAGCCCTCAAACTGGTGGAAAAAGATCTTATCTTACCCGCCTACGATTACTGCCTTAAATGTTCCCACACCTTTAACCTGCTGGATGCCCGCAAGGCCATCAGCGTTGCCGAGCGAACCCGTTATATCGGTAGAATCCGTAACATAGCCAGGGCTGTGGCGCAGAAATATGTCCAGCAACGTGCTGATATGGGACATCCTCTGCTTGAAAAAGCCTGAATCACACTTTAAAAAATGATTTGCAATCCCGGCACGGAATATCTGTGCCGGGATTTTTTTGCTCCTACAGCACAGAACTCTGATCCATGTGCTTAATCAAATCGAGCATGCGGTTTGAATAACCCCACTCGTTATCATACCAGCTCATGACCTTGACGGTCTTGCCGATAACTTTGGTGCACTGGCCGTCAACGATGGAAGAATGACTGTCACCCTGGAAGTCAATGGACACCAGCGGTTTGTCCGTGTATCCCAGGTAGCGGTTGGCGGCTTCCTTCAAAGCGGCATTTACCTCGTCCACAGTGGTCTCCCGCTCTACTTCCATAACTGCATCTACGATAGACACGGTGGGGGTGGGAACGCGAACAGCCAAGCCATCGAACTTGCCTTTGAGCTCAGGAATAACCAGTGACACTGCGGCAGCCGCGCCTGTCTTGGTAGGAATCATGGAAAGTGCGGCAGCGCGGGCCCGGCGCAGGTCGGAATGGGGGAAATCGAGCAGCCGCTGATCACCGGTATAGGCGTGAACAGTGGTCATGAGACCGCGCTCAATACCGAATTTATCCATGATCACCTTGGCAAAGGGAGCCAGGCAGTTGGTGGTGCAGGATGCATTGGACACCACATGATGAACCGTGGCATCATATTCGTCCTCGTTCACACCCATGACAAACGTCTTGACGTCTCCTTTTGCAGGAGCGGAGATGACGACCTTTTTGGCGCCGGCATCAAGATGGGCCTGGGCAGTCTCATTGTCACGGAACAGACCGGTGCATTCAGCGACATACTCAACGCCTGCCGCACTCCAGGGTATTTCTGCAGGGTTACGGAGGCTTGTCACCGCAATTTTTCTGCCGTTGACCATTATGCCGTTTTCATAGGTTTCCACCTCGGCATCCAGGACGCCCATGGTGGAGTCATACTTGATCAGGTGGGCCAGGGTGGCGATATCCGTCAGATCATTGATGGCTGCGATCTCGATATCACTGAAAACAGGATCTTTGAGCATTGCGCGGAAAATATTTCTGCCGATTCTGCCAAAGCCGTTAATGCCTACTTGAATACTCACTATATATCTCCTTCTTCGCTAGAGTTTTGCTTTCACGCACGTGTTAAATCTATAATTTCCATTCTGTCGTTACGATCAGGGTACTTTGAAGACGGCCCCTCGGTCAGGATCACCCACTTCCCTGTCAATCCATACTCTTCAAGTTTAATCTTGATCCAATTGCGCCAATTGGTGGGATGATCCGGTTCATGGATGGGAATAACCCCGTAGGAAAAGACCATATCCTTGTAACTCTTTTCCTTTTTGCTTACACCAAGCACCCATACCGGCAGATGATATCCGGCAATATTCCTGGCTGTAGTCCCGCTGCGGGTCGGAACAACCACAGCTGCGGGTGACAATCGATACACAGCAGCTTCAACACTGGAAGCGATGATATCCAGTGAACAGCTTGCCGGGCTGTTTGTATTTTGAACGCTCAATTTCCTTGTGTTCCGCAGCTTTTCAGCTTCCACAGCAATATCGCTTAAGGTTGCAACCGATGCAACGGGATGTTTGCCCACTGCGGACTCTCCCGACAACATCACACAATCGGTTCCATCCAGTATTGCATTGGCCACATCAGTGGCCTCAGCCCTTGTTGGTATGACATTATGAATCATGGATTCCAGCATGTGGGTCGCAGTGATAACCGGTTTGCCGAGTTGATTGGCTTTTTGCACTATCATCTTCTGCACGATCGGAATCCGGGCGATGGGTATCTCCACACCCAGATCGCCCCTTGCCACCATGAGACCGTCTGCTTGCTTTAAAATTTCATCGAGATTTGCAATAGCCTGGGAGCGTTCTATTTTCGCGATAATAAAGGGATCATGCCCCAGGCCGGCTGCCAGTTCACGAAGTTGGACAATGTCCTCCCCTTTTTCAACAAAAGAAAGACTTAAGGCGTCCACCCCGTTTTCCAGAGCAAATGCTGCGATCTCCCTATCTTTGTCAGTCAGGATGTCAATCCCCAGGTCGACATCAGGTACATTCAATCCTTTTCTTGAGCGTAAGGGACCACCCACAACAACCAGACAGTCGATTTCCCTGCCCTTGATTTCCTTGACTTTCAGCTGGATAAAACCGTCATTGAGAAATATATAGCTGTCGGGTTGAACGACTTCATGAAGATTCGGCAGGTTAACGGAAATTTTCTCGGTTGTACCGATAACGGTTTCCGTGGTCAGGATCAGATCCTGATTATTGAGCAGTTCGATTTCTTCTTCCGCCAGATCGCCGATACGAATCTTGGGGCCAGGCAGGTCAGCCATGATGGCAACGGGTTTACCCATCCCGGCTGCAACGGATTTAATCTGTTCGATGTCTTTTTTGTGTTGTTCAAACTCACCGTGTGAAAAGTTCAGCCTGGCGATATTCATACCGGCTGTCAGCAACTTTTCCAATATTTCCGGTGATCTTGAAGCCGGACCTATGGTGCATACTATTTTTGTTTTATTCGGTGCAGGCATGGTATTTTTCACAGTATGAGGTTAATCGGAATTGCAATGCGTTATTCTCGATATATCTATAATACCGAAAAATTATAATGTTGTTTAGATATGGCAATTATTTTTATAAAAGGAGGGCTGCGACTGATGGAGCTGAATCCGGCATTTTCACATTCTTCTCTCCGCTCGGATGCTTCCGGTCGGAGAGAAGAAAGGTATGGTGGTATGATTACAGTGAATACTACTAAAAGGCCATGGTTGCCTGAACAGCTTTCTGCCAGCCGGCATACAATTTGGCGGATTCTTCAGCATCCATTTTGGGACTGAAATCACGATCAATGCCGAAATTCTTGACGATATCGTTTTTATCAGCCCAGAACCCAACTGCCAGGCCGGCCAGGTAGGCTGCGCCGAGTGCAGTGGTCTCGATGCAGATCGGACGCTCTACCGGTACACCCAACAGGTCGGCCTGAATCTGCAGCATCAGGTCATTAGCCACGGCTCCACCGTCAACACGGAGGGTTTCCAGCTTGATACCTGAATCAGACTCCATGGCGGAAAGAACATCCTTGGTCTGGTAGCAAAGGGATTCCAGGGTTGCACGGACAAAATGCTCCTTGGTGGTTCCGCGTGTAAGGCCGAAAACAGCGCCGCGAACCTCGGAATTCCAGTATGGCGCGCCAAGACCGACAAAGGCAGGTACCATGTACACCCCGTCAGTTCCCTGCACCCGGGTGGCATACAACTCGCTGTCCTTGGCATCGCGGAACATGCGCAGACCGTCACGCAGCCACTGAATGGCTGAACCGGCTACAAAAATTGAACCTTCAAGGGCGTATTCCACCTTGCCGTCAACGCCCCAGGCAATGGTTGTCAACAGGCCGTTCTTTGAAGGCACAGCCTTTTCACCCGTGTTCATGAGCATGAAACACCCGGTGCCGTAGGTGTTTTTCGCCATACCGGTTTCAAAGCACGTCTGTCCGAACAGGGCAGCCTGCTGATCTCCCGCCATACCGGAGATGGGGAGTTCCAGTCCCTGGAAGCTATCTTTATCAGTGGTGCCGTATACTTCAGAGGAAGGGCGAACTTCCGGCAGCATGGAAGCCGGAACAGTGAGATGCTCAAGGAGTTCTTCGTCCCATCTCAACTCATGGATATTGTACATCATGGTCCGGGAAGCATTGGTATAGTCGGTAACGTGCACCTTGCCGCCTGTGAGCTTCCAGACCAGCCAGGAGTCAATGGTACCGCACAGCAGGTCGCCTTTTTCGGCTTTCTCCCTGGCGCCTTCCACCTTATCCAGAATCCATTTAACCTTGGTGCCCGCAAAATACGCGTCGATGAGCAGACCTGTTTTTTCCCGGACCATGGGATCAAGTCCTTTGGCCTTCATCTCTTCGCAGATATCCATGGTCTGACGGGACTGCCATACAATGGCATTATATATTGGTTTTCCTGTATTTTTATCCCAGACAACTGCTGTTTCACGCTGGTTGGTAATACCGATGGTCGCGATCTCGTCGGCGCTGATATCCGGATCCGCCAAAGCTTCGGCTACCACTGACTGCACAGACGTCCATATTTCCATGGCATCATGCTCGACCCAGCCCGGATTTGGGAAAAATTGGGTAAACTCTTTCTGGGTAACGTTGACGATCTCACCCTGCTTGTTAAAGATAATGGCGCGGGAACTGGTAGTTCCCTGATCGATGGACAGTACGTACTTTTTACTCATTGTATTCTCCTCTTCAATAAACAACCTGAATACGGCTTATCTTCCTATATTATATCAATATTCTATCAGCCAACCAAGACCTTATACAACCAGGCGCCGGCAACACCGCCGCTCAACGGTGCAACAATAGGCACCCAGGCATAATTCCAACCGTTCACGCCCTTGCCGGGAATAGGCAATACCATGTGGGCGATTCGCGGTCCCAGGTCACGGGCAGGGTTAATGGCATATCCTGTAGGCCCGCCCAGAGAGAGTCCGATGGCAACAATGAAGAATCCGACGATGAGCGGGTTGAGCCCCTGGCTGAATTCATTTGCGCCGATGCCGAGCAGGATGAACAACAGGGAAGCTGTACCGATGAACTCACAGACAAAGTTGGCGCAGGTACAGGGAATCGCCGGGCCGGTTGCGAAAACGGCAAGCTTCAATTCAGGATCTTCGGTAGGAGCCCAATGGCAGTGATAGACAAAATATACCAGGCAGGCGCCTATGAATGCACCGGTCATCTGCCCGGCTATGTAAACGGGCACATTTGCCCAGGGAAACGCACCGATGGAGGCCAGACCAAGCGTTACGGCAGGGTTGACATGCGCTCCGGAATATTTTCCGGCAACATAAATGGCAAAGGTAACCGCAAAACCCCAGCCCATGGTTATAACGATCCAGCCGCTGTCCTGCCCTTTCGATTTCTCCAGAACCACGTTTGCAACCACACCGCAGCCGAACAATGTGAGGATCATTGTTCCTATTAATTCACTCAAAAACAAACTCATAGCCAACTCCTACCAAAAAAAGATTAAAAATGCAGTTCGACCCTCCTGAATCGAACAGTGCCCAAAACAAATGAGCTGCCGAAAATATCTCTTTTCGGCAGCTCATTCATGTACCGCTACTTAACAATATAGTTTTCAGCGAGTTTGGTGAACTCATCCACCTGCTCTTTAATCCACACATCGTCCATTCCCAGCTCTTTAGCCATAATTTCCGCTGTTTTTGGAGCAGCTTCAACTGCCGCCCGTGCATTGAGAATCAGGGCGCGCGTACGCCTGGACAGCGCATCTGCAACCGTATGCGCCCACTCGTTCCTGGCAGCCCAGACGACTTCAAGCCAGGAATACGGCAGGTCAGGGTGCATGGTTTCATCGAGCTCAGGAAATTCAACGGCAAGTTCCTTGATATCCGCAGCTTCACTGCCGTACACATGCATATGATCCCTGTAATCAAAATCTTCCGTGTACCCGTGCAGTTTAACGTCTTTGGTCGGTGACGGACGAAAGCTGTGCCCTCCCATTTTGATGGCGTTATCAATACAGTCTTCAGCCATGTGTCTGTAAGTGGTCCACTTACCCCCGGCAATGGTGAGCAGCTTATTGTCGGAAATCGTAAGATAATGATCCCTGGCAAGATTCTTTGTTTTTCCATCAGACTTATCCGCAGCTACCAGCGGCCTGATGCCTGTAAAAACACTGAGTACATCCGCCCTGGTAAGAGGAGTTTGCAGATACCTGGCGGAATGATCCACCAGAAAGTTGATCTCCTCTTCAAAAGGCTTGGGCTCCATGCAAACGCCGTCGATGGGAGTATCTGTGGTGCCGACCACTACCTTGTCGTGCCAGGGCACGAAAAAAATTACCCGGCCGTCATCTGTTTTTGGCACCATAATGCCGGTTTTTCCACCAAGAAATTTTTTATCGATTACGATATGAATACCCTGGCTCGGAGCGATGAGCTTTTTATGGTCGGCGTCATCCATATTCATTACATCATCTGTAAAGATTCCGGTGGCATTAATAACCGCCTTTGCCAGGAGATCATAATTGTTGCCGGAGAGTTGGTCGGTTACACTGACGCCGGTCACTTTTCCCGCCTCATCCTTGAGCAGGGATATCACCTTTGCGTAATTGATCGGACAACCGCCATGATCAGCCATAGTACGGGCAAGGGTGACGGCGAGACGGGCATCGTCAAACTGGCCGTCATGGTAGGTAACCCCGCCTTTCAGGTTGTCTTTGAGTACTCCGGGAACTTCTTCGATAACTGATTTTTTGGAAAGAATCTGAGATTTTCCAAAACTGTATTTGCGAGCGAGCATATCATAGGCCTTGAGGCCTATGCCATAATAGGGAAGCCCCCACCACTTGTAGTCGGGAACGATGAACTTTTGATTGTAGCACATGTGCGGAGCGTTCTTGAGCAGCACGCCCCGCTCATGCAGCGCTTCCATGACGAGGCTGATATTACCCTGCTGGAGATAACGCACTCCGCCGTGAACCATCTTGGTGCTGCGGCTTGAAGTTGCTTCAGCAAAATCTCCCTGCTCAAGGACAAGAACCGAATATCCTCTGGCAGCTGCATCAAGACCTGAACCGAGACCTGTTGCACCACCGCCGATTATGATAAAGTCCCATACTTTTGAGCTGTCAGTCAGCTGTGAGATATACTCTGATCGCTTCATTTTTCTTTTCCTCTCGTATCTCGTCAGGGTACAGTCGAACGTCTGAAAACAAATTGGTGAATCTGATTCCGAATGAAAATTCATTAAACCAATCCGCCACAGGCCCTGTTACGACACGATTAGTTTTGGTTAAAAACGAACATAATATTTTCATTTCTGAAAATATCAATGCCACACCCTGGCAGAGTTTGCAAGAAAAAATATTCATTTTTAACGATATTGTGGACAAATAAGATTAATTGATCAAATTTGCACAGACACAGCAGTTATAATGATAATTTCGCAGCTAAAGGAAAATAAGATCGCTTGCTCCCAAGCCGGGAATACAAATAATGAATTCGGATTACCCACCTAACTACCGAGGAAAAATCCACCCCTCAAAAAAGAACTGGTTGAAAACAATGTTAAATCAGTCAATTACTGAAAAACACCGGATGCTTATTGCAACTACGCATCTTGTTTTCATGGGACAGACAAAAAAGACAGAGTCGCTTCCACTGTATGATACCGGTCACATCATAAAACCAATGTTCGAATTTGAAAATACCTTGCGTGATTAAACGAACTTGTATAGTGTGGGTTCATTTGTAACATTTCGCCACTAAAACCACTGAAATCAGGATACAAACCAGCACCTGGTTACATCTTGCCGACTTTCGGTCACGAACAAGAGGGAGACTTTACAGTCCGGTATGGAACACAGAAAAGCTAAGACCAGCCGATTGAGCCTTGATTCTTTATCAGCAAGACAACGAGAGATACTTGCCATGGTGAACGAGGTTGGATTTGCATCCATTGACGCCCTTGCCGGCCAATTTGATGTAACTCCACAGACCATACGGCGTGATATCAACCGTCTCTGCAGCAGCAAATTACTTCAACGACACCACGGAGGAGCAAGCAGAACGTCCAGTGTGGAAAACGTTGACTACAACACCAGGCAAACCATCTTAAACCAGGAGAAAAAACGCATTGCCGAATTGGTTGCCCAGCAAATACCGGATCGTGCATCCATGTTTATCAACCTGGGCACGACCACGGAAGAGGTTGCAAAAGCCCTGGCTCAGCATAAAAAACTCAAAGTTATAACCAATAATTTAAACGTTGCCTTGAGCATGAGCCGCAACGAGGACTGCGATGTGATTGTGGCGGGAGGGATGGTCCGTCACCGTGACCAGGGGATCACAGGCGAAGCCACCGTGGAATTTATCCGTCAGTTTAAGGTCGATTACGGAATTATAGGCGTCTCAGGAATTGATGAAGACGGAACCTTAATGGATTACGACTACCATGAAGTACGCGTGGCCAGGGAAATTATCAACAACTCGAGAAGCGTGTTCCTGGTTACCGACCACACCAAATTCACGAGGAACGCCATGGTACGCATAGCCGATCTATCCGAAATAGACGCAATTTTCACGGATAAGAATCCGCCGGTTAATTTTAAAGAACTTCTGAAAAATAAAGAAGTAGCTCTTTTCGTAACAGAAGGGGGATGACCAGAGCTCCCCCTGTCTTTTTATCACTTCTTCTCTTTGCAATGCATAGCCCAACGCTCCGGATCCATCCTCCCGTCATAAACCGACAATTCAAGAGGGGTATCGTCTTCCCGGAACTGCGACCACATCCTGTTTAATCCCAGCGTGCCGTATTTACGAACCCGATCGACCTCATCCAGATTAAGCACATCCGTCATGATTCCAGGCGTCTCACCAGGGAGTTGTATACGAATATTGCCTTCCGGATCCACTATGACGCTTTGTCCGGTGCCGGAAGGCGCAGCCGCGTTGACACTGACAATATATACCTGGTTGCAGATCGCATTAGCCTGCAACAGTACCAGTTCTTTCGCGCGGTCACAGGTTGATGTCTGGGCCGGATTTACAATAACTTCCGCTCCCATCCAGGCAAGCTGGCGGACCACTTCAGGAAACCAGATGTCGTAGCAGACGGCTAGTCCTATCCGTCCGATTCCTCGCATGTTAAATACTGTAAAATCCCGTCCCGGTGTATATGGTTCGAATGGACGCCAGGGAAAACACTTCCGATAACTCGCAATCAGACTGCCCTCAGGTGAGAAGCAGGGCATGCTATTGAACAATTTTCTGTTTTCATCTAGCTCACAGACCGTACCCGGCAATAACCATACACCCAGACGGCCTGCGATCGCCGCGAGCCGATTCATACGCGGACCGTTCATAGGTTCAGCTGCGGCAAAAAGCCGTTCCGTACGTTGATCAGGGGTTCCTGAAACCCCACAGAGATGGATCTCCGGATATATAACCATCTTTGCATGAGGGAAATCCGTTAGCAGTTCATTCAGCTCATTCTCGAATTCATCCAGATTGGTCTCTGGTGAACGCGATCCTGCCTGAACAGCTAGAATAGGTAGATATCTGTTCATAGCTTCTCCCGTGTCTCCCCAGAGATGGTTCCCTTTTCAGTGACATACCGCTCTTCGTCAAAATCAACCTCGGGAGGCTCATTTGAAAAGAACCCGGTTAGAAAGATCAGATGCAAAAGACCAAGTCCAAGCCAGATGCTGCCGAGGATAACCGCGTTCCGATCCAACTTGGTAAGCAGCCAGATGCATACGAGCGCACCGACAAAAGGGATTACCATTCCTTTGACAACCCCGTATTTTGAACGAGCTGCTGCATCTTTACGGCACATGAAAATAACCGACAGGTTCACCATGGTAAAGGCAACGAATGCGCCGAAATTAATAAAGGATGCAGCAGACAATACGTCGAGAAACAGCGCGGCAATACCTATCGCACCGGTGAGAATAATGCTTGTCATCGGGGTACGGAACCTTGTATGCAATGTGCCGAAAATAGATTTAGGCAACACCGAATCTCTCCCCATGGCATAAAGCAGTCTGGAGGCACTGGCCTGGGCGGCAATTCCCGAGGTGAACTGGGCGAGAACCATGCCGGCAAGGAATATTGCGCCGAAAAAATCTTTGCCGATGGTCCTGGCAATCTCAAAAGCAGCTGAATCCGCATCCTGAAATACTGCTCCGGGATGCGCCAGCTGGGTGGTGTAACCGACAAGTACATAGATAGCGCCGCCGATCAGGGCGGTGAGAATGATTGCCCTGGGAATGGTACGTTTTGGATCGATAGTCTCCTCTGTAAGCGTGGTCACCGCATCAAAACCGAGAAAAGAATAGGCGGCTACAGCTGCACCTGCAGCAATGGTCGAAAAGGTCGAACCATCATTAATAAACGGCGTTATACTGAAAACCGCCTGTACACCGCCTTGCCCGATCACGTGCCGCAGTGACAGCAGCACAAAAAAGAAGATGACCGCAACCTGAAATATCATCAGCAACGAATTCACCCTGGCGGCAAGCTGGATACCGTAGACATTCAGGGTCGTGGTCAGTACGATAAAACCAAGCAAAAAGACCCAGCTTGGCACTCCTGGAAATTGAGCGCTCAGATATGCCGCCCCGATCAGCCAGATAACCATGGGTAGAAAGAAATAATCGAGTAAAATCCCCCAGCCGACCATAAATCCAAGCCGCGAGTCAATGGACTTGCGGACATAGGTATAGGCGGAACCAGCCACCGGATAGGCTCTGGACATGATGCCGTAACTGTATGCCGTAAAAATCATTGCTATGGTGGTGATGATGTAAGCGGTCGGCACTGCGCCATTGGTGGTACTGGCGACCACCCCAAAAGTCCCGAGAACAATCAACGGCGTCATATAGGCCAGACCAAAAAGCACGACTGCTTTAAGCGTTAATGTCCGATTGAGTTTTGCCATTGCATCCGACATTTCTCCCTCCTGATGTACGGTTTGACGATGATGGATTTCCACCTGCCGGTAAAGAGGCGCAATCCAATATTATTGCAAAAAATGTAAAACCGAGCTAGAGACTACTGACATTATTGTGAATTGCATATACCCCTAAAGAGGTATGAAAACGCGTGATGCGCAGAAGGAGGTGAGCGTGTCGGCAGTACAAGAACGTGATAAGACACTGGCCCGGACTATCAATAATCTCGGGAAAGCAAATTTTTCCTGTTCACTGTCTCGATTTGTCGGCAGCCTTACACAGTTTGACAATTGTATCATCCTGGCCTACAAAGGAAAAAGCAATCCTGAGGTCTTGCACCGGGAATATAAAGATCCTGTGGTTTACCTGCACATGGACAGCAGTTACCTCATGGGCGCCTACAGACTCGATCCATTTTACCACGAGCACTTGAAAGGTGTTGAAAACGGTATACGAAGGCTTGCCGAAGTGGTCCCTGAACGGCTCAAATTCACCAGCTATTTTTCCAGCTACTACCAGCACACCACTTTAGTGGACGAGGTTGCTGTTTTTGCCAACCTTGGTGACAACCGTACTGTTACAGCCTGTTTCGGCAAGGATCGCTCCAGCGGAACGGCCTTTTCTCACCAGGAGGTTAAAACGCTTAAAAGTTACGAGCAGGTGCTGAGCGCCCTGATTGAGAGCCAATGGAAACACGCTTACCTGTGCAATCAGCCGAAAGAACAGAAACTTTCACAGAGTGAACAATTACGCAGGGCTGTCAAAAAAGAAACCGGCATCAAACTCAGTCCGCGCCAGGCGGAAGTGGCCGCTTTTATCCTGCAGGGGCACTCATCGCTTTCCATCAGCCTTCATCTCGGCATCAGCACTGAAACGGTAAAAGTCTTCCGTCGTCAGCTCTACGCTAAATGCAACATTTCATCACAGGCAGAACTCTTTGCGATGCTGATGCCCCTAAGCAGAGACATTTTGGGGAATTGAGCCTTTCATAGAAAAGGCTGACGACAGCTGCAGTCCTCCATCCTCCCTACAAACCCAAAAGAGAATTTTTCCTTTGTACTGTCAGGTGAGATATGGTTTATTTTTTCTGGTAGATCCACAGTAGATTTTCAGGCCGATTTCAGGCTGTTTTGAGAGGAAAGCAACAAAAAAGCCCCTGGCAAAGCCAAGGGCTACGTTGCTGAAATTATGGCGGAAGTGCATGGGAATCGAACCCACCTGGCGAGCTATTCACCCGTCACACCGGATTTGAAGTCCGGGAGAGCCACCAGTGCCCTTTCCACTTCCGCAATGCATTTTTAGTCTAATAAGTATTGACCTAAAAAACAACTTTTTATTATAATCGATCATTCTATACATAATGATATCCTACCACCGAATTTCTCAGGAACATGGTGTCAATTTGTAGAATGGAGAGAGAGTAACACCATCCATACTATCTTGAAATTTGACAAATTGCCGCCTGAGCCGGCCGGAAATTCGGGCTAACACCTTTTTGCTAACCGGGTTGGAGCTTCCCAAAGAGTTACATGGAATGTGAGCGACTCATTCGCCTTATAAAAGACTGGTACCTGCGGGTCAAACAGGAAACCATGGCCCCTGCACGCATGATGCAGTTTGTGGATCAGCACGTGAAAGAGTGCGAAATCTGCCAGTCGGAAGAAGGCCTTACAGAAGAAATAGAAAAAATCCGAGAATTCATCGTCCCGGAATCAAAAATTCCCAAAGCAATTCGTGATCAGGACGATCGTCCGACCCCTGAAATTTCGCCTGACGAAGATGACGAGGACGAGGATGATATGGAGGATGACGAGGACGAAGATGATGAGGATTACGACGAAGACGACGACAATATGGACTACGAGGATATAGAAACCGACGATTAACGCGTCGAACACCTCTTCAATACCATTCCTCTAAAAGGTAACAGGACATCGGTTCTGTTTTGATATCCGGGCAATTCCTCTGCTAACCCGCATTTCTCACGAGTATATTTTGCAGTAGATGCGCGGCGCCGGACATGCAGCCGTCGTGGACTACCGGAGTCTGCGCTTACCTGCAAATTTCCGGTAACAATGCAGATGCTGTAAAATATGCTTGCCCGGCAGGGCTAAGTCTGTCCGGATATCACTACATAGCCCACCCGGCCGACTCTTCGCTGTAACGTCCCGCATTGATACTGCCAACCAGCTTTACACCTCAGGCCTGTGAAGAATCTCGTGGAAACAACCAGGGGGTGATGTGCCTTCTCTGCTGTTCATAGGCCAATATCTTGTCTTTATCCCTGAGTGTAATGCCGATATCATCCAAGCCGTGCAGGAGACACTCCTTACGAAACGGATCAACATCAAATGCTATGACGTGTCCGTTCGCCATGCTGATCTCCTGTTTCTCCAGATCAACGGTCAAAGTAAAACCAGGTTCAGCGTAAACAGCTGCAAAGAGCTGTTCAACAAGCGCCTCCTCAAGCATTATCGGCAGGATGCCGTTTTTGAAACAGTTGTTAAAAAAAATATCAGCAAAGCTTGGTGCAAGCAGCACCCGAAAACCGTAATCCAGCAGGGCCCATGGAGCATGCTCCCGGCTGGAACCGCAGCCGAAATTTTCCCGGCTCAACAGAATGGAAGCATTTCGATACCGCTCCTGGTTCAACACAAATTCCCGGTTTTCCGGCCTGACAGTATTGTTCATGTCCGGCTGTCCCTCGTCCAGGTAACGCAGTGCATCAAATAGATTGGGACCGAACCCGGTTCGCTTGATTGATTTCAGAAACTGCTTGGGAATAATCAGGTCGGTATCCACGTTTGCTCTGTCCATGGGAGCAACCACTCCGGTATGTACACGTAACGGCTCCATCAGGCATCCCTCTCCAAGGTTCGAATATCGACAAAATGACCGGCAATAGCAGCAGCTGCAGCCATCTGGGGGCTGACCAGATGGGTGCGTCCGCCAAAACCCTGTCGTCCCTCAAAATTACGATTGGAGGTGGAGGCACAGTGTTCGCCGTTTCCAAGCTTATCATTGTTCATGGCCAGACACATGGAGCATCCCGGTTCACGCCATTCAAAACCGGCATCCTTGAACACCGAATCAAGCCCCTCCTTCTCAGCCTGTAATTTGACCAGACCGGACCCTGGAACAACCATGGCCTGTTTCAAGCTTGAGGCAATTTTTTTACCGGCTACTATTGCGGCAGCGGCACGGAGATCTTCAATACGGGAATTGGTGCATGATCCGATAAAGATACGGTCAAGGGGAATATCTGTTATATACTGTCCGGGACGTAATCCCATATATTGCAGTGCCTGCCGAATACCCTCTGCTTCGGTTTCAGTTGACGCATCTGCGGGTGAAGGAATCCGTGCTGTTATCGGCAGCACCATTTCAGGAGAGGTGCCCCAGCTTACCTGGGGAGCAATGTCTGTCGCATCTATTTCCACAACCCGATCAAAGACTGCATCCTCATCTGATACAAGGGTTTTCCAATAGGCTACGGCCTTATCCCACATATCTCCGGCAGGGGCAAACGGACGACCCTGGACATAAGAAATGGTTGTCTCGTCCACACCGATAAGCCCTGCCCTGGCGCCGGCCTCGATGGACATATTGCAGATGGTCATCCGGCCTTCCATGGACAAAGATCGTATGGTTGAGCCGGCATACTCTATGGTGCATCCGGTTCCGCCTGCTGTCCCGATGGTGCCGATGATGTAGAGGACAAGGTCCTTGGCTGTTACGCCTTCTGTCAGCTCACCTTCTACCCTGATGAGCATATTTTTCATTTTCTTCTGGAGCAGGCATTGGGTGGCCAGAACATGTTCAACCTCGGAAGTTCCTATGCCCTGGGCCAGGGCGCCGAGCGCGCCATGGGTCGATGTGTGCGAATCTCCGCAGACAACCGTCATGCCGGGGAGTGTTGCCCCCTGCTCAGGACCAACTACGTGGACAATTCCCTGACGTTGATCCTCCATATCGAACTCGAGAATATGGAAACTCTTACAGTTATTCTGAAGGGTTAACACCTGCAGTCTGGAAACCGGATCGTAGATGCCCTGTATTCCGGATCGCCGCTCTGAACTCAGCGTAGGCACATTATGATCCGGCGTTGCCAGGTTGGCATCGAGTCTCCAAGGTTTTCGCCCGCTCAACTGCAACCCTTCAAAGGCCTGGGGAGAGGTAACTTCGTGAATCAGCTGTCTGTCTATATAGATCAGGTCGGTTCCATCCGGTCTCCGATCGACCAGATGCGCTTCCCATAATTTGTCATAGAGTGTTTTTCCGCTCATCCTCTTTGCTCCATATCGGAGTTAACGGCAGAACTGCTCTCCTTCCCTCCCGCGCAATTTCGACCACCAGCGATTTATCATCAGCGGTCCGGATTCCTCTTGAGGCCGGACAGTTATCGCACCGGTCGGGCAGTTGCTTGCACATGCGCCACAACCAATACATTGATCCATATTGATAACCGCGGCTTTTCTTTTCAACCAGAAAACAGGATGCGGGCAAACCACCCCGCAAAGTCCGCATCCGGTGCAAAGGTTTCTATCCACCTTAAGCGTATACGAATTCGACGAAGCAAAAATACTCTTCATATAGTTATATTTGTTGTCTTTAAAGCGAACGTCCTCAATCAACCATCAGATACATATCCAAGCCAATGCCCCTGAAACGTCCGCTACATGCCGAGACTGAAAAACAGCACGCAGATCTACCTCATCTCAGCTGTATCACGTCCCTCCACCACCTTAAAATCGGCACTGGACGATAGACAAAAAAAAACAATATGTCAATAAGCACGTGCTTTTCACCACCCCCAGGACAGGTATGGAAATACTATCCTCCGGGCTCAAGCCTGAAAATATATGAAGTACATCGTTTCATTGCACCAGGTCATTTCATGGACTTTTACCTGTTCCGGACTTATACTTGTTCCATAAGATTCTGCAAATGCCTTAGCGGGTGCCTTGAAAATCGCTCCGTCCTGCCGGTACCACCATATCCAGCCGCGTTTAAACCAAACGATAAGGAGACAGCATGAGTAGAGTGATGTCCATCGGCGAATATCTCATCCGGAAACTGCATACACACGGCATCCGTCACATGTTCGGCATACCTGGTGATTACGTGCTCGGTTTTTACGATCAAGTAGAAAAATGCACGGAAATTGAACTTATCAATACCTGTGATGAACAGGGAGCCGGATTTGCCGCCGATGCCTATGCGCGCATCTCCGGCCTGGGGGCGGTCTGCGTCACCTATGGCGTCGGCGGTCTGAAAATAGCGAATACCACGGCCCAGGCGTTTGCGGAAAAATCTCCGGTAGTCGTTATCAGCGGCAGCCCGGGTATCGAAGAACGTCACGTTCACGGCATGCTGCATCACCAGATTACTGATTTCGGCGCGCAATTGCGCGTATTTGAAGAATTCACCGTCGCGTCCACGGTCATTAACTCTCCCCAGACAGCCCAGCGTGAAATAGACAGGGTAATCCAGGCCGCCTTGGCCCACAAACGGCCTGTATACATTGAGTTGCCGAGGGATCTTGTATTTACCTCTCTTTTTATCCAGGATGAAGAACCGGCTCCGGTCACAACGAGTCACCAGGTCGCCCTGCAGGAAGCTGTCGAGGAAGCTGTAACCCTGATCAATCGTGCGGATAAACCGGTCATTCTAGCCGGCGTAGAGATTCATCGTTTCGGCATGCAGCAGGCAGTAACCGACCTGGCGCATCGTTTCGGCATACCCATGGCGGCAACGGTTCTGGCAAAATCAGTGGTCCCTGACACGGATCCGTTATATCTGGGCGTTTTTGAAGGCGGGACCGAAACGGTCACGGAATATGTGGAAAACAGTGATTGCCTGATCCTGCTTGGTACATTTCTCACCGACCTGAACCTGGGCCTGTTTACCTCCAATATCGATCCCACCACAGCGATCCATGCTACCAGCGAAAAAATATCCATCAGGCACCATCGTTATGATACCGTCCATTTCGCCGATTTCATCCAGAGCCTGCAACAGGCGCCCATTATTCCCCGAGAGGTCGGTAAGATACCAAGGCCGGTCCCACCCCAGGCCGTCAAATCCGGCAATATGGACAATGCCCTGACAGTTGCATCTCTGTTCCAGCACCTGAACGGATTTATCAGTGAAGACACCATGATTGTCGCTGATGTAGGCGACGCCCTTTTCGGTGCAAACGACCTCTTCGTACACAATGCAGCTGACTTTCTTTCTCCGGCCTACTACGCCTCTCTCGGCTTTGCTGTCCCCGGCGCACTGGGGGCTCAGATGGCCAACCCTTACATTCGCCCGATTGTCCTGGTCGGTGACGGCGCCTTTCAGATGACGGGAATGGAGCTGTCCTCCATTGCCAGGTATAACCTGAACCCCATTGTCCTGGTTTTGAACAATCAGGGCTATTCAACCGAACGGCCCATGCTCGACGGTCCGTTCAATGACGTCCACCCCTGGCTGTTCAGTAAAATCCCTGAAGTACTGGGATGTGGACAGGGTTTTCAGGTTCGAACGGAAGGAGAGCTGCACGATGCCCTGGTTGCTGCAGTGGAGAATAGCCGCACCTTCACCATCATCGATGCAATCCTTGACCGGGATGACCGCTCCCCCGCTCTGATACGGTTGACACGAAAACTCGGCGACAAGGTTAAGAAAGCAGCCGGCAAAGAATAATGTACCCTCCACCGGCATACCTCAACCTGCACAGCAGCGGCGGGCTGCGGGAAAGGATAGACAGAGCCCGTGAAATTCTTCACAATTGCCGCCTCTGTCCAAGAAAATGCGGCGTTAATCGTCTTGAGGAAGAGGTAGGGATCTGTCAAACCGGCTCCATGGCCAGGGTTGCAAGCTACGGACCGCATTTTGGTGAAGAGGCCCCCCTGGTCGGCGCCCACGGTTCCGGTACCATTTTTTTCGGCGGCTGTAATCTGCTCTGCTGCTTCTGTCAAAACGCAGATATAAGCCATACGGTTGAACATGCGGCACTCGCCTCGTCTGAGCAATTGGCCGGAGTCATGCTCGAACTCCAACAGCAAGGTTGCCGCAATATCAATCTGGTTACTCCCAGCCATGTGGTGCCGCAGTTTCTCCAGGCTCTGCTCCTTGCAGCAGATAAGGGGCTCAGCCTGCCCATTGTTTACAACAGCAGCGGATATGACAGCCTGGAAACACTGCAACTTCTCGATGGAGTCATCGATATCTATATGCCGGATATAAAATTCCGGAAGTCTGAGACTGCGGCGCGTTACGCCCGGGCTCCGGACTACCCGGAAATCGTCCGCCAGGCAGTGCAGGAGATGCACAGACAGGTCGGAGACCTGGTACTTGACGAACAGGGATCGGCCACAAAAGGTCTCCTGGTCAGACATCTGCTCATGCCTGGTCTGGAGGATGAAACCTCTGCAATACTGCGCTTTCTTGCTGACTCTGTAAGCCTTGACACCTACATCAATATCATGGATCAATACCATCCCTGCGGCACTGCAGATCAGTATCCTGAACTTATGCAGCCTTTACCGCCAAACGCCCGCACCGAAGCTTGTCGTCAGGCCCGGTCCATGGGGCTTCACCGCATCGATAAACGTGATATTGCCGAGTTGTTGCAAAGAATAGCTTCTTTAAAGGAAAAGTAGGCCTGCATCCAAGCTCTCTGCTTGACACGAACAGGACTATACCGTATTGTCATGCACATACTATTTTTTCATATCCTTTTTACAAAGAGAAAAATTTATGCTGTCCATCCTGTCCGGTGGAGCGGCGGCGGCCATGAACTGTACGGTTCATCGGCTTGCAGCGGCTCACCTGTAATACAGATACAATACGCCACTCACGCCATTTGGACCGAGTCCCCGGTCCATGGTGTGATTCAGCCTGGACCGAACGGTTCAGGCTTTTTTTTTGTTTAGCACTTTGCTGGTTGAATCATAAAAACGCTCACAGCAAAGCATAAGGAGGACACCATGAGCGATGCATTTTCCATACGATATGCCGATAGAATGAACCATCTCCCTCCATATCTGTTCGGCATGATTAACAAAATCAAGATGGAGAAACGATGGGAAGGCCAAGACGTCATTGACCTGGGCATGGGCAATCCCGTCGATCCCGCTCCCCAGGCGGTCACCGAAAAACTTTGTGAAGTTGCCCTGGATCCCAAAACCCACCGCTACCCTGTGGCCGGCGGCATGAAAAACCTGAAGCGGGAAATCGCCCTGTACTATGGCCGTAAGTATGATGTTTCCCTGAACGGCACCGATGATGTCATCTGCACCATCGGCTCCAAGGAAGGCATCTCGCACCTCTGCCTGGCCCTGCTCGGCCCAGGTGATTCGGTGCTGGTCCCGGCCCCTGCTTTTCCTATCCACGTCTATGCGGCAGTCATTGCCGGCGCCAATGTATTGCGTCTCTGCCTGGATTCTGAAGAAGACTTTCTTTCCCAGATCATCCGCATGTGCAAGTCTTTGTATCCAGGTCCCAAACTGGTCATGCTCAACTATCCCCACAACCCGACGGGTAAACTGGCAAGCAAGGAATTTTTTACCGAGGTGGTAAAGTTGGCAAAAGAATATAATTTTATGGTGATCAATGACTTTGCCTATGCGCAGATCACCTATGACGGATACGTGGCTCCGAGTTTCCTTGAAGTTCCCGGAGCCCTGGAAGTAGGGGTGGAATTCGGCTCCTTTTCCAAATCGTACAACATGGCAGGCTGGCGCCTGGGATATTGTGTCGGTAACAGTAAAATGATCGATGGCCTGGCCAAAATTAAAGGCTACTATGATTACGGCATTTTCTCCGCGATCCAGGTTGCAGGTATTGTGGCCATGCGGGACTGCGACGACAACATCAGCGAGCAGGTAGCCGTCTACCAGAAACGCCGTGACGTACTC
Source organism: Desulfobulbaceae bacterium (assembly GCA_963678525.2). Taxonomy (GTDB): domain Bacteria; phylum Desulfobacterota; class Desulfobulbia; order Desulfobulbales; family Desulfobulbaceae; genus Desulfogranum. The sequence continues at coordinate 959,638 of CAXXDG010000002.1, forward strand.
TGCGATGGGCTCAGGCGTATGGGTTGGGAAGTGGAAGCGCCCAAGGCAGGCATGTTTGTCTGGGTGAAAATACCGGAACCCTATGCAAAGATGGGCTCCATCCAGTTTTCCGTTGAGATGATGAACCGGGCCAATGTTGCCGTGGCTGCCGGTGCAGGGTTCGGTGAAGAAGGCGACGGCTACCTGCGCCTCGCCCTGGTGGAGAACGAAAACCGTATCCGCCAGGCGCTCAAGCAGATGCGCAGGGCCCTCAATGAAATTGATAAAGAGATGGAAACCGGAACATTTTCCTATACCACCGAGTATTGAACCGGATCCCTTGAATCTTAAACGAGAGAATAAACCTGTTCTGCCGTCGGTCGGACGGCAGTATGTAAAGTCAGTTCTATTTGGAGATATTACCTATGCGTGGTGTTTTTCTCGACGCCGAGAGCTTAGCCGATCTTGATCTTTCTCCTCTTGAATCCCTGTTTTCCAGTTGGTCTGTGTATCAGCAGACCGTTCCGGGCCTGGTTGCCGAACGGATTCAGGGCGCAGAGGTCGTTATAGTCAACAAGGTCCGCCTTTCCCGTGAACTGCTGGCCGCTCAATCCGGGCTGAAGCTCATCTGTCTGGTTGCGACCGGAACCGACAATGTGGATTGCGGGGCTGCAAAGGAAATGGGAATCCGGGTATGCAATGCCCAGGCCTATGGTACGGATTCAGTTGTGCAGCATGTTTTTACCCTTATGCTGGCCCTGCATACCAATCTCCCGGCCTACACCACGGCAGTGCGCGAAGGCAAATGGGCGGAATCCAGCCAATTTTGTCTGCTGGACTATCCCATAAACGAACTCAAAGGTAAAACTCTGGGTATTGTAGGCTATGGAACGTTGGGCAAAGGAGTGGCCAGGATTGCAGAGGCCTTCGGCATGCAGGTACGCATAGCCCAAAGACCGGGCAGTACGCAGTCTTCCGCTGACCGGACCCCACTGCAGGAGCTGCTTCCCCAGGTTGATGTGCTTACTTTGCACTGTCCGTTGACCGAGCATACAAAAAACCTGATCGACAAAGAGGCTCTGGAGCTGATGAAACCTTCCGCTTTCCTGATCAATGCCGCCCGGGGAGGCATCGTCAATGAAGAAGATCTGGCGGAAGCCCTGAAAGCAGGCGTCATTGCCGGTGCGGCGGCCGACGTCCTCAGCAAGGAGCCGCCGGCTGAAGGCAATCCTTTGCTCGCTGCCGATATTCCCAACCTGATCATTACACCCCACAATGCCTGGGGAAGCGTGCAGGCACGACAACGCATCATCGACCAGACCATTGAAAATATTCAGGGGTTTGTTGCAGGACAACCGGTGCGGGTTGTCAATGCGTGATGGGGAGATGCTCCCGGTAACATACCCATCTCCCACAATATTTTTGCGGAGGAATCCAATTGGCTGGATTCCTCCGGCGTTGTATATTTCATTGTAGCTGGTTATCCCGGCCCAGCCATGCTGGTTGGGGCCAAAAGCGCTAAACCCCATTTCTCATGACTTTTTTGAACAACTGTTTAACAAGCTGAATTAATACAATTAATCAGGCGAACCGTGAAAAATGCGGGCTAAGCAAAAATTTTAAGCAGATTCGCCACCTGTTTATCTATCTGCTCCTGCTCGGGTAAACCGATAACCGACGGATCATGCAGCTGCCTGTGCACCAGGCCTTCAAGGACAGGCAGCTTCACCCGTGAAGCAGGAAGACCTTCAGGCAGATTAACCTCCCCAGGCGGAAACCGATTCAGTGCCAGAGCCTGTTTTTTAAGTCCCAGTCCCCCGGCAATGTCACTGATATTCACAGCGGTTTCTATTCCCCGGCTGCTTGGTTCCGTCACAATAACCAGCCCGTCAACAGCTGCCGCTGTCCCGCGTCCCAAGTGCTCGACCCCGGCTTCCAGGTCAACCAGTACCCACTCATCACGATCCAGGACAATATGGGCGAGTAATGCTTTGAGCAGGGCGTTGGCGCCACAGGCACACCCTCCCCCTGCGTTGGTTACCGTACCCATTACAAGCAATTGCTGCTTTCCCGGATAGTTACCTGGGACGGGGATAGCCAATCTCTCAGGAAGATCTTCCACCGTCGGATTCATCTGAATGATACCGCTGCCGATACGCTCTTCTATGATATCTTTCCGCTGAATAAGCGGGACTGGGAGTTCCTCCTTCGGTATACCGACGGCCTGCCCGAGTGACAGGGCAGTATCCGCATCTATGAGCCAGACATGCTGCCCCTGTCCGGCCAGATAATTTGCTGTCCAGGAGACAAGGGTGGTTTTGCCCACCCCTCCTTTGCCGGCAAATGCAAGTTTCATTGTATCCTCCTTGCCGATGTGTAAGATTGCGATGCTGTCGCTTGCTTATCTTATGGTTGCAAACCAAGCTTGATGCGTTTTTCCTTAATCCGTTCATCCATGATTTCAGCAGCCTTTTCAGGATCCGGTTCTACCAGGAAAGAAGCCCCCACAAGCTCCTCCAGACCATGCAGTGCCAGATCGGTCACCACCTTGGAGCCGGTGATCTGCGGTGGAGTGCCTAGTTGAACAGGAATGCCGGAAGCCACACAGTACAGACCTATAGCCACTGCCTTTTCCGAATACCATTCCGGTGAAGCGCCCCATACGGGCAGATCTGCGATATCAACGGAAAGTGCTTCGGCAACGGCAGCGCATAGCTGAATAATTCGGGAGTTATCCACACAGGATCCCATATGCAGTACAGGAGGGATATCAAGTACTCCACATACTTGTTGAAGGCCGGGACCGGCCATCTCCACACCTTCTTTTACCAGCAACCCGGCCTTACCCGCGGCAGTGGTGACACATCCCGTAACCAAGACCAGAATATCTTTTTTGAGTAACGCCTTGGCCAGGCCCACATTGGCTGAATCATGCTGAATTCGGGGGTTGTTACATCCCACAATCCCGCAAATGCCGCGAATTCGGCCATCTTTCACTGCTTCCAGCAGCGGCTCGAGGGTTCCGCCCAGGGCTGCAAGAAGGGATTCCACTGAAAACCCGGTGGTTATTTCCACGGGATTACCGGGTATCTCCACTCTCCCCATGTCGCGCTGTTGAAACGCTTCAATAGCAAGCTCTACAACCTGCCTGGCCTGCGCCAGGGCGTCGTGATGGTCAAACCGAATATGGGTCGCCCCGGTGAACCTGGCTTTATCTGCCGTGGTTATAAATTTGGTATGATAGCAGGCGGCGGTCTGTACCAGACTGGGCATTATGCACTGGTAATCAACGACCATGGCATCCACGGCCCCGGTCACTATGGCCAGTTCGGTCATGAGGTGATTGCCGGCCATGGGAATTCCCTTGCGCATCAACAATTCATTCCCGGTACAGCACAGACCGCCGATGTTAATACCTTTTGCTCCGGCCTTAAGTGCTTTCGCAACCATTTCCTGTTCTCGGGCAGCGGTGAGCACCATCTCTGAAACTACAGGGTTATGGCCATGTACAAGGATGTTGACCTGGTCTTTTGCCAACACGCCGAGGTTGGCCCTGGATTTTGCCGGCGTGGGTACGCCGAACAGAATATCAGACAATTCCGTACCAATCATCGATCCTGCCCAGCCGTCGGCAAGCGCCGTCCTGGCGGCATGAAGCAGGGTGTTGGCTGCGTCGTTGTCGCATCCCATATGGGTTCGGTGCATCATCTCGGCAATTTCACGATCAACGCCCCGCGGCATAATACCCAGTTGCCGCCATATATTTTTACGAACCTCAGGCACGCGACAGGTAAAACCAACCTCTTTTTTTCTGCTCCCGAAATCACTGTACATGGCTTCAACAAGGGCTGCCGCAATCTCCCGGGTGTCTTTCTCTGTACAGACAATGCCCAGTTCCGAGGCGATGCGACGCAGTTTGTCCGAGTCGGCTATTTGATAATCCTCGGCATCCCCTTCTACGACGGCCTCAAGCACTTCAATGAGGTCCCGGCCATGATCAGAATGCCCGGCTGCGCCGCCTGCGACAAACCTTCCGAAGTTTCGGGCCACAATCACATGGGCGTCTGCACCACAGACACCTCTCTGCATCTTACCGCCTTCCTTGGGACTTATTCGGCAAGGTCCCATGTTACAATTTCTACAGGTCAATCCCAGCTCACAGAATGTGCAATGCGGAGACTGCTGGACATACCTGTCCCAGACAGTTTCCACCCCTTCACGTCGAGCTTTTTCAAGCATTTGCCTCGCGTCATCCCAGATGGTCAGCTCTTCAATCGATTTTGCCTGTCTTGCCATGCGCCCTCCTTGAGGTATCTCACAACCAAATAAAAATGATTACCTTTCTTTACCTTCTCCTCTTGTAACGGATGTATCCCGGGATGACTGTCAGACAGCTGACATCTTGCTCTTTTTTATACCACGATGTCATATGCACCATGGCTGTCCGAATCCATAACGAGACCTTATAATGTCCTAATATCAGGTATATTAGACAGAACAGGTCCGAAAACAACCCGGCCTTTGCATTCACTGCCAAAGTGAACCGGCTGAAAAAATACAGTTTTGAATGTACAAGGAAAAAAGGGGAGGAAATTACGGACAATCGTTACGCAGATACTCTCTTTCAAGGGCGTCAAGATCAGGGATCATAAAGGTTCCGCGGGCCCGGCGATGGATAAGACCAGCCTTGATCAGCTTGTTGAGTTGTGTGGAAACGGTCTGCCTGCTGGCTCCGACCAGTCCGGCAATCTGTTCGACAGAGAGATCCATGTCAAGCAGAACGGAACCGTTGGGTTCTGTGTCTCGGCGTCCCGCTTCGGTAAGCAGCAAAGAGAGCAGCCTGCAGGAAGTATTCTGGAACACCAGGCTGTCTATGATCTTAAAAGAGGACTGGAGAATATTTCCCAGCACCTTGATCATAGCCTTGTTCACCTCAGCGTCACTGGCCATCTGCTGGTGAAAGGTGCCCACATCGGTCGCCAGAACCTCCAGGAGAGAGAGCGCCTGAACGTATGTTCCGGTGTGGGTGCTGTAGATATCACCCGGGGTGAGGATGGCAAGATTAAATTCTTTTTCCTCATACCCCAGGTACACTCTGGCACGGCCGGATTGCACGATAAAAATGATATTTTCCCTGCTGTCCGGCTGACAGATATAACTGTCTTTTTGATATGACCGGGAGATAAAACTCGACCGCAAGGTTTCAAATTCATCTCCCTGCAGGTGATCCAGCAAATTTTCTTCAAGAAAACGCATAGTTATTAACCTTCCGCTCAAAAAGCGCAGATAATCAACGCTGTCTATCGCTGTTATTTTCTCTTTTTTAGTACACGCAGCCGACTATGAGCCCCTGAAAACCTGAGCAGACTCTTCCGGTCCACAATGGATTGCACGTTAACCCTTGAACCGGACACGGCATTCAGCATATCCAGCATCTGGTGCCCTCCTTCCCGGGCAGGTCCATAACACCCCCGACAGGGCACACGGGCCTTGATGCAACGCGGAGCTCCGTCACGGGCGCAACCTGCCATGGTCACCGGACCCATGCAGAGAAATCCCTGCTCCAGCAGGCAGCGCATGGTTTCAAGAGGCTGCTCAGGATCAAAGCTGCTGTTACGGGTAAACCGTTTCACTTCTTTACTGTCCATCTTTCCCGTTCGTATTGCCGGGCAGGTATCGCAAACGCTTTTAGATGGCAACTGCGGCATCCTGCCTGCTGCCAGATCTTTGACAGTCTCAGCAATATGCAGGGGATTGGGTGGACATCCGGGAACAAGCACGTCAATGGAAACCAGTTCATCAAGAGCATATACCCGGTCAAGGGGAGTGGGCAGGTTGACATTGGGGACTTCCGTCTGTTCCGTTGTATATGTCTGGAAAACCTGTTCATAGGTTTCCTGCATTCCCCAACCGTTTGCCAGGGCCGGTATACCTCCATGGGTGGCACAGGTTCCCAGGCCGACCAGCACATCGCACTGCTCGCGCATCTGTAACAGGATTTCCCTGTGTTCTTCATTGGCGCATCCGCCCGTAACAATGCCGATCTCAGCCCTGGGTATACTGCGCTTCTCATCCTGTCCCTGCTGCCCGAAGTATTTATGATCCATAAGGACGGGCATATGGACAATGTCCACATCCTGGAGAAGATCAAGGAGTTGCTCGCCGATATTGAGAAAAGCCATCTCACACCCTGCACAGGAATGCAGCCATTCCTCTACCAGGTGAATACGATCAGCAGATTGGGGTTGATCGGGTGTTGCCGTTATACAGGTCAAAGAGTCTTCCGTTCTCTATATAATTAAGGCCCGAAACGCACTATCGGTGAGAGTTTCCTCGCCTCATTCACCAGGCCGCACCAATAGCAATACTCGCATTTTAATTTTCCTGCAATTCCAGGGCTTAAAAAAGTCATGAGAAATGCAGGCTTGCCCGGGCGTAGAAATGGAAAAAGATGTAGAGTAGGCGCGAAACCATCACGCAACAACATTTTCAGAATGCATCGACAAATTATGGAAAACGAGCGGTATACAAATATTGAACAGCTGGCCCTTGAACTGAGGACATTTGCCCGGGACAGAAATTGGGAATATGTCCATTCTCCGAAAAACCTGGCGTCCGCACTCATTGTGGAAGCTGCAGAACTGCTGGAACACTTTCAGTGGATGGATCCCCAGGACAGCCTGCAGCTTACACCTGAGAAACAACAGGAAGTAGCCTACGAAATGGCGGATGTTTTTATCTACCTGACCAGAATGGCGGACCGCCTGGGTATCGACCTTTTGGCAGCGGCAAAAGAAAAAATGCACCTCAATGCCCGGAAATATCCTGTTGAAAACAAATAGTCGGGAAGTTTATGGAACCTCAAAGCCCACAGCAGGCGCTCCGTTTTTTTCTTGGACCGGCAATTGATTATACCCTGACACAGCTCGGGCAGGGGAAGGTAAACGATACCTGGCTGGTGCAACTTACAAGCGGGGAACAATATGTCCTCCAGAAAATTCCGGCAGCGGTCTTTGCTGATCCCGGCCAGGTGATGTACAATCAGCGCCTTGTCACGACCCATCTCAGGAAGCAGACAAACCATACCCTGCGCTTCTATCAGTTGCTCACTAACACATCCGGTCAGGACACATATTACGACCCTTCCGGCAACGGCTGGCGGTTGCTTACCTACCTGGAGCATTCCAGGACACTGGAGCAGCTGGAAACTCCTAACCAGGCCACAAGTATTGGAGCAGCCCTGGCTGACTTCCACAATCTACTCTTCAATCTGGACAGCACAGATCTTTATGATCCACTGCCCAACTTTCATAACACCCCGGTGTACCTGGACTCCTGCCGACATGCCATGGCGTCGGCCAGGATCAAAAGCAGGGCAGAACATCAGTGCATGCGGTTAGTCGAACAGCTGCAACCGGTTGTCGACCGGTTCGAGCAACAGAAAAATGCTCTCACCAGGCACATCATCCACGGTGATCCCAAGGTGTCCAACTTTCTTTTCTGCCGGGCTGGAGAGCAGGTGATCAGTATTATCGACCTGGACACTGTGAAACCGGGATTATTGCTGCACGACCTGGGCGACTGCTGTCGATCCTGTTGCAACCGGAGCGGAGAAGATCACCTTACCCCGGAGCAGACAACCTTTTCCAGCGATGTATTTGCGGCTTTGTTGAGCGGGTACGCCGATCGGGGGCCCGAGCTCTTACAACCGGCAGACCTCAACCTCCTGCCCATGGCTGCCGAACTCATTAGTTTTGAGCTGGGCCTGCGCTTTTTCACCGACCACCTGCAGGGTGATATCTATTTCAAAGTCAACACCCCCGGACAAAACCTGCACCGTGCCCTGGTGCAGTTTCACCTGGCCATATCCGTCGAACAGCAGCAGGATGAGCTGCAACGGCTTGTGTACGATATTTTTTCAAAATAGCCGGAGTTATGCCTGAAAAAAACAAACCCGGTATGTTTACCGGGTCTTGGGACGGAAACTTCAAGGAACAGGGATATTCAGGAGGGCATATATTATTTACAGCAGGACACCGCTTGTTTCTCCCCATGGGCGTGACAACAGCTTCCTTCCATGCCGCGGATATCGCTCTGGTGTTTGGCTATGGAAATAATGGTTTTAACCCGTTTTGCAGCCTTTTCCGGGAGATCTTTTTTTTGCAGTTTTTCGGCCTCTTCAATAATGGCCAGGAATGCCTGTTCCATCTTTTTGCTTGGCAGCATCTTTCACCTCATCTATGATTAACCTGTAAATTTATGTCGTTATCACTAAGATAGAAACTATTCCCAAAAAGACAAGATTAATTCTTATGCAGCGTTGCCGGATCAGCTTCCGGGTGAATCAGACCTGCTATGGTCACCAGGGTGTGGGCAAAGGTAAGAGGAGACGGACTACAGACAAGATCAGGGTCAATCACGTACACCTGGGCATGTATTTGAGCCTGTAATGTTGGAAATGTGAGCCAAATCTTTTTCTGGTTAGCCCCTTCCCCGGTCTCCGATCCCATTATAGCGACAATGATCACATCCGGATTGAGCGCCAGCACTTTCTCCCTGCTGCATCCACCATGTGTATCGCCTTCCAGGATGTTCACCGCACCACTGAGTGTTATAAAATCATTGGTAAACGAGGTCGGCACGCTGCCGAACAACGGTTGTGAACCAACCTGCAGGAAAACTTTTTTCTCGGGCGGCCCTGCAACGGATTTCCTCACAGATTCAACCTGATTTTTCGCCTGCCGGACTATGCTTTTCGCCTTGTCCTCCAGACCAAGCAGCTTACCGAGCTCCATGAATTGGCTGCAGATCTCTTGAAAATCTTTGGGCTGGGAAAAACGGACTACGTTCAGCCCCATCCCGTTCAGTTTGTTCAACAGAGTTGGAGAAGTCAATCCGGTTGCCAGTACCAGGTCCGGCTGCAAACTGACGATCTGCTCTACATTTGCCTGCATGACCGAACCTATTTTCATTTTTTCACCGGCCTGAGGAGGGCGGTTGCAATAGCTGGTATTGGCAATGAGACGATTTTCAGCTCCCAACAGATAGATATTTTCCGTATGAATCGGGCCAAGGGAAATAATGCGTTGCGGACCTGCAGCCGCAAAAGCGCCCCCCACGGTAACGAGACAGAGCAACAGTGCCGGCAGGAAAACCCCGGCAAAAAAATTTACGGATATCCTGTTCACTGCATTTTCCTCCTGTCGGCGCCTTTGGCAGGCAAAAAACTAAAGGGTTTGCATTTTCAACCCATGATTGGTACACCTCAGCCATAATCGTGATGAACAGTATACTCTACAGTTCCACGTTGCACATCCTAGAATGGATTTCCGTGGCCCACAGGTGCGGAAAAACCGTTCAGCTTGTACGGAATCACCCCGCAACGGGGCTCCCGGCAATGCAAAGGCAGATCAAACCTGCATAGAGTGTGCCCTATCAAAGGTTAGCGGTTAACTCTTTATAACCATGTCGGTTTTTTACCCTTTACAGGTTCCCTGCGACAACAAGCGATTCTCCGGTTCATATGAATGAACACTAACTTGTACACTATTCCAGGAGACAGCTATGCAACAGGCGAAAAACGGTGACGCCGTTACCATCCATTACACAGGAACCCTGAATGACGGAACTATCTTTGACTCTTCCGAAGGAAGGGAGCCGCTTCCCTTCACCCTGGGCTCCGGCCAGGTCATCCCGGGATTTGAAGAGGCCGTACTCGGTATGCAGATCGGGGAAAAGAAAACCGTAACCATTCCCCCCGAAAAAGCATATGGCCAGCGCAACGACGAGATGGTCATCAATGTACCGAAAACCCAGGTACCTGCTGATATTACCCCGGAAATAGGCATGCAGCTGCAGCTGATGAACCAGAATAATCAGCCCATTGTCGTCAAAGTGACAGAGGTTGCCGATGAACATATTACTCTGGATGCCAATCCACCGCTGGCAGGAAAGGAATTAACCTTTGCCATTGAACTGGTTACAATCGGCTGAGACCTTTTTGGCACAGAGTTTGTAAATCCGTCACACCCAGGACAAACGGGAAAACCTGAGCTTCCGGTTTTCCCGTTTCCCCCTCTTCCCAAGCCCTGGCTCCCGGGGAAACATTCGCTGCACCGGCTCGTATCGGACACCCTGCCGTCTTTAATTTGCCTTAAAGAAAAAGCCTATGATATAGTTTCTGTAAGAGTCCGGCATGTAGCATGCCGAGGTCTCTCCAGAATATTGAAATTTCGGAGCCGCCACATAACAGACCTTTAAAAGTAAAGAACAAGGCCCCGAAAATACCATTTCCGGATGAACACTACCAGACACCGAACCAATGCAGCCTGTGGTCACCTTTCGCCAAATATTTTTCCTTGCCGTTTCCCTGACACTGCTTCTCTTAAGCCATCAAAATTCCCGGGCGGAAACACCTGAACCTTTGACCACGGTTCGAGTCCAGCTGAAATGGCGGCATCAGTTTCAATTTGCAGGCTTTTATGCCGCAATTCAGCAGGGTTACTTTGCTCAGCAAGGGCTGCAGGTCGAGCTGATGGAATGGTCTCCCGGCGTCATTCCCACGGAACAACTTGACAACAACCAGGCCGATTTTGCCGTCGATTCTCCCTCGGTTTTGATACAACGGGCCAACGGCAAACAGTACATGGCCCTTGGAGCCGTTTTTCAACATTCTCCGGCAGCTATCATGGTCCGGAGCAATTCCGGCATTACCAAGCCCGAAGATCTGCTGGGGAAAAAAGTCGGCCTTCTCAAACATGCCGCCCCTGAAGTGATGGCCATGCTGTTTAAGGCAGGCATCCAGCCGACAGATGTTATCGACGTCCCAACCGACTGGAAAATAGACCTGTTTACCCAAGGGAAGATAGACGCTCAATTTGTGTATCTGACCAATGAACCTTATCTTGCTCAAAGACAGGGGGTAGATGTTTTTCTACTGAAGCCTTTTTCCCATGGGATTGATTTTTACGGAGACACCATCTTTGCCAAACAAGACTTTGTCCAAAACAATCCACAGTTGGTAGATCGTTTCCTGCACGCTCTCAAGCATGGGTGGGAATTCGCCATGCAGAACCCCGAACAAATCGCAGATTTGATTATTGCCGACTATGGGCAGGCAAAAACAAAGTCGGCACTTCTCTATGAAGCCGGCGCCATGCGTGAATTGATTCAGCCTGATTTTGTCGAAATAGGTTACATGAATCTCGACCGCTGGAAAAAAATCGCTCATATGTTTGTTCGCCTCGGCATGATGGATTCCAGTTTTGATATGGGGGAGTTTCTTTATCCGCAATATCTGCTCAAACGCCAGGCCGGTGAGCAAAAAAAGCGGAAAACCATTGTTCGATTTCTGTCCACCCTTGTTGCAATGGGCATAGGCATAACCGTTATCCTGTTTCTGTTCAACTGTCGCCTAACCCATCTGGTCCAACGCAGGACAAGAGAACTCACGGCCGGCGAAAACATGTATCGTACATTTTTTGAGCTCGCCAGTGTGGGGGTGGCCATTGTACGCATGGACAACCGCAGATATCATAAAGTGAACGCCAGATACTGTGAAATTCTGGGATATTCCCCCCAGGAACTTTTAAAGATGTCCATTTTGGACATCACCCACCCAGGTGACCGCGAACAGGATCAGCAACTACTGCAGGATCTATTAGATGGTGAGAAAAAGGACTGCACCATTGAAAAAAGATATATTCGCAAGGATGGTTCCGTGGTCTGGGTCATTCTCACCCTGTCGTTGATCCCTCCTCTTAAAGGGGAAAGTCATTCTTTTTCCATCGGTATTATCCGTGATATCACCAAGCGGAAAAGCGCAGAAGAAGAACTGATTCTTGCCGGTAAACTGTTTGAACAAAGCATCGAAGGCATACTTATAACAGACGCCGACGGACTGATCCAACAGGTAAACCCTGCTTTCGTTGACATTACCGGTTATACGGCCGAGGAAGCCATAGGCAGGAATCCGCGCATACTCAAATCAAATAAACATTCCCTTGGTTTTTATAAAAACATGTGGAAACAACTGTCCACACAAGGGTATTGGCAGGGCGAGATCTGGAACCGAAAGAAAAACGGGGAAAGTTATCCGGAGTGGCTGACCATCAGCGCCATCCATGATGTTGACGGCAACCTGACCAACTATGTCTCTATTTTCCACGATATTTCCGAACTCAAACATCAGGAAAACCGATTGCACTATCAGGCGCATCACGACGCGCTCACCGGACTGCCTAACAGGATCCTCTTTCTCGATCGTCTCAATGTCGCCTTAACCAGGCTGGAGCGGGGGAGCACATCTCTGGCTGTCCTCTTCATTGACCTGGATCATTTCAAACATATAAACGATGCCAGGGGTCACACAAGCGGAGACACCCTGTTGATCGAATGTGCTGATCGCATGCAGCACAAACTGCGGAACGGTGATACCTTGGCCAGATTCGGCGGGGATGAATTTCTTATTCTGCTTACTGAAGTTGCCGATATCAACCAGGTAATTCATGTCTCCACCCGTCTGCTTGAAGCTGTCAGTCTGCCCTTTGAGCATCAGGGAACTCCCTATTTTGTGACGGCTTCCCTGGGAATAACCCTGGCTCCGCAGGACGGCACAGACGCGGAAAAACTCATCAAAAATGCCAACCTCGCGATGTACAAAGCCAAGCAAAGGGGACGTGACACCTATCAATGTTTTACCCATGAGATGGATGCCCAGGCCCGGCAACGAGTGAATATGGAGGCCCAAATCCGTAAAGGCCTGGAACAGGGAGAATTTGAGCTCCATTACCAACCCCTGGTCCATATCCTCTCCGGACAAATTTTCGCCGCCGAAGCCCTGATACGATGGAGAAGAGATGGACAACTCATTCCACCGGGTGAATTTATTCCCCTGGCGGAGGAATCCGGTCTCATACTCCCATTGGGTGAAATGGTGATCCGCACAGCGGCAATCCAGGCCATGACGTGGTATGAGAAAGGATACCCGGTTCCTGTTTCGGTAAATATTTCTCCCAGACAGTTCATTGACCAGGATCTGACTTCCCTGCTGCAGCGCACACTTGCAGAAACAGGGGTTTCTACGGAATACCTTTATTTTGAAATTACTGAATCCATGTTGATGGGTGATATCCGCTCGGCCATGCAGATTCTCGGAGAGCTGCGTGAACTGGGCATCAGGTTTTACCTGGATGATTTCGGCACAGGATACTCTTCTCTTTCCTACCTGAAACGCCTGCCCATCGACGGTCTCAAAATAGATCGTTCCTTTATCCAGGATGTGGTCGAAGAGCCGGACAGTCATGCCATTGTCGAGTCCATTGTCCGGATGGCACAGACCCTGAATCTCACTGTGGTCGCCGAAGGCGTGGAAACACACCGACAAAAGGAGATGCTTTCCGAACTGGGAGACATGCTGCTCCAGGGATACCTGGCCAGCCCTCCCGTCCCGCCGGACCGGTTTGAAAATTTTCTCCAAAAGGGCGGGTTTGACCTGAATGCCGGGTAACAACGAGTTTTTCTAAACAAGGGAACATTCCCCCGGGAATCTGGACGGGTATTTATCCTTTAGAGGAGCAGGTAGACAAATTCAGGGAATTCTGTCTGCTGCCGGAACATATTATCCCGCTGGGGCGGGCGATTCTGGGATGGCCGGATCACAATCCGGCTACAGCAGAGCGTTTTGATCGGAAACGTATTCATTTCAATACATGGTCAGACAGCAAATAGCCGCCTCTTCAGGAGCATGGAGGCGCACCACCCCAAACGCTGATTACACGGGGAAAGCCCCCTGCAAATAACGTATCTTTCAATGCGGCAGGGGTTGCGAAATTATACAATCAGGCGTATATATGGCCGCAAAAACGAAACCGACAGATCATGACACACCTTTATCTCTCACAATTTGCCACCATTGTTGTGGTCCACCTGCTGGCAGTTGCCAGCCCCGGACCTGATTTTGCCGTCATTGTTCGCCAGTCCATTATCCATGGAAAAACAACAGCCCTGTGGACCAGTCTCGGCGTCGGCTGCGGTATTCTGATCCATGTCTGCTATTCCCTGCTTGGCATCGGCCTGATCGTATCGCAATCCATCGTGGCCTTTACCGTACTGAAAATCATCGGTGCCTGCTATCTGGCATATATCGGTTTCAAATCTCTTCGCGCCAGGCCCCACAACACATCCGTGGACTTTGACGCGGAAAACGGCTCTACACCCAGTGTCAAACAGGCCATCTGGACCGGTTTTCTTACCAACGGCCTGAATCCTAAGGCAACGCTGTTTTTTCTCTCACTGTTCACGGTTGTGATTCACCATGAAACACCTGTTACCATCCAGGCCCTGTATGGCCTGTATATGGCTGTTGCCACCGGAGTCTGGTTTTCGCTGCTGTCGCTCTTTTTCGGCCAGGCACGGGTTCGCCGTCAATTTTTGCGCATAGGCCACTGGTTTGAGCGAATGACCGGCGCGATTCTTATCCTGCTTGGGGTGCGACTGGCACTGGCAGGCAATAAATAACTCTCTTTTTCCCATGACCGAATCCCCATATACTCAGACCAGCTGCTCTTCAGACTGCCACGCCAGAACCGGGACTCTCTCAACCCTGCACGGTGCCATTCAGACCCCGGTTTTCATGCCTGTAGGCACCCAGGCTTCGGTCAAGGCCTTGACGCCTGATAATCTCCATGAAGCCGGAGCGCAGATCATACTCGGCAACACGTATCATCTCTTTATCCGGCCCGGTCACGAACTCATACGCAGTTTCGGCGGTCTGCACGGATTCATGCACTGGGAAAAACCGATCCTCACAGACTCAGGCGGATTTCAGATCTTCAGTCTGCAGGAGCTTGCGAAAATTACCGATGAAGGGGCGGCTTTCCGTTCCCATCTGGACGGCAGCAAACTCTTTCTCAGCCCCGAAGATGCGGTACATGTCCAGGAGGCTTTGGGATCGGACATCATGATGGCCCTGGACACCTGCATCCCCTATCCTGCCTCCAGGGAGGAAGCGGCAAAAGGCACGGCCCTTAC
Source organism: Desulfobulbaceae bacterium (assembly GCA_963678525.2). Classification (GTDB taxonomy): domain Bacteria; phylum Desulfobacterota; class Desulfobulbia; order Desulfobulbales; family Desulfobulbaceae; genus Desulfogranum. Next base: position 974,647 of record CAXXDG010000002.1, read on the forward strand.
CAAAAGGTGGGCTGCCCGTTGCCGTGCGGCACAGACAGGTACAGGACAACACCTGTTCGGTATTATCCAGGGCGGCATGTACCCCGATATGCGCCTGCAGGCACTTGAGCAGATTACGGAAATCGGTTTTGACGGCTATGCCCTGGGAGGCCTTTCGGTCGGCGAACCAAAAGAGTTGATGTATGAACTCCTGGTGGCCACAGCACACCGGATGCCCCGGACCCATGCCCGCTATCTCATGGGTGTGGGAACCCCTGAAGACCTGGTGGAAGGCGTCTACAACGGCATAGATATGTTTGACTGCGTCATGCCCACCAGAAACGCCAGAAACGGAATGCTCTTTACTTCACAGGGGAGACTTGTTATAAAAAACTCGCGTTACAGGGAAGATCCACGTCCCCTGGATGAGTCGTGCACCTGCTATACCTGCCGGAATTTTTCCCGTGCATATTTGCGACATCTTTTTCAGAGCCGTGAGATCCTTGCCTATCAGCTCAACAGTATACATAATATATCGTATTACTGTTCACTGATGACGGAGATGCGTCAAGCTGTCAAGGAAGATCGTTTTCCAGCTTTTCGCAAACAGTTTTATGACAGGCGGGACACTCCCGTACCTTATTAAACAGTACCTGACCGGAATTCCTCATCTCCGGAAGGTCACTAACCAGTGCTGTTCCAGAAACGGTTGCTTGCTTGGGCGTTGCTTTTTTGAGCATAACCTGGATGATGCAAGGCATTATTCAAATCAAGATACACGCTGACCAACCTTTTTTCTGTAAAGACACTACCCTGTGTTCTTTCTGAAATATTCTTTGGACGGACACCGGCAAAACGACAGATTTATACTTGGAGGCTATTTCCCATGACCGGCATTGCATACGCTGCGGGCGCCGCACCGGCTCCCGGAGCAGGAGGCTTTGGAACGCAGTTGATCATGATGGCGCTTATTTTCGGCGTCTTCTATTTCTTGCTCATCCGTCCACAGCAGAAAAAAGCAAAAGATCACCAGAAGTTTCTTTCTGAATTGAAAAAAGGCGACAAAATCATCACCGGCGGAGGCATCCATGGTCAGATTACCGGCCTGACCGACAATGTGATCACCCTGGAAATCGCCGATGGCGTACGCATTAAAGTGAACCGTGCGTCCATCATGGGTTCCGCTTCAGAGGCCGAACAGGCTAAAGCGCTTCCCAAAAGCAGCTGAGGCATAGGAGGTTGCTGATTTTCATCGTGTATGAAAAAACACTTCCGCCAGCAAGCGTAAAGGGTTGCAGTCAAATCGGCTGCAACCCTTTTTTATTGCCGCCGGACTGATTTTTTTTATGGAAAAGGTAATCTACAGAGGCAATACAAGGGACCACGTGGTTGAAGTCGGCGCCGACGGCTCCCTCAGGACGCTTCGCTTCGGCACGGAAGAACGTCAAAGCTGTGTCGACCTGAGCAATCCTGCCGAGCTGCAGCTGAGTTACACCCGCTGGATGATGAGCGCCCTGCTCCTTGTCCCCGAGCCCCGGTCTTTTCTGGTATGTGGTCTTGGCGGAGGTGCAATCCCTCAGTTTCTCCATCATCATTTTCCGGCATGTCACATGGATATTGTGGAAAAAGAGGCTGAAGTGATTGAGGTTGCGCAAAACCATTTCGCTCTTCCCCAACACCCGCAATTCAATGTCATCAACCTGGATGCCGTGGATTTCCTTTGCACTCCTGCCGACAGATCGTATGATCTGGCTTTCATTGACCTGTTTAACGCCCAATCCATGGCCCCTCCCCTGTATGTGGAGGAATTCTATGCAGGCATTATGAAACGTATGCTCCCCCATGGAATCGTGGTCATCAACCTCTGGAACGGCCTTGATGAACTCTATGCAGCCGCCTGCACGGCCATCAGCGGAAGCTGCCGGGGGCAGATGCTGGAAATGGCGGTAAAAAAAAGAAGTAACTCCATCGTGCTCGCCTTTGCAGACGAGATCCCCAAAAACCGGTTGCGTGCGGCGCGAAAGAACCTCAACCACTGGCAGCGACAGTATCAATTGCCCTTTCACACCTACTTCAAACGACTCAGAAGAACCAACAAAACCCCGCGCTTTCCTTTTTCTTAGCCCGCATTTCTCGCGTGAATCAGCTGCTCTATGAGCAGTTACGATAAATTTATCGTAACTACTCATAGGGGCACAGTCCGGTTTGATAACTTCTCTGTATTTGTAAATGGTTACAGGGTGCCTGATAGCACACAGACTGGTGCAGCGTATTTGGTCATACGTAAGCCAAGCTGATCGCGGAAAGATCAGGTACACTGTGAGCAGTTACAATTTATCTTTTACTTTACCACGAGTGTCACTGTATACTAACAGGTAAAAACAGCAGTCTTTTTTACTGATTATCCCGTCAGCCTGGTACATTTACCGGTGCTGGGCAGTAACAAATCAAGTTCCAGCTTTTTGCATTGATGGAGGAAGATATTCCATGAACCTGTTTGGGCGCTTACCGGCTTTTCAGTTGTTCGTCATACTTCTCGTCCCTGCCTGCACACCGGTAGCTGACCCGCATCAAGGAGGGCTATTCGGTTACAGCCCTGAACTTTATGAACAGCGTATTCAGGAACGTGAAGCCCGTCTTGCTCAAACACAAAGCCAAGGACAGGCCGAGCAGGCCAGAACTGCAGACCTGCAGCAGGATATTGCCGCCTCCGGCGAGGAGCTGCAACGCCTTAAAAAAGAGATGGATACCATAACTGTTGAACTCATGCAGACCCGTGAAGCCCTTAAACGGACGGAGGTGCAAAGCGCAGAGGCTGAAAAGAAACTGGCAGAGCTCCAGGCCGATTTACAGGAACTGAGTCGAACCTCCTGGAAAACAGAAAAACAGCTCGACCAGGGAGATATAGCTGCCAAGGAAAAAGAGGTGGATGCGCTTCGTAAGCAGCTCAACGCTCTGATGGAAGAAGCAGAACTGCTCGGCCGGCTATGATGAAACGCCGCATAATTTGGCGCCTGCATGGCGTTCTTCTGTTCTTGTTACTGTCTTTGCAGCCCATACAGGCAGCCGAAAACGCCTGGTTCACCGAACCGGAGATGGCGCAGCTCTATGAGGCCCTGGCCACCTTTTACGGCGAAGGCATCTTTGCCCCGTCCAACACGGCAGAAAGAAACAGGAAACTTGTCAGCGCCTATATCAAAGGCTATGACACCTATGCCCGTTACCTGAGCAGGGAAGAATACAGTCTGTATATCAATTCGCTTCGGCCTGCATACAGCGGCATCCAGATGGAGCTTCAGCAGGACGATACCGGCCGGTATACCTGCGAGCCCTTTGCCGGAGGAGCTGCCGCCGAAGCAGGCATACGGCGTGGAGACAAACTGGTTGCCGTGAACGATACTTCTGTTGTCGGACGGGAACCTTTTATTGTTGCCGGGCTTACCCGAGGACCGGCGGGAACAATGGTTACCCTTCATATTGAAGACGCGGACGGCAGCACAAAAAAAATACCCATAACCAGGGCGGCAACCAGATACGGTTCAGTCACCAGAGAGAAACTGGGAGCCTGGCCCATGCTTCGCATCCATCGCTTCACTTCCGCCACAGCCGGGGAGCTCAGGCATCTGTTAACAGCTCCGCCTTACCGTGAACAGCCGCTTATTCTCGATTTACGCAACAATGGCGGCGGTGATATGGAAAGCGGTATTGAAGCCGTAAAACTCTTTCTACCAGCGGAACGTGAAGTCGTTACTTTGAAAACAACATCCATGGACATCGTCCGTAAGAGTACGAAGACACCGCTGCCATCAAGAGCGGCGCCCGTCATCCTGCTGCAGAACCGGGGGACAGCAAGTGCTGCGGAACTTTTTATCGGCTCTCTTGTTGAAAACGGGGTGGCGCTATCCGTCGGCACCACGACTCAAGGCAAGGGAGTGGCCCAACACTTCTATCCGCTCAGCAATGGGGATGCATTGCTGCTCAGCTATGCGGAAATCGTGCTGCCGGGTGGAAAACACTACCATAACAAGGGACTGGCCCCCATCGCAGTCATTGATATGGAGAATAAAACAGAACCGGCAATCACCACTGCGTATACCAATGCGGTGGCCGGAATTTTCAAGCGATATTCTGAAAAAGAAGGAGGGGACAATGCATTATTATCAAAAGGTGAGTAAAAAACTGATCCCGGCAGTGCTCTTGCTGACGTGTATCTGCCTGTTTGCCACCGCGTCAGCTGCAAGCAGAAAACCGGTCGCCCTGGAAGGCAAGGAATCCCTCTACCTGCGGGTACTTACCAAACCATTTTCCAACATTTATCAGGAAAAAGACGCAACCGGCGCCCTGGTCATGGAAAATACCCCGGCTTTTCAGCCTTATTTCGTCTACACCAAACCAACAGCCGAAGACAAGGAACTGGGCGATGCCTGGTATGAGATCGGCAGCGACGCGAACGGTACCGTTGTCGGATGGATGATGCAGAAGGATCTTTTTGAATGGAAACAGACCTTGTGCCTCGCCTACACCCATCCGGAAGGCCGCCATCCAGTGCTCATGTTTGACGGCCGAAGCGAGGCCGTCAGACTTGTGGAGATGGAACCGGAACAGCGTATTGCCGCGCTCAAGGAGTTGGAGGCCCGGATTGATTCCGGAAATATCAGCAGGGACTTCCCGGTCAAGAGTGTCGAACCCAAACGGGCCGTAGACATCAGCCGGGAATTCTATCTCCTGCCGATTCTTGATTATGAAGCCATTGAACTGGATAACCGAGAAGGCCGACTGGTTGAACTGGCAGCAGTGACCAATGCGGTGAGCGGTGCGCGTGAAGCCAGTGATATCCGTGAAAACAAGGCTTTCTTAGAGGAAACGAATCTGGACGCTTCCGCCATCAGCAGTGACCAGCTGAAGGATATCGCCACAGATGTAGTTTGGGTCATTGACACTACGGTCAGTATGCGGCCCTATATCGAAAAAACCCTGGAGATTGTTCAACACGTATCAAAACAACTCCAGGCAGGTACAGCTATTCAGGATACCGTACGATTCGGCATTTGGGGATACCGCGATTCAGCAGAAGATATCAAGGAAATCGGCTACACCACCCACAACTACACCCGGGAACTGCAATCCATTGACGCTTTCACCGAGATCCTGAAGAATGTCCAGGTCACAGAGCAAGACTCTGTTGATTATGCCGAGGACATGTTTTCCGGCATGGCCGACACCATCAAACAAACGGCGTGGACGGAGAAAGCCATCCGTTGCATCATTCTGGTCGGGGACGCGCCTTCCCATGAAATCGGCCATAAATGGAACTTGAGCGGCATGGAGGAATTGGGTTTACGCGAGCTGGCTAACGACCGGAAGCTGACCGTATTCAGCCTGCATCTGAAAAATCCCCGCGCCAAAAAGTTTCATGAGACAGCGGAAATGCAGTATCGAACCCTTGCACTCAATCCGGGCGCACAGGATGCCGCTTATTGGGATATCGATTCCACTGATCTCAATGCCTTTGCAGCCCGGTCTGATGAAGTCAGCAGCGCCATCAGCGGGGCGATTACAACCTTAAAACAACTCGCAGAGGCGGGCCCGGCCCCTGCTGCTGCATCATCAAACGGTCTGCAGTCCGGCGGTCAACCTGAGGATCAACAGGAAACGGACCTCAAGCAGGAACAACCCACAGGTGAATTGGCAGAGCTTGAGCCGGAGCAGTCGGCCGTACCGGAACAAAGCGGCAATACCGGACCGGTCGAGCAGGCAGCGACCATTGACCTGGACCAAATCACCCTTGAAAGCGCCAAAGGCAACACCCTTGCCGCCCAGGCGGTCAAGGCGGCGGTGGTGCAGTGGATCGGCAGCCGAACCAGGGCCAAAGCACCGCGTGATATCACGGCCTGGGCAGTGGACAAGGATCTGGAAACACCGTCCATCCAGGCCATGGAGGTGAAACTGCTGATAACCAAGGCCCAGCTCAGTTCACTCTACGAAACCCTGAAACAGGTTCTCATGGCCGGTATGCGCGGCCAGTTGAGCAGCGAAAGCTTCTTTGATTCCCTGCAGGCCACCGCGGCGGCCACGGCCCGTGATCCGGAAAAAATCGGCCAGGCAAAGGACATGGCCGATACCGGACTGGTTCCTGAATTTCTGGAAGGCCTGCCCTATACCAGCCGGCTCATGGACATGAACAATGAGCTGTGGAGCAGCTGGTCGGTGGATGAGCAGGACTCCTTTTTAAACAGCATTGAGGCAAATATCGAAACCTATAAGGTTATTCACGACAGCCCCGAAGGCTGGGTGCAGCTGAATCCGGGAGACGATCCGGACGCCTATGTCTATCCGCTGTCCCTGGATATGCTGCCCTGATGCTGCAGGGAAAAACGGACATGTCCGGACGGCAGACAGCCGCTCCTGTCTACGAGGTGGTCTCGCTCAGCAAAAAACGGGAAAAGGGCGGGGTCACCTTTGAGCTGCTGATCCGTGATCTCGTTATCCGGCAGGGTGAGTTTATCGCTATCGTCGGCCCGAGCGGGTGTGGGAAATCCACCCTTCTCGACCTGTTCGGGCTGGTCATGCGGCCAGGGGTGAACGACACGTTCCTCCTCTCCATCCAAAAGGGAGAGTTTGCAGACAGATGGAATGTACCGGACATGGACGAGCGGCAGTTGGCCGGGATCAGGAAAAAACATATCGGCTATGTCCTGCAAAACGGGGGCCTCCTCCCCTACCTCACTGTTGCGGAGAATATCTGCCTGACCGCCCGACTCAACAATATGCCGGACATGAAACACAACCTGCAGGAGCTGGCCGAATACCTGGGTATCAGCAGCCAGCTCAGGAAAAAACCACAGGAACTCTCCGGCGGGCAGCGTCAGCGGGCAGCCATTGCCAGAGCTCTGATTCACAGGCCGGCTATTGTGCTGGCGGATGAACCAACGGCGGCAGTGGATAAACCAACGGCCATGGAAATACGAGATCAATTCAGCATGTTGGCTGCGAAATTCGGCGTGTCCGTGCTCATGGTGACCCATGATGAATCGCTGGTTCGACCGGTCGTGGACCGGATGATCGGGTTCGAGGTGGAAAAACGGACGGCGGAACACACGGTTTCCCGTGTTGTCCACTTACCAATATAACCGGACTCGGCTTGACAACCACAACAAAACATGAAAGTCATTTGCTCAAGAAAGAGGATAACACTTCTGCGGAGACTTTCGGACAAATCGGCATGTCAGAAAAATGAGTATGTATTCGCATAATTCCCACCGGCTGGTCTGGCAGTTGGCCTGGAAGGATCTTCGTCATGAATGGATTCTCAGCATCTGTCTTATTATGGCGGTAGCGGCGGTGGTAAGCCCGCTCTTGATCCTCTTCGGCCTGAAATTCGGATCCATCCAGATCCTGACCAACAGGCTGATCGACGATCCGCGCAACAGTGAAATTCGACCGGTAAACACCCGTACGTTTGAACAAAGCTGGTTCGCAGCTGTTGCCGAGCGTCCTGATGTAGGCTTTGTCATTCCCATGACCAGAAAAATCTCCACCTCGGTGGAGGCCTGCGTTGCCGCCTCCCGGACAACATCCTGCAAAACCAAACCGGCAATGGACCTCATGCCCACGGATGACCGTGACCCGTTGCTCCTGCAAAACAGCGCCGTTATTCCGGCAGAAAACGAATGTGTACTTACCCGGCGAGCCGCCGAAAGACTCAAAGCCGCTCCCGGAGACGAACTGCTGGTGCAGATTCGGCGAATAGTGGCCAACCGTTACGAAAAGGTCTCCCTGCACTTGAAAGTTGTCTCGGTTCTCTCGGACAGGGCGGGCTCAAATATGGTCATGTATGTACGGCTGCCGGTACTGGAAGCTGTGGAAAAATACAAGGACGGAGCCGCCGTCAGCCGCTATGGGTGGCCGGGAAAACGCCGTGAAGCCTACCCGCTTTACGACGGTGTCCTGATCCATCTTGCCGAGCCGCTTTCCAAGGTTGAGGAATTAAAGCTGGTCAACAACAGCGGCTTTAACAGCATTCAGCTCCTGAGCCCGGAAGAACTCAGCCGGCTGGCCGGCTTGAGTATCCGCCGCCCCGGAGTCACTTACATGATCCGGGTTAAACACACCCCGGTGGGAGATTCTGCTGTTGCCACCGTCAAGCAGCGTCTTCGCGGCAAAAATGCGACTTTGCTTCCCTGGGTTATGCCTCTGCAGGCCCAGCTCATCGATACACAAGGTCAAAAAATAACGACCATGCTTTTTGCCTCGCTCTATCAAGAAAAATACTTACAATCCCTCGACATGGACACCATCCCCATGGTGCTGGGCAGGCTTGCCCATTCCGAAGCTATGCCTGAAAACAAGCAGCAGGCCGTCACCCTTCAGCTGGACCAGGAGGGACGAACCCTGCGCCTGCCCCTTATCCTGACCGGAGAGGAAGAGCGAGACGCGGTCCGCATAGCCCCTGAACTGGCCGGAATATTTCGGCTCCTGAGTAACCGCGAGGTGATCTATGATGAAGGGGAAGAAGTCTTTTTGCTCTCGCGCAAAGGCTACGGGGGATTTCGGCTCTATGCATCTTCCATCGACAAGGTGGAGGGCCTGCGCCGCTACTTTGAGGATCAGGGCATTGAGGTCACCACCCAGGCGGACCGCATCCGCGATGTGCAGGAGCTCAGCCGTTACCTCTCACTTATTTTCTGGCTGATTGCGCTCACCGGAGCCATCGGCGGCATAGCCACCCTGGCGGCAAGCCTGTACGGTTCCGTGGAACGAAAACGGCGTGATATTGCAGTACTCAGGCTGATCGGCATGAAAAGGACAACGCTGCTGCGTCTGCCCATCTATCAGGGGATTCTGCTCAATGCCGGCGGGCTTGCGCTTGCCATTGCTGTTTTTTTTGCCATATCCTCGGTGGTCAACCGTCTGTTCAGTTCCAAACTGGCTGCGGGAGAATCCCTCTGCACTCTGTCCGCCGGTCACATCGGCTCGCTGATCATGCTGGTCTTGGGCATAGGAGTTCTGGCGGCTCTGGTTGCAGCGCTGCGAATAACCAACCTCGAACCGGTGGAGGCGCTCAGAGATGAATAAACACGCTGCTCAACGGTGCAAACCCTGCCGGGGCGCAATCTATATCGTCTTACTTTGTGCACTTTTTCATCCTTTCTCCTGCCGGGCCGCCGACCTGACACTGAGCCTGCCGGATGACAAAAGCATTGATTTTCAGAAAGTCTGTATCGGTGAGGACAACGGCCTCTTTGCCGGCAAACGTTTTACCATGGGCGATCCCTCAGGAGGATTCAGGGAATATCCCACAGCCGTGACCGTTGGCGGCTCGTTTCCGGCTGATACCGGAGGCAAAAGGGACTGGTGCTTTTATATGGGAACTACCGAGGTCACCTGGGGCCAGTACCGCGCCGTCACCAGGGAAAAACCCTCCGGGAAAGACCTGTCGCAAAAAGATACCTACCCGGCCCACGACCTGAGCTGGTTTGCCGTACTCAATTATATCGACCAGCTCAATCAATGGCTTTATGCCAACAAAGCAGACGAGCTTCCCACATATGACCAGGGGCTGGGCTTTCTCCGACTGCCGACAGAAGAAGAGTGGGAGTTTGCCGCCCGTGGGGGGATTGAAGTCAGCCGTGACGCTTTTGATAAACGCACCCCCTATCCGGCGGGTAAACTGGCTGAGTACGAGTGGTTTTCCGGACCCAAATCCTCGCATAATACAATAAAAAAAGCAGGAGTGCTGGCCGCCAATCCGCTGGGACTTCACGACATGCTCGGCAATGTCGCCGAGATGACCATGGCCCTCTACCGGGTGGAATATTACCAGGGCCGTGCCGGCGGCTTTGCAGCTCGGGGCGGACACTACCTGACTTCGGAAAAGCAGATCAGGTCTTCTTTGCGTACCGAACAAGCCTTCTATTCTTTTGATCAAAAAGGAACCGCCCAACCGAACCACCAGAAAACTCTGGGTTTTCGGCTGGTCATTTCCGCCATTCTCTATCCGAGCCGCACCATTGCCCAAAGTATGGATGATGAATGGGAAATGTACCGGCAAAGCAAGGGTAAAAACCTGCCTGCTGCGGTTTCCGTAGCTCCAATCAACCAACAGGTCTCGGTAGCCTTTGACGACGCTGCAGAACATATCGAACGTCTCAAAAGTCTGATGCAGCAGGGAACCGGCCAAGAACAGGAGCTGCTCCGTGAGCTTGCTTATATCGAGGCATCCATGGAAAAAACGGAAAAAATCAGGGCCAAAGCTGCCGAAGATTCCGCCTATGCCTGGCTGATCATTGCAGGCGAACGGGGCCTGAGCATGAAAAGACAGGCCCGTCGGAACCTGACGACCTATGAAAAACTGCTGACCATTGCCCAACAAAACGCCAATACGGCCAAAGCCGAGCAGTACCGGCAGCGTATAACGGAAGTAAAAGCAAACATTGAATCCATGATGGACGGTTATTCAACGGCCATCCGCCAACTGGGCACCCTGGACAGGGATGCCATTGACAAGGCGCTGCAGAAATACGCCCGGGACCTCACCGCGCGCAATGCTGCGGAACAGGTGAACATGATCCCAACGCTCAATGACCATATTCACTCTTTTCAAACACATCAGCGGATCGATCGGGACCGCTGGCAGGAAATATTGATTCAGGAAAGCCAATAAACGGAGGAACGCTATGAAAAAAGCACTTATTACAATCTGCTTGATAAGCCTGGTGGTTTCCGGCTGTGCCGGAACAAGCAGTTCCGATGGCGAAAGGACCCGCCAGGAAGGTACGGCAGTAGGAGCAGGAGCAGGAGCGGCAATCGGCGCGCTTCTCGGCCAGATCATTGGCGGAGATACCGGATCTACCGTGGCGGGGGCGGCAATCGGCGCCGGCATCGGGGGATTGTTTGGTCATGCCTATGGTAATCATGTTGCCCAGGAAAAAGCAAAATACGCCGGCGAGGAAGACTGGCTGGATGCCTGTATTGCCAGCGCCGAAAAAATGAATCAGGAGACCAGGGACTATAACCGACAATTAGCACAGCAGCTGGAGGCCTTACAAAAGGAAACCACTGCCCTGCATAACAGCAAGCTCAGTAAGCAGGAAAAACACAAGGCACTGGTCGCCAAAAAAAACGAGGTGGACAACAATCTGAAGGAAGCACGGCAGAAACTGAATCTGGCCAAATTTGAACTGGAAAACCAGCAACAGGTGGCTCAGGATAGCACAGGAAAACGTTCCCAGGAATTAAACGATGAAATCAGACAGTTAGAAAAATCCATCGCCGAGCTTGAAGAAAAGACCACAACCCTTGCTTCATTATCTGCCAGTATCATCGTGTGATATCTTTCCCAATGGAGCAGTATCTCATGCACCTGCTACCCGCACCGGTCAATCTGGAGGTATGATGAAACGAAGTATTTCTTGGTGGATGGCGGCCGGTCTGATAAGCGCCGTTCTCTTTGTCTGTGATCCGCCTCAACAGGCGCCGGCTGGAAATAACGTTGCCCTGCACACCTACCCGGCTGTTGAACAGGCCTGGCAGAGAGGCGATCTGGCAGATGCAATTGAGATGCTCCGCGACCGACAAAATAACGAAGGCGCCCAAGGAAAAGCCTCAGAACTGCTCCAGGCCATGGAACTGCAAAAAGATAAACTGGATGAATGGATAGAAAAGGGACGGACATTTCTCAGCCGGAATGCAATTGAGCAAGCTCAAGAGGCCGTTTCACTGGCGCCCTCGATCAGTACGACCTATCCGCCATACAAACGACTGCTCGCCGACATCAAGGCACAGGAACAGGAACAGCGCTTCCCCCCACAGGTGCTTTTTGACGGTGCAGGTCTCGGCACCGCCTTCAAACCTTATAATTCAAATGGAAAGCTTGCTGAGTTAGGCGCCTTTACAGGGAGCGGACTTGAAATCAATGTGCCGGAAAAACATGGCTGGGCGCAGGTCGGCTTGGAGAGCGTAGATCCGCTTGCCGTGTTTGCCGATACACAGGGGGAAGGATACCGCTTTACCTTTGATTTCAACGATGCCGTTACAGAGGGATATAGAATTGAGTTGCTGCCGACAGGCTCTCAACGCGGCAGAGTACAATTGGAATACCGTAAACAAGACAAAAATCAGGCAAGCCTGACCCTGTTTCTAAATTCCATCATGCACCAACAGATTGTCATTCCACATGACAGCCGCAAAAAAATCACCCTGGCGGTCTATCCAAATCAGGACTGTTATGCAGAGACGGCAGACGGGTATCGGGTTCAGGCCACCTATTATCAGTATTACTCAAGATTTCCGGTTACAAACGGCTACAGGCTCAGGATATCTTCATTGGCTTCCAAATATCAGGCCGCAACCCGCATGGGGCTGCACACCATCACTCTGGCCCGGACTCAGCAACCATTGCGGATCAACTTCTCCCATCTTAATGATACTGACCGAATTATTCCCCTCTTTGACGGCAGCAATTTCGCAAGAACATGGATTCCTTTTCCTTTTCTCAAGAACAACCAGATGGCCTCGCACACGGTCTATGTTCATCAGAATATGCTGAAAGCCGCAATTGAAGCCGGAAAACGATGGAAAAACAGGACAGGAATCTGTTCAGTCGAACCCGTTGCTTGGCTGGATAAACTGAACCGGGAAGGGGCCGGCGTGACAGCTTCTGCGGAGTTTCTTCCAGAACAGACAAACGGATTTATCCTTGCCTTCGGAGATAATAATGCCTTCTGGAAAAGCCCGGGAAATAATAGGATGGAGATCACCTGGAGACAACGTGACACAAACGGCAGCCCCAGACTCACTGTGACAATTAACGGAAAGGTAATGTATGATGAAATTACCTCCATGAATAAGGCTGCAACAGTCGCTGTACGGTTTTCGAAGGGCCGATTCCAACTCGTTGGTGACGGAATGCCTGATCAGGCTTTCTCCTGGCCCTTTCTTCAGGAAGATAACGGGCTGCACCTTTGGGTGACGACCTTACCTGAGAATACAGAGCAGCCCGTCGCAATGGCATTAAAAAGCATTTACCTGCAAAGAGAGATAACAAAAGAACGGAAGCAGGAAAACAATCCCTTCCCCCCTCTTCCAGTCAAGACCATTCTGGGACCGCAGCAGCATGACAATGTGGAATGTTTTTCCGACAAACAGGACGGGCTCGCCTGCACCTGGGAGAAAGGCGCCGTGGTTGTCCGGGTGTCTCCTGAAACAAAGCAACACAAAGGGATTCGTTCCCTGGAAGACATGATTGTACTTGACAAGCGCCGGATAGCCGGTGGGTCCTGCCGACTTATTATTCACTTTGATCCGCAGCAGACCAATCACTTTGACCTGTCTTTTGCCGATAATCATATCAAGCTGCAGCAGGAAAGCGACGGCATATTTTCTTTTTATGTCAACGCAGTACGCCGTCAAATACCGCAACAGTGGCTGCAACAGCAATGGAAAGGGCATCTTCTGCTTACATTGTCGAAAAATAGCTTTCATGCGCAGCTTGACAACCATATCGGCATCCTCGATTTCACCCGGCCGGCCGACCAAATGGTCCTTGCCGTTACGGCACACACCGATGGAAAAAATGGGGAACCCCAAGGATTTGCTCTGCAGAAAATTACCCGGCAATGGCTGTTCCCTGAAAACATGGATGCCGCAGAGCGCTGGAACTTTGTTGATGATGAGGATTTCGATCCGGATGCTTTTCTGCAGGAACTGAAGAGGGCCTTACCGTGAAATATCTCTACTATAGCGTACTGGTGCTGGCACTGCTGACAGGAGGCCGAATCGCTTTCAGCGCCGGCAGTGAGGAACAACAGCCTGAGCAAGGTAAGCAGGAACTGACCGCCCGTTACCTCTCGCAGCTCAATCATGCCAAGATGGAGAAACTGATGCAGCGGCTGGGAAAAAAAGCCCCGGACAGTTTCTATAACTGCCTGTGCAGGGCCGACGGCGGTGGCGCGGCGGCGGGAGTGGGAGTATCCTATCATCCACAGCCGGTGAAGCCTTATAACAAACGCTACTCCTGCAACCGGGAAGGGCCTCCCTGCATGGCATCGGGAATGGGCTGCTGGCGCTTCCCTCTGCCTAATGATGAAAAAATCTGGGCGGCCTGCATGAAAGCCAATCCCTTGGAAAACGCCGCGCCCATAGATGCGGCAGTCATTCATGCTGCGGACCTGATTCCCTCTGCCGCTCCTGCTGACGATACCTTGCAGGTTCCGCGCCTGACATCTGAGGAAGAACAGCTCCTGGAACGTCTTTCCGCCTACCGGGAACTCTGTCTGCCCAATGTGAGTCGGACCATTGAGGACATCGTCCTGTGGAGCGGCAAGGGCGGAGCTATTGTCAAAGAGGCTCTGGAAAAGGCTGCCGGCTCCGCCAATGTCTGTGAAGAGGCAATTACCGTCTCCCTGTTCCTCCAGGGGCAGGATGGACTGTATCCCAGTGAGGTTATGGCGGCGACGGTATGGCCTTTTGTCCCTTACAGCTCAACTATCAGCGCCTTTCTGCCTCTGGTAAAAGGTGACGCCCTGACGCCTGAGGATATTGATCCTGCAAGTATTATGGATGATGCCATAGGCGATAATAATCCGCTGCAAGGCTATGCCGTAAAAGGAATACAATTACCGTCGCTCAAAGATCCGATTCAAATAAAAAATATTATGAGTGCCATAGACGCCCTTGATTCGGCATACAGTACCTATCAAACAAATACGAGCTTCAGAAAAGCCTCTGATCTTTTTGTGGAAAGCAAAGGATGGCAACAGGAAAAACGAGATACGTATTTATTGAAAACCAGTGAAGAAATCCGCAGCAACAAAAGAAAAATAGCCCAAAGCAACAAAAAGCTCAAAGCCGCATTAAGGGGCATACGTCCCAGTGAAAGAGAACAACAGGTCATAGGGGGGATGTATGATCCTCCCGGCTCAAAAGTTCCCAATGACGCACCTCTTTGGCAGGAATATTTCCGCAAGCAGGAACAACTTCGTCATCAAGCGGCAGTGGAACAGGGACCATGGTTATCAAAAATAATCGACCTGAATATACACAGGCAGGCTCTTGAATACCGGGAAGCCTTGCGCTCACGAGGATGTGACCGCTTTCTCGAAGAGAGCAGGCGTTCGTGTCACAAATAGCAGGAAACAATAGAGACTCTTCCTCAGAGGGCCGGGGGAAGGATATACCAAACGCTGTTTTGCAGCCGGAGCAGCGGATACACAGTATGCCAGGAGGGAATCATGCGCAAATACGTTTTCATTCTTGTTTTTGTTCTTCTCTTTACCCCGGTAAAGGGGATGTCCATCACCTCTCTTGAAGAGCTGGTCCAGGAAAAAAATCCCCTGCAGGGGACCCGAATACTGGACGATGATCAAGCCGGATTCACAATCACCTTCACCGTTTACAAGCCTGAATTCGGCAGCGTTGAAGGGGATATCTCCTGGCCTGACCAGGGAGCCCGCACCCGTTTCAAAGGGATGTTCATGGACGGCGCCCTGGTTCTAAAAGAAGTCAGCGTGCTTGAAGGCAACGATGTCAGGATCGGCACTCTATACCGGCTGCAGGGGATACAGGGAAGCGAGGTTGTAGGCACGGTCGGTAAGGATGAAGGAGCCGTGCAGATTCACCTGCCCGGCTCCCCGGCTCAGGAAAAGACCATAGCCTCCTCAGCCGCACAGGCTGTAGAAGAGAATGCACAGGATGATGCAGCAGTTATTGTACGGGAAGAATCTGCCGCCGCAGTTATTGAAAGCGAGATACAGGCCAAGTACCCTCAAGATGGAGGCAGCCCGGATCAGCTTGCCGCAGAAAACACAGAGCAGCCGGCCAATACCTCTGCAGAAGACCGGCGGGCAGGAGACAGTTTGTCCGACTCGCAGGACCCGGTCACCCCGGACGAGCCTGTGGGAAACATATCACCGGACAAGGCCAAACTCTTTACGCCTTCCCCGGATATGAACCAGGTGCTGTGGTCACACCTGCGCACCGTAGACGACAGGAAACAGGAAGAACTCTTTGTAAACGGCAGGCAGCTTGACCTGCCGCCGCTCAAGGCCGTTGAAGAGGTCGTGCATATCAAAGACGGCGGCTATGTGGCCAAGGTAGCTCTGTATAACGAGGGTTCCCCCTATTTTCCCGATTATGCGCTGCTGATAAACGGCATTTTGAGCGAACGCTTTGACGGCGCCTATGGCCAGGATAATTTCACGGCAACCGATGACCGGGCGCATTGGGCAGCCGGTTTTACCAACAAAAATGATCAGGGCGGCGTCACCTCCACCATTTTCCTTGACGGTGAGAAGAAAATGGAACTGCCGGGCAAGGTTGTTCTCATCGGTTTAAATCAGGACGGAACAAAGCCGGCAGTCGTTACCACGGTCGAACACCAGGACGGTCAAGAGCAGCAGCTCTATCTGGACGGCACGCCCATGGGCGTTATAGTCGCCGGCGTTGAAACAATGGCCTTTGACCCGCAGACAGGCGACCTTTACTGGGATGCAATCACCCTGCCCTACCAGAACACGTCCAAGTCCCTCCTCTTTAAAAACGATACCGTTATTAGTAAGGAGATGCGCGAAGTTGACCCCGTCCTTCCCCTTTCTCATTATTCCATTTTCACAGACCAGCATGGTCTGGCCTGGATCGAGGAGCGGGAGAGCGGAGATTATCTGGGAACCGAAGCCGGTGAATACGGCCCCTTTGGGGAAATCGGTACTATCAGCTTCAGTGCTGAAGGAAAATGCGCCTTCTGGGCTGAACAAAACGGCAAAATAGAGTTGTTTATCGATGGTCGGCCCACAGGAATAACCGGCTTTTCTTCAGAGGAAAATATTGTCTGGAGCCCGGACAGCCTTCACTGGAGCACCGTTGCCGCCGGGGAGCCCAATACCTTTGTCATTGTCGAAGACGGCAAAACAATCAGTGACGGGTATGCCAACGTCTCTTTATTGGGTTACAGCCCGGACAGTTCCCGCCTGATCGCAGTGGTGGAGCAGCCGGAGCAGGGTTATAAAATCTGGGAAAAAGGCAACGAAGGCAGTGCCTGGATGAAGAAGTGGGTGAATGGCATGCCCGTCATTTTTTCTCCGGACAGTCAGCACCTCTATTATTTCAGTGTCCATCCGCAAATGAATACTCCGGTACTTAACCGTGATTTTCAGGCTGTTGAACGAGAAGGTGTGGTTTTTCCGGCGCTCAAGTTTACTTCAGCAAACACGGTGCAGTTCTTTGAAAAAACAGGCGGCGAGCAAGGAACCATTTGGCTGCGGGAAATGCCGCAATAAAAAAACGCCTATGTCCAAACACTCATCGCACAACGTCTTCTTTTTCAGGCGAGCGCAGGCCGTCCTCCTGTGCGGGATACTCTTTTGCTCTCTACCGAGCCTTCCTGTACAGGCAAAATCTCCGGCAAATATTATCCAGCTTTTTGTGGCTCCGGATGCCGCCATATTTGCCCTGACAGAAGAGAAAAGCGGCCTGTTCTACAGTACGGACAACGGCTTGCACTGGAAACAGGCCAAAATCCCTGCTCAACTCACCTTGTACGCCATGGCGACGGACAGGAACGGGCGTCTCTTTCTCACCACTGACAAGGGGATTTACCGCTCTGACAACCATGGCAGATCCTGGGGGAGCATCAGTGAAAGCCATGCCGCCTTTGCGTCCTTCAGCAAAATAACCGACGAGTATCTTATCAAGCTCTGGGGCAAGGGTTTGTATTCCCGGTTGACAGAGGGGGACAGGAACAACAAAGCGATCAAAAAGGACCAGGGCCTGCCTGATTTCCCGGTACAAACAACGGTCTTCGGCCCGGGCAACATCCCCTTTGCCGGTTTTTTCGGTAAAGGGGTATACCGGCGTCCCGGCAAGGATAAAAAATGGGTTCCGGCCAATACAGGGCTCGGCAACACCAACGTGCTCATCCTTGCATGCAGCCCGGATGGAACCCTGTATGCAGGCACCTATGGCGGCGGTCTGTACCGCTGGGAAGAAACAAGCTACTCCTGGATAGCTGTTGACCTGGGTTTTTCCCCGGCAGTGGTGCAATGTCTTGAATTTGCTGAGGACGGGCCAATCTTTGTCGGCACGCTCAACAACGGCATCCTGTTTTCTTCTGATCAAGGGAAAACATGGCGGCAACAAGGCATTGGTCTGGACAAAGAAAACATTCAAAGCATTGCCCAGGCCGGGGACGGTACCCTGTTTGCTGCGGCCTACAATACCAACCTCTATGCACTTTCTCCTGGAGGAACTGAAACGGTGGACACCACCTGGCAACCGCGACTTTTTGCCGATACTACCAAAGTATACAGGGTTGCCATGACATCACAGGGAACATGGTATGCCGCCATAGAAGGTATGAACGGCCTCATGGCCGGCACTGACCGCGGCCGCACCTGGATCCCCATTACCCTGCCCTTTCCTTGCAAAGAACCGAACATTACCTTTGTTGCCGACCAGGAAAGAATCATCGTCGCCACACCCGAACACGGACCCTTTGTCAGTTACGACCAGGGTAAAAACTGGCAGAAAATCACAACAGGGCTTCCTGAAAAGGATGCATATAATTTGCTTGGGGTCAGAACACTGGCAAAAAGCAAAAACAACATTATTTATGGTCTGCAGGGAGGCGGCCGGGGATTATACCGCCTGGCAGCGGACAACAGCTGGGAGAGGGTGGAGGCACAGGGTGAACAATGCAAACATTACCGGGATATCAACAGCATTTTTCTCACCGGTATACTGTTCTTCCCTGATGACAATGTCCTGCTTTGGGGCGGACAAAAATTGATCATTGCCCGCAATAACTTCTCTTCATGGATGTGCGAGTATTTTGGCCAGAGTGGAAGTGGATATTTTATTGATGCGGATTCAGCAATCTGGACCCGCCGCATGCTCTCCACCTTTGCTCTGCCGTATCAGGGTGATGAATGGCACCAGGAAAACCAAACCCCTACCCCCCTTTACAGCTCTTTCCAGCATATTGCAGGCAAACGCTACCTGGGTATTCGGGAAAGTGAAGGACTGGATGTAGTGCAGCTGTATGAAAATGGGCAATTGCAAGTACTCCGCCACTGCCTGCAAGAGAAAAAAGTTCGTACTGTGGCTGCCGGCACCGCTGGTTTTCTTGTCGGCACCAACCAAGGAATCTGGTTTTCCGACAACAACGGAGCAACCTGGCAGGAGGCAGGTTTTCAGTAATTGTTTACGGCCCCTCCTTTTATCAACACTAACCAGTGTCTCTCCATAAATGAGGATTTTTGCTCAAGTTTAGGTAAGCGAGAAACGAGACTCCGAAAAGTCCATTTATGGACAGGCACTGACTAGGATATACGATATGCGCATTATGCTGCACAGCTTTGTTGTCTCCCTGGTTCTGCTCCTGGGGATCGCCTCTCTCTGGCGGCCGGCATCCGGAATCTTCACATTTGAACCTGTAGACTGGGCGGTTCTCTATGAAAAGCAGCATACACCGACACATGGGTTCGGCTCCAGTTCCTATGCCATGGAAATACTGCGCACAAGTGAGCAGCATCATTCTCTCACCGCCTTCATTCAGGAAAGTATAGGCCAACAAGGGGTTCTCACAGACAAGAAAGAGTGGCTGGACTGGCAAAAACAGCATTTCCCGGCTTCCGGTGCTGCCTGGGAAAAAACAGTGTACATGGCCCCGGATGATCCCCTGGCGCTGGATATACGGAACGACCGTGGCTACATCACCATGAACGACAGCAACCTTGCTACCTTTACATATACAAGGTTGGAACCTGAAAATCTGGGCGGCAAAAACATCCCTGCCGCCATCCGTTTTCCCTATCGAACGACCGCAGGGATAATGATTTTGGCCGGCTGCTTCCTGTCCTTCCTGCTGCCGGGTACCGACAAAAAGGCTCTGCAAACCTCTTCAGGTATCGGAACAAGATTTTTTCTCTTTATTTTCAGCGGCGGCCTGGTTGTTACAGGCCTTCCTTTTCTCTACGGTTGGACCGGCAGCGAGCAGTTCGGCGTCATTTTCCTGGGCGCTTTTATTATACTGTTTGGAGTCATCGGCATCCTTCTTTTCGGTCTGGAAACGGTCAAGGTGCACGGACTCCTGCAAGGCAGGGATATGCTTGCCCATTGGACCATATCCGACCGGGAATGGCAGGAGTTCAACAAATGGTCGTATCAGGAAGGCAAATCCATAGCCTTCGCCGGACTCATACTGGTGACGGTGATTGCGGTGGTTATCGCCGGCGGTTTCCTGTCGGCAGTCAGAGATGAGGGTGCTGTCATTGCCGCGGCAGTGGTCGGCGCAGTCATTCTCTTCCTCTGGCTGATGGTTGGAATCACGCTCATGTTGCGGAAGAGAAAAGCCCGATCCGAGAGCGCAGAGGTCTATATCAGCCTCACACAGGTGTATGTCAACGGCACAGTTGCCTCCTGGTTCCTGCCGGGAAGCCGTCTGGAGTCAATCACCCTGCAAACCGAACCGGTACCGGCCATCACACTTATCACCTCAGCCATCATGATGGCCGGTAAATTTCTGTATTTTTTTCGCCAAAACTCTACCTGTTTCATCCCGGTGCCTGCAAGCAAACTGCAGGAAGCTAAAAAAATCATTGCCCAACTGCAGCCGGAGAATAAAGTATAAAAATAGCGATCACTTTATTACCGCAGTTTATTCAAAGCGAATTCCTTTCAAAGGAGAAAACCTATGAGCAATGTTGAATTTACGACTATCGGGACAACTGACATCAAAGTATCTCAAATATGTCTGGGCACCTGGGCCATTGGTGGCTGGATGTGGGGAGGTGCAGATGACAAGAATGCCGTCAGGACCATCCACGCTGCCTTGGATCAGGGAGTAAATTTTCTGGATACTGCGCCTGTATATGGCTTCGGGCATTCTGAAGAGGTCGTGGGCCAGGCCATAGAAGAGTACGGCAAGCGCTCAGAGATTGTCCTGGCTACAAAGGTCGCGCTGGAATGGAGTGATGAAGGCAAAGTTGTCCGCAACTCCAGCAAAGAGCGTATTGAGAAAGAACTTGACGATTCGTTGCGGCGCCTGCGAACTGATTATATAGATCTGTATCAGGTCCACTGGCCCGATCCCCTTGTACCGTTTGAAGAGACTGCAACCGCTCTTGAAAAATTGCTCAATGCCGGGAAAGTGCGCAGTATCGGCGTCAGTAATTATGATCCGCAACAGATGACGGAATTCAAAAAATACTGCCCCCTTCATGCCGTGCAATCCCCTTATAACTTATTTGAACGTGCCATAGATACGGATGTTCTGCCGTACGCCCAGGAAAACGATTTAAGCATCCTGGCGTATGGCGCGATCTGTCGGGGATTGCTCTCCGGAGCAATGAGCCAAGAGCGCGAATTCACCGGCGACGATCTCAGAAAACACGATCCGAAATTTAAGCTGCCGCGTTTCAGGCAATACCTGGATGCGGTCGACGCGCTGAACACCCTGGCCAAGGAAAACTATGACAAAGACGTGCTCGCCCTGGCAATACGCTGGGTCATTGACCGTGGATGTGTGGCATTGTGGGGTGCGCGCAAACCCGAACAGCTTGCTCACCTTGAGAGCGCCTTTGGCTGGAGCATCAGCACAGACGACATGCAGGCCATTGATGATATTCTCAAAACTTCCGTTACTGATCCAATCGGACCGGAATTCATGGCCCCACCGTCCCGCTCGTAACCCGTGGCTCACCATACATGAGAACTAACTACTCACAGGAAGTGCATTGAAACTATTCATACAACTGGTTACAGGGTGCTTGATATTTCCGCAAGCAGGCCGGCGCAGCGTATTGGGTCATACGTAAGCCAGGCTGATCGCGGAAAAATCGAGTGCACTGTGAGCAGTTATCGTGAGGAAAACGTGAATACAATCAGCATTGATGCAAAAAAATGTAAAAAGGATGGATTGTGCATTGCAGAATGTCCACTCAGTCTGTTTTCCGAAGGAACCGATGGGGTTCCTGTTGTGGTCGAAGGGGGAGTGGATGTGTGTATCAACTGTGGACACTGTGTGACCATTTGTCCGGGAGCAGCTATTACAGTCAATGGGATAAGCGCTCTGGATTGTGAACAGTTGGACAGGGAACTGACCGTGAGCGCCGATCAGGCTATCCAATTATTCAAGAGCCGCCGCTCCATTCGCAGCTACAAAGGGGAAGCCGTAGCACGCGAGACACTGGAAACCCTTCTCGACATGGCCCGCTGGGCGCCGACTGCCCGCAACGTCCAGCCCGTCAATTGGATTGTCATTGAAAAGCAGGAAGAGGTTGCGCGTCTGAGTTCCATGGTAATCGACCGGCTACAAGAAAAGAACCTGCTCCCCGATATAGTGACCGCTCATCTGGCCGGGCAAGATATGATCAACCGCGGTGCTCCCTGCCTGGTGATAGCGCACGCGTCAAGCGAAGGATTCAAACCTGCTGTGGATTGCAGCATTGCGCTCACCTCCATAGAAGCAGCAGCCGGCGCCTTCGGTCTCGGCGCATGCTGGGCCGGCTTCTTCATGAGTGCAGCAACGGAATACCAACCAATCCTGGACTACCTTGACCTGCCGCAAGGCCATAACGTCTACGGCGCACTTATGCTGGGCTATCCAAAGGTAAGATATTATCGTATTCCCCCTCGAGAACCTGCCAAAGTCACGTGGCGTTAATCATAATTGCAAGCCGCTTCAGCTACATCTTTTTGACAACAGAGCATTTCAGGTACATTGATCCATGGCCTGCAATTTTGCATGAAATATCATGTCCGTTTACAGGCTCATCCAACAATTTGATGCTCTTCACTTTCGTGCCTGATTTAATGGTATCTTTACCGGCTTTGAGGTCTTTGATTATGGTGACGGAGTCGCCGTCCTGCAGAGGCGTACCATTGGCATCAACAAACTGTGGGGCATCTTCTGAGGAGTCGTTCGCTTCAGTGGCTGCTGACCACTCATAGGAGCATTCAGGGCAAATCCAAAGGTGTCCGTCTGGATATGCGTAGGGCGAATTACATTTGGGGCATGTATTTTGTTCGGCTGACATGGCAAAATAATAAGGTAAGGGTAAAGGGTTAAGCTAAACAAAGTATCAGAAGGTGTTGATTCTCATGTGCATGAAATGTCAACACACTGGCTGTAAGTAAAAACATATGTACCAGCACCTATTACAATACAACAGGATTTTACGCTGATACATATTGCCAGGATACCCCACTCTCGCCCGCAACGCCACGATTAATGCGGGATGAGTCACACTCAAACTATGTATTGCCAAACCGGATCATGGGGAGGGACCAATGATTATTGACGCACATGTACACTGCGGCATTCAGGACACGTCTCCGCCGCAGGGATTGCAGGATTATTTAGATTACAGCAGCGGATCCGGCATTACCGGGGCAGTGATGTTTGCCCCTGTCGGTGAGATTTATGATCGCTATGATTACAATTTTGCAGATACAACCTACTGGCAGGAAAGAAGGCAGCGTGCCAACGAATACCTCCTGTATATCAGTACAGATGCATTTACGGTATATCCGTATTTCTTCATCTGGAACGATTTTGCCGTTGACCAACTGACCGTTGAGCATAAGGGGATCAAATGGCATCGCCACGACGATGAGCCGGAGTATCACTATACCAGTGCATTGTGCAAAACGGCGATAGAGGAGATCAGGAAACGGAATATGCCGGTGGTTCTGGAAGAAGAACTGGAAAATACCCTGCGCTTCATTCAAGAGCTTGCCCCGGGCGTCAAGGTGATCATTCCTCACCTGGGCGGCCTCAATGGCGGCTATGAGGCCATAAAGAGCAACGGTCTGTGGGATTTGCCGAATGTCTATGCAGACACAGCTCTTTCCTCCTCCCATGAGATACGGGACTATATTCAGCGGTATGGCACTGAACGGTTATTCTTTGGCTCGGACTTTCCCTTTGGCGATCCGAAAAACGAGTTACGGAAAGTCCTGCGGCTCAAGATTTCAGCACAGGAAAAGGATCGTCTTGTTGCCGGCAATATTCTTGACTTGCTGGCTGCAAGTAATGTTACCAGCTGAGATGGGCCAATTACAGTTTAATTACACCAACACCCCTGACTCAGTCCACGTTCCTGCAGACGGGCACGAAGATTGACGCTGAGTTCCGCAGTGCGGACATTCCAGCGCGGCGCCACGAGGCTGTCGGGGTGCGCCGTTGCCCAGAGCCGGTGAATGGTAATATGTGCCGGAATATGGGGAATGAGCGTACAGAGAAGATCCATGAAAGATTCCAGAGAATAGACATCTACCTTACCGGCTGCATAGAGCGCATAGAGCGGTGTCTGACGGATGACCTGCAGATGGTGGAGTTTCAGCGCAGAAACGCCTGCCTGAACAGCTACGTTGATGCTTGTCTGCATATGCTGGGCATCTTCCCCGGGAATCCCCAGGATAAGATGGGCGGCAAAGGTAAGGTGGTGATATCTCTTGATCTTCTCAGCAGTGCCAAGAAAATCATCCAGAGTATGGTTCCGATGTAAAAACCGTAGAGAACGTTCATGGGCGGTCTGCAATCCCAGTTCCAGCAGACACTGTTTTTCCAGACAAAGGGTAAGTGCATCCAACCGCTCAAGCAATTGGTCACTGACAGCATCAGGACGGGTGGAGATGATAAGACCCAGGCAGTCGGACTGTTGCAGGACCATCTCAGCATACCGCATGAACAGGTCCGGTTCCAGGGCTGTGGGCGTTTCCTGCTGAAAATAGCCGTAAAAAAACCTGTGCCGTCCCTGCAGGTGCACGGTTCTGCCAAGCTCCAGCTGCTGTGCAAAAGAGGCCGATTGCTCCAGACTGGCTGGAGTGAAGCTCTGGCCTGAACAGAAAATACAGCCGCCGAGTCTACGGTTTGGGCATGGAACGCCCAGGTCCAGCGGAATTTTTCCAACCGCACAACCGTGAAGTTCACGGCAGTGATGGCTGAAGGTTCGGATGAGTGGAGAGGTCATAAGCACGCCCCCTTACAAACAAACAGGAGGCGACTTGTCAACATTGATACGACACCGGCTTAAGCCTGATCAATTATCTCGATCACATCTTCCTGGTTGGGGATAAGACAGAGAAAGACAAAAGGTTCGCTGCCGTTGTTGGTATAGCAATGGGGTACGCCTTTGGGGATCAGTACCGCATCATCCTTGACAACCTGAAATTTTTCCTCGCCCACCACCACATCGGCCGTGCCTGCAAGGATGAACTGCTCATGTTCTACGGTGTTGGTATGCATGGGCATGAAACCGCCGGGTGCAATGGTAAAACAGCGCATGGCAAAGTTCGGGGCCTCCTGGTCACTGAGGAGCACCTTGCGGGTAACCCCCTCCCCTGTCGGCATTGCATCGATGGGCACACTCTCTAATTTTCGAACGATCATACTCAATTCCTTACAGTTCCTTATAATATCGTTTTCCATCACAGGCACGGCAGATTGGTCTACCGTTGCGAATAATATCCCTGCAGTCCTGGACCCAGTCTCCGCACTTGGTGCATTGCACCCTGCGGGTCGGCCGTCCCGGCATATCACAGGCATCGAGATCCACCTCCACATCCTGGAAGGCAAACAGTTCATCCAGGGGCATAACGCGATATGCTTCCAACTGGCGCTTGTATTTGTCATCCACTTCCGGGTAATACTGTTCGGACAGTTCCCGCGACTCCTCCCTAGCAGTGATACGGACGGCCTTGTTGGTTTCCAGGTTGACAAAGGTCGCTGCCATGATGCCGAAATCCATCCAGCGCAGGGAACGTTTCCCCAGACTGCAGCCTGTTACGGACTGGATTGCATCGGTGGCGCAGCGATCAATCTCCACCAGAACATACAGTTTTTTTCTGTCTTTTCCCTTGGGATCATCTATACCGATTCGTTCCAGCCCGGCCATGGCCATACGCACCCCGATAACCTGCCCGGCGCAGATATGGCCATGTATTCTGGTTGAAACTTCGAGAAGTTGCTCAAATGTTTCCATGATCTCCCCCGGCTCAGTAAAACTCAACCAAACCTTAATGGTTTCCTACCCTTATATAGCAGTAGATAGTAACCCTCAAGGAAGACCCTGTCAATCCGCTGCAACTCGTCGATCCTGAATAACCATCGGTAAAGGCTGGGCAATGGCGTCAAACAGCTCTTTACAGAATCCGCATTTATCGCAATGCCCGTCGCACATGGAAAGCATATTGGCAAAGTCAAAGGAAAGTGACGGATTGTCCACATAGAGCTTTTCCGTCAGCCAGTTGGTTGAATCAAGCAGGTCCAGCAGATTTCCGTCGTAGCGTCGTTCACGGTATGCCGTAACGACACGCTTGAGGAATTGAGAGCCCAGGGTTCGTCCACACAGCTTGATTGTATCGATATGATAAAAATAGAGATCAATATCTTCCGGACGGATAAAAGGTGAAAAGAGGATGCGGTGCGGCTGTTCATCCAACAAACGCACGCAGCCGAGATTGCAATTAAGGTCAAAGGTAGTGTCGCTGCCGTTCATATTGGCAAGCGCAATGTACGAATCATGGGACAGTTTGAACGGGCAATAGGGAAGGCATCCCTCATTGGCCAGGAGCTCAACATGGATCTGCGGAAACTGGGTATGCAGTTGCAGCGCTACTTTGGCCAACCGATCCAGGTCCCGATTGAGTGATCGATCCAGGATTATTTTTCGTGGACTTTTAAATTTGGTTTCCCTGATGTAGGAAAGCTGGGCCTCAACTTTTTTAAACGAATCGAGCATGGTGTTGACACCGGGAACAGCCTCCAGGGATGAGGCTATGTCCGGCGACTCATCCGAGAGTCGCTGCAACAGGTAATGATCACAGTATACAATGCCGTCAATCTGCCCGCGTTCCAGGTACTCGGCAAGCGTCTGGAGAATCGGCCGAAAATTCCCCGCATTATTGAGCAGGGCAGGCATATAAAAACGGCTGTTCATCAAGGCATACTTACGCGGTGTCTGCAGTCTTTCCAACTGACCGATTACCGCCTGGGTATTGTCTTCTACATGTAATTGAATA
Organism: Desulfobulbaceae bacterium; assembly: GCA_963678525.2. Lineage (GTDB taxonomy): Bacteria > Desulfobacterota > Desulfobulbia > Desulfobulbales > Desulfobulbaceae > Desulfogranum. The sequence continues at coordinate 1,001,644 of CAXXDG010000002.1, forward strand.
CGGCTATCGAGCTTTTGGCTCTTCATGAGGCTGAAATGTACACTGTCAAGTTCAGCCTCACAATCCGCCAGAAAATTTACATACGATGTTTCCGGCAAAAAGGGTACGTCGAATTGCGGTTTCATTGTTCTGCCATCTTTTTCCGAAAAATACTGTTCACTTCAACGAAGTCAAGCATTGGTTCGGTTTCAATTTGTATTACAGCCCCCGGATGCGCTAAGGCAACCTCTCCACCCCCCTGATCATACATTTTTTTAACTCGTGCAGATACAGGTGTTATTTCACGACCAAGATACTCAATAACATCCCCACATTGAAGCCTATTGCGGGTTTCAATGAACAGCGGTTCAGTTTTTCGTACGATGCCGACCGGCGCGTACTCTTGATCTACACGCATTGTATCATAAAGCATATCTGAAGATGAAGGGGTGGATGCAAAAAAATTTTCAGAACTTCCACGTGTGCCGATTTTCTCTAATTCTTTGAAAAAGATATCAGGAAATTCTATTTTATTGATTGAAATGTTTAATCCGTGGGCGGCGATGTAGTCCAGGGCGCAGCGATACAGACGCACCACACTGCCCACATAACCGACGGATTTCATCCTGCCTTCAATTTTTAGAGAATCAACCCCGAGATCCACCAATTCAGGTAGCTTTTTCAGGAGACATAAATCCTTGGAATTAAATATGTATGTTCCTCTTTCATCCTCCTCGACAGGAAAATATTCATTGGGCCGTTTCTCTTCAACCAGCTTGTAGGAATAACGACAGGGGTGGGCACAGTCACCTTTATTGGCGTCACGGCCGGTCAGATAGTTGCTCAGCATGCATCTGCCTGAGTAGGATATACACAGCGCCCCATGAACAAAAATTTCCAGTTCCGCATCAGTTGCCTGCCTGATCTGCCTGATCTCCTCGTAACCCAGCTCCCGAGCCAGATTCAATCGTTGCACGTTTTGCTCTCTCCAGAAACAGGCACTGGCCGCATTGGTTACGTTGGCCTGGGTGGACAGGTGCAGAGACATCTCCGGAACGACCTTGCGAGCGATGCTCAACACTCCCGGATCAGCTACGATAACGGCATCCACCCCGCACGCCTGCAGGTCAACCAGATACGCATCCAACCCCTGCAGATCCTGATTATGGGCAAAAATATTGACAGTGACATACACCTTTACCCCGTGCCCATGGGCGTACCGGACAGCCTCTGAAATGGTCGGCAGATCAAAATTAGTCGCCCTGGCACGCAAGCTGAATTGCTTGCCCCCCAGGTAGACGGCATCAGCTCCATAGTGGACGGCGGTTACCAGCTTGTCCATACTGCCCGCAGGTGCAAGCAGCTCCGGAATGGTACATCTATTGTCTTTCATAAAGGTGTCGGTCTGATAATCGTGTTGTTTTCATTATGGCTCCATTACGTTCCAGAATACGAGTGTATAAATATAAACGAGAGATCGTTACGCTCCCCAAAAAACCACCTTGTGGTATCTGTCATTTTGAATACTATCACACCCATCTCCGGGAACCAAGAAATGGTTGGATAAAACATAACACTTCCCTAATAATTCCATTTTTTTTACATTCTGCAATTGACCTGTTCAGGAACTTATTCTACAGTTTTAAGATACATTTTATGCGTGGTAGCAGTCTCCTCCAACCACATCATGATCAAGGAGAATGGTATGCTGAAGAAAAGCTATTCAAAAACAGGAAAAGTCTGCCGGGTAACTTTCAAGTACGTCAATGGAGAAGGGGCCGGCACGGCTGCTCTGGCAGGTGATTTCAATGAGTGGTCGACGGACTCCACTCCAATGAAAAAACTCAAGGACAACAGCTTTTCGGTCACGCTTTCGCTGGATGCCGGGTCTTCTTATGCGTTTCGATACGTTTTGGACGGCGAGCGTTGGGTCAATGAAGACGAAGCTGACAGTTACAATGCCAATGAATACGGAGAAACAAACAGCATTATAACCGTGTAAACGCTTCGCTGCAAAAATCGCTCCCTGGATGTTGTTCCTATCGGAAGATGCAATCACCTCGCTGCGATAAGGAATTCACCCGGCATAACATGGGACGGCCCGATTGCCTTCGTTAAAAACAATCACCGACCCGAGCCTGATAGTACTCATTTTTCAAGGCGACATATCTCTTCCAGGAGTCACGCATTCCTGCGACCTGTGCATCGCTGATATCACGCACTGCCTTTGCCGGTGACCCCAGAATCAACGAACGGGGTGGAAACACCTTTCCACCGGTGACCACTGCTCCTGCGCCCACAATTGACTCTCTACCGATAACGGCGCCGTCCAGAATAATGGCGCCCATCCCGATCAGGCACAGATCTTCCACGGTACAGCCATGGAGAATAACGTTATGTCCGACGGTCACCTCAGAGCCGATTATGGCTGGATGACCGTCATCAAGGCTCCGCTCCGGATTTTCATGATGGGTGGTGTGAACCATGCAGTTGTCCTGGATGTTGGTTCTTGCCCCGATTTTGATACTGTGCACATCCCCCCGGACCACGGTGCCGAACCATAAGGAGACATCCTCGCCAAGCTCTGCATCGCCTATCAAGGTTGCGGTGGGCGCTACCCATCCCCCTGTTCCCACAACCGGAAAGTAATCCCTGTATTGTAAAATCATTGTGATTCTCCCATTCTAATTGACGAATATACACCTACACCCTACCCTATGCATCAGTACGCATCCCTGCCATCATTTCCGGTATTCTCTCGACCTGTTCGGCGTCGCCGGCATCGATAATGCCCGCAATGGCGCCGGCAAACATCACTCCAATGCGGTCGGAAAGGGCCAGCGCCTCACCAAGATCTCCTGTAACAAGCAGGATGCCTGCCTGCTCACGGGTTTGCATGAGAAGGTTCCAGACATCTTCAGCTGCTGCAATATCAAGGCCCTGGGTCGGCTGCTCAGCAACTATCAGACGCGGCCTGCGGTAAAATTCCCGTGCCAGGACCATCTTCTGCAGATTACCTCCTGACAGCTGCCAGGCCAGAGCGTGTACATCCGGTGGGCGAATATCAAACTTTTCTATTAACGCCTCTGCCTTCACTTTTGCCTCCTGCCGCTGAATCCAGGGACCCCGACAAAACCCCTTCCTGGTTGTCAGGAGAAAATTTTCCACCAGATCCAAGCTCCTGCAGGTAGCCAGCCCCTGACGATCCTCCGGTATATAGCTCAGGCTTTTGTCCCAGCTGTTCCGGCTGTAGAATTTTTTCCACTCCTGGCCCAGGATACGAACAGTCCCCCGCTCCGGCGCCCGCAAACCGCAGATGGTTTCCACCAGCTGTTTCTGGCCGTTGCCGGCAACGCCTACCAGGCCGAAAACCTCTCCCTGATGCAGCTCAAAGGTGACATCGTCCAGACCGGAACCACGCAACTGATCCACCTTCAACACGGTCTGCCGCAGTTCAACGGGATCTTTGCCGACCTCCAGCAAGACAGTCCTACCCACCATTCGTCTCGCCAGCTCAGCCGCTCCGCTGACCGCTGACCGCAGCATGGAATCTACCACACGACCGCGTTTAAGGATGGCTATGTAATCGGCAACAGCCAAAACTTCCTCGAGCTTATGGCTGATAAACACCACGGCCTTGCCCTGACTGATCATCTGCTTCATGGTGGCAAACAGAGCTTCAGCTTCCTTTGGCGTCAGGACAGCGGTGGGTTCATCGAAAATTAAAATCGAGCTGTTGCGGTACAATAACTTGAGAATCTCAACCTGCTGTTTTTCCCCCATGGAAAGATTTTGCACAACAGCATCCGGTTCCACGCTCATCCCATACTGGTCGATCAGTTTCCGGACCTCCTCATGCATCTTCTTTTTGCGGATAAAAAAGGTGTCCGGTATGCCCAGAAAAACATTTTCTGCGACCGTCATGGCCTCCACCAGCTTGAAATGCTGGTATACCATGCCGATGCCGCTTTTAATGGCCCGATCCGTTCCAGTGAAGATTACAGGGTCACCATCGAGATAGATAGTTCCACTGTCCGGTTGCAGTTGACCGGCCAGAATGGACATCAAGGTGGACTTGCCGGCCCCGTTTTCTCCCAACAGAGCCAGAATCCGTCCTGAACGAATCTCCAGATTGATATCTGCGTTTGCCTGTACTTTCCCGAAATTCTTCGAAATATTTTCCAGACGTATGCGTGGGATCTCTGTATTCAAGGGGCAGTCTCCCGCGGGTCAACGGTGCGAAGCCATTGGCTGGACAAATTGGGATTCGGAATCCCAGGGAAAGAGAATCCAGGTGTCCTGACTTACCTCTGTAATGTAGGTTTCGACCAGGGGGCGACCGGCAGGCTTGGCATACACCGTTGCAAAGTGAGCTTTGGGGATCATTTTTCTTACTATCTGAGCTGTACGACCGGTATCCACCAGATCGTCGATCAAGAGATACCCCTCTCCGTCGCCGGCAAAACCTTTCAGGATTTCAGGATCACCTTTTTTATCTTTCCAGTCGTAACTGGATATACAGACAGTGTCTACAAGGTGGATGTCCAGCTCACGGGCGACAATGGCCGCCGGGACCAGCCCTCCCCTGGTAATGGCAATAATACCCTTGAAATAGTCAAGGCCTAAAAGCCGCCAGGCAAGCGCCTTGGAATCACGATGCAGTTGTTCCCAGGAAATCGGGTATGTTTTTTTGTACCCACCGTTTTCTGCCATGGTGCAACACTCCTCTCATAAATTAAATACAATCAGTCCCCTCATCACACGAATCTCTGCCGCATTGAAACCTCAATCAACAGGTTCCACATTCACCCCAAGCGCTGCCGGCGCTCCTGTTCGCTCACGCCTCAGAGAGGACAGAACCAGGACAATAATGGTCAAGGCATAGGGCAGCATGAGTAGAAGCGACGAAGGCAGGTGCGTTCCCGTAGCCTGCATGCGAAGCTGCAACGCCATGATCCCGCCAAAGAGGTATGCCCCGAAAACAGCCCTTCCCGGTCGCCAGAAAGCAAAAATAACCAGAGCCACGGCGATCCATCCCCTGCCCCCGGTCAGAGAATTGGTCCACAAATGCGTGTAAGCCAGGGAAAGATAGGCGCCTCCGAGACCTATACAGAACCCCCCTGCCAGAATACCCAGCCAGCGATAATGCCGCACATGCAATCCCGCAGCTTCCGCTGCTGCCGGATATTCCCCCGCAGCCCGCATACCCAGCCCGAAACGCGTATTTCTAAAAAAGATCCATAAACAGACAGGCAATATATAGCTGACATACACCAGAGGATCATGCTGGAAAAAAATCGGACCGATCACAGGGATATCAGCCAGACCCGGAATGGCGACAGGAGCAAAGCCGGGTGCGGACACGCCTACAAAGGAAGTTCCAAGATAATTGGCCAGGCCTGTCCCGAAAATAGTCAGCGCAAGCCCGGAAACGACCTGATTTCCCTGGAAAATCAGACAGACCACCCCGTGCAGGGAGGCCACGGCAAGTCCGGCGAAACCGGCGGCAATAAAGCCCAGCGCCGGGATGCCTGTGATTTTCGCCACCAGAAAGGCTGCCAGACTGCCCACAATCATTATGCCTTCCACACCGAGATTGAGCACTCCGGACTTCTCGGTAATCATCTCACCCAGGGTGGCATAGAGGATAGGTGTTCCGGAGACGATGGCTGCAGCCAGCAGCGGTATAATCATTTCCTGGTTCATGCCGATTTCACCGTCACGAGCCTGTAATGAATAAAAAAGCCGCCGGCCAGCACTGTCAGCAGAATCAACCCCTCCATGATGTTTCCGAATGCCGCAGGCACCTGAAGATCAAGCTGCATATTTTCTACTCCCACTCTGAGCCCTGCCAGAAGAAAAGAGGTTATCCCGATCTGCAGGGGATTGAGTCTGGCAAGCCAGGCTACGACGATAGCCGTGTACCCGTACCCTACCATGATGGAAGGCTGCAGGCGGTTTATGGTGGCGGAAGCTTCGAGAAACCCTGCCCATCCCGCCAGCGCCCCGCTGAGTACCATGACCAAGATAACCAGTCTGTCATAGGGAATCCCTGCATACCTGGAAGCTCGCACGCTGTCTCCGCAGGCTTTGAGTTCAAACCCCGTGCGGGTAAAGGTGAAAAAAATCCAGAACAGGATGCCAAGCGCCAGGCAGTGGACAACTCCCCAGTGAATGGAAGACGTGCCGATCCGACCTAAAATTGCCTGGTCGGAAAAGGTGGGTGTCATTGGAAAGCCGAAGCTGGTGGGATCCTTCCAGACCCCATAGACCAGGTAATCCAGGAGCTGGATGGCAATATAATTCATCATCAGGGTGACAATGATTTCATTGGTCCCGAGTTTTTGCCGCAGTATTGCCGGAATAAAACCCCAGGCGCCTCCTGCTGCACAGGCCATGGCGATCATCAGCGGCAGGAGGACAAAGGAGGGAAGATTCGGAAAACTCAACGCCATCCAGGTCGCACCGACAGCGCCAAGGGCAAATTGTCCCTCTGCCCCGATGTTCCATATCTGCAGGCGAAATGCGATGGATACGCCCAGGGAACAAAGGAACAGGGGGATAGCCTTGAGCAGGCAATCTTCCAGTGCCCAGCGGGAGCCGAATCCTCCCTTGAACAGCACCAGGATTCCTTCCAGAGGCGACGTCCCTCGAAGCGCCAGAAGCAGAGCGCTCAACAGCATCGAGACTCCGATTGCCCCCAGAAACACAAAGCAGGAGCGCCATCCAAGACGCTCCTGCCTTTTTACAACACGATAACGTTGCATCAACTCAGCATATAGCAGTTTTTCAAGGTGCTTTTCAGGATACCAACCTTTATTCCGTCGTGCCCACCACTCCCTTGACAAACCAGGTCATGCCCAGCATTTCTTCATCGGTGGCCGTGACGCCTTCAGCCAATTTTACTGCTCCGGTCTGATTCATGATCGGACCGGTAAACACTTTTTCCGTTCCTGCTATGATCTCAGCCTTTTTAGCTGCCACTTTTTGCTTCACCTCTTCGGGAACCATGGGCCCAAAGGGCGCCAGATCAACGATATTTTCATCCATACCCGGCCAGGCTGCTTCTGATTTCCAGGCGCCGTTTTTCACCTGATTCACCACTTTGGTATAATACGGACCCCAGTTCCAGATCGCGGAAGTCAGATGCGCCTTGGGTGCAAACGTGCTCATATCGGAATTATAACCGATGGAGTAGACGCCTTTTTCCTCTGCCGCTTCCTGAGGACCTGGAGAGTCCTGATGCTGGGCAATAACATCCGCTCCGGCATCGAGCAGCGATTTGGCAGCCTCTTTTTCCGTGGCAGGATCATACCAGGTTTTTGTCCATACCACCCGGACAGAGACATCCGGGTTGACCTCCTGCGCACCCAGGGTAAAGGCATTGATGCCCCGGATGACCTCAGGAATGGGAAAGGCGGCCACATACCCAAGGACATTGGATTTGCTCATGGAACCGGCCACCATACCGGCAAGGTATCTGGCCTGGTACATGCGACCGAAATAGTTACCCATATTTTCGGATTTTTTGAATCCGGAACAGTGCATGAACACTGTGTCGGGAAACTGTTTGGCGACCTTGAGCATGGGATCCATGTAACCGAAACTGGTTCCGAAAATGACATCATAGCCTTTACGCGCCATATTAAGAATGACGCGCTCGGAATCAGGGCCTTCTTTGACAGCCTCCACATAGGAGGTCTTGACTCCGTCCATTGCATCAACAACCAGTCGTCCCTGGTCGTGGGCATAGGAATATCCCGCATCTCCTATGGGGGAAACATATACAAAACCGACGTGGAGTTCTTTGTCGGCTGCATGGGCGGTTGTCACTGCCACGGCAGCCAGAAACAGGGCAAACATTTTGGTAAGTCGCATGAAAAACCTCCTGTTATGGAAAGTCTGAGACAAATGGTTCCCTTTTCATGAATGGAGTGAAAAGTGATTATGTTGAAACTATGCAATTACATGCGGTTTATCCGAAAGTCTCCGGCAGCGAGCAGAAGGCGCCATGCCGGAGTGACAAACTTTCATGCTTCGTTTTGGCCGACCAATCTGGTCCAGCCATGCTGGTTTATAACCTTATCCAGCGCTGTCTTCAAGGCCTTATATTTTTCCGGCGATATCCCAGCGATAATTTCCCTTGTATGCTCCAGGTTATAGCGATGGCGCTGCTCATACATATCCAGCCTTTTTCTATAAGGAAATAATCCAGGGGCAGTAATCACGCTCATGGGGACTGCGAATGCCCTCCTTTATTCTTCCGGGTTTTGCTCAAGCGAGGGAACATCCAGCTCAAAACGAATATTCCCATCTCTCCCGGTAACGATAGATTCAGCCTGCAGCATGGAAAGCGGCAGGTGCAGCATCTCAGGCACGGCAAGATCATCAGGAACAGCCTTGCACTCAAGCTCAAAAGAAATCTTCACGCCCCTGTCCGATCCAGCGGTGTCAATATGGATGGAGTCACCCGCGCTCACGGTATCCAGGCAGTACATGAAGAGACGATACACCACATGCTGCAGCAAGCCGGGGTCGTTATATATCGCTGTCTCCTGCCCCGATTGAGTGATCGTCAAAGTAACCTGGCGCAGACGAGCGAAACGCTCCAGGAAGAGGCAGACCTCTTCAATCAGTATGTGCGGAGGAAATGAAGAGAGCGGAACATCCGAACGGTGGGCGAAGCCGCTCAACAGGTGCAAGGCCCCGGCGGCCGTCACGATCCTCTGCTCTATGGTCGCCGCAGCCTTGTTCATCCGGGCCTGCATCTGTTCATCCAGGGAGTGCCCATGCATTGCCAGTAAATCAGCAATCAACCCCCCGGACTCCCTGATAATACCGAGATGGTTTTTCATATCATGGGAAAAACCGGCCATCAACCGGCCGAAAGACTCTATCTGTTCTCCGCGAAGGGTATTTACAGCGTCATCGTCCATATGCAGCCTCATTATTTTTTTCGTTGAACATCCGCCTGCTCAATTTTTTCCAGCAGCTCTCCAAGGTCAACCGGCTTCATGATATAATCAAACGCCCCTTTTTCCATGGCCTCAATGCCTGCAGCGACCGACCCATGGCCGGTGAGCATGATCACAGCTATATCCGGCCGGCTCTGTTTGATCCTCGACAGGATAGCCAATCCGCTCATGTCAGGCATTTTCAGGTCAAGAATAACGATATCCGGAGCAAATTCCTCGATCTGCTCCAATCCTTCCGTGCCGCTGTGGGCATCCCGCACATCAATGCCTCTCAGGGCCAGCCGCTGGCAGAGAGTGGACGCAAATTCGACTTCGTCGTCAATAATCAAAATCTTTCCTTCAATCATAGTGCACCTTATTCCTGCTCGTTGCGAATGGGTAAAATAACTTCAAAAACCGACCCCTTGCCGGGTTCAGACTCCACGTTGATACGACCGCCCAGTTTTCGCAATATACCATAGGTAATGGACAGGCCAAGCCCTGTTCCCTTGCCGGTCTCCTTGGTGGTAAAAAAGGGATCAAATATGTGACGTACGACCTCTCTGGACATTCCCGGTCCGTTATCAACCACCTTAATTCGGATCTCGTTTGCCTGGGGCATCTCTGTTTTCAGGATAATTTCCCCCTGGGACCCAATGGCATCGATGGCATTGTTGATGATATTGAGAAATACCTGCTGCAACTGGCCGCGATCACTATGGATATGCTGTATCCCCTCATCAAGATCGAAAACAATCTCTATCTGGTTATAAGTCGCCTCTTTAGCCAGAAAGGCTACCACTTCCTGGAGAAGAAGGTTCATGTCCAGTTCTTCGATCATGACATCGGTATGGCGGGCAAAACCAAGCAACCTGTGTGTGATGGCCTTGCAGCGATCCACACTCTGCTGAACACCGCTCAGCGCCTTCTGCATATCCTGCTTATGGTCAAACTCTCCTGTCAGGGAAAAATAATCCATGACCAGGCCGGTCTTTTGATTGATTATGGACAGGGGGTTGTTGATTTCGTGGGCAACCCCTGCAGCCAGTCGCCCGATGGACGCCAGCTTGTTGGCATTCTCCGCCTCCACGAAAAAATGCTGGCGTCGTTTGTCGGAAAGTCTGATATGTTGGGTGATACCGTTGCTTAAATTTAAAATCACAAAGACCATAAGCACGACACACCCCAGGACAATACCGAACAGACGAAGCTGAAAAAACAACCAGGCATCACCATGGAGGTACAAATTTTTCACCAGCACCAGCCTCCAGGGTGTTGATTGCAGATCAATGGCCGCATGCAGCACCTCCTGCTCATCCGGTGCCTTTTTCACGGAAACATCCGCCTGTTTGGCCAGCAGCTCCTGATAACCGGCCAGGGTATCGCTGATATTATACTGGGTTTCCGAAGCATTGTCTTCAAACAGACTCTTCTCTCCGATATGACCGTACTTTCTGGGTTGCGTCTGTATTACCCCGTCCGCATCAACGAGATACACGTCGCTGAAAAAACTTGTCGCACCGGTGTCGACATATCGCTGCAACGTCTTCCCATCGATTGTAAGCCGCAGCACCCAGGTTCCCTCCCCCCCTGGAAGCTGACGGCTGACGGCAATGACGAAATGCGGCACCTGGCGAAAGCCGGAAAAGACATTGCTGATATACACTCCCCGCTGCAGCACCTCCTGGTACCAGGTCTGTCCTGTGTAATTATTGTTGCTCAGTTCATAAGGCCCCACATAGGTTTTCTGACGGCCGGATGCATCGATCACCTCGATATCCGCAAAGTCCGGATGTTCATGCTGTAACCTGATAAAAAGGGCTTCCAGCTCTGCGGGATCCACAAGCTCCTGATAACGGTCATCGCGCGCCACAAATTTAACGATGGACTGCAGCTTGGTCACAAAACGCTCAACGGTGTTCTGCGACTGCTCAAGATTCAGCATCAGCTGGGTAAGTTCATTCTTTTGCAACAGGTTCTTGTATTGATGGTGGGACAAGACTGAGATAATGATCATTGGAATCATTGCCACCCCAAGCAGAATGATGAACAGTCCCCTTGAAAAATAGGTATAGCTCGATTCCAGTTCATCCGAATTTTCGATATTCTCACTTGCCGACGGCAGTAACTTGGATATCCACATGGACTGTTTCATGTTCTGCCTCCCCATGTATGCTCCTCCTTAAAAACGGTATGCGGGCGTAAAACCCCTTCGACGGCTTCTTTCAACACCGTGTCGTGATGCCCGATTACACCGTCGATAACCTGGATTCCTTTCCAGGTCAGGAACTGGTAATGCTGCTCTTCAATGCCTCCGCAAACCAGCATTGATATATTTTCCTTCAAAGCCAGGTCGCAGATGACCTCCGCAGACATATGCTCAAGAATAATGGCCCGCGGCTCATCGAGCAGCTGCTGATCGTAACACGCGGCAACCATCACCTCCGCGCACAGGTCAAACCTGGGAGCAACATAATCTCCCCGTATGGTTATCAGAATCTTCATGGTAGATCGTATCCTGTCAGATCAGATGGTATTTTTTCATTTTTCTCCACAAGGTGGTCCTGCCCCAGCCAAGTGCCTTGGCCGCTTTGCTGCGATTACCTCCGGTTTCCTGCATGACATCAAGAATGCGATTACGTTCCCTTTCAGCCCATCCCTCACGAACCGGCGTTTCAACAACGTCAACATGTTGTTCCGGCGGGCGGACATTGACAACTTCAGGCCGTAAATTCGCCGTTTCAATGGGATGGAGCACATACGGAGGCAGATCCTTCATGCTGACCCTGTCCTTTTGGCAGATATTCACCGCATATTCCGTAATATTGCGCAATTCACGCACATTTCCCGGAAAAGGATACACGCTCAAAACATCCAGGGTTTTTTTGGTAAACCCGTTGATCTGTTTTCCAAGCCCGTTTGCAAACACTTTCAGAAAAAAATCAAATAAAAGACCGATATCACCATCTCGTTCCCTGAGCGGTGGAATATGCAGATGCAAGACGTTGAGCCGGTAAAATAAATCTTCACGAAACCTCCCCGCGCGCACCTCTTCCCGTAATGACCTGTGGGTTGCGGCAATTACGCGGACATCAACCCGCACTTTTTTGCTGCCGCCCACAGGGTAAAACGCATGGTCATCGAGCACGGAGAGCAATTTGACCTGCAACGGCAGGGACAGATCACCGATCTCCGTCAGGAAGATGGTTCCCTTGTCCGCCAGTCGAAACATGCCGGGATTATCTTTCACAGCACCTGTAAAGGCTCCCTTGACATGACCGAAGAGTTCGGATTCCAACAGGGCCTCGGGCAAGGCACCGCAATTCACCTTGATAAAAGCCTGTCGCGCCCTGGGAGACGCCCTGTGCAACTGTTCCGCGATTTTATCCTTGCCGGTTCCGGTTTCCCCTGTAATCAACACCGAAGCGTCCGTTCTGGCCAGCACGGACATCATTCGAAAGACTTCTTCCATCTGTGGACTGTGGCCGAGGATCTCCCCTCTGTAATCATCGCCCTCGGAGGCTGCTCGTGCTTCATGCAGGGCGGACATATCTTCCACCACGAACACAAGGCCCATGACGGACCCGCCTTCACCGTGAAGACGGGAAATAGTGCAATGGATTGGAATTTTAGACCTGTTTTTGTTGATCAAATTACCGTCCATGGAAACGGATTCGCCGGTTTCCAGTACGGATCGGCATATCTGGTCATTGGTTGCCAGATTGGTCCGGAGGACAAAATCAGCATACACGCCGCGGACCTCCTGGGTAGGATACCCGGTCATGGCCTCGAGAAAACGATTCATCCCGACAATACACAGATTTGTATCAAGCAAAGCAATGCCGTGCGGAATCGCGTCGAGCAACTCCGCCATGAGAGCATGGTTATGCAGCAGGGAAGCTTGTTTCATGGCAGGATCTCCAGGTAGTCTGCTGGAAATATACTGTTACAGGTGTTGGAACACTGCTTTATTCTCCATAGCCGTTCAACGGGTTTCCGGCAAGATTTCTTTCCGCACCAGGTATGTTTTCCGGAAAGATCCTGTCAAGGTATCGCTTCTTTACTCATTTAATTCAAAAAAATCATGAGCAATGCCTGCTGCGCCGGACATGAGCAGGCAAGCAGACAGAAATAGACACCAGGTAGACGAAAATTTTACCTGAATGCCGCTCTGCCCATGTCCGACTGCAACAACACCTTTACAAGGCTACGCCATCAAAAAAATGACGGTTTACCAGCAGATGCACACCGATACTCGCAGCGTACCCCAGCGCGATGGCAGGCAGCCAGCGCAGATGACCGAAAAAGGTATACATTCCCCGTGCCTGACCCATCAGCGCAACCCCGGCTGCAGAGCCGATAGACAACATGCTTCCTCCCACTCCGGCAGTCAGGGTGACCAGCAGCCAGTGTCCCATGGACATATCAGGAAACATGGTCAGGACGGCAAACATGACAGGGATATTGTCCACCAGGGCTGAAAGTATTCCCACCATGACATTGGCCGCTGTCGGACCCCAATCCACATACATCACCTGGGATACTATTGCCAGGTACCCTATGAAACCCAAACCGCCTACACAGAGAATCACACCGTAAAAGAACATCAGTGTGTCCCACTCTGCACGTGCAACCTTTTTAAAAACATCGAACGCAACCGTATCACCGATACGTTCATCCGCTTTTTCCGGGTCATATCCCGGTGCACCGGGAGCATGCTTATGGGTCTTTTTTAAATAAAATCCATAAAACTTGAGGTAGGCAAGCCCGGTCATCATACCCATCATCGGGGGCAGATGCAGAAAATTGTGGAAACTGACAGCCGTCGCGATGGTTACAAGAAAAAGAACCATAATCACCACCGCACCTCGCCGCATCGCCGTCGCGCTCTCACAGGCCGCAGGGTTGAGATTCGGGACGGCGAAGTGCATAATGGCAGCCGGTACGATCCAGTTTACGACCGAAGGGATAAACAGGTGGAAAAAGGTCCAGAAGTCCACCACCCCTTTTTGCCATACCATCAGGGTGGTAATATCTCCGAACGGGCTGAAAGCGCCGCCTGCATTGGCGGCAACAACGATATTGATACAGGCCAGGCTGATGAATTTGGCATTATCACGACCTATGGCCATGACCACCGCACACATAAGCAGGGCGGTTGTCAGATTGTCTGCAATGGGTGATATGAAAAAAGCGAGCCCACCCGTTACCCAGAATAACTTGCGAAAGGAAAAACCAGCACACACCAGTTTATCCCTGAGTGCGGCAAATACCTGGCGTTCTTCCATGGCGTTGATATAGGTCATGGCCACCAGTAAAAACAGAAACAGCTCCGCATATTCCAAAATATTGTGCCGAACAGCTGTTTCCGCCGCATGAGTGAATCCGTTGCTTGCGTATACCCAGGCGATTATTCCCCAGATCAAACCTGCGGCGAGTAAAACGGGTTTTGATTTTCGCATATGGGTATATTCTTCTGCAATAACAAACCCATAGGCGGCGATAAAAATAAACAGGCAGGTATAGCCGACCCAACTGGAGGTAAGATCCATATGAGTCCCTTCAGAAGCAGCCCAGGCGCCTGAACAACCGATGAGCAACAGGTTAAGCAACAATACCGGCATAGCCTTGAAAACAACAGTCACGAAAAACCTCCTTATAGCATTTTCTGTCTTATGGATGGGTGTGCAGCTTTTTCACCCACACACATACACAACGTTGATGACGGGGACAGCCAACGTCCTGTCCCCGTCATCAATACACAGTTACATCATCTTCGGCACATACACTTCCATGCCCATGATCGGCCAGATAAACTGGACAGCCAGCCAGGTAACCGCCATGAGCATAATGCTCGCAGGCACGCCCCAGAGAAAAAACTCACCTGGAGTAAATTGTTTCGAGCTGTAGGCAATGGCATTGGGCGCCGCCCCTACGAGTAACAGGAAGGGCATTCCGGCGACAATAAGGGCTGAAAAGAGAATTACCTCACCTGCAACCCCGAGATAGGGTGCAATAACAAGGGCAACCGGCAGGGAGATGGCTATTGCCGCCACGTTCATGATAAAGTTGGTCATGATCATCACAAAAAAGGCCATTCCCAGGATAAACACGATGGGCGGCGAATTCTGGAACAGAACCAGCCAGTTAACGGCCAGCCATTTCGCGGCCCCGGTTTCCCAGAGACAGAACCCTATGGACATGGCGCCGGCAAAAAGCAAGATGATGTTCCATGGAATTTCTTCCAGATCATCCAGGGTAAGAATGTTGCAAACAAAAAACGCGATGGTTGAAAGCAGCAGGATACCGGTTTTATCCAGACTGCCGAGAGCAGGGATAAAGTTTTTCAGGGCAATGACCAGAATTGTAGCCACAACAATGACCGCAGTGAGGATTTCCTGTCGACTCCAGGCGCCGAGCTCCTTGTACATCCGTTTTGATTTTTCCTTTAAGCCGGGAATACTTGCCTGTTCCGGCTTGAGGAACAGCATCATGAAGCCCCACAATAAAAAGGTCATCAGCCAGCCGATGGGGAACATGTAGGCGGTCAGCTGAAAGAAGCTGATATCCACATTCATGATATCCTTATAAAATCCCAGGGCCACGGCGCCGCGGGCGGCACCGAGCAGGGTGATAATGGAACCGGCTCCCGCCACATAGGCCATGCCGATGAACAGGGCCTTACCGAATTTTGTGGGCTTATCTTCCTCGCTGTACAGGGCATGGATTGCCATGAGCAGAGGGAACATGGTGGCGGCTACCGCCGTATGCGCCATCACATGGGTCAACGCTGCGGTCATGACAAAACAGCCAAGAAGAATCATGCTGGTTTTTTCGCCGACAATGGAAAGCATTTTATAGGCAATGCGCTTGGTCAGGCCGGTTTTGGTGAACACCATGCCTATGACTATGGATCCGAAAATAAAGAGAACCGAAGGATCCATGAAATCCTTGAACGCGACCTTAGGCGACCTGATCAGAAAGAGCGCCTGCAGGGTCCCTATGGTCAAGCTGGTTACGCCGATGGGCACCACCTCAAAAACCCACCAGGTAGCGGCCAGACAAAATACAGCCAGGGCCCCTTTCGCCTCCTTGCTCAGGACAAAATGTTCTCCCATGGGATCCACCGCATCGGGCCAGGGTGGACAATAATAGACAAAGAGAAAAGCTCCTATTCCAAGCAACAGAAAGAACAGTCGCTTCCAATCAAACTTTTTTTCGCCTCCGGGAGGCTTATGGTTTCTGATGCAGTCATTTCTCTCACCTTCCTTATTCGGCGCCGGGCAATGTGCAGTAGGTGTTGCACATGGCCAGGAAAATTTCTTCAAGTCGCAGCACACCAAGAATGACACCGTTTTCTTTCACCGGGATAATAGTTTCCTTATGAGCGGATAAGAGCACCAGGGCTTTCAGCACAGGCGTATCCGGTGTCAGAACAACATCAATCGGGTGCACCAGTGATTCGACGGTTCGATTTCTATTTTTACCGCACTCGGAAAATGTCGACTCTTCGAGCAGAAAGGCCAGATCCGTAAAATCAGCGGTTTTGCCGTCAAATTGTTTCACCTTTGTTTCACTGAGCAGATGTGGGGCCAGCCCCTTCATGATGTCCATGATTGAAATTTTACCCACCAGCTGGTCTGCGTCATTGACTACCAGCAACACCTTCTGCCGCACCTGTTCACTGCCGTCCGGCAGCAATTCCTTGCAGGAGATGATTGCCTCGTCCAGCGTTGCGGTTTCCTTGATGTGGGGATACTTCTCCAAGGGAATGACAAGCTCCCTTATGATTGCGGGTCCCTGGTCCATGTTCATTTCCTCCTAACCTTGTTCCTTGTGCGCCTTGTACTGAACAAACAGTTTTCCTGTTCGGGTTCTGCAAACCTGCCCGTTTTCATATTTTCAATTAGTTAGAGACAGGGGTGTGTCAGTAAAAGGTGCTGATTTTTTACCAGCTTTTACTTTTAAGGATGTGCTTCACCTCTTCAGCGGATTTCTTCTCCAAAGCCGTCATTCTTTCCTGCTTGGCTTTACGAATTTTATCCATGAGCACATTAAGATCGACAGGTTTTTCCAGATAATCACTTGCACCATGCTTCATAGCCTCGATGCCGCTATGAACTGTCGCGTGTCCGGTGAGCATGATGACTTCTATGTCCGGACGGATTTCTTTCATCTTGATAAGGGTTTGTATGCCGTCGATGCCGGGCATGGCCAGATCAACGACTGCAACATCGATATTCTTGTCATTGACGGATGCCAGGGCTTCCTCGCCGCTGGTCACGGCTGTGACTTTCAACCCCCTTGTTTCCAGCCTCTGGGACATGAGATCGATAAAATCAGTTTCATCATCAACCAGCATGACTTTGGTTGCTAATTCCATTTGCGTCCTCTTCAGGTAAGGGTTAGCCCGGATTGTACGGGTGAGCGCTGTTCAGAACGCCTTTTCAGACATTCGCAACTTTCGTTGCTGCCACCTTTTTATACGCCTCATCAATAACCGACGTCAACTCAACAATATCCACCGGTTTCTGCAGATAGGCGAAAGCGCCGAGTTCCATACAGGTCTTGCGATCATCCTCTGATCCGTGCCCGGTGAGAATAATCACTTCTATCTCAGGTTTGACTTCTTTGGTTTTTTGCAGCACCTCAACTCCGTGCATTCCGGGCATCTTCAAATCCAGCACCATGACATCAGGAGTTTCCGAATCTAAAAGGTCCACAGCCTGCTCGCCGTCAAAAACAGGATAACTGCCGTAACTCCTTGTATTGAGGCGTTCAGAGAGAGTCTGCACGAATTCCTGTTCATCATCAACCAGTAACACTTTGGGAGGCAGCTTAAAATCGTGGTCACGGTATACGGAGGCGTGATAATCCTTGCCGGCAATCACATCAACCTTTCGCACGCCGCTGACGGTTTGAGCCAGATGGCTCAACTGTTTCGCTGCATGCTCAAAGCTGTGCACGCTTTTATTGATGGTGATCGTTACATTGGAGTCCATGCATTGCACGGGATTGGTATGCCCCTTTTCCAGGAGTTTCATTTCAACGCCGGCGGCAAGCTGCATGTCTGTTACCGCTTGCATTGATTCCGCATTTTCGAGCACTGCAGGTTTACGATAATTCTCAACGATCAATTGAACCGCATCAGCGGCATTGGTGGAGCCCATGGGGATAAAGATGTCGTATTGGGATCGGTCGTTGAGCGGTTTCAAGTTGAGAAACTTGGCAAGATCACCGACGCCGGCGTCATTCTTTTTAATCGCCTTCACAGCCTGTTTTTCACTGAGCCCTTCTTTGATGCCCCGCTGAATACGGCTTTTTTTCTCATCAACCAGCCCAACTCTGAGAACATGGGTGATGCTGGGGGGGATCAGCAGAAAAATTGTTCCTGAAAACAAGGTAGAGTTCTCGGCGATCATTTCAGCCAGGGTCAATTTCAGCCTGGCGATAATATTCTCCCGCTCCAGGGTGAAGGAATTGAACACTGAAGTCGTTCCATACAGGGCGCGCTCCACCTTTTCCATTTCCAGCCCATACGTTTCCGCCGTCTTTCGAATAACATCTCTGTCCTGGATGATCCGGTAACCTGTGACAGCAGCGAGCTGCTCCCGAACGTCTTTCTCAAGGGAAAAAAGATTGTAAAACAATGCAATCGAGGACATGGTCACCTCCTATTGTTGTAGGTTGTCCGTCTGTGTGTTTCTTTTCCCTTCTTAAAGCATGTCTTGTGCCAATCTTAGATCACAAAAAATAAAACATTTAATATCTACAAGTTAAACAATAAATTGTAATGAATCAGCATTCAAGAAACGCTAAAACGCCGCCGCAAGTCGAAACATAATGAAACGTAAAGTTCCTGTGTGTTTCATTATGTTTCTCTAATTTGAAACACTAACTCAGGAGTAAAAAGCCGACATTTGCACATGCTGCATGAAAAATGAACGGTACTCGTCTTCTCTGTGACTGATATACAGCACCGTATACAATTTTTCGCTTGCAGCCTGCTCAAGAAAATCCAGTATAGCCATTCGGTTGGCGTTATCCAGACCCTGGGTCGGTTCATCCAGAAGCAATAGCCTTGGTTTCTTAATCAAAGCCCGGCCGATGAGAAGCAGCCGCTGTTCACCATAGCTGAGCCGGCGAAAAGGCGTGCGGATATGATCGGCCATGCCGACACTATCCAGCCAGGCGCGGGCAAGAGATAACTGTTCTTGCGTGGGCTTGGTGTACAGGCCGATGGTGTCGAACAAGCCGGAAAGAATGACCTGCAAGGCGCTTCCCTGAATGCGGTGGCTTCGGTGCAACTCGGAACTGACAATGCCCATGGACCGTTTTATGTCCCAAATGGATTCACCGGTCCCCCTCTTTCTACCGAATATCCAGAGATCATTCTGATAGCACATGGGGTGATCTCCGGTAATCAACTGTACCAGTGTTGATTTGCCGCAGCCGTTCGGACCGGTGATCAGGGTATGCTGGAACGGGGAAATGGTAAGATCAAGGTCAGAAAAAACGGCCTTGCCTCCGTAAGAGGCAAACCCCTTGTGTAGATCAATCAAGGGCGTGTTGCCGGTATTACTTTCACCGCTTTCCCTGTTTGGGAAGATATCCTTTGAAGTGGCCGTGAAGAGTCTTTCCGCCTGGAGTTGGTTTTCAAGCTCAGGCAGGATCGAACCTATGCTCCCCTGCAAACACAAGCTGCCGTGCTGAATCAATCCGCCGTGCGTTGCCCAGGTTGGAATATCATCGATGGTATTGACTGTAATAATGATGAGTTTTCCCCGGTTGAGCAAGAGGGAAAACAACTTGTCAAATTCAACCCGGGTCTGTGTATCAATGCCTTCATAGGGGTTCTGCATAACCAGGGTGGAACACCCTCGGGAAATTTCGCTGAGAAGGCATAATTTCCGGGATTGTCCTGAACTTAACTGCCTGTATCCGGTATCCATGGCATCGAGCATATTACAGGCTGCTATCAGGCCTGTGCACTCCTCCCAATTTTGAATAAAATCCCTTGCAAGGCGGCCTGGATCCAGTCTGTTCATAAAATCAGTATCATCGTTACGCAGTTCTTCCTCGTAGAGTTTCTGCTGGCTGGAAAAAGAAATATAGCCGACAGATCCGACAAACTCCCGGGTCTTCCAGCTCCCCTCGCACTTCTGATCAGCCGCCAGGTCGACAAAGGCGTCTATTCCCGATCCATTGGCTCCGACAATACACCACCCCTGTCCGCCTCGGGCACGGAAACACGGCACCTCACACCCATCTGCCGTATATTCTTCTAAAGTTATTGACGCATTTTGCATTTTTTATCCTATAACCGTATTTTCGGATACTTCCCATGTCATATATATGCTATCTGTTACAGTATACCGTATCCGCCACATGCCAAGCGCCTACAATGAGCCTGACCTATGAAACAGCACGTCGTAAAAATTAGTATTCTGCTCATCTGTACGGGCCTGATTACCGGTCTGTTTTTGTACTGGAACAGTGACGGCAGAATTATAGCAGGAAAGATCAAGAAAATCGCCAAGATTGCCTGCAAGGAAGGGGAAGAAAACGGCGTTGTCATGCTGGCTGCAGCTTCGAAAATCAGTAACTATTTTGCGACCTACACTGACATCGACCCCAAACCATATGACCTGGCCAGGAGGTATCACAGAAAAGATGTTGCAGATCAGGTTTTTATCATTCGCCGGTCAACGCCGGTCATGCTGGTAAGTATAAAGAACCTTTCCATCAGTGTACAGGAGGATCAGGCATTGGCTACAGGCATACTGCGGGTTGAAAATTTTGAGGGAGAACCGCAACTGCTCGGAGAACAACCGCTGCAACTCGGATTGAAAAAGCAAGACGGAGACTGGCTCATAGATGAAGTCATTTTCCTGGAGGGAACTGTAGAATAAAAATAACTACTCATAGGGGTACAGTCCAGCTTGATAACTTCCCTGTATTTGTAACTGGTTACAGGGTGCCTGATAGCACACAGGCTGGTGCAGCGTATTTGGTCATACGTAAGCCGGGCTGATCGCGGAAAGATCAGGTACACTGTGAGCAGTTACAATAATACAAAAGGCAGAGCCGGGGCCCCGCCTCAGATTGCATTTGTTCAGCCGCAGCCATACCGAAAAAACACTAAACATCAATAAGTTAACAACCTAATCTCCTTATTGAGAAGCTTCTCTGCGACCAGAGGTGGTTTCGCAACGGATACGCCATATATCAGGTCTGTAGCTGTTTTTTCTTTATTCGGCAAATATGGTGGACATATCTCTACATTGACACCATTTTTGACCAGATTTTTCAGAAGCATCTGCGGGGACTTGTGGTGTGGCTTTAGAAGTATCTCTGGAGAGTTCTTGATAGCAAGTGAACCTGCTTCACCGCAGAGAAGAACCTCCACATTTGCTCCTTTATTCATTGTCTGGGTTGCCAATACCATTGACATCAATTGGGTAACCGGATCGTCTGTTGTCACAATGACAAACATATTTTTAAAGGTATCGGAAGCGTTGCCGGGTGCCGGAATAGCGAGTAAACACAGAACAAACAACATGGTAAAATATCTCAACATTATTCGACCTCATTGGTATACTGAAGTTTAATCGTTAACTTATAAACACATTAAATTCTCATTACGATAACCCACAATGTCAAGTGGAAACACAATGACGACTCAAGGTAAGGTGTTGAGTAAGATGTTCTATTATCGTTGAAAATATTGAGCTTACGTAGTTTTTTAAAATTACTGAACAAGATTGTCGTCAATGTATATCGTAGAACTTCCTTTGATTCTATCAACGTATCTATTTTCTAGTCACTACTCCCTAACGCCAAACATCATTGGCAGCAAACTCTGGGAAAATCGTTGAGTTTGCTATCCGAATGAATGTGATTGTAAGCAACATTATTTTTTCAACAAAATTTTGATTGATTCTTCCATATTTCTGTTTCGATGGATTCCAGCTCTTGGTAAATAAAAATTGCCTGCCGTGCCTCTTTTGATGGCGTTTTCCTCGTAGATTTTAAAAAGGCATGAATTATTGTTAGATCACCATTTTTTGATTTACAAAAAAGCACTCTTGCTGATTCCTTACCATTATCAACCCTGAGTTTATAAATCGTACCTTTGTATTTCCATATTTTCGAATTCAACGTTTTAAAGCTTTTACAAGAGTAAACATCACCATACTCTAGGTATGTTTGAAACTTAGCATAAATTTTATCGTATAGACCTGATGATATTTCAGAAAAAAATGAATATAAAGGACGAGTAAAGTCACTTTTTTTGACTATGAGCAGTTGCATCAGGGGGGTCAGGTCTTGAAATGCAAGAATTATTTTGAATTAACAATCCGGCTCACCGTGGAATAATGAACCCCGATATGATCGGCTATTTCTTTGAGTGTGTAGCCATAGAGAGAGTAGGCGTTTCGTAGTATTTCATTTCTCTTCGCTTTGTTGTCGAGGTCCCCTTGAGCAAAGAGTTCTTGAAGTAACGGCCAGCCTGGATAACGCTGACATCTTGGGATTTCCTTGAGTTCTCTCTTATCAGCGATCAGACTCCCGGTATTCTTAACAAAACTCGCACTGCCAAGGATGAACCGGCCGGTTAGTTTTGCCCATGGAGTTTTGCTGTCTGTGATTCCGTTATTTACAAATTTCCGATACAATCTTATCGCTTCATTGGTTTGAGCGAAAAATTGGGCGAGAATCCTGTCGACATAAAGAAAATCCAATGTTCCGTTCGGATCAACGGTTTCAATCAACAGGTGATAGTGGTTGGTCATAAGACAATATGCATGACATAACCGTTGTAGCGCTTGGCAGTTTTAGCCAATAACTCGAGGAAACGATGTCGATCCGAATTATTGAGAAGGATATCCTGTCGCCCATGTCCCCGAGATGTGACATGATAAACAGCGCCTGGATATTCTATTGGATAGCAGTCGAGCCATGACCTGAATCCTTAATCGATCAAACCTTATATTTCAAGACCTGACCCCTTTTTTCACAGATGATATTTAGTTACACCGTTGCGAGTAACTTTCTTCAGACAGTAATCCGACGACACCTTGGATGAAGAATAATAGCCTGTACCATCGCCGCTGATCAGGTAATGGCCGTCTAGAAAGGTCATTTTTTCAAGGGCTTTGCCTCGTTGAAGATACTTGAAAACAGTCCGGAAAGCTGGGCGCAATACGTCTGGAGCGATAGCGTCAAGTGCGTAACGCATCTGGCTGTCGCACGGTATACGACCGACGCCATATATAGTGTGCAGGTTTTCCGGCTCTTCCCGTCTTCGCTTATCAAAGGCCAAGAGAGACTGGTCCTTGAGATGAAACATGGCCAAAGCCGACATAATAACATCAGTAAGTTCTATTTGGCTGTTTTCTGCCCTATGATCCTCAACCCTGGAGAGTTCATATCGGGCTAAAGCAATCAGGGCGTCTGCGTTAAGATTTTTCCGCACGGTTCGTTTGGGTTGTCTGATTGGTAAGTGGACAGCAACAGTATGATAATACCTTTGACCCGGTCATGACGATATCCTATGTAACCACTTGTTGTTACATAGGATATCGAACTTTTCATTTTTAGGTCATGTCAAGGTATATTTTAAATTGTTATGCCGCATATGCAGCGAAACGTTTACGAAAGCTAAAAATCACTATCACGAAAAATCAATCAATTAGAAGCATAGCGGGAACTACTGATATTGACTGACCATCTTCCGACTGTCCGGATAAACGACCCATTGGTAAAGATGTCGTTTTCAGTATAAACTTCAGTAATATACACAACAACCTATCAATCATCTGGAGAGATCAATGAAAATTTCACTTGGGTCAACGACCCTGATGTATCCAACTCCCGTACTCCTAGTGGGCACCTATGATGAACACGATAAAGCTAATCTGATGTGTGCAGCCTGGGGTGGGATCTGCTGTTCCAAACCAGTCTGCGTTAATGTCTCTCTGCGATCGGCAACCCATTCCCATGGGGCCATCGTTGCCCGTAAGGCGTTTACCCTGGGCATCCCATCGGATTCACAGGTGAAAGAGGCTGACTACATGGGCATTGCCACCGGGAAAAAGATTGATAAATTTGCAGAGGTCGGCTGGACGGCCGTGAAAAGCGATCTGGTTGATGCCCCCTATGCGGCGGAGATTCCTTTTGTGGTGGAATGTAAGCTGGCAGAAGCCATTGAACTCGGGTTGCACACAATGTTTATCGGTGAAGTAGTGGATGTGAAAGCCGAGAAACAGATTCTCGATGAAAACGGCAAACCGGATATGAAAAAATTAAACCCACTGGCTTTTGCCCCGGTAAATCGAAAATATTACAGCATAGGCAACCTTGTCGGGGACGCCTTTTCCATTGGCAAAAAATAATCTTCAAAGCCCAAGCTCCAATAAAAAATAACAGCAACAGAGGCCTTATGGACATCTATGAAGCACTGCATACAAGAAGAAGTATTCGAAAATACAAGAACAAGGATGTGCCGGAGGATATTGTTGAAAAGATACTCTCCGCAGCCATGATGGCGCCCAGCGCAGGTAATCAACAGCCTTGGCAATTCATCGTTATCACTGCTGCCGGCCAGAAAGAAAAGATGGCAACAGTACATCCCTATGTGAATATGGTCCGTACCGCTCCCTTGGCTATATTGGTCTGTGGTGATCTCACCAAGGAAAAATTTGAAGGCTACTGGCCGCAAGACTGCTCTGCAGCTATGGAAAATATGCTGCTTGCTGCCCATGGAGCAGGCTTGGGAGCGGTCTGGACAGGAATTTATCCCTTGGAGGACCGAGTAGCCAGGTTCAGTGAAATCTGCAAGCTTCCAGAGTATGTTGTCCCCCTGGGGCTTGCAATTTTTGGATGGCCGGATCACACTCCCTCCGCAGAGAATCGTTTTAATCCTGAACGTATTCATTACAATACCTGGGACGGCAAGTAATCGTGTCAAGGCTTGCAAATGGAATCGTTATTACCAAGGAAATTCAGCCGCACCAAGTCGGCTATTTTTAATCTGCGGACATTCCCTCATGTTGCGATGTTGGTGTGTGTACATCCTATTATATATCCTGCCGATATTAACCAGTGTCTGTCCATAAATGAGGATTTTTGCTCAAGTTTAGGTAAGCGAAGACTCCGAGGCATGCGATAAATTTTACCGCAGACATATAGGTGATATCGGAATCTACGCTTACCTTCGAGGATAAAATTTTGAGCATAACGCAAAAATTGGGTAGGTAAGCGAGGAACGAGACTCCGAAAAGACCATTTATGGACAGACACTAACCAGCATGGCTGGACCAGGTTGGTCGGCCACAAGGAACCATGAAAGGTTATCACTTCGGCATTGAGCCTTCTGCTCTCAGCCGGAGACTTTCATATAAACTTGTGCACGCAAGCAATAGCCCGATATTTTGCAAAAATTATGAGACATGCGGATTAAATCAACAACAGGGGCACACAGAAAAAAATTCCACAAAAAGCAATAGCCAGACCTCGTTTAAAATGACTATTGCCGGGTCTGTACATCCAAAAAGAAGACAGCGCTAAAAAGAGAAGGGCAACCGCATACAGGGTCGTGAACCAATGCCTTCCATCATTGCTGGAAACATGGTGCAGGCTGTTAAACAATCTCAATAGATAGGGATGCTCATCAGCAGTGTAGGTTACAACGCCTGTTACAGTGTTATAGCTGCCATTGCCAAAAAGAATGCTGTCACCTTCTTGTCCGGTTACCTTGAACCCCCGCATATGCAGTTCTTTGCCAAGGCTATTGGCGGCCAATCCTGGTGCCAATGTTTTCTCCACCTGTGTCTCGCTTTTCAGAAAGCCGGTACCCCTGTAGGTCAAGAGAACACCACTTACGCAGTAAATGATTGTCAGGCCGACCACGAAAAAACCGATGTCCCTGTGCAGTATCCGCATCCATCTCGTGAAACTGTGTTTCTGTTTGCTCGTCATGTTATTCACCTTTTTATTCCTGTTCAAGTCTGTGTTTTGTAACTGTGCATATAATGGCGTTGATTCATTCACTACACAGAACAATATCCTCCTTATTCTCAAGAAATATGGAAGAATTGAGGAAATGCCCATTACCAGTGTTATGTGTATTATGGGCCGAGGGAGGGGGGTGATTAACTGAGGCCGGCGATCGACTTTTACAGCACCAGGCGGCTTCATGCCCGGTGCCTTGATGCTACTGCAGAATACAACCTTTCAAGTTTCCGGCTGGTTGAAAAGAGAGGCTCCGCGAGGGAAAAAAGAAGGAGTTATCAATAGATCTGTAAAATCCAATCTCTTCAGGACCGGGAGGAAGTCAAAGTTCGAGTTTATATCCAATGCCGTATACGGAATGTATCAGGTCGCCTTCAGCTGAGACTTTTGTGATCTTGAGCCGAAGTTTTTTGATATGGCTGTCCACCGTTCTGTCGTTTACCATACGATAGTCATCATAGATATTATCTATAAGCTGTTGACGGGAAAAGATTCTCCCAGGCTGTTCATACAGCGTAATGAACAGGTTAAACTCAACGCGGGTAAGACCAAGGTCTTTTCCACATAACAGTACCCGGTGCCCATCCCTGTCGAGTTCGATTGCCTGCTTGTGATTTTGGTACGTGCTTCCGGCACGGCGCAGGACTGCTTTTACCCGGGCAACGACTTCCCGTGGGCTGAAAGGTTTGCAGATGTAATCATCGGCTCCGAGTTCAAGACCGAGTAGTCGGTCAATCTCATCCACCTTGGCCG
Organism: Desulfobulbaceae bacterium; assembly: GCA_963678525.2. GTDB lineage: Bacteria > Desulfobacterota > Desulfobulbia > Desulfobulbales > Desulfobulbaceae > Desulfogranum. Next base: position 1,028,346 of record CAXXDG010000002.1, read on the forward strand.
TTGCCATGATGACAGGGACCGCAGAAAAGGTTCGTATCTCACGGAAGATTGTCACGCCGTCTTTTCCCGGCAGCATAAGATCGAGAAGAACCAGATCCGGCTCGTTGTTGTTGACCCAGGACACAACATCGCGACCATCACCAATGATGGTTGTGTCATAACCACTGTTCTGCAGATAATCACTGAGCAATTCGGCCACGGTTTGCTCGTCTTCAACGATAAGGATTTTCCGGTTCATTATTTCTCGTCGGTTAAAAGGGGGATGGCGGCAATAACAAGTAAACCGCCGAGTTCAGAGTGGCGAGCCTCAAGGGTACCTCCATGGGCCAGGACGATTTCCCTGCAGATGGCAAGACCAAGACCTGAACCGCCAAGTGACCGGTTTCTACTCTCTTCCACCCGGTACAGTCGATTGAAAAGACGGGGCAAATCAGCGTCTGCAACACCTGGCTCGCTATCTGCGACTTTCAGTACCGCATGAGAGTCTGCCTGGTTCAACACAACTCTGATTTCTCCACCATGATCAGTATACCTGATACTGTTTGTCACAAGATTGCCGATCAGTTGCTGCAGACGCTGCGCATCACCATTGACCATTAACAGTGTTGTACTGTCGGTCATACTCAACTTCAGGCCGGCCTGTTCAGCGTCTCCCCTGAGTGTGGAAACTTCCGTCTCCACAAGCTGATTGAACATGACTTTCTTTTGAATCAGTGAAAATGTTCCAAGGTCGGAGCGATTGAGATCGTAAAGATCCTCCACCAGCCGCTCCAGTCTACCGACACCTTTATATAAAATATCATAGGTTCGTTGGTCCGGCTTCCGGATACCATCCTGCAATGCTTCGATCTGTCCTTTAAGACTGGTAAGCGGAGTCCGCAGTTCGTGTGCGATATCGCTGACCCAGCGCTTTCTCTGCAGGTCATTCTCCTCGAGCGTGGTTGCCAGTGTATTAAAATCCTGCGACAAACGAGCCAGTTCATCTCGAGAACCGGCTTTGACGCGAACTGAGTAATCCCCCTCATTCAACTTCCCGGCAGCGGATGACAACCGTCGTATCGGTCGAGCCAGGTTGTAGGCAAGTAGCATTGAGATCACGATAGCCACAACCACGGAGGTAAGAATCGCCATAAGGAGAAATGTAGTCTGCTTTTCAACAAAAGTTACCTGATTGGACTCGGACAGTTTCCGTGGAAGATACAAACCGATACTGCCTACCCGGTTTCCATTATACATGAGGGGGCTCAGATGAGGCAGTTTTGGTTCCAGCTTATCACCGTAAAGAATATTACCGGCCGCATCCAGAATCACGGTTCGCTGTATTGGATGACGACGATGTTCATTAGTATCGTCTTGTGATGTTTTTCCTGGATTTTTAAGGTGCCTTTCCTTTTCAATGAGCTCGTTGAGCCGGTGCCTCGATTTTTCGAGAGGTAAAATCTCGGCATGCAGGATCAGAACCTCTTCAGGATGGCCCGCCAGACCATTCCAGGAAAGATGCTCGGCATAGTACTCTTCGAGTTTCTCTGCCAGCCGCTGTATCTCTACTTGTTCCTCTTTATTTATATATTCCAAAAATCCTTTGTCAAAACCCCATTGTATGACAAGGCCCATAAAGATAACAACCAGCAGTGTCGCTGAAAGAAGAGCTACAGAAAGTTTGTGAAAAATAGATATGCTCATGTTTTGGACCGAAAAAATGAGTACAGGATGGATGCCTGCAAAACACTATTACGTCAATTCAGAGCAACATTGCACAAATATTTCGTACTTACACAATCTTTCCACAATTTTTGAAAATTTTCAAAATACCCTTGTGCCATACCATGAAGTGACCGGCTCGATCTTAAGCTCCGATAGCGAGTACCATGTGACAGAACACTTAGAACAACGCGGTTACGTCAGCCTGTTGATTTAGACAGCGGCATTATCAACAAGAAAATAAGGTTATAGGCCGGGGGGGGGGGTTATTGATATCCTGTACAGACCAGGGCAATCAAAGAAATAGAATCGCAAGATTCTTGCAGTCAAAAGATTCGCACAATATTTAATTCACCCATATACAGGAGAAGAGAATGCTCAATGCAAAAGACAAACAGTGGCTCAGCCCGTTCATGGCGGTGACCTTTGCCACAGTTTCTATTTCTGGACTTTTAATGTTCTTTCATCTAAAAATTGCCGGAGTGCATCCAATTCATCAATGGGGAGGTATTCTCTTTCTCGTTGGCGGCGTACTACATGCGCTTGTAAACCGGAGAATACTTCTTTCCTACTTTTCCAACAGGAAAGCGGTGTTGGGGGCACTGGCCGGGGTCGTAATCATCGCCTTGTGTGCAGCCATATTCCCTCATACAGAGCACAACGGACAACGCTATCGTAACAAAAGCTATGTCGGCCGGCATAATAATGCCTACAGCCTGCCCTATCGTCGATAGCTGCAGAAAATCTCACCATGGCTCAGCTTCTTTTTTAAATAATCTTTCTTGATATACTGGTTACTTCTTAAATTATGATTATTTTACCCCAAAGCAAGTCGTGATTTGCTGTATATATTCGTATTTATTGTTTTTTTATAAATAAATTCAAGGAGTTTTTTGGTGCAATTTTTAAATATGGCAGGAAATGAAAAAGATGACGGGCGTGAGGTCTTTATTCCAGAAGGAGTATGTTCTAAAAAGATCACCTTTGACATAGAAGACGGCAGATTACACAATCTGAATTTTGTGGGTGGATGTGAAGGAAACCTCCGGGCAATTTCAATATTACTCGAAGGTATGCCGGTGGAAGAGATTATTGAGAAAGTAAAAGGCGTTACCTGTGGCAAAAAAAACACATCCTGTACAGATCAACTTGCAAAAATCCTTGAGAAACAGCTTTCTATGGCCTGATTTATCGGCATAAGGGTATCTTTCAGTCATGCTTCAACCTCCAATGCTTTGCCGCTCTATGGGCCGCCCTCTTCTCTTCATCGAGAAGGGGGAGCCTTATCTCCATGAAAAATACGTATGAAGTCAACACAGGAACGTGATGTTTCTTTGGTAGTATCACTATCAATCATGACAGCGAGACTGGCTTTTTGGGGTGGATCAACCCCAAACGCTTTCCTGTAGTCCGCAACCATATTGACGCTGTACTCGCGCCATTGGTTCAGGTTGGCCGCGCCCTTGTCCACAGGGATCATTTTTGCTCTATCCACATAGGCATTGGTAATGACTTCGGAGGCATCGGACCGGTTGGCCCAGATATAATTGAGGGAGCTATCCGGTGGATATTCTCCATAGAGCAGTTTTGCAGTACCATATTGCAGCTGTTTTACCCAACCGGCTCGCTCCGGATCATAGGCAAACATAACATAGAGCCGGGCAGGATAATCATCCCCCTGTTTTGTGCGATAATCGCCTCGATTGAAAATACGTTCTACCTTCCAGCGCCATTGCAACAGGGGATAGGTATAGACATTAAATCGCTGCTTGAGAATCATGGCTGATGCGCCACCATCGGTTTTCATTTCCAGACAGCTCTTTCCGTCTTCCTGAACAATGGTATACGACGAGTGCTGCTTGATTTTTGGAAAATAAAATGAGTTCCACTGATCAAGATTCTTAAAATCGTCAAAAATATAATCCGCTGAAAGCGAGGGCAGCGGACAACAGAGAATCAGCAATGAAGCGTACAGAAAGAAAAAAGACAGGAGTATATACAGAGTTCGACTCATAAGTTCCACCCGTGAAAGTTGAGAAATCCGGCAAAATCGTTCATATCCGATGCTGACCTGTACCAAGGCTGCAGACTTGTATAGAATGGAATTCCCGTTAAGTCGGTGCTCTCGAAATCTTTATCCATGCCGACAAAAAGATCCAGGCTTGGAATGGACAGGAAAAGCAATTCCCACCATTTGAAAGCTCCTTTGACATGTCCGGTCAATGGCCAGCCCTGATAATAGAAACTTGTTTCATCCCCGTCTCCAACCTGTATATGGCGCAAACTGTCCTGACCGTGCACAGATGCGGTCACAAGGCTGCGTCCGGAAAGCTGCTGCCTTTCTATAACATCTATTCCCATAATGCGATGGGTTCCCGGTCGAATGATGAATTCTATGAGCTGTCCCGGTACAACAGCCGGCAGACGCGCCGGCAATGTTTCTCCATATACATGCACTTCTTTTTCAGGCCGGCCTGCAGGATAGGTATCCACGGGAAGCCAGGCTGTGGGGATGATGGTCGCATAGCACCCACAGGTATGGACACTCGTGACCAGCACCACATGTCCCTGTGTGTCCTTTGTCAGGACAATAAGCAGACCAGGATGTTTTCCGGCTGTAAGGTAGAAAGGGATAAGGCTGAAGGGAGTTTTTTCAAAATGCACTCTATATATGGTGTTGGTATAGGAGGCTTTATCTGTCTGGAATTCTGAAGATGCCACATATAAAGCAGGTCGCGTGGCATTGACCCGAACAAGGACATCTTCACCTTTTTCTACAGCTTCAACAAAACCTATGCGATTGTAGTTTTTTTCACTCTGCAGGGTGGTAAAAACCGGCAGCACCATTGTTCCCAGAGTTATTTCAGACGGTTCCGGCTGCACAGTCTCATTGAGCTTCCCTCTTCCGGAAAAACCTGCACAGCCCGTCAGGGAGGCACACAACAAAAGGATAATCATCCGCAAGAGAAGTCCTGTAAAATCTCGCACAACGTTCCTCTTCAGTATACAAAAGTCTTGAGTGATGCCTGCCGACCAAAATCTCCAGGCATGTCAGGCCAGGAGCATGGAATCCAAGGCCAGTTCTTCCTTCTGCAAGATATAGAAACGATCAAGTAAATCTTCCACAGTGAGCCCCTGTTTTTCTTCTCCGGATACATCAAAAATGATCTTTCCCTGGTGGAGCATGATGAGCCGGTTACCGAAATGCAGGGCGTGTTTCATGTTATGGGTGATCATCAGGGTAGTAAGATTCTGCTCCCGAACAATGGTGTCGGTCAGATGCAGTATCTGATTTGCCGTTTTCGGATCAAGCGCTGCAATATGTTCGTCAAGGAGCAGGACAGAAGGCTTGACCATGGTGGCCATGAGCATGGTCAGTGCCTGTCGCTGTCCCCCCGAAAGCAGCCCTACCTTATCAAGTAAACGATTTTCAAGGCCAAGCCCCAGGTCCTGCAACTGTTCTTTGAAGAACTCCCTGTCCCGTTTCTTAACGCCTTTGCCGAGTCCACGAAATTTTCCTCTTTTCAGGGCCAAGGCCATGTTCTGTTCAATTGTGGCGGATGGGCAGGTACCCAGCAGCGGATCCTGAAACACTCGGGCAATAAATTTTGCCCGTTTATATTCAGGCCGGCTGGTCACCTCTTTACCGTGAATATGTATGGTTCCCTGGTCAGGAAAAAAACAACCGGCCATGCAGTTGAGCAGGGTGGATTTTCCTGCTCCATTGGAACCAATCACTGTGGTGAAATCGCCTTCTCCCAGATGCAGGTTTATATCATTGAGCGCGTGAACCTGGTTCACAGAATTCTTATGAAAATACCGGTGACAATGCGTGAGACGAATCATCGCTGGATCAACCCCCTTTTTAGATTGGGCGCAATCAGTGCCGAGATCACCAGCAGGGATGTGATCAGATTTAAATCGCTTGGGTCAAAAGAAAATCCCCCAATATTAACGGAAAGGGCAAACGCGATGGCCAACCGATACACAATGGAGCCGAGGATGGCTGCAAAAAACGCCCGGCCAATGGTAGTCGCTCCAAAAAGTGTCTCACCGATAATAACCGATGCCAGTCCCGCTATGATGGTCCCTATCCCCATACCCACATCCGCTGCCCCCTGATTCTGGGCGACCAGTGCACCGCAGAGTGCTACCAGTCCGTTGGAAATCCCGACACCCAGCAGAATAATCAAATGGGTATTGACCCCAAGACTGGTAATCATTTGGGGATTATCACCTGTAGCCAGCATAGCCTGGCCCAGTTCCGTTGACAAAAACCAGATGATACAGACCGCAATCACAACGGCAAACAGACCAAAGGTAACCAGCCCTGCAAGATACGCTGGAATTCCTATCCTCATCAGGCTGTCGGAAACCGTCGGCGTACCCAGCAGGGCGATATTGGGTCCGCCCATAATTCGAATATTGATCGAATACAGGGCTATCATGGTCAGAATGGAGGCCAAAAGATGAAGAATTTTAAACTTGGTATTCAACAAGGCGGTAACCATTCCGGCCAGAAATCCGGCACCTGTGGCCAGAAGCACAGCTATAAACGGGTTGATTCCATTGGTGATCGCAACCGCTGAAACAGCCGCCCCCAGAGGCAGGCTTCCATCCACGGTCAGATCGGGAAAGTCAAGAATACGAAAGGTCAGGTATACACCCATGACCATGATTCCAAATACCAGGCCCTGCTCTACAGCACCTATGGCAGCATAAAGAGTCATATCTTTTTATTCATATACCCTTGCTGCTTTCTGAAGCAATGCTTCAGGCGGGGTTATGCCCATTTTAACGGCATACTGTGTATTGATATGCAGTTGCAGATCCTTTTGAAACTCCACCGGCGTGACGGCGGGATCAGCTCCCTGTAAAATACGCAGGGCAAGGGCTCCGGTCTGGTAGCCGTGTTTGTAGTAGTCAAATCCCATGGCAGCTACTGCGCCCCGCTCCACGGAATCGACATCAGCGGCAAAAATCGGCAGCTTGTTCTCAATACCGATCTTGAGCACCGATTCCAGGGCTGAGATTATGGTGTTGTCCGTGGGGATAAACACAACATCCACCTTTCCCACCAGACTCTGTGCTGCCTGGTACACATCGGCTGTTTTCGATGCTGTAGCCTCAACCAGGGTGAATCCCATGCTTGAACTGAGTTTCTGGATGGAGGCCACAGTGGATTTGGAGTTAGCCTCCCCTGCATTATAGAGTACGCCTAATTTTTTTATGACCGGCTTGAACTCCATAACCATGGCGATGTGCTCCCGTATGGGCAGCAAGTCAGATACCCCGGTGATATTGCCTCCGGGATTCTGCAGATCCCTGACCAGACCGGCGGCAACAGGGTCAGTTACGGCTGTAAACAAAAACGGGCGCTGCATTTTTCGAGGTGCCTTGGCAAGCGCCTGGGCGCAGGCCTGGGCTGACGGCGTAGCTATTGCCACCAGCAGATCAGGTTGTTCTCCTATCATCTGTTGGGCAATCTGCAGGGCTGTTCCCATATTTGCCTGGGCATTGTGAATCTTAAAATCCACCTTTATCCCATTATCTGTGAAATAATCCTCCAGCCCCTTTTCAACTGAGTCAAGAGCAGGATGCTGCACAAACTGATTGACGGAAATGGCGTACGACTCTGCGTGAACGGTCTGAACAGCAATCAACAGGCATGCTATGATCAAATACAGTATGTACCGCATACATCCTCCATTCATATATCAGGTGTATATTTAACAGGGAAAGACACTTCTCAAGCCACGGCAGGCAAGCTTGCCTGCAAGCAAAAACATTCTTATCAGTATCTATACCAATTTCTTTTACTTTTTCACAGCAGAGAGGATCAATATGGATTTTCGTACGGAAAAGGATACCATGGGCGAAGTTTCGGTGCAGGCTGATAAACTTTGGGGAGCGCAGACGCAAAGAAGCCTGCATAATTTCAAAATCGGCTCGGAAACCATGCCGATCCTCTTCATACACAACTACGCGCAGCTTAAAAAAGCATGTGCGGTCGTCAATCACTCCATGGGGTTACTGGACGCGAAAATCATGGACTCCATTGTGAAGGCATGTGATGAAATTATCAACGGCTCGCATGACGACCAGTTCCCCCTCTCCATATGGCAGACAGGCAGCGGAACCCAAACCAACATGAACCTCAATGAGGTCATTGCCAACAGAGCGTCCCTTCTCGCCGGCGGCCGGCTGGACGGTGACAAGCCTGTCCATCCCAATGACCATGTCAACCGGTCACAGAGCTCCAACGACACTTTTCCTACTGTCATGCACATGGCAGCAGTTGCAGCCATAGAAAAGCAGTTGACGCCTGTGCTGGAAAACCTGGAAACAACCCTGAATGAACAGGCCGACCGCTACCGGGATCTGGTAAAAATAGGCAGGACCCACCTCCAGGACGCCACACCGCTCACCCTTGGTCAGGAGATCAGCGGCTGGCAGGCCATGATCAACAGCAGCAACAAACAGTTGCGGGAAGCCCTGGGTCACCTGCAGGACCTGACCATCGGCGGAACTGCAGTGGGCACCGGACTCAACGCTCCCAAGGGATTCGGACAGGCTGTTGTAGATGAACTCAACAGGCAAATGGAGACCTCTTTTACCCCTATCGAGAATACCTTTCATGGCCTGACCGGTCATGACCAGCTGGTATTTGCCCATGGCGCTCTCAAGGGACTGGCTGCCAACATGATGAAAATAGCCAACGATATTCGCTGGCTCGCCAGTGGACCACGCTGCGGCATAGGTGAGCTTGCAATCCCGGCCAACGAACCCGGGAGTTCCATCATGCCCGGGAAAGTAAACCCGACCCAGGCCGAAGCCGTGACCATGGTAGCCTGCCAGGTAATGGGTAACGATGCTGCCATAGGCTTTGCCGCCGGCCAGGGAAATTTTCAGCTCAATGTCTTCAAACCGGTCATTATGTACAATTTCCTGCAAAGTGTAGGGTTGCTGGCAGATGCTATCTCTTCATTTCACGATCACTGCCTGCTGGAAATGAAACCCGTCCCTGAAAAAATAGCCCGAAACCTGGATAATTCACTCATGCTGGTCACAGCCCTCAACCCCTACATCGGCTATGAAAATTCAGCAAAAATTGCCAAACTGGCCTTTGCAAAGAACATATCACTCAAACAGGCTGCTGCGGAGCTGGATCTCCTGACCAATGAGCAGTTTGAACAATATGTGGATCCACAGAAAATGATACGCAGGGATTAAAAGTTGTAACCGTGAGGGCTTGACGCCTTGCGGTAATCATTTACGAAACCCCTGCCGTCATTCTTTTTCACAGATTTACGGAATTACACTGTTCTCAATTTCCTTTCCCTGAATATTTGGGGTATACTATCGTGTAATCGCAGCATCTTCTTCGAATATACGTCCGGATCAACATGGAAACGAAACCTTCACAAAATCAGATTGTCAGGCTGCTCATACAGCAGGGAATCATTACAGAGAAACAATATGAGCATGCACGGCGTGTGCAAAAAAAGCTCAGTGTGTACCAGCCGTTACTTAAAGTACTCAAGGAACTGCATTATGTAACTGATGCAGAAATCAAAACAACTATTCAGTCTTCGTCCAGTTCCATCCGCATAGGCGACCTGCTTACCGAACTCGGTTATATATCAGAAGACGATCTGGAAGCAGCTTGTCGATTACAAAAAGAAAGCACAGAAAAACAAAAACTTGGAGACATACTCGTCAAACAGAATTATATTGATGAGCAACTCCTCATAGAAATTCTCTCCATTCAGATGGGGTTCCCCCTTGTCGACCCGTCACAGGCGGAAATAGACAGGGAACTCTGCCAAAAAATCCCGTCTAAAATTTTACAGACCCACTGTTTTTTACCTCTAACCAGGGAAGACGACCATGTCGTTGTCGCCTTGGCCGACCCCCTTGACCAGGAAGCCAGGGATGTAGCAAGCCGATTTCTTGGTGCTCCCATCAAACCTGCGATGATCTCCAGGATAACCCTGGAAAGCCTGATCACCCAGGTCTGTAAACAGCCGTCAGGCAGGACGCGATATTCAGGTTTGAATGCTGAGCCTCAATCCGCGGTCGGTATTGTCAACGCCGTCATTCTGCAGGCGATTGAAAACAATGCCAGTGATATCCACATTGAACCGCTTCCGGATAGACTCCAGGTGCGTTTCAGGGAAGATGGCGTTCTCGCCCATCATAAAGATTTTCCCCATCAACTGATCCCCCAGATTTCAAGCAGAATAAAAATCATGTGCCAGGCGGATATCGCGGAAAAAAGGCGTCATCAGGGGGGAAGGATACTTTTCGAACACGATGACGGACAACTGGACCTGCGTGTTTCCATATATATCACCGTTCATGGAGAAAAGATTGTTCTCCGCCTCCTGAACAGAAAACAGCAACTGTTCGATATTCAATCCATCGGACTGTCTCCGAAAATGCTGTCCAGATTTCTTGAAGACGCCGTCTACCAACCCAGCGGCGTTCTTTTGGTGACCGGTCCCACCGGATCCGGCAAAACCTCCACTATTTACAGCTGTATCAATACGTTGAAAAGCCCGAAAGTGAGTATCATTACAGCTGAAGAACCTGTTGAGTACGTGATAGACGGAATCGCTCAATGTTCCATAGATCCAAAAATTGATCTCACCTTTGAAGAAACCCTGCGCCATATTGTTCGTCAGGATCCGGATGTTATCGTTATCGGTGAGATACGCGACACATATTCTGCAGAAGTGGCCGTGCAAGCGGCTCTTACCGGACATAAGGTTTTGTCCACCTTTCATACTGAAGACAGCATAGGCGGACTCATTCGGCTCCTGAATATGAACATCGCCCCTTTTCTGGTTTCCTCAACTGTTGTCAGCGTACTGGCCCAGCGCCTGCTGAGAAAAATCTGTCCGCACTGTGCAACGGATACCCGGCCCACTCCTGTCCAGCTGCAACGACTTCGTGCTGCGCCGGCTGACCTGCAGGGCGCGCAATTCAAAAAAGGAAGGGGATGTTCAAATTGCAAACAGAGCGGCTACAAGGGAAGAATCGGTGTTTTTGAACTCTTAGTCTTGGATGAACTGGTTCGAAATGCTATTCTTGAACAAAAAACCAGTTACGACATCCGCAACATAAGCATAAAGCATTCCGGATTGATAACATTACTAGAAGACGGCCTGATCAAGGCAGCCCAGGGAATCACCACCATAGATGAAGTTCTGCGCTGTTTGCCGATTTTAAGCAACCCCCGCCCATTGGGGGAAATTCGTCGCCTCTCAGGGTTGTAAAACATGGCTGAAAAATCCTCTTTTATAGATATTCTCAATACATACATCGAATCCGACAAGGTTCAGCTGCCCGTATTCAATGCAACAGCACTGCGCATACGTGAAGAGCTGGCCAAAAAAGAACCGGATATTAAAATTATAGAAAAGGTTATACTTGCCGATCAATCCTTGTCCAGTCAGATACTCAAAATAGCCAACTCTTCCTTTTATCGAGGTATGACGGAAATATCTTCCATACGCGGTGCAATCATGCGTCTCGGCACAAAGGAAATAGGCAGGGTTGTGCTCATCGCCTCGACGCAGAATACCTTCAAAAGCAGAGAAAAATCCTCACAGATTATCATGAAAAGGCTCTGGCAGCATTCAGTGGGCTGTGCCTATGGCGCCGTATGGATAAACAAACGTCATGAGTATAACATTCCGTCCGAGCAGGTTTTTTTCGCCGCTCTGTTCCACGACGTGGGCAAACTGTTTATTCTGATGGTTATCGAGCAGATCAAAAAGAAAAATCCAAGAATGCAGATTACCCCTTCATTACTCAAGGAAGCCATGAAAAAACTTCATAGTGCAGAAGGGTTCAAACTCCTCCAGCACTGGAATGTCCCGGAACAGTTTGCCGTTGTGGCCCGTGATCATCATAACCTCGAATTTTCACAGGACAATATCCTCCTGGTTATCGTTCGTATGGCAAATATGGTCTGTAACAATCTGGGTATAAGTGTGTACCAAAATGAGCCGGTTATGTTACCGGCAACCCTGGAGGCCAATATTCTTAATCTGTCTGAAATTGATCTCGCTGAACTGGAAATATATCTCGAGGATTCCAAAGCTCTTACCTCCTGAGTGGTTCCCGGCCGTTTCTCACATCATACCCAAACCTGCAATAGCTCTCAAGCGGTTCATTTTTTCCCTGACTTCAGCCGGTTCTTCGGAAAAAAACATGTATCTTTCCCAGAATGAGGCGGCGTTATTTGACGTAGCGCCATCTGGAAAATATAATTTATATAGGACTGGCCGTATTTCCATATACGGTACCAACTTTGCATTTTTATTCAGAGATATTTTATGAAAATTGCAACAATTGCCACCACAGACACGCATACCCCTGCCGTCATTGCGCGGTATAAGGAACTGGTCCGGAGACTGAAAGCAGATCCGGACTTACTGATCATGTATTGTTCAACGGATTACAATATCTCCGAAATCATAAAAGAAATCAAAAAAATCACTCCTGAAACATCGCTGCATGGAGGAACTTCCTGTAGCGGTGTTATGACTGAACTCGGCCTGGCCTCTGAAAACGATCAGGGGCTGGCCATGCTCGGTATTGTTGATACCCTGGGGCGATACGGAGTCGGATCGGCAGCTATCGATGACGATCCGGTCAAGTCAGCTGAAACAGCAATCAGGAGAGCCCTGGAAAACTCAGATTGTCCCGGAGAGGTGCCTGCTATGGTCTGGTTGACCTCCTCCCCTGGATATGAAGAGCTCCTGCTCAAGGGAATCGGCAATGTGCTTGGTGAAGATGTTCCCATAGCAGGAGGAAGTTCTGCTGATAACGTCCTGAATGGAGAATGGAAACAATTTACCAATGAAAAAATTCATGGGAACGGCCTGGTCGTCAGTGCACTTTTTCCATCAACAGAGATCTTATTCGCCTTTCACTCTGGATATGAGCCGACAGAAGCTAAAGGCATCATCACCAAAGCCGGCGGTTTTGAAGCAACAGACAATAAAGGCATTGCGACAAAAGCCAATAAGCGAACCCTTATGGAGATAGACGGTCATCCTGCAGCCCAGGTATATAACAACTGGCTGGGAGGCGCCATATCTGAGGAAATACAGAGCGGGGGTCAGATTCTGCAGCAAACGACATTGCATCCGCTTGGACGGATTGCCGGGCACATAGGTAATGTTCCGTATTATCAGCTTTCTCATCCGGAAAGTATAACCGATGCAGGTGGAATAACCCTTTTTTCCGATATCGAAAAAGGGGATGAAATCGTCCTGATGCAGGGCACCATAGACAGTCTGGTCACCAGAGCCGGCAGAGTCGCTGCTTCAGCATTGGAGGCCAATATGGCGGAACCGGAAGAGATTGCCGGCGCGCTTGTCGTCTATTGTGCCGGTTGTATGCTCACTGTCCGTGATCGATTGGATGAGGTTGTGGACAGTTTTCGTCAGGCCCTGCCGGGTGTGCCGTTTCTCGGCACCTTCACCTTTGGTGAACAGGGGTGTTTTTTGAATGGTGAAAATCGTCACGGCAACCTTATGATATCTGTTTTATTAATCAGTAAAGATACTTACTGATTACTCCACACCAACCATTTCCCAGGATTCAGATTATATTCTATGGTACTGCAATCAGAACAACTGCTGGAAACTCTGCTTGACCTGGAACGTTCCAGGCAGCGTGAGCGGGATCTTAGAATAGAGACAGAATCCCTTTTAAAAGGATTGCGCGGTATATCAGAGGCCGGGAATCACCAGGAGCTTTTTCTCTCTCTGATAGCAGCCCTTCGTAATGTCATTGTTTTTGAACATGCTTTTATCCTGGAGATGGGGCTGGACAAAAAAATGACTGTTCTTGATTCCACCCTTCAAGAAGTCCACAACAGCATCTGGATTCCAGGTTCTGTCTTTAACAGAGCCTTAGCCGGAAAACCCATTGCTTCGTATGATGTCTCCCTTGTTCCGGAATGGCAATGCAGCCCAGGATCGGTATTGGATAAAGTAACCTCTGCACTGCATATCGGGTTGCGTGGAGGTTCCTGGGAAGCCATTCTCATCATAACCCATTCCCAGGCAAAATATTTTGCTCCGGTGCATGTAAAAAAGGCCATGCGATTCTCCCCCCTTGCCGCCCAGGCGTTTCTGACGTTGGAATTGCAGCAGGCCGTCATTCAACGTGACAGATTTTTTCAGCTTTCCATGGATGTAATGGCAATATTTGACAAGCAAGGGAGCATCAAACAGGGTAATGACGGCTGGACAGGAGTTCTTGGCTATAACCTCGGAGATATCCGAGGCAACAATATATTCTCTTTTATATATCCTGAAGACCTTTTACTGTTTCAGGAGATCTTATCAATTCTGACCAACCGTGAAGGAAAGCAACTTATTGAAGTGCGCTTTTCTGCAAAAAACGGTGAGGTGCGCTGGTTATCATGCAGTCTGGCATCCTATCCAAACGAACAACTTTTTTATCTGGTGGCAAGGGATATAACAGACAGGGTAACCTATGAATCTCGACTCGCATACCAGGCAGGGCATGATGCTTTAACCGGCCTGAAAAACAGGTCTGAATTTATGGATTTCCTCAAAAATGCCTGCCGAAAAGCCTCAACCCGGGAAAACTACCTTTTTTCGGTTTTTTTTCTGGATTTGAATAAATTCAAAAGCATAAACGATACATTGGGACATGATGTAGGAGATGAACTTTTAAAGGCCTTTGCCGGTATGCTCCGCGAAATCGTACGGGACCATGATATTGTCGCCCGATTGGGAGGAGATGAATTTACCATTCTTCTGGAGAATATTCATGACGAAAAAATAATCAACGACATTGCATCCAGAATTCATCAAAAATGTGCAGCTCCCATCATCATTAAAGGACACCAGGTAAAGGCTGCAACCAGTATCGGCGTTGCGCTCAGCAATGCCGGGTATTCGGATGCGGAAACCATACTCAAAGCAGCTGATCTGGCAATGTACAAAGCCAAAAATGATCCATCCTGCCGTTTAGTCATGGCTCATACCCATGGAAGTGAGAAGTGACATCCTCTCCTGTAAAAGAACCGGGCTTTACTGCGTCCTGCGGTAACCATACTATTTGCCGAACGTCAGCTCTCGACATCACTCGATAAAAAACGGCTCCATTACCTATCCAGCTCGCTTGTCTTTGCGTGATCGCCGGCTATCCTGTATAGTGAACGCTTCGATTACATATATTCCATACAAATCATACTTGGGGAAACTATGACCATAGATTGGGCCTATCTCAGAAAAGGTTGAGCATCCTGCAAAAAAGCACAGGCTGTGTTTGAGGAAAACAATATTTCCATTACTACGTCAGTGGAAGCGCGCAAAGAAAAGATAGAAAGTGAAGCTGCCTGGAAAATACTCGCAGAGGCCGATGAAATAATCATCGGCAGGGGAAAAAAATTCTCCGTTTTTCATCCCTCTTCAGATGATCAGGAAGAAATACTCAAACAATCACTGGGCAGGAGCGGCACATTGCGTGCGCCTACGCTGGTCATAGGAACTACGGTTATAGTCGGGTTTAATGATGAAATGTACAGACAATATGTCAAATGATCTAAAGGAAGAAATTTCTCCTCTTCAGGAGAGCATCGACTCCAGATTGCAGACAATAAGACAACAGGGGCAGTTCCGTCAGGTTATACCACTCAATCATGCAGACAGAGGCTGTATAACCATTGACGGTAAAGACTATCTCAATCTGGCCGGCAACGATTACCTGGGTCTTGCCACCAGCCGCGAGCTGCACAGGGTTTTTTTTGCAAATCTCAACCAGGAGACCATGCTTTCCTCGTATGGTATGGGGAGCACGGCTTCCAGGCTCATGACCGGCAACACCAATCCCTATGCCGCACTTGAACAGCACCTCAGGGAATTATACAACACTGAAGCTGCGCTTGTTTTCAACTCAGGTTATCATATCAACATTGGCATATTGCCGGCTCTCGCTGAAAAAAAAGATCTTATCCTTGCGGACAAGCTCTGCCATGCCAGCCTGATTGACGGCATGCGACTTTCCCGGGCTAAAGTTATTCGTTATCCTCATCTGGATTATGAAGCAATCGAGCGTGTCCTGAAGAAGGAGAGATCACAGCATAGGCATGTATACATCGTCACCGAATCCATTTTCAGTATGGATGGTGATGAAGCTGACCTTGCCAAGCTGGTTGAACTGAAAAATCGCTACCAATCTACCCTGTACGTGGATGAAGCCCACGGCGTAGGCATCCGTGGTGCAAGAGGGTGTGGTCTTGCAGAGGAACAGGGCATTCAAAATGAAATAGAGCTCCTCACCGGTACTTTCGGCAAGGCCTATGGTGGTCAAGGTGCGTTTGTTGTCTGCACGCAACAGATAGCTGACTTTCTCCTCAATACTGCCCGTTCCCAGATATTTACCACAGGCCTGCCTCCTATCTCCGTTCATTGGCTTTGCTTTATCATTGAGAAAATACCGCACATGCAGGAACAGCGGCGTACAGTTGCCCGCCTTGCTGAACAATTACGCCGGGAGCTGGTACGGCAGGACCTTCAAACCCTCGGCACCAGCAACATTGTTCCGGTCATGATCGGAGACAGCAGTCTAGCCATGAATGTTGCGGAAACAATGACTGATCATGGTTTCTGGGTCAAAGCTGTGAGACCGCCCACCGTCCCTGCCAACACAGCAAGACTCAGGCTCAGCATCAATGCAGCCATGGAGTGGTCGCAGCTTGCTCCCCTGCCCCGTCACATTGCCCAGGCCTTAAGAGAAGATGCGTAGCCGGTGGCTCAAGCAACAGGGAAATGAAGAATGCATCCTCTTTCTGGCCGGCTGGGGGATGGATACACATCCCTTTGCAGACATTCCAGCCGAAGGATATGATATTCTCTCTATCTATGACTACAGAGATATCGAGCTGCCTCCACTTCCTGAAAAGACGGATTACAAGAGAATGCACCTGTTAGCATGGTCCATGGGAGTGTGGGTAGGGGCACATTGTTTCCAAACCATCCAGAATATTTTTTCCACGCGTACAGCCATCGGCGGGACACTGGATCCTATCCATGACGAATTGGGTATTCCGCTTGGTATTTATGATGCCGTGCTCTGCAACCTTTGCCCTGAAGAGCTGGAAAAATTCTACCAATCCATGTTTACAGATAAAACCGAGTTCAAACGTTTCATGGATAACAGGCCGCAACGGGAATTTGAGGATATCCGGCAGGAACTGCAGGCCTTTAAGGAGCACTATTTTTCCCAAGGAACCGGCCCGGATATCTATACCCGCAAAATCATCACCAGCCGTGATCGTGTTTTTCCCCTGAAAAATCAGATTCGTTCCTGGGGAAAAGGAGTGGCCGAGATGGAAAAGCTACCTCATTTCCCTTTTTATAGCTGCGGTACATGGCATGACCTGTTAGGATCAGAATAAAAATCTTCGCCCCTAAAAAGACCTTTCTGCAGATATTGCTTTCACCTTCCCTGTGAGTAGTTATTTCTGCACAAAAATAAAAGAGCTTAACCGCCCCATCCATTTTGTCTAAAAAAAGACAAAATTATCTCATATCATCTCTTTTTTAGCCCACATTACATTTCTGCAAAAATAAACACTGTTATTATTGTAAATATTACAGGAATGTGTTAAACAAGATTGTTTTTCACCATTAGGAGGAATGGTGAGATAATCTGTCAGACTGCTCAAGAAAATAACAGCTTCAGACACACCTGAAATTCAGGTATTACGGTATGCAGAGGAAAGAAAAGGTAACCATAAAAAAAAACCGGTCTACGTTAGGACCGGCAGGGACAGAAGCTGTGGCGGAGAGAGAGGGATTCGAACCCTCGGTGGAGTATAACCCCCACACTCGCTTAGCAGGCGAGCACCATCGGCCGACTCGGTCATCTCTCCACAACTGGTCTGATATACTTTGCATGGCGGAGGGAGTAGGATTCGAACCCACGGTACTTTCGTACAACGGTTTTCAAGACCGCCGCCTTAAACCACTCGGCCATCCCTCCAATGTGAACGAGTAAATACCATTTCAGGAAAGCACTGTCAACACTCTCCTCAACCTAATAATACATGAAACAGAAAAATTTGCAAAATACCGTGCAGCAGGATCTGGAATTACAGAACATGACCTGCCTGTATGAAATAACCAAGCATCTTGCATCTGCAAACAACCTCCAGGATTGCCTGGAAAAGGTCATGTCGACCCTTGCACAAAGGAAAGATATGGATAATGGAACTGTTTCCATTATTAACCCAAATACCGGCGAGCTTGAAATTGAAGTGGCCCATGGTATTACAGCTGAAGCAAGAAAAAGAGGACGTTACAAGCTTGGCGAAGGCATAACCGGAAAGGTTGTCGCCACCGGTGAACCCATTATAGTTCCTCAAATAGGTGACGAACCATTATTTCTCAACCGTACCAGAACACGCGGCGATGAACGTAAAAAGAAAAGTTCTTTTCTCTGTGTCCCGATTCTAACCAGAAATCAATCCATTGGCGCTTTATCAATTGACAGGGTGTATGCAAATAACTTTGGTAATGAAGCAGAGCAGGATCTGCGCTTTCTGACCATCACCTCAGGTCTTATCTCACAGGCAGTAGAGCGTATTCAGAAGGTCAATGAAGAGCAGGAAGCGTTGCGACAGGAAAACACCAGGCTCAAGCGGGAGCTGTCTGCCAAAAACCGCATTGAAGAAATTGTCGGCAATTCTTCAAGGATGCAGGAAGTGTTTGATATGGTGCACAGGGTGGCTGATTCCAGCGCAACAGTATTGCTGCGGGGAGAATCAGGTACAGGTAAAACACTGGTCGCAAAGGCGCTTCATCATAACTCCAGCCGATCGGCAGGCCCTTTTATAGTGGTTAACTGTTCAGCACTTCCGGAAACCCTTCTTGAAAGTGAACTTTTCGGCCATGAAAAAGGAGCTTTTACCGGGGCCACTGAAACAAAACAAGGGCGATTCGAATTAGCCACCGGAGGAACATTGTTTCTTGATGAAATAGGCGAAATAAGCCCAAGTGTACAGGTAAAACTGCTCAATGTCATTCAGGAACGCACTTTTCAACGTCTGGGTTCAAGTAAAACACTGACCTCTGATATACGACTGGTCGCTGCTACAAACAGGAATCTTGAGGCAGCAGTGAAAGAAGGAAATTTTCGCGAAGATCTCTATTATCGTCTCAATGTTTTTCCCATTTACCTGCCGCCGCTTAGAGAAAGACGAACCGACATCTTATTGTTGGCGGAATATTTCCTGGAAAAATATTCCCGGGAAAACGGCAAACAGATCAAACGCATTTCCACACCGGCCATTGACATGATCGTACAATATCATTGGCCGGGCAACGTTCGAGAACTGCAGAACTGTATTGAACGTGCTGTTCTCATTTGTGACGGCTCAGCCATCAAGTCCATTCATTTACCTCCATCTTTGCAGAGTGCGGAAAATGAACAGATTGATAAACCCCTTTCTCTGGCCACGGCGGTAGAAAATTTTGAAAGGGAACTCATTATCGATGCATTGAAAAAAAATAACGGCAATCAGACAAAGGCTGCAAAAAGTCTTGATACCAGTCTACGGATCATTAACTACAAAATCCACGGATACAGCATAGATCCAAAACAGTTCAAGGTTAAATAATGCAAATTCTTCTCCATGTCTGCTGCGGACCTTGCACAGTCTATCCCCTGGAGCAGCTGCGGCAGGATGGTCATACCGTTACCGGATATTTTTTTAATCCAAATATTCATCCATACAGAGAGTTTAAACGGCGTATAGCTGCTTTGCGGCAATTTGCGGAATTGACTGATTTTAAAGTGGAAATTGATACACAATACGGTCTGAGTGAATTTTTACGCCGGGTTGTTTTCAAGGAGCAGGCCAGGTGTCCTATCTGTTATGATATGCGTCTTTCCCGGGTCGCCGTGAAAGCCGCCCTATATCAGGCCGACGCTTTTACCACAACCCTGCTTTATTCCAGGTATCAGCAACACGCATTGCTTAAACAAAAAGGTGAGGAGTATGCTGCAGCCAACGGCACTGCCTTTTATTATCAGGATTTCAGACAAGGCTGGCAGGAGGGGATAGAACAATCCATTGCCATGGATTTGTATAGACAGCCTTATTGCGGCTGCATATACTCCGAACAGGAACGATATGACAAAAAATTGCGAAAATCAAAGAAAAATACATCGGTCGATTAAGAGGAACAACGTATGCAAAATATAATAGTCTTAGCCACAGGCAATACAAATAAACTCAAAGAAATTCGAAACCTTCTTAAAGACACGCCCGTTGCCATCCGCTCCCTTGCTGACTTTGGACCCATGCCCGAAGCTGTTGAAGATGGTGAAACCTTTGACGACAACGCGTATAAAAAAGCCCTTCATTATTCCAAAATGCTTGGACTTCCCTGTCTGGCCGACGATTCCGGACTGGTTGTCGAGGCTTTGGACGGTCGTCCAGGGGTATACTCAGCCCGTTATGCCGGGGAAAAAGCCACTGACTGGGATAATTGTGAAAAATTACTCAAGGAAATGGAGGGTGTAACCAACAGGAAAGCCTCCTTTGTCTGTGTTCTTTCACTTGCCACGCCAAAAGGCCCCGCACTCACCTGGGAAGGCCAGTGCGATGGAGAGATTATTACAGAAAGAAGAGGAGAATCGGGATTTGGCTATGATCCAATCTTTTTTTCACCTGAAGCAGGTAAAACCTTTGCTGAACTCAGCATGGATGAGAAAGCGTCTTTGAGTCACAGGGGGAAAGCGCTCGCTGAATTTGCCTCTGAAATAGAGAAAATTCAGATCTGGTTGAATCAACGCATGAATGAGTTGAAGCCTCCTAAACCGGATCACACTGAATTTCTGGATAATGACTGGTCGCAGGAGCGCATGGATTGAAAAGCAGCTCCCTCCCCTACCACTGAGATTCAGCTCTCTTCCATTTTTTCCGCATCATACTGTCTACCGGGCATTTTTTTATCCCGGATGCCCGGTGGATACCCGTCAAAACCATATTATTCAGTTTCTGGCATGCAACGTCAGCACGCTCTCATCTCTGTTATTTTTAAGATAGAGGGTGTCATCTTGTATTTCAAAAGATTCCGTACTGTCGAGAGCCTCAAAAAAAGCTCTCTCTACGCTGGTTCCTTTAGGACAGGCCATTCTTGTTGAAGCGATTTTGTTAAAAATAAATATTTCGCCTTTAAACAGATAGGTCCCATGAAATCGGTTACATCCGGCAAATCCGCTTACCTGATTAGTATCAGCATTCAGTGTGAAAAAGGGAGGTTGCATGTGTTCCATCTCCTGCAGCGATTGGCCGGCTATCTCTGTAACAACCCAGGTGGGACCGATCAGGCCTTTTTTGGTTTTGTAGCCTGAGCAGTCCTGATCAGGATAAATACGATTGAATCTGTCCACGACAAGTATCTCAGGGCTTTTATTCGCTTTGTTCCCTGAAACAAGATGCCCCTGAAACGATACCAGCAGCCCCTCTTCTTTCTGGTGAGGGATACTTCTATATTGTCTATCCATTGCATAAAAATCAGCACTGGGATCAACGCGAAATGTTACTCCGCTGGAACATTCCCGCAGTACGTTATGAACACTGCCTGCTGCATACATACCCCGTATTTTGACGACATCGTAAAAAGGATCAATTGTTGTCTGCTTATACAGTTCGTAATCAGAAAGCTCTTTGGTCTCAGTGTTTTCCTTATCCAGAAAACGCAATGTCTCCTGATCAACCACCTGATATGTTTTCAGAGAACCTGGATTTTTACCCAGAACAATGAGTTGTTCACCTGCATCGTATCTCCACAGCCGCATCTGTGATTCGGTTTCTGTTTCTCCGCTGGAGTAAACGTACTTTTTTCGAAGTTGATACAATCCATCCGAACGAAGATTCAAAGTTACGTGTACATATTCACATGTATCGCAATCTATTTGCCCTGTAAAACTGACAGGTAAACTAAAGGGTAAAAGCGGTTCAGTATCAGCCTGGGACTCTGCTTCCTGTTGTTTAGGACTGCATCCGCTGATGGAAAAAAGAGATGTTATCAAAAATAATAGGAAGATAATTTCATATTTTAACATGTTTCGCATTTCAATCCTCTGCTGAAAAGGTCTTTCACCGCCAGGTTACATTCCTTATTTTCGTAAAGTATCTGGTATACCTGTTCAAGTATGGGCATTTCTATAGCTTTACTTTTGGCAAGAGAATAGCATGCTTTGGTCGTTTTGACTCCTTCGGCAACCATGGTCATCTCTTCAAGGGTCTGCTTCAGCGTTTTACCGGAGCCGAGTTTCAAGCCCACTGTTCTGTTTCTGCTTAAATTCCCGGTACAGGTCAGCACCAGATCACCAAGACCGCTCAAGCCGGCAAATGTTTGCGGCTCAGCTCCCAGAGCGACTCCCAAACGTGTTATTTCCGCAAGGCCCCTTGTTATCAAGGCCGCCCTGGCATTGAGACCGTAACCCAGCCCCTCGCAAATACCGGCTCCTATGGCTATGACATTTTTCAAAGCTCCGCAAATTTCCACACCGACAACGTCCCTGGAAGTGTATGCGCGAAAAAGGTCTGTGGCGAAAAGCTCCTGGACAAGTGTTGCTGCGTCAGCGTCTTCAAAAGCTACGGTAACGGCAGTGGGTTCACCCTGTGCAACTTCTTCAGCAAAACTGGGACCGCTGAGCGCTCCAAAGAAAAAACCGCTTTCCATTGCCGCTTCATCTCTCATGACTTCAGTCATTGACATGAACGTTCCCTGTTCGATACCCTTGGTTGCAGAAACAAAAATAGTTCCATCCTTTACAAAGGGCAGCAGTCCCTTGAAAACTTTTCTGAATCCGTGGGAAGGGACGACCATCACGATGCAATCAGCATCTTTCACGGCCTGGCCCAAATCAGATTCCAGATGCAATCCGGCGGGAAATATGTTCCCTGGAAGATATCGGCTGTTCTGTCTTTCCTCTTCCAGACATTGCATATGTTCCTGTCGATGTCCCCATAGACAGGTTTGTTCGCCTTTTTCAGCAAGAAGTATTGCTAATGCAGTACCCCAGCTGCCTGCACCGATAACTGTGGTTTTGTTAATCTTCACTTGATTCATCCGCAGATTCGGTTAGATCATCATCCTCATCAACAATATCTTCCCTGGCAAGCATGGAAAGGCCGACCACATACTCTTCCTCCTGCATATTAATCAATCGAACTCCTTGGGTATTACGGCCGATTATGCGCAGCGCGTCCATGGGCATGCGAATGACATTACCGGAATTGGCTATCATCATGACCTGGTCCAGATCATCCACTGTGAGTACCCCGACAACCTGTCCGTTTCTTTCACTCGCTTTAATGGCAAATATGCCTTTGCCTCCTCTTTTCTGGATTTTATATTCAGAAACAGCGGTTCTTTTCCCATATCCGTTTTCGGTAACAGTAAGAATGGAATCATCGCCTTCTATAACCGCAACACCTGCCACCTCGTCATCATCCGCCAGGGTTATGCCTTTCACTCCTGCTGCCATGCGCCCCATCAGACGTACATCGGATTCATGAAAATGGATAGACATGCCTTGTCTGGTGACAATGAAGATGGAGTCATCTCCGGAGGTAAGGGAAGCGGTAATAATTTCATCATCATCTTTGATGGTCAGCCCGAATTTACCTCTGCGCAAGGGGCGTTTATATTCGGATATACTGGTTTTCTTTACCCTGCCCTTTTTTGTTACCGTCAGCACCGTTCGACTGTCATCCGCGTTGGCCAAGTCAGCCACAGGCAGGATGGCAGCTACTTTCTCTTCCTTTCCAAGTTCAAGAAGATTGACAATGGCTTTGCCCCGCGCCGTTCTGCCGCCCATAGGCAGTTCGTATACTTTACGCCAGAATACCCTTCCCGTGTTGGTAAAGAAAAGAAAGGTGTCCAGAGTCGATGCAGTATACAGACTGGTCACAAAGTCATCTTCAAGGGTGATCATTCCCTTGATACCCTTCCCTCCCCTTTTTTGGGCCTTGTACAGGGAGAGCTGGTTTCTTTTGATGTAGCCCGTGTGACTTATCGTTACCACCATGGTTTCCGGCGCGATCATATCTTCAGGCAGAATTTCATCGGGAGCGTCAATAATCTCAGTTTTTCTGGTATCGCCGTAATCAGCTCTAATCTGTTCGAATTCATCGCGAATAATCTGCATGACCAGCGCTTCATCACTCAATACCTTTTTCAACCATGCGATTTTTTCCAGGATCTCATTATATTCCTGAATAATTTTTTCCCGTTCAAGTCCTGTTAATCTCTGCAGACGCATATCGAGTATGGTCTGCGCCTGAATTTCAGAAAGGTCAAAACGACGGATGAGCTCTTCCCTGGCTTCAGCGGGATTAGCTGCCGCCTTGATGAGTTCGACCACCTCATCGAGATTGGATATGGCTATTTTCAACCCTTCAAGAATATGAGCTTTTTCCTCAGCTTTACGCAGTTCGTAGGCGGTGCGGCGGTATATAACAGTACGTCGATGGGCCAGAAAATGCTGGAGTATCTGTTTGAGATTGAGAATTTCCGGCCGATTATTGACAATACACAACAGAATAATGCCGAAACTTTTTTGCAGAGGCGTCATCTTAAAAAGCTGATTGATAACCACATCCGCTATTTCATCCTTTTTCAGATCAAGCACGATCCGTACGCCGTGACGATCGGATTCATCGCGTATTTCCGATATGGACTGTATTCTCTTTTCCTTTATCAGCAGGGCTATTTTTTCAACCAATGCCGCTTTATTCTGCTGATAGGGTATCTCTGTGATAACTATGGATTCACCGTGTTTACCCCGCTGTTCCACATGGGTCTTGGAGCGCATGATAACAACACCCCTGCCTGTTTCATAGGCTTCCCGTATTCCCGCCCTGCCGCAGATGAAACCGCCTGTCGGGAAATCAGGGCCATGGACGTTTTCCATAAGTTCATGGATACTGATGCTCGGGTTATCTATCAGGTTCATCAGGCCGTCAATAACCTCTGTCAGATTGTGGGGTGGAATTTTTGTTGCCATACCAACCGCAATACCTTCTGATCCGTTGATAAGGATATTGGGTATTTTAGATGGAAGGACGGCCGGTTCCTGCAGAGAGTTGTCATAGTTGGGAACAAAATCCACAGTATCTTTATCCAGATCAGCAACCAGCTCCTGATCCAGACGGGTCATACGGGCTTCGGTATAACGCATGGCAGCTGCACTGTCTCCATCCATGGAACCGAAGTTTCCCTGTCCGTCGACGAGGGGATAGCGCATGGAAAAATCCTGGGCCATGCGAACCAGAGTATCATATGCTGCAGAATCGCCGTGGGGATGAAATTTACCTATTACATCACCAACGATGCGTGCCGATTTTATATACGGACGATTATAGGTGTTTCCCAGCTCACGCATGGCAAAAAGCGTGCGTCTGTGAACCGGTTTCAAACCGTCACGAACATCGGGTAAAGCCCTCCCGATGATGACCGACATAGCGTAATCCAGATAGGATTTCCGTAATTCTTTTTCGATGGCTATTGTCGGTTTTTCCATTTCCTGTATGTCAGAACTATCTGTCATTATTGTTTCCTGAGTTTAAAACTAAACGGTGATTTTATCCCTGTAATTATAAAAACTTACAGAAAATTCACTGTTTTTGAACTGTTCTTTAAATATCAAGATCCGATACTTCCAGAGCATGATTTTGAATAAACTCCCTGCGAGGTTCGACCTTGTCCCCCATGAGGGTTGAAAAAACATCATCCGCCATTTCAGCATCATCTATTTGTACCTGAACCAATCGCCTGTTTTCCGGATTCATAGTAGTATCCCACAACTGTTCAGCATTCATTTCACCGAGACCTTTATAACGTTGCAGGTGACTGCCTTTAAAGGTTTCCGTTCGTATAATTTCTATGAGCCTGCGCCAGTCTTCGGCTTTGAATTCAGTTTCTTTTCCACTTACACCGCTTCGTGTTATGGTAAAAGAGCCATTGATGTATGAGGCTATATGTGGAAATATCTCCAGTGCCTGACGGAATTCGTTAATCAATGGAATGTTGGGGCCAAGGGTTGTCGTATACATAGCCTGTCCCTGAAACGTTATATCCACCTCATAGCAAGAAGGCCGCCAACGGCATGGTCGTATGTTACCGGTCATGGGGTTGAGCGGTTCCATATTTTGAATCAACTGTTCAACAAAGCTTTCATCCTGGAATTGATCAGCGGAATGCACCTTTTGCTGCAAAAGAAAGATGGTCATTTTATCCGCTATATTCATTCGTTCCAGGAAAAGAAGAATTTTTTCAAAATGTGATAAACGCTGGAGCAGCTGCACCATTTCTTCGTTCACCAGAACAACATTCTCTTCTGTCCGGATTGAAAACAAACTGCTCGCCTGGGAATAGAGATGAGCATTTAAATCCTCATCATCCAGAAAATATTGTTCATTTTTGCCTCTGGCCAATCTGTAAAGGGGCGGCTGACCGATATAAACATATCCGTTTTCGATTAAAGGAAGCATCTGTCTATAGAAAAAAGTCAGCAGCAAAGTTCGTATATGCGCTCCGTCTACATCAGCGTCTGTCATAATGATAATTTTATGATAACGCAGTTTATCCATGTCAAATTCTTCACGCCCTATTCCCGTACCCAGTGAAGCTATAAGCTGCTTGATTTCCTCCGAATTGAGGATTTTATCAAATCTTGCCTTTTCAACATTCATTATTTTTCCACGTAAAGGCAGAATGGCTTGAATAGCTCTGTCTCGTCCCTGTTTGGCGGAACCGCCTGCAGAATCACCCTCAACGATAAAAAGCTCTCTTTTTGAAGGATCTTTACTCTGACATTCAGCAAGTTTACCCGCCATCATGACAGAGAGACCGCCTTTCTTTCTGGAAAGCTCCCGCGCCTTTTTGGCAGCTTCTCTTGCCCTGGCCGCTTCAACAGCTTTACTGAGAATTCGTTTAGCTACAGCAGGATTCTGTTCCAGATAAACGGCAAGTTTTTCACTGCAGATGGAATCAACTATGGATTTAACCTCTGAATTTCCCAGTTTAGTCTTTGTCTGACCTTCAAACTGTGGGTTGGGCACTCTGGTTGAAATAATGCAGGTAAGTCCCTCTCGAACATCATCTCCGCCCATTTTTTCACGCAGGTTTTTAGGGACCACGTCATCATTGGCATATCTGTTGATACATTTGGTGAGGGCTGACCGGAACCCTGCTACATGGGAACCGCCTTCCTTTGTGTTGATATTATTTACAAAAGAAAACAGCCTTTCAGAATAACCGTCAAAATATTGAAAACATACTTCAACTTGTACCTGATCCCTTTCTCCTGTTACCAGAATTGGATCCTGATGAACCGGGGTCCGCTTTCTGTTCAGGTACTCCACATAGGAAACAATACCGCCGTCAAAGTGAAATGTATCTTCTTCTCCGGTCCGTTCATCTTTGAGATAAATACGAATGCCTTTATTTAAAAAAGCCAGTTCGCGTAATCTGTTTTTTATTATTTCATATTTAAAAACAGTCGTTTCCGTAAAAATGGATCCATCCGGGATAAAATGAATGATTGTCCCGGTTTTATCACTGGTTCCTATTTCTTCGAGTTCGCTGGTTCTGAGACCCTGTGCATAGCTCTGTTTGTAAATTTTTCCATTACGCCATATTTCCGCATAGGCTGTGATGGACAGTGCGTTGACCACTGATACGCCTACACCGTGTAATCCTCCGGATACCTTGTAGGTTGAGTGATCAAATTTACCTCCGGCGTGCAAGGTGGTCATGACCAGTTCAACAGCGGAAATTCCTTCGGTCGGATGCATATCAACAGGGATGCCGCGGCCGTTATCCATGACGGTAACGGAATTATCTTCATGAATAGTTACCCTGATTCGGTCGCAATACCCTGCCAAAGCCTCATCTATGGAGTTATCAACAACTTCATAAATCAAATGATGTAAACCTTCCTCGGCTGTATTACCGATATACATGGAGGGTCGTTTACGTACTGCTTCCAGACCATCCAGAACCTTGATTTGTTCGGCTCCATAAGACGATGTAGTATGTTCGCTCACTGTATTCCTTTATCGTATTTCAAGAAAAAAAGACCCTTCTAAAAGTGAAGGCGTCAGTATTTGTATGTTGCAGCAGATATTTCAGTTTCAAACCTGTTCGTTATGACATTCTTCAAGTATTACGAACCGCACCCTCAGAAGCGCTCAATAGGGATACAGGCGGTATCCCTATTGCGGCAGAAGCTGATCCCATAGAGAAAAAAATTTACAGTTTCATAGGCATAATAATGCTCAGAAATCCTGGATCATCTTGAGAAGTAATAAGGCACGGACTTTCATCTGAACTGATAGCAGCCTGAATAGTTTCTCCTTCAATAACTTGCAGGGTATCTATGAAATATCTGCAGTTAAAGCCAAGTGAGAGTGGTTCACCATCATATTCCACTGAAAATTCATCTGTTGCCGAACCATAATCCGCATTCTGCGAATTTAGGATCATAGTAGCATCCTTTATTTCCAATTTTATGGCATGGAACAAATCTTCGGTGAACAGATTAATACGCTTGAGACTTTCTAAAAATCGTAATCTATTGACATCTATAACATTATCTCGATTAATGACGCTTATAATGGCATTAAAATCAGGAAATTCACCTTCCATTAATCGAACGATGAGAATAGCATCATCACTTTTTAAAACGGCCTGCTTTTCTTCTATTCCAAAATATATGGAATCTCTATTTTCACAAAATTTACGTATTTCCTGCACACCTCTTCTGGGAATCAGTGTTGTGGAAGGCAGCTGCAGGTTATCAACACTTTCTTCAACTTCTTGAGACATTATGGATAGACGATGACCGTCTGAAGAGACCATGCGTAAAAACAGTTTTTCATCCTCACGATGTTTTTGAAAAAGCGCAGCTGTGAGGCTGTACATATTTTCTTTATCCTGGGCAATGGAAAAGATGGTTTTATCAACCAGGTCGGAAATTATTATACTATCTATACTGATAAGACTATCCTGGTCATGCTCGGGAAACTGGGGAAATTCATCACTGACCATACCGGCCAGTTTATAGACACTGGGACCAGCTGTAATCTCTACCCAGTTATTTTCCTGCTCTTTAAAGGATATAACTGTGGATCCGGATTCCCTGGCCAATTCAAAGAGTTTCTTGGCAGGCAAAGTGAGGCTTCCTTCGGAGATGACCTCTGCCGGTACATTTTGTTTTAAGCCTATTTCGAGATCAGTTCCGGTAAAAACCACTTGATCATGACCTACTTCCAATAAAACATTGGATAAAATAGCCAATGTACCCTTTTTACTGGTTATGTTTTGTTGGGTGCTTATTGCCTTGAGTAATTCATCCCTGCCTATGTTGAACTGAAAGGCCATAATAATAAATCCTTTGTATATATAAAATATTGTTGTGGTTATTAGAGCTGTTGAAATGTTGATAGTAAAGTTAACTGCTTAAAGTTACTTTATAAAATATTCATCTAAGAATTGTTTATCAGCTTTGAATTGCGTGTGAATTTTTGCTGTTTATACGTAATCAACAATCTTTTCACTTCTACTTGAACAGGTTATGAACAGAGTTATCAAGATAGGTTAAAAATACTCGAAAATATCTGAAATATCAAATTAATTATGACCATGCCGGTATGATAAAAATATTGAAAAATCAAATTGATAATCAACTGAAACAGGTGTGTTTGACCGGGTGTGATCAGGGTGTATTTTCCGCCTGCGCAGGAGCGGTGTGCTTTACAGATGGTGAAGAAAGAGAATGTTCCATATATGCTTGCGGAACAACAGGTTATATGTCTGGTCATACAACCGTTACAGAAAAGACGTTTTTCGATCTCGCCTCATTGACAAAACCTTTAAGTACGGCGCTTTGTATTATTCATCTGATTGTTGAAAATAAATTGGCGTTACATACCTCACTTGCCGATGTATATGCTTCGCTGTCCTCATCCCACGGCAAAATTACAATTGGCCGGCTTTTGGCGCATTTAAGCGGCCTTCCCCCTTACAGATCGTATTTCGCAGAATATGAGCCGTTTTCATCCCGTGGTAATCAATTGCTATTGGTAGATCGGATATTGGATGAGAGCCTGCAAAACAGCCCTGAAACACAATCTGTGTACAGTGATTTGGGCTATATTCTTCTTGGAGATATAATAGAGAGGGTAAGCGGTAGAAGGTTGGATGAGTATTTTTCAACGAATGTGACCGACCCTCTGGGAATATCTGATTCACTGTTTTTTCTTCCCCGGGATGGTAGAAAGAATGCTCTTGATTGCGCGGCTACGGAGTACTGCTATTGGCGGAAAAAATTGATCCAGGGTGAAGTCCATGACGAAAACTGCTGGTTCTTAGGTGGAGTGGCCGGTCATGCCGGACTTTTTGGAAATATCTATGGGGTGACGGCTCTTGTTGAAAAAATGTTGACGGTCTGGAGAGGTGACGGACAAAGTAATGCTTTAGGTGGAAACCAATTTGCAATACTGTTTCAAAATCCGGGCAGAGCAGGCGCCCGCTATATTGGATTTGACAGACCAACTCCTGGAATATCGAGCAGCGGCAGTCATTTCAGCTTGGAAAGCGCAGGGCATCTCGGTTTTACAGGTACATCTTTCTGGATGGATCCCTTAAAGAATATAGCCGTCATTTTGCTTACTAACAGAGTGCATCCTTCAAGGTCCAATGAACAAATAAAACAGTTCAGACCATATTTTCACGACAGGATAATGCAAACTTTGCAGGGAATTTTAAAATAAAAAAAACGCTCTGCCGTCAAAGCAGAGCGTTCATATAAACCCGAATTTAGAATAACAACATATCCGGCGTTACAGATATTACCACCAGCAAACTGTTTTATCCGCCGCCCAGATTTTCTGGAACAGGGTATCGTAATTTGGATTGTTCAGATAGAGCTTGAATTCATCGGCATCACGATCCCGGTTGAGAATTTCAACCAGTTTCTGGACATCGCTGTTAGGCTCGGAACGGTAAACCTGCAGAATTTTCATTTTTTCATCGCTCATTGGTAGTACTCCTTATTCTCCACATGCCGCGGGCGGTTCGTGTGATTGTTTAGGAAGCCCGTAAGGGATGATAACATCTGCTTCACGCATTTTTTCGCCAAGCTCTTCCAGAGTGATATTCGTAATCTCCGTACCTTCCGGCAGATCTGTCGGCGCATCCGCTCCACAGCTGAATACCTCGCCTTCCATATCGGCAATCCAGGCGATGTTTTCTGCCATGTAATCGGACATGCGTGGAAATTCGCCATTAAGGATGACCGGATAGGCGTAGTGATTTTCTACGGCAAGTCCCAGGCCGGAACGAATTCCATCATTATACACACGGTTGGCTATCAGTACATATACTTTCAGTGATTCCATATCCGTATCTCCTTACATTACTATATATTTGGCGCATTCCTCGAGAATAGCGCCATGAAATGCCTGAGTACGCATTTGCTTGTCGGTCAGCCCGGGGGGGACATCGGCAATGTTATCGAATCCCTCACAGATATAACTGTCTGCGCAGATGGCAACGTTTTCAACTTTGCACATTCCGGTCAGTTCAAGAAATTCAGGACTTTTGGTAAGGTGAACGGATTTAAAGGTAAAGAAAACCATTACCTCTTTTCCGGCTCTTACTGCAGCACGGGTCAATCCGAGTATGTGCCGCATGTTTTGATTGCTGGTAACAAATATACCGAGTTTATTCGGATCAGCAGCCATTGGCTTTTCCTCCTCGAAAAGGATGCGTTATTGATAATTGGGAAATTATCCTTTTTTGATAAAAAAGCTGATGTATCCGCTCTCTTCTTTTTCACCTAGATATTCATGACCGGCACGCTCGCACCAACCGGGAATGTCGTTTCTGGAGCCTGGATCTGTACCCATAACATGAAGGATCTCACCGGAACCGATCTTACCGATTTCTTTTTTGGTGCGAAGCAGAGGCATGGGGCAGCTCAGGCCCTTTGCATCCAATACTGATGCCACATCCAATCCGTCAGGTGCAACTTTTACATCACTCATTTTTTTCCTCCTGAATAAAAGAACAGTTTAAAGGTCTGTTTTACACACGAAAAAAGACAGTTAAAAGTATAGAAGAAACTACTGTTTGTCAAGGTGAATCCTGAATCAGCATTCAGGTCATTTTTACACGGCCATGCAACTGAATGGGAATTCAATATTGTGCTTTAATGATTTGATTAATTGAGCTTATTGACAAATTAAAAAGGCACAGGTATTTTAGATGATTTTCATTGGATTCGGCTAAAGTTTTACTTTATTTGAGGGCCTAAGGAGGGCAGACAATGGACGACATTAAGCTGTTTTGGCAAAAGGTGAAGAGGCTGTATAAAATTCTTTGCCAGGATGAGTGGAACGCTGCAACCACCGGTATCATTGTTGCGTTGCTCAGTATTTTAATCATGGCCTGGTGGCGGCCATGGGGGGCTGTCGGCGCCATCCGTAACTGGGGTGACTGGATTCTGTACGGAATAGGTATTTATGGAGAGAATCTTTCAGAACTGGTGGGTATTACCGATGGTGAAGATTTTCTTTTAAATCATTCCATATGGTTTAACTCAGGATCCGTTATCGGCTTGGGATTGATAGGAGGCGCTTTTATATCAGCCTGTCTCGGGGGTCAGTTTGCATTCCGTTTTCCACCGGTTCGTGAATATGTGAAAGCGATGATTGCCGGTGTTTTGATGGGCATTGGTTCCGCACTTGCCGGCGGTTGTAACGTTGGCGGTATGTACAATGCCATCGGTAATCTGGCGGCAAACGGATTTGCCATGTGGGTGGGTCTCGTTCCCGGCGCCATCTTCGGACTCTGGCTTCTCTATAAAGAAATGGAACATATAAGCTGGGGAGGAGGCGGATCTTTTACCGTCAATATCCCCTACCCTGTTCAATGGATAGTCGGTGTAGCAGGCGTTGTCGGGTTAATTTGGGCTGCTCTGCAATATGCCGGCATGGAACCGGATGATTATGAAGAATATATTAATTCCCTTTGCGGGGTCGTGCTTATTTCAGCTGCAATCGGATATGCCATGCAGCGTGGTCGCTGGTGTATGATCCAGGGTTTTCGTGAACCCCATATGACCGGTGACAGCACCATGGCGCGTTCAGTGGCCCTTTCCATCGTTATAGTAGCGGTTGGCGCAGCTGTTCTTAAATATGGCGTTCCTGTACGCTTTGACGGAGATTCAGTCCTTAATACCGCCTATTATGTCAGCCCGACGTTTGGCTGGGGTGCAGTTGTCGGAGGTTTTATTTTCGGCGTCGGAGCAATGATGGCAGGCGGCTGCGGTTCCGGTACGCTGTGGCGCGTAGGGGAAGGTCAGATCAAATTGTGGCTTGTTGTTCCCTTTTTCGCTGTTTCCAATTCACTGGTGAAAGCCTTCTTCAAAGCCTATGAGATAGAGGCGAACGGCTGGCTCGGTAAAAAAGTGTATCTGCCGGATGTAATGGGGTATGGCTGGACATTGGGACTGATAATAATTTTTGCCGCTGTCTGGTGGCTGATCGTATCATGGAATGAAGACAGCAATAAACTCTTGCTGCCGATGTAATTTTTTTTTTTCATTTATTGGAAAAGGCGGTATCCTGCAAAGGGATGCCGCTTTTTTTTTGGGGGATATAACACACCGGTATTGATGTGGCCAAAAATGATCAATAAAGGAATATTGCGAAATAACATATTGTTGTTACGTGATAAGATGAGTCAATCCGAACAGAAGGACAAGAGTATACGAATAAATGACCTCGTTTTTTCCTCGGTCCCGTATATCCAGGCCGAATCGGTTTGCACCTATCTGCATTTTCGCAGTGAAGTGCAGACAACCATGCTGGTGGAAAAAATTTTACATGACGATAAAAAACTGTACATCCCAAGGGTCAATCCCGTTGAAAAAACGATGGAACCTGTGGAAATTACCGATCCGGACAAAGAATTATCTCCAGGGTATATGGGGATTTTAGAGCCGGGAAAAGATGTCCGGGGAGCTGCCGATGGTAGAGCTCCGGTACTTGATCTTATCGTGGTACCCGGAGCGGTTTTTGATAAAAAGGGAAACAGGATTGGATATGGAGGCGGATATTATGACAAATTTTTTGCCGGACAGAGCAATAGAGGTTTTCGTCTGGGGCTTGCTTATACCTTGCAGATAGTTACCCATGTACCCGTGGAAGCTCACGATGTTGCGATGGATTGCCTTGTGAGTGAAGATAACATTTTCTTTTTTACAGATCATACCTATGAGAACAACAGCTGTATACAAAGATAAGAGATTTCTTGACCACGATCCCGGTAAAACCCACCCTGAAAATCCTGAAAGGCTGAAAAAAATATACCAGGTACTGGAACAGAAAGATGTAGCCGAACATTTTTTCTTCCCTTCTTTTTCTCCCGTTTCTGAAGAGATAGTATTGTATAATCATTCCCAGGCAATGATTGATGAAGTAGCCTTGACAGCCGGTAAACGAGCAGCATATTTAAGTGGTGATACACGGACATCCCCTCTTTCCTATGAAACAGCCCTTTTGGCGGCAGGTGCAGTTACGGACGGGGTTCAACGTATCTGCAACGGTCAGGCGGATAACGGATTCTGTCTGGTTCGTCCACCAGGGCATCATGCGGAAAAACATAAATCAATGGGATTCTGCCTGTTCAATAATGTGGCGCTGGCGGCTCATTATTGTCTACGTAATGTAGGGTTGGAAAAAATTCTTATAGTGGATTGGGATCTACACCACGGGAACGGTACCCAGAAAAGTTTTTATAATACCTCCCAGGTGCTTTTTTGTTCACTGCACCAGTATCCCCAATATCCGGGTACAGGTTCTCTGGAAGAAACAGGTGAAGGACAAGGAGAAGGATATACAATTAATGTTCCCCTGAAAGGCGGATACGATGATGTATCCTATGCAAAAATATTTGCAGAGGTAGTCACGCCTGTTGCTTTTCAGTATCAACCGGATATTATTTTGGTTTCTTGCGGATTTGATATTTTTCAAGGAGATCCGTTGGGTATTATGCGGGTTACTCCCGCCGGTTTTGCTTATATGACCAGAAAACTTGTTCAGATTGCCGAGCAAATATGTGAAGGCAGAATTTTGATTGCATTGGAAGGCGGATATACTCCTGAGGGCATGCTTCATGGTTCACTTGCCGTCCTGCAGGAACTGTATGGTAGTCCTATCTCGGGAATTGCTCCATATCTAACGGATGAGACGACCATAGAACATGCAGTGAAAGACAAGGTGGTGGATATATTGCCTCAGCTCAAACATCTCCTGGGACGGTATTGGAAATTTCAGGAAAACATAGCATAAAGATATTCCATGGGATCGCACATTCTCATAGCTGACGACGACCTGCTTGTACGTTCAGCCATAGAAAAAATACTCACCCTTTTCAAACATCAGGTTACATCCGTTTCCAGTGGGCGTGAGTTGCTTGAACAGGTAAGCGAAAAGTTTGATGTCATTATTCTGGATATAAACATGCCTGGTCTGGATGGTTTCCAGACCCTGGAAGAACTGAATAAATTGGATCTGGACATACCTGTTCTTTTTCTGACCGGCGCCGGGTCCATGGATTATGCCGTCAGAGCCATTAATCTCGGCGCCTATGATTTTTTGACAAAACCCATAGAAGATATAGAAATTTTTCACGTACGGGTGAAACGCGCCGTTGAAAAGAGGCATTACATCCTCAGAGAAAGACGCAGTAAGGAAAATCTTCAGGCAGAAGTCCTTAAAAAAACCAAGGAACTGGCAGACAAAAATATTCTGCTGGAGCAATACAGTCATCATCTTGAGAAGGCCACTGTTTCCATTATGTCCAGTCTGCAGACTGCCATGGAAGAAAAAGACGGCTATACAGCAGGTCATACCCTGCGGGTTACCGAATTCAGCATGAAGCTTGCAGAAGCGGCTCAAGTCGGAAAAGATGATCTTATAACCCTGCAGCGAGCCGCGCAATTCCATGACATCGGTAAACTGGTAATCGACCTTTCCTGTATTCAAAAACCCGGGCCGCTCACAGATGAAGAATGGGAACTGATAAAGAAACATCCGGCGGTAGGTGCCAGTATTATCGAGCCGTTGGGGTTTATGGAAAAAGAGATGGACATTATCCGCCACCATCATGAAAAACTTGATGGCTCCGGTTACCCCGATGGAATTTCCGGTAATGAACTGGATACGCTTACCCGTATAATTACCATTGCCGACAGTTATGATGCCATGACTTCACGTAGAAATTATCGGAGAAATCTGACCTCCCGTGAGGCAGTGGAAGAACTGCGTCGATGTGGAGGCACTCACTTTGATGCGCAGTTGGTAGATATTTTTGCCGGGGTTGTTCTTTCTCACTAATCGCAGTATAAAAACAATTTCGCAATACCGGAGAACCTGCCCTACCGGAAAAAGGTCTTGATATTCCGTTCAGGGATGGTTCACCAATCCCCTGAGCGGAATTGCCTCAAAGGATAAGGTTTCCCTACGGGCGTCCAAAAAAAATCCACAACCATATAGATATTCATGAAGATTACCCTCCAGGAAGTACAGCACGTTGCCCGCCTGGCACGGCTTGAATTAGGTGCTGAGGAAAGTGAAAAAATGACTCAGCAGCTGGATAACATTCTCCAGTATGCGGCTAAACTCGATGAAGTGGATACCACTGACATTCCTGCAACAACCCATACTCAACAGGTAACCAATGCATTCAGGGAAGATGCAGTCAAGCCTTCCCTGGACCGAGAAAAAGCGTTGGCTAACGGCCCTGAACAGAATGGGGAATCCTTTATCGTTCCCAGAGTTATATAACAGGATCGCAGTCTTACTATACTTTCCATCATTATTGATCAGACCGATATGCACTCTTATTCACTTACATTGCATGAAGCATCGGAGAAACTCTCCCGGGGAGAAATTTCTTCTCTAGAACTCACCAGATCAGTTCTTGAACGAATTTCCGCGGTGGACGGCAAAATAAAAGCCTACCTCAGCGTTTATGAAGATTTGGCTCTTAAACAGGCCGAAGAAGCAGACAGGATGCGAAAAAAAGGCAGGGACAATCCCTTATGCGGCATACCCCTCGCCGTGAAGGATGTTCTGTGTACGCAGGATATGAAAACAACCTGCGGTTCGCGTATTCTTGAAAACTTTATTCCCCCCTATGACGCCACCGTTATTGAGCGGCTGCAGCAATCCGGGGCCGTGCTTCTGGGAAAACTTACCATGGATGAGTTTGCCATGGGTTCCACCAATGAGAACTGTGCCTTTGGGGTACCTGAAAACCCATGGAAAGCAGGCTATGTAACGGGTGGTTCCAGTGGAGGATCAGCCGCAGCCGTATCAGCGGATGAATGCTTTGCCGCACTGGGCTCCGACACCGGCGGTTCCATTCGACAGCCGGCATCCCTTTGCGGAGTTGTGGGACTCAAACCAACCTATGGAAGGGTTTCCAGATACGGCCTTGTAGCCTTTGCCAGTTCCCTGGATCAAATTGGTCCCATCACCAAGGATGTGCATGATGCCGCCCTTATGATGAACTGTATTGCCGGATATGATGGAAAAGATTCCACGTCCATCAATACTCCCGTACCTGACTATACTGCCGTCCTTAAAGAGGGGTTGCAGGGAGTTCGTATCGGGGTGCCTGTGGAATATTTCGGGCAGGGAATTGATCCTGAAGTGGAAGCCGTCATTAACAGGGGGATCGATGCACTGAAAGATGCCGGCGCCGAAGTTGTGGAGGTGAATCTGCCCCACACTGAATATTGCGTTGCCGTGTATTATCTCATTGCTCCTGCCGAGGCGAGTTCCAATCTCGCCCGCTTTGACGGGGTTCGCTACGGGTACAGAAATAAACAGACACAGGAACTGCTGGATATGTATAATACCAGTCGCTCCCAGGGGTTTGGAGATGAGGTGAAACGACGCATCCTTATCGGTACCTATGCCCTTTCAGCCGGATATTATGACGCCTATTACAAAAAAGCCTCCCAGGTCAGAACCTTGATAAAAAGAGATTTTGAGAATGTATTCAGCAGCTGTGATCTCATCGTCTCTCCGGTTACTCCTACACCTTCCTGGCCGATCGGGGAAAAAGCCGATGATCCTTTGTCCATGTATCTCAGCGATATTTTGACCCTGTCAGCCAACCTGGGGGGAATTCCGGGTATGTCCGTTCCCTGCGGATTTACAGCTGCAGGACTGCCGGTAGGGATGCAGATGCAGGCCGGACATTTTCAAGAAGAAATTTTACTGAGAGCAGGATTTAACCTGGAGAAACAGCTTGGCATTGCCGGCAGGAAACCTGATCTGGGGTGATTTTATGAAGTTGCAAGTACCACAAAATATAGCTGACATAGTCCCCTACCCTCCCGGCAAACCCTTGGATGAACTGGAACGGGAGTATGGCGTCACCAATGCCGTTAAACTGGCATCCAATGAAAATCCATGGGGTCCTTCACCCAAGGCTGTTGATGCTGTGCGGGATCAACTGGTCAATCTGCACCGCTACCCTGATGGATCCAACTATTATCTGGCCCAGGCCCTTGCCAATTGGACGGGCGCAGAGCCCGAAGAAATTGTTTTGGGAAACGGTTCCAACGAGGTGATAGAGTTTCTGGTCAAGGCCCTGGTCTCATCAGGTGATGAAGTCATTACATCACACCCGTCGTTTCTCATGTACCAGAAATTTGTTCAGGTACGGGGAGGAACAAATCTCGTCCTGGATCTCAAAAATATGCAACACGATCTGGATGCCATTGTAAAAAGGGTCACCGGAAAGACAAAGCTTATTTTTATCGATAATCCCAATAATCCTACAGGCACCTTTATCGAACAACCTGTTTTTGATCAATTTCTTCGCAGGCTTCCTGAAACAGTGGTGGTAGTTCTGGATGAGGCCTATGTGGATTTTGTAGATAAAGAGCAGCAGATAGAGCTGTTTTCTTCCATCAGAAACCATGAAGGGCTTCCCGGCCTGGTAAGCCTGAGAACTTTTTCCAAGGCGTTCGGTCTGGCCGGTTTACGCGTAGGTTTTGGTCTTATGCACCGTGACTTAGCCGATATGCTGCATAGGGTAAGGCAACCCTTTAATATTAATCTGTTAGGTCAGATAGGGGCCATGGCAGCGCTGAATGATACGGACCACTACGAGCATACCCTGAGGGAAACGAAAAAAGGTCGGGCATGGTTGAGTGAAAAGGTAGCTGCACTCGGTTGTTCGCCCTACCCTTCCCACACCAATTTTTTTCTTATTGATGTTCGTGGGGATGCGACTGATTTGTATGAGGCCATGCTGCATAAAGGCGTCATCGTGCGCTCAATGAAAGCCTACGGATATCCACAGTTCATTCGGATAACAGTGGGAACCGATATGGAGAATCAACGATTTTTAGGAGCGTTTGAAACGTGCCTCAGGGAATTGTCATATGTCTGATTTCGTACGTGTCGTAACCATCGATGGTCCGTCCGGAGGCGGAAAATCAACGGTTTCCCGTGGGTTGGCGGCAAAACTCGGTTTTACTTATCTGGATACCGGAGCCATGTACAGGGCTGTCGGCTTTGCCTGTAAGGAAAAAGACATAGATCTGAATAATTTTGAAGCCCTTTCTTCTTTACTGAAAGGGTTATCCCTGGATTTACGTCCGGCTTTGAATCAGGAGAGTGATGTTCAGGTATTTTTAGACGGCAGGGATATATCCGAATATATCCGCACTCCGGAAATGGGTATGCAGGCCTCTCGTGTCTCGGCCCTGCCGGAGGTGCGCAGGTATCTCACCAGGCTCCAGCAGAGGATAGGCGCCGGGGGCGGAGTTGTAGCCGAAGGAAGGGATACGGGAACTGTTGTTTTTCCAAATGCCTTATGGAAGTTCTATCTTGATGCAAGTCCTGAAATACGAGCCGGAAGACGGGTTGCTCAACTTCGTGATCGTGGTGAAGACGTCGATGAGCAGGATCTGCTCAGGCAGATCATTCAGCGTGACCGGGATGACAGTCAACGGGCCATAGCTCCCCTGAAACAGGCGGAAGATGCTGTTTTTATTGATTCATCCTCTCTCAGTGCGCAGGAGGTGATTGCTGCCATGGAAAAAATCATTATTGAAAAACAGCATTGCTGATATTCTTCATAAAAAATGCCTCGCTTGTGAATACCAAGTGGGGCATTTTTTGTTGTTTTGTCGCATTCCTAAAAGGTCAGTATCGTGTAGCCCTGTTCCAGATATGGCGACATCGCAGGGTGGCCTGACATCTCGCCTATGAGTGGAATATTTTCCTGTTCCACCGCCTCTGTGGCACCTAATTTGTTGGAACAGGCCTTACAGGCTCCAATAATAAGACCCTGTTCTTTTGCTTTGATATACAGTTGGTGTAAAAAGTGTCCCTCTTTGGCCATTTCGGCTATCAGGGTAACAGATTCGCCTTCGAGTACGATTTTGCCTTCCATCCCCTTTTCATGCAGATCCAGAGCATTAAGAAGGACATGGATAAAACAGAGCGGATCTCCTCGAAAAGCAAAGAAAATAGTTTTGTTCATCTCTGTCTCCTCAATTGACAAACCTCCGACCATGGATGTATGGTCGGAGGTTTATGGGATATCAGGCTTCCTCAAATTCGTCCTTACCGGCGCCGCAGACCGGACAAACCCAATCTTCCGGGACGTCTTCCCATGCTGTGCCTGGAGCTACACCATTGTCGGGATCACCGGCTTCAGGATCGTATTCCCACCCACAAACTACGCAAACATATTTTTTCATTGTGCTTTCCTTTTAAGAGTATCTCTGTTTAGAATTGACCAGCATCAGCCTTTTAAAAAATTCGCTTCCAATCAAATATCCTGCACAAGTTCCTTATCGAGCCTTTCAGGCTTTCCACAATCCATGCAGATTACAGTATTCGCGGGCTGAAACCTGGTCAGCCTCAATGCAGAAAAACGCCTCGGGGGCTATGCCCGGTTTCAGGTTTTGACGATAGACCTTGCCGTCGGCAATAAGTTCAATCCACTCTATCCAGTGTTTTTCTTCCATGGGATGAGGAACGGAGCCGACAGTGACTTTATAGCCCCCTTCAACTTTTTCGATCACAGGAACATGTTTTTCCTTTGCTGCATCAACGGTATTTTCGGACATGAGATCCATGGGTTGTCCACAGCAGACTAATTCTCCGGCGCCTACGTGGAGTACTTCCACAATGTTGCCACAGAGAGCACATTTGTAAACTTCATTCTGGTTAGTCATCGTTAGTCTCCTTGTTTAGCTGAAATGAGGCATTGACCGGCAACCATGTTAAAGACGGCCTTATTGCATCGTATGCGATATACAGCAAGTTGGCCGTCGACAGGTCGCACCCGTTTGGAAATGGACTTACGGCGTCTCCCTTTCCCTGTTATTGAATCAAGGGTAGTACAGACTTCCCAATCTCCTCTTCCGGACAGGTGCTAAAATATTGTTACCGAAATAATGATAAATAGCCACAACTATACTACATTTTTTTATAGTTTTGGACTCTGCCGATCAGGAAGAGCAGAACGAGCAGGCGGCAGAGATGAGATATGATCAGCTGTGCTTGGACAGGTAGTCCGCAACCCCGGCTGAGGTGGGTTTCATGGCTTCCTCGCCATCTTTCCAGTTGGCTGGGCAGACATCACCGTGCACCTCATGAAATTGCAGAGCATCCACCATGCGCAACGCTTCTTCAATATTTCTGCCGAGTGGCAGATCGTTAATCACTGCATGGCGGACAATGCCTTCCTTATCCAGAAGAAAGGTGCCGCGGAGGGCTATGCCGACATCGAGAAGTATTCCGTAATTACTGGATATTTTTTTATCCAGATCAGCAACCAGCGGATATTGAATTTGACCGATTCCACCTTCATTGACCGGTGTGTTTTTCCAGGCGAGGTGTGAAAATTGGGAATCTATGGAGACGCCGATAATTTCACAATTTTTCTGTTTAAATCTGTCAAGATGCTTGT
This sequence comes from Desulfobulbaceae bacterium, assembly GCA_963678525.2. Lineage (GTDB taxonomy): Bacteria > Desulfobacterota > Desulfobulbia > Desulfobulbales > Desulfobulbaceae > Desulfogranum. Next base: position 1,070,144 of record CAXXDG010000002.1, read on the forward strand.
TGAAGGCAAGAATTTCCGAGGGGCAGACAAATGTGAAGTCAAGGGGATAGAAAAAGAGAATCACATATTTGCCGCGAAAATCGGACAATTTAAAATCTTCTACTATGGAATTATCTGCAAGAACAGCTGCTGCAGTGAAGTCAGGAGCCGGTTTTGTAACTAAGGTGTTCATGATGAACGTATTCTCCATTTCCGATAGGTTTCTATTCAAAATGAAATTCTCCGATAAATAGCGGAAGGCGCTGTGTCGGAGTATACATTGTACTGTTTGGTTGTGACCGACCTGGTCGGTCATGCCGGTTAATTGAGTGCGTTTTTCCCTTCTTCGGTAATCTCGTATTTGCAGCGAACAGGACTTGCTACATACCCTTTCTTTTTCAGTGCCGTAATCTGGCAGCTGATCTGCTTGGGCTCAAGGCTGGTAGCTGAAGCAATATCCTTGCTTCCACAGGGATCACTGCTTTTTGCCAGAGCTTCGAGAACTTCTCTTTGTTTGTCACTTAATCCGCATGATGCACAGCCCATCATTTTGTCTCCCTGTACTTTTTGTTGGTGTATGGTTCGGCATTCGGGGCAAAGTCCATAAAATTCTATTCTGCAGCCCGAAATGCGATAGCCTTTCTGTTCTTCTCGGCGAATAACGACATCCTTTCTCCTGGAAAGGGTTATATTATCCACGCGATGACAACTGACGCAGTAAATATGGTCGTGTTGATCCAACTTCCAATCAAAGCGTTTTTGACGTCCACTGATTTCAACCTTGCCGATCAACCCTGCTTCGCAGAGAATTTCCAGATTTCGGTATACAGTTGCAAGACTGATTCTGGGGAGTCTTTTTCTGATTCGTTCATACAACTCATCAGCGGTTGGATGGTTTTCTGCTTTTTTCAGTTCAGCGAGTATAATTTCTCGCTGATGTGTCATTCGAAGTGTGTTTTTCATAGTTGAGATTTTTTCTCATTTGATATTTAAAATCAAATGTATTTGATAACTATTATTAAGTCAAGAAAAAATAGATCTTTATAAAAAACAGGTGGTTTCAGCTGAAAAATAAAACCCCTGAGTACGATGAACTACTCAGGGGTTGAGAAGAAACAATATGGGAAGGCTATTCGAGGATGAAATCGTCGCGGCGATTTTGGGAAAAATCAAAGTCGCTTTGCCCTGTAAACAGCGGGCGTTCTTCACCATAACTGATTGTTCGGATACGGTATTCTTCAACACCAAGCTCTATCAGGTAATTTTTTGCGTTCTGGGCACGACGCTCACCCAAGGCAAGGTTATATTCGTTTGTTCCTCGATCGTCGCAGTTACCCTCGATGAGGACATTCTGAGCTGAATTGGTTTTGAGATAATCGGCATTATGCTCAATGCGCGCTATCTGATCACCTCGGATGGTTGCCTGATCGAAATCAAAATATACGGGTTGCATTTCAGTGGATGAACGGCCATAGGTTTGTTTGTATTCATCACTGTTTTTGTCCCCGTTGAAACCTAAACTGCCGACATTATCACCGCTTAGTGGTACGGCATCCAGGGACTCTTCGCTTGGTCCCAACTCCTCTGTAATGGTTCCTCTGCCATTGGAGTAATCAATGGCCTTCCCCTCCGGCATATTGCTGCCAGGCTGTGAGGCATATGGACCTACTTGTTTTTTGCCGCAACCTCCAAGCATGAGAATTGTTGCGGCGATTGCACATGCAATGATCAAGCGTTTGGGCGTAGTCATAGAGATTTCCTCGTTCAGTGTGACGGATGATTGGCTACATAACACCGATTTATAACGGTTTATTTGTCCCGGCGTCAAGGGAAACCTCACAGATGCAGATCGGGTGCGGCAACGACCCGGAGCGTTTTGTGAAACTGCTTATGATAACGGGTTATTAAGCGCATTCTTTGAAAAAGGGTATTGTTGCAATAGAACACAATGGTGTAATACTTCCCTGTTTGTTGAAGGAAGAAGAGCAGGTAATACGATACCTTTTTATTGCCGATGTGCAACATGAATGGTACATGGTTGAACTTTAGATATTAATTCAATTTTATGGGGGTATCTCGTATGAAGAAACTGTTTTTTGTTTTTGGAATGTTCCTGATTTTGTGTAATTCCGCCTGGGCTGAAAAAGAAATTGTTTTTGCTACCGATGCAACCTGGCCGCCCATGGAACTTGTCAATGATCAAAAGCAGGTTGTGGGATATGCTATTGATTATATGACTGCCGCAGGAAAGGAGGCCGGTTTTAAAGCGGTTTTCAAAAATACCGCCTGGGACGGTATCTTTGCCGGACTTGCAGCCGGCAAATATGATGCTGTTGCTTCCTCTGTATCCATAACTGAAGACCGTAAAAAAGCTATGGATTTTTCCGAACCGTATTTCACGGTTCGTCAGGCGCTGATCGTCAGTAAAGACTCTGCAGCCAAGAGTCTTGAAGATCTCAAGGGGCGGAAAGTCGGCGGCCAGATAGGCACAACCGGATATTTTGCCATAAAAGCAGTGGAAGGCGTTGAGGCAAAATCTTACGATGAAGTGGGCCTGGCCATGGAAGATCTCAATGTCGGTCGCATTGCAGCTGTTGTCTGTGATGATCCTGTTGCGGCAAACTATGCTCTGGACAAGTACAAAGATACCCTTAAAATCGCAGCGGTCATGGAAACCGGTGAAGTGGAGAATTACGGCATTGCTGTAAAAAAAGGAAATACGGAACTTCTTGATCTTATTAACAAAGGCATTGCAGCGGTCAAAGAAAAGGGTATTGACAAGGAACTGCAGAAAAAATGGATCGGCCAGTAAGCAGGCGGGTCTAAAAAATAAAAAACCGGGCACCCTGCCCGGTTTTGTTTTTCAGATAGTGTTGATATGTCTCAAGATGAAATAACGAAAATCGATGTTGGGGATGGTGCGGCTATTCCCTCTCCCGAGGACAAGGGACTTGTGTCAGCCTGGTGGGTTGCCCTGGTCGGCACGGTCGGTCTGTTGACAGCCCTGCCGATAATCAAACCCGACCCGTACCTGACCATACTGAAATTTGTTCCGGACGGCATTGTAGTCACTTTCCAGGTGACGATATTCGCCATCTTTTTTGCCATTATTATCGGTCTGGCTACAGGCCTGGGAAGGCTTTCCGACAATCGCTTCATCAATATGATCGCTTCCCTGTATGTCGAGGTCGTACGGGGCATTCCGCTGCTGGTACAGTTGTTCTATATCTATTTTGCCCTGGGACGGCTCGTTCGCGTCCCGGATATCGTGGCTGCGGTAATTGCCATGGCGTTTTGCTATGGCGCCTATATGGGTGAAGTTTTTCGAGCCGGCATCAGCTCCATAGATCATGGCCAGACCGAGGCTTCTCTGTCCCTGGGATTCGACAAACGACAGACCATGGCCTATGTGGTGCTGCCCCAGGCGTGGAGAACCATTTTGCCCCCTGTCGGCAACGAATTCATAGCCCTGCTCAAAGATACCTCCCTGGTGTCTATTCTGGCAGTGGCGGATATCCTGCGGCGCGGCCGGGAATATGCTGCTGAGAGTTTCAATTATTTTGAAACATATACCGTCATAGCCCTGATCTACCTGTTGATTACCCTGATTCTTTCCAAACTTATTAGCGTTATGGAGCACCGTTTGAGCCATTATGAACGCCGCTGATCCTATTATTCAAATACAAAATATCAATAAGTTTTTCGGTGCCTTTCAAGCGTTGAAAAGTGTGAGTTTAGATATTGCGCCCGGGGAAAAGGTTGTTGTCCTCGGTCCGTCAGGATCTGGAAAATCCACCTTGCTCAGAACCATCAACAAGCTGGAAACCATAGATTCAGGTACCATTATTGTGGACGGGCACAACCTTACGGACCCGGAAGAGGATATCAACAGGATTCGCATGGAACTCGGTATGGTTTTTCAGAGTTTCAACCTCTTCCGCCATCTCTCTGTCCTGGATAACCTCACCCTGGCACCTGTGAAGCTCAAAAAAATGGAAAAATCGCGGGCCCGGGACATTGCCCTCGGTCTGTTGGATAAGGTGGGATTGCGGGACCGGGCCAATCATTATCCCATTCAGCTGTCAGGAGGTCAGCAACAGCGTGTGGCTATTGCCAGAGCGCTGGCCATGGAGCCGAAAATAATGCTTTTTGATGAGCCGACATCGGCTCTTGACCCTGAAATGATAGGTGAAGTGCTCGATGTTATGGTGACCCTGGCCAAAGAAGGAATGACCATGGTTGTTGTGACCCATGAAATGGGATTTGCCAGGGAAGTAGCTGACCTGGTAGTGTTTATGGATCAGGGTGCTATTGTGGAGCAGGCTTCTCCGGATGTTTTCTTCGACAATCCGAAGCATAACCGCAGCAAGCTGTTTTTACAGCAGATTTTGTGATGGAAAGAGATTGGAATACGGCAAGGGAAGTCCGCATCATACCCTCATTAAGTATTCCCATGACGGAGCTGCATTTTCGTTTTTCACGATCTGGCGGACCCGGCGGGCAAAATGTGAATAAGGTGAACACAAAAGTAACCCTGCTGTTCACACCTGCGGAATCCTCTACCCTTTCTCTACAGCAAAAAGAATGTATTCTCAATAGACTGGCCAACAGAATCAATCAGTCCGGTCAGTTGCAGATCCATGCAAGTGAACACAGAACGCAGCAGGGAAACCGGAATGCCGCCATCGATCGATTTGCAGCTCTCATTCGGGGAGCCTTACATACTCCCAAAAAAAGAAAAAAAACAGTTGTCTCTAAAAAGGCCAAGGAGCGTCGGCTCAAGCTCAAAAAGAATCGCTCTCTGCTTAAACGTTCCAGGGAACGGGTCGACAAGGAGGAGTAACCCGCATGCGTGGTAACTGTCTCAGTTCAGGGCACTGAGCAAAACCCGCCAGTTGACGGCCTTGCTTTCACTGAGATCAGGCATCAGTACAACATGGGGAGGAAAGCCATAATCCTTGAGTGCTTTTCTGCATTCAGCCAGGCTGTCCTGAACAATTTCTCCACCTGTAGCCCTGTACAGGTTATATACCAGCCCAAGCACCTGAATGTCCCTGTTTTTCAGCGCCTCCAGACTCAACCTGGTATGGTTGATTGAGCCGAGTTTAGGTGAAGTAACCAGGATCATCGGGTACTGTTTTTCAGCCAGGTAATCGATAAGCAGCAGATCCTCATTTAAGGGAACCATCAATCCCCCAGCGCCTTCAACGAGCAGCCATTCATGTTCCTCTTGCAACTGAGCTGCCGCCTGATCAAGCACCAGCGGTTCAATCCGTTGCTGTACAAGTTTCGCCGCAAGGGCAGGGGAGGCGGGTTTTGGAAAGACGTAAGGGCAGGTTATTCCCCGGCGATCCAACGGAGTCGGCTCGATGCCCATCAGTTTTCTGTGCAACAGGACATCTTCTGCAACACCTTCACACCCGGTCTGCACCAGTTTCAAAGTTGTAACGGCTTTTCCCCGGCTATGGAGAAAGGATGCCAGCAAGCCCGTGACAACACTTTTGCCAATATCCGTATCAATACCTGCAATACTTAGAGTTGTACAAGACATACCCATTTTTCCTTTGCTGTCCATTTTCAAGGTAACCGTCAATGAGGCGGTGCATCATCCGGCATGGTTTATTGTAGAGTATCTGACGATTCATTTGCCGAGATGGGACATCACGTGCCGAGACAGGTTCTATTCCGGAAAATCCGTAAAAACAGAATCCACTCCCAGTTCGAATAATTCCTTTTTCCGATCTTTATCATTCACTGTGTACACATTCAGCTGTATGTCGTGCCTGTGAAGTTCCGCAACGAGATTCCCATCCACCATATTTTCAGCAGGATGATAGGCAATAACACCCAGGCCCTTAAGATACGCTATGAGTTTTTCGGGATGACGGCCTTCCACCAGTGCCGCCGTAGCTATCCGATGATTTTTTCGGCGGCATTGCTGAAGATACTGATGATTGAAAGAAGAAATCAACACCTTATCCGTCATATCTGCCTGCATGATATCAGCCATTACCGCGTTTACCAGTACGCTGCCGGCTTCTCGGTCTTCAATGTCCTTTAGTTCAACATTGACCGGCAGAGCATGTGCGGCGGCCCAGTCAAGTACTTCGAAAAGTGTTGATATCCGTTGAGGCAGTACGCTTTTTACCAGGTTTTTCCTTATCTTACCTGAACTAATGGTGCGAAAAGGGTCATGATCGAGAAACCATGAACCCATATCAAGTTGACGCAGCGCTTCCAGAGACAAGTGGGAGACGCGTTTTTCAGCGTCAAAGGGATGTCCACTCAGCTGGTCGATATTGCTGGTGCGGGAGAGGGTTGCATCGTGCAGAATAACTGGAAATTCGTCCCTGGTAAGCCTGACATCCAACTCAATGAAATCACACCGACCAAGAGCTGCAGAAAATGCAGCCATCGTGTTTTCTGGAAAACAGCTGCGGTAGCCCCTGTGAGCTGCGACGTATGGGGGCGCTGAAAAGTGCTTCTGCCAGGAAAGTTTCATGGACAGGCTACTCGTCAGGCCATTTTTTTAGGAGCGGCAATGATATACATGGGGTGATAGGTAAGTCGGACGCCCTGTTTGTCTGAAAAGCGCTGTTCATACTCATTGATAAACCGCTTTAACTGCCTCGGCGTCCATGCCTTGGCGCCTATAGCGTTAACGCCGGTCTGGCGAAGATGCTGGAGCACGGCCATTGGTGAAGGAAAAAACAGCAAATTCCGTGACTCAAAATCTTTGAGAACCGTGAAACACTCGCTGATATATTCGCGTATAGTGCACAGAGAGTCGTATGCAAGTCCGATCTGCGTAATATCACGTATTTCAATAAGGTTATGGGTCCCATAGAGGGAAATGGCCAACAGACCCTGCGAGTGCAGGTGCCGGTGCAGTTTCCTGAACAGTGACGGAAGATCATGCATCCAGTGAAAGGTTGAAGAAGAAACTATAAGATCGTATGTTCCTGTAATCTCAATCGATTCGATATCGCCGCTGATAAAAGTACCCCGTCCGTTGATACCTGACATTTTCCCTTCAACATAGGGACGAAAGGATTCAACCAGGTCGACGGCAGTAAAGGAGCCGACATCCGGGAATCGTTCAAGCAGTCTCCTGGTGAGCAACCCTGTACAGCAGCCGACTTCAAGGATAGAAGAGGGTGGGGCTGCAACCAGCGGGTACAGTGATGTGAGGAGCTCATCAGCCACTATGTGCTGGATAGCTGCCTGGTCTTCGTAGGTGGAAGCAGCTTTGGCAAATCGCTGCTCAATGAGTTTTTTGTTTGGAATCATTGCTGTTGGGCTTTAGCCCGCATTTTTTCATAACTTTCTAAAAGCTGTCACGAAAAAGTATTTTTCGTCCGATATCCCGGAGTCTTCGCTTACCTTTTCGGCGGAAGAAGAGCTTATCCTCCGAGGTAAGGCGGATTCCGATAGTATGAAGAGTCATGGGCGTGTGAATATAGCCCAAGCAGGTCAATTATGGAACCCCGAAAATGCAGCAAGGAGAACACGGGCTCATGTTCTCCTTGTATTGCTTCTTTTGACCTGAAATAGTGGGAAGGAGGACGGCGAGTTAATAACCCCATAGCAGACTGCGCTTAATCCAGCCTGTAATGCCTTTTTCATGTTCTACGTGTGCCCAGCCATTCTTTTGTTCCAAAGTCTTGAATACGACCCCGTAATAAGCCTGTGCGACGATGCGATTGTTTGTTCCGGGACCACTTCGAACATTAATTTTCTTCTTTGTCTTTTTGTGTACCTTGACAATCATATGAGGCGTTGAAGTGGTTACCATTTTGTGCACCCAGCCTACACTGCCCTCAAAGTCTTGCACTCTGTACCAATCACCCTGTTTTTTGAGCACTTTAAGGGGGAAACCCGATCCCAGCTGCCAGAGCACCTTATATTGCGTACCGGGACCGGAGCGCATATTAATGTCGTCTCCTTTTATGGAGAGCATCTGGGCGGAGGCACTGGAAACCTGAAGAAAGAAGAAGAGGGTGATAATGAGAAAAAAACAAAAAGATTTCACTTTCATAAACTGCGGCTATGGATTTGGGTTTACGGATTGGGTTGTGTGTGGATACAGCTTGAAACCCGCAAAATCGACAGATATTGCCTTAAAGGTACAAGCTTCGGTCATGCATTTCAAGCAATTGATGCACTCCGGGCTGTTTGGAGTTTCATTAAAATGAATTTCCACCGGGCAGACTGCATGGCACGCCTTGCAATTTGTACACCGCTCCCGGTTCAGTTCGAGACGGATCAGGCTGAAGCGATTAAAAATCCCGTAAAAGGCTCCCAGAGGGCAGGTTGTACGGCAAAAGGGTCTTGAGCTGCAGGTCGACCAGCCCAGATAGGTAAGTAAAATGACAAATTTGCTCCAGAAAAGCAGGCCTGCAGCTGCGCGCAAATAGGGCGTCAAGGCGAGCATAGGCAGTCCCGCTTCCAGGGTGCCTGCAGGACAGACGTATTTGCAGAACCAGGGATATCCTATTCCGGCTTCATTGACTGCGAACAGGGGGAGACAGAAGATAAAAAGCACGAGGAAGAGATACTTACCTGCTCTCAGAAACGGAGGGATGGAAAATTTTCTGGTCGGCAGGGTGTAAAGCATTTCCTGGAGCAGCCCGAACGGGCAGGCCCAGCCGCAGATAAATCTGCCGAAGGCGGCTGCGAGTAAACCCATGGTACCGAGAACGTAAGCACCGACAAAGTAGCTGCCTATACTCAGGTTGAAACGGATCACGGCAAAAAGCTGCTGCAGACTGCCGAGAAGACAGTAGCTGGTCGCTGCCGGACAGGAATAACAATTCAAACCTGGAGCGCAGATAATTTTGAGAGGCCCCTGATACAGGGAGCGGGTAAATGGGAAAAGCCAGAAGCCGTTTGAGAGAAATACCCAGAGTGTCTGAATCGACCGCCGCACCTTTTGCATTACCCCACTCCTATACATTCCAGACAGATTGATTTCGCCTGCTCCAGAACCCGGCCGGGCTCTCCTGTGCCGATGCCGAAAAGCCAGAGAAGGAGGAACAAAAAGAGGAGCAGCAACGGTGTTTTTCGTAATTTTCCAGTCTTATTCATTTCTCCTTGTCGTTTTTACACGGTCACCGAAAATTTGGGATAATCCATCTGCTGCATGTACAAAGAAAATGCAGCCGAACATTGATGCGTCACAGTCTGTAACCGTCTATTCTTTAGACAACAGGCTGACAAGTCGATCCAGATCATCACTGGAATAGTAGTCTATTTCCAGTTTTCCCCTTTTTCCGTTTTGGACAATACGTACTTTGGTGTTGAGATGATTGGTAATCTGGGTAACCACAGTGGTACAGTATTGTTTTGGGAGCCCGTCAGGTTTGACGAGTTTTTTCTGTTCATCGGCAGGTTCGGCCTTTTTTTCTTTGCACAATTTCTCCGTAGCCCTGACGCTGAGATCTTCTTTAATGATTCTGTCCCGGATTTCCTGCAGACGCATAGGGTCATCTTTCAGACGGAGCAGGACGCGGGCGTGCCCCTCGCTGAGTTTTCCCTGGGACACATCGTTTTGAATGGGGTCCGGAAGGTTAAGAAGGCGGAGGACATTGGTTATGGTTGATCGTTTTCTGCCGACCTTTTTAGCTACCTCTTCCTGGGTGAGATTAAATTCCTCGATAAGGCGGGAATAGGCCAACGCTTCTTCGATGGGATTGAGATCATGGCGCTGGATATTCTCGATCAGTGCCAGTTCAAGGTTGGTCGAATCATCACTTTCTTCCATGACCACAACAGGCACTTCTTCCTGTTGAGCCATTTTAGCGGCACGAAGCCGCCGTTCTCCGGCAATGAGGTTGTACCGGTTGTTTTTACTTCTGGTCACCAGCAGAGGTTGAATGACCCCTTTTTCTTTTATGGATTCACAGAGTTGCTCAAGTTTTTCCGGATCAAAATATGATCTCGGTTGATCGGGGTTTGGGTCTATCTTGTCGATATCACAAAGAAAAAAACGATCCTCCTCGTCTTGAGGTTCTGAAGAGAGCAAGGCTCCTACCCCTCTGCCGAGGACACTTTTTTTACTCATTGGTCACTTTTCCTTGGTGCTGGTCTGTTCATGAAAGGCCGGCGGAATACAGGACACTGTTTTCCACTTATATCGCATGTATACAGACACTAGTTAATTCTATTGAGAAATTCCGTACCTAATTTGATGTATGCTTTGGCGCCGTTGCACGCCTTATCATATTCTATAATGGTTTGGCCATGGCTGGGACTTTCACTGAGGCGGACATTGCGAGGAATGAAATTTTTATACACCTGATCCTGGAAGTGTTTCCGGATTTCCTTGGCAACGGAATAGGTCAGTTTGTTTCGGCGGTCATACATAGTTAAAAGCAGGCCTTCAATATACAGCTCCCTGTTGAGATTTTTTTTCACTCTTCGAATAGTGTTGATGAGTTGCGCAAGTCCTTCCAAAGCAAAATATTCACACTGCAGGGGAATGAGGACCGAATCTGCGGCCGTAAGACTGTTTAAAGTCAGCAAGCCAAGAGATGGAGGACAGTCGATAAAAATGAAGTCAAAATCATCTTTGACCTGGCGAAGAATGGTTTTGAGCTTTTTTTCTCTGTTCTCATGACTGATGAGTTCAACTTCAACCCCAACCAGATCAATAGAGGCTGGAAGAATAAAAAGGTTTCCCAGATTGGTTTGATGGATACAGTCTTTTGCCTCCTGGGCGCCGATGTAGCAATTGTAAATGGTTCCTTCATTGCCTTTTGCAACGCAACCAACACCACTGGAGGCATTGCCCTGGGGGTCGGAATCGACCAATAGAACCTTCTTGTTCTTCACCGCAAGTGCGGCTGACAGGTTCAAGGCTGTTGTTGTTTTGCCTACGCCCCCTTTCTGGTTGGCTAAAGCCACAATTTTTGCGCACACACTCTTGCTCCATGTACTTGTGTCTTTCCGGAGGCGGTGTTCAAAGGGTCACCATCCCCTGTGAATGCATCAACATTTCAGCGGATAACGATTGCGCGGAAATGGTACGCGAACAGGTGTTTTGTCTCCGGGTAGAACGGATCTTACTTTATTGACGAAAACAAAAAACAGTATACTATACTCTGCCGTGTCAGAGTACATTTCTCTGTCGCGTCAAACGAATTTTTTCCTCTATGTTTCACGTGAAACATGAGAGAGTGGAGGTGTGATGAAGTACGATAGCGATGTTTTGGTTATTGGAAGCGGTGTTTCCGGGCTGTCATTTGCTTTGAAGGTTGCAAAGTTTGCAACAGTCACCCTGGTGACGAAAAAGGAGAAGGAAAATACGGCTACCAATCTTGCCCAGGGAGGAATTGCTGCGGTTCTTTCTGTGGAAGATTCCATCGAGGCGCATATTCAAGATACGCTGATATCCGGAGACGGCATTTGTGATGAGAAAGTGGTGGAGTTGGTCACCAAGGAGGGTCCTGACAGGGTTCGTGAGTTGGTCAACCTCGGCGTTCGATTTCAGAAGGGAAAAAAAGGGGAAGAGTTCGATCTCGGCATGGAAGGGGGGCACTCTGCACGCAGGGTTGCCCATGCCTACGATCTGACAGGCCACGAAATTGAGCGGGCGCTGCTGGAGCAGATAAAAGATCATCCGCGAATAGAAATGCTGGAAAATCACCTGGCAATCGATCTGTTGATTGAGTCCAAAGTAAAATTTCGCAAAACGTCAAAAGCCGTGGACGGGGACCGATGTCTGGGGGCGTATGTCCTCAACAGAGAGAGCGGGGCGGTACGAACCAGATTGGCAAGGGTGACGGTCATTTGCACCGGCGGCTGCGGAAAGGTCTATTTATATACGACCAATCCTGACATTTCCACAGGTGATGGGGTTGCAATGGCATATCGTGCTGGTGCAAAGATCGCCAATATGGAATTCATCCAGTTTCATCCAACCTGTTTTTTCAACTGGGAGGCGAAAAATTTCCTCATCTCAGAAGCGGTTAGAGGAGAGGGTGGTGTGCTGATTAATGCCCAAGGCGAAGCGTTTATGAAAAAGTATGATAAACGTGGGGACCTGGCAACAAGGGATGCTGTGGCCAGAGGGATTGACAGTGAAATGAAGGCAAGCGGCGCTGACTGTGTATACCTTGACATTAGCCATAAATCGCAGGATTTTCTTCAGACCCGTTTCCCAAATATTTACGCCACCTGCTATAAGTATGGTGTAGATATAGCCCGCCGTCCAATACCTGTGGTACCGGCGGCGCATTACATGTGCGGTGGTGTTTTGGTCGATCAGAATGGCCTGACATCACTGAATAATCTCTTGGCGCTTGGAGAAACAGCATGTACCGGACTGCATGGTGCCAATCGTTTGGCCAGTAACTCGTTGCTCGAGGCAGTGGTTTTTGCACACCGTGCCGCCGCTTTTCTTGAAACAAATATTGCGGAATACAGGCGGTTGCCCTGTTATGAGGTTGATCCCTGGAAAACAGGGGGTGCAGCCACCTTGGATGAGTCTATCCTGATCAATCATAACTGGGATCAGGTGCGCAGGTTGATGTGGAACTATGTTGGGATCGTTCGCAGAACCAAACGGCTGAGCCTGATGCAAACGAGACTGGAGTGGATGTTAAAAGAGATAAAGGACCACTTCTATGATTATCTGTTGACGGCGGACCTGATTGAATTGCGTAACCTGGCCGTAATTGCCGATCTCATAGTCCGAAGCGCAAGCCTTCGAAAGGAATCTCGCGGATTACACTATATCGTTGATTACCCCCGTCGAGACGATCAAAACTGGAGAAAAAGTACGGTGTTGTCTCGACAGGGGCGGCAGTAAACCGTTATTGTGATAACATTTCTTTCAACATATTCATTCCCTGCTCTATATCTTTAAGGGATGGTTCCTCGTTTCCCCTCTCTTCATGAGACGGCATTATTCCGGCCGGTATAAGACCGGCCGGATTATTCTGAATTTTCTCTGCACCATCAGGCTCTTTCAATGTGTCGACAATGGAATGGATTGCCTGTTCCATTATCTTTTCCTCTTCGATGTTGTGTCTCACTTCGATATTTGCAGGGCCGGTAAATACGGCCTTCGGCGGGGTATTTTCAGTGTTGATGGAGATGGCTTCAATATCGTAATTCATTCCCATTATGGAGGAGGAAGATCGTAAGGTGATATCGGTATTATGGATAAGATAGGTAGTGCTCAGTGATTCAATGGTGACTTTATCGCAGCTATAGCCAAGGATTGTTTCAGCATCCTTTACAGTTTTTCCGTTCAGGTTGATCATGAGTGAAGGCCCGAGTTCCTTGATATTGGATTCAAAAATTTTTTGTTCTTCGGCATTGAGTTCTTCATAGGCCTGCTCGTACAAGCGTTTGGGGTTTGCAACTTTGTCAGCTGTGCCTTCAGTCAGGTCGTAGGTGGTGATCCACCGTGGTGTTGTTATTTCAATGGAGTGGGATTTGACGGTCATTCCCATCATGGAGGAGGTCGTTTCCTGATGTGTTGCGCGAACGTCTCCGCTATCGGTGATATAGAGTGTTTCAGAACCGTTTTCCATTCCGGTTATGGTGTATTGAATCGTGGCCTGTTGAAAGGGCAGGGTGAATTCCCATGGACGGTTTTGTGCCATGGGCTCAGAGACGTTCAGGCAGAGAAGGGCCGGAATTGAGCAAAGTAACTTGTGTAATTTGTGCATGCAAATCTCCTTATTTGGTCTAAAATACAATGATGGTACTACAGGGGAAGCATTCTCTGATTAATATAAAATAGTGTATCGAGAATTATGTTGACTGCAATACATTTTATAGCTGAACGTAGAATTGAAGAAGCCATGGAAAAGGGAACCCTTGCGGACCTCTCTCATTGGAAAAACAAACCTCTACCAAAAGACGATATGGAACATGTCCCGGCAGACCTTCGCATGGGCTACAGGATCTTGAAAAATGCAGGGTATATTCCTGAAGAAGTGAGCCTGCAAAAAGAAATTCATCGTACAGAGGATCTCCTGCGACTGTGTAACGATGAAAAAACCAAATATAAGCAGCTTAAGAAACTTAATTACCTGAGATTTAAGTTGGAAACGCGACTAGGTAAGGCCTTGAACCTTGATGAGGAGTCTCAATATTATGAGAAAGTCGTGGATTCCATGGAGGTAAGATCTAAGGAGTGAGTTTGAAAATAAATGTCATCTGTAAAGAAAAATGACATGCCCGGTAAACAGCCCACCAATGTGTAGCATTGATGGGCTGAGTATCAATCACAGGCTGTAGGTCTCGTCAAAGTTGACGGCAGCTTCTTTGATTTTTGCCTCGTTTCCAATAGTCACTCTGACCGCTTCACTCCTGAGACGGTTAAACAGCTGCGCGTACGCAAGAAGTTCCTCGCTGGTTGTAGAGAGTATTTCCTGTATTCTTTTTTGCTTGAATTCTATAGATACGCCGTTGAGAAAATCGTTGCGCGCGGTGATGCCTTTCGCAGCCGGGCCCTGATGCGGTACGCAGGAACCGTAGGTTCCGATTATGAGCTGGCTGAGGGTGTCAGGGGTCAGTTGTAAACGCTCAATGGCAGCCTGTAAACCGTCATAGGCTGCATAGGTTTTATCAACCTGCGGATCTCGATAACTAACCACCCCGAAGTTACCTGTCAGGTGATTGAATTGAACAAAACAGCCGTATGCCCCTCCCATCTGACGAACGGTATTCCAAAGATAATCCCTTGAAATCCAGGTTTTTAACACTTCAAAGGACCCTTTGTAGACATCGGTGTCACGGAAAAGGGAACAGCCTTGAACATTGTAAACAATCTCTGCGGAGGTGCAGAAGGCCTGATTTTTTGGAAAGGTATCGAATTCAGGTGAGAAATTGAACGTTTTACCGTTTTCAGGAAGCGCCTCAAGCAACGGACGAACAGCCTGTTCAAAATGGGTGATATCATTCGTTTCAGCTGTGATATTGATGATCAGTCCCTGTCTTTTCAGCAGGGTATCACGTATGATTTCCAGGGTAGAGAGAAAGTGTTTTTCCTGTTGCGCATAGGACAGGGCAAGGTGCTTTAACTGCTGGTATGCATACGCACCGTTTACATATTCATTGTACTGACCTGCTTTGCTCAGATGGCTGAATGCACGGCTTGCAGCCAGGGTATATCCTTCGCTTTGTACGGAATGTTCAGCCCAGGCGTATTCACGCTGCACAATCTCGGCGATACGCTTCCTGTTCGAAAGATCCAGATCCTTGAGGACTTCCGCTATAAGAGAAAGGGAGCGGTCAAGATTGCTGGACAGGGTTTTCAGAGAAAGCCAGAGTATGGGAGAAATAGCTTGTGAGCGCTCATGGTTCAGGTAGGTGTTGTAGGAGTGGGAAAAACCTCCGGTATACATGTTAATTTGTTTTGCAAATTGTTTGTAATCAAGGGTAGTCGTTCCCAACTCGGTGATCAGTACGCCAAAAAGATCGAGATAGGGGAGAGCGTCTACGGGAAGATGGCTGCAGTCAAAGCCGAAATCTATGTAACAGATGCCGTTTGTAGGTAAATCGCTGATCAGGAGCAGATTGTGATCAATATTGCTGCTGGTGACGGCATGCATCGGAGGAGCAGGGTCAAGATCCTCTCTGGTTAATGAGGGTAGAAGTTCCAGTGTGGCCTGATCGTTAGGTGTTGCCTGTAAAGCGGTGAGCTCGACAGTTCTGTCGACAAGCATGTTGCGATCTTCAGTGCTGAGAGTTGCGGCGTACTCGTGTAATCTGGTTTGTTCTTTTTTCCGGTTGTCCAGGAGACGGGCCGGATCAGGGCGCAGCATAACCGTTACTGTTGCCTGGTTGTTAAGCAGAAATTCCCTGATTAACGATTCAAAATATCCGCCTTGGGCAACCTTTTGGCGGATCTCCTGCAAAAGCCCGTTCAAATCCAACGGATCAAAAGGGTCCAGGCCATATTTCATTGCAGGCAGAGCCTTGCCTATAAGATCAAGTCCTCGCTGCGCTTTATTCATTTCTTCTCGAAGTGAAAACTCAAATTTATTGAGCTCTGCAAGGACGAGTTCCTGGTCAAGCCCCTGTCGGACCATCTCTTCAAGCGTTGTCTGGTACAGTTCCTGGAATGACCCGGACTGTTCAGGGTCAGACCCGACAAGATATGTCATCATGACGGTTCTATGGGCGCTGTTTGCAAGGAAAACTCCGCCGAAATCCTTACAGAGTCCGGCTTCAACTATGGCGCTTTTCAGGGGAGATGCATCCGAGTTGAAAAGGATGTGGGCAATGATCTGGAATGCCGTGTTCTTTGTCCGTTCATCGACCGTCCCTATAAGACTGCTGACAGCAAGATATGTCTTGTTGTTCAGGTCGGTTCCAGGTTGGACAGGGTAGGTGTCTTCGATAGACACGGGACTGTCGATAATCGTACCGTCGACAATGACAGCTGGATCAACGGCGGATTCAAACGCCTGTAGAAAATTTTCCTCAACATATCGCAGCTCCTCTGCGAGATCGGCATCCCCATAAAAGAAGAAAGTAGCGTTGGAGGGATGATAATGGCTTTTGTGAAAATCAACAAAAGACTCATAGGAAAGATCCGGAATATAAAAGGGGTCGCCGCCTGACTCATGGGCGTAGGTGGAGCCGGGCAACAACCCTTCAAAGGTGTTATGAAACAGTGAACGGATGGGATCGGAAAAAGCCCCTTTCATCTCATTGAACACAACTCCGGAGAATTGGATCTCTTGTCCTGGTTCTTCAAGGTGGTAATGCCACCCTTCCTGTTCAAATGTGGATTGAAGCAGAAGCGGGTTGAAGACGACATCGCAATAGACATCCATAATGTTGAAATATTCGGTCATATTGCGGGTAGCGTAAGGATACCATGTCGTATCAGAGCCGGTCATGGCATTCAGGAAGGTCATCAGACCTCCTTTGTGTATTTCACCGAACACATCCTTGACAGGATATTTTTTGGAACCCATGAGCACGGAATGCTCAAGGATGTGGGCGACTCCTGTTGAATCTTCAGGAATGGTGTTAAAAGAGACGCAAAAGGTTTTATTGCTGTCAGTATTTTTTATCGCCAGGGCTTTGCAGCCGAGTCGGGAGTGTTTGAAGAGATAAACCTCTGATCCAAGTGCTTCCATACTGCGTTTTTCGACCAGAAGAAAATTGTGGTAGTGTTTGCCGGGGATAAACTCAGTCATTGAATCTCTATGTGTTAAAAAGTTTTATGGGAATCCAGAAGCATGGTGACAGGGCCGTTATTGACAAGTGAAACCTGCATGTCGGCTTGGAACTCGCCGGTTTCTGTCGGCACATGTTGAAGACGACACGCTTCAATGAATTGTTCATACATGGTTTTGGCTTTTTCAGGAGGTGCAGCTGCAGACCAGCCTGGTCGGCGACCCTTCCTGCAGTCACCATACAGCGTGAACTGGGAGACGACAAGCAGGTCCCCCTGTACGTCCAGAAGGGACAGGTTCATGCGCCCTTCATCATCTTCAAAAACACGAAGGTTGAGAATCTTATCAACCATCCACTGCAGGTCTTTTTCCGTATCTTCACCGTGGACGGCGAGAAGCACAAGCAGGCCGTTATCAATGGATCCTGTGCAGTGATCCTGGACATCGACACGGGCCTTGTTCACCCGTTGAAGAACAGCTCTCATATCTTTGTACGTCCATGTTATCCGAGAGTCTTTTACGGAGCACAGGGATGATCCATACCGGAGACCAAGACTTTCAGGGCTTGTTGCGGCCGGCCGATCCGGGCCGGCAATGCTGATTAAAAAAAAACACAGGAGCAGGCGTTTCTTCCGGAGAAACTCTCCACCGCATAATTAATAGTCACGTTTCCAGACTGTAAGTATCCTTGTCAGAATTTACCAGTCATGAAAGCTACGTTCGGGTCAGGTATTTAAGTATGGAACAGGCAGCCACCGCGGCTGTTTCTCCACGCAGTATAAATTCACCCAGGCTGACAGGGGTGCAGTTCATTCCAAGGAGGTACTCTGTTTCTTTGTTACTCCAGCCGCCTTCCGGCCCGATGAATATGCATATCGCTCCTGCGGCAGCCGAAAGGTTCAGTTGACCTGCAGTTTTTCGTTCATCTTCGTGAGCAATGAATTTGTAGACAAAAGGGTCTAGGGGGATTGCCTGAAGATCCGGTGACAATGTCAGTTTCATGGGAACGGGACGGCGGCATTGTTTACAGGATTCAAGGATAATCCTTTGCCAACGCTCCTGTTGCTGTGGAGTGATTTCAGCAGCGGCACAGTATCGGCTGCGAAAGAGTATACATTCTTCAACCCCGAGTTCGGTGGCTTTCTGGAGAACAAAATCCGTTTTTTTGCCTTTGAGCAATGCCTGCATCAGGGAAAGAGGGTAAGGCGACAGGCTGCGCTCCTCATGCTCGCAGTTTTCTATTTCGGCGCAGACTCGGTTTTTATGAACCGAGATAAGCCTGGCGCGAAAGATTGCGCCTGTACCGTCAAAAAGCTCTACTTGATCACCCACTGTCATGCGTAAAACACGGCTGATGTGCTGGGCTTCCTGTCCGGTCAGGGTGACCAGAGGCGGCTGGATGGACTGAGAGTTTATAAAAAAACGTCGCATAGATGTCTTTAGGAAAATGAATGTCCGAGTAGGTTGTCCGGTCATTGTACCCGGCAAATGTTGCACGTGCAACATTCCGGCATCCCATGTACCTGAGTTGATGCTATCGTTTCAGACCGGAGTTTGTCGTCGATAGGAGTATATGGTGTAAGAGGGCGTCCCGATTACCCGGACACATCCGCTCTGTACAAAGGGCAGGTGACTGATGTCCGGAAAAAAGGTGTCACCTTCCACATGGACATCAACAATGGTCAATATCAATTGCTGTGCCTGAGGAAGACTTGGGTATCTGTGAGCACGGGGCGGGGCGGGTGTGAGTGGAATTGCAACGAGACAGTGAAGTGAGGGAGATGAAACTCGAAAAGAATTGCCGGCTTTAAATATTCACATAGAGCAGCAGATAATGAAACAGGAGTTGTCGCCCGGCTGAATATCTCTCAGCCGGGCGCTATCCAACAGACTATTTGTCTTCTGTTTCGGATGCGGCGACATCAATTTGTCCTGGAGGAGCTATGCCCAGTCCCAGACGAAGTTTGGTGTCAATATCCATGAGCATGTCCGGATGTTCTTTAAGAAAGGTTTTAGCGTTTTCTCGCCCCTGACCTATTCGTTCGTCGTTGTAGGAATACCAGGCGCCGCTTTTATCCACGATTCCCTGCTCAACACCAAGGTCCAGCAGGTCGCCTGTTTTGGAGATGCCTTCCCCGTAAACGATGTCGAATTCAGCAATTTTGAAAGGCGGGGCTACCTTGTTTTTCACCACTTTGACTTTGGTCCTGTTTCCGATAACTTCCTGTCCGTCCTTTATCTGGTTCGTTTTTCGGATATCGATACGGATGGAACTGTAAAATTTCAGGGCATTGCCGCCGGTGGTTGTTTCCGGGTTACCGAACATGACGCCTATTTTCATGCGGATCTGATTTATAAAGATCAGGACGGTATTGGTGCGTTTGATAACACCGGTAAACTTACGCATGGCATGGGACATGAGTCGCGCCTGCAACCCCACATGCTGATCTCCGACATTACCGTCTATTTCAGCCCGGGGTACAAGGGCGGCTACAGAGTCGATGACAATGACATCGAGGCCGCCGCTGCGCATGAGGATTTCGGTGATTTCCAGAGCCTGTTCACCGAAATCAGGTTGTGAAATAAGCAGGTTGTCAACATCAACCCCGAGCCTTTCGGCGTAACTGGTGTCCAGGGCATGCTCGGCATCGATAAAGGCTGCATTGCCTCCCATTCTTTGCGCCTGGGCGATGACATGCAGGGCGAGGGTCGTTTTACCGGATGATTCCGGACCATAGATTTCAGTAATACGCCCCCTGGGAAACCCACCTACGCCAAGGGCCAGGTCTATGGATAAAATACCTGTGGGGATGGCAGGAATGTTTTCACGTTCGTCGCTCCCCAGACGCATGATGGCGCCTTTACCAAATTGCCGTTGAATCTGGGTGATGGCGCTATCCACGCTTTTCAGTCTACCCTCGCTTATACTCTCTTTGGACGCAGCCATAAGCTCTCCTCTTTAAGATACATATTATTTTGCAAGCAAGGCCCGCCTCACAGTGTCTAATGCAGTGTAGGCTGTTTTTTCCTGTACTTGATGACGATTACCTGTAAATTGATATTTTTCTGCAGAAACCTTATCCTGATGAAACAGCCCCAGGTATACGGTCCCAACAGGTTTTTCTTCTGAACCACCGCCGGGACCGGCTATTCCTGTAGCGGATATTGCCATGTTGCAGCCAAGTTTTGCAGCCGGCCGCGCAGCCATGGCCCGTGCGGTTTCCGGGCTGACGGCGCCGTAGTTTTTCAGTAACGCGTGATCAACGCCGAGCAGTTTCTCCTTGAGGTGGTTGGAGTACGCGACAACACCGCCGGCAAACCAGTGGGAGCTGCCCGGCACTTTGGTGAGCATGCTGCTGATCAGGCCGCCGGTACATGATTCAGCGGTGCAAAGAACTTTTTTTTGAGCGTCCAGCAGGTTCCCTGTTACTTCAGCTAACGTCTGCTCTCCAGTACCGAAGATATGGAGACCAAGCGCTTGCCGGATACCCTGCTCGGTTTCCAGAAAGAACTCCGAGGCCCTGGCTTTATCCGCATCCTTTACAGTGGCGCTGATATGCACTTCACACCCTACGGGGTAATAGCCGATTTTCACCCCCGGTCGCTGTTCAAGTCCGATGAGCATGGCATTGATTGCAGATTCCGTCAAACCAAAAGTCTTATACAGCTGTTGGTGAAGAGAAATATTTTCCGGAGGATACCATTTTTCCAAGGCCGGAATCACTTCGTTTTTAAGCAGAATTTCCATCTGCGGCGGAACTCCGGGAAGAAAAAAGAGCGGCTTTCCTTCAAAGGGCAGAATGTATCCTGCCATATGATACGATTTATCCAGGATGGTGGCCTGTTCGGGAACCCAGGCAAGTTTTTCGATGGCCTTTTTTTGCTGGGCGGTAATATTTTTCAGGCGGCTTTCCACACCGGCAACCACCTCCGGGTGCAGGATGCCGGTCAGCCCCAGCGTCTTGATGACGGCTTCATTGGTCAGATCGTCGGTAGTGGACCCCAGGCCGCCGGTAATGATCACGAAATCCGCACGCTTGATACTGGTACACAGAAAAGAGCCTATCTGTTCAGGCTCATCTCCAATGGTGTGCATGGCGGCAACAGTATGACCTGCAGCATACAGCTGTTGTGCGGCAAAGGCGCTGGTGGTGTTGAGGATGCGGCCTGTGGTCAGCTCGTCGCCTATGGCTATTATTTCACCTATCATCGGTTTTCCTTGAGTAAGTCGTTAAGAAGCCGCCCCCTGGGCTCATTGTTTTCAATGGTGTTGAAATGCACGGGAACAATGGTATGGATGAGATCGGCCGGTCCCTCAAAGTGTAGAGGTATATAATTTTCTGAAAATCCTTGGAGAAGGCCGGACTCTTTATTGCGCCGTTCAACAAGCACCTTGGTGCGGCTGCCAAGCGTGCGTTTATAAAAAGCCGCTCGCAAGAGGGTGTCAAGTTGACGGAGTCGATTGACCCTGGCGGTTTTAACAGGACCCGGGATGTGACCTGGTAAAGCGGCGGCAAGGGTTCCCCGGCGTTTGGAATAGGGAAAAACATGGAGGTAACTGATCGGCAGATCAGCTATCAGCCGGTAGGTATTTTCAGCATGCTCGTCGGTTTCTCCGGGAAATCCTCCCAGGATATCGCAGCCGATCGCAGCATCAGGAAGTGCCGTATGGACTTTTTCAATAACCTTACGGAAAAAAGTTGTAGTGTATCTCCGGTTCATCCGCTCCAGAATGGAATCATCACCGCTCTGCAGCGGAATATGCAGATGGGGCATGAAATTGTCAAATCGGGCGACGAGTTCCAGCAGCAAATCATTCACTTCTGTGGGCTCAATGGAGCTTAAACGGATCCGTAATGCCGGAAAGGCTCCACAGAGTCGGTGCAGGAGGGTGTAGATGGTTTCTCCTTCCTGCAGGTCGAGCCCGTATTTCCCGACATTGATTCCGGTAATGACCATTTCCCGATATCCCTGTTCACAGAAGACACGGGTCTGTTCAAGTATCTTTCCCAGGGGCATGCTGCGGCTCGGGCCTCTGGTGTAAGGCACGATACAATAGGAGCAGAAATTATCGCAGCCGTCCTGGATGCGGAGATACGCTCGCGTACGACCGCCGAAATTTTTAACCGGCAGGTCACAGATGTCTCTGGCCAGGCTGATTTTACCCATCAACTCCACCAGGTCGGGGGACGTTTCCTGCAGCGCCGTGTCCACAAGCAGATGTTTGTAATCGTTGCCGATAAGACAGGCCGGAGAACCCAGTATTTCCAGTATGGCCGCAGGGTCAACCTGTACGTAACAGCCGGTTACCAGGATTTTGGCGTCGGGGTTGTGCTGCATGGCGCGTCTGATAAGCAGTCTCGACTGTTGACCGGCTTTGGCTGTCACAGCACACGTATTGATGATGTAAATGTCAGCTTTGGATGAAAAAGGAACCAGGGTGCATCCGGCCTCTTCAAATCCGCTCATGAAGGAGGCTGATTCAAATTGGTTGACTTTGCAGCCGAGGGTCGTAATCGCGACTCGCATTTTATACCTCGACCGCTGCTTGCTGTTCGATAATGCCGCTGCCCACCAGGCGATCGCCGTCGTAGAATACAGCGTACTGGCCGGGAGTGACGGCTCTCTGCGGAGTATCGAACAGAATCCGGTAACGTTGCCCGTTGATGCGATCCAGCACGGCCGGCGCCGCACGGTGACGGGAACGGATCTGAACAAGGCCTTCCCATTGACGTGGAGGAGGACTATACCATTGTGTACTGTGTACTGTTACGGTCTTGAGCATGAGTTGGTCGTTTTTTCCGACAATAACCCGGTTCTTTTTTGCATCAAGGGCGACCACGTACCAGGGGGTCGCGTCGGGGATGCCTAATCCTCGCCTTTGCCCGACTGTATAATTCCAGATACCGTTATGGGTGCCGACACGGGTACCGGAGGTTGTTACAATATCACCCTGAAGAGAATGCATTCCATTGGCGGCAAGAAATTCGCCCAGGTCGGTTTGGAGAAAACAGACGTCCTGACTCTCCTGGCCGTTAAAATCAAACCCCAGCTCAGCAGCCTTGCGATAGGTTGTTTCTTTGGTGTATTCCCCCAGGGGAAGAAGCAGCCTGCTCAGCTGGTCGTTATCCAGACGACAGAGAAAGTATGATTGATCCTTTCCCTGGTCCGCGCCTCGTCGAAGTTCGGGAACAGGTCCTGTGCCGGTGATGCGGGCATAGTGGCCTGTGGCCGTCTTGGCCATTTCGTGTTCCCGCATAACCTGCATGAGCAGGCCGAATTTGATGTGGCGGTTACAGTGCACGCAGGGGTTGGGGGTCAGTCCCTGTTTATAGGAACTGATAAAGTGTGCGATCACCACATCTGTGAAGCTGTTACGGATATCCACGCAGGTCAGAGGGATGTGCAGTTGTTCTGCAACCTGTGTCACTTTACGCCGCTGCTGTTCCAGGCCCGGCAGGGGGAGGAGCATGAAAAAACCATGCACCCGGTATCCGTTTTCTTTCAGCAGTGCAGCTGTAACAGTGGAGTCGACTCCACCGCTCATGGCAACGCCGACAGTCGTACTTGATGGAACCTGGTGTTTCAAACCCATACCTGGCAAAAGAATAGAAAAAAAATCAGGGGATTAAACTGGTCATGGTAACCGGTAGGAAATCAGTTGGTTAACAGGTGAAGATGTTCCGGCGGACAAAAGCGGCCGTGAAGGGATGATTATGCGGAAAATATCGATACACCCGAAGCGGCTGTTAGAGCAGATCGGCGAGAATATCGCATTTCCTGCAGATTTCCATTTTTTCTTTCCAGTTCATGTCCGCCGTACATTCACAGAGGGTGCCGCTTAAAAACCAGCAGAGATGGCCGGCTTGAAACTCCCAGGCCGGACATTCCTTTTTACGATCACATTTTTTCAGGTTCCAGCAATCTTTACGTTTGGTCGCCTTGTTGTACCGATGGTTGACCAGAAGAAAATAAAGTTGCCGTTCAACATGAACCGGAATGGATCGCCATCCTTGCTCATAACTCTGAACCGCCTTCAGGGAAACTCCCAGAAGTTCCGCCAAAGCCTTTTGTGTTTTACCGAGCTTCGCCCGAGCCTCTATAAATTTTTCACGATCCATATCTTCCCATCCTGACGATATTCATTCAGCCTGCCTGTTTACAGATACCACATGGTATGTGCATGAGCAAATTATTTCTTGTTAACCCGTATTTCTCACGAGCGTAATTCAAAAAAGTCATGAGAAATGCGGGTTGACCTTGTAAACTCATAGACTCGATCGGGTGAAGTGCGATAAGATATAAAACACCGGGCATATCTCCAGGTATGTTGATGGCGGTCTGAAGGATAAGACTCTCGTTTTCGATGCCGGAAGAGCAGGTTATACGATGTAACTGTAGCCCGTTATTGACGAACAGCATGGCATATACGGATCAAAACCATAGGAAACAGCAGGAGATGAGTGAAGAAAAAGTAAAACCCAACGGTGGCGGCATCAACCGTATTATACGAGCGACGGTTTGCTCTGTGAATGGATTGAAAGCAGCCTGGCAGAATGAGGCGGCTCTGCGTCAGGAAGTTATTATGTGCGCCGTCCTTATCCCCTTGGGAATCTATCTGGGAGATACCGGCCTGGAACGCGCAATGATGATCGGCTGCCTGTTACTGGTGATTATCATAGAAATCATGAATACAGCCGTTGAAACCGTGGTTGATCGCATAGGCATACAGCGGCATATCCTCTCCGGCCTTGCAAAGGATCTCGGCTCTGCTGCGGTGTCGATATCCCTGCTGAATTGTGCGGTTGTATGGGGTTTTATCTTGTTCGGGTAAACGTATCTGATGTGCGGACCGACAGGTGAATGGTGTGTAAAATATTGTGTTCAGTATAAAATAATTCTTTTAAATTCTGACGAGTTATATTACTCTTTCAGGCGGGTTGATGAAAACCTGCCGCAAGTAGTTTGATACTATCATTCCTTCGAGCAAACAGCTCCTTTTTTTGTTTTAACATACTAAGCACGGCCGGCCGCAGGTCGGTCGTCCACAACCAACCATGAAAGTTTGTCACTCAGGCATGGCGCCTTCTGCTCACTGCCGGAGACTTTCATGTAAAGCAATACCCACAATAACTCTTCTGAATAAACGCGAGGAGGAATATATGAGTTGTGGGAAACCGGCTTCGTCTATTCACTTTAAATTAGCTCAGCCTGTACAGGGCTTCGAATCATAGTTCAGATCTGTCGGCGCAGAGCAAAGCAGGCGCATTGTGTTCCGACTCTGTTTCGCAAGGGAAATTTTTCTTTAATTTCATCCCCAATCTTAGGGAGGTTATGTATGAAGTGTCCCCTGATTCGTTTTTTCACTCTCATCCCCCTGGTTCTCTTCCTCTCTGTAACAGTTCTTTTTGCAGCTGATTCTCCACTTCCCTCATGGAATGACGGCAAAACCAAACAGGAGATACTGCAATTCGTAGAGGAGGTGACCCAAAAGGGAGGGCCGAACTTCGTTCCCCCGGAGCAGCGCATAGCAACCTTTGACAACGATGGAACGCTGTGGGCCGAGCAGCCGATGTATTTTCAGCTCTTTTTCGCAATCGACAGGGTGAAGGCCCTGGCTCCGCAGCATCCTGAGTGGCGGGAGACGGAACCGTTTGCCTCGCTTTTGCAAGGTGATGTGAAAGCGGCGCTTGCAGGAGGGGAAAAAGCGATACTTGAAATTGTCATGGAAACCCATGCCGGCATGACTCCTGATGAGTTTAACCAGGTTGTAAAAGAGTGGATAACCACTGCAACCCATCCGGTGAGCAAACGGCACTTTACGGAAATGATTTATCAACCCATGCTTGAACTGCTTGCCTATCTTCGTGCAAACGATTTCAAGACTTTTATCGTTTCCGGCGGAGGTATTGAATTTATGCGGGCATGGGCGGAGGAGATGTACGGCATCCCCCCCGAACAGATTGTGGGCAGCAGTATCAAAACACAATTTGCAATGCAAAACGGCGCACCCGTACTCATGCGGCTGCCTGAAATTAATTTTATCGACGACAAGGCAGGAAAACCCGTTGGGATCAACACCCATATAGGGCGCCGTCCCATTGCCGCCTTCGGCAACTCAGACGGTGATCTGCAGATGCTGCAATGGACTACGGCCGGAGAGGGACTGCGATTCGGTCTTCTGGTACATCACACCGACGCTGATCGTGAATGGGCCTATGACCATGATTCTCACATCGGCCGGCTTGATACAGCACTCGATGAAGCCGCTGCAAAGGGATGGACCGTCGTCGACATGAAGCAAGACTGGAAAGTCATTTTTCCTCAGCACAGATAGGCGTCTATCTGTTTTTCATAGAGCTGTTTACTACTTGTTTCAGAGCAATCGTAAATCCATTTGAAAGGAGAAACGTATGTTACAAAGAAAAGGAGTGCCGGCTTTCCTGTTTGCCGTAGGCCTGCTGTTTCTAGCAAGTTCCGCTCAGGCGGCAGATAAACCGAATATTGTGGTTATCTGGGGAGATGATGTCGGACAGACCAATGTTTCTGCGTATTCCCGGGGCATGATGGGCTATACAACACCGAATATTGACCGCATCGCAGAAGAGGGGATGCTGTTTACCGATTATTACGGTGAACAGAGTTGTACGGCAGGAAGGTCGTCGTTCATAACCGGCCAGTCGGTTTTCAGGACAGGACTCAGCAAAGTCGGACTTCCCGGAGCAAAAGAAGGACTGCAGCAGGAGGATCCGACCATTGCCGAGCTGTTGAAACCGCTGGGATACGCTACCGGCCAATTCGGAAAGAACCATCTGGGGGACAGGGATGAACACCTGCCGACCAATCATGGTTTTGATGAATTTTTGGGAAATCTCTACCACCTGAATGCAGAAGAAGAACCTGAAAATGAAGATTATCCCACAAGTCCTGAATTCAGGAAAAAATTCGGTCCAAGAGGTGTTATCAAGTCTTCAGCGGACGGCGCCATTGAGGACACCGGCCCTCTGACCAAGAAAAGGATGGAGACAATCGATGATGAGACGGTCACTGCCGCTCTCGACTTCATGGAGCGTCAGCATGCGGCGGATAAACCCTTTTTCCTGTGGTGGAACGGAACCCGGATGCATTTTCGGACCCATGTCAGCGACGGTCGTATGGCGCAATGTAAAGAGCAGTACCCGCACGCCGACGAGTATACCTGCGGCATGGTTGAACACGACATGCACGTCGGCCAACTGCTGAAAAAACTGGACGAACTGGGGATTGCCGACAACACCATCGTCTTCTACTCCACCGATAACGGGCCGCATTACAATACCTGGCCCGATGCTGCGGCAACTCCTTTCCGAGGGGAGAAAAACAGTAACTGGGAAGGCGGTTGGCGTGTCCCGGCCATGGTTCGCTGGCCCGGCCACATCAAACCGGATACCGTTTCCAACGATGTCATGCATCATATGGACTGGATGCCTACGTTGTTAGCGGCAGCCGGCGTCGAGGATGTCAAGGGACAACTGTTGACGGGTTATTCCGCCGGAGACAAGCAGTTCAAGGTGCATCTGGACGGATATAATTTCCTTCCCTATCTCACCGGTCAGGAAGAAGAGAGCCCGAGACATGAAATTTTTTATTTCTCTGACGACGGAGACCTGACCGCACTGCGCTATGACGCCTGGAAGCTGATTTTTATGGAACAGAAAACCCAGGGCACTTTGCGGGTGTGGATGGAACCGTTTGTTCCGCTTCGTGTTCCGCTGATTTTCAATCTCAGACGCGATCCCTACGAACGGGCTTCAATCACTTCCAATACCTATTATGACTGGTTGTTGGATCGAGCCTACCTCCTGGTTCCTGCTCAAAATTATGTCGGCGAATTTTTGAAGACATTCCAAGAGTTCCCGCCACGTCAGAAAGCGGCAAGCTTCAGCCTGGATCAGGTGATGGAGATGCTCACTACCCCGACGGGTACGCCGTAAGCCGTACATTGCGATATAACATAAAGCCGGGCTTGTTCCCGGCTTTATGCGTTAGGCTGAAAAAACATTCATTGCAGGTGCTTTCATGTCAGTACGCGAGACTCTACTTGAATTGAAACAGAGGATGGGGCGCAGCATTATCGGGCAGGAAGAAATTGTGGAACGACTCCTGCTCGCTCTGCTCTGTAACGGCAATGTACTCATTGAAGGGCTGCCCGGTCTTGCGAAGACTCGAGCCGTGAAAGGGCTTGCCGAGAACCTGGAAGCGCAGTTCAGCCGCATTCAGTTCACCCCCGATCTGCTGCCTGCGGATATCACAGGTTCGGAGATGTACCTGGGGGAAAATGCTGAAGAACGGTTCCGCTTTCAGCCCGGACCGATCTTTGCCAATATCGTTCTCGCCGATGAGGTGAACAGGGCGCCTGCAAAAGTTCAGGCAGCGCTTCTGGAAGCCATGGAAGAGCGACAGATCACCGTGGCCAATACCACCCATAGGCTGCCTCCCCTGTTCATGGTGATGGCGACCCAGAATCCGGTAGAGCAGGAAGGGACATATCCCCTGCCTGAAGCGCAGATGGACCGTTTTCTCATGCATGTTTTCATTCATTACACGGATGATATTGCCGAACGTGAAATCGTCAGGCTGGTACGCAGTGAGGAGAACGTCTCCGCCGCATCTGCGAAAACCGCTGATAGGAAAACAGAAGAGCCCATTGAGCAGCAGGCTGTATTTGATGCAAGGAAAGAGGTCAGCGGAGTTGAGATCCCTGAATCAATGGAAGACTATATTGTTGCATTGGTCGCAGGGACAAGGAGACCGGGTGAGCTGAGTGAAGATCTGGAAAAATATATCCAGGTAGGAGCGAGCCCCAGGGGCTCCATTGCCCTTGATAAATGTTCCAGAGCGTATGCCTGGCTGCAGGGGCGGAATCTCGTCGGACCGGACGATGTACGTGCGGTGGTCAATGATTGCCTGCGTCACAGGATTATGTTGACCTATGAGGCGCAGGCGGACGGTTTGACCACAGACGACGTCATTCATCGACTGGTGAAGCTGGTCCCTGTTGTGTAGACGGCTTGATCCAGACTGAAAAGGAACATCATGAACTGGAACAGGATAAAAAGAACGCGGCCCAGCAGTGACAGACCGTATGGACCCTACACCAATCTCGATGACCTTATCCGTTTGCAGTTTACGGTTGCGGATTTTTCCCTGCAGCCGCACCAGCCGGTCACCTCGATCCTTTCAGGACGATACGCCTCGAAACTGCGAGGCCGCGGCCTGAATTTTGAAGAGCTGCGCAGATATCTTCCAGGTGATGATATCCGCACCATGGACTGGAAGGTCACAGCACGGACCAGGACTCCCCATGTACGGGTGTACTCCGAGGAAAAAGAACGTAAAGTACTCCTTCTTGTGGACCAGCGGCTCAACATGTTTTTCGGCACCAGGGACAGGTTCAAGTCTGTCACCGCTGCCGAATTGGGTGCCATAGCTTCCTGGCGGGCTGTTGATTCCGGCGACAGGATCGGCGCGGTGGTGTTCAACGACTCAGAAATAGTCGAAATACGGCCGCAACGATCGAGGAGAACGGTCATGTCCATCCTCGGCAATATCGTCAGGATGAATCATCTGCTGTCTGCCGATAATGACAGCGAATCCCACAGCGGCATGCTGAACCAGACCCTGGAACGCGCCCTGCGAATAGCGGCAAAAGACGTGTTGGTCGTAGTCATCAGTGATTGCTATGGTGCAGATAAGCTCACGGAAAAACGCATCACCCAGCTGGCAGCGCATAATGACGTCATCTGTTTTCTGGTCCATGATCCGACCCGGTTTCATGTGGTGCCGCACAGTCTGCCCCTGAGTGACGGCAAATTCCAGATGGAAGTTGATTTCGGCAACAAAAAGGTACGCGACAAGCTGCTTGCCGATTATGAACGAGAAGCGCAGGAGCTGACCCGATTTTTCAGAAAACTTTCCGCGCCTTTTTTGATGGTAAGCAACCAGGGAGATATCACCGGCCAGGTGAGAAAGCTGCTGGGCGTTCCGATTCCAAGATAATGAGGGATTGCACATGAACACAGACCCGCTCAGCCTCAGCAGCCTGGAAGATATAGCGCTCACTGCACCGCCGCCGTTCTGGCCGCCTGCTCCTGGATTCTGGGTTTTGCTCCTGCTGTTGACCGGGGTGATCGCTGTCAGCCTCTTCTACTGGTACGCTTACCGTCAGGTCGGTGCATACCGGAGGGCAGGTCTTATCCTGCTCGCGGCCGCCGGCTCCGGAAGAGAGATAGATATTGTGTTGAAGCGGGTGGGGCTGGCCGCTTTCCCCAGGGAGACTGTTGCGCCCCTCTATGGAGAGGAATGGGGCCGTTTTCTCGATGCAACCTGTTCTCGCTGTGAATTCGGCCGCCTGTTTTCCGGCTCAGAGCCGCCTTTATTGGAGCCGTACCGTCAGTGTGCCGCCCAATGGATCAAATATCATACAACAACTATCCCATGTTGACATTTGCTTCGCCGTTGCTCCTGGCTTTGCTGCCTCTGCCGTTTTTCATAGGAAAACTGCTCCCTGTCTATAATGGGGAACGAAGCGCCATCCGGGTTACCTGGTTTCAGCGTATGGTAACGCTTCTTCAGGGACAACCGACTGACGGTCCGGCTCCTGTAAAGAAAAATGTGTTGGAAGTCAGCCTTTCCTGGGTTTGTTGGATTCTGATTGTTTTCTCCCTAGCCC
Organism: Desulfobulbaceae bacterium; assembly: GCA_963678525.2. Lineage (GTDB taxonomy): Bacteria > Desulfobacterota > Desulfobulbia > Desulfobulbales > Desulfobulbaceae > Desulfogranum. Next base: position 1,100,981 of record CAXXDG010000002.1, read on the forward strand.
GTCCCCAATTCATCCAGCCGCCGATAACGAAAATTTTGCCGACAAGAGATGTTCTGCTGGCGGTGGATCTTTCGGGGTCAATGGAAACAGAAGATTTTACAGATGCGGATGGTAACACCGTGGACAGATTAACGGCGGTAAAAGAGGTGCTGGACCAATTTCTGACCACCAGGCAGGGCGACAGGGTGGGGCTCATAGTGTTCGGCAATGCGCCGTTTGTCCAGATCCCATTTACCCAGGATCTTGCGGCCTGCAGGCTGCTTCTGGCTGAAACCGGTCTGCGCATGGCAGGTCCCAAGACCGCCTTTGGTGATGCTATCGGGCTGGGGATAACCCTTTTCGAGCAGAGTGAGGTAGCGCATCGGGTGATGATTGTGCTCACCGACGGCAATGACACGGGCAGCACCATTCCTCCAGCCGAGGCAGCAAAAATTGCAAAGGACAACGATATTATTATCCATGTCGTCGGCATTGGTGATCCGTCCGCTGCCGGCGAAGAGAAGCTGGATGAAGAGGCCCTGCAGCTGGTAGCCGAAAATACAGGCGGGCGTTATTTTCACGGCGAGGATCGGGAGAACCTTTCGGAAATCTATGCCGAACTCGACAAGCTGGACAGCCGTGAAATCGAGACCCTGAGTTATAACCCCAGAGTCGACCTTTTTCATTATCCCCTGATACTCGCTTTTTTTCTACAGCTCGGCTTTTATGCTGTTCTCTTGGCAATGAGCCGTTTTCGCGAGGGGAGGTCATGACATGATTCCGGCAGACTTTCATTTCCTCAGGCCATACTGGTTGTTAGCGGTTCTCCCTGTACTCATCGTCTACCTGGGATTTTTACGGGGCCGTGATGAACACAGCAAATGGAAAGAAGTCATTGATGCTCACTTGCTTGAGCATCTCCTCATCGCACCCAAAGACAAGGTATGGCTGCGCCCTGTCCATGTTCTTGCCGTACTGCTGACGCTCAGTGTCGCAGCGCTTGCCGGACCATCTTTTCGATTGCAGCCGTCACCGTTTATGGATGACCAGGCAGGCCTGATGATTCTCTTGAAGGTGGCTCCGACCATGAACAGTCGGGATGTCCAACCGTCGAGACTGGCCAGGGCCAAGCACAAAATACGGGACCTGATTGAAATCCGGAAAGGGAGCGCGACAGGTCTTATCGCCTACAGCGGCAGTGCACACCTGGTCATGCCGATGACCAAGGACACCAGGATAATCAACGCCATGATAGAGGATCTGACTCCGGATCTGATGCCCAGGCAAGGCGATGCGCTTCAAAGCGCCATGACCTTAGCCGCTCAGTTCATCGAGCAGGCAGATCGTCCCGGGTCCATCCTTATTATCACTGATACGGTTTCCCCCGGCGAAGCTGCTTCTTTGCCGCAAATCAACAACCTGCCTGTCCAGTTTCTCTCCATGCTTTCACCGGGGTCATCCATTGATGCGGGTATGGAACAACTTGCTGCATCTTTAAAAACATCGGTAACGGAACTCACCGCGGATTCTTCCGATGTTGAGCATATTGCATCCAGAACAACGAGCTCGCTTACCTCAATATCCTCAAACACACAAGGCCTTCAGTGGAGGGATGAGGGGTATTGGCTGCTGCCTGTTATCGCTGTTCTGAGTCTGCTCTGGTTCAGGAAAGGCTGGGTGATACGATGAAGACTCTGTACATTCCTGCAGGTATCATTGCCCTGGTTATGATCGTCGCTCTCTGGTGTTTTGTCTTTGGAGACTGCAGTCTGCTCACACCGGATCAGAAAGGGCGTCGCGCTTTTCAGGCTGGAGACTACGAAGAGGCTGCCGAGGATTTTATTGATCCGATGTGGCGTGGTGCATCTCTGTACAGAGCCGGTAACTTCAAGGAGTCGGCCGGCATGTACAGCGGCTTTGACACTGCTGAGTCGGCGTACAATCACGGAACCTGTCTTGTTATGCTGGGTAAATACGAGGATGCCGTAAAAAGATACATACGGGCCCTGGAACTTCGGCCAGGCTGGGAAGCGGCAGAGACCAATCTCAGGATCGCACGGCAGCGGGCGGAAAAGCTCAAAAAAGAGGGAGGGGAAATGACTGGCGGCAAGCTTGAAGCCGATGAAATAGTCTTCAACGAAAATATGCCGGAAAAGACCCCTGACACCGAGGAGGTGAGCGGAGAACAGGAAATGAGCGACAAGGAGCGTCGAGCCATGTGGCTGCGAAATGTTCAGACCAGACCGGCTGATTTTCTGCGGGCCAAGTTTTCGTATCAGGTCGCAATGCAGGACATTTCTGATGTCGGAAAGCCTGCAGAAGCAGACACAAGCACTGACGGGAAGAAATGACCAGGATGAAACGATTCGGACTTTTTATAACCTTGTTGCTCTGTGTGTGTGATTTTACGACTGCGGCCGATAATGCGGAAGATATACTTGTACGCCTTAAAGCCTCGCCTGAGTCGCCGTGGATAGGCCAGAAGGTTGTGCTCCATTTTGATGTGCTCGCCAAAGATGGTTGGGCACAGGTGAAGTCTTTTCGTAAAATTGAGACAGACGGCGGGTACCTTCGCCGGTACGAATCACAGGGAACGAGGCTCAACGAAAAGATTGATGGTGTTGCGTATGCAGGCCAGCGTTATGAACTGCTCTTTTTTGGTCTGCGCAGCGGCGAGGTGCATCTTGATCCGTTGCCTGTGGGTGTGGAAGTGAAAAGATGGGGAACTCAGACAGAAACTGATACCATACAGGTAGCGACTCCGCCGCTTATTCTCCGGGTACGAAAACCAAAAGGTGCTACGTCGGAAACGGCCCTCATCAGCAGTGGACGCTTCAAAGCAGAGCAGATCTGGGAACCGGAGACGGATCACTGTAAGGTTGGTGATGCCGTAACCCGCGTAATAACCAGGGAAGGTGCTGATGTGGCGGCCATGGCCTTTACTCCGCTGGGCAGACAGGACGTCCAAGGGATCGGCGTCTATGAGAAAGAACCAGTTCTTGATGATGCGTACAACAGGGGAGAGCTCGTCGGCAAACGCACGGAGAAGACAACCTATGTCATGGAGCAGGGAGGAAACTACACACTGCCGCAAGTCGAATTTTTCTGGTGGAACCTGCAAAAGGAACAACTTGAAAAGATAACCCTGCCGGGCCTGACAATTGAGGTGGAAGGGAAGAGCGGGGCTGTTGCAATGCACCCTGTGGCTACGGGGGGAAACAGTCTGGTCCTGCTTGCGGTCGGTCTGGCTTCGGCAGGCATCTTTGCCGTCTTTATGCGGCAACGGGAGCGCCTGCTATCTTTTTTCAGACAATGGCGTTGCAGACGGCAACAGTCTGAAAAAGCATATTTCGTTGCAATTACCAAAGCTGCGGGAGCAGGAGATAGAAGGGAGTTTATTCAGGCTGCCATGCAGTGGCTTGACAGGTTGCCCGGCATCGACAATCCTGCTCGTCTGGATCTTTTTCTTCATACATACGGGGCAACATCGAGGTACGATTCCGTAATCCTGACGGATAAGAGCACCTGGTCGCCGAATTCGTTGTACCTGGAGTTGCGGAAGGCGAGAAAAACCTACCTGCAAACCCGGCGCAAAGTACATACTGCGGAAATGGTTCTGCCGCCGGTCGGCATTCAGTCGCCCGCCGGAAAACAACGTGCAACAAACTAACCAGTGTCTGTCCATAAATGGTCTTTTCGGAGTCTCGTTCCTCGCTTACCTACCCAATTTTTGCGTTATGCTCAAAATTTTATCCTCGAAGGTAAGCGTAGACTCCGATATCACCTATATGTCTGCGGTAAAATTTATCGCATGCCTCGGAGTCTTCGCTTACCTAAACTTGAGCAAAAATCCTCATTTATGGACAGACACTAACCAGCATGGCTGGACCAGGTTGGCCGGCCACAACGATGACACCGCTTCGCTGTTATGAAAGTGTATCGCTCCGGCATGGTGCCTTCTGCTCTCTGCCGGAGACTTTCAGATAAACATCAGCCATCAGCAATGCTGATGTTTATGGGCGTGACTCCCCATGGGGTGCGCGTGCTTGTGGTTGTGAATTTCCAGCTTATCGCTGAAGGACAATTCGCCGTTTTCCAGGGCGGCATAGCCGTCAGCAAATTGGGCCAGCAGATCCCAGTCATGGGAAATGATGATCATGGGGATCTGCAGGTTCTGCAGGGTGGTAAGCAACCTGTTTTTAGCAGTCCTGTCCAGGTCATTGGTCGGTTCATCGAGCAGAAGGACCTTTGGCCCCATGGCCAGGACAGCGGCCAGGGCGATCATCCGCTTTTCTCCTCCTGACAGGGTATGGGTTATTCTTTCTCCATAGTTTTCCATTCCCAGCATTTGCAATACGTTCAAGGCGGTGGCCTTTGCCTCTCGGCTTTTTTGGCCGATATTCAGGGGGCCAAAGGCCACATCCTCCAGAACAGTGGGACAGAAAAGCTGGTCATCCGCCTGCTGAAAAACCAGGCCCACGGAGCGGCGTAAAAGCACCAGGTCCTTTTCCGATTGTACAGGATTCCCTTGGAAATACACCGTGCCTGCCGTGGGTTTGAGCAGGCCTACCAGGAGATGCAGCAGGGTTGTTTTTCCGCTGCCGTTGTCGCCGATTAACCCCATCCGGTTCCCGTGAAAAGAGAAATCCAGCTCCTCAAAAACAGGTTTGGAGCGCGGGTTGTATTGAAAGGTGATCTTGCGTAATTCAAGCAGAGGATTGGATGCGGAATGTTGCATGCGGATTACCGGAATACGGAAAGAGTGATAAGAATAAGTAATGTACCGCCGAATAGGAACAGCGGCAGAGGTGTTTCCCAGGGTTTGGGGGGAATCTCGGGATCAAGTATGGGATAACTTCCTGTAAACCCACGCATGAGCATGGCTTTGTGAACCCTTTCAGCTCTTATTTTGCTGCGAAGAAGGGTCATGGCAACCAGATAGCCGTAGGTGCGATAGGTATGCAGGTTGGTAGCAGGAGCAAATCCGCGAAGCAGAGCCGCCTGGTGAAGTCGTTGATATTCTTCCTGGAGCACAGCTACATACCGATAGGTAGCACCCAGTAACTGGACCAATCGGACCGGCACGCCGAGGTGTAAAAGGCCTCTACTTAATTCCGGTATGGACAGGGTGCCGATCAACGGCATGAGGAACAACATTATGGCGTTGCTTTTCATGGTAACAACCAGGGCCAGGTTTATTCCTTCCTGATACAGTGAAAACCATCCAAATGTTATAACCGGCGGGCTGGATGTCCTGGCAAGGGGGATGGTCAGCCAGAGAAAAAGGATAAACAGGTTCAGGGAAAGCAGCCTTTTCAGCATCCAGGAAATATCAAGCCTTCCAAGTAGACAATATACCACGGCAAGTATCAGGCCGGCCGACAGACAGACCTTGGAGTGGGAAGATGCAAGGACCAGACTGATCAGACCGGCAGCGAGAATTTTCAGGCGCACGTCTATGTGCGCCATAAACGAATCTTTCAAGAAATTCCTTAGTTCCACTTGTCAAAATAGAGCCACAACACCGCACCCTGTTCCACTTGCTTGGGTGTCTTGTCCGGACCGGGCAGGGTGTAGTCGGCGGTGGTCAAGGCGGCAAAGCCCCACCATCCTTCCTGGGGACAACTGAAGCTGAAAATGCCCTGGGCGTTTGTTTTTATAACCTGGGTTTCATGATATTCGGAAGGCAGGGCAACCTCTTTGTCTTTACTGTAGAACTCAACCTCCACCTCTGTATTAGCTGCAGGTTCGCCGTCCACAAGGACTTTTCCCACAAACGTGTTGCCGGCGTAATTCCCGAAAGGTCTGAGAAGAGGGACAATCTCCGTCTTGAGGCCGAGAGGTGAATCCCAGTCCGAATCATCTCCAAAAGCGGCAACCACTGTCTTGGTATAGTGGATGATGTACACATCTTCTGCAGGTTCCCAATAAGGTTGGGGTTCAACCGCAAAGTAATATACTCCGGGCCTGGGAAACGAGTATCCGCTCTTCCACCCTTTATGCTCCATGACGGTTGCCTGCTCAAGGGTGGGAAGCAGGTCGGTCTGCTGACCATTTACAGACGAAAAAAATTGTTTAGGCTGTTCCATGTCCATTCCGTGTCCACTGAACGGATGGGAAAACGAAAGGGTCAGGGTAGTTGAACGGTGTTCCTGGGTTATATGGTTCTTGTCCGGGATGAGCATGCCGAAATGGGCGGCTGCAGGCGTTGCCTGCAACAGAACACCTGCAAGTGATATTATACAGAATGCCTGGATGGCTGCAGTAAACAGGTTACGGGGTGCAAAGCTGTTTGCGCTTTTTTTCGGGGTAGGGTTATTCACTTTTTCCTCCTTTTTGGGTTCGTATGACAAGCAGCAGGGAGGCGATACCTATTATCCAGCCGATTCCGCCGATAATTTCCTGCAATCCAGGACCGTTGTCTTGTTCTTCCAGCATCATGCGTTTAAGCGGTTCAATTTCTCTTGAAACAACCTCTTCAACGGCCCGCAGCAGCTCGTCCTGGTTGATATGTTGTTGCAGCCGGCCCCGGGGTTCGGCCGGCTCGTGTACGGCTAGGGCGTTTTTGACGGAGGACACCGCGTTCCTTCTTTCCGGTTCCAGCGTCCATCCGGCCTGATGTCCCTGACCTGCATCGAGGGTAACCTCGAGGGGAACGTCATGCAGCTGTGCCGGGACAGGACAACGATATTCCCCCTTGTCATCTGTCCGGCCTTTACAGATGACCTCTCGGTTGGAGGACCGGACGATGGTGACTTCACTGTTCAGGGCTGGGCGTCCCTTGCCGAAATTGCCTTCAACAACGATTTCTTGTCCGCTGATAAAGGCAAATACCCGGACGCGGTGTGCATGGGAGTTTGTGCTGAACGCCCCCAGGAGGAAGAGGCTCATACACAGGAAAATTCGTAATACCATAGTGTTGAATGTTAAAGATGTTTCTGAGAGAGCTTATCGTTCAGGGCAAAAGGAATGCAGCATATCCGGTTGAACTTTTTCCAGAAACGATACTGTAAACACGGTAACGCACCCTTCAATGATCATCAGGGGTACATGCAGCCAGAAAAGGGTCGTCGCGCTGTGAATATAGGATTCACCTGAGGCCAGGAGAAAGAGGCCGGCTAAGAGAGCAGAGCCGAAGACAGCTCCCGAACCGGCGAGAAAGGCGCTGATAATCTGTTTTTTTCCTGGTCGTTCAATCGTATTTCTGAGCAGATAATACATCAGCAGGGCAGGTGCGCCCATGATAATGGTATTGGCGCCAAGGGCTGTAATGCCTCCAAAACCAAAAAGAACAGCTTGGAGGATGAGGGCCGTAAGGATTACCGGAAAAGCCGCCCAGCCAAGCAGCAGTCCCGTCATACCGTTCAGCACCAGATGAATATTGCCGGGTCCTATGGGGACATGAATGAGGGAAGCGACAAAAAAAGCAGCTGAAAGCAGGCCTGCGGTGATAATTTTTTCCTGATTGAGCTGTCGTAGGCCTATGGCTGTTCCTATACAGGCAGCCACACCGCTGCCGGCAAGGATGGGAAGGGACAGAACGCCTTCAGTGATATGCATGGAGACTCCATAATAAATATTACTGTACTTTTTTTCGTAACACCATAGCCGCAGACCATCCGCCGGTCAAGGAGAAAAGGCGTTGCAGATGCTGCCGGAGGCACATCAAAAAGTTACACTGTTTGACGAATAAAAACGAAAAGCCTATACTATAAGTGTGGCTGTGCAATACAGCGAACAGAGGTCTGGCTTCTATTTACGTTTTCAACATTGAGAGGAGGTATCGTATGGCCGTAAAAGTGCTTATTCGTCGAAGTGTACCTCAAGAAGTAGAGGGCGATCTTGCAGTTCTTCTCCGCGAGATGCGAACCCTTACCATGCAGAGAAAGGGATACATCTCTGGAGAAACTTTTTCCCGTTTTGATAAACCGGGAGAAAACATGGTCATCAGCACCTGGCAGTCTGCCGATGACTGGCGTGAATGGGTGCTTTCACCTGAACGTCAGGCCGTCCAGAAAAAGATCGACGAACTCGTCGGCAGTGAAACCACGTATGAAATTTTTACGTATTCCTGATCGTGTAAACTGAAAGCAGTTCGCAGTTCCTGGGTTTCTTTTTGTTCAACAACGTATGACATGAAAGCACCGGTATGTCCGGTGCTTTTTTTATGGTCTTTCAGGGAGGCGTAAAAAAATACATGAATGAGAAATCCGGAGTAACCCTTTTCAATTACGATAAATATTCTTATTATTTCAATCAGACCGGGTAAAAAAATCTCGTTACTGATACTGCGGAGAATTATATGGCAGAAGAAAAACGTGTGAAAAACACAGGCCTCAGGGGTGTGGCTATTGCGGATTCGGCCGTCAGCTTCATCGATGGTGAAAAGGGCGTTCTGATTTATCGTGGATATCGCATCGAGGATCTTGCAGATCGCTCAACTTTCATGGAAACAGCGTATCTGCTGATATATGGAACCTTACCGTCATCAAGGCAGCTCGAGGAATTCGATCAGCGTGTCCGTTCCAAGAGGTCTCTTTCCAAGCACGTAATACAATGCATGAAACAATTCCCGGCAAACGCACATCCCATGGATGTATTGCAGGCGACCGTACCCATGCTTGCCATGGCTGATCCGGATATTACGGACATGTCCCGGGAACGGTATTACGACCGTGCCGTAGGTTTACTTGCACAACTTCCGGTAATAGCCGCTGCCTGGCATCGAATTCGAAATGGCCTGGAACCTCTTGAGCCTGACATCGAACTGGATCATGCTGCCGATTTTCTCTATATGCTGCAAGGAGTAAAACCTGATCAGGAAACTGCAAAGGATCTGGACACCTGCCTGGTGCTTCATGCAGATCATACCTTTAATGCTTCAACTTTTGCAGCCCGGGAAGTGGTTTCCACCAAAGCTTCCATTTATGCCGGAGTGAGCGCTGCCGTCGGCGCCCTGTCAGGAAGCCTGCACGGTGGAGCAAATGCCCGGGTCATGGACATGCTGCTTGAACTGGAGCATACGGAAGATGTCGAATCCTGGGTAAAGGAGAGGCTGGAACAGAAAAAGAAAATAATGGGTCTGGGCCATGCCATCTATAAGACCGGAGACCCTCGTGCAGCCTATCTCAAGCAAATGGGGAAACGCCTCCAGGAAAAAACCGGGCAACCCTGGTTTGCCATTTCACAAAAGATTGAAGAGACCGCCCTTGCCCTCTTTGCGGCCCAGGGGAAAACCACCATCCTGCCGAATGTTGATTTCAACAGTGCCCCGGTCTACTACCTCATGGGGATTCCTGTGGATCTGATGACGCCGGTTTTTGCCATAGCCCGGGTGTCCGGATGGTGCGCCCATATCATAGAAGAGACCTTTGGAGACGCCCAGGGAAAACCGGCCCTGTACCGTCCAAAAGCAGAGTATGTGGGTGAATATTGCGGATTGTTCGGGTGTACCTATAAGCCCATGGCCGACCGCAGTAAAGAATAACGGCAAAGCCCCCTGCGGTATGCAAGGTATGCGCAGGGGGCTGCAGGTGTTCACCAGTTCTGGGCTGAGAAATCAATTTCGCCACTGGTAATGATCCGAATACAGGCGTCTACGGCTTGGGCATTATAGATGGTCCCTCGACCTTCGCGAATGGCATCGAGCGCTTTTTCCATACCCAGAGCGGGCCGGTAGGGTCTGTGCGAGGACATGGCTTCCACCACATCCGCTACTGCTAATATCTGTGCCTCCAGGAGTATTTCATCACCCCGCAGCTCCCTGGGATAACCGCTGCCGTCCAGGTGTTCATGGTGTTGATATACTATTTCAGCGACCGGCCAGGGAAAATCGATGTTTTTTAAAATCTCATAACCTACCTCGGTATGGCACTGCATGACAGCCCATTCCTGACTGGACAGAGCAGCTGGCTTGGCCAGGTATTCCGCAGGCAGGGAGATTTTGCCTATATCATGCAGGATCGCTGAAAAATGCAGGCCCTCGATACGGTCTTCCTCCAGTCCCAGTTCCCTTCCTATTGCACAGGCCAGCTGGTCCACACGCTGCTGATGTCCGGCAGTATAGGGATCCCGTTTTTCAGCGGCAGAGGCCAGTGATTTCACAGTTGCCTCAAGACTTCTATGCAGTTTATCACGGCTGTCACGCAATTCCTGTACAAAGGCGATACGTTCTGTGACGTCACGGGCTACACCCCGAAAAATTGTGTGTTTTCCATTGATGTTGGCTGCCTGGACCGCGTTGATGTCCAGGATCACCTGCTTGTCGTCCTTGCTGCAGCAGCTGATTTCCAATCCTGAGATTGGGGTATGGGCCAGCAGGTGATGCTGCAGGGTATGTTCAATCACCGAACTGTCCCTCTTCAGGCAGAGATTTTGTAACTTCATCCCGGTGATTTCTTCCGGAGTATAGCAGAGGATATGTTCAATTTTAGGGCTTGAGTAGGTGATGGTTCCCTGTTGATTGAACTCCAGAATCCAGTCACTGGTGGTTTCGACGAGGCTGCGGTAATGTTCGCGGCTTTTCTCAAGATCCTTTATCAGGTGACCTCGTTCCTCCCAGATGCGCACACGCACACGGTCTGCGATAATGGTGTGGCGGATGCTGTACAGGGCCAGGCCGATGGCGGCTGCAAGGAACAGAGCTGATACGGCGGTCAGCTTTTTTCGAATCTGCGCAACCTGGGCATATACCTCTTCCAGGTATATGCCGGTGGCGATAACCCACTCCCACGGTTCAAAATAACGAATATAGCCGACTTTACGGGCAAACCTTTCCGGTTTGTCCATGTATTGCCACATGTACTCCACATAGCCGGCCTCTTCTTCCCTGGCGATACGGACAAATTCGCGGAAAATATATTTTCCTGTGGGATCCTGGAACGAGTAACTGTTGGTCCCTTCAAGGTCAGGCCGGTACGGATGGACAACCAGGGCATGGTCCAGGTCATTGATCCAGAAATAGTCACGGCCTGAGGCGCCGTAGCGAAAGTTACGGATATGGGCGATTGCCTGTCGCTGTGCTTCTTCTCGCGTCAATAATCCCTGCTGCTCCCAGGTGTAGTAGGTATTGAGAACATTCCAGGCCGTAGTGGTCAATTCCTTGATCATGGTACGTTTCCCGGCCATGAAATTGCGCTCGATGGACGGCAGGATGACCAGGAATACGGATACGATAAAGAGAATCAGGGTGAGCAGAGCCGGCAGGGCGATTCGGATGGAAATAGCCCTGGATAATCGTCGCATTCCACTACTTTCCATTAGACTTCCTCAATACCGGCCTGTTGGAGAATGATTTCAAGCCGGAGTAATAAACTGTTTTTGCTTGACAAGAGTAAGATCTTATTGTTTTGTTGTACTAAGTTTTCAGGTTCCTTGCTAAGGAATAATAAGGGAACTCCGTTAAAATCGGAGACGGGCCCGCCGCTGTAACCGGGAACGAACACTGCACATGTCACTGACAGCCATCTGCTGATCGGGAAGACGCAGCCAGTAGAATGATCCGGAAGTCAGAATACCTGCCTGAAAAGCTGAGCTGTCTTCTCGAGGAAAAGAAGGACAGTGTCGATACGAGGAATACAGGGCATCCCCGGATCATCCAGTTGGTCCGGGGATTTTTTATTTCCGGACAGGGCAAAACAGTTCAGATCGGCTTTCGGCTGATACAACATGTGCTGCTGTCATATCCGCAGAAAGCTTGAAACTGTGTATCCCTTTTCTCCGTAGTCATCCATACTGAGAAAAAGACTGGGCTCAATAAGCCACCCGCTTATTCAGTCAGCACCAGGTTGCAGCCATGTCCGAAAGGGTTGTGTCCGATTGCCGGCGGACTCAACCTCCCCCCAAAATGCACCTGTGAAGAGCAAAGGTGGTGTCCATGCTGTTTGCTGCGGAGTCTTTTTTATTGCGTATTCTTTATCTGTTGCTTTTCAGACCTATTGTGCACCCCGCCTGCATAGTTTTTTCCCCTTTTGCTTTCTGCACAGAGATCCATTGGCATGACAGGGTATTGTGATGCCCATATTCACCTTGGGGACAACTGGTGGTCCTCCGAAGACATCAGTCGCCTGATGGACGGCGGCGGACTATTCTGTGATAATGCTGTCCGGGAACAGGACTGGATTTCTCTCCTGGAACGGGCCGGAATATATCCCTGCCTGGTACCTTTTATAGGGCTGCATCCCTGGTATGCAGACACAGCATCATATTCCTGGGAGCATACTCTGCGCTCACTGCTGGACACCCATGCCGACATGGGAATAGGGGAGATTGGTCTTGATCGCTGCTGCAGGGTACCTTTTGCCGTTCAGTTGAGAGTCTTTCGCGTCCAGCTCCATCTTGCTCTGGATCGAGGACGTCCTGTGTCCATACACTGTGTTCGCGCCTGGGGAAAATTGGTGGAAGAGCTCGAGCAGGCGTCTCTGCATGGAGCGAGGATAATGATCCACAGTTTTTCAGGTTCTCTGGAAACCATGCACAGGCTGACGCGGCTCGGCGTGTACTGTTCGTTTTCACCCATGGCATGCACCCAAAAAGGACGCAAGCCGGCAACATGCATCCAACAGGTTCCGGATTCGCTTGTATTGCTTGAAAGCGATGCTCCGAGTCAACTTCCCGAAGAACTGAAGAAAACGGATCATGTGATGGCCTATACACAGACCATGGACACGCTTTATAAGCAGGTCGCAGATATACGTAACATTTCAGAACTGAAACTCAGGGAGTTGGCAGCTACCAATGGAGCGGTTTTTACGAACCAGGCGATTACTGGGTGAAGAACGATTTCAACGATTACAGCAAGCTTCGGTCACTGTGGTGGGAATCGGCGCTGTCGGGGGATATGTGGTTGAGGGCCTGGCCCGCGCCGGAGTCGGCCGCCTGCGTCTGGTTGATTTTGACCTGATCCAGCCAAGTAATATCAACCGGCAGATCCTTGCAACGGAAAACACACTGCATAGGCCTAAAGCGGCTGTGGCAAAAGAACGGGTTCTCTCCATCAACCCCATTGCGGAAGTGGAGGCGCTGGAGGTCTTTGCTGCGGAAGAAACCTTGGACAAGGTCCTGTCACCGATGCCTGACCTGGTTATCGATGCCATAGATTCCCTGAATCCCAAAGTCCAACTGCTCATGGAATCCTGGGAAAGAAATATACCTGTGATCTCCTCCATGGGTGCTGCGCTGCGTACCGATCCTACCCTGATATGCAGCGGTGATATCAGTGAGACAAAAAATTGCCCCCTTGCCAGAAGGGTGCGTAAACGATTGCGTAAAGAGGGGATTACCACGGGAATTGATTGCGTTTACTCTACGGAAGAAGTCAATTTCGTCTATATACCCCCAGAGAAAGAGCAGGCAGAGGCGGTTGTCAGTGCATGGGACGATCGCGGTCGTCCCCGGCGTGTTTTGGGAAGCCTGCCGACATTGACCGGAATTTTTGGTTTGATTATAGCTAATAAGGCAATTTTGCAGGTTGCTGAGGAGTAAGAGGAATCCATGGAACATTTGCACAGGGTTTCCGGCATACTGGTCGATGTCGCCAACCGCACCATGTACGGGGCCGGGATAGATGTTTCCCGAGAGGGAACAATAGAACGGATTACACCTGATCCATCTCCGGAACCCGGGTACATTCTTCCCGGTTTTGTTGACGCCCATGTGCATGTGGAAAGCTCCATGCTCGGACCTGCGGCTTTTGCATCCGAAGCTGTGCGTCACGGTACTCTCGGCGTTGTCCAGGATCCCCATGAAATAGCCAATGTGCTTGGAATACCCGGCGTGGATTTCATGCTTGCCGAAGCCGCACGTACACCGATGGTGTTTGCAACCGGCGCTCCTTCATGTGTTCCGGCAACCCCTTTTGAAAGTTCCGGAGCACGGCTGGATCAGCACGATATCTCTGCTCTGCTGGCTCGGGACGCGATTACTCATCTTTCTGAAATGATGAATGTTCCAGGGGTGCTTCAGCAAGATCAGGAGGTAACGGCCAAGCTTGAGGCCGCCGGAAAACAGGGGAAACCCATTGACGGGCATGCGCCGGGTCTTCGAGGAAGTGCGCTGCAGGCATACATCAATGCCGGTATCAGTACGGATCACGAGTGCCTGGACCTGGAAGAAGCATCTGAAAAGGCAGCAGCAGGACTCTCCATTCAGCTGCGTTACGGTTCTGCCGCCAGAATCTTTGAGCCCCTCCTGCCTTTACTTGATCGCTTCCCTAAATCCTGCATGTTCTGCTCCGATGATAAGCACCCCGATGATCTCATACGGGGCTACATTGATGAAATGGTACGTATCGCCGTACACGCAGGAGTGGATGTTTTCCATGTGCTCCAGGCAGCCTGCATCAATCCAGTCTTGCATTACGGCCTGCCTTTGGGACTGTTGCGGCAGGGTGATTCTGCTGACTGGATCGAGGTTGAGGATCTGCAAAGGTTTCACGTGAAGCGTTCTGTAATCAGGGGACAGGTGGTTGCCGAAGAAGGGAGAGCTGCGCAGCCCGCACTGCAGCCTTTGAGCACGCCAAACCGGTTTTTCCTCAAACCACGGAATATTGAAGATGTACACATACCGGCCCGACAGGGACAATGCCGACTCATCACCGTGACTGACGGGGATCTGGTCACCGGCGCAGAGACCTGTCTGCCGACCATTGCAGCCGGAAAAGTTGTGGCCGACGTGGAGAGGGACATTTTGAAACTGGTTGTCTGTAATCGCTATACCGAGAATCCGGTGCCGGCTGTAGCTCTGGTCAGAGGGATCGGATTACAGCGTGGAGCTTTTGCCGCAAGTATCGCCCACGATTCACACAACCTCGTCGCTGTCGGCTGTGATGACGGTTCCCTGGTACGAGCCATGAATATGGTGATTGCGAGTAAAGGCGGACTTGCAGCCGTGGATGGTCAGGGGCGGGAAGAAGTCATGTCTCTGCCGGTGGCTGGACTCATGTCTGTTTTAAACTGCGAGCAGGCCGCGGAAAGCTATATCAGGTTGAATAGGTTGGTCAAGGCGTGCGGTTGCCCACTGCACGCACCTTTTATGAGCGTGTCATTCCTGGCCCTGCCGGTGATCCCTGCACTGAAACTCACAGATCAGGGATTGTTTGACGGTATAGGGTTTCAGCGGGTGGGGTTATGGGTATGAGTAAGGGGAATTCTTTCACAGGAGATGGAGATATGCAATATCCATCTCCTATTTTTCGATTGTCCGTTTACAATTATGCCGCTTCCCGGCCCAGTTCTTTTTCCACTCCGGCTTTTTTCAGCTGGATAGCCGCATTTTCGGCGGCCAGCATGATGTGATAAAACAGGGGAGATGCAGTAAGAAGAGGATGGGTTGCGTACTGCATGGTCGCAAGCTCTTCAGCGGTCGCACCGGTTTGAATGGCAACGGCAATGGCGTTCACCATATCTGCGGAAGATTCTCCGCCAAGGATGTGCCCGCCGATAATTTTACCGTTGTCTTTGCGAAACAGCAGTTTTGCCTTCATCTCGGTGATGCAGTCAGGCAGGCTGGCAGGATGTCGGTTAGGGGTTGTGGCTTCTCCAATAATAACCTCGATGCCCTCATCGCCTGCAGCTTTTGAGGTCAGACCGGCAGCAGCTATGGATTGTCCGCCCACTTTTGTCGCAAAGGCGCCCAACGCACCAAGATTTTGGCGTTTTGTGTCTTGGTACAGGTTGCTTGCCGCAATCATGCCTTCACTGCAGGCCACTGATGCGAGCCGGATTCCGCTGGATTTACCGGTAATAAACGATGTTTTGCTCGCGCAGTCACCGGCAGCAAGGATATCTGGATCCTGGGTCTGCATATATTCATTCACAAGAATACCTTGTCTCGGGTCTGCAGTAAGTCCGCACTGTACGGCAAGGTCAATGTTCGGAACAGCGCCGATGCTTACCAGCACCAGGTCAGCCTCCAGCTCAGTGCCGTCGGCAAGCCTGACAGAGGAGACCTTATCCTGGCCCGCGATCTCTTTCACACCACTGTTTGTCCTCACATTCACCCCGAGCTGTGTCAGTTCGCCTTCGGCTTTGATGCAAAATTCCTCTTCACAGGCCATCATCAGGCAATGGGGGAGCATCTCGATGATGCTGACATTGACCCGTCCCTGATCGATGGCGTCCTTGCCCGCCATAAGAGCAATCTGTTCAGCCATTTCAACCCCGATAAATCCCCCGCCGACAACGACCACATTTTTGGCGGACTCTAATGCGGTATACAGTGCCTGCAGCCGCTCCGGATCTTTTTCAATTACAAAAACATTGTCCAGATCAACACCCGGAAGAGGCGGCACAAAGGGCTTGGAACCGTTGCTGAGAATAAGCTTTTCGTATCCCAGCGAAGTTCCGTCTACAAAGGAAATATGCTTGTGTTCACGGTCGATTCCATCTACCTCCAGGTATTGAACATCAATACCCATCTTGATGAAGTTTTCATCCGGAATGATGTTTTTCTCAACTTTTTTAAGGGTCCCGTAAATGTAGGGGATACCGCATGGAACAGGTGTCTTCTGCACGTGGCGAATAACGGTAACGGATTTTTCAGGATTACGTTTTCTCAGGGTAACGGCAGCCATCAGGCCTGCAGCAGAAGCACCTATGATTGCGACATCAGTTTTTTTCATTGTATATTCTCCAAAAGGTGTAAGTGGATGTCCCGGCAAAAAGGAGTCTTGGTTTCCTGGTGCGGATAGGAAAGACTGTGAAGTCGACATTGTTGCATAACTCGACCTGCAAACGATTTTACATGGACATAAAGTACAGGTATAAAGCAGATATTTTTAAAATGAATGTTCGTTCTAATTTGTGGTGTGAAATCAGTCTGCATTATCGATGAACCGAAAATCATATCCAAAGTATTAGAATGAACATTCGTTCATTTCAAATGAACAATAATACTTCCATATCAATTTTTCAATGACGCCCACGTGCATTCCCAAAGTTCTTCCACATAGTGGGAAAGTGGATGTTCCAGAAAACAATCCAGATTCAGGCGTATAAGACGAAGCGCACCGCCAATGAGGCTGGCACTGGCAACAACCTGGTCCATGGAACGAATTTCTTTTTTCTCAATGCCTTCACGCACCATGTCCCGGATAATTTCAAAGGCCGGAGAGGCGCAGATGGTTTTTTCCTCAGGCATGAATTCTTTATGAGTTGCATAGAGCAGGTAATGCATTGCATTCGGCGAATTTTCAGCAAGTTGAAAGAGATATTCGATAACAGCGCGACCACGCTCGCGGAGCGTTTGCCTGGTATTTTTTATCTCTACCATGTTTGCTTCCATCTCGTTAAGCAAATTACAATAGATGGCCGTGGCTATGGCCTCTTTGTTTTTAAAATAGTGATAGATGCTGCCGATACTGACATTGGCTTCTTTCTGGATGTCATGGACGGAGGTGTTGAAGTACCCTTTTTCAGTAAAGAGCTTGAGCGCCGTCTCGAAAATCAGGGCCTCTATGTCCTGTGATCGTTTTTTTCCTGGTGACATGCTGCATCCAATAAGAAAGAGAAATATTTTTATAGAATGAATACTCGTTCTAGATAAAGTTGTCAACAGTATTTATAAAAAGATCAGGAATGAAAAACCAAAAAATGAATCAAACTATGACGGAAACAAGTTGTGTGTACTGATGGGCACCTTGAATAATTTTTTTTTTGCCCAATCTCGGCGTTATGTTCAAAAAATTATCCTCGAAATATCAACTATATGTCTGTGGTAATTTTTTTCACATGCCTTGACCTTGAACAAAAAATCTAAATATTCAAGATACCCTGATGTGTGTAATCAGCGAAATAAAAACCCGCCACAACAGTGAATGCTCGCAGCTGTGCGTTTCAGAATGATGTATTGATAACAATTCCTCCACAGTTACACCATGGGGATGCCCGGCCGGACAACCCCATGGTGTAAGCATTTACTGTTTGAGCGCCTCACGGGCGGCAATGACTATCGGGTCCCAGACCGTGGCAAACGGCGGAGCATAGCTCAGGTCCAGATTGAGCATGTCTTCCAGGGTAAATCCTGCGTGCAGTGCCATGACCAGAGTGTCTATACGCTTTGCCGATCCGGGCCCGCCGACTATCTGGCCGCCGAGAATTCGGGCAGTCGTTTTGTCTGCAAGGAGTTTGACGCTGAGCGGTGCGCTGCCGGGATAATACCCCGGCAGGGTTCGGGCATCGATTTCACTGCCGACAAAATCAATACCCAGTGTTTCAAGCGTTCGTGTATTGAGCCCTGTACAGGCGCATTCCGTGTCCTGGAATTTGGTGATGGCCGTTCCCAGTACCCCGGGGAAGGTTACATCTCCGCCACCAAGGTTTATGCCGGCCGTACGCCCCTGTTTGTTTGCCGTGGTTCCAAGTGGAATGTACACTGGTTTACCGCTCACAAGATGCAGGGCCTGGCAGCAGTCACCGGCGGCCCAGATGTCAGGGACACTGGTCTGCATCCTTTCATTGACCTCAATACTGTTTGCCGGTCCGAGTTGAATCCCGGCACTCTCTGCAAGCTCAGTATTGGGTACGACTCCCATACCAAGGAGGAACAGGTCTGCAGGGATGCTCTGCTCGCTGGTGACTACAGCCTGGGCCTTGTTGTCTGTTACCTCGAAACCTTTGACCTCGGCGCCTGTCAGCAATGTAACGCCATGGCGCTGCACGCCTTCGGCAATACGCTTGGCCATGGAAGGGTCAAATGCATGCATGATATGTGCGCTGCGTTGAAGCATGGTGACCTGGATACCGCGCATGACCAAAGCTTCGGCAAGTTCCAGCCCGATATAGCCCCCGCCCACCACAACAGCGCGTCGTATCTGTTTTGTATCCATATACCGTTTAAGCGCTATGCCGGATGCAAGGCTTTTCACTATAAACAGGTTATCGAGCCCGTCTGCTTCGGGAAAAGGTTGCACCGCATGTGCGCCTGTTGCCAGCAACAGCTGATCATAGGGTTGGGTCAGCTTGGCGCCGCTCTCCCGGTCGAGTACCTGAACAGTTTTGCTGCCGGCATCCACGGAGATGACCTGTAGACCAAGACGGACATCTATATTGTACCGTTTTTGAAAGGTTTCAGGTGACCTGGCCATCAGTTTGCTGTGTTCATCGACCAACCTGCCGATGTAGTAGGGAAGCCCTCAGGCAGCATAGGAGACATGCCGGCCCTGTTCAAAAACCGTTATTTTGAGATCAGGGTCAAGTTTTCGAGCCTGGGAAGCGCCACTCATTCCAGCGGCATCACCGCCGACAACCAGCAAATGTTTACCGGACATAGGAGACCTCGTAGATGGAAAACAGCTTATCTGACAGGTGTACATATACACCTGATAACGGGGAAAAGAAGTCTTTTTTTGTACGTAACTGCTCACAGGGCACTCGATCTCTCCGCGATCAGCCTGGCTTACGTATGAGCCGATACGCTGCGCCGGTCTGCTTGCAGAGATATCAAGCACCCTGCACCCAGTTACAGACACAGGCTAATCAAACGTGCCGTTGCTCCCCTGTGAGTAGTTACTTTTATACTATATCGGCCGGTGCGTGTTTGTGAAGTGAAACAGTACGGGCCATGTCCCGATCTCTCTCCAAATACACAGTCGGGACGGACAAAAAAAGTACCACATTGTCTTACTGATTTTAACATATTCTTAATATTGTCGTGTTTAAATAACAACATTCACGGCATGTAATGGGATTGAGAAAAACCGGTCCCAACTCCTATGTGCGCATTGCTGCAGTTGGAAGTTTTGTAAAGAATATTGTTTATAATTCCAAAAAATACATCATGAAAAATATCAAGCTCGGTGTCAAGCTCATCGGCGGTTTTATCGCAACTGTTGTCATCATTTTGATCGTGGGCATCAACGCCGATCATCAACAGAATACATTGTATAAAAATACTGAGATCCTGGTCGACCAGTCCATTCCCGGGATGCAGAGTGTTCTGACGCTCAAAAGTGAGCTGCATCACATCGCCTCTCTTACAAGAGCTCTCCTGACGCCTTTTTCCAGTCCGGATCAACGAAGAATTTCCCACGAAAAATTACTTGATATCAGAACTATATGCCACCAGGAAGAAGCGAAATTTGAAAGTCTCCAAATTCCGGATATCGTACAGAGAGAATGGCAGGAATATACAGCCGCTTTTCAAAAATGGGAAAAGGCCAACAGCCGTGCCGTCGAACTCTCTGAGCGGCTCATTGCCATGGATATGACCAATCCCGTGCAACTGCAAATCGACATGGCCGGCTTTGATGTCGAGCACCAACGGATTATTCAGGGATTTCGGGATCTCTTTCTCACCGGAAAAGAGCTCGATGGAACAGCCGTCCACCAAGAGTGTTCGCTGCAGAAGTGGCTCGACACGTTTACAACTGACAACCCGGAACTCAAAAAACTGGTGGAGGAGTTGAAGCCTCTGGAGGCCGCATTTAGTGCAGCCGTGAAAGAAGTGCAACAACTCTATGATGACGGCCAGAGCTATGAGGCTGAATTTACCGCAAAGTTAAACTTGTATCCAACCGCGGAGAAGATTCTCGAAAAAAATCATGCGATGAGGCAGATTACTTCAGCCGCATACCAGACATTCAAAGAGATGACCGGTATCCTTTTAGACGAGGCGGCCAAAAATCAGGCGTCCACCTTGTCTGCACTGGATGGAATTGTCGACGCTCTCTCCGAATATTCAAGCAAAACTGTTGAAAAAAGTCAGACGGTAAAAAGGGATGCGCGGGTCATAACACTTGCCGGAGTTGGCGCCGGTATTTTGCTGGCCGTCACCCTTGGTGTATCCCTGACCGTTATTATTACCAGACCGTTGAAGAAAGGCGTACATTTTGCGGAAGTGATGGCCGGCGGGGATTTGACCGGAAGGATTGATGTAGACAGGAGCGATGAAATCGGTACGCTGGTGAACGCACTTAACGCCATGTCCGGCAAACTCCGCAGCCTAATCCGGGAAGCGAGATCAGGGGTGCTCGATGTTGATAACGCCTCGGATAAACTCACCAAGGTTTCCTGTGAGATGGCTTCTGCTGCAAAAAACGCCGCAGATCGATCAAAACAGGTGGCCGTTGCAGCCAATGAGATGAGTGTGAATCAAAATTCCATAGCAGGTGCCATGGAAGAAGCGGCAATGAATGCAAATATGGTCGCTTCTGCCGTGGAAGAAATGAATGCAACGGTCGGCGAAATTGCCGGCAACTCAGACAGGGCCAAGAAGATAACGGCACGTGCCGTGGAGCAGTCGGACAGGGCATCATCCCGGGTGGGAGAACTCGGCAGGGCCGCTGATGCCGTCAATAAGGTTACCGAAGCCATCACTGAAATTTCCGAACAGACGAATTTGCTGGCCCTGAATGCCACCATTGAAGCCGCAAGGGCCGGCGAAGCGGGTAAAGGTTTTGCCGTTGTAGCCAACGAGATCAAGGAGCTGGCAAAACAGACAGCAGAAGCAACAGGTGATATTAAGCAGAAGATTGCAGGTATCCAGGATGCCACATCGGTTACGGTGCAGGAGATACGGGAGATCGGTGTTATCATTGCCGACGTTGATGAAATTGTATCGAGTATAGCCGGAGCCGTTGATGAACAGACCAGTGCCACAGGAGATATTGCGAAAAATGTGGCTCAGGTTTCAAGCGGTATCACAAATGTCAGCGAAAAAGTGTCCCGCAGTTCTGCCATGTCCACCTCCATGTCCACAGATATTTCCGATGTCAGCGCCAGGGCGGGGGACATTCATGAAGGCATTTCCAAGGTTAAAGAGAGCGCCGAGCGCCTGACGGATATCGCCAGGGAATTAAAGGCGGTTACTGACGCTTTTCGTGTCTAGCGCATTATCCACTATTGTCCTGGACATATTTGTAAATACAAAATAGTGCACAGGCAGAAGTGCATACCAGTAGATCCTGCCCCAGACACCCTTGGGCAGGAAATGCGCTGTCTGGACCAGCTGGTCGGGCTGCACATCAAATTCCAGCCAGGCTTCCCCGGGCACCTTCATCTGGGCATGCAGTAATACACGTTTCCCGGGCTTCATATCCACTACCTTCCAGAAATCAAGGGCATCACCCATACGCAGCTCTGTGGGCGACCTTCTGCCGCGGTTCAATCCGTAGCCACCGAGAAGTTTGTCCACCAGACCGCGAATTTTCCACAGGGAATCGTACCTGAACCAGCCGTTTTCCCCGCCTATGGAACAGACCGAACGGAAAACCTCTTCCTGTTGAACTCCATTCTCATAAGAAACAGTTCGTACATCGCGCAGAATCGCACCTGCAGGGGTATCAAAATCCCTGATATCGCAGGCCTGATCTGCGCTGCTGTCGCACCAGCGGCTGAGCACCTGGTTATGCTGCAGTTCCTCCAGGGCAGCAGCAACCGACTGTTTGAACAGGCATGGTTGAATCCCCGGATAATAGCGTGCAGCATTGTCATTTTGGAGCACTGTTTCACTTTTCAGCCCCTCCACCAGTGCTGAAGCCAGTTTGTACGGGATTGGCGTGAACAGGATCAGCCAGTAAGAAGAAAGACGGGGGGAAAGCACCGGAACCGGAAAAAGGCGCCGTTTCAATCCCATGACCTCAGCTGCCTGCATCATCATCTGTTGAAAACTGAGATTTTCACTGCCGATATCAACAATAAGGTTCCCGTGACGGGGCAGGGTGATGGACGCGACAAGGTAGGCCAGTACATCATCGATACCGATGGGTTGCGTCCTGCTGCGAACCCATCGCGGGGTGATCATCACCGGAAGTTTTTGGCAGAGGTTGCGGATAATCTCAAAGCTCGCACTGCCGGAACCGATGATCACCCCTGCCCGCAGCCGGATCACTTCAATATCATTGGGAAAGGCGGAAAGAATCTCACCTGTCTCAATACGACTTAACAAATGTTCACTGGCTGTCTCTTTCACACCTAGACCGCCAAGATAAATTATACGCCGGACTCCGGCAGTCCTGCAGGCATCACGGAAATTTTCAGCACTTATACGGTCCAGGTCTCGGTAATCGTCCCTGGACCCCATGGAATGTATCAGGTAAAAGGCTGTATCAATACCTTGGAGCGCCTCTTGAAGTGTTTCAGGACTGAAGGTGTCGCCTTCTCGAATATCCACCTGATCAGCAACGGCAGCCTGCACCTTCTGCCTGCTTCGCACCAGAATGCGGATAGCATGGGATGATTCCTGCAGCAGGCGGTTTACCAGTCTTCTGCCGATGTAGCCCGTTGCTCCGGTTACCAGGAGTTTTTTTACAGGGCGCGTCTCAGGCATGGTTGCGAAGTCTCAGTTCTGTTGGGTGTGGATTCAGGTAATGCTGCTGTTGCAGGTATTCTTCATTGTATTTGCGTACATAATGATTGAACAGTGTTATCGGCACAATCAAGGGGATATGCTCGTTTCTGAACTGCTCTATGATCTCCAGGAGTTCCTGTTTTTCATCACTGGAGAGCAGTTTTTTAAAGTACCCCATCATGTGCATCAGCACGTTGACATGTTTTTTTACGGTGGGTTTGAGTTTCATGCATGCCGTCAGGGTTTCCTGATAGGTGCTGAGGAGTTCATTGGGTGCATCTGCACCGGCATGAGCAGTAATTCGGCCGAGCTCCCTATAGTGCTTTTCACTGTGTGCCCGTAACAGCAGTTTATGTTCTGTATGAAAGGTGACCAGTTTTTGCGGGGTAAAATCCATCACGGTATCACGCCAGCGGCGATATACGAAAACTGATTCAATGAAATTTTCCCGAAGCTTCGGGTCATGGAGACGCCCTTCTTCCTCCACGGGCAACAAAGGAAACCTGTCCATGAATGTCCTGGAGAACAGACCGACACCAACAGCCTGGGGAACGTTGTTCGCATCATATACCTTGACCCGTTCCATCCCGGAAGAGGGAGATTTGCTTTTGAAGATAAAGCCGCATAAATGTTTCCCGGCCAGTTCTTCCAACCGTTTGCGGGACCAGGTCAGCATTTTTTCGGTATGGTCCACACCGCTGTTGTTAGTGACAAGACGGGGAGACTGCGAATCACCAATCAGGCGCATAGCTTCTCTGGGGATGGAAAGTCCGCATTCCACTTCCGGACAGACTGGGACAAAATCAAAAAACATACCCAGTGTGTCCGTAATGTATCTGTCCCGTTTATGTCCGCCATCATAGCGTACCTGATTACCGAGCAGGCAGGAGCTGATGCCGATGGTGATTTTTTCACGCTCATTCATGGTATGGCCTTGAAACAATGAACTCCTGTGGTGTTGTTTTTGACAATGATTATCATAAGAATACTATGTACCACGACGGGAGTAATTTCCAGTCATAAATGCGCGGAAAGGACAGGAAAGGCGATATGGAGAGAAGAAATCGTGATATAGACCGCAGGTGCCGACGATTAAAAAATGGACACCGGCGAGATGGTCCGATCGTGTATTTGGTTTCCAGAGATCAGCGGGCCGGCGATAACTGGGCCCTGCTCTGGGCTCAGCAGGAGGCCCTGATCAGGCAAAAGGGGCTGCTGGTGGTTTTCTGTCTGATTCAGCATTATTTAGGAGCCCATTCCAGGCATTATGCCTTCATGCTCAAGGGCATGGAGGCCATGCAGAAAACATTGGCGCAACTGCAGATCCCCTTCGTGTTGTTTGAAGGCTCGCCACAAAAGGTCCTCCCCGGTTTCCTCCGCCGGATCAATGCCCATGCACTGGTCACGGATTTTGATCCCTTACGCATTAAGCAACAATGGAAAAAGCAACTGCTTGAAGAAGTTGCTGCACCGGTGTTTGAGGTTGATACGCACAATATTATTCCGGCATGGTTGGTTTCCGAGAAAAAGGAATATGCCGCCTATACGCTTCGCCCAAAAATCAAACGACTGTTGGATGACTACCTCACAGATATTCCGATTTTACAGGTCCACCCTTTTGCTGAAATCAACGTTGGTGACAGTACAACATTGCCTTACCGCTGGAAACTTGACAGTAATCAACCGGCAGAATATGAATTTCCTGCCGGCGAAAGGGCTGCCCAGGCTGCAGCTGAAAAATTCATTACTTCCGGATTGGCAAACTATGCCGATCAGCGAAACAACCCCTGCATGGATGGACAATCGGGCCTTTCCCCGTACCTGCACTTCGGTCATCTCTCTCCCCAGAGGCTGGCAATCCGGGCGTCGCAATCCGGGCTCTCTTCTGAACAGGTAGAGCCGTTTCTCGAAGAGTTGGTTGTCCGCAGGGAACTTTCAGACAATTTTTGTCTGTACGAGCCGCAGTATGACTCTTTTGCCGGGTTTCCTGAGTGGGCGCAAAAAACCTTGAATGCACATAGAGATGATCCAAGAGAATATGTGTACAGCCTTCAGGAGTTTGAGGCGGGCAAGACCCATGAACAGCTCTGGAATGCCTGTCAGGCGGATCTGGTTCGAAATGGAAAACTGCACGGCTATCTGCGGATGTACTGGGCCAAAAAGATTCTCGAATGGACTCCGGATCCGGAGACGGCTCTGGAATACGCCATAACACTCAATGATCGTTATTCACTGGATGGCCGGGATCCCAATGGCTATGCAGGTATTGCCTGGTCAATCGGCGGCGTGCACGACAGGGCCTGGCGTGAGCGTCCGGTGTTCGGTAAAATACGCTACATGAATGAAGCCGGCTGTCGGCGAAAGTTCGATGTTACCGGATATATCGCATCAGTGTTGTCATAGGGGGCCATGGGAAGCCTGAATTTGCCGGCAAGCAAACATGTTGCCTCACCCGACTTCTTACACGACAGCAATGGCCGTATCATGCGATGCTGATACGATTTCTGCCCTCTTCCTTGCTGCGGTATAATGCCCTGTCCGCGCATTCTATCAGTTGGGCGGGGTCCCCGGACTGGTCCGGAACCGTGGAGGCGACTCCCATGCTGAGGGTCACTATGTCTCCGGTCTCGGATGCCGAATGGGGAATTGCCTGGTTGATGATGTTGTCTTTTATGGACAGGGCAACCTTGATCGCGCCGGACGAGTTCGTATCCGGCAGTATGAGGGCGAATTCTTCACCTCCGTACCGGGCGGGAATATCCGTAATTCTTCGCCCATGGCTTTTGAACGTATCCGCCACTGCCCGGATGCAGTCATCACCTGCCTGATGTCCGTATGTGTCGTTGTATCTTTTAAAAAAATCAATGTCTGCCATGATGAGCGACAAAGGTTCTCTATTTCTCTGAAGCCGATGAAACTCTCGAGAAAGGCTTTCATCAAAGTAGCGTCTGTTGAACAACCCTGTCAGTCCGTCCGTGTTGGCCAGGGCATCGAGTTGTGCATTGGCGTCTTTAAGGTCACGCTCCAAACGATGGGCTGAAATGATTATCAAGGGAGCCACAAATCCGGTAATACTCAGCAGCGTCATTACGATGCCGATGTTTTGCGCCATGCCGGGGTGCAAAAAGTTTGTGTATGTACTTTTTAAAATCACTATATCTATAAATCTGACAGCGTAGGAAATCGCCGACAGCAAAGAAACGCCAACCAGAAGATCATTTCTCTCTCCAAGAATATTGGGCACATACACTACGGAAAGCCATAGAATTTCAACGGAAAAAGTAGTCCACGTGACGGACATCAACACTATCCGGACTATGGAGCCCGGCTCGACATACGTCCCCCAGATACAAGCGCACAACGTGCTCAATACAAGGAAGATATTATATTTTTGCAAGAAGGGCTGTATGTTGACAAATTTTGAAAGGCCCAACACAATCATATATGGTATGGCGAGAGTACAAATATTTCCAATTACATGAGAAAAGAATTTCGGAAGGCCGGGGATGAGAATGAGCAGGATTCCCAGGCCGCCAAGAACGAAGCCGGCCGTCCAATAGTGAAATCCCGGATAGGTGCGCCTGCTCAGCGAGTAGTAAACCATGACTCCTGCTGATAGAAAGGAGGTCATGGAGCCGACAAAAATCAAGGTCCAGGTGTCTAGTGCGTCAAGCATGACAGAACTCCTGCAGCATAGTATGAAAGAGTGTCTCCGAATAGATTCTACTTAACAATGATCAGCTCATAGGTGCGGCTGCCCAAGCCGATTTTTTCCGCATGGGCAAGACATGAGCGCCATTCCGTTTCAGGCCGGTTATTGGTGAAGTGGTCGTGAAGGTCTTTGAAATCAGCTTTTGCCAGATTCTCAGCCAGCTGGCTGCCGGGAAGCGGATCTGCGGCCTGACAGGCATCCACGCAGGCCTGATCCAGTGCCAGGGGATCAAAGGAGGCGAACATACCCAGGTTAGGCAGGATAGGGACATCATTTTCTCCGTGACAGTCACAGTTGGGAGAAACATCAACCACCAGGGAGATATGGAAACAGGGACGTCCGTCCACGACTGCCTTGGTATATTCCGCCATGCGGTAATTCAGCATTTCCACCGCTGCATTAAAATCAAATGAAACGGCATCGAAATTACAGGCGCCGAGACAGCGACCGCAGCCGACACAATTATCATGATTGACCCGCATCTTTTTTGCCGCCTCGTCAAAGAACAGCGCGTTATTGGCACACTCTTTCAGGCAAGCCAGACAGCCCCGGCACAGTTCTTCATTAATCTCTGCCTTGCCGCTGCTGTGCTGCTCTGTCTTACCTGCCCGTGAACCGCATCCCATACCGATATTTTTAATGGTGCCGCCGAAACCGGTTACCTCATGTCCCTTGAAATGGGTCAGGCTGATAAAGATATCCGCATCCATGACCGCACGACCGATCTTTGCCGTTTTCACATATTCACCGCCTGCTACCGGTACTTCAATATCATCGGTGCCTTTCAAGCCGTCTCCAATGAGAATGGGACAGCCTACAGTCAAAGGCGTAAACCCGTTTTCCCAGGCGCACTCCAGATGCTCCAGCGCATTTTTCCTGCTGCCGGGATACATGGTATTGCAGTCAGTCAGAAAGGGCTTTCCTCCGAACTCCTTCACCACGTCTGCAACTGCCTTGGCGTAGTTGGGGCGAAGGTAACTGATGTTTCCCAATTCTCCGAAATGGAGCTTGACGGCCGCAAATTTGCCGTCCAAATTCAGTTCTTCGATTCCTGCTTTTTTAATCAGTTTTTTCAACTTGGTCGGCAGACTGTCGCCAAAAGCCTTTGTTCGAAAATCAGTAAAATATACCTTTGATTGTTCCATGTTATCTCCTGATTGATGAGCTATTGTATCCTTCAGCGTGTCTACTATTTTTAAAGCCCGCACCTTTCAGTTCTTAAATACCTTTCCTGAAGCCGGCTGTTCACCCAGCAGACGGGCCTGTTGACAATCCTCACTGAAATGAGCATCCTTATACGCCTGTTTTTCCTCTCCAGGAGCATTAGCTTTATATTTGCTGTAATCATCGTATTGCTTGGTATTATTGGCCATGATCATTTTGCATGAACCAAATTCCCGCTCAAGTGTTGCTCTTGTGCGTCCAAAGCTGACATCGTAGCCCATGGTTTGCATCATTTCCGTTGGAATATTCATGGTGTAGATGAGACCCACGGGAATTCGTCGCGGGAAATGACTGTTGGCGTAATCCGCATAGTTGAGATACGGAAAACACAGGCGCTTGATAAGGGCGCGGGTTGCAGCGCTTTCACTGCCGTAATAGACAGGAGTAGCAATAAGTATGGATATCTTACTATGTTCCCCCTGTATTGGGAACGCAATCGCTAGATAAATGTCACTACCAGGAAAATTCAGCCGGATTTGGTCGGCCGTTTGTAATCAGCTGCAATTTTCTCGAGTCGTTATGTCGGTGCGTATGGCGCACCCTACGGTCCGGGGCCGTTCGAAAGGTGTTGGCAGATTCGGTTTTTGGGGTTGTGATTGAGGCACAGAAAAATTCATACAGCACGGCTTTTGTGGTAACCGTCAGGCAAAAGAATTGTCATTGACACAGGACAGGCTTATGGGAGGTACCAGACATGTCGGGGACAATGCGAATGAAAATTTACCTAGCGTGGCCCTGGTCTGCCATGTCCTCTCCACCCATGGAATGGATGCGGTGTGCCGTGAAAATGATGATTATGAAAGCCAAAATAAAAGAATGGATACCATGCATACGGGGAATAGTATATATAACGCGGATATGCAGGTACTGGTCTTGGTCGTGGATAAATATATTGATAATGATATCCAGAGTAGTACGGTTCTACATAGTATGGAGGATCAACATAGGCCACACACCCGGACAGGCTTACCCATGCAAGAACTAAAGATAAGAGAATTATTCGTATAGTCATTTTCTCCCCTCCAGATTGTCGATATCTTGATATTTTTTAGTATTTTACCATAAAATCCACACCAATTTGAATACATTCGATAAACATAATTTTTATCAGTCGCGAATCAATTCCCTGCGGCCTAACTTTTTGATTGTATGACAGGGCCCACGATCCCCTTTGCTGCCCTGTTATGCGCGGCTGGGATACGCTGTCATCCCTGGTTAACAGGATAATATCGTCGGAGTGTATCCTGCAGATCTCTGTATAGATCAGCAACCCAGAGGGGTTGTTTTTCCAGTAACGGCGCCAGGTTTTTACGGTTGCTGAGATTTGTGGGCGCAATGACCACTTCGATATTGTCGATGCCTACGATATCAGCAAGGGTAAACAGTTCTTCAATTGCCCGGTCGCCCATGGCCAAACAGCCGATGGACACGGTTTTTCCATGGATGAAGATGTTGGATCCGGGAGATTTTCTGCCCTCCATTCTGGCATATTTCCAGTCAAACTCATTGGGATAATTCAGCTTCATGGAGAGGTGGTAGCTGCTGTTGGGATTGAGTCCTTCTATGGTATAGATTCCTTCAGGAACCTGTTTATCGCCTTCTCGCAGTTTGGGTCCCAGGTGACCGCTGGCGCCTTTGATCGGATACGAGTGGACCAGTGAAAAGCTGACACCGTCTTCGGATGCCCACAGGTGCAGTTTTTTACTATCCTTAAAGGCGATGAAAGCGGTTTTGGCAGGAGGGTAAGCAATTCCTGCTTCTCTAAAGTGGTTGATCAGGCGAGCTTCCGCCTGCCTCCCATACACCTCCATCACGTCCTGGACGGAACGTTTCCCCCTCAGTTCCAGATATGTCGGCTGCCAGCTCGGGATTCCATATTGAGAGACAAGAAATGACGAGCTTATCAGGACAGCGAGCAATGTTTGTATCATGATACGCCTTGTTCTGTTTGCCATAGGTGTCTGTAATCAAGCCAGGTGTTTTGCCTGCCGTTTACCCGGACTTGATACCGCTTTTGCCTGCAAAGCGCCGTGGGCCACGGTGGTGTTTTTTGCTATGACTGCAGGCAGTGAGCGCCCTTTGACTTTCAGAATATCAGCTGCAATGGTGTTGGCAACGACATCCTTCGGCATTCCACATTCTTCGTTCAGGTACGTAAACAGCAATTCCGCCATGCGTTTCAGGGAGATCTGCCAGGTGGACAGGGTGGTTTGATACAGCCACCTGGAAAATCGTACAAAGCCTGCATATACATCCTGATCCGGCCACAGCATGCGAACACTCTGATTGAAGTTACCACTATTGTACAAAAGATCCCAGAACCTGGCCATGCGTTTCAGGTCCTGCATGGCAGCAAAATCAATCAGGTCGTTTGCAAGTATCTCATAGGGAGGGGAGGGCAGGTAGGTCATTGCATGCATGGAGTCGTGCCGGTCGAGGGTGGTGCCGGAGAGCTTTTTCAGGACTCCAAGTTGAATTTCAGCCCTGGTCAGTGTGGTGAGTTGATTGAGGTTATGACCGAAACTGTCCGCACTTTCCCCGGGCAGACCGATGATCAGGTCCACATGCAGGTGCGCATGGGTCTCTTCCTCCAGGAATTGGAGGTTTTGCTTTATTTTATCCATATTCAGCCGTCGGTTGATGGCGGACGCGACTTCCGGATTCAACGTCTGGATACCGACTTCCAGCTGCAGGGTTCCTGGTGGAAAACGTGTGAGTTGTGCGCGAAGTTCCTGGGGAAAATGTTCCGGCACCACCTCAAAATGAACCAGAAAGGGTGGTTCTTTGTCCAGGAAAAAATCCAGAATGGGTTCCACCCGCTGAATGCTCAGGTTAAAAGTGCGGTCAATGAATTTTATGTTGCGGGCGCCTCGTTGCCAGAGGGAATCCAGCTCCGTCAGGAATTGTTCCATGTCAAAATAGCGCACCCGCTTGTCCATGGACGAGAGACAGAACTCACAGGAAAAAGGACATCCCCTGGAAGCTTCCACGTAGATGATGCGATGGGCAATATCCTGGTCCGTGTAAAAAGCGTAAGGGAGTTGCAGACTGTTCAGGTCGGGGGGCTCAGCTGCAATAACCCGTGGAAAGCTGTTGCGCTTTTCAAGCTGCGCTGCACAGAGTTGAAAAAAGGCATGTTCTCCTTCGCCGCAGATGATGTGGTCGGCCAGGGAAAAATCAAGCCTGTGGGGAAAATGACTGACCTCCGGACCACCCAGGACAACGACTACATCCGGAGCAATGGCCTTGAGAATCCGGACCAGCTGCTCGCACTCCTTTCCGTTCCAGATATATACGCCCAGGCCGATGATCCGGGGTTTATGCATGAGGATTTTTTCGGCAATATCAGTAAGCTGGTCGGAAATGGTAAATTCCTGCAGAACAGCCTGGGAGTGGAGGTGTTGCAGGTTGGCGTAGAGGTAGCGCAGCCCGATATCGGCATGGATGTAGCGGGCATTCAGAGTGGTGAGGACAATGTCAGACATGGACTGGACAGAAAAAGTTTCTGCTCCTGAAAGGCGTTCTTCCAGGAGCAGGACATGTGGTTATTGTTTGTTGAGAATCTGGCGCAGAACTTTCTGGAGAATGCCGCCGTGATGGTAGTAATCGATCTCCATTTCGTTATCCAGTCGAACAGTAGCCGGAAATTGCGAGGTCGATCCATCAGGCTTGGCTACCTGGACGGTGACAGTACAGCCGGGAGTGATATCCTGGTCCAGACCGGTGATTGACAGCACCTCCGCACCGGTAATGCCCAGAGATTCTGCAGAGGCGCCCTGTTCGAACTGCAGCGGCAGCACACCCATGCCGATCAGGTTGGATCGGTGAATACGCTCAAAAGAAACCGCAATAACCGCCTGCACACCCAACAGTTTGGTCCCCTTGGCTGCCCAGTCCCTGGAACTGCCGGTTCCGTAATCCTTGCCGGCAAGAACAACCAGCGGCGTGCTGTTCTTTCGGTAGGCCATTGCTGCATCATAGATGGACATTTCCTCGCCTTCCGGCATCAGTCTGGTATACCCGCCGATGCGATCAACCATGGTGTTGTTTATCCGGATATTGGCGAACGTTCCCCGCATCATGACCTCATGGTTGCCCCGCCTGGAGCCGAAGGAGTTAAAATCCTCGGGTTGTACACCTTGCTCCTGTAGATATTTTCCGGCCGGACTGTCAGCCCCAATGGCGCCGGCAGGGGAGATGTGGTCCGTGGTGATGGTATCGCCGAACAGTGCCAGGATGCGTGCACCCGCAATGTTGCCGACGGGCTGGGGCTCAGCCGGGAGATCCATGAAAAATGAGGGCTCCCGAATATAGGAAGACTGCGGATCCCAGGGAAACAGGCTTGAATCACCGCCGTGAAGGTTCTGCCAGTTTTCGTCACCGTCGAACACCGAAGCATAGCTGTTGATGAAGAGATCCGGGGTTACCGCGATATTGAAGACTTCCGCAATTTCCTTCCTGGTGGGCCAGAGGTCTTTCAGATACACGGGCTTGCCGTCCTTATCCGTTCCCAGAGGATCCGTATCCATATTGATCTTGATGCTCCCAACCAGGGCATAGGCAATCACCAGCAGGGGAGATGCCAGATAGTTTGCCTGGACAAGGGGATGGATGCGGGCCTCAAAGTTGCGGTTGCCGCTCAGTACCGAGGCGGTCACCAGATTACGTTCATTGATCGTTGCGGAGATCTGTTCATCCAGAGGTCCGCTGTTGCCGATACAGGTGGTGCAGCCGTAACCGACAACGTTAAAACCCAGGGTTTCCATATCCTTGAGCAATCCGCTTTTTTCCAGATACTGGGTAACAACCCGAGATCCCGGCGCCATGCTGGTTTTCACCCACGGCTTGGTCTTCAGACCCAGTTGAGCCGCCTTACGGGCCAGCAGTCCCGCACCGATCATCACATCCGGGTTGGAGGTGTTTGTACAGCTTGTAATGGCGGCAATTACCACTGATCCATTGTCAAGGCAGTTTGTAGGATTCAGGTCCAGCGAGCATTCAACGGGTTGGGTCCCGCAGCTCGGGCATCCGTCCATATTACCGGCATCAACGGGTTCTTCTTCCTGCGGAAGTTGACCGGAAAACTGCTTGTTGAAATCCGGAGCAACCTCGGAAAGCAGCAGCAGTTCCTGAGGTCTTCTGGGACCGGAAAGAGAAGGCCTGACCGTTCCGAGATCGATGTCATAGGTGGTTGAATACTCAGGTTCCGGTGCATCCGGGGTGTAGAACATGCCGGCTGCCTTGAAGTAGTCTTCCACCAGGTGGACAAGTTGCGGATCCCGGCCGCTGGTGCGCAGGAATTGCAGCGTTACCTCGTCAACCGGGAAAAAGCCCATTGTGGCCCCGTATTCGGGAGACATGTTGGCAATGGTGGCTCGGTCCGGGAGGCTCATGTTGCTCAGGGCGGGACCGAAAAATTCAACAAATCGCCCCACAACGCCTTTTTCACGTAGAAACCTGGTAATGGTCAGTACCAGGTCGGTGGCAGTGGTTCCGGCAGGCAGCGTCCCGCTCAGGCGCATGCCGATGACTTCGGGAATCTGCAGAGTATACGGCTGGGCCAGAAGTACCGCTTCCGCCTCGATGCCGCCTACACCCCAGCCCATAACGCCAAGTCCGTTGATCATGGTGGTATGGGAGTCGGTGCCCAGGACGCTGTCCGGGTAGACGATTTCCTGTCCTTCCAGCTGACCGGTCAGGGCGACCGAGGCAAGATATTCAAGGTTGACCTGATGGACGATGCCGGTTCCAGGGGGGACAACCCGAAAATTTTTAAAGGCCTTTTGTCCCCAATGAAGCATGACGTAGCGCTCTGCATTGCGCTCCATTTCTTTTTTTACGTTAAAAGCGACAGCGTCGTTGCTTCCGTACCGATCCACCTGGATGGAGTGGTCAATGACCAGGTCAACGGGAATGAACGGGTTCATGTCGGCGGGGTCTCCTCCATTGCGTGCTACCGCAGAACGAAGGGCGGCCAGGTCAACCAGGGCCGGGACGCCTGTGAAGTCCTGCAGTACAACCCGGCTCGGCATAAAAGGAATTCCACGCTGCGCAATATCTGTTGGTTTCCAGGAAAGCAGGGCGAGCAGGTCTTCTTTTTCCACCAGACCCTGATGGGCATAGCGCAGCAGATTTTCCAGGAGCACCCGGAGGGAATACGGAAACCTGGAGATAGGGCCGAATTCACTTTGATTCAGGGCGGCAAGAGAAAAGTGGGTATATGTTTTGCCCTGGGATTCGAATTGTTGCCGAGTGTCAAAGGAGGATAAATCAATCTGTTGTGCCATGGATGTGCCTCTTTTAGTATGGTATCCGAAAAGAGTATCTGCCCGCAGGGTACCCGATTTTTCCGCGATCAACCCGGCTCACGTATGGCCAAATACGCTGCGCCGGACTGCTTGCGAAAATCTCAGGCACCCTGTAACCAGTTACCAATACGGGATGTAATCGAGTGTAACCGTCTCCCTTATACCTTGTCAGCGAAAAGGGATAGTTTGTTGATTCAGGGTTGTTGCCGGCTGTCAGCCGGTCGTTATTTACACAGTTACCCTATTTTTCATAAAAGTCATGAAAAATACGGACTATTCAAGAAAGGGATAATCAGTGTAGCCTTGATGATCCCCGCCGTAAAAGGTATCTCGATCATAAGGGGTTAACGATACGTTCCGGGCAAATCGTTCCACCAGATCAGGGTTTGCTATATAGTGGCGGCCATAGGCGACCAGGTCGCACTCGTTGTTTTCCAGCCACTCGATGCCTGAGGCACGGTCATGGCCGCCGGCGGAAATTATGGCCTGGTCAAAGTACGGCCGGAATTTGCCTGAAGTCAGATCTGTGTTGGGTTGATCCAGGTCATCGTTTCCCATCACCCGGGGTTCGACGATATGCAGATAACCAAGTTGCAGCCTGTTCAGTTCGCCTGCCAGGGTGGAAAAGGTGTGCAGCCTGTCGGATTCTTCCATGCCGCCGAACATGCCGCTTGGCGACATGCGGTACCCGACACGATCCGCTCCCCAGACCGAAACCACTGCCTTGGCGACTTCCAGAGGAAAACGCAGGCGGTTTTCCAGAGACCCCCCATATTGGTCGATCCGCAAGTTTGTTCCATCGCAGGTGAACTGCTCCAGGAGATACCCGTTTGCACCATGGATCTCTACGCCGTCAAAGCCTGCTTCCTGGGCAAGTTGGGCGCCGACACGAAACTCTTGGATAATTGCCTGGATTTCATCGGTTTCAAGGGCTCTGGGTACGGGATGTTCCTTGAGTCCATCGGCTGTTGCCGCAAAACTGCCGGAGGACAGGGCTGACGGTGCAACGGGCTGAGCTCTGTCCGGAAGCAGATCCGGATGGGATTGTCTTCCCACATGCCAGAGCTGCAGAAAAATTCGCCCTCCTGCTTCATGCACTGTCCGGGTGACCTGCTGCCATCCTTTGACCTGATCTTGTGTATGGATGCCGGGGGTGGCATAATACCCGTATCCCATGGGAGAAACCGGGGTCGCTTCGGCAATGATCAAACCTGCGGTTGCACGCTGCCTGTAATATTCGCCATTCAACGATTGCGGTATGTTGCCGGGCATGGAGGCCCTCATGCGGGTGAGCGGCGCCATTACAAGTCGATTGGGCAAGGTCAGGGGGCCGAGTTGAAATGGGCTGAGCAGAGGGTTGCTGATCTGTGCGTATGACATGGTACCTCCTGTATGGAAACGATGTCCAAATGGAATCGTTGCTGTTTTTCCGTTTATGGAAATACGTATGATCGAGGATTACCTCGTGTATATTCGGACGCCTGTAGGGCAGCATTCCGAACATACACGAGCCAACCGTCAGCGGTGAAGGGCTGCATCATGCCGATACATCCCTCAAGAAAACGACACCGGTGTGCAGCGCTGCACACCGGTGTCGTTGCGTTAAACAGGATGCCGTATCGCTTATTCGGATCGCAGCACCACATAGTGGCTGTACTCGCCGGAGCGGACACGGAACAGAACCTGGTTTTTATTTCTGGATTTTTCCATGGCGGCTTTCAGTTCAGCCATATTGCGGACACGATTTTTGTTCACCTCTTCGATGAGCTGTCCTGATTGCAGGCCCACACGTTCCGCAGCACTGCCGGGATCCACGTCGGCAATGAGCACACCCTGGTCTTCCTCATAACCGAACTCCTCAGCGACTTCCGGGGTAAGATCCTGGAGGCTGAGGCCAAAGGTTTTATAGGCGCCGTCCTTTGTGGGCGAGGCGCCGGCTTTTGCCATGTCGGAAGGCTGCTCGCCGATGGTAACCGTGATATCCCTGGTTTTACCGTCACGGATAATGCCGAAGGTGACAGTACTGTCAGGGGCTGTCATGGCTACTTTGTTGCGCAGATCACCGACATTGTCCATTGGTGTTCCATTGAAGGCGACGATTACGTCCCCTTGCTTCAGGCCTGCTTTTCTCGCAGGAGAGTCGTCGGAAACCTCTGAAACAAGCACGCCTTTGCTATTGTCGAGATTAAAGGATTTGGCCAGGTCTTCGTTTACATCCTGGATCACGACACCCAGCCAGCCGCGAATAACCTTGCCTGAAGAGATAAGCTGCTCTTTGATGGATTTCGCCATGTCGATGGGGATGGCGAACCCTATTCCCATATAGCCGCCGCTTCGTGAAAAGATGGCGGTGTTGATGCCCACGGCTTCCCCATGGATGTTGAGGAGCGGCCCGCCCGAATTACCGGGATTGATGGCTGCATCGGTTTGGATGAAGTTTTCATAATCAGCTATGCCTACACGGTTACGACCTTTGGCGCTGACCACACCCACAGTGACGGACTGGCTGAGTTCAAAGGGGCTGCCGATTGCAATAACCCATTCGCCGACCTGCAGTTTTTCCGAATTGCCCAGGGGCAGAACAGGAAGGTTAGCCGCATCGATTTTGATCAAGGCGACATCAGACTGGGGATCGGTTCCAATGACCTTGGCTTGAAATTCCCGTTCGTCATCCAGGCGGACGGTTATTTTGTCCGCATCAGAGACAACATGGTTGTTGGTAAGAATGTAGCCGTCAGATTCAATGATAAAGCCGGATCCTGCACCTTTCTGATGATACTGGCGAGGCTGCTGCCTATGGGGTTGTTGACGGAATTGGGGACCGAAAAAACGTTCAAAAAAAGGGTCGTTAAAAAAATCGTAGGGATTGGCCTGTCGACCTGAGACTGATTTTTCCACTCCGATATAGACCACAGCCGGGGAGGCCTTTTTAACCACCGCCGTAAATGCTTTGGCTGAGCGGTCGAGCAGGGCGATATCAGCTTCATCCTGTGCAACAGCGGATAGGCTGCTTCCCATTATCAGAGTGAGACATACAAGAATGGACGTCCAGATGTTTCTCCTTCTCTGTGCAGGCGTTTGGTGGTGCATGAGATAATTCTCCAATAAATACGTTGTGATTTCCTTACGGTGGTTCACGTGAACCACCGACATGTCCGGTGCAACAGGCGAACATAAGCAAATACTGACCATATAATTATACCGCTCCCGGGGTTCGTCAAGGTGCGGCCATGTCTGCTGTGCGGAGAAGATATCTCAAGTTCCGGCTGCTGAAGAAAATGCTGCATGGGTAAGACGTTTTTCCCCTGCACCGCTCAATTCAAGCTTCATTGCTATGATCACGGCGTGGGCAGGGTGAGTCTTACGCACCACAAACTGCTATACCGTTTTACTCACACAACGCACTGCCTGTATTTTTGATGCCGCTCTCCTTACTGCCACACAGTGATGTTTGTACTGTTATATCAATGCGTAGAAAGCATTTGTGTGTTGATAGGGCCATGAGGCAATGGTATAGCTGTATTGGGGAAAGGGAATATTGCAGCAGGCTCACGCCCGGCAAAGAGAATTTGACTATAAAGTCGAATTAAACGCTAATAAGAATGGTAGTCGGCATTAATCAGGATATATCCATGGAACTGGCGGCAGAATCATCCATCTTGGGCGATCAGATCGATTTCCGAGATTCAGGGATTTTTATATGAAAGTCTCCGGCAGCGAGCAGAAGGCGCCATGCCGGAGTGACAAACTTTCATGCTTCGTTGTGGCCGACCAACATGGTCCAGCCATGCTGGTTAGTAGATATCTTTTCAAGACAACCAATCCGATAGCTACTGCATCTTTCTTGAGTTTGAGCGTCTTTTCCATGGGGGCACGGCTATTTGGGGGAATATGATGGCAGCATCGGGTTTCGAGATTTTACCTTCAGAATACCGATTCTATCAATTTGTTCTCTTAACAACAAATTAACTGTCGGCACTATTTATCGTTATGATAAGAGAAATTAAAATTGACCTGCACATGCAAATGATGGGCAGGACATTGAATGTCGACCATGGGTATGCACTGTTCAGTGCTGTAAGCAAGGAGTTGCCCTGGTTTCATGAATCCGGAAATGTAGGCATGGGTCTGATACGGGGTAAATATATCGGCCAGGGGCAGTTGAGTATATCGCCTTCTTCCAGCCTTGCCTTTCGGCTGCCTGTATCTCAGGTGGCAGGCTATATCAATCTGGCTGGAAAGAGCCTTGATGTGGACGGTCATGTCCTGCGGGTAGGTGTGCCCTCTTCTCATTCTCTTGTCCCGTCTCCGGTGCTTTATGCCCACCTGGTGACTAGCCGTAACGGTCAGGAACAGAACCGCTTTGCCCGGGAAATGGCAAGGCAACTTTCCGCTATGGATTGCAGGGGGAAGCTGACCATAGGCAAACGCCGCACCTTTAAAGTGCATGGCAGGCAGGTGGTGGGCTATTCCACCCTGGTGACCGAACTCACAGCCGAGGAATCCATCGTGCTTCAGGAAAACGGCCTGGGCGGCCGCCGTAAGATGGGCTGCGGTTTCTTTCTCCCATGGCGGAGTTAATGCGGTTTAGCCACCTTCTGGCCAAGAGTTGCCCGGATCCGGAGAATCCTTCGGAAGGTGCGACTTTGGCTGGACATACAAAGGCTGTGTTGCAGGCATTCAGGTATCTTTTTGGCACAGTCGAAGAGCCGGCTAGGCTCTGCCGACAGTGGTTTACCTTTTTCGGCCTGCCGGATGCCCTAAGGCCCGTGTTTTTCACAACCGCCCTGCTTGCCTGCCTGTTTCATGATATCGGAAAGGCCGGTAGCGGATTTCAGAACATGATCCGTAGCAAAGGGCGCCAACTTGTCCGCCACGAGCACTTTTCAGCTGTCTTGCTGCACTGCCCGGAATTCCGCAGATGGCTCGAGGAAATATCGAATGCTGATATCGACATTCTTATCAGCTCCGTGCTCGGGCATCATCTCAAGGCCGCGCCACGGAATCAGAACCTTGCGGAATATCTGCTCGGCGTTGATTACTCGCGTTTTTCCCTTGATGGAGAGTCCTTAACCGGACTACTTCGCGACATGAGCGCCTGGGGTGAGGAACTTCCTCCTCTGCCCACCACCTTTTCCTTCCCTGGACAATGGGATTTTCTTCAAGAGAACAGGGGACTCGAACTGCTTGAACAGACCAAGAAAAATCTGAAACGCTTTCACCGTGCTCTCGGTCACGATGAGTCTCGCCTGCATATGCTCATGGCTGTACGTGCCGCCCTCATAGTTTCTGACAGCGCCGGATCAGGACTCACTCGGACCGGGGAGGATATTGCCCTTTGGATCGACACAGCCTTCAACCTGGAAGACCTCCTCACGGAGCAGAGCATCCAGGAAAAGATCCTCATGCCCCGGCAACAGATCATTGAACAGGTCACGGGAAGGCCCTTTCAATGGCAGGATTTTCAAACCGCCGCCGGTGACTTGCCGGACCG
This sequence comes from Desulfobulbaceae bacterium, assembly GCA_963678525.2. Taxonomy (GTDB): domain Bacteria; phylum Desulfobacterota; class Desulfobulbia; order Desulfobulbales; family Desulfobulbaceae; genus Desulfogranum. Next base: position 1,140,981 of record CAXXDG010000002.1, read on the forward strand.
GGCCGTGCTGCTCTCCAGTTGCGGCAGTGGCAAGACCCTGGCAGCCTGGCGCTGGGTTGCAAAACGTCTAGCTGAGCAACCAAGAGCAAGAGCCATTTTTCTCTACCCGACCAAAGCCACGGCTACTGAGGGGTTTCGGGATTATGTCTCCTGGGCGCCTGAGGGGATGCTCCTTCACTCATCTAACAACTTCGACCTCCAGGGAATGTTCGACGATGACGATCCCCGTGCAGGCGATAGATTTTTGGTTGAGGATCGTCTCTTTGCTTTGGCCTACTGGCACCGACGCATATTCAGTGCAACCGTGCATCAGTTCCTTGGTTTTCTCCAGCACAGTTACCGATCCATGTGCCTTCTGCCCCTGTTAGTCGACAGCGTGATAGTAGTCGACGAGGTGCATAGCTTTGACAAATCCTTGTTCTCCGCACTCAAACAATTACTCACCACTTTTAATGTCCCGGTCCTTTGCATGACGGCAACCCTGCCAAAACAGCGCAGAATCGAGCTTGCCGAACTTGGTTTGGCCCTTTTTCCCCGGGATAACCTGGACTTTGAGGACCTACACAACAAGGCCGGTGCGCCCCGCTACCGGGTGGAGTTACTTGGTGACCACCGGCAAGAAGCAGAGGCAATCGTAATTGAAGCGCTGGAGCAGAAGAAAAAGATCCTCTGGGTGGTCAATACCATTGACCGTTGCCAGGAAATAGCCCGTACATTTGAATATGCCAAAGCCCTCTGCTATCACAGCCGTTTTACCTTAGAAGACCGAAAGCAACGGCATCAAGGCCTGGTCAGTGCTTTCCAGGAGCAACCAGGACCGCTCTTGGCTGTAACCACTCAGGTTTGTGAAATGAGCCTTGATCTGGACGCGGATGTGCTGATTTCAGAAACTGCCCCTATTACTAGTCTGATTCAGCGCATGGGGCGTTGCAACCGACGGCTGATAAATCCTGACCTTGGGGCAGTCTTTTTTTATACTCCGGAAAATCTGCTTCCATACAGCGAAGAAGATATGCTCGGTATCCAGGATTTTCTCTCTGCCCTTGATGGGCAGACCGTGAACCAAGAGCGTTTAGAGGAATTGCTGGACAAATTCGGCGACAGTGCAAGGGAGACGGACCGATACACCGCTTTTATCAAGGATCGAGCCTGGGCGCAGTCTCGGGAAAAGGAGCTTGCGGACATTAAGGAGACCAGCTTCCAGGCAATTTTGGACAGGGATATTTCAAGGTATTGGCAACTGCGCAAGGAAGGAAAACCTACGGACGGCCTGTTGTTACCGGTCCCTAGATTCCCGGAAGGTCTAACCTGGGAAAATGAGCGCATTGGCCCTTTCCTGCGCATTGCCTCAGAGGTTCATTATGACCCCCAATACGGTTTTTCAAAAACCTCGGTGGTGCAAATATTATGATGAAGAAAACAATAGAAAATAAAACCATTAATCTTCGTTATAACCTCTTTGACCTGCCAACGGCCCAGCACAAAGCCGGATTGGCCGGGCTGTTGGTGATGGTTGAGACAATGCGTCGTCGGGGGATTGAACCCCGACCGGAGATTAGCGATTTCAGCCCTACTGGGGTGACGGTCTCGTTAACTCCAGGTAGTTTGCAAACACTTTGTGACGATCTTTTTGATGCCGAGATCGTTGAGGTTAAATCCAAAAGTAAATGGCAGGGAGCCACGCTGAAAAGGATAGTCGATGTCATGGTGGAACAGGGTAAGGAGAAAGCAGAAAAACGCTTTGTCTACGACGTTCTTCGTCCCAAAGGACTCTTTTTACAGGATCTTTTTCCGGATGGCAACGGCGCATGGATCGAGTTGTGGCGTAATATGCTCTGGAGTGTTCTCCGTGCGCAGGATAAAACCCGTAATGACTATAAAGAACGAGGTAGGAAGGAACCGTCCACTGCCGCAGTTAAGCTATACAGTTCCCTCACCAAGGAACAGCAGCAAAAAGCAAAGGGAAAAAAAGTTACCGAAGGTATCGCAGGTTCGGTATTCATTGGCGCGCAAAGCAAAAATGCAGAAAATGTTTCCTTTATAGGGGTGCCATCTGAAAATTTTCTCCTGCATTTCTGGCACATTGTCGCACTGACTTTTGTCCCGAGATCTTTCACCTTTGAACGAACTAAAGACCAAGCCGGACGAATCAAGTGGGATAATTACGGCTTTGCCTTGGTCATCCCTGAGCCGTCCCATCTGGAGTACTTCTTGGAAGACATTGTTGATGTGCTTCAGAGCCTTAAAACGGAGACATCAGGAAGACGACCCAAAAAGGCGATCATTGACCTGCACCAGGAGGGCGGTCTGGAATACCTTTACTCCCTTACTCATCATCGGTCTCGAAAGTCATATGATTGCGTAAATGCGGTGGAAATATACCATGTTCAGAAACAGGGAAATAACGTTCGCATGCTGGCTGCAGAACGGATCGTTCCCGATGCAGGCGTCTTGCAGAAATATGAAGCAGTCCGAGCGACCGCGATGAACCCGCTGTTCAAACGGTTCTATCTCCAGAGTATCTTGCAGGGTATCCTCTGGTATCAGAGGAGCATCGATATTATGGCGACCTATCCGGTGGAACTTCTGGTCTACTCGCAAGGAAAGACACCGAAAAATATGCATTATTTCAGCATGGACGCGAGCAAAAGATTCCATGCGATCCAGGAACAACTGAATATACCGGAGGAGGATATGAGTACGGTGGAAAACCAAAGCGATTTGCTTGCCCTGAGAATTCACAACTTGATCAGAAATTATGTCCGGAGGAAGGCGGAAAGTAGATCAAAGATAAAGTTGAACGAGTTACCGAAGGATAGCAATGGCAAAAGGATATACCCCAAAGACTACCGAGACGCCGTGGAAAAGGTCTGCCTGGATGCCTTTCTGGCCATGCGCGGCCGACGAGAGCATGATTTTGTTGAGTATTTCACCGGGACTCTCTGTTCAGTGCCGCACTACCTGCCGGAAGAGGATTACCTCCTTGTCTCCCAGACCCTGATCAATGAACCGGACAAGGTCAAGACTCTGGCCATGCTCGCGGTCTCCGCCTCTTCCTACCTGCCCCGCAATAAACAAGACAAGCAAGGAGAATGATCATGAATCTTTTCTGCACCGTTTTGACCTATGCCGCACCATCCGCCAATTACCGGGGAGAATCAGCTGAGAATCGGGCCGTGATCCAGAAAATTACTCGAGGCCGGTTCGAATACCCGATTATATCACCCGAGGCCATCCGTAATGCCTTGCGCGAGACCCTAGGTACAATGGGCCTTCCCTGCAACCGAGAACGATTGCATGACGAGGAACAGTTGGCGGTCCGGTTTGAGGATTATCCTAATGCAGACAAATATGTTGACGATTTCTTCATGGGATGGTTGGTAGCGGCCGGGGCGTCGGATCGGAAAAAGATCACCAAGGAATTGGAAGAGCGGGGACGATCCCCGGAACAGTTCACCTATAAGCGCGATTCAGTTCTACGCATGAATATTGCTGTGGCCCTGGAACCATATCGGCATGATTCGGTCTTCACCCAATCTCCACAGGACTTGACATCAAAAGATATTAAAGGGTGTAAAAACACGGACAATTCTCAACTTCTTCACCGAGAGGTGACCTTTACCCCATTCCAATATCCTTTTGCTTTGAACTTAGAAGAATGCGCGGAAAAGCAAGACTGGACCAAGAAATTGCTGGAAGCAGTGGGGCAACTGAATGGCGTGGCCGGCAACCACGCCCGTAGCTATTTCGAAATGGCCCCGGCCAGCCTGGTGGTCCGCCTGACTCCTCAACTGGTTGCGGGGTATGAGACTTACGGTTTTTCCGTGAACGAGAATGGTGGACACGATTTTTTTGAGGTGCTTCAAGGGATCAAACAAGGCGACTATCCAGGTGACGAATTCTGGCTGGGAGGTAAATTGGTCAAGGATATGGATGAAAACTTTGTCACGGAGCTGCAAGCCAAAGGAGTACATCTTGAGCGAAACAGCCAGAAACTGCTCGCAGGGGTAGGCGAAGCCATGTTCCCTGGGAGCTGACAATGCTGATCCTGCGCCTTGACGCGCCCTTTGGGGCCTTCAGAACCTTTACTGCCGGTAGTTTTCGACCCACGGCCTCCTTCATCACCCCGTCCGCCGCCTATGGCCTGCTTTTGAATGTCGCCGGGATCGAAATGCGCTATGATGACGGCAAAGCCGTAGCTACGTTGATCCGCTCCAAGGGATTACCACAAGTCGAGATGGCTCTAGGCGCCAGGGGGGAGTTACCCAAACAACAGAGCATGTTCCAACAGTTACACAACTATCCGGTCGGGTCCTCGGGCAAGGAACACAGGGAGGCTGCAAAGGGGAACAAATACAATATTATCCCGGCCCGCCGTTCATTTCTGTCCGGTATTCATGCCTATATCGGGATACGGGGAGATGATCTCCTTGAAGAGCAGGTCCTTAAGGGATTAAGCGGCGGGACACCCCGCACTTATGGCCTCCCTTTCTTGGGAGACAACAGTTTTCTCCCCGACCGACTGGAAGTCGAGGACAAACCCCAACCGGCCCGCTGGTACGAACAAATCGATGAGGCCGATGAGGACGGGGTACGCGAAGACATCACCCGGCTGACCGTTACCATTGATCGGACGGCTATGGAAAACACCCGTTCAGCCCTGTTTGCACCAACGCAGCAGCCGGTTTTGGAGATTCCGAAAAAGGCCTGGGTCATGGTGGGCCACCCCTGAGCAACGGATAAATTGACACTATGCCAGGCAAAAAAAGAAACCCCAGCAAAGCAACCGTTGACGACACCCTCCAGTCGCACCACCATGCGGAAAGAACCACGGACAATCCTCTGGTCCGGGTGATGGCCCTGCATGCCCTGGTCTACTGCGAACGGCTTTTCTACCTGGAGGAGGTGGAGGAGATCAGGGTGGCGGACGGCAACGTCTATGCCGGCCGTCGCCTCCATGACAAACTGGACAAGGGACCGGACAGTTACTCCCTGGAACTGGCCAGCGAACGGCTTGGGTTACGCGGCAAGGCGGATTGTGTCCGGCGCAGTTCCGGCGACCTGATCGTCTTTGAACATAAGAGGGGCCGGTCAAAGCAGGGAAAGGAGGCATGGCCTAGCGACAGGCTGCAGGCTCTGGCCTACACCTTGCTTCTGTCTGACCATACAGGGGAAGAGGTCCGAGAAGCCAGGATCCGCTACCATGCCGACAATACCACAGTCAGGTTGGAAATAGACCGGGAAAAAGCCCAAGAGGAGATCGAAGCGGCAGTTTCCCGCGCCGTGGAGCTACGGCAAAGCACTGAGCGCCCACCGGTTTCCGCGTCTGAGTATCAGTGCCGGACCTGCTCCCTGGCGCCGGTCTGTCTACCGGAAGAAGAACGCTTTGCCGGAGGTGACCGGAAAAAAGCCCGTCGCCTCTTCCCGGCAGACGATGACCGGCGGGTCATTCACCTGGTGGAACAGGGGGCAGCCATCCGGCGGGATGGGGAGCAATTGGTCGTAACCCTTCCCGACGGCACTAGAAAACCTGTCCCAGGCAAGCTGGTTTCCGCACTGGTCCTGCACGGTAACATCCAGATTTCCACCCAGGCAATTCACTTCTGTGCCGCCAACAGCATCGGGGTTCACTGGCTTTCCTATGGCGGGTTCTATGTCGGAGCATTCAGCCAGGGCGGTGGCGGGGTGCAACGCCGAGTCCGGCAATTTCAGGCATTCCAGGACGAACGTTTGCGCTTACTGCTTTCTTGCCGGCTTGTCAGAGCAAAGGTTGAAAACCAGCTTCGATATTTGCTCCGAGCGACAAGGGGTAAAGAAGCCCCGGAACGCTCAGAAGTGGTCACCACTGGCTTGGATCGACTGCGGGAAATACTTAAGGAGTTGTCCTCTCTGTTTGATGACCTCGAGCAAGGGATCCTCTCCTCCCTTGACACCATCCGGGGCTTTGAGGGCAAGGCCGGTGAGATCTATTTCAGCTTGCTGCCCCTGCTCCTCAAGGTGGAACCAGGGAATTTTCTTGCTTTCAACGGGCGGAACCGCCGGCCCCCCAGGGACCCGTTCAATGCCCTGCTGTCTTTTGGTTATGCGCTTCTTTACCGCGACTGTATGAACGGTCTGCTTAGCGTCGGCCTGGATCCTTGTTTCGGCTTCATGCACAGCCCCAGGTCCGCAGCCTATCCGCTAGCCATGGATCTAATGGACCTGTTCCGCCTGATCCTCTGGGACATTCCCCTTGTCGGTTCCGTGAACCGCGGGCAGTGGCTAAAGGAGGATTTTGCCACCACCGGTGAGCAGGTCTGGTTGAACTCGGACGGCCGCCGTAAGGCCATCCAGATTTACGAAAACCGGAAGCAGGAAAAGTGGAAACACCCTGCCCTGGAATACTCACTCTCCTATGCCAGAACCATTGAACTGGAATCACGCCTCCTGGAGAAGGAATGGGCGGGAGAACCAGGGCTGTTTGCTGAACTGAGGTTGCGCTGATGGGAGCGGAGAAACATTGGTACCTGGTCTGCTACGATATTCGTGATCAGAAACGGTGGCGGAAGGTGTACAAGAAAATGAAAGGGTGCGGCGAGCGAATGCAGTACTCCATTTTTCGTTTAAACCTTAGCAGGTCCCAGATGGAGGCCCTACGCTGGGAAGTTGAAAAAATACTGGCGGAGGAAGATGATATTATGATCGTCCGTTTGTGCCAGAGCTGTGCCGCCAGGGTCCGTGACAGCAGACCGGATGTTGACTGGACCAAAGCCCCACCTAAATTCGAGATATTCTGATTCAAGGATTGGTCTAATGAGACTGGCAGGTCGTGCTGATTTAGAGCCAGCTCTGGTTAAACGGCGGGCTGGGGCGCATTTTTAATTAAGGAGGTGCTTGAATCTGTTTTTTTGCCGTAATGCATATATGTTGCGCCGGAACAAGATTTTGTTTTGTAAATATAAACGGAGAGACTTTATGGTTGATAGATATCCTTGAGAGAACGGGTGGGTTGAGGGTGGGGGTGAAATGATCTTTGATGCCGAAAGGCGTTGAGCACTAACAATCATAAGCCCAGGCGGAGTTGCATTTTTCAGTGAAATGATCTTTGATGCCGAAAGGCGTTGAGCACTATGACCGTTGTCGCTGCTATTAACGCTGCTTTTGTGAAATGATCTTTGATGCCGAAAGGCGTTGAGCACTCGTCAATGATAACCGTTGGGTGAGGGCATGGGCCGGTGAAATGATCTTTGATGCCGAAAGGCGTTGAGCACAATACTCTCGCCCTTTTGAATCTTTTGGGCGTAATGTGAAATGATCTTTGATGCCGAAAGGCGTTGAGCACCACCTTGCTTTAGCTTGCCTACATACTCTTCAGCGTGAAATGATCTTTGATGCCGAAAGGCGTTGAGCACTATTCGTTGCCTCCTTGGTCTTCATACGTCATGCGTGAAATGATCTTTGATGCCGAAAGGCGTTGAGCACTCAATTATTCCAGCCTCCGCCAGGCCCTGCTGGAGTGAAATGATCTTTGATGCCGAAAGGCGTTGAGCACTTGGTTGACATTTATAAGTGATTGCGCATCACCAGTGTGAAATGATCTTTGATGCCGAAAGGCGTTGAGCACAGAGCATATATAAGAGACAGCCACACAGGACAGCTGGGTGAAATGATCTTTGATGCCGAAAGGCGTTGAGCACAAAGAATATCGTTTGTACCGTCAACGCTTTGCTGTGTGAAATGATCTTTGATGCCGAAAGGCGTTGAGCACATAGTAGCCCCAGAAAATTTCATAACAATAGAGAAGTGAAATGATCTTTGATGCCGAAAGGCGTTGAGCACTTGAACGAGTGGTGGTGTCCCGGATGTGTGGAGATGTGAAATGATCTTTGATGCCGAAAGGCGTTGAGCACAGGTATTTTAGCGCTCCAGGGATTGCCTTCGCGCATGTGAAATGATCTTTGATGCCGAAAGGCGTTGAGCACAGGCAAACAGCACCACGGAGGGAACAAGCCAGATAGGTGAAATGATCTTTGATGCCGAAAGGCGTTGAGCACTCACCCGTTTATCCGTCTGCCCAAGGATCTCTGCGTGAAATGATCTTTGATGCCGAAAGGCGTTGAGCACCTTGTCTGCTGCGTGGAATATTGACCAGGCAGACGGTGAAATGATCTTTGATGCCGAAAGGCGTTGAGCACTGATCAGCGACAACTGTTTGCTACATATTTCTGTTGTGAAATGATCTTTGATGCCGAAAGGCGTTGAGCACCTTCAATCGACTGGATTGAAGAATTAGTTATAATCCGTGAAATGATCTTTGATGCCGAAAGGCGTTGAGCACTCACCCGTTTATCCGTCTGCCCAAGGATCTCTGCGTGAAATGATCTTTGATGCCGAAAGGCGTTGAGCACCTTGTCTGCTGCGTGGAATATTGACCAGGCAGACGGTGAAATGATCTTTGATGCCGAAAGGCGTTGAGCATCTGATGCCGAAAGGCGTTGAGCACCTTCAATCGACTGGATTGAAGAATTAGTTATAATCCGTGAAATGATCTTTGATGCCGAAAGGCGTTGAGCACTAAAAGCTCCACCGCCCAACGCTGGAGACTCGATGTGAAATGATCTTTGATGCCGAAAGGCGTTGAGCACCTGTAGACCTGACGGCGTAGGTGGGACGTACCCAGGTGTGAAATGATCTTTGATGCCGAAAGGCGTTGAGCACCGATGCCCTTGCATATTTTTTACTTTGTGCTTGTGTGAAATGATCTTTGATGCCGAAAGGCGTTGAGCACTGGCTATAGTTTTTAGTGTTGTTTTAGCGTTAAAATGTGAAATGATCTTTGATGCCGAAAGGCGTTGAGCACCAATAACCGCCATTGCCAGTGGCAATACCCTGGTGTGAAATGATCTTTGATGCCGAAAGGCGTTGAGCACATTGTGAATCCTTTTGATGATGCCGGTTTTGATCTGTGAAATGATCTTTGATGCCGAAAGGCGTTGAGCACTCGTTGTAAGAGTATGCTGTGCTTGCTTCCCAGCCGTGAAATGATCTTTGATGCCGAAAGGCGTTGAGCACCAGGGGGACGCTTTGGTATACGGCCGGGTATCCGGGTGAAATGATCTTTGATGCCGAAAGGCGTTGAGCACCAACATATGTTTGCATCGGCAACAATGGCGTTTTCTTGTGAAATGATCTTTGATGCCGAAAGGCGTTGAGCACCCGGAATTACTGAACCCGCGCGCACGATGCACTGTGTGAAATGATCTTTAAGATAGTGTGACAGTGGGGTAGGGTTGAGCACTTGCCATGATGAATTGCTGGCAATAACAATGTGGTTGGGATAAAATTCTGCCGCATGACATTAACGAAACAGTAAATGCCGGCAAAGAAAGCAATGCCTTATTACTTTACGAAGAGAAAGCTATGGTGAAAAAAACAAACCTTGTCGTATTAACTATTCTTATAACCTTCTTCACTACAACTGCACTGGTTCCGGCTGCCCGGGCGGCGATTATCGGAACGTCATCATATATTGAACAGGCGGATCGGTTGAGCAGAGATACAATTAAAAATATCTTTGCCGGTGAAGATGTACGTAATCAACTTATAGCGTATGGGGTTGACCCTGACGCTGCTGCCTCAAGAGTTGCCGCAATGAGCGATGAAGAACTGCGAGCCATACAGGGCAATATAAAAGCTCTTCCCGCAGGCTCGGATGTTTTGGCTGTCCTGGGAGCTGTGCTGGTTGTTCTCATCGTACTGGAACTACTGGGTGTCACTAACGTTTTTAACAAATTGTAACCTGATTCTCTACTGGTAATGATGTTAAGGAGGGTGAGTCTTGCTATACAACTTTGTTGTATATTGATATTAGAGGGGTGTGCGCCATACGAAAACTCCCTGGAATTTACTCCCGAAAAAGAGATTGAATTACGGGACGTTCCGTTTTTTTCTCAGGAGGTTAATCAGTGCGGTCCCGCTTCCCTCGCAATGCTGCTTTCATATGCCGGCATTTCGTTGACTCCGGATATTTTAGATAAGTATACGTATATCCCGGGAATTGAGGGGAGTCTACAGGCTGAGCTCATGGCTGCATCCAGAAATTTCGGTCGGATTCCTTATACGATTGATGCCGATCCAAGGGCGCTGCTTGAGGAACTTCGGCAAAACAGGCCAATATTGGTTTTACAGAATTACGGCCTTGATTCTATGCCGGCATATCATTATGCGGTGGTTATCGGTGTGGATGTTGATGGGCATATTATTCTACGTTCCGGGACAACAGAGAGGTTGGAGATGTTTTTGACAACCTTCCTGATGAGTTGGAAGCGACCGGGAAGTTGGGGAATGATTGTGCTCAGGCCTGGAGAACTTCCAGCGCATCCAGACAAAGAAAGATATCTCAAGGAGGTATCCGCGTTTGAGAATGTCGGCAATAAAGCCGAGGCGACCATTGCATATCAAGCGGCGTCGGCAATGTGGCCGGAAGACGATCTCGTACGGTTTGCTCTTGCTAATAACTACTTGAGCCTTGGACAAATTGACTCTGCCGAAAAATTATACCGGCAAATTTTGAAAGATACTCCCGATAACCTTGCTGCGGCCAATAATCTCGCCGAAACTCTTTTGCGAAAAGGTTGTGCTGACCAGGCGAAGGCCCTTATTGCAAATGCCGTAGATGCTGCGCGCAAGCAAGGTACGCCTTTTTTGGAGGTTTTGGAACAAACGCTGTCGGAAGTCAACAGGGTGAAATCAGATAGACGTAACCGGAATTGCGGAGATGATTAGATACCATCGATTACGAAAAAAGGGGTCAGATTTATTTTTGCATTAAAATAAATCTGACCCCTTTTTCCTTTTCTTGTTGAAAAAGAAAGCTATCTTCTTGAACTCTGCAGATATATCGTTTTGAATCCCGTGGCAGCTGGAATGGTGCAGCAACCGTCTGCGTATTTTTGGAGCAGTTACAACAACACCGTTGATCGCAATAGAACACTGGATTTTCTTCATGTCGACTGGATTCTCGCCCAATTTTCCGCTCAAACCAATGAAGCGATAAGATTATATCGGAAGCTTCCCTCCGGATTTGTTCTGTCCATTCCGAATCCATCGGAGTAAACCACCAAAAATACCAGGGTTTCTGAACAGGATCTACTGGAACATCCTCCTGCCGACAGATTAATGTGTCTCAAGGTCAAAAGTTATCAGCATAACTATTACGAAAAGCAATCGTTAACATCCTGAGATTTAACAAAACTATTAAGAGATCCTAATATAACATATTTATTTTTCTGCAAAATTTATTAATTAAAGGACATATGCAACTGTAAAAATATGCTCCTGAGCTGTGGTTCTCTGCTTCCCGGCAACTCGCTTGCCGCAAAATATACGTATCTCTCTGTTGCCATTGTTAGCCATTATATGGAACAGGCACAGCGTGTTGCTGAGCAGACAGCCTTTTTTGCCGGAGATATCTCAAAAGGTGTACATACAGAATATCTCGACGGTGAGTTCTCTTAATTGGGGTGTGGACGACATGAAAAGAATTATTCTTGGGCCAACTCTGTTCTTGATGGTACTGTTGTTTTGCTTCTCTTCGATTGTAGACGCAAAAGAGAAGGGACTGCAGCTAAAAAGTGTCGACATCAGAGGCGCCGGTGCGACTTTCCCTGCTCCACTCTACATGCGCTGGATCAAGGAGTTTGCAAAGACGGCGCAAGGTTTTCCCATTTCCTACGATGCGGTGGGCAGCGGCGAGGGAACGAAACGGTTTATGGCCGGGCAGGTGGATTTCGGCGCCTCCGATTCCGCCATGCGTGATGAGCAGGTGGCTGCAGTGGAAGGCGGCGTGCAGTTGATCCCTGCAACGGCCGGTATCATCGTCCTTGCCTATAATATCCCCGACTTCAAGGGGGAACTCCGCCTGAGCAGGAAGGTCTATACCGATATCTTCCTCGGCAAGATCAGGTACTGGGACGATGAGCGGATTCTGAAGCTCAACCCAGGTGCGAATATCCCCCATGTTAATATAGCTACCGTGACCAGAAGCGACTCATCGGGAACCACCTGGGCCTTTACCAATCACCTGAAGACCGTAAGCAGGGAATGGCGTGAACACGGCCCCGGCGTCGGCAAAAAGGTGGATTGGCCGGGTATTTCAATGAGCGCCAGGTATAACGAGGGCGTGGCCGTCAAAATCAGCCACTCCTGGGGAACCATCGGCTACGTTGAATACGGCACCGCCCTCAGGGCCGGTCTTTCCATGGCGCTGCTCGAAAACCGGGACGGTCAGTATGTCGCCCCGGGCAGGCAGAGCGGTACGGCAACACTTGTCAACACCTATACCGAGATGCCTGCTGATCTGCGGATGTTCATGCCTGATCCCGAGGGCGCCGATTCCTATCCGATCATTACCTACAGCTGGCTGTTGCTCTACAAAAATCATCCCGATGAAAAACGGGCGATGAAGGTGAAGGCCTTTGTCGACTGGAGTCTGACCGAAGGCCAGGGATTCGCTCCGGAACTTGGCTACATCCCATTGCCGGAAGGGGTTGTCGAACAGGCGAGAGAAGCGCTTGCAAACGTTCAATGAAGGGAAGGTGGATGGCTGTATATCTGGAAAAGGGGTCAGATTTATCTTAGTGCAAAAGATATATCTGACCCCTTTTTTTATTTTATTGGAATAGAAAAAAATGCTTGCCCTTTAAGACGACTGGTCATATTATTTTTACATGAAAGAAAAACAGGAAGAAAAAAAACTCATCATTATCAAAGAAGGCTTAAAGGTTCTTTACCGAAAAGGGTACAACGCAACCGGCGTTAAGGAAATCACCGATGCAGCGGGTATCCCCAAAGGAAGCTTCTACAATTACTTCAGCTCCAAGGAAGATTTTGCCGTTGCGGCCATGCAGTATTTCACCAGCAGGGAGCTTGCTGTGATGGAAGAAATACTCACCGATGCGCAAACTCCGCCTCTTGAACGTATTGAAAACCTGTACCGGATGAAGATTGAGCATTTCATCAGCAAGGGGCGTTATTCTTTTGGCTGTTTTTTATGTAATATTACCCTCGAGATGGCTGATCTTAGTGAGATGATAGCTGCAGAGGCAAGCAAAGCCTTTGACCAAGAGTATCAGCCCATTATCGATTGTTTACAGGAAGCTAAGGATAGGGGGGATCTAGCTCAAGAAAGTGACATTCACCTGAGGGCTGACATACTACGAAATAGCTGGTTCGGCGCCCTGGTGATCATGAAGGCCAATAAGAACGAAAAATCACTGCTCAGTTTTGAGCAAAGTTTGCGGGATCTTATTTTACGTTAATGTAATACGTTTAACAGGCACCGTAGCGGAATAGTACGCACTAATATAAGACGACTGGTCATATTAACGAGAAAAAAGGAGTGAAACATGGAAAATTCGGCATTTAGAGCAATGGTTGTAACTGAAGGCGAAAACAAGACGTTTACCCGTGAAATTACCCAAAAAGAAATTAACGACCTTCCTGAAGGCGATGTGATCATCAAGGTTATCTACTCTTCCCTCAATTATAAAGATGCTCTCTCAGCCACCGGCAACAAGGGTGTTAGCCGCTATTACCCCCACACTCCGGGAATTGATGCGGCTGGTACGGTTGTGGAGAGTAATGACACCAATTTTACTCCAGGTGAAGAGGTACTTATCACAGGGTATGACTTGGGGATGAACCATTCCGGAGGCTATCAGGAGTATATACGTGTACCAGCGAACTGGATCGTAAAACTGCCTGAAAATCTCACCCTGCGCGAGAGTATGGTGTATGGAACTGCCGGGTTCACAGCGGCTCTTTCTTGCTACAAGATGATCAATAACGGGGTAAAACCTGAAGATGGCCCGATTTTGGTAACCGGGGCAACCGGTGGGGTTGGAAGCATCGCGGTTTCTATCCTGGTTAAATCCGGATATGAAGTTATAGCGGTTAACGGCATTAAAGATGAAAAAGATTACTTACTTGAGCTGGGCGCAAAAGAAGTTATCTCCATTGAAGAAGCAGATGACAAAAGTGGCCGTCCATTGCTTAAACCCAGGTGGGCCGGAGCAATTGACACAGTTGCAGGAAATATTCTTTCAACAGCTATTAAAACAACCCAATACGGTGGTTCTGTAACTTGTTGCGGTAATGTAGGTTCTGCAGAACTTAACTCCTCAATTTACCCCTTTATTTTGAACGGTGTCAGCCTGCTTGGAATTGATTCAGTCAACTGCCCGGTTGATACCAGGATGGCAGTGTGGAATAAAATCGCTTCTGACTGGAAGCTTGAGTATTTAGACAAGATTACCACTGAACTTCCTGACCTGGAAGCCCTGGATGAGCGCATTGATCTTATCCTCCAGGGTAAAAACCGCGGTCGCGCGATTGTGAAGGTGAGCAAATAATTCTACTGCAAGTCGGCAATAATCGAACAAAGGGGCGGTTGGAACATATGGCCGCCCTTGATTGCCATGAAAAGTGAAGGATATTACGAATCAGGAGCAAACCGAGACATGGATTATCAGGGCAACATCTTTCGACCGCCAAGTGAGGCAAAGTCAATTTTATTGCAGGTCACAACCGGCTGTTCCCACAACAAGTGCACTTTTTGCGATATGTATAAGGGGAGCCGGTTTTCCATTAAGAGTGATGAGACCATTATGGCGGACATTGACTTTGCCGAGCAGCACTGTAAATGGCAGGACCGGCTTTTTATCTGCGATGGTGACGCCTTGATTGTGCCGCAAAAGCGTCTGCTTAACATCCTCGGGAGAATCAAGAAAAAACTGCCTTGGCTGAACAGGATAGGCATCTATGCCAATACCAAGAATATTGCCATGAAGTCGGAGCAGGAATTGCTGGAACTGCATCAGGCCGGTTTGGATATTGCTTATATGGGAGTTGAGTCGGGGGATGATGTGACCCTTGAGAGGATTCGTAAAGGGTCTGACAGTAAGCGCCTGATTGAAATGGGGCAAAAGCTTGCAGCGAGCGGAATGACTCTGTCTCTGACGGTGCTGATCGGCGTTGCCGGGCGGGAACGCTCCCTGATCCATGCCAGGGAAACCGGCAGAGTGCTTACGGCCATTGATCCGAAGTATGTCGGTGGGCTAAGTCTCATGCTCAATCCCGGAACCCCGCTGTATGAGGAATATGAGCGGGGCGAATTTCAGCTGGCCGATACCATGGAGATACTTGCAGAACTGCGGACCATGATTGAGCACACCGAACTGACAGACGGATATTTTCATGCCAACCATGCGTCCAACTATTTGCCGGTCAAAGCGCGGCTTCCTGAGGAGAAATCTGAAACGATTCGACTTATTGATAGAGCGCTTAACGGGGAGGTCAGCCTCAAGCCTGACTATCTGAGGGCGTTTTAACCTAGTCCGTAACTGCCCGCAGGGCGCTGAATCTTTCAGTGATCAGCCTGGATTACTTATGCCCATTGGTTTAAGAAAAAAGGGGTCGGATTAATTTTATCATGAAAAATATATTTGACCTCTTTTTGCTAGCTGTTCCTGATAAGTTTTAACCAAACTTACTCTCAGAATCGTTTATTGAACGTGAAACCGACAAATATACCGGTATCATAAGATTCCTCGGCAAGGGTTTCTCCATCTGCATCTTCCAGCTTCAGTTCACCGCCAAGTTCAACGCCACTGACAAGACTTAAGTTTGCCTTTTGATCAAAGCGGTAGGTACCAGATAGAAAAACAGGGAATGAAGAGTCTTCTCCAACCCCGTTTTCTACGCTGCCGTCTGAATCCAGACGAAAACGAAGTTTTTCATAGCGACCGCCTATACCAAAGCTCCACACTTTGTTGGGTTGGTAATTGAGCGTAAGCCCAGGGCCAAGTGTAGCGCCCAGCCCTCTGCCGGTGGAAAGACTCCAGGTATCAGTAAGTTTCCAGTCTATAATCAGAATCGGGATGACGGTTGCTGAATCCTCCAGTTGTGAAAATACTCCTATTCCCGGTCCGATGGTCAGCCTGTCGCTGAAACGATAGGAAACCCCTCCTAATACTCCTCCTGTCAGCGAATCCTCAAACTCGGCGCTGCTTTCTCCGGTGGAACGTATGGATGGTATCACAAAGGCGGTCCAGTTATTGTCTATTCCTTTGCGCATGGAGACACCGAGGGAAACTGTGTGGATATTCTCCCACGGCTGGGTTGGCCCCAGCCCGTTATTGCCGGAAAAATCATACCCGTCATAGCTATATCCAATGGCTAACGAAACAGCATCCTGCCTGTCCCACATATATCCCGATCCAAGTTGAATGGTGTATCGGGCAGCATCATAACTTCCGCCTTCATCGAGATCAGTGTCAAATTGGTAGACGGCGCCACCGCGAATGAATGGCGTCCAACCATCGGAAGCGCCTGCATATGGAGGCTGCGCATTTTTGTTTTGAGCAAAAATGAGAACGGGGCAGGCAGTAATACCGAGACAAAGGAAAAGAGTTTTCAGTGAAAGTGCAGAATGCATGGATAACCTCTATAATTCAGGTAGGTACACGTTATGAAACCGGCCGTTTTATCGACAAGGATCCTGCGGCGGTCCCTGGTAGCGGAACAGGAGTCGCAGCATCTTGCGTACCTTGTCAGAGAAAATTTTAGGACCGATAAAGCTCCCTGCAGCCCGTTTGTTGATTTCAGCCAGGGTGGGGTAGGGATGGGTCAGTCCGGCCAGGGACGAGAGTTTCATTGCTCCGCCGCAGAGAGTGATCCATTCTGCCAGCAGATCGCCGGCATGGGGACCGAGAATCTGTACCCCGATAGGTTTGCTTTTTTTGTCCAGGAGCAGCTTGAGCATGCCGGCCGCGCTGCCTTCAGCCAATGCCCGGTCATTGTTGGAAAACTGTTCGCTTATAACTGAATATGCAACACCTGCTGCTTGCGCGCGTTTTTCGTTCATCCCAATGGAAGCAAGCTCGGGAGATGAATAGGTGCACCACGGCATCCAGGTGTAATCAGCCTTGCGGGGCAGATGAAACACGGCATTGGATACAACAATGGATCCTTCATAACCGGCGGCATGGGTGAACTGGTATGCACCGGTGACATCACCCGCAGCAAAGATGTGTTTCCGGCTGGTTCGCATACGACGGTCCACTTGAATACCGCGTGCAGTATGTGACACTCCGATTTCCGATAAACCGAGGCCGTGAACGTTGGCCTGCCTGCCCTGGGCAAGGAGGACCGCAGCAGCCTCAAGCTGTAGAAGGGGTCCTTGCTTCCGGGTGATTGTTATCAATGACCGGTTGCCATCCTGGGTCGCATCAACGACCGTTGCATCCAGGTAAAACTGAAGGCCCTCCTGCTCCAGCTCCCTCTGCAGCAGATCTGCCATGTCCTTGTCTTCCTTGCTCAGGATTTGTCCGGATCGCTGCACCACCGACACTTTGCAGCCCAGTCGACAAAATGCCTGGGCCATTTCAATAGCTATGGGACCGGCTCCCAGAACAAGCATGGATTCAGGCAAAGCCGGCAGGGAGAAGAGATCTTTGTTGGTCAGGCAGCGTATATTTTTAAGGGCTTCTACAGCCGGTCCTGCAGGACTTGAACCAGTGGCAATGACCCATTTGCGGGCGGTAATTGTACGACCATCCAGATCAATGGTATGCTCATCGGTAAATTGAGGAGACCCGAAGCGTACATGGGCGCCGAGACCGCAGAAGCGTTCAACGGAATCATGATGCTGAATGGTATTGATAACTTCACGAATTCGCTGGTTGACCTGCTGCATGTCCACCGGGGCAATGGCTGCCTGGGGCAGGCCGTATCGACTGGTCTGCCTGGTCTGATGATACACCCCGGCGCTTGTAATCAGTGTTTTACTGGGAACGCAGCCGTAGTGCAGACAATCGCCGCCGAGGTTGGGTTCTCGCTCGATCAGCAGGGTACGCGCACCCAGTTGCGCCGCGCCCGAGGTAATGGTCAGCCCTGCGGCGCCTGCGCCGATAACGGCAATGTCATAGTCAAATCGAGACATGAAAAACCTCAAGAGTTGAGGGTGTGGTTTCGCCTGGCAGAGATCCAGGCAAGTCCTTTCTTCGCGGCAATGGGCAGCAGTCCCAGAAGGATAAAGGAAAAAATCAAAGCAGGCGAGAGGATGCTTTGAAGAGAGTCGATCTGTGCAAGTTGCCGCCCTGCATTCACATAGACGATTGTTGCCGGCAGCATGCCGAGCTGGGAGACCCAGGCATAGGTACTCAGGCGAATCGGGGTAATTCCCATGACCAGATTGATGACGAAAAACGGGAACACAGGGACAAGGCGCAGGCCAAAGAGATACCAGCCCCCTTCTTTTTCAAAGCCCTGGTTGATTTTCTGCAATCTCTCCCCAAATCTTTCCTGCACCCAGTTACGCAGGAGGTAGCGGGCAACGGCACAGGCCAGCGTGGCGCCAAGGGTGGAAGCGAATGAGACGACGATGGTACCTGCAAGCAGGCCGAACAGTGCCCCGCCGGCAAGGGTCAGGACAACTGCGCCGGGGATGGAAAAGGCTGTGACGACGACATAAAGCAGGCCGTACCCTGTGAGCAGCGCAGCCGGGTGGGCATGATACAGAGCCTGGAATTGGGTTTGCTGCGCCTTCAGGTAATCCAGGTCAAGGAATCGTTGCAGATCAAGGAATGCCACAGCGCCCGCAATCAGTGCAAGAAACGCTATCAGGCTGATTTTTTTTAACAATGCCGGAGGCATCATGTCACCTCTAAGGAGGAGGGGGAGTGAATTTCTGCCGGTGATTTTTTTTACTTCGGATCTGCAATAAGAATAGCAATGAACGCCTGGAATTCAAGTGAGGAATGGGAAGACGCTCCACTGCCATGGTGTGCAATGTCATCCACCGTGCACCAACCTTCAGTTGATCCACGGTGGGAACTGCGGTGTTATACGGGCCAGCCGTTGTCTCTTAACAGGCGGATATCCCAGGCCTCGGGACGGTTGTTGTTTGCCGGGTTCTTGACCACGCGAAATTCAAAAATCTTGTTGGGGTCCAGAAACGGCTGCTCTGAAGTCAGGGTGGATTTGGAGAGGTGAAAAAAGACGGTTTCAGGTTCCAGGCCATCTTCGACAAAACGGTAATAGCGAAAAAAACCGAAACCGCGATCCATGTTGAAATTCGCCACTGTGCCACGCTGCCATTCATCATGCTGATCGGCATTTGCAGGTATGTTGAAGGGCATGAGCCCGGGAATAAGAAAGCCGGACATAAACGAATCCGCGACTTCACGCAACTCGTTGCTCACGTTGTGAAAACCGATCACTTCCACTCTGCATCCCATGTTCTGCAGGGCAATGACCAGGCGGATGAAATCACTGTCTCCAGTCAGCAGGATAATGCGGTCAAGGTTGCGCGACTGGAGCAGGGCATCGATTGCCAGGTCCATGTCGGCGTTGGCTTTGGTGGTGATGTTGCCCTCTTCGTCATGATAGCGGCGCACATACTTTTTTATGACCTTAAACCCGCATTGACGCAGGACATTGTGATAGGAATACACCTTCTGGCGATATTCCATGTCTGCCTGGGTTCGTTCCCTGTCTTCGGCCAGATAACAATTGGCCCGCAGCAGGGAAGAATTTTTTTCATTGACCAGGTCGACAAGTACGTCGTAGCGCATGCCGTATCCGCCGCACATGCGGATATTTTCGGCATCAACGTAGATACCTGTTTTTAGCATAATAATTCTTGTAATCCTGGCAGCGGCACTCAGTATGAAGGCGAAGGCCGCTGCAATTCTAATTATTCAAGGTTCCCTCTATTCCCACTCAATGGTCGCCGGAGGCTTGGAGGAGATATCGTAGACGACCCTGTTCACGCCGCGAACCTCGTTGATGATTCGGTTGGAGATTTTGCCCAGCAGATCATAGGGAATACGGGACCAGTCCGCTGTCATGGCATCCCTGGAATCAACACAGCGCAGGGCGATGACATGTTCATAGGTCCTGCCGTCACCCATGACGCCCACTGTCTGAATGGGAAGCAGTACGGCAAAGGATTGCCACACCTTGCGGTACCAGCCGGCGTCTTTCATTTCTTCCAGGACAATGAGATCCGCCCGGCGGAGAATATGCAGTCGTTCGCCTGTGATTTCGCCCATGATGCGGATACCCAGACCTGGGCCGGGGAACGGCTGGCGGAAGACAGCCTCTTCCGGAAGTCCAAGTTCCAGGCCGAGTTCACGGACCTCATCTTTGAACAGTTCACGCAGTGGTTCAATCAGGTCGAGTTTCATACGTTCGGGCAGTCCACCGACATTATGGTGGGATTTAATCGGCGCTTTACCTCGAAATACAACGGATTCGATCACATCGGGATAGAGGGTGCCCTGGGCGAGAAAATTGACATCTCCCAGTTTGTTTGCTTCCTGTTCAAACAGCTCGATAAAGCCAAGCCCGATGCGCTTTCTTTTTTCCTCGGGATCTGCGATCCCCTCGAGCCTGTCCAGAAAGAACTTTTCAGCGTCAAGGGCGACAACATGGAGGTCGGTTTTCTGCCGGAAAAAATTGAGAATGCTTTCCGATTCCCCGCTGCGCATCAAGCCGTTATTGACGTATACGCAGGTCAGCTGGTCGCCTATGGCTCTGTGCACCATGGCTGCGACAACAGAAGAATCAACTCCGCCGGACAGGGCGCAGATGACCTTTCCTTTGCCGACCTTGTTTCGAATTTCCCTGACCGTGGAGTCTATAAAGCTGTGCATGGTCCATTCGGGCTTGCAATTACAGAGGCCGAATATAAAGTTGCGCAGTACATCCGTGCCGATCAGGGTATGGGCGACTTCAGGGTGAAACTGCACGGCAACAAAAGGTTTCTCTTCATGCCGCAGGGCGGCATAAGGAGAATGTGCACTGGTCGCGGTTACCACAAATCCGGGAGCAAGTTCCTCGATGCGGTCGCCGTGGCTCATCCAGACCTGGTAGTGGGAAGGAGTGGTCTCCATGCCTGCAAACAGGCCGGCAGTGTATTCCACCTGGAGCTCGGCTTTACCGAATTCCCGTTTTTCAGCCTGCTCCACGCGGCCCCCCTGCTGGGTCATCATGAGCTGGGCGCCGTAACAGATGCCGAGCACCGGTATTCCCAGGTCGTAGACCCCTGGGTCGCTGATGGGAGCATCATCGTCATAGACGCTTGCAGGGCCTCCGGACAGAATAATGCCGGAAGGGTTGAGTGCACGGATTTGCTCCAGGCTGATGGTGTATGGGTGGATCTCACTGTACACCTTTTGCTCACGTATACGGCGGGCAATCAGCTGGGTGGTTTGCGAGCCGAAATCAAGGATAACGATTTTTTCAGTATGTATGGACATGGTTACCTGCCTCTGTTTTTTGTGTCGGACACTGCGTTGGCAACGTGTTGTTATCTTGTGCTGTAACTGCTCACTGTGCACCTGATCTTTCCGCGATCAGCCCGGCTTACGTATGACCAGATACGCTGTACCAGTCTGTGTGCTATCAGGTACCCTGTAACCAGTTAGAAATACAGGGAAGTTATCAAGTTGGACTGTGCCCCTGTGAGGAGTTATCTTGCACTGTTACTCAGTGCGATAGTTGGGCGCTTCCTTGGTGATGATGACGTCATGCACATGGGATTCACGCAGTCCTGCAGTTGAGATGCGGACAAACCTGGCTTTTCGGTGGAGATCTTCGATGGTGGCGGCGCCTGTGTATCCCATTCCTGAACGAAGGCCCCCCAGCAGCTGATAAATGACCTCCGAGATTGGACCGCGGTAAGGCACTTTTCCTTCAATGCCTTCGGGAACCAGTTTGGAATTTTCTTTATCCTGAAAATACCTGTCACTGGAGCCTTTACGCATGGCGCCGATGGATCCCATGCCGCGATAGCCTTTATATTTTCGTCCTTGATAGAGAAAGGTTTCGCCCGGCGTTTCATCGGTGCCGGCGAACAGGGAGCCGACCATGACGGAATGTGCTCCGATTCCGATTGCTTTACAGATATCGCCGGAGTATTTTATACCGCCGTCGGCAATGACAGGGGTTCCGGTCTTTGCAGCTTCGGCAACGCACTCCTTGAGTGCGGTAAGCTGGGGAACTCCCACACCTGCAACGATTCTGGTAGTACAGATGGAACCTGGCCCGACGCCGACTTTGACCGCATCGGCACCGGACTTGACCAGGTCGGCCACCGCTTCTGCAGTGGCGATATTACCGGCAATGACCTGCAGGTCAGGGAAGTGGCTTTTTACCTCCCGCAGGGCTTGAAGAATACCAGCGGAGTGACCATGCGCGGAGTCCAGGACAACCACGTCGACTTTGCTGTCCACCAGGGCCTGGGTGCGCTCCAGCATGTCCGGGCTGACGCCGATGGCTGCTCCTGACAGCAATCTTCCCATGCTGTCTTTGGCTGCGTACGGATATTTCTTGATTTTTTCGATGTCTTTGATAGTGATAAGGCCTTTGAGCCTGCCGTTCTCATCCACTACCAGCAGTTTTTCGATACGATGTTCGTGGAGCAGGGCTTTGGAGTGTTCAAGGGTTATGCCCACGGGAGCGGTGACCAGGTTCTTGCTTGTCATCACATCATTGACCCGCAGGTCCGTATCAGATACAAAACGCAGATCCCTGTTGGTCACGATGCCGACAAGCTTGTCCCCGTCCAGGACAGGCAAACCTGAAATTTTATATGTGCGCATGATTTCCTGAACTTCAGCCACGCTCTGGGTCCTGGTAACGGTCACCGGATCAACGATCATGCCTGATTCAGATTTTTTGACCCGCTCGACTTCCTTGGCCTGGTCGTAGATAGAGAGATTTTTATGGATAATGCCGACGCCGCCTTCCCGGGCCATGGCAATGGCGGTCTGATGTTCGGTTACGCTGTCCATGGCCGCACTGACCAGGGGGGCATAGATATCAAGTGATTTTGTCAACTTCGTTTTCAGGGATACCTCTGAAGGGAGGACTTCAGATGCACCGGGAACAAGCAGGACATCATCAAAGGTTAAAGCATGGGGAATATTGTCGTGAAGCATAACGTCTCCTGTAATCCTGGCATCGTATGGTAGTTGGAAAAGTACCAATCTTCAGAGCTGATTATATCAACTCTGCGGGCAACTGTGATAGAGAATGATCAAAATAGGAAAATAAATGGGGCCGTGATCCCGTTACCGGTTGCATAGCCGGCGCCTTCGAGAAACGGTGTTTTCGCAGGCGGCAGACACTGACTTAATGGGTATTTTATTATCGCGTAACTCCCTACACCAGGAGTGAGGGAAAAGCAGGTTTCTTACGGATTTCAATCCCCTTGATGAAAGGAAGTGAAATACGAATTTATACTCCATCTTTGCGGAAAATAAAAGGGGGAGTGAGTAAAAATCCGTTTTTTTTGGCCGGCGTTTCTGTTGCAGAAAAGATAGCGGGATGAAAGAAGGTGGAAAAGACGTATCAACAAAGGCAGCGATGTCTTTCGTAACACAGTATTGAGGCTGCAAACCGGCATTGCCGGCGGGCGTCCGGATCCAGGGCCATTTGCAGACGGCTCCACAACACATTGAAAATTGTATAACCAATGGCACGAATAGTTGAGATAAATCCTTATAACCCGCAGCCCAGGCTGATTTCCCAGGTGGTTGATCTGGTGAAGAAAGGCGGAGTCATAGCATATCCCACGGATACCGTATATGGGATAGGTTGTGATATTTTTAATCAGAAAGCGGTAAAACGGGTGTATCGGATAAAAAACCGCCCTAAACACAAACCTTTCAGTTTCATGTGCTCCTCTCTCACGAATATCAGCGAGTACGGCCATGTGGGGAACACGGCTTATCGGATGATGAGAAAGAATCTCCCCGGAGCGTACACCTTTGTCCTTTCCGGCACGAAATTGGTGCCGAAAATCATGCAAACCAAGCAGAAAACAGTGGGCATCAGGGTTCCTGACAACGCTATCTGCCTGGCTATTCTTGAGGAACTGGGTAACCCGCTGCTCAATACCAGTGCAACCAAGGCTGATGATGAACGGATGGTCTGCGACGCCTTTGATGTGGAACAGTTGTTTGGGAACCTGGTGGATCTTATCATTGACGGCGGTGAGGTATACCCGGATCCTTCATCGGTTATTTCCCTGATAGATGATGTGCCGGAAATACTTCGTGAAGGGAAGGGGGATCTGGGGCCGTTCAGTTAAAGTAACTGTGCACAGTGCACTCGATCTTCCCGCGATCAGTCCGGCTTACGTATGGCCCAATACGCTGCACCGGTCTGCATGCGGAAATAACAAGCACCCTGTAATCAGTTACAAAAGTTTCAGTCCGTACTGAAGAAAATGGATTCAGGGCTATTTTTTCTTGGTAACAACAGGCCTTCAGGTGTTAGGTTGGGTGCTGTTCAGGTTTCACCTTGTGTGGACGTAAAAGGGAATCCAGTGAAAATCTGGAACGGGCCCGCCGCTGTAATCCTCGCTGCCTGATGGTGGTATCCGTCAGCAGAGTGTTTTCCGGCCATGTGTGTCACTGCTCAATCCGAGTGGGAAGGCCGCTGGAAAATGGGGTAAGTCAGAAGACCTGCCTGAATCGGATATTCGGATTTTTTGCTGGTAACCAAAAATCCAAACGAGACGAGATAACAGGGCATCCCGGATCATTGTCATAATGCATGGTCTGAGATGATTTTCCAGGCCGATAGTACAACAGGAGAAAGGTCATGAAAAACCGGTTACGAGTCTTGCTGTTCCTCTGTATTGTTTTACCGCTTTCCGTTGGTGGGGCCGTCGCCTCAGAAGCCATGGGCAACAACGGCGGCGGAAAGAATGCGATCATCCTTGCAAGCTTTGGGACAACGGTCCCCGAAGCAGTCAAGTCCATTACCAATATTGCCGATACCGTTAAAGCTGCCTATCCTGCCACGGAAGTTCGCCTCACCTTTACCTCCAATATTATTCGTTCAGTATGGAAAGAGCGTCAGGCCGAGCCGCAGGAATGGCTGGACCAGGGTGTTCCCGAAGAAGTACTGTACGTCAAGAATTTTATTGCCACTGTGGGAGATCTCCTGGAAGACGGCTATACAAACATTATTGTTCAGCCCACGCATATGTTTTTCATGGAACAGTCCCATGACCTGCATCAGTACGTACGGGCCCTGGCATCCATTCATACTATGAAAGCGAAATGGAGGCCTATCAATAAACTGGTCATGGGGCGTCCTGCCCTGGGCATGCCCGGAGACGTCTACTCCTACCATGATGATGTTCACGCAGTCTGCGAGACTCTGGCCGCTGATGCGGAGGCTGCCGAAGCGGCAGGCGCTTCCCTTGTGTATATGGGGCACGGCAATGAGCACTGGTCCACAGGCATCTATGCGGAGACAGAGAAAGTGATGCGTACCATGTATCCGGATGTGAAAACATATATCGGTGTGGTCGAAGGTATGCCGAGTGTAGATGATCTCAGTGCGCGACTGACCCATGCCGACAGTAAAAAAATCATGCTCAAGCCGTTTATGATAGTCGCTGGTGATCATGCAACAAATGATATGGCTGGAGATGAAGAGGATTCCTGGAAATCCATCCTCAGCAAAGAAGGCTATAAGGTTGAGCCGAAACTGGAAGGTCTCGGCATGAACGATACATTTGCCGCTATCTTTGTCGCCCACATTGCAGATGCTGCAAAAGACGCGGGAATCATGTTGAAATAATTCTATTCTTACGTTCCAGGTCCCCTTCTTTGCTAAGCCGAAAGAAGGGGATTTTTTATGAAAATAATTTTACGACCACCCGGCCCCGGCGACATCGGTAGATTGATAGCAATGCATGGGGAGCTGTATGCCCGGCAATTTCATTTTGATGCCGCTTTCGAGGCTGACATTACCCAAAAGATGGCTCTGTTTTTGAAACAGACAGACGGGTTCCATCGTCTCTTGATTGCGCAGATGGATGGTGAGACCGCAGGTTCCATAGCTGTATCCCAAAAAGCCGAACAGACGGCTTTCATCAATTTTCTCCTTGTTACGCCTGCGTATAGAAAAAAAGGCATTGCCACCATGTTACTTGAAAAGGTTATTGCCCATGCACGGGAAAACGGTTGCAGGAGGGTGTGCCTGGAGACCTATAGCTGTTTGCAGAGTGCCCGCCGCCTGTACCGGCAATTTGCTTTTGAGCTGGATCAGGTAACTCCCGGGGTTGAAAAGTATGGGCAGGTGTTTGACCGGGAATTTTGGAAAAAGAATCTGCAGTGATGGGAGTAGTTAAAGTTTGTCCGTGTAACATGCTGGAATATTAGAATAATATTGCTGCTAAATTTTAGGTTGTGTTCATGTTGCCGGCTTGATATCTTTTGTAGTAACCAGTTACAAATACAGGGAAGTTATCAAGCTAGATTGTCCCCCTATGAGTAGTTACCTTTTGTATACTCAAAGAAAACCTGGTGTGTTCTTTCCTTTTACCATCCCGTTCATGGTGTATCCGTGGGTATATCATAGAGATCAGGCTGCATTTTGAAAACACAGGCGGGTTGTCGTCCGGACCGGCTCGAACTCAATATCATTACATACAGGCAGTATCGTGGGAATATATAAACAAGGTTTTGATTACAAATACCGTCTTGACAAGGATGTGCTCATTCTGAAAACAGGACATGGTCAGTACAAATTCAAGATTGAAAATGCTGAAGTACTTGAAAACGTCCACAATATTGCTACGTTCCTTCTTAAGGAGCTGCGTGGAGTTGAGGAGAAGCAGGAGACAGGCCGAGACGGTTTGAGTCACTATGCAAGATTGTTGCTTGCAACCCTGAATATAAGTGAAAAATATACCAGGCTGGAAAAAAAATACGAGGAAGTGCGGCATGTGCTGGAAGGGCTTCAATCCCTGAATGCCGACCTGAAACATGCTGCATCATCCCGCGCAGCGACCAGTGCCCCCTTTCCCGGTCAAAGACGCCATGGGGACATGCATGGAAAAGCTCCTGCCGGATCGCGGCAAGGAGGGGGCCATCCTGGATATAGTGGTTTGGGGCCACATTCCACCGGTGCTGCAGCCAGGTCTATGCCTGCCTCTTCATCTGCTGAAAGCCAACTACTTCGTCAAAGAGTGCATCCAGGGTATGCTGAATCGGCTACCCCGACAAGGGCTGCGGATGTTCCACTGCAAGAAGGAAAAACAGTTCTGCCTCCGGCAGCGAAGGCTGGTCAGAGCGACGCATTACAGGTTCCAACTTCCTTCGTAAAACCTGCTGATACGCAGCAACCTCCTTTAGACCAGGAAGAGCCGGCCACTACATCGTCCAGTAGTGCGGCAGGCCACCTGGAGGAACAGACTCCGCTAACTCCCGGACAAGACGCCTCCGGCAGAGCCGCTGCATCAACTCCATTGGCTTCCAGCGTCCAAAACGAAAGTACGAATACCGCACAAGAGAAGCAAACAGAGACGGATAGAGCTGTTTCCGTCGAACCAAATCAGGAAACGACCGGCTCTTCAATCTGTGAATTTGAGAGAGCGGCCAGGGCGGTCATGGAGAAACGTCCTGCGGGTAATACAATTCCTGATGCCGACACTGTCCGTCCAACTTCTGATGGTCAGCCGGCTGAAACGGATAGCACTGTTTCTGCCGACCCCAAATCGGCAACGGCCGGCTCTTCGATCTGTGTATTTGAGAGAGCGGCCAGGGCAGTTATGGAGAAATCTCCTGTGGTCCATACCGTTCCCGATGTGGAGACTGCTCCCCCGGCCTCTGCTGTTCAGCCGGCTGAACCTGTGGAGGAAGAATCTCTACCCGTTGCAGAAAGTGAATCCGGCCACCCCGTGGAAGCGGGTGATATGCCTGTTTCTCCTTCCGAGATTGCTGCAATAGAGACGGAGGTGGCGAATACGTCGGACAGATCTTCTGAAAAACTGGAAGATGCTGCCCTGCAGGATGCAACAGATGAGGATTTGTCTGAAGGGGGGACTGTACCGAAGGTTCCGGCTACGGAAATAACCACGGAAAAACCAGTGGTCACTGATGCCCCGCTGCAGCCTGATGCGACTGGAAGAACTGCAGCGTCTATCAGAGTGTTCGAATCGGAGGATATGGAGCCGGATACAGCAGGACGGAATCTTGAACAGGATGAAAGAGACCTGTTGCGAGAACAGGGCGAAACCATCCCTCAGCCGACCGATCCTTCTCCCCTGGGGTGGTATGCAGAGGCGGAAGCAGAGTTTGCAGATTCCCTGGATTCTGACGAGGAGCCACAGGTTGAACCGCACCACAATACATTTGCCTCGCCTTCAGCAGAAGCTGCTGCGGCAGCAGGACCGACAGAGCAATGGATCGGACATGACGTTGATAGAGCAGGTTGTCTTGAACAACAGTATGGCCAAAATATCCAATCGGATGCCTATGAGCTGCCGTTGCTTTCTTTCTTGAGAAATACCAGCAGTGAGAATCTGGTGGACCAGAATCGAATCCGTTCGGATGCGGAACTGCTTGAAAAAAAGCTGGGGTATTTCGGCATCAAAGGCGAGGTTATGGGTATTCATCCCGGACCGGTGATCACCACCTATGAATACAAGCCGGACCCGGGCATAAAAATCAGTAAAATCGTCAATCTCGCAGATGATCTGGCTTTGGCCCTCAGCGCCTACAGCATCCGCATTGTCGCACCTATTCCGGGCAAGGATGTCATGGGTATCGAGATACCCAACATTCAAAAGAATCTGGTGCCCTTTATTGATATTGTCACCTCCACGGCTTTTAAAGAGAGCACTTCAAAAGTTCCCATTTGCCTGGGTAAGGATATTGTCGGCAATCCCGTTGTCGTCAAACTGGAGTCCATGCCCCATCTGCTGATCGCAGGTGCAACCGGCACAGGAAAGAGTGTGGGGCTCAACGCGATGATCACCAGTATACTCTATAAAGCGACCCCGGATGAGGTGCGTTTTTTGATGGTTGATCCCAAGCGGATCGAACTTTCCTTTTACAACGATATCCCCCATCTGCTGACACCGGTTATCACTGACATGAACAAGGCCAATACTGCTCTGCAGTGGCTGGTTCGGGAGATGGACAGACGTTATAATCTGCTTGCGGATTTTCATGTCAGGCATATCGAACAGTTCAATCAGAAGCTGGCTGCTTCGGATACCGACCAGTATGACGACAATGGAGAAAAGCTGGAGGCTCTGCCATACATTGTTGTGATTATTGATGAGTTGGCAGACCTGATGATGACAGCTTCCAGGGATATAGAGTTTTCCCTGACCCGTCTGGCTCAGATGGCCCGTGCCGCCGGTATTCACCTTATTCTGGCAACCCAGAGGCCTTCGGTTGATGTGTTGACGGGTATCATAAAAGCAAACTTTCCGACCCGAATTTCCTTCCAGGTTTCTTCCAAGACGGATTCCCGCACCATTATTGATTCCAACGGGGCTGAAACCCTGCTCGGCAACGGTGATATGCTTTTTGTACCTCCTGGAACCGCTCGCCTGACCAGGGTCCACGGAACCTACCTTTCTGAAGATGAACTGGTGGATATCACAACGTTTATCAAAAAACAGCGAAAGCCGGATTATATTTTTGATGTTCTTTCCGAGCAGGAACCTGATGAATTTGAAATAAACGGCAATCCTGATGAGTATGATGAAAAATATAATGAGGCCCTGGATTTTGTGATGACCACCCGCCAGGCTTCCATATCAGGGGTACAGCGAGCGCTGCGCGTGGGCTACAACAGGGCGGCCAGAATTATCGACCTTATGGAGAAAAACGGCGTTGTCGGTCCGTCCGACGGAGTCAAGCCTCGCAAAGTACTGGTCAATACTATGAATATGATGTGAATGAGAACATATGATTGAAGCGCTCACTTCCTTTGCCCCTTTCATCGGCATGGTGACAGCAGTCGGCGTGACGCTTCGAGCAGCGCATTGGCTGCTTATCGGAAGACACGCTGAGCTCGGCAATGAGCGCAAATTTCCGCGGCATCTCATTATGCTGGGGTTGATGCTGCTCGGTCTGTTGATTACAGTCCTGGCCTTGCCTGTCAGCGAGAGTCTGCGCAATCAATTGATCGGCCTGATAGGTATTCTGATATCGGGAATTCTCGCCTTTTCCTCCACCACGATCATTTCCAATCTCATGGCCGGTGTGCTGCTTCGCATTACCAAACCATTTAAAGTAGGAGATTTCATACGTGTCGGCGACCATTTCGGGCGGGTATCCGAGCGCGGTCTGTTTGATACCGAAATCCAGACCGAAACACGGGAGCTTATCGCTCTGCCCAACACATACTGCATTACTAACCCTGTGGCGACGATTCGAAGCTCAGGGACCATTATTTCCGCATCGCTCTCTTTAGGCTATGATATCGATCACAGGAAAATCGAATCGTTGCTCATGGAAGCGGCCCAGACCTGCGGTTTATCAGAACCGTTCGTTCATATCCTTGAGTTGGGCAATTTTGCCGTTACCTACCGGGTGTCCGGTTTTCTTGAGGAACCCAAACGCCTTATCTCGGTACGTTCAAATCTGTACGCCTGTGTCCTGGACACACTGCATAGCCGGGGTATTGAAATTATGTCCCCCACTTTCATGAGTCAGAGGAAAATCGATGACCGTGAGAGGATGATTCCTGCAAAAACAGTTATGCCGATATCTGAAGCTGTAGAGACCTCAGCGGAAGACATTGCCTTTGACAAGGCGGAAAGGGCGGAAGCATTGGAAAATGAAAAATTGCAGGTGAAGCAGGAAATTGAAAAGCAGGAGAGTTTTCTCAAACAGCTCACAGACGAAGAAGAGCAAAAAAGCAGGCAGAAAACAATCGAGCAGCTGCAGCACCGCCTCAAATCCCTTGAAGAAAGTTCGCAAAAAGTAGAAGCCGACGATGACATGCCAAATCCCGATTCTTCACCGGATGATAAACAAAAACAAGAGCTTTCAAAAGATGGATGAAAGCGATTGAGGAGCATTTAAAAAAGAGATGCTTGTACAGTCACCACAACTGGTGAACCTCGTATCTTTTCAGTATGTCCTTCCCCACTGTACGGTTTTACTTGACTGTCACTCCAATAATGACCAGCCTTTTATTGTATAGAAATTTAAAATGTAATGTGGAATGTTGCCATGATGAAAAAAATGACGATACGAGAAGCGGATCTGGTGGAAGCAAAAAACAACGAGGAGAATGACTGGCTGGTGCAAACGTACAATGAGGCACTTGTAGTTGTCAAAAATGGAGGCACAGTTGATGTGGTTCGCTCCCTTTCAGACAACAGCAATGAACTGATTGAACGAATTGACAGTGTAGAGCAACTCCATCTCTATTTTCCACATCAGGCTATCTGAAAATTACATGCATATTTTGCCTGAAGGCGCTGAGATAATGGAAATCTGATTGTGTGCCGAGAGAAGGGGGATCGATCAGACAAACGAGCCCCCTTCTGTAAAAGAAGAAGGACACTTTAGAAGCTGCGAACAGCTCCTTTCATGCCAAAATCGAGCAGCTCAATGGTCTGGCCGGTGTTGGCGACGGACTTGACCATTCCGTTAAGGGGGACAGCAGGGTGCAGCCACACATCGGATATATATTTTTTCCCGAGAAAAGATACCTCGCTTCGTGAGGCTGTGGCGCCTTTAAACGTACCTGCAGGCACCTGTTGGCTGCCTCCGTCTTGCAAAGCTGATGTTGTAATAAGCAGCCCTTCAAGCGCCGGCTTGACAAAACTTTCAGCCATGGAAAGCATTGCTCCATCGATTGTCTGCACCGGTTGATTGTCTGCTTTTGTTTTCAACCATACGATATCGATGTCCTTGATTGAGTTGGTTTTCATCGCAGTATCAAGCCCTTTGATCAGCATCTGACTGATTGAATCGGCAGTGGGCGTCAGGGAACGCGTCTCGATAATCCACCCACCAAACTCCTGACCGACAATAGCCATGGTAGAAATGCTTCTCTCCCCTTGTCCGGTTATTCCCTGTGTCACATATTGGCCGACTTTGTATGGAACGGGTGCGGTGAATTTGCCGGAATCCCCATAGGTTTTCGATTTGGCTTGGGTAAAATACGAATCAATCCGACTGATATATGCCGGATTGGGTTCAGGCATCATTCCGGCACAGGAGGATAGCAACAGAGCAAGCAGAACAATAACGATACGAGACATTTTCATTTTCCTTTTTTCAGAGAGTTATATGGTTGCCGGCTTTTACGTATACGCGCATACATTCTAACCAGCATGGCTGGACCAGGTTTAGCCTGCCACAACGATGACACCGCTTCGCTGTTATGAAAGTTTGTCACTCCGGCATGGGGCCTTCTGCTCTCTGCCGGAGAGTTTCTGATAAACTCAAATCGCATTTTCCCCTATATATCCTAACCGACAATTTTCTTCAATCGTTCTCCTGTGCAGACTTTCCAGTGTTTTTGAACTGTCACCTTGAGGTACTTTCATGTCTTGTGTATTTTGCTGTGCAGGCTCTACCCTGTGCAGTGTGTTAGCCTTCAGACCTAATTCTTCGGCAATCTTCAGGATGCTTTTTCCTTTATCAAACATCTATTGAACCTCTGCTGTTGCCGATGGAATAAGCTAGCTGGATCCTGCATTTACGTTCAGTAGAAAAACGCCTACTCCTTTTTCACGATACAACTTCATATTACGCAGGACACTGAATTTCTACACCCCGAAGGCCCTGATAATCTCGGGCAGTAACTGCTCACAGGGCTCTTGATCTCTCCGCGATCAGACAGGCTTACGTATAGCCAATACGCTGCGCCGGTGTGCTTACAGAGATATCAAGCACCCTGCAGGTGCAGGCCGGTCTTGAGACAATTTGCCGAGGTTAGAAGTTATGAACATAAATTATGGACCAATAACAAAAATGAAATTTGAATTACTTTGTTACTGCGTAATGTAATTTGAAAACTCTTTTCAAAAAGAGTCAAACAAAGAGTTTTGTCAGCTAAAATAGACAATTTTTTAGCTGGAGTAATAATATCTTTGTAAGAATCAAAAAAACATCATTACGGACTACATTCTGCTACACTTGTTTATGTTTAGTAACATCCTGGAAACTTCATAATATAATAAGCACTTACCCGTTTCAGGTTAACTTCCCTCTCTTAAATAGATTGGAACCCGGCTTTTTTGAGTAGGAGCAAGTTGCCAAGCAAACAAGAACCTGAATGGTTGCCAATAAAATATTTTCGTCCATTGAAATTTCAGATTATCGGAATTTTAGGTA
This sequence comes from Desulfobulbaceae bacterium, assembly GCA_963678525.2. Classification (GTDB taxonomy): domain Bacteria; phylum Desulfobacterota; class Desulfobulbia; order Desulfobulbales; family Desulfobulbaceae; genus Desulfogranum. The sequence continues at coordinate 1,174,142 of CAXXDG010000002.1, forward strand.
ATTACATAGCAAGCCACCGATGCCTTAAATAATTATTATTCTTATAACCTACTGAAAAAAAAGATAATACCCTGTTTACGCAATATTCTGATCAAAATTCCTAAAGTTAGTAACTCCCCGAAAACAAATGATTATTGATAACGATTAATATCAGACCGTTCACCTGTGTTTTTTTTTGGCATTTGATTTGCTAGATAGAGAGTGCTGTTAACAGATTACGTTGAACGTTCAGAAGATCGTATATGTTATTTGACGTTATGATTGTTATTTACAAAATATTTGTAATGAATTGTTACAATCATTCGTTAAAAAGTGGACAGTTAATACATAGTCCAAATTTTTATTAAATTAATAATGAGTATTATATTTTGTGGTAATTCATTTATGTTAAAAATGTAGATAACATAATGAATATTAACTTATAATTATCATTATTTATGTGTGGAGAAAGTAAATGCAACGGGCAAATTCACTATCAACTATAAATATTAAGCGATTTTTTAAAAACAATATTCATATTAATATTGGGATTATATTTGGATTCATTGTACTTTTTTTACCTCTAAATTTAATTGCGATGGAGTATGGTGAAGATGGACCATATTATGTTGAAAGAGAAACCATAATAAACCCTTTATCTGGTGATAATGTAACTGTTTTTTTGCCATCAAGCATTAATTCGCCAGTTCCAGTGATGTTTTTTTCACATGGATATGGAGGGAATTATTATCAAGCATATAAATCATTATGTGAGCATGTTGCTTCTCAAGGGGTTGCTGTAGTATTTTCACCTTACCCCTCCGGTATATCCTGGTCTGAGCAGTACGACATTTTATGGAGTGGTTTTAAAGAAGCTGCTGATGTATATGATGCCCTGTTCGATTTCGATTACGTAGGCTTTTTTGGTCACTCATGGGGGGGAGGCGCTACTCCAAACATGGCACTTAGAGGCATAAACGAGGGATGGGGAAAGAATGGATTGCTCATGTTCATAATGGCGCCAGGGCCGGCTAACGGTATTACTAAGGCTGAAATGCAGTCTCTAAAAAACGGCTACATGATTGTTCAAACCTTTGAAAATGATACAATAGTACCTGAAAGCCTTGCATTGGGTATATACGAGGATGTAGGGATTCCAAGTGAAGATAAAGCCTATTACTATATTCATGGCGGAGAGCATTCTGAGCCATCTCAGCGTAGTGTTGATGACTATGATAGGCTTGCTATCTGGAAGCCTTTAGATGCTTTGATGGATACTGCTTTTATTCTTGATAATCCATATTATGCAAAATCTCTAGCGCTGGATGGGCAAGGCGATCTTTGGAATACTACTATCATACCTGATGAAGATGAGCCTGTTGATATCATCCCTGAAGAAGATGATCCTGTTGATATTATCCCTGAAGAAGATGATCCTGTAGATATTACCCCTGAAGAAGATGAATCTGAAGATTCAACAAGTAATACTAGATGGATAGATATACTACGTAATCGTAGTAATAGTTCATATGATGGTAGTAGTTACTTAAGGTGGTGGAACAGGTAATATCCTATCATGAAGGTTGTAATCTTGAGAAAAATAAATATCATTACTCAATATAAAAAATACGCTATGCGATGTGATTAATTAGGAGTCATATGTTTGAAAATGGTTTAGCCAACAATCACAACAGGTAATCTCTAATTGAGCTACTGATTGACTAAAGAATCTTTCTTAAGAATCAACCTGGGGATAAAACTAGAATGTAAGTGTTCTTATCCTCGTTGCAAAACAGGTGGGCCGGGCTTTTAGCAGGTTACACAAATGAGAAGGTTCGACACTGAGATTGACACCTGTAACTTTTCAGCACACGTAATTACTAGTATCTGACCTGACAAATACCAAATATTGAAAGGGTGTTTGTCAGGTCAATTTTATTTCAAGTTTGTTTGCAGGTTTGATGCCGCCACCGCCGAGAGGGAATAACCCACCTTTTCTCGCCTTTCCATAGTTTGTTAGCTCTTCGTTATTTTTCAGATAACCGATGAGTTTTCTGATTTCTTCACCGCACTGTTGTTCAGTTTCAGGTTTCAAGCTGTTAACGCATTCCAGCCATCATCATCAATAAATATGGTGCAGGTAAATCTAAGAGAGTTTCACGTTTCTGCTTGGTTGTTGATCTTCACATTAAAATATCAGCAATCACCTGATTATTTGAGTAATGTTTGCAGATTATCCTGCCACCTTTCCTCTGGCCAAAATGAATTTTGCCGGAGGTGTCACCTATGGCGTTTCCTCCTCTTCATCTTCTCAATAAAAAAATGCCTTACAGTTTTTCATAAATATGCCGATACCTAATCAAGAGCATAATGAAATGTATTCATCTGAATCAAGCAATCACTTCTTAAACGAGAATCATTACATACACATAAGGAGATACAGGATGAGCACGATTGGGTCAATCAGGCACAACACATATGCGCAATACCGCTTAAACAATGCTGTAGAAAGATTGCAGAATAGAGATACGGACAGTAACAATAAACTGAGTCTGGCAGAATCAGGAATTTCCATAGAAAAATCAGACAAATTCGACCTGAACAGTGACAACCAGATTGGTAAGGTAGAGACTGCTATTGCCATTAGAGCAGGGGTTAATAAGTACCTGAGTGAAAAGGCTCTGACTACATACGATGAAGACGGTGACCGTATGCTGAGCTCTGAGGAAGTTCCTATAACCGAAAACACATTTGACAGAGTTGATAGGAATGACGATGGATCTATAGGCGAAATCGAAATGATGATCGGCAGAAGAATATTGGTTAGTCAACATGTAACACAATCAATAATTGACAATAAGGACACCAACGAAAACGGAGTTCTCGAAAGTGATGAATTAAACATTTCCGAGGAAAATTTTCAAAAGCTTGATCTTAACCAGGATGAAAGTATTCAGGCAGAGGAGCTGAACGCGGTAAAAAGGTATGCGGTAAACCAGCATGTGGTCAAAGGTGTTTTTTCAGCTATGGATAACGACCAGGATGGGCTTCTCAGCAGCGAAGAATTTTCGATTAAGGAGGAAACCTTCCAACGTCTCGATGCCAACGAGGATGGGGGATTAGAGCTTCAAGAGCTCCACCCCCTGCTTCATAATAAATTTTCCGCCTACACCAGTGCACAGCAAAGTGAAGACTCTAATCAGAGCGGCCTTGATGTTACAACTTGAAAACAAGGCAATACTTACCACCTAGGAGCCTGTCGGAGAAACCTTTTTTTCCCATCTTTGCGTTATTTGCAGAAAATAAATGCTCGTATTATCACTACATGACTGCACTTCTACGATAGACTCCTAGGTTTGTTTGTTAAAAGGGGTTCCGTTGTCAAGTTTTATTTTGTTCACTTTCACTGACGTCTTTTCGATATCAAGATCACCATCATCAATTAAATCTTCAGCTTTTGTAACCCATCCTCCTCCCATAGCTTTATACAGATTTACCAGCTCCTTTAAAACCTGACTTTTGGTTTGAATGAAGCTAATCTCAGCACGATAAAGCTGCCGTTGGGAGTCCATGACCGTAATATATGGTGTATAACCACTGTCATATCGACTTTGGGCAAAACGGAGGTATTCATTAAGAGTTGACAGATGCCTCTTCTGGATTTCTCTTTGCTCTTTTAACTTAGCCAAGGATATAAGGCTGTCATTAACCTCTTTAAATGCGTTTTGGACCGTTTTAAGATATAGATTAAGCACCTGGTCATATTGAGCCTTGGCTTGTTGTACCTCTCCTTTAATACGGCCACCTGTATATAGCGGACCACTCAACCCCAAACCATAAGCCCAGAGATTAGATGAGCCTTGCAAGAAATTTGAGAGTTCTGTGCTTGCAAAACCCAGTAGACCGGTAAGCGAAAAACTAGGATAGTACTGGGTGGACACCACCCCTACTCGCGCATTTGCTGCAATCAATCTTTGCTCATCCTGGAGGATATCCGGCCGCCTTTTAAGAAGATCTGAGGGTAACCCTGTAGGGACATCCGGCATTGTTAAAGTATCGAATCCTGCGTTACGATTTATCTTTTTCGGATTACGACCAAGTAGTACTGAAATTAGATTTTCCTGCAATGCAATTCTTCTTTCCAGTGGTGCAACTCTCACTGCGATTTCTTCATATGCCGATTTGACCTGGACAAGTTCCAAATCAGAAATTTGGCCACCTTTACTTTTAATTTCAAATACTTTTACCCACTCATTTCTTGAATCCAAAGTTTTCTTTGTGACATCTAATTGGCTATCCAAGCTAAGTAGTTCTACATAATTTTCTATAAGAGTCGAGACCAGGGTTAAAACTACAGCTCTCTTTGATTCTTCAACAGATAATAAGTCAGCGCGGGCTGCTTCATTTGCTCGCTTAATACGCCCCCAAATATCCACTTCCCAATTAAAACCGAAAGATGCCTCATAATTACCGTTAACCCTTTCAGCCTGTTGATGTAACGGTATAGCGGTCTCAAGACTCCTTTGATCTTGATATGCAGCTGCACCATATCCAAATTGGGGATAGTAAAAAGACTTTGAAGATTTTAGCCGCCAATTGAACTCCTCAACATTAGAAACAGCTATACGTAAATCTTTATTTTCATTGAGAGCGATTTTGATTAAATTATTCAGATCATCGTCACCAAAACCTTCCCACCATGCTGCATCTGCCAAAATAGTAGCTTGCTCAACAGGTATTGTAGTAGCCTTCTTTTCGTTCGGTTGATCTGTAGATGGTTCTTGTGAAAATCGCCAATCAGAGGGAATATCAATTTCAGGAGATACATAATCTTTTGTTACACTGCAACCAGAAATCATGAATATTAATACAATAATAGGCAATTTATTATAAAATTTTTTATAAAAACGAATAGTAGTTTCTGAGTTCATATTAGCACCTTTGGATGAAAGATTTAATTTGCAATATCCACTCGCCTACAAAATAAGTACCTAGCTTCAAATTGTGAAATAACGAAAAATGATATATAAAAATAGTAAATTTTTTATTCGTATTGATTGATACACATCAATCGTCATTGTATTTTTGCATCATTTCAATAGCCATATCTTCAATTTCTTTTACTTTAACAAGTTTATTTCTCAATTCTGAACACATTGCTTCAAACCAACGAATCTCAGCCTCTATTTTTTTTCTTTCGGCTATGATGTCTTCAAGAGGGGCATTAGCTGGAGGCCGACCGTGCTCATCAAACAAAAATCGTATACTTTCAGCAACCTGTCGATTAGAATTAATAGACCGTATATTTTTGGTAATATACGATTTTACCTTATTGGCTTTGAAGTGATTAATAGTTGCTTCTCGCAGGGCATTCTGCGCATCAGACAATCCTTCTGGTTTTTTTCTTGTACTCCCTGCTTCGGAAGTAATCGTACCTATTTTTTCCCTCATGCCATCCCTTCATTATTAACTAATTTTATGTAGACAGTAATATGGTTACCACTGTAACTCAAAGCGTTTTATTTTTGGAGTTCCAATATGCTGCGAGTACCCTCGTGACTTTTTGCACCGTTACTGCCGAAAGGGAAAACTCAACATGTTGTGAAATACAGTACAATGTTTAACTTGCTGAGGTTACCTATCATCTCAAGAACTACCGGTACGTTATCGATAGCATCAACGAATTAGTCAACAAGGATTGTAATTTTTAGATCACTATTTCAATATCGTAACGTGCAAATTGTCAGGTTGATATTACAGATCGCGCCTTTCTTCCTAGGCATAACCAAACTCTTCTGCCAACTCAACGACCTCTGGGTATAATTTTTGTCCGTCATCTCTCCACGGCAATGCATCTTCTAATTTTGGGAGCTTAGGTTGGTGCTGTCTAAAAGTCGGGCCACGTAAAAAGTTGGGGTCATTTCCAAACAAGGCATTGACAGGCCCAAAGCAAGCAAAGACTGATCTTTCAGGATGCATCATTTCTTCTATAGCTGCAGCATCATCTCGTATACCAAGCCAACGGCATATTCTTGCAAGATATTTCCTTGGATTGGCCATGATGTTTTCCCCTTTTATCCGGATCTGGTTCTCAGCCGGTACTTGCTCTAAAAAGTTGAGAATATTAATATTAATATCGTGCCAGGATATTTGGGGTTCGATAATAGCCTTTTCGTTGGTGAATTCAAACGCATTAACAAATATAGCAAATATACCATTGTTGAGATTCATGACGGATCGGCATTGTGGAATTGGGTGGCGAACTAAATGGATGAAACGTGCATCAGGAAATGTCTTATATATCCTGTCCAACCTCCTCAATGAGATTGTGTAGGCAGGACTTTTTTCTACAGGCATAAAAGGATCCAATTTATCTACCAACTCCTTGTAAACCTCTCCGGTATCCATTTCCTGTCTTGCAGCTGCCCAGTGCATGGCCATAGTAATCGTTGAGACTGTTTGCTCACCACCATAAATTTCTGCTACAGCCCTCAGTAAACCCTGACGACGGTTACTATCATCACCTATTTCATCTGACACTTTTCGCCACAGATCCTTAAGTTGTTGTACGTTAAACAGGTTGAGCTCAGGCAACCCAAAAGCCTGGGGATGTTGGCCCACCATAGCATTAATAAGAGAGGTATAGGATCGTGGTGGAGCTAGTAAAAAAAGTGGGGCTACCATAGTATTTTTAAGTTCTTCCGATCGTTTTTTTTAATGGTAATATTTATGGTATGCAATAAACAAAAACCGACCTGACAAACTTGCCGCTTCCTAGCTGGATGACGTAATTCTGATGCATTACAATGTTGTAACATCTAGTTAACTGGAATATAGTCAATCTTGAACAAAACCTTCGACAAAAGGAACCTCAAAGCATTTTTCGTGCATGATTGGACCGTGACCGAAATAGCCGTCCTCACCGAAAAGCTCCCCGTGATCAGAAGTGACGATGAAGTACGTGTTGCTCGGAGCCTTATTCATAAGATCACCTGTCAGTCCATCGATATATTCTACACATTTCACCTGTTGAGCGTGCAGCATCTTCATCTGCTCAACATCAAAAAAGTTGTCGACCTGACTGTCGCTTTTCTCTTTGTTTTTATCAAGAGATTTAAATACACCATGAACCCCGGAGATATGGGGTAACCCCTCTCCTGTAAGCATATATGGATAATGGGTTTCTCCCAGATTCAAAAAATAGTAGTGAGGTTGTGCTGTGTCGAAATTAATTTCAGCCACCATCCCTTCGAAATCATTATGGTTATCCATTAGCTTGTAGTCATCAAAATGCTGACTGATGAGTGTGAACTTATTGAGCACAGGCATGGAAACCTTGGCCACGGAACGATAGCCGAGTTTTCGTAATACTGTAGGCAAGGAGAGTTCCGGCAAAAAGTCTTTAAAGGCCATATTGCCGCATCCGGTTCTGCCGGTCCAAAGGGAAAACTCTTGTTTGTATACTTCAGAAGCAAATACTTTTGTAGGACTCAAATGCGGTAACATCCCCATTGTAAAAGCATAATGTGAAGGGGCGGTCCAGGATGCGTAGCTATATCTTTTTTCAACTTGCCCAAGCTTATCAATATTTGGCGTTTGAGCGGCAACAAATGAATCGAACCTGCAACTATCCATCACGATAAAAACTATGTGATTAAACATGAATATACCCCTGTACTATTTCTTTGCTTTATCCTTTGGATGAAACCTGATTAAGGTATCCAGGACCAAACCTCAACTTTAAAGAATCGAACTATGGCAAGTGAAAATGCCTGCCATACCGGCAAGGTACCCCCTTCAATTTTTGCATATCCTGTCATTCCGGTTTTCATCAAACCGTCACTATTTTCGAATTCAGTTACTACACGTATTATTTTCCCAAATCGCTGTTGTTCAACGTTTGGAGCGATAGTTGAGACAGTCCCATAAAATTCTTTGCCGGATATTGCGTTTGGCCGAATAACAGTCTGGGCATTTTTCTCAATATATCCTATATCAGGTTCGGGTATTTCAATCTCTGCCAGTACCTGTTCGGTATTTTCAACAATGGCAAAAGGCTCTCCTTTTTCAAGAAAGCTTCCTTTCTTTTGCTGAAGGTGAGTTCCTACAATTGTTCCGTCAAAAGGCATATACAGTTTCGACCTTTCAATTATATCTAAATAATAATTCCGTTCCTCTTCAAGGCTTTTTAACTTAGCTTCAGCCGCCACGATTTGATCACTTGATGCTCCAAGTTTAACCAGTTTAAGGTTTGCAAGTTTTTCCTCTACTTGATCCAGATCAACTCTGTATTCTCTTCTGGCATCATCCAGCTCTTCAAAAGAAGTAGCTCTTTCTTTATAAAGCTTTTCAAGCCTGAATACTTTTGCCTCGCTAAATTTCACTCGTGTTTGCTCAACTTCCAGAGCTTTACTTGCAAGCTCTACCTCTTCTGGACGAGGCTTTGATTTCAGCTCTGCAATATATGCTTCCTGCTCCAAAATACGAGCGGCATAAATTTTTTCCTGCGCTGAGTATTCACTATGCTCCAGTTGGCCAATCAAGGTACCTTCTTCAACGAATTCACCGCCATTAAAATATACACTTTTAACAATACCTGATATATCGGCAACTATTTCTTGACGCTGAAGTGGCAAGATCGTAAAGCCGCCTCCCGGCTCAAAAGGATATGGAATAAACATGAGAGCCACAAAAAGAACAACCAATGCAGTTTTGGTAAATGACATCAAGAAATTTTTAGGTCGAGCTTTGCTCTGTTGGCTTTCTTCTTGTGGTAAAGTTCGTTTTTTCCATCGTTCGAACTGAACAGATCGCTCGTAAGCTTGTGCAAGTTGCTTCATCTTAACTATTAATTTCTTAATTATAAAGAAAACAATAATTGCTGTAAGCAGAATACCTGCACCACCAAATTGCATTCTCATAATATGAGCAATGCCGAAAATGACAATAGTCAAAAAAATCAAGACGAATAAAGTGGAAGCCAGTGCATACGCTATAAGAATATTATCGTCTGAACCTCTATATTCATCACCTTTAATTTTATTTAGAAGAGCTTTTAATGCTTTTCCCTTGAGAAACGGCTCGTTCACATATGCTGCAATCCAGTGGTAACCGTTACTTTTTATCAATGGATTTACAGTTATCAATAGCGATATAAAGCTCATTGATGCAATAGATAATGCAAAAGATGCTACATTGGTAAAATTATTTAACGCTATGAACCAAAGGATAACTCCGGTACCAAGCAATCCGGTACGAGTCAGTATAGGAGCAGCATGTAGCCACAACCTTTCCCTTCTCGTAAGTTGTTTAACATGACTGAGGCGAACCATGAATCTTGGAAAAAATCCAAAATGAAATACTATACAAAAACCAATGACTGACGCTCGAAAGGAATAAGCTACCAATGCGGTAGTTAATGTTGCCGCCAGGTTCACTGTGAGCATTCCAAACAGTACATGCTCAATAAAGGAAAGACTCTCGAACAACCTAACTATTTCTTGCTGTAGTAAAGGAAAATTATTGAATGCTATAAATAAGCCGGCAATTAGCAATGTGGGGATTACATATATTAAATATTTTAAAGGAACGCATAATGGGTATATTTTTTTGATAATCCAAGAAGGATTGAAAAGCTTCCATCCCTTTTTTGTTCTCTCATCGAAACCAATAGCATCTTGTATACCTGCGGGTAAGGATGCTACATCTATTTCTATACTTTTTTCATCAGCTTCGTCGTTTTGCTTGGTGCCACTATGTTCTTGCGTAATTTCAAGCTGTTCACTGGTCGCATTTTGCTTAAGACGATTCTCTTTGAATTTCATCACCAACGGATGTGAAGTTGCCGCCAATCCAAAAAGTTTGTGCTTGGCGACCAGGGTAAAAACCTCATTGACGTCTTCGATCGCTAACCTTCTACCAAAGCGGTCTTCAAAAATAGATTGCAGCTCCTGGAAATTTTCGCAGCCTGGTAAAATTTCCAAAATGTAAAACTGCCAAGGCTCAAACCGATAACTTTTTGATCCGTCGAAATTTGTGATGAGATAATATTGCTCTTCACCCTTTCCTACTCGAAATACCCGAAGTCTCTTCCTTAAAAAAGTTGGAAGGGCGACCTTTTGTGTTTGTTGATCCACCTTAGATACCCTTTTATGCAGAATATTGATTGGAATCCCTTGATCAATCAGTTTTGACCGACCATCCTTTTCCCCACTGGTTGCTAGACCTTTTCCGTCAACAGAACCTGCAAAAATACAAATAAATATTATCTATAACCTTTTATAATAATAGCTTTTTTCGCCAAACCGCATATCAAAAAACGAAAGGAGTTTCAGGTTAATTTGTCGTTAATTCATATGATTATAGTATTTTCCGTATCGAAAAAGCTAGAACCCGAAACTTGAAATTTAATTTATTCTTGATTAAATCTTTCGGAGGCCAAGTTATCTTCGCGTCTGCCGCAAAAAATTTCACAACCACCACGTGGGTTGTGTACATATTTATGCCCATTGAGCGGTATTACCTTGGGACCAAATGGATTTGCGGTGCCAAGAAACAAACCATGCGGTGTCGAAACCATGGTCCTCAGACCAATGTTGTAAAAATTGCCCATTCCTCCGGTGGTCACCGGTGTCCAGTTTTCACCGTCATAACTTCGGAATAAATCAAAGCCGGAATGATTATCCATAATAAATTGCTCACCGAGTTCATTAACAATATTAGAAAACGCTTGAGGCCATCCTGACCGTTGCGCATATCCTAAAATACCACTCCAATCGAATGTGGAAAGATAAAGCCAACCCTGATGCTCACACATCCGCCAAAAATAGCCGCAAAAAAAATTGTCAAAGCCGGGCAAATAGCCGGATAATGGTTTTTTGTACCCAAAAGGAGTACTTCTCGCTTCTCCGACAAGCAAGTCCCATTCTCCATTTGGATGCAAACGGACAAGTTCAGGCGGAGCCGGTCCAATTTTATTTTGTCTATCAATACCGCCCCCTTGTATAGCGCTTCCGATATAGAGAGCGCCCTTGAAGGGATACATGCTGAGTGCACATTGGTTGAATTTTCCCCGATACGCTCCCTTTGTCAGTACCTTTTCCCAATTATAAGGTGGGACACCTTCAGCGGTGGTGCGCCATACCTGGTAACCTTCAAGGTTGAAAGTCCCCACGTACAGATAATCGTTAAAACCAACCATCTCGAAGACGGTTTTATTACCAGGGTCTCCAAAACCAAACTCACTCACGGGTTCCCAATGACCGCCGGCGGGGTCCCTGCTTTCATAAACGATAGAGTGGTGGGATATATTTGGATTACCCCCACGTGTTCCGGCTGGAGTCGTGAACAGTCTCCCCTTGAATTCAACGAGCGTTCGTATAGTTGTCACCGGGAGTCCGATCAGGCCAGGCTCGCAAACCGGCTCAAAATGTTTCCCGTCTTCAGAGCGCAGCAGAACAGGCCCTGGCCCCTTTGCAGGAGACCATGTACTGACATATAAAACTGGTGATAGGTGCGCTTTCTCCTTGAATACAAGCATTCCGCGATATCCAAGTTCTCGCGGAATGGGGCGGCCATGGCTTCCCATTATCGTAGGGGCCTTCAGCACTCTCTTCCAATGGTCCTCTTGCGGCGTATAACGCCATATTTCTGCATGCAAATCCAAGGTGAAGGGATCTTCCGGACATTCAACCGGCCAAGGATCTAGTGCGATGGGCAACCTTTTTTTCATCAACGGAAAGTTGCCACGGGTAGTCGCTACATAAAGTCTGTCCTTGAACCAAGCCATTGAGTGAGCATAAGCATTCAGCCCGTCACCAAAACCGCCATGGGCAATGAGCCTGAAGTCCCTTTCACCTAACCCTGCATGGATACCTAGTTTGTTTGTTAGAGGCATTTCTGCCCATCCCTCTTGTAATCGGCAGAATTAGCCACGGCATTTGCTATGTATTCTACAAGGTGCTTTTCAGCTGAATGAAAATCTGTATAAGGTCCCTTTTGTGATTTTTCCCGAGTCGAAAAAAACCACCCTCCATTATTCTCGAATATGCGTTCGCGGCGAAAATGACTTTTTATCGGATCACCTTTACGCCGGGGGTATTTGTTTACAAGGGCACCCTTCCAGAATTGTTCACAAAAATGAATAAAGTTATCCGGTTTTGTGATTGGAAAAAAATGTCCTCCATCACGTACGCACCTGAAATCTGCATGAGGCCAAACATTGAGAAGGTGTTTTCCTGTCAGCATAGACTGAGACAGTTCGCCATATATCGCCAGAATAGGGAAGGTAAACTTTTTCAGATCCTCCAGGGAAAGTAAATCATCGCTCATTAGTTCATCACCTGCTCCAACACAATCGATCAAATTGAGCCACTGAGCGGCTGAACGTCCTTCAAATCTGCTTGCAAAAGATGATACCAGCGATTTCAAATCTGCGGAGAGCTCCTGTTTTTTCAGTTGCAACCTAGCTATCTCAGCAAGCAATCGGTACCCAAAATATGGATGATTAGTATCAATAAGAATATTGTTCTTGCGCAATATTGGTTGAATACTCTCTCCGTATTTCCACCGCATATTTTTTTGCATATTGCGAACAGCTGCGATATGTGTATCTGCGATAATGATACTTGCAACCCGATCCGGGACAAGAGTAGCTAACTTCAGTGCAATAATTCCACCAAAACTATGAGCGATAAAATGCGCCTTTCTAATCCCCAATTTATCAAGCAGCAACTGGAGGTCAGTCGTCAAGTTACAAGGAGAGTATCCACTTTGCGTCATTTCTGAACGCCCATGTCCACGTAAGTCAAAGAGTGTTACTTTGTATTGTTTCGAAAAAATCGGAGCGTAATGGAACCCCCAAAAGGCCAAGTTGGCAGCTAAGCCGTGAATCATCACAACATCTTCACATGCACCCTTGTTCTCACTGTTCATTTGAACATAATTGAGATTTACTCCGTTGACTTTGACCTTTGGCATGAGCTACTCCATGTATCCTAGGAGTTGAAGCTGAGCCATGAGTTTCTCTTTTTCATCATCCTCCATGGTCTCAGAGGTTTCACATTCTGTTCCACCCTGCGTCAGGGTCAGTCCACCATATCGAACTGCATTTTCTGCAAGGTATGGTTGCGTAAATAATGATTGCGCTACTTTTCCTTCAAAGTCGTTGGGTACCTCCAAACCAAGACTATACAGCAAGGTCGCGCAGACATCGGTAATTTGGCACACATCCACTTTTTTGCCTTTATGTATTCCCGGTCCATATGCTATCAGCACACCATCCGGATGATGGGTCCCGGCGATCTCTTCCCTAGGTTCAACTACAGGCAGTTTATTTTTGATCGATACAAAACCATAGTCACGTAAAACCATCAGCAGATCTGGGGCGTCCCTCATCGCCGGACCTGGAAAAACATCCTCTCGTTTGTGAATTTCCTTGATAATACGTTCACCGGTATCTTGGTCACGCAACGCCTCTAAATCGCGTATGAGTTGTTCTCTAAACGCATTGTATTCGCTGGGGGCTATACCTGCTTTTCCTGCCTTATCAGCCACCCGAATGGTAATGCCGTTGCTGGACGGAGTGCGGCAATATGCCGTAGTTTTTGTCCAGTCCAGATTGGCGAACATGCTTCCCTCTCGCCTTTTTGATGCTTCCGTATCATCCATCGTTTTCCAATGCAGGTATCCTTTTTCATGAAGATAGGCATTTATACGAACGATTTCAGTAGTTTTAGTGAACCCATGATCCGAGGCGAGAAAGACCTGCACATCCGGCCCGGCAGCAGTGATCAATCCTTCCAAAAATCCATCCAATTGACTGAAATACTCCAAACAGAGTGTGCGCATTTTGCTATGATAGGAGGTTTTTGTACCGGATTGCAAATCAGGATCCAGAAACAACCATGCCTGATGCTGCAGCTTGTCAACGCCGTCAAACATAACAGCCATAAGCTCTGGTGCTTCTGTTCGCAGAAGATATTCTGCAATATTATACCATTGTTTTTCTCGAGGCAGGTGGTAGCGTATCCAATTCTCGCGATCTTCATCAGATAGTTTATTTATGGCATCTTTTTCTTGTTCAAAGTCCCAAGCAAGTTTTTTGGGATTGAACTCCGGCAGGCTTTCCTTGAGTTGATCATAGAGTTCTTTGGGTACCGTATTTCTTCGCAAGTGACGCCATGGTATAAAACCCGGTATCATGACCCCTTTTAAATCTTTGCTTGGTGGTGCTGTAAAAGGAAAATTCAGGGCAGCCACCTTTTTTCCATTTCTGCTTACAATTGACCAAACAGATTCAGTAATGCAATCTCTTGCATCATACAGTGTAAAGAATACATCTTCCTCGGTTTCCTCAGCACGGATAAAATCGTAAATACCGTGGTTACCGGGTGTTTTACCTGTCATCAATGACACCCATGCAGGTGGCGTCAAGGGGTTGGGAGTTGATCGCAGGATGCACCGTGTTCCATCTCTATACAGATTCGCTAAAAAAGGCATAACCGGTTTTTGCTCTTCTTTTTCCTTGACCAATTCATCTAATATGGAAAAGGAAGCACCATCTAAACCGATAAAAATTGTTTTGGTAGTCATGATTCACTCTTTATATTTTTGTTTGCACATAATCACCTATCTGCGAAATAGATAAATCAGCGACATAGCTTCCATCCTTCATTAGAAGATCTTGAAAACCAATTTTTTTATCATAATGCTGCTCAATTGCAACACAGAGCTGAATTATATCAACAGAGGCAAAATCAAGATCATTAACCAAGGTGGTGTCTCCATTAATACCTTCATCTAGATCCAATCCCCAGTCTTGAACCAGGTCTTCAATAATATCAACGAGTACAGCTTCTATTGTTTCGTTTGCTGAATTCAAAGCCAATACACCTCCTGATGATCAAATTGATTGTATTATAATTGTGCAAGAGCTAAAATAGTATCATGTGATCGATATAATTTAACATTTAACACTGTATTTTCATAAATTACTGTACATTCTTCTTTTCCTTTATCTGCCATGAAAACTTCAAAACTTTCAGGCCTTCCTTGTAAACCCAAACCTAAACACTTAGCCGCAGCCTCTTTAGAGCACAAAAGGGATAACAGAAGCTCTTTCACAGAGCCTTCATCAAGACCAGTGAGCAAATCCTGTTCATTTCTACTCAGGGAATGTGCGACTGCAGCAGGATGAGAGATGCGACCAATCTGTTCAACATCAACACCAATAGCATGATAGCCTGGAGCAACAGCAGCAATGGACATTTTTCTATCATGGCTCAGTGAGACTACCGGAGCTTCAATTAAGCTATCTCTCCACCAACCATCGACATACGGAGCACCGAGATTATCGTGAAATACTTCAATATCGGCAGGGTAAAGCATCTTGCCCGTTTGGTGGTATACCCACCATTGCGTTGCTTCTTTGATACAGGCTCTTCCAAAAAGCCACTGGCGTTTATATCGAACATTCTTAAGAGATATTTGATGCCAAAGTTTCAACTCGTCAAAACTCAAAAGAGCATTAGCCAAGATACGAATAAAAATACCCTCTGACTGGGAACAAAATTTTTCTGTCATGTGCGGTAGTTGCCATAAGACAACTCCACTTTCCTCAGCAAAAGAGCAAGGGCTTCCCAGTCTTCCATTTAGTGGATCTCGTCGAAACAAGTAGAAATTATTGGGAACTTCGAAATAAACATTGGCAAGATTGTGAATTCTGAATAAAGCCTTTCCATCACTATCAAGACACTCAAATTGCCACTGTATGTTATCCTTTGCCCCATTACGATGACTCGTCGCAACAGGTTGTTGACGAGCCTTTAAGCTCAGACCGTCCATATTATGGGGACAAGTTCTATACAACTCAATGCGCTCAATGGTTGACGGGAAGCAATTGAAACCAGTCCCGACCTGTTGAGCAATCCAGTATGCGGCGAGTTGACCAGTGGCGTCAAGTAAAACAGGGTTGAGTGTCAAGGCGGGTAATTCATTGTCAATGATAAAACCTTCAATCTTCCCCCGAGACAATCGTGCATCAATGCCTGTGCTATCCCAGCCTTCAATGCCTTGAATACTTTGAAACAGGGGACCATGAAACATCCCTATGGTGTAGAGTTCCTGATCTTGCCACCTAAAAATCTCTTTTTGTTTTAACGGTTGTAACCCGTTTAATATCCATTGTTCTTCAAAAGAAAACTCTGCGCTGACTATTTCTTTTCCATTATACAAAATAGAGCCTCTATACCTCGAGGTTTCATTTGGAAGAATGTTAGCGTTAACAGTCAGCTTTGCAAAGTATTCATCAAGAGCTATCCACCCATTAGCTTTTACGTTTTCAATGACAGTGACTTTATAACTACCAGCGATTAGAGCACACGCTTCTGCCATTATCTCAAGGCTTACCATGAGAGGTACGCATGATAAGCCAAGAAGATCAGGATCAACCGCTGAAACAACACCGGAGAGAACATGATCTTTTAAAAAATTCGTTTCATAGAGATTGAAATGACACTCTGCGCTACACTGGTAACTGCTCAGCTCATTGATTGTATCAATCAAGGGAGCTGAGATGTGTTCTGTAACTATACCTGATTGTTCATGTGTCAAATGCTCCACAACAGCATTTTGTTTTTTCAAAAAATCTTGCATTAAATGGAAATATTTTTCCATTACCTGGCTGTCTTCTTCTTGCAATACAAATTGACTTCTTGCCGTCGTCTGTTCAGCTGTTGGTAACACTTCTGTGCTTAGAGTTTCTGGTATTTCTTCAGGATATTGCATATCTACATGCTTTTCTGAAACAGCGAGGAGACGACGTATTTGCTCTCCCTCTTGACTGTCAAGATGGATGATTGGCATGGTATTGTGCAAAAACATTTCTTGACGGGAACTTTGGTCCAATTTTTTTTGGCGGTGCTGATTAATAAATCGAGATGAAAATAAAGATTCAAGCGTCACCTCTTGATTATTGGCATATAAATTTGCCAGCACGAACAGCAGCTGTTCAAGTGAGTTCTTTTTTCTTAAATCCGTCGGCAATGCTATAAAATCCTTGCCGGACAGAATATCGTTGACAAAGGCACTGAGGTTACCTGAAGGTCCGACTTCAATAAAATACCGTATTCCGTCACGATGCATGGCTGAAATAGTTTGTGCAAACTTAACTTCCCGCGACCACTGGATTGCAGCAGTTTCTCTCACGCCATTAACATCCAGGGGAAAAAGCGTTCCAGTAGCACATGAATACAAAGGAGCTTTAGGTGTAGTAAGTTGAATTTGCTCGTAATAAGCTAAGAAAGCGTCGCTCACTGCTGAAAACTTGGATGTGTGATAGCCACGATCAAACGGCAAGAGCATGCAAATACCGCCATTTTTACTCAATTTTTTTTGTACTTCATCAATACTCGCTTTTGCACCAAAAAGTATGAGCTGATTGGGACAGTTTTCCATGGCTACAACAACTTCCTCGTCGACTTCCAGGCATAGCTTCTCAACATTCTCCCTGGATAAGGCCCCAACACTGAGCAAGGCCCCTGTGGGTATATTTCCAGCCTCAAGCGCCTGCTTATACACATTGTTCAGTTCTCTGATAAATGCAGAAAGCTGTTGCTTGTCATCATAGTTTATCGCTCCGGAAGCAGCCAGAGCAGAGGATTCCCCTGTACTGTGCCCTACCATTACATTTGCCGAAATACCGAGACGTTGAAGAAGGGAGTACATCGCCTGGCCGCCAATAAAAGCGGCTTCAGATCCAACATCCATTTGATGTATGCGATCCCCTAAAGCAGTTTTCTGTTCCTCTGGAAGGAGGCTTTGAGGGAATACAATGTCTGTACGCTTTTCCTCCGAGGTATCGTCATAAAGGGAATACCAGAAATTAAACCACTCACGTACCTCGTCAAAATAGAGCGCAAGGTCAGACAACATATTCACGTACTGTGACCCTTCACCAGGAAACATAAATGCTATTTTCCCTTCAAGGGGGGTGGAGCTAAATACTATACCACTACGCATCACCCACGCATCATCTGCATTTTTCTTGATGCGTTTAATAGACTGTCCAATTTTCTTCTCCAAATCCGCTTTACTTTTTGCAACAATCCCTAGTCTATGGGTTTCCTTTAAATCTTGATTAAGCAGAAATGAAGCAAATTCCCCTAGTTTTATCTCGCTGGATTTTTTTATTATATCAGCTGTACTATCCAACTTTTGAACCAACCCTGAGCGACTGCTTGCTGAGAAAACACATAATTCGGCCGGCCGGCTATTCATATCGAGAGGTTTTTCTGCTTCTGCAGGCGCCTCTTCAAGAATCGCATGGGTATTGATACCGCCAAAACCAAAAGAATTAATTCCAGAGCGCCTAGGGACTCCCGGATTTAAAAACCATGGTCGAGGAGTAGTATTGACGTAAAATGGAGTCTCATCAATTCCAAGGTCGGGATTAACACGACTACAAAGAGTAGGCGGCAATATCTTATGATGTAGGGCGAGGGCTGTTTTTATCAGGCCTGCTATTCCAGCAGCCGGAATACAATGACTGATCATTGATTTGATTGAACCAATAGCGACATTTCCTAAAACACCCTTCCGGTCTCCGAAAATTTTTTTCAACGCAGCAATTTCGGTTTTGTCACCCAACGGTATCCCCGTACCGTGAGCTTCCAACAGGCCTACAGTCGAGGGATCAATTCCTGTTGTTTGGTACGCTCTTTCTAATGCTAAAGCCTGTCCTTTCATGCTGGGAGCAAGCAAACCTTGCCCTTTCCCATCGCTTGACTGGCCGATTCCGTGAATTACAGCGTAGATACGATCACCATCTTCCATGGCATCATGAAGCATTTTAAGAACAATGACCCCTAGCCCTTCACCAAGTAGCGTTCCATCGGCATCAGAATCAAACGGCTGGATATGGCCTTTTTTACTTAAAGCTCCAAGATCTGTAAAAATCGTAGAGACCTCTGCCGGCAGAGAGGCGTTCACCCCACCAGTCAGCATCATCCTACTCCGACCATTGCGCAGTTCATCCATTGCAGCATTGACTGCAAGTAATGATGAAGAACAAGCTGCATCAACCAGATAGTTGGGTCCGTTAAGGTTGAGTCTGTTGGCAATAAGACCAGTCATGACATTGGGGACCAAACCTGGTACAATATCAGCACTGTATTGAGGCAATTTACTTTGTATAATTTTGCGGATTTCTGTTGCTTGGGCTTGGTCAAGGCCAGGAAAAATTGTTTCAAGTAAGTCTATTGTTTGATCCATCACTATGTGGTGCTGAATCAGGTTCCCTTGACCGCGATGTAGATACGTGCTGTGACCCAAGATAATACCTGTATTACTGTGATCATGGACGCCGCTTGGATAACCGGCATCGAGAAGAGCGTCCCGGGCAACCTTAAGCGCCAAAAAATGATCAGGCTCCCCACCATCCACAGAATTCGGCATGATACTAAATTCCTGAGGGTCGAATCGATAAAGGTCTTTAAGATAACCTCCATTTGAAGAGTTTATCCTTTTAGAATCCAGGTATCGCCAATCTTCCCATTCAGGAAGGGGCTTTCGTATTGCATCGACCTTGTTGAGAATATTATTCCAGAATGTTTCCAAATCAGGCGCTTTTGGAAAAATACAGGCCATACCGACTATGGCGATGGCCTTGCTTTTATCCCTATTACCTTCGGACATATTAATTTCTCTATCGTCTATTGGTTTACAGCACTATTAATTAAATTTGACTAGCTGTTCCTCCTAGCCTATTGAGAGCCGCACTGGAAATGCACTCTAAACCTGAAATAGTATATACGGCTTCTTGATCACTGTTGAGGAAATTTACATCTGCACGAATGACATGTGGATCATCTACCTCAAGTATTTCAAATGACATGTGTACTCTTTCCGGTAATGTTTCAACATAGCGAACGACACTATCAATTCGTGCCGGCAGGGATGTCTCGTTTTTAAAAGTTCGTGACCATAAAATTGCCATTTGTGCCGCGGCATCAATTAAAGCGGGGTCAAAAAGCCATTGATTTTGGCAGGTGTTATTATCGAGAATCCATTGGTTTGGATTGGAATGGCTAACAAAAGCTGCTGCCCCATTTGGAGACAATCCTTTAACTTCTTCTATGACTTGGAATTTTGGGCCATGAAACAATAATTCTTTATATGCTTTTGAGACAGAAAGTTGTTTTTCAGAATGTTCGAGTGGCCGTAATTCACTGTTACAAGACAACTGCTGTCGCAGCCTCAGGACAGCACGATAATGAGTTCTGAAAGAATTCCCCTGTGTTGACAGGATAGCCGCACTGACATCGAACCCTTCACTACTCCCATATGTCGGAGGGCTTACGGAAATACGTATCTCCTTTGTCTTCGTTTCAAGATCAATTCCCTTGAGGAGTCGAACATCCGAGACTTCCGACACAATCCACCCCGGATAAAGAAAGCTTGTGACCTCCGCCATTGTTTCGAGCGCCACGGCTGCAGGCATTACTGGTCTGCCGTCGATTCTGTGGTCTTGCAGGTAGCTGTGACTTTCATCCAAACATATTGAGACCACCTGTTTGCCCTTGGCCTCAATCTGCAGATTCATATTATATAGGAGAGGCCCCAATTTTCCCGGTTGCGCAGTTTGGTTTTTAACTTCTACATGCTCGCGCGTAGCTTCATATTCTTCCCAAGGGCCTTTTCCGCAAATTATTTCGACCGGTGAAGCCTTTCCACTCGACAATTCATAATTGAAGGTCGCGCATCCTTCTGCAGGTTCAACTAAAAATACTCCTTTTTCTGCAAATTTTGCTTCGGTCTCAGCAGTTACCATCCCATCACTGAATTTGGTTTTCCCCCAAGGCCCCCAACAGAATGATCGAATGTTAACACTCTCTGGCCACTGATTTTTAAGCTGGCAGCACAGCCTGCTCATCAGTTCATTTGCTGTCGCGTAGTCCGTCTGTCCACTATTGCCGTATCTTCCTGCCACCGAACTAAAAACGACAAAAAAACGGAGTGACTCTGGAACGAGGTATTTTTGTAATAGAAGGAGACCGATCACTTTGGTTTCAATTACTCTTGACCAACTTGCATCCGTCTTGTCTGCCAGTAATTTATCCTCTATAATTCCAGCTCCATGTACGACACCATCTATCTTTCCGTGCTTTTTATAGGTTTGCTCCAGCAATTTGGAAATTTCACCTTCATCTGTTACATCGATTGCATGATATTCAACCAATGCTCCGCTTTGCGTAAAATCATTAACATTGCGCACCATCTCTCTTGATGAAAGAATGGAAGAAACTCGTTTTTTTATCTCCGCGGGGGTCATGCTCAAATTTCCTGAACGTACTTTATCAATGAAGTACTCCTGAAGTTCTTTTGCTGTTTCAAAAGATCGTAAATCAGATGATTCAATTTCAGGCATTGAACTTCGCCCCAGGATAACCAGCGTGTTCCCCGGCAAGGCCAGTGACCTGAGAGTCTCTGCTGTTATGCCTTTTAACCCGCCCGTTGCTAAAATTACTGCGTCACGAATCGGTGTAGGCTTTTTGAGATCGATTGAAGACTCAACCGTTGAAAAAACGGTTCTTCTCCCTTCCGGGTACCCCACCTCTTGACGCCCGCCTGCATAATTCATTTCATTTATGATTATTTGTGAAAGGAGATTTGCCGGTTGATTTAGATCCAGATCGATGGCACGTATTCGTAATTCGGGGTGCTCCTCAGAGAGCGATTTCAAAAGCCCAACGGTTCCCCCCTGCAGAAAAAGCCCTTCACTGTTTTCCACGTTATTTCGGTTGTAGTATCCCCCCAATCTGCTTGTTGAAACGACATGGGCATCGTTGGTCATTTTTTTACAAAAATGACGCAAGAGTATAAATAATGACTTCTCATTTAGTTGGATTTGTTCCCTCCACTCCGGCACAGTCGAATCCAATCTCAGTTGATCAGTCCCAAGTGGAGCCAAGTGAATAATGCCTGCGAGTGGCGAGCCGTTTAGTTTGAAGGAAGAACACCAGTCGTTAAGTTTCCCTTCATCCACGAGTGTTTCACGCGTTATAAATGTTACAGATCCGCCGCGTTGAGTTAATGCGCCGGAAACAGCTTCTGAGACACCGATCTTATCCTCGGTTAAAAGGAAATGTCCCTCGATCATACTTCCCTGGATACCACTTGCAATGGCCTCTTCTTGCGCTACAACTACATGCCGGAACGGATAACTCTGATCAGGAGTTATTTTCTCCGCCCCGGCTTTAGCAAAAGGGGATGCAGCCTCGCCTCCTGTATGTAAATTGCCCAATAAATCAAGCATTCCCTGGAGTGTTTCCTGGGTATTTAATTTGGTCCGTTCATCCTCTCCGAGCAACTGGTTATATTCCTCCGGAAGAGTCATAAGTACAGCGCCTGCTATTTCCACACGTTTAATGGAATCAATCCCCAGATCGGCCTCAAGATTTTGTTCAAGCCCAATCATGTCTTTCGGGTAGCCGGTCTTTTCTTCGACTACGGAAAGGAGCAAATTGGTCATCGCTTGAGGTTGGCCTATAATATCTTCCTGTTTTTCTTCTTTACCACCCTGCTTTTTAGCCTCTTCAGGAGCTTTATTTTTTTCCAGAGGCTGTTCAATTCTCCTATCATTGTTTGGGCTAGCCGGCTTAGGGGTGGTAACCTCAGGGCCGGTATCTTGAGCACCTGCTACTGATTGTGACCCTATCTGTCCCCACATTTTGACATTGTCATCATCATTATCAAGTAACAATGGCCGCGTTAGTGATTGCTGCGTGGTATGCATACCTCTCCTCTGCATGTCACGCCTGCCCAAGTAAAATGACATTACATTTTCTTGGGTTTCTAAAAAAGTTTGCATTGTGTCAAAGTATTTGTCCATTACTGTTGAACTTTCAACAGTAGGCCCGGAACGTTGTTTAACCATCTTCGGAGCCTCCTTTCGAACTTTGTCCGTGGTCATATGTGAATATGTTTTTTTCTCAAGGTTGTTTACTGAAGTTGATAAGACTGATTTATTCGCAACTAGACTAGCTGTTGAATCACCCTTTCCCTTAATTACTCCAACCTGCTTGATTGGATCTGAGGCACGACGTACGCCGCTACCGTTAATCATCCACGTACTCGAAGATACTGCGTCGGCTTTCTTCCCTTTGGCCGATTGATCACCTTGCGACACTCTTCCTTCGAATATTTTCATCAAGTCGATGTCAACCCCAAGGGTAACAAGCTTGCCTAAGCTGCACAGCAGTCCTTTTATGCCGTTGCATTCCCCCTCAATCGCAATGGTTTCGTGTGGACGGCTATCAAGTATGTCGCTGACCATACGACTTAATCCAGCCTTGGGTCCCAACTCAATAAAGATTCGAGCTCCATCACGATACATCTCCTCGATTTCATCCATAAACTCCACCGGACTAATCAAGTGATTTGCCATTTGCTGCTTTACGATCTCAATATCTTTGCTATGAGGCTTTGCTGTAACATTTGAATATACCGGCAAATTCCCAACACGCCATTCGCTCTTGGCAATTACTTCCGCCAACTCTCGTTGCGCCGGTTCGACAAATGGAGAATGAAATGCAGCTGCGACCGGCAATTTTTTTGTCCTCACGCCTGCCTTAGCAAACATGTCAATGGCCTCGCTGACTCCTGACTCCGAACCGGAAATAATACACTGTTTAGGGCCATTGCAATTGGCAAGAATTACATTGTCTAACTTGGAAATGACTTGAGTGACTTCATCACGCCCCGCCATGATTGCTGCCATTGCCCCAAGTTCCTGCCCTTTCTTAGCAGCTGTATCGACAATGGCCCTCCCCCTGGCCTCAGACAAGGAGACCAGCGTTTCAAATCCCATGTAACCACCTGCAAACAATGCAACAAACTCACCATAGCTGTGACCGGCTATCATATCCGGTTTTAAATTGAAGCATTGCATAAGCATCCAAACACCGGCCTCGACAGCTCCAAGTGCGGGCTGAACCACGTCGGTATTGGTTAACGCTTGACTACTCAATTCTCGTTGCTGTTCATCATATACTCCTCGAGGATATATAAAATCGCTTAAGCAAACACCGTCTCCATAACGATTTTGAAACTTATCGGCGAGCAAATCGTCGGTGCGAGCTATTGTTTCAGCACACAAGGGGAAGTGGCACGCCAATTCTCTTAACATTTCAAGGTATTGAGCACCTTGGCCAGGAAATAGAACAGCTATTTTTCCCTTTAGCGGAGCCTTATTATGGTACGTATGGGGTGGTATCCTTTTTTCCCCATTGGTGAGATAATCAAGAGTTCGATCAAGCTTATTTTTAAGGTCATTAGCGTCTGAAGCCACTATTGCCAGAACCTCATTATCGCGCCTCCATTGGTTGGCGAGGTTGTGTGCAGTACCGAGAAATTCCTCAGGAGCATTTTCGAGTATCTCTTCCCTGGTCTTCGCCAGCTTGCCTTCCAGATCCTTTCTGTCTTTTGCGCAAAACACAAACAGTTCAGCCGGCCACCTTGGAGTATTTGCCATACGTAACCATGGTCTGTACTCTCTGGTGTACTCTTCTAATACCACATGAAAGTTGCTCCCACCAAATCCGAAAGCACTCACTGCAGCCCTACGATGTGAACCATTGGTTTTCAGCCAGGGGCGGGGCTCTTTGACAAGATATAAAGGGCAATTATCGTCTAACAGTACCTTGTTAGGACGCTCTACTCCGTGATGAGGTGGTAGAATGCGGTGATGAAGTGCCAGGACTGCTTTTATCATACCAGCAACCCCAGCCGACGCTTTTGTATGGCCGATGAGAGTTTTTACCGACCCAACGGCAGCCTGATGAGCCTTCCCTCCTGCCTGAACGAGGAGTTTTGTCGTGCTCTCAAGCTCAGCAGTATCACCTGCTACGGTACCTGTGCCATGAGCTTCAAACAATTCTACAGTTTCCGGTCCGAACCCAGCTTGGACATAAGCCCTCTTCATTGCTCGAAGCTGGCCGGAAGGACTTGGCGCAGAAAGCCCTTTGGCCTTTCCGTCACTACCTCCGCCAATCCCTTTGATAACCGCATATATTCGATCACCATCTTTCTCAGCATCTTCCAGTCGTTTCAGGACGACCATTCCTATTCCTTCGGAAATAACAATTCCATCAGCACCGGCATCAAAAGTGTTGCACTGACCGCTTGGAGACAGGGCCTGGGTTTTACTAAAACACATGAAACCAAACGGCCCTTGAACCGTATCAACTCCGCCGGCTAAAACAAAATTGCTTCGCTTAGCTTCAAGTTCATTCACTCCCTGATATATAGCTGCAAGTGAAGAAGCACAGGCCGCATCAGTTGAAAAATTAACACCGCCCAGGTTCAGGCGATTGGAAATTCTTCCGGCAATCACATTCATCAGAATTCCGGCAAAAGTATCCTCAGTCCATTCCGGTAGACGATCGGCAATATCGGAAGGAATGTCGCTGCCTGTGAACCGGGGCAATTCAGATCTGAGCCCGTACTGTAAACCAACATCTCCGGTGCCGCCGCTTGCTCCAATAACAACTGATGCATTCTCACGGTCAAAAGACTTGTCTAAATATCCGGAATCAGCCAATGCCATGTTTGCTACATGTAATGCCATCAATTGCATTGGATCAACAGATTTCACTGAATTAGGAGGCATTCCAAATTGTGTGGGGTCGAATGGAAGATCATTTAAAAAACCTCCCCACTTAGAGTAAACTTTATCTCTGGCTTGACGATTTTTGCTGTAGTAAAGTTGCCAATCCCAGCGATGGGAAGGAACCTCACGAATAGATCCTTTTTTTTGCAGAATGTTATTCCAGTAATCGTGGAAGGTATCCGCACCTGGAAGAAAAGTGGCAATTCCTATAATGGCAATATCTGCAGGAGAGACGCTGTTCGCTTTCTGCACTGAAACTTTCTTGGCCTTCTTCTGTAGTAATTTTGTTGCTTCCGTTGTAACTTCCTCATGCAACATACGAATATCAACCACCTCTTTTCGCAACGTAGCGAGCTGCCCCAGCATAAACATGCCTTCGTCGAGCTGTTGATTCTCGTTCAATCTTTGTAATTCACCATCAACGGCTGACCGGCTGCACCCTTTTGAAGCGATACGCAATCTTCCCATTATCAGGTCATCCAGGACTTCTCTTTTTTCGTGCGCAGGCAGATTGCCGTTGATGATATCTCGTTTTTTTTGAAAAAATTCGTGAGCGAAAGGTGTGTAAGCACAACGACTGGCATGCCCCGGACCCGACTCAAGGTTAACAGTTTGAGTACAAGCCAAAGCAGTCTTTTGAAATGTTGGTAAAATTGCACCACAATCAACGATCTCTTTTGTAAAGAGGTAGGCGCTGCCCATGATAATACCGACTTGTACGCCTAGTCTGGTAAGCGGCGCAGCCAGAACCTGCACAAAAGCTGAAGATAGAGCGTTATGCACACCACCGGCAAAAAGCACCTTCACCTCTTCGCCCTGAATATTTCCGCTCTCAAGCTCTTCCAGCAAACTCTCTACCATTGTCCCCCATAGAACAAAACTGCTCAAAGGACCGATATGCCCTCCGCACTCCCTGCCTTCAAAAATAAAGCCACGCGCCCCTTGTTGGAGAAAAAGTGGAATGAGATTTGATGATGGAACATGCAGAAAAGAAGGTACGTTGGCTTGCTGAAATTTTACGGCCTGATCTGGACGTCCGCCTGCAATTATGACATAATCAGGTGTATATTTCTGGAGATACTGTAGCTGTTCATCCAACAGCGTTTGAGGAGCAAAGCCTAATACACCAACTCCCCATGGGTGCTCGCCTACAGCATTTTTGGTTTCACGAAGCAGCTGCTCAAGCGCTCTTCCTTTTTGGAGAGCGAGAGCTAACATCGGCAATCCACCCCCTTGAGACACTGCAACAGCAAATTCGCTACAATCTGAAACACGAGCCATTGGCCCCTGGACAATTGGAAATTCAGTGCCTAAGTAACGCGCCAATGGTGCATTTTTTGATATTGGGAGATCCAAGAGAGCTTGTGACAACCCTTCATTTACAGCGTCGTCAATACATGTAAAGAGACGCGAAAGAGAGCCGAATCGTTTTTTCCAGGGTCCGGCAAAGCATACATCCTGCCCCAACGGTAAAATGTCTATCTCATTTTTTTGCCAAGATATAGTCGTATCTATCAGCGAACGTAACCTATCGCCTTGTACCCTTTCAGCTTTATCGCAAAATTCCTGCGCTTTTTTTAGTCCAGGTCGAACTAATAATCTAAAATATTGTCCCTGCTCACTATCACCTGCTGATACGGTCTCGTTGCCGGATAAATTCTTTAGCAAGGGAGAAAGATCGTTTGAAAATGGCGATTCATCCAAAAGAAGAACTTGACTGTCTAAAACCACTCCTGATGCCCCCAGGGCATCACAGGCTGCGGCAACATGAGGGGTTACTCCCCCCCTTACATAAAGGGGCAGTTTGGTCTGGCTCAACCACTTCTGGAGCAATATAAAGGAGCTATATTCACCAACGAACCCGCCGGCCTCATTTCCTTTTAAAACAAAACCATCAAGATCCTCAGGGATTTTGCCTCCAGGCCAACCAGGCGATGATACCTCTGCCAATACGTTTACACCTTTGTCTCGAAGTGAGGAAACCGTATCGGCACAGGCGCTAATTATTTCAGCGTCAACGACAAGCCAATGCAATTTAGAAATCAAATGTGATTTTACAGCATCGATAATATGCGCATCTGCAGAATCTAATTTAATACCAAAAGAGCCATCGACATATTTTGACAACATTATGAGCTGTTCACAGATAGAATCAGCACTGCCAAAAAGCTCTGCGTTAAGTATCCCTATACCATGAGCCCTACTTGCAGCTATGGCCAATGTTGCACTGTCACTACCGGCTGGCGTATATACTAGTTTTTTCATTATTCTTAATCAAATAGTAAATTGCTTGGAAAGCAGACTTATACCTGCAAAAAAAGAAACTAAGAACAGCAACACAACAGAAAAAATTAGCCTCGCAGCATTTGAAATATACTAAAAATCTAAGTGTGTTACGATTTATATGCTCGAAATAACGTCTTTACTATATAAAAAAATCGCAGCCGGGAGACTGTCGGGATTTCAGGATTAAAAAAATTGACAATCTGTTGATATTACAGATCTATTTACCAGTAACATGATGTTGGTTTTTGTGTCAATTCTTTTAATTACATATACATACAGGATTTTTTTGGTCTGGCAGGCTCCTGTTAAGACCAAACCAGCCGACGATTCAAGACATTGTTGAAACCTATTCCCATTAATAAACAACGTGATTGTGTTTGCTTTTCAAGTAGAGCTGTTTTTTGTGGGGGTCGGCTCAGTGTATAAATAACCCGCCATGTCATAATCTGCCCAGAGCAATCAAGATGAGGGTTCTCATCGTAAAAAATCGTATCCGGTTCCAGAAAAGTTTAAGTGTGACTGAGCTTCTCAGTCAATCACATTGAGAGTTTTACCCCTTCAATACCATAACCGAATGCAAAATTAATACCACGTTTGCGCGCAAGCGACAGGCTGAAAATTGCACATAACAATACGTTATTACCACTAATTCTCGGGCGAACTTGTCCTGGTACTCGTAATATGCTGATATTTTAAAATAATGAGAAACAGGTTAGCCTATGATGACAAAAAAACATTTTCATGTGGAATCATTAGATCGATGTATCACCTTAATTGCATCATTCTGCTGAGTTACGAGACGTTTATAACGTGTAGCTGAATTTCGTTGGAAGTGGCGTAAAAAAACTTACGATAAAATCTTTGAGAGAGTTCATTTTCAGAAAAATTCTACTCAAAAATCACTTTATTTTTTCCATATTTTAGGAAAAGCAGATTGGTATCTGTAATTTTTAGAAATTTTTGTCGGCGAGGCTCAAGAAAGGGTAACCGGTAATCTCAATGAATTGTGATTACCGGGCAGCACCGAGTTCGACTTCCAGTGTCTGCTGACCGTTATTCTCTGCGGAAAAGTACTTGGGAGTAGACATAAAATAGTTCGCGCTTTATGCGGCTTTCAGGGGGGATAGGCTCATGCAGCAAGTGGTTGCAATGAACCGATATCCCGACAGAAGAGCGTTGCCTGGAAAACTTGGTAACACTATATGTTGTGTGAACTGGGCTGATTGGGCGCAAAATTTCCGGAAAATCGAAAATATATTCCACTACCGCGAAAAACCGTAATTTCAAGTTTGGTAATTCCGTGGATAATCTCAAAGGAAATTTTGCTATATCCCCCCGTAAATGAGCTTAAAAGGCCTGCATTCATTTGCGTAGTCTTTATTTCATCTATATGGAACATAAATTGCTGTGAGAAAATAATTGCTCCATAAATTCAACATTTGAAGATACTGGATATTATAGATAGTCAATGATCAATTTTTTATCGGAGACAATAAAGATTACCATGGATCTAGTTGTTGCATAAACCGGTGTTCCCGTCGATAATGATGGATTAAGCGAAACTCGCACATGGTACTTCTCAACATTTTTTCAAAAACTCGATGTACACTCGGACTGTAGCTGTAACAAGCTCTAGAATTGCTGGGATTAGAATTTTCGAGCAATCTATACAAGAAAAAGATGGAGGTAAGTGTAAAATGAAAATGTCTTGGTCAATTCTATCGCTGGTAGTTTTCCTGGCCGCCAGCCCGGCTCATGCGTGGGTCGAAAATGTTGAAAAGCTGGCCAGTGCGCAGCCGCAGGAGTGCTGGATGGATATTGGTGTACGCGCCGAACCAATATCGACCGACCCATTGGTCTGTCCGGAAGGCAGTTCACCGTATACGCCGCAGACCTACACATGGAGCATGGCGGTGGTGCCGGCGGAAGAGAGTCCTGAAGGGCAAGGAGAGCAGGTATGGTTTGGGACCGGCGGCAATGTCCTGTGCACAACGCAAGGCGGCTTTTTCAGCGAGGTCGATTCCAGTGAAGGTCGTTCAAGTGTTTGTGAATTCGGTGAGAGTATCCAGAAACAGAACTTTCCCGGCCTGCCGGACGCAATGGGCGACTGGTATCCGCCCAACTTTTACCAATACGACGTCAATACCCGGACCCAGACCGACCACACGCCCTATACCGACCCCCTGCGTAATCGAAGCATGGGCTTACGCGGGGCTGGATATCACAACGGCGTTGTTTTCTTCGGCGGCGGATCGCTGGGGGGTGGCATCAGCCTGTTCGCCTTCAACGCCAAAACCGGGGAATACCTTGGTTCCCAGTTGCTTGAGGATTACCGCACGTTCCGCAAAGGTGAGGTGGTCAACAACGTCCTGTACTTGGGCGTAGGTACTGAGTATATGGGTCGCATTCTGCGCTGGACCGGCTCCCTCTCTGATCCCTTCAGTTTTGTTGAAGTGGGAGTCGTACAGGGAGCGATCAGAGAATTGACCGGATATGTCGACAGCAACGGTCGTACAAGGCTCGCGGTTACCTCCAAAGGCGTCTATGTCAGCCCCCCCATGTACGGCACGGGACTTGTTCCTAGGCAACGAAATCGATGGATTGAAGCCTGGTCGCCGAGCGAATATGATCCCGATTACACCACCCGTACGACATACGTCGGGGGTGGTATCGGATTCCTTAACGGCTGGCTTTATTTCGGAACCATGCACATACCCCTCAACGCGGCCGATCTGCACATGACCTGCGTTATTCCACCGTACAATTTCGAGTTACCTTCCAGTGTCTGTATGGGTGACCCAGGCGACGATTATGCCTCAAGTTATAAATATCGTGCCGCGTGGTACGGCACCTCACGGGCGACCAGCATCTGGCGTATCCGCAACCCTGAAAGCTCCAACCGGGAGACCCAGCTCCTCTATGGGGAAGCAACCTTGCCCGCCTACAACCCAGATTACCCTGAGCCTCCTGCCGAGGATGCCTCATCTGAAGAATGGGAAGAATGGATGGAGCAAATCTTTCCCGAAACCCCCAATGTGGGTGGCTATGTGCCGCTTCTGGGCTCCTCAGGATTTGGCAATAGCTGTAATAATTATGCCTGGGTATTTGAGACCATTGAAAACAGTCTGTTTATGGGCACCATGGATTATTGCTCCATGGGGTCTACAAGTACCGAGTCAGGCGCCGATGTGTGGCGCATCGGCAGTGAAATTCCGGATGTGATCGACCCGGACGATCCAGATAAATACCAGGCGGTAGCTGAAACTACCAAGGCCTTCAAGTGCGGCGCGGGAGATCTCTGTCAGCCGTGCCAGCAGGATCAGTGGATATACAATTATGCTCCCTATGGGATCCGCACCTTGAAAGCTTCTACCGACGGCACCAGGATGTATGTCGGAACTGCCACCGGCGTGAATCTGAATGCCGTGGATGACGGTGCCGGTTATCAGCTGCTTATGCTTGATTCGGTCAACTCGGAAGCTCCGACTTGGTACTACGATGGGGACGGTGACGGTTATGGCGTAAGCGACACTACGCTTCAGCAACAAGAACAACCGTCAGAGGATTATGTCTCCCTCTCCTGTGATTGTGACGATCAGAATCCTGATCTAAATCCCGGGGCCACAGAAATTTGCGGTAACGGTATCGATGATGACTGCGACGGTAGCGTCGATGAATGCCAAACCTATTATTTGGACGCAGACGATGATAGTTACGGCACCAATGATGTTACGATGGAGGCGCTCTCAACGCCGGAAGGGTATGATCGCGACGGCGGTGACTGCGACGATGCAAACCCTGCCGTCAATCCGCGTGCCACCGAGATCTGTGACAATGGAATCGATGACAACTGCAATGGCCTGATCGACAATTTAGACGTGGAGGTATGTCAGTAAGACCCGTTGATACCAGCACAACCAATCACCTTTAAATGACCTGCCCAAGCCGGCAGCGGATTACTCTCGGAGGCGACTCCAGTTTTTGCTGCCGGCGGCGAAGTGGGTGAGTGTAGAGTGTGGTAGTGAATTTTGAACCCTTTCTACAACTAGGTACAAACAAAGAGGAGGGATGTTGGTCGCCAGCGACATTGATCGTGCGGCGCTTCTTCCCTCCTAGTCCTCTTTAAAGAATCCAGAATAGTCCTTACCCTTGCCTTACGGTTATGGACAAATCCGTGTTGTAAATGAGGGTGACGATTAGTGGTAATCATCTTTCAACTTCATTGCAGGGAAGCAATGTAGATTTCACTTTATCAAAAAGGAGGAAAAGATGTTTAAACCAATCATAAATCCTATCGTTTCAAAGCTGACTGGAATAAGACCTTCCACTATAAGAGCATTACCGGTACTTGCTACATGTGTACTGGTGCTCTGTTTTGGTTTTTCGTGCAACCTCTTTGCCCAAGGTGAGTGCGATTTTACCCAAATTAACACTTCTGGTTTTGAGCCTGGTACTGATAATTATTATGCATGGGCCATGACCGAATTTCAGGACCCGGACACCCTGGTCACCTACTTGTATACCACCACCCATAATCTCGATGGCGGTCAAGTCTGGCGTATGAATGTAGCGACCCCCGGTATTTGGGAAAAGGTGCTGGATGCAAACGACTATTCTCGAGCTGACGAAAACTCAGGGTTTCGCAATATAGCTGTTTTTAAGGGCAGAATCTATATCGGTTCTCGGAACCAAAGCGGCAGCTGTGAACTTTGGCGCAGTGATGAAAACGGTTTGAACTTCAAGATGATGGTAGGCCCCATGGGCGACTTCGCTGACGATGATTTCTCCCCTGTTCTTGGCCCGGGCTTCGGCGACCCAATTCATGAATCAGTCCGCGGCCTGCAAGTATTTGGTGATTATCTGTACATTGGCCTCCAGGGGACCCTTGGGGGGGCCGGATTGGGTGAGCTCTGGCGAACTGTAGACGGAGATGCTTACGAACAAATGGTATTACCCGATGCAATGGGCGGGGCCGGCAGCAACAACAATTCAATGCACACCATGGCTGTACATGACGACCTTGGTCTGCTTTATGTTGCCGTTAGAAATCTGGAGTCAGGATTTCAGCTCTGGTCATGGGATGGTGTCACATATAATGGCGGAGTCGCCGCATTTACCCCAATAGTCGGGTCTGGGGGGGAGATACTTTCAGGGTTTGGCGATAGCGCAGAAACCACGGTGCTGGACATCCATATTCATAACGATTACCTGTTTCTCGGTACCGCCCGTCCCGCAGGTTTCAGTGTTTTCCGTATAAACCTTTATAACTATGCAGATAGTGTTCGTGTCGCCTCAGGGGGACTTGGGGATCGCTGGGCGTATTATGCCTGGAGATTCGAGAGTTTCGGCGACGTAGGGGACGGTACAAAATACCTGTGGCTTGGCACCTACAATTACCTGCCTGGTTTTTTTCCTTACTCCAGAAAGGGCGCGGCCCTCTACCGAAGTGCCGACAACGGTGACAACTGGGATCTTATGGTCGGCGGCAGCAGATGGCGCGACCCAGGGTATTGTGGTATCGGTTATGGCTTTGATGACAGGCAAAATTGGGGAATCCGCAGTTTTAAGGTAATAGACAGTACAATGTATATAGGAGTAGCTGCCTGCCTCGGTGGTGGATGCCCGACGTATGAGGGTTGCGAGGTATGGGCTTTGGAGGATTGGACTTTGCCCTACTGATGACGGTCCATTATGTGGTCATGATATTTTAACACAGAATTGTGCAGCAGGCCCCTTATACAATGCGTTATAACGTAACTACTCACAGGGGAGTACTGGAAAGTTCGATTAACCCTGTCTTTGTAACTGGTTGTAGGGTGCTTGATATCTCTGCAAGCAGGCTGGTGCAGCGTATTGGGTAGGCTGATCGCTGAGAGATCGAGTGCCCTGTGATCAGTTACATATACGTCAGCGACTCCGTCCCTCTTCCGCAGTTGGGGGAAGGAACGGTTTTAAATTGGAAATACCCTTATGGGAGACTTTGCCGAGGAATATCTGCTCATAAGGGTATGTGGATAAATTTTTATTTCTCGTTTGGGGTAAGTATATTTTATTGACGACATCCCGTTTTAAGTGCTGTGTTGCTGCCTGTCATGCACTCAGATCTGCTTAATGTGTTGTCGGCTATCCCGCCTTTTCTTAAAGGTAAGAAATGAGAGTGTTAATAATTGCGATTTTTTTCCTGTCTTTTCTGGTTCATGGAGTATGACAACCCGCTCTTTGTCCCAGTATCGCCTGCGCTCGACGAGTTCTTTTCGGCGATGTTCTTGCCGCGAATACCCATAGATTTTCTATATGTTACCTCCTGCTATGGACGTCAGGCTATTATAATTCAGTTCTAAACGTAAACGCTTTGGGACAAACGTGTAATGGTCCAACTCCAATTTTGCAGAATATTACCTGCGCCACCACGGTGAGTAATCAGTAGAATCACGAAATCGACTTAACCAGGTATCCTGTTCTTCATCGAGAATAATAGTAGTATTCCAGAGATCACCCTGGCCGTTTAGAGCAAAGGATTTTGCATAATATGGGTGGTCGAGACGGAAAGCCATGTCCATTAAAGCATCTAAAGGCTTCCAAATAGCAAGACTGTCATAGTTGTCAACAGACCGGTTAGATGGTTCACTGTGTTCTGCGCCATAGATATAATAATATGCTTTATTTTCACTTGGAATTCCTATATTTTCGTATATAGACAATGCAAGACTTTCAGGTACTATTGTATCATATTCAAAGGTTTGAACAATCATGTATCCATCTTTTATAGACTGCATTTCTGTATTAGTAATACCGTTGGCCGGTCCTGGCGCCATTATAAACAAGAGCAATCCTTCCTTGCCCCATCCCTTGTTTATGCCTCTAAGTGCCATGTTTGGAGTAGCGCCTCCCCCCCATGAGTGACCAAAAAAGCCTACGTTATTCAAATCAAACAGAGCATTGTATACATTGGCAGCTACTTCAAAACCGCGCCATAAAATGTCGTACTGTTTAGACCATGATGTACCTGAGGGATAGGGTGAAAACACTACAGCAACCCCTTGGGAGGCGACGTGATCACATAATGATTTGTATGCTTGATAATAATTCCCGTTATAGCCATGTGAGAAAAACATTACTGGAACTGGTGAATTGGTGTTTGATGGTAGAAAAACTGTTACATTATCCCCAGATAAAGGATTTGTTATGTTTTTTATTTCAACGGAATACGGACCCTCCTCCCCGTATTCCATTGCCATCAGGTTTAGAGGTAAAAGGAATCCAATAAATCCAAATATAATGCCAATACTAATATGAGTGTATTTACTAAGTTTTCGTTTAATGTTTATAGTTAATGATAAATTTTCTTGCGGCATTGACTTTCTCCTCACATAAATAATCTCCATTACATCTTGCGTCTCCATCACATTCTACATATATATTCAATATGAGAAAATTATCACAAAATGGAATGCATGTTATTACGTTAATAATAATCTGGCCCAGCTAGCGCTAGGAGCATGTCGGATTCTCGAAATGAAAACCATCAACCTGTTGATATTACAGATATATACAATTTTATCTCTTCTAAGTCCGATAGGCTCTTAGGTAGCAATATTTCGTTCTTTTTAACCCATGACTGAAACAATTCATTGCAAGTGATTGTAAAATACAGCCATAAGGTCAAATAACATTTGCCTCCTGCATGTTTGACGTAATCTGTAAACATCAATTTTTATCAAGCAAATTAAATGCCAAAAAAACTTAAATGAATAAAGGGTTGCTCTTGACCCTTATCGATGTCACATTTTTTCAGTGGGTTACTGACGTCACTGATTCTAATCAAAATGTTGAGATATTATTTAATTGTCTAAAATTCCTGAAATCCGAAATTTTCAATGGGTAAAAATACCCTATTGGCAACCATTCAGGTTCTTGCTTGCATGATAATGTACTCTCTTCTCAAGAGAGCCTGGTTCCAATTTAATTTAAAATGTCAGTTAAACTGAAAGAGATAAATACTTGTTATATTGAGAAGTTATTAAAGCAAACCGGAACGATACAATCGTTTATCCAAATATTTCCATTGGTTACGTTTTGATAACTTAAATGAAAATAATTATCATTTTATCAAAATAGCGACACTTGCAATTATTATCTAGTTTCCCATTTAAGCAACTATAATTGCATCAAATTTGATTGTAAAATTGATGTATTTTCACAAAATTAGCCTTTTTCCTTGCCTGAAGTGTCTTTTTTAACAGACTTGTGTTTTCGGTCTGTAGGTCCTTTTTTAACGTATTCTAAATATTTTTCTTTGCGATTTTCAACAGATTATTGCTGGTCACGGCTCCAAAACAGCCAAGATTTGTGGTCACATGTTTTGTTTTTTTATTGTTGGTCATATGAAGTATTATATTATATGATTTTATCAGACAATCATGTACTTGCTCACTGCACAACCAAAGAACAAAGACGGCTCGGTAACCAAATATTACCAGCTCGACCCATAACGCACGGCACCCGGATACGAAGCTGACCACTGCCGAAATTCTCCACAGGTTCGGCAGGGCTGCCGAGCTTGATCGTAATCAGTTCGTTCGCTTGTGCCGATCTATTGCCTTGGTCTGTGGTGTTGAAGAAGTGTCTGGCTGAATGAAGACAGTCGGTTTTCTCTGGAAATCCAAATTCCGTGGTAAAGAGAAAGTCGGCAGGCTTTTTACGATTACGGCAGCAGCCTACAGACAGCTGCGAATACAGTAGTGGCAGCTGAACTCTCGGGAAAAGTTCAAATCGAGGTATTAAAATGGAGCATCCGATACGATCAGCCACTTATTTAGCGACATTAGGATTCGTATGCATAAGCCTCTTGAATATACCGGAATCAAGAGGTGAAGACACTGTTGTTTATGGCGTTAACGCCTACAATCGAGCCAATATCATCGAACTTAACCTGACAAACAACACTTATCAGCAGGTTGGCGATTTACTATTCGATACACAGGCCAGTGATCAGGATTCCGTAACCGGGTTAGTGTATTACTTTGAATGGAGCAACTCGGGGTATAGATTCGCTTACTGGAATCCGGCGACCGGGCAAAACACAATTGTACGAACCTATGATCCGGTACCGGGGATTGTAGTCAAACGTATGGCTTTTGCACCGGCCGGCACGTTATACATCATGGATAATAATGATATACTTCACACAATCGATCCAAGTACAGGAGACATCGCCACGGTAGGAAAGGTCGATGGATTAGAATCTGCGGGTTCCATACATTCCGGGGATATGGCTTTTGCACCGGACGGTACACTTTATCTCGACATGGGCGATTCTCTCTTTATTGTCGACACCCAAACGTTAATAGCAACACTGCTCTACACGGATATGCTGCCGGGAGGGCTCCTGCAGGTATGGACAGGATTAGCTTATTGCAATGGATGGTTGTATGCATCTGATATCCTAATTGGTTCAAATAATTCAGTGATTTACAGGATTGATCCAGCGACCGGTTACGTCAATGAACTGTTCGCCACCCAAACCTTATTAAACGATCTGACTTCCTGCCCAGCCAATTTGGGTCCGTCCATTAATCATCCTCCGACCCTGGACCCCATTGGCGATCAATTCGTGCAGGAGGGTGAGACGCTGACGTTCACAGTGACCGCGAGTGACCCGGATGGTGATAATATAACATTCAGCGCCGATATGTTGCCGCCAGGGGCGAATTTCGATCCAGAAACGCAGGTATTCAGCTGGACACCTACGATCGGTGACTACGGGGTATACGAAGATGTCGAAGTCACTGTGACCGATGATGATCCTGATGATCCTTTAAGCGCTACAGAGACTTTCTCAATTACCGTTATTACAGATGCGCCCATTAATCATCCTCCGACCCTGGACCCCATTGGCGATCAATTCGTGCAGGAGGGTGAGACGCTGACGTTCACAGTGACCGCGAGTGACCCGGATGGTGATAATATAACATTCAGCGCCGATATGTTGCCGCCAGGGGCGAATTTCGATCCAGAAACGCAGGTATTCAGTTGGACCCCTTCGGATGGTGAAAACGGGGTATACCTTGGTGTCAAAGTCACCGTGACCGATGATGATCCTGACGAGCCTTTAAGCGCTACAGAGGCTTTCTCAATTACCGTTACAGATGCGCCCATTAATCATCCTCCGACCTTAGACCCCATTGGTGATCAATTCGTGCAGGAGGGTGAGACGCTGATGTTCACAGTGACCGCGAGTGACCCGGATGGTGATAATATAACATTCAGCGCCGATATGTTGCCGTCAGGGGCGAATTTCGATCCAGATACGCAGGTCTTCAGCTGGACCCCTACGGTTGATGACATCGGGGTACACCAAGGTGTCGAAGTCACCGTGACCGATGATGATCCTGACGAATCTTTAAGCGATACAGAGGCTTTCTCAATTACCGTTACAGATGTGCCCCTGGATGTGGTTGTATTTGTCGACAGCTTTGAATCAGGGCTCGACAACTGGGAAATGGACGCGCAAAATGATTGGTTCCTTTCAACACAGCGGGCAGTGGATGGTTCCATTTCAGTGGAAGTTGATGGGCGAGCGTTCGATGCGCAACTTATCTCCTCTTCGATCGATCTGCAAGGCAGAACCAACGTAACGATCACGTTTTCTTGGTTCATTGAAAGGAGTCTGGATAGAGGCGAGTATCTAGCTTTTGATGTGTCGACTGACGAAGGATTAACGTGGGGCGAGCAAGTGCGGTTGCAGGGAAATGTGGATCAAGAGAACATGTGGCATGATTTTACTGTAGATTTAAACGACCTCACCAGCCTGAAGCTCCGATTTAGGGCAAGGATGTCAAGCTTCATTGAGGATGCCAATCTCGATCGGGTCAGTGTCACTGCCAGGTAGTCTATTGTCATCTAGAGGATAAATAAATAGTTCTGTTGTTGGTAAACCAAACATGGGGCTCTTTTGCAAACAGCCAACCCGCTGTCGTATAGAATGCCGCTTTTTGCGAATCTTTTTTTTGCATTATGCATTTAATAAATGGTTATCTCGAGAATTTCCTGATTTTCTGTTTGAACGATATGCCGGTGATGCACTGTGTCGTTGCAGGACTCACGCTCAGGTTGAGCAATTTAAGCATGAATAGGATGTCAGGATGAAAGAGGTTCCCTGAGGGGGCTGGGCGTTATTTAATTTTGTGGGCGACACGAAAATACATACGATTACGGAATCATCGGCAGTGAGCAGCACATTGGTTGCATGGCATTGTGAAGAAAGGCCCATATCTGTTTGCCTATTCGAGACCTCTGCATGCAACGGCAGGACGATAGGAGCCGGACGAGTGGAGTCTTTACCCCCGGTTTTGTGAGATCGTGAGGGGCTCAACCTTTTTTTATGTTGCAGAAGAGATAATTGTGTTCTATATATGAACACATAAGCATATGTTTATATATACGAGGTGCAATATGTTGAAGGGATGTGACTGTGCCCGGGAGGAGCAGGAAGAGGAAGGGCGAAAAATACCTGCCAATGAAGAGTTGCAGGACTTGTCTGATTTTTTTAAACATTTTTCAGAATTCAGCCGGATAAAAATACTCACGGCCCTGCATTACAATTCGGAGTTGTGTGTCTGCGACCTGGTCGAGCTGGTGGGCATGAATCAACCGGCAGTGTCTCATCAACTGCGGATATTGAAGGCTGGAAGGATTGTGAAGTCCAGAAAACAAGGGAAACATGTTTACTATTCCCTGGATGACAATCACGTTGAGGAGCTGATCCGGGACGGACTTGAACATGTCAGAGGGAACTGCGGCGACTCATACTGATTTATGGTAATGCAAAAATGGAAAATATTCTGCAAACTCTCCTTAGTATTGTAATCGCTTCCTGGGAGGTGCTGCTGGAATCATCACTGTTTGTCCTGTTCGGCTTTTTTGTAGCCGGACTCTTGAAAGGATTTATCCCGGATAACTTTATTCAACGTCACCTTGGCGGCAATTCAAAAGCAGGTATCCTGAAATCTGCACTTTTCGGGGTGCCGATTCCACTCTGCAGCTGCGGCGTCATTCCTGCCGCGGCTGGTCTCAGATCGCAGGGAGCAAGTAAAGGCGCGGTCACCTCCTTTATGATCTCCACACCCGAAACAGGTGTTGACTCCATGGCCGTCACCTATGCCCTGCTTGATCCTGTAATGACCGTGGTTCGTCCTGTGGCGGCATTTTTGACCGCCCTGCTGAGCGGTATCTTTGTTAATCTTGTAGATAGAGATGGGGACCAGGAAAGAGAGGAACCTGTAACCCAGGCAACCACAACTTTGCAGACAGCCATTTTGCCAATGACAGAGAGCCAAACTGTTTCTGGAGAATGTGGCTGTAAATCACATGAGGTAAACAATGCGGCAGACAGTGGTTTACATGGAGTTTTTGCAAAATTTAAAAAGGGGATGGCTTTTGCTTTTGGGGGCTTGTTGGACGATATAGGTCCCTGGTTGCTAGTCGGTATTGTGTTGGCAGGTATTATCAGCGTCAGCGTTTCACCGGAGTTTATATCTGCCTATCTCGGCAACGGTTTCCTGGCAATGGCGGTGATGATAGTCCTTGCGACTCCCCTGTATGTCTGCGCCACGGCTTCTACCCCTATTGCGGCCGCGCTGGCCTTAAAAGGACTTTCCCCTGGTGCAGCCCTGGTCTTTTTACTCGCAGGTCCGGCAACCAATATGGCGACCATTGCTGTTGTCTCCAAGTTGCTCGGCAAAAAGACAGCGGTGATTTACGTCAGCTCGATCATGATCTGCTCCATGGGTTTGGGGTTACTGGTGAATTGGCTGTATATACATATGGGGTTGAGCATCACCGGCTGGGTGAGTACCGAGGGACATGCAGAGCATGGAGTATTGTACATTGCAGCTGCAGTGTTGCTCCTGCTGTTGATTGCAAAACCGTATTTACTGAAAATGTATAAGCGAGCGTTTCACGGGACAACCGTCTCGTCGCATCATCACCATCACAACTGTGGTTGCGGGCACTGAAAAGAACGGATGTAAAAAAAGCCGGTATCATGTGATACCGGCTTTTTTTATACGAATGAAACCAGAAGCTGTTTAATCAGTCTGAATCAGTACTTCCTTTAATGATTTACTCATGGTGAAGTGAAGGGTTTTCCTCTCAGGGATGTTCATCATTTTCCCTGTTTTCGGATTTTTCGTTGTCCGTGGTTTACGTGTACGTACGGAAAAGCTACCAAAACCCCGGATTTCAACCCTTCTTTCTTCGGCCAGAGCCTGTGCGATTTCCTCAAGTATAATTTCCACTGCCTGGGCAATGTCCTGTTTGTAATATTCCCCTAGCTGAGCAGAAACTGCGTTCACTAATTCACGCTTGAGCATGATAATACATCCTTTTTGCAATTCACAGTAATTCGCAATACTGCTACTGTTCCAGAAAAAATCAATAGAATCCTTTAAGCCCGGCAGTGTAATGCCGGGCTTAAAGGAGGTTCAATGAGAAAGAATTATCGTATTGGGGTGATGATCAGGATTTATCACTGTCTCCATCATCTGCAGCGGCCTTGAGCAGATCGCCGAGGGTAGATGGGCCTGTGGACTGCTTTTGGGTGTACTCTTCAGGCATGGCGCCGTCGTTTTCGTCTTTTTCCTCAAGCGCTTTGAGGGAGAGGCCGATTTTACGGTCGTCTGCGGAAACGTTGATGACCATTGCCTGCAGTGTATCATCGACATGGAACATGCCGACCGGGGTTTTGACCTTGTCGCGGGATATCTCGGAAACATGTACAAGTCCCTCGATACCCTCTTCGAGTTGTACGAAGACGCCAAAGTCGGTAACGTTGGTGATGGTTCCTTCAACGGTGGAGCCAATGGGATAATTATTGGCTGCAGCCTGCCATGGATCAGGCTCAAGCTGCTTGACACCCAGAGAGAACCGCTCGTTTTCTTTGTCGATTTTGAGGACAACAGCCTGGATGGTATCGCCTTTGGTGTATTTTTCAGAAGGATGCTTGATCCGTTCAGTCCAGGACAGGTCGGATACATGGATGAGACCGTCAATGCCTTCTTCAATGCCGATAAAAATACCAAAGTCGGTGATATTTTTAATTTTACCTTCGATAACAGCGCCGACAGGGTAACTTTCTTCAACAACATCCCATGGGTTGGGCTGCAGCTGTTTCATACCCAGTGAAATACGCTTGGTGTCCGCTTCCACGTTGAGTACCTGAACGGCAAT
This sequence comes from Desulfobulbaceae bacterium, assembly GCA_963678525.2. Classification (GTDB taxonomy): domain Bacteria; phylum Desulfobacterota; class Desulfobulbia; order Desulfobulbales; family Desulfobulbaceae; genus Desulfogranum. The sequence goes on from CAXXDG010000002.1 coordinate 1,216,302, forward strand.
TTCGTCGCCCACGGAAACCACTTTGGATGGATGGCGAGGTTTTTTGGACCAGCTCATCTCGGAGATGTGCACCAGACCCTCGACGCCTTCTTCGAGTTCAACGAAGACGCCGTAATCAGTGATGGATACCACCTTGCCGGTTACCTGAACCCCCGGAGCATACTGTTCGGGCACACGCTCCCATGGATCGGACTTGAGCTGTTTGACGCCCAGGGAAACACGATCGGAGTCCTTATCGTATTTAAGGATTTTAACTTCGATTTCCTCACCAACCGTATACAGTTTGGATGGATGGGAAACACGGCCCCAGGAAAGGTCGGTAATGTGACAAAGACCGTCCATTCCGCCGAGATCGATGAAGAGACCGTAGTCTGTGATATTGGTGATCGCGCCGCGGATGGTCTGTCCCTCTTCCAGGGAGGTGCGCATCTGCTCGCGCATTTTTGCACGCTGCTCTTCCAGGATTGCGCGACGGGAGATGACAACGTTGTTTCTTTTGCGATTGAATTTGAGGATCTTGAACTCAAAGGTCTCACCGATGAGGCCGTCAAGATCTTTCACCGGACGCAGATCAATCTGTGAATAAGGTAGAAACGCGGGTACACCAATGTCAACAGACATGCCGCCTTTGACCCGGTTGTCGATGCGGCCTTCAATGGTGCCGTCGTCTTCCTGGATCTGTGCGATCTGTTCCCAAACTTTAATGGCAATGGCTTTTTCCCTGGAAAGGAGCAGGCCGCCTTCGTCCTTTCTTTTTTCAATGAAAACTTCGAATTCATCACCAATCACGATCTCTCTTTCAGGATCCTCGTGGCGGAACTCGGAGAGGGAAATGTAACTCTCAGCTTTGTCCCCTACGTCAATCAGAACGGCATCGTTGTTGATATCTACCACTGTTCCGATTGCAACTTCACCGACATTGATTACGGTGTTATTTTCTTCCTGCTCGAAGAGTTCAGCAAAGCTCAATTCTTCAAAGCCATTGTCATCTGCCGCCATGGCGGGTTGAGTTCGGTTATCTGTCATTGGTTGTTGTTCCTGTTGTGCGGTCAATACTGGTTGACCAGTGTCTCTGGTTAATAGTTATAAGGAGCGTATATCTCTAATCTGGATATACCGGTTACCATAAACTTCAACAAATAACAGAGTATGACGGGAAAGACAACTGTTTCTTGTTGAAAAACTGTATTTTTTACAATTTCCTAACTTTTAGGCTTGCGGAAGCTGCAGGTTACGGTCGCCTAATTACAAAATCGTATACTTTTTCACAATTTCAACGGGATAAGTCAATCAGAATGCGACAGGATGAATTGACGTGAAAAAATATGAAAACAGCGGCTCAACGGCGGCCGAAAGCGCTCAGTTCTTCCATATAGGCGCCGAAAAGTTTTTCATAATCAGGAATGACCTTGCGCAGAATAACCTCCATGTGTTCCAGGTCCTTGATATTGACGGTCAGATTGGCGCTGTGGGCAAGCGCCTCCAGATCATAGAGGCTGTTGAAGTGAGGGCCGATCAGCATATAGAATATATATCGGCGTCGATCCATGGGGAGCTTACGCATGTACAGGTGAAACGGAGACTCTTCCAGGGGGCCGTCCAGGTCGTCCTGGTAGATGATACAGGCTACCTGTACAAAGCGCATTCGCTCCAGGGCTTCGTGGTAGGAATCCAGCACAATGAGTTGGTAACCTACCGATTCCATGGCTTTACAAATTCTCTCCCTTTGGGGAGAGTCTTTATAGAGGATCAGGGCGGTGGGGACGTCCTCCACCTTATCTTCCATCTCAAATACGCCGCTGGTAAGCCAGGACAGTTCAGGCGGGGCAGGAGGAATGACCGCCGAGGAATTCTCTGTTTTGTCTCGGCCGTTTTTATCCAGTTTGATGGTATATCGGCAAAAGGGACACTTGATGGTCAGCAATTTTCCCTGCTCCATACTCTGCAGTGTCTGCTTCAGCTTTGCTTTTTGTTCAGGGCCTAGGTTGAGTGCTTTGCGGCAACCGGGACATTCGCTGATCATGGGACAATCCTTGATAAAAAGTAATAAAGATACTCGCTGAACATTTGCTGAAGCAGGCTACCATTTGCTGAATGGATCTTCCTCTTCCTCACTTTCCATGGCAAGGCTGCCGATGTCGGAGGTTTTTTCTCCGCGCGATGATTTGATGGTATCCATGCCGCGCATGATTTCACTGTGGTGGGAGGAGTAGGCCAGCGCCGTTTCCTCTGTGACGAGACCGGTTTCAAAGAGCTCAAGCAGGTGTTGGTCAAAGGTGCGCATGCCGCGGGTGGACCCGTCGTGGACAACACTGTAAAAGGTTTTATCTTCCGTCTCACCGTTGAGGATGAGATCCTTGATACGCAGGCTTGTTCGTAAAATTTCCAGTGCGGCTATCCTGCCGCCTCCGATACGCGGCATGAGGCGCTGGCTGACAACCCAGCGGATGGTATCGGCAAGCCTGTTACGTATCTGGGGCTGCTCGTCCTGCTCAAACATACCCAGGATACGGTTGATCGTCTGACCGGTGTCGATGGTATGCAGGGTGCTGAACACCACATGACCGGTTTCGGCGGCGGTCAGGGCGATTTCAAGGGTTTCACGGTCCCGGATTTCACCGACCAGGATGACCTTGGGAGCCTGACGCAGGGCGGCTCTCAGACCGTTGGCAAAGGAGTCGAAGTCATCGCCCAGTTCCCGTTGGTTAAAGGTGGCTTTTTTATGCGGGTGCATGTATTCAATGGGATCTTCCAGGGTAACGATGTGGACCTGACGCTCTTCGTTGATACGATTGAGAATTGCGGCCATGGAGGTAGTTTTACCCGTACCTGTGGCACCTGTAAAGAGGATAAGTCCATTGACTTCTTTGGCCATGTCCAGGAACACGTCCGGGAAGTTGAATGCGCTGATGGTAGGAATGTTGGTTTCCAATTTTCGCAGTACAGTGCTTAACTGACCGCGTTGGGAAAAAATGTTTACCCTGAAACGAACCTTGTCACTGAGGGAATAGGACAGGTCGCAGGATCCTTTGGTTACAAGGTCCCTCAGCAATCGTTGATTGCCGCCGATCAGGTTGAGAGCAAAGACTTCTGTTTGAAAAGGGGTGAGATCGGTAACCCGAGGGGTGACATCAACCGGGACCAGGACACCGTCGCTTTCAACCTGCAGCGCTTTCCCTGCAGTGATATTAAGATCGGAAACACGCTCGTGTTTATTGAGCATGGCCGTGATCCAGTAATCTATCTCCTGTTGTTTCATGGGCTGTACCAAGGTGAATTTGGGTGGGGCTCTATTCGCTAGCGAGGCGTACTTCTTGCCGGATCACATATTTTCCGAGTCCTGTGTGTAATCCTGAAACCTCATTTCTGGACAGACACTACCTAATAAGGTACTATCGCGCCAGGGTATCAAATTACAAGAAAAAAATGCAAAACCTTACATGAGGGAGTGAAGAGCATGGCAATTCCTTTGCGGAGTGCGGAAACCACCCATGGCCGAAGAATGGCCGGCGCCCGTGCATTGTGGCGTGCCAACGGCATGAAAGAGGAACAGATGGGTAAGCCCATTATTGCGGTGGTGAATTCGTTCACCCAGATGGTTCCCGGGCACGTACATCTCCATGAAATCGGTCAACAGGTAAAAGCAATTATTGAATCAAAAGGATGTTTTGCACCCGAATTCAATACCATCGCCATAGATGACGGCATTGCCATGGGCCATGACGGCATGCTCTATTCACTGCCTTCAAGGGAGTTGATTGCCGATTCCGTGGAATACATGTGTAATGCCCATAAAGTGGACGCCATGGTCTGTATTTCAAACTGCGACAAAATTACCCCCGGCATGCTGATGGCGGCCATGCGCCTGAACATCCCGGCGATTTTCGTCTCAGGCGGCCCAATGGAGGCCGGCCGGGTTGGTGATAAAGCCATGGACCTGATCGATGTCATGGTCATGGCAGGGGATAAAGCGGTCAGTGACGATGAGGTGCAGATTGTGGAACGCTCCGCCTGCCCCACCTGCGGTAGCTGTTCAGGCATGTTTACCGCCAATTCCATGAATTGTCTCAACGAGGCCCTGGGGCTTGCCCTGCCGGGTAACGGGACAGTTGTGGCCACTCATAAACAGCGCCTGAATCTGTTTACCCGGGCAGCCGAACGTATCGTGGATATGTGCGATGCCTGGTACAACAGGGAAGATGCCTCCGTGCTGCCGCGCTCCATAGCGTCCCGCGGCGCCTTCAACAATGCCATGTCCCTGGACATCGCCATGGGCGGATCAACCAATACCGTGCTCCACCTGCTTGCCATCGCCCATGAGGCGGAAGTCTCCTACACCATGGAAGATATCGATATCCTCTCCCGTAAGGTTCCGAACCTGTCCAAGGTCGCTCCGAATTCGCAGAAATATCATATCGAAGATGTGAATCGGGCAGGAGGAATAATGGGGATCCTTGGAGAGCTGGATCGGGCAGGGCTGCTGGATACCACGGTGTCACGGGCGGACGGTCTGACCCTGGCACAGGCGCTTGATCAGTATGATGTGATGCGGGACTCGGCAACCGATGAGGCCGGGGCATTGTATCTGGCTGCTCCGGGAGGGACGCTGAACCTGGTGATGGGGAGTCAGGATAACCGGTATGACGCTCTGGATCTGGATCGGGCCGGAGGCTGTATCCGCAATATTGACAACGCGTATTCAAAAGATGGGGGCCTGGCCGTACTTTTCGGCAATATCGCTGAAAACGGCTGTATCGTCAAAACAGCCGGAGTCGATGCATCCATTCTCCATTTTACAGGAACAGCCAAGGTCTTTCATTCCCAGGAAGCAGCCTGCGAGGGAATCCTTGGCGGAAAAATCGTTGCCGGAGACGTGGTGTTTATCCTGTATGAGGGGCCCAAAGGCGGGCCGGGAATGCAGGAAATGCTCTATCCCACCTCCTATCTCAAGTCTATTCACCTCGGGGCGCAATGCGCTCTGGTGACGGACGGCAGGTTTTCCGGAGGCACATCCGGACTCTCCATAGGCCATGTTTCCCCGGAAGCTGCAAGCGGCGGGACCATCGCCCTGGTACGGGACGGAGATAGTGTGGATATCAACATAGCTGAGCGTAGCATTAATCTGAAGGTTGGTGACGCCGAGCTTGCCGAGCGGAGAAAACAAGAGGAATGCAAAGGGGAGGGGGCGTTTACTCCGGATCGTGAGCGCACGGTTTCCAAGGCTCTGCAGGTCTATGCCCGTTTTGCCGCGTCTGCGGACAAGGGGGCGGTTCGTATTCTGGATTAAGAACTGTTCACAGCCTACCGGATCAGCCCGGCTCAGGTATGAGTAAATACACTGCGCCGGGCTGCTTGTGCAAATCTCAGGCACCCTGTAAACAGTTGGGTGCATACAGGATGAAGCCGTCGAAAACCGAGGCCGAAAAGCAGGAATGCCATGTTTCCACTCTATGATGAAAACCCCGCCGGCCGTTTTCCCATAGTCACGTTGGCCATCGTCGCGCTCTGCGGGATATTCTGGGTATTTGTCCAGGGTATGGGCCGTGAGTACTCCCTGGCTGCCTCCATGTGCTCGCTGGCGATCATACCCGGTGACCTGTTGGGCAATACAGCACCGGGAATGCGTGTGTCCCTGGGGCACAACCTGACCTGCGTACTCAGTCAGGGGTGGCCCTGGTATACCATGATTTCCCACATGTTTCTCCACGGCAGCTGGATGCACTTGATCGGCAACCTCTGGTTTCTGTGGGTTTTCGGCGATAATGTCGAAGATGCCATGGGGCCTTTTCGTTTTGCCCTGTTTTACCTGTTATGCGGCCTGACCGCGGCAACGGTTCAGGTCATGAGTTCACCGGACAGCCTGGTTCCCATGGTGGGGGCTTCCGGAGCCATAGGCGGGGTCATGGGGGCGTACGTACGCCTGTATCCCCATGCCAGGATAAAGACACTGATATTCCTGGGGATTTTTATCACAGTCGTTTCCGTGCCCGCCGTGTTCATGCTCTGTTACTGGTTTTTTATGCAGATTGCAGGGATATACTTCAATCACAGTCAGGAAGGCGGTGTGGCTTTTTTCGCCCATTTCGGTGGTTTTGTCGCCGGACTGCTCCTGGTCGGCGTGTTCAGGAAATCCCCCCCTTCCCTTCGCAGATGAATGAGTCGTGTGGACGTAACTGTTCACAGGGCACTCGATCTCTCCGCAATCAGCCTGGCTTAGGTATGAGCCAATACGCTGCGCCGGTTTGTTTGCAGAAATATCAACCACTCTGCAAACAGTATAAATACTGGGTTAATCAAACTTGCCGCTGCTTCCCTGTGAGTAGTTGATACGTGTGGGCAGCCATGCCGGCTGGGAGATAATCTGCAGGCGCTTCAGGTGTCAGGTTTGAAGCGCCTGATCATCGCCGGACCGGCATTGGCTCAAACATCCACATCCACGCTGGAGGTATCGGCGTCAGTGCTGATATTGCTCGCATAACCGCTGATCAGCTCCAGCAGGTCGGTGATGGTATCCTCATCCGCATTTTCCAGATATGACACCAGGGCATCACGCATGGAACCGCCTTCCGGCATGTTGGGCGGCGGGCCGAATTGTGCCATGACTTCCGACATCATGGCATCGAGTTCATCCTGGTTGAGCTCGCCATCTTCATCTTGATCATAACTCGAAATGCTAACCTCCTGACCTGTCGTTGAAGCGATTTCCTCCACAAATTCAGTCAATTCTTCTTGGTTGAGCGTGCCGCTTTCATCAGTATCCAGTTCAGTAAATTTTTCATCCGGTGTCGGCGGCGGTTCAGGCATGGGCCGTGCCGACATCTGTTCAAGCACCCTGGTAAACGGATCGCTTGTCTGGTTTGTTTGATAACTGCTGACGGCCTGTTGGTAAAATCCAGGGGGTGGTGCGCTTGGGGGGCCGTTAATGACGAGTGCCTGCATCATGGCATCGACTTCCGACCGGCTCAGAGAGCCGTCTGCATCGGCGTCATATGTAAGGGCGTCAACCTCTGTTCCTGTGATGGATGAGACCTCTTCCGTCAAGGTGACGATTTCACTTGTCTCGAGAACTCCGCTTTGGTCGGCATCGAGGGCTGCGAATTTTTCTTCGGGGCCGGGCGGCTTCTGCTGGTTCGCCTGCCGGCTGTACAGTGCGCTCAACAGTTGGCTGGAGCCGCTTATTCCTGTTACCATTTTTCTTCCTCCTGCAAAGTAGTGAGCCCGTCCATGGCAACGATTGTTCCTGTTATGAAATAATTGGTAACATCTTATCGGCGATTTTGTGTATTTTTTGTGTTAAGGACAGGGAAATTTCCGTAAAGAAAGGTAAAGCAGTGCCGGCCTGCGTTGTCGGCGAATATTTTCAGGTAAGCGAAGACTCCGGGTACATGCAGACTCCGAGGGTCACTATAGCTGCGTGTCCGACGCCGCGCATCTGCTGCAAAATATGCCGTAAAAAACGCAGGTTGATTGTAAATCAAGGTTAAGAAGGACTTTGCTTACTTGATCTTCCCCATGAAAAAATATACTTTCCGTAAATTACTGACAGTTATGTATGTATTGATTTTTTCTATTTTCCCGAGACGAACAGTATGAATGAACAAGAGCATATCCTGGTTATTGATGACGATACCGAGCTCTGCGAGTTGCTGAGCAATTATATGCAGCGGGAGGGGTTTGACATAACCACTGTGAATGATTCTGAGCAGGGTTTGGAAATGGCTCTATCCGGAGAGTTTACCTTTGTCGTCCTGGATGTCATGTTACCTGGAATGAGTGGATTTGATGTCTTGAGAAAATTACGGTCAATTTCACAGGTACCCATATTGATGCTGACAGCCAGGGGAGATGATGTCGACCGCATTGTCGGCCTTGAAATGGGAGCGGATGATTACATGCCCAAACCGTTCAATCCCAGGGAACTGGTTGCCCGCATCCGTGCGATCCAGCGACGTAATGTCGGCGACCGCTCAGGTGATACTGTTCGCAAAGATCCGGATTCACTGGCTGCCGTGGATGTAGACATCGATCTTCGAACCATGACGGTGAAGCAGAATGGAATAATTGTCTCCCTCACAGGAGCAGAGTTTCTCCTGCTCAAAGAGCTGGTTCTGCATGCCGGAGAGGTGGTCAATCGTGACGACCTTGCCCAGCGGGTTCTTGGACGCAAACTCGAAATGTTCGACCGTTCCATAGATGTGCATGTGAGCAGTCTGCGCAAAAAACTCGGCCACCAGGTTAATGGATTGGAGCGGATAAAAACCGTACGCGGGGTGGGGTATCTGTACGCCGCTATTTAGCCTGCACTTCCCATGACTTTTTTCAATAATTTTTTAACAGCTTGAATTAACAGCATTAAGCAGGCCCGCCTGAAAAAACAGTGTGTTTTTTGGGAAAATTCAAAAAAGTCATGGGAAGTGCGGGTTGCCTTTATGACATTACAGGAAGGTGACAGCATATGCGCAGCATCTTTTTTAAATTCTTCTTCAGCGTTTTCCTTACGGTTGTTCTTTCAAGCGTCATCAGCAGCATCGTTACCTATTCCATATCGCACAGTTCCCTTGAAACGGTCCGAGAAAGATTTCACACCCATTTCACGATGAACCTGTCCAGGTCTCTGGTCGTTATGGGCAAGTCCGCCTATATTGTTTACGAAAGTCAGGGAGCGAAGGCTTTTACGGATTTTGTCCGTGAAATGCAGGACTCCATGCGTACGGACATTGTCCTGTTTGTCAATGGGGCAAGCGTTGGCCGGCACAAGGGATCTGAGAGCCTGGTCAACTCGCTCGCAGGCAAGGCCGCCAGCCTGCATGGGCTGCAGATTCAGGAAGAGTCTTCCCTGCTGTATGCGGCAAAAAAGTACCAGACCCAAGCCGGCCGGACATATGTCGTTGTCGGTGTCCATGAGTTGGGACCACCTCCGGGACGTGACATGCAGGGGCCGCCGCCTCCCAAGCCTGAGGCAGGCATGTTCCACCTGGCAGGGATGGATTTGAAAATAAGTATTGCCGTCCGTTTGATCATTTTAGGATTGATTGCCACCCTGGTCTGTTGTGTCCTGGCTCGCTCGTTCAGTTTGCCCATACGACGCTTACGTTCTGCAAGCCGGCAGATTGCAGGGGGAGATTTGACTGCACGGGTCGGTTCAATGCGGGGTTTTGCCGGCCGTGAATTAACAGAGCTGGCACACGATTTCGACGAAATGGCAGGACAAATGCAGTCCCTGATGGAAGCTCAGAAGCGTTTGATCCGAGATATTTCTCATGAACTGCGCTCACCGCTGGCCCGGCTGCACGTTGCCCTGGAGTTGACCCGTACCCGGGATCCCAAGATCACGGAGGATATGCTTGGCCGCATAGAGAAGGAGGCCGGAAGGTTAAATGTGCTCATCGATGAACTCCTGATTCTGACCAGGATTGAGCATGGTCCGGGACAGGTCGTGAAAGATGTGTTCCGTCTCGATGCATTGATAAGCGAGCTGATCAGGGACGTGCGTTTTGAATTCTCCGGTTCCTCGAAAACAGTGGAATTACTGCACCTGGATGTGGTTGCCATGCAAGGGAATAAAGAACTTGTTCAGCGCGCAGTGGAAAATGTCTTACGTAATGCGCTGTATTATACCGCAGATACAACCGCTGTGGAGATTGCCTTGCGGCAGGTAAGCGAAGATGGCGGAAAGCCTGTGGATTGGGCTGAAATAACCATCAGGGACCACGGGCCGGGTATTCCGGAAAACGAACTGGAGTTCGTCACAAAACCGTTTTATCGTGTTTCTTCAGCACGAGATCGTCAGAGCGGTGGAACAGGTATCGGCCTTTCCATCACAGCACAGGCTGTCAATCTTCACAACGGCCGTGTCACCATTCGTAATGCTGAACATGGTTCAGGGCTGCTTGTGGTTATGCAGCTGCCCATATCACAGGAAGGGTGCGAACCAGGCGATAACATGTCATCTCTGTAATCACGTACCTTTTCGGTAACTACCCATAGGGGCACAGGCCGGCTTGATAACCTCCCTGTATTTGTAACTGTGAGCAGTTACCCTTTTCGTATGCTTTGGTCAACAGCACGGCTCAGCTCCAAGACACTATAGGGCTTGCGTAGAAAGATCTCCAGCCCATGCTCTTTCAGGGAATTGAGATCAGCATCCCGGGTAAATCCGGAAGAGATGATGATCGGCAGGTCGGGATGTATCTTTTTCAGGGCAAGAAAACACTCACTCCCATCCATTACAGGCATGATCATATCCAGAATCACCAGGTCCACCTGGTCCTGATGACGTTGATACACCTCCAACCCCTGCTTGCCGTCTTCCGCCTCCAGAATGGTGTAACCAAGTTCTTCCAGAATCATACCGGCTGTTTCCCGGACCACCTCTTCGTCATCGATAATCAGGATGCAGCCGCTGCCTTCAACAGCTTTGTTTTGATCTGCCTCTTTGTCGGGTTGTGTCGCACTTACAGGAAAAAACAGGCTGAACTCGGTCCCCTGATCACGTTCACTCTCTACATGGATGGCGCCTTTATGCTGTTGAACGGCGCTATATACCGCAGCCAGGCCCAGGCCGGTCCCCTTGTCTTTCTCACGAGTTGTAAAGAACGGTTCAAAGATGTGTTTGATGTGCTCCTTTGCAATACCGCAGCCCGTATCGCGGATACTGAGCTTGATAAACCTGCCGCTGGTTAGGGCAAATGGAGATGCCGCACAATCCTGATTGTCAAGTTCCACATTGCTGGTACTGATGGTCAGAGTTCCTCCTCCAGGCATGGCATGGCCGGCATTAATGGCAATATTGAGCAGGGCGTTCTGCAGTTGGGATGCATCACCTGAAACACAATGTTCCCCGGCATTGGTATGGGTTGCAATGACGACCTTTTTATCCAGGGTCCGCTCGAGAATTTTTACGGTATCATTGATCAGTTGATGCAGGTCTACAACCGTAAAGGCGATTTTTTCCTTTCTGGAGAAGGCCAGCAGTTTCCGGATCAGCTCGCTTGCCTGCCTGGATGCCTGCTGAATGATCCGGACAAGTTTTTGCTCTTTTTCCCCAAGGCGGCTTTGGAGAATATCAGCGGCCCCCATGATGCCGCCCAGCATGTTATTGAAATCGTGTGCTATGCCTCCTGCAAGCCGGCCGATGGCATCCATTTTCTGACTCTGGCGGAGTCGATCTTCCATTGCAACCTGGGCTGTATTGTCGTCGATGCGGATAACCGCTCCGGTCCCGCTTTCTGTAAAGTATGGAGCGATCATAAGTTCCAGGTGGGAGGTTTGACCCGTATCTTCCGTGACCGTATACGTATATGTAGCCGGAGTATTATTCTCTATGCTTTGCACCAGGATATGCCTGTAGTTCTCAAGCTCGGGAAAGAAAGAAATCAAAGGTTTGTCCCGAACCTCGTTGAAGGTTCGTTTTATGGCGTCCAGGCCCTTCCTGTTGAGTTGATTGATATGCAGGCTGCCGTCTACACCGATGATTATTGAGGACATTGCATCGATGATGTTTTGCAGCAGGATTCGACTCTGCTCCGTCTCTTTTTCCGAATGCGCTCGTTTGGCAATATTTGCGGTCAGGTCACCCATGGTACGGTTGAGTTCATCCGACATACGGGAAAAGGCATAACCGAGCACATTGATTTCATCAACATTATGTCTGTTCCAGACAAAGGGTGTCTTGTCCCGATAAAATCCGGTCACGCCTTTTTCCAGCAGTAAAAGGGGTGTACTGATAATCCTGCTCAACCTGGCTATGATGAGCAGGAGGAAAAAAACGGCTAAAGGCACGATAACGAGCGTGATGTTGGTAAGATATTGTATCGGCTCGAAAACTTCATCCTGATATCCGCTGGCGACAAGATACCAGCCGAAATCATCCAGTTTTTCTATAAAGGCGTATTTGTCCCGTGCTGTTTTGTCCGCCGGATTTTTCCAGGAGTAGGTGAGGAACCCGTCAGGCGTATCCCTGAGGGCTTGCAGGGTTTGCTGCAGTGAATTATGATCGGAATCAGGCAATTCCTGCCGCAGGTCTTCGTAGGCGGGGTGAACAAGCAGTTGGTCGTTTTGGTCAAAAATAAGCAGATATCCGCTTTTCATGATCTTGACAGGTTCGATAAGAGCCCGCAGATCATCGATTTCGATCAGATCGACAAATTCATCCCGGTAAGACGAGGCGCCGACGAGCCAGTTCCACTCAGGGAACTCGATGACATAGGCGGCTTTTTTCCTCAGGCTGTTGTCTTTCGGATTTTTCCAGTCGTATTCCGTGTAGCCGTGCCGAACGTCGGCCCAGGCGCGGCATCCTTCAGTATCCGTGCATTCCTGATTGCGAAGAAAAGGGTGGATGTCCAGAACAAGTCGGCTGTCCTGTTCAAGTACAGCTACAAGATATCCGCTCGAGCCGACGGATGTGCGGGTAAAATAGGCTTGAATGTTATCCTTGGCCTGCGTCTCTGTCAGCTGTCCTTTGCTGTATGCCGTATACTGAAGTTCTATATAGCTGATGCTCTTTTCCGTAATGCCTCTCAGGTAATTGGCGATGGCTGTATCCAGCAGGCTTTGTACGGCACGGTGCATCTCCTTTTCCGTCTTTTTCAACTCGTTCCATGCATTTTCTTTTAAATTGTTCCTGATCAAGGCGTAGTTGAAGGCAAAAATCGTGCAGACCGCCGCAAGCAGTATCGGGCCTATGTGGAGAAATAAAATGGAACGAATTTTCATTAAGTTGGCCTTGGAGCAGGTGTTCGTTCAGCCGGATCGGGTATTTTAACCAATCGACGATTGGTATCTTATAATGCGTATATAACGTATTATAGGGGGATTTTCCTCCAAGAGCAAAACAGGAGTGAGATTATTGCGGAAGTGACGATTTTCAGGGTGTCATTTAAAATGGACCGGCTATCAGGGGAGAGCTGGAGAAGGGGGGACGAGGTAACTGCTCACAGTGCACTCGATCTCTCCGCGATCAGCCCGGCTTACGTATGACCAAATACGCTACGCCGGTCTGTGTGCTATCAGGCACCCAGTAATCAGTTACAAATACGGGGAAGTTATCAAGCTGGACTGTGCCCCTGTGAGTAGTTATCTGCCTGGTTTACTGGAAGAATTTTTTCTCTCCGTAAACCAGGCATCATGCCTCCTGTGGAAATCAGACTTGAAAGCGTCTCACCATTGCATCCAATTGCTCGGCGAGTTTTGATAATTCCTCGGCACTCGTTTGAACCTGGGTGCTGCCGCTGTCCACTTCACTTGACGCCTGATTCACCGAAGCGATTTCCTGGGTAATATCATTGACGACAACAGTGCTCTGGGCGACATTTTCATTGACTTCGGGGACCCTCCGGTGTGACCATTGCAAAAGGAGGGTAATCAAGCTCACTTCCGGCTTTGAGTACGACATTTTTCTGCTCGGAACTTGCTGATGTCGCAGATATTTGTATGAAAAAAAATATACAGACTATTGACAGGATCGGAGCCATCCTGATCAATAAAATTGAAAAAAAATTTGAGATGAATTTTTTTGTATTAGAAAAAATCATACAGTGAATTGTACATAAACCGGAATAACCAACTACAAAAAGTGAAAGTCCTGGTCTTCGGTATGGTTCACCTCCGGCACCCCGTGATCGCTTACAGACTTTTGGATAAATATGACAATGAATGTGTGACAAAATATACCGTATAGTTACATACTCTTTGTGTGGTTACAACGCTTTTGGCCTTTTCTTCGTCGTATTTTTTTATAAACCGGCAAGGCTGACGTGGTAAGATTTCAAATTTCAGAGGTAGATTTTTGATTTGAAATTACTGTCAACTGTTTAAAATAATAATGTTTTGCTATGAAAATTCTTTCGAATGCCGGTATGTTGAAAGTGGAAAATTTTTAGTTTTTTTTGGGCAAATTGGACACTTCATACTGGTAAGTCTATCAGTAGTGCCGTTTTGACCTATTGTTAGGCGCTATTTATCCATTGTTTGATGTGAAAAAACAAAATATTTGAACATTTTGTTGACTGATACAGCAGAAATAATTGTATGAAAGATGAAGATAAATCCAAAGCACAACTGATTACTGAACTGCAGATGTTACGTGAACAACTGAACAGAAGTTCAGCGGATTATGCCGTGTCACAAATCGATTCAACACAGTTTCCCACGATACATTTCGATGAAGAGGTTTTTCGATCCCTGATAGACAGTATGCCGCAAAGCGTATTCAGTAAGAATCTGGAAGGTCGTTTTACATTTGCTAATCAAAGCTACTGTACTACTGAAGGAAAGGTATTAGAAGAAATTTTAGGAAAAACAGACTTTGACCTGCATCCATTCAAGTTGGCAAAAAAATACCAAAAAGATGATCAGGACGTGATGCGGTCAGGTAAGACTGTACAATTTGTAGAACTTCACCAGCCGCTTGGGCAAAGCAATTTTTTTGTGCAGGTCATAAAAACGCCGGTTTATGATTCTCAAGGGAATGTTACCGGTATGCTGGGGATATTTTGGGACGTTTCTGACATCAAAAAAGCTGAGGAGGAGCGTTTACAACTCGAAAAACTTGATTCATTGGGGATCTTGGCCGGCGGGATTGCCCATGATTTTAACAATTGGCTCACAGGGCTGTTCGGTAATCTCGAACTGGCAAAGTTGTACCTGGCGCCGGATCACAAAGCGTATCATTTTTTAGATTCAGCTGATCGATCCCTGGAACACCTTATCAAATTGACCAAGCAGCTCCTTACTTTTGCCAAAGGCGGAGAGCCGATTAAAGAGACTGTTTCAATCGACGAATTGATTGTAGAAACAACAACTTTTTCGATACACGGCAGTAACGCCAAAGCGATATTTGACTTTCCGGATACATTATGGCCGGTATCGGTAGACAAGGGACAGATCAGTCAGGTAATCAGCAACCTTGTGATAAATGCCCAGCAGGCAATGCCCACCGGCGGCACAATTACCATTCAGTCAAGTAATATGCAGGAGAAAGATGGTAGATATGTTGTGATCACAGTGCAGGATCAGGGTGTAGGCATTACACAGGAACATCTGGACAAAATATTTGATCCGTATTTCACCACGAAACAAAAAGGAAGCGGGTTGGGATTAGCCACCTCTCATTCGATAATTAATAAACATAAAGGCAGTATTTCCGTCAGTTCCCGTGTTAATGAAGGAACCTGTTTTACCATCTGCCTTCCAGCCGCAGAAACAGAGGAGGCATTGGCAGATGCCGATACGGAGCAAGAAGCGCCGGGATCTGTTTCGGGACAATCGGCACGGATATTGGTTATGGATGATGAAACGGAATTACGTATGCTGCTTGAAACGATACTGGTCGAAATGGGACACAGGGTCACACTCGCAGTCAATGCTGAGGAAGCCGTTGAACATTACCGGTGTAGTCTGCAGAATAAAGATCCCTTTGATCTGGTGATTCTCGATTTAACCATACCCGGGGGAAGGGGAGGAAAAGCCGTTGCCCATGAAATTTTGAATATGGATGCTGATGCAAAACTGATGGTTTCCAGTGGCTACGCAACGGACGACGTCATGGCTCATTATCAGAAATACGGATTCAAGGCTCGGGTCGTCAAACCATATCGCCTCGTTGAATTGAAAAGTGCGGTAAAGCAACTGTTACATCAAAACGGGGGGTAGCAGTTTAGAAAACAGTCACCGTTAGAAGAACGTATTTACTCCTGAACACTTTGGCTGTATTCAAAAAGAAAATTTATAAAGGCCCGGTTCGCCCTGGAGAGGTGCCTGTTTTTTTTCCAGGCGATATCAAGATCCAGGAAAAGGGGAGGGGAGAACGAGACCGCCGCCAGATCCGGGTCATCGGCAACCACCATCCTGAGAAAGGTTGAAATTCCCATTCGTTCCCTGACCATGGAGCGGACAAGGGAAAACAGATTGGTCTCAAAAACGACATCCGGTTTACGGCCTGTCTGTTTGACCAGGTTGTCCATGAGCTCACGCATGTAATAGCCCGGGGTGTAGAGGATCAGGGGCTCTTTGAAGAAGTCGGCCAGAGTGACCTTTTCCCGGCCGATAAAAGGATGGTCTTTAGGCACGCAAATAACGATTTCTTCACGCAGAAAATGCTGATGGCCGACTCCGGCTGCGATTTTATGGTCCGCAATAACCCCTATGTCGATTTCCCCCTGACTGATCATGTTGTGAATGCTGGCAGCTCCTTCCCCGCTGACAACAACTTTCAGGTGCGGGTATTGTTTGCGAAACTCCATGATGATACGAGGGAAAAAATGGGCGCTCATCATCGGTGGGATGCCGATTTTGACTTCTCCCCGGGTAAGTCCTTTCAGTTCCGCCATATCCTCTTCAGCTGCCTTGAAGCTGTCCAGAATACGCCTGGCATGATCCAGCAGGTTTAAACCTTCCGCTGTCAGGGTGACCTTCTTTTCCTGCCTGTTCAACAGGGTCAGTTCCAGCTCTTCTTCCAGTTTGCGGATAGAGATGCTCACTGCAGGCTGGGCAATATGCAGGATTTCAGCAGCCCGGGTGAAATTTTGATGCTCTGCAACTGTTACAAAAACACGGAGTTGACGGATGTCCATATTTTATCCATAAAATAATAATATCATAAATATAAAAACAATATATTTTACTTATGGTTGTAGGGCAAGTACCTTGTGTGTCAAAAGATAATGGGGTACGGATTATGAACAAGACCACACACATCGGGAAGGGCAGTAAAGAGTATTACATAGCCAACCTGGCGCTTTTCTTAGCCGGGTTCGTCACCTTTGCGACTCTCTATGATTTTCAGCCGCTCTTTCCGAATCTTGTCAGTGAGTACGGCATTTCGCCGGCTATGGCCAGCCTGTCATTGTCGTGCGCTACATTCTCCCTTGCCTTCACACTGCCCCTGTCAGGTTCGTTGTCCGATGCCATAGGCCGGGAAATCCTGATGAGCGTGGCCATTATCTTTGCCCCTCTTCTGGCGCTCGGGATTGTGTTCAGCGAATCGCTTTCTCTGCTTTTGCTGCTTCGCCTGGCGCAGGG
This sequence comes from Desulfobulbaceae bacterium, assembly GCA_963678525.2. Classification (GTDB taxonomy): domain Bacteria; phylum Desulfobacterota; class Desulfobulbia; order Desulfobulbales; family Desulfobulbaceae; genus Desulfogranum. The sequence continues at coordinate 1,233,321 of CAXXDG010000002.1, forward strand.
GATCATCCTCGCAGGTATCCCTGCGGTTGCCATGGCCTATCTTAATGATGAATTTGAACCAAAAGCGCTTGGCAGCGCCATGGGCCTGTACATTGCAGGTAATGCTCTGGGAGGAATGACCGGGCGTCTCCTGACGGCCTGGCTGGCGGATTACCTCTCCTGGCGCTCGGCAGTGGCGGTCATAGCCCTGGTGAGCCTGCTCTGCGGAATAGTTTTTCTGGTGCTGATTCCCGGTTCCCGAAATTTTAAAAGCCGGCCTTTCAAGATCATGTCACTTTCCAGGTCCCTTTTCGGTCATCTGAGAAATCCGGGACTGCTCCATTTATATCTGATTGCCTTCAGCTGCATGGGCGGTTTTGTCACCATGTACAATTACATCACCTTTCGTCTGCTCGGTGCGGAGTTTAACCTCGCCCACACTCAGGTCGGACTGATCTTTCTTGCCTACGCATTCGGCGCTGTCAGCTCCACCGTCATGGGCAGCCTGGTGAACCGCTATGGACGCAGCCGCATTCTGCTTGTGTCGTTAGCGGTTATGGCCGGTGGCTTGCTCCTGACCTGCACTGGAGCGCTTTTTATCGTTATCTGCGGGATTGTAATCTTTACCATGGGCTTTTTCGGAGCACATTCCGTGTCTTCAGCCTGGGTTGGACGCATTGCCGACCAAGCACGCGCCCAGGCCTCATCCCTGTACCTGTTTTCCTATTACCTGGGATCCAGCATCTCCGGGACACTGGGCGGTTATATATTTGCCCATTGGGACTGGAACGGGGTCGTTATTCTGATCCTTGGTTTGACGGGAGCTGCGGCTCTGGCGTGTCTGCATCTGGGGCAGGAGAGGGAAGTACATGGACATGCTGTTCCCCTGGCTCAGAATGATGCTGTTCGCTGAAACAAGCATAGCACCGGCTGGTTACAGCAGTACAACCTCATCGCTTTGTTCCATCAGCATTTCAGTTAAGCGTCTTTCCCGTCGGCTCAGTTCGGAATCGTCAAACGAGTCTCCGTAATAGGCATTGATGATCCGGGTGGAACTGTTGTGCAGGATACCGAGAAACAGGTCCGGACTACCAGCCTGCAGGTAGAGTGTGGCATCGTTGATAAACAGGATATCCCGGGGGGCACGCTGCAGGTCGCTGAACAGCTTTTCTATGGTTCGTGCATTACGGGTTGCCAGCTCGAGCGTGTGCGCCGCATCCGTGCCCATGAGTCTGGGCGCTGCAATGTGATCTGTCAGGTAGCGTACTCCCGGGACTGCATCAAAGGACAGTTTGCCGCCAACCCCCTTGATGGGGTCGGGTGCAAGATCCAATATTGCCAGATTCCGGGCGTAGCCGGCTGCCAGAAATTGCCTGATAATTTCCGTAGTTCTGGTCGTTTTTCCGGAGTTGACATCTCCGGCGAGCAGGGTCTGGCGACCCAGGTACTGTGTAATATCGGGTGCAGTCATGAGAGCAATCCGATTTTGGTCAGGAGAAAACGGGCAGCTAGAAACGTCGTGACCAGAAAGGTGAGCCCTCCCATACAATTGAGGAGGATGGAATTTTTTTTCGGGCTGTCGGCTCTGTTCAACAGATAGAGAATGACGGCAATGATCAAAGGCGTGCCGGTGAGTCCCAGGGCGAGCATGACCGGCAGAAGAAGAAAAAAGCTACCCTTGATAAAAGGCCCGGTCATGCTGACCAGGCAGCCTGCAAAGACTGCGGCGGCAAAGCCTTTATTGCGGACATTGAGCTCCCAGCCCATTTTGTCGGAAATAAAATAGGCGCCGGCCATGAAGGTGGGTGAGAGGGTGGACAGGGTAGCTCCCCAGAGACCTGCCATGAAAATCCTCATGGCATTGTCACCCAGCAGGGGCTGCAGGGCAAAGGCCGCATCGGTTGCTTTTTTTATGGTGATGCCGTTTGGGTTGAGTACCGCTGCTGCAACCAGGAAGATGGCCACGCTGTATGTGCCGAAAGCCAGCCCCATGGAAGAGATGGTGTCAAACCGCGCCAGGGGGAGATCCGTTGGTTTCCAGTTTCTGGCGTTGGTGTTGTATGTGTGCATGCCGATAATGGTGATATGCACGGCACCGCCCATGATGGCCGCCATCATCAGGGCTGCATCCATACCGCCGGGAAGATTGGGAACCAGACCCTGCGCGATGCCGGGTAGGGACAGGTCTGCCATAAACAGGGTGACCATAAAACAGAAGACAACAAAGATAACCAGCATTTTGCACAGGGTTTCAAATGTTCGATACCCTTTGCGTACCAGAAAAAGTCCGATAAGAATGCCGTACATCACGCCCCAATAGGGCGTATCCATACCGGTGACCAGCGAGGTGATGCCGGAAAGGGCGCTCATCAGCACTATGGCTGCCAGCCAGGTAGCCAGGAGGGCGTCTATGGTGAGAATCCAAGCCCATACCTTTCCCAGATGCTGCTCTGTTGCCGTGATAATGCCTTTCCCTTCCAGAACACCTACCCTGGCAGCCAGATACTGGGCGGTTGTTCCAAAGACCGCGCTGAGAACGACCACCCACAGCATGCTGTAGCCATAGGTCGCCCCGGCAATGGCCACGCTGGCCAGGGTTGCCGGACCACAGGCAACTGCGCTGATGATCCAGGCAGGGCCCATTTCTTTGATGTAAGAATAATATTTGTACATTATGTTCTCTTCTGTCCCGCCTGTGTGAAAGAGGCTCTCCGATTCAGGTTGTAGGCATGGCAACGGAGGTATGTTGCCGCAGATTTTTATAAAATACCGGAACAGGCACATACTGAAAAGGCTTTCTCTGTAATAGCGTTCAATTTAATGGTTGAATGGACCTTTGGCGTTCGCAACCTTTGGGTATTGCCGGAAACACGGAAAGTATAATTTTCTTGAAATTGTCATGAGATAGATTTTGCAGTTCAAAAAATAGTCACGGATTCAAGAGAGAGGCAAACGTCTGTGAAACTGGAGATACTGGCTACAGAGTCGTTGGGTGTTCGCGGTATGTGTTGTCTTGTGACGGCAGGAGATCGGAGAATTCTCATTGACGCCGGTATCGCGTTGGGATACCGGCGCCACAGCCTGCTTCCCCATCCCTGCCAGATTGCGGCCGGCATCAAAATTCGAGAGCGGATTATACGCGCCTTGACAAATGCCACGGATCTCGTCTTCAGTCATTTTCATGGTGACCATGTGCCCCTGCTGCACGCCAACCCCTATCAACTCGGATTTGCGCAGCTCCCTCCGCATGTTGTTGACCTGCCTTGCTGGAGCAAAGCAAAGTCCGGCCTCTCAAGTCGCATGCAACACCGTGCTGAAAACCTGGCAGAGTTGCTTGGCTCGAATCTGAAGGTCGCTGAAGGACTCTCAACAGGGCTGCTGACTTTTTCGCAGGCAGTGCCGCATGGTGCTCCGGACGGCAGGTTCGGCGCCGTCATGATGACGCGTATCGCCTCCCGTGGACGGGTCTTTGTGCACGCCTCCGATATTCAGCTGTTGGATGATACTACGGTGGAGATGATCCTCGATTGGGCGCCGGACATTGTCTTTACGGCAGGGCCGCCGCTCTATATCCAGACACTCGGTGATCGGTTGAAGAGCCGGGCGTGGGAAAACGGTTTGCGTCTTGCCCGGACTGTTTCGACTCTGATAGTGGACCACCACCTGCTTCGCTCGGAGGAGGGGATCAACTGGTTGGACAGGTTAAGCGAGGCCGCAGGAAAAAAAGTGTACTGTGCAGCCGATTTCATGCGTCGACCGCGCAGGCTGCTTGAAGCAAAGCGAGCAGAACTTTACAAAGCAATACCGGTGCCTGAGAATTGGCATAATGCCTATGAAGAGGGGAGAGTTACAGCTCTTGCCGATTTTGATGACTGCGAACATTTGAGCGGGGGGGCTCCATCCGGAGACGATACGTTCCCCTGATTTCCGACTTTTTATTTCTTCTGATTAACAAGATATTTCCGGGCTGCCAGTTCAATTTTTTCCACCAGTTCCTGGGTGTCAATGGGCTTGAGGCAGTAGTCAAAGGCGCCGCTCCGCATGCCCTGGACGCCTGACTGTATGGAGGCGTGGCCGGTGAGCATGATGACCTCGCTTGTCGGCCAGCGTTGTTTGATTTTTTGCAGGCACTGGATGCCGTCGATTCCAGGCATGCTCACATCAAGGACAATGACACCCCTGGGCTCCGTTTCCATGGCGCTGATCGCGGCAGCGCATCCATCGGCAGTCGCAACCTGTAACCCCTTGCGGCTGAGGTGTTTGTGCATGGTTTCCAGAAAGTCCGCCTCGTCATCCACCATCAGGAGGCTGACTTTTTGTGCCGCATCAAGAGAATCCGTGTTCGTCATTGCTGAGCATCTCCTTAATGTCCCTGAAAAATGTGTTTCTATACTGTTGCCGGCTGCCGGTATCTGTCATAACCATATCGATTTGACGGGTATGGATGGAGAGATACCCCAACACCTGCAGACGGGAGTGGAGAAATTCCTGGGAGCGTTTTTCCACCCGCGCAGTCAGGGCGTCTCCAATCCGATCGACCCGAAAATCAAACTCCTGCAGCAGGTCCGTCAGCAGGTCAACCCGGGCGATACGCCGTTCTTCATCGGCAGCCCCGCCTTTGAAACGGAAGGTGACATACCGTTCCGTGCGCAGACTGCTGATATAGGCCTCGATCATAGCATAATGGTAGCCGAGCCTGACGCTCAGATTACAATAATTACGTGAGACCAGGAAGTAATTTTTCTGTATCATGGCTGAACGTACGGCCGGATCAAGGCCGGGATTACGGGTGGATTGAAAGAGTATGGAGCCCATTCCCCGGAAACTCACCTGGGGCGGCCCTTGCCAGGGAAAGGCGTGCATGCCGCTCCAGATGGCCAGCATAGGTGAGGAGACAATATCGGATATATTGATGTATTTTTCCGAAGCATCGTATGCTTCGCTGAAACCGTCCGCCAGGTTTATCACCCACCATTCCATGGGCATGTTGTCGACTAATCGTTTGGCAGCTCCTTTGACGTAGCGGTAGCGTTCTCCAAAACGGAACATTTCGGTTACGGATTTTTCATGGCAGAAACGGGTAATATCATGCAGGGTCGTACAGTGTGATGACCTGAACAGGGGAGAGCCGGGATCCGTCAGGGTGAGCGGGGTGATGTGGCGCAGTACCAGGTTCATGGTTTGCTCAACCGGGCTGCCTTGAATGGGGGTGGATCGGGATCCGGCAGTGACACATAGTTCCTTGATGCATCCTTCGTAGATAGAACGGTGGGAGGCGTCCACGGTAATGACCTGGTCATTGTCCAGGACCTTGAGCGCATCCTGTATGCCCAGGAGTGTGGGCAGGGCAAATTCACGGGCAATGGTGGCAAGGTGTCCTGCCGCGCTGCCCGTGGTCGCAACCAGGGCAGAAGCCCGTTTCAGGAGCGGCGCCCATTCGGGCAGGGGATGTTCCACCACAAGAACTGCCTTACGGGGAAAGGAGAGCAGGTCAACCGTGTTGCGCACTATGCGCACAGGTCCGCAGCCGCCGCCGGGACAGGCTGTTACACCGCCCTGCAGTATTTTGAGAGCATCAGTATGAAGTTGCGGCTCTGCTGGTGATTCTAAAAAGATTGTGGATATGGGTCTGCTTTGCAGGATAAAGAGCCTGCCCGAACCGTCAATGGACCATTCTATGTCCTGGGGAGCACCGAAATGCCGCTCCAGGTTCATGGCTGTTTCCGCTATCAGCGGTATCTGTGCATCACTCAAGGGGCAGGTAACGGTTGTGTCGTCCTGGTCGGTTTCCAGCCGCGTATATGGAGCTGAGCGTGCGACCTGGACAAGGACTGTCTCCTTTGTCCCTTCCACAATTCCCCTGGCGCTGCCGAGGGAAGAAAAAATATCCAAATATTCAGGGCTATTGGTAAGTGATCTGGAGTAACAGACACCACTGAGCACGGCCTTGATCATGACCAGACAGCCAACCCCCATGAGCATATGTTCATGTCGATATCCCTTAGCCAGGCGATAGGTCATTGCCCGGGTGGAATAGGTGGATGCCAGCACACTTTTATAGGCCTGGATCAGCTGTTCACGATCCACATTGAGTTCTGTGCGATATAATCCTGCAAAAGAGGCCTGGCCAAGATCCTCCCCAAGGGCGCTGGATCGGACAGCCAGTTCAAGATCATTACCATAGTGTTCCAGCAGCAGGTCAAACTGTGCATACAGTTGTGTTTCCAGCTCAACCGGCAGGGTGCATCGTTGGATAAGCCGCTGTACCTCATGGCTGCGGCGATGCATATCTTCCAGATCGTGGGGGTCGGTCTGCTGAAAGATGCGGTTGATTTCAGTGAAGAGTCTGTTTTGCTGCAGGACGGTCCGTGCTGCGGCGCTGGTTATCACAAAGCCATCAGGTATGAAGATGTTTGCGACCCGCCCGGCCTCGCCCAGGTTAGCCATCTTTTGCCCGCTCAAGGCAACAGATGCACGGCTGACAGCATCCATCGGCAGGATCCATGCTCCTTCAACCGGCTCAGGTTCACGGTCAAGCAGATCGTTGATTTTCTGTTCAATGGTTTCATAGGCAGGAACAAGGGCGCCGTACTTGCCGTCAGCTACAATGCGCAGATTTTCTATCATTTTAAAAACATTGACAGCCACCAGGGTGGATTTCGCCCTGATAAAAGCCATGGAAAAGCTGCGCCCCCGAAGTTGAGCCTGCTCCAATTCCGCCATGGCTTCCAGGGCATTGTTGTTGGCTGTGAGCAGCTCTCTGAAATGGCTGTACTTGTTAAGGAATAGCTGTTGCAGCTCTTCAAGGGAGAGGGAAGGCGCTGCCGGGGAAAACAGGTGTTTGAGTCTGGAGAGAAAATTGCCCATTATTTCGCCGTAATAGATCCCCGCGTCTGCCGGGTGTACGGCAGGCGCGGGGTGACCGGTTGTTGATCAGTGTTCAAGTTTGATACCCAACCCCTCAAAGATATAGAGCAGGCCGAAACCATACCAGACCGTATAGGCTACATAAAAGACCAGAGCGATGCAGAGAAGCACCATCTCTTCCCGTACCGGCTTCACTTCAACATTGTAATAATTATACGCCGGTTCCAAGGCTTTGGTCATGCTGTTTTTGACAAATTTTGCCTGGGCAAAGGCTCGATTCTTGGTCAGCTGCACTTCCATGGCATCGAGCACCTGGTACCAGCAATAGAGGGCCTCCAATTCGGGCACGCCGTACATTTCCGTCAGGACCTGACCGTTGTTCTGATACATGATATCCGCATCATTGAGAATCGTGGTCATAACTTTGGAAAAATCGCTGTCAACCTTGATGTGTACGCCTGCCGACTCCGTTGTAATCTGATGTTTTTTGAGCATCAAATCAGCCAGGGCCGCCTGCTGGGTAGACTTCATCACCAAGGTATACGCAAACGGTGTTCCTGCATATTCTCCGGCGGCCTCGAGCTGTTTATCGATATAGTAAGCTGATCCCTTTGACAGCTGGTTAAAGAAATTGTCCAGAAAAACCAGGCCATTGACTTTTTTTCCAGTTGGTCCGGGGAACAGGGGCATGAATATCGTTGCCAGTACTGCGAAAAACGAGACCAGCATCAGTATGCCGCGAGTTTTTAATTGTGTTGCATTTCCCATGAGTCATGTACCTCCTCAGAACGTAAAACTTTCAGGTTGGTGAAAAAGCTCCAGAATACCCAGACCGCAAAGATAATGATGATGCAGAAGAATCCATAGGTGCCGATGGTGTTGAGCGCTTTGAGGATCTGTGGGGAGATATCCAGATACCCCATTTTGACCATCTTGGCCGGCAGTGCGCAGGCGCGGTTGAAGAATCCGGCGCTGACCGTCACCGCATAGAATGCGCAGATGGTGGTTCCGGATACGACTTTGGTGACGATGGAACCGACCTGGATGCCGATCAATGAACCCAGCAGCATGCCCATGGCCAGGGTGTAAAAGATGAACCCGTAAACAGCGTACTGGGTGATGGAACCGTAACCGGCGGTGAAAACGATCTGGAAAATATCCGTTCCCACGGTGGTCATGGAAGAGACGCCCAGGCCGTAGACGAAAATCGGGAAGGTGAGAAAACCGCCGCCTACACCCATGATGGCTGCGGCAAGTCCGACGATGAATCCTGCAGCAATCAGGAAAAAGGCTGAGATTTTCCGGCCGCCGGGGGTGACGCCTTTATCAAAGGTCAGCATCGGCGGCAGATTGATGGACTGCACTTTTTTCCCAATCGGCGGTACTTCCTCGCTCTGTCGTGTCTGAGCTTCAGCGCCTGCGTCTGCTGTTTTCTTTTTCCTGGTGGTTCTGTACCAGTCAGCCAGGGCGTAGAAGGCAAGAAAACCAAGCATGAACACATAGATGATGGTGATGAACATATCACTGAGCACAGGGTTTTTGTCATACAGTGCCCTGTTGATGTAGCCGCCCACGGTTGTCCCGCTGATAGCGCCGATGAGAAAGGTGGCGGCAAGGGCCACTGAAATGTTACCCATTTTACGATGCAGCACTGATCCCATGATCGCCTTGGCAAAGATGTGAAACAGATCCGTACCGACCGCCAGGATACCCTTGACGCCGACGCTCATCAGGGCGGGGGCAATGATAAAGCCGCCGCCGGCACCGATACAGCCGGTGATCAGGCCGGCACAGAGTCCCACCAGGATGGAAGCGCCGAAGATCAGGTTGGTGTAATGCGAAGGTCCATATGCGGCTTTACCACCCAGAAAAGAGGGCAGCGCTCCTCCCACGCTGTCGGCAAAGGCGATGCCGCCGAGAAGTACGGGAATGAGCAGCAGACCGAGGATGGCCAGCCGTTTTCGACTGCGCAGAATATTGTTGGACATCTCCAATTCCCAGTGAGCCTGCGCACGGGCGCCCGCCATCATGAATTGGTGTAGGTTGCGGAAAAAACTCATAACTTCCTCCTTAGGGTATATGTTTCCATCCAGCTTAATGCGTCCTACGGCAATGCCTTACGGATTATCCGGGCATGGCCATATGCCGCTTTATTTGCGCCATTTCTATTTTTTCTTCCTGAACGCGTTTCCGTTCCCGGGCGGCATCCAGTTTTTCCATGAGCCGCTCCATGTCCATTGGCTTCATCAGGTAATCAAAGGCGCCGTACTTCATGCCGTCGATTCCTGATTCCACAGATGCATGGCCGGTCAGCATGACCACCTCGGTCAGGGGGGCGATATTTTTCATTTCCTTGAGGATTTCTATACCGTCCCGACCCGGCATTTTGACGTCCAGCAGGACCACGTCGTACTTGCCCGGTTTGAACATCTCCAGCGCAACCTCACCGTTTTCGGCGGCGTCACATTGGAGATCTCGTTTTTGCAGTTTCTTGACCATGATTTCGCGAAAGTCCTGTTCATCGTCCACGATCAGTACGCTGTATCTTGTCATTGGGTCCTCCTTTCCTGATTGGGAAGTGTTGTCTGTCGGATGGGAATGGTCACCGTAAATACAGCTCCTCCCTGCTGTTTGTTTTCTGCGGTAATGGTACCTCCCATGGTTCGAATAATGTTCTGGCTTATGGACAATCCCAGACCTGTCCCTTTGCCCTGTTCTTTAGTGGTGAAAAACGGATCCCAGATCTGCTGCATGACTTTGCCGTTGATGCCTGGGCCGTTGTCTTCTACGCTGATGGAGATATCGCTCTCCCGGACAGCTGTGGAGATCGTCACTGTCCCGTCCTGTCCAACTGCGTCCAGGGCGTTGTCAAAGAGATTGAGCAGAACCTGCTGCAGCCGGTGGGATTCCGTCATGGTTGTCGGCAGGTTGTCATCCAGATTCAGGGTGATGGTGATGTTGTTGTGCTGGGCCTCTTTTTCCAGGAAGGAAAGGGTTTCCATCACCACATCGTTGCATTGTACCTGTTCCTGTTCAGCGCTGATCTTGCGGGCAAATCCCAACAACCTGTGGGTGATGACCGCAGCCCGTTCCACATGGTGTTTGATCTTGGCTATGGTGGAGAGATACTCCTGATGATTTTTCAGGGTATCGGGGTCTTCTTCGGGAAGCAGCTCTTCCAGCCAGCCCACCTGTGCCAGGATCATCTGCAGGGGGTTGTTGATTTCATGGGCGACGCCTGCTGCCAGGCGACCTATGTTGGCCATTTTTTCGATATGAGCCATCTGCTGGTCCATGGCCGCAGACTCCCTGTCCGCTCTGGCAATGTGCGAGACAATGAATCGGCTCAGAAAAAAGGCGGTGAAAAGAAAAACCGATGCAGTGACGCTGATGATGACGATGGTGCGGTGGAGATGCTGCCTGTAGCCTTCCAGCATGTCGGGAATGTGTACTTTGAGCAGCAGCATCCAGTTCTGGGTGTTGAGCCAGGTGGTTGCATACAGTTCGTCCTGGAGGCGGGAAATCTTTGTTCCTGTATGGTACCGGATGAGTTGTTGTTCCTCTGTGCTGAGTGCTTCCTGGTTCTGCAGGCTGGGCGTCTGCAGCTCTCCGGAGGTGTTGACGATGAGCACATCTCCATGGGCGCCGATCTGGGCGCTGTGCAGTAACGAGTTGAATACGCTGGAGTTAATGGTGGTGCGCAGTACATAGCTTTTCAAGGGATCGGTCAGGGCGACCACGAAATGGGGGAGATTTCTGTAACCGCTGAAAATATCACTTACATATACACCGCGCACCAGCACTTCATTGAACCACGGCTGATCACGATAGTTTTTACCGGTAATCTGCTCGCGATAGGGACCGACATAGGCAAGTTGCTCACCGGTAGAAGCAATGGTCTGCAGGTCAACAATACTTCCGGCTCTGCTGATGGCCAGAAAAAGCTGGTTCAAAGTTTCAACAGTGTTGAAATGGTCTGCATCATAGAGACTTATCAAGGTGCTCAGCAGGTCCACCTGGTGTTTGAGGAAATTATTGATCACGTCATGCCGATGGGTGATGACCTGCCCGGCTGTGACTTCAATATCTCCGATGGCCACCTGCCGGGAATTATAGATGGAGGTGGAGGCGATAATCAGGATGGGGACTATGCCGCAGAGAAAGAAAACCGCTGTGAGAAGTTTTCGTAATTTTTTGTAATAGTGGGATTTGTGGTCAGGCATGGTCATCCTCCCAGATGGTCCAGGGTAGAGGCGAATTCAGCGGCCTGTGCCGGGGAAAAACTGTACAGGGGTATGGCATTGGTCAGGATCTGCCTGATGCCGGCTGCGGTGTCCTCAACCTGCTCATCCATGCCGAACAGGAGGATTGCATCCGGAGAAAAGGTGATTATTTTCAGCTCGGTATTACTGTCATAGGCAATGCACTCGAGGATGCAGGGCGTTTTTTCCCTGAACCGGTACAACGTCCAGATGATTTTTGCGGTGACGGCTTTGGGCATGATCAGCTGTTGTAAAATGACCAGAATTTTTTTCAGGCCCCCCTGAAGAAGACGGTCCGGGACCGGAATGTTATGCCTGACAAGATGATGAATAAGATCCTGGGAGCTGATCAGTCGCCGGCCGCGCCTGCAGATGACCGGTATGAGACCGGAATCGAGCCAGCGGAAAAATCGATCCACAGAGACGCAGCATACCGAAGCTGCCTGGGCCGGAGTGAGATATTCACTGTCATCGATGTTGCGCATGCCGACTTGCTCCTGATTTTATATGAAAGTCTCCGGCAGAGAGCAGAAGGCGCCATGCGGAGTGACAAACTTTCATGCTTCGTTGTGGCCGGCCAACCTGGTTCAGCCATGCTGGTTGGTTGCTTGAACACGTCTGATCTGTATTGTGTATCGCAAACATGGGGCCAGTTGCTCTTTTTGGATGGGTATTGCTGGAATATTGTGTTAATTTAGGTGGTTATAAGATGGTGCCAAAGCGTTGCAGGCCGAACTGCTTTTTCCCTGTTGTGTAGATTTGGTTACATGGAAAAAGGACTTGGTTTAGATAACATGTTAAAATGATATATAAAAATTGAGAGTGTAGAATAGGTGACTTTGAACGCCTTTTCGGACGATAATATGTGTAGAATTGGTGACAAGGGTGGATGTGAGGTGTACAATGCAAAGCTGGTTGTCTGTAACCGGTCGGTGATCACTTCAAGATACGAGGGCACGCCATGGTCGATGAAACCATCAGAATTCTTGAGCAGCAGCGCGAAGACCTGGTTGTCCGCTTTCTCAGGAAACATGAAGAAGCTGAAGCCGGCCGTTCATTCACGGAACGGGTGCTCTCAGGCATTGCCGAACTTCTTCTCGTGCTTGACCATGATTTCAAGGTGATCCAGGCTAATAAGGAGTTTTATGCTAAAACGCGTTTCCCGGAGGTCAGCCGGGCGGCATTGCACCTGGACGATATTCTCGATCAGGTAACCGAAGAAAAGGTGCGGAAAGATCTTGAAACAGGCGTCTTTACGGAATTTGAAGCCCATCTCAAGACCAGGGACGGCGTTCTGCCGGTCAAGATACGCGGCTCGAAGTATTGCAATTCCGACGGCCTGACCCTGTACCTGCTTATTTGTTCCGACTGCTCTGAATTTTACGATCTCATGCATCGGCTGCAGGAAGGGCAGAAACAGCTGATCCATTCCAGCAGACTGGCCAACCTCGGCGAAATGACCGCAGGCATCGGCCATGAACTGACCCAGCCTCTGAATGCCATACTGCTCTTTGCCAGAAACGGGATCAAGGCCCTGGAGAAACCGCAGCCAGACCTGGAAATGCTCCGGCGTAATCTGGAGTTCATCGTGGACAGGGTGCATAAAGCCTCGTCCATTATCAATACCATGCGCAGTTTCGGCCGCAAGGTGGAGGAGGAGCTCTATCCCGTAGACATCAACCCGCTTATCGCCAAGATTCTGCAATTTCTGGAGGCGCAGCTCCGTATCGGTGAAGTGGAAGTGGATCTGCGGCAAGCTTCTTCCGGATGCATTGTTCTTGGAGTAGAGGTCCGCCTTGAACAGGTGCTGCTCAATTTGATCCAGAATGCGCTGCAGGCCATGGGCAGTGTTGTCCATCCTAAACTGACCATCGAGACCAGGGTGGTGAAAAGGGTGAACCCCAAGACCATGCGCAGGCAGCCGTATGTACTTATTTCCATCGAAGATAACGGACACGGCATGAGCCCTGAGGAGCGGGAAAAGATTTTTGATCCTTTTTTTACCACCAGGGAGGCGGGCACAGGTATGGGGTTGGGGCTCTCCATAGTTGAACGGATCGTGCATGGTTTTTCCGGCTGTATAGAAGTACGTTCCGTGCCGGAGCAGGGCTCCTGTTTTCAGGTGACTATTCCCCAACATATTGCAGCGCCGGAAAAAACCATGGAGGCTTCATGACGAAACAGGAAGGTATTTCATCCGGCAGCGGGCAGGCGGTTCTTGTGGTTGATGACGACCGTTTTCTCCTGGCAGCCATCAGCCAGACCCTTTCCCTCAACGGCTATGCTCCCATAACAACAACCGGCCCGGTTGAGGCTCTTGCGCTGGTAAAAGAGCATGTTTTTTCCGCTGTACTGGCAGATATACGCATGCCGGAGATGGACGGCATGGATCTGCTTGGACATCTCCTTGAATATGATGCGGAATTGCCGGTGATCCTGATTACCGGGCATGGCGATATCAACCTGGCTGTAGAAGCCATGAAAAGCGGAGCATATCATTTTCTGCAGAAACCCGTGGACGAGGAGATTATCCTGGCTACCCTTGAGCGGGCCATCGAGCGGCGGGAACTCTTATCAGACAATAAAAGGCTGAAGCAGCAGCTCCAGGCCGGCAGAACGCAGGCTGAGCGGTTTCACGGCCTGGTCGGCGGTCATCCCGGCATGCGGAAACTCTATGCAATGATCGAAACCTATGCCGGAGAAAGGGATCCGGTGTTGATTGTCGGGGAAACCGGGACCGGCAAGGAGCTTGTTGCCAGGGCTGTCCATGCCATCGGACAAGAGCCTGGCGCGCCCTATCTTGCCGTTAATATGGGGGCGCTGCCTGCGGAAATGATCGAGTCGGAGCTTTTCGGTCATGAAAAAGGCGCCTTTACCGGCGCGATCCAGCGCAAAATCGGCAAGTTCGAGTATGCCGGCAACGGTACCCTGTTCCTGGACGAGATCTGCTCCATGCCTGCCCAGCTGCAGTCCAAACTGCTGCGTGTTCTGGAAGAGCGAAGCTTCACCCGCCTGGGCGGTAACCGTGCCATTTCTTTGGATGCCCGCATAATTGCCGCAACAAACAGGGATCTGCCCACCGAGATCCAGCTGGGGAATTTTCGTCAGGATCTCTATTTCCGTCTCAATGTACTCCCTCTTTATATCCCTCCGTTACGGGAGCGCAAGGAGGATATTCCTTTGTTGGTTGAGCATTTTCGGCAGGAATATTGTGCAGGCCACGGTAACGCACCTGACATTTCAGCGAACCTGATCCGGGAGTTGTGCGCCCGGGATTGGCCTGGAAATATCAGGGAACTTCGCAATGCGGTGCGTCGCTATTGTGTGTTGGGGATCTGTGAAGCCGGACCCTGCAGCGGCGGTCTTTCCGAAACGGATGAAGAGAGTGACGGTTCGGATACCTGCCTCAGCTGGAAGGAGTTCATGGCCGGCCAGGAGAAATGCTATATTGAAGAGATGTTACGCAAAACAGGCGGTCGGGTTGTTCCTGCTCACCAGCTGATGGATATCTCCCGGAAAAGTCTGTATGAAAAGATAAAGAAATACTCTATAGATTTGGAGAGTTTTCGGAGCACATAATTGAATACTTTCTTACTATTTTGCAGGCAAACGCTGGCTCTTCTACAAAAATGTTGCTTTACAGGTCTTTGAAAAAGCGGTTTTCCTTGGAAAAACAACATAATTGAAGCGTTTCTTTTTTGGCATGCTTCCTGCTATTACTTTTGCGTAATTGTTGATTGGATGTCATGAATGTACGTTTTTTAAAATACAAGATATTGGTATGTGAAAGGAGGCAGCTATGTCCAAAAAAGAAGTAGAAAGATTGCTTATTGCAGGTGGTGAAAATAAAGAAGTGCGTCTCAAATATAATGCGATCGAGGCCATGTCCAAGTTTGTGGAAACCGCTGTTGCAGATGGGTATGATTTTACCGAAGAAGAACTGACCCAGGTCTTACGCGAAAACGGCGACAGTTTTGAATCTTCCGGCAACCCGCGTGCACGCGATATTTGGTGGTTTTAACACCTCGGTGCAGGCTACTCTTTTCAGTCGGTATTTCTCTCAAGCAAATAACAGCCCGGTCATGGAGGAAGAATTTTTCCTTCATGTACCGGGCTGTTTGTTTTATTGACTTCTTGCTTGTACAATAAACCAGTATCAGTGTTCTTATTTCCTAAAACGTCCTTGAAGTTATCGTGACCTTGAATGCTATCAACAGTTTGAACCTGGATCTTCTAGCGGAAACGCCCCAGCTTCGTTATCAGGCCTCACAGGGAGTGTTCGGGCTGGAAAAGGAGCATGTCCGTTGCACCATGGACGGGCATCTGGCTTTGACACGGCACCCGGAAGCACTGGGCAACAAGGCGGATCATCCCTTTATTACGACTGATTTTTCAGAAAGTCAGGTGGAAATGATCACCCCGCCAATGGAGAGTCTTGACCAAGCATATGGATTTTTGAAAACCCTTCACAATATTGTGTTGAAGGCGTTACCGGAAAACGAGCTTTTGTGGCTTCAATCGATGCCTCCGATTTTACCTGAAGAAGACATGATTCCCGTTGCCAGGTTTGAGGGCTCTTCGTATATCAAGACGCAGTATCGGGAATATCTGGCAAAGATGTATGGCCGGGGACGTCAGATGATCTCCGGAGCGCATTTCAACTTTTCGTTACAAGAGGAATTTTTTGAAGAATTGCAGCCTGTGTACGGCTGTGGAAAGGAGGAGTTGCGCAACCGGGTATATATGAAACTCCTGCGCAATCTGATGCGGTATCGTTGGATTTTGGTGCCTGCTTTAGGGAGAAGTCCCTGTGCGCATCCTTCTTTGAAGCTTAAGTCCTTTGATTCAGATCAGCTGATTCAACCTTTCTGTGACTTTCGACTTTCAATACGATCAAGCCGCATCGGCTATCGCAACCTGCATCCCATTCAGATGCAATACGGTACGCTTTGTGAGTATCTAGGTGCTCTGGATCACAATATCCGCGAAGGTAGACTGCTCAATCACAATGAGTTGTACATGCCGGTACGGTTAAAGCTTCAACCGGGGAGTGAAGAAATATCCCATTTGGAGATACGATTACTGGATCTGGATCCGGATGATCCCATGGGATTATCCATTGATTCCCTGCGACTTGTGCACCTGTATTGCGTATTCGCCCTTCTGGAACCTGAAACCGGCTCCTTTGACCGGGATCAGCAAACCCGGGCAGATAGAATGCAGAGCAGGGTGGCCGAGCAGGGTATCGTTGGAACTCAGGATGAATCTGCGGATTTGGATCTGCAGGCAGAAGGGCTGAGGCTGATTAGCAGGATGGAGTCTATTTTGAATGGCCTCCAGCTTGACCCACAAGCCCACAGTCAATATGACAAACCTCTGCAATGGTTGAGAGCTCTATTTTTAGGCGACATCACACACCCAAGTACCGTGCTGAACAGGACTGTTCAGGAAAACGGGTTTATTCGGGAGCACCTTGATCGTGGCATAGCTTCCAGGGAGCTGTTCAGCAGGCAGGATTTTCGTTTTTTCGGGTTAGAGGATATGGAGCTTTCCACCCAGCTGCTTCTGAAAGAATCTGTGAAGCGTGGTGTCCATTTTGAGATTCTTGACCGCAGGGAAAATTTTATTCGCCTGAGTAAGCTGGGGAAAGAAGAGTATGTTGTCCAGGCAACCAGGACGTCACTGGATACTTACAGCAGTATCCTGATGATGGAAAATAAGCTGGTAACAAAAAAGGTCTTGCAGCGTGCAGGCATCCGTGTCCCCAAGGGGCGCCATTTCTGCGATGCCGATTCTGCTTACAGGATCTGGGAACGTCTGCAGGGAAAGCCGATTGTCGTAAAGCCTAAAAGCACGAACTTCGGGATCGGCATCACCATTTTGAAAAAAAATATAGATGCGGATTATTTCATTGATGCCGTCAATCTGGCGTTTGCCGAGGAACAGGAGATCCTGATCGAGGAGTTTATAGAAGGCAGGGAGTATCGGTTTTTCCTCATAGACGGTCAGGTTGTCGGTGTTTTGCACCGTGTGCCTGCCAATGTGGTCGGTGACGGCGTGCACACGGTACGGGAGCTGGTGGTGGAAAAGAACAAGGATCCGCTGCGGGGAACCGGTTACAGGACGCCCCTTGAAAAAATCAAACTTGGAGAGCCGGAAGCTATGTTTCTTGCCTCCCAGGGGTTAAACTTTGATACAGTGCCGTTGCAGGATGAAAAGCTGTTTTTGCGTGAAAATTCAAATATCAGTACAGGAGGAGACAGTATCGACTGCACTGATAGGGTGCATCGCAGCTATTCCTTGATTGCGGCGAGAGCTGCCGAGGCCATGAAAGTCCGAATTACAGGCCTTGATATGATAATCCAGGATATCGCCGTGCCGGCAACTGATACTAATTATGCGATCATTGAAATGAATTTTAACCCGGCAATCCATATCCACTGTTTTCCTTATCAAGGGCGAAACCGACACCTGGACCAGGCCCTGTTAAGCTGTTTGGGTTTTTTATAATGGATGCTGCGCCGGTTTGAAAATGGGGTCCGGTTACCGGGGTCGGACCAACATATCATTTTGAAACTCCATCATTTTATCGAAAAAATGAACTGTTATTCAGGCTTAGGGTACTCTTTTCACCCCCAAAAAGTGCATTGTAAGAACCTGAAGGCTCCCTGAAAACAGTCCCGCACAACCAGGGGTGTAGTGTCTGTTCGTTCTAGGGATAGTCAGCCCAGGTTTCGTCAGATAAATATTTAAACGCCATTTTTGAGCAGGAAAAAGAGACGTTTAAGAGCAAATACGGTGGCCCTTTTGGCATGTTATTTCGATATTTTAGCAATATAGTTTGGTCCGACCCCATCATCCCACCGTTATCGAGATTAATATTTTCTAACTGATAAACTCCTGTAAAAGTATGCGGGTACGATATTCCAGGAAAAGATTCAGGTGCTTTTCAGCAAACATTTCGATTGCAAAATCGACGTATTATGAGGAGGAAATCAAGGTGTTGCAATGGGAAAAACGTGAGCCTTGGAATTCTCATTGTGCCCCAACAATAAAAAAATGTCCGGCTGCAAAAAGGGCTTTCATGGACTGTTGAGCTGTTGCATCGGTATGGCGTCTTCTACTCTCTGCCGGGGACTTCCATATACAATCATATTATCCGCCCAATCATATTCTAATATTCATGCGGCATTCTTTGCGTGCTGAAAATGAGCAGTATGTCAATAAACAGAACTCTCCCGGATGAAAACCTGCATCCAGGAAGTCCCCCAGTGCAAAGGAGAAAAAGATGGATATGAACCGCCGCAACTTTCTTGGCGCCACCGCTGCCACGGGTGTGGCTCTGGCTGCCGGTCTCGCTGTACCTGCCGCAGGCAAAGCCGCAGAAAAAAAACTGATGGTAAAGGCCGGCATAATAACGGATATGCACCACACCACTAAAGATGACACACCGACCAGGAAATATTCCGCTTCACAGTCAAAGATGGAAGTTTTCATTACTGCCATGAAGCAGCAAAAACCGGCCTTTGTGGTCGAGATGGGTGACTTTGTCGACACACTTTCTCCCGGTACGGATCCAGCCGAAAACCTCGGAGAAATTGAAAAGCTTTTCACATCGTTCGGACCACATTATCATGTTCTCGGCAATCACGAATTTGATAATCTCACGCGGGAATTTGTTCTGAAATCCATTGACAACACCGGAATCCCACAAGGTCAAACATGGTATTCATGGGACAGCAACGGCGTTCACTTTATCGTCCTTGACGCGGATTACACACCTGCCGCACCGCATCGTGCATATGATATGAACACTCCGGAAGATACGTTCTGGACCTGGAAAGATACTTTTATCCCTCCGCAGGAAATGGAGTGGCTTAAAAAGGATCTCTCCTCCACAACCCTTCCTACGGTTGTCTTTACCCATCAGACAATGGACAGGGTCGATGAACAGGATCATAACATCAAAAACGCTTCGGCTGTGCGCAAACTTCTCGAAGATTCCGGTAAAGTTCTCGCTGTTCTATCCGGACACGATCATGCCGGCGGGTATGCCAATATCAAGGGCATCCACTATATAATCATGAACGGAAACGTCGGGGTGAGTGACCAGCGCCCCTGGACGGAGACCAGTGAAAAGGAAGGCTTTGCCGCTGATCTCGATAACCAGTTCGCCGTACTTGAAATTTTTTCCGAAGGGGCTTCAACCTACCGTATCAACCTGCAAGGTCATGGCCGCCAGGCTTCCTATGACCTGGTGCGAGTCATTTAAGAGCGCCTTGAAAGAGTTCCCTTCTCCTTCTTTCTTCCTGATTACAGGCCGGAGCCCGTGTCGGATTTCCGGCCTGTATTCACGACATGGTGAATAGAGGTTCATATATTTCACGCCTCTGTCTGCCGCTATACCGCATCCCATTGGTCCATGTGATTATCCCCGCCCTTTGTCGGTCATATTTTTTTCCTTTTTGGCGCGTGATTTGTTGTATTGTGTAATGTGAACTCTGTATAGAGTTCGGCAGCACATGAAAAAGCGGAAAATCGCCATGTAAAAAGGAAAATGATATGAAACAGGTCATCAGCACAGAGCGGAAACCTATCAAATTATGGTTGGACGATATGGAGCCCAGTGCCCTGGCACAGGCAAAGAACCTGGCCAATCTGCCTTTTACCTTTAAACATGTGGCCATCATGCCCGATGCGCATTGCGGGTATGGGATGCCCATCGGGGGAGTTCTGGCAACAAAAGGGGTGGTTATTCCCAACGCTGTCGGGGTTGATATCGGCTGCGGAATGTGCGCAGTACGAACATCGCTCACCGACATTTCCAGTGAACAGCTCAAGCAGGTTCTGGGATCGGAAAAAGACAAGACCGGCATTCGCAGCCGCATTCCTTTAGGATTCAAGCACCATAAGCGGGCACAGCAGGAAGCGTTGATGCCAGATACGGCCATTATGGAAAAGGTGAAAAAATCCAAGGTCCGGGAGCAGTATCAGGCTGCACTGAAACAGCTGGGAACCCTGGGCGGCGGAAACCATTTTCTCGAGATTCAGAAAGGTGATGACAGTCATATCTGGCTTATGGTCCATTCGGGTAGTAGAAATCTGGGCCTGCAGGTGGCCGCCATGTATAACAAGCTGGCTGTGAAGCTTAATGAGCGTCTGCACAGCCAGATTCCCAAAAAATGGGAGTTGGCTTTTTTGCCCCTGGATACGGAGCAGGCCTGGGATTACCTGGCTGAAATGCAATATTGTGTCGAGTTCGCCCTGGCGAGCAGAACACTGATGATGGAAAACATGAAGGAAGCGCTGGCTGAAGTGATGGGGGAGGTGTCCTTTGCTCCCATGATCAATATTGCCCACAACTATGCAGCCATGGAGAACCATTTTGGTGAGGACGTGATCGTACACAGGAAGGGGGCAACCAGCGCGAAACAAGGAGAGACAGGTATTATTCCGGGATCCCAGGGATCCACCAGTTATATTGTTAAGGGCAAGGGAAATCCGGAGAGCTATTGTTCCTGCAGTCATGGAGCGGGCCGGGTCATGGGAAGAAAGCAGGCCCGAAAACTCCTGGATCTGGAGCAGGAAAAGAACAGGCTGGATCAACTGGGAGTCATCCACGGGCTGCGATCCGGCCGGGACCTGGATGAGGCAGCCGGCGCGTACAAGGATATCGATACGGTCATGGCCAATCAGACCGACCTGGTGGATATCCTGGTCCGGCTTAAACCGCTGGCCGTGATAAAAGGGTAACAGGATCTATTTTTCGTCCAGCAGCGTCCTCACTTTGCCGGACAAACCTGAAATGGAGAAAGGTTTCTGGATGAACTGAACCCCGTCGTCAAGCACTCCGCGTTGTGCAATGACATTGTTGGTGTAGCCGGACATATAGAGAACTTTGACGTTCGGATGAAGTTGCATGACCTTTTGGTACAATTCTTTGCCGTTCATGCCCGGCATGACGACATCGGTGAGCAGCAGCTCCACAGTTCCTTCGTGCGATTTCAGCATCTCCACAGCCTCTTCCCCTGCACCTGCAGCAAGCACGTTGTACCCTGCTCGTTCAAGTATTCTCAGCGCCATTATGCGAACCTGCTTGTTATCTTCCACCAGCAGGATGGTTTCCGTGCCGCCCGGCGCAGGTTGTTTCTGTTCTTCCTGATTGTTGTTCAGTGTTCTTGTCTCAACTGCAGGCAGGTATATTTTAAAGGTCGTTCCTATACCCGGTTCGCTGTAGACCAGGGTGTACCCGCCATGCTGTTTGACAATACCGTATATCGTCGCCAGTCCGAGTCCTGTTCCCTGTTCTCCTTTGGTGGTGAAAAAGGGCTCAAAAATATGTTCCTGTATCTCCTTATCCATGCCGCATCCGGTGTCGCTCAGAGATAACAGCACGTAACGGCCGGGATCGAGTCCGAGGTGCAAATCGGCGTACTCTTCCGTCACATCACACAACGCCGTCTCGATTATCAGGGTGCCGCCTTCGGGCATCGCGTCGGCGGCATTGACCGCCAGGTTCATGACGATCTGCTCAACTTGACTGATATCCGCCATTACAGGGCATCCGCCGGCAAAAAGGTTCTTTTCAAAGGTGATATCTTCAGGAATGGTGCGGAGCAGCAGTTTTTCGATCCCTTCAATCACCAGGTTTATATCAAGCGGCTTTACCTGCAACACCTGTTTGCGCGAGAAGGCCAGTAGCTGCCGCACCAGATCACGCATGCGCGAGCCTGCCGTTACGACATGCTGCACGAACTCCCTTCGTTCATCTCCTTTTCTGAATTCATCCAGCAGCATCTCGCTGTACCCGAGAACAGGGGTAAGCAGGTTATTTAAATCATGCGCAACTCCACCGGCCAGCCTGCCGATGGCTTCTACCTTCTGCGCCTGTCGCAATTGGGTTTCCAATCGTGCCTGTGCTTTTCCCGATTCAATCCGGTTAAGAGCTATGGCCATCTGGTTGGTTATGGCTTCCATGACTTCGATTTCTTCAGAGCGAAATGAGGCGGGGAGTATCCTGGCAAAAGAGAGGGTGCCGAGCAGGCGGTTTTCGATCATCAGGGGATGGCAACAATATGCTTGAAGATTCAAAGTCTTCACAAGCGTACTCAAGGGCGTTGATGTCTTTAAAATATCTTCGCACATCATGCGGCGCTGAGTATTGGCAGCCGTCTGATGCACATTGCTTCCATGCTCGATCCATTCTATACCTTTCCTCTTGTCCTCAGGAATACCTGCGCAGGCGTTGAGGTGCAGTTTCCCGTTTTTTGAATCTTCGAGGAAATTTAAAAAGACCTGACAATCAAGAAGCTCCATCACTTTGGTGCAGAGATCTCCAATGATATCCTGAGGATTGTCGCTGAGAAGCAGTCTGGCCGCGGTCTCTGAAAGAAGTTCATATCGTTGCACATTCCACTGTAACAGTTTTTCCGTGGACTTACGTTCGGTAACGTCCTGGACAGTGCCCTGCAGTTTGATCAGTTCACCGTCACTGTTGTGGACGGCTTCTCCCCTGGTGGTTATCCAGCGGCGTTCTCCGTCCGGACGAATCACTTCGGCATCACATTGGTAGGGCAGGCCCTGGGCAATGGATCTTTCAACCTGTTTCGCTAAACCGGCCCAGCTCTCCGGGGTAAAGTACTGTTTGACTTCAGGATAGACCGCAGGGGGTAACTTCATATCCCTGCCGTAGATTTGGTAGATCTCTTCAGACCAGACGTGCGTATCATTTTTTACATCCCACTGCCAATTTCCCAGTCCGGCGAGTTTCTGAGCCTGCTTCAATGCAGCTTCACTTTCCCGGAGCCTATCCTGACTGCGTCTTTGTTCAGTGATGTCCTGGGTGACGCCGACGGCACGGCAGCACACACCCTGATCGTCAAACTCAACCATTGCTTTTTCCCGCACCCATTTGACCGCGCCTTGTGAAATGACCCGATGTTCAATGTCATAGGGTTCCCCTGAGAGTGCGGCTTTCCATTTCTGGTCCACAAATTTCCGGTCATCGGGATGGATACAGCCGAGAAATATCTCATACGTCAGTTCCGTGCCTTTGGGGATACCGAAAATTCCGTAGTTTTCATCGGTCCAGACCAGGACATTGTCGCTGATGTCCAGCTCCCATGTACCCATCTTTCCGATTGCCTGCGCCTTTTCCAGAAAATACTTCTGTGTCTTCCACTCTTTTTCTTTTTTGGCAGACTCTGAGATATCCCTGAAGATAACCAGATTCTTGGGCTCAGGCTGTGGCCCATAGACGGCGACTTTCACCTCCATCTCAAATTCAGAGCCATCGCTTTTCAAACCTATGGTGCGATAATAGTCGGGTACGGATTCTCCCTTTTCCCTGGCAACGGCATAGGAGGTGACCCGCTCTCTTTCCCGGGGCGCGATAAGCGAAATAGTCGGCTGACCGATGAGCGCATCGGCATGCCGGTAACCAAACATTTTCAGGTACGCCTGATTGACTAGAATATGCCGGCCTGCTATCGATACTCCGATGGCATCGGCTGAATGCTCAACAACCGCCTTGAACTGTTCTTCACTCGCTTTCAGAGCCTTTCCGGCCTGTGCTTTGGCCAGTAATGATGCAACGTGGTCTGCGACCCGCCGGAAGGTCGCGATCATTTCAGGCGAAAATTTCCCTCTTTGGTGATCATTGAGCTGCAGCAGTCCGAACGTTTCGCCCGCCGTGCGCAATGGGATCAAGGCGACCGATTCATATCCAAAGCTGTTGCACCGGTTTCGAGTACGGGACTGACGGTCTGTATCCGTGGTTTGAGAGAGCAGATCGGTTGTGGAGTTGCTCCAGAAGCTGCCGTCGACCGTAAAAAAATTCTTGGACGGATCAAACCTTCCGCGCAGAATATTGCCGCACATGCATTCCAGTTCAGGCTGTCCGGTTGGATCCCTCTTCACCGAGCCGTCCTCGTTATAAGAGCAGAGGTATTTTTCAAGACGCACAAACGTATCGGAAAATCCTGAAGTTGTGTAATAGGGAAAATCCTCGCCTTCCCGAAGTCGTATGGCCACAGCCTCGCATCCGGAACATCGTTTCATCCATTGTATAATGGACTGCATCAAGTCGTCGAAGGTGTCGATTTCATTGACCAGTTCAAGGGCTTCCAGCACCATCTGCTGTTCTTGTTCAGCATGCTGATAAGCAGCGATTTTCTCTTCCTGTTCGTTGATTCGCTGTTGCAGCTTTTCAATAGTTTGGTCCTGATGCATATTCACCACCGCCAAAATGTGACGGAATATATTTCATGAGGTTGTATACACCGTGCGAAATTACATTCCATGGATTGAAGTAAAAAATTGGGAGAGCATTGCACCCGGTTGCAGTGATCCTATCGGTCGAACGGCAAAATAACTGTGAAGACAGTGCCTGCACCCTGTTCTGATTCCACCTGAATTTCGCCGCCGTGCTTATTGCGGATGACATCACGGGTAATTGCCAGTCCCTGCCCTGTGCCTTTGCCGACTTCTTTGGTAGTAAAAAACGGATCAAAGATTCTGTTGATGATTTCATCGGGAATACCTGAACCGTTATCAGTTATCTGGATAGTGATCTGACTCTCGGCCTGCAGGGTTTTGATACCAATCAACCCTTTGGGGCTGTTGGGCGCAATTTCCAGTCTTTCTTTGATTGAGTCTGCAGCGTTGAGCAAGAGGTTCAGGATAACCTGGCCGATATCGTTTGAATGACAGAGTATCCGGGGCAGGTTTTCTGCAAGATCCAGGTCGATATCGGTACAATACTTCAGCTCGTTGTGTGCTATCTGAATGGTTGTCTGTATGATTGTATTGATGTCTGCGAGTTGTTTCTCTTTTGAGCCGGGATGGGAAAACTCCTTCATGGCTTTAACCAGTTTGCTGACCCTTTGCACACCCTCATCGGCCTGGTGAATAGCCTGGGGGATTTCCTCCAGCAGATAGGGGAGATCTATGTCTTCCATGCATGTATTGATTGATTCGATGTGTCGTTCTGTCGACTTATCTTGCTGTACCGCCTCTACCAGCTCCCGGCACTGTTCGATCAGGTTGCACAGGTCCATGAACGCCTCATCCATAAATGAGAGATTGGCCCCGATAAACTGGATGGGGCTGTTAATTTCATGGGCGATTCCTGCTGCGAGCTCCCCCACGGATTCCATTTTCTGGGTATGAAGCATTTTTGCCTGCATCCGCTCTTTTTCTTTTTCTGCAAGCAATCGCTCGGAGATGTTGCGGACAATGGAAAAGAAACGTCCCTTCGTTCCACGGGGAGAGATGTATTGAACAAAAATTTCCACTGGAACGACAATATCGTTCTTTCTTTTAACCGTTGTCTCCAGCAGCATGGATTCAAGCGGATTTACTATAAGATTCTCAAGTGCGGCAGTTAATTTTTCTTGTGTAAACGATAACCCGAAATCTGCAAATGACATTGCATATAATTCTTCTTCACTGTAGCCGGTGTGCTCCAGGGCAACATAGTTGAAATAGGTAAAGCGCAATGTCTCCGGATCGAACATGAACACGCAGTCGCTGATCTGATCCAGTGTACGTTTGAACCCTTCAAGCCGGGCTGCGCCTTCCTGCACCCGTAGTTTTTCACGTTCCGTCTGTTCGAATTGCTCAATAACCAGATTTGCAGTGAGTTCCGCAGCTTCATGGAGTACCCGTATTTCCTTTCTCAGCAGGTCGTTTTCTTGTTGTGCATGCTCAATCATTGAACGCTCCGTGGTCATGTAACAGAGAAAAACAGGCTTTATCTGCACGGGCGGATGCAGAACCTTTCATA
Organism: Desulfobulbaceae bacterium; assembly: GCA_963678525.2. Classification (GTDB taxonomy): domain Bacteria; phylum Desulfobacterota; class Desulfobulbia; order Desulfobulbales; family Desulfobulbaceae; genus Desulfogranum. The sequence continues at coordinate 1,259,214 of CAXXDG010000002.1, forward strand.
GCAATTTCAATACTTAAGCGGGCCGCTTCGTTAATGATCCGGTCACTGCAGACGCCCTCCAGGCCGATGATAACGATTTCCTTCGGCAACTCTCCCTCGCAGACGTGGGGAAGTATTGCCAGCAAATAGGGCAGCCCCGCATTATGCCCGAAGCTGGAGGGACGGGTTTCCCGGAGGACTGCTTCCCGGTCGAGAATGACCAGGCTGCCATGGTCGGTAAAGCCTGCAACCGCATCAACAAAGACAACCCTGCCCCCGCTTTCCAGAAGCGGGAGCAGGTTGAGTCCGGCAAGACCGCCTTCAATGGCTGAGACTCCCTCGGGAAGATCCAGTTGCTCTAACCTGTCAAACACCAAAGGGCCGGCAGCATCGCTTTGCACCAGACGGCTGCCAATGCAGATAATTCGGTTCACTGACATGCCGGCTGTTATCTGTGTTTTTTTACAGTGTGCACGGAGCACACCATGCACGGGTCAAAGGAGCGGATAACATGGCCGGCTTCCACCGGGTTTTCCGGATCCTTAACCGGTGTTCCTTCAAGGGCAAGTTCCCAGGCACCGGGGTTGCCGTCCGCATCCCTGGGGGAACCATTCCAGGCAGTGGGGGTGATGATCTGATAATGTTGGATCGTATTATCTTTTACGGCCACCCAATGGCCGAGGGCGCCCCGGGCTGCCTGGATCATACCGGCGCCCTCGCCGTCAGGGATTGCCCCGACCTTTGTGTAAAAACTTTCAGTAGTTCTATGGGATAATTCATTCAGCCAGGTCGACATGGCCGGGAGTAACCATGCGCTGCGGGTAAGCCGTGCCAGCTGTCTGGCAAGCACGTTGGGTCCGTTTTGCGAGAGCATGTCGTGGAACAGATGGTTTTCGTTGATGATCATTTCGGCCAAGGGACCTGTTTCAGCCGTATACCCGGCATAGCGGGGGGCTTTAACCCAGGAGTAGCAGTCGTGCCGGTCGGACATATTAACTGGTATTGTTTTTCCCTGTGAAGGGTGCAGGGGGGCTCCGTTGTCTGTAAACCAGCAGTGGGAGACATCCTCCTCGATATGGCTTTGCTCAAAAGGCTGTACGGTTGTTGCTTCTGCAAAACCGGATGCGAGGAGTATTCCGTTGGTTCCGGCTGCTTCTGTTTCCGCAGGCAGGGTGAAATTACCGAATGAAAGAAAGCGGTTCGGGCCGCGTCCGAGATCCCCCATGCCGGATTCCTGCAGGCAGCGCAGCAGAAAACCCACCTCACTGTCACGGTGCCTGCTGTCTTCAGCCAGCCAGGCGTTGAGATCATCCACCGAACGTATTTCCTGCCAGGTTGCGATGGGACATCCGAGAATACGCTGTTCATACCAGGAGCGGAACTGCCTTACAAGCATATCACACTGCAGTACCCTCGAGGTATCGGGGATGGAAGCAACGCCGCCGGGGACCATGAAGGAGGTGTGCGGCCATTGCCCGCCTATGATGGCCACTGTTTTCATGATTTTTTTTGTCTCTTTAATTACCTCATGGGTAATCCGGCCTTTCATGGGGCTGTAACGGGACAATGCTTCGTCAAAATATCGGAAATTGCCGTACGCCTGCTCCTGGGCGAAATCAACCATGAACATCAGCGCGGTATGGCGAATGTCGTTCTGCACCATCTCGGCCATAAGCGCCACATTGCGAAGTCTTCGGGCATTATCCGGAGGTGATACGCCGCAGATGGTATCCAATGCCTCAGCAGCTGCGTTGAGATGGGTCAGGCTGCAGATTCCGCAGATCCTGGGTGTAAGGACAAGCCCGTCCAGGGAGCCTCGTCCTGCCATCATTTCTTCAAACCCGCGAAACATGGTGCCGCAGCTTCGCGCTTCGGTTATGACGCCGTCTTCAATGTCAACCAGGATTTCCAGATCGCCTTCCACCCTGTTGAGCGGGATATTGACATTTTTGGTAATCGTCATGGAACTCCCCTTGTCAAACTTTTTGCGTTCTTTTTTTCAGCCGATCAGGTGCAGCAGCTGCGGCCATGGTTTTATAAACCATGTACCGCGCCCGGTTAATCCCCATCGGCAGGCTGAGTGGGATTCCTTCGATATTGGGAGTCTGAAAAAATGGATTCCGCTCGGGAAAGCCGGGGTCGGTGCAGCCGAAACACGGCACTCCGGCGCGCGGTTTGGAGGATTGCTGGTTCCACAGCAATTTATTGCACGGTCCAGGCACAAGCGGGCCGTGACATCCCATGTGAAAAAAGAGACAGCCGGATTCGCCGAATGACGATTCTTCTACCCGGTATTCGTGGTATTCATTCCTGGTGCATCCCTGATGAATGGAGGTGTTGAACCATTCCAACGGTCTCTGGTATTCATCCAGTTCCAGCACATGCCCGCCTGCCAGTGCGGTGATGGTTCCGGTAATGATATCGTGATGGCAGGGGCAGCCTGCCAGGTTAATAACCGGTAAGCCGGATTTTGCCCTGAATTCGTTGCCTAGCAATCCCCCCGGTGCATTTTTTTTAAATTGCAGGCCGCTTTGCTCAATGGTTTTTTCAGCGCCTACCCCGCCGAAAGCTGCGCAGGTTCCAACTGCAATGACATGTTCTGCCGCATGTGCCAGTTCGTAAATACGATCTTTTTTGGGGCGTCCGTCCCCGGCATCGAACATGCCTGTGCCGTCGGGTCCCATGATGACGGCGCCCTCCAGAATAAAGAGGTCCAGTTTCTTTTTGCCTGTCAGGAGGTCGTTGTGGAGTTCCTTCTGTTCCTTCGGAGAAATGTTGGACAGCGACGGATGCCAGAGCAGTTCAATATTCAGGGCCTGGAAAAGTGCAAACACATTTGGAGACTCGCTGCCGAGAAATGAAAACGTATCTCCTCCGCAGCCTCCTCCCTGCAGCCAGTAAAGCGTCGGCATGTATGTACCCTCTTGTGAATTTCAGGGAAAATGTCGTTCCCGCATACACCGCTGCCGGCAATATCGCAGGAAGACAGCTGATATACATAACAGGTTGTATCTTCAGGTTATGGTATCTGTTTCCCAAAGTCAATCCGGGCGATGAGGAATTCCGGGGGGCTGGAAATATATACGGCAGCACACTGAAACTTGCGGGTACGGGTGTTGATACAAGGTGAGGTTTCGATCAGGATTTGGGCTGATAAGAAACGGAGGAACGGGCAGGCCGGACGACGTATTTTGATGAACTTCTCATAAATGATGCTAGAATGGAAACAGTATTTCGTCCCCGGTTTCAATACTCACTGCAATGATGCGAAACGGCTATACTTCCGAAATTCCAGAGTATCCCGGCCACCCGTGTGCGATCATTGATGCGCAGGGGGATATCCCGACACCTTTTTGACTCAACCCACGCATAACAGACATGGATAATGTCCAAGAATTTTCCGTGCGGGCCGTACAAATCGCCCGACGTATACTCCTTCGTCAATTTCCTGCGGATTCCGCCCTGGCGCACAATCCGATTATTTTTCAGCAGGGTGACGGCCTGGTTGCACTGCTTCGCTACGGCGTAGTCGTCTTTTTCAATATATCACCCCTTGAACAGCAACATCTCATAGACCAGACCCTTTTTACATACCTGCAGGATCCCATCTCAGGCGGTGAAGAAGAGCAGGTGGACCTGCTGATTCGCTCCGGGCAGGAGGAACGAATCGTAGGGGGGAAGATATCTCTTTGTGATGATTCCATACCAAGACTGCAAATACTGGCCGAGGTCATCGCCCGCTCCGTCCTTCTGTCAAGTTATGAGACTCGTATCAGGAAAAATTTCGATATGGTGGAGCCCTTGGCGGAAAAACTGGCATGCAACCGTAGTCCCAACAGCAATGGAAAAATTCTGCAGACCATCGGCAATGCATTGGTTACGGAACATGACATGGTGGGTAGGGCGGCGGTCACGGAAAAACCGGACCTTTTGTGGGAACATGTTGAACTGGAAGGACTCTATAGACTGCTGGAAGACGAATTTGAGCTGCAGGAACGGGACAGCGCCCTGGCGCGTAAAATCGACCTGATTTCGCGTACGGCGCAGACTTCCCTGGAACTGCTGCATACCAAACGAAGTCTCAGGGTGGAGTGGTATATCGTGATACTCATTGTCGTGGAAATCTGCCTCACCCTGTTTGAGCTGTTTATCAGAAACTGAGTTTCAGGTGGTTTCAGCCGGCATGGCGTTTTCTGCTCTCTGACGGGTACTTCCATGTAAAGAAAATTTGATACGGTGCGTATGACGCACCCTGCAGCCCTCAGTTCCCCAGACCTCCAGCCATGGAAACCAAGGTTATCTCCATGGCATGGATAAATGGTCGACCTGCGCTCCGGCAAGGTGGAAAAGGCAGGATAAAAGCCTCCCCAGGCTGCCGTTCACGTACAACTGCTAACCCGCATTTCTCATGGCTGTTTATTTTTCCTGGTCAGAAAGGCAATCAGAGGATTGGCTGAAATACCGTGCAGCAGAATACTGAGTACTATGGCGCAGACCGCAGTTATCACAAGCGTATCTCCGTGGGGAAGATCGGCGTTGGCTACCATGACACCGAAAACGACAGTGGCAAGTCCACGCGGTCCGAACCAGCCGACAAACAGTTTCTCGTCTTTTTTCAGGCGGGATCTGCCAAGGGAAATGTACACGGGAACCATTCTTATTACGGTCAAACTCAGCAGGGCATATGTTAAACTCTGCCAGGTGAACGATCCCAGGGCCTTGCTGATAACGGCTGCCCCGAAAATAACCCAGGTAATCAGGGAAAAAACATTGCCGGCAGCTTCAGCGGCCTCCAAATATCCCTCCTTGTGTTGCCAGGGCAGACCTCCGAAGAGCAGCCCGCCGCTGAATGCGGCAATAAAGCCGCTGCCGCCCAACATCTGCGCGGTCGCGAAACAGGCAAGGGACAGGCTGATAACAGGGAGCTCGAGCCAGATCTCGCCGGCAAGTTTGAAGCGAACGCCTGCCTTGAGAAGAAACGCTCCGACCAGGGTGACCGAAGCGCCGACCAGTATGCCTATGCCTATTTCTTCCAGGGCGAATGTCACAGCCAGCATAAAGGGTTGTTCACTTCCGCTCTCTTTCGTGGCCAGTGCAAGAAACGTCAGCAGGATGGGAACGCAGATGCCGTCGTTAAATCCGCTTTCTATATTCAGACCCTCGCGTATCGGCGCCGGGACCCGCTTATCCGAAACAACCGCAGACCCGAGCGCCGCATCCGTGGGTGCAAGGATGGCTGCGAGAATGAGCAGTTCCAGCATGTTCAGTTCATGAAAAAAGGCAAGTCCTGCCAGGAAACCCAACAGAATCGTCAACGGGAGGCCGATGAGGAGAAGACTTTCAGGAATGCGATAATTTTTCTTCAGGACAGAGAGATTCGCGTTGGCCGCATCAGTAAACAGAACAAGGGCAAGGGTGAGCTCAGCCAGCAATCGTATGCTCTCCCCTTCGATGTCGAGATGCAAGACGTCAAAGCCCAGCGGACTAACAACCAGACCGAAAAGGGTAAAAATAATTGCGCCGTTAAACGGGGTTTTTGCAAGTCCCCTGCTGGTGACGCTGTAGACAAAAGCAAAAAGGGCTACGACTGCCAGGTTTGTATACATTGCTTCAGATCCCGTTGCAGGGGGACGCGTGCCGCATCCATTTCGTGATGAAAGGTATGCCGGCGCATCCGATGATTGGTTTGCAAAGCTTCAGGGCGCCTTAAAAACCGCGCATTCGTCGGAATTCTTTATTGTACTCAAAATGTTATCCTTAATTCTTGAAGGATGCTATCTTGTATTTTTCCATTTTCCTGTAGAGTGTAGCCCGGCTGATCCCCAATCGTTTGGCAGTCCTGGAAATATTTCCATTACAGGAGCAGAGTGTCTGTTCAATGGCTTCGGCTTCCGTATCAGACAGAGAAAGTTGCGAGCGCTGTTTGGATTGATTTCCGTGAAACAAATCGGGTAAATCTTGCGTGTTCACCACTCCGTTTCCGATTTTGTGAGCCAAAAACAGGGCAGTGTTTTCCAATTCACGAACATTCCCAGGCCATTTGTATTGCTGGAGCAACCGTTTGCTCCGGGGCGAAAAGGTCAAGCTGGAGTTCCCATCTCCCTGTTGGGCAAAAAAATGTTCAAACAGTACCCAGAGGTCATCAATTCGATCTCGTAAAGGCGGAATATAAAACGGAACAGTGTTTAACCGATAAAAAAGATCCTGCCTGAATCTTCCCTGTTCAATCTCCAGAGCCAGATCTTTGTTGGTAGCGCATATAATACGTATATCTAACTGCCGCGGTAAAGCCCCTCCTATTCTAACTACTGATTTTTCCTGGAGAACTCGGAGAAGGTTCGCTTGTGCTTCAAGGGGCATGTCCCCTATCTCGTCAAGAAATATCGTCCCCTTGTCAGCCAGTTCAAATTTTCCTGCTTTTCCACGTTTGTGTGCTCCTGTAAAGGATCCGGGTTCATAACCAAACAGTTCACTTTGAATGAGTTCATGGGGTAATCCCGCACAATTCACTACTACGAATGGCCCGTCGGCACGTTGACTGTAGCTGTGAATAGCCTGGGCAAAAACCTCTTTCCCTGTTCCGCTTTCTCCCCCCATGCATACGCTTAAATCTGTTGTCGCAACCCGCTGAGCCGATATGACAACCTGCTCCATGACAGAGGAGTTGTAAATTAAATCAGCAAACGTGTACAGGCGCGTGTGCTGTTTCTGATTGTTTTCATTTTTCTTTCGGAGAGTACAGAGCGTACCCGACCGATCAGCAGATTCTCTCTGTATTTTTCGGAATTCAGCGTCAACAGCCAACAAACCCTTGTCTGTTATTAATTGTAATGTGGTATTTTTGCCCGATTTGTGAGAAAGATTCCTCTCGGTGCAATATTGTGTGATTGTAGATATGTTTCGGCCAATATATTGTTGTACATCAGACCCTAAAATTGCCTGTGCTTTGGTATTTATATGCGTGGGTTGATCGTGTTCATCAAGCAAAATAAGTCCTTCCCGGGACTGGTTCATGACTCCTTTGAGATAGTGGAAATATTTTTGAGTCACTCCCTCTTGGGCACGATGGGAATATTCCCGGCCGATACACTGTGCCGTTATTTTTACGAGATCAAGGATCAGGGGATGATGTCTGTTTTTTACGGTATTTGAGATATCCAGTGTACCTAACAGGTTGTTTCTGCTGTCAACAATAGGGGCTGCGGAACAGCACCATTCGTGATAGAGTTGACAGTAATGTTCTGAGTGAAAAACCTGTACAGCACCTCGGCAGGCAATACAGATACCCGGAGAGGTGGTGGCGAGCACCTCTTCCAAACAGCTCGCACCAGGAACTACTGTGAGTTGTTCAGCCCTGGAGCGCATCTTTTCGTCCCCAAACACATCCAAGATGAGTCCGTCAGCCGTTGTCAGAATAATTATAAAGCCGCTGCTGTTCAGGCTGTCATAGAGGCTGCGCATATGCGGCTTTGCAATGGTGCAAAGCGCATCGTGTTGAGAGAGATAGTCATCAAAATGTGCGGCCACCCCGGTATTTTTACTGGTTATGGGACACATCTTTTTCTCAAGACATCTTTTCCAGGAAAGAGCTATCTCTTCCCGCAGAGGATACGCAGGTACGTCGTGACCGTCAGCCAATTGTTGCCAAGCTTTTTCTGCAACAACCAGGTGTTCATCGGTTGAAACCCAACAATTGTACATTGCATCACCATAAAGCTAAATATTTACAGGCTCGTTTTCCCGATATCGCAGTATACAATTGAGATGTATATCAACACGGACCGGGACGTAACCCGCCCCCCCCCTTTATGGTTCCACTGTGCTTAATTACCAGCACTTTTGGCTATAATAAAGGCGAATCGCATTGTCAACCAGGTATTGTCAAGAGGGCAAATCGGGCATCTGAGTTGGTGGAACCTTCTTGAATTTCCAGTTATTTCTTCTATATGTGCACGAGTTGACGGCAGAAGCGTGTTGCACAGAGACAATCGCTTGTCATGTTCAGGTGGTTGTTTTACCGTTAAAAGATAGGTTTGGATGCTGTTCCGGACCAACTGCTGTTTCAAAACAATACAATGACGATTTTGTGAACCCGATGTCAGTCCTGTAAGGAAAACTTTGCTTCAAATTCAATGAACCTGGAAGCATTGAATCGTTTATATTGTTTATATTACGACCATTTTTTTAATCATAATACAGCAAGGACGTTGGGAACACAAACCGGTTCAGGCAAACACCGGCTGCATTGAGAAAGGCTTGCTGTCTCAAATTTAAACAATGTTTCAGGCAAAATGTCTCAAACTTTATCAAACCGTCAACACGACAGGCTTTTATATCGAGATCAGACAACCTTTTTATGTATCACCGCCTCTTGCCGGGATAGAGTCTTTTCTTTTTTTTTGATTTATAATCAGCATGTTGCTTGCTGTTGTGTCTTGCCGGTTATTTAGCTTATACGTAGCGGCATCTTTTTTGCTTTTCTCTGTGCAAGGTGTATGAAATAGTAAGTTTGAGACGCTTTTAGTCTTGGAGTGTTGTTCAAGTCTGCTGTTATGTTACATGGAAACTCAAGTACATGGTTACACATTGCAACCCATTCTTTTGGAGGAAATTATGGAGATAAAAGCTGCTGTTGTAAGGGAAAAGGGAGGAGAGTTTATTCTGGAAAACCTGCAATTGGAAGAACCTCGAGCAGATGAAATTCTAGTTCGCGTTACAGGGGTCGGCGTCTGTCATACGGATTTAAGTGTGCGAGATCAATTTTATCCGACACCATTGCCGTGCGTACTTGGACATGAAGGATCAGGTATAGTTGAAAAGGTCGGCTCTGCAGTTACTTCGGTGCAGCCAGGTGATAGTATCGTCATGAGTTATCAGTCATGTGGAACCTGTGATATCTGTAAAAGCGGAAAAATGGGGTATTGCCCTGATCTGTATCTTCACAATTTCAGCGGTGGTCGACCGGATGGCAGCTCTCCGTTGAAAAAGGGCGACGAGCGTATCAATGGGTATTTTTTCAGCCAGTCAACGTTTGCAACCCATGCACTCGCCACTGAAAGAAATGTTGTAAAAGTGCCTTCTGATATTCCACTTGAACTCCTCGGTCCCCTCGGATGCGGTGTTCAGACGGGAGCCGGAGCGGTCATCAACGCGCTGAAACCCGAGGCAGGTTCATCATTTGTAGTATTTGGTTTAGGAACAGTGGGGGTTAGCGCCATCATGGCAGCTCTGGTATGCGGCTGCACGAAAATTATTGCTGTTGATATCAATGATGATCGTCTGGAGTTGGCCCGATCATTCGGGGTAACCCATATCATAAACGGCAAACAGACAAACCCTGTTGAAAAGATCCATGAAATTACCGGGGGCGGAGCAGATTATACACTTGAAGCCATAGGTAATCCTCTTGTACTACGACAGGCAGTGGACAGTCTTAGTACAACCGGTATATGCGGGCTCGTGGGTATGACGCCTTTGGGGACAGAGGTGAAACTGGATATGAATGGGCTGCTTTTCGGGAGAGGGCTCAAAGGAATCATTGAGGGAGACGCTGTCCCGCAAATTTTTATACCGAAAATGATCGAATTGTATCAACAAGGAAGATTTCCCATTGATAAATTGGTTACCTACTACGATTTCGACAATATCAATATAGCTGTGAAAGATATGGAAGCCGGAAAGATTCTCAAAGGCGTTCTTAAAATGTAATGTGCATCGGGTTGGTGTGTTCATTCCGCCAACCCTTCCATTATCGACAAATGATGTTCACATATCTCTTTGTTTATCAATTTTTTTAAAAAAATCGGCATCTTTTACAGCATAAACATAGTAATTCTACTATAAGAGCAATGTGCATCCTCGTAGTTTGCATATAGATTCTTGCTTGAAAGTTTTTTCAACAAGAGCTCTACAATGCGGTGGAACAGGTAAGGGGGGCTGGGATTATTACCTTATTCACATTAACGAGGAGGAAAAATGAAAAGAAGTATCCTGAGTTGTGCTGTTGTAGGAGCCCTGATGTTTTCCGGTCACGCTTATGCCAATAATGCACGGGATTATATTCCCCTGGAACCGGGAAGTTATTTTCTTGGCCTCTATTACAACCATACGGGAGCTGATGACTATTACCTTGACGGTGACAAGGTCAATTCATCAATGGATTATACCGGAAATGTTTCCATACTCCGACCGGTGTATTACACCAGTATCGGCTCCATCACCCTTGATCCGCAATTGCTTTTACCCATTGGTGAAGCAAGTCTTGCCGATGATCAGTCATCCGGTTTAGGTGATGCTACCGTCGCAGCAACTATTTGGTTTGTGAATAACAAAGAAAGTAAATTCATCTTTGCATACACTCCGTTTATCACCATGCCGACGGGTGATTATGATGAAAACAGCTCTGTCAATCTTGGCGCAAACCGTTGGGCGCATAAGCACGAATTTTGTGTTGCCAAGGGATTTGGTGAGACTACCTGGCTGGAAGTTTCAGCATACGCACAATTCTTCACCGATAACGATGACGTGATAGGAGCAGACAATGCCAAAGTCGAACTTTCTCAAGAAATGGTTTATGGGGCTGAGGCACACCTGAGTCATAATTTTACCCCTGAATTTTTCACTTCCCTTGATTATATTTACACCGGCGGCGGCGAGACTTCATTGAACGACGCCGATCAGAATAATGAGCTGAGCACCCATAATGTCGGCGTAACCTTTGCGTACATGATCACGCCCAGCGTTCAACTGATGACAAATTTCAACACCGATGTTTCTGTGGATGCCGGTTTAAAGACAACTACTTTTATGGGCCGTCTGGGATTTATTTTTTAATTTTTTGAGTCGAAAAACAGACTTTTCAGGCAGTGTTTCACAACACTGCCTGATAAACTTTGCGTAAGCGCCCTTTATTCCTTTTCTCCTGATTTTCCGGAAGGCTGTTGCGTATCGTCTTTTGGTGCATCATTGTTGTCAGTGTCTGTGACAACACAGTAGTCGTCACCGCTGTCCATTCCTGTGTGACCGGCCCAGCTTTCCTCTGCCCAGTCTTTTTCATGGATGTTGTTCATTGTCAGCCTCCATCATGATGTGTTAGGTCATTGGTATGAATAACAGGTATGGTCAATGAGTGTACTCTATTCATTACACCCAACTGGAGATCAATGCGATGAAAAAGCTGAGTGATTTCTCCTGGCATTTTCAATGCCCGTTTGTTCGGAGGTATAGACATGCTTGAGAATACTGGAGTTGTGTTCCAGCAAAAAAAAGGAAAATGCAGAGTAATGCTCTGCAGCAAAGAGGTATCGCCTGCCGCGAACGGTTTGAATGGTTTGGGAAACTGTCTGTTACTTTTTTGTTTTACAGTACCCTCATATGGGTTAACTGGAGCTGCTTGAGTAACTGTCAAAGAAGTTGGTCAGAAAATCTGCCTGGGAATTCAGGCTGGAGACCAGGAGCTCCATGGATGAAAATTGTGCTTCCAGGGTTTCCTGGCGTTTTTCCAGCCGAGTCTGCATAGTCTCGATGCGGTCATCGAGCCGATCGATTTCACTGTTGATATTGCTTTCCTTGACGGCAAGAAATCCTGTGGTGGAATCAAGCTGATCGTCCAGGTAGGCGCCGAACCGGTTCATGATGCCGTCATTTTCATCATCTCCGACCAGAGAAGCGAGAACACCTTCACTGTCTGCTTCATAAGCTTCGGAAAGTTTTTCCGTGTCCAGGCTCAATTCGCCGGTCATGTAATCGGAACCTACCCCGAGGCTGATCAATTCGCTGCTTGTCAGATAGTTGCGCAGGCCCCGCTGTACGGTTCGCATGGAATTGGCCAGGGTGGAGTCACTTTCCCAGAGAGTGTCCACATAGGTATTGATGGCATTGTACGCGGAAACGAGCTCTTCTAATTTGGTGGCGATATTGGCTTCAGTGTCTGATGCAATGGTAACACTATCGGCACTGTCACTTTCCGCCATCAAGGTGATACTGGCCCCTTTAATGGCATTGGTCATGGTATTGCTGGAGCTGTAATAATCCACTCCATCCACTAAGACGTGGGCCCGGGCCCCCTCAACCGTATGACCGTTTGCACTTGTGTCAAAGGCGAGACTGCCGGTACCGGTAATCTCGATGGCTTCTCCGGAGGACTCAGCGGTAAGCATCAAACGATAGCCGTTTTCTGCTCCGGTCTCGTCCAGTGAGCCATCGTTGACCATAGTCCCGGTGACGCCGTATTCGCCTTCATTGATCATATCGACCAGATCGCCCAGGGTGACGTCGGTATAAGTGAGTGTTTCCTCTCCTATCTGAAGTTCACCGGAAAGCAAGGTTGTATCTGTGTCTGCAATATAATCCGCTCCTATGTCCTTTTGCTGTTGAGCCAGGCTGACCACTTCCACGGAATAGCTGCCTTCGTTGGCCAGGGATGTGGTGCTGATGGAAAAATAATCCTCGCCGCTGTTGGTGACTTCGTAACTGTTGAAATCACTTTCATCGTTGAGTGACAGGGCAGAACTGTAAAATGTTTCCAGCAGTGTGTTGAATTCGGTATAGGCATCGAGTTTGGTCCCCAGGTATTCCTGCTCGGATTGCATGGTATCGATGGGCGCACTTTCCAACTCGATAATGCTTTCAACAATGGATGCGGTGTCAATGCCGCTGGCAAGGCCGGTAAAGGTTACAGACATGGTTTGTCCTCCTTAATGAGCAATATTCCAATCCTTTGGAACTGTACAGGCTGGTATTCGTCCTGTTGCTTTTTCGTCTGTCCTGTTGGGAGGGTGTACATGAGTATGGTCATGCATCTACTTGTTATTTTAAAAATATGTACCGTCAGGTATAGAATGAGACAGTATACATATAAAATATCGTATCTCTTTATCGGCGCGGCAGACGCTATTCTTTAGGGAAAAAATTTGACGAGCCCAGAAAACTATGCGTACAGTATTCCCACACACAATAACCATATACTCAGGAGATGTGACAATGAATGTTTTGATATTGGAAGGCGGAGCAAGAAAGCAGGGCAATACTGCCACTGTCTGCGGATGGGTGACTGAAGAACTTGAATCCCTGGGGCATCAGGTGGAGCGGGTGTATCTTTTCGATAAACAAATCAGCGGATGTCTGGCCTGCGGGCAGTGTAAGCAGGATGTCGACAAGGCGGCCTGTGTGCAGCAGGATGATGCCAATGATATTTTAGAAAAAATGGTGAACGCGCAGGTGGCGCTGTTCACTTCTCCCCTCTACTTTTGGGGATTGGCCGGACCTTTGAAGACTTTTATTGATCGCACCTTCAGCCTGTATGTCCAGTATCATCAGCCGGATCATCAGTCTCTGGTTGAAGGCCAGCGTCAGGCTCTGCTGATGACCGGAGGCGGACCATTTGAGAATAACGCAGAGGCTGCTTTTATTGCCTTTGACCGGCTGCAGAAACCGCATAAGGCGATCAGTGCAGGGAAATGGTTTGTCGGTCGTTGTTCAACACCGGACAAACTGCCTGCTGATACCGCTCAAAAGGCTAAGGAGTTTGCCCGGAGTCTGGTCGGGTAATCGGTTACAAAACATACCAGAGCAGAAACGGCAGCAGGCTGAAGCCCATGATGGTGGAGACAATCACCGCTCCTGCCACTTCTTCCGGCCGCTGATCATACATCTGCGCCAGCAGATAACAGAAGACTGCAGCAGGCATGGAGCATTGCAGGAGAATCACACTGGCTGCCGTACCCTCAATGCCCATGAGTTTGGGCAGGGCAAGCCCGACAAGAAATCCCATGACCAGGCGGAAGAGGGAAAGCTGTACGGGAATTTTCAGTTGTGTCATCTTTAACTTGTATAGTGAGACTCCCAGGGTAATCAGCATCAGGGGGATGGTGAGATCGCCGATCAATTTGGTGGTGTTGTACAGCCATTTGGGAGGTGCAGTCCCTGTAAGAAGAAACGCTGCGGCCGCAAGTGTGGCCGGGATAATGGGTGTTTTCAGTAGGGCAAGAGGAGAAAACGTGCCGGAAACAAAGATCACCCCAAAAGTCATCTGAATGGCCATGTACACCGCGAAAAAGGTTACACCAAGTGCCAGTCCTTCTTCGCCGAAGGTCAGAAAACACAACGGCAGACCGACATTGCCTATGTTGGGGAAGCTGAGAGTCTGCAGAAAGGCCTGATTTGGAAGATGCAGCAGGTTCAGGCCGAGCCGGCCGATACCGATAAACGCCATGTTGGCAAAGACCGCAGCCAACCCCATCTGGATAAGGTGCTGTGGATTGAGTTCAACTGAAGACAGTGAGTAAAAGACCAGGCAGGGCGCACCAAACAGGGTGACAATACTGGTGATGAGTCCCGTATCGTAGGAGCGACCGCTGCGAACCCAGCCGTAGCCGATGAGAACACAGATAAAAACCGGGGCCAGAATGGAAATTATAGTGGGAAGGATCATGAAAAGCCTGTTATGTGGTTTGAAAGAGGGCGGTTGACGGCCGGCTGAAACGGTGACCGTTAACAAATCGGCAATGATACCTGAAGATCATCAAAGGACACAAGGGGAGAAAAAGAAGTATTGTGCGGTTTTCAATAAATGAAGGGCTTTTCAGGATTGCGAATTCGGAACTGCTTCGCCGGAATCTGTGGACACATCCCGATCGTCTGCTGGCATTAAAAACAACCTCCGTGCTTGCCCTGGTCACTGTGCCGTTCCTGCTGTCCGGACATTCTGCCGTGGCCGTAACCCTGGCCCTGGGTATTCTTGCCGGTGCGCTTTCAGAAACAGACGATCATCCCCGGGGAAGGATCAAGGCGCTTTCACTGAAAGTGGCCGGTTTTTGTATTTCCAGCCTGGCTGTCGTACTCTTACGCCCGTATCCCGTGCTGCTGGGAATGGGGTTGGCTTTTTCCACCTTTGTATTTTTGCTGATCGGCGGGATCAGTGAACGCTATCGCGGGGTAACTTTTGGCGCTATCCTGGTCGGCATCTACGCCATGCTCGGTTCCAACATCAGCCCTGCATGGTACTGGCAGCCTGTTCTTCTGCCGTTGGGAGCCCTGCTCCACGGGCTGTTTTCCCTTGCCTGGCTCTGCCTGTATCCCTGGCGGCTGCTCGATGAGCAGCTTGCCCGCGGGTTCCTGGCCCTGGCAGCATACCTTGAAGAGAAATCCAGACTTTTCCCAAGTAATTCGCAAACCCAGGAGCAGATACGCAATCGCCTGGCCCTGCTGAATGTGCGCCTGGTCAATTCCCTGGATCAGACCCGGGAAGTGTTGACCAACTACGGCGACGCAGTCAGGGACGACACCCCGCTTATTCCCTATTTACGTCTGTTCATGCTGCTGCAGAGTCTCCATGAACGTGCTGCTTCAAGCCATGAACCCTATGACGTCCTTTCCCGGGACAGCGAGCAGTATATGCTGCTGGAAGGCATCGGCCAGACCCTGCTGCAGCTCGCCGGCGCCTGCCGTCTCCTGGCGGAAAGTCAGCTCGCCGGTGTTGCCTATCAGCATCCTGTTTCCCTGCAATGGATGGTGAATGCCCTTTCCGTCCAACTGGCGCAATCCTCCGACCCCTCAGGACAGCGTCTGTCGCTTTTGGTGAGAAATCTCCAGCGGTCCCATATTTCACTCCGGAGCCTGAACGATGAACATCAGCGGACCATGGCGCCGAGGCTTGCCAGGGATACCCGTTCCATTCGTGAACGCATTTTCGACCAGTTGCACCTCAGTCACCCCAGATTCCGGCATGCAATCCGTTTGAGCGTCTGTCTTCTGGCTGGTTTCACCATTGCGGAAGGGCTGCACCTGGCCAAAGGGGAATGGATAGTATTGACCAGTCTGTTCGTTTGTCAACCGACCTACAGTGAGACCAGGAGGCGGTTGCTGCAGAGAATAGGCGGCACCATGGCCGGAGTGGTTATCGGTGTGGCCGCCATCGGCATTATGCCGACCATTGCGGGCCAGGTGCTGCTGATGCTCGGTGCGGCATATGGCTTTTTTTTCTGGGTACGGAAGAAGTACTGGGTCTCTGTGATGTTTATTTCTATTTTTGTTCTTTGCGTGTTTAATTTTATCACCAACGACGGGGTCGCCGTCATGGTTCCCCGCCTGGTGGACACCACCGTTGGCTGTGCATTGGCCTGGCTGTCGGTGCGTTTTTTCTGGCCTGAATGGCGTTTCAGTACCCTGCCGGATTTGCTGCATGAGGCTATTTCGAAAAACAGCCGCTATTTCGGAGCAATACTGGACGAATATCAGGCAGAGCAGCGTGATGAAGATGATCTACCCTATCGGACGGCGAGACGACAGGCTCATCGCGCCGACAATTCCCTGGCGCTTGCCTGGCAGGATATGCAGGTTGAACCCAGGAACAGGCAGCATTTCCGTGGACAGGCCTTTGCCCTGACCTATCTGAATCATGCATTGCTTTCGTATGTCTCGGCGTTTGGAGCACACCGGGAACAGCAGAAGACGCTTCCCCTTGCCGTGGCAGGATCTGCCCTTGAAATCCGGACCGCTCTGGATTCAATTCGTCTCGGGAAAACTGAGGAAATCGGATCCCAGTCCGGCAACATCGATCAGACCCTGCAGGCCATAAAACTCTCCATAGAGCAGAGTGATCCCGGCCTGCTGCGCCGGCAGTTGACCCTGCTCTATAATATTGCGGATGTCACCCGGCAGCTGATCGAGCTGGGGAAAACCCTGGAGTGCGATGATAAAGAGATTCATATTCCGTAACTATTCACCGGGGAGGCGGGTAAGCTCGATTAAATCCTGAAAATAATTATGCAGTTTATTCCTCTGTGATACAATGGAGAATGAAATCAGGTGAGGTTTTGAACATGCGGGCTGCCGATTGGTATCGGCAATGGCTGCAATGGAGCATGCCGCTCAATGTGAAGTGATATGTCAAGGAGTGCAAAGAAGATGAGAAGCTTCCTGGCTACCCTGATACTCTGCTGTTGTTGTGGATGGGCTGCCTCAGCAACGGGAGAAAATGAGCCCGAATATGTGATGAAAATCGGCCTCGGCAACCCGGAAACGAGCTGTCATTACGGCTGGACTCCCTTTGAGGTGCTGGCACATGAAATCGAATTCTTGTCCGGAGGGAGGCTGGCCGTGGAACTCTATCCTGAGATCATGGGACAGTCTTCCATGGATATGATAGAGATGGTTCGCTCCGGGGCCGTCCAGGCGCGTGACTTTGCCGATGGACATTTCGCATCCCTCTACCCGCCCATACAGGTTTTGTCCATACCCTATCTCTTCAGAGAGCGGGATATTGCCTGGAAAGTGCTTGACGGCCCCCTGGGAAAAAAATTGATAGAAGATATGGCGCAGAAAACAGGGCTGCGCCCCCTGTACTGGATCGAAAACGGTGGCTTTCGCCACTATTCGAACAATAAAAAAGCTGTTCATTCTCCGGCTGATATGCAGGGATTGCGTTTCAGGACCATGGAGAGCCCCCTGCACATAAAAATCGTCACGGATCTCGGGGCCAAGGGGGTACCTATTGCCTGGTCCAAGGTCTATGACGCCATTGAGGCGGGTCTTGTCGATGGTCAGGAAAATTCAATCAGCACCTTTATGATCCCCAAACTGGAAAATATCCAAAGCTATATTGTCCTGGATGGTCACGTGTACGGCATCTACACCTTGCTGATGAATAATGCCTGGTATGAGAAACTTCCAGACGATTTAAAGGAAGTCATCAACAGGGCAAGGAGGATTTCCGCTGTTGTCAACCGAGGGCTTGCAGTTGTAAATGAGCAGCAGAATATCAGGGATCTGAAATCCAAGGGTGTGGATATTTACAAGCCTTCAGAAGAAGAACAGCGCATGTTTCGAGAAAAGACAAGGGCATCGGCGATTGCCTGGCTCCGGGAACATGTGGGGGAGGAATGGGTGCAGGCCGCCTTACAGGCTACGGAAGAAGCAGAGCGGGAGTTGAGGTATCGTTGAGTACCCATTGATGGAAAATGCAGACAAAAACAAGATCAACAGGAGAGATTTCTGCATGTCTGTAAAGGATCTGATGAACCGAAAGAGTTTACAGGCAAAGATCATGTTTTGTATCAGCCTGGTCATCCTGCTGTTTATCAGCGTGACCACGGTCCTCTATGTGCGTGATTTCCACGTCAATTATCTCCAGGCCATAGAATGGCGCTCGGTGAGTCTGGCGCAAAGTCTCCGGCGTGACATTATTTCGCGATATCAGACGTTCGGCAACCTCGCTGATGCTGACTTGATCCTTGAAGCAGCATATCTGCCGTGCAGAGATCTGTATCTGGCCAATCGTGACATGCACGTGGCTTTTGTCAGCCTGCTCAAACAGGATGGAACCGTTATCACCCACAGTGATCCTGAACAATGGAGGACAAAGCAGGAACAACCCGCCCTTCTCGATGCCCTGGAGGCCTCGGAGATAACAACCGTGCGTGTAGATCGGTTGTATCATACCCTTATTCCGGTCATCAATGAACAGGGCTCCCTGCTCGCCGTTATTGATGTGGGATTCCCTCGAGATATTGTTGAGCAGAAAATAGGGGATAGTATCCGTTTGGCCATACTGTTCTGCCTTGCCTTTTTTTTGCTTGCTTCCCTGCTTGTCGGCTTCTTGATCCATCACCTGGTCGTGCGTCCCATCGATCGCTTTATCCAGGCAACCGAAGATATCGCCAGGGGAGACTTGAGCCGCGAGATCCATACCGATGAGACATCTGAGTTCAAAGCGCTTTCTAAAAGCCTTGCCCATATGCGGGATTCCATACGTCGAAACCTGGAAGCCGTTGAACGGAAAAACCAGCAGGTCAAGGCGCTGATTGCCTGTTCACCCGTGGCCTTGTTCAGCCTGGATCTTGCCGGGGCCGTGCATATCTGGACAGCCTCGGCAGAGCGGCTGTTCGGCTGGCGAGCCGATGAAACCGCAGGTCGATCTCTGCCCACGATTCCTGAACAGGAACAGGTGAAAATTGATCAGGTTCTTGAACAGGTGCACAAAGGCAACACCATCATGGGGGTGGAACTGCTGCAGCAAAAAATGGACGGCAGCGAGTTTCAGGCTTCCCTTTCCGCAGCACCAATTCGCGATAGCCGCGGTGTTATCATCGGCAGCATGGGAGCCGTGGAAGATATTTCCGAACGTATGGAACGGGAAAAAGAGCGCGCCGAGGTGCAGAAGCACCTGGCCCAGATTCAACAGCTGGAGTCTGTCGGTCGATTGGCCGGAGGTGTGGCCCATGATTACAACAACACCCTTGGTGTGATTTTAGGCTACTCGGAACTCCTGCTGGATAAGCTGGGCGAAGATGATCCAAGGCGTGAGAATGTGCAACGGATCATTGAGGCCGCCCGTCATTCAGCGGACATAACTCGCCAATTACTGATATTTGCCCGTAAACAGGATATTGAGCCCCAGGTGATCCAGCTCAACGAGGTGGTGGAGCACATGTTGAAAATGCTGCACCGGCTCATTGGCGAGGATTTCCGGCTGGAATGGATGCCGGGAGAAGAGCTGGGCCTTATCAACGCGGACCCGACTCAGATTGACCAGATTCTGGCAAACTTGTGCATCAATGCCCGTGATGCCATGAAGCAGGGAGGTACAATCACCATTGAAACCCGCAACGTTATTGTAGACGGTAAATACCACAGCAGTCATCCCGAGGTGAAGGAAGGGGAGTTTGTCTGCCTGATAGTCAGCGATACCGGTATCGGTATGGACAAAACTATACAAAATAAAATTTTCGAACCGTTTTTTACCACCAAAAGCAGATCCGAAGGCACCGGGCTTGGCCTTGCAACCGTGTACGGCATTGTGAAGCAGAACAACGGCTTTATCAATGTGTACAGCGCACCCGACAAAGGATCGACATTTTCAGTTTATTTTCCCCTGCATCACGGAAAAGTCACACCAGAGCTCCTTGCAGCCGATACTGCGCCTGTTCAGGGGCATGGCGAACATATCCTGCTGGTTGAAGATGAAGCGGCCATTCTTGAGCTATGCCGGCGTTTACTGGAGGGGCTTGGATATAGAGTGTTCAGCGCCGGCGGACCGCTTGAAGCTATACAACTGGTGGAGTCGGAACCTCTGCGCATTGACCTGCTGCTTACGGATGTCATTTTGCCCGATATGAACGGACGGGAGTTGGCCGCGCAATTGTCCAGCCGAATTCCCGGTCTTAAAATTCTCTATATTTCCGGATACACTCCTGCCGTAATCGCAGATAGCGGCATCCTGGAAAGCGGCGTCAACTTCCTTTCCAAGCCGTTTTCCCGAGAAGAGCTGGCCGGGAAGGTCAGGGATGTACTGGATGCGTAAACAGATATCATCAAGAGCACGGCCTGAGTATACCCGTTTCAGGCCAGGTATCTCGTCCCCCTGCATTGGTGAATCTCTTTCAGATTGCAGGATGAACCAATTTTCCCCTCAAAACGCCTTGTAATAGTAGCGATTCAGGTCGAACAGTCCTGCCTGCACGGGCTCCTCGGTATTGAAACGTTCCTGGAACCAGTCATAATGTTCCCAAAAATCCGGATCAGACCGGTTGATGCCCCAGCGGCTGAAAATACGTATGGCTTCTTCTTCATCATACAGGTCCAGATTGGTGAGGAATTCAAAAAATTCCGGCAGTTCATCCTGTTCGATGTCGAGGAAGTAGTTGGGATAGGAGCCGTGGAATCCCATGAGGAAATCCGCCCTGTCTTTTTCAGGTTGCAGTGTGCCTTCTTCTCTGAACAGAAACGCTACATTGTCGTGCCAGCGGTTGATAATGATCGAAACAACCTCGCTGGTTCCGTCGTTTTTGCGTATGCGGATATAGGCCAGGTTGGTGTGATGATTGTTGACAAGGGAGAAGAACTTGGTGCCCGGCTTGGAAACGGCCCGGAATGCAGTGAGATAATCCTCCATGGTCTCGTAGGAAGAGGGCAGGGGTGGATATGTTTCTCCTGCAGACAGATAGTTGACCGGATCAAAATGCATATTCGTGTCCCTGAGGAAATGACTGTCGACCAGGTGCTCGACAAATTCCTGTTTGGGATTGTCGCTGCCGTAAGAAATACCGTTTGCTATGCCCGGATCGTAAAACAGCCGGTCATTTTCCGAAACACCTGTGTACCAGGATGCAAACATCTCCCTGCGCATCTTTTGCGGCATATAGTCCAGGAAATAGTTTTCCCCTTCCTGGCGCAGACCGTCCATGTACAGCCGGACAGCCAGCTGATGTCCCACTGTGCCGTAGACGTCAAACCCGGCTACCAGGGCATAGTAAATGCGCTCCAGCAGCGGATAATCCATCACCCAGACCGTTCGCGGAAGGGCCCCAAGCGGACCTTTGTGTACGGACGCACTGTCAAAGTGGCGGTAGACCGTAAGCAATGGAGTATCCTGGCTCCGGCTGCCTTTCCAGATAGAATCGTATCCGGGGCCGTCAAAATGGTGTGCGGCGTAGAAATCCTGCCGCGCATGCAGATAGGCCTGCATTGCCTTGTGGTATCTATTGCCGATCAGGTCATGCACCGGGAATGCGCTGCCTTTTTCAATGGGCATGATAAGGTTGTCTTTCTGCAGCCTGAGAAATCCTGGAAAACGCACGGAAAGGTCATGGTCCGGATCCTGAAATACGACCCAGAAGTGATCGTGAATCACATTCAGCGCGACCTGGCCGCGACACACGGGGCCACGGATAAAGGTCATGATGATGTAGTTGACATTATCCAGCAGGAACCGGTAGCGGGAACGGGGCGGAATCTGTTCAAAAGCGGCAAAGGGGTTGGCGCTGATAACGGGGTCATACCCTGTGAGATGGGGTGGTTCGAGCCATTCCGGTTGAATGAACAGTTCTTTGATCCTGGCAAGCTGCGCCATGTCCAGGGGAAACACCATATGGGTTTTGTGAACAATGGTTGAATGGATGATGCGGAAGCGGTAATACACCTTTTCTGTTCCCGGATCATCATAGGGGCGTACCGTACCAATCAGGTCGATGGGGGCTCCCGGCGGGGTTCTTGAACGAAGCAGCTCAAAATAGGCGTTGGTGCCGGTGTTGAATGTTATATGCGCCAGAAAAAGATGCTCATAAAGATAGCGTGCAGTCATGGCGTGTTTGGCGTCCGGCTGGTTGAGAAAGGTTTCCCAGGTCTGTATCGCCTTTGCATCAGCCTCTTGAGGTGTTGTCAATTCTTGTTGCTGCTCAGGTGTCGGCCCTTTGGCTCCCTGTGCCAGCCAGCCTGCAATCAGGTTGAATTCTTCCTGTTGTAAAGGCGGAAACCCGAAGGGCATGCCGCGATTTGGATGTTTTTCCAGATAGCCGTTAAGCTCTATGCGGGTGGAGGAACAGGTCAGATCGTCTGCTTCGGGAAAATAGTCCCCGCTGCTTTTGGGATGCTCCATTTTATGAGCAAGGATTTCCAGCATGAGCGAGTCGTTGAAGCCGTTGCCGGCTTCACTCTCTGTTACGGAATGAAACCCTTTGCCGCGCCACTGTTCAGTGGTTTCTGCATCGATAAACAGCCTGGTCGGGTCCATGGTGGCCAGACGACCGGCATTATAGATTGCTGCTTTGCTGCCGCCGCGGTCCAGTCCCTCGTACGAGGAAAGTTTGAGCTGACAGGGGGAATTATAGCAGGAATGACAAACAGCGCAGCGTTTATCCAGAATGGGCTTGATTTCGCTCAGATAGTCGATGCTCCGCTGCGGAATCTGCACCTGGATGGGAGGCAGCTCCTTGCGGGCGCAGGAAAACAAAAAGAAGCTGAAGAGAATAAGAAGCGGAGCAATCTTTTGTGTCATGACAGGTGTCTGTTTGTTGAGGTGGGAAGAGGCATTTTTATAAGTGTACCCCATAACGCTTCGAAGAACGAGCCTGGAGATATTTTTAGGCTATTTTGAATAATAATAGTTCCTTCTGGTCATAGAAAGAAAATCAGGGGAGAGGAGGATACATCAACGTGACCCCGGCAATCAAGGCTGCAAAACGGGCAAAGATTACCTATACCGTTCATGAGTACAGCCACGATTCACAGGCTGCTTCCTATGGGATCGAAGCTGCAGAGAAGCTGCAGTTGCCGCCGCAAAAGGTATTCAAGACCCTGGTGGTGGAAATGGGGGGTAAAGATTTGGCTGTGGCAGTTGTCCTGTTTCCGGCCAACTGGATCTCAAGGCCATGGCCAGGACAATGCAGGTCAAAAAGTGAAAATGGCCGAGGCCTCCCTGGTTGAAAAAACAACCGGTTATGTTTTGGGAGGTGTCAGCCCCCTTGGACAGAAAAAGACTTTACCCACGGTTGTTGACCGGTCTGCCGAAAATTTCGCAACCATCCATGTCAGCGCCGGCCGCAGGGGGCTGGAGATTGAGCTTTCTCCCCAGGATCTGGTACGGCTGACCAGGGCACATCTGGCAGGGATCGGTAAGTAATCGGAAACTCCATTGCTGCGTCTACCTGTCAAGCAGGCGCAGCAATTCCTTTGCCTGCTGGTGTTCAGGATTTTGCTGCAGGACTTTTTCCGCCAGCATCCGAACTCTGTCATACAGGGAAAAGCTCATATAGAGGTTTGCCAGGGTCACAAAATAGTGCTGGTCATCAGGGTCTTTTTCAACCAACCGTTCAAGGATTGCGCTGCCTTCCTCGTAGCGTTGCAGCTTGAGCGTAACCAGGGCCAGGTTGTACTGTATTCTGGAGTTGCCGGGCAGTCCTTGAGCGGCCTGGGCAAGAATCTGTGCGGCTTCCTCATATTTTTGCATTTCCGCAAGGAGCAGGCCAAGGGAATAGGTGATGTGGTGCATCTCCGGGTGGGACGCTATCACTTCTCTGAACAGCTGCTCTGCTTCACCATTTTTTCCAAGCGTGTTCAATTCCATGGCCAGATTGACCTTGGCCGGTACAAATTGATCATCAATCTCCAGCGCCTCTCTGTACAGCTCAATGGCTGCTTCCTTGTTGCCCTGTCTTGATTCAATATTACCCAGGTTGTAACGCTGGGGGGCAAAATCGCCGTTATAGCGCATGGCGTTGCGGTATTCTTCAAGGGTTGCAGCCAGGGTTTCCTGATCCTGTTCCCGGATTTTTTCCGTGGGAACCTGGGAGAGCTTCACGGCAGCTTCCAGGCGGACGGCTTTTACAGGATCATACAGCTTTGGAGCTATGCATTGGAGAATGACCTGCTCATCGGGATGATCGAGAATTCGTAAAGCCGTATGCCGCAGTAATGCTTCATCGCTGTCCAGTGTCTGGAGAATGGTTTGCTGTGTTTCCGAATCCGGATAACCGCTCAACAGCAGGAGTCCGGTAGCCCTGACTATGGCGGGTTGCAGACCATCACCGACCAGATCGCGAAGTGGTTGGGCGGCATCAGGTGCCCCGCTTCTTCCCAGGGCAAGTATTTCACCGTAATGGGGCTTGCGGGCTTGGCCGTACCATTTGCCGTAGTGTTCAATGACCCAGGAGAGGGGTTTGTCACCGTGGCAGTCAACGGTGCTGCAGCTGTTGGGAGTGTCCAGCTTCAGGCTGAGATCGGGCCTGGGGATGCGCAGGCTGTGATCGGGGCGATAATCTATGCCCATGTAGTATTTACCGGGCATATGGCACTTGACGCAGGATTTACCCTTACTTGGTTTGCCTTTGTAGGTATCCTTGTGAAAATGGTGGGAGTAGGAATCGTAGACGGTTTTTTGATGGCACTGCAGGCAGAGGGCATTGCTCGTTTCATGATCCAACAGGGGCTTGAGAGAATGCATATTATGGCAGTCACTGCATCGTACCCCGCGATGGTACATCTTACTCTGGGTGAAGGATCCATAGACATAGACCTCTTCCTTGATCTGTCCGTCAGTATGGTACAGGTCTTCACTGAGCAGTGAAGGAACCATGATGTCAAGTAACTCCCCATTGTCATGGGTATTGTCCCCTAATTGATACCTCCGTGCATGACAGGGGGCGCAGAGCACAATTTGTCGTTCCGGAGCAAGGTCGCTGGTGGAGAACTGCAGCCCGTAATTTTGAGTCTGTTTACGGGCCATGGCCGGCCTCTCAGCCCAGGCCAGATGTTGGGAGCTTGGGCCGTGGCAGGCCTCGCAGCCGACATTGATTTCAAACCAGCCGGTGGTATAGCTGTCAGAATCGATGTGATACTGTTTTTGCAGCACTGTGGAGTGGCATTCGGCACACATGCCGTTCCAGGTTTGACCGCCCCTGGTCCAGTGAAGCCAGTCACCGGGACCTTTCACATCATACGGAGGCAGTCGGTACCACTGCTTTTTATCTCTGTCCCAGGCGACGGGCAGACACTGCAAACGTCCGCCGGGAAAGGGCACCAGGTACTGCTGCAGGGGATAGTGCCCAAAGGTATGGGTAATGGTAAAGGTACCGGCATCCCCGTCCGGCCCTTCGGTCTGTACCTTGTACTTACCGTCTTCCAGAAAAAAACGGCTGTCTTTGCCGGAGTGCGGGTCGTGATAAGTCACATTGCTGAAGTCGCCGAACACTGTCTGCTCATTGGCTTCGGCCATGGCCAGGTCGTGGTCGGATCCCTTCCATTGGTTATATTCCGATGGGTGGCAGGTTTTACATGTCTTGGAGCCGACAAACGTTGCTTGAGGGGGAGCGCTTGTGCTTGCTGACCACTGTTTTCGCAGGGAATAGACAAAGGGAGCGGCCAGGGCGAGAATCATTGCCAGGATGGCAGTTATTTCCCAGGCCATGGATGGGCGGCCGGAAGCGCTCATATTCCCGTGATTATGTTGTGCTGATCGGCTCACACCTTCACCGGGCTGCGCTGTTGTGCACCCTGCCATTTTTGTGGTGCCGCAATGTTGACGAGGATGCGGCCGTTTTCGACCCGTATGGGGTACGAATCCAGTCCGCGTATAGCCGGAGGCGTCACGACCTCTCCCATGTGGTCAAAACTGGAGCCGTGGCAGGGGCAGATAAAGGCTTTTTTTTCTCCGTCCCAGGTCAGGGAGCAGCCAAGATGGGTGCATTTTTTAGACAGGGCAAGAAAACCGCCGTCTTCAAGCCGAACCAGATAGAATTGCCCCTGAACAACAGGAGTGACTGAGTCCATTGCAAAGCTTTCAGCCTCGCCGGCTTCGATAAATGCATTCTCTGTTTTGGAGGTTTTCCCCGGCCTTGCCCCCTTGAGGATCGACCTGAAAACCCAGATACCTTCCAGGCAGGCAAGCACTGCCAGTATTGCCCAGATGATACCTAGAAACGTTCTTCGTGCTGTGGACTTGATCATTTTCAGGCTGCCTCAGGAAAACAGGGTAAGCTGCATGCCCGGGCCACGGAACCAGATGCTGATGATCGTGAGCATGCACAGGGAAAAAGTGGAGAAAAGAAAAATCGCCATGATGGCGTGTGCCCTGGAAATATGTACCCTGTAGACGAGGTAACAGAATCCGGCTGCATAGAAAAGAACCAGTAATATTGTGGGAAGCAGACCTCGCAGGAAACTGTCGGCGGCAATGGCGGTGGTGGCTTTCAATCCTTCGTCCAGCAAAACCAGAGCGGCTGTACAGCAGACGCCGCATAGCGCTGCCCACAGAGCGACTCTACTCCCGGGATATCCCCCAAACCAGTGGCCCGGTGCAAGCCGGCACCCTTTCAGCCAGGGGAGGGCGATCAGGAACAAGGCAAGCAAGGCGGGAAAAACACAGATGGCATAGGTCGGATGCAGGTGCATGAGCAGCTCCTGGAAGCCGAGAAAAAACCAGGCTGCCTTGGCAGGATTCGGCGTCAGGCCCGGACTGGCCATCTCTGCCAGGGGAGCGTCTACAAGGGCTGCCAAAAGGCAAACCGCGGCAACACATAGCCCACCCACAGCAGCTTCCCTGACTATCAGGTTTGGAACCGAAGGCACCATATCCGCAGGTACTGCATCGTCACGTTCTTTTTGAATGAGGCCGCCGCATTTACGGACTTGATACACATGCAGGGAAAGCAGCAGGGCAAAACACAGCGGAAGTATCCCGGTATGCAGCCCGTAAAAGAGAGCAAGCGTCTCCTGCCCAAGTTCAGTATCCCCATGCAGCAGGACAACAAGATCAGGGCCGATCAGGGGGATATAGTTCAGCATGTTGATAAAGATCGTTACCGCCCAGTAGGCCAGTTGATCCCAGGGCAACAGATATCCTGTGAAATTTGCCGCCAGGACCAGGAGAAGGAGCAGCAACCCCAGATACCAGTTTGTCGCCCGACCTGGTCGGACCGCGCCTGTGAGATATACCCTGCAGCAATGCAGAACCGTTGTCAGGACCAGGATGTTGGCAGCCCAGTAATGAATGTTGCGTACCCAGCCGCTCAGGCTCGTGCCTGAGCGCATCATATGCACGGCATCATAGGCCGTTGTAACATCAGGGGAATAAGTGAGCAGTTGCAGGATTCCGGAGACAAACAGCAGGCCGAGCAGAACGACGGATATGCCTCCCAGGCCGAAGCTCAGGCGGAATCGCAAAGTTTCGGCAGGCACCCGCACCGGATGCAGATGGAGGAGAAAGGCTGCCGGAAACGAAGGCTTTTTTTGTGGCTTCACCTGTTCACCCGCTGATATCCGTCTAGGTCTGGTCGCTTCATTGAGAGAGTATTTTTCTCTGTTTCTGCAGGTAGAGTGTGGAGGAGGTGAACCTGCTCTTCATGGCAATATCCTGAACAATCATGTTGAATATGGTGGAGGCTGTCAGATGGATAGGCTTTGATTTTTTTTCAGTATACCCATGGGAGTATGTCAATGCTACAACAAGTTGTATATATTTGGGAATGAGCGGAAGTACGTGTAGGGACAGTGCCATTTATTGCTGCCGCTATCTCAGGCCGCTTCCTGTACGATCCGGATGTCTGCGTCGGTTGGATCGGGTTACCCCACTGATTGTTGTTAAGTGGAATTGAATTTGCAAGGCACTGTTTGGGGAATGCTATCATCACTCAGGATTGGTAACCAATTTTACTTGGCGAGTTTTCTTGACACAACCTGTAGAACACATAACCCGATCACGAAGTGAACGGGACAACGCGGCACAACCTGTCAACAGAACAGGTGTCTCGTTTGATCCTGCTTTGGAAATAGGGCAGGCGGATGTGATTATGCGTCAGACTGGCCAGTATTCCAAATGGCTGGAGATCAGTCAAAATAATGACAAAAAAACACGAAATATTGCACATGCAATCATAGACAGGAATACATTACTTCGTAAACATCTAAAAGGAGAATCAATAAACTGGAATTTATTTGACCAACTCACAGAACAACTGCAAAAAAAAGGCATTTCTCTGCCAACCGCGCAGCAGATCAAGCTCAAAACAAAATCCGTCAATTCCCCTACCGTCGCCTCGCCGGCAACCGGCTTCGTCACAGAGCCGTCAATTACGCAATCAGCTGGTTTTTCCCCTGTCGGCTCTTGTTTATCAGAAGAAAACCTACTCATCCTTGATCTGAAAATTCCTGCAGTTGAACTGAGCAAAACCATCCTGGGATACGGAACCGATACGCAGACCTTTCTGCCACTGGATTCAATCGCC
The DNA here is from genome assembly GCA_963678525.2 of Desulfobulbaceae bacterium. GTDB lineage: Bacteria > Desulfobacterota > Desulfobulbia > Desulfobulbales > Desulfobulbaceae > Desulfogranum. The sequence continues at coordinate 1,287,686 of CAXXDG010000002.1, forward strand.
AAGGCCCTGGATTTTCCCTTGACCGTTTCTCCGCGAGACGGCACTGCAAATGGTTGGTTTATCACAGAAAATAGGAACTTTCACCTGAACGAAAACACCAGGGAAATAACAGTCAATGGAGTGACGAAAAAATGGCAGGAAAACCGGATCCTCATCGGCGAAGACGATATTTACGTTGATGCAAACCTCCTCAGTGAATGGTTTCCGGTTGATATTGAGGTGTCGTTCGCTAACCTGAGTACTGTTGTGACCCCAAGAGAGCAGCTCCCTATCCAGGCGCAATACGAGCGGGAGCAACAGCGGCTCAGGCTCCTTGCAAGGGGGGACCAGTCTCTTAAATATACCCCTGAGCAAGCTCCTTACGCGTTGGGGTCCTTTCCGCAAATAGATTTTTCTTCCACCCTCGGTACGAACACTAAGAAAGGGCAGCAGAAGTATTCCCTTGTCGCCGAAGGAGACCTCGCCTATATGGGCGCCAAGGTGTATCTTTCAGGCGATGAAGACGACTGGCTCGATAAAACTCGAATTCGGCTGAGCAGGGTTGACTATGACGCGGATCTGTTGGGCCCTTTACATGCCAACCAGATCGAAGTTGGTGATATTACTCCGGCGTATTTATCCGTGCTGGGCAATGTATCAGAGGAAAACGGCGTGCGTATTGCCAACGAGGATCTCAAACGTAGTAGAGATTTTGACACCACCCGGCTTGAAGGAAACATGCAGGCTGGGTGGGACGTGGAACTGTACAGAAATACAACGCTCGTCGACTCCGTAAGGGTCGGCAACGACGGACGTTATGTCTTTGATGATGTTCAGCTGTATTACGGAGAAAATACCCTGCGCGTCATGGCCTTCGGACCGCAGGGGCAACAACGGGTAATACAGGAAAAAACGATCAATGTCGGCACTGACATGCTGCCGGCAAAAGCATTTGAATACGATCTTTCCGCCAGTCAGAAAGATGTGACCCTGATCGAGGTTAATGAGCAGGATCAAGGTAAAGGACAAGGGCGTTTCACAGGAGCTTTTAGATACGGTCTCTCAGATACGTTAAGTTTGTCCTCCGGAGTCTCCAGTGTCGAGTTTGACGATATTCGGCACAACTATCTTCAGGTCGGATTTGGGCGCAGTTTTTCCAACCTGTATGGCCGGGCCGATGTGATTCATGATACCGCTTCCGGCTCGGGGATCGCCTTTCTGGGACAAACCTCCCTTGGAACAATGAGTCTCAAGGCGGAGTTAGAGCTCTATGATGACTTTGTCTCTGAAAATGCACCAAATAATCCTCTGCAAGAAAAACACAGAGTATCACTGTTCGGCAGTTATCCGGAAACTTCTTTACTCACCAGTCTTTCGTATGCAGTGAGCAATTCGCATACTTCCTACCAGGACTATGATACGGGAAGCCTGACAGCCGGTCTTTCAGGGAGATATGACAACCTGCTGTTCACCAACTCCAACAGTTGGCAATATGTCGGCTCGACGGCGTCAGCAGACGACTATGTTACAGGTGATTTTGCACTGACCGGCTGGCTGAAAAACGGTCGGAGAATTTCGGGCGGGATTTCCTATGAACTGGGTGGAGAGAGCGGTGTCACGTCATACAGGCTGTCTACCAGCAAATCATTATCCTCCACGCTCAGCAGTTATCTTGGGTTGTCCTACACTCCGGAGGACGAGGACGCTCCAACCATTGAATCCGGCCTTAGCTGGGATACAGGTCAGTTCATTCTTTCACCTTCGGTGTTTTATTCCGATGAAGACGGCTTTGGAAGCTTGCTTACCCTGTCCTTTTCCCTTGGACGTGATCCTGTCGGTAACAACATTCATTTCAGCTCGGAAAAAAGAACAGGCCAGGGGTCGGCTGCTGCCCTTGTCTACCATGACGCAAACAATAATCAGCAGCTGGATGACGATGAAGAACTTTTGGAAAATGTTCTGATAACCTCTCTCCAGACGCGAAAAAACGGCTATACCAATGAGCACGGCGGGTATTTTTTTGACAGACTTACTGCCTTCTCACCGACTGATATAGAAATCAATAAAAAAACCTTGGAAGACCCTTTCTGGGAGCCTTCCATTCCGGGTATTGCGGTGGTGCCCCGCCCCGGACGGACAAACCGGGTGGAGATTCCGGTGGTAACGACAGGTGAGATCGATGGGACCGTGTATTTCGTTGATCAACAGGGCAATCAACAGGCATTGTCAGAGGTGCGGTTAATTCTGGTCAACAACGAGGGCGAGGTCGTCAAGGAAACTGCTTCGGAGTACGATGGATTTTTTCTGTTCGATAAGGTTTTTCCGGGATCTTATACTGTACATATTGCGCCTGACGATACAAAAGCGCATCAGCTGCCTTCAACACTTCCGGCGCAAATTATCATAGAAAACGACGGAACTATTTCCAGCGGCAACGATATCCTCCTGCAGGAGGCTGCTGGAGCCCGGGAGCAGATCCCTCACTTTGCACCGCCAACCGCTGCAGAAGACGGTGACGCCTCATCTGGGGGTGGAAAAAATATCGAGGCACCTTTGCCTGAAATCCCTCCTTCTGCGAGTGCCGTACATATAACGCCGCAAAAAATAAAGGTTGGCTATCCGCAGGGCATGTCAGGCGATACAGAGGTCATAAAGGAAGAGAACAAGCGCCTTCCGCCTGCCGTCTCTCGAAACGGTTCTGTTTCTATTCGCACTTTGCAAGTCATAAAAGACGGACATGCGAATAATGCAGATGATGAACGGATGGTTATGGATCAACAGATTCCTGTGGAGAAGATGCAGGAAATCGAAAATGAACCACTGTCCGCCCGGCAGGAGGCGCGTCCCCGGGAAACCGTGCCGCGCATTGTTCCATCGCCGTCGCGTCCGGCAACAGAAGAGAAAACAAGAGAAAACAGACGGCATGATATAGTGATAAACCCTCTGGAGGTCGAGGGCGGTTTTAATGAACGACCAGGTAAGCCGGCTCCCGGCAAGGCGGAACATGTTCCCCTGACTGCAGATAGATTTAAGCCGTTCGTACCACTTGCCGGTCCGATTATCACCCCGATACAGGCTTTGGAAAAGGTCCCCGGCCGGACAGTGACGCCCATTACATTTCGTAATCAGGCAACAGCGGTATCGAGTGCGGAAAAAGAAAACAGCAGCAGGCATGATTTTACGGAAACAGGCTACAGCATACATCTGGCCTCATACAAAAGCAGAGCCTCTGCTGAACGAGGATTGGGAATATTGCAAAAGCAGCTTAAAAACGAGGCCGGGCAGGATGGCTTTACTATTAGGCGTGTAGATCTTGGTCCGGAAAAAGGCATATGGTTCAGGGTTATGTATGGCCTGTTTGAAACGAAGAGTGAGGCAACCGTGTCAGCGGATGCCTTCCGCACAAAGACCGACTATGCCAGACCTCTTTCCCTGAACGAACAATCCACCCAATCAGAAGCATTTGTGAAAATATCACCCCTGAAAATTTTACGGCGGCAGCAACCGAGCAATGCAGCCGTTGCCGGAAGGTATGCGGCAATGCAGAAAAGCGGCTGATAACTATAGGAAAGCTTCATCAGGGCTGTTTGAAGAGGTCAACGGCAAGGTGATCACGGCAATGGATCGTCGGGTATTGGCAGACCAACGTATACAGGTTGCCTTGGTTTTAAGTTGACAATCATTGTTGATTTGTGCTGCTTAATTTATTTAAAAAGGACTAAAATTATAATGTCTAACTAATTTGATCGGCGGGCAACCGTGTAGTCACAGAAAAGAACGTATGCGCAAGAGATCGATGTCCTTCCAGTCAGCCTTTTCCGGTGCTGGAGGTGGACATGAGTTACTTGTACAAGCTACCTGCAGCCTATGGATTGTGTAACTGCCAAACAACAGGGGAGCTGTGATCGTAAAGGCTCCGGCTTTACGAAGGCAATGCCGGACAGCACAGGAATTGTTCCCCACGGAAAACAGGGTTCGGAGCAGCAGCCGTTACTTAAAGGTCTCCACAGTACATACAACCGGGCCATACTCGAAAGCGGCCGGCAGAAAATTCTGGAACCTGGAACCATCCTTTTCCGCGAAGGAGATCCTGCACGGGACTGCTACCTTGTCCTTTCCGGCAGTCTGAAACTGGTGCGATTGACTTCAAAGGGCAAGGAAATAATCATCCGCTATATCGGCGTATCCGAAATGGCCGCCGCCCTCGTAATCATGAAAAAACAGCCCTATCCCGCCACCGGCCAGGCAATAAAACCGACTCAAATTATTACCTGGAGGAAAGATGCTTTTATCGATCTTCTGTATAGTCATCCAGCCATCGCCATGAACATACTCGATATGGTGATTGATCGCCTGGACGATGTGCAGCACCGATTTTTTGAACTCAGCAGTGAAATGGTCGAACAGAGAATCAACAAAACCCTTCTACGATTATCCGGGAAAGCGGGAAGAAAAGTCGGAGGCGGCATCTATATTGATATGCCTCTCAGTCGACAGGATGTCGCAGATTACTGTGGAACGACCGTCTATACCGTGAGCCGGATGTTAAAAGTCTGGGAAAGGCATGGCCTGATACAATGCCGAAGAGAACGAGTGCTTATCGTGGCCCTGCAATCAATTGAAAATATCGCTCAAAGCGCATAAAGTCGTCTGCAACACCTGAATCGCTCCTGACGGGAAACGATCCTTTCCCAACCTTGTCCTGCCGATACAAATATTTCCTTCCCACCAGCGAGGAACACGTTGTTCCGTAGCTGCCGGCCCTTTATCTGTCCCGGCGACATCTCTTGTCTGGGCACATCTTTCTGGAGTTATCTATCTCGGTATTTTTTAGAGATTCAAAATATTATCAGGAAAGATGTATTATTTTAGTTCTCTTTGCGCCGGCGCAAAGACAGTTCCCTGCGTTCTCTGTACAGTGGGCTTCAACCTTTCAACAAGAAACAGCGTAAAGGAGCAGCCCAATGATAAAGACAGTAATACTGATAACCGCAATCTTTCTTATCGGTTTGCCTTTGACCAGCCAGGCCAAGGTAGAAAAACTTGTCCTTACCGGACCTAAATCAAGCGTCACTCACCCAATGGCCTATATGATTGAAGCAGGCCTGCTCGATGATGTTGCCGGAGAGGTTGAGCTTGTCGTGTGGGATAATCCAGACCAGCTACGTTCATTGATTGCAGGCGGCCAGGCGCATTTTGCCGCAGTCCCCAGTTATGTCGCTTCAGTATTTTACAACAAAGGTGTTCCTGTCCGCCTTCTTAATATCTCGGCCTGGGGGATTATGTATATCATCTCGGCAGATCCGGACATCCACACCCTCACCGATCTGAAAAACCAGGAAGTTGCCATAGCTTATAGAAACGACATGCCTGACCTTGTTTTCCGAAGCCTTGCAGGCAGACAGCAATTTGCCCCGAGCGAAGACTTTGCACTTACCTATAGATCAAACTTCCCAACCGTGGTCCAGGAACTGTTGCGCGGTTCCATACGCCATGGGTTGGTTACCGAGCCCCTTGCCTCGGTGGCGATCTTGAAATCCAGAAAAATGCAGCCTGACACCCCCATGCTATACCGGGCTGTCGATATGCAGACTGAATGGGGGAAGGCCTATGATCGAAAACCACGAATCCCACAGGCGGGGGTTTGCGCCACACCTGCATCCCTGAATGATCCCGACTTGGTCGAGGCCTTTCAGGATGCGTACAGGAAAGCCACAAAATGGTGCGTCGCCCATCCTGAAGAAGCAGGCGCGATTGTGGCAAAACACATCCCGGGTCTGAAGACCGAACCGGTTGCCGCTGCCTTGAAACATGCGGGATTGCAGTTTGTTTCCGCATCTGACGCCCGTGCCGAAATAGAGCATTTTTATTCAGTACTCCTTGCCCTTAACCCTGCTAAGATCGGCGGAAAATTGCCTGATAACACCTTTTACCGACAGGGCAGATAATATCCACCAACCCGAGGAACACCAATGAATACACTGAAGAATATTCCCCTTGAACAGGGCGCGGCGCTTCATTCCCTGATTGAGCCGAGAACGGACAGGATTGTCAGCATGGCCCTGTCCAATTCAGACCATGTACAGGTCTCGCTTTTTACCTTTGCCGACGGCGAGATGGTCAGTGAGGAGGCGTATCTCGGTGACACCTTCTATCATCTGCTGGAAGGAGAAACCAAGATTACCCGCGACGGGAGGGAGTTTGTTTTAAGAGCAGGAGACATCATGGCCGTCAACGCAAATGTCCTGCACACTGTGGGCTGCATGGCCGCTTTTAAAATGCTGCAGGTGACCATCAACGATTAAAGGAAAAACAAATGAACATACAGCTGATAAAAAATATCGAGCATAACCGGATCCATGAACTGAAAGAAATAGTCGCCTACGAAGAAGGCAAAGTAGTCAGCCTGACCCTGGCCCAGAGAAAAGGGGTCGGCGTAACGCTTTTCGCCATCGATAAGGGCGAGGGGTTGAATACACATTCAGCGCCCGGTGATGCCATGGCGACAATCCTCGACGGTGAGGTGGAGATCACCATCGATAAGACCCCTTATACGGCAAGGAGCGGGCAGGTTGTGGTCATGCCGGCGGGTGTTCCCCATTCACTCAAGGCGACCGAGCCGTTCAAGATGCTGTTGACCGTGGTCAAAGACGCTGAATAATCATCACAGGGAGAACCAATGCTTGACTCGAACATGACAATCCGCTCGCTTATCGAGCAGTATCCCGAGCTGAAAGACAGCTTTTCGGCTGCCGGCCTTGGCAGGCTGGTTGAAGGGGAGGTCTTTGAACGGACCGGGGCCTATCTGACCCTTGAGTCCGGGCTCAGGTCAGTCGGCAAGGACCCGCAGGTTTTTGTCAAAAGCCTTCACGACCGGCTGGACGCCGGCAGCCGGGCAATCGTCAACCTGCCGGAGCAGCCTGGAAGACAGGATTGGGGTGCCATCGGCGTGATCCCCATGGCAGTTCACCTGCAGATGGAGGAGGCCTTTAATGATTTCTGTGTAGATCTTCGTCGCGAAAAAGGCCTCGATTTCACCGGCCGCATGGCCTCGGCCCAGGAGGGAAGCGACTGGATCGAGACGAGTTACGGGGCCCTGGACGACCCCCTTCAGGTAGCGGATCTTTGCCTGGGACGCGGCTTCAACTACTTTTTCTCAAAGCAGTTTACAAAGCGGTACCTGGACACCGGTATCTTCTGCAGCGGGGCGGAACAGGAGGTAAACGACGACTTTGCAGGTCTTGGCGTCCGCGATCCCCTGGGCCAATACCGGGTGTTCAGTGTTGTTCCGGCGGTTCTGGTGGTCCGTGAAGAAGGCCTTGAAGACCTGGCGGTGCCGAACACCTGGCAGGAACTACTCAGCGAAACCTACCGTAAAACCCTGGTTCTGCCGGACTGCAGCACGGATCTGCCGAGAGCCGTGCTGCTGACCCTCTATTCCAGATACGGTGAAGAAGGGGTGCGCAATCTGGGCAGGAATATTGCCCAGCTGCTGCATCCATCCCAAATCGTAAAAAAACTGCGCTCAAAGGCGGCAGATGCGCCGGTGCTGTCGATTTTACCCTACTTTTTTGCTGAAGTGGTCAACTTGATCTCGGGCATACGTTCGGTATGGCTGGAGGACGGGACAATCATCGAGCCTCTCTTTACGGTGCAGAAATCGAGCCCGGAGTACTTCATGTCAGATCCGGAAGCGATGGCCGCTGCCGCCGGGTTCTTTGCAGGCAGCAGGGTTACCTCCATTTTTGCCAAAGGGAATTTCCCGGTTCTGCATCCAGATATCGACAACCGTCTGCCTCAGGACAAGCCGCTCTGGTGGCCTGGATGGGACTTTATCCGACAGCACGATATCGAGCAGCTCTCCTCGCGGCTCCAGAGCCTCTATGAAGCCGAAATACCAAACTGCAAACACGGGTGCCGAGTATGAAAATGATAACCGTTTCCGGGCCTCCCTCAACCGGCAAGACATCCATCATCTGCCGTGTCATCGAGGCGCTGCGTCCCTCTAAGACCAAGGTAGGGGTAATCAAGTTTGACTGCCTCGCCACAGAAGATGACAAACTCTATAAAAAACTCGGTGTGGCGGTGAGAAAAGGGCTCTCCGGCGCTCTCTGCCCCGATCACTTCTTCGTCAGCAACATCGAAGACTGTTTCCTCTGGGGCCGTGAGCAGGGCCTTGACCTGCTGATCAGTGAGAGCGCCGGGCTCTGCAATCGCTGCTCGCCGCATATCAAAAACGTCACCGCCCTGTGCGTCATCGATAACCTGAGCGGCCATAACACGCCGAACAAGGTTGGCCCGATGCTCAAGGCAGCCGATGTGGTGATCATCACCAAGGGCGATATCGTCAGCCAGGCGGAGCGGGAGGTCTTTGCTTTCCGGGTGAGAAGTGTCAATCCGCGCGCCGCCCTCATGCATGTCAACGGGCTGACCGGGCAGGGCGCGGATGAGCTTGGCAGACTGTTTTGCGAAAGCGCCGAAGTGGACGCCCTGCGGGAGCAGCGGCTGCGTTTTGCCATGCCCATGGCGCTTTGCTCCTACTGCCTGGGCGAAACCAGTATAGGTGAAGAGTTCCAGAAAGGAAATGTTCGAAAAATGACACTTTGAGGTGAATACCGTGCAAACGTATACAAGCGCAGCCCGGACCGGAAATCCGGATCTGCTGACAAGCCCGGCTGCCCTGCTGCGCAGGATTGTGCCGGCCATGGACGACTTTTTTACATCCGCAGGACTCGATGCCCCCGATGACCGGGAGACACCCGAGAGCTTTTTTAAGGGACTGTCCTGCGACACCCTTCAGGACATCGGCATGGAACGCGAGCTGCTCAGCAGCAGCTTTGTCGATTTCTGCATATCCATGCAGGCCCTGGCCGAGGATTCCTCCTTTCGCCTGTCGAGCATAAGGGTGCAGGGCGGTCACGATAAATCGGGCAATGGCGAGGATCTCGATCTTGAGATGCATCCCGGCGAGATCATCTGCCTGGTCGGGCCGACCGGTTCGGGCAAGAGCCGTTTCCTGGCCGACATCGAGTGGATGGCCAGGGGCGACACTCCCACCGGCAGAAATATCCTCATAAACGGCCGGCAGCCTGATATCTCCTGGCGTCACTCCCAGGAGCACCGTCTGTTTGCCCAATTGTCGCAGAATATGAATTTCGTCATGGATGTGACGGTGGCCGAGTTTGTCCGTATGCACGCCGAGAGCAGGCTCCTGCAAAACTGCGATGAGCTGGTGGAACGTGTGATTGCCAAGGGCAATGAGCTGGCCGGTGAACCCTTTACCGCCGACACCTCGCTCACGGATCTCTCCGGCGGCCAGTCGCGTTCGGTCATGATCGCCGATATTGCCCTGCTCAGCAGCTCACCCATTGTCTTGATCGACGAAATCGAAAATGCCGGAATTGATCGGACAAAGGCCCTGGATCTGTTGGTGGGAGAGGAAAAAATCGTCATCATTGCCACCCATGACCCGATTCTGGCCCTGATGGGTGAAAAAAGGCTGATCATGAAAAACGGCGGCATCTGCCGGGTTATCACGCCGACACCGGAGGAGACCGCCAATCTCAAGGTCATCGACCGCCTGGACAAAACCCTGCTTGATCTGCGCAGCCGTATTCGCCGCGGTGAGCGGATCGATTTTGCCATAGAGGTCTGATCGGTATGCTGAAAAGGATAAAACGGGAATGGGTCTTCACCTCGCTTGGCGTTCTTCTCCTGCTCCTTGTCTGGACCATACTCTCAAGCCTGATGCATGAGATTGTTCTTGCCTCACCCTGTCAGACCCTGTCGGCCTTCGTCGATATGGCAGGGTCTGAATTTTTCAACCGGCAGTTCCTGGTTACGCTCAAGCGCATCTCCATCGGGGTTGCACTGGGGGGAGGAATCGGCTTTTTCCTTGGTGTTGCCGCCGGACTGAACCGGGATGTGAAACACCTGCTGGAGCCGCTGCGCTGGCTGATTATGAGCGTCCCGCCGGTGATTGTGGTGGTGCTTGCCATGCTCTGGTTCGGTATGGGCTCACAGATGGCCGTCTTCATCGTCTCGGTGATGGTGGCGCCGACTGTTTACCTCAATACGGCCAGGGGAATTGAGATGGTGGATGCAAATCTGGTGGACGTGTCGCGGTTCTACAGGTTCAGCGCCATGATGCTGATAAAGGATGTCTATATTCCGGCTATTGCCGGGCCGCTCAGTGCTTCCATCATCATGATCGCCCGCCAGGGGGCCAGGGTGGTGGTGATGGCCGAGCTGCTCGGTGCAAATGACGGTATCGGCTACGCCCTCGGCATAACACGGTCCAACCTCGAAATCCCCGAGCTGTTTGCCTGGGTATGTACCAGCCTTGCTATTGTGGCCGTCTTTGAATTTATCCTCTTTAAACCCCTGCAGAATCATTTAACCCGCTGGAGCGCCTGATGGAACAGATAATAGCCTTTGACAAGGTTGCCAAACGATACAACGGCCGTGATGTCCTTGCCGATCTCTCCTTTACCGTCAATAAATGCGATGTGATCGGAATTCTCGGCAAAAGCGGCATCGGCAAGACCACCATCCTGCGGGTGGTGAGCGGCCTTGAGAAACCTTCTTCCGGTACGGTACGTATCAGTACCGAAAAAATAGCCTATGTCTTTCAGGAGCCGCGGCTTTTCCCCTGGAAAACCGCTTTTGAAAACGTTACTCTGCCGTTGAAGGCACGAGGAGTCAGAAAAAAGGTGCGGCTGCAAAAGGCTATGCACTACCTCGAGGCCATGGAACTCGGCGATTATGCCGACTACTATCCGTCACAGCTCTCCGGTGGGATGAAACAGCGGGTGTCGCTCGCCCGAGCGCTTGCCGCCGAACCCGAGGTGCTGCTGGACGAACCGTTCTGCTCGCTTGACATAAGCTGCCGGGACTGCCTGCTGGATTTGATGCGCAGGCAGCTGAAGGCCCGGCCGGTGGCGGTGCTCTATATTTCTCACTCGCCGGAAGAGCTCGGCCGTATCGCCACCCGGGTCTTTACCCTGGCTCCGGGACATGAATTTTGCGAAGTCAGGCCCCCGCAGCTCCATGCGGCCTGATTGCGAACAGAAAGGAAAGGAATGAAAGAAGACAATACACCTGCAATACAGGTTCGCGGCCTGACAAAGAGTTTTGACCGGGTCGAAGCCGTTTGCGGCATCGACTTTGAAGTGCGGCCCGGTGAGCTCTTCGGTTTTCTGGGGCCCAACGGGGCCGGAAAGACAACCACCATCAAGATGCTGACCGGGCTGGCCCGCCCCGACAGCGGCAGCATCACCATCAGCGGCATTGATATCACAGGAAAGACAAGGGGGGCCCAGCATCTCATCGGTGTGGTGCCGGATGAGAGCAACCTGTATCCGGAGCTGACCGGCTTTGAAAACCTCTGTTTCTGTGCCTCTCTCTATGGTTTGGGCAGGCAGGAGCGGGAAAAGCGGGCGAAGCAGCTGCTGCAGGACTTTGATCTCTTCAAGGCGGCAGACCGGAAATTCGGCGGCTATTCCAAGGGCATGAAGCGCAAGCTCACCATTGCCGCCGGCATCATCCACCGGCCGCGCCATCATCATGGGCACGGCCAACGCCTTTGTCCCCGTCATCATGGCCGCTTTTTTTACCGATTTATCCGGGCTTGTCTGGTCTGTCTTTATTCCGGCGGTGGTGCTGATTGCGGTGGTATCGACCTTTCTCGGTCTTTTTATTGCGGTAGCGGTGACCGAAGTCTTCGAGGCGCAGACCTTTTCCAACTTCTTCAGATTTCCGATGATGTTTCTCTGCGGGCTCTTCTTTCCCGTTGCTAAACTGCCCATCCTGCTCAAGCCCCTGTCCTATGTCTTGCCCCTGACCTACGGGGCCGACGTCCTCCACGGAGCCATACACGGCGTCCATATGCTGCCCTTCTGGATTGACTTCCTCCTGCTTATCGCCTGCTGCATCGGCCTGTTTTATCTGAGCCTGCTCAATATCAGGAAAAGCTGGATCGCATAGTTTACAAACATGATACACATGGCAGCAGGCAACATTCAGGCTGAAGGCTGCCGTTTATCGCAGCCGGCCGGTTGTTCAGCCTTAAAGGGAAAAATCCCGGTATATGCGCTGATTGTCGTTTCTTTGTCTTCTGCTGAATTTGCCGGTTGAAGGTTGAAATGTAACGCGAATTTTCCCTTTTTTCAGTTGCTGTACAGGGATATCCGACTGCAGGGGAATTGTCACTTCCTTTCGTGTATCCGGTGCATACAACGCAAGCCCGATCACCCTGCCCACCTCCACGGAATCTGTTGACGGGTCCTCCGGCAGGTAATCCAGAAAGATGTTGCCGAAAGCAGAGGCTTCACCCTTACGGGAAAGGGTCAAGGCGACCTGAGGCTGGTTTTGCCGCTGTCCGGTTCCTTTGAATTGCATGTCGTCAAGACGCATCTCTCCCATGGGCAATTCGTGCTGGATGATGATGGAAAAAGTTGAATTTACAATAATTTCAATGTTGGCGTCCAGGTTGTTTCCCCTTTGCACTTCTTCGGCCTGTTCCTGTGAGGTGGAAGGATGAGGTCTCAGTTGCAGATAGGTGCGATACTCGCCAGGGGGGAGGTCTTTTGGTTTCCGCACCATGAGCTTTACTGTCTGGCTCTGCTGTGGTCCGATAGTCGCCCGACGCGGGGAGAAACGAATGAGTTTTTTGTTTCTCAATTCTTCTTCTGTTTCCTGTTCGGGCTCATACAGACGACCGTCGTTTCCTTCCCGCATTGTCACAAGGGCTATGGAGTACCTGATCGCTTCATCACTTTGGTTTATGACCTGGGCGGTAATCGCCCGCTGACGCTCCGTAAAAATGAGACGAATCGGAGTGCACATAAGTGATTTGGAGGCAGCCTGCGCGCCGGAAGAAACTCCGTTGAAAGTTATAAACAGAGCGACTGCAATGAACAGATATGCGGATCTTCTTCCAAAGCAAAAGGTATAAATGGACGAGAGCATAAGCGGGACGTTATTTGAATATAAGTTGAATGTTCATTCTTCCGGAATAGTTGGCTGGAACCTCTTTGGCGGTAAGAATAAGTTCGCCGCCAATGGCGGCATCGACGGTTTCCCCATTTTTCAGGGCAAGGTCGCTGTCACTGTACTGGGAACGTTCCGGTATATTTTGGATGGTTATGGAATGGCTTCCATCGGAAAGCGTGACTGTGGACGGGTAATCTATCTGCACCATTTCTCCGTCAATGTCGGAAATAAAAGAAATGGCACCGCTCCGTCCCCCTTCCACATGTGACCGCGCCGCCTCTGGAGTCGCCGGGCCGTCCGATGCATCTATGATGATCACATCCCCGTCAGGATGGGAGAAAATCGTGCCGAACCGCATTGCTTCGACATCCGAGACTTCACCGGAGAGCCCTTCGGCGGCACAGGCGAAAAGAAACAGTACTTGGAAGATTACATAACAGTTCAACTGTGTCATTGATACGTTATCGTCACCGTAATAGCTGAGCCTCCGGCGTTGGTGGTGCTGTATGTACCTGCAACATAGTCCCAGGGTATTGTCAAATCCCCGCCAACGTAAATATTGCTGGTCCCTACTGAACCGTCATGGGTATAGCCGCTTACTGTGCTGTTGGTCGTGATATTATCCAGAGTCAAGGTATTTGATCCATCGGACAAGGTGGCAGATGCCGAATAGGAAATATCAACCTGAAAAGTTGCGGTAGAAGCAATCTCTATATTCCCTACAGTGGCGGTACCGAGAGTATCGACTGCTGATCCATGAAGGTTGTTGAAAACAGGGGTTCCGCTCGTTGCCTCTAAGGTAATGACCTCATCAGGGCCTCCTGTACCCGTGGGGGAGACTCCGATTGTGCCGAATGCCATGTCGGTCTGCTTGGTCTCTGTTATGGGATTCTCCAATGTCGCAGATACTTCAATATCGACATCGGCAAGTGCTGTTGATCCGACCAGGGAGGTCACGATTAATACGGCAAGCCCCGCATGTACATGTTTGCGTTTCATCATTGATTTTATTCCTCTTTAAAAAAATAAAAAATTTTGCCTGGAATGTCGGCCTGCATTCATTATATCTTTTCGGAGAAAATTTAGAAAACTTTACATGTATTTTTTAGAGCCGGACCTGTTTGACCCTGCATAAACCCCTTGCTACAACAAAAGAATTCCCTTGAACAGGGTGGGGAAATCAACCCGGTCCTGGAATCGTTTGCTGCGTGTCAGTCTGGTATCGAAGACTATCGCTGTTGAGGAATCGGGAAGACATCGGGTTTCCTGCCGGCGGGCATGTCCCTGGGGCGGCATCCAGATACCGCCGTAGTTTTGGCCGCAGACGGCGATACCTGTCTGCTCTATGGTGCGTGCGCCTGCGAAGAGCATATCCTCTTCGCTGATTGTTGTTGTCGGACAGATAATAAGGTCGCAGCCGTTTTTGGCTGCGGCGAGGACAGGTTCCGGGTGCTCCAGGATTGCAGGATCAGCCATGGCTATGCGTGCCTGTTTCAGGTCATGGAACCACAATGTATGGTTGTTCTTATCTGCTGGGAAACGGGTAATCGGAGCATCTCGGTCCGGTTGGATGAGGATAAAGGTATCTTCTGGTTCGGTGGTTTTGAGCACTATATGAAGCTGCCGGGCCAAAGCAATTTGCGTGAGTTGCTCAATGTCGGTTGCACAGTAAGAAGAACAGGGCAGGACGTGCAATCCGTTTGCTTGGAGAGCCTCAGCCCCTTCCTGTTGCAAACGGTGGCATGGATGGTTGCCGTTTCCCGGGACATGCAGTGTTATGGGGAGATTTTCCGGCCCGGGGAGCTGCAGAAACGACGTCAGATCCTGGATGGCAGAGAGGTTGAGGCAGCAGTCGTGGGCGCCTTTCAGCTTCCGGCGCTTTTGCTGCATGTCTTGCCGCAGATCGCTGTTCAGCTGATTGGTTGTATCCAGAGGTATTTCTATAAGAAACATCTCTGAGTCCTGACTGGTGCTACAAAACAGAGAATTGCCGTTCGCCTGAAAGACAGCAGAGGTCGCCTGTGAACAATCCATGGTTAAGTCCTGCCCGGTCCGGTTGCAGGCCGCTACGTGGACGCCGTTTTCTCTGGCCCTGACCTGCCATATTTCCTCGGGCCGCAATCCCATGGGCGGCCAGTTGGCAGGGATAAGCAGGAGATCCGCACCGCGAAGAGCTGTGATGCGCGGCATAAGGCTGTGATAGGAATCGGAACAGATGAGTACTCCGACCCGGCCCCATGGTGTGGCGAACGTATTGTCTTCATAGGGATTACCTGGACAGGCCCAGCGCATTTCAGCATTGATCTTGCGGTATCGACCGACAATTTCTCCCTGGGGATCGATGGTCAGGGCAGTGTTGTAAAAGAGATCGGTTGTCTCTTCCCTCTCTGCGATGCCTACGCAGAGATAGAAATCGTGTTGACGGGCAATTTCGCGGAGGCTACGTATGGTCGGGCCATCGATTGTATCGGTGAATGGGCAAATATCTTCCCGGTTTTCAAAGGAATAGCCGGAGAGACACATCTCGGGAGCAATCACCAGCTGTGCCCCCTGTTTTCCTGCTTTTTCGCACAGGCTCAACAGCATTTCCAGATTGTGTGCGTGCTGCTTGTGTTTCGGAGCGCAATGGAGCAGGGCAATAGAAAGGGTATTCATAGGGTTTAATCTGCAGAGGTGGGAGAAATATTCTTCGCGATGGTTTGGTAGACAAGACAGGACAGGTTGTTCGTGTCTGGTTGGTTATAGTGTATCCTGCTGGGACAATCTCCAGGACAGCAATGCTGCAATAAACAGTCTGCACAAAGGGGATTGGCCTTGGAAAGGACAATATCTGTGAAAGCAGAAATGGGTAATGGCGCATCAAGTGTGCCCGCAGCAAAGTGCGCATCACCGCATGTCTGGCTGCAGGGGTAGAGACGACCGTCAGCCGTAACAGCCAGGGAAGTTCCCTGCTGTGCATGGCAGAAGGCGCGGGTGCTCTCCTTGGTTATGCTGGTCATTCGATGAGCAACCAGGTCCTGTTCTCGCAGGTGGAGAGGTGTTGTCCGTCTGCGATTGATTTCCCTGATGGTATGGACCAGTTTACTGATACTCTGCACCAGAACCTCGGGTTCCGCCGGCAAAAGGCGGCAGTCAGCAGCCCTGCCTTTATGGACCAGCAGATCGAGCCCCATGCCCCGGGCCTGTTCATACCTGCTGAGCAGGAGTGCGACCTGGGGCAGGAATGGAGCATTTATCCGGCTGACAACGGTGGTCACCCTGAACGATATATGGGCAGCTTCCAAGAGGTTCAGGCCCTGGAGTGAGGCAGCCGCCTCTCCCCGCAGTTGCTCCTGTATTTTGGGCGGTCCGTCAAGGCTGACTCCGACATCAATACCATACTCATGCAGCAGTCTGACCAAATCCCGGTTGAGCCGTGTGGCATTGGTCTGCAGGGCGATGGTACAGGTCGGGTCCAAGGCCCGTATTTTCTGTACGGCCAAGGCGATGAGATGGGGGACCAGGGTGGCTTCACCACCGGTGAGTTGCACGTGAAACCCTTTGCTGCCGAATTTTTGAACCAAATCAAGAGCTTTGCAGAGCGTGTCCTCGGACATGTCCATGGAGTGCTCCAGTTTGCCGTGATAGCAGTAGGCGCAGCGCAGGTTGCAGCGGTTAGTGAGCATCAGGGTCAGCGAGCGAATGGCGGCTGGTGTGATGTTCCCCGGATGCATCGATTAGAATTCAACTCCTTTCTGCGCCTTCACCCCCTGCTTGAGTGGATGTTTGATCGGCTGCATTTCCGTCACCAGATCAGCTGCATCGATCAGCTCTTTTGGTGCGTAGCGTCCGGTTATGACCACATGTTGATCAGGATCGCGCTCCTTCAGAAGCTTGAGGCAGGGTTCCAGCTCAAGCATCTTATAGTGGAGCAGGTAGGTGAATTCATCGAGAACCACAGTGTGATATTTCCCTGAGGCAATGGCGTCACAGGCAAGCTGCCATGCCTCCCTGGCAAGTCTGGTGTCCTCCTCAATATTTTCAGATTTCCAGGTAAATCCCCTGCCCATGACATGCCAGTCAATGAGGTCGTTGAATCGATCTTTAGCATCCAGCTCGCCATAATGCCGGCTGCCTTTGATGAATTGAATGAAACAGACCTTGAGGCCGTGTCCGGCGGCCCGCATGGCCATGCCAAGGGCTGCTGTTGTCTTGCCCTTACCGTTGCCGGTAAAGACCATAAGTAATCCTTTACGCATTGCTGTTTTTTTAACCTTTCAGGTTAGATGGTGAACATGGTGACAACTTACCGAAACCGGACCATAAAGCGTATCTTGCAGGTCTGCATCCATTTTTTGTAAATTCCCACCATGTTCATGAAAACGTATTGCTAGAAGTGATAGGTCAGCCCAACGCGATAATTCCGTTCAGTCATAGGATATCCCCTGACCCATTCGTAATCCTGATCAAAGACGTTGAGGATGCTTGCCTTGACCTCCCAGTGTTCTGCAAAGCTGTAGCGCAGGGTCAGATCCCAGTAATCAAAACTGTCCTTTTCTTCTGTCAGGTAGGTGTCATAGTTGGTGATCATCTGAGGACCGATCAGAGAGTGGCTCAACTGACCCTGAAAGCCTGCATATCCCATGGTAAGCCCTGATTTCACCTCGTAATCGGAGACGTACTGCAGGTCTTCGCCTGTGAGCTCGTCTTCTTTGTCCGTATTAAAGCTCATACTCGACCAGAACGATCCTGCAAAGGGCAGATTAAAGGTCTCACTGAACGCCCATTCCAGGGAAAATTCAAATCCTGCGATGACGGCGTCGCCGTGATTGACATAGGTGGTGGTGGAAACCCCATTGTCATCATAGGTTTCAGAGGTGATTTTATCCTCATAATCGGTGGTGAAATAATCAGCCTTAAAAGTGAAACCATCCAGATAGACGTCAAAGCCCACATCATAGGTTATGGAGGTCTCGGGATCCAGATCCGGGTTTCCCAGGTAATGCACACCTGTGGAACTATGGTAATAGTCGGCTGAGAGTTGAGAGGCTGTAGGGGATTTGA
The DNA here is from genome assembly GCA_963678525.2 of Desulfobulbaceae bacterium. GTDB lineage: Bacteria > Desulfobacterota > Desulfobulbia > Desulfobulbales > Desulfobulbaceae > Desulfogranum. The sequence goes on from CAXXDG010000002.1 coordinate 1,305,701, forward strand.
ATCCTTCTCCAATGTTTGCCCGAACCCTGAGCATCTCGTCCATGAACTTCATGCCTGCGCCGATTTTGGGTGAAATGTGGGAGTAGTCTTCACTCTGTTCGTTGAACTCAGTATAACTGCCTGTTTCGGCTCTTTCAGTGGTCACGTCAAAACGGTCATAGCGGACAGCAGCCAGGATATTGAGTCGGTTGTCAAGCAGGTCCATGGAATCCTGGAGAAAGACGGCCTGGTTGTCATAATCCAGGTTCGGCGTGTACGGCGTGGATGGTTCATAATTCACAACCGACGATGATTCCTTTTCCAGGCTGTCCAGGGTGAAACCGGCAAGCAGGGTGTTCCAGGAGTTCATTTTCCAGGTAAACTGATGGTCCGTGCCAAGGGTTGTATCAATGTACTTGGTCTGAAGAGATTCAGGGTCTTCAGTACCGTAGTTCCATAGATTCTTATCCCACAGATAATAGAAGACGGCTTTCCAGTGCAGTTGGCCGTTCAGGTAATCGCCGTTGTATTCCAGATCTGCGTAGCCTGTACTTTTATCATTGTCCTGTTCTGTTGTGGAATCGTAATAGGAGTAGGTTCCTTCTGCCCAGTCCGGGGATTCCGACGTCAGGTTCGAATAGTTGCCGCCCAGGCGGAACTCATGCTGATCGTTGAGTGTATATACAAGGTTGCCGCCTATGTTGAGCTTTTCAACGCCGGAGTTGTAGGCGGTTCCATAGTCCACGGTTTCATAGTCATCCATGGTTTCCCCGCTTACACTCGCGAAAAATCTGACCTTGTCATTAACCTCTCCACCCATAGAGGCCTGGCCTTGATAATAGTCATAGCTGCCTATTTCGCCGCCGACTGAACCGCCCAATTCACCATCTCCTTTTTTGGTAATCAGGTTGATGACCCCGCCCATGGCAGCTGATCCATACAGCGCGGATGACGGCCCCTTGATGACCTCAACCTTTTCAATACGATCCAGGTTCAGTTTTGCGGCATTCCCGGTCCCCACTCTGTGTCCGTCAATGAGCAGCAGTACGTATCCGTTCAGGTCTGCTCCATGGGCGTCTGTACGAAATCCTCGCAGACCCACCGGACTGAGGAGTCCACTGTATTTGTGGTAATGGCCGGTGATATATTTGCCGATCAGGTCGCCGATATCATTGACCCCGGACATCTCGATCTGATCCCGGGTAATGACTTCCGTGGTAATGGGTACGTCGATGGAGCGTTCTTCAGTTCGGCTCGCCGTGACCACCATGTCTTCAACAGCCTGGGCGTCCGCCTGTTCCGCCGCAAGGGCCGGAACCTGGGTCAGGGGCAGCAGGGCCATTGCGAACAGAAACTGCTCACAACGAATTCGCCTCATACTTTTCATCTTCTTCCTCCACTTCTTTTTGGTTGTAGTAATCTTATGGATTGCAGAATACGTTTCCGGCATCCATCTTCAGGTTGTTTGTCTTCTCTTTCGCATGTCTCACGGTAGGGCTATTGTTGCGCCAGGGCCAGGCGGACCGTGTCCGAAGGCGCGCTCTCTTCACTGGTTTCAAGGTTTCTCCACTTATCCTCAAACCCTATGGCAATCGCCTTACAGACCAGCTCCAGGAAATCCTGATTCCCTGTGGCAGAGCTGGGAGGAGCGAGAAATTCCCGATAGGCCTGGAGGTTTTCATAGGCGCCGCTGACTGCACAGGAGACCTGGGCGGCAAAGGAGCCCATGACTTCCGTCCAGCAGGTTTCCGGCAGAATTCCCCAGGTAATCTTGTCTTTCAGGTGCGCCATGGCTGACACCGCTGCCACGGTGACCGGGTCCCGTTCAATAGCTTGAAAATTACTGCACAACAGCTCCGCCTGGTCGGTTTCCAGGTACCAGCAGATGGTTTCCTGCATGGATTTCCGGTTCAGACCGAAGCGTTCAAGGTGGATCTTTGCCGAACACTGACTGGAAGGAGTCATATTATTCTGCATGGCCAGGGTTTTTTTAATGGCCTCGGATACCACCTGGCCGATAAGTTCCCCCAGCTTGCTGTGTTTGCCTGCACTGGTCAGTCTGGTTCCGGAATCTGCGCAGGCTGCCACAGCAATCTGGTCCGTACCTGTCCCGGTAGCCAGACCGTCAGAATAGCGCGAGTTTATCGCAAGCTCCTGCAGGGCGGCGGTTTTAGCTTCCGTCGCGGTCATGATTGTCCGCACCAGTGCGCCTTCGGTTAAAGGCGTTGAGATAAAGAGCATGGTGTTGATGGTTCCAGGCCCGGGTATTGCCTCGGCCGGATCAAGACGCTCAAAGCCCTCTGCCAGCTCCACCACGGAAGCCGGATCCCCGGCTCTGCCTGCGTTGGTCTCAACACCGCCGGTACAGACCGCAGCCACGGTCAGATCACGGAAGGTGCGGGAAGCGATGCAGGCGTTGTGCATATTGGCAGCCGTGCCCAGGGTGGCGCAGCGTTCATCGGGTAGTCCGTATTCCTGAGAAATGGTTTTCCGATACGTCAGGGGATCGCGATAGGCGGCCGGTGACATGTGCCGGCTGTGGGCACAGGGTTCACAGCTTTGATGATTGTAAATATAGTCCAGATCTGTTCGCAGACCGCCTGCCGCCCGACAGGTGGAAATCACCGCATGCGGCTGGAGAAATTTTGCATAAATAATCTTTTTCCGGCGGTGTATCTCCACCTTGTCATACAGGGTTTGTAACAGCATGGATGCCTCCTCACGCAGGTTGTATTGTTAATCTCTTGCCTTGTTCACCGAGTTCAGGGCAAACCAGAAACAGAGGGCTCCGACGATCAGCAGCAGGGCATAATCCCACCAGAACACGGATTCTCCCAGAGCGCTTGCCCGTATGGCCCTGGATGCATGGGTCAGAGGTAGGAGCGACAGCAGCATCTGGGCCCATATCGGCAGCTTTTCCACGGGGAAAAAGGTGCCGCCGAGAAAGGCCATGGGCGTAATGATAAAGTTGGTCAGCAGGCTCTGGTCGGCATGGGATTTGACCAGCATGGCCAGGGCGACAGCAAGGGAAGAAAACACGAAGCTGTTGCAGATAATGCCAAGCCAGAACCAGGGACCGTAATGGAGCACAACCCCAAAGGGCAGACTCAACAGCAGGATGACCACGATGGCCATCAGAGCCCTGGTCATCCCGGCCAGGACCTCACCGGCCACGTAGGAGAGGTTGGTTATGGGAGCAGCCTGGAACTCCTCAAAAATATTCCAGTAAAACCTGGCAACATTGATATCCGTGGCAATGGAAAACGCCTGGGTCATACTGCTCATGGCCACCAGCCCGGGAATGAGAAAATGCAGATAACTCTGTTCCCCGATCTGGATGACATCTCCCATGGCATAGCCGAAGGTCACCAGGTACAGCAACGGGGAAACAGCCATGCCTGCCAGCTGGCGTTTCAGTCGATATTTTAAAATGAGCAGTTCACGGAGATAAACAGCTATAAAACCATGCATCAGAGCACCTTCTTGCCTGTAATTGAGAGAAATACATCTTCCAGGTTGACCCGCCGCAGGGTGAAGCCGGTATCCCTGGAAGCGGAGAATGCAGCGGCTTCTTCACGGCTGTCAAAATACCTGGTCTCCATGTCATCTCCGTTGATCTGATCAAGGGCCCATGCTCCGCGCTGTTCCATGAGTTTTCCAGGAGTGTCTATCGCTTTGATGGTACCCACATCGATGAAGGCGACCCGGTCTGCCAGAAACTCCGCCTCTTCGATATAGTGGGTGGTAAGAAAAACAGTGGTTCCGTCCCGCTGCACCCGTTTGATCAAGGCCCAGATGCGACGACGGATGGCTGCATCCAGCCCCACAGTGGGCTCGTCAAGAAAAAGAACCTTCGGCTCATGCAGGAGCGCGCGGGCGATCATGACCCTGCGCTTGAGGCCGCCGGAGAGCTTTTTAACCAGGTCCCGTTCGCGGTCTGCAAGCTCGATGTATTCCAGCAGTTCCAGTATCTTTTGCTTTCTCGTCGTGCTGGAGAGGCCAAAGAGTCGGCCATGGATGTCCAGGTTTTCATATATCGAGAGTTCGCTGTCCAGGTTGATATGCTGGGGAACAATCCCACACAAGCGTTTGACTGCGATGGGGTCGGCATTGATATCGCAGCCTCCGATGTTCACTGTGCCTTTATTATGCTTGGTCAACCCGGTCAGAATGCGGATGGTGGTTGTTTTTCCTGCGCCGTTTGGGCCCAGAAAGGCAAACAGTTCCCCCTGTTCCACCTCCAGGTGGATACCGTTGAGTGCTTTGGTTTTACCGTATGTTTTATGCAGATCGTTTATGGAGATCATTGCTGTTCGTGTTTGTGTTGTTGTTCTTGTTCGCCCCAGCGCCACTTTGGTGTTTCTCCTTTCTTCCAGACAATGAAGACAAAGAGCGCAAGGAGGAAAATGTGTAACGGAAAGAACCAGGATGGAATCTCTCTTCTCTCCAGAAACACGCAGCTGAGCAGCACCGCAGCCAAGTAGCCGAGAAATACCAGCCGGCCCTGCCAGGCATTGGGCAAACCCCAGCCATAGCCGTACCGCTTGGCGGGAAACCAGTATTTCTCTTGAGCTTTTTTCTTCATGGCTGTTTCCCGGAAATGGTTACGCTGTTACCCTTTTGCGCAGGGACTGCACATTTTCTGCAATATCCATCAGCGGCTGACGCCGTACCCTGTGGGGCAGTACCAGGTCAGCGGCATTGCTGACATCCGCAGAGGTGGCTGTGGTACGTCCTTCAAAGGCAGCCAGGGTTTTAGCGGTCTTGAGCATAATGATGTCGCCCCTATGCCCGTCCACGCCCACTTCCAGGCAGGTAGTGGCTATCTCGTAGAGCAGCTCTTTCTCCATGGCGACCTCGGGATACAGGGCCCTGGCAGAGAGGATCTGGTCGGCAAGTTCCCGTGACTGTTCCTGCCGGCGTTTGCAAAAGGTCTCTGCATCCTGGTCAAAAGCTGCGCGGCGCTCCATGATGGCAACCCGTTCCTCTGCGGTTTGAATACCCTCAATGTTGACGCAGAGGCCGAAACGGTCCAGCAGCTGGGGCCGCAGCTCACCTTCTTCCGGGTTCATGGTACCGACCAGGGTAAACCGGGCCGGATGGGAAAAGGAAACTCCTTCGCGCTCAATGGTGTTCACGCCCATGGCTGCCGAGTCAAGCAGCACATCTACCACATGGTCATCCAGCAGGTTGACCTCATCCACATAGAGGATGTTTCTGTGCGCTTTGGCAAGGATGCCTGGCTCAACTCTTTTTTCCCCTTTTTTCAGGGCATATTCCAGGTCCAGGGTGCCGACCACGCGATCTTCGGTCGCGCCCACTGGAAGTTCCACAACCTGCACTTTCTTCTGCATTATTGCAGGCAGCACCTCCTGATCCTGTCCGCCTGTCCCCAGTGCAGTCCGGATGCTTCGGAATTCGTCCTGTTCCTTTTCAGGATCCAGTTGGAAAGGATCGTTTTCAAAAACCTTTATTTCCGGCAGGATATCGGCAAGGGCGCGGACCGCCGTGGATTTGGCTGTGCCTTTTTCACCACGGATGAGTACACCGGATAGGCCGGGATTGATGATGTTGAGGATAAGGGCCAGTTTCATTTTTTCCTGGCCTACAATGGCAGGAAATGGGTAAATGGGAGCTTTTTTCATACGTTTTGTCCTTTGACGATATTCACCAGAGTTTCTGCTTTCAGGTCATCTATTTTGAAATACTGCGCCTGCATGGCCCCGGCCAGTTGCTGGGCCAGACCAAAGGTGACCACCCCCTGGTCTTCGGTGTCCACCACGATGTAGCGACATCGTTCATCCCTGGCCAGTGCAGAGGCAAGGAGCATGGATTCAGCCACTGGTTTTTCCTGACCCAGGGAGACGTTGCATTTGCCGTCTGTGAGAAAGACCACAATGGGGCGGCCGGTGGGATTTTTCACCAGATAGTTGCGCACCTGCTCATGGCTTTTGGCAAGTCCGGCAGACAGTGGAGTCCTGCCCCCCACAGGCATCTCAGCAAGCAGTTTGCCGGCCAGGTCTACGGATGTGGTGGGCGGCAGGTTGACCACGGCTTCATTGCGCCTGAAAGTGATCATGGAGACCTGATCACGTTTCTGGTAGGCATCGAGCAGCAGGGACATGATGGCGCCTTTGGATGCGGCCATACGACCCCGTGCGCCCATGGAGCCGCTGGCGTCCACCACAAAGAGCAGGAAGTTGCCTATCCGTTTTTCCCGTATTTTCCCGCGGATGTCCTGGCTGTGAATGTGTACCGCCATGCCGTTGCGGGCGCCGCGCTGTTTCTGATAAGGGGCTGCGGCACGCAGGGTCGCATCAAGGGCCAGATCACCGTTTTGCTGCATGGTGCTTTTAATATAGCGTCCTTTTTTCTGGGCAACCCTGGTGCGGGATCTGCGACCGGATCCCCTGCGAAAGATGCGGTCCTTGGCTGAAGAGACGGCTTTTACCCGAAAGGTTGAACCTATGGCAAAAACCTGTTCGTCTTTTTCAGACTGGGGCATCGGTACGGGCTGCTCTTCCTCTCCCTGCTCCTGCTCTTCACCTTGGGACTGGTCAGGCTGGGAAGGCTGCTGCTGTTCTTGGGACTCCTGTTCCGGCTGTTGCTGTTCCTGGTTCTCTTCCTGTTGTTCGTCCTCCTGCTCCTGACTATTCTGTTCAGGCGGCGGTGGCGGTGGCGGGGGCTCTGCCTCCCTGCGGCGGTGAAGCAGGACCAGGGGGGCTATCTGTTGGATATGATCGAAGCTGACCTCATGGCCGCCCTCAAGCGCTGCCATGGCCCGGCTTGCCTGTTCCAGCACCAGATCTGCCCGGTGGCCGGCAACATTGTTTTCCACACAGAGTTCGCTGATAAATCCACGCATGTATCGGGACACCTGTACCTGATCAAGAAGCTCCCTGGCGCGGACAATCTGCTGACGAAGCCTGTCTGTCTCTTCGGCGTACTTACTGATGAACAGGATCGGATCCGCATCAAAGGATTCCCGACGGAGCATCAGCTCAACGCGTTTTCCAGGCGCTTCCTCACCTTTCAGGTCCACACAGAGACCGAAACGATCAAGCAGCTGCGGCCGTAATTCACCTTCCTCGGGATTCATGGTCCCGACAAGGAGAAAATCGGCAGGATGTGTGAAAGAGAGGCCTTCCCGCTCCACCCGGTTGACGCCCGAGGAGGAGGCGTCAAGGATCAGGTCCACCAGGTGATCGTCAAGCAGGTTGACCTCATCCACATACAGGATGCCGCGGTTGGCCTGGGCAAGGAGGCCAGGCGCACAGACAACCTTTCCTTCCTGGAGAGATTTGGGGAAATCTATACCCCCGGCGACCCGGTCCTCCGTGCCGTTAAGCGGCAAGGTAACCAGGGGAACCCGTTTTTTCCGGCTGATGAGGGGCGCCTCATGCTGATTACACCAGCTACAGCGGGGATCCCCGTTGAACGGACTGCAGCCGAATGGACAATCCTTGACCACATCGAGTTCCGGCAGCAATCGGCTCAACCCGCGCACCATGGTGGATTTGGCTGTCCCTTTTTCTCCCCTGATCAGTACCCCGCTTATCAAAGGATTTACGGCAGCGAGGAGTAAGGCCTGCTTCAGTTGGTCCTGGCCTACAATGGCAGCCAATGGATAGAGGTTGGTAAACATCAGTTGCTCCTCAATAGTCCGTCAGAACGTTGTATGCTTCTGATTTCATGGTTAGATGTCCCAGGTTATACCGACTATCCACGTCCTGGGCGGTGCAGGCAGACCATCGGCATAGAAGTAACTGCAGTTCAACAGATTCTTGATTTCCGTAAACAGGGCGATCCGCCCCAGTTCATATTCCGCTCTGGCATCCATGAGAAAATAGTCGGGGATAACAATGGTATTTGCACGGTCCCGATATGCCTCGGACACATATTGAGATGAGAGCACGGTCATCAACCGCTCTCTTGCCTTGTAATAGATATCTGCGGTCACCTTGTGTTCTGCCTTTGCAGGAATGGACAGGTCGGTTTCCTCATCACGGGCTTTCAGGTAGGTATAGCCGGCCTTGAAAGATAGTTTTTCCGTGGCCTGCCAGCTGAGAGCAAGGTCGCCTCCGCGATAGGTAACTTCACCGAAATTTTCATATCGGCCGATGCCGTCGTCTCCGGTTACATAGGTGATACGGTCGGTGAGCTGATTGTAGAAAAAGGCGCCCATGAGGGTGAAGTCTTCATTGAAATCCCGATGCCAGGAAAGGCTGTAATTGTCCGAGGTTTCAATATCCAGGTCCGGATTCGGCATGGTGGAACTGCTTTGATTGTATCGTTGGTACAGGGAAGGAATATTGGCCGAGGCGCTGTAGGACAGGGTAAGGGACCAGGACTCTTTTCTGTAGCCCAGCTTGGCTTCCGGGCTGAGGGTGTCGTCGAAGTCGGTGTTGGAATCGGTGCGGAGGCCCAGTGTACAGAACAGGGGAAATTCCTTTTTTTCTATGGTCTGGCTGCCATACAGGGAAAAGGTTTCTTCCGCCTGGTCGTCAAGGTTTGATCCGGTTGCCCAGTTACGCCGGTACCCGGCTCCATAGGAAAGTTCACCCAGATCACCCGTTTCCCTGGAACCAGCGAGGTCTTCACCCAGTTCATATACGCGCAGGGTCTGGCTGAAATCCTTGCTTACATCACTGTTATGGCGGTATCCATCGTTGTAGAAGGTGGTGCTGGTGGTCCGCAGGTACTGGATCTGCGCTGTCAGTGCCGTGGTTTCGGTTTGTTTGCGGGAATAGGGGGTCGGGTAATCGAGGTATCCCGCCAATCCCCTGGTATCGTAGAGGTAGTCGGCGCCCAGGCTGATGAATCGGTCCGTATCTTGTGAATAGGTGGTTTTCAATCCTGCCTTATAGCGATGCTTGTCATTATTATCACGATATCCCTGGGTAAATTCACTTTCCCCTGAAACTGCAGCGCTGTAGGCCCCTTTTTTTGCCTGCACCCGGACACTGCCGTATCCGGTGTCGAGGTTACCCCCATAGGTCTTGAGATGGGCGGAAAGGCTGGAAACCTGTCGGGTGGTGATCAGGATGACCCCGCCGCCGGCGTCCTGACCATAGCGGACACTGCCTTTACCCTGGAGAATCCGCATCTCTTCCACCTGTTCCAGGTTCACCAGGTTCCAGTTTATGCCCCCATGACTGGAGGTGGGGTCATTGATAGGACGACCGTCGAGAAACACCTTGACCTTGTAGGAACCATGAATGCCGACGGAAGATTCACCGGCGGTGATACCTGCCACCTGGTTGAGTACGTCGGCCATGGTGTTGGCCTGCATCCGGCTGATGTCTTCGCCTGTGATAATAATGACATCACCGTTGGTCTGTGCATGCCCCTGATGGGAGAGAAGAAATACGCTCAGCAGCACAGGCAGCCATCTACAGGTGTGAATGGTCATTCCGTCCATTCCTCTATTTCCCCTTCCATATCCAGGTAGGCGTCACGCAGTTCCTGTTCCATGGATTCGTCGGCATTCCACATGCCCCGGCTGATGGCTTCAAGGAGTTTGTCGAGGATGTTCTGCAGGGCGTAGGGGTTGACTTCCTTCATCCATTGCTGCATTTCCGGATCCAGGGCGTAGGCCTGGGCGATCTTGCCGTACATCCAGTCCTCGATTACTTCTCCGGTGGCATCCCAGCCAAGAACCACATCCATCATGTGGGAGATATCTCCGGCGCCTTTGTAGCCGTGTCGTTTCATACCCTCCAGCCATTTTGGGTTGACCAGCCGTGACCGTAGAACGTGCTTGGCCTCTTCAAAGGTAGTACGCACCTTGACCCTTTTGGGGTCTGAGCTGTCTCCCATAACCGCAAAGGGCAGGCTGCCGCGAACGGTTTTGGCTGCCACGATCAGGCCGCCGTAATAGTTGTAGTAGTCTGTACATGACATCATGTCGTATTCACGGGAATCCTCGTTTTTGACAGTGACATCCATGCGGGAGAGAACACGTCGAAACGTATCAGGCTTCTGTTTGCCGTAGCTTCCCTGGCCATAGGCGTGGGAGGAATAACGGATGTAGTTGTTACCCAGATCCTCCTGGGTTTCCCAGTTTTTGGATTCAATGAGCTCCGTAACACCGGCGCCATAGGTTCCTGGAGGACAGCCGAAGACCCGGAAGGTGGCTTCCCGCAGGGCCTCCTCTTCACCCATGCCCTGTTTCCTGTATTCGGCCACGTCCTTGTACACGTTGCGACGGACAAAATTTGCCTCAGGGGCTTCCTTCAACGCGCTGACAATGCGTACAGCTTCATCGATACGTTCCATCAGGTTGGGAAAGGAATCACGGAAGAATCCCGATACCCTGGGGACCACATCCAGGCGGGGGCGCCCAAGCTCCTCCAAGGGAATGACCTCCAGGCCGCAGACATTGCCGCTGCCCTTTTGCCAGACCGGCTTCAGCCCCATGAGGTAGTAGATTTCCGCAATATCGTCTCCCCTGGTGCGCATGGTGACGGTGCCGTAAACCAGGATGCCGATGGTATCCGGGTAACGGCCTGTCTCCTTGAGGTAGCGATCGATCAGGGCGTCGCCGAGGCGTACCCCGACCTCCCAGGCTGCGGGAGTGGGGATTTTGTTGGGATCAACCGAGTAGAAATTGCGGCCTGTGGGCAGAATATCAGCCTGTCCCCTGGTGGGAGCCCCGGAAGGACCAGGCGGAACAAAGGTACCCGCAAAACCGTCCAGGGAGGCGTTGATCTCCTCGCGGCTTGCCTGAATGTTTGGAACCAGAGACCGGGTGATGTAGTCGAGAGTTGTTTCCACGCTTTTGCGACTGACCTTGGGGATGTTTGCAAGTAACGGCTGCACGGCTTCAGGTTTAAAGTCATTCTGCTCGAGTACCGCTACCATGTCCAATGCCTGGTTATGTGCCAGGCGCAGCACCTCTCCACCGGTTTTGTTGTCGAAATGGGGTTGACGTACGCCTCGATTTTCCAGCACATCGTCGTAATCGCATCCCATGGCTGCAACCAGGGATTCCCGAAGCGACGGCACCGAACCATTGGGCAGACGGGTGAGCTGCACCAGGAATTCGGTCAGCCTTTTTCCTTCAGGCGGCAGGCCCAGGGTGTGAAGCCCGTCGTTGATCATGGTGTCCCCAAGTTCTTCCACATAGGCATGGAGTTTTTCAAGGAACCGGTCAAAGTCAGCCATTGCTTCCTGTTCACTGATTTCCAGATCCTTATCCAGATCAGCAAGGGCTACCGCTTCCCATATCATGGGCTGCAGAATTTCGACCTTGCCGGGATCCTCACTGACAGCCATCTGGTATTGGAGCACCAGTTCCTGCACCTTGGCTAAATCATCGTAGAGATCCGCATTGGTAAAGGCCGGGGTGAGATGATCGATGATGCAGCAGTAGGAGCGTCTTTTGGCCTGAGTCCCCTCGCCGGGGTCATTGATAATGTAGGGGTAGATATTGGGAAGCTCCATGATTGCCAGGTCGGGATAGCAGTGATCCGACAATCCCAGTGCCTTGCCGGGCAGCCACTCCAGGGATCCATGTTTGCCCACATGCATGACAACGTCAGCCTTGAATACGTCTCGTATCCACCGATACTGAGCCAGGTAATGGTGTGGAGGGGAGAGGTACATGTCATGGTATATCGCGTCGATCTGTTCCAGATATCCCCGAGGCGGCTGAATGGTGAGAAAGAGATTACCGTTCAGCAGACCTGCAAAATGCATTTTTTCATCGTGAACAAAAAGATCACCGGGAATGGCTCCCCAGTCATCGCACATTTTGTCCCGGATGGCCTGGGGCAGTTCCCTGTGCCATTTGCCGTACTCCTCCCGGTCGGCATGGGCTTCTGCCCGTGCAGCCATCTGATCCGGAGTGAGCCAGCGCTGGTCGCAGGTCATTTTTTCCAGCAGGGCATGGGAGAGTTCGTTATGGTCCGGATAGGTATGGTCCATCTGATAGCCTGCGGCCAGCATCCGGTCCATGAGCAGGGAAACCGAGGCGAAACTGTCCAGTCCTGCAGCACAGCCGATACGATCGTTGCGGGGCGGATAATGGTGGAAAATAATGGCAACCCTGCGCTCACTGTTGGGGATGCGGCTTAGACGTCCCCAGTTCAGGGTCAGGCGAACCATTTTGTTCACCCGTTCAGGGATTGGATGATATTTGGCCAGAAGCGCTCCTGTGACCGGATCCACGGTTTCCTGCTCCCTGGTCGCCACAGGAACAGTGATCAGGGCGCCGTCAAATTCCGGCTGGGCCGCGGAATAGGAAACATCCATTGTGGGCAGTCCCTGCATGCTTTCATGCCACTGTTTGTAAGGGGCGGAGCAGGTCATTGCCTGGATAAAGGGAACGCCGAGTCCGGAGAGGAGGTGCTCGTATTCCTTGGCAACCAGGGTTAGAGAAAACATCTGCGGGTTGATGAGTACCTGAATGCGTGGCCTGTCACCCTTCATGAAGTAATGTTTGACCACATAGTCAGCCCCGTTGTTTTTGCGTTCCGCATCCTTGTAGCGATGATGAAAGACAGGGATCACATTGGCACCGGCAGCTTCAATGGAGCGGATAATAGCGTCGACAAAAGCCAGGTTGTTGTTGACCCAATACGTCTGATAAAACCACAGTCCTACGGTGATTTTGTCCGGATCGATTTTTTCACTCAAGTACCGTTCAAGATTTGGAATTCCAGGATAATCAGGATGGTAAATGCCGTCATCAGGCAGGGGTGTGGGACTTTCACAGGGGATATCAGTTGCAAACAGCCGGTTGTGCAGATGCACCAGCAGCTGATGGAAGTTGATATGTCCTCCTGCGCTGAGGTATTGTTTGATCAGATCCCAGTCGGGAGTACCGAAGTCCGGTGAGAATTCCCGGGCTGCTTCTATGGAATCTCCATCACCGCTGGTGGGCTGGATGTGGATGTATGGCCGTTGGTCCGGGGCAAGGGTGTCCAGTTTTTCCACGAGCAGCTCAAAGGCGGGAAAGGACGCCTTACCGCCGTGCAGGGAGATAATTACAACCTGGTGTTTCAGGGCGTCCCTGACAAAGGCCTTTTGCCTGGCCTTGTCAAAGAGCTGTACCTGGGTCCGGGCCGTGACCTTGATTTTACCGCCGTATTTTTGAAACAGGGTAACACCTTCGCTTAAGGAAGGTATTTCCATGGCAGTGGCTGAGTAGTAACACAGGGAAAAGGATTGCATCATATTTCCTCCGCATGCTCCGGGGTGGAGACCTTTAATCGGTTCGCTTTGCCGGGCAGGTAGCTGTCCAGGCTTGTAATCAGGTCGGCAACGTTATTGAGCCGGATGTAATTGCCTTTTTGAGTGTTGAGCATTCCATTGTCTTCCTGTTTTCGCAGGCTCAACAGCGGTTTTCCCATATCCAGGGCAGTCTGCAGGAGTTCGCCGTTGGCCATGTTGTGACTGCCCAGGGCAAAGCCGCAATCAATGACGATATCGCAGCCGCTCAGCAGCGATTTTGCTTCAGCGGTTGCACTGCCGTTAATGGTTTCCATGGCAGGCACTGTTATGCAGGTCCCTCCCAGGGATTCGGCAACAAAATAGTCAAGATCATTGGTGTGGAGCACCCCGGTGACAAAAGAAAAACCCTTTTTGGCCAGCATTCGGTAAACATGGGAGCCGCTGGCCATGCCTGCCAGGACAAAGGCCCTGCCGCTGCCGCCTTCACTGCGCAGCTCAATCCCCCCAAGACGGCTGTTGAATTCCGCCTTGTCAAAATCATAGAGTGCTGTAACCGCCTGCTGGGTCAGCACCTGTTCAGGGGCGCCGTATTGCTGGAGGGCGCTATCTCTGATCAAGGCCACCTTGTCGGAAACTTTGGCTGCTACATCCACGTCATGCAGGGAGGCAATGACCGTGATGTCATTGGTTCTGCACAGGTCCCTGAGAATGGACATGACCTCTATACGATGCTTGAGGTCCAGATGGATGGTAGGCTCGTCCAGGAGCAGAAGCTTCGGTTCCTGGGCCAGCGCCCTGGCCACGAGCACTTTCTGGCGTTCACCGTCGCTCAGATCGGAAAATGGTCGCGAGGCAAGATCTGCCGCGTGCACTGCCTGCAGTGAGCGGATTACGATTTCTTTGTCATGGGTGCTCAGACTGCCCAGGTAGTTGGTGTGTGGATACCGCCCCAGGGCAACGAATTCACAGACCGAAAACAGGGGCGGGCTGATTTTATCCGTCAGTACCACTGCCATAATCCTCGCCAGATCCAGGGCCGCTATGGAATGGAGTTCTCTGTCCATAACGGAAATTTTCCCGGAGATCGGGTCCAGGTGTCTGGACAGGGTGCGGAGCAGGGTTGTTTTGCCGGCGCCGTTTGGACCGAGCAGGCTGATGAATTGGCCCTGCTCGAAGGTGCAATGAATGTCCTTGAGAATGGGGCTGTTTTGATAGCCGACAGTGAGTCCTTTACAGGCCAGTACAGGAGCAGAACAGGATGTATTCATAATTGCACCCTCCGTTTGAGAAGCAGACCGATGACAATTGGGGCCCCGAAAAAAGCAGTGATGGCGGAAAGTGGGAGTTCTACGGGCGCCAGTATGGTGCGGGCAATCAGATCGCATAAACCGGCAACGCAGGCTCCCATGAGACATGCTCCGGGGATCAGGATCCGGTTGTCCGAGGTGGCGAAGCTCAGGCGCGCCATGTGGGGGACAGCCATGCCGATGAAGGCAACAGGCCCTGCCATGGAGGTAACCATGCCGGCCAGCAGGCAGGCGCAGAGAAGGATCAGCATACGGAATCGTTTGATATTGACGCCCATGGATGCGGCGTACTCCTCCCCCAGGAGAAAGGCGTTCAGGGGTTTGGACTGCAGGAAAAGCAGCACCAGCACCGCCCCGCCGACGAACAGCAGCAGGCCGATTTCATCCCATTTAAAACCGGAAAAGCTGCCGAGCTGCCAGAGGACGAAGCCCTTGATTTTTTCTTTTTCCGCCAGTGCCGTCAGGATGGCGGTCACTGCGCCACAGAGGTATCCCATCATCAGACCGACGATAAGCAGGGTGATGATTCCCCTGATTTTGGAGGCGATGGCCAGCACAATCATCATCACTGCATAGGCGCCGATAAAGGCGGCCAGAGTGTTCATGAAGGGCTGAAAAATCGTGATGCCTACGGTCACGCTGGTGAGCATGACAAAGGAGACCATCAGGGTTGCGCCGGAGGAGATGCCCAGGATATAGGGGCCGACAATG
Organism: Desulfobulbaceae bacterium; assembly: GCA_963678525.2. Lineage (GTDB taxonomy): Bacteria > Desulfobacterota > Desulfobulbia > Desulfobulbales > Desulfobulbaceae > Desulfogranum. The sequence continues at coordinate 1,320,874 of CAXXDG010000002.1, forward strand.
GGGTTACGAAAGAATATCTGCAGCAGCAGGCCTGCCGCCGCCAGATAAGCGCCACCGAAGACCGCAGCCACTGCCCGCGGCAGGCGGATATTCCAGATAATACTGTGGGCCACCGGGTCGCTGGTCCGGGTGAACAGGATCTGCCGGATCTCCTGGGGCGAGTACTCTATGGAACCTATGCCGATGTTGAGGATCATCATGACCATGGTGGTTATGATCAGCAGCACAAAGACCATGCTCTGCCTGCGCATGGGCGGGAAACCCTGGGAGATGCTCAGGCTGTGTTCGCCGGCTTTCATGATTTCCCTCCTGTTGCAGGGTCCGTATCCGGCAGCTCGTTAAAGTATCGTAAGGGATAGTCAGGGTAGACATCCGGATGCAGGATGGCTGCAATCTCTGTGAGGATCTCATCCAAGTGGTCACCTGATTGGGTGTAGTGAGGCTTGGGAGAGTACACCCGTCCTGTGTGCAAGGGTGCAATATCTTTGATCAGCGGATTCATCCGCGCCAGGGCTTCCTTGGAGGTAGCACCTGAGTTTATGTCGCGGTAGGTGAATAAAATGTCGGCATCCTGACCTGAATAGAGAAATCGTTCCAGGGTGATCTCGATGCAGGAGGTGCCGAATATGTCATCGAACTGGTAATTGCTCCGGGCAAGGCCCACCAGTTCACCGACCCAGGCATTGCCGGGTTCCACCAGAACCCGTTTCTCATAGACATCACCCCACATGACCTTTGGTTTGCTGTGTGAAGCGATGGTACGGGCGCGGATGTCGTCCAGGGAAGATCTGATTCGATTGAAAAAGGCCTCCGCTTCCTGTTCCTTGTGAAAAAACGGGGCCAGAAACTGGACAAAACGCATACGGGCGTTGAGGCACATGGCCTCCGGGGTGGTCGTCACCACGCAGGCAATGCCGAGCTGGTCAAGCATAGGGATGATGGCCGGATCCCAGGTCAGGACCAGTTCCGGCTGCTGCTGCTGCAGACGTTCAAAATCGATCTTGCTTGCATCACCGAGAAAAGCAATTTTACCCTGTTCCATTCCCTGTTTGACCTCAGGGACATACCAGCGTTCTTTTGGCGTTGTGACCCCGACCAGGGCGCTTTCCAGCACCCCGAGCGCCCTGAGGACGCACACTTCAAAGTAGCCGTACGCGGCAACACGTTGTACCGGAATCTCAATGACGTTGGTGGCGGGTACGTCCGACGGTGGTTCACTGCCCCGTTCAATAAGCACCAGGGTACGGCCGGCGCCGTCGCGGACATCTATCCGGGACGCGGAAACCCGCTGAACGGAGAAACTGCCGATTTGCAGGAAGGCAGGCTGTGAGGAATCTTTGTCAACAGACGTCTGTTTGTCAGGATCACTGTTACAGGCTGCCAGAAAAAGCAGCATAAGCAGAAAAATCCCCTGTCTCCGAACAAGGGTTGTCAGGTGCGCGATCATTTTTTGCTAACCTCTCGAAAAAAAATCCATTCACATCCATAAAGGACCAAGCCAAAAGAAAACAACACCAGTCCTGCCAGGTACAGCATCGTCCCGGGATCTTTGCGTATATGAAGATCAATCCTGGTCTTACGATTCATCCCGCCCCGGCTTTTAGGTGCAAAATCCTTCAAGTGCAGACTGTATCCGTTGAGGCGCGCAGGACGGTTGATACCGATCACCACCTCTTTTTCCGCACCGGCGTCGGAAAGCACGAGTCCGGCCCTGGGTTCTATTACCCTGCCGTCGAGCCAGTGCAGCCGTTCACCGTTGTAAGTGACGGGATCAAACGAGACAAAGCGTATGATTCCGGCCTGTTTGGGAAGCACGTATTCTGAACCGACCACCAGTGTCTGGGTGGGGACGACAATGCTGAACAGGTAACTGCAGAGATAGCCGACCAGGATCAGCAACAGGGCATAATGCATGCAATGCGGCGCCAGGCGGAACAGGAGCTTTGCCGCACTCTGTTGCTGATGGTTGCGAAGAATGCGCAGGGTTCGCTCAGTGGTGCAGACAAAGGTATTGCAGCAAAGGAGAAAGAGGAGGACCAGAAGGACAAAGAACCAGCCGGTAACGGCAAGGTTGTGACGGCCATAGGTGTCGATCCAGGTCATCAGCCCCATGTCGCCCATCGGCCTGAACAGGGCAGGATTTCGATCAAGGCAGAAATAGCCGACCAGGGAGTCCAGGGTGAGCAACAGCAACAGGATGACGGCCAGGTTAATGGAACCGGTCATCTTCCAGAGCCTTGTCAGTGGGGATGGTGTGCTCTTCATAACCAATCTGTATCTTGTATCTCGTTTCGAGCTATTGTCATGGAAGTATCCGGGTTAAAAAGGTGAGCGGACAGGCCCCAGATCGGGCAGGATCCCAAACAGAAGAATCACCAGGCCAAACGAGGCAAACCAGGCCCGATGTCCTATCTTCCAGGTGCGGGTAAGGTGCAGGTGGAGAAAGCAGCCGTAATAAAACCAGGCGGCCATACTGGTCGTAAGCACTGCGTCTTCCCAGACCACCGGAGTTCCCCAGCCCAGATACGACCAGAGTTCACCGCTGAACATGGATATGGTCCAGAAAACAAATCCCCAGACCGACCAGTGAAAAGACTGGGTTATGCAGATGCGTTTTTGATCCTGACTGCCTTTCGTCAGGCTTACCATGCCCCAGGCCGCGCAGCAGAGCAGGCAGGCCTTGCCGATAATGTTGGTAAGGAGAAAGAAATGGGCAAGCAGGGTGTTGGATTTTATGAAAGGCAGGTAAAAGTCCTTGGGAAAACAGAGGCTCAGGCCCGCCCAGACCAGGCAGAACAGCAGCAGGAGGCGGTGGTAGGTATTCTGCTGCCTTTCCGGCACCCGGTCAGAGGTCGGCAGCATCCAGAAAATTCCCAGCAACAGGGGAACAGTGAGGCTGCTCATGTACATGGGCAACAGGGGCCAGGAAAGAAGGTAGCGCAGGTATACCAGATACAGATGTACCAGGATCGCAGGTATGACAAACCAGAACAGCGCCTGTTTTCTTTTTGTGAGCAGGGACGCACCAAATCCAAGGAGGTAGAGAATTGTTATGATCTGTAAACAAAGCTGAGGAGACATCAGTTGAGTACCTGGGTTCTATCGAGATGATTAAGGGCGACCAGGGCCGCCTTTTTCTGCTTTGGAAAGGCGGCGGCCTTGGTAAAAGCGTCCTTGCTTTCCATTACCTTTTTCTCCTGCATGGCTGCATAACCGGCCATGAGCCAGGCCTGTCCCTCCCTGGAGTCATGGTTGAGCGCCGCCTTTCTGAAGGATTCTTCAGCTTCACTGAATTGATCGAGTCTGTAATGGAGTTCGCCTTTCAGCATCAGCAGGTTTTCAGTGTCGGCCAGGGCATTGTATGTGTTCAGAGTTTTGAGGGCCTCTTCTGTCCTGCCCAGCTGATACTGGGCCATGACCAACCGCTGCAGCAACTGCGGATCCTTTTTCTGCTCCAGCCATTGCCGATACAATGGTTCCGCCTTGACCGGGATGCCTTCCTGCATGCACAGATCGGCTATGAGTTTGGATTCCTTGTAATCCGGTTCGGTCAGGTAGCTGTAGATGACCAGTGAGGCAAGGGCCTGCATGCTTTGGTCAAGGCTCAGCTGAATATGGGCCAGCGCTTTCCACCACTTTTTGATCTGCGGGGCGGACTCGGTGAGAAAGCGTGCATAGGAAAGCGCTTTTTCGGTCAACTCCAGGTGCAGGTATTGGTGGAGCAGGATTTCCTGCCATTGTATCTGTTTCTCTCCTGTGTAATGCTCGCTGAGAAGACGAATATGGGGGAGGGCTTTTCTGTTTTTATTGATAGCCAGCAGCGCATGGACGTAATGTTCCCGCCATGGATCACGGAGTGCATCACCATGGGCTGCGAGCAGATCTTCAAAGGTATCCACAGCCTTGGCAGGCTGCTCTGCCATGAGCTGTGAGGCTGCAGCGTAATACAGCACTTCCGGCTCTTGCCTGTCCCCGCTTTCATATCCGTGGAGAAAACAGTCTGCCGCCTGCAGATATTGCTCCAGCTCGTAAGAGGTTTTAGCCAGGTTGAGCCACCCGTGGGTATGAAGCGGATCAGCGGTGACGGCTTCCCGGTAGGCCTCTTCCGCCAGGGTATACTGTTTGTTCAGGAGGTAACAGTTACCCAGGGCAAAATAGACTTCTGCGTGGTGATATCCTTTTCCCCTGGTATCCCGGCTCAAGGGGACCGTGCGTTGTCGCTCCACAATAACTGAGGCCGCCTCCGCATACTGCTGCTTCTGCATGAGGGGGGAGATCTTGCTGAGCACGACCTGCGCCCTGGGTGGAAGTGATCGTGGTTTTCCGGTTGCCGCCCAGGTCATGGAGGTGACCATTACAACCAGGAGCACGGTGGAGGAAAGGATTCGGATGTACGACAGCATACGGTTACTCCAGGGTGAAATGAATAACGGTTTCCACCTGCGCTTTGACAGGAACTCCACCCACTGTGCCGGGTTGGAAACGCCAGCTCGCCACGCAGTTGCGCACGCTTTTTTCGAAAATACCGCTGGGTTCGGCTTCAACAATGGTTATGCTGCTGACATCCCCCTGCTCATTGACCAGCAGGCGCACCTTGACCCATCCTTCCACCCCGCGTCGCCTTGCTTTGAGCGGATACAGGGGAGGAATCCGGGCAACCGTGGTCAGTGGCGCATCCAGATCTCCCACCTCAAAAACCGCATCACCGGTGACGCTCTGCAGGTCGAGATCTGGAGGAGGCAGTTCCAGAGTGGTCGGGCCTTTGGGAAGTCGCGGGTTGAGCTCAAACGCCAACTGAAGCTGTTCCTTGACCACCTGGTTCGGCATCGGCTTGGGCTTTGGTTTTTCCAGGGGGTCAGGTTTTTTATGTTCTGCAGGAGGTTTTGGGGGCGTTTCCTTTTGCAGATGAATAAGCCGTACCTGTTCGATCATGTCTACGGCAATGAGTTCAGGAGGATCCTTGCTGATGAGCAGGGGCAGCAGCATGAAAATGAGGGCATTGCAGCAGAGGGTTCCGGCCAGGGCCAACAGCCGGTTGAGTTGTGTCTGCGGGATGTTCATGGCGTTATTGCTTTTGATGCACACTGGCTGCAAGGGACACGTTGGTAGCGCCGGCCATACGACAACCGTCCATGACCTGGATAGCTGTGCCGGTGGCGCTGGATGTATCCGCAACGACCACTACGCTGCTCTCCGGGTTTTCGGCAAGGGCGCGTTCCACATTGGCCCGGACGGCGCGGATGTCTATTTCCCTGCGCTGCATGAACACCTTGTTCTGCTTGTCAATGGCAAGGAGAATGGTTGTATTTTTTGCAGCCGTGGCCGTCGCTGCCGTTGGACGAATTACCTCGATACCGGTCTCCTTGACATAACTGGTGTTGACCAGGAAAAAAATCAGGAGAATAAAGACCATGTCTATGAGAGGCGCGATATCCAATCCCGGTTTAGGACGGTTGGATCTGCGGGATGCACTGATGTTCAGCATGGATCGTACTCCTTATACTCCTCGAGGTGGTTGCGCAGGTAATATCCGGCAGCAGCGACCTGGTGCCTGGCATTATACGCCCGACGATCCAGAAAGTTTTTCATGTACAGACCGGGGATGGCAACGACCAGCCCGGTCTGGGTGGTGATCAGAGCTTCTGAAATACCGCCGGCCATACCCTTGACATTTCCGGTTCCGAACAGGGCCATGACATTGAAGGTATTCATCATGCCGGTGACCGTACCCAGCAGGCCAAGCAACGGCGCCATGGCTGCCAGTACGCCGATAATGGCAAGGTAGTTATTCAGTGAACGATTCAGGGAGAGGACGATTTCGTCCAGAATGCAGTGGTCAAGCTCCAGTTGTCCGCTTCTGCGGCGGAGAAAGGTGTCAAGGAGCAGGCCGTTGAGCCCGGGTAAAGAAGGGGGCTGCCCTTCAGTGGAACAGACAGCGCTCCAGAGGGTGTCGATGGGCTGGTTTTTCCTGAAAAGACGGCGAAAAAGGAATAATCGTTCGATGATCAACGCCCACATGACCAGGCTGATCAGCATGAGAGGCAGCATGATCGGCCCGCCGGTACTGAAAAAATGCAGGCTGTTGTTATATTGAAGAAACAGTTGACCGGTCATGAAAAAACGGTCCTCAGTCGGCGGAATGGATCAGGTTGACCAGGGACACCGCTTTTTCCTCCATCTCTCCGATACGCTCATCAACCCTTCGTTGGAGGATGTTGTGCAAAAGCATCAGCGGAATGGCGACGCCCAGGCCGAGCATGGTGGTAACCAGCGCTTCGGAAATGCCGCCGGACATCAGTCTCGGGTCGCCAGTGCCATGGAGCGTGATGACGTGGAACACATTGATCATTCCGGTGACCGTGCCCAGCAGGCCGAGCAGTGGCGCAATGGCGACCAGCATGCCCAGGGTGGAGAGAAACCTTTCCAGAGGAGGAATTTCCCGAAGAATGGCCTCCTGGAGGATATTTTCCAGGTCTTCCCGGTTTTTCTGAAAGGAGCGGACTCCGGCAAGGAGCATCCTTGTCAGCGGTTTGCCGGCATGATTTGCCAGCCATTCTTCACACTCACTGAATTGCCGGTTCTCACAAAAGGCATGCACCTGTTCCATTACCTTCACTGTTCGTGCTCTGGTTCGGAGCAGATGGATGCTGCGTTCCAGAACAATCAGAATGCCGAGCACAAAGATAACCACAATGGGCCAGACAATGGGGCCTCCGCGTTTGACCTGATCGGTCAGCTGCAGTTGATGGCTGAGCCCGCGGAGGGCGTTGCCTCGGGATATGTCGACAGGTACGCTGCTGCGTTTTCCCGTCATGTACTGGGCAAGCTGTTTCTGCATGCCTGAAGAAGGCAGGCGGGACAGGGCATACAGGTTGTCTCCATCGGGAGAATAGGTCAGAAATCCTGTTTCCCCGCCGTGGGAATAGGCGGCTGTAAATGGTCCGATGACCAGCAGCTCACCGGCCAGAGCATGACCGCTGCGGTCTATCATGTTTCCCTGAATGCGGCTGACCCCTTCAGAATGCTCGATAAGGTTTGTGACCGCACCCATCATTTGACGTATTTGTGCCATGGATGGGAGCCTGGCGTCCCGAGCGAGCAAATCGCTATATCGGGTGGTTTCTCCAATTGCCCTGTTGATCAGATCCTGGCCGGCAAGAGAGTCCAGGTCTTTGGCGTTCATCCTGATGGTGCCGATGAGCTCACCGATCGTGGCCCGTTTCCGTTCAAGCTCAGTGGTGAGTCGTTCTTCCTCCTCTCCAAGCTGCTCGGTCAGGGTTGTGAGTTCTTCAACACGGGTGGTGCGGCTCTGTTTTTCCTGCTGCAACTCTGCAATTGCCTGTTGCAGGGCATTTCTGTCTGCGAGGATTTGTCGGCGGCTTTCTGCTGCAGCCTGCTCTGCCGCAGCTTTTTCCTCCTGGGCCTTTCGGGCAAGCTCATTTTTTTCCTGCTCGGCTTCCAGGGAAAGAACCCGCATGTCCTGGGCCGACGCTTTGGGAGACCAGCCCGGAAACAGCATCAAGGCAACAATGCAGCAGGTGAATATACGGTTCATGGCTGCACCTCCGGGTTTTCCGGCTGCAGTTGACCGAGTGGCAGGCTGACCAGTTCAACGGGATGTTGTTTGCGTCCCATGGCAATAACCGACTGGATGGCCGGCAGGTGATTGACCGGCAGGGGATGCCACTGTTTTTCGGCGGGATTATAGGAGCCGCACCGGGAGCCGTCCAAAGTGAGGTAAAACAGGTTAAGTCGGCCAAGTCGAAAGATATCCACCAGTGTTTTACTGCCTTCCAGGGGAATCTCCTGCTGATAGACTTCAGTGGTGAAACCGTATTCCGCTTCCACCAGCAGGGCTTCGGCAAGCCTTCGGTATTGTTCGCTGATACTCACCGCCGGGTCGGAAAGCAGTGAGGTCATCCTGGTCAGGCGCAGGCTTCGTTCCTCCCGGAGAAAGGGCAGGCTTTGTTCAATGGTTGCCTGCAGGGAGGTGAAAAGATCAGCCAGGAAGGGTTCAATCTGTGCTGTGATTTCATCGATATCAGCAATCTGGGCTGTTTTTTCTTCTATGCGCTGCCTGGTATCCTGAATAGTGGTTTCCAGTTGTTCCTGGCGCAGGCGGAGTTCTCTGACTCCTGCTTCCAGGGTCTCAAACTCGGCCTGGAGTTTGGCCTGTTCCTGACGCCACTGTTCTTCCTCTTCCTGGGTTTTTTGACGGGTGGAGAGCGCCGAATGGACTGGTTTGCCGACCTGTTGTTCAACCTCTGCCGATTGAGCAGGGGGACCTGTGAAGAAAAAAACGAAGAGTATTCCAAGAGCCGAGAACTGCCGTATCATTACTACCTCACCAGGTTATTCAAATGTTCATCCTGTGCGAGGTCCTCCTGGAGCGCTTACTTCTGCCCAAAAAAAAATCCCGGATCGAACTATTGTTCAATCCGGGATGTCCCTTTGTATCCGCAGATGTAATAGAGAAGCGCTGTTGTCCTCGCAGCATATGATGCTTCAAGATTCAGGCAGGTCTTCTGACTCCCGGATTCTCCTACTTACTGCGTCTTCCCAACCAAGTGGTTAGTGACTCTGGTGCAGCGTTCGTCCCCGGTTACAGCGGCGGGCCCGTCTCCGACTTTCACGGAGTTCCCTCTTGTGTTCTGGTGAACACCTGAATCGTGGCTCAATAAAACACGAACATTTTAAAAGTCAAGGGAAAAGGAAAAAGCTCTTGTTCTTCGAGAGGTTACGCGGGGGTGCTGTGTAAAGCCGTCGAAGGCGTCCGGTGACCGGATCAGGTAAGGAAACGCCGATCTCTGTGCAAGAGAGGAAGATGGAGCCAAACTTCACCTTGACTTCCAACTATCTGGTATGTAATACAAATTAAAGAGCTGTTGGTTTCAATTGGAATGAAACGGCTTTCTGCTGAAATCGGCATCCATGGCGGATTTTGCCGAGAAAATCAGGACGGTTCCGGCCGGGGGCGAACATAAACCCAAGGAGAAATACATTCCATGCAGTATGAAGGCCCAATTTACAGACCTCCCAGTGAAGCGGATTCATTGTTGATCCAGGCGACTGTGGGCTGTCCGCACAATCGTTGCACCTTCTGCATGGTGTATAAAGAAGGCCCGCCTTTTAAGGTCAGGCCGGTTGCCGATATCTGTGCGGAAATGGATCAGGCCGCGGAATCCTACGGCTCGCTGGTAAGGACGCTGTTCTTTCCGGCAGGCAATACCATTGCCATGAAAACCGACCAGCTGGCCGCCGTCTGCAGGCACGCGAATTCGGTTTTCCCAGGACTGCAGCGCATCACGGTGTATGGTTCGTCCCAATATATCCACAGAAAGGGTGCTGAGGAAATCAGGGAACTGGCTCAGGCCGGACTCTCCCGCATCCATGTGGGGCTGGAGTCCGGTGATGATGTGGTTCTCAAACGCATCTGCAAGGGAACGACTCGCCGGCAGCAGATTGAAGCAGGCCGTATGGTTATGGAGGCGGGCATGGAACTCAGTCTGTACGTTCTGCTTGGAATCGGAGGAACAGAGCGAAGTCGTGAGCATGCGCAGGCGACAGCCTCAGCCCTTAACGCCATCAATCCCACCTTTATCCGTTTACGGACCTTTCTGCCCAAGGTGAATACTCCCTTGCTTGCAGAAGTGGAATCCGGATCTTTCCGGATGCTGGGACCCCATGGGGTATTGCGGGAAACCAGGGGATTACTGGATGCCCTGGATGTCACCTCACAGCTGACCAGTGACCACTATACCAACTATGTGAATATTCAGGGGCGACTTCCCCGCGACGCCTGCGCCATGCTCAGAGAGCTGGATCGTGCGCTGCAGCGCGACGAAGGAAGCTTTCGGCCCGTGTATATCGGCAGGCAGTAGATCCGGCTCAGGCGTTTACCGGTGTGGCGGTTTTAACGGTGTTACGCCCTGAAGATTTAGCTTCGTACAGCGCAGCATCCGCTGCCTTGAAAAGCCTTTCTCCGCTGTATCCTGACTCTGCATCGGCTGTGGCAACGCCGACACTCACGGAAAGGGTAATGAGCGCACCTTCCCATTGAATGGCGAGATTGTTACATGCACGTCGTATTTTTTCAGCTATGTTCACAGCCTGATGCTGGTCTGTAAACGGCAGTATGAAAGCAAATTCCTCTCCCCCGAACCTGGCCGCAAAATCCGAAGCCCTGGAGACCTGTTTCATCAGGGTTTGCGCAACTTGCTTCAGGCAATGGTCCCCAGCCAGATGACCATGGACATCGTTGATCTGTTTAAAATAATCAATATCCACAATGAGAAGCGAGAGGGATGCATTGCTTCTCCCTGCCCGCTGAATTTCACCGGCAAAGACCTGCTCGTAGTGCCGTCGATTTGCCAGTCCCGTCAGAGGATCTGTAATGCTGAGTTCGGCAAGCTCATGGTTGGCTTGTTCCAGTGATGCGAGCGCGGTTCGCAGCTCAGCGGTTTGTAACTTTACTGTTTTCTCTAACTCCTGATTGGAGGATTCCCTGAGTTTTAAAATCTGTTGCTGCGCAGTTTCCTTCTCGGACCGTTCACGGTTGATACGTTCAGCCAGTATCAATGACAGCAGAACGGTCTCAATGACAAAGCCGACCATTTGCAGGTATTGAGCCAAGGGGCTGTAGGCAATCACGTTGGTGAGACCCAGCATGAGCAGAAACGTGGCCAGGATAAGAATTGTCCAGGCGATGGTCAGGTATTTTGCGGATATATTACCGCGTTTCCAGAGATAGATGGTGGTAGCCAGTCCTGCCGGACAGCTGAAAAAAGCCATGGTATCTTCCGCTGTCAGCACCAGGGGATGGCTGCCCGAGAAGTATGCCAGAAAAATGATAGACCAGGCGGCAACAAAAAAATTGTTCAACTGCAGAACCCAGCCGCCATAGGAGCGTAGAGAAAGGATGGTACGCATGAAAAGAACTACAGCCAGAAAGGAAAACGATGAGGATATGCCGTATACATGATGTTGCAGCCAGGGAAAATGCCTCCACGCATACTGTGCACCATATCCGGAAAAAGAAAGGACGTAAAAGAGGATGGAACAGACATATATGCAATAATAGAGGTAGCTGATATCCCGAGTGACATAACAGAGCAACAGGTTGTACAGCAGCATCACGATAATGGCGCTGAAAAAGGCGGCAAACCAGAAACCCTCGTGGAGTCTATGAGCGGAAAAGTTATCGCTGCTCCACAGGACAAGGGGAACAAGCAGTTGGGCGGAACTTTGCAGGCCGATGAGGACTTCCGTCACCCTGTGTTGATCCATGGAGAGTACATAGACCCGGTGTCTGTACCCGCCCGTTTCGATGAGGGAGTGGTATACTTCTGTTTCCTGTTCCGGCGTGGAAGGATTCAGCGTCCTGGAGTATACATGAACATTTTTAAGAAACGGCCAGCCGAGCTCCAAGACCGGAGATAAAGGATGATCTGCGTCATTGAATAGAGAAAAATGCAGCCAGAGTCTATCTTTTCGGTGTCCCAGGTTTATGATTTTGCTGCACGCGGCCTGCAGTTTTTCTTCCGGGATATGATTGAGTTGCCCTGGGAAAGAAGAAGTCGTATCAAGAAAATAGGTTAGATCTGTATGTAACTGTATGTTTTCCGTCTCTGTTTTCAGCGTGATGGGTCGGCTGCAGGATTTGGAAGATACATCCTTGGGGGATGATTCATGGAGCCATAAGAGAAAACCTGCAAGGAGGGCGAGAATGAGGAGAGTAGCGTGAAACATGCATGTACGGATGCCGGCGGAAAAAGCTAAGAAAAAGTATGTAGAGTATTGCCGTAACATCTGCTGTCTCTATAAATTGTTTCGTTTCCCTGGACTAACCGGCCTGCAGGAGATGGGAAGAGAGAGTATACCTGTTTCTATCCGAATGATACTCAAAAAAACACGGAATCTCAAAAAACGGAAATGGTTACTTTTGCACTGCGTACCTGGTGATGCGGTCAAGACTGAGGCGTTATGCCTTTTTTAAGCTGTATAATGCAGGGATAACATACTGAAATCGGCTTCTGAATATTGTTCCCCCGGGGATTGTTTTTGTTGAACGGGTCGGATATACTAGTCGACTCTATAAAGACGGTTGTATAAACGGAACACGGTGTAATTCCGTGACGGTCCCGCCGCTGTAACTGTGCATGTCCAGTGTATCCGCATGGAAGCCACTGATCAAGACCAGGCGTTTATGGGAACAGATTTTTCCCCGGAGATGCTGCTATGATTGGGAAGGCGCACTTGACGATCAGCCAGGAGTCAGAAGACGTATAGAACTGTTTTGGTACGGAACGCGATGGTAAAGGGTTCTGAAAGGGTGGTGCGCCTTTCAGAACCCTTTTTTTGTGCAAGGCGTCCCACCGGGTTTGTAATGGAGGATGTATGAAGACCCAGTTGGAATATGCAAGAGAACATCGTATTACCCCCCAGATGGAAACCGTGGCCCGCGAAGAAGGGCTTCCGGCAGAGTTTATTTGCGCTAAAGTTGCAGCAGGTGAGATTGTAATCGCCAATAATCCCCGACGGCCGGAGCAGAAAGTGGTCGGCATCGGTTCCGGCCTGCGGACCAAGGTGAACGCATCCATAGGCACCTCTTCCGATATCTGCGATGTGGATGCAGAGGTGCGGAAAGCCGTGATTGCCGAGCAGGAGGGCGCAGACACTCTCATGGAACTTTCTGTGGGCGGGGATCTGGACAGGATTCGTCGTGAAGTGCTGGCCAATACATCCCTGCCTGTGGGCAATGTACCCCTGTATCAGGCCTTTAAAGAGACCGCCCGCAGGTATCGCGACCCGGCAAAGCTTGACCCGGAATATCTTTTTGAGCTCATTGAGCGGCAGCTGGAAGACGGCTTGAGTTTTATGGCCATCCATTGCGGCATTAATCAGTACACCATTGAACGCCTCCGCAGGCAGGGGTTCAGGTACGGCGGTCTGGCCTCCAAAGGCGGAACGTTTATGGTCGCCTGGATGGATGCAACGGGCAGGGAAAATCCCTTGTACGAGCAGTTTGAGCGGGTCTGTGGGATCATGAAAAAATATGATGCCGTTCTCTCTCTGGGCAACGGCATTCGCGCCGGAGCCATCCACGACAGCCATGACCGGGCCCAGATGGCGGAAATGATCATCAATTGCGAGCTGGCGGAACATGGTCGGGAGCTGGGCTGTCAGATGATGGTGGAAGGACCGGGACATGTCCCACTGGATGAGATTGCCGCCAATATCATGCTGGAAAAACGGATGAGCGGCAATGCTCCTTACTATGTGCTGGGACCGATACCGCTGGACACCGGAGCAGGGTACGATCATATCGCCGCAGCCATTGGTGCAGCCAATTCAGCCCGCCACGGAGCCGATCTGGTCTGCTATATCACCCCTGCCGAGCACCTGGCCCTGCCCAATGAAGCGGACGTGCGTGAAGGCGTGCGGGCAACCCGTCTGGCCGTCCGGGCAGGGGATGTTGCCAAATATCCAGATAGACGGCAGCGTGAAAAACAGGCGGCCATGGCCAGGCGTGACATGCGCCGGCAGGATCTTGAGCAACAGCTGCTGTTTCCTGAAGTCGCCGCACAGGTACGAAAAGAGCGTGCTCCTGAAGCTGAAGACACCTGCACCATGTGCGGTGATTTTTGTGCTATGAAAAAGGGGATGGAAGTGTTTCAGACCGATATAGCGGAAGACAAGAAGACGGTTACGGAAATGTCTGTCTCTGAATAAGATTTAATGATTTTTTGATACCGGTTTAACACAATGAAATGCCCCTCCTGATCACTCGGAGATCAGGAGGGGCGTACAAGGAATATACAATGGATACATTGACACGAACCATCAACGCTATTCAGGCACCGAACCAGGATGTCTTCAATCGGGCACAGCAACGCCTTGCAGATCAGGCCCGTCCCCAGGGAAGCCTGGGGATCCTGGAGTCGGTCGGTGCACGGCTGGCGGCAATCGCCGGCAGTCTGGATGTCCGGCTCAAGAGAAAGGTCATTGTCACCTGCGCCGGGGATCACGGCGTGGTTGCCGAAGGAGTGAGTCTCTTCCCGGCTGAAGTGACACCGCAGATGGTCTATAATTTTGTAGGTGGCGGCGCCTCGGTTTCAGTGCTTGCCCGGCACGCCGGTGCGGAAGCGCGGGTTGCTGATCTGGGGGTGAATCATGATTTTGAACCGAATCTGCCCATATTTCATAAAAAGGTAGCCAAAGGAACGGCAAATTTTGCCACCGAACCTGCCATGAGCAGGGAACAGGCGGTTCGTTCCGTGGAGGCGGGCATAGAGATTGTCGAGGAGCTTATCCGGGAGCAGCCTCTTGACCTGCTGGGAACCGGGGACATGGGAATCGGCAACACAACCCCTTCTGCTGCGGTCATTGCCGCGTTTTCAGGGATCGCAACGGACAAACTGACCGGTCGCGGCACCGGGATTGACGATCAGATGCTGGCAAACAAGATCAGGGTGATCCAGCAGGGATTGGCCTGCCGTCAACCCGATGCCGGAGATGGTCTGGACGTACTGGCCAAGGTGGGCGGTTTCGAGATCGGCGGCCTGGCCGGGTTGGTTCTGGGCGCAGCCGGACACGGGATTCCAGTGCTCTGTGACGGCCTGATTTCAACTGCAGGCGCCTTGATCGCCTGTTCCCTGGCCCCGGTTGCAAAAGAGTATCTGTTTGCAAGTCATAACTCCGTTGAGGTTGGACATGCCTACATGTTGCAGCACCTGGGCATGCAGCCGCTCCTGGATCTCCAGTTTCGGCTGGGTGAAGGCACCGGGGCTGCAGTAGCCATGCACCTGCTGGATGCCGCCACCCGCATCCTTGCTGAGATCAAGACCTTTGCCGAGGTGGGTATCGGCAATGCACAAGAGGACGCATGAGTCCCCAGCCCGGAGGCGGGTCACCGTATCTTGCCTTCTCGGACCTGTTGACCGGGTACAGAGCCTCCATGGTTATATTCGCTGCCGGGGATGCCGGGTTGTTTACCATACTTACGCCTGGCCCATGTCCTTCTGAGAGGTTATGCGTAGAATTGGGCCGGCATCCGGATTTCGGTCAAAGGGCCCTGGAATGTCTTGTTGCCCTGGAAGTGCTTGAATCAACAGAGCAAGGGTATGTTTTGTCCGGGTTGGGACGGTTTATTCTCAGTCAGCGGCACACGCTTGATTTTGAGCGGCAGCTCTTTGCCGCCTGGCAGGAGCTCCCCCAGACTCTTCAGGCCGGCAAACGAGTATTCGCCACGGGTAACAAATCCCGCCAAGAACTCCAACAATCAATGACCCTGTATCTGGGGGCCATGGATGAAGCGGCACAAATACGTTCCCGTGAAGTCTGGGAGACGTTTACACCCATGACCTCTCGGGGTGTTCTCCTGGATATGGGGGCAGGTTCTGGCCGTTATGCAGAGTGGTTTCTGGAGAAATCACCTGACTGGGAGGTTATTTTGTGTGATCTGCCTGAGGTCGTTTCCAATGCCGACGTGCACGCCTGCCTGGGAAAATATGAGGAGCATATCAGGTGGTGTGCAGCCGATCTCATTGGCGAAAATTGTCCGGAACTGGAGAGCATTGATGACGCTTCCTGCGACCTGGTACTCCTCTCCAATTTCATCCATTGCCAGGCAGTGGAGGAAACAGAGCGCCTTATCGCCCGGGGGGCAAGGAAAATGAAAGTCGGGGGACGGTTGTTGATCCATGATTTTTTCCAGGATGTGGATCAGCGGGGCGCATTGTATGATCTGCACATGATGCTCAATACCTACAACGGCAGGACCTATCGATGTGCTGATATTGAAGAGATTACCGGGAGAAATGACTGTGTCTCTGAGAGTCGGTATCAACTGACAAGCGGATCAACCTTGCTTGTCTTTCGAAAAACTGGAATACCACAGGATATTCCCGGGTGAATTTAACGAATTTTCAACCCATCCCCGACGCTTGTAGAAAACAGGCAGTGTAACTGCTCACAGCACTTGATCTCTCCACGATCAGCCTGGCTTACGTATGAGCCAATACGCTGCACCCGTCTGCTTGCAGAGATATCGAACGCCCTGCAAGCAGTTACAATACAGGGTTGATTAAACTTGCCGTTGCTCTCCTGTGAGTAGTTACCAGGCAATAACCGCCGTTGTGAAATAATAGCCCCCACTCTCTTCCCGGAGCGTGGGTTTTTTATTTTTGCGGAAATTCAACTCAGGGGTAGAATGATACTAAGGTGATTGCAGCTCAGGTGCAGTCGGCATGAAAAATGTCCCGACCGCGGGGAAATCGACGGCACCCCGCATGAAACAGAGAGGATACCGTTGAAACACTCTTTTAACCATATGCTGCTGCCGCTGCTGATTGGCGCTGCAATCGGCGCCCTGGCCGGTTTTGCGGCAGTGGCTTTTCGCTGGCTGATAGGGTGGGAACAAGGCCTGCTCTGGCCTGCCGGCGCTGATTTCCTTTACCAGTACGGCAACGCACCCTGGTGGCTGAAAGTGGGCATTCCCGCCGGCGCCGGACTTGTACTCGGGCCGCTGCTTCTCCACCTTGCCCCGGAAGCACGGGGTACCGGCGTGCCCGAGGTAATGGTGGCGATTAACCAGAAAGACGGGATTATCCGCCATCGGATAACCGTATTGAAAAGCCTTGTCACGGCTGCTTTTATTGCCGCAGGCAACTCGGTGGGCAGGGAGGGGCCCACCGTGCAGATAGGGGCTTCCATCGGTTCATCCATAACCCAACTTTTCGGCATGGGGCCGGACCAGCGCAAACTTGCCATCGCCTGCGGGGCTGCCGCAGGGATAGCCTCTATTTTTCAGGCCCCCATTGCCGGAACCATGTTTGTTGTGGAGATCCTCCTTTTTGATCTGGAGGTGGGCTCCCTTTCCTCCATTGTTATCGCTGCTGTCAGCGGTACTGTAGTTTCCAGGTTTTTCTGGGACAGGGAAACACTGTTTGAGATCCCCTTGTTTTTCATGGAGCAGCCCGGTGAGCTTATTTTCTATTTCGGCCTCGGCATTGCAGCCGGGTTTTTCAGCCTGTTGTTTCTCTGGGCAATTTCCAAAACCGGGCAACTCTGGGACCGGCTGCACATTCCATTGTGGCTGACGCCCTGCATCGGCGGCATTATTACAGGGTGCATCGGCCTCAAAGTACCGGAAGCGCTCGGTTTAGGCACTGCCACCATGTATAGCTCCCTGGACGGTTCCCTTCTGCTGCCCGCGGTCCTGGTCTTTCTCCCGGCCAAACTGATCTGTACTGCGGCCTGTGTCGGTTCCGGAATGAGCGGCGGGATATTTGCGCCTTCGCTTTTTCAGGGCGCGATGCTGGGTTCTCTTTTCGGTCACCTGGCAACCGCAGTCTGGCCCCAGGCGGTGCTGTCACCGAGTCATTTCGCTTTGGTCGGAATGGGAGCCATGGTAGCCGGGACAACCCTGGCCCCTATCACCGCCATCATGACCATCTTTGAACTCACCTACAACTATGAAATCATACTGCCCCTGATGACCGCCTGTATTCCGGCGATTATCGTGGTCCGCCTGCTGCATGGATATTCCATCTACGAAACCACCTTGTTGAACCGGGGGATTCGAATCGTGCGCGGCCACGATGTCAACCGTTTACGCGCCATCAAAATTAAAGACACTATGATCCGGGAGTTTGAGACTATCCGAACTCACACGCCGCTGCATGATCTGATGGATCTGGTTCTGACCAGCCCCTTCCCCCATTTTGTTGTTCTGGATGCCAAGGACGGGCTGGCGGGCGTACTCAGCCTGCGGGACGTGCGGGCTGTTCTTCTCGACGACAGCCGGGACCAGGACAGCGTAACGGCAGCCGATCTGATGAGCCGAAAAGTGGTGACGGTCGGGGAAAATCAGAACCTTGAAGATGCCTTTCACATCTTTTCCAGCCGCCATTTTTCCTTTCTGCCGGTTGTTGCACAGGATGAGCCTGACAGGGTAGTCGGCTTTCTGAAACAGAGCGATCTACTCACCACCTATGACCAGCATATTTTAAGTGAACAGGTCAAGCCTTCGGCCCGATGGATCTGCAAGCTGCCGGACTGAGATGCGAACTGTATCATTCTTCTCCATTGAAAAGGCGCAGGTTCGGCTTTTCGAAAACCTCTATGTGCTGTTGGCCGAACATCTCGAACCTGATGCGTCGGGATTTTCTCCTTGCCGCCTCAACACTGCCTGCAGGGATATTGTTTGCGGTATACCAGGCTTGGGGATCCATGCAGAATCGTTTGAGTTCCAGGTGTGCATCATCGGCATTCCGACATGACTTGACAAGGTTGGGGACAAACAACGGCCCATAGCCGTGTGCTGCTATTTCAGTGATCTGTTTTTGAGAATGCGCCCAGAGATTATTCCGGTCCAGGAGAATGATCGGCGCCAATGGATTCTCGTGAATTTTCATGGAGGTTACGGTGATGGCCAGCTCCTCGGCGCTTCCATACCCGCCGGTATTGACTATGGCCAGGTTGCTGAGTTTCTGCAGGTGATCCTGGCGGGCCAGGCGGAGTCCTTCCCTGTACTTGATAAGCCCGTCGCAGGTGGTGAGCGAGTGTTGGTGTTCTCCCTCCAGATCGATGGCAATACCGATGCTCATGATGTTGTGTTGCCGTGCCAGATCATTGGCCTCTTTCATGAGCCCCGGTCCTCCGCCGTGGACTATGCCCATTTCATACCCCAAGGTGGCTGAGAGCTTATCTATCAGCGAAATGGTCAGCAGGTTGTCCGCCTCATTGGTATGAGAGCCGTAAAAGGCGAACCAATATTTTACAGCATCGAATCGTTCCCGGTCATCCGGTTCAATAAAGCAGCCGTGATAGAAGGTGTAGAGTTTGTCTGTTCCCGTCTCGTAACGGAGAAACTCACATCGGGATGCCCCGCTGTGGCTCAGGTGGATCATTTTTTTGACATAATCATCATCAAAGAACGGATCGTCGGCGTTTGAGAGAAATGTCCTGACGCCGCTTCTTTTCAGACTGTCAAGAACTTCGGGAAGAGGGAAGGTGTCGCAGAGAAAGACCCTGCTGTTGACTCCCCCGAGAACGGAAAGTTTTTCAAGGGTTCTCGCAAATTCACCGTTGCCGGCTGCTGTCACTGCAAATTCGGGTTTGCGGACCGTGCTGTCCAATACCGCATTTCTGAGTATTTCCAGTTGGGCCTGGCCTTGGGGATCAAGAGCCCGGGGTATCTGGGTGAAGGTGTTTTTATTCAGGATTATTCCCAGCGAACCTTCTTCGATGGATTGGAACAGGTTGCTCACCTCTGCATTGGTTACCAGGTCGTAGAGCCTGTATCCGTTCCTTACCTTGTTTTTTATCAAAGGAACGGTCAGGGGGTTGCTCGCCCGGTAAAAACGTATCTTCACCTTGATCCGCTTGAGCGGTACAGCCCGGTCCCCGAAGTTGTACAATTCCACCTGTCGATCCCGAAAGGTCCGAAACGGATCCAGTAATCTTGCCGGTAAATGCTGGATGTCATCATCTGATGGTTCCGTTACCGTATCTATTATGCCGTAAATATCTCCCAGTGATATTTTGATGGCGCCGATAAAGAGGGAACCCGGCTCTAGTTGCCGGTGTTCGAGATTCAGGGAAATTCGTGATCTGATGGTGGCAAGGGCGATCCGTCCCTTTGTTATGACGCTGCTGACGCTGGAATCGTTTAAGGCGGCGGACTCAAAGCAGTATTCGTACGGTTCCAGTTCCGCCAGGATGTAATCACTTGCCTTGCCCGTAGCCGGATCGATCTCCTGACGGATTTCAAATCCTTCGCAATGGCCTTTTCTGTTTTCACGTCCCACGAAAAGCCTTTTGTGCAGATAGTGGCGAACGTCTGTTATTCGCAGTTCAGGGTCCATGATGACCAACCTGCCGATTTCATTTCCTGTTCGAAACAGGCTGAGAGGACCACCCAGCAGCGGGTTGAGATTTTCCAGTTTGCCGTCAAGAGAAACATCTTTCCCCTCAATAACCGGAAGAGTTTCAGGAGTCAGAACATCGGTCTTGATGCCCATCTGGGCGTTACCGCTCCTGGCTGTGAAAATGAACGGCTTGTTTTCTTTGATCGCTCCCAGGATATAATCAGGCACCTCGGGAAAGGAGAATCGGGCTTGAAGGATACCGTCACTGTCAACAGAATTGCTGAGCGAGTTGATATATCCGTCCGGACTGACTATCTGTGCTTTTTTCATACAATAATCCTGCAATGATACGCTGGAACCATAGGGCTCATTTTTTCTCGAGCGCCCCCTGTGACAACTGCGACGTGTTCTTTGTCCATATTTTTAAATTTCCTATGTATTTTTCATTGAAAAATATACCGTACAAAGGATGTAATATATGTACTGGAAAGAAATGGCAAGTGGATTACCTTTTCCATATCGGGCTGTATATTCTCACACTGTACAAAAAAGCATTTGCTGAGGAACCAGGGGAATGAGTGAAACACAACAGCAATCTTCCATGACGGACAGGGAACCCTCCCCCGAAAGACCGGAAGACCAGGAAAATGCTGCAGAGGAAACCGTGCATACGGAACGCGGCGTTGAACGGCAGATGGAGGATGAGGATTTTGTTCCTGTTATCGTCAAACGAAATGATGAGGCTGTCCGGCACCCGGATGATGTCCTTGAAAGGGCGATCAGCGAAGGGCTTGAACAGCTCAGACGCCCTCTGCTCTCATTCTTGCTCTCCTCTATCGGGGCAGGACTGATCCTTGGATTCACGGTTATGGCGGTCGCGGTTATGGCGACCTTCACCTCTTCCGCCGACAATCCCCTGGTACCCAGACTTGCCATGGCCCTGGTCTATCCCCTGGGATTTATTATCTGCATCATGAGCGGAACACAGCTGTTTACCGAGCATACCGCCACTGCGGTATATCCTGTTCTGGCCAGGCAGGCAACCATTACCCAGCTGTTGCGTCTATGGATCAGCGTGATCATTGGAAATGAACTGGGGGCCGCATGCAGTGCCGGGCTGTTGTTTTTTGCGGATGAGGTGGTGCTGGCGCATGAGGGATACCTTCTAATCGGTCACCATCTTGTGGAACAGAGTAACAGCGCATTACTTGTGAGCTCCGTACTGGCAGGGTGGTTGATGGCCATAGGCGCATGGCTCGTACTTGTCTCTCCTCCAGGCTTCAGTCAGATGCTGTGCATCTATATCGTGACCTTTCTGATAGGCCTTGGCGGCCTGCATCATTCCATAGCAGGTTCAGTTGAGATACTGACCGCCATCTATATGAGCGAGCATTTTACTCTGCTGGATGGGGCCCGCTTTATCGGGCTCTCCATGGTCGGTAACCTGATCGGCGGGAGTATTTTTGTTGCCGGTTTCAACTACAGTCATATCAGAAAAACGCAGGAACTGAAGGCTGTTGTTGATGAGTGATGCAGCAAAAGAAAAGGGGACAGTCCCCTATTTCAGTTGTTATCGGTGCCATTTTAATAAACCTATTATATCAAACGTTCAACATTCCTCACTACGTTCAGCTGGACTCGCTGAGGTTCGCCGGTGTACTTGCCTTGGATTAACCCTCTTGTTTTGCATAATCACGTTTGACGTTAATCACGCCATGCGTTACTATTAGTTATATGATTAGATCGTTCAAATGTGCATACACTGAGGAGCTATCAAAAGGCAATCGTGTCAAACGATTCGTAAATATTGCTAAAATAGCACGGCGCAAGCTGAGACAGCTCGAAATCGCCAATCGGCTTGATGATTTAAGGGTTCCACCTGGAAACCATCTTGAAGCACTCAAAGGCGATCGTTCCGGTCAATACAGCATTCGCATAAACGACCAGTGGCGGGTTTGTTTTCAGTGGACGGATTCCGGTGCTGATAATGTGGAAATCGTTGATTACCACTGAGGAGGCATTCATGAAAAAACTCGAACCCATTACTCCAGGCGAAATCCTATTAGAAGAATTCCTGAAGCCTATGGGAATTAGTCAATATCGCTTGGCTAAAGAAATTGACGTTCCTGCCCAGCGTATCAGTGAGATTGTTTCAGGGAAACGCTCAATAACAGCCGATACCGACTTGCGATTATGCCGTTTTTTTGGTTTGTCCAATGGGTACTGGTTACGTGCTCAAGCTGCCTACGATACGGAAGTGACCGAGCAAACGCTTGGTCCATTTCTTAATAAAATCAAACCTTGGGCTGAATAGACGGCCCAACAGTGCTAATTCAGCCGACGAAAAGAGCCGTGCAACTGATTAGCACGTTAAACGATATCAAAAAGGGGACAGTCGCCTTTTTCCGTTTTCAAACATGAGCCTATAGGTTTTTATGGCGTATAGGTCCACTGTCAGAATTTCTTTTTGCGAAGAATTGTAAAAATCAGCCACATGCCGAGCACCACAGAGATGATGTAGCCTATGACTCCCAGAGCCGGATAACCGAACAGGAACGGCTTGACACCGGTAGTGATGATCATGGAAGAGCCCATGATGATCGCGCCTGTGATAATGCCTATGGTGAGTCGATTGGAGGCATTTTCAATGGTGGTGACCAGTCGTTCAAGTTTTTTTAGAGTCAGGGTAATACCCAGGTCTCCCTGCTCAACAGCCCGGATGATATTCTGTACCTGCTGGGGAAGCGACTCCTGCATGAGCCAGAATTCGGCAATCGAGTTCCGGAATTTTTTCCAGATCAGCTCCGGGCTGTAGCGCTTGCGGGATATGGCATGGACCTGGCTGCTCATCTCTTCCACAATATTCAGGTCCGGATAGGCGAGTCTGGCTGCACCGTCTGCGGTGATCAACGCTTTTGCCATGATAACGTACTCAAAGGGAAGGCGCAGGTTGAAGTCTCGTGGGATTTGCATGATGCTCATGATAAAATGGGCGGCATTGATCTGTTTAAGCGGTACAGCGTGATATCGGTCCAGGAGATCGATCAGCTTTCTCTTGAGCCCCTCTCTGTCGACGGGTTGTGGAGGTTCCCCGCATATCCGAAGAAAACTGCGGACAAGACCGTCGGCGTTTTTTTCAACAATGTTTGCCAGCAGGTCGATGAGGATGAAGCGGTCCCTGTCGGTCAGTCTGCCCGCCATGCCCCAGTCAATGAAGCAGATGTTCATCTCTTCGTCCACAAGCATGTTGCCGGGGTGGGGGTCGGCATGGAAAAATCCATCTTCAAGTATCTGCTTCACTGCCGCCTGCAGACCATTTTTAGCCAGCTGCTTGCGGTCCTGTTCCCTCATGGCAATGGCGTCTTTGAACTTCATCCCTTCAAAGTATTCCATAACCAGGAGTCGTTCGGAACAAAGCTCATCATAGGGTCTGGGGATATGTATGCCGGTTCCCTGTGCATGGGCGCGAGCGATGTTCATGTTCCCGCATTCCAGCGTAAAATCGAGCTCCTGCAGCAAGGTGTGCCTGATGGTGGCTGCCAGCTCGGGCAACTCGTAGACTTTGAGGTCAGTGGACTGTTCATCCAGGAACAGGCACACCGTTTCCAGGATATCCAGGTCATGCTTCATGGTATCGCTGATTCCCGGACGCTGCACTTTGATGGCGACATGATCGCCTGAATCTCTCAGAATTCCATTATGAACCTGCGAGAGTGAAGCCGCTGCAACCGGTTTGGGATCAAAATCGGTGAAGACCTCAGAGATAGGTCTGCCGAGGCTTTTTTCCAGGGAGGTTTGTATTTCTTCCAGATCAACGGATGGAACATTATCCTGCAGTTTTTCAAGCTCTGTGAGGAGTTCCTGGGGCAGGAGGTCCGGTCGAAGGCTCATGATCTGGCCGAACTTGATGAATGTCGGGCCAAGTTCTTCCAGAACCAGCCTGATACGTTGGTAGATGGTGAGGTCATGCTCAACGGAACTGATTTTCTGCAGGACTGTTCCTCCGGGAATATCAAAGCGATTGACTATTTCATCAAAGCCGTATTTCAGGAGAATGAATGAAATTTCGTTAAACCTTTTCAAGTTTCTCAAGTCTGTGATATTCATAGTTTCCTGTCGGTTTTCGTAGCGTGAGTGTTGTCGAGGCTGTTGCTGGATATTTTGGTATGTGTCTCTCTGGGTATGTATTATGATATCTGTAGTTATCTGCGGGTACAAGTCAATGTATCTCATCTGCTCGGATGGATATGAAACCCTATGGGCAGGATGTTACAAGGAGGAAATATGGGTATTGAAATAACTGGTATTTTCGGGCTGTTGATTCTTATCGGGGATATATGGGCCATTGTAAGCACTGTTCAAAGCCATGCGTCAACAGGAACTAAGGTCGTCTGGATTCTGCTCATCCTGCTTCTTCCCTTTATCGGCTTGATCCTGTGGTTTTTCCTTGGCCCCCGTTCCGCTGAACGACGATGAGCCGGGCACAACTCTATAACGTCTGGGTGAGTATAAGCGGCAGTTTATGGTTTATTCCCTCGCTCATGATCTGCTCGGCATTTTTCATGTCTTTTATCACCATATCTCTTGATGTGGTGTTTGAGTATGAATTGTTGCGTCAATCTTTGAACCTTGAGCAAGGAGCGGTGTTCAAGTACTTTCTGATTGTGGGGCCGGAAGGCGCACGCTCTGTGCTTTCGACCATTGCAGGATCAATGATTTCCGTTGCCGGAGTCGTTTTTTCCATAGTAATCGTCACATTGACCCTGGCATCGTCCCAGTTTGGTCCCAGGCTGTTGACAAATTTCATGCAGGATAAAAGCACCCAGTTTGTTCTTGGGGTGTTTGTTGCTACCTTTGTGTACTGCCTGCTCGTGTTGCGGTCCGTAAATTCCGTGCAAAACGACATCTTTGTGCCGACAATTTCAGTCAACATCTCGGTGTTGCTTGCCGTGGTCAATGCCGGGATTCTCATCTATTTTATTCATAACATTGCCACCGGCATTAAAGCCGAGCATGTCATTCATGGGGTATACAGAAATCTCATAAACAATATAGACAGAATTTTTCAGGATATCGACGCGGTCAGTGCTCAGGAAAGACAGGAGAAAAGCAAGCCGGCGTCCAATCGCGCCTTTACGAATGAAGCTGAAGTCGCGGCCGGCAGTGACGGCTACCTGCAGTCAGTCGATTACGAGAGTTTGGTGGCTCTCTGCGTAAACCATGATCTGTACCTGCAGGTGTATATCAAAGCCGGAGACTACGCAACCCGCACAACTTCCCTCGGAAAGGTGCAGGGCACAGCAGAAATTGAAGAATCCGTTATCAGCCGCTTGCAGGCGGCATTTATCTATGGAAAAGAGCGCACTCCTGAACAGGACGTGGAGTTTGCCGTCCATCAGCTCGTTGAAATAGCTGTCCGCTCCTTGTCGCCGGGCATTAACGATCCCTTTACAGCTGTTTCGTGTATCGATTCTCTCAGTTCCGCGCTTTGCTATCTGTCCGGTAAGTCTTTTCCAGACCCTCACTGCTATGATGCCGATGGAACATTGCGGGTAACCGCTAAATCTGTTCAATTTGGAGATCTTCTGGACACTGCCTTTAACCAGATACGCCAATACAGCGGGGCAAGTGTTGCTGTAAGCATTCGCCTCATGGAAGCCTATATACGCATTGCTGACGCCATAACATGCCGCGATCATCGTAACGAGCTGTTGCGCCATGCCGATATGCTGAAAAAATCTGCAGACTCCTTTTTCAAGGAGCAGCATGATAAAGATGACCTTCGGGAGCGCCACACCGCACTCCTGGCCCGGATTTCTCACGGGTAAATTCAATAACATACACACACTGATTGTTATCGAGCACAGCTGCCCCATACATTGACAAAAACGGGGCCGAGTTGTTACATAGCGCAAGTTGGTATAACTATATGCTTTTGCGTGGTTTTTATGTAGTTTTACCAGGAGGTGATCAGCGTCTATGTATCTCTGGTCATATATACAGGCCTGGAAAGCTTGTTTATGCTCTGTGTATGATATCGAGAAACTTTATAATTATTTGTTATATAAGAAATAATATCGTTTGGTTTTGAATAAGCAGCTATAGCTGCTAATGTGTTGAGATCAACCGATTGTAAATAATATGAGGTAAATTATGGCAAAGATAGAAGGATTCAAAGTCAAAAATTTTAGATCGCTGAAAGACATTACTCTTGGCCGACTTTGGAATCAACGACAATCCGACCCCCTTACCCCTATGACAGCTGTTATCGGTAAAAATGGTGTTGGGAAGAGCACTTTATTTGATGCATTCGGTTTTTTAGCGGATGCTTTAAAATCAGGCGTTGAAGAGGCTTGCGATTCACGCGGTCGAGGTGGATTTCAGAGAATTAGAGCGCAGGGGCAACAAGAACCCATTGAATTTGAGGTGTATTATAAAGAAGACGGGAATGCTCGACCTATTACTTATGAGATTGCAATTGATATAGATGAGTTGGGCCGACCTTTCGTTTTGAAAGAACGCCTTAGACAAAGGCGTAAGGGCCAAAGCCATGGATGGCCTTTTTCTTTTCTTATGTTAAATAACGGTAAGGGGGTTGTTTGGAAAGGGGATCAAGAAGGTCGTCAAATCGTAGAAGATCAAGGGGAATTTGACTTGTTTCATCTGATGGAATCCATTAAGTCAAGTCATTCTGCAGAAGAGTCTAGTGAAACCGAAGTCGTTGAACTTGAAGATATACGCAAACTTGGAATCGCAACGCTGGGTGCTTTGAAACAACATCCAAGAATTTCTGCATTTCGCAGATTTATCGAAGGATGGTATCTTAGTTACTTCACTCCTGATGCTGCTCGCAGTCTACCTCTCGCCGGCCCCCAAAAGCACCTTAACATCCATGGCGATAATCTTGGTAATGTAGTGCAGTTCATGGAACGTGAGCATCCAAAACGTTTCCAGGCTATCCTAAACCGTATTGCTGATAAAATTCCAGGTATTGATAAAATTGATACTGAACCTACTAACGATGGTCGTTTGCTGCTACGATTTAATGACAAAGGCTTTCAGGATCCTTTTTATGCACAACAGATGTCTGATGGCACATTAAAGGTATTTGCTTATTTCCTTTTACTTGAAGACCCAACACCGCCGCCGTTCTTATGCATTGAAGAACCTGAAAATGGCCTATATCATAAGCTGTTAGAGTCCTTAGCACAAGAATTTCGGGAACACGCTACAGGTCGCAAAGGAGGATCACAGGTTTTCATCACTACTCATCAACCGTATTTAGTTGATGCTTTGGAACCTTCTGAAGTTTGGATTCTGGAAAAGGGTCAGGATGGATTTTCAATTATACGCAGGGCAAGCGAAGACGAAACCGTGAAAAATTTGGTTTCAGAAGGGCTTCTTTTGGGTGGACTCTGGTACAGCGATTATTTAGATGCGAGGTAATCAAATGCATTTTGAAATACTCGTTGAAGACCTGTCAGGGAAAAAGGCTCTTGATATTTTAGTCCCCAATCTCATTGGTCCTGAGCATACATTCAAGGTTCATCCCTATAAAGGAATTGGTCGGATCCCTAACAATCTTGTAGGTAATGCCGATGCAAGTAAGCGTATCTTATTAACCCAACTCCCCAAATTGTTAAGGGGCTACGGAAATACTTTTGCCCATTACCCAGAGGACTATCCAGCGGCGGTGATATTGATCTGCGACTTAGATACAAAATGCCTTAAAGCTTTTCGCGATGAATTGTACTCGATTCTTAACGCATGTAGCCCAAAACCAGAAACTCGTTTTTGTATTGCCATAGAAGAAGGTGAAGCTTGGTTCCTTGGTGACATTCCTGCCCTTAAAAAAGCATATCCTAAAGCAAAAGATGCGGTTTTGAATACATATATTAATGATTCCATTTGCGGCACATGGGAGAAACTTGCCGATGCCATTTTTCCTGGTGGTTCTGCAGCGCTTTTAAAAAAGGGTTGGCAAGCCATCGGAACTGAAAAATCTAAATGGGCTGAGAATATCACCCCATATATGGATGTAAACAACAATGCTTCTCCTAGTTTTGATTATTTTCGAACAAAGATCATGGAATTAATAGAAAGCCATTCGGGATGAAAATTGCTTCCAACAGTAAGAAACAAAAAAGGGGTCAGATATATTTTTGCAAACAGCCACGCTGTCCATGATTGAGGGATCCTTTAGTTCTGGTTGGTTGTGCATGGGCCTATTGCTGTGCGGATAGGCAAACACAGATCGTGGTCGTGGCGATTACAGCCTGGTAATGACATGCAGAATCAGTAGAACCAACTGATCGATTTTTTAACGCCTTTCCGGGAGGAAGCAAGTGCGGATGAGTAAAGTATTCGGCTTCACCTAAAATGAGCCGGCTGTCTGGACGATTAAACATTTTTAGGTTTGATCGGGTTTTATACCGACCCCAAATGCACACTGATCAGGGCAAACAGTATGATGCCTGAAGTCATTGTAATGAACTTTTTTGCACATACTAACAGTAATATAATACGGCCATAATATCCTTGCATGCCTGCATGGGGTATGGTATTTTCCGCACCTTTTTTCCCTTGAATACCTTTGGCCATGATTCATTTAAACAACATACATAAGCAGTACGGTTCTCATATCCTGTTTCAGGGTGCCGGTCTACAGGTTCTTCCCAATAGCCGCACCGGCCTTGTCGGCCCGAACGGCGCCGGAAAAACGTCTGTTTTTCGCCTTATCATGGGCGAAGAAGATGCGGACAAGGGAGATATAACCTGCTCCCAAAAAAACGTTATCGGATATTTTTCACAAGATGTCGGCGAGATGTCCGGCAAGTCGGTCCTTGAAGAGGTGCTCTCTGCTGCCGATGAGGTGGCTGAGCTGGGCCGGCAAATGCGCCGGATGGAAGCACAGATGAGCCGGCCCATGGACGATGACGCCCTGGCTGAACTGCTGGAAGAATACGGCTCTGTGACCGACAAGTTCGAACACAGCGGCGGCTACGAGCTTGAATCGCGTGCCAAGGCGATTTTGGGCGGTCTTGGTTTTTCTGAAGAAGATTTTGCACAACCGGTTGAAACCTGCAGCGGTGGCTGGAAGATGCGCATCGCCCTGGCAAAGATACTTGTCATCAACCCGGATGTGCTTCTGCTGGATGAGCCGACAAACCACCTTGATATCGAATCCATCCTCTGGCTGGAGGAATGGCTGGCGAACGATTACAAGGGCGCTCTGCTGATGACCTGTCATGACCGGGAATTTATGAACCGGATTGTCTCCCGGGTTATTGAAATCGCCAATGGTCAGGCCACCACGTACAATGGCGATTATGATTTCTACCTGCGTGAACGTGATATCCGCCGGGAACAGTTACAAGCCAGTTACCGAAGGCAGCAGGAGATGCTGGCCAAAGAGGAAGAGTTTATCGCCAAGTTCGCAGCCCGCGTATCCCATGCCGCCCAGGTTCAGTCACGAATAAAAAAGCTGGAAAAAATTGAACGAATCGTTTTGCCTCCTGAGCAGAAGGTCATGAAATTCAATTTTGCGGTTCCGCCAAGAAGCGGCGAAGATGTGCTGCACCTGAAAAACCTGGGTAAAGAGTGGCAGACGGTTAACGGCTCAATACAACCGGTTTTCAGCGGACTCAGCGGAACCATCAGACGGCTTGAGAAAATCGCTCTGGTCGGGGTCAACGGTGCAGGAAAATCAACCCTGTTGCAGGTCATCACCGGCCGTACCGAACCATCCGCCGGAGAGGTCCTTCAGGGAGCCGGTGTTACCACTGGATATTTCAGTCAGCATGCAATGGATTCCCTCAATCCCGAGCATACGGTTTTTGAAGCCGTTCAGGATGTGCTGCCTTTGGAGAATATAGGTGTCATTCGCAACCTCTGTGCTGCTTTTCTGTTTCAGGGAGATGACGTTGACAAGCGCGTTGCCAACCTTTCCGGTGGAGAAAAAAGCAGGGTTGTTCTTGCCAGGCTGCTGGCCAGGCCGTTGAACTTCCTGGTCCTTGATGAACCTACCAACCATCTGGACATTCTCTCCAGGGAAGTTTTACTTGATGCGCTCAAGACGTTCGAAGGCACCATTCTTCTGGTAAGCCATGATCGGCATTTTCTGCGCTCGCTGGTAACCAGGGTTTTTGAGATAGATCACGGTGAAATGCGCATCTATGAAGGTGATTATGAGTATTACCTTGATCAGGTTGCCGACCGGTAGTGCCGGCGCATTCAGTGAAAATATCCCTGCCCCCTCCCTTGCCGTCGTCGGTGGACCCCCTGTAATAGTTATGGCTACCTTGAATAATTGCTTTTTCGCCCAATCTCGGCGTTATGTTTAAAAAATTATCCTCGAAATATTAACTATATGTCTGTGGTAATTTTTCTCACATGCCTTGACCTTGAACGAAAAATTTAATTATTCAAAATACCCTTATGTAATGAGATAGTAATGATAGAAGCTTCCAATATTTCCCTTTCTTACGGCAAACGTGTAATTTTTAAAGATGTTACCATCAAATTCACTCCAGGCAACTGCTACGGGCTTATAGGCGCGAACGGGGCCGGTAAATCCACATTTCTCAAAATTCTCTCCGGCGCTCTTGATCCTGACAGTGGCGAGGTGTTTGTCAGCGGCAAGAAACGAATCGCCGTGTTGAATCAGGATCAGTTTGCTTTTGATGAGTATACAGTTGCCGAAACCGTTCTCATGGCGCATACCCGTCTTTTTGAGGTCATGGCCGAACGTGACGCTTTGTACGCAAAAGCTGAATTCACCGAGGAAGACGGCATACGCAGCAGTGAACTGGAAACCGAATTTGCCGAAATGAACGGTTACGAGGCGGAGTCTGAGGCAGCTGTTCTGTTGAGTGGCCTCGGCATCGGAGAAGAACTTCGCGATAAAAGGATGAAGGAGCTTGAAGGCGGTGAAAAAGTCCGGGTGCTTCTTGCGCAGGCGCTCTTTGGCACCCCGGATATCCTGCTCCTTGATGAACCGACCAACAATCTTGACCGCAAATCAATCATCTGGCTGGAAGGGTTTCTCGAGCGTTTCCAGAATACTGTTCTCATCGTTTCCCATGATCGACATTTTCTCAATCAGGTATGTACCCATATGGCGGATATCGATTACGGTCAGATAAAGATCTACACCGGGAATTACGACTTCTGGTACCAGTGCAGCGAGTTGATGAAACAACAGCGGCAGGATGCCGACCGCAAGGCTGATGCCAAGGCAAAAGAACTCAAAGAGTTCATTGCACGCTTTTCCTCCAATGCCTCCAAGGCCAGGCAGGCGACATCCAGAAAAAAACTCCTCGACAAACTCGAGCTTGACGATCTGCCGGCCTCATCGCGAAGATACCCCTTTGTTGCATTCAAAGCGGGGAGACCATGCGGTAACGTTATTCTGGAGATTCAAAATCTATGCAAGGATATTGAAGGGACCAGGGTCCTGGATAATTTTTCCCTGCAGGTCAACAAAGGCGACAAAATCGGTTTTGTCGGCACCAACAGTCTGGCCGTAACCACTCTTTTTCAGATCCTTGCTGAAGAGTTGCAGCCGGACAGCGGTACGTTTCGATGGGGTCAGACCATGTCCACATCGTATTTCCCAAAAGAAAACAGCTCGTTCTTTTGCCGTGATGTAAGCCTGGTTGATTGGCTGGGCGAATACACGCCCGCAGCCGAGGGTGAAAGTTATGCCCGGGGATTTCTAGGAAAAATGCTGTTCTCCGGAGAAGAGGCACTGAAAAAGACCAGCGTGCTCTCCGGCGGTGAAAAAGTACGATGCATGCTCTCGAAAATGATGCTGAGTGATGCCAATGCCCTCATCTTTGATGAGCCGACAAACCATCTTGACCTTGAATCAATCACTTCACTCAACAACGGGATGAAGGCATTCAAGGAGATCATCCTGTTTTCCTCCCATGACCATGAACTGATGGGCACCGTGGCAAACAGGATCATTGAAATTGCTCCAAAAGGAGTGATAGACAAGATGCTGTCTTATGACGACTATCTCAGGGATCCTGATGTTCAGCAGCTGAGAGAAGAGTATACTCTGTGACACGGTGCATAAGACGCCTGTTAGACAGAGCACTACAAATCTTTACGGAGCATTACTGCAATTTTTATTGATGTATTTCATGTGACGGGTTAGAAAAATGCCGAAACTTGGCTATCTGACTAAAGTATTATATATATTAAAACTTGTATACAATGTATTTACTGATATTAAAGTAAATAGAATATTCCTACGGTATCCTGTCGGTATATGTATATATATATACTTGTAATGTTGCTTGTCATATATTCTTTAAAAAATATCTATATCTTTAATGTTGCGTAATAAAATGTTGAAAAATTTTGTGCGGTACAGTTCGTCGGCATTTTTGGTGCTACTGGCTTCAGAAGCAATGGCAGGTGATCATGATGTGATTTACACAGACGAGAACAACCTGAGCAAAGAGATGTCCATGCACGTGAAAAAAGATGTTGCTGATGTGGAAACAGGTAACGACTCCGTCCCTGCTGAATCAGATTTTTACGATATGTATGTACGGGGCAGGCTCGAGCTGGGTACGAGGATTACTTTTTCAACGCTTACGGATTCAGAGTCGGGAGATGATGACACCTTTTTAGGCACCATCTACGGCTTAGATGAAATACAAAACTCTTTCCCCAATAAAGTCTTTGCCGGGTATTACTTTACCAAAAATTTCGGCATCGAACTGGCCTACGACAGCATTGAAGCTGAAACCATAGCTCCTTCAGATGAAACAGTAACCAAAACAGACGGTGACGTCAGCTTAACCGGGCCGACCGTCAGCCTTGTCGGCCGTTACCCCAATTCAAGCAGATTTACACCGTATGCTTTTATAGGAGTTGGTTTTTACTCAGGCGACTTTGAGGAAGCCGACAACTGGGCTTCAAGCGACAGCGGGGTAACACGGGTAATGGAAGTCGATGATGCGGTGGGGTTCTTAACCGGGGCAGGATGCTCCTTTCTGTTTACCGACCACCTGGCACTGGATCTTTCCCTCCAATATACCGCTGTGGAGGCTGATGCGACTTTTAACAGGTACCAGTATGACGTGTGGACCCTTACACGGTACGGCAGCTTCCCGCTGGATAATATTTCTGTTCGCACCGGGTTGACCTATCAATTCTAGGAACGGTACAACAATTCACTGTTCAACTGTCTTTGTCAGTTGCTCCTGCATTACATAAATCTGGCCGTCATACATGCCCTGGATGCGCGTATTCTGAGCAATGAGACTTCGCAGATAGCTGATGGTCGCTTTTTCAATCAGCTGTCCGGGGACAAGCAAAGGGATCCCCGGCGGGTACGGTGTAACCAGGCCGGCGGAGATTTTACCGACGACATTTTCAATATCCAGGCATTTTCTCGGGCCGAAAAATGCGTCCGCCGGCAGACATTGTAAGGTGATATCCGGGAGCTTGCCTGTGAGTGTTTTTCTGGTTCTGGAGACCGGCAGGGCGACTTTTTTCTGATCCAGCTTCTTGAGGGCGTTATAGAGTCTGATTACCTTGGATCGCGTTCCGCCCAGGGTCAGGAGCACAAGAATGGTCGAGTGGGTATATTTTTCAATTTCCAGGCCGATTTCATCCAGTAAATATCTGTGAATTTCATTAGTTGAATATTCCAGCCTGGAAACATCAAGCAGTATTTTCAGCCTGTCATGGCCGACACTATCCTTGGCAAAATGAGGAAATAGCCGGGTAAAATCGGTTTCATCGAGTATTCGTATGTGGCTAAAGGACTGCATCTGCTTTTTCAGTTCCTCAACCTGTCCCAGCAGACCTCTGAGCAGTCCGTACCCTTCCATTTCCAGCTGTTTGTGACAGACATCAAGAGACGCGATAATCTGGTACTTGGGTGATGTGCTTGAGTACATGCTGTAGATTTCATGGAAGAAGTCGGTATCAAAGTCCGGGTCGTTCACATGAATGTATGATGCCTGGGAAAATGCGGAAACTACCTTGTGCGCAGAATGGGTGATGTAGTCCGCACCGGCATTGATGGCAGAGTAATACCTGAAGGCAGGATGAAAAAGGGAATAGGCAAACCAGGCTTCATCGATAAAGACCTTAATCCCTCTTGCATGCGCCATTTCCACAACCTGGCGCACATCGATAAGCAGGCCGTCGTAGGTGCAACCGGTAAGCACGATCAGTTTGATGGCTTTGTTTTGCTCTATTTTTGTCCTGATTTCATCCAGTGTCGGTGGGGCGAATATTCCAAACTCCGTGCTCAGGACACTGCTGAGGTAAACAGGCTCGGCCCTTGCCTGAAGTATCCCGTAATGCACTGATTTATGGCAGTTCCGGTCTACAATAACCTTGTCGCCGGTACGGAGCAGGGTCTGGAGAATAATCTTGTTTGAGGTACTGGAGCCATTGGTGATGAAATAGGTCTTTGTACTCTCAAAGGTGTATGCCGCTGCTTCCTGTGCTCTGCCGATGGCATTAGTCCCTTCGGTGAGCGATCCCAGAGAGTCCACGGAGACGGAAAGGTCGCCTACAAAGACATTGCGGCCGTAAAACTGATAAAAGTCTCGTATATAAGGCGAGTTTCGGAAACTTAACCCCCCGCTGTGGCCGGGTGTATGCCAGGAATCATTTGCTTCGGTTATGTAGCTTTTATAGGCATCCCAGAAGGGTGTCTGGCAGCGGTCGTCAAAATCATTAAGGATGTAACCGAGTATCGACTCCGGATCCTGCATGATATCGTCCCGAAAAAAGAACGATTCTATATCGATCGATTCATTGATGATGTCCAGTCCCATGGTATCGTCACCCAGAATGTAGATCGGCAAAGATACCCGGATAGCCTTTATCGCCGTGATAATATCAGTGTTGTTTCGTATGACGGAGCTGTCAGTGGAAATATCGTCGTCCCAATGGGCGTCGATATCCCAGCTGAGGACAACAGCCTGAATGTCGATATCTTCCTCAATACATTGGAGCGCCTGGGAAATACTGGAAGTACAGAGCGTTTCGATTGTGACATCTGCTCTTGCAAAATTATCCGCACAGCGCAGGATGTTTCTGGAAATTTCCTCCAGCAGCGCCGTGTCATTTTCTATGATGAGTATTTTTAAAACAGGGAGATTCATCGGTCGTTCCTTTCCTGCATGCTTTTCGTATGTATATTGATAAAAGGAAAAAATGTAAGAGCGGAATATTACCTTATCCCAGGAATTTATCAAAACCGGTATAAAAATATCTTCCAAGACCCACGGTGTACATAAGGCAGCCGTAAAGCGCATGTTCAAAGGAAACGGCAAGCAGGGAGCGCGTTTTCACATACGTCCAGGAGAAAAGATAGCCGCCGAACAAGGTGAGCAGAACGGATATTGGGTGGAAGTAAATAATGTGTCCAAAAGCAAAGGCTACAGCGCTGAAATGGATAAGATATCGTTCCTTACCGGCAATATGTCGGTAACGGTGAAAAAGAAATGCACGGTAAATGAGCTCCTGCGGATAGACCGCAAGCAGTGGATAGATGATCATCAACGACAGCCAGAGCGTGAAATGCTGTCTGAGGCAGTAAAAAAGCTGCCCAGGAAGAAAAATGTAGATTACGCAGATCAATGCCAGGCTTATGCCCAGAAATTGTTTCATCACCCTGGGCATGTCCTTGAGCCAGTGCGCCTTGTTGGTGAAGATTTCGTTACGGAAATCATTGTTGCGATAAAGCACGATCCCGCTGAATAACGCGAGAATCACAAGGAAATAGATTGGGGATGATTCCCGAAAAAATGCATAGATCAGCGGGGCGAGAAAAAACACCAGAAGAAATTCCACCCGGCGAAGATGCGTGCCGATTGCCGGGACGCGGGCGCGTTGTCCGTCTTCCGATCTGGAAGAGGAGAGTTTGTGTTGATTCATGTGTATTCTCAACCTGATTGTTGCCCGGTAAAAAATCGTATCTAGTGTTGCACATGGCCGGCCTTCTGTATTCTATAAGAGGGGCAATCGTCATGAGAAGACCGGCCAATGGTCATAAGAAGAATAGTAAGAGCTGAAAAACACCTTTGCAATTGTTAAATTAGATGAAAATCTTTGTGTCGGAGGTAGCCGTCGTGAAAAAATGTATCTGGTGTTTGGTTGTTATTGGTCTTTTGACTGGGGTAGCAGTAGTCGATGCGCAGGTAAAGTTGAACGGGTATTTTATAGCCAGAGAAGAATGTCAGGCATATCAATCCATCAGGAAAAATACAAATCCGGGTGAAGTGACAGTCACCTTGAATCAGGCATACGACCTGTTGGCTAAAAATAAGCCTGCTGCGACACACTATCTTATCAGGATGGATGCTGAACCGCCGACCCGATTGATTGCAACCGGTTGCGGAGAGCATGTGGTGCCTGCTGATGGAAGCGTTGTCAGTGATAATGGTGGAAATGGAGATATACCGAGTCAGGAGGGATATCTCCTGGCTTTCAGCCGGCAACCGAGATTTTGTGAAACCAGACCCAATAATCCGGAGTGTATTTCCCAGACCGAGGAAAGGTACGACGCTTCACACTTCACCTTGCACGGTCTATGGCCGCAGCCGGGCAGCAATGTGTATTACCTTGTTTCTCCGGAAGAAGTGAATAAGGACAAGAATGGTCACTGGGACGAGTTGTCCGAACTGACCATGGAAGAAGATACCGGAGCAGAGCTTGATAAGGTGATGCCCGGCACACAATCGTTTCTGCAGAGACATGAATGGACTAAGCACGGTACCTGCTATAACGGTGCCTCGCCGGAAATATACTTTCGCGACTCCCTGGCCGTCATGAAGGAGCTGAATGCTGATAACTCAGCGATTCATAGTCTTTTTGTCGACAATATCGGCCAGGAAATAACCGCCGAGCAGATCCGTGAAGCCTTTGACTTCACGTTTGGTGATGGGACAGGGGATAAGATAAAGATTTCCTGTACAAGAGTCGGCGCTCGAAAGCTGATAACAGAAATAACCATAGGGTTGAAAGGTGATTTGGAGGTTCTATCGGTCAATGAGGCAATGATGAACGCAGACGCTGTAAGCGATATCGGTTGCACCGCAGGCATAGTCGACCCTGTTGGGTTACAGTAGGTGATATTGTATCTCAAGCCGGCCTCAAGAACAACGCTATTGAAGACAGGATATAGGCAGTGACAGAACCCTTACCTTACCAATATATCATCATCCACTTTATCGGCGGTCTTGCCGTTTTTCTGTACGGCATGAAAACCATGAGCAGCGGCATGAAGAAGATGTCGGGTGAGCGTATACGAACCCTGATGTCAACGCTGACCACGAATCGATTGTTCGGCATGTTGTCCGGTGCCTTTGCGACCATGGTTGTCCAGAGTTCCAGTACTATTATCGTGATGCTGGTGGGCTTGGTGCAATCGCGGATCATGACCTATGTGCAGGCAATGGGGGTGATTCTCGGGGCTGAAATCGGCACCACGGTCAATGCACAGCTGATAGCATTTCGATTACACGACTATGCCCTGATTATTTTCGCTGCCGGCTTTCTGGTGCACGTTACCGCCAAGAAGCCGAGTTATCAGAACGCCGGAGAATCGCTGGCCGGCTTCGGGTTGTTGTTTTTCGGCATGCAGCTCATGTCGCAGTCCATGGCCCCCCTGCGCGGCTACAGTCCCTTTATTGAGCTGCTGGATGCCTTCTCAGAACCGCTTATCAGTGTGTTTGTGGGGATGGCTTTTACTGCGGTCATTCAAAGCAGCAGTGCGTTTGTGGGTATCGTCATCGTGCTTGCCCAGCAGGGGGTGCTCAGTCTGGAAGCGGCCATCCCCCTGATGCTGGGCGCCAACATCGGAACCTGCATTACCGCCGCCCTTGCCGCCATCGGCACCCACAGGGCCGCAAAACGTGTCTCCTTGGCACAGATTCTTTTTAATCTCAGCTGTGTGTCCTTTTTTCTCTGCTTTATCCCGGAGACAGCGGATGTCGTCCGTTTTTTTTCTCCCGGTCCTGCCGACGGGGAGGTCGTCTCTGCAACCGCTTATATTCCCAGGCAGATTGCCAACACGCATACCTTATATAATGTGCTCATGGCCTGTGTGTTCCTCCCGCTGACGCCCCTGTTTGCCAGGCTGGTTCTCCGTATATTGCCTGATAAACCTGAAGAAACCCGCCTGATCCCCATGGTCTGGCACCTGAAACGATCTGCGGTCTCCACACCTCTTGTAGCGCTGAGTTATGCCAGGGCGGAAGTCGGCCGGATGAACAAGATTCTTAACCGGATGCTGAGTGCCGCAATTCAGCCTTTTTTCAGCAAGCATCCTGAGACGGATGCTGTTTTTCCGCAGCTCTCCCTGGTTGACGGCATAGTGATGCGGGAAGAAAAAATTGATTACCTCGAATCCCAGGTGACCACCTATCTGTTTCAGATTATGCGCCAGGAACTGAATCCCAGAGAGTCGGCGGAAGTGTTTTCCCTGTTGAATATTGTCAAGGATCAGGAGGCCCTCGGCGATGTCATCGAAGAACGTATGCTCCGTCTTCTGCAGGAGAAGAAAAATAAAAGGGTGGGCTTGAGCCATGAAGGTGAACAGGAAATTCGATCCCTGCATGCCCATGTGTGCAGCTGCATGGAGCAGCTCACACATGCCGTCGAGACATCAGACTGCACAAAGGCTCAAGCTATTCTGCAGCAGATAGAAGATTTTCATAATCTGGAGATAGTTACCGAGCACCACCACCTGGAACGGATTCAGCACAGGGTCAGTGTTTCGGAAGCAAGCCATACTCTGCACATGGAACTCATAGACGCCTTGAAGCAAATCCATTTTTACTGC
Source organism: Desulfobulbaceae bacterium (assembly GCA_963678525.2). Lineage (GTDB taxonomy): Bacteria > Desulfobacterota > Desulfobulbia > Desulfobulbales > Desulfobulbaceae > Desulfogranum. The sequence goes on from CAXXDG010000002.1 coordinate 1,359,571, forward strand.
AGGGCAATCACCAAAAATATGCTGGAATATCGGGATGAGGATACGGGTTAACAGGCTTGGAGCCACTCCAGCAAATCCGCCTGAGCCGAAGTGAGGCCTGGATTTCGACTCTCCAGGGTTCTGCGCAGCTGCACCAGGTCTGCATATTCATCCACATCATTGAGCAGAGGAAGGCTGGTATCGATCTGTAATCTCCAGTCCCATGATACCAGGGCGGTCATCATCTGCTCCAGGGTATCAGGGCGCGAATAGGGGACAACGGTCCAGATGTCCCGGGGCAACGGGCAACGACCGGCCACCAGCCAGAATCCACCGTCAAGGGAGGGGCCGAACACAAAACTGTACTGCTGCAGACGCTCAAGGAGCGCAAGCTCGGCAAAGGGCGGCATTTGCGGGATGTCACTACCGGCCAGGCACCAGCAATCGTGCCGTTCCAGAAGCTGCTCCGCCACCTCGGCCATTCGTTCTCCCAGATCCCCTTCACCCTGTTCAAGAATCTCAGCATCCTGCCAGAGTCTATCCAGCCTGGAGCCCTTTCCGGTGAGCGCCCAGTAGCCTGCCGAGAGTTTCCGTGCCGCCTGCAGCCATTGACCGGCACAGTGCAGGCAGTGGTGGTAAAATATGTCGGTTGCCGGCCGGTTCCATGTTTTTGCCAGACGGCTTTTGCCGCAGTTTTCAGGTGTTCTGGCAAAAACGGCGGTGCCGAGGCTTGGCTGCATGCTGTTCATCGGTGATATTTTTTTGCAAGGGTGAAAGGAGACACCCCGGATTTATATCGCGCCATTGTGGAGAGGTTTCTCAGGGCGCTGGTCAGGTAGCCTCGCTCTTCAAAGCGACGCGGTGAAGTGACCAGGAGCCAGGGCAATACCTGCAGGGTGTGTTTTTTGCCCAGTCGTTCCCACCATTCAATATCTTCCATGAGCGGCCAATCAGCAAACTGTGTCGCAGCTTCCCAGAGACGGGCTCTGAGGAAAAATCCCTGATCACCGTACGGGAGATGCAAGAACTTGTTGCGCGCATACACCATGTATTCATAGATGCGCGGCCAGGCGCCTTTTGTTCCGGCAAGGGAAAAACGCAAAGCCCCTCCATCCAGCTTCGGACATTCCCTGAGGGTCCGGAGGAGCATGTGATAACTGTGTTCAGGTAAAAAAGAGTCGGCATGGAGAAAGAAAAGCGTCCTGCCGGCAGCCTGCGCGGCCCCGCGATTGAGTTGGGGCCCCCTTCCCGGAGTTCCCGAGACCACCACAGCTCCCAATTCATCGGCAACGCGTGTTGTTGCGTCCACGCTTTTTCCGTCACTGACAATGATCTGAGGGCGTGGGGTTAAGGAAAACAGTTGGGGTAACAATCGGCGAAGATTCTCCTCTTCATTCAGGGCGGGAATGATAAACGAGAGTTCAACCGGGTTTTCCAAGGGATCTTCCTCCTGTTTTCAGTGAGCTGTGCCTTTCTGTATTGCCCAGTGTAGCATCCTTTGACGAGGAGAGACAAGAGCAAAAAACGGCGCATGAGAGCAGAAAAGTCCGCTGCGCTGCGATCTCTCTGGAAAAAAATTGTCAACCCGCTTTATCCATTTTTCCGGGTTGGTATTCCGTAATTTTGGAAAAATGTCATTGCCCCGATAAATCATCTATCACGCTTTGTTGGATATGTTGCAAACATGCTGATTTTATTAGAGATGCATGATTTAATCAGACCCTAACACTTGCGGTTTGTTTATTGCCTTCAACTTGTAGTGACTTTGCGGTTCATGCTCATGGACAGCAGATACTCTTGAAATACATTCAGAAAAATGGATTGTATGCAACTTAAATACGAGGATGTCGTTATGTCGATGCGTAAGCTTTTTGTCCCTGCGGTGCTCATATGTGCCGCTGTCAGCCCTGTTCATGCAGCAGTTGACCTGCGGGTTACTGAGATATGGATGGGAAATGATCCCGGTGAAAATTTAACTGCAGACTGGTTCGAAATCACGAATGAGGGAGATATTGCCTGGGATTCCAGTGTTGATGATCCTCTTTTTTATGATGACGACTCCTGTGATGCAAGTACGGCAGACCAGATAAACGGAATTTTAAGCATAGACGCTGGTGAAAGCGTCATCGTCTTGGTGACCGATGAAGGAGAAGGTGCCGTCAATACGTTCAGGGATCTGTGGAGTCCTGTGTATAATATTGAGAATGTGAAGATTGGAACCGTAGATGGAGCCGGTCTCGGACAAGGCGGAGACGGTGTCTGCCTGTTCCTGGGCGGGCCCGGCGATGGTACTGAGATTGATTTTGAAGAGTATCCTGATGCCGGCGATAATGGTGGTCAGTCATATGAAGTCAATGAGGCGAGTTTCAGTGAGGCGGTTGTAACTATTGCGGTGAATGATGAAAATCAGCCGGCTGTCGGTACGCCGGGCAACCTGGGAGCGGTTGAAATTATCGGCAGCATCCCTGAAATTACTCTGAATGGCGCAGAGTCCTGCCGGCTGACCTTGGATGCAACATTTGAAGATCCCGGTGCAACTGCATATGACGAGGAAGATGGCGATCTTACTGACAGTATCATCGTCAGTGGTGATATTGTCGACCCCTCTGTATTGGGAGAATACAGCATTCAGTATGATGTAACCGATACTGATGGGAATGATGCCGCCACTGTCACCCGTGAAGTGGTTGTGACCCATCCTGAAACGATTCCTTTGGCTCCTGCTCCTGCAAACCCGGATATGTTTACCCATGTTGCGACGCTTGCTGATCTCTCCGGGAGCGAAATTCCTGCCTATGACCGGACTTCCCGCCAGGCATACGTTACCAGCGGCGATGGGCTGCAGATTGTCGATTTGAGTGATGTCAAAAATCCGGCAAAGGTTGCCTTGATTGATCCTGCAGAATCACCTTTTAACTTGAATAGTTCTGCCGTCACCAGCGTGGATGCATGCGGCGAAATAGTCGCCTTTGCCGTACCAAACAATACCCAGACCGAAAACGGGACCGTTATCCTGACGGATTCCCAGGGAACGCTCATCTACTCTGTACAGGTGGGAGCGCTTCCTGATATGGTGACTTTTACCGATGACTGTGAGAAAGTTCTGGTCGCCAACGAGGGCGAGCCTGATGATGGTGTGGATCCTGAAGGAAGCATCAGCATTATCGATACACAAACCGGTGCTGTGAAAACAGCGGATTTTACACGTTTCAATGGTCGGGAAGAAATGCTCAGGGCAAAAGGCGTACGCATTTTTCCGGATGTTGCGGCAGCGAACGATTTTGAGCCGGAATATATTGCGGTTTCCAAGAATAAACGATTTGCATATGTTACTTTGCAGGAAGCAAACGCGCTTGCAGTTGTGGACATCAAACGGGCAAAGGTTATCACGATTTTACCGCTTGGCCTGAAAGATCACAGTATACCCGGCAATGAGCTGGACGCCAGTGATACGGACGGTGTCTTCAATATCCGTAACCGGCCGTTGTACGGGATGTATATGCCTGATGCAATTGCCGCTTTTCGTAAAGGGCGGAATCAATATTACATCACGGCCAACGAGGGCGATGCACGTGATGCTGAAGTTCGGGTAGAAGATCTTGACCTGGATCCTGCGATTTTTCCCAATGCATACGAATTACAACATGAGTTCAATATAGGTCGTATACAGGTATCTGAAATCGATGGTGATATTGACAATGACGGCGACTACGATGTCCTGCAGAGTTACGGGGCCAGGTCATTTTCCATCTGGGACCGGAAAGGGAGCCTCGTCTATGACAGCGGCAGCGATATCGAAGCAATTGTCGCAACCTATGGGAAGGATAACGCCGATGACGGGCGCAGCGATAATAAAGGCCCGGAACCTGAAGGGGTCGAAGTCGGCAAATTAAACAAGCATACCTTTGCCTTTATCGGTCTGGAACGTACGCACCAGGTACTCGTGTACGACATATCCATACCGCAACGTCCCGTGTTTGTCCAAATGTTGCAGACGGAAGGAGACGAAGCACCTGAAGGACTGAAATTTATAAGTAAAGGCGCTAGCCCGAATCAATGTCCAACCTTATTGGTAACAAATGAAGACAGTAAAACGCTCAGTATATATCAGTTACGCCGCTGCGCGAAATAGTTGCCGTTTCCAATAAAAAAAGGCCGTTCTTCGAGCGGCCTTTTTTATTAATCCAGAGACTGCTTGCCGGTCATTTCCTCGATGCTGACCGCCCATACCCGCACTCCCTGCAGGGGGATATCTGTAAAATCCCATTGAGCATCACCGTACTGCGCCATAATCCATGTCAAACCATGTATCTTCTCTTCTGCGGAGAGAAGTTCCCCGGCAGTACCCAAACCGATCACGCTTTGAAATGAAAATGACCATTTGCAGGGTTTGGTGTCATGGGGAACAATCCGTACTCCTGTCTCGAACTCGAAGCATACCCGGTTGTTGATGGCAAGTATATCTATCTTTTTGCCTTCTGCTGCGGTATGAAAGTAGAGGGTTCGGCCATCGTACCCGAATGAAAGTGGAACGATATACGGGACATTGTTGTGAGATAATCCCAGTCTGCACACGTCACATTGTTCGATGATTTTGTTCAGTGCTGCTTTGTCCTTGATTTCTTTTTCTTTTCTTCTCATGGGATATGTGTGGTTAGAGCGTTATGCGCTATGATCAGCTTTTTGTCACGATTGTATCTTTTCTTGTCTGCTTTCTTTGCTTCAGCTGCCGTTGGTCGCGGGCGGAAGATTTGAACCGGGCAAGTCTGCAAGACGCCGCAGATCAGGTGTTCGTGGTTATTATGCTGGAGTATACTACATGGCCGGGTGATCTTGAAGGGCAAATGGAGCTGGTTCGTGATCTTCAGGAGCATGCCCTGCAGGGGCCGTTGTCCGAAGGGTTCACCCTGGTGCATCGTTTTGCAACAGTTCCCGCAGTGTCAGGCTGGATTACTCCTGCGGCATATATGGGCGCGAAAAAGAACAGCGTGTTAAAAGACGGCGACAGAATTATTCGTGCCCTTGACCCGGATGTCTCCGGCAGGGCGTATCAGGAAGAAAGCCGGCAAAAGGATGGCGGCAGCGGCGGCCTGGCTTCCAGTATTGCCCTTATTGGCGCGGATACACTGCATGCCGAGGGTATAACAGGAAACGGGGTTGAAGTCGCTGTCCTGGATTCCGGCATTGATCGTGATCATCCTGACCTGCAAAGTGCGCTGCTGGCGGAGCAATGCTTCTGCTTCCACCCCGATGGAGGGTGCTGCCCAGACGGAACATCGCATCAGACAGGCAGCGGAAGCGCGGAAGACGATCATGGTCACGGAACCCATGTCTCCGGCATCATTGCGTCCAGAGGGAGCGTGTCATCAGCCGGAGTGGCACCGGACGCCGGTATTACCATGGTAAAAATACTGGACGGCAGCAACTCATTTTACTCCACCTCTGACATTGTAAGCGCCCTGGACTGGCTCAACGTAAACAGACCTGACCTGGATGTGGTCAATATGAGCCTCTATACCGATACCATCTTTTCCGATACCTGTGATTCCACCTATGCCTGGACACAGGCCCTGTACAGGGCGGTCGCAAATTTAACGGCCAAGAATGTTTTTGTGGCGGCTGTTGCCGGAAATAACGGTTTGTCCGGCATGACCACTGCACCGGGATGTCTTTCCAATGTTGTCAGTGTGGGTGCAACCGACGGCAATGATACGGTTGCCGCGTTTTCAAACAGTCATGCAAGCGTCAACTATTTTGCTCCCGGAGTGCATATCGTCTCCGATGCCGTTGGCGGTGGAACGGTCGCCATGTCGGGAACATCCATGGCCGTACCCCATGTTGCAGGCGCCGGCGCCTTGCTCCGTCAGGCATATCCTACTATTTCCCGGGCTGCAATAATCGAGGCGCTGAGTGTAACTGGTGTGAAGGTTACTGATTGGAATAATCTTACCCGGCCAAGGATAGATGTCCATGCAGCATTTTCCTCACTGATCGAACCTGCATCGGAAGGGACCATAGGGCCGGCGATTTTGCATTTGCTGCTTACTCAAGAGTGAATGTCGAACATGTTACGTCGATAGTGGGTGATGGTTCCCTTGTTTCTGAAAAATAATATGAAATCGGGGTGTTGTAAGGGGTCAAGTGAATATTTAAAATTAGTGTTTGATTTTGAGGCTGTACGATGTATTGTGTTCGCGATGTCGAGTATCTCGACCTCAAACTTCTTCTCGCCCCTCTACCGTCTCCCCACTCCATAGGTAGAGGGGTTTTTGTTCTGTGATTGCAGATTGTTTATCAGTACGTGCCGGTTGCCGGCGTTTCCGATGCTTCCTTTACTCAGCCTTTTACAGACAAAAAACGACAGATACTGTTTGCCGAAAATCTGAGAACTGGTTAAAAAAATGTACCATGACCCAAACCAGGTCGCGCCGAAGCAGTACTACCCGAATCGGTCTGCTGGAGGGTTACAGGCAGGAGAAGCTGAAAGAGAATGAAGGTGAATACATGAAGCAGCACCCATATACAAAAATATCGTTTCAGGGAATGGCCGGTGCGTATTCCGATCTGGCCTGCAGAATGGCATACCCTGATCTGGAGACCGTTCCCAGTGTCTCCTTCCTGGCTGCCTTTCGTGCGGTTAAAGAAGGAGAAGCCGATCTGGCCATGATACCCGTGGACAACTGTCTGGCAGGACGTGTAGCAGACGTCCACCATCTTATCCCCCGTGAAGAGTTGTATGTTATCGGTGAACATTTTCAGCTCATCCGACATTGTCTGCTTGGGTTGCCGGGAGCAAAGATTGAGCAGCTGACCGATGTGCACAGCCATGTGCATGCCATTCCCCAATGTTCAAAAATTATTGACCAGCTTGGGCTTACCAGACACGTTGTGGCGGACACCGCTAAAGGCGCCTCCGATGTAAAAAAATGGAATGATCCTACCCAGGCAGCAATAGGTTCTGATCTGGCCGCAAAAATCTACGGCCTTGATATCCTGCAGCGTGACATCCAGGATGCTCCACATAATACGACCCGTTTTCTTGTTTTTTCAGAGCGCAAAGATATACCCCGCTTGGAAGTGGGAAAGCAGTATATTACCAGTTTCATTTTTGAGGTCCGTAATATTCCCGCGGCCCTGTACAAAGCTCTGGGCGGATTTGCCACCAACGGCATTCAGATGGTGAAACTTGAAAGCTATGTGGATAAACATTTCAATGTGGCGCGTTTTTATGCTGACGTGGAGGGGCATATAGAAGATATGCCACTGCAGCTGGCATTTGAGGAACTCAATTTTTTTGCTAAAAAAGTGGTGCATCTCGGCACGTATCCGGCGCACGCCTTTCGTGAGAGTAATGGGGATTCCTGATGTCTGTGTGACTGAAATGTTTTTTGATTTTGCGTGTTTAAAAGGAAGGATGATATGAGAAGCGTTAAGGACTCCATAGCAGCGAGGCACTCTGTGCGGGCATACACAGGGGAATTGCTCAATGCTGATCAGGTCGAAGATCTACTGGATACAGGGCGTAATGCTCCTTCCAGCCTCAATTCACAGCCATGGCGTTTCAAGGTGGTCAACGACGCGACAACCATCGGCTGGTTTGGCCAAAGTGAGGTTTCCAGAAAACAGACCTGGCTGGCACAGGCCGGAGCAATCATTGTCTGCTGTGCTGATCTGGAGGGATATCTGAAAGACTCCCAGGCAAGCGCCTTTTATTATCGTGACAACAACCTGATGGATGAAGAACCCTTGCAGGGGATCGAAAAGTATGTTGCACGGGAAAAAGAGAACAATGATATAGCCAGGTTCGGCGCTGCTTCAATGAATGTGGGGATTGCGGTTTCCTTCATGATGCTCCGAGCCGTAGAGATGGGGCTGGGTACCTGCTGGGTAGGTATGTTCAATGAGCAGGTCATCAAAGAAAAATTGGGTATTGACCCGAATATGCGTGTTGTTTGTCTGCTTGCCGTGGGCAAGGAATCAGGAAGTGCTGAGTTTGTACGTAACCGAAAGGCGATGAAGGATATTGTGCTGCCGTAATCCCCTTGCCGGCTTGTAAAGTCTTATGGGCACCTTGAATAATTGCTAATTCGCCTAATTTCACTGTTGCACTTAAAATTTTATCCTCGAAGGTAAGCGTAAACTCCGATATCACCTATATCTGCAGCGGCTTCAAACATAAATCCCAGGACTTGCAAACAGAGGCAATCTCGGCTCGAATTAACCGCCAATAGGAATGGTTATCGGCAAAAAAGCAAAATAACGGATCCTGTGTGCTCAGGCCAATTTTAGAGATACCGGAATTATGATAAAATCCCGGTGCTGGTCAGCACCGGGATTCATGGCGACGCAGTCGCCATGAACGTTAAGTTGAGCGGCCGCGATCACGCGGTCCGAGTGGGCATCAGCCCACGTTTTAAACGCCTTGTTGTGCAATTTTTTATTATTGAAAGGAAAGTTTTTTTTGAGAAGCAACACACTCTCTCAAATAGAGATTAATTAGGTTTTGATAAGGTATTCCTGTTTCTTCTGACATGTTTTTGAAATACTCAATGACATCAACACCCATTCTTAAAGTAACTTGTTTTTTCAATTGCTTTGCAAATGGATTTTTCCTTTTTTTCATTTGAGATAAATCGTATTCTTTTTTCTCATTCTTTGTGGCTTTTCTTGCAGAGATAATACGAATTGTCGAATCGCTTTCTCTATAACAATGAAGAAGCAAAAGAATACGAAGTTTGTTGCTTAAGCCTAACCCAAGTTTGTGATAATAATTCACAAACTCTTCTGTAATGAAGCAGTAGTGTCCGGTTAGAAATTTGCATTAACTATTTGAAATTATTTTAAAAAAATATTGCGAGGGGTGCATTTTTATCTTGACAAAGAAGTGAAAATTGGTGGGCAAAATTTTCATAAACCTTAATAAATACAAGGAGTTATGAAAATGCCTCGCAGATTGTCACCCAGAATAAATTGCATTGCCCCCTCGTTTAATGAATTGACCAGACCTTTAACATGGATTCTGCCCAACTTACCCCGGCTTGATCCCAGAGGAAACAAACCGTTAAAAATGACTTTTGAAGATCAGCTCAACGCCTTAATTTTCTTCCACTTGGAGGAGCATGTTTCGGCCCGACATCTTGTCCAGACTTTACAGGAAGATGACTTTGCTCGAAATAATATTGCGCCTGAAGACGGTATTAGCAGAAGTTCGTTCTCGGAAGCTATTAATGAGCGTGGACTTGAGCAGTTTATGGCTGTCTTCCAGCAGCTTCAAAAGCAAGCGTGTTCTCTTTTACCTAAAAAATACTCCCAGTTAGGTGAACTGGTATCCATTGACGGATCACTTATTGACTCTGTTTTGTCTATGGATTGGGCTGATTACCGCAAAAAATCTAAAAAGGCTCGGCTCCATCTTGGTTTCAATATAAATCAGGGCATCCCCCAAAAACTGTTCTTGACCGATGGTAAGGGAGATGAACGGCCTTTTGTTCACGATATTCTTGAACCAGGGCAAACAGGTGTCATGGATCGTGGTTACCAACATCACCAAAACTTTGATAAGCTACAACAAGATCGCAAGCATTTTGTCTGCCGTATCAAAGCCAATACGCATAAAACCTGCCTGGAGAAATATGACACCGACCCAGATAGCATGGTTTTTTATGATGCCAAGGTGTTGCTTGGTAAAAAGGATAGCTCAAAGCAAACGCAAACCCCTCTTCGGCTTGTCGGATATGTTGTTGATGGCGTTAATTATTGGGTCGCTACAGATAGATTTGACCTATCCGCAGAAGATATCGCCCTGATCTACAAACTTCGCTGGGAGATAGAAAAGTTTTTTGGTTGGTGGAAACGTCACCTCTGTGTTTATCACCTCATTGCACGCAGCAAACATGGATTGATGGTACAAATTTTATCCGGCCTGATCACGTATCTTCTGCTCGCCATTTACTGCCATGAGCAGCATGGTGAACATGTGTCAATAAAACGGGTCAGAGAATTGCGAACCCAAATCATAAATGAAACCAGAGAAGCACAAGATATACCGGTTGACCCAGGCGATCTGGATTCTCAAGATTTTGAAACACGACATGCAAATCCTTAACCGGACACTACTGGTAATGAAGCTTTTTCGTTGTGTAAAAAAATAAAACATCACAGTTTCGGACATATAAATTTAACCTGCTCTTTGTAGTGCCATAAAATTTTAAAAAATATTGACAAGCACGTTTTTTTATGCGAAGCTGCAACGCATGTATATTCGAAGAACTACAATCAAAGGCAAGAAAGACGGTGGGCAATACTACACCTATCGCCTTGTTGAATCCAAGCGCACTGCAAAAGGTGTACGGCAATATACTCTTCTTAATCTTGGTGTAGGTTTCACCTTGCCCAGGGATCAGTGGCCGCAACTTACGAATCGGATTGAAGCCATTCTTGCCGGTCAACCATCTTTATTACCGATTGACTCTGAAATAGAGAAGCCGGCGCAGGAATATGCATCAAGAATTATATTGTCACAACAGGATGTTGAGAGCATAGAGCCTGCGGATTACCGAGAGGTCGATCTTAACACCATTGAGATGAGTCGACCTCGTAGTGTCGGCAGCGAACATGCCATTCTGGAAGCGCTGCAAACCCTGGAACTTGATAAAAAACTCGAACAACTCGGTTTTAACGGCCCACAACAGGCTGCCGCGATTGGAACAATTGTAGGCAGGGCCTGTCATCCCGGGAGTGAAGTCGCAACGCTCACATGGCTCCAGGAGCGGACAGCTCTTGGCGAGCTTATTGACTATGATTTTAATAAGTTGACCCTATATGGGATGTATAAGGCCTCTGACATGCTCTTTGATAACAAAGCAGGTCTTGAAACGTACCTGTTTGATAAGGAACGAGAGCTGTTCGGCCTGCAGGAAACTATCCCCTTATATGATCTCACAAATACGTATTTTGAAGGACAATGCAAAGCAAATTCACTGGCAGCCAATGGTCATTCAAAAGAAAAACGAACTGATTGCCCTCTTGTAACCCTTGGACTGGTTCTTGATTCCAGCGGTTTTCCCCGGAGGAGTCATGTCTTTGAAGGCAATGTTACGGAATCAAAGACGTTGGCGGGTATGCTTCATGATCTCGAAAAAGGCGGAAACTCCTTTGCTTCCCGCAAGCCGACCGTGGTTATGGATGCAGGAATTGCCACTGAAGATAATATTTCCTGGCTGAATAATAACGGTTACCCCTATCTTGTGGTGAGCAGGAAAAGACATCGTGAATTTGATGAGGCGTCTTCCGTCATCGTTAAAGAGGATAATGAATATTCTGTCAGAGTGCAGAAGATCCTTGATGAAGATACTGGGGAAGCCTTGCTGTATTGCCATTCCACCCAGCGCGAAAAGAAAGACAGGGCAATCGCAGACCCCTTTACCAACAGGTTTGAGGACGAGTTACGAAAACTATCTGATGGATTGAGTGAAAAGAGGCGCCTCAAAAATTATGACAAGGTCATGGCTAAAATTGGTAAATTACGGCAGAAATACTCAAGAGTCTCAGCCCAATACACTATTTCCGTAATAAAAGATGAAAAAAGCGACAATGCCGTTCAGATGTCGTGGAAACGGGAAGCCAGACAGAAAACGACAGACACCTATCCTGGTGTGTATTGTTTACGCACGAGCCAGACAAATTGGGATGAAGCCACATTGTGGAAGACATATACAATGCTTACGGATCTCGAGGCCGTATTTCGGTCACTCAAATCAGAACTTGGGATGCGTCCTGTCTATCACCAGATTGCGAGACGGGTTTCAGGCCACCTGTTTATAACGGTTCTGGCATACCATCTTGTTCATATGATTCGGCTTAAGTTGCGCAAGACAGGCATTGTGATCAGCTGGTCAAGTATACGGGAAATTCTTTCCACCCAATGCAGAATAACAATTTCCATGCAATGCAAGAACGGGAGCTCAGTTCACGTGAGGAAAAGCACCCGACCAGAGCCGCAGCAGCAGGAAATATTGTCTGCCCTGGGATTGCAAAATATTCCAGGCAGGCAGGTGAAGAGCACAGTATGAACAAAAACAAAAGAAGTAGTGCCATAATGGCATGCCTGAAAACGGCAACTAATTGTTTTTAAACCTATTTACAAATCCCCATCACAAACTTGGGCTAACATGCTTCCGGTTAAGGACATACCCCAAAACAATCATTATTGCAGGCCATGTCCAAAGGCGAGACGGGAATCTATTGTTTCTGCAGTATGTCCAAAATCCGATCACATTTTTCTCTGCTACTCGTGTCGGTGTCCTTAAGGGCCAGGAGCAGCTCTTTGATACTCTGGCGAACTGCTCTGTCAGGGCTAGCGGCTTCTAGCCGCTGGAGAAGATCTTGCCCATACCTATATTGGTCTCTGAGCTCTTCCGGGCTTGCTGCATGTGTGCAGACCTCCTGAAGAGCTGTTGTCCATTCGAGAAGGGCTGCGGCAGCCTCACTGGAGGGGGCGATATGTGTCCCAGGGGCACCTTGCATTCTTCTCGGGTCATCTCTTGTTTCGCGTAAATTCTGAGTGGACTGTTTATTGACCTGTAACGAGTGTAGTGCAGCATCGTTTCGATGCTCATCAGCTCTTGATTTCGATTTTTGGATATCGTAGCTCTCGCTGTACTGGGACGGGACGGCTTTTCTCTGCCGGGATTCCCAAGGAGGAGGGCTTGGAGAGCCCTTTTCCTGTTCTCGGTCTATTGTGCCGGAAGGGATACCTTGAGCTGTTGTTCCCTGTTCTTTGCTGCTGAAAGGACCGGGTGTGGCAGCAGGTTTCGGTGAAGGAGATACGATTTGAGGCTGCGGAGGTGTAATCAGCTCACTATGGTCAATGTTTTCATTGATATTGAGAAATACGATTACGCAGGCTGCGGCAGCAAGCAGGGAGCCTGCGGTGGTAAGGGCTTGAGGTCTTCCCATGAACCTTGCCAGGCGGGCAACAGGTTTGCGCGCTTGCTCTTTCTGTTGTGTTGTATGCAGAAGCAGCCAGGAGGTATAACAGGCATTGCAGCCTGCAAGGTGTTCTGTATACAGGGCGGACTGCTCCGAGGAAATTTTTCCTTCTACAAAGGCTGCCAGCTGCTCATCCGTCAAACATTTCCCGGTGCTGTCAGGCTGTCTGCCGGCCAGGGCGAGCAGGGCAAGTGCTGTATCCGCCCTGCGTTTGTCTTTGATTTCCGGCGTTGTCGTTGTCATGCCTGTCTTGTTGCTATTTTTACTTCGTATAAAGAAAGAGACGGCTCTCCAGTCATGGAGTGTCGTTTTTTTCAAAAGAGTTGACGAAATTCTTCTTCCAGGTCGGCGTCATGTATTTGTTCGCGGATTCGCTGCAGTAACCTGCGCAGTCTGCCATGGGCCTGAAATCTGTTTAAGCCGAGCATTCGGCCTGCTTCTGCCACGGCTACGCCGTCCCGGTAACAGAGCTGCAGGAGCAGCGTTTCTTCCGGGGTCAGCTCAAAAGAGAGCGCGCTGATTTTGGTAAAAAAAAATTCCGCACCGGGAGCGGATTCTGTTCCCAGGAGCATACGGCCTATCAGGGCAAGTAACTGCCTACGCTCCCGTTGCTCGATGTGCTGGTGCTGCCTGGAGGCCTGCTCACGATCCTGGCCGGCCATTGTTTCCTCATCATATTCAGCCGATTCCCCACGATATTCCCCACAGGATGGAATCTCACCCAAAAGTGTATAAGCTGCTTCTTCAAGGGCAGCGGTGGAGACCGGTTCTCGGTTTTTGATGATGGCGACGGCCTCATCCGGTGTATACCTTTCCAGGCAGAGAAGCTGGAATAAAGAGACCCAGATGCCGCCGAGCCTGCGAACCCACGCCGGAGGTTTGATGCGGCCGAAACGTTTGCGGGCAAAATCTTCCAGTAATCTGTGGGTCAGGGCTGCAATATAGGTTGTCGGCGAAGATTTGCCTGAAAAGGCCCGTAAACGGCGCCAGTTGTCTTCAGCAAGTCCGTCAATAACATAGAGTGCCGCTTCTTCAGCGAGAGATTCCGAAGGGAAACGGCGCATGGCAAGACGATTTATCATTTTCCATTCAGCCAGGGCTGTTTCCTGCCATGTGCTCACGTTGTCGGCTCCTTTTTTGTGGGCAATTGAATTGAACAGTGCTGAAAATCATACTCTAACTCCTCGCTGAAACAAATAAATTTAGTGTTTTCAGCCCTCATTTCTTGGAAATGCTATCTTATGCCGGCAACGGAATATCAGGGAGCCGCCTCTTTAAGAGGATTTTTTACAACACATCCCAGGAGAAAATCCGTCAACAGAAGTATCATATAGGAAAGAAGGAAATTATCTTTATACCATTTCTGAGGAGATGACTATGAAAGGGCTGATAACAGGCGTGCTTGTTTTTCTGCTTCTGCTTGCCGCATGCACTTCGCAGCATAAGCAGGAACAAAAAGAGGCTAAACAGACGGATTCCTCAACAGAGGTTAAGAAGGAAGAAGCGCTTGCTCCTCCCCCTCTCCCTGTGCATGAGGCAGAAATGCAGGCAACGGATTCCGTGTCTATGATGGAAAAAAAATTTTTATCCGCTAAAACAATGCAGCGAGGGTACGCGCTGCAGGCCCCTGCCGCAGAAATGGGTGTCGGAATAATGCCTCCTTCTGCGCAGCGGAACCGGGAATCCTATAACGCGGTTCAGGAAAACAGATTCATCAATACCGTCAATGATCCCCTGTCCACGTTCAGTATAGATGTGGATACAGCCGGGTATGCCAATGTGCGCCGGATGGTGACCGGCGGACATCTTCCCCCTGTGGGTGCTGTGCGCATAGAGGAAATGATTAATTATTTTACTTATGATTATCCCGCTCCTGAGTCAGGGAATGATTTTCGTCTTCACGCCGAGATAGGCCCGAGTCCGTATCACGCAGACTATCAGCTGGTGCGTATCGGCCTGAATGCCAAAGACCTGGATCCGGCGCAGCTGCCGCCTTCCAATCTGGTGTTTCTGGTTGATGTATCGGGTTCCATGCAGGCCGCAAATAAGCTGCCTCTGCTGAAACAGGCCGTGAAACTCCTGGTGGAGCAGATGGGAGCAAGGGATCGGATCGGTATTGTTGCCTATGCCGGCAGTGACCGGGTGGTCCTGCAGCCCACTGCAGCGGATGACAGGGCGGCTATTTTCGCAGCTCTTGACCAGCTACGTTCCGGAGGCTCAACCCATGCTTCCAGCGGCATCCGTACGGCCTATGATCTTGCCCGCCGGAGTTTCATGCCTGGAGGCAATAACCGGGTGATTCTGGCCTCGGACGGTGATTTCAACGTAGGCGTGACCAGCAGGGGAGAACTGCAGAAATTGATCGAAGAGGAACGGGAAAGCGGCATCTACCTGACAGTCCTTGGTTTCGGCATGGGCAATTATCATGACGATACCATGGAAGTGCTGGCAGATAAGGGCAACGGCAACTATGCCTATATCGACTCCCTGCTGGAGGCCAAGAAAGTCATGGTCAAGGAGATGAGCGGCACCCTGTTTGCCCTTGCCGATGACGTTAAAATCCAGGTAGAGTTCAATCCGGCCAGGGTCGGGGCGTACCGGCTTCTGGGTTATGAAAACCGCGCCTTGGCAGACGAGGATTTTATAGATGATACCAAGGATGCCGGGGAGATCGGTGTCGGCCATCGGGTAACAACCCTTTATGAACTGATACCTGCCGGTCATGCATCGATCCCCGTCGTTGATGCCTTGAAATATCAAAAACCTCAGGTAGGAGTAAATGATGCTGCAGATGAACTGCTGACCGTAAAGCTGCGCTATAAGCCCCTTGGACAAAAGAGTTCAAAGGAAATGATCCTGCCGGTTTCTGCTGCCATGCCGAAAAGCAACAGCGTGGATTTTCAGTTTGCTGCAGCTGTGGCCGGCTACGGCATGCTGCTGACAGAGAGTGAACATCTGGGATCATTTTCCTGGGATCAATGTATGGCAATGGCCAAGGCCGGCAGGGGGCAGGATGTTGAGGGATACAGGGCGGAATTGTATCGCCTGGTTGAAACCAGCGAGCTCCTTTCCAGGCAGCAATCTGCAAATCCGTCGCAACCGATGCCGATTCGTCCGCTTGCGAAATAGCCATACCGACGCCCCTGCCGGGAAAATTTCCCGGCAGGTTCAAAAATAATTTCAAGGAAATTGAGAATGCGACCTGTACATTCAATGATCTGCTGAAGAAGTTACTTACCTGTGGCGGGGTCGGACCATGTTAACCTGTTGGATATATGAGTTAACCATCGAAAAAAATCGCTGGATTTTGGGCTTAAAACGGCCGGTTTTCAGCCCAAAATCGACGCTGTAAAACTTAGCGGTTGGATTGATATACGGATGCTTCTTTTATTACACAAACCTGGTCATATATGGATGTATTTTTTGACCGTGCGTCTGTCTAACCGGCTGATGCGGCCCACCGCCTCGTAGGAGCCATGCTTTTTATACAACAGCCGGCAATATAACGAGAGTAATTCCCGGGCGCTGAATGAGGCCTGCGAGCAGCCGAGGCTGATCTGCTCGACCTCCGTGGCCGGAATTATTCGTTGCCATCGATAGCGGTTGTTGAGGATAATTTGCCTGGTGCACTGTTCCAACTCCCTGATATTACCCGGCCAGCTGTAATTCGGCGGCTGATGATCGTGAATGTATTGCAGCACCTTGTCCGCGAGTTCTTCAGGTTTTCGGCCGAATATTCTCAGCAGCACCACATCCAGGAGTTCTTCCAGTTCACCGGGATTTTGATCCAGCCGCATGCGCAGGCTGGGTACTTCTATAACATCCGAACAGAGCCGGTAATAAAAATCATCCCGGAACAACCCTTCGCTCCTGAGTTTTTCCAATGACTGGTTGGTGGCGGCAATGACCCGGCCCGGGAATTTCCGTATCTGGTGGCTGCCCACGGGAGTGAAGGTACGTTCCTGAAGAACCCGCAGTAATTTTACCTGCACCGGCAGGCTTACGTCACCTATTTCGTCCAGGAAAATGGCCCCGCAGGGGCTGCAGCGGCTGAATACCCCCTGATGCTGTTCCACGGCGCCTGTGAACGCACCCTTCTGGTGACCGAACAGTTCCGATTCGATGATCTGCTCAGGGAACTGAGACAGGTTGATGGAGACAAAGGCCTGGGTAAAGCTTTCCGTGAACTTCCCCTGTTTGGGGTCAAAAGGGATATACCCGGATCGCCCGATGGCTGCGGCAGCCATGCCTTTTCCTGTCCCGGTCCGGCCAAGGAGCATGGTGGAAAAGTCATCCATGCGGTTCCACAGGTACTGTTCATAGAGTTGTATTTCACTGGTAAAGATATTGTGCCATAGGGAGCGTCGAAGCTGCTGTACGCACGCACTTTTCCCAATTATTTTGCTGATGAAATAATAGGCCCTGCGCATCTGGAAAAAGAGGGCGAAATAGCGCAGGCAGAGTTCATCGGAAAAACCATAGGAGCTGAGCAGGGACAGCGTATCCCTGGAAAAGGGAACCTGGCAGCAGGTTCCATCCTGTTGAACCTGTTTTCTGATATGTTGATCAAAATTGGGTACATACAGGTGAAAAACGTAGAACAGCGCTCCAAAGGCAAAGAGCTGCCGGTCCGTATCGTTGAACGGCTTGCGGGTCTTGTTTTGCCTGGTTGCAATCCTGTCGATTAAGGCTTTGACATCTTCTGTGAGCTTGGCGGTAATCACCGGAATGGGAGATGAAGCTGACAATCCGGTGACTGAGAGGTCGATGGCCAGGCGTTCCGACCCAAACGGATTGGCGAAAATGGCGTCTCTGATTTTACGGAGCTGTTCCCGTTCCTGCGTTTCCATGTACTCTCCTGTAAAGTTATCGTCTGTTCTTAAATTGTACACCATATGTTCATAAAATGTTGAGAGTATTTATCGGTTGGATATTGCTGTTTTTATAAATTTTGTAATATCAATATGTTAGTTGTTAAGGCAAAGCCGGCACGATTGCTGCGATGGGTAGGACAACCGTCTGTAAAGACATGATGCAATATAAAAGGAGGTTGTACTATGCAACGTGATGCACACCACAGTTTATGGGTAACTGCCCTGATGACGGGGCTTGTAATCGTGCTGGTTCTGGGGGTTTTCGAAAAATCCCAGGCTGCCGGTCTGCTGAAAGCGAAAAATGGCGGGGAAGATCAGATCTCCATCAAGAAACATGCTGTTTCCGTGGTCTTGAATAACGGCTATGCCAGGACAGAAGTGGATCAGGTCTTTACCAGCTCTGCCGGACAGGATCTGGAAGCCGTTTATTCCTTTCCACTGCCGAGGGAAGCAAGCCTTTCAGAATTGAGCCTCTGGATAGACGGGCAGGAGGTTGTCGGTGAAGTGTTGGAAAAAAAGAAAGCGCAGCATATCTATCAGCAGCAGAAAAGCGCGGGAAAGGACACGGCCCTGGCTGAAAAGGATGATTATAAGACGTTTGATGCGGCAGTCTATCCCGTTCGTCCCAGGCAGGATACCAGGGTGCGGCTGGTGTATTATCAACCCCTGCGGATAGACCTGAATATCGGCAGGTATGTGTATCCCCTGCAGGAAGGAGGCGTTGATGAGGAGCGCTTGGCTTTCTGGAGCGTGGATGACCGGGTGGATGAAGATTTCAGTTTTGATCTGGTGTTAAAATCCGCACATCCTATCAAGGATGTCCGTTTGCCCGGGTACATGCAGCAAGCCAGGGTGGAACAACTGCCCTCCGATGAAGAGAGCGGTAACGGGGTCGTTTATCACGCCCGTATAGGTACCGCTGAAGGAGCGAGATTGTCGGAAGATATCGTCTTCTATTATCGCCTTGACGATACTGTTCCCGGACGGGTTGAGCTGGTTCCCTATAAGGAAGCCGGAGCTGATGCCGGCACGTTCATGCTGACTATTACACCTGCGGCTTCTCTTGTAGAGATCAGTGAAGGAACCGACTGGGTGTTTGTTCTCGATCGATCCGGCAGTATGTCCGGGAGTAAGATAACCACCCTGACAGAGGGAGTTGCCAAGGTTATCGGCAAAATGTCCCCCAATGATCGTTTCCGTGTGGTGACTTTCAACAATGATGTGGATGACCTGACCAGTGGTTTTATCCAAGCGGAAGAGGGAAATGTACAGCGTGTCATCGCCCAACTGAAAGGGCTGACCGCAGAAGGTGGAACAGCACTCTATGCAGGCTTGAAAAGCGGGTTGCGAAAAATGGATGATGAGCGGACCACAGCCGTTGTCCTGGTCACCGATGGTGTGGCCAATGTCGGCCCCACTGCCCAGGCGGAATTTCTTCGGCTGGTGGATGAACAGGATGTGCGGCTGTTCACCTTTGTTCTCGGCAACAGCAGTAACAGGCCGCTGCTTGAAAGTCAGGCCAAGGCATCCGGCGGCTTTGCCATGGACATAAGTCCCCGGGATGATATCTACGGTCGAATCCTGCAGGCTAAAAATAAGGTGTTCTATCAGGCTCTCCATGATGCCCATGTCCGGTTCAAGGGAGGTGGAGTGGAACACTTGACGCCTGCCGATATAGGTTCTCTTTACCGGGGGGAGCAAGTGATCATGTTCGGTAAATATACCCGACCCGGGCCGGTGCAGATAACACTGGATGCCAAAATTTCAGGCGAAAACCAGGAGTGGACATGCCGGGCCGTTCTGCCTGACAGCGATGAGGACAACCCGGAAATTGAGAGGTTATGGGCTCTGTCAAGGATAGAGGAGGCCATGGAAGACGTCCGCAACAGTGGGGAGACCGAAGGTCGTGTGCAGGATATTATCGCCTTGGGAACCGAATATTCTCTGGTCACAGACTATACCTCCATGCTGGTGCTGGATGAACAGGAAATGGAACATCTCGGTCTGGATCGTAAAAACAGCTCCAGGGTGCGAAAAGAGCGGAAGGCCGGGACAGGAAGAGAGGCGCAGCCGGTTCGTACGTATCGGGTAGATACCGACGAGCAGGGCGGCATGTTCAAAGGCGCTCCGTCTCCCGGTGTGGGCAGTGGACCTGTCGGCCCCTGGATGATCGGCCTGCTGTTGGGCTGCACCGGAATTGTGCGGCTTGTCTGTAGACAGCGATAGGGAGGATGATGCCATGGCCAAAGGAATCCGTGGTCCCTGGGGCGTCATGTTGGGGTGGATCGGGTTGTTGCCGGTGTGTAATCTGCACCTCCTGATCCAGACCCAACCAAGCGTGCTGATTTTTTCAGCAGAGAAGGTGATGCAGGGGGAATGGTGGCGGCTGTTCACTCACCCCCTGGTTCATGTCAGCTGGTATCATTTATGTATGGACGCCCTGCTCACTACCCTGCTTTGGCTGGAATGGAGAGTGTCTTTTCGCGGTGAAAAACTGATCGGCCTTATATGTTGCTGGCTGGGCAGTTTTTTGGTAGCAGCTGCCTGTTCGCCTCTGGTTTCACAGTTTGGATATTGCGGCCTCTCAGGCCTTGCCCATGGACTCATGCTGCTGGTGGCGCGGGGATGGTTGCAACGGAGCGGGGCGCAGCAAAGTCCTGCCGCACGGCTGACCCTGGCTGCATTGTCCCTGTCCTGTCTGACCGGTTTGCTTGCAAAGGTTGCTGTTGAAATGCACACAGGAGCTGTTTTGTTGGCTTCTCTGCATCCCGGTGATATAAGCATCCCCATAGTCGAAGCCCATTTCGGAGGTGTTGCGGGGGCGGCCGTCTATTGGCTCGGAGCGCTTTTGCATCCGCAAAGTTGGAAGCATAAGCGCGTATAGTGTGCCGGCGGATGGATATGGACGAGTTGATGGGTGTGTCCATGTCCATGGTTGTCTGTTTCAAACCCGCTATAGATAGTGACAATGCAGGCCAAGCTTTTTGCTTGATTTTACCGGGGCGGGAACTTGTCCGGGAAAGGCCGGCTGAGCGCCGACTCAAGGCGGCCCATCGAATCTCCTTAATCCGTAATGTTTTTTCTTGCATAAATGGTAGCGTATTTGAAGCACGGTTACGGTATACTCTTCAAAATTGAAATGGCGCAGGTGTTATCCCTGCGAAATTAACCATCGGTTACATTGTTGGATGAATTTTACCATGAGATTTGATGAGAATATACGAACTATCATCTGGAACCTGTTGCTCATTACCAGCGGGTCATTAGTCTTTTCCTTTGGCGCCAAGGCGGTTCTTGTTCACCATAATTTCATTATGGGCGGACTTTTTGGTACGGCCCTGCTTATTTCGTATCAGACTGATTTCCTCTCGCCGGGCGTGCTGTACCTGATCATGAATATCCCGGTAATGGTCGTGGGATATCTTTTCGTCAGCAGGAAGTTTTTTTTATACAGCATCTATGCCGTTGCCGTGGTGACGGTCGGTTCCGAACTTATCACCTATGATTTACGTGTACAACAGCAGCTCTATGCAGCCATAGTCGGGGGGATAATTTGCGGTGCAGGCAGCGGGATTATTCTTCGATCCGTGGGATCGGGAGGCGGGCTTGATATCGTGGCTGTTATCCTGAATCAGAAATTCAATCTCGGAATCGGCAAGTTCTATTTTTTTTACAATGCACTGCTTTTCAGTTTTACCCTGACCCTGTATGAAATCGATCTGGTGGTGGCGTCGCTTATCCTCACCTTTATCTCTTCCACGGCCATGGAGTATGTGCTGACCCTGTTCAACCAGAGGAAGGTCGTTTACATACTCAGTGATTACGGTCGGGTCATTGCCGATATCATCATCAAGGAGTTGAGGCAGGGGGTTACCATTATCAACGCCCAGGGTGCCTACACAGGCAAAGATAAAAAGATGCTGATGACGGTCACCAACAATCTCCAGGTCAAGCGACTTGAAGAAAAGGTGTTTGCCCTGGATCCAAACGCTCTGTTTATTGTTGAGAATTCTTTTAATGTTATAGGCTCAGGGTTGGGTAAGAGGAAGATTTATTAGCCTGGATGTACCCCGGTTTGCAGGTATGTGGATGCGGGGAGGTTTGATGAGTCGTCCAGGAAATGCAGGATTTCCTGGACGACATGACTCTGAGGGTGTTTACCGGCGGTGTCCGGGTTTATTTTTCGGCCGTGGTTAAATACGAAAACTTCCCACAATGGAATTGAGATTCGCCGCCCGTTCCTGAAGCTGGGCAGAGCTGTTTTCCACTTCACGACTGCCTTCGGAAATCTCTGTTGCAGCTACATTGACCTGTGAAATATCCTCGGTGATGGCAGAAGCGACAATAGAACTTTGACTGACGTTTTCATTGACCTCCTGGATGCCCTGGCTTGTCTGCGAGATGTTGTTTGCTATTTCCCGGGTTGCAGCGGTCTGCTCTTCAACGGCTGTTGCAATGGCCGCCACGATATCATTGACCCCGGTAATGACCTCTGAAATCTGGCCTATTTCGGTTCCTGCGTTCTGGGTGGTGTTCTGAACCGCGTCAATCAGGTTCTTGATATCGAGGGTCGCTTCAGCGGTCTGTTTTGCCAGATCTTTGATTTCATTGGCGACAACGGCAAAACCTTTGCCGGCCTCACCGGCTCGGGCCGCCTCAATGGTAGCGTTTAAGGCCAGCAGATTTGTCTGCTCGGATATCTCTGTAATCGTCTCGGTAACCTTACCGATTTTCTCCGCCGCCTGCCCAAGTTTACTCATTTTTCCTGAAGCGTTCTCTGCCTGTTTCACTGCATCGGCAGATACGCTCCTCGCTTTTTCCGCACTCTCGGCAATTTCTCGTATGGTTGCGCTCATTTCTTCGGCTGCCGAGGCTACCATGTTGGTATTTGTGGATGACTGCTCCATTGCCGCAGCAACGTTACTCAGATTTGCGCTCATTTCTTCCGAGGCAGTGGCTACATTGTCGGCGCGTTGTGAGGAGGATTCAGCACTGCCTGAAAGTTTTTTTGCGATTTCGGTGAGCTGACCTGACGACAGGCCTAGGAACTCGGAGTTCTCAGCGATTTGACCAATAATACCCTGGAGTTTAGCGATAAACACATTGAACCAATGGGCAAGTTCTCCGATTTCATCCTTGTTCTTTGCTTGAAGACGCATGGTCAGATCTCCTTCGCCCTCTGCAATATCGCGTAAACCTGCGACAGCCAGGTTAATCGGTCTGGCGATGATGAGGGTGGAGATTGCATACACGACAGCAAACAGGACAAGAAGGGAGACGATGCCGATGATAATGTTTGTGGTGCGTAAAGCCTTTGCCGCTTCCAGAACTTTATTCATGGATACCCGGATGGTGAGGTTCCAGATATCGAAATCTTCTCCAAAATTGACAGGGACTGAAACAGACAGGGTATCTCCGGGAAAATCTTCTGTCTCTAATATTTCCTGGAATGATTTCATGCTGTTGGTAGCCTGGAGAGCGTCGCTGGATATAAGGGTTTTTCCGATAGCTTCTTCATCAGGATGCGTAACCACTGAACCGTCGCTGAAGTTCAGGATTCCGTAGCCGGTATCAAATGGTTTGATGAGGGAAATGATTTCGTTCATTTTATCCATACCGTAGTCAATTCCCGCAACACCAACGGCCTTACCGTTGACAATAATTGGTGATGCCGCTGAAATCATCATGACCGGCACGCCGTTGATTTCATATACCGTTGGTTTGGTAATAAATGGCTTTCCTGTGCGCAGAGGAGTCCAGTACCATTCACCTCCTGTAGAACCCTCTGCTGCCATGCCGGTGTTGCTCTTGACGAGTTTGCCGCTGTAGCGCTGCAGGTTGGGTCTGAATTGTCCATTTTCGGCAGTACCGGGTTGGTTGACATCAATTGTGCTGTCTCGGCCGTCAAACTCATTCGGCTCCCATACGGCCCAGACTCCGAAAAAATCTTTGTGGGTGAGTGCGACGGAATGCAGCATGTCAACAACCATGGTTCTGGTGTCTGCCTGCTTTGAGCCATCGACGGCGCTCAACATCTCGGATACTGTATTGGCGGCAATAACCGCCTTGTAAATTTCACTTTTCACTTCAGCGCTGCTCTTGCTCGCTGTTTCCATCACCAGGCCCAAAGCATTATTTTCAGCATTTTTGGTAGTAATGCCGGATATGATGACAATGGTTGCGGAAAAGGCAAGAAAAGCCACGCCGCAAATAAATAACAACATCTTTGTTCGTAATTTCAAAGACTTAATCATGGGATTCCTGTTTTTGTAAAAAAATGATTCTGATCAAATCGTAAATGTTCGAATCATTGATTTCAGTTGTTCAGAGAGTGTTTCCAGTTCACGCGCCTTTTCGTTGAGGGTCAGTGACCGGCCGGCAATGTCAACCGCTTCGCTGTTTACTCTGTTGATGTCCTCGGCGACTTCTTCGGCAACTATGGAACTCTGGGAAACGTTTTCCGTGACCTCTTGAATACCGATGGTGGCCTGGGTTATATTTTCTGCAATTTCACTGGTGGTCACATTCTGTTCCTCCACGGCCGAGGCTACCATCACCACAATACTGTTGACTTCATCAATGACCTGGGTAATACCCTGGATCTCCATTACCGTGGAGTTGGTTCGGCTTTGGATATCGCTTATACGATTCTTGATCTCCTGGGTGGATTCAGCCGCCTGTTTTGCCAGTTCTTTGATTTCATTGGCAACAACAGCGAATCCTTTGCCGGCTTCTCCTGCCCGGGCTGCTTCAATGGTGGCATTCAGCGCCAGCAGATTGGTCTGCTCTGATATTTCCGTTATAGCCTGCGTGACAACACCGATTTCAGTCGCTGCGGTTCCAAGCTGGTTAACATGATGTGAAGCTGTTTCCGCCTGGCTGACTGCACGGCGGGTAATGGTTTGTGTCTGTTCAGTTTTCTGGGCTATTTCCCTGATGGTGGACGCCATTTCTTCTGTTGCCGTGGCAACCAGAGAAATGTTTGTGGATGCTTCCTCTGTTGCCGCCGCAACATTGTTCATGTTGGAGCTCATTTCTTCGGCAGCAGCCGCAACTGAACCGGACCTGTCGTTCAGTTCTCTGGTGCTGTGTGTTATTTCCGCGGAAGATTTTCCCAGGATGCCGGCGCCTTCATACAGAGTTACCGATGAATCGGCTATGTCGCGTATCATGGCGCGGAGCTTGGCGGACATATTGTCTATGTTGGATACCATCCGGCCGATTTCATCGGCGCTGCTGCCGGGCATCTCCCGGGTCAGATCTCCCCCTGCAATGGTAGTGATATGTTTTGATACATTCTGCAGCGGCCTGATTATGGAAGACTGGAGCAGATAGCCGACAAGGGCGGCAATGACGCCGACGATGCCGATGGTCCAGGCGATCATGGACAGCTTGGTTTTCCATATACGGGCATTGACCTGTTCAAGGGAGCTTATGATTTCAAAAGCGCCATGTATTTCTCCGACTTTCCATCCTTCCATGATGCCTCCGGTCGGATCTTTTTTCCCCTTCGGATCTCCGTGACAAAACAGACAGTCCTGGGTGAGTTTTACGGGCTTGAGATAACGAACCTCGTTGTTCTTAATAACTACAAGGTCATCCAGGCGGTTGTCTTTGATATCGTTGAGGTACTGCAGCTCTTCTTCAGTGGGGGTGTTGCTGGGATTACGCGGGTGTACCTTGGGAGCGCGGAACATATATCCCGCTTCCTTTGCATTGACGGCTGCGGTCTTCATGGCTGTCACCACAGGAACCGCTTCAATAATCGTATCCGCCGAGATTTCGGCGAAAGGTCTGAGCAGGCCGAGCTCGAGTTTTTTAGCCATTTCGCTTCTGGTTGCTTCGGCCATCAGAACAATGGCCTTGCTCTTGTCCACCATATTGGCTACGGCGCTTTTGCGCATGTCCGCCGCACGCTGAATGGTAAGGATGACGGCAATTATGACGGGACCAAGAAGGACAATAACAAGTATCTTCCATCTGATAGAAATATCTGAGAATTTTGTCATAAAAAGTGTTGTGTGTTGTTTTTTGATAGTGGTATCAGACGCGGTAACCACATAGTTCGAGTGCCTGACAAAAGTATTGTATATCAAGGAAAATACATCTACAAGGAAGGGGGGAGATATTTACGGAATATTTATTCTCCAGCTCATTTGTCAGATAACGTAACATTCAATCAAAGGAGCATGATATGTTTCACTCCGGCGAAGCATGGATTACAGGTCGTTCCTGGAAGCAGTTTGCAAGTGACTCGATTCCAGTAGAACTTGTCGGCTGTTGGAGAATTGTGGGCACTCAATTCGTGGTTGAATTTACCGATGAGGGTACACACTTAAATTATTACGCTATCAACGATACCGACTACGAAATATCAAGCGATGGAACAATGCTCACTTGGTGTGGATTTGATTATGCAAGAAAGTTCGATACCTCAACATCATTGCCGGGAGTTTGGGAGCGATTCTGGTCGGACGACGATGTCTATGAAGAGTTGAATTTTCACGAGGGAGGTACTTACGCCTCACATTGGCGGCCCTGGAATGAAGACTATTTTGGATCGTATCTTGAAAACACTCCGACACTTGGTACGTTGAGAATGCGAGAGTTGCACTCCATCGTAACAATTGCAGGCTCACAGATGACTTTCGACCCTCCATATTCCCCAATCAGAACGGGCATCTTTACATTGGATGGCGATAGTTTATCTATCGTGTTCCCAAGTGGATCGGTCACATACGAGCGTGTGCTGTAACTCATTGAAACATGTGCAAGTCTAACACGTCACCACTCGATTTCAGCTTGTAAAACAAGCTCAGATATTGCACGTATTACATTATGGCTATTATTTGGGTGTTGGATAATAGTAAACTGCTGAGGTAGTCTAAACCTGCCGCCGATACATTACGATTCATTAGTTTTAAAAATGCTCAGCCTAAAAATATAGCGATATTACAAAATCACCAATTCAAGAATATATGAATACTCCAACAGAAGAGCTACGCTCTCGGCGGCAAAGATATAGAGATTTACTTTGCCGGTACCTCCCTGAGTCTGACGGCGCCTTTCTATTTTCCCGGCTCAACATTTTTTATTTTACAGGCACATTTGCAAATGGTGTCCTGTGGATCCCAACAGACGGTGAGCCGATATTATTTTGTAAACGTGGAGCGGAACGCGCAACAAGAGAGACACCGTTACAGCACATTATCCAATTCAATTCGTATAAAGATATTGCCCCAACTTTTCGTGATCTTGCCATCCCTCTTCCCTCAAAACCGGCAACCGAGATGAATGGCCTTTCATGGGCGCTTTCGAACAAACTGGTAAAATATTTGCCCAATGTTGAATTTATCCCCGGTGATACTCTGATCGCGATGACCCGGGCGAAAAAATCCGAGTGGGAGTTGCAGCTTATTCGTAAAGCTGGAGAAAAACATAACAGGTGTTTAACGCAGCTGTTGCCGCCTTTTCTTCACGAAGGCATAAGTGAGCTGCAAATATCCCATAAGCTTTCAGAATTACTGTATGCTGAGGGCCATAACGGGATCTTGAGAATGGAAACATTTGGTGAAGAGGTGTTTCTGGGACATATATCGATTGGTGACAGCGCCAATTATCCAAGTGTTTTTAACGGGCCAGTGGGCCTTCGCGGTGTTAATCCCGCAGTGCCCTATATGGGAGCGGAAACAATTACCTGGACATTCGGCAGCCCCCTCACAATCGACAATGGCTTTACCTTGAATGGATATCAAACCGATAAAACCCAGGTGTACTGGCTCGGCAGTAAAAAGAGCATTCCGGAGCAGGTTCAAAGTGCCCATGATTTTTGCGTGGAAATTCAAGGCATGATTGCCGAACAATTACGACCAGGGGCAATACCAGGTAGGTTGTGGGGCCAATGCCTGGAAAAGGTTTCGCAAAGCCCATGGCTGCATGGTTTTATGGGCCTTGGAAATAATAAAGTCAATTTTGTCGGCCACGGCATTGGTCTGGCCATAGATGAATATCCGGTGATAGCCAAGGGGTTTGACCTGCCGTTGGAAGAAGGCATGGTCTTGGCCGTCGAGCCGAAAATAGGGATATCCGGCATCGGAATGGTGGGAACAGAAAACACGTTCGAGGTTACCGCCGGCGGCGGCAAAGTATTAACCGGTAATACCTGCGAAATAATTGATGTGTCGTTATAATTAATGAAAGTATTGGGAACTGCTTATGAGTGATTTTTCGAAACTGATTGAAAAACTTCAACGTATTTTCCACAGTATCAGCGGATGCTTTAGCCGTAGTGTCTGCAGTGCTTTGGCTCTTGTTTTCTTCAGTGTGTTTCTTTGTCAGCCTGCCGATGCTGGGGGGATACAGCCTGTCAAACTGTTTTCTCATAGAGGAATACAGACAGGATATCCTGAAAATTCCCTTCAGGCGCTCAAGTCACTTATTTCCAAAGGTGTGGATGGTGCGGAGATTGATTTGCGGACCACATCGGACGGGCATATCATTCTTATGCATGATGAGCGGATCGATCGAAGCACTGACGGACAGGGTGAAGTCAAGGCGAAGCGGTGGGAGGAAATGAGAAATTTACAACTCAAGGACAACTCCGGCAACGTTACACCATACTCCATTCCGGAACTGGCGGAGGTGTTACAATTAATCAAAAGCCATCCGCATTTTGAAATAGCCTTTGATCTCAAAGACGTTGACCCGGAATCGGTTGCCCGGCAAGTCCTGCTTGCCGGGGTCGAGCGGCAGGTGCTTTTCTTTGTTGCCGACCCCATGCAGGTGGAACTGGCACGGTCCATTACCGGTCTGAATTCTGAGTTGCGGATAATAGTCGATATGCTTACCTGGTGGAAGATTGAAGATGTTCCCCTTTTTGCAGCGAAGGCCTTGAAAGCTGACATGCTTTTCAGCAGTGAATGGTTTTTTCCAAAAAGAGGATTTCAGATGCTTCAGAAAGAGGGCGTCCCTGTTGCCGTGTATCTTTGGGGCGTCCATGATCTTGAACAGCGGTTTCAACGTGCTGTAGAACTTGGCGCCTCTACCATCAGTACCGATGATCCTTTTCATCTGCTGCCCATTGTCCAGCAGATGAAAATTTCCCAGGAGAGAACCGCATCCGGGAATTGATAAGAGGCGCCTATCAATTTTTATGTACAAATTATTTTTTTCAGTCCTGGCTTGCAGATACGTGTTAACGGCATCCGGCTGAACAGACTGTCAATGTGGTTTTTTGCCGGTGTCATGGTTGTGGGGGGCGCTTCAAAATTACTGCTCCCGCCCTCATTGGAGAGGGTTTTGCCGCATATGGGGCAGTGATCTCGCCCGTATATGAAAATCAATCTCTCTCCGGGTTATTTATTTATCAATAATATTTTGCCAACTCCAGGGTCCGCTCCAACCGGTCCAGGAATCCCTGGTTCACCCCCGGGTAATGGGCCAGGCCTTTAAAACGGGTCTCACCTTTAACCGTTATCTGCGGGCACTCTACGCTAAATCCCATTTCTTCAAGCGCTGACCGCCAGCTGTCTTCCTCTCCCATGAGGTCGTCATCCACGTGGATGCCGGCGTAATACATCAGCGGGATGATTTTTGCTCGTTGGTATCGGCTTGCCAGGCTGTCCCGTTCAATCTTGGCCAGTACGGCTTCATGATCCGGTACACCTTCAACGGTGGCTGCCAGGACATTAGGGTACAGGGTCCTGAGCAGATTATCCACCCCCAAATAGACAATATTTACCGGATCTGCGGCAAGGGGTGTCCCATGCAGGGCGATCAGGTTCAGGCCTTGCTCAGGAGAGAGGAATTCAGGCTCAATGATTTCAAGAAGTTCTTTGATAAAATCCCAGCGGTGGAGCAGGGTTTCGCTGAGAAAGACGTTCATTCCCGGGAAATATTCACAGGTTTCAGCCAATTGAGTATACTCTGTTCCTGGAAAGACATGAAGCGGCTGTACCACTGCCTTGCGAAATCCATCGGATTCCACCTGGGCAAGGGTCTGCTGCAGACTGGGCAGCTCTAACTTTTTGCGTATGATTTCTGAAGTATAGCCCCAGTAGACGGAGTGGGCTGGAAACCGCTGTTCCAGCTCCTGCTGAAATCCCTCCAGGACCGCTCTGTTTTTGTTGGTGCTGCCGAAGGCGGCAATGACGATGGCCGGCTCCTGCTGCAGTTTCGGCAGTCGCATTTTTCGCCCTATATAACCTCGCTTATGCATATGTAGTCACCATATAATGTTGTATCTTTTTCAGGTAAGTTTCCATTCCATTTTCCACTGCTCCACATCCTGACGGGTGATGATGTCCACCTGATTACCCTGGATTTCACATTCACCATCTTCGCGAAGCTCTTCCATATCACCCTCGATATCAAGCGCCGCGGACTGTACCTGGGCCAGCAGGTTCTGGTCTGCGTTCCACAGGCCGCGGGCATGGGATTCAAGCAGGCGACGGGATATTTCTTCCAGGGCATAGGGATTGCTCTCACGCAGCCAGGAATAATTCGCCTGATCCATGATGTAGGTGCGGACCAGATCGTCAAACAGTCGTTTTGAGACCTGTTCACTGGTAGCAGACCATTTAAACAGATTGTTCACCCTGCCGGCAACCTCCTGGGCGCCCTGGTAACCGTGTTGTTTCATCTCCTGTATCCATGTTTTGTTAAGCAACCGCGTGCGTGCACTGCGCTGCAGGGTTTCAGCAAGGCTTTCAATCTCAGGTGATCCCGGCAGAGTACTGTCGCCCCAATACATTTTTGCCTGCCTGCCACCCACAGCACCGGCTGCAGCAGCCATGCCTCCTTGAGAGACCGCATAACAGCTGCAATCAAGGGCATCATATTCTGCAGAAGCCTGTTTCATGTAGGCGATATCGATCCCGGCCAACTGTTCTGCCAGGGCCTGATGGGCAGTGCTGATGGAGAGCCCGCCCGCCTCGTCGCTGCAGCAGGCGTGTCCTCCCCAGTTGATGTATATCTCTGCAAGGTCTGCTTTGCTTTCCCAGGCGGAAGCATCCAGGGCAAGGCCAACCCCCAGGCCGTGGGTTCCGGGAGCAGAGGTAAACACGCGCATGCCGGCCAACCGGTGCAGTTGGCTTTCTGAAAGTGTCGCCCCAGCTTGTTCACTCAATTGCGCTATTTTTTCCTTTGTGTGTTTGCGGATATAATTGTCCTCCTCCGCTTCGTCAAGCTTGCTGATCATGAGCACGGCCTGGTCAAGAAAGGCGCAAAAGCCGGGCACAAGGTCACGCATGATGGAAGACGTTTGCATGGTGACATCCACTCTCGGGCGAGTGACTGTGGAGCCGTCATCCCATGTGATTGTCAGGAGGTTGAGCTGAATGGGTTCGATCTCCAGCACCTTGCCATGCTCACTCCAAACCGGTTTTGCACCCATCAGATACAGGATCTGGCAAAACAGTTCACCATCTGACTTGAAGGCATCCGAACTCCAGATACTGACCCCGATGCTTTCAGGAAACTGCTGTTCTTCCTGATAGTATTTTTTCAGCAGCATGTCTGCCATCTGTTTGCCTGTTTCCCAGGCTGCCCTGGTGGGTAGTCGCGATGTGTCAACGGCAAAGAAATTTCTACCAGTGGGTAGTGCCTCTACGGTTCCCCTTGCCAGGCTGCCGCTTAATCCCGGAGTAATGAATTGCCCACTCAGACCTCTGATCAGTTGATGAATTTCCTGATCACACTGCTGCAGCCGT
Organism: Desulfobulbaceae bacterium; assembly: GCA_963678525.2. Lineage (GTDB taxonomy): Bacteria > Desulfobacterota > Desulfobulbia > Desulfobulbales > Desulfobulbaceae > Desulfogranum. The sequence continues at coordinate 1,391,123 of CAXXDG010000002.1, forward strand.
GTGTACACATCGCGGCAGAAGCCGGCTAAGGCTGTCCGGTCGTTTCGCCGTGTCTCTGCTTCCGGAGCATCGAGCAGGTGTTTTAACTTTTGTACTGCGCGCGGATACATGGGGTCCAGAGGCATGTCCGGACCATCTGCAAGGGTTTCAAGATCAGGTAAGCCGGGCCCGGGGGCTCGCAGCATGGTGGCCAGAAGTTTAGCAGTATTCATTGTGTCGGGAGGAGTTCCAAGCAGATGCAGTCCTCCCGGGGAGAGTGTCTGCTTCATACGGGTAATCTGTCTGCGTGCGGTGGACAGGCAGGATTGCAGCACTTCCGCTTTCGGCGGTTCCTCGGCAAGGCCGCATTCGACCAGCAGATCTGTTAGTTCTTGTTCAATGACCTGCAGTCTGCGCATTTCTTTGCCGGTTTTGGCTCGTTCGTAATCATTGAGCAGTATTTCCAGACGCAGAAAGCCGGGGTCCAGTGCAGCCGGCCGATAAATTGGTGAGAGATGATCAACCAGTACTGCCTGCCCCCTTCTTTTGGCAACAATGCCCTCACCCGTAGCATCCAGGATATAGACATAGAGGTTAGGGAGGTCGCCGATGGATAGATCCGGGAAACAACGCTCGGATAATCCGAGCTGTTTTCCAGGTAAGTACTCCAGGGCACCCTCGGTGCCGAAGTGAATAACAGCGTCGGATTTTTCCTGAATGTATTTATAGGTAGCAAGCCATTGATGGGGTGGAGCAAGGTGAGGATCATGGAGGATGCGGCAGACCTCACCTGTACATTTGGAGCCGTAACAGCCGCGTTTAGGCTGCATCATGATGCGTACGTTGCCGTATTCAATGCCCGTGATGACCAGGACATCCTGTCCGTGTTCATTGAAGGTCATACCCTGTCCCGGAAATTCTCCCCAATCCTCCAAAACCCTGGTTTGGGTTTGTGCAGGCAGTTGCTCAAACCAGAAAGTATACTCCTCTTGACCCATGCGGTACAGGTCACCTCCGCAGCTGATAATATCTTCAATGGTAGTCCAGCGAAATTCACTGGTGGCTTTACGTTTCTGTATGGCAGCAAGAAGTTCGCGTCCATCCAGGGGAGCATCTCCGATATCATAGCCTTCCTTCTGCAGCGTAGTCAGTAGAGCAGCAAGGCTTTGGAACGTATCAGCCACTCCCGTTTTGAACGGGATGGAGTAGTAAAATTCGCCAAATACTCCCCGGCCTGTTCTGTTTTCTTCTGCCAGGGCTAAATCCCGGCTTGCGCTTTCACTTGCTCCTAGAAAAACAAGTGAAAACCATGTTTTCAGGACGGAGTTATCCGTCTGACCTGCCAATAAATTTTTCCAGCAGGTACTTGATCTTTGCCAATTTGTTTACTGCCCGTCAGTCGCTAATCATACGTTGGACAGTGTTGTTTCTCAAATCCATGGGCGATCATCCGTAAAATAGCCTCCATTGAGGGCGCAATGAAATGGTGAAAATGACTGCGTATTCGTTCCCACAGCGCCTTCTGGCATCTTACTTTTTTTCTGGCAGCTTGAAAGAGTGGACAGCAAAATTGCTGAACCTGATCCACGAGAAACGCCAGTATCATCAGATGCATGAAGACCGCACTGAGGTGTTTCTTACCCAGTCCGTAATTGTGGCCGAGATTATAGCCTTGATTTTTAAGGGTGTTGAAGGTCTCATTTTCGATTCGCCATCGCGCGCGACCACAACGCATGATCTCTGTAACATTGTCCAGGGTGATTTCAAGGTCCGTCACCCAACTGAAGCGCTTGAGGATAACCGTCTCCTCACCCTTGGTTTCCACCTCCCAGTATTCAAGAAAATTGATTTGGAGATCGTCTTGGCTGGTTTTATTAAGTGGTACGGCGTTGATAAATCGAAAACAATGCGTTTTGTTCGCTTTCTTTTCATCCGCCAGCACGAGCTCCGTGACCTCTCCGCGCTTTGCCGCCTCATCGACATGGTCGAACAGGAAGGCATGATCCCCGGGCTTGACAGAAAGAATGTAGCGAAGATCATGGCGCATTAAATCTTTTATGTGCGGCGCGTTGGCGCTTAAGCCATCCTCGGTGACAATAATCTTCAGATGCGGATGTTCCCGACGTAGATCAACGAAAAGACGACTGGTGGCATTACGTTCGCAGTCGTTCTTGGTGGCACCGTCCTGCTGCCGGATGAGTTCCGGGCATATTGGAAGCACGGCTTTCTTGTCTGGTGAAACAAAGGCTCCGGTTACCATTTGGAGATGGTATTCGGTTTTGCCATTGCGTTTCTTTTTGGTGAGACAATAATCGGAGCCGATGTTCTCTGAGCTGTAAACCCCGGTTCCGTCGATCGCCAAGAGCAGATGTCCGTCCAGACAGGTCATCCTGGGCAGTACTTTACCTCGTTGCAGTTGATGAAAGATACTGCGAAAAGGTCGACGGATATGGATAGGTAAAACTTCGTCCAGAATCGTGCGCATCTGAGTATCACTTGGGATGACACCTACTCCGTAAACCCCGTGGAGACTTTCCGGTTCTTCAAAACGGCGCTCGTCAAAAGCGAGCAGGGAAGGATCTTTGAGCGAAAACATGGCAAAGGCACTCATCAATGCGTCTTCCAGTGGGATCGAGACATTGGCAGCCCGATGATCGGGTACCTGCTGCAGATCCTGGCGGATAATGGAATTCATTCTGTCGGCATTCAGGTGTGCGCGCATTTTAATTTTAGAGAGTGTTTGGCCAGTTTGACGGGCATGGTTGAGGATGTTTTTAAGGGTCGACACGGCTGTTCTCCTTGTAAATATTTGATATTACAAAGAAAAATCATTTCGACCCTTTTTTGGTTTGTCAAGAAAAAAACATAGATTTTTGAAAAAAATAATATCGTAAAACTAAACAGTTAAGCTAATAATCGCATATTAACCGATCCCAAAAGTTTGCGAAAAGGATTTATTGAAACCTCGCATTTGCAACGGTTAAGGGCAAACCGGGAATTGCTGGGAACGTATCCAGTCCTGCTGCCAGGCCAATGGTTGATTCCATGCCTTTGCAAGGGTTGTTATGTAGGACGATGGTGAGCCGTTTATTGGTGTTGGGTACTGTGCGCAGGTTGACCCATTTGCGGATACGTCGGCAGAGCATTTCGATCCGCTCACTGAGCGGCACCAGGGTGCGGACGGATTGTAGGGGCTCTCCTTTCCGGGGAGGCTCTGTCGCTGCTGCAATGGTGGGCGCAATGGTACCAAAGGTCTCCGGCTGGGTAAGGGAATATACCGCAGATATAGCCGGGAGCCCCTGGAGATCGTCCTGCCACTGTTCAGGTGTCTGGCTGTGGGAACGGAGCAATTGGATGATGGGAACATTTAACTGCTGCAGTACCCACAGGTAGTCCTGATTTTTCAACAGACGCCCGGCCATTCCGTTGACAAGCAGTTCAATTCTGCCTGCGTCCTGGAAAAAATCTATCCATTCGGGCGCCTGGTTACCATTTGTGGGTGAATGTCCTTCACCGCCGGTGCATAGCACGCATTGGGGAAGAAAATGATGCGCTTCCAACGTTGCAATGAGGGCATCAATTTCCGCAAGGTTCCCTTCCACGTACTGGCTGTAGTAGAGAAGCAGGCCGATGCGTGGCAAGGATGCCGGTAATGAGCGTTCAGTCTGCCACCGGGAATAGGCGGCAACATCAAAAAAAAGATGTGGCGCGTGTGGATGGTAAATGGCTGTAGTCAAGACAGGCTTGGGAGGTTTCCAGGACATATCTTTTCCTGCCTGGGCCAACAGGTAACAGATACCGTTCAGGTAATTTTCCTGGTCAAGAACAGCGAAATACCGTTGCAACTCGAGAACAACCTGTCTTGGAAATGTCGTGAAATGACTCGGGATTTCAGGGGTCAGGCCAAGGCGGAGGTTGATGGCTTCACTTTTGCTGAGAATTGTTTGCATTCCCGGCATACTGATTGCTGCTTCAAAAAGGAGCAGATCCCATGTGAGGGGAGGCTTCTGAGAGAGTCGTTCCGATGCCTGTATCTGGTCCGCAAACTCGAGGTGGATATTCAGTTCCTTGAGTTGCGAGGCAACTCTGCGCCAAGTGCGGTGCTGGAACATCATGCCGTGGATAAAGAGTATTTGCATAGGTGGACCTTTTTTATGGCCGGAATTTATGGGGAGGATCTTTGCTGATTCTCAAATATGGAACTTTTTGCCGCCGGCATGTGACAAGGAGAAAACAGAGGCAAGGGGAGACAAGGCATAAAAAAACCGGATTGAACACGGTTCAATCCGGGTGCCCTGTCAACCACAGATGAAGAAAAGAAGCGCTGTTGTCCTCGCAGCATATATGCTTCCACTATTCAGGCAGGTTTTCTGACTTACGGATCTTCCTACTGGCTGCGTCTTCCCGACCTTCCAACAACAAAGTTATGGTCAGTGACGTTCATGCAGTGTTCGTCCCCGTTTACAGCGGCGGGCCCGTTCCGGATTTTCACCGGATTCCCTTCCTCTGAATGTGTTTAAAAATGCATACTCAACTCTCCGGATTTTGTCAATTTGTTCCTTGGATTACAGGTATGGAAAAACAAATTTCTTTTGTTTTTAGTATTGACAGGCTAGTCAAAAACACCATATATAGTGGCATATACATGAGCTGGTGCACTCGAAGGGAGTGCAGTAAAAGGGAATCCGGTGAGAATCCGGAACTGTCCCGCAGCGGTAACCGGGAACGAACGTCGGACAGCATCCACCCACATGAAACAGGATGCTGACAGGCACTGATGTCCAAGAGTAGGGCATTGGGAAGCTCCGACCTGTAGGTAATGGTGTAAGCCCGGAAGTCCGAAGACCTGCCGGCTTGAACTGCACCGCAAAGGTGCGCCTTCGAGGAAAGGAGAAAACCATGTCCATACCCTACGCCCAAAGTGCGTCCATTGAACAGATCTGTACTTTTACCCGGATTCGGAAACGGGACGGCCGTGTTGTTTCTTTTCAATTTCAGAAAATTGCCGATGCCATCCATAAGGCGGCGGAGGTTACCGGTGAATTTGATTACCCAGAGGCGCGGAGACTGACAATCCGGGTGATCGGTCTTGCCCAGATCGCAATGGAAGATCGTATACCCACTGTTGAGTCCGTTCAGGATCTGGTGGAAGAGGTGTTGCTGACATCTCCCTATAAGAAAACAGCGAAAGCCTATATCGTTTACCGCGAACAACGGGCCATGGTCCGTTCCGTGGCTTCTGTCAAAGATACCCGCATCATCGATCAATACCTGGAGAAACTCGATTGGCGAATCGAAGAAAACTCCAATATGAATTATTCCCTCCAGGGGTTGAATCACTATATTTCAAGTGAAATCAGTCAACGCTACTGGCTGCAGACCATTTATCCCAGAGAAGTGCGCGAAGCGCACCTGGAAGGGGATATCCATATCCACGATCTGGGGCTGCTCTCTACCTACTGCGTGGGCTGGGACCTGCAGGATCTGTTGCGCCGAGGATTCTGTGGCGTAAAAGGCAAGGCCGTGTCCAGGCCGGCTAAACATTTTCGCGCCGCCTTGGGACAGATTGTCAATTTTTTCTATACCCTGCAGGGAGAAGCGGCCGGAGCCCAGGCATTTTCCAGCTTTGATACCTTGCTGGCGCCTTTTATCCGCTATGACAACCTCTCATACAAAGAAGTCAAGCAGGCCCTGCAGGAGTTTGTCTTTAACCTGAATGTGCCCACCAGAGTAGGTTTCCAGACGCCTTTCACCAACCTGACCATGGATTTGAATCCACCCCGAACCCTGGCGACCCAGCCTGTAATCATCGGTGGCGAGCCGTGTTCAGAGGTGTATGGTGATTTTGTCCATGAGATGACCATGATCAATCAGGCGTTCATGGAAGTAATGACGGAAGGGGATGCCCAGGGCAGGGTCTTTACCTTTCCTATTCCAACCTACAATATAGACCGGGATTTTGACTGGGAGAACCAGGAACTTGATGGATTGTGGAAGGCAACGGCCAAGTACGGCATCCCTTATTTTGCCAATTTCATCAATGCAGACCTGGACCCGGAAGATGCCAGATCAATGTGCTGCCGTCTCCGCCTTGATACCAGGGAATTGGAAAAGCGGGGTGGGGGGCTGTTTGGTGCCAATCCCCTGACCGGTTCCATCGGGGTGGTGACCATCAATCTGGCTGCTTTAGGAGTACAGGCTGATTCGGTGGCCGCGTTTATGGATCGTTTGGATAAACAGATGCGAATTGCCAGAACTTCTCTGGAAATCAAGCGTAAGGTGCTGGAGGATTTTACTCTGAAAGGGCTGTATCCTTACACGCGTTACTATCTGCAGGCTATCCATGATCGTTTTCAGAAATACTGGAGCAATCATTTTTCCACAATCGGCGTGATCGGCGGCAACGAAGCCTGCCTGAATCTGCTTGGAAAAGACATAGGGACCAGTGAGGGTAAAGCCTTTGCTGCGATGATCCTGGATCATATACGTTTGCGTCTGCAGGATTTTCAGGATGAAACGGGCAATATGTATAACCTGGAGGCAACGCCTGCAGAGGGTACCGGGTATCGCCTGGCAAGAAAAGACCGGGATCGTTTTCCTGAAATGATATGCAGCCTGCGGGATGAACAGGACGGCACTCCCCTGTACACCAATTCTACCCAGTTGCCGGTACATTACAGCGAAGATGTACTGGCCGTTCTTGACCGGCAGGATGAATTGCAGACCAAGTACACCGGAGGTACTGTGGTGCACGTCTTTTTGGGAGAGGCGTTTCCGGATCCGGAAGCGGTGAAAAATTTTGTGCGCATGACCTGTGAACAGTACCATCTGCCTTACTTTACTCTTTCTCCGACGTTCTCCATCTGCTCCAGTCATGGCTATATCAACGGTGAGCATAACTGTTGCCCCACCTGCGGCGCTGAGACAGAGATCTATTCCCGGGTTGTAGGGTATATGCGGCCTGTCAGCCAGTGGAATGCAGGTAAACGGGCGGAATTTGCCGCGCGCAGCAACTATCATCTGGAGGGATGCCGATGATACTCGCTGGATTTCAACCTTTTACACTGAGCGATTTTCCCGGGCATATGTCTGCCATTGTCTTCACCCAGGGGTGTCCCATACGCTGCCCCTATTGCCATAACCGGAATCTCTGGTCAGAAAAAGGAGTGGGTAACCAGGTTGATGAAAAATACGTTATCACCACTCTCTGCCATCGATCCGACAATCTGCAGGGACTGGTCATCAGCGGAGGGGAGCCTGCCATGCAAAAAGATCTGCCTGCTTTTGCAGCCAGGATCAAATTACTGGGATTCAAGGTGAAGATTGACACGAACGGCCTGTATCCGGAAGTACTGGAGCAACTCATTCAGTCAGGCGCGGTGGATTATATAGCCATGGATATCAAGGCGCCGTGGAAAAAATATTCCATGCTGTGCGGCGCCAGGGTCAACACCTCACATGTTCAGACATCCATGGACTGCATCGTCCGCAGCGGACTGCCCCACCATTTTCAGACTACCTGGTACAAGCCGATGCTCAGCAAAGAAGATATGGAGGAGATCAGGGCCATGGTGCCGCCTTCTTCCCCTTACCTTGTTACACAGGAGGCTCCGTGTTCCATGTCTTTTTAAGGGAAGCTTTCCAGCTATTCGCGAGGAGAATTTATTTCGTGGTGTTCTGTGGAAACCATTATAAGGAGGACCATCCATGGTAATCGGTGGTTTTCAACCTTTTACTCTGAGTGACTTTCCGGGGCATGTAGGCGCAATCATTTTCACCCAGGGGTGCCCCATGCGCTGTCCTTATTGCCATAACAGGCATCTCTGGTCAGAGCAAGGTGAGGGCGGGCAGGTTGACGAAGAACACGTCATCAGCACTCTCGAGCGGCGTGCCGATCGCCTGCAGGGACTGGTCATTACCGGTGGTGAACCCACCCTGCAAAAGGATCTGGTTCCTTTTGCAGCCCGGGTTAAATCATTGGGCCTGAAGGTGAAGATCGACACAAACGGCCTGTACCCCGAGATGCTGTACCAACTCATTCAGGCCGGTGCGGTGGACTATTTTGCCATGGATATCAAAGCGCCCTGGGAGAAATATTCCATGGTGTGCGGTGTTGGGATTAACACCGCAGATATCCAGGCGTCCATGGATTGTATTGTTCACAGCGGTCTGCCGCATCACTTCCGGACCACCTTGTACAAGCCAATGCTCAATGATGGGGATATGGAACGAATCCGGGCAATGACTCCGGAAGGTTCTGCATACGTGGTCCAGGAGTGCATGCAACCCGTTGTCTGAACAAACAGTTGTAAGTTGATCGAAATGCCCTCAGGTTGCTCTGAACAACTGCGGGCATACGGTCATTTGATGCCCTTTGCATGGAGATCCTGGCTGGGGTGCCCCAGTTTTTCGTCCAGGTACTCCACGGTGCTGCCGTCTGAGATATGCTCCAACTGATGGGCCGTGGGATGCAGTTCTTCCTGCGGGGTGCCGATGGTTGCCAGGTAGGCTTCCCAGAGCCGATGAGCGCGCAGGACTTTGCCCGCTTCCTTACTGCCTTCCTCGGTAAGACTGTAGCCGTCGGCTTCCGCAATAATCAGGTCGTTGTCCACCATGTTTTCCAGGACTTTGCGCATGCCTTTGCTTTCTTCAGCATACTGTCTGATTACCGATAAAGGGGTGGTCTTTCCATAACGCAGGATTGTGGTCAGGACATCTTCCACAGCCTGTTGCGGGACCAGTTTCTTGAGTCGCATCCAGCGGGCAAGCAGGCCGTATTTCGGTGCAACGGCCAACACGACCAGAAACTGGAGGGTACAGAAAAGCATGACTGCACCGCCTCCTGCGGAATCGAGCCAGACACAGAGATAGAGGCCCCCGATGACACTGGTTGAGCCGAAGAGTGCGGCCAGCATCATCATGCGGTCCAGGCGGTCACTGAGCAGGTAAGCTGTGGCTGCCGGCGTAATCAGCAACCCGACCACCAGAATCACCCCGACCATGCTGACCGCGCTGACCACCACCAGTGATACGCAGGTTGTGAGCAGGTAATCGATGAGCAGCACAGGCAGGCCGATGGAGGCAGCCATGATAGGATCAAAGGTGGCTATCTGGAAATGGCGGAAAAAGAGGATCAGGATGGAGAGCACGGTAGCGGCCACAAACGCGCTGACCCAGAGATCCTGGTCAGCGACTCCAAGGATATCACCCATGATAAAATGCATCAGGTCGATATGGATATATTGGCGAAAGATGGAGACAGCGACAACGCCCAGGGCAAAGATGCCGGTATACATGATACCGATGGCCGTATCCTCCTTGACCCTGGAGATACGGGAAACAAAGCTGATAAGCGCCACCGTGGCGATGGCGGCAAAAAGTGAGCCGAGCAGCATGCCCGTTGCATGGGCTTCGGCGCCGAAAAGCATCTTCATCACCAGGTAACCGCCGGCAACGCCGGCAATCATGGCATGGGACAGAGCGTCACCCAGAAAAGCCATGCGCCGCAGCACTACAAGGCAGCCGACAACCCCTGCTACCGTGGCTACGATGCAGCCGCCGATCAGGGCTTTTTGAAAATAGGTTTCCGTGAGAGGAGAGATAAACAGGTCGTAGAGTATCATTCTTGTCCCTCCTTTTTCAACAGGTCGCTGAAAATGCGTAATCGGCCTTCATAAACCTGGCTGAGCAGTTCTTCGTTCAGCACGGTGGCTGGAGGTCCGTAGGCATACATGCGCTGTTTGATCAAGATGAGCTGGTCAAAATATTCTGCGGCAGTTGACAGGTCGTGGTGGACCACCACCAGGGTTTTACCAGACTTTTTAGCCCGCTCAAGCACATCCAAAATGGCCCGTTCCGTTGCCGCATCAACCCCTGCAAAGGGTTCATCCAGGAGCAGGATTTTACTTCCCTGGGCAAGGGCTCGCGCCATGAAGACCCGCTGCTGCTGGCCACCTGATAGTTCGCCTATCTGCCTGTGGGCAAAATCCTCCATGCGGACCATCTCCAGGGCTTCCAAGGCTGCGTCATAGTCGTGCCTTTTCGGAGAGGTGTACCAGGGAATCTGTTGGTAGCGTCCCATGAGCGCCACTTCCTGGACCGTGATGGGAAAATCCCAGTCAACCGCGCCTCGCTGGGGTACATAAGCTACTTCTCCCTTGGCCTTTTGCGCGCTTTTACCGTTGATCATCACTTCGCCGATATCCGGTTTCACAAAGCCCAGAATCGCCTTGATAAAGGTAGATTTGCCGGCGCCGTTTGGACCGATGACGCCGACGAGCAGATCCTTTTCTATCTTGACGCTGACATCCAGCAGTGCCGGTTTTGAGTGGTAGCTCACCGTGAGGTGTTCCACTTCTATGGCATGTTTACCCTCAGTTGTCATGGGCGTCCTCCGTATCGGTGAGGTCGAAATGGAGCGAGCCTGAAACCAGGGAACCTGCATTGCTCCAGAGGGTTGTTTCCGCCACAGGCAGGGTATCTTCCAGCACCTTGAGGCGTAAACCGTATTCACTGGAGCTGTCTGAATTCGGTGGAGATGCCTCGATAAAAATTTCATTGGCGCCCTCAACCAGACCTGCAATGTGCTCAACGCGCATGATTTGACCGGCCTGGGACTGTTCCGTGTTTACCTGGATACTCCTGCCATTGACCAGGACCTCTACTAGTGATTCCTCTTCATTTAGGGAGAGGGCAAAGGGGTCTTTTTCCAGGGTAAAGGTCGGGGTGATTTCCAGGCTGAAGTTGCGCGTGTCCAGGGTAGCTGCTTCAATCCGGCGGATGGTCGTGGGGATATGCCTGTCTCTATTGACGGTATACGTGTAGACACCACCAATGATGACAATCCAGATACAGAGAACCAGAATAAATCGCATAAGATCTGCTCCTGTGGTGGAAGCCTTGCGGCTACCCGGGTATGCACAAGCAGCGAGACACGCTGCTTGTGATGACTATTTCAGGGCGTTCACTATCAGCAGGACATTTTCCCGCATCATGCCGATATAAGTTTCGCCGGCAGTATCTTTTTCACCCATGGAATCGGAATAGAGTTCACCACCTATCCGCACATCGGTTTCTTTGGCGATCTCCCTGATTTGTTTGGGATTAATGGTTGTCTCGACAAAGATGGCCGGTGCGCCGGAAGAGCGAATGGAATCCACCACCATGCGTCGTCGTTCGGGTGTCATGCCGCCGCCTACTTCCGCTCCTGTGGACCATCCTACCGGAGCAATGGAGAGATACCGGTTGTCGGCGTTAAATTTGTATTCCCTGCAAAAGTAGTTGAAAGCGTCATGGGTGGTGACTAGAATTCGCCGATTAATGGGGATGCGGTTCACCTGGTTGGTTATCCAGGCATCCAGTACTCTCAGCTGCTGCAGATACAGGGCGGCGCGGGCTTTGTATTCCTCTTCAGCTTCAGGCTCCAGTTGAATAAAGGCTTTGGTGATGTTGTTGACGTAGACCACTACATTTTTTACTGAAAACCATGCATGGGGATCCGGGACCGTTTCGCCGGCAGTATTGATGGTCAGAGGTTGCATCCCTTGGGTTGTCGTTACCAGGGGCTTACCTGCGTCCTTGGCCAGGGCTCCCATCCAGTTCTTACCTTCCAGGTGCAGGCCGTTTTCCAGGCAGAGATCTGCCTCCAGGACCAGTTTCACATCATCCGGGGTCGGCTGGTAGGTATGGGGATCAGCACCTGGAGCAAGAATACTGCGGACCGGCATGCGGTCACCGGCTATCTGCCGTGCAAAATCGGCTATCTGGGTGGTGGAGGCGATGATTTTCTTTTTAGCGTTTGCAGCCTGGGCCAGGTTTGGCGAGCAGAGGGCTATGGCGAATAATGTTGAAAAGATGAGTTTAACGAGCATGTTAGTTCTCCTTGGGGGAATGGTGAACTGCTAACTGACCGATAACTATACTTCTTGTATGTACCATTTCTCTTGGATATGACAACAGCGAATTTTGCATGTATTGAAATGTTGACGACCGGAGCCTGACAGGACTCACCGGGAAGCAGTCATGTCCATCAGAGCGGAAGGATGCTCTATCAAATGATCGGCTCCGGCATTCAGCAGTTCCTCTTTTGCACCGTATCCCCATAAAACCCCTACTTTGGTGAGGCCGTTTTTGTGAGCGGCCTCCATATCATGGAGCCTGTCGCCTATCATCACGGAGTTTTTACTGATCTGCTGATTTTTCAGCAGCTGGTCCAGCTGTTCCCATTTTGCCTGGCCCGGCTGGGAACCACTGACAAAGTCAAAATATTTTCCGAAATCAAGGTTCTCAATAATCTGACCGGCGTAATCCTGTCGCTTTGAGGTGCAGACTCCAAGACGGGCATGCTTTCGCAGGTCAATCAGGGTCTGTTCGATACCGTCATAAATGCTGAGTTCATGGATGCCTTTTTCGCTGTAATATTCCCGGTAATGTTCAAGAACGGATTCAATCTGTGCCGGCTCTTCGTAGCCGGTGAGCATGCGGACCGAGACTTGGAGCGGGGGACCGATATAGGTGAGGACTTCCTCTTCATCAATGGGTGGGCGGCCTATCTTAGCCAGGGTGTAGTTCAGGCCGTTGAGAATACCCGGCCTGGAATCGCAGAGGGTACCGTCCATATCAAAAATAAAAACATCGTGCTGCACAAGTAACTCCTTTACTGAGGTATGGGGGTGATGCTTTACCGGAGAACCGTCCGTTTCCTGTGGAGTAAAGCAATAACCATGATAGCAGAGATGTCCAGTCCGCATATCTTATGGTGGCATATTGTTTTTCTGATACAATTCCCTTGACATATAATAGGCTAGCTTTGTAATGAAATGGCAATATATTATACATACACTCCAGGTGTTCAGATGAACTTCATAGGGAATCCCGTGTGAATCGGGAGCGGACCCGCCGCTGTAACTCTTGCTTTTGCCGAGCGTTTTTTATCGCCTGCAAGAGAACTCTTTTTAGCTGAAAGCGTCACTTTTCAGATCATGCTGTATTGTGAGAGGGAAGGCCGCCGAAAAGGGGAGAGAAGCCAGAAGACCTGCCGGGAGTGACCAATGCAGAAGCTCTCGGGAATATGGAGCGTTTTGCATGGAGCACGGTAACAAGCCGGTATCGACAAGGCATGCATGCAGGAGCACTCAATACTGTTCCTCCATCATTTGCGCCTTGAGATTTTCAACTTTGACTGGTTGGGTTGTCGGATAGGTCGAGTTCACAGGGATAAAAACGTCATCCCCGTACCCGTTTGGGTGCGGGGATTTTTTTATGTTTACAGAAAGGGAGCATTCGTATGCAGGATGAGGTCATCGGGTTGTTGCTGTCGGAAAAACAGGGCAGGGCGGCCTACAATGCTACGCATTAAAGAACTTGAGTACCGTTATCCTTCGGTCAGGGAACTGTGCCTGAAAAAGGTAACTCTTTCTGTTTCTTCAAAAGAATGTGTTTTACTTACAGGTCCCACCGGTTGTGGAAAGAGTACGCTGCTCAAAGCCATGAGCGGCATTATTCCCCATGCCTCTTCAGGTGAGATGAGAGGGGAGGTGCGTATCGGAGGGCTTGATTCCATGGCCTGTTCCCTGCCCGGCCTGGCAGAGAAGATAGGCCTGGTTTTCCAAAGTCCCGATGACCAGCTGGTCTGTGAATACGTAGAGGATGAGTTGGCTTTTGGCCTGGAGAATCTGGGGGTGGCGCCGGAGATCATAGCGCAAAGGGTGGAGGAATCCCTTGCTCGCGTAGGATTGAAAGACTGCGGTGCAAACAAAGTCGCAGATTTATCCGGAGGACAGAAGCAACGCGTGGCCATTGCCGCACAGATCGCCATGGGAACTCCGATTCTGGCCCTGGACGAACCCATCAGTCAACTGGACCCTGCCGGAGCCCGGGAGGTTATGAATTGCCTGGATTCCATGCGCCAAAACGGCCTGGCCATTATCCTGGTGGAGCACCGACTTTCTGAAGCCCTTCGAGCGGCTACCCGGGTTGTGGTTATGGATAGGGGGCGGATCATTCTTGATTGCCCGACAGAAGAAATTGGCCGACACCAGGACGTATTGCAGAACCTCGGCCTTGAAGTCCCTGCAGGCTTGCGCCTGGCAAGACTTGTAGGCATGCAGGGACATACCATCCCTAACCTGGAAATTATTGCCGCAGAAATACAAACCCGGGGGATGGAGATTGTTTCGCGTATTGCTTCCCCTCTTCCTTCCCCGAGGGCCTCTGTCGGCGGCTCTGCTGTTTTGGAAATACAAGACCTGTGCTTCACCTATCCGGGCGCCCGCAGAGAACTCCTTTCTAATGTTTCCTTTTCTTTGAAAGACGGCGAAATTCTGGCGCTGATGGGCAAGAACGGCTCCGGAAAATCCACCTTGCTGTCCATCCTGGCAGGTCTGCTGAAACCCTCTTCCGGCAAAATTGTTCTGGGAGACACAAAGACCAACGGATGGCGTAAAGGCCGGATAGCAATTGGGAAAGGGATGGGACTGCTTTTTCAGAATCCTGACCTGTTTTTAATCAAGGACAGTATCCTGGAAGAAGTTGTCCCCGGTTTTCAGGCCCGCGGCATGCGGCCGGTTCAGGCCCGTGAGGCGGCCATGGAGTATCTGAAGAGCTTTGGTCTGGAGAGATTTGCCCATATGCCTCCCTGGTCTGTTTCCAGAGGGCAGCGCCTACAGGTCTGTCTGGCAGCGGTCCTTGCTTCTGAACCGGCAGTCCTGCTCCTGGACGAGCCGACAACCGGTCAGAACAGGGAAAATATACTCAATATCGGCAGATTATTGCAGTCGTGCCGCCCCTTACGCTCCATTGTGCTGTGTTCCCATGATCTCCACGCCGTCTGCAGGCACGCGACCCATCTGGCACTCATGGATCAGGGGGAACTCATCGCCTGCGGGCCTTTGCGCGAAATTCTGGCACAACCGGAAACACTGGAGCGCGCAGGTGTCATTCCTCATTTCGAGCTGGCATTATCTTACGCTGCCCAAATCAGCCCTCCCCTGGTGAGCGTCAGGGAATGGGAGGATGCCTGCACTGCTCAGAAGGACGCGGCATGAAAGGCAACGCATTGCTGCATTCGGTGTGTATGTGTATCTTGACGACCTTGCTTCTCTTGTCTCAGGGCTGTGAGAAGCCGGAGAAAGCCGAACCGAAAATACTCTTTGTCCGAAGTGGGATTGCAGTGCAGGGCGGGGATGTTGTTGACTGCACCATAACTGAAGCGCCGAACCATACGGTCTTGTTTCCCACTGGTGGATCTGATGCAACCAAGACCGCCGGGGCTTTTTTGTTTCCCTGTACATGGACCCCGGGGCGCAAATATCAGATCCGGGGGAAAACTTCCCAGGGGGAATTGCATGTAACCGCCTATGCACCCCTGAAACCGACTCCGTTTACCGTTGCCGCAATACCCCTTGAGAAGGTCAGAAACTTTCTTGGTCGAGGAACCAATCCCGATACCTATGTCCGGTTTTCAGAGGATGAACGGTATCTGGCCATCGGCAGTTTTTTCGGCTATCTGCGGGTGGTGGATGTCCAGAGCGGCAAGGTGGTCTACAAAAAGAGACTTGCCGAAGGCATGGTCAAGCGTATCTGCTGGAGCAAGGGAAACAACGGCCGGCTGTTGTTCGCCGGAGAGCAGAGCCCGGACGCCTTTGTCTACGCCGTTGATCTTGCAACACAGAAGGTCGTCTGGAGATACCGGCTGGCTGATGATATCGGCACATCAAAACCGGACAGCGGCGACCCCGGAATGGATATTTATAATTTCCCAGGTCCGTATTTCATGCAGTCGCTTGACGGTGGTGATCTGATCGTCATCGGCCTGCATGGGCGTTATAGAGGAGAAGAGTATGTCTATGACACCCAGGTGCTTCGATTACACGGGCAAACCGGCAAGCCTCTCTGGAAATGGCCCGATGACCGAACCCTCCCCTACAGCGTGACCTGGGCGGGCGCTTCTGACGACGGCAGCATTATCGCCCTGCTCACCGATTCCTGGCTGGGCGTCCGCAACCCCCATCCACGCTTTCATAATGGCGCGCTGCATTGTCTGGACGGCAGCAGGGGCAAGGCGACATGGGAATATGTGGTACCGCCGCTTAAGCCGTATTATAATCGTGCTTCAGGCTGGCAGGGTGTGGCGGTTTCCCCGGACGGAAGTTACATAGCCCTGGGGTTGAATGACGGTCGAGGCATGCTTTTTGCCGCCCGCCGACAACAAGCTGCTGATACATCCGTCAACCCGCTCTGGGTGAGAAATGTGGGCACGCCGGTTATGAACGGCAATATCCCGGTAGCTTCCAGTATCGCCTATACAAGCCTAGCCGGAAAGTCAGTGTTTTTCGGGCTGCCTGGTTCAACCATCCCTCCCAATGCAGGCGGCTCATCCAATCGGAAAAACAAGCCTGCACCCCATCCAAGAAGTCATTCTCTCTGCGCCTTTGACCTTTTGGGAAATCCACGCTGGGAGTGGCAGAGCAAGGCCTCGGTTCAGGGAATTTTTACCTCTCCGGACGGGAGATGGGTGGCCGCCGGGATAACCGACGACCGGGGCAGCACGGATCCAGATGAATTCGGCATGGTGCTGTTTGATTCGAATTCGGCCTCCCGAGGAGAGAATCCTTTGGTGTATCGCTATTACACTGCAGGGAGCGTTTTTTTTATGGGTGATGTTTCAGCTACAGGACGTTACGTCGCCTTTACCGAATATCCATATTCACCGGATGAAGGCAAAACCATGAAAGGGGAGTATCAGGTTCATGTTGTCCATTAAGCAACATTTGCCGCGCTATATGTTTGCTGCATTTTTGTGCGTCATTGTCCTGGCAGCCTGCGACCCGGGACAAGAGAGAAATTCGTCTCCAGGCGTCACTTTCATGTACCAGGGAATCCGTCTCGATCTCCTGCAGTCTTCCCCTGTGGATTCTATCCGCATCACAGACAAGAACGGGCAGGAAGTGTTCTATCAGGTATACCGAGCTGTTGAGCGGAAGCGACTACACGTGCCGCTGGCCTGGGAGCTAGGCGCGACGTATACCCTCGAGCTGCAATGCAATACTGCAACCTCAATCACGGAGATACAGGCGCCGAAGGAAGTTCCGGCGGGAGCGGCTGTACATTTCGGGCTTCCTTACGCCGGCAGAGAGGAACCTTTTTCTCTGGATGGACAGCGTGGAACAGTGCAAAGCGCATATTCCGGAGTCACGGGCAGCATCATTACCGGAGGACTGACCCTCCGTCATTATGCAGGCGGGCAGGCAGACTATCATGTGGAAATCAATCTGCCTGCCGGACTGAAACCTGTTGAGATCCCGTCGGATATGCGTGCGGAAAAGTATGAAGGAGGCCACAGGCTCACGGTTGCGTGCAGTCTCAATGCGCCCAACCAACTCAAATACTATGTTTTCCGCGTCAAGCTGACCACAGATACGGCGCTTACCTGCAAGGCGCAGGTAGTACGCGAGGTCGGTTCAGACAGATATCAATTCGAAAGAACCGTTCAACTCTATCCCCTGTCAATGCCGGACATTCGTGAAAAAATCGAAGTAACAAATATCAGCATGCCCACTTCCGCCCATGGACTGTTTGATACCAAAAGTCAACCTGACACCCTCTATTTCGGACCAAAGTTTCTGAGACTCATGGGCCGGATACTGGGTACGGCGTCACTGCCGAAAAACAACTGGGCGCCCTTTACCCATCAAACGATACAATTGCGCAACACAGGGGAAACACCCATCTCGGTGTTGGTTACATCAAGGATTACCAGGCAAAATTCTGCCGAGGTTCCCACTGCCTTTTTACCGCCGGATCACTTTACCGGCAAACTCAAGGACAGGTCCGTTGCCGTAACTGCCACACTGCACCCCGATGAACCGGCAAAGATAATTATTCCTGTCTTTGTCGGGGCCGCACCGCAGCCAGGAGTCTATGACCGGAACATCTCCATATTCCCAATGGGAAATAACCAGCCGATCCTTGAGCAGGTGCTCCCGCTGTATATCAGCAATACAAACATAACAGCCCTGTGCGTGACGCTGGCCTCCGTACTGCTCAGTCTGGGCGGGCTTGTTTTTTTCATAATCAAATTCAAACAGATCATTGCAGGCATGACCGTACAGCATTTGGTGGTCATCTCTTTTTTCGGTGCAATTACTTTTGCCGGAATTAATGTTCCCCTGCGGATTTTCAACTCCCTGATCACTGCTCTTTTTGGCCCTTTTTCAGTATTACTAACCGGTTTTTTCAATGATTTGGTCTATTTTTCCATCATTGTCGCCCTGCTGCGCCTGATTCCACGTCCCGGGGTGGTGACCCTGGTTTTTCTGATTCGTTACCTCTTGTCCGGCATGATGCTGGGAGGATTTCATGTCCTTGATTTTCTTTTCATGGGGACCTCCCTTGTTCTCAAGGAAACAGCACTCTATGCCTCGGGAATTACACACCCTCAAAAAGAGTTCAACTGGTCTTTTGCGGGCACTTTTTTCGCTGCGATCCTGCTGGGAGCAGCTGATGCCGGAATAAACGCCTCAAACATCTATCTGCAGATGATTTTTTACCGCCTCTACTACGCTGACTGGTACATTTTGCTCACCATTGTGTTTAATGGGTTTGTCTACACCGGGATAGGTGTGTTTTTCGGCAGACGTTTTTCAGGAACATTACAAATGGTACAGGACTGAGAGACAGGTTATGACTGATACTGCAACCGGAAAATCAGGTGTTTTTTCCCGTATTGATCCCAGGGCCAGGATACTGATTTTGCTCTATGCCGGTATGCTTTCCCTGCTGCTGGATTCCTATATATCTCTTACGTTCATGGGGGTGTGTTGCTTTGTCTCCATCCTGTTTTCCGGGCTTTCCGCAAAAAAAATCGGCTGGATTTTTCTCGCTGTGGTCCTGGTCACCTGGGGCACCATGTTTTCCCAGGCCATTTTTTATTTCAGCGAACCCCGTACCGTACTCTTCCATCTGATCAGCGAGGATACCCCTATTCTGGGATGGATTACCGGAGAGATGAACGTGTATCGTGAAGGCTTTGTTTACGGCGCCGTTCAGTCGCTTCGCTTTTCCTCCATGATGACCCTGGGCATGGCCTTATGCTGGAGCACCGATACCAGGGGGCTTATGCAGGGTTTGCTCGGCATGCGAATGCCCTATATTTTATCGTTTATGACCGTAACGGCTTTGCGTTTTCTACCGGGCATCGTTCAGGAGGCTGAAACCGTGCGCAGGGCATGGAAAGTTAGAGGATTATCCCTGTTTTCCATTAATCCGTTTTGCATGGCTGCAAACTGGGTTATGTTTGCCCGACCGATGTTTATCAATGGTTATCGAAAATCTGTTATTCTCTCACTGTCTCTGCAGTCCCGCGCTTTTTCCCCTGTTGGCGATCATGCGTACAAGGCTATCCCGAGCATGACCACCGGCACCCGTTTTTTTTGCCGACTGGCAGGTATCGGGATCCTCGGACTGCTGACAATGAAGATCATGTATTGGCTCTATCTTTGCGGGCTTTACTATCACAGCGATCTGCGGTGGGTTTATATGATTTGCCGTTATTACCTCTAGCTTCCGGATCATATCATGGTAACGAAAATTGCGATATACGGGAAAGGCGGCATCGGAAAATCAACCATTTCGGCTAACCTTTCTGCAGCAATAAGCAAAAAAAATAAAAGAGTGCTGCAGATCGGCTGCGATCCCAAACATGACTCTACCCGACTGCTCCTGGGCGGTAAAACCATAGTAACCGCCCTTGAATACATGAAAAACACTCCGGCCTCCGTTCAGCGACTGGACAGGGTTTTACACACCGGTTACAACGGAATTGTCTGTGCAGAAGCCGGTGGTCCTGAGCCTGGAGTCGGCTGTGCCGGGCGTGGCATTTTGAGTACTTTTGCCCTGTTTGAGCGCTTGGGCCTGAATCTGAACAGCTTTGACGTGGTGCTGTACGACGTGCTCGGCGACGTTGTCTGCGGCGGTTTTGCCGTTCCGCTCAGGAGGAGTTTTGCCGACCGAGTCTATGTGGTGAGTTCTGAGGAGTTTATGTCCATTTATGCTGCTAACAATATTTTGAAAGGTGTGCACAATTTTGATGAAGATGGGCACAGACTGGGGGGGCTTATTATAAACAGCAGAGGAATGCATGAGGATCAGGCGCCTGTGCAGCGTTTTGCCGATCGTGTTGGGCTGCCGATTATTCAAAACATTCCAAGAAGCAATATTTTTCGCAAGGCCGAGCACATCCGGAAAACGGTTGTCGAGGCTTTCCCGGATTCGGTGGAAGCGTCGTTTTTCTACAAACTTGCCGACCATATCATTACTGACGCGACCGTATATCCTGCACGGTTTCTGCAGGAAGACCTGCTTGAGCATGCAATTTTTTCTGGAACCAGACCGAATAAGCAGACATCGGCATTTTTTTTATCTGAGGGCTATTGTCAAACCCAATGCAGCGACATCCAAGAGAAAAATGAAGAGATACCCTTTCCTTTGACAGAAGAGCAATCCACAGCAAAGAAAACTGCAGGAGAAACACCCTGTACGCCGCTTTTTTTATCCAAGAGCCTGCTCAGCCGTGAACCTCTCCACGGCTGTGCCTTTTCCGGGGCCCTTGCCACCACAACCCAGATTGGAAATACTATAACCGTTGCACACGGGCCGGTCAGCTGTTCTTACATCGCAGCTCAGGCAATTTTTTCCTCGGGCGAGCGCACCATGGCAAAGGAAAAGTTGCTCCTTGAAAGACAACTGGCTCCGCAGCTTTTGTCCTCTGACATGGATGAATCCTTGGTGATCTATGGAGGCAGGGAAAAGCTGGAAGCCACTTTAACACGTGCAGCGCGGAGAAAACCGCAGGCGATTTTTTTACTCACCACCTGTCCCTCCGGAGTAATTGGGGATGATCCTCTGGCGGCTGTTCGGGAAGTCAAAAGCATGTTTCCTGATATCCCCATCCTGCCCATCAGCACAGACGGCAACCTGCGCGGTGATTATATGCAGGGCGTGATTAACAGCTGCATGGAGGGGGCGGCAGGGCTTCTTGAGCATAGTGTGTCAAAAAGGCCGAAAACAGTGAACATCCTTGCCGAGAAAAACATCGCCTATAATGCGGAACGAAATTTTAACACCATGCGTACGTTACTTAAAAAAATGGGCATCTGCGTCAACTGCCGATTCGTCCGCAACACCACGGTTGAAGAGCTGCGCGGTTTTTGCGGCGCCGCCCTGAACCTGCCCGCGTATACGGATTATCTTGGCAGGATCATTTTGGATTTTGTCCGTGAGCGACTGAAAATGGAGATTTTTCCCCTGCCTTTTCCTGTGGGGTTCAGTGAGAGTGTGGACTGGCTCAATGGGATTGCAAGGCATTTTGACTTGCAGGATAGAGCAGAGGAAATCATAGCGCAGGAAAGACAGAGGTACAGCCTGACAGTCGATACATTCAGACAGAGCCTGCAGGGAAAACGGCTGATGGTCCTTACGTATATCCATCAACTGGACTGGATTCTGGAAAGTGCGCTTGATCTGGGGATGGAAATAGTCAAGATAGGCATCCTCAATTATTCCCAGGATAATATCCATGTCACCCGCTATCCCGGCAAATTCCCCGTGGAGGTGCAATATGATCCCGCAAAACGAGATGATGATCTGCGCAAACTCAAACCGGATCTGCTTTTGTCCAATTATACGCCTGATAATCTGCCTTTTCCTCTTCATGTTGATATCATGCCCCTGTGTCCTGATGTGGGATTTTATGGAGGGTTGAATTTTGCCCATCGCTGGGCAAGACTCCTGCAAGCACCTGTTATGGAAGGATGGAAATATGATAACATCAGGTGACAGGTACGGCATGTTTGAGCTGATTCCCGACAGCCTCACAGGCGCGGTAGCCGCTGTCGAGGGGATCCGGAACGCTGCCGTACTGCTCAATGGCCCCACCGGATGCAAGTTTTACCACGGGGCTTTGAGTGAAAACCAGTTGCCGCGTACAGAGTCCATTGACCCAATTTATTATTCCGAAGAATTTTATTTTGGACAGCCAAGAGTGCCGGCAACCTATCTCGATGACCATGACTATGTTTTCGGTGCAACCGAAAAGCTGGAAAATATTCTGCCGGTGGTTGCTGAAAAGGGGCACAAGCTGATTGCCGTCATCAATACGCCCGGAGCCGCATTGATAGGAGATGATCTGCTTAAATTTATTCAGCAGGCAAAGCTTGCTGTTCCCTGTATTGCCATAGAAAACACAGGATTTTCCGGATCTCCGGCTGAAGGTTTTCGGCTGGCGCTGGCGGAGGTGTTGCGTCTTGCCGGGACTCTTGAGCTAAACAGAGTGCAACACAACAGTCCGCAAGTCCGTAAAAAGGTTACTCTTGCCGGAATATCCCTTTTTCATCATCACTGGCCAGGACATATCAGGGAGTTGAAAAAGATGCTCGCTGCCTGTGGCATTGATATTCATACGGTTCTTTGCGCAGGCTGCACCATGGAAGAACTTGCCTCACTGGGGCAGGCGGACGCAATGGTTGTTCTGCATGCTGAATATGCAGCAGGATTGCAGGCTCTTCTGCGAAAATACTGTGCGCAAGAGTGTGCCGTTTCTGCCTCCGGCATACCCATAGGCTTTGACGCATCAGAACAATGGATCAGCGCTATTTGTGCAGAGCTTGGCCTCAGCCCGGAACCGGCGATTGACAGGATACAAAGAAAACGATTTCTGGCCTATCAGGCACTCAAGCGTTTTAACGCCCTGACCGGATTGCCGAAAGGGGTTACCTTCGGGATTCAGGGAGATGGGTCAATCGCATATCCGTTGACAAAATGGTTGTATCAATACCTTGGTATGGTTCCGGCGGCAATACGATTGATCGATGCAGCACCTGCGGATAGACAGTGCCTGCAGGGCTTTCTTCAATCAATTAATGGCCTGGATGTTCTTGAAAAGGACATACAGCAGACTATGCCGGAGATTATTTTCGGCAGTGGAGCATTACTAAGCCGGCTTCGCCCGGCAAATACCGACTTTGTCGGCATTGAAATATCCCTTCCGGTAAGCGGTTATCAGCATGTGCAGCCTAAAAGTTTTATAGGCCCGGATGGTGCACTGTATTTGATCGAGCGAATCATTAATGGACTGGCGGGATACGCAGTCTGAGGGTATGCTTTGTTTTTTAGTATAACAAAATACATATAGACTCCATGGAGGTCGGCAGAAAAGCAATTATTCAAGATGTCTAGATAATTCAGGTGCTCCAACAACGCTTAATAGGGAATCCCGTTCAAATCGGGAGCGGACCCGCCGCTGTAACTCTTTGCCTTGCGTGCATTGCAGGAACTTTTTTCAGCCGTGAAGGCCACTGTTTATGAAATTGAACGGGAAGGCCGCTGAAAAAAGAAGAGAAGCCAGAAGACCTGCCTGAAGCAGCCCGTGTAAAATCTCTCGGGATTATAGAGTGTTTTGCGCGTAAAATTCGACTCTAAGCCGGTTGCTCCATTGAAGACAGGGGCACTTTTTGTCGGGTGATGATGAGTTTCACAGGGATAAAAACGGAAATCCCCGTGCCTTTTTGGGCGCGGGGATTTTTTATTGCCGATCTTCAGACAGAGATTATGAACTGCAATGAAAAGGAGAACCTCCATGCATATAGTCTATATTCACGGTTATTTCTTTAATGTACATACCTGGGCTGCTGCCTGCGACCATCTGGAAGCCGAAGGGATTACGGTTCGTCTTTTTTCTCAACGACAGTCGGCAGATGAGATTTTGGAATACCTGGAAAAGCATCCCGTGGACTTGTTTATCGGGCATCTCTTTCATGATCTTCCCCTGCATGAGGCTTTGCTTGCGGCATCCGGCAAGGCTGTCCACCGCATCGGCCTGGGTATGGATATGCCGCCGGCTTTTTCCAGTTTTACAGCGGAACACACCTTTCAGTTTCAGGAGTACATGAAAGGTGTTTCTCTCGACAATTACGTCAACGGAATCAAATATCTGGTTGCTGCAAGCGGAAGAGATATCGACTTTGCCCAGCCTGTGCCGGTGGAAACCACCGGTATATATCATCCCGATGCACCGGAGCTGTACAATAATCTGGAAAGTTATCTGGACTGGAGAAACAGCAGGTCACAGCAGGATCAGGTTTGGCCTGTCGTCGGCATCCTCTGCTATTACGGGCAGATCATGGAGAAAAACTGCGCTGAGGTTGATGCGGTGGTTCGAGCCCTGGAAAGACATCATTTCACACCCCTCTGCGTTTTCAGTGAAGGTATGGCGGACAGCTCTCTGCCGCTGAAGGAACGATATCCCTGGATCCGTTTTTTTCAGGCTGCAGGGAATGATTTCGCTTTTCTTCTCAACCTCATGGCCGGACGCCTCCTGTCCAAGGCGGAAGATACACCGGTCCTGGAGTCCCTGAATGTTCCCATATTTCAACTGATTCGCCTGTATCACCAAACTATCGAGGAATGGGAAAATGATTCCGGAGGGTTGGGCACCGGATCGCACAGCATGGTCTATTCTCTGGCTCAACCGGAAATGTCCGGAGCCATTGAGCCTACCCTGGTTGCGGCTTCCGTACCGGAAACCGACGCACGCAGCGGGTTGCAATACCGTCGATATGTGCCTGTTGAAGAACGTATAGAACATCTCTGCCGTCGATTGACCCGTTGGCAGCGGCTCAGGGAGCTGGCCAATGCAAAGCGGCGGTTGACCATCGTGTTAAACAATAATCCTTGCAAGGGGGTGGAGGCAACCCTGGGTCTGGCTGCAGGGCTGGATACCTTTGAGAGCCTGATATCCTTTCTGAAAACACTTCAGCAGGATGGCTATGATCTGGGTGAAATCCCGGAAAACGGCGAAGCACTGCTTGATATGTTCATGGAGAAAAAGGCCTTTTCCGAATTCCGCTGGACAACCGTGGATGAAATCGTAGGAAAGGGTGGTGTGCTCCATTATGGAGCAGAAGAGGACTATCAACGTTTGCTTGATGCGATGCCTGAGCGTGCGCGTCAGCGCATCAATGACGACTGGGGACCGTTCCCAGGCGAAGGAATGGTGTTCGATGTCGACGGTGAGCCAACCATTCTCATAACCGGACTGAACTTTGGCAATGTGAATATCGTCATTCAACCTAAACGGGGCTGTTACGGCGCCAAATGTAACGGCGAGGTCTGCCGCATCCTTCACGACCCTGAACTCTCGCCACCTCCTCACTGGTTGCTGACCTATCAGTATATTCGAGAAACCTCGGACGCGGTGATCCATTTCGGCACCCATGGGGCCCTGGAGTTTCTACCCGGTAAACGTGCAGGCCTCTCCAGTTCCTGTTTTCCAGAGATTACCCTGGGTGATCTGCCTAATGTGTATCTCTACGTCATGGATGTCCCCGGAGACGGACTGGTGGCCAAACGCCGGGCCGCTGCGGAAATGGTTACTCACCTGACTCCGGTGCAGCGACCCGCGGTTCTGGATGAGGAGATGTCTGAATTGGAGAGTGTTCTTGATCAGTATTACAAGGCTGTGGAAAACGGCGAAAAGAAGCGGCAGGAGGTTCTTATAAAACAGATGCTGCCCTTGATGCGCGACCTCAGTTTTGTTGAAGATGACTATACAGGAGAAGATTTCGCAGAAAAAGCAGCGCTCCTTTCCAGGCAGATCGCCCGCTGCAAGCGAATATTGGCCCCGCTGGGCATGCATGTGCTTTCCGAAGCGCCTGATAGGGAAGGGATCGCCACCATGCTTTCCACTATCCTGATCAAGCGCAGTGAAGAGCGGCCGTCCCTTGAAGAGATCGCCCTTTGGCAGAAGGCAGGACAAAACGGAGAGCAAGAAGATTTTGACAGGGCAAAGGCAGTGATCCAGTCGCTCCTTGATCCTGATGCAACGGGAGAGAGCTTTCAGGCTGAAGAAAGGGAATTTCGTAATTTGCAGGCGTGGTGCGGGGATGTAGGCGGCCGTATCGCCATGAGTACCCGCGAGATACCGCAGCTGCTGCGTGCGCTGAACGTAGAATATATTGCGCCCGGGCTGTCCGGTTCTTTAGCCCTCGGGAAAACCCAGACCCTGCCTACAGGACGTAATTTTTATACCAGCGATGTGCTGGCCATGCCCACAAGGGCTGCCTGGGAAGTGGGCCGGCAACTGGCGGATAATCTATTGAGAAAATACCTGGTTGAAGAGGGAAAATTTCCGGAAAGCGTGGGCGTCAGCCTGTGGAGTATTGACGCTTTCAAGTCTGACGGAGAGGTGTTCTGCCAGATCCTGTATCTGATGGGAATACAACCCTGCTGGGGAGATAACGAACGTATTACCCGGGTGCAAACCCTTGAGTTGGATGCCCTAACGATTGAGCTCGAGGATGGGCAGATCATTACCAGGCCGAGGATAGATGTGGTTATCCAGACCAGCAGTATCCTGCGGGACATGGTACCCCATTTTGCAGATCTGATTGACGAGGCTTCCTGCATGGCCGGAAGTTTGGACGAGCCTTTTGAGTGCAACTTCATACACAAACATACCAGGGAGCGGATGGAGGAACTGAAAAAAGAGGTAGCCGGCGATTTGAGTGAGCATGAGATCTATCGCATGGCCAGTTTTCGGGTTTTTTCCTCTCCTCCCGGCACTGCAGGAACCGGAGTCGGTCTGGCGCTGGATGCCTCGGCCTGGGAGACTGATGACGACCTGGCCGAGACCTATATCAATTGGGCAGGGTATGCCTATGGTTCCGACCTGAACGGTAAAGCGGCGCGGGTAGCCGGCATGCAGGCGCACCGGATCTATGCCGATAACCTGAAAAAACTGGATGTCTCCTACATGCGCCAATATTCACCCGAATATGACGTAGTGGATTGCGGTTGCTATACTGGTTTTCTCGGCGGTATGAGCGTGGCTGCCAAAGCGGTGAGCGGTAAACGCGCCAAGCTCTACTGGTCGGACACCAATGCTGAGGGTGATCTTTCCGTGCGTGACCTCAAAGACGATATTGAAGCCTCTGTACGGGCGAAACTGTTTAATACAAACTGGATCAAATACCAGAAAGAACACGGCTATAAGGGGGCAAGCGGTGTGTCCAGCCGGGTAAACAACCTATATAAGTGGAGCGCCACCACCCACCAGGTGGAGAAGTGGGTGTTTGATTCCGTGGTAGAGACCTATATCCGTGACAAGGAAAACTTTGAGTGGCTGAGAGAAAAGAATATGTACGCCCTGGAGGAGATTACCCGGCGTCTGCTGGAGGCCGAAAGTCGCGGCCTGTGGAGAGCAAGTGACGATATGCTTGCAGATGTCCAGGAGACAGCGCTTATGATCGAAGGTGACATGGAAGAAACCATGGATGGGGTCACCGAGGAATTTCAGGGCTCCAAGGTAGATGTGATGACGGAAAAGGATGTGGAAAAATGGCAATCCAAATTCAAGCTTGCTTCCATCCGGGCTTGAAAATCGGATCTTCACTTCATTACGGGGAAATGATGAAACGCGTATGAAAACAACCGCGATCATCATACAGGATATTCGTCGCTACTGGTGGCTGCCGACGGGCGGATTGTCTGCAATTTTCTGCCTGGAGCTGTTGGCCGTTTACATGCCGCAGTTGATCCGGCGTGCCGTTGATCTACTGGCCGCCGGAGAGGCTGATTCCGGGGCTCTTATCCGCATAGGCGGCTGCATTGTTGCCCTGG
This sequence comes from Desulfobulbaceae bacterium, assembly GCA_963678525.2. Classification (GTDB taxonomy): domain Bacteria; phylum Desulfobacterota; class Desulfobulbia; order Desulfobulbales; family Desulfobulbaceae; genus Desulfogranum. The sequence continues at coordinate 1,418,774 of CAXXDG010000002.1, forward strand.
CGACCGGAATAGCGATTTTGCGAGCCGTGGGGCGACCATGTATGATGGCCATGGGACGTTGTATAGAGCGGGATCTGCGGCAGCAATTTTTTTCAAGCGTGGTCTGCCTTTCCGGGCAGCCCAGGGGGGTGTTTCCTGCTGGAGATATGATGGCTCGGGCCACCTATGATATCGATAACATCCGTTTAGCTGCCGGTTATGGATTTCAGGCGGCGATTACCTCTATGCTGACCCTGATCATGGCTTTGGCCTGCATGATCTGGCTGAATCCGACGCTCACCGTGCTGGCCTGCCTTCCTATGGCTTCCATTCCCTGGTTGACCACCAGACAGAGTAAACGTTTTCATCAGTGTCATCGATCCATCCAGGAATCTTTTTCTACCCTGACTGAGGAATCAAGAGACAGCCTGAATGGGATTCGTCTGATTAAGGTATTTGACTTGGTGTTGGCCAAAGATAGGCAATTTGAACGGTTGGCGCAGAGTCATCTGAAAAACAATATGGAGCTGGCTCGGGTCACGGCCCTGTATCTGCCGGTCATGGCGCTGATTACCAACCTGAGTCAGGCTATAGTCTGGGGAGTCGGCGGCGCCATGGCAGTCCTGGGAATGTTGAGTACTGGAGAGATTGTCGCTTTTTCAGCCTACCTGGTCCTGCTCAAAACTCCGCTGGTGTATTCCGGCTACCTGATTAACCTGTATCAGCGCGCCAGAAGTTCCTGTTCACGGGTGGATCAGATTCTGGAGCGGCAGCTACCGGACCAAACCTCATCCCTGTTGCGGGAAGAGCGATTTTTTGATGCGAGAAAGCAGGCTGATATTGTTATAAAAAAGCTATCTTTCACCTACCCTGGAGAGAGCCGGTCAGTTCTGGAAGGCGTCAATGTGAGATTTCCCCATGGTTCAACCACAGCCATAGTCGGCTCTGTAGGCAGCGGTAAATCCACGCTGCTGCAACTATTAACCCGCCTACTTGAACCTCCTCCGGAAACTGTTTTTATAGGTGACACCGATATCACCCATATTCCGCATGAACAGCTGCGGGCGCATATAGGGATGGCCATGCAGGAGCCGTTTCTTTTTTCCGATACCATCCGTGCCAATTTGCTGCCGGCCCGCTTCCAGGCCGGTGATCAGCAGCTCCGGCAGGCCATAGAGGTCGCCGGTTTGACTGAGGAGATAGCGAGCCTGCCAAGGCAGATGGACAGTGTCCTGGGTGAAAAAGGCAGAGCATTGAGTGGCGGCCAGAAGGCACGTCTATGCCTGGCCCGAACTATTCTGCAGGGCAGCCCCATACTGTTGTTGGATGATCCGCTGTCGGCTGTGGATACCAAAGCCGAAGCGCAAATATTACAGAATCTGTCTTTGCTGCGCGCTGGATTGACCAATATAATGGTCAGCCATCGTCCCCAATCTCTGGCCTTCTGTGATCATATTATTGTTCTGGAAGCCGGGCGCCTTGTTGCTGAAGGAAGCCACGACAGGCTGCTTCAAAGCTGCGACCTGTATCGTCGACTGGTACGTACACAGCAGCTTGCTTCAAAATTGGGTGCGGCCGAATGAGTGAAACCGTCTTTTCCAAGGGCGAACGGGCAACCGATTTCATTACACGTGAACTGATTCGACGTTTGGCCGGTTTCCTTGCTCCCCACCGCCGGATGGTCATTATTGCCGCCTTGCTTATTCCGCTCTGTATCGCTCTTGAACTGGTTCTGCCGGTTATCACCCGTACAGCCATTGACCGTTTTTTGGTACCCTACCATCTGCACCTGCAGACGGAGAAGCTGGATCCTTCCCTGCAAGAGGCATTTCAGAAGGCAGTGAAAAAGGAGCAGACACCCGGGGAGTCCTCCAGTCGGTTCATATCCGAGCAGGATTGGCGCAGGCTGAATCCTCCTCTTATAGCCAAAATACGAAGCGCCGGAGCCGTTGAGGATGTACGCTACTATGCTACGGTTGAGACCGAACGAAACCAACTGCTTGTCGACAGGTATCCCGATTTGTTTCGAGGTTCAGGGAGCAATATACTGATTGCCGAAAACAAGCTGCAACAACTTGCCCCGGAAGAACTGAAGCTGCTGCGTCGCACCGATGCCTATGGCCTGATTGTCATGGCTGTCCTGTTTTCCACCCTGGCAGTTTTACTGCAGGCGGTTTCCTACCTGCAGACCATGTATCTGGAACAGGCCGGGCAACTTATGATGAAGGATGTCCGTTCGACATTGTTTCATCATATCCTCACCCGCTCCCAGTTTTTTTTCGATGATAATCCTGTGGGAAAGCTGGTTACCCGCCTGAACAACGATGTTCAAAGCATGGCGGAACTGTTTCGGCACATGGTGGCTGGACTCTTCAAGGAACTGTTCCTGTTCATCGGCATTACAGTGGTAATGTTTACGTTCAATGTTCGCCTTGCATCGGTCTGTATGCTGGTTGTTCCACCGATGGCAATACTTGCCTGGATTTTTGCCCGCATCTCCAAACGGATTTTTCATCAACTTAAGGCAAGCACCGGTCGGGTTAATATGGGGCTTCAGGAGACCATTGCCGGAATGGACACCGTCAGGCTGTTGGGGGCCCAGAACCTCGTGTTGCAGAAGTTGACGGAAACCAACCATGGATATTTTACGGCAGGTATGGCGCAAACCAAGATGTTTGCTGTGTTTACACCCCTGATGGAGTTTCTGGGCAGCCTGGCTATTGCCTTGATTATCTGGTACGGCGGAGGCAATGTCCTCCAGGATCGCCTGAGTCTTGGGACCTTAGTGGCTTTTCTGACCTATATTCAGATGCTGTTGGTTCCCATTCGTGGATTGAGCGAAAAATATAACCAACTGCAGGGAGCTCTGGCCAGCACCGAGCGCATCTTCATTTTGCTGGATGATAATCGCACGTTGCCGACAACACGCACCAACAATGTCGATTTTCCACAGGGAGATGCTGAAATCGTCTTTGACAGGGTAGACTTTGGCTATCAATCGGAGCGAATGATTCTCCATCAGTTTCATCTGGTCATTCCCAAAGGAGAAACCGTGACGCTTGTCGGCCCTAGCGGTGGCGGTAAAACCACGCTGGTGAATCTGTTACTGCGTCTCTACGATCCGCTTCAGGGTGAAATTCGGCTTGGTACTGTCCCTCTAAAAAATATCCCCGTCGATGATCTGGTCAGGAGAATCGCCCTGGTGAGTCAGGAAACGATTCTTCTTGCAGATGATATTGAAGCGAACATCCTTCTTGGTCGTCGTGGAATAGCCCCTTCCATGCTTGAGCTTGCTGTTCAGATCAGTGGAGTCAACACGTGGCTGGATACCCTTCCTCAAGGAATCCATACCCGTATTGGAGAAGGCGGTCGCCAATTGAGCCATGGTCAGTGCCGGATGCTGGCATTGGCGAGAGCCCTGGCCGGGGACCCGCGCATCTTGATTCTGGATGAGGCCTACAGCCGGATTGATCCGAAGAGTGAACAGTTGATCCAATCCCGCCTGCCTTCGATCATGGCCGGTCGAACCTGTATCACTGTTGCACACCGTCTGTCCACAGCCCGTCACTCTAATCGTATCCTGGTGATTCGTGACGGACAGATCATTGAGGACGGCGATCACCAGGCTTTAATGGATATACAGGGAGTCTACGCCGACATGGTGGCACTGGAGCGTTGTCGTGCATGACCGTTCAATTCGCTTGACTTTAGCGATGTATAAGGTTAACTGTCTGATTCATTTTAATTTTATTAAGAATATTTTCAGGTGCTCTGCATAGTATTGCTGAGCTAAGAGGGAACCCGGTGTAAATCCGGGACGGGCCCGCCGCTGTAACCGAGGACGAACGTTACTGGATGTCACTGCCGGCCATAAAGCCGGCGGGAAGGCGTAACTAGTAGATAGATCCGGAAGTCAGAAGACCTGCCTGAAAAAATATCTGCACCTCCGTGGAGAAGAGGTCCGTAATTATTCGTGGAAAAATCAGGGATTCCCCGGATTCGTGTGTTAACGAACCGGGGATTTTTTTTGCAGTCTCCGGGGAGTGATAAGGGCAGCAATCACTGCATTAAAAAAGAAGGAGACGATGATGAAAAAAGTTGTGGCGGCAGGTCTTGCATTAACGATGATTTCAACCCTGGCGGTCGCCGGCGAGGAGGAAGAGCAACAGGCGCACGCACTCTCGGATGTTGTCGTTAAAGCTTCGAAAATGGAACAAAAAATTGAAGAGATGACCGATTCGGTCACGGTTATTTCTGAGCAGGAAATCAAGGAAAAGGGATTTACTGATTTAACCGAGGTGCTCAGATATACGCCATCGGTTGAATTCAAACAGGCCGGAGGGCCTGGACAATTCAGTTATCCGAAGATACGTGGTTTTGGCCAGGGGCATTTTCTTATGCTGGTTAACGGCATGAAGGTCAACGAGGGATACAGTGCCGGGGTCGGCAACTTTATCGGTCAACTCGACACGGTTTTATTGGAAAATGTTGAAATTCTCAGAGGCCCCCAGGCCAGCCTCTACGGCTCTGACACCACTGCAGGGGTCATGGCGTTTTCGACCATTTCCGGTTATCCGGAAGACGATGCAACTGTCGGTGTTGAATACGGCTCTCTGGAATGGAAAAAGGCGTATGCCACAGCCCGTGGAGGAACGGGCGACTGGGATTACGCCTTTGGTTTTGCAGTTACCGACAGCGACGGTGTTCATGACGAAGAATACTACACCAATATGACCCCTACGATGAAGGTCGGATGGCATCCGGGGGAAGCGGATATTGAATTTTCCTATACGTATATAGAATCTGATTTTCAGGCGGCTGAACTGGACGAATCGAATGATTTCCTTGCCAGTCGAGATGATCACTATGCATTTCAAACTCCGGATCCGAATAATACCCATGAGGTTGAGCATCACCTGGCCACGCTGTCCCTTGAAAATCCCATTAACAAATCCTTTCGTCACAAAGGCGTCCTTGGACTTTTTCAGAAAAAGGCAACCAATGTGGATGGAGATGACGGCCTGCTTGGATATCAGACCTCACCCTGGGACGGTTTCACCTTTGACGGTATAGCCTACAATGCCGGAGATGCCGTTCCTATTTATGACGGTGGGGACGGACAGGCGTATGGGTATGATAATACCAACATCATGTGGGATGAAAATTTGATATGGGACGCCCCGCTGGGAGAGATGGGGGACAATACGGCATTGCTTGGCTTCGAGTATTACTATCAGGAAGGCAGCAAGTGGGGAAAATATGGTGATGTTGACGCCAGCACGAATAACTACTCGTTTTATCTTAACGATCAGGTGAAATTGCTTGATGACGACCTGCTGCTAACAGCCGGCGCCCGTCTTGATGAGCATGAGACTTTTGGCAGCGAAGTAACCTACAAGGTCGGAGGTGCGTATACGACCTTCACGGAAACGACCTTGTTTACCAATTATGGAACCAGCTTTAAGGCGCCATGCTTCAGTTATCTGTATGACCCCTCATATGGTAATGAAGATCTTGATCCGGAAAAGGGATGGACTGTGGAGGGTGGTGTTCGCCAGCAGTTAATTGAGGGGAAAATATACGCAGAAGTAACCGGATGGTATACTAAATTGGAGGATGTCATTGTTTTTGATTACACCATAGTCAACCCACGGAGGGATTCCGGTTATGGTGAATATAATAATCGGGATGAGGGCAAATCCAGCGGGGTTGAGGTGGTATTGTCCTATATTGTGAATGATCGTATCACCCTTGATGCCAACTATACCTATACCGATTCCACCAGCGAGGAGGATGGCGTAGAATATCGAACCGTACAGATCGCCAGAAACAAGGGGAGTCTGACCTGTACCTATAGAGATGAGACAAAGAGTTTCGGTGTAACCGGCTATTACGCAGGTCCGAGGCTGCGCTGGAAAGGAGATGTGGAAATGGAGGAATACTTCCGGGTCGATATCTTTGGCCGTTATGCGCTGACAGCCGGCCTTGACCTGTACGGCAGGGTTGAAAATTTGTTTGACGAAGATATCGAGGAAGGGCTTGGTTATGAGCAGCCTGGCATCTACGCCATAGTTGGGCTGAAATACACCTTCAATACCTTGTAAGAGAACCTGGATTACTCTGGGAGTCGAAATGAGGTAAGGAGATGCCTCTAAAGAGAGCAAAACCCCGGTTGCCGCAATAACAGGGGTTTTGCTCAATCACTTGACTGCCGTGGTTTTGAATCACTTTCAGGATTGGGTGGAGAAAAGCTGCACAACCGAACTGCCGTGTGTTCTTTCGATGAGTATCCAGGCAAACCAGGACTCGATACTGACTTCATCCCAGACAAGAGCGTTACTCTGCGACTGGGATTTGAGGTCTGGAGCCATGGATTCAACGGTTTGAATAAGTTGAGAGTCCTCGACCCTGCTGGTGTCAGCGGCTAAGTGGGCGAGTATATCAGCGAGTTGGATGACCAGCGGAAAAACCACATGCTCAGTCCGGCCGGCAAGCGGGTCGTGATGAAACCCTATGGCATCCTGAAGATTATTGGGAAATTACCATCGCTCAAGGATGCGGCTACCTATGCTAGGATGGGGTAGGGTAAAAAGTTTTTCTTCCTGGATGAGCGTGGACGTGTCGCTATAGGTATTCAGCCATTGAGTGGGGTTGTAATCCTCTGGAAAGATAAGCAGCATGGCAAGCTTGCCGATGTCATGAATCAGTCCGCCTATGAAGAAATCTCCGCTGGGCACATTCATGTCCCCGGCTATATTTCGAGCCGCAAGGCCGCAGGTAAATGAGTGATCCCAAAAGGAATCAAGCTCTGCTTTATTTTTTTGCAGCAACCTATGCATGGAAGAGACTACAGCCTGGCTTAATACCAGATTTCTCACCTCATTCATGCCGAGGACCATTACCGCAGTTTCAAGAGAGCTGACTTCTTTTGGACGGCCATACAGGGCTGAGTTGGCTACTTTCAGAATAGCCACGCACATGGACTGATCAGGAAGAATGGCCTGGATCAGGACGTTAGCCCAAGTTCGTGACGCTGGATCACGATTTGTCGTAAACACAGCTATTTACCAGTCCAGCACGTGCCGTTATGGCACTACTTTTCTTTTTTTTCATATTGTTGTCTTCACCTGCTTACCTGGTAAATTTTGCACCCCAAGAGCTGACAAAATTTCCTGTTGGGGTGGATCCGGGCGGCTACTTTTTCTCACGTGCACTGTACTTCCGTTCTTACACTTCATTGAAATTGTCATTCTGCACTGGGTAGAAAGAATCTGACGTATGCTTGCCCAGTTACTCACAATACCCGCCTTTTTCAACGTTAGTCGAATCAGATGAACAAGATGGTATGCCAGAACCGTTATAAAGAGGTGACCTGTGACACGGCTCGCAATCTGGTGGAAGACAGGTCGCATTCCAAGTTCTGATTTGAGGGAGCGGAACACGGCTTCAAGATCTGTCAGCATGGTATATGTATTCCACAATGTGGCTTCATCCCAATCCGTCTGGCTTGTGCGTAAGCAATAAACACCAGGATATGTATCTGTTGTTTCCTGTCTGGCTTCCCGTTTCCACGACATTTGAACGGCGTTGCCGCTCTTTTGATCTTTTGTTACGGAAATAGTGTATTGGGCTGAAACCCTTGAGTATTTCTGCCTTAATTTTCCAATTTTGACCATGACCTTGTCATAGTTTTTGAGGCACCCCTTTTTGTTCAATCCACCAGATAGTTTTTGTAATTCGTCTTCAAACCTGTTCGTAAAGCGATCAGCGATTGCCCTGTCTTTTTTCTCACGCTGGGTAGAATGGCAATACAGCAATACTTCCTTTGAATCTTCATCAATGACCTTCTGCGCTCTGACGGTGTACTCATTGTCCTGTTTAATAATGACAGAAGATGCCTCATCGAATTCACGATGCCTTTTCCTGCTCACCACAAGATAGGGGTAACCGTTATCTTTAAGCCAGGAGACATTGTCTTCGGTGGCTATTCCTGCATCCATAACAACGGTTGGCTTTTGTGAAGCAATGCAACTCCCTCCTTTTTCAAGGTCATGAAGCATACCTGCCAATGTTTTTGATTCCGTGACATTGCCTTCAAAGACATGGCTTCTCCGAGGAAAACCGCTGGAATCAAGAACCAGGCCAAGGGTTACAAGGGGACAATCAGTTCGTTTTTCTTTTGAGTGACCATTGTGTGCCAGTGAATTTGCTTTGCATTGCCCTTCAAAATACGTATTGGTCAGGTCATAGAGAGTAATAGTTTCCTGCAGGGAAAACAGATCACGTTCCTTATCAAAGAGATACGTCTCAAGTTTTGCTTTATTATCAAGGAGCATGTCAGAAGCCTTGTATATCCCGTACATGGTTAACTTATTAAAATCATATTCAATAAGCTCACCAAGGGCAGTTCGTTCCTGAAGCCATGTAAGGGTTGCGAGTTCACTTCCGGGGTGACAGGTCCTGCCTATAATTGTCCCAATTGCTGCAGCCTTTTGAGGGCCATTAAAGCCGAGTTGCTCTAATTTGTTATCAAGTTCCAGGGTTTTTAGTGCTTCAAGAATTACATGTTCACTACCAACAGTACGAGGACGGCTCATCTCAATAGTATCAAGATCGACTTCTCGGTAATCGGTACTCTCGATGCTATCAACGTCCTGTTGTGACAACATAATCCTTGATGCGTATTCTTGGGCCAACTTTTCTATTTCAGGATCAATCGGCACCAAAATGGATTGACCGGCAAGGATCGCTTCAATCCTCTTAGTGAGCTCCGGCCATTGGTGCCTGGGCAAGGAAAAACCTACACCTAAATTAAGCAGGGTATATTGCTTTACGCCTTTATCTGTCCGCTTGGATTCAACAAGGCGATAGGTATAATACTGCCCACCGTCTTTCCTTCCTTTGATTGTAGTTCTTCGAATATACATGCGTCGCAGCTTGGCATAAAAAAGTCTGCACGTCAACTCTTTTTTACTTTTTATGGCACTACAAACGACAGTGAAATTTTATATAGCTGAAATTCTGACGATTTATTTTTTTAGCGCAACGAAAACCTTCATCAGGGGAGACTTTGAGAATAATTGTCAAAAACTTGGGTTAGCCGAGCTTTCAGGATCACCTGTAACTTCAAAGATCCTTGATACGGTTGCCGGTAACAAGGGAAAGGAGTCGATCTTCTTTTGAAGGATATCATGCCTGGGTTGTTGCATTTTTTCGAAAACCGGATTTGCAGAGAGGAGTGGGGACATTTGCCTGTTTGAAACAGGCTTATCAACAACCGAGGTAAAACTCAAGCGGAGCTGGGCGTTTCAGTGTTGTTTGTGGGGGTATCTGAAACTATCCGGGCGCTGCCTTCACCAGCGCCCGGATAAAAAGGGGGAAGATTATTCGCTGGGTTTGCTTTCTGCGGCTTCTTCCGGGGCTATGGGGACAGGCGCACCGCCCTCTCCCTGCTCTGAAGACACCTCCTGAACAGCATTGTCTTTCGGCTGCGTTGCAGAAGCCTCGAGATATTTCTCCGGTCCTATGCTGATCAGGTCTTCGACCTGCCACGCCGGAAGTGTGAACAGGTGTTCCCTGCCGCTCACCTGCAGCACATACCCGTCTCCCTGTTCGGGTTTGAACAGGGTATATTCCTGTTTGGGCTGCTGGGCATAGGTTACGGAAAATTCCTGCACAGGATCTGCTTTACTGAGTTTCTCTGCGTCTTCCGGTGCAACGATACCCTCGATGCTCAAGCTATGCAGACTGTTGAGCAGGGTGTTGACCTCTTCGCCAAGGGCGGGTAACTGTTTACCGTCCTGTTCGAGCAGCCATGTATCTTCATTTTTGACCAGAATGAAATCTTTGAAGGCAATGCGCTGCACCGCATCCTTGTCGACCTGTACAATCGTTTTGTCCAGCCAATCTTCCGGCGTACTCTCAAGATCAAAGGTGCTCAGAGCCACGGTGATGACCTCCCGGCTGCCGGCAGCCCTGGCATGGCTTTTCCGTAAACCGGCGGAAGAGCCCAGGTAAAAGTCGGCGACCTTATCGCCTTGGCAGTGCAGAACCACATGACGCTCAAAATCATCGTCTGCCACATGAAATCTGCCCAGGGCGGATTCCGTAGTTGCCACCGCCAGTCCCTGTTGAGCCTTGCTGATGTTATCAAGGGCGGTTTGCACCTGCTCGCTGTCTGCGGCCGCATTGAAATAGTCAGGCAGGATCCATTTTTCACCTTCTTTTGTCAGGCGGACCTGGCTGCCCTCCTTACCAATCACGGTGAGTTGATCAACTTGCTCCATATCTGTGGACACAAACGGGGCGTCCGGGGTAAAGGCGGCATATCTGGTCGTATTCACCTGCAGACTTATGGCCAACCCTATCTGGATCAGTAAAAGAATAACGGCAGGAATAATTATTTTCTTCATGCCTGAGCACCTCCATCAACATGGTCTATCAGTTGCGCATAACGTCTTTGAGAGCGCCTTTTCAACAGTCGGGCAACAAACCAGACAAGAAAGAGTCCGGCACAGGCAAGGCCGTAGTTGAGATATTCCCAGAATATCTGCATATTCTTGTTCAGTGGGGCCAGGGGCCGTGAAAAATGACTGCGGCCTCGAATCCCAAGCAGGGCCTGGTCCTCCAGCGACCAGTCAACCGCATTGGCCATCAGCTGTACAGGCGCCAGGTTATTGGTGCGCATGACGCCGGCCCCGATATTGAGAACAATGTCCCTGATAAAGCTGTTGGATGCAAAAATAATGATGCGGGCGGAGTCAACGGATTTATCCAGCTGGCGGCTGATAACCTGTTTTTCTTCCTCTTCAGCATTCTGGTCGGGTGAGGCCGGTTTTTCCTGATTTTCTGCTTCTTTTTGTATCAAGGGTGAGGGCTTACCTGCAAAATAGGAGGTGAATCCGCCTTCTATGCTTGCGGCAAGCAGGTAGCGGTCATGCTTTTCACCCTCCGGGAAACCATTGTCTCCATATTGTTCAAAATTCGGCTGCAGGTTGGTGTCCTCGGTAAGCCAGCTCTTGGCAGAGCTTTTCAGCAGTGGCGTTATGGTTCTGTTGGTATTTTTTTCTGCATCGATCTGCAGCGGAGACGCCCAGTTCATGGTGACCTGGGGAATACCGCTGAGAATGTCGATCTGATCGTCGCCTGCTTCAGGTCGGATATCAACAAAAAACGGATAATTGACCATGTGGGTTTCCTGGACGGTGAATCCACCTACGTTTCGCTCCACTGGTACTGGAAAGGCGCTGTTTTTTGGATCCATGACCATGGATTTTTCCATGCTGATTCCATGGAAATTGAGCCAGTCTTCAAGCCCTGAGTGGTGTTCGTCTGCGCTCAGTCCACCCTGTACATTGATGGAGTAAGGAGAAGTCGCCAGTATGATCGTACCTCCCTGCATCAGGAACTGGTCCATGGCAAAAAGCTGTTTGTCGTCAAGGTTATCCGGGGCAAGAACCATAAGCAGTTCCGCATCTCCGGGAACCTGGCCGTTTTTCAGGTCTGCTTCCGAGATCACATGCTCCTGGGAAAGCAGCTCCCGCACCATGCTGAATTGCGGTCCTCCGGCAGGCATGCCGAATTGGGCCATGGCAGGTGTTGCCGGCGGGGCGTTCAGGGCCACGGTTTTGGTAAACCCCGTTGCAAACCGCTTGAATCCTGCCTGAATGGCTCGATTGAGGCTCTCTTTTTCCAGATCCTCCGGCAAGGGAATCTCAATGATCTGGTCGCCGCTTTCTGCTACCATATAAAACCAGAAGGTGTTGGTGTCGAACAGGCTTGCAGCCATGGGGCGAAAACCGTATTGATTCTGCAACTCTTCAGCAACGCTGCCGTCACCTTCTTCCGGGTCAAGCAGGCTGACCTGGAGTTGCTCTCCTGCTGTATTCTGCATTTCTGTCAGCAGCTGCTGCAGATCAGCCTTGAGGGTGACCAATTCTTCGGGCAACCGGTTATCCGGGGAGATATAGCCGGTAAAGGTGACCGGTCTGTCAATGCCTGCAAAGAGATCGCCGCCGCCCTGATAGCTGTAGAGCACTTTTTTAATTGCCCTGGTGATGTCGTACTCAGGATTGCGCAGTTCCACATCCATATCCTGCTCATTGCGCACCTTGACTTCTATCAGATCACGAAACCCAAGTACCTCGAACTGATCGCCGTATTGGATCAGGATGTCAAAATACGAGTTGGTGACCGATGCCTGGTATTTGCTGGCAGTCTGAAACGGGATGGGGCGGATGCCGTATTTTTGCCCTGCTTCCTGCTCCAGATCCGGATTTTCCAGAGGATCGACAAACTCCACCCGCACCTTGTTGCCGCCTGCAACTCCATATTCCTCAAGCAAATCCTGCAGGCGTGGAACCAGCGGCGCTAAAAGGGGATGAGTCTGGGCGCTGAAATAGCCGCGGATAAGCAGGGGTTCTTTGAGTTGTTCCAGGTAACTGCGTGTTGCACCTGAGATGGAATAGATTTTTCCCTGGGTCAGGTCGGCGCGCAGAGTTCCCATGGGATACAACCAGAAGTTGGCGGCCAGGAAGTTGGCAATGACCAGCAGGGTTGCAAGTCGCCATTGTTTGTGATGGCTGTTGGGCTGATTGTTGCTCCAGCGGAGTTTCTCCAGTCCATACAGGTTCAGACAGAGAAAAATTGCCGTGATGGACAGGTAATAATACAGGTCGCGCAGGTCTATCACTCCCCTGGTGATAGAATCAAACCTGGACCCTGAACCCAGCAGCTGCAGAAATTCCGTACTGCGATTGCCGAAAAACGCCACCAGGGTGTCTGAACCGATCAGGTAGAAAAAGGCGCAGACCAGGACCGTAACAATCAGGCTGACGATCTGGTTCTCGGATTTCACACTGATGAACAGACCTATGGCGACATAGGCTGCGGCCAGGAACATGGTAGCCACATATCCGCCAAACACAGGACCCCAGTCCAGGTTTCCCAGGAAATTCACCGTAATCGGCAGGGGCAGGGTCAACACCAAGGAAAGGGCTACCAGGCCGAGACAGGCAAAAAATTTACCCAGAATCAAGGTCAGGGGATTAACCGGTGAGGTGAGGAGGAATTCCAGGGTGCCTGCCCTGTGCTCCTCCGCCCAGAGACGCATGGTCACGGCAGAGGTAAGGAATATCAGCAGAATAGGCATCCAGGCAAACAGGGGGCGGACTTCCGTAATATTGGAAGCGAAAAATGTTTCCACCCAGAAAAAAAGAAACAGATTGACGCCCAGAAAAGCGCCGATAAAAATGTAAGCAATGGGTGAGCTGAAAAAAGCGGCAAATTCTTTTTTGGCAACTCGAAAAATGGTGTTCATGACGCGTCCCTCCTTACCGTGCGCTTATTTCTGCGAAAACGGTTTCCAGTGTTCTGGTCTCAAAGTGCATCTGGTAGAGTTGCCAATTACTATCCGTTACTTTCCGTGCAATCTGTGAGGCCAGTGTATGTTGGTCAGCCTCCTGGTTGAGGTTGACGATGTGTCCATAACCTTTCTCAGGCCGGCTCGAATCCGGTTCAACGGAATCTACCCCGGGCAGTTCACTGACAAGTTCGGCAAAATCAGTCGTTTCCTCCGAAGTCTCCACCAGCAGTTTCTGTTTGGATTGCAGCTCACGGAGGTCGGCATCCAACGCCTTGTGGCCGTCTTTCATGATGATAACCCTGTCGCAGACTGCCTGTACTTCCTGCAGAATATGGGTAGAAATGATGACTGTGGCATCCTGGGCCAGTTTCTTTATCAAGGACCGCATGTGTTGAATCTGAGTTGGATCAAGGCCGTTGGTCGGTTCGTCGAGAATGATGATTTTCGGCTTGTGGAGGATAGCTTGGGCAACACCTGTGCGCTGGCGGTACCCCCGGGAAAGGGTTGAGATGGGTTGCAGGGCTTTGTCGGTGAGTCCTGTCTGTGTGAGTACGGTGGTGATCAGGGCCGGCCGGTCCCCCGATTTAATTCCATGCAGGGAAGCCGCGTAGTCCAGGTAATCTGCGACCTGCATTTCCGGGTACACCGGACAGTTTTCAGGCAGGTAACCGATCATGGACTGGATTTTTTTCCGGTTTTTGCCGATATCCTTGCCGTCAATGGTGATGCTGCCGGATGTCGGTTCCAGAAAACCGGTGATCATTTTCATGATTGTTGTCTTGCCGGCGCCGTTGTGCCCAAGCAGGCCGACGACCTCTCCATGGGAAATGGAAAAAGAGACATCGTCTACGGCCACAAAATCGTCGTAGGTTCGGGTAAGATGATCAACGTGAATCATAAGCAAGTTCTCCTTAGGTGCATCTGTCTTTTTTTACTGTTGTGCAGTTGCATAAAGGCTCGATTGGGTTGAAGTGCAAAACACATAGTTCCCCGTGAATGGGTGTTGCCCGTTTTCCCTTCATATCGCCGTCAGAGGTGATTATGTGTTTTGTTTTCATGGGGTTAACTCTGGAATCCGGAACGATCCCCGGATCGATACCTATAGTAAATTCAGCATGGCGGATGTCAAGGGCCGGCAGGGGAAAAGTTATTGCTCCGTGAATGACGGGAAGGCTATTACGGGCTTGACAACAGCGATTCCGGAGCTGTAAGAGAAGCATCGTATATCTATGCAACACAAGGAGATCCCGTGCCTGATCAAAATACTGTTTCATCCGGTATGTGGCTGATTATCGGAGCAGCTCTGCTCTGGGGAACCACAGGAACCGCCCAGGCTTTTGCACCTGTCAGCGCCCATCCCATTTCCGTAGGAGCAATGCGTCTGCTGGTAGGAGGCGGGTTCTTGTTCCTGGTGTCACTGCTACGCGGTCGTTTCTCCGGCCAGGATCCCTGGCCGAAGAAGCTTCTGCTGATTACCGCCTTTTTCGTTGCCGCCTACCAGGGCTGTTTTTTTCTCGGGGTTTTTAAAACCGGTGTGGCTGTGGGAACCATGACAGCCATCGGCAGTTCGCCCATATTTGCCGGAATATTGGGGTATTTTTTTCGAGGTGAGCGGCCAGGCCTTGTATGGTACTGCGCTACTGTTCTTGCAATTTGCGGCTGTCTGTTTCTGGTCGGCCTGGGAACGGAGATGCAGGGTGATATTGCCGGGATTCTGCTCGCTCTGGGCGCAGGTTTTTCCTATGCGGCATATACCGTAGGAACCAAAAAATTATTGGAGACTCACCTGGCTGAAACTGTGGTCGCCCTGGTTTTTTCTCTGGCTGCCTGCCTGCTGGCGCCGTTTCTTTTTTATTTTGATCAGCAGTGGCTGCTTACCCGGTCAGGCATTCTGGTTGCGATTCATCTCGGTGTTCTGGCAACGGCCGTCTCTTACTGGCTTTTTGCCTCAGGATTGAAACACGTTCCAGTAGGAACGACTGCAACCTTGAGCCTCGCCGAACCGCTCACCGCCTCCTGCCTGGGGGTGCTTATTCTGCAGGAACAGCTGAACCGTATGGAATGGGTGGGGTGTGTGTGCCTGTTTGTCGGAATATGTCTTCTTATTGTCGGGCCTCGATTATCCTTTTTTAGAAAGGAATAATTATTCTTATATGTTTTTTGCATAATAATCTGAAATTAAAGAGTATATTTTTTTTGGCGTTCCTGCCGGCCCGGTTTTTACCGGATGTTTACTGTACCTTTTTCTCTGGTTGTCCTATCGTTCTAATAAAGAAAACAGCATTTATCCGTCAACAAAGACGCGAGGATACGAACAATGGCAACATCAATGGGAAATAGGTGGTTTACTCAGGGACAGGTGAGGCAGCACCTGGCAACCATTGTGGTGAATCAGCTTGGTGAGGGCGTCGTTCAGGTTGTGGTCAGAGGCGAGGTGGATCATAAACAGGCAAGCGATATTTTTCAGATCGCCGTCATGGAACTCAACGATTGCACCTGCAGGAATATGGTGATCGATCTCCGCCGAACTCGGTTGCTGGATCAGTTTTCCATGTTCAAGATATACAAGCTGCTGCACATGTTTAATGAGGCCGTCCTTGGCGATCAGCACCGAGTCAGCATCAGTGTTCTCTATGAGGGTGATGAAGACAAGATCGAGTTTTTAGAGAAAACAGTAAACGACGAAGGCATGCTGCTTCGTTTTTTTCATTCCCCGGATAACGCTCTTACCTGGTTCAATGATCCGCGGAGCGGGGTCGTCCAGTAAGCTGGTTCTCCGCAGGCGTTTCTTTTTCTATCGCAGGGATCTCATCGTCATATCGGTGGGATCCTTTTTTTGTGCCGTTTTCCTCAGGCGTATTCAAGATGATGCTGTATTCCATGAGATACATGTCCGAGAGGGTCAGGAAAGCCGTCACAATCAACGGGCCGTAAATAATACCCAGAACTCCGAACATGCTCATGCCGCCGATAATGGCCAGGAAAACCAACAGAGTGTGCATTTTTACCTGTCTGCCCACAAACTTCGGCTTGAGTAGATATTCGACACTGAAGGAAAGGATCATATAAAAGATAAGGGTGAGAACGGCCTTGAAAAAAGAGCCGCTGATCAGCAGAATAATCGCTGTCGGAATCAGGACCAGACCAATGCCGAAAATCGGCAGAAATGCAAGAACCGCCATCACCGCACCCCAGAGAACCGGGGATTTCAGACCGAGCAGAGAAAAGTAGATGCCTCCCAGAGTTCCCTGAAACAAACCGCTCAGACCGTTGCCGATGAGGATGATACCGGAAATTTCCATGAATTTGTGCATCAGCAGCCGATCCTGGTCATCGGGCAGCGGAGAGAGCCGGGTGAGGAAATCAATCAGGGAATCAATCTCCATGAGCAGGAAATAAATAACAATGATCAGTACGCAGAACTGCCAGGTGAAATTCATGATATTGGCAGCCCAGGATGTAGCCTGATTATAGATAAACATTCCCACTGTCTTGCTTATCTGGGAAATCAGTTCGGTAACATTCGGGGGTTCGAAATGCACGCCGTATTCAAGCAGCAGTTGCTGCATCTGATGAATCAATGAATTATTTTGGATGACTTGCTGCAATTTGAGCAGTACATTACTGTCCTTGCCGAGATGGAGGAGATTGAGTGCCTCCGAGGAAAGTGTTCCCACGCAGAAAGTCAGTGGGACAAACACGATGAGTGTGATCAGTACACAGGTCAGACCGGAAGCCATCCAGGGAGAAACCCATCTGAGCATCCAACTGTATACAGGGCGGAATATGCCTGCAAGCAGGAAGGCCAGAATGAGAAACGGCCAGAACGGCCAGAGAATCATGCCCAACATGACCATGGAGAGCAGAAAAACGAAGATAAAAAATTTCGTCTGTACAGGTGCTAAGCTTCGTTTCCGTCTTTGATCCATAACTCCCTTGAAAGGCCTTTGTTTTCTGGTTTTGTAGTATACAGGTGTGTTGTCAGGGGCAGCCTCGACACTTGGGCGGGTACTCAATTACAAATACGACCTGATGTACCGTTACTGTACAAGGTATTACTGCAAAATGAAATTGGATTGCGTGTCAAAGGGGAAACAATGTTACACAAAGACTTTGAGATCGCTGTAAACAAATTGCCGGAAGAACAGCGTAGACAAAAACCGGACCAGAATAAATTGGGCTTTGGCCAATATTATGCGGATCATATGTTCACCATGCGCTGGAGCAGACAGGCCGGCTGGCATGATGCTCGGATAGAGCAGTATGGAAATATCTCCCTTGATCCCGCAGCCATGGTACTGCACTATGGTCAGGCGATTTTCGAAGGTATGAAAGCATACAGGTCCGCTGACGGGCGGATTCAGCTTTTCCGGCCCCTGGATAACTTTGCACGCATGAATCAATCCGCCCTGCGTATGTGCATGCCGCGTTTTCCTGAGGAGCGGGTGTTGCAGGCGCTTAAGGCGCTTATTTATCTGGACCAGGACTGGGTTCCTTCCGAACCGGGTGCGACCCTGTATATCCGGCCTACCATGGTGGCCATAGAACCTCACCTGGGATTGCGCTCGGCTGAGGAGTATCTGTTTTACATCATCAACAGTCCTGTCGGGGCATACTATGCAGAAGGTTTCAGCCCGACGAAAATCTATGTTGAAGATTCCTACGTTCGCGCAGTGCCGGGCGGGGTCGGGTTTGCGAAGACCGCAGGTAACTATGCCGCCAGTCTCAAGGCCCAGGCAGAGGCGCACAGTAAGGGCTTTACCCAGGTGCTCTGGCTCGATGCGGTTGAACATAAATATATAGAAGAGGTGGGAACCTCGAATATCTTTTTCGTCATCAATGGCGTATTAACGACTCCGCCCCTAGGCGGTTCCATCCTGCCCGGTATTACCAGAGATTCAGTCATGGCATTGGCCAAAGAATGGGATATTCCGGTGGAGGAGCGTCGTCTGACCATAGGAGAGGTCATTGAAGCTGCAGAGAACGGTTCTCTGGAGGAAAGTTTCGGTACCGGAACTGCTGCCGTCATATCTCCCGTGGGTGAATTGACCTATTGTGAAAAGACCTATGCCATTGCAGGAGGTAAGATCGGACCTCTGTCGCAGCGCTTCTATGATGCGATTCAGGAAATTCAGTTTGGAGCACGTGAAGACTCCCACAACTGGGTAGTTCCTGTGTGCTAAAAAAATCCCAAGCTGTATAGCCTGAAATAAAAAGTGTATTCATTTCAATGCATTGGGCGGATATTTTTTTCCGCCCATTCCCCTTGATTTTTCAAAATCCGTCACTATTGTTTTGCGCAGTCTGAAGGGCACGGCCCTTAGGATTTCCTGCTTATACAGATAGAGCCTGCCGTTTGACGGCAATAGAGACATCTATTTGGCTACCGATAACAAAAGAGAGAACTATTAATTACGTAACAGGAGGATTTGTTTATGAAAATTCGTCCGTTGAATGACCGTATTCTGGTCAAGCGATTGGAAGGAGAGGAAAAAACCGCTGGTGGAATCATCATTCCCGATTCAGCCAAAGAGAAACCGGCGGAAGGTGAGATTGTAGCAGTAGGTCCGGGCAAACTGAGTGACGCCGGTGAACGTGTTGCCATGGATGTTGCTGTTGGTGATCGCGTCCTCTTTTCCAAATACGGCGGAACCGATGTAAAACTGGATGGTGAAGATTATCTCATTATGCGCGAGGATGATATCCTCGGTGTAGTTGAAGCGTAAGTGAAAATAACTTTCCATTCTTTGTAATAAAGGAGATCTGATAATGTCTGCAAAAGAATTAAAATATGGCGGCAAGGCCCGCGAAAATATGCTCACCGGTGTGAATGCACTGGCCAATGCCGTTAAGGTGACCCTGGGACCTAAGGGTAGAAACGTTCTAATCGAGAAATCTTTCGGCGCACCTGTTATCACCAAAGACGGTGTAACCGTTGCTAAAGAAATCGAGCTGAAAGACAAGTTCGAGAACATGGGCGCTCAGATGGTTAAGGAAGTTGCTTCCAAAACCTCTGATGTAGCCGGTGACGGTACCACAACCGCTACGGTTCTGGCCCAGGCTATCTTCAGAGAAGGTGCAAAACTGGTAGCTGCAGGCTCCAACCCCATGGAGATTAAACGCGGTATCGATGCCAGTGTAGAAGCTGTTGTTGCAGAGCTGAAATCCATCGCCAGCCCGACCAAAGAGCAGAAAGAGATCGCTCAGGTCGGTACCATCTCCGCAAACAACGATGCGACCATTGGTAACATCATTGCCGAGGCAATGGACAAAGTCGGTAAAGAGGGTGTTATCACCGTGGAAGAGGCAAAATCCATGGAGACCTCCCTGGATGTTGTTGAAGGTATGCAGTTTGACCGCGGTTACCTTTCCCCTTACTTTGTAACCGATCCCGATCGCATGGAAGTAAACATGGAAGATCCTCTTATTCTCATTAACGAGAAAAAGGTTTCCAACATGAAAGACCTGCTTCCGGTTCTGGAGTCTGTCGCAAAAATGGGTAAGCCGCTGTTCATCATCGCAGAGGATGTTGACGGTGAAGCGCTGGCTACTCTGGTTGTCAACAAACTGCGCGGCACACTGAACGTAGCCGCTGTTAAAGCTCCGGGTTTTGGTGATCGTCGTAAAGCCATGTTGGAAGATATCGCAGTCCTCACCGGCGGCCAGGTTATCACCGAAGATCTGGGCATCAAGCTCGAGAACGTCACTGTAAACGACCTTGGAACTGCAAAACGCATTGTGGTAGATAAAGACAACACCACCATTATAGACGGTGCCGGCGACAAAGAGCAGCTGGAAGCCCGCGTAAAACAGATCCGTACTCAGATTGATGATACAACCTCCGATTACGATCGTGAGAAACTGCAGGAGCGTCTGGCCAAGCTGATCGGCGGTGTTGCGGTTATCAACGTAGGTGCAGCCACCGAAGTTGAGATGAAAGAGAAAAAAGCCCGTGTTGAGGACGCACTGAACGCAACACGCGCTGCAGTTGAGGAGGGTGTTGTTCCCGGTGGCGGTGTTGCTTACCTGCGCTGCCTCAACGTGCTTGACAGCCTTGAACTGGATGGTGAGCAGGCACTGGGTAAAAATATTATCCTCCGCGCCCTGGAAGAGCCCGTTCGTCAGATCGCCGCCAACGCCGGTCGTGAAGGCAGCGTCATCGTTGAGCACGTGAAAAACCTGGAAGGACCTAACGGTTTCAACGCTGCAACCGAAGAATACGAAGACCTGATCGCCGCCGGTGTTATCGACCCTGCCAAGGTTACCCGTTCTGCACTGCAGAATGCTGCTTCCGTATCCGGTCTCCTCCTGACCACCGAGTGCATGATCGCAGAGGAGCCTGAGGAAGATAAGGGCGGACCTGCAATGCCTCCTGGCGGTATGGGCGGCATGGGTGGAATGGGCGGTATGATGTAATATCGGCTTGACGCCTTTCCCTTATTAGGGTTTACGCTTCATTTTTCAGGTGTAGATGCCTGGAAAATGAAGCGTTTTTTTGTGTGACCTTTCATTATACACAAAAGATAGTTTTTTACATATTTTTTGTTGACAAAGTCGGCAAAATTTTGAATATTGGCACGGTTCAAAACGAACCGTTTTTACATAGATTGGCGATGTAGCTCAGATGGTTAGAGCATACGGCTCATATCCGTAGTGTCCGGGGTTCAATTCCCTGCATCGCCACCATTACATAATCCAGTATCGTCCGATACTGTCCAGAAAGGCCTGTTATTACAGGCCTTTTTCTTTTCCTGTTGTCCAGCTAAATCCAGTACGGTATACTGAAATCCAGTAGTTTTGGGGGCCTTTTAGATCCCCAAAGGCCCCCAAAGCAATTTGGAAGCCCCCAAAAAGTCGGGAGAGCCTATGCCTAAACGGATTGTACCGCTTTCAGAAACCAAAGTCAGAACAGCAAAGCCCAAAAAAAGCCCCCAAAAACTCTTTGACGGTGGGGGCCTTTTCCTCCTCGTTACCCCTTCAGGGGGGAAATTGTGGAACTTGAAATATCGTTTCAATGGCAAGGAGAAAAAACTCTCCCTTGGCTCATATCCTGAGATTTCATTAGCCGAAGCCAGGCAGAGGAGAGAGGAAGCACGGACTCTGGTGGCAAACGAGGTTGACCCGGGAGAGATCAAAAAAGCACAGCTAGCAGCAGAGAGTGCGCAAGCAGACACATTTGAGGTGATTGCCCGTGAATGGCACTCACGATTTGCACCGACATGGGCTAAGAGCCATGCCGGGAAAATCATTCGCCGATTTGAGCTGTATGTCTTTCCTTGGATAGGAACAAAAGAGATAACCTCCATTTCAGCAAAAGAAATGCTGGAAGTGCTACGACGGGTTGAAGAGAAGGGCATTATCGAAACCGCTCATCGGATTCAGCAGAGTTGCGGACGAGTTTTTCGTTATGCCATTGCTACAGGAAGGGCTGAGCGTGATCCTACTGGAGATCTGCGTGGCGCACTTCCTCCAGCAAATACCAAGCACATGGCATCGATTATAGACCCAAGGGAGATCGGTGGGCTGCTGAGAGCCATTGACGGTTACAATGGTAGTATTGTTACCCGGTGTGCCTTACAGTTGGCTCCTCTGGTTTTTGTTCGTCCAGGAGAGCTTCGACACGCTGAATGGATAGAGATCAATTTTGATGCCAATGAATGGCGTATCCCTGCAGAGAAAATGAAATCAAAATTTCAGCACATCGTCCCCCTGTCGAAGCAGTCAGTGAAAGTGTTAAGGGAGATAATGCCGCTGACAGGTAAGGGGAGATATGTCTTTCCAAGTCCAAGGACTGGTAACAGGCCAATGAGCGATAATGCAGTACTGGCTGCGTTGAGACGTATGGGGTACGAGAAGGATGAGATGAGTGGTCACGGCTTCCGAAGTATGGCCAGTACACTTCTCAACGAACAGGGATGGAATCGTGATGCGATTGAGCGACAACTAGCTCATACTGAGAAAAACAGTGTTCGAGCATCATATAATTTCGCGGAATATTTACCTGAACGGCGAAAAATGATGCAGAGTTGGGCGGATTATCTGGATTCTCTCAGGTTGAACAGACAGAAAAGATGACTAGGGGGTCAACAGTTTGTAATTATAGCAGAAAAACATGAAAAATCTTGGCTGTAACCTCCTGTGCCGTGTAATATGGTGCAATAAGAATCGATTCCGTTTGATTTGGCGGATTTTTCTTTTTCACCGAGAAAATATTGAAAATTACGCATAGCGATTCAATCTGATTCAGTCTGTTGAATCCAGATTACCCGTCCTTGTCTCCATGCATGATTTGGACGGGGCTGAGAAAGCTGCTCACCTGTCCTTGTCAAAAGGAAGAGCTATCCGGTATCCGATCAATGTGACTTGTGGCGGGTACACACCATGAAAGCAACCGTAATTTCTCTTGCATGGAAGAGGCTTACGTCTACCTCCATCTGTTGCATTACAAGCAGATATCCTGATTTTTCGTACTCCATATTTTTGGAGAACCCTTCAATCTGCCGGATCACATATGGACACAGGTCCTGTCCAAAAGCAAAAACGGAATCATGACTATTTGCCTGAAAAATAGGAGAATGACATGATTTTGCCAGAAACCGGATTTGTTCGTTTGCAAAGCATCATTGGAGATTCAAAGAGCAACCCACCTGTACCGGCAATTATTCCTGTATCCAAAAGTACATGGTGGGCAGGGGTGAAATCCGGGAGGTTCCCAGAGCCAATAAAACTTGGTCCACGCATTACCGTCTGGAGGGTGGAAGATATCCGTGAGCTGATAGAAAACAATTCAGCTTCACACCCCACCTCCGAGTGATGAAAGACAAGATGCTTCCTATCTGGATATTTCGTCCTATAAAAGATTAAAGATGATTAAAGAAAGATTAGCTGTTTTCTGCCGCTCTCTGTAACAACCGTCAGGAAAGGGATTGCGAGAGAATTGCAGTTTAGTTTCGCGACCGCTATGCCCCCCACTTTACGACCGCTATGCCCCTTTTTTGCGACCGCAATGCCCCCTTGCGTGACCGCTATGCCCCCCCACTTACGACTGCTATGCCCCTACCTTGCGACCGTAATGCCCCCCTCATACGACCGCTATGCCCCCTTTTCTTTTGTAATTGCGACCGTTATGCCCCCTCAGTTAGGACAACAATAGACTTATAGATCTTTTTGGCAGAGGATTTAGGTGTAATTACAGATACACTTCTGGGCATTAAATGTGGATTCTTTTGAACCCCCGAATGTGGAAATTTAGCGGAGCGAAAGTAGTAAAAAAATGGGGTACCTGAATCTAAATGTTTAGGGACATCGTGATCTCGGTGGACTGCTTCATCGGTGGAAAAAACGCTGCCAAGTTTTGAATAATCTTCACCCGGACAGACAGACTTCACCTTCGTGCTGTCAATATCAAACTCAATGATCAAATATAGCGATCACCTTCTCTTTGGAAACCTTCGATCGGCAGTTGCTCCATTTCTGCGCAATTCTGGTAGTAAGCAAATATTTTGATAAACAGGAAAACTTTAAGGTTGGCTTGAATAAGGTAACGACCAAACTCAGCATCAAATCTGTTCAGGCACCTCCTGAGGGAGCAGAAAGACTTCTACCAGGCAAGCACCCACTATCAGAGCGGATCCGGCCCATTCGATTGCCAACATGCGTTCCTGGGGAAGTAATAAGCTGGCGGTAATAACGGCAATAAGCACCTCGGACATCATCAGCAAGCCAACTCGACCGGGGAATAGGAACTTTTGCGCCCAAAACAGAATCCAAACAGCAGGCAGGAACGCCACAAGCGAAATCAACGTGGTTATCGGCATTACTCGCACGACCACGTCTCCGGCCGGGAAGTCCACAGTCCCAGCAATATAACCAAGCAGGATTGCACCGAGGGCCGTGAAGGCAAATTGAAACATAGTCATGCCGAGCACTGGTACTTCTCCGAATCGCATGATCATCGCCGCACCAAAAGCCCAAAATACACCTGAGAAAAACGCAAATAGATCGCCGATATTAAGTGGCACCGAACCACCACCAGAAACCAGCAACATCAAGCCAGCAAATCCACCACTGATTGCCGTCCAACGTTGCCAGCATGACCTCTCACCCAGCCAAACCATCCCGATCAACGTGGCCCAAACCGGCGTTAGATAAAAGAGCAGCGTGGCTCGTACCACTGAGGAATAGATCAGCCCCGCTGCGTACAGTGCTAAGCCGAATCCGGTAAACACTCCGATTGCAAGCGCTTTACCCAAATGTCCACGATGATGCCCCCATTGCAGCGATACGATTAGTGCCAGCAACAGTGCGGCAGGTAAATTTAGTAGAGCTATCGCCCATCCACCACCAACACCCTGACCTTCGAGAAATCTGAGAGGAATCCAGTAAAGGCCCCAAAGCGATGCTGAGAAAAATACAAGGGCAGATGCAAAACCAGGGCTTGGAGGGTTAATTTTCATGATTCATTTTTTCTTTAAGGTTGTTGAAATAATTGGTTATCTCTTCTTTTGATTAGTTTGAACTTCTTGGTTGTACCGATAATATCTCCATCTGTGGTATTTGACAAATTAATGTTTCTTGTGTACTTCATAAAAATGCCTAATACGATAAATACAGCCCAACTTACCCCAGATTTGCTTCGCTCATTTTTGGTGGCTGCCGATACTGGTAGTTTTACTCGCACGGCTACACTTGTCCATCGTACTCAGGCAGCGGTAAGCATACAGATGAAAAAGCTTGAAGAAGATTTAGGATGTGTGCTTTTCAAGCGTGAAGGCAGGGGAGTAACCTTAACGGCAGAAGGTGAAATACTCTATCGTTACGCGGCGAGAATACTTGAGATGCATGACGAAGCTCTTTTAGCTGTTTCAGCACCTGGATTACACGGAGCTGTACGACTCGGGGCTCCAGACGATTACGCTATGAAACATCTTCCCGGAATACTGCAGGAGTTTTCCGTCAATCATCCCCAGGTGCAGGTTGACGTTTTCTGCGATGATACCCCAAACCTCACAGGTATGTTAAACACCGGTCAGCTTGATCTGGCAATTGCTACCGACAATATCAAGGCTGAGTACTCAGCCCCCTTGGATTTTACCTGGTTACTACCTGACAGAATGGAACCAGCGGGACTAGAAGTGCTACCACTTGCCCTTTTTCATCCAGTTTGTTGTTACCGCGAGAATGCAATTAAAGCTCTTGAAAAGGTGGGACAAAAATATCGTATTGCCTACGGAAGTCCAAGCATGGCCGGAATACTGGCTGCAGTACAGGGTGGTTTAGCTATAGCGGCAGTAACTATGGATACCACAGCCAAAGGATGCCGTTATGCTCGTCCTTCCGATGAACTTCCAGAAATACAATCAGCCTATATAAATCTCAGGTTCCATCCAGGTAAATGTTCTGAAGTTGTTAGGGCACTGGGTAGGTTTATCGCGAAGGGGCTGGGAATTGTTATGTGATTTATGGGATCTGTTCAAGGGGACAAAAAACGCTATCTCACTAAAACATCACCCATTTCTGAAGATATCACTTCCAGATACTACTTTCGGAGCGATAACTGAGACATTGTTGAAGCAGCACAACCAAACCTCTGAAAAGAATACCAGTACTCCAACCTAATATGCCTACTGATCTACAAACTCCTGTTTTATTGCAAGAGCTCATTACCTCCGCTCCATCACAAAAGGAATACTGCGAACTGAAAGACGAACGATTCGGAGCGGAAATTCTATTTGCTATCCAGAAGCGAGAAGTTTCAATGAAATGAGTGGGACATGAAAATGCTCCTCCTACCTTCGTGGTGGGAGGAGATTTTTTATTCGCACTCTTGGTTTTGTAGATACAGGAAGCATCTTTTGTTGGACAATTTAAGCTTTCAGGCGGCGGTAGATCTGCACCTTTACCTGTGATAGTCTGTCTCCTTCCCGTTTAGGATGCAGCTATTCGGTTCACTGAGCCAACACTTATTACAGGATACACATCGTGGCCTGTATCCCGGATTTTCTTTCCACCTATCAATCAAATCCGGTTCGCTGAGAAGTGGGCGGGCAATTGAAAAATACTGAATGCGGGTGGTGTCGAGAATATCCTGCATGATATCAGTACTTCTGTTACCCCCCATGAGCACTACGGGCGCATCTACATTCGCTGCAATCTCAGCCGTAGCCTCACGGAAATAGGATTCTTTCAACTTTGAGGTAAGTTTTGTTCTGGCCGGCGCCAATCCTTTCCCCGAAGATTCATTGGTACCACTGACTTCCATAAGATCAATTCCCAACGTATCTAATCTTTTAAATACTTCCATGGCATCCTCGAAGACAAGACCTTCACCCTCGTCCATGAAATCATCAAAATTCAACTTGATCATCACTGGGAAATTCTCTCCTACCCGGCTACGAATCTCCTCATAAACCTCATAGATGATGCGTGCCCGATTGTGAATATCACCGTTATACTCATCCGAGCGCCTATTATAATACGGCGTTAAAAACATGGAGAGGAAATACCCGTGGGCTGCATGAATCTGAACACCATCAAACCCAGCCTTTTTTACACGCCCTGCTGCATCGCCAAATAATTTGACAATACGTTTGATATCATCCTTAGTCGCCTCTTTCGGCATCAGCTTCGTCACTTTGTTTTCAACGGCTGAGGGTGCAAGGATAGTCATGGAAGAGGCGTCCGGATGGTGAGACTGTGAGCCCCCGAAAACGATTTGCATGGCAATCTTAGTTCCATGCTTCTGGACCTTTTCAGTCAACACCTTGTATTCATCGATAAACGAATCATCATAGATTCCTTTCATCCGCGGGTTAGGCTGTTCCTGACTGGAAACATGAGCGTAACCTGTCAGGATCATCCCCACCCCTCCTTTGGCAAGCTGCTCATAGGAATCAAGGAGAAAGTCATTAATGTGCCCATCCTCTTCCGCTCCTTTGAGCCAGAGTGCTGAGCGGATAAATCGGTTTTTAACTGCCAGATTGGCTATTTTGGTTTCTTCAAAAAGTTGCATCGTAATATTCCGTTGTCTTCTGATCTGTTAAGTTGTCCGTTGCTACGCATTTATTATCAGGTTCCCTTCACGCCCCTTTGCCAGGTTTCGCGCATCAAGAAGCATCTCGTCTATTTCCCCCATCCCCTCCTTCAACCGGTCAAGCAGCGCTTCTTTTGCCTGTGGCAACTTACCCTGCACCGGTACTACATTGGACGTGTGCATCCCGTAAAAGAAACAGGAATCAAGGGTAAGGCCTTGAAGGAATTCGATCTCTTCCTCCAGGTTTTGGCGCAGAGTATTTTCTACAAACTCCCCACGTTCCATCTCTTCATAGAGTTCGCTTCCGGGATCTACATGAAGATTGGCGACAAAAACAAGCCGGGGTTTTGTCTCGTTAACCAGAGTGGCGTTGGCGCGTGCATTTACTAGATGCTTTTCTGTTCCAGCTCCACCGATAATGATGTTGAGACTGAAATCGATTCCCGCTTTCTTCAGCCTGACAAGCTGTTTTTTTGCGGTGGCAAGATCATATCCTTTGTTGAATCGCTCCATCATTCCCGGCAGACCCGATTCCACTCCAATATTGAAATCGTTGAACCCTAACCCACGAAGTTTTCGTAATTCCTCATCACTCTTTCCCATCACGTTTAGAATGGACGCATACATCGAGATCGTCTGCACTTCAGGTACTATCGTATTAATTTGTCTGCCGATAGCCATCAACCTGTCGCTACTTAGAGCAAAGGGATCAGCGTTGACCAGAAATATTCGCTCAATTTTTGGAATGGCCTCCCGTGCTTCATGCAGATCTTTCTCTATCTGCTCAAGGCTTTCCATGCTGAACCCAACGTCTCTATACATTGTGCAGAAACTGCATTTATTATGACTGCAACCGACCGTTACCTGCAGCAACAGGGAGTCTGCCTCAAAGGGAGGACGAAAGACCGGTTCTGTATATTTCATTCAAATCTCCTTTTTGACTTGTTCATCGAAGAGGTAACCAGCAAGCTATCTGCAGCGCCTGCCTAAATGTTTCTGCTCACGTACACGTGCAGACCGAAGCAACATCTCAGGCTGTAATAAAACAGGCTCGTATCAGCCCACTTCCCCCTGCCAACGCTCTTTATGTACTCTTTCCTGCCTAAACCGTGTTTCAGACTTAGGCTGATGCCCTGGCTGACCTATTGGTATAAATGCCAAAGGCACGATATGCTCTGGCAACTCAAACAGTTTTCGAAAGCCTTCCACCCGATCCTCCAGAGGATAGATACCGGTCCATACAGTTCCCAACCCCTCCCCATGAGCAGCAAGCAATAAATTCTGTATTGCAGCGGAACAATCCTGGACCCAGAATCCGGGGTGCTTTTCCTGGGTAAGATCTCCGCTCACCAGAATCCCGACAGGTGCTTTTCCTGCCATACCAGCATACGGGTTGATATCCTTAATTTTGGAGAGTTTCTCCCGGTCCCTGACAACTATAAACTGCCACGGCTGAGCATTGCCCGCAGAAGGTGCCATCATGGCTGCCTCAAGCAGACGGGTAATCTGCTCGTCAGTCACCGGATTATCCGCGTAATTTCGAATGCTTCTACGATTTAAAATTGCATCTTGAATATTCATATTTCTAATTCCTCATGGTTTTGCACGGTTCGATTGGCAATGTATATGTGTATCTTGTTAAGAGGCAGTGTCACACTATTATCAGCACATGCTACATTACGTCCTGAGCAGAGCCTTTGTGATCTGCCAGAATCATTAATACATACACCTTGGCCTCCTCACCCAGAAGATCCCGGCTGTCTTTTTGAAAGCTTTTTAGCTCTTTGCTGTCCATATGCCTGTCAAAGGCCTCTCGGGATTCGAACTGCTCATAAAAAACAAAGTGTGCTGAATTCTTATAATCCTGATGCAGTCGATAGGTTAAAAGGCCTTTATGGTCAAAACATTCCCTGACCAGCTGCTCAAGACGAACTTTGAGTTGATCCTCGCATCCAGTGCGAGCTACAAGGTGGGCGTTGACCGCCAGAATGTCATTTTTCATATTTCATCTATATTGGTTATAAATTTTCACAATCGAAAGTTTTGAGCACTCCGTTTCAGCCATAAACCTCGTTCGCTGTACCCTCAAATTCAAGGCGTGTTCAAAACCACAATTACAATCATAATTGACGATACTATTTCATCGCATACGGGTAATCAGTATACCCTCTTTTCTGACCACCAAAAAAAGTTGCGGATTCCGGTTGATTAAGGGCAATCCCTTCCTGCAGCCTCCAAGGCAGATCAGGGTTGGCAATTGTCGCACGGCCAAAGCCAATTAAATCTGCATCACCTGATGCAATCGCGGCCTCTGCCTTTACCTTATCGTAATATCCTGCGTAAATGATGGCTCCACTGTATGCTTCTCTGAGCTTTCCCTTCCAACCATCCGGTACTCCAGGGGCATCCTCCCAATCGGCTTCTGCGATATGGATATAGGCAACACCGAGAGTGTTAAGCCGTCTGGCTGCTTCAAGGTAGGTAGCCTCCGGATCATCGTCAACAGTTCCATTTAGTGAAGTAAATGGTGCAAGGCGAACACCTGTTTTTTCCGGTCCAATCTGTTCGGCAATAACGGATACAACCTCTTCCAGAAACCGCAGGCGATTTTCAAGGCTGCCGCCATATTCATCCGTACGAGTGTTAGCCTGGGAATCGATAAACTGATTGATCAGGTATCCATTCGCGGCGTGCACCTCAACACCATCAAAACCAGCATCCATGGCATTCTGCGCAGCTGCGCCGTACTGTTTGACGATTTCCTTTATTTCAGAAATGGTGAGAGCCCGTGGCTTGCTGTGTTGAACCATTTCTCCTACACCTCCTTCAGGCCCCTTGCCCTTCGGATCGATGAAAACCTTTACCCCATCAGCAACGAGTGCGGAGGAAGAAACCGGTGGTTCACCACATGGCTGCAACGCTACATGAGATATCCTGCCCACATGCCAGAGCTGTGCAAATATTACCCCTCCTTCTGCATGAACCGCTTCGGTCACCTTGCTCCACCCTTCAACCTGTTCAGGACTGTATATGCCAGGGGTCCAAGCATATCCCTGCCCCTGGCGGGAAATTTGGGTTCCCTCAGTTACAATGAGTCCGGTACTTGCTCGCTGTGCATAATAGGTAGCCATCAGATCCGTGGGCACATCCCCTTGAGCTGCACGGGAACGTGTCATAGGTGGCATAACGATCCGGTTTTTGAGTTCAAGCCGCCCTAAATTGTATGTACTAAAAAGATGCTGTGTTTCCATGTATAGTGTCCTTTTCATTATGAGTTCAATCGAGCACAATCTCTACTCGCAAAAGTTTTGCTTCACTTTCTAATTGACATAATGCGTCAGGCTGCATAATTATTCAAATAAGACAAATTATGCTTTCAGATTATTATTCTGATAGATAGAGATATGCTGAATCTTGAATGGCTCAGAACCTTCAAAACCATCTATGAAAAAAGAAGTCTCACCGGGGCTGCTGAGGCACTATATATTTCGCAACCCGGGGCAAGCCTTCATTTAAGCTCGCTGGAAAGTTATGTGGGTTTTAAATTGTTCGAGCGCAAGCCGCGAAAACTCATACCCACAGAGAGAGGAAAACTTCTCTATAACTCAGTTGTAGATCCGCTAAAACAGCTACATGAAGTTGAAGCCCATTTCCAGAAATCAACACGCGAAGATATTCCGACCATTACTGTCGGAATGTGCTTTGAAACCTTCCAAATAAGCCTTGAAAAACATCTTCCGAACTTGAACTTCAATCTCATCGCAGAATTTGGCGAGTACCGCGAGCTTTTAAACAAACTCAATCAAGGCGTTATCGATATAGTTGTTACCCCTCATAAAATTGATAAAACCGAACTGATGTATCAGCCCTTCTCACGAGAGCAGATAATTCTAGTTGCTGGCAGCAGCACAGATACCAGTTGGTTCAAGCAAGCTCTTGAATCAAGTACAAAGGAAGAAATACTTGACTGGCTAACAACCCAGACATGGTATGGCATTGCTGGCGATAATGAACATCTTCACCGTTTCTGGCAGACGAATTTCGGTTCTCACCCCGGGTTCCGTCCAAATTTTATTGTTCCCAATATCCACTCTATAGTCAGAAGCCTCTCCGCCTCTTCCGGTCTTGCTGTCATTCCCGACTTTCTCTGTACCAAGGAAATTGATGCAGGCCATATCAAATTGTTGTGGAAGGGTTATGAACCGCTAACGAATATCCTTTATTTTGCAAATTCAAAGCATGCGTTGCACTCCAATCAGATAAATATTGTAAAGGAAATACTAGCAGAAGAGATGCCCGGGCTGGAGACCAAGGAAAGACTCAAGCAGATACCCATTTCAGGCTAATTGTCATGGGGAGCAAGATGTCTGTTTGAGTTGACTGCGTGTGGTAAACACACACTGATAGGTTCATTATTGCTTCCAATACTTGATTGATTGATCAGTGGTTTTCCTCGACGAGGTCGAGAGGTGCAACAGCCCCCTTACTTTGCGGTATTGAAAAGGTCGTAATTTGGCCTAGAATTTTGCACATATGGTAGCAAGTTGATTTGCTTGATTGGTTTATATTGCCAATACGAGCCTCTAACGCCGTCATAACGTACGTCTCCTTAGGCTGTGGAGAAGCTTTATTTTTTTGAATTTCGTTTCAATTGTTAGGCATTAGGCTTTTCGAAACGCCATAAATAGGTAATAATATTCATCCTGCGATATGAGTGACAATATAGTCTCGACAGGGCGAATCTCTTAAGCTGTTGTTTCGCACTATAGTACCGTGCAATTTTAAAGAGGTTGTTTTCTAATTGTTGATCATATCGGTGCCCTCAGGCTACATGGCATACCAGCAACACACTTTGCACAAACCTCTATGTCATCAGACATACCCGAACGAGCAGCAAACCTTTTACGGTTAATCTGTATACGTGCATCACACCGGTGTCGATCAATTCCTTCAAAGCTTAGAGCCCTCACCGGGCAGGTCTGTATACACTTCATACATGCTTTGCCTGCCTTGTGAAGGCAGAGTTCCTTTTCTCTAATAAGCGGATGGTCTCCCAACGGAGCCTCTGTCACTAGGCTACCCAATCTGCCTGCACAACCTGAGGGTGTGATCAGCTGCGCATTTACTCCAAACCGTCCAAGTCCAGCAATATAAGCAAGATGTTTATGAGACCAACGTGAAGTTAGAGATTTTTTGTCAAAATTATAGGTAGGCGGAGTGACTGCTGATTTATACCCCTCTTTGGCTAGAGAGGCACAGATAAATTCACTTATTTCTTCAATGAGGTTGTTGGTAGGTGAGAGTGTCTGCCCCCAAACTTCACTAGCAAACTTTCCTTCAGCATTACTATTGACGACTTCGGCAGTGAATGGAACAAAGAAAACGACAACTGCCTGACATGTTACGAGAAGCTCTTTGGGAGGCATGTGATCTGGGGCAGCAACTTCAGGGAGGAGTTCAAAGCGCTCATCGACTACTGCCGTTGCCAACAGCGGCTGACGCCACCAGTCTGACAAACCCTTCTCCTCAATCAGCTTTATACTAAATGCTGTAAAAAGTTTTCGTAGTTCTCTTACATCCATCCGTGACCGTCGCTAGGCTTTTAAATTCTATTAGCTTCATAAAACAGTAGCTATCTCTCATTGGAACACATTAAAAAAATGAGATTCTTTATGGGCAATCATAACACTCCCCCTTCCCAGCTACTATTTTACTAAACCCTTGGTTTTATCTCCAAAGCACCTCCCCAATCATTAAAATGAAGAGAAGGTACTTTGCGATTACTTAGACGGAACCTGCAATTACATTAAAAGAAAGTCCATTCTTTACTTTGGCTTCTTGAACTGCCTTGGCACCATCTTCCAGCTCAAAGGTTTCAATTTCTAGCCGGTCCAGATCGATAACTCCTGCCTGGATAAACCGCGCAATATCTCTGGCAGCGGTTTTCGGATACATAAAGTTCCCTTTGATGGTAAGTTCTCTCACCATAATTTCCACGTATGGGATATTGATAGGCTCCTGCAATGCACCCATTAATGATACCCGGCCACCGTTTCTCAGTGCTCGAATAGAAGCAAGAACGGAGTCAGTGCTCCCTCCGCCCACGATATCAAGGAAACAGTCTGCTTTACCACCAGCGGCCTCTTTTACTGCATCACTGTCTTTCTCCAACTCTCCTGTTAAAAGAGCGGGAAAAACTCTTGTTGGTTCTATCGACCTTAGTTTTTCGAGTGCTTCACGGTTTCTCCCGGTAGGGATAAGCTTTGCCGCTCCCATGGCCAACGCCATGAGTACTCCATGTGCACCAAAATTCCCAGTAGCCCCGCCGATTATGACCGTTTCCGTTGGCTTGAAATCAATGGATAGCAAGCCACCGTATGGCACCGCTAGATACATAATTGCTCCCAGTTTTGCGGTATCATGCGATTCGAGCCCGGTAAGCGGGGTAATATTTTCCACCGGATAGTGAACATATTCGGCAAATGAGCCATCCATCCAAATATCCTGAATTCTCGTAGATTCGGCTGCCATACCTGTCAATCCAATCAGTAGGTCATCAGGCTTACCTGCTCCATATCCAGATCCAATCTGTGGACCTGCATGGACCAAGGTTCCGGGCTCTAGATCAAACACTTCTTTCCCTACCGATTCCACCACACCAATTGCATCACTTCCCGGTATAAATGGTTTTCCAGGAAGCATATAGGGCAAGCTTCCATCAACAACCCCATGCATATAACTCAGCACCGGTGCAGCAAGCATCTTGACCACAACGCCATCTGGTCTGGGAGCCGGTTTTTCTTTTTCGATTACGGTTAACTTGCTTCCAGCTTTTTCCAACTGTAATGCTTTCATTTTTTATATCCCTTTACTCAACAGATTTATATTCGCTGTCCCTGGGTTGACTGTTCTCTGGTACTTCACCGCCGGTATCCCAAAAACCATGGCATAACCGATAATATGATCGTCCGGGATTCCGATACGTTCACGTAAATCTGGAAATACCGTGTCGATAGACCATTTCAACATCCCATCCCAAAGCGTGCCCATTCCCATGCCGTTAGCCATCAATTCAAAGTAGGACATGGCAATCAAGGCGTCTTCCTTTGGGCAGGGTGAGGATTCCGGTGAAGATGCTATTAAGAAATGTGGAGCTCCCCTGAAAATGATGTCTTTGTTGTTATCTTTCATTTCCTGGGCTGCCCACTGTAGATATTCACTTTCCGGTGAGTCCGGGCTCTTTTCTGTCCCCAGCTTTTCGATGAGCCTCCGGTACACCTCTGCACTTATCGATTCGGTCGCTTCCCGTGTTGATGACACAGTCAAAAGCAGGTCTTTATTATTTATTCCTTTGGGTGCATGCCAAACAATGTTTAATAAATCTTCAATATCCTGTTGAGGTACGTCGGCCTTCTTGAACTTACGAATTGATCTCCTTGAAGTGATGAGATGTTCGAGACCATTTCTCATATCGTTTTGCTTTATCGGTTTGCTCTGGTCTGGATCGTTACCCAGGACAGAGATTGCTGCTGTTGGGCAAACCGCCAGACAGTGCTGGCAGCCAATACATGCTGAGTCATCTGTGAGTTCTGGCCCCGGGTCACAGGTAATGATCCCCACAGGACATTCAGCAGAACAGAGGCCGCAGCTTGTGCATCGTTCCTGGTTTATTGCAAATTCAATCATTGCGTTCCCTTCTATTTGTTCATTTAACTAATTGGCAAACATAATATCGAGACACCATGTCTTCTATTTATTGCCATAAGGTAACCAATGCTGTATTCTTGTCAATATATTTTCAAAACTAATTGTCTCGTAAATAAACAACGAATTGTAATTTAAGGAATTAAAATGGACCAACATACAAAACGGGGGCGACCGAGAAGCAAATCTTCCAAGGAAGCAATCATTAACAGCACCATTGAACTGATTGAATCGGTTGGATACGAAAAGCTTAAAATCGTCGATATTGCAAAAGAAGCCGGGGTCGGTAAGCAGACTATCTACAGATGGTGGAAATCAAAAGCGGAGCTAGTGATCGAGGCTGTGCTGGAAGATGCCAACAAGAACGTGCTTATCCCTGACACAGGATCGTTGATTGAAGATTTGCGACAGTTTATTTCCGCCTCCTGTACCAGATCCGACAGTCAGGCATCAAGAAATATGCTGTCCGGACTCCTTATGGCAGGGCGAAAGGATGCGGAAACGCTCAAGCTTTTCAGGGAAAGCTTTATCGAGACCAGAAGGTCCACTCTTCGCCAGATACTGCTAAGGCACCAAAAAACGGGACAAATAGGCGAGACAGTGGACCTCGAATTGATACTCGACCTGGTCTACGGTCCAATGTGGTATCGCCTGTTGGTGGAGCACGCCCCTTTGGATGTCACCTTTGCCAACAAACTTATAGATGTGATTGAACAGCTGCTCTCTGGTAAAAAGTAACACAAGCCCTTATATCCACACATCGTTCTCTGCTTTCAGGTCACTCTCAGATTCACCGGTATTCACGATACCCCGGGGTTCGATGATAAGGATTTGACACTCATCCTGTGCAAAAGGCTTATGCTCGACCCCTTTTTTGACTACGTACATTTCACCTTCTGAAATCTGGACTTTCCCGTCACGAAATTCAATCTCCATCTCACCAGATACAACAATGAAAACCTCATCGGTATCTTTATGTTCATGCCAGGTAAATTCCCCTTTTATCTTTGCTAATTTGAACTGATAGTCATTCATTTCCGCGATGACTTTCGGTGTCCAGTGTTCGGTGAACTTCTTAAACTTGGTTCCAAAGTTGATCGATTTGTACTTCATGTGTTCCTCCATGGTAAAATTTTAACTCCAATTGAGTGAAGAAAAAGCAAGGGCAACCAGTATAAACCAAGCCAGATGAGAACCTGAAATTAACGCACCATACCCCAGCTGCACCGGTGGTATCTTGCTAAAGATCACTGACTGCCCGGTGGTTACTCCACAGATTAAGTCACTTTCTGGACACATGCCCAAATGACCCGATACACCTCTCCGTGGGAGGAGGGCCACTCAATTTCCAAAAGGAAGGGGTAGATGTTGCACTTCATCGAATTGATTTTCCGATCAAACCTTCATGGACTGTTACACATCTTTTTGATGAAGAGATGGGACCGGTTATGGCCCATTCAATGGTAGAGAATTTCAATTCAGGTAAGTACACTGCCCTTGGCAGCAAAATACGGGAAGAAGGGTGGGATGACTGACTTGAGTCACATCCAGAATTTCCAAAGCCAGCCGAAATCCGATTTCTGGACCACCATTTTCTGGTGGCTGAAGCCGCCATAGCTGGTCTTGGGGTTGGCTTGGTATCACGATTGATCGCACTTGATGTGCTGAATAACAGGCAGCTGACAGCACCACACGGTTTTGATCCGGCTGGCAGCAGCTATGGGTTGATTCTTCCGGCAAATCGTAACCACCATCATTCTCTACACGTTTTTTGGAACTGGCTGCAAGGGTTGTTTTCATGAATTGCAAAAGATAATTTTCTATTGACATTGTTTACCGAACAGAATACTTGTATGTGCAACTATGGATAATACAGTATGCAACAAAACAACCCCATTGGATTGCTGTCTCTTCTTTACAGCTAACTCATTGGCACGTGATATTACCAGAATGGGAGAGGAAGAATTTGCCAGTATCGGCATGACGCCATCGTATGCGTTTTTGATGTTGATGGCTATAGACGCCCCTGGAATCTCTCAAAAAGAGATTTCAGCAGGGATGAATATGGCTCCATCGACAGTTTCCCGATTCATTGATGCTCTGGTCAAAAGAAAGCTGTTGCAAAAGGATGTACAGGGACGCATAACCTACATCCACCCAACGAAAAAAGGGATACAGCTTCAAGCTGCCATTCAAGAGGTGTGGAAAAACCTTTATGAACGATACAGCAAAATCCTTGGCCGTAAAAACGGTGAACAACTCACTCGTCTTTGCCTGGAAGCAAGCAAGAAGTTACAGCAAGAGTAATCTGTATTTTTCTCGCCAAAAAGTTGCATGCACAACAAACAATAATGAAGGAGAATTATTATGCCTGTTATTACTTATCAGGGAGCACACCTCGGCTCAAAACAGAAGAAAGACCTTATTGAAAAACTCACTGCAACAGCAGTTGAGGTAACGCAAATTTCGTCCAATTTTTTCACCGTTGTACTTCAAGAGTTCAGCGAAGAGAACCTTGGCGTAAATGGAGAATCCGTTTCAGATATAAAAGCCCGCATACAGGGCTAATAACAACAGGAGAATTGTGATGAAAATTATAGGATTAAACGGAAGCCCACGGGTAAAAGGTAATACAGCTCAACTTCTCGATGAACTCTTAACTCAGGCCGGTGAAAGCGGAGTCGAAACGACTAAATATGATCTTAACAGACTAGAAATAAAAGGATGTCAAAGCTGCTATAAATGCAAGGAACCCGGCAGGGAGGGTACCTGCATTATCAAAGATGATATGAACGGAATCCTTGAAGATATTTTGTCTGCAGATGCAGTGGTCCTTGCTTCACCCGTCTATATGTGGCAGATGAGTGCCCAGGCAAAACTCTTTACAGATCGTTTGATGCCACTCCTCAGGCCGGACTTTTCATCACTTCTGGACAATCAAAAATTACTATCAATCTACACGCAGGGACAACCAGATACGACACAATTTGAACAATACTTCACCTACGTGAACACCATGTTTTCGTTTTTGGGTTTTTCAACGGAGCCGCCACTGGCTGTAGGTGGCCTGCGGGGAGTTGATGACATCCATAATCAGGCCCAAGGCAAAGAAAACGCCCGGAAAGCAGTGGAAAGTTTGATCAAGACAGATCGATAAAGATCAACAGAGGACAATTAAAAACAATGTATTCACTATCAAGACTTCTCGTTTTCTCTTTATTCTTTTTGGTTATACCGCTGCAGGCAAATGCACAGGAAGGCAATGACAACTACGACACCCGAACAATTTTCCAAATGCCAAAAGGGCATTTTTTCGAAAATATAGCCGTCGGCCCCGACAACGCTTTTTACATCACAGATTATACAGGTAAAACAATCCACCGCTACACCCCCCAAAACGGTTTATCGCTTTTTACTGTAACAAAAGACCATCCTGTTTCTCTGCGTTTCAATAAAAACGGTGATGGGTTGCTGGCTGTTCACAAGGTACCGATATTCGCCGGTCCCTCTTTCACAGAGTCCATGGCTGTTTACCAGATCAACCTCCAGGGTGAAGTATCCTTTTTGAAGGACCTGCCGCAAGCAGCTTTTCTCAACGGCATGACAATATTGGATCAACACAATTTCCTTATTGGAGATGCGATTAAAGGGATTATCTGGAAGATCAACGTACAGAATGGCGCAATTGATATATGGCTTGAAAGCGAGGCTCTCACCCAAGAAAAACCTGGAGGTCATATTCCAGGCGTCAACGGAATACAGGTTTACGAGAATGTTTTTTATGCGGCAAATGGTGATCGAGCAAACCTCCTCCACACCACAATAGACAGTCAGGGGAACCCTGCGAAACTGACTGTTCTCCATGAGAATGTCGTGGTCGATGATTTTGTAGTCGATACGGACAAAACCATCTATGCGACTACCCACGGTGATACAATTCTAAAAATTGAACCAGATGGAACCACTACCCCCATCGCAGCTAAACAACCGGCGGTAACCGGCAGTACGGCGGCACAGTTTGGTCTCGATTCTGAAGGAAACAAATCCCTGTATGTGACCACTGACGGTGGTTTGATTTTTGGCAATGATAGTGGAGCAAAGCTGCTCAGAATTACATTGCCACAATGACAATTGCATACACCACAAACTCAACTAAAGGAAACGAGATGAGCAAATCACAATTCAAGAACACTATGTTCAACGTTCCCACCTCTCAAATGATCCTCGGCACCATGTATGGGGGTAAACCGAATTTTATGGCACTTGGTTGGGTCACCAGGGTCAACGCCAATCCGCCGCTTTTCGGTATTGGGGTAAATAAAGTACATGCCACCCACGATGCGATTGTAGAAACAGGTGAATTTAGCCTCTCCCTGCCGTCCACAGATATGGTTGCGATCACCGATTACACAGGGCTCATTTCCGGCAGAAAGGAAGATAAGTCTGAGTTGTTTGAGCTGTTTTACGGCGAACTGAAGTCTGCTCCGATGATCAAACAGGCCCCTTTAACCCTGGCTTGCAAGCTGTATACAAGCATAGATTTTCCCACCAACACCCTCTTTATCGGTGAACTGATTGAATCCTGGTGCGAGGATGGCTGCCTGACAGATGGTAAGCCGGATATGAGTATAATTAACCCGTTCATGCTGGCAATGCCGGAAAACAATTTCTGGGCATTAGGTGAAAAAGTTGGTGATGCCTGGGGTGCAGGCAAATCGCTAAAAAAGTAAATATATACAGAGACATGAAACCATGGACAACTTCATTGTTCATATACCTGCAAAGGCGTACTTCGGCAAAGCGGTGTCATAGATTGATATTTTTAGCACCAATCTAGTAAAGTGGATTGTACGATACTACAGCGGTAGCCGCCAGGTTGTCTAACACACTTTGTTGTTGTATCGCATTGCCAGGAGAGAGTTGTGAAGTTTCTGTATATTAGCTTTATCGTATCTTGAGAGGGAAGGATGCACAGAGATCAGGTTCGGAAATTTTATGAAGTCCTTTGGGATGCACATGACAAGAATGCGATTCCGTTTTTACTCCACGAAAAATTTACGTTCAGAGGGTCGCTGGGTCAAGAAAAGCGAGGCCATACCGGATTTGCAGAATACGTTGATATGGTGCACAGGGCACTGGGGGCTTATCGATGCATAATTGAGGAGCTTGTAGCGGAAGGAAACAAAGTTTTTGCGAAGATGACATTTACTGGCATTCATCGAGGTGATTTTATGGGTTACAGCCCCACACAAAAGCGTGTGAGTTGGAATGGTTGCGCATTATTTACGTTCGAAGGTGAATTGATAAAAGATTTATGGGTGCTCGGTGATCTGAAAAATCTTGAAGGACAACTTCAGAGAAATCAACCTCCAGGTGCTTTGAGATAAGAGAGTAGGTGCGCTCCCACTTTCTTCATCTAGTATGGAGCTATTTCGATAGGTAAGCGACCGCCAGGAGACTCCGCGATAAGCGTAAGACTTCGAGACGTCTAAAAATCGTCTAATTGCTGGCAACAGGAATTTGTTTGTTGAGTTTTACGTGATACACTTCTCAACAGAGTAGATCGTGCAACGACACCCACAATCGTAGAGGCAATTTTAAGCACGTTGACCAGCTGCTGCGTCTAGCTGCTCTTTGGTTATGTTGCTTGCAGTTACTCCATTTCTGACCATTTTCGATCATATCGCCAAATCACCCTGCCCAGGATAACCTCAAGGCAGGGTGATTGGCAATTGCACATAGGTTCGTTAAGGCAACCTAAAGCCTACACTCTTTCATGGGTTCTCAACTGCGGTTGTCTTAGCCTTTTTACCTGAAGGTTCAGGCAAGGTTAATGCAAGTATAAATACCAGTATCGGCAAATAAGCGACTGATGCCAGTGCCATCCAAACACCATATATGTCTGCCAACTTACCTATAAACGGGGCTGCTCCTCCTCCTATTGCAACTGCAAGCCCAAGTGTTACTCCAGATGAAAGGCCAACACGATTTGGTAGATACTTTTGTCCTAAAACTATAGTTGGGCTATAGGTGGCAAACAGCATAAAACCTGCAGGGATCAGCAAAATTGTTGCGAATAACGCACTATCAACTGCGATTAAGATTGGCAGCAAAACTGATAGGTTTAAAAATCCCAGAAGAGTCACCTTTTTCTGACCAATACGATCGGCAAGAACGCCTCCGGCAAGGTTTCCGATTATTCCAGAACCCGCGAAAATCGATAGTGCCATTGCACCTGTCAGCTTTGATTGACTTAATTCATTTATCCAATAGAGAGGTATAAAAATATTTAATCCGAAGAAAATAACTGATCGACCGCTTACGATAATTGCTATTCTTGAAAAAGCACTCCAGTTTTCTGTAGCTGTGCCTGTTGTGGAAACAACTACTTTCCCATTATTGATGGTTTCAAGGGCTTCAAATAATGGGAAGTGAGATATGATTACTATAGACATGATTGTTACGGGTACGATGAGAACAAGTGTCCCACCAAGTCCCCACTGAAGCATTGCTGCCGAGACAATGATCGGTCCAAGGGTAAAGCCAATTGTCCCTCCAACCCCAAAAATACTCATTGCCGAACTTTTTTGATTTCCTGCGGCAAAATTGACAAGTCTCGCGGCCTCCGGGTGATAAGCTGCAATACCGATCCCACTGACAATCCCGAGTGCCATTAACCACTGATATCCCTCAAATACACCTGTCAAAGACAGCCCTAGACCAGCAAGCATCAATCCTCCTGGTAGGAGCCAAGGCTTTGAATAGCGATCTGCTGCGATTCCGAACAATGGCTGAACAACGCTTGAGGACATATTGACGGCAAACACTATCGCCGCTGCTGCTGTATAAGAAAGATCGTATGCAGCTATGAAGAAGGGAAGCATGGCAGGTAATGCTCCCTGATTTATATCTGTTGCCATATGGCCAGCAGAAAGTATGCCAATATGCCTATAGTTCATCGATCACTCCTGGGGTGTCTATTTCTATTTGAGGTAACGTGTGATTGATTTTAACTCGAAACCCGAATATCTTTCTTGCTATATTGTGACAAATAATATCTCAAAAAGGACATCATATGCCTTTGGATCAAGCAGACAATTATAGAAATATTCCACGCCCAATAGTTGCGGTGGCCAAGGAGTTTCCATCCGGTCATTTAATACCTCGACACCAGCACTCTCGGTCACAGTTCCTTTATGCATCATCAGGTGTAATGACAGTTAAAACGAATAGAGGCATGTGGGTAGTTCCTCCACTTCGTGCTGTATGGATCCCCGCTAATACATTCCATGAGATTGAGGTTTCAGGTCATCTATCGATGAGAACCTTGTATATTGATCCAACGGTGTTTTCCGGTCCTTCAACGGAGTGTTGCGTTATTGCTGTCACACCTTTACTCCGGGAGCTGATTCTATATGCTATAACCTTGCCTCAACTTTACCCAGAAGGCGAAGGAGAGGAACGTTTGTTGACAGTTATCCTGGATCAGATTTCCAGTGTTGATATGGCTTCTTTGGAACTACCTATTCCAGAGGATCAGAGGCTGAAGAAAATCTATGATCTACTTTCTGCGTCCCCCGGTGACAATCGGACGTTGGATGAGTGGGGAAAAATCATTGGAGCAACTGGAAGAACCCTTGCTCGTCACTTTCGCAGAGAAACAGGTATGAGCTTTGGGCAATGGCGTCAGCAGGTGAGAATCTTGGAAGCACTCAGACGATTGGGGATGAATGAACCTGTGACAACCGTGGCGATAGATTTAGGTTATGACAGCCCGAGCGCATTTATATCGATGTTTAAAAAGACTCTCGGGCAAACTCCAGGGCGATACTTTAGATAAAATCACCATTGGCAACTTTAATTATGGAAGTTTACTCTCAAGTAGAGCTTCTCCTGTATCTACAAAAAGACCGCCAGAAAGCCTGACAACAATATTTACTCGCTAAAACAGAGCTTATCCATGACAGGTTACAGGAGTACTCGATACTAAAATGGGAAAGAATCGTAGTGGCAATGATAACCTTTAGGGAGGGGTGTTCCTGTGTCTTAGACACATTATTTGGGTTTCTCTATCGTGTTGAGCTCATCGACTTCACCATGTTGGTCCATCTTTGCAGCATTCGATAGCTTCCTCAACGGTTGGATACATTCCCCAACAGGTGGATCGGTCCCATGCTCCACCATCCAGGCACCTGACATCGTATCTGATCCCAGAGGGCCAATGCTGGTACCAATCTTCTCTGTATTTTTCATTACTGAAAAAGGGGGTTGTGACAATAAATGGTCTATTCCAAAGGATTTCGATCTGCCATGCAGGGCGTTCTTCGTTTGGTGTGGAATCGAAGTTTTCTGGTAGTGGCGGATTTATAGGGTAATCCTCTTTGAGAAAGGCTTCTCTGGTCTTTTTTTCAATCACTTTTGGGACTCGCTATCGATTTGTACAGCCTTCAATTCCTCAGGGGTGTAGTAACGAAAACCAATT
Source organism: Desulfobulbaceae bacterium (assembly GCA_963678525.2). GTDB lineage: Bacteria > Desulfobacterota > Desulfobulbia > Desulfobulbales > Desulfobulbaceae > Desulfogranum. Next base: position 1,462,334 of record CAXXDG010000002.1, read on the forward strand.
TCTTTGCTCAGCTCTTTGGTCAAATCGGAAAATTCGACGGTGATATCCCTTGCTCTCGCCATCATACGTGCACCATCTTCATGGGAGATACCACCGGGTTCGCCGAGCTTGCCTTTAAAACTTGCATAGGCCTGATCAAACTGACGAAGTACATTGAACATGATTGATCCAAGGGGAGAATTTACTTTTATGACTCTGGCTCCTCGCTCTCTGGCCATACTGACTTTTCGTTCCAGAATTTCTTCCCTGGTTGGTCGGGTTCGTTTGGTTTTTGTTTTTCCATTTGCTTGTTTCTGTTCTGTCATTTCCAGCTCCGGAGTGTTGGTTATTGTATTTGTTCCATATTTTTCTTTGCTCTATACAGCCTCCATTTATCGAGGGCGTATGAGGCGATATAGGGTGAGATAGCTGCAAAGCACATCCCCACCGCTGTTTCGGTGGCCAGGGGTACCAGCTCTGGTAGAATCTGCAAATAGCCTTCGTATATCTTCTCCGGTTGGCTGAATTTCTGTGCGACAGCCCAGACATATTCCGGGGTGCTCAGTTTGAAGACGATCTGATAGATCACATATATCAGGAACCCTTTCAGCAGCAACACCATGCCCCTGCCGATGAACAGAGAGTTTATGGCACGCCGGGTTATGTTTCCGACGTAATATCTGCCGATATAGACGCAGAGTATGGTATTGATGATCAGGGGGAGGTAGGGAACCAAGGTGACCATCCCTTTGGCAAATGGATCCGAGGTGTCGAGAACGAACGGCAGCAGGTAAAAAGAAAAAACAGGGAAGAGAAGGACAATAAACAGTCCCTCGTTGAACCCGCTTCTCATTCCGATCTTAAAAAGGTCCAGGGAGCCTTCCAGGGTTAAAAATTCGGAAGGAATATTCTGTCCCTGGCTTTCAATGACGTAGAACTGCTGGATCTCTGAGATAGCACTGATAATATTGCGTGGTCTGTAACCACCACTGCCGCCAAGGGGAATAATCGTGGTGTTTGTACTGTAATCGTCTTTCCCTGCCATGGCTTTACTCAATTCTGATATACATCTACGGAAACAAAATTCTTCAAAATTCCCTTTTTGGTATTTTCCAGCTCAGCTGTTGAGCCAAAGGCTTCCGCTTTAAAGGGCGTGAAATAGCCTTTCATCGTCTTGCCGCTCTGCATTTTGATGGTAAAATAACCGCCAAAATATTTATCGTTGATAAGGTCTCTTGCGATCAGGTCATGGCCACCGCGAAATTGTTCCACCACACTGAAGAGGACTTTCTGCATGGACTTGTCTTTGTCTGCCATGGTGGCGATGTCCATTGCTCCAGCTTTTTCAGCCAGTTTTCTTGTGACCTCTTCAATGACCTTGGGTTGAAAATAGACATAGCCTTCTGGCATGGAGAAGGCCATAAACCTTCTGCCTTCAAGGCGGTTGATGTAGGCCCTCAGTTCCTTCAGAAATTTTTCGGGCTCAAACCAGCTTGAGATATTTATCTGGTTAATTGCCCCTGAATAGGTTTTGTTCTTCGAATCAACTTTTTCATCCCCACCGTAAATGTCCGCATCAGCCTGTCTTGCCAGATTGTTTTCTGCTGCAGGCAAAGGAGTTGCCTCTTCGACGGTATCTTCACCTTGCTCTGCCTGCTGTTTCTGTCCATTTACAGCATCTTCAAGTTCCATCTGCCTGGATTTCTGATCCGCTTTTTTGAGGGTTTTACCGATCAGCCCTTCAGGCCTCATATGGTGGTGCTTGATTGCCTTGGAAATCTCCTCTTTACGGGAGAGGTTCCCAAACAGCTTAATCTCAGCAAGTACCCTGCCTGCAGCCAGCGGATGTTCTCCCAGGCTGTAGAGATGGGTTCGGTTGGTAGGGAGTTTGCCGATATCATGTCCCAGTGCTGCAACCATGGCATCGGGGATTACGTGATTTGCCTCTGAGCTAATAAGCAGGGAGATCGTCTGCTCAGCAACGTGCAGGGTATGATCAAGCAACGTTGTCTTGCCAAGCATGTTGTAGGTGTTGGTGTCCCAGGAGGCCTCAACATCATTTGACGGATTCACGACAGACGGACAAGGATCTTCTTCCTCAAGCATCCGAAGGAGCTGGTAGCAGATTTCCGTATGTGCTTCTGCCTGGTTGAACCAGGGTTGATCTACAATATTCTCCTGAAACCACTGCTCAATCCTGGAATACTTAAAAAGATACTCGGAGCGGTCTTCTTCGGTAATTGTGCTTTTCCGCCATAAGGGCGCTATATCCCTGATGTGAATCTGGCCGGTACGTTTGCTTTCAGCCCAGATTTCGGCCAGTTCACTGAGGGGTATTTTCTGCTGATCAATGGTTTGTGTTTGGTTTCGTTTGCCAAGAAGAACAATGCTCAGGATGTACAGGAGCAAAGCTCCGATGGCTGCGATGAAAATTCCATTAATACTGATCATGGCTGGAGGGCCTCCTGTACATCCGGAAAGACAACTTTGATGGAGGCTTCCGATACATCCCTGGTCACTCCCCGGTATACCCCGGAATAGGTGGTAAGGAAGAATTGCCTGGGAGCCAGATTGAGTAGTTCGGTGTGCTTGATTCGGGTTTCTTCAGTCTCACGAATGGACAATCCTCCACCAAGGGAGATAATCGGGGAGTATGTTCGTTTCTCGCCAAGGTGGGTTGATACGTATTTTGCCGTCTTGGTATCCGGCACCCGCATGAACAGCTTGGTGTTGCAGTTGTCCAGGATGGTGTTGGCTCTATCTTGACCAATCTCTGAATAAAGCTGACTGATAGATTGGCAATATCCATGAATGTAAATGCCGGCACCGCCTGCCTTGGCAAAAAGATCCTCGATGCCGTGGTAGAGAACCGATTGAGCCTCATCTATATGAAGTGCAAGCGGAGGTGTTACCCTTTTGTCACTGGAATACCTGCGTCCGACAAAGGCCTGCAGCATGGATATGAGAACTTTCCCAGCGGAGTAGGCAGCCCGTTTGGTAAGCAGGGAGCCAAGCTGGACAACCAGGATTACCGGTTTGCCTGCTTCCAGACGTTCAATGAATCGATCTTCTTCAGCATGGCCGATAATCTTCCCGATATTCCCCGAGGTCAATTCGGTGAGCGCCACTCGCAGGGAACTCCCCACCTTGGAGTTGAATTCTGCCGGGGTGACGAGGATTTTTGCCAGATCCCTTGAGAGCTGTTCTGCCTCGGGATTGTCGATGTAGTCGAGTTTTTCCTTGAGTGCAGCCAGGTCGTTATGACCGATATTGTTTTTAATATCGCTGAGGTTGAATGACGGTTTCTGGCCTGTTGCCCGGGCGAGCATAATAAGGGACTGTACAACCAGTAAACTCACCTCGTAGGCCACGCTGTAATAGTAGGGCTCCCGACCGATTGTCACGCCTGCAGTGATGTGAGCAACCAGTTCCTCAACCATGTAATATGAGGACAAAGGATCCAGGGTCGCACTGTATTGCGGAAAAATCGGGTTTATCAGCATAAGATCCTGCTGACGACCGTTATCAAATGCGACCTGGACAATTTTGGAGAACAGATCTGCGTCACCTTTGGGATCGATGGCCACCACCGAATACCCTTTGCGGATATCCTGCTCGATGATGTTTTCCATTGCCCTGGTCTTGCCGACCCTGGTGGTCCCGAAACACCAGAAATGTGCTTTCCGGTAACTATCCGGATATCGGATCTGCATGATTGTTTCCGGTGCGTCCAGGTTAATTCCGCTTCCCAGCTCAACCGCACACTCGTTGTTTGTTTTGCGTTTGAATATCATGGGTTCTGGAATTTCCTCTCCCGGATCACGTTCACCTGAATATGCTCCCCCAACTCATCCTCCGCCTTAAGGATCACTTTTTTGGGTAAATACTCGCTGGACTGAATAAAGCTTTTATGCCCTACATACCGTTTGGCACAGCGAAGTTTGATATCCTTGAACTTCGGGCTCAACTGTTGTCTGATCAGCTTGACCACAAGGGTTTTGGAGACACGGTCGACGGTGATCTGTGTTCGAGGGATATCGCCAACCATGACAGATTCAATCCGCCTGATATGGAAGATTTTTTTGTCACCTATGAGCAGCTGGTTCCGCTCATGTTTACCGAGGTATTGCAGAGGACAGGTACCATAAAGATCAACTCCAAATTCTATATCCAACTTAACCCCAAGGCTTGTTTCATCCCGCGAGATAACCTCTCCCCACACAATATCCTTTTCCTTTCGCTTGTATCTGCCGACCTCATCAAGACAGGCAGCTGTACTGAGATTCCTGTCCAATATCCTTTTGATGGTGTTCCATCCGCGCATGGTCTTTATATCAATCGGTACCTGGGCAGGCCCACCGCTATCATCGTGGTAGCCAAGCGCTGAAAGCTGATCGCCTGTGAAAACAACCACCACGTTTTTCCGGTGCCAGCGTGACAGCATTGAGGAGAACGTCCGCTCAATTTCAGCTATTACCTGCCCTTTGCTCAAGCCGTGCTTATCCACGAACGCATCTATGATCTGGTGGAATATTGTATCCATAATTTCGGCTCCGAAAAATTTCCCTCCTATATACTCTTTTCCAGGGGCGGAACATTTTTCTTTGATTTTTTTGTAAAAAGGGATAATTTTTAAGCATTATTCCACTTGATTCTTTCAAGTAACCCCGCAAAATCGGGAACTAGCTGGGCTCCAGACAAAATGTTTAATCACAGAAGTGAACCTCTTTTGTTTTGTGGATGACCCTTGGAACCTTTTTCAAAGCCGAACGGCACGTCTGGTCAGCAGAGTTTAATCGCAGAGGCGAACTTCCCCGCTATAAACCCAGGTAACTTCCCAAGCAGAATTGATTTGCAAAAAATTCTGCTCTCTTTTTTCCCTTAGAAAATCGTCCAGGAGAATTGCGTCTTTTTGATGCAGCACCTTGTTGTGCCTCGCTGCGACTATTTTCTTCATAGACGTATCAAACCCTATTATCAGGGAGTGAAATTTCATACTCCCGCCAGGGGTATTGTTGTTTCCCTCCCTATCAACGACGAGGAGGAAACAGCAATGTCAGAAACTTTTTCAGAGACAGTGAAACAGATCAATGCAAAGCTCCGGAGCTTCGGTTCCGAAGCAGTGCAGCAGGTAATGTTCAAAGACAGAGATGGCAAAGTCATCGGCCAGGTCAGGTACGGGTTCAAACCGCAATACGTTTTTGATGCGGTCAACGAGATCCTGCAGCCGGAGAACTGGCGCTATGAAATTGTTAGCAAGGAAATTTTTGATTTCCAGGCAGTGGTAGAGGTAAAGCTCTTTATCCGCATAGCAAACGAGTGGCTATGCAAGGGTTCACAGACAGGGCAGATGAATATTGTGAAGAAGAACGTTGGTGATGCCTATAAGGGCGCTGTGACCGACGCGATTCAGAAATGCTTCTCCCTTGTCTCTATTGGTTCCGATGCCTATCGGGGATTGCTTGAAGATGTCTATAAAAGCGGTCCCGGAAACAGGCCTCCGGCAAGTAATAGCCAACCCGAACCACGAAAACTAAGACCTGTGCAGAAGAATCAGAAACAAAACAGCCAACCAACTCAACAACACAAAGCATCGGTTTCACCGACACCAACACCCCAATCCGAACCTCAAATCGCCGGTGTTGACTACCAGCGACTCAACGGCAGGCTTATTGCCACCGGAGACACCTTTAATAAGAAAGAATTGCTGAAGGCAGAAGGGTTCAGGTGGGATGGAGCTGAGAAGAACTGGTACAAGGAGGTGGCCGTACATTAACGGTACCTGTTAAACCAACAAAACACCTTACCCAATGAGGGAGTATTACACTTTTCCCTCAGCGGGATATTCGTGTGTTCTCCCTCGACTTACTTAAGGAGAACAGACATGGATATTCGAAATACCCTGCACAACAGCTTACAGCTTCTCTCGAAGCAGCACACCGAAGAGACACTTGGAGACAGACGGAATTACCTGGGTGCATCCGATATTGGATTTTGCCCCCGGAAAGTAATTCTTGAAAAGATCTCTCCCAAAGTACATGACCTGACTACTCTGCTTCGTTTTCAGCGGGGACACATGGCCGAAGATATTGTGGCCGCAGCGTTTACCGCAGCCGGATTCAGTAATTTTGAGCGTCAGGTGGAGGTGGATATCTCTACGGACAAGCTCCCGGCTCTGGTGCATATCGACTTTGTATTCACGGCTCATCAAAAGAAGATAAAGTCCATCCTGGAAGTAAAGGCCGGAAAGATACCGGATCAGCCGTACAGCTCATGGGAGTCGCAACTGTATCTGCAGATGGGAGCTCTGGCTAAGAAGTACCCTGACTATACGATCAAAGGCGCTGTGTTGTCCCTTGATCTGAACGAAGGTGACGTTGGTTTCTTCAACGGCTACACCCCGCAGGGTACGCTTTATAATGGACTGATCAAGCGGGCTGAGGCTATCTGGAAAGACTATCAGCAAAGCCTGAAGGGTCAGAAGATAGAACTGAAGACAGAGCCGGGGCCGCTATGTGGGTTTTGTAACCATATCAGGACATGCCCCCGGTTTGCAGCAGATGATATCCCTGAAATGGATGATTACATCACAGAATTTCAGGAGCTCAGGGAGCTGGAAAAGAAATATAAGGAGAAAGTTGCCACCCAGAAAAAGATACTGCTCACGATGGTTAATGGCAGGGGGAATTTCAGAGCCGGTGGCTATCTCCTCAAAAAAACAACCCGTACACGTCAAAACCTGGATATGACCAGCCTCGGTCAATTTCTATCCGATAACGGCACGTCGATATCTGAGTTTCAGGAGCCGTCCTCTTTTTCCTTTCTGGATATCAAGAGGGCTCCACAAGAAGTAAGCCCAACGAACTAATCTAACCCAACCCGACCAGGGGAACCTTTTCCCCGCGGTGGGGCACTGTTCTCCTGGCACCATTTTATCTACAAGGAGAATCATCATGCAAAAAACAACTTTGATCGGCAATCTCGGCAACGACCCTGAACTTCGGGACGCAAACGGCACCCCCGTATGCTCATTTTCCGTGGCTACTACCGAGCGCTGGAAGGATGGACAGGGAAACAAGCAGGAAAAAACCGAGTGGCACAGGATCGTCGCTTGGGGAAGCCTGGCCAATATTTGTGCCGAGTACCTTGCTAAAGGCTCAAAAGTCTACATCGAGGGAAAGAACAAAACCCGCAAGTGGACGGATCGAAACAATGTAGAGCGCTATATCACAGAGATCCATGCCAAAGAAATGGAGATGCTTGGTAATGCAGAAGGCGGCAACGGGAACTCCGGGAATGAAGCTCCCCCGAGCTACCAGGATGATGTGCCGTTTTAAAAACTGATCATTCCAAGAAGAAAAAGAAAACCCGGAACTATGCCTTGGGTGTAGCCGGGTTTTCTCATCTCTGATTTTCAACTCTTTTCAGTGAGGAGAAGATATGGCAAGACTCGCGTCCCAGGCAAAAGCAGGTTTTTATCCGACTCCGGATAAGGTATGCGACCTGCTATCCGTAAAAATCGAAATAGTAGAAGGTGCGCGGCTGCTCGATCCCTGTTGCGGCAAAGGTAAAACCCTTTCACGTCTAGGAGATGGAGCCGTCACCTATGGAATAGAACTTGACCACGAGCGGGCTCAGGAATCACGAACCAGGCTGCATAAAGTCATTTGGGGTGATGCGTTGACAGAAGTGCGTATCAGCCCGGTGAGTTTCAACCTGCTGTACCTCAACCCTCCCTATGACACAGCCCTTGCCGCAGATGGTAAGGAAAAGCGTCTGGAGGAACAGTTTCTCAGGAAGTATATGGGGAACCTGGTACAGGATGGATGCCTGCTGTTCGTCATTCCGTATTACGTGCTGAAGCATTGCGCGAAACCGCTGTCCCGGTATTTTAGGGATGTGCAGGTTTTCAGCTTTCCTGAAAGTGATTTCGGGGGCTTCAAACAGTGCGTAGTTATCGGCCGTAAACGGAAACTGATCCCGAAAAAAGAAGCTCAAGATACCCGGGAATACCTTGAAAAGTTAGCAACCCTGTTGCCGGAACTCTTTCTTTCTGTAGCACCTCCTCTGGAGGATATGCCGGAGATCACAATTCCTGCAGCACAGGGTCCATTAAAAACGTTTCAAGGTACCAAAGTAGATCCTCTGGAGGCAATACCGCTCATCAGGAAGGCCGGGATTATGTCAACCGTTCTCAGTGAGCTGGCTCCAAGGAAAAACAATCATATTCGTCCATTGAACCCTCTGGAAAATGGTCACATGGCCTTGATGTTGGCCGGTGGCTACATGAATGGTGCTGTCCAAAAAGACGGTCGACAGCTGGTGATAAAGGGCGTGGTTGATAAGTCGGAAGAGATCGTCAAATCAAGTGGTGACGGCACCGGCAAAGGAACGATCACGACCAGGGATCAGTACAAACCGACGGTGAAGGTCATTGACCTGCAGGCAGCCGAAATTTTTACTATTCAGTAAGGAGGGCTTATGAACTATCTCACCGTGAAATGCGTTGGATACCTCACCTATTGTGACGCCTTGATCGCTCGGCGGACCGGTAGTGAACTCCAGGCGTTTCTTTTCAGCATTATCGGATCACCTTCCCATGTTCAGGCGACATCAGCTGTTTTGTTCGGCGGGGAGTCCTGCCGGGTAAATCAGAATGAGGACCCTGCGTTGGAACTTACATTTTCCACTGGAAACATCCGCACGTATCGGAACCGTAAGGTCGGTAACACGGTGAACAAGATCCTGATAACAACCGGCTATTTCCTGGAAAAGAAGCAAACAGCTACCATCGTTTTTGGCTCGAGCCTGTCCACTGTTCAGGACCGGGCTTTCTTGAGCTTTGACGCTGCTACAAGTATTCCGCTTAAACCTGAGTGGCAGAGTTGGCTGTGGGATGAGGTCCTGGAACCAGAAAAACTCTACTCCTTCGGGGGTGGTGATCTCCAGGAAGCATACCTCATCAAATGGCCCGATGCCGCCAGGCTGGAAGAGCAGATACTGGAAGGGATAAAGCTGAAATATCTCGATTAACAAGTTTCCTGATAAAGGGGAGATGAACACTCCCCTGGCGGGAGCATTGTTTATCTTCTCTGCAACCAAAGAGGATAAACAATGACAGATGTGGAAACTCCTGCAGGACAGGAGGAACAAAGAGCCATTAAACTGGCTGATTTCCTGGATGACTGGGGAGATGTTCTCAAAGCCCAGGTCATCGAGAATATGGACCCGGTCTACAATCCGAAGTCTGAGGATGATTGGGATCAGGCAGCCAGGGAAAAACTGAAAAATCTTGTCCGCCCTCCGTTTGAGTCACAGACTCAGCGGGGTATTTTACCGGTGGCAAGATCACTATATAAGGAAGATTACAAAGCAGCCACTCTGGTCGGGGAGATGGGGACCGGTAAATCTCTGATGGGACTTGCCGTAGCCTATCTGGACCCAAAGCCTGAAAAGCGTATCTGCATCCAGGCTCCCGGCCATCTGGTCAAGAAGTGGATCAGGGAGGCTCAGCAGACAATTCCAAACGTTATCTGTATAAATCTCAACGACAAGAGCCTGTCCAGCCTTATCGCCCATAAGCAGGAAGTGAAAAAACCTGCTGGAATAGAAGTGTGGGTAATTGGCAAGGAACGGGCAAAACTTCATTTCCAACGAAAAAAACAGACAGTCTTTCGTCGTGGCGGCATCGAATCCTGCCCGGAGTGCGGAAACCCCGTTGAGTACAAAGGTAATGATCAGACCCCGGTGTGTGAGCATTGCCAGGCTCGAATGTGGTCTGCAGACCGGGATAAGGTGCGGCGTTATGCCAAGGCCGAGTTCATAAAAAGGTACTTGCCAAAAGGCTTCTTTGACCTGCTCATTTTGGATGAAATGCATGAGCTGAAGGGTGGAGGTACCGCTCAGGGCCAGGCCATGAGCTGCCTGACTACCCGTGCCCGTAAGGTCTTGTCTCTGACCGGGACTTTGATGGGAGGGTATGGCCGCGATTTGTACTATATCCTCTGGCGTATGTTCCCGGCCAGGATGGTGCAGGACGGCTTTCAATACGGCAGGGCAATGCAATTTGCGGAACGCTATGGAGTTATCGAGCGGACCTACGACAGCGAGGATATTGCCGCCAGCCTGAACGCCGCCAGTATAGGCCGGAAAATTGGCCGATCAAGGGTGAAGGAATCCCCCGGGGTCTCCCCGCTTCTTCTCCCGGATCTGTTATTGGAACGGTCTGCCTTTGTACGGCTGAACGACATTAGTGACGAGCTGCCGGATTACGATGAGATCATTGTGCCGGTGGAAATGGCTGGTAAACAACAGGAAGAGTACTGCAGGTTATCCGACGACCTTATCTCCGCCACCCACAAGGCCCTGGCCAAGGGTGATATGCGGTTACTGGGGAAGATGTTGCAGGCTTTGCTTGCCTATCCAGACGGTTGCCGGAAAGCGGAGTGCGTCACCCTCGAACAAAACGGGATCGAGGAGGTTGTCGGTTATGCCGATCCCCTCGATATCGAGTTGTTACCCAAAGAGGAGCATCTGATAAAAATCCTTCAGGCTGAAAAGCAGGAAGGGCGCAAGGTGGCGGTCTTTCTGGAACATACCGGTACAAGAGATCTTCTACCAACACTAACTGAAAAACTCACAGAACACGGCATTTCTCCCCTGGTGCTTCGCAGCCAGGCTGTAAAACCGGAGCACCGCGAAGAGTGGTTGAAGGTGCAGATGGCAACAGGCTTGTATGATTGCCTGCTCGCTAATCCCAACCTGGTGAAAACTGGTTTGGATCTGTTGGAATTTCCGACCATCGTCTTTTTTCAGTGCGGATATTCTGTGTTTACACTCAGGCAGGCGAGCCGAAGATCCTGGCGGATCGGTCAGGACAAACCGGTTCGGGTGTTTTTTATGGCGTATGCAGCCACCATGCAGGATCAGGCCCTTTCGCTTATGGCCCAGAAGATGGAGACGTCTCTTGCCGTGGAAGGTGAGCTGTCCGACCAGGGGCTCGCAGCATTGTCTAAATCGGAAAACTCCATGGTGTATGAGTTGGCCAAGGCATTAACCGGTCAACAGTCCACCGAGAGCATGACCAATGCCTGGACCAGGTACAAGCAGCAGTCACTTGTTGCCGGCCTTGCCCTGGATGGTGATCAGGAAGTGGTGGAAACCACCACAACGACCATTCAAACCACAACCACCATGACTACTGCAGACGGCAGCACCTCGGTCACCCACGAGTATGTTGTCCGTGGTCGGGTGCAGATCCGTAACAGCGGTGCCATTGTCTATGTCAACCGTAACCGATTTGACCTCCGGGACGGCAACGTCTTTTGGAATGGACGTAAGGTCGGTTGGTATGACAGGCAGGGTTGTGGAGAGATAAACAAGAAACCGATCCGGATCTACCGGCCAAAGCAATCCAGTTGCTATTTGCTGGCCGAGGTTCGATCACAACAAGCAGCATAATCCCATTAACCAGGGGAATCATATTTCCCTGGACAGGGCATTGGTTCCCCTTTTCTATTTGGAGGACCAACCAATGCTCTATATCAAAGAAAAAGACGGCCAATACTGTCAGGCCCCTGAAGATAGGATCTTTGCAGAAGCAAATAACATCTGCATCTCACGGCTCCAGCAAAGAGAACGGATCAGCTCTTCCCAGGATGCGATCCAGGCCATGGAATGGAGAATGCGGCAATATAAGGTAGAAGTTTTTGCCTGCCTGTTCTTGTCATCATCGCATTCCGTCATCGCCTATGAGGAGATTTGCTCTGGGACGATCAATCTGAATGCCGTTTACCCGAGAGAGGTTGTGAAAGCTGCATTTCGCCATGATGCCGCTGCTGTAATTTTTGCTCACAATCATCCTTCCGGAGAACCAACACCGAGCAAAGAGGATATTGACTTAACCAAAAAGCTCAAAGAGCTTCTGGAGCCATTACGGGTGCGGGTGCTTGATCATCTGGTTGTCGGCAATCAGGTCACGTCCTTTGCCGATCATGGCTTGTTAAACTGATTTTTCCCTTTCACCAGGGGCAATTCTGCCCCGGTGGGGAGTCTTGCCCCTTTTTTATTCATGGAGGCAAGATATGCAAACAGCAGAAGTTATCTATCCACTTATCGCCGTTGAACCCCAGGATATGGTCAGCGACCAGCTGCTCAACGAAGTACACGGAGAAATCCTTTTAATCCGTACAGCATACACAACCACCATTTGTCAGCGTTCTGCCAGGAACATGAGACAGCACGTGATGGACTGGCTTGTCTTGGCAGGCACTGAAAAGGCCAGCTTCATTGCCGGTAAAATGTCCGGAAATGGCGGTCGGTTCCAGGTAGTCACCAGGGACCAGGCTATAGAGCTGATTGCAACATGGATTTTCAAAGAGGCAATATGATGAGTGTGACCAAAATAAATGAAATTCCTCAATCAGAGCATTATCGAGTAGGCGACAATCTGCACGGTGCCTTTTCTCAACCATATACCACCCTTGAAGCCGCAAGGGAGCAACGAGAAGTGTTCATCTCTGAGGCTATGGAGAGACTCCATGGAAGCTCTCTTTCACCTGAAGAAGCGCGGGCACTCGCCGAGGATTGGTATTGGGTGTGTGATGAAAATGAGAAGATAATTGACTGACCAAACATAGAAACCGATCGGTTCAGCGAAGACGCCTGTTCCGATATCCCTCAACAGGGGCAACATACAGCCCCGGTGGGGGAGGTGTGTCTTGCCCCTGTCTCTATTTCAATAACAGGAGATAAGACCATGACACGAAATATTTCTATCCTTTCAAACGACGATATCATAGAAATGGCACCAGCCGCCGGAGCCTGGGAACCCATGGAAGGTGTTTCTGCCAAATATTCCTTTGTTCCTACGGTGAAGGCCATTGACCTGCTTCGTGAAGTCGGCTGGCAGCCTATCTTCGCTTCGCATTCAGGAGTGAGGAAACGGGCTCGCGATGGTTACCAAAAGCATCTGATCCGATTTGCGAAACCAGATTTGATAATGCGTGATGAACGTATCGACCTTCTTCTCTACAATAGCCATGATCGAGGTTGCTCGTTCAAACTGATGGCAGGGATTTACAGGTTCGTGTGCAGTAATGGGCTGGTAGTTGGTGATGAATATGCCAACTTCAGCCACAAACATATCGGGTTCAACCCGGATGACTTCATGCAGTCCGCTGTACAGATAGCTGGCTCTGCCGGTAACATCGCCTCTCAGATGGATGAGCTGAAACAGATTGATCTCATACCACAGGCGAAGAGTATCTTTGCTAAATCAGCCCATAAGCTGGTTTACGACGAGCCGGATGAAGCCCCCATTCAGCCTGATGATCTTTTGAAAACACGAAGGTACGAGGACGAAGGAAGTGATGTCTGGAGTGTCTTTAACGTGGTTCAATCGAATATCATCGATGGCGGTCTTCGTGGAGCAAAAATCGGTGCAAACGGCAGAAGGCGCAGGGTTACAACCAGGCCGGTAAAAGCCCTGGATAAGAACCTCAAGCTGAATCAGGCTCTCTGGGTGCTGACTCAGGAAATGGGGAAACTCGCCAAAGAAATCGCATAAGGGTTTATTGGATTCCTGATACCCCTTGACTACCAGCCGCTTTCCTTCGGGGAGGCGGCTTTTTTTATGGCCAGCAAGAAAACAAATTCACTGCTGGAAGTGCTCATGTATACAGGTCAGAATCTCACCCTGCAAAACAGCCTTATGAACACTCAAATTCTCTGTAATTTGATCGGAAGCGTGAGGGGTGGCACCAATCTCTGACATAAAGTTCAAATAATCTCGGTGGTTACTTTCCCCAATCGTTTCGTCGTATAGGTTGGTCAAAAATACTGCCACGTATAAAATGGATATATCAGCCCCCGCAGCCAACGTACCTGCGGTTGCATACAAGAGCTGATAGCGAACATCAAACATAGAAACGTTGGGTTTCGTGAAATGCATTGAGAGGAGTTGCTCAACCCTCTTTGGAGCATTTGTCGAGATGCCGGTGATCTGTTTTGCCTTTGCTGCCAAATAATAGTCATGTACTGTGGGGCCGAAGGTCTCATCAACTTTTGCTTCAACCCCGACAAAAACGGTTTGGCCATTTTGGGTTTTTCCGAACATTGCCAAATCATGTACTCGCCCTCGGCCAAAATTGTCGAACCGGACTTCATACTCAGGCACAACACAATCAAGTATAATGTCTTGTCCTATTGCGCTGCTTGCGCGACTTTGGAGTATATTGCACCCATCATGATGTAAGACGAAATCTGCAATTGCGTGGGCACTCCGACCTACTTTCCATTGATGTGCCGTTTTAGCGGAATCGTACAGTTGAGCCCAGTCTGCAAGGGATTCGATCGGTTCACCTGAAGATTTTTCAATTCGCATTTTTATTTATTATTTCTTTTTTGCCCATCTGTAACGGTGAGGATCTTTTTTTAACAGGTAAGCACGTAATTCTTCTCGTTTAGCAGAGGTCGCACGCATAAAGATGCTACGAAGATCGTCATCAACTGATTTCTCACTGGCGCCACGTTCAATAGCTTTTTCATACCATGCCTCCCCCATACTGTGATTTCCCATTTCCATATTCACAGCGCCCAATAATGTGCAGGGGCGAAAATCTTTTGGGGTGAGTTCGTGTGCTTGTTCTCCCAAAGTTATCGCTTCGTTATACTTGTGTAGATCTCGTTTAACCCCGCCATGGGTCGTGCAAAGGGCAGACCTCAGCTTCTTTTTCTTTATTTTTGAGGTCTTGATCGTTCTCAACATGGTGTCAGCTTCCGCAGCTCTTTGACATTTGCGGAAGTGGCTGCTCGCGTTCACTGCTAACCATGGATCTCTGCGCTTTTGAAATTCCTTAGCGTAGAATTCAGCTTCGTTTTCATGGTAACGTTCTCTGAGTTCTTCTGTGTAATATTCGTACTCATAGTCTTTAGTCGTGAGCCAGGCGATATCATTTTCCGTTAAACGAAGCCCTCTATCAACATTCCGAAGAATGTTCATGAGTCTTGGGAAATGTTCTCGTTCAATATAAAATGACAGGTTATACCTGGTCCGGAGTTTATTTTGCTTCCGCTTGGCGATGGTTTTAGGGTCATTTTCATAGGCCCGTCTCCTTGCGGCAGCACGTTCTTGCTCTTGCCTGGCTTTAGCGAGCAGAGCCTCTCTTTTCTTCCTTCTTTCTGCCTCTTCCCACGATATTTTGTCTTTCGTTAGCTCCTGACGCTTGGCCTGTTCCGGTTTTGCAGCTTTTTGAAAATCAACGAAGGAAATCTCATCTTTCACATAACTCAACAAAGCGAGAAATCCGTTTTTCTGTAGATACTGGAGGGTAAAGTTGGAGAGTGGAGATCCAGACTCTACCTGTTTCAATATATTGTTGATTCGACTGCCGGGAATGGCTGCACCGGAAAGATCCTGCACGAAATACTTACGAGCAATCTCAATTAACGGTTGTGCTGTTAGCTTGGATTCGGGGGACATCTTCCTTGGCCTGGTCATTTTGATAACCACCTCTCGTCATACAATACGGATTGCAGCTTTTCCAAAGCAGTTTTGTGCTTTTCAGCAGGCATCTTGCCCAGGTTTTGCTGTTTCCATTTTACTGCCGGCAACTCTTTAATCCCGGGTAATCCAAGCAGCTCCCAATCAGGTTTATTCTGTTTGAAACTCAGCAGAAATTGACGTTCATTTTCAGTTAGACCGGAATTAATTGTTGTAATAAGCTGCTTCAAACCCTCCTCCAGCCTATCTTTACTTACATGTTCTTCCGTCATATGCTCAAACTCGCCATAATAGGTGGACGAGATGTCCTTTAAGCCTGGCTGCAGGAGTTCTGAGATTGGTCTTGGATGGCTTATGAGATAGACAATGAAAGCTCTTCGTAACTCCTCGTTAATCCCAGTATCGTCCAGAAGCAACAAGATGTCGTAAAGGTCTCTCGGGTGCTGGCGATCAAGTGCTGCACATATTTTTCCGGCATACAGGTCGGCAGGGTGGACTACTTGTATCTCTGCAAACCCGAACTCATCTTCAACCTTGTCGCAGACGCTTCTCATTTCCGGCTCGTAAACAGTTCCACGCAAAACAGGTGACAATTCAATTTTAACCTGAACACCATTTCTGGAGACGATAAGCCGTAATGCATCCTGCTTATTTTTGAAGGCTTCAACTACACGGGCTTCGCTCCAGGTTTCTCTTATTTCTTTTGCAATCCTGGCTAAGGCCGTAGAAATTTCAGTCAGCGAAGCTTTTCTGTCTAATACTGGAAGAAAAATCAGATCGATATCGACTGACAAGCGTGGGAGATTTTTTTCAAACAGGTTGATTGCTGTCCCACCCTTCAGTGCAAAACAGTCTTCCTCCGCGATGATTGGAAGGATCTGAATGAGTAACTGTACCTGCTTATAATATGTTGAAGACCTATCCATGCATACTCTCCGGGACCGTTATCAGGAACTCAGTGTCAAGTTTGCCACCTGGTGCAACGACCCTTTTACCGCTACCCAAATCAAAATCATCTGGTGTTATTTTCTGATACCATCTGTAATTGTGCCTTTTTCCAAACCAGAAAAACAGTCTCTTCACCTTCACATGACAGCAGGACGATAGCAGGAGATTCAACCTGTTAGGAGACAGATTCGTTAGTCCCTGCATTATCTCATCTGCGTGTTCGAAGCTGATTGTTCCTGGAACGTCCATCAGCATTTCCAGGTACCCTTTTTCAGGGCTTGACGCGCAAAAAGAGGGTAGATCTTCCCGCCAACTGTGTTCTTTTACAAGTTTTGAATTTTCCATCACACCTGGTAACCATATTTTCTTGGTAGTATGGTGGCTGAATTCATATTTGGACGAAACTCTGTTAAGCCATGTAGGTAGTTTTTCTTCAGAAAAGAGATGGATTTGTTTCTTTCCATGTGGAGTGAGGTAATGGGCTAAACCTGACAACTCCAGCGCAGATATGCCACCTACATGTACAGGCCACTCGGACATTGTCTGAAGAGAAGTTACCACTCCTTCCCAGGTTATTGGTATTCCTGCTCTGCAATACAATCCCGGTGTTATGGAGATTATGCTGCCGCTTTTTACGCCATTATCCAGGAAATGTCTGCTTATCCCTTTGCTTGTCAGCCACTGTTTGGTGGCAACCATGCCAAATGGTAAGAGTTTTTCAAGCTCTGCTTTATAGCGTGACTTTGTCATAGTTTGCTCATTTGTGTATTTGCGGCGAAAATCGCCGTAAAAAGCTAGAACTGTAAACTATCAATTTTTAGCGAGGTTTGCAATATATCTTGTGTGCGGCATGTTGTGCCGCATAGTTGAGAAAACGTAAACTACAGGGGATGGTTTTGCACGTATAGGAAAGAGGATATTATTACAAGAGCACCTGAGGTGATGAACAGCCTCTGGCTATAATTGGCCAGAAAAGAAGGCCGCGATCATAGGGAGTGTTGATCGCGGCTAATTGAAAACTCATAACGGCTAGAAGGGATTAAGCATTAACCTCATCACCCAAGGCTTTTCCCGCCTTGAATTTGACTACTGTCTTGGCTGGAATTGTCATTGCCTTGCCGTTCTGCGGATTTTTTCCCTGCCTCTCAGCTCTCTCTGATGTGGAAAAGGTGCCAAAACCGATAAGGGTGACCTTGTCCTTTTTGACCAACGATTCGGTAATGCCTTTGAGTGTTGCATCCAGGGCTGCTGCCGCTTGTTTCTTTTCAAGTCCGGCGTTGTCCGCAATATAGTCGACCAGCTCTTTCTTGTTCATGTCTTTCTCCTGATTGTGTTTGGTTGAAAAGTGTAATTTTCTGCTATGGGTGAGAAACAGTGCCATCAGCTTTCTGGTTCATAATCTCATGGAAGGTTTGGTTCACCTGCAGGTACCCACGTTTTATCCGTTCCTGGTGTACTCGCTCGTATTCCTCCAGCATTCCCGTTTCCCTAAGAAAACGTTGCTTTTTCCCTGGCTGCCCTCTGGTACCAATCCTTCCCCATCTCCTGATCAGGATAAAACCAAAAAGGTCTTTCCCTGCGAAAAGCTCATAGAACGCTTTCTTGTTTCGGTCAGGAATGATGCACACATAATATGCGTATTTGTGGCAGTCCATTTTTTATCTTTTTCCCAGGACCAAATGCCCTTGCTGATAGAGATATCGCTGTGTTCTTTATCATGTACTATAGTATTAATAGGTAAAAAGATAAAATGAAAAATAGATAAAAAGATATAAATTTATCTATTCTATGTTGTTCGCTTTCTTGTAGGCTTCTAACGCTTTTTCAAGGAGTTCGACCTTTTTCATTTTGCCAAAGAACGCGATACGCCTGAATTCTTCGTCGAACTCAGCGGTAACTTTAGTAGCAAATGGCACCGTTCGACCTGTTTTATTTCGAGGTTTACGTGCAGGGGCTGTCTCAGGTGCATCAAGGTTGTTATCATTCTCCTCTGGCGAGGGCGCGTCTCCAAAACGGTTTTTCCTGGTCTGCTTTATTTTGCTGAAATCTGCCATTATCCTACTCGCTCAGTAAGTTGGTTAAGATGCTTTCCAGAACAATGTTTGCTTTGTCGTTGAGGCTTTTCCATTTTGTCTCTGTCAAAGCGTATCCATCGTTCTGAGCTTGTCTGTAACCAGGTTTCTCGAAAATGCAGCCATCAAGAACCTTGAAGCCCGTTTCTGTTATGAACTCCCGTGCATCTTCGATTTCTGACGCTGTGTTGACTCTGGACAAAGCGAAGACAATGTTACACCGAGGTATCTGATTTTTAACCAGCTCGTGCCCAAGCTTGATGGTAGGGATAAGATCAGCCCTGCTTGAACAACAAGGCAATACAATGAGGTCGGATATTTTTCCGGCAGCGAGAGTACCTTTGCTGGCTCTGGGAGTACCGTCAATAATCAGGAAATCATAATCGCTATTTGTCACAGATTTTTTGAGATCATTGATCGTCGCAAAGATTTCCACGGAACCAATGGAAGAGATACCGTTGTTGAGCCGCTGCCGATGGAGATCGGAAAGGGTACCCTGTTGGGTGTCCATGTCGGCGACCTTCACAGATAATCCACTTTTGGATGCCTCATAGGCGGTTGCGAGGGCCAGGGTACTTTTGCCAACGCCGCCCTTTTGGGAGACGAAAGAGATAGTTTTCATGGCTGTTCTGGATGGATAAAAAGATTAATTTTAAAATAGACAAAAAGATAACAATTTGTCTACTGAGGGTGGTAGCCTATCTCTCTTTCCAATTCAAATCAAGTGATAGTTCGCGGAAGATTTTATGGTGGCACTTGATCTAGATCATCCAGTTTGGGAGGAAAGGTAACGATAGATACTAGCTTTGGATAGATCGTATTCCTTCATCAATGTTTTAATCAGTTCCCCACTTGCTCGTCTCTGATGTAGTTGCTGAATCTGGTCCTGGGTCAATTTCTTTTTTCGCCCAAAGCTAATCCCTTTTTCTTTTGCCTTGAGAATTCCATCCATCTGTCGTTCAGCACGAATCTCTGTTTCAAATTGTGATATAGCTCCAAGCATGTTGAAAAGTAATCTGCCGGTGGCATCACCGGTGTTAATGTTTTGTGATAAAACCTGAAGGTTCACGTCTTTTCTTTGTAGTTCGTCTGCTATTTGGCACAGGTGAAGCGTTGAGCGAGCAAGTCTGTCAAGACGGGTAACGACGAGTGTATCCCCTTCCCTTACATACTCGAGGCAGGCTTTCAATCTTGGTCGCTTGTCAGAAGAACCGCTTTTTTTCTCTTTGAAAACTTTATCACAGTGCTGGAGCATATCCATTTGCACATCTAGACTTTGTCCAATGGAACTTACTCGTGCATACCCGACCAGTGCCATCCCATTTCCTCCGAATCAGATTGGTCACAAATACTCTTAGACGATTTGAGAATTACATTCTGAGACATTTATTGAGACTAGTCAATTAAAATGTCTCACAAAGTTTACTTTTTGGGACACTGGCTGATAGGGTAAAGCTGTCGAACCGATATAGTGAATGCGTTTGGTTTCTTTGGTGCCAATTCTTGAAATCTCTTCTTTTGTTAGCAGGGAATTTTTTAAGTAAAAATATTTAGATGGTATTTCTGGGAGCTTTTGTGTCTCCAGTTTTAATGAGAACGTGAGTGTGTGATAAAAAGTATTTGACATTATCTTTCTGTCGTCATAATATGTGTTTTGTAATAGCATGGTGAGTGTGTGATAAAAAGGAGATGGCGTATGAGAGCTACAGAATATTTAAAGGCAAGAGGCGCTGCTGTTGATGAGTTGGAGAATGTCAGCGTTGGTCGCCTGTCTCTTGATGCAGAATTCAGGTTCAATAGGAAGCGTGGTGTTGTTGTGTCCCCTAAACGTGGCTCTGTTTCAGATCGATATTTGTCTTTGCTTTCAGCAGAAGGCGTCTCTTTTGTTGTGGCTGAAAATGGAAAAGCATTATTGTTTTATGAATCATCTCGGAAGAGCGGCGCATTGCTTGCTGTACGTGCATTGAGGCCGGTGAAAGAGAAACCATTTCCATCCCAACAGTTGTTCAAATATTTGTCTGTTCTTCTGTCACAAAGCGTGAAGAGAAAGGCGCTTTCTGGTGCCGTGTTATCTAATTTTTTGCTTACCAGAATTGCAGATGAGGAGGCAAAAGAGGAAAAAGCATGGGCATGTGCTGTAGATGGAGGTGTGAGCGATTGTTCAGGTCTGCTTTTGAAAGTCAAAGGGGGCCTAAAGGATTCTGATATCGATGCTGAGGGTTTATTGAAATTATGTGCAGTTGTTGCTGGTTTCAGGCTGAAGCCATCGACACCCGAAGAATCAGCCCAACTCACCGATTGGCTGGCACGAGCATGCGATGATAAAAAATGCATTCACGGCTTGCCGTTGGTTCTCGCTCCGGTTTTTCAGTCTATGGGTGAAAGCGCAGGCTCAGTAGCGGTTGTTACATCTGCCATAGGCGCTCAGTTTTCAGCTTTGTCCGGCTCGGGCAATGACGAAGTGGTTCTGGAGAATGGGAATCAAGAGCTTCAATCCCTTTTGCGGGTTTTATATCCCAAGACCTCATTTATCGATGACGGCTATCTTGAAAGCAAACCAGCCAAGAAAAAGGATGCTGTTGTTTTGATCCCGCCATTCGGCAGATCCATGCAACTGAAAAAGGATGCCGCAATAACAAGTCCATTTTTCAAAGGCAATCCAGCGTCAAAGAAATATCCGGCGGAATACCTATACCTCATCAAAGCCATCGACCAATGTAAGCCGGATGGCCTGATCACAGTCGTACTGCCGGAAGGACTATTATCCGGAGCAAGCCACAGAGCTTTCCGGGACTGGTTGTTGGATACCATGCAGATCCTTGGTGTTGTCAGTTTGCCACCCGGATTCTGTTTTTCAGGAACAGGCATTCGATGCTCTGTTCTGTTTATGAAAAAAGCCAAAGAGCTTCCCGCCGATTACTCGATTTCAATGATTGAACTCAGGCAGGAGGATTTTGACAGTGGTGTCATTGCTGACACGATTGAAACCATCAAGGGTGGATACAATCCGGAGGATCGCGCATGAGAAGTACCGTGATCCAGCTAAAAAAGTTTCGTAAAAAAGGCAATCGCCTCGACCCCCGCTTTTACCTTGGTGAAAAGACCGTAAAGACCATTACAAACGGCAACTACGACAGCTTCATCAAACTGGGGGACTTGCTTGACTATTTTGCCGACGGCTCACGATTGACCTCCTGTGAAGAAGGTATCCCAATGTTGCGTCTCAGCAATCTCGACGCATGTGACATCCATTTTTCCGGCTTGAAATACGCATCAATAGATAAGGATGCCAAGTGGACGGCGGTAAAGCCTCAGGATGTACTGTTCACTCAGGCCGCCGAGCCATTCAGGGCAGCGGTTATGCCCGAGGGATTTAACGATATTACTGTGTCTTCCGAGATCACGGTCATGCGTCCGAAGCCTGCCGTTGTGCCCGAATATCTGGCGGCCATACTGTCGGCTCCCAGCATGGGTAAGATTTTGAAGGATCTCGCTTACAGACGGTCTGCCACAGCGCTGAGACGGTTACGCCTTAAGGATATTGCCGGAATTCCCATCCCGCTTCCGGGCCGGGAACTGCAGAACAAAATCAAGACAGCTTATGATGATGCGGCACGCCTGAGCCAGGAGTCGGAAGCGGAGCTGTCCCAGATCATACAAGCCGTCCATGCGGAGATCGATCGCAAAACACAGATGCAGGCGACCACGCGCAGGTTCAAGATCCGGAAAACGGAATTGAGCGGCCGATGGGATGTTGCGTATTGCGCAAATGAGGTCCTCCGCAAACAGCTGTTAGAAAGTGGCAGCGTTACCCCGCTTCTTCAGGTGGCTAAACCAGTTCCATCAACATTGAAAGGGATCGGCGAGGATGAAGAGGTCTGTGCTGTAAAGGCCGAGCATATCAACGAAAACACCATGATGGTGGAAAGCGTCGATACCTGCCGGTTATCCGATCTGTCACCCCGGATGAGACAACCCTTGAATCCCGGGGACGTATTGATCTGCACAACCGGCAGCGGAGAACAGGTGGCCTATCTGGATGAAAAGACAGCGGCTGAGGGCTGCAGGATTCTTGGAAGCGCCACGTTTACCGCTCTGCGCTTCACTGAAACGCCAAGGTATTTCACCATCGCCATGACTCACCCCATTGTGCGGGCGCAGTTGAACAGCCTCGCTACCGGTGCCGTGCAGCGGTTTGTCAGCAAAAAGGATCTTGATGCTCTGCTGGTTCCCCGATTGTCGGTGATCTGGCGGGAAGATTTTGACAGTCGTGTATCCCGGGCCTTCGAAAGAAGGCGTGAAGCCTTGACCGCAAAAGCCCATGTACTGGAACTTGCCGAGAAGTTTTTACGGGAGGAAATGAGGCAATGAGTATTGCATCCCAAATGATTGAATATCTGAACCGTGAGGGTGCCGCCACACCGGAGACCATTGCGGCTTCTATACCCGACCTGAATCAGTGCGGTGGTGCGGAACGCGCCCTGTTGTTGCTGCGGTTGAACCCCAAGTTTGAACGTATCGACAAGGAAGCCGCTTCACCCGCAGAGCCTTGCGACGGTTTCATGGTGAAAGAAGACGAGGCTCCCTATCTGGCCAGCGCCAAATGGATCACACGCGGCAGCGGAAAGTCTGATGAGGATGTGATCCATGATGCGGCAATCCAATACTTCAAATCTCTGGGGAAACCCGGAGCACCGATTGCCAACGTGGTGATGGAAGTAACCCAGACCACCGGACTAAGCGCACCGGCGGTGGAGCAGACTTTACGGTCTCAGTTTATGACAATGAATACGAATATTTTTAACCGGCCCCGCCATTAAAAGTTCGGGCAGGAGGATAAATAATTATGGCTAAGAAAAAAGATAATGCACCGGGCAAACTCCGGGAACAGGCCCGGGAGCAACTTGCCGAACTGGGTTACGAAAAACTTATAGAGGACTTCAAGCTGTTTGATCCGTTTGGTGACGGCAGCATGGACGCCACAGCGGATCTGGTGGCAATGGATGGTGACGAGCCAGTCGTGCTCTTTGCAGCCGCAGATCCCGGCGATGCCGCCCGTCCATCCATTCAGGACGATGCCAAGTTCAAGGCTGGGCTGGGTGCGGATGAAGGCAAACCATTCCGCTTTGTCTGGGTATGGGATGGCGACAACAATTTCATTTTCGATCTGGAAAAAGACGCACAGATTTCCGACCTGCCGCGCAAGGATTTATGGCGGGAGATTGCCAAACCGATTTCCGATTCCCGCTCCCGTCTGCTTCAGGACCTTTCTGCGGAGTATCACCGTGGAGATTTCCGGGCGATCCAGCGCAAATTCGACCAGCTTCATGATGCCATCTACTCCCGGGGCGGCGTTAAGCCGACCAACGCAGCTATTGATGAACTGGGCAAGCTCCTGTTCCTGCGCATTCATCTTGAAAAATCACCCCGCTACAAAATCAAGGACGGGGCCGGTAAGGGCAAGCTGTTCTCTGAAATCTACTCTTCCGAGTATGTAAAGAAGAATGGGAAAAAGGCAGTCACCGAACTGAAGGACGCCTTCCGGGAAATCAATAATCTGCCCCAGTACAAAGCAAAAGACATTACTGGTGAGGAACACACCATCTTTGCCTATGACGAACCGCTGAAGCTTGAAAATACCGACATCCTCGCCATGGCGATTGACTCCATGGATCTGCGCGACCGTGATGGTCAGCCTATCCGTTTGTCTGTGCCGGATAAGGAGCTGGTGGGCAATGGCGAACAGGCCCGGATGATGAGAGCGCACCTGATCCACGAAGACCTTCTCGGCTGGGCCTTTGATGTCTTCCTTCGCGGCAAATATGCCAGTAATGAAGGATTGGCCACCTACCTGACCCCTTCACAGGTGGTTGAGTGCATGAGCCACATGGTTTTCCATGACATCACCGATGCCGAGCTGTGGGCTCGCCGGGGTGACAAGGATCAACAGGAACGCTGGAGTCCCAGGAAAGATGAAAAAGATCTGCCCGCCTTCCTCTGCGGGGATATCTGCTGTGGTACCGGTCGCTTTCTGGTGGGCGCACTGCGCGAGATCAAAAACGGATTCTCGATGATAAGCATGTTGGGCACAGCGACGACGACAAGCTGGCATGGCTCAGCCAGATGAAACGGCACAGCTTCTTTGGCGCGGATCAGGCTGAGGGTAGTATCCAGAAAGCCCGTATTAACATGCTGCTCTATGGAGAGGATCATAGCCAGTTATTGAAGGTGGATGACTCGATTACGGACACCCACGTGGACAAGCTGGTGGGTAAATTTGATCTAATCCTGACGAATCCACCTTTCGGATCAGGGAAGTATGATGATCCAGTTGGTATGGCCAAAATGCGCAAAGATGCATTAGGTCTCGAGCTTGGCTGGAAATGGAAAGCTGGTAACAGAGGCAAGAAACGGGAATTGCCAAAAGCTGACCCCGCTGCACTTTTTGTGGACCGTAACCTGCAACTGTTGAAACCCGGTGGAAAGCTTCTGATTGTTGTTCCAGATGGGATTCTTTGCAATTCGGGTGATGCTTATATCCGCGAATACATCATGGGATCAAAGGATGAAGACACCGGTGAGTTCCTTGGGGGTAAAGCCATCCTTAAAGCGGTTGTCAGCCTACCGACGGAGACGTTTGCCATCTCAGGAACAGGTGCAAAAACAAGTTTTCTATATTTGCAAAAGAAAAGACATGCCTCCGAAAAACAAGGACCGGTCTTTATGGCTGTAGCTGAGCATGTTGGCTATCTGAAGAAAGGGAAATCAGAGGTTCCAGATCCTGCTGGTAACGATCTGGTTGAAATAGCAGATCATTTTGCAAATGGGCGTAAGGGGGGCATGTAAAATGTCTGCATGGAGTCAATGGATACCTGTCGATGAATTGAGCGAAAAGTTTGTTAGAGCTGAGTTTTATGCACCCATTTTTCTTTCTATTGATGGACAAATCAAAAAACTGCCTAACGAGAAATTGAGCAATATTTCTAAAGAATTGTTTCAAGGATGGTCTCCAAAAGGTGGGGTAAAAAGTGAAAATGGAATTCCCGCGATTAAAGTACAAGATCTAAGCGGTTATGGACTTAGTAACGATTTTAAATGTGCGGACATCAAAAAGGAAGCTGTGCCTAATAGAGCGTGGGCTAAACAGGATGATATTTTTGTCATTCGTTGTGCACATCATCCTCGATACATCGGTTTAAGTGTTGATAATTTTTATGAAAATGAAGATGAAGTTGAACCGTTTATCACTGAGAAGATTATTGTTGCCAGAGGTGTAGCGAAGAAGGCTAACCCTGGTTATGTAACTTCTTTTTTAAGAACAAAATATGGATATTTACAAATACAACGAAGACTCGGTGGCCTGACAGCTAATTATACCCCAACAGATTTTGGCGAAATTCGTATTCCGACCCCCTCAAAAGAAATACAAGAGTACATAGGGCTGAAAGTAGAGATAGCTGAAAAATGTCGAAAACAAGCAACAGGCTTTAAGGATGGTGCGAAGAAGCAATTTGAAGAGCTAATTAATTGGAACTCTAAATACGAAATTCCGCTATTAAGTCATTGGGTAAAGCCAGATCTTATGGAAAGTAGAATGGACTTGAACTTTAATTCCCCACGAAAAATTCGTTTGTTGGAGTTTTTAAAAGATGCGGCTTTTCAGTGTGAACAGCTCGATTCATTGGTCAATATTTCAGCGATGATCGGCTGGAAAGGACTTACAACAGAACACTATGTAAGTGAAGGCCCATGGTTGTTGAGAGGAGTTGAATACCGAGATGGTTACATCGATTTTGATGCTTTGGTTTCTGTAGAGCAATATAAGTATGATGAACAACCTCAGATTCACCTTCAACATAAAGATATTGCCATGACAAAGGATGGCACTATTGGAAAAGCACTTGTGGTTCCGAGGTTAAATAAATCTATGGCGGCAGGTTCGACAATTGCTCGTCTTCGGATTAAAAACGGGGATTCCATAAATCCGTACTTCCTTGAATTGGTGATTAATCATCCGGTGGTTCAAATCCAAATTCAAAGTTTTGCAACTGGACTGGCTCAACCACACATAACTCAAGAATGGATTGCTCAGCTAATAATCCCAAGAGTTGAAGAAAAAGAAGCGGGCATTTCTAAGCTTGTTGAAAAACACCATTATCTAATGGAAATGGCCCATAACCTTTCAAAAGAAGCAAAATCTGATGTCGAGTCCCTGATCGAAGGGAAGCTGGACACCGAAGCAATCCTATCCGGCAAACTCAAAGCCCCGACTTGGGAGGATATCGAAAAAGAACTGGAGGGTATTTAATCATGCAGATACTCGGGATACGCACCGCTTCAACCTGTGTCCGATACGCCGTTGTTGAATGGGATGGTCAGGCTGCCTCATTGGTAAATGCCGCCGCTGAGAACAAGCTGGATTACCCTGCAGACCGTCAGGAGATACCACAAAAGCTGCAATGGCTGTATTCGGAGCTTGAGCGGATTTACCGGATGTATCCCGATATTTCCAAGGTCGCCATCAAGATGAACCAGTTTGGTACAGAAAAGATGGCGAACCGCTTTTCAACCCACATGGATGGCGTTGCCATGCTGTCTGCTCTGCAGAACGGAAAAACGGCCGACACCTTTCTATATGCAAACATGCAGCAAGGCATGAGCTCCAAAAAGGTCCAGGCATTTGCCGAAACCAATGTGGGACGGACAGATAAATACTGGAATGCCCAAATGGCCGATGCCGTGGCTGCCGCATGGACCGGGAGGGATAAATAATGCAGCAGCGCGTGCAGATCAATCCCGGGCAGACCATCTACAAGTATGTCCTTCAGCAGTCCATCGGAGGCGGTGGTTTTGGGGATGTATGGTTGGCCCACGACCGGACCATTTCCCGGGATGTGGCGGTAAAAGTGCTGGCCCAAGGCGTAACGATTGACGAGCGCTTACAGGAAGCACGCATCGGGAACCATCTGGATCATGCCAATCTGGTGAAGATGCACTATGCGGATGTGGTTCAGCACAATGGAACCGATCTTGTCATTATTGCCATGGATTACCATGCAAACGGTTCCATCCTCTCCGGAGTCAACGCGGGTAATTTTATGCCCATCCCTGATGTAATTCGGTTCATGGCCGACATTCTGCGGGGGCTGGAATACCTTCATGAGTTGAACCTGTATCACAACGATATAAAGCCAAAGAACATCCTTGTCGGAGATGCCAACCAAGGGGTGTTAACCGATTATGGTATCACCTGTCACTCACCGAGCGGGCAGCCGGTTCAGCCAAGGAGTGCATACAAACTGCACATTGCTCCGGAAGTTCTCAATTCCAATCAGATCAACGTCCAGACGGATATATATCAGGTGGGTTTGACCGCATTCCGCTTGTTGAATGGTATTGGTCACATCCGCGACAAATTCAACGCTTTGGGTCAGGGCGATTACTATCAGCTGGTGAAGGATGGAAAAGTCGTTCAGACCAGTGATTACCAGCCCTTCGTGCCTCGGAATCTGAAAACCGTGATCAATAAGGCGGTCCATGTAGATCCTGCCAGCAGGTATCAGTCTGCCGTTGAGATGCGCCGATCCTTGGAACGCTTGAGTTACCCGGGATATTGGACAACCGATCCTTGCGGAACCTTCATCGGTCATAACGAGTGGTATGAATACCGCTTTGAAGAACAGGCGCTGACGGCCAAATCATTTGGGTTCACAGCCTACAAAAAGTTCAAGGACTCAGGTCGAGAGACCAAGGTTTCTGCCCACTCCGGTAAAAATCTTACACGGAAACAAACAGACGATTTGAAACGAAAATTTATGCAATGGGTGGTGACGGGATGAAGCACGATATGACCCATTTAAATACACCAAAGATGCTTCAGAGCGCACAGGCCCTGATTGACCACCTCATCACATGGGGCGAGCTCACCCGCTTTGAGCTGAGCGGTATTGCCGGTGCTCAGGACTGGATTACGACCTTTGAAAACGCGGGCGTCCTGCATACAGCAGCCACGGATATCTGGAGCCTTTCACCCGAGTTTTGGAGCCTGTTCCGGGAAGATTCGGAGAAAGCCCTCCGCACCGCATTGTTTCAGGTGCCGGAATATAGAAACTACCTGATTTCCATTCTTGCCGAAGGAACTGCATCCGCTGCCAAGCAGAGACTGAATGATGAAGTTGAAAAATGGTCCGGCGATGAGCTGCTGCCGTTTCTCTCGGCCATAAACCGCATGCTGAACAGAATTGAGGCCGACGGAAAACGGGTCATCGATCAGAAGGCAGATCAGATACCAGCGCTGTTTGCATCGCTTCCGGAAAGGCAGACCAACTGGGACAACTGGAACCAGACTTTGCTGGGCAGAACGGCCCGGCCGCAGGACCTCTTTGATTTTGTTCTGAAGCGCTTTGTGCCTTATGCCATGCAGGAGCCCTGCAAGGGCCACAGACGCACCCCGGCACTTCTGCCAATTCTCCCCTTGGTCGATGCCGACGGCAATGCCCAATTTATGAATCTGGTTCCGGCACCATGGAATGCCAGCCGATCGGATATCCAAAGCGGCATTGCGCTCTTTGATGAACATGGAAAGCCAATGGGTGATATGGGGACCGCCGAGGCTGCCCGGAATGTTTTGCAGGACGCCCTGATTGAGCAGCCGTTTTATAAGGCCGTAACCCAACTGGCGATCAATCATTACCGGGCAAAGACCGCCTCTTCACCGAGCTTTGAATTGGTTTTGCAGCCCGGAATCGGATTGTCCGGCGTGGCGCTGTTTTACGAAACCCGGAAAGTTGGATTATTGAAAGATTGGTTGCCGCTGCTGGTTCAATGCCAGGAGTGCTTTGCCGCCAGACCGCTGGAGGAGGAACAGGTTGCAAATATGATGGAGAACCTACTGGTTCTGGACATTCTGGATCAAGCCGATGACAACCTCGTTCTTCATGAAGATTTCCAGTCCACCTTGATGGCAGGCAGGCTTCGTTCGGTGTTTCGTCCCGGCAAGTCTCTACAGGACCGCATGATTGAAGCGGTCAGAAAACATTTACAAAGAACTCAACCGCAGGAGGTGAATACATGAGTCAGATAAAAGACACCTCCTCGAAGGTAGCATTACCAAAACTATTTCTGTGGAATGACCCGACAAGGTATCAGGAATACCCGGAGGCTCTCGCCCGGGCGGTAGAAGGCCGTGTCTATACACGACAAGAGATCGAGCAGGAGCTGTTCGATATCACGCCGACCCTGACTTTCAAGAAAGATGGTAAACCTCGAGGACGTGGAACGGATGGTATTGTCAACGCCATGGGCTTCGAGCGTTTCGGCCAAAGGCTTTGCGTAAACGGGCTCGACCTTATCCGGAAGGCAGACAACGGCTTTATGGTCTCCGAAGCAGGCTTGGAGCTGGGCAATAGCTACAAGAGTAGCGCGGAGTCCGATCAGTGGCTCCACCTGCTCGCCAGAAACCTTCTGCTCCGGGAACCGAGAACACGACTGCTGATTGGGCTGATGCTTAAGGGCTGGCTGCTGCAGGTGGACGTATTCAACAAATTCCCCAAAAGCCAGATGTCATTTATCGGACCGGAAAAAGTCAGGCTGGATATCACCTCCAAAGACTGCCAGCAGTTCAATGACCTGCTTTCCGAACATGCGGAATTGGCATTGGGTCCCTTATGGATTGCCGAACTGTCGGAACATGGCTTGAGCCTACCCATTGAATGGTGCGGCATACGTGTCGATCAGCCCTCCATTAAGGACCTCTCATCAGCCATTAAAAAGAGCTTCGGGTTGCTTTTCTATATCGGAATTTTCAGTGATGAAGGTAATGGTTGGGTCGTTGATACGGATCACGCTGGCAGGTTGCTTGGTCACGATGTCCTTGAATCGTTCGGCGTCTCGGCTTCTGGTGATCAAGGGAAATCCAAAGACGAGCTATTTGTTGAGGCATTACGGCAAACCATGGACGGCGAAGGATACACAATTGCCAGCGCCCTTGCGGACAAATTTGGCGAGCTTTGCCAGACACCGGTTGAAGAGCGGGACGAGGCTCTGGACCAGTTTGCCCGTGAAGCCATGTATGACGACCGTCTGGTTATTGAGTCCTACCACACTGGCCAGCCCCGGATGGGACGCGGCTTGTTCGGTGACAGTAACTGCCGTCGCCTGAAAATTGAATTTACACCGTCCGCAAGAGGGACGGTTATCGGAATTAAAACGATTAACGACCTCGCGGAGGAATAGTAAAATGATCATGAAACCTTGGGCAGCAAAAGGAGTCGCGCTTTATCCACCCAGCTTCTGTATGGTTGGACAAAATCAGGTATTTAACGCTCTGCACCAGTTCCGGCGTTCGTTCTGGGATGGTCAGACTCACGATATTGCAGGTTTTTTCGTGGCATTCGGAGACTGGGGTCTTGGTAAGACCCGTCTCGGCTATGAACTGATTGGAGAGGCCACCGGACAGATTGATGAGTGGCTCTTGAATGAGCACGAATATGTGGTCGCTCCCTATAACCGAAAAGATAAAAAGGCACGGGTGCTTGAACCGGCCCTCACCGATGGTGTCCTGCCTGTCTACATACGCTACAGTTCGGTATGTGATGATGAGCTTGATGCTCCCACATGGGTTGCCCGGCTCACCATTGAATCTCTTCGCCAGACGCTCGAATGTGATGTGAAATCCGGAGGCGTTAAAGCGCTCTACACAGACATCACCAATGCCCTCCATGCCAAGGGAATTCCACTTGATCAGCTGACCGCCTGCGTGAAAAACGAGGAACTGGATTATTCCGCAAGGCTCGATGCCGCCATGGAAATCCTCAAACCCAAAGGGATCAAGCATCTCTGGATAATTGTTGACGAAGTGGAAACCCCCGGTGATCTGAAGCGGGGCCTTCGTGATGACACCCCGTCCAGTATTGATGATGAATACCTGCTGATGGTCTCTGAGGTCATCAAACACGAAAACTGGCGCAGCCAGCACCCGTATGTGAATTTCCTGCTGCTCTGCTCGCTGGGTATGAGAGACCAGATTCAAATCGGTCCAAACTTACGTCGTGCCAGCAGTGTAACCATCGAACCGAATCAGGTCACCGATGTGAGCCGGTATGTGAATCATATCAAAGAGTCGCTGGCTGAGCCGGAGTCGGTGGAATATCCGGCGGGTACGCTGGAGGCGGCCTTCCTCTCAGCCAACAGAAACTTCGGCTGGCTGAACGTCATTATGTCATCAGTGCATGAGACCTATGCCAGACACAAGGAACGAAACGAAGATATCAATTCGTGGGCATTGATCCGGGATTTTGCCAAAACAGATGCCCGGGCTGGAAACATTTTCAACGATAACGCTGCCATGCCTTTGATCGGCAAGATCAAGGATGTTCCTCAGGAAACCGTGGAGCGTATTGTTTATGGCCAGCTTCCCGTGGGCGTGGGCGGAACATCACCTGCCAACATCTCACCGGCTGTTGCTGAGACCCTGCTTGAACATGAAATTGCAGGACGCGGAAAGACCTTTGCTGAGTTGAGCATGGTGCATATCGATGCATCAACGCTTGCCAGTGAACTTATCCGCCCTGAATACGGCTTCAAGCCGGTTGAAGGGAAATCAGATACTTACTTTACCTCCACCTGTCAATTGTCCGTGGTTGGACTGCTGGAAGCCCTGAAAGCCTTTTCGGTCACAGCAGGAAGTAACGACTCTTCGGAAATTGTCATCTACACCGACCTTGAGCAATGGGGCGAGCAGCTGACGGCTCTTTACCCGAGGGATGGAATTGAGTTTGCCGCAGAGGCGCTGCACAGAATTTTCCTGAGCCCTGATTACAAGGTGGAAGACAGCCGCTTTATCGGAATGGCGTTCCGTCTGTGGAAGGAATTCAACAAACTGCTCAATGCGAATACGGAAAGTGTCCGATTTTTCAAAGACGGCCGCTTCGAGCAAAAGCTTGAGGATTATGTCAAAGAGATATCCGCTTCCAAAAATAAACGCACTGCGGCGACATGCCTTGGTTTGGCAAAGCTGTTGGATGAGTCCTTAGAGAACGCATCCACTGTGCAGGCATTGTCCGGTATTTCTCATCAGGTGTTCTCATCACGATTCACATCGCCATCGGTGGACGGATTCCGTGTGACACCAGACGGCAAGCTGACAATCGTTTATTGCCTCGATTCTGATGAAACCATCAGAAAGCTCAGCACATATCTTGGCACCGAGCGGGTGCATCCGATTATTGTGCTGTTCCCCGCGTCCGCAGATTATGCCGCCTTTGAAGAACAACTCGATAAATATCCGATTCTGAAACGGAGTGTTCTGACTTCCCGGCTGGTGGTCCAGGAAGAAGATTTTCTAATCAAGTATTCTGCCCGGAACTCTGTATTCGAACCACAGGAAGCAAGGCTGAGTAAGGTCGCCAATGGCCTGCTGAAGTCCTATCAGGATGAGTGGGTTTCCAAAGCCAGAAACTGGTCCAACAAAATCAGGCAGGACGGCTACCTGATCGCACCAATCTGGAGTAAGGCGAAAGGTATACCTGTGGCCGATTTTGCAAAAGGCTACCGCTATATGCTTGCCACGAACAATTCTCTGGATGCCGCCCATGAAAACCACGGCGGTCCCTTGAGTGATGTGGAGTTTGAAATCTTCAAGCAGGCTGCCAAAAAGAATACCAATCCGCCAACCGCATGGAGCTATGGGGATCTGTTGGAGATCTTAACCACGGATCACAACCCGAGAGTTCCTCGTTGTTTCTTTTCAATTCTGCGTGAGCTGAAAACACAGACGGCAGCGAAAAAACTGGCCAAAAATTTCTTCTTTATCGTGCCTGAAACCGAATTCAAGTCGGTTCAGCAGATGGAGCAGATCCTTGAGCTGCTGATTGGGTTGGGCGTCGTCCGCCAGACCAGCGGAGAGCTTTTCCGGGCGATTGATCAGAATCAGTTGGAAATCCGACGGGAAGCCGCCTCCAAGTGGCTGAAGAACGAATGCAAGGAAGCGATCAAAAACTGTGAAGGGCTTTTCCCGACTCAGGCAGGCATTCTTTTGAATGCTTCTTATCCCGATGCCAGCCTGAAACTCGAGGATGCCGAAAAGAAAATCAAAGCGACTGATTTCAAGATCCTCACGGCACCTTCCGTAAACTCACTACAGGAGGATGCATTTACGGATCTGGTCGCCCAGATCCTGCAAATCGAGAACCTCATCGTAAAAGTCTGCCCGCTGGATATCGGCAGTAAAAATGTGGAATTCGAGTGTGTGGCAGCCCAAATCGGTCAATTCGAACGGAAATACAATTCCCTGTCGCTCTGGCAGAAGGTCTCTTTCCTGAGCTGGCTCAAAAGGCACTTCCTATCAAAGCGCGAGGAGCTTCTGTCCGAGATCAACCGGATCATTGAGGACAGCAACGAATTGAAACTCGTTTCCGGGAAGCCATTCCC
Source organism: Desulfobulbaceae bacterium (assembly GCA_963678525.2). Taxonomy (GTDB): domain Bacteria; phylum Desulfobacterota; class Desulfobulbia; order Desulfobulbales; family Desulfobulbaceae; genus Desulfogranum. Next base: position 1,496,264 of record CAXXDG010000002.1, read on the forward strand.
GATCGTTCCACTGACGCTACCGCTCAAGGCTATTCAGAATGAACTGGAAAATGCTCTAAAGGGTGTGGGTGCTCCAACCATGACTCTAATGGCGACAATAAAAGCAAATAACTACACCCTCCTAGTTCACCAGTATCTTGTGGATTCAAAATACGAGTCAGCCTGGGAGCGCTTGTCCGCTTTGGGTGATCTTGTCTCGCCGGATATGACCGACAGCTTCTATGCACGGTTTGCTGCCTTGAGAACCCGCTGGGAATCGGTCATTCAGACATTTGATGCCACTAATAGCGTGTGGACGCAGCTCTCAGAATTTACCAAGGATGCACCACAGGAAATCCTTTCCGACCTTACCGGGATCAAAGCTGAGATCCAGAAATACAACGGGATGATTTCCGGCGGTTTGGAAAGTCAGATTCAAGCTCAGTGCGATGATACGGCTGAAGATGAACTTCTGACCATGCTGCAAAACGAGGTGGATGCGTGCGAATCCAAGCTCCAGCCCATGCAACAGAAGATCTCCGACAGGCTGGACACCATTAAATCCGACTTGAGGAAGATCATCCGCAGCACCCAGCTTCAGGCATTGAACAAACTGCTTCAGTCTGACGGCAAGAGCATCATGGAAGAGCCGAAGGCCGAGGATACTTATCAGAAAACCAAAATGGCCTATGAGTCCTTCAATACAAAGGTGATCTCTGATGGTGATAACGTCTTCGAGACCTCAGGGCAGCCGGTCTCCTTTGAACTTTGGGTGGATATTTACAAGGGGCTGAGCGCCGGGACTTATAGCGAAGATGAGCACCCGGATCATGACGAGGCCATCAAGGCTCTGAAGAAGATGAAACTTATCAGGACAAGATTGGAGCTGCGATGAAAACCCTAATGCTTGATATCCAGAAAGACCTGTTTGAGTCATCCGTACTGGAGCAATCAGCTGAAATACAGTTCGTGTCGGTTGATGAAGCCCTTGGAATAAAAGGCATTCCATGCGTTCTGCTTGGCTCCAAAGGGATTGATGACTTTACCGGCACCGTGCGGAAGCTGGCGCGGACCAATTATCAAAACGGCACTGGTCTGCTTATCATTAATCCGCCGACAGACACCGATATCGGCAACGCTGTTGACGCGCCGGTCTCAATCACTGTGAAAAAGCGCAAAGCATCTTCTTTTTGTAAACCGTCAGGATTTGATGGTCTGGGTGGCGAGAGCAAATATGAGATCTGGTCGGATGGCACGATTGAATCATCATTGAGTTCTGGCGTGATGGGTGTCGACGACAATAAGGGTACCGTCCTGCTCAAATACCAGCCCAAGAATACATCAGGCGCGGTTTTCATAACTACTCTGAAATTGCTTTCCTACAGCGGTATGACCAATGAAACCGACAGAGAAGCACTGCTAAAGCAGCTTCTGACATGGGAGAACAAGCAGTCGTTTGTCAATGAAGAGCCGACCGAAGATGTGACGGTTCCAGATGAGAGTGTATTGCATGCTGTGGCAATCCTCTCTTTTTCATATGGCAGCAAAGATCCGGAAAAAATTTCAGCAGCTATGTCCCGGTTTTTTACCCTCAATTCCGACGCAGATGCTGTGGGAAAGGCGTTAGATCAACTCTCAACCAATTTGAACGCAACAAAGGAAAATTGGACGTCCAAGCTCGAAGATTACATCGATCAGGCCGGACACTACTCCTATGCGCGGGAAATAAAAGAAATACTTGAAGATGAGGAGGCTGATGTATGAAAAGCGTTGAAATGTCACGCGCATTGACAGCAGCCATGAGCCTGCGCTTGCCCGGCACCGCTGGCAAACTGGCCAACAAGATGCGCTATGTGGATTCCAAAGGACCACTGTTTCATGACGGGGGCCTGATCAGGAATATTACCCAAGGCAAGCACGAAAAAGTTTATGCCGTTGGCATTTCATCGAAGAGCAAAAGCATGCCTGCTCTGGGTGGTTTGCTCTATGGAGCTGCTGCACTCCGGCACGACTTGGTCGTTGCCAATAACGAGGTCAGTGAAGGACTGCAGGATAGCCGAGTCGATATCAACGATATGAACTTTCTCGGGGCGTCAGAGCGTCTTGTGTGGAAGGAGTTCATTCTTGTTTATCGACTACTTTCAGACTTGATGAATTCAGAGACAAAGCCAGACATCATTTTTGTGGATATCCCTCTATTGGTTTCCCGGGCGGAGCAAAGTGTTTTTCTTGAAGAAGAGGATGTTCAGGAAGACTGGCAGGCCCTTCTGAATGTGATGGGGGAATTTTGGCAGCGCCACCTGAATGACTTTTACCCTAACAATCCCGACGGGCCATTCCTTGTGTCGCTGCAAACCAAGCGGGATTTGAACAGCGCCGTCCTGAATGCCATTCGAGAAGAAGGCCAATCAGGAAGCCCGGAAGCCATTGATGACAAAATCGTGAACCTAATTCGTGAAGATTGGGGGCAGCTACGAAGAGTCGGTATCCTGCGTTTTCTGAAAGGGACACTGAAGGCTGGGCGCAGGACTGCTGCTTTCTATTACGAGTCTCTCAGTAAATACATGAAGCGCTTTGAACCGAAGCTTGTTTCAGAGCACGGTCTTGTTGGATTTCACCTGCAGGTTGGGCTTCGCACTCCCATCTGGAAAGTTGAAACCATTGGCAAGCGTGACAGCTGGAGCACGGAAAGCCTCGATAAACTTGCGGGGCTGATCTCGTATTTAACCATTCACGACAATCCCAAAATGAAGCCGCTTCCTCTGTGGTTTGCAGAACAGCTCGTTCGTATGCCTAAGGAAGTTCTTATCAGCTATTTAAAATCGACCCTTGCAATGCTCAGAGACAGAGAGGTTGATCAGACATGGCTTGAAGGTATCGACACAATTCAGGAAGAGGTAGAATAATGAAAACTAATCAAGACAACTTCATCGGCAAACTGGTTGGAAACACGGGCCAACCGGACAAATTGACCATTGCTCTCCGGAACAGCTTTTCAGCAAGGCGCGGCGAGTTTGTCAGGATCGCTCATCAGGAGCGTGAAAATGACCAGAATATGGATGTACTCGGCCGTATTGTGTCCCTTTCCAGAAACAGCATCCTGTTTAACCCTGCTCTGGGCGAAGGCATTAGTGAGGTTGAGCTACTGCCGCACTCCAAAGTTTCCGGGGAAACCGTGTATGGAACCATTGAATTGGTTGGTTACAAAGATCCATATACCGGTGAAATCAGAATCCCTCGCAGACCGCTTAATCCGGGCACTAAGGTCTACAGCGTTGATTATGACTTTTTGACCAAGTTTTATGATTTCTCGGAGGACACCAGCATTCACCTTGGTAACCTCGTTGGGTATGAGAAAGGCTCAAATGTCGTCCCTGTATATCTTGATGCCAATACGCTGGTGACAGAACACTTGGCCGTACTGGCTATGACCGGCTCTGGTAAAAGTTACACCGTTGGGCGAGTTATAGAACGTCTTGTCGCTCAGCTGAACGCCTCGGTCGTCGTATTTGATCCTCACGGGGAATACGGCAAAGCATTGCGCGGTGGAACCCTGAATTTCAATGACCGGCTTGATTCCGTCGAGGATGTCAGAGACCGGGAAAAGCTCACCGAAATTCAGAAAAGGCTTCAGGCACTTCAGGATAAGGGTGCCGGTATTACCGCCTTCACACCTCAGATTCGAAGCTTCACCGAAAAATATGCTGGAAAAAACCAGAACCTGGCTCTTCAGCTGGATCATTTTGACGTGGATGAATTTTCCGGCGTGTTGCCGGGCCTGACGGAACCGCAGCAGCGTGTTCTTGATGTGGCGCTGAGGTATTGGAAAGAGAATTTCGAAGAGCCTCGGGACATTCAAGAGTTGTTCTCTGTATTGGACGACCTTGACCGTCTGAAAAACTGGGTTGCTGAATCCGGGAGTCCGGGTGAAGCCAGCGCACTTAAAGGCGGGAGTGCCAATATTGCCGCCATCCGTTTGCGCAGGATGATTAACGAGGCACAAAGCTTTTACACCCGTGCTGCAGGCGATCCCTTTGATGTTTACAAAATGGTCGGCGATGACAACGAGCAATACGGCCGCCTATGCATTGTAGACCTTCAGGGGCTCTCGAACACTGCAAGACAGGTCATCGTTGCATTGATATCCAGTGAATTGATGAAAGCGGCGGGCGACAAGAACCGCCCGATAAGACCCTCTTTCATCATCTATGAAGAAGGTCACAATTTCGCCCCCAATGGCGAACCCTGCATATCAAAGAACATAATCAAGCGTATTGCAGCCGAAGGTCGAAAGTTTGGAGTCGGGTTTGCAATCGTAAGCCAGCGCCCCAGCAAGCTGGACTCGGATGTAACCAGTCAGTGCAACACGATTGTGGCCATGCGTATCAAGAACCCGGATGACCAACGATTCATTCAGAAAACATCTGATTATTTCTCCGCAGCTGACCTTGCTGAGTTGCCGACACTGTCAACAGGTGAGGCATTGATATGCGGCCGGGCAATTATCGCTCCGCTGGTGGTAAAAGTCGGAACAAAGGCCCTTGTGCATGGAGGAGAGTCGCCGAAGGTATGTGAACGCTGGGGTAAACCGGAGGTTTGATGAAAAGAAGCATCAACATAAGCGAAACAGTTCTTACTGCCGTCACTGATAAGTCTCACATGGCAGAGAACTTTCCTATGCTTTTGCAGTCGGGAATCCCTGACCGTGGTGTGACGATCCATTCGCACTTTTTGACTTACTTGTCGAGCTGCGGTCAAAAAGCTGGGTATTCCGCGATTACGGAATGCCCAGTGAGTATTAACGAATCATTTCAAGGCATCGGAGAGATTCGAGCCGATTCCGTGTGGTTTGATAAATCGGATCTAACTCCGAGAGTCGCCTTCGAGTTTGAGCGCTTTGAAAAAGGAGATGAAAAGAAGCTCAAGCAGAAGGTTGAGAACTTGGCCATAACAGCGGCGCTCAGTGAGACCATTGAATTGGCTGTTCTTGTCTACTGGGTCCGTTCCGGTTCGATGCCCAGAAGCATGGATGGTGTAGTCGCGCCATACGGAGCCAGCTTCAGAAGAAACGGGATCGTGGTGCCCAAAGCCATGACACCGCTAATGGTAATCAAATGCGTCATGAAAAGCTCTGGAGATACGCAGGATCTTGTGTTTGGAGAATTCCTTCGGGATATGCGTAATGAACGGCACTTATCTGGAGGAAGTTATTAATGGGCATTTTCTTTAGAACAAAGAAAAACGAACTCCTTGGCGATCGTTTTCGGCTTATCGAAGAGGTCGGCAAAGGGAGCTTCGGTGAAGTATGGAGGGCCGAACGCTTATCTGATGGGAAACATGTTGCCATCAAGATTCCAAAGGATCAAGAAAAAGGCGAAGAGGTCCTTCGGAAAGAAGCCGATATCGTTAAAGGAATCATTCACCCGAATATCGTGCAGGTGTACGCATTTCATAACATAAGCGACCTGTTCTTCATTGAAATGGAATTCATTGACGGGTTCAGCCTTTCAGCAATCTTACAAGGCTCAAACAATGCAACGAATCTGTCTTTCAAACAGATGCTGGAGTGGCTTGCCAATATACTGGATGGACTTGCAGCCGTGCATCAAAGGAACATTTCACACAACGACCTTAAACCGGAAAACATCCTTATCGCCAAGGATAGCAACAAGGCCAAAATAACTGACTTTGGCGTCAGTAGAAGATTCGAGGATGCGTGGGTCTGGACCAAGCGCCATGGAACAGAAGCATACATGGCTCCGGAAGTGGCTTTGGAAGGCAAACGCAGCAAGGTGTCGGATATTTATTCACTTGGAGTCTTGCTATATGAGATGACCACAGGCTCCCTCCCATACACCAGTCCACACCAATTATTGACCGGCTTGAACATCTCAAAGCCCCGGGAAATCAACACCGATATTCCAGCCGATCTTGAGCAGGTGATTTTGAAAGCGATGGAACGTCGACCGGAAAAACGGTATCAGAGCGTCGGTGAGCTGCGAGCTGATGTCGATCGGTGTGTGGATTCTTTATCTGCCAGTAATGTTATGGCGGAACTGCCTTCTCGGTCCACACCCAAACAAGAATTTCAACCACCTTCATCGAGCCCGCTCTATTACCTTGAACTCGCCAAGAAGAAGCTTTCCGATGGTGATCATCAAGGCGCTTTGGAAGCAGCTGAAGCGGCAGTTGATCGCAGTGATGAACATCCTCAGTACCTGCGGATGCTCGGCGGCATTTGTATTCGAGTGGGATATAAAAAGAAGGCCATTGCTGCTTATGAGCGGTTGATGGGTATATACGAGCGTGGATACCCGGTTGAGGATCGCCAGAAGATTGAGACCATCGAGCGTCTTGGCTCTCTGTATGTGGACGATCAGCGTTATGAACAAGCCATCCAGATTTACACCTCGCTGGTAAAGATAACCTCAAGTTCTTATGCCAAATTCAAACTCGCAATTGCTTACGGATTGGATGGCGATTACCGGCAGTCGATCCAGCTTCTTGAAGAGGTCAGAAATGAAAAACCGGAGGCTTTGGTTGTCTACAACAAACTGGCATGGGCTCATGCATTAAACGGAGACGACCACCTTGCTCTCAGCTTCTATAACCAAGCGTTGGCAATAGACGCCTTTGACCTGTTCAGTCTTTTCCACCTTGGCCAGTATTATCACATTATCGGTGATCGTCGCAGATCAAATGAGTATTTCCAGCGGCTTTATAATGCAGACAAGGTTGGTGATTATTCCGCCCGGGCAAAAAAAATAACAGGTGATGATAAATAAAGGAGAGTGTGATGTTTCAAACAGAAGTGGCATCGGAAAAAGAGTTTTCAGACTGGAGCGAATTGTATGCGTGGGTCGCTGATGAAGAAAAATCGACATCACGAGTCTCAATACAGGGGTTACTGAAGAATGGTGCTAAATTCCAGGAAGATAAATATTTCGGCGGTTCGGAATACAAACTTGCTTTCACCGAAGAAGGACTAAAAGCGCTCTGCTACAAACTCGGCTTTCCTCAGCTTGCCCTTGAAATGACAAAAGAAAGTGAGTTGGCCTCAAGAATACTCAATGATCTCCTCAGCCAAGACGATGCGAAAGCACAGCTGTCCAATAGTGAATTTGTGATCAATGAAAAAGGCAGCGACTCATCACATGGGAAAGTTTGTGGAATTGTTTCGAGTAGCTATGTCGGATACAGCAACAATTCATTTATGCGAGATATTGAAAATGTAATAGGTAAAAATGATTTGTCCTCTGCAGGAGAGTTGACCTTAAAAGAGGCATATTCAATAAACACGAGGCTGCACCTTCGACTTACGAGTACGCACATTTCTGGAACTGTTTCCGGCCGGGGAGGTAGCTCTGAAGATAAAACAGAAATAGGTCTTGAATTTTGCAACAGCATGGTTGGTGATGCCGCTGTTTCTATAGATTATTTCCTCCATCGCTTGGTGTGTGCCAATGGACTGGTGTTGCCTGCCGGTCGAAATGGAGCAAGAGTTATTCATTCTGGAAAGGCCAAGAATTTCTTGAGCCGATTAAATAAGGCTTTTGGTGATGTACTCGCAGGAATGGGTAAAAGAGCAACGTATGTGAAGGAACTCAGCGATATCGAATTTTCTCCGCAAAGGCTGGCTGAGTTGGACCTCAGCAAAATGATTTTTGACATCATTCCGAAATCAAAATCCACCGTTATTGATATGAACAGACATGTGTTCAATGATTTTATTTTCAGAAAACTAAGCCCAGAAGACAAGTTAAAGAGAGAAGAGCTGGCAATAGGATACTTGCCGTTTTGTTTTGCAGGAGAGCTGTCAAAAGCAGTCTTCAATTCAAAATATCGGGACAACGCCTCAATGTTTGACCTGATAAATGTATTTACCGAGCACGCCAAAGAAAAACAGCCCGCCGAACGGTTGGAAATTCAGAAACGATCTGGTCAGCTCGCTGAATGGGTTGTCAACAATAAGAAAAAGTTTAATTAGATGAACGTTCAAGATGCAGCCATACAGATTTTGAAGGACGCTGGAAAGCCTCTTCATGCCAAAGAGATCTCCAAGCGGATTATGGAAGCGGGTTTGTGGTCAAGTGATGGCAAAACGCCGGAAGCCACTGTCAGTGCCCGCCTGTATTCGGACATTAAAAAGCATGGGGACCAGTCGACCTTTGTGAAGGTTGCGCCTCAGACGTTCTTTCTTCGGGATACTCAGCTTGTTGCTGTTTGCGATGTGAAAGAAGAAGCCCCTGCAATGTGTCGTTCAGAGGACCCAGTTCCTTGTGGCGCTCCACCAAAAGGACAGGTTATGTCCTTTCTTCAATCAGCAGAAGCTGTGCTTGAATTCTTTGGCAATAAGCAACCGATGCATTACCGGGACATTACTGACAGGGCTATGAGTCAAGGCTGGCTAAACACATCAGGCAAGACTCCTGAAGCAACCATGAACGCTCAATTGGTGACTGAACTCAAACGGGCAAAAGCCAGTGGTGAGCCCGGACGGTTTGTTCGCACATCACCCGGGTATTACAGCCTCGTCAAATGGATGGGGACCGGCCTGTCGTATCAGATTTCAAAGCACAATCGAGAGATCCGGAAAAAGCTGCTTTCCCAGTTGATGGATCTGAGCCCGGCTCAATTTGAGGAACTCGTTGGACAGCTGCTGGCGGAGATGGGTTTTGAAAGCATCGAGGTGACCAAGTACGGCGGCGATGGCGGTATTGATGTCCGGGGCACGTTGCTGATCAGCGATGTGGTCCGCATAAAGATGGCTGTTCAGGCCAAACGCTGGAAAGGCAATATCCAGAGCCCGACTGTTCAACAGGTACGCGGTAGCCTTGGTGCGCATGAACAGGGACTGATCATTACCACCAGTGACTTCAGCACCGGAGCCATCAAGGAGGCCAATCAGCCTGACAAAACGCCCGTGGGCCTCATGAATGGTGAACAACTGGTTACGCTCCTGATGGAGTACAACATAGGTGTCCGCCGCATGTCACACGACCTATTTGAAATGGATGAAGAGTTTACAGCAGGAGGCAGCTTAAAAGATGGATAAAAACGCACAGTTTTATGGAAAGGTAGCTAAGCATCTTAGCGACGTAGCCGGGCAACTCGCCATTTTTATAGGAAAAGTTTTACCTCCGCTGTTTGATGACTGGTGGAACAAAGCGGTCGTAAACACTTTATCGTTTCAGCAAAAGAGACGTTTGGAGCAACGCAATATTACTTCACCAGGTGGTTTAGACCTGGCGGGGCTTCTTCGGGTTCTTGACCAGAACTGGTATCAGATTTCAAAAAGCCTGGATTTGACATCCGAAGCTCGGCACTTCGTAAAAGAGATGCAAACCATCCGCAATCGTTGGGCGCACGCTAATACGGAGGGGTTTCCTGTTGACGATATTTACCGGGATCTGGACACCCTCCAGCGATTCTCGGTTGTCATCGGTGCGGATGAAAAGCTGATTCAGGATTTACGGGAAACAAAAGCAGCCCTTCTTGCGGCGGAGTCTCAGCCGCCTTCAGAAGAAGGAGCTGAAAACACACCCACTCCTCCGGAACAAAAAAAGGATGAGGCCGAATTCGAACCTGGACAAATCGTCTTCATCAAATCACATCCATCAAGCCGTGGTGCTGTGGTTGCCGTGCTTCCCGGCAAGCCTGAGAACCGATTCAAGGTCTTCATAGATGGCGCAACCCAAACGTTTTACGCATCACAATTGCAGGCCGAAGACCAGCGTGAGGTAAAAGAAGACGCCTTGCCGTGCGACCAATTTCATTCTTATCTCACCGCCCTCCAGATCAAATATCCGGGGCTATCAACCCTCTACTCGCTCAACGCCGCTCGTGTCGATTTCATCCCGTATCAGTTCCGACCCGTATTGCGTTTTATCCGGTCTGATCGCCCCCGCTTGCTCATTGCCGACGGCGTTGGTGTTGGTAAGACCATTGAAGCTGGCCTCATCCTGCGCGAGCTCCAGGCGCGGCGAGAGATCCGCTCCGTGCTCATTGTCTGCCCACGGCCGTTGGTTACCGAGAAAAAGTGGCAGAACGAGATGAAACGCTTCGAGGAGCGATTTACCCATCTTAATGGTGCAACCTTGAGATATTGCATCAACGAGATGGATCTTGACGGGGTCTGGCCGGACCAGCATCAGAAAGTCATTGTTCCATACTCCCTGTTCGATGAGTCGCTTCTGTTTGGCTCGGCTCCCGAAGGAAAGAGGAAACGGAAAAAAGGCCTCCTGGACCTTGATCCACCACCCCGCTTCGATCTGGTTATTGTCGATGAGGCCCACCATATCCGAAACCAAGACACGTTCAGCCATAAGGCCGTGAAGTTTTTCTGCGATCACGCGGAGGCGGTAGTTTTCTTGACGGCCACCCCGATCCAGCTCGGCAGTAATGATCTCTTTGTTCTTCTGAACACGCTTCGTCCCGATCTCATCATCGATCAGGAGAGTTTCTCGCACATGGCTGAGCCGAACCCGTTTATCAATCAGGCGGTGTCGGCGATGCGGTCTCAAACACCGGAATGGCAAAACCTGGCGATGGAAGCTCTCGATCGGGCGGCGTCCACGCCCTGGGGCCAGGCGATACTCAGGCACAATCCGGATTTTGGTCGGGTCCGCTCTGAACTCTTGGGCGGCGGGGTTACACATGAAGAACGCATAAGGATGATCTCCGACACCGAGGGGATGCACACCTTCGCCGGTATCATCAATAGAACCCGCCGCCGCGACATCGGGAATTTCACGGTCAGGAAGCCCGAGACGGTCATCGTGCCATTCACTCCGGCTCAGCAGCATTTACACGATGAACTTTTGAGAATTCAGGCCGAAATATTCAGCCAAATTCACAACGGGGTCAACGTGAAGTTCATGATGACCACCATTAGGCGACAGGCGGCCAGTTGCCTCTTTGGTCTTGCCCCCTTTCTTGAGGAGATCCTCAATCGCCATCTCGATGAACTGTCCTGGGCAGAAGCGGATGACACCGGCGTCCCCGATGACGAGGCCATCATTCCCATCCAAAGCCAAATTCAGAATCTGCTGAAGGCGGCTCGCACCCTGGAAGCGAGCGACCCCAAACTCGAAGCTTTGCGCAACTTCATCCGTGACAAGCAAAGCCTCCCTAACAACAAGGTCATGCTGTTCAGCAGCTTCCGGCATACACTGAGCTACCTCTTTGACCATCTGAGCAAGGACGGTTTTCGCGTCGGTTTGGTCCATGGTGGAACCCCGGATGAGGATCGTTTGTCCCTTCGCGCACGCTTCGAGAAACCGAAGGAGGACGCTGACTGTATCGACCTCTTGCTGTTTTCCGAAATCGGCTGCGAAGGTCTCGACTACCAGTTCTGCGACTGCATCGTGAACTACGATCTTCCTTGGAATCCCATGCGGGTAGAACAGCGCATTGGCCGTATCGACAGAAACGGGCAAAAAAGCGAGAGCGTCGCCATCGTCAATTTGATCACGCCGGGTACCGTGGATGCGGACATTTACGAGCGGTGCCTGGTGCGCATCGGTGTTTTCAATAACGCCCTGGGTGGCAGTGAAGAAATACTTGGGGAAATCACTCGTGAGATCAAAAACATCGCGGAAAACTACGAGCTGAGTGAGGAGGAGCGTAAGGGGAAGCTCCAGCAGCTATCCGACAACAAAATCCGGCTCATCCAGGAGCAGGAAGACCTGGAGCAGAAGCAGGCGGAGTTGTTTGGCATTCGCCTTCCCCAAGAGCAGATGAACCGTGAAATTGCCGATGCGGCGAGTTTCTGGCTATCACCGGCTTCACTCCGCAGGGTGGTGACCCTATACCTGCAGTGCGTGTGCGGTAAAGACCAGGAGTTTATTCTGGGAGAAAAGCCGCTCAAGACCCTCCGGCTGGCCCAGGAATCCCGTGGCCACCTTTTAAGGGATTTTCAACAACTACCCAGGCAGAACACTTCTGCTTACCGCGAATGGGAAAGTTGGCTCAAGGGCGGAAGTCAGCATCTATCCATCACCTTTGAGTCTGATTGCGCCATGCAGCATCCCGAGGCCGCCTTCATCATGCCCCTCCACCCACTGGTCAAACAGGCGGCCCTGTCATTTGATACCAGGCAAAAGGTCATCGCCAGCCTATCGGTCGTGTCGAATGAGATACCTACCGGGCGTTATGAATTCGCTATTTACCAGTGGCGTTTCCACGGCATCAGGGAAGACTTGGTGCTCAAGCCTATCGCGTCCAGTGCTGTGGTAACCGAGCATCTTGGTTGTCTCCTGAAGAACGCTGCGGATTATCCCGATGAAACGCCTGGTGAAATTGGCGCTTTAGTCTGGGATGACTTGGATGCCCAGCACTACAGCTTGTGGAACGATGCCAGAACCAGACACAGAAAAAAGACCCAGGAAATGGCCGAGTACCGGCGGGAGAGCCTATCAACCAGCCATCGGGCGCGAATCGCGCTTCTGGATGAACAGCTCAGCCAAGCGACTAACGAGAAGATTCAAAAAATGCGTCGGTCTCAAATCGCCGCCGCAGAGGCGGACTACGCAAGACGAATCCAAGAACTGGACATTGCTTTGGAGAGGGCGGATATCGTAGCCGGTCCGGTTGCGTATGGTGTGATTCATGTTTCAGGGGGAAATGCCAATGCCGACTGACTACGACAAGATACGAGAGGACAATATCCGTGAGTACGGTCAAGGGACACGACACCTGTCCTTTCTGGGCCGACTGTACACAGATCGAACGCATTTCGTTTTCGAGCTTCTTCAGAATGCGGAGGATGCGGGCGCTACCCGAATACTCTTCAGCCTTTTCGGCGACAGGCTGGAGGTTACCCATGATGGCCGTCTTTTCAACGAGCGGGATGTCAGAGGGGTGTGCGGTGTCGGAGAAGGAACCAAAGCCGAAGATCTGACGCAAATAGGAAAATTCGGGATTGGTTTCAAGTCGGTCTACGCTTACACGGCAACGCCGGAAGTCCACTCTGGTGGAGAAGGTTTTAGGATAGAGAACTACGTGCGCCCTTACGCGGTGCCCTCCAAGCCTGCTGGCAACTCCTGGACCACGCTTTTTGTCTTCCCCTTCAATACTTTAGAAATAGCACCAGAAACCGCATGCAAGGAAATCAGCGCTCGCCTCCGCAACCTGAGTGCCAGAACACTTTTGTTTCTCCGAAGGATCAACGAAATCGAGTACAGGCTGCCAAACTCAACAGGCGGTGTCTACCTGCGAGAAGAAATTGCACGAGGCCCCGCCCGACAAGTCAGTGTCATCGGTCAAAACAACGGCAAGGACGAGGAGGAAAACTGGCTAATTTTTGAACGACCGGTAACCGTGCCTGGGAGTTCGGAAACTGTGTGTGTTGAGGTCAGTTTCCGGCTCGAGGCTGAAGACAAAGCTGGAAAGAATCTAGAACGTATAGTCAAAGTCAAGGATTCTCCTCTGGTCGTTTATTTCCCCACAGAGAAGGCCACAAGATTCGGATTCCTCATCCAAGGGCCGTATAGGACAACACCATCTCGTGACAATATCCCGAAAGACGACGAATGGAATGAGACACTGGTAAAAGAAACTGCTGAACTCATCGGAGACATTCTGTCTGAGATAAAGGATCTTGGCTTGCTCTCGGTATCCTTCCTTGAGTCGCTTCCGATTAGAACCGAGGATTTTCCAGACGACAGCATGTTTTATCCCATTGTCGAGTCGGTTCGGAACACGTTGATTAAAGAAGAACTCCTCCCGGCCGATGACGGTTCGTTTGTATCCGCAGGGAACGCCAAACTCGCTCGCGGTGCTGACCTTAGAAAACTATTGGACCAGGTACAGCTTGGTCAGTTGTTTCAGTCAACAGGCACAATGAAATGGCTTGCCGGGGATATAACCCAGGACCGAACACCTGACCTCCGATCCTACTTGATTAGCGAACTTGATGTGGAGGAAATGACTCCGGACGGTTTTGCCCGAAGAATCAGCCACGCCTTTATGTCTGACCAGCCAGATGAATGGTTCGTTGATTTTTATGGCTATTTGTCCGGTCAGGAGGCGCTTTGGAGAGCGCCCCGTTGGGAACGTGATCCAGGCGGTATTCTGCGATCAAAGCCTATTCTGCGTCTTGCCAATGGTGGCCAGGAAACCGCCTTTAAACCTGATGGCACCACTCCCAACGCTTTTCTGCCTCCACCAGAGGAAACCGCTTTTCCAGTTGTGAGCCGGTCCATTGTAACCGATGCGCAGGCTCGCACATTCCTCAAACGGCTGGGGCTCTCGGAGCCCGATGTTTTTGACGATATTGTGGAAAGGGTTCTGCCGAAGTACACCAAGACAGACGGAGACTCGGTTCCCGACCCCGAACATCAGGCGGATATACACAAGATTGTTCGCGCCATGGGCTCAGACTCGGAAGCCGGAAAAAGAAAAGTGATCCAGGCGGCAAGGCGAACGCCATTTCTGAAGGCCACCAATCCAACCGGAGAAACTGTATTCAAAAGACCCGCTGAAATCTACCTCAAAACAGCCGAGCTGCGGCGATATTTTTCTGGTGTTCAAGAAGTGTGGTTCCTACATGATGAGTACACCTCGTCTGATATAGACATCGATGTCTGGCATGATCTTGGTGTTTCCTGTCTGCCACGAAAATTGCCGACATCTGAAGGTTTACCCGATGGAGAAAGGGAATATTCGACTCGATCAGAAACTATAGAAAATATCGATTTGGACGGGCTTGAGCAGTTTCTGGAAGTCATCCAAGAAATCACAGATTTTGAAGATCAAAAAAGCTCCGCATCCGTGTTGTGGGGATTTCTGCGGGACTATTTGGAGAAGGACGCACGCTTTTTCAAAGCCAGGTACCAGTGGTTTTATTACAGCTCCCAGAGCAAATACTTCAGTTCCATGATCCTTGTTCGGCTGAAAAACTCAAAATGGGTCCCAACAAAAGATGGTTCACTTGAAAAGCCGGGCGGGATAACTACGGACCAACTCTTGGACGAGTTCTTGGGAGCGACTGAGCTTACTGAGAGTCTTGGAATAGTCGAGGGTGCTGATCAGTGTGAGGATGAGCGGAAACGTGAACACGCGACAGAACTCGGCGTTAGCCTTGAGGACATCGAGTTCCTGAAAAACCATCGTGACGAGGTTGAGCAGTTGAAAGCCGCCTTGGCTGCCCGCAAGGAACGCCCAACGTTTCCAACCAGACCAGTGGCCAATCCGGAACGACGTCAAGAGCGTCTTGGCGAGCAACTAACCGACGCGCCCAACAAGGAATACGAGAAACGCGAAAGAAGTGTTCGAACCACCAACGGAGCCATTGACCCGATCACATGGCTCCGAAACCAATACACGAACGAGGCTGACCAAATGGTCTGCCAAATATGCAAAGAGGAGATGCCCTTCCGGAAGCGCGATGGAGCTCACTACTTCGAGAAAAAGGAAGTGCTATCCAAAAAGTATCTGCCGAAGGAGCATGAAGCTCAGTATCTGGCCCTTTGCCCTCTGTGCGCCGCCAAATACGATGAATTTGTAAAAACCGACGACGAGGTAATGGCCGAGCTAAGGAAAGAGATTGTCAGTGTGGCGGATTATGAGATTCCAATATCACTCGGTGACGAGCAAACCAGCATCCGCTTTGTAGAGACCCATTACCATGATCTCAAAGCCATTATCGAGGGTGTTGAGTGAAAATGAGGATATAATGACAAACCCAAAGAGACATATATCTATTCGGGTGCCTTGGCATGACACTGGCTGGAATGGTCAGGTTTGCGCAAATCCGCGCCTGAACGGTTCGTGCTTGAAACTTAAACGAATAGGCCAAGAGAGGATTGATAGCGCAGAAGAAGCCGTCGCTGGGCAATCTTTAGCGGATCTGCCACAAGAAAAATGGCCGTGTTGTGTTGCTGAGCGGGTAGCGTTTATGTCGCCGTTCGAGTACACGAGGATTGCCAATCACCCATATAAACGAACTTCTGAGGAAAGTCATGGTCACTTTGCCCCGACGGCGCTACGGCATCCTCCATACTCAGCTCCGGCAGTCCCTTTTGCGTGGATGTTGCGAGATAGCATGGACGAGATAGGTGAGACCTATGGACTGGATGTGCGAGGTGAACGAGAGCCCAACTTGGGTTTCAATACACAATGGATTCAGGCCAAAGAAAATCAGCAAGCGCTTTCGGACTGTTTCTGTAACCACATTAAACCGGAGGAATCGCTTTGCTTTTTCTATGCCAAGCAGGTCCCATTTGTCGAAGATACTGGCGCACGAAGGATTTTGATTGGTGTCGGTCGTGTTCTGAATGTTTCGGTCGGTGTTGAATATCATTATTCGACCAGGGATCTGAAAGGAAAGCTGCGGTCCATGCTTTGGGAGCGTATGGTACAGCATTCCATAAGGCCTGATTTCAAAGATGGATTCTTGTTGCCTTACCATGCGGCACTGGAACTGGCTGCTGACAATCCTGACTTTGATCCTGCATCTATCGCCGCATTTTCACCAGATGACCGGCTGCTCGAATTTTCACACGCTTCGCAGCTTGTAACCCACGATGCAGCAATCGCTTCGTTACTGTCCTGCGCGGAATCTCTCAGGAAAGCTATTGGAGTTTTGCCTGGGCCATGGGCAAAGTGCCTGACCTGGATTGACCACCGAGTCGGAGAGTTATGGACTGCCAGAGGGCCGTGCCCAGGGCTCGCGTCGGCGCTTTGCGCGTTTGGCATTGACCTTGGGACGTTTATCGCTCGACAGATTTCGGACAATGTCGGAGAGAATGTCGATCCTTGGCCCATGGTCGATCAAGTTCTCCGAGACCCTCAAAAGCACCTGCCTAAAGATCTGGCCAAAGGGATCGGGACGACCATTCAAGCGAAATGGAGCCGTCTTCCCGAAGAGCGCCGCAATTTCCTAAAGCTGATAAGCCGATTTGAAATCAGCAGAGAACAGGCGACGACGATATATGTCCAGGAGGAACGGAAAAAGGCGAATATCGACTGCTCAGATCTGTCCATATTGACCAATCCCTACTTGCTTTATGAGATGACCAGGCTGACATCGACGCCAATAAGTGTCTGGACCGTTGACCGTGGTGTATTCCCTGACGAGACCATCCGGGAGAAACACCCTCTGCCTGAGCCAACCGCTTTGGACGCGGGGACAGACGCTCGCCGTGTGCGTGCCCTCAGTGTTAAAACCCTGGAGGATGCGGCTATCGCTGGAAATTCTCTGATGCCCCAGGACCAGGTTGTGCTCGCGATTCGGAACCTGGATATCAAGCCAGGGTGCGAAGTCGACGGTGATTTGATCAATGTCGCAAAGGACCAGTTTGAAGAAAGCATTGTTGAAACGCCTCTGGCAGATGGTAGTCCTGCGCTGCAGCTTGCCCGTTTAGCCGAAATGGGTGATGTGATTCGCTCCGCAATCCAAAAACGTGTCAAAGGCAAGCGATTGGTCGTCGAGGCCGATTGGAAGACCCTTCTCGACAGTCATCTTGATGTTCACGGTGTGGGTAGTTCCGATGAACTCGAGGAAAAGGCTCGTGAAGAAAAGACGGCGGCACTTACGGAACTTGCCGAATCCCGCCTCAGCGTTCTTATCGGACCTGCGGGGACAGGGAAAACCACTCTTCTGTCGGTGCTGTGTTCTCATCCGCAGATATCGCAAGGTGATATTCTGCTTCTGGCTCCAACCGGGAAAGCGCGTGTCCGAATGGAGCAATCCACCAGCCACCTCAAATTGAAGGGATTCACTGTCGCTCAGTTCCTCAGCCCTGACCGATATGACGGCTCCACAGGTCGCTACAAGTTATCGGAAAAATCTGCCGAGGCCGGGGCTCGAACAGTCATAGTCGATGAAGCCTCAATGCTGACTGAGGAGATGTTGGCTGCACTTATTCAGGCACTCAAGGGTGTTCATCGTTTGATTCTAATTGGCGATCCCAGACAGCTCCCCCCGATTGGCGCAGGCCGTCCGTTTGTTGATGTGATCAAGCATCTCGCTCCCGACGGGATTATGGAAAAATTTCCACGAGTCGCCCCTGGATACGCCGAACTCACTATTCGCAGACGACAGGCCGGTGAAGAACGCGAAGATTTGCAGCTCGCTGAATGGTTCAGCGGATCGCCGATTGCTCCAGGTGAGGACGATGTTTTCGACAAAGTCGTCAAATCCGGAAAGAGTAAGCATGTCAGCTTTGTTCAATGGGATTCCTCGGACGAACTCAGAGAGAATCTGGTCTCCGTTCTCGTTGATGAACTTGGTCTTGAAGGCCCGGATGACATTCTGAAGTTTGACGAGTCCTTGGGCGGAAAAGACTGGAATGGGATGCGATTTTTTAACTTCGGTTCAGCCGAACAGTCCGAGGGCTGGCAAATACTGTCACCCGTTCGTTCAGGGGCGCACGGCGTTCCCGATATCAATCGTTTAATTCACAAACAGTTCAGGCAAGAGTTAATCGATGCATCCCGAGTCGCCAGATGGCGGAAATACCCCAAGCCGATGGGACCAGAAGAGATAGTCTATGGCGACAAGGTTATCAACTTAGCGAATACCGACCCTAAAATGCCATGGAACCGCCACCGGAAGGTCTATCCGGAAAAGGACAATCCATACATTGCAAACGGCGAGATCGGGATGGCCGTCGGTTTTTTTTGGAAAAAGGGTCTGCCAGATCTGCGTTGGAAACTCGAGGTTGAATTCTCCTCACAGCCGAATTTCAAATACGACTTCACTGCTAAGGATTTCGGAGAAGAAGCAAATCCGGTACTGGAGTTGGCTTATGCGCTCACCGTGCATAAGTCTCAAGGCAGCGAGTTTGGCACCGTTATTCTGGTTCTGCCAAATCCGTGTCGTCTGCTTTCCAGAGAGCTGCTCTACACGGCTTTGACTCGGCAGAAAAATCGAGTGATTATTCTGCACCAAGGAGCCAGAGGTGATCTGCGTAAGTATTCGTCAGACGACAGATCCGAGACGGCCCGCAGACTGACAAATCTTTTTGAAGCGCCATCTCCGATTTATATCGACGGACGATTCTTCGAAGAAAATCTGATTCACAGAACGGCACGCGGTGAAATGGTTCGATCAAAGTCTGAAGTGATCATCGCTGACAGACTTTCCGCCTTGAAGGTCGAGTACATTTACGAGCATCCTTTGACCATCGGCAGTGCTACCAAATATCCCGATTTCACGGTTGAGGATATCGAATCTGGCAGAACTTTTTATTGGGAACACTGCGGCATGTTGCACGTTCCGAGTTACCGTAGACGCTGGGAAGAGAAGCTCAATTGGTATAAAGACAACGGCATTTTGCCGCATGAAGAAGGAGAGGGTGAAAACGGTACATTGATCATCACAAGCGAATCAGCGCGTGGGGGGATATCCTCTCAAGATATAGAGAAAGTCATCCGCACAGTCATATTGGACGAATCATGATGACAGTGTACCCAGACGAGAACTCCTCAACTTTGGCCCGAGCCCGGGGCTGCCTCCTTGGCCAACTCGCCGGATACGCCCTCGGCTGCCTGGTCGAGTTCCAGTCGCTGGAGGAGATCCGCCGCAGCTACCCGAAAGGCGTGCGGGAACTATTCGAGAAGGTATATGGGTATATACGGGAACACTATTAAAAAGTTGGGAAACGATGATGCGTATATTGCCTAAATGAATTTGAAGTAATTGTCATTTAAATGGAGATTGGACGAATGGTTTCATCTACAACAACGGAGTGGTTAACTCAAAGATCAAAGTGGCTACAAGTCGCAGCTAAACGCCTGCTTGAAGCTGGCGACCTAAATGATGCTGCTATTTCTGACCTGACTGTATTGTGTCAGCAGGAAGCTGATAATGAGTTTCCGGATGTCGATTGCAGCATCCCTGCTGGGGCTTTTGATGCGCATGATTCCGAAGAAATTCGTTTATGTTCCATCAGCGAGGTTACCGGGGTAAACAAGCTGGCTCCTCGGACACCACTCGATTTCGGTAAGAGTAACGTTGCTGTTGTTTACGGCCATAACGGCTCCGGCAAATCCGGTTATGTAAGACTCCTGAAGCATGTTTGCGGAGCCCGTGATTGTATCCGTGGTCAATTACATAAAAATGTGTTTTCACCAGAGGATACAGCGCAGAAAGCAAAAGTCTCCTTTCTAAAGAGCAGCACTCCTGCGGAACATGAATGGGCAGGCTCGGGAGTGTGTGACGACCTTTGTTCCGTTGATATTTTCGATACTTCGTTTGGGCGGGTGTTTATGGGGAGTGAGGACGAGGTCAGCTATGAACCTCCAGTATTGTCTTTTTTCAGCAGGCTGATCGATGTCTGTGAAAAAGTAGCGGCAAAACTTGATGCAGAGGCCGGTGCATTAAAATCTAAAATGCCGAGCATCTCCAATGCTCTCCTCGGCACCACCGGAGCGGCTTGGGTTGAAAAAGTCAGCGCAAAAACAACGATAGACGATCTTGATTCCCATTGTTCTTTCTCACCGGAAAATGAAACAGAACTTGAGGATCTTCAAAAAAGAATTTCTGTGACATCACCTGCTGACAAAGCGAAGCAATTCAGGACTAAAAAAAGCCATGCTGATGGCCTTGTTAAGGATGTGCAGGCTTATCTCAGCCAACTGTCTGATGAGAATTGCAAAAGGATCATCGCAGCAAAAAAGAAATCCATTCTGAAAAAGTCAGCGGCTGAAGCAGCGGCAAAAGATGTTTTCAGTGGTGCAAAACTCGAAGGCGTTGGCTCTGATGTCTGGAAAGAGCTATGGAGTGCCGCACGAAAATATTCAGAAGAAGTGGCATACACTGGACAGGAGTTTCCCCATGTTCAGGATGATTCTGTTTGTGTACTTTGCCATCAACCTTTATCCGAGGAAGCCAAACAACGGTTCACCTCTTTTGAATCGTATATAAAAGGTGAAACACAAAAACAGGCCACAGAAGCAGCTAGAGAGGCCAAGCAGGCAATTGATGCACTGCCTGATATTCCCAGTGCCGAGGGATTAAAAACAAAAATCGACGCTGCTGGGATTGAGAATCAGGACATCATCAAGGCTTTAAACGATACAGTCACCTCTCTTCAAGACAGGAAAACCACAGTACCATCACTTGACTCAGAAGATGCCTTGGGGGCCGCCAGTCAGTCCCCTGAATGGATTGAAGAAATTCAGAAGATTTCAAAAGGCTATGAGGAGACCGCCAAGAAATATGAGGAAGATGCTGAAAAGGATAATCGTGTAGAACTGCAGACTCAATTAAAGAACCTGCAAGCTAAAAAGTGGCTCGCTGAGCAGAAAACAGCGATTCAGGAAGAGGTAAATCGCCTGCAGTCACTCGAACGACTCCAGGAGGCCAAAAAGAAAACCAACTCCAGAGCCTTATCTACGAAAAAGGGAGAGTTGGCGGAGACGCTTATTACAGATGCTTTTGTTCAACGGTTTAACGACGAGCTCAAAGCCTTAGGGGCATCTCGGCTCAAGGTAAAACTCATCAAATCCAAGGTGTCAAAAGGTAAGGTCCTCCATACCCTTCAGCTGGATGGGGCCGCCCACAACCTGAATGAAGTTCTAAGTGAAGGTGAGAACCGTATCGTATCAATTGCGGCGTTTCTTGCTGATGTTACAGGCAGAACCTATCCGGCTCCATTTGTTTTTGATGATCCGATTTCATCGCTTGATCAGGCTTATGAAGAGGCCGTCGTTCAACGTCTCTGCGCTATTGCCTCCGAGCGGCAAGTTATCATATTCACCCATCGCCTTTCACTTTTAGGAATGGTTCAGGATTATGCTAAAAAGGTCAGCATTGAGCCTGAAATTATTTGCATTCGGGAGGAATCTTGGGGGACTGGAGAGCCGGGTGATACTCCGCTGTTCGCAAAAAAACCGGATAAGGCTCTCAACCAACTCATCAATGATCGACTCTCAAAAGCAAAGAAACTCCTGAATGGACACGGGAAGGAGGTTTATGAGCCCTATGCAAAAGCACTTTGCAGTGATTTTAGAATCCTTCTAGAACGTATGATTGAGTGCGAGCTGATCGCTGACGTTGTCCAGCGATACCGTCGGGCAATAAATACTATGGGGAAAATCGGCAATCTGGCCAAGATATCAGAAGCCGATTGCAAATACTTTGACGATTTGATGACCAAGTATTCGAGGTATGAACATTCCCAGCCACTTGAAGCACCAGTTCCCCTGCCGGAACCAGATGAGCTTGAAACTGACTTTACCGCGTTAAAAGACTGGCAGGCAGAATTCAAAAAGAGACCTTTAACGCCAGCTCTACAGGAGGTTCAATGAAAATCCTCCACACGTCAGACTGGCATTTAGGCCGTTCCCTTTACGGACGGAAACGCTATGAGGAGTACACTGCGTTTTTGGATTGGCTGACGCAGACCATTGAAGGTGAAAAGGTCGATGCCCTGCTGGTTGCCGGTGATGTGTTTGATACCAGCACGCCCAGCAACAGGGCGCAGGAGCTCTACTATCGTTTCCTTTGCCGTGTGGCTGCATCCTGCTGTCGTCATGTTGTGGTCGTTGCCGGGAACCATGATTCACCGTCATTTCTGAACGCCCCGAAGGAGCTGCTGCGTGCGCTCAATGTGTATGTGGTAGGCTCGATGACCGATGCCTTGGAGGATGAACTCTTCGTTCTTAACTCAGATGATAAGCCGGAGGCAATTGTCTGCGCTGTGCCTTATTTACGCGACAAGGACATCCGCACGGTCGAGCCGGGAGAAACTATCGACGATAAGAACGCTAAGCTCGTTGAAGGGTTGAAAAACCATTACGCGGATGTCTGCGCCATTGCTGAACAGAAACGAGCCGAATTCAAAAGCGCAGGACATGAAGGTATTCCCATCGTTGCCATGGGACACCTCTTCACTACAGGCGGCAAGACCGTTGACGGTGATGGTGTCCGGGAGCTTTATGTGGGATCATTGGCACATGTCGGTGAGGAGGTGTTCCCTTCGTCAATCGATTATCTGGCCCTTGGGCATCTGCATGTTCCTCAGGCGGTCGGCAGCGCGGAACACATCCGCTACTGTGGTTCGCCTATTCCAATGGGCTATGGCGAGACGACTCAGGAAAAGAAGGTCGTGCTCATAGAGTTCAACAGCACTACGCCAAATATCCAAGAGCTCTCCGTACCGTGTTTTCAGGAGCTGGTCCGCATTGTAGGATCGCTGGATGATATCCATGCCAAGCTGGAGGAGCTCAAAAAGGAAAAAAGCGCTGCATGGCTTGAGATTGAATACACCGGCAGCGATATCATCGGCAACCTGCGCGAGATGCTCGATGAGGCTATGGCCGACTCCGCCATGGAAATCAGGCGGATTAAGAACCGGCGTGTCATGGACCGGGTGATCAGTACCGTCGCGGAAGATGAAACCCTTGATGATCTGGATGCCGGAGATGTTTTTATCCGCTGTCTGGATGCTTTTGAAGTGCCAGATGAAGATCGGGAGGAACTAACGGTCTCTTATAACGAAATAATCAAGTCTCTCCATGAAGTAGACGTTAACGCGGAATAGAGAGGCTGATTATGAAGATACTTGAACTCAGATTTAAGAACCTCAACTCCCTCTACGGTGAATGGGTCATAGACTTCACTGATCCTGAATATGTATCAAACGGCATCTTTGCTCTGACTGGTCCGACCGGTGCGGGCAAGTCAACGCTTCTTGATGCCATCTGTCTGGCACTGTATGGAGCCACGCCCCGCCTCGGAAAAATCACCAAGAGCGGGAATGAGATCATGTCCCGCCAGACCGGTGAATGCTACGCCGAGGTACTCTTTGAATCCCAGGCTGGCCTGTTCCGTTGCCACTGGGAACAGCGCCGGGCGCGGAAAAAGGCTGAAGGCAACCTGCAGGATCAGGAGCACCAGATCGCGGACGATACTACGGGCAAGCCAATCGAAACCAAGAAAAGCCTTGTCGGTAGAGTAATTGAGGAAAAAACCGGGATGGACTTCGACCGTTTCACCCGCTCCATACTGTTGGCCCAAGGCGGATTCGATACCTTCCTGAAAGCTGACGTTGAACAGAAATCCAAGATCCTCGAGCAGATCACCGGTACCGAAATTTATTCAGAAATCTCACGGCGTGTTCATGAACGTCAGCGTGATGAGCGGGAAAAGCTGAATATTCTGAACGCCGAAACATCAGGTATCGTGATTCTGGAGCCGGAACAGGAAAAGGAAATTCAAGACGACCTTACGGCCAAGCAGAAACAGGAGACTGAGCTTGCTGGTAAATCAACCGAAACAGGCAAAGCCATCACATGGCTGACCACTATTGAGGGACTGCAAAAGGAGATTCTCAGCCTTACGGATGAAGCCGCTAAACTGAAGGCCGATACCGAGGCGTTCAAGCCCGAACGGACCAAACTTGAACAAGCGATCAAGGCCGCATTACTGGACGGAACATACGTGAGCGTAACATCCCTCCGTAAGCAGCAAGCTGAAGATCAGACCTCCTTAAAAACAGATGAAGCCGCACTTCCTGAGCTTGAATCATCTGCAAACACACAATCAGAGGCCCTCAAAGTTGCTGAACAGCTCACCCTAAAAGCCAAAGAAGAGCTGAAAACGGCAGCCCCATTGATCCAGAAAATCCGGTCACTTGATCAAAAAATTGCCGAGCAGACAAAGGCTGTATCAGAAGGTGCTGATGCCTGTACCAAGGAATCCGGAAAAATTGAGACCGACAAGCAGGCTCGGGTGAAGGAAAAGGAAAAACGGACTGCTGCAGAGAAGATTTTGGAGGCTGCAGAGCTGTATCTCAAAGAGAATGCGCGGGTTGAATGGCTGGTCAGTGGGCTCGCCGGAGTTGAAGAACAGTTCAGCAACTTACTTACTAAACAACAGGAGCTCACGCAGAAAGAAACCGCTCTAAAAAAAGCCGATACGGCCGTAACAGATGCCGCAAAGAAGCTGGAGGCTGCCTCCAAGCAATGTGGGGTCAAGAAACAGGAGCTGGAGACCGCCAGTAAAAATCTGCAGCAAGGCAAGGATGCTCTGAGCCAGTTGCTGGGTGACAAACTACTCCGGGAATATCGTACTGAGAAGGAAACCCTTCTTCGTGAAATGGCTTTCATCAGGAAAATCGAGGAGCTTGAAGACCATCGTGCCAAACTGGAAGACGGCAAGCCCTGTCCACTCTGTGGCTCGAACGACCATCCCTTCGCCGAGGGTAATGTTCCGGTTCCAGATAAAATCGAACAAAAGATAGAATCGCTGACCAAGTTGATCGACAAGGCAGACGAACAGGAAGCCGCCATCAAAAAACTGGAACAGGCGGAAACCGCTGCCCGTAAAAACCTGAATGACAGTGAGAAGCTGGAAACCGAAACGACCAATGACAAAAAGGCCGCTGAAAAAACGCTCGCTGAATTGAAGGAAACCCTCACAAAGCTTCGGACCGGCTTTGATGAAATCAAGCTGGCTGTTTCCGGGAAACTCCAGCCACTTGGCATTAATGAAATACCGGAGACAGAGGTCGAGTCACTGCTCCAATCCCTCAGGTCACGACTGAAGTCATGGCAGGAGCAGGTAAAACAAAAGACCGACATCGAAAAACAGATTGCCACTATCGACAGCGAGGTGAAGCGTCTTGATGCCGTGATTGATACGCAGGTCAAGGCTCTGGCTGAAAAACAGGAAAAACTCGAACAGCAAAAAAAGGACCTGGCCGACGGAACAGAAGAACGGAAGAAATTGTATGGCGACAAAAAGCCTGATGATGAAGAAGGCCGATTGAACAAAGCCATTGCCGATTTCGAGGAGGCAGAAAAGAAAGCCAGAAGCCTGAACACCGAGTTGCAGCAGAAACTGACAACAGCGAAGACCCATGCTGAATCCCTCAAGAAACGTATTGAGCAAAGAACGCCTGAACTGAAAAAAGCGGAAGCGGACTTTTCAACTGCTTTGGCTCCGGAAGGCTTTGCGGATGAAAAAGCCTTCCTCGAAGCCAGACTGTCACAGGAAGATCGGGAATCTTTATCTGCCCGGGCCAAAGAGCTCGATGATGCGGAAACAGAGCTCAAAGCTAAACAGAAAGACCGGGAGACGCGTCTATCCACAGAGATCGCCAAAAAGGTCACGGACAAGACGATTGAGGAATTGCAGCCGCAGTTCAAAGAGTTTGAGGAATCCTTGAAAACACTGCGCGATTCCATTGCCGGGATCAAACACAAGCTGAATGAAAATACGGTAGCCAAAGAACGGATAAAGGAAAAGCAGTCCGCTATTGAGGCACAGAAGAAAGAGTGCCATCGCTGGGAGAAGCTGCACGCCCTCATCGGTTCAGCCGACGGCAAAAAGTACCGAAACTTTGCACAGGGACTGACCTTTGAGTTGATGGTTTCCCACGCTAACCGACAGCTGGAAAAAATGACCGACCGCTATCTGCTGATCCGCGATGAACAACAGCCGCTGGAACTGAATGTCGTCGATAACTATCAAGCCGGTGAAATCCGGTCAACCAAGAACCTGTCCGGAGGTGAAAGCTTTATTGTCAGCCTGACGCTGGCATTGGGCTTATCGAAAATGGCCAGCCGGAAAGTTCGGGTGGATTCTCTTTTTCTCGATGAGGGCTTCGGCACCTTGGATGAAGAAGCTTTGGAGACCGCACTCGAAACATTATCTGGCCTGCAGCAGGATGGCAAGCTGATCGGAATCATCTCCCATGTCTCTGCAATGAAAGAAAGAATTAGCACTCAGATAAACATAACACCTGTCTCCGGTGGTCGCAGCTCAATTTCTGGTCCTGGTTGTATAAAGGTCGAGGAATAAACCAATAAAAGTTCCAGATTATGAAAATGTATGAGAGTTATATAAACGGTAAATCTCATATAGAGTTCTTCTAATCTGAATTGTTTAACTCCATTACGAAATTGAATTGGTAAGGTGTTGTCTAGGTGAACTTGACATTTTTCCACGATGTTGTAAGGATTTAAACAGGTGATAACCCAGCAATGAATACTACCTTTTTTTGAAAGGTGAAAATATGGCCTTTGAATACGTTGTTTGCCCTCATTGCGGCTGTCGTGGTGAAGATGACGAGTATTGTGCTGCATGTGGAAAAATGTTTCATGAAGATCAGGTTGCAACTAATGATGTATCTGTTCTAAGACTCTTGGGGGGTGGCCTGCGATCTAAAGCAAAAAAATTAAGAATTGTAGGTAGCTCTACCTGCCTTAGAGGTGATACGTGTTTAGATCCAGAATACTCTTCAATCCCAGGTAATGCCGCTTATGATTTATATAATGATGAATAGAGAGGCAACGAGCTACCTTTTCCCTCCTAAAGTAGAAGGTGCGTCTTTGGGAATTGGTTTCAGCTCGTCACCTACATTGTATGGATTTTCCACACGTTGCACATAATCGAAAGCTCCTTTGTCTGTTGGTCTATCTCCCTGACTGTCAACAACACCTTTAAAAATTTTACCAACCCCTTCGGATGCCATTCCTGTAGCGGAAGTCCTAATTCTCCCATCGCTGGAGGATTCTTCATATCGGTTTCTGCTTCTTAAACTATCAGCCTTACTTTGCGTGCTTGTTTGGTTTGGTTCGTGTACGCCCTTTTGTTCTGGTGGTGTCAGATTGTTTGAAGTAATCCCAGATGACTTTTGACGGGCTGCATCAGTCGTATAATCAACAACTCCTCTGAGTATCTCATCATCATGGGTTCTGTTCTGCATAGCATCAATTGCACTGTTAACCTGGTTGGTCGTTCGCCCCCAGCCATATCCATTACCACTGACAAATCCTTCAATCATTTTGTGTAGTGCTTGGGGGTTATCCTGAGCCATGTATGCCAGGCTATTCATAGCCCTCCTGATGTTCTCCGGCGATTCATTACCGAAATGGTTTGTAGTATAGTCTTTAACAAAGGCAGTTTGCATATTAGCGCCATACGATTGTGTTGCCGCTTCAACTCGCCTCGCGTCTTCAAGGAAGGAATAGGATTCGGATGCCCCAATTTGCTTCGAAATATCGGCTAGGTAGTCAATTCCTTGGGAATCAGTGAATGTATCTTTTATTGATTCAGCCCTTACCCTTGCTTGATCTCTGGCAAAGGCCTGTGCTGTTTGTTCAGAAATATTGAAACTAACTTTTTCTCCATCATTGCCTACAACTGTAATCTGACCTTTTCCAGATACTCCAATATCTAGAATACCCGCATTTACTAAACCAGAAAATTGAGTTTGCTGTCTTTGATCAAGTGAATGAACAAAACTCGACGAATCGTTAAACGACCGCTGCCAGTTTGATCTAATGGAATTATCTAGTCGCTCGCTGTAGCTCTGCGCGGTGGCGCTGGTGAGGCTGTCTTTTTGCAGCTGCCTGGTCATCATATTCCAGTTGGAAGAACCGCCAAGACTGTTTGAAGCTGAGCCAATAAGCTGACTTTGCAGAGACTGCCCGATGCTGATGGGATTCAGACCATTGACTTGGGCATAGGTCAGGCTCTGGTTTCCAGCACTATCGACATCGTATTTTGCCGTGCCTGCAGGCATTGTGTCTATTGCCTGTCCGGTACCACCAGCACCGGTGGTTATTGTGGTTGTTGACCCATCGGTATTGACTGATTCACCTTTTATCCTGGAGGCCTTACCATCAGTTCCGGTCGTGACGCTGACAATACCAGCGTTTGTACCAGCAGATCGGCCAGCGGATGCCTCGGCCTGGGCGTACTCAGATGCAGTTGTCCCTGGTGGAAGATGCCCGGAACCCTGAAGGGCATTCCTGGTGTTCATGGCGGCATGGTATCCGCCAACATTTGAGTGCATTTTGTAGGCACCGGCTGCAGCCATATTGGTGAACCGGTGTTCCTGCATTCCTTCCAGCAGACCTGCAATCCTGGTTTGTTCGGCGAGGGCTGAGGCGTTGCCTTCAGGAGTGATAAGTGCTCCAGCCTGGGCACCGGCTCCTCTGGCGATAGATCCGAGGTTTGTAGCAAAGTGAGCGAGGGCCGAACCGCCGAATCGAACCAGCATCATGGAAAAGATACTGGCAAGCATAATTCCGGCTGAGCGGATCACCCCGAACATGGCCATCATCTTGAGTGACATATTGGGAAAAGATGCCATGGCATACACCCCAAGATTGGATTGGCGTACATCTTCAAAGGCATACGCCGCGTAGTCCATTGCCGCACCGTGGATCACAGCATCGGTAACTCCCCAGGTGGTGAGGAATACAAAAAAGCCGAACATGACTGAGGCTGCCCGACCGATAACCGGTGTTGGCAGAAACAGGGCGAGAAAAGGCAGGGTGCCGACTGCGACGGCGGTCATGATCGCCCGGATAATAGGGATCCACTCATTCATGGTAATCCCGATCCCCATACCTGTGGCTACAATCTTTCTGTCTGACTCCATCAGGACAGAGGTTTCGTAGTCATCCTGGTAGTAGAAATTATAGAGGATCTCGGCTATCTGGCGCTGCTGGATGAGCCGCTCTGGTGTATACGAATTCCCTGTAACATGAAGCATGGTAGTTGAGATCAGGGATTCGCACCTGAGCATTTCAGTTGTGCTGTTCGGGTCAAAATGCGCTTTGGCACAGGCCCGTTTGATGGCCTCATCATAGTTGGTGGGGTTGGAATAGATTGGCTGCAGCTGGTTCCACGCCTGGGTACAGGTCATGGATTGTCCTTCAGGATCGACGCTGTCATAATAAACCGTATAAATGGCAGGATTCTGCGCGTTGGACAATTCGGTGAGGAAATTAGTGGAGTTGTTCCGCATGGTATCAAGGGAGATGGTGGAGCCTGGCCGGAGTAGCTCAAAAGTAACACAGTCCTTGATATAGCGGATCATCGAGGTCCTGGCGTGGTTATCTTTTGGGCTTGAGCCCCGGATAGCTTCCAGGACCTTGAAGCCCTTCCCGCCGGCTGTATCCAGATAGTGGGCGTTGGGGGCAGAAGCCGTGTCGATAATATCGACCAGACCTTTTTCCAGTTTATTGAGAGTGCCTGCTGTGGCAACGATTGCGTCCGGGACGTTTGGGACAATCTGGAAGCGGTTGAGGACCGGATCGTAGACTGTGATGTTGCCGGTGGGGATAAAGAGGGCAATATAGACCACCATTCCAGCTAATACTGGGACAGGCCATGTAAGGCTGATTCTGCCACCGACTGTAGCCCCCGCGATCATGCCTACTGCAGCCGCGACCACGCCTAAGACAGTAACAACGACAAGCAGCCCCTTGTAACCATTGTCGCCAAAAATGAGCGCGACCTTGGTGAAGGCCTGCACGACCGGGTTGAAGCCACCGTATGTATAAAACTCCATATCAATGGCCATTGCCGGAGTCGTAACCAGTACCAACGCGATAATTATTAAGAGAGGGCTGATTCTTTTCATAGCTATCAGAGTTGCATCCGTGAGGCCATGTCCTTGCCGTACCTGCGGGTAATCTCGCTGACCATCTGGGTCTCGATCCTCTGCATTTTTTCCATATACGCCATGATGGTGGTTATCTCTCCAGCCGCGGCTATATATGCTTCCCTCGATGCCTCCTGCCTCTGTCGTATCCTCCCCAGCATAATACCGAGATCAGTGTCGATGTGACCGGCAAACACTGCCGGGTTACAGTTCTCGGCAGGTTGTCCGCTGGCGGCTCCTGCCTTTTTCTCCAGCATCTCCTTAGCCTTCACCCCAATGGATTCTGCGCGGATATACAAGTCGGAGAGCATCTGCAGGCTGTACGCCTTGGCAGTGAGATCAGCCAGGCTGGTAACCATGGATTCCTTCATGTTGCTGCCGATGGCGGTTTTGAGGATGGGCAAGGGGGAAAGTGGGGTAGATTCCAGGAAATCCTGCTCGACAGCGCTGAGGGCAGCCTTGGACTCTATCTTGGTGACGATGGCGTTCAAGGTATCGGTCACGTATTGGACCAGGTCCCTGTTTGCGTCTGTTATCTGAGTGCAGGTGCCGCCGGAACTTTTGGAGTAAAGTGCCCCTTCGGAGATCCCTTTTATATCGTCCGGATTGTTCTGGGGACAAGGGCCTTCGTAGCTCACCTTATAGGCGCTCGCCGGTCCCTGTAGGGTAATATCGCCAACCAGGCCACGGATAAGATCAGTGTGGCCCGAAGGGATCCCCATGCTGGAGCCAAGGTTATCGAGCAGGGAGCCGCCTGATAAAAAGGTGTTACGGATATCTGCGTTACAGCCGCTGTTGATCCGGGTAACATCAGCTGCCTGTGGTACGTTGTTATTTGCTTGGTCTTCCTTGGTAGCTATGTCCCACATCTCGGTAATACCCTGGGCCAGCTTGTTTTCCTTGATCGCGGTACCGAGCTTTTCCCGCATAACTTCAGATGAATGAAAGCCATTTTCATCCATCACCACCCCAACCAACCCCTGGGCGGTCGCGCACTCCTCAATCTGCATGGAGTTGAGCTTATCTGCGATGGCCTCAAAGTTCTTAATGGTATTGGAGCATTGGGAGCAGAGGGTTTTCAAGCCGAGATCAAAGGCGACCGCCGCAGCATTGCTCAGGATGCCCTGGAGTTTGTCCACCAGATAGTCGGCGTTCATAAAAGACATGCCGCCAAGAAACACGTCGATCCCGCCACAACCGGCCTTGATCCTGGGGGATTCAACAGTGACGGGATAGTCGTTGGTGTTTGACCAACGGGTAGAAAAGCTCCCGGCCTGATAAAAACCTCTCTCCTGACCATGAAAGTAGTTGGGGCCGCTCACGCTGCGCTGCTGCAGCCAATCATCAACCCACTGGGCATGGGCAGATGTTGAAAGCAGAAAAATGGCTGCCGCTACTAAAATTATTTTCCTTGCCATGGTTGCTTTCCCTCATTGTCTAAGATCGAGGTCGCGTCGAACGCCGACCCTTTCTGGAACTCGTACATCAGGAAATTGTCATCCCGGGTTTCACCCTGCAGATAACGGACTGCACGATAGAGTTTGCGCTCGAGTTCAGTGAGCGTGACGACTCCAACGGAAACTGTCATATAGTCTTCCAGCCCTTTTTTGATGAGCAGCAGGGTTGGGGTTGTCTCGATTCCGAACCTGGCGGCGATACCTGGTTGCCTGCTTATATCCACCGGCTTTATCGTCCAGCCGTATTTTTCTATGAAATAAGCGAGGATGCCGTTTTGTTTCTCACAGAATCCACAGGTGGGGCTGGTAAAATAGATCAGGGCGTGGTTGCCCCTCGCGTCTACGATGGTTTTCCCGATCTCCTGGTTCTGCATCTGTACCCTGGCGGTGACTCCCGGCCTGGATGTTGGATAGACCTGGTTGACGTTGAACAGGTTCCCATATTTCTGGGTCACGTACATGGCGCTGTTGGTGTAGGCAAGGGCCTTTCTGCGGGCCACGTCCTGCATTACCAGATACCTAAGTGTGTTCTCTTCCGTGGGTGCCTGGACCGCCAGGTTCTGGACATGATCGAGGAGTTCCTGGAAATCGTCTGGGTACATTTTCCATAGCGCTTCCAGACTGACCTGCTCCAGGTCCTTACCACGGTATCTGTTTTCCTCTTGCCGTGGGAGCTGCTGCACCTGGTTTATATCCTGCTCCTCTCTTGCTTCTAGCTCTGACTCTGGAACTGGATCGTGGTACCAGAACCAGCCTTCCTTCTGCTTTTCGTAAAATTGAGGGGTTTCTACATCCTGAGCATGACAACAACTTACGGACATACATACCCAACAGCCTGCAGCAAGTATCAATCTGCTACCATAACGGCAGAGCTTTTGAGAGAAAGGCGTCGTCATGAATCAGTCCGAAGTAGCGTGAATCAAAGGAGCGAGGATTTTTTCCCATCATGAAATAACTTCCTTGGGGGACAGGGCCGTTGAAGTCGAAGGCGGGAAGTACGTTTCCTTTACTGTCTTTTGTCAGTGCCTTTCCAAGCCTGGTCTGTTGGCAGAAAAAGACTCCATCAGCGTCCTTGGTTAGTAACTCTCCCGGGATGCAACCAACCTCCTTGATCAATACATTGTTTTCTTTGAGCCCTTTACGGATAAAAGGCGTGTGTTCTCCTTGCTGCAGCTGGAACAATAGGAAATCACCGTTCTTGATCCTGGTTGGATCCACCGGCACCTTAAAAAATATGCGGTGGTCCAGTGAGTCGCTGGTGGCGATGATAATCCGCTGTGGGAGTACAAGTCCAGCGATGAGTCCAGCTAACAAGACAAGCGCTATACGCTGTTCCTTT
Source organism: Desulfobulbaceae bacterium (assembly GCA_963678525.2). Lineage (GTDB taxonomy): Bacteria > Desulfobacterota > Desulfobulbia > Desulfobulbales > Desulfobulbaceae > Desulfogranum. The sequence continues at coordinate 1,529,392 of CAXXDG010000002.1, forward strand.
TTATTGAGCCGCCATAAAGGCCGTTTTTTATTTGAGGATGAGTTCGTTGCCATTTTTCAACACCACTTCTTTGAGGATGTAGATCTGATTTTGATGGAGGTCGGCGTCCCGGCTGATAAGTGCGTCCATCTTACTGAGGTTGGCCATGAAGTCAGCCTCTGTTAATTCACCTGCAGCCATAAGCGCTTTTTGTTGTCGGAAGTAGCCACTCATGTCCACAATCTTGATTTTTTGTGCGAAGTATCTGTCATAGCCCCAAAATGCGGTTCCAACGATGAGCAGGGCAATCACAATTACCTCGATATAACCAGGGGCCAGCCTGCTGTTTTGGGGTATTTGCCTGTCGTCACTCATATTCACCCCGTTGCAATGCAGTGACCATACCCTTCAGGCCGAGACTCTTTGCCTCCCGGTTGATTGGTTCAAGCAGATAATCGAGCCTGACATCTCCTGTGATCTTCCAAGTTGCTTGATTATTCTCGTAGACCAAGGCGGGTACCCGGGTGATCTTAAACTTCTCGAACAGGGCCGGTTTCATTTTGACGGGAATCTCGAACCGCTCGCACACAACCGGCTTTTGCTGATGCAGTTGGTCAACGCAGTTTCGATCCTTTCTGGTAATTCGGATCAGGTATTGAGCACGTTCACCAGGAACATAGCCTTTCATCAATAGGGCAAAATTCGGTTCATTCAACCTCACCACTGCTTCAAGGTAATTGTGGACCGTATCATCCGGGATGGAGGATGAGAGAAAGAGATAGAGTTTTTCATCCTGAGCCAGTTTGCCTGTTACCGGTAGATCCACTTCAATATCTTGTGTGGAATCAGCAAATACTTCTTCTCGAAGTCGTTTCTGTTCACACCTGAGTTTTTCCTGAAAAACATGTGATTCATATGATTTTGCAGCTTTCTGTGCTGCTTTCAAACCCTCCTCAGGTACTGTATTGACCGGGATTTTTATTTTTTCGGCCTCAATTTCAGCTTTTCCGATGACCCGCTTGACCGATTCTGTGAGCTGGTCAGCTGCCAAGGCAGAAGACATAATCAGGGAAAGGACCAGTATCAATCGCAGCAGGTGCAGCATAGTTGCCTCCTGTATACAGTCCATAGGTACTGGTCATTGGGTCCAAGGCCTCCGCCAACCATGGGGACATTGAGCCCAGAGTTGTAATAGGTTGAGGAAACACCAAAGGGCCACGCGGGAGATCGGACACCAGGACGCACTACATGGGTCTTATAGTGACTTTTGATCCATACTGGGGTGTAGCTGCAGCCACATAAAGATTCGGCTGGATCACAGATTACAAAGACACGGTTGAGCTTATAGATCAGGCGAGCAGCCGCGCTGTTATTGGCCTGGGTGGTCTCATCATTCTGGATGGTTCCGGTCATGGGATAGGATGAGCCACCGGAACCTATACACCAGGGCATAACATCGAGCGTTGCCCCCAGGTTAGTAGCGGTTGCGTCGGCCATACACGCCATCTGCATGACAGGGTTGGCATAGAGGGCTGCCTCCGGATGGATAAGCATGGATAACTCGTCATTGTTCCATTGTGGATCAAACTCCGATATCCAGAACGGGTAGTCATACCGGTTACAAAGGAGCCAGTTTAACAACGGGATCGGATATGCATGGGCCTGTGCAAAGTTCACTTCATTGGCAATGTTTACGGAATCCTGGGTAGCATTAGTTCCACCCAGTTCGTCAATAAGTGAGCCACCTATGGATGATCCAATAAAGGCAGAGTAAAATGGTGTACTGACGGTATCAACGGCGGCAAACGGTTCCCAATAGGTCCAGATTTCGCCAATTACATAAAAGATTGGCGGTGGCCTGGGGCAGATACAGAGTCCCAGAAACGTCAGCTCGATCTCGCCATAATGGATATCCGTCAGCGGATTAAAAGGTGTGCCTGCTTTTGACATATTGCTCATACCAATTAGGATTACCAGAAGGAGGACAAAAACAATCGTTCGAACTCTCATTATTGATCCTCCTCAAGCAAGAACTCGGTCACCTGAATATGTTTATCCTGCTGCACAGCAACACAGGGTACTGCTGCCAACTGAAAACGAGCTGCCACCTCCTTGTCCAGGTAATAAACTGCCCGGTTCAGTTCAGTGATTAACGGCTGGGCATAGCCCCCGGAGAGTAGGAGTTTCATTCTGTGGTTTGAAGAATACGGCGACTCCTTGAACCATTTGACCTGGACTGGATCGTTCCCGTCGATCACCACCAGCCCAAGGGTAAAGCTCATATAGTCTAGGGGATTGAATTGGTAGCCTCTGGAATAAAGTACTTTTCCATCTTTATCCGTGAGATCTCGATCCAGGATGTAGGTCATATCTACGGAAAAACTTCTGTCCTGTTCAGCTTTAGGAAGCGGCTGCAGGTTGGCTGGTTGATAGGTGCTTATTCTCTCCTGATACTTCTTTTTCTGCTGCTCCCACTGAGCTATAGCCTTTGCTTTCAACTCAATTCTTAGATCCGGCTCTACTACCTGGTACACCGCTCCCACGGGTTCAAGCTCTGTGATAGCCTGCACTCCTAGAGGAAAGGCTAAAAAGACAAATATATAAAAAGATAACAATTTATATTTCACCTTGTTTCCTCAACATGACCATATGTTCAATGGCTTCATGGTGGGTAAGCCCTTTGTCCACCAGCTGTTCAATCATGGCGATCTCGGCAGCCTTGGACGTGTAGATGAAATAGGCATAGTCATTGACGACTAGGCGGCTTACTCCCAATCCGAAAGGAGTGTCAAAGAAGATCTCGGAGTAGTAGGGTGGGTTGGACTTGAGCGATTTCAAGAGTTCCATGGTGAAATCGTCATAGTCGATCAACTCCATACTCCTGGCCTGGCTAAAGTCGCCGGACTCAAGCAGGATCTTGAACTGTGAGTTCCCGTTAACTACCTTTCCCACTTCACCAAAATTCATCAGGTCGAGCAGGGACTGGGTGACCACCATAAAACTACCGTTGTATTTCCTGGCTCTGCGGTACCCTTCGTTGATCACTGGGGAGAGCATGGCTGCCTTATCCAGGAATTGCCAGGCCTCTTCGAAGATCACAAGCCTTGGCCGTGAGCGGTCGGAGAGATATAGATCCTGGGTCACGGCGTTGATGATAAGCAGAGTAACGACACGGTACAGATCCGGCTGGATTTTGAGATTCTCCAGTTCAAGGACGACAAACTCATCCCTGCGGATATCAAAGGAAGAAGGGCCGGTGAAGAATTTGCCGTGAAAGCCGTGAGAGGTAAACTCTCTGATATTGAAGGCGAGCTTTCTGGCCGATTCAATCAGCTGTTTGTTATCAGCCAACTCTTCAAGGTCTGCGTTTTCAACTTCTGGAAATTTCATCAGGAAGGTATAGACCGTATCAGCGTCAGCCTCCTGCCCCTTTACCTGCCAGGCCCATCTGACCGCGTTTCTGATCAAGTTCATCTCGGTGTCATCACACCGGTCCATATCCGAGTTGGAGTAGGCCATCTGCGCAAAAACTGCCGCGACGGATTTCAGCTCTTCATCCGGCTCAAGGATATAGGTAAAAGGGTTGAGGCAAACATCAGTATCGGCCTGGAAATCGAGATACCTGGCCCCAAGCATCCGAGCAATTTTCTGGTAACTGCCGCCGATATCGATGATGCGCACCATGGCGTTGGTGGCGTAATAGTTAAAGGCGATATAGTTGATCAGAAACGATTTACCGGATCCGGATGTGGCGCAACAGAGAACGTTATGGTTGGCCGCTCCTTTGGCAAAGAAATCCAGGGATACCAGCTGCCCTTTACGCCCGGTGAAGATCAGGTTGGGGTTACCACCAGAGCCGGAGAAGTCTCCCTGGACAGGCAGGATTGACGTTATTCCGCCCACGGGTGCGACAAAATCACGCTCCAGATTTTCCACGTTTCTGCCGGAGGTGTACATGCAGAACGGCAGAGAAGAGAGAAACAGGATTTTGAGGATCAGGTTGTCCTTCTGCATGACATACCCTTGATTCTCCCATAAACGTCGAACCCGGGTCAGCGAATCCCTGGCCTGTTCAAGCTCATCGCTCCACACCCAGATGATTGGGATGACCTTTACAAATTTTTCACCGCTCTCAAGCTGGTCGGTCGCCTCCAGGAATTCCGTCTGTTTTCTCCTGAGTGTAGGGGAGAGAGAACCAACGGCCTGCTGGTTGAGCAGCAGGTTGCACTTGCCGTGGATTTTCATCTCCAATCCCTTCTCAAAGATGATGTTGAAGGTGTAGAGAAAATCTGTCTTGATCTGGTCGGCGTCGGAAACCACGCCCCATATCCCGCCAAACAGTGAATTGGTCTGCAGGGAGTTGACCTGTTTAGGGATGATCTTAGGTGTGGTGCAACAAAAGTAGTTATCGCCAACGACCATATGATCTTTCTCTTCACGAATTGGGGTATCCGCGGTGATAATCTGCTTTCTCAGAGGCACCTGGTCACTGTAGGTATTGTGATTTTCTTCCGGATATTCCTCTGGGTAGGAATTGATCAGACGTCGCATCCACTCCAGCAACTCATCTGGCCGCATGTGATACGGAGAAAGAAGAGCAGCTTTCAGGGTCTCGTTGATCTGTCGTTTGATCTCAATAAGGGGCGCGACTTTGGCAGGATCATGCAAATCCTCGGGTTTGGGTATCCCCTGGCTGTTTGCAGGAATCGTCACGGCAACATAAAGCCTGAAATTCCGCACCGGGATATTGCTGCAGTTCCTGAGTCCCTTCTTACCGGCCATCATGAAATCCACCACCTTGTCTGTGTTGGACTGGATGATATCATCGGGCCTTGTCCTGCTGGCCTGGTACCGTTCCAGGATAGGTTCTATGTACGAGTCAGCGTGAAAGGTGAGTTGGATGACGCTGTCCTTGGGGATGCCGGCCCGGAAGAGCCCCTCCAGCGCGTTGATGGTTTTGGGACCGGCGTAAACCAGCGGGTAGCACTCCCATAGCATCCCCAGGCTGTCATCCTGGTTGAGGTAGATCTCTGTCCGTTCGTCATATGCCACGTAGTTCAGGAAGGACGAGAACGGGGTTCTCCTCGTCATTTTCTCAAGATCGGACTGTTTCAAGTGGTCACGGCCACCGAGCCTATTATTTTGCAGGAAGTTGAGCAGCATGATTATTCCGGGGTTTCACTGATGTCACTGAGGATCCAGTCCGATTCCTCAACCTTGAGATACACATAACGGGTCATAAACAACTCCTCGCCTTCACCCTCATAGGGCAGGAGTAACACGCGCATGATTTTCGGCGGCTGCAGGATAGGCTTTTGAGGCTCTTCCAGGAGACCGGCCACCAGCTGGTAGCGCTGGTCGGATTCACTGACACCGGGTGTTTGCATCCCAGGCTGTAATGGCTCTTCAATAACCGGGTACCTGGCCTCCTTGTACGCGCTGGGGGTGTCAATGCATTTACCGGTCTCATCGCTGGCGCGACACTTGAAATCTTCCTCATACGGATTGACGGCTTTCTCAAGCGGTGCGCAGGCCGAGAGACCAATCAGAACCAGTGTGGTCAGCAAATGTTTATATCGTTCCACTGCCGATCTCCCTTATCTGCAGGTCTTTCCCTTCTGAGATGACCACGGTGATTTCTTTTGTTGCCCCTACCTCGATGACCGGAGTGGTCTGCCGGGCCAGATCGAGGTAGAAGTCACGCAGGGTGTCTGCTCCTTCGGAGAGACCTCCACCCAGGGCATAGGGGACTACATCGCCTCCGTCGACGGTCTGCGTTGAACCAAGCGCCGAGGTAGAGGTGGTGGTTGAAGCCGCTTTGAGCCAATCTCCTGCACCGCCAAATATTCCGGCCACCGTCGCCCTGGCTGTCGCAGCTCCCATGCGCGAGACAACCCGTCCGGAGAGGCCTACCTTTGAGTCTGAGTCGGTGACAAACCCTTTCACGGTCTCGTCAATGACGGCCTGACCGTTTTTAGAGAGACAGGAAAGCGAGGTAAGGCGAACATCTGCACGTTCCTTATCGAGCCTGCCCACAGCTTCAGCCACAACGAAACAGCCCTCCACGTCTCCCTTTATGTCATTGGGCAGTACCGCTGGCGTCTGGATTCGAAGCAGCATGGGCTCAGGGCTGTTCTTGCCGGTCCCGCTGGTAGAAGCGTCGAAACCGGTCAGCAGGCTCGCCTCCATAAAAGAAGGCGGCAGGTAGACGGTTCTCCCTTTTTTTTTAGGATCTTCCAGGATCTCGTCAGCTTTGGGGTTCGACACGACCGCGATCTCACCGATAATTACCGGTTCGGGGTTGAGCGCTGCTGGTGGTGGGGTAACCGGGAGTCTCCGGCCCGGCCCGTTGTCAGTGATTGGGAGAGGCCATTCGGTTACTGTTTGTGATGAGGGCGTAGGAGCCTTGGAGATTTCATCGGCACTTGGGATAACTGTCTTTTCACCCCCCTGGTTTTTGCGATCAGCCATCTCCTGATCCTTTTTGAGCGCGTTAAGCTCGTTCTTAAGTTTTTCCAGTTCCCGCCGTGTCTCCCGCAGTGTCGTCTTTTGAATGAGGTCCGGTTCGAGTGCTACGGATTTTGCACCCTGGTCTCTGGTAAGATTCAATGAACGTTTTGATCGGAGGTTATAGCCGACCATGATGAGGGTGAAAAGAATGATCCCGATGACAGCCCAGATGATCTGTTTTTTCTGTCGTGGTTCAAGCTTGTCAAAACCGCTCATAGACCACCCTCCTTCTTCTCAACCACAAACAGCTTGGTGGATTCTCCGGGCTGCAGGGTGTGATCCTCAATGGCAATGGCAAGAATGGATGAGCTGATGTTAGAGCTTAGAAAATCCGTCTCTTTCACGCTTATGTCGCCCATAGCCGACGAAGTGATGTCATAACGTTTCAAGCGAAGCCCGACGCCTTCCACGTCAACATATTGCTGCAACAGGACGTCGAAATCAGGCCTGATAATGGCACTCTGCTCTGTCTCTGTCACCTTATAGCTGGAGGGATATTGGGCTCCATAGGCCTGGCGAATGATATGCAAGGCCTGTTTTTCCAGTGGCATGTTTTTGAACATAGCCACGTTCTGTTTGAACGAATCACCGGCAGGTGGGATCAGGCGAACCGTGGTGGACGGCATATCGGTTGGCTTGGTGATGATGGTATAGACGTTGCCGTCACAGACCAGGAACAGCTCGTTGTCCTCTGCTGCGTACTGCTTCTCGGTACCGACCTGAGTTATCTTGAATTTGATGAAAGCGTCGCTTTTGGAAAAATGACCGGTGATATCCTTCTCCTTGGAATAGATCATGTCCTGCATGGTGCCGGGGCAGACAAAGCGGTTTACGTCACGGTTGGAGACTTCAACCGTGGTCCGGAGGTCCGGGGCTATCGATTGCGCAGCAAACCCGCTGGTGGTACAGATAAAGAGCAGAGTCATTACCGTATATAGCTTCTTCATTTATTTTCCTTTTCCTGATCTGCTTCTATTTTTTTGGCTTTTTCCTGGATGGACAACACGTAAAACCTGCCCTGGTCTATTCGGTATTTCACCAAGTAGGTCCTGGTTGTGTTTTCCAGTGGAGTGTTGCCTGTGTACTGCACCAGCTGCCCGAAAAGCTCTATCATCGAGTCATCGAAGCTGATTTTTTCGAGGTAGAATGACGAGCTGACCAGTCCCTCTTCCGCCCGACTTGCCAGTGAATACCAACGCTCCGAAGCCTGGGGGAAAGATTCCGGAGCAAAGTAGAAAAGCAGCTCTTCAAAGTTTTCCCTGGCGGTGGCGGGGGACCAGGTACCGGCGAGGTTCGCGATGGTCCGGCTGATGTCCCGTATATATTTCTCGTTTGGTTTACCCTGGATAAATTCGATCTCGCCGGATAATTTGGGTGGGATCAGGATGGTGCGCTGGTAATTAACCGCCCTGTGGACCTGGAGTGAGTTGTAGCAGAACGCTATGGTCAGGCAGACAAGGCAGAATTTTAGCAGCCTGTTTTCGTCAAAGAGGGCGCTGGATTTTTGCAGGTAATCGGAGATTCTCATTCGTGGAACTCCTTTTCAAAATATTCCGGATAGTTTTTCATCTCCAGAAATCCCAGTGTATAGAGGATATGTTTCAGAAACCCTCTAGCATGTTTCCGTTTAGCACGAGTGTAAAACCACTGGATTGCGATGAATAGGATCCACATGAAGCCGCCGTAAATAAGGGCGAAGGTCAGGGTGAAAACAAAAATGATCAACTCGTCGAGTTCAAACCACAGCACCTGTATAGGTTTTCCCAGGTATTGGGGGAAATTTTTGTTCAACTCATTGTTACTCATCACTGGTCTTGACTATCTGGTTTACGAAATGCGTAGACTCAGCAGATAATCGCTCCAACAGTCTGGACAACGGCATCGGCCTTGAGCAAAAACGCACCTCCCAGAACCACTCCGGCTGCAGGTAACAGCATCTGGCGGATCGCCATAATCGCTGCGAAGACCATACAGGCAACCCCACCAACAAAACCGATGGGGCCGAGCAGGATCTGGTTAACGCCGATGTCGTATAGATCGTAGGCAAATGATCCTGCTGCGGGGGTGGTCATGGCTAGGGCGTTGCCTGCAAACAGGAGCAAGGTGATCGCCAGTGCTGTAATGCGGGTATGTTTCCGATTTTGGGATGTAAGGCTCATTTGGTTTCCTCCTTGGTAGAGAATGTGGATTGCCCGGTTCGGGCAGAACTTGTTTCAAACGGCGTGACTTCAACTCGACGGTTCAGAGGCGCATAGTGTTCACTGACCAGGTCCGTGGCCCCCTTGCCCTTGATTTTGGCAACTGTGTAGCCTTCTTTTGCAAGAAATACTGCGACAGCTTTTGCACGTTCTTCAGAGAGCCAGGCGTTGAACTCGGCTGGTCCCATAGTGCAGGTGAATCCAGAGACCATCAAAGGTGCATTTTGGGGTATCTCGATCTCATGAATCTGAGAGAGCAAATTGCTCTGTTCTTCTAGGGTGATCTCTGCGCTGTCGATTTTGAAATGGACTGAAATTGGATTACTAAAAAGCGGACTAGGGGTAGGAACGCCCTGAGTAAATTTTTCGGAAATGACCTTCTCTCCTGGGATTTGTTTTGAGGCAGTGGAAATGACAAAAGTTTCGGTGGAAATTACTTGGGCGAACGGTATCTGATAGCGATAAACTTCTTGTCGAATTTCCAGATCTGCTCCCAAAGATGCGGAAGGTAATGAAAGGCTGATGGAGATAATTATCACCAGTCCGGTGAGTAATCTTATGGCAGATATCCCACTCTCATTTTGAGTAATCAAAGAAACTATGTTTCTTTTTATTTGTTTGCCGGTTTTAAGCAATTTCTCAGGCCTCAGTTTTGCCGCTTTTCAGTAATTTATTTCTATCGTTGTAGACTCTTCGACGCACACTGTAGAGACGCGATTTGTGTGTGTGGCTGAGGGTGAAACCAAAGGTGATCTCGACTTCATCAATGAGCTTTTTCATTGGTAATCGTTCCCCTTTCTCAAGGTTACTTAAGCGGCTGTATGCATACCGTTCCCATTTGGTTTCCAGGTCGGCTGAATTGATAAGTTGTTGTCTTCTTTTCCTGGAAAATTGACTGAGCTGTGCCCGTAAAATTTCTCTTTTGCCCCATGTCTTCTCGATCAGTTGCAACCCCAGGCGATCAGTCTCTGAAAGTGGGTTTTGAATCATTTTGTTCTGGACCATCCAACGCAGTATTTTATGCGAGAGCCGGGACTGTCCGGCATACGTTTCTATTTCCATTCTCAATCCGGGTTATTGCGTCATTAATAAGCCGCCTGACTCCCCTTGTGGAGATGCCGAAATGCTCTCCAACCAGGTCGGTATTCACAGGTGACGGTTGACTGAGGATCCACTTCGCGACCTGTCTTTGACGGTTGGTCAGTGAAGCAAGCGCTGCGTCAATGACATCCTGGTCCAGCTCTTGGTGTAGTGTTTCTCCGCTATAGGGAACATTGATTATTTCGGGGTCCAGGATATCTACGACTTTAACTCCCATGGTCATCTGAATGCAGCGCGAGCGGAATACGACCCTGAAGTACTGGGCCATACAGGAGAGATCCTTTTCACTTTGAAACAGGCTGGAGATTGTCTGATAGGCCACGAGCAGGGCCTCGCTCTCCAGGTCGCGGAAGTTGCAACCCATGTGTGGGAAGTACTGGGCAGCGACGCACTTAATAAGCACCGGGTTGGATTTTATCCATAGAGACGCGAGTGACCAGGTGTCAGTGCGCTTTGCCGAGACTTGAACTCGTATTTCAGGATGCGCTGTTTGCATGTTTTGATGCTGCAGTGGAATAAATTATTGAAATCATGATGGAAGTTTTGATGTTCGTTTAACCACATGAACCTTGTCTTTTTCGTCTATTTCCCAAGATTCAAGCAGATTGATGTTTACCAGCTCATGGAGTGCACGACGAAGTTTACTGCGAAAATCAGAGAGTCTACCGTAGCTGGAACCACAGAGAAGTTTGAGGGTGCTCACCATTATGGGATATGGGGCTCTGTGGCTGGCGTAGAAGCCATGCAGCCATTTGGCAAGATCAGTTCTCAGCAGCCGTCGTTGCTGCCATTGCATCTGTGTCCAGCCTGCGTCAAAGAGTCTTGCCAGCTTAGGGTTGATCTTGAGCAGGTAGCAGCCCTGGTCTGAACTGTAGTAGAATTCATCCACCAGCGATCCGGCGTAGGTGTAGGACTTTTCGTTGAATTGATCTTTTATCTCAAAAGTTATTTCCACGGCGGATCCTGTAAGTCTTCTGAATGAATCTTTGAGCCATTCCCGCCCTGATTTGCCACTCGTGCGGCCGATAGCTCTGAGGAATCCTTTGCCTGTGAATCGGGCATGGTCTTTGGTCGACTTTTCAAGAGAGACGAGATGCAGGGCATAAAGGAGGACATCGAAATCGCCTTGATCCAGTCTCCAGCCGGTATAGCGAATGCTGATCCCCCTGATTGAAGCGAGTAGTTCACCTTTAACGGCTCTTCTACGACCTCTCTGGACAACACCGAATAGTGAGGAGCGCAGGCAGATATTAGGGACCCCCCGGACCTCCGCAGGCCAGTCAGGCAGAGGCGGGTATCTGGTAGCCTCTTCAATTCTTTTTCTGATTTCCGGGGAAAAAAGGTGGAGTGCGTCAATTTTCTTGTCATCTTCAAGCCCCATGTTTGAAAAATACGATCGTTGTCGGCCAGGCAATTTCGGCCAATCCTTCTTCAATTGAGTTCATTTTCAGTAGTAGTCACTCAGGCTCTGAGTAGATAAAGTCATGGACTTTCTGCCTTAATTCATCCGGCTCCGGCCACATCCAAACAGTTCTTTCAATCCCGGTGACAGCCTCCAGTTTTGGAGCAAGATCACGAGGGCAGGGTTTCCTGCCTCGGACGATATGACTAAGAAAATCGGGTCTGATTCCAACCTGGTCAGCTATAGCTTTTTGAGTTGTATGCCTTTTTTTTGTCGTCATAGTCAACATTACTGCCGAACGAGGACTAATATGTCAACTATAAAGTTGTCTTTTTCGACATCTGTAGTCTTTTTTTATTGATAAAATGAACATATGGTCTATTGTTGACCTATGGATCAATCAGCTTCTAATCAATTTCGCACTGCCCTTATCCACCTGTTGAAAAAGGAAGGGCGTGGTGCACAGGCTCGACTGGCAGAAAACCAAGGGATCGACCGGGGGTATCTCAGCGCGATAGTCAGAGGGAAAAAGCCGGGATCGGAACGGATACGAAACAAAATTGCCTCACATTTTGGTATGGTCTACGAGGAGATGCTTGTTCTCGGACGACGCATAATGGACGGGGAAGAATCCCCGCCGCCTGGTGTTGAACAGGATAAACAAGAGGAAAAAGCTGAAACGCAGCCTGCCGATAACTCTTCTGAAATATCCACAGCAATCATTGAGATACTTGGATCAGACAGCGGCAATGCAAAACTGCTGACAGATCTCATCAAGGCATTGCATGGAAAGGTAACCGTGGAGAGGAAAAACTTAGAACTTGAGGCAGAAAACAAGCAATGGAGAGAAAGAGTAGAGGAGCTGGAGGCCCGTATAATCAGGCTGGAAGATGCTCGAAATTTTGATGAGCCAGGTTCTTTGAGAAAGACCGCTTAAAGCGGTTCATAATCTCGAGGGGCGGAATCGGAAGAGAGCTAACCTGAGACTTTTATCTCATTCTAGGGATTCGGCAGGAGTTTCAGGGAGAAAACAGGTAAAAAAAACACCACATTTGAAGCGGAAAATAGTGAAAAATGGTAAAATACTAAGACTGGAAATTCATCTGGAAGACGATTGAAAATGGGTTCAAATAGCGTTCCGTCGCAGGAAATTTAATCGTCAAAATGAGGGCAAAAATTTTCCATGATAATTCCAGTATTTAAGTTTTGGGGGCCTTTTTGGGGGCTTTTTTCAGAAATTCTACGGCAGCAAAGTGATTAATATCATTGGCATATATCTTCTGTTCAATTCCCTGCATCGCCACCAGTCAAAAAACCTGTTTGGTCAGGGTTTTAGATATAAGCCCCGCTACATGAATTTGTGGCGGGGTTTTTTATTTTAGACACTGGCAGGCAAATGGTAGGCAGATTTTAATAGACTGTCCCTCTTGCCAAAGCGCAGCAATACATTTATGCATTGCGCTTGAGAATCCATAAGTCTCCGGTTAACCATTCATCATCTTGGCCGCTGCATAATCTCCGGTTCTTTTTTGACAAAGAGCGAGGTTGAAAAGAGTGTCAATATCCTCAGGTTCAAATGTGGCTGCTAAAGAGAATTCGTTGATTGCGTGATCGAATTCAGCCTCCTGAAAGTAGACTAGGCCAAGGTTGTATCGTAATGAAGCAAGGTTAGGGCGGAGCTTGATGAGTAGCAGATACTGCCTGCGGGCTTCCTGCAAGAGGCCGCTATCATGGGCGGTGCAGGCTGGTTCAAAAGCCCTTTGTGATATTTCATCCATTGGGGTAACCCGTTGATGCCCTTTATATGGCAGGAGAAAGGGTTGAATAAATCGATGTATTGAATATACCGATTCTGATCGGAATAGCACCTTTTATAAGCTGAACACTCTAAAGCATACAAAGAATCTTGCTATATTTTATCCCTTGGGGATTCTGAAATGCTGGCTGCGGAGTGTTTTCTTCTCCTGCTCTGCTGAACTTTTGTCTTGTTACTCTTTGAATTTTTTGATTTCTGTATAATGGATGGTGGGGTTAACATATTCTCTTCCGGAACGACACACTCCAGTTCCCTGCCAATATATTCCTCAATATCAGGAAGGTAGAAGGAATCTTCTTCGCAGGCAAAACTTATGGAAGTCCCCAGAGCACCGGCCCTTCCTGTCCGCCCGATTCGGTGAACATAATTTTCCGGCTCATACGGCAAGTTAAAGTTGACGACATAGCTGATACCTTCGATATGAATCCCTCTTGCAGCGACATCGGTGGCGATGAGCACATTAACTTTCCCTGCCCGAAATCTCTCCAGCCGTTTGCCGCGCTTACTTTGGGGAACATCTCCGGAAAGAAGGCTGCAATGGATATTATGCTCCTGGAGATTTTGGCTAAGGGTCTTCGCTTCATGCTTTTGGTTGGTAAAGATGATGATTCTTTCGTCAAGGTTGCTGATAATCAGGTTGTATAAAACATAATACTTTTCTTCCGTAGTCACCAAATAGACAATCTGTCCTACTGTATCCACGGTCAATTGTTCTGTGGGGATATCGATGAACTCAGCTTTTCTGCACCATTGGAAGGCAAGCTGTTTAACATCTTCCGTAATGGTGGCGGAAAAAAGCATGGTCTGGCGCAATTTTTTTTCTCGTACCTGATTGATAATTCGTCGAACATCAGGAATGAACCCCATGTCCAGCATCCGGTCAGCTTCATCGATGACCATGATCTCACACTGATCAAGCTTGATGATTTTTTTACTGACAAAATCCAGTAACCTCCCAGGAGTAGCCACTATAACATCGTTTGTAGTATAACGAGCCTGGTCCAGTTGTTTCTGGTAGTCTTCTCCTCCATAAATTGCCAGGATGCTCAGAGAAGTATATTTGGCCAATTGGCACCCATCCTTGGCGATTTGAATTACCAATTCTCTGGTAGGGGCTATCACCAGGGCTCTGGGGTTTACCGGGTCTGATGATACAGGTTGGTTATCCTTGTTGATCAGGCGGTTGATGATGGTTATAAGGAAGACCGCACTTTTGCCGGTTCCGGTGTTCGCCTTACCTACCATATCCCATCCTTTCAGCGTAATCGGGAGGGATTTCTCTTGAATCGGCGTACAATATTTATATTCAAGGTCAGCAATAGCATGCATAACCGGGTTGGAAAGGCCTACATCGTGAAATCTGGTCTTGTCTGGGATTGGCGTAATTTCATAACTGGCTGGATCCCAAATTTCTATCCGTTGATTTTTCTTAGCAGAGGGTTGCCGATTTTTTTTCACTGGTGCGGGCTGAGCTTTGGCTTCTATTCCGGAAGTTTCCAGTAAATAGTCAGTGAGGTTTAGATTCGTTGCTGGAAAGGGCGGGACATGTCCACCCACTACAGACTGCTCCTTTTTCCTCAGAATACCTATTGGTGCTTTGTTCGTTACTGAATGGCTCAATTTGTTGATATCTTTACCTCCAAATATCTGGACTTGTACATAAAAATGTGAGCTTTTTTTCTCAAGTCAATTAGCATTTGTCTTATCAGGCTCAATATACGAATACCGTAGTATAGGCATGCCAATATGACGTGTAGCCGACTCTCGGCTTTCCACATTCGCACTATTTTCTAATGTAAGTAAGTGGTCAGTATGAACTTCTATGGTGACGAACAACGCTGGAGACAACGAAGTTTACGAGGATATCAGGAAAGGACGTTACTTTTATTTTAGAAGATATTAAATATATAGTACACTATTGTTCATTTAATACAAACATTATTGATAATTATTTTTATAAAAACTGTATTGCTTCAACGGAAATTGGAGTTTTCCCTTGCTTGAGTTAACATGCTCATCCAAAGGATAACTCAATGAAACGAAGGTGAAAATATAGCCATTTTGAAACGACGGCTTGTTGAAAAAAATACTTTTGCGCAAAGTACCGATGACTACTGTACATTGATCCCTGACGAGCAGATGAACGCGAAACCGAAGATCTTCGACAAATGCAGTGGGGTTTGGTAAGCGTTTACGTACTTCCCAATCATCCATTTTTTCCAGCCACTCCAGCTGCTCTCTCATGAGCGTGTAATAGAGTTGACCAAGGGGTTCCGATTCCCTCCGGCGAGATCTAACTCCTTAACAAGAGCGGTGAGCGGCTACAGGTCTCCCCCAACCACCTCATGATCTCCAACTATCGGCGAGAGAAGGAGATGTTCTGCATCGATTTGGATTACTGCCGTTTTTTTACTCATCCAGTTACACTGTAATGTAACGAAGTCCGCCACGAACATCATACTCCTGAAACAGGCTTCAACCTGTTACCATTGCAAAAAAATGTTGACATCACATTTCAATTCTGTTTTTGTTGGCTTGTTTTAGGTGCTTGGCAACAAGCTAAAAGGGAACCCGGTGTAAATCCGGGACGGGCCCGCCGCTGTAACCGGGGACGAAAACTGCAATATGTCACTGTCGTTTAACGATGGGAAGGCGCAGTAAGTAGATTGAACCGGAAGTCAGAAGACCTGCCTACAAACAACAGCTGCTTTCGCGAGGCAAACGAAACCAGTATCCGATACGAGGAATACCAGGGCATCCCCGAATCATTTTTATAAGTGGTTCGGGGATTTTTTTATTTCCGAACGAGCATATTCAACACAAAACCTCGGCTATAAGCTGGTCGGCTGTGCTGCGCCACCTGCTCTCCATAAGCGAGATGTTGTATTAGCCGCGGCTGAAACATAGAATTATGCTCCCTCCCTTCCTGTATTTTGCCGAATACAGTAACAGAGGCCCTTTTTCCTACTCCACCCAGATAGTCAGCAGTACTGATTTTACATAATGCCATGTCCTTATTTCTACTCCGCAAACAGTGGGGAAGGAGTAATCCGAATGTGATTTCATGGCTTTTGGGTAAAGAGTATTTTCGGCGGACATACGAGTTTCGGTGCTGATTTCTATCGGCTTAATAGGGAAAACGGTGCAAATCCGTTGTGGTCCCGCCGCTGTAACCGAGGACGAACGCTGTGATATGCCACTGACGTACCTGTTGGGAAGGCAAAGCAAGTAGGACGATCCGGAAGCCAGAAGACCTGCCGAAAACTTATCTATCAGCGCAAGCGGCGAGGTTACCGGCTTGAACGCATGACGTGAATTTTTTTATCGAGGCGTCAGCAAGGTTTGCAACATTGCCTTCCACCTTCGATATAAAAGATTTACCGGGGTGATGAAGTAAACAGGGCTCAATCGCCCCTGTCCAATTCAGGGCCGGGGGATTTTTTTACTTGTTTATCAAGTGTAATCATCAGTAAGGAGAAGACAATGAGTGATGCGTTAGACATCCTGCAGGATTTTCCGGCTCACACCCATGCGGAATGGCTTGAAGCAGCCCATAAGTTGCTTAAGGGAAAGCCGTTTGATAAGGTGTTGATCAAGAAAACCTATGAAGGGATTGACATCCAGCCTATGTATTTTCAGGCTGATCTGGAAAAGCTGGACCACATTGATGCCTTACCCGGCCAGGCTCCCTATGTCCGCGGCACAACCGCTTCAGGGAACCTGACAGACTCATGGAAGATCGCGCAGGAGATCACCAATCCGGATCCGGAAGAATTCAATGAAGCCCTTGTTAATGATCTTGGTAAAGGTCAGGATTCTCTGAATATACCTTTTGACAAGGCGACCAGGCAGGGACTGAACCCGGACCAGGCCGACGTGGATGCAATTGGCGTCGGAGGTCTCTCTATCGCTTCTGTTGATGATCTGGAAACAGCCCTTGCTGGTGTTAATCTTACCGAGATCCCTTTTCTTGTACACACTGGTTTCTCAGGGACGGGAATAGCGGCTCTGCTTGCTGCATTTATGGAAAAACAAGGTAAGTCGCTTGCTGAAGTTACTGGTTGCCTTGGAGTTGATCCGCTCGGTTATCTCGTTGAGGAAGGCTCACTGCCCATTTCCCTGGAAAAAGCCTATGATGAAATGGCCCAGCTCGTTCTCTGGGCAAAGGATAATGCCCCCGGGTTGAAAGTTGTCTGCGTCCATGCTGAGCCTTATCAATACTCCGGTGGAAATGCGGTACAGGAGGTTGCCTTTGGAGTGGCCACGGCTGTTGAATATATCCGGGCCATGCAAAAGCGCGGTGTAGATCTGGATACTGCTGCAAACACTATCGTATTTTCCTTTGCCATTGGTGCGGACTTCTTCATGGAAATCGCCAAATTCCGTGCAGCACGAATGGTTTGGTGTCAAATTGCCGAAGCTTTTGGCGTTGGGGAAGAAGGACAAAAGATGTCCATGCATGCCCGCACTTCCACCTGGAATAAGACCCACGTCGATCCCTGGGTAAATATGTTGCGCGTTTCCACTGAATCGTTCTCTGCTATAGCAGGCGGTGTAGATTCCATGCATGTCGGCCCTTTTGATGAAGTGTTCCGCCAGCCTAACGAGTTCTCCCGCAGGATTGCTCGAAACGTTCATATCGTGCTGAAAGAAGAAGGGCATTTTGACCGCGTGGTCGATCCTGCGGGTGGGTCCTGGTATGTTGAAACCATAACCAGTCGGCTTGCTGAAGAAATCTGGGAGTTATTCCAAGAAGTTGAAGGCAAAGGTGGCTTATTTGCCGCCCTTGGAGAGGGAATTCCACAGGAGCAAACCGCAGAGGTTGCAGCTGCCCGTTTAAAGAACATTGCGGTGAGAAAAGATGTTTTTGTCGGCACCAATATGTACCCCTACCTGGATGAGAAAAAAGTCGAGACCTATGACTTTGATTCTGCTGCATTCCAGGAAGATCGAGCTGCACAGGTTGCTGCGGTGGGAAAAGGGGCTGATGTCGCCTCCCTGCTGGACTCGGTAACAGGTGAGTGCTCGAATATGAATGCTGCGAGCGTTGATGCTGCCGTTAAAGCCGCTGGACAAGGAGCAAGTCTTGGCGAACTCACTGCTGCATTTCGTCAGGGTGCTGGAGGGAGTGAAAGCATCAAACCACTCACCATTCACCGAGGTGCAGAGCCTTTTGAAAAGCTCCGCCGCGACACCGAAGCCTATATCGAAAAGACAGGCGAAGCTCCCAAGCTTTTTCTGGCCAACAACGGGCCTATTCCAAAGCATAAAGCCCGCGCCGATTTCTCTACCGGATTTTTTAATGTAGCTGCCTTTGAAACCATTGCTAATAAAGGCTTTGCCACTCCGGAAGAGGCCGCCGATGCAGCCCTTGAATCAGGAGCAAAGGCAGCGATTATCACAGGTACGGACGATATGTATGTTGAGGCGGTCCCGGTCATTGCAAAGAAAATCAAAGAGAACGATCCTTCAATCATGATAGTTCTTGCCGGATACCCGAAAGAACACATCGAGGCTTTCAAGGAAGCCGGGGTTGATGAGTTTCTTTTCATGGGCTGTAATGCACTGGAACTGCTTGGCAAGCTTCAAAAACACTTGGGGGTGGTAGCATGAGTAGCATGATGAATCCTGATTTTACAAAAATGGTGTTTAACACCGGCAAGCCCCGGATGAGCTACGATAAATGGGCTGCAAATATCCAGAAAGAAACCGGCATGACAGCCGAAGACATGGTCTGGAAAACCGTTGAGCAGATTGATGTCAAACCCATGTACACCCGCAATGATTATGACGGACTGGATCACCTTGGTTATCATGCAGGCATTCCTCCCTATCTGCGTGGGCCGTATGCTACCATGTTTGTCATGCGACCCTGGACCGTTCGCCAGTATGCGGGTTTCTCCACCGCTGAAGAGAGTAATGCATTCTACCGCAAAAACCTGGCAGCAGGTCAGAAAGGTCTGTCCATTGCCTTTGACCTGGCGACCCACCGCGGATATGACTCCGACCATCCACGCGTAGTCGGTGATGTCGGAAAAGCCGGCGTTGCAGTTGACTCGATTCTGGATATGAACATTCTGTTCGACGGCATCCCGCTGGATCAGATGACCGTGTCCATGACCATGAACGGTGCAGTGCTGCCCATTCTCTCCTTTTACATCGTTGCTGCCGAAGAGCAGGGCGTGAGCCAGGATCAACTCGGCGGTACCATCCAGAACGATATCCTCAAGGAATACATGGTGCGGAATACCTATATCTATCCTCCGGCTGAATCCATGCGGATTATCTCTGATATTTTTTCCTATACAGCGCAGAACATGCCCAAGTACAATTCCATCAGTATCTCCGGATACCATATGGAGGAGGCCGGTGCCACTTCAGATATCGAAATGGCCTATACCCTGGCCGATGGCTGGGATTATGCACGTGCAGGGGTAAATGCCGGGATGAGTATTGATAAGTTCGCGCCGCGGTTGTCCTTTTTCTGGGCACAGGGTATGAACTATTTCATGGAAATCGCCAAGATGCGTGCAGCTCGCGTAATCTGGGCAAAAATTATCAAGAGCTTTAACCCCGAGAACGTGAAGTCGCTTGCCCTGCGTACCCACAGCCAGACTTCGGGATGGTCGCTTACCGAAGGCGACCCCTTCAACAATGTCTGCCGTACCACCATTGAGGCCATGGCTGCTGCTTTAGGTCATACCCAGTCCATGCACACCAACTCCCTTGATGAGGCGATTGCCCTGCCCACCGATTTTTCAGCCCGTATTGCCCGTAACACCCAGTTGTATCTGCAGGATGAAACCAATATCTGCAGACCTGCCGACCCCTGGGGCGGTTCCTATTATGTGGAAGCGCTTACCGGTGCTATAATGAAGAGGGCCTGGGGACACATTATGGAGGTAGAGAAACTTGGCGGCATGGCCAAAGCCATTGAGACCGGCTTGCCTAAGATGCGTATTGAAGAGGCAGCGGCCCGTCGTCAGGCAGGGATTGACTCCGGCAGCGAGAAGATCATCGGTGTTAACAGCTATTGCCTTGATGAAGAGGAAGCGCTGGACACCCTTGAAGTTGATAACACCGTGGTCCGTGAGGCACAGCTCAAACGGCTTGCCAAACTGCGGGAAATGCGTGATGAGACCAAGTGCCGGCAGCAACTTGCGGCACTGACCAAATGTGCTGAAACCGGAGAAGGCAATCTGCTGGCCCTGTCCATTGAAGCAGCCCGTGCACGGGCGACACTCGGAGAAATTTCCGATGCACTTGAAAAGCCTTGGGGGAGACATGTTGCTGTGATTCGATCAATATCAGGGATCTATAAGGCTGAGTTCAGCGAGCAGGAAGAGATGAAAAAAGTCATCCAAATGACCAAGGAGTTTGAGAAAAAAGAAGGTCGTCGTCCACGTATCATGGTTGCCAAGCTTGGTCAAGATGGTCATGACCGCGGCGCCAAGGTTATCTCCACCGCTTTTGCGGATCTTGGTTTTGACGTCGACGTCGGACCACTCTTCCAGACACCGGAAGAAGCGGCGCGTCAGGCCGTGGAAAACGACTGTCATATCATCGGGTTCAGCTCGCTTGCCGCTGGGCACAAGACTTTGCTGCCTGCTCTTGTCCAGAAACTGGAAAAGCTGGGACGGCCTGACATCATGGCCGTCATCGGTGGCGTTATCCCGGCCCCTGACTATGAATTTCTGTATGAAAGCGGGGCTGCTGCCATTTTCGGACCGGGTACGGTTATCCCGGTAGCAGCACAGAAGGTACTGGAGGAGCTCAACGCCAGATTACATTCTGACGAGTAAGCCCCACCCTCTCGGCTCCTCCGGTGTATCGGCATAAAACAGGAGGAGCCGAAAAATTGAACTGAGGGAGTACATATGGGAAATGATGAAAAACGCCCCTCCTGGGTACCGGAGGGCGGCGCCGAAGGTTTTGCCTGCAGTGTCATGGATGGTGTGGCAGCAGGCCATGATGGAATCAGTTCGTATAAAACAGCAGGCAATAAGAAAAAAACAAGTAAATACAGCAGGCCCAAGCTGACCCCTGCACAACTTGCAGAAGGCGTGCTTAATCAGAATCGTGGCCTGCTTGGTCGTGCCATAACCCTGGCTGAAAGCAATTTGCCGTCCCATGTCGACGAAGCCCAGGAAGTTCTGAAAACTCTGCTGCCCCATACAGGTAACTCAATGCGGGTGGGGATCACCGGGGTGCCCGGGGTTGGCAAAAGTACTTTTATTGAATCTCTTGGGCACTATTTGGTTAATAATGGCCACAAGGTAGCGGTTTTGGCCGTTGACCCCAGCAGTTCCAAATCAGGAGGCAGTATTCTTGGTGATAAAACCAGGATGGAGCGTCTTGGCCGCGATGAACGTTGTTTTATCCGCCCATCTCCATCAAGCGGCACCCTGGGCGGGGTTGCCAGGAAAACCCGGGAAACCATGCTGATCTGCGAGGCCGCAGGTTTTGATGTTATCCTGATCGAAACCGTGGGAGTCGGCCAGAGCGAGACCACAGTACGTTCCATGGTGGATTTTTTTCTTCTGCTCATGCTGGCCGGTGCCGGTGATGAACTGCAGGGAATCAAGAAGGGGATCATGGAGCTTGCCGATGCCCTGGTTATAAACAAAGCGGACGGTGATAATGAGCTGCCCGCCAAGCTGGCCCGTAATGAATATGAGCGGGCCATGCATTATCTCCAGCCTTCCACGGAAGGCTGGGTGTCCCACGCTTTCACCTGCTCTGCAGTCAAGGATAAGGGCATCGACGAAATCTGGAAAGTAATCCTTAAATTCAAGGAGGTCACAGCCGAATCCGGCGTGTTTGAAAATCACCGCAGGCAGCAGAATATTAACTGGGTGCATGATATGGTGGATGAGCACCTGCGCAACCTGTTTACCCGGCACCCGGAAATAATCAAGGCCCTGCCCGGTATTGAAAAGCAGGTGGCAGACGAAGAACTGCCGGCAGTCTCTGCAGTTAAGAAGTTAATTCAGATATTTGAGGAATAAGAAGGGATGAAGTATGGGGCCGGCTTGTGCTCATTACTTCTATTCAGGACGCTGTTGGTGCAAAATATTCTCCGGCAAGAGAAGAAAAAGAATAGGGCATGGCGATACTTCAATGATTGATTAATTAAGGAGGTCAACATGACAAGTGATCGTGACAGGAAGTTTTATGTGTCCAGTATCGGCGATTTGTATATGAAATCGCTGGAGATGTTTCCAGGTAAGATAGTAACCGGAGACGGCAAGACTCTTGATCCCAGAAGTATGGAAATCAACGACACCGGCTTTGTTGAATTTCAAGGCCCTACAACCATCACCAGAACGTCCTTCACCCGGATCGAGTAATCCTCGCATCCCCCTGGGCCCGGTTTACTGCTGCTCTCTTCCTGGTACGTAAATCGGGCCTTCTGCTCTTCTGATTACTCCTCCTATTCTGCAACTATGACAAAGAGTCCTCTAGGTAATCGGATACCATCATGACAGTAGAGCAAAAGGTGTTTGATAAGCTGCAAAAGTTGTTGGCGTTAGCGGCTAGTGACAATATTAATGAAGCTGGGTTAGCTATGGAAAAAGCCCGGGTTTTGATGAATGAGTATAATCTTACGGTATTGGATGTTGCTCAGGATGGTTCCGGCGCCTGCGTTAAAGACGAGAGGATATGGGGCTCTTCCAAATATCGTCAAAAGTGGGAGGAATCTTTAGGAAATGAGATAGCAAAAGCCTTTGATGGCCGGGCAATAATCAGTCCGACCCTTGATGGCTGGTATGTCACGTTCATTGCCTCTCAAACCGATGTGGCTATTATTGTTGATCTCTTTGAAAGATTGCGTTTGATAATACGAAAAATGAGTAAGGCGTATGTTGATGACAAGGCTAATAATAAGCCTTGGCTTTCCCCGAAAACGCTCCATGAAAGTTATCGCATGGGTGTTGTCATAACTATTCGAAATAGGCTGCAAACATTGCGCAGGAACATTCGTCCCGATGCCGGAGTGAAAAACCGGTACGGATTTACGGGGATGGATCTGATGGTTGTAAAGAATCAGGCGGTGGAAGAGCGGGTGAATGAAATGTATGCCGATGGATTGCAGGAAGAGTCTGTGCCTACAACAAAAGTCTACACAAATGCATACAGGCAGGGAAAGGAGGATGGTGATTCGATCAGCTTACACCCCTCGATTAAGGGTAAAAAAACTGCAGCCATTACCCGGTAACGTATCTTGTATGAACAGGCTGATCTGTCTGAACCTGATGTGCCGTGCGTAGAATGGGAAGCGCGGCTTTCCCCTGATCCTTCTCCATTTATGACCGTGTTCGTTACTACCTCAAAGCAGGCTGGCGTAGCGTATCTGGTCATAGGTGAATCAAACGTCATTGAAGATTAAACGCCCGGCTTTTTGAACGTGAAATATTTTTCTGTAACGGCCGGGGCAGAAAGTATTGTTTGTTGTACCTCGCTCACACTTGCCATTCTGGTTGCCGGGAGCTATGTTCCGCCAATTTTTGGCAACCTACTTGCGGTCATCTGTGGCGTTCATGGCCGAGTCGGCAATAAACAGTGCTCTGCCGAGATTCCAGCCCCGGAGATCTTTTTTAATGGTCTCTACCGTGCTGACATCGGCAGTATTTATCAGAAAAATCACTTCTTCAACATGCGATAGCCGAACAGGAGAATAAGCGCTCCTCCGATTGCAATGCCGATGCTTCCGAGATTGAAACCGGTTACATCTCCAATGCCGAGTTTTGAGCCTATGAATCCTCCTACAAAAGCGCCGGCTATCCCTATCAAGATGGTAACGATGAAGCCGCCTGGATCCTCACCCGGCATAATCATTTTTGCCAAAGCTCCGACTATCAATCCCATAATAATCCAAGATAAGATGCCCATAGTTCCTCCTGCTTTGATAGAGTGTTGACTGTGGATAACCGATAAAACGTAACAAATATACCAGGCATTCGTTAGGGTTCTGTTGCTGGTGGGTTACTATTTGAATCGACTGCCGTTCATTGCCGGCTAAGCTTTTTTTGAACATCCAGCCAGTAGCGTTGTTGTACTGCAGGGGCATAACCAAGCGAGGTGAACTCATCAAAGGTGGTGTGCTCCTGCAGTATTTCAGGTTGCTGTTTCTGAATCAGGTTGTGCAACCATTGGCGAAGCAGGCTTTTTACCTCTTCAGGAGTATCCGCGATAACAGGGAGCCCCTCACGATTGTCTTTAAACTCTCTGGTTAATTTCCGCGCGTATAACTCCATAAGGGCGAAATGTATCTGTTCGTGCTGGAGGACATAATCCGTCCTGTTTTGAGGAATATTGGGATCCCACCACGATTGCTCCGGGATGAAAACCGCCTCGAATGTGAGTTCGTCCACAGTTCCCGAATAGACTACCTGTCCACCTAAGCTGCCCGATGTCAGGCGAAAAGAAGTTTCCTTACCGGGAACGATCTGCAGGCTGGACCTGGCTTGGAAGAGTATGGCTTTATGTTGGTAGCCGTTTTCAGGCGCAGTTGCCCTGAAGTTTTCAATGGTCAAAGGCCTGTAGGAAAAATAGGTCAGCGGACGGGTTGAGGATTTCCCTATTTGGGGAGCGGCATAGTCAGGCAATATGGGGCTGCATCCGTTCTGTAGGAGGAATAGCAGCAGAAACAACAGACGGCTCTCTATATTTGGGAGCCAACGGGTAAAAGGTTGCCTGTAAGGCAATGCCTCTGCTTTTCTCATTGTGGGATGCTCTGTACATCTTATACGTTGTGAGAGTAGCATATTGCCTGAAAGGATCAGCCTCCACTGCGTGAGGCAACGTATGCCTCGTGGCACAAATCAGGGTTGCCGCCGGTGATGTTCGCTCTTGAGGTGAAAACAAGGTGCCCGCCATCTGTTGCGAGGTCCAGGCTCATGGCGGATGTATAAATCGGCTCAACCATGGCTTCTCCTGTCTCAATCAAACGGGTGGATTCGCCGGATGGAATTCGTGTGATAACCACTTCGTCTTTGCTTACACAGGGGCAATATGTCTCTCCTTCTTCGTATTCCTCCGGATCGGCATACCCATAACGGAAGCGAACTTGCCGGAGATAGTAGGCAAGCCAATGCCCCTCCGGAGAAATGGCGGGAACAGCACCTGTGGTCAGTGGCGCTTCCTCCCTATCCGAACCCGGGGAGGAACCGAATGTCACGATTTTGTAGGTATCACCTCCTGGTTCATATACATAGATACCCGTATTGGAGGCGCCCATGCGAAAACCGGCATGCAAGGCGACACGTCGCCCGTTTGTGGTAATATCGGGTGGATTGCCGAGAATGCTTCTCTGGTTGAAGCTTTGCACATTACCTGTTTGAGGATGGGCGACCACCAGAGGGGTGTTCGGCGCGTCAGGATCTGGAGCGACATAGAGAATATAATTTCCATACCCCTGAGTCCGAGCTACATAGCAAAAGACGTCGCAGGTTGGCGAGCTGAATGCATTGTGCCGGATAGCTTCATAGGGGGGCATTTCCAGATTTGAGACCGTGAGGTCCCGCACAGTGCCACCGGCGTAAAAGGCTATGCTGTTTCCGTCCCCGCTGATACGTTGATTTTTAATGCCGTGACCAAATGTATTTTCATGTCCAATCTCTACAACACTCCCTCCACGTACAGAACTTTCCCCAATGTCCGCAACCATAAGCCGCCGGCGGACAGGCAGCCATTTGTCACGGGTTGCTCCACAATATTCATAATCGGTCCAGATATAGCTTATCCGGCTACCGTCGAATGAAATACTCGGATGACTGCTTTCGTATTTACGCATGCCCGGTTCACCGGCACGTTCTGCACCCGTAGGCCACCTGGGGATCTGGTCTCTGACCAGCAGGCGAACCTCACCTGTATCGATTGTGTAGAGATAGATTCCCGAGGCATCTTCATCAGTGTAATAACCGGGGGAACGAAAGAGTATGTAGCGTCCGTCACCGCTTATCTGCGGGCGTAAGGTAATTCCAAAGATAGGCCGGTCGTCATCTCTGGTAAATACCCTGACTTGATATGCGCCCTCTTCGCTACCACGGTCATAAAGCCATACTGCATATCCTGGGTGACCGGGATTAGGTTTGGCGGTGTAGATTGCACGGTAACCGTCATCGCTGATGCTCGGTCGGAGAACAAGGGGAAAGGAAAGATCATCGGCATACGAATCGTCAGAGAGTTGCATGATATCATAATCGGCCATGGTAGACGTCACCTCCCTCTATGTTGAGTGGTCACCGCGATTTTCTCATGGACATAGTAAAATGTAATGCAACATGGTTGATCTTTCAAGAAAGACTCTGCTGATCATTGCAGCTGTATGGGTGTGTCCGATAGCTCCTTGAAAGCGCCGGGATGAATCGCACCGGAGCAGGCGGCTGTTTTTATTAGCATGTATCGGCAGATGGTGTGGAGTCAAAATGGTTGAATTCTCTACTATTGTGGCGTATCCTCTATGGGCCCTTCGAACAAGGGCATGTGCCTGATGAGGCCGCGCAGTTCCCGTTTACAAAATGATACATACAAGGGAAGGGAGGTGTTTCCCATGCGAAAGTTTATCTGTTTTGGAGTGACGACATGTTTTCTGCTGATGTTCAGCGTTACCGGTGTCCTATCCGCCGGTCCCGACAAGACTGATAAAGAAAAAGTAAAAGCGTTAACCACGAGTGATCCATATGTGCCGGTGGAGGAGCTGACATTGCTCCTGACTGCATATACCAAGGACGAGTTGCTGGTCGAAGCCGCTTCCTGGCAGGGTATTCTCAGGGAAAAGGCCATTGAAATCGGCAAGGCGGAAATTGCGGTTAAGCGTCAAAATCGTGAAATAGAGAAAGCTGCAGAGATTAAAAAGCAGGCTCAGGAAGCCGGTAAAAAGTTGGAAGAGCTTGAAGAAAAAGCAGAGGC
Organism: Desulfobulbaceae bacterium; assembly: GCA_963678525.2. Classification (GTDB taxonomy): domain Bacteria; phylum Desulfobacterota; class Desulfobulbia; order Desulfobulbales; family Desulfobulbaceae; genus Desulfogranum. Next base: position 1,556,312 of record CAXXDG010000002.1, read on the forward strand.
GGCAAAACAAACCGGTGATGCCGCAGAGATTGAGAAAGCGGAAAAAGCGACAGAGGACGCACAGGAGATTGTCGGTAAAATTAATAAGTCGGTAGATGAGGCAGCAGAGGCGGCAGAGAAAACGGCTGAGATCCATGAAGTAATGAATGAAGAAAAGGGCAAAAGCCTGGATCAGACTGCTGAGGCGGCATCGCATGCAGAGCAGGCTTTGGATAAAGTAGAGAAGGCTGTGACCGAAGTTGATCCTGCAAACGAAGAGTCTGTCCGTGAAGCGGCCGGCATAGCAAAGGATGCCGCATCAGAAGCCCAGAAAGCAACGGATGTCGTTGAAACCAAGGTTGGAAAAGCACTGGAGAAAGTTGAAGAGCAAAGGCAGCAGCTCGAAGCCGTGCAGCAGACACAGGATGACCTGGAACAGGTAGAGGCAAGCAAACGCGAAGCCAAGATAGGACTTCTTGACAATGTCAATGCGTTGCGTGAGGAACGAACCCGTATCATAGACAATTTCAAGGCGGTACTCACTGAGCTTGCTGAAAAAACCGACCAGGCAGACAGCAAGACACAGGCTCTTCTGATTGATTACAATTTGTACATAAAGTCGGTCCAGGGCATAAACCTGGATGTCCAGGATGCCACCTCGTCCTGGATTGTCATCCGCGGCTGGCTGTTGTCGGAAGAAGGGGGCATTCGTTTTGCTCTCAACTTTCTTCGTTTTGTCGGTGTGTTGTTTCTGGCCTGGCTGTGTGCTGGATTTGCCGGAAAACTGGTAAAAAGAGCAATCAGTCTGGGACCTAACGTATCCCGGTTACTCAGTGATTTTTTGATCAAATCCGTTCGCTGGATCGTGATGTTTATCGGTGTTATTATGGCGCTTTCAGCTCTGGAGATAAGCGTTGCTCCGGTGCTGGCAATGGTGGGCGCCGCAGGTTTCATCATTGCCCTGGCCCTGCAGGATTCCCTGTCAAACTTTGCCAGCGGTATTATGATTTTGTTTTTCAGGCCATTTGATGTCGGAGATCTCATTGATGCTGCAGGCGTCTCCGGCAAGGTGTCAACCATGAACCTGGTGTCCACCACCATCCGTACAGCGGATAACAAGAAAATGGTCGTGCCCAATAACAAGGTATGGCAGAATGTTATAACCAATGCTACCGGTGTCAGGACCCGTCGGGTGGATCTGATATTCGGCATCGGTTATGATGACAATATTGAGGAAGCACAGAAGATCATGGAGGAAGTTGTTGCAAGCCACCCAATGGTCCTTCGTGATCCAGAGCCGACCGTTAAGCTGCACGCCCTTGCTGATTCCTCTGTTAATTTTATTTGTCGTCCATGGGTAGCATCCCAGAATTACTGGGACGTGTACTGGGATATTACCCGAGAGGTCAAACTGAAGTTTGATGAGGCCGGCATAAATATTCCCTATCCGCAGCAGGATGTGCATCTGTACGTGGAACAGGGGCAATCTGAAAAGGCTCGTCCCTGATGACGGTTGTTACCTGCGGAGTGTGAGCGTGTAACTCCAGCTGCACTGCATGCCTGATTGCCGGTAGACGCTCTTCCCCGAACCCGTAGCGGAGCTTCCAGAAAATCGGAGCCTGGCTGTATTGGTCACTTTACCACCCTGGTTGTCAACCGGGACAGTGGTGCTGAACCTGCAGCCGGCTCCTGAACATGTGCCTTTAAGAATGCAGACACTTGGCGGGCTGCAGGACATCCCGCTCAAGTATTGCATGCTGTACGTTCCTTTATCCTGTTCTCTGATGGCAAGAGCGCCGGACGTGTTACCTCCCATGGGGCAGACACCTTCCACCTTTGATTCGGATATGGAAAAATTCCAGTTTCCCGTTATTCCACCGCCATGGGCTATACCTGCAAAGAAAAGAAGCCCGATACAGCCTGCTGCGGATTTCATCAGAAGAGCGTGCATGTGTCCACCTCCTATGTTTGTAGTACCTGTCGGGTTATGTACAAAAAGATACTTTTATAATAGCACAGATTGAGTAGTGTTTTACAAGGGTGGATAGAGTTGTTATTGACATAACCGGGACAGGAGATGCTGCAATAGCTTTTTGAAAACACCCGCACGACAATTTCATTTAAATGTTTTTTACATAATGGCCGGCAGAAAAAACATCGCGAAAATACGAACCGCTTATCATGATCTTCCTCTACTGGCAAAAAGCCTTGTACAGCTTGTAACCGTTCATGTCGATTACTGCAAAATCGGGACAGTGCTTGCCTGTCTGCATAATCTGGGCTATCGCCAGGATAACGGCAAAAAACTCACCGCGCACAGCATGCAGGGTGTGCAAAAGGAATTGATTGCCAAGGGGATAGTGCGCAAATCAGCCAGAGGGTTGGCTTGCTCGGAATCAGTTTGTCTGGAAGTGCTGCAGGATATGCTGCGGCAGAAAACGTATGCAGGAATTGCAAAGTCACTTCAGGAGTTTGTTTCCATTCCTGTTTCAGGCAAACAGGTCAATCCCTATGAAAATTATCAGCAGGTAGTTCGGGATTTTCAGATTTCGTTGTTTACGCAAGATTCCTTAGATCTCGTCACAACGGTTGACGAGTATGCATATCTTTTTTTTCATAACGAATACCGACAGCAGAATCTGTATCATCTTACGCTTAACAGCCCTTTTTCCCAGGAAATAATGGAGGCAATTCATCCGACGATCAGACTGGAAGTCGCGCTGGGTCTGTTGGAGCGGGAGACACGATTATTGGAACCTGCAACGGATATTCTGTTGTACATAATGGATTCGCACCACGACCACATCGTGGGGAATAGTCTTACAGTGCGCCTGGCTACGTATCATTTGCTGTTTGGTGATACCTTTCTTGCCGATTCACTTGCAGAGACCCTTGATGAAGAGCATAAACCCGAGAAGCTCAGCCGCATGGGCTGGGCCGCGACCCTGCGTGGAGAATATCCGGAGGCCCGCCGGCTTTTCGAGCAAAGTATTGAGTGCATTACAACACGCACCAGGAAGAAAAAAGTGTTCCTGCAAAGTTATGCCGGTTTTTTTTATCTCCTCTCCCTGCTCGCAGAGGGGCAGGACGGTGCCCGGGAAAAAGCCCTTGGGTATATCGGCATAGCTGAAAAAAATAGATATCCTCTCATCTCCGTCATGCAGGCCATGCGGTCGATATTTGAAGAGCAGCTGGGACGGATACCCAGTGGCTTCCCGCCTAAGGCTATGGATTTTGCCTGGAATATGGAAGATCCGCTTGTGTTTTTTTTGAGTAATCTTGTGCTGGCATGGTGTGATGCCGGTGCGGCAAAAAAGAATATTGCCACCATAATCAGGATCAGAGACCGGGCGTACGAAAACGGCTATATCTGGCTTGCCGCTGAATTGTCTGAGCTGTTGGCCTTTCTTTATGAAGAAAAAAGAGAGAACCACAGTATCGCTGATGAGCTGCACAAGCTGGGTGATACGGTCAGCTGTGTGCATCTGGTGAAAAAACAACCACAGTGGGAAAAGACTCTCAAGGCCCTGTTGCGAATTACAGATCCGGATACAAAAGGGAAGAACGTACAGCATCCTTCCCAACGATTGGTCTGGTTGTTCAGTTATAACCAGAAATATGGATATTGCTCCATAACCCCCCGCCTGCAGATATTGAATAAAAAAGGCGTCTGGTCCAAAGGCAGAGCTGTGGCCTTGAAGAACCTGTATCAGAATCATGAGGATATGGAAGGGCTCACAGAACAGGACCATCAAATATGTCGCACCATAGAGGAAGAATATACACGCAGCGGGTATAGGTATGGCTATGGGAAGTTTGAGTATGATTTTAATTACGAACAGACGTTTCCCGCCCTGGTGGGCCACCCTTTACTCTTTTTGGCGGCAGCACCCGAGGTACAGATGGAATTTGTTGCAGCTGAGCCTGAATTGCGATTGGTGGAGCAAGACGGCAAGCTGAAACTGGAGATTTTTCCTTCCTGGACCAACAAAGACGCCGTGGTGGTTAAGGATACGCCGACACGGTATAAGATAATTCGTTTTTCGCAGAAACATTACGATATCATGGCGCTGTTGGGAAAAGGGATGGTGATCCCCAAAGCCGGGATAAAACTCGCCGGCAAGGTCGTGGATGCCTTGTCTTCAGTTATCACCATACATTCCGACCTGGCAGCCACCGAAAATACAGCATGTACAACCATGCAGGCAGACAGTACGCCCCATGCGCATATCGTGCCCCATCAGGAGGGAATATGCCTGGAATTCCTCGTGAAACCTTTTGGATCGGAGGGGGCGAGTTTCAGGCCGGCCAGGGGTGGGAAAAATGTGTTGGCTGAAATCAACGGTGAAAAAACTCAGGCTGTGCGTGATTTTGCAGAGGAGAATACACAACTGGAACATATTTTCCGCTCCTGTCCCGCCCTTAATCACGTGGAGAGACAAGATGAGCAATGGCTGGTGGATGACCCGACCGATGCCCTGCAGGTATTGCTGGAGTTAAAGGAATGTGAAGATCAGGTCGTGTTGGAATGGCCCCAGGGAGAAAAAATTCATGTGCGCAGGCAGGTCTCCCTGGATAATTTTTCCATGCAGATCAAGCAGGAAAGGGATTGGTTCAAAGCCACGGGAACCTTACAGATAGATGATTCCCTGGCCCTGGATCTGCGAAAGTTACTGGATATGCTCAACCAGGGCATGGGCAGATTCATAGCCCTGGATGACGGGACATTTTTCGCCTTGACCGATCAGCTTCGCAAACGGCTCAAGGAACTGCAGGCGTTTTCCGAAGGACATGGAAAAGGAATGCGTTTCGCTCCTTTAGCTGCCCTGGCATTGGAGGAGTTCACAGAAGAGATTGGACAACTAAAAACAGACAAGGCCTGGCAAAAACATTGCGCGCAGCTCAAAGAGGTTGTGAATCCCCGACTTCCCTCTACTTTCCAGGGCGCGTTGCGGGAATACCAACAGGAAGGATTTGCGTGGCTTGCCCAGCTTTCCCATTGGGGGGTCGGGGCCTGTCTGGCCGATGATATGGGACTTGGCAAAACCATCCAGGCTTTGGCCGCTATCCTGTTGCGGGCGGCGAATGGTCCTGCGCTGGTTGTGGCACCCCTCTCGGTTACCTCCAACTGGCAGGAGGAGGCCAGGCGTTTTGCCCCGACCTTGAACGTGATAGTATTTGGGCCCGGTGACAGGCAGAAAACCATCCGGGATCTGCAGGCGTTTGACCTGCTCATTGTAAGCTACGGCTTGCTGCCCCTGGAAGCTGAACTGCTGTGCAGCGTCCAGTGGCAGACCGTGGTGCTCGACGAAGCCCAGGCCATAAAAAACGTGCAGACCAAGCGATCAAAGGCAGCCATGGGACTGCAGGCGGAATTCAGGATCATTACCACCGGTACCCCGGTGGAAAATCACCTCAGCGAGTTGTGGACGCTGTTTCATTTTCTCAACCCCGGGCTGCTTGGCTCCTTCAAACGATTCAATGAAAAGTTCGCCCTTCCCATCGAGCGAAATCAAGACAGGGAAGCACGCAGCCAATTACGCAAACTTATACGTCCCTTTATTTTGCGCCGTTTGAAAAGCGACGTATTGCAGGAACTGCCCGCCAAGACAGAGGTTACCCTGGAAGTTGAAATGAGCGAAGAAGAGTCGGTGCTCTACGAAGCGCAGCGGCTTCAGGCCCTGGAAAACATCAATGCCCACAGTGGTGAGGGGGACGGGCAGAGATACCTGCGCATCCTCGGTGAGATCACGAAATTGCGCAGGCTTTGCTGTCATCCGCAGTTGGTGTTGCCTGACTCCGGCATTGCAGGTTCAAAGCTGAAAGTGTTTGGCGATACCTTGCGGGAACTGCTGGCCAATAATCATAAATCCCTTGTCTTCAGCCAGTTTGTGGACCATCTGGCAATTCTTCACAGCTACCTTGACGCAGAAAAAATCTCCTATCAGTATCTGGACGGCTCAACCCCGATCAAGGCGAGGAAGCAGCGTATACGTGATTTTCAAAAGGGCATGGGTGAAGTCTTTCTTATCAGCTTGAAGGCCGGGGGAGCAGGACTGAATCTTACGGCGGCTGATTATGTAATTCATATGGATCCATGGTGGAACCCTGCCGTGGAAGACCAGGCATCGGACAGGGCACACCGCATAGGGCAGGAGCGACCGGTAACCGTGTATCGCCTGGTGGTGAAACACTCCATCGAAGAGCAGATACTTGATCTGCATAAGGAGAAACGCGATCTTGCGGAAACCCTCCTTGAAGGAACGGATACGGCAGGGAAGGTGTCGGCGCAGGATCTGCTGGCCCTGCTGCAGGAAGAGCAGCAGGAGTAAACTCCCGTTTCAATTTTCGGCATCATGATGCAGCGTAGGTATGCAGACTGCATCAAACATGATTTGATGCATCGGATGAAGGGCGGTTATGCACATAGTCCATATTTCAGATCTCCATTTCGGTCTTCCCATGCAGTGCGATCCTGCCGAGCTCCGCTCGGCCATACAATCCCTGCATCCGGAGTTGCTTGTTGTCAGCGGCGACCTGACCCATCGCGCACGCAAAAGAGAATATGTCACATGCGCAGCTTTTCTGAGCGAGCTGGGAATACCCTGTTTGACGGTGCCGGGTAATCACGACATCTCCATTCATCACCCGCTTGAACGTTTGCTGCGTCCCTGGAAGAAATGGCATGCCTATATCAGTCCCGGCAGCATTTCCCAATACAGAGGTATGGATTGTACTGTATTCGGGGTGAATACGGTAAGGCGCCTCGGCTGGTATTGGGATTGGTCCAGGGGTCGTATCAGCCGGGAACAGGTCGGAGATCTGCAACAAAGCCTGGCAAGCGAACCGGAAAAAGCCGTAACGGTCCTGGTCGCCCATCATCCATTCCGGCTGCCGGAAAAATATAGAAAAAGATCGCTTATCATGGGTGGAAATTATGCATTGCCCCGGTTGGCAGCCGGCGGTGTTGACCTGATTCTGGGAGGACATGTGCATGTACCGTTTACCACTGTCTGTAAGGGGATTATTATCTCCCATGCAGGCACTCCATGCGTGAAACGGGTTCCTGGAGTGGGCGCCAACAGTTTCAATTCCATTCGAACGGTTGGGGAGGACCTGGTGATTACCTGCTGGATATTGCAGGGCAAGCGTTACAGCCGGGAACAGGAGCAGAGGTTTAGAAAAAGAGATACTGCCTGGAGTGTCATCAACACATGAAATACCCGGTCTTTATCAATCCCGGTTCCGGCAAGGGTGTCCTGAATGTGGATGTCCTGCATCAGGATAAACGGCTGAACGCCCAGGTCCTTGCTCCGGAAAAAATGCGTGAGGCATTGGTTGAACAGAAACGTAAGGGAACACCCAGGGTGGTTATCTGCGGCGGTGACGGCACCCTGGGGCTGGCCGCATCGGTTTTACAGGGCAGCTCGACGGAACTGGCTGTTCTTCCCGGAGGCACGTTGAATCATTTCGCTGAAAGAATTGGAGTGTCGTCCGATCTGCAGGATGCCCTGAAGCTGGCCCTGACCGGTCAGGCGTCGCCTGTTGATGTGGGCGTGGTCAACGGCAGGGTGTTTCTCAATACCAGTTCGGTGGGGGCGTATGTGCGCTTTGTTCGTACGCGTAACCATCTGGAAAAACGCATGGGCTATTCCCTGGCAAGCCTTATCGCCGGTATTCGTCGCTTGATTCGTCTGCGCAGTGCGCGGATACAGCTCGATACCGTATTGGTACGTTCGCCGCTGGTTTTTATCGGAGTAGGTGAGCGGGAGTTGGCCTTTCCGTTTCTGGGAGCGGAACGCCGGGACGGGCAAAAAGGACTGCATCTCATTGCCCTGAAAAGCAGGGATCGTCTGGAAACCGTGAACATCGCTCTGAACGCCGTTTTTCGCGGGATCGATCCATTAAAGAAAACCAGGGCCGTCGAAGCACGCATGGTGGAGCAGGTATGCCTGGGATACAAACGCAAAACAAGACGCATTCATGTGGCCCTGGATGGTGAACTCTATCCTCTGCGGGCGCCCCTGCACTATGCATATATGAGGGATGCCCTGCAGGTAGTTACGAATGGGTAATGGACGCTCTTTGGTAACGGCTCACAGTGCACCTGATCTTTCCGCGATCAGCCTGGCTTACGTATGACCAAATACGCTGCACCAGTCTGTGTGCTACAGGCACCCTGTAACCAGTTACAAATACAGGGAAGTTATCAAGCTGGACTGTGCCCCTATGAGTAGTTACGCTCTTTGTCTCTCTCCCTACGGAAAACCTGGTATTGTTTCTCTGCAAATGGAAAAAATAATTGAAACAAAAACGATCTTTGAATATGTTGTGCCGGTTACCACTAAGTGGTGTCGGAATATTTTTTGATGATCAATGTGTTGCCTAAATATACTCTATGGAAAAGGTTCGTTTTATACTCGAAGCAAAGGTCGCGCCGAATGAATGGCTGGAGATTGCAAAGACCTACCCAAAGATGAAGCCGGCTTCTCGGTTCAAGGACAAAGAAGAAGCTCTCGCCGCCAAGGCACAGCTGAAAAGCGCTTTAATGGGGCCATGGAAGGGCGTCTATAAAAAGTATCCTATCAGGTTGCGGGAGCTGAACGAGAACTGCTGAAAAACTTTTTACGTGGACAATGGTTCAGAGGCAACGGTGCGGTTCCTACCCTCGGATTTTGCTTTATACAGCGCATCATCGGCTGCCTTGATCGTCTCTTTAATAGTTCGGGCAAGGGCAAATGAGCTCACGCCGAAGCTGGCAGACAGCTGTCTGCCGTGGCTGAAACCGTAATCGGAGACGAGTCGGCGAAGTTTCTCCGCTAACTTTTCAGCCTCTTCTGCCGAGCAGCCCGGGCAGATGATGAGAAACTCTTCACCGCCCCAGCGTCCCAGAAAATCCGTTGCCCGTACATTCTGCTGTATCAGGTCGGCAAACTCGACAAGCACCCTGTCACCCATCTGATGCCCGAAAGCGTCGTTAATCTGTTTAAAATAATCGATGTCGGCCAGGACTACGCCGCAATCGTGTTGATAGCGGTCATAGGTCTTCTCCTGCCGGAGTAATACCGTATCGAGCTTGAACCGGTTGTAGGTTCCGGTGAGCTTGTCGGTGACGGCCATTTTCTCAAGCAGACGGTTATAGCGACGAAGCTGCAGGATATGGACCAGGAACAGGCCGAAAACAAAAAGCATAGCCACGACTGATTTCCATATCAGGTCGCGATCTATGTGTGTTTCTTCTTTAACGGAAACCCACTTGTTATAGAACGCCTGTCGCTGTTCCGGGGTGAGCGTCTGGATTTGTTTTTGAAAAATCGAATGAAGCAGTGGCTCATCGTTTCTGGTAGCAACCGCCAGGGGAACGTTTTCCTTGAGTCGAGCGGAAACTTTGATGGTCCCTGTGAAATGTTTTTGCACGGCATCGGCGATGGGCATGAGATTGTCGATGTAACCGAAAAGTAATCCCTTTTCCACTTTTTCAAGCCCGTCGCTCAATGAATCCACATCCACGAAGTTTGCATCCGGGTATTTGCTCCGCAATTCTGCGTTGATGGAATATCCGCGTACCAGTCCAATGGGCCGATCAAGGACCGATTCAATGGTATCAATGAAAAATTCATTCATCCTGGTGGCGAGTACGACGGGGAGGGTGAGGTAGGGAGTCGTAAAATTAAGGTATTGACTTCGTTGTTCTGTAGGTGCGGCAAGCGGCAGCATATCGCATCGTCGATGTTCGACGAAATCCAGAGACTGCTGCCAGGAAGTAGTTGGCATCAGACGAAGCGGCACGGGTAGTCTTTTCTGAAAGGCGCTCAAATAGTCCGCTGAAATACCAATATGTCTGCCGTTGACAATGCCTTCAAAGGGCATCCACTCAGGATCGACACAGTAGGTGATTTCTTTTTTGGAAAAAAGAAAGTCGGTTTCAGCTGCGCTCAGTCCCTTGGATGCCAGGCTCACTTCAATGAGCTCTTCAAAAAGAAAAGGACCCAGCTCCTGTCCTTCATCTATCAGTCGTCGATCGGTCAGCTGCTTGTAGGCGCGTGTGGTCAGCTCAATATTGACGGCGCCGATCGGGTAGAAATCACGCAGGAACAATTTGTCGGTAATTTCCACCTCAAACGCCAGGGCCTCCTTGGATTTATCCGGGGCGTATTTTTCATGGATAATCTCAATGAGCTCTTCTGAATGCTCAAGAGCGTACTTCCAGCCTCTGTTGGTGGCGTCGATGAAGTTCCTGGTCCGTTCGGGATGATTGAGGGCCTCTTCCCTGGAGGTAAACAGGTTAACGGCGCTCATGAAAAAACCGTAATCGAACGGGTCGATGATAGTATATGCCACCCCCTGTTGCTGCAGATCATAAATCTGGTTGGAAAGAAACGCGCTCATCACATCCACTTTGCCGCTGCTGAAATCTTCGATACTGAAGCTATGGCCGATAATTTTGGAATTTTCGTTGGTTATGCCGAAATGGTTGAGCATCAGCGCCAGGGAACTGTATTTGAATTCATCTGTTGTTCCCATGATGGTGCGGCCGAGCATTTCCCGTGGAGTCTTGATGTCCGGGGCTGTGACAAAGACCAGGGGAGAGCGCTGGTAATAGGTGGCGAGCAGTACGATCGGCTGGATTTTCCCTTCCGTGATGACCAGACTGGCGTTATGGATGCCGTAGTTGACCTCGCCGGCAAGCACCTCGGCGACCGTATCAACTCCGGCCTGGTATTCATGAAGGGTTACATCGAGCCCGGCATCCTGATAAAATCCTTTTTCAACCGCCGCGATAAAGCCTGCATATTCAAATTGAAATTTCCAGTCAAGTTGAACCGAGACCTTGTCCAGGGCATTTGTTTGCGCCTGAGCGTTTTTGACAAATAGTACCGGGAGTATGCTTAGCGTGAGCACAAGGAACGAGATCACCCGGCGGGAATGTATCATAAGTAATGAACCACAGGCTGTTGCTTTGGTTGTGAAGAACCGGCTGAAAGGAAAAGAAATGCGACCATGATTACTGTAGTATACAGGCTGAGGCCGTTATGATTCAAGGTTAAGCAGGATTTCTCACGACTTTTTCGGACAACGGGTTTACCGATTGAATGTAGGGCACCTTGAATTATTAGGATTTTCGTTCAAGATCAAGGCATGCGAGAAAAATTACCACAGGCATATATTTGATATTCCGAGGATAATTTTTTGAGCATAACGCTGATATTGGGCAAAAAAGCAATTATTCAAGGTGGCCTATAGAGCGTTTGCCGGGTTTAGCTGCAGGAACATTACGCTGCGCGCTGCTGCTGTTTTTCCACGTTGAATTCGGTAATCTCCAGGCAATCGTAGATGTTGCCGTCGATTTCCACCTGTCTGTCGCCTTTGCGGATGGCCACGCGCAGCTCGAACAGGTCCAGGGATTCCCGGTCGTTGATGCCGGTGAGATACACGCACTGCACGCCCAGGCGGCCGGCAACCTTGAGCTGGGCGTCGAGGAAATCGGAACGGTTGCAGACACCCAGGGGGTTGTCCAGCACCAGAAAGGCCGGTATCCTGTCGTCGTACGGGCTCAGGCGTCTTCTTCGGCGCATGGAAATGAGCAGGGCGTAGAGCAGGACGGCAATGGTGAGCGCTTCTCCTCCGGAACCGAGATCTTTGCCCACTGGTTCGTATTTACTGCCGCTGTCATCGCATTTGAGCAGCTGGATTCCAAAGGTGTGTCTTCCCGATGCAGCTCCCAGCAGCTGGTAGAGGAGTTCCGAGCCCAGGCAATTGCCCATCTTCGGATTGACCTCAGGCAGGCGTCCCTGCTGCATCAGTTCATACAACCAGTTTTCCACTGACTGGCGAAACACATCCCGGTGTTTGGCAAAATCAAGACGTGTGCCTGCCCGCAGGATCGGTTTACCGCCATAGATGAATACCTCTTCCGGCAGGACTTCCTGGGCTGCAGCGCGGAGTTTCTGGTAATATTCGCGGCTGTGCTGGAGCAGCATATCCACCAGGCTGTCCATGAACCGCTGGGTAATCTCCAGGTCGGTCTCAAGATTACTTGCAATATCTTCACAGCGCTGGATCAGCTCATGGGCCTGGTCTCCCAGGGATTCTGCGTCGTGGGTGCGCAATTCGTCGACAACTGCCGGCAGATTGCTGTGAAAGATTTCACTCTGCAGGTCGACCTGAAAGCTGTCAAATGCCGTTTTCATACGGCGCTGGGCTGCGTCCACAGTATCTCTGTGCCTGCTTTCGGTCACAACCATCTGCTGTAACTCTTGCTGCAGCTGTTCTACGGCAGAAGGAGAAGCGTCCGCGCCTGTTTCTTTCAACAGGTCCGGCCATGGGTGCCTGGGGGATTCCTGGTCCCAGACCGCATCAAAACGTTTATTTTCAGCAAGCACCAGTCGAATATCCTGATGCCTGGTCTGCAGCCGCTGCTGTTTTTCCCTGAGCGCGTTGCAGCGGCCGGCCAGGCGGTCGCTTTCAGCGGCATATCTGCGTTTTTCACTGCGTAAGCGGTGTAAAAGGCTGTCCGAATCCTGGTCAGTCAACATCTCCCGGGCCAGATCCGGGGGCATGCCTTTGAATTTTCTGTCGGTCAGGACTGCCTTGATCCTGGCCAGCTCCTTTTGCTGGTGGCCGATCTCAGACTCCAGGCGGATGCTTTTTTCCTTGCCGGTTTCCAATTCTCCGGCCAGCTCCTGCTGTCGTTCTTCACGCTGCGTTCGGCTGCGGCCCGCCCAGGTCTCGGCTTTTTCAACATCATAGTAACTGCGGCGGCTGAAGGCTTCAAAGCGGGATTCACGCTGGGCAATTTTTTCCTCAAGCGCGTCGAGCTCTTTGCGCAGTATGTCTATGCCCAGTTCATGGGTCATTTGGCGGAGATCTTCCCTGGCCGATTCGTGCAGGCGTTTGAGGGTGTTGAGATCCATGGACAGCGCGGATTTCCGTTCATCCCTTGTAAGTTCGATATCCTGAGGCCGCAGCACCTCGCCCCCCCGTTCGTCCAGGCCTTTGAGGAGAATTTTCTGCTCACTGATCTCGCCTGCGATGCGGTAATCATCCTCTTTGAGTGCAGCCAGGGCTTCCGTACAGGTCCGGATGGTTTTTTCAAGGGTTGTTCGCTCAAGCTCTTTCTGTTCCGCCTCTTCCTGCCATTTGGCAAGACCTGCATAGGTTTTCAGCCATTTCTCCACCTGGCGCAGCAACTGGCTGAGCCCGGCCGACTCGTCACCCAGGGTCCTGTATTGCGTTTCCAGGTCATGTTTACGCGGCTTGAGCTTTTCCACAGCGGTTTCGGCTTCCTCGATTCCCATGGTCAATTGTTTCCGGCTGGACTCCAACGAGGTGACAGCCTCAGCCGGTGCTGCAACAGCAGCTTTGTCAGAGAATTTTTCCCGATAGGCGTGCAGGAGCCGAGCCGCTTTTTCCATTTCCCTGAGTCTGGATTCCATGTCTGCAATGACCAGGTTCAGTTCTGCCAGCTCTTTGTTATGGATATCCTTTACGGCAGTCAGGTGACGTTTGGAGTAGATTTCCGGTGAAAGCGGGCTGATAACCGTCTCGGCTATGGGGGTGATATCTTCCGGCATGCAGGGGGTGGAGACGACCACAGGTCTGTGCAGCCAGGACGGCGCCGGGAGCTCTCTGATCTGTTCAATAATCTGCGAGGAAGCGGCCATGATGCCTGTAAAACGACCGGGGTCGCCTTCTATGAAAGCGGCTATCTGCTCTGCTGATTCGTATTCTTCGGCCAGGTATTCCGGAAAGGATTTGAGATCCTCAGGGGCAATTCCCGCTCCGTGATAATGGCCCAGCAGCTGCATAGTCTGGTCGTCGGCAGCCAGGGTTTCGGTTCGTTCCAGTGTTTCCAGGGTCTGTTCCAGCTTGAGTGCGGCGCGGGTTTTTTCCGAGAGCCTGTTGCGAAGTCTGGACATGGCGTCGTCAAAACGGGATACCAGCTCGGAGGAACAGAGATCGATCTGTTTACTTCCCGCAACCCGTGCGATCTGGGCGTTTGAGGTGAGGTGGAGACGCTCTTCCGCTTCGGCCTTGACCCGTTCACGGGCCAGGGCAAGACTGGTTTCTCCTTTGGAACGTTCCTCCTGCAGTTTTCGCCAGCGGTTGTTTTCCGTTTGGATATGTTGCTCCAGGGTTTGTATCTCGCCCCGTACGCGGGTGAGACCCTGGTCGAGGTTTGCATGTTCTTCTTTGAGCCGTTCAAGGGTATGCTCAGGCTCTTCCCCCTGTTCCATGGGGAGTGCGGCACGCATGGCTGCTGCTTCCTGGATTTTAGCATGCAGGCGGGAGAGGGTTTTGTCCAGGGATTTCAGTTTGTTTACAGTTTCTCCCTGTTTCCCGGTGACGGCTTTGCGCTCTGTTTCAATATCGCTGCGCTGCCTGTTGAGATGCTTGACGTTTTTTTCTATCTGCCCGCGTTCCTCGTCCAGACGCAGGTGGTACTGGGCTGCCAGGCCGTCCATTTTCCGCTGCATGGGGGTGATCTCTTCACCTGCCTGACTCAGAACCTCTTTTTTGACGGCTGCCTGCGCCTGGGTGGCGCGAATGTCGGCAATAAAATCTGCTGCGCTTATGGCGACATGTTCCCCTTGTACGCGCTCGATCTCTTTCTGGGCGTGACGCAGCTGCTTCTGCAGTTCAGCTATTTCCTGCGCCTGGCGGAATTTTTCCACAGACAGGATATTGCTCTGGACGATTTCACCTGCCTTGCCTGCTTCCTGATATTGGGAGTCAGCTTCGATTACTATGGGTTCAAGGGATTTGCGCTTTTCCGCAACTGCCTGCTCTGCCTCCTGGAGGAGGTGAGTCGCTTCCCCAAGTTTTAGCTGCCAGGTCTCGATATCCCTGTACGCACTGCGCCATGTCGCTGCCGTGGCGTCGAAATCTGCGATACGTTCTTTGAGGTTGCGTACGGTATTGAGCCGGCTGATTTTACGGGGGCGTTCCTGCATTTTTCGCAGATCCTGCTCAATGCGGCTGCGCAGGGTGGCTGCAGCATCCAGGTCGGTCACGCAGCCAAGGAAGAAACTCAGGAAGTCCTCTTCGGAACGAAATTTGAAGGCATCTTTGATGCCCCCTTCAGTGCGGGCAAAGTCCACCTGGCGGTCGATGAGCCAGGGATCCAGGCCCAGTTGTTCAAGTTTTTCGCTCCATTCCTTTTGACTGGTCGTCTGTTGAACGTAGGGCAGCATGAAATCCCTAACTGCCTTGTAGGGCTTTTCCTGGTTAAGCAGATCATCCCATTGAGCGCGCAGTTCATCGAACAGGTCCGCAGACTGGGCAATGAAAAAGGTGCGGTCGGTTTTGTCGGGCATACTGCGATGGCGGTAGAGCAGTTGTCCCAGCACCAGGTGATCCACCGGCTCGGCTTCAAACAGGGTAGGTTGGGTGACCGTAGCCAGATCCAGCAGCACCAGGGCTGGACGTCCGGGAATCAGGTATTGCTCCAGGGTTTTATCGCCGTCAGACTGCAGGTACTGGACAAAACGTTTGCTTTTGGGACAGAAGACACTCAGAATAAAGGAGAGCAGGGTGGTCTTGCAGGTTCCGTTAACGGCAAAGAGCACCCCGTGATCCGCCCGGCCGTCTTCCCGCATTACGGGAACATAACCGTTTCGCAGCAGGTTGCCTCCGGCTGTGATGTCGCTTGCGAAAATTCTACTGAGCCTATACATTGCTCTCCTCCTGTTCGGGTGAGTCGATCAGAAAATCCCGGAATGCATGGAACGAATAGACAATGCCTTCACGCATGGCCGTCTGATAGGCGATGGTCGGCCTGTATTCAATATCTCCCCCAGACTCCTCAAACGCCAGGAGATACCCTGTTTCCACCATATGTTCCAGTACCCTGGTGACCAGGCCAACCCAGCTGTTTCCTGCTCCTGCCCGTTGTCGGTCCGGATTATCCTCCGGCATCTGCCGCAGACGTTCAGCCACGGTCTTCAGCTGCGGCAGGAGCTTGTCTTCGTCCGAATCCAGAGTAGCTTCCATCTCCACAAAGCGTCGGAGAATATCGATGACATCGGCCATGATGACGGCACCCAGGTCTTCAACCGGTGTGTCAAGGTCCGCTTCGATGGGGAAAAAGGCCGTGGCGATGGCGCAGTGAACGGGGAGTATCTCCGCAGCTTTGATTTCCCTGCGTGCCAGGAGCCGACCGTAGTCACCCAGGGTGGCGGCAAAGAAACTGTCGGATTTACGGGCAGAGAGACGCAGACCGCCTTCTTCCAGTGCCAGGAGTCGCAGGTCCATGGCCCTGAGTCCGGCTTCCACCTGGCGGCGGAATGAGTCATGGGCCTGGAGGCGATGCAGAAGTTCGGTTATCTCTGCGGTGTGTGAAGCCAGAGCTCTTTTGCTGCCGTTACTGTAAATCAGGCTCAGGTAAATCAGCCGATTAACGGCGTAGGTGGTTTCCGTGTCTATGTGCATATGGATGGCTCAGGTGTTCTGTGAGCATTGGGTTACTGTTGCGACTTCCTCCCGGCGGGAAGCTGCGTCAAAGCGGGTTGGTGTTTCAGGGTCAGTTCATGCCCATGGTAGCGTCGATCCGGGCCGAGGTCCACGGCCACACGTGCTTCAGGGTCCGGCAGCTGGACGCTGATACAGTGTTTGTCCGCAAGGCGTCTGTCAACCAGGCATTGAAATACGCCCATGGCTGCTGCGGCTGGAAACAGATCACCATCAGAGGTGTTGCCGGCTTCGGTAAGCAGGGCGCTCACCTGGATTTCTTTTTCAAGCCCCACACGATTGTGCAGCAGTTCGAATGCTTCCTGCATCAACTCGTCGTTGAGTTCCGGTGCAAAGCGGTGTGTTGTGTGTCCGTCAACTTCCTGGATCTTCTGGCTCTGGTCGTCCGTGGCTTGCAGTCTTTCAAGGGCACGATCGCAGGCCTCGATAACCGAAGCAGGATCAAAGAGCGATTTTTTTGCAGGGGGATCAATTCGGGCAATAAACTCTTTGCCGATCTGCGTAGCCTGGGTTTCTTCAAGCTGCAGGATTCTGCCCATGACTTCGTCCATGCTTGGAAATGCGCCGCTGGGACGTCGTCTGAACAGTTTGTGGCTGAATTGCTGGTAATCTTCCGGCAGGTCCTGCAGCTCTCCTGCAAGTTTCATCAGTTCATGATTCAAGGTTTCCAGCTTTTCGGCCAGCCTGTGCAGCTTCAGGCTGTGCTTTTCCGTTGGTGAACTGAGCATATTTTCAATAACCAGATTATGCAGCCTGCCGCTTTCTTTCTGGATATCCATGGCCTGGTTTACTCCTTCTTCAGCCAGATCCTGGACCCGTTCATAGGCAACCGCTTTGATATTACGTCGAATCAGACGACGCACAGTGTGGACTTCCCGGGCTTTTCTGGAGCACTGTTTGTTATTTGCGTCAGCAACACTGATTGCGTCATCCAGGTTGCCCCGTTCCAGCAGGAGCTTGATGCGCAGGTTGCCGATGGCGGCCGCATCCAGGGCGCTGGTTTCGTGGAGGCCGAAATAGGCGGCATAGCCTTCATCGGTGAGGGTGAAGAGCGCTTCCTTGCCTTCATTGGCGTATACGGTTTTGATGAGCCAGAAACGACGACTCAGGTAGCTGGCGCTGCCTCCGTCGAAATAGGTGTAGGAAAAGGGCAGGTAACGGTTGGATCTGTTGGTCAGGTGATCGAACACCTTGTGCACCACTCCCTGGAGAACCTGGTCGGGGAAATCCAGGCCGCAGGCTGTGACCTGAACCCGTATAAGGGGAAGAATTTTTTTTACCACCTCGGAACGGGTTGCTCCTATCTGATATTCCGTCAGCTCGGAAATGACATCCAGGACCGCAAAGGCCGTCCACATCAGATCGACGGCTTCCCATACTTCGGCTTCTTCATCATTACCCTGGCCGAAACGGCGTGCTTCCAGCTCATAAACAGGGCGCATGAGCAACCCTGAGTGCGTTGCTCGGCTGACGTCGGATTCGAACCCCGGATCCGTAGAATGCTCTGTTTCCGGCGGCACTTCGGATGCATGCGCGGCATCGCTTTCATCCTGAAGATGGTTTTGTACGAAATCGATGAGATTGAGATGAATGGACATGGCTAACTGATATGATGCAGCTTTTTAACCCAAATTTTTCATGAAGCCCTATAGTATGTCTTTCCCTGATAAAGCCTTCAGAAGCGCCTGCTCAGGCAAACCTGTTTGTTATGCACCTTGCGGAGCAATGCCGCTTGCAGCATCAGCCTGTTACTAAGGCTTCTTTGTGGATCGGTGCATTTTTTTGTCAGGTACTTTGCCGTCATGGCGCCATAGATCTATGAGAAATTCGGGCCGAGTCGAGGCTGCGCACGATACAAAGAACGTGTCTATGGGTCAACAAACAAGTGAAAGATTTTTTATGGGTTATATGAAATGCTTTGGAATAACAAGAGTGTCTGTGGATGGAAGCAAATGGAGTATGATGCCCTTTTTCTACCTGTCAGGTGATAATACCCGAGAGTCTCCTCGCATTTTTCATCGCGGAATGGGCAGGATATCGACTGCATTGTCACTATCCCATGTATGCTGTATTACTTGTTTTTGATCGTGTATGGGGTTGAGATGTACCGGAAACACCTAAACCAGAGGGAAAAGGAAAAAATGTTTATCTTCGATCTGGCAATATTAAGTGCATGGCTTGTTGCCGAAATTACCTGATTCAGGAATAATGTTAACCGTGGTCCGTCATGATTGAAGTGAAGAGATTTCATGGATGCAAAAAAAAAGAAGAAATACAAGCAGGGAAGAAAAGACGCAACATAACTCAACTCGCAACATAATTCCTGTATTTAAAAAATCCGGCTCTTTGTCACAGTTGCAGAAAGGTTATTTACCTCTCCAATTATTTTTGATCACTAAAGCAGCAAATTACGTCGCGCCTGGCTCTCGATGTATAATTTGGCAATACTTGACGTCATATCTTGGTATCTGATTTCCTTTCGCCCAAAGCCCTTTTGCCCATAATGGGAAGGGTTTGGGCGAAAGGAAATCATTTTTCCATCAGTTCCTGGGAAGTACTTTTGTTCCGCAACTATGACAAAGACCCAAAAACCCTGCTGTTCCATCACCCTAACAACATTGTTGAAATCTGAAATTATAGCTTATCCAGAGACCTCCAAATGACATAACTGTGGTAATGATTATATTTATCCCTGATGCTCAGAATAGGTGAATTCGTTTAGTCAGAATGAGAGATAAAACAATGTCGGGATATGCCATTTGTTTCTTTGTCTCTCAGTTTATGGTAAACTGAAATTATGAAGAAAAAATCACTCCTCACAACAAATGTCTATCTTAAAGATCGGGTGATGCGGGACGCTTCCCTTCGCAAAACTGTTATAACATCTAGTGCAGTGGAAGGTGCGGGTAAGTCGGCGGCTAAAGCGCTGAAATTTACAGAAACATTAGGAGCTAAGGCTACCCAAGCTTGAGCGTCTCTTGTAGAACAACCCTGAATATTTTCTCCATGGGCTTGTAGTTTAAATCCATTCCAGCTTGCACCGCACTAAAATACTGCTTTTTAAATGAACCGGTAATTGAACTGAAATCCAGTGGTGGCAGTCCAGCCTGTAGCCCCATTAAAACAGCAATCATCCTGGAAAGACGGCCATTACCTTCCCGAAAAGGGTGAATGAGTACCAGTTCGGTATGAACCTCTGCAATCGCATGTATAATTTCTTCCTGATTTGTAAATAGACAAGGAGTATATTGCCGGAGCTGATTCTTCTCAAATTCCACCATCAGGGTCGGTACATGTCGTGCCATGGCAAATGGGAAACCTCCTTTACTGATGTTTACCTGCCTATACTTGCCGGCCCACTCATAAATTTGGCCGAGCCACAGTTCATGTACTTTGCATATGTCATCGGCGGTAAAACGATGATCCTGACTGAAGAGTCCCAGACACTCATTTAAAGCACGAAGTTGTTCGGAAGCTTCGTGTTCATCAATTGTATCTTTATCCTTGATCCCCAGTTTATTTCTCAATACTTGGCCATCAGAACCCGGTTCATAGCTGTCCTCAGGCAAACCATTTGTGTTATAGCGTCCTTCTGATTTCATATTGCTTCCTGGGAGCCAGTAGACAGATTTTCCACAGAGAATAATCAAGGTAAGGTCAAATCAGTATACAAAGGATAATAATTTCAGCAAGGAAGAGCTATCATCAACACATCTGCAACCAGTGATTTGTCGTGCAGAATCAGATGAAGATTCGCCCTGGCAGTTCCAAGCAGTTAAAACTACCGGTAAGTCAACATACTTCCCAAACCTACGAGCAAAAAGCTTCCAGCGCATTTCTTATAAAATGATGTTTTTGGAAATGTAGTCA
This sequence comes from Desulfobulbaceae bacterium, assembly GCA_963678525.2. GTDB lineage: Bacteria > Desulfobacterota > Desulfobulbia > Desulfobulbales > Desulfobulbaceae > Desulfogranum. The sequence goes on from CAXXDG010000002.1 coordinate 1,576,631, forward strand.
ACCTTAAGGCTATTCCGAGATCTCCCAGTGAGATAATGGCGATGTCAGGGTTTAGATTTCCCTTATATGGTGGGATCGGCCGACAACCAAAATTTGTTCAAAGAATAAAGCAACTGCAAACAGAACCAAAGAACATCTCTTATCAATGAAAAAAAGCTTCAACTTTACATGTCCACTGTTAAGGACAAACCGCGAGCCTCTGAGAATCACAGTATTTTTCTGACCGTGTTTTTTCTAGTCGGTGTTGATTAATGAGGGCCGAGCCTTATTTCCAGTGACATTTATTGTGGGTCCGGAACTCACATTATTGTGAGTCTGAGGGGTTGATTATTGCGGGCCGCTACAGCTATGCATTGATCAAGAACCGTTTCCACGGGTTTCTTTGGTCCGACGATTCCAATTTCCAGCAAGTAGTTGAGCAGGTGTCGATAGGGGGTTCTTTTTACATTACGGTTATTCTGATAGCGAAAACACAGATACGCCTCGATAGTTTCATCGTTTAATTCGGCAATGCCGATTCCCTGTCGGTCGAGCCACCGGCTCAGATGGCCAACTTTTCGAACATTCCGCTGGCCAGTTGCATAGGCGTAGCCTGTTTTGCGAGAAACTCGGAACACTGAGTAAGATGCGTTGCAATTGGGCCTATGTGATAACTGTTGAGAATCCAAGGTCGTGTGTAGTAGGAATTCACGTTCATATTGTTCTCCCTCCTTATTTGGGTTGAGTGAATCTGAGGAGATGAAAACAATATTGTGCTGAATTGATGAAATTGGATGGGGGGGCAGAGACGTGATTACTGGAAAATATCAGATGACGGGGGATGGCTCGGCATAACTGTATTTATGCCGTATTAAGCATAAATGCAAAACCCATTGCTTTCCCAATAAAGAATCTTCACCAGATCCCGCTTTCGATTGCAAAATGCGAAGAGGCTTCCTGAAAACAGGTCTGAATCAAACTGCTCGGAAACGATAAGCGCCAGCCCATTGATTGATTTGCGCATATCGGTCGCACCAAGTGCGAGATAAATCCTGAGGTTATTTTGCAGGGGCAACATCACATTGCTTCCAGTGCCAAAATCAGCCTGCGGAGAACCTGCTCATTAAAGCCCCTGTCAACGGCCAAAGAAAATCGCCTATCGTTCACAAAGAGATGAAGCGTATCTGTTGCGCCAGTAGGAAAAACTTGATAGAGACAGATCATACGCTCTGCAGTATTCTTTCTGAGTCATTGCACTCTGGCCCCAGGTGGCAATGTGCTCCTGCTAATACTCTTGCTTCAGCTGTCTGCTTCGTGGATATGCATCGTTCATCTGTACCTCCTTGGATTAGTGTTATCAGGAGATACATGAACACATTTTTACCGGCCCCGGTGTAGAAGCGGTTCTCTAAGCGCTTACGGTATTTTGGATATTGTTACTGGTCTGTTTCCAATGAAAGCAAGTATGATCTGAGGTTTTTAGAGCTATTTGTCAGCCCCAGCTTCTGCCGAAGTTTCTTCCGATGAAAATCAACACCACTTACCGAAATACCAAGGACCTCAGCGATTTCTTTGCTTGAACGGCCGCTCCGCACCAGATTTGCCACCTCTATTTCCTGTGGCGTGAGAATAGCATGCAACGTAGCCAGTCTGCTGAGAAAAGGAGAGACAATATCCCTGAGATTCATATCGATTACTTCCAGCAGAGTTTGCTGTTTTTCAGACAAATTTCCCAGCAGGAGTTGCTCCACATAAGGCAAGACCAGGCGGTCAACATTCACGTAAATTGTTTCCTCGATACGCTTTTTATCCTCATCGCGCTGTCGCAGGAGCACCCTTAAAGCGACATTGGTCTCTTCAAGTCGCTCACGCTCTCGAAGTAACTCGGCTTCTTTCTTTTCTAGAGCCTCTTGAATCTCTATTATCTGGGTAATATTCTCGTGGGTGACAATAATCTTGTCTTCATCCGACCCTCGAAAAGGTACGATGCGAACTGCATACCATCGCCGCTCCTCAGGTGAGTGGCAGGGATAATGAGTGAAAAACTCCGGCAGTTCGCCCGACAAAACTTTTCGTATTCCCGTTGCAACTCTCATGGCGTCATCATTCTGAAAACGTTCGCCGACACCCGATTGTTCACAAATGGTTAAGTAGTTTATGCCAATGCTGTCAACCGGCTGTCTCATGCCGTTTTTCATGGCAAATTCTTTCCACGCCCTGTTGGTGTCAATAATCACCCCATTTTCATCAAGAATTGCCACATGGGCGGATAGCGAATCTACAACCGTCTGATATACTGTCACATCCAACATTTTATCCTCTAAAATAGTAGTTTTTACTATCATTACGCTACATATTGAATCCTATTGTGTCAACTGGTTTCGGTCTTAATTTCTTAGGCAACAGAATGCTGCACAAGCAGCAAACTCGGAACAAAGAATAACGTAAACCTAATATTGAGGTAACGATATGAAAAGCGGATATGAATCACTGGTATGGCTGAACGATAAAGAGGGCAGGGAATATGTTTGCTCGCTGGATAATACCGACAACAAAAAGTCTTTTGATCAACTCAGTGACGAGGAAAAAGCAAAATGTTCAGATGTGAATCAGATAGTCGGCACCGAAAGATGGTAGTCTAACCACTAGGTTCCTGGGACATACAGTGCCAGGAACCTTACGTATTTCCGCCCGTTGCAACTGCCACAATTTCAGCCGCCGGATTAGTGAACAGCAAATAAAGAATGGGCATTAAAAGCTACCAAGATAGATTATTCATGTAACCCAGGTTACGACACACGCCTCTTGAAATTTTTCCGCACTCTCTATATCCAGTTTTCGCTGGATTTCCGTCGTTCCACTTGAGTGGATAAAATAAATGGCTGTCTCAACACCCTCAAGAGCATCCTTGAGCGAAGCAAGATCAATGGTCTAACCTTTGTAAATCTGCATCCGGTCATCTGTGGCGCATCAATTTGCAGAGACCAGAGCGGTTCGCAACCTTTGTTGTTCGCAACATTCCATACGGTAGTAGTATTCACTACCATTTGCCTCCTGTTTATCCTGTGTTGAAGAGTGCCGTAGATCACTTATTGTAGTTGATTAAGAGTGTACGATACAATTAATCAGCAGGAGGTAACCATGAACTTGCATAGTTATTTCAAAGAGCACAGAGGTACCGGAGTTTTGGCCACCGCGGACCGAGAAGGTGTAGTGAACACCGCAATCTATGCCCGACCTCACATCCTGGAAGATACTACAATTGGTTTTGTCATGCGCGAGCGGTTGTCACGCAAGAATCTTCTTGAAAATCCCAAAGCCGGCTATCTCTTCCAAGAAGACGGCACTGGCACGGATGGCATTCGACTCCGCCTCACCAGGCTGGAAGAGTTTACCGACCATCCTGTACTCGATGCGCCCTCTCGAAAACCCGGTGGAGAGGCAACCACTGAGAAGCGGTATTTTGTTACCTTCAAGGTGGAGCGCTGTTTCCAGCTTGTTGGCGGCGATGAAATCGATATGGCCTGATTTTGAGGGAACTTGAATAAGAGCAAAATAGTGCTTTATCGACGGTACAGGGACGACAGAATGTTAGCGAACAGTTTACAGAGGATTGAGATCATGAAATGGCTTGTACTCGTTATTACATTGCTGGTTTTCTTCTACCCTCAGAAGAGCGAGGCCGAGCCCTGGAAAACGATGACTCTGGTTGGCTCAGGTGAATATACATATCTGGGTTTCATATCTCTTTACAAAGCAAGACTCTTTACTGACGGAGACGCTCATAATGTTCTGGGGCCTCAGGTGAACAGATGTCTGGTTTTGGATTATGAGGTCGAGATTACGGCAGAGCAGTTTGCAGAGGCAGCTACTGCCATTTTGCAGCGTCAACTGGCTTCATCTGAAATGGCACGCATTAGCCAGGAAATAAACCTGCTTCATTCGAGATACCGGACAGTCGAGGATGGAGACCGTTACAGCCTCTGTTTTGATAGTGAATCCCAGACAACATCGCTGGCCCTCAACGGAGAAAATCTTGTTTCGATTCGTTCTTTGGAGTTTGCCGCAGCCTATTTTGGCATCTGGCTGGGGGAGCGTGAGCCGATCAATCAAGGGTTGCGCAACGATCTACTTGGCACAGCAGGTGGCAGGGGTCTCCCAGCAAAGGGAGGAGATCATGATGCTTGAGAAATTCTGCAGAGTGTACCAGGAATTGAGCAGCAATAATCTGGAGGCGCTGGACCTGATCTACCATCCGGACATCCACTTTATTGACCCGGCCCACGAGATTACAGGACTCACCATGCTGAAGAGCTACTTCCACAGTCTGTACCAAAATGTCAGTTCGATAGGTTTCGATTTCACGTCCCGGATCCGGCAGGACGACGATATTGCCCTGGAATGGGTGATGAGCATCTCGCATTTCCGGCTTAACAGGGGCAGGATATTCAAGGTAAATGGGATGAGCCGGCTGCACGTGACTAACTCCGGCCTGGTTGACCTGCACCGAGACTATTTCGATCTCGGGGCAATGCTTTACGAACGTCTGCCGGTGCTCGGGATGGTGGTCATCAACCTGAAGAGGAGGCTTGGCAAATGAAGATTCTCATTACTGGGGCGACGTCAGGAATCGGCAGACAGTTAGCCGAAGATTATCACCTGGACAACCACGAAGTATGGGCAGTGGACGCAATGAAAAAGCCCTCGAGGATCTCTCCGGCCGGGGATTGCATATCGGCCGTCTGGATCTCACTGATAGAGACAGCAGCCTCGCCTGGTTTGCAGGCCTCGACCGTCTGACCTTGCCATTCTCAATGCCGGAACCTGTGAATACCTGGATATGCCCGATTTTGACAGCGCCTTGTTTGTGCGAGTCTTGCGGGCCAATGTGGAGTCGCTGGCTATCTCCATCGAAGGCGTGCTCCCACTGCTGTTGAGATCAGGCCGTCCGCATCTGGCGGGGTAGGTAGTTCCGCTGCCTATCTGCCGCTGCCGCGAGCCGAGGCTTACGGGAGTTCCAAGGCGGCGGTTGCCTACCTCATGGAGACTTTGCGCATTACCCTCAAACCGAGGAAAGTCGCGGTCAGCCTGATCTCTCCCGGGTTCGTTCAGACTCCGCTCACGGATCGTAACGACTTTCCAATGCCGTTCAGGGTGAGCGTGGAAGAAGCAAGCCGGGTAATCAGGCGGGGGCTTGAGCGAGGCAAGTCAGAAATCCATTTTCCCCGGCGATTCACGCTGGCCATGAAAATTGCGGCCCTGATGCCCCGTCACATCTGGGCAAAAATTGCAGCGCAAATGTTGAGGTGACAGGCAATGATAAAAGCGCACTCCATCAAAAACGGGAAAGGGAGAAAAATCGGCATCATAGGTTCCGGCATAGCAGGGTTGACCTGCGCCTATTACCTTGCCTCACGGCACCGTGTTACCCTGTTTGAAAAAAAACGACTATATCGGAGGACACACTCACACCGTTGATGTCACGGTGGGAGATGAGCAAGCAGCGATAGACACAGGTTTCATCGTCTTCAACGATAGAACCTATACCCTGTTCATGGAACTGCTCGGCGACATCGGGGTGGAATTTCAGCCCACTGAAATGAGCTTCTCGGTGCGCAATGATGCGGCCAATCTCGAATAC
>CAXXDG010000003.1:0-2000000 GCA_963678525.2 Desulfobulbaceae bacterium
AGATAGCCACGGTGGTTACTTCGTCTGATCTGGATGTTCTTGCCACAGGGCCTGTCCTTGCCATAGCGCAGTCTGAGACTGTTTTGGAGAGTATGGACCACTGGAACCAGACCCAGCATACGCTGTCCGGTTTGTTGCAGCGTGTCAGGGAAAGCTGTTACGATTATCGGCAGGCGAATTGGCAAGCCTGAAGTTTATCCAAAAATGGGTTCCCGGCAGTGCGTCACCCATGTGCGGCAATTCAATCTGCCAGGACCGCCGTTTTCTGGCCAGGTTCATGCCTGAGTTTGAGTCCTACTTTCATTACCGGAACATAGATGTTTCAACGGTCAAAGAGCTTGCCGCACGCTGGGCGCCGGACGTTCGTTACGGATTCATCAAAAAACACAGTCATTGCGCTTTGGATGATATTCTGGAATCCATTGAAGAAATGCGGTATTACCGCAACCATTTTATCGAGTGCACAAAGAAAAAACGCTCCTCCTGATTGACCGGCGGTGTTCCGGTGCGTAAGACGCTCCCCACAACCCTCATTCCAGCGAGCATCCGATTAAAACAACCAACCCCTTCCCCGTGGCCCGGTAAAAGTCTCAACCTGCGCTCACGCATGGACTAAAGTAGGGTGGGGCATACGCACCACCTGTCTGCCGCAGGCAGGAGAACACACCCATCCATCCATCGCCATCGGCAAAAGCGTCCAGCTGCGCTCTCGCATGGACTAAAGTAGGGTGGGTCATACGCACCACCTGTCTGCCGCAGGCAGGAGAACACGCTCATCCATCCATCGCCATCGGCAAAAGCGTCCAGCTGCGCTCTCGCATGGACTAAAGTAGGGTGGGTCATACGCACCACCTGTCTGCCGCAGGCAGGAGAACACGCCCATCCATCCATCGCCATCGGCAAAAGCGTCCAGCTGCGCTCTCGCATGGACTAAAGTAGGGTGGGTCATACGCACCACCTGTCTGCCGCAGGCAGGAGAACACGCTCATCCATCCATCGCCATCGGTAAAAGCGTCCAGCTGCGCTCACGCATGGACTAAAGTAGGGTGGGTCATACGCACCACCTGTCTGCCGCAGGCAGGAGAACACGCCCATCCATCCATCGCCATCGGCAAAAGCGTCCAGCTGCGCTCTCGCATGGACTAAAGTAGGGTGGGTCATACGCACCACCTGTCTGCCGCAGGCAGGAGAACACGCTCATCCATTCATCGCCATCGGCAAAAGCGTCCAGCGGCGCTCTCGCATGGACTAAAGTAGGGTGGGTCATACGCACCACCTGTCTGCCGCAGGCAGGAGAACACACCCATCCATCCATCGCCATCGGCAAAAGCGTCCAGCTGCGCTCTCGCATGGACTAAAGTAGGGTGGGTCATACGCACCACCTTCCTGCCGCAGGCAGAAAAACACGCCCATCCATTCATCGCCATCGGCAAAAGCGTCCAGCTGCGCTCTCGCATGGACTAAAGTAGGGTGGGTCATACGCACCACCTTCCTGCCGCAGGCAGAAAAACACGCCCATCCATTCATCGCCATCGGCAAAAGCGTCCAGCTGCGCTCTCGCATGGACTAATGTAGGGTGGGTCATACGCACCACCTGTCTGCCGCAGGCAGAAAAAGAATCCCCCTGAGTCAGAGTTGATTTAAGAAAAAACCACGACCCGGACTTGATATAGCTGTAATCTTATTTCTTCGCGCTACCACCGTTCGGTGCGTAAGACGCACCCTGCAGCCCTCATTCCAGCGAGCATCCAAGCAAAACAACCAGCCCCATCCCTTACCCGACTTTTACCCCCCAGATCTCTTCGGCATACTCCTTGATGGTTCTGTCACTGGAGAATTTTCCCATGCGGGCTACATTGTAAATGGATTTTTTGGTCCATCCATCCTTGTCCTGATAATTCCTGCCCACCAGTTCCTGGCATTCCAGATAGGATTCCAAATCAAGCAGCAGCAAATACTGGTCATGCTCGTTGAGCAGATCATGGACCAACGGCTTGAAGAGCTCCTGGTCGCCGTTGCTGAATACACCCCCGGCAATGGCGTCGATAACCCTGCGCACGGTGGGATTGGTTTCATACACCTGGTAGGGAACCCTGGATTTGAAACGCTTTTCCGATTCCACTTCCTGGGCGGTCATGCCGAAGATAAAGATGTTGTCTTCACCAACCTCTTCCTGTATCTCGATATTGGCGCCGTCAAGGGTGCCGATGGTCAGGGCGCCGTTAAGGGCAAACTTCATATTCCCGGTACCGGACGCTTCGGTCCCTGCCGTGGATATCTGCTCCGACAGGTCGGCTGCCGGTATAATCAGTTCCGCCAGAGAAACGCAGTAATTGGGAATAAACGCCACCTTGAGCGTATCGGCAACCCGGGGATCACGGTTAATCACCCCGGCCACTTCATTGATCAGCTTGATGATCAGTTTGGCCCGGTGGTATGACGGCGCCGCCTTGCCGGCAAAAATAACGGTCCTCGGGGTAATTTCCAAAGCAGGAGTGGTGATGAGCCGCTGGTACAGGGCAATCACGTGCAGCACGTTAAGCAGCTGGCGCTTGTATTCATGGATGCGTTTGACATGGATGTCGAACATGGAGGCCGGGTCCACCTGCACTCCGCACTCCTGCTCGATGGTATGGGCCAGCCGTTTTTTATTGTTCAACTTGGCCAGCCGCCACTGATCACGAAAATTCGCATCATCAACAAAATTTTCCAACTCCCGCAGCCTGTCCAGATCCGTTACCCACTCCATGCCTATGGCGTCTCCGATGACTTTGGACAGATCCTGATTGCATTTAAGCAGCCAGCGTCGCGGGGTAATCCCGTTGGTCTTGGAGTTGAGACGGTCGGGATACATTACATGAAAATTGTGGAACAGATTGTCTTTGAGCAGCTGGGTGTGCAGGGCTGCCACGCCGTTAACCGAATGACTGCCGATGATGGCAAGATTGGCCATGCGCACCCGTTTGGGATAATTCTCGTCAATTATCGACATTTCCTGGAGTTTGCGTACATTGCCCGGATACAGAGCGCCGACTTCTTCCAGAAAACGGCGGTTGATCTCGAAAATGATCTCCATATGCCGCGGCAGCACCCGCGAGAGCATGTCAACGCCCCAGGTCTCCAGGGCTTCCGGCATCAGGGTATGGTTGGTGTAGGCAAAGGTTTTTACACAGATGTCCCAGGCTTCGACCCAGCCGAGCCGTTCCTCGTCAAGCAGCAACCGCATCAGTTCAGGGATGGCAATGGCCGGATGGGTGTCGTTGAGCTGCACGGCGACCTGGTTGGGGAAATCGTTGAAATCGGTGTTGTCCTTACGGTAGCGGCGAAGAATATCCTGGAAGGTGGCTGCAACGAAAAAGTACTGCTGTTTCAGCCGTAGTTCCTGGCCTTCGCGAATATCGTCGGAAGGATACAGCACCTTGGAAATAGTTTCCGAGCGCACCTTGTCTTCAACAGCGTTGACGTAATCGCCCACATTAAAGGATTTCAAATCAAACTCGCGTGATGCCTTGGCCTTCCAGAGACGCATGTTGATCACGTGGCCGTTGTTGAAACCGGGTACGAGCATGTCGCAGGCCATGGCCATGACTACCTCGGTATCCACCCATTTGGCGCGGTAGTTGCCTGCGCTGTCGGTTCCGCTGCTGACCCGGCCGTAAAAATTTACCGGATAGACAAAGGAGGTTCGCTCATACATCCAGGGCGATCCCAGGCGCAGCCAGCTGTCCGGGGTTTCCACCTGGTAGCCGTCCACGATTTTCTGGTTGAACAGGCCGAAGTCATATAAAATGCCATAGCCGTAGGCAGGAATTTTCATGGTGGCGATGGAATCCATAAAGCAGGCCGCCAGTCTGCCCAGACCGCCGTTGCCCAGAGCAGCGTCTTCTTCGCACATCCTGAGTTCTTCCAGGTCATAGCCGAGCTGCTCCAGGGCCTGGGTGACCTCGTCCATGAGTCCCATATTGATAATGGCATTTCCCAGGGAACGGCCTATGAGAAACTCCAGGGAAAGGTAGTAGACCCTTTTTTTATTTTCTGCATAAAAGGTTTTCTGGGTGGTGATCCACTTCTCCATCAGAACGTCTCGCAGGGCATAGGAGAGAGCCCTGTAGACATCCGGGTCCGATGCCCGCTCAGGATCTCTGCCCTGGAAGCTGACCAGGTGGTGTTGAATACAGAGTTTAAACTGTTCAACACCTGCTTTTTCAAAAATGGAAGTATAGTAATCGTTGCTGTCGGACGCTGTTTGTGCCTGAGAATTCATGTCTGCTCCTTGGAGGTGGGTACGCTCAGCCCAAAAGACATTTCAGGATGAGCGCTGGATGATAGTGAAACAGCAAGATATGATGTATTCTAGACCAGAAACAGTCTGGTATCAATTAGGATTTGGTTCGGATACAGTATGGCTGCAGGCAACCGCCCGGTTGCGCCCCTGCCGTTTGGCCTCATACATGGCTGTGTCTGCACAATGCAGGAGCTTTTGCAGGGTGTTGTAATCGGGGGACAGGGCTGCAACGCCCAGGCTGATGGTACACCTGATCTCGTAATCGGACGATGCGGGCCTGACCGTTGCCAGTTCAGTGAACAGACGGAGCCGTTCAGCCACATCCAAAGCTCCGGCAAGATCCGTATGCAGAAGGCCTACGGCGAATTCTTCACCGCCCAGACGGCCCAGCAGATCGATCTCCCGCAACACGCTTTTTGCTGTTTCGGCTATGGATTTCAGCACCAGATCCCCTGCACTGTGGCCGTAGGTGTCGTTGATGTTTTTGAAGGCGTCTGCATCAAACATGATCAAGGAAAAAGGCGTCCCATGGCGCAGGCTCCGCTGGACCTCCTTTTCCGCCATGTTGAGAAAATGTCGTCTGCTGTATATCCCTGTCAATTCGTCGGTGATGACCAGCTGCTGCAGCCTTTCCACCGCGGTCTTACGTTCGCTGATGTCCCGCAGGCTGCCCACCGCATGGCGTTCGTTGTTCAGGATAAAGGGTGCAACCGCCAGTTCGATGGGAATTCGTTGACCGTTCTTGGTACAGGCGGAAAATTCATGGACGGATCCGAGCACGGGCGCGTACCCCGTTTTCAGATAGACCTGGATCCCTTTTTTAGCCTGTTCCCGTTTGTCGGGAGGTACGAGCAGATCATGCATTTTTTTCCCAACCACCTCCTGCTTGGTCCAGCCGAACATCGTCTCGGCCGCACTGCTCCAGAAGATGATGTCGTCCCGGGCATTGACGGCAATCAGCGCGTCCAGGGAGGCTTCAGCCATGGCCGAGATCATGTTTTCACGCTCTTCCAGGGCCAGTTCGGCGGTTTTGCGGTCAGTTATGTCCAGCAGTGTGCCTGTCATGTATTTCGGTTCACCGTAACCGTCGAAGAGTACCTTGCCTCTACCCTGGACGTAGCGGACCTCATTGTTGTCTCCACGGATGATACGATGCTCTATGTTAAATTCTGTACCGCTTGCCCATGCCTTGTCAAGTTCCTGGAGGATGGTTTTTTTGTCATCAGGATGGATCAGGGAGAGCACGCGGGAAATGGAAGGGGTAAAGTCCGCCGGGTTCACCCCTAAGATGGAATACATTTCCTTTGACCACTGATATTGTGTATCGCCGGAATTCGTTTTCCAGCTGCCGAGGTGGGCAATGGACTGGGACTCATCCAGGAGTTTACCGGTATTGGTCAGTAATTCGAAATTTTTCTGTGCCTTCACTGCCGCTGCACACAGCAGTACTGCCGCTGCCAGGCTTATCAGTCGAATCCACCAGTGGGATTCGGAATACATGGAGAGTTTTACCCGTGGCAGGGCTGCCAGCTCCCAGCTGCCGTAAGGAAAATTTACGTCCATCAGCACTGCACCGGGGTGTGTGAACAGAGATCCTTCACCCCAGACAAGCGGGACGTGTCGGTTTGCCGGATTTTTGAAACGAAGTGATATTCGCAGGCTGCTTCCGGCCGCCCTGGTCTGAGGCAGCAGCGTATTCATATCCAAAAGACCGGACATGACTCCCCAGAAACGCTCTTGGCCGGCTTCGCTGATAAAAACCGGGCTGCTGGCCATGAAACCCCACTGCACATCAGCCTGGGTCACCGGACCGTACAACAATACCTCCGCACTGTTTTGCATGCCCGGAAGGGCCGCTTTTCCGGCGTCCCGGGTGAGCAGGTCCCGGCCTGTTTCCTGCCGAGGCCATGTCCAGGTAACGGTGTAATCAGGCGCAATCTCCAGGTAAGCAAGGGATTCGCCGTTTCGGAGCGTCTGTGTTGCAAGGTGCTCAAAGGATTGCCGATCAAGATCCGGGTTCAGCCCGATATAGGCGGCCATCTGTTGAACGAGCAGCAGGTCCCGGGTCAGCTTTGCTTCAAGCCCGGAGCGAATATCGGCAAGTTGCGCAGTTGTCCGTCGCTTTTGCTGATCTTCCTGCATGCGAAAAAGAACAACTTCAAAACAGGCTGCGATACACCCCGCAAGAAGAAAAATAGCGAGAATTTGTCCTGTCGTTTTTGCCTTCATACTGGGTTTGGCCCCATGGCAGGGGCTATGGATATATTGTTATGTTTTTTGCTTCACCCCCCCCCTTTTTTTTTGTTAGCGGTTGGCGCGATCATCCCCTGTTTCTTACATGCGACAGCCTGTAAAGGCAAGCGGAAAAAGACGATCTCAACATCCCTCAGTCCCGCTGAACCCCGGCAATACAAAAGGCGGCCACCCCGTCGGCATCTTTCTGCCGACCACCTCACCCCCGGCATGGAGCCCGTAGGGTGCGTCATACGCGCCGCCGGAATAGCTTTCATGCGTGTAAGCAGCTTCTTTCATCCAGCGTTCATTGCTTCCCCCAAAACCAAAGAATGCAGGATTATGCAGCCGCGTTGCCAATCTGATCCGAAAGATTTTCTTCACATGTGTAATACTGCCTGCTGCGCCGGCATTAACCGGTGCGTGTGACGCACCCTACGTACTTCGCACCGTAGTCAGGGTATGTCGTCGCCCCCCTTCCCCCGTACCCATCTTTTCCGCTGCGTCTCGCCGGAGCGGGGAGCCGGGTAGGGTGCGTCTTACGCACCACCTCCCTGCCGAAGGCAGGAATAAATTACCATAGCAATGCACCCCGGCCGAAACCATCAGCCGTTATCCACCCGCAAATCCATTTCAACGCTGCGCGGCACGCGCCCCGCCTATTTTACTTCATACACGTCCCTCACCCGGTCCTGCAACGAGGTCACGGTATCGCTCTTTTTCTCTGCGCCCGCAAAGGCATCCCTGGCCTTTTGCCGGCATTTGGGGCAACTGTTGAAGGGAATGGAAAAACCGTGCACATGCGTTCCAAGGCCATATCCCATCAACTCCATATACCCGGGGCATTCCGGACAAAGATGATACGATTTGGTTTCCTCTACGCCAAAACCGGTGGTGTCATAAAAAATGGACTTCCGTTCCCGCACCACCTCTTTGCCTTCGTACTCCTTTCGTAACCTGTCCCGATCATCAAATACCTGTTTGGCCTGCCTGCACACCTCTTCAATATGGGCGTTCATTTCCGGTGGCTGAATAAAATCGGCGGGATCATAATCAGGCTCCTTTACATTGGAGGTATCCATATCCGCCATGGCCAGAATGATCCCCAGGTTGGTGTAGGGCAGGGCGCCCTCGATGGAATAGCCGCCCTCCAGAACACAGATATGCGGGTTCAGCATCCGGTTCAAACGTGCATATCCCTGGGCCGTGAAATTCATGTTGGTGATCGGGTCCGTATAATGGTTATCCTGACCTGCGGAATTTATAATGATCTCCGGCTGAAATTCCTCCAGCAGGGGCATAATCACCCGCTCCATGGCCATGTCAAACCCTTCTTCCGAAGTGGAGGGCGGCAGAGGCAGGTTAATGGTGTACCCCGGTGCGGAAGGCCCCCCTGCTTCATGGACAAAACCGCTGCCCGGATACAGGGTTCTTCCATCCTGGTGAATGGAGATAAACAGGGTGTCCGGATCATTCCAGAAGATATCCTGGGTGCCGTCTCCATGGTGACAGTCGGTATCCACAATGGCGATTTTGCGCACACCATAGTGCTTTCTGATATATTCCACCATGATCGCTTCGATGTTGACAATACAGAATCCGCGATCACCGAACACGGTCTGCATGGCATGGTGCCCCGGCGGGCGCACCACGGCAAAGGCCCGCTCTACTTCCTTGTCCATCACGGATCGGGCAGCGCGAATGGCACCGCCGGCGGATATAAGGTGCGATTCAGTCAGCAGGTTGCGTGAGGAGGGCACGCAGAAATGCACCCGGTCAATGTCGTGGTAATCGGCCAGTTCAGGGTTGTAAAAGGCAATATTGTGTACATCTTCCAGGCCTTCTTCGATGAGCTGGTCCTTGGTATAGAGCAGGCGTTCTTCCCGTTCAGGATGGGTCGGGCTGATGCACCAGTCAAAGGCAGGAAAGAGAACAAGACCTGTGGATCTGTTGGCAATGGGCATGTAGTTCATGGCATCCCTCCTATATGTTTGCAAGTCCAGGGCGAATCTGCGCCTTGAGCGAAATGATCTTTCCCGAGGTGTGAAAACCGCGAACCGTGTTCATCTCCTGCCGTTCGACAAAGTCGATGTCTGCAATCTCCTCAAACCCATATTCCTCAGCCTGGGTGATGATCACCTGACGCAGCCGTTCTTCCGCATCTTCCATGGAAAAATATTTGCGTACCTTTTCCTGGGCCCCGATTTCCGGGATGACCATCTTGCGGTCCGCAGTATCTGCATACAGGGTAGCCTGCAGGGTGGGGCGGGTACGGGCGGATCCGATGGCGTTGGCCACTTCAAAGTGTTCCGGCACCGTGCAGGGCAGTGCAAAACAGCTTGCCAGTATTTCCTGCATGGCCTCTGCCGGTCCACCAACCGTGATCAACTTGGCAGGTTCCAGCCGTTTCCTGCTCAGCAGGGCTGCAACCGTGTATACCGGTCGGCTGAAAACCTCGTCGATCATCTGGTCCACAGCAGCTTTGATCTGCTCGGCAAAGGCCTGGAGCAATTCTGTTGCCGTTTCTTCCGGTGCATTGCCCGGACGCAGCAGCTGCATGGCCTTGGCTGCCTGGCCGGCATCTCCCTCCCGGATCGTCCCCAGCACTACCATGGCATCGGTTGGGGTCGGGATCTCGCCGCCGAATGCCATGGGCGCCCCTTTTTTCAGGGGACCGATTGTGTATGCGCCCTCAGCATACGAAACAGCGCTGTCACCACCCAGACCAACGCTCTTGGTATTCAGGGCGCGGATCAGGGTCGGGCGTCCCTGGATGGTTACTCCATAGGGTTCCAGCAGTGGAATTCCATCTGCCATCAGGGCAATATCCGTGGTTGTGCCACCGATATCCAACAGCACCGCATCTTCCAGGTTGTCCATCAGGGCCAGGCAGCCCATGACGCTGGCAGAAGGCCCGGAATGCACGCTCTCGCAGGGAAAGTCACTTGCCCCGCTAAAGGGTATGGTGCCGCCGTCCGCCTTGAGAATGTGGCATGGACAATGGAGATTAAGCTTCTCCAATCCGGTTTCCATGGCGGTTTTAAAATCCACAAACCGTCTTTTCAGAGCAGCGTTGAGCCAGGTGGAATAGACCCGTCTGGGAAAATTGGGCAGACCAGAGATTCTGTGTCCTGTGCTGACATGGGGGAACTGCTCGCTAAGGGTGTCAGCCAGGTTTTGTTCGTGGATATTGTTACGATTGGAGAACTTGGTGACAACACCTATACTCTCAATACCTACATCCTTGAACTGATTGCTCGCCTCACGCACCATGCCGTTGTCTGGCGAGCGGATTACCTTGCCCCTGTGATCAATGGCACCATCCAGGAAGCAGACATAATCCCCGCATTGGAGAAAAGAGGGGTTCAGTCCCGGTCCGGATTGGATGAACATGCCCACATCATCGAGTTGATCGTTGATAATGGCATTGGTGCACAGGGTTGTGCTCAATTGAATACGTTCGACCTGGTCCGGATTATCCGGTACAAGCTGTTGAAGCAGGGTGAAGATGGAATCGCTGAGATTGTCCTGATCAACCTGAATTTTGCATTTGGCTAGGATTTCCTTGCCTTGCAAGAGTACGCCGTCGGCGTGGGTACCGCCGACATCTATTCCGATGAGAAGAGCCATGGTTCCCCCTTACCTGGCAACGGCGGAATGCCGTTTGCAGTGGAAAAAATAAGTGTGACACAACCCGGTATATTATTAGAAGTCACAATAAATACAAGGAAGAATGTGTAATATCCTACCCATATACGGTGCGTACGACGCACCCTACAGCCCACAATCCTTCCAGCGTGGAATAATAATAAGGTACCATTTCCTCCCAGGCATCTTTACCTCCGTCCAGCTGGCCTCTGGTACGGCGCCCGTAGGGTGCGTCATACGCACCGCCTCGCTGCCGGAGGCAGGCCAACATCGAATCTTGCATTCATTAGCGGCGTAAATAGAGACAATCATCCCACCTTCATAATCATTTTACCCGGTGCGTATGACGCACCCAACAGCCCACAATCCCTCCAGCGTGGAATAATAAAAAGGTAGCATTTCCTCCCAAGCATCTTATCTCCGTGCAGCTGCCCTCTGGTACGGCGCCCGTAGGGTGCGTCGTACGCACCGCCTCGCTGCCGGAGGCAGGCCAACATCGAATCTTGCATTCATTAGCGGCGTAAATAGAGACAATCATCCCACCTTCATAATCATTTTACCCGGTGCGTATGACGCACCCTACAGCCCACAACCCCTCCAGCGTGGAATAATAAAAAGGTACCATTTCCTCCCGGGAATCTTACCTCCGTGCAGCTGGCCTCTTGCACGGCGCCAGCTCTTACCTGTGCGTATGACGCACCCTACAGCCCACAATCCTTCCAGCGTGGAATAATAAAAAGGTACCATTTCCTCCCAAGCATCTTACCTCCGTGCAGCTGGCCTCTTGCACGGCGCCAGCTCTTACCTGTGCGTATGACGCACCCAACAGCCCACAATCCTTCCAGCGTGGAATAATAAAAAGGTAGCATTTCCTCCCAGACATCTTACCTCCGTCCCGCAGCCCCCTGGTACGGCGCCCGTAGGGTGCGTCATACGCACCATTCTCCCTGCCGAAGGCAGGTATAAACCCAACCAGCCAATCTTCCCAGCCATCAGAAAGCATGTTAGCCAGTGTCTGTCCATAAATGGTCTTTTCGGAGTCTCGTTCCTCGCTTACCTACCCAATTTTTGCGTTATGCTCAAAATTTTATCCTCGAAGGTAAGCGTAGACTCCGATATCACCTATATGTCTGCGGTAACATTTATCGCATGCCTTAAACTTGAGCAAAAATCCTCATTTATGGACAGACACTAGCCAGAGAATTATAGTCAAAAAAATAACCATAATTGTCTGGCCGTAAAACAGAAGAGTTATTATTATAACCATAATTCTAACCGTAAATAGGAGCAGGTATGCAGGTAATTGAAACATACGTACCCATAACCCAAGCGAAAGCCAAGCTACTTGATATGGTGAGGCAGTTGAGTGATACAAATGACACGATTGCTATCACGAAGAACGGTGTGCCGGAAGCCGTCATGCTTTCCATGAAAAAATTTGAAGGATATCTGGAAACCATAGATATCCTTTCCGATCCTGAGATGCAGAAACAGCTTCGAGAATCAGCTGTTGATGCCAAAAAAGGAAACTTTGTGGATCTGGATGAGGTTTTTGAGTGACGTATCAGGTCAAGCTTACTGTTTGCGCAGGTAATGTTGCCAAAAAATTGCCTCCTGAAATCAAAAAGGCCGCAAGGGAAGCCCTTGATACGATCGCAGAAAATCCTGACAAAGAAAAAGAGTTGCAGGCTGATTTAGCTGGATTCCGTTCGTATCGTTTTATGCGTTATAGAATTGTCTATAAAGTAGTACCTGAACAGAAACTTGTTGTGGTTTGGGCTATAGGTCACAGAAGAGATATTTATGAAAATTTAAGCGAGCTTATAGTAAAATAATACACTGAAGGGTATCTTGAATAATTAGATTTTTCTTTCAAGGTCAAGGCATGTGAGAAAAATTACCACAGACATATAGCTGATATCGGAGTCTACGCTTACCTTCGAGGATAATTTTTTAAACATAACGCCGAGATTGGGAGAAAAAGCAATTATTCAAGGTGGCCTAAAGCAGGCCATTGATATCTGGCCCATGGGAACGACTCGTTCCATTTACCCCCACGCCTTACATCCCCGCATAACCCTTTTAAACGGTGCGTACGACGCACCCTACAGCCCACAATCCCTCCAACGTGGAATAATAAAAATGTACCATTTCCTCCCAAGCATCTTACCTCCGTCTACCTGCCCCTTTGCACGGAGCTCGTAGGGTGCGTCATACGCACCGCCTCGCTGCCGGAGGCAGGCCAACATCGAATCTTGCATTCATTAGCGGCGTAAATAGAGACAATCATCCCACCTTCATAATCATTTTACCCGGTGCGTACGACGCACCCTACAGCCCACAATCCTTCCAGCGTGGAATAATAATAAGGTACCATTTCCTCCCAAACACCGTACCTTCGTGCAGCTGGCCTCTGGTACGGCGCCCGTAGGGTGCGTCATACGCACCGCCTCGCTGCCGAAGGCAGGCCAACATCGAATCTTGCATTCATTAGCGGCGTAAATAGAGACAATCATCCCACCTTCATAATCATTTTACCCGGTGCGTACGACGCACCCTACAGCCCACAATCCCTCCAACGTGGAATAATAAAAATGTACCATTTCCTCCCAAGCATCTTATCTCCGTCCAGCAGCCCCCTGGTACGGCGCCCGTAGGGTGCGTCATACGCACCGCCTCCCTGCCGAAGGCAGGCCCATTACCCCGGAGGCTACGCATACCTGCCCGTGAACCAATCCCCTTATTTTTAAAGATTCCCTTAATGTGAATGTAACATGTTGATAGGTAAGGGCTTTACGGCTTTCCAGTGATCTGATGAATGTTCTGCCTGCCACAAATCATAATTATTTTGCAGTGTTAACCAAAGGTCAGGCGTTGTCCCAAAAGCTCTTGAAAGCCGTAGGGCCATTTCCGGGGTAATAGAGCCTCGTTCGTTTACTATTTTTGAAAGAGTTTTTCTGGATATAGCTAAAACTGATGCCATATCCTTGATACTCATGGATAAGGGAACGAGGTAATCTTCTTTTATGATTTGACCGGGATGAGTTGGTTTTCTTTTTATTTTACGCATAGCTACCTCATTAATGATAATCCGCATAATCAACAATATATGCGTCACCATTCGTGAATTGAAAAAATACTCTCCAGTTGCCGGAGACACTAACTGAATAGAGTCCCTCCTTGTCTCCTTTCAATTGGTGCAGGAAGGAGCCCGGGTAATTCATATCTTTGATATCACTTGCAGCATGAAGTCGGTCAAGCAATCTTTCCAATCTGTTGGAATGTTCCGGCTTGATACCGCGTTTATTGCCGGTATAAAAGAATTTTTCCAAGCCTTTATGTTTGAAGGATTTAATCATGATTTTTATCGTAACCTTTAAGGTTACGATTGTCAATCAGGCTGTTACTGTAAAAAATTCTGCCCTCTTCCCCCAACTCCCCACTATCACGGCGTCAGGTAGGGTGCGTTTTACGCACCAGTTGACTGCCGCAGGCAGCTTAACCCCCAACAAAGCCGTCATTCCCGGAACAAAAAACAACAGCTATCCTTTCCGCATAATTCTTTCAACCGGTGCGTAAGACGCACCCTACAGCCCACAACCCCTCCAGCGTGTAATAATAAGGTACCATTTCCTCCCAAGCACCGTTCCTTCGTCCACCTTTCCCCTTGCACGGCGCCAGCTCTTATCGGTGCGTAAGACGCACCCTACAGCCCACAATCCCCCTAGCGTGCAGCATTAAAAAAGTCACCATTTTCTCCCAGGTACTTCACCTCCGTCCAGCTGCCCCCTTGCACGGCGCCCGTAGGGTGCGTCATACGCACCACACCCCTGCCGCAGGCAGGCCCAATACCACCAAAAACACATTGCAACCGTGCTGAAATACATGTATACCCTTGTAATTATATACAATATCGTTAGAAAACGATATTTCCCAAACACCCGCAAGCAACACACAATACTCACATATCCGCAATCCTGAAAATACCCATGCCCAATTACCGTCGAGCCAATGCCCAAGGCGGCACCTATTTTTTCACGGTCGTGACTTTCAACCGGCAGCCGATTCTCTGTGATGAACCTGTTCGCAAGGCCTTGCGCCAGGCAATTCAATGCACCCGAAAAAAACTGCCCTTTATCATCGATGGTTGGTGCTTGCTACCGGACCATCTCCACTGCATCTGGACGCTCCCCCATAACGACGCGGATTTCGGAGCACGCTGGGGCATGATCAAACGCTACGTGAGCAAACATTGCGGTTCGGATCCGCAATACAAGCAGGTGTTGCCGTCTTCAAAACAGAAAAGAGGGGAATCCGCTTTATGGCAACGTCGTTTCTGGGAACACCAGATCCGTGATGAGAACGATTACGAACAGCATATGGCGTATATCCATTTTAATCCTGTAAAACACGGCTATGCCCAGGCCGCGGTGGATTGGCCATATTCAACCTTTCACCGTTATCTGCAACAGGGCATCTACCCCCGGGATTGGGGGCGTGAAAACAAAAGCTTTGCTCTTGACTCCTTTGGCGAACCATAGGCCTCACCGCATCGGTACGTATGACGCAGCAAACAGCCCTCAATCCCCCCAGCACGGCGGTAAGAATGTCGCTTACAGCGAAAAGAACCGGGTGGTGCGTATGACGCACGTATGCCGTAACGGCTGTTGTTCCAGCAGGTTGAAGTCCTGCAAAAGGAGTTGTCCGTACACCTTTTAAGTACCAGGAAGCAGCGTCTGAGTAATCAGGGGTTGTAAGTTTCCCATGGGCGAAGGTGCAGGCCGTAACGAAAGTGAACCTATATGTAGCCTCGTCAACGCTTATATGGAGAAGCCGACCTTTTGTGCGTTAAGGGAAGGCCGCAGTTCTTGAGAAGGGAAAACGGAAGCGTCTCAGGAGATCTCCCGGGGAAGCAGGGACGGCATGTATCGGAGGAACAACAGTGCAGTGCGGGAGACCCGATGCGGAAATGATTCAGGATCGTAAACCATGTGATATAAGGAGACCCCGAAATTTTCATGGTCCGTATCGGGAGTCGGAGGGGCTCATAGTACCGTTTGAGGACAGGGGACAACATAACCCCTGACCGAGGAAAGGAGCCCTACTTTGTTCATGCAACTAAAGAGCGGAGGGTCAGGAGATTGCCTAAGCTATTAACTCCAAACAGTATCAAGACGCTACAGAGGAAGCTGTACCATAAGGCCAAGCAGGAACCTGCTTTTCGTTTCTACGCGCTGTACGACAAGATCTACCGTGCGGACATCCTGAGTCATGCATACGAACTTGTCCGGGCCAATAAGGGCTCCCCCGGAGCAGACGGGGTGAGCATTGAGTCCATCAGTGAAGGAGAAGGGGAGAGTGCATTTCTTGAAAGATTGGGACAGGAATTGCGGGAGAAAAGCTATCGGTGCGATCCAGTGCTCCGAGTCTGGATACCGAAAGCCAACGGGGACAAACGTCCGCTGGGAATACCCACAATACGTGACCGGGTAGTGCAACAGGCATTAAAGCTTGTGATCGAACCGGTATTTGAGGCTGATTTTTGTGACAGTTCGTATGGATTCCGTCCGAAACGTTCAGCACATGGTGCTGTTGACGCGATCAGCAGCGCTTTGGTAAGAGGGCACCATCAAGTGATTGATGCGGACCTGTCAAAGTACTTTGACACCATCCCTCACTCAAAACTTCTGGCAGTGGTAGCCGAACGGATCAGCGATAAGGAAGTCCTGGCGCTGATCAAGCAATGGCTCAAAGCGCCGGTGGTAGAAGATGTGAATGGTCGCCGCCGAACCATAGGCGGAGGAAAGGGAAATCGTTTCGGAACACCGCAGGGCGGGGTCATCTCGCCATTGCTTGCGAATCTGTACCTGCACTTGCTTGACAGGATATGGGAACGACATGATATAGCGCGCCGACATGGTGCAGAGCTGGTGAGATACGCGGATGACTTTGTGATTTTATGCAGAGGGTCTGTTGAACCGTCACTGCAACTGGTCAAAGCGTTATTTGCCAAATGCGAGCTACGGCTCAATGAGCAAAAGACTTCCGTGATAAATGCGAAACAGGAGAGCTTTGACTTTCTTGGCTTCAATTTTCGAATGAGGAAAAGTCGTCGCAGCGGCAAAGTGTATCCCCATGTTGAGCCATCAAAGCGTTCGGTTGATCGGATCAAGTCCAAAGTGAAGCAACTGACCAACCGTAGGAGAACGCTGTTACCGTTGCCGAAACTAGTGGAAGAGGTAAACGAAGTCCTCCGTGGTTGGACAGGATACTTTCACTATGAACACAGTACGGAAGTGATGAGCAGAGTCAAGCACTTTACGGAAGAACGAATGCGCAAGCATTTGTGCATCCGTCACAAAGTGAGAACCCGTACTCGTGGATACGAACGGTTCAGTACAGCGTACCTGTACAGATATGTAGGCCTCTATAGAGTTCCAACCTGGGCGAAATGGAAGCGACAGGCGCAAGCCTTATGGTGAAGAACATCGGAAAGCCGTGTACGGGAAAACCGTATGCACGGTTTGATGAGGGAGCATTGAAGAGGCGATATCTTCAGAACACGTAGTAGCCGCGTGCGGCGAGGCGTCTTGAATATAGAAAGGGCCGAAGATGCCGGCTGAATCAGTGCTCTACTCTACCAGTTGACTGCCGCAGGCAGCTTAACCCCCAACAAAGCCGTCATCCCCGGAACAAAAAACAACAGCTATCCTTTCCGCATAATTCTTTCAACCGGTGCGTAAGACGCACCCTACAGCCCACAACCCCTCCAGCGTGTAATAATAAGGTACCATTTCCTCCCAAGCACCGTTCCTTCGTCCACCTTTCCCCTTGCACGGCGCCAGCTCTTATCGGTGCGTAAGACGCACCCTACAGCCCACAATCCCCCTAGCGTGCAGCATTAAAAAAGTCACCATTTTCTCCCAGGTACTTCACCTCCGTCCAGCTGCCCCCTTGCACGGCGCCCGTAGGGTGCGTCATACGCACCACACCCCTGCCGCAGGCAGGCCCAATACCACCAAAAACACATTGCAACCGTGCTGAAATACATGTATACCCTTGTAATTATATACAATATCGTTAGAAAACGATATTTCCCAAACACCCGCAAGCAACACACAATACTCACATATCCGCAATCCTGAAAATACCCATGCCCAATTACCGTCGAGCCAATGCCCAAGGCGGCACCTATTTTTTCACGGTCGTGACTTTCAACCGGCAGCCGATTCTCTGTGATGAACCTGTTCGCAAGGCCTTGCGCCAGGCAATTCAATGCACCCGAAAAAAACTGCCCTTTATCATCGATGGTTGGTGCTTGCTGCCGGACCATCTCCACTGCATCTGGACGCTCCCCCATAACGACGCGGATTTCGGAGCACGCTGGGGCATGATCAAACGCTACGTGAGCAAACATTGCGGTTCGGATCCGCAATACAAGCAGGTGTTGCCGTCTTCAAAACAGAAAAGAGGGGAATCCGCTTTATGGCAACGTCGTTTCTGGGAACACCAGATCCGTGATGAGAACGATTACGAACAGCATATGGCGTATATCCATTTTAATCCTGTAAAACACGGCTATGCCCAGGCCGCGGTGGATTGGCCATATTCAACCTTTCACCGTTATCTGCAACAGGGCATCTACCCCCGGGATTGGGGGCGTGAAAACAAAAGCTTTGCTCTTGACTCCTTTGGCGAACCATAGGCCTCACCGCATCGGTACGTATGACGCAGCAAACAGCCCTCAATCCCCCCAGCACGGCGGTAAGAATGTCGCTTACAGCGAAAAGAACCGGGTGGTGCGTATGACGCACCCTACGGTTCCGGGATATGCTGGGCGTGTGTGGAAATCGGGTGTTGTTGCATGTTGTGTAAACCCTGTCGGAGAAAGGACTTTCGATTTTTGTAAGATGGTATTTCGGATGCCGGGCTTGTAGGGTGCGTCACACGCACCACCTCCCTGCCGCAGGCAGTAACAAAAGCAACAACCCACAAAAAGCAATCAGCTTCAGCAAAAAATAGCGAGCAGTATAATTACCCCAGCCTATCCACATCGGCGCGTATGACGCACCCTACGGGTTCCGGGATATGCTGGGCGTGTGTGGAAATCGGGTGTTGTTGCATGTTGTGTAAACCCTGTCGGAGAAAGGACTTTCGATTTTTGTAAGATGGTATTTCGGATGCCGGGCTTGTAGGGTGCGTCACACGCACCACCTCCCTGCCGCAGGCAGGAATACAACAAAGCTCAGCACAATGCTGTACATCCCCGTCTCAGACCATAACCCAGGGCAGGCTGGATCAGACTCATTCCCATCAAAAGAACATTGCAGGTTGTAAACCAAAACGAACAGAGAGTTGCTCAATGGCAGACCTGCTTAACGTCCGTTTTCCGCTCAGGATTTTTGATACCATAGACTTGGTTCCAATCTCCGGAAAATCACTTCCCGTAAGATTGTAAGTACTCATAAGGGTCCGCAGTAAAGCAATATCTTGAGGGTATCGTTCTGATTCTTCGATAAATTGGAGTGTCTCCGGGTCTTGTGATTCATATCGTTCAATTGAGGCAGAGAGCAGGTCTATCAGAGGATTATTATGATCATTCTCGCTATCATCGGCTGCCTCCAAGAGTTCTTCAAGCATGTTGAGAGCCTCTTGATAGTCCTTCTCATTCTCTATGTTTAGGTATGGCCGGGCAGCATCGATAAAGGTGTCGTATGTTCGCATAATATCGGAATTCATGCGTCCTCCTTATGATTTCGATTTTTGTAAGATGGTATTTCGGATGCCGGTCTTGTAGGGTGCGTCACACGCACCACCTCCCTGCCGCAGGCAGTAACAAAAGCAACAACCCACAAAAAGCAATCAGCTTCAGCAAAAAATAGCGAGCAGTATAATTACCCCAGCCTATCCACATCGGTGCGTATGACGCACCCTACGGTTCCGGGATATAATGGGCGTGTGTGGAAGTTATCTTTGCCCTAACTTCTGGGTTTTATGCAGGAAAAACCTTTCACTCCAGAGCTTGAGACTTTCACGTTCTACTGGTTTGAGAAAATTTTCAACATCAGCTGCAGCTTTCTGCCAATCAATGGTCGTAATTTTTTCTGCAAGACTCTTCTTCAACCACTCTATATCGATGCTGAGGGAATTCTTTCCCGCCCATGGGCCCCATTGCAGGAGTGCGGCCTGGAGATGCCTGAGATTGGGCGAAATCTCCCTGGCCACATACCAGCTAAAATCAAACCAGTCCCGTCCTTTGCAATATGGGCGGCACAACAGTGCATGAATTTTCAATGCAAAGTTGCTCGATAGATCCTGACAACAAACTTCAAAATCTAAGGGAAAATCGAGGTAGATGTATTCTTCAACTGATCCCGCTGGAGGATCCACATCAATCTCCATTTTGATAGTGTACTGCTTTGGTCTCCCATCGGTTCGATAAAATGAGAGATTCAGCTGCCTGCCTATGGAATTATTTTTGAGAAGCGCTTTTCGAATACGCTGGTCCATTCGCCCTTTCTCCACAATTTGGCTAACCAGGCCGAACTGTTCAAAAACAGCATGCATTTTTTTGAAATAGGTTTCCCAGGAAAAGTCAGCATCAGGTTCCTTTAATATGAAATCCAAATCCTCTGAAAATCTGGGAAGCCCATGAAGAATTCTCAGGCTTGTTCCACCCTGAAATGCACCAACATCAAAAAAATCGGCCTGCCAAAGGCCATATAGCGCTATTTCCTGTAAAATCTCTTTGAGCGCATGTTCTTCTTCAACGGCATTTGTCGGAGTATAGGTGCGCAAACGTTCTTCAAGAATTTTGATCATGACCAAGACTCCTTTGCAGCGCTGTTATAAAATCTATAACTCTCTTATGTTTGTACACCTTGCGTAAAATTGTAAATGCATCAGGCGACACTGCATTGATATATCCTTTTTCAATCCTCAATCCCTCAAAGAGCCAGTCATCTCCGGACCAGCTTACTTTGCGTAAACAGACCAAATCCATGAGGGCCCGGAGTGGATCGGCAACAAGTGCTGTTCCCCCTTGTAGAGGGATTCTGCTGACGAATTCAAGTTGATAGCCAACATGCAATGCCAGGGGAAAGAACGTGAACGTCCCCAATGTTTTATGCGTAACCTGTTTCCTTTTTCTATGTGGAGTGACACTGGATATCGTATACACTGCTTCCGGGATCCAGCCATGATAAGCAAGTGCTGTTTCGAAAGAAATATAACTGCCGGGCAGAATATGTTGGGCAATGACAAAAGGATGTACAGTCTTGGTATTATATGGTTCGACAAGCAGATACAATCCTCGCTGGATTTGTTGGAGCTCCCCTGCCTTCAAGGCTCTGTTTACCAGTCCGTATCGAGATCCCGGGGATCCCGGCAACAGTCTTTCCAGTTGGGAAGAGGTGAGGAGAGAATTGGGGAATCCTTGTTGAAGTATGGTCTTGGTCAATGTTTGCATAGTCTTTAAAATACCAGATACTCTCACTTGATGCAAGTATCTGGTATTTTTTGATGTGCGCTTGAGTCTCAACATTTTTCCCAAGGAATCAAAAAACCTTTATATGTGGTGCGTATAACGCAGCAAACATCCCTCAGCCCCCCTGCAAAACATCTCTTTTTCTCCCTTGAACGGTGATAGAAGTGTCGCTTGCAGCGAAAAGAATAGGGTGGTGCGTATAACGCACCCTACGGGTTCCGTGATATGCTGGACGTGTGTAAAAGTCGGTTATTTTTTAGGACGTTTTATAAATCCGGCCGGAGACAGAATTTCGATTTTTGTAAGATGGTATTTCGGATGCCGGTCTTGTAGGGTGCGTCACACGCACCACCTCCCTGCCGCAGGCAGGAATAACAGGCACAACCGAAAAACGAATCAGCTTCAGCTAAAATATGGATCATCTGTGTCAAATACGATCGTTTTTGATAAGAATAAATCAAAAGCGGAGAATAGATTTTTTGTTTATAGCTTTGAACCTATATAGTGTATAATCTATATCAAATAAGGAGTAAATGTTATGGCAAGAACTCTTGACGAAATATTGGCAAACGAAAAACCTGAGGTTGTTGCCAAAGCACAAGAGGCGGCGACTGAGATGTTACTTAATATTCACTTGGCTGAGATCCGTGAACGTATGCATCTGACCCAAGGAGATATTGCTGCTTCCCTGGGCATCAAACAGCCAACTGTCTCTGATATGGAAAAACCGGGTCGCGATCTGAAACTATCTACCCTCAAGCGCTATGTGGAGGCATCCGGTGGCAAACTGCGCCTTGACATCGAATTCCCTGACGGTACTCACTACGGATTTTCTGTATAAGCTGTTGGAAAAGGCTGGCTCAGGTAGGGTGCGTCATACGCACCGCCCCCCTGCCGAAGGCAGGAACAAAAGGCACATGCCCAAAAAAACGATCATCCCCGGCAAAAATGTCGAGCAGTATAAATCACCCCAGCGCTCTGCATCGGTGCGTATGACGCACCCTACAGCCCACAACCCACCGGAGCCCCTGCATAAAAAAGTCTCCATTTCCACCCCTGGAGCCTTCCTTCCATCCACCTTCCCCCTTGCACGGCACCCGTAGGGTGCGTCATACGCATCAACCACCTGCCGAAGGCAGGCATACCACCCACCCATCCACCCACTCAACACCAAAATAAACAACCACCCCACCCAGAACACATTCTTGTTTGCCTTTCCCCTGCACACCGTTTATGCTTGTACCCAATTACCCTAACAGAGCCCCTTATCACGGCTCCTTTGCTTACGGCCATGTTGTCTCATGTTCAAATTTCTCTCCCTTTCCTTTGCACGAAAAAAACTCCTGCTCACCGCCCTGTTCCTGACCCTGGCAATCCGGCTTGGTCTGCGCACCCGGCCTTTACGAAATATTGTGCAATACGTCCAGACACCATCTGCCACCCCTAGGGCTATATATACCCTTGCTGATATTGTCTGGGCTGTGCGCGCCGTTGATCGCCGCTTTGCCTGTGCCACCTGCCTGGTCAACGGGCTTGTCGGCCAATACCTGTTCACCAGAAACCACATTGACTCACAACTCTGTATAGGCGTAAAAAAAGAAACCAATGAGCTCAAAGCCCATGCCTGGGTGGTCGTGGAAGAACAAATCGTTATCGGCTTTCTTCCGGATCTGGGCAGCTACAAGCCCTTACCCGCATTGAACCTGATCCCATGAGCACCATTGCAGGCATCATTTTTAACGATCAGCAACCCGACGCAGAGCAAAAGGTACAAACCATGCTCGCTGCCATGGCAGACCGGGCAGGTCTCCCGCCCCGCACGCAAAACCTGGGACCAGCCTGTTTCGGATGCAGTCTTTTTGCCACCGTCCCGGCAAATACTACCTGCACCCCACCCATTGTTTGCCGGCAAAACCACCTTATGCTTACCGGTGATGTTCGCCTGGATAATCGAACAGAACTCGCGCACCGTCTGAACCAGGACCCCTCTCAATACAGTGACCCTGAACTCCTCCTCCAGGCCTGGAAACAATGGGGCATAAAAACCCCGGAATATCTGATCGGTGATTACGCTTTCACGCTCTGGGATAACAGCGAACAGGAACTTTTTTGTGTACGGGATCGATTTGGTGTCAAACCCCTGTTTTATACGCACACTTCCAAATACTTTGCCTTTGCTTCGGAAATCAAGGCGCTCAAAACCCTGGCCCACTATGATGTAGATGAGCATGTCCTGGCTGCCTACATCCTTGTTCTTCTGCCTGATGCCCGGCAAACATTTTTCAAGGGCATCCAGCGCCTGCTGCCGGCGACCACCCTCCGGGTACATGGCCAGGCAGCCACACCCCATACCTATTGGCGGCCGCAGGATGTCGCCCCAATAACATTTCCCGATACAGAGGAGTATGCCCAGGCGTTCCGGGAGATTTTCAGCAAAGCGGTCCAGTGCAGAATTCAATCAACAGGTCCTGTGGGTTCCACCTTAAGCGGCGGTCTGGATTCCTCATCTATTGTCTGCACAGCAGCACCCATGCTACAGCAGCAGGGCAGGGAACTGTTTACCTATTCAGCTGTCTTTTCGGGACTCCAGGGGCAGGATGCCAAGAAGGTGGACGAGGCTGTCTACCGTCAGGCTGTCTTGGATCATGTAGATGTTCGACCACGTATCGTTGATGTCGGCACTGCGGATATTTATCAACGCCTGGACCAGGAGTTGGACTGGCTTGATGCGCCGTTTTTCAACCCCAACCTCTATATCCATAGAGGTCTCTATGCGCAGGCGAGAGAGGATGGGCTGCAAATTTTCCTGGATGGAATAGACGGAGACACCGTAGTCTCCCATGGGTATGAGCTGCTGCCCCAGCTCTTTCTCAGCGGCAGGTGGCGCAAACTGCATTGGGAACTGCAGCAGATGAAACAGGTAAGTAACAGCCGTCAACCCTTGTGGAGATTGGCGGCCTCCTACGCGGTGAAGCCGGTACTCCAGTGGCTGCTCGATTCCCCTCTCGTGCGTACCGCCTTGACCTTGCCGAAAGCCGGAACCATGCTTGCCAAGCAGGTTGCAACGCAAAACTCACTGCTGCAACTCCTGCGTGAAAGTGCGACAAGAACCCGCCTACCGGTTGTCCGAGCACGCAGCCACCATCAGGCCGCCCTGGCGCTGCCGCATTTGATGTTTGCCCTGGAAACCAGCAATCAGGTCGCTTCCCGATATGGCCTGGAAGAGCGCTACCCTTTTTTAGATTCCAGGCTGGTTGAATTCTGCCTGGCCATCCCGTCGGAACAGAAATTCCACAACGGCTGGAGCCGGGCCATCCTCCGCCGGGCAATGGCAACTACCTTGCCTGCAAATGTTCGCCGCCGCTTAACCAAGGCCAACCTGAGCCCGGTATTTATGCAGCAAACCCAGACCACGGCCAAAGAACTCCTTGCCGCCCATTTAGCAGAAAAGGAACCAGCGCTCCTGCGCTACATGGCAGCGTCATACACCCGTAAACTCCTTGATCCTGCCCGGTTTGCCGAGAACAACCTGCACCTTTACAGCGCGGTCTGCCTGCTGAAATGGCTGGAAAAAAACATTCGATAATTTTGTAGCCGGTTTTGCATCGGTGCGTATGACGCACCCTACAGCCCGGCATGGACCAAACACCTGGCAAAGAATCATACTCTCTCTTTCAGCCCCACCCACAAACCAAAATCTACCAACACGCCCACTATTACCTGGGCCCGTAGGGTGCGTCATAGGCACCGCCTCCCTGCCGATAGGCAGAAAAAAACATCCCACAGCTACCCCCTCAAAAAAACTGCAACCACTACCCCGATCAACCTGCCCATCGGTGCGCCCGGCGCACCCTACAGCCCAGCATACACCAAACACCTGGCAAAGAATCATACTCTCTCTTTCTGATCCGCCCACAAACCAAAATCTACCCACACGCCCGCCACTACCTGGGACCGTAGGGTGCGTCATACGCACGTATGCCGTAACGGCTGTTGTTCCAGCAGGTTGAAGTCCTGAAAAAGGAGTTGTCCGTACACCTTTTAAGTACCAGGAAGCAGCGTCTGAGTAATCAGGGGTTGTAAGTTTCCCATGGGCGAAGGTGCAGGCCGTAACGAAAGTGAACCTATATGTAGCCTCGTCAACGCTTATATGGAGAAGCCGACCTTTTGTGCGTTAAGGGAAGGCCGCAGTTCTTGAGAAGGGAAAACGGAAGCGTCTCAGGAGATCTCCCGGGGAAGCAGGGACGGCATGTATCGGAGGAACAACAGTGCAGTGCGGGAGACCCGATGCGGAAATGATTCAGGATCGTAAACCATGGGATATAAGGAGACCCCGAAATTTTCATGGTTCGTATCGGGAGTCGGAGGGGCTCATAGTACCGTTTGAGGACAGGGGACAACATAACCCCTGACTGAGGAAAGGAGCCCTACTTTGTTCATGCAACTAAAGAGCGGAGGGTCAGGAGATTGCCTAAGCTATTAACTCCAAACAGTATCAAGACGCTACAGAGGAAGCTGTACCATAAGGCCAAGCAGGAACCTGCTTTTCGTTTCTACGCGCTGTACGACAAGATCTACCGTGCGGACATCCTGAGTCATGCATACGAACTTGTTCGGGCCAATAAGGGCTCCCCTGGAGCAGACGGGGTGAGCATTGAGTCCATCAGTGAAGGAGAAGGGGAGAGTGCATTTCTTGAAAGATTGGGACAGGAATTGCGGGAGAAAAGCTATCGGTGCGATCCAGTGCTCCGAGTCTGGATACCGAAAGCCAACGGGGACAAACGTCCGCTGGGAATACCCACAATACGTGACCGGGTAGTGCAACAGGCATTAAAGCTTGTGATCGAACCGGTATTTGAGGCTGATTTTTGTGACAGTTCGTATGGATTCCGTCCGAAACGTTCAGCACATGGTGCTGTTGACGCGATCAGCAGCGCTTTGGTAAGAGGGCACCATCAAGTGATTGATGCGGACCTGTCAAAGTACTTTGACACCATCCCTCACTCAAAACTTCTGGCAGTGGTAGCCGAACGGATCAGCGATAAGGAAGTCCTGGCGCTGATCAAGCAATGGCTCAAAGCGCCGGTGGTAGAAGATGTGAATGGTCGCCGCCGAACCATAGGCGGAGGAAAGGGAAATCGTTTCGGAACACCGCAGGGCGGGGTCATCTCGCCATTGCTTGCGAATCTGTACCTGCACTTGCTTGACAGGATATGGGAACGACATGATATAGCGCGCCGACATGGTGCAGAGCTGGTGAGATACGCGGATGACTTTGTGATTTTATGCAGAGGGTCTGTTGAACCGTCACTGCAACTGGTCAAAGCGTTATTTGCCAAATGCGAGCTACGGCTCAATGAGCAAAAGACTTCCGTGATAAATGCGAAACAGGAGAGCTTTGACTTTCTTGGCTTCAATTTTCGAATGAGGAAAAGTCGTCGCAGCGGCAAAGTGTATCCCCATGTTGAGCCATCAAAGCGTTCGGTTGATCGGATCAAGTCCAAAGTGAAGCAACTGACCAACCGTAGGAGAACGCTGTTACCGTTGCCGAAACTAGTGGAAGAGGTAAACGAAGTCCTCCGTGGTTGGACAGGATACTTTCACTATGAACACAGTACGGAAGTGATGAGCAGAGTCAAGCACTTTACGGAAGAACGAATGCGCAAGCATTTGTGCATCCGTCACAAAGTGAGAACCCGTACTCGTGGATACGAACGGTTCAGTACAGCGTACCTGTACAGATATGTAGGCCTCTATAGAGTTCCAACCTGGGCGAAATGGAAGCGACAGGCGCAAGCCTTATGGTGAAGGACATCGGAAAGCCGTGTACGGGAAAACCGTATGCACGGTTTGATGAGGGAGCATTGAAGAGGCGATATCTTCAGAACACGTAGTAGCCGCGTGCGGCGAGGCGTCTTGAATATAGAAAGGGCCGAAGATACCGGCTGAATCAGTGCTCTACTCTACCCTACAGCCCGGCATGGACCAAACACCTGGCAAAGAATCATACTCTCTCTTTCTGATCCGCCCACAAACCAAAATCTACCCACACGCCCGCCACTACCTGGGACCGTAGGGTGCGTCATACGCACGTATGCCGTAACGGCTGTTGTTCCAGCAGGTTGAAGTCCTGAAAAAGGAGTTGTCCGTACACCTTTTAAGTACCAGGAAGCAGCGTCTGAGTAATCAGGGGTTGTAAGTTTCCCATGGGCGAAGGTGCAGGCCGTAACGAAAGTGAACCTATATGTAGCCTCGTCAACGCTTATATGGAGAAGCCGACCTTTTGTGCGTTAAGGGAAGGCCGCAGTTCTTGAGAAGGGAAAACGGAAGCGTCTCAGGAGATCTCCCGGGGAAGCAGGGACGGCATGTATCGGAGGAACAACAGTGCAGTGCGGGAGACCCGATGCGGAAATGATTCAGGATCGTAAACCATGGGATATAAGGAGACCCCGAAATTTTCATGGTCCGTATCGGGAGTCGGAGGGGCTCATAGTACCGTTTGAGGACAGGGGACAACATAACCCCTGACTGAGGAAAGGAGCCCTACTTTGTTCATGCAACTAAAGAGCGGAGGGTCAGGAGATTGCCTAAGCTATTAACTCCAAACAGTATCAAGACGCTACAGAGGAAGCTGTACCATAAGGCCAAGCAGGAACCTGCTTTTCGTTTCTACGCGCTGTACGACAAGATCTACCGTGCGGACATCCTGAGTCATGCATACGAACTTGTTCGGGCCAATAAGGGCTCCCCTGGAGCAGACGGGGTGAGCATTGAGTCCATCAGTGAAGGAGAAGGGGAGAGTGCATTTCTTGAAAGATTGGGACAGGAATTGCGGGAGAAAAGCTATCGGTGCGATCCAGTGCTCCGAGTCTGGATACCGAAAGCCAACGGGGACAAACGTCCGCTGGGAATACCCACAATACGTGACCGGGTAGTGCAACAGGCATTAAAGCTTGTGATCGAACCGGTATTTGAGGCTGATTTTTGTGACAGTTCGTATGGATTCCGTCCGAAACGTTCAGCACATGGTGCTGTTGACGCGATCAGCAGCGCTTTGGTAAGAGGGCACCATCAAGTGATTGATGCGGACCTGTCAAAGTACTTTGACACCATCCCTCACTCAAAACTTCTGGCAGTGGTAGCCGAACGGATCAGCGATAAGGAAGTCCTGGCGCTGATCAAGCAATGGCTCAAAGCGCCGGTGGTAGAAGATGTGAATGGTCGCCGCCGAACCATAGGCGGAGGAAAGGGAAATCGTTTCGGAACACCGCAGGGCGGGGTCATCTCGCCATTGCTTGCGAATCTGTACCTGCACTTGCTTGACAGGATATGGGAACGACATGATATAGCGCGCCGACATGGTGCAGAGCTGGTGAGATACGCGGATGACTTTGTGATTTTATGCAGAGGGTCTGTTGAACCGTCACTGCAACTGGTCAAAGCGTTATTTGCCAAATGCGAGCTACGGCTCAATGAGCAAAAGACTTCCGTGATAAATGCGAAACAGGAGAGCTTTGACTTTCTTGGCTTCAATTTTCGAATGAGGAAAAGTCGTCGCAGCGGCAAAGTGTATCCCCATGTTGAGCCATCAAAGCGTTCGGTTGATCGGATCAAGTCCAAAGTGAAGCAACTGACCAACCGTAGGAGAACGCTGTTACCGTTGCCGAAACTAGTGGAAGAGGTAAACGAAGTCCTCCGTGGTTGGACAGGATACTTTCACTATGAACACAGTACGGAAGTGATGAGCAGAGTCAAGCACTTTACGGAAGAACGAATGCGCAAGCATTTGTGCATCCGTCACAAAGTGAGAACCCGTACTCGTGGATACGAACGGTTCAGTACAGCGTACCTGTACAGATATGTAGGCCTCTATAGAGTTCCAACCTGGGCGAAATGGAAGCGACAGGCGCAAGCCTTATGGTGAAGGACATCGGAAAGCCGTGTACGGGAAAACCGTATGCACGGTTTGATGAGGGAGCATTGAAGAGGCGATATCTTCAGAACACGTAGTAGCCGCGTGCGGCGAGGCGTCTTGAATATAGAAAGGGCCGAAGATACCGGCTGAATCAGTGCTCTACTCTACCACCTCCCTGCCGGAGGCAGGAAAAAAACATCTTACCGCTACAGCCTCAAAAAAAACTGCAACCACTACAGCGCTCGACCTGCCCATCGGTGCGTATGACGCACCCTACAGCCCGGCATGGACCAAACACCTGGCAAAAAATCATACTCTCTCTTTCTACTCCACCCACAAACCAAAATCTACCAACACGCCCACTATTACCTGGGACCGTAGGGTGCGTCATACGCACCACCCCCCTGCCGATAGGCAGGAAAAAACCATCCCACAGCTACCCCCTCAAAAAAACCCGCAACCACTACCCCGCTCGACCTACCCATCGGTGCGCACGGCGCACCCTACATCCCAGCATGCGCCAAACACCTGGCAAAAAAACATACTCTCTCTTTCAGCTCCACCCATAAACCAAAATCTACCAACACGCCAGCCACTACCTGGGCCCGTAGGGTGCGTCATACGCACCACCTCCCTGCCGGAGGCAGGAAAAAAACACCCCACAGCTACATCCTCAAAAAAAAACCCGCAACCACTACCACAATCGACCTACCCATCGGTGCGTATGCCGTAACGGCTGTTGTTCCAGCAGGTTGAAGTCCTGCAAAAGGAATTGTCCGTACACCTTTTAAGTACCGGGAAGCACTACTCTAGCGTTTCATGCCGCATAAGGCGTGGCAGAGGTATGTGCAACCGTTGTGGGTCCGGACTGTGGAGGAGGTCGTTAAATTTTTAAAAAAGGGAATCAGTACACTTCATCATGATGGCCGACGTTGACCAAAATAATTTCTTTTTCATTGAAAAAGAATTCAAGTGTAATTCGGTATGAAATATTGATTGATACAGAGTGAAGATCTTTTAACTTTCCTTTTAATTGATGTAATCGCAAGGACGGATGTTGAGGGTTGATTTCTAATAACTTAAGGGTCTTTTCGTACTGTCCAATTAATTCAGGATGCGTTTTTATAAACTTTTTTGCTCTCTTAATGTAGCTATCTGTATAAATTAAACTAAAATTCATGTTGTTAACCGTTCAATGTGTTTTTCAACACTTTCGGCAACAAAATTTCCGTTTTGATAATCGGCTTTTGCTTCATGTAAAGCTGCGTCAAGTTCACATTCTCGAAGATAGTTATAATGGTCCATATTCATGACAACAAACTTTTCTTTGCCCCGGACGGTAATAACCAGTTCCTTTTGACTTGCCAATTCACTTTCAAGTATGGAAACACCTTTTGTTTTAAGCTGGTTAGCAGTGATCGTGTTCATAATAAACTCCAAAAAGTATTATCAGGATATTTTTAATAGTATTATTATAAGTGCTATTACATGATCTATCAAGAAGAAATTCATCAATTGGCTCAAGTTGACG
The DNA here is from genome assembly GCA_963678525.2 of Desulfobulbaceae bacterium. Classification (GTDB taxonomy): domain Bacteria; phylum Desulfobacterota; class Desulfobulbia; order Desulfobulbales; family Desulfobulbaceae; genus Desulfogranum. The sequence goes on from CAXXDG010000003.1 coordinate 30,098, forward strand.
GCAATCGCCCTTGCAAAGCTTGAGTTCCTCGTAACATAAACATTCATCGTTAGCTAAAGTTCGGTGTAGCCGCAACTTAGCTAGGCCTTGCAAGGAATGCTCCACCCACATGCCAAAATCTACCAATACGCCCGCCACTACCTGGGACCGTAGGGTAGGTCATACGCACCACCCACCTGCCGAAGGCAGGTATACACCCACAATGTATATTTCCTGAATCCGTGACGTTTTTTTTGAACTGCCAAATGTATCTAATAGCAATTACAGGAAAATTATACTTTCGGTGTTTCCACAAGGATGTAACCATTCGCCCTTCGGGGCATCCGTCCGCACCCCATCTTCATTGCCCGCAACCACCTGATAAAGTTTACTTTAATCAGGTGGCCCCGGACAACGAAGCTGATGCACGGACGAAAGCTCACGGATTCAGGTATTTGCAGCAAACGGTATACCCACCCCTCTTATCATTTTAACATATGGGTATCTTGAATAATTAGATTTTTCGTTCAAGGTCAGGTAAGCGTAGACTCCGAGGCATGTGAAAAAAATTACCGCAGACATATAATTGATATTTCGAGGATAATTTTTTGAGCATAACGCCGAGATTGGGCGAAAAAGCAATTATTCAAGGTGGCCATATTCTATTCCCCACATGTCGGCCTCACCATGCCCCCTTGCCGACAATACCATTGATTTGCCGGTCACATACCATTATAATTGTAATTATAATACTCATCACAAAGAGGTGAACATAATGGCAGTACAGTCTGAAAGGATAACCATTCTTGGAACCCCTGATTTTAAGACATTTTTACAAAACGAAGCCAAAAAAGAGGGGATCAGCATGTCGGAGCTTGTCCGGCAGCGTTGTACCAGGCGTCCGTCAAACGAGGATGAAGAATTATTGGCAGCGTTAGTCGAGGCGGTACAAAAAGCCACAGCCAAAGCAAAAAGCACCCTGGAAAAAGGGCTGCAAGATGCTGAAAATGTCCTTGAAGAAATCAGGGGGACCAGATGAGCACGCTCAAGGATGTGATTGGAGCTATGAAAGAGGTTTTGCTTTTAACCGAAAAGGTTGAGCGGGCAGGGGGCATGCTTTCTGAAATATCTCAGGAGCTGCGCGACCACGACAGGAGATTGGTTCGGCTGGAAACCATTATTGAAGTAGCAAAATCTCAGGCGCAAAAAATCGAAAAGCAATAGTAATCATCGGTGCGCCCGGCGCACCCTACATCCCCGCATGGACCAAACACCTGGCAAAAAAACATACTCTCTCTTTCCGCTCCACCCATAAACCAAAATCTACCAACACGCCAGCCACTACCTGGGCCCGTAGGGTGCGTCATACGCACCACCCCCCTGCCGGAGGCAGGAAAAACCATCCCACAGCTACAGCCTCAAAAAACAACCGCAACCACTACCCCGTTCAACCTGCCCATCGGTGCGCCCGGCGCACCCTACATCCCCGCATGGACCAAACACCTGGCAAAAAACATACTCTCTCTTTCCGCTCCACCCACATACCAAAATCTACCCACACGCCCGCCACTACCTGGGACCGTAGGGTGCGTCATACGCACCGCCTCCCTGCCGGAGGCAGGAAAAAAACATCTTACCGCTACAACCTCAAAAAAAAACTGCAACCACTACAGCGCTCAACCTGCCCATCGGTGCGTATGACGCACGTATGCCGTAACGGCTGTTGTTCCAGCAGGTTGAAGTCCTGCAAAAGGAGTTGTCCGTACACCTTTTAAGTACCAGGAAGCAGCGTCTGAGTAATCAGGGGTTGTAAGTTTCCCATGGGCGAAGGTGCAGGCCGTAACGAAAGTGAACCTATATGTAGCCTCGTCAACGCTTATATGGAGAAGCCGACCTTTTGTGCGTTAAGGGAAGGCCGCAGTTCTTGAGAAGGGAAAACGGAAGCGTCTCAGGAGATCTCCCGGGGAAGCAGGGACGGCATGTATCGGAGGAACAACAGTGCAGTGCGGGAGACCCGATGCGGAAATGATTCAGGATCGTAAACCATGGGATATAAGGAGACCCCGAAATTTTCATGGTTCGTATCGGGAGTCGGAGGGGCTCATAGTACCGTTTGAGGACAGGGGACAACATAACCCCTGACTGAGGAAAGGAGCCCTACTTTGTTCATGCAACTAAAGAGCGGAGGGTCAGGAGATTGCCTAAGCTATTAACTCCAAACAGTATCAAGACGCTACAGAGGAAGCTGTACCATAAGGCCAAGCAGGAACCTGCTTTTCGTTTCTACGCGCTGTACGACAAGATCTACCGTGCGGACATCCTGAGTCATGCATACGAACTTGTTCGGGCCAATAAGGGCTCCCCTGGAGCAGACGGGGTGAGCATTGAGTCCATCAGTGAAGGAGAAGGGGAGAGTGCATTTCTTGAAAGATTGGGACAGGAATTGCGGGAGAAAAGCTATCGGTGCGATCCAGTGCTCCGAGTCTGGATACCGAAAGCCAACGGGGACAAACGTCCGCTGGGAATACCCACAATACGTGACCGGGTAGTGCAACAGGCATTAAAGCTTGTGATCGAACCGGTATTTGAGGCTGATTTTTGTGACAGTTCGTATGGATTCCGTCCGAAACGTTCAGCACATGGTGCTGTTGACGCGATCAGCAGCGCTTTGGTAAGAGGGCACCATCAAGTGATTGATGCGGACCTGTCAAAGTACTTTGACACCATCCCTCACTCAAAACTTCTGGCAGTGGTAGCCGAACGGATCAGCGATAAGGAAGTCCTGGCGCTGATCAAGCAATGGCTCAAAGCGCCGGTGGTAGAAGATGTGAATGGTCGCCGCCGAACCATAGGCGGAGGAAAGGGAAATCGTTTCGGAACACCGCAGGGCGGGGTCATCTCGCCATTGCTTGCGAATCTGTACCTGCACTTGCTTGACAGGATATGGGAACGACATGATATAGCGCGCCGACATGGTGCAGAGCTGGTGAGATATGCAGATGACTTTGTGATTTTATGCAAAGGGTCTGTTGAACCGTCACTGCAACTGGTCAAAGCGTTATTTGCCAAATGCGAGCTACGGCTCAATGAGCAAAAGACTTCCGTGATAAATGCGAAACAGGAGAGCTTTGACTTTCTTGGCTTCAATTTTCGAATGAGGAAAAGTCGTCGCAGCGGCAAAGTGTATCCCCATGTTGAGCCATCAAAGCGTTCGGTTGATCGGATCAAGTCCAAAGTAAAGCAACTGACCAACCGTAGGAGAACGCTGATACCGTTGCCGAAACTAGTGGAAGAGGTAAACGAAGTCCTCCGTGGTTGGACAGGATACTTTCACTATGAACACAGTACGGAAGTGATGAGCAGAGTCAAGCACTTTACGGAAGAACGAATGCGCAAGCATTTGTGCATCCGTCACAAAGTGAGAACCCGTACTCGTGGATACGAACGGTTCAGTACAGCGTACCTGTACAGATATGTAGGCCTCTATAGAGTTCCAACCTGGGCGAAATGGAAGCGACAGGCGCAAGCCTTATGGTGAAGAACATCGGAAAGCCGTGTACGGGAAAACCGTATGCACGGTTTGATGAGGGAGCATTGAAGAGGCGATATCTTCAGAACACGTAGTAGCCGCGTGCGGCGAGGCGTCTTGAATATAGAAAGGGCCGAAGATGCCGGCTGAATCAGTGCTCTACTCTACCCTACATCCCCGCATGGACCAAACACCTGGCAAAAAATCATACTCTCTCCTTCTGCTCCACCCACATACCAAAATCTACCAACACGCCTGCCATTACCTGGGACCGTAGGGTGCGTCATAGGCACCGCCTCCCTGCCGCAGGCAGTATAAAAAACATCTCACCGCTACATCCTCAAAAAAAACTGCAACCACTACAGCGCTCGACCTGCCCATCGGTGCGTACAACGCACCCTACAGCCCAGCATACACCAAACACCTGGCAAAAAATCATACTCTCTCTTTCTGATCCGCCCACAAACCAAAATCTACCGACACGCCCGCCATTACCTGGGTCCGTAGGGTGCGTCATACGCACCACCCCCCTGCCGGAGGCAGGAAAAACCCCATCTTACCGCTACATCCTCAAAAAAAACTGCAACCACTACAGCGCTCGACCTGCCCATCGGTGCGTACAACGCACCCTACATCCCCGCATGCACCAAACACCTGGCAAAGAATCATACTCTCTCTTTCAGCGCCACCCACAAACCAAAATCTACCAACACGCCCACTATTACCTGGGCCCGTAGGGTGCGTCATACGCACCACCTCCCTGCCGCAGGCAGGAAAAAAACATCTTTCCGCTACAGCCTCAAAAAAAACTGCAACCACTACAGCGCTCGACCTGCCCATCGGTGCGTACAACGCACCCTACACCCCTCAATCCCACCGATCCCACCGATCCCTCTGCATAAAAAATCACCATTTTCTCCCCGGCGACTTCCTCCCATCCAACGCCTCGCTTGCACGGAGCCCGTAGGGTACGTCATACGCACCACCCCCCCTGCCGAAGGCAGGCATAATAATCACATCAAATTTTCTGCTGAAATTTCTTGTAACGTGTATCGATACAGGGTACAATTGATTATGATTAGAACATTCCGGGATCATTGGTTGGAGGGATATTACTTTCGTGGTGAAAAAACACCTCAAATACCAAGCACTATTGAGAGTGCCCTAAAGCGCAAGCTTGATATTATTCACGTAGCGAAAGGTGAGAAAGATTTAAGGGTGCCGCCGGGCAACCGATTTGAACACCTTGGAGGGAAACTGAAGGATTGGTGTTCGATCCGCGTGAACAAGCAATACAGGGTGATATTCAAATGGGATGCGGGTGAGGCAAATGAGGTCCATCTGGATCCCCATACATACAAATAAAGAGGTAAAATGATGGTTGAAGCACTAAGAATTCCCGCTCATCAACCTACGAGCGTGGGCACTATGCTCAGAGAAGAATTTCTGGAACCCTTAGGTATTACCCAGGGTGAGTTGGCAAAAGCCATGGGGGTGGGCAGAAAGACAGTCAACGAGCTTTGCTGTGATCGGCGCGGGGTGACAGCTGAAACCGCTTTTTTGTTAGCAAAAGTTTTGGGAACCACTCCTGGATTTTGGCTTAACCTCCAACTCATTAATGATATGTGGCTGGCCGAGCATAATGAAGTTTTGGCTGACAAGCTGGAACATGCGCGCCCCTTGGTGACAGCTTAGGTTTGAGATTACCGTGCCATACCTCTCAAATGACCAATACCACGGCGCCGGGTAGGGCACATCCTACGCCACCAACCCCCTGCATAAAAAAGGCACCATTTCCTCCCCGGTAACTTCCTCCCACCCAACGGCTCTCTTGCACGGAGCCCGTAGGGTGCGTCATACGCACCAGCCTCCCTGCCGAAGGCAGGCATAAAAAATCCCCATGAAGCTTCATGGTTCATCAAACCACCACACTACCCAAGAAAAAGACCATCAACCCGTTCAAAATGTTTGTCCAATGTATGAAGTCGCAGACCATGTCGGCACGCCGTCGCAGCAATCCATATGTCATTGGTTGGAATAGGGGTACCCTTGTTTTTCAGTGAATTAAGAATCTCGGAATAATACTCAGCCGTATTTTCATCAATGTAATAGAGGGTGACCCGTGGTGAGTCCAGGAACATGTTCAATTCCCGGCGGTTTTCCCGCTCTCTGTTGCCTCCTCGAAACCCTGACAACAACTCTCCAAGAGAGATTACACTGATCCCGATATGTGAAACACTCTGCAACAGGTCAACAATTTCCGGTGCGCCCCGCATTGCACCGGAGTAGATATTGGTATCGATGAGCACCTTCCTCATTTCCAGAGCTCCTCATCTATTCTTCGCTCTTCATCAATTTTTTTCTGAATACGTGCGTGTTCATCCACAGACCAGCTGCCGAACAAATGATCCAGGTCGTGATATTTCCTGGTAAACCGTTTTTCTTTGTTCAGTCCAACTTGTTTTCGCATGGTGTCCAGTACATATTGGTTGACGCTTTTATTCTCAGCTGCAGCAGCCTGCTTCAGTAATGCAGACAATTCTTCATCTACTCCACGTATGGATAATGCGCCCATGAAAACCTCCTTGACGGCAATATCTACTTTCATTTTGATAGCATTATATGTCACCGTTCTCATATTGTCAAAATAGAGAACAAGGGAATAGCGCTGTAATCGCAATTTTTGTACACCCGTACTCAGAGTGTCGTTTGCAGCGAAAAGAATAGGTCGGTGCGTACGACGCACCCTACAGCCCTCAATCCCACCGACCCCCCTGCATAAAAAAACACCATTTCCTCCCCGGCGACTTTCTGCAATCCAACGCCTCGCTTGCACGGAGCCCGTAAGGTGCGTCATGCGCACCAGCCTCCCTGCCGAAGGCAGGCAAACGAATATACTCCACCTCACCAAAGATATATCTTGATATATCACGCAGCCAATCATATACTATGATATATACCCATTGATTGGGCGCAAACTCTCCAATAATAAAATGAATTGTAACTACTCACAGGGACCTGGTTAAGCTTGACAAATCTCCTGTATTTGTAACTGATTACAGGATGCCTGAGATTTTTGCAAGCAGGCCGGCGCAGCGTATTGGGTCATACGTAAGCCGGACTGATCGCGGAAAGATCAGGTACACTGTGAGCAGTTACAATGAATTTCAAGTTCACATGAGATACCCTGCAAGGTGAAATACCATGAGACATACAGCAAAGTTATTTATGAATGGCCGCAGTCAAGCGGTTCGATTACCTGTTAACTTTCGTTTCGATTGTGACGAAGTGTACATCCGTAAGGATTCGGAAACAGGGGACGTAATCATCTCCAGAAAACCGGGAAGCTGGGATGATTTTTTCAAAATGATGGAAACCATCGATGTGCCGGATGACTTTATGGACGAGCGTGACAATGAAATTCCCCAGGAAAAGGATTTGTTTTGATGGAAGACAGACTTTTCATGCTCGATACAAATACGGCTAGCTATATCATCAAGGGAGAACCTGAGGTTATCAGAAAGCGTTTACGCGCTGTTCCAATGGCAAATGTGTGCATATCCTCGATAACAGAGGCTGAACTGTTGCGGGGCCTGGCTAAAAAGCCTGAAGCAAAAGGACTTGCCCTGGCCGTTAAGGAGTTTCTTTTACGGCTGGACATTTTACCTTGGGATTCTGATGCCGCCCAATGCTATGCGCGGTTACGAACCGTGTGTGAAAAAGAAGGAAAGCCGTTGGGAGCCATGGACATATTAATTGCCGCCCATTCGCTGGCCGCCGGCGCAGTCTTGATTACCAACGATAAAGCATTTTATAACGTACAACATCACCTCATTTTGGATGATTGGACACAACCCCTCGGCCATTAAATAACATACCCGCCAAGTGTGTAATCTATATTGAAAAAGGAGTATAAACCCACCGCCCCCTGCATAAAAAAGTCACCATTTCCTCCAGACGACTTCCTCCCACCCAACACCTCACTTGCACGGAACCCGTAGGGTGCGTCATACGCACCATCCCCCTGCCGAAGGCAGGCATAAAACCCCATCGCCAACACGTATGTAAACATCCAACGGAACAACACCCCCCCTACCAAAGCCGGCCACAACTACACGGTAACGAAAATAAACCCATATGTAGCCACCTCAGCAACTTTGTAGTAAAATTATAAAAAACAGGATCCTCAACACCTTAACCGGACCCCACTGACTCCAAAGAAGAAAACCGACACTGCCTGGAAAACAATTTCAGGGCGTGACGCGAACAAGGATTAAAAACGGCAATGATGCATTTCAACACCACGAATTCCACCTTTCGTCAGCTGCTGGGCAATGGACTGAGCTATCGGGTGCCACCCTTTCAACGGGATTACTCATGGACCGAAGATGAATGGGATGATCTGTGGCAGGATATCCTCGGCTTGTTTGAACCTGATGGCGAATCAGCACACTATATGGGATATCTGGTGCTGCAGTCTGCCGACAGTAAGCGTTTTGATATAATCGATGGCCAGCAGCGTCTTACCACCCTCAGCGTTATGATTCTGGCCTGCTTAGGGCATCTGCAAAACCTGATCAAAAGCAAGATAGATGCAGAAAATAATACAAAGCGTAAAGATCAGCTGCAAAACAGTTACATTGGTTACCTTGACCCGGTCAGCCTGGTGCCTCAATCCAAACTGGTGTTGAACAGACACAATAACCGTTTTTATCAAACCTACCTGGTCCCTCTGGAAAAAATACCCCAGAGAGGGCTGAACGCCTCCGAACATCAGCTGCGAAAAGCGTTTACCTGGTTCACGGACAAAATCAAGGCGCATGCCGGAACTGCTATCCACAGCGGCAAGGAACTGGCCGCTTTTATCGACACACTGGTCGACAAGCTGTTTTTTACCGTTATTACGGTTACGGATGAACTCAATGCGTTCAAGGTATTTGAAACCCTTAACGCGAGAGGGGTGCGACTTTCGGCCACGGATTTGCTGAAAAATTACCTCTTCTCAGTCATCAGCTCCCAGGATACCCATGAAACAGAACTGAAAGCCCTGGAAGATCGTTGGGAACGTATTGTCGGCTTGCTTGGCAGTGAGAGTTTCCCCGAATTTCTCCGGGTATTCTGGAATAGCCGAAACAAACTGGTCCGCAAATCTGACTTGTTCAAAACACTCCGCAGACGGATCGTTACCCGTGATGCCGCTTTTAAACTGTTACGCGATTTGGATCATTGCGCAGCAATCTACGCTGCACTTCGCGACCCCCAGGATCCTTCCTGGAACAGTGATGAGAAACAGGCGCTTAAACACATCATCATGTTTAATGTGCGGCAGCCGCTGGCCATGCTGTTGTCATGCCATTCCAGATTTTATGAGACTCAAAGAATGCATTTTACACGCATTGTAAAGGCTGTTGCTGTGGTATCGTTACGATACAACGTTATCTGTAACCTCCAGGCTCATGAACAGGAACGCCTGTACAATGACATTGCCTGGAAAGTATCCGCCGATACTTCCATACCCGCATCTGACGTAATTACCGCCCTTGGTGACGTGTACCCGCAGGATGCCCAATTCAAGACAGCCTTTAGCGAAAAGGAACTGCGCACAACGAACAGCCGGAACAAGAAAGTCGTACGATATATTCTTTTTGAGATCGAACGACAGCGCTCCGGTCAGGACTTTGATTTTGAAAGCGCAGCCTATAGCCTTGAACATATTCTGCCGGAGCATCCCTCCGAGACCTGGTCACATATCGAAGAATCAAAGCAGGACCGCCTGATCTACCGAATAGGTAATATGACGCCGCTCGAAACAAATAGAAATCGGGATCTGGGCAATAGCGACTATACGGCGAAACGACAAGTGTTTGAGCAAAGCGTTTTCACCATCACCAAGGCGATTGCTGAACATTACGAAGTTTGGGATGAGCAAAAAATAGAGTCAAGACAAAAGCAATTGGCAAATATCGCCGCCGGCATTTGGAAAATAGACTTCGCAGAGTGAGCGCCCTCACACATCCCCAAAATCATCCCACCACCACGGAACCCGTAGGGTGCGTCACACGCACCGCCCCTCTGCCGAAGGCAGGCCCACACCCACCGCGGCCCGAACACCCCAGTGCCCACCTACATCCCCCAAACCACCCCCTACCACGGAGCCCGTAGGGTGCGTCATACGCACCACCCCCCCCTGCCGAAGGCAGGAAAACCAAATACCAGCCATAAACACCACCCACCACCCCCCCTTCAACCCCCCAATCTCTCCTTATATCACAACCTGTCGCAAATAGAATACACTTTTAATCCATCTTCAGCGCAACCTCTAACACCCCAAAATCACAGCAATACATCCTTTTCAACCATCTTAATAATTGTTCCTACCCCTCTATTTAAAAAAAATTTACGCGCCAAATAAATAAAAATTCATAAAGATAAAAAGTATTTTTTACAATGTTGTAAGGTAAAAAGACACATTGTGGTATCTCGTAGCTTTCCCACATAATTCCATATCGAAAATACTGTCGTTCAGAAACCGACATACAGAAATCCAAAATTACGGAAAAGACAAAAATGGCCTAATTTGCACAAGCTTGCCTTTTTTGGTATTAACATTTGTACTGCTTAAAAGAGACAAACAGGTTGAATCCCTGAGCCTCAAAAGAGCATTCACTGTAGGGGGCCTTGAATAATTAGGTTTTTCAATCAAGATCAAGGCATGCGAAAAATTTTACCGCAGGCATATACTTAATATTCCGAGGATAAAATTTTGAGCATAACGCAGAGATTGGCAGAAAAAACAATTATTCAAGGTTCCCTGTAAGGACCGGATCATAATGCCCCTTACCGAAACGTAACAAAAAAATAACACCATGCTGTACTGGCTGGTATAGCTTTAAAGTGTTCTTTGAGCACAAGGTGTTCAGGCGTGAAAAGGTTGCTAACTCCCTTGATTTATGTGTGAAACCCCTACCGGCCTGAGAAAATAACAGTTGAACTCACCTGCGTGGTATGTTTATCAGTAATAACTGCCATTATACTTTTTAGAGCCAGTTATTTGTTGTCTTTAATATGATCGGAGGATCGTGATGGAAACCAAGAAAACAGTTACTAACGAAGCTGGAAAAAAGCTGTGGGTACAGCCCGTGCTTACCAGCTACGGAAGTGTTGAAAAAATTACCCTGAAAGGTTGGGGCGTCAACGACGGACAGGGCCTTGAGCCTGCCGGACATCACCCCAGTCTGTAAGACTTTTTTTATCTTTTGCTGCTGCTCTGCAAGAATGTACCGAGCAGCAGCCTGTGTTTTAGTTGTCAACAATGGATGTTCATGAACAGTGGTACAGTGCCTTTGGCCTGACCATATGTTCCCAATTACCTGTGCTGGAGTTTCCCCCCATTACACCCCGGGCACAGTGCGATGTGCATATTATAGTACAAAAGCCGGTGGATCTGTCCGCCGCTTACGGACATCGCAGTTTTCAGTTCAACATTGATATGGAGCAGGGCAAAGCCGTGCTCTATTTCAGTGGAGTAGGGGAATATAGTATTACAGCAGGCGGCAAGATGGTCCTGACGCCTGCGCAGCAGGCAGACGAACGAACCTTGGCCCTGTACTTGAGCGGGGTTGTCTTTGCAGTGTTGCTCTATGTACGAGGTTGTCTGGTGTATCACGGCAGCTGCGTTGCAGACGCCGACGGCAGGGCGGTTGCCCTGGTGGGTGACTCGGGCGCAGGCAAATCCACCCTTGCAGCTGTTCTCATGCAGTCCGGCTGGAGCGTGCTTGCAGACGATGTTGTTGCCCTGGAAGTCAGCAACACTGTAGCTAAGGTTTTGCCGGCGTTCCCGCTCCTCAAGATCGATCCTGCCATGTCGCAGCAGATCGTACCAGAGGCAGAGACGTTACTGCCGGTACAGGATGGAGAAGTAAAACGCTACGTGCCCTTACCTGTTGCTGAAACGGATACGGCTTATATGCTGCGGGCAATTTGCTTTCTTGAGTTAGGGGAAACCCTGTCATGCTCAAGAATATCAGCCCGGGAGGCCATGCTGAAAAGCATCCGATTCACCATGCCCACCAGGTTGCTGCAACAGGTAGGCCGGGTTGAACATTTTCAACAGTGTGCAACTGTCTCCCAGAACATACCTGCATTTCAGGTAGTGCGTACTGATAAACCACAAGACCTGGAGCAATTGCGGCGCATCATTGCATCGAGCCTTGCGGAAGAATACAGCGTACCTTGAAACACGAGAAGAGATGCTCACATTCAAGGCGCACAAAGAAATTGAACATAGAGGCATTTTTTAAATGACCTCAAGCTTTTTATGCTGGTTCCTGCCTGGCAGTCGGGACTCAGCAAAAACCACCATAACAACATGGTATTTTGCAGGAGAATGAAGAAATGAAGAAAACATTTGCGACTCTCGCCGCAACCGCGGCCGGCTGCCTGGTGTTTACCGTCGGTGCACAGGCAGCTTCCTACACTTTTACTTTTGATGGTAACGACATCTTAGACACAAGTTGGGTAACCAATTCTATCTTCAACGCGACAAGCAGCCCTGTGGAAGCAGGCCTGTATGACGGTGCTTCTAAGGTAACTACCGACTCTGGAACCTTTAATACCTATACTTCCAGGCTTCAGTCAATACTCTATGGCGTTGCTTATGGTGTGGGCTACGCGAACGACTACCGTCTGACCTCGTTCAACCTCTGGGGCCTTGGCGATACCGGCGGAGCAGATGCCCCTGAATGGGGTGAAGAGTATGTTGTCACTGATTTAACCTGGGACTATGCCGGTACCACCGATGCAGAGGGGTGGGAAGCGTTCCTCTATGCAGACGCCGGAACCCTCGGAGAAACCGTACCAACCTATGCTGCCACAGGTTCAATTGAAGAGTCCTATGCAAACGGGTTAAGCCTTAGGTACTCAGATGCAGATTTAAGCGCTCTCACTTTTTCCATCACTATCGAATTGGCAGATGACTTCGATGATTGGTACATGGACGAGGAAGGCACCTTGGTACTGTGGCTTGGCGGCACCTGGGTGGATGCAGATGCTAACTGGGTAGCTGACTATCAGACCAATATGGTCCTTCAAGGCACTCAGATACCTGAACCAACGACCATGCTGCTCTTTGGAGCAGGTCTGATCGGCCTGGCCGGAGTTGCACGACGCAGACAGTAATTTTTTATGGGTATCTTGAATAATTAGATTTTTCGTTCAAGATCAAGGCGTGTGAAAAAAATTACCACAGACATATAGTTGATATTTCGAGGATAATTTTTTGAACATAACGTCGAGATTGGACGAAAAAGCAATTATTCAGGGTGGCCATATGTCAACTCTGCTGAGACTGACGGGGCAGCTGCTATTTGTGAAAATACAGCTGCCCCTTTTTCTTTCCCTGTAATTTTGTGGTTCCTGAATTCGTCTAGTGATTCCGAGCTGTAGCCAAAGAATATTTCACACTGTACGTTAAAGCTGTTATGGACAATAGAATCAATACCCTCTTACTGTTTCTAGTGGTGTTTGCACCACTGGCATTTGGCAGTATTGATCTATGGTCCAATATGGTCATAGAAATAACAGCCTTTACAGCCTTGCTCATGGGGCTTGCCCACAGGTATCGATCAGGAAAACCTTTACAGAAAGTCCCAGGCCTGCTTCCACTCTCGCTTTGCCTGTGCTGGATGGCCATCCAACTCATCCCCTTGCCGATGGGAGTGCTCTCACTCGTTTCACCCAATGCCGCAGAATTATACACCCAGGCAGCATTGAACACACCGGATGGGGTCCGCCATTTTGCCCCTATAACAATTGCCCCAAGGGAAACCCTGCAGGAACTGCTTCGCTTTAGTGCCTATGCTGCCCTCTACATAACTATAATTCAGTTTGTCCGTACCGGAACCCAAATACGCAGGCTGGTTAATACCATCGTCATCGTTGTAAGCAGTATATGTGTTCTCGGCATTCTGCAACACTATACCGGCACAACCAAGGTCTGGTGGATACGGGAATTTTCCGTCCAGATTTTTTTCGGCACCTTTGCCTATAAAAATCACTTTGGCGCAATGGTGTGCATGATTGCTCCGCTGATTTTTGCCCTGTACCTCTACTATCAATCCAGGAGTCAGAACGTCGGCAGCCGTTTCCTCAAACGAATGAAGCAGTTTCTCACGGAGCGTCATAATCGTAAACACCTGCTGTACGGGTTGGCCACTGTTCTGGTTGTGATCGCTCTAGGGTTAAGTAAATCCAGAGGCGGAATGCTCTGCACAGGACTGGCCCTGGCATTTGTTATAGCTCTCAACCGTAAAAAAATAACATCCACCACCCTGGCTTCCATTGCATGTCTTGTGGTTGTGGTTTTGTTAACCGGTGTGGGAAGGGATGCCCTGCATACAGTTGATCAGCGTATGGGTAGAGCAGTTGACCATGATATTGGGACCATGAACGGCAGGACTCCCTTTTGGCAAAATTCAATCGAAATATTTCAGGATTATGCCGTAACAGGAGCAGGGGCGGGATCTTTTGCCAGTGTATATCCATCGTATCTAAATAAGCCAAGTAGCACGCTCCCACAACACGCTCATAACGAATACCTTGAATCACTTGTTACAAACGGTGTGGCCGGATCGGTTTGTATTGCATGGTTTATTGCCGCAGTCTGTATTGCCACCTATCGCGATTTTACCTCACGCAGGGACAAATATATCCGCTATCTCTATACAGGGATGTTAGCTGGAGCGATCTCTTTTTTGGTCCATTCCTTTATGGAATTGAATTTTCATATAAGCTCCAGCGTTGGTATGTATTTTTTTCTTACACTTGGGCTCTTGTGTGCCTCAACTAGAATATCGCAAAGAACAACAAGATCGGTCGCAACAGACGCACATATACATGTGCATAAACCTGTGCAGGTTGCAGCTTGTGCTGTTGTGTCATTGTTGCTGTTCTCTACAGTCACCTTGCAGGGAGGGGAATTGTATGCTTCACTCCAGTTCCCTGACAATACTGCCTATAGCGGTGCAATGGCAAAAGTTGGTTATGAAAAGAGAAAAACACTCAACCATGCCCAACAACTGCTCCCGGAAAAAGACCGATCAAACAAGGAACTGGTAGAACTCTCCTCACGTGCCGCAAAAGCAGCATTCTGGGCGCCACTAAATGCCTTATATCCCTATCTCCATGCCCAGATCCAGGTCCAGCTAAACGAATATAATACAGCACTCCCACTGCTTGCCTCTGCTCAACAGAAAGAGCCGACCTCTGCCCTTTATTTTAAAACTGCCTCAACTATCCTGGCAGAAATGCAGCAACCTGAACAAGCCATCAAAAATGGGAAACACGCACTGCGTCTGGATCCGGGAAATTACCCCTATGCCGCTGACTACGCAGCAATGCTGCTGCAACTGGGCATGAAAGATGAAGCACTCACATACGTACCAAATCTGCTTTCAACGTTTCCTGGTAGGTCCTATAAATCTTTAAGCCTCTATACTGAGCAGGGAATCGCATCACATATTGTGGCTTCCCACGTGCCGAATAGCCTTGCCTGCCAACTAGCCTTGGCAAAGTTATATGAGCAGGAAGGCAATATTGCCGACGCTGCAGCCATTTATAACCATGCCCAAAACGTATATGACCAGACAGACACACTGAAAAAGAACTCTTTCTGGCAACCGTACGGCTTTTTTATGCGCCATAACCAACCCGAAAAAGCATTGGAAGTGCTGCGCACAGCAATACGTTACTTCCCGGATGATTTTAAAATACGTGTGAAATGTGCCGAGCTGTACCAAAAACAAGGCTTGATGAGCTTTGCCAAAGAGCAATACCTCCTGGCATTGGCCATGCGGCCAAACGATACAGCATTAAGGGAACGGGTAAAGGCTATACAAAGTGACCACTATGCGAATTAATACATCGACCAATACCTTTGGCATGGCCCCCGGACTTTATGGTGCGTCACACGCACCACCTTACTGCCCCCGAACCACAAGCAAAGAAAACGAATCTACCAATATCTTTGGCTTGGACCCGGGCCCGTAGGGTGCGTCATACGCACCACCCCCCTGCCGGAGGCAGGCATAAACAAGCATCAAGCAATGCAGAGTGTAGGAACATCGCAGGTGAACACGGTTTTACAATCTTTACCAGATGTTTACTATGTTATTTCAATTGATTGACCTATGCTGGTAGGAAAGGCCCGTAGGGTGCGTCATACGCACCACCCCCCCTGCCGGAGGCAGGCCTAGAACAGCGTCAATCTATGCAAAGTGTATGAACATCGCAGGTGAACACGGTTTTACAATCTTTACCAGATGTTTACTATGTTATTTCAATTGATTGACCTATGCTGGAAGGAAAGGCCCGTAGGGTGCGTCATACGCACCACCCCCCTGCCGGAGGCAGGCCTAGAACAGCATCAAGCAATACAAAGTGTATGAACATCGCAGGTAATCACGGTTTTACAATCTTTACCAGATGTTTACTATGTTATTTCGAGTGATTGGCCTACCCAGCTAGGAAAGGCCCGTAGGGTGCGTCATACGCACCACCCCCCTGCCGGAGGCAGGCATAAATCAGCATCAATTTATGCAGAGTGTAGGAACATCGCAGGTGAACACGTTTTTAAAATGCTTACCAGATATTTACTATGTTATTTCAATTGATTGACCTATGCTGGAAGGAAAGGCCCGTAGGGTGCGTCATACGCACCACCCCCCTGCCGGAGGCAGGCATAAATCAGCGTCAATCTATGCAGAGTGTAAGAACTTTACAGGTGAACACATTTTGAAATCTTTACCAGATGTTTACTATACCTCTCCGCCTGATGCCCCTATGCCGGAAGGAAAGGCCAAGACATTGTGCGTCATACGCACCGCATTAAAGTTATAGGCAATCAAAAAATTATTAAAATGCTGACCATATACAAATCATGATTGTACATAATTCCGGCAGCCCGAAGCCTGTACAATATAGTTTTAAAATAGGTAACGAGAAGGATAAGACCACGTCGAGGTAGCATTATGTTTTTCTGGCACAATGAAAGATTCCATACAGTTTTACATCTTATCGACATCTTGCTCGCAATGGCGAGTTTTTCTGGGATCTATTACATAAAATTATACCATTTGGGTCCGTACACAGGGCTTTCCAAGGCCTCGAATTACTTCACAATATTATTGCTTTTTCTTTTCTACTATAACTTTTTACTCGCCTTTTTCCATTACTCAAGACCGATAATCATCGGCTCCCGTTTCCGTGAACTGGTCAAATCAATCCTCATAGTTGGGCTGAGTAATGTATTTGTCATTGTCACATTATATTTCATTCATCAGGCTGAAGTAAGTCGTATCCTGGTTTCTCTGCATGGGTTGAGCCTGTGTATGTTGCTATATACCAGGCGTATGCTGGTTAGCCATTACCTCCGTGTAATTAAATCCAAAGGCAAGGGACAGGTACGTATTCTCATTGTTGGCTCCAGGGAGAGGGCAAAAGAAACCATTCGCACCATACAAGGAGCTGAAGATGACAACTATGAGATCGTCGGCTGCCTGGAAATAGACCCCACCTTAACAGGTAAGTCTGTTGAAGGCGGAGTAACTGTTTTGGATGATATGCGACACTTTAAATTTATCCTGCTGAACCAGGTCATTGACGAAGTCATTTTTGCAGTCCCTCTTAAGCAGGTTGACCATGTCAACGATCAGATTGCCTTTGCTGAAAAAATAGGGGTAAAAGTTCGCATAATGCCGGACTGGCAGTTACAAAAGATTATGTTCAGGCCAGAGACTGCCTCCATATCCTTTGAAAATTTTATAGGCATACCAACCCTTGCACTTTCATCAACTCCCAAAAAAGATTTGGAATTCCTGGCAAAGAGTTTTTTTGATTATTTTGCAGCCTTTATTAGCCTCATTGTTTTGAGTCCGGTGCTCTTGATCATTGCATTATTGATTAAGTTTTCTTCCCCTGGGCCAATCTTGTTCTCACAAGTCAGATCAGGATTAAATGGAAGAAAATTCAAGGTTTATAAATTCCGCACCATGGTGGAAAATGCTGAATCGCTTAAGGCATCTTTAGAGGCTCAAAACGAGATGGATGGACCTGTCTTTAAAATTGCAAAGGACCCACGCATAACACCAATCGGGTCTTTTCTCCGCAAGACAAGCTTGGATGAACTGCCTCAGTTGTTCAACATCCTTAAGGGGGAAATGAGTTTGGTCGGGCCACGGCCCCCAATACCCGATGAAGTTGAGAACTATCAACCGTGCCAGAGGCGAAGACTCAGCATGAAACCTGGACTTACATGCATTTGGCAGGTTTCCGGCCAACGAAATGATGTCTCTTTTGATGACTGGATGAAGATGGATTTACGATATATTGATAATTGGTGTTTGTTGTTGGATTTGAAATTGTTGTTTCGGACCGTTTCGGTGGTATTGCTTGGTAGTGGTAGGTAGTGATGGCACTGCTTAAAGTCAGGGTGTTTTCAGCTATTTTTTGGAATGATCTTGTGAAGTATATCCTCTATCTGAAGTCCCTTTTTTGCGGTGCCCACAATTTTGTATGAGTCAGTTTAAAAAACGAAAAAATCCATGAAAACGGCAAAACGAGTTATCAGTAACACCGGCTTCCTGTATGGGAAAATGCTGGTGACAATGTTTATTGCCCTGTATTCAACTCGGCTTGTTTTGCAAGCTCTGGGAGCTGCGGATTACGGTATATTTAGCCTTGTTTCCGGCGTAGTACTTATGCTAGCTTTCGTTAATGCGGCAATGACAACCTCCACCCAGAGAATCATATCATACCATTTGGGAAGTGGAGACCATGACAAGGTTGCTGTTATTTTTAGAACAAGTTTACAGCTTCATCTTTTTCTTGCTATTTTATTAGCTTTTGTATTTGAATTGGTCGGCCTGCTACTTTTTGATGTTTTTTTGCATATCGCAGATAGCCGAATTGGAGCAGCTAAAATTATCTACCATTTCATGGTAATTAGTACTTTTTGTACTATTCTTTCCGTGCCATATGTCGCAGCAATGACTGCTCACGAAGACTTCTGGTTTGAATCTCTCGTCGGCGTGATAGAGTCTTTGCTGAAACTTGGCACGGCTATGATACTCTTTTCCTGTGCAGGCGACCGGCTCATCCTTTATGGGGCGCTAATGGCAGGCATTATTGTTGTAATATGTCTGCTCAAGGTGTTATTTAGCTCAAAGCGTTATCAGGAATGCCAACGGATTCATTTCCTTTCATGTGATTTTCATCTAGCTAAAGAAATGCTCTCTTTTGCAAGCTGGAATCTGTTTGGTGCTCTTTGCGGTCTGAGCAAATCGCAAGGTACCGCTGTCATTTTGAATATATTTTTCGGGACAGTGGTCAATGCAGCGTATGGGATTGCCCGCCAGGTTAACAGCCAGGTAAGTTCATTTTCACTGAATATGCTCAAGGCCTTAAACCCGATCATTATGAAAAATGAAGGGCAGGGAAACCGACAGCAGATGTTGTATCTTTCCATGGTAGCCAGCCGTTTTGGTTTTTTTCTCCTTGCTTTTTTTGCCATCCCTCTTATTGCGGGAGCTCCATTTGTGCTTGATGTTTGGCTGAAAACCGTGCCGGAATATCAGACCTCCTGACCTCGACAAATTATCTCAGCACCGGATCGAAACTGTAACGGATTGAATTTATGTGTAAAAAGGAAAAATTATCATAGCAACGTTAAACAGGATTTACCAAGGCGAAAGATTTCGATATGGTACTGCAAAATGTGATCTGCCAAATTTTCCGCGCCGGAGACTGCCATGCCGCAACTGCAACTTCCTTTCTTTCCCGAAGGTATTACCCTGATCAACCAAAATGTTGGTTTCATGCGCAAAGGCAACAGCATCACCTACTTATACGGCAATCTGCCTATTTTTACTCACGATGTTGATGATATGCGATCATTCAAAATGATCACCAGCCAGCTATTTATAAACGGCAGTGCCGGTCAGGCTGAAATTATGCGCGCTTTCGGGGTAAGTAAATCCAGTCTGTTACGTAGTGTGAAACTGTATCGTGAAAAAGGTGTGGCTGGTTTTTTCGCCGAGCGTAAATGTCGAGGCCCGGCAGTGCTGACACCTCCTGTCATTGCCGAGATACAACAGCTGCTCGATGAAGGGAGCACTATCCCGGAGATTGCTAAAGAGTTAGGCCTGAAGGCGGACACGCTGCATAAGGCAGTACGTGCCGGCAAGCTGCACAAACCTCAAAAAAAAAGGAAAAGCTCCGTCAACCTGAACTGTCCGGCACAACCAAAAGCGAACGAAGCGCCGTAGATGCCCTTGCTCCGATTGGTATGGGAGCAACAGATACTACCGGCCGATTGGCTGCAAGCATCTTTGGAATGTGCCCGACGGAACCGTTTTTTGAACCCTGTCTCGATATAGCCGGTGGCGGGGTACTGCTTGGCTTACCAGGACTTTTGAGCATGGGCGTACTGAGTCATTCGGAACTTTTTACGTTGCCGCCGGGGTATTATCGATTGGACAGTATTTTTATGCTTCTTGCCTTCATGGCGCTCGCTCGAATTAAGACCAGCTTCAAAAAGCAACGCAATGCGAGAGCGGAGCGATTGTTTTCGGTTACTGGGTTACCGACCCAGAACGTGTTGGTGTTGTAGAGTTTGACGAAACCCAGCGCGTAATTTCCATTGAGGAAAAGCCAACTAATCCTAAATCGAACTACGCCGTAACCGGATTATACTTTTATGATAATGATGTAATTCAAATTGCAAAAACAATACAGCCCTCCGACCGAGGAGAGCTGGAAATTACCTCAGTTAATCAAACTTATCTTGAACGCGGAGAACTTAACGTAGAACTCTTGGGCCGTGGTTTTGCCTGGCTTGATACCGGAACATACGATTCCCTACTCCAGGCTTCCGCATTTATAGAGACACTTGAAAAACGTCAGGGCCTTAAAGTGGCTTGCCTTGAAGAGATAGCCTACAACCTTGGCCACATCGATAAAAGACAACTTTTGACACGTGCAGAAGAACTAAGGAAAAATAGCTATGGCCAGTACCTGAAGGCGCTAGCAGGAGATTGATAATGAATGTAATAGAAGCTGCTATTCCTGAAGTAAAAATCCTTAAACCAATCGTCTTTTGAGACGACCGAGGATTTTTCATAGAAACCTGGAATGCAAGAACATTGAAAGAAGCTGGTGTAGACAGAAAATTTGTGCAGAATATCCATAGTCGTTTGGTTAAGAACACGCTTCGGGGACTGCACTACCAAATTAAGCAGCTGCAGAGTAAATGTGTTAGGGTTATTTATGGATCTGTGTTTGATGTGGCGGTGGATATTAGGAATGGTTCTCCTACATATGGAAAATGGGTTGGAGAAATTTTTTCGGATGAGAATAAAATACAATTCTAGGTTCCTGAAGGGTTTGCACATGGAATCCTTGTTTTAAGTGGCACTGCAGATTTTTAGTATAAAACGACCAATTATTATGCTCCTAAGTAGGAAAGATATATTTTATGGAACGATGAGTTTCTTGGAATAGAATGGCCTCTTGATGGTGACGTAATTCTTTCAGAAAAAGATAAATAAGGTCCTGGATTAATCCCTTGAATATACCGAGGATAAGTAATGATGCTCTATCTTTTTGGTGAGACAGATGCGGAAAGGGAAGAGCTTGAAAGTGAGCGATTCCATAGTATGCAAAGGCCGATTTAGTTGTTGCGGAAAAGAGGGGACCGACACCAGAACGTTGTACACATTCGTCACAAAAGGAAAAATAGGTGAAACCTATAATATCGGTGGGCACAATGACAAGCAGATCATAGGGTTCTTTCATTGTATCTGCGAAATTTTTGAAGAGTTTGTACCTGATAATCCATCTGCAAAAGCGTTTACAAAAATAGGATTTAAAAGCTTAGTAAATTATGTAGAAGACAGGCTCGATCATGACCAGCGTTACGCTATTGATTGGGTATCAAGTTATCCTTGATGTATATACTACTATATTTTTGTTTTTAAATTTAGGTGCTGAGTTTATGGTAATACATTTTTTACTTATTGGTTTAATTGTTGCGCTTGTCTTTGACTACAATTTGTCAAACGGTGATATTTTTAAACCAAGTACTTTATATATAAGTGGTTTTGTTTTGGCCACAATAGCAGCAGTAATGAATATTAATTATTGGGGAGTGGACTTAGGTATCAAAACGTTAGTAGTAATCATGCTTGGTGTTTTTAGCTTTTTGGTTGGTAACCTGGTAGCGAATTATACTCCTATCAACTATAAAATAGTTAAGTCTCGACGTTATTATTCCATTGAAATTGATACATGGAAAGTAGCTTTTTTTACTGTATATGGTGTGTTAGTCACTTTGCTGCTCTATAAAGAGGTGAACAGAATTGCATTATTTGCCGATAATTATCACTTGAAACTTGGGCTAATGACAGCTGTTAGAAGTGCTTTGATGAATGGTTATGAACTAAATGAAATGGTAGAGCAGGCATTGAAGATTTCAACATGTAGCGCTTATGTTTTTCTCTTTGTCACTGTTTACAATTGTACCTACAAGGGAATAGGATATATCCGTAAAAACAGTATATACGTACTGCCAATCATAATTTATATGACTCAAGTACTGTTACTAGGTGGGAGGCTTAGTCTTATCACTTTTTTTGTTAGCGGTATATTTATGTGGTATTATTTTGAAAAAGAAAAGCGAAGTTGGGCCAGATTAGTCAGCAAGCAATTTATTAAACGTTTAATTTTCGGTTTGTGTTGTTTCGTTCTGTTGTTCTACTATTCTAAAGAATTGGTTGGACGCGTTTCGGATGAAAATTTTCTTGAATATATAACAAGGTATTTCGGCGGTTCGATTCCTTTGCTTGATATGTATTTACATAATTTTATTCTAACTACTAATAATAGGTTAGGTGAAGAATCTTTTACAGGTTTAATTAATTCTTTATCAAAAATTGGAATATGTGAAGGTGGTTTGTCAGTTTCTCTTGAATTTAGATACTCGAATACCGGGGTGATGCTAGGAAACGTTTATACATCCCTAAGGAGAGCTTTTAATGATTTCGGATGGTTTGGCGTTTTTGCTTTACCGTTTATTATGTCGATATTTTTTAACGTTCTATATAGAAAAATAAGAAATATAAGTACTTACACAGTAAATTCTATATTTCTATTTATTGTTTATTCAAGTTTGTTAGGTCTTATCCCAATGCAAGCAATGGAAGATCAATTCTACATTAATAAGCTATCTATTGGATACGCTATTCAATTGGTGTTAATGTACATTACAATTATATTTTTGTTTAAGATTAAAGTATAAAAAGATGTAAATAGATTATTTTGAATGAAATTACCGTAGAATAGTAAAAAAATGACTATTAAAAGTATTGGAAATATCGGAGAAAGTTGTGGAATATATTAAATATGCAGTTGTTATTCTTAATTTTAGAACAGCAAATGATGCCATAAATGCTGCAAAATCCGTTGCTAAGCATGCTCAAAATGATAAATATAAAATATGTATAATTGATGGTGGGTCTAATTCGGATAATGATACGAGGATGTTGTCTCAATGTGATGTTGAAAATACAGAAGTATTGTTTTTGGATGAAAATAAAGGTTATGCAGGAGGGAATAATGCTGGTATCCGATTTCTAACAACAAAATATAATATCCAATATATTGTGGTAATGAACCCAGATGTTATGGTGGTAGAAAAAGCTACAATTGAAGATGTGATATGTGAAATAGAACGAGATGATCTATTCGTAGGAGGACAACCCTTAGTGGTAACAGAGTGGAAAAAGCAGCCTGCAAATGAGCAGATTAATATCAGACGTGTCTTTAGCTATTTTGATTGTGTTGTAGAATCTTTTCATCTCTTTAAAAAGATCTTTGCAAGACGTTATAAGCGATATGTATATTTAGATAAAATACCTTATGTTGAGCCAATAAAATATGAAGTCCCTTCAGGTGCATTTTTTGTTATAAAAAGATCATTTTTTGAAAAGGTGGGGTTGTTTGATGAAAAGACATTTCTTTATAATGAAGAACCAATTCTAGGGCATAAAATAAAAAACATGGGAAAATCAATGGTTTTAGTTCCAAAGCACAAAGTGCTTCATGAATCTGGAAAATCAATTGGTTCCAACCCAAAAAGAGTTTCGAGGTTTGCGTTTAAAGAGAATCAGAAATCATTAATAATTTATATGAGAGATTATTTAAAAGTTAATCGGTTTCAAGTATTTGTAGTGTTATTTTTAGGACGGCTTAATTTTAGTATTAAAGAGGTTAAATATTTTGTATTAAAAAGCAAGATATGAAGAAAACTTTTTGATTTCAATATGTGGTAAATGGTTCAAGCTTCGAACAAAATTAAGAGAATGGTGAAGGGGTCATTTAACTCATCCAGTGAATAGAAATTGAAAAGAATAAGCCCCATATTTAATTTTTGGATGTTTGAAATTCTTTATAAATTGTTGGCTTCTTTTTGAAGAATTTTCTTAAATGATCTTGTTTCTTTAAGGTAATCAGCATTCTTGATTGGGTTCCCAGATAGATACGTATAGTATTTTTAGCACATTTAGATGCGATGTTGACCTCAATATGGTTAGTAATTAGCACTTACCGAAACTCCTTCCGTTACAAAAGAGGCCATTAAGGAAAAAATAAGGTCATTTTCATGAGTATTAAAAAAAAATTTTATTCAAATTTATCATATGCGCTAGTTGCTCAATTAATCTCTATGGTGATTAGCATATGGGTTAATTTGATTCTTCCTAAGTTCCTTGGTGTTGTAGACTATAGCTATTGGCAACTTTTTATTTTTTATTCTCAGTATATGCCATTTCTTCATTTTGGCTTAAACGATGGCGTGTATTTACGATACGGTGGTATTCCGTTCGATAAAATGAATAAAAGTATAATTAAATCGCAGATGTTAGCAGGGTTTGTCTGGCAATTGTCCTTTTGTATAATACTCTGTTTAGGAAGCTCGCTAATAGTTGATGATACCAATAGATTGATGATTATTATCGCTGCTGGCTGTTGTTTTTTATTTTTTACATTACAAAATTATCTTGGATATATATTTCAGGCCGCTAATGAAACTTCGTGGTTTTCTAAAGGAATAATTCTTAACAGGATATTTTTTTTAACTATAATTGTGATTATTCTATGCCAAAAACAATATAGTTTTTGGCCGTATGTATATGGATATATATTTGCGCAAATTGTGTCTTTATTTTATTCAGCATATAAAGCCCAGTCGATTTTATGGACCAAAATAAGTGCATTTAAAAAAACAATTTTTGAAGTATATAAAAGTGTTTTGGTTGGAGGAAAATTGATGCTTGCTAATATTGCAAGCATGCTCATCTTGGGTGTAGGTCGTTTTTTTATTGATCTTAATTGGGGTATTTTGACTTTTGGGAAAATATCATTTTCAATAGCATTAGCCGTTTTTTTGTTAACCTTTGTTCAGCAATTTGGAATGGTTATGTTTCCAGCACTTCGACAAATATCGCTAGATAAACAGAAAAATATATATGAGTTAATAAGGACGGGGTTACTATTATTTATGCCTATAATTTTCATTGTTTTTTTTCCATTTGTGTATTTATTGTCAAATTGGTTGCCTGAATATTCTACAAGTTTCAAGTATTTGGCGCTATTATTGCCGGTTTGTTTTTTTGATACTAAAATGCAAATACTTTTCAACACATATCTTAAGGTTCAGAGAAAGGAAAATGTACTTCTATCTATTAATGTTGTAGCACTTGTTATAAGTTTAATCTTTTGCTTGCTAGGAGCTTATGTTTTCGAGGATGTGAAAATTGTTGTTGTTGGAATGGTTTTAGCTATTGCTGTACGCAGTTTAATTGCTGAACTTTACTTAAATAAGTTTGTTGATTCTGTGAGGTTGTTTAATGTTATTCAGGAATTTATAATTGTCTATGCTTTTATATATGTAGCTTGGTCGAAGTCCCTAATTGTTGGATTTTTTATAATGATTTTATTGTATCTTATGTTTGTAGCTATAAATTTTAAGAAATTTACTGAATGGAAGAATCAAATTTATTTTGCATCTTAAAGGGTAATAAAATTGGTTTGTTGTTATAATTTTTTGACTGTTTTGATAATATTGTCTGTGAAGAGCATCGCTGCTATACTAAATCTAGATATGGTTTGTGATTCTTTACTATGATTTTCTTTATTAATTTTATTTGTTATTCGTTGTAGATTGTAGATAAATGGACTCTTTAATTTCTATTATAGTTCCCTGTTTTAATGTTGATCTTTATTTAAAAGATTGTGTTGACAGTATTTTATGCCAGACTTACGCTCACTGGGAACTAATTCTTGTTGATGATGGTTCTCCAGGAGAAACTCCATTTCTGTGTGACCAATTTGCTGCAACTGATAAACGTATAAAGGTTATTCATAAATCTAATGGCGGTTTAGTCTCAGCGCGGAACGCAGGTTATAAGGCTGCAAAGGGGCAATGGATTATGTACGTTGATGGTGATGATTGGATTGCTCCGGAAACGTGTGAAGTGCTAATAGAGAAAGCAATAGAACATGACCCTGATGTGATATTCTGGAATAGTCAGAATGTGTTGAATGGTAAGGTCATTAAAGGAAAATATAGATGGAATTGTACCGGAAATGAAAAAGTATATTTACATGAAGAATGTAAAGATTTAGCCAGAAATACTTTAATTTATACATCTGGGATAGCCACTGCCTATTCGAAATTATTGCGCAAGGATTTTATAGAACAAAATCAACTATGGCATAATCCTAAGCTTCGACAGGGGGCAGAGGGGTTAGAGTTCTCACTACGGGTTTTTGATGCAGCTAAAAAAGCTATGTTCATAAACAAAACATTTTATAATTATCGTTACAATGAAAATTCAATCTCTAAAACTGTCGATGAAAAGAATACTGGATATCTCGTTGACTGTTTTAAAGAAATTGATCTTTATATTCAAAGGAATAATACAAGAGAATACTTTTTATCTGCGTTTCATCAACGTGTTATGTATGTACTCATTGCTATTGCTATGAGTACATATTTTCATCCATCCAATAAAGACAGGTTGCCGGTAAAAATACGTAAATATAAAGAGGTAATTTATAATAACAATATTTTTAAAGATGCACTGGCTAATGGGTCTGTCTCAGAACTCGATAAATTCAGAAAAATAACGATATATTTAATTAAACATAAATTCTATTTTCTATTACCTGTTATATCCGGGGCAAAGCAATACTTGCTTGGTAAGGGAATATTTAACTATTAACATACAAATAAAATGGATAAAAAAGTAGCCATAGTATCGTGTTATTTCCAGGGGAATTATGGGAGCCAACTTCAAGCTTTTGCCACTCAAAAAATATTGGATCATTTGGGTGTTGCAAACGAGACCATTTGTATAGACGGTTTGAAGGCAGAGATAAATAAAGCGAAATATAAATATTTTATATCAAAAATAGCTGATCTCAATACTGTTAAAGATAAACTGGGTTCTCTTAAGCTCAGTGTTCAGCGTAAATTGAAAAAACAGTCATTTGGTCAAAATGTAGCAAGAAGAAATAGAATGTTCTCTGAATTTGCCGGAGAAATGTTCAAATTATCTGAGTGCTATGCAACTAAAGCAGAACTATCCAATAGTTGCGATAAATATGCAGCGGTACTTGTCGGCAGTGATCAGTTATGGCTCCCATCAAATATTGAAGCAGATTATTACACTTTGAATTTTGTTCCACAAAATACTCCTAAAATAGCCTTTGCCACCAGTTTTGGAATATCTTCGTTGCCAAAGAAACAAGCAGGTAAGGCAAGCGTTTTTCTGAAGCGGATTGATCATCTTTCAACGAGAGAGAATTCTGGGCAACAAATAATTAAAGATCTCACTGGGAGGGATGTGCCTATTGTATGCGACCCAACCTTGTTATTTACGGCGGAGGATTGGCTGTCGATTCAGAAGGATGAGCCTGTCATAAATGATAAATATATATTTTGTTATTTTTTAGGAAATAACCGCCAACACAGGAAATTCGTCTTAAAATTAAAAGAAGAGACAGGCTGTAAAATTGTTCAACTGCAGCATCTGGATGAGTATATTAAGTCGGATAATGATTTCGCAGATTATGCGCCATATGATATTGGGCCATGCGAATATCTGAATTTAATAAGACATGCGGAATATATTTGTGCAGACTCTTTTCATGGGACAGTATTTTCAATATTACATAAGAAGCCATTTTTTACCTTTAGTAGATATAAAAAAGATAGTGCAGTGTCAACTAATTCTCGATTGTATTCTATTCTAGAATTGTTAAGTCTTGAGGAGCGATTTATCACTGGAGAAGAAGCGGTAAATGATTGTCTGAAGCGTCAGATAGATTATGAACGAGTTCATAATCAATTGGCGGAATTCAGGGATCGCTCAAAAGGTTTTTTAATCGATTCTCTTAAATCATCAGGGATCTCATTGTGATTCATATAGAAAATAAAGCTGATTGTTGTGGATGTGCTGCATGTTATAATGTATGTCCGCAAAACTGTATAAGCATGGCCAGTGATGAGGAAGGTTTTTTATATCCAGAGGTTGATAGTGAGAAGTGTACAGACTGTGGTTTGTGCGACAAGGTATGCCCTGAGATAAACGTAGCAAAAGAGACCCCGATAAAACAAAATGCTTTTTTGTTGCAGCATAAAGACGAGAGGATCCGAAAAGAGAGTACTTCTGGAGGAGCTTTTTCTGCAATCGGTGAGTATGTGATTAAACAGGGAGGCGTTGTATTTGGCGTAGCATATAGCAAAGATTTTGAAGTGATTCATAAACATGTAGAAAGTGTTGAGGAGTTAAAAATATTCCGCAACAGTAAGTACGTGCAAAGCCGGATTGGTGAAACCTATCAACAAGCGCTAGATTTTTTAAAGAAGGGAAGATTAGTTTGTTATAGTGGAACACCGTGCCAGATTGAAGGCCTGAAACAGTTTTTACGCAAGGACTATAGTAATCTTTTTACAGTAGATGTTGTCTGTCGTGCTGTGCCATCTCCTCTAGTGTTGCGGAAATATCTAGAACTACAGAAAGTTAATTTGTCTAATATTTCCAATATCTGCTTTAGAGATAAATGTTTTTATGGGTATAAATACTCCATGATGAGTATTTATGATAATTCTTATCTGCCTTTATATCATAATGGAGTTGAAACTGATGTTTTCCTCCGTGCATTTTTTTCTAATATTTGTGATCGACCATCATGTTATAGCTGTAGTTTTAAAAAGAGATATCGTGTTTCCGACTTGACACTATGGGATTGTTTCACTGTTGATAAATTTGATAAGAACTTAGATGATGACAAGGGCACTACAAGAATATTAGCTCATACTGATAAGGCACGGCAGCTATTAGAAAAAATAGCGCAAGAATCTACTATAACCGAAATAGATACAGAATGTGCAATTGAAGGGGTTAGAGAAATCTTTGAATCCGTACCTCTTAATCAGCGACGAGTTGAGTTTTTTCATGACATCAATAGATTGGATGCTTCTGATTTCTTTCAGAAATATTTTCCCAATAATCTAAGGGCAAGGTTAGAAAAGCAAGCGAGGTTGTTAAGTTATAAGTTTGGAATTTATAAGCAAATGAAAGCAATCGTGAAAATGTTTTATAAAAACGGAAATAACCAAAAGGTGTAATGTTATAATAATGAAAAAGATATTTATTACTGATTGGCTTGAAAAATATGGGGGTGCGGAAAGAGTTGTTCAGGCTATTTGTGAATCTTTTCAATTTGATCAGTATTTTGCTTATATTGATTTGATGCCGTCCGAAATTAAAGAAACGGTATTGGGAGGGGACTATAAGGTTAATGAGAGTAGGGCGTTAAAATCATTCGGGAAATATTTTCGCCTTTTAATGCCCTTTTTCCCTTTAATTGTAAAAAGACTAAATTGTAAATCGAGAAATATCCCATGTGATTTAATAATTAGTTCTTCATGGGCATTGTCCAAAGGCTTTAAAATAAATGGCGCAAAACATATATGTTATCTTCAGGCAAGGAACTTTAAATATGTTTGGAGTGAAGCTGATTTATACTTTCGTGGCCCTTTAAAATTATGTTCATTTGTTAAACCTTATCTTCAAAAATTTGATATTCAATCAGCTCAAAATCCAGACGTCCTAATATCTAATTCTAATTTTGTAAAAGAGTGGACTAAAGCTCA
This sequence comes from Desulfobulbaceae bacterium, assembly GCA_963678525.2. Taxonomy (GTDB): domain Bacteria; phylum Desulfobacterota; class Desulfobulbia; order Desulfobulbales; family Desulfobulbaceae; genus Desulfogranum. The sequence goes on from CAXXDG010000003.1 coordinate 59,878, forward strand.
TTACGGCAGAGATAGTATCGTTATTTACCCTCCTGTTGACGTTGATGATTTTTTCATCAGTAGTACAAAAGAGGGTTACTATATAGCGATAGGGCGACTTGAACCATACAAACGATTTGATATTATAATTGATGCGTTTAATAAAAATGGAAAAAAATTGATAGTGCTTGGTTCGGGAAGTCAACTTAAAAGATTTAAGGCGCAAGCAAATAGCAATATTAGTTTTCCCGGTTTTATTAATAAAGATGAATTAAAAGGTATTCTTAGTAAATCTAATGGCTTTGTATATGCAGGATCAGAAGATTTTGGAATCGTTTATGTTGAGTCTCTGGCATCAGGTGTCCCTGTAATTGCGTATAATGGTGGGGCGGTTACGGAAATTGTTGAACACGGCCAAGATGGAGTATTGTTTGATAGCCAAGATCCTGAAGCATTAAATAATGCGATTCTATTATATGAAAAGAACATTAGTGATTTTAATCCAATTAACATTAAAAAGAGGGCAAGTCGCTTTTCAAAGCAGAGGTTTCAAAAAGAATTTACCCAGATAGTACAAAAGGTTTGTGAAGGTGAATAGGACGACTTTGTTTTATCTCGCTCGGCCAAAGTTAAAATCAATTTAAAATCAGTGATTAAGTACTCCTCTCCAACTCTCACCCTGTATGTCTCTGTTTTTCTCTTTCTTGCTTTAACCACTATAGTTTTTTATCTGCTTTTTCCTGCGTATAAAGCTGTAGACAAACAGCTCTTGTCGAAACCCTCTTTTGCTGAAGGGGGCCCCCAAGGCTGGGAGATTGGTGGTGATATTGCACTTATTTCTAAGCCGCAGGAGGGTGGGGTGCAGATGACGCTAACCGAAAAAGGGAATAGCTATCTTGTAAGTCGGGAAATTGCATCGACCCGGTTGAACAAGGTTGTCTTGCTTCGTGCCAAGCTATCAAGCGAAAATATTCAGCCTGGAGTTAAAGATTGGGAGAAAGGTAGAATACTCTTAATACAGTATACAGGTGATCAAGCATTGTGGAAATATAAGCATGAGCTTGTACGGCTGAGTGGTAATACGCCTGTAAAGGAATACGCTCTTTTTTTTATCATGCAGCCAGAAACAACTCATATCAAGGTGGGTATTGAACTTAAGAACTGCTCGGGGAGTATATCCTGCTATTCATGTGGACTCTATAATGCTATTGAAGTAAATGAACATCATTATGTACAGTGGGGCATTATCGTTTTATGGTTTATGTATTGTATGTTTCTTTTTGGTTTTCGAATATTAAAGGCAGCGAAACAGTCTAAATTGATGGGCACTGCTCTAGCATTGGTCCTCATTATCATTTTTGTTGGTACTAGTCTGCCAGGCAAAGATCAAAATGCATTTCAAACCATCAGTTATAAAGTTGGTGATTCACAAAATACGCAGTTAGCCGTGGAAATAGGTCAAGCTTTCAACACTATTTTTCATTCGGAGAAGCAACATATTTTACCTCAATATCCTCTTGATACCAACGCAAAATTTCATTTCATTCTGTTCTTTCTAGTGGCAATGTTACTCATGCTAAATAGTGCTTATGATAATATCTTGCTTTTGTGTTTCGATCTGCTTCTATTGGCCTGTTCTACCGAATTCATGCAATTATTTGTATGGGGCCGAAGGACATCACTGGATGATGTTTGCATGGATATGTTTGGCTGTTGTGTTGGTGTAGGTGTCGCTTGGCTCATCAGTTCTCTCAATTGCTGCAAAAAATGAGTTCCTATTGTCATGAAGGGCAATCACAAAATTTTTACCAGTGAGATCATGCCATGAAAATCAAGTATATTGCATTATTGATTTTGTCATTTTTTTTCTATTCCACCTCTTTCGCCGTAGACACAGTAACTATCGTGATAAAGAAGAAAAATGGAGGGAGCAGTACCCGCCTTGTCCAAAGTCGGAAGATCAATGAGAATACGAATAGAATTATCATTCCGGCTAGCAGTATCCCAGAGAATTTCATGTATCTTGATGTGCTTGCCGATCATGCTATCGCCACAAAGGGAGAAGATGGGTTCTGGATAGCGCCGCGTGGCGAAATGGGTACGTTCAGGCTCGGTGAAAGCTCACTGAAGTTTACTCACAACCACCTGGGACAGCTCTTCATGCCCATCTTTGGAATGCAGACCCCGCGCGAGACCTTTGTGGCGATCATAAAAGGGTTGCAGCTTGAGCATGAACTCATCGTTAAAGCAGAGAATGGCGAGTATCGGTTTTTTCCACGCTGGTCGGCCAAAATTATCGGTTTCAAACCCTACGAAGACATTATCATAGATTTCGTGACGCTCAAGGGTGAAGCAGCCAACTACAGCGGAATGGCCCGCGTTTACCGCAAGTACCAACTCGAAAGGGGGGTTGTCCAACCATTCAAAGAGAGAATGAAGGGTAATCGGGCCTTACAGCAGATAGCCACAGCTATGCCCCACCGTATAGAGCCACACTGTGTTATACCCGGAAGACACAAAAAACAAGATTTTTCCCCCGAGACGATTCCAGCTGTGAAGCCCCTCCTCACGTTCCCTGAGGCAAAAAAGTTCATCGATGCCTTCCTGACAGCTGGAATGACCGATGTTCATTTTATTGACGCAGGCTGGCAGAGCGGCGGTTACGACGGAAAATGTCCACAAATTTTTCCTATCGAAGAATGTCTTGGTGGTGGAGCTGCCCTTAGAGATTTTGTTAAATACACACAGTCCCTGGGATATCAGATTTGCGCAAACTCAAACCACACCGACGCCTACACTTGCTCCTACATGTGGGATCCCTACTATGTACTCAAACGACCTGACGGCAGCCTGTTTAGGGCCGGGGGGCTCAATGGCGGATGGATGTATTACATGAGCATAAAACCTGCCTGGGAGCTCTTTGTCAAGAGACAGCTTGAGCAGACCCGAGATCTTGGCTACGAGGGCGTTTTGTTTATCGATGTCTTCACCGGTCGCCCTCCAGATCCTGATTTTGACAGAGACCATCCTGCCAATCGCAAAGAGCAGGCTGAATACCAGAACAAGGCTCTAGCCTATGCCAAAATGCTCTTCGGCGGAGCAGCCAGCGAAAGCGGTTTTGACCACTGTATACAAAATCTCGATTACGTAAACTATCTTGGCCGACGCATGCTCTACGGGGAAGGCGTACGAAAGGATGCGCAGGGGAATCCTCGTGTTTACCACGAGCTAATAGACCGGGTCGTCCCTCTTTGGGAGTTGGTATACCATGGCATTACTCTCAGTAATCCAGACAAGTTTACGCAGCAATACCTGCCCCGAAATAGTACTGCGCGTTTAAGACTGATTGAGTTTGGCGGGAGGCCGATGTTTTATTCCACGAATTATTCACCTCAGATGATCGCCAAGTACAGGGAGATGTACGACATGTTTCAGCCGCTAAAGCATCTCCAGATTGAGTTCATGGAAGAAAACCGCGAGTTAGCAACCGATGTTTATCTGACGCGTTATGGTAACAGGGAAGAAACGGTAGTGAACTATTCAAAAGAACCGTTTCTATACAAGGGAATCACCGTTGCACCGAGGGACTATAAACTCTTCAACCACTGAGTGAGGTTTGGCGTTGAAACTGAAAGTCATTTTCCTGTGTTAGAAGTAGTTAACCGGCAAATAGTGAGATATTGTGAAAGATAATAGTACGTTAATTTGGTTTAATAAATTGTTATGGAAAATACTTTCGCCTTACATCGATCAACAGCAATGCAGGGAAAAGCTATTAACTCTTAGAGGTAATCATTCATCATGGTTGATGTTGTATCACCTCTCAAGTATACACTGGTGCGCGCCTCTCGCCTATGAGCAGCTTCAAAAGTATGATTGTTTAGATCTTGTGCCGAAGGACATATTGGCTCTGCTAAAAAAAGAGAGTTTGGCCAACAGGCTGCGCAACCACTTGCTTCGTTCAGAACTTATAGAGCTTCTACAAGAGTTCAGCTGTGCCAATATAGATGTTGTTGTTTTAAAGGGGGGAGCTACCTTTAGTGATAATTTATATCAGGCTGAAGGGGTAAGGTCAATGCTCGATCTTGATTTGTTGGTGCTGAGAGGTAAGTTGACTGAAGCTCGAAAAATCCTGGATAGGCGTGGATATAATGAGGTCGTTGACCCTGGGTTAGCTCATGATGGTTTGCCCACTGATGTGCGGCATGCTCACATTAATGAGTATCATAAACCGGGCACGCCTATTATTGTTGAGTTGCATTATCAGGTGGCGTTTGGTCAGGGTGGTAGGGTTATCCCTGCAGCAGTTGGTTGGGAAAAATTGAAAAAAGGTCAGATCGATGGAATAGTATGCTTTCTACTTGAACCAACTTGGCGGCTAGTTCACAACACAGTACATGGATTAATTCCCTCACGTGATTATATAAGAGGAGAAATACGATTATGGCATTTGTTGGAGTTTGGCTACCTGGCACAGCGATATTGCAATGAGATTGATTGGCATGAGTGGTTGGAAGCAGGACGGAAAGAAAAATTAGACGTTGCTTTTTTAGCTTGGTTATTATTGGCTGTACAGTTGCTTGGAATGAAATGGCCTCTGGCAAAGCCTCCTTCACTTTGGGTAAGGTTGCAGGCGTGGCGGCTTCGAACAGGTACATTATTAAGGCCTTACTTGGGGGTTCCTCGGTTGAAAGAAAGGTTTACTTTTATTGAGAGAGGTTGTTTGGTGGTGAACAGGCTGTGTTTCTATTTGTTTTTACCAGGTTGGGTATGGAAAAATTATAGTTATGCTGAAGGATGGGAAAATTTTCCTGCCAGAATTTGTTTTTTGTTAAAAAAAGCTCGGGATAAGAAAAACTGGGCAAAAATATTCATGTAAAAGGTGTTGCAAAGTCCCCAGTAAATATCCTTTTCATACCCCCTGTATGCAGTGTGTATTCCGTTGAAAGCATGCAGGAATATGCATTTTTTGGGACGATGATCCTAGAAAGGGCGAGGGGTCGAGTCTTGTTATTTGCTATCGCTCATACTATAAACAATCATGGCCAGACCACTACGAATAGAATACCCAGGAGCGATTTACCATCTGACCGGGCCGGGAAATGCGAGGCAGGCAATCTTTCTCGACGATGAGGATAGAGTCAGGTTTTTAGCCTTGCTAGACGATATTGTCGAACGGTACAACTGGCGTTTTCGGTCTGCAGGCACATTTTTGATCAATGCGAAAAATTTTTCCTCGTAGTTTCGGGGTGTTGCTATTTCAGACCGCTCCAAAATGGCCAAAACTTGTGGGCACACGTTTGATTCTTTTATGGTTGCTAATGTGAAATATTATGCTATTCTAGCAGGCAATCATGTACTTACGCACAACACAACGAAAGAACAAAGACGGCTCGGTAACCAAATATTACCAGCTCGCCCATAACGTACGGCACCCGGATACGAAACGGACCACTGCTAAGATTATCCATAGCTTCGGCAGGGCTGACGAGCTTGATCGAGATCAGCTCGTTCGTTTGTGCCGATCCATTGCTCGGGTCTGTGGTGTTGAGGTTATTGACCCTTTAGATGAGACCTGTGCAAAGGGCGGCTTACCTGCTGACGTCAAAATACTCAGGACATTGGAATACGGGACGGTTCGAGTAATAGCAGACTATTGGGAGCGGTTTGGGATCGGCAAAATTATCCGCGAAGCAACCTCTAACAAAGAAGTCGATTACGATAAGGCAATCCTGGCTATGGTTGCCAACCGCCTTTGCTGTCCAGAGTCCAAGCTCGGAGTGTGGGATAGGTGGCTCGATACGGTGTACCTGCCCGAGTGTAACCATTTCAAACTTCGCCAACTCTATGAAGCCATGGATATTCTCCATGCGAATGCAGAGGAAATCGAAAAGCAGGTTTTTCGCCAGGTCTCCAACCTTTTGAACCTTTCAGTGGATATCATTTTTTATGACACCACCACGGCGTCTTTTGCTATCGACTATGAAGATGATGACGATGGTCTTCGTCAGTATGGCCATGCCAAGGAAGGTTTTTGGGCGCCTCAGATTGTTGTTGCCTTGGCAGTTACCCGGGAAGGAATACCTGTTAAGAGTTGGGTCTTTCCAGGAAATACTGCCGATGTCAGTACGGTAGAGACCATTAAAAAGGATCTCCGTGGCTGGAATCTCGGCAGAGCACTGTTTATTGCTGACTCGGGCATGAATTCCACAGATAACCGCAAGGAGCTTGCCAAGGCTTGCGGAACATATCTCCTGGCGACCAGAATGGCAAGTGTGAGCGAGGTAAAACAAACGGTACTCTCCGCCCCTGGCCGTTATAGAGAAATATCTCAAAATCTTCAGGCCAAAGAGGTGTCACTCGATAACGGCAAGCGCTATATCCTTTGCTATAATCCCAAGGAAGCAACACGGCAGGCCTTGCATCGAGAAGAACTGGTCACCGGGCTTGAGGAGGAATTATCCAAGCATAAAGACCGAAAGATCAGCAACAAATGGGCTATTGAACTGTTAGCTTCAAAGCGATACAAGCGTTATCTTGCCATCACGGAACAGGATACGATTCGCATTGACCGAAAAGCTATCAAAGAAGCGGCAAAATGTGACGGCAAATGGGTGCTGGAGACCAATGATAAAAACATAAGCATCGAAGATGCCGCCTGCGGTTACAGGGGGCTTATGGTGATTGAGCGCTGCTTTCGCTCCCTGAAAAGAACCCAGATAAAAATGATGCCCATGTATCATTGGCTGCCGCATCGTATTACGTCACATGTAAAAATATGCGTGCTGGCTCTCCTCATAGAGCGCGTAGCGGAGCTGGCATGTGGCAAAAACTGGCGGGAAATCCGTATGGTGTTGAGCAAAATGCAGGCAACTGAGTTTGCCACCCCAGGACACCATTTTTACCAATTAAATGAACTGCCCAAGGGAGCAAAGTCAATACTGAAACAGATCGCATATGACTGTCCCCACAAGGTTTTTGGTATCCAGAGCGTGAAAAAAGGTACTGCAATAGTGTAGGCACACGCGAAAATCAACCCTCTTGGCAATCCGCCTCGCAGGCGGCCTCACAAGCGGTCTTGAATTTGGACCGAAAACCCAAGTACAACTGGCGTTGAAGCCTATTGCCTGATGGACAATCACTACCACCTGCTGATCGAAACCCTGGATGGCAACCTCTCGATAGGTATGCGGCAGCTGGGAGGCGTCTATACCCAGAAGTTCAATCGGTTACACAATAGGGTGGGGCACCTGTTCCAGGGACGGTATGGATCGGTTCTGGTCGACAAGGAAGGCTATTTGCTCGAACTGTGCCGATATATTGTCCTGAACCCGGTGCGGGCGAAGATGGTGACGCACCCTGTCGACTATCCTTGGTCCAGTTACCCGGCGACAGCGGGCACGGTTGGAATACCGCAATTTCTCTCGATTTCCTGGATTCTTGCTCAGTTCGGCAATGATCCTGCCAGTGCTCAGCGACAATACCGGGATTTTGTCCTGGCCGGCATTGGCGAAGAATCACCTTGGGAGCAGCTGCAATCCCCATGTTTTCTCGGCAGTGAACAATTTATTTCCAGCCTGGTTCCTCACCTGGATCAGAGGAGAAGGGAGAGAGAGATTCCCCGTCGAGCTCGTTTTGCCGATCGTCCTCCGCTAAGCGACCTGCTTCAGCCCGGTCAGAGCCTGGCAGAGCGTAACAGGGCCATGGCCAGAGCGCATTTGCAGCATGGTTATTTTCAGCAGGAAATTGCCGGTCAGACTAGGCTGCATTAGGTGATAGGTGATGGTGATAAGAAATCGCTTTCCGCGACAAGCTCGACGGGCTGAATAAGCGGCAAAAAAATAGGTCCAACAAACCCCATTTTCACCTTCAACGGCGCATTTATCTTGAGGAAATTTCCCAAGACATCCAGCGCTATGCAACCAATTGGCAGAGCGGTGATCATCCTCAAGTAGAATACGTTTCAATATTAAAGAACAATCGGCAAAAAATCAACGATAGATGTAGTGAATTTGAAAAAAGCATTGCGTTGCAAGGCTTTTAGCGTCATGCAATGAGCATGACCATCATCGAAATGGTGAATAAAGGTGGGTATCAGATTGAAAAGAGGTGTCAATCATAGGTAATATACGGCTCTTCGTAACCGGGCCAGCCATCGTCAAAAAGCTCGTATTGAAAACCAGTGTGGCAAACTATCTTTTGCTTCATCGGCGGCTTCGGCTCATCCCTTGGCGGTGGTCGCTGCCGCCGCGGCTCTTCCCACAACTTGAGATGTTCCAGGATCTTTTTGATCACCGGTCGCTCATTGATAAAGCTGATGATTTTCATCTCCGATCTACAGCGTGGACACTCAAGCAGGTCAACCTCCCATATTTTCTTGATACATTCCCGCCAGGTGGGTGGTGGTATTTTTCTCGGCTTGTAATCGGACACATCAATAATTTCAATTTCGTTATTTGTGCTTTCGTTATCCTGCTCTTCAAGGACCTGCTTCTTCCGATCACCCCGCATCCGATTTGAGTACCAGCCTACATAACGAACCAACTGAAAACTCTTCTCTGGGATATGCTGGGTGATCCTGGCTATTAACTCCTCCGCTGTGGAGATCGAAAAATTCTTTTTGTTTTTACCATGGCTCATCTTCGACCGGTAGATAACCATACCGGTTTTATGATTGTAGTTCAGCTTGGTGAGGGAAAACGGACTGCGAATAATGTACTGCGCCAGGTTGGTGATACCGGTTTCATCATCACGGGCTATACGAACAGAGTTGTCCACGCTGAAACCGGAGGTATGCCGCCACTTCATGAGCATGGCTATAAAAGAATTATCTATCAGGCCTTCTTTTTTGAGCATGGCCAGCAAGTTGGCACGGAATAATTCTGCCAACGGCTTGGTACTCACTCTGGGCATGACATGGAACACTCCGCTCCTGCGAAACAGGCCATCGGCAACAATTGAATGTATGTGAGGATGCCACTTGGCGTAATCGCCAAAGGTTTGGATGGTAAAAACAGCTCCCAGAACTCCATCTTCCAGGTTGAGAGCGGTACGCAGAAAAACAGTGAGGCTCTGTGCTGCGCATTGACATAATTCCGAGAGAAGTTTGCGGTTGTAGAGAAAAAACTTGCGCAGGATAATCGAAATACTGAAGACATACTGGCGGTGAGGTACGGGATAAAGAATATTTTCCCGCACCAGTTCGCCAAATTGGACAACCTTTTCGAAATCTCGTGCCTCGCTTATCTGGCATGGCAACTTGGGCAAAACCAGCGCCCTTTGCAGGAAAAAGCCAGGAGGTATTCATGGTGGCAATCAGGGCAGCGAACTCTGGCGAATCCTTGTTTCAGATCCCCACACTTGAGGTATTCTCTGACCACATCCGAGATTACAGGTCGATAAAAGCCGAAATCTCGTTCGAACTTCTCTTCATACATTGCTTCAAAGGTATTGAAGTGATCATCAAGTAGACCGTAGAGTGGAGAAGCGCAAGGGTTTCGAGGATGATAAACAGTAGTATCAGCGGCTATTTGTGGGCTTGTTGCAGGATAGCTCATAATTGAGATTAGAGCTATCCTGGCAAAATGTAAAGGTTGAAAGGTTTACATTAGTTTACATTGTTCACTTTTGTCGCGGTGTTGACATGAAGCCAGTGGAGTGGTTTTGTATAGGAAGACTGGAATGAATTACGTGGAAAAAGAAAATTTAACTCCAACAAAAACATGCTGCGGACGAGCCGCAGATGTTCGCGTTAATATTGCCATTTCGAAGGTCTGAATTCTCTTTAATCACCTCAGGTTAAGATTACTACTGTGAGGTTACAGTGACGCAGGCTATCACGATGGTAAAGGCTAGTTTTGGCAATGTTAACTATTTCAGGTTTCCTACAACTAAGGACTATTCCGGTGCATCTACAGCCTGTTGTTATCTGCCGACCAGATTCAACCTTATCCCTTATCCTAAACACTTCCAAATAAATTGAGACCAAATCGAGCATGATGCGCATGCCGGATGTGCTTTTTTATTTCCGTGAAGTAGTCGTTACACCCCAGCCAAAACCGGGAAATATGTCTGCCATCGTGCAGAGCGTACACAATGGGCCGGACGTCGCGATGTGCTGAGTCGAACGATTGAGGATCTGAAAGCCTGCAGAAAAGCAACACCACGGCATGTGCTGTTTTCTGATCTACCAGAGGAGGACCGGTTTCGGATGCTTGGCATGCAAGGGAAGTACTTTATCGATACGATCAAACTTATCGCTTACCGTGCCGAGACAACTATGGTTAACATTGCCCGTCAAACTATGCGACGACTGGATGATGCCAGAAGTCTGGTCCGTAGTTTATATGCGATGGATGCGGATATCCTGCCGGATTACGAAAATAAAAAATTGATTGTCCGGTTGCATCAACCGGCTAACCGAAGCAGTGCAGAGACACTGTTGAATGTGCTTCATGAACTGAACGCCACGCAGACTGTTTTTCCGGGTACGGAACTGCGCTTGTTCTACAAAATGGTGTCGCAATAAATTCTTCCGAGGTCAGGAGGTCTGACCTTTGGGAGAGGATTCGAGGCTTTTTTAATGAATATCTTGCTCCTTCCATGGAAGTAATCCTGCACTACATCGTTAATGGTCTACCTCAGGAGAAGAAAAGAATTGAGGTGCCATGGGATTAAGCAACTGGTCTAAAAATCAAATTTTCAAAGATCAGGCCCATTCGGCAAACTGTTGTCGAAAGGATGAACGGATAGAAGCGGCGAAAATTCAGCCAATTCTCCACAAAAAAGGTAAGTTCAGCCTTTTCGGGTTAAATTTAGACGGGATAGTTGTCCGAACTGGTTGAAACTTTCCCGTTCACTCTGTTTACAGGTTTCATAGTGGTTAAACCGGGAGTTGCTGTCATTTTGATAGCTCCCTTAATTCAACGCCTTTTCGGTAAAAAAGAACAAATTAAATATATGACTCGTTACCTATGGCAGCTCCTTTCACCTCTTAACAGTGAGCCAGATAAGGATTCCTTCAAAGATATCCGGTCGGAGCATATAGACGTAGCAAACATACATTGGCTTTCCGGCTTTTGTTATGAGCGGTTACGAGAAATTTGTACCATTGACATGCTATCAGGGGAAATACAACACCGGTTGCGACAGGAGTGTCTTGAAAACCGTCTTCGTAACAGCCTACTCAAATCAGCTTTGACTGATCTTTTACGGTTGTTTCACAAACAGGGTATTGAGATAGTCCTGCTGAAAGGCGCTGCAACCTTCAGCGATTCTTTATACCCCCAAACCGGTGCCCGGTCCATGTCGGACCTGGACCTCCTGGTAAAAGAGGATGTGTTAACTCAAGCAGTCGAAATTTTGGTTGCGGCCGGCTATGAAGAAGTTAAAGACCCGGATAAAGACCATGATGGCTTGGCTACTGATGCGCGCCACGCACATATAAATGAGTATGTCAAACCCGGGACACCGGTAATAGTTGAACTGCATTACCATGTCACCTATGGCCATGGAGCGTGTATGCTGCCTGTGGATGAGGCCTGGGAGAATACTGCGCCGGCATCGGTTGACGGCGTGCCATGCCTTGTACTCAATCCTACATACCGGGTACTCCATAATACGGTGCATGGTCTGGTTCCTTCCCGTGATTTTATCAAGGGAGAGGTACGCATGTGGCATTTGCTGGAGTTTGGCTACCTGGTCAATCGGTATCATAATGCAATTGATTGGCAGGTGTGGCTGCAGGCTGCTGAACGTGGCAAATACAAGACAGCTTTTTATGCCTGGCTTGTGCTAGCCCGGGAACTGATGGGGTTACCCTGGCCAATGGAAGATGGGCCTTCATATATTGCTAAGCTGCATGCTGCGCGTTTGCAGAACGGCACGTTGGTTGGTCCTGCTGCGCAGGTTCCTTCATTGGCAAAATCGCTGACATTGCGAGAAAAAGGAAGCCTGTTGTTGAATAAACTCTATTATTATTTTATGTTGCCTTCCTGGGTGTGGCAAAATGTCTGTTATACTGGAGATGAGGGCAATATCTCTGTTCGTATTCGGTTTTTTGTCAGGAAAATGCTGAACAGGAAAAGTTGGATGAAGATATAGTCATATGAAAAAACGAGTAATCACAACGTCTATAGCCGTGTTTTGTAGCTGTATGCTTGTCAGTTCCGGTTATGCAGAAGAAAATGAAGTTGATTCTTCTTTGTTTGGAGGTGGGGGCTATTTTCACCCATATATTACTGCCGCCGGGTTGTACGACGACAATGTGTACAAAACCGAAGATGATACCACAAGTGATTCCGCCATTGTGGTTTCCCCAGGTATATGGGTGGCCTTTCCAACAACCAGGAAACAACTGCTGAAGATTGAGACCTCTAACCTGTCGCCCGGTGGTTTACGTATGCAGCAGGATAGAGGCCAGCGCTTCAGGAGAATGCAGGGGTATCTGCATTATGGCGGCTCATTCACTCGGTATAATGAGGCTACTGACACGGACAGTGACGATCATCGTGTGGAAGGGTATTTTGCCTTTAATACCAAAGGCGGTCTCACCCTGGAGGCCATGGATTTTTACCTGGATGGTCATAATGACTGGGGGGAGGGTATTTCCGACGCCTTTGATACCTTTACCAGCAACCTGGTCGGTGGGCGAGCCACATACGACATCAGCGGGCGTTTCAGGGTAAGGGCTGCCTATTCAGTCTATTCTGTAAGCTACGATCAAAATTATCTTACCTCTCGAGACAGGCAGGATAACAAGCTTGCCACACAGCTGTACTATAAAATATCCCCTAAACGATCTGTCTTTGTCGGCTATAACTTTTTAGATATTGATTATGACCAGGGGGAAAGTCTGGATTCCAAAGAACACCACTTCTTTGGCGGTTTGCGATGGCGCGCAACCGAAAAGACCATGGGAGAGGTACGAGCCGGCTACCAGACAAAAGATTATGCAAATTCCGGTTATGACAGTGATGGGGACTTTTTTCTCTCTGCCTGGCTGGATTATGAATTAACCGGGAAAACCGGCTTGAGATTGTTGGCGGATCGTGTGTATGAGGAGCCTGGTTCCTATACATTGGAAAGTAAGCTTTCCACAAGTGGTAAGCTGATTTTGAGCCATCAACTGACCTCCAAGTTTGAAACCACGCTTTCCGGCGAATACATTAGTACATCGTACAACGGTGAATACGTGTATAACGATGTCTCCTATGACAGGGAAGATGATGAGTATAGCCTTGAAGCCGCCATTGTGTACAACATACAGAAATGGTTATCTGTCCAGGTGCGATACGAGTATTACAAACGAGATACCAATGTGGATGGATTATCCTATGATGATAATCGCATCCTGTTTGGGATAACCTGCTCTCTTTGAGCAAATGCAAGAGAGCATGTTGTCGGATTACTACAGAAAAAAGGATTGAAATGCATGTACATAAATTTATAGCCATTGTGTTTGCCCTCTTGATTGCATCGTGTTGCAACACATTTGCTGCAGATGAATATGTTGTCGGCTCGGAAGATGTGCTTGATGTATCGGTGTATGATCATCCGGAAATGACGTCAACCGTTCGGGTGGATGGCAAGGGGGTGGTTATTTTGCCCCTGTTGGATGAAGTGGAAGTGGCAGGGTTGACTATTGGGGCAGTATCCAAGAAGATTACCGAGTTGTTGGCTGATGGGTACATCATCAATCCACAGGTGAATGTGTTTGTGAAGACCTTTCGCGACCAGAAGGCTGTGATTCTCGGGCAGGTTACTAAACCTGGATTGTATGAATTGCGGCCTAAGACGTCCATTCTTGAGCTGATTTCCCAGGCCGGCGGGTTGACCAAGGAAGCCGGGGATCAGGCAACCTTGAAGCGTGAGACCGCAGAAGGGGTGCAGGAGATTAACATTGATTTGAAGAGGTTGGTGGATAAGGGCGATACCTCGTTGAATGTTCAGGTCGTGGATGGTGATAAGGTGTTCATTGTCAAGGCCGGGGTGTTTTTTGTGACCGGTGAGGTGAAGAAACCGGATTCGTATAAATACCAGAATGATTTAACCTTGATTAAGGCTGTGGCCATGGCCGGCGGGTTTACGGATATTGCTTCCACCGGCGGTGTGAACATTGTGCGCAAGGTTGACGGCAAGGAAGAGGTGTTGAAACGGGTTGGCATGGATGAACCTGTTTTGCCGGATGATGTTATAGTTGTGCCGGAGAGCTTTTTTTAGAGAAGTCGGCAGAGGCACCACTTCTTTGTTAATGCGGTGCGTGTGACGCACCCTACGGGATGTTGTGGCAATGTTTGATAATGGTTGTGGCTTAGGTATTTGTGGCGGTTCACATGTTTGAGGCTTATTGAAGCCTGGGCGCAGGTAGGGTGCGTCATACGCACCAATAATATGAGAGGTATTGGTAAAAAAATGGAAAGCAGTAACGAAACCATGTTTGAAGAGCGGGAAATTCATCTCAGGGATTACCTGCGTGTTCTGGAAAAGCGAAAAACGATTATCATTGTGTTCTTTGTCGTAACCGTTCTGGCGGCGGCCATAGCAACCTTGCGCATGGTGCCCATATACCAGGCATCCACCCAGGTGCTGGTGGAAAAGAATGAGAGTACCTCGCTCATGGGCCGTGGGTACTACAATGCCTATGATCCTGAATTCTACGAAACCCAGCATCAGCTGATCAAGAGCCAGAATGTGGCCCGCAAGGTGGTGAAGCTGCTGAATTTGACTGAGACCTATGCCACCTATTTTCCTGAGCAGGAAAATGACGCCTCCTTTGTGCGCACGATGAAGAAGACTGTCAAAGGGTGGATGGCTGCCTTGAGATCATCGTCTGATGATGCTGTTGCAGCACCGGGTGAGATGGTTGAGGAAAAATCCCGGGAATCCATCCTGGCAGACATGGTACAGGCCGGTATTGTGGTAAGCCCGGTGCAGGAGAGTAAACTGCTCAACATCAGTTTCCAGTCTAAAAATCCCCATTTTGCCAAGATCGTTGCAGACACCATTGCCGAAGCCTATAAAGAAGAGATTATGGCTATTCATATGAATTCTTCCGGATATGCCCTGCAATGGATGACCAAAAAGGCGGAAGAGGAAAAGGCAAAACTTGCCCAGTCCGAGGCCGCATTGCAGGCCTATATGAAACAGCAGAACATTGTCACCATAGAAGATAAGGTTTCAATTCTGCCTGAAAGACTGACCAATTTAACCAACAGACTTGCCGAGGCCCAGTCCAAGAGAACGCAGCTGGAGAACATCTATAAACAGATTCAGCAGGCGCAGCAGGGCGGGGGAGACATTGAGTCGTTGTTGCTTGCCAATAACCACGGCGGTCTGATGGAAATTCGTCTGGCCGTGCGTAAGGCGGAACAGCAGATAGCCGAGTTGAGCCAGAAATACGGGTATAAGCATCCTGTCATGATAGAAGCCAAAAGTCAGCTCAAGGATGTGCAGCGGCAGATGAAGAGCGAGATGGATAAAATTGTGGCTTCCATTAAAAATGAATACGATGTTGCTGTTGGTCAAGAAAAAGCAATTCAGGATGCGTTGACCGAAGGAAAGCAGGAGGCCTTGGGGCTGAATGAACGCTTGATGGAGTACAACCGGCTGAAGCGGGATATGGAGGCCAATCGGGCCTTGTATGAAGCCTTGATGATGCAGGCCAAGGAAAAAGATCTGACTGAAAACACCCAGAAGGTGAATGTCTGGCTGACCCAGGAGGCTGAGACCCCGGAATCTCCCATTAAGCCGAATGTGAAGCGTAATCTGTTGCTGGGGCTTGTGCTGGGTGTGTTCGGCGGTGTGGGTATGGCATTCTTTATTGAGTACCTGGATAACACCATCAAGGATCCTGAAGATACGGAACGGCGTTTTGGCCACACGGTTATTGGTGTGGTGGAGATGTTGAACAAGGAGAACGCGGATACCTTTGCCAGGGAGGATGCAACCTCGTCCTTTGCAGAGAGTTTTAAGTCGTTGCGAACAGCTCTGTTGTTGTCTTCTGCTGACAGGCCGCCGAAATTGGTGCAGATGACCTCCATGTCGCCCAAGGAAGGGAAAACAACCAATACCGTGAACCTGGCCTTTGCGGTCGCCCAGACAGAGCGTTCCGTGTTGTTGATAGATACAGACCTTCGTAGGCCACGATTGCATAAGGCGCTGCAGGTGGAAAATAACAGCAACGGGTTGAGTTCGTATCTTTCAGGGGCCAGTGAAAAGGTTGATATACAAAAGGTGCCGGAGACCAATGTTTCTGTTATCTGTTCCGGTCCTATTCCGCCGAACCCTTCCGAGCTGCTGGATACCGTGCGTTTTGGCAAATTGTTGGAAGAGTTGGCGCAGCAGTTTGATATGATAATCATTGATTCGCCGCCTGTGCTCAGTGCAACCGATGCCTTGATTGTGAGTAGGCATGTTGATGGCGTGGTAGTTGTGACCAGGTTTGGTGAAACCACCTTTGAGCGTTTGAATCGGGGTATGAAGTCGTTGACCGATGTGAATAGCCGGATAATCGGTATGGTTATTAACTGCATGGATATGAAGAAGTCCAATTATTATTCCTATTACGGATATTACCAGTATTATTCCGCCGGCAAAGAAGAGCAGGCGTAAAGATTAGGGTGATTTGCATTACGGGCGCGTGTTGGATGCTGTGCCCGTAGGGTGCGTTGCGCGCATCGAACAGCAATGATGCTCAGGGCCAAGGCGAAAGGTTGGGGTACTTTGTATTATGGGCATGTGTTGGATGTTGGGCCCGTTGGGTGCGTCATACGCATCGCCAGACAGAGTTTATAGGCAGCCTGTTTGCATTTTGCATGGTGTGTTGTGCATGCAAGGCTGTAGGGTGCGCCGTGCGCACCGATTTGGTTGTAGCTGTTGCTGGCGTTGTCCCTACAATATGAGCCTCTTGCCAATGGTATGTTTTTCCTGCCTCCGGCAGTTATGTGGTGCGTATGACGCACCCTACCAGGCTCCCAGCATGCAATGATGTGCGGGAGTAGGGCGGAAGGTTGGGATACTTTGCATTACGGGCGTGTGTTGGTTGCTGGGCTTGTAGGGTGCGTCTTACGCACCGAAACAGCAGAGCTTCATGGCGACCACGGTGCATTTTGCATGGTGTGTTGTGCATGCAAGGCTGTAGGGTGCGCCGTGCGCACCAATTTGGTTGTAGCTGCTGCTCCTGTTACCCATACAATATGTGCCCTTTTGGGAAGTGTTTGTTTTTCCTGCCTTCGGCAGTTATGTGGTGCGTATGATGCACCCTACCTGGCGCACAGCATGCAATGAAGGGCGGGAGTAGGGCGGAAGGTTGGGATACTTTGCATTACGGGCATGTGTTGGATGTTGGGCCCGTAGGGTGCGTCATACGCATCGCCAGACAGAGTTTATAGGCAGCCTGTTTGCATTTTGCATGGTGTGTTGTGCATGCAAGGATGTAGGGTGCGCCGTGCGCACCAATTTGGTTGTCGCTGTTGTTGGCGTTGTCCCTACAATATGAGCCTCTTGCCAATGGTATGTTTTTCCTGCCTTCGGCAGGTATGTGGTGCGTATGACGCACCCTACCAGGCTCCCAGCATGCAATGAAGGGCGGGAGTAGGGCGGAAGGTTGGGATACTTTGCATTACGGGCGTATGTTGGTTGCTGGGCTTGTAGGGTGCATCATACGCACCGAAACAGCAGAGCTTCATGGCGACCATTTTGAATTTTGTAAAGTGTTACGTACGCGCAATGCTGTAGGGTGCGCCGTGCGCACCAATCAGGGTGTAGCTGTTGCTGGCGTTGTCCCTACACTATGATCCTCTTGCCAATGGTATGTTTTTCCTGCCTTCGGCAGGTATGTGGTGCGTGTGACGCACCCTACCAGGCTCCGAGCATGCAATGAAGGGCGGGAGTAGGGCGGAAGGTTGGGGTAATTTGCATACGGGCGTGTGTTGGTTGCTGGGCTTGTAGGGTGCGTCATACGCACCGAGGAGCAGGGCCTAATGGCAGCCGGTTTGTGTTTTGCTGGGTGGTTGGTGCGAGCAAGGGTGTAGGGTGCGCCGTGCGCACCAAAAGGTGTGGTGCAATTCTAACTTACCCCCCAAGCTACCCCCCAAGCACCCCCAAGGTTACCCCCCAAGCTATACTGTTGTTATAATAAGCTTGCGCGATATATTACCTGCAGGAAATAACATGGATGAACTCCAAAACATCCGCTGGCGAAAGAGGTTTGAGAACCTGAACCGCGCATTTCTGCAGTTGGAAAGAGGCATACGCATTGTTACGCCAAGTGATATTGAAACCCAGGGCATCATCCAAAGCTTCGAATTCACCTTTGAATTGGCATGGAAAACACTTAAGGACTACCTGGAAGCACAAGGTGTGCAATGCGCCTTCCCCAGGGAGGTTTTAAAACAGGCTTTTCAGGCCGGTGTTCTGCAAAATGGAGATGTGTGGCTGGAAATGCTGAGCAAGCGTAATCTGTTGGCGCATACCTATGGTGAGGCAATGGCTAAAGAGGCCTATCGATTGATCAAAGAAGAGTATTATCCGTGTATGCTGGAATTGATCGATTGGTTCAGAGGGCAGGCTGAACAACGTGAAGATGATTGACCTGCCTGAACATGCAATTACCGAGATCGTCCATTGCGCAAAGCGTTTGCCTGAGGTTGAGGCGGTGGTCGTCTTTGGCTTAAGAGTGCTTGGCAATGCCAAGGTAGGTTCCGATGTTGATCTGGCTGTTCGCGGTGAAAATGTGACAGGCCGGATGATTGCCCTGATCCGTGATTACCTTGAAGAAGAGACAACGCTGCCGTATTTTTTTGATGTCATTCATTTCGAAGGGATTACGAATGAGGCATTGCGGAAACATATTATGGAATTTGGGCAGGTTGTGTATAAGAAATAATTGGCATTACGGGTGTGCGTTGGTTGCTGGGCTCGTAGGGTGCGTCATACGCACCGACCATGTTTTGAAAAGGTTTAAAAAGACAGGCTCACGCCAGGATACAAAAGCTACCAAGGGCTGCACAGAGAATATCTGGGAAGCCCCTTTTTTTTATAAGACAAGAGCATTAAGACAATGGAACAGAAAGAATTTACAGTTGCCCCGGATGTGATTTACCAGGAACTTGACGGTGAGATGGTGCTCCTGGATATTAAATCAGGGGAATATTTCGGCATAGATGAGATCGGCTCACGCATCTGGGCCTTGATTGAACAAGGGAAGAATGTTGAGGGTGTAAAAGAAGCGCTTCTTCAGGAATATGATGTCGATGATGAGACATGTGGCCGACAGGTTGGAGCGTTTATTGAAGAGTTGCAGGGAGCGGGTTTGCTTCAGGTGAAGGGGTAAGACTGGCTGGGCGTTATACGCACCGAACGCCACCAGGAGCACGGACATCTGTTTTTTAGCAAGCAGGTTGTACGGATGCCGGGCTTGTAGGGTGCGTCATACGCACCGATCGGCATTTATGTGAATGTTTGTGGTGTTTTTTATTGTATGGTCCTGCCGCAGAGATTTTAGATTGTCGCTTGCAGCGAAAGGAATATGGTGGTGCGTTTGACGCACCCTACGGTTCCGGGATATAATGGATGTTGGTTGAAGGGGTGTATTTTTTTTGGTGTTTTACAAGCGCAGCTGGAAGTAAGGCTTTCGTTTTTTGTAAGGGATTATTCTGATGCTGTGCCTGTAGGGTGCGTCATACGCACCGATCGGCATTTATGTGATCGTTTGCGGTGCTTTTTATTGTATGGCCCATCCGCAGAGATTTGAGATTGTCGCTTACAGCGAAAGGAATAGGGCGGTGCGTATGACGCACCCTACGGGTTCCGGGATATTATGTGCGTTTGTTGAAGGGGTGTATCTTTTTGATGTTTTATAAGCCTTGCTGGAAGTAAGGCTTTCATTTTTTATAAGGGATTATTCGGATGCTGTGCTTGTAGGGTGCGTCATACGCACCGATCAGCGTTTTTGTGATCGTTTGCGGTGCTTATTATTGTACGGCCCTGCCGCAGAGATTTTAGAATGTCGCTTACAGCGAAAGGAATATGGCGGTGCGTATGACGCACCCTACGGGTTCCGGGATATTATGTGCGTTTGTTGAAGGGGTGTATCTTTTTGATGTTTTATAAGCCTTGCTGGAAGTAAGGCTTTCATTTTTTGTAAGGGATTGTTCGGATGCTGTGCTTGTAGGGTGCGTCATACGCACCGATTGGCGTTTTTGTGATCGTTTGCGGTGTTTTTTATTGTATGGTCCTGCCGCAGAGATTTTTGGATTGTCGCTTGCAGCGAAAAGAAATGGGCGGTGCGTATGACGCACCCTACGGGTTCCGGGATATTATGTGCGTTTGTTGAAGGGGTGTATCTTTTTGATGTTTTATAAGCCTTGCTGGAAGTAAGGCTTTCATTTTTTATAAGGGATTATTCGGATGCTGTGCTTGTAGGGTGCGTCATACGCACCGATCAGCGTTTTTGTGATCGTTTGCGGTGCTTATTATTGTACGGCCCTGCCGTGAGGATTTTGGAATGTCGCTTGCAGCGAAAAAGTAAAGTGGTGCGTGTGCCGTAACGAGTGTGAACCCATATGTAGCCGTATCAGCGATTTTATAGTAAAATAATAAAACTGGATTATCAGTATTTCCAGAAACGGCTATGTCTATTTCGTGATTTATTTTCTCCTCTTGTCTGCAGGCTTGATTTCCCGCAACGTAAGTAAGGACGCTGTTTATGGACAAATTAATTGAAGAGCATCGTGAAGAAATCAAGCGAATCGCGTTATTGCGTGGTGCCCGACGTGTTAGAATATTTGGTTCACGGGCGCTGGACACCGCCGGTCCTGAGAGTGATGTGGATATCCTGATTGATCTTGAGAAGGGGCGATCAGCTCTTGCGCTCGGGGGGATTTTAATGGATCTCCAAGAACTCCTTGGCCGGAAGGTGGATGTCACTACACCGGCAGCTTTACATCCCAAACTGCGTGAGCACATTTTAAAGCAGGCCGTTGATATATGAGCCCATATGAGCGTGACAGAGCGTATATCGAACATATGTTGGAGTGCATAGAACGCATAGAGAAGTATGTGGGTAAGGGGGGTGTCCACCACCATCTTCACTAACAAAAACACCTTCGCCCCTCTGGGCGTTTTTATTTTGCTCTTTTCGAAGATCGGAGATATGAATAAAGGAATTCTCTTTTCGGGTGGTTTACCTTATCGACGGCTTTTGGCAGTTTGATTTGCCGTCTCTTTCCGGGTGGCTCACTTTGGTAAAAACTTTCACAGCTTTGAAAAGCTGTTTCCCTTTCGGACAAAAGTCCGTAAGGCCTTCTCAAATCGCGGTTCGCCGCTCGGCCCCTGAAAATGGCGTTCGCACATTTCATCCATACATTTATACTTCCTTGACAAAGTTTACATATATGTATACTTCTCTATTGTGAAATCAATTATATTTTATAGGACTCAGTCAGGTAAATGCCCTATTGAAGAACATTTAGACACTTTGACAGATTCTCAAGTTGCTAAAATTACCTGGGTTTTAAAATTAATCCGTGAATCTGAGAGGGTTTCAACCAAATATTTTAAAAAACTGGTTAATACAGACGATATCTGGGAGGTCAGAATTCGTTTGGGATCGAATATATTTAGGATTCTTGGTTTTATTCATAATAATGAACTTATAATCTTAACCAATTCCTTTCAAAAGAAAACTCAAAAAACTCCCACCAAAGAAATAAAGTTGGCTGAGAAACGAAAATACGAATACTTAAACAGAGGATACATGTATGGACGATCTTGATAAATATATTGAAAAACGAAAATTAAAAAGCCCTATATTTGCAAAAAATTATGACAAGGGCTATGAACAATTTAAAATCGGTGTTCTGCTAAAGCAAGCACGAAAAGATGCAGGCCTTACTCAGGAGCAAGTAGCAAAAAAGTTAAATACAGGCAAATCCGCAATTTCACGAATTGAAAATCATGCTGAAGATATTAGGCTATCTACCTTAATTAATTATGCACAAGCAATTGGAAAAAGTTTAAAGCTGGAAGTAGCTTGAACTTTTTACGAACAATTGCTTCCAGCCGACGCCTAAACGGCGCGGCTGACGCTTGCGTTAACCGGCAGCCGTGATTTTAGAATGTCGCTTGCAGCGAAAAGAAATGGGTGGTGCGTATGACGCACCCTACGGTTCCGGGATGTAATGTGTGTTGGTTGAAGGGGTGAAGTTTTTGGTGTTTTATAAGCCTTGCTGGATATAAGGTTTTTATTTTTTGTAAGGGATTGTTCGGATGCTGTGCTTGTAGGGTGCGTCACGCACCGGTCAGCGTTTGTGTGAATGTTTGTGGTGTTTATTATTGTATGGTCGTGCCGCAGAGATTTTAGATTGTCGCTTGCAGCGAAAAGAAATGGGTGGTGCGTATGACGCACCCTACGGGTTCCGGGATGTAATGGGTGTTGGTTGAAGGGGTGTATTTTTTGGTGTTTTATAAGCGCAGCTGGAAGTAAGGCTTTCATTTTTTATAAGGAATTATTTCGGATGCTGTGCTTGTAGGGTGCGTCATACGCACCGGTCGGCGTTTGTGTGTGGTGTTTGTGAAGTTTATTTCCCCGTGTTTACCGGCAGCCTTGATTTTGGAGTGTCGCTTGCAGCGAAAGGAATATGGTGGTGCGTATGACGCACCCTACGGGTTCCGGGATGTAATGGGTGTTGGTTGAAGGGGTGTATTTTTTGGTGTTTTATAAGCGCAGCTGGAAGTAAGGCTTTCATTTTTTATAAGGAATTATTTCGGATGCTGTGCTTGTAGGGTGCGTCATACGCACCGGTCGGCGTTTGTGTGTGGTGTTTGTGAAGTTTATTTCCCCGTGTTTACCGGCAGCCTTGATTTTGGAGTGTCGCTTGCAGCGAAAGGAATATGGTGGTGCGTATGACGCACCCTACGGGTTCCGGGATGTAATGTGCGTTGGTTGAAGGGGTGTATTTTTTTGGTGTTTTACAAGCGCAGCTGGATGTAAGGCTTTCAATTTTTGTAAGGGATTGTTCGGATGCTGTGCTTGTAGGGTGCCTCATACGCACCGGTCGGCGTTTGTGTGAATGTTTGTGGTGTTTATTTTCCCGTGTTTACCGGCAGCCGTGATTTGAAATTGTCGCTTGCAGCGAAAAGAAATGGGTGGTGCGTATGACGCACCCTACGGTTCCGGGTTGTAATGGGCGTAGGTGAATGAACCCTTCACTCCTCGTCTTTTTCATCAAGCGAATCTGATATCAATTTACTCACCTGAAAGTCGTATAAAGCGTACACTATTTGACATCCATTCCCAAGTAGTTCAAAAACAGTCTATCTCTGGCCACTGATTCGGTGGACCATCGATAACTGCCCATGACAGTCTGTACCTTTGTTGTTTCAATGCAGTCGAACCAGTCCAGGATCTGCGCGAGAGATCGTTGAGCAATCCAGTTTTCCAGTTTCTTTTCGAGCTTGATGAGTGCTTTGGTTTTTCCGGGTTCTTTCTTTTTGAGCCTGGCCTGCACCTCTTTTATTTTTTTCGTCAAGAAACAATGGTACCCAAGTGAGACAAATTGTGTGAATTGTCTTCCTCGCAGATTATCCGGGTACCATGTACGCGGTCGCGCACCGTCGAGTCTGCCCTTTTGCACTGCAAAGAGTTCTTCGACTTTTTCTCGCAACCGATAGTTTTCAAGTGCGGTGAATGTGTCCATAGTCTGATTACTGATGAGGGCAAAATAACCGAAATACTTCTTTGCTTCGGCGATAGCTTTGTCGTTGAAACCTACCTTCAGTTGCCCCCTGCGCCCCTTTCTGGAGCAGGTCAGGTACTTGTCTATTTTCTTTTGCGCGGACTTGGTGAATTCGATTTTTCCATCCTCCACTTGTGCCTTCAATTCAAGAAGATCCCTGCGGAAGGCGAGTTCTTTCTTAGCCTCGTTGTCAGGAGAATAATAGACATGCACATACAGACGGCGTACGATCGTTTCTGTTTCACCAGCGATCTTGCCGTTGCGTGATCGCTGGCGTACCCGTTCAAATTGGTGCATTCTGGGAGCAGTTGCTCCGCAAATGGACGGATCGAATGGACATGTGCTGGACATAGTCGCTAGTGTTGCACGCAGAGCATCTACCGTCTCACGGACCCAGACAATGTTTGGATCAACCAGGGTCAGAAATTTCACATTGCGTAAGGCGAATTCCATCATGTTCTTCTGGCTGTAGTAGCCGTTATCAGTGACGATCAGAGGTTTTTCAGGATTGAGGCACTTGAGTTGTGTCAAAGTGTTCTCAATGGATATAACATCCGGAATATTACCGGGCTGTTTTGCAAAGGCTATCGGTTCACGAGCCTTCACGGAATATAAGGTCAAAAGTTTAATCGTGTTGAGTCCGTCGCCATCCTTGTTGAACCCCCGTCGTGCCTCCGACTGATTTTCAGAGTAAGTCGAGATGGTGGTTGAATCAAACGCCAGCACAGGAGTCTTCCCCAGGCGTCCCACCCGGGCTGAAAAATAACACTGGACACCTTCTTCATTGCGGCCAACATCCTTAAACAGGTCACCATAGACGTCTTCAGTGATAGCTTCGCGATATGGAAGAGGGTGCATCACCTGCCAGCTCTCAAGTCGCGGCAGTGTATTGCCACCGGAACCGATCCAGTAGCGTGCGATAGAAAGTATCTTTGCCGCATCACCCTCGCTGAACGAAACACGAACATCATCATCGATGCCGGAAACTCTGCCAACCCATTCCAGGATGTCAGTAAGTCCGGTATGCTGACGTGTGGCCTCGACTACTCCTCTTTCGCCTTTACGTTTTTTCGGGCGAGTCGGCACGATTTCTTTTGTTCCCGCTTTAATTTTTCCCTTGAGCTTCTGACTAACCGTATAGGTTCTTCTGCTTTTTTCGTTGTAGGCAGTAATCCTTTCGTAGATGTAAATATCGCCATTCGGTCGCTTTTCACGCCGTTCGCCGACATGAGTTTTTCCTGTTATTGGTTTAGCCATTGATGAACCTTCCTTTAAAATGTGCGTATAATTATAATACATACACGTTAAAAGGCAATAAAAAAGCACGATTTTTCAAGTAAATCGTGCTTTTTTGCCAGTTCTTTTGGCTTAGAATGTACGCTTTATACGATTTTCAGGTTACTCAACTCTGCAAAATTAAACGGTTTCATGATAAAGGCGGTTCGTCCATCCGCCAATATCTCGGACATGCTGACGTCTTTGGCAAAACCCGAAGAGATAACAATGGGCACATCCGGGTCCATGGCACGAATCTGTTTGTATGCGTCCCTGCCGTCCATGACCGGCATCACCACATCGAGGATGATCAGATCTACAGCATCTTTCTGTGCCTTGTACAATTCAACAGCCTCTTGACCGTTTTCTGCCAGTATCACCTGATACCCGATTTCCTCCAGCAGCAGTGTTCCCGTGGTTCTGATAATCTCCTCATCATCCACCAGAAGAATGGTCCCTTTGCCGGGGACTACATTATCATTGTCCCGGGATGCATGGGCATGCTGCTCGGACGGTGCAACGGGCAGGAATATGGAAAAGATCGTGCCGAGGCCGGGAGTGCTCTTGACGCTTATATCACCATGGTGGTCCTTGATGGTGCCGTACACGGCTGCCAGGCCCAGCCCTGTTCCCTTGCCTGTATCTTTGGTTGTGAAAAAGGGTTCAAAAATATGCGGTTGAATCTCTTCCGGGATGCCGCTGCCTGAGTCCTGAATAGATAAAAGGATGTACTGTCCCGGCCTGAGGCCGCCGTGTTCTATGGCGGAAGACGCATCCAGCTCAATATTTTCGGTGGTGACGAGCAAAACCCCGCCGTCCGGCATGGCGTCCCTGGCATTGATGAACAGGTTGAGGAAGCTGTTCTGCATCTGGGACGGGTCTCCGGTAACCCGTTTCAGCGAAGCGTTGAGCCGGGTTTCGATGGTAATGCGCCTGTCGATACTGCTCTTGAGTATGGACAAGGTGTCACGAAGCACGCTATGCAGGTTTACCGGCGAAGATATCTGTTTGCCTTTTCGGCCAAAGGCAAGCAGCTTTTTGATCAGGCTGGCAGTCCTGTCTGTGGTGCTGTGGATGATCTCCAGGTATTTTTCCGCTTTGGGGTTGTCCTGTATCACAAACTCCAGCAGCTCGGCCGCACCTTTAATTCCGCTTAACATGTTATTGAAGTCATGGGCTATGCCGCCGGCCAGCTGGCCGATGGCGTCCATCTTCTGGCTGTGGGCAAGTTTCTCCTGGAGCAGTTCTTTTTCTCGTTCCGCCTTGAGACGTTCCGTTATATCCCGTCCTATACCCAGCACACCGAGAAGATTGCCGTCCGCATCACGCAGCGGTGTTTTAAGGGTTTCAAATTGTCCCTGATAGCCGTTAGCGGCAAAGGTCAGTGTTTCCTCGTTTTTACAGGGAACATTTTGCCTGATGGCGTTCTGGTCATGGTAGCGGAAAAAATCCGCCTGTTCCTTATCGACAAAGTCGTAATCCGTTTTGCCGCGGATTTCCGCCTCGGAAGCGCCGAAAAAAAGTTCAAACCCATGGTTGCAGTAGGTGTATCTGCCTTCGGGATCCTTGACCCAGATGAGATCCGGGATTGTTTCAATGAGGGTTCGGTAGTGGGTTTCCGATTGGATGAGTTTCTGTTGTGAGAGTTCGAGTTCGTGGATGATTTTGGCCTGCTGCATATTTTGTACTGCCAGCTGGGAGAGTTGATTGGCCAGTGAGAAGAGGAATTCCGAGATCTTTACATATTGTTCCCTGGACATGGAAGGGACTTCATAAAACGCCTGTACCGTATCTTCTTCGTCAGCGCCGATCTCTTTTGCATAGCGGCGGATTCGTTCTTCACTTTGGGTTTCGTCTCGAACCTGGCCCATAAGCCAGTTGGCCAGATGTTTTCCTCCCACGGCAATACCGGCACCGGAGTCCCAGAGCCCGCCGCTCAGGCAGGGTTGGATGGTGGGACCATCCAGATTAAGTTTTCCGATTTCTGCATCTGACCGGTAACAATTCAGGCAACCTTTTTCGGTTTTTCTGATGATGTCCTTGCACAAGCGACGGAAATTGCTCGGCCTGGTGATGGGGGTACCGTCCGGCTTGGTAATGATGGAAGCAACACCTGTTGCTGCGGCAAACTGATCCTGGAGGCGCTGGATAAGGTCAATGTCAAAGAGGTTCTCAAAAGCCGGAGTATTTTCGGTGTCTATCCGGCGGGTTAAGCTGTTGAGCTGCTGCTCGAGAATTTCTTTTTCTTTTCGGAGTGTTTGTTCGGATTGTTCCAGCTCTTGTATACGTCGTTCAAGGTCGTGCAGATTGGTTTGTGCTGCCGGCATGTGGCCTTCTCCTCTTCCGATGACAGGTTGCATAACCATATCGTAACAATTTGCCTGTGTGCTCTTGTATATCGTATTGGTAAAATTCAGATATTACAAGCAAAGAAAAGGAGATGTGGGTGATGTTGGAAGAGAGAGTGCGGTTGTTTGCAGGGTGTTTGGGTGCGTGTTGGGATATGGTGCGCCGTGCGCACCGTACGGTCCCAGGTAGTGGCGAGGGTGTTGGTGGATTTTGGTTTGCGGATGGAGCAGAAAGAGAGAGCATGTGTTTTGCAAAAAGTTTGGTGCATGCTGGGATGTAGGGTGCGCCGTGCGCACCGAATT
This sequence comes from Desulfobulbaceae bacterium, assembly GCA_963678525.2. GTDB lineage: Bacteria > Desulfobacterota > Desulfobulbia > Desulfobulbales > Desulfobulbaceae > Desulfogranum. The sequence goes on from CAXXDG010000003.1 coordinate 87,521, forward strand.
CCTGAAAAAAGGGATAAACCTTGATTTCGAAATCTATTGAAAAAGTTTTATCATAGAGTAAAAAAGAGGCAATGGAGGTTCAAACAATGGCAGAAATGATGATAACAATGAATGTACCGGTGTGCGTATACCAGGAAGCAGACGTATACGTCGCTCACTGCCCTCTGCTTGATGTCGCTTCCCAGGGATGCAGCCGGGAAGAGGCACGAAGCAACCTGGCAGAGGCACTGGAGTTGTTTATAGAAACCTGTATAGAAATGGGTACGCTGGACGCTGTGTTGAAACAGTGCGGTTTCAAGCAGATCCCAAAACCGGCGGATGCCGTGAACAGCGGAGATCAAATAGAAGTAAGCCTGCCGTATTACGCCAACTCATCCATCAGCGAATGCCGCGCATAACTCCCATCCCATGGAGAGTGTTCGATTGCATTCTCCTCCTATTAGGATTTCATTTTTCCAGGCAGAAAGGCTCACACAGAGTTTACACCAGGGAAGGGCTCATCCATCCTGTGGTGGTTCCCGCGCACAGCAAGGATCTTGCCGCCTACATCATTCAAAGCAACCTCAGAACAGCAGGCATCAGCAGGGACGACTATTTTGCGGCCTTGAAAAAATGTTCATAACAATCACGAGATCTGCCTTGCGGCAGGGGAGCGGTACGTGTGACGCACCCTGCGGTTCGAGGTAATGGAGGGCTTGTCGGTAAATTTTGATTTGCGGAGGGTGCAGAAAGAGAGAGCATGTGTTTTGCAAAAAGTTTGGTGCATGCTGGGATGTAGGGTGCGCCGTGCGCACCGACGGGCTTGACTGATTAATATTTAATCGTTATGATTACTTTTTAATCAATTATGTTGGTAGCCTGATTTGTATATGCACGGAGATTGCCGATGACAAAAACTAAAACCCGCGTGATTACGGCGCATGTACCTCTTCCACTTGCAGAGAAGGTTGATCTGTTAGCGGATAAGCTGGAACGATCAAAAGGTTGGATTGTGAAACAGGCTCTTGCAGCATGGATTGCCCAAGAAGAAGAGCGTGACAGGTTAACGAGAGAGGCCTTCACCGACGTGGACTCCGGTAATGTCATTGATCATCAGGCTGTACAGGCCTGGGCTGATAGTCTGGGCACAGACGAACAATTACCATTGCCTGAGTAATGGAGTTACAGTGGACCCGCAGGGCGCTTTCCGATCTGGCCCGCTTGTATGAGTTTCTGGCGTCGGTTAGCGCCTCAGTTGCTGCACGTACCGTGCAGACATTGACCAAAGCCCCGACTATTTTGCAGACCAACCCGCGAATCGGTGAGCAATTATTCCAGTTTGAACCACGCGAAGTACGCCGGATTCGGGCGGGACAGTATGAAATTCGTTACGAGATCCAGGATAACACCATTTACATATTGCGGTTGTGGCATTCCAGAGAGGATCGGTAATTGTAGTGGCTTGCAAACATAAACACCAGGACTTGCAAACAGCGTTCACTTCGGCTCGAATTATTTGCCAATAAGAATGAAGACGGGCTCACAATAATTGCCAACGGGCTCAAATTAACTGCCAACGGACTTGCAAACAAGCGCTCCGGCTGGAATTAAATGCAAATCAAAATTGGCTGCAGCCTTCAATATCACAAACGTGAGATGTATAGGAGACATCTTCAGAAAACTGCCCGGCTGTTAGGTATAATCAGGAAGTATCAATGTTTTTCCGTTTGGGAAATAGGTTGATCTTACTGATATGAACCTCATCCATCAATTTGTATGATTTCTCAAAAACAGTTGATCTTGCCATCCTCGGCGATATACAGAAAAGCATCTATCTGGCCATAACAAATAAGTTGAGAATATTTCACGAAGTATAGGTGCATTACTAAGTTTTTTTGGTAAAAGAAACTAAGTAGACGGCTTACGCAGAGATCGGGATATGCATAGATCCTTGCGAAAGCCGGGAAGATATACATATCTGTAGAATTACTTGTTCTCGGAGACTCCGTCTCCGAGAATCGCGGTGCTGACTTCGTCAAGCACCGCGATTGGGCTTCAATGAGATCCAAATAAAATATTCAATAGGCAGTCAACAGTGCCTAGTTCCGCAATTTATTGTATATTGTAGATGCTTTAACACAGAAGCATTTGCGTTTCACGACAGACACAATTCAATCAGAATTATAAGGAAATAGAATGAAAATCACACGATTGGATGTAGAGGGTTTCCGCTCCCTTAGAAATATAAGCTGGCTCCCTGGCGATCTGAATGTGATTATTGGTCCAAATGGAACCGGCAAATCAAATCTATTGCGATTATTAGAATTAATATCCGTATCTGCTCAAGGAAAACTTGGCAAGTACATTCAATCATTAGGTGGCATGGACCCGCTAGTATGGGATGGAGCAGCAACTGCTATAAAATTTATTCTCGAATTAACTCCTGAAGGGGGGGAGCTAGGACCTGAGCACTATGAACTAGAACTAGCAAGATTAGGTGGAGGTAGTTCGTATAAAGTCGAAAAAGAACTTTTGATCAACTCTCATAAGTTAAGAAGAAAAGTAGAGAGAAACCCCTTCAAATTTCTAGAAAGATTCTCAAAAACAGCTGTAATTTTTGATGAAACAGAACGAACATTTTCAACGCCTGAAGAATTTGTTTCAGATGAAGAAAGCCTGCTATCAATAACATCAGGGCCATTTATCAATAATCACTATATTCCACCTTTCCAGCGTAAATTGGCATCTATTGCTGTTTACCATGACTTACACACGAATAAAGACGCCTCTGTTCGTCAACCTGCAATATCTCGCATGGAAAAACGAGTTGATCCAGATGGCCAGAATCTTATTTCTGTTATGCATACGCTTTATACGGGTGATCGTGATTTTAAGAAAGATATCAACTCCGCCATGCGAGCAGCATTTGGGGATGACTTCGAAGAGATAGTTTTTCCTCCAGCCTCTGATCAAAGAATTCAAATGAGAATTCGCTGGAAATCTCTTAAGCGAGAGCAATCTGCTTCTGAGCTTTCAGATGGCACGTTACGCTTTTTATTCTTGTTAACGGTACTTGCCAGTCCCTCACCAGCTCCAATTATCGCGATCGATGAACCAGAAACGGGGTTACACCCTTCAATGTTGCCCTTAGTCGCGGAGTATGCAGCTGACGCGGCAACTAGATCTCAAGTTATTCTGACGACACATTCACCTCAATTCTTAGATGCTTTCGTAGGGATTAGGCCAACGACCACAGTTGCGACTTGGGAAAACGGTGAAACTAAATTAAAAACACTAAAAGGTGAAGACCTTGACTACTGGCTAAAAGAATATTCTCTCGGGTCTCTTTTTAAATCAGGAGAATTGGAGCAAATGATATGAAATTTATTCTTTTCGTCGAAGGTTATACTGAAAATAAGGCTCTTCCAAACTTTTTAAAGAGGTGGCTTGACCCTAAGTTGGATAATCCTGTCGGAATAAAATCTATCCGCTTTGATGGGTGGCCTGAACTGGTTAATGATGCGCCTCTGAAAGCAAAAATGCATTTGAATGGGCCATCTAAAGACGATATTATTGCCGTAATTTCATTATTAGATCTTTACGGCCCTACTTTTTATCCAACTGATGTAAAGAAATATGATGAACGTTATGACTGGGGAAAGAAATTTATTGAAGATAAAGTAAATCTTCCCCGTTTTTTTCATTTTTTTGCAGTTCATGAAGTTGAGGCATGGCTGTTGAGCCAACCAGACATTTTTCCCCTTAAAGTAAGGGGGGCATTCCCTTCAAAAATACAAAATCCGGAATTAGTAAACTTCAATGAAACTCCTGCCAAATTACTTGAACATCTTTATCCCTTGCATGTAAAAAAAACATACAAAAAAGTTGTTAACGGGAAAGAGCTATTCGACAAACTTGATCCAGACACTGCCTATCAAAAATGTCCTAAACTTAAAGAAATGCTTGATAAAATGCTAGAGTTGGCCCAGCCAGGCGCTGCACATTGACAGCAAGGGGCACGTGCTTATTGCCTGTTGCAATCTCCGAGTTCTCTTGCTGTAAGTGAGCTTGGATATTAACCTTGCCACACCGAAGGTCTCGACATCTAGTCAGCACCGCAATTTTATCTTATTCCTGAAAAGGTGGATCGACCTACTTCCACAAAATTACCCAAAAATGGGGCAACTCTTAATCGAACCTTACCAAAGAGTATTTTTCCCGAAAAGGAGAGGGAAGATCTTAAAAGCATAGGCCGGAGCCTCAATTGCATTCGAGATCGTCCATATCAACAAGCCCGCTTTTAAGCGAAACAAGGCACAATTCGTTTGGAACTTTAGCAACGGCGTTACAAATGGTATCTTTTTCCACCTTGGACAAAATATCAAGATCCCCACCTTCGAAATACGTGAGAGCTCTCAAACATTCGGTTGGAACAAAAGTTTGGCCATACATCTGCTGCGCTGATGCTAAACCTTTTTCTAAGGAAACTCCACCTTGAATCATTGCTGCAATGTCTTGATAATCTTTAGCAGAACACCTCTGCAGAACGACTTTTACTTTGGTAGCCATGAGGTCATCAAGGCTGGCAACAACGATATTGCCATTGTTCGAAATAAGTGGGTCTTTGACTCTACCAAAATTAATGTCCCCGAAGAAGGAAAGTTGGACCTTGTTGTATATCAAAGAAAGTGTATTGGGCTGGTTTTGGATAATCTGGCCTTGTGAACAGAAAGGTAGTTCTTGAAAAATGGCCTCTTTGTTTAAATCGTCATGTCTAAAGAAAGCGAAATCCACTGATATCCGGTGGCCTAATTGAAGGGCAATAGCAGTCCCGCCGTACAAGACAAATCCCTGCTTAGCTACTGGGCTCAATTGAGGCCAGATTTTTTGTTGATCTACAGGTAGTGTTTCAAGATTGGGGGTAAATGAATTCATCCAAGATTCCTTTTGGGCATGGGGGGGGATATCATCATAACGACATTTTGTTAGCTTTATCCACCAATGATTCCATGATTGAGGTCGAAACAATCCAATCTCAGCATTTGACAAAAGATCAATCAATTCATCTTTTGAGAATATTTTCTGCAAATCCCTGAAATCATCCCAAGTACAAAGATTCATCATTTGAGCGAGAACAAGATGAGGATGTTGAATGGCCTCGCTGGGTTCTTTCCACCAAACGTATTTGGAGGCCCTTTCTTTGAGAAAAGAAAGCTGATCATGAGTATAAGAAATCATAGTTCTATTATAACATAAGCCATGGAAGTTGGGGGACATTTATTCGCAAGATAAGCACTGATCCAAAGTCATGTCTTGAGGACGAGATCATTCGTCTATCTGAAAAGACTACGCAATTAATATGTAATCTCTGATGATACCTTGCACCTGGCAGTATTAACCCTGTTCACAAGACCATGACTTACATGTATGCTGTGGGAGCGGGACTGTCTGCTTTCATATAATTGCTCAGAAATGGAGCAACTGCCCGGTTGAGACTACCAAAGTTCTCTTCAGGCGGCCCTGCTCTCAATATTTAAAAGGAAAATCCTACGGCCCCAGGTAGTGGCGAGGGTGTCGGTAGATTTTGGTTTATGGGTGGAGTTGAAAGAGAGCGTATGGTCCTTTGCAAGGAGTTTGGCGCATGCCGGGATGTAGGGTGCGTCATACGCACCGATGGGAGTGTCGATGGTGGTATTGGTTGTGTGTTATATGTGAGGGTGTAGCCGTGTAGCGTTTTTTACCTGCCTAACGGCAGTGATGTGGTGCGTGTGACGCACCCTACGGCCCCAGGTAGTGGCGAGGGTGTCGGTAGATTTTTGTTTATGGGTGGAGCAGGAAGAGAGAGCATGATGTTTGGCAAGGAGTTTGGCGCATGCTGGGATGTAGGGTGCGCCGTGCGCACCGCTGGGAGTGTCGGTTGTGGTAGTGATTGCGGTTGTATTTGAGGGTGTAGCTGTGTGGTGTTTTTTATCTGCCTAACGGCAGTGATGTGGTGCGTGTGACGCACCCTACGGCCCCAGGTAGTTGCGAGCGTGGTGGTAGATTTTGGTTTATGGCTGGAGCAGGAAGAGAGAGTATGATGTTTTGCAAGGAGTTTGGCGCATGCCGGGATGTAGGGTGCGTCATACGCACCGATGGGAGTGTCGATGGTGGTATTGGTTGTGTGTTATATTTGGCGGTGTTGGTATGTGGTGTTTTTTACCTGCCTGTCGGCAGTGATGTGGTGCGTGTGACGCACCCTACGGCCCCAGGTAGTGGCGAGGGTGTCGGTAGATTTTTGTTTATGGGTGGAGCAGGAAGAGAGAGCATGATGTTTGGCAAGGAGTTTGGCGCATGCTGGGATGTAGGGTGCGCCGTGCGCACCGATGGGAGTGTCGGTTGTGGTAGTGATTGTGTGTTATATGTGAGGGTGTAGCCGTGTAGCGTTTTTTACCTGCCTTACGGCAGTGATGTGGTGCGTGTGACGCACCCTACGGCCCCAGGTAGTGGCGAGGGTGTCGGTAGATTTTGGTTTATGGGTGGAGCAGGAAGAGAGAGCGTATGGTCCTTTGCAAGGAGTTCGGCGCATGCCGGGATGTAGGGTGCGCCGTGCGCACCGCTGGGAGTGTCGGTTGTGGTAGTGATTGTGTGTTATATTTGAGGGTGTAGCTGTGTGGCGTTTTTAACCTGCCTAACGGCAGTGATGTGGTGCGTATGACGCACCCTACGGCCCCAGGTAGTTGCGAGGGTGTCGGTAGATTTTGGTTTATGGGTGGAGCAGGAAGAGAGAGTATGATGTTTTGCAAGGAGTTTGGCGCATGCCGGGATGTAGGGTGCGCCGTGCGCACCGCTGGGAGTGTCGATGGTGGTATTGGTTGTGTGTTATATGTGAGGGTGTAGCTGTGTGGCGTTTTTTATCTGCCTAACGGCAGTGATGTGGTGCGTGTGACGCACCCTACGGCCCCAGGTAGTGGCGAGGGTGTCGGTAGATTTTTGTTTATGGGTGGAACAGGAAGAGAGCGTATGGTTCTTTGCAAGGAGTTTGGCGCATGCTGGGATGTAGGGTGCGCCGTGCGCACCGCTGGGAGTGTCGGTTGTGGTATTGGTTGTGTGTTATATGTGAGGGTGTAGCTGTGTGGCGTTTTTAACCTGCCTAACGGCAGTGATGTGGTGCGTGTGACGCACCCTACGGCCCCAGGTAGTGGCGAGGGTGTCGGTAGATTTTTGTTTGTGGATGGAGTTGAAAGAGAGCGTATGGTTCTTTGCAAGGAGTTTGGCGCATGCCGGGATGTAGGGTGCGCCGTGCGCACCGCTGGTGTGTCGGTTGTGGTAGTGATTGCGGTTGTATGTGAGGGTGTAGCTGTGTGGTGTTTTTAACCTGCCTGTCGGCAGTGATGTGGTGCGTATGACGCACCCTACGGCCCCAGGTAGTTGCGAGCGTGGTGGTAGATTTTTGTTTATGGCTGGAGCAGGAAGAGAGAGTATGGTTCTTTGCAAGGAGTTTGGCGCATGCCGGGATGTAGGGTGCGTCATACGCACCGATGGGAGTGTCGATGGTGGTATTGGTTGTGTGTTATATGTGAGGGTGTTGGTATGTGGTGTTTTTTACCTGCCTTACGGCAGTGATGTGGTGCGTGTGACGCACCCTACGGCCCCAGGTAATGGCGAATGTGTCGGTAGATTTTGGTTTGTGGGTGGAGTTGAAAGAGAGAGTATGATGTTTGGCAAGGAGTTTGGCGCATGCTGGGATGTAGGGTGCGCCGTGCGCACCGATGGGAGTGTCGGTTGTGGTAGTGATTGTGTGTTATATGTGAGGGTGTAGCCGTGTAGCGTTTTTTACCTGCCTAACGGCAGTGATGTGGTGCGTGTGACGCACCCTACGGCCCCAGGTAGTGGCGAGGGTGTCGGTAGATTTTGGTTTATGGGTGGAGCAGGAAGAGAGAGCGTATGGTCCTTTGCAAGGAGGTTGGCGCATGCCGGGATGTAGGGTGCGCCGTGCGCACCGATGGGAGTGTCGATGGTGGTATTGGTTGTGTGTTATATGTGAGGGTGTAGCTGTGTAGCGTTTTTAACCTGCCTTACGGCAGTGATGTGGTGCGTATGACGCACCCTACGGCCCCAGGTAGTGGCGAGCGTGGTGGTAGATTTTTGTTTGTGGGTGGAGTTGAAAGAGAGAGCATGATGTTTGGCAAGGAGGTTGGCGCATGCTGGGATGTAGGGTGCGCCGTGCGCACCGATGAGAGTGTCGATGGTGGTAGTGATTGCGGTTGTATGTGAGGGTGTAGCTGTGTGGAGTCTTTTACCTGCCTTACGGCAGTGATGTGGTGCGTATGACGCACCCTATGGCCCCAGGTAGTGGCGAGGGTGTCGGTAGATTTTTGTTTATGGGTGGAGCAGGAAGAGAGAGCGTATGGTCCTTTGCAAGGAGTTTGGCGCATGCTGGGATGTAGGGTGCGCCGTGCGCACCGATGGGAGTGTCGGTTGTGGTAGTGATTGTGTGTTATATGTGAGGGTGTAGCCGTGTAGCGTTTTTTACCTGCCTAACGGCAGTGATGTGGTGCGTGTGACGCACCCTACGGCCCCAGGTAGTGGCGAGGGTGTCGGTAGATTTTGGTTTATGGGTGGAGCAGGAAGAGAGAGCGTATGGTCCTTTGCAAGGAGGTTGGCGCATGCCGGGATGTAGGGTGCGCCGTGCGCACCGATGGGAGTGTCGATGGTGGTATTGGTTGTGTGTTATATGTGAGGGTGTAGCTGTGTAGCGTTTTTAACCTGCCTTACGGCAGTGATGTGGTGCGTATGACGCACCCTACGGCCCCAGGTAGTTGCGAGCGTGGTGGTAGATTTTGGTTTGTGTGTGGAGTTGAACGAGAGCGTATGGTCCTTTGCAAGGTGTATGACGCACCCTACGGTCCGAGGTCGTGGCGAGCGTGTCGGTAGATTTTTCGGCTGTGCTCATTCCATACCGGCGGCCAGCTCCACGGTAATCGGTTCGACGATCCCTGCCTGGGCCGCATAATTTTTCAAACCCTGTAAAAGGGCAGGGGTAATGGCCTGGCCCTGAGGGATAATTAAGGTGCCGTTGCGGGCAAAGACGTCTTCCACCGGGATCATGCCGGGGATCATATCCTTGACGCGGACCGTCATGGTACGTTCATTTCTTTCAATGGGAGTTGTGGAGAGGATCTCCAGTATTTCCGGGTTGTAGGCGCCTTTCTGCTTGCGCATCCACTGTATGGCGTCTTGCGGGTTGGATTCCTTAAATATCCGGATGTCAAAATCAATGGCTGCCTTGAGTATTTGCGCACCCTTGACCACCTCATCATACTCAGTCTGGAGAATGTCTTCGCTGTACTCATCGTAGCGCATCTGCTGCAGGGCGATCATGTGGGTCACGTTTTCGAGTCTGGGGATCTTTTCCAGCATCGTGGAGGCGATTTCCGGGCACGCCCTGATCATGTCCTGTTCTTCCGGGGTGAGTTCCAGGCTCCTGTAATGTTTTTTCAGTACCTCGGCAGGAATGCTGATGAAGCCGATCTGGGACATGAGGGCAGCGATTTCATATTGCCAGAGCCCCGGCAGCCGGAGTATTTCCGCAATATGGACCACTATCTTTTTTATCCTGCCGCCGGAACTGAAAGCCAGCGGATGCACAATGCCGAGCAGTTCAGACAGCACGTGAATGCTTTGATTGAGCGTTTTCTGCAGCAGCTCCTTTTCGCTGACGATCAGCCGGTACTGCCTCTGGGCAAGGGCCAGGGAGGTGATAAAGGTCGCAGGCTGGTAAGGTTTCACCAGAAAACGAAAAATATGGCCGTCGTTCACCGCGTTCATGGCGGTTTCCAGGTCCGCGTTGCCGGTAAGCATCAGGCGGACCATGTCCGGGTACAGATCCTTTGTCTTGGTTAACAATTCAATGCCGTTCATTCCCGGCATGTGCATATCCGAGACAATGACGGCAAACGGTCCTTTTTCTTTCAGGATCGTCAATGCCTCTTCAGGGCCGACCGCGGTTTCCAGGGGGAAACGTTTTCGCAGCTGCCGTTTGATGGCATGGAGAATGTTCGGGTCGTCGTCGACAAAAAGAATCTTTTCATCCATTATATAAATAGCTCCATTGGAAGGGGCGTTTCAGGCGTATCAATACCCTCACATACCGCTTTGCACCTCTTGGACGATCTGTATCCATCTGGGCAAATGGTCGGTAATGTCGATGCGAAGGTCCATCTCCTGCAGCAGTTTCGCGTGAATTTTCTCCGGATCGTCCGACTCGTAGTGTGCCAATCTTTTAGCCAGAAATACCACCAACGGTACGTTGAGTTCTTCAGCCATTATATATTCCGGATTATTATGATAGGCAACCGCTTCGATGATACTGTCCGGCAGGCCCCACAATCCAAGCAGGTAGGCGCCTATTTCCGCGTGGGTTGTACCCAGTATCCGGCTTTCCGCCTGATTGAAGGGGATGTGTTCCTGGAGAGAAACTTCGAGTATCCGGGAAAATTTCTCCGGAAAATTGGCAGCTATGACCAGTTTACCAACTTCCAGCAGCAAACCGGCCATAAACGCGCAATCCACACGCTGGGCTTCCAGGTTTTCTTCGGCCGCCATTTTTCTGGCTATGGCAGCGGTAGTCAGGCTGTGTTTATAGATCTCGTCAATTTTAAATTGGGCGATGTCTGCATTGTCCCATCTGGAAAAGAGGTCTATACCGATGATGATGGCTTTGATAATGTCGAACCCCAGGAGCACAACCGCCTCGGATGGGCATGAAATATGGCGGGGCAGCCCGAAAAACGAAGAGTTGACCAGCTGAAGAATCTTGGCGGACATGGCCGGATCCTGTTCAACGATGTCGCCCACTGTTTTGATGGAGCCTTCGGGAGAATTGATTTCCTCCACTGCCCTGGTGTACAACTCCGGCAAGCTGGGAAGGCTGCCGGTTTTTGAGATGACCGTTTTCAACTGTTCGTTATCAAGCAGATCGCGCAGGGCGCAGGATCGTTGGATAGTGGCAATCAACATTTCCTGCGGACAGGGCTTGGAAAGGTATTTATGCACCGGAAACACGGATCTGAGAATCATTTCCTGGTCCGAATGACCGGAGAGTACGATGCGTATGACTTCCGGGTGATTTTCCATGACCCTGGAGAGCAGCTCCGGACCGTCCATGCCGGGCATGCGCATGTCCGTCACCATCACGTCAAAGGCCTGCCGGTCCATGAGGTCCAGCGCTTCCTGTCCGCTCGCGGCAAAGTGCATGTCCCACTCACGGCGCATACTGCGCAGCATGCGTTTTAATCCGGACAGGATATGGGGCTCGTCATCAACAAAAAGAATCCGGTTGGTGCTTACGTTCGTTTTCAATTTGCCTCCGAGGATATGGGAAGTTGGATATAAAAGGTTGTGCCGTCGGCACCGGTTTCAAAGGAGATATCACCGTCGTGTTTGTCGACTATCACGGATCTGGATATTGCCAGGCCCTGACCGGTTCCCTTACCTACTTCTTTGGTGGTGAAAAAAGGATCGAAAATCTTTGAGCTGATCGCTTCGGGAATGCCTGGGCCGTTATCTTTGATCGCAATCTGTACATGATGGTGCATGTTTCTGGTTTGAATCCGAATCAGGCCTTTTTGATTTGGCTTTTGGTCGGCTGCAGACTCTATGGCCTGGGCGGCATTGATGATCAGATTGAGCAGCACCTGGTTGATTTCTCCGGGAAGACAGGACACCAGGGGCAGGCTTCGGTCATAATCGGTTTCCATATCTGCGACGTATTTCCACTCATTACGGGAGACGATGATGGTGTTTTCCAGGGCTTTATTTATATCGACCATGCTTTTGTCCTCTGATCCGGGGTGGGAGAATTCTTTCATGGAAAGGACAATTTTGGATACCCGTTCCACCCCCTCCAGGGTTTGTTTTATGGCCTGGGGGAGTTCTTCTTCAAGATATTCCAGGTCGGCTTTTTCCATGCTCTGTTCAAGTCGTTCCACAAATGATTCAAGGGAGAGTGTTGCATGAGCTGCAATCAGGCCCCGGCAATCGTTTGAATACTCGTGTATATCCTGAAAGGCATCCTGAAAGAAACGCACATTATCACCGATGTATTGGATAGGTGTGTTGATTTCATGGGCTATCCCCGCGGCAAGTTGACCGATAGCCGCCAATTTTTCAGACTGTATGAGCTGCAATTGGGTTTCCTGTAAATCATGGACCACTTCTTCAAGTTCGCTGGTCCGCTCAAAGACCATTTGTTCGAGATTTTCTGTGTAGGCCTGCAGTTTTTCCTCAGCGGTCATCGCTTTTCGGGCCATTTCATTGGCACGTTCCCTTTCTTGTTTCAGCCTGGTTTCATTGGCTTTTCTTTCGGTGATGTCTATGAACACCTCCATGATTATCCGTTCAGTATCAAGGGTGAGCGGGATAACGCTTTTAAGGATCGTGATAGGTTCATCATTACTGCCGTTACATTGAAAGGCGTGTTCCTCCGTGAATCTTTTTCCCGCGAGGTCGTTACATACAAGGGGGCACTTGTTGGTATCTGCATTGCAAAATATTTTCTGACATTGCTCGCCGATAAGAGCGTCTTTGGCCTGTTTGAAACTATCGAAACGTAAAATTTTTGCTGTTTCTTCGTTTATCTGCATGATGGTTCTGTCAGGGTTCACCAAAATAACGCCGACAGGTATTCCATCAATTATGGCAAGGAGGGATTCGTAAGCCCTGAGATTTTCCTGTTCTATTTCTTTATGGCGTAGAATCATGGTATAAATTTTTACAGAGAGGAAGCCGGAAAATGCAATAACCGAAAGACACGAACAGAAAAGTACTATAAAAACTGCTCGCATGATGCCTTCGTGCGTTTGAAGAGTTTCCCCGAAACCAGTCGCATAGAGGGTATATGTGTAGTACTGAACGCCTGCATTTATGAGGGTAACTGTAATAATGAGGGCTATAAGGTACCCTGTCGTTTTTGCTATGGGTTCTGAAAAGAATGTTTTGAGCATGATCTGGGATCTCTTTATAAAACAAGGTGGTAACGAGGAGTCTTGCGTATTTTTTCATATCCCGGTAGTAACTATTCACAGGGAAGGTGGTTGAGTTTGACAATTCCCTGTATTTGTAATTGCTTACAGGATGCTGAGGGTGTACAGGCCGGCGCAGCGTATTTGGTTATACGTAAGCCGGGTTGATCGCGGAAAGATCAGGTGTACTGTGAGCAGTTACTCCCGGTCAACTGTTACGTACTCATAGTATGCCACAGAGATGGGGCGTTGCGAAAGCCGACCTGTATTTTTTTATTGAATTTTTCTTGAAATGACATTGGTGGGTGTACCACATTTCAGATACCCGAGTATTTGGGGTTTGTAATTTTTTTCGAAATACATAATAGTGAAACTCCGGTATATGCAGTAACCGCCGAGGCGTTGGCAGGCTGCATTTCACCGGAATAAGGAGAAACTCTTGTCCTGCCCCCTGACTATTGTGTTTTGAGGGGCAAAGCGCAAGGAGGATATAATGCCGGCAACAGTAAAACCAAGTGTAACCGTTATGTTTCCCGGAGGCCGACTCCGTCCGGAAGCGATGAGGGATATTCAGAAAATCGCAGAGGATTTTTCGTTGGGTATATACCTGACCACCGCACAAAATCTGCGATTGACCGATATTCCTGAGGAGCATCTGGCTGCCGTTAAACAACACCTGCTGGACCTGGGACTGCAATTGAAAGCTCCGGGTAAATTTCCTCTGCCCCGTGTCTGCGTGGGCATGAATCACTGTAATCTGGGGGTTGCAGATACCCTGGCCATGAGCGAGACGATCACCGCCGCCTTTGCGAACAGAGGAAAAGTCAAAGGGAAATTCAAGATTGCCATTGCCGGTTGCAACATGTGCTGTTCCGGACCAAAAACCACGGATATGGGCATTGTCGCCACCAGGGAAGGCTATGAATTTTTTGTTGGCGGTAAAGGCGGACCATATCCGAAAATCGGTAAGCGAATAGGCCGAAATCTCTCAACAGACGAGGTCCTTGAGGTTATGGGACGCCTGGTGGAATACCATGACGAGAAAACCGTTAAGAAACAACGCTTTGCAAAGCTGATGGATTTGGAGGATTTTCCGTATCCGGAGGTGTAGTATTTTTTCGGTGCGTACGACGCACCCTGCGGCCCCGGGTTGAGGTGAATCTTTGCCGAAATCCGACGTTGCAGTTTTCGGTAACAGGGGCAGGTCGTCGAATCAAACACAGGCTTTGTTGATGCTGCGGCGCCGGGTAGGGTGCGTCTTACGCACCACCTCCCTGCCGTAGGCAGGAATGCTGGGAGAAAGCCCTGCTGTGTGACGGTATTAAGGTTTGTACCACACATACTGTGTTAGGTCGCACTTCAGGAATACACCGCGAAAAACAAGTGCCTGTTTGCTTGTATGTAGTTTCATTGGGCCGTGCCCATGAGGGTAAGTATGAGTTTTGGTGCTCATATCTTTCCTCCACCTCGTATTTACATCTATTTACATGCAATGAAACGAGATAAAATATTTCGTCTATCAAAGAAAACTTATAATAAATCGGCTTTCCAAGCAGAGTTTGTTTTATAAACATGAGCTGCCGCCTTTGCCGTCTTGTCCGCTTCCCTGTAAACAAACCGGATCCGGTTGCCACTACGCAACCCATGCCCAGTAATTAAAGGGAAGGTTTTTCGTGCATCAAATTTCCGTATCAATTGCATCACAAAAAAAAAGGCTGATAACTCGTTAAAGTTATCAGCCTTTTTAATCTCTGGTGCCGAAGGGGAGAGTCGAACTCCCACGAGCGTACGCCCACTAGACCCTGAACCTAGCGCGTCTACCAATTCCGCCACTTCGGCACTGCGCGAGACAATATGCACGTTGACGGTTTTTTTGTCAAGCTGTTTCTTTGCAGCTGAATAAAAAAAAGCACTCTTTTTTCATCAATCGCCCTCAGCCTTGGAGGAACAGCTTCGGCAACCCGTTGAGATATAATAGTATTGTGCTTTTATTGGGCATTTTCGCCTGTTCGGACTGTACTTCATCCGGAATGGTCGGGCGATTATTAGGCGGATATTTGATGAAGGGTTTGCGTGTTTTGTTGAATTAGGGTACATATCTTCTCTTCGCCCTGTCGATAGGAGTGCTTTTCGTTGGTTGAATACTAACAGGTATTGTGCCGTATACCGGCCCTGTTCCATGGGAATGCAACATGCCGGCCCTATGAGAGTTGCCAAGGCAGGGGATAGCGCTTACTGTTACAGTACTTTGTGCAAAGCGTTTGTCCTTATATCGTCCGGGTCCGACGGAAACCACACATTTTAGTACCAGTGGGGTGAAGGAAAACTTTGTTCGGGATGCTTGCCCGCACGGGTGGGCAGCTGAAGTCTTCGTTTACCTGTGAACAGCCGCGCCTGCACAAATAGAGGCCATATCTCTGACCGCTTTGCAAGCGATCATTGTTACAACAGGCAGCCGGTAACCCGTTGATGGGTTGACTGACAGGGTATATGAAGATTTATAGAAATCTAGATGAGATTACCGCTCCTTTTGCCGATGCGCAGGTAACGATAGGTAACTTTGACGGCGTACATCTCGGGCACAGGGTGTTGTTCGAGAGGGTGGTTGAGCAGGCGCGGCGCGAACAGGGAACCAGCGTTGCCGTCACCTTTGACCCGCATCCTTTAAAGGTGCTCAGTCCCAACGGGATTCGGTTGATATCTACAACCCAGCAGAAAATTGAGCAGATCGAGCGCGCCGGCATAGATGTGCTGGTCATCATCCCCTTTACCCCGGAGGTTGCTGCGACTCCTGCTGAAATGTTTGTGGATCGGATACTGCTGGAAAAGATAGGCCTGCGGGGCCTGGTGATCGGCTACGACTATGCCCTGGGAAAAGGGCGGCAGGGTGATATAGCCTTTCTGCGTAAACAGGGAGAGGAAAAAGGGTTCAGCGTGGATGTGATCGAGCCGCATTATGTTGACAATGACCTGGTGTCGAGCACCCGGATACGTGAACTGGTAGCTGCGGGAAGAATGCGCGATGTGTATAAGCTGCTGGGTCGTTTTTATCAGATCCGGGGGATTGTCCAGTCCGGTCAGAGAAGAGGGCGCAAGCTGGGCTTTCCAACAGCCAACCTCTGTCTGTCCGAGGAGGACCTTTGTCCGAAAAGCGGTGTGTATGTCACCCAGGTACTGTATGACGGCAAGCAATATGGAGGTGTTGCCAACATAGGGTATAATCCCACTTTCGGTGTTAATGAACTGGTTGCGGAGACACACATTTTTGACTTTAATGCCGATATTTACGGTAAACCGCTGAAAATAAATCTGCTGCGCTATCTGCGTACTGAAATGGCCTTTGAGAGTGCGGAGGCTCTCGTCCGCCAGATCAGTAAGGATGTGGCGGTTGCCCATAAGGTGCTGGCCCATGCCAGGGAAAGGAAGCTGATTGCCTATCAGGAGTAAGCAGGTTTCTTTGTCTGCCGTTTGACGTTGTGTGTGCCTGCGAAGGCGCCGGCAGAACGATAAACGGCAGGGGAAAGGGATGGTAAGTCCTGGGTAGAGAGCAAAGCGACGCTTGGAGCTCCTCCTGCAAACAGGTAATTTTTCAAGATCCCCGTAAAACTGCCCCATTGTGCGGCAATGAGAAATGCGGGTCCGCAAACTTTAAGACGATAATTCGACTAACGTAGGAATATTTATGGCTGAAGTAGAAAAAATCGCTGATCTGGCGACGGTAATACAAGACCTTGAGAAAGTAGTTGAAGAGAAGCCTGAAAACGTTGTGGCCAGACACCACCTGGGACTGGTTTACAGGCAGGCCGGCAAAATAGATGATGCCATTGCGCAACTGCAGAAGGCCATTGAACTGGACAACCATTCAATGGAGAGCATGATAAATCTGGGGGCGATTTACTTCGACATCGGCGAAAGCGACAAGGCGCTCGAACTGAACAGACAGGCCTTGACTATTTCCCCTAAAATGGCGGAGGCGCATGTTAATATCGGCCTTATTTTTCAGCAGCAGAATCGGGTAAGCGAATCCATTGAGAGCTACCTCAAGGCCATTGAGATCGATCCCAAACTGCTCACTGCCTGGATCAATCTGACTTCCGCCTACACCATGAACGAAGAGGATGAAAAAGCAGTGGAAGCAGCGAGGCAGGCCGTAACCCTCGAGCCTGAATCGTCCATGGCCATGAACAATCTTGCCGTGGCGCTGTATTTCCAGGGAAGCTACGCTGAATCCCGCGAATGTATGGAAAAGGCAAAGGATCTGGGATACTCGGTCGACACCCGTTTTGTCGCTGCCCTGGAAGAGAAACTGGGGTAAGGAAATGGGGAGCCGAGCTGAAGCCAACGTCACGCCATGGTGCCCTTTCTGCGGAGGCGACATAGAACCTCCCGTTGAGGCTAAAGAACGGAAAATGACGGAATTCCCCATGGGGAAGTGCAGCTGCGGGGCTGTGTATGTGTGCGATGCCACCGGGCATAATGTCGGATCCGCCATGGTGGAATGTCTGGTCAATGCCTGTAATGATGAGTGGGATTTGGCTTGGGAACTGGTGCCGGAAGAAGACTATTTGACCGGCCGCCTCGAAAATTACGATGACGTAACCCACCAGATTATTCCTAAACGAAATCTTGACGGACGAGCTGTGCGCGGCGTTTTATTTTTTGTCCGCCTGCACAAAGACATGGAAGAGATAGTCGCCCGTTTTGAGCGGAACAAACGAGAGGAAGCCGCTTCGGCGCAACAGAAAGCCGGAGGCGCCGTTCTTCCCGAGGTTGAGCCTGAGCGGGATCCCAAACGCAAGAAAATGCGGGCCGACAAAACACGGGTCCGTGAACTTGCCGTACAGGGGGATGTCCAGGCACTGGTGGATTACTGCTTTGACGACAGGCGCACTCTGCGGTTTATGCAGCGCCTGCTGTATGAACCCGACCTGACGCTTCGCAACAAAATAATCTGGACCCTGGGGCTGGTATGCGCAAGGGTGGCGACACGAGAACCCGGCCAGGTGGCGGATCTGCTGCACCGCCTCTTTGAGGCCTGTACCGATTCCGCTTCAACCTCATGGGGGATGGTGGAGGCCATCGGCGCCATTGTGGCCTGCCGGCCGGATGTCTATGGGGCCTTTACCCGCCATCTGTATAATTTTCTGCATGATCCGGCAACGCTTGCAGGGGTGATCTGGGGGTTGGCGGAAATCGCCGCAAACAGGCCCGACCTGGTCAGAAAAACCCCGTTTTATTCCCTGCTGGGCCTGCTTAATCACGACGAGGCAGAGGTTCGAGGTCAGATGGTGCGCCTGCTGGGCAGGATACAGGCAAAAGAGGCGGCTTTTCAGATTTTGCCTCTACAACAGGATACAACAACAATATGCATCTTTGAGCAGGGGGAAGCGGTGGAGTATACGCTTGCCGGCCTTGCTGCTGCTGCATTGGAGAATATCAATAAGGGAGACGTGTAATGGCCAGTGATCAAATTCAACCGTTGAGTGCAATCCAACCGGTTTGTGAAGAGGGTTCCGGGGATGCCGTAAACGAGAGTCAGGCCAGGAAAGATTACCGTGAGGGCAGAACGTATCTGTCCAACGGGGATTACGGGCAGGCGGCCATTAGTCTGCATAATGCTCTGAAGGGGTTTGAAGAGGCAGGTGATGTCCAGGGCGTGGCAAATGCCGCTGATCGTCTGGGCGATGTCTGCATGGCCAAGGAAGAGTATGCCAAGGCCATAGATCATTTCAAGCGTGCGGCAGAGATATGCGAGCGGGAGGATGATTCGTTTTCCATACTGGCATTGAATAAAAAGCTGGCTGCCGCCTACCGCAAGCAGGGTGAGCCTGAAAAGTCTTTTGAATTGCTTTTTGACATGCTGGAGCACTATCGGCTGACCAACAATCCCAAAGGTGCGGTGGAGGCCTTGATAGTTATAGCCGAACTGTATGTGGAAACCGGGCGGAACGCAAAAGCCGCCGATACCTATAGAACCGTTTCAGGTATTCACGCCAATTACAAGCATGAACGCCTGGCAGAGGAATTCGCCAAAAAGGCGGAAGAACTGGAACAGGCCTGAGCTTGGATGACGGCGCTGTAAAAGGGACGCTTTTGTTATGTTTACCGGAATAATACAGGGCATCGGCACTGTTGTTCAGAAGAGCCCTGCCGGAGGCGGGGTCGTGCTGACCATTGAGGCGGACTTTGATCTCACCGACCCAGAGGAAGGGGAATCCATTGCCGTCAACGGCGCCTGCCTGACAGCGAGAAACATCAGCGGGAGGCGATTTCTGGCCGATGTTTCACCGGAGAGCCTTTCCCGTACGGGTCTTGGAAAATTGACTGCGGGTTCCCGGGTAAACCTGGAGAGAGCGCTTCAACTCAGTGACCGGCTGGGCGGACATATCGTCAGCGGTCATGTGGATTGCCTGGGGACTGTATTGGAACGGAAACCTGCAGGCGATTTCACCCTGTTCACCTTTTCTCTGGAATCTTCATTGACCAGGTATATTGTTGAAAAAGGTTCGATAACCATTAACGGGATCAGCCTGACGGTGAACAGTTGCGAAGGAAATCATTTTTCGGTATCCATCATTCCCCACACCCTGGCTGTAACGACGCTGGGAGACTTGAAACAGGGGGATCAGGTCAATCTTGAGGTGGATATCATCGGTAAGTATGTAGAAAAATTGTTGCTGGGTACGTCACAGGATGCAACAAGGTCAATCAGCGCTTCGTTTCTGGCGGAGCATGGTTTTCTTTGATCAAATCTCTGAACACGGGGCTGCGGCCTTGCGTTTTGCAAGTTGATTGCAGATACATGTGTGATAAATTTATTTCCGGCCGGACACCAGTGAGGAAGTAGAATGGCTGTCAGTTCAATTGAAGAAGTTGTTGCGGATATTAAAGCCGGCAAGATGATTATCCTTGTCGACGATGAGGATAGGGAAAATGAAGGCGATCTCTGTATGGCTGGTGAGTGTGTCACCCCCGAAGCGATCAACTTCATGGCTACCCATGGAAGAGGGCTTATCTGTTTGGCCATGAGTCCGGAAATCATCGAGCAGTTGGGACTGCCGATGATGGTGCCTAATAACCAGTCGCCCTTTGGAACCGGTTTTACCATCTCCATAGAGGCCAGGACAGGTGTCAGTACGGGAATCTCCGCTGCTGACAGGGCCAGGACCATTGAAGCTGCGGTGGACCCCAAGGCAACACCGCGGGACATCATCAGCCCCGGCCATGTTTTTCCCCTTCGCGCCCGTGAAGGCGGCGTGCTCGTCCGTACCGGGCAGACGGAGGGTTCCGTTGATCTGGCCCGGATTGCGGGCATGAGGGCCGCCGGGATCATCTGCGAAATTATGAAAGAAGACGGAACAATGGCCCGCATGCCGGATCTGGAGATTTTCGCAAAGCAGCATGATCTGAAAATCGCCACCATCGCTGATCTGGTCGCCTACAGGTTTCGTGAGGAACAGCTGGTGAAACGGGCTGCGGAAGCAAGGCTGCCCACGGAACATGCCGGCCAGTTCAGGATTATAGCCTATACCAACCATGTGGACAGCTTTGAGCATGTCGCCCTGGTAAAAGGCGAGTTCACCCCCGACGAGACAGTGATGGTCCGGGTGCATTCCGAATGTCTGACCGGCGATGTGTTCGGCTCCGCCCGCTGCGATTGCGGCTCCCAGCTGCATGCGGCCATGCGTATGGTGGAGCAGGAAGGCAAGGGGGTCATCCTCTATATGCGCCAGGAGGGACGCGGTATTGGTCTGGTCAATAAGCTCAAGGCCTACGAGCTGCAGGACGACGGTCTTGATACCGTGGAAGCCAACATTCATCTGGGCTTCAAGGCAGACCTGCGCGATTATGGAATCGGCGCGCAAATATTACGCGATCTGGGTGTGCGCAAGATGCGGCTGCTGACCAACAATCCTAAAAAGATCATAGGTCTTGAGGGGTATGGTCTGGAAGTGGTGGACCGCCTGCCCATCGAGATCCTCAGTGATGAGGAAAATGAAAAGTATCTGCGTACCAAACGCGATAAAATGGGACATTTACTGCAGATGATCGATGATCAACCCATCGGCAAGGTGCCTAACGAGCCTTGAAGATGAAATGCCGACCCATTGCATGCGCAGCACATACAACAGGATTCGCCGAAAAAGGATAGAAAAGCTATGGCAAATTATTTTGAAGGAAATTTACAGGGAACCGGTCGTAAACTCGGGATCGTGGTCGCGCGATTCAACTCATTCATCAGTGAAAAATTGCTGGAGGGAGCCCTGGACTCTCTGGTGCGCTCAGGCGTAGACGCCGGTGACGTGGATGTTGCCAGGGTGCCGGGTGCCTTTGAAATTCCACTGGTTGCCCAGAAAATGGCAAAATCCGGGAAGTATGACGCCGTTATCTGTCTCGGAGCCGTCATCCGCGGCGCGACACCGCATTTTGACTATGTGGCGGGCGAAGTGGCTAAAGGCACTGCACAGGTTATGCTCGATTCCGGTGTCCCTGTTCTCTTCGGGGTGCTGACGACTGAAACCATTGAACAGGCCATCGAGCGTGCCGGCAGCAAAGCCGGGAACAAAGGCTCGGAGGTCGCTGTTGCGGCTCTGGAAATGATCAATCTTCTGGAAAACGTCGGTTGATGCCGCCACAGGGATCCCTCTGCGTTTTTCACAATTCTTAAGCGACTGTCCGGCAACGTGCATTTTGAATTCCCGATCCAACCCTGATAACGGAGTTGACCATACAACGACTATTCACGGGTGTGTCGGGAACAGGGTGGTTTCCGGGCAGGCATGAGGTAACAGGTACGGTATAGTATGGGATTGCGACGAAAATCCAGAGAGTTTGCCCTGCAGTTTCTGTTCGGCCATGATTTTCAGGGAAGGGCCTATGTCCCCGAGGAGGTCGATCCCCTGGTCGAGCAGTTCTGCGAGCTGTATGAGGTAAGCGCCAAAGCTGTTGACTACGGCAGGATACTTATAAAGGGAATCATGCAGAATCAGCAGGCCATAGATGCGTATATCTCCAGACATTCCCATAACTGGCGTATGGAACGTATGTCATTGGTCGATCGCAACCTGTTGCGCATTGCAGTATACGAGATGGCCTTTCGAGAAGATGTGCCTTCGCAGGTGGCCATCAATGAAGCGCTGGAAATCGCCAAACGTTACTCCCTTGGAGACTCCGTCTCTTTCATTAACGGGATTCTGGATGCCGTTCAGGCAGCTCTGGCCGATTCAAGCGCCGGTCCCGGCGCCCCGTGACAGCGGCTCTGTCATGTCGCAGGGCACTCCCTCATGGCGCAATCACACGACAAGAAATCCAAATTTCTCCAGGAAACAGTAGGGCTGCTGTTTCTTTTTACGGCTGTTTTTTTATTTGTCAGTCTGCTCAGTTATCTTCTCCCTCTTCTCCAGTACGGTAACGGTCCCCAGGAGCCTTCTGCCAACTGGTGCGGGGCTTTCGGTTTTTTTGTCGCCCACTACCTGTTTTCCATTTTCGGCCTTGCCGCTTTTATCCCGGCTCTGGCTCTGTGCCATACAGCTGTAAATTTCTTTTTTTCCTGGGTCTCGCTCAGTCGGCTGCCATGGGTCATTCCCGGGATCAGCGGCATCCTGGCAGCTTCGGCAGGACTTTTGGGGTTTGCGCGTCCTGCAGGGCTGCCTTTGGAATATATCACCGCCGGCGGATATCTGGGAAATCTCATCTGGCATCTCCTGAGCCGATCATTCGGCAGTGTCGGTTCTGTGATGCTCCTCGGGCTCGTGCTGGTATTTTCCCTGATGGCAACAGTGAGATTCTCTCTGCCGGCCGCATTGCAGTGGGTTTGCATATCCGTGCACAACGGTTGTCTTTTGTTTGCAAGAGGGATAAAGCGGCTCTTTTCGCCGCGTTTAGAAAAAAGAGCAGGGGAAAAGGCGAGTTTCGGTACGGCTTTCACCGAAAACAGAAAGAAAATCGGTGACATGCACCGAAACGTTCAAATTGAACATACCCCGCCGCCGCTTAAAGAACCTGTGGTACGCGAGCCTGTACATGTTGAACCCGAGGACGATGCTGATTTCTCGGTAAAAGCCCCCAAACTTGGAACGTATCGCCTGCCGACCATCACCCTGCTTGACCAGAATCCACGGGAGGATTTCAAGGTCAGCCGGGATCATTACCTGGAAACCAGCAAAATCCTCACTGACAAACTGCTTGATTTCGGCGTCCAGGGTGAAGTGTCCGGCATCTCTCCGGGACCTGTCGTCACAACCTATGAATACGCACCTGCGCCGGGTGTCAAGATAAACAAGATCGTCTCCCTGGCCGATGATCTGGCCATGGTGATCAAGGTGGACCGGGTCCGCATAGTCGGTTCCATTCCAGGCAAGGCCGCAATCGGCATTGAGATTCCGAATCCCAAAAGAAAAACCGTCTATATTCGGGATATATTTCTTTCCAGGGAATATCGGGAGGCAAAGTCAATGCTCAGCCTCGCCCTGGGCTTTGACGTTATCGGACGGCCCGTGGTCGCGGATCTCGCTAAAATGCCCCACCTGTTAATAGCAGGAGCAACAGGAGCCGGCAAATCAGTGGCTATCAACGCGTTTATCGCATCCATCCTTTTCAAGGCAAGCCCTGAAGAGGTGCGCCTGCTGATGATTGACCCCAAGCGTATAGAACTCTCCGTCTATGATAATATCCCGCATCTCCTGCATCCTGTGGTGGTTGAGGCCAAAATGGCCTCCAGGGCGTTGATCTGGGCTGTGCGTGAAATGGAGAGAAGGTACAAACTGCTCGAGGAAAAGCGGGTAAAATCATTTTCCTCCTTTAATAAAGTATCTGAGGACAAACTGCCCTATATCGTCATCATTGTGGATGAACTGGCAGACCTGATGATGGTGGCCTCCAAAGACGTCGAAACATCCATTGCCAGATTGGCGCAGATGGCCCGTGCCGCAGGAATGCATATCGTACTCGCAACCCAGAGGCCGTCCGTGGATGTGCTGACAGGATTGATCAAGGCCAATTTTCCGACCAGAATTTCTTTCAAAGTTTCCTCCAAGGTTGACTCCAGAACCGTTCTTGACAGCTCGGGCGCCGAGCACCTTCTCGGTATGGGGGACATGCTCTTTTTGCCTCCAGGTGCCGCCAAACTACAGCGTATTCACGGCGCGTACATATCTGAACAGGAAACAGAGCGCATCATCGAGTTCTTGAAAGAGCAGGGATCTGCCGACTATGATGAATCGGTGCTGGAGAGTGTGGAAGAAGAGTTGGAAAGCTCGACCGGGGGAGAAGAGGAGTACGACGAGAAATATGATGAAGCCGTAGCCGTGGTAACCGAGACCGGTCAGGCGTCCATTTCCATGGTCCAGAGGAGGCTTCGTGTCGGCTACAACAGAGCTGCACGAATGATTGAAACCATGGAGCGCGAGGGCATTGTCGGCCCTGCAGACGGTTCCAGACCCAGGGAGGTTTTGGTGCGGGCTGAATATGATGGGTAGTCCGCAGAAATTCTAAAATTCAGACAAGGCAGGCCCAAAAAGGCTGCCGGTGTTGTTGTATCCTTTCAACATCTCGTTTTCCCGTTCTTTTCTTTTGTATATATTCTGTTGCGACCGTGAGCCCGACAGGCTTCTTCCTGTATCTTTTTTGAGAATGCAGAGAGAAATTTCTCCGCTATACAGGCCTTTATATCAGCATGTATCCATTTTTCTGATGCTTTTGTTAAATTTCGTTGTTCAGCCTTGATTTGACGATTTTTCTTGACAATGAGAGGGCAACAAATTAAATCATGTCTTCACCAGAATGAGTGACTGTTCATTTTTTTACTCCGGATTTGCTTCGGTATTTCAGGGGCTGGATGGAGAGTGAAATTCAACGGTTGCAGGTACGGTGGAAAACGGATGAGTGGTAATATACGCGTTTGTTTTTCTTCGCAATAAGAAGCTAGAGGTAATTGGTCGCCTCATTCGGGGAGACCATAAGGAAAATCCAAGTGAGGAGGTAGTTTAATGCCAAGTTACGTAGATCCTTCAAAATGTGATGGTTGCAAGGGCGGTGACAAAACTGCCTGCATGTACATCTGTCCTAACGACCTCATGGTCCTCAATGTTGAGGAGATGAGAGCTTACAATCAGGAGCCGGATGCATGCTGGGAGTGTTACTCTTGTGTGAAGATTTGTCCTCAGGGTGCAATCTTTGTACGTGGTTATGATGACTTCGTACCGCTGGGAGGACAAGTTCACCCAATGCGCTCTTCTGATTCCATCATGTGGACCGTAAAATTCCGTAATGGCAACATAAAGCGCTTCAAGTTCCCGATCAGGACAACTGCTGAAGGTGCTGCCAATGAGTATCCCGGTGAGAAAGGCGCCAGCCTTGATGACGAGAAGCTGATCCTTGAGGGCGATCTGCCGACACCTACCAAACTCGCATAATTGCCGTTTGGAAAAAGGGAATAACTGATATCTAGAACAATATTAGGAGATAGAAATCATGGCATTACCTAATAAGCCTAAAGGCGAAATCGCCGCAGTGGTGGATCCTGAAGTAGTAGAGTACGATTGTGACGTACTTATCGTTGGTGGTGGTATGGCAGCCTGTGGTGCAGCTTTCGAGATCACCAAATGGGCACCCGAAGGAATGAAAATCATCCTTTGCGATAAAGCCTCCCTGGAGCGCTCCGGCGCTGTTGCTCAGGGTCTTTCAGCTATCAATACCTACATTGGCGACAACGCCATTGAAGATTACGTAAAAATGGTACGTAATGACTTGATGGGTGTTGTTCGTGAAGATCTCATCTACGACCTCGGTCGTCACGTTGATGAGTCTGTCAAGCTGTTCGAAGAATGGGGTCTCCCTGTCTGGAAGAAGAACGATGCCGGCGAGAACCTTGACGGTGCAAAACCTGCTCCTACCCTGCGCGAAGGCGGCACCCCCGTACGTACAGGTAAATGGCAGATCATGATCAACGGTGAGTCGTATAAATGTATCGTTGCTGAGCCTGCTAAAAAATCTCTGGGTGAGGATAATATCCACGAGCGCATATTCATCGTGAAGATGCTCCTCGACAAAAACAAAGAGAACACCATTGCCGGTGCTGTCGGTTTCTCAACCCGTGAGAACAAAGTTTGCGTATACAAATGTAAAACCGCTCTGGTAGCCTGCGGCGGCGCTGTTAATATCTTCCGCCCACGTTCTACCGGTGAGGGTAAAGGCCGCGCTTGGTATCCGGTATGGAACGCAGGTTCCACCTACACCATGTGTGCTCAGGTCGGTGCTACCCTGACCATGATGGAAAACCGTTTCACCCCGTCTCGCTTTAAAGATGGTTACGGTCCTGTTGGTGCATGGTTCCTTCTGTTCAAAGCTAAAGTACAGAATGGTCTGGGTGAGTTCTATGCTAACAGCGAAGGCGCTAAAGAAGAGCTGTCCAAATACATGCCTTACGGACAGTCTGCGGTTACCCCTACCTGTCTGCGTAACCACCTGATGCTCAACGAGCTCAAAGAAGGCCGCGGTCCTATCTACATGGCTACCGAGGTTGCTCTGAACGCCTTCCTGGATGCTCAGCGTGAAGCAGGCAAGGACGAGAAAGAAGTTAAAAAATTCTGGAAACATCTCGAGTCCGAGGCTTGGGAAGACTTCCTGGATATGTCCGTTGGTCAGGCTGGTCTGTGGGCCGGTGCGAACATCGAGCCTGAGAAAATCGGTTCTGAGATCATGCCCACCGAACCGTACATGCTCGGATCTCACTCCGGTTGTTGCGGTATCTGGACCTCCGGTCCTGATGAAGATTGGGTGCCTTCTGTAGACGGTCCTCGCTCCCATCAGTACAAATGGGGTTATAACCGCATGACCACCGTTAACGGTCTGTTCACCGCAGGTGACGGTGTTGGTGCTTCCGGTCACAAGTTCTCTTCCGGATCCCATGCTGAAGGCCGTATCGTAGCGAAACAGATGGTTAAATACTGCCGTGACAACGCTGATTTCACACCAGAGCTGGCTCAAACCGCCGCAGAACTGGCAGATGAGATTTACGCACCGGTTAAACTGTACTACGAGCATGTAGGTGCTTCTACAGCTGCCGACGTTAATCCCAACTACGTTAAACCAGCCGGTTTGATGATGCGACTGATGAAAGCCACCGACGAATACGGTGGTGGTGTTGCAACCTACTACATGACCTCCGGTAAGCTTCTCAACATCTGTCTGGATCTCCTTGAGATGCTGCGTGAAGATGCTGCGAAAATGGCTGCCGGCGACCTGCATGAACTCCTTCGCGCTTGGGAGAATTACCACCGCATCTGGTGTGTTGAGACTCACATTCGTCACATTGAGTTCCGTCAGGAATCTCGCTATCCAGGATTCTACTATCGTTCTGACTTCCCGTCAGTTGATGACGAAAACTGGAAAGCTTTCGTTAACTCCACCTTCGATCCTGCAACCCAGGAATGGAAGTGTGAAAAGGTTGAGTGTATCAACCTTATCGAGACCGAGCCTTGGATCTAAGATCCAATCGTTCTTGAACGTATGACCTGAAAATCTCCAGACTCCCATGCGGGGTCTGGAGATTTTTTGTATACAACGGGATTTTTGTTTGAGTTGATACAGAAGATAGGGTAATCCTTCTCTTTGGATCAATTGAAGCAAAAAGCACCTTTCATCAATTCAATACAGAAGTTATGGAGGTTTGGCATGAGTGACACTGCAGGAAATGGTGCAGTTCTGGTTGTAGGCGGCGGCATCAGCGGCCTTACAGCTGCCCTGGAAGCTGCGGAAGTCGGTAAGGACGTTTTTCTTATCGACAAGAACCCTTACTTTGGCGGCAGAGTTGCACAATTAAATCAGTATTTTCCAAAACTTTGTCCTCCTACCTGTGGCCTTGAAATCAACTTTAAACGGATCAAGGACAATCGCAGAATCAGGACATACAGTATGACCACTGTGAAATCAGTGTCCGGAGGACCTGGTAACTTTCAGGTTCAGCTGGAGACAGCGCCACGCTACATCAATTCCAACTGTACGGCATGCGGCGCCTGTACCGAAGCCTGTACAAGTGAAATTGACGACCCCTTCAACTTCGGCATGCGTAAAATCAAAGCTGCGTATCTTCCGCATGAGATGGCTTTCCCGCGTCGCTACGTGCTTGATAAAGAAGCCTGTTCCGAAAAATGTCTCAGTGCCGTAAAGGCCGCCTGTAAATACGATGCGGTTGATCTGGATATGCAGCCGGAGGTGTTTACCCTCAATGTCAGCTCCATCATCTGGTCCACCGGTTGGAATCCATATGATCCTGAAAAAATAGAAAATCTTAAATTTTCTTCTTCCCCTGCCATTATCACCAATATGATGATGGAGAGACTGGCTGCAGACAATGGTCCCACGGCCGGTAAAATCCTCCGTCCCGGTGATGACAAGGAACCGGAATCTTTTGCTTTTGTGCAGTGTGCAGGATCCCGTGACGAAAATCACATGGAACACTGTTCCTACATCTGCTGTATGGCGACATTCAAGCAGATTTCCTATATCCGCGCACAGTACCCTGAGGCAAAGGTCTATGTTTTCTACATCGATCTGCGTACCCCCGGAAAATACGAGAGTTTTCGCGCCAAATTCATGGATGATGAAAATATCACCTTCATCAAGGGTAAAGTGGCCGACATTATTGCCGAAGGTGACGGCGGCGTAACAGTTGTTGCCGAGGATACTCTGACCGCAACCAAAGTTAATCAGAAAGTTGATCTCTGTGTATTGGCAACCGGTATGCAGCCCGCCATCGGCGAGCAGGGCAAGGCATTCGGTCTGACCTTGGATGGTAACGGTTTTGTGGTATCTGAGCCTGAGAAGGGGATGATTTCAGCCGGCTGTGCAAAAGCTGCTGTTGATGTCTACTCCAGTGGCCAGTCCTCTACTGCAGCAGCCCTTAAAGCAATTCAGATTGGACGCTAGGAGGTCAGACAATGGATAAAGTATACGGAGCCTATCTCTGTACTGGTTGTGGCATAGGAGAAGCACTCGATATTGACGGGTTGAAAGATGCCGCTTCTGAAACCGGCATCGAAATGAAAGAGCATGAGTGCCTTTGCGGTTCGGCCGGACGTGCTTTTATTGAAAAGGATATCGCGGACAGCGGTGTAAACACGATCGTCGTATGCGCCTGCTCACCCAGGGTGATGCAGGAGGAATTCAACTTCGGCGATGACACCATAACCATCCGTGGAAATCTGCGTGAGCATGTAGCCTGGATTGCAGGTGAACCGTCGGAAGAAGAAGCCGAGACCGCTGCCGAGTATCTCAATGAGGTTGGTCAGGATTATGTTCGTATGGCTGTCACCCGAGCTCTGAAGACTGCTAAACCCGAGCCCTATAAACTTGAAACCCTGCATAAATCCATTCTCGTAATGGGCGGAGGTATTGCTGGTTTAACTGCTGCAAAGGAAGCCTCCAAAGCAGGTTATGATGTCACCATCGTTGAGAAAGATGCTCAACTTGGCGGCAAGGCCCTTGGCTGGCGGAAAATGTTTCCTACAACCTACCCGTATGCGGAGTTGGAAGAACCCAATATCGAGCAGATGATTGCCGATGTGCAGGCTGACTCCAAAATTACCGTCAAGGTCGGAATCGAAGTTGCCAGGATTGCCGGCGCTCCCGGTCAATTCAACGTAACGTTGAAAGATGCCGGTACAAAGACAGCCTGGGATGCGCCGTACCGCGTTACCGTTGATCAACAAGACCTGATCGCCAAGGGCGAAATGGAAGATCCGAATAAGGGTATGGAGAAATACACCAAACTGAATCCTGAGGGTGAAATGTTTGGTGCGGTTGTCCTTGCAACCGGCTGGGTGCCTGCTGATGTTTCCGAATATGAGCACCTTGGGTATGGAAATCTGAAAAACGTAGTTACCAACGCAGAATTTGAAAGACTTGCCAAACAAGGCAAGGTTCCTGCTAAGGTGGCTTTTGTGCAAAGTCCAGGTGCCAAAGAGAGCGACAAGGATTTTCCTTACTGTAACTCCGTCACCTCCATGGTAGCACTGAAACAGGCCAACTATGTAGTAGAGGATAACCCTGAAAACGGTCAGGCTTTTATTCTGTATCAGCATATGCGTACACCCGGCAGTTCAGAGCATTTTTATAAAAACATGCAGGCCAAAGACGGCGTATTCATGACCAAGGCGGCGGTGACCAAGGTTGAGGCTGCCGGTTCAGGTCTCACTGTTACTGCGGAAGACACTTTGCTGGGCGAAGATCTCGCCATTGACGTAGACATGGTTGTTCTTGCTGCCGGCATGGTCCCGACCACCGTTGAAAGAGCGGTTATCAACCTTGCCTACAGACAGGGACCTGCCTTCCTTGATCTTGACCTCTTTGACGGTTACGCTGATTCGCACTTTATCTGTTTTCCGTATGAGACACGGCGTACAGGTGTATATACTTGCGGCGGTGTACGAAAAGCCGAGACCATGGAAGAAACCATTGATGATGCAACCGGTGCCGCACTGAAGGCTATTCAATGTATCGAGTCCGCTAACCGAGGCGTGTCCGTTCACCCTCGTTCAGGCGACCAGACCTATCCGGACTTTTTCTTCTCCCGCTGCACACAGTGTAAACGCTGTACCGAGGAATGCCCGTTCGGCGCCCTTGATGATGATGAAAAAGGTACGCCGTTGCCTAATCCTACCCGCTGCCGTCGCTGCGGCACCTGTATGGGCGCATGTCCTGAACGTATCATCAACTTTGCTGACTACAGCATCGATATGATCGGTTCCATGGTCAAATCCGTTGAAGTTCCTGATGATGATGAGGATAAGTTGCGGATTATCGTTTTTGTCTGTGAGAACGACGCCTATCCTGCAATTGATATGTCCGGTATGCATCGCAACAAATTGAACACCCTTGTTCGTTTTGTACCTGTTCGCTGCCTTGGTTCCATGAACATGGTATGGATCAAGGATGCCATGTCTTCAGGTATGGACGGAGCGTTGCTGCTCGGCTGTAAATATGGCGATGACTATCAGTGTCACTTTGTAAAAGGCTCTGAAATTGCTACCAAACGTATGGAAAATATCGGTGAAACGCTTGGTTCTCTCGGTCTTGAGCCCGAGCGTTGCGGAGTACGCGAGATTGCTATTTCCGATTATGACAAAATTCCTGCAATCATCGATGAATTCGTTGAAGAAATCATCGAAATGGGACCAAATCCGTTCAAGGGCTTCTAAATTCCCTGTTTATGAAACTGCCGCCTGGTGTCACCAACGGGCGGCAGTACGCTGTAAGTTTGGTGGTGTTGCAAAAAAAAACTGACATATGAACGATCTCATATTTCATGACAGGAGGATACAATGTCTATGAACGTACAACCCGATGTAAATTTCATCAAAGCGATGAAGGAGGCTGGTGGAGACACGCTGAAGCAGTGTTACCAATGCGCCACCTGTTCAGTAGCCTGTCCGCTCTCCCAAGACGGCAACCCTTTTCCCCGCCGGGAAATGATACTGGCCCAGTGGGGTATGAAAGACAAACTGATTGCCGACCCTAATGTTTTCCTCTGTCATCAGTGCGGCGACTGTACTGAGATGTGCCCCAGGGGAGCTAAACCCGGTGATGTTCTCGGCGCCATTCGCGCCTACGCATATCAGCATTACGGCTGGCCTTCAGGGCTTGCCAAACTCTGCACTTCCGCTAAAAATCTGCCGATGCTGATCGGCATTCCTGCCTTGACTGTTTTTCTGCTGTGGATTATCTCCGGCGGCATGCACATTCCAAGCGGCGAAAAATTTGCCCATGTCGGTTATACGCAGTTTTTCGGTCATTGGGATTGGCGGTTACTGGCTAAAAACGTATTGTTTATTGATATAATCATGCTGTCTGCAGTTGGTATTGCCGTCTATTCACTGTACAGGGGGCTTTCCGCCATGTGGCTGAAAATGGAAGAGAGCCTGGGTACTACGGAAGCTTCATATCGTCCGTCAATACCCACCTTTATCAAGGATTTCCTCTATCCTGCGCTTAAGGAAATTCTCGAGCACAAAAGGTTCAAGGAATGTACCGTCAATGCAGACCGTGTCAGGGGGCATTTGCCGTTATTGCTCTCCTTTATCGGCCTGTTCATCGTGACCTGCTACTCCCTGTTCACCCAGGACGTAATCGGAATTTTTATCCCGGCAATGCATGGACCCATTTCAATGTGGAATCCGTTTAAACTACTTGCCAACGTTTCAGCCGTCGCTTTGCTGGTCGGCATAGGTATACTTTGGATGAATCGCGCCAAGATGGAAGCAGCCGGCAAGGCAACCAATACCTTCTATGACTGGTTCCTGATCTGGATGATCGCCGGCGTCGGCGTAACCGGTTTGGGAGCGGAACTGCTGCGACTGCTTGGTATTCCCTCACTCGGGTATGTAGTGTATTACCTGCACCTGGTGTCTGTCATGATGCTGTTTCTTTATATGCCGTTTACTAAATTTGCGCATATAGCCTATCGTACCTTTGCGATGGCCTTTGAGAGATATCGTGATTCTGCTTACGTTAAAAACCCTCTGAACGATTAGAATCGTTACCTTCCGTAAAAAAATGAAGCCGAGGACTCTGTCCTCGGCTTTTTTGTTTGCATTTCACGCTCAGTAGTGTATAACAGCCCACCAACTTTGTCAGCAGGAGTAGGTGAAGCTTTATTCAAGAGTTTTCACCTGTTGCAAACGGTCATTCAGATGACTTGCACTGACTCTCAGTAAAAATGAAAAACGTGAGAGAAAACTGTTGACAAGTTTTTGGGATAAATGTAAAATAATCAGGTTAGCGCTGGCGTAGCTCAACTGGCAGAGCACCTGATTTGTAATCAGGGGGTTGCGGGTTCAAGTCCCATCGCCAGCTCCAGATTGCGTTATTTCCGGGATGTATGGAATTAGCTCTATATTCCGGGTTAGATATAAGTGGAGGGGTTCCCGAGCGGCCAAAGGGAACAGACTGTAAATCTGTCGGCGGAGCCTTCGGAGGTTCGAATCCTCCCCCCTCCACCACTTGAATCTGGTCAATGTATTTGTTCCGGTAGTTTTTGTCTGTAGCGAGCGGGAATAGCTCAATTGGTAGAGCATCAGCCTTCCAAGCTGAGGGTTGCGGGTTCGAGTCTCGTTTCCCGCTCCAGTGGATAAGATATTCCGGGCATTTTTTTGGAATAGTATTTCACAGATAATATACGAGCCCACGTAACTCAGTGGTAGAGTACCTCCTTGGTAAGGAGGAAGTCACCGGTTCAAGTCCGGTCGTGGGCTCCATGTGTCAGTCGATTGCCTGTTTGGTCGGCTGAGTCATGTTGAACTTTTGTCCGAGGAGACGTGAAATGGCAAAGGAAAAATTTGAGCGGACTAAGCCGCATGTCAATGTTGGAACAATTGGGCACATTGACCATGGCAAGACGACTCTGACTGCAGCGATTACCCGTGTACTGTCCACTAAAGGTCAGGCAAACTTTACTGACTTCAGTGAGATTGACAAGGCGCCCGAAGAGAAAGAGCGCGGCATCACCATTGCCACCGCTCACGTAGAGTACGAGACGGAAAAGCGACATTACGCACATGTTGACTGTCCGGGCCATGCTGACTATATCAAGAACATGATTACCGGTGCTGCGCAGATGGATGGCGCGATCCTGGTTGTCGGTGCAGATGACGGTCCTATGCCCCAGACTCGTGAGCACATCCTGCTCGCACGTCAGGTAGGTGTTCCTGCTATTGTCGTTTTCCTGAACAAATGCGACATGGTTGACGACGAAGAGCTTATCGAGCTTGTCGAGATGGAGCTGAGAGAGCTGCTTGATAAATATGAATTTCCCGGTGATGATATTCCAATCATTCACGGGTCTGCGCTCCTTGCCCTTGAGAATCCTGATGATGCCGATAAGGCAGCCTGTATCTGGGAGCTTATGGAGGCTGTCGACAGCTATGTACCCGAGCCGGAGCGTGATGTTGACAAGCCGTTCCTGATGCCGGTGGAAGACGTTTTCTCAATCTCCGGCCGCGGCACCGTTGCCACCGGTCGTGTTGAGCGCGGTATTGTAAAGGTCGGCGACGAGATAGAGATCGTAGGTATTCGTGAGACAACCAAGACCACGTGTACCGGCGTTGAGATGTTCCGCAAACTGCTCGACGAAGGTCAGGCAGGTGACAATATCGGAGCGCTTCTACGCGGTGTTAAGCGTGAAGAGGTTGTTCGCGGTCAGGTTTTAGCAAAACCGGGTTCCATCACCCCTCATAAAAAATTCAAAGCTGAGGCGTACATTCTGACCAAGGAAGAGGGTGGGCGACATACGCCTTTCTTTAACGGGTATCGTCCTCAGTTCTACTTCAGAACCACCGACGTTACCGGTGTAGTAACCCTCGAGGAAGGTGTGGAGATGGTAATGCCTGGTGATAATATTCACATTACAGGTGAGCTTATCACTCCTATCGCCATGGAAGCAGGTCTCCGTTTCGCTATTCGTGAGGGCGGACGTACTGTCGGCGCAGGTGTTGTCAGTGAGATTATCGAATAGTGATCGATGTTCGGTCCCGTTTCGTCAGGAAGCTGACCGGGTATCAATCCAGTGAATTACTACAGCCGGGCTTGTCCCGGCTGTAGTTACTCTATCAGGGCGTATCATGAGAGACATAATCACGCTTGCCTGCCAGGAGTGTAAGCAGCGAAATTATACAACAACAAAGAATAAACGGACCATTCCCCATAAGCTGGAGCTTAAAAAGTTCTGTCCGTTTTGCAAGACGCATACTCCGCATAAAGAGACAAAATAATATCGTAGGCCAGTAGCTCGAATTGGTAGAGCACCGGACTCCAAATCCGGGGGTTGGGGGTTCGAGTCCCTCCTGGCCTGCCATACTTTTTATACGAGCGGGTCGCCGGGTCAGTCCGGTGATAAGGGAATACAGCAAGGGATATGGCAGCTAAAAAGAAGTCACGGAGTGTCAAGGCAAAGCAACCGGTTAAATCCGACGGCGGTCAGAGAGAACAGCAATCGTATTTGACACCGTCCGGTATACGAACATTCATTCAAGAAGTAAAGGCTGAGTTTCAAAAAATCACCTGGCCTACCAAAAAAGTAACAACCGGGTTGACAGGATTCGTTGTTCTGCTGGTCGTTATTATCGCCACATATCTCGGCACTGTTGATCTTCTCTTGGGCAAACTTGTTACATTCATACTAAATTCTTGATCCTCAACGACCTTATGTCTAAGCACTGGTACATAATCCATACACATACCGGGTTCGAAAACAAAGTCAAGGCTACTCTTGAAGAGCGGGTCAAGATGGCCGGACAGGAAGAGCTTTTCGGTGAAATACTGGTGCCGACTGAACAGGTGGTTGAGATGGTAAAAGGTTCCAGAAAAACTTCGGAACGAAAGTTTTTTCCAGGTTATATTCTGGTCAATATGGAAATGAATGAACATAGCTGGCACATTGTCCAGGAAACGCCCCGCGTGACCGGCTTTGTGGGAGTTAATGTATCACAGGCCGGAGCAGATAAAGATATCTATAAACGTATACCTGCCCTCACAGACAAAGAGGCCAAGCAGATTATCGGTCGCATGGAAGAGGGCGCCAGTAAGCCCAAACCCAAAGTCGTTTTTGCTGAAGGTGATGTTGTACGTGTGGTAGACGGTCCGTTTGCAAACTTCCAGGGTGTGATTGAGGAAGTGTATCCGGACAAGGGTCGGGTCAAAGTTATGGTTTCGATTTTTGGACGATCTACTCCTGTTGAGCTTGAATATATTCAGGTAAGTAAAAATTAGCGTGCGTAAGCTCGTGTAGGTGTGAAAAATGGCAAAAAAAATACAGTCGTATATAAAATTGCAAATTCCGGCGGGGAAAGCTAATCCGTCTCCGCCTGTAGGACCAGCGCTTGGTCAGCATGGTGTCAACATCATGGACTTCTGCAAGGCGTTCAATGCACAGACGCAAACTGCCGGAGATACTATTATCCCCGTGGTTATTACAGTCTATGCGGACCGCTCATTCAGCTTTATAACCAAAACTCCTCCGGCATCCGTATTGCTGCTGAAGGCCGCCGGTTTAGCCAAGGGGTCGAGCAATCCAAAGCGTGAGCGTGTCGCAGAGCTTTCCAAAGCAAAAATTCAGGAAATAGCTGAAATAAAAATGCCTGACCTGAATGCGTATTCCATTGACCAGGCCATTAAAATTGTTGAAGGAACCGCACGCAGTTGCGGGATTACGGTCGTTAAATAAAGGCGAACCGGTTCGTTTACCCCTGCAGTACCCATTGCAGCGGGGAGAATAATTAAGGGTGAAAAAAATGCCGAAGCGCGGAAAACATTATAAAAATGCTGCAGTAACCATTGATCGTTCCAAACTGTATGATCTGGAAGAGGCCGTTGATCTGGTACTCAAAGCCAAATATGCAAAGTTTGATGAGTCGGTCGATATCGCCGTACGACTGGGCGTCGATCCTCGACATGCCGATCAAATGGTTCGCTCAAGTGTTATATTGCCGAACGGTACCGGCAAAGAAGTCAGGGTTCTTGTTTTTGCCAAAGGTGAGAAAGAGGCTGAAGCTCTCGCCGCCGGTGCTGATTACGCAGGGTCTGATGAGATCGTCGAAAAAATCAAGGAAGGCTGGCTCGAATTCGACAAAACCATAGCCACGCCCGACATGATGGGTGAAGTAGGTAAAATCGGGCGCATTCTCGGACCCAGGAATCTTATGCCCAACGCCAAACTCGGCACAGTGACTTTCGATATCGAGCGTGTCGTTAAAGAAGTGAAAATGGGCAAGGTCGACTTCCGTGTCGATAAGGCCGGTGTTGTCCATGCAGCCGTTGGTAAGGCCGGTTTTGGTGCCGAGAAACTGCAACAGAACATCACTGCATTTGTTGATAAACTTATTCAGCTCAAACCTTCTACCAGTAAAGGCATCTATCTGAAAAGCATTGCCGTTTCCACTACCATGGGACCTGGTGTAAAGATTGATCCCTTGCAGGTAAGAGGCATGATCAAATAACAATAACGTGTAGAGGATTACGCGTTTTTACTATATACATTTCCCGCTTTGGGAACTGTTAAACCTGGGAAGGTCAAAGACAGCAGGAACACAGTGTTTAAACATCGAACGATGTCCTGCCGAGACCGGAATCTGATATACACATATCAAACGATTACGTCTTGATAACTCTCCTGTCTGCATCTTTGACAGTCCCGTTTCAACCTTATCAGGAGGAAAATACCGTTGGATCGCAATCAAAAGACCGATCTGGTCAGTGCGCTCAACGAAACCTTTTCCAAGGCTAAGTTCGCAGTCGTCACAGACTACCGTGGACTCAAGGTTACGGAACTGGAAGAATTGCGCAGCAATCTTCGTGAAAACAACGCACAATTCCAGATTGCAAAAAACACATTGCTCAGGCTTGCCGTGAAGGGAACGGAGTATGAAGCGCTTGCTGAATACTTCACCGGCACCACAGCCGTCGCTGTCAGCTTTGACGAACCTGTAGGGCCTGCCAAGGCGCTTGCAAAGTTCGCCAAGGACAATGAGAAACTTCTGATTAGAAGTGCCGGGCTTGAAGGGTCCGTGCTGACAGCCGATGATGTTGTGGCGCTTTCTAAGCTGCCAAGCAAAGAAGAGCTCCTTGCTAAACTGTTGGGAACCATGAACGCCGTACCCACTGGGTTTGTACGTGTGCTCAATGCCATTCCGCAGAAGCTTGTCTATGCACTGGGTGCAATCAAAGATCAAAAAGAAAACTAATATGTTCATACCTACCATGATTCACCGTATGAACACTGTACATTCCGTCGGGAGGAATTATCATGTCTGTAACAAAAGAAGATGTAATTGAGTTTATTTCCAACATGACCGTTCTTGAGCTCTCAGAGCTTATCGGAGAGCTGGAAGAAAAATTTGGTGTTTCTGCGGCTGCTCCTGTTGCAGTAGCTGCAGCAGGCGCGCCTGCAGGAGATGCCGGCGCCGCAGCAGAAGAAAAAACTGAGTTTGATGTCATCCTGGCAAACGCCGGTGATCAGAAGATCAAAGTCATTAAAGAAGTCCGCGCGATTACTTCACTTGGTCTTAAAGAAGCTAAGGCTCTGGTCGAGGAAGCTCCTTCTCCAATTAAAGAGGGAGTTACCAAAGATGAAGCTGAAGAGATCAAAACCAAGATTGAAGGCGCAGGCGGCACTGTAGAGATAAAATAAGCTATATACAGACAGCACTGGTCGAGGACGGCCTCGACGCAGTCCCTTCAATTCACGTGGTAACGCTACAGGATGCCGAATCCTGTAGCGTTGCTGTGTTTACAGGGATGAGTAGATGTGCTATCTGGTTTTTTACCTTAAATTAAGCACTTGTGTTTAGCCGCAATCGCTGATGCTTATATTTCGCGGAAAATTTCGAGGGAATACATGAAAAGAGTACGTAAGAGTTTTGCCAAAACAAGTCACATAGTTGAACCGCCACATCTCATAGCTATGCAGCGAGAATCTTACGAGCATTTTCTGCAGAGGGATGTACCTCCGGACGAGCGTAAGGAGCATGGGCTTCAGGCGATCTTCCAGGATATATTCCCCATAACGGATTTTAATGGATTATGCTCTCTTGAATTTGTCCGTTATAATTTCGGTGAACCAAAGTACACTGTTGAAGAATGTGTTGAGCGGGGAATGACCTTTGAGGTTCCGGTCAAGATTACTGTTCGCTTGATCACCTTTGACGTAGACGAGGACACAGGCGCACAATCCGTACGTGACATAAAGGAACAGGAAATTTTTCTCGGCGCGCTCCCCCTCATGACAAAGGACGGCGTTTTTGTAGTTAACGGCACTGAGCGTGTGGTGGTCAACCAGCTTCAACGTTCGCCGGGACTGTTCTTCACCCATGATAACGGTAAATCTCATTCTTCAGGTAAACGTCTGTACTCCGCCCGTATTATCCCCGTACGCGGATCATGGCTTGATTTTGAATTCGATGTCAAGGATATCCTGTACGTTCGCATAGACAGGCGCAGAAAGCTCCCTGTTACCGTGTTGCTCAAAGCTTTGGGCTACAGCGAGCAGGAACTGCTCGGGGAGTTTTATTATCATCAGACGATCCGTGTGGGCGAAGGTGGTTTCGAAGTTGATTTTGCACCGGAAATTTTCACAGGTCAACGGCTGCAGACCGATCTGGTCGATCCCGGTTCCGGCGACGTGTTGGGAAAAAAAGGACGTAAAATTTCAAAAGCCCTTGCCCGGCGCATAAGTGAAAGCGGTATCACGACCCTGCCCATTGAACTGGAAGACATTCTTGGGCGATATTTTGCAGAAGATGTCGTCAGTCCGGCTACCGGAGAGATTATCGGCCGATGTAATGAACCTGTAACCGAGAGCTTCCTGGAATCCATCGTCGAGGAAAACATTACCTCGTTTAAGGTTTTGTTTATTGACGGCGTGCATGTCACCGAATCATTTCGCAAAACCCTGTCGCTGGATAAAGTGCAAGACCAGGACGAGGCACTGATAGAAATTTACAGGAGGTTACGACCCTCCAGCCCGCCTACCGCAGAGATAGCGCAGAACTTTTTTGACAACCTGTTTTTTAACGCTGCAAGTTATGACCTTTCAGAAGTAGGCAGATATAAAATCAATACCAAACTCAGTGTTGATACCCCCATTGAAGTCCGTACCTTGACAAAGGAAGATATCCTGAAAGGTGTAAAGCACCTGGTGTATATCAAGGATGAATTGAAAGACGGTGACGATATTGATCATCTCGGCAATCGTAGGGTACGTACCGTGGGCGAATTGTGTGAGAATCAATACCGCATGGGCCTGGTCCGTATGGAGAGAGCAATTAAGGAACGCATGACCCTCCAGGAAATTGAAACCCTGATGCCCCATGATCTGGTTAATCCAAAACCTGTGACCTCTGCGATCAAAGAGTTTTTCGGCACTTCGCAGTTGTCTCAGTTCATGGACCAGACGAATCCGCTCTCCGAGGTCACCCATAAACGTCGTCTTTCCGCCCTTGGACCCGGTGGACTGTCTCGAGAGCGCGCCGGATTTGAGGTCCGCGACGTACATCCGACGCACTACGGCAGGATCTGTCCCGTAGAGACTCCCGAGGGTCCCAACATCGGCCTCATCGTATCGCTTGCAACCTATGCCACAGTCAATCCCTATGGTTTTATTGAGACGCCCTACAGGTATGTGCAGGAACGTAAGGTTTCCGATGAATACAAATATCTTTCAGCGATTCAGGAAGAGGATTTCACCATTGCTCCGGCCAAGGTTACATTGGAAGGCAACTTCATAGCTGATGATTATCTCATTGCCCGACAGGAAAATGAAGTGTCCATGGTGGCGGCTGACGATATCAATATGATGGATGTCGCTCCCAACCAACTGGTCTCTGTTGCCGCTTCGCTGATTCCCTTTTTGGAGAACGACGACGCCAACCGTGCCCTGATGGGATCCAACATGCAGCGACAGGCCGTACCTCTGCTCAGTACCCGATCACCTCTGGTCGGTACCGGTATCGAAAAATACGTGGCCCAGGATTCCGGCGCGTGTCTACTTGCAGGCGGAGACGGTGTTGTTGAAGAGGTTGACGCCAGCCGTATCGTTGTTCGATATGATGAACCCGGTACGGATGGGTTTGAAACCGGCGTAGGTGTTTACCGGTTGTCTAAATATAAAAAATCCAACCAGAACACCTGCTTTAATCAGAAACCGCTGGTGCTGCCCGGTGAACGGGTTGCTAAAAAATCCGTCCTTGCGGACGGCCCGTCCTGCGAGCTTGGTGAGCTGGCTCTGGGGAAAAATGTGACCATCGCGTTTATGCCTTGGCGCGGATATAACTTTGAGGACTCTATCCTGGTCAATGAGCGCCTGCTCAAGGAAGACACCTTTACTTCCGTCCACATCGAGATTTTCGAAACCATGGCTCGGGACACCAAGCTTGGTAAAGAGGAAATCACCAGGGACATACCCAATGTCGGTGAAGAAGGACTGCGTAATCTTGATGACTCAGGAATTGTACGCATCGGCGCAGAGGTAGTCCCCGGTGACATGCTGGTCGGTAAAGTCACTCCAAAGGGCGAGAGCATGCTGTCCCCGGAAGAGAAACTGCTTCGTGCCATATTCGGAGAAAAGGCAGGCGATGTCAAGGATTCATCGCTGCGTGTGCCGCCTGGTGTGGAAGGCGTTGTCATTGACGCCAAGGTTTTTTCCCGAAAAGGTGTGGACAAAGACGAACGTACCCTCATGATTGAAGAGATTGAGATCGAACGGCTCAATCGCGACATGGAAGATGAGCTGAAAAGCCTGAAAAAAGGCGTACGCAAGGCGCTCGGTGATCTGCTTGAAGGGCGCACCGCTAAAAGCGATATCATCGACAGGAAGGGTAATGTCATTCTGAAGCTGGGCAAGCAGCTCACTTCTGAAATTGTTGAGCAGGTTGAATTTTCCCGCCTCGCTAATCTGGATTTTGCCGAAAAGGCAAAGTATCTGAGCGAAATTGAGGCCATTTTCAGCCGTTACACCAACCAGGCTTCAATCGTTCGTTCGCGGTATGAGGGGATTGTTGAACGTATGGAAAAAGGCGATGACCTGCCTCCCGGCGTCGTCAAGATGGTCAAGGTCTATGTCGCAACCAAACGTAAACTCGCAGTCGGCGATAAAATGGCCGGACGGCACGGGAATAAAGGTGTTGTCTCCCGTTTGCTGCCCGAAGAAGATATGCCCTTCTTCGCAGACGGCACTACCGTAGATATTGTTCTCAATCCACTCGGCGTACCGTCTCGTATGAATGTCGGCCAGGTGCTTGAGTGTCACCTTGGATTTGCCGCCAAAAGGCTGGGTGAGAAAATCTCGCGTATGGCTCGGAAAAAAGAGCTTGAGCTGGTGAAGGAGCAAATGAAACGCGTCTATACCGCAGATGAATACAAACATATAGATGCCGCATTCAGCGATGATGAACTGCTCGATTTTGCGCGAAATGCCAAGTACGGTCTGCATGTCGCCACACCGGTGTTCGACGGTGCTTCCGAAGCAGAGATCAGGCAGTTGCTTGTTGAAGCAGGGGTTGATGAGGTCGGGCAGTCAACACTGTATGACGGCTTGACCGGAGAGGAGTTTGACAACCAGGTCACCGTTGGTGTTATGTATATGTTGAAGCTGCATCATCTTGTAGATAACAAGATCCATGCCCGCTCTACAGGCCCGTATTCTCTGGTTACGCAACAACCGCTCGGCGGTAAAGCTCAGTTCGGCGGGCAGCGGCTTGGTGAGATGGAGGTGTGGGCTATGGAAGCATATGGTGCGGCCTACACACTGAAAGAATTCCTTACCGTTAAATCCGACGATGTGGAGGGACGAACCACAATGTATGAGAAAATCGTTAAAGGGAACAACTTCCTGGAGACAGGTCTTCCCGAATCCTTTCACGTTCTTGTCAAGGAACTCAAGGGACTTTGCCTCGATGTTGAACTGCAGGAATAGCGCCTATCGCGCCTACAATACTAGACGATTGCTGCAGACGGATTTAATAGCTACTATATAGGTGATTACGTGGAAGAACTGTTCAATTTCTTTGCAAAACCAAAAGGCCCGGTCAGTTTTAATAAAGTTAAAATTTCTCTGGCATCGCCTGAAAAAATCAGAGAATGGTCCCACGGAGAGGTAAAGAAGCCGGAAACCATTAATTACCGTACCTTTAAGCCTGAACGTGACGGCCTTTTCTGTGCCAAAATTTTCGGACCGGTAAAGGACTACGAATGTAACTGCGGTAAGTATAAACGCATGAAACACAGAGGTGTTGTCTGTGAAAAATGCGGAGTTGAAGTCATCCAGTCCAAGGTACGTCGAGAGCGTCTCGGGCATATCGAGCTGGCAGCTCCTGTCGCCCATATCTGGTTTCTGAAGAGTCTTCCTTCCAAGATCGGCGCGATTCTCGATATGACCCTGAAACAGCTCGAACGTATTCTCTATTTCGAGTCATATGCGGTTGTATCCTCAGAAGTTGAAGACTTACCTGCAGGGTCGCTGCTCAATGAGGAGCAGTACCGCAATGCGCTGGAAATGTATCCCGGTAAATTTCGCGTGGGCATCGGCGCGGAAGCTATCAGGGAAATGCTTATGGACCTTGACCTGAAGTCGCTTTCCGAGACCCTTCGCGAAGAGATGAAAACCACCGGATCTGCGACCAAACGTGCCAAGTACGGCAAGCGTTTGAGCGTTGTTGAAGCGTTTCGTGATTCAGGCAATAAACCCGAATGGATGATCCTCGAGGTGATTCCCGTACTGCCTCCTGATCTTCGTCCGCTTGTGCCTCTTGAGGGGGGACGTTTCGCCACATCGGACCTCAACGACCTGTACCGGAGGGTAATCAACCGTAACAACAGGTTAAAGAGGCTTCTGGAGCTTGACGCTCCCGATATCATTATCCGTAACGAAAAGCGCATGCTCCAGGAAGCAGTTGACGTACTGTTTGATAATGGACGCAGGGGGCGCACCATCACCGGTCCCAACAAGCGTCCGTTGAAATCACTTTCGGACATGCTCAAGGGGAAACAGGGACGTTTTCGGCAGAATCTTCTCGGTAAACGTGTCGATTATTCCGGCCGTTCGGTCATTGTAGTCGGACCGCACCTGCGACTCCATCAATGCGGGCTTCCCAAAAAGATGGCTCTGGAGTTGTTCAAACCCTTTATTTACAACCGCCTTGAGCGCAAAGGGTATGTGACCACCATCAAGAGCGCCCGGAAGATGGTTGAGAAAGGCGTTAAAGAGGTCTGGGACGTCCTGGATGATATCGTCCGTGAATATCCCGTTATCCTCAACAGAGCGCCGACGCTCCATCGTCTCGGCATGCAGGCTTTCGAAGTCGTATTGATCGAGGGTAAAGCCATTCAGCTGCACCCCTTGGTCTGTGCCGCTTTTAACGCAGACTTTGACGGTGACCAGATGGCCGTGCATGTGCCGTTGTCCGTTGAAGCGCAAGTTGAAGCGCGTGTCCTGATGATGTCTACCAACAACATCCTCAGCCCTGCCAACGGCGGACCGATTATCATCCCCAGCCAGGATATAGTTCTGGGGCTCTACTATATGACCAGGGAACGTCTAGGCGTAGCGGGTGAAGACGGGAGGTTCAGCGGTCCGAGGGAAGTGCGTATAGCGTATGATCACGGCGCTGTTCATCTCCAGGCGCGGATCCATGTTCGTATCAGGGGCAAGATGGTCACTACCACGGTAGGACGTGTTCTTGTCGGTGACCTTCTTCCGGAAACCGTCCCCTTCTCCCTGGTTAACAAAGAGCTTGCCAAAAAGGAGCTTGCCTTCCTCATCGATTATACCTACCGCCATGCCGGTACAAAAGATACTGTTATCCTTGCCGACCGCCTCAAGGATCTCGGTTATGAAAATGCCACCCTGGCTGGTATATCGATCTGCATCAACGACATGAAAATTCCTGTACGTAAAGAGGAGTTTGTCGAGGATGCTGAAAAAGAAGCGGCGGAAGTCGATCAGCAATATAGCGACGGTTTGATCACTGACGGTGAAAAATATAACAAGATCATTGATATCTGGTCAAAAGCCACGGACAAAATCACCAAAGAAATGATGGATGAGATGGC
Source organism: Desulfobulbaceae bacterium (assembly GCA_963678525.2). Taxonomy (GTDB): domain Bacteria; phylum Desulfobacterota; class Desulfobulbia; order Desulfobulbales; family Desulfobulbaceae; genus Desulfogranum. The sequence goes on from CAXXDG010000003.1 coordinate 132,097, forward strand.
CGTGGAATATACGCCTTCCATGGATGGGCAAATTGAAGAGATTAAAAGCTTCAACGCGGTCTATATCATGGCGGATTCAGGCGCTCGAGGCTCCAAAGACCAGATTCGTCAGCTCGCAGGTATGCGCGGACTGATGGCTAAACCTTCCGGTGAGATTATCGAGACCCCCATTAAAGCCAATTTCCGTGAGGGACTCAATGTGCTGGAATACTTCATTTCCACCCATGGCGCCCGTAAGGGACTCGCGGATACCGCTCTGAAAACCGCCAACTCCGGATATCTGACCAGGAGGTTGGTTGACGTTGCTCAGGATTCTACCATCGTCCTGAAAGACTGTGGAACCATGCGGGGCGTCAAGGCTGAACCGCTCATTGAAGGCGGTGAGGTTATCGTGCGAATCGGTGAGCGTATTCTCGGGCGTGTTGCCTTGGAGGATGTGGTTGATCCTCACACCGGCGAGGTGCTTGTCGAAATGGATGAAGAAATCACGGAAGACAAGGTCGACGCCATCGAGGCTGCCGGCATCGATCGGGTCATGATTCGTTCAGTGCTTACCTGTGAAGCGAAGCGTGGTGTGTGTGCAATGTGTTATGGGCGAGACCTCGGCCGCGGTCACATGGTGAATATCGGTGAAGCTGTCGGTATTATCGCCGCCCAGTCCATCGGTGAACCCGGGACCCAGCTGACCATGCGTACCTTCCACATCGGCGGTACGGCGAGCAGATCTGTGGAACAGGCCGAAGTTCGCACCCAACGCGGCGGTACAATTCAGTGCAAAAACCTCAATTCCGTTCGAAACAGCGAAGGCTTTCTCGTTGTTATGAACAGGAATGCAGAGGTCTCGATTCTCGATGACCAGGGTGTGGACAGAGAACGTTTTCCCGTCCCTTACGGTGCAGTGCTTCGCGTCGAAGACGGAGCATCCATAGAACCCGGCAGCGTAATTGCAGATTGGGATGCTTTTTCTGTTCCGATCGTTGCCGATGTCGGCGGTAAGGTAAGATACGGTGATGTAGTGGAAGGTGACTCCATGCAGGAGCGTGTAGACCAGATCACAGGAAAAGCCAGTAAGGTTATCACTGCCGTAACTTCAACCAAACAGCTTAATCCGCGCATTTCCATCAAGGATGAACGCGGCAGAACAATGAAACTGCAGGACAGCGAACTTGCTGCGCGTTATTCCCTTCCTGTCGGTTCTATTATCACCGTGGACGAGCACGAAGAAATTACCCCTGGTACGGTCATTGCTAAGATCCCAAGGGAGACGACCAAGACTAAGGATATTACAGGTGGTTTGCCCAGGGTTGCCGAGCTTTTTGAAGTTCGTAAACCAAAAGAGCAGGCGGTTATCAGTGAAATCGACGGTCTGGTAAGCTTCGGTAAAGACCTGAAAGGCAAGAAAAGAGTTGTCGTTACGCCGGAAACCGGTGAGCCCATGGAATATCTTGTTCCGAAAGCTAAACATATCACAGTCCACGAAGGTGATCATGTGCAGGCTGGAGAGCGTCTCATGGAGGGGTCGGTTCTGCCCAACGATATCCTCAAGGTTCTCGGTGCAGAGGAGCTTGCGAGATTCCTGGTCAATGAGATCCAGGAGGTGTATCGTCTGCAAGGTGTAAAAATCAACGATAAACACATTGAGACGATAGTGCGCCAGATGCTCAAGCGTGTACGCATAACGGATCCGGGAGACTCCGTGTTCATGCTCGATCAGCAGGTTGAATGGTGGAAGTTCCAGGAAGAAAATGAACGTCTCCTTGCAGAGGGGGGATTGCAGCCTGCCAGTGCAGAGCCCTTGTTATTAGGTGTAACCAAGGCTTCCCTGTCTACCGACTCGTTCATTTCAGCCGCATCATTCCAGGAAACCACCAAGGTCTTGACCAACGCTGCAATGGCCGGGAAAGTCGACGATCTTTCCGGGCTCAAGGAGAACGTGATCATGGGCCGATTGATCTCGGCCGGGACAGGTCTGGCCAGATACAGGCTGGCAAAGGGAAATTGATAAAAAAATAACTTGACCTTTCATTGTAGATAGTTTAAATATCCAACCTTTCGTGCTCATTTTCATGTGTGATGATGCATGAACGACTATTTTGTAAAGGAGTGGTTTGAATGCCCACAATTAATCAGCTCGTCAGAAACAGACGGAAAAAAATCAGCAAGCGGTCTAATACCCCCGCGCTGCAAAACTGTCCGCAAAAACGGGGAGTTTGCGTGCGCGTGTATACCACGACGCCTAAGAAACCTAACTCTGCTCTTCGTAAGGTGGCAAGGGTAAGGCTTACAAACGGAATCGAGGTGACATCGTATATTCCGGGTATCGGCCATAATCTTCAGGAACACTCGGTTGTTTTGATACGTGGTGGTCGTGTGAAAGATCTTCCCGGTGTCCGCTATCATATCGTTCGCGGTACCCTGGATACTTTGGGAGTTAATGATCGTCGTCAAGGTCGATCCAAATATGGAGCGAAACGGCCTAAGTGATTTGCTGTCTGATGCGCCGTAGGGAATACTATGCCTAGAAAGAAATTATTAGATAAACGCCCGGTAAGCCCGGATCCTCGATATAACTCCGTTCTGGTATCAAAGTTTACCAACGGGCTTATGGAAAGCGGAAAAAAGAACACCGCCAGGAACATCTTCTATGGTGCAATGGATATCATTGAGCAGAAGGTGGCCGACCAAGAGGCTCTGGTTGTGTTTGAAGAGGCTATGGAGAATGTCCGCCCCCGCATTGAGGTCAAAAGTCGCCGCGTCGGCGGTGCAACCTACCAGGTGCCTGTGGAGGTTCGTCCTGAAAGAAGAAACGCCCTGGCCATCCGCTGGATTATCGGCTTTGCAAAGAATAGATCCGGACAGTCCATGGCTGATAAGCTCGCAGCAGAACTGCTTGACGCATTCAGCAGTCGGGGGGCGTCTGTTAAAAAGAAAGACGACACCCATAAAATGGCTGAGGCGAACAAAGCCTTTGCTCATTATCGCTGGTAGTTGAAAAAAGTATGCGTAACTTGAAAAAAAGTGTTGACCAGGTTGCGTGGATAGTGTATATAAGGCAACATTTTTTTCTTGGACATTAACTTACCGAGAAATGATACAATTGAGAATGGGTGAACATTGTGGCTGGTGCGGATGCGTTGTCAAACGTGCGCAATATTGGTATTATGGCGCATATCGATGCGGGGAAAACCACTACAACTGAACGTATTCTCTTTTATACAGGCAGGTCCCACAAGATTGGCGAGGTTCATGACGGCGCTGCTGTTATGGACTGGATGGAACAGGAGCAGGAGCGCGGAATTACCATCACCTCTGCTGCGACTACCTGTTTGTGGAAAGATGTTGTCATAAATATAATCGACACCCCCGGGCATGTTGACTTCACCATCGAGGTCGAGCGAAGTCTGCGGGTGTTGGACGGCGTAGTAGCCGTTTTTTGTGCAGTGGGCGGGGTTGAGCCGCAGTCTGAAACGGTTTGGAGACAGGCTGACAGGTATAAAATTCCGCGGATTGCATTCATTAACAAGATGGATCGGGTCGGCGCTTCTTTTGACCGATGTCTTGTCCAGATGCGTGAGCGTCTTGGAGCCGATCCAGTGGCAGTCACTCTGCCCGTTGGGAGCGAAGACACTTTTCGCGGGGTCATTGATCTTGTGGAGGACAAGTTCCTGACCTTTGATGAGGACTCTTTGGGGATGATCGTTTCCGAAGAACCGATTCCTGATGAATTAGTAGGCGAATCATCGGCCGCCAAGATGATACTCCTCGAGAAGTTGGCCGACTTCGATGAGGGGATCATGGAAAAATATTTAGATGATCAAGAGATCACTCCTGGTGAATTGCGAGCTGCCTTGAGGAAGGCGTCGCTTGACAGGCATATCGTACCCGTCTTATGTGGTTCTGCATTCAAGAACAAAGGGGTCCAGCCGTTAATCGATGCCGTTGCATGGTATCTCCCGTCACCCGTAGATGTTCCCCCTGTCGAGGGGAAGGATAAGGACGGTGCGCCGCTTATCCGTAAACCTGTAAGGAGTGAAAAGTTCTGCGGCCTTGTTTTTAAGCTGCAGTCTGATCCGTTTGTAGGCAGCCTCGCGTTTATTCGAGTCTATGCCGGTTCTTTCAAGGTTGGCGACAAAATGTTCAACCCTTTGAAGAAAAAGACGGAAAAGATCTCGAAACTGTTAAAACTTCATGCCAATAAGCGTGAAGAAGTCACCGAACTTTGTGCCGGAGACATCGGCGCCGTGGTCGGGTTGAAGTTTACAACTACCGGCGATACTCTCTGTTCCAGCGGTGATTACATCATACTGGAAGAGATGGTTTTTCCTGAACCGGTTATTGGGATTGCCATTGAGCCTAAGTCAAAGGCAGATGAAGCGAAGCTCACCGAAAGCCTGGACAAGGTTATGAAGGAGGATCCCAGTTTCAAGGTGTCTGTTAATGAAGACACCGGGCAGACGATAATATCCGGAATGGGTGAATTGCATCTGGAGATTATTGTCGACCGACTGATACGAGAGTTCAAGGTGTCTGCCAATATAGGCAAGCCTCAAGTTGCCTATCGCGAGGGTATAACCAAACCGGGGTATGGTGAAGGCAGGTTTGAAAGCCTTGCAACAGGTAAGGAGCAATACGGCCACGTTGAGATTGAGTTGAGGCCTGCAGAATCCGGGAGCGGAAAAAGCTTTCATTCCGCAGTCGATCCTAAAACTATTCCTGCTCAGTTTATCGAAGCCGTCGAAAAAGGGGTGTTGGACAGTTTGGATTCAGGGCCGCTTATCGGTTATCCGGTCATAGATATAGAGGCGCATCTTGTCGGCGGGTCGTACGATGAAGAACGATCTACTGAAATGGCATTCGGAGTGGCCGCGACCATGGCGTGTCGGAAAGCTGCTTTAGACGGTGAGCCTCGACTGTTTGAGCCTGTTATGAATCTTGAGGTCGTCACTCCTGAGGATTATCTCGGGGACGTGATTAATGACCTAAATAAAAAAAGGGCGCAGATTTCAGGCGTTGAAACGGATAACAACAGACAGGTCGTAAAGGCGAAGGTACCTTTGTCTGAAATGTTTGGTTATTCGACCGACTTGCGGTCTGCTACCCAGGGTAGGGCGACATTCAGTATGCAGTTCTCCCGCTTTATTGAAGTGCCGGCCAAACGAGCCGAGGAAATTATACATAAAATTCGAGGAGTTTAATTGTGCCTCGGAAATTACAACTGCACAGCATTTGTAAAGGCGTTAACCTCCCGTGAGTGCCGTGTCGGCAGCGAAGGGAAACGAACATACTGTCGGTGCTGGTGTGATCAGCGAAATTATCGAATAAGAGGAGCATAATGATTCCTGCTGATAAGATCCGTATTAGGTTGAAGGGATATGATCATAAACTGCTTGATCTTTCAACCCGTGAAATAGTTGAAACTGCAAGGAGAACCGGTGCAACAATCGCCGGGCCGATTCCTCTGCCTACAAGTACCAATAAATATACAGTACTTCGTTCGCCGCATGTTGACAAGAAATCCAGGGAACAGTTTGAGATGAGAACCCACAGGCGGTTACTCGACATACTCGAGCCGACGCAGCAGACCATTGATGCGCTGATGAAACTGGAACTTTCAGCAGGTGTGGACGTAGAGATCAAGCTCCCGTAAGAAATCAGTACGTTTCGTAAGGGTTGATCGGAAGAAAATTATCAGATCCACTAGTGATTATTTGAATACGGGTAGAACAATGCCGAAGACAAAAGGAATTCTGGGCCGAAAGATTGGTATGACACGTTTGTATGATGAACACGGGCGATCCATACCTGTCACCGTTGTCGAAGCCGGTCCCTGTACTATTCTGCAGAAAAAAACGACTGATAAAGAAGGGTATAATGCAATTCAGGTTGGTTTTCTGGAGAAAACAGCCGGTAGAATGAACAAGCCGGAGGCGGGACATTTTAAACGTTCCGGTGGCAAGGGTTTTTATCATATTAAAGAGTTTCGTGTTGCAGATCCCGGTGAATACGAATTGGGACAGGAAATTACTGCCGCTGAACTGCTGAAAATCGGTGATTCCGTTGATGTTGCCGGAAAATCAAAAGGCAGGGGATATCAGGGCGTAATGAAAAGACACGGATTCGCCGGCGGTAAGGCTTCACACGGTTCAGGCTTTCATAGGGCACCAGGTTCCATCGGCTGCAGCGCCTGGCCGTCACGTGTTGTTAAGGGCAAAAAACTTCCAGGTCATATGGGTGATGTTCTGGTTACGCAAAAGAATCTTACCATCGTTGACATCAGGGAAGAAGATAACGTCATCCTTATTAAGGGTACGGTTCCCGGTGCAAAAAACGGATTGATAAGTATCTACACTAAAGCATAACCCCAGGCTGCTCTTAAGGAGATACTCATGGCAGTATGTGATGTTGTAAATAATCAGGCAGAAAAAGTCGGCGAGGTAGAGCTCAAAGACACTCTGTTTGCAGTAGAGGTAAACACCGGTATTCTGCATGAGGTCGTTTGTATGCAGAGAGCTAACAGGCGATCCGGTAATGCAAGCACTAAAACCCGCGGCGATCTTCGCGGCGGCGGAGCTAAGCCTTGGAGACAGAAAGGAACCGGGCGTGCTCGCTCCGGCACCAAGAATTCACCGGTATGGCGCGGTGGTGGAACCGTGTTCGGTCCCAAACCTAGAGATTACAGTTATAGCATGCCCAAAAAGGTGAGACGCCTGGCATTGAAAATGGCTCTGAGCGCTCGGCTGAGTGAAGGTAATCTGGTTGTCGTCGACGATCTTGGCTTGAATGAGATCAAGACCAGGGACTTCGTTTCCGTTATGGACAACTTCAAATTTGATGATTGCCTGGTCATTACCATGGATGCTGATGACACAGCGTCTAAATCATCCAGGAATGCGGCAGGATACAAGGTCCTTCCCGTGGCAGGGCTTAATGTCTATGACATATTGAAGTACTCTAAATTGATGCTGGTCCAAAACAGCATAGCGAAGATTGAGGAGAGGTTGTTGGTATGAAAGTGCTCTATGAAGTCATACAAGGCCCCTGCCTGACCGAAAAAAGTAACGTGCTGCAGGAAACCCAGGGAACCATCGCGTTCAAAGTTGCAAAAGCCGCCAACAAAATTGAAATCAAACAGGCGGTAGAGCAATTGTTCAATGTGAAGGTTGCCGATGTTCGGACTGCTTCAATGCGTGGAAAGAAAAAACGTGTAGGCATCAAATCCATAGGTAGGACCAACGATTGGAAAAAGGCGTATGTCACTCTTTCAGAGGGTGAAATCAATTTTCTTGAAGAGCTTTAAGTCCAATCGTACCTAAGGTTACCCCTGAAGATACAAGATAACAGGATATACAATGGCAATTAAAACCCATAAACCGACATCACCTGGAAAACGTCATTATGTTTCCGTTCATCAGGATTACCTTTCTGAGGATGGGCCTGAGAAAAGTCTCCTCAGGCCACTGAAAAAATCAGGTGGACGAAACAGTTATGGACGCGTTACTTCACGCCACAGGGGTGGCGGACATAAACGTAAGTACCGCCTTATCGACTGGAAGCGAAATAAAACAACCGTCCCTGCAAAGGTAACTTCCATCGAGTACGATCCGAATCGATCGGCGCATATCGCACTGCTCACGTACGCAGACGGTGAGAAAACTTATATTCTGGCCCCGTCAGGCATCGCGGTTGGTGATACTGTCGTAGCAGGGACCAATGTCGACATTAAACCCGGCAATTGTCTGCCGATGGTCAACATTCCCCTGGGTACCATCATTCATAACATTGAAATGAAAATCGGCAAGGGCGCTCAGCTCGTCCGCTCCGCCGGCGCTGCCGCTCAGCTTATGGCAAAAGACGGCGGGCACGTGTTGGTCAAGCTTCCATCTGGTGAGGTGAGACGATTTCATAAAGACTGCCGGGCCTGTATCGGTCAGGTAGGCAACAATGAGCACAGCAGTCAGAAACTCGGGAAAGCCGGTAGAACACGCTGGAAAGGTAAAAGGCCGTCTGTTCGAGGCGTTGCTATGAACCCTGTCGACCATCCAATGGGCGGCGGTGAAGGGAAAAGCTCAGGTGGACGACATCCCGTATCTCCATGGGGTATGCCGACTAAAGGATTCAAGACTCGGAAGAAGAAAGCTTCTGATCGAGACATTGTTACCAAGCGTAAGTAATCAGAGGAGGAAGGAATGGCTCGTTCAGTTAAAAAGGGTCCCTTTGTAGATGATCATCTCATAAAGAAAGTGGTCGCAGCACAGGAGAGCGGTTCGCGTAAAGTCATTAAGACCTGGTCCCGTCGATCCGATATCACTCCGGAGATGGTCGGGTTGACATTTGCGGTTCACAACGGCAAAAAATTTATTCCGGTTTATGTTTCAGAGAACATGGTCGGTCACAAGCTCGGTGAGTTCTCACCGACTCGAACCTACTTTGGGCATGCTGCAGATAAAAAAGGTCGCAAGTAGTTAAGACTGTACCGATCTCTAAGGAGTAACACGATGGAAACTAAAGCCGTCGCAAAATATATGCGTATTTCACCACAGAAGGCGAGACTGGTTGCCGACGTTGTCCGCGGCATGGATGTAGACAATGCCATTACCACTCTGAGGTTCATGCCTAAAAAAGCCGCTCGTATACTTAGAAAAGTGATCGAGTCTGCTGTGGCCAATGCTGATCAAACCGACAGCATCGATATTGATACCCTGTACGTCAAGGAAATACTTGTTGACGGGGGGCCTATGCTCAAGCGATTCCGACCTAGAGCTCAAGGCCGTGCCACTAGAATACTGAAAAGAACAAGTCACATCACCGTAGTCGTTGATGAGAATTAAGAACTTTTTCTAACCAATCTTGAGATAAACAGTTAGAAGGAACGGAGGATCACCTTGGGTCAAAAAGTCAATCCCATTGGATTGCGGTTAAACATTACCCGCTCTTGGGAATCTATCTGGTACGCGGATAAGGACTATGCGAGTAATCTTCATCAGGATCAGCTTATTCGCAAGTATCTAAAAAAACGGTTATATCATGCCGGGGTTGCCCGAATTGTGATAGAAAGAACCGGAGAAAAAATTAAGGTCAAACTGTTCACCGCCAGGCCAGGGATTGTCATTGGGAAAAAGGGCGCTGAAATAGAAAGCCTGAAGAAAGACCTTGAGCACAAGTTCGGCAGGCCCTGTCTCATTGATATCCAGGAGGTACGGCGTCCCGAGGCCGATGCTCAACTTGTAGCTGAAAACATCGCCATGCAGCTTGAGAGGCGAATCGCCTTCAGAAGGGCGATGAAAAAGGCTATCAATTCAGCTCTCCGCTTTGGAGTTCAGGGAATTAAAATTTCCTGTTCCGGAAGGCTTGGTGGTGCTGAGATGTCTCGTACAGAGTGGTTTAAGGAAGGACGCGTGCCGCTGCATACTCTCCGTGCCGATATAGATTACGGTACTGCGGAAGCGAAAACGACTTACGGGATCATTGGTGTCAAAGTATGGATTTTCAAGGGTGAAGTCCTCGAAGAGCACGAAGCTGTTGCAGCGGAATAAGCGGCGCTCTTGTTTTCAACGCTCATACCCCCTTACTACTCATACTGAAAAATAGGTAAAGAAATATGTTAAGCCCACGTAAAGTTAAACATAGAAAACAATTTAAGGGAAGGATGCGGGGAGCCGCGTATCGCGGTTCGGACATCTCTTTCGGTGACTATGCCCTCAAAGCTGTAGGTTGTGGGCGTATGACAGCTCAACATATTGAAGCTGCGCGTATTACCATCAACAGAAAGATCAAACGTGGCGGTAAGCTCTGGATTCGTGTGTTCCCTGACAAGCCCATTACCAAAAAACCTGCTGAAACACGTATGGGTAAAGGTAAAGGCTCTCCTGAGTATTGGGTCGCCACCATTCGTCCGGGAAAAGTGCTGTACGAGTTGAAAGGAGTACCGGAGGAGCTGGCTGTAGAGGCGCTCAAACTTGCAAGTTACAAGCTGCCGTTCCCCACCAAGGTTGTGACCAAGAGAGAGACGATATGAAAATCAAAGAGATGCGTGAAATGAATCTCGAAGATCTGCTTGCAAAAGAAAAGGATATTCGAGAAGATCTTTTTAAGCTGAAATTCCAGCACGGCATCAGACGGCTCGAAAATCCGGCACGTTTAGGGCAGCTTCGTAAAGAGATTGCCCGAGTACAGACCGTCATTGCAGAGAAAAGATAATACAGTTGCTAGCTTAAAAAGCATACAGGGATAGATCGATGGCAGAAAAGACAAAAAAAACCCGTCAAGGGGCAGTGATCAGCAATAAAATGGACAAGAGCGTTGTCGTCTTGGTTGAACGTAAGGTTCGCCATAAGCTCTACGGCAAATACATCAGGCGCAATGTAAAATACATGGCCCATGACGAGTCCAATTCGTGCAACATCGGGGACGTCGTACTGATCGAAGAGTGTAGACCACTTTCCAAAAATAAGCGATGGCTGGTACGGTCGATTGTCGAACGGTCTATCTGACAGCTGCATAGATCTCCCGGTACAAACGACTGTATAAAACTGTAGAGCAGGTAGAATCATGATTCAAACCGAAACCATATTGAATGTAGCCGATAACTCGGGTGCTAAGAAAGTACTGTGTATCAGGGTACTTGGCGGGACACGTAAACGCTACGCCTCCATAGGTGACATCATTGTCGTAACCGTGAAAGAGGCCATTCCCCATGCCAAGGTTAAAAAAGGTGACGTTCTCGACGCGGTAATTGTACGGACAAAAAAAGAATTGAGTCGTCCTGAAGATACTACCGTTAAATTTGATGAAAATGCTGCTGTGTTATTGAGCAACAGCGGAGAACCTATCGGGACTCGTATTTTTGGGCCGGTAGCCCGTGAATTACGCGGTCTTGGTTTTATGAAGATAATATCCCTTGCGCCGGAAGTACTGTAAACTTGGTCTCCTGGACGACAGATAAATTTTGAGGGAAATGAGGAATCACAATGCGGCAGGGAAATACCAGTCTTAGAGTTGACGACCAAGTAGAAATCATCGCGGGTAAAGATAAAGGTCGCGTCGGTAAAATTCTCAGAATTGACCGTTCCAAAAACAAAGTAGTCGTTGAACGGATCAATATGATTAAAAAGCATCAGAAACCTATGGATGCAACACAGCCTGGGCAAATCATAGAACGAGAGGCTCCCATCCATGTCAGTAATGTGATGCTCGTATGCCCGGAATGTACTGAGACCGTACGGATCGGTAAAAAATTCCTTGAGGACGGCAGCAAAGTGCGGATCTGTAAAGGGTGCGGGGCTACATTGGAAACATCTAAAAAGTAACGGTTCTCACTGTTTACGGAGCAAACAATGGCTACATTAAAAGAATACTATGACAATGAACTCAAAGATCAGCTCCAGAAGGAGTTTGGGTTCGGTAATGTGATGGAAATACCTAAAATTGAGAAAGTCATTCTCAATATGGGTATAGGTGAAGGGGTTCAGAACCCGAAAAGCGTTGACAATGCTGCAGCAGAGCTGACCTTGATTGCAGGGCAGAAAGCGGTTGTTACACGAGCCAAAAAATCCATAGCAACCTTTAAACTTCGTGAAGGCATGCCTATAGGCGCCCGTGTCACATTGCGTCAGGATAAGATGTTTGATTTTTTATCTAAATTAATCAACATCGCTCTGCCTCGGGTTCGAGACTTTCGCGGTGTTTCTGCAAAGGGATTTGATGGTCGCGGCAACTACTCTATGGGCATTGCCGAGCACATTATTTTTCCTGAAATTGATTACGATAAAATCGAAAAGATTCGCGGTTTAAATATAACTATCGTTACATCCGCGAAAAATGACGATGAAGGACGTGCCCTTCTGACAGCACTCGGCATGCCTTTTAAAAAGAAATAAACCAGTCAACAAACAAGAATTGTAAACAATACGTATCAGGAGGAAGCAGTGGCAAAAAAATCTCTCATTGCCAAAGCAAAGCGTGACCCGAAATTCAAGGTCCGCTCGTATAACCGATGCCCGCTGTGCGGACGCCCTAGGGCCTTTATTAGAAAATTTGGTATTTGCAGATTGTGTTTTCGCAAACTTGCCTCGCAGGGCGAAATTACAGGTGTAACAAAGTCCAGCTGGTAAACGACTCTGGCCATTAATAAACTGCTTTTTAATACTGATTTGTTGCTATAATTAATACCAGATAAGCTTTTTAATGAGGATATTTCAATGTCTATGAGTGATCCGCTGGCAGATATGCTGACCAGAATCAGAAATGGTGTGAAAGCTCGGTTCGCTTCAGTGGAGATGCCACTGTCAAAAACTAAGGTTAACGTTGCCCGTGTATTGAAAGAGGAAGGGTACATTACCGATTACCAGGTCATCGAGCAAGGAGCACAGGGTACTCTGAAAATTGATCTGAAATATGGTCCGAATAACGAGACTGTGATCACCGGTATTCAGCGAATCAGCAAACCAGGTCTTCGTCAGTACAGCAAAAGTGATCGGATTCCGAAGATCATGAGTGGTCTTGGTACATGTATTTTGTCCACTTCCGCAGGAGTAATGACTGATCGTGAAGCCAGGACTCGAAACATCGGCGGCGAACTGCTTTGCCAGGTGTGGTAAGAGTCTTTTTATTGCAAGGAGCTGAAAATGTCCAGAATTGGAAAGCAACCTATTCCCGTACCAGGAAGTGTTAAGGTAGAGATACAAGGAACGCATGTCAAGGTAACCGGCCCTAAAGGTTCACTTGAGCGTAACATACGACCGGAAATCGACTGTCAGGCAGAGGGTGAGCAACTCATTCTGCATCCCAAAGGCAACAGTAAACAGGTTATGGCCTTCTGGGGAATGACGCGATCTCTTCTCAATAACATGGTTATCGGGGTCGATCAAGGGTTCGAAAAAAAGCTGGCGGTTGAGGGTGTCGGTTACAGGGCTTCGATTGCCGGAAACAAGCTTACTTTGAATGTCGGATATTCAAACCCGGTGGAATTTGATCTTCCTGAAGGCATCAGCGCTGATGTGGATAAGGATAATAAAATTACGGTTCGTGGAATTGATAAAGAACTTGTAGGCTTAACAGCAGCACAGATTCGTGATATACGCAAGCCGGAACCATACAAAGGGAAAGGGATCAGGTATATCGATGAGCATATCGTACGTAAGGTCGGTAAAGCTGGTGCTAAATAATTTCAGGGAATTCAAAGAGTAACATCATGGCAAAAACTAATCCAAAAGTTACTGCACGGCATAAAAGAATCAAGCGTATTCGCAAGAAAATATTCGGCACGACTGAACGACCAAGAATGCGCGTTTTTAGAAGTAATAAACACATTTACGTGCAGATAATCGACGATATTAAAAAAGCAACTTTGGTATCCGCTTCATCTCTGGATAAGGATTTTGAAGTTGAAAGCGACGCGGATAAAATAACCCAGGCCAAAAAAATCGGTGAGGTTATTGCACAAAAAGCGCAGTCTGCAGGTATCAGCAGCGTTGTCTTTGACCGTGGAGGATATATCTATCATGGTCGAATCAAGGCACTGACCGACGGTGCTCGTGAAGCCGGCCTTCAATTTTGAGCTAACCACGTCTTATATGAACTATAACTATCCTACGGGGGTGTTTCTTGGCTGATTTTAAAAGAGCTAAAGAGGGAAACCAGGAAGAGCTCATCGAAAAAATCGTATATATTAATCGCGTCGCCAAGGTTGTAAAAGGTGGTCGACGATTCAGTTTCAGTGCTATTGTTGTCGTTGGCGACGGAAAAGGTAAGGTCGGCTACGGACTTGGCAAAGCCAACCAGGTTCCAGAAGCCATCCGCAAAGGTATAGAAAAGGCACGTAAAGACATGGCCCTTGTGCCGCTTACAGAAGTTTCCATACCTCATCAGATTACCGGCAAGTTTAAATCAGGCAGCGTTCTCTTGAAGCCCGCAGCCGACGGTACCGGAGTAATCGCAGGCGGTGCCGTTCGTGCAGTACTTGAAGCGGCGGGAGTACAGAATATATTGACCAAGTGCCTGGGGTCAAACAATCCGCATAATCTTGCCAAAGCTACTATTGATGGTCTGCGACAATTGCGCTCAGCACAACAGATTGCCCGTTTGCGCGGTCTGGATGTTGAAGAAATGGTCGCCTAAGCAACCAGGAATTACAGGGAATATCATGAGCGATACAGTTACTTTGACACAAGTCAAAAGCGGCATAGGCAGTAACGAAAAGATACGGGCAACATTGATAGGGCTTGGACTTACCAGGATGCATAAAAAAGTTGTTCGAAAGAATACACCAGAGATCCGGGGCATGATCGCCAAGGTCAGACATCTTATTACAGTGGAGGAATAGGTCATGCTGAAACTCAATAACCTCGCTCCCGCTCCGGGCGCACGGAAAAGCAGAAAACGCGTCGGCAGGGGTCCTGGCAGCGGCTTGGGAAAAACCTCTGGAAAAGGACATAAAGGCGCACGCGCAAGATCCGGCTACTCAATGGCTCCTGGATTTGAAGGCGGGCAAATGCCGCTTCATCGCAGATTGCCTAAACGAGGCTTCAACAACATTTTTAAAACCGTTTTCGACATTGTCGGACTCAGTGAGCTGGAAAATTCCTTTGAAGCTGGAGCCGTCGTTAATAAAGCGGCACTGGTTGAAGCAGGTATCATAAAGGGTGACAAACCTGTCAAGATTCTGGCTAACGGCAGAATCAACAAATCCGTCACAGTGGATGTCGACAAGGTAAGTAAAGGAGCTGCCGAATTAATAATCGCTGCTGGTGGAACCGTAAAGGAGTAATCAGATGAGTGGATTAGCCGGCGCCGCTAATATCCCCGAGCTGCGAAAGAGAGTGATGTTCACTCTCTTTATGCTTTTTGTATACAGAATGGGGGTGCAGATACCAACGCCCGGTATTAACGGCGGTGCACTCGCAGAATTTTTTGCAGAAAACGCAAGCACCCTTTTCGGGATGTTTAACATGTTCTCCGGCGGTGCGCTGGAGAACTTTTCCATTTTCGCGCTGGGTATCATGCCGTATATTTCGGCATCGATCATTATTCAGCTGCTCACTGTTGTCGTCCCTCAGCTTGAAGCTCTTTCAAAAGAGGGAGAAGCAGGGCGAAGGAAGATCACTCAATATACCAGGTACGGCACAGTCGCGTTGTCGCTTATTCAAGGGTTTTTCATTGCCTCCGGCCTTGAGAGCATGCACAGTCCTTCCGGAGCACCCATCGTGCTTGAAACGGGCTTGCAGTTCAAGCTGATGACTGTTCTTACTCTGACCTCAGGTACTGCTTTTATCATGTGGCTCGGAGAGCAGATGACCGAACGGGGAATCGGCAACGGTATATCCTTAATTATTTTCGCCGGTATTGTAGCACGCATGCCGGCAGCTATCGGCAACTCCGTTGAACTGGTCAAGACAGGCGCATTACCTGTTGTATTCGTACCCGTGATGCTGGCAGCGATGTTTTTCGTTGTAGCCTTTATTATATTTGCTGAAACAGCTCAGCGGAAAATACCGATTCAATATGCGAAAAGAGTGATAGGCAATCGTGTCTACGGCGGAAAACCCAGCCACCTTCCTTTGAAGATCAACGTATCCGGAGTTATTCCGCCGATTTTTGCTTCATCAATCATGATGTTTCCTGCAACCATCGGATCGTTTATTCAGGTTGAATGGGTACAAAAAGCGTCTGCAGCTCTTTCACCCGGCACCATATACTATTATATCCTCTATATTGGGATGATAGTATTCTTCTGTTTCTTTTATACAGCGGTGACCTTTAAGCCCGATGATGTAGCTGAAAATCTTAAAAAGAACGGCGGCTTCATTCCAGGTATACGGCCCGGAAAGCGGACAGCGGAATTTATCGACAAGGTGTTGACCAGGCTCACGGTTATCGGCGCCATATACCTCAGTGCAATCTGCGTCATGCCGACCCTGCTGATTTCCAAGTTTAATGTTCCGTTTTATTTCGGCGGAACCGCGCTACTTATTGTGGTTGGTGTTGCCATTGACACGATCGGGCAGATCGAATCACACATGGTGATGCGTAATTACGACGGTTTTATGAAAGCCGGTAAAATACGAGGAAGACGTTGAGGCTATTGTGACTGACTCCGGATCACATCGTGCAATTACGATAAAAACAGCTGCAGAGCTTGAGATCATGTGGCAGGCAAATCAAATTGTCGCCGGCGTTCTCGAACTCATGCAGAGAACGGTAGCCCCTGGTAAGAGCACTCTTGTGTTGGACCAACTTGCCGAAGAATACTGTCGGGATCACGGCGCTGTTCCAGCCTTTAAAGGATACAGAGGTTTTCCCGGGAGTTTATGCGTGTCCGTCAATGAACAGGTTGTACACGGCATACCTTCGCAGAAGACTATCCTTAAGGAAGGAGATATAGTCTCAGTGGATTTCGGGACCTTGTATAAAGGTTTTTACGGTGATTCCGCAGTCACAATTCCTTGTGGTCGTATCAGTCATAAGGTTGAGGAGTTATTACGCGTTACCAGGCAGTCACTGGAATACGGAATAGAACAAATGATTGTCGGGAATCGCGTGTCAGATGTTTCCCGGGCAATTCAGCAATATGTTGAGGAGATGGGGTTTTCCGTCGTCAAGCAGTTCGTCGGTCATGGGATCGGTTCCGAGCTGCACGAAGCACCGGAAGTTCCTAATTATGTCCAGCGTCAGTCATCACCTCGGTTAAAAGAGGGGATGGTTCTGGCTATTGAGCCGATGGTTAACATTGGTACCGGTAAGGTCAAGGTACTCAAGGATCAATGGACTGTTGTCACTGCTGACCACAAGCCTTCCGCTCACTTCGAGCATTCGGTTGCCGTCACCGGATCCGGGCCGGCTATTCTCAGCAAATTAGGCTCATCACCACCGAAATGAGCGTTATAGGGTACGTTTTGACTAATTAGGCCAAAAAACAGTTGAAATGTTCATTTTTATAGGATATAATAAGCAGTTTTTGGGTCGAAATTCGAAAGGATTGGGTTTAGCCTATGGCAAAAGAAGAAGCCATTGAAGTAGAAGGAACGATCATTGAACCATTACCTAATGCGATGTTTCGTGTTGAGTTGGACAATGGTCATAAAGTCCTCGCGCATATATCCGGCAAAATGCGTATGCATTACATCAAAATCCTGCCGGGAGATCGGGTGACTATTGAGTTGTCCCCCTATGATCTTACCAGGGGAAGAGTCACTTTTCGTGCCAAAGGCGGCAAGGGCAAGAAATAATACAGCAGGCGGGAAGCTACAATGAAAGTACGGTCATCAGTTAAAAAGATGTGCAGTAATTGTAAAATCTTAAAAAGAAAAGGCGTTGTTCGAGTTGACTGCAAAATTAAAAAGCATAAACAGCGACAAGGTTAACTCTAACAGTGTACGATTTATAAATCAGGGAGAACTATTTTGGCACGTATAGCTGGAGTGGATTTGCCACGCAATAAACATATGGACAGAGCGTTGACCTATATCTATGGTATCGGTCTCACCAGTGCTCGTCAGATCCTTGATAAGGCTGATCTGCCGTATCAAATGAATAGTGATGATCTCAGTGGTGACGATGTAACCCGAATCAGGCAGATCATTGAAAGCGATTACACTGTCGAGGGTGATAAACGTCGTGAAGTATCTATGGATATCAAGCGACTCACCGATCTCGGTTGTTACAGAGGTCGTCGGCATCGAAGAGGTCTTCCCTGTCGCGGTCAGCGGACCAAGACCAATGCGCGCACCAGGAAAGGCCCGCGCCGCGGCGCAGCTGTAGGTAAGAAATAAGTTAACTGATAGCAGCTTTTTGAAGACAATACGGAGAAACAATGGCTAAAGCTGGTAAAGCGGCGGGCAAAACGAAGCGTCGCGAGAAAAAGAACGTACCTGAAGGAATAATTTTCATCTATTCCACTTTCAATAATACCATTGTCACGATCACTGACAAGCAGGGAAATGCTCTTGCCTGGTCAACTGCAGGCGTTATAGGGTTCAAGGGTTCACGAAAATCAACCCCTTTCGCGGCGCAGAATGCGCTCAGCGACGCCGTTACCAAGGCAAAAGAGCACGGTCTTAGAAAGGTGGAAGTACATGTTAAGGGGCCTGGGCCCGGACGTGAAGCTGCGTTGAGAGCGCTGACCACTGTAGAACTTGATGTGAGCCGAATTGTCGATGTCACGCCGCTACCCCACAACGGCTGCAAGCCGCCCAAACGCAGAAGAGTATAACTGCAATAGACACAGCGCCGGCCGGAAATGATGGTCGGCATTATATATGGAGGTAAAAGTTGGCTAGATATACTGGATCATCATGCAGAATGTGCAGGCGTGAAAACCTTAAGCTGTATCTTAAGGGAGATCGCTGCTATTCTGATAAATGCGCTTTTGAGAGAAGGTCTTACGCACCGGGGCAGCACGGGCAGAATCGGTTTCGAAAAATGTCCGATTATGCGGTCCAACTTCGTGAGAAGCAGAAGGTCAAGCAGATGTACGGCATGCTGGAAGCGCAGTTTCGTCGGTATTTTGAGCGTGCAGACCGCCAGAAGGGCGTCACTGGTGAGAACCTGCTGATACTGCTGGAACGACGTCTTGATAACGCATTGTATCGATTGGGTTTCGCTAGTTCAAGGGACCAGGCGCGACAGCTTGTGAGGCATAATCACTTTACCGTGAACGGAAAAAAGGTCAACATTCCTTCTTTTCAGGTATGTGCCGGAGATGTCATTAAGCTGAAAGAGAAGAGCAGCAAGAACGAGATGATCACCGACAATATCGAAGGCGCAGTACGACGCGGTATTCCCAGTTGGCTCGAGCTTGACCAGAACAACATGCAAGGTACAGTGAAAGCGATGCCAAATAGGGAAGAGATCACCTTGCCTATTCAGGAACAGCTCATTGTTGAGCTTTACTCCAAGTAAACATAAGCAATCAGGTACTGCATGGCACAGGAAACGCTGGATACAAGTCTCTTTTATAAAAACTGGCATAACCTTATCACGCCTGAACGACTTGAGGTTAATGACGAAACGCATACTGAACACTACGGTAAGTTTATTTGTCAGCCTTTTGAGCGTGGTTTTGCTACAACGATCGGGAATTCACTGAGAAGGATTTTGCTGTCTTCCATTCGCGGAGCTGCAATAACTTCCGTGAAGATTGAAAATGCCCTCCATGAGTTCACGAGTATGAACGGGGTTCAGGAGGATGTGGCAGACATTATCCTGAATCTTAAACAGGTTCGACTGAAGTTGAACAGTCCTGAAGGACATACGGTGGTTATTGAAAAAACCGGTCCTGGAGCGGTAACTGCCGGAGATATAAACGGTGCGCCCTATGTCGATGTCATGAATCCCGAGCAGCATATCTGCACCATTACCACTGACACCGTTTTTCGAGCTGAGTTGGAAGTGCAGTGGGGCAAGGGATATGTGCCTGCTGAAATGAACAAGAAGGAAGATCAGGCTATCGGCGTCATACCCATTGACGCTATTTTCTCTCCGATTGTTCAAGTGCAGTATATTGTGAGTCAGGCGCGTGTCGGGCAAAAAACAGATTACGACCGACTGACTTTAGAGATCGAAACTGATGGTAGCGTCACTCCTCAGGATTCTTTGGCATATGCCGCTAAAATCCTGAAAGAGCAGATGACTATTTTCATCAATTTCAATGAAGAGCAGGCAAAAGCCCCTGATAAAAGTGAATCAGACAATGACAATGCCAACTATCCTCCCTTTCTCGATAAAAATGTGGAAGATCTGGAGTTGTCGGTTCGTTCAGCCAACTGCCTCAAAAACGCTCAGATTCAGTATATCGGTCAGTTAGTGCAGAGAACGGATGCGGAAATGCTGAAGACCAAGAACTTTGGTCGTAAATCACTCAATGAGATTAAAGCGCTGCTCTCCGAACATGATCTCACACTGGGCATGAAAATAGAAGGTTGGGTTTCTCCTGACAAAAGAGATGACAGCGCAGAAGAGTAGTCCATAGACTTGTTGGATAAAGCGCTTTTGGCTGATGATTGACATAAGGAAAGAAAAATGAGACATAGAAAAGCTGGTCGTAAACTTGGAAAGACCACCTCACATCGCAAGGCTATGCTTCGCAATATGGTTACCTCTCTGCTTGAGCATGAGAGAATTGTCACCACAGTGCCTAAAGCCAAAGAAGCTCGTCGGATGGCGGAAAAAATGATAACCCTCGGGAAACGCGGCGATCTGCATGCAAAACGTCAGGCGTTTGCTTACATACGATCCCGCGACGTTGTTGCTAAACTGTTTGATGAGCTGTCTCAGCAGTATGCCGATCGCCAGGGCGGGTATACCCGCATTGTGCGTACAGGTTTCAGGCAGGGAGATGCTGCGCCGATGGCTATCGTTGAGCTCGTGGACTACAACAGTTCTCTTTCATTGGAAGATTCTACCGAAGCGTAAAGCCTGCTCTGCGATGCTGTTTACAAATAAAGGCCGGTATGATGTTATCATACCGGCCTTTTTCTATTTCACCTGACCCATAATTGACTTTTTCACTGTTTTATGTATCTACGTGCTCATGGAGACTGAAGACTTCCATAAACGAACCCCTATCGGAAATGATCCCTTTTCATTTCATTGTCATCCGGGTGTCGGCTGTTTTCTCACCTGCTGCCATAAGGTCGATATGTTTTTATACCCTTATGATCTGATCCGGTTAAAAAACAGGTTGAACATTGCATCAGACGAATTTCTGCATCGATTTACCCGTATCAGTGAGGGCAGTCATCCCTATTTCCCTGGATTGATGCTGCAATTATCAGAGCAGGAAGGCAATCCTTGTCCTTTTCTTACAAGTGACGGATGCAGTGTCTATCCTGACCGTCCCTCAGCATGCCGTACCTATCCCCTTGAGAGGGGCGTGGAAAAGAAATCTGCAGGCAGATTGCTCCAGGCGCATTACTCCTTGACCCATCATCCTTATTGTAAAGGACATTATGAGGAGCGCACCTATACTGTTGCACAGTGGGAGCGAGACCAGGGACTGCATGAATATAATGCACACAATGATCTTTGGGCGGAAATGGATGCATTTTTCGCAACCAATCCCTGGCAGGGTGAAGGACATGCCGGGCCGCTGCAGCAATTAGCATTCATGGTGTGTTATAATATCGACGCTTTCAGGCAATACTCCGGAGAACACCGGTTAATCAGTCAGTATAGACTTGATAAAAGCTGGAAACAACGGCTTCGTCGCGATGACGGGGCGCTCCTGCAATTCGGTTATCAGTGGCTGCTGACTGTTTTAGGCGGAAAAAGCAGCCTGGTAAGACGTTAATGCCCGTTTCTTCGTGCTAAGTCGGGCTTTCATATTCTTGGTTGAACTTTTTTGTTTACTGTGCTAACATACAATGTTTTTGACTGATTGGCCCGCGTTAAGCAGGGCCTCTATTACACACATCCCGCGTTAACCCATTGGTGTCTCCTGAAGAGAGATTGGGGATAGGGATGGAGGAATAACCAAAATTAAAGGAGATATTATGGCTCAAGTTACGATGCGACAAATGCTTGAGGCAGGTTTGCACTTTGGTCATCAAACCCGCCGCTGGAATCCTAAAATGAAACCCTATATATATGGGCCTCGTAACGGGATTTACATTATTAACCTGGATGTGACCATGAAATTGTTCCGTAAGGCATACGCAAATATAGTTGACAGCGTTGCTGACGGCGGCAATATCCTGTTTGTCTGCACCAAAAGACAGGGACAGAGCATCATCAAGGAGGAAGCTCAACGTTGCGGCATGTACTTCATCAACCACCGATGGCTCGGCGGTATGCTGACAAACTTCCAGACCATTAAGAATTCAATTGACCGTCTGAAAAAAATAGAGACCATGCAGGAAGACGGAACAATTAATCGTTTTCCTAAAAAGGAAATCCTGCAGATGGAAAAAGAACGTATCAAGCTGGATCGCAATATCGGCGGTATCAAAAATATGCGTACACAGCCTGATGTTCTTTTCGTCATCGACCCGAATAAAGAGGAAATTGCCGTCAGTGAAGCAAAGAAACTCGGCATTCCCGTGGTGGCTCTGACAGACACAAACTGTGATCCTGACGGAGTAGATTACCTCATTCCCGGCAACGATGACGCTATTCGAGCCATTAAACTTATTTCTTCTCTCATGGCCCAGGCCGTTCTTGAAGGCAAGGAGAAAAGAGGGGAAGAGGCAGTAGCCGATATCGATGAAATGGAAGCTGCCATGTCTGCTGATCAGGAAGCTCCTGCCGAGGAAACTGCTGGAGAGTAAGTCAACCGACCTCGTTACCTCTGTAATTCGCACTAACCAGCATGGCCGGACCAGATTGCCCGACCTTAGGATGACATCGCTTCGATGTTATGAAAGCGTATTACTCCGGCATGGAGCCCTCTGCTCTTTACCGGAGACTTTCGAATAATGAAGGGCCAAGCAAGCTTGGCCCTTCTTAGTGTCTGCTTGGTGCCGTCATGCCGTCCATGACGGCATCTTTGCGTGCAAAAGAACAGGTTATGTATACCTTAGCCGCGTACTGTCGTACAGCACGCGCACTAACGAGATAGTGTTCATTTGAAAATGATTGCAGCTAAAGGATAACCGGAAGGTTTTCCATGCACAATATAGAAAGAGAAGGAGACGACAAGTGAAAATCACAAGCCAGATGGTCAAAGAACTGCGTGATAAGACCAATGCCGGTATGATGGACTGTAAAAAAGCCCTCAGCGAAACTGAAGGTGATATGGAGAAAGCTATCGATCTGCTTCGTCAGAAAGGGCTGGCGGTTGCTGCAAAGAGGGCGGATCGAGCCACCAGTGAAGGTGTTGTTGAAGCCTATATCCATGGTGGAGGCAAGCTTGGGGTTATGGTTGAAATCGGCTGTGAGACCGACTTTGTTGCCAAAACTGATGATTTCAAAGCTTTTGCCAAGGATGTTGCCATGCACATTGCAGCTGTGAATCCGGTTGCTGTCAGCCGTGAAAATGTCCCTGCTGAACTGGTTGAGCGTGAAAAGGAAATCTATACCAAACAGGCGCTCGAATCCGGGAAGCCGGAGCAGATTGTTGAGAAAATCGTGAGCGGAAAAATTGAAAAATATATCGGCGAAATTTGTCTTCTCGATCAGAAATTTGTAAAGGATCCGGACCTGACCGTTCAAGACAAACTCAATGAACTCATCGCCAAGATGGGTGAAAATATCTCCATCAAACAGTTCAGCCGCTTCCAGATCGGCGAATAATTTTTACAATCGTAACAGCACATCGCCCCGGGAATCTGATTTTCCCGGGGCAATGCACAGGTACAGCCTGAAGACCCTGCAGTAACCCGACATTGAGATGCAGCCATCTCGCATTTTCTAACACACTACCAGGTAGAAACAATGACATTTAAGAGAATACTCTTAAAAATAAGCGGTGAAGCGCTCATGGGAGACGGATCCTACGGAATCAGCACCGATATGATTCGATTTCTTTCCCAGGAAGTAAAAAAAGTCAATGACCAGGGGATTGAGCTTGCCCTTGTCGTCGGTGCAGGTAATATTTTTCGTGGAGTTGCAGGAGCAGCAAGCGGAATGGATAGAAGTTCTGCAGATAATATGGGAATGCTTGGAACGGTGATGAACTCGCTTGCCATCCAGGATGGTCTTGAAAATATCGGCATCCCCTGTAAGGTGATGTCGGCGATCACCATGCTCAATGTATGTGAGCCGTATGAGCGCGTTAAGGCCGTAGAACATCTTGAACGTAAAAGAGTTGTCGTGTTCGCTGCAGGAACCGGTAATCCGTATTTTACAACAGATACTGCGGCTGTTCTAAGGGCACTTGAAATTAAAGCCGACGTGGTTATGAAAGCGACGCGGGTTGACGGGGTGTATGACAGTGATCCGGAAAAAAACGCCCAGGCCAGCCGTTATACCACTCTGACATATTCCAAGGTTCTGCAGGATGATCTGCGGGTTATGGACGCAGCCGGTATTTCTTTAGCAAAGGACAATTCCCTTCCTATCCTGGTGTTCAATATGAAAACTCAAGGGAATATCCTCAGCGCTGCTCTCGGTGAAAGCGTAGGCACTCTTATTTCCGCAGAGGGGTAAATACATCTCCGTTTTGTGCATGTATGCAATATGTGGGAAAATAACTTTGGAGGAGTTGAGAATATGACGAGCGAGATTTTTGATCAAATTGAAGAAAAAATGGAAAGCAGTATAGACGCCTTGAAAAGAGAGCTGGTCAAAATTCGTACAGGAAGAGCCTCATTGTCGTTGCTCGACGGCATCAAAGTTGACGCTTATGGATCACGGATGCCTTTGGAACAGGTCGGAACCCTGACTATTCCCGAGTCTAATATGATTGCCATTAAACCTTGGGATCCTCAGATGCTTCCCGGCATTGAAAAGGCTATTCTTGCCTCGGACCTCGGGTTGACGCCGGCAAACGACGGGAATGTCATCCGTCTTACCATTCCACCGCTCACAGAGGAGCGTCGTAAGGATCTTGTCAAGCAGGTAAAGAAAGTCGGAGAGGAGTTTAAAGTGGCCATCCGAAATATCCGCAGAGACGCCAATGATTCTCTGAAAAAAATGAAAAAGGATAAAGAGATAAGCGAAGATGACCTGTTTCGCATGCAGGAAGATGCGCAAAAATCCACAGACAGCTACATCAAAGAGATTGATGAGATTGTCGGAGGGAAAGAGAAAGAAGTCATGGAAGTATGATGTCTCGACGTGAGCAGATGCAACCATATGCCGAACTCTCTGCGGATATGAGTATACCCCGGCACATTGCCGTCATTATGGACGGCAATGGACGTTGGGCCGAAGCTCGTAATCGGCCAAGACTTTTCGGGCATAAGGCGGGTGTCGATTCCGTGAGGGATATTGTCGAAACCGCCAGGGAACTCGGGGTAGGGCACCTGACTTTGTATGCCTTTTCCACTGAAAACTGGAAGCGGCCCGACGGCGAGGTTACCGGGCTCATGTCACTGCTGAAGACGTATCTGCGCGCTGAGTTGAACAACATGCGAACCAACAATATCCGCCTTCACTGTCTTGGTCAACGAGACCGCCTGCCTGAAGACGTCCGCAACATTCTCCAGGAAACCATGGAAGATACCAGGGAATGTTCAGGGATGTATCTTAATCTTGCCCTCAATTATGGTGGACGCGCTGAGCTCATTCACGCAATCAAAGCCCTGGCCCTGCAATGTGTTGACGGTAAGATGAATCCGGAGGACATAGATGAACAGGCCGTTGCGGATGCGCTCTACACTGCAGGTCAGCCTGATCCGGATCTGCTTATCAGGACAGGAGGCGAGTGCAGGCTTTCGAACTTCCTCCTTTGGCAGGCTTCCTATGCCGAACTGTATTTCACAGAGGTCAAGTGGCCTGATTTTAGAAAAGCACAGCTTGTTGAGGCTATTGTTCACTTTAATGAACGGCAGCGCAGGTTCGGTAAGACTGGTGCGCAACTTCGCACGGAGTAAAAAATCGTGGGACGATTGATACCGGGTTTGATTATGGGAGCAGGGTGTCTGGGTCTGCTCATCTGGGGATCCACTCTGGTCATCAGCCTGGCAATTACAGTGGTAGCCGCGCTTGCTCTAACGGAACTGTTTACCATCCTTCTTCCCGATCTTAAGGGCGCAGCAGGTCTGCTGACCAGGCTTGCCGCCCTGTTACCCTGCATCGGCGCCTTTTACGGGTCCCTGCACGCTCTCACCGCCGCATGTATGTGCAGCCTGCTCTTGATGGTCCTCTTTGCTTTCAGGTGGTACACTCCTTTAACCCAACGTTTGGGACATGCGTATGCCTATCTCGGGGGCAGTGTCTTTTCCCTGACCTATATTTCTTTGCTGCTTGGACACATCATCCTCGCAGCGCATCTCGAAGACGGTTCCTCCTGGCTGATCGTCCTGCTTTCCTTGACAGCCGGTTCTGATACCGGGGCGTATTATGCGGGGAAAAAATTTGGGAATACAAAATTATGTCCTGTTATCAGCCCAAAGAAAACGACTGCCGGACTCGTGGGCGGGTTGATTGCCGGATGTGCAGCCGCTGCCGTTGCGGCGGCAGTACTTTTTGAGCCGGTCATGGCCGTTTCCATGATCCCTGCTTCTGTTCTGCTTATTTTGATCGGTGTTTGCGGGGATCTCACCGAGTCTATTATCAAACGCTCATTTCAGATTAAGGATTCAGGCACTATTCTCGGAGATCACGGTGGAATCCTCGATCGTATCGACAGTCTTCTGCTCAGTGGTCCGGTTCTGTACTACCTGCTGCATTACGGTGTTATTGGATGAAAATTATCAGTGTTCTCGGCTCAACCGGATCCATCGGCAAAAACGTACTGGATGTGGTCCGTCGTTATCCCGATCGTTATCGCATAGCTGCGCTTACAGCCGGGAGCAGGATCGAGCTGCTCGCAGCCCAGGCAGCGGAGTTCCAGCCCGACATTATCAGTATTGCCGGGGAAGATCTTCGCGAGGATTTGCTCCGGCTGCTGCCGTCCGGCCTGCATGACCGCGTGCATACAGGCGTTGAGGGCAATGTCGCTGCAGCCACCCTTGCGCAGGTTGAGATGGTGGTCACCGCCGTAGTCGGCAGCGTCGGACTTGTCCCGACCCTTGCCGCCATCGATGCCGGCAAAAATATCGGCCTTGCCAACAAGGAGACCCTTGTCATGGCTGGAAGACTCGTCATGCAGCGGGTATTGGAGAAGAAGGTTCGGCTCCTGCCCATCGATTCTGAACACAGCGCCATTTTCCAGGCGCTTGAAGCCGGGAGAAAGCAGGATGTCAATACCATACTGCTGACCGCATCAGGCGGTCCTTTCCGGAACCTGCCGAAAAATGAACTGCAAGATGTCTCCCCCGAACGTGCCCTGGCCCATCCAAACTGGGACATGGGCAGGAAAATTTCCATCGATTCCGCAACATTGATGAATAAGGGGCTGGAGGTTATAGAAGCCAGGTGGCTGTTCGATGTCCCCCCTGAGCAGATAGAGGTTGTGGTTCATCCCCAATCCATTGTACATTCCCTGGTGGAGTATGTTGACGGCTCCGTTGTCGCCCAGCTTGGGATTCCTGATATGCAGATTCCCATATCCTATGCGTTATCGTATCCTGAACGACTTCCCCTCGGCCTTTCCCAGCTGGATCTGGTTCGGTGTAAGGACTTGACCTTTGAAGAGCCGGATTACGATCGGTTTCCAGCTCTTTCCTTGGCTTTTGAGGCGCTGCGCAGGGGCGGTGTACTGCCGGCCGTACTGAATGCAGCCAATGAAATCGCGGTGGATGCCTTTTTGTCAGGACGGATCCGGTTTACCGATATACCTGAAATTGTTGCAGCAGCAATGGCTGCCGCCGACCCGGCCGACGACATGGAACTGGATGCGATTCTCCAGGCAGACCAGTCGGCACGGGAACATGCGCAGAGGACGATCACACAGCTTGTCTGGGATCGTTCATGATATAGTAATTTTCACCGGCTTCACGTATTTATGTACTCCTTAATTTCATTTATCATTGTCCTGGGCGTTCTGATATTTGTTCATGAGTTCGGCCATTTTCTTTTTGCCAAATTGTTCGGCGTCAAAGTTCTGAAGTTCTCACTGGGATTCGGCAATAAAATTTTCAGCCGAACCTGGGGAGAAACCGAATATCTGCTCAGCGCCATCCCCCTTGGCGGATATGTCAAGATGTACGGTGAACAGAAAGATGATCCGGTAGAAGAAACGGAAACCCATCGCTCTTTTTCACATAAACCTGTGTGGCAACGTTTTTTTATTGTCCTGGCCGGCCCTCTGTTCAATGTTTTTTTCGCGGTTGCCGTCTTTTTCGCCATCTTTTATTTTGTCGGCCTGCCGGAAGTGACGGACAACACCGTGATCGGGCAAGTAAACACCGAATCACCGGCTGAACATGCCGGACTGAAGGCCGGCGATGTCATCCATGCCATAAACGGCAAGGAAACAACCAGTTGGCTGCAGGTCGCGGAATATATAAAAGAAAGTAAAGGGGACCCGGTCGTTCTGGAGCTCACCAGAGGGGGAGATCCTCTGCAGATTACCGCCACGCCTGCCCTGCTCAAGGATAAAAACATCTTTGAAGAGGAAATCGGGGAGCGCTATATGCTCGGTATTGTCCGCGACGACACCGTGCATTATGTGGACGCTTCTTTTCTCGAGGCGGGTAAAGCCGCCTGCATCCAAAGTTATAACCTTTCCTATCTGACGGTGCTCTTTCTCTGGAAAATGGTGCAGCGGGTTGTGCCTGCCAGTGAACTCGGCGGCCCGATACGCATTGCTGAGATAGCCGGGGAACGTCTGGAGGCCGGCTGGCTGCATCTTCTCAACTTCATGGGCCTGCTCAGTATCAATCTTGCTGTCTTGAATCTGCTGCCGATTCCGGTTCTCGACGGCGGGCATCTGGTGTTTCTCACCCTGGAAGGCATCAGGCGAAAGCCGCTTGGGGATAGAGCCATGGAGATCAGTCTGAAAATCGGGATCGCTCTGCTCGGCACATTGATGCTTTTTGTCTTTTACAATGATATCGCAAGGAAAGTGCAAGAGTGGATGGCCTCCTGATACTCTCCATTGAAACAGCCACCGGATGCGGCAGCGTCGCCTTGACCAGAGGAACCCTGCAGGACGGCACCCTGTTGGCTGAATACACCCATCGGCCCGATATAACCCATTCCAGGAAACTGCTTGGCCTGGTGGAACATGTCATGGGCATGGAGCAGGTCGGCTGGCAGGATGTTGACGGCATCAGTGTGAGTCTGGGGCCTGGATCTTTCACCGGCTTACGCATCGGCCTTGCCGCCGCCAAGGGGCTGGCCATGGCTGCCGGCATACCCCTTGCCGGAATTCCGACCCTGGAGGCGCTTGCCTGGCAGTGCCGGGGTGCGACGCGTCCGGTCTGCAGCCTGATCGACGCCAGGAAGGGCCAGGTCTATGCAGCCGGGTATGATTTTGTTAACGGCCGGCTCACGGCACAGGGGGAAACAAGGGCGATCGATCCTGAACAGCTGGCCGCGCAGATAGACACCCCGACGATCTTTGTCGGTCCGGGCATCCAGGCCTATCCGGAGATTTTTCACCATCATCCCGACATTGAGTGCGTACCCCAGGCAATCGTTCATCCCAGGGCTGGTATGGTGGGTTTCCTCGGCGCTCAGCAGCTTGCCCAAAATGACGGCCCTGCCCCCGACTCTCTTGTTCCCTGCTATATACGCGCCTCTGAGGCTCAGGTAAACCGGGAAAAGAAACAGCAGCCCCTCAAAGGGAATTGATCAGGGAGAATGCAATGATCAAAAGAAAACAGACACGCCGGATACAGGTCGGCGCCATCGTTGTGGGAGGTGACGCGCCGATAAGCATCCAGTCCATGACCAACACCGATACCGCTGATATCGCTTCCACGGTAGAGCAGATTCACAGGCTGGAGCAGGTGGGCTGCGAAATCATCAGGGTTGCGGTTCCGGACATGGAAGCAGCCCTTGCCATCCGTTCCATTCGCGATCAAATCAGCCTGCCGTTGATAGCGGACATTCATTTTGATTCCCGGCTGGCTGTGGCTTCCATGGAAAACGGCGCCCAGGCTATCCGTATCAATCCCGGCAACCTCGGGGGAGAAGAAAAACTGAAACTGGTTGTAGATGCTGCGCGCCGGCATAAGGTGCCCATACGGGTAGGGGTTAACTCCGGATCCATTGAAAAGGATCTGCTTGCCGCGCACGGCTATCCCACTCCCGAATGTCCGGACTCGCTGATCAACAGTGCCTTGCGTAATGTTGCTCTGCTGGAGAAATATGACTTCCATGATATCAAAATTTCCATCAAATCCTCTGATACCCTGACCACTATCAGCGGATACAGAAAACTCTCCGAGCTCACTGAATATCCGCTGCATATCGGCGTAACAGAGGCAGGCGGCCTGATAGCGGGAACGGTAAAATCCAGCGTCGCCCTGGGAATCCTGCTCTATGAGGGGATAGGAGATACATTTCGCATTTCCCTGACCCGCGACCCTGAGGAAGAGGTCAAGGTCGGCTGGGAACTGTTACGAGCATTACGGATCCGTGAACGAGGTCCGGAGATGATCTCCTGCCCGACCTGCGGCCGTACCCGTATCAATCTTTTTTCCCTTGCCGAAGAGGTCGAGCTGTATCTTCAGACCATGACAGCACCGTTGAAAGTTGCAGTTATGGGGTGCGTGGTCAATGGTCCGGGGGAAGCCCGGGAAGCCGATATCGGCATTGCCGGAGGCAAAGGCGTCGGTATTATTTTCAAAAAAGGGAAGATTTTTAAAAAGGTTCCCGAGGCAGAACTGCTCACGGTTTTCCTTGAGGAATTACAACGGATGGAACAGGAATACAGATCGGGTCAGACAGACTCCTGAAGCCTTGAGAGCGCAGAAACTCAAGGTATCATAAAGATCCTGTAAATATAATATTGTATGGAGCATCGCAGTGCGCTATTCACAACTACTCTTACCAACAACCAAGGAAACACCCGCCGAGGCCGAGGTGATCAGTCATCAACTTCTGCTCAGAGGCGGATTTATTCGTAAACTGACTTCAGGGGTCTATACCTATCTGCCCCTGGGATTCATGGCTCTGCAGAAAGTGACTGCCATCGTGCGCGAAGAGATGAATCGAGCAGGCGGCCAGGAAATTCTCATGCCCATGGTGCAGCCGGGTGATCTGTGGAAGGAGTCCGGGCGCTGGAAAAAATACGGGCCGGAATTGCTCCGTTTCAAAGATCGACATGATCGTGACTACTGCCTTGGTCCGACCCACGAGGAAGTTATAACGGATATCGCGCGCAGGGAGCTGCATTCCTATCGGCAGCTGCCGTTGAACCTGTATCAGATACAGACCAAGTTCCGCGATGAAATCCGGCCGAGATTCGGACTCATGCGTGGACGTGAGTTCGTCATGAAAGACGCCTATTCCTTTGATGTAGACGATGCTGCCGCTGAATTAAGCTATGGGATAATGCGGGATGCCTATTACCGGATATTTGAACGATGCGGTCTTGATTTCAGGGCAGTGGAAGCGGACAGCGGATCAATCGGCGGTTCTTTTTCCCATGAATTCATGGTCCTTGCCGGGACCGGTGAGGACACCCTGGTAACCTGCACTGCCTGCAGTTATGCCGCCAACGTGGAAAAAGCAGCCATTGCCCCTGTTGAGCCGCACCTGCCCGATGACGGAAACCTGCCTGCCGTAGAAAAGGTCGAGACCCCGGGCATGAAAAAGGTAGAGCGGGTGGCGGAATTTCTAGACGTGTCTCCCCGGGATGTGGTGAAAACCATGCTCTATCTTGCCGATGATCAGGTGGTTGCTGCTCTGGTCAGGGGGGATCGGGAGGTGCAGTCCGTAAAACTGAAAAATATCCTGGGGGCTGCCGATGTGGAGCCCCTGCCTGAAGAGGATGTCTGGAAACGTGTGCAACTCCCTGCCGGTTATCTGGGCCCGGTGGGCATGGACCTGGTCATTGTGGCTGATCAGGAGGTTATGGCCTTGGCAGCCTGTGTCACAGGCGCCAATGAAAAGGGAACCCATCTGAAAAATGTTGTTCCCGGAAGGGATTTCAAACCTACCCATGTAGGTGATATCCGCCGGATAACCGAAGAGGACGGCTGTCCTCTCTGCGGAGGGGCCCTGCAATTGACCGAAGGTATAGAGGTCGGGCATATCTTCAAGCTGGGGACCGGATATTCCCAGGCCATGAATGCCGTTTTCCAGGACAGCGAGGGCAACGAACAACATTTTGTCATGGGCTGTTACGGAATCGGCGTCAGCAGGGTCGTTGCCGCAGCCATTGAACAGAATCATGATGAACACGGCATCATTTTTCCTATGCCTCTGGCTCCGTTTCAGGTTATTGTCCTGAACCTCGGCGTCAAGGATGAGGCCATCACCCAGGCAGCTGAAAAATTGTATGCCGGGCTGAAGGAAAAAGGCTGCGATGTTCTTTATGACGACCGGGATGAACGTCCGGGTTCCAAATTCAAAGATGCTGATCTCATCGGTATTCCCCTGCGGGTTACTGTTGGGAAAACCTATACAAAGAGCGGAGAAATCGAAATTCGTCACCGCCGGACAGGTGAAACCGTAACCATGGTGTATAATGACGCCATGGCATACCTGGAACAGACTATTGCCCGGGAAATTGCCGGATGAGGCCCGTTCGATTGCACGCTGTATTAACCTGATGGCGATATTGTCTCTGTGTTTCCCCTGTATCGGCTTTACGGCTGCGATAGGGCGTGCGTATCGCAGATTTTTGAGAATGTATTTTCGGACGGATACTGTTAACATTAAACACCGGCTGTTGTTATGCCTGATATCAGTAATCTTTACTCACTGACCGCCGGATATCTCCATGATGTTGATCTGGAGCCGCTAAAAAAAGCGTACAGGTTTGCATCCGAGCGTCATGCCGGACATGCCCACGAATCCGGGGAACCCTATCTCAAACATGTGATCGCGGTTGCGTTCAGCCTGGCTGCAATGAAGCTTGATCTGGACACCGTTGTCGCCGGCTTGTTGCACGGCGCTCTGAAAGAGGGTGTCGCCACAGAGGAAGAACTGGCAAAGCTGTTCGGTGACGATGTGGCCCATCTGGTCGAGGGGGCCACCAAGATCACCCATGTGCAGTATAATTCCAGGCTTGCCCATCAGGCGGAAAATATCCGTAAACTGCTCCTTGCAATGGGCGCCGATATCCGGGTCATACTGCTCAAACTCGCAGATCGACTTCAGGATATGCTTACTCTCGACACCCTCGATGAAGAGCGGATGCGTCAGAAAGCCAGGGAGACCATGGACCTGTATGCCCCCCTGGCAAGTCGGCTGGGTATCGAATGGTTGAAAAAAGAGCTGGAAGATCTCGCCTTCAAATATCTTTTTCCAAATGAATACGCCGAGCTGGACAGGCTGCTGCTGTCCACCCTGGATGAGCGTCAGACCTATGTGGATGAGGTAATTAAAATTCTGAGCGCCAAACTGCGCCGGGACAACGTCAACCCCATACGCGTTATAGGCAGGCCCAAGCACATGTATTCCATTTACAAGAAGCTGGTCGCCCAGAAGATTCCTCTGGAAAAGGTATATGATAAGGTCGCCTTTCGAATTATCGTGCGAACGGTGGAGGAATGCTACAAGGCTCTGGGCACCGTCCATGGAGAGTGGACGCCGGTGCAGGGACGAATCAAGGATTTTATCAGCTCACCCAAATCCAATAATTATCAGTCGCTGCATACAACGGTGGTTGGTCCGGCCGGGCAGTTCATTGAAATTCAGATCCGCACCGAGGAAATGGACAAAGTGGCCCAGGAAGGCGTTGCCGCGCATTGGGCCTATAAAGAAGGACAAAACATTTCCGAGCGGGATGCCCGGGTATTCAAGGGCCTGAAGAGTCTGGTGCAGACCCTCCAGGAAGTGGAAGATCCCGGTGAATTCATGGATTCAGTTCGCGGAGAACTGTTTGATCCGGACGTCTACGCCTTGACCCCGACCGGCGAGGTTCGCGAACTTCCCCGTGGTTCCACTCCCATTGATTTTGCCTATTCCATTCATACGGCTGTTGGAGACACCTGCATCGGGGCCAAGGTCAACGGCCAGATGGTACAGCTGAAACATGAACTGCAAAACGGTGATATTGTAGAAATACTCACCCAGAAACAGCAGCATCCCAAGCGAGCCTGGCTGCAGTTCGTCAAAACCGGACGTGCCAGAACCCGTATCCGTCAATGGCTGCGCAAAGAAGAACGCGAGCGTTCGCTGAAACTGGGACGTGAGATCTGTGAACGCGAACTCAAAAAGTATGATGTCAGTTTTCGCGGCCTGCTCAAAGGCGGTCATCTGCGGCTTCTGCTCAAGGAACTGCGTGCACAATCCCTGGATGACCTGCTTGAAAAAGTCGGCTCCGGTGTCATTACCGTATCCCAGCTGGTCAAGGCGCTGCAGCCTGAAGAGTTCCGTGAAGAGGAAGAGCGGCGTCGACAGGAAGAGCTGCTCGATCGCACCCGTAAAGAGCCCGGAAACCGTGACCAGGGAGAGAAACGGGAGGTCATTGACATAGACGGAGTCGATGATATGCTGGTAAAAATTAGCCGTTGCTGCCGGCCCATACCCGGTGACGATATCATGGGCTTTATTACCACTGGCTCCGGCATTTCCATCCACAAGACCGACTGTCCCAATCTGTTGTCTTCCGATCCCACCCGCTGGATAGATGTTGCCTGGTCCGGTAAAGACAAGGGTGAGCATCTTGCCGGCCTGCTGATCCGGGCTGAGAACAGAAAACGGCTTTTGGCTGAAATCAGCGGTGTGATCAGTGCGGATGATGCCAACATTGTTGAGATGAATGCCCGAACCACTGCTGAAAACATTGCCCAGCTCAAGGTGCTTGTCGAAGTGACAGGCAGGGAGCACCTGCAGAAACTGCAGCAGCATCTGCAGCAGATGCAGGAAGTTATTGAAGTGCGACGCACCTGATTCATGGAAGATACGGGTGAAGGTTGACGATAATGGGTTCAGGCGGTGAGACGATCCTCTGCGGGATGTGCGGAAATGAATTTGCAGCACGGAAAACGGTTTGCCCATTTTGCGGGGAGTCTGTCACCGCATCGCAGGCTCCTTCCCAAAAAGCGTTTATTCAACGGATAATCAATCTGGAAAAAGGGATGCCTCAGGTGGAACAGGCCCTGGAACGCCTGCGCAACGAACTACATTCCTGCCGGCAGCAGCATGTCCGCGTAGTGACCCTGATTCATGGGTATGGTTCATCGGGTACAGGTGGCCTGATCCGCGATGAAGTCCGCCGTTACCTCAGCTATTTGCGCCATGAAGGCCGGGTCAGCGATGTCGTCTTCGGAGAGCAGTTTCACGGTCACGGCGGTCCGGGGAAACAGCTGGTACGCAGATTTCCTCAATTGGCGCAACACAGGGATTATAAAAAGAATAACCCCGGGATCACTCTAGTGGTTTTATAATTGCTGTTCGAACCCCCGGATGTAGTCCGACTACCGGATCACCACCTACATTTCATGTAGAATTTTTTTCTTTCGGCTGCACAGCCGCTCCCGTATAGGCGTCCTGCAATACAGAGGTGAATGGAATCGAGGTGTTATTTACCTCGTGATCAGTTACGCTTTTTATAGACCTAAGAATATATAGAGAACGCTTATGAACACTACTGTACGAGCTGTTGATAGTTTACGTCCTTTTTCCGTTACCTATGGGGTGCAGTCCCATGCCGAGGGCTCGGTTTTCATCCGCATGGGCAACACCCACGTGCTCTGCGCCGTATCGGTTGAAGATGCTGTTCCCCCCTTTCTTCTTGGTCGGGATAAAGGCTGGATTACTGCTGAGTACGGCATGCTGCCCCGTGCAACCCACAGCAGGGGACGACGGGAGGCTGTCCGGGGGCAGTCCGGAAGGACCCAGGAGATTCAGCGGCTCATTGGCCGTTCCCTGCGCATGATGGTGGATCTGAAGCAACTGGGGGAGCATACCCTGCGCGTGGATTGCGATGTGATCAATGCTGACGGAGGAACACGCTGCGCCTCCATCACCGGCGCTGCCCTGGCAGTCCGCCAGGCTCTGGCGGGAATGGTCAGTCAAGGGAAGCTGGCGCGAATGCCCGATATTTTACCGGTTGCCGCTGTCAGTGTGGGTACCGTTGAGGGCAAGATCATTCTGGATCTGGATTACGCGCTGGATTCCACCGCGGACGTGGACGCTAATTTTGTCATGGCACGTGACGGCCGCTGGATAGAAGCACAGATGACCGCAGAAAGTGCTCCCCTGGCGCCGGAAGAGTTCTCCCGGATGGCGTCCACGGCCTGGAACGGCATCCAACAGTTGTTTACTCTGTGGGATGAACCTGCTGAGTCCTGATGAGAGGACCTGCAAGCACAGATGATTACCCACCTTCAGGCGTCGGCCCGTTATGGATACAAGGAAGTTGATAACAATCACTGCGGATATTGTGGATGTGTGGAAATAAAAATGCCCATCATGCTCGATGTCGTCTCAAGCCTGCCTCAATGTATCTGCACGCCAACCAGCATTTCTCATAATTTTTTTCCATTATTATATCAAATGATTAAATCGTTTCATATATTGTGGCCTTGTTTTGAGGTAAAGTTTTCAGCTAAAATACTCCTAAGTATGAATAATACCATATAAGAAACGCCAAACCTGCTGAAAGGCAGGGACGGAAAGC
The DNA here is from genome assembly GCA_963678525.2 of Desulfobulbaceae bacterium. GTDB lineage: Bacteria > Desulfobacterota > Desulfobulbia > Desulfobulbales > Desulfobulbaceae > Desulfogranum. The sequence continues at coordinate 168,320 of CAXXDG010000003.1, forward strand.
TACGGGTCTCATGAGATAGCCGAGCTGCCTTAAAACAGGTAGTTCGGCTATTTCTATTAGGATATTGCCGTAATTAGGGAAAAGATCAGTGGGTATGCTCATTGTTACCCATCGTTGTTGCAGTGTCTGCGCTTTTATCGACGTCTTCTGCATATACGCAAACCTTGCTTATCACTCCCCTTGATTTTGATTTCGGCGATGATTCCGCATTTTTTTCAGACATAGACGTAGCCGGCAGCGCCTTCCCCGGCGCATGCGGTAGCTCTATTAATTTGGTTTCTTTAAGCTTTACTGCTGACACCGCCGGTGTTTTTTCGCTTGGCATTGTTTCGGGCCTCACGGATTTAAATCAAGGGCTCTATTCTGTTCTTTACGGACAGCTTGACATGACTGCGTGGAGATCCGTGTGAGCGCTGCTGCAGTCCCAGAGCCTATCAATTTTGCTTTTCAACCAGGTGTCATCCCATAATGAATCAGGAACAATTCTTAACCTGACCGACAAGGACAACACAAAAATAACTGTCGAGATATGGGGAGGAAAAGCTACGGGTCTCAAAAGGGAGCCGGATTTCTTTGGAATGAAGAGGTTCGGCTCTTTTTTTTCATTAAGGAGGGAGAAAATGAAAGATCTATCTCGGGAATGCTATGTTGCCGTTGTTTTGGTTTGTTTTCTCGTTCTTGGTCTTGCTTCAGCTACCTTGGCAGAACATCTGCCGCAGATTGCTGAAAATGAATCCAACAACAACGTTTTCAAGGCCGCTGTTTCCGAATTTTTGAGGAAGTCGAATAACGTAGAAAATCTGCCCGATATAAGAAATAAAAAAATTCGTAAGAAGGTACTCAGTGAGGCCGCTCGGAAGTTTTTCAGCAATCAAGATGAACCAATAGAGGCCAATGCTTATTTTTTTACCGATCTCGATACTGAACAACCATGGTTTCGGGGATGGTACACACGAATTATCGGTATAAATGGCAGTTCTATCGCTGTTATCGGTGCGACTCAATATATACCTTCTCAAGTGACTGAAGATGACTATTTACCAGGATACCTCGCAATCATCGTTCAAGAACAGGGTCAGGACGTGAAGATCTATGAAAAATTTCCGGAGAAGACAGCTTTTTGGACGAACAGAGATTTGGTACTTGATGACCCGGCATCATCTTTATGGGAAGAATTTTCCTGGTGTGTTGTAGAAGACGATGAATGCACGGATGAAATAACTCATGAAAAGGTTGCAGTAGCAGCCCATAATGAAGTATTGGGTGAAACACTTGAACTCAACGCTATTCTCGGGCCACGGCTTACCTATAATTCCAACATTCACTGGTTGGGACCGGAAGCCATGGTTGAATTTTTGCAAACTGTTCCCTTGCACTGGTTTGTATATTCTCTAGGTTCGGTAGCTGAATATACGTATGGTACTGATTGCGCCGAAGATGATCCCTGTTTCGGTTATGCTCATCAAGAATCAAACTGGGGATCTGTTTTTCCGCCGGCCTGGATATGGTCTGAAGGTATCATTTCGAATAACACGCACCAATATGCTCTCTCCGGAGGCGAATTAAACCTTGGGGGACATACGCTTACCACCTGGCTGGCCGCCTACCATTCACCACGTATTCAGTGGGAATTTCGGCCAACACTTCCTGGAACAATATACACTGCCGACATTAATGCGTGCACAGGTGACTTTACACTCATTGCTGAGGATGCAATACGGAAACTCGAAATCCACGTTATTGCGGAAGATCAAGAGAGTTTCATACAAGTTTCCGTGCCGACGGTAGAGGGCTTTTCCTATGGTGCTAAGGAATCTTTCTCGGCTGAAGTGACAATCAAAGCCTATGTCAAACTGCCATGGTTTGATTGCTTGGTCGACGTATCCATATTTGATAATGCTGCATTGGAGTTCGGTGGCGGATATATGTGCGAACAACCGTGAATTTTATATCACCAATCATTGTGACCATTATATCCAGGTTGTTGATTCTGAAATGATAGGGAAAAATCAAAGAGTAACCTTACCCATTATAAGCTCAAAAACTCATTCAAGACTCCAACTCAAAAAGTTCTTTGTTGAGAGTTTTTCTCATTTTCTTTCCATGGGAAATGCAGGCTAAGCATGATATGAATGTTACTTATACGCACATGAAATACAGGTATCACCAGAATGCACCTTTTTACGTGAATTGCTTTTCAACTTTTTACTTCCTTAAAGATTGCTGTCCATTGTGATACACTGTCAGCGAAAGCGACCTGAGTGTAAGGCCTGCCGATCCCGCATCCTGTATGTTGTCCATGGAGGAATTGCAGTGCAATGACAAACGGCAACAAACCCGCGGTTCATAAAAATATCCTCTTTAAGCTTCGGCCGGTACTGCGCTGGTTAATCAGGCTGCGCGGCTCCATCCGAGCCATAGCCGGCGGTTTTGCCCTGGGGCTGTTTCTCGCCTTTACCCCCACGGTCGGAGTGCAGGTTATTGCAGCCTTGTTTCTTGCCACCCTGTTCGGGCTCAACAGACCGGCTGCTGTTATCCCCGTCTGGATAACCAATCCGGTAACCATGGCGCCCATATTCACCTTTAATTATTGGGTGGGATGCTTCTTTCTGGAGGGCCCTCCCGTATCAGAGGTTTCCCAAAAAATGATGGCCATAGCACTGGAAGTGGCCAAGATGGATATTTTTGCCGTCCGTGATCAGGTTATTATCTTTGTGCAGCTGGGCAGGGATATCATTATTCCCCTGCTGTGCGGCAGTCTCCTGGTCGGGACACTGGCCGGCGCAGGGGGGTATGTAGTGGTTTACCGTCTTCTGACGTTCTTACACACGCGCAGAATCCGTAAAAAAAAATCCAGACCCGGTGGAGAAAATCTGTAGCTGCCGGCGCCTGTTACCCATATACCTACAATATGTTCCACTGTCTGAATCCCATGGCCTGTTCGACCCGCCTGCGAGCAATACGTACTGCTGCTTCCCTGGGCAGCAGGTTTTCCCGCTGTGCGGTTTCCATGACTTCCGCTGTGTTCTTTTGTATTTTTTCCGCAATGGTCTGCATGGCTGCAGATTGCGTCTGTCCCTGATACTCCATGGCTGCACAGATTACTCCGCCTGCATTGGCTATGAAATCAGGGATATTGAGCACTCCCTTACGATGAAGATAGCGTTCCGCTTCCACAGTCAGGGGAATATTGGCCCCCTGGGCAACCAGCTTGCATTGCAGCCGATGCATGTTGTCCTTGTGGAGCACATCAGGGCGTGCGGCAGGAATCCAAATGTCACAGGACATGTCGATAACAGCCTCCGGAGGACCTTTTTCCCCTGCGGGGAAGTCCGCCACATTCCCCCCTGATGTCTTGAGCTTGATAAGAGCGTTTACATCAAGACCTCCCGGGGCATAGACAGAGCCGCGGGAATCCGATGCACCGATCAGTATTGCTCCCCGTTCTTCGAGAAACCGGGCGGCATGTCGACCGACAGCTCCAAACCCCTGCACAACCACACGGGCCCCTGCGAGGGTGAGATTACAAAATTTCCGTGCCGTATCAACGGCATTGGCCAGGCCCCATCCTGTGGCCCCGATTTCATCGAGGGGAATGCCTCCGATGGCGGCAGGCAGTCCGACCGCCCGGCCTATCTGGTCTTGTATCCAGGCCATGGTCTCTTCATTGGTTCCCATGTCAGGACCAAATATGTAGTCGCGTTCATTACGCAGCGCATGGGCAAAACACCTGACGAGCTGTTCCTTTTGGCTCGGATTCATGGCAGGATTTCCGAAAAGCACGGATTTGCCGCCGCCATGGGCCAGACCTGCAGCAGCATTTTTCAGGGTCATGGCCCTGGCCAGGCGCGCACATTCATGCAGGCTGACATCTTCGGCCATACGCAGTCCGCCTATGGACGGTCCGATCGCGACATTATCAATGACAAGAATGCCCCGGAGGTTGATGGAAGGTTCGTGAACGTGGATGATCTTTGCAGGCCCCAGCTCATCATACAGGTTGAAAATCGCAGTATCCGGCATGGCGTCTCCTTTATCCGAAAGTCTCCGGCAGCGAGCAGAAGGCGCCATGCCGGAGTGACAAACTTTCATAACAGCGAAGCGGTGTCATCGTTGTGGCCGGCCAATCTGGTCCAGCCTTGCTGGTTTATACATTTTCCAGGATAGGTATACCTGGTCGGGAAGGTATGAAAGTTCCCCTCTCCTTCCAGTTCAGCACAGATAGGGAGGCAATGTCAAATTTTGTATAGTTGAAGTTTTGTTCTCCAGGGTTTATTGTTGGCGCGAATGCGGCCTTCGAGGTCACCGGCAATGTCGCTGATTTAAAAAGAACAAGCGTCCCAATACCCAAGCTGGGGATGCAAAGTGATCACTCCTATGCTGTCTCGACAACGTATTATCAAAATCGTATTACCGGCGGCCATTTTTTTCATCACCCTGATGCTGGTCAATACCTATCAGTATTATCGCCTGAAATCCGACATGGCATCGGCTGTGATCAGCCATATTAATACCGGTGAAATGGAGCGGATCCGATTCGTTACCTCCATGATCAACGAAAAACTTGAACTGGTACGACAATGGGGAAGCAATGGCTTGCTCTCCTTTGAGGATATCCGGCTCCTCAATAAGAAACTGTTTCCACTTATGGAACAGGATGATCTTGGTACAGGCTTAGTCCTGGCTGATTCCAGAGGGGATGAATACTACCTGACCCGGGATGAAAACGCCTATCATACCCGGAGGTACAGTATGCAAGCCGGGAAAACGGTTGTGGCCGTCCAAAACTGGGAAACCGCCGAAAGCCTGTTGTCGGAAGAGCCCCGTGCAACAACCGATTATGATCCCAGGCAGATGTCCTGGTTCAACACGACCTCGGATGGAGCCGTCCATTGGACTGTACAGGATTTCATAGCCGACAAACCTGTTACATGCATCACCGGTTCCGTTTCCTGGAAATTACCGAACTCCGTTGATCTTCTGGTATTCGGCGGCACTATCCCTTTCACCAGTGTCGAACGACTTTTGGAGCATGATTCCGGAACACCGGAAACCTATCTGTTCCTGGTAAATGCAGCCAGCGACATGCTGCTTACTGAGAAGGGTTTTCCTGCAAGCAGAGGCTTGCATGAAAAAGTGAAAGACGCCTGTGCCAGACTGCAATCCCTGGAGGACGGTGAGCGTCCGATCGTCAGAATAGAAGATGAACACGGTGCCTGGTTGACCTCCCTGCGGCCGGTAAATGAAAAAGGCGGAACCCTGTTGATAGGAGTGCTTGCCAGGGAAAAAGAATTGCTCGCAAACCTCAGGAAAGAATTTCTCAAGTTTGATCTGGGTGATATTATTTTCGGCCTGGCCGGCGGCGTGCTGGTCTTTTTTCTTCTCAAAATGAGTCTCAGTCTGAACCCTGCTCCCCAAGCCGATGATCTGGCTGCACCGGAGGAGATCATAAAGCTGGTGCATGGGGGGGAGGGCGATACCGTGGAATTTAAGTCCACGGTGCGGATGAATCTTAACTCGATGAAAAAAGGTAAGGAAATAGAACTTGCCTGGCTCAAGGCCGTTGTGGCCTTTCTTAACTCAAAAGGCGGGCATCTCTTGCTCGGAGTGGCTGACAACGGAGAGATTACAGGCCTGGAAGCGGATAATTTTGAAAATGAGGACCGCTGCCGGCTGCATATCAAGAATTTGATTAACCAGCACATAGGCAGTGAGTTTGCCAACAGCCTCCGTATCAGGCTGTTGACCGTCGAGGGCAGGAATATAGCGCATATCGCCTGTACTTCCTCGTCATCACCTGTGTTTCTGAAGATCGGCAAAAATGAGGAGTTCTACATACGAATCGGTCCGTCTAACAGCAAATTAAGCCCAAGCCGGACCATCAACTATCTCAACTCCAGAAAAAGCTAGATTTTTCCCAGTTTCCGCAAGAGTTCAATCCCGTCGGGGGTAAAAGGCTCCCGACCGTGGAGGGAGAGAATATCTTCCAGGGTAATGAAGCGGCCGTATTCGATCTCTTCTTTCTGAAGGATAAAAGGCCCGTTGCAGAGGCAGGAGTAGATTCTGCCCCATACACGATTGTTCTCCGCTTCAAAATAGTTGTCGCACAGATGGATGAGCGGCGCGTTCCCAACCCCGAGTTCTTCAAAGAGTTCGCGCTTCGCCGCCTCCTCATAGGGCTCTTCGGCCAGCACAACTCCTCCTGCAGCGACATCCCAATGGCCGGGGTAGATGTCTTTATCCTCGGTACGTTTCTGGATGAACAGTTCTTCCCGGTCATTGAATACCAGGATATAGGTCGCCCTGTGAATCAGGTTCTGCTCCCGCATTACCCTACGCATGGCAGAGCCGATGGGATCATTGTTTCGATCAACGATTTGAATCAGTTCGTCTGCACTCATAGGGCGCATCCTGTATGTTTATGAGTGGCTGATCAGCCAACAACGGTGAATTTTGGGATTACGGGCAAAATCATGGGGCAGGGTCTCTGTACTGATATCTTCTACCTTGTATTGCTCTGTAATTGAATCCGCCAGTTTGAAATTTCTGAAATTATTTGAGAAAATAAGCGTCCCCTCACGGGTGAGTCGTTTCATGGCCAGGTGCAGCAGGGTTTCATGATCTTTCTGGACGCTGAACTGCAGGCCGGTGTGCCGCGAGTTGGAAAAAGTGGGAGGGTCGACAAAGATCAGATCATAGCGGTTTTTATCCTTGCGCAGCCATTCCATGCAGTCTGCCTCCACAGTTCTGTGACGCGGTCCGCCGAATCCGTTGAGTGCCATGTTTGCCCTGGCCCGACCAAGGTACCGTGCGGAAATATCGACCGTAGTGGTCTCGCGAGCTCCTCCGGAGGCGGCATAGACCGTTGCTGTTCCCGTATAGGCGAAGAGGTTGAGAAAACTCTTTCCCTGGACGAGGGAGGCTATCTTTGCCCTGGTGATGCGGTGGTCCAGAAAGAGGCCGGTATCCAGGAAATCTGTGAAATTGACCAGAAAAGAGAGCCCTCCTTCATGAACTTCCTGTAATTTTTCTTTTGGCGCCTTTTTCTTGGCATCCTTTTTCTGATACTGGTCTTTGCCTTTCTGTTGTTTCCTGGTTTTGATAAAAATTCTGCTGTGCGGGGCCTGCAGAACCCGGCGAACCGCTTCCAGGGCATCGCTGAAGCGTTCAGCCGCTTTACCTTCGTCAACGGTCTCCGGAGCGGCGAATTCCTGTACATGGACCCATTCTTCATACAGATCCACGGCCAGGTTATACTCCGGGATATCCCTGTCATAAACTCGAAAGCATTGTATCTGTTCCTGCTCCGCCCAGGGCAGGAGGCCGGCACAGTTTTTCAGCAGTCTGTTGGCAAAATCCGGAGCAGGGCAGTCAGGCTGCGCCGGCACCGGCTGCCAGGTGAATGTTTTTTCAGGCGGAAAGGGTTCATGTTCACCTGTCAGGAGCTGACATTTTATGGGACCGTTGAACAGTCGGGTGCGCTCCTGCCAGTTCAGGTTGGTTGACTCGGCAATATCGGGATGGGCGGTAAAGAGACCAATGCGCCAGCCTGAAAACCGTTCGCGGAACCTGCGCCCGAGGAAACGATACAGATAACGGATGGCCTGCTTGTCGGAGAGTCGTTCGCCATAGGGCGGGTTGGTAAGCAGGAATCCCCGTTCACCGGGAGGCGTCAGCTGAGCCAGGGGCTGTTGCCTGATGGTGATTACATCCCGCAGGCCTGCTGCAATGACATTTTTTTGGGCTATTTCAACCATCTTGGGGTCGGTGTCGTAGCCGATGACGGTCGGCCATTGTTCCGGGAGTGCGGTCTCTTCAATGTTGAGCGCTTCCTGGGTCAGGCGATTCCACAGCCCGCGATCATGTTTGTTCCAGAACATGAAACCAAAGGTTTTCCGTGCCAGCCCCGGCGCCGTGTTGCTCAGCATCAGGGCGGCCTCGATAAGCAGGGTGCCGCTGCCGCACATGGGGTCAAGGAGTATGGCGCCTTCCTGTATGTGAGGCAGACACCTGCTGAGTTGAACAATCCCTGCTGCCAGGGTTTCCTTGAGCGGAGCTTCACCGGCTGAGAGTCTGTAGCCCCGTCTGTGGAGGCTGTCGCCGGAAAGATCAAGAGACAGGGTGGCGTGCACGCCTTCTACATGCAGGTTGATACGTATGCCCGGCTTCTCCACATCAACGTTCGGTCGTTTACCGAACCGTTTTCTGAACTGATCTACAATGGCATCCTTTATTCGCAGAGAGGCGAACTGGCTGTGGGACAACTCCGCATTTACCAGTGTCGTGTATACTGCAAAGGTGGCATTGGGGCCGAAATGCTCGTTCCAGTCAACGGCTCCTGCCTGCTGATAGAGTGTGTCCGTGTCGGCAACATCAAAACGTCGCAGTTCATAAAGAATGCGGGAGGCAAAGCGGGACCAGAGACAGGCGCGATAGCCGCTTTCAAGAGTTCCGGACCAGGAAACAGCTCCGGGTGTGGTGGTTGCATCCGCACCTCCAAAGGTGCGGATTTCCTCCTGCACCAGGGACTCCAGACCGGCTCCGCAAGTGGCGACAAAGCGCAGGTGCTGTTTTTTCGTATTCTTTTTTCTTTTTATTGCAGGGGACGTGGTCATGTGAATAGAGATGCGGTTTATGTAAAAGGTATGAAATACATTGTGTTAGGGTAATGCGGCAGTTGTACTTTTTTCGGAGAAAAAGCGGAACTTTGAGCCGATACCGAGGAAAGCAACCATAGCCGTTTCAGGTCTGGAAGTAAATACTTACTTAACGCAAGCATTTTTTTCATCGCTATCCGCTCCCGGCTGGGGAGAATGCATTTTTTTCCAGGGGGGAATTGTGGTACAACTAAAGTAATTTGAAAGATAACCGGCAGCAGGATGTATATCGATTATGAACGATAAGGACAAACCGGATCGCCTGACCCAGGAAACAGGACATGCCCTGTATAATATTTTCAGTACGATTCGCGCTAACGCGGAGCTTGTCATTGAAGACAATAATCCGGATGCGAAATCCCTGCAGCGTCTGCAGCGCGTGATGCAGGCATGCCGGCGAGGAGAAGAACTTGTCCGTCGGGCGCGTGATTCGTCATCCCTGCACCCGGTCTCTCTGGAAACGGCGGCAGGGACGATCAGGCAGGGGGGCAAGGTCCTGGTGGTCGATGACGAGCAGGCGATAGCTGATCTTATCAGCAGGTACCTTGGTAAGGCCGGAGTTACGGCAATCCCTTTTTCTGACAGCAGGGAAGCGTTACAACGTTTTCTACAGCAACCCGGTGAATTTTCCCTGGTAATTACAGACTATGATATGCCGGACCTTAACGGGATAGAGTTTGCCGCACTCTTGTATCGGAAGGCGCCGGGCCTGCCGGTGATTCTGATATCAGGAGACGGCGGCGATCTCTCCCGCGTGCAGATTGCCGAATCCGGCATCATTTCCATCATGGACAAGCCCATTGAAAGGGAAACTCTCCTGGACGTTGTCTGTAACCTGCTGCCTGAACAATGTCAGCTCTGAAAAAGTAATGTATAAAAACGGCTTTTGGTAATGGCAAATATTCTTCTTATAGACGATGACATTCTTTTCGCTGAAACAGTGCTCGATAAGCTTGCCGGCATGGAGCATGCCGCACGGCATGCTCCCTCACTCACCCGTGGTCTTGAAGAGGCTGAACAGGGGAGATATGATGTGATCCTGCTGGATGTGATCCTGCCCGACGGCAACGGACTCGAGGCCATCGAGCGTTTGAGCGGGACTTCGTCCGGTCCGCAGGTTATCATTATCACAGGTCAGGGGACTCCGGACGGCGCAGAACTGGCTATCCAGCACGGCGCCTGGTGCTATCTGCAAAAGCAGTCTATTATCAAGAATATTTCACTGGCATTGACCCGTGCCCTGCAATATCGACGGGCGCTGCAGAAACAGAGCCAGGCTCTGCAATTGGTTGAAAGGGACCAACTGGTGGGTGAAAGTCAGGCATTTATGCGCTGTCTCGATCTTCTGGCCAAGGCCGCCCAGGCAGATGCCAATGCCCTCATTTTGGGTGAATCGGGAACCGGCAAAGAGGCCTTTGCCCGCGCCATACATCAGAACAGCAAACGAGCCGGGGGAAATTTTGTCGTTGTCGACTGTGCCGCCCTGCCTGAACAGCTTGTGGAAAGTGTGCTCCTCGGCCATGTCAAGGGCGCCTTTACCGGGGCTGACACATCCAACCGCGGATTGATCCGCCATGCCGACAGAGGAACCCTGTTTCTTGATGAGATAGGCGAACTCCCCCTGACATCCCAGAAAAGCTTTCTGCGCGTTCTGCAGGAGCGCAGGTTTTACCCCGTGGGCAGTCAAACAGAGGTGGGCAGCGATTTCCGTCTGATCTGCGCCACCAACCGCGATCTCGAGGAAATGGTTGCTTCGGGGACGTTTCGCGAAGATCTGTACCATCGTATAAGCGGCATGCCGATCGCGCTGCCGCCCCTGCGGGAGCGGATAGAGGACATCCCTCTGCTTATGCAGCATTTCCTTGAGCTCCTCTATCGGCGTTACGGGCAGGAGAACAAGGAGATCATGCCGGACTTTCTCGATAATCTCTTTTCGTATCAGTGGCCGGGTAATGTTCGAGAACTCAATCATGCCATGGAATTCGCCTTTGCCCAGGCCGTACATTCCCCTGTTCTTTTTACCCAGCATCTTCCTCTGCATATTCGGACGGCATACGCCCGTTCATCCGTTCGACCTGAAAATGGTACAAACGGTTCCGCAGTCAACGATACATCACCCCTTCTTTCCTGGCGCGAGGCCCGTGAAACATTTGAAGAAACCTATCTGAATCGGCTGCTGAAAGCTGTTGACGGCAATATCATGGAGGCCGGTCGGGTCTCCGGGCTTTCCCGGACCAGGTTGTATCAGTTGATGAAGAAATACGATGGCGCCAATGATGTATGTTCATAATTTCCGGGCGCCCACCTGAACGCCTCTGTTCTTTTTTCTGTACACTGTTAACGTTTGTTTACAGTTTGCTGCGTATGCCGTGCTTGCCCTTTTTTGTATCTGAATGCCGTGTTCATGGTAATTCCCTGATATTGATCTTTTTTTCATTTACCCTTTCCGGTTGGCACACGTCCTGCTGTTGCCATGCTGACGGCGTGAATAGCCTGGTACGGGTTTTCATGCTTGCATGATGCCGCGGCGGTGAGGTGTCGGCCATGTTGTCGTAATAATCGCCTGCGGATGTACAGGACAGAGAAAGAGGTGCAGATTGTTATGAATATCCTTTTTTATACGGCAGGGAACCCTGAAATCGGGGCTCGTTTCAGGCAATCCCTGGAACATATGGAGACCCTCGAACATGTCACGGATTGTTGGAATTATCATGACCTCCGTATGCATTTCGAGAAACTGGCTCCCTTGCCCGAGGCGGTGGTGCTCTATGCTGCGACCAGTGATGAGCTTGAATCTTTTCTGGCGTTCAGGCCGCGTCTGGATGATGTGTTCTTTATTCTGGTCCTGCCGGACGATCGGGAGGAGACCATTGCCAAAGGTCATCTTTTACGCCCCAGGTTTGTGGCCTATAAGGATGATGATTTTTCCAGAATTACAGCTGTGCTGGAGCAATTGATCAAAAGACAGCCTCAACTGCGAGCAGAAGTTTTACCTGGTTTTCCGGGGAGACAAGCAGGTTGAGTGCGGTGAATGCAGGCAGGATGTATACATGGAGCAGATCCGAGGTAGACGACAATGAGTAACGAACAGCTTTTCGCATCATTTATTCTCGATCGCAAGGAAAACGTGGAAATAGCTTTGCAGGCTGATGCCGTGCTGGAGGCCACTCCCATGGTGGAGGCTATCCGTCCGGTGCCGACGAGTACGGCTTTCCTTGAAGGGTATATGCCTCTTCGCAAAGAGGTGATACCGGTTGTGAATCTCAAAAAACGTCTGGCCCTTGCTGATGCATCGTACGGTCAGGATGCAAAGGTGGCGGTTGTACAGCATGGAAACAGGCGTTACGGGCTTCTGTTTGACGATATCCGTGATGTGCTCCGGGTTGAAGACGCCTCTATTCAACCCCTTGAGCCCATGCTGATGACCGGTGAGACCGTTGTTTCCAGTTTGATAAAAATGGACGAGGGACGACGCATCATCGAAATGCTTGACCTGAAAAAGTTGTTTACAGACGGGGAACTGACTGAGCTTGACGAGAACGTTTCCATTGCCCCCCGACAGAAGGTCTACACCCGGTATGTACTGTTTTCCTGTCAGGGACAGATGTACGGGGTCAATGTGGAGGACACCAGGGAAATCTGTTTTTTTTCCGAACTCAATGAAATGTTTGCAAGCGGCGCCATTGAAGGGGCTGTGCAGATTCGTGGTAAGACCGTGCCGGTGCTTTGCTGCGCGACTTTGATGGGGCGGCGCAAAAGGGAAGATTTCGAACCCACCGAAACCACCCGAATCATCATTATGAAACGCGGTGACATCAATTTTGGTCTGGTTGTTGAACGAGTGGACCGCATCCATGCTGTCACCCAAGCCGACATCATGCCTGTACCCGGGCAGAACCAGGCATACCTGGAGGGTGTCTGTGCAACGCCTGACGGTCAGGACATCATTTTAGTCGATGCCATGCGCCTCATTGAAGCCCAGGCAGACAAAATAGAGGCAATGGCACGCATTCGCAGAGAGCATGAGGATGTGCAGCAAAGTGTGCAGACATCCACACGGCACATCATTACGGAACACAGTTATCTCATTTTTTCCATAGGCAAGAATTTTGCCATTGAGCTCAGGGATGTCCAGGAAATCCTGGATACCGATCAATTCATGCCCATGCCCGGTGCAAACGGTGTGGTCAGCGGGATTATCAATCTGCGGGGAGATATTGTTCCTGTCGTGGAGCTGAAACAATTCTATTCGCATTATCAGGCTTGTGTTCTCAAGCCGGAACCCAAGCTGATTATCGGCAAGGCCGGCAGTTCCCGGGTGGCCTTGCTGGTTGACCGGATTGTCACCATTTATAAACAGGAGCAGTATCACCAGACACCTTCTTTGTGTCCGGAATTGCAGAGCAAGCAGGATACGTTGGACAGGCTGATCGAGTATATCAACCAGGAGGATCTCAAGGAGCATGTGCTGGTGGTTAATATTACAAATTTATTACGCAACCACCTGTTCATCGATCCGGAAACCGAAGAGGTTGAAAATTCAGAGCAACAGTCTGCCTGAAGGCGACAAGGCGGACTGTTCCACAAAGTATAGATTGTATATTGAGCAGCAAATCACAATGAATGTGAAGGCGCACGATGGAGGGCATCATGTCAAGTGAAGGTACGGTACAAAACGGATCATATCCCGCGGAACTGGATTTTATTGTCGAGCCGGGATTCATTATCAACCCAAAGCGAATTATTACCTGGGCCAATGACGCTTTTATGGATACGTTTCAATCCAAAAGCGATCAGGTTATAGGTGTGATGACCTGTGAGGAAGTATGCGGCATGAGTTTTTGCGGGACCAAGGATTGTCCAGCTGAAAAAAGTCAGCGCATACATAAACCGGTACAGGTCGAAACCCTACGGCTTACCGATGCGGGTGCGCATTGGTATCAAAGTACTGCCAGGCCGGTAAACGGTGACGGAGACATACTGGTTACCTTACAGGACATCAATGCCGGCAAACAATTGGAATCCAGGCTGCACCAGATGGAGACGGATCTCAATGTCATTCCCACCCCGATTATGGAAATCGATGATAAGTATACCATCACGTTCATGAATCCTTCCGGGGCTGCGGTTGCTGGTATGCTGCCGGACGAGGTAGTCGGCAAGAAATGTTACGACCTCTTCAAGACCCCGCACTGTAAAACCGAGAAATGCGCCTGCAGCCGGGCCATGAAAACAGATTCCGTGGTATCCGAACAGACCATTGCCAGACCAAGGGACGGGGTGATTATCCCCATTAAATATACCGGCGCCCCGATTAAAGATGCCAAAGGCAATATTACAGGAGCACTGGAGTATATTCTCGATGTTACTGAGGAGGCAAAACAGCAGCAGCTCGCCGATGAGAAGATAGAGAACCTCAATACCATTCCCACGCCGATCATGTCCATAGATACGGACTACAATATTACCTTCATGAATCCGGCCGGCGCGGCGGTTGCCGGTACGACTCCGGATGAGGTGGTGGGTAAAAAATGTTACGACCTCTTTAAAACTCCGCACTGTCAAACGGAAAAATGCGCCTGCCTGCGTGCCATGAAAACGGATTCCGTGGTATCCGAACAAACCATCGCCCGTCCTAAAGAAGGCGTTATTGTGCCCATTAAATATACCGGCGCACCTATCAAGGATGCCAAGGGGAATATCAAGGGCGCCCTGGAATACATCCTGGATGTCACGGAAGAGGCAAAACAGCAGCAGCTCGCCGATGAAAAGATAGAGAACCTCAATACCATTCCCACGCCGATTATGTCCATAGATACGGACTACAACATTACCTTCATGAATCCGGCGGGTGCGTCTGTAGCCGGCATGACTCCGGATGAGGTGGTGGGGAAGAAATGTTATGACCTCTTTAAAACCCCGCACTGTCAGACGGAAAAGTGCGCCTGCCTGCGCGCTATGAAAACGGATTCCGTGGTGACCGAGCATACCATTGCCCGTCCCAAAGAGGGTGTGATCGTGCCCATCAAGTATACCGGGGCGCCGATCAAGGATGCCAAGGGGAATATCAAGGGTGCCCTGGAATATATCCTGGATGTGACGGAAGAGGCAAAACAGCAGCAGCTTGCCGATGAAAAGATAGAAAATCTGAATGCCATTCCCACGCCGATCATGTCCATAGATACGGAGTACAATATTACCTTCATGAATCCTGCAGGCGCCGAGGTGGTGGGGATGACTCCGGACGAAGTCGTGGGCAGGAAGTGTTTTGAGCTGTTCAAAACCCCGCACTGTCAGACGGAAAAATGCGCCTGTGCACAGGCCATGCGCAACGATACGATTATTTCTGAAGAAACCATTGCCCGTCCCATGGAAGGGATGATCGTGCCCATCAAATACACCGGCGCGCCCATCAAGGATGCCAAAGGCAACATCAAGGGCGCCCTTGAGTTCATAATCGATGTCACGGAAGAGGTTCGGCAGCGTCATGACGCCAATACAAAAATCGAGAATCTCAATGCCATTCCCACCCCCATATACTCCATAGATACGGAGTACAATATCACCTTTATGAACCCCGCCGGGTCCAAGGTGTTTGACATGACTCCGGACGAGGTCATTGGTAAAAAATGTTATGAGCTGTTCAAGACTCCCCATTGCCAAACCGAGAAATGCGCCTGCAACAGGGCCATGAAAACGGACAGCGTTGTCAGTGAAGAGACCATCGCCCGACCGGGAGACGGGGTGATCATGCCCATCAAATACACCGGCGCTCCCATCAAGGACGCCAAAGGCAATATGATAGGCGCTCTGGAGTTTGTGCTGGATATCACCGACGAGGCGCGGCAGAGGCAGGACGCCAATGAAAAAATTGAGAACCTGAATGCCATTCCTACCCCGATTTTTTCCATAGATACGGAATATAACATTACCTTTATCAATCCTGCGGGCGCCAATACAGTCAACCTGACAACCGATGCCGTGGTAGGCAGGAAATGTTATGAGCTGTTTAACTCCACCCATTGTCGAACCAGTGACTGCGCCTGTGCCCGGGCGATGCAGACGGATAAAGTGGTATCCGCCAAAACCACGGCAAATGTGGCCGGCAGGGAAATTCCCATCAAATATACCGGCGCTCCGATCAAGGATGCCAAGGGTAATATCAAGGGAGCGTTGGAGTTCTGCCTGGATGTGAGTATGGAGGCGGAGCTGGAAAAAGTGGTGTCCTCAGCCAGTAACCAGGTGGCGGAGCTGGTTGCCGAATCGACCAGGCAGATGGAGCAGGTGCGCGGTGATATGAGTGCCATGGGAACCTCCATTGATCAGGAAGTGAAGTTCCTGGATCAGTCTGAAGAGACCGTCAGTAAGATGCTGCAATCTTCCGTGGAAATGCTTTCTGAGGCGGAAAAGGTAAACGAGCTTTCCGTGAGTGTTTCCCGGGAGGCTGAAAACGGCCGTAAGGCCGGCGCCGAGGCCGGCGGCAAGATGCAGGATATCAATAAATCCATGCAGCAGAACAACGAAATGGTATCCAGCCTTGTCGCCCAGCTGGAAAAAATCGGCGGGTTTGTCGATATTATCAAAGATATTGCTTCCCAGACAAACCTGCTTGCCTTTAACGCTGCCATTGAAGCCGCCCGGGCAGGTGATGCGGGCAGAGGATTTGCCGTGGTTGCCGATGAAGTCCGCAAACTTGCGGAAAACAGCTCCAGGTCGGCAGTGGATATTTCCAATATCGTCAAGATGGTGGAAAAAGACTCCAGACAGACCATAGATGCCATGCAGGACGGCATGAAGATGCTGGATGACGGCAGCCTGGTGATCAATACCGCCCTGGAAGCAATGGAGCGTATTTCCGGCGGAATCATGAACATATCTTCTTCTGTTTCCGATGTGCAGGGTAAGGCGACCAAGCTTGCAGACGACGGTCAGAGCGTGAAAGATCAGATTCAGAGCGTGGTCAAGGCTTCAGGGAAAAATCAGGAGACCATTGAGGGCGTGCAGCATACCGTGGCAGATACCGCCCAGGCGCTGGATCGTCTGATCGCCTCCAGTAAATCCCTGCAGGATGCCGTGCAGTCCATGTGTGACTAACCGGCATGGCGCTTTTTGCTCTCCAGCCGGAGAGTTTCATGGAAAGGCAACAGGGTGGGCATGAAATTCCCTCAAGAACTTCATGCCCCGGGATTTAAAATGATACAGGTACGGGAATGACGTTGTTCGGAGATCAGATATTTACCAAGCGGCTGGTGCTGCGGCGAATCCGGGAAGACGATCTGCCCTGTCTTGCCGGATGGAGCGTCAGCCGGGAAGCGCACGGACCATATTTGAGCCCGGAGAATTATTCCCTGCAACACTATCGTGATCAGTATACCGCCGGCTCGCTATGGTGCGACCATTCCAAGTTCTTTTTGATCCAGCATAAAAACGGTTCTCCCGTGGGGACGATCCATTACTGGCTGCGCAACGAGGTCAACACCATCGGAGTGATGGCCGTAAAAATCGCGTATCCCGAGGAGAGGGGAAAAGGGTATGGGACAGAGGCGCAGAAATTCCTTATCATGTTTCTGCTGCAGCGGGTGCGTCTGGAAGCTGTCGACATGTATACGGATATAGGTAATATCCCCCAGCAGCGCTGTCTGCAGAAACTGGGCTTTGAAGTGCTTGATTCATTGAGCTACGCTGATCACAAGGTGCACAGGCAGGGATTTTTGTACCGCCTGCATCGCAACCGTTTTCTGGAACATCCGATCTATCAGCATCATTATGAATAAGAAGCCGGCCATTCTGCTTGATCGCAGATACCATAACCACCAGATAAGCAGCCAGTCCCTGGAAAATGCCGATCGCATTCGCAGTCTCTACCTGACCCTGGAAGAAGAACGGTATGCCGGCAAGCTGCGTTTTGTTAAGCCCCGTGAGGCAAATCACGGCGATATTACAGCGGTACATTCGGAGCTGTATCTTGATCAGATTCGGCAGCATGCAGCATCGGGCGACCCGTATTCCTATGATAAAGACACCTACCTCATGGAGGAAACATTCTATACAGCTCAGCTGGCAGCGGGCGGCTGTCTGGAGACGGCCGACCTGATCATGTCCGGCGAAGCGGATTACGGTTTTGCCCTGGTCCGTCCCCCGGGACATCATGCAGAGGCCGGTCGCGGCATGGGATTCTGCGTCATGAACAATATTGCGGTCACGGCCGAGTACCTGCGTAAGGTGTATGGCCTGCAGCGTATCCTGATTCTTGATTTCGACGTCCATCACTGCAACGGCACTCAGTCTATTTTTTATGAAAGCGGCCAGGTCATGGTGCTGTCCATACACGAAGAGCGTATCTTTCCCTTCACGGGCTCCAGGGATGAAATCGGCAAGGAAGGAGGACGGGGCTATACCGTAAACCTGCCTGTATACGCCCAGTTCGCGGATCAGGAATATACCTATTTGGCCGGCAAGGTGCTGGCCGGAGTAGTGGAACAGTATCTTCCTCAGATTATCCTGGTTTCAGCCGGTTATGACGCCCATCGAGAAGAAACAATCAGCAAGACCCTGCTCTCCACCTCATGGTTTGCGTCCATAACCTCGCTTTTGAAAGTGCTGGCAAAAGAGGCCTGCGACAATCGGTTGCTGTTTATTCTTGAGGGGGGATATAACCCGTCTTCGCTGCAGGAAGCCGTCCTGGCAACCATTGACGAACTGCTCTCTCCCCGTATGTCACGGCCGGGGATTATGCACTCTGAACGTGCCCTCCGCGTGCTCGCAGACCATCCTCTGCACAACTATTGGACTTTATAAAACAGGTATTCCATGAAACCGGCATTGAACGATAACCCTATCCAGATCAACCAGAGCACTTTGCAGACTATTTTTCATGAGTGCCGCCAATGCGGGACATGCTGTAAAAGCTACCGCAAGATAACGCTGCTTCCCGGGGAAGTGGATTTTATCAAGAAAATGGGCGGTCATGTGGGGGTGGACGTCTCCTTGAATCAACTGCGCACCAAATCCATGGATGAACTGATTGAAGAGGCCAAAGGGAGCGGCAAGGTATTCATGATTCACCCTGATGACAAGGGGTGCATTTTTCTGGAAAAACGAAACAGCAAATATTACTGTAAAATTTACCATTACCGCCCACAGGCCTGCAAAGGCTTTCGCTGCAACCTGGCAGATAACAGCCTCTTCGACCTCATCGGCCGCGGAGCGATTCATCTGCTTGGTCAAAACAGTTACGGCATGCCGCTTGATTCAAAATAATGCATGGTGCCGGCAGTGGCTTTTTCTTGAGGCAAGCTTCAGCCCGCACTGTGAGCAGTTACCATTCAAGTACGTCATAAGAAATGCGGATCACAGGAATCGATCATCTGATCGTTTTCCGGCCACCTGGTCGGCGTCGGCCGTCATCCACCCTGAGCGACTTTGCTCAACGCCGTCAAAATTCTGAATGTAGGGTTTTACGTCCAGCACCGGTGTGCTGTCAACCACATCAATCCCTTTCACTGTCAGTATGTTTTTGTCTACACTCAGCAGTTCCACTATGGAAAGCCCTATGTGATTGGGTCGCAGGGGTGACCTGGTGGAAAAGACACCGCGTTTGCAGGTATCCATGAACGGAGTGACC
The DNA here is from genome assembly GCA_963678525.2 of Desulfobulbaceae bacterium. Classification (GTDB taxonomy): domain Bacteria; phylum Desulfobacterota; class Desulfobulbia; order Desulfobulbales; family Desulfobulbaceae; genus Desulfogranum. The sequence continues at coordinate 187,601 of CAXXDG010000003.1, forward strand.
AGCAGCTCGGTTCGGGTGGTCAGGTGAAAGTGATAGAGCAGGATGATATGACTGAAGCCGTCCAGATCCGTCAGACCTTCGGCATATTCGGAATAGATTTCTATTGTTCCCTGCAGATCGGCAGCGCCCCTTGGCTGTATGGGAGCATTTTTGGGTGAGTCAATGGGGGAATGTATGAGCCCGATGGGAGTGATGGATATATCCATGATACAATTTCCTCTAAAAAATTAGTGTTCGTACTCTCTGTCCATGCAGAATTATTCAGCGTGCGGTTTACCACTGTAACCACCCGGCGCAAAGTAAAAAATATGGTAACTGCTCACAGGGTTCTCGATTTCTCCGCGATCAGCCCGGCTTGCGTATGAGCCAATACGCTGCGCCGGTCTGCTTGCAGAGATATCAAGCACCCTGCACCAGTTACAAATACAGGCTAATCAAACTTGCCGTTACTCCCCTGTGAGTAGTTTCAAAATATGAGATATTTTTTTGGGTCAGTGCAGCATGTTGAAAATGGGAACTGTCAGGTTTTCCGGATGCAAAGTTGTTTGACCATTATTCCGCCATGACGTACCATGAGACTAGATCAATCCATGATCTGTACTCCGGATAACGACACCTTGGTCAAGGAGGGGGAGCATGAGTCAGCTGAGAAAGTTTGTCATCCCTGAACTGGTTTTTGGTGATGGTGCGTTTGAGGTGCTTGGCCGATACGCACACAACTTCGGTTCACGAAAGGTATGTATCGTCACTGATCCCGGGATGCAGGAAACTCCGTGGGTGGATAAAACCGTGTCTTTACTCGCAGCGGAGGGAATTGATTCCCTGGTCTTTGCCGAAGTCAGTGCCAATCCTCGTGATTTTCAGGTGCACGCAGGAGCACAGGCGTACCATGCGGCAGGGTGCGATATTATCATTGCCGTCGGCGGCGGCAGCGCCATGGACTGTGCCAAGGGCATAGGCATCCTGGCAACCAATGAGGGGCACATTACTTCTTTTCAGGGGGTGGACAAGGTGGATATTCCATGTCCTCCCCTTATCTGCATCCCCACAACAGCGGGCACGTCAGCCGATGTCTCCCAGTTTGCCATAATCACGGACAGTACCGAGCAGGTTAAAATCGCCATTATCAGTAAAACCATGGTTCCGGATGTGGCGCTCATTGATCCGCGCCTGACCATGACCATGGGAGGGGCTCTGACCGCCCATACGGGCATCGATGTCCTGGTCCATGCCGTGGAAGCCTATGTCTCCACCGGCAATTCGGCCCTCACCGACGTCCATGCCCTTGAGTCCATCAGACTGGTAGTCCGCTACCTGCCCAGGGTAACTGAACATCCGGAATCTTATCCATGGCGGGAAAAAATTATGCTTGCCAGCCTGCACGCCGGGCTGGCCTTTTCCAATGCCAGTCTCGGCGCTGTCCACGCCATGGCCCACAGTCTTGGCGGAACCCTGGATTTACCCCATGGAGAATGCAACGCCTTGCTCCTGGAGCATGTGGTGGAATATAATTATTCCCATGCCTCTGAGCGATATGACCGCATAGGAGCCATACTGGGTGAAGCGCTGGGTGTGGAGGGGGGAACGTCCGGTGTACGGGGCATCTGTGACGGTCTCAGAATTTTTCGTGAAAGCCTCGGGGTGAAAGGCGGCCTCGGTCAACGCGGCGTGCACAGGGAGGAACTCGCGGTTCTTGCCCGTAAAGCCATGGCAGACCCCTGTCTTGTTACCAACCCGAGGGTTCCGAATCAGAGGGAGATAGAGGAAATTTATGAAAAAGCACTCTGATCCCGCCTCTTCCTGGAAATCGTTGCGTGACGGTGTTGTCGGCCTTGGCGAACGCTCGGTCCGGAAAAGTTATTATCCTGAACTTCGTTCTAAAATCAATGACCTGGATCGACAACGCAATTTTTACCAATCCACGTTGAATTCCATACCTGATGCCGTACTGGTTACAGATCAGAACGATTACATTGTGGAATGCAATCCCGTCTTTTATCAGATGTTCGGTTACCAGGCCGATGCAGTGGTCGGCATGCCTTCCGACTTGGTGCTGGAGGAAGAGGCCAGTGTTTTTCGCTGTGACGATTATCTGCCCGAGACCTCGAGACGCTTTAAACGCAGTGACGGCTCCACCTTTGTGGGAGAATACCGCAGGAGTGACATCCGCAATGGGAACGGCGATCTTTTGGGTCATCTCGAAATCGTCCGTGACCTTTCCGATTACATCGCTGCCATCCATAAGCAGCAGCAGCTGGAAGATCAGCTTCGGCAGTCGCAGAAAATGGAGGCCATCGGTACCCTGGCGGCAGGGATCGCCCATGATTTTAACAATCTGCTCTCCGCAATCCTGGGCTATGCGGAACTCGCCCATCAGCGTCATGAGCCTGACGCCCATGCTTTACGCTACATAGAGCAGATTATGGTCGCCGGTAACAAGGCTTCTGACCTGGTGTCGCAGATTCTGGCTTTCAGCCGCAAGGAAAAGAAAAAACGCAGCGCCATCCCCCTGGCGCCTCTCATTCATGAAGCGCTGGAATTTCTGCGGGCTTCGACTCCGGCCACGGTCAGCATAGTTGAAGATCTTGAGAAGACGGAAAAACTGATTCTGGCAGACGCCGGTCAGATGCACCAGGTATTCATGAACCTCTATACCAATGCCTTTCATGCCATGGAAGAATATGGCGGCGGAACCCTGATGGTTACCATGCGCTGCGTGCAGGAAAGCCTTGACGGGGAGGACGCGGTTGGTGAGTTTTTTAAAATCACGGTTGCCGATACGGGCAAAGGGATCAGTCCGGAGGCGCTGAACCGTATCTATGAACCCTATTTTACAACCAGGGAAGGTGCCAAGGGCACAGGCCTTGGTCTTTGCGTTGTTCATGGTATCGTGGAGGGGCACAAGGGGAGGATATCCGTGCGGAGCGAACCGGAGCAGGGAACCGTGTTCACGTTGTATTTTCCGGTGGCCAATGAGAAACTCGAAGCGGAGCAGCGACGGGAAACCGATGCCCTGGTCGGAGGTCATGAAAGCATCATGCTGGTGGATGATGAAAAGATGATCGTGGAATATATCCGCACCTTTCTTTCGCAGCTGGGATATCAGGTCATGTCCTTCCATAATGGCCTGCAGGCCCTGGAGGCTTTTCAGGAAAACCCCATGGGGTTCGACATCATCGTCACAGACCTGACCATGCCGGTGATGACAGGTATGGAGCTGGCGGAAGAAGCCCTGAAAATTCGGCAGGATATGCCGATTGTGCTCTGTTCGGGGTACAGTTCCCCTCTGTCGCCTGAGAGAGCGAGCAATCTCGGGATCAGGGAGTTTTTAATCAAACCGATTTCCCTCTATCAGCTGGCGCCGGTATTGAGGCGGGTTCTGGACAGGGACGGCAGTATGCACACGTGAGGGTAATCAGATAAAGCGCTGCATGAGTCCGTCAATAATCCCGTCCATGTTTTCAACCGTTGCCCCCAGTTCGTCCTGCATCTGTTTCGCATATTCTCTGAGTTGAGGGGTATTCAGGTCATGGAGCCGCGCCATCCTGTGCGTGCGTCTGCCGATGCAGAAAAGGAGCTGCTCTCCAGGGGGGAGGGCGAGAAAATCCCTGACAGTCTGACGGAGCTTTTCTGCGTCGTTGGGCAAGGTCCCATCGACTTCCGGAAAGAGATTAAGGACATGATCGCTGCGAACAGTGGAGGTAATTCCTGTTAACGACTCCAGAAAGAGCAGCAGTTCTCCGGCTGTGTCCACATCTCCCATTTTTGCAAAATCTCCAGCCAGGAACTGTTGTGTGAGCGGGGCTGCAGGGGGCAGGGCCAGGGTTCGCAAACGGATGAAATCCGGGTTGATCTGATTGAGGGCGTCTGCTGTTTCCCGTGCATTTTCCTGCCACAGGGTTTTTCCGCCCAGGCCCGGGATGTAGTATTCTGAGAGTTCAATCCCGGCAGCTTTCACTTTTTGTCCAGCCAGGATCTGGGTAGCCTTGTCTGTTCCCTTGTGTACCATTTTGAGCACCGTATCAGATCCGGATTCCATGCCGATATGAATTCTGTTCAACCCGGTCTCGGCCATCTCCGCCAGGTGCGCGTCGTCAATGCGTGCTATGGTGCTTGAACGACCGTACGTTGTAACCCGCTGAACCGTTGGAAAGGCCTCTTGCAGGTAGCTCAGGATGCGGATGAAATCAGCCGGTTTGATAATCAGGCTGTTGCCGTCCTGGATAAAAATCGACCGCATGCCTCCGAGAACGAACTGATACGCTGCATGCAGGGCATTCTGATCATCGAGGGGAGTGCCTTTATATGTTTTCGGCAGGGATCTCGTTCCGGATTTCCCGGCTTCGACAAGGGCATCCACATACATCCTGACCGTATCAATATCCCTGAGCACATGTTCAAGCGGGCGACGGCTGAATGAGTTCTCCTTGTATACCGGACAAAAGGTGCAGCGATTCCAGGGACAGTTTCTGGTGACTCGAATCAGCAGGCTTTCCGCTTCACTTGGCGGTCTGATCGGACCCTGCTCAAAACCTGCATACGCTTCAACCTGCTTCATCATTCCTCCCCTGGGAACTACCGGCTGCACGCACGGTTCCCATATACCGGTTAAGAAAAGGCAGCCCTGCAAGGGCCGGGATAAAATATCTGGATGTGCAGAGAAGTCCCAGCGCTGCAGCGGTCTCGGCATCAATGAATCCTGCAAAAAAATAGATCAGTGCTGCGTCACGGGTACCTATACCGGCAAAGGTCAGTGGGAGTAAACCTGCCAGGATGGCCAGGGGAGACAGGGCAAGGTTGGTGAGAAAGGAGACGTCGCCTCGCAGGGCGAGAATAAAGAGCCATATCTGCAGGAGGTGGAGCAGCCAGATGCAGATGGATCCCCCGGAAAGAATCAGGAGTCTGCTGACATCACTCCAGAAATACTGATACATCTCCATCCATCCTGTCTCGAATGCGTCAACTTTTCGCTGCACTTTTGGGACTGGAACCAGTTTGAGAAGACGAAAGCAGAACAGGCTGAATTGCCTGCTGCCCAGCATGAGAAAACAAAACAAAAATCCGCCTCCAATGCACACGGTCATAGTCCGGAACAGGAAATCCTCGGCAGGGTAGACCAGCAGGCCGAGACAACACCAGAATAAGAGGGACAGCATGTCCGAGCCCTTTTCAAAGACCACCAGGGAGAGCGCAAGGGAACCCGAGATATGCCCCGTATCACGCATAAACCAGGCTTTGATCACATCACCCATTTTGGACGGCAGCACCATGTTCAGGGTGCTTGCAGCCAGGATCAATCGGTTGGATTCCAGCAGCTCCATGGACATGGTGTCCGGCGCCATGAATTGCAGACGCCAGGCCGTTGCCAGGGTAATGGGGATGACCATGGCAAGGCTGGAAAGCAGGAGGGTGATGTCACACTGCCTGAAGACGACCAGCAGCCGGTCGATATCGATGCGCAGGTAAATGAGGGCCAGAATTCCCAGGCTGACAGCCAGGGAAACAGCACGTTTTGTGTTCATCGGTTACACCTGTTCAGATGGGAGAAGGCGCTCAATCTGCAAGTCACAGCCGTCTTCCAGTTCCTTGATTGCAGCGGTATAGTCGGTCCACGGCTGAAGCTGCCCGGCCTGATAGGTGCGGCTCATGACTACGTAAATCGATGTCTGATGGCCTCCCATTCCGGCAGCCTGCACCTGTTTCCAGGAGGCCGCGGAAATGGTATCGCTCACCTTCCAGCCGACATCCCGGCGTTGAAATTTGCGGATAAAGCTAAACGGCGCCTCCTGTTTACCGGTTATGAGCAGTTTCTGGAGAAGTTTTCGGACCAGGTCAGGATACAGTCTTCCTCCTCCATACATGATCAGGCGCAGTATGATCAGGTTCAGGGGCGTCATCTGCTTTTGTTTTGCCCAGCCGAACGTGCCGCTGACCATAATGTGGTCATCTTCAACCGCTACATCATATTCTCCCACAAGATGGGCCACGGCATTGGCTGTTTTCTTGCCCCTGGTTGTCACCAGGGAAAACTGAGTGTCGGAACAGATCAGGGAATCCTTGTGAAAGAGTTTAAAAACCCCTCCCTTGTTCAGAGCAAGGTAGAGGGTTGTGTCGTTCTTTTTGTCTATGAGTATTCCTGCGTTTGGATACCATTTTTTCTCTTCTTTGGGGGCTTGAATAAGAGGCGGTCTTTCCCTGTTGAAGTGCTTCCAGGCGAGCAGATAACTCCAGGTATGGTGGCCGATGATATGGTCATCACCATAGGCGGGATTCTTTTTGTTGTTCAGGCCGGCAAGAAAGCGATCGTTGAGCGCCAGGGCCTCCGGTACCCGGGAGCCGATGAGTTCAAAGCCGTGGGGAAAATAATTATAGGTGTTCCTGCTTGTGTATTCGCCGCCAAAGGATCCGTCCGGGTGGATAAAGTCCTGGAGAAAGGCAATGCCCTTGCGCAGGGATGCCAGGATTCTGTCCTCGGGCCGGTGAAGCCAGCATTGGGCAAGGCAGCCCAGAGTCAGGGTCAGGTAGCCGGTGTCACATCCTTCATACTCATAAAACCAGCCCTCCTCATCCTGCCAGGAAAGGACTTTTTCCAGGCGCTGTTGCCGTTCCGTTTCCCATTGGTCGGTGTTGAGCAGTTGGCCTGCCAGTTCCAGGCACAGGGCAATGAGCGCCTGGTGGTTGGATAAACGACCGCTTTCATGATGGCGGGCCAGCCAGTTTGCACGGGTCTCGAAAAAATCGAGCAGATGCTGATCGCTGAAGTTCATGAGCCGGTAGCTTTCCATGCAGGCAAGCAGGGAAAAGGCGGCCGCGCCGCCGGCGCACTCATAGGGAAAATAGTCGTCGCATGAGCCGTTTTTGTGGCCTGAGTCTGCTGCAAAGCGAATCCCTGCCGCTATCCATTGTCTGAGCGCCTCTTGTCCGTGGAACGGGTTATCAGGCGAGTCTGCATGAAAGGCAAGGGCCAGAGGGAACACAAATTCCTGGGACATGCCGCTGGGAAAATCAATGATCTTGTAATGCCAGAAGTTACGGTCAAAACACCCATAGGTCGGACTGTGCGGATTGCGGTCCTGCAGGGTCAGGATTACAGGGATCTGGGCCAGAGCAGCGTGGAGAAAAGAGGTGTGCATGGTCGTCTGCTCCTAGATGTTGTTGTCGGAATTGTCGTGGTTACCGTCATCCAATTCCAGACGGCGCAGTCTGATCTGGATATCTTCGAGTAATTTTCGGTTAACGGCCTGCAGGTCCGCCACCATACCGAAGATCCACAGCTGGGCTCCCAGGATGATAAGAATGGCGACTAGAATCAGGCTGGGTTCGTGCAGTCTGCTCGTGTCTCCCCACAGATAGGTTAGAATCAGCCATCTGATTCCAAGGGCGACGCCGAGTATGAAGGGGATCGCACCCAGGCCGGCAAAAAGCCTGAAGGGCCTGTAGGTCAAGAAAATGCGGATGATGGTCAGAATTGAGCGCCGGACATAGGAGGGAATGCTTTTTACCAGGCGGGAGGTCCGCAGGTCCGGGTTGGTGCGTATGGGAACTGAAATGATAGAAATATTTTTTTGTCCTGCCTGAATAATGGTTTCCAGGGTGTAGGTGTACTCTGTAAAGACATTCAGCTGGATTGCGGCCTGACGGCTGAAAGCGCGAAAACCGCTCGGCGCGTCATCGACTGTTGTTCTGCTCGCCATGCGTACGATTTTGCTGCCGAATTTCTGCAGAAATTTTTTCAGCGGGGAAAAATGTTCGATATCGCCTATGGGGCGGGCGCCGACCACCATCTCCGCTTCTTTATTCAGAATCGGGCGGATCAACAGGGGGATGTCCGCTGCGTTGTATTGGTTGTCCGCATCCGTGTTGACGATGATATCCGCGCCTGCCTTGAGACCGGCTTCAATACCGGTCATAAAAGCCTTTGCCAGCCCGCGGTTGTTGGTATGCCGCACAATGTGATCAACACCCATCTCCTCGGCTGTCCGGACTGTCCCGTCGGAACTGCCGTCATCGATGATGAGCCATTCCACGGTATCGATCCCTGCAAGCTCCCGCGGGAGTGCCTGGAGGGTGACGGCAAGCGTTTCTTCTTCGTTAAAGCAGGGGATCTGGATGATAACTTTTGTTTTCTTGCTCATATTAGATTACGATTGTAGCGGTTTTGCCCGAAGGGCACACGTTGTGGTATGTTTGCGCAAAGTGCGCGTATATATCTGCCCGAGGTAAACGATGCACTGTCAAAGGGATACTCTTTTATCCTAAATTGAATGAATAGGAAAGGGGTAACCAGTTACAGAGGCGATAGTTTATTGAATGTAACAGCACCCCCTGTGAGTAGCTACAGAAAAGGGGGCTTTATAAAAATCAGGATTTCATGTGTCCTTGGCACTGAAATCTATTTCACAGCTTGAGTCACGAAATACCATGCGCCTCTCCATGCGTAACCCGTTTGAAAAACTTGTATGCCATCCGCTGCTGCCGCTCCTTTTATGTGTCGGTATATATCTTACTCTTGTAATACCGACTGTTCCGGTGCATGGCATATCCAATGACGAATTCATCGATTGCCGTATCAGTTGGTCCTATTTTGAATCACAATACGGCTGGCTGACAGGGCTGGATATTGATCCGTCCCAGTCAAGACTTCCCATGTGGCTGACTGCACTCGGCTCTCTGGCTGCTGATTCGCCGGACCATGTCACTGCGCGATATGTCAGCTGCCTGTTCGGGGTGCTGACCCTGATAGGAGTCTATTTGAGCAGTATGCTCGTGAGCGGCAGGCGAGCGGCTGTTATTGCGACTGCCTTTCTGGCTGTGAGCCCGTATTTTCTGGCATTTTCAAAAGTGGCAGGGACCGAAGGCGATTCCTTGTTCACCTGTATGTCCGCCTGGTTGATGCTGAGTCTGGTGTTCTGGGCGAAGTCACCGAACCTGGGGCGTACCGTCCTGATCGCAATCGCTGCAGGGCTGACCGTATCTTCCAAGGTAGTCGGAGCAGTCTGGATACCGGCCTTACTGCCTGTACTTTTCATCTTCAGGACTGAAAAGCCGTACACCGGCAATCGGGTTGCCATCTTGCTGTTACTCTTCATTGCCGCCGGTTTGGTTGCATTGGTCCGCGGGTTGATAATTTCAGGAGCGGACCATGTAGCAGTTCTTAATGTTTTTTACGACGGCTTACCAATTCGAATCAAATTTTTCCATTACCTGCGGGTACTTTTCCCGTGGGCGGCTTTTATCGGCTGCGCCTTCCTGTGGCGGAAAAAACGCATACATCCGCTGGTATGCGGAGTATTGATACTCGCCGGATCCCTGTTGACCTTATTTGTCATCCCCCCGGTCCATACCACCAACGGTTCTTTTCTCCAGGGGATATACAGGGAATTTATGGAGAATAAAGAACAGCTCAGTGCGATGGCTGTCTATTCTGCAGCCGGGTTGAATTTTCTATCAGTGGTTATAAAGAATTCACCGGCAGTGGGAGTGCTGCTTTGCGTCTCCTTTATAAGTTCCTTCTTTTTTTTGAAAAGGCAGCCTCTTTTGCTCATTGCCGTGATTCTACTCATCGTCTATCCAGTGTTTCTCTTGGCCAATGCCAGGGCGCAGACTTTTTATATGATGGCGGTCATGCCCCAGCTGGCGCTCCTGGGAGGATATTTCCTCAGTTTTCTCTATGAACGGTCAAAAACACTGGGGTATCTTGCGGGTTGTATCTGCTGTCTCAACATGGCCTATGATATTGTTGTCACCTATCCTGATTACCATCTTAATGGATATCAGTATGTGGGAGAGCGTTATATGGCAGGGAGAAGCAGTGTCGGCTACAAAGGACTTGTACAGACTCCCTCAGACGGTACAACCCAGGTGATGGATTGGGCAAAGGATAATATTCCGCCGGGTGAAAGGGTCATTACCTATCTCAGATACCGGATGATGATAGTCGGTTTGAGTCCGAATCTCGGCCTTGAATTTCATGTTCGCAACGGGCTGGATCCTGCGAGGGATTTCTCCAGGGCAAACTGGGTTCTTACCCACATTAACTATATGCTGGATACAAATTATGAACGTGCGACTCCGCAGGCGTCGATTTATGCCTACCCCTATTTCGACATGGCGCTGCTGGAAAGGGATTTTGAGAAGGTGTATTCCGTAAAAAGGGCGTTTGGTATCGAGATGGCAACGGTATGGAAAAGAAAAGAGCCGTTCATCTACGCTGAGTGATGACGTTTTCACCGTCGCGGTAGTCTGGTATTTGTAGTGGTACTGTCGGACTACGGTTAAAAGTGACATGTAGCCATTGTTTCCGGCTTTAAAAAGAAATGAAAGGAACTGTTTGATGATTACATTTGATGAGTACTCCGGCTTGTACGACGCCTGGTTTCAGCGAAATCAGGTCGTTCTGGAATCAGAGCTGCGCCTGGTGGCCCATGTTCTCGGAGATAATCCGGGCAGGACGCTGAGCGTTGGCTGTGGGACAGGTTTGTTTGAACAGCTTTTACAATCGCAGTACGGTATTTCCATTACCGAGGGGCTTGAACCGTCCCTACCCATGGGAGAGATCGCCCGTAAGCGAGGCATGACCGTAACAGAGGCCGGCGCAGAAGATATGCCGCTTGAAAACGAGGTGTATGATACGGTTTTGTTTAATGGCTCTCCCGGCTATATTGCCGATCTGGATGCGGCTGTGGATGAAGCATACCGTGTGCTCAAGCCGGTTGGACGTGTTTTGCTCATAGATGTGCCGGCCGAAAGTTCCTATGGCATTTTGTATCGCCTTGGCGGCGCGTACGGGACTTGGGAAGACGAGAGACTCCGGGGTATGCTGCCCCGTGAGCCCTATCCCGTGGAATTGGCCGGAGGTGCAAACTGGAGACCGACCCAGGACAAGATCGACAGCGCCCTGAAAGCAGGTTTTACGGACGTGACCTTTGCCCAGACATTGACCCGACATCCCTGCTTTTCAGATACCACTCCGGAAGATCCGATCCCGGGATATCAGTCCGGTGATTATGTTGCTGTCTGTGCGGTGAAAAAATAGGGCGATAAGTCCGGAAGTTTTGAGGGGGAGATGTGGACGGCACGGTTTTTTATCAGAGTTGCGTCAATGCCTGTGGTGAGATTTGGAGCTCCGCCGTAACCCATCCTTTTGTCCAGGGGTTGGCAGCCGGTACACTGAGCAACGATCAGGTATGCAATTATCTGATTCAGGACGGACTGTATCTGGAGAACTATATCCAGGTGTGCCGCACCCTTGTCGGAAGAGCGCGAACCCCGGATGACAGACAGCTGTTCAATGAATCGGCGCGTCTTTCCGAAGAAGCCGAGACCGGTATGCAGGTCCAGCTTTTTCAAGCGCTTGGCTTGAAGTGCGAACCCCAGGCCCCAGGCCCTGCAACCCTGGCCTACACTCAGTATGAACATGAGGCTTCGCTTCATGATTCTCCTTTGGTGGCGCTTGCGGCCGCAACACCGTGTACCGTGCTGTATGCCGAGGTGGGGAAACTGCAGGCTGCCCGGCCGGAAACTGTTGCGCCGGACCATCCTTTTCGTCCCTGGCTGGAACTGTATGCCGATCCGAGCGTACAGGATATGGCAACCCGATGGATTGCGTGCCTGAACAGGTGGGCGCATGATGCGGGAGTTGCCGAGCAGCAGGAGGCCAGGGAACATTTTGTTACCAGTATGCAGTGGGAGGTCGCGTTCTGGGAGCAGGCCTGGATGTCTTCCGTGTAGGAATCATGGCTCCGTTAGTTCAATACTCAGGATGATATAATTTAACATAGTGTAATATATTTATAATATTACCCTCACAACGTGGGAGGAATATTATATGATATTCATTTTTAATATATGTGTCGTTATGGGTGTACGGGTGTTCTGAAACACAGACGAGAACGTGATTACCAACGAAAGACAATAATTGGGGGTAATGGTATGAATAAACAGAAGCAACTTGTATTTGTTAATCCGATACTTGGTCTTCTCGTATTAATACAAGCTATGTCTGGATTATTACATGATATTCTGCCAAAAGATGTGTTTGAAGTATTGCATAAAGCCGGATGGGCATTGGTGATCTTGGTTATATATCACGTATACCTCAATTGGAGCTGGGTTAAGAATAAGCTATTCGTAAAGATATCATAAATTCAAGTAGTTAACCTGTTCTTTAGTGAAATCCTTGGAAATGCGGTCCAGCAGGGGGCGTGGCAAGATAAGCAGGCACTGCCGGTCGGCAAAGAAACGGAGCAGCATTGCCCGGAGTTGCTCCTCTTCCTTATCGGTGCATTTCAGTTGAGAGAGGTCAAGCAGGAACAGTGGCTTGCATCCGTAAACAGCCTTGTGGAGTACCGTGCTGCCGGCCAATACATAGTGCAGCGTCTCCAGCGTACTGGCGGCGTGATCCACCGGCTGGTCTGCAGTAGTGGTTGCCTGCATGCTGAGGATACCGTTCTTTTTTTCAAAGCTGAGAGGCAGATGGGGATAGAGAATCCGGAAGGACTGGTTCAACCGAGCTTTTTCCACATCGACAAGACCACTTTTGCCGGCCATCTGCTCCCATTGCGTAAGCAGAAAAGAAAAGCCATCTTCACCGTTAACGTTCCCCATGGTCACTGTACGGCCCTTGGCTGTGACAAGCAGAAACAACGGTAAGCGGGAATAGATAAGCTGGTGAGCCTGTTCAAATCGCTCAGCTCGACCAATAATGTCCAGGCAAAGGGTGAGCTTGTCTCGTTTTTCCTGGGGAACCAGGGGCTGCAGTAGGTGGAACAGGTGCTTGAGTTCGGCTGCGAGCTCTCTTCTGATGCGGTCAGTGGGGCGTCTGGAAAGGAGATGTTGACGGAGCGCGGCGATCTCCGGTTCCGGCCGCTCTTGTACAGTATCCAGAATATCAGCCAGGAGATCGTGCAGTTCACTCCATCGCCCTGACTCGGACAACTCCACAAAACTCATCCACCGGCTCAGGTCACGACGCCGGCCGACTTCGACCCAATCAGCAGCATATAGCGATTGATCAAGAGCTGCCAGTTCCTCCACCAGACCGGCCGGGGTAGAATAGATGGCAATGGCCACGGTTTTTTTGGCTGGAAGAATGCGGAGTTTGTACTGTTTCCATTGCCTGTATTGAGGAAGGTCGGCAAAGGGATCATTCGCTTCGATGAGGTACGGTGGATTAACGGTCTGCAGCATATGCAGCACCCGAAAGGGGGGAACATCGTCATCCGTGCGCAGAACGTTTAAACCCGGTCCGACTTCCAGCCAGGAGGTCGACTCAATTTCCGGAAGCCCGAGAACCCGGAATTTAAGAAGTTTCATGGCACAGCCTCCTCGTTTCTCCGTTGGAACTGTTCAGCCGCTTCCTATCAGGGCGCCGGCTGCAAATACAAGCGCTCCTCCTAAGACCACCTGAAAGGTTGCCCGCCAGAAAGGTGTTTCCATGTAACGGTTCTGAATCCAGGCAATTGACCACAGTTCAATGAAAACCAGGGTAAAGGCAATAATGGTTGCCGTCCAGAAATGGGGGATAAGGTAGGGGAGGGCATGGCCAAGCCCGCCCAGGGTCGTCATAATGCCTGCAGCAAAGCCGCGTTTGACTGGGCTTCCTCGGCCAGAGAGTTCACCGTCATCGGAAGCGGCTTCGGTAAAGCCCATGGATATTCCTGCACCGACACTGGCCGCCAGGCCTATCAGGAAGGTGGTGTGGGTGTTCTGGGTGGCAAAGGCTGTGGCAAAAATCGGTGCCAGGGTTGAGACTGAGCCGTCCATGAGTCCTGCCAGTCCCGGCTGTACCCAGGTTAAAACAAACTGACGATGGGCTGCGTGGCCTTCATCATGACGCTCCTGTTCACTGAGATTGGCTGTTTCAAGCCTGCCTGCAAATTCGCCGTGCCTTGCTTCGCTTGCGGCAAGATCACCCAACAATCGGCGAATGTTTGTATCTGTCGCCCGTTTTGCTGCTTTGCGGTAAAATTGCTCAGCCTGTCGTTCCATTTCACGCGCTTCACTGCGAATTCGTTCCAGCCCCAGATTTTCTATCAGCCAGACCGGATTGCGAGCATAAAAGCCGGATACGTGTTCACGGCGAATCAGAGGGATAACCTTGCCGAAACATTTTTCATGGACAGCAATCAGTTGCCGGCGGTGTTCATCTTCCTCATTTGCCATTGCTTGAAAGATTTTTGCCGAAGCCGGGAAATCGTTTCTGAGGCGCTCTGCATATTGCCGATATATGCGGGCGTCATCTTCTTCGTTGGAAATGGCCAAAGCCAGGATTTCCTGTTCAGAAAGATCGGAAAAACGACGCCGCCCACTGGTAATGCCGGGAATCAATACGAACCTCCTTTCTGGAAAATGAGAAAATCTTTGGTTTCATCAGATGCTTTGGAATCCATCCACTCGCCACCGATGTTGTTTCGCCTAGCATACTATTCCGGGTCTATTTTGTGAATTGTTTTGTTTTTCAGTTCTGCGCAGAAGCTTATTCCGTCCGGTTGATTTGTTTGTTAGGGTGTGTTATTATGTACCGAAATCCGGTACAGAACAGGAGGTGCCCTATGGAAACTGTTAGCGTAAATCAGTTTCGTTCAAACATGAAAAACTTTGTCGAACAAGCAGCCAGTGACCATGTGCCGCTTAAAGTAACTCGTCGTAGCGGGGGTGATTTTGTCGTTATGAGTGCGGAAGATTGGGAGCGTGACCAGGAAACCCTTTATGTTCTCCAAAATTCCAGCCTGATGAAGCAAATTTCTGATTCTGCCCGCACCCACCTTGCACGTTCCGGTTACACACCAACGGATGGGGAAATGAATGAGATCCTTGGTGTTTGAAGGTGGTACGTGGGTTACCTATGAAGAACTCAGAACGAAAGATAAGCGTTTGCATAAAGCTCTTTGTTCAATTCTGAAAGAAATGCTTCGGTGGGATCCGACAAACGGCACGGGAAAGCCGGAAGCTCTTCGCCATAACCTCTCCGGCTTCTGGTCACGCAGGTTGAGCCGAAAAGATCGCGTCATTTACAAATTCGACGACAATTACATTTATATATTCGCAATCGGTGGACACTACGACCAATTGTAATCCCGGCGGTGACATGAGAAAGTTATAGCTACTTTGTATCCCCTCGTTTACCAACCATGAGGTTGATCACGGCAAGGGTTGAAGTGGAAACGATAAGGAGAAACGACACCGCATTGATGATGGGCGTAGAGCCGTCGCGCACCTGCAAATACAGGTTGATTGGCAGGGTTGTCTCCGACCCGACCAGGAACAGGGTTGTGTTGAAGTTTTCAAAGCTCATCAAAAAGGCTACGGCTCCGCCGCCTATCAGGGCGGGACGCAGAAAAGGAAGGGTGATATAGCGGATAACCTCAAACCTGGTCGCTCCAAGGTTAAGGGCGGCCTCCTCCAGGGAATGGTCGAATTTCTTCAGCCTGGCTGAAACAACCAGGAGGACAAAGGTGGTGATAAAGGAAAACTGGCCAAGCACCACCAGCTGGAAACTCGGCCTGAGAATGGGAATATCCAGGCCAAAGGTATCTTCAAAATAGATTCCAAGGCTGTTGGCTGCCAGGAGGATGGAGATCCCCAGGATAACACCGGGAATGACCAGCGGTGTAAGGGCAAGGAAGTAGAGCCCTTTCTTGGCAGGGAAGTTTTCCTGTTCAAAAAGGAATGCACCCATGGAGCCGACCATGACGGCCATAATCGAAACCCAGAAAGCGGTGTGAGCGCTGACCACGATGGAGCGGAGATTGGACCTGTCGTGGAACAGGCCTACCCGTTCCGGCCCGTTGGCTGTAAACCAATCCAGGGTAAAGCCTTTCCAGGGCAGGGAAGGGAAGTTGGAATCATTGAACGCCAGAATGCAGGTGATGACCAGCGGTGCGAACAGGAAAATATAAAAAAGCATGATGTAGAGCTTGAAAGCCAGGGTATAGCCTTTGTTTTGCGGCAGGGTGCGGATCATGACAACGCCCTCCCGAGTTCCTGTCTGCTGAGTTTCAGTCCTGCCCAGATGATCACGGAGCTGAGCGCCAGCAGGAGAAAGCCGAAAGCCGCCCCCTGGTTCCAGTTAAAGCCGGCAATGAACTCATTGTAAATCTGTTCCGTGAACCAGAGTGAATTTTTTCCGCCCATAAGGGTCGGGGTCAGGTAGTTGCCCAGGGCCAGCATGAAGACCACAATAGCTCCGGAGGTGATTCCAGGGGCTGCGTAGGGAATAACGATTTTCCAGAAAATGGTGGGAGGGGATGCTCCCAGGTCGTGTGCAGCCTCTATCAGAGAGTCATCCATTCCCTCCAGCGAGGAGATAACAGGAACCGCCATGAACAGCATGGAGGTGTATACCAGGCCCATCATCATGCTGACATCATTATAGAGCATCTCTATGGGGGCGTCCAGCAGGCCGGAGTTGACCAGCAGCCGGTTGATGACCCCGCTCTCACGCAGCAGAATCATCCAACCGTACACCCTGACCAGTTCACTGACCCAGAAAGGCATGAGCAGCAGGATGGTAAGAAACCCGGTCATGCGAACTGAAACTACCTTGGTGATATAAAAGGCCACGGGAAAGGTGACTATAAAGGTCAGTATGATGGTCAGGATTGCGTAGAGTGCAGTGCGGACAAAGGTGTACCAGTAGATTCGTTCTGTGAAGAAATGCCTGTAATTGGCGAGTGTCCACACCGGATCACCGAAATCGTCAGTCCCTTTGAGGGACATGATCAACAGCTCGATGTGCGGAATGACGATGAGCAGCAACAACCAGAGCAACACCGGGGTAAGAAAGATGTACAGACTGAGGCGAAAGTGGTTCTTCATGGCCTTACCTTGCAAAGCATAAACAACTTTCAGGATGAATGCCCGCCCGGATACGATCACCCCTGGTGATGTGCGCGAACTGTTGGTTTTGCGGCAGGGCAACGGTAAGCTCATGGTTACTATCGGCTATGGTCGCCAGCAGCTTGGTGTTACTGCCGTCAAAAAGAATATTGTGAACCTGCAGTGTGAACCTGTTGATATGTTCCATGGAGTCGGCAGGCTCCAGAAGGATGGATTCCGGGCGCATATAGAGATCCAGCGTATCTCCATCAACCTGGCCGGCCGCAGGTACGGCCTGCAGGCAGAGGCCGGAGGCGGTTGTGACCTTAAACGGTTCCCGGGTACTGACTGTGACCGCCAGGATGTTGGTCTCGCCGACAAATCCGGCTACAAAGCTGGTTGCCGGATTGCCGTACAGGTTCCTCGGGGTGTCGATCTGCTCGAACTTACCCTGGTTCATAACCGCCACCTGGTCGGACATGACAAGCGCTTCGGACTGGTCGTGGGTGATGTACATGAAGGTGGTTCCCACATCCTCCTGAAGCTTTTTCAGTTCTATCTTCATCTGCTCCCGGAGTTTCAGGTCCAGGGCGCCCAGCGGTTCATCGAGCAACAGGAGCGATGGTTCCAATACCAGGGAACGGGCAATGGCGATACGCTGTTTCTGACCTCCGGAAAGCTGGGAGATGCTCTTTTTACCGTAACCTTCCAGGTGAACCCGTTCAAGCATGGTGTCGACCTTCCGCCTGATCTCCTTTGCTCTAAGTCCCTGACGCTTTAAACCAAAGGCTATATTTTCATGGACGTTCATCATGGGGAACAGGGCGAGGTTCTGAAAAACCAGATTCACCGGCCTGCGATTGGGAGGCGTGGTGGTCATGTCCCGACCGCGGATAAGCAGTTTTCCGGATGAGGGTTCGAGAAACCCTGCAATCATGCGCAGGAGTGTGGTTTTGCCGCAACCTGATGGTCCGAGGATGGAGAAGAAGCTCCCTTCCTCTACCTGGAAATTCAGGGTATCCACAGCCGTGAAGCCGGCAAAGGTTTTCTTGAGATTCTGGATTTGGAGAACCGGGGTATGCATAATCTTTGGACGGTTGAAAACAGGAAACGCCGTCTCGGAATCAGGTTGGGAATCCGAGACGGCGTTGAAGTGAAGCCGAAAGTTATACGTCGAACTTACTGTGCAGCCTTAACGGTATCAAGGATTTTGCCCTCGATCTGCTCGATCTTGGCAGACACCGGTGGATACCATTTGATATTGTCTATATCCGCCTCGGTGAAAGAGCGGTTGATGTTGTCACGTACTTCGGCGTCCAGGAACTCACCGGCGCCTTTGGAAGCTGTAGCGTATTTTTCTGCATTGGTGAACACAGCTGCGTTTTCAGGCTGCAGAATGAAGTTGATCCATTTATAGGCTGCTTCCACGTTTTCTGCTTTTGCCGGGATGGCAAAGGTGTCGATCCAGCCCAGGGCGCCGCTTTTGGGAGCGACAAAGTCGATGTCGCTGTTTTCTGCGTGCAGCTTCCAGCCACCGTTATCCCAACCCATGGCAACGGTAACTTCACCGCTGCGAACCATTTCCAGCAGAGCATCGCCGTTGGACCAGTAGTTTTTCACATACGGTTTGGCTTCTATCATTTTGGCGGCAACACCGTCCATCAGCTCTTTGTAGCCTTTTGCGTCGTCATACTTTGCAAACGGGTCATCACCCTGGGCAAAGGCAAGGGCGATCAGGGTGGGGCGTTTCAGGCGGTAGCTGATGCGTCCTTCATAGGATTTGTCGAGCAGAGCGGTGTAATCTTTTGCTTCAGGGGCCAGTTTGGTGTTCACGATCAAGCCGGAGGTGCCGTAGCAGAAGGGCACGCCATAGGATACATCCTCCACCTTGGTATTGTTCTTTACAGCCTCGAGCATGGAGGCAACAATCTGCCCGCCGTTGATTTTGCCGTAATCCATTGGCTGGTAAATTTTATACTCTGCCTGCACAGAGGAAATGCGGTCCTGGCTGGGCTGTACCAGGTCAAAGCCTGCACCACGGGTGGCACGCAGTTTTGCGATCATCTCTTCATTGTTTGAGTAGGTCAATTCGACCTTGATACCGGTTTCCTGCTCAAATTTTTCGACCAGCTGCTGGGGGGCATACCCTTTCCAGGTGAGCAATTTGAGTGTTTCTGCTGAATGGGCGGCAGATGTCATGCCGAATAACGCTATGGTGGCGGCAATAAGAAATTTTTTCATCTGAGATCTCCTCGGGGGTTGTTCCTTGAGTGTATGTGTTCTGTGTGGTTCTCTGAACCAACTGGAATGAAAGGATTTGCAGGTTATCTAATCCTCAGTACCCCACAATACAAGAAAATAGACGGCATGTATGAAAATCTAACAATATACTCATATTATTAAAATATTTCGAGTGAAAGGGATTCGTTTTCAGCCTTCTTTTAGGAGGATTTCGCAGATGAACGTGGCACCGGAGTGATGGTGACAATGGAAATTTACTGATTGTCGCTCAGCGCAAGCTTGATTCCCAGGGCAATGAACAGTGCGCCCAGGCCTTTTTCCATTGATGATGCGATTGTCCTGTTGTTTTTCAAGCGTGTCATGCAGGCAGAACCGACAAGGACCAGCGGCGGTTCAACCAGGGCTGCAATCGCGATGATCAGGCTGCCGTGCAGAAAGAGCTGCGCACCTGCAGGGCCGGCCCCTTGAACAATGAATTGGGGGAGGAAAGCGAGAAAGAAAATCGCCACCTTCGGATTCAGGGCGGCGACCAGGACACCCTGTCGGAAAATGGAAAAGGGATTTTTTTGTTGTGTCCTGCCGGCGGAGAAAAAAGAAGCATCCTTTGCCGACAGCGCCTGGATGCCGAGGTAGAGCAGGTAGAGAGCGCCGATCCATTTCACCAGGGAAAAGGCAACTGCAGAGGTGGCAAGTATGGCTGAGAGGCCGAGGGCAGCCAGAATCACATGCAGGAAAGCGCCTGTCCAGATGCCGAACATAGCCGCAAATCCTCCCTGCTTGCCGCTGCTTGCAGTTTGCCCCAGAATAAAGGCCATATCCGGGCCGGGGCAAAGATTCAGCAGCAATGCAGCAGAAAAAAATGTCGCCCAATGCAGCAGGGTATATTCAAACATGCGGTTGCTCCTGTTGTATAACGAAGTTTAATCTGGGGATGCAGGCAGGGCCTCGAAGATACCCTGAAGTTTAATCTCGATGCAGGCAGGGGAAGGGGGACTCCGTGGCGTGTCCGTGACCGCCTGCTGTTAATCCCATGGAATTGCAGCCTGTGCTCTGGCTTTGTCCGCTATTTTCATAACCAGCAATGAGTGATCCAGGTTTGTATAACAGGCATCAAAATCTTTGCGAGAAAAAATATCGTGAAATGCCTTCATTTCATCGATCATGAAGTGATCGGGGAACTGCCGCTTATCCCATCTCTGCACCTCATCGCCTTTAACAAGCTCTACAGAGGTTGCATTGTTGGCCGAACCGGTTAAGCGGAGATACCCGTCAGTTCCCTGGATGGTGGTCTGATTGATTCCGTTGGAATCTTTCGCGCCGATGCAGACAGAAATAAATTCCGGATACTGTAGTATGACAACACCCGAGGTGTCAATCCCGTTGAACCCCTTGTTGCAGCGATAATCAATGGTATCGGGCGCACCGAATAAAAAGCAGGATAGGTGAATATTATAAATATTGATATCGTACAGCGCGCCACCTGCCATCTTGGGATCGAACACAGGGTGCACTTTGCCTGACACATAGTCCCGATACCGACTGGAAAATTGAGAAAAATTGCTTTGAACGAATTGTATGTCACCGATCTGATCCAGCTTTTCTTTGAGCAAAAGAACATTGGCTGCATAGATGGTAGTTATCGCTTCAAACAAAAACAACCGCCTGTCTTTTGCCAACATGGCCAGGCGCTCTGTTTCTTCGTATTTCGAGGTAAAGGGTTTTTCACAAATGACATTTTTACCTGCCGACAGCGCTTTTTCAGCATAGGAAAAATGCAAATGATTTGGAATCCCCAAATAAATGATGTCCAGATCCTGATCAGCCAGCAAGTCATCATACTGCGTGTACAGTGTATTGATGCCGAACTCTTGCTGATAGGCCATGGCCTTGTCTCGGCTCTGTTCCCGTACGCAGATTGCTTCACAGTGATTTTCCTGTGTCATGTGTAACGTCTCAAGACACCACTGTACGATTTTTCCAGAACCAATTATTCCTATACGCATAGTATCTACCTGAAATAATATATAAAAATTGAGTTGTTCGATGTCATCGGCATGAACCCGGTATGTAGGGTGCGTATGACGCACCCTACATACCCGGCCAATCAAGCACGGCTGAATTGTATTGGTAATGACATAAGGATTTGCTCCGGTTGTCTATAGGCTTTGAATCGGAGATTGAGCCAGTCCTATCTGTAATCGAGTCGTATGTTTGTAGGTAGTACCCTGTTCCAAGAGAGTGCTTGGAAAAGCGGGGTGATTCGGCGCATCCGGAAAACCTTGGGTTTCCAGGCACAGGCCTCCGAATCGGGGGTAGTTGATGCCGTTTTTACCCTGTGCCGAGCCATCCGGAAAATTGCCGGTATACACCTGCATGCCGGGCTGATCAGTATAGAGGTTGAGCTGGATGCCTGTGCCTTCATGCCGGAGAGCGGCTTTGAGTTGTTCGAATGGTAAGCTTTTAAAAACCAGGTTATGGTCTATACCCTGGGTAAAGTGTGTCTGCGGGAAATCTGTATGCAGCATATCTCCAAGCTGAACTGCCTGCTGAAAGTCCGGTGGTGTGTTCTCAACGGAAAGAATGTCACCGGTTGGTATGAGTTCCCTGTTGACAGGCGTATATCGGTCGGCGGCGATGGTCAGCCGGTGATCTTCAATGCTGCGGCCACGTTGTCCGGGCAGGTTAAAGTAGCTGTGATGGGTCATGTTCACGATGGTATCCTGATCCGATGTGGCCCTATACTCGATGATCACTTCATTTTTTTCGGTGAGCGTGTAGGTGACGGAAGCTTCCAGATTTCCTTGGTAGCCCTGATCACCATCAGGGCTGTGCAGTGTAAAACGAATCGCATGAGCATCAACTCTCGTCCCTTGCCGGCGTTTGTGGCTGAACCCTTCAGGCCCGCCATGTAAATGATTGCTCCCTTCGTTGGGGATGACCTGCATGTGTCTGCCATTGAGCTTGAACCTGCCTTTGTGAATGCGGTTGGCACAGCGTCCGACCACTACGCCGAGGTAATTTTTTGAGGTGATATAAGGCGCAGGATCATCGTAACCCAGAACAATATCAGTGGAGATATTGTCTTTATCGGGTACCGTCAATTTTTGTATGCAGGCGCCTACAGAGAGCAGCGTCAGTTGCATTCCTGCTGTATTGGATAAGGTGAACATTTGTATACCCTTATGCGAACAGTTTTCAGCTTCCTGGTTTCTCAATTATATCATGCAGGTTGTATCCGCAACCCGAAAAATTTTTTTCTCAGTTATTGCCTTGAAAGCCGGAATATTTCACAGCCGGAGCGTAAGGACTCCGGCGGTTCGGAAGTTGATTTATATGCAATAACACGATAGTATCAGAATCTATCCCCATAACGTTGGTATCGTCTATGAGCTTCCTGCCCAAAACTTCACCTGCCGAGCAATTTGAGCTGTCACCCATTAAAGCCATGGAACTGGCAGCCTCCCGTGTGCCGGATGTTATTTCTCTGGCCCAGGGAATTCCAAGCTTCCGTACACCGCGCCGGGTCATCCGCTTTGCCCAGGAAAAAATAGCTGCCGGTCTCTGTGATAAGTACTCATTGACCATCGGGTCTCACCGAATTACGGGAGGAGATCGCCCTGTCACTGGAGGCGGACGGGCTGTCGTATGACCCGGAACGTGAAATCCTGGTGACTGCCGGCTCCATCGAAGGTATTACCGCGACTCTGCTTTCCTTCACTTCACCGGGCGATGAGGTATTGCTGCCCAGCCCCTCCTACACCTCCTATCTGGGGGCGGTATCCATTGCCGGCTGCACACCACGATATGTGGAGCTGGAGGAGGAGAATAATTTTGATTTTCAGGTGGAAAAAATTGAGCAGGCAATCACCAAAAAGACGAAACTTCTCCTTTACTGCAGTCCCAATAATCCGACCGGTACCCTTTTTTCCAGGGAAAAAACCGAACAACTGGTCCGGGTCTGTGAACGGCACGACCTGACCATTCTCATAGACGAGGTATACAAAGACTTCTATTACGTAGATGAACCCCATTTTTCAGCCACCCAGATCCCGGAAGCCAGGGAGCGGATCATTCGCGCCTGTTCGTTTTCCAAAGCATATGCCATGACGGGCTGGCGGGTGGGCTTTGTCCACGCCGATAAACAGCGGATCAGCCGCATCGTCAAGTTTCACGATGCCATGGTGACATGCGCCCCGGTGCCTTCCCAATACGCTGCCATCGGCGCCCTGCGATACGGGGCTGAATTTCTTGACGAATTCCGGACTGAATTCAAAAAACGCCGCAACTACTGTATCACCCGGTTGGACGAATTGTCCCAGGTCATGGACTACCAGGTACCCAAGGCAACCTATTTTGTTTTTCCCCGGATCAAGGATATTGTCAAGTACAGCGCTGACAGCCGGCGTCTGGCTTATGACATTCTTGATAAAGCGGGGGTGGCTACCGTGCCCGGCGTTGCCTTCGGCCCTTCCGGCGAGTCGCACCTTCGCATCAACTTCGGTCGGGAGATGGAGGACCTGGAGAAAGGTTTTGACAGGCTCGAGGGATATTTTTTTCAGCGCCAACCAAGACAGCGGCAGCATACGACAATCCCAGCAAAGGATTTCTCCCAGGCAGCTCCGGGCAGATCCGATCACACATTGGTCGGCAAAGGTGCACGTCTGGTGCTGGCCCATGCCAGTCGCCGCTATCTCAAGCAGAATTCGGCCCTGGTCATCGGTATTACCGGTATCAAGGGGAAGACTACCATGAAGAGGACCCTGGTTGAGTTGCTTGGTTCCGGGAACAAAACCAGGGGCACCTTGCTCTCTTATAATACCGAAGTGGGACTGCCACTCTCCATTCTCTGTCTGAAAAACCCAAAAACCGTCCCTGAAAAGCTCCTTTTTCCTCTGGCCCTCGCCAGGCAGGCGATCTGGGGTAAAGAGAAGGCGGATATACTTATCTTTGAATACGGTATCCGTTCCCGCAAGGATGCCGAGAGCCTACTGAATATTGCCGTCCCCGACTGGCTCATTGTCAGTGGTGTGGAGGCTGATCCCCATTTGGATTACCCAGCCATTACCGAAGGCATTAACCATATCACCGCCGGCCTGCCGCCGGAAAGATTGCTCTGGATCGGTGACGATCCCTTTATCAGCACCATGGCAGGGGCCCGGCAGGATTCCCATGTCATTCACGACAGCCAGTTATCGGACGGTCGCCTGTGCACCGGCAACAACACCTATGCCTGTACCAGGGAAACCGTCGGCTCCAATGCCGCCCGTGCTCTGATTACCGCGGTTACCATGGCAGAATTGCTCAACACACCGACAGAGGTGATAAAGCATTTTCTGCAGTCATAATGGAATGTTGTGCAAGGATTTTTCGATAACCATTACCCTTTCTGTATACTGTAGAGTGCAAATTCTCGAAACTGAATAATTCCAAATGGCTCAATAAGGTAAGGAATGGCTGAAACCAGGAACAGCAGCGTTTCTGTGTTTCACAGGTATTTTTAATGTAAGATTACTCAGTGGCTATATTTCGTGAAGGTCTTGTTGTCTTTGAGGATGAGGAGTAGAAGTGTTTTTCAGATTTACAGTAATTATTTTGCATAATAATGTGAATACTGTAGGTTAGTAACCTGGATAACAAATTTTTGTCACATTTCGCTTAAGGCCCCTTAAATAGCTTCGCCGTTTTTTCTTTTTAAACAAGACAATTCTAAGACAATGATGAATTCCTTTTGTTTTTATCGTCATTTTACCACTGTTTGTCTCATCGTGATATTGTGCGCGGCATTCGGTTTTCCTTCATTTGCTGACGCTAAGGGGTATTACGGAGCAGGCAGTAGCAGCAGTAATTTCTATAGAAACCAACAACTGATGCGTCGGCAGCAGGCACAGGTGCAACGCCAGCAAGCTGATCAGGTGCGGCGGCAACAAGAAGTAATGCGCCGTCAGCAGGCAGAGCAAATGAGGCGACAGCAAGAGGCCATGCGTCGTCAGCAAGAGGCTATGCGAAGACAACAGGAAGCTATGCGTCAGCGGCAGGTGCGACAACAACAGCTTCAACAGCAACGTAAGACTGCTCAGCAACAAAAACAGGTAAAACTTCAACAGAAGAGACAGCAAAACACTCAGGGGAATAGCAAGCAGTTTGCTCTAAAGCAAAAACAGTTACAACAACGCAGCCTGTTACGTGAGCAACAGAAAATCAAGGTTCGTAAAGATCGACTGGCCAAATTACAAAAAGATCGTTTAGCAAAGATCAAAAGCGGCAAACAGAGTAAAGATACAAAAGCAACGGCTAGTATATCATCAATTCGTAAGGGTGCAAAGCTGGCTTCTACGAATACTGCTTCAAAACCCGGAATAAAAAGCAGTAAGAATCTCAAAGAGTTTCAGAAGAAACGTGCACTACAGCTCAAGCAGTCTCGTACGACCAAAGAATTAGAGATCCAGCGGAAGTCAGTCAGGGAAAAACTTCAGACAATAGCCAAAACCAAGGAGAGGGTAAAAAAAGAGAAAGAGGCTGATTTAAAGAAGAAAAAGCAGCTTACTGAAAAACAAAAACTGGCACAGGCCAGTTTTTTAGCTTACCCTGATGCTCGGAAATTTTGGACGAATAAAGTTGAGTTTAAAGGCAATAAAGTCTATCAACGAAATGATCTAATTGATATTAAATTAAAAGATGGAAGAAATCGCACGAATCTTGAGAGGATGAAAAAAGGATTAGCTCCGATTGGCCCTGACGGAAAACCGTTGAATTTACACCACATGACTCAACGCCATAATGGTCCTATTGCTGAAGTTAGCCAGACCTTTCATCAAAAAAATAGCCGAATCATCCATATTAACCCATCAACCACTCAATCTGGAATTGATCGGGATGTTTTTAATAAATGGCGGTCAAATTATTGGCAGGAAAGAGCAAAATATTTTCAATAGGCGATAAAATGAGTTTAAATGATTTACATAAAGCTTTTGCGATTATAGAGCAATATGATGGAGATTTTGAGGGGGCTAAAGAGGAAATACTGATATCTTCTGCAGAATCAGCATTAGATATTAATTTTCCACCATCATATAGGGAGTTTCTTCAACGTTACGGCTGCGGTGATATAGGTGGACTTGAATTTTATGGAATAATAACGAGCAATTTTAAAAATTCAGGAATTCCTGATGCCATATGGCTAACTTTAACTGAACGGAAAAACGGACTCCCTATAAATTTCATTCTCATTTATGAGACTGGTGACGGAACATATTATGCGTTAGATAGTAATCAAAAAAATAATGAAGGAGAATATACTGTTGTAGAAATAGACACTGAGGGAGCAACCCAAAATAAATATCAAGATTATGGTGCATTTTTGTTATCTGAGTTGCAAACTATTTTATAATTTTATTGTGGGTCAGACTTGATCTGACGCTGTTCAGCTATTATCAGCCAATTTAACCCAGCTTCCATCTTGTTTCTTTCGGAAATTTCCAAATTCTGGCTGAATGGAGTCACAGTCCGCCTGAAATACTTTTGAGGCAAATCCGGGACGCCAGTCATTAGCCCAGAAATTACTGGTAGGTGCGACATTACAGTCTAAGACTTGACGATATTCGCAGGAAAAATCAGTGGGAGAAGTTTGAAAACAACTTTTAACCTGAATGTCAACAAGCTTTATTGACCCTTTCATACCCATAGTATTCAAACTTCGATCAACTTTATGGGCTAGGGCAGAGACAAGTTCTTTACCTGTTGGTGGTGGAATTTCTTTGAAAAACTCTAATCCTTCTGGGTTTAGCTCCTTGATCATGGCATGCCCACGTTCATATCCATTGTGTCCTGCCTCTTCAAAGAAGTTCAGAGCATCAACGAAACTGTTATTATCATCAGAGGTGGCCAAGAGTATTTCTGCTTTGTAATAAAGTGCAGCGGCATAACCGGCATCTGATGATAGCCCAATATATTCAGCTGCTGTTTCTTGATCTCCAGCATACCATAGAAGTCTGCCTAATTGAAATTGTTGTCTTTCGTCATTTGGGTTGTCTTCTACTGCGGCCATACAAGCCTCAATCGCACGGTCAAAAAAGTTCGGTTCTATCTCCTCACTTTCAAAATCTACACCATCTGTTATTTTTTGAGGATCGTTAGGGTCTGCAGCTAAAGTGTCACACTCTCGTACCCCTTGTGCATCGGGTACACCACTTGGCGGGTACGCAAGAACGGTAATATAGTCTTGCCATTCAGTAGCTGTTATAGGCACTTCTTCATCGCCTGACCGCTCAACGACTTCTAATCCATTCTTGTCTGACTTTAGACGAAAATTATTTATTAGACCGCTACCTTCTTCGATGCCTAAAATGTAATTTCCTAATAGTCCCTTCTTTGAAAATTCAGATACAAGATGCCCACGCTCATGAAGATTACAGGCCAAGTCACGCAATGTAACTAATTTTTCACCGATATAGATTTTTTTATCAAAATCTGATTGTTTAATATTGGCTTCCTTTAGAGCATTTTCACAGATAATTTGTTTTCCTCTTTTTAAGGTTTCTAATGCCGCTATCTGATAAGCCTTAAATCCTTCAAATTGATCGCTGAGTTCCTCAAAGATCCACATTTGCTCTTGTAGGGCAGTATATGAGTCTTCCGTAAATTCTATTTGTCTCAGCTCTTCTTTGTATAGTTCGACATTAGATGCTAGCAGTTGATCTATGTACTCAACTGTTGCGGTAATCAATCGTTGACCTTGTTCAACATATCCTGCCTCTTCAAATTCTTCTGCCAGAGCAAAGCCTGTTTCAAATACAGCTTCGGTATCATCGTAACGTGTTCCAGTATCACGGATCACATCCATTGCTAACGTTTCCAGAGCAGTTATTCGTTGTTCAATAAGTGTTACAAATTCATCGGGGCTTTTTTGAAGTATTGTTTTTACTTTGCCCAACACCTCGATACCTGATGGATCAGGAAAAGTTTCTATAAATTTTGAAGCTTGCCCTATCTCATATAGAGGAGCGGTGTTTAAGTTCTCCCTGTAGTAATTAAGCTCATTCCTGATCCAGGAACTAAGATAATCATCGGTAAATTCAATAAAGTCATCAGATAGAGCATCATTTGCTATCAACTCTGCCACAGAGAGCACTTTGACGACATTTCCTTCGTACGTATTTAATATGCCTGCTAACAGATCGGGCCAGTTGTCACTATTTCCAACAGAGGGCCGACGAACTCTTTTGATGGAAATATTCTCCATATCATCGTCAAGCCCCATGCGTTTGCGAGCAGTTCTCGCCATTTCGTTCATTCTTTCAGTCTTATCGTAGGTAGTGCCGGTATAATTCTCGATAAGATCAATAAAGAAATCTTTGTTTTCAGGTTTGGCCTGTAAATCTTTTAAATTTTTTGGCAGGCTATTGGTATAACGGACAACAATATTGCCCATTATATCTTTACCTGTGATAATGGCAGGATAGTATTTGCCATTTTTATGAACTTCAACCCGGCCTTTCCCAACAAATTTTCTTATATCCTGTTTTGCATACCAGTTGCTTTTTAATTGATCATGCCCCAGAAGTACTTTTTCGTCATTAAGATCAAGGACCCATCCGCCATACCAGTAGGAATCTGTGTCATCATAGCCCCAGGCATAATCATTTCTTTTAACCGGGTAATTTTCGTGAGAAATACCGAACGCTACATCCTGTTTGTCTTTACAATCTATCCATTTAATCAAGTTGATATCTGGGCCAAGGTCCAATGCTTTATTTTCTTCTGCAAGACGATTACATAGAGTCATGCATTCCTCTCTACCAGCTTGACCTTTCGGTAGTCCCCCACAAGCTCTGGCAACTCCTAATAAGTGCACGATAAAATCTTGTTTGTCTTTTGGATCAGGATTTGATGACAGTCTTGTTCCTGGCACAATAGCAAGAGCCTCAAGGGCTAATTTTCTTTGCTGATCATCATACTTTGAACGTAATACTTTTAGTCTGTCTAGGTGTTCACCGGCATCTGCAGCAGCTATCCGAGTTAAGGTTGGTTTGTTGTTCGATGGTTTCGTCGTTATTTCAGCTACTAGGCTTTCGATATTTTGTAGGTCTTCTTTTTCAAGATTTGTTTTGTTTTCAAGAGCTCTAACGCGGTGTTCTACTAACATTTTACCGTCTCTCAATCCAACATAGTGAAAGTATATAGCAAAATCATGATAGTTCGGCTGAGAACCGTACGACCTGTGATTTTTAGGAAAGATTGGATAGCCAGATGAACCATTCAAGAACATCATGTTATATAATGGGTTATTATTTTTTCTATACTCACTCAAAAGTTTGGCGTCATCAACGGTTCCGGAATTTCTTAATTTGTTTGAGCATTGGATAGTCAACTGATTGTAGACTGTTCGCTCTTCGAGGGCACATTGGTCATAAGGCTTACCAAAAAAAACATAAAATGATTGAGAATAGACCTGAGTCGGGATTTTTGTTTGATAATCTATCTGCTCATTTGATTGTTTCGAAATCCATGAAAAGAGATTTCGGCATGTTTCAATCGATACGGCAGGAGCTTGATTACGTTTGTGCTCCCTGATAAACAAGCCATCAGGATGAGGTGGTCGCGTATCGGGTAAAAATTTTAGAGCTTCGAAATGTCCCGTTCCTTTTACGCCTTCAACGTTTCCCTCCAGTGTTAAACCGTCAGCTTCTAATTTTCCGATCAGATTAAAGGCCTGAGAGTTATGGCGAGATGTTGATCTTGCAGTTTCTATTTTTCCATTTGCTTTTAGGGTAATGGTGCCCTCATTGTTTATTTCTCCTGAGAGCTGATATGCTCCGGTTTCAGGGGACACCGTATCGATTCGACCAAAGAATCTTCCGGAATCATTATTCTCCAATATCAGGAAAGCAAGGCAAGGTTTTGAACTGAGGTTATACATCACACGCCATGTGGTGCGCCCATCAAGGCCAGGGCGGGGTAATAGTGAGGTGTCAGTGACGGTTTGATTAGGTTTGGGCGGGGTAATATCCGTGTTGTTGTTCATCGAAGAAATTACAGGCGCATCTATATTTGCTGCGGGGATAGATTGTACCGTATTATCTTTTTTTTCTAAATCAACTCTTGGGCTTAGATCATTTGTTTCGATAGTTAATTCTGAGCTAGCTATTTCGTTGTATTTTTTAGTATATGCTTCGAAATGCTGTGGTGTGTATGTCCGGATTGCTTGAAGAATGGCACTATAATAAACTTCTGCTTCTTCCGGGGTGTCAAAGTTCTGTAAGGATTGTTCGATATATGAAGAAAATCGATCTGTGTCCCCGTCAATGACAGAAACAAGCCTTTTTATTTGTTCCTCGTAAGCATAATATTGATATGTTTCTTTTATCCCGTTAATATGACTGTAATTTTCTGTTTGGGAGCTAAGAAACGGAAGGTAATAAAATTCAGGTTCATAGAGGCTGTAAAAAAGGGCAAGTTTTTCTAATGGAGGTGGGTAGGATTCTAAAACCCAGTTGTTAGATTTCCCTGCATCAGCACGGAAAACCATCACCCCATCCGTAATGCCGGTAAATTCAATATTTGTGATTTCCGGACATTCAAAGCCTAAAATTGCACGGGATGTATCTGCTAATTTTTGAATTACTTCGGCTCCCAAGTCAAAGTAGGCTGCTGAGCGAGTTTTTATTGTGACTTTTGCGGTTGAGCCACAAGTAAAAGCATTACTAATGGTCAACTTAACTTCACTACCCTCTGAGGCTAGCTCTCTATCATTACCATAGGATATGCCTGCCTGAAGAAATACAAGTAAGAATAAAGTGACAATTCTCATATTTATAAGTTATTAAATGATATTAATCGTATTATGATTGCACTTCCCAGCCATTAGGGCCTTGGCAGGCCTTGACTGTTTCCTTTTTTGTAGATCCATCTGCAAGAGAAACGCTTTGTTCTATAGTGCGGCATTTTCTTTGATCTGCGATTTTTTTATTAGATATATCTTGTTTTCTTATTTGTGTTTTGGAATCATCTGGCATTGCTGTTGGTGTTGGTTTTAGTAAATCAGCATATACAAAGCCGCTTCCAACTCCATCGTAACTAATCAAGTACCACTCTTTTCCTTTGACCTTTCCTACTACGTTTACTTTTTTATCTGTTGGTAGGCTACCAACTTTTTCATAATCTGTCCCCGGTCCACCACGAAGGTTTGATGTGGTTTTGGCTTGATACGTCGACCCTATAATATCTAATGGAGGTACTTGTTTCACTTTTTTCTTTAAAACAGGCAGGTTAACAGACGTTTTTTCAGTGCTTGAGTTTACTACGCGTGCTTTGCCGCTAGTATTTGTCTCAGGGTTAGACCATGATTGATTTTTGCCTGTTGAAAACGCTTTTTGCGTTGCTAATGCATGCTTCTTTTGGTCTTGTGTCTCGAGATATTTTCCTATTTCGCTTCCGATGAAACCACCAATAACTGCTCCACCAGATGTGGTTAAAATGCGTATGTCGTCATCTCCAATTAAGTAACCCAAAAGAGCGCCTGTTCCCGCTCCGATAGCTGTAGAAATTTCATGTGTGTATTTGTTGCATGCCGTAAGCATTAAAGAAAGAATGAGAATACTAAATAAGCACACCGTTTTTCTTCTTGAACAGTACATAGCTAAGCTATCCTCCCAAGTTTACTTCTTGACGATTTTTTTATGTCTCACTTATATAGCCATTCGTTATTAAATGAGATTTACATGATGTGGTCTTGGTGTTTAGCCTGTATAGCCAACGCTATAATTTGGTCGTAAAAAAATCTGACAGTATGTGAGTAATACTGTATTTTTGACAGGCAATACATCAAACTATAGCAGCTATTTTTTGAAACTGCTTTTCCTTTTTCCCTATAAAATCATGATGATTATGCCGCAGAAAACCAGCAGTAGAAAGCTGAAATTCCTGGTCCTACAGGGTGCAAACCCATTTTGTCGCACTTTGTTTTAGTCGTTCTGTGATTCTTTTTTTACCTGGACTCCAAAGCGTTTTTCTTCTATCTTGGAGGTCATGAATGAGATTATGGCCATCCAAGGGCGTCAATTACACAGTTCGGATATTGAATTTATTCGACAGTTAATCCAGGGCAGCCCTTCTTGGAATCGCACAAAAATTTCCAAGGAAATATGTATACACTGGGATTGGCGCCGCCCCAATGGCCAACTCAAAGATATGGCCTGCCGTTCCATGATGCGCAAATTGCAAAATCTTGGGCTACTGACACTTCCTCAACCACGGAATACGGGGCACCCAAACGGATAATCGTGGAAGTTCCTCATGCAACGACTTCCGTCACCGGCCCCCTTTCCTTTCAGCATTACGCCCCATACGTCTTGTTGAAACACATTCCAGCAGCGATGATGATTCGCTGTTTTCTCATCTTCTGCATCGCTATCATTACCTTGGCCTGCATGCAACCTTTGTCGGAGAAAATATCCGTTATCTGGCTTACGATACGCACGGGCGACCATTGGGATGTCTGTTATTTGGTTCAGCAGCCTGGAAGACGCAACATCGCGACAAATTCATAGGCTGGGATGCTGCAACCAGGAAACAAAACCTGCCATTGCTCACCAATAAAACTCGTTTTCTCGTCTTGCCCTGGGTGCAGGTCAAATGCCTGGCATCACATCTCCTGTCTCTGAGCCTCAAGCAATTGAACCAGGATTGGGAGGCCCGATATGGGCATCAGGTAGCACTTGTCGAAACCTTCGTCGACACAACTCGTTTCCGTGGCACCTGCTATCAGGCGGCCAATTGGCTCCATGTCGGCCAGACCAAGGGGCGCAGTCGTCAAGATCGGCATAACACTATGCAGGTTCCGATAAAAGACATCTATCTGTATCCACTCAACTCTGATTTTCGCAACAAACTTTGCACCACATAACGTTTAGGCCCTTCTTTCATGTTCAACAGGGGGCCCAAAATGCATAATCAATCTGCACAGCAACTCGTCGACCCCATCCTCGAACTTCAAAAGGACCTTGCTGCCAGACTCGACAAGGATGAGTTTGAGCGTTCTTTGCGAGAAGCGCTCCTGTCGTGTAAGAATCTTTGCATCCTTTCTGGCTTGTCTTAGTTCATCCCTGCTTACTTCAGCAAAAGAGAGTGAATAAAGGTAGAAAAAGATCAACACGGCTAAGCCAACCACGACTCTCATATCGTCAACTCAATAGCTTAGTTTCAAGATAGTTTTTTGGCTACTGTTCTTCATCTGTAAAAACTACAAGTCCTTTACGCAATTCCCAAAAACTCACTTTCCAGAAAAAGCAATGCGCTTTGCGGTTCGTGATGCCGAAAAGTTTCGCAAAACGCTGCCACTCAAGTTCTCTGACCTGCCCTTTTGAAATCCAGGGAAAAGCTTTTCGTGCCTCAATGCAAAGAGGAGTGCCGTAGAATTCGTTGTGGGATCTACCTGCTATGGCCTCGAAAACATCAAAAGTGGGTAGAATATTCTTGATATCGTGTAGATCAAGATCAAAGATGACCTCTTCCGCCTCTAGCAGATAAGCATATTCTGGGCCGCTAAAACGTTCTGGGCCTTGGGCCAGGTATTCTTCTCGTTCTCTTGCAATCCATTCCTGGATTTGCCCCATCAAATCTTCCATGATAGCCTTTTTTATTATTCTAAATAATTAAACGCAATGTACTATTTCACATAGGATTCTTCTTCTACAATGCTCAGGAGCATAGTTTACGCACGTCCCTCTATCCTCGTTCCCCAAAAGATATAGGCTCAAAGTGAAAGTTGCTTCTCAGCTATATTAGATTTCCACGGAAATAACATTGGGTCGATGGTATGTGATTATTATGGCTATAATAGTTGTGCAAGCCTGATTACTAATGTTACTTTAATAAAGTAAGGTTGATGTTGAGACCTTGGGCAAGAAGGGTGGGCCGATAACCAGCGGAAATATTATCAAAAAACAAAATCATTATGTTACTGAAAAAGTAAATGAAACAGGCAAAAGTTTCGAATTATTTCGCAAAAAGCCAAGGATTTGAATCGTTACCACGGGCTTATCAGAAAAAGATTATAAATTTTTTTTCTGAAGACAGGCACTATATGGTGGATATGTCTGATGTTCGATTTCTACTGGCGTCAGGACAAAATTTTATAACCTTTGAGTCATGCAAAGACCTGCCTTCCTTATGTAGAAATAACCAGGTAGTAGGGTTAATAGCTTGCAAGAAATGCAACTGGCCGTCTATGGACGCTTTTGTTCACTGGGAAGAGAAGGTTGTTAAAATAGTAGGAGATAAAACAGAATTAGTCTTTCTTACACATGTTTTCCAGTTTGAATCTGATTCCTTTGAAGAGTGGTATATAGCATCTGTTAACCTTTATTCAAAATTGGACCCATGAAAACGCAAGCTGATTTCGCGGCAAGACTCTTAAGAGAAGCAGCTGAATTTTTCCGTACTATTTCACAGACTAATGAAAATATAAAGGAGCAGATGGAAGGTAACGCAGAAATGTATGACAAGGTTGCAGATCTTGTGGAAACCGACCCGGCAGGAATAGTAAGGGACGGAGAGTAAGAAAGCTACACAAGCAAATGTCTAAAGTTTTTATTACAGGAGATATCCACGGTCTAGATAGTGAGATGAGGAGATTTACGACTTCTCAATTTCCGGAAGGAAAACAACTCACCAAAAAGGATTATGTTGTTATCTTAGGTGATTTTGGATGGCTTTGGTATCACCCAAAACACCCGAAATTCAAATCCGATCGATATTGGCTGAGATGGTTACAACAAAAACCGTGGACGACATTGTTTATTGACGGGAACCATGAAAATTATGAGTTATTGGGTGCCTTGGATTCCGTTAAACAGTTTAGTGGTGAGGTTGGGAAGGTGAATGACTCTGTTTTTCACTTAAAGCGAGGCTATGTCTACAAGCTGGCAGGAAAAACATTTTTTGCATTTGGTGGCGCAGAAAGCACAGATAAGGATACAAGGAAACCGGGAATACACTGGTGGCCGCAGGAAATACCCAGCGTTGAAGAACAGAATTTTGGGTTAGCAAATTTGAAACAATTTTGTAATGAAGTTGATTTTATATTAACCCACACAGCGCCGGCCGGCATCATTGAACAGATTGCAACCCTCAATAACATTGACTTGTCAAGCAGAGTCGCTGATCCTACTGCAGTATTTCTGGAAGGTATTGCCACTAAAGTGACGTTCGAGAAGTGGTTTTTTGGTCACTTCCATATCGACAGCCCAGAGGTTGCTGGTACCTATACTGGTCTCTACAAAAGCATTGTGCAGCTATTGTAACCAGTTTTAGAAGGATTTTATTGACTCTACCTGAGAGATTTGAGTGTTGTCATGGCAATCCCTTCTACAGTTTCAAGATTTATATATAGTTGACAAACAAAACATAAGGCCACCTTGAATAATTGCTATTTCGCTCAATCTCGGCGTTATGCTCAAAAAATCATCCTCGAAGGTAAGCGTAGACTCAGAAAATCTAATTATTCAAGATACCCTATAGAGAGCAAATTCCCGATTACGAACCAGGAGCCACAGCAATCCTCCGACCAGTCCCACCATAAACTGAATAGTTCCCAGAGACTCAATAAGATGATGAGGGGTGAGTGAAACCAGAAACATGCCGACACTTCCCATGATCATGCTGAAAAAGTTAATCAGGGCCGAGGCGGACCCTGTGTCATGGGTTTGCTGGTCAAGCATGAGGTTTATGCCGGGCACCCGCATGGTGATTACCGCCAGGGTGGCCGGTGCCAAGGTCACGGCAAAGATCCACGGGGAAAGATGTCCAAGAGTGCCGACAAGTACGCCGCAGCACATCAATATTGCAAAACAGGCCGAGATAATGGTTTTGGTCTGAATATGCTTTGATAACCTCATGTAGAGTGTTGGTCCCATCATTGCAAACAGTGCATTAAACGCAAAGAAATAGCTGAATACCTGCTCGCTCAATCCAAACCCGGAAATATAAATAAAGGACGATGCTGCCAAAAAGGCCATCATGGCCACGGGAACCATGCAGAAAATGAGCAGAAGAAAGGAGAATCCCGGATTTTTCAGTACCACTGCCAGGCGCCCCCAGGAGCGTACAACAGACCCTGCATATTGCTCTTCCAAAGTTTCCTGAAAAAAGAAGGTGAGCAAACCCGCTGCTGCTCCAAATCCCGAAAGTGCCAGAAACACCACCCGCCAGGAGGCGATTTTGAGGAGAAAAGCGCCAAGTACCGGCGCTACCATGGGAGCGATAATTACCATGGACATGACGGTTGCCATGACTTTTTCACGTTCACGTCCGTCATAAAGGTCTTTCACAATCGCCGTAGCCACCACGGTAATGGCGCTTCCACAGAACGCCTGCAGAATACGCGACACGATGAGCTGTTCTACGTTTTGCGAGGCGGCGCAGAACATGCTTGCGATGATGTACCCCCCGATGCCTGTGAGCAGTATGGGTTTACGGCCCAATTTTTCACTCAAAGGCCCCCAGAAAAGCAAACCGCCTGCATAAAAAACAAAGAACACACTCAGTGTCATATTGACCTTGGAATGATTGGTCGCCAACGCTTCGACCATCTGCGGCATCGCAGGTATATACAGGTCTGTTGAAAGTGGAGGGAAGGCACTTATAAGCCCCAGGAACAGGAGCGTTCCTGTATTTCCAAGATATTGTTGTCGTTTTTTCAAAAAGGTTTCCTCATCGTTATACAGTGATACATCACTGCTGTGTTTTACATCTTGTCCAGCGCAGATCGCCCCACAGTTTAATCACAGCCTGATGGTTGACAGCATCAATGAAAATAAGAACAAAGTTGACTTTATCAACGAATTGTTGCTTAGAAACATAATGATCTGGTCAAATGATTCGTTTGTTCGGCTGCCGGATTCCGGTCGTGTTTGATACGGATTATGGTGAATGATAACGGTATGCTCTTGTCAACTATGGAGGACTTCTATGAAAAAACTGCTCATTAGTTTTGTGGTGCTGGTTGCTGTAGCTGGTGTTGCACTTGTTATATTGGTCGGTAATCTCGATACAATTATAAACGGCGCAATAGAAGGTATCGGGTCCGAATTACTGGGTGTACCGGTGACAGTGCAAAGCGTTGAGCTGGACCTGAAAACCGGTTCTGGCCAGATATCCGGATTAACAATTGCCAATCCAGCGGGGTACACAGCTACGAACGCATTCAAAATGGATACAGTTCGGCTGGGCCTTGATATCGGCTCACTCCAAAAACAGCCATTGATTATAAATGAGTTGACTGTCGTAAACCCGATCGTTGAACTGGAAGCAAAGGAAGACGGCAACTCAAATCTGCGTACTTTACTGGATAACATTAAAAAGAACAGTGAACAGACAGATGAAAAAGCTGCCGAACAACAACCAAAATCAGAGGACGCAGCACCCCATGAACCAGCTAAATTACGCTTCAAGAGACTCTCCATTACCGGTGTCACAGTCAATGCCGTAGTGCCGGGCAAAGACCCTGCGACCCTTGTACTACCTGATGTGGCTATGGAAAACGTAGGTGGCACCGAGGGGCTCACTCCGGCAAAGGTTGGAAGCCTTATCATAGGTAATATCATTGGGCAAAGCCTCAAAGCTTCCTTGAAAAAAGAAATGACCGAGTACGTTGAGGAGGCAACCAGGGGTATGATTGAAAAATTGAAACAAAAACCGGCCAAATAAGTTTAGGAGATTGCAAACATACCTTAACAACCTGCACCTCCGAGAAATCTGCACAAACGTGTGATCAGCGGAACAGGAAATTTTTCCCTGTTCTTTGGTGCTCGTTTTGATATAGTTAAGTAAGTCTATTGTTCTTGCGGCGTTTTTGTGAGCGTTTCATCTTTCCTTTGTGAGGTGAGTATGAATTTCAAAGCAATCACTAAAGACCTCGTATCCATGCCGGTGCAACCCAACATGCTTGATTATGGGGATGTCTGCACCTCTTTTTCCTGGGACACAGTCCGTGCATCATTAGACGGTCTTGCAAACGAGGGCGGATTGAATATCGCCCATGAGGCCGTTGATCGTCACGCGAACGGACCGTTGCGTGACCGGGTTGCCATTCGCTGGCTCGGCAAAAAAGACGTCATACTCGAGTTGACCTATGCTGAACTGCAGAAAGGAAGCAACCGCTTTGCCAACCTGCTTGGTCAACTCGGCCTTTGTAAAGGCGACCGAGTGTTCTGGCTTGCCGGCCGCATCCCCATTCTCTACAGCGTGTTTTTCGGTATTCTCAAAACCGGCGGGGTGTTTTGTCCGCTTTTTTCAGCGTTTGGCCCTGAGCCCATAGCCCAGCGACTGGAGCGGGGCAACGCAAAAATCCTGGTTACCACTGAACGGCAATATCAAAAAAAAGTAGCGCCTCTGGTATCCCGTCTCCCTGAGCTTGAGCTCATTCTCCTGGTTGACAGGGAAGAGAACCTTGATGAGCGGGTGCTCTCCCTGCCGCAGTTGATGGCCGAATCCTCTCCTGACTTTGTAATCCCCCCCACCGGTCCTGAGGACAAGGCCATCATTCATTTCACCAGCGGCACCACCGGTATGCCGAAGGGGGCCGTGCATGTGCATAATGCAGTGCTCACCCATTGGCTTACCGGACGCTATGTGCTCGACCTTCATCCGGAGGACGTGTTCTGGTGCACCGCTGATCCGGGATGGGTTACCGGAACCTCTTACGGCATTATTACGCCCCTGCTGCACGGTGTAACCAGTATTGTGGATGAAGCTGAATTTGAAATACAGCGCTGGTATCAGATTCTGGAACAGCATCGGGTTTCGGTCTGGTACACGGCGCCGACAGCTATCCGCATGTTGATGCGTGCCCCGGATGAGGTAAGAGGCAGGTTCGACCTTTCAGCGTTACGGCTGGTGTATAGCGTGGGTGAGCCGCTCAACCCTGAAGCGGTTTCCTGGGGCCTGCGGGTACTCGGGCTGCCGATACACGACAACTGGTGGCAGACCGAAACCGGAGGCATCATGGTGGCTAATTATCCCTCCATGGATATTCGGCCGGGCTCAATGGGAAAACCTTTGCCCGGCATCGAGGCGGCTGTGGCCTCCATACATCCTGACGGGACCCTGCAGATCGAGGAGGATGATGTTGACGGTGAGCTGGTGCTGCGGCGCGGCTGGCCTTCCATGTTTCGGGCCTATCTCCATGAGGAAGAACGGTATCAAAAGTGTTTTGTCGGGGACTGGTACCTGACCGGGGATCTCGCCCGCAGGGATAAGGACGGCTATTTCTGGTTCATCGGCCGCGCTGATGACATTATCAAAACCGCCGGACATATGGTTGGACCTTTTGAAGTAGAGAGCACTCTGATGGAGCATCCTGCCGTGGCTGAAGCCGGGGTGATCGGCAAGCCCGAGCCGACCATCGGTGAATTGGTCAAGGCCTTTGTGGTGCTCAAGCCGGGTTTTACGGCCGGCGAAGAACTCAAACAGGAACTGATCGGTTTCGGTCGTACTCGACTGGGGTCAGCGGTTGCTCCCAAAGAAATAGAATTTACGGATAATCTTCCCAAAACCCGCAGCGGCAAAATTATGCGCCGCCTGCTCAAGGCAAGGGAATTGGGGCT
Organism: Desulfobulbaceae bacterium; assembly: GCA_963678525.2. Taxonomy (GTDB): domain Bacteria; phylum Desulfobacterota; class Desulfobulbia; order Desulfobulbales; family Desulfobulbaceae; genus Desulfogranum. The sequence goes on from CAXXDG010000003.1 coordinate 227,260, forward strand.
TCCGATCGGCGACACCTCTACCTTGGAGGGAAGTGCATCATGACACGGACACATCTCGACAAAACACATGCTCTGGAGCAGCTGCGACAGATGCTTTTGATCCGCCGTTTTGAAGAAAAGGCCGCAGAACTCTATTCTGCGACCAAAATTCGTGGTTTCCTCCATCTGTATATCGGCGAGGAGGCTGTGGCTGTCGGTGTTACGGCGAATCTGGCAGCCGAGGATGCTGTGGTTGCAACCTATCGCGAGCATGGCCAGGCGCTGGCCAGGGGTATGGATGCCGGAAGCATCATGGCGGAAATGTACGGTAAACAGGAGGGATGCTGCCGAGGACGGGGCGGATCCATGCATCTTTTTGATGCTGAAAAACGCTTTTACGGCGGCAACGCCATTGTCGCCGGCGGGCTGCCCTTGGCAGTCGGCCTGGCTTTGGCTGATACAATGCAGAAACGCAACAGGGTGACCTGTTGCTTTTTCGGTGACGGCGCTGTGGCGGAAGGCGATTTTCACGAATCCATGAATCTTGCCTCGCTCTGGAACTTGCCGGTGCTGTTTCTTTGTGAGAATAATCTCTACGCCATGGGAACAGCCATCTGCTACCATCAGGCTGAGGCGGATATTGCCGCGAAAGGACCGGCTTATGGAATAACATCAGCGTCGGTTGATGGGATGGACGTGATGGCCGTTGAAGCTGCGGCCCATGAAGCCGTGGCCCATATCCGGGAGGGAAAAGGTCCCTATCTACTCGAATGCCGCACCTATCGTTTTCGGGCCCATTCCATGTTCGACAGCGAATTGTATCGAACCAAAGAAGAAGTGGAAAAATGGAAAGAGCGTGATCCCATTGTGCAGCATACGGCCAGGCTCAGGGAGGCAGGGCTGCTTGATGATCAAGCCATGGCAGCCCTGGAGCAGGAGGTGGCCGGTAATGTCGAAGCAGCGGTTGCTTTCGCCGAGGCAGGTACGGACGAACCTGTAGAGGAACTGACCCGTTTTGTCTATTCGGAAAGGAGGGCGTCATGAATCAACAGCAGGGCATGCGAACCATTACCTACCGAGAGGCAGTCAAGGAAGCCATCCGCGAAGCCATGAAGCGTGATGAACGGGTTTTTCTCATGGGAGAAGATGTAGGCCATTACGGGGGATGTTATGCGGTGAGCAAAGGCCTTCTGGATGAATTCGGGGAAGAGCGTATACGCGATACCCCATTGTGTGAATCCGGTTTTGTAGGCGCGGGAATTGGTGCGGCTTTGGGGGGAATGCTCCCCATTGTCGAGGTTATGACCGTCAATTTCAGCCTGCTGGCTCTGGATCAGATCGTGAACAGCGCCGCAACCCTCCTGCATATGTCCGGTGGGCATTTCAACGTGCCGCTGGTCATTCGCATGGCAACAGGGGCAGGGAAACAGCTGGCAGCCCAACACGCCCACTCTCTGGAAGGATGGTATGCGCATATTCCCGGTATTCGTGTGGTGGCGCCGGCAACGGTTGAAGACGCGCGAGGTATGCTCTGGACGGCATTGCAGGATCCTGATCCGGTTTTAATTTTTGAAAATAACACACTCTATAATATGGAGGGGTCCCTGCCTGCGGAAAGCGGGGCCGTTGATATTGACCGGGCAAAGGTACAGCGCACAGGCAAGGACATTACGATCATCACGTACAGCGTGAATCTTTTCAAATGTCTTGAAGCTGCCGAAACCTTGGCAGGAGAAGGCATGGAAGCGGAGGTCATTGATCTGCGCTCGCTGCGACCGCTGGATGACGCCACCTACCTGCAGTCCATCGCTAAAACCCATCGCGCCCTCATCGTTGACGAAGGATGGCGCAGCGGCAGCCTGGCTGCTGAAATTTCCGCCCGCATCATGGAGCAGGGATTTTATGATCTGGATGCTCCTGTGGAGCGGCTTTGCTCGGCGGAAGTGCCGATTCCATATGCCCGCCATATGGAGGAAGCTGCCATACCGCAGGCAAAAACAGTCTGTGATGTTGTCAGAAGGATGGTGCAACATGGCTGATTTCCTCATGCCCAGCCTGGGGGCGGATATGGAGTCCGGCACTTTGGTGGAATGGCTTGTCCAGCCCGGAACCCCGGTTAAACGGGGCGATATTATTGCCACGGTGGAAACCCAGAAAGGGTTGTTTGAGATTGAGGCTTTTGACGACGGAATCCTTGGTGAGCCAGTGGTGAAGGAGGGAGAAGAAGTACCGGTGGGGACGCTCCTCGCCGTTATTGACACAGGGGAGGGGGTTGCAACTGCAGCAAAAGAATCGGGCGCAGTCCAAGCTGAGACAGATTCGAAGGTGCCGTCCTCTGACACCCGGAGGGGGCGTATCTCCGCCTCTCCTGCTGCGCGCAGGCTGGCAGCTGAACTGGGCGTGGATCCGGCAGATATTTCCGGAAGCGGCCCAGGTGGCGCTATTCAGATAAGCGATGTGGAACAGGCTGCCCAGCGAGTCGGTGGTAGTGCAGCGCCAGAGACATCTGCTTCCCAAGCCGCTCCGGTTGATGCAGAGACCGCCATGCGTCGGGCGATCGCTGCCGCCATGAGCAGGTCCAATCGTGAAATTCCGCATTATTACCTGGAAACCGATATTGATATGACCGTGCCCTTGGAGTGGCTGGAAGGGGAGAATGCAAAGAAACCGATTCGGGAACGTATCCTGCCCGCAGTCCTGTTGCTTAAGGCCGTTGCCCTGGCTCTGCAGGATGTCCCCGAGTTGAACGGCTACTGGCAGGATGAGCAGCTGCAGGTCCGGCCCGGCATCCATATCGGTTTTGCTCTGGTTTTAGGCAAAGGGGGACTGGTCACCCCCGCAATTCACGATGTGGATTCCATGTCCCCGGCAGAGCTTATGCGTGCGCTTGGGGATTTGATTGAGCGCGCGAGGGGCGGTCAATTGCGGGGTTCGGAAATGACAGACGCGACGATTACGGTAACCAACCTGGGGGATAGGGGCGTGAAAACCGTTTTTGGGGTTATTTATCCTCCCCAGGTTGCCCTGGTTGGATTCGGTCGGGTCACGGAACGCGCTGTGGCTGAGAAAGGCGAGATTGTTGTCCGGCGATGTCTGAGCGCAACTCTGGCCGGTGACCATCGTGCCACAGATGGGCATAAAGGCGCACTTTTTCTTGAGGCGCTCAACCGATACTTGCAGCAACCGGAGGCGTTATGACGGAACAGGAACTGCAGAGCATTATTTTCGCAGCACTGAAAAAGGCAGCTCCGGAAAGTACTCCAGAGGAACTTGCTCCGGAAGAAAATTTCCGTGAGGAACTGGACATCGACTCCTATACTTTTCTGCAAATGCTCGTTGACATAAGCGAGAAAACCGGAGTCGAGGTCCCGGAAGTTGATTATGGTCGTGTCTCCTCCGTGGCCGGCATGCAGGAATATCTTGCAGCCCGGATCGGCTCGTAAGCTAACCAGTATGGCTGGACCATGTTGGCCTGCCGCAACGAAGCATGAAAGTTTGTCACTCCGGCATGGCGCCTTCTGCTCTACGACATCTACCGGAGACTTTCATATAAAAGAATGGAAAGAGAGGAAACATATCCGTGCAATGCATCGACTGCGCACTCATGGAGTATGGGAGGGCTTTTACCCTGCAGGAGACGCTGGCTGCAGACATTTATAAGGGGCGCGAGGAGGAGACACTGCTGCTTTTGGAGCATCCTTCGGTTTATACAATCGGTCGGGGCGGGTGCCTGACCAATAGACTGGACCTTTCCATTGCGGTGGAGCACATAAATCGGGGGGGCGACATCACCTGGCATGGTCCTGGGCAGCTGGTGGGGTATGCCCTGGTCGATCTTGCAGGGCGGGGTCGTGATCTGCATCGCTGGGTCGGTTTTCTGGAAGAGATGGTGATTACCATATTGGGTGAGTTCGGTATAGAAGGATACTGTCGGACCGATGCCAGAGGCGTCTGGACCGGACAGGGCAAGATTGCCTTTATAGGCGTGGGGGTGCGGCGTTGGATAACCATGCACGGTTTCAGCCTGAATGTCTGTCCGGATCTGCGATTTTTTGAGGCAATTCGTCCTTGCGGACTAGCCGACTGTTCCATTACCTCCATGGCCGCAGAAGGTTTTCCTGCCGGTTCTGTTGATCGGGTGAAGAGCATGGTGCGCTTTCACTTTGAACCGCTCCTGCAGGCTCGTCTGCCTGCAGGCCAGGTTGTTTCAAAATCCTCTTCAATGTAGGAATCTGAAACACTTCTTATAAAATTCACTGGTTACCTCTTTTTTTCAGTTGAAAAGATGCTTGAATACGGTATGTTGTTAATGGGATTGATTATCAATAACATGTAACAGAGGAATTTCGTCATGAACAAGAAAGGGAGTCTCTCGATTCTGGGATGCGGTATGGTTTTGGCCCTGGCAAGCCTGCCTGTGTGGGCGGAAGATGCGCTCATGCAGGAGGCCAAAAGTATGTTTTCACCCATTCCCATGGAAGCCCCGGAGATAGAAGGGAATGCGGCAACCAAGGTCAAGGTTGAGCTCGGCAAAATGCTTTATTTTGAGCCTCGTCTGTCCCGCAGTGCGCTTATCAGCTGTAACACCTGTCATAATGTCGGGTTGGGGGGAGCCGACTATCAAGAAACATCAACCGGGCATGGTTGGAAAAAAGGACCGCGCAACGCGCCGACCGTCCTGAACTCTGTTTTCAATGTGGCGCAATTCTGGGACGGCAGGGCAAAGGATCTGGCCGAGCAGGCCAAGGGACCAGTCCAGGCCGGGGTTGAAATGAACAATACCCCGGAGAACGTGGTGAAAAATTTGAAGAGCATGCCTGCGTATGTGGACCTGTTCAAGCAGGCCTTCCCAGGTGAGGCTGATCCGGTTACCTTTGATAATATGGCCAAGGCCATCGAGGTTTTCGAGGCAACACTCATCACCCCCAATGCCAGGTTTGACAAATATCTCAAGGGAGACCAGGCCGCACTGAACGAAGATGAAAAAATGGGGCTGAGCCTGTTCATGCAGCATGACTGTGTCTCCTGTCACAGCGGCGTCAACATGGGAGGCGATGATTATTACGAATTAGGCGTTGTGGAGATGCCGAGAAAAGAAATTCTTGCCGGTGATAAGGGCCGCTTTGCAGTGACCCAGGCAGAAGGAGATGAGTTCACCTTTAAATCTCCCTCCCTGCGAAACATTGAGCTGACCCCGCCGTACTTTCATTCAGGAGTTGTCTGGGATCTTACCGAAGCGGTTGCCGTGATGAACGATTCCCAGTTGGGTGCGGATCTCTCGGCTGAAGAGATAGATAAGATTACGGCCTTTCTGAAAAGCACCACAGGAGAACAGCCCGTGGTCGAGCATCCTGTTTTGCCGGCGCCCACAAAAGATACATTGCAGCCTGAATTGTAAGGCCGCCTTGCCTTTATGGACAGGGGGCATGCCGCAGCGACAAACTTTCATGCTTTGTTACGGCCGGCCCCCGCGCCTACCATGCCGGCTTTTGAATCCGGCTTCAGGCGTCGCCTGTCGGCCCTCCCTGATGTTGCCACTGGGAGAACCAGGGCATTGTTATTATGTGAACTGTGCTTATAGTGCTCGAAAACAGGCGACGTTCTTTAATTTCAACAGGAAATAATCATGGCAACTGTAACTCTCTATTCAACCCGTACATGCCCGTTTTGCGTTAAGGCAAAAGCGCTCCTTGATTCAAAAAACATCAAGTACCGGGAAATTGATGTAACCGATGATGACGAAGCTAGAAAAAAACTTGTTGAGAAGGCCAACGGCATGCGCACGGTCCCTCAAATTTTTATCGGCGAAACCCATGTCGGCGGCTGTGATGACTTATATGAATTGGAAAAGAAAGGCAACCTGGACTCCCTGCAGGCGGCCTGAGTACCTTCTCCTCAACCCATGGGATAGAGGATGTCGGCATGAACCTTATCGCAGGCAGCCATAACCTCGTCGCTTAACCTTATATCCATGGCAGCCGAGGATTCATCGAGCTATTCCTGTGATGTGGCGCCGATAATACCGATGTTCCATGATTGTATTTCAATGATATTCCCTTCCGGATCTCTGAAATAGACAAAGTGCAATTCACCGACGCTTTCAACCATTTTTTTACTGATGCTGCCTAGTTTTTGAGCTCCTTCGTTGAGTGCATGCTGTAAGGTTTGCTCGACATCGCTGACTTCAAAGGCTATGTGGGTAAACCCTTCATAGTTGGCCATGATAGGTGGGTGGGCCTCCATTTCCTGATAGGAAAAGATTTCCAGAGTAGGGCCCGTTTCTCCATGACCGGGAAGTCGCAGATGTACCCCCTCCAGTTTTGCATTCTCCAGCCCTGTAGCGCTATCCAGCCAGGCGCCTGATAATTTTCTTTCTGGAGGAACCGGGGTACAGCCAAAAACTTTGGTGTAAAAATCTGCTAACAATTTCCAATTTTTTGCCACGATATTTGTGTGGGCGAACCTCATGATTGTTCCTTTACTTTGAATACATGTAATGCAATGGAATTACAAGGTTCTCGCCTTGACCATATAATACAGTACCGGCACGGCCATTCGGCTGATCAGCAGCGAGGCGATTTCTCCGAACATCAGGGAGATGGCCAGTCCCTGAAAGATCGGATCAGCCAGGATGACCGAAGCGCCGACGACCACGGCCAGGGCAGTGAGCAACATGGGACGGAAACGTATGGCGCCTGCCTCCACCACTGCTTCTGCCAGAGATAGCCCGTGGCTGATGCGAAGCTCGATAAAATCCACCAGGATGATGGAGTTACGCACCACAATACCTGCGCCGGCCATAAAGCCGATCATGGAAGTGGCTGTGAAAAAGGCACTCAATCCCCAGTGGGCCGGGAGGATTCCTATGAGGGAAAAGGGGATGGCCGCCATGACCACCAGCGGGGTTATGTAGTCTTTAAACCAGCCGACCATCAGCATATAGATGAGCACCATGACCACACAGAATGCCAGACCCAGATCCCTGAAAACCTCCAGGGTGATGTGCCATTCGCCGTCCCATTTCATGGATGGTTCGGATTCGATAAAAGGCTGGGAGAGGTTGTAAATCCGGATGGGCTCATCATATCCTCCGTAATCTGCCCCTGTAAGCTGTTGCAGCTCCTGGTTCATTGCCAGAATTGGATAGACCGGGCTCTCGGCAGCCCCGGCCACGTCACCGGTTACGTAGAGCACCGGCCGCAGGTTCTTACGGTAAATGGGTTGTTCAATCGGCTGCTCCGTCACTTGAACCAGTTCGCGTAAGGGAACAAGAGGGGCTTGCGGGTTGTCGGCCGGTCGCAGGCAGATGCCCAGCAGACTGTCTACCCGGGCACGCTGCTCACGGGGAAGCTGGAGCACAATGTTGATCTCTTCTTTGTCTCGAGGTTGATGATAGAGGTCAATGGAGAGTCCGGAAAGACCTGTCTGCACAGCTCTGGTGATTGTACCTTCACTGATTCCGTTCAAGGCGGCTTTTTCCTTGTCAACCGTAATGATCGTTTTCGACCTTGGTTCCTCACGGTACCAGTCTATATCGACAACGCCTTCCGTCCCTGCAAAGATATCCTTTACTTTTTTTGCCAGCCGTTCTCTGTCCGCATCAGTGGGGCCGTAGATCTCTGCGACCAGGGTCTGGAGAACAGGCGGTCCCGGGGGAACCTCGGCTACCGCGACCGCAGCGTTGTATTTGTCGGCGATTGCACTAATTGCCGGACGGATTGCCTTTGCTATATCATGGCTTTGCCTGCTGCGTTCTCCCTTGGGTTTGAGGTTGACCTGAATATCAGCCACCGAGGGGCCGGAACGCATGAAATAGTGCCTGACCAGGCCGTTGAAATTATACGGCGAGGCCGTGCCTGCATAGATTTGGTAGTGGACCACCTCTTCCACGCCGGCCAGCTGTTCGACCATCTCTTCAGCAGCTCTGGTGGTCTGCTCCAGGGTGCCTCCTTCCGGCATGTCCAGGATGATCTGGAATTCAGATTTATTGTCAAAGGGGAGCATCTTGACCTGCACAAGGCCGAAATACACCATGGAGCCGGAGCCCAGCAGCAGACAGATGATAACCAGGAAAAAGGTCAGCCTCCAGCGGGTATGGGCCAGCAGGGGATCCATCACCCGGTGATACAGGCGGGTAAAAAAATCATCCGGAGCGTGGTCGTGGTCGTCTCCGCTTTCTTCTGAGCCGCCTTTTTTTCGTTTGAGAATGTGGATGGACGCCCAGGGCGTGACTGTAAAGGCGATGACCAGGGAGAAAATCATGGCCGCTGAAGCGCCCACAGGTATAGGTCGCATGTAGGGGCCCATGAGTCCTCCGACAAAGGCCATGGGCAGAATGGCCGCAATCACGGCCCAGGTGGCCAGGATGGTGGGATTGCCCACCTCTATGACAGCCTCCACTGCAATGGTCTTTAACGATTTTCGCTGGTTGGATGGGAGCCGCATGTGACGGACAATGTTTTCCACCACCACGATGGCGTCATCCACCAGAATGCCGATGGAAAAGATAAGCGCAAACAGGGTGATGCGATTTAAGGTGTATCCGTACAGGTAAAAAAGGAGCAGGGTGAGCGAGAGGGTGGAAGGGATGGCGAGGAGGACGATTAAAGACTCTCGCCAGCCCAGGAAAAAGAGGATCAGCACGGCCACGCCGAAGACGGCGATTCCCATGTGCAGCAGCAATTCATTGGATTTCTCGGCTGCAGTTTCACCATAGTCCCTGGTTATTGTGACGGTGACATCATCTGGAATGAGCGTGCCTTTCAGGGTTTCGACCTTATGCAGTACCGTTTCAACCACATGTACCGCGTTGGCGCCCGGGCGTTTTGCCACTGAAAGAGTGACCGCAGGTTCAAGCTCCGGCGTATCGCTGCTGCCGTGGAAGACATAGGTTTGCGGCTCTTCCGGGCCGTCCAGGATGGTCGCCACCTCGTCCAGGTAGACCGGTTTGCCGCCGTACACCCCTATGACCACCCTGCCGATTTCGCGGGCGGACTGCAAAAATGTTCCTGTCTGAACCAGGATTTCCCGGTTTTTCGCCTGCAGCACGCCGGAAAGCGATTGCCGATTGGCTTCTGTGAGAGTGGTTACCAGTTGTTCCGGGCTCAAATTGCGTGCGGCAAGGCGGAGGGGATCAAACTGAATACGGACCTGACGCCTTGTGCCGCCGATAATTGCGGTCTCAGCTACTTCAAAGATGTTTTTTACGGAATCATCCACCTCAGCCGCCAGGCGCCGCAAGGTGTAGTGGTCGTAGGTGGAGGAGTGAAAGGTCAGCGCCAGGACAGGAACATCGTCAATGGTGTGGGGCTTAATCAGGGGAGGGGAGACTCCGTGGGGAATGCGGTCGAAGTTGGTCTGCAGCTTCTGGTTAAGGCGGACAATGGATTCCTCCAGGTCCCTGCCGACGTAAAAACGCACGACCAGCATGGATTGCCCGGGCATGGAGGTGGAGTAGATATATTCAACGCCCGGCAATTCATAAAGCAGTTTTTCCATGGGGATGGAGACGCGCTGTTCCACTTCTTTGGCGGTTGCTCCGGGCATGGAAACGAGGACGTCTATCATGGGAACCTTAATCTGCGGTTCTTCTTCCCGGGGGAGAAAGGTCAGGGCCATCAATCCCAGAAGCAGGGAAGCGGCGATGCCGATGACGGTGAGTTTGGAATCAACAAAAGCCGCGGCAAGGCGTCCTGCAAATCCTGGATTATCTATTTGTTCGCTGTTCATTGTGCTCTGCGTACCTTTTGGCCGTTGATCAAAGGTTGGGTAGTGTCCACCACGATTTCCTCACCGGGCTCGAGGCCGCTGAGGACCTCAACCAGCCCGTCAACCTGCATGCCTTTTCGAATCAGGCGCAGGGAGACTTGTTCATCCTTGATCACAAACACCCTGTCAATCTGGCCCAAGGCCTGTATTGCCTGCTCTGGTATGTAATATCCTGTCTGCACGGCTCCCGGGAGCAATACTCTGGCAAATTGTCCGCTGCGCAGCGTGTCCTGCGCCGGGAGATTAAGGGTGACCGGAGCTGTACGTGATGCAGGGTCTGCTGCAGGAGCCACTTCGGCCACGGTACCCCGGGTGGTCACGCCTGCTGCAGGAATGTTAACCTGCAGCAGGTCGCCCGGATGGATGGTGAGGACAAGGCTTTCCGGAACAGCGGTACGAACCTGCAGGCGCGTGGGATTTTCTATGCGTAAAAGCGGCCGGCCGGGAGTGGCAAGGTCGCCGACATGGGCCTGTTTCCCGGTAATCACACCGGTAAACGGCGCTGTAATGGTTGTGTAACCGAGCATAGTGTCCACCTCGGTGTAGGTTGCCTGGGCCAGGTTATACCGGTCCTGCATGGATTTTACCGTCTCCGGCGTGGTGGCGTGTTTTGCCAGCAGTTTCTGTTCTCGTTCCAGGTTTCTTTTTGCCTGGCGAAGTTGGGCGTCAGCCTGTTTGAGGCGGGCTGCGAGTTCTTCGGCGCTTATCTGGACGAGCAGGTCGCCTTTTTCCACCCGTGATCCGAGAACAACCGGGATTGCAGAGATAGTACCGGACACTTTTGCGGCTATGGCGGCCCGTTCAACGGCCTCAAGCGTGCCCACGACTTCGACAAGTGCGGGGACATGCTGTTCGCTGACAATTGCCGTTGAGACTGTAATCGGCTGACCTTCGGGGTGACCACTTTCAACAGCTGCGGCAGGCAGAGTAATGAGCGTAGCCGAGAGCAGGATAAGCATGCAGAGAGAGTGTTTCATGGTCTGTTCCAAAGATTATTGGTTATTGAATTGATCTGCGCCGTAAGCCCTTCGCAGGTCGGCAACAGCGATTCTCCTGGCGGCCACGGCAAGAGCCCGGCGCACCTGGGCGTCGGTGAGCCTGTTTTCCGTGTCGATGATATCGGAAGAGAGAATAACTCCCTCCTTAAAACGCACCCGTGACAGCCGTGCGCTTTCAATGGCTGAGTCGACCATCTGTTCGGTGACCTGCAGGCGTTCTTCAGCCTGCTTTAGAGCGAGCTCCGCCTTTTCCTGCTCCAGGTTGACGGCCAGTCGGAGGCGTCGAAGCCGCTCCCTGGCTTCTGCCTGAGCGGTTCTCGCGGTTTCAACCTCGGCGGCGGTTTGTTTCCCGTTAAACAGGGTATAGTCAAGGCGGATGCCCGCAAACCAGGAATTCCCGCTTTCGTCCAGCTCAAATCCCTGGTCAACCTGGTAGGAGCCGTAGATTCCGGCTTTGGGGTAATAGCCGGCCTGCGCCTTGCGAATACCGGACTCGAGGGACTGCAGGGTGGTTTCCATGGCTTCCAGTTCCGGTCGTTTCCATGGTCTGTCGGGATCAGGGGGGGCCTGGTGTACGCTGCCGGCAAGATCAAGTATCGGGTTATTGCCGGTGAGGCCGAGCACATTCAGGAAACTCCTTTTGGCAATTTCAAGTCCATGCCTGGCCTGGATAAGGTCTTCCCCGGCAAGTGACTGCTGGACCTCCAGGTTGAGCACTTCCTGTTTGAGCAGGTCGCCTTCTTCATAGCGGGCCCGGGCAACCTGCAGGGAAGAGCCCAGGGCTTTTACTGACGATTCGCGGGCAAGCACGGTTTCCTCTGCCTGCACGATGGTATAAAAACCCTGGATAACATGAAAATCCAGGGCGGCAAGAACGGCCTTATATTCAAATTCCCGAGCCTGACCGGCGAGCTCGGCCATGCCAAGACCGGCCTGATCTCCACCGCCGTTGTAGAGGGAATACTGGACAACGGTTTTCAGCAAAAGGTCATCCGTCTCACCGGGATCATTGAAGTCTATGGAGTTGTCAAAAGCTCCCTGGTTGAGAATATTGCCGAAGGAGTACATGGGGGTATTGGTTCGAGTGTACTCTGCCTGCAGGCTTACCTGCGGATAAAAGGCAGCCTGCGAGCGTTTCACTGCAGCTTCTGCAGCGGCAATGCGTTGCAGCGCAGCCTGTGCGTCAGGGCTGTTGTCATGGGCGAAACGAACCGCACCCTGAACAGTCCAGGCTGCCTGCTGTGGGGATATGTCCGTGGCCTGAAGGGGCGTCGGCAGACAGGAAAGAGAGAGGAAAAAAAGAAATGCGTACAGTCTGACCATATTTCTACCTGTGACGTAAAGAGTAACGGAGAGTACTGCCGTGTATGTGGAAGGCGCCTGGTCGGCAGCTGTTTGCGGCGATCCGAGAAAAAATGTTTATTCTTGGATAGTCTCCTGGTCTGATACCTCAGAAGTATCATCACCTTTGAACTGCAGATGTGCCCGTATATTGCACAAAAGGCCGCCTTGAATAATTGCCTGTTCGGCAAATTTCAATGTTCCGCTCAAAAAAATAAACACGAGGAAAGGCAGAACCATAAAAAAAATCATTATTCAAGATAACCGAAAGTATAAGGAAAATAGACCATAAAGTCCAATCTTTTTCCAGTGTTCCGCTGCCGTAACCTGAAAGGTCTGCCGTGTTGCCCAGTGGTTTGCAGCCGTACTGTACAACAACGTTGAGGTCGGAAATGTACTGTACTATGAAATTTGTATCTCTTGTAATGGATCGGTCATGAAAATAACATGTTGGGAAATAGCATTTTTCACAGTATCGTACATATTACGCCGAGCATTGCTCGGGATACATGAAACGGCATTAATCGGGCAGGAAAATAGTATGATGATCTTGTCTTACTTTTTAAATTATCAGGGAGGTCATATGTCAAAAACACACAAAGTGCTGAGAAAGGGTTGTCAAGGTTTGCTGGTGCTGGCGATAGTGTGCCTGGGAACGGGAGCGTGGGCCCAGGACGAATCAATTCCTGCTCCTGAGCAGGGTAAATGGGAAAAAGCAGGAAAAGAGATTAAAGAAGCTGCGAGCGCTGTCTCCGATGCAACAAAGGACAGTGCCGGAAAAACCTGGGACAAGACAAAGGAAGTGAGCGGTGAATCCTGGGACAAGACCAAAGAGGTCAGCGGCAAGACCTGGGACAAGACCAAGGATGTGAGTGGTAAAACCTGGGAGAAAACCAAGGAAGTAAGCGGCGAGACCTGGGAAAAAACCAAAGAAGTGAGTGGAGAAACCTGGGACAAAGTCAAGGAAGGCAGCGCCGAAATGGCTGAAGATGCAGGCGAAGTCAGCCAGGAAGCATGGTCCGCCACAAAAGAAAAGAGTCAGGAATTGTGGGATAAAGGAAAAGAAAAATTTTCCGAGTCACCCGACAGCGTAGATGCGGTGAAAACACCTGAAAAGCCTGAAATCAATATGCCTGATACGCCCGAAGCACCGGCTGTACCGGAAGATACCGGTGAAATGATCGAGAAGGCTGTCGAGTAGATGTCGTAATCACTCGCAGCGTTCAAAGAGGTCTATGAAATACTATTGCCCATGCTGATTCATATCAACATGGGCAAGTAATCATACACAAGCGTTCAGACGAATGATCCCCGCCTTTATACCGTATAGCTTTGGTGAAGTTTGGGAATCGCTACTTCCGTATCCTCCAACAGAGAACCGAGGGTTTCAAAGGATTTTCCCTCACCATGGACAAGGAAGGTACGTCCTGGTTTTCCTGTTTTTCGGTGCCAGGTAACCAGCTCACGCTGGTCTGCATGGGCGGAAAAACCACCGATAGTATAGAGATCTGCATGGACGTCTATCTCTTCGCGGAAAATGGTGACTGTTTCAGCGCCGTCGATGATGATGCGCGCCAGGGTGCCTGCGCCTGCGTAGCCTACAAAGACTACGGCAGCTTCTTTACGCCAGAGGTTGTGTCTCAAGTGATGGCGAATTCTTCCTGCAGTGCACATACCTGATCCCGCAATAATAACAACGCCCCGCATCTGTTTCAGGGCCATGGATTCAGCTGTTTCCCTGGAAAAATTCAGGCCGGGAATTTCAAAGGGGTCATTGCCTTTATCCAGGACTTCCCAGGTTTCCTCATCAAAGCACTCGGGGTGTCTGCGGAAAATTTCGGTGGCGGAGATAGCCATGGGAGAATCGAGAAACACCTCAAGGTCTCGCGGCAACAGGTTCTGTTCAACACCCTCACGCAGGTAATAGAGGATCTCCTGACTGCGCTCCAGGGCAAAGCTGGGAATCAGCACATTTCCGTTTCTGGAAATAGTTGTGTTAATAGCCTGATAGAGCTCATCGATGGACGGCTCAAGACTTTTATGCAGCCTGTCGCCATAGGTGGATTCCATCACCACGATATCACAATCCGGAGGTGTTGCCGGGTCCGGAATAATGGCGCGCTCATTGTATCCCAGATCTCCTGAGAAAAGAATTCTCTTTTTTGCCCCCTTTTCGCTCAGTTCGACCAGGATGGAAGCCGAACCCAGGATATGGCCCGCATCGTAAAAGGTTGCAGTGACGCCGGGTACAAGGCTGCAGGTTTTTTCAAAATCTGCGATATCAATAAAAAAATCAAGGCTCCTCAGTGCATCCACTGTCGTGTACAGTGGCTGGAAGGAGAGATCTTCTTTGTTGCGTTTGTTTTTACGATAGTTTCTGTACTTGGCCTCCTCCTCCTGGATTCGGGCGGAGTCAAGCATGACCAGACGGGCAAGTTCCCTGGTGGCGGCAGTGGTGATGATTTTTCCCTTGAACCCATTCCTGACCAATAAAGGAATGCGGCCGCAATGGTCAAGGTGGGCATGGGTGAGCAGGAGGAAATCAATGGAGGCAGGGTCGAATCCAAAATCGTTCCTGTTTTCCTCTTCCAGTTCTCGTCTTCCCTGATACATGCCGCAGTCAATAAGAATACGGGTTCCGTTATGTTCAAGGTAATGGCAGGATCCGGTCACACTTCCGGCCGCCCCGTGAAATTCAAGCTGCATCGTTAAAACACCTTTTTATTGCGGATGGTTATTTTTACTCGTCTTCAGCAACCGAGCCGAGCATCTCAGGAGTAATGGCAAGCCAGAAGAAAAGATACTCTTCCAGCTGCAGGCATTTATCAAAATTGGAACGAATAATGGTGTGCCGGCCAGGATCATTTTTCCCATAACGGGTGAGGATATATTCCAGCCGTTGATCAAGGGTTACCACTTCATCATGGCGAACCCGTTTGTCTGCATAGTAAACGATCTCACGGGCAGTGAAAAAACCCTGCACATATCGCCCGGGGTCATAGGAGGGGAGAAGAACGTGTTCCTCTACAATATCGGCTACCTCAGGATAGCCGATATCTCTGCA
Source organism: Desulfobulbaceae bacterium (assembly GCA_963678525.2). GTDB lineage: Bacteria > Desulfobacterota > Desulfobulbia > Desulfobulbales > Desulfobulbaceae > Desulfogranum. The sequence goes on from CAXXDG010000003.1 coordinate 242,410, forward strand.
CATCTCGGCGCCCAACAGGGCATGGTTACAGGATTCGTCCAGACAGATGGTCTTGGCAATGTCGTGGAGCAGGGCGCCGGCAGTAACCAGCCCATGATCAGGTAAAGGTCCGGGGACGGCCCGGTTCGCCTGTAATCTGTTGAGGATTTCCACGGACAGCCTGGCAACGGTGCAGGAGTGAGCCCTGATATTGTCCAGCATGCCGTGGAGTTCCATCAGCCTATAGCATTCTGACCGGTCAGGAATGTGCACTACTTTACTCCTTTTTACAACTCAAGGTTTGCCGCTGAGGCTGTGAACCGCGTCGACCGCTATTTTTGCCTGGTCCGGAGGAGTCTGAGGCTGGATACCGTGACCGAGATTGAAAATATGGCCTTGGGCTCCTTTAGCGTCCTCAAGCAGCACGGCTATTCGTTTTTCCAATTCCTGTTTTGGTAAAAACAGGGCCATGGGATCCAGATTTCCCTGAACGGCATGGTTACCGACCCGGGCAACAGCGTCTTTGATATTGATGCGCCAGTCAAGGCCAAGTACATCGGCCCCGGCTGTTGTACTGTGAGGAAGCAGGGTGGCTCCGTTATTGGCAAAGTAAATGAGTGGAATGTCGGTAACTTCTCTCAGGTCGGTAATAATGCGCTGAACATAGGGGAGGGCGAAACGGGCATAGTCGGAGGGAGCCAGAACTCCGGCCCAGGAGTCGAAAATCTGCAATGCCTGCGCCCCTGCTTTTGCCTGTGCCTGGAGGTAGTTACTGGTGCAGTCCGTAATTTTATCCAGGAGGGAGGTATAAAGATCGGGGTGTTCAAACATCATTCTTTTCGTCTTTAGAAAGACTTTTGACGAGCCCCCTTCAATCAGGTAGGTGGCCAGGGTGAACGGGGCGCCGGAAAATCCGATCAGAGGAACCTTGAGCTCTCTGCGCAGGAGGCGGATGGTTTCCATGACAAAGGGCATGGACTCCTCGGGGTCGGGAACCTGCAGGTTGTCGACATCATCCTGATTGACGATGGGATCGGGGAAAACAGGCCCGGCTCCCTCATGAAATTCAAGCCTGAGGTTCATGGCCTCCATGGGAATCAGGATGTCCGAGAACAGGATGGCGGCATCAAAGCCGAATATATCGATGGGCTGCAGGGTTACTTCCGTACACAGTTCAGGAGTCTTACAGAGCTCGAGAAATGATACCTTGCCTCTGACTTTCTGGTATTCGGGGAGGTATCGCCCTGCCTGCCTCATAAACCAGACCGGTGTATATTCTGTTTGTTCGCCTCTGCATGCCTTCAGAAAGGTATCGTTCATAGAATTCCTTGATAGGTAGTTTTTCCGGCAAAAAAATTATTTTATGGCGCGTGTTCCGGGTTGATAGGTGCAAAACGGCTCCTGGGCCATGTAATCGCCGTTGACCGCATATGCCCGGGCGCGACAGCCCCCGCAGACCTGAAGGTATTCACATCGTCCACAGGTGCCCTGGTAGTTTTTAAAATCACGCATATCCAACAAAAGCGGCGAGGTTTCCCAGATTTCTTTGAACGACTGTTGCCCCAGGTTTCCCGCAGACAAGGGGAAATAACTGCACGGTAGTACATTTTTGTCCACATCTATCAGGCAGATTAACTGACCGGCCAGGCAGCCCTTGGAACCGCCGGTGGAAAATTTTAACGATCTTCGCTTGAATTTGCCGCCTTCTTCTTTGGACTTTTGTAAAACGATGCGGTAGTACTGGGGAGCGCAGGTCGGGCGGACCAGCAGATCTGTTTCCTCTTTTTCCATGTCGTAATGCCATTCCAGGATATCTTCATATTCATCTGCCGGTATAAGTTCTTCCATGATTTCTTCACCCCGGCCGGTAGGGACGATCATGAACAAATACCAGGCCGTGGCTCCCAGTGTTTTTACCAATTCGTAAATTCGAGGGACCTCGCTTTTATTGCGTTTGGTGAAGCTGGAATTAATCAGAAAATCGATCTTGTGTTCACGAAACAGGCGAACGGCATTCATTACTCCTGTAAATGCGCCAGGCTGGTTGCGAAAATTATCATGCACCTCCGCTGTGGCGCCGTCCAGGCTCAAGGACACCATTTTTATGCCGCTTTCTTTTATAGAGGAACATATTTCCGGGGTTACCAGGGTGCCGTTGGTGGCCAGGCACATTCGCATACCCAGATCGGTCCCATATCGGGCGATGTCGAAAACATCCTCACGTAACAGCGGTTCTCCCCCGGAGAGCACCATCACCGGATCTGCATACCCATGAATATCCTCCAGGATTGCTTTGGCCTCATCCAGGCTGAAATCAGGATGGCCGGCCACGTCCGGTTCTGAAGAGGAGCGGCAGTGGACGCAATTCAGGTTACAGCGCCTGGTAATCTCCCAGGCAATCCATTTTGGAACAAAATCCATAGGTTTCTCCATAAATCCAAAGTCAGGGGGCAAGCCTAGACTATATAAACAGGTTCCTTGCCGGTCAACTCCTTTTCCGAGCTCTGCCTATAAATGCAGGTTAATGGTAAATTTCGACCTCCAGGCTTGTGGAGAAGCGTCCAATATGCCACAATATTATAGGGAGGTTTGATTATGAACAGGCACTGCCTTTTGGATTGAATAGGGTAACTGCTCACAGTGCACTCGATCTCTCCGCGATCAGCCCGGCTTACGTATAAACCAATACGCTGCGCCGGTCTGCTTGCAGAGATATCAAGCACCCTGCAACCAAATATTAATACTGGGTTAACCAAACTTGGCGCTGTTCCCCAGTGAGTAGTTACTGAAGAGGTACGATACCTGCGGATCAGCTGACGGCAGTGGAAAGGTTTTCGGACGGGCACTTGTTAAAGGTGTCTTGAATAATTATATTTTTTCACCAGAATGAGACACACGGACTTTGCATTATACGGCTGTGTTACCCGCATTTCAGGACAGACATCAACCAAGGAGATATGGTATGCAGGAAATTACAAAGGTTCTCACCCCCATTGATTTTTCAGATAACGCCGAAAAAATCGCCGCTGCAGCAGCATATGTGGCCGGTACCTTTAAGGCGGAGCTGCATTTGATTTTCGTAGCGCAGAACTTTGAAGATTACAGTGGTTTTTTTGTGCCTCCCGTTAATCTCCCCAACCTGGAAGCTGAGCTGTTCGAGTCGGCCAAACAGCGCATGACAGGATTTGTTGAAGAGAATAAGGCCTCCTTTGAAAATTACGAAGTCAGGAATGTGACCAGTGAGGTGCTTTCAGGGGATGTGGCTGAAGAGATTCTTTCGTATGCCGCAAAAAACGGCATTGAACTCATTGTTATGGGAACCCACGGGTATAAAGGGCTTGAGCGCATCATGTTCGGCAGTGTGGCGGATAAGGTCGTAAAGACGGCCTGCTGTCCTGTTATGACGATCAATCCGTATCGGACTGAATGCGAAGAAAACCAGAAATGATCCCCTCGAGTCCGCATTTTTCATGATGTGTCGGCGGCGCCGCTTGATGGCACGTGCCTTCGGGCAAGGGAGGGCGAGAAGATGACACAGCACAGTCTCGGGCGATGGTTGACTGTGCTGTGCGCCTGTTGCAGGAGTTAAGAGCCCTGCAGCAGTACAACAAGCCAGCGATGCGCAGCTTCTTCAGGCTGTGGATTTATCGGCGGCCTGTCCGATGTAAAGGTTAGTCGAAAAAGCTCTGCCGGAGAAACGCCCTGTACGGGATACACATACAGTTGCGGATTGGTGTTGTCCTGTATTGCACCAGGCAAGGGGAGCGGTGAGGATGAAGCCTCCTCTGGTCGCCTGTCTTCCAGAACTTCCATCCAGAAGGTCTCCAGCTTTGGATTGACATCCGTAATCTCTCCTTGCCGGCCTTCGGGCAGGTCAAGCTCGATACTCCGGGCTGCCTCGATGTCGAGATACCCCTGTTGCTGCGCCTTTTCAAGGAGCAGGTCAGCTGCGTCAACGGATTGGGTTATGAAAATTCTGCAGTCCCGAGGAGCGTAGTCTCCCAGAATGAAAAGTCTTGTCCACGCCCTGAGCCGATGCTTGAAGCCCGGGCTGTCGGTGCGCAGGTTGTTTTGCCCCGGGGAGGTCAACTGAAAGCCGGTTACCGTTTCTTGGCGCAGCTCATGGAACAGGTCGTGCTGTTTTGCATGAAGCGTTTCCAGCTCTCTGCGGATTTCTTCCTGTTCCTGGTCTTGTATTTCAGCAAGCTTCAAGATCAATCTCGCCTTCCAGAGGGTTTCGATCAACTCCTCCTCGCCTTTATCTTTCAGCTGATTTCGTGAGAGGCTGGTCTTGATGCTGCTGAGTGTTTCTGTTTTGCCGGATGAGAGTCGGGTTCCACCGAGGTGGACGAGCTGACCGGCGAAGTTTTCCCTGTTGCTCTCTATATCCTTGATCATGGCGTTAAAACGCTCCAGCAGCGGCCCCAGAGGTGCAGGTGCCGGGAGTTCAAGGCGTTTTTCATTAAGAAGCTCTGCTATGGCGGGAGTTTCCTTTTCCTGGGGGCAATGCGGCTCTTCTGTCGGCTTCAGGTAGACAAGTGAGGGGAAAACCGGTAGAAGGAGGCCCAGGAATTTTTCATTTACAATTGTTTGAGGAAATATACAGGCTGATTGAACTGTCATGACGACCTTACGGGAAAAAATTACATTTATACTAACAGCAGGGGCATACCTGCTCTTTCATCTTCGTTTGGGAGCGGATTTCGCTTCTACGCTCTACCACACAGCATACCAGATGCTGTTGACAGCTCCGTACGCTGTGGGGTTTACCTATATTCTGGTTGTTGTTTTTCGTAAATTTGCAGGTAAGAAAAGAATCCCCTGGGATAGAATGTTGCGTATATTTTTCACCCTGGGGATCCTGTTCGCCTTTTTCTTTGCACTTTACGAGTATGCCGCTCCCGGCGACGGCCCGCTGGAAGCAAAGGATGACACTACGGACGTATCACGGTTTTTGCCTCATAAAGACCCGAAACAGCAGTAGTCGTCGGCATCAGAATACAGGACGGCGCCAGGACCGTTCCTGGATTTGTCACTGAGTTGCAGCCGGTCTGACAATGGTCGCCCATGACGGCACCGAATTTGCGCAGATCGGTCTTCAACGTGCCTGAACCGGTCCTGACCTCAACGTTTCCGGGTAAAAAACGGAAATTGGCGCACTTGGTCCCGGCGCCCAGATTCACTTCGTTACCCAGGATGGTGTCACCCAGATAGGCAAAGTGACCGGCTTTGGCGTCGTTGAGAAAGATGGAGTGTTTGACCTCTGTAGCGTGGCCGACTACACAGCGTTTGCCGATGATACAATAGCCTCGTATATATGCGCCCTGCCTGATTTCGGCCTGGTCGTCGATGAGGGTCGGCCCTTTGATGTAGGCTCCTGATTCAATGAGCACGCCGCGACCGATATTGATATTTCTGCCTATCAAGGTCGCACCTGCCATGATGACTGATGCGCCTTCAAGGGTCTGACCGTTTTCGCAGACATGGAGCAGGCCTTTGGTCGCATCTCCATAGGTAATGGTGCACTCCCTTGCGTTTCGGAGACGACCGTTATGAACAATAAAAGGACTTGTCAGGGGAACACCGTCATTGAGGCATCTGTGCGTAAGCGTAGGGACTGCTTTACTTTGGGTGTAATCCTTGAGTTTTTTGAGGGCATCCCAGACGAAGGTGCAGTCGGTGAAAATTTCTCGCCGGCTGAAATCGCTGAGGTCGAAAAAAGATTCCGGGGTAAGCATATCCGTATCCTGTTTAGAGAATGAATGATAAACTATATCTACAGTAGGCTTTGTATATTGGTCGCCCGCCAAATATTCAAGCTAATTCTGTGGGGAATATGCACTTGGCCGCTGCTTGACTTCATATGTTGTCATGTTTACTATGCTTTGGAAAAACTATCCAAGAAGGAGAAAAAGAGTGGAATTTGACGATACTTTGTCAAATAGCATGGACGATTTCGGTGAAAGTCCTAAAGATCTGGAGATACCTGAATCCGTCCCGATGATGGCGGTTCGTGATGTTGTCGTGTTTAATTACATGATCATCCCGCTTTTTGTCGGTCGGCCGGGTTCGGTCGAAGCCGTCAATGAGGCTGTTAACGGTAACAAACTGCTGATGCTGGTAACGCAGAAAGATGCATCCAAAGATGTGCCTGAACCGGATGATCTGTATAAGGTGGGCATGGTATCCATGATAATGCGGACCCTGAAGCTGCCGGATGGGCGATTGAAGGTTCTGGTGCAGGCTCTTTCCAAGGCGGAGATAAAAAATGTTCTCCAGAAAGAACCTTTTTACCAGGTGGAAATCGACCTGGTCGAAGAGCCCGAGGTTGAGGAAATAACCGTTGAGACCGAGGCCTTGATGCGGACGGTCCGTGAGCAGACTGAAAAAATCATGTCCCTGCGCGGAATTCTCTCCTCCGATCTCATGATGATTATCAATAACATAGAAGAGCCCGGTCGTCTGGCTGATCTGGTAGGCTCGAATCTGCGTTTGAAAATCAGTGAGTCTCAGAAGATACTTGAGACCACGGATCCCATTTCGCGGCTCAAGCTGGTGGCGGACCTGCTCAATAAAGAGCTGGAAGTTTCCACTGTGCAGGCGAAAATCCAGTCCGACGCCAAAGAGGAGATGTCAAAGACCCAGCGGGAATATTTTCTGCGGGAACAGATGCAGGCCCTGAAGCGCGAATTGGGAGACGAGGACAGCTACTCCCAGGAGATTGAAGAGCTGCAGGCGAGCCTGAAAAAGAAAAAAATGCCCAAGTACGCCAAAAAAGAGGCAAAGAAACAGCTCAAGCGTCTTGAAATGATGCATCCTGATGCATCAGAAGCCACCATTGTCCGTACCTATATAGATTGGTTTCTGGATCTTCCCTGGAAAGAGTCTACAATGGACTGTCTTGATCTCAAGGTTGCGGCCGAAGTGCTGGACCGGGATCATTACGGCCTGGATAAGATCAAAGAGAGGATTCTCGAGTATCTTGCCGTTCGTAAACTCAATGATAAAACCAAGGGACCGATAATCTGTTTTGCCGGCCCTCCGGGCGTCGGCAAGACTTCTCTTGGGCAGGCCATTGCCAAGGCCATGAACCGTAAGTTTTATCGTCTTTCCCTCGGGGGAATGCGTGATGAAGCGGAGATCAGGGGGCACAGGCGGACGTATATCGGCTCCATGCCCGGCCGTATTCTGCAGGGGCTTAAAAATGTAAAGGCCAACAACCCTGTCTTTATGATGGATGAGATCGATAAAATTGGTGACGATTACCGCGGCGATCCTTCATCCGCTCTGCTGGAAGTTCTTGACCCTGAACAGAACAGCAGCTTTTCAGATCACTACATGAACCTGCCGTTTGATCTGTCAAAGGTCATGTTCATCACTACCGCCAACCGGACCGACACCATACCCGGACCGCTCCTGGACAGGATGGAGGTCATACAGCTCAGCGGTTATACCCTGGAAGAAAAGATGGCCATCGCAAAGCGGTACCTGCTGCCGCGCCAGATAACGGAAAATGGAATCAGAAACAGTCATATCAAGCTGAGTGATGCAATCCTGGAAACCATCATCCGCAGCTATACCAGGGAAGCGGGTGTTCGTAATCTGGAGCGCGCCCTCGGCAAGGTTTGTCGTAAGATTGCCCGTAAGGTGGCTGAAGGCGGCAAAGGGCCGTACACCGTTTCCGTCAATACCCTTGCAAGCTATCTCGGACCTCCCAAATATCTTCCTGAAAGTGAGATTGACACCTCTGCGTATCCTGGTGTCGCCATTGGTCTGGCATGGACCGAAGTGGGGGGGGAATTGCTGCATATTGAAACCTCTATTTTGCCGGGTAAAGGCAAGTTGATCCTCACCGGACAGCTTGGGGACGTGATGAAAGAATCCGCTCAGGCGGCGCTCAGTTACTGCCGCAGCCGCAATGCAGAGTTGAAGGTGGAGCCGAAGTATTTTGACGAAATCGACATTCATATTCATGTTCCTGCCGGCGCCATCCCTAAAGATGGTCCTTCAGCAGGTATCACCATGACTACGGCTCTCTTCTCCGCAATTTTGGGAAAACCGGTAAACAAAAATTTTACCATGACAGGTGAAGTTACCCTGCGTGGAAGGGTTTTGCCCATCGGCGGATTAAAGGATAAAGCCCTTGCCGCTTTACGCGCCGGATTATCAAAAATTATTATTCCGGATGAGAACAAGAAAGATCTGGTGGAAATTCCTGAAGAGTTGAGAAAAAAGATCACCTTTCATCCGGTCAAACATATGGATGAGGTTATCAGGCTCACCTTGGGGAGTGAGACGGTCGCTGTGGACAGGAAAAAGAAAACAGGTGCCGGCAAGAGCAGGTAATCTGTTACATATTGTTGTAAAACGCCTGGCAGGAATTCCTCCTGTCAGGCGTTTTTTTTGAAGTCCCTATGTTTTCCCTCATATATCGGTACAAGTCTATGCGACGTCTGCTCACTCTTTCAGCGCTCCTGCTTGCCTTTTCAGCTGTCTGTGCTGCAGGTATATGGCTGTGGATGTATTCGTATGCAAGCCATCCTTCCGCCGGAAGCGGAACCGTACTGATTCAAATACCAAGGGGAGCCGGTGTAAAGCAAATCGGAGAGCTTCTTGAAGAAAAGCAGGTGCTGCAAAATGATATCCGCTTTCTTCTGCTTGCCCGTTTGAGCGGCAGTGCAAATCATCTGCAGGCAGGAGAGTTTGAGCTTCATTACGGATGGACCCCGTTGGAGATACTGCGCTATCTTGAACAGGGGAAAGTGTATTATCATTCGCTGACCATCCCCGAAGGGGTGACGGTAAAGGAGGTCGTCTCCCTCTTTTCCGGGCAGGGATGGGGCGACCGTGAGAGGATGCTGTCCCTTGTGAGGGAAAAGGCTTTTTGCCGTTCACTGGGCATAGAGCAGGATTCACTTGAAGGGTATCTCTTTCCGGATACCTATTTCCTTGTGCGCGGAGAGACGGATGAGCGTCGAATATTGGCCATGATGGTCGACCGTTTTCACAGGGTCTGGGAAGGATTGAGTATACCCGAAGAATATCCGTTCGACCGGCATCAGACAGTGACGCTTGCTTCTATTGTTGAAAAAGAGACCGCTTCTGCACAGGAGCGGCCGCATATTGCCGGGGTTTTTATCAATAGACTTGAAAAGGGGATGCGCTTGCAATCCGACCCGACGGTTATCTACGGACTCGAAAATTTCAGCGGTGATCTTACCCGGCCGGACCTGAAAAAAAATACTCCCTACAACACCTATGTGATACGGGGATTGCCGGTCGGACCTATCTGTAATCCCGGCAAAGAAGCATTGTCGGCGGTACTGGATCCGGTACGATCCGATGCGCTGTATTTTGTCTCGAAAAATGACGGCACCCACCAGTTTTCACCCACCCTTAAAGAGCATAACAAGGCAGTATGGAAGTATCAAAAAAATAGAAAAGGGGCTAAATAACCTAATAATCGCTTTGTTTTTAATTTTAATGATGGTAATGTCGGCGCATTCAGTAGACCATGAACCACTGCAGGTCAGTATATATCGGAGGTGGACACATTTCGAAAGGGTACTGTGGTTTTGGTGGTTGTGGGATAAAACATGTAGCCTAAATTAAGGAGAAAAAAAGGGCAATGTTGAAAGGAACTGTGAAGTGGTTTAACGAGTCTAAGGGGTTTGGGTTTATCGAGCAAGAAGAGGGTAGAGATGTATTTGTCCACTATTCGGCTATAAGCGGATCAGGGTTCAGAACCTTGAATGAAGGGGACGAAGTCGAATTTGAAATAGTTGATGGACCGAAAGGTCCTGCTGCGGCAAATGTGCTGAAACAATAGTACGTGTGCAAAGTCGTCCGGAGGGGTGTCTGGGGGGGCATGCCGGACGACAGACAGAAGCAAGGCAGCTGCTGATATATTCGGCAGCTGCCTTCTTTTTTGGCGGTGGGGAAACGAGGTCGCAGGCCGATGTACCAGGAGCCTGTGTAATAGAAATTAAATAACAGTACATGAAGCCGTGAAAATAGCCCTTGTTCAGACCAACCCGATTATCGGCGCTTTTGACAACAATCTGCAGATCCTCCTTTCCTGGGTTGAAAAAGCCGGGCAGGCCGGATGTGATCTTGTCGTTTTTCCTGAATTGACCCTTTGCGGATATCCTCCGCAGGATTATCTTGAACGGGAGTCGTTTCTTGCCGCCCACGATCGCGCCCTGGAAAAATTAATTGAAGGGGTTGGAGAAAACATCACCTGTATTGTCGGCGTGTTGGAGCGAAGAACCGGTCCCGGGAAATCCCTTTACAATTCAGCCTTTGTTCTCTCCGGCGGAAAGGTGCTGTACAGGGCTCGAAAACAGCTGCTTCCCACCTATGACGTATTCGACGAAACCAGATATTTCGAACCGGGCGAGGAGTCTGCGGTTTTTCCGTTTCAGGGGTTCAAAATCGGCCTGACGGTCTGCGAGGATATCTGGTGGCGGCAACAACAGTACGCTTCCAATCCGCTGGAAAATTTCGGCCTGAGCGAGGACATGCCGGATTGCCTTATCAATATTTCAGCATCACCATACTATCACGGTAAACTGCATGAACGAAACCTGATTTTCAGTGATCTGTGTCGCAAACATAAGATGCCCCTTGTGTATGTCAACCAGGTCGGAGGTCAGGACGGGCTGATTTTTGACGGGCATTCCCTTGTTATGAATGCGGGCGGTGAGATCGTTGCGGCAGGCAAGGGTTTTGAGCAGGAAATGTTGGTGGTAGACAGTGCATGCTGGGTGGAAGATACCGCACCTTTACGTGTAGAAGACTGCCTTGAGGACGTTGTTGACGCTCTTTGCCTCGGCGTGCGGGATTACCTACACAAGACCGGATTCCGTCAAGCCGTCATTGGTCTTTCAGGCGGGATTGATTCTGCTGTAACAGCAGCCATTGCCTGCAGAGCGCTTGGTTCCGAAAATGTTCTCTGTGTCGCCATGCCTTCTCCGTACACTTCCAGAGCGTCTGTGGATGATGCCGGGCAGCTTGCCGAAAATTTAGGCTGCGGTTTTGAATTGCTCGCCATCAAAGGGATCATGGAAACCTATGGCGAAACCCTGGCGGATCTTTTTGCCGGAACCGATGAAGACGTTACCGAGCAGAATATTCAGGCGCGTATTCGAGGCAATCTGCTCATGGCGATTTCCAATAAACGCGGTTCGCTGTTGTTGTCCACGGGAAATAAATCGGAAATGGCCGTCGGCTATTGCACCTTGTACGGAGATATGAGTGGAGGTCTCGCAGTACTTGCCGACGTACCCAAAGCTATGGTATACAGGTTGGCGCATTTCTTCAATCGTGAAAGTGAAGTGGTGCCGGAACGGATAATCACCCGGCCGCCGACCGCTGAGCTGAAGCACGACCAATACGATCAGGATGATCTTCCTGCATACGAAGTGCTGGATCCTATCCTTTCCGCCTATCTGGAAGATCAGAAAAGTGTTGAAGAAATTGCCGCACAAGGGTTTGATGCGGATGTTGTTCGCGATATCGTGCGTCGAATACAGCTGAATGAATATAAACGAAAGCAGGCGCCCCTTGGAATAAAAGTGACCAGCAAGGCCTTTGGTCCAGGCAGAAGATATCCGGTGGTGCAGGGCTTTCGAGAGTAATATCCGCAGGGTGCCGCCAGACGGATTCTTCCTGTTTCAAAGTGGAGAGTGTATAGGGTACTATTCTTACCGGACTCTGTTAAAACCTGCGGGAGACCTGCAATCCTTTGCTGAAACATGTCATAATTGCCCGGTGGTTTTCGCCGGCGGTCGGTATGCGATCTCTGCAAGAATATGCAGAGGTACTGCGCCACATCCAGAGATATCATGAATCGTCCTCCTCGCCGGATATTTTCATTGTTGCTGTTGTTACCCTTTGCTCTTTTGCTTACAGGATATCTCGTCTACAGGGAGCAGAACGTCAAAAGGCCCGAACAACTGGCTGTCACCACTGCAGGGCATGTGGAAATGTGTCTCAGTTGTCATCGATATGAAAAACTGGATGCGGCCCATGACAGAACCGTGGTCGGCTGTTCACCGTGCCATCTTGGTGATGCCCTGGCCGTGGACAAAGAAAAGGCGCATGCCGGCATGGTCTTGAACCCTGGTGATTTGAGGGTGGTCGAACAAACATGCAGCGTTGAAGGATGCCACCCTGCCGACGTGCACAAGGTGAAAAATTCTCTGATGGCCACCAATAGGGGTATCCTCGCTACCCTCCTGTACTACTGGGGTGAAACGGAAACCCAGGATATGGATCTGACAGTAGAAGAACTGCTCAACAGCGGGGAGACCTCGCCGGCTCTTGACTATTTCAGAAAGCTGTGCGCAACCTGCCATCTTTGGAAACAGAAAAATGACCTTCCGGGAGCTCCCGCATTTTTTAATGAAAAAGGAGGAGGCTGTTCCGCCTGCCATTATATTCCGGGCCAGGGTGAAGAGCGCACTTCTGTAACCGATTTCGAGTCTCCAGCCGTAGCTGTCTCCGGAGAGGATATTCTTAAGAAACCGCATCCTCAAATTGTCGCACAGGTACCTGAGGAGAATTGCATCCGTTGCCATAACCGTTCCGGTCGCATCGGTTTATCCTACATTGGTATTTTTGAAGCAGAGGGTTACGGCACACCATACAAGAAAGGGCAGGCGTCAGAAAAAAAACTGCCCGGTGACCGCTTTTATCTCGAGCTTGCCGCAGATGTCCACCATGTCCGGGGCATGGTATGCATTGATTGCCACACAAGGGATGAAATCATGGGCGACGGCAATCGATACGCCCATTATGAGCAGCAGTTGGAAATCAGCTGCCGGGCCTGCCATAGTCCGACTCCCGGTACAACCCGAAAGGGTAAGGCCCTTGTCAATGTTGAGAAGAAAGATGGTTCTTCTCTTCTTTATGGAAAAATAGACGAACGCAGGCGTCCGCTCAAACCGCCTAAAAAGGAAATTTGTCTTTACCCGGGACATGACAGGGTCACCTGTGAAGCCTGTCATTCAACCTGGGTGCCGCAATGCTACGGTTGTCATGCCAAAAGGGATGCGCGCGAAACGCATCTGGATAAGCTGAGCTTGGAGGAAACCGCCGGTTGGTGGGAAGAGGGCAGAAGCTACATTCGTTATGAAAAACCTATGCTTGCCGTATGGGGGAATGAGATCGTCATTGTTACTCCTGGATGCCAGGATATTGTGACACTCATTGATGACAAAGGAAATGTGGAAGGGGGAATGAATAGATTTACCATGGCAGCGATTAATCCGCACACGACCCAGGCCGCCGGAAGAGGATGCAAAGATTGTCACGCATCCCCCAAGACAATAGGTCTTGGTGAAGGCTCCGTTGTAAAACGGGATGGGAAGTGGGAGTTTTATCCAGTCGATCGCGGCGCAGATACCCTGAGCGGACGGACTGTGGGTTTTGATAATTTTGTAACCATTGAAGGAGAGCCGCTCCAGTATGGTTCGCGTGAAAACCTGCGTCCTTTTAATCGGGAAGAGCTGCATCGTATTTTGCGGGTGGGATTATGCCTGGAATGCCACACTTCGTATGAGGACCCGGCTTACAGAGAGTATGACCGGCAAAAGCCGTGTCCAGTCTACGAAGAACCTTAATTTGTCAGGGGACAGGTAATTGCTAGGTCGTGCGGTCTGTACAAATGCGCTCATGCACGGTCGCTTTTCCGTCCCAAAATATTCCCAGAAGGAGAAACAGCATGTCTTCAGAAATTATACAGCTTGCAGACAGGGTTCTGCAGGTAGCACCTTCCCCTACGCTTGCAGTCAATGCAAAAGCCAAAGCACTGAAAGCAGCGGGAGCCGATGTCCTTAACTTCAGTGTAGGTGAGCCGGATTTTCAAACCCCGGAGCACGTCTGTAACGCGGGAAAACAGGCTATTGACGACGGTCACACGCGGTATACTCCGGTCCCTGGAATTCTGGAATTACGTGAGGCTGTCTGTAACCGGTTTAAAATTGATCATGGCTGGGATTATGAGCCCGATCAGATCCAGGTCTGTTGCGGCGGCAAGCACGGCCTGTATACCTCTTTCCAGGCCATACTCAACCCAGGGGATGAAGTTCTTATTCCTGCTCCGTACTGGGTATCGTATCCCCCCATGGTTCAGCTGGCAGGTGGCGTCCCTGTAATTGTACCGTTGGATGAAAAAAGAAATTTTGACCTCAATCCTGAGACATTGGCGGGCTATGTGACCGCTAAAACCCGGGCTATCGTGTTAAACAGTCCTTCCAATCCTACGGGCGCCGTCTTTTCAGCGGAAGCCTTGGAAGCGGTTGCAGAAATTGCGCGCAAACACAAACTGCTCGTGATTTCAGACGACATGTATGAACGGCTTACCTTTATGGAAGGGAAGTTGCCCCATATACTTGATTTTGCACCTGATCTGAAGGGACAGACCTTGATTCTGAACGGGGTTTCCAAATCCTTTTCCATGACGGGATGGCGTATAGGCTACTCTGCCGGTCCTCTTTATCTCATCAAGGCGATGAATAAGATTCAGAGTCAGTCCACCTCGAATCCTGCGGCACCTTCACAATATGCAGCAATGGCTGCCTTGAATGGATCACAGGACTTTACGAAAATGATGATGAAGTCCTTCAGGCCGAGGAGACGGTTTATAGTTGACAGTTTCCAGGCCATGGATGGGGTAAGTTGCGTTGAACCGGCGGGCGCTTTTTACGTGTTTCCCAACTTTTCCTCATACTATGGCAAAAAAAGCAGAAACGGAGCAATAACCGGCTCTGTTTCTCTGGCTGACTATCTGCTTGACGAGGCGTTGGTGGCAAGCGTTCCCGGCGCTGCATTCGGATCCGATGATTTTATTCGCTTTTCTTTTGCCACCTCCATGGAGATCATCCATGAAGGCATGGAAAGGGTTACCAAGGCCCTGCAGGACCTGAAATAAGTACAGGTCGTGTGATGTACGCTTAGACATAAAGCGTTAAGCTGTAATCCGGGCGAAATTTTCCGCCCGGATTACAGAGATCGTTTCTGGAAAATGAATCTTCCGTGCGAAATTTTTCTATCAAAACAGAGTGTTGTCGTGTCAGTTGCCAATGGCGGATAAAGACGCAGCTGATCGACGAATTCTGTCTTTTGAGGTAAATTCAGATAAAGCGCTGCAATTGCTTGTTTTACAAACCTGATTCGGCTATATGTCAGGAGCTGGTTCTTAGCGGGGAGAGCCCTTCTCGTAACGGCTGAGGGACGTGAGTTCCGAAGGCGCCCTCCAGGGAGGCTTCCCTGATAATGCCTGTTTATTTTTTCTTTTCGCTTTTGTATGTAGCGAGAAGAGACTGGAGCTTTGAAGGAAAGGTCAGGCATTCTTTGCCGTTAAAACTCTGGGCGACAACCTCACAGAAATTGAGGAATTCAGACATGAGTTTGGTCATGATCTTGTCTTTGTGTTGGATGATCCGCAATTGACGGCGCATATCAATGCCTTCGATGGGCAGAATGGTCAGCCATCCATGTTCGATTTCCTTGCATACGGTGAGCATGGAGAGGCAGGCTGCGCCTGTGCCTGATTCCACAGCCTTTTTAATAGCTTCGGTGTGACCGGTTTTTGTCACGACCTTCAGCAGTGAGGCGTGTTTACCAAGTTTTTTGGTGAAAATTTCAGCGGTGCCCGATCCTTCTTCCCGCATGACCCAGCTTGTTTCTTTCAGGTCGTCGGGAATTTTGAAAGTCTCCCTGTCGGCGAGTTTGTGGCCTGGATTGACGATAATCCCCAATTCATCCTCAAACCAGTTCGAGGCGACGAGTGAGTCTACGTTGATTTCACCTTCTACAAAACCCAGGTCGGCTTCTCCTTTTGCGACAAGATGTTCAGCCGCCATGGTGTTCACGACCAGCATATTGATATGGGCTTCGGGGTGGAGGCGCATAAAAGCACCTATAAGGTATGGAAGTACATAATTTCCGATGGTCGAGCTGGCAACGATTTCCAATACGCCGGCTACAGAATCGCTTTGTTCCGTAAGCATGGATTCGACGTTTGCGACCTGGTTGAGTATGTTTTTAGCAAGGGGGAGAAGATATCTTCCACGGTCGTTAAGCAGCAGACTGCGACCATGCCGGTCGAACAGCGGGCCTCCGAGTTGGTTTTCCAACTCTCCGAGCGCCATGCTGACCGCCGACTGGGTGAGAAACAGTTTTTTACTGGCTCTGGTTACCTGCTGCGTTTCGGCGACAGCAATAAATATTTCTAGTTGTCTGAAAGTGATCGCCATTATGAGACCCGATATCAATGCGATTGAACGCAAGTATGATTGGAATTGAAGTCGGAGTCTACCCTACCACTTTAATGAAATTGGTCAATGTTTTTTAATGGAAAACGGCGATATTTAAGCACCACAAAGGAGTACCAAGTCAATAAGTTAGGTGAAATTGAGTTGACAGCGGCGGGAAATAGCAGTATAAAACTCAAGATGTGCTGATGAGAAGCATCAATTTGGCTGATGCAAAAAGAAGCCTCGGGAGGGGCATATGGATCAGATTATACTAACAAATATTATCTATGTAACCATTTTTTTAATAGGGGCGCTCGCTTTCGGTGTCGGACCTATCATTATAGTCAAACTGTTAAGTCCGTCTTCCCACACTCGACAGGTGGCCGGTAAGACCGATCAGTTTATCGAATGCGGCATGGAGCCCATCGGCAGCGCCTGGATCAGATTCGGCATCATTTACTATCTCTATGCTCTTATTTTTCTCGCCTTTGATGTCGACGTATTGTTTCTTTTTCCTGTGGCGGCTGTCTACAATAGTCCTGATGTCGGCATCTGGGGATTTTTCGAGGTTGTTCTTTTTGTAGGTATTTTATCACTGGCCGTAGTATATGCTTGGGTCAAGGGGGTATTTGAGTGGAATCGGAAAACGTACCATCATCAATAGTTCAGTTCGCGCAGTTGGATAAACTGCTCAGTCTCGGCCGCGCCAATTCTTTGTGGCCCATGACCTTCGGTCTCGCCTGCTGTGCAATTGAAATGATGTGCACAGGCGGCTCTCGATATGATATTTCACGGTTCGGCGCCGAAGTGTTTCGTCCGTCGCCCAGGCAGAGTGACGTTATGATTGTCGCGGGGACCATCAACAAGAAGCTTGAGATGGCTGTGAAGACCCTGTATGATCAGATGCCGGAACCCAAATGGGTAATCGCCATGGGAAACTGCGCCATTTCCGGAGGCCCTTTCAAGGTCAAGGAAAACTATAATGTAGTTGAAGGAGCAGACAAGCTATTCCCCGTGGATGTCTATATACCGGGATGTCCTCCCAGACCTGAAGCTCTTCTGGAAGGCATAATGACGTTGGAAGAAAAAATCACCGGTACACGTCGTTGGCCTAGAGTTTAAACATCCAATCAGGTATTTTTCATGAATGTGATTGAAAGCGTGAAAGTCGCTATCGAGAAAATTGTGCCGTATGCAGAGACTGTCGTCCCCGCAGAAAAGGCTGGTGAAGGCGAGGAGCAAAAACCTGATACGGTACTGCACAGTGCCGGCGCAAGGGCTGTGGATTTTGCAACAACCGGTTGCAGTCTGGATGTGCTTTGCAACGCCGAACGGATTGCTGAAGTGGCACGGGCGCTTGACGGTGAGAAGTGGTTCATTGAATCCATCGCCGGGGTGGATTGGCTGAAAGATGATCAGCTTGAAGTGGTCTATACTTTCAGTCATTTTCATGAGTCTTATGCAAGAGTGATGGTCCGGCTCCGGGTGCCGCGGTCGGAACCACAGGTCCCGACGATATCGGATGTTTTCAGCGGTGCTGACTGGCACGAACGGGAAACGTTTGACTTCTACGGAATCGAGTTTGTCGATCATCCAAATCTTATTCGTATTCTTCTCCCTGAAGATGCAGATTTTTACCCTCTGCGTAAGGACTATATGCCATGACACTTCCCATTCATTTACGCAGTGATGAGACATTCGTCCTCAATCTTGGTCCTCAGCATCCCGCAACACATGGCGTGCTTCGTGTCAAACTGACCATGGACGGTGAATATATAGTCAAGGCTGAGCCCGTACTTGGATACATTCACCGTATGCATGAAAAGCTTGCAGAAGCAGGGACCTATCCTCAATTCATGCCCAATACCGCACGTATGGACTATCTCCATGCTCTTGCATTTAATCATGGGTATGCCCTTGCCGTGGAAAAGGCTGCAGGCATAGAAGTTCCCGAACGCGCGGAATATATCAGGGTGATCACGGTTGAGTTGAATCGCATTGCCAGCCATCTCCTCTGGTGGGCTGCATTTCTTCTCGATCTTGGAGGATTTACCCCTCTGCTTTATGCATTTGATGATCGTGAGCAGATAATCGACCTGCTGGAACGAGTTACCGGATCAAGACTGACGTATTGTTATATGCGGTTCGGCGGCGTGTACAACGATATTGATGAAGAATTCGTTACCGGAACCCGCGACTTTATCAAACGACTGCGCAGCCGCATGCCCCGTATGTATCATGACCTGGTAACCCATAATATCATCCTGATAAAACGGATCAAGGATATCGGATTTATCAGCGAGGAGCAGTGTCGCAGATACGGCGCCACAGGTCCTGTTGCACGCGGTTCGGGAATCAACTACGACGTACGGAAAAACGAACCGTATTCCGTGTACCCTGAATTTGATTTTGATGTCCCGGTGTATCCGGAGTGTGATTCCATGGCTAGGTACATGGTGCGTATGGATGAAATCGAACAGTCTCTGCGCATTATTGAACAGGCCCTTGATAAATTGCCCGAAGGTCCGGTAATGGCAAAGAAAGTACCCAAAATCATTAAGCCGGATCTTGGATATCATTACTCAGCTGTAGAAACCGCCAGGGGGTCCCTCGGGCATATGCTGGTCTGTAATGGTGATAAGAATCCATACAAACTCAAACTAAGGTCACCGACATTCAGTAATCTGAGTTTGTACGGAGAAGTCGCAGAGGGAATGCTGCTGGCCGATGCCCTTGCTTTCATGGGCAGTCTGGACCTGGTTATTCCTGAGATTGATCGATAAGTAAGCGAGAAGAGCTACCAATGGACACAAGTATTTGGCGCCCGATTTTATATCTCATCGGCATTATGGTCTTTGCAGGGTTGAATGCAGCCTATCTCGGCTGGTGCGAACGTAAAGGAGCCGGCAGGATTCAACGAAGGACAGGACCCATGGAAGCCGGGTTTGAAGGTCTTCTTCAACCGATTGCTGATGGTATCAAGCTGATGACCAAACAACTCCTGGTGCCCAGAGGCGCCGATGGAATTGTTTTTCGCGTCGCTCCCGTGCTGGCGATGATTCCGGCGATCACTTCGCTGGTCGTTATTCCTTTTTCTGAAAATATTCAGGCCAGGGCCATGGAACTCTCGGTCCTGTTGCTCTTTGCCATAGCCTCCATCGCCATGATGGCTGTTTTGCTCGGCGGCTGGGCCTCAGGTAATAAATATGCTATTATTTCTGCTGCACGTGCCGTGTCGCAGAACCTTGCCTATGAGATTCCGATGCTGTTGACGGTCATCTGTATCGTCATGATCTCAGGATCCATGAACTTGCGGGAAATAGCCATTGATCAGCAGGGCGGCATCTGGCACTGGAACATTTTTCGATTTGAAAATTTCCATTTTCTCTATATGTGGATAGGTTTCATTATTTTCTTTATCTGTTCCATAGCTGAAACCAACCGTGCACCCTTTGATATGGCGGAAGCCGAAAGTGAACTCGTTGCAGGCTTCATGACGGAGTACAGCTCCATGGGATTTGGGCTGTTCATGATGGGTGAATATCTCAATATCGTCGTCGGCGCCTGTCTTACCGCAACCCTGTTTCTCGGTGGGTGGGATTGCCCCTTCGGTTTGACCCCGGGTGTGTGGTGGTTCCTTATCAAAATTTATATCCTTATCTTCACATTTATCTGGATTCGTTGGACGTATCCGAGAACCCAGATTTATAAGCTGCTGAACCTTTCCTGGAAGATTCTCATACCCTTTTCACTTGTCAATGTGCTGTTAACAGCCTTCTTCATCAAGGTATTTTGATTATGAGTGGTTACTGGAACGATATCCTGGTCGGCGGCAAGAGTCTGGTGACCGGGCTGATGATAACTGCGCGTGAATTTTTCAAACCGGTGGTAACAGAGCAATATCCTTATGACGTGCCGGAAATGACCCCGCTCTTCAGAGGACATATTGAACTGATCGGCAATGAGGAAACAGGCGCACCTAATTGTATTGTCTGTATGGCCTGTCAAAGGGCGTGTCCATCGAGCTGCATCACACTTGCCGGTGCAAAAAAGGAAGGTGAAAAGAAAAAATCACTGACCAAATATCAGCTCGATTTCACCAAATGCAGTCTCTGCGGATCCTGCGTAGAAGCGTGCAACTTTAATGCTCTGCGATTCTCCAAAGAGTATAATCTCTGCAGCTTTAACAAGGACGATTTTATTATTGATTTGGTCAAACGACTGGAGGATCAAAACTGATGCAGCCGCTAGTCTGCCCGTCGGGAACCCTGCCGTCTTTGTTTTCAGCGGAGGCGTTTGCCGGTGTAATTTTCCTGTTGACTGTGTTTCTGGTAATCAGCGGTGCGGTCATTGCCGTAGTCTCTAAACGGCTTGTCCGTGCAGTATCCGGTCTTGCCGTCTGCTTTACCGGACTGGCCGGAGTGTATTATTTTCTGCTCAGCCCTTTCGTTGCAATGATGCAGATGCTCATTTATGTCGGTGCGGTATCCATCCTTATCGCCTTTGGTATAATGATGGCCACCCCTGAAGATGAAACCGGCCCTGACAACACATACCTTTCAAAACTCATCGGACCGCTCGGCGGCTCAGTCGGCGGATTGTTTTTTGCCGGATTTTCGTTGCTTGCCTTGAAAACCGAATGGCAGCCCTTTCCGGAACACGCCACTGCCGACGGCTCCATCAAGGCCGTTGGAATGGCTCTGCTGACCACGCACTCCATGGTTTTCGAGCTCATCTCAATTGTGCTTTTACTTGCCATAATCGGAGCCCTGGTGCTGGCAAGACGAGGGAGGAATTAATTCATGCAGATCCTGCTGGAAATATTGGGCTTATACAACTGCCTGACTACCTACCTTATCATCGGCGCCATGCTGTTTGGATTCGGAATCTACGGTTTAATGGTCCATCGGACAGTCATCGGTATGCTGATTTCTGCTGAATTCGTTCTTGCCGCAGCTTCAACAAATTTTATGGCTTTCAGTCGATTTCTTGCCCCTGAGCCTGCCATCGGTCAGATTTTCACCTTGTTTATCATGGCCATTGCAGCGGCGGAAGCTGCCATAGCGGTCAGTATCGTCGTGGCTGTTTATCGAAACTATAAATCCATTGATGTCGAAGATCTCGGCGATCTACACGGTTAATCGGAGATACACACCATGGAAGCCGTTTCCAATCCCAACATTGTCGAGAACGTCAACCTCCTGCTGGCGGTGCTCATCCCGCTGTTCGGCAGTCTGGTGGTCATGAACCTGAAGAATAATCCGAACTTACGAGAATTTGTATCCTCCTGTTCCTCGATTCTTCTCCTGATCATAGTGTTGTCTTTCATTCCCAGTATAAAAGAAGGAAATGTCCTCAGGTATGAAATATTCAGCCTGTTACCGGGACTTTCAATCACGCTGAGAGCTGACGGATTTTCAATGATCTTCGCTTTGGTCGCATCATCATTATGGACCATAGCCGTCTTTTATTCCATGGGGTATATGCGAGCGCATGACGAACCCTGTCAAACGCGTTTCAACGCCTGTTTCGCGCTGGCTATTTTCGGAGCCGTCGGCGTGGCCTTATCAGACAATCTTTTCACTATGTACCTGTTTTATGAAATTGTCTCAGTTTGCACATACCCGCTGGTTGCGCACCATCAAGACGAAGAATCCTATTCCGGTGCACGGAAATATATTATCTACCTGACTTCCACCGCAAAATTTTTCCTGCTGCCGGCCATCGTTCTTATCTACGTACTTACCGGAACTCTGGACTTTCCTCATAATATCCTTACAGGCATACTACCGTCTGATGCGAAGGCATGGGTTGTGGTGATGCTCTATGTGTTCTGTATTTTCGGCTTTGCGAAAAACGGAATCATGCCGTTTCATCACTGGCTGCCAGGCGCAATGGTCGCTCCGACACCGGTTTCCGCTTTGCTGCACGCCGTTGCGGTGGTTAAAGTAGGAGTATTCTGTACCACCAGAACCATGCTGTATG
Organism: Desulfobulbaceae bacterium; assembly: GCA_963678525.2. GTDB lineage: Bacteria > Desulfobacterota > Desulfobulbia > Desulfobulbales > Desulfobulbaceae > Desulfogranum. Next base: position 264,636 of record CAXXDG010000003.1, read on the forward strand.
TTTTTGGTACGGACACCATGAACGCATTGAATCTCGGAATTCCCACGGCATATTTTGTAGGTTTCACTATTATTGCCGCATCGGTTATTGCCTTGTCTAAAGATAACCTGAAAGCAAGGCTCGCATATTCCACCGTCAGTCAACTCTCATATATAATTATGGGTGTGGCCCTGCTTACTCCCCATGCAGTTGACGGCGGACTCATTCATATCGTCAACCATGCGTTTTCCAAAATCACTCTGTTCTTCTGTGCAGGTGCGATCTATATTGCGGCACACAAGAAGTATATTTCAGAAATGAGCGGGCTCGGCCGTACCATGCCTTTCACCTTCGGCGCCTTTGCCATAGCCTCTCTTTCCATGATCGGCGCTCCTCCCGTTGCCGGATTTGTAACCAAATGGAATCTGCTTGTCGGGTCCATGGAAGCGCATCAGATAGGTATACTATTGATTCTCATCGCCTCAACAGTGCTCAATGTCGGTTATTTCGCTCCTGTGACCTATAAGGCCTTCTTTGGAAAACGTCCTGACGGCGAGCCTGAAACAGGTATCAAGGAAGCTCCGCTGAGCATGTTGATACCGATATTGATTGCGGTGACTATTTCAGTGATAATCGGTATTTATCCAGGCTTTATGATGCAATTTGTTCAATTGGTGACAGGATGACGAATGTAATCGAATTTCTCCAGGCTCACCTCAAGGTAGTAACTTGGTGCTGTCTCGGTGCATTGGCAGGTATAGCGCTGTTTTCCATGACTATTGACACCAGTCATGCCCATTCCTGGGTCGAACGGCATGTTCCGGCATACTGGTCGTTGTTTGGTTTCATTGCTGCAACGATTATAATTATTATCTCTCATCTGGCTGCGAAAGCCGGTCTTCAGGTTCCTGAAGATTTTTATGAGCGATCCGTTATACAAGGTGAAGAGGAGGAGCAATGAATACTTTTATTCACCCCTCACTGCTCCTGATCATCGGAGCTTTGATTTTACCCGTAATCAGGGGACCGTTGCGAAAAGCATATTTACTCGCCGTGCCCACGGTCGCGTTGATTGCAGTTGCTGCGAACTGCTCCCTGGCTGATAATTTCGGTATTTTTCAGTTTATGGACTGGCAGCTGGTTTTCGGACGGGTAGATAAGCTCTCTTCCGTCTTTGCCGTCATTATGGCTATAGTTGCCGTGATTGGTACGCTCTACGGATTGCATGTGGACAGAGCCGGCGAGCATATTGCTGCATGGTTCTATGCTGCCGGAGCCTTGGGGACAATTTATTGCGGTGATTACATCAGCCTGTTTTTCTTTTGGGAGATGATGGCCTTTGCCTCAGTATTCCTCATCTGGTTTCGGGGAAGAAAGCGGAGTCTTGCAGTCGGTTACCGCTACCTGCTCATCCATGCCATCGGGGGAGTTATTCTCCTTGCCGGAATTATGCTTCGTTATCAGGCTGTAGGAAATATCGAGTTCGATCTTATGGATGTCGCCCATCCAGAACTCTATACCTATTTGATTATGATCGGCTTTGCCTTGAATGCCGCCGTTGTACCTCTGCATTCGTGGCTTCCGGAAGCCTATTCTGAAGCATCTTTTAACGGAGCGGTGTTTCTGTGCGCCTGTACCACGAAGACCGCTGTATATACCCTTGCCAGGGCCTGTGCAGGAATGGACATTCTCATCGTGCTCGGAGTCATTATGGCGCTCTACGGTGTTATCTATGCCATCCTCGAGAACGATATCCGAAAGCTGCTCGCCTGGTCCATTGTATCACAGGTCGGATACATGGTGGCCGGGGTCGGAATCGGCAGTAATATGGCTGTGAACGGGGCCGCCGCACACGCCGTAGCTCATATCTTGTATAAGAGTTTGTTGTTCATGGGGACCGGCTCTGTCCTGTATATGACCGGAAAGAGTAAATTCACCGAACTTGGCGGGCTGTACAAAAAAATGCCGCTGACATTCGTGTGTACTATTGTCGGCTGTCTGTCGATTTCAGCGGCTCCGCTATTTGCAGCGTATGCGTCAAAATCCATGATTATCACTGCAGGATTTGAAGAGCATCTGTATTGGCCTGCCTGGCTGTTGATGTTCGGCGCTACCGGGACTCTTCTCTACAATGGGCTGAAACTGCCGTATTTTCTCTTTTTCGGCAAAAACAATTGCAGTGAAGCCACTTGGAAGAAAGCTGCCGATCCCGACTGGAACATGATGATTGCCATGGCCTTCGGTTCTGCGCTTTGTGTTGTTGTCGGGTCTGCTCCTGAATTTCTCTACTCCATGTTACCGTATCCGGTGGAGGGCTATACTCCCTTTACCACCTATCACTTGATGGAAACTTTACAATTGATGGGCTTTGCGGCATTTGCGTTCTTTGTGTTTAAACGTTTTCTGGAGCCAAGGGATACCGTCACGGTCGATATTGATTGGCTTTACAGAAATCTCGGCGGTCTTTTCATGTGGCTGGTTCGCTACCCCATACAGTGGTTTGATACTGCCTGGGGAGAAGCGTATCGGGTTGTCGGCCTGCACTCTCTCATGTCTGTCAGCCGTTTCTGGAGTTGGTTTGATTGGAATGTCATTGATTGGATCGTTGACGGCATTGCACGTACTGTTCGTGCCGTTGGCGGTAAACTGCGTATCGTACAGAGCGGACAGGTGCAGTATGTCTTGTTTTATGCTTCCAGTCTTGCAGCGATCGTTCTGATTACTTTGATTTTTTACCATATTTCATAAGGGGAAGGAGGGAATGGACGTCTTACAGAATCTCAATCAGGGGTTTCCCCTGCTCAGTTTCCTTATATTTTTCCCGCTTGCAGGAAGCCTGGCGCTTTTTGTCTACCCCAAGGAAGCTTTTGCCAAATACTGGACGCTGGTCATCACTTCTATTACAGCGCTTGCGTCCATAGGACTTTTGTTTGGTTTTGACAAAACCTCTACCAAGTATCAGTTTGCAGAGCTGCATACGTGGATTCCGCAATTCAATATCAATTACGTTGTGGGAGTTGACGGGATTTCCATTCTCCTGGTGATCCTGACCACGTTTATCATGCCGTTTTGCGTACTGGCTTCATGGAAATATATTTCCAAGAGGGTCACTGCATTCATGTTCTGCCTGCTGATAATGGAAACTTCCATGGTCGGAGTTTTCGTTGCTCTGGATTTCGTGCTCTTTTATATCCTCTGGGAGTTCATGCTCATTCCGATGTATCTGCTGATCGCCATATGGGGCGGTCCGCGTAAAGTATATGCTTCCATTAAATTCTTTCTGTATACGCTGGCCGGTTCCGTATTGCTTCTCGTGGCAATCATTGCGTTATATATGAAGAACGGGCATAGCTTCTTTATTCCGGATATGATGTGGAACGAATATTCCATGCTGTTCCAGATTCTCGTTTTCCTGGCATTCTTCCTTGCTTTCGCCATCAAAGTACCCATGTTTCCGGTACACACCTGGCTGCCTGCAGCTCATGTTGAGGCTCCAACCGCCGGTTCCGTTATCCTGGCGTCCATACTCCTGAAAATGGGAACCTACGGCATGCTGCGTTTCTGTCTGCCTATTACGCCCGATGCAAGCCTGCTCCTGGCGCCATACATACTCTGGTTGTCCATAGCAGGTATCATTTACGGCGGATTTACCGCCCTGGCGCAGCATGACATGAAAAAATTGATAGCCTATTCCTCTGTAGGTCACATGGGATTTGTTACCTTGGGAATTTTTGTCTTTAACTCCGAGGGAATCCAGGGCGCCATTATGCAGATGATCAACCACGGCGTCACGACGGGTGCTCTGTTTCTCTGCGTGGGTATGATATACGAGAGAACGCACAGCCGCGAGTTGCGGTTAGCGACCGGAGTCGGCAAATACATGCCGTGGTATGTCACCTTTCTGGTCTTCTTTTGTCTGTCCTCGTTCGGTTTTCCCGGAACAAATTCCTTTATAGGTGAATTCCTGGTTCTGGCAGGCGCCTTTCGTGAGAATGAAATCCTCGCGCTTGCTGCTATTCCAGGCGCTGTCCTGGCCGCTGCGTATATGCTGCGCATGCTCCAGAAAATTGTCTGGGGAGGTACCGACAACCCGGATCAAAGCTATCTGAGCGACTTGAATATTCGGGAGATTATCATACTGACTCCGTTCCTTCTCTTTGTTTTCTGGATTGGACTCGGGCCCCAGCCGTTTATTAACTTGATGGATGCCTCTGTTCAGCAACTCGTCGAACAACTCGGACAATGGCAGCAACATCAGCACGTTGCAACACTACTTATGCCATAGCACGGTGCTGTGGAGAGTATTTACCTGTAGACTAACATAATATCTGCAATATTGAAGAATATCGAGTAGGGCATATCTATGATGGCTATACTTCCTGAACTGGTGTTGCTGTGTGGAGCAACCTTTTATTTCATCGTCAGTCTGTTGCCGGCGCCGGATGTCAAGATGCTGCGTGGCAGCAGTATCCTTATCGGTTTGCTGGTCTTCGCCTCTGCCTGTCTTGCATACAGTCAGGAGGGCACACTCTTTCATAACGCCTATGTCGTTGATAATTATACACAGATGTTCAAGGTGCTGATCGGCTTTGCTCTTGCTGTGGTTATGATTTTCGGAGTTGAGTTGAAAGGCATTGCCAATGGGGTCCGTGCCGAATACAGCATGTTTTTATTTCTGAGCGTACTCGGTTTGATGATGCTGGTCAGCTCAGTTGAACTGATAGCAATTTTTATCAGTCTTGAACTTTCCTCATTTGCCTTGTACATCATGGTTCCCATGAGGGATGACAGTACAGGTACTCGAACCCAGATGGAGGCCGGCATAAAATATGTTCTTTTCGGTGTTATGGCCACCGGGTTCATGTTGTTCGGTATGAGTTATCTTTTCGGATTGACCGGTTCTACCTATTTGCAGGATATTATTCCCGCACTTGAGGGTCTTGGCAGTCAACCTGCAGTTGTGATTGCCGTCATCATGATACTGGCCGGCTTTTTCTATAAGCTCGCTGTATTTCCCATGCATTTTTGGGTTCCTGATGTGTATGAAGGTGCGAGCAATGAGACGACCGGATTTATCGCCACTGTTCCCAAGCTTGGCGCTGTCGCCCTGTTGATTCGATTCATGACGCTCCCCAGTGGACAGCCTGAATTCCTGGTGCAGTTTCTTGGGGCTGTCGCCGTCTGTTCCATGTTTTACGGAAACCTTTGCGCCTTGGTGCAAAAAGATATCAAGCGCATGCTCGGCTTTTCAGGGATTTCCCATGCCGGTTTTGTGGTGTTGGGTCTTTTAAGCCTACGCGCCGAGGGATATGGATTGGCTATTTATTACATCGCAGGCTATGTGATCATGAATCTTGCCTGCTTTCTCGTGATAAGCGCACTTTCACGGAAAGGCGAAAACCTGCTTATTGATGATTTCAACGGACTCTATAAACGACAGCCGGTACTTGCTTTTGTACTCAGTGTGGGGCTTTTTGCTCTAGCAGGCATACCTCCATTTGTAGGTTTTATGGGTAAGTTTTTCCTGCTTACCTCTACCCTGCAGCAGGGACATCTGATCATCGTCACCCTTGCCGCCATCAACACCGCCATTGCCATTTACTACTACCTGTCTGTGGTAAAAGCCGCATATACAAGTGAACCGGAAGAGCGTCCGGCGGTAAGCGTGGCTCCCATGACCCGGGTAACCGGTGTCATTTTGGTGGTCATGATCATACTCATGGGCGCCTTGCCTGCAAAATTTGTCAGCTTTGCCGGATCCGTAGTACAGGGAATTATGTGACCGATACTGAAAGATCGATGTAACAGCGAAAGGCTTCCCTTTACAGGGAAGCCTTTTTTTATGAGGGAGTGAATAGAGGAGAGAGCGAAAAGGTCATCTCTCCTGATCCGAAAGTAACTTGCATCTCATGGAGACAACAAACCGGATATCGTAACTACTCACAGAGGAGGACTGGTAGGTTCGATTGACCCCGTACTTGTAAACTGGTTGCAGGGTGCTTGATAATCTCTGCAATCAGGCTGGTACAGCGTATTGAGCCATCCGTATGCCGGGGTGATCGCGGAGAGATCGAGTGCTCTGTAAGCAGTTACCGGATATCATGACGTTTATGAAACGTTACGGTAGGCCGATCTGATCCGGCCATGCCGGTCAATTGCCGTTTAGATGCTCCAAACCAGGGGCAGGGAATTCGGCGCATAACTCGCGGACCTGAACAGCGATATCCTCCTGCAGCGATGTATTTTCGGGGTCAGCGATAACTGCATGCATCCAGTCACCTATCTGCTGCATTTGCGCCTCTTTAAATCCGCGGGAGGTCACTGCGCATGATCCAAGGCGGATCCCGCTGGGATCAAAAGGTTTTCGCGTATCATTGGGAACTGCATTGTAGTTGAGAACTATTCCAGCCGCGTCCAATGCCTTGGCTGCGATTTTTCCAGTCACCCCTTTGTTGGTCAGGTCAACGAGCATCAGGTGATTGTCCGTACCTCCGGTGACGAGATCGAAGCCATGACCGTTCAGGGTTGCTGCCAGAGCCCGCGCGTTGGCAACAATTTGTGCTGCATAGGTTTTGAAATTCTCTGTGGACGCCTCCTTTAAGGCCACTGCTATGGCTGCTGTGGTGCTGTTGTGGGGGCCGCCCTGTATGCCGGGGAAGACGGCTTTGTCAATAGCCTGCGCATGTTCCTGCTTACAGAGGATCATGGCTCCACGGGGACCGCGCAGGGATTTATGGGTGGTAGTGGTAACCACATCAGCGTACGGAAACGGGCTTGGATGCGCGCCTCCTGCAACCAGACCGGCAAAATGGGCCATGTCTACCATGAGGATTGCTCCGGTCTCGTCGGCAATCTCCCTGAATTTTGCAAAGTCGAGAACCCGTGGATAGGCTGAATGTCCGGCAATGATGATTTTGGGTGAGCATTCCTTGGCCAGGGCACGGATGGCCTCATAATCAAGAATGCCGGTGTCGGGATTCAGACTGTAGGATACGGCATTGAAGTACTTGCCGGAGATGGATACTTTGGCGCCATGGGTCAAATGTCCTCCGTGGGGAAGGGCCATCCCGAGGATAGTGTCACCCGGCTGGAGAAAGGCAAGATATACTGCAAGATTTGCGGGGGAACCTGAATACGGTTGTACGTTTGCATGTTCCGCGCTGAAAAGAGCTTTCGCCCGTTCAATGGCCAGACCTTCAATCTGATCGATGTATTGCTGTCCTTCGTAGTATCTTTTCCCTGCGTAGCCTTCGGAGTATTTGTTGGTCAGCACCGAACCTGTGGCTTCCATGACTGCTGTAGATACATAATTTTCAGACGCGATCAGGCGTATTTTTTCTGCCTGTCGTTTTTCTTCGTTTTGGATCAGGTTAAAGATTTCCGGATCCTGACTGGGTAAAAATTCCATATTTTTCTCCTTGATGATTAGTGCCTCGACAGGAGTACTGAGATGTATTCGGTGAACCTGTGATGGTGGTAGCGATTAGCGGGCATGTAAGCAGCGTAGCTGCGTTAAGGACATTGCTCGCACGCTACGGATTTCTAACTGAGAACAAGCCTCTATAATAACCAAACTCGTGCCAATTGCACAGAATAAAATCCTTTTATCCACTGCCGGATCACATTTATCCGGGTGCGACAGTACAAGGGGGCTGTATGTTCGGATTTGGTAAAATTTTTCGTCCACCTATTGATTTCTCTGAAACCTATACGTATTCTTAACTGCATCAGTCCTCCGTATTGTATTCACATTTTGATTTTTTCCCAAAAAAACCGCTTTACGCCGGTTATGTTCCAGGAGGCCCTTTATGCGTACATTCATTATCTTTTTATTCGTTCTTCTGTTCACCACCCATTGTTTAGCACAAGGCAGCGCTGTTACCTACCTGGTCGATGATAATGAATTCGAGGGGTACATGGCGGGCATCGGCAATGATCGTCCCCTTGTTATCCTGATTCATGATTGGGACGGTTTAACCGCCTATGAAGTCCAAAGGGCGAATATGCTCGAGGCTCTTGGTTACGCTGTTTTTGCAGGCGATCTCTATGGTAAGGGTGTCCGGCCTGTAGAAGTCGCTGACAGGCGCGCCCTGACGAAAAGCCTCTATGCCGACCGGGCCTTGATGCGAAAACGTCTCAATGGTGTTTTGGAAGCGGCGAAACAACAGGGAGCGAAGATCGACAACGCCGTCATTGCCGGCTACTGTTTCGGTGGAGCTGCGGTGCTGGAGTTAGCTCGTTCAGGCGCTGCGTTAAAGGGATTTGTCTCCTTTCACGGCGGCCTCTCCACGCCGGAAAATCAGGATTATTCCAACGTTCATGGAGATGTCATCATTTTTCACGGGACAGCTGACACCTCGGTAACCATGGAAGATTTTGCCGATCTTGCGGCACGTATGGAGGGGCAGGGTGTTCACCATGAGATGACTACCTACAGCGGCGCGCCCCATGCCTTTACGGTTTTTGGGTCCGAAAGATACAGGGAAGAGGCTGATCAAAAATCCTGGCAGCGTTTTATCGCGTATCTGAAAGAAACCCTCTATTGATATCTTAACTTAAAAAGGAGTGTTATGAAAACACCGGTGAAATATGGTGAACTTGGTCTTGTGAACACCAGGGAAATGTTTACCAGGGCCATGGAGGGTAAGTACGCCGTACCTGCCTATAATTTTAATAATATGGAACAGCTGCAGGCTATTGTCCTGGGGTGTGTGCAATCAAAATCCCCTGTCATTCTTCAGGTTTCCGGAAGTGCTCGTACATATGCCAACCCTGTTATGCTCAGGTATATGGCAGCAGGCGCCGTTGCAATGGCTCGTGCAGAGGGGAGCAACATTCCAATTGCCCTGCATCTTGACCACGGCAGCAGTTTCGAACTTGCTCAATCCTGTATTGATAACGGTTTTTCTTCCATCATGATTGACGGATCCCACCATCCCTTTGATAAAAATATAGAGGTAACCCGGCAGGTGGTTGAATACGCCCATGAGCGTGACGTAACCGTGGAAGGAGAACTGGGGGTTCTGGCAGGCGTGGAAGACGAGGTTTCCCATGAGGCTTCCAATTACACTCGGCCCGAGGAGGTCGAAGAATTCGTTGAGCGTACCGGGGTGGACAGTCTGGCAATATCCATTGGAACCTCGCACGGAGCTTACAAATTTAAGGTAAAGCCAGGTGAGGAAGCGCCGCCGCTTCGATTTGATATTCTTGAACAGATCGAAGAGCGACTGCCGGGATATCCCATTGTCCTGCATGGAGCGTCTGCTGTTATCCCCAAATATGTTGAGATGATTAACGCCTATGGCGGAAAAATGGAGAACGCTGTGGGCAACTCCGAAGAGCAGCTTCGCAGGGCCGCTTCTTCTGCCGTCTGCAAGATCAACATTGACAGTGACGGTCGTTTGGCCATGACAGCAGTTATTCGTCAGATTTTCGCACAGAATCCCAGCGAGTTTGATCCCAGAAAATATCTTGGACCTGCCCGGGACGAGCTGATCAAAATGGTTATTGAAAAAAATGAAGAGGTATTAGGGAGTGCCGGAAAGGCATAAGGCCATCTTGAATAATTGCTTTTTCGCCCTATCTCTGTGTTATGCTTAAAAAAAATTATCCTCGAAATATCAACTATATGTATGTGGTAATTTTTTTTACATGCCCTAATCTTGAACGAAATATCTAATTGTTCAAGATACCCATAAGAGCAACCATACGTATTCATCTTCTACAATGTCGGTTCCGGATGTCCGGGGCACTGCAGAGAAGCTGTGCCCTGGAATTTTTACTTGAGTCAGATGAGTTTCACATTGTGGTAGAGTATGCTCATGATTTCAGCGACTCGACACCCGCAATATATCGACCCTTTTTTTAGAGTGAGGGGTGACCGCATCCGTGCTGTATTCCCTGGTAATCCATATGACTACCCAAGGCAGCTTTTTTCTTTTCCGGGCTTGGAAAAAACAGTAAGTTGCGTTATGGTAGGTACCCCAGATTGAGGTGCTTTTTGTTCTTAAAAGAGAGATCTATAGTGGTTCCCGAGAGCCTTACCCGACTGGAAAAGTGGTCCATTGGCGGGTGGCTGGGAGAGGACAAAAAGTATGTTCAATCAGAGTGATCTTTATCTGACGCACGTTTTCACGTACCGTCATAGGACGGAGTAAGAGAAGCGAAAACGAAAATCAGGTGAAAAGATTGAAAGCTGGAACAGTAAGAGGGTAAGGAGCGCTATGGGATTACATTCACTTTTTTGTTATGGCACCCTGCAGTCACCCATGGTCATGAAGGCGGTCACTGGGAACGCTTTTGCCGGCCGGGAAGCGGTTTTGCATGGTTTTGCACGATATCGGATTAAAAAAACCGAGTATCCTGCAATCACAAGTGAAGAAGGGGCCAGCGTCAACGGAAAGATGTATTGGGATCTGGACGAAGATGCCATCGCCAAGTTGGACGCTTTTGAAGGGGAAAAATATGAAAGGGTTCCGGTGAAGGTAACTGTTGCTGGAGGAGAGGTGATCGATGCCTATGCCTATGCCATAAAGACAGAGTACCGCAAGCTGCTTTCCCAGGATCCCTGGGATTTTGACAGGTTCCTGCAAAACGGACTGGAACGTTTTATCAATTGGTTTGTCGAAGATCGCAGAGATCTCTTTGATAGGGGAGATTTATAAGCTTTTGTGACTTTTTTGTATGAAAGTCTCCGGCAGAGAGCAGAAGGCGCCATGCCGGAGTGATAAACTTTCATTGTCCGTTGTAGGCAGCCAACCTGGTCCAGCCATGCCGGTTAGATCGAATTCGTTTTCAAGTCATCCTGGAATGCTTTTCCAGGATGATTTTTTTTGTTTCTACCTTTGAGTGGACAGGCACCTAGAAAGCAATTCTTTTTTCAGCCTTCAGTTTGGGATTGGCTCTGTATAACAGTATCATCCTGCCGATTAACTGGACGATCTCACTACCTGTCTCCGATGCCAGACTCCCGGCTGTATCCTTTTTCTCCCCAGGGCAATTCTGCCCGATTTTCACCTTTATCAGCTCATGGGCGTCAAGTGATGTGGAAACGGATCGGATCACAGGAGGAGTGATTCCTTCACGTCCGATATAGGCTGCAGGGGCAAGATGATGTCCGAGGCTGCGCAGGAATCGACGTTGCCGGCTGGTGAGTAAGGTTTCGTCTTGAGTGTTTTCTGTTGTCATGGAAATTATATGCCTTTTTGCATGAACTGAGATATGCTTCCCGATATTGTACTTCGCTCTTTGTATAAGAGGGTTGCAGTGAAGCGAAAAATTATACGATATATTTGCGGTCGGCTGTAGAGACGGTTACATCATCCTAAAAGATTACTGACGATACGGTAACCGCCAACCCATGTGCCGATACTTGACCCGAGCCCGGTGAGAAAAAATACCAGGAAAACACGCAAAAGCTTGTTGCTCCACCACCCTGAAAATCTGGAAATATCCCGTCCTACATCCTCAAACTCCCTGACCACCGGCGGGTTTGTGAGAACCTGGACAAAAGCGCAGACATATCCCGCCCCGATGACCGGAGTCAGACTGGTTATGGGGGCTGCCGCGAAAGCTGAGAAGATAACGGCCGGGTGTGCCATGGCAAAAGTTGCGCCGATGGAACTGGGGATACCGTTAGCCAGTATCCAGTATAGCGCATTTGAGCCGGCCTCGGTTGCGCCTTGTTTGACGCCGATCAGGAAAATGGAGGTGATAATGAGTGCCGGTATGGCCCAGCCGGCTATTTTCCATTGCCTCGATACCGGAGGTATGGTGTTAATCTCTTCCATGCGGGTCTGGTTGTCTTCATGAAGGCGTTGGGATATTCCAGCTACATGCCCGGCGCCTACTACGGCAACTATTCGTTTTCCCTCGGCTGATTTGATTTTTTCAGCCATATAGATGTCCCGTTCATCGATGAGTACCCGTTTGGTGTCCGGAAAAGCCTGTCCCAGTTCGTTCATGAGTTCAGAGAGAGCGTCTTTCTGCCGTAATTCGCTGAGTTTTTCTTCATTGATTTCGGTACTGTCAAAAAGACCGGCAACCATGGTCGAGAGGAGGTGGATTTTTTTCCACAGCCCCGTCTCCCTCCAGGCCCGTCTGAGCGTAACTCTGACATCGCGATCACAGAGATCGACAGGGATGGCAAAACGCTCAGCCGCTCTGGCTGCTGTAAGCAGTTCCGTTCCCGGCATGATGCCTGTCTGGCTGCCCAGTTTTTTCTGGTATGCAGAGAGGACGAGATTAACAAACAGTGTTGCCAATTGTTTGTTGCGAACGACCTGTTTCAGGTCCAGGTTTTTCCAGGTTGCGTTTTCGGAAAGGGCGGCATATCGTTTTTCGTCCAATTCTATGCAGACGCGGTCAGGCTGTTCCCGCTCGATGGTGGATTCGACCAGATCCGCCGACTGTTTGGAGATATGTGCAGTACCTACAAGAATAACTGTTTTCCCGTTGATTTCATGGTAGGTAACGTCTTGCCGGCAGGGAGGACTGTCTTGTGGTTCGTTCGTCATGTCGGGTGTTTTTCAAAAAAATATGCAAGGAGGCGGGTAAAACAACGGATACTCGTCTCGCTGGGAATAAGGAAAATATCAGGTCGGTCAGACTATAGGTGTGAATGAGCAATAAATCAAGAGGGGCGTCTATGCGATATATTCCCGTGAAAAAAGCTGTATCGGCAGAAGGTCCACAGCCCGTTGTGAAGGTTGGGTTCCAGATCTGTCGCAGTATTTCTACGTAAATATGATGGAGGAATCTCCTTACATTTTCCTGCTCAGCCGGTTTGACCTTGCGACAGTTAACCTTTCTTGATAACCAACTTGGCGCCGGGGTGGATCATATTGTTTGCCAGATTGTTCCACTGCCTGATCTGGGAAGCGGAGACTTGAAATTTTTTGGCTATGGCCCAGAGAGAATCTCCACGTTGTACCTGATAGACAAGTTGGACGGCTGTATCGTCAGAAATCTCCTGACTGGTCTGCGGATCGTTTTTTTTAGATCCCCGGAGGAGGATAACCGCCTTGGAAAGGTCGATCATATCGGGTTGAGCAACATCGGCGTCTACGATTCGTATATGTGGTGCGACCGGGGAAGAGTCGGCGATATACAACGCTATGTGGTCGCCTGCACGGATTTTCCTGACGTTTTTAATGTTGTTCCATTGTTGAATGATATGCACAGGCACGTCATATTTTTTGGCAAGACCGGAGAGTGTTTCTCCTCTTTTGAGCTCATGCAGAACCAATTGGCCTTCTTTGCCGGCCTGGGCGAATCTGCTTTCCGGGGTTTCGCCTTCTTTCAGCAGGATATATTTCGTTGCTCGATAGGGGATGCGTAGATGTTGTCCCTTTTTCAGTGAAGCGGTGCGCAGCTTGTTGGCTTTGAGCAGAGTGGTTTTGTTGATCCGATATGTTCTGCAGATGTTGTTCAGGGTATCCCCTGAACGTACTATGTGGGTTTTGTAGTCTGTTGTTACAACAGGATGGAGTCGTTTGAGGTTGGCGGCTGCCAGGGTGTGCGTGCCTTCAGGTATGCGGAGTGTATACGCTTCGTTTCCGGGCGGTGTCTGGTCTTTTCGCAACTCCGTATTGAGTGTTCGCAGCTCTTTCACTGTTGTGGAAGCGGAAACCGCAATGGCGGAAAGATCCGTACCCGGCGGGATAGATATCAGGTCGAATTTTCGGGGCGGTTGATAGTCTATATCCGTAAAACCGTATTTTTCAGGGTTTCTTCCGATAATAATTGCGGCAAGCAATTTCGGGACATATCGTTTGGTCTCCAGAGAAAGGTGACGGTGGCCGGCAATTTCCCAGAAGTCCCTGGTCTGATACTTGCGGATCGCTCTTCCAATGCGTCCTTCGCCTGCATTATAAGCGGCTACGGCCAGATACCAGTCACCGAATTCTTCATACAGGCAAGAGAGATATTTAATGGCGGCCAAGGTTGCTTTGTCGGGTTCCCTTCGTTCGTCCACCCATTTGTTAATACGCAACCCGTAACGTTTTCCCGTCCCGGAAATGAATTGCCACAGACCTGCGGCGTGCGCCCGGGAATATGCCGTGGGATTGAACCCGGATTCAATCATGGCCAGGAAAACAAGGTCCTTCGGCAGACCTGCTTTTTCCAGTTCTTTTTCTATTACCGACTGGTATTGACCTGAACGGGAAAGCCAACGGGCGAAATTTTTTCGCTGACGCCCCTGAAATTGGTCAATGTAGAATTCAACCTGCTTATTGACAATAACAGGAAAATCATAGCTGATTTCCCCGGGAATCTGCTCCGTGGCGGCTGGATTATCCCACGAGCCGGTTTTGTCCAATTCCTGAAGTTCTTCAGTCAGAGACGGTTCCGACTCCATTGTGAGGTAGGAAAGTTCCTCGACCGTAGGATCGGATTCTTCTTCCCGGATTACCTGTCCGGCCTCATTTTCACAGGATTGGTATTGCGGTGTATGACCTGAACAGGCGTAAAGAGCTGCCAGACAGACTATAGCAATGAATCGAGAGCAAAAATGTGTGAATATGGTCATAAAGATCCGGGATGGGGATAAGTGGGTAGTAGGCTGAAATCGTATTGTTTTTTTTTTAATCAGCTGTATGATGGTGCGCCAATTAAGTATAATTCCGCTCCTATTACCATTTATAGGAGAAGTTTTTCAAGGAAAATTGTGAGGTTATCGTATCTTTTTATGCAACTGTAAACGAATTGCACTGTATCTGGTATAAGAAATACGTATACACACTACTATAGACAGTGGTTTTCTCCCTGAGCGGCAGTCTTTTTGCGAGATGCACCCGGAGATTATCCAGAAGCGTCATGAATACCATGCGAAAATTTTTTAAATATACCTTGTGGCTTTTTTTCATCCTTACTTTTCTGGCGGCGATAGGGGCGGGCGCCGGTCTGTATTATCTCGTTGTCGTTGAACCTGGTCCGGAGATTGAAGAGGAGTATATCGCTGACATTTTAGGGCGCGAAAGCCCTGTGTTTTACCGGGACGGTGAGACAAAACTCGGGGTCCTGTTTGAGGATTATCATCGTCAGTACGTACCTTTCGAGAATATCCCCCAGGCATTTGTGCATGCCATCGTCGCTGCTGAAGACAAACAATTCTTTTCCCACTACGGTATAGATATTACCGGGATTTCACGAGCCTTTCTCGCCAATATAAAAGCCGGTCGCGTGGTTCAGGGGGGCAGTACTCTCACGCAACAGACCGCCAAAAATCTCTTTAAACGGGAATCCAGAAGCTACAGGGCCAAGCTGAAGGAGCTCCTCTACGCGCTGCGGTTGGAGTATCGCTACAGCAAAGAGAAAATTTTGGAATTTTATTCCAATCAGTTCTTTGTCAGCGGCAACGGCCACGGACTCGGCGTAGCTGCCCGTTATTATTTTGACAAAGATGTTTCCGAGCTCAACCTGTTGGAATGCGCCTTTATTGCAGGCAGCGTGCAGCGGCCCAATTATTATAATCCCTTCACGAAATATAACCAGGCCCACCCGGTTGACGCCCGTCGAAAGGTGGACAAACGGGTACGGTATGTTCTGGGCAGGATGTTGGAGACCGGCGCCGTTACCGATCAGGAATTTGAACACGCCGTAGCCGGTGATGTGGCGTTTAACAGAGGGAAAATGCGTTTTCAGGTCAACACTGCCATGGATCTGGTGAAGGATGGGCTGGGGTTACCCGCGGTAATGCACGCCCTTGAACAGCACGGGATCTCTAATGTCTCAACCTCAGGGGTGCGGATTGTAACCAGCCTTGATAAACGGCTGAATCAGCGGACGCTGGAGGCATTGCGTCAGCAGCTTTCCTACCTCGGCATGCGGCTTGAAGGATATGACCGTAATTCAGTGCAGACTGAATATGAAGATCTGAAGTATTCCGGTGACAGAGAGTTTATTCAGGGGGCGTTTATGTTCGGCGAAATTACGGATGCCCCGGTTCCGGAAGACGGAGTGGTTCAGGTTACCCTGCCCGGTGAGGTGCAGGCGCTGCTTGACCGCCGGGGATTGGATGAAGCGCTCGAAGCCTATGCGATGTATGTTCATAATCGTTGGCAGAAACCCGGAGATACGGATAGAAAAGAACTGATAGGGCAGCTCCGGCACGGGGATACCGTTTATGTACGTCTTCGCGAGCAGGATGAAAACGGCGTCTGGCTTGTGGATCTGGAGCGATATCCGGTTGTTGAAGGTGGTGCGCTGGTCTTGCAGAAGGGGTTGATCCGTGCCATGGCCGGAGGAATGACCGACCAGTATTTTAACAGGGCCATTGACGCCCGCAGACTCATGGGGTCGACATTCAAGCCTTTTCTTTTTGCAGCAGCCATGCAGTTGGGCTGGAGTTCCATTGATTTGCTCGATAACAGAAGGGATGTGTTTGTGTTTATGGGCATGCCGTATTTCCCACGGCCGGATCATCACAGCGACCAGCACTTCGTTACCATGAGCTGGGCAGGTGTGAAATCGGAAAACATAGCCGCTGTCTGGCTTTTGTATCATCTGCTTGATCACCTCAACCTGCCGAGTGTGAGGGAGTTGGCCGAATATCTTGACATGGCGCCGCGGATGGTTGATGGAAAGAGTGAGCCCTATGAGCAGTTTCGCACACGAATACGTGATCGATACGGAATCGTCATGAACCGGAGCGCTTTGTATAAGGCCGCTTTTGACAAGGCAAAGAGATCCCTTCGGGCTGATTTCTATTTTGATGGCCGCACAGAGGATTATCAGAGGTTGCTGCGCTTACATGACGGTGTCGGCTTCGACCAGTTCCGGGATGCCCTGCGTGCGGAGGCGGATAGAGAGGGAATCAGTTCTTCACAGCAAGCTGAGTCGGCTTTCAGGAGGACTTTGCTGAGTACGGATTACGTTTCCATGGACAGGGTAAGAGTGCTGTTGGAACAGTATAGAAGCTTTGTCGGAGCTCAAATGCGCCTACGTGACGCCTTTGTAGCTGATTATTCACGACCTCTGCCTTCCCGCCCCGAAGGTTTTCTGGTCAGGGACGGTTCCGGTCGCGTACATTATACGCTGAAGTCTTCCCTGCCCGATGATTGGAGTATTGTCTCCCTTGATCGGATTATTGAATATCTCGGAGGTCTTGACCGTGAGCGGCAGGAGCGATTTTGGCAAAGAATTCAACTGGAACAGAGCATCACCTACCAAAGCATGGTTCAGTTCAGTAAACAGATAGCCGTGGAAGAAAATATCCTGCACGATCAGCGGACATATTCGCTGGAAGTCTTGAGTGAGGTCCGGGATTACAGAGTCATGCTCGGGCTTCGCTATCTAATCAGCCTGGCAAAGCAGTGCGGGATCGAAAGTGAGCTTGAGCCGGTACTTTCCTTTCCGCTGGGGTCTAATGTCGTCACCCTTTTTGAAGCTGTTCGAATGTATGAAACCTTGATCAACGGAAAGTGTTATCACGCCGGAACGGCGGGTGAGCAAGAAGAGCAGTGGGAAGCGGGCAATGGTTCGTCTCCCGGAGGAGCTGTCATAGAGCGAATTGAGGCTCCGGATGGGGAAGTGATTTACGCCTACGATGGAGAGAGCCGTCCGGTTTTTGATAAAAGGGTCGCCGCGGCTGTAAGTGATATTTTATATAACACCGTACGATTCGGCACCGGGAGGCATGCAAAAAATACGGTCCGGCTGCATAGTGACAACAGTGACCGGGAACAGGAACTGCAAGCCTTGGATGTGACCATTCCGTTGCTTGGAAAAACCGGAACAGCCAACAGATACCGCAATGCCGTCTTTGTAGGCGGGGCGCCGGTGCTTTCCGGCATGAATACTTCTTTGATGACCATGGAGAACGGTTATACCATAGGCGTCTATTCGGGATATGATGAAAATGCGTCAATGGTGCGAAAAAGCAACCGTATCAGCGGATCACAGGGGGCGTTGCCGGCCTGGTCGGCCATAGCCGATGCCGTATTGCAGATAGACGGCGTCGGGGATGCGGTTGATCCCATTGATCTGTCTTTTAACGGGCTGAGTCTGCAGTATCCTGACATCGGACAGGTGTTTGTAGCTGTTGATCCTGAATCGGGAGGTAAACCTGTTGCCGGTTCGCCTGTTCTTGAAGGAAGTCTCGCCCCTTCTGCCCCGAGCAGCCTGGCCTATGGCAAGGCTGCACAGGACGGGCATTTTGAACCGCAGCGGTTTTTTCTTCCTTTCTGGAAGACTGCTCCTTGACGGAAGGGAGGTGTGGCTTCCGGACGACATCTGAACTTATTCTGCGCTGGATAGTAATAATGACGGCTTTGTCACCCCCCGCGAGGCAAAAGTGATGCCGGAATTGATTGAGCAGTTCGCCGTTCTTGACGCCAATAGAGACGGTAAGCTCGATGCCGCCGAGCTGAGTCTGTTTAACGGCTGATACGAGCAGCAGGATCGACGATCGGCTCAGAGGTGCGTCCCCTTCTTTATACCCAGGGCGTATGTGTTGCTGTGCCGATCGTGAAAAGTATGGGCGACCGCCTGCCGGAAAAAACTTCCAACCGCAGCTTCCGGCAAGATGCGGCCCATAACACTTTTTGCGGAGTTCGCTTGTCGGACATGAAAACGGCGTGCGGCTTTTTCCATGTTTTCTTACAGAAAGCGATTGTCCCTCCCTGTATTATCTGATATCCTTTCACAAATTTTCAGACATGCCCTGTCGCCGAGAAAAGGTCATGTGCGGAAATTTCGGTCGGGACTGCCCGGACCGGATTTTCTCTGTTTTTTCCTTTGCCGTTTTACGTGGAGCAGAGAGTAACAGATCTGAATCAATTCCAGCATTGAGATGTGAATAGTGCCGCCTGCCGGATACCTGAATAAAAAAAACGTTGATGAAAAGGTAGTACCAACGATGCCTATTTTCGTACCTTGTCGTTATATCGCTGTTTGTGTGTGTGTCCTTATATTTTTTGGAGGCTGCGTCGCCCAGCAGAACACCGTCCGGCCGTACGAGGCCAGGCAGCAGCGGGAAACCGCCTTGAAACAGGCAGGATTGGAACAGCAACAATATCGGAGAGTTGAAAAGCAGCAGGAACCGGTAGAAGTTGAAAAAACCAGTGATGTTCTGATGCCGACCATGAAGCTCATAAATGACCGGATCTATGAGTATGAGCTGAAACTCGATGCACTGAATGCATTACGAAACAGTGTGTCTCAGAAAGGGGCGGCTGAAGATATTATGGAGCGGCTTGACGGCTGCGGCAGAACCCTGCAGGACATCCTGGTTGAATACAATGCCCTGAATCAACGCCTTCTCAAAAAAAACGAACTTGAAGCCGCCCAGCTCATTGCCGGTGAGTCGTTATTGAGAATCAGTGAGAGGGATATCGCATTTCTGGAAAGCGACTGTAAATCGCTGATGGTTACGCCTTCTGAAATGACCCCCCAAGGCGCCGGCCGGACCTTGCTTCGCAATCTGCATCGGGAAGAAATGCAGTTAAAGGAAGCGTTTGCAGCCAATGAGTACGAACAGGCCATTACGCTGTATCAGGATCTTCCCCTTGAAGAGGGGCAGAAACCTTCGTTTGACGCGACCTATCTGTATGGACAGGCGTTATTGAAAAGCAAGCAGGAAAACAAAGCAAGAGAAGTCTTCATCGAATTGCTGGAGACTATCCGCCGTCAGGACCAGGCGTTATGGGAGTTTCGTCTCGAGCAGCTGATCGGAGACCTGGAGTTTGGTTTGGGGGCCTATGTCCAGGCCCGGGAAAGATACCGTGGAATCCGGGAGACGTATAAAGATCTGGAGATCAAGAACGACTGGGCCGAGCAGCAGCTGAGCGCCTTGGAACTCTCAAGTCGGCAGAGCGATGAAGTCGGTGATTATGCCGCTTTGTTGAAAAATTTTCTGGCATATAATCCTGAAAGGGATGGATATGTCGTGGTGCAACAGGCGCAAAGCTACCTGGAAAAGCATCCCTACTCACCTGTGGCGTCCAGCGCCGACCAACTGCTGGCAATGGCGCAGCTCGAAGCTGACAAGTGGTTGAATCAGGTTATGAAAAGGGCGGACAGCCTTGCCGGGCAGGGGAAATACCAGGAATCGCTGTTGCTGCTTGAAAGAGTTCCGAGAAACATTATTCCTCCTGATAAACAGGAAACCCTGCATCGTAAAAACGAGCAGCTGCTGACGGCTGAGTCCATTGCCATTGAAACGGAACGGCTTGTGGAGGAACAGGAACTTCAGGAGCAATGGAATGATGCCATGAGTCTGCTGGAGGTCAGGGAGTATGATGATGCCATAGAGAAATTTGCGGCTCTGCGAGATACCTCGTATGGTGAAAAAGCCGGCGCCAAAATTGATGAAGCTGCGAGGCTGGCCGCTGAAGCGGATCGTCGTCGGGCTGCCGACCTCTTCCTTCGGGCAAAACGCACAGGTGATTTGGAAAGTAAAAAGAAATTGCTTTTCACATCGCGAAAGTTGCTGCAGGATATCCTTATCAAGTATCCACAGGCCGGTCTGACAGATAAGGTCAGAAGACATTTGCAGAGCGTAGAACAGGAGATTCAAAGCATTGATCCGAATCTTCTTACCATACCGACCACTGTGGGCAGTGATATGTACCTCCCGACCGGGACGCAGGAACCATCCCTCTCAGCAGAGGAAAATTCCCTGCCGGGTGAATAAAAGCCACATTGACCAGAGCTATTATTTAAGGAGTGAGCACACATGGAGAAGAACCGTAATCTGAAGATTGGAGCCCTGATCGTCCTTTTGGTTATCTGGGCAATTTGGGGTGGTGTGAACAGCCGAAGCGCTAAAACCTGTAAGCTTGAACTGGAGACGGCTCAAGAGGAGCTTGCGGCTCTGCAGGCCGATCTGCAGCCTGCTGTGACCGTCGTTGAAGTTGAACAGGCTGTTCCGCCTCCGGCAATGGAAGAGCTGGAGCAGCTTAAAAAGGATAATGCAATCTTGCACGCTGAACTGAAAAAAATGCACCATGCCGGCAAACAGATGCAGAAAGCCCGTGAAGAACTGGTGGCCCTGCGTAAGGCATCTCAACGTCATGCCGCGGTTATTACCCAAAAAGAAGCTTTGATCAATAAACTTCAGACCGCATTGAAGACCGAGTCCGAGGAAGAGACCGGCAGTAAGGATATGGTTGAACAATTAAATCAACAGTTGACAGCTTGCGCAACTGCCCTGGAAGAATCAAGAGGAAAAGAGGCGCAGCAGGAAAAAGAGCTGGCGGAGCTGAGGTATGAGTTGAATTCGGCCTTGGAGAGTCTGGCCGAAACAGAGGCGCAAAAGGATGAAGTCGGGGATATGGGGAGAGAGCGACTCAACCGACTGGCCATTGATTATGAAACCGCCCAAGCGCAGATTATCGGGCTGGAAAAGATTATCGAAGAAAGAAACGCGGCCATTGAAGAAACCAGCAGGGAACTGGACAGGGTAAAAATTAACATGAACGTGCTGCTGGCTAAGATTTCCGATCAACAGGATGTACTCCAGGAACAGGAACAGGAAAAAATCGACCTGGTTAAGGAATTGACCCTTAAGAACAAAAAACTTGCCGACCTGGAAGAGCAGCTGCATCAGACTCCTCTGCAGGAGTAATCATATCGCTATCCGGATATATTCGGGATGCCGTGTTTTCCCGAAATCGTAAAAAGATTGACAGGAGCAGCCAGGCTGCTCCTGTTTTCTTTTTTCCCGGTCATTTGCATCCCCCATTCGTCTTTATGAAGTCAAGAGATTGTCAGTACATTCAAGGGGGGAGGTGATTCTCAGAAAAACGCGACAGACTGTTGGAAAGCGAACGTGCCTGCTTTCCCGGCATTGACAAAGTGAACCGCGTCGCTTACTTCTGTGTCAACTTGATTTCTCCAACCAACGATATCCAACTCTGAAAGGAGGCGGGAATGACACCTGTTCACGAAGACGTCCTGAAATTGAAGAATTGCGAGGTTCATTATCTTTCTGCCGGTCCTGAGGAGGGCCCTGCGGCTCTTCTGCTGCACGGCATGAAGTTCAAGGCAGAGACCTGGAAAGAGCTGGGGACTCTTGAATACCTGGCGGGAAAAGGTGTGCGCGCAATTGCTGTGGATATCCCGGGTTTTGGTGAGAGTCCGGAATGCGGTCAGGCCCCCGTTGATGTGATTGCGGAATGTATTGAAGCGCTTGCCCTGCCTGCCGTCACGTTGATAGGTCCGTCCATGGGTGGACGGATAGCCATGGAATTCACTTTTAAATACGGCCTGCTGGTTGAAAAACTGGTGCTGGTCGGCGCAGTGGGAGTAGAAGAAAACAGAGCTGAGCTTCATAAGATACAACAACCTGTACTGATTCTCTGGGGAGAGCAGGATCAGGTGTCATTACCGGCCATGAGTGATATTCTGCTCGAAGAACTGGCCGACGCCGAGCGCGTGTTTTTTGTGAATGCCCCCCATCCCTGTTATCTGGATCAGCCGGAAAAGTGGCATGTAGAGTTGGAAAAATTCATTTGTAACTAGTGAGAAAGATAAAGAAAACGGACAGTATTCATGGGAAAAACACTCATCATCGCTGAGAAACCCAGTGTAGCAGGAGATATCGTCAAGGCTTTGCCTGGTAAATTTACCCGAAGCAAAACTCATTTTGAAAGCGATGACCATATTGTATCCTATGCTATCGGCCACCTGGTATCCATAGCCTACCCGGAAGAGATCAATCCTGATTTTCAAAAATGGACGCTGGATAACCTGCCGATTTTGCCGGAACAGTTCCCTCTGACGGTTCTTCCCGGAACCAAAGCGCAGTATAATGCGCTGAGTAAACTGATCAGACGGCGTGACGTGGATGTCATAGTCAACGGCTGTGATGCGGGGCGGGAAGGCGAGCTGATTTTTAAATATATTCTCAAACAGGCCGCCACACGGTCGGTGGAAGGAAAACAAATCCGAAGGTTGTGGCTGCAGTCCATGACCCAGGATGCCATTCGCCAGGGATTGCAGCGGTTGCGCGATGATGAAGAAATGCAGCCCCTGGAAGATACCGCGTTGTGCCGCTCCGAAGCGGACTGGCTCATCGGTATCAACGCGACCCGTGCCCTGACCTGCTATAATTCACGTTTCGGCGGTTTTCGTAAAACTCCCTGCGGCAGGGTCCAGACCCCGACTCTGTCCATGTTGGTCAAAAGAGAAGAGGAGCGGCGGGTATTCAAGCCGACAGCGTACTGGGAACTGCATGCGACCTTTTCCTGCGAAGATAGTACCTATCAGGGGGTGTGGATTGACCCTGATTTCAGCAAAAATGAAGCAGAACCCCACGGCCGCCAAAATCGAATATGGGAGCAGGAAAGGGCTGAAACCATTCTTTCACTGTGCACCGGCAAACCTGCTTCCATTGAGGAAACCAAGAAGAAATCCACCCAGGGAGCGCCTCCCCTGTATGACCTTACGTTGATGCAGCGGGAAGCGAACAGTCGTTTCGGATTTTCCGCCAAAAACACATTGGGTCTGGCCCAGGCGTTGTACGAAAAACATAAGTTGATTACCTATCCCCGTACAGACAGCCGGTGTCTGCCGGAAGACTACCTTCCCACAGTCAAGGAGGTGCTTGGCCGGCAATGCAAGTGGCAGTTCGGCGCTTTTGCCGGAGAGATTCTTGAGAAGAAATACCTCAAAAAGGATAAACGTATTTTTAATGATAAAAAAATCAGCGATCACTTCGCTATTATCCCGACCTCCAATCTGCCGACTACGTTAACCGAGCCGGAAGCCAAAATTTATCAGATGGTGGTGCAGCGTTTTCTGGCGGTTTTTTTCCCCCCTGCGGTATTCCATAACACCCGAAGGCTTTCCCTGGTGGAAACGGAGACATTTCTCACGGAAGGCAAAATCCTGATCGAACCCGGTTGGAAAAGGGTGTACGGCAGCAGTGGAGACGATGAAGACAAGGCCCTGCAACCTCTTCCTGCGGACAGACCGGTCGTTTGCAGCGAGATCGAGATGCAGGGACATGAAACCAAGGCTCCACCCAGGTTTAATGAAGCAACACTGCTCTCTGCAATGGAACATTCCGGGAAACTGGTTGATGATGAAGAACTTGCAGAGGCGATGAAAGAACGCGGACTCGGCACCCCCGCAACCAGAGCAGCGATCATCGAGAAATTGCTGAATGAAAAATATATAGTCCGTGAGCAGCGGGAGTTGGTGCCCACCGGAAAAGCCTTTGAATTGTTGTCTTTACTTACGGCAAGAAGTATCGATGTGCTGGCGTCCCCTGAACTGACAGGAGATTGGGAGTTCAAGCTCAATCAGATTCTGAGGGGTAAGATGACCCGCGAGCAGTTTATGGCCGAAATTCGAGGGATGACTTCCGGCATTGTGGAGAAAGTTAAAAGCGGGGAAGAGGGGAGTACCACTGAGGCGGCTTTTTCCCCGGTGGACGGGCGGAAATTTTTCGAGACCGCCACTGCCTTTGAATCTGAGGATAAAAAGCTTATGATTCGAAAAGTGCTTGGCGGACGTGTAATGAGTGAAGCTGAGATCGTCAGGCTCATCCGGGGAGAAACCCTGGGGCCGTATGATGATTTTCGTTCGAAAAAAGGTAAACCGTTTACTGCTGCGGTCCGGGTGCATAATTCTAAAGTTGAGTTTTTATTTGCCGATTCCACGGAAGAGCTTGATATAGAGGAGATCAAGAAACAGGAAGCCCTAGGCGCTTCCCCTGCTGATCAGACAATGGTGTATGAGACTCCGGTCGGGTTCCTTTCCGAATCCGCCCTTAACGGCGACAAGGAAAAAGGGCTGAGGATTTCCAAAGTGATCCTTGGAAGAAGAATTGACAGGGAGCACATCCGGCAGCTGCTCAGCAAAGGGAAAACCGAACTGATCAACGGATTTATCTCCAAACGAAAAAGACCTTTTGACGCCTTTCTTTTACTGGACAAAAAAGGCAAAATAAGTTTTGAGTTTCCTCCCAGAGGAAAAAAGAAACCTGCTCAGAATAAGGCCGAAAACAAAGCGTGATAGAATACGAAAGAGCCTGAGCGCAGGAATATATCAGAGAGCATATGAGACAGTTAAAAAAAGAGCACAGAGAAAAAAGCGGCCTCGAACTGGCCGCACTTGTCGTTAACGTCGCCTTGGACACCAAGGCTGAAGATCTTGTTGTTATGGATGTGAGGGGCATCGCCTCCTTTACTGATTTTTTTGTTGTTATGAGCGGCCGCTCCACCCGACATGTGCAGGGACTGGCTGAAGCCGTCGAGCAGGAGCTCCGCTCAAAACGGGTAAGCAGCAAGCACAGTGAAGGCATGCGGGAGGGAAAATGGGTCCTCCTGGATTTCAACGATGTGGTTGTGCATATTTTTTATCATGACAACAGGCAATTCTATGATCTTGAGGGGCTGTGGCATGACGCCCCGAAAATCGATCCGGAAACATTGTTGCAGGGTAACTGCTCACAGTGCTCCTGATCTTTCCGCGATCAGCCTGGCTTACGTATGACCGGATACGCTCACCAGTCTGCTTGCGAAAACCTTAGCCACCCTGTAACCGGTTACAAATACGAGGGAGTTGTCAAGCTTGACCACACCCCTGTGAGTAGTTACGTTGCAGGAACATTTATAAGAGCCATTCCCGGCGCCTCGCCATAGAAGGGGGGATTATGCGGGGTATACTATGTACAAATGATGAGAAAGGCGGATGAAATATATCAGCACTCGAGGTGAAATCAGCCCGATAGGGTTTTGTGATGCAGTGATGATGGGGCTGGCCAGGGACGGAGGACTGCTCCTGCCTGAAAGTATTCCCCGGATCAGCGAGAGCACGCTGGATACCTGGCAGCGAATGACCTATCAACAGCTGGCTACGGAGATCCTGGGGCTTTTTATTGACGACATTCCAAAACATATCCTTGAAGATATGGTGGAACGTTCCTACGCTACTTTCGCCCACCCGCATGTAACCCCCATGACCGAAAAAGGCGGGCTGTATATTCTCGAACTTTTTCACGGTCCCACCCTGGCCTTCAAAGACGTTGCCCTGCAGTTGCTAGGAAATCTGTTCGAGTATCAGCTGGCCCGTACAAACGGATTCATGAACATCCTCGGAGCAACTTCCGGGGATACCGGGAGCGCAGCCATTTACGGAGTTCGAGGCAAAAAAGGCATAAACATTTTTATCCTCCATCCCCACGGCAGGACCAGTCCGATACAAGCCCTGCAGATGACCACGGTCCTTGATCCCAACGTGTTCAACATCGCGGTGAAAGGAACCTTTGACGATGCCCAGTCCATCGTCAAATCACTGTTCAGTGATCTGCCTTTCAAGGATGCCTATCACCTGGGTGCGATCAATTCCATCAACTGGGCGAGGGTGCTGGCTCAGGTTGTCTATTACGTGTACAGTTACCTCAAGTTACGTAAACTCGGTCGTACACAGGTCGATTATTCCGTGCCTACAGGAAATTTCGGTGATATTTTTGCTGGATATGTAGCTCGCAGAATGTTGCCCCGGGGTTGTATCAACACACTTATCCTCGCCACCAATGCCAATGACCTTCTGACACGGTTTGTCATGCATGGTGATTATTCCAAGGGGACCGTGCAGGCCACCTCCAGTCCTTCCATGGATATTCAGGTCGCCTCCAACTTTGAACGGTACCTGTATTATCTGCGCGGAGAAGACGGGGCCGAGGTGAAAGCGGATATGGAACAGTTCTCGACCACGGGAACCCTTGATTTGTCCGCCTTAAAAGATAGAGTGACCGAAGATTTCCGTTCCAGTTCCGTGGATGAGGAACAGACCCTCGCCACCATTCGTTCCTTTTATGAACAGGAAAACTATCTGCTCGATCCGCATACTGCGGTCGGGGTGAAGGCGGCACTGGACTGCAGAGATGCTGAGCGACCGGTGGTCTGCCTTGCAACGGCCCATCCTGCGAAATTCGGCAGGGCCGTACTTCAGGCCATCGGCAAGGAGCCGGAGCTGCCGAAGGCGCTAAAGGGGCTTGATGAAAAAGAGAGCAGGTGCGAAGTCATGGAAGCTGATGAGGCATCCATACGGTCGTATCTTGAGGAGAATGCAATCCAGTGATCAGCATGGATGGATATCGCCTGCAGGTTGAAGAAGCTGCGGCATTTCTACGATCCCGGCTGGAGCGAATTCCGGCTGCGGTGGTGCAACTCGGCACCGGTCTGGGAGATTTGGGAGAATCCCTGCAGCAGGCTGTGGTCATTCCTTACCATGAAATTCCTCATTTCCCACTGTCCACCGTGGAGAGTCACAGGGGGAATCTGATCTGTGGTCGTCTCGGGAATGTCGAGGTGGCCGTACTTCAGGGTCGGTTTCATTATTATGAAGGGTACTCTCTCCGGGAAGTGACCTTTCCCATCCGGGTGCTCTCACAGCTCGGCATTGCAACGGCAATCATCACCAATGCAAGCGGGGGCCTGGATACGGGGTATCAACCGGGCACGATCATGATCATGGAGGATCATATCAATCTCCTGCCGGAAAATCCCCTGCGCGGGCCCCATGTTGAAGACTGGGGAGACCGTTTTCCAGACCTCTCCCAGGCATATTCTCCGCGCCTCCGTAAACTCGCAGGAGAAGTTATCTCGAAAAATAATCTTGTAAATGCAGCTGCCGGAACCTATGTCTGTATTCCGGGCCCAAGTCTGGAAACTCCCGCCGAAACACGATACCTCAGGATGATCGGCGCTGACGCGGTGGGGATGTCTTCGGTTCCGGAAGTGATCGTCGCCAACCAGGCCGGCATGGAGGTGCTCGGTCTGTCCGTGGTGGCCAATGTCAATGACCCTGATGATTTTCAGCCTATTTTACTCGAAGATATCGTCCAGGCCGCCCGGGAGGCAGGTGAAAGATTGAAGCAGCTGATCGTTGCAATACTCAAGGAGATATAGGCATGGCTGCACAGCCCGTTGATCTTATTCTGAGCGGACGTTACCTCCTGACCATGGATGACAAGGCAACTGTGCTGGAACATGCCGCCGTGGTCATTGATAAAGGAAACATCATTGACCTTGGCGACAGTGAAGAACTGTTGCAGAAATACCAGGCTTCCAGGCTGCTGCTGGAAGAACACGGCCTGATTATGCCCGGCCTGGTGAACGTCCATACCCATGCCGCCATGGCCTGTTTCCGTGGACTGGCAGACGATCTGCCTCTGATGCAATGGCTGCAGGAGTATATTTTTCCTGTGGAGGCCTCCTTGAACGGAGACATGGTTTACCAGTCCAGTCTGCTCTCCATATGTGAAATGATTAAATCAGGCGCCACCTCGTTTTGCGATATGTATCTTTTTGCCGCCGATGTCGGCCGAGCAGCGGAACAGGCAGGCATGCGCTCCTGGATCGGAGAGGTGTTGTACGATTTTCCTTCTCCCAACTACGGCGACCTGGAAAACGGGTTTGCCTATACCAGGGATCTGCTGGAACAATACATGGACCATGACCTGGTGACCGTGACCATAGATCCCCATTCCGTATACACCTGTTCGCCCGATTTACTCATGCGTCTGGGCGCAATGGCCGATGAACATGACGCCTTGTACAATATTCATCTCTCCGAGACCGACGATGAAGTACGCACCTGCCTGGAGCGGTTCGGCTGTTCTCCGGTTCAACATCTGCAAAAACTCGGTCTCCTGCGGGATAATGTTTTGGCAGCCCATTGCGTCAAGGTGACAAGTGATGAGATTGCTCTGTTGGCAGACAGAGGCGTTGCCGTGGCTCACTGTGCCGAATCGAATATGAAGCTGGCATCAGGAATTGCGCCGGTTGTCGAGATGCTGAAACACGGCGTGACAGTCGGTATCGGTACCGACGGGGCGGCCTCAAACAATGATGTGGACATGTTCGGGGAAATGAACACGGTGGCCAAGGTGCATAAAATGGCCCGCCTGGATCCCACCGCCATGGACGCCTATACCACCCTTTATGCCGCCACCATGGGAGGAGCGAAAGCTTTGCACTCAGATCAGGTCATCGGCAGCCTGGAAAAAGGAAAACAGGCAGACTGTATTATCCTCGACCTTGACCAGCCTCATCTGACTCCGCTTTATTCACCTGCTTCACATCTGGTATATGCGGCAAGGGGGGCTGATGTTAAGCATTCTGTAATCCAGGGAAAGGTGGTTTTGCATAATCGGAAAGTTGAAACTCTTGATGAAAGCGAACTGCTGGAAAATATGCAACTTATGGGCCGGGAGATTAAAAAACGGCGTAATGCCGGTTGACAGCTCTTGTTTCCAGGTGCTATTATCAACTCCTTTTAATGGAGTTACATTAATTTTTTTTTAGAGGTGCCCCCATGTTTGGACTCGGTATGCCGGAGTTGATTATCATCCTGGTCATTATTGTGATTATTTTTGGAGCAGGCAAACTTCCTGAAATAGGAAGCGGCATTGGTAAAGGCATTAAAAATTTTAAAGATGCGACCAAGCAGGACGAAGAGCAGAAGTCCATCGACAAAGATTCAGATAAACAGGCCTGATGGGAGTACAGGCGGCCGTCCCATCGGAGTAACTGGTATGAATTCTTCAGGAGGAGCAGGATGTTTGGACTGGGAACACCGGAATTAGTCATTATATTCGCCATAGCTTTTCTCGTCTTCGGCGGGAAAAAACTACCCGAACTGGGAGCCGGCCTGGGGAAAGCCATCGGGAGTTTTAAACGAGGCCTGCAGGATATTGAAGATACAGGTAACGATGTGAAGAACAGCCTGCCGGGCGTCAAAGAGGTTACCGAAATCCGTGGAACAGTGGAAAAAGCCAGGAAGATTACAAATGTGTTGAAATAATACGGGTTTTTTCTCGATTTTCCGCTGTTTTTTCTTTTGATATTCATACTTTGATCAAGGACGCGCTGAAAAGACGTCCTTTTTTTTCAATTTCCGGGTCAAATTGACTTCGAATCTTGTATCTGCTTGTTTTGAGGGAGTATTTCCCTTTGCCCTTGACAATTAGCCACTTCTTCTGTAATTTCCTTCCCTTGCAATCCAGATACATTTCGAGTGACGTTCGCCGGTCTCCGGAATTACGCCTGTTTGTACTGATTTTCTCCAGTTGTCCTGGGTGAAAGAAATCCGCAATATAAAGAAAGACTTTTCAGGAGTAACGCATGTGCCGATTAGCTCTAAAAAGCGCAGATGAACCATTTTCTCCATACGAAATGCTCGTGGCCATGGAGGCCATGCAGGAAGGGTATGACGGGAGCGGGCTTGGTTTATTGCTGCGCGGCATCGAGTTTGACGATTTCAAGGTGAAGCCCGATCACGTCATTCTCTCAGGAATTGCCCATACTGAAAACGCATTGCAGCGTATGGCCGATTTTATGGGTGAGAGTGGGTATGAATTAAAATATCAGCACGAGTTCGATATGCGTCCGGGGGTTATCGAGACCCGGAACAGACAGCGCTTCAAATATATAGTGCGGGTATACAAAACCCCGAACTGGACCGGCTTGAGTCAGGATGAGCGGGAGCTGCGACTGACTGAAACCAGACTGGCATTGCGTAAAAACGGCGAAGATCACGGCGGCGATTTAACCATCTTTTCCTTGTGGCCCGATGTTATCATGATCAAGGAGGTGGGGTGGCCTCTGCAGATCGGTGATGGTCTGGGCCTGGATGATAACCGGATCAAAGCCAGGGTTGTCATGGCCCAGGGACGTCAGAATACCAACTATGGGATCAATCTCTATGCCTGTCACCCCTTCTTCATCCAGGGAATTTCAACCATGACCAATGGTGAAAATACGGCGTTTATACCTATCAAGGAATATCTGCTTGGCCGTCATATTCCCGGATATCTCGGATACCATAGCGACTCAGAGGTATTTACCCATATTCTGCATTATACCACCAAGGTACTGAAGCTTCCTCTGGAGACCTACAAGCACGTCATTACTCCTTTGAAAACGGAAGAATTGGAAAACCATCCCCAGGGTGATTTTCTCAAAGGCCTGCGTACTGCATGCAGGCGTCTGATCATTGACGGTCCCAATGCGGTCATAGGCACGCTTCCCGATGAAACCTGCATGTTGGTGATGGATCAGAAAAAACTTCGTCCGGCTACGGTCGGAGGTCGTCCGGGCGCATGGGCGATCGCATCTGAAATGTGCGGCGTAGACGCCCTTGTCCCTGACCGTGATCCCGCCTTTGATTTCCAACCCATGAGGGAACATACAGTCATTATTCCACCAGAAAGAAAGGAACTTAAGATATGGTCTCAGTTCGATCCATTTACAATACCCCAAGCAGCCTGACCTACCATGACCTACCCTGGATCATTACCCACAGGGAAGATCGCTGCACGCTGTGTGGTCGTTGTACTGCCGTTTGCCCTGTAGGTGCAATTTATCTGACCTATCGCAGGCAGCGCGTGCCGAAATTGGACGTACTCAAGAAAAAACGTGGTAATGAATACCGGCATTTTGTCGGAATCAGGCAGCAGACGGATGTCAGTAAGCGATGCATTGGTTGTGGAATGTGCTCCATGGTCTGTCCCAATGAAGCCATTGGACCGCATCCGAATACCAACGAAAATCGTTCTGCCTTTGTTCGCAGCCAGAACGGGGATGCCTTTAAGCGGGGCGGACGTCGGAACGCTCCCGGGAAAACCATCCTGGACCGCATCTCCTTTGATCGAATTTCCATGTTGACCGATCCTGCATTGGATGCCGGACGGCATGAGTTCAACTATAATACCATCCTGGGACGTATTCTTCCTCCTGAGGAGTATCTGCAGCGTAAAGCCTCCGGTGAATGGATCCCGCCGACCAGGGAAATCTTTCCCTTTATCATAGGTTCCATGTCTTTCGGCGCTTTGTCTCCGAACATGTGGCTTGGACTGCTCCAAGGTGTTGCCTATTGCAACGAAGTCCTCGGCATTCCCGTGGTTATGGCCACAGGTGAAGGCGGATGTCCGCCCTGGGTGCTGAAGAGTCCGTTTCTGAAATACATTATCCTGCAGATTGCTTCCGGTTATTTCGGCTGGGATGAAATCATCAGGGCGATTCCTGAAATGCAGTGCGATCCGGCAGCCATTGAAATCAAATATGGTCAGGGCGCCAAACCCGGTGACGGCGGATTGCTGATGTGGTTCAAGGTGAGCAAGCTGATCGCGCGGCTGCGCGGTGTGCCCGAGGGCGTTGACCTGCCGTCGCCGCCGGTTCATCAGACGCTGTACTCCATTGAAGAAAGCGTCATGAAAATGATCCAGACCATGTCCATGGCTTTCGGCTTCCGGGTTCCGGTTTATCCGAAGATTTCAGGCTCCACCTCCGCCAAGGCCGTCTTGAATAACCTGGTGCGCAACCCCTATGCCGGCGGTCTGCTTATCGACGGCATCGACGGTGGAACCGGAGCGGCCTACGACGTCAGCATGGAAGCGACCGGCCATCCCATTGCATCCAACCTGCGGGAATGCTACCTTGATCTGGTGGCCCAGGGTAAACAGAACGAAATCCCATTGTTTGCCGCAGGCGGAATAGGGAAGAACGGCAACGTGACCCAAAACGGCCTTGCCATGATCATGCTTGGCGCCTCAGGCGTTCATATCGGCAAGTACATGATGCAGTCTGCAGCCGGCTGTCTCGGTAACGAGATGGGACGGTGCAACGTCTGTAACGTGGGTATCTGTCCGAAAGGCATTACCAGTCAGAACGAAAAGCTGTACAGACGCCTTGATCCCGATGATGTGGCTCAGCGTGTTGTTGATACCTTCATGATGATTCGGACCGAGACCAAAAAGATCATGGCCCCGCTCGGACGTTCTCAGAGCCTGCCTATCGGTATGTCCGACGCCCTTGGAATAGATGACGCCGATGCTGCTGAACGGCTTAAAATAAACTATATCTGTTGATCACGAAGATTATGAGTGAAGCAAATTCAAAAACGATTACCGTCCTCGGAAAAGACGAGCGCAACCGAAGGCTGAGCTCCAAGATCTTCGAGGAGGAAGTACGTGGCGCGGCTGAATCCTGTGATCGCCTGATCCTTGAATCCTTTGGCCAGCATAATGTCGGTATGCGGCTCGGATCACCGGAGCGGCCCATCCATATTACCGTACAGGGACCGGTTGGTCAGCGTCTCGGCTGCATGGGCCTGCCCGGTGCAACCATTGTCTGTGAAGGCGCAGCCTCCGACGATGTCGGCTATCTGAACATAGGCGCCGACATTATCGTCAAGGGAGATGCAACCAACGGCGTCTGCAACGCCATGGCCGCAGGCCGGGTAATGATTGGTGGTTCCATAGGCGCCCGCGGCCTGACCATGACTAAGTGGAACCCGGACTATGATCGTCCTCAGATGTGGGTCCTGGGTTCTGTGGGCGATACCTTTGCCGAATTCAACTGCGGCGGTTTGGGTGTTGTCTGCGGCATTGAACCAAAAAAACCTGACAATGTACTTGGATACCGGCCGTGTGTCGGTATGGTCGGCGGTAAAATATATTTCCGCGGAAAAACCGACGACACCTATTCCAGGACTAACGCAAAGCTGGCTCCTCCGACTGATGAAGACTGGCAATGGCTGATGGATAACATGCCGGAATATCTCGAGGCCATCGGTCGGCCCGAGCTGCTGGAAACCCTCAGCATCCGTGAGGAATGGAACATTCTGGAGGCTATTACCCCCCAGGAGCGCGCCCTGATGTTTTCCGGTCCCATGCCCATGGAAGAATTTCGCAGGCGTATCTGGGATCAGGGCTTTGGCGGTGGTGATCCGCTTCGGGATCTTGCCCCCGCTTTGGAAAGGGGAGTTATCGGTGTGGTTGAAACCGGGGAATTCAGAAGGAAAAAACCATTCTGGGCAAACCGTGACTCCGCAGCCCCCTGCACCTTTTATTGTCCGATTCATATCCCCACCATTGATCGTCTGCGTATGATCAGGGAAGGGCGCAATGAAGAGGCCTATGAGATGCTGTTGCGGTATACGCCGTTTCCGGCTTCCGTGTGCGGGACCATCTGTCCTAACCTGTGTATACAGAACTGCTCCCGCGAAAAGATCGATTACAGCATTGATGTCTCCGTCCTCGGTCGTGCAGTTCGTCTTGTGGAGCCTCCGGAACAAGAACCGGATACAGGCAAGAAGGTGGCTGTCATCGGCGGCGGACCCGGCGGTATGGCTGTTGCTTGGCACCTGGCTTTGCATGGAGTGGAAGCACACATCTTTGAACGTTCTCAAGTGCTCGGCGGTAAGCTGGCCCAGACCATTCCCTGGGAACGACTTTCCAAGGCCGTCTGGGAGATGGAGGTCGAGCGGTTTCTCAAGAATGAAAATATCCATGTCAACCTTGGTGTAGATCTCTCCAAAAATAAGGTCGAGGAACTGAAAGAGAAATTCGATTATGTGGTGATCGCCGTCGGCGCTCATCAACCGCGGACCATCTCTTTTCCGGGCCATGAAAGGGTGATTCCGGCTTTGGATTACCTTAAGGCTGCCAAGAGCGATACACCCATGGTCACCGGTAAACAGGTTGTGGTAATCGGTGCGGGAAATGTCGGTTGTGACGTTGCCGCTGAAGCATATCGCCTTGGGGCTGATCAGGTTACCCTGATTGATATCCAGAAACCAAGCGCTTTTGGTAAGGAAAGAGATATTGTCGAATCACTGGGCGGCGTTTTCAAATGGCCCGTTATGACCCGTGAAGTGACTGAAGAAGGCGTATGGCTCAATGACGACAGCCTGCTGCCTGCTCAGACGGTGATTATCTCCATCGGTGATATTCCAACCCTGCCGTTTATCCCTGACAGTGTCGAGGTCGTCGATGTAGCAGGAGGCTCCTGGATCAAAACCGATGAGAGGGGGCGGACCAGTGATGAGAGGATTTTTGCCGTAGGTGACGTTGAGCGCCCGGGACTGGCCACCAATGCCCTGGGTGCAGGCAAGCGTACCGCCGAATACATTGTGGCGACCATCAAAGGTGAAGAATGGATGCCGTTTAATAAACGGCTGATCACCTATGAATCCCTGACCACAGCCCACTATGATCCTGAAAAAGATCGCGGGGTAACTGAAGCCCAGCAGGCGGCACGGTGCCTAAGCTGCGGTTCCTGTCGCGACTGTCACCTCTGTGAGACCATTTGTCCGACCAACGCGATTTCCAGACAGGAAAAGATCGCCGGTGCGGATGGGGTGAACTATGAGTATGTCTCAGACGACAACAAATGTATTGCCTGTGGTTTCTGTGCGGATACCTGCCCATGCGGTATCTGGGTGATGCAGCCCTTTTAAGGGTTGCATGGTGACATGCAGTATATAAAGCCTCTCCCAGGAAAGGGAGAGGCTTTTTTATTTTTTCATGAAGCGGAGCATTACCTTGTATTTCCGCACGTCAAGGTCTTTCGGCAGATTGGTTCCATTGGGAATCAGAATGGTTAACACCTTTCCGTTGTGAGGGTCCTGACGAAACTGTTTACGCCTCTCTTCTCCTTCCGGGCCGGATATTCTTTTGCGTGGCTGGCGGATGTCGAGTATTTCGGCTTCCAGCATGGTGGCGGTGGATGCAGGTTTATTAACGGGCGTACCGACCGGTTGAACCTCACCGATAATGATGTCGACCATGATATCCTCCCAGGATACTGTATAGTTTTCTACCCTGTCTTTGTTCCGCAGTTCCCGTGAGTACCGTTTTTTAAGCTCTGTGAGACCTGTCGTGAAGCCGCAACGACTTCCTGCGAAGACTGTATTCTAAAAAAGAATAATTCGTTTTTCAAAAAAGTCATGGGAAATATGTACTAACTGGTCTGAACTCCGTGGGCATTCCAGCCTTCTAATTCAAGAAGCTTTTGTTTAGCGGTAATACCGGCGCCAAATCCTGTGAGGCTGCCGTCACTGCCTATGAGTCGGTGACAGGGGATGAGGATGAGCAAGGGGTTGTTATGGGCGGCGCCTCCCACGGCCCTGGCTTTGCTTTTTCCTCCCAGGGATTCAGCGACCTGCCCGTAACTTTTTGTTTCTCCGTAAGGAATACGTAGAAGTTGTTGCCACACTTTTTCCTGAAACACTGTACCCTGATAATGAATAGGCAATGAAAATTCAGTACGCCTGCCTGTAAAGTATTCATTGAATTCCCGTACAGCCTGAAGAAGCTGGGGCTGTTCTTCGGCAAAAACCTGTCGACTTTGGCGAAGGCGTTTATCGGCAGGTGTGTCGATCAAGGTGACAAAGCGGATGCGATGGCCTTCCACACCGATGGCCAGTGTTCCAATGGGAGATGGCAGCAGGGTATGGATCATGGATATATCTCCTTGGATCAGTGTTGCGATACGCTTGTTTTGCCCATGCGGATTCGATGGTTCAGGGAACAGCAGGCCGAAAAATTATACTCTATTTTTATAATGTTACAATGTTGACATGGCGAATTTGTGAAAGTACGAAGTGCACATCATGTTCGATCTTGTTTCAATGGAGGTGAAGGTGTTTCAGCAGAGGGGCACCCTGTAATCAGTTACAAATACAGGGAAGTTATCAAGCCGGCCTGTTCCCCTATGAGTAGTTACGATCCAGGAAGTATGGTAATCCCCGGCCTTGCGAACAGGGGGGAAGGCTGCCGGGTGTAATGCATGAGTTGAGCCCACGCTTTTGCAGCGCAGTGAACACCGATGTCGGTTTGAGCAAATGACCGGTAATGTCGGTGCGTACATCACCCTCGAAGAAATCCCGGCATAACAGAGTTTACGATCGTATTTTGAAATACATACGGCTGTGTCGGCAATTGGGTAAATTGTCGAATAGATTTGTCGGTAAGGATAGCTATGGAGAAATCGTTGCCGACGCCGTCGGCCGCAGTGTTATGGAGCTGATTCGCCAACGGAGGCATGGCAGCACGTCTATAATCCCGGAGAAATCTGCCCTTTCAACCGGCATAAAGGGAAACGCTTCCAGTGAACACCGATGTTGAGCAAATGACCGGTAATGTCGGTGCGTACATCACCCTCGAAGAAATCCCGGCATAACAGAGTTTACGATCGTATTTTGAAATACATACGGCTGTGTCGGCAATGGCACTGCCGTATGTATCTGAAACCTGGCCGTTCCCTCGTTATCGCCACTGCAAGATTTTTTCGGAAATACCTTTTCAGCTTTAACCGGTTCAAGTAGGTAAAGGGTGCACGGGAGACCTTTGCTTTGCCTTGTAGTGTTTTTTCCGGATCAAACAGCAGGTCGAGAAGGTGGCTTGTAGGTGTAAGAGGATTCAAGAAGTCGGCACAGCCTGCGCAGTAGCGCAGTAAGTAAGCATTGGTCTTTCTTTTGCTTCGTCTTTGCGTAGAGTGCTCCACTTTTTTGCAAGCACAGGTTTGAAAAAACCGACAGCGCCGCCTTCACCACAGCAGATAGTCTTATCCCTTGTGTGCACCATTTCTTCAACCTTGAGTCCTGTTTTAACAATAAGGGAGCGGACCGCATCATGGATGGTCTTTTCCGTGCGAACAGCGCATGGGTCATGAATTGTCACCGGCATATCACTGTGAATAGTGGTAATCCGGAAATCCCGATCCAGTTCTTCGTAGGCCGAGGTGGCAGCTAATTTGTCTCCATAACGTTTAAATACTTTGTAACAGTTCGGGCAGGCAACGATCACTTTCTTGATGTTGTGAGCGAGCAGATAGCTTCTAAGTTCATGGAACATGGTGCTGAAAAATTGTTCGTCACCAAGGTCGTGGGATGGTTTTGTGCAACAGTCGAGGACAATGCCAAGGGTCGGCGTTCCTTTGCGGAGATGTTCAAAAAGTTTGATCGTCTTGTCCGGTCTCGTGCCGGGTAGGGTGCAGCCCGGGAAAAATACAGTGTCGCAGTCCTTTGGAAAGCCGTAATAGCTGAATCGGGGAGAAGATCCGCGTTTTTCATAGGTTCGGATAACTCGATAGTTTTGCGCAATGGCCCCGCTCGTACGCGTTGTTTCCCTCCGCATCTCAAGAAACATTCGGCATGGATCAACGTCGAAGGGACAAATCGCGGTGCAGAGGTTACAGAGACTGCATTCAAAAGCCAAAAATTTCTGCTGACTGCAATACGATTCCGAGATCTCTTTAGGGGTGCCGTGTTCCGTCAGGAATCCGCACTGTTTGACGCAAATTCCGCAGGCCGTGCAGTTCTCCGAAACAAGGGAGATCTGCTCGGCGAGGGCTTGTGAAATTTCTGTGGAGGCGGTAGCGGGCTGCATAATATCCGTGCTTGCTATTTACTCTCAAACATTTCTTTGAACGGCCATTTGTCGGCTCCGCCTTCCAGAATAAACAGATTTTCATCGGGCACTCCCTGGGATTTCATATAATCGTAGCAGCGCTTGGCTCCCCCTCCTCCACGTGGGCAGACAACGACAATATCCTGATTTGATGCCTTGAACTGTTCAACCGCCGGATCAATGCTTTTGCGCTCTGCATCGGTTTTCACAGGGTATGCGTTGGTCTCGATGGAATCTTTGAAATGTTGTTTGGTAAAGGCTTCCTTATCCTGGATATCAACTATGATCATGGGCTTGTTGCTCTCCAGCCACTGTTTGAAATCATCAGGACTGACGTAGTTGTATGAGGAAAAAACGGCCCCCATATTGAAGACGCCTACAAGAACCAGACTGAGCAGCAGGGTGAGTTTTCTCATGCTTTTCTCCCTAAATCGTAATAGATTACAGTATTTTTTGGTGTGTTTCCGAAAGAAACTACAAGTTTATGACACAGAATTTGTACCGATGATACATGATAAGGAAATGGATTCGGGTCTTCAATAATTACTGGATAGATTTTTGAGTTGATTTAAAAAAGATAAAAATATCAGTGTGATGTCTGGTAACATAACAGACTCTGTATTTATCGGATGATATGCGAATATATTCTAATATCTGGAGAATTACAAATATTGATTATTGATAGTTAAGATGGCATGAATAGGAAAATTTTATAGTAGGGTGAGGGTTGCATGATTGCCCTGGGCCGTCATTGCCCTCTTGGGTACGGAATGAGTCATTCGGGAACTGGAGATGCGAAGCAACGTTTGCATGGCTTCCTGAAACCTGGTGCCTTCTGCCGCGCTGATCCACTCCAGTTGAAGTCGTTGTTTTCGAATGTCTGATTTTTCCATTTCAACTCCAGCGACTGAATTGCATGCCGGCAGGGTGTCAACCGAGACCGGGTAACAATCCTGAAACATGAAAATACAAAGGCCAATGTCCGGACATGTGTGCTAATGAGTTGTTTTACCGTGAGATATCAGGTAAGTTTTGGTTTTGAAGCATATGATTTGGTAAGGCTTCAAGCCTTACGAGGTGTTATGATAGAGGAGGAGTAACTGCTCACAGGCACTCGATCTCTCCATGATCAGTCAGGCTTACGTATGACCCAATACGTGCGCCTGCCTGCTTACAGAGATATCACGCACCCTGCTGCCGGTTACGAGTACTGGGTTAATCGAACCTACCAGTCCCCCCAGTGAGTAGTTACGAGGAGGAACGTGAAACCGCGTTTGTAAACAATACTTACAAACGTTTTTACGGAGAAAGGGGTGTGAAAGAGCCGGGTCATGCCCTCTACATCTTTTATCGGCGAATGGAGGAGGTAAGGTGCAATGGATGCGTTGATAATGATGGTTGCAGCGTTCGCAGGCTATATCATTATGTACAATGTCTACGGAAGATTTATCGGCAAGAAAATTTTCAAGTTGTCGAAGATGGTAGATCCTCCTGCTGTAGAACTGAACGACGGTGTTGATTATGTCCCTACAAAAAAAGAGATCATTTTCGGGCATCATTTTACATCCATTGCCGGAACCGGACCGATTGTCGGGCCGGCCGTGGCCATTATCTGGGGGTGGGTTCCGGCATTGGTCTGGGTCTTTGTAGGTTCTATATTCATGGGTGCTGTTCATGATTTCGGCGCCCTGATTATTTCCATGAGGAATCAGGGGAAATCCATTGCCGATTACACGGCGAAGTACGTCAATTCCAGAACCCGGTTTTTCTTTTTTCTGATCGTCTTCCTGGAACTTTGGATCGTTATCGCTGTCTTCGGCCTGGTTATTGCCGTGGTTTTCGCCATGTACCCCGCTTCCGTGCTGCCCGTCTGGTGTGAGGTCGGTATTGCCGTATGGCTGGGTCATGCAGTGTACAAGCAGGGCAAGAGCGTAATAACCTGGTCCATTATTGCGGTTGTCCTTATGTATGTGACCGTTTTCATCGGGGCATATCTCCCCTTGAAAATGCCGGCTATTGCAGGCGTTCCTGCTACGGGTGTGTGGACCATTATTCTGTTGATTTACGCATTCATCGCTTCCACACTGCCTGTGACTACCCTGCTGCAACCCAGAGACTTTATTAATTCCCATCAGCTGCTCATTGCCATGGCACTGTTAATTGCCGGGGTCGTTTTTTCCACTTACAGCGGCAGTCTTGAGGTGGTCGCCCCGGCCGTGCAGCTGACACCTGAGAAGGCGCCTCCCATGTGGCCTTTCCTTTTCATCACCATTGCCTGCGGCGCCATTTCCGGGTTCCACTCCCTGGTCTCTTCCGGTACATCAGCCAAGCAGGTACGCTGCGAAACCGATTCTCTGTTTGTGGGATACGGGTCCATGCTTATGGAAGGAGCTTTGGCTACACTGGTAATCATTGCCGTTTCCGCCGGTATCGGGATGGGGTATGTGACTACATCCGGTGAGACCCTGACCGGCATTGCTGCGTGGACCACCCACTATTCTTCATGGGCTGCTGCGGCCGGGCTTGGATCCAAAGTGGCCGCGTTTGTTAACGGATCCGCTAATATGATCTCGTCCATTGGCCTTTCCAACCAGATAGCCGTGGTTATCATGGGCGTTTTTGTGGCTTCTTTCGCCGGCACCACTTTGGATACTGCAACGCGAATCCAGCGGTATATAATTTCTGAACTGTTTACCAGTATCAGGCTCAGGTTCCTGACCGGAAAATATACGGCCACTGCTATTGCCGTCCTGACGGCCGTACTGCTCGCTTTTGCCACCGGTGCCGGCGGCAAAGGCGCCTTGAAGCTTTGGCCGCTTTTCGGCGCAGTAAACCAGACTCTGGCCGGTCTTGCCCTGATCATCATTACGGTGTACCTGAAAGCCGAGGGTGGGAAAAAGTGGCTGATATCCGGTATCCCTGCCGTTTTCATGATGATCATGACCATCTGGGCCCTGTTCCTGAACCAGACCAAATTCGGGGCCGGCGATAACATGCTGCTCATGGTGATTAACGGTATTATCCTGGCCCTTGCGGTCTGGATTCTTGTTGAGGGGCTCCTCCAGTTCGTCAAGCTTGACAAACTGGAGAAGCTCGGCAAGGCATCCGTCGTTCAGCAGGCGGCTCCAAGCGAACAATAACCTTTTGAAGGGACCTGAATCTTTTATGAAAAGGTAACCGCTCACAGTACACCTGATCTTTCCATGATCAGCCCGGCTTACGTCCGACCCGATACGCCGTGCCGGCCTGTGCGGCCTCAGGCATCCTGTAATCAGCTACAAATACAGGGGATTGTCAAACGTGACCATCTTCCCTGTGAGCAGTTACACCAAACGACCTTTTCGGGCGGGAAGAGCTCCTTTCCGCCCCGGAGCATTCATGGTACAACAATTACAGCGTCGTTATCTGGCCATGGTATTTCCGGTAATCGTTTTTTTTGCCGTATTATTTTGTTTCAGATATTCGGGGGAAGTTCTCCGGCAAAGTATTGCCGTACATCCTTTCTGGTCTCCGATCCTGTTTACTCTCGCGGCCGTTACTGGAATTGCCGGTCCTGTGCTTGTCAGAACGTTGTTTGCCCACGCATCACATCATAAAAAACAGGTGGATCCAGAAGATTTCCTGGCCTTTCAGTATCGAATTTTGCGGGTATCCCTTATAACGCCGTATCTGACTTTTATCGGCATATTGTTCGAGCTGCCCAGATTTTATGCAGGCGGCATGGTGCTTATTGCGTTGTATGCCCTCTATTATTCTTTTCCTTCAAGAACCCGGATTATGTTTGACCGCAAAATTTTTCGGGTACGTGGAGATGTTCCATGATCGGCATGTTGAAGCACAAAATTTCTGAATATTGGCAGGCCGCTGACCGTGCAGCCCGGCAAAAGGCTGTGGAGACCATTGAGGAAGAACTTGAAGAGCTTGAGTATATATTCGCTTTGCTTACACAGGGTGCGTTTATCGGCATGCCGTCTCCCCCTGCCCAGATATCCATGGATCTGCTGCCCCTGATGGAGAAAGACCTTATCTTAATGCTGGAACGCGTGGATACATCCAATGTGCCCTTGTCCCGGCTGTTTTCTGTATTTGATATTTCCTGAAGGCCGGAGGCGATGCCTAAGCTGAGAACAATATTTCTGCTGGGAAAAGGTGGTACCGGCAAATCTACGACTTCGGCCCTTCTGTCCCTGGTTCTTGCCAAAAAGGGGAAGCGGGTTCTTTTGACCTCCTTTGATCATGCCCATAACCTGTGCGATATATTTCAGACGGATTTCGGTGAGAAGCCGGTCTCCGTAGGCGAAAATTTGGAGGTCTCTCAGATTGACCAGGATCGTGAGATAAAAGCTTACCTTGAAAAGACCGTCGGCAAAATTAAAAGCAGTTATACGTATCTGACTGCCTTTAACCTGGAAAATTATTTCGATGTACTCAAGTTTTCACCGGGTATGGAAGAGTATGCTCTGGTAACGGCGCTGCTGCGTCTTCAGTCGCAGGGGGACAGATATGACTGCCTGATCATTGATATGCCTCCTACGGCCTTGTCTCTTCGTTTTTTCAACTTGCCCAGCCTCTCACTGACCTGGGTTGCCCAGCTAGAGAAACTTCGTCTGGAAATTCATCGGCGAAAGGAAATTGTTTCCAGGATCAAATTTGCCGGTAAAGAATTTGAACGGGATAAAGTGTTGTCTGGAATACAGGAGATCAAGTCTGAATATCAGGAGTTGAAGGCTGCTTTTGAGAATCCCGACCTCTCCTCTTTTGTCGGAGTGATGAACAACGACCTGCTGTCCATTACCGAGACGCGTCGGATTGTAGAGGGACTTGCCCACCTGAACATCTCTTTGAACGGTTTGGTCTGCAACGTGCGGATTCCCGGGAACGAATTGTTTTCGGATCTACCGACCGAACTGGCTACTCTCCCGGTGGAGAGATTGCCGTTTTCACCTGCACCTCTTGTAGGCTTGGAGGCGCTTACAGGGTTCATCCGTGAAGAACGTCTACGGTTTTCCGGTCTGCGATAAGTGATTGTCAACCTATTGAATCACCGGCATCTACGCTTACTGAGCGACCTTTTTGGAAATACCTGGTTCAGAAAAAAATTAATTTTTATCGAAGCTTTTGGTATTTAAAAAGCCTTACCCTCAGCAT
Source organism: Desulfobulbaceae bacterium (assembly GCA_963678525.2). Classification (GTDB taxonomy): domain Bacteria; phylum Desulfobacterota; class Desulfobulbia; order Desulfobulbales; family Desulfobulbaceae; genus Desulfogranum. The sequence goes on from CAXXDG010000003.1 coordinate 307,912, forward strand.
TCTGTTAGGATTAGACATGAAATATCCCATTTTTTTTGGATGCCTACTCGTGTATGTTTCTTACTTGTTCTGTGAACTGCAGGCGCCATGGAGTCCTCTGTTGGTTTGGCCGATATGCTGTCTGTTCGTCATGACATTCTCATACACCTTTCGGTGTCCTGGATTGATCTGCGGTAAGAAACAAAATGGGAGCACGAATCTCTTTCTGATACTGGTTAACCTTCCTTGGCTCGTATTCACTTGGGGCATATGGTTTCTTGAATCCCTTGTGTCACGAGAAGATGCTGTCAACAGAATACAAGACACCAATATCAGTATTGGTCGGTACCCAAGATTTCATGAACCGGCAGATGAATACGACCTGATTATTGACCTCACAGCTGAGTTCCCAAAGAGCCGTGAACAATCCGGGTACATTTGTCTGCCGAATCTTGATGGAGTTGCTCTCAAGAATACGAGAGTACCGACGCCCATTGATCCAAGTCAACGTGTGCTGATTCATTGTGCTCAGGGGCACGGACGCAGCGCTACTTTTGCAGCAATCATTATGAATCAGATCAATGAACAGATATCAAAAGAGGATGCGTATAAGAAGATTACCGGATCGCGTCCCGGAGCCAAAATATCCGATGAACAGAGAGCTCAATTACGAGCCTGACCAGTACCTGCCGGCGAAAATATCAGGCACCCTGTAATCAGTTACAAATACGGGGAAGTTATCAAGCCGGACTGTGCCCCTATGAGTAGTTACAGAGGGGATTCAATTTCGTGGGGCCAACTATCAGCTGGGCGTTTATGCAGGCAGTGGGCATGGTGAACGACCACACAGTCGACTGTTTTCGCTACAGGAAAATAAAGACGTCAGATTGACGCCCTGCAACGCGATCGACAGTTCAGCCCAAGTGAGTAAGGAGTTCTTCCTCCAGGCGAAACTGGATTTGCAGGACTTTTCCCGATTCACATGTGAGTTCCTGCAGGTTAGCGGCCCCCAGATGCTTGCCTATGTGCACGCAGTTATAGTTCAGGCAGAAAACAGGTTTCAGGGTAAAACCGCACCCCTGTTTGCCGAGGTACGGACAGCAATCGGCATCGGTCTCATCTAGTTCAGGCATACAGCCGAGAAGCATGTTGCTCAGCAGCTGGAGGGTATCTGTGTTGTTCCCCATAAAGCTGCTGCAGCAGCAGCCTCCGGGTTGTGCCGCACAGGATGCACAGACCGTTCCCAGCCGGTGTCTGTCCATCCACCGTGCCAGGGCGTCGGTTGCCGGAATAAGGGCGGCGAGCAAGGGCGCAATGGCTGCATCCTGCTGCAGGCGACCTCCATGCTCGTGAAACAGGGAAACAGCCCTGGAATATTTTTGCCTGAGCGTGAGCCCTTCATTCTCCCAGAAAAAGGCCTGCTGGTTTTTCGTTACCATGGTTATTGTCCGGCATGCTGCATGAATTCTTTCCATACCGGTGCAGCAGCCTTGCCTCCGGTTTCCCTGTTTCCGAGAGTGGCATTACGATCATGGCCCAGCCAGACGCCGGCGAGCATATGCGGCGTATAGCCGATAAACCAGGCATCGGTGTTTCTGTCCGAGGTGCCTGTTTTGCCCGAAGCGTTTCGGATGCCCTTTGCCTGCACGCCCGTACCTCGGGTAATGACACCCTCGAGAATGATGTTCATGGTTTTGGCGGTATCCGGCTGCAGTATCTGTAAGGGCCTGGGTTGCGGCCAGGGGATATGCCTGCCGCTGTTCGTACGGATGGAGGTTATCCCCACAGGGGCCATGTAGGCGCCTTTGCCGGCAAACATGGTGTAGGCCGCCGTCATTTCGAGCAGGGAAACCGGAGAGGCGCCAAGGGCGAGGGTCAGCTCCGGAAGCAGCTCTGAACTGATTCCCGCCCTATGAGCCATCTGAATTACCGGCTTGACGCCGACTTTTTGCAGCAGTTTGACGGCAACGATGTTGCGTGAATGAATGAGCCCGTCGCTAAGGGTTGTGGGGCCCAGGTAGCGGTTGTCGTAGTTTTTGGGACTCCAGGTCGTGCCGTTGCTGTTGCGGATGGTGAAACGCGCATCGTTGATGCGGTCTCCCGGCCGCATGCCCTGTTCAAAGGCGGCTGCAAAGACAAGGGGTTTGAAGACCGATCCGGGCTGGCGGTTGGCACGCAGGCAGCGGTTATATTGGCTCTGTTTGAAGTCCGTACCGCCGACCATTGCCCGAATTCTTCCTGTCCGGGGTTCAATGGCAACCAGGCCGCCCTGTGGGGAAGGGGCCCCTGAATGGCGTTTTCTTACCTGGCGGACTCCATTGCGAAGGGCCCGGGCAGCGGCCTGTTGAAGCCCGCTGTCCAAGGTGGTCATGACGGTCAGGCCTTCTTCATAGAGTTGTCTGGAAGAATATTTTGTTGCCAGGATTTCCCTGATATATTGGCTGAAATAGCCGTTGCTCGACTGTGCGGAAACCGTATCGGCATAGGATATGCGCTCTGCATAGGCATGTCTCGCAGTTTCCGCGTTGATCAGTCCGTCCTCGGCCATGCGGTTGAGCACGTACCGCTGCCTGGCTTTCGCAGCCTCCGGATTTTTCAGGGGAGAATATCTGCTGGGAGACTGGGGAAGCCCGGCAAGGACGGCGATTTCACTGAGATTGAGTTGTGCGGCCTTTTTTTCAAAATAGGTTCGTGCAGCGGCTTCCACTCCATAAGCGCCCTGGCCGAGATAGATTTCGTTAAGGTAAATATAGAGAATCTCGTCTTTACTCAGCATGGTGTCGAGCCTGTAGGCAAGGATGGATTCCGTGAACTTTCGGAAAAAGGTTTTTTCCCTGCTCAGCATCAGGGATCTGGTTACCTGCTGGGTAATTGTCGATCCGCCCTGACTGCGTCTGCCGGTGCGCAGGTTATTGATTGCAGCCCTGGCAATGGACCACATATCGAGCCCTGAGTGGTGATAAAAGCGACTGTCCTCTGCCGCCACAAACGCCTTGGGGAGAAGTGGAGGCATTTTTTCAAGCGGTATCTTGATTCTGTTCAGGGATCCCATCATATCGATCTGCCGCCCCTTGCGGTCAAGGATGATCGTTGCTACTTTGGGACGATAATCGGACGCTGAACGTACATCAGGAATATCGAGCATGATGAACCAGGCCAGTCCGCCGCCGATAAGGCTGGTGGCGATCAGGGCCGTGATCAACAGAAAAGCGTTGATCTGCACATGATTGCAGGTCCTGGAAGATCGTTTTTTTTGAGGGCGTTTGCTGGACAACGGATTCAAGAAACAGTAGGGTTGATGTTTGTTGGACGCAGCAGCTTTTCCGCGGCATATGTCACTGCCCGGGCACTGTTTACCATGAACTGTTTTTTTACGCATCCCTGAATACGTGACCGATCAGTGAAGCAGGGTTTGTACGTCTATGGTGAATATTTCTGTAATCGCGGATGAGGTTTTCCGACTCTGATTTTGGGCGGTCAAGTATTCCGGTGAGTTGCATAGATTGTAGATACGAGGTGTGAAGGTACTGTGGCGCGAATACGAATACTTTCCGAACAGTTGGCCAACCAGATTGCCGCCGGCGAGGTGGTGGAACGTCCGGCTTCCGTAGTGAAGGAATTGCTTGAAAACAGCGTGGATTCCGGCGCCGGTCGGATAGAGGTGAATATAGAGGGCAGCGGCGTACGTCTGATCAGGGTGGCAGATAACGGCTGCGGCATGATGGAGGATGATGTCCTGCTGTCCCTCGAGCGGCATGCAACCTCCAAGCTGCAGGACGAAAGCCAGTTATCCGCCATCGCCACCCTTGGTTTTCGAGGTGAGGCGATCCCCAGTATCGGCTCGGTCTCACGGATGACCATCCTCAGTCGTCCTCATGACGGGGATAGCGGCACAAGAGCTGAAATTCGCTACGGAGTGCTGCACCAGGTGCATGAAGAAGGCTGCAGCAAGGGAACCATTGTCGAGGTGCGCAACCTGTTCGGCAACATGCCGGCTCGGAAAAAATTTCTCAAATCCGCGCGCACTGAAAGCTTTCATGTGGAGGAAGCCGTAAAAAATCAGGCCCTTGCCTGTCCGGGGGTAGGGTTCCTGCTGCAGCATGACGGACGAACAGTCCTGGATTACCCCGAAGGCGGAGAACTGAAATCCCGTCTCCGGGATGTTTTTTCCTATGACGCCCCCCTGCTGTCCCTGGAACATACCGGCGCCTCGGCAGGGGACAGCCGGGTGGTTATCGGAGGATACATTCTACTGCCGGAGTCCACTCCCTCGAGCAAGGCGCGTTTGCGGATTCTGGTCAACGGTCGTCCCGTGCAGGACGGCATGGTGCGACATGCCGTGTCCGAGGGCTTACAGGGCTTTCTCATGAAAGGCTATCAACCTGCAGGGGTGGTGACCCTGACCCTGTCTCCGGATCAGGTGGATGTGAATGTGCACCCTGCCAAACGGGAAATCCGATTTCGTCAGGCTCCTGAGATACGGAAACAGATCACTGCCGTGGTTGCAAAGAGTTTGAATCGATATCAGGAACAGACCCGAAAGCAGCTTTTTGCCATGCCGGAGAGACCACTGCCTGCTCCTGAAACTGTTGCTGATGGGCCGGCCGTTGCCGAAGAACAACCTGAAATCCGCCCTCAGTCCCTGCAGTGGCCGGAGAAACCCAGGATGGATAGAGTCCGTTCGGAACCCGTGAGTTCCAGGCAGGTAGAGCGCGGCACTGATGCTGTACAGAGAAAAGCCGATGGAGATGCCTGGACGCCCGGGATGGAAAATCGTGACGATCACAGTGCGGTGCCGGCTCCACCGCCTTCTTTCCAGCCGTCATCTGCACCCTCTGAATCCAGCCGGTTTCAGGAGCTCAGGATAATCGGGCAGCTGTTTTCACTCTATATTCTCTGTGAACGGGATGGACGGTTTGTGGTCATTGACCAGCATGCGGCCCATGAGCGTATCCTGTACGGCCGCCTCCTCGAGGCATACCTGAATAAGGAGGTGCCGAGGCAGAAGCTGCTCTTTCCCGTGACTGTGGAGCTCGGTCCCGATCACATCGAGATGATGGAGAAGCACAGGGAACGGGTCGAGCAACTGGGCCTGCAGGTAGAATATTTCGGTGACACCACCTGGGTGATCAAAGCAGTTCCCGCCCTGGTAAGCATCCTCGAGCCGGTCACGGTTCTCACTGATATTCTGGACGGCTTGAGGGACAGTGGGCCGGAGCGGGATCACATACCCGCCGGCCTGGATGCGAAATTGGCCTCCATGGCCTGCAGGGCCGCCATAAAATCCGGTGACAGCCTTTCGCCGAGGGAAATCATCGAGCTCTTGGCCGGCATGGAACAGAGCGAATTTTTCTCCCATTGCCCCCATGGGCGGCCTGTGATGAAGGTATTCAGCGCGTCTGATATTGAAAAATGGTTCCACAGGCATGGCGGCTGATGCCGTATTTGTAACTGGTTGCAGGGGGCTTGATATCTCTGCAAGCAGGCCGGTGCAGCGTATTGGCTCATACGTAAGCCGGACTGATCGCCGAGATATCGAGTGCCCTTATAGTAACTCATAGCTTTTATCTTTATTTTTTAAAATACAACTTGTTATTGTTGATAACTAAGGTGGAACCTGCTGTGAGCAGTTACGTGTTTTCTATAGTCGAATGATGCAGAGACAGGTATAAGGGTACCCATACGATGAACGTACTATCCGATCCGGTTGCAGAGGCGCGTACCGGGTTTCGCATGCGGACGGATTTTTAATTAACAGCAACCACGGCCGGGAGCCGTGCGGAGGTAATGTGGACATGCTTGAAGGTATAAAAGCATCCAGCGAACAGGGAAAACTGTGGAGAGAAAAACTCCTGCAGCGTTTTGTCGAGGCGGATCCGGAATGCAGTAAGATGGTGGCGGACATCATCCATGCCGTCCGTACCGGAGGGGATAAAGCCGTGTTGGAGTACACCCGTCGTTTTGACGCCCCTGAACTGCAGCTTGAGCAGGTGCGGGTAAGCGAAGGCGAATTCGACCGTGCTGCAGCGGAGGTTTCCGACGAATTCATGGAAACGCTGCATCTGGCTGTTCAGCGAATCAAGATTTTTCATGAGCGGGAGATGGAAGATTCCTGGATGCTGACCCGAGAGGATGGAACCATCACCGGACGCATGGTCCGCCCTGTGGATTCGGCGGGACTCTACGTACCTGGAGGGCAGGGCGGGTCAACGCCCCTGGTCTCTTCGGTGCTGATGAACGGTATTCCTTCCGCCATCGCCGGGGTGAAGCGCAGGGTGTTGGTAACCCCGCCCGGCAAGGACGGCGCTGTCAGCGCCGCCCTGCTTGCGGCGGCAAAAGAGATCGGCATCACGGAAGTCTACAAGGCCGGCTCCGCCTGGGCTGTAGCCGCGCTGGCCTATGGAACGGAATCCATCCCCCGGGTGGATGTGATCGTCGGGCCGGGAAATCAGTATGTCACTGAAGCAAAACGCCAGGTCATGGGACGGGTACGCATCGATATGATCGCCGGTCCCAGCGAAGTCCTGATAGTGGCCGATGAGAGCGGCGATCCTGCCTTTATCGCCGCAGACATGCTTGCCCAGGCGGAACACGATACTCAGGCGTCCGCCTTGTTAGTCACCACTTCAGAGGAATTGGGGGCTCGGGTTGCCGAAGAGCTGGAGAAGCAGTTGCAGGATCTGCCCAGAAAAGAGATCGCCCGTCATGCAATTGAGAACCACGGCCTGATCATGATTGCCGACAATATGGACCAGGCAATAGAAATAGCCAATGAGATCGCCATTGAACACCTTGAGTTGCAGGTTGATGATCCCTGGCTTGTCCTGCCTCGCATCAGGCATGCAGGCGCTGTTTTCCTGGGCAAATATACGCCGGAGGCAGCCGGTGATTATGTGGCCGGTCCCAATCATGTATTGCCTACCATGGGAACTGCCCGTATTTCGTCGGCCCTCGGAGTGGAAACCTTTCTAAAAAAGAGTTCGATTATTTCCTACAGTCGGCAGGCGCTGCTGGCTGATGCCCCCCATATTCAGCGTCTGGCATCCCTGGAAGGGTTGACGGCCCATGGACAATCGGTGGCGGTGCGTGTCGGAAAAGATTGAAGCCCTGCTGAGCCGGGGAATTAGAGAACTCGGACTGAAAGGGTTTGAAGGTGCGATCCCCGGACTGCTGATTTATATCCGAGAACTGAAAAAATGGAGCCGGCGCATCAACCTGATCGCCCGGGAGAGTGATGACCTGCAGATTGTGGAGCAGCATTTTCTCGATTCCCTGTCGTTGCTTGCGTTAGTTGATTTCAACGCCGACGATTTGCACCTGCTCGATGTGGGGACCGGCGGCGGATTCCCGGGCCTGGTGCTTGCCGCATCCTGTCCGCAGGCTCGTTTCACCCTGGTGGAGCCCAGGCAGAAACGGGTCGTGTTTCTGCGTCATATTGTGCGGACCCTGCAGCTTGCAAATGTGCGGATCCACGACAAGCGTCTGGAACAGCTGCCGCAGGCAGAAGTCGCCCGATGCACCCATGTGACAAGCAGGGCAGTGGCGCCTCCCCTTGAATTTCTGGAGATGGTCAGACCTGTTATGGAAAACGGGTGCCGGGCTGTTGTCATGATGGCCAGGGTGGAACGTTTCAATGAGCTGGTAGAGCGTGACGGCTGGTTTTCGGTGGTACAAAGCTCCCGCCTCCAGCTGCCCTTGAGCGGTGTGGGGCGAATTCTCGCCCTTGTCGAGTCAAAGATGAACAGGTGACCGGATCACCGGAATTCAGACTGGTAACTTTCCGTTATATTTGGTAAGAGGAACATTTTATTTCGGCCGTTTTTGCAAAAACATGTCCTGAGCAATTCAGTTGCAGAAAGGCGGTGCGGATTATACTTGCATACAGAGGAGAACATGGAAAAAAATATAGCTGTACTGGCCGGAGATGGAATCGGTCCTGAAATCATGGCAGAGGCAGTCAAGGTGCTGGATGCCGCACAGAAAAAATTCGATTTCACATTGAACTACAGCCAGGCCGATGTGGGCGGCATTGCCATTGATAACCACGGAGAAGCTCTGCCTGCGTCTACATTGAAAACCTGTGAAGAGAGCGACGCCATCCTGTTCGGCTCTGTCGGCGGTCCCAAATGGGAAAGCCTGCCGCCGGAGCAGCAACCGGAACGAGCCGCCCTGTTGCCGTTGCGGAAGCATTTTGATCTTTTCTGCAATCTGCGTCCGGCCAAAGTGTTCGCTCCGCTGGCAGGCGCCTGTCCCCTGCGTGCAGACATTGTCGGAGAGGGTTTTGACATCCTGGTGGTGCGGGAATTGACCTCCGGCATTTATTTCGGTCGTCCCAAGGGAAGAGAGGGCAGCGGTCCTGATGAGAAAGCCTGGGACACCATGGTCTACACCCGTGCGGAAATCGAGCGTATTACCCGCATGGCCTTTGAGGCGGCCCGGGTGCGCAATAAGAAGGTCACTTCCGTGGACAAGGCCAATGTCCTCACCGTCATGGTCCTCTGGCGCGAAGTGGTCAACCGGATTGCAAAGGAATATCCTGATGTGGAGTTGAACCATATCTATGTAGACAATGCCACCATGCAATTGGTCAAGTGGCCGCAGCAGTTTGATGTCATGCTCTGCGGCAATATGTTCGGCGATATTATCTCCGACGAGGCCGCCATGATTACCGGCTCCATGGGCATGCTGGCCTCGGCCAGTCTGAATGCCGATAAATTCGGCCTCTATGAGCCTGCGGGCGGATCAGCGCCTGATATAGCAGGACAGGGCAAGGCAAACCCCATTGCCCAGATTCTTTCTGCGGCCATGATGCTCCGCTACAGCTTTGGGCTGGAGCAGCCGGCCGAAGCCATTGAGCAGGCCGTATCAGCCGCCCTTGAAAAAGGGATCATGACCGAAGACATCGCCACAAGCGGCATCAAGCCTGTTTCAACCGCCGCCATGGGCGACGCCGTAGCTCAAGCCCTCTGATCACAGGCAAGCGTATGGCCAATAAAAAGAACATCATACTGATCAGCAATCGTTGCACGGAACCTCTGGCAAGAAAGGCGGCCCACGATCTTGGTGTCCCGTTTACGGAAATGTACGCAAAGACCTTCGCAGACGGCGAGGTCTATCACGCCTTTCCCGAAGAGATCGCAGGAAAACACGTGGTTATCATCGGTTCTACGCCCGACGATGCCTCGCATCAGGAATTGGTCGATCTCATCGCCGGCGCGAGATACTGGAACGGTTTATCAGTGAATGTGGTGATTCCTTTTCTCGGCTACTCCACCATGGAACGTGCGAAACCCGGTTCAGGGGAAATTCCCAAAGGAATTACCCGCACCCGGCAGATTTTTCGAACCAGGCCTGATTTTGTCGCCTTTATCGATCTGCACTCGGAGGCGGTCCTCCATGCCCATGCCGGTGAGATAAGCACCCAGCACCTGTGGACCGAACAGTACGCCGCAGAAAAGATTCGACAGCTGAACCTGGCGGATTATGTGCTGGTTTCTCCGGATTACGGATTCAGCAAACGGGTGGCCAGGCTGGCCGGTATCCTGGATTGTCCCCACACCGCCGCCAACAAGGATCGCTATGATGTGGATAAAACCATAGTGGGACAGCTTTCCAGTGCGGTCAAGGGAAAGACGGCCATTATCTGTGATGATATGATCCGGACCGGAGGTTCCATGCTGCAGACGGTTGATCGCTGCATGGAGGCGGGTGCGGTCGGTGTTGCCATCATGGCCACGCACCTGGTCCTGGCCGGGGATTCCAGGGAACGGTTCAGGGAAAAGGGGATTCACTCCATCATAGGAGCTGATACCTACCCGGGAATCCAGTCGGATGACCTGCTTCAGGTCTATTCGGTGGCCCCCCTTATCGCAGAAGAAATCAGATCCTATCTGCGAATAAAGAAGAAATAGAATGCGAAAGGATAGAACAACTCATGAGAAAAGTAGGTATTGTCGGTTGGCGAGGCATGGTGGGCTCCGTACTGATGGAGCGCATGCGTGCGGAAGATGATTTCCAGGGCTATGAGCTCCGTTTCTTTTCAACTTCTCAGGCCGGTCAGGCCGGGCCTGAAGTAAACGGAACCACCTATGAACTGTTCGATGCCCTGAATATCGACCTGCTCAGTGATCTGGATGTGGTCGTTTCCTGTCAGGGTGGAAGCTATACTGCTGAGGTATATCCCGGGCTGCGCGAAAAAGGGTGGCAGGGGTACTGGATCGACGCGGCTTCAAAACTGCGCATGGAGGAGAACTCCATTATCGTACTTGATCCGGTAAACAGCAAGGTCATTCAACAGGGACTGGCCTGCGGGGTCAAAGATTATATCGGCGGTAACTGCACGGTCTCCCTCATGCTCATGGCCCTCGGCGGTCTGTTTGAGCAGGGATGGGTGGAATGGATAAGCTCACAGACCTATCAGGCGGCATCCGGGGCAGGTGCGAAAAATATGCGTGAGCTGGTTGAACAGATGCGCACGGTCGGTGAAAATGCAGCCTATCTTCTGGATGAACCGGCCACTGCTATTCTGGATATTGATCGTAATGTCACCGATAGCCTCCGTTCATCCATGTTTCCAACAGACCGGTTCGGCGCAGCACTCGCCGGGAGCCTGATCCCATGGATCGATGTACCCATGGCCAATGGCCAGACCCGGGAAGAATGGAAAGGGATGAGTGAAACCAATAAAATTCTCGCCACACCGGGACAGCCGATTCCCGTGGACGGCAACTGTGTTCGCATCGGGGCTATGCGCTGCCACAGCCAGGCGTTTACCATTAAGCTGAAACAGGATATTCCCCTGGCTGATATCGAACAGGTATTGGACAATCACAATCAGTGGTCTTTTCTGGTCAACAACGACAAAGGCGCCACCCTCAAAGATCTTACTCCGGCAAGAGTCACCGGAACATTGGATATTCCCGTGGGCCGGGTGCGGAAAATGAATATGGGCAACACCTATCTTTCCGCTTTCAGCGTCGGAGACCAACTCCTCTGGGGCGCTGCCGAACCGCTGCGCAGGATGTTGAAGATCGTCCTCGAGCATCTAGGCTGAGGTAACTCAATAGCCTGTTTCCTTACTGTTTCTGGAAGGGAACAGGCTCTATCTGTAAAGGGAAAAACATGAGTCATGTCTTTACCTACGGTTCCCTTATGTTTCCCCAGGTCTGGAACCGTGTTGTGCGGGGAAAATATAATGCCCAGCGTGTTGCGTTGAAGGGATTTGAACGAAAATGCGTGAAAGGAGAAGAGTATCCGGTGATCCATCCGGCGCTGGACTCCTGGGCGTTGGTGCAGGGGGTACTGTACAGGGATATCGGCGAAGACGATTTACAGCGTCTTGATATCTTTGAGGGAGAATATTACCAGCGCAGAACCGGGATGGTCATCTCAGAGGGAGGGTATGAGGAACCGGCCCAGGTCTATGCGGTGCATAGGGATTTCACCCACATCATCGATGACAGACCATGGGACGTGGAACATTTCAAGGAACACGGCATACGCAGGTTTCTCGAAATGTATGGAGGGTTCCACCGGTAGCCCCTCGTCACATTTCATACGTGTACCAATTCACCGTTGGCCAGGGTCAGTGTACGGTCAAGGGCCCTTGCCAGCTCCATATTATGGGTCACCATGAGCACGGAAAGGCCGAAGCTGTCGGAGAGTTCCTGGAGCAGGTCAAAGACCATCCGTCCACTGTCGGCATCCAGATTTCCGGTTGGCTCGTCCGCCAGCAGCAGGGCAGGTTGGAGGATGAGCGCCCTGGCCAGGGCTATGCGTTGCTGTTCACCGCCGGAGAGCTCTCCGCTGCGATGATCGGCCCGTTTTTCCAGTCCTGTTTTCTTTAGTAATTCCAGTGCGCTATCTTTGAGAGCGTTTTTTTCCAAGCCCTGAATCAGGCCCGGCATCATGATGTTTTCCAAGGCGGTGAATTCAGGTAACAGGTGATGAAACTGAAAGATGAAGCCGATGTTGCGGTTGCGATGTGCGGCCAGGGCGGTTTCGGGCTGCCCATGGAGTTCCTGTCCGTTAAACAGAATGCTCCCCTGATCAGCTGTATCCAGTGTTCCCAGAATCTGCAGCAAGGTGGTTTTTCCGGAGCCCGAGGCCCCGACAATGGCTGCCATTTCACGTGCCTGCAGAGTAAGCTGCACGCCGTTGAGCACAGTGATGGTGTTGTCTCCGTTGCGATAGCATTTGACAATGCCTGAGGCCTGAAGAAGGGTGGGGCTATTCATAGGTCAACGCCTCTGCAGGCCGGACCTGCGATGCTTTCCAGGAAGGGTACAGGGTTGCCAGCAAGGTGATCAGGACCGCTGATACGGCGATCAGGCTTACGTCAAAGGGCACCACCTTGATGGGCAGGGTAGACATGGGGTAGACATTGCTGGGCAGCTCGATGAATTTGTAGCGTTGGAGAAGGGAGCACAGTCCCAGACCGCTCAGAACTCCCAGCGCGGTTCCGCAGATGCCGATGACCGCTCCCTGGTAAAAGAAAATCCGCATAATGGAGCGGGTGGTTGCGCCCATGGATTTGAGAATGGCGATATCGCGATTCTTCTCCATGACCACCATGATCAGGGCGCTGATAATATTGAGTGCGGCAACCAGGATAATCAGGTCCAGAGCGATAAAGATTCCTGCTTTTTCCAGCTTGAGCGCTGCGAACAGGTTCTGGTTGATGCGCATCCAGTCCCGTACGCTGTAGCCTGCGCCCAATACGGATTCGATTTTCTCTGCCGCCTGATCCGCCCTGTCAACATCCTTGACCTTGACTTCAATGCCGTGGGCCCCTTTGTCGATCCCTGCCAGGCTGCGGGCAGTGGCGATACCGGTAAAGCCCATGGTGGAGTCGTATTCAAACATGCCTGTTTCAAATATTCCCGTAATTACACAGGTCTTGATTTTGGGCAACACACCCATGGGCGAGATGGGGCCGTTGGGTGAAATCAGACGAAGTTTGTCACCCGGTGTCACCCGCAGTCTACGGGCCAATTCTTTGCCTATGATAATGGCCGGAAAATCGAGTTCGCTGTCAAGGTCTGCCAGGCGTCCAAAGCGCATGACCTGGTCGATGGTGATGACCTTCACCGCAGAAGAAGGATCAATACCGCGCAGCACCATCCCGCTGGAACCTCCCTGGGAATTGACCAGAACCTGACCGTAAACATAAGGTGTTGCGGCGATTACACCATCGGTTTTTTCAATGTTTTGGATAGTATTTTCCGGGTCTTCGATGGTGCCGTGGTAGGATTGCACCAGCACATGGGCGTTAAGCCCGATGATCTGGTCCCGCAGCCCTTCGGTAAAGCCGGTATACACACTGAGAACCACAATCAGAGCCAGGACTCCCACTGCAACGCCGAGGACTGATATCACCGTGATAAGAGATATGAATTTCTGTTTCCTCTTGGCCCGCAGATAGCGCCTGCTGACAAACCATTCAAAAGAGGCCATTGTTATATCCTGAAATAAAGGAAGTGAGGGTTAGAGTCGGGGGTGCGACGAACGGAAGCGCCGTGTGCCTGTCTGTTTTGGGTCAGGATGGGACAGTGCCGTGAGGGCACTGTCCCATATGAATATGCTACTCGCGCGCTTCCGGTTTGAGATGCGGGAAAAGGATGACGTCGCGGATGGAAGGAGCGTCGGTGAGCAGCATGACCAGGCGGTCAATGCCGATCCCTTCACCCGCAGCAGACGGCATGCCGTACTCCAGGGCCCTGACGTAGTCATGGTCAAGCTCCGGATGAATTTCATCGTCGTCGCCACGTTCGTTGATCTGTTTTTCAAAACGCTTGAACTGGTCCACAGGATCGTTTAGCTCGCTGAACGCATTGGCTATTTCCCTACCCGTGATAAAGAGTTCAAAGCGATCCGTCACAGTGGGATCCTCTTCATTTCTCCTGGCCAAAGGCGAAACCTCGGTGGGATAGGAGGTAATAAAGGTCGGGTCTATCAGTTTTTCTTCGACCAGCAGTTCAAAGAGTTCTGTTTTGGCTTTACCGACACCCGCTTCAGGCTGCAATTCAATGCCTTTTTCCTTGACCAGGGCAAAGACTTTCTCGTCATCAGCCAGGATCTCCGGGTCGACTTTGCCGATTTCCATCAGCGCCTGTTCCATGGTCAACCGTTTCCATGGCGGCGCCAGGTTGACCGCAGTTTCCTGATAGGTTATCTCCATTGAGCCGGTTACTTCCGCAGCCAGCCATGAAACCATTTCTTCGGTGAGATCCATGAGGTCGTGGTAGGTGGCATAGGCCTGGTAAAATTCCAACATGGTGAATTCAGGATTGTGCCGGGTTGAGAGTCCTTCGTTCCGGAAGTTCCTGTTGATTTCAAAGACCCGTTCAAAACCGCCGACCAATAATCTTTTCAGGTACAATTCAGGCGCAATGCGCAGGTAGAGGTCCATACCCAGGGCATTGTGATGAGTCAGAAACGGTTTGGCGGTGGCTCCCCCGGGAATGGGCTGCATCATGGGGGTTTCAACTTCCATGAAACCCCGGTTGTTGAGAAATTCACGCACCAGCCGGATGATTTCTACACGTTTCTGGAAGGTTTCCCTGGTTTCCGGGTTCACGATCAGGTCCAGGTAACGTTGACGGTATCTGGTTTCCACATCGGTGAGGCCGTGAAATTTCTCCGGCAGAGGCCGCAGGGATTTGGTTATCATGGTCAGCTCACGGGCCTCGATGGAAGGCTCACCGGTTTTGGTTTTGAACAGTTTGCCCGCAATCCCTACGATATCACCCACATCCCACTTCTTGAACAGGGCAAACGCCTCATCACCGAGCAGGTCTTTACGGGCATACACCTGTATGCGACCTGAGCTGTCCTGGATGTGGAAGAAGGCTGCTTTGCCGAATTTGCGCATGGACATGATGCGGCCGGCCAGACGGTAAGTCTTTCCGTTTTCATCATGGGTTTCCGGAGCCAGATGCTCTGCCTTCGGCAGAACAGCAGCAACGTGATGGGGATTGGTAAAACCGTTGCTGAAGAGTTTGACTCCTGCTTCAGCAAGTGTTTCTGCTTTTTCTCGTCGTTGTTTGAGCAGGTTGCTTGTTGTTTCCATCAGTATAAAATAGTGGATCGTTGGGAATATGTGTACTGTGAATAAAGACCAATATACATAGTGCGTCGTCAGGCAGATGTCAATTTTTTTCCAGAACCGCCACAGATTCGATATGGTGGGTCTGGGGAAACATGTCCACAGGAAAAATGTCCGTACATCGGTATCCGGCCCCGGTGAGAACAACCAGATCCCGGCTTAATGTCGCAGGGTCACAGGAAACATAGACAATCCACCCGGCATTGCCTTGTGCAAGCAGGCGTGTATTCTCCTTTCCTAATCCCTGTCTGGGAGGATCCAGTACGATTGCGTCAGCGTCCCGGTGTTTACCGGTGCCGAGAAAGCGCGCCGTATCTTCTGCTGTAAACCGGCAGCGTTCCTTGCAGCGCATGAGATGGGCGTTGGTCTCTGCCCAGCCTGTACTGTGCCTGTTATGCTCGACTCCATGTACATCGCTGCCTGTAAGCGCCAGGGGGATGCTGAAATTCCCGATGCCGCAGAAGAGGTCAATGATCCTCTTTGGATGCTTTCTGCTGAGAGTATCCACAACCAGGTTCACCATCCGTGCATTCTGAAGGGTGTTGGTCTGAAAAAAACAGTTTTGGTCCCAGTGCAGGTGATAGCTGAAGGCATCCAGAACAAATTTTTGTCCCAGCCGCATGCCTGCCTCCCTGTCTACAGCTTCCCTGGGTGCGGTTTTAGGGAAGACATGCGGGGTAATCCCATGGAAAGCGGGCAGAAGGTTGTTTCCTCTTTTCAGCTGCGGGGCTGCAAGGAGGCAGATCTCGCCGTCTTCAGGATTTTCTATAATCTCCATTTCTCTGCATGCGGCAATGGCCGGTTTATACCTTTCATCGTGCAGCAGGCTCTGCAAGGCCTTAATTATGCCGGACGATGCAAGGGGACAGGTTGTGATCGGAACAATGGTATTGCTCGCAATACGATGAAAACCGATCTCGCCTTGCCGGTTGCAATGCAGGCGTATTTTACTACGATATCCGTATGGAGAGGGAGAAGCCAGGGTCTGGTGAACGGTGATGTCCGTTACCCGTACGCCGGCACGTTCCAGGCTTTCAAGGGCAATATCCCGCTTGATCTGGAGCTGCTGCTCATATTCTATGTGCTGCATGCCGCACCCTCCACAGACTGTAAACCAGGGACATGGCGGATCCTGTCTAAACGGTGAGGAATGGGTAACGGCGACAAGCTCTGCCTGAATGTATCCCTTGAATCGTTTTGTTTGGCGGATATGTACCTGTTCACCGGGCAGAACATAGGGTACCATGGCCGCCATGCCGTCCTTAAGGTAGCCTAAACCCTTGCCGCCTGTTATAATTTTCTCTATTTTGATGTGATATTCCATATGCATCCCTACTGAATTCATCCTTCCGAACAGTGAGAAGGAAGGAAAAGGAAAATCATACCATGAGTCATGCCGGAGAACCAAAGGTAAAAATACTGGTCGTTGATGATGAACAGGTGCACCGTTTCATGCTCACTTCCCTGTTGAAGGATTGGGGGTGGGAAAGTGAAGAGGCCGACGACGGCGCCACTGCCGTTGCCGCAGTGGAACAGGGACCGTTTGATGCCATACTGATGGATGTACGCATGACCAGTATGGACGGCATGGAAGCCCTGAAGCGCATCCATGCGATTAATCCCGCCATCCCGGTGGTCGTCATGACAGCCTTTTCCTCCATTGATTCCGCTGTGGAGGCCATGAAAGAAGGCGCTCATGATTACCTGACCAAGCCTCTGGATTTCGACAAGCTGCAGCGCACCCTGGAGATCGCCATGGGGCATCGCCGGCAGGTCGAAGAAGACACAGCCGTGGGCCGGCCCTTTGGAGAGGAAAACAGCCGAATCATTGGCCGTTCCAAGGTTATGCAGGATCTGTGGGCTATGATAATGCAGGTGGCTCCCACCGAAGCCACGGTCCTGATCCATGGAGAATCAGGTACGGGAAAGGAGCTGGTGGCGGCGGCCCTGCACCATAACAGTTTGCGCAAGAAGGGCCCCCTGGTCAAAGTCAATTGTGCGGCTCTGGCCGAGACCTTGCTCGAATCCGAACTGTTCGGACATGAGCGCGGAGCCTTCACAGGGGCTGACAAACGCAGAGAAGGTCGCTTTGTCCAGGCCCAGAGCGGCTCCCTGTTTCTGGATGAGATAGGGGAAACCTCGCCTGCCATGCAGGTTAAACTGCTGCGCGTTCTGCAGGAGCACGAGTTGCAGCGTGTCGGCGGCCAGGAAACGGTGAATGTGGATGTGCGCATTATAACCGCAACCAACAGAAAACTTGAAGACGAGGTCGCGGCCGGCCGGTTCCGGGAAGATCTGTACTATCGCCTCAATGTGGTTGTTCTGCAGGTTCCTCCGCTGCGGGAGCGACATGGTGATATACCTTTGCTGACGGAATATTTTTTGCATAAGTTTGCGGCAAAGAACGGTCGTCAGGTCAGCGGGGTGACACCTGAGTGCATGGACGTGCTGAACCGATATCCCTGGCCCGGGAATGTGCGCGAACTGGAAAATTCACTGGAACGCGGAGTCATCCTCATGCGCGGCGAGTACCTCGAAACCTCGGGTCTGCCTGAGGCTGTTCAGCGATGGGCCGGAATGAATGAGCCCCGGGAAGAAGATCGCCCGGCAACGCTGAAAGAGGCGGAAAAAGCGCTTATTCTCAAAACCCTGGAAGAAACCGGCGGGAATCGCAGTGAAACCGCCCGTCGGCTGCAAATAACCAGGAAGACCCTTTTAAATAAGCTGAAAGGCTACGATATAAAATAGTAGATTCAGAGGACCATGTCACAAAACACACCCGAAAAATGTCCGCCGCCCGGCATCCTGCATATAGCGTATGATATCTGTAAATTTTTGATATCAGAGAAAGATCTTCCCGCTTTGCTGCAGGGGGTTTGTGATCGTTTTGTGAGCGGAAATCATTATCACTGGGCGCTCATAGTTTTGGTTGATTTTGAATCCGGAGGTATGGTTACCGCCGAATGCGGGCTCCGGGATGATTTTCCCTCTATCATGGAGTCACTCAAAGCCGGGAATCTGCCCTGGTGCGGGAGTCAGGTTTTTGGCAGTCAGCAATTGCACTCCATTGCGTGCCGGAAGGAACAGTGCGATTTTTGCAGACTTATGCCCCGGCATAACGAGGCCGGTATCTGTGCCGCAATCCATTGCAATGAGTCCCTGAACGGCTTTTTTATCGTCATGCCGGCCGGCGCCGATGATCACGGACATGATTTTCGTCTGTATGAAGAGGTTGGAGAGGCCGTCGGCAGCACCCTGAGGAGGCTTGTTTCAGAAGAGGAAGCCAGACAGCGTGAGGCGGAGCTGCACCTCATGGAGGAGCGCTACGATCTGGCCCTTTACGCCTCCCAGGCGGGTCTCTGGGACTGGAACATTCAAACCGGGGAGATGTATACCAGTTCCGATCGTAAACATCATCTGGATTACCGTCAAGAAAACGGCAGTATACCCGGCGGCACGGTTGCAGAGCAAAAATCCGTCCACCCCGATGACCGGGAAAAGGTGCTGTCCATTCTCAATGACCATCTTGCCGGCAATTCGGAAGAGTATCGCATTGAATACCGGGTAAAAAACGATCAGGGTGAGTGGGAATGGTTTCTCGATCGGGGCAGGGTGGTTGAGCGGGATGAAAAGCGCCTGCCCGTTCGTATGACAGGTACCCATCAGAATATTACCTTACAGAAAAAAAGAGAGCAGGCCCTGGCGTCCATTCAGCAGCAGCTGCACGACGCCGTCAATAACGAGCGAACGTTTCTGCAGACCGTCATCGACAGTGCCGGTGATCCGGTTATCGCCATTGATGTCGACTATAAAGTCCTGCTCATCAATCAGGCTGCTGCAGAGCTGGCAAAGCAACAGATGTCAACCGGCGGCATGCAGGGAAAAAAATGTTATGAGCTGCTTTGCGGTAAAGACCTTCCCTGTACGGATGACGACTATCCTTGTCCCATTCAGGCCATGCGGAGGAAAGGCGAACAAATCAAATTGATTCATGAGCAGTACCACGGCAACGGCATTAACAATACCTTTGAACTGGATGTTTCTCCTCTGCGGGATCAACAGGGAGAGTTGTACGGCATTATTGAAGTGGCCCGGGACGTTACCGACAGGCTGCGGGTGGAACAGGAGCTGCGGGAAAGCCAATCGCGTCTTTACAGGCTGGCGCACCATGATACATTGACGGGACTGCCCAACAGGTTGTTGTTCAAAGACCGCCTGACCCTTGCCGTTAACAAGGCAAAGCGTAATTCCGGCAAGGTGGCGGTCCTGTATCTTGATCTGGACAGATTCAAGTCCGTAAATGATACACTGGGACATGATGTGGGTGATGAATTGCTGATTGAAACGGCCCGCAGACTACAGAACTTGTGTCGGACTTCCGACACCGTGGCCAGGTTGGGCGGAGATGAATTTGTTTTTATTCTTGATGATATTCACACCAGAGATGATGCCGCCGTTGTCGCACGGAAAATCATTGCCTCCATGGCCCGTCCTTTGGAACTCAGATCCCATACACTCACGATTTCCACCAGTATCGGCATAGGCGTGTACCCTGATGACGCCCGAAATAAGGATGATGTGGTCAAGTGTGCGGACATGGCGTTGTATGCAGCAAAGAAGTCCGGAAGAAACGACTATCGGTTTTGTTCCGGCGAAATGCCTTCACAGTGTTTAGATAAACAGCGACTGGAAACCGAGGAACTGCGAAATGCCTTGCAGGAAGAACAGTTTCTGACATTTTTTCAGCCTCTCTACAATCTGGTAAATGAGCGGATAACAGGCTTTGAAGCAATGCTGTACTGGGATCATCCGCAACGAGGCAGGCTGCCGGCCGAAGAATTTCTTCCCCTGGCCCAGGGAAGCGATCTCCTGAGGAGTCTGGGCTGCTGCGGCCTGCAACACATAGCCCGCGCCCTGGAGTATTGGATGGCTGCAGGCGTGCGGAAATCTGTTACTGTCGGTCTGAATGTCACCCGCGAAGAGCTGGATCATCCAGGTTTTGCACAGAAGATAATGCAGAAGATCAGACGTTATCCCGTACTGAGGGAAAACCTGGAGCTGGAACTGTTCGAGCAGGTCCTTGTGGACAGGCAGTCAGCCGGTCTGAAAGAACTTCGTCAGTTAACTGCGGCCGGGGTGCGACTGACAGTAGACAATTTCGGGCTTGGCGAGGTTTCGCTGAAACGTCTGCAGCAACTTCCCCTGCATAGACTGAAACTGCATCCGCGGATTCTTGATGTCGACCTTCAGGGAGAAAATGACACCCAGCTGATTGAAACCATAACCGCCCTTGCCCATACTTTGGGAGTGCCTGTCGTTTCCCAGGGAGTCGAGACACGCAGGCAGCATGACTATGCTGTAGAGCGAGGATGCGATCAGGCACAAGGTCTGTATTATTCTCCCCCCTTGAGCGGAGAAGAAGCTCTTCGCCTTTTGCTTGCCCAGGAATCCTCCTGAAATCAGCGGCCGGCAAAATCAGTTCTTCCATCTTTCCACAAATTCAAAAAAGTCATGAGAAATTCGGGTTAGTTGACTCAGACCCTAGGTTGTGGTAAGAGCACACGTTTATGTGCGCTGATCCGACCATGAATTTTTCCCGGCCGGGAGCAGTGCAGCCGTCAACCTGAGACAGGTTTCAAACGGTATTTCCTTTTTCTTTATTCTAATTTTTTATATCAGGCAAGTATGCGAACCAATATAGTTCATATCGGAGCAGGGGAACTCAACTACGAGATCCGCAATATTGTTAAAGTGTGTGATCGCCTTCAGACAATGGGCGTGGAGATCAACTGGGAGAACATCGGCGACCCGGTAACCAAAGGGGAAAAAGTCCCGGCCTGGATGAAGAATCTGGTCAGTGAAGCAGTGCAGGAGGATGCCGCCTACGCATACAGCCCGACCAAGGGAATGCTCGCCACCCGACAATACATTGCCGAGGGAACCAACAAAAAGGGCGGCGTGCAGATTGACGCGGAAGACGTTATTTTTTTCAACGGATTGGGAGATGCCATTTCAAAGGTTTTCGGTTTTTTGAAAAGAACGGCCCGGGTGATTGTGCCGACCCCCAGTTACACGACCCACTCTTCCGCCGAGGCGGCCCATGCAGGTGCGGAACCGGTTACCTATATCCTGGATCCCAATCATAACTGGTATCCTGATCTTGACGATATTGAAAACCACATCAAGTACAACCCTGCCGTAGCCGGCATCTTGATCATCAATCCGGACAATCCTACGGGCGCGGTTTACCCGGCGGAAGTCATTCAATCGATAGTTGATATCTGCGAAAAAAACGATCTCTTTATCATCTGTGACGAGATTTACCAGAACATGACCTATAACGGTACTGTGGCCGCCCCCCTGTGCACGGTGATCGGAGACAAGGTTCCGGCGCTTTGCATGCGCGGCATTTCAAAGGAAATGCCGTGGCCCGGGGCCCGGTGCGGCTGGATCGAAGTATATAACAGCCATAAGGATCCCATGTTCGATATGTATGTGCAGTCCATCCTCAATGCAAAAATGCTCGAGGTCTGCTCCACCACCCTGCCGCAAATGGTATTGCCCAGGATCAAGGAACATCCCTCCTATCATACCTACCTGAACCAACGAATCGCCCGTTACGAAAAACATTCCAACATTGCCTACGATATATTGAAAAATGTAAAGGGCGTGCTGGTCAACAAAACAAACGGCGCATTTTACATGAGCGCTGTTTTTGAGGAAGGGATTCTCAATCATCAGCAATTTCTGCCCATTGAAAACGCAGCGGCCCGGGATCTCGTAGAAAATCTGGTGTCGGGTGACGATGTGGAGCCTGACAAACGCTTTGTGTATTACCTTCTTGCCGCGACCGGCATCTGCGTGGTTCCCCTGTCTTCATTTGCCACGGAACTGCATGGCTTCCGGATTACCCTGCTGGAACCCTGTGAAGAAAAGTTCAGAAAGATATTTGAGACCATCAGTGAGGCGATTCAAAGCTATCTGGAGTCTGCCTGATTTGTAATAAATGCACTTCGCTCCCGGCGATAAAAATCCTGCCGAAAAACACTGTTTCCACCGAACAACAACGAGCTATTTATCCGGAGTTGCAACGGGTTTTTCCTTGGTAAAAGGCTTTTGGCTCCCCTTGACACCTGTTTTTACCATACTTAATGTTGCCAGCAGATTTGCTCCAGCCGTGTTGTCCGATGGTGACTGATGAATCAACGGGGCTGAAGAGCCGTGGCAGATAAAGAGGAATGAAGTCGCAAGTTCGTAAATAAGGGAGATTGAGGTGGTAGAGGAGCATAAAGAAGAACGTCCTGTGGAAGAGGAAGAAGCGGCGAATGTTTCTGAAGATTCGGCCGAGGTCGAAGGCTCTGTTGAGGAGGCTGTTGAGCCGACGGACGAAGAGTTGAAACAGAAGCTCGACGAAACACAGGATAAACTGCTCAGGGTTGCAGCTGAGTTTGAAAATTTTAAAAAGCGTATGGAACGCGAGCAGGCCAAACTGCTCAAGTATGCAGGTGAAAATATCTTACGGGAGCTGCTTACAACCCTTGACAATCTGGATCGCGCCGTAGAGCAGGGACAGGCTGACAGCGGTGATGATACTGCAAAGCTGCAGTCCATGCTCGAGGGACTCGACCTCACCAGAAAGGGGCTGGGGGCGACACTGGAGAAGTTCGGAGTCGAGGCGTTGGAATCCGAAGGGCTGCCCTTTAATCCGGATGAGCAGGACGCCTTGACCATGGAAGCGCATGAGACCATCCCTGCCAACCATGTTGTCCGTGAATATGCAAAGGGATATCGGTTCAAGGATCGCGTGCTGCGTCATGCGCAGGTCGTGGTTTCCAGCGGGCCGGCGGCATAAAAACCGCTCTTCCGTCAGCATTGCTGCACGACCGAAATAACAACTGTAAATATATCGTTAGGTTTTATTATATAGGAGACAGGAGAACGAATTATGGCGAAAATCATAGGAATCGACCTGGGTACGACCAACTCGTGTGTATCCATCATGGAGGGTGGTGATCCCAAGGTCATAGAAAATAGCGAAGGCAACAGAACGACACCATCCATCGTTGCCTTTACAGACAGTGGGGAAAGACTGGTCGGCCAGGTCGCTAAACGTCAGGCAGTCACCAACCCTACACGGACGCTGTTTGCTATCAAACGACTTATCGGAAGAAAATTCACAGACCCTGAAGTACGGAAATCCATTGATGTCAGCCCCTTCAAAATCATAGAGGGCCCCGGTGGAGATGCCGTTGTCGAGGTCGAGGGGAAAACATATTCCGCGGCCGAAGTTTCAGCCATGATCCTCGGCAAAATGAAACAGACCGCAGAGGAGTACCTGGGAGAGCCGGTTACCGAAGCTGTTGTTACCGTACCCGCCTACTTCAATGACGCCCAACGTCAGGCGACCAAGGATGCCGGAAAAATCGCCGGCCTGAACGTACAGCGCATTATCAATGAACCGACTGCTGCGTCTCTGGCCTATGGTCTGGACAAAAAAGGCGAAGAAAAGATAGCTGTCTATGATTTGGGCGGCGGCACCTTTGACGTGTCCATTCTTGAGATCGGTGACGGTGTTTTTGAGGTGAAGTCCACCAACGGTGACACCTTCCTGGGCGGTGAAGATTTTGATATGCGCATTGTCAACTGGCTCGCCGACGAGTTCAAACGTGATCAGGGAGTTGATCTGCGCAATGACAAAATGGCGCTGCAGCGCCTGAAAGAGGAAGCGGAAAAAGCAAAAAAAGAGCTTTCCACGGCCATGGAAACCGATATTAACCTGCCGTTCATCACCGCCGACGCCTCAGGACCGAAACACCTGAACATCAAACTGAGCCGCTCCAAGCTCGAGGCGCTGGTGGAAGATCTGGTCGAACGTACTGCCGGCCCATGCATGACCGCCTTGAAAGATGCCGGCATGAGCGCTTCCGACATCGATGAGGTTATCTTGGTGGGTGGTATGACCCGCATGCCCAAGGTGCAGGAAAAAGTGAAGGCAATCTTTGGTAAAGATCCCCACAAGGGCGTGAATCCTGATGAGGTTGTGGCGATTGGCGCAGCCATCCAGGGCGGTGTATTGCGGGGAGACGTCAAGGACGTTCTTCTGCTTGATGTTACCCCTTTGTCTCTGGGTATCGAAACCCTGGGCGGGGTTATGACCAAGCTGATCGAGAAGAATACTACGGTTCCCACCAAAAAGAGCCAGGTTTTCTCAACGGCAGCCGACAATCAGCCTGCGGTGTCCATCCATGTACTGCAGGGTGAGCGTGAAATGGCGCAGGATAACAAGACCATCGGTCGATTTGAATTGGCTGATATCCCGCCTGCACCACGCGGCGTTCCACAGATCGAGGTAACCTTTGATCTTGACGCCAACGGCATTCTGCATGTTTCCGCAAAGGATCTGGGAACAAACAAAGAACAGTCCATTCGTATTACCGCCTCTTCCGGATTGAGCGAGGAAGAAATCGAAAGGATGAAGAAAGACGCAGAACTGCATGCGGATGAAGATAAAAAACGTAAAGAATTGGTAGAGGCAAAAAATAACGCCGATTCCATGATACATATGACCCAGAAAAGTTTGACCGAGCTGGGTGATAAAGTGGATGCTGAAACAAAAGCCAATGTTGAGCGCGAAATTGAAAACCTGAAAAAAGCCTTGGAAGGCAATGATGTCGAGGCAATCAAGTCAGCTACCGAGGCCTTGACCCAGGCTTCCCATAAACTTGCTGAGCTCATGTATGCCCAGGCCTCCCAGGACCAGGGAGGTGCGGGCGGCCCAGGCGCCGGAGCAGCCGGCGGCGGCGCAGGTGCTGCAGGTGGTGGAGCCGGTAAAGGCGGCCGCAATGACGACGATGATGTCGTGGATGCCGATTTTGAAGAGGTGAAATAAAACGGCTTGCCTGCAATAGTGCCGGTCGAACAATGGGGGTGCAGTTTTCTGCACTCCCATTTTTTTTGTTTTTGCGCTATACAGTGGGCGGAAATGAACCATAACCATTAACTTCCAATGTTTACACAATACAGATGAAACGGATACTCTCTGGCATTCAGCCTTCAGGTAAGCTACATATCGGGAATTATTTTGGAATGATGCAGGCCATGATCCGCCATATGGATTCTTCGGACCTGTATGTTTTTATTGTTGATCTGCACGCGCTCACTTCCGTCCATGACCGTGACAGGCTGCGGGAAGGAACCCTGGAGGCGGCAGCGGATTTTCTCGCTCTGGGTCTGGACCCTGACAAGTGTACCTTCTGGGTGCAGTCCGATGTGCCTGAGGTCTGTGAGTTGACCTGGATGCTGTCCACCTTGACACCCATGGGACTGTTGGAGCGATGCCACTCCTACAAGGATAAGATTGCGAAAAACATTCCGGCAAGTCACGGACTGTTTTCCTATCCGGTACTCATGGCTGCAGACATCCTGCTCTATCAGGCGGAGGTGGTTCCTGTGGGCAAGGATCAGAAGCAGCACCTGGAAGTCGCTCGGGATATTGCCGTAAAATTCAATAATGCGTTTGGCGAGACATTTGTCCTGCCTGAGCCGGCAATCAGTGAATCCACAGCCATAGTACCCGGGCTGGACGGCCAGAAAATGTCCAAGTCATACGGCAACACCATCCCCATATTCATGGACGAAAAACCGCTTCGCAAAGTTATCATGTCTATCCAGACCGATGCCGTTCCAGTGGAGGAGCCGAAAAACCCCGATGCCTGCAACCTGTATGCATTACTGAAACTCTTTGCTTCACCGGAGAAGATGGAGGAGGTACATAATCTGTATGTCAACGGAGGCGCAGCCTATGGATACCTGAAACAGGATCTGTTTGAATTGGTCAATGCGTATTTCAGGGAAGCGCGGGCCAGGAAGAAAGAGCTGCTCGATAATCGTGATTACTTGCGTCAGATTCTAGCCGGGGGTGCGGAAAAAGCCAGGGAGAAGGCTGTCGTAACCCTTGATCTGGCCAGGGATCGTATGGGCCTGAAGTATTAAAGATTTCTCGTAACTGCTCACAGTGCACCTGATCTTTCCGCGATCAGTCCGGCTTACGTATGACTCAATACGCTGCGCCAACCTGCTTGCATAAATCTCAGGCACCCTGTAATCAGTTACAAATACAGGAGATTTGTCAAGCTTAACCAGGTCCCCTGTGAGTAGTTACGATTTCTCTGCCGGTAAAAGGCTGGAAACCTGTGAGGCACGCAGGCTGTATAGTTCCCGCGTGCCTGCATGTCGGCATGTTGTTCCCGGTAAAAAAATCCGGCTTACTGTTTCACATCAACCAGCTCCACATAGAATACCAGCCATGCATTTGGCGGGATAATGCCGTTCCCCGCGCCTCGCTCGCCGTAAGCGAGGTCCGGAGGCAGGATAATGGTGCGCTCTTCACCTTTGTGCATATCCAGGAGCGCTTCATCCCAGCCCGGGATTACCCTGCCCGTGCCCACGGGAAATTCAATGGGTTCCTTGCGTTGATAGGAGCTGTCGAATTTGCGGTAGTTGGCCAGAAGTCTGCCTGTGTAGTGTACGCTGACAATGTCGCCTTTGGATGGTTTGGGGCCGTCACCTTCCTTTTCAATCTGAAAGTACATGCCTGAACGGGCCCTGCGGGCATCCGGCCATTTTTGTTGAATTTTCTCTTTCAGTTTTTCCCGCTCTTTCTTCAGGCTTTCCTTTTCTTCGACTGTAATGGCTTCCAGCGCTTTGTCAAAGGCGTCCTGATCGGTTTTAAACGCTTCGGCTTCTTTGCCGACGCGGATAATTTCGACATGCTGCATTTTGTCGCCCTTTTGAACGGCATTGACCACATTCTGCCCTTCAACGACCTTGCCGAAAACCGTATGCTTTCCATCCAGGTGCGGGGTGGGAAGATGAGTGATGAAAAATTGGCTGCCGTTGGTTCCGGGACCTGCGTTGGCCATACTGAGAATTCCGGCGCTGTCATGCTTGAGTGAGGAACGGATTTCATCGGGGAAGGTATATCCAGGTCCGCCGGTGCCCGTGCCCAGAGGACAGCCGCCCTGGATCATGAAGTTGTCGATAACCCGGTGAAAGCTCAGGCCGTCATAAAATGGTTTGCCCAAAGGCTTCTCCGCCCCGCCAAGATGCAGGGCGCCTTCTGCCAGACCTGCAAAGTTGATAACGGTAAGCGGGGTTTTGTCGTAATACAGTTCGAGCAGTATGTCGCCCTTAGGGGTGGATATTTTTGCGTATAAACCGTCTTTCATTACTTTTTCCTCTGCTGCGGAGAGTGTCTGTCCTGCATTGAAAAAATACAGAAGGACGAGCATTGCGCTCAGCAGTTTCCTCATAACAATCTCCTTTGGTTGGATGAATAATATTGCGTATTCGGACTGTTTTTCATCCCGAACCAATAGTATTATGGCTGGAAGCGCCTTATAGTGCATACAGGGAAACCGGGATGAATGTGAGGTTGCTTACAAACCAGTGGTAAAGTTGTCAATGAAAATTGGGGTAAAACGATTCCAGGGATCGACCGGCAAGTGTTTTTCCCGGTAAAATTTCAGCAAAATAGCCCGGTATTTCCGAATTGAGTGGAAAGATTGTTGACTCTCTTAGTGTAAGTTGTTTTAATAGAGAGTTTTTATCGTAGTAACAAAACATCGACGATGCTGTGGAAAAAATGATATACTGGCTGTATGGCTGCATCGGAACTACAGGGTATTGCATCCTTCGCCCGCTGCTGTCTTTACTCCTGCCGATTGGAGGGCGATATTTCTCCGCCCTTGATCAACGGCTTGGAATATATACGGACGATTTCAGCAAACGCGGCCACGATTCCGTCAGAATCTGGCTGCATGCATCATCGGTCGGTGAGGTGCAGGCTGCTGCGACGATTGTCTCCGCATTGTCTCAAACCTATGGAGGTGTCGAATACATCCTCACCTCAACCACGGAGCAGGGGCATGCACATGCCCGAAAAAACATGCCCGATGAAGTCTCCTGCCTCATGGCTCCCCTTGATGTTCCGGTCATTGTTCGCAAAGCCCTTCATACGTTGGCTCCGGATATGTACATATGCCTGGAAACGGAGCTCTGGCCCGCCATGCTGAAAGAGGCGCAGGCTAAGGGTGTGGTTACCGGAATACTCAACGGACGTATCTCGGAACGGTCTTTTCGAAGCTACAGGAAGTTCAGATTTTTTTTTGCCGGCATCATTGGCCGGCTCTCCCGGATTGCGGCCATTTCCGAACATGATGCAGACAGATATCTCAAGCTTGGCGCTGGTGAGGATAGGGTAAGCGTCTGCGGCAATATCAAAAACGCCTCCTCTGAAATTCGTGTTTCGGAAAGTGCGCGTGAGCTCCATCGAAGCTATCTGCAGGTAGAAAATGAGCAGGTTCTGATCTGCGGTTCCACCCATGGCGGTGAAGAAGAACAGCTGCTGCAGGTGTACAGCCGTCTGCAACAGGAACGGGAATTGGTTCTTGTGCTTGCTCCCCGGCACCTGCAACGGCTGGAAGAGGTCGAGAAAACGATTATCCGTCACAACCTGGTCTGGCAGCGATATACCGCGCTGAAAGAGGAAAAACGCACCAGTGCCGTCATTGTACTCGATACCATGGGTGATCTGGCAAAGATATACAGCGCCGGTGATTTCATCTTCTGCGGAGGAAGCCTTGTCACCCGGGGCGGTCACAACATTATGGAGGCCCTCAGATGGCAGCGGCCTGTCTATTACGGACCCAGCATGGAAGATTTTCTTGAGGCCGCTTCGCTTGCCGAAAGTGCGGGCTGCGGCTTTCCGGTTGCGGATAAGGACGCTCTGGTACGGATTCTCAGTAAACATATGAAGGATTTTCGGTTGTACCGTGAAATCTGTGCCAATGCGCAGAAGCTCATGGGCCGCAGGAAAGAGGCGGTGAAAAAACAGGTGGAAGTCGTCGGTTGTCTTTTGCGGGATATTATGCAGGTGCGAAATCAACGTTTTTCCGTTTCACAACAGGTGAAACGGTAATTTTTATAGAATGGTGTAGACTATGAAAGCATTGATAGGTTTGGAGGACGGCACAGTTATATCCGGGTACTCGTTTACCGGACCAGGTGAAGCTGTGGGGGAAATTGTTTTCAATACCAGTATGAGCGGGTATCAGGAGGTGTTGACCGATCCTTCCTATACGGGTCAGCTTGTTACCATGACCTATCCTTTAATCGGAAACTACGGCGTCAATGAAGAGGATATGGAGTCGGCGGCGGTGTTCCCCCGAGCCTTTCTGGTACGTGAATATCAGTCTTTTCCAAGTAATCACAGGGCAAGTGCGACCCTGGCGGATATGCTTAAAAAATTTAATGTGCTGGGAATTGAAGGGATAGACACCCGTATGATCACCAGGCTTATCCGAAACACCGGCGCCATGAAAGCGGCAATTTCCACAGAGGATCCGGACGGTGAATCTTTGGTGAAAAAAGCGCGGGAATGGGCCGGTCTTGTCGGTCGGGATATGGTGACCCGCGTCAGCTGCAGTCAGCCGTATTTCTGGAGCCCGCAGGGACCCGCACCTTTGAAGGAAGAGAACAGGAATCCTGATAAATATCAGGTGGTGGCCTTTGATTTCGGAGTGAAATACAACCAGCTGCGCCTGCTCAGTGAGTATGGATGCCAGGTAATTGTCGTCCCTGCCGTCACCAGCGCTGAAGATGTGTTGGCCCTTGATCCGGACGGTATCTTTCTTTCCAATGGTCCCGGAGACCCTGCAGGCGTGGAAGGGGTGGTTGAGAATCTGAAGCAGCTGCTCGGCAAAAAGCCGATTTTCGGCATCTGCCTGGGCCACCAGATGCTGGGCCTGGCCTATGGGGGAACGACCTACAAGCTTAAATTCGGGCATCGGGGCGGCAATCAACCTGTCAAAGACCTCACCACGGGGAAGGTGGAGATCACCTCCCAGAACCACGGTTTCTGTGTTGATCCCGACAGCCTGCCTCCGGAAGTGGAAGTGACCCATATCAACCTCAATGACGGCAGCCTGGAAGGAATGCGACATACAAAATATCCCGCTTTTTCCGTGCAGTATCATCCGGAGTATGCGCCGGGACCGCATGACGCGGAATATCTTTTCCAGCGTTTCATTGACCTTATGAAAGCGTCTCGTTAATCACTTCAGCCACCACAGTCACGGTTATACGATTATGCCAAAAAGAACAGATATCAAGAAAATCCTTATCATAGGGTCCGGGCCTATCATCATCAGTCAGGCGTGTGAGTTCGACTATTCAGGGGCGCAGGCTGTCAAAGCGCTTAAGGAAGAGGGATTTGAAGTTGTCCTGATCAACTCCAATCCGGCTACCATTATGACCGATCCCGAGCTTGCAGACCGCACCTATATCGAACCTATCACACCGGAATGCGTTGCCAAAGTAATCGAGAGGGAGCGGCCGGATGCGCTGTTGCCGACACTCGGCGGCCAGACCGGTTTGAATACGGCCATCAAGGTCGCTGAAATGGGTGTGCTGGAAAAGTACAATGTTGAGATGCTTGCTGCGGACATCGATGTTATTCAAAAGGCCGAAGGAAGAGAAGAATTTCGTGATGCCATGCGGAAAATCGGGTTGAAGGTTCCAGAGTCAGCCATCGTTCACACCATCAAAGACACCATGACCGAAGCCGAACAGATCGGCTTTCCCATTATTGTCCGCCCAAGTTTTACTCTTGGCGGAACCGGCGGCGGGGTCGCTTATAATAAAACCGAACTCAGGGAACTTGCCACGGCCGGTCTTGATCTTTCCATGACCAATGAAATCATGATCGAGCGAAGTCTTCTGGGCTGGAAGGAATATGAGCTCGAGGTGATGCGGGATAAAAACGACAATGTGGTTATCATCTGTTCCATCGAGAATGTTGATGCCATGGGCGTGCATACCGGAGACTCCATCACCGTAGCCCCTGCGCAGACCCTTACCGACCGCGAATACCAGGAGATGCGTGATGCCGCCATTGCCATCATTCGTGAGATCGGTGTTGAAACCGGCGGATCCAATGTCCAGTTTGCCGTTAATCCCCAAGACGGTGAGTTGATGGTTATTGAAATGAATCCCAGGGTGTCGCGTTCCTCGGCTCTGGCATCTAAAGCAACGGGCTTTCCCATTGCCAAGATTGCTGCCAAGCTCGCTGTCGGCTATACCCTGGATGAGATAAAAAACGATATTACCAGGGAAACCTATGCCTCCTTTGAGCCGACAATAGATTACTGTGTCGTCAAGATTCCCCGCTGGACTTTTGAAAAATTTCCGGAAGCAGAGGACATCCTGACCACAGCTATGAAATCGGTCGGTGAGACCATGGCCATAGGGCGCACCTTTAAAGAGGCGTTTCAAAAAGGCATGCGTTCGCTGGAGACCGGACGTATGGGATTCGGCTTTGACGGTAAGGACGACATGAGCGGCATGCACCAGGATGATCTGGATAAAGGTTTGAACAGGCCCAATTCAAAACGGGTCAGTTATATCTTTGAAGCCCTCCGCCGCGGCATGTCCCTGGAACGTATTTATGAGCTGAGCCATATAGATCCCTGGTTTTTGCACAACTTCAGGCAGATTATAGAGAAGGGCGAGGAACTCAAAGAAACAGGCTTCAACCGTCTGGATCATGAGAGCCTGTACAGAGCCAAGCAATACGGCTTTTCCGATGTGCAGCTGGCCAATATAACCGGCACCTCTGAAGAGGATATCCGTGCGCTGCGCAAGGACAAAAAGGTGGAACCCGTCTATAAACTGGTGGACACCTGCGCCGCCGAATTCGAGTCCTATACTCCCTACTACTATTCCACCTACGAGCAGGAAGACGAAGCCAGGATCAGTGATCGTAAGAAGATCATGATTCTCGGCGGGGGACCCAATCGTATCGGTCAGGGGATCGAGTTTGACTATTGCTGTGTCCATGCCAGTTTTGCCCTGCGTGAGATCGGGGTGGAATCCATCATGGTCAACTCCAATCCTGAGACGGTTTCCACGGATTACGATACTTCCGACAAGCTCTACTTTGAACCGCTCACCAGGGAAGATGTGCTGAACATCATCGAGCAGGAAAAACCGGACGGGGTGATTGTTCAGTTCGGCGGCCAGACCCCTTTGAATCTTGCCGTACCATTGCACAATGCCGGAGTGCCTATCATTGGAACATCCCCGGATGCCATTGACCGGGCTGAAGACAGGAAACGATTCCAGCAGCTGCTGCAAAAACTTGGGCTCCGTCAGCCTGCCAACGGCACGGCGCGCACTCTGGATGAAGCCTTGGCTGTTGCTGAAGAAATAGGCTTTCCCGTTGTCATGAGGCCGTCCTATGTTCTTGGTGGACGGGATATGCGTATCGTTTATAATGAAAAAGGAATACGCGATTTTATGAATATACCCGCATGGCCGGAGGTGAATTTCCTGTTCTTTTAGATCAGTTTCTTAAAGATGCTATCGAGGTTGACGTTGATGCGGTCTGCGACGGCAGGACAACCGTGATCGGCGGCATTATGGAGCATATAGAAGAAGCGGGGATTCATTCCGGTGATTCCGCCTGTGTGTTGCCGCCCCACACCCTGTCCCCTATTATGGTGGATGAGATCACCCGGGCCACTAAAGACATGGCAGCCGAACTCGGGGTTATCGGACTGATGAATGTGCAATATGCCGTGAAAGGCGATGCCCTGTACGTGCTTGAGGTAAACCCTCGAGCCTCCCGTACAGTGCCGTTTGTTTCCAAGGCTACAGGCGTGCAGCTTGCTAAGATCGCGACCAAGGTCATGATGGGCATGACCCTTGATGAGCTGGGCTTTACCGAAGAGGTTCGCCTGGATCACTGGGCGGTGAAAGAGGCTATTTTCCCCTTTGATCGATTTGAAAATGTGGACACTCTGCTTGGTCCTGAGATGAAATCCACCGGCGAGGTTATGGGAATGGACAAGGATCTCGGTCAGGCTCTGGTCAAGGCGCAAATGGCAAGCGGCGCCAAACTGCCACTGGAGGGCAGCGTCTTTCTCTCGGTCCGCCACAGCGATAAGAACGCTCTTATTCCGGTTGCCGGAAAACTCAGCGACCTCGGGTACGGAATTCTGGCAACCAAAGGGACGGCGGAAAAACTTCAATCAGTCGGTATACCCTGTATAGAGGTGAATAAAATTTCCCAGGGGCGGCCGCACATCCTTGATAAGATTGAAGACGGAGAGGTGCAGTGGATTTTGAACACATCTGCAGGCACTAGAACCACAGAAGATTCCTACTCGATCAGACGAGCAGCTTTGGATTATCACATTCCATATTCAACAACCATTACCGGCGGCGGAGCAATGGCCCGTGCATTGGAATCCCTTCGTTCAAGGGATGTGGAGGTAAAAACCGTGCAGGAGTACGCGAAAGCCTCATAGGATGCCGTCCAGGGAAATGAAGGGTGGAGCTGTGAAGAAGTATTTGACTGAGTGCAAAGAAGTATTACTATTACAGTACCGTTATTATGGGTGGCGCCTGTCCGGATGACCTCTACAGGGGAAATCCAACCTGTTTGCGTACGGGTGTAAGGAAAAGGTTGAACAGCTGTTTCCTGATGGACACTGAAAATCGTTGACCACCAACACAGCGAACAATTGTTTTACCTGCGGTAAGACAAGCACCATTGGAGCTATTTTTTGAATACCTTCTATAAAAATTTCAGTATGTGGCTGGTCATTGGCGTGACCATGATTTTACTTTTTAATCTGTTCAGCAAACCGCACCCCGGCGGGAGCTCGATGACATACAGCGAGTTCTGGGATAACGTTGAAAGCGGCGTGATTGCGAAAGTGAACATCCAGGGGGAAAAAATCACCGGAACAGGTCCTGACGGACGTCCGTTTTCCACGGTTGCCCCGGATGACGCAGAACT
Source organism: Desulfobulbaceae bacterium (assembly GCA_963678525.2). Taxonomy (GTDB): domain Bacteria; phylum Desulfobacterota; class Desulfobulbia; order Desulfobulbales; family Desulfobulbaceae; genus Desulfogranum. Next base: position 341,859 of record CAXXDG010000003.1, read on the forward strand.
CATCCCCATGCTTAGAGAGTCCAGAGTTGATATCTCCGTTAAGGAGCCGGAAGAAACCCCGTGGTATTTCACGGCATTTATTTCCTGGTTTCCCATGTTGCTGATTATCGGAGTATGGATCTTTTTCATGCGTCAAATGCAGATGGGGGGCAAAGGCGGAGCGCTTTCCTTTGGTAAAACGCGAGCCAAGCTGCAGGGAGAGGGTGAAGTCAAGGTTACCTTCAAGGATGTTGCCGGGATCGATGAGGCCAAGGAAGAGCTTGAAGAGATCATAGACTTTCTGCGTGACCCGCAAAAATTCACCAAACTCGGCGGTCGTATTCCAAAGGGGGTCTTGCTCGCAGGTCCTCCAGGCACAGGTAAGACGCTTCTTGCCAGAGCCATTGCCGGTGAAGCCGGCGTTCCCTTTTTTACTATTTCAGGTTCCGACTTTGTCGAGATGTTTGTCGGGGTCGGAGCTTCAAGGGTGCGCGACCTTTTCAACCAGGGGAAAAAAAACGCCCCCTGTATCATTTTCATAGATGAAATTGATGCGGTTGGACGACATCGAGGTGCCGGTCTCGGCGGCGGACATGATGAACGGGAGCAGACCTTGAATCAGCTTCTTGTAGAGATGGACGGCTTTGAAGGTAACGACGGGGTCATTATTATTGCCGCAACCAACAGGCCCGACGTGTTGGATCCGGCCTTACTCCGGCCGGGTCGTTTTGATCGCCAGGTGGTTGTACCTGTCCCCGACGTGAAGGGCAGGGAGCAGATACTCGCCATCTACGGAAAAAAAACCAAGCTTGATACCGGCATAGATATGGCCGTCATCGCCCGTGGAACTCCCGGTTTTTCCGGTGCTGATCTGGAAAATCTGGTGAACGAGGCAGCCTTGATGGCGGCCAGAGAAGGCAAAGACATCATCGAAATGGAGCATCTTGAACGCGCCAAGGACAAAGTCATGATGGGGGCTGAACGTCGCTCCATGATAATTTCCGAAAAGGAAAAAGAGATCACCGCGTATCACGAGGCAGGACATGCCCTTGTCGCCCGCCTGCTTCCAGGGACTGATCCCATTCACAAGGTGACCATCATCCCCCGGGGCAGGGCTCTCGGTTTGACCATGCAGCTGCCGATGGATGAAAAATATACCCATGCCCGGGGCTATCTTCTCAATTCCATAGCCATCCTCTTTGGCGGAAGAGTTGCAGAAAAATTAGTGTTTGATGAGATCACCACCGGAGCAGGTAACGATATCGAGCGAGCCAGCGAGCTTGCCCGGAAAATGGTCTGTGAATGGGGTATGAGCGACGAGCTGGGGCCCCTGGCTTACGGCAAAAAGGACGAACAAATTTTTCTGGGACGCGAAATAGCCCAGCATCGTGATTACAGCGAGCAGACTGCTCAGAAGATCGATGACGCGGTCAAACGGATTATCCTGGACGCCAATGACAAGGTAACCAAGATGCTGCTTGACAACATGGACATCCTCAAATCCATTGCCATGGAACTGCTCGAAAGAGAAACCATCATGCTCGAGGATATGGACCGTATCATCAAAGAACTGCGGCCGGAACAAGGTGAAGAGATGTTGGAAGCAGGGGCGACTGCGTGAACATGAAATAACCGTGTTGTACATATACTTTTACGAATCGGCCGGCAACCAGGTGTTTGCCGGCCGTTTTTTGTTGTACAGTATAATGCTGCAAGGAAATGGTTGAATACTATGAAAATCATGGGAATTGTAAATGTAACGCCGGATTCATTTTCAGACGGTGGTAAATATGTACACCGAGAGAGGCTTAGAGCACAGGTGCATCAATTGCTCGCAGATGGAGCAGACTGCATTGATATCGGTGGTGAATCCACCAGACCTTTTGCCGATCCTGTCTCCCTGGAAGAGGAACTGCGGAGAACGATTCCTGCCGTGCAATTGGTTCGTTCCCTGACTGATAATCCCATATCCATCGATACGAGCAAGGCAGAAGTCGCCCGGCAGGCGCTGGATGCCGGTGCGGATATGATCAATGATATCTCTGCATTCAGGACCGACCCGCATATGGTCGAAATTGCAGCCGGTTCGGATTGTCCTGTTATCCTCATGCATATGCAGGGCACTCCCGAAAATATGCAGGTTCAGCCCGAATACGACGATGTTATTGATGCAATAAATCAGTTTTTTGTTGAACGTATTGCCGTGGCCGAGGAAAAAGGGATCGATCGCAGGCGGATAATTCTCGATCCCGGGTTAGGTTTTGGGAAGCTTCCGGAACATAACGCCGCCATTTTACGCCATGTCGAGCGTTTCAGGGTACATGGCTGCCCATTGCTTATCGGTCATTCCAGAAAATCATTTTTTGAGCATCTTTTTCAGCTTCCACTGGAAGAACGCGACTGGCCGACAGCACTGGTTGCTTTGTTATGTGCCCAGCGGAATGTGGAGTACGTGCGCGTACATGATGTTGCCAAAACCAGGATAGCGCTGGATATTCTGGACCAATTCTAAGCAGTGTTCTTTTTCACCTTGGATGTCCCGGGGGCATTACCCCCAGTGCACCTGCAGTCAGTTCCACCTCGGTTGTGATGATATTCTCTTCTCTTTCAAGCTCGATTTCCACCCTGTCCCCGGGGAGCAGGTTCATAAGCTGGAAACGGAGCATGCCGATGGTATTGACTTCCGTTCCCCTGATTTTGCGGATTATGTCCCCCGGCCGCATCCCGGCCTGATTGGCTTTTCCATGTGGACTGACCTGCTCGATTGTAAGTGCCTGATCCCCTTGTCCGCCTAAAATTATTCCAAGTTTACCGGAAGGCGGCAGCTCCATGGGCTCCACTGCAACCAGGAAATCATACCATTCCGACTGCATCATATGCTGCCGGTTCCACGGAACGACAACCAGTTGGGATATAGCGCCTGTTCGCCGGCTTACCCTGGGAGGTATTGCATTTAACTTGTTGACATGGCCTGTTCCTGCCAGGACCACCATGGATGCAGTTGGATGCTCTTTAAGGTACCGGCCGATGTTTTCGGCCATGGTTTCATCCCAGATCGCCTGAGCCTGGATAAAGCCTGCCCGGCCTGCTGTGGGCATGTTTTGGTGCATTTCGAAATACGGATCCAGACGCCTGCCATATCCTGGAAGCGTCAGAGAACGGGAAGTCGGCAGCAGGTGTTGATCCGTCTCGTCCAGAGCATCGGTGGAACCGGTACGAAAAACGGTTCCCGGAACATTTCGGGGAAGGTTCAAGCCTATGAGCGGGACGGCATTTCTGCGGGCATAGGTGAAGATATCCCTGTACAGCCGATAATCATATCCCCATACCTCATGATAGCCTGACCGGTGTACGAATTCGGCCTCATCGGTGAGGACGCCCTGGATATAGTCGTCCAGCACAGGCTGCACGGTTGCAGGGAACATTTCCAGGCCGATAACCAGATTCGGATGCTGTGCATGCAATGCCTGGATAATCTGCAACTGTAGAAGATGATGGGAATAGTCATCATGGCTTTCACCCACATAAACTACTCTGGCCTCACCAAGTCTGTCCATAAGCCGGTTGAACGGCAGCGCCGTTGCTGCAGGCTGGGCTGTGGGAGTGGGCAACAGGACCTTGCGTATGCCGTCCTCACTGGGTTTGACAGCCTTTTGCCGAACACGACCGTCAACAAAACCAAGAAGGGAATATTTCTGATAATGGGAAAGGATGCGTGCTGCGCGCTCGATCCCGGCGGCCACTTCAATATCAACGGTCAGGATGAAATGTTCGGGATTAAGAGGGTTTGTATGCATTTCAACACATATCGGTGAGCTGCTCTGGGAGGGGGCGCCAAAGAGTGACCGCCTCGGGGCTGAGTTGCCGATAAAAATCCAGTCCCGCTCCTGCAGTTCCCGGTTGCCGACCTTATCTGTTCGCGGGACAGCACCGAGATGTTTAAAATACCTGAGCATTGGTTGGATGTTGTCCTCTAACCCTGGGTCGACAACCATTTCAAGATCCGTTGCGGCGAATAGGCGGGCCAACAACGGCGGCGTCTCCTCTGGTGTCAGCCTCCGCATAAGATCATAGTGCGGGTCCACGGCAATGCCGAGCGGCAGCGCGGATACGGCGATTGTATATGTCTGTTCCCTCTCGTCCAGACGCACGGTATGCATTGTTCGTCCCAGGGAAGTTACAATTTCCACGGGGACCGAAAGTTGAAACGAGTCATTTGCAGCCAGGGTGAATTCCACGGAAAAACCTTGATCACTTTGGCGAAAGCCTGCGTCTTTAAGCTCGATTTTCGCTATTTCTTTTCCATCCAGCCACTGATTAAAAAATGTATGCAGGTTTTTTTTCGAGATACGGGAAAAGAGCTGCTCAAGCGTATTCCATGAGACAGTTGAAAAAACATGCTCTCTGTAAAGTTGCCGCACTGCTTTCTGAAAAGTCTCCTCTCCGATTTCATTGCTGAGCATGTGGAAGAAGAGCGTCCCTTTGTTATAGCCCACGGCCCTGTTTGTATCGTTTCTTCCATGTTTCGGGCCGCTGTTTTGAAATGCTCTCAAGGTGATGCCGCTTTCCTGCTGAAAATAGGCATTGTAGCGCAGTATCTGTTGTTTACGGTACTCTGCGTCCTCCCCTGCATGAACTGCATACAGGTGGTCTGCAAGGTAACTGGTCAATCCTTCCGCCCAGTTGCCGGATCTGCTGTCGACAAAGATGCTGTTGCCGAACCAGCTATGCAGAATCTCATGGCCGAGGGAGGTGTCACGAATAAAAGGGAGACGGACAACCTGCCTGCCGAGCAAGGTGAATCCGGGGAAGCCGTATCCGGTCGGCAGTACGTTTTCAACGATTGCATAACGGGAGTAGGGGTATGGTCCTATTTCTTTCCGGTACAGAGAAAGATACTGCGCGGCCTTTTCAAGGTATGCTTGAGCCAGGTGCTCGTCTTCAGGAAAGAAATAGGTAGAGAGAGCAATATCGTCCACATTGACGGTCCGAACACGATAGGGAGCAGCCGCCAGGTGAACGGTGTGCAGGGGGATGGGAGAGACAAGATGTACGACTTTCAGCGGATTCTCCCTGTGGGATTGAAGGGCAAATGCCTCGGAAACAGCCGTGAAATTTTCCGGAATCCGTGCGATGAGCGTAAACTGGGTTTTTTGTAAACTGCGCGGGTGCCAGAATCCTGCAAGGGCTATGGCCTCTTTCTCAATAAGGTTATCATTGCTTCCTCCTTCCGGCAGCTGCAGTTCGTAGCTCACCCAGATCCGTTGGCCTGCATCAGCCGCTTGAATATGCAGGGTGTTGTCAGGGCCGGGATACAGCATGCGGAAAGTCTGGTCCTGCGGCTCCACCATGGCCGCAGTTATCGAAAGGGGGCCGCACTCAAGGACGAGCGGCATGCCTGCAGGCAGCTCGATTCTCGACGTCGCTCGCAGCAGGTGCCGGGAAAGATCGAAACTCATATCGATACGGTGATGCATGCCCGATATGTCGCGGCTGAAGACCGGTGCGGCATACAGTATTGCACAGGCTGTTATCAAGAAAATGGTGCGAAACAGGGACCTGGAGGTATGCATGGATTTTGTATTGTTCCTGTGGAGGTATGTGTTGTTGCGATTTTTGTTAACCTTAATCATTCTCATGATGAATGAAAGTCTTTCACCGAGCTTTCCGCCTTCGGTAATGGTCTGGAGCGATTGTCGGAAATCGCTGCAGGAGGTATAAACGTATCATAGGCTCATCCGTTCGAAAAGCGGGTTGGGGGGGATACATGCTTGTCCTTGACAATGAGGAACCATTCATTGTAGGGTCCTCGCATGTTTTGCGCTGTATATTTTTATCCGAAAGTCTCCGGCAGAGAGCAGAAGCCGCCATGCCGGAGTGATATACTTTCATTGATGCAGGTGGAAACCAGAATTGTATTCTGTTTCCTGAAATCGTGGCGATCCTGCTGGACTGAGTTGTATTTTTTGTTGCAGGCATGGTTGTAAAAACAACTGATTGTTCATGTCCAGGCTCATATGCGCCGCGGGTTCAGGTGTCTTGCTGTTACGCAGAGGGGGAGGAGCGCGCTTCTGTGTATGGGGGAAACAGAGAGAACATGCAATCGCTCGAAGTAAAGGATATTTTATGCAACAGTATCGTATCAAAACCATCAATGCCATTGCCCGGGAGGGGCTGAAACTGTTCACATCCCAATATGTAGTGGCCCCTGAAGAAACAGATCCGCAGGGAATCGTAGTGCGCAGCACAAAGGTCGACCTGGGCCTCTACCCGAATCTTCTGGCTATTGCCCGGGCAGGTGCGGGGGTCAATAATATTCCTGTGGACGAGGCCTCGGAAAAAGGTATTTGCGTGTTCAATACCCCGGGGGCGAACGCCAATGCCGTGGTTGAGCTGGTCTATACCACTCTGGGTATCTGGCTGCGAAATGTCGAGAAAAGTATTGCCTTCTGCAGAACATTGAACAACCTGACTGATGACGATGCCATTAACAGGGAGGTCGAAGCTCAAAAAAAACAGTACAAGGGGGAAGAGATGGCCGGGAAAACCCTGGCTGTCATCGGACTTGGGAAGATCGGAGTGGGTGTGGCCAACGCCGGTTTGCACCATGGCATGCACGTCATCGGTTTCGATCCGTTTCCTGCCATGGATAATATACATTATCTCTCGCCGGAGGTGGTCCTGGCCCGTTCAAGAAGGGAAGCTCTGGAGAATGCTGATTTTATCAGTGTGCACATTCCCCTGAATAATAAAACCAGGGGCTATGTGACCCAGAAGGATTTTCTGGAGTTTGTGAAAGACGGTGCGATTCTGATAAACTACGCACGCGGACCGGTTGTGGATGAGGGCGCCGTACTTGCCGCGCTGGCGACCGGTAAGCTGCGTGGACATATCTCCGACTTTCCCTCAACAAAATTTTTGAACCACGAGAAGATCATCGTTACCCCCCATCTGGGCGCCTCGACTTCAGAGTCCGAGCAAACCTGCGCCACCATGGCTGTTAAAGAACTCCGCGCCTACCTGGAAATGGGAAACATTGTGCACAGCGTGAATTTTCCGAACGTTGAAACCATTCCAACCGTTGATGTAAATACCCGTGTAACAGTCATCAACCGCGACCAGCCGGGTATGATCGCGCTGGTGAGTAATATTCTTGGAAGCCATAATATCAATATCATGAATTATACCAACAAGAGCAACGGTACGCTGGGGTACAATATCATTGATTGCGCCGGTCCGGTTCCTGCTGATGTAAAGGCAAAAATTTGTGAGCAGGACGGCGTGTTGCGAACCAGGATTATCAATTTTCACCAGTAGTTGAAAAACAGAGCAACGGCAGACATGCATGAAGATTGTTTTAAACGCTTGCCGTAACTACCCACAGGGGAACTGCGGCAAGTTTAATTAATCCGGTATGTTGTAACTGGTTGCCTTCTGTTCCCGTGCCGGCATTTTCAGAATTTTTCGAACTGTAATCGGGTGCGTAAAAAGTATCCACTTTGTCGGCGCTTCCAATAGACGCTTGGTAAAAAAAATACTCCTTTGTAACAAGTTGATAACAGAGAGTAATTCATATCTGTGCTGATGTAAGGGTTAAAAAGTGTTAAAAAACTTGAACTTTGCAGGGAGCAAAAAGCTGATCGTGAGGTTGTATTTTTTTTAATCATTGCCTTTTACAAAGGGGCGGCAGTTTCAATGCATGCCTCTGTTTCGTTCGTGCAAATATGGATAATTAGCTGAAATTGTATTATAAATGAGTTGAATGCAAATTTTAGTGGGGGCGTTTTTTTACCTAAGACAGGATGAGGGTATTCGCCGGATTCTGAATATGCGGCAAAAAATATTTTTTTGGCACGTGTTGTGCAGGGTTACAAGTGAATTCTTCATCTCTTCTCTCCTTTTCCGGCTCGATTCAATTGTGGATTGAGCCGGTTTTTTTTTCTTTATGATGTGAACCTGTTACCATGATTCGCTCCGATCGATCTGAAGTTTTCCTGGCCGGGGTGACGGAGTATGCCTCGCCAAGTTTTGTTCCGTCAGTCCGCAACCTCCTCCAAAGTACCCTTGACTCCCGCGAGATGAAGGGACGGCGAGTCCTGATCAAACCCAATCTCATCAGCACCAGAGGCGGGAGCCTGGCATGTACGAGTCCAGCTGTCATGCTTGCCGCGGCCAGATGGTTTCTCGACCATGGGGCTCAGGTGCAGGTTGGGGATTCCCCGGCTTTTGGGACGGCTCTCTCGGTTCTGGAAGACCTTCAAGCGGCAGCGTCACTGCACGCCATGGGGGTGCAGATAGTAAACTTTAACCGCGGCGTTCCCAGGGTCCTGCCCGGCGGTGATAAGGTCGTCGTAGCTGCAGCTGCAGTGGAATGCGATCTGCTGGTTAATCTGCCTAAATGTAAGGCTCATGCGCAGACCAGGATAACTCTGGCCATGAAAAATTATTACGGCTGTGTAGTGGGGTTGCGAAAGGCCTGGGGACACATGCGGCATGGAGGTAAACACGGCCGGTTCGCCGAGTTGATAGCGCAGTTGCCATCCGTGCTCGCTCCTTCTGTTTCCCTTATGGACGGCGTCCTGGCCATGCATCGCACCGGGCCCGTTCACGGCACCCCTTTTCCTGCAGGGATCTTGGCAGCCGCAGCAAACCCTGTGGCCCTGGACGGCGTCTGCATGGGTGTCCTGCAGATTGATCCCCGTACCTGCCCTCTCTGGACGGCTGCCGTGAAACTCGGCCTGGATGGTACATCTCCTGGACCATTTCAATGGTTGACAGGTGAGCATCAAGGATACATTGTTGAAAAATTTGAAGTGCCGGCGGCGCTCATGCCGATTCGGTTCAATCCATTTCGATTTATGCGAAGCAGTGTACAAAGAGTGCTTCTGTCACGGACAGGTGCGAAGTAGAGAGGTGTGTCCGGGCAGTATATCAAAGATCAAGAGGTAATCCATGAAGGAATTACAGGGTAAAACAGCCTTTATCACTGGAGGCTCCAGGGGCATCGGTCGAGCCATAGCCATTCGTCTTGCAGAACACGGCGTCAGCAGTTACATCAATTACGTACGTCATAAACGTAATGCAGAGGAGACCGTTGAAGCTGTTCGGGCCAAAGGGGTGTCATGTCAGGCAATCAAGGCCAATATTGCGGATGAAAAGAGCCTGGCAAAAATGTTCGCAGTGCTCCAGGAACAGAACCAACGAATTGATTTTGTTGTCTCCAATGCCGCTTCCGGCGTCTTGAAGCCGGCCCTGGAGCTGACAACCCGTCATTGGGACTGGGCGATGAATATTAATGCCCGGGCCCTGCTTTCCCTGACCAAACAGATCATTCCTTTCATGCAGCCGGGAGGACGAATCATCACTATTTCATCACTGGGCTCTGTCAGGGCGTTGCCCGATTATACGGCTGTCGGCGCTTCCAAGGCCGCACTGGAGTCCCTGGTTCGCCATCTGGCTGTAGAGCTGGGGCCGAAAGGTATCCTGATCAACACCATCTCCGCCGGTGTCGTTGATACCGACGCTTTAAAAAAATTTCCTAAAAGGGAACAGATTTTACGGTTTTCGTTGGACAGGACCCCTCTTGGCCGTTTGACGACTCCGGAGGATGTCGCCAATGTCGCACTGTTTTTATGCAGTGATCTTGCCGGGATGATCCACGGACAAGTCATCACCGTGGACGGGGGATATGCCGTTCAGGGTTGAGACTGGTCGGTAAACTGAAACAGGGTTTCAAAGCAGGCTGCGATAATACTGTCGAGAAAAAGATAAAAATGCCGACAGCGCATAATACTGCCAAGGGTTTAGCTTGAATATTCCTGAGATGAGGGGTATTTTTGGCCTGCTTAATTTTCAACCCGAAAAGAGACGAGTAAACGCTATCGTAGTTGGTGGGGAACTCGAGTATATACAATACTTCAAGAGAGGACAAATACATATGGCATGTCATTTATTTACCTCGGAGTCGGTTTCCGAGGGACATCCCGATAAAGTCGCAGATCAGATATCCGATCATATTCTGGACGCAATTCTCGAGCAGGACAAGCACTCCCGTGTTGCCTGCGAGAGCCTGGTAACAACAGGTTTGGCACTGATCGCCGGAGAAATAACCACCTCGGCCTGGGTTGACATGCCCCAGATCGTCCGTGATACCATCCGTGAAATCGGTTATAATTCGTCGGATATGGGATTTGACTGGCAATCCTGTGCTGTTATGACTTCCATTGATAAACAATCGGCTGATATCGCCATGGGGGTTGATGAAGGCTCCGGACTGGATCTTGATCAGGGTGCCGGAGATCAGGGGTTGATGTTCGGATATGCCTGTTCCGAGACCCGGGTGCTTATGCCCATGCCGATTACCTACGCGCACAGGCTGGTCATGCAGCAGTCAAAGGTGAGAAAAGAAGGCAGACTTCCATGGCTGCGTCCGGATGCCAAAAGCCAGGTAACCATCGAGTACGAGGATAACATCCCCAAACGCATTGAGGCTGTTGTCCTTTCCACCCAGCATGCACCTGATATCGAATACAAAGCCCTGCAGGAAGGGGTCATGGAAGAAATCATCAAGCCTGTTCTTCCTGAGAATATGCTTGATGCAAAGACCAAATTTTTTATCAATCCCACCGGACGATTCGTCATCGGCGGCCCTGTCGGCGACTGCGGAGTTACCGGCCGAAAAATCATCGTGGATTCCTATGGCGGCCGCGGCTCACACGGCGGAGGCGCGTTTTCCGGTAAAGATCCGTCCAAGGTGGATCGTTCTTCTTCATACATGGGAAGATATGTTGCCAAAAATATCGTTGCCGCCGGGCTGGCGACCGAAGTCGAGGTACAGGTAGCCTATGCCATCGGCATTTCGCAGCCCGTGTCCATTAACATCAAAACATTTGGAACCGGTATACTAGAGGAAAGCCGTTTAATTAAAATAGTGGGACAGGTTTTTGACCTGCGACCCAAGGCTATTATCCAGCAACTCGATCTCTTACGGCCGATTTACGGGAAGACAGCCGCCTACGGCCATTTCGGGAGAGAGTTACCTGAGTTCACCTGGGAAAAAACAGACAAGGTAGAGGCTCTCAAAGATGCCGCCGGCATCTGACAGGCGAAGGGAAACCAAGGAGTAGAGTATGACTGATTATAAAGTAGCCGACATCAATCTTTCCACCTGGGGAAGAAAGGAAATTGCCATTGCCGAGACCGAAATGCCTGGTCTTATGGCTTTGCGGGAAGAATATGCCGCTCAAAAACCACTGCAGGGAGCACGTATCGCGGGCTGTCTGCATATGACCATCCAGACCGCTGTCCTCATGGAAACCCTGGTGGCTTTGGGAGCAGAGCTGCGCTGGTCTTCGTGCAATATTTTTTCCACTCAGGATCACGCTGCCGCAGCGGTTGCAGCTGCCGGTATTCCGACTTTTGCCTGGAAAGGGGAAACAGAAGAAGAATTCTGGTGGTGCATAGAGCAGACTATCAAAGGGCCCGACGGATGGACTCCCAATATGCTGCTCGACGATGGAGGAGACCTGACCCTGGTCATGCATCAGAAATATCCGGAGATGATGAAAGACGTCCGCGGCATTTCAGAAGAAACCACCACAGGCGTCCTGCGCCTGAATGAAATGGCCCGTGACGGGAAGCTGCTTGCTCCGGCATTTAACGTCAATGATTCCGTCACCAAGTCTAAATTTGATAATCTCTATGGCTGCAGGGAGTCGCTGCTTGACGGTATCAAGCGGGGTACTGACGTTATGGTTGCCGGCAAAATCGCCGTGGTCGCCGGCTATGGTGATGTGGGCAAAGGGTGTGCCCAGGCTTTTCGCGGCATGGGTGCTTCCGTGCTCGTCACTGAAATTGACCCTATCTGCGCTCTACAGGCGGCCATGGAAGGGTACCGAGTGGTGACCATGGAGGAGGCAGCCGCTGTCGGTGACATTTTCGTCACCGCAACCGGGAATGTACATGTAATTACCCGGGCCCACATGGAGGCCATGAAAGACCAGGCAATTGTCTGTAATATCGGTCATTTTGATTCGGAAATTGATATTGCCGGCATCCGCGGGCTCGAATGGGAGAACATCAAGCCCCAGGTAGATCATGTTATCTTCCCCGACGGCAAGCGGATCATTGTCCTGGCAGAAGGACGATTGGTCAACCTGGGCTGCGCCACAGGTCACCCCAGCTTTGTGATGAGCAACTCCTTTACCAACCAGGTCCTTGCTCAGATCGAATTATGGAACAACCCGGGCAAATATGAGAAAAAGGTCTATTTCCTGCCCAAAGCGCTCGACGAGCAGGTGGCCATGCTGCACCTGAAAAAAATCGGGGCTGATCTGACCGTCCTGACCCAGGAACAGGCGGATTATATCGGCGTGCCTGTGACAGGACCGTTCAAGCCCGAATATTATCGATATTAAAAAACTGTTCGACATCCGCCTGAATCCGTGAGCTTTCGTCCGCGCTTCAGCTTCGTTATTCGCAACCACCTGATTAAAACAAGCTTTGTCAGGTGGTTGCGGAAAGATCAGGCATCCTGTAATCAGTTACAAATACGGGTAAGTTATCAAGCTGGACTGTGCCCCTGTGAGTAGTTACTGATATTCTTTTCTTGCCGCCGAAAAAGTGATTACATGCATTTTCAAACAACCGGCAAAATATACGGACCGGTATTTCTTGTCTTCATTCTCTTGTTCCTTTCCGGCTGCGCCGATCGGACAACACGGATGATGGAAACAACCGCCTACTGCGGCTGCGGCAAGTGCTGTTCCTGGGAGCGAGGCAGGTGGCGTTACCTGAAGCTCGATTTCTGGAATCGCTACGTCAGTGCCGGCCCACGAAAAGGCGCTCCCTATACGGGTAAGACCGCATCCGGTACAGAGCCTGTTGAGCCGCAACCCGGGATTTTTTCCAGAGACAGTCTCTCCCATCCATGGATGATTCCCTTTCGAACAATTTTCCCTTGGCTTTGGGTGCAGCGGGACGGTACCATAGCTGCGGATACGGATTATTATCCTTTCGGGACCCGCATGTATGTCCCGGGATACGGGTGGGGTGTGGTCTCTGACAGAGGTTCGGCCATTAAGGGGCCGGAACGGTTGGATCTGTTTTTTGATTCCCATGGAGATGCCCTTGAATGGGGGCGTCGACGGGTTGAAGTAGAGTTTGTGCAATGAAAAAGGTAACAGTTATCGGCGGCGGTCTCGCCGGATGCGAAGCTGCCTGGCAATTGGCGTCGCGGGGGATTTCCGTCGACCTTTATGAAATGAAACCGCAACTTTTCAGCCCCGCCCATGAAACGGAAGGGCTGGCAGAGTTGGTCTGCTCCAATTCCTTTCGTTCCAACGCCCCTGATTCTGCTGTAGGCCTGCTCAAAGAAGAGATGCGGCGTACCGGATCCCTGCTCATGCAGGCGGCTGAAGCAACCCGGGTGCCTGCAGGCAAAGCCCTGGCTGTAGATCGCAGGCTTTTTTCAGAACAGGTTACAGAGAAAATAACCCATCATCACCTGGTCACCCTGCACAGAGAGGAGATCTCCACCATACCGGATCCGGATAGGAACCCTGTAATACTTGCTACAGGTCCCCTGACATCTGATTCTTTAGCCGCCGATTTGCAGAAACGCACCGGCCGGCAGCTCGCCTTTTACGACGCCATTGCGCCGATAGTATCAGCTGAGAGCCTGGATCTGTCTGTGATCTATCGTAAATCCAGGTGGGATGACGACAATCCGGGCGATTACCTGAACTGTCCCATGACGGAAGCGCAGTATCATCGTTTCATAACTCTGCTGCAAGAGGGCGAGACCGTGCCTTTGCAGGATTTTGAGGACGCGAAGTTTTTTGAGGGTTGTCTGCCCGTTGAGGTCATGTGCGCCAGGGGTAAGGATACCCTGCGATACGGGCCTATGAAACCTGTCGGTCTGGCTCATCCGGAGACAGGGGAGGTTTTCTACGCTGTTGTCCAGCTTCGTCCTGAAAACCGTGAAGGAACCATGTATAACCTGGTCGGATTCCAGACGAAACTCACCTATCCGGCTCAGAACATTGTGTTTAGAGCCATTCCCGGCCTGGAGCAGGCCGAATTTCTTCGCTATGGCTCCATCCACAGAAATACTTTTATCTGCGCGCCTGCTCTGTTGTCATCTTCTCTGCAGATGCAGGAGCATCCCGGGCTGTTTATTGCGGGGCAACTTTCAGGTGTGGAAGGCTATGTGGAATCCATTGCCATGGGGATGCTGGCTGGAATAAATTGTGCCGGTCTGTTGCTGCATGGCCGTACCCCCGATGCCCCTCCGCCTGGAACCGCTCTGGGCGCGTTGATCAGGCACTTGACCCAATCCGATCCCCGTCATTTCCAGCCGAGTAATGTTAATTTCGGGCTTTTCCCTCCCTTGAATACAAAAATGCGCAAAAAAGATCGCGGGGTCTATCGCGCCGGACTGGCCAATGAGCTGCTGGAACAGTGGCTGCCGGCTGAACGAATTGCCTGATTCCCGCACAAACCATATATAGCCCGCCCCGGGACAAAGGGCATGACGGCAATTTTTTTGTTTCAGTCTCCTGTGGGCAGCAGTTCCTGTGTGCTTTCCATTGTATTATCATTTTATTATAATCATGTAAGCGGTATGCCTTTGCATTTGACAGAGATATTGCACATGCTGTATAGAAGAGCGCCTTGCTCACATTTCTTATAGTGCCGTGCCGGTGGAGGAAATTTTTCCAAGGAAATATTTTGCTACATTATCAAGGAGGTCAGACATGAAATGGTTGCTTGCAGTGTGCTGTGCTTTGAGTTGCTGTGTTGTCGGTACTGCTGTTGCCGAGGACAGGGTAGTCCATGTTTATAACTGGTCTGATTATATTGCCGAGGAAACACTGGGCCGTTTTACAGAGCTCACCGGTATCAAGGTGGTCTATGATGTATATGACGCCAACGAGACCCTTGAAGCCAAACTGTTTGCCGGACGTACAGGGTATGACGTGGTTTTTCCGTCCGCCCATCCCTTTGCCGGGCGGCATATCGCCTCTCACCTGTATGCTCCGCTGGACAAAACAAAACTTCCCCACTCTGTGCACCTTGACCCTCAGATTCAGAAAGTGCTCCAAAAGACGGACCCGGGCAACGCTCATCTGGTTCCCTATATGTGGGGAACAACGGGTATCGGATATAATAGTGACAAAGTGAAGGCCGCCTTGGGTGAAGAGGCGCCGGTGGATTCCTGGGAACTGCTGTTCAATCCCGCTTACGCAGCAAAACTTGCCGATTGCGGCATCGCGCTGCTCGATGACGAACAGGAGGTTTTTGCTGCAGCATTACTTTACCTCGGCAGGGATGCAAACACCGACAAGGTGGAGGATATTGAAGCGGCTACGGAACTTCTCAACACTATTCGGCCGTATGTTCGCTACTTTCATTCTTCCCAATACATAAATGACCTGGCCAATGGCGACATCTGCGTTGCCCACGGCTATTCAGGCGACGTACTTCAGGCAAGGGATCGTGCCGACGAGGTCGATCAGGGCGTGCATGTCGCCTACAGCATTCCCAAACAGGGGGCTGTCATGTGGGTTGACGCCATGGCTGTTCCTGTTGATGCGCCTCATCCTGACGAAGCCCATGCGTTTATCGATTTTCTGCTCCAGCCTGAGGTTATCGCCCGGATCAGTAACTACGTGGCTTATGCCAACGCCAATAAAGACGCCGTTTCGCTGCTGGATAAGGAAATACGGGAAGACAATTCCATTTATCCTTCCCCGGAGGTGATGGCGAGGCTGGTTATGCCGGAAGAAATCACCAGGAAAACCCAACGACTGAAAACCCGTACCTGGACACGGATTAAAACAGGACATTAAGCGTCATGGCCGGTGGAGAAAAGAAAGACTACGAGCCCTGGCAGGATGTCAATGCCGTCCCTTTGGTGCGTATCGAAGGGGTAACCAAGATCTATGACGAAACCTATGCTGTGGATGACGTCAGTCTGGATATCTATCCGGGTGAATTTTTTTCCCTGCTGGGTTCGTCAGGTTGCGGGAAAACAACCCTGCTTCGCATGCTGGCTGGATTTGAACAGCCGACAAGCGGGCGGATATACATAGACGACGTGGACATTACTGCGGCGCCGCCGTATGACCGGCCGGTGAATATGATGTTCCAGTCCTATGCCTTGTTCCCCCACATGAACGTGGAGAAAAATATCGGTTTCGGCCTGCGACAGGAAAAGCTGCCCAAGACTGAAATCAGGGACAGGGTTGAAGATGCCTTGAAACTGGTCAAGATGGAAGGGTTTGCCCGGCGTAAACCGGACCAGTTGTCAGGGGGGCAGCGGCAGCGGGTCGCCCTGGCCAGGGCGCTGGTCAAGCGTCCCAAGATACTCCTTCTGGATGAGCCTCTCGGGGCCCTTGATAAAAAATTGCGTGAGCATACTCAGTTCGAGCTGGTGAACATTCAGGAGAAGCTCGGTATTACTTTTATCATGGTTACCCATGACCAGGAAGAGGCCATGACCATGTCTTCACGCATTGCGGTGATGAACGAGGGGGTGATTGTTCAGCTCGGAACGCCTCCTTTTATCTATGAATATCCCGCCACCCGATTCATAGCGGAGTTCGTAGGCGCGGCCAATGTTCTGGAAGGCAGGGTCATGGAAGTCTGCGAAGATTGCTTGAGCATCTATAGTGAAGAGTACGACTGCGAACTGCGTATCCATCATCCCAAACCCCTGGATATAGGAGCTCCCGTCGCAGTGGCTTTGCGGCCGGAAAAAGTGCTCATCACTGAAAAGCCTGTCCAGGAGGCGCCGCCGGCCAATATCATTTCAGGCGTCGTTGCCGAGATCGCCTACTTGGGAGACATATCCATTTATCATATTCGCACTGCCGGGGGAAAAGTCCTGCAGGTTCAGTTGACCAATCGAAACCGTATGGAAAATCCCGGGCCGACCTGGGACCAGGAGGTCTGCCTCAGCTGGCATCCAACCAGCGGGGTGGTGCTGGAAGCATGAGACAACATCAAGCGCCTGTGCTTCCCCAGAGTCTGTTCGGCAGGTTCTGGCTCTGGCTGATCAACTTCATGAGCTGGAGAAGGGTGCGCGGGATAGCCCGCAGTCTGCGCGGTCGTCCCCTGGTTATCCTGGTTCCGATACTCTGGTTCAGCACCTTCTTTCTGCTGCCCTTTCTTTTTGTCCTCAAGATCAGCCTGGCAGAGTCCCTGCTGGCCCAGCCGCCGTTTTCAACCTTAGTGCACTGGTCCGGCGAGGGCTTCCTGGAATTGCGCTTAAACCTGGGAAATTTTTTACTCCTGCTGGAGGACAGCCTGTATTTCAATGCGTTTCTCAACTCCATCAAGGTTGCTGCGGTATCGGCCTTGTTGACACTGTTTATAGGGTACCCCATGGCCCTTGGAATCAGCCGGATACGCGCCCAATGGCGCCTGGTCCTGTTGATGCTGGTGATCCTGCCTTTCTGGACCAGTTTTCTTATCCGCGTCTACGCCTGGATCGGATTGTTGAAAAACAACGGATTGTTGAATAATTTTTTACTTTGGACCGGCATCATCGATCAGCCCCTGCCGCTCCTGCATAGTGATTTTGCCCTGTATGTCGGTATCGTGTATTCCTATCTGCCCTTTATGGTACTCCCGCTGTATGCTACTTTGGTCAAGCTCGATCAGAGTCTGCTCGAAGCGGCGGAAGACCTTGGATGCCGACCGCTCTGCGCATTCTGGAGGGTGACTTTTCCCCTTTCCCTGCCCGGCGTCATCGCAGGGAGTCTGCTTGTTTTTATTCCTGCAGTAGGTGAATTCGTCATACCTGATCTCCTGGGAGGGCCGGACAGCCTGATGATAGGGAAAATCCTCTGGACGGAATTCTTTAACAACCGCGACTGGCCGGTTGCTTCGGCAATCGCCGTATTCATGCTGCTGTTGCTGGTTGTTCCCATGATGTTGTTCCAGAGAGTGCAGGATCGATCGGATGAGCAACGGAAAAAGGTGGTGGGGGAGCTATGAGAAAACCCTGGTTTCTCTTCAGCATGCTGACTTTCGGCTATGTGTTTCTCTATGGACCTATTGTGTCCCTGGTGGTGTATTCCTTTAATAAATCCCGTCTGGTAACGGTATGGGGAGGTTTCTCAACCCACTGGTACAGGGAGTTGCTGCACAATGAACAAATTTTGTCCGCAGCCTGGCTCAGTCTAAAAATAGCATCCCTCAATGCGTGTCTAGCCGTAATACTTGGTCTGTTTGCCGGTTTTTCCCTGGCCCGTTTCGGCCGTTTTCGGGGTAGAGGGTATCTTTCCGGCATGGTCGGAGCTCCATTGGTAATGCCTGATGTTATCCTCGGGCTTTCCATGCTGCTGTTGTTTGTGGCCATGCAGCAGGCTGTCGGCTGGCCTCAAACCAGAGGAATGACGACAATTCTCCTTGCCCATGTTACCTTCAGCGCTGCCTACGTAACGGTTATCGTACAGTCTCGCCTGGTTGATATGGATATTTCATTGGAAGAGGCGGCCATGGATCTGGGAGCAAGGCCCTGGAAGGTCTTCCTGCTCATTACCCTGCCGGTCATTTCTCCGGCCATCTGTGCAGGTTGGCTGCTCGCCTTTACGCTGTCGCTGGATGATCTGGTCATCGCCAGTTTTGTTTCCGGACCAGGAGGAACCACCTTGCCTATGGTTGTGTATTCAAGTGTACGGCTCGGAGTCAGCCCGGTGATCAACGCCCTGGCAAGTTTGATTCTCCTGATTGTGACGAGCGGGATTATCGTTACCGGGGTGCTGTTGTACAGACAGGAACGACGCCAACGTACAGTCAGGGCATAATCCCGGCGCGGATACCGCAAGAGATGCGAGACGAAATCTATGCATGATATTATTCCGGATTCCGGCAAAGATCCCCTGGGAACCATGCTGCTCGATTATCTGGGTGGTTGCAGCCACGCCTGCATGGAGGTAAACTCTACCATCTTTGCAATGGATGCCATGTCTGCAGCAACCATGTTCCGAACCTATGCGGATATGCCGTATCTTGAACAGCTTGCCCTGGACCTTTGCACGGGCAGGATCCTGGATGTCGGCGCAGGCAGCGGTTGTCATACCCTCTATCTTCAGCGGCAGGGGCGGGATGTCCTTGCCGTGGATATTTCTCCAGGTTGTGTGCAGGCAATGCGCAGGCAAAACGTGCACCATGTTCGGCACTGTAATCTCTTTTCCCTTGCAGATGAAAAATTTAATACCATCCTGATGCTTATGAACGGGCTGGGACTCTGCGGAACCCTGGACGGGATCAACCTTTTTTTCCAGTTTGCGGAGACCCTCCTGTATGCGGGCGGGCAGATTCTGGTCGATTCCACTGACCTGCGGTCCCTTTTTGAGCAGGCTGAAGATTTCTCGGCTGATGCCAAGGACTGCGTTGCAGAGACCAGTTTTGTCATGCGTTACCGGGATGTATCTTCAGATCCTTTTGACTGGGTGTATGTTGATTATGCGACCCTTGAAACCCTGGCAGTGATTCATGGCTTTCAGTGTCGCCGGCTGTATGCCGACAGTCGGGGATGTTTTTTGGCACGGATTTTCACCTGAATCCGTGAGCGTTCGTCCGGTTAATGTGCGGCCTCTTGGTTGGAAACACGTGGTGAACGCGCTTTGATTTCAGCAAACCATTTTTCGTTACTGTAGAGTCTCTCACAGCATGAAGGGCAGATACTGACTTACTCCTCCACCTCAACAAATCCCCAGTAGGGGTAATCCAGGCGGTACGAGCCTATCCTGCCCGGACTCTGTTCACGGCCGGCAACCAGCCACAGGTTATTGACCCTGGCGGCTGGATCGGTATCGTCAAACGGATCCCAGTCAGGCAGCAGGACCATGGCGTTGTCTGCCGAGTAGGCGATGTCACCGGAACCTTTGAACGATCCAAGACTGGGCTGCCGATCGAACTGCCCGTTTTCCCCTCTGGCCAGTTCGGAGATCACCAGAAAGGATGCCTGATATTCATCACGGATGGCTTCCAGCTGCCGCAGCCAACCGTCTATTCCGGAGCGCATATTGGTGATATCCTGAAAAGGCAGTTTGTGCAGGCTGTCAATGACCACGCAGACGAATTCACTGTTGGTTTCATGCCTCAAAAAATCAATGTGCCTGCGCATCAGTGCAGGGGTGAGTTTGCGGTCATTGACCACCCTGAAATAGGGCAGCAGTTTCTGCAGCTGGTGCTGTGCCTGTTCAAGGGCCTCGTTCTGTTCCGGTGTGCGCCGCCGGGACCGGATAATATCCGTTGACAGTTTGCTCAGTCGTGACAATGTGCGCAGGTAAATTTTGCTGCGCCCGTTTTCAAAGTCATAATAAATCACAGGCACCCTGTTGAGCGCCATTTGCGAGGCGATCTGGATATGAAAACAGGACTTGCCTGCCTTTGGTGTGCCGCCCATGATATTGATTCCCCGTATACATCCCAGGGCCTGATCCATATGTGCAAAACCGGATTTCAGCCTGTTGAATCCTCCCTCCTGTTCCATGCTCAAGGATTCGAGGAAATGGTGAAACTCCTTACCTGGAGAGGCAAACGGACTGAAAGCCTTTGAGCGCTGTATGTAGCCGAACAGGGTCTGTTGCAGCTGTTCTTTCTCGCACCGTGATGCCAGGGTAAACAAAGACTCGTCTTTTTTACTGTCCGTATCCCACTGTATGAGCCGGACCTTGAAACCGACTTTGGTGGCAAAACTGCGGGCCGCTGCCTCGGATTCCTTGTTATTGTTGACCCAGAGAAAGATCGTGCGCAGGTGGTTGCATCTTTCCACAGGAATATGCTCCAGGTCGGCGGCAGAGGAGACGGCGATGCCGGGCAGGCCGAACTGTTTCAGAACCAGAAGATTTCGTTCCCCCTCTATTATGATAAGGCTGCCGTTTTCACAATTATCGATGTCCGGGCTGTTGAAAATGCGCAGTCCCTGTTTGGAAAATACCTCATCTCCGAACCAGAATGTGTCAGCCGGTTTATTCGGATGGATGCAATGGGCGCTGTAGTAGTTGCCGTCGGCCTGCAGGTAAGGGTAGACCAGGTATCTGCCGTTGTAGCCTACCCGCAGAGATTGCAGCACTTCCCGGCTGATGTGGGCCGCAATGAAGAGTCGCTCCTGTTCTTCAGTGAGTTTGTCGGTAAACTGGGTGATGTCCTGGTTGATATTCTTGATCGGGAACTCAGATACAAGACCTTCGTATTCCCGGTCAGGGTCATATCCGGGTACGGTGTTGAGGTCGACTTTCATCAGCCGTCCAAAGTGCAGGGCAAATCCTCCGGGGGTGCAATTGGAGGTGCAGCGGAAATAGCCGTGGAAGAAACTTTCCGGATTCAAATGCACCACCAGCGTCCCTTGCGGTGTTTTTTTCTGTCGGGCGCAGAACGGACAGGGAGCCTGTATGGTTGTTTTATTCAGGACAGCCTCCGGGAGCAGAGACTGGTAGAAACGGCTGATTACATCCGACATGGTTGCACCTCATTGAATAATTTGGTTATCATAGTGTATTCAATCAAAAAGTGCAGTCTTGATCAATGAAATATCGATCCTGTGGAGCTGGATATGGCAACAGTTGATTATGAAAAACTGGACCTTTTTTACCTGGGAAGGGAGCTTGACGCACAAGGGAAAACTTCTCTCACGCCTTTTTTACTCAATAACAGGGAGTTACGCACCCATGCCGTCATCCTGGGGATGACCGGGAGCGGGAAAACAGGCCTGGGCATCAGCATGATGGAAGAGGCAGCCATTGACGGCATTCCCTGTTTTATCCTTGATCCCAAGGGCGACATGGGCAACCTGCTGCTCAGTTCACCCGATCTGAGCGCAGAGACCTTCAGGCCGTGGATCGATGATCAGGCTGCTGAGAGGCAGGGCATGGATGTTGATGAGGCGGCCCGCCGGACTGCGCAGACCTGGAAAGAGGGACTGGCATCCTGGGATCAGCCGGCCGAGCGTATCAAACGCATGCGTGAGCGGGTGGCCTTCAATCTATTTACTCCGGGAAGCACCCAGGGGCGTCCCCTGTCCCTGCTGCATAACCTGGAGGCGCCGGACCGGGAAAGTCTGCAACAGGCAGACACCATTGCCGGTCTTGTCGGTTCCACGGTTTCATCACTGCTTGGCCTACTCGGCATGGTCGGGGATCCTTTGACCAGCAGGGAGCATATCCTCCTCTCCACCATTGTGTTGACAGCCTGGAGAAACGGCAGGAATATGGACCTTGAAACCGTTATTTCCCAAGTAGTGCAACCACCTTTTGACAAGGTCGGCATTATTCCTGTGGACTCGTTTTTTCCCCAGGCCAAACGGATGGACCTGGCTGTGCAGCTGAATAACCTGCTGGCCGGCCCGGCTTTTGCGGCCTGGATGCAGGGTGAGGAACTTTCCATAGAAAGGCTGCTTTACGATACGGCCGGCCGGCCGGCACTGTCGATATTCTCCCTTGCCCACCTGGGAGATGCGGAGCGCATGTTTTTTGTTACCCAGTTTCTTGGGAGGCTGCTCACCTGGATGCGAAAACAGAAGGCAAGCAGCGGGCTGCGGTGTCTTTTGTACATGGATGAAATTTTCGGCTTTTTTCCACCCAACAGTCAGCCGCCTTCTAAAAAACTCATGCTCCTGCTGTTGAAACAGGCGCGGGCGTACGGCGTGGGGGTCGTGCTGTCCACGCAGAACCCTGTTGACCTGGATTATAAGGGGCTAGCCAATATCGGGACCTGGTTTATGGGGAGAATGCAGACCAGTCAAGACCAGGATAAGGTGCTCGGTAATGTCAGTGGAGAGGACAGGCAGGTGCGGGCCGCACTGCGCCAGGCCCTGGGTAATATGCGTAAACGAGTTTTCCTTGTTCATTCTACCTATAATCCTGATCCGTTGTTGTTTGAGTGCCGCTGGGCAATGTCCTATCTGAAAGGCCCTTTGAGTCTTGCTGAGATTTCCCGATTGAACAGGGAACATATATCTGCACCGGACAAGATGGAGGACACGATTGATTCTGATTTTGAAACGCAGACGGAATATTCGACAGTCCCCCCTCTTATCGCGGCGGGTATCGGACAGCGTTTTGTCCCCGCCCCTCTCCCCGGCGAACGGCTGAAGCTCAAGCCGAGTCTTGTGGGGTTTGCCGGCGTACGCATTGTCAAGCAGGCAAGAGGGATTGACCGACATGAACAGGTGTGTCTGAAGTTGCCGCTGCCTCGGAGCAGAGAGGCTGTTTTCTGGGATCAGGCTGAGGAGCTGGACATCAGGATGCAGGATCTGGCCCTGCAGTGTGACGGTGATGCAGAGTATGCTCCGCTCCCCGGATATGTTTTGGGCATGAAAAATTTGAGTCCCGAGGCAAGGGCTTTCAGCGATCACCTGTATCACACCTGCAATCATCCGGTGTATCAGGTCAAATCCCTTGACGCCTTTTCTGAGCCGGACGAGGGAGAACAGCAGTTCAGGCAGCGGGTCAACACACTTCTCGCAGAAACCCTGGAAGAAAAGAAGCAGCAGATACAGGAGGCATATCTCAAGAAACGAAGAACCCTGGAAACCCGCCTGGAAAAAGCCCGGAGTAAACTTGAAAAAGAACAGCAGGACGTGTACACGAGAGGTGTCGATACGGCCATGTCCATCGGAACAGCTGTGATAGGCGCGTTGTTCGGCAGAAAGCTGCTCTCGACGTCGTCGGCAAACAGGGCTGCCCGCGGCGTTCGCAGTGCGGGCCGACTGGCCAAGGAAAAGGGCGATGTCGAGCGTGCAGGGGATGAGATAGCCCGCGTAGAGGAAGAACTGCAGCTGTTGATGGACGAACTCCAGGAAAAAATAGCTGAACTCACCAGTCAATATGCCCCTGAAAAGTATCCGCTGGAGACGGTGACCCTTACTCCGCGCAGGGCGGATATTTTCGACGTGGATGTCTTTCTTCTCTGGGAACCGGATTTTACCGCTGCGACCTTCTCGTAGAGCAAAATTTTTACGGCAGGCTCACCTGGAATTCGTGGATGTCGGCAATGATTTCTTGCTAGTGTCTGTCCATAAATGGTCTTTTCGGAGTCTCGTTCCTCGCTTACCTACCCAATTTTTGCGTTATGCTCAAAATTTTATCCTCGAAGGTAAGCGTAGACTCCGATATCACCTATATGTCTGCGGTAAAATTTATCGCATGCCTCGGAGTCTTCGCTTACCTAAACTTGAGCAAAAATCCTCATTTATGGACAGACACTTGCTAAAGACCTTCTTTGTGAAAATTCGATAGTGAAGAGAGCAACATTGCGTTTTGTTTCCGGTGATATTGCAACAGCCAGAGGGTGGCTTAAAGATAAGGCTTACGGATTAGGTGACATCTCACCACTTGAATTTTCCAATACGGAGCTCGGGGCCAGAGAGGTAGAGAACCTGCTTGGTCGTATTGAGCATGGTGTTTTCTCCTGATGGAAATGACTGCGTATCGACTTGTCAAAGGGAGGAATAGAGGTTCAGCTTTTGGAGGGGAAGGGGCTCGACTTTATGGCGGTCGTTGGAACAGTCCCGGTATACCTATCGTTTATCAAACTTCAGAATCCCTGGCCCTTTGCTGCCTGGAAATCTTTGTTCACCTTTCTTTTTATGACTTGCTGCAGGATTATGTTTATATCACAGCTCGCTTTGATTCACGGTTTCAGAAGAGCTAGGAGTCTATCGGAGAATTGCTGTTTTTTCTCAGATTAAGGCATTGAGAAATACGGGCTAAACAGGCTGCAGCAGAAGCCTCATTCAGCGCAAGGACATGTCGACTTTTGTCAATCAGCATATTGAGGGTTTTAACGGGCCGGTCAGCCCAGAATCTGTTGCATGGCGTCGTTCTCCAACAGGATATCAAATTTAAAATGTACTCCATAGTCGTTGGAGAGGAGGTCATGGGGCTGAATGCCGATGGCGGTTCCCTTGAGATACAGATATTCTCCCTTCAACCCGACAGGGAGGACAACCTGCATTTTTCTCCCCAGGAGCAATTTGGTATTCTCTTTTCGGGTTATGCGGATGAGAAACGCAAGCCCGCCCCGACTGAGATCGGCAAGTTCTGCACGAAATCCTTTGCCGATGGGTTTTCCCCGGTTATCAGTGGGTTGAACCTGGATTTTTCTGGAAAGTTGAAAACGCTTTTCGCTGCGTCGCTCCAAGCCCTTTTTCTGGATCAGATCAGAAACCTCGTTGTTTTCGCAGTAAAATTTTTCCAGTTTACTCTGCAGCCCGGGAAATTGTTTCTGCCATTTAGCCAGTTGTTCCTGTTTCAGTCTGTAGACTCTGGCAGGGGTGAGAGCAGTGAGGCTGACAGTCCATACCGATGGATTGAAGAAGTTTTCTCCTGCAACTTGCCCACGGTTCAGCGTGGTAATGAAAAGTTCCTTGTTGCCGATAAGATGCGATACCTTGACGCTTCCCTGATTGATGAAAAACAACTCATTACTCAGCGTTCCCTGATTGACAAGCGGTTCTTCCGGGCCATACGTGCGCTCAGTAAATTCATGGTACATGGTGTGAAATTCTTCAGGAGTGAGCTTATCGGTCAGTTTAGCCCAGATTTCCAAGTCATTTTCACGGATCGATCCACCTTTCTCCTGCTCGATGATCTCTCCTGAGCGTATAATTTCACTGAGAGCCATGGGGTCGATTTCATAGAACCGTTCCCGAAGACGTTCAGCATTATCGAAATCACCTTTCCTGGCTGTATTGGATATGAGATCAAACAGGTTTTTTTTGGCCTCATCTATATTTCCCTGTCCGGCAAGGTCAAAAATAGTCTGTTCTTTCTTTTCCAGATCCTGCTGATATGCGTGCTGCTCTTTCACAGAAACAGGAGGGTTTTCCGCCTGGCCGGCTTCCTGGTCTGCATCCTCCGGCATGGAAGGTGCGGTAGATCGCAGGATGCGCATGGTCTTCTCCGCCTCCATTCGTACGCTTTCTGAAAAGGCGGCTTTTCCCAGAACATTTTTACTCTGTACAACCCGTTGCAGGGAAACGAGCGCCTTTCTTGATCCAATGGCTGCAAGGGCGCGGCAGATGGCGATTTGCAGTGTATCTTTGTTTTTTCCTTGAAAGGGCGCCGTACTTTCCAGAAGTTCTGTGAGGTGGCCTACAAAACGTTCATCCGGAAAGATCTTCATCAGGGAAGCCGCCTTTGCCTTGAGGGAGTCGTCTACATGGATGAGGGCGCGTATCAGGAATTCCGAGATATCTTCTCCTCCGAGTCTGCCGGCAGCAGACAGTGTTTCCTGTTGGACGCGCAAGTCATCATGATCCAGAAAGGGCTGCAGTTTGAGAAGAATGGAAGGCTCTCCCATCTCTCCAAGCAGGCGGATGACATTTCTGTGAACATACCAGGGGCTGGGCTGTTGCAATTGTTCCTGCAGCAATTGTCTGGCAATTTTACCTGATTGCTTGATCAGGTCGAGCAGTCGTTTTCTCTCAAATCTGCTCTCACTTTTCATAAGGTGCTCTATCTGGTAACGGGCCGAAGTTTCACCCATTTCCGATAGCAGACTACCTGCCGTGTCGCTTCCCTCTCCGGCCTCCAGAAACGTTGTCAGGAGTTTGGTGAGGATCTCCCTGGTACTGATTTGTTCCAAGGCGTTGCCGGCATTGAGGCGCACAGCTTCAGACACTTTCCGGTCTGTATTGTCCACAATGCGTTTGATGGAACGGATGGTATCATACGCATGGCTGTATTGTTCCCTGGTAAGATGGTGATACGCCAGGGCCGAAACAGCGTTGATTGCCTTGGTGATGCTCTCCTCATTTGCATTCATGGAGTGAAGCGTCTGTTCAAGGGCAGGTAGAAGCCTTATCAATCGCGGCCAGTGGCCGTTTTCCGACAGGGCCTCCGCAGCAGCGGCAAGGGTTCCGACACTGTTTGTCTTGAGCTCATCATCTGCAGCCTGCTGTGCAATGGCCAGTTGTGCCAGCAGCGCGTCCGCCTCCTCCAGTCTTTGCCCGTTGAGGGCGGCCATTATTTTACCGGGCAAAGCTGCGCAGAAAGTGAGGGACCGCAAAGCATCCGGATCGCCGTTCATTAATCCTTTGAGTCCCTCATTGATGCGGCTCTGTTGTTTCTCTTCCTGCTCGCTCTGTTTTTTCTCCTGAATTTTGACCACGGTATGGAGCTTTTGTTCCCGCACGGTTTTTAGCAGGGCATCATACGCTTCCTGGACATCACTGTTCATTTCATCACCAGGCAGCATCTCTTGACCGGTTGCGAAACGCTGCATCTGTTCGGCAAGTCTTGAAAATTTTTCCTCACTGAGGTTTCGGATGACTTCTGAATAAAATTTTTCGCCAAACAGTCCTTTGTATTTTTGAATGAGGATAAGGCTGAGCTCTTTTTCCTCGAGGTCCTCTGCGATCCTGGCGCCTGCCTCCGCTGCAATCCGTTTTTGTTTTTCTTCGTTGAGCAGCGTTTCATAGGCTGTCAGTATCTGGTTGAATCCTTTGATGTCTATCCTGTCATTGCTTGAGAGTTCAGGGTCCACAGCCATGTGAGCTGCGGCTGTCAACACAGGTGATGACCACCCGGGTTGCTGCAATCTGAGTTTGACCCGGTCAGGGAGGTGTTCTGCAGACGCCTGGGAAGAACGAAGCAGCTGTGCGTCAAGTTGTTGTGCAACCACCTGCTTGATAATCGGACTTTTCTTGGTGGAAGCCAGGCGTTTGAGAAATGTTTTTTCTTCAGCTGTTTTCAATTCCGCCCCTTCGCCATCCGGTTCCGTTGTCAGTATGGCAATCAATTTGTTGATCTGGCGAATGGAAAGGGTGTCAACAGTCGACTCCAGCAGGTCGTCGGGTATCTGTTTAAGAATTTCCCGGTACAGTTTTTCGCCGAACATCCCCTTGAAGCGGTGGGAGAGCAGGTTGGCCAAGGCCGCACCCTCCATGCCGGCAAGCTGGGAGCCGGCAAGCGCGGATACGCTTGATTGTGTGCTTTGATCAAGTAGTTGCTCGTAATAGTTCAATATTCTCGAAAAAGCAGCCTGGTCGACACTGCCCTCCTCGCTGAGAGTCGGGTCGGTGGCCTGCTGCAGTGCGCTGACAAGGACAGGCCCCGACCAATTCGGTTCTCGCAGGCGTGCCTGAATATGTTCTGAAAGGGTCGGCGTCTGTGAGTTTTGTTGGAGTAACGCCTTGGCCTGCAGTTTTTGAGAAAGGGTGTTGCTGATGGTCTCTTTTTTACTCGACTGCAGCAGTTTTTTCAGACCGGGGTGGTGTATATGTTCGAGTTCAGCTTCGCCGAACTCGTTCAGCTGCACCGGAAGTTGAACCGCAAGAACACTCAGCATTTTGTTTAACATTTCCGGATCAAAACTTTCCAGGGTTTCATTCAAGGTTTGCGCCGGCACCTGGTCTACAATCTGTTGATATAATCGGCCGCCCATCGCACCCTTGAATTTTTGAACAAGCAAGTTACCCAGGGCTGCACCCTCGGACGCTGCCAGGCGGGTCCCTGCCTGGGAGGTAATCTGTTGTTGGGTGTCAGGATCCAGCAATTGTTCAAAGTGACCGAGAATTGTATTGAATGCTGAAATGTTTATACTCCCGTTTTCTGAGAGTTCGGGATCCATTGCCTGCTGCATTGCATTCGCAAGAACCCGGCCTGACCACTCGGGCTGTTTCAGCCTTTCCAGGAGATGCGGAGGAAGTTCCGCCAGGGTCGTCTGCGGATTGTTGAGCAGGAGCCTTGCATCGAAATTCTGCTCGATCGCCTGCTGTACTTCGTGTTTTCGGGGAGAGTTGAGCAGGTGCTGCAGTTCCGAGTTTTCAACGGCACTGTAATCCGGCTCTCCTTCTATGTCGATTTTAAAGGGGAGCTTGGCGGTCATCATGGTGACCATACGGTTTAACTGCTCCGGCGGCAGCTGCTCCAGGTCGTCCTCCTGATCCGCATTCTGACTTTGGCTTACAAGTTGATCATAGACCTTTTCGCCGAAAATACCTTTGAACTTATGGGCCATACGTTTCCCGAGCTGCAGCCCTTCCATGGAAAGCAGCCTGTCTGCCACTGTTGCGGAGACCCGGTCTTGGGTTTCCCTGTCCAAAATTTGACCGTACGCAGTCAGGAGACGGTTGACCGTCTCAATATCAATCTGTCCGTCATTTTTACCGGGCAGGGTATCGGCCTGTCTGACAGCGTCGAGGAGGACCGGGACGGACCATTCAGGGTCCTGGAGGCGGAGGCGCAGGTTCTCCGGCAATTCTTCTGATGCGTTGAGCGTGTTGAGGAGTTGTTGCGCGTCGACATGCTGATTCAGAATCGTCTGCACCTGTTCCCCTTTGCTGGAAGCAAGCAGCCGTTTCAATACGTCCGGCTGCTTTGCCGCATGGTCGGCAGAAGTGGCGGGGAGAGTGGAGCAAAGCATGGTAACCATCCGATTAAGCTGTTCCGCGCTGAGTTGTTCCACTGTCCGGTCAAGCCTGTTTTCAGGAATCTGCTCAATAATCTCCCTGTAGAGTTGTTCACCAAAAACACCTTGAAAGTTATGCGCAATCAGTTTGGAAAGCATGAATCCGTCAGTTTGCGCCAACTCGGCTCCTGCCTCCTGCACAACCTGTCCTCGCTGTTCTTCTGTGAGCAGGTCTTCATAGTTGGCAAGCATGTGTGATAAGGAAATCGAAGATTCCGGTCCTTCCGTTGCCTGGGAACCGAAACTCTGCTGAACAGCATTGGCCAATACCGGAGCTGACCATTCGGGTTGTTGAAGGCGTTTGAGGAGAGAGGCGGGCAGGTCTTTCAGTCTGGTCTCGGGATTTGCCAGCATCGTACCTGCGTCCACATTCTGGGCGATGCTTTTTTTGACGGTGCTGTCTCCGGCCAGTCGAATAAAACGATTGAGCAGACTGTGTTCATCAATTTGCAGACTGCCGAATCCCTGCCCGGATTCCATGGAGGGAAGCTGAGCCACGACATTTGCCAGCAGTCGGTTGAGTTGTACGGGAGTCAGATGGCCGATGGTGGCATGGAGCATATCGTCACTGAGTGATGTATCCGGCAGAGATGAAATGAAGCGGGAAAGAGCAGGGGAGTCCAGACCGGCAATAGTGGCGGCTGTTGTTTCGATCTGGCCGGCACGTATGGTCCCATCTTTTTCCTGGCCGATCCCGTTTAAAAAATCGTGGACGGCCGCGTTCATTTCTTCAGGGGTATCGTACTGTTTGGTCGTTTCTGCGAGCTTTTTTAATATGCTTTCCGCAATTTTCGGCGGCAGCCCGTGCAGATCGGCTTCCTCCTTACCGTGGGAGAGGACATAATTGATCATATCCTCTTCACTGACCGGCATGCCGCGGCCGAGCATCCCCAACTCGTCTTCCTTGACGACCTGCTCACCTTTGTGCACCACGACATATTTTTTCTCGTCGATCTGCACTCCGGAAATGCTGTTTTGTGCAATAAGGTCTTCTATTGATGTATCAAAATCCTTTTTTCCCAATAGTTCTGCGAAAACTTCGACAAAGGTGGAACAGTCCTCCTCGTGAAAAGCTTCTGAAAAGGATAGTGAGTGAATATTTATACGGTTTATAAAGTCCCTTAACCCTGTGATTTGAGGACGAGCCTGATCTTTTTCCGACAGCTGCTCACCGTTGACCAGGATTTTCTGTTCGGAAAGGGACAGGGTGACGGTGTTTGATTCACTCTGCTCCAGCAACTCCCTGAGTGACAGGAAGGCGGATTTGTTGTTACGAAGAACCTGCGGGTTGGCGGGCGGGTAGAGGCGCATGGTGCGCATGGCGGTAAACAGCTGTAAAGGAAATGCAAGGAACAAGGCATTGCTTTGGGAAGATGTTGAAGAAGGGTGACTGTTCATAACTGATCAGATCCTGTCCCAGAGGGGCTTGAAGAGGGTTATATTCAATTTGAATATACAATACTCATGAGATACTATCAAGAAATGGACAGACGCCGGCGAGAAGCCGATGCCGCCGTCAGATTTCTCCATTTTCGAATGGCTGGTGATTGTAATTTCATCAGACAATGGTCTGACCCGGGGAGAAACTCAGCGTGAACCTTTTTGGAAAAGGACTGTTTTGATTGTCCGGAAAATGATCAGCAGGTCCATGAAAATAGATTGATTTTTAATGTAATACAGATCGTATTCCAATTTGCGGAGAGCGTCTTCCTCTGAGGCGCCATAAGGATAACACACCTGAGCCCAGCCGGTGATCCCAGGTTTGACAGCATGGCGGAGAGAGTAGTAGGGAATGGATTCGACCAGTGTGTGCACAAAAATAGGGCGCTCCGGTCTGGGACCTACAAAGCTCATGTCCCCCTTGAGAACGTTCCACATCTGTGGAATTTCGTCAATTCTGACTTTTCTGATAAAATTTCCAACCTGAGTGATTCGAGGGTCATTTTCACTGGCCCAGACTGCCCCGTCTTTTTCGGCATCGTTTCGCATGGAGCGAAATTTAATGACTTTGAACGTCCTCTCTTTTTCTCCCACCCTCTCCTGGAGATAAAAAACCGGACCCGGAGATTCCAGTTTAATCAGGATGCCCGTTATCACAGTGACGGGGAGGGATACGAGCAACCCTGTAACGGCTAAAAACAGGTCAAGTGTCCTTTTAATGAACAGTGTCATGCGGCCGCTGTCAAATCCTTCGGAAAAGATAAGCCAGGCAGGGTTGACTTTTTCCACCAGAATTTTTCCGGTAAGGGTTTCGTGAAAGGAGATACCGTCTTCAATGATGGCCCCGTGAACCTTGGCTGACAATAACTCCGGAATGGGCATGTTTCCCCGGCGGTCGTCAAGAGCTATCACTATACGTTCCAGCTTGTGGGCAAGTCCCAACGCTTTGAGGTCTTGCAGGGCTGCGCAGTGGGGAATTCCGTGGTGTTCAAATGATGTTTTTTTAGGACCGACAAAGGCCAGAATCGTATAGCCGCATTCCGAGTCGGCGGTGATTTCCCTGTACAGCTTGGCCGCAGTTTCGCCTGTTCCGACAACAGCGATTTCACGGGAAAAAAGTTTGCGTTCAAGGACAAGATAATAGAGCGAGCGCCATGCAAGGAGAAACCCGCAGGTTAGGATATAGCTGCTCCAGAAGATTTTCGTAGAAATTATAAGCGCGGGAAAGGCAAAGTAGAACAGTCCCAGTATAACACAGCCTACACCGAATGACTGCATCATGCTGATAAAGGTATCCGTGGTAGTGCCCGGCTTTCGCAGATCGTATAAATCAAAAAAATAGAGCGACGCCTGGAAAACGAGGGTTACCATTCCGGAGCGCAACGCATGCAGGGCGTAATCGAAATACACTATCTTCCAGGGAGTGAAAATCAGATTGCAGAGACAGAAGGTTGCAAAGATTAAAATGCCTTCACCGATAAAGAACAGAATTTTTCTGATCGGATAGTATTTGTGTAATATGGTCGGCATATGTATCCGCAGTTAGTGATTGCTGATATATAGAATACAGGGTGTATATACTCACAGGGGATGCCCCCGTAATTGCCCTTACCTTCGGTATGTAACTGCTGGAGGCGTGCTTGTGAACAGTTACTGCGGAGCAAAGATGTAGTTGTCTTCTATGGTAGCATACTTCATGCGCAAGTCAAGCAAAGGAAAAGGGATTTTCTAACTGTAATGCCTGCTGAACTGTTTGAAATGTTTATGTAAAATAAATTTTTTTTCCTGCCGGTTTGACTGCCTTGGAATCATTATACAATTTTGTCGGTAGGCTGGATCCGCTTACACGGTTTTATACCTTTTGGTGTTGTCGGAATTCAGGGTGACCTTCAGAATCCTGCGCAGTGATGCAGCCGCAATGCTCAAGAATTTCTATGACTCTTGCCACCGGCAGGCCGACGACGTTGGTGTATGAGCCTCTGATCTCCTTGACCAGGAAACCGCCCAGTGACTGGATGCCGTAAGCCCCGGCTTTATCCATGGGATCGCCGCTGTCAATGTATCGCTGGAGCACCTGTCGGGGATAGTTGCCGAAAGTCACGTCCGTTTCGATGGTAAAACCCGTGGCTGCATTATTTTGCGGCCACTGAACATGAACCGCCGTGATGACTTTGTGGGTGGCGTTGTTTAATGCCTGGAGCATGTCAAGGGCTTGTATTTTGTCGGCAGGCTTACCGTAGACGATCCCATTGAGCGTGACCACCGTATCGGCGCTGATGGTGCAGCTTTCCGGAAAATCAGGTGCTGTTGCAACTCCCTTTTGCTCAGCCATGCGCAGAACATAGTGCAGGGGAGATTCACCCGGCAGCATGGTTTCGTCAATATCTGCGGGAACGCATTGAAAGGTAAAACCGAGCTCCGCAAGCAATTGTTTTCTTCTTGGTGATGCGGATGCAAGGATAAGCGGACAGCATTGTCTATAGAGCGTAAAACCGGTGTGGGGCAGCATGGATATTTTAAGGTAAAGGGGAATAAAAAACCTGTTCCAGTACCAGGCCGTTGGCCGGCGCCGTAGGTCCGGCTTTTCTGCGGTCCCGGCAGGCAAGTATATATGGGATGCAGTTCTCAGGCAGACGCTTTCTGCCTATATCGATCAGAGTTCCGGAAAGAATACGGACCATCTGGCGTAAAAAGCCGTCTCCGGTAAAACGAAGGCTGTATTGGTCAGCGTTGCAGGGGTCGGATGTGCATGTCACCTTGAAAAGAGTGCGGACGGCTCCGCGCCCATCGGTCAGTGACATGTCCCGGGATCCGACTTTTTCAAAACTTGAAAAATCATGGGAGCCGGTGAGGACATCCATGGCGGGGGCGATACGTTCCGGGTTGAAGTCGCCTGGTATATGGGCAATACAGTTCCTGGAGCAAGGCAACTGTATGGCGCCGGTAAAGAATGTATAACAGTAGGTCTTCCCGGTGGCCTGAAAGCGGCTGTGAAAATCAAGGGGAACTTCGCATGACTGGCGAATCCGAATGTCCGGAGGCAGGAGTGAGTTCAAACCTGCAACAAAAGCCTGCTCCGGAATAGCGGTGTCCGTAAAAAAATGAGCTGCCATTCCAAGAGCATGGACCCCTGCATCGGTGCGGCCTGACGCGTGGAGAACCACCTCGTGTTTACACATGACGCCCAGGCAGGTTTCCACGGCTTCCTGCACGGCTAGCCCGTTTTCCTGGCGCTGCCATCCGCAATAGCCGGTTCCGTCAAAGGCAATAACAAGGCGGATGTTACGTTTCACGGTTACGGAAACAGCGGAACCTGGGCAAGACCTGTTGCTTCATCATATCCGAGCATGAGGTTCATGTTCTGAACAGCCTGACCGGATGCGCCCTTGACGACATTATCTATGGCGGAAAGAACAATGACCCTGCCGGTGCGTGCATCGATCTGTACGCCGATGTCACAATAGTTGGAGCCGCGCACATGCTGGGTCGCAGGCACTGCACCCTCGTCGAGGACCCGGACAAAACGTTCGTTTCGGTAGGTGTCGGCAAAGAGGCTGTGCAGTTCTTTCAGGGTGCTGCTGCCGCGCATGGATGCATAGACGGTGCTGAGAATTCCCCTGGAGACAGGCAGCAGGTGCGGGGTAAAGGTAATTGTGCAGCCGGTATCGGCAAGGAGAGAAATCTCCTGCTCGATCTCCGGGGTATGGCGGTGTGCGCCCCCCACCTTATAGGCTCGGAACCCATCGTTGACTTCGCAGAACAGTGTGGCGACACTGGCCGCCCTTCCTGCTCCGGTGGCGCCTGATTTGGAGTCTGCGATCAGGGTTGCAGGTTCAATGATGCGGTTTTTCAGCAGCGGCGCAAGGCCCAGGATGATTGAGGTGGGGTAGCACCCCGGGTTCGCAGTCAAGCGCGCATTGCATATGTGCTCCCGATAGAGTTCAGGGAGTCCGTATACGGCTTCGGACAGCAGGTGGGAGCATGTATGTGTGTCGTACCATTCTTCATATACAGCCGCATCCCGCAACCTGAAGTCGGCGCTGAGGTCGACGACTTTTTTTCCCGCCTCGAGCAGTGAGGGAACGATGTCCATGGCTGTCTTGTGTGGAACTGCCGTGAAAAAGAAATCTGCCTTATCCGCCAGCTCTTCAACCGGTAAGTTTTCACAGACGACATCCGTGCATCCGCGGAGGTTGGGGAATACTTCCGCCAGAGGCATACCTGCGAATTTTCGTGAAGTTGCAACCGTGAGCCGCACATGGGGGTGGTTACTCAGTATTCGGGTGAGCTCCGCCCCTGTATATCCTGATGCACCGACGATACCGACATTGATCATGGTTTCCTCCTTCCGGGAGTTTGTCCGCTTAGGCAATAAAAAAGGGAATAACGAAGCGATCGTTATTCCCTGAAGATACCTTTGACAGGTCGTGAAATGAGCTGAATAAACGCTCCGAATCCAATTAACGTTTGGAGAACTGGAAGCGGGCACGAGCACCACGCTGACCGTATTTCTTTCTTTCCTTTGCGCGTGGATCACGGGTCAGTAACCCTGCTTTTTTCAACGGACTTCTCATTTCAGGGTCGAGTTCCTGGAGCGCACGGGCAATTCCATGCACAAGAGCCTCAACCTGGGCGGATTTCCCGCCGCCTTTGACTGTGGCCTGAACATCATATTTTTCAGCTGTTTCCGTCACTGCAAACGGACGTGCGACTTTATGCTCGAAAAAGATATTGCCGAAATAGTCTTTCAGGTCAACTTTATTGACAGCCATTTCTCCCGTGCCGGGGGTCAGCCACACACGTGCTACAGCTGTTTTACGTCTTCCGGTAGCGTAGGTTTTTTCCTGTGCCATATTGGGGCTCCGTTATCAGATTTCGATTGTTTCAGGCTGCTGGGCCTTGTGTGGATGGGTGTCACCTGCATACACTTTCAGCTTTTTGAACTGGGCGCGGCCGAGTTTATTTTTCGGCAGCATGCCTTTCACCGCAATCCGAATGAGTTCTTCCGGTTTTTTCGCCAGCATTTCTTTTGCGGTGGAGGTTTTCAGTCCGCCCATGTACCCTGTATGGTGGTGGTATTCTTTTTGGTCAATTTTTTTACCGGTCAGGTGTACCTTGTCGGCATTGATAACGATGATAAAATCCCCGTTATCCTGAAAATTGCAAAATGTCGGTTTGTGCTTGCCGCGCAAACGAGTGGCAATCTCTGTAGCGATGCGGCCGAGTACTTTCCCATCGGCATCAACGACATACCATTTACGATCAATTTCGTTTACCGGTGTATAATAGGTTTTCATTACTTACGCCCCAGCAGATTAACAAAAAAAGGTTCGAACAGCCGTCCGAACCTTGGATATGTAGTGGAGCGGGAAACGAGATTCGAACTCGCGACTTCAACCTTGGCAAGGTTGCACTCTACCACTGAGTTATTCCCGCTCTCATTTGAATCAGTTGACAGCGCGGCATTCTAACGAGTTTGAAAAAACGTGTCAATAAAAAAACTCAAGATAACTTCTTTTTTATGTCTGCCCTCCTCGTGCCGCGGTACAAGGCAATCTCATGGAATATGGAAGAGCCATCGGCCGGAACCTGAAAAAGCTTCCAGGATGCTTGAAGAACAGTTGCGATTCTCAGGTAACCGGAATACTATGGTAAACTATTTCAGGCATATGTCCTGATATACAATGAATGCAAAGATACAAGAGGAGTATATGGAGAAGGCAAGTGATCGGGTAGGGGAAATTGAGCGCACTACCAAGGAAACCCGGATTCGCCTGCACCTGAATCTCGATGGTGAGGGAAAGGCGGCAGTGACCACCCAGGTGGGATTTCTGGATCATATGCTGGTGCTGTTCACTGTGCACGGTTTTTTCGACCTTGAGCTTTCCGCCGCCGGCGACGTGGAAGTCGATGATCATCACACGGTGGAAGATGTCGGAATCTGTCTGGGTAAAGCCTTTGCACTGGCGCTTGGTGACAAGGCCGGAATCCGTCGCTATGGGCATGCGTACGTGCCCATGGATGAAACCCTTGCCCGTGTGTGCGTGGATTTTTCCAATCGACCGTATCTTCATTATGAAAGCGGGCGTCTGGACCAGAAAGTAGGCACCTTCGATACCGCCCTGGCCAAGGAATTTCTTCGGGCTTTTGCTTTACATGCGGGAGTGACGCTTCACGTGGATGTGCTCCATGGTGAAAATACGCATCACATACTGGAAGCGATTTTCAAGGCATTGGCCCGTGCAGCAGCCCAGGCGTGCAGCATCAATGAGCGGGTCACGGGACAGTTGTCTTCCAAGGGGATATTGTAAGGGCGCATTCATAAGGCTGTCTTGGATAATTCAATATAGTGTAATTATTTAAAAATGGAGGATACCCGTGGATCGCTACCGTAAACTGTTTTCAGTTCTGACGGCCTGTGGCCTCTTTTTATTCTCAGGCTGTGCTTCTCAACAGGCTCAGGAACCGGTTCCGCGTGATCCTGATCTGGCCGTAACCTGTATCGGCGTCATGCCGGTACGGACAGCTGTAGATTATGATGACAGCCTCAGTTTTGCAGAGGCGAAACAGCTCAAGGAGGGCGCTGCCGTTCTCGACGGACTTCTTCGTAAACAGCTGGCCGGTCGTGATGAATTCAGATATGTAACCGCAGAGCAGGTCTACGGCATTGAAAATTCCATAGAGGGTGGTTTCGTAGAAGAGCTGAAAGCCGTGGGTAATCTGCTGAGCTGCAACGTCATGCTGCAGATAGAGGTAAGCAGGTATGTTGACAGAATCGGTTCGGAATACACTGCCAAGGATCCTGCCTCGGTAACGTTTGAATACAAACTCGTGGACATAGAACATAACCAGGTGCTCTGCCATGGAAGATTTGAGGAAACACAGCAGTACGTGCTGGACAACCTGTTCAAACTCAAACAGGCCAGCAAGCGCGGTTTTACCTTCGTGACGGCGCCTGAGCTGATGCAGGAAGGCCTGGAAGAAAAATTTTCCCAGTGCGGATATCTGAGTACTCCTTAAAAAGGACGTAGGGATAGAGATTATCAAGCTGCCGGCAACCATCAATCGAAAAATAGGCAGGGCCATGCATGATTATTCCATGCTGGCCGACGGAGACTCCGTACTGGCGGCCGTATCAGGAGGCGTCGACTCCCTGGTTATGGCCTGGGTGTTGGCGTTCTGGCGTAAAAAGGCTCCCATTGAGTACAGCGTGCACTGCGTTCACGTTGATATGGAGGGCAAAAAAGGCAGCCCCGGGCCTGCTGCACGGATGGTGGAGCAGGAACTTGCCGGTACAGGACTTTCTCTTGTCATTCTTCCCGCCCGCCTGCGGCCGGAACCCGGAAAGGCGGCAGACCCCGGGAGCGAAAATGTCTGCTTTCAATGTTCCCGTTCAAGGAGAAATCAGCTTTTTGATTATGCTGCGCAACAGGGGCACGGTTCGCTGGCTTTCGGGCATCATCGGGATGATATTATTGAAACCTTTTTTCTCAACCTTACCTGCGCCGGTAATATCAGCACCATGCGTCCCCGGCAGGAGCTCTTTTCCGGCAGCCTGCAGGTCATACGTCCCCTCGCGTATTGTGATAAAACAGAAGTGGAGGAGATCGGACGGATGCTCAATTTCAATCCGGTCCGCTCTTCATGCCCTCTTTCTGAAAAAACCAGAAGAGCCGATATACGCCGAATAGTGCAATCCATCTATGCCGCACTACCGGATTCCAAGGAACATATTTTTGCAGCCCTGGGAAATATCCGGGAAGATTATATGCTGCTCCCGGATAGAGGAAAATCATGATTGAGACAGGACCGGACTGCCTTGTTTGTTTTATGAAACAGGCAAAAGGCGCGATTGCGCTGTGTGAACACGACCCGGATAAACAGTTTCGTCTCCTCGCCGGTGTGGCGAAGATGATATCGCGTTTCCCGACCACTGCATCACCTCCGGAAAACGCCGCCCATTATTATCAGTTCATACGAGAACATACAGGGGTAAGGGATCCGTTTTGCACGGTAAAACAAAAGAGCACGGATCATCTGCTGGCGCAGAAAGAGTCTCTATGCGCAGTGATCAAGGCCGCCGCCGACCCAATACTGACAGCAGCGCGGCTTGCCGTGGGAGCCAATGTCCTGGACAGCGGCGCACAGCACCAGTTGGACATTACAGAGGCCCTGCAACGATGTCTGCACACTCCCTTTGCCGTCAGTCATTACCAGGCGTTTTCCGGGCAGCTGCGGTCTCTCCCGAAAATACTTTACTTGGCCGATAATTGCGGAGAGCTGGTCCTGGATAAGATGCTGGTTCAGCTGTTGATCGACATGGGGTGCCGGGTCACGGTCGCCTTACGACAGACCCCGGTGATTAACGATGCCACACTGGAGGACGCCTGTACCATCGGGCTGGATCAACTTTGTCCCCTCATTACAAACGGAACAGGCATCCCCGGAACCGTGCTGGGCAAGTGCTCCAGGGAGTTCAGGGAACATTTTGAGGCCGCAGAACTGATCATCAGTAAGGGGATGGGGAACTTTGAAAGCCTGTATGGAACAGGGGCGCCTTTGTATTACCTCTTTACGGTAAAGTGCACCACCGTGCGGACCCGATTGCGAGAGGAGTTCAGCGACAAAAATATCGACATAGGGTCTTTCATGTTTTTACGAGAACAGGCATTCCGGGAAGGGTGTGCTCCATGACCGGCACCGAATGAAAATCCTGCCGAAAGGAAACCTTTATGCGGATAGCAATTCTGGCTGACATTCACGGCAACTACAGGGCATTGCAGAGTGTACTGGAAGATCTTGACAGTGAAAAGGCGGAGGAGATAGTCGCTCTCGGTGATCTTGTCGGCTATGGACCCGAACCCGAAGAAGTGGTCACAGCTTTCAGACGGAGAAATATCATTTCCGTTATGGGTAACCATGAGCTTGCTTTGATTTCGCAGACATACCTGCATCGCCTCAATCCGGACCCCAGGAAATCGCTCGACATTACCCGCCGCCTGCTCAGTGAGGATTCTATCAGCTGGATCTCCAACCTGCGGGCGTCCCTCGTGCACAGAGGGATCCGTCTGGTTCACGGCTGCCCGCCCCAATCCATTACAGTCTACCTTTTTTCGCCGACCGAGAATCGACTGCGCAGGATATTCTCCACCTATCCTGAACGATTGTGTTTTGCCGGTCATACCCATGGCCTGGATATGTTCCAGATGACGGCCGGCAGGCTTGTCAGCACGGAACTGCATGCCGGCGACTATCAGCTGGATGAACGTTCTCGATATATCATCCTGCCGGGCAGTGTGGGGCAACCGAGGGATATGGTCAATTCCAAGGCCAAGTATGCGATATTTGATACGGAGAATAATCATCTGCAGATTCGAGCTGTGGAATACGACAGGGCGGAAACCATCCGCCTTCTCCATGAGCGCGGATTTCCTGAATCCAATGCAAAACGATTGAACTGGTAATCCATGGACAAGAAAATCGGGAAATATACGGTAATTCGCCGCCTTGGCAAAGGCGGGATGGGCTCAGTGTACAAGGGGCTTGTTCCTGAGATCAACAAGGTGGTGGCCATCAAGCTGCTCGACCCCCAGGAGGTGATGGAAGATATCCTCGGCTATGACAAGCTCAAGGAAATTTTCATGTTCGAAGCGCGAACCATGGCCTCGTTTGCCCAGCCTTTCCTGGTCACGGCCCATGACTTTGCAGAAGACGACCGGGGCAGGCCGTTTTTCGTCATGGAATACATCTGTAAGAACCTCGGTGACATGATCGGAGAATCCTTTGAGATGGAAAAGGATTGCAGGGTTATTCCGGCTGCCAAGGTTCTGGATTACGGACGGCAGGTTTTACAGGCCCTGGCGTTTCTCCATCACCGCAACATTGTTCACCGGGATATCAAACCGCAAAATATTCTTGTAACAGACGAGGATACTTTGAAGATCTGCGATTTCGGGATGGCTCTGGTGGAAGGTGTGGCTTTTTCCGGTCCTGATACCATGCAGATCGGTTCTCCCTATTACACACCGCCGGAACAGCGTAAAAAACCATTGAGCGTGGACGGCAGGGCAGACCTGTATGCCGCTGCTGTTCTTCTCTATCGCATGTTGACCGGCAAGTTTCCGGGGATGCAAAGTTTCTCCCTTTCCCAGGTTAATCCGCTTTATGACCGGCATTGGGACGCCTTTTTCCAGAAAGCTCTGAGTTGGGATCCGGATTTTCGATATCAGGATGCCCGGGAAATGTCGGCCGCACTTGGTGAGCTGCAGCTGCATGGAGGTGAGCAGTATGACCCGGACGGCCACTGTCTGCTCTCCGATAAAAATGGTGGGTACGCCTTGCGTAGTCAGGCCGTGAACATCTGCCGTTCAAAGGCTGGAGACGGTTTTGGGGTAAATGAAAGGTTTCGCCCACTGAAGCCGATATGTAACCGGATAGTAATAGAAGAGGAGTGGATCTCTGATGCAGCGACCAGACTGATTTGGAGAAGGCAGAGCAGCCTGTACCCGCTTTCCCGGGAACAGGCAAAAAAATATATACAGACCCTCAACAGGGAAGAGCAGGGGGACACAGGGCCCTGGCGCCTGCCTACGGTGGATGAGCTGCTCAGCCTTCTGGGCAGTGAAGGCAGCCGGGTGCTTGCCGCTCTGCTCCCTGAGCAAAGCACCTGGCTGTGGAGCTGTGATCTGCACGGCAAACATGAAGGATGGTATGTCAATCTGGATATGCGTTATGTGGGAGCACAGGATATAAACTGTTTGAATTATGTCAGGGCCGTTTGTAGTATGGGTCCTGAAATCTAAAAAAACGCGTAACTGCTCACAGTGCAGCTGATCTTTCCGCGATCAGCCCGGCTTACGTATGACCAAATACGCTGCACCAGTCTGTGTGCCATCAGGCACCCTGTAACCAGTTACAAATACAGGGAAGTTATCAAGCTGGACTGTGCCCCTATGAGTAGTTACAAAAACGCATCAGATACGGATGAACGAACAACAAAAAAACTATAAGGTCTCCCACATCTTTCTGGTTCAAGAGGAAGACTGTCAGGCAGGAAAAGAATTGGTATTTCGGTACCTGGATAGAAACCCGCTCATCACCTATGCCGACATGCTGGTCAGGGATGAAGAGGTCATGAACGGTGCCGGCGATCGGTTTTGGTCCACTGTTGAGCAGGGAATCAGGAAAAATATGGATTTTGCCTCGTCAATGCTTACCATCTTGAAAGATGAGGGCGTACAGAGCCTTGATGATCTTCTGACCATGAAAGAGGGGTACCTGACCAAAGTACTTCACACCATCACCCACATGCTGGACGGCTTCATAGGTGTTGATTCGATATTTTATAATATGGTTGAAGACTCCCATCGAATGAGCGGGCAGCTTAGAAAAAACATTCAGGAAACACCTGAACACTATTGGCTCATTCCCGTACGCACAGGTATGCTGGAGCATTCCGTCATTTCGTTGTGAGAGGGGGGCAAGCCATGCAAACATTACCAAGATTCCGAGTGCCGAAAGGCTGAACAAACACATAGTATGCAGATCGCACAAATTCTGAAACAGCCTCTCCTCGGCGAGCGCCTGGACGTATACGGATGGGTTCGGACGCGGCGCGACTCAGGAAACCTGTCTTTTCTGGAAATCAACGACGGCTCATGCCTGGCAAACCTCCAGGTCATAGCAGAGAGTGAGCTGGATGCCTATGAAAAGGTGGTGAAAAAGCTGACCACCGGCTGTTCGCTCAAGGTAAGCGGAGAGCTGGTGGCGTCACCTGCCAAGGGGCAGCAGGTGGAGCTGCGGGCCGACTCTGTGGAAGTGCTGGGATGGGCTGACCCGGAAACCTATCCGCTGCAGAAAAAGCGGCACAGTTTTGAGTTTCTTCGCGGCATAAGTCACCTTCGCAGCAGAACCAATGCCTTGGGCG
Organism: Desulfobulbaceae bacterium; assembly: GCA_963678525.2. GTDB lineage: Bacteria > Desulfobacterota > Desulfobulbia > Desulfobulbales > Desulfobulbaceae > Desulfogranum. The sequence goes on from CAXXDG010000003.1 coordinate 384,634, forward strand.
CGGTGACGCGCATCCGCAGCTCGCTCAATTTTGCCGTGCATCGTTTTTTCAGGGAGCTAGGATTTCTCCAGGTCCATACGCCGATTATCACGACTTCTGATTGTGAAGGCGCCGGAGAAATGTTCACGGTGACCGCTCTGGAACAGGAGCAGCTCGGCAAACCGGACAGTTTTTCCCAAGACTTTTTCCACCGAAAGGCCGGGTTGACCGTGAGCGGACAGTTGCAGGCTGAAATTTTTGCCCTTTCCCACAGCCGCGTGTATACCTTCGGCCCTACCTTTCGAGCTGAAAATTCCAACACCTCCAGGCACCTGGCTGAGTTCTGGATGCTCGAACCGGAAATGGCCTTCTGTGATCTCCAGGGGAATATGGAACTTGCTGAGTCGCTGGTCAAGGATCTGGTAAGCACAGTGCTGGAAGAGTGTGCTGCTGATCTGGAGTTGTTTGAACGCTTTATTGCAAAAGGATTGTCGGCCAAACTGCAGACCGTGGTGGACGAACCTTTTGAGCACCTCAGCTATGGTGACGCCGTCAAACAGTTGGTGGCCTCCGGCAAGTCTTTTGAGTTTCCTGTTTCCTGGGGCAGTGACCTGCAGGCCGAGCATGAACGCTATCTGTGTGAAGAGGTCGCCGGCAGACCGGTTATCGTCACCAATTATCCCGCGCGGATCAAACCTTTTTACATGCGACTCGATGATGGCGGAAAAACCGTTGCCGCCATGGATATTCTGGTTCCCGGGATAGGAGAGTTGGTCGGCGGCAGTCAGCGTGAGGAGCGGTATGATCTGCTCAAGGCGCGCATGGAAGCGGCCGGACTTTCTCTGGAAGAATATCAATGGTATCTGGACTTGCGCAGGTATGGTTCAGTACCCCATGCCGGATTTGGGCTGGGATTTGAGCGGATGGTGCAGTTTGTCACCGGAATGCAGAATATCCGTGACGTGATCCCATTCCCCAGGACGCCCGGCAGCGCACCGTGTTAAGGCCCCTTAAGGGTATTTTGAATAATTAGAATTTTCGTTCAAGGTCAGGTAAGCGTAGACTCCGAGGCATGTGAAAAAAAATACCACAGACATATAGTTGATATTTCGAGGGTAATTTTTTTGAGCATAACACAGAGATTGGGCGAAAAAGCAATTATTCAAGATGGCCTTAAATGAATAACGTATTATGTAGCATGGAGGCTCACCATAGGAGCAGTAGTTGGAAATAAAAACGGCCTGAAAAGGCAGCAGTTACGGGACCTGGAGAGGCTTGCCCAGAAAAAAATCGCCCCTTCCGAGGTTATAGGCCGCGATACGGCCCGCACCCTGAGCGCCCTTTCTGCAGAAATGAATCGGCAGGTGGGGCTGCTGATTCACAGGTCCGGCGTCATTGCCAAGGTGATTGTCGGTGATCATGATCGTATCGTCATTCCTGCACTTCCCAATGTCGGTACTGCCGGAGGGCGCCTTCGCGGATTGCGTTGCGTGCATACCAGCTTCGGCAAATCCGGGGTGAATGACGAGGATATCATGGACATGGCCTGCCTGCGGCTGGATCTCATGTCCGTATTGACCTTGAACAATGATCTCCCTGATCTGCTGTATACCGCCCATCTCCTGCCCAGGAAGGTCGATGGTCGGGATTGGCAGATGCTCGAGCCGGAACATCCGGCCCACCAGTCCTCTTCCTGCATTGAACTCATCGAGGCCCTGGAAAGCGAGTTTGTCCGGGCCCGCCCACTGCAGGAGGTGGATGGGGATCAGGATCGCGCTCTGCTTATCAGCGTGACCACCGGTTCACGCGCGGAGGCGGAGGATTCCATGGCTGAGCTGGCTGAACTGGCCCGTTCCGCCGGAGTAACGGTCATGGGCGACGTTATCCAGCGCCGCAAGCAGATGCATCCAAGGTTTATTCTGGGGCGCGGCAAGCTGATGGAGATCATGCTGACCAGCCTGCGGCTTGGTGTCAACCTGCTGCTCTTTGATCAGGAGCTCAGCCCTTCACAGATGCGTTCCGTCACGGATCATACTGATTTACGGGTGATCGACCGCACCCAGCTCATCCTGGATATCTTTGCCGGGCGCGCCAGATCGCGGGAAGGGAAACTGCAGATCGAAATGGCCCAGTTAAAGTATATGCTGCCGAAATTGACCACCCGTGATGATGCGCTTTCCCGTCTTACAGGCGGGATCGGTGCCAGAGGCCCGGGTGAGACCAGGCTGGAAATCGACAGGAGGCGGATCAATGATCGCATCGCCAGACTGGCAAAAGAGCTGAAAAATGTCGGCAAACAACGCTTCCACCGCAGAAACCGGCGACGCAAGCGGGATGTTCCTGTCATTTCCCTGGTAGGGTATACCAATGCCGGTAAATCAACCCTGCTCAACACCCTGACCCGCAGTGACATTCAGGCTGAAGACCTGCTCTTTGCGACCTTGGATCCCACCAGCAGAAGGCTGCGATTTCCCCAGGATCTGGAGGTTATCGTGACCGATACCGTGGGATTTATTCGTAATCTTCCCGCAGAGTTGCTCAAAGCCTTTGAATCCACCCTGGAGGAACTGTTCGAGGCAGACCTTCTGCTGCACGTGATTGATATTTCCAATCCCATGTGGCCGCAGCAGGTCGAGGTTGTGGAGTCCCTCCTGCGGGAACTGGATCTGGATTCCATTCCCTGCCTGAACGTGTTTAATAAAATAGACCAGGCGCCTGCAGAAGCACTGACTGGTTTGAATCGGTTTGAGGGTGTGGCCGTAAGCGCTCTGGATCCGGCTTCGCTGGAACCCCTGCTTATAAGGGCCCAGGAGATTTTAGAGAAGAGCTTGCTGGAAGCGAGTTAACTGCCCATGGGCAAGTGCAGGGTGCGTCACCCTCACCAAAAAAATATTAACTGCGAAGAAAGAACCCCAGCGCCTTGCCCAGTTCATCACGTTCGAAAAACTGACATCCCACCTTGTTGTTCACCACTGAGCGAACTATTGCTTCTTTTTTAATCAGGGTCTGGGCCCTGTCATTGAGGTGGAACTCCAATGTAATGACTTGGTCCGGCTGCAGGTTGTGAATGCCGGATACGCTGAATCCCATGCCGCCGCGGGAGATGTTGTTTATGTGAATGACACCGCCGCCACGACCTTTTTTTATAATGATATAGGTTCCGGGCAGGTTGACGGGTTTGCGAAAATGTTGTCTGAAATCCATTTGCAGCTGGAAAACATGTTTGCAGCTGCAACGGACTTTGATGGTGTGGCTGGTGTTTCGAAACTTATCAGTGGCAATGGTCTTTATCGCAGCGCATGCCGGGCAGGTTACAGTAACTGTGTTATTGTGTCGTACGTGTGCTTTGACCGTTGCCATATCTCTCAGTCGTAGATGATTGCTGTGAACCGCTCCAGCTGCGCTTCGGTTTGTGCGTCCAGGTCAGCGGCGACTTCATGTATATGATATTCATGCTCACACCGATCGCATTTGAGTCTGATCTTTCTGCATCTGCGGTGCACCTGCAGGGTACCGTCGCATTTTTTACATTTCACGTCTTTGGTTTCCCTATCAGCTGTTCTCTGGTGAATACGGCTTTCAGTGGATACCCGTGTTCGGCCAGTATTTCCGCGCCCCCTTCCTGGCGGTCGACGATTGTTGTTACCAGGCCGACCTTGAAGCCTTCATTTTCAACCCGCTCGATAACCTTCAGCAGGGTGCCGCCGGTGGTCACCACATCCTCCACCAGCGCTACCACTGCGCCTGGTTTCAGGTTGGATTTGCCTTCAATGTAATTGCCGGTCCCATGCCCTTTGGCCTCTTTGCGGACTATAAACGCGGGGATAGGCTGTTTCTCCAGGTAACTGACAACAGAGACAGCTGTAACCAGCGGGTCTGCGCCAAGGGTCATGCCGCCCACCGCATCAATGGGTGTTTCGTTGGTCTGCAGTAATTCAAAGAGCAATTTACCGCACAGGTATCCGCCTTCAGCATCCAGGGTGGTCTGTTTACCGTCCACGTAAAAGTCGGAGGTTTTTCCGGAAGTGAGGGTAAAGGTTCCTTCACGGTATGATTTTTCCAGCAGCAACTCTTTGAGTCGTTCTCGTGCATCCATATCGTACATCCTTACAACAGATAGTGTTACTTTCTTTATATAATTTTTTCAGGCGGCCGCAAAATAATTTTTCTATTATTGCAGCCGTGTGACTTGGCTGTCTTTCACAGAAAGGGTATGCTACCATACCATAAAGATATTCGCTTTAATGAAATTGTTGCTTGTAAACTATGAGGACTTAACCATGTGTGGAATTGTAGGCTATGTGGGAACACGACGGGTTGTACCCATTTTATTGGAAGGATTGAGACGGCTGGAATACCGGGGCTATGATTCTGCAGGACTGGTATATCAGCATGAGGGGGAACTGGTCCGTTACCGGGCCGAAGGTAAATTGATCAACCTTGAAAAGGCGGTGGATGAAAATATCGGCGTGGCCAGCAGCACCGGTATCGGCCATACCCGCTGGGCGACCCATGGCGCACCTACGGAACTCAACGCCCACCCCCATACCGATTGCACCGGGGAGCTGGTTGTCGTCCATAACGGGATCATCGAGAATTACAGCACCCTGAAAAATGAACTGCTTGCCAAGGGGCATGTCTTTTCATCGGAAACCGATACAGAGGTTTTGGCTCACCTGATTGAGGAGCATCTTGATACCGACCTGGAAGCTGCGGTCAGAAAAGCCCTTACAAGGGTGGAAGGTTCTTACGCCCTCGGCGTTTTGTGGGCAAAAGAACCGGAACTGCTGGTCGCTGCCCGCAACCACAGTCCTCTGGTCATGGGTGTCGGAGAAGATGCCTGTTACATCGCATCCGACGTGCCTGCGCTCCTGCCGTATACCAAAGAGGTGATTTTCCTCGATGACAGGGAGATGACGGTTCTCAGGAAGGGGCAATACACCATCACCGCTGTTGACGATACCACGCCCCTGGATAAACCTGTGACCACCATTGAGTGGAATGCGGCCATGGCGGAAAAAGCCGGATACCGGCACTTCATGCTCAAGGAAATTTTTGAGCAGCCCCAGGCCGTTCTCAACACGGTGAGCGGACGAATCGTACCCGACACCGGTATGATCGAGCTGCCTGAAATAGGGTTGGACGATGAGACCGTCACATCCATCGAGCGCATCACCCTGGTCGCCTGCGGAACATCCTGGCATGCGGCCCTGGTTGCCAAATACTGGATAGAAAAATGGGTGGGAATTCCGGTTGAAGTGGATATCGCCTCAGAATTCAGGTACCGTAATCTGTTGCTCAACGACAAGGTCCTGACCATTTGCATTTCCCAATCCGGCGAGACCGCAGACACCCTGGCCGGATTACGCAGAGCCGCTCAGATGGGTTCCAGGGTGCTGACCATCTGCAATGTGGTGGGATCAACCATGACCAGGGAAGCCGACGGCGTGATCTACACCCATGCCGGGCCGGAGATCGGTGTGGCTTCGACCAAGGCATTTACCTCCCAGCTTGCCGCCCTGTTTCTGCTCACCCTGTATCTTGGACAGGTGAAAGGGACCATGAGCACTGAACAGCGCATCACCTATGGAACCGCCCTTATTGACCTGGCGAAAACCATTGAAGACCTGCTTACCGGCTTGCAGGAGGAGATCGCTGCTCTCATAGAAAGCTTTTATGATTCCAGGGATTTTCTCTTTGTAGCCCGGGGAGTGAATTTTCCCATCGCCCTGGAGGGTGCTCTAAAACTCAAGGAAATTTCCTACATCCATGCAGAAGGGTATGCTGCAGGAGAACTCAAACACGGCCCCATCGCCCTTATCGACAAAGACATGCCGGTCATGGGCATTGTGCCCCAGGATGAAGTCTATTTGAAATCCGTGTCCAACCTGGAGGAGATCAAGGCGCGCCAGGGGCGTCTGGTCCTGATCGGAACAGCCGGTGATGAGCATCTCTCCACCTTGAGCGAACATGTGCTCTACCTTCCCAAGGTGTTGGATGACTTGAATCCGATCCTCTACACCATCCCGGCCCAGCTGCTTTCGTATGAGATAGCCAACCGCCGTGGTTGTGACGTTGACCAGCCCAGGAATCTGGCTAAGAGCGTGACTGTGGAGTGAGGACGAAGAGTAGTGAAGGGGAGGATTCCGGCATACAAATGCTTGAGCCTCCCTTGGAAAAAGTTGCGCTCTACACGTTTCTCAATCCTGAACGGGCTGATATGGTGTCCGGATTAACCAAGGCGTTGCAAAAATGGAGACAAGCGGCCGATTGATTACAAGAAATCACAGATCAGGTGATCGGTGCCTCCCGTCACAGTTCACCAGATTTTTTCTATCTCATAGCCATCTAGCGCCGTATCAGCAGAGATTATAGACATCTTTTCAATCATAGCCTGAGCAACAAGCAATCTATCAAAAGGATCTCTGTGATGAAAAGGAAGGTGTTCAATTTTGCTTGTATGGCTGAATTCTATCGGCAATATTTTAAAATTGTTTGCAGCCAAGTGCTCAGGAATAAAACGCTTTAGAGGGATTGCCAATTTTAACTTGCCGAGAGAACATTTAATTGCCATTTCCCACGCTGATGCAAGGCTTAAATAACACTCATTATCCAAATCACTAATGATTTTCCTCGCGATTGTAGATAGTTGCGACGAATCGTCGACCCACCAGATAAATGTGTGAGTATCAAGCAAGTACCGGTTCACATGTACTCCTCCATATCATCAAGTGGTAGGTCGAAGTCATCGGACATTTCTATGAGTTGCCCCTTACCGGATCCCGGTTTTCTTATTTTTTGGGGAAGCTCGATAGGTACTATTTTGACAAGCGGCCTATTGTCTCTGGCAATAATAACCTCTTCACCTAACAATGCTTTATCAATAATTTTGGAAAAATTTGCTTTGGCATCAGCTATATTGAGTTGACTCATGGAGCACCTCCTGTATTGGTACTATAGTTGGTCATGCCGGATTGGTCAACATCGTACCCAATAGGGTGTCAAACTTCATCAACGCTCTTTGTGCCTATACTGCGGGGCATACCATTATTATGAAGACAGTCAATAGGGCCGTTAAGGGTAATAAGGGGCTGCCCCATAAACAGGATCTGAAGCTGTTAGTGGTACCTGGCTTATCTCTGTGTCAACTTGAGGACGCTCACCTTTTTTCCCGTACTTCATGTTTCAACGCTGTCCTTCAGGGGAGGCACCGACAACGTTGAAACTGGTAGATTGGCCGACATTTTTACGGGAAATCCCGGCAGGAATAATAACCACATCTCCAGTGCTTGCCTTCGCAACCTCTCCACCCGGACCACCGAAACATGCCGTGACCCATCCTGAATAGATACCTCCTACAGCTTATACTTTTTCTGCCAACTTGACAGGGTCTGGTAATTGGGTATTCCCAGGAGTTTGGCAGCTTCTTTCTTTTTTCCATGGCTCTTGTCCAGGGCAATGCGCAGGTAATGCGTTTTTACTTCGTCTATAACTGCATCCAAGCTGAATCCATCTTCCAGGGGGTAATTGAAAAGTGCTTCTTGAGGCTCTCCGGTCTTGGGGGTGGGTAGGAGCGCTTCCTCAATATCCTGTGATGTAATCGTCTCTTGGGTGGCCCATACAACTGCACGGGTAATAGTGTTCTGCAGCTCTCGTATGTTGCCGGGCCAATGGTGATTGAGCAGTATGCTTCTCCCCTGAACAGATATATCTTTTTCAGGTGCTCTCAAAAGAGAGGCTTCCTGCCTGTTTATTTGTTCCATGAGGTGGTCGATGAGGAGGCTGATATCCCCTTTTCGTTCACGTAGCGGAGGTAAGTGAATCACTGCCACGGCCAATCGATAAAAGAGATCTTCACGAAAACGATTTTCAGCGACTTCCTGAATAAGGTTTCTATTGGTTGCTGCGATAATACGTACATCGATTTTTTTGGCTGTTGTACTTCCTATTGGTTTGACTTCCCCTTCCTGCAGTACACGCAAGAGCCTGACCTGCATATCCAGCGGCAGTTCACCGATTTCGTCAAGAAATATCGTTCCTTTGTCGGCAGCTTCAAAATGGCCGGTTCTGTCAGTGGTTGCTCCTGAAAACGCCCCCTTTGTATGGCCGAACAGTTCTGACTCGATGAGCTCTTTGGGAATAGCGCCACAGTTGATGGTTATAAACTTCTGATCTTTCCGCGGGCTCGCCTTGTGTATTGCCGTTGCAAAGAGCTCTTTCCCTGTCCCGGATTCTCCCTCAAGAAGCACAGGCACTGATCGTAATGCGGCCTGACGAGCCTTTGCGATTACCCGCTGCATGGCTTCACTTCTGTATATGATTTTTTCAAAGCTGCTCTCCACGTCAGGAATCCCGGCAGCGATTCGATTAACAGCCTTGTCCTCTGCGGAAAGCAGTCCGGGAATAAAATCAACTGCAATGTCAAAAGGAATGGCCGTCTCTTTTACCCCATACTCTTTGGAAGATTCAATGAGACGCGCGGAATATTTCGTTTTTGCCAGTAGAACCCACACAGCTGCCATTGCAGGGGTTCCTGGACTGAGATGGATGGTTACCTGCAGGGATTCATCATTTTCCGTAAAGATTTTCTCCAGAACCTCAGAAGCTGCACGGTAAATGTCTCCATAATCGGTGGGTGAGCACAGGTCTGCCAACTCGATGGTGATGGGGGACTGTGTTCGTTGCGCCAACCATGATTTGTACGATGTAGCCTTCGCTGCAGAATAGTCGGATAACAGGACAATGGATGCGTATGTATCATGAATCGCAGCCTGGGCGATAGGTCCGCTGCCTGCTTCCGCAACACCCTGCATCGCTTTCAGGTCTGTGGCTCCGATCCAGCTGATGAGAATTGTTTTCATGAGTCTATAATAAGTTTTATTTGAATATAAAAATATTTATACAGCCGTGCCCGGGTTTGGTCAATGGGAAAACATGAAGATTTCCATATCATTGTAACAGCCAGAGCATGTATGCGTGCGCAACATGACGAAAAGATAAAATAAAACGTGGGGTCTGACATGCTGTCCAGCCACAGGAGATGGGTGAACTCTTGTTTTGGCACACTGCTTGTATTGCTCGTGAAAGCTGATAAACAGCGATTGAACGTGGTGGGAGAGTCTCTTTAGGCAAATACAGGAATTTGATAAGGGAGAATAGATGATATGACTTCGAATTTCAGCGCACATTGCACACAGAGAATCGCAGAGAGATCCTCCATGAGTCAAAGGGAAATTGCCATAGTGCTTGATGGCAACAAGACAGTTGATGTTGGCTTTGAGCGAGGCTCCCAAAGACTGCAGAGAGTGTTTTACAGTCCTCTGGATCGAAAATGCTTTATGGCTGTACAGGATATGAAACACGGTACGGTGGTGACTGTTATCCCTGTGGATGGGCAGGGGAGTGTTACGCATATCTCTTACGACGTAGTGGCTGCCGCTCGCAATATATACGAGAAGGTTGTCGCCAGGCAGGAAAGTGATATCCGGGAATCACCCGTCGAAAATGGCCATGTCAGTGAAAAGAGAGTGAATGCGTTGTTCTATGTCGCAGATCAACAGGCAAACGTCAAAGTACTGAATGCAAAGGTTGTTACCCATCAAAAGGAGGGCACCCATATTCGGGACCTGCTTACGCGTGGCGATTTCCTTCATACCATGCGTTGTGCGCTCCGCGAAATCCTGGCGAGGAAGACCTATGCCGTTAACAGGGTGCTGAGTTGTTATTGTCAGGCAGAGGATGAGAGCCTGGTGCCGGTGGATGAAACATATTTCAACATCCTGCCGGATAGTCAATACACCGAAGTAACCTGCTAGAACTGGAGGAGTATATGCTGCCGGGTCCGGTGCGTGTGACACACCCTACCTGTGCCTCGTGGTAATGGGTAACATTGTGCAGTGTAATTGTTTCAGTTCTTGAAGCGGACAAAGGAGAATCGGCTCCTGCCACTCCCGTTGGCATGAGACGGGCCTGCAGGGTGTGCGTCACACGCACGTTGCATGATTAACCCTGCAAAGCAGTCATGTGTTGAAAAAAATGTTGCCCATGGTGTTGCATAAGGCAGAAGGTAGGGCATGATTGTGCACAAGTGCATATTCTTGCGGATGCCAAGAATGAAAAATGGGTCTGTCCCCATTTTTTCTTTCCGTCGTTGAGACGTTCTGCCGGATGTCCAGAACGTTGCCGAATTTCCGATACTGCCAAAACACTCCGTCTATCTGTGAGACTCGTTCATCTATCATCCCGCTGACGCTGAAAAATGGTGCCCGTCTTTCGGCAAGGTCGCCCACGATTTGGTCCTGGAACCACTTTCTTCTGAATCGCAGAGGTATTCATGATGTAATCCATTCTTTTGCAAGCCGTTTTAGGGCGTCCTTTCTTGCCTCAAAGTGCTTTTTTCTGTGACCATTTGCTCCTGATGGGTGTGGAAAACCCAAAAGACATCGCCGATCATCGAGAACCCCTCTCTGTGTTAAGCGTTCTAATACATCGGCAACAGCTTTACCCAGCGGAATAACGAGGGAGTTCGTGACTGCCTGCATCTCCGGTATGAAAATTTGTTCAATATAATCTGTAAATTTTTGATATGTAAGTATATCCGGCTTGTGTCCTGTGTAATTTTCTCCATTAACAAATACAGGATAACGGAGCACAGATGTTGTGTGAAGTAAATCATGCCTTGAAGAAAATAATTCTGCTGTGCTGTTAATCCCTAGTAGATGATGAATTTCTAGTTGATCAAGCATTTCAGTTAAATTTTTCCTCATAGATCCACCAAAACTAGCCTTTTCTTCGAGTTCTTCACAGATTTTCGGTAATGCTGTATGACTAGTAAGACCTTTTCGAAAAACTCGGATGGCAAGTTCCATCTGTGTCCAACCTGGCGTAATACCAATGAGCGATATTTTTGCATCTTCTTCATAGTAGTCAAAGGGCGTATAGTATACTTCCACCTCTTGCTTATCCGTGCTAGAATAGAGGCGAAGATCTTCAGTCAATAGATCCTGTTTGTTGTAGGATTTTTTTTCTGGTAACGATTCAATTACGGATAATTTATCTTTATATGTATCAAAGGAATAGAACATGTTTTAAAGATAACCTCAATCTGTGATGAAATTGTAATTGATATGGTGCGTATGACGCACCCTACAGCCCTCAATTCCCCGGACCTCCTGGCGCTTGAAACCAGGGGTGTCTCCAGGAATGGCTGAAGCATCAACCTGTGCTCCGGTAAGGCGGGGTAATGTAGGATGCATCTTACACACCACATACTGCCATTTGGGGCAAAGGGGAGCTGGTATGGCAGGTATGCTTTTTTCCTTATTCTTCCTGTGCAGCGACCATCCAAACACGTTTCAGCGGTAATTCAGCTTTAAGTTCTTCATCAAGACGGTCGTAAAGGGTAAAAAGCTGTTCCAGCAGTTCTTTTTGTGTCCACAAACGAACTTTAAAAAAGCTGGGAGCAAGCTCTTTCTGCACGTTGCTTTTAAAACCGCCCCACGAAACAAACAGTCCTTCATGGGCCTGAAATTTGGAAATCGCGCCCAAGAGTTTATCCACTGTTGGCCGGTCAATGGGATTGTTCTCAGATTTCACCTCAACGCAAAGCCGGGGAGAGCCAAAACCGAGCGGTCCGGTTCCGGCAAGAATGTCAACGCCGCCGTCCGCTCCTTCCGGGCTGCGATAGGTTGTATAGCCTTGAGCCTTGAGGATGCCTTCTACCAATCGTGTTAATCCATGTCCTTTGAACCTGGCAGCAATAAGTTGGGCTATTTGATCGTGAGCAAGCTCTTCGATGTTGGTATCCTCTGCAGTCTCATCGAGAGTCGGCAGTGTTGTCCTGGTGACAGCTTTAATGGTCTCCGGCTTCCAGCCATTTGAGCGCATGGTTTCGATTCGTTGCTCTGCGTTATTGCGCTGGATGCGGCAGATAGTCATGAACGCTCCGAATGAATAAAGCAGATCCTGCCCAAAATGCGTGCGAGGTATGGCCTCTCCAATCCACTCCACAGACCTGTAATGGTAATATGGATCCGGACCGTCCGGGTTAAACTGGTAGTCACCGGTTACCTGGCCTATTTGGATGGCGGGCTGTGATTTCAGCGGCAATACAACAAGGTCGCCGGTCTTGATTTCATGGGCAAACGGCCAGATCTGACTCGCCCAGTTCTGAATGCCTTTTTGCTTGGTGTCCGGATAACGGTTTGACATCTCCTCAAGCAATTGAGACCGGTCCGGCAATGTACTCAGATCAATATCAAGGCCATCCCAGGTCAGGTACACTCGCTTTTCCTGGATGAATTTTTGTTCGTATTCGCCGTGTGATCCGGCACGTGTTAACCAAATTGCCACGATGTATTCCTCAACTAAGTTTTTTCAAGGCCTCGGCTACCTGACGACAGAGCTTCCGTTGGAAGTGTCCCAGGCTGTCTTTTACGCTGCTTTCCTCGCAGAGCACATCAGTCCAGATGGGGCTGCCGTCTGCGCGTACTTTGGGGCTGTAGCCGAGCGCGTCGCAGATGGCATGGGCAAAGGAACCGTACTGTTCATTGGCCGTGTTGTAGTTGTCGTAGCCTGCTGCCTTGGCCAGACGGGCTGTGCTGATCTCCATGTTGTCTGCCTCGTAGTTGGCTTGGAGCATGCGGAAGCCGTTGGCGATTTTTTTCGAGGTCGACTGTTGGAGGGTTGAAAGGGCTTCGGTTATTTGGATTGAGGAGAAGGGGTAGTTGTCTGGCATTAGAGTTCTCCTCTGAAGGCTTCCTGGGAGAGGGAAGCGAAACAATCTTCTATTTCGATATGGCTTTTTCTCTTTTTTGCTTTAGCCATTTCGACGTGCTTAAAGCAAGTGACAAATTTGTCTTGTTCATTTAATGGGGGGATCGGTATTTGTAGCTCTGACAAAATTTTTAGGTTTATATTTTTTTGTGCTGATTCAGGGGCTTTTTCTCTGATTATATTTTGGTAAAAAGTTAGCCACATGTGTATATACTCAGTCCTTACCAATTTGTTTGGAGTAAAACCGACAACACTATCTGGGAAGCAAGCATCAAAAGTCAGGATGGCAGAGTCTGCAATATTGGCCGCTATTGTTATACATAGAGTTTTTGCTGGCCAAAGTTTACTTTGCTTTAAGCCTAATTCTGAATAAGTTTGATTATATGTGGTAATATAGTGGTCTGCTTTAGCAACTTCACCGGTTTGAATCAATGGATAAGGACCATCTAGTAATTCTGGAGCATTACGGGGCCTATGTTTTGATTTTCCACGAGCAAGTAAACCAACCTCATTTAGTCCTCTTTTTTCCCACCCCTTAGGATTAGTTACCGGATCACCAAACATATCCAGAAACACGGAGCGAAGGAATTCGTCGGCGAGTTGGATGGCTTGCCGGCGTTTGCGGCGGATGGCATCGGCTTTGTCGAGGATGGCGGCGATGCGTTTTTGTTCGGGTAGGGGGGGGAGGGGGATTTTTAGCTCCGCCAATTTCTTTTTATTTAAAGTAGTCCCCATAACAGCTCTATCCATGCTTCTTGAAGCATCAATCCTAGATAGTGCGTAAATAAAATATTCCTTACAAAGCACTTTTTCATCTCGAATTGGGAAAGCAGCAATAGCCTCATTAGTATACATTGGTATTTCAGTAATGCCAATTTTACCAATACTTAGCTTGAAACTAAAAAGAACTGTACCGGCTTGGACTTTTTTTATTTTTGTTTCTTTCACTGCTAACTGGGTAATTTGCTCTTTTGTCATGGAGATACGCCGCCCTTGATTCATATCTGCAATAGATAACCAAGGGTAACCCTCTCCCCAGTAAGAGTCATTAGCGCGAGCTGGAGTTTTCCCAATATTAATTTCGCAAAGCTCCGATAATTTTACCATCCGCCAACTCACAGCATCCCCTCCAGCTCATCCAGATCCTTTATAATCTCCTTTTCCAGCGTCTTCAGCTTGTCCAGAATCACCTTCGGCTCTTCATACTCATCTTCCTCATACACCACTTCCTTATAGCGATTAATGGAGAGGTCGAATTTATTCTTGGTGATATCCTTGGCATCCACCACAAACGCCTTCCCTGTCTTATCACCAAAGGCCTTGTCGATCTCCTGCGCGGACGAATTGGCCTCAACCAGTTCACGGTATTGCTGCCACTTGGCAACGGCATCGGGCAGGTCATTGCTGTCTTCACCCTTGAGCGGAGTACGCTTGTCATCCAGGGAATAGCCATCAGCCTGCAGATCATAGAACCAGACCCGTTCAGTGGTGCCGCCTTTGGTAAAGAGCAGTATGGCGGTGCTGACCCCGGCATAGGGTTTAAACACCCCGCTGGGCAGGCTGACAATGCCTTCAAGCTGGTTGTTCTCGATCAACTCCTGGCGCAGTTGCTTGTGGGCCTTGCTGGAACCAAAGAGCACGCCGTCCGGCACAATCACGGCAGCACGGCCACCAAGCTTGAGGGCGCGCAGGATATGGGCCACAAACAGGAGTTCGGTCTTTTTGGTTTTTACCAGCCCCAGTACATCCGGATTAGTATTGCTCTCATCCAGGCTACCCTTGAAAGGCGGATTGGCAAGAATAACATCGAAAAAATTTTCTTCCTGGCTAAGATAATGCTCTTTGATGGATTTGCTGAGGCTGTCCTGATACACGATATTGGCACCGTTTACCCCATGCAGGGCCATATTCATGCTGGAAACGCGCAGCATGGTGGTATCAAAATCAAAACCCCAGAACATTGCCGTGTTGATGTGGTCGCGGTAGGGTTCCAACAGGTCGCCGCTGTACTGCTTGTTGCCATCTTCATCTTCAAAGATACCTGCCTCGCTGGAATGTTGCCGGTTAAGGTATTCCATGGTGCGCACCAGAAAACCGGCAGTACCGCAGGCAGGGTCACCAACCACATCTGTGGGTTGCGGGGCGATCAGTTCCACCATTGTGTCGATGATATGGCGCGGTGTGCGGAACTGGCCGTTGATGCCTGCAGTGGTGAGTTTGCTGAGCAGGTACTCGTAGATATCGCCTTTTACATCACTCTGGGTCAGGGGCAGTTCATCAACCATTTCCACGGCGCTGACCAGTACGGATTCGTTTTTGATTTCCAGATCAGCATCCTGCATGTATTCGCTGATGTGGCCCAGGGATTTCACTGTGCTGCCTTCACTGCCAATACCATCCTGCTCGTCGGAATACTCACCGAGTCTGGCAAAATAGGGAAAGACATTGTCCTTGAGATGTTTGTGCAGTTCTTTGCCGCTCAGGTTTTTAAAATTTTTCCAACGCAGGAGTTGGCCTTCCGGCGTGTCGGGGAACAGGCGGGCAAAGTCCTTGCCTGTACGGTTTGCCTTGCGCTCGGCCACGTCTTCCTGCATGTCCAGCATACGGGCAAACATAAGGTAGCTGATCTGCTCGATCACTGTTAAGGGGTTGGTGATGCCTCCGGTCCAGAATTTTTCCCAGAGTTTGTCAATATCGTTACGTATCTGTCCTGTTAACATATGGTTGTATTCTTCCTTGATTGTTTCTTTTTTCGTACCTGCTCACAGCATAGCTGTAGGCAGGTGTGTTGGTGCGTAAGACGCACCCTACAGCCCTCGGTCCCCCGGACCTCCTGGCATGTAAGCTAACCTTATCTCCTTTGTCCGGCTACATAATCGACCTACGTTCAAGCAAGGCGGCTTGGTAGGGTGCGTCTTACGCACCAGCTGACTGCCGGTAGGCAGATAAAAAGCCATTTGTTGCCTGCCGTCACGTGCACCTGCAAAAAACATATCTTTGCTTGTACTCGGAGGCAAAGTTCGGTCACGTCCTGTGGCCCTTTTTTTTTTAATATGTTGGTGCGTGTGACGCACCCTACGGCCCTCAGTTCGCCGGACCTCCTGGCATGTAAGCTGACTTTATCTTCTTTGTCCGGCTACATAATCGACCTACGTTCAAGCAAGGCGGATTGGTAGGGTGCGTCTTACGCACCACCTGACTGCCGGTAGGCAGATAAAAAGCCATTTGTTGCTTGCCGTCACGTGCACCTGCAAAAAACATATCTTTGCTTGTACTCGGAGGCAAAGTTCGGTCACGTCCTGTGGCCCTTTTTTTTTTAATATGTTGGTGCGTGTGACGCACCCTACGGCCCTCAGTTCGCCGGACCTCCTGGCATGTAAGCTGACTTTATCTTCTTTGTCCGGCTACATAATCGACCTACGTTCAAGCAAGGCGGATTGGTAGGGTGCGTCTTACGCACCACCTGACTGCCGGTAGGCAGATAAAAAGCCATTTGTTGCTTGCCGTCACGTGCACCTGCAAAAAAAACATACCTTGGCTTGTACTCGGAGGCAAAGTTCGGTCACCTCCTGCGGACCGTTTTTTTTAATATGTTGGTGCGTGTGACGCACCCTACGGCCCTCAGTTCCCCGGACCTCCTGGCATGTAAGCTAACCTTATCTTCTTTGTCCGGCTACATAATCGACCTACGTTCAAGCAAGGCGGCTTGGTAGGGTGCGTCTTACGCACCAGCTGACTGCCGGTAGGCAGATAAAAAGCCATTTGGTGCTTGCCGTCACGTGCACCTGCAAAAAACATATCTTTGCTTGTACTCGGAGGCAAAGTTCGGTCACGTCCTGTGGACCTTTTTTTTTAAATATGTTGGTGCGTGTGACGCACCCTACGGCCCTCAGTTCCCCGGACCTCCTGGCATGTAAGCTAACTTTATCTTCTTTGTCCGGCTACATAATCGACCTACGTTCAAGCAAGGCGGCTTGGTAGGGTGCGTTTTACGCACCAGCTGACTGCCGGTAGGCAGATAAAAAGCCATTTGTTGCTTGCCGTCACGTGCACCTGCAAAAAACATATCTTTGCTTGTACTCGGAGGCAAAGTTCGGTCACGTCCTGTGGACCTTTTTTTTTAATATGTTGGTGCGTGTGACGCACCCTACAGCCCTCAGTTCCCCGGACCTCCGGGCATGGAACCCAAGGCTATCTCCATGGCATAGCCGTGACCAGGTATGTTGGTGCGTGTGACGCACCCTACAGCCCTCAGCCCCCCGGACCTCCATGCATGGAATCCAAGGTTATCTCCATGGCATGGCTGAAGGAATGACCTGCGCTCAGGCAAGGCGGGTAGGGTGCGTTCTACGCACCGTATCAAATTCTATGCTGGTCACTCCTGCGCAGGGGATGGCTGGGGTTCAGCCTTTAAAAAGGGTTTGAGCACAGCAATAAGATCATTTGCCTCATCCACTGAAAAAACACCGTCAATACCTTTGTGGGAAACAGAGGTAAAAGGTGCTTCGTACAGTTTTTCCACCACAATGGTGCCATGCTGGGCAATGTAGTTTTTCAACAGGTTCATGAAACGCACCTGTTGGGCTGTGAGTGTAGGATGGGCATGGAGAAAGGACGTGAAATGTTTTTCCACGGCTTGCGGGTCCAGGCCGATGATCTCGCAGATGGTCAGATGCAGCTGATCTGCGGTGCGGCCATAAAACTCGTTCAATACATCCAGGCTCACGCCGGGATGGCTGGTGAGTATGGTGGATGTCAGATTTTTCAGCTCTGTCTCGTCAATGTGTTCGCCCTTACGGATTTTTTGCAGGGTAGGGGTTGTGGCAATCATCTGGTCGAGAATATCTTTAAGCCTGCGGCGGTAGAGCATGGCATCGTTTGCGCCGGCAATTTTTACTTCGCGATCATGCATCTGCAGGCCGGAGTCGTTGGTACTGGTTGCAGCAGTGTCGTAGGTGGGACCAGTTGATTGCTGCCGATACTTCATAATACCGCGCAATTCTGTTCGGGCTGTTTCCAGTCTTTCAATGCTCGGGTTCTGCCAGAAGTCTGCGCTGCGTACCTCCTCGATCACAGCTTCTTTCTTGCGTACAGCCTGGATGTTCATTGCCAGCCTGTCCACTGCGGCCAGGAGTTGATCGCGGCCGTCGGCAAAGCAGCTGGCCTGTTCCACCAGGCAGCGCTGGATAAAGGCTATGAGCTTATCCAACTGGGTGGCGTGTCTGTCATGGAGTACCCGTGCAGCCATCAGTGGTGCGATATTGTTTGCCAGCAGGTGCTGGGTTTTGGCTGTTAGGTGCTGCAGCAGATCGGTCTGCTGCAGCTGATGCACCACACGCAGGTGCCCCTTGACGGCAATGCTGTTGTCGGGCAGGTCGTTGATATCCGCACGCAACAATCCCACCGCAGTATCAAAGGAGGCCGTATGGTTCTTCTGCAACGCGGCTTGCGCGAGTTCCAGCCGTGTTTCAAAGGTGGTCTGCAGCAGGGATTTGCTGCCTGTGTCTTCCGGCTCCTGATATTCCTGCTCAAAGAAATCAAAATTGCTGTAGTGATCAAAGATAAGAAATTCTTTTTTGTTTTTGCCTGGACCAAACAGGTTGGGCCGCAAACGGGTGCCCCTGCCAATCATCTGCCAGAATTTAACCCAGGATTTAACGGGCTTGGCAAAGACCAGGTTGACCACTTCGGGTATGTCGATGCCGGTGTCGAGCATATCCACTGAAATGGCAATGCGAAACTGGTTGTCTGCCTTTTTGAACTCTTTTATCAGGCTGTCCACATGGGGTATGGCATTGTGGATAACCTTACAGACCTTGGTGCCGTATTGCGGGTAGAGCTTACAGAACAGTTTTTCCAGATGTTCGGCATGGGTCTGCCGCTGGGCAAAGATAATAGATTTGCCCACCAGTGAACCGGTTTCGTCCTTGATGCCGTTGTTTACCAGGTTTTCCAGGATGATGCGGTCTGTATCTTCGCTGAAGATTTTGCGGCCTATATCTTTGCCGGCAATGGTCGTGTTCTGGGCTTCTTCAGTGCCCAGATCGTCCTCCAGCTGCCGTTTCTGTTCAGCGGATAAATCGTTGTAGTGGATGCCTTCACGCAGAAAATCGGTGGTGAGGTCTTTAACGCGGAACGGTACCAGATACGGCGGCTCATTGTTAATGGCCGCATCGAGGCCGAATTCGAAGGTCGGATCAGTGGATTCACAGTCGAACATATCAAAGGTGTTGCGGCTGATAAACCGCACCGGTGTTGCTGTGAGGCCCACCTGCAGGGCATCGAAATACTCGAACAGGTCTCGATATTTGTTGTAGATGCTGCGGTGGGATTCATCGGCAATAATCAGATCAAAAAAGCCCACATCCAGCTGGGTAAAGCGGTTCATCATGCCGGGATAGGTGGCAATGTAGATGCGTGCGGTCTGGTCGATTTTGTTGGTCTCGCCAATAACGCAGCGCGGCTCTGACGGCAGGTTCTGTTTGAAGGCGTCGTCTGCCTGCACGCGTAGCTCTTTTCGGTCGCACAGGAATAAAGCGCGTTTGGCCCAGCCTGAACGCAACAGGAGTTCGGTCAGAGCGATGGCAACCCGTGTTTTGCCGGTGCCGGTGGCCTGGATGATCAGGGCTTTGCGTCGTTCCTGCTGAAAATGGGCGGCAATGGTTTTGATGGCTTCGATCTGGTACGGGCGATCGGCAATGCTCAATTCAGGGTTGGATTTTTCCAGCTCAGGGACACGATAGTGCCGCTGGTACATGAGGTAATCCAGGCTGTCTTTGCTGTAAAAGCCATACACCGGACGATAGGTGTTGTAGTGGTAATCGTCCCAGATAAAGGTTTCATAGCCATTGGAGTAGAAAATCACCGGGCGCTGGTAGCCCATATTTTCAAAGGCATCGGCATAGAGGCGGGCCTGCTCGCGGCCTGCCTGCAGGTTAAGTGTGCCGGATTTTTTGGCCTCGATCACTGCCAGGGGATGGCCGTTATCACCCCAGAGTACGTAATCTACATATCCTTTGCCAGAGGGATTGTCTGGAAACTGCACTTCTACTTCCTGGCCGATGTCATCCGGGTCCTGGATATCCCAGCCGGCCTGGAGCAGCATGGAGTCGATCAAAAGCGCTCTGGTTTTGGCTTCGTTCCATTGCAGGCTGTCGGCCACATGCCGGCTTTGCTGTTTGCTTTTTTGCTGGTCCGACTTGGTGGGAGACTTGAGCTTCTCGCTGTTTTTAATGCGCTCCTGCTCCAGCTGATCCATCACCCGCTGCAGCTCTTCCTGTTGCTTTTTCAGCTCTTTCTCATAGCTGGAAACGGATTTCTGCAAGGTTGCGGTGGGGTCTTTGACATCTGCAAAGGCAGGAATGTGCTCCTTCTTTTTGCCATAGTACTTAATCCCCATGTACATGGCTAACTGATGGGCAGTAGAAAGCGCCATCTGTCCATTACGCAGCTCACCCTCGGCACCATGAGCAGTGCTATTGCCTTGGACACGCAGAAAGTTAATCTGATGAATCAGGGCGTGACTGACACAATCTTTAAATACCGGGCTTTTGGTGAGCTCGTAGAAACTGGACTGCGGCATGCGCGGCAGCTGCTCTTGGTTGTAGATAGTCTTGGTGAGTTCTTCTGCAAAACTCCGCAGGCGGGTCAGCGCGCTGCCCGGGTCGATGTGCAGTACTGCTTCTGCAAGGCCGCCCAGGTTGGCCAGCAGTTCGTTTTCCGGTCGCAGGAATTCAAAGTTCACTGATTTCATAAAGAGTAGTCTGTTCATGCCGGCCTTATAGCGAGTGTCTGTGCATACATTATCTTCTCGGAGTCTCGTTCCTTGCTTACCTGCTCTCAAACGAAAATCCCTCTTTCCGGACAGACACTAGCGAAGGCCGTGCCAGTATGTGTTATTTTTTTAGTATCGCCCTGACACCGGCGTGCTGAGCGCAGCAAGGCGGACTGCAATTCCAGTACATTTTCTCGCCAGGGTTGTGCGAAGTAATATTTTTTGCATCAGGAGAAATTTTTTTATATTGCAACCTGCATCCTGATTTCCCTGAGCGATCAGCCGTATATTGGCCAACGTGGACAGATCGCCTTTGCGTTTTCGAAGCGGAGGCAAATGGCAATGCATTTGAATTGTGTTGAAATTATTGGAAAATTCTCTTTTTGTCATCGTTTACCCAAGCACTATGCAATTGTACCATATACA
Organism: Desulfobulbaceae bacterium; assembly: GCA_963678525.2. Lineage (GTDB taxonomy): Bacteria > Desulfobacterota > Desulfobulbia > Desulfobulbales > Desulfobulbaceae > Desulfogranum. The sequence goes on from CAXXDG010000003.1 coordinate 405,587, forward strand.
AGATAATATTTCTTGTAGCCGAAGGGTGAATTTTATGCGTAGGAAGCGTTGATAATCACTGTGTTTTCGCTGGATATATATAACTACCTGTTATGAAATGATGTTTTGAACAGGCACGTCATTTGCTATCCCTGAAGCCAGTTGCAAACAGAAAATACAAAGAGGTACAGGTATGATAAAAGGGTATGGCGTGTATGTGTATTCAGGTGTCTATAAAGAAGAAAAGCGATGCACTGTCTGTGGTGCCGTATGTGATGTCAAGCGTGGTGTGTGTGGCTCGACGGGGTACATTTCCGCAATGGGGCAGCATGATACGGTGCATGATGTTTTTACCTGTCCCCATGGCGGCGAGCCCTGGCACGAGCATGCGGTGGAGCTGACCCGTACGTTGGAAAAGCTGCCCAAAAGCTTTGTTGCCAGCTTAATGCAATTGGAACTCGATGAGCTTATAGAAGAGAAAACCGGATCCATGTTTCGGAGGGAACGTTAGGCGTTCAGTTATAAGGAAATATTGCAAACAATCAAGGAAACAGTCTGAAGTTTATGATTTTTTTTGTACGATACCAGTTGTAGCCATATTGCCGCTAGTAGCATGACCGAGTATCTTAATGAAGTGCTTTTTTAGTTGCTGATTTTCATGTTTTTCGGATTTTTTAGTAACTCTGTGGAAGAGAAGCTTGTAAGCTGGGGGAAAAATTTTTTTGATCCTCATGGTTTATTTTATGATACTACCTGATAAGCAGGAATTTTTGCGTTTGCGCTGACATGAACTATTCAGAATTACTCAAACAGATTGCTCTTGGCGAGGACAGTCGGCATCAGTTTAAAATCGATGTTAAAAATCCTGACAGCCTCGGTGCAGAGTTGGCCGCCTTTGCAAATAGTGAAGGCGGTGTGCTGTATATAGGTGTCTGTGATGATGGGACCATCCCTGGCCTGTCGACCAAAGATGTTGGCCGTATTAATCAGTTGATCAGCAACTGTGCCAGCCGGCACGTACGCAGCCCGTTGACCGTGCATACCGAAAACGTAGCGACCAAAGATGGACGGGTTGTTATTGTTCTTACAGTCCCCAAAGGTATAGATAAACCGTATTTCGATAAAAACGGTGTGATCTGGCTGAAAAGCGGTGCTGATAAACGGCGCGTAAATTCCAAGGAGGAGTTGCGCAGACTCTTTCAGAGTGTGGATCTGTTTCATGCTGATGAATTGCCTACCAGGGCACCTGTCACCAAACTGGATAAGATACGATTTCGCGATTTTTTGCGAGAGGTATACCAGCTGGAATATCCAGACAAGGTTGTTGATCTACAGCAATTACTGCAAAATATGAATCTGGCCGTTGAAAGCGGCATGTTAAACCTGGCAGGGGTATTGCTTTTTGCTGAGCAGCCCGAGCTGATCAAACCGCAGTTTGTGGTGAAAGCGATTAGATATCCCGGTAATGACATCCATTCGACCACCTACCTTGATACCGATGATTTTGCAGGTCCACTTGCGAAACAATTTGAGGGTACACTCGGTTTTATTATGCGCAACCTGTATAAGATTCAGGGGGCAGGAGGAGTCAACTCGCCAGGTACTCTGGAAATACCAAGAACAGTTTTTGAAGAATTGCTGGTCAATGCATTGGTGCATCGCGACTATATGATTAGTGCTCCTATCCGATTGTTTATCTTTGATAACAGGATTGAAATGATCAGTCCCGGCCATCTCCCAAACAACCTTACAGTTGATAAAATACGGGCAGGAAACTCCATTATCAGGAATCCTATTCTTGTTTCCTACATTGCCAAAGGGTTATTGCCATACAAAGGGCTTGGGTCCGGTATCAGAAGGGCCTTGGATGAGTGGCCGGATATTGATTTTGCCGACGACAGAGAAGGGAATCTTTTTACTGTAACCATTCATCGAATGTTACAGAAAAGTTCGGAGAAAAGTTCTGTCAAAGGTAATATACAACAAGATGTGGAGAAAAGTTCGGAGAAAAGTTCGGAGAAAATCCTCGAACTGCTTATCTCCAACCCAAAAATGACAATCGCCCAGTTGGCTGAGGCTCTGGGGTTAAGCACCAGGGCAGTGGAAAAACAGTTGGCATCTTTGCAAAAAAACAAGCTGCTTGAAAGGATTGGGCCGGCAAAAGGTGGGTATTGGAACGTCAAAATTGAAATGTAAGTAGATTATACTTCAGGGGAGCGGGAAATGCCGAATATAATGCCTCCGCCTTGAATGTGATTGACTTGAGGCCCGTGTTTAAAAAGAAAGAAACCTGCCCCCATAACAGAAGCGGCCAGCCCGTAATTGCGAACATGGTCGAATAGGAATTTAATCGAAAATCTTTTTCATCCACGTCAAGTAGATATTCTATACAACGATTTACAGGGCCTTTTTCCTTGGTCATTTCTACCTTCTTATATGTATTCATTATGCGATACCAGCTGGTGTTTTCCTGAAGAAACTGCCAGGCTGGTTCTTCAATAGCTCTCGAACCTGCGGTCTCCTCCCCATACTCGTAAGTGATATCTTTTTCATAAAATAATTTATTTTTAAATAACATATTGTACGTATCTCCCGCAGGGGAGTGTCAGTATGGAATGAATTCATGGGGAAGTGAAAGAGCAATAGTAAAATTTGAATTTACAGATTTAATTTATAATTACTTGATATTAAACAAATATGTTTCTAATTTCTAAGTTTTTGTTTTTTACCATGCTGGGTCATGTGTTAGTTGGCACATGAATTGTAAAGCAACAGGCATGTGGATAAAACCCAATACCCAGTGTGAGGTGGAAATGCCGAAAAAGTCTTTGCATTCGTATAATGCGATTATCAAACATACCCTTTCCCAGGCTGTTCGATTGAATCCACAATTCTGCAATGGTCGGAAAAGAGAAGCGAACAGTATAGCTGGTTTTTGCCAGTTGCAGGGGCCAACAGGAGGTGGGAAGAGCAGTTCACTGTATAGAAAAGGCTATGAGGACGGTGTAGCCCCTGCGCTGGAACAAATCAGAGATGCCGGGTTTCAGGCTATATTGGTTACACATCGGTGGAATATCCTCCATGATATCTATGAACATGTCATCTCCCATAGTGATAAAAATAACAAAAAGTTTCAGGCAAGTATTCTCTATGCCCAGGATGAAACTGTTCGTGCTGCGGTAACGCGCAGGCCGTTACCCCATGAAAAAGGCCTGGCAGCGTACGATCTGCCGGAATCCATGGCATCGATTAAACAACTGGCAGAGCACAATTTGCTGGCAGTGAAAGGTGCGCAGGAAAAGCTGCAGCAAAAATGTCAGGATATTCAGCGGATTGATCGTGCCTTTATCAAACATGCGAAACATCCTGTTTTGTTGAAATATATCGAAAAGGAAAAGGAATCGTTACGCAAAGCGTGTGCATCTGTGGAGTATATCCTTGTCCGCAATATGGCAGCATTGGACAAGGAAGTAGAAAAGAACAGAGACACGCATGGTGCTGATAGCGAACTGACCGGTGCGGCGCTCACCCGGCTGCAAAATTTTCGTGCCAATCCCTGGGTGCGACGCATTCTGCCTGCCATTGTCTGGCGTGATGAACAGCAGCATCTCTTGATTATGACAACGCAGAAAATGTTTTCTTCGTTTTACGATGGAAGACAAAAAGTGCGGATGTCCAGCAGCGATCTGGAGGGGTATGTCGTTTTTATAGATGAGTTCGATTACCAGGCAGATGTGCTTCAGCAGCCCCTTTCCCAAAGCCAGCTGGTGCATGAACCTCCTGAATGCCTGGGGCAGCTGTTGGATGGCGGGCGGAGGCTGTTGTCCAGAATGCAGCATGTTGAAACAGAGCCGGTGCCTGAGATAAATCGTCGCTTGAAACAACTTCTTGATGCGTTGGAGAAGGAGCTGAAAGAGAGAAATATAGATTTATCCGAGAGCAGGGCGCTGGTTACACCCCTTGAGCAGCGTAATCAGAACAACTCCTTTGAAGCCCAGTATCTCTTTCGTTCAGACCATCTGGTCACCAGTAAAAGGTTATCCATGTATCGTCGGCCTCATGGATACGAGGTCAGGGAAGCGGATGCAGACGAACATGTCGATCAAGCCGATGAGCAGTGCATAAATATCGGGGATTTTTTGCGCTTGATGGAACAGTATGTTCGCCGTTTCAGTCTGCTGATGACTGATCTCTCTGCCGGGCCGACAGAAGATGCTTTGCACGAGTATATTCTAAAGTTGAACAGGCTGTTGTTTGATCCTGCCAACGATTATCGTCCCTCATATTACAGTGCAACCCTGCCGCATGCTGCGTTGTATTCTTTGCCGCGTGCAGACTTGAGTGAGCTGAGCAGTTTGCGGGAAAGCAATGTGTTGCCCAATACCCATGCCAATATCTATGGATTAACAAACTGGCTGCTTAAACAGAATTCTGCCGAGGCTGATCTTGATCCGCTTCGTATTCAGATCAGGCGTGCATTTTTGCCCACCACGCCCGAAGGTTTGCTGCTTTCATTGGCAAGCAGAAATCTTGTATTTGCTCTTTCTGCCACTTCCTTTATTGAACGCGCCAACTGTCATTTTGACGTACGCTGGGTTACTGCCGCACTTCGCTATGTGGCTGAAGCCCGGGACGCGAAAATAGCGACAAGTTTCCTTGGCACACCATTTACGGATAGGCCCGGCGCGTGGTTCAAAAAGCCGGTTCCGTATGTCCAAAGTGATGAGGATGCAGAGCTTCAGCAAGAAATGATAGCTGCAATAAAAAAAGTGAAAGCAGCTAAACGCCAAACAGAGTTACAGGTACATGTTCATGATTTTGATTCGCTGCAAAGCCATGGCAATGGTGACATGCTGGAATCTTTAGCGCCGGATTTCTTTCAAATTGAGGAACAGGGTATCAGCGATTATACGCGGACCCATCGTCAAAACGTTTTGACCCGTTTGATCGAAGTGCTCCATATTGCCGGGATGCGACCTGGTCATCAAGGACACCTGGTATTTGTGAATTCCATACGCTATTTCCGAAAATGGCTTCTTGAGGACGAGGCATGTCAGAGCAGGGCGTTTTTACCATGGTTTGAAATTGATTCGGCTTTTTCTTCTCAAGACGATGAACATGCAATTTTTGCCGGGTTTGAGGATGTTTTTCTCCCCGTACATATTCATAACACCCCTGCACTTATCTGTTTACTGACTGCTGAGTGTCAGAAACGCAGCGGATTCGGTGAGGCCTATCAGGCAGCCTTCAATACCGGACGCACCGTGATTGTGATTACCCAGACAGCCACTGCGACCAATGGCATCAATTTAGATTTTTCTTTACCCGAATCCGGGGACAAGATGGATTTAACATGCCTGTATTTGTTGGAAACACGCCATTTCTACTTCAGCACCGCCGCCGGCGAGAACAGCGATAAGATGGCCCACGCAGGGCACCAGTTGCGAAATTTGGAAAAACTGCTCCGTGCAGGGCAAATTTCGCGCAAGCAGCATCGCAGGTATATTTTGTCGATCATGACTGGGGCTCAACCCGAGATGGATGAGTTGAATGGTACATACAAAAAACTGGATGATTACACGCGAAACACGGCAGCGGACATCCAGCAGCAGGTGGGCCGGGTGGAACGATCCTGGAGTGCTGTTCCGCTTGTTGAGATTGATCTTACCCGGGATATTGCTGCGTGTTTGCTGCGTTTTGCTGTTCTACCCGTCTATACATCCAATCGGAAACGTATTTCTGATCTCACCTGTCAATTGCTCGATACTCTGCTGAATGAAAAAGAGGAGAGTAATTCTCTTTTTCTCGAAAGTTTCCTCACTCCGGTCCAGGACGGATCAACAGCAGTACAGATTATCGATCATGCCTTGATTCCTGCAATACACGATGTTCGAGAAGGTAAAAGGGAAGGGGCTCAGGTTGCACGATTGTGGAAGCAACTGGGCAGGGCCATCCTGCAGTTTGATTATGCATGGAGACCAGGTACGTACGCCTGCGGCATTGATAGCAAGCTTTTCAAATGGGCGTGTATTGAAAAGCCCGAAGAGAGTACATCGACAACTCAACTCTGGTACGATCCCGCAACTTGGCAGTTCTTTGCGGAGCCGGGCGATAACCGCGTTCAATATCTTCCCGGCCGTTTGTACGAACATATTCAACGGCACCCGTCCATTGTTGATTGGTTTAATCGTATGGGATACCGAACATCGATCTCGCCGCCTGCCAATAGCCTTGAGGAGCGTTACGTATATCACCCCAAGGTGGTGCAGCGTTTGCTTCAAGGGCGACTTGGTGAAGAAGCAATACGCGCACTGCTCGATGATCAAGGGATTACCACCACAGATACATTGCAAGATACCCGTGCGTTGGAACTCTACGATTTCAGGATTGAGCAATCCAGATACCGCATAGATGCAAAATTTTGGGGCAGGGAAAGTCTTGATAAGGCGGATGAGGCATACCAGCAGTGGCTGGCAGAAGGGGCGGACCCGGACAAAGCACCTTTAGGACTGGTGCATAAGCTTGAGCAGATCAGAGAGTTGGAAGGGGATGATGTGCAACTTGCTGTGATTAATTTTGTGGCAAACAGGGATGATGCGCCTTTACTCGGCTTTGATACAGGGTTGAAACCCGTAGCTGCGGATGCTGCCGATATCCTCGTCTTAAGTGGATGTATAACCCCGGATCCGGTTCCTGAATATACACCTGGGTTTCAACAATTCATCAAGATAGTTTCATCGTGACTGCTCACAGGGTACTCGATCTCTCCGCGATCAGCCTGGCTTACGTATGACCCAATACGCTACGCCAGCCTGCTTGCAGAGATACCAAGCACCCTGCAAACAGTCACAAATGCTGGGTTAATCAAACTTTCCACTGTAGTTACGTTGCATCTATATAAAAGCCCGGAGGGAATTTCATGCAAAAGACAACATCTGAATCGGTTCAAGAGCTTCCTTTGTCACACACCATCTATTGTGATGATGAAATCGACGTCAACAAAGCCCAAAGGCTGATTGTGTATCATTATCCGCTGACCAAGAGCTATAAGTGGAAAGAGTGGCAGGACAATATCGATAATGAACTGGGGAATCGTTACTTTCCCTATTTGATGCGTGGGTATAAGGAGCAGTATGGTTTGTTTGTAGCGGTGGACTCTCCTGAAGACCAGCCACCGGTTATTACCAATGGTGACGGTGTGCAGGTTCTTCCTGAACGAGTACAATATGCGCCTGAATTGAATCCCGTATGGATACGTTTGATTATGCGGAAAACAGCTGCCTTTGACAGTCATTGTCAGGGCAGGCACAGTTTGGGAAGACCCTTACTCAAGGTTGATGTCTGGAATACAAAAAAGAGTATGGGCATAAACGCAGTAAGCCTGGATTGTCGTACCCAGCAGTTACGCGATAAGAAGACCACGGAAGTGGTTTTACTGCATGATAATGTCCCGCTGCGCCCATTACGACACGATAAAGATCCGGCATCCAGTCGAGAGCCCCTTTGGGTATATGACAAGAATAAGGTGATGGTTCGCTGGACTCCTAATCCCGGTGATTCCAGACCCGGCGTTGTTTACAAGGAGATAAAGAAAAAGAATAACAAAAGAAAACAACGTGCTTTTATTGATCTCTCAAACCCGCAAGCTTTTCAAGGGAGTTGGCCGTGTATTTTGCAGCCGGTGCAAGATGCCTTTATTGAAAAAGCTGCACAGTACGGGTTCAAGCTGCGGGCAAAGATTTTGCACCTGCAGCGGTTACCCTTGAAAACAAAATATAAGAGCAACACCTCTAAAACCGTATTCCCAAGTATCTCCTTGGATACAAAGGTCGAGGTAGTGGATTTGAGAGTATCAAAGACGATACCCACAGCTGATATCGTTGCGAGGTTACAACAGGCGGCTGATTCCAAATCGTTGGGTGTGGAGTTCTGCCCCTTGGTGGAGGCCGATGCTGAAGATGTAGATTCGCTCAATTTCGAAAGTACCCAGCGCGTATTGGTCCTGATTGATCAGAGAAAGGGCCTGGTGGCTGATCGTTACCGACTGACAAAGAGTCTGCGGACAAAAGTCGCCTGCCAGCATATCAATGTCAATCCCCATGATCTGCAGTTCGATTCCCTGGAACAAGGCCTTCTTGTGGAGCAGACCGATGAACAGGGGAATCCGTATCTGATTCCTCAAGCCGATTCACCCTATTTTGAATATGGTCTCGAGCAGTTTGATCATGGTACGGTTAAAGCAGAACTGCAGCGGAATACCGAAATTGTCGTCAAAGAGTTGGTTTTGAAGCATCTTCTTTTATGTGAACATGCTGCAATCAGCACCTCGCTGCCTGAACAAAAGGAGGTGTTCAGCGAACAGCTGGTTGTGGTTACAGATGGCTATGTGTTTACCACCAAAAATGACAAGCCTGTCTTGGTGCCCTTTACCCCTTCTGTTTCGGAACATGCTAAAACGTGCGACGCAATACTTGCAGGATTTAACACATCCATCGCATCACTTCTGCAATTATTGAAAGACAAATGGCCGTACAATTATCGGCCGAGTGCGTTGCAGCAGGGATACGGTTCGTATGCTGAGAAACGGGCCAGGTTTATTCGCAAATTGACAATCGTCATTCATGAGAAAAACGGAGAAGTTTCCATCCTGTTTCAAGATCCCAAATATGAAATACCGCATATGTTACCCCAAGGTTTAGCGGAAACGTATGATCGCTTGGGAAAACAGTATGGAGAATATCCTTTATCGCACTGGTATCTTCCGGATGAATCAAAACTCAGAAAAATAATAGAAGAGTTGTATGAAAAGGGTGGGTTGTCTTCCGTCGAAGCAAATACTCTTTCACGTGAATTAGATAAATTGAGAACTTCTTGGATGGAGTCTTTAGAAGAGCTCGATCTAACCGGTGAACATGCGATAGATTACGATCATATCAAGAAGCTAGCGCTGAAAAGGTTTCGCAACGAGAAAAATCGCCTCTTGGCTGAGAACGAAAAAAAGCTTAAAAGGGTGAATTCAAGAGTAATAGCAGCCTGGGATACAGTAATGTCCTATCTCACCGACCTCCCTCTAAACAATACAAGGCGCTGGCTGAGGAGGATACCTGGTATTCAGCGATTATGGTATGACAGGGAGCAAAATTACTTCATCGTGGGACCTCTTGCTGCGCCTAAAGATCAGATCATGCGACAGCCAAGTATCAGGCAATGGCATGCACTCCAGGGAGAACTTGATGTAGCGCTTATAACCTCCCTGGTTGATGTGGACTGGGTAAGGATGAATCAGTTGGCAGGAAATCCATGTGTGGCGACGTTGGTTAAGCGTTGGAGGGAATGCCGGCAGCATGAGGATGAAGCATTGAACGCCCATGGCATCTGAGAGGATAGTAATGCGAACACAGGGAAAATATGAGGTATTTCTCCACCGGGAATCCTTTACGTGCGTGGAAAAGTATCGAAGCAGGATAGATGCACAGCAGGTGAAGCCAGGACGGCACCTCAGCAAAGCCCTGGAAGGTGTAAACCTGGAGACCATTGATACGGCAACATTCCTGGAACTTGTAATCAACACCAAGTTCCCACAGATTTTTGCTGAAAGTGGTGTAAAAGGGGATGGAACAGACTGGAACCACACCGAATTATCCATCCTTGGTGATGTGGGCATGGCAGTGCCGGTAACGGTGTATGATGACGGCAGGCATTACAATCCGGTCGTTCATGATACTCCCTTTGCAGCAACTCTGCTGTTCGTGCCCGGTGCTTTACTACACAACGCCGTGGGGAAAGAACCTGCCGACCTGGAGCAGGTAACAGCACATGGAGAGCTTGATCAAGCAAAGTATACAGCTCTGTACGAGCGTAGACTTCTTCCGGCTTTGCTGCATGCACAACATGTCGCTAAAGCTCAGAAGAAACGCGCGGTTATAACCATCCCCGGATTGGGCTGCGGCTGTTTTGCCGGGAGATACAGAGGGCGGCTGGGCGATATGTTACGCAATGCCCTGCAATATCTGCTCGAAAAATATATGGATCTCCTGCCTGATGTGGGGGCAGTGTATTTTGATCCGTACAACGAGTGTGCCAACGAGCGGCTGCAAATCGGGCATATTTCTTTTCTGGTGCGACCATTTGTAGATGGAAATGAAAAAGCGCAACTCTGCCGCCCTGGGCAGTATGCGGAAACTCCTGGGGAGTTTGAAGACTGCGTCTTATTGAGTGTTGTTGCCTGGGATCATGTTTCATGGCCTGGCAATGATTTTTATATTGGTTCCCGGGCTACTGACGATGGCGTCAAGGCTGCTGCTACCAGTTCCATGCAGGTTATGACAGGGGTGCAAGGCAGGTACAACCCTGAAACCTTTAAGTATGAACCACCAAAAGGTTTTGCTACCTGGCAAGAGGTTGTAATGCAAAAGAAATGTAATAGTTCACCGGCGTTCCCATAAAATTGGTATCCGCCCTCAACTCGCATGTTCGACATCGCTGGAACATGCGCCTTAATTTTTCCCGTACGTTCGGATGAAAAATCTGTCATACTCTTTTCATGACCGAGTTATTCATCTACCGCAAGCGTCTCATCACTTCAGGTGATGTTGATTTTATCCGTAGCATCATTGCAGAACAACCAAAGATTGGCCGTTGTGCATTATCCAGAGAAGTCTGCACAGCTTGGGAATGGATACAGCCCAACGGGCACCTCAAGGATATAGTATGTCGCGGTTTGCTGCTCAAGCTTGAACGGGAAGGCTACCTTACCTTGCCGCCAAGAATTTCAACGCCTGTCAACTTTCTTGCCAAGAGAAAACCGCCGAAAAAAATTACGATCGTTCAAGATCCTGTTACCGGTACCGTCAAATCTCTTACCCCCATCAGGCTGGTTCAAGTTCGCAAAAGACCAGAGGAAAAAATTTTCAACAGCCTTGTCCATCAATTCCATTACCTCGGATACGCGCATCCTGTTGGGGAGCATCTCAAATATATAGCCTATTGCGGGGATACACCCCTTGCCTGTCTTGCTTTTTCATCGGCTCCATATCAAATCAGGCCAAGAGATACGTTTCTCGGCTGGGACAAAAAAGCCATAGACAGCAATCGTCATCTGCTTGCGTATAATACCAGATTTCTTATACTGCCCTGGGTCAAGGTGCCGCACCTGGCCTCGCATCTGCTTGGGCTGTGTGCCAGAACAATCAGCCGGGACTGGATTGTGCTTTACAGCCATCCGGTCTATTGGCTGGAAACCTTTGTAGACACCGAACGATTTGCCGGCACCTGTTACAAGGCAGCAAACTGGATATTTCTCGGTTATACCTCCGGCAGAGGAAAAGAAAATCAAACCTATAAACAAACCAGATCCATCAAAGCCATGTACGGCTACCCCCTTGTCCGAAACTTCCGGGAACAGCTCTGCCATGAATAAGCCGGAAGCTGAGACCATCTTCGACCTCGGCAAGGAGGCTACTGTTGCCAAATTGCTCGAGCAGGACGAGCAGATAAAAAAACTTACGAAACAGCTCGACTCCCTGAAAAAGGATTCCAGCAATTCTTCCAAACCGCCGTCAACGGATGGCCCGGGCAAAAAGCGTTATCCCAAAAAGCCAAAACCAAGCGGTCGAGAACCAGGTGGCCAAAAGGGGCACAGGGGCAAAAAACGAGAGATCCTCCCTGCCGAACAGATGGATCAAATACATCATCTTTATCCCGGCGGTTGCGAAAAATGTGGCAATCTCCTGCTTGGCGGGCCAGGCTCCACGGTGTCGTTTCGCCATCAGGTAACTGAATTGCCGGTTGTCAAACCTTTCATGACCGAATACCGCTGTCATTGTACTCGCTGCACCTGTGGTCACGTTACAGTTGCCCAGGTGCCGGAAGAGGTTGCATCATCCAATTTTGGCCCCAGAGTGCACGCAGCAGCAGCCTATCTCACTGCTGAACATAAGCTTACCAGACGCGGGCTGGTTGAGTTCATGTCCGTGTTTTTCAACATCGACATGTCGCTTGGAGTAACCAAAAACATTGCCGACAGGGTGGCTGATGCTTGCGAATCAGGTTATGAGTCGCTCAAGCAGTATTCTGCAAAGGCCCTGCACCTCAACGCCGACGAAACCGGATGGAAAAACAGCGGTGAGCGGCGTTGGCTCTGGAGCTTTGTCGCTGATATCTACGTTGTTTTTGTCCTCGCAGCCGGCCGGGGTTCAAAAGTCATCAAGCAGACACTTGGTACCACATACGACGGCGTCCTCTGCAGCGATGATTTCTCAGCATATTCTGCGTATCATAAAAACGGTATCCGCCGGCTCTGTTGGGCTCATCTGATCAGAAAACTCAAAGGGCTCAAGTCTTCCAGTCGCAGCCCCGACGGTTATCGCTTTGCCGATTCCATGCTCAAGGAAACCGGTCGCCTTTTTCGATACTGGCACGCCTTCCTTGCAACGGATGATGTCGGCAGAAGTGAGCTATGGCAAGCAACTGCACTTATCCGTGGCAGGTTAAAAAGACTGTGTAACCGCTATGCAGACAGTGAGGATGACGAGGTGAAAACTCGCGCCAGGCGATTCCTCAACACCTGGGATCACTTGTTTACCTTCATCCAGCACGAAGGCGTGGAGCCAACCAATAATATTGCCGAAAGAAGCCTGCGTCCTGCCGTCCAATGGAGAAAAATCTGCTTTGGCTCCAGATCGGACAAAGGCGAACGCTTCACCGAGCGTATATTGTCTGTTACCAGAACATGCCGTATGCAGGGTCGTAATCCTTTTGAATACCTTTCTGCATTAATGACGGCATCTTTTTCCGACACCCCTTTACCTCAGCTCCTCCCTGACTCTGAATAATTTCAAATAACCCTGCTGAGCAAAATACCCAGCAGGGCCACGCCTAAGGGGGTTCCTACCACTCACCCCGGTGAACTATTACCCCTAAGCCGTGAACAGCATTGGCCCATTGAATTAATGAAGGACGTACAGTGTGGCCTATCAGACTAGTTCGAAAAATGACCACCATCTAGTGCTAGGTGTTTTCTTAAATAGATATTTAATAGTATGGCTCTGCACTTCACCATCGACTACTAGTTCAAGAATAAATTCGAGTTCAATATCGTCATATTTTTTTACTATAGATTCCTTGTTGAAGTATATTCTAGACTCTCCAGATTTAGGAGAAGTTGAAATTTCAATTTTTTTAAGATCAAGTAACACTTCCTTATATTTGGAATTTTTCAATCGAAGATTTCTTATTCTTGCTAGCTCTAACTTTTCTAGGTTGAATGCAAAGCTTAATAGCAAGTCAAAAGGAGCTTTTCGATGTATGAATACGACTCCAGATTTTGTGCCGTTGAGAGCTGCACGGACATTGCCAAAGCTAGTATTTAAAGAACAGGTAGAGTACCCCTCAATACTAATTTTTCCACAACTGCTTATGAGCAAAAGTGCTGCCAATAATGATAGATAGATAATAACTTTGTTAAGTAAAATATTCATCATTTAGAGGCTACTCACACTCCTTAGGAGGACAGTTGCCAAATATAAAATATGGGAGCATGTCGTAAAGAAAATGGCCATATGGATCATCTGTTGGAGATGCAAAGTTATAAGTCCCCCTATTTAGACAATCGTTAACCAGGTTCCCTTCAGAATCAAAAACTAGTTCAGATTGTCCATCAGGAGACACGAATTTCTGGTTGTTCAGATTATCCCATTCAAAACTCCACCCTGGAAGCTGATGGAACAACGCGGGGACATCGCCGTTCCAAGTATTCATAGCTTCATTGTACGATACCATTTGGTTAAAATTATTCCGATTGTAGTGATATGACATCAAATCAGATAGACTCGGGAGATTGTCCACTTGAGATGGAAAAGATGCAACAGGGTTTACATTTCCTAATCCCCCGACGTTAATCTGTGAGAAGAAAGATCCAAAAGGCCTTAGCAATCCCCAAGGATCAATCCCGTTAACTGGGGCGCTCCCCACGTACACATAAAGATTCATGCCTCCCTTAAGTCCAATCGGATCAGCAGAGATATACCTTCCTATTTCGGGGTCATAAAACCGGTGCCAATTATAGTGATTACCAGTTTCAAAATCATAATACTGACCGGGGAAGCGTAAATTATTGTCTATTTGTCCGGCTTGAACCGTAGCCTTTCCAAAAGCATTGTAAGCTGCTTTCCAGACGATGGAACCTCCGGCATCCGTTACAATATGCGGCGTTCCAAGGTGGTCATTATGGTAGAAAAAGGTTTCACTGCCACGCTTCATTATAACAGGATTGGTGGTCCACATGGAATGGGGAGTGTAACTATATCCGCTCTGCAGCTCCCCGGATGCTGAAAATTCAGCCACGAGCCCCTCTGTAACATAATAGAACCAGGTCTGTTCGCCGTTTACATTTTTAGTTATTCTGCGACCAAATGGATCATAGACATACTCCGCATGCACCTCGTTTGTTGTTATCTGTGCCAGGCGGTTTTCCAGATTATAGATGTAGTCCACAGTTTCAGTTGGGGAGGAACTGCTGAGAGTATTGCCGTTGGCATCATATTGGTACCAAGATTCCTGGGAACGAAGGAGCTGATTATTTGCATTATAGGCAAAATCAGCATGCTCCTGTTGGCCGATACGATTATGAACCTTATCGTATGTGTATTGCTCTGTTTGCAGGCCATCCTCATCAACCTGAATCAGTCGCTGCAGGTTATCGTACCCATATTGGGTGAGCTTGTCTGCCATGAGTTTGGTATTCACCTGATTGAGGACATCATAGGTGTAGTTCAAGTCAAGAACGGCATCTCCACCAGCTCTACTCTGACGCTTGGTCAGCCTGAGCAGGCCATCGTAGCTGTTGGTCTGCGTTCCACCTGGGAAGGATACATTTTCCGGCAGCAACCAGTTGAATTTGTCATAGGTTATCTGTGCCACCCCTGGAACAGCTATCTCCGTCAACAGGTTGAGCGTATTATATCGGTAGTATTGTGTCTCGCCATCAGGGGCAGTGTAACTTTTCTTGAGGCCGTTTTTATAATATGCGTATGCGTGTTGGGCGGTGAAAACTCCATAATCCACCTGGCCCTTGAGTTGCCTTCCCAAGAGGTCGTATGCATAGCTGCCTTTGGTAACACCGTCATCGTAGCCGATAATCCGCCCTTGTTGATTAAAGTCAAAGGTGACTGTTTTTTCCGGCAGGCTGCCCGCAGATTTTTGCAGGGTATAGCTTTGCAATTGCCCTGCGGCATCGTACTGGTAGGTTTTCTGCTGCCCCATGGCATCGGTTGTCTGCAGTAAACGACCTGCTTGATCGTAGGTAGAGGTAAAGGTATTGCCCAAGGGGCGGGTTTCGCTGATTGTATTTCCCAGCTGATTGTAGGTAAAAGTGGTTGTCCGGCCTTTGGCATCGGTTACTGCTATCAGATTGCCCAGGGCATCATACTCAGAAGTTGTCACCCCTCCGGCCGGGTCAATGGTCGCAACCAGTCGCCCCAACCTGTCGTATTCATACCGGGTGGTGTTGCCGGCTGCATTGGTCACAGCAATCCGTTGCCCGGCTTTATCGTACTGAAAGCTTGTGGTTTGCCTTACACCATCAGCCTTGTCGGTTTCTTTGACCAGGCGCCCCCGCAGGTTATAGTCGAACAAACGGGTAAAGGTGGGGAACTTGATTTGAACCGGCTTGTCTTTGTAGGTTTTTGCACAGGTTCCGCAGTCCTGGAAACCCTGGTAGGTGATTTCGATGGCGTTATTATTGCCGTCCACGACTTTAGAGATGTTATCCGTACCCGGCTTATAGAAATAGATCTGATATGTACCTTCCTGGTCGACTTTTTTGGTAAGTCGGTTGTCTTTGTCAAAATTAAAGCGGGCAATGCCTCCCAAGGCATCAATGATCTTGATCAGGTTATCCTGATAATCATATTCATAGCTGGTTGTTCCGCCGGCGCTATCGGTTTTTTTCACCGGGCGGTCGGCCGCGTCATATTCGGTTGTAATGGTGCGGCCGTTGGTGTGACTTTCCTGGGTTACATTGCCTTTCAGATCATAGGAGAGGGACGTAGTCAAACCAACCGGGTCTGTGGTTGTAAGGGGATTTCCCATGTAGTCATAGGTGATGGTGGTTATCCCGCCCACCGGGTTCACCTCTTGCACCATATTGCCCTTGGCGTCATAGCTGTATGTGGTGATTACCTGGTAAGTACCATTAATCCGAGTTGTTTTGACGAGATTACCATCAGCATCATACTCGTGTTCAGTACGCTGCTCGTCAATGGTTTGATAGGCTTTGCGGATAATGATGCGCAGTCCCATGTTGTTATAGGTATATCTGGTTTCCATACCCAATTCATTGGTTCTGCTGAGTCGGTTGTTGTGGCTGTCGTAGGTGTAGGAGATCGTGCTGCCGTCGGCATATTCCTTTGTGAGCAGGTTATCGTCGGCATCATAGGTTTTGATCACCCGGTTGCCCAGTTCGTCAATGGTGGTGCGGCCTCCCGTGTAGTATTCCTCCCTGCGGATGGTGGCACCATTGAGCTTGACCTTGGAGGTTTCGCCGTTGTCCAGGAACCAATACTCCGTTACTTTGCCCATGCTGGTGGTGATTTTGGCATACTTGGTTTTGTAGGCGAAATACTGTCCGCCTTCCATGCGGGAAAGCACGCTTTTGACTGCTCCATCCGGATGGTAGGTGATGAAAAACATCCGCCCCGCTTCATCTGCCTTGGCTGTCAGCTGTCCCTTTTTGCTGTAGCTGTAGCGTTTGGTGTGTCCGCGCACATCGGTTACCCTGGTGAGCAGATCGTTTTCCCAGAGATAGGAGATCGTACGTCCATGCTGATCTGCTGCCTGACTGATTTTGCCCAGGCCATTGTAGGTAAAGGTGTACACCGGGGTGTTATGGCGGTCATTAATGGAAACCAGTTGTTTATCCTGGTATGTATAACGGGTGAGCACACCCCTGCGGTCACCGGTCTCCACCATGCGGCCCTGCTGATCATACAAAACATACCCGCCTTTTTTATTTTCCCAGCGGTATCCGGTATCCATTGCTTGCAGGGTAAAGGTTTTGAAACGAAAGATCCCGTCAGAACCTTTGCTGTAGGTGATATTTCCCTTTTTGAGTTCGTTGTCCCGGGCAGCGGTGCGGATGCGGTTGAATTCATGTTCAAACTGCCATGAACCCTCTACATAGAGGCGATAGACCTTGGCATACCCGCCGGCGACCTTGACCGACATATCCACCAGGTCATCCTGGTATTGGCGGGTGAATATGTTGACATGGGAATTGGTTGGTACGCAGGTGTCGTTGTTACAGGATCCAGAGGTGGAATCTTCTTCACATTGACCACAGCTGGAGCCTTCGCTGGAGGCATTACCCTGTTCTTCCTGGCAGAGCGGAGAATTTTCACCGGGATCACCCTCTGAACCATCGTTATCATTGGAACTACCATCCTCACTGGAACCGTTGTCCTGGTTACCAGTATCACCGGTATCATCTTCCAGAGAACGTACCTGCACACCATCCACCCTGACGCCGTCGACCTTCTGGCCGCTAAAATTACTGGAGCTGAGGCCCAGATCTGCGTACACATTGATTGAAAGGATAAAGAAAAAGATGAACAACGGGAGAATGAAGCGGTGAGTTACTGCATGCATAACGAGAGTCTGATAAGGCAATTGTTTGTGTCCGTGATGTAAAAATGAACACATTATCAGAGAGTTGTCGGTATTATGCAAGAGGAAAAACAGGCGCTTCTGGATTGCCCTTGTGCCGCAACGATAAAAAAATGCCTGTTACACTTTTATGGCTTTCCCCAGCCCTGGAGATAAGTCAGTCCGCATTTACGTAAAGAGGGCTGGAGTGTTCAAGGGGTTCCCTGTTAATATGACGGTTGCACCATGTGGTCCTTTACGGGGTTGGGTCAATATATCGACTTGTAATTAGAAAATTCTTCTTGCAAAGGTGTCAATAAGCCACGTAATATAAATATGGTGAGTTAAGCATTCTGGTATAATTTCAAAATGTTAGGAGGCTTTATCATGCCAAGGAGTCTTTTCCGGTGTTGAGTTGTTGATAGGTTTATGGATTATGAGCAAATGAAGGGCACCTGTGGAGAATGCAAAAAGTATGTAAGGGTTTAATCCAATAGGAAAATGAGAAATAAGAGATGATGCAGAATTACTCCCAAAATTACTTGTGCTCTTTACTCAAAGAGTTGACCGCACTACCGCAGGAGACTGAATGGGCGGAGTTTAAACATAACGCCATTAAGCCGGAAGACCTTGGAGAGTATATTTCCGCACTGGCTAATGCGGCTGCTTTACAGGGTAAACCTGTTGCTTATTTGGTATGGGGTATTGCGGATAGTACTCATGAAATAGTTGGTACTAATTTTAACCCGTCAACGGCGCACCATAAACAGCAAGAACTGGAAAGTTGGTTGCTGCAAAAGCTGGAGCCCAAAGTAGATTTCTGTTTTCATAATTTTTTTGCACCCAATGGGCAGCCTGTGGTGATCCTTGAGGTTCAAGCCGCCAACTACACGCCGGTGCGTTTTGATAGCCTGGAATATATTCGTATTGGGTCGTACAAAAAGCCTTTGGGAAAACACCCTGAGAAAGAACGGGCATTATGGCGGGTGTTTGACAGGAAGCCATTTGAATATCAGTTGGCACTGGAAAATATCTCCGCTGAGCAAGTATTAAAACTTCTTGATTATCCCGCTTATTTTAATCTGACCGATGTTCCCCTACCAGAAGGGCGAGAGGGTATTCTGGCCAGTCTGGAAGCTGATGATTTGATCCGGAAAAATGCTTCTGGGTCGTGGGATATTTCCAATCTGGGCGCTATTTTGTTTGCAAAGGAGTTGAAACCTTTTCGACACCTGGCCAGAAAGGCCGTGCGCCTGATCCTTTATAAAGGCCAAGACCGGTACGAGACGATCCGTGAATTAGGTGGTGCTAAGGGCTATGCAGTGGGGTTTGAAGGTTTAATTGATTATATCAGCGCGCTTTTGCCGTCCAACGAAGAAATTGGAAAAGCCTTTCGTCAAGAAGTACCGATGTACCCTGAGTTAGCTATTCGTGAACTTGTGGCTAATGCCTTAATTCATCAGGATTTTTATATTACCGGTACTGGACCGATGATCGAGATTTTTGAAGATCGTATGGAAATTACTAACCCGGGATTGCCTTTGATTGAAGTGGATCGCTTCCTGGATTCACCACCTCGTAGTCGTAATGAAGGTGTTGCTGCCCTCATGCGCAGGGTGAATATTTGTGAAGAGCGTGGTAGCGGAGTTGATAAAGTCGTTATGCAAACGGAACTTTATCAGTTACCTGCACCTATTTTTGAGACGTTTCAAGATCACACACGGGCGGTTCTTTTTGCACACCGTGAATTTAGAGAGATGGATATTCAAGAGCGCATTAGAGCTACCTACTTACACAGTGTCCTTCGGTATCTGAATAGGCAGCCTATGAATAATGCGACTCTACGTGCTCGTTTTGGTATTGATGCTAAAAATAGTGCCATGGTGAGCCGAATTATCAAACAAGCTGTTGATGCAGGCAGGATCAAACCCTACGATGAAAAGGCAGGTGCTAAGGCGATGCGTTATGTACCTTGGTGGGCATAATCTGATTTGTTTGACTGTTGTTTGACTCACTTGGGGGTAGGGGTTGGTAAGTTTTTTCCTTAATGGAAAATATACACGTTAAACCGAGAGGTTGTGGCAGTTCGAGCCGTTTTTTTTTGTTTGACTGAGTGATATTTCTCTCTTTTTTGCAGGGGGATATATGCCTTTGACCATCAAGTCATGGAGTTTATAGGTGACCTGGCTTGGGCAGCATATAGGTATGGTTTTGACATCTTGGTGAAAAATGCTAAGCATTCAAGATGAGTTGTAAGTTCTTTCCATTGTATTATCATAAAGTTGAGCATATACAGACCGTACCGCTTTTTCGCCTCAAAAAGCCGGTACGACACCGTTTTCTGTCTTTTTCAAACTTCAGCAGGAACTCCTTTTTGTGGCACCTGTGTGTGATGTGTCAGACACGATCAGGGATGTACTGCCTGTTCGCTCTCGGCATAGGTAGCTTAGGTTTATTGTGATGAATCTTTAAACGTCACTTTTTAGCTGGAAAAAGATGCCTTTAAGAACAAATATGGCGGATCTCTTCTCCTGTTATTTCGTTATATTGGCAGCATAGCTTGGTCCGACCCCGAACCGAGCCGAACCGCCGAACCCCATGGAATGAGTGCGTTGTGTATTTTTTAGAGTGATTATCATTCTTAATTCGGTTCTGTTTGCTTCTTGCTATAAATTCATTAAAATTGGCTTCATGGGATTATTTCAGGCGATGTTTACATCGAAATCACTTCAATGCCTCGCTGCGGAAAGAAATGCCGGCACAATCAAAAATAATGACAATTATTTGAAGATATGCAGGTGAGGCTACCTGGTTGAAAAGATATAAACGTGCTCAATTTTGTATATCAACGCAATAACACCGATACATAGAGAAGCGACACGCATAAGAACAGGAGTCAAATCATGGAACTTAAGGGAAAGAAGGTCATTATTCTGATCGAAGATTTGTATAATGAATTTGAATTCTGGTATCCGTACTATCGCCTGAAGGAAGCCGGGGTTGAAGTTACTGTTGCCGGAGCCGGAAAAGAACAATATCTGAGTAAAGTCGGTCTGTCGGCAAAGGCTGATGCCGATGCAAAAGATCTGAACGCTGAACAGTATGATGGTATAATTATCCCCGGCGGGTACGCTCCGGATATTATGCGCCGTCATCCTGAGATGGTGGAATTAGTCAAACAGATTTTTGATCAGGGAAAAGTCGTAGCCGCAATATGTCACGCAGGCTGGATGCTTGCTTCTGCTCAAATACTTGAAGGGCGTCAGGTAACTTCTTATTTTGCCATTAAAGATGATCTGATTCATGCCGGAGCCGGCTGGACCGATGCAGCAGTGGTAGTCGACGGAAAGCTCATTACCAGCAGGACACCGGATGACCTGCCTGTATTTATGAAAACAGTTCTTTCTAAACTGGCCGAGTAATTTTAGAGCAGCAAGAGGAAGAAGGGCCGGGCATTGATTGGTTGGACGTAATCTAAACGGAACCTTTTGAAGCCGCCTTCTTCACGCTTCTGTAGAATCCTGATGACAAAACCCCCGGGAGCCAGAGTCCCTGCACGCTACCCGCCCACTGCCGCTAATTCTTCCAATAATTCCTCGACTGAATCATACCCCACTTCGGCGCTTTCCGAAAAATGGAGCAGGATGTTGTTGAGCGATATGGGGATATAGGGAAAGAGCTTGCGCAGATTCATAATCTCATTTTTGTGGACAACTGAAAAATCTCCGGGGGTGAGGGTGTCGAGCAGAGAGGCATTCATGCCGAGTTCGATCACGGTTTGAGGCGTGTACAGCCCCTTTCCGACCAGGCAGGCAAGGAGTTGGCCCAGCCCGAACAAATCGAGACCAAACGGATTGGTATGCGATTCATATGCATAATCAAAATCGATCCACCGTAAATTCCCGGTGGAATACTCTTTCATAAGATGGTCGAGATTGATATCGCCGTGGCGTTCTCCATTGTCGTGCAGATATTGGATAGCTTCACATGAACCGATGAACTTCCGCAGAATGTCCGGAAAATGTTCATGGAAGTATACCTCATGCGAGGCTTTTATATTGGCGACGACATGATCGATGCGTTTTCCCGAGATCATGTCTATGATGCGAACGCGGTTGCCCGCCGTATCTTCTACGGATTTGCCCTGCATGAACCGAAGGTCACCATGCACGAGGTCGAGCATGCGCGCTTCCTTGGTTGGGCTGCGATAGCATTTGACTTTTACGCAGCCGTATTCAAGGTTGAAGCTCTCATGGAACACGAGTTTTAACAGTTTGGCGTCGCCCGTCTCCAGTTCCTTGCATTTCTTAACCCAGTATTTAGTGTCCTGGTATGCCGGTCCCTGCTCCACGGCGTCGCGAAATACGAGATAGTGCAGGCCGCCGATTTTGATAACATCACCGGGACCGATGCTCATGAATTCGGTGGTGTCCGTGACCACACGGCCATAGTCGCGAACTGAAAGGTCAGGCTGGAATCGGGCAACAAGTTCCTTGACCGAAGTCATAGTCCGCTCCTTTTATGACACAACCCAGACCGTGCAATCCTCAGCAGAGTGGACGATCTTGTTCGACACGCTGCCGAACAAAAATTCTTCAGCCTTGGAAAGGCCCCGGCGTCCGATGACCACAGTGCCGAATCCGCCGTCTTTGAGGACGTCCAGGATGTCCTGGGCCACGCTGGTCCCCAGGCTGCACTGAGGATTCGTGTCCGTGAATGGCGAAATGCAGCTGGTTATGTACTGTTCGGAGATGGCCGATTCACTCATGCCGAGTTCGACAAGCCGTTCGCGGGCTGTGTTCATGAACGCCTTCATTTCGGTTCGAGTTGCCTCGCATCCCTCCTTCCACGCGGTTTCATCCGGGTAAAGATCTCGGTGGGGAAGTCGTTCGATGCACAAAATCCGCACCTCAAATCCTTGCGTGTTGCCTGCTATGTTGCCGGTGTATTCCACGGCACGCATGGCATTTTCGCTCGCATCCACCGCCAGTAGGATTTTTGTGAAGTTCATCCGCCTGCTCCCTGTGATCTCTATGTGACACAAATATTTTAGGTGAAAAGTACACGTGAAGCCAGGATTTTTTGCACCACGTAGTACCCACGGTTGAAATTGTGAGAATAATTCTTAAATTCGTGAACATATACGTGTTTACCTAACTTACATCTGAGAGTTATGATATGCAATATACCGCTGTCGATGCGCATCACTCTGCTGGTTTCGATAATACTTTCCATCAACTCCACGAGAAATTTTTTCATAATTGTCACCCCGCCAAGGTGCCTCAACCTCGACTGATCTGTTTTAATACAGAGTTGTCGGAAAGCTTAGGCCTTCGTTTACAGGGGCTACGTGACGTGGAGTTGGCCGGTTTTTTTTCCGGCAATATGCTTTTTGATGATGCTGAACCCATTGCCATGGCATACGCCGGCCATCAGTTTGGTTCTTTTGTCCACCAGCTTGGTGATGGAAGAGCCATTCTTCTTGGTGAAATCGTCAATAAAGAGGGGAAACGATATGACATCCAGTTGAAAGGTGCAGGACGTACCAGATGGAGTAGAGGCGGCGACGGCAAGTCTGCCCTTGGACCGGTCATTCGCGAATATATTGTCAGCGAAGCCATGCATGCTCTTGGTGTACCGACTACCAGAGCGCTTGCAATGGTAACGACCGGTGAAGAAGTGTTACGCCCGGCAGGTACACTACCGGGGGGCATACTTACCAGGGTGGCTTCGGGTTATATACGCATCGGTACATTTGAATATTTTCGCGCAAGAAACGATCTGCAAGCCATTGGCCAACTCGCAGATTACGCCATAAGCAGGCATTATCCGGAAGCCTGCTACGATGACAATCCTTATATCAGTTTTTTCCAGCGAGTCTGCGACAAGCAGGCGGCACTTGTTGCCAAGTGGATGCAACTCGGCTTTATTCACGGGGTTATGAACACTGATAATACCTCAATTTGCGGTGAAACTATTGATTACGGCCCCTGTGCCTTCATGGATGAGTATAACCCCGATACCGTTTTCAGCTCCATTGATGTAAATGGCCGCTATCGATACGGCAATCAGGGCAGCATTATTCTATGGAATCTCAGTAGCCTGGGTAATTGCCTTGCCCATCTCTTCGACGATGACGAAGATGTCTCCCGTGACCTGTACACCTCTATTCTTGAAAACACCCGGATACAATTTATGCATGACCGGCAACAGGGAATGAGGCGTAAGTTCGGTCTGAAAAAAATGGAGGAGGAGGATGTTGAATTAATTAAGAGCTATCTCGATATTCTCCAGGATCAAAACGTTGATTACACTCTGGCATTCAGGTATCTGGCAGACAATGTCAACCGAGACACACTGTCAGGAAGGTTTTCGGCCCTTTTTAATCGCCCGCAATACCTTGACAACTGGATGCTGAAATGGAAAAAGAGGCTTTTACGGGAATCCGGTTCCAGTGAAGATATTGTTTCTTTAATGAATAGAACAAATCCTGCCTATATTCCTCGAAATCACAGGGTTGAAAAAGCGATCCAGCCGGCAGAAAAAGAGAACCGGTTTGAGGAGATACGGCGGCTGATGGACGTGCTGAAAAATCCATTTTCCGAACAATCCGGTGCTGAAGAATATATGCTGCCTCCAAAAACGGAAGAGCGAGTATTGCAAACTTTCTGCGGGACGTAGACTGTTGAGAAGTATTTGCTGATCTTGAACGAAAATCCTCATAATTCAAGGTGCCCTTAAGTCATTAAACTGAATTTTGTATGGCTTTTTCTCTATTTGTTTGCATTACCCCAAGATTAAGGTTGCCCGGAGGCGTGCTTGGTGTAATTTCCCCTATGGGGGTAAATTCCCTGAATGAAAATTATGTTTCTGTTAAATTACAGATGGATAGATACCAGCCGAAGGTAAGAATAATGGGAAGACCATACCAGGCAGCTTTCTTGGTGGGGGTGAAGAAAGACAGAAAAAGAGATGCATCGTGCCGTGCAAAGTTTGCCGGATAATTCTCTTATCAGGTATCTGAACGACATGAAGGTATACACATCGAACAATGAAAAACAATACTGAAGTACACGGCTGGGTCGTAGCCGGGGAAAAAGAGTTGCTGAAGACCTCCCTGGCAACAATTAAATCCGGCCCGGCAAAATGTCAAAGGACAGGCAGAGAAAAGGAATTTATCAAGTTTGATTTTTCCGACTGGGTGAATGTGGTTGCCGTAACACCTGGAGGGCATCTGGTCATGATTCGGCAGTTTCGCTATGGAAGCCGCCGTCCGGAGATTGAGATACCCGGCGGTATAATTGATCCCGGCGAAGACCCCATAACGGCAGGATGCCGCGAATTGCTGGAAGAAACAGGGTACAGGGGCGGAAATCCTAAAATTATTGGGAAAGTGTGCCCCAACCCGGCTCTGCAGGATAACTACTGTTATACGGTAATGGTGGAAGAGGCGATACAGTCGGATACACCCAAACCGGATGATATGGAGGATATTGAGTGTTTTCTCCGGTCGTATGAGGAGGTGACCGCCATGGTGAGGCAGGGAACCATTGATCACGGCCTGGTTCTCAACGCGCTCATGTTCTATGCCATGACAGAATGATGTGGTGATAAACCGCAATAATTGGGGAGAATACCGATTGATCAGGTGAGGGATGACTTCCGTGAACGTGCAAAAAAAAGCCCCGCTTATACAGCGGAGCTTTTTGTATGCATATCGCCCCTTACAGGACGATAACAGGTACTTCTTATAACTGAACTACGTTTGCAGCGGCAGGGCCTTTGGCTCCGTCCACTACTTCGAACTGTACGCGAGCGTTCTCTTGCAGTGTTTTGAATCCCTGGGCCTGGATTGCGGAATGGTGAACAAAGACGTCTTGTCCGCCGTCCTGCTCGATAAAACCAAAACCTTTTGCATCGCTAAACCACTTAACTGTTCCTTCAACCATCAGGTACTACTCCTTCTTGAATCACCCCTTTTCAGGGCTTTTTGGGTATATGATCAAACTGCATATTGTTCAGTCGATCGATAATTCCATATACAAAGAATATGGAAATATGTATTACATATGTATTGCCGGATACTAACCGGCAACTGGAGACACAACCTTACTGCGACGATTTCTTCCTTTGCCTGAGCGCATGGCTGATTTGCCGCCGGTCTTTTTTCGAGGTTGTGCCGGGGACTGCGACGGGGTGTTTTTTTCTTTTTCCCGGGGCAGTTCCGCTGTTTTGAGGGCCATTTTGATGCCGAGCTTACGTTCCACCTGGGCAGTCATTGCCATGTCCTCCCTGTCGGCAAAAGAAATGGCGTGACCATGCTTCTGCGCCCTTCCTGTCCTACCTGTCCGGTGGGTGTAGGTCTCCACCGTATCCGGCATATCATAGTTAATGACATGCGAAATATCGGATACATCGATTCCCCGTGCAGCGATATCCGTTGCAACAAGCACCTTGTATGCACCGTTACGAAATCCATCCATTGCCTGTTTACGCTTTTGCTGGGACATATTTCCCTGTAAGGCCACGGCGTTGAGTCCTGCTTTGTCCAACTGTACAGCCAGGTTTTTTGCCTTGAATTTGGTGCGGGTGAACACCACGGCACTTGTAATCTCCTTTTGGCTGAGCAACTGCTTGAGCAGTATTGTCTTTTTCGCCTTAGGCACTTGATAGAGTCCGTGGGAAATGGTCTCTGCCGGTTCGCTGTGTTGTACCTGCACTTTGACGGGATCTCTCAAAATATCGCCGATAAGCCGGCGGATCTCCGTGGGCATGGTGGCTGAAAATACAAGGTTCTGCCTTTTTTGCGGCAATTGGCGTATGATCCTCTTGATGTCCGGGAGAAATCCCTGATCAAACATGTGATCCGCCTCATCAAGCACCAGGGTTTGCACCTTGTCCAGTGAGATTCTCGGGTCAGTGAGCAGATCAAGCAGTCGCCCGGGACAGGCGATCACAATATCCGTACCTGCGCGCAGCCCCTTGAGTTGCGGCTGTTTGCCTACGCCGCCGTAGATGACCATGCTGCGCAGTCCTGTATTGTGTGCCATGCTTTGGACATTCTGATAGATCTGTTCCGCCAGTTCCCTGGTCGGGGCGATGATAACGGCCCGGATACCGGTTCGTTTTTCATTCAGTAGACACTGCAGTATGGGCAACACAAAAGCTGCCGTTTTTCCGGTACCGGTTTGGGCAAGCCCGACACAATCCCGGCCATCCAGGATCGGTGTTATGGCCTGCTCCTGGATGGGGGTGGGGGTTGTATATCCGCAGGCGGCAATGTTTTCCTGCAACTGTTTCGAAAAATTAAATTGTGTAAAACTCATAAATCTCCAACGTTACCTGGGTACGCCTCGGAAAGGACGGACCCATTTTCAAAATACATTTTTGCATATGTCTGATGCGTGGGGTGATCCGGAATGACCGATTCGAAAGCTTGCGTTTTCCTTTTCAAGGGTGCAGGCATATGAGAAATCCTGTCGCCGAAATCCGGTTAATTTCGAGGATGCAATCTCAGGCCAGACGCAAAACAATACCCCAAACTCCTTTTTTCGAGGAGCATGACATCAAATATACGACCACTATGTGTGACTGTTTGTCGGCATGATTTGTCGCCGAAGAACAACTAGGAACATTCATACCGTTTTCCAATGTAAGTATGCAGTATGAACATCTGTGCTGACAAACAACGTTGAAGACACAACGAAGTTGACGAGGACTACCAAAATGGATCTTACTCTTACTTTAAGGGAAGTGAATTTACTTTACACCATTTTGCGAATAACACAACGTATTATTAAGCGGCATGCGGTCTTTTTTGTCAAAAAAATGAATATATGAAGCATTATACATCCATGAAGGGGTCTGCCTGCGTCGGCTTCGTTGTTTGCGCCTGCTTTGCACTAAGCCGGTAGACACACTGCGCCCTGTGTTGTATGCTGCAAAATTTTGCTGTTGCAGGCAAAGGATGGCAAAAAACACATCTTGAAACGTAACTGCTTACAGTGCACCTGATCGCGGAAAGATCAGGTGCACTGTGAGCTGTTACAAATACGGGGAAGTTGTCAAGCTGGACTGTGCCCCCTATGAGCAGTTACCTTGAAATATTGTTGATGAGAAATGATAACCATGGAAAAACACTTGCAGCTTTCTGAAGATATACCAGCGTTTTCGAATTTTGCCGTAGATATTGCTCGCAGGGGGGGAGGTTGTGCCAAACAATGGTTCAGGAGCAACTGCGCGGTTGATGTCAAAAAAGATAACAGCCCTGTCACCATTGCAGATCGCACCACCGAGGAACTGCTGCGAAAAAGCATACAGGAAAGATATCCGGACCATGGCCTTCTTGGTGAAGAGTACGGCAGTGACAACCTGCAGGCCCGATATGTCTGGTCCATTGATCCCATTGACGGGACCCGCAGTTTCGTTTCCGGAAATCCTGTCTGGGGAACCCTGGTCGCACTTCTGCATGAGGGAATCCCGGTCGTTGGTGCGGTTGAGATGCCGGCTTTGGTTGAATCCTGGAACGCCTCTGCAGGCTGCGGCTGTTGGTTTTCCGAGCGGGGAGGAACGCAAACCCGGTGTGCGGTGAGTGCCTGCAAACGACTAGAAGATGCAATATTCTGTACGACTTCCCCGTTATATTTTCACGAAAGTGAAAAATCGCTGATATGGAAATTGATTGAGACCGTTGGTGACACCAGGTTTGGGGGAGACTGTTATATCTACTGTCTGCTGGCTTCCGGTTTTGTCGACCTTGTTGTGGAGTCTGAGCTGCACCCCTTTGATTATCTCCCCCTGGTTCCGATTATCCAGGAGGCCGGAGGGATTATCACGGATTGGCAGGGCGCGCCTTTAAGCGTTAAATCAGAGGGGCGGGTTGTCGCCGCTGCAACTTCGGAGCTTCATCAACAGACCCTGGCGTTGCTCAATGCAGAGTTATGATTGAAGGCGCCTTGGTTTATACCATTTTGGCAGGGGTGGATGGGAATGCGCATCACCCTGATAGCTATTGGTTATAATACTTGGACACATTATGTTCGGTGCGTATGACGCACCCTACAGCCCTCAATGCAAAGTTACGATTGGGGCAGTGCTTTTATTTTGAGTATGCCGTGGATGTTGTGTCCCCTCCGGCGCCGGTCCAGTTGGTGTGGAACCATTCACCTCTGGGACTGTCGGTACGTTCGTACATGTGGGCGCCGAAGTAGTCCCGCTGTGCCTGGAGAAGGTTTGCCGGTAATCGCTTGCTGCGCAGCCCGTCAAAATAAGCGAGTGCGGCACTGTGGCAGGGCAGGGGGATACCTGCTTTCATACCGGAAACCAGAATTTCACGCAGGCTTGCATGGCCGTTTTGCAGGGCTTTTTGAAAATAGGGGGCCAGCAGCATATTGGCCGGCTCATTATTCTGGTAGGCTTCGGCGATACGATCAAGGAACCCTGAGCGAATGATGCAGCCTCCCCGCCATATCCTGGCAATGGCAGCGAAATCAAGCTTCCAGTTCCAATCACGGCTCGCAGCCTGAAGCAGGCCGAATCCCTGGGCATAGGAGATAATTTTGGCGCAATACAGGGCTGTACCGAGATGCCTGACCATGGCTTGCCTGTCTCCGGCAAAGACAGGCCGTGCGATCTCAAAGGCGTCTGCCGCCTGATAACGGAGATCGGTATTGCTGGACAGGCAGCGGGCAAAAACGGATTCTGATATCAGCGACAGGGGAACTCCGCTGTCCAGAGCTGCGTTAACGGTCCATTTACCTGTGCCTTTCTGTCCGGCGGCATCGAGTATTTTGTCCAGCAGGGGAGCGCCGTCTTTATCCTTAAAAGCTGTAATCTCCGCTGTAATTTCTATCAGGTAACTGTTGAGGTTTCCCTGCTGCCAGGAGGCAAAGGTGTCGTGGATGCTTCCATGATCCAGGCCGAGGACATCTTTCAGGAACTGGTAGGCTTCGCAGATCAGTTGCATGTCCCCGTACTCGATGCCGTTGTGTACCATTTTGACGAAATGTCCCGAACCTTCAGGTCCCATCCAGGCGCAGCAGGAGGAACCGTCATCCAGCCGGGCGGCGGTGGCGCTGAAGATCTCCCGTACCAGCGGCCAGGCCTCGGGAGAGCCTCCGGGCATGATGGAAGGCCCGTTGAGCGCACCCTCCTCACCCCCTGAAACGCCTGTGCCGATATAGAGCAGGCCGCGCTCTCCCAGCATTGCCAGCCGTCGGTTTGTATCGTGGTAGTTGGAGTTGCCGCCGTCGATGATCAGGTCCCCGGCTTCAAGATGGGGCAGCAGTTGTTCGATAAACTGGTCCACCGGACTGCCGGCTTTGACCATCATCATGATCCGTCTTGGACGTTCCAGGCTTGCGACAAAATCTTTGATTGCAGTGAATCCTTCTATTCTGTCGCTTTTCCCCCTGCCGTTGACGAATTTTTCTGTTTTACTGGAGGTACGGTTGTATACTGCGACGGAATATCCTTTGGATGCCATATTAAGGACCAGGTTTTCACCCATGACTGCCAGTCCTGCGATGCCGATGATATGTCTCATTGTTTTCTCGCTGTGGAAGTTAGGACTCATATTCTGTATACTGTAAAATCAGTATATTTTTTATGCAACATTGTATCGTGCACCCTCTTTTTTTGTTACGGGATTTATAAGAAGTATATGAAAGGCGAGACTCATTGTATAATAGGCATGGCCGTCAGCACAACCCTGATTACGGCCGATGTTGTTCAGCCCTCGGCGGTTCTCTTTGCAGCGGCTGCTGCAGGCAGTTATCTGCCGGATATCGACCACGGTCACGGGAAAATAAATATTTCCCTGGGGCTTACCAAACTCTCGTATCTTGCCTTGGCTGCAGCGGTCCTCTATTACAGGGTAAACAGTGAAACGATTCTCATTGCATTGATTCTGCTCGGCATAGGATTCAGCCGGCACAGGGGCGTCACCCACAGCCTCCTGGCCCTGGTCGGGTTGTTTTGTATTACCGACAGCCTGCCCATGGCTGTACAGGTCGGATTGCTGACAGGGTATGCCGCCCATCTGGCGTCTGATTTTTTTACCGACCAGGGTATTGAGTTGTTATTCCCATGGGGCCGGAATTTCAGGGCTCCTGTTACCATTACCACCGGAAAATGGGGCGAACGCTTGGTGGCAGGATGCTTTTCCGCCATTGCACTCTGCAACATCATTCTCATGACGCCTGAAATACGGCAGATCGTGTATGCTCAGTGGTCTGATTTTTATAAAAATTTTTAAGCGCAGGCCCTTGCAGGCCGGGGAGAAGTGCTATGCGTATCGAAGTTGACAGTCATACCCATACGGTAGCGAGCGGTCATGCTTATTCCACACTAGCTGAAAATGTTCATGCGGCAGCAGCCCGGGGCATCAAGTTGCTGGCAAATACCGACCACGGTCCGGCCATGCCTGGAGGGCCCCATGTCTGGTTTTTTGTAAACATGAAAGTGCTGCCCCGGATTATGAACGGGGTCGGGATCTTGCGCGGGGTGGAGGCTAATATTATCAACTTTCAGGGAGAACTTGACATTGACGAAGATGTCTGTGGTCATATGGATATCGTGCTCTTCGGGTTTCATGAGCCTGTCGTGAAGCCGGAATCGGAGCGACAGCATACGCAGGCTGTTATCAGAGCCATGGAATCCGGGAAAGTGGATGTGCTTGCACATGGCGGCAACCCCAGGTTTCCGATCGATGTTGACAAGGTTGCCGGGGCGGCTGCAGTCAACAATGTGCTCATTGAAATCAATAATTCATCTTTTACGACCTCCAGGAGCGGTTCCCTGGAAAACTGTGCTGCGCTCGCCGAAGCGGTTGACCGGCAAGGCGGGTATCTCACCTTTGGAAGTGATGCTCACTTAGCCGAAAAGATCGGTGTTTTTGAGGAATGCGAGGCACTGGTTCGAGCCGCCGGATTCCCGGAAGAGCGTATTCTCAGTCGCAGCGGAGCTGACTTTCTGGAGTTTCTCAAACAGAGAAAAAAACAGCTGGACCTTTCCGGTTTTGATTCTCTGTTTGCCTGATCCCTATGATCCATACCTACCAGTTTACCTTCATACTTATTTTTCTCGGCATCAGTGTACTTTCCCTTCTACGTTCAAGCAGGGTCCGATCAGCAGATGATTTTTCCGTAGCCGGCCGTTCCCTCACCTCAACGGGGGTATCCTGGATCATCATCGGTACCCTGGTCGGGGGCGTTTCTACCATTGGGACTGTTCAGGCCGCCTATACCCATGGCATATCCGCCGGCATATTTACCTTCGGCAGCGGGTTGTCCTGTTTCTTGCTGGGGTGTTTTTTTGCCCGCGCCTTACGCGAGGAGGGCGTTGTCACTGTCTCTGAATATCTGGGCCGCTTCTTTGGCCGACGGTTTCAGAAATACTGCAGTGCAATTAACTCTGTGGGAATGTTTATCCATGTGGTGGGGCAGTTTCTTGCATCCATTGCCATCCTGCAGGCCGTGTTTTCCTTTGGTGATATCGTTTCAATACTGATTACCATGATTCTTATCGGGGTTTTTGTGATTTCAGGCGGGATAACCGGAGCAGGCCTGATCGGGAAAATTAAATTTTTCATGATCTACCTGATCATGCTTGCCTGTGCCGGGGTCGGTCTGAGTAAAGGGGAAGGAATGGCCGGCATAGTTGCCGGGCTGCCGCCGGAGATTGATATGCTCGGTTTTGGAAACTACGGCGTAAAGACTGCGGTTGTAGATATGTTTTCCATGCTGGTCGGGGTGCTTTCCACCCAGATTTATCTGCAGGCGATTTTTTCAGCCAGGGACGTGCGTGCAGCCCGTAACGGCGCTTTCCTAAGCGCGGTTATCGTTCCGCCTGTGGGAGCTCTCGGCATCATCGTGGGACTGTATTTGCGGGCGCATCATCCTGAAGTCGCAGCAAACCCGGCCCAGGCCTTACCCTTTTTTCTAGAACACTATTTTCCGCCGGTGATAGCCGCTTTTTTTTCAGCAGGCATTCTGCTTGTCGTCCTTGGTACGGGAGCAGGCCTGGTTCTGGGAGTAACCACCAATCTTTATAACGATTTTCTTTGCCGGGGAACATTTTTCACAGGCAGAACCCGGCCGGTCACCCTGGTACGATTGAGTGCGCTCCTCGTATTGGTTGCAGCTTCCCTGCTGGTTTTTACCGGGCTTGATTCAACCATTCTCAAGTGGAGCTATATGTCCATGGGGCTCAGGGGGGCTGCAGTGTTTGCAGGACTTTGCGTGCTGGTTTTTTTCAGGAGGCTGGCCTCTTCCCGGCTGGTGCTGCTCCTGCTGTATCTCTTGCCTGCGGCATATATACTCCTGCAGCTCGGACCACACTGAAGAGAGGTAAGGTATGAACCGGTCTCTCCATTGTCTGCGGATTGATTGTAAATCTGATTATTGCCTTGAATCACCGTGCAGATCGCTATCAGGTATGAAGTGATCAACGCTTTGACGAATTGCAGGCTTTAAATGCGTCCCCTTTTTTTACTCCTTTGTTTCTTTCATGATTTCATACGCATCAATCGGGTCCACAAAGGCAATCATGAGTACGCAGGGATCACCGTCACGACAAAATGCTGTATGCGGATGTTCGGCGGGACCATAGGCATAGGTTCCAGGGTGCAAAATTTCAGTCTTCTGGTTGTCATAGGTTACCTCCAGTGTTCCGGAGACAAGCACCATTCTTTCCGGTGAAGTATGCCGGTGATGGGGAATTGCAAAGTTGCCGGGAACCTTAAAAAAGATATCAGCGTTCTTCTGTGCCGGATCTCCATGCAGTACGGCAATCTGACAACCTTCAGGAATAAAGGCTGGACATGGACCCCATTGCAGGGCTGCATCGTTGTGGGTGTAGCTCACAGCCGGTTCGCCTGCCTGCAGGGAACCAACTGAAAAGAGTGCCAGTACGAGTATGAGCATGGGAACGTATGTTATTATTCCCTTGTACCTTTTGATACATTTTATCATGATGAGCCTCCATCGTGGGGGGTGTCAAGGAGACAGGCCGGGATGAGAATCATATGTCTCGTCCTGTTGGCCCGATGTAAAGCAATGTTGATGACGGCATAGCCGCTGCTCTTACCTCGTATTTCTCCCTGAGCGTTTTTTCACCAGGCGTACAGTAGAGAATTGCATAGACGAAGCATATGAAAAGAGCGCCGGTCTTTGTAGTTACAATAGCCACATTGTGGTATTCGTCAAGTGAAGGGGCTTTTCAGCGTAAATTTCGGTCTTTATCGCTCATGAACGTTTTGTGGTCAAGGAAATTACCCCTGCCAGGAGATAGACGCTGAAAATTATCCCCACCATGGGATAGCTTGTGCCGTTGTGCAGCGTGCTGACAAGTGCGCTGATGAATGCGGCAATACCAAACTGCAGCACACCAATGAGCGAAGAACCGCTGCCCGCATGGTTGCCGGCCACTTCCATGGCTACTGCCACGCTATTGGCAGCCACGACCGGCACCATGGACAAGCTGCAGAAAAGAGGAATCAGGAGCAGGGCCAGGTGTTCGGTGCCGACCATGGTAAGGGCAATACCTGAGGTCATGCAGGCAAAAACGATTGCTCCTATAAGTATTTTGGCAGGGGGGAAATATTTCAACAGCGTGCGGTTCAGAATACTGGAGACAATGAACCCGCAGGCGTTCAGACCGAACAGCCAACCATATTGCTGCGGATTGATGCCGTACAGTTCCATTATGACGTAGGGTGAACCACTGATAAAGGCAAACATGGATGATGCTCCCACAGCTCCCGCAAGGGTGGGGATAATAAAGCAGCGATTGCTGAGAAAGGAGTTGAAAACGCGTAGTTCATCTCGCAAGCGACTCTGTTGGCGATCTGCAATGGACAGTGTTTCCGGAATAATAAAAATTGATGCACTCAATGTGAGCACTCCTACTGCAACAAGGAAAACAAAGATGCCGTGCCAGCTGGTCACCAGGAGAATATAGCCGCCCAGAATGGGGGCGAGGATAGGCCCGAGGGCCTGCAGAACCATAAGCAGGGAAAGAGCCCGTGCGGATTGGTTTTCATCGAACAGGTCACGGATGATTGCTCTACTGATGATCATGCCTGCACAGCCGCCGACTCCCTGGAGAAAGCGTAAGCCTACAAATATTTCAATGTTTGGGGAAAGCGGGGCACCGATGGATGTCAGGATGTACAGCAGGATACCGGCGAGCAGGGGAATTTTTCTGCCTATCCTGTCGCTTATCGGGCCATAGAAGAGCTGGCCGATGGCCAGGCCGAAGAAAAATGTGGACAGGCTGAGCTGAACATCATCAGCGCTGCAGTGCAGGCTCTCGGCAATTTCAGGGAACCCTGCCAGGTACGTATCCGTGGCAAATGGGGCAAACATGGTCAATATACCCAGGAGCAGGATAAGGGTTCCCGGGCGGTACGATGTTGTTGATTGAGGCATGGCTTTTAGTCCGTTACAGATGTTTTTTATTTGTTTATCGGTGCGTAAGACGCACCCTACAGCCCTCAATCCCCCAACCCTTGAAGCAGAGAAACAGCCAGATCTCCCTGGCATGGCAAAAGCATCTACCTGCACTCCGGAACAGCGGTGAGGCCGGGTGCGTTATCCGCACTGCCTGGAAAGAGAAACATAATAAGAGGTGGAGTGTGTTTCTGGTAGAAGTGCGGTCAGCAGGTAATCTACCCTGTTGCCCTTCCGAGGCACTTTTCGGGTGCTTGGTCCGTAGGGTGCGTCATACGCACGTATGCCGTAACGGCTGTTGTTCCAGCAGGTTGAAGTCCTGCAAAAGGAGTTGTCCGTACACCTTTTAAGTACCAGGAAGCAGCGTCTGAGTAATCAGGGGTTGTAAGTTTCCCATGGGCGAAGGTGCAGGCCGTAACGAAAGTGAACCTATATGTAGCCTCGTCAACGCTTATATGGAGAAGCCGACCTTTTGTGCGTTAAGGGAAGGCCGCAGTTCTTGAGAAGGGAAAACGGAAGCGTCTCAGGAGATCTCCCGGGGAAGCAGGGACGGCATGTATCGGAGGAACAACAGTGCAGTGCGGGAGACCCGATGCGGAAATGATTCAGGATCGTAAACCATGGGATATAAGGAGACCCCGAAATTTTCATGGTCCGTATCGGGAGTCGGAGGGGCTCATAGTACCGTTTGAGGACAGGGGACAACATAACCCCTGACTGAGGAAAGGAGCCCTACTTTGTTCATGCAACTAAAGAGCGGAGGGTCAGGAGATTGCCTAAGCTATTAACTCCAAACAGTATCAAGACGCTACAGAGGAAGCTGTACCATAAGGCCAAGCAGGAACCTGCTTTTCGTTTCTACGCGCTGTACGACAAGATCTACCGTGCGGACATCCTGAGTCATGCATACGAACTTGTCCGGGCCAATAAGGGCTCCCCTGGAGCAGACGGGGTGAGCATTGAGTCCATCAGTGAAGGAGAAGGGGAGAGTGCATTTCTTGAAAGATTGGGACAGGAATTGCGGGAGAAAAGCTATCGGTGCGATCCAGTGCTCCGAGTCTGGATACCGAAAGCCAACGGGGACAAACGTCCGCTGGGAATACCCACAATACGTGACCGGGTAGTGCAACAGGCATTAAAGCTTGTGATCGAACCGGTATTTGAGGCTGATTTTTGTGACAGTTCGTATGGATTCCGTCCGAAACGTTCAGCACATGGTGCTGTTGACGCGATCAGCAGCGCTTTGGTAAGAGGGCACCATCAAGTGATTGATGCGGACCTGTCAAAGTACTTTGACACCATCCCTCACTCAAAACTTCTGGCAGTGGTAGCCGAACGGATCAGCGATAAGGAAGTCCTGGCGCTGATCAAGCAATGGCTCAAAGCGCCGGTGGTAGAAGATGTGAATGGTCGCCGCCGAACCATAGGCGGAGGAAAGGGAAATCGTTTCGGAACACCGCAGGGCGGGGTCATCTCGCCATTGCTTGCGAATCTGTACCTGCACTTGCTTGACAGGATATGGGAACGACATGATATAGCGCGCCGACATGGTGCAGAGCTGGTGAGATACGCGGATGACTTTGTGATTTTATGCAGAGGGTCTGTTGAACCGTCACTGCAACTGGTCAAAGCGTTATTTGCCAAATGCGAGCTACGGCTCAATGAGCAAAAGACTTCCGTGATAAATGCGAAACAGGAGAGCTTTGACTTTCTTGGCTTCAATTTTCGAATGAGGAAAAGTCGTCGCAGCGGCAAAGTGTATCCCCATGTTGAGCCATCAAAGCGTTCGGTTGATCGGATCAAGTCCAAAGTAAAGCAACTGACCAACCGTAGGAGAACGCTGTTACCGTTGCCGAAACTAGTGGAAGAGGTAAACGAAGTCCTCCGTGGCTGGACAGGATACTTTCACTATGAACACAGTACGGAAGTGATGAGCAGAGTCAAGCACTTTACGGAAGAACGAATGCGCAAGCATTTGTGCATACGTCACAAAGTGAGAATCCGTACTCGTGGATACGAACGGTTCAGTACAGCGTACCTGTACAGATATGTAGGCCTCTATAGAGTTCCAACCTGGGCGAAATGGAAGCGACAGGCGCAAGCCTTATGGTGAAGAACATCGGAAAGCCGTGTACGGGAAAACCGTATGCACGGTTTGATGAGGGAGCATTGAAGAGGCGATATCTTCAGAACACGTAGTAGCCGCGTGCGGCGAGGCGTCTTGAATATAGAAAGGGCCGAAGATACCGGCTGAATCAGTGCTCTACTCTACCATAAGTTTATTGGCATGCACAACGCACCCTGCTTAGTTTGGGGTTCCAATCAGCGGCTCAATTAAGGTGACCGTGGCCAGGTTGCCGCTGGAGGTAACTTTATTTTCATAGGGCCAGCCCAATTTGCGGGTCAGCTGCTCCGTGAGTTTGAGACCCAATCCAAACCCGAGATCATCCCCTTTGGATGAGGAGGGCAGGGTATTTATGATGGTTATGTGATTCTCATCCTGGGTGATATTGACACTCCCGCTATTGGTGTGCTGCAGGGCATTGCGGATCAGGTTGCTGATCACAATTCCGGCTGCAGGTTCCGGGACGTGTACGATGCAGGGAGTGGTATGCACTTCACTTGTTACTTCTTTTCCCTCAATCAGGTAGAGCAGGTCATCGGTGAGCTCCGTGATAAGCGTATCCAGTTGTACGGGCTTCAAGCTCGGCATGGTGTCTTCATTGCGACTGAGCCAGAGTAGGGTCTCGGTCATATATTTCATGTTCAGGCTTGCCCTGTCAATGCGCTGTATCACCTGCTTCTGTTTGCCTGCTTTGCGCTCTTCCGGCAGATGTTGGAGCTTGTCCAGCAACTCCACATTATTGCGGATAACGCTGATGGGGGTACGCAGCTCATGGCTGGCATGGCGCAGGAACTTGTGCTCACGGTCCAGCCCCTCCTGAACTGACTGCAGAGAGGTTCGAATCAGCTCTGCCAGGGCATTGAGCTCAGGGTAATGGAAGTCCGGAGGCTGGTTCTGCAGTGTTTTTTCATCCAAACCTTGGGCCCAGTTCCCCAGTCCTGCAACGGTTCTGGAAACCTGGAGCATCAGCAGGCGTACTATCAGGCCTACTACCAGGGCCGCGGCCAGGGTGATGAGCAGTAAATTGCGCAGGTTTTCCCTGGCATTCCTGCCGATGAGCGGATTGCCGGAGTGCCTGGTTTCCTGCCTGGCCACATACACAACACTATCTCCCTCTTGGTAACGAAGGGCAAAGGTAAGCACCTCCGGAGGCCGGAGAAAACCTGATTTATCCTGCTTCATCAGCCTTGCTTCTCCTGTGGGGCCTTGCGGCATCTGGGAACGTATGCTCTCAGGCATGTTTTCCCAATTGGAGGTCAAAAAACACTCCAAGAAATATTCCAGCGGTTTTCTCTCTTCCGGTTCGGTTTTCTGCAGGTATGCCTCTGCGGTCTTGTACATGTCAGACGCCACAATGGAATCCATGCCCATCATGTAATAGCGTGCACTGAGCAGGGCAGCTCCAAGTACCAGTATTGCCGTTAAGGAAAGAAAGATGGCGCTGACATAGAGTTTCAGACTGATCTGTGTTTTCATGATGCGGACCGATCTTGCTGGGAAAGTACGAAGCCATGCCCTGCCACGGTATGCAGCAGAGATGTTTCAAACGGCGCATCCACAGCCTTACGCAGGTTAAAGATGTGCACCTTCAGGGAATTGGAATCAGGCAGGTCGTCACCCCAGACTTTTTCAGCCAATTCCTGACGGGATACTGCAGCGGGCGAGGCGCGCAGCAGCACTTCGAGCAGTTTCCAGCCTGTGGGCGAGAGTTTCAGGGGCATTCCCCGGCGGGTGACGGTATGGGTCTGCAGGTTCATCTCCAGATCAGCGCAGGAAAGCTTTTTCACTTCTCCACTGCGTCGTCTGGAGAGGGCAAAAATGCGAACCACCAGCTCCTGTAGTTCAAAGGGTTTTACCAGGTAATCATCGGTGCCGGCCCGGAAACCGTCGAGTTTGTCATCCAGTCCATCCCTGGCAGTCAGCATCAGGACCGGGGTATCATCACCCTGGTCTCGGAGCTTACGGCACAAGGTCAACCCATCAAGCCTTGGCAGGTTCAGATCCAGCAGGAGCACATCATACCTGTTTTGCTCTGCCAGGTTCAGTCCTGCCACACCATTGCTGGCAGAGTGGCAGGTGATCTGCTCCAGTTCCAGGTATTCCATAATGGTATCTGCCAGATCCTGGTCGTCTTCTACAAGCAATACGGTCAGCATACGGGCTGCTCCTTAGGTTGCGAGGGTAGTATTTTCCGAATGATCAGTCTGATAATGCAGGCAAAATCGTGTTGAATCATCAACAGCGATGGAATCAGGATCAGGGTAATAACCGTGGCAAACATGATTCCATAAGCCAGGGAAACCGCGGCAGGGATAAGAAACTGCGCCTGCATGGAGGTTTCTCCCAGCAGCGGCATCAGGCCTGCAAAGGTGGTTATGGAGGTCAGCAGAACTGCGCGCAACCGGTCCCTGCAGGCTATACTGATGAGTTCCTGTACCTTCTGCGTTGCTTTGGCTTTTTTGCGCAGGCCATTGAAACGGGCAACCAGCAGCAGACTGTCGTTGACCACCACACCGCTCAAGGCGATAATGCCGTTTAAGGAAAGTATACCCAAAGACAGATCATTCATCCAGTGGCCCAGTACCGCTCCCACTACGCCAAAGGGAATGGCTGTCATGATCAGTAGAGGTTGCGAATAGGACTGCAGAGGGATAGCCAGCAGGATATAGATGAGCAGGAGCGCCAGGAGGAACATGTTGACCATGGAGTTCTGAGTTTCTGCCTGCTGCTCGGCTTCTCCGGCAAAATGTATGCTCAGTCCTGGAAAGGAACGCTCAAGTTCCGGTGCAATCTCTGTTTGCAGCTTTGCCACCAGCTCCGTGGCAGACATCCGGTCCTTATCCACATCCGAGGAAATATAGACCGCACGTTTGCCGTCAATGCGGTCGATGGAGTCCCTGGTGTAGCCGTAGGTTATGCCGGCCACAGATGCCAGGGGCAGCACCGTGCCGTCCTCAGTGCGGATGTTTGCCTGCAGTACATCGGCCGGATTGGAACGATTTTCTTCCGGGTAGCGTACCTTGACTTCGATCTCGTCGCTGTTTCTCTGAAACCGTTGCACCACCTGGCCGCTGAATGCCTGGAGCACCTGGGTGGAGAGCATATCCGTGGTCAGGCCAAGGGCGCGTCCCTGCTGGTTGAGCTCCAGGTGCAACTGGGGTTGTCCGGGTTCAAGGTTGTCCTCGATGCCGCTGACAGCCGGAATGCTTTCCAGGTATGATTTCAGCTGTGTACCCGCAGCCGTCAGTTCAGAGTCATCATCACTGCGCAATTCCACTCTGAGGGCGCTGACCATCCTGTGTGCGTGCTGGATGGAGAGGGTGCGCACGCCTTCCGGCAGACCGGCAAGCTCCTGCCAGCGATGGGTGAACCGGTTGATATCATAGGGGCTGTCTGCGTCCAGCTCCACCGTGATTTTACCGGCCTGGTCGGATTCTGACAACAGCTGCAGATTGGCAATACCTGACTTCGGATTATCCTTGCACAGTTCCGTGTCGGTCTGGAAGGCTAGCTTCTCCAGACGATTCAGGGCGGCATGGGTCATGCCGTAGGTGGCATCGTTTTCCATTATCAGTTCAGCCCGGACCGTATCGCCGACGATATCAGGGAAAAAACTCATCCGCACCATGCCGGTAAAAGGCATGGAAATGACCAGTACGAACAGGGCGGCAAACAGGATGGATACCGCATAACGGTGGTGCAGGGCAAGCTCGATGATGCGTCGATATATTCTGTCGCTGAACCATTGCAAGCCGCTGTCGGCAAGCCGTTGCACCTTTTGCCACAATTGCATATACGGATTGGATGATTTGCCGGTACCCGTATGCAGATGGTTGAGGTGTGCAGGCAGGATCAGTTTGGATTCAACCAGAGACAGGATCAGACAGATAGCTACCACCATGGCAAACTGACTGTACAGATGACCGAGCCCACCGCTGGTCTGGGACAGGGCATAAAAGGCGGCCACGGTTGTGAATACGCCGAACAGGGTGGGAATGGCAACCCGCATGGTCCCCCTGATTGTACTTGCCGGGGTGTCGCCGTCCCGTCTGCGGATGGTGTACACGCTTTCCCCGACCACAACCGCATCATCCACCACAATACCAAGGGCCATGATAAAACCGAAGGTGGTAAATTCATTGAGCGTCAGGTCGATAAGCGGCGTACCCATACAATAGAGGGTACCGAAAAAGATGAAAGGCAGCCCCATGGCAACCCAGAAGGCAACGGTCAGGTTGAGAAACACGGCCAGGAGCAGAAAGACCAGGGCAATACCTGTGAGGGCGTTTTCCACCAGCAGCTTGAGGCGTTCCTTGATCATTTCCGAACGGTCATACCAGGTGGCCAGTTCAATGCCGTCCGGCAGCTTGCCGGTATCCTGCCACTCCTGAACCACTTCCCGTGCACCGGCAACGGATTTGGTAATGTCATCCTGACCGGCGGCAACAACCTGCAGACCGATTGAGCTTTCGCCGTTGAAACGGGAGAGCACCGTGGTGTCGTCGTCGAAGGTGTCGGCTATCGTTGCAACTTCACCCAGGAGAATTCGGCGTCCGTCATCGGTTGTCAGGAGCGGGATGGCGGCAAATTCTTCTTTGTAATATGCCTGCTGGGACGATTGCAGCTGCAGATAGACGTTTTCGTTGCGCAGCACAGCGCTCATGGTATCCGAGGAGCCCTGGTTGACCGCTTCTTCCACATCGGAGAGGGAAAGTCCATAGGCCTGGAGCCTGTCTTCGTTGATCTCCACTACGATCATGGGATCGATCCAGCCGGAAATGGAAACACGGCTGATGTTGTTATGGGCAAGCAGATCATTTTTCAGCCGTTCGGCAAGTTTTTGCAGGGTCGTACGATCTGCATTACCGTAGAGTTGGATCCAGAGAGAGTGTTCTTCCCGTTCCGCTTTTTCAATGACCGGATTTTTGGCATCAGTAGGAAAGGAGGAAATGGCATCCACCTTGGCTGTTACATCTTCCAGCAGTGTGTTGAGATCATAACCGTCCTCCATTTCTACTGTCACCGTGGCTCCGCTGCCCGTGGCAGAGGAGGTGATGGAGTCTATACCGGTGACATCTTCAAGTTGATCCTCGATTTTCATGGCAATGCCTTCTTCCGCCTGCTTGGCTGAGCCTGAATCATAGGTGACCGAAATGGTCAGGGAATCAGGCTCCATGGGCGGGAAGGCTTCCTTGCGCAGGGAGCCGGACTGCATGACTCCCAGCACGATAACCAGGACCATGAGCAGGTTGGCGGCAACCGGGTTTTTGATAAACCAGGCTATGATGCCGTTCATGTTGTTATTCATTGATGCGCTCCTCTACGGGGTGAACCGCCATGCCTGCCAGGTAACTCGACAACGGATGGGCAAGAACCTTTTAGGAGAGGTCGGACAACGTGGATGGAACTTCGATAAAGATAGAGTCATGGTCGCTGAAAGCCGGTTCGGCCTGGAAGCAGGCCAAGGTGTTGTCTGCATCCACATACCAGATCTCACCGCGCTGGCTCAGTGCGGAAGCCGGCAGTTTCCAGAGAGTGTCCACCTGTTTACCTGCAATGTCGACCCGTACAAAGGTGCCGGCCATGAGAGGTGTATTCCGGGCAAGGGGATGCTCAACCTCAACAACCACGGTACGCTGTCTGGTTTGGGTATCCACATGGTTTTCCACGCGGCTGATTCTTCCCTGCCAGGTTTGTCCGTTCTCCACACTGGTTATGGTTACCGGATGGCCGCTTTCTGCTACATCAGTCGGCAGGTTGCCCCATTCCGAAGCTGAAAGGGCAATGCGTATTTCCATGGTATCCGTGCTGTATAAGGAGGCCACCTCGGTTCCTGCCTGCACATAGCTGCCCGGAGCCACATTGCGGGAAACCACCAGACAGTCAAAAGGAGCCGTCACTGTGGTTTTGCGGAGGTTGTTACGGGCAAGTGCCAGGGCGGCCTGATTGTTGCTTACCTCGGACTTGGCAGCCGCCAGTTGCGGTACACGGAGCACCAGGTCTGAATCCGGCTCGCCTTCCAGGCCGGAGGACTTCCATTCCACCAGTGCCTGCTTGGCCTGGCGTTCTTCTTCCAGCAGGGCCAGCTCACTTGCTGCCAGTTCACTCTCAGCCGTGGCCAGTGCAGCGATGTAAGCCGTATCTTCAATGCGAAAAAGCACATCACCCTTGGCTAGGATGCTGCCGGACTCAAAGTTATCTCCCATGTCCTCTATTGTACCGCTCACCTCCGCGGTCAGGGTCAGGCTGTAATGGGGTGCGGCTTCACCCTGGCCGGTAATGCGGGCATTATAGCTCGCAGGATTCACGGTTACGACCGAGACATCAGGATGTTGTACGGCTTTTTCGGCTGCGGGCATGGGGGGCTGATTATGCGCGCCCATATTCTGTACGGTAAATACGATAACTCCCGCCAGCACCAGGAGGGCCAGGGGCGGAGCAAGCCATTGTGTTGTACGTTGCATTATTTAGTTACTCCCAAACCAAGAGCAAGGCCCAGGTCAATTCGGTTTGCCGGCTGTTGGTACATTAGGTTGTCGAGTTCGATTTCAAGGTCGTAGGTGTTTTTCTGGACAGCTAAGAGATCAAGGATATCCACCAGACCGGTGCGATAACTTTGTCTGTAGGTCTGCAGGGAATTTTGGGCACTGTTCAGGGCAGCAGAAATATGTTCTATGCGAAGGCTCAGCTCCCGCTCATAGCCAATGGCATCTTCTACCTCCTGTACAGCGTTAAGCAGCGTTTCCCGATAGGCCTGGAAGGTCTTTGCCGCTTCAAGCTCCGCCTTATCAGCTGCCGCCTTAAGGCTGCCGCCCTGGAACAGGGGTGCTGTGAGTTGTCCGAGTAGAGACCAGAGTGGGTCGTTCATCAACAGGCTTGAAGGAGAGGAACCAGCATCCTGAAGCGCTGCGCTGAGACTGATTGTCGGCAGCAACTCCTTATAGGCCACAGAGGTCTGC
Source organism: Desulfobulbaceae bacterium (assembly GCA_963678525.2). Lineage (GTDB taxonomy): Bacteria > Desulfobacterota > Desulfobulbia > Desulfobulbales > Desulfobulbaceae > Desulfogranum. The sequence continues at coordinate 449,740 of CAXXDG010000003.1, forward strand.
AGATCGGCTGAGGAGATGGCAAAGTAGGCTGCCTGCAGATCAGGACGCCGGGCCAGGGTTTGGCTTGGCAGGTCTGCAAGGGGGGTGAGAACAGCCGGATAGTCCGTTGGAATATCAATGTTCTCCTGATCGCTTCTACCCAGGAGGATGCGTAGAGCTCGCTGCAGGCGGTTGACGTTTTCCCTGTATTCAACCAGGGTGGCCCTGGCCGAAGAGGTGGAACTGCGGGCGCTGTCCAGGTCTTCCAGTTCACCCAGGCCGTTTCGGTAGCGCTTTAAAATGTATTGCTCGTTTTTTTCCAGAGTGGCGAGTCGTTGCTCCTGAATGGAGACGCTGTGCGACTTGGCGATGAGTTCCAGCCAGGTCTTCATGACCTCTACAGCCAGGGTGTCCCGGGCCGACTGTACCAGTGCAGCCTGCTCAGCAACATCCATGTCTGCGGCGGCTGTTGCATCCGCCAGTTTTTGCCACAGATCAACCGTCCAGTTGATGGAGAGCGAGCCGGTATAACTTTCTTCCTCTCCTTCTTCCTTTGATCCGGACAGGTCGGCTCCCGCCTGGGGGAATCTTTCTCCTCTGGTTTGCCGGAGTTCCGCTTCGGCGATCTGCAGGCTCAACCTAGTCTGCTGGAAACCGGGATTGGCGGCAAAGGCCTCCTGCACAAGGTTGCGTAGTTGTTTCGAATCCAGCAGGTCATAGAGGGTCGCAGCCTGCACAGCCTCTGCCTGTTCAGACCAGGCCTGAACCTGCGTCTGTTCCAGCTCTGCCAGGGGCGCATACTCAACACCCGGCTTGAACCCGCAGGCTGTAAGTTGCAGCAGTACAAGAACGGCCGGCAGCAATTTTTGTTGTGTCTTCATCAGTCGATATTGGGATACGTAAAGTACTATTGGTTATTGTGTATACGATGAGAATAGCAGGGGAGGGGTTAAGGAGAGGTTAACGGAAAGAAAAAAAAATATTGATGGTAGAGTAGAGCACTGATTCAGCCGGTATCTTCGGCCCTTTCTATATTCAAGACGCCTCGCCGCACGCGGCTACTACGTGTTCTGAAGATATCGCCTCTTCAATGCTCCCTCATCAAACCGTGCATACGGTTTTCCCGTACACGGCTTTCCGATGTTCTTCACCATAAGGCTTGCGCCTGTCGCTTCCATTTCGCCCAGGTTGGAACTCTATAGAGGCCTACATATCTGTACAGGTACGCTGTACTGAACCGTTCGTATCCACGAGTACGGGTTCTCACTTTGTGACGGATGCACAAATGCTTGCGCATTCGTTCTTCCGTAAAGTGCTTGACTCTGCTCATCACTTCCGTACTGTGTTCATAGTGAAAGTATCCTGTCCAACCACGGAGGACTTCGTTTACCTCTTCCACTAGTTTCGGCAACGGTATCAGCGTTCTCCTACGGTTGGTCAGTTGCTTTACTTTGGACTTGATCCGATCAACCGAACGCTTTGATGGCTCAACATGGGGATACACTTTGCCGCTGCGACGACTTTTCCTCATTCGAAAATTGAAGCCAAGAAAGTCAAAGCTCTCCTGTTTCGCATTTATCACGGAAGTCTTTTGCTCATTGAGCCGTAGCTCGCATTTGGCAAATAACGCTTTGACCAGTTGCAGTGACGGTTCAACAGACCCTTTGCATAAAATCACAAAGTCATCTGCATATCTCACCAGCTCTGCACCATGTCGGCGCGCTATATCATGTCGTTCCCATATCCTGTCAAGCAAGTGCAGGTACAGATTCGCAAGCAATGGCGAAATGACCCCGCCCTGCGGTGTTCCGAAACGATTTCCCTTTCCTCCGCCTATGGTTCGGCGGCGACCATTCACATCTTCTACCACCGGCGCTTTGAGCCATTGCTTGATCAGCGCCAGGACTTCCTTATCGCTGATCCGTTCGGCTACCACTGCCAGAAGTTTTGAGTGAGGGATGGTGTCAAAGTACTTTGACAGGTCCGCATCAATCACTTGATGGTGCCCTCTTACCAAAGCGCTGCTGATCGCGTCAACAGCACCATGTGCTGAACGTTTCGGACGGAATCCATACGAACTGTCACAAAAATCAGCCTCAAATACCGGTTCGATCACAAGCTTTAATGCCTGTTGCACTACCCGGTCACGTATTGTGGGTATTCCCAGCGGACGTTTGTCCCCGTTGGCTTTCGGTATCCAGACTCGGAGCACTGGATCGCACCGATAGCTTTTCTCCCGCAATTCCTGTCCCAATCTTTCAAGAAATGCACTCTCCCCTTCTCCTTCACTGATGGACTCAATGCTCACCCCGTCTGCTCCAGGGGAGCCCTTATTGGCCCGAACAAGTTCGTATGCATGACTCAGGATGTCCGCACGGTAGATCTTGTCGTACAGCGCGTAGAAACGAAAAGCAGGTTCCTGCTTGGCCTTATGGTACAGCTTCCTCTGTAGCGTCTTGATACTGTTTGGAGTTAATAGCTTAGGCAATCTCCTGATCCTCCGCTCTTTAGTTGCATGAACAAAGTAGGGCTCCTTTCCTCGGTCAGGGGTTATGTTGTCCCCTGTCCTCAAACGGTACTATGGGCCCCTCCGACTCCCGATACGGACCATGAAAATTTCGGGGTCTCCTTATATCCCATGGTTTACGATCCTGAATCATTTCCGCATCGGGTCTCCCGCACTGCACTGTTGTTCCTCCGATACATGCCGTCCCTGCTTCCCCGGGAGATCTCCTGAGACGCTTCCGTTTTCCCTTCTCAAGAACTGCGGCCTTCCCTTAACGCACAAAAGGTCGGCTTCTCCATATAAGCGTTGACGAGGCTACATATAGGTTCACTTTCGTTACGGCCTGCACCTTCGCCCATGGGAAACTTACAACCCCTGATTACTCAGACGCTGCTTCCTGGTACTTAAAAGGTGTACGGACAACTCCTTTTGCAGGACTTCAACCTGCTGGAACAACAGCCGTTACGGCATACGTGCGTATGACGCACCCTACGGTCCCTCAATTCCCCGGGCCTTGAAGCAAAACAACCGGCCTACCTTCCTGGCACGGCAGAAGCCTCCATCTGCATTCCGGCACGGCGGTACGCTCGCGATTAAAAGAATTTGAGGGTATCTTGAACACAAACAGTCGAGCATAAACATGAATATCGAAGTTTTGTTGCGCGTTATCCCGTTTGTTCAGTCTTGCGTTGCCTCAGGTTCTTCGACGGGCAGCCTGTCTTGATTTTCCGTAAGCCTGCTCAGCCCTTTTAAACTGCTCTCCAGCCTCTGCAAGGCCTGCCCGGCATCCTGAAATCGCTTGTCTCCCAGTGCCTGCAGGTATGCCTCAAAGGCTGTATTTGCCTGATCGCTGAGCTCCTGTAATGAGGGCGCTGCTGCATCGGACGGGTCGGCTGATTCCGGCCGGGAACTGCTTTTTTCAAAGAGGCCCTGTAGGGCTTTATCAAAGGATTCCGCATAACTGAGGGTGTCGTCATGCATCAGGGCGACCAGGCGCAGCTCCGGATAGGCCGCGGTTTCCGCCTGCAGATAAATGGGTTCCACGTACAACAGGCTGTCTTCCACCGGGATGGCAAGTACATTTCCCCTGATAACCCTGGATCCCCTCTGATCCCAGAGGGTCAGCCGGCTTGCAAGAAATCTGTCCTGATCGATTTTTGTCTCTACCTGCTGGGGTCCGAGTACTCGTTTTTCCTTGGGAAACATATAGGCAAGCAGTCTGCCGTACTGCTCTCCATCGCACATGGCGGCAATCCAGCCAATGGAGACCTGCCTGTTTTTGGGGGTAAAGGGGAGCATGAGAACGAATTCCGGATGATCCGAACCAGGCAGTTCCCACATAATATAGTAAGGTTCCACAGGTCTTACCCGGCCGGCATATTTTTCCGTCGCGCGCACCCAGAGGTCTTCCTGGTTATAAAACACGTTCGGCTCGGTCATGTGATATTTGGCATAGACCAAACCCTGGAGCAGCAACATGTCTGTGGGATAGCGGACATGCCGCTGCAGTGAGGCAGGCATGGCGCTGCTTGGCTGAAACATATCCGGGAAAATATTTTTCCAGGTCTGAATAAGCGGATCGTTCTCATCGAAAATGTAGAAATCCACTGCCCCCTCATAGGCATCGACAACTACCTTGACGCTGTTGCGCACATAATTGCTCCCCTGGAATCTCGCCGATTTCCTGCCGGCAAACGGATTGTCGTGATATATTGTGCCGGCGTTGCCGGCCGAAAGGAAGCGCTCACTGTACGGCAGGTATGCAGAAGTGGTGTAGGCGTCCAGTATCCAATACATCTTGCCGTCAGCCAGAACAATATAGGGATCATCGTCAAATTGGAGAAAGGGCGCCAGCAGCGCTGCCCGTTCTTTGATCTGCCGGTGAAACAGTATGCGGCTTTCAGGAGTCGGATAACTGGAAAGAAAGAGGCGTATCCCGTCAAATTTCCATCCATAGAGGAATTTGCGCCGGAGATTGCTCAGTCTGACGCCGCCGGATCCCTGGTAGCGGGTATAGGCGTTCTTTTCGCCGGCGGGATAATCAAATTCTTCTTCCTTGGTATTGACCAGCACCGGCGTGGTGGTGAGTTCGCCGTAATAGATTTCCGGCCGCTGTATTTCCAGTTCCGGGTATCGACTCCTGGCGGGAATATCGCGAATAAGCAGATCCGGCAGTCCCTGTTCCGTAAAGGTACTCACATTGGTCATGGTCATGCCGTGGCCATGGGTGTACTTGAAGCGTTGGTTGACAAAGGTCTGGCTCTTTGCCGGGATATTTTCAATCTGCATCTCCCTGGCAGAGACCATGACCTGAGAATAGCGGCCGTCGATAAGGTAACGGTCAATATCCACGCCCTTGAATTCGTAATAAAGACGTATCTCCTGAAATTGTTTGAAGACAGCTTGCAGTGCGTTGTAGTCCCAAAGCCGCACATTATCAAAAATAGTTCGGTTACGTTCTACCATATCCGGGGTGAACACATCAGCGGCAGGGAACTCTCTTTCTTCAACAGACTGCAGGCGAAATCCATGACGGGTCATGCGGATATTGTGGGCAATGTAGGGACGCTCAAAGGTAATCTCATTGGGTTCAACTGCCAGACGCTGTGTAGCAGTGGGCAGGATGGTCAGCGCAGTCAGGTAAAGGACAACTGCCGAGGCCGGTGAGCCCAGGGTAAGGAGATAGTGGGATCTGTTGCCCGGGAATCTTGCCTGCAGGATAGAGAGCAGTTTGTTTCGAAGAGAAGAAACCCCATTAAGCACGGCCAGTGCCGCCAGATACAACAGCATGGTCATCAGAGCCGGCAATCTGATGTGCACGTCTGTCCAGCCGGGCCCGGTGACGGCTCCCATCTCTGAATACATAAGATGCAATCGCTGCAGGAACATCGTATAGGCCATGACTAAAAAGAAAAAAGCCAGCGAACGATATATCCCGCCGCTGTTATCTCCGTTCAGATCCGGCCTGAACCTGACACGTTCTCCCTGCTGCTGTACCTGGACGGCATTGGCGCAGTTGGCTGCCAGGCAAATGGCTGCGAGCAGTAGCAGGAACCCATTAACTGCATCCAGGAGAGGCAGGGTAAAAAAGTAGAACCCCACAGGTTTGTGAAAGATGGGATCGGTCATCTCCGTGGGAGCGGCATGGAGAAAGCGGAGGATATTTTCCCAGTTCCCGGTTCCCCAGGTCATTCCTGCAAGTGAGGCGACAACCACCACGCCGAGGCGGATGTATTTTCTACTGGAAGAATACCCTCGGGTAAAGAAAGACACCAGGACGGCGGCAATGGCAAGACTCACTGTTCCTGCTATGACTTGAACCCGGAAAACTTCCCAGAATCGCCGGTTGTAGCCCAGGCTTTCAAACCAGAGCATTTCTCCCCAGAAGCCCATGAACCAGAAAAAGGCTATTGTCCCGGCAGTGATGAATGAACCGACTGCAAGGTGGACCAAACGGCGTTGTTTAAGCCCCATGAGCAAAATCAGAAGCCCGATTCCAATGAGGAGAAGCATCAGTGCTGTGTACATGGTTTCCTCACTTTCTGTTTGCGACCGGAGTGGCGGGAAGCAGGTGCGCTCGACCTGCAACCCGGGAATTGTACATCCTGTGTAAAACCATATGCATCAACGCTTTTTTCTCCAGGGAAAGTGGGGATATTCCTGGATGACCCAGGGAAAATCAGGCCGGCGTGTTACAATTGCGTAAAAAATGTTTTGCATATATTGCTTTTTCCGCCAGGTGAAATAATTGTTTTCCATGTATTCTTGTTTGTGCGTCCCGATATTGTATGAGGACACTTTTGAAAAAGTTCACCGTAAACAGTAGGGTGTCTTGAAAAATTGAAGAATTTGTTCAAATTCGAGGCGCGAGAAGAATTTTACCGCAGGCATATGAATGATATTCCGAGGATAAAATTCTGAGCGTAACGAAGAAGTTGGGCAAATTAGCAAATTTTCAAGGTTTCCTGTAATCAACCGGAGGCATTATGAATCCATCTTTTTCTTCCCCACGCTGGAGTCCGTACCTGGCTGGAGCGCTTGTGGGTGTTCTGGCAGTGCTGTCTGTCGTGGTTACCACCATGGTGCTGGATAAGCCCAAGTACCTTGGGGCTTCAACAACCTTTGTCCGTGCCGCGGGTTTAATCGAACAATCCGTGGATGCAGAGCATGTTGTCCAGAATGAATATTTTACCTCAAAAAAAGTCAAGGTAGACTGGCAGATGCTTTTTGTTATCGGTATTTTTCTCGGCGCTTTTGTCTCTGCGCGTCTGGGTGGATCGAGTAAGTTTGAAACCGTCCCCCCTATCTGGAAGGAACGATTCGGCACAAGCAGCGCAGTCAGGGCGGTCGGTGCTTTTGCAGGCGGAATTATCCTGATGTTCGGGGCCAGGATGGCAGGAGGCTGTCCCAGTGGACACGGTCTCTCCGGAAACATGCAGCTGGCGGTCAGCGGCCTGTTGGCATTGGTCTGCTTTTTGATCGGAGGGATTCTCACCGCACGATTTCTTTATGGAAAAGGAGGGACATCATGGAACAAGTAATCGGGCTGATTACCGGTCTTCTCTTTGGATTTCTTTTGCAAAAGGGCGAAGTATTACGCTTTGAAAAGCAGGTTGGCTTTATGCTGCTCAGGGACATGACCATTATCAAGTTCATGTTTTCCGCAGTTCTGGTGGGGATGATAGGGATGTATGCTCTCCAAGGGGCAGGAGTTATCAGTTTCAGTCTGAAAGCGACCAATGTCGGAGCCATTATTATAGGCGGCATTCTCTTTGGGATCGGCTGGGCTGTTGCCGGCTTTTGTCCGGGAACTTCCGTCGGAGCTCTGGCTGAAGGCAGGATTCATGCTGCCTGGGCCATATTGGGCATGCTCGTCGGAGCAGCACTGTATGCTGAGGCATATCCAGGATTGAAAACGACTGTGCTGTCCTGGGGCAATTATGGGAAAATTACACTGCCCCAGGTGATTGGAGTTTCTCCCTGGCTGGTTATTGGTGCTTTTGTTGTTGTCGGGCTGGGGATGTTCTACTGGTTTGAAAAGAAGAAGCTTTAAAAGTGTTTCCGCACGCACTCTCTGCAGGAGTATCCATCAAGAGGTAGCTCCTGCAGAGATATACATGTAGCGGGAAGATGCCCTGTCGGCCACGGAACATCGAACCGTTGAGATATTCCCCCACCTATATCTTGAAGCTGCCGACGATATCGTTAAGCTCCTGAGACCGTTCCAGCAGTACCTTGGCACTGTCCATCACATCGTTACTTCTGTCTGTGATGGTTTGCGAAGCAGAAGAGACCATTGTGATATCAGAGGCGATATCCGTGGCAACCGTGGAACTCTGACTGACGTTTTCATTAACCTCCTGGATGCCCTGACTGGCCTGGGAGATATTGTTGGCGATTTCCTGCGTTGCTGCGGTCTGCTCCTCCACTGCGGTGGCGATGGTGGCAACGATATCGTTGACCCCTTCGATGACCTGGGAAATCTGCCCGATCTCTGTCTCTGTGGATTTTGTTGTACTCTGGACATCGTCAATTAAATTTTTGATATCCTGGGTCGCTTCGGCGGTCTGCTTGGCCAGTTCCTTGATCTCATTGGCCACGACAGCAAATCCCTTGCCCGATTCACCGGCGCGGGCAGCCTCGATGGTGGCATTGAGCGCCAGCAGGTTTGTCTGTTCGGAGATTTCGGTGATGGTCTCGGTCACCTTGCCGATTTTGTCCGCTGCCTCGCCCAACTGCTTCATCATCTCTGATGCGCTATTGGCCTGCTGAACGGCAGAAGAGGAGACCGCGCGCGCCCTCTCTGCATTTTCCGCGATTTCATTGATGGTTGAACTCATTTCTTCGGAAGCCGAAGCAACCATATTGGTGTTTATCGCCGACTGCTCCATGGCGGCGGCTACATTGTTGAGATTAGCACTCATTTCTTCGGCAGCGGTGGCTACATTGGCTGCTCGTTGGGTGGTATCTTCAGCACCTTCCAGGAGTTGGCTTGAGAAACCGGAGAGTTGCTGCGAGTTCTCCTTTACACTTGTTGAGTTAGCGGCGATCTGCTTGATAATGCCCTGCAATTTTTCAATAAAGGTGTTGAACCAGTCGGCCATCTCCTTGATCTCGTCTCGTGAAGAGACTTGCAGACGCATGGTCAGGTCTCCCTCACCCTGGGCGATATCTTTCAGGCCGACAATGGTACTGTTGATGGGCCTGACAATGGCATTGGCGGCAAAAAAGATCAGGATTACTGCGACCACGACTGCTACCCCCGTCACCAACAGTGTCAGGCTTCTGATAGATGCCGAGGTTTCCAGTAGTTCCTCCGTATTCAGAGTTGCGCTGATAAACCAGTTTGTCTGCGACAGCGGTGCATAGCCGGCGGTTTTCCCAATACCCTGGAAAATATATTGATGTACGCCGTGCTTGCCGCTGAGCATCAGCGAGGAGAACTCTTTCATACCCTCGAGCTTGGTGATATTCAGCTTGAGAATATGGTCGAGATTAGGATGGGCGACGATCACTCCGGCGCCGTCGGCCATGAAACAGTAGCCGGTACTCCCGATTTTGCGTGAACTCACCAGCTGCACCAACCGCTCGACCTTCATCACCAGTCCCAAAGCTCCGAGAATCTCTGAAGAATTCGATGTAATCGGTGCGCAGATAACGCTGATCAGGTTGCCGGTAGACTGTGACCTGACGACATCGCCGACGACGGTATTTCCAAGCTTGTTCATGCGGTGGAAATATTCACGTTTCTCGATATTGCTGCCCTTATACTCCTTACCGCTATCCAATATGCCGGTATACAGATACCCGCTCTTATCGGTGACGAATATTCCCTGGTACCCGCTGCCGAGCTCGCCGAACTGTCTGGTAAGTTTGCCGAAGAGTGCTTTGACCTCTACCCCTTCCATGTCTCCGCCTGCAGCAATGGCTTCGGCAACTGCAACCACCTGTGGGTCTGCTGCAAATAGATCGGCAATCCGTACCTGTTCCTCAAGGATGCTGTCAATCAGCCCGGCTAAATCGGTTGCCGTCCCCTCCACTGAGACCTTACCCTGTTCGAGAAGTGCACGTGAAGATTTTGTCACCGAAATGAATCCTGTGATCACCAGTGGTAATAAGACCAGGATTACGCCGCCGACCAGCAGCTTGAATTTGATCGATGTGATTTTCATGCCTGCTCCTCCCCCCTTAATAGGCTGCATGTCCGAGGCCGCATAGCTACTGGAAAATATACTCGTGAGAAATGCGGGTTGTATACTCCTCCGAGCATGTCGCATTGTTGCTACGATAAAGGTATCCGGATCAAAAAAACTTTCCTGTTATCAGGATAGCACTTTTGGATCGGCATATTCAATGCCGTGCTTCATTTTTATAGAATCGCGTGATCAAATGTCGGCTGGAGGAGTGGGAAGAGGTACAAGAGCTTGGAAGTTTTAACGGCAACAGGGGAAAAATTACACGGCAGGCCTGCCGGAAGGATTGGCGGGTGTAAGGCCGCCCTGTGCATCCTGCAAGCGGAAAATCAGGCACAACAAGCAAGGTCATCGGATGCCCGATTTTGGGCAGGGTACGCGTTATATGTACCGTTTTCCCGTTGCCTGGCACTTGCTGCAGCAGATCCGGGAATATAGCGATGATTTTGAAAGGAGCCGTGAGTCTAGGGTGCTGCTCCAGCGAACAGGGCATCACGCAAACTCAGGGCTCCTTTTACCGACAACTCAGCATGTTAGGCCTGACTTTTTGGAACATACCGGATGCGACAGGCGTCATTAATGGATGGAGGGCCTTCTGGAAGAAGCACTCTTTTTCGCAGGTTTTCTCGCGGCCCGCTTTTTTCTGCCCTGACGAACGCCCAGATCTCCCTGGAAAAAGACCTCCGGTTTCATCTGCATCATGCGGTCGTATATCCGTGCTTTTTGCAGAACTTTCAGAGTGGTTTTGGGCATTCCGTAAGGAAGATCAACAGTGGAATAGTCGTCAAAAATGGATATTCTGCCAATGAATTCACTGTCGATTTCAGCCTCATTGGCAATTGCGCCCACGATATTGCCGGGAGTTACTCCGTGATCATGACCCACTTCTATGCGATAACGCTCCATGCCCGGCTCGGGTTTTCCACTGCGTACAGCCCGCTGTTTTCCTGTGCCCTCGTCTTTGGATTGTATGCGCGCACCACGATCCTGAGGTGTTTTTTTACGGCGGCTGGGTTGTTGCTTTTCTTGCATAAGCAGCGGTTTGTTCCGATGCATGATGGAGGCCAAAGCAGCAGCCGCTTTTTCCGGAGCAATGTCGTGTTCCTGACAATACTCCTGCAATAATGTTTCATACCAGCTGCAGTCTTCATTGAGTGCGGCTGTGAGCTGCTCTTGAAAGGCTGCAATCCTGCGGCGGGTGACAGCCTCGGCAGTGGGCAGCTGGGCCAGACGTATGGAGCTGCCTGTCTGTCGTTCTATATTTTTCAGCAATCGTTTTTCCCGTGGAGCAAGGAAAAGAATGGCTTTACCCGTGCGCCCGGCGCGCCCGGTACGTCCGATTCTATGGATGTACGCCTCGGTGTCGTGGGGAGAATCATAGTTGATGACATGGCTGATTCGTTCAACATCAAGGCCTCGAGCAGCCACATCCGTTGCCGCGACAATGTCGAGCTTTCCGGTTTTCAGCTGATCGACGATGCGCAGACGCTGCTCCTGGGGAATGTCACCATTCAATGCGCCGCATTTGTACTCTTTTTCACACAGGAATTCGCTCAGTTCAACGGTCTCGGATTTCGTGCGGGCAAATATAATGATCCCGTCAAAAGGCTCTGCCTCAAGAATCCTGATCAGCGCTTCTTTTTTGCCGTTGCGTCCCTGGGTGATAAGGCAGCTCTGCTCGATGTTGTCAGCTGTTGAAGAACTGCTCTGTACAGTGATTTCAACCGGATCGATGAGATGTTTCCTGGCGATTTTGCGGATGGACGGCGGCATGGTCGCAGAGAACAGAGCAATCTGCTTTTCAGCAGGCGCCTGTTCAAGGATCCAGGTGACGTCGTCGATAAAACCCATTTTCAGCATTTCATCTGCTTCGTCCAGCACCAGGCTCTGTACTTCGCTGAGATCCAGCGTGTTTCTGCGGATATGGTCCATGACGCGGCCGGGGGTGCCCACTACGATATGTACGCCGCGCCGCAGTTGCGCAAGCTGGGAAGCGTAATCCTGACCACCGTAGATGGGGAGCACTCGCAGTTTGCCTATGTTTTTTCCGTACCCGCTAAAGGATTCGCTGACCTGAATCGCCAGTTCCCTGGTTGGTGCAAGAACCAGGATCTGCGGTTTTCCGGTGTTTCGCAGGTCGAGATTATGGAGCAGGGGAAGCGCAAAAGATGCGGTTTTCCCGGTTCCTGTCTGGGCCTGACCCACAACATCCCGTCCTGCCATGAGGTGTGGAATGATTTGTGCCTGGATCGGGGTAGGTGTTTTGTAGTTCAGCGTATCGAGAGCTTTGAGCAATCTCCGGTCAAGGTGGAGATCTGAAAAAAGTCCTGTTTCGGTGGTGGATATGTCGTTGGTCATATACTGTCGTCGGTGTAAAGATGTCCGTTTCTGAGCTCGGTTACCACAAATAGCAGCCGGTTCAGCAAATTGTCGTAATTGCCGGGGAGATAAAAAATGCTGTGCAAAAAGGAGATGTGTATAGATGAAATGTATACTGATCGGTATGTTACCGGCAGGAGCAGGTCATCCCTGATTGTTGAGCCACAAGGCTTGTGGCTACGAGTCAGAAGGAGAAAACGGTCACCACTTCCATCAATATACTCATATTTGGTACGATCCGGCAATGGAAAAAATTGATTCAGCGCATTTTTTTTGAGATAGATTCAATGATCAAGATTTATTGTTGAGTGAATATTCAATCAATGGTAAGCGGTGAGGCAAACGAATAGTACACATGCTGTCTTGTGGGAATGAACAAGATAAAAGGAATAAGGTAAACGTGGCTAGAAACAAAGAACTCAATCAAAGGATGAAAGAGGAGAGGTTGGAGCGGATTCTCATGGGCGCCTTGGAACTGTTTGCGCTCAATGGCCTGGACGGCACAAAAATCAGTGATATCGCCCGGCACACCGAGATGTCCAATGGGCTGATTTACCATTATTTCAAGGCGAAGGAAGATATTTTTACCGCCTTGATTGAACGTGCTTTTAAACGCATGGTAACAGCATGTCGGCATTTGCAGGGGCTGGAAGTCGAACCCCATGAAAAAATTCGTTATGCCCTTGATCAACTGGTTACAACCATCAGGACTACACCTGGTGCCTGTCTGTACCACCTGCTGATTGTCCAGGCTACTGCCTCCCATAACGTACCGGAACAGAGTAAAGAAATCATAGAACGATATCGACACATACCTCATACGGTTATTGCTGATATTATTGTCGAGGGACAGAAGCAAGGGACCATTCGCCAGGGAAGGGCGGAAGACCTGGCTTTTTTTTTCTGGGTCAACATCAACGGACTTGCGCTGCACCAGGTTATGTATGGGGAACATGCCCGAGCACCCAGGCTTACACCATTATATTCCATGTTTTTTGAGCAGGAGGAGCACAAAAACGATGTCTGAACCGCCGGCAAAAATTGCTCATACTCATCTAGGACCAATAGAATATATGGAGCGGGGCGGTAATGGAGACGGCTGCAATGCTGCGATCATGGCGATTCATGGCGCCATGGGCGGTTATGATCAGTCGGATATTCTCGGGCGTACCATCGGCCCTCAATGGCAGAGGTATATTGCGGTTTCCCGCCCCGGTTACCTGGGGACGCCACTTGCCGGCAAGGAATCCCCCGAAGCCCAGGCTGACCTGCTTGCCGCGCTGCTGGAGACCCTCGCAATACAGGATGCTGTCCTGTTTGCCGTTTCAGGGGGAGGATATGCTGCCTTGCATTTTGCCCTGCGTCATCCTGATAAATGTAAAGCGTTGGTACTCTGTTCCACTCCCGGCCAAAAAAATGCCGGCCCTGGTTCCGGTAAATTACTTGCGTTGCAGGTTCTTGCACGTGTTCCTTTTCTGCAGGCATTGATACGGAAAAAGATCGAGAATAATCTTGAGAAATCACTTCAAAGATCAGTGTCGCACCGTGCGATTTTTGAGCAGACCATCAGGGATAAGCGGGTAATGGCTCTTTTCAAGGATCTGTCCCTCAGCACTATGCGTGATATGGGCCGCCGTCTCAATGGAACCATCAATGATATTCGCGTGACAAAAAAAACAGAATACCCTCTCAGTGAAATATCTGTACCAGTACTGGTTGTACACGGTAGTGATGATCCCATTGTACCCTATGCGGAACATGGTAAACGATTGGTTGAGGAAATTCCCGGTGCAGAGCTTTGTCTGGCAGGGCAGGGAGAACATTGTGCTATCTTTACCCACAATCGGCAGGTGAGGGATTCCGTCGCAGACTTTCTCAGCCGTGTGCAGTTCCGTTGATCCTCAAGACAGGTACATGCGTATGCAGACGACTAATCTGATAATACAACTGATTGATGATTCGGCTGTTGTTCCCTATGTGCAAAGTCTGGATGAGCATTCTCTACTCAGACTTATTAATCACATTGGCCTGGAAGATGCCGGTCACATTGCTGCCATGGCCACGGGCGGACAGCTGACCAGAATTTTTGATACCATTTTATGGAAAGGGAACGGTCCCGGAAAGGCTGAAACATTTGATCCCAATGAGTTCGGAATATGGATGGAGATTATGCAGGCAACTTCGCCACAGGATGCTGTGCGATATGCGCTGTCCATGGACGAAGAATTGTTACTCCTGGGCTTAACTGGAAACCTGTTGGTGGTTGATAACGAGAGCCTGCTGTTACGAATGCAGAATGCATCGCGATCCCACCAGGATGATCTTTTGGAGAAGGTACTGGAAAGCCATTTTTTTCTTGAATGGGGCGATTTTCTGGTTCTGGCCGGTAATAACAGATACTGGGACGCGTTGATCAATCTTCTCGTAGACCTGGGTGTAGAGGATTCCGTTTTTACGACATTTTTGCTCGAGCGTCTCTGCATGCTTACCACAGACTACATAGAGGATAACGGTGGTCTGTACAATGTACTTACCGCTACGGAAACGTTGGAGACAGATCTTGCTGCTGAACGGGAGGAACGACGTGCCCATCAGGGATATGTTCCCCCGGAGACTGCCGGAGCCTTTTTGGAGCAGGCCCGTTGTACTCCTCTTGAGCAACTCCTGACGGAACAGGAAAGTGATTGTCTGACTCGGGCATACTTTGCTGCTTTGCAGGCAGAGACGGTTGGTCCAAGGGAAAATGTAACTCCCATGAATGCGGAAAAAGGCACTGCTTCCGCAACTCTTCCCGTATTGCAGCGGCAACTGGTAAATGCGGGAATCGTTGTGACGGAGCAACCATCCCTGGTCATTGATGCGGTAGTAGAAGGTGAAGGAGATGTTCTCAATGCTGTACTCAGAGAGATGCGCAACTACAACAGCGATCAATTCGACAGATGCATCAGTGAACTGCATTATCCGGCAAATGTGGTTGTAAGCGCAGAGGCAATCAATGGCCGGCCTGTGGAGGCGGCGCGGTATGTCATTCGTATATGTTCCAAGGGCGCATCGTATAGCCTTTCACCCCATGCCCTTTCCAACGAGGCGGTGAGAGAGCTGCTTTGTAAGGAGAGTCTGGTCAAGATGTTTCGCATCGGATATCATCTTGAAAACTGAGCGATACAATGTTGATATGATATTACCCATGTTTACAGTTCTGTGCTGGTTTTGATTCTTATTCTCAATATTGTGCTTGTGCGAATACAAAACAGCCTTAGAGTCTCATGAAATGTTTTTCAATACACATACATGAGCGGAACACAGCATGATTTATGATTTCACACAGGCAGCCATGGAAAGGGACAAACGGAAATTCGTTGCTGAACTGCGCGATTATTTTGTAGATAAAACAAGGCAGGAGAGCGGCTGGGCCATCGTGAATGCGATTTCCCAGCGGTTGACCCGGAAGGCCTTCACCTATGGTGAGGCCACACGGATCGCACTCTATCTCATTGAAAAATTTGAGATCAGCAGCGCGCATCTGGAGTATGCCGGCTCTTTCAGCTTTAGCGGATCAACCGCAGGTGCATCGAGTTCAGGTACAACCCGTGACATCACGGATGTAGGAACAGTTCAGGAGTTTCATGCGCTTTTTTTGCGTCTCCAGGCATCGGTACAGGAACAGCTTGTGAGTCATCGTGATGCCTGCAGGTTGGTTCGGGAAGTTGAGGCTGGGTATCCTGCCAGGTAGTGTCTGTCCTGGGGCAGTTGAATAGGGAACCTCCCAAAAAAGAGGTGTTGATACACGCTTTTTTTAGAAGGTTCCCTGGGAAATCGATTATTTCTTAAGGTCTGCAATTATTTCTTCAACTTCTTCGTAGCCTTCCTTGTAAAACTTTTCTTCTTCCGGATCCAGCTCCCGCAGCAGGCGGAGAAACTCCCCGGCATGCTCTTTTTCCTCGTTGGCGATATCAATGAGCACTTCCTGTGCAAGTTTGTTATCCGTACTCTCTGCCAGTTGCTGATACAGTTGTATTGCTTCGTACTCAGCAGCTATCATAAACCTGATGGAGCGAACCAATTCTTCGTGTGTGAGTTTTCGATCATTTTTCAATACTGAGAATGGATTGCAAAATTCGGGCATTTTTACCTCCTGCGAGTGTAAATGGTTGTGTTGGCTGCATACCGGATTGGGAAAATCCGGGCTGCATTTTTTGCGCATGCGTTACTCTGCAAGCAGAGGAAACAGGAATTACGCGGCCGGAAAAGTTTTTCAGGCGTTTTCAGTTCACACCACGAGAACAGTATCGCAGAATGGACGTGCTGCCAATAAAGATTATACTCATCAGGGTGATTATTCTTTTAATATGGAGAGGTTCCAAACCAGCGTCTGCCTGGAAAAAAGGAACAGGTTATACAATCCATGGCGGCGCCTGATAATATAAGGTAGTGTAGAAACAGGCTGACACGGTAAGGGCTCCATGAAAAAGTGTGTAAAGGGTAACTGTTATAAGGGCACTTGATCTCTTCGCGATCCGCCCGGCTTACGTATGAGCCGATACGCTGCGCCGGTCTGCTTGCAGAGATATCAAGCACCATGTAACCAGTTATAAATACAGGGTTAATCAAATTTGCCACTGCTCCCCTGTGAGAAATCACTGTAAAGGTATACTATGAGTGCTGCGGATATCACCCTGATTCTGATTGTCAATTTTGCATGGGGATTCAACTTTATCGCAGGTAAGATCGGAGCAGAAACATTTCAGCCCCTGTTTTTCACCAGCATCCGCTTTACGCTGTTGCTGATTATGATGCTTCCCTGGCTCAGACCAGTTCCAGGATTCATGAAACCCCTGTTACGGGTTGCGTTTTTACTGGGCGGGCTGCATTTCGGAATGGTTTTTATCGGCCTGAACGCCGGGGGTAATATCGCCTCCATTGCCATCACCGCCCAGCTGTATGTGCCGTTTTCAGCCATTCTGGCAACTCTTTTTCTCAAAGAAAAGATCAGCGTGGTCCGGGTTGCGGCCATTGGTATTGCTTTGCTCGGAGTGATGGTCATAGGATTTGACCCGGTGGTGTTCAATCATCTGGACGCGGTGCTCTGGGTCGCCTCTGCCGCACTGGTCATGGCCACGGCAACCATCCTTATGAGGCAATGTCCCAACTTGGGGGTCTTGCGGTTGCAGGCCTGGGTTGCGGCTGTGGGCATGCCGTCCCTGTTGCTCCTGTCACTCTGCTTTGAAACCGATCAGCTGCACATTCTTCGGAATGCACGCCTGGTCGATTACTGGTCGCCCCTCTATTCTGCAGTGGGAGCTTCCATCCTGGGGCATGGCGTCGTCTATTACCTGCTGGGGAAATATCCGGTGTCGTATGTCACACCCTTGCTTTTGCTTGCGCCGATTATCGCCTCTGTCTTCGGAGTGTTGTTATTTGGAGATGAAATCGGCTGGAAGCTGATCCTGGGAGGTTCGATGACCCTTGTCGGCATTCTGATCGTCTCCATTAACCCGGAAACCATAACCAATACAATTCGGTTGCAGCGGCTCCATTGGAGACGACATTGAGTTTCCCCGCTATCGAAACAATCTGTGATTCCCACCGTAGAGAGCAATGCAATCAGGGTGAACCATCGTGAAATCAGACCAGCAGATGCATAGCCTGCCCCAGGATGCCGTTCTTGAAATATTGTGCACTGATCCGGAGACGGGACTGACAGACAATGAGATCAGCCGGCGCAGGCAAAAGTTCGGGTTTAACGAGCTGCAGACAGAACAGAAAAGGCGCTGGTGGCAGATTGCCGGCCGACAGTTTACCAGTGTCGTCATTATTATCATGATGATCGCTGCCGTCTTTGCTCTACTGACCGGTCGTTTCCCTGAAGCTGCAGCCTTGCTGGCGGTTACCCTGATAAATGCGGTCATAGGCTTTTGCACTGAATTCAGTGCGGTTCGTTCCATGGAGGCCCTGCGCCGGTTAGGCAAATATGAAACCACTGTGGTCCGCGATGGGAATGTGCAGCGGGTGCAGGCGCGGGAACTTGTGCCCGGGGATATCGTTATGCTCAGCGAAGATCTGGTACCGGCGGATATACGCTTACTGGGTGAGGAGGTGATACGGGTCAATGAAGCTGCATTGACCGGAGAATCCGTGCCTGTGAACAAGCACTCCGCAGCGGCCGAGATCGATACTCCTCTGTATGCACGAACCAGCATGGCATACAAAGGCACATCCGTAGTCAAGGGCACTGCAAAGGGCGTTGTGACGGCAACGGGTTCCGAAACCGAGTTGGGACGAATTGCGGAGCTGACCCGGCATGCGCGCAAAAAGGCAACTCCCCTGCAGAAAAGGCTTGACCGGCTGGGAAAGAGGATGGCCGGCATCACCCTGGGTGTCGCCTGTATTGTCGGGATTGCCGGGTTGTACGCAGGTCAGGAACCGGTCCTGATGATCGAGACCGCCATCGCCCTTGGTATCGCCGCCATACCTGAGGGCCTGCCCATTGTCGCTACCATTGCCCTGGCCCGCGGCATGTGGTTGATGGCCCGAAATCATGCCCTTATGAACAGCCTTCCCGCAGTTGAAACCCTGGGCGCCACCTCTGTGATTTTTACCGATAAAACCGGCACGCTTACTGAAAACCGGATGGTCGTCAAAGAACTCGTAACCTCTGATCAATCAGAAAGCCGTTGTGGGGATGAACAAGGATCGGTCTGCAGTCACGCAGAGGAAACTGCATCGGAAACCCGATTGCTCACCATAGGCGCCCTGTGTTCCAGCGTAAAGCGGGCAGATGACCAGGAGGATGCCTATCGAGGCGATCCCACGGAAATAGCCCTGGTCAAGGCTGCGGGGAAGGCCGGATTGAACAGGGAACGGCTGCGTGCTGAGATGGAAGAAGTGCGCGAGATTTCCTTTGATTCAAAAAGCATGATGATGGCTACCGTTCACAGGCGCAAGGATCGGTCCGGGCAGGGGAAACCGTATTATATTGCCGTGAAAGGCGCGCCGGACAGGGTTCTCGAACACTGCAGCACCATCCTGACCGGTACGGATGTGGAGCCTCTCACAGAGTCTGCACGAAAGCGTTGGCAGGAAAAAGTGACTGACCTGGCCGGCCGGGGGCTGCGCATATTGGCATTTGCAGACAGGCTCGTTGCAGATCCGACAGTACGCCCCTATGCTGAAATGTGTTTTGTCGGCCTGGCAGCACTGGAAGATCCACCCCGGGAACATGTCAGAGAGGCCGTAACCGCTTGTCGGGATGCCGGGATCAGGGTGATTATGGTGACCGGTGACCGTGCCGAGACAGGCGGCGCCATTGGTGCGCAGGTCGGGCTGCAGACCGGCGGACATGCATATCAGGGCGATGATCTGCCGTCCGGGGAAACCATAACCGAAACTCAGAAAGATGAGCTTTTTCAGGCACGTGTGTTTGCCAGGGTGACGCCTGAACAGAAATACCGGCTGGTTCGTGTTTACCAGGAGAGAGGAGATATTGTTGCCATGACAGGGGACGGGGTGAATGATACTCCTGCCCTGAAACAGGCTGACATCGGGGTGGCAATGGGGCTCAAGGGAACAGACGCAGCCAAACAGGTCAGCGACATGGTGTTGCTTGATGATAGTTTCAGCACCATTGTTGCCGCCATTCGCGAAGGGCGGATTATTTTTGCAAATATCCGCAAATCAGTGATGTTCATGCTGTGCACGAATTTTGCCGAGGTGCTGGTAGTAGCTTTGGCCTCACTGGCCAATGCTCCAATTCCCTTGAAACCGTTGCAGATCCTTTTTCTGAATGTGTTGACCGATGTCTTTCCGGCCATGGCTCTGGCTGTGGGGATCAGTGTCATCGATGTGATGCAGCATCCACCCAGACCGGCAGGGGAATCTATTCTGACCAGGTATCATTGGCAGGTTGTAGCGGGGTGGAGCGGAGTACTCGGGGTGAGCGTGCTCGTCGGCTTGTCTGCGGCATTACTTGTTCTGGGCTACCCGGAGCAGCAGGCGGTCACAGTCTCTTTCCTGACCCTGGCATTCGGCAAACTGCTGTTTGTCTTGAATCTGCGTGATCCTGGGACAGGGCTATTGTGCAATGATATTCTCAGCAATCGCTGGATGTGGGGCGCCTGGGGGTTTTGTGCTGCGCTGCTTTTTACTGCGGTGTATTGGCCTCTGCTTGGCGGGCTGCTTCAAACCACCCCGCCGGGAAGTGCAGGGTGGCTGCTCATCGCTGTATTAAGCGTCTTCCCTGTCCTGGCCGGCCTGGTGTTTCCTGATATTCGCTTGTACTCTGCAGCAAATCGCACGGCAGGGGAATGAAGTACGGGCGAAAGCTCACGGATTCAGGTAGTTGTCAAAAAAATATCACCTGTTCATCGCGATTTCCGAATCGTGACAGGGCCATTTCTCTGCAGCAGCCTGCATCAGACTGTCCACCGCCGGTTGAGAGAGCCTGTCCGGGTTCTTTTCTGTCCATTCCAGAAATGTCGAGACCATCAGGGAGCGTGAAATGGGCTTGTCTGAGCAGACAAGATTGCTGATATTGGGGCTTTGTTTGATTGCCCCGTAAAAACTCATAGTCCCGGACATGAATCCGTAACAGAATCCCAGAGCTTTGTCATGGAGATGATATTCCTTATCCATGGAACAGAGGGTTTTCAGGTCCTGGGCGGTTTTCAGATGAAATGCTTGCTGAAACTTTCGGTCCCTGGCCGCGGTTTCCGGGTCTGCTGCAGCACTGGAGCCTGCGAAAAGGAAAAGAAAGACGAGCGTGAATGTCTGTATATTCATGAAGAATGTGAATCCGCTGAGAGCTGGAAGAGGAGGACGTTGAATTGTGTTGTAATATTAACTGGATGTCTACCACAGGCTGCAGGTTGATGGCAAGCTGAAATTGGGATGAGATACATTTTGCAGTTTAAAAAAGTCCCGGATTCAGGCATACCCTGAATCCGTGGCGTGAGGGGATGGGGTCACTCCCTATATCAGATTGAAAAGACGGGGAATCATCAGGGAAAGTGATGGAAAAAGAATAACCAGCACAAGGGCCGCCATCATAGCCAGAACCATGGGGATGACGGTGGTAAAGGTTTTTTCCAACCGTATCCGGGCCAGCTGGGTGGTTACATACAGGTTTACCGCCACTGGCGGGGTAAATTGGCCGATGGCGAGGTTCAATGTCATGACCACACCGAACCAGACGGGATCCCAGCCGAAATGACTGATAATGGGCATGAAGATGGGGAGAAAAATGTAAAAGATGGAGACCGCATCGATCAGCATCCCGCCGATAAAAATGAGAATATTAATCAGCAGCAGCACGACCCATTCATTATCACTTATGCCCATGAGCATGTTGGCCAGGGTATCCAGGATGCCGACAGTGGCACCTGCCCAGGAGAAAAGTCCTGCAAAGGCAACGATGAGCATGACGATTGCCGAAGCCTCGGAGGCTTCCACTAAGATGGCGTACATTTTTCGCAGGTCGAGTGTACGGTAGACCACAAAGCCGAGAAAGGAACTGTAAAAGACGGCAACCACTGCAGCTTCAGTCGGTGTGAAGACACCTCCGTAAAGCCCGCCCAGGATAATGACGGGAGCGAGGATTCCCCAAAAAGCCTTACAAAAGCTTTGCCACAGACCCTCTTGGTCGGATGCCGCGTTTGCCCCGTAGCCCCGGCGCGCTGCGATGATCAATGCGGGAATAAGCAGAGAAAGGCCTGCCAGGAATCCGGGAACCGCCCCGGCAGCAAACAGCGCGGGGACCGAGGTGTTGGTGATGGCGCCGTAGATAATCAGGGCAATGGACGGCGGCACGATGATTGCTGTGGAACCGGCAGCCGCAATCAGGGCGGCGCTGTAGCTGCGGCTGTATCCCTGTGAATACATGGCAGGTATTAAAATGGCGCCGATCGCCGCTGCATCTGCCGGGCCTGAGCCGGAAACGCCGCCGAAGAAGACGCAGACCGCAATGGCCACAATTGCCAGGCCGCCGCGCCGCTGACCAATGAGCAGGTTGGCGAACTGGATGATGCGCTGGGAGATGCCGCAACGCTCCAGGATGAAACCGGCCAGGATAAACAACGGTATGGCCAGCAAGGGAAATTTGGCGATACCGGCGAAAAAATTAGGGGCTATGACCGGAACGCCCAGGTCTCCGCCCCAGATGACCAGGAAACTGGGAATACCTATGGCGATGGCGATGGGCGCACCAATAAGAAGGAGGAAGAAAAAGCCGAGAAATAATGCGATCCCCATCAGTTCCTCTCACTGAAATCAGCGATAGTCACCTGCAGCAGGCGGATGACGATAAGTGCGCAGCCGGCCGGAATGCAGACAGTGTACATCCACTGGGGCAGGTTGAGCGACTCCGAGGTAATTTCCAGTAAACGTTCATCCAACAGCTGCAGCCAGCCCAGATATCCCAGGGTTGTAAACAGTATCATTCCGGCAAATCCGATCAGGATATTCAACCACCTACGGATGGATTGGGGGAGTTTCTCCTGGAAAAAAAGCAGGCGCAGGTGATGCCGTCTTTTAAAGGCCAGGCTTGTACCGAACAGGGTCAACCAGACCAGGGCGTTGACTTCCAGCTCTTCGGTAAAAGCGAGGGGATACTGAAAAATATAGCGGGTTACGACATTGGCAAAAGCCAGAATGGCCATGGCCGTCAGGAGTGAGGCACCGAGCACCTCTTCCAGGTGCCCGGCAATCCAACGAAAAAACATGATACAACCTATTGCTGCGATGCCGAAACGGCTTGTTCTGCTTTATCAACCAGGTCTTTACCGATGACATCCACCCAGGAATCATATACGGAGGCGGTCTTTTTACGGAACTGTTTTCGTGTTTCCTGATCAAGAACCGTGACCTCCATCCCGTTTTCCTTCAGGGTGTCAAGAGCGCTGAGATCCGGGGCGATCAATCCTTTACGAACGACTTCACGCTGCCATTCTCCAGCCTCGACGGCTGCACGGCGAACGATTTCCTGGTCTTCGGGAGTAAAGGAAGCCATGGCCTTGTTGTTAACCGTGATCATAAGCGGATCAATGACATAGCGCCATATGGTGGCATATTTGTGGAATTGCCATATCTTAACCGGAATTTCGATAGCGACCACCGGGTTTTCCTGGCCGTCCACCACTCCCTGTTGAAAGGCAACCTGGGCATCGCCCCAGTTCATGTTGACCGGATTGGCTCCCAGCGCTTTCATGGTATCGATGAAGATAGGGGTGCCGACCACCCGGATCTTCATTCCTTCCAGGTCTTCAGGAGCGGCAACCGCTTTCTTGGAGTTGGTCAGTTCCCGGAAACCGTTTTCACCCCACGCAAGCAGGGTGACGCCTTTTTTCTTGAGCAATTCGCCGAGCTCATGCCCGACTTCACCCTGGGTTACGGCATCGAGCGCTTTGTAGTCAGGAAAGAAAAACGGCAGGTTGAACAGGTTGAGTTGTTTGATGGTTGTGGACCAGTTAATAGTGGAGGCAAAACAGAAATCCGCCACCCCTGAGCGATGTATCAGGAATTCATTGGTCTGTTTACCGGCCATGAGTGAGGAAGACGTATAGACCTTAATGTTGATGCGCCCCTGGGTACGTTCTCTGACCAGATCTGCGAATTTTGTGGCACCTTCACCCCAGGGCAGCTTGGGGCCGACCACAACGCTGAGTTTGTACTCATCTTTATATCCTTTGCCTGCACATGCAAGTGACGGCATGATCAGCGCCATTGCCATGAAGATGATAAGAATGGGCTTGTGTCTGCGCATAGTTCCTCCTCTTATTGCTTTTGAAACAGTATCGCGTCTGTTGTTCATTGAGAACGAGAAAATTTTCCGGGCTTCCTTCAGTTCAGGATTCGCATTGCAGTGTTGCCGCTGTTTGCCCCATGCGATTGACGGGGATGATAGAAGAAAGGAAGCTGAAGGTCAACTGTTAATACCAATGTTTATTCTTCAGGTGGATTGCGGGTTTGAATGTTGACCTTGACCAACCCGTGATTATCAGTACCGATAGAGTGAGATTATCACTGCAGAGACGGCTCGGAGTGAAGGTGTCAGGGAGTACCTCGTGAAACCTGTTTCAAAAAAAACAGACTTTTACCGTATGACAGGTACGTGATGACACGAGCGTGAACAGGTAAAATGACTGTGTGCCGCTCATTTCTCCCAGTTGTTCACACGTATTTTCAAATCTTACCGACTGAGGGATGTATGGGAACATTGAACATAGTCGAAAAAGGGGGCAAGGGAACCCGTGATATTGATTTTCCGGCCCATTACATGAACGATTTCTCCGTGCTCGGTCTTGTGGTCGACGGCCTGGAAAAAACCTGTGATGCCCTTCTGGAAAGAGGAGTGTCCGTTGAAAAGAAAACAGACAGTCTGCAGGTTGTCTTAGGTAAAACAGACCGCATTGAGAAGGTTCTGGAAATCCTGTCCGCAGGGAAGATCGATTACAGCATGTCCGACCTGGTGAGCTGCGCCTATCAGGGGTGATAAGCAGTGTATTGCCGCCCGTGGGGCGGTATGAAACGAAGTGTTGAGTGAAAGCGGCATCCCGGTGGTCAAGCGAGAACATCGGGATGCTATTGTTTTGTTATAAGGTCGCAGTATTGCAGTATATGTAATGGTATCAACAAGATCAGTGTCTACAAAAACACCCTGGGTCAGTCTGGGGTATTCCGTCGCTTTTATCTTTCGTTATCCCAAACTCCTGTCGGTCAGCCTTCTGCTGGTGGGATTGACCGCCTTACTTACCTGGATAGGCGCTCATTTCACCCTGGGTCTGGTTGACTCCTTTACGGGTAATTTTTTCGTCCAACCTCCTGCTGCCGATCATTTCTGGAAATATCCCCTGGTCTGGGGATGGTATCTGCTGGATTGGGTCTTTCTGTTCATCAGCCGGATTATTGTGTTGTATCTTGCCTTTCTCCTGGCCTACAGTCTGACCAGTCCCGGGTACGCATTGTTGAGTTTCCTGGCTGGAAACCGTTTCACCGGCAAAGTACGAGAGGGAGAGGCGACCATGACCCCGGCAGGTTTCTGCATTGATATGTGGGAAGGTTTCAAGATAGCTTTGGTTGGTGTGCTGGCAACGGTTCTGGCCCTGTTTATGAACTTCATTCCCGTGATCGGCCAGGTATCGGTTTTCCTTATCTACGTGTATTATTCTACCTTGATGTTCATTGATTTTCCGTCTTCCAGGTACCGATGGAGCTTGGGCAAAAAGATCGGCTGGATCAGCGCCCACAGGACGGCGTCATTCAGGCTGGGCATGTTCCCGGCGCTCGTGAGTATGATCCCTTTTGTAAACATTTTTTTCATGGCCCTGTTTTTTCCCCTGTTCACTGTACACGGAACCTTGAATTACCTTGCCATTGAAGGTAGAACCTAAGTTCGGCTGATGGTTTGTGAAATTTCGGGGAAAAGCTGAGCGATTCCCCGAAATACCTGATTTGTGGTTGCTTCGTGATTGGTTGCAGGGTGCCTGAGATTTCCGCAAACATACTGGTACAGCGTATTTGGTCATACGTAAGCCAGGCTGATCGCGGAAAGATGAGGTGCACTGTGAATAGTTACATTATTTTTTGCGAGGATACGGCCAGGCCATTATACCGCCTTCCATGACCTTGACGTTGGTGTACCCATGGGCATTGAGGATGATAGCAGCCTCGTAGCCGCGCATGGAAATTTTACAGAAACAGATGATTTCCTGATTTTTGTCCTCCGGGAGTTCCTCCAGGCACGTACGTAATGCACCGATGGGAATCAGCTTTTCCCCGATGCCGAGATGCATCTCTTCGTATTCCTGCGGGCTTCTTCCGTCCATGAAAAACGGCTGTTCGCCTTTGTCGATTTTTTCCTTTACTTCCTCGGCAGAAATACCAACCATCCGACCTTTGAGTTTGTTCTGCATAATATGGGCAGTGGCGATGAAATGATCTATGGCCAGAGAAAAGGGAGGAGCATAGGGAAGGTCTGCGTTCACCAGATCCTCAACCGTCAACTTACCCTTTATGGCCAAGGCAGCCATGGCAACTTCCCTGCTGACATCTCCGGCGCCGACGCATTGAAATCCGAGCAGGCGCTGATCCTTTGTGGAAACCAGCATTTTTGAGATAACCAGTTGGGCGCCCATGAATCCGGGCTTGTCAGGGCTGGCGTTGACCACGGTTGTGTAATCCTGCAAACCTGCACGCTGCGCCGTTTTTTCACTTATGCCGGTTGAACCCGCACCAAAATCAAAGACCTTGCAGATGCCTGTATGGTAGGTGCCGGGAAATCGGGTGCGGTTGCCGAGCATGGCGTTTTCACCGGCAACGCGCCCCTCCAGGTTTGCCAGGTCGCCCATGGGTGCAAAGGTTTTACCGCCCAGGTTCAGATTTTCGATTTCCACGCAGTCACCGGCCGCGTAGATATTGGGATCAGAGGTCTGCATGTGCTCGTCTACGGTAATACCTCCGAACGTACCTGTTTCCAGTCCCGCCTCCTTGGCAATTCGGCTGCTTGGGCGAACGCCTATGGCCATGACTGCAAGTTCGCACTCAACCGTTGAGCCGTCATCCAGGGTTACGCCGGTGAGCTTGCCGTCCTTCCCGATAAAGGCTTTCACGCCTTTTTCCGTGAGAACGCGGGCGCCTTTGGCCTGCATGTGGTTCTCAACCAGCTTTGCCAACTGTCGATCAAGAAAGGGCAATACCTGATCCAGCATTTCGATCAAGGTGACCTGAATCCCAGATTCCTGTAACGCTTCACAGGCTTCCACCCCGATGAGCCCTCCGCCGATGATTACGGCACGTCGGACCTTGCCTTCGTCGCGGATTTTTCTCAGGTAATCGGTGTCTTGCATGGAGAGCAGGGTGGTGATGCCCTCCAGTTCACGTCCCGGAATGGGAGGCATGTTGGGCACTGCCCCAACGGCAATGATGAGTTTGTCGTAGGCAATGCTCTGCTGCTTGCCGTCAAGTGTGTTCACACACGTAACGCTCTTCCCGTCACGGTCGATGGAGGTGACTTCCGTGTTCACCAATGCGGTGATGCCTTTGGCGTTTTGGAAGTAGTTGGGATCCCGCACCACTCCGGTGGGTGTGCACAGGAGCATATTGCGATTGTCAAATGTTCCTCCCACATAGTATGGATAACCGCAGGATGCCATGGAAAGATCAGGGTCTTTCTGGATGATGGTCACTTCTGCGAACTCATTGAGTCGTTTGGCCTTGGCCGCTGCTTTAGCCCCGGCGGCTGACCCGCCGATTACTACCAGTTTTTGGGTTGACATCAGTATTTCTCCTCAATGTAAGGCGTTGTATAATTATAGAAAATCAAAAAGTTAAGGGGTTAAAAAAGTTGTAGGCAATGCGGATTGAAATATAGGCGACAGTATGTCGTAAAATGACCGCATCGTGCCTATTATATATCACATGCAGTGCGCGTTATCATAGTCAAGGATCAGAACAGAAAAACCGGATGCAGTGTGGGCATAATACCGGAAAGACAAAGGTAGGATATTACGATCATATACACAATACCGACAGTTACTGCCAGCTTTTTTCAGGGATAGAAAAGATTACCTGGAAAGCGAGATGTATCGCCACTACAAGTGTATTGCAGGCGTATGCACCGGCTTTTTCATGGTGAGAGTTTGTCCGGTTGACCTGAAATGGTTGCAATACGGTCATGATGTTGGAAATGTACCTATACAGATATGAGAAATGAGAACAACAAAGACGGTCATGTGACCGAAACAATTCTGGAGAGCATCTCCGACGGCGTATTTACTGTTAATCACGAATGGAAAATTATGTCCTTTAACAGGGCTGCTGAAGAGATTACGGGTATACCCAGGGAGGAGGCCATCGGCAGGTACTGCTGGGAAGTGTTTCGCTCCAATATGTGCGAAGGGGATTGCGCCCTCAAACGCACCATGAAGGAGGGTAAAGCCTTTGTCAACTCCTCCACGTATATCATTAACAGTGAGCTGCAACGTATTCCAATCATAGTTTCAACTGCGTTGTTACGGAATGAGGAAGGTGAAACCCTTGGAGGGGTGGAGACGTTTCGTGATAATTCGGTGGTGGAAGAGCTGCGCAAAGAACTGAAGGGCAATTTCCAGCTGGGTGATATGGTATCCCGGAGTACGCTGATGAAACGGATCTTTCAGGTTTTACCGCAAATCGCGGAAAGTGACAGTACCGTACTGATTGAAGGTGAAACGGGCACGGGAAAAGAAATGCTGGCTCGTGCTCTGCACGGGCTTTCCCTGCGTAGTGAAAAGCCGTTTATTGCCATTAATTGCGGAGCGTTGCCGGACTCGTTGCTGGAGTCGGAACTGTTCGGTTACAAGAAGGGTGCCTTCACCCATGCTGAAAAAGATAAACAGGGATATTTTTCCGCTGCCGGCGGCGGGACCATCGTGCTTGACGAGCTGGGTGAGACCAGTCCTGCTTTTCAGGTGAAATTATTGCGGGTCCTCGAAGAGAGAGCGTTCCAGCCATTGGGAAGTGTGGAAAAGCAGAAGACCGATGTTCGCATCATTGCAGCCACCAACAGGGACCTTGCCCAACTGGTCGAAGAGGGAAATTTTCGGAGGGATTTGTTTTATCGCGTGAATATTGTTCGTCTTCAGCTGCCTCCCCTGCGTGAAAGGATGGAAGATATTCCGCTCCTGGCAGACCATTTTATTGGTAAGATGAACCGACTGCGAGGTAAAGCCGTCTCCCATTTGAGTGAGGAAGCCCTGGAATTGCTTATGAATCACAGCTTTCCCGGAAATATCAGGGAACTGGAAAATATCATAGAGCATGCCTTTATCCTCTGTTCCGCCGGCCCCATAACCCTGAATCATCTACCGCAGTCTTTGTTCAGTACCGAAGAGGGTATTCCCCCTGTCCGAAAGCAGGAGGCGGGACAGCTTCAACATGCCTTGAAAAGTACCGAGACAGAGCAGATCTACGCGGCACTGGAGCGAAATAACTATAATCGCACGGCAGCAGCCAGAGATTTAGGGATGCACAAAAGCACTTTTTTTCGAAAGGTGAAGCGATTGGGAATAGAACTTCCCTCCCGTGACGGTCGTTATGTCCAGTAAGCCTTGTTCCGTAGCGTATCTGCGACTATGTATGGTTGCGTATAGTCGCAGGTGCAGTGTGTGGCGCGACTGTATCGTGTCGTTTATACGGTTTTCTCTCTTGTTATATTCCTTTTTTGGTCTATTGATATCCTTGTATTCTCCTGAATTAGCGTGGTTGTTGTTTTGGTTTCATGTGTTGTTGTCTGGAAATTCTGCAATGAGCAGGAAAATGGCATTTCATTTGCTTTGCCTCATGCATGAAAACGACATCTCCAGAGCTGAAAGTAGCGGTTACGGTTTGGGAAGACAGGGTCTCTCCCGTGTTTGATGCTGCCGGAACTCTTTTGATAGCTGAGATCAACAACTCGCAGATTACCCATACCTATCACCAGGCTTTTATGCCGGAACCCGTATCCCGGTGCGTCCGCATACTGCAAGCTGAAGAAGTCGGGGTGCTGATTTGCGGTGCGATATCGCAGGAGCCTGCAGATGCTTTGGAGGCCGCGGGCTTGGAGGTGATACCTTTTATAGCCGGCAATATCAACGTCATCCTGGATAACCTGGTGGCAGGCTGCCGGGAATGGACGCCGTTAAAGATGCCGGGCTGCGCAAGGACCGTCTGCTGCCGGGGTAGGATACGGCGGGGATCAGGACAGGTGCCGCAGTCATCCGCATCAGGAACCGCGATGAACCGCAGGGAACAGGGTGAGACCTGGCAGCGGCGCCGGTAAGCGTGGATGGCCGACATACAATACTACATTTAATCCTCTCGGTAGGGGGTTGTCCCGCCGGGAGTACACCATGGGATTTCGTGTGACTATATTATTTGTTTGTGAAAATAAAGAACAGTTTCAGTCTTTTAAAAAAACCTTGCTTGAAAACGACAATGTACGGGTTCAGGAAGTTTTTTCAGCAGAGCAAGCCTTGGAACGGGTGAAGCAGGAAAAGATAGAGGCACTGGTCTGCTCCCAGACGTTACCTGATATGGCTGGGCTTGAATTTTTGAAACAACTGGTCAAAGTCAATCCTCTCATTAATACCGCCTTGGTCAGTGATCTTTCCGGCAAAGACTTTCACGAGGTGACCGAAGGGCTGGGCGTGCTCATGCAGATACCGTCAGCGATGGGTGAAGAGCAGGGCCGGGAACTGCTGGATAAACTTGCCAAGGTGGCAAGTCTTTTTTGACCGGGGAGAACAGGGACATGATTATCAGTGTTGCCAGCGGTAAAGGCGGAACAGGGAAAACCACGGTGGCCACCAATATGGCTTTGGCGGTCGAGCAGGATATTACGGTTCTTGATTGCGATGTGGAAGAGCCTAATGCGCATCTTTTTCTCAAGCCGGTATTGACGGATACCGTCCGGGTGGAGACGCCTGTCCCCAAAGTGGATATGGAAAAATGTACGCTTTGTCGAAAGTGTGCCGAGATATGCCGGTTCAGCGCCATTACCGTGGTGGGAAAAAATGTCATGGTCTTCCCTGAACTTTGCCATAGCTGCGGGGGGTGTACATTAGTTTGTCCGGAAGGCGCCATCAGTGAGATCGGCAGAGTGCTGGGCGATATTGAATCCGGTAGGCGCGACCATATATCATTTGCCCACGGCCGTATGCGCGTCGGCGAGGCCATGGCCCCGCCTTTAATTAAAAAGGTTCGCGCAACAGCCGGAACAGAGAATCCCGTGATCATCGACGCCCCTCCAGGTACGTCATGTCCGGTTATTGCCGCCACCTATGGTGTGGACTTCGTGCTCATGGTCACTGAACCGACGCCGTTTGGTCTGCATGATCTGAAACTGGCGGTGGAAGCGGTAAAGCTGTTAGGAATTCCAAGCGGCCTGGTCATTAATCGAAGCGATATGGGAACGAAGGATGTCCTGGATTATGCAGAGGCGGAAGGGATACCGGTGTTGATGCAGATCCCTTTTGATCGAAAAATCGCTGAGGCATACTCCCATGGAAAGACCATGGTTGAAGAACTCCCTGAATGGGCAGAGAAGTTTAAGGGTTTGTACCTGCAAATCGAAAGGCTGGTTCAGGCCGGTGGAGGCGTCCAATGATTAATGAGCTTGTAATCGTAAGCGGCAAGGGAGGAACAGGGAAAACGAGTGTAACCGCCGCCTTCAGTTCTCTGGCCAAAGATGCGGTTTTGTGCGATGCCGATGTTGATGCCGCGGATATGCATCTCCTGATGCAGCCTGAAATTCGACAGGTAACGGATTTTATGGGGGGCGGTCAGGCGGAAATAGATCCCGGGCTCTGCACGCAATGCGGCACCTGCAGGGAAGTATGCCGCTTTGATGCAATTGATGAGACATTTACCGTTCAGCCCATTTTGTGCGAGGGCTGCGGAGTATGCGTAGATATGTGCCCTGTAAAGGCAATCAGCTTTGAACCGCAGAAGTGCGGGGAATGGTATCTGTCGGACTGCAGATATGGACCCATGGTGCATGCGCGGCTGGGTATTGCTGAAGAAAACTCAGGCAAGCTGGTAAGCCTTGTTCGCAAAGAGGCGAGAAATCTCGCGGAACGTAAAGGGTACGGGATGATTCTCACCGACGGCCCTCCCGGCATCGGGTGTCCGGTTATTGCGGCTTTGGGCGGCGCCACGGCACTGTTGATCGTCGTTGAACCGACCGTTTCCGGTATCCATGACATGCTGCGGGTCGCTGAGTTGGCTTCCCATTTCAAGCTGCCGGGCATGCTCTGTATCAACAAGTATGATCTGAATCCGGAAATGAGCGATAAGATCGCCAAACTCGGCGGGGAGCATAATATGCCTGTAGTCGGCCGTATTCCCTTTGACGCGAGTTTTGTAGAAGCAATGGTTGCAGGCAAAAATATTCTCGAATATCAGCCGGATTCGCAACTTTCTCAAACAATACAACAGATATGGACCAATATCATCGGATCCCCGGTCATGAACAGTATGGGAGTGGTGGATCTGCAATCAACAATCCGTTAATAAATCAGTAGAAAGGAACACGTATGACAACATTGAGAGTGGCAATCCCGTCTTTAGGCGAAGGTGGTTTGGATGGTAAGCGGGCAGGGCATTTCGGCCATTGTGACGTCTTCACCTTCATTGACTTGGAGGACGGCGAAATCAAGGAAATATCTACCCTCCAGAATAAAGAACATGTGCAGGGGGGCTGCATGGTTCCTGTAAATTTGCTGGCTGAAAACAAAGTCAACGCCCTGGTGGTAGGCGGCATCGGGATGCGGCCTCTTATGGGCTTTCGCTCAGTGGGCATAGATGTATATCATGATGCCGTTCGTGCGGACATACGACCGGTGGTCGAAGATTTTATCGCCGGCAAACTGCCGATGATTACAGATAATGATGTGTGCGGAGGTGGATCTGCGAACTGATGAGATTGGTAACTGCTCACAGGGCACTCGATCTCTACGCGATCAGCCAGGCTTACGTATGAACCGATACGCTGCGCCGGCCTGCTTGCAGAGATAGCAAGCACCCTGCAACCAGTTACAAATACCGGGTTAATTAAACTTGCCGCTGCTCACCTGTGAGTAGTTACATGAGATTGTGTCCGCCCGCGGGTTTTTCTGATACTATATTTCAGAGTTTCTCCTACCTCGGAACTGAAGTTCCCCCTTACCGCCATCGGGTTGGCGGTTATTGCGCCTGCGGGTGGATGCAGTACGTATAAGAGGAAAATATTATGAAGATTGCTGTAACGGCAAAAGGTACGACGTTAGACAGTGATGTTGATCCCCGTTTCGGCCGGGCAAGCTATATCGTAGTGGTTGATACTGATACCATGGAGAGTGAGGCTCTGGACAACAGCGTCAATGTCAACGCGTTTCAGGGTGCAGGTATTCAGGCGGCAACCATGGTGGCAGAGCGCGGGGCTGAGGTCTTGTGTACAGGTTATTGCGGGCCGAAGGCGTTTCAAACATTGCAGGCCGCCGGCGTGAAGGTAGTCAGTGATGTGACCGGTACTGTGCGCGAGGCCGCTGAAATGATGAAAAGCGGTAATGTGCAGTACACTGATTCCGCCAATGCGGATGCGCACTGGTAATCCGCTTCAAGTATAATCTCTGAAGAGTTAATAAAGGTAATGCATAATGGATGATGCGCAGTTTCACGCCATGGTTGATTCCATCCAGGAAAAAGTGTTTCAGGACGCAAAAGATGCCTATGGCGCCGTTGGTTTTGAACGATGGCGAAATCCTAAGTTCAACGGGGCCATGGCAGCTCCGGATGCAAGCGGTTGTATAACCGGTGATTGCGGGGATACCATGAAGATATTCCTGCAGTTTGATAAGGATACGGTAAGCAATGCTTCCTATGTTACCGACGGATGCGGCTCAAGCAGTATTTGCGGTTCCTTTGCAGCGGAAATGGCAATGGGGAAAACCATTGAGCAGATTTTTGACCTTACCGGTGACGATATCCTCGATCTTCTGGGGCAATTTCCGCAAAATGAGACCCATTGCGCTTTCTTGGCCATAAAGACACTGCAGGAAGCGGTCAATCAATACATGATTAAGCAAACCCAAATCCGGCAGGGAGAGTAACAGCGAAAGGCTGCCGAGAAAACCCCTGCTGCAAGCCTCCGGACAACCCGTTTTCGGGTGTTCCCAGGGTTATTTGCAAGGGCACATATAAAGGTCTCCCGCATCGGTCCTCCAGGACTTCGATACTCGCAAAAAATCCCGTACAGGCTGCCTGCCTGACGGGATTTTTTTGTCATATTGGAATGATATTCCCCAAGGGAAGATCAATTTCTCTGAGCAGGAGGTGGGTGTTTTGAGTGATTATCTTGGGAAGTGGGGGGCCAAGATGATTGGGGTGTCCTTTGGGGGTGGACATTCCTGCTCAGAGAATATTGAATTCCGGTTCAACTGCATAAAGGAAATTGCCAGAGCAGATGGGGAAGGGGGGGTGAGTGGGGTGTTATGGTGCAATCCATACTGCAATTGCAAGCCATAAGAGAATCTGCTCTGGCGAAATCCTAATAGGATAACGCGTATATATTTTCGTGCATATCCGATTGTCACCAAGGCAGGGAGGGGGTGTAAGGAGTTCTTTGAAGTGATAAATTGGAGAAGCATCACAGAAAACATCAGCTGTGTTCCAAGAGTCATCAAACCTGCCCTGGTATCAATCCGGATTATGTTTTTCGCGTCTGGTAGTGTCTGCCTCCTGTCCGTCCCAGTGGACAAGTATCGTTCATATATGTAAATGGTACGACAAATTATTTCATTTGTGAAGAGAATAACAATCATTAATATTCCCTTCTCTTGATTGTCCTTTTAGCATACCATGCACAATTTGCATAGAGAAAATGTGCTTGTTGTGCATTTTTTTTGTGTTGTTGTTTTGCTGGAAGGGGTATGGGTATGCAATCTCCTGTTCCGGCCTTTCGTGGTGTTCTTGCTGTTTCAGATAATCCATGATACTGTTTCCCAATTGAGTAGTATGCCGGCTCGTCCATACGGAGCACAGGTAGTGGATTATTTCACGGGGCAAACTGACATGCCTGTCGCACAATGTGGGGTAAAATGACCAATGTCCGCTTTGGGCTTTCAGCCCTTATTCAGGCGGCCTTGAGCTTTGGAGCGACCAAAGCCGAGATCGTTTCTGTAGACGCAATCCGCGTAGAATCGAGCCTTGCGGCGTTGTGCCGCCGGCCTCGTTGTCCGAGTTACGGCCTCGCTCCGGGGTGCCCTCCCCACGCAATGCAGCCTTCCGCTTTCCGACATTTACTAGCAAAATGCGTGCACGTTGTAATTTTTAAACGAGATGTTCCCATGAAATATCTCCTGGATGAGAGAAGACCGGGGGTGGCTCGGAGTATCCATCTGATTGCAGCCGGGGTGGAACAGCAGGCGGGCTATTACGGGTATGAGCAGGCCGAGGGATTCGCTGCCGGTTCCTGTAAAGAGGTGTTTTGTCCGGATCATCAGGACTGCCGGGTGCTCAGATACGGCGGAAAATGTCGTTACCCGGAGGCTGCACGACCTTCACTTTCCGCAGTGGGTGTGGATGTAACTCACCTCTGTGACCACCTCGGCTGGGAATTAAACTGGGCTGATAAAGAAAAAGGGGAGGGGCTTGATTCGCAGAAAGGTTTGATGCTTGGGCTGGTCCTGCTCAAGTAATGGGTGTCTTTGCAGGTTCAGTGCGCCTGAGAGCGATCAGACGCACTGTGAGCAGTTACCAGCCGGCATGGCGGACCAGATTGGCCGGCTAACGTGACATCGCTTCGCTGTTATGAAAGTGTATCACTCCGGCATGGCGCCTTCCGGTCTCTGCCGGAGACGTTCATATAAAGCCGATACTATTTGTCTGCCGCCAATGCTTTAATATAGTCAATCCATTGGTCAAATCCCTCTCCGGTGGTTGCGGACAGGGCGATGATATCAAGGTCCGGTTGGATTGTTTTCGCCTCCTGCCGGGCTTCTTCCATATTAAAGTCAAAATGGGGGAGGAGGTCGGTCTTGGTAATCAGAAAGAGATCCGCACCTTTAAAGGTAGTGGGGTATTTGACCGGTTTATCTGAGCCTTCCGGCACAGAGAGCAGGATAACTCGTTTATGTTCACCCAGGTCGAAGGTCGCAGGGCAGACAAGGTTGCCTACGTTTTCAATAAAGATCAGATCCAGTGCTTTTCCGTGGCAGAAATGCTCCAGGACATGCAGGCCGCCATGGACCATGGGTGCGTCAAGATGACACGCTCCCCCGGTGGTCAGCTGTACGGCAGGTACGCCTTTGGCGCGAATCCTGTCAGCATCCCGCTCTGTCTCGATGTCTCCCTCTATGACGCCGATGCTCAGGGTGTCTCCCAGAGCGTCTATGGTGTGCTCGAGCAGCGTGGTTTTCCCTGACCCGGGGCTTGAGATCAGGTTTATGGCAATGGCCCCCATTTTTTCTATATGGGTGCGGTTTGATGCTGCCTGTTTCTGGTTGGCGTCCAGTAAACTCTGATTAATTTCAACAATTTTGCTGTCCGTGTGATGATGCTCGTGAAGTTGGCAGCCGCATACGTCGCACATATGTCTTACTCCATTTCAATTTGTTTGAGGATCAGATCCGTGCCGCCCTGTGGGGATAAACGGTCGGAGCTGCAATGTGGGCAGGTGTGTTTGTGGGGAATAATCCCCGCAACACCTGGAATCTGTTGTTCAGTGGGATGTATCGCGCTTATGTTTTGACACTCCAGGCAGAGATATTCCGGGACAGGCGTCTCAAGAACGAGCTCAGCTTCCCTGGTTTCCTGGTGTTCCTCTTTAAGAGCATTGAAACCGAAGGCAAAGCTGTCGACGACAATACCTGAAAACGGCCCGATGGTAACCGTGACTTTAGTGACAAAATCCGCGTTGTGCTGCCCGGCCAACCCGAGTAACTGATCGAGCAGGCTCTGTGCCAGGGATAGTTCATGCATGGTGTTTTCTTTTACTCTTTTGTTAGCAGCTGCATATAGGCGGATGACGTTGCCCTTAACAGATCCGCGGCAGCGGTTCACCGGTAAGCGGTTCCAGCAGTCTGGTTCCGCCGATGGTCGTGGTCAGTGTCACCCGTGGTTTTTTGCCTTTTTCCACCTCGGTTACCGTGCCGATGACGGCGCTGTCTTTTCCTTCAGGCGTTCGCCGCATGATGTTTACCAGCTGCTCTGCTCTGGATGCGGTGCAGATAACCAGGCATTTTCCCTCATTGGCCAGGTACAACGGATCAAGGCCTATCATTTCGCAGGCAGTGTTCACAGAGGGTTTGATGGGAAGCCTGTCCTGCTCCAGTGTAATGTTCACTTGAGAGGAGTGGGCGATTTCGCAGAGTGTGGAGGCCAAGCCTCCTCTGGTCGGGTCCCGCATCACATGTACGTCGCAGGTGTCAGGCTCGAGTATCGTGGCGACAAGGGTATGCAGCGGCATGGTGTCGCTGGCGATATCCCCGCCGATGTCTATGCCTGCCTGGCTGCTCATAATGGTTATGCCGTGGTCGCCCAGGCTGCCTGAAATGATCACCTTGTCACCGGGCATTGCCTGCCTGCCTGAAATATTGCAATGATGTGCAACCACCCCTATGCCCGTGGTATTGATGAACAGGCCGTCGGCGGCTCCCCTGGGGACGACTTTGGTATCTCCGGTTACAATGGCGACACCGGCCTTTTCACTCACCCGACCGATTGTCTGAATGATTTTTTCCAGATCGTCCAGCGGAAAACCTTCTTCAATAATCAGGGCAAGGCTCAGAGCAATGGGGCGGGCGCCCCGCATGGCCAGGTCGTTGATCGTCCCGTGTACTGCAAGCTCACCGATATTCCCGCCGGGAAAGAACAGGGGGGTGACGACATAGCTGTCAGTGCTCATGGCAATGCGGCCGGTCTGTTCATCCAGAACTGCGCAATCCTCCAAACCGGCCAATGCCGGACTGGTCAGGTATTTGAGAAACAGTTCTCCTATGAGCTTCTGGCTTGCTAAACCGCCGCTGCCGTGGTCCAGGCTGATTGTTTTCTTTTCCATGGATAACTCTGTTTGGGTCTATAATTCTGGAGAATAGCTTACTCTTTATCGCTATAGCGGTAATAGGCAGCGCAGGTTCCTTCACTGGAGACCATGCAGGGGCCCACTGGGCTAAGCGGAGTGCATCGGGTGCCGTAAAGGGGGCAGTCCGGTGGAAGCAGCCGGCCTTTGAGGATGTCTCCGCATTTGCAGCCTTTGGGTTCTCGGGCAGGTTCAGGGCGGATGTCAAGGCAGCGTGCTGCGTCAAAGCCGGCAAAGTCTTCTTTGAGCTCGAGTCCGCTTTTCGGGATTACGCCGAGACCGCGCCATTCGGAGTCAACCTCTGTGAATACCTGCTCCATGAGCCGGCACGCCCTGAGATTGCCCTCTGCGCTGACGGCTCTGGTGTAGCAGTTTTCCACAGTCGGCGACCGTCTGCGTATCTGTCTGGCCAGGCTGAGGAGTCCGGCCAGGATATCGGCCGGTTCAAAACCGGCCACAGCACAGCAGAGGCTGTACTCTTCGGCAATGGGATAATAGGCGTCACTGCCGATGACGGCGCTGACATGGCCGGGGCACAGGAGACCGTCCACTGTCAGTTCGGGATCGGACATAAGTTGTTTCAGGGCGTTAGGCATGGTCTTGCCTGCGCTGAGTATGAAGAAATTATCCACCTTCATGTTTTTTGCCGTCAGCACGGTCGCGGCAATGGTCGGCGCTGTAGTTTCAAAGCCTATGGCAGGAAAAACCACGTTTTTTCCCGGAGTGTTCTTTGCCAGGGTAAGCGCGTCCATGGGAGAATAGACGATTTCAACCTGCCCGCCGCGTGAGCGGGCGTCGGCCAGTGATCCGGACGTACCCGGCACCCTGATCAGGTCGCCGAAGGTTGCCACAATAGTGTCCGGAAGCGATGCGGCTGCGACAAAGGCGTTGATGTGACTTGCCGGAGTAACGCATACCGGACAGCCGGGGCCGGAAAGAAGACTGACCTCCCGAGGCAGAAGGGAGCGGATCCCATGGCGGAATATGGACATGGTATGCGTTCCGCATACTTCCATTATACGGATAGGTTTATCAACGGTTTCCCGAAGTTCCTGCAGCAACGGAGCTGTTATCTCCCTGCTTCTGAATTCATCGGCGCATTTCATTGCTTCGGATCCGGCAGCCGGCCTTCCTGCTCCAGGGCTTCGGCCATTTGACGCATGAGATCCAGGTTGACTTTTGCTTCTTCTTCACTGAGCGAATGGATTGCAAAGCCCGCATGGATGATCACGTAATCTCCAACCACAGGTATTCTGTCAACCATTTCCAGGCGTACTTCCTTTTTGATGCCGTCGGTGTTGACCAGGGCAACCAGGGGGTCGCTGAAATCTCCCTCTGTTCCTTTTAACTCAACTACCTGCATGGGTACTGCTAAGCACATAGGTTCCTCTTTTATATTTCTGTTGAATCGTCGGTATCGCGTTGTTTCTTTTCTTCCATGGCCGGCGCTCCGGCCACATAGGCCTGTCCCAGAGAAATGCCTCCGTCATTTGCAGGAATCAGTACGCCGCTGTACACGGTATAGTCCGCCTGCCGGAGTTCGTGTTCCAGCCCTTCGAACAGGAGTTTGTTCTGTATGCAGCCGCCGCATAGAATGACCTTGGTTACAGAGGTTATTTCCCCACATTCTCGCAAAGCCTGTACCAGCGAGCGAATGAGCCACTGATGAAAACCATGGGCAATATCTTCCACCTGTTGCATAGATAGAATATCACGAATCAAGATGCGGGTAAAAGGAGAATGATTGATAATTAGTAATTCGTCCTGTTTGGAAATGCTAACCGGATAGTGATCTCGTGAGCCCTGTTCAGGGCTGTGCGCTTGTGCGCTCGCTTCAAGGAGCATGGCTGCCTGTCCTTCGTAGGAGCTTACAGAGCAGAGGTCAAGCAGGCCGGATACGGCATCGAACAGCCTGCCGCAGCTGGAACTGAGTGGGCTGTTGAGTTGTTTGTCCAGCATCTGCAAAAGCAGCTTTTTTCGTGATTCCGTGATACGGGCAAAGGCCGGTATCTGTTGGAGTAATTCCTGTAACTGTTCAGGGGAGCAGGCTTCGTAGAGTAGAGATAGTGCCATTCTCCACGGTTCTTTGGCAGCCATGTCTCCACCGGGGAGTCGTAAATGGGCAAGGTGCCCCAGGCGGCTGTAGTGGTATCTGTCGACAAGGTACAGCTCGCCGCCGTACACGGTATTATCCCCTGCGTATCCCGTGCCGTCAAGAATAAGAGCCAGGCAGGGTTCGTCCAGGCCGTGTTCAGCCATGACGGCGGCAGCGTGTGCATGATGATGCTGCACGGGATGCACGGGAATTCCCAGGGAAGCGGCATACCTGGTGCTGAGGTAATCCGGGTGTCGGTCACAGGCTGCCTGCCGGGGGAAACACTGCAGTGCTCGTTGGAGGTGATCAATGCTTTCCGTGTAGAAATCTTCGCATTCAGGGGTGGAGAGTTCACCTATATGCTGGCTGAGATAGGCCTCGTTGTTTCTGACTATGCAGAAGCTGTTTTTCATCTCTGCTCCACAGGCCAGGATGTCGGTGGTGGAGCCGACAAGAGGTACAGCCACAGGTGAAAATCCTCTGGCTCTGCGGATGGTTCGCATGGTTCCTCCTATGAGGCGGACCACCGAATCATCCACCCTGGTGACGATATCCCGGTTGTGGAGGAGAAAGGCGTCAGCCATGGTATGCAGGCGATCCAGGGCATCCTGGTTGCTTATACAAATCGGCTGTCCGCTGATGTTGCCGCTGGTCATGACCAGTGCCTGCGGGGTTTGCGGCTGGGCGAACAGGAGCACATGCAGCGGAGTGTATGGCAGCATGACACCCGCAATGCCAAGCCCATGGGCCAGGTTGTCGGCAAATATGGTATCGTGTTTACACTGTGCAAGCACAATTGGGTGTTGCGGCGAGCAGAGAGCCTCCTGTTCCTTATCGGAAAGGTTGCATACCTGCAGTGCGGCTTTCAGATCGGCAACCATCACGGCCAGCGGCTTATCCGGTCTTCTTTTTCTCTGTCTGAGTGTCGCAACCGCCTCACTGGAGGTGGCATCAGCGGCCAGATGAAAACCGCCGAGCCCTTTGACGGCGACAATTTTCCCTTGGCCAAGCAGGGCTGCGGCATCACGGATGCAATCATCAGAAGGAATCAATGTTCCCTCTCTGTCGTGCAGGCTCAGTTGCGGGCCGCAATCCGGACATGCGTTGGGCTGGGCATGAAATCTGCGATCAAGGGGGTCGTGATATTCTCTTGTACAGGCCGGGCACATGGCAAAGTGCCGCATGGAGGTAAAAGGCCTGTCATAGGGGACCTGTTCGACGATGGTGAAGCGCGGGCCGCAGTTGGTGCAATTCGTGAAAGGGTAGCCGAACCTGCGGTCATCCGGATTCATGATCTCCGCCCTGCAGTCCTCACAGGTGGCGATGTCCGGGGTGATGGGTACTGTGGCCTCGCCCTGTTGCGAGCTTTTACGTATTGTAAAGTCGGTGTATGTTTCCGGGGCGGCCGGCGTGCTGATATCTATACCTGATATCTGTGCCATTGCCGGGGCGTCTTCTCTGAGCCGCCTGATAAATGCGTCGCAGGTTGATTGCGGGGCTGTAATGCTGATGTGTACGCCGTTTTCGGAGTTGGACACAGTGCCGCAAATATCGAGCGCTTTTGCCAATCGGTAAACAAAAGGGCGAAATCCAACTCCCTGAACTATACCGTGAACGGTCAGGGCGTACTGTTTGTGAATCGTTTCAGCAGGACGCATGCAACTTGTAACCCATACTTTGTGTTTATTACACACTGCTGTCCAGCCGGCATGACCGGCCAGGTTGGCCGGCCACAACGGACAATGAAAGTGTATCGCTCCGGCATGGCGCATACTGCTCTCCGGCGGAGACTTTCGGATAAAGGCTCGGCGTTTTGTGTCTGCTATGCGCTCAGCCTTGAAAACGTATACTGCGGCTGAAATCAGAGGGCGCCGGTATGCTGAACTTCAAATGCAGTGTATATGCCTACTGTAGCGCACATGCTTAAATAATGCACCTGTTTTTGCGTAAATGAACAATTTGCATAATTTGCATAATTATTATTGATGTGTTAGGGCTGCGGGCTTCTTGGAGGCGCTGGAAAAAAATTATTGATAGGCTTCAATTTCTTTGCAGAGTTGTTTGTATTGCGGTGAATCAACAATTTTACGCTGCTCGATTTCATCAATTTCTTCCCGGCTGAGATGGATAAGACCGCAGGCTGGGCAGGCAAGGTCAACGTCGTCATGGGCGGCCCGTTCCTTGAGTTCATCTGCAGTCATGTGTCCCACATATCCGCAGGCGCAACTGGGACACTCTACGCGAACCGGTTTAAGGTATTTTTTTCTCTTTTTCTCAGCCATGTCCTCTTGTGGGTGGAAGTAATTTTCTCTGAATGTAATTATGAAGCGTCCGGCTTCAGGTCTTGCAGGGATTTGTGCATTTGGGTAACGGCTTCAGCCAGTTTATCCGGCTCTGCCGACGAGAGCCAGGCAATTTTAAAGCGTTCTTCTTCATAGCCTAAGTCAGCCATAACCTCTTCAATGATTTCCGCCCGGGCAAGGGCTTTGTAGTTGCCGTCCTGGTAATGACATTCTCCCAGCAGGCACCCGAGCAGCAGAACACCGTCAGCGCCGTGATCCAGGGCGTGAAGGACCATGTCCGGATGTACCATTCCCGAGCACATGACGCGGATAATTCGTACTGAACAGGGGTATTGAATCCGTGAGATGCCTGCAAGATCCGCAGCTGCATAGGAACACCAGTTACAACAAAAGGCTAGTATTTTCATTTCTTTGTCCATGTCGCTGCTTTGAGAATGCATATGATACCTGTGTCCGTCACATACCCGGTTTGAGGGCGGCTTCAATCTGAGCGAGAAGCTGTTCATAAGTAAAACCGGTTATATAGACGCCGCGTTTTGGACATATCCCCTGACAAATGCCGCAGCCTTTGCAGAGGGCGGGATCAATTTCAATGATTTTATGTTCACCCCCGTCGCTGTCCGTCGTTTCAAGCAGGGTAATGGCTGAATAGGGACATGCTTCAATACATAGTGCGCAGCCGTCGCAATATTTCGGATCGACAAGAGCTGTTACGGCATCGAGTTCGATACTCTCTTTGCTCAGAAGGGCGGCGGCTTTGGCTGCTGCCGCCAGGGACTGAGATATTGACTCTTCCACTGGTTTTGGGTAATGGGCCAGCCCTGTTACAAAGATACCGTCGGTATTGAATTCAACAGGTCTCAGCTTGACATGCGCCTCCTGGAAAAAGCCGTCACTGTTCAGGGGCAATTTGAAAATATTTGCAAGGTCTTTGGAGTCCGGGTTGGACAATGTGGCCGAGGCCAGGATGACCAGGTCTGCTTCTATTTCCAGTGGACGGTGCAGGATGTGGTCATGCACCTGGACCAGGGCGCCGTTTTCACCTTCGCTGATGACCGGCTCGCCATGGAGTTCGTAGTTGATGAAAATTATGCCGAGTTCACGGGCCTGGTTATAGATTCTTTCCCGCTGGCCGTAAGTGCGGATTTCCCTGTACAGGATGTAGATACGGCGGCTGGGGACCTCTTTTTTCAGTTTAATGGCACTTTGAATGGAATGGGTGCAGCATGATTTGGAGCAGTAGGGGCGCTGTTTGTTTCGTGAACCCACGCATTGGATAAAGACAAAGGATTTCCCGTTGGCAATGCGCATTTCATTATGCATATGCAGTTTGTCGAATTCAATGGAGGCGACCACATTGGGGATTTTTCCGTAACTGAACTCTTTGGGAATGTATCGTTTACCGCCGGAGGCAATGATTGTCGCCCCGTGTTCAATGATCTTTTTCCGCCCGGTTCCGCCTTTTACAGTGGTTTGAAAACGGCCTGCATGTCCCGTTGAATCGGTAACCTTTGTTTTCAGGTGAACGGTGATGTTTTCCTCCTCGAAAACCCGCTCCTGAAGCTCCTTGAGGTAGAGGGGAACATGTTCGCCGCTCCATGTCTGGTAAAGATGCAGGGCATTGCCGCCGAGCAGTGAAGACTTTTCAACCAGATCCACAGTGAATCCCTGGCCGGCCAGGTTCAGGGCGGTGGTCATGCCCGAGACGCCGCCGCCTATGACCAGGGCGTT
This sequence comes from Desulfobulbaceae bacterium, assembly GCA_963678525.2. Lineage (GTDB taxonomy): Bacteria > Desulfobacterota > Desulfobulbia > Desulfobulbales > Desulfobulbaceae > Desulfogranum. Next base: position 493,490 of record CAXXDG010000003.1, read on the forward strand.
GGGGATTACAGGGACCTTGACGGGGTAAAGGGGCTTTTGCAGGGTTACCTTTGCAACCGCCATGCGGACAAGGTCTTTGGCTTTTTCCGTTGCCGCTTCCGGTTCATTCCTGTGCACCCAGGAATCCTGGTTGCGGATATTGGCCATTTCAAGGAGGAATTCGTTAATTCCGGCAGCTTTCAGGGTCTGACGAAAAAGCGGCTCGTGCGTTCTTGGGCTGCAGGCCGCGACTACAATACGATCGAGGTTTTTTTCCAGTATCTGACGGGTGATAAACCCCTGGGTGTCCTGGGCGCAGGAAAATAGATTCTGTTCCACATGAACTACGCCGGGCAGCGTTGCAGCATACTCGGCAAGGCTCTCCACATCGATCACTCCTGCGATATTGGTGCCGCAGCGGCATACGTATACCCCGATGCGGGGAGAATTATCAGCGACGTGCCGCTCCTCGGGATAGGCAACCGCTTCGGTTTGCTGAGAACGTGCGGAACTCAGCAGTTCAGCAGCGCAGGCTGCCGCTGCAGATCCGCCTATGACAGCCTGGGGGATGTCCCTGGGACCGTTAAAGGCGCCGCAGGTGAAGATTCCTTTTTTAGAAGTGGATACCGGCATAAAGGCCGAGATGGAAGCAAACCGGTCGGGAGTGATATGCACTCCCATACGTTCGGCCAGGGAAATAGCGGAATCAGGGGTTTCCAGGCCTACGGAAAGTATGACCATATCAAAGAGTTTCTCGACCTGTCTTCCCTGTTCATTGGCGTAATGCAGTCTGAGGCTTCCCCTGCGCTCTCCCGGTTCCAGGCTGTGTATCTTAGTTCGAACATATTGAATGTTATATTCTTTTTTGCTACGAATGAAGTATCTGTCGAAATCCTTTCCATGGGCGCGCATATCCGTGTAGTAGATAGTGATCTCCACATCCGGAAGCAGCTCCTTGACCATGATGGCTTCCTTGATCGCGTACATGCAGCATACTGAAGAGCAGTACTCGTTGCGGCAGTGATTTTTATCTCTGCTGCCCACGCATTGCAGAAAGGCAATGCTTTTAGGCGGGGTATTGTCGGACGGTCTGGTTAACATCCCGCCTGTCGGACCGGTGGGCGCAAGTATTCGCTCGAGCTGCATTGCGGTCAAGACGTTGGGAAATTTTCCAAAACCCCAGATGCTGTCTTTGGGCGGCTCAAACGCTTGGAAGCCGGGGGCAAGAATAATGGATCCTACATGCAGCTCATGACGCCGCACCGTATCCTGGAAATCTATGGCGTCGGCCGGGCAGACGTCACGGCAGATGCCGCATTCCTTTTCATGATTCAGGTGCAGACAGATGGATTCGTCGATTTCATATTTCAGGGGGACTGCCTGGGGGTACTTTATAAAAACCGCTTTGCGGGGGCCAAGGTCGCAGTTGAACGTATCTTGGGCGGAAGCCGGGCAGATGTCGGCGCATTGGCCGCAGGCGATACAGCGGTTCTGGTTGATGTAACGCGGGGACTCCTTGACACGTACGGTAAAGTCGCCTTCGATTCCCTGGACTTGCTCAACTTCTGCAAGCGTAATGATCCGGATGTTACTGTGGCGTCCGCATTCGACCAGTTTGGGTGCAATAATACACATCGAGCAGTCATTGGTCGGGTAGGTCTTGTCAAACTGAGGCATGGCACCCCCTATTGCCCCGCTTTTTTCAACCAGATAGACGTAAAAGCCGGTATCTGCGAGGTCCAGGGCCGCCTGCATGCCTGCAATGCCGCCTCCGACAACCATTACTGCTCCAATTTTTTTACCATCCGACATGTGTCAGCAACCTGTATAGTTTCGCGTGGGGAAGGGGAATCTGCGTTTTGATTCCGATATCAGCCTGTGTCTGTTACATGCAGAGAACTCAGGCCGCCTCCCGGGAAAGGGACTGCGCAACCAGTTCCCAGATATATTTGACCTCGATATCAAGATCAAACTCACGATTCAGTGATTTTTCCATTTGATCCTTGCAGTTATGACAGGACGTCACAATCAGTTTCGCCTTGGATTCCTTGATTTGACGCGCTTTTTTGCTGCCGTAGTAGACTCGTTCCAATGTGTAGGGGCTTGCCCAGGCGCCTCCGCCTGCGCCGCAGCAGTAGGTGTCGTTTCTGTTGGGGATCAGTTCCGTATAGTTGGGGCAGCAGGCCCGAACTATTTCACGGCTTTCATCGTAAAAAGCCTGACCAAACGCTTTCAGTGATTTTCTCCCGTAATTGCAGGAGTCATGCATGGCTGTCAATTGGGTGTGAACGCTTGGGTCAAGGGAGATTTTTTTCTCGCGGATGAACTCGATGAGCAGGTCGAAAACGGAATAGATGGTGAATTTTTCCAGTGTTTCGGGAAACCATCGCTGCAGGCCGAGTCTGGTGGCATAATATGCATGCCCGCATTCGGGGAGAAGCAGAGCCTGGCAGTTTAACCGCTCCATGTTGTCTACTATACGTTCAACAATGGTCTTCATGGCATGGTCGTCGCCTGAGTACAGCGCCCAGTTCACACCTTCCCAGTTTTCCGATGAAATGGTCCAGGACTCCCGGGCGGCATGGAAAATGCGCCACCACCAGGTCATGTTTTCCGGCTGGGCAAAAGGTTCCTTGGAATTGATCGTGATCAATAATCTGGCGCCGCGCACATCGATGGGAGCGCTGAAGCCCGGACATGGGCCGGCTGCTAATTCCTTGCCCAGCGAGGAGAGAAGCTCTATAAAGTCGGTCTTGGGGATGCCGAGGTTGTTTCCCTTTTCCAGGCAGGTGGTGATGCCTTTCTGGATGGGGCTGGGAACCTTGTTGCGAGGTCTCTCGGATCGCAGGGTGCGCATGAGATCGACTATGCGCACATTCATCGGGCAGGACTCTTCGCAGCGGCCGCAGAGCGTGCATTTCCACGGCCATTCGGAGGCGAGGAGTTCCTCTTCGAATCCTAAAAAAGCCATGCGAACGATTTTTCGAGGGTCCAGGCCGTCAACGCCTGAAATGGGGCAGGCGCCGGCGCAGCTGCCGCAGGTGTTGCAGGTGTCGGCCATGGCCGGATCACTGTACAAGGTGCTGCTTGTTCCTGTCAGCAGGCTCGGCAGCACATCGGAATCTTCCACTTTGGATTCTGTTTCCAGATGCATATGTGCCGGCGCCTGGGTAACGTCTATCCTGGGGGTGCGGCCATATTTTTCGCACAGTTTACGGTAGTCTTCCAGCTGGATAAGGTATCGCCTGCCGGGGCCTTCCTGTGCAGGGAGGGAGCCGGAATTGATCCAGTTTCGGATAGTGTTTCTGTGAACCCCGAATTCTTCGGCCAGTTCATTGACTTTTACTTCGTAAACCATGCTTGCGCTGCATCAGAAAAGAATAAATTGTCTATACATCGGTTGAAGGCCTCGGTTCTCCTGGGGGTAAGCAAGGCGACCGGCCGCGGTGGAGAGTCTGCATGCGGGCGGCCCTGACCCCTGTGTGCAAAGTCTGCGAAGACATTGTGCAAGATGTGCAATGCCTTCAATATTCAATTTTTAGGGAGATTTTGCAAGGGCAAAATGGATGAGCGTCAAAAATGAGCAGGAAAATCGATCTCGGAGAAAACTGAAGTGATGCAGGCTCTTGATCGAGCAGGCGGGTCCGGCATTGGGCCGTGACAAGGAACAGGGGCGTAATCAGGCCGTGGGTTTCAGTCGATATTTTTTGTTTGAAAACGGTGCCGGCCCTCTATCTTCAGTACCGTCACACTCTTATTCCTTTGTTGCCTCCAGCATTTTTGTCAACAGATCCTGCACCTGGGGGGTTGCATAATAATCCAGATCTTTCAGGTTGCTCACTTTGGCACGAAAAGACTCGGTATCCGGATGTTCCTCTACTATCATGCCTTTTTCTTTCAGCAAATACAGACGTTCGGCTTCCTTGGTTCTGTTGTCTTTACGCTGAAAAACCGCTGCCCGGTACATGGCGTCCTGTATCAGTTCCCTGGTTGCAGCCGGTTGTTTTTGCCACCAGGTCATTGAGGCGACATCAATGTGGGCGGAGTAGATATGATTGGTCATGGTCATGTATTTTTGCACTTCGAAAAAATTGTAGACATCCACGACCCAGAGAGGGTTTTCCTGACCGTCCAGACCGCCGTCGGCCAGTTCAGAATAGATCGGCCAGGGGGCTTGGGCGGGGGAGGCGCCGAGGGCCTGCCATATCGCCTTATGGGGAGGTGAAGACATCACCCGGATCTTCATACCCTGCAGATCGTCTGCTGTTTGTACAGGGTTGCGGTTGTTGGTCAGGCTGCGAAAACCGTTTTCGGAAAATGCCAGTCCTTTGAATCCTGACGGCTCCAGAATCTTGAAGATTTCCCTGCCGAGGGGGCCGTCGAGGATTTCATCGGCCTGCCTGCTGTTTTTGAACAGGAAAGGATACCTGATGACGCGTACGATGGGGGTGAAGATTTCAAATGGATCCGTATTGACAATGGCAAGGTGAATTGCGCCTGTCTGTAGCTGCTCGAGTATGCGGGTTTCATCGCCTATCGAAGCGGAATGATAAATCGTGACCGTAAATCGACCCTTTGATTCATGTTCCAGGATGTCCCTGAATTTCTCTGCCGCTATATTTTGTGCAGCTCCCGGTTTTGTCACCACTCCGAGTTTCAGCTGCTGGGCGGCTGCTCCAAAGTCAGGTGCAAGGAGAAGGAAAATTCCAAGAAAGAACCAGGTGTATTTTCGCATGATGTTTCCCAATAATGATGAGTGGGTTATTTCAGCCGAATCCCGGTAGAAACTGCATACCTTCCTTTGTTTGAGGGAAAAATATTGCAGCCCGAAGGGGTCAGTGCTCGGTTCCGAGCACTTTGGTGATGATCGCACGCTTTGTGATCTCATCCGGTTCAGGAGACTGCCAGCGTATGAACTGGTGTATAACACGGTTGAAGCTGCCGTTATCTTTTTTACAGAGATCGCAGATGGACTGGGCGTTATCCCTGTACATCAGCACCTTGCTGGCGGGATCGCCGTGTTTGTCCACAGCAGCCATTTTACGGCAGCCGCAGTCCAGCCGGATCACAGCTACGCCGATGGCGTCGGGGCTCCCTTCAAAAATTGCCTCAATCATTGCCTGCTCACCCTGTTCCGGGGTGGAGCGTCGAGTCGTATTTTTCATAAGATCCGTCAAATAGGTACCTGCTCACAGGGGAGCACTGAAAAGGTTTATTAACCCCGTATTTGTAACTAGTTGCAGGGTGCTTGATATCTCTGCGATCAGACCGGCGCAGCGTATCGGCTCATACGTAAGCCGGGCTGATCGCAAAGAGATCGAGTGCTCTGTGAGCAGTTACTCAAATTGTAATGTTCCCCTGCATATAAGGGGCACCAGTCGCAACCTGCATCGGACCCTTGTATCGTCAGGGCGGATGCGTTCCGGTTGTTGGTAAAGCTGAAAAAGGTAAAGTATTCCCATCCCGGTTGTCAGGTCAATATAAAAGAGCATTTTTTTGTACAAGGGTTTAAAAAAATCTCATTCCGGCTTGTTAAGCGTGCCGTACAGCGATATTCGGAACAGAGAACCGGCCATGTTTTGTCTTGACAAAGCCCCCCCGGTCCTGTAGAGGGAAACCAATTTTGCTTGCTCGTTTTACTTTGCGCAAAAGGATTATCTACCTGGAGAGGTAGTAACATTATTTAACTCTTATTTTTTGGAGGTAGTATCATGTGGGAAATCGTTGTCGATAAAGATAAATGTACCGGTGATGAAGAGTGCGTAGCAGCTTGTCCTGCTCAGGTTTTTGAGATGGTTGATGGAAAAGCCGAGCCTGTAGAGGCTGATGAGTGCCTGGGTTGTGAGACCTGTGTAGAAGTTTGTCCGGAAGGCGCCATCACCGTTACGGAAGTGTAAGTCTCGTTTTTTATCTGAGGGACTGAGATAAGCCTACTCCGCCGGGGGTAGGCTTATCGTATTTTTAGATCTTTTTATGCAGTATAATGCGCCCTGCGCACTGCCGCCGTTTTTTACAAAATCTTTCAGCAGCTTCCCGTTGTTCGATCATTTTCCGGAAACCGCCTATATAATCAGGATAGGTATATTTAGGGATTGCCATGTCGTTAAAACCGGCTGTCAGTAGATCTGTCCATCTTTTTGCTGCACCGTTTCTCTGGACGGTTGTGGGTATCATGCTTATATATCGAGGCTATGGTTGGCTGCCGGCCCATGGGCGATTTTACTGGGTCACGGCGGCGGTGATAGTCGGGACACTCAAATCATTGTTGATTTTGGATGCAACCGCCGGAAAATCTATTCGGCGCATTGCTGCGTTTGAGGACAGCACCTGCCTTGGCGCCGTATATTCGTGGAAAAGCTGGCTGTTGGTGGCGGGTATGATGCTTACGGGAATGGTGGTCTGCAGGGTTGGAGCGACAGGCGCCTGGACAGGCGCTCTCTATTGTGCGGTAGGCTGGGCATTGTGCTGTTCCAGTCGATTGGGCTGGCAGGCCTGGGTGAGGAGCATGCGAGGGAATGAAATCCTTAAATAGAGTTGAGATCAGTGCCGATGCGCTGAGGCATAATTTCAATATCTGCAAAAAAACGGCTGCAGGCGCCGGTGTAATTGCCATGGTAAAAGCCGATGCATACGGACACGGCATGCTGGATTGCGCCCGAATTTTTGCTGCGGAAGGCGCTGCCGCTTTGGGTGTTGCGGAAGTTGTGGAGGGCATCGCCCTTCGTGAAGCAGGTTTTGCATTGCCGATTTTAATAGTGGCGGGCATAATCCCTGACACGGTCGAATCGGCATTGTACCATGATTTAACGCCGGTTATTCCTGACGGGAGTGCGGTGGACGCCCTGGATGCCGCTGCAGCGCGATTTGGAAAAAAAGTCGGCGTTCATTTGAAAATGGATGCCGGTATGGGGCGGCAGGGCACTATGCCGGGGGATTTCAGGTATCTTGTTGATCAGGTGAATGCCGCCGAAAACCTTTACCCTGCCGGGATCCTGGCGCATTTTCCCTTTGCCGATGCCCCTGACAGCGAAAATTCAGATGCCGTTCTCGCCGCATTTAATCATTGTATCGCTTCGGCGAAAGAGGCCTTGCCTGCACAGTGCTGCCGTCATATAGCCAATTCCGGAGGATTGTTTACCGTGGCTGGAGCGCAGCTGCAGATGGTGCGTCCTGGTATTTCTCTGTATGGGTATTATGCAGACGGTTCAGCCGGGCGTGCCCGGTACGAGCATGACAAGGATGTCCTGCAGCCGGTGATGCGCTTTACAAGCAGAATTCTTCAGGTAAGAGATCTTCCCGCTCATGTGGGATTGGGCTATGGACACCTGTTTACCACCTCCGGACCTTCGAAGATAGCTTTGATTCCTGTGGGCTATGAAGACGGATATCTGCGCTGCCTGAGCAACAATGCAGAGGTCCTTGTGCATGGACAAAAGGCACCTGTGGTCGGCCGTATTTCCATGAACCTGACCATGATCGATGTAACGGATGTCGAACACGTTGCCGTAGGTGATGAGGTCGTGCTCCTCGGCCGATCTGGAAACAGAGAGATTAATGCCGATGATATCGCCGGCTGGATGGGTACCATCAGTTATGAAGTGCTTTGTCTTTTCGGCAAAATGAACGACCGATATTTTATCGATGAATGCAATCAGTAACAATCCGGATTCGACAATCGCAGCCTGTTTTTTGGATAAACACAACCGGTGAAATAGAAACAAGAAATGATCAAATCAAAAGTACAAAAGTTTGTCGACCAATGCGTAGAGACCGGGATTTCCCAGGGCCTCTGGGGGGAGACCCTTCGAGGAAAATACAGTGTGGAAATCCCCAAACACAAAGGACAGGGTGATTTTGCCACAAATTTTGCAATGGTTGCCGCAGGCATTGAAAAGCGTAATCCAAGGGAGTTGGCCGGGCAATTTGTTGCATGTGCGGGAGAATCCGGAGATCTTGTCGAGCGTCTGGAGATAGCCGGACCGGGCTTTGTGAATATTTTCCTGAACCCTGCCGTCTGGGCGACGGTCATCGAGCCGATCTGCGGACAGGGAGAGTCGTTCGGTCCGCCGCAGGTAGAGGAAAAGAAAAAGGTGCTGGTGGAATTTGTCAGCGCCAACCCCACCGGCCCGCTTTCAGTAGGCCATGGACGCAATGCCGTACTCGGAGACGCCATCGCCCGCCTGCTTGAGAGTGTGGGGCATGACGTACATCGTGAATATTATTTTAATGACGCCGGGCGTCAGATGCGTGTCCTTGGGCAGTCAACCCAGGCCAGATACCTTGACCTGTTGGGAAAAGAAAGTGATTTTCCCGAAGACGGCTATCAGGGACAGTATATTTATGACATTGCCCGCTCCATGATCGAAGAGTCGGGCGAATCGTTATGCGGTGCGGAAATAGATGTTTTTAAAAACAAAGCCCAGGAAGCGATTTTTGCAGATATTGACGCAACCTTGAAACGTATCGATGTTCGTTTTGACAGTTATTTCAATGAACATACGCTCTATGAGACCGGCCGGATAGATGATGTGGTGGAGTGCCTGCGCAGGCAGGGCCTGGTCTATGAAAAGGATGACGCCACCTGGTTCAAGACCTCGGAATTCGGGCTGGAGCAGGACAGGGTTATCATTAAGGGCAGCGGCGAGCCTACCTACCGCCTGCCGGATATTGCCTACCACAGGGAGAAGTTTCGCAGGGATTTTTCCTGGATGATCAATGTGTTCGGATCGGACCATATCGCCACTGTACCGGATGTGCTCGCCGGTGTGCGGGCACTGGGGTATGATGACTCCCTGATCACGGTTGTGCTCTATCAGTTTGTCACCCTGCTGCGGGATGGGAAACAGGTGAAAATGTCCACCCGCAAGGCTACCTTTGTGACGGTCGATGAGCTGGTTGACGAGGTTGGCGGGGATGCGTTGCGCTTCTTTTTTCTTATGCGAAAAGCAGACAGCCAGTTGGAGTTTGACCTTGATTTAGCCAAGAAACAGAATCAGGAAAACCCGGTGTATTACGTTCAGTACGCCCATGCCAGGCTGTGCAGTATTGAACGGGAAGCTGTTGAGCAGGGCGTCTCATCTGCGGGTGCGGACGTCTCTCTGTTGACGGAGCCGGAAGAATACGCGCTGCTCAAAGTTATGGCCGAGTATCCCCGGCTTGTCCGTGGTGCGGCCGAGGACCTTGCCCCTCACAGGGTTATCTTTTATCTTATGGAACTTGCAGGTCAATTTCATAGTTTTTACAATAAGCATAAAGTACTGGGCGATGATCCCGAGCTTTGTCGTGCGCGTCTGAATCTCTGCGCAGCCGTCAAAGTGGTGATCAGAAACGGATTGAATCTGCTGGGAATCCATGCTCCGGAGCGCATGTAGCCGCCATGGCTGCCAGGAAAAAAAAACCGGTAACACGAAAAAGTACAAAGAGTGCCGGAAAAGCGTTCTCCTTTCAGCTCGGCTGGTCCGGTCTGGCCGGGATTGTGGTGGTGACGCTTTGTCTTTTTCTCTGGATGTTTTTCCTGGGTGTCTGGGCAGGGCAGACCATCCTGTTTCCATCTTCAGGGGTAAAGAAAGTTACTTCAGGAAAATCATTTCATGTCGGTGTTTCTTCAACGGAAATTCCCACTGTGACCCCCCGCGATAAAAAGCGTCCGGTAGATTCCGGGCATGAATAACCGGGAATGCTGAGCCGTCGGTTTCTCTCCGGTGAACAATTGATTGACTTCCCTTGCATGAAGTGTAACCTGACTTGTGTAAAGTGTAAAAAATGAGATATCAGCAAGGTAGAATTCGTCCCGCACGGATGAGCGATGTGCGGGAAATCCATTCTTTATTGCAGTTTTTTGCGGCCCAGGGCTTGATGCTGCCCAGATCTATCAGCTCATTGTATGACAACCTGCGGGATTTTGTCGTGTATGAGGAAAATGAACAGATCAAGGGCATCTGCGCCCTGCACATCTGCTGGGATGATCTTGCCGAAGTACGTTCCCTGGCCGTACTTGGGGAAAAGCAGGGCGCCGGAATCGGCAGGGAGCTTGTCCGTTCCTGCCTTGACGAGGCTGGAAGTCTTGAAATATCAAAAGTTTTTGTCTTGACCTACCAGGCCGGTTTCTTCAGAAAACTGGGCTTTGTAGACATCGATAAACAGAAGCTTCCCCATAAGATCTGGAGTGATTGCATCCATTGTTCCAAGTTCCCGGACTGTGACGAGGATGCGCTCATTCACACACTATCCTGAATCCGCGAGTGTCCGGAACAGGGATGAGTGCAGCGCGGCATCGTGGTTTTGATTTCCTGCAGCGGATCAATACCTTGCCGACACAGCCTGCATTCCGTCCCCGGACGCTTTTTAAAGCAGCCTTGACGTACAGGGCTTCATATCTGGAGAAAAACTATGCTTGGCAAAGCGCTCACAAAGGTGTTCGGCAGTAAAAATGATAGAATCGTGAAACAATTGCGTCACACGGTGCAAAAGATCACCGAACTTGAACCCACGGTTGAAGGGTTGAGTGACGCGGAACTCGCCGCCAAAACGGTGGAGTTTCGAAATAGAGTCGACCAGGGAGAACACCTGGATCAATTGCTGCCTGAAGCCTTTGCCGTGGTGCGTGAGGCAGGAAAAAGAGTTTTGGGTGAGCGGCATTATGATGTGCAGCTGGTCGGCGGTATGGTCCTTCACGGAGGGAATATCGCGGAGATGAAGACCGGTGAGGGTAAAACCCTGACCTCGACCGCTCCGGTGTACCTGAACGCGCTCAGCGGAAAAGGCGTACATGTGGTAACCGTGAACGACTATCTGGCAAAACGTGATGTTGAATGGATGGGCCGGCTCTATGGTTTTCTCGGCCTGACAACAGGGTGTATTCTCCATAATATGAACGATGTCGAGCGTAAGGAAGCCTATAACGCCGATGTGACCTACGGCACCAATAATGAGTTCGGTTTTGATTATCTCAGGGACAACATGAAGTTTGACCTGAAAGATTTTTGCCAGCGGGACTTTAATTACGCCATTGTCGATGAGGTTGACTCCATCCTTATCGATGAGGCCAGAACGCCGCTGATCATTTCAGGCCCGGCTGAGCAGGAAACCGAATTGTACAACCACGTCAATTCCATTATGGATCGTTTTCAGGCAGAGGAGCATTACACCAAGGATGAAAAGGCCAGACAGGTCATGCTCACCGACGAAGGCGTTATGCTCGGTGAAGAGCTGCTCGGCGTTGAAAACCTGTATGATCCTCGAAACATCAACCATCTGCATCATGTCAACCAGGCGCTGAAAGCGCATTTCCTTTTCAAGAAGGATGTGGATTACATCGTCAAAGACGGCAAGGTGGTCATTGTCGATGAATTCACCGGTCGGACCATGGAAGGACGGCGATACTCCGACGGCCTGCATCAGGCCCTGGAAGCAAAGGAACACGTAACCATAGAAAAAGAAAACCAGACCCTTGCCTCCATCACCTTTCAAAATTATTTCCGTATGTATGATAAACTCGCAGGCATGACCGGTACGGCTGATACCGAAGCCGCAGAGTTCAAGAAGATTTACAACCTGGATGTTACGGTGATTCCAACCCACAGACCCATGATCCGTAAGGATTATGCGGATGTCATCTATAAAAATCATACGGCCAAATACCGTAACATTGTCAAAGAAATACAGGAGCTCCATGAAAAGGGACAGCCCGTCCTGGTGGGAACTATTTCCATTGACGTATCTGAAAAGATTGCCGGAATGCTCAAAAAAGAGAAAATTCCCCATGAAGTGCTGAACGCCAAGCAGCATGAGCGTGAAGCGGAGATCATTGCCGATGCCGGTCAGCCGGGCAAGGTGACCATTGCGACCAACATGGCTGGCCGCGGAACAGACATCAAATTGGGTGAAGGGGTGCGTGAACTCGGCGGTCTGCATATTCTCGGCACCAGCCGCCATGAGAGCAGGCGCATTGACAATCAGTTGCGTGGACGTTCCGGGCGTCAGGGAGATCCGGGCAGTTCCCGGTTCTTTCTCTCTCTGGAAGATGACCTGCTGCGTATATTCGGTTCCGATCGTCTCAGCTCCATCATGGACAGGCTTGGAATGGAGGAAGATGAGCCCATTGAGCACTCCATGGTATCCAAGGCCATTGAAAATGCGCAGCGCAAAGTTGAAGGTCATAACTTTGATATTCGTAAGCATCTGCTCGAGTATGACGATGTGATGAACAAGCAGCGCGAGGTAATCTATAAACAACGCCGCGAAGTGCTGGAGCAGGAAGATGTGCACCCAATCGTGGAAGATATGATCACCGATCTTGTCGAGGGCGTGGTCGAGCGTTTTGCAGAGGAGAAAACCCCGTCTGAAGAATGGGACTGGCAGGGATTTGAGAATGCGGTTGAGGAGAATTTTTTCATCAAGCTCGATTGGCCGGAAGAAGAACGGAAAGGACTTGACGCTGCCGCTCTTCAGGAAAAATTGCGTGCAGACGTGGATACCTGGTACGAACGTCAGAGGGAAACCAACGGGGAAGAGCAGATGCGCCAGCTGGAGCGCATGATTCTGCTCCAGGTTGTGGACGGCTCATGGAAGGAGCATCTCCTTCATATGGATCACCTGAAAGAGGGTATAGGCCTGCGCGGCTATGGGCAGAAGAATCCTTTAATTGAATATAAACGTGAAGGGTTTGACATGTTTATGTCCATGATCGAGTCTGTGAAACAGCAGACCGTGGGCACGCTTATGCGGGTAAAAATCATTCAGAATGACGAGCTTGAGAGGATGGAGGAAGAGCGCCGCCGTCAGCGCGAACTGGAACTTGAGCAGGCCAAGCTCGCTGCAGCCAAACCTGTGGAAGAGGCCATGCAGACCCAGGTACGAAATGAGCCCAAGGTTGGAAGAAATTCCCCATGTCCGTGCGGCTCCGGGAAAAAATATAAAAAATGTTGCGGCGCAATGGCATAGTATCTTACCCTCACCCTTTACGCTGCATCTGAAAGATGTGTACAGGCGATCATGATTTCCATGATCGCCTTTTTTTGTCTTTTACAAAAAGATTTTTTTGTTTCAGTAAATTACGTGATATTATGAAATAATGTATACCCACTATGCAAAAGCGGGTGAAAGGGGAACATCTATAAGCGCTTGATTTCAACCGCAGATTCGGTGCTCCGTGATCGGGGAACTGTCGCTACCGGGAAGTCTCGCTGAATACAATGTCCTGATGGGGGAACAAATGGGAACTGCTCTAACTGATGTCAACGGTATTGGCCGACATTCAGCCCAAATTTTGGATGAACACGGGTACAAGAATGTTGAAGAACTTGCTTCCACCACTGTGGAATTGCTTTGCAAAGTCCCAGGATTCGGCCCATCCAGAGCTGCAAATGTCATTCGTTCAGCCAAAGAAATCATACTGGTTGGTAATGCCCCTGAGACAAGGGATACGCAACTGGAAAGTGATATTGAAGAGCAGCTTTTTCTTGAGCACAATGTCAGTGAGTTGGAAGAACTTGAATTTAAAGCGAGTGAAGAGGCCACACCACAGAAAAAAGTAACAAAGAAAAAAAAGAAAAAAGAAAAAACAGCAGCAAAAAAGAAAGCTGAAAAAGAGCCGGCTGGAGATAAAAAAAAGAAAAAGAAATCTAAGAAAACGTTAGAGAGCGTGAAAAGCGCAAAGAAGGATAAAAAGAAGAAAAAGAAATAATCCTCTGACAAGCATTTATCGTAAGGAGGTCATGTTCTCAAGTGTTCGGGAGAGAATGAGTCGTTATGTCGATATCCATGATTGAAAAATTACGGGCCGTTGATCCTGAAGAAAGAATTCGTATCATTACTGAACTCTACGAAAAGAATAGGGCGTTTTTACAAAAACGATCGCCGGAAGTCATCGCGCATGTCGATGCAGTTAACTGTCCCTACGGTATAACACTCACTGAGAAGTTTCTGGAGATTTACAATGAAACTACTGGTGAATTGGCGCATCCTCCTGGAAAATTAGACACCTTTTGTGAGGTGTTGGGTGACTGGACGCATAATGCTTGGGTAGATTTGACCAATTTTAGAGTGAATTGTACGGCTAAATTTCCTGTCCATTATAAAGCATTACAGCGGATAGAACAGGCACTGATAGCCAAGTTTCCCGAATATCCAGCTATGTTGGCGCAAAAACGGATCAACTTGAAAGAACTGGGTAATGGGAAAAGGTTTTCGCCCCCAATAATTTTTCTTGGGATTTTTCACGCGCTTCATATTGATTTTCACCTTTCACGGACGGAAACATCTCGCATTTTGCTCGTAGAGCCCGACGCAAAAAGGTTTGAGCTGTCAATGTATTTTTTGGATTATGAGCAATTGTATGACCGAATCGCTCAGGTCTATTTGAGCATAGGGGATAATGTACAAACAAATGCTATCCTCAATTTTTTTAATGGATATTATGTTTGCAGTTCGACATGGGTTCGTATTCTTCCCGGATATGAACATCAAAGTATGCCTTATTTTATAGATACATTTGAACTAAAACAATCCTCCTTCAGTAATATTTTCTTCCCTGTAGATACTGAACTAACGGGAATCGCCCATGCACTGAAAAATATACAAGCAAAACTTCCTTTAGTTACTTCTAAGAAACCGTTAACTAAAAATTGTCGAATTTGCATAGTCGCCAGTGGCCCTTCTCTCAATAATGATCTGAGATGGTTAAAGAAAAATCAGAACAAGGTGATTATTTTTGCTGTACATAGCGCAGTGCTGCCATTAAGAAATTCAGGAATTATGCCTGATTTTCAATTTTCGCTTGAAACGGAGAGAGATGCAGATTTAGTTAATAAGCTTCAGCTGGAAAAAACCAAGCCACTCATAGCATATATAAAAACCTGCGAAGAATTTATTCATGCTGTTGATGAAACATTGCTTTGTCCTGTCAGTAATGTCGCAATGCCTGTTCAAAAGTTGGTTGAATTAGAATCTGCTATGCCTTCAACTACCAATTTAGCTTTTTCGTTTGCCTGTTTTTGTAACCCAAGCTCCATTATCCTTTTTGGTTGTGATATGGGGCAGCCGGTTGAAGGTCCTTCTCATGTAAAGGGTACTATTTATGATTCTAGAGAATCTCATTCTCAGGTCCAAACAATATATTCTAAAATGGATAAGGGTTTAGTAGGAGCCAATTTTGGTAAAGAGAAGTTAATAAAAACTAACCCGTTTTTAACCAACACTCGGTTCTCTCTTGAACGTCTTATCTCTTCTCTGGAAACTGATATCGAGATTATTAATTGTTCTGATGGTGCTAAGATAAAAGGGGCCAAAGCAGTACGTTCAAACAAGCTCAAAATAAAGGAACCTTACTCAAAAGCTGTTGATGTAAACAAAATTCGATCATTCTTTCAAGAGGCAGAAGAGGGAGTGAATTGGGCGAGATATGATGAGGAGGGGGAAGTCGTATGGCAAAAATTTAAGACTTCCTTTTTAGAAAAATTATCTGCAGCTCCAAAAGATTGGGGGGGCATGTCCAAGGTTCTTGATATTGCGTTGCCCAAGACCTTAGCTGAAATCATTTACAGCTCGGAGGATAATCGGATACTTGTTTTTGAGAGATTGATTGTTGATTTGATGACATTGATGTATTGTCCGATAATTTTGAACGACAGCTTGGAAAGAGCGCAAGATATTTTTGACACCGGGGTTGGACTACTTAAAGAGGCGCTGGATGAAGTGCATTGGCCAGAATAGAATGAGATAACTACTTACATTATAATTATCTAGGTTTTACAAAAATATTATACGGGAGCGCTGTTTCATTAAGAAATAATCCTTTCTATAAAAAACGCTTCTGCCTGTTTAATCCCATTGGTAGCGCCTCGGTATGCAGCAAGAGCTTCAACGCATTTGTAGCTTCGGCTATGTGGAAATTCACGTATCTCTTGATTGTAGCATTTAAGAGATTTCATTTTTCTGTCCCATTGCTGAGTTACATCTACAAATTTTTGAGGTATAAATTGCTGTTCGGATTTGCTATTCCATTCAGTTGAGGAAAGAACTTCAAAACAATAAATTTCTTTCACAGAACATTGGGCTTGGGGTCTGCATGCCGTCAAAACAGCTTTATTTGTCATTTTATGGTCTATGTTTAGATCACCACCAAAATGGGTATATACAATACGAGGAGAGACAAGATTTATAACCTTTTCGATTTCTTGAACAACGGTGAGTAGAGGAATGGAATCCATTTGATTATCTGGGAAATCGAAACTGAATACATCGCTCACGCCGAGGATAGAGAGCGCTTTGTTCGCATCTTGTTTCCTGGCTTGTGAAATTTGTATTTCCGTAGGATTCCTAGAACCAACTCCATCGGCCATAAAAATGACGAAAACGTGATCTCCTGCATCCGTATGCTTAGCTATAGTGCCACCGCAGCCGAGAACTTCGTCGTCAGGGTGTGCAGCAACAATCAGTATGTCATTCAACTTCGATCAACTCCCAAGACGTAGCTGTTCCAAAATCAACATCTGCTGAGACTCTTTTGCCGACTATTTCATCAAAAAATTTTGGCGCCAGGCCATATCCGGGTCTGATACGTCGGATATCTTCTTTCCGTATAATATCACCTTTTTTAAGGTTGGATGCAAAATAGACTGAGCGACGATGATCTTTGGTGAGCCTTTCAACTTCTTTTTGTTCAAAAGAGCCTTTTCCAAGGGCTTTCCATGCGTTTTCTACATCTACGCATAATGTCTGTAACTCTTCTGGTTCCAAAGAAAACGGTGAATCAGGACTTTTATCAGCACGGCTCAGTGTAACATGCTTTTCGATAACTGAGGCGCCTAAGGCAACAGCTGCAATGGAGGTGACGCTGCCTAAAGTATGGTCTGAGAGTCCGCTGATACAGTCAAATGTATTTTCAATCAATGGTATAGTGTGTAGGTTACATTGTTCGATTGGCGTAGGGTATCCGCTGACACAATGCAGTATAATGAGATCCCTACAGCCATTATCCTTCACACAATGTACCGCTTCCTGGATTTCTTCGTAATTAGCCATGCCGGTAGACATGATTATTGGTTTTTTTGTTTCAGCTATATACTTTATTAAAGGCAAGTCGACCAACTCAAAGGATGCGATTTTGTAAGCAGGGCAGTTCAGTGATTCCAGCAAATCCAATGCTGTTTCATCATAAGGTGTTGAAAAAATAGTAATGCCTATTTTTTTAGCAACGTGAAATAATTGTTGGTGCCAATCGTATGGAGTCTGTGCTTCCTTGTACAGATCATAGAGATAGCGTCCATTCCATAAGCCTCCTTTGATTAAAAAGTCAGATTTGTGAGAATTGAGAGTCATGGTGTCTGCAGTATATGTCTGCAGCTTAACAGCGTCAGCTCCTGTATTATGTATCATTTTTATGGTGTCTATCGCTTTTTCCAAGGAGCCGTTGTGATTAGCAGATATTTCTGCAACGATATATGGTTTGTAACCCTGACCAATTTTTTTATTTTCAATCTGAACTGTTTTCATGAAGAGTAGGTTATGCTTTTGAAATGCGAGCTTCAGCGCTTATTTCGCCATGGGGGGACAATGTGGCGTTTGCAAACTCGATTTTAAGTTTTCCGTACATTAGGAATGCTTTGGGGTAGGATTCAGCATCGAGCATGCGAATATAATTATACATTCCTGCTACATCAATGGTATCCGGTATTTCACTTTGATCAGGCGTGCGACGCGTAAAGTGGGTCACCGGTCCTAACTGTTCTTGAGGTTCAGGTTCCTCATTGATGATATAACGCACCAGGTCATAGATTTTTTCGGACGCACGATAATATATTTCTTGTGCGTTTCCGTCGAGAGTTAAATCTGTTTTTGCATAGACGGGACCGGCATCGAGTTCTTTAGTCATACGCAGTGCCGTGAGTTTAGTGATTGTATGGCCTCGTATTATGAGATTTTGTAAAGGACTTCCACCTCGACCATAGGGGACGTCAGTCATATGAAAACAGACACACTCCCATCTGTTGAGAATTGTGTCGGGAACAATCCAGCTCCAATGCGGAAAAAATATATAGCGGGGGTTAATTCTTTTTAGTACCTCAAGTGATAAATCTTTCTTATGAGTGACTATATGCCAAGTACCCGGCAGTATATGACGATTTTTTTCAAATTGCTCTATGTTCCAAGATTTAATTGTTGCAACGACATAGCTGGAGTTATGCATACTCTCTGGTTACCATTGAATTGATACAGCGTATTTTTCAAACACTTTTTTATATTTATTTTGAATGTCAATCTTTCCGATAAGCCAATCTTCTTTGGTTAAACCAAGAAAATGAACGCCTATGCGAACACCATTTTTGAGAATATTTGAACGTCTGAAGCCTTCTTCTTGAAATAGAAATTTTTTGTGCAGTTTCACAACAGTCTCGTTCCCTTCGATTACTTCACAGTTTAATTTATCCATTTTCAACGTGTCGAAAATGAAATTAATAAATGAAAACTCAATGGCTGAACCTAGTCCACCTCTTGCCGTTTTAGTTAGGTAGTATAGCCAGTCTGCTTTTTTGTGGAGACGATCAATACTATTAACGCTTACAGCACCCAATGGATGACGCTCTTCGTTCAGGACGGCGAAAACAATTTGCCTGTGGTCTTGTTTGAGACGATTTATCCAGTCTAAATGCTCTTTGGTGCCAATAACATGATCGGTGTACATCCATTTTCTTATATTTTCTTCATTTCTAATTTCTCTAACCTTCAATTGCGATTCAGTGTTGAGCGATATCAGAGGGACAAGATTGATTGCCTTTGGGGTTAGTCTATTCATTGAAGAAAATTCCTCTGTGTTGTGTTGTATTTTCTAATGCGTCTTTGTGTAGAGCAATCAGGCACCAAGATCTTATAGGTTCATATGTATGTTTTAATATTTATACTATAAATATGATATTAAATATCTCTATGGATATTTAATTGTAAAAAAACATTATTTTATATGAATTTGCTGTCACGTTCTCAATTGTTATAATTCTTCTCTGAAGAATTCACTAGAAGATATTTGGATATAGCCAGCTTCAATAAATGATTGTTGTGGTAAATTTATAGTGTTAGTATCCATAATGATACCGATTTTTGGGTGTAATTGATTGATAAGATTCAGTGTTTTTGTCACAGTTTTAGGATTGTGTTGATTTGGAGATATAATTAACGAGATTTTATATTTTGCTAAACCAATGCGATCAAGCCATACAATTCCCAATGATTTTTTTGAACAATACTCTCTAATCATGTAACAAAATGACGATGGTTCGCTTATTTTTTTTTCAAACCATCTGCAATATCTTTTCCAGCAAGTAATCGTCTCTTTTTGGTGATATTTTGTCTTGTGAGAGTATCCGATCCATTCGTAAACTTTATGTTTATCATCATATTTTGCTTTTTTCATATAGATACCAGTGGGAAAGTTTTCTAGAAATTCATTGATCCACTGCGTTACCCTTTTTGCCCCTATACCATCGCATATTTGAAATGCGTTTTTTGAATATGTATTGTATTCACGTAATAAATTATGTAATTCAGGTCTACATCGGGTTTGAACATTTTTCAGTTGAACTGCTCTTCCAACACCTGCTTTCACTAAATTTTTGCAGTTTTCTTTTTGGTTTTCTGCTATGGGAATTAAGAGTGATGGCAGGCCTACGCAAGCTCTTTCAAATGAAGTTGTCCCTGCAGCCCCTATTCCAATATTATGCTCAACCATGAGTTCTGCCATATTTTTACAAAAGTCAATGTGAATAATATGTTTTTTTCCAGTGCACCAGCTAGAGACGAGATCATAATGTGCCGAACGTGGACTAAGTATAACTGTTATGTGAGCATTATTTGTATCTTCCAGAGCTTGTAATATTTCCAGAGTCGAATTCGGTAAATCGCTCCCCCCCATGAATACCAATATTTTCCATGGGGTAGTTATTTTTCTTGCGTTGAGCACTTTTTCACGTTCTAATGAAAAGTTTTTATTCAGCAGTGCGTAGTCGCTGCCAGTCAGAGAAACATGCTGTGCCTTGTACTCCTCTGGAAGTCTCCCTAGTGTTGGATCAATAACGATATCTGCGCAATGTGTTCTCACTATGTCATCAATTGCGATTATTTTACACGAAAGAGCTTTTTTAACATAGGCTTGCCATTCATACCCTATGGCATAATGATCGGTGATTACCGCATCAATACACCTAACCTTAGCAACAAAGTCCTGGGCATCTACCAAAACAGGGCGCTGTAACCAAGAAAGGTAATCAGCCTCATGTTTAATCGTGATGTATTTCCTTACTGTATCGAGTGATATTACTTCAAAACCCTCATTTCGAATCAATGCGCGTAGATCCCCCGGCTGAGGTAAACATGCAAATTGCACGAAATGTCCAGCTTCACGTAACTCGTCAGCAAGGACCAGACAACGCATTATGTGTCCGCTCCCGATCCATACAGAAGCATCGGCGCGAATAACGATTTTCATACGGAACTATTGTAAAGTAGTTTGAACAAAGTTTCGGCAAACATCCAATCTTCATGTGTGTCAATATCTTGAACACGATATCTTGGCAGTAATACGACTCGAGAACGTGGGGAATACATCGATGTATATTTAAGAAATGCATCTTTTCGGCCCCAATAGAATTGGCCTGCATCATGATACGCTTCTTCCAGGTCTTGGGAACGGACTCTTTCGTTTTCAGGGTAAAACATCGAAACAGCCCCCTGTTCAGACAGTTTGATTGCTCTTTGGATGGGGAAAGAAAATGTTGTCGCACTGAACACAAAGTCTATATTGTTATTTTCGAGCATAGCCAGACCATTTTGTAAATCTTCCGGTCTGATAAATGGGGCTGTCGCGTAGAGACAGCATGTTGTGTCCAAGACCCACCCTTGACTTCCACACCAACTGACCGCATGATACATTACGTCCATTGTAGTACTGTAATCATCTGAATATTTTTTTGGTCGCAAAAACGGTACTTCAGCGCCATATTCAACAGCCACATCAGCTATTTCCTGGTCGTCGGTCGAAACTATAACCTTGTCAAAACAACCGGATTTCAAAGCTGCTTGTATTGAATAAGCAATGATTGGTTGCCCGTGAAATAGTTTAATGTTTTTTCGTGGGATTCGTTTGCTTCCTCCTCGTGCAGGTATGATAGCTACGTTCATGAGTTAACTCATTAAGGTCTTTTTCAATGCGTAAACAACGGTATCCTGTTGCTCTTTTGTCATCGCGTGGAATATCGGTAATGATATCGCTTCCTGGTAGTATCGCTCAGATTCCGGATAGTCTCCGGATTTGAAACCCATCTGTTGGTAATATGGTTGAGTGTGGACCGGGATGTAATGTATATTAACACCAATGCCGCATTTACGTAATGCATCGAATACCTCTTTGTGGGTCAAAGAAATCATATCTGGTTTTATGCGAATAACATATAGGTGGAAACTGGAATGTGTATCAAGAGGTTGGCAGGGCAGTACTACCGGCAGGTCGGCAAGCAAACGGTTGTAGCGGTCAGCCAGTCGGTGACGGGCAGCGATAAATTGTTCCAGACGCTGCATCTGCGTTACCCCTAACGCAGCTTGCAAGTCGGTCATCCTGTAATTGAATCCCAGATCTATCTGCTGATAATACCATGAACCGTGTGGGATTCCCTTCATCAAGGCTGGATCTCTGGTAATACCGTGACTGCGAAGCAAAGCCATTTTCTCTGCAATCTTTTTTTGGTTGGTTACTGCCGCGCCGCCTTCAGCTGTCGTGACAATTTTTACAGGGTGAAAGCTGAAGACCGTGACGTCTGAATATTCGCAATTACCGATCGGTTTGCCATGGTACTCTCCACCTATAGCGTGAGATGCATCCTCTACAACTTTGAACTCATACTCTTTGGCAAGTCTGCCAATGGTTTCCATATCACAAGACTGACCACATAAATGGACAGGAATAACAATTTTTGGCAATGTCCCGTTCGCTTTTGCTGACACGAGCTTTTGCTCCAGTTGGATCGGGCACATATTGTATGTATGCGGATTAATATCAACGAAGTCTACTTTTGCGCCACAATACAGGCCGCAGTTTGCTGAAGCCACAAAAGTAACAGGCGTTGTCCAGAGGTAGTCGCCTTTTCCTAATCCCAGAGCAAGAGAGGCAAGATGCAGTGCAGAAGTTGCACTGTTTACCGCTACAGCAAATTCGGCGCCTGTATGATTAATTAGCGCCTGCTCAAACTCAGGAACTTTAGGACCTTGGGTGAGAAAATCGGAGTTGAGAACTTCCAAAACCCCGTTAATGTCTTGTTGGGTAATTTCCTGTCTGCCGTATGGAATCATTTTTGGTTTTTAAACCATGAAGTCTGGGTCTACGTGCTCTTTGATGAGTGTACGCAAACTTTCAATTGTTTCCCAGCTGTCATTACTTCCGGAGCTGTATTTGAAACCAAACGGTACTTTTTGCGCATTGTGGTGTTTGAGGTATTGGTTTTGGCTGTATACTAATGATACTGAAGGAAGAATTGCGTAATACACACCTAAATCAATAGTATATAATGAATCGGTATCGGTAATCATCTCTTCATGCAGTTTTTCTCCGGGACGAATCCCAACTATTTCGATTCTGCATTTCGGCGCGATGGCTTGTGCCAGGTCCAGAATTTTATACGACGGGATTTTAGGCACAAAAATTTCACCGCCTAAATGATGTTCAAGTGCATACACAACCATATCTACACCGTCTTGCAGTGAAATGTTGAAGCGGGTCATGCTTTCATGAGTGACAGGCAGGACTCCTTCTTGTTTCTTCTTGATGAAAAAGGGGATGACTGAACCTCGAGACCCCATTACATTACCGTAACGAACGACACTGAAACGGATATCTCTTGTTCCTTTGATATTATTGGCTGCTATAAAAAGTTTATCGGACACGAGTTTTGTGGCGCCATAAAGGTTGATCGGCGCGCATGCCTTGTCGGTGGAGAGAGCAACTACATCTTTTACCCCGCATTGCAGGGCCGCATGGATGACATTTTCCGCGCCGATGATGTTCGTACGGATACATTCCGTTGGATTGTATTCCGCAGTATCAACCTGCTTCAATGCTGCAGCATGAATTATGATATCAACCCTTTCGCATGCTTGTACCAGACGGTCACGGTCACGAACATCCCCAATAAAAAAACGCATTTGCGGAAAATCCTGCTGTGGATATTTTTGTTTCAGTTCAAACTGTTTTAACTCGTCTCGAGAAAAAACAATTATTTTTTTTGCATGCGGATACCGTGTCAGTATAGTTTGAATGAACTCCTTACCGAAGGATCCTGTCCCACCTGTAATGAGAATAGATTTCTCATTTAACATAAACATGTTTCCTGTTTTTTTATTTGTCACCGATACAGAGTACATCTGTTGAGTTGTCAAGGAATGCGGCCGCGTATGTGTCAAAGTGTCTATCGCTGCTGATGTTTCTTTCGTCTATTGTACAAGATTTTTTTCCATTAAAACAAGGGGCTAGGAGATGTTTTTCTGCAACGATCAAGGGGTTGGCGGGAATCTCTATAAAATCAGCCATATACATAAACATGGGAAGGTGATATAGTAGGTTGTTTTTTCAACAGAGCATGAGTATGCATTGCTGTCATTGATAATTTATGGGCCGTTATGCATCTCCAAAATTTGTATTGTAACTGGTTTCACATTATCCGTGAACCTTCATCATGTTTCATTTTTTTTATGATGATGTTTCGAAATTTATAGCATTAATCCTTGTAAAGGAGACCTTTATGACAACAACGTCACAGGAGTTAGGCGGTTTTGTAGAAAGCTGGGAAGAAAGCGCAGAAGGAAACAAAAAGGCCTTTGAGCGGTTACACAAACATCTGCGAACCATGGAGCAGGCTGCACTGCAGTTTTTCCCCAGGCCGGGTGTGACCTACTCTTTGCGCGGCGTATTGGCAAGCGATCCGGACAATACCTTGTTTGTGATGGTCGATGTGATCGAGGATTCTCCTCGGTGGCTTTCGGTGTGTTTTTATGGCGCGCTGATCAGCGATCCCGAGGAAAAAGGAGCTTTTGTGCCCGGCGGCTTGCTTGGTGAAGATGCAGTCTGTTTTGATCTGGAAGAGTATAACGAGCAGGACTTGGCCTATGTGGAGCAGCGGATCACCGAGGCGTATGCTGCAAGCTGCAACGGCTGATTAATTCAGTTTTCGGCCCTGCTGAAACATTTTCCCGTATATTTCCGGAAGATTCCGGTGTGACAATTCTCGTACCACCGCTTCCGTATCGTAGGGACAACGGAAATGTCGAACCTGGATTTTCCCATTCTGCTCAATTGTCAGAATGGCATAGGAGGCTGCAGGGTTTGCGTCAAACATCCTACCCACCGAGCCGGGGTTGATGAAATGCACGCCGGCTATCTGCTTGTAGTAGGGCGTATGGGAGTGGCCGGTAACAACGATGTCGCAGGTGCAGTTCGCAGCTATTTCCTCAAAACGTTTGTCCGGGGTGTCGTGAAAGAGAAATTCTTCATGATCCGCCGGGCTGCCGTGGAACAGGCCAAGTGCATGTGACCCCAATTGCAGGAAGTGGTTTTTCTTGAGATGCAGCAGGTAGTCTTTGTTTGCAGGTGTCAGATCCTCGGCTGTGGATGTGTACATGACCCTTTTGTCTTTTTTTCCAGGCTTCTTGAATGTTTTCCCCTTGAGCAGTTTGATAACTTTATCGTCGGTGTTGCCGCTGATGGAGACGGCTTCATGCGTCCTGAGCCAATCCAGGGTTTGATTGGGAAAGGGCGCATACACCGTACTGTCGCCTGTGTTGCAGATATGATCAAATTGCTCGGGAGGATGTTGTCTGCCGACAGCCTGCAGAGCAGGGTAGTTCCCGTGAATATCGCTGATAAGAAGAATGGAGAGCATGGCGGCGTGCTAAAGTAGTGGTCCTAGAAGAAGCGCTGTATTTTCTTTGAGACGTTCGAAAAAAGACCTCTTGGTAAGCATTGCCTCATCAACACGTTGTGATTGCGTCATGTAGCAATGTTGGAGTTTACGCACCTGCTTGGTAAACTCCTCGTTATAGACGCAAAGCGTCATTTCAAAATTGAGCCAGAAACTGCGCATGTCCAGATTGACGGAACCGAACAGGCAGAAATCTCTATCCACGGTGATGGTTTTGGAGTGCAGGAGGCCGCCTGAAAACGCCATGATGCGCACACCGGCCTTAATAAGGGTGTTCAGTCTGGCTCGACTGGCGTAATGCACCAGTTTGGAGTCGTTTCGTTCAGGAATTATGATGGTCACCCTGACGCCTTTGTGTGCGGCTGAGCGGAGTGCTGCAAGAATGGCATTGTCCGGCACGAAATAGGGAGTTGTCAGGATAAGTTCAGTCCGTGCGGCATAAATGGTTGTCAACAGCAGGTTGTGTACAGCGTCTTCAGCAAGCCCGGGTCCTGAGGGCACCAGTTGTATCAGGGCTTTTCCCGCGGGCGGGTTGGGGAAGATGTCTGAAGACGATGAGATCTCTTTCAGTTCCTGATGCGTATCCAGAATCCAATCATAGGTGAATGAGGCTGCCATAACTTCAACCACCGGGCCGCGTATGCGAACCATGACGTCGACCCATTCGCCCACACCGTGGTTTTGTTTGAAAAACCTGGGGTCTGTGAGGTTTTGGCTGCCTGTGTAGGCAACGATACCGTCAATAACGACTACTTTGCGATGGTTGCGAAGATCCAGGCGAACAAAAAATGCACGGAAAAGACCTGCCGGTAACGCTTCCACTATCTCTATGCCGGCGTGCTGCATGTGTTTCGCTGATCTGCTGCGGAGAAAATCACGACTGCCTATGGCGTCCAGAAGCATTCTGCACCTGACGCCGCGTTGCCGCGCACGCATAAGAGCTTCGCTCACCTCATCTGCGGACCCGCCTTCGGTATAAATGTAAAACTCCAGAAAACAGCTTGATGTTGCCGCATCGATATCTTCTACCAAATTCCGGAAGAACGAGTCTGAAGAGGTAAACAGCTCCAGATCATTGTCCGGCATGGTGGGAATGCTGATAGTTGCATTGAGCTGGCGGTCTATGGGAATACATTCCGGATTGATACCTGTCCAGTCAATCCGCACCCGATCATAGAGGCCTTTTGTCCATTGCTGCACCAGAGGCTTGTTAGCCAGGAGCTTGACCGCCCGTCGTTCGCCGATTCTCGTCTCTCCCAGGAGCAGGTAAATGACCGCGCCGGCAAAAGGGAGGAGAAGAATGATTACCAGCCAGGCCAAGGATACACTGGGTGATCGTTTGCGCATGATCACGCGCAATGACAACCCGATTCGGATGGCCAGATCCGCCACAAAGATGGAGGTGGTGAGAATCCAGTATATTTTTTCCATGGGAAGTCTGTGGATGCGATTCTGTAGGGATATTTTGCGGTCGGACGGATACTGTTCAAAAAGCAAGACCACCCAACACAATCGCACATCCGGGTCGTATCGGTCAAGAAAAAATGACCGCGTGAACATATGGTAATTCTTTTCTTTTGCTCGGTATCTGTTAGATTATCAGTCCGACTATTTGAATAAATCGAGGTTCATTGAGGAATACTATGCAGGTAAAAGGGTTTAAAGCATCTGCCGTCAAAGCCGGAGTCCGGTATCCCGACCGGCTGGATGTGGGGCTGATTTTTTCGCAGGTTCCGGCCGTTACAGCCGGGGCTTTTACGACCAATAAAGTGAAGGCCGCTCCTGTTCTGGTAGATATGGAGCGTCTTCGGCAGGGTAAAGCCCAGGCCGTTCTGGTAAACAGCGGCAATGCAAATGCCTGTACAGGTGAACAGGGAATGAAAACCGCCGTTGCAAGCGCAGGACTGACAGCATCCGCACTTGGTATAGATGAAGAACTGGTGCAGATCGCTTCCACGGGTGTAATCGGCGAGCAGATGCCCATCGAGCCGTTTGAACGAAGCATGGCTGAGCTTGTCTCAGGCCTTGCCGAAGATGGTTTTGACGCTTTTTCCCAGGCGATCATGACCACGGATCTGGTAGCCAAAACCTCCTACCGAACCATTGATATTAACGGAACCGCTGTCTCATTGCTTGGTGTTGCCAAAGGGTCCGGCATGATAATGCCGGATATGGCTACCATGTTGTGCTTTGTCGTAACCGACGCCCAGATCATTTATCCTGTATTACAGGAAATGGTTGCCTCAGGGGTGGAGAAGACTTTCAACCGCATCACCGTTGACGGAGACACCTCAACCAACGATATGGTGCTGGTCATGGCCAATGGTACGGCAGGAAACGACTGGATCGATGAGGGTAATCCCGAAGGGAGTGAAATCTTTGCAGAAGCCCTGACCTCTGTTTTTCACGATCTGGCACTGCAGATCGTAGCAGACGGTGAGGGCGCAACCAAGGTCGTCACTGTCCGCATCACAGGCGCCAGGGATGCGGACAGCGCCATGAGCGCCGCCCAGACCATCGCCAATTCAGCCCTTGTAAAAACCGCGTTTTTCGGAGAGGACGCCAATTGGGGACGAATTATCGCAGCCCTGGGCCGCTCGGAATGTGTCTTTGATCCGGATAGAGTCGCCATCAGCTTTGATGATGTCGTTATGGTCGAAAACGGCATGGGTGCCGGCAAGGAGAGAGAAGCACCGGCATCGGAGGTGCTGAAAAAGAAACAATTTACCCTTACGGTCGATCTGCATGACGGCAATGCTTCGGCGGAAGTCTATACCTGTGACTTCTCCTATGATTACGTGAAAATTAATGCAGATTACCGCAGTTGAGCAGGAGGGACTACATGCTTGAAAACAGTGCCAAAGTATGGGTTCTCACAGACGAACATGCTCTGGACGCCCTGGTGACTAAGATTGAAGAAAACTTTTCACTGCGCCATGATGTGGAACATACACAACATATCACCTGGTATGATACCTATGACTGGCGCCTTTTCGGACAGGGATATATCTGCCGCGCATCCGGGTCGTCCTGGTCGTTGTATAATCGGGATACCGGCGCCCTGATTAAACAGGTACAAGCCGTGTCCCAGGATAAACGAATTTTTGCAGGCACATTTGCAGATACGAATGTAAGCGCAATTTTCAACAAGATCCTGGATGTACGGGCTCTCTTACCTGTTCAGTCGGCGCAATCCACCATTGTAACACACAGGGTTCTCAACAAGGATGAAAAAACCGTTGTCCGTTTTGTTGTGGAGCTGTTTGCCTTTGATGAAAGCGAGCAGCGCCTGCAGCTTGCGTATCTTGTTCCTGTCCGCGGGTACACGGATGAGTACGAGGCCGTATCTCAGGCTTTGAATAGATTCCCCAGTCAGACCGGAAGTCCTCTGCTCATCGGTCTGGAGGCTGCCGCCGCAGCCTGCGGACGATACCCCGGGGATTATGATTCCAAATTTGAGCTGGCACTTGACCCCGCTCAGACGGCGCGAGCTACTGTCACTT
The DNA here is from genome assembly GCA_963678525.2 of Desulfobulbaceae bacterium. Classification (GTDB taxonomy): domain Bacteria; phylum Desulfobacterota; class Desulfobulbia; order Desulfobulbales; family Desulfobulbaceae; genus Desulfogranum. The sequence continues at coordinate 521,928 of CAXXDG010000003.1, forward strand.
CTATTTATACCCAGCTTGCCGACACCATGCGGGCCAACATTTCCGGTGTGGTTGCAGATCTGGATTCAGAATTTCTACATGACTTGCGTGTGGCTATACGGAGAACCCGCTCGGGACTGACCCTGATCAAAAAGGTGTTGCCGGAAACAGTGGTTGCTCGGTTTAAAACTGAGTTCAAGGAGATCGGCAGTGTCACCGGTCCTGTCCGTGATCTGGATGTGTACCTGCTGAGTGAAGGGAAGTACAGGGAAAGACTGCCCGAGTTTCTGCAGCCCGGGTTGAGCACGTTTTTCACTTCCCTGCAGGATGAGAGGGAACAGCAACAGAAACTACTGGCCCGGGAACTGAAGAGCGGCAGGCTTGAAAAGCTGCTGGCATCCTGGGAAAAGCAGCTGAAGAGCAAGGACAAAGAGCCGGCGGAACGTGCCGGCACTCCGATTATTGATGTGGCCAAAAAAGTTATTTTCCGCAGATATAAACTGGTGATGAAAGACGGAAAGGCCATCACCAATGGGTGTCCCGACGAAAAACTGCATGAGTTGCGCATTGAAGGGAAAAAACTCCGATATGCCATGGAATTTTTCAAGTCGCTTTTTCCAAAAGAAGAAATTGAAACAGCGATTAAGCATTTAAAAACACTGCAGAACAACCTCGGAGATTTCAACGATCTGTCCGTGCAGCAGGAAATGCTCCGCAATACCCTGGAAAAGCTCAAGCCCGGGTCCAAAAAGAATCAGGAAATGGCTGCCGCATTAGGAGGTTTGATGACCTCGCTTGCGCACGAACAGAAAAATATCCGAAAGGCGTTTGAAGAGACCTTCAGTGCTTTCAGCCGGCCTGACAATGTGGATCTGTATAAACGATTGTTCAAGGAGTAGGAGGGCTGTGATGAGTATAATAGCTGTATATAATATCAAGGGCGGGGTGGGAAAGACGGCGACCTCTGTAAACCTGTCCTATCTTTCAGCCAGGGATGGAGCACGGACCTTACTCTGCGACCTGGATCCTCAAGGTTCGGCATCCTACTATTTCCGCATTCGCTCACCTAAAAAGTACAATACCAACAAGTTGTTGAAAGGCGGCAAACATATAGCGGACAATATCCGGGGGACAGACTATCTCGGGCTCGATCTCCTGCCTGCCGATTTCAGCTACCGTAACATCGATATTGCCCTGGATGATCTTAAAAAAGCTGAGCAACGACTGGCAAAGGTGCTTCATCCTCTCCTGGATGAATATGATCGTATCTTCCTGGACTGCCCCCCGAATCTGACCCTGCTGGCGGAAAACATTTTTTATGCTGCAGATACTATTCTGGTGCCCACAATCCCCACGACCCTCTCGGTATTGTCTCTGAAACAACTTTTCAAGTTTTTGGAGAAAATCGGTCAGAACAAGAAAAAGGCGCTGGTTTTTTTTTCCATGGTGGAGCGCAGAAAAAAGATGCATTCCGATGTGATGGCATCCATGGCTGATGCGAAAGGCGTACTCCCGACTCCCATTCCCTATCTTGCCGATGTGGAGCGGATGGGGATATACCGTCAGCCCGTGACGGCAGCCCTGCCGTCTTCACCTGCTGCGGTCGCGTATAACACTCTATGGCAGGAAATCCAGACCCATGTGGAATAATTATGAAAATTGTTACCTTATGCCGTCACGCCAAATCCAGCTGGAAGCAGCAGGATCTCCGCGATTTTGATCGTCCGCTCAATAAGAGGGGAAAAAAAGATGCACCTGCCATGGCGGCAAGACTGGCGGATCGTTCCGCTCCTCCTGATGTTATCGTTTCCAGCCCTGCTGCGCGTGCACGGGCAACGGTCCTTGTCCTGGCAGAAGGGCTTGGGTTTCAGGAACAGGATATTATCTACGAGCAACAGATGTATGGCGCTTCAACGGAAACATTGCTGGCAATCATCCGTGGGCTGGATAACGCACATGCTTCCCTGCTGCTTGTCGGCCACAATCCTGAGTTCACAATGCTCGCGAATGCACTCGGCGGGCTGGATCTGGCCAATATCCCAACCTGCGGCATTGTCAGCCTGAAATTTCCAGTACGGAACTGGAGCGAAATCCGTAGCGGCGCCGGCTCGCTCCTGTTTTTTGATTATCCCAAAAAACAGCATGTATGACCTGGTTGTATGATTAAAAGAAGAAATCCTTTCGGGCTTTTTCTCGATCGTCTTTCGCCTCCCCAGGGGCTTCTGCTTTTACTGTTGTCCATTGCCGTCGGCAGTGTGACAGGGGGCGCTGCTGTTTGTTTTATTTATCTGATTCACGTGATAGAGCAGGGGCTCTACCTGCTGTTTACTCAGTTGTCTCCTTATTTTGGGATCTGGACCTATCTTTTGGTCCCTGTTTCCGGAGCGTTACTCAGTGGTCCGCTCATTGCCTTTTTTGCAAGGGAAGCCAAGGGACACGGCATCCCGGAAGTTATGCAGGCGCTGGTTTTAAAAGGAGGACGAATACGCGGGCGGGTTGCGCTGGCTAAAATTATCGCTTCAGCCTTGTGTATAGGGTCGGGAGGTTCCGCAGGACGGGAGGGACCGATTGTCCAGGTGGGTTCCGCTTTCGGCTCGGTTACCGGGCAGTTGCTGCATCTCAGTGATGAACGGATCAAGAATCTGGTTGCATGCGGCGCAGCAGCCGGTATCGCTGCCACCTTCAATGCCCCCATTGCAGGGGTGGCGTTTGCCATCGAAGTGTTGATGAGTGAACTGCAGGTGAGGATGTTCGGCAACGTCGTTATCGCTGCTGTGTCTTCTTCCATTGTCAGCCAGATGTTTCTTGGAGATAAGCCGGCTTTTCTGGTCCCTGCCTACAGCATGTCCTCACCAATGGAAATTGTACTTTTTCTGTTCCTGGGACTTGCAGCCGCCCTGGTCGGAATTTACTTTATCAGAACCCTGGATCTTGCCGAACGAATATTTGACCGCTGGCATTTTCCACTAGCCCTGAAACCCGCTGTCGGTGCGGTTTGCCTCGGCCTGCTGGGTATGGCCTATGTCGCCTTCAGCGGGACCTCTCTTGCCGGCCTGATGGGAGGTGATGCGCAGCAGTTGATCGAGCACAAACCGCATATGTATGGACCCGGATTTGAGTTTATTGAGAGGGCGTTGCGCGGTGATATCAGTTTTTTCCTTTTTCTGGGTCTTGTCTTGTTGAAACCTCTGGCAACCTCCTTTACCCTTGGATCCGGCAATTCAGGAGGTGTGTTCGCTCCTTCGCTGTTTACAGGTGCTGTGCTGGGCGGGGCTTTCGGGACAGCCTTTGAAGTGCTCCTGCCGGGCGGGACAAGCCCGGCAGGCGCCTATGCCCTGGTCGGCATGGCCGCCGTGTTTTCGGCCTGCGCCCATGCGCCGCTTACCGCCATCCTCATCGTCTTTGAGATGAGCAATGATTATTCCCTTATCCTGCCGCTGATGGTGGCGGCCGTGACCGCTTCCTATGGATCGCTCTATCTGTACTCGGAATCCATGTATACGACCAAGCTGACACGCAGGGGCATCCGGTTTTCCCAGGGGCGGGACCTGGATATCATGCAGGGGGTAATGGTGCGTGAAGTGATGAACCATGAGCCTGAGGTTGTAACAAATACCGACCCGCTTGCTCTTCTTTACAGGAAATTTCAGGAAACCCGGTACCTGGGATTCCCCGTGCTTGACTCCCAGGGGGAATTGTGGGGTATTGTTACCTTGCAGGACCTTGAACGTGTGCTCAGTAAAGGGGAGCAGTCCCTCAGGGATCTTACAGTGGAAGACGTAGCTGTGGTGAACCCTGTTACCGTGTATGCGGATGAACCCATCTGGACGGCCATTCAAAAGATGGCGCCGCGCGATCTCGCCCGTCTGCCGGTTGTCAGTCGTCGCAACGACAGGAAACTTCTCGGCTTGATAAGTCGAAGCAATATACTGCGAGCCTATGACGTTGCCATTGTCCGGAAACAGAGAGGGCAGATGCTGGGCGACAAGACCGCTCTGCGGAAAAAGACCGGGAACACCTTTGTCGAAGTACGTCTGCAGGCTGGGCACGCAGCTGTGGGAATGCCTTTCAGGGAGCTGCAGATGTCCGAACATGCCAACGTGGTTGCAGTGGAACGTGACGGGGTCTCGCATATTCCCAAGGGAGACCTGGTGTTCAAGCCGGGGGATGTTGTGACCCTGTTTGCGGAAAAAGAAGCGGCGGATGAGGCTGTTCGCCGGTTGACCAAAGGAAAACCTACAGAGCAATGAGTGCTGAACAACAAGACGCATCTCTACCGAACTGCCTGGGATGCATTCATTTTTATATTACCTACGAACCGCAAACACCCAGGGGGTGCAGGGCTTACGGGTTTAAAAGCAGGGATATCCCGGCAAGGGTTGTATATGCGAGTTCAGGGCGGCATTGTAAGCTCTATCAAGCCCGGTCGAAAAAATCGTAACTGGCTCACTGGGCACTCGATCTCCCCGCGATCAGCCTGGCTTACGTATGAGCCGATACGCTGCGCCGGTCTGCTTGCAGAGATGTCAAGCACCCTGCAACCAGTTACAAATACAGGGTTAATCAATCTTGGCACTGTTCCCCTGTGAGTAGTTACAAAAAATCATAATGTGCTGTGTTTTGACGGAGTGAAAGAGATATGAAACTTTCCAGTTTCGGGAAAAAATTTTCAGGCGACGCCGGAATACTCTCGCTCATGGATGATCTGGGAAATGCTCTTGCCCAGGGAGACATGATTATGATGGGCGGCGGAAATCCCGGCCATATTCCTGAAGTGCAGAAGGCGATGAAAAAGCGTCTGCTGGCGATTATTGAAAATGAAGACGAACTGCGCAAGTTGATCGGTATTTACGACCCTCCAAAGGGAAAAGGGGAGTTTCTGGAAGCTCTGGCTGAACTGCTGCAATCAGAATTCGGCTGGAATGTGGGACCTGAGAATATCTGTCTCACCAACGGCAGTCAGTCCGCATTTTTTATCCTCTTTAATATGTTTGCGGGGCACTGTCCCGACGGGAGCAGAAAAAAGATACTCCTGCCTATGGCTCCGGAGTACATCGGATATGCCGATCTGGGATTATGCAGTGATTTTTTTGTTTCCGTCAAGCCGCGCATTGAAGAGCGCGGCGAGCATCGTTTTAAATACCGGGTCGACTTTGATCAGATTTCCATTGGAGAAGATGTCGGCGCCCTGTGCGTCTCCAGACCTACCAACCCTACCGGCAATGTGCTGACCGACGATGAAATTCAGGGGCTCGTAGAGCTCGCTGAAATGCATGAGGTTCCTTTCATCATTGACTCAGCCTATGGAATTCCTTTTCCGGGGATGATTTATACTGACGCCACCCCCTTCTGGAATGAAAATATAATAGTTTCCATGAGCCTGTCCAAGTTCGGTTTGCCGTCCGTGAGAACCGGCATCATCATTGCCGGAAAAGAAATAGTGAAGGTGATTTCCGGTATCAATTCCGTGGTAAATCTCGCCCCTGGAAGTTTCGGCGCCATGCTCACCGCTCCCTTGATGCAATCCGGCGAAATGCTTCGCCTGAGCAACGAGGTGATCAGACCGTATTACCAGGCCAAAATGGGGCGGGTTCTGGAAGTGATCGATCAGGCTTTCAACGGATGCCCGTACAGAGTGCATGTTCCCGAAGGCACCATGTTCCTCTGGTTCTGGTTTCCCGGGCTCCCTGTTTCCAGCGCAGTGTTGTATGAACGGCTGAAATCGCGCAAGGTGGTGGTTGTTTCAGGGCATTATTTTTTCCCCGGGATCGGTGCAGACTGGCCCCATATGCAGGAATGCATACGGGTGAATTATTCCCAGGAAGAACGGGACGTACATGAAGGGATTCGGATAATTGCCGATGAAGTTAAAAAAATCTATAACACGGGCCGGTGAGATGACATTCAGGTACAGGATGACGGTATTGCTGACGGTATTATGCCTGGCGCTGTGGTGTTTTTCCGCGTCGGCTGAATGCCTTGACGGAGATTGCAGAAATGGTGCGGGAAAGTACCGCAGTCCTGATGGACGACTGTACCAGGGGCAATTCAAAAAAGGATATCTGTGGGGGCAGGGAACGTTAACCCTGGCTGACGGCAGCCGGTATACAGGGCTGTTTGTCCGGGGACGCTATCATGGGCAGGGAGAATTGATATACAGTGACGGACGTCATTATGTGGGAGGCTTTAAAAACGGAGTCATTGACGGCCGTGGATCTTTGATCAGACCGGATGGTCAACAGTACATAGGTGAGTTTTCCCTGGGTAAATATAATGGTACCGGGACGCTTTTCTATCCTGACGGGCGTGAGTTCACAGGAGATTTTCGCAATAATGTCGTTCATGGAACAGGACGTCTGCTCTATACGGACGGTACAACCTTTGAAGGAGAGTTTAAAGAGGGTAAACCCAACGGCGAGGGGGTTCGCCGCTACCTGGATGGGACTCGTTACACAGGCAATTACGTGGATGACCGGAAACAGGGGCGGGGGAAACTGGAGCTGGTCGATGGAAGCGTGTATGAAGGCGATTTTGATAACGATCAGTATCATGGAAAGGGCAAGCTCGTTACAACCCACGGCAATATCTATACAGGATCTTTTCAGCATGGCGACATGACGGGTGAAGGAACCATGCAGTGGGAAGATGGAAGAGTGTATACAGGCGGTTTTGTTAAAGGGATACCCGAAGGCAATGGGATGATGGAATATCCCGATGGCAGCCGTTATGAGGGCGGCTGGGCCGGCGGAAAGCGTGGAGGTGCCGGCATTCTCGTCTATGCGGACGGGAGTAAATACCAGGGGGAGTTTGCAGACAATACCCTGCATGGTAAAGGTGTGCTTAAAAGAAAGGACGGCACCTCCTTTTCCGGACAGTTTGATCATGGCGCTCCCGTCATACCCCCGGAAGAAGAGCCCGCCTCTGTTGTAACCGGCAAGCACATGGATGTACCAAAACAAGAGGATCCTGGAAAAGGGGAACAGGTAGGCGGAATATTGATTACCGGCCGGATTCCGGAGGACAGCCGCACCGATGCGGGAAATTATCTTATCGGTGATGTGTTATATCATGACTCCCAGCAACATGAACGATTCAATGGCCGAGCATCTGTGACATTCAGTGATCATACGACCTATACAGGTGAGTTTACCGACGGCAGAATGCACGGAGAGGGAGAACTCCATTTGAGTAACGGAGATATCTACAGGGGAGAGTTTGTAAAGGGCCTGATTCATGGAAAAGGGGAATACCTGTTTGCAGACGGGAGAAGGTATGTCGGAGAATTCAAACAGGGCGTTCGACAAGGCAAGGGAGTTCTGGAGTACCCTGACGGCTCATCCTATGTCGGTAATTTTGTAAACAATCAATTTTCCGGGGAGGGAGCTTATACTTTTCCTGATTCAAGCCGTTATGAGGGTGAATTTCATAAGGGGTATTTTCAGGGTGAAGGCAAGTTGCAGTATGCGGACGGTAAGCAGTATATCGGCAGTTTTGAGCAAGACCTTCCCCATGGATATGGAATTCTGCTTACGCCTGACGGCACTGAGTATAAAGGAGCTTTTAAACACGGGCGCCGCCATGGGAGCGGCCGGATTACCCTCGCAGACGGCAGGGTGATTCAGGCTGAGTTTAAGGATGATCTGTTTATGAAGCAATGAGCTTTAAAGTGGTATGGCATTCAGGGAAAGGAGAATGCAGATGATATGGCAATATAGAACTATTGTCTTTGAGTTCGCAAAAGATGGTTTACTGGGTGATCGCTACATTGATGATGAAGAGATGGAAGCGACCCTGAATGAACAGGGAAAGTCCGGTTGGGAACTGGTGGATGTGGTCATGGTTCAGGAGGGCGTGCTCGCAGTTTTGAAACGACCCCGGGCAGGTCAAACGAAAACGCAATCCACGGTTGACGCGGCCCAACCCCTGGAACAGGTATCCATACTTCCGGAGAATTCAGACCGGAGTGTTGATGAATGCACTGTGGAAGAGCTGCAGGAACAGGAGGCCGCGCATATCAGGCAGCTTGAACAGCAGCGCAAGGATGCCATGGAGGAACATGAACGTGACCTGATAGGGGAAATACAAATCCGGTAGTATAATTGATCACAGGGCTAAGAGCGCCTTGATCTCACTTGCATCAGGTAATTCGACAGAGGCTGATCCCGCAGCCGGATCTGCAGCCTGTAGAGGAATGGTAATGGTGGTAGTACGTTGAGTTGGTATATTCTGAAACGATTATTGCTTATGATCCCGACCCTGATCGGAGTCATGTTGTTAACCTTTACAGTGACCCAGTTTGTACCGGGCGGGCCTGTCGAACGAATGGTGGCCCAGATCGAGGGCCTGGGCCAAAGCGGTGAGGCCGGCGGCAGTGGAGGCCTCTATCAGGGAAAGAGCGGGCTGGACCAGGACCGCATTGACCGGCTGAAGAAATTATACGGATTTGATCAGCCGCCTGCTGAACGGTTCATCAGCATGATGCAACGGTATCTGGTATTTGACTTCGGTGAGTCCTATTATCACCATAAGAGTGTCGTCCAGCTCGTGATCTCCAAACTTCCCGTGTCCATGTCCCTCGGGTTGTGGACCTTTCTCCTTGTCTATTCGATCTGCATTCCGTTGGGGATACGTAAGGCTGTTCACGATGGGTCGACCTTTGATATCGTTTCCAGTTCCTTCATCCTCGTCGGCTATGCCATACCCGGCTTTGTCCTCGGCATTCTTTTGATAGTGCTTTTCGGCGGAGGCAGTTTCTGGGATGTTTTCCCATTACGCGGCATACATTCAGATAACTGGCACGAGTTATCTCTTATCGGCCGAATTCTCGATTATTTGTGGCACATGGTCCTGCCGATTATTTCCTCTACTGTGGGCAGTCTGGCAGTGATGACCCTGCTGACCAAAAATTCCTTTCTTGAAGAGATCCGCAAACAATATGTTCTCACTGCACGAGCCAAGGGACTTTCTGAAAATCAGGTTTTATACAAGCATGTGTTTCGCAACGCGATTATCCCTATCATTACAGGGTTCCCCGGCAGTTTCATAAGCGCCTTTTTCACCGGCAGCCTGCTCATTGAAACGATTTTCAGTCTGGACGGGATGGGGCTGCTTGCCTATGAATCCGTTATCAGCAGGGATTATCCCGTTGTCTTGGGGACACTGTATTTTTTTACGATTATCGGGCTGTTGTCCCGGCTGCTCTCGGATTTGAGTTACGTGCTGGTGGATCCTAGAATCAGTTTTGAAAAGGCCGACTAATGGGTACAAGCAAAAAGCAGGCAAACAGCCTCAACCGGAGACGCTGGGCACTGTTTAAAAAGAGCAAACGGGGCTATTATTCCCTGATTATTTTCCTGGTTCTTTTTGGATTGAGCCTGTTTGCAGAAGTGTTGAGTAATGATAAGCCGCTCCTGATACGATACGAGGGAAGCTGGTATTTCCCTCTATGGAACGAGTATGCTGAAACAACCTTTGGCGGTGATTTTCCGACAGAGACTGATTACCATGATCCGTATATCATGCAACGCCTCGAAGATGGGGGTAACCTGGTGGTTTTTCCGCTGAATCCCTACAGCTATGACACCATTAACCGTGAGCTCAATACTCCTGTGCCGTCACCGCCGACCCGGGAGAATATCCTGGGAACCGATGATCGCGGCCGGGATGTATTGGCCAGGCTGATTTACGGTTTTCGCATCAGTGTCCTTTTCGGGCTGGCTTTAACGGCAGTCGGAACGGTTCTGGGAATCGTGGCCGGCGCCGTACAGGGATATTTCGGCGGTAAAATCGACCTGGTATTTCAGCGCTTCATAGAGCTGTGGAGTTCCATGCCCGAACTGTACCTGCTTATCATTTTTGCCTCCATCTTTAAGCCGAGTATCACCTTGTTATTGATTTTGCTTTCTCTGTTCGGCTGGATGGGGCTGGCGGATTATGTGCGGGCTGAGTTTCTCAAAGGCAGAAATATGGAATATGTGCAGGCTGCCAGGGCGCTTGGTGTGAATAATGTCACCATCATGCTGCGTCACCTGCTGCCAAATGGTTTGACGCCTGTCATTACCTTTCTTCCTTTTCGCCTGTCAGGAGCAGTGCTTGCTTTGACCAGCCTTGATTTTCTCGGGCTGGGCGTACCGCCGTCAACCCCGAGTCTCGGAGAGCTGCTGAAACAGGGTAAAAGCAATATAGACGCATGGTGGTTGTCCATCAGTACTTTTGTGGTGCTTGTGGGCACACTGATTCTACTTATCTTTATCGGCGAGGCGATCCGGCAGGCATTTGATCCCAGGAAAAGTTAGGGTGTAAAAAAAGGAGCCGGTTGCAACCGGCTCCTTTTTTCCTTTTTGGTTTTTTATATGAAAGTCTCCGGCAGCGAGAAGAAGGCGCCATGCCGGAGTGACAAACTTTCATAACAGCGAAGCGGTGTCATCGTTGTGGCCTGCCAACCTGGTCCAGCCATGCTGGTTAGTCTCTCTGAATTACAAACTGTCCCGCTGTTGGGCAAGTTCTTCTTTAATCAACCTGCGGACCTGTTCTATATCCAATGTCGCCGCCACATTCTGTTTGGGATCAGCTTTACCCGCCATGGGCAGCATAGCGGGTTGGTCAGGGACCATGGCGGCAACAACCGCCGATTGCCAGCTCACATATTTGCCTATAATCTCCGGGAGAAGGGTATCCGGTACGGCATCTCCTTCATAGGCTTTTTCATAGAGGTAGGTAAACAGAGAGGCTGTCTGTTCCGTCCGAGACTTACTCCCTATCTGCAGTTGTGTAAGGCCGCTGTTCAGCAGTTGGAGGATAACCTTTTCAACCGGTGTTGTTGTAAAGGATTGAAGCTCGCGTATGCAGGTGCAGGCCTGTTCAACAGCTTCATCAGCCGGTTTTTGGATTATTCCGGGTAGAAGGCTGCCGAGGGTTGCCAGACTCATCATGCGATCCCCGGCCGGTTCAGAGGCACGAGGTTCTTTTTCTGTTAGAGCAGCAGGAGAAGCGGGCTGTGTTTCTTCCTCGATGGTGCCTTCCAGGGCCCTGGTGAGTTCATCGATGTCTTCTGCAATGGGCCCGTCTTCGTCATCTTCAGCTGTGCCCAAAAAGATATCGAGAGACTCTTCAGTCGAGCTCTCGGGAAGCTCATCTTCCAGGGATAAGGTCAGTTCTTCCGATGCGGAGTCTTCTTCGGATGCATCGAGGAAGCTGTCCAAATCAGCAATCAGCTCGTCATCCGTCTCCAGTGCAGCTGTTGCAGCGGCAGGCTTAACGCCGGAGGAATCTTCCTCGACTGTATCCCCCGCGTCCTCCTTGAAGAAAAAATCAAGTTTTTCTTCAATATCAGGCAGTGATGTGGTGTCCATGGAGGCAAGCGAGCTTTCTTCTGAAAAACCGCTTTCCTCGTCACTATCCGCAAGGGCCGGCGAAAAATCATCCTCTTTTTCCTGAGCCGGTTCAGGTGCCGGTGTTTCCTGTTCTTCCTCTTCCTCATCATCACCGAAAAAGAAGTCAAGCTTGTCTCCTATATCCTGGGCAAGTTCGTTATCTTCTCCCATACCGGCGTGTGTCTCGTGTTCTTCCTCTGTAAGATCTACATCAGACAGTGCCGAGAGGATGCCTTCCTCGGAAGGCGCAGCAGTAATTTCAGGTTGCTCCTGCTCTGGTTCCGGGACAGGTGATTCCTCTGCCCCTTCAAAAACAGAGTCTGTCGAATCATCAGCGAACAGCTTGTCAAGCTGCTCCGTCAGATCACTTTGCGTTGGAACATCGAGGGGCTCAAAGTCTTCACTGAATCCACGGCTGTCATCCAACGCCTCAGACAGCGCCGGTGTAAAACCTCTGCGGCCGCCAACTTCCGCATGTATCAGGTTGTCTGCCACCGAATCATCCACCGGGTGGATGGCGTCCGGCGGCAGGATTTCATCCGGGTATCTGGTGTCTGAAGATTCCATGCCGGCTACAGCCATGGAAGGGAAAAGATCATCCAGTTCAGATACAATAGAGTCGTCATCCTGCTTTAATTCTTCGCTGGTCCGGCGGTCCGGGAGACTCGGAGGCCCGGCAGGCGGCTCTTCTTCCATCGGTTCTTCAGGAGACGGTTCTTCAAAGAGAGCCGGAGCGGTGATTTCATCAACGACTTCATCGAGTTTGTCGTCGTCCTGAGGAGTGATGCCTTTCTCTGCTATGAGAGATTTTAAACCGTTTAATCTTCCAACTCGATCAACCAGGAGCGCTCGCATCTGCTCCTGATCCCGCTGTTCAGGATCGACATGGAGCACCTGCTCAAGGGCATCTGAAAAGGCGTGCAGTAGCGTGAATGATTCCGGATGGGAACGGGCCTTTTCTTCTGAGATATAATCGCCCAATGCACGAAGTCCCTGAACAAGGACAAGAGCCGGTTTATCCCCGGTGAGTTGTTTCTGGAAATGTTCAAGGTGGGTATTGAACTGTTCCAGGCTCTCAGCGGTGACCTCCCAGTCAAGACTGAGGATGCTGGCTTTGAGCATTCTGAGATGATCTTCCTCTTCAGGGTTTACCACAGTCTCTTCTTCAGGAGCCGGCGTCAGTATGACAGGCTCTTCGACGGGAACGGTGGGTGCGGTCTGCACCGAGCCTTCGGTTTTGTTGATCTGGTATTGGAGAATACGAAATTTACGTATATCTCCCTTAAGCAGCATGGTTACCTCTGTATCAGTGATTTTTTCTGAAGAGGTGATTTTTTCAAAATTATAAAAGAAGGTAAGAAGTAATTTGATGGCATTGGGATGCGCATATGCGCCCTTGCTCCTCAAATAGCGGCCGATCTTACCCAAACCCTGCAGATATACTTCGGCAATCTTATCATCCTGCCATATTTCCTGCAGATTCTCGACCTCATCGGCCAGCTCCTGCAGTATGTCGTCGCTGATTTCCCAGTCCAGGGAAAGAATGATGGATTTGAGACGCGTTAAGACAGAGTCTTCTTCGCTGGTAAATTCGAAGAGGTCGACATCTTCAGTATTAAAAGACTCATCAGCAAAAAGGGTGAGATCCTCGTAATCCTCAATGTTTTGTTGTGCATCCTGGGAATTTTTCATAGCCTGTCCGGTCTTGGTCATTACATCTCCGTTCCTTACAGGAGTTTCTTCTGAATGGATATGACTGTTGAGGAAATGATTTTTTTCAATGTTTCAGCAACATTATATCCTGTCAAAGCGCTCCCTTCAAAGGCCGGTACCTTAAGTTTGCTGTTGAGATCCTTTTCAAGAATTGCAGTGGGCAGAATCGGAATCCCCTGGTTTCGCAGATCTACCTTGTTGTACTGCAAGACAAGGGGGACACGGAAAATGGATTCCTTATAGTCGCGCAGATTTTCATGAAGCTGGTTGAGTGATCGAATATTCTTTTCCCTCATGTGCTCCTGAGCGTCGGCGACAAATACAAGCCCGTCAACTCCTTTCAGCACCAGTTTTCTGGTCGCGTTATATTTCACCTGGCCAGGGACAGTATAGAGCTGAATCTTTAAATCATAGCCTTTAATCTGTCCCATGTTGAAGGGGAGAAAGTCAAAAAAGAGGGTACGGTCCCCATGGGTTTTCAGACTGACCATCTCTGATTGAATCTGCTTTGAGAATTTCCTGTTGATATATTCCAGGTTGGTCGTCTTGCCGCCGCGCCCAGGACCGTAATAAACAATTTTGACCTGAACAATTTTTTCTCTGAGGTTTATGAAACTCAAAATGATCTCCTGCAGCCTGATTATGTTCTCTGTATCATTAGGCGAGAGGTGACATTGAACATTCCGAAAACGGGTGTCATTGTTCACGGACCCAGAGTTTTTTAATGCGCTCGATGGTCTCGACGACATTCAGACGCAAAAAACCCAGCGAGATATCCCTTCCAAACATGGTAATCAGCAACAGTTCATCATCGATTTTCGAGAAGTGAATGTTGCAATCCGTCCCCTTGTGAAAGAGCAGGGAAAATTCCTGTTCCCCAACCAGCTTGGCCATGGCGTCGACTGTAGCAAAATTTCCTGCAGCTAAGGCGGCGAATGAGTACACATCATACTTGGACGTTCCATTGTCCTTGGCTGTAATGATGTTGCCGGCCATGTCGATAATAATGACACAGTCGACTCCGATTTTTATGAGTTTTTCGGTCAGGAGTTCATCAATTTTTTCAAGCTGTTCCTGGCTAACAACTCCATAGTTCATATGGCTACCTCGTGCACGTCAAACGGTTGTTAAAATTATATGAATTATTGAATATATTCCGGATACCATGAGTATACGTCAGAAGATGTATTATATGAAGCGCTTTTTACAGAATGTATTCTTTTTCTGTAACTGCTCACAGGGCACTCGATCTCTCCGCGATCAGCCTGGCTTACGTATAGACCAATACGCTGCGCCGGTCTGCTTGCAGAGAGATCGAGCACCCTGCAACCAGTTACAAATACGGGGGTAATTAAACTTACGGTTCCTTGACTTTATTTTTGAACTTATCATTTACAGAATAGACAAAGGCGAGCACTTCGGCAATTGTCTGATACAGTTCCGCAGGAATTTCTTCACCCACGGGAACCTTTGCCAGCATCTCTACCAGATCAGGGTCTTCCTTGATAAATACCCCCGCCTCTCTGGCGGAAGCGATTATTTTTTCAGCTACCAGCCCGGAACCGCTTGCAATCACCTGGGGAGCGCGGGATTTGCTCTCATCATAGCGGAGCGCAACCGCCTTGTCACGTTTTCTTGATTCAGCCATATTTTTTATATTTGCGTGTCCACGAGCCCTGTATCATTTTCCGTGAAATGGGAAAGGAGTACTTTGGCAGGTTCCCGGGCGCCTGTCAGGAAAGATACTGTGCCCGTTTCCACAGCGGTCAGCCACTCCCGCAGTTCCTGTTTGTGTTCCGCCAGAAACCTGGTTCGCTCCACATCTTCCGCTGCAAACAGGATATCGACTTTCTCCTTGTCATAGGACAGTTCTATATGCAGGTTACCCAGACCTTCCAGTTTGAGATGCAGGGCAAACCGCTTTGTGTCTTCAACGGCTGAACCGGAGGAATCCTGATCCGCATCCTGATCAACAAGCAGGAATCCCTGTTCGAGAAAGGGCAGGGGAAGGGGGAGAAAAAACAATGCCTCTGCGGAGAGTTTTCCCTGCACCAGTTGATACGTTTCTAAGGTCTGCAGGATCTGCGACGCTGTTTTTTTATCAGTATCCGGGGCCGCGGATTGTTCCAGTTCCAGAACTGCCGCTTTCAAGGTGGCTGCCGCTTCTTTGCTGTTTCCCTCCAGGAGCAGACGTTCGAATTGCAGCCCGAGTTTCTCTGTGAACTGCTGTAAATCCTGTCCTGTATCCGGCGTAACCGCTGATTGAGAGTTTTTAATCGGTGCAAGGAGAATAGAGAACAGGTCTGCCAGTTGTCTGGTGGGAAAAATACTCGGGTGATCTTTGAACATACCTGTTATCTGCAGGACCTGTTCGGAAACGGCGCCTTGCGTTCCGGCAGCCTGGTTGAAAATCTGCTGCAGCATGGTCTCCGGTGCTGCGGTCTCCTTTCCGGTTGAGAGCAAAGGTATGGTTTGTCCGCTGAGGAGCTGCCGGATTTTTTGGCTGAGGATGTCAGCCTCCCCGTGTTTTCCTGCCTGGGGCATGGTCTGGAGAATGTGACCCAAAAATTGCCGGATGGAAGGGGTAATATCAGCGGAGAGCTGCTTTGGAGTATCAGGTGCGGTTGAGACTGCGGCTTCTGCTAAGATAGAGGATATGCTGTTGAGCAGGGATTGTGCTGAAGGCACACCGGAACCGGAGGCGATGTTTTGTGTAAGTGCCTGTGTCAGTCCGGAAGAGAGCTCCTGCACCTGTGTGAATGTTTGTCGACTCATCCTGCTCAGGGTTGTGGAAACAGACTCGTTTCCAATCAGAAGCGAGATCTGCCGGTTCAGGTCCTGCCGGCGGCTGAGTGAAGGCAGGGAGCCGGTTATATGGGATTTGACTGTGTCGCCGAGCAGCCGAAGCTCTATCTGCGGCTGCAGGGAGTTCACCTGAAATGTGAATTTCTGCCCAACCTGCAGATTCAGGCTGCTGTGTACATCAAGGCGTTGTCCCTGCAGGTCCAGTATAAAGCTGCCTTCCTTGCTCCGGGAATGAATTGTTGCAGAAGCGATTTGGCCGAGCTGCAGAGGAATGTGGGAAACAGGTTTACCCGGCCTGCTGCCGGCCTCCTGGACCGGTTTTGTCACTATGAGCGAGGGTGGGGTTTTGGTGATATCCATATCACTTCCGGGATGTCTGTTAATCGGGAAGTTCAGGGGTAACTGCTTACAGGGCACTCGATCTCTCCGAGATCAGCCTGGTTTAGGTATGAGCCGATACGCTGCCGATCTGCTTGCATAGATATCAAACACCCTGTAACCGGTTACAAATACAGGGTTAATCAAACTTGCCACTGCTCCCCCGGGCAATGGGTATTACCGGTTATCGGCTGTTTGAATATTTTCCCGCAATTGCTTGCGCTGCTCCTGAAAACACACTGCTATCAGGGTGTCACGGGTTTTCTGGGCAACATTATCGAAATGAAGGGCCACCTGGTACCTGTTTTTGCGCATGCGATAGGTGCGTACCACGTGACCGATGCAATGTATGACCGCATTGGATTCAGGATTGGATATCTTGATGTACAGCCGATTTCCGGAGTGCGGTTTTTCTGCAAACAGGCCAAGTACCCCGGAAGCACTCAAGTCAATAGTTGTACCGATCATTTTCCAGCCCCTGATTTTGACTTCTTTGGCCCCCGGCGTATAACCTATTTCTATATCGGTGTTGAGCCCTACCCGAAAGTATTCGCGTAACGCCTCCGGCTTGATGGGTTCTCTGCCTATCATGCGCAGACAACGCTCGTTGATCACTTCATCGAGCTCAGCGATGATGTTCACCTCGCTCCCCCTGTGTTTCACCACCATCTGGCAGTTCATACCCATGGGCAGGGAGTTGATTTTGAGGGCATTGGGAGGAAAAAGCAGGTCAAAAAACGGAGACTCGCTGTTTTTGAAAGCGCAGGTCAGCCGGGCTGCTTCACCATTTTCTTCCGGCAGGGTAATGGTGGCTGCTGAACCGTTTTCCAGTTTTTCTATGATTTCCTTAATAGTAGACACGGGAAAATTCGCTTATAAAATATGTTGTATCTGCACTTTCATTCTCAGTTGTTTTCTCTGCACCTCGAGACAGCTGCCGATAATTTTGTCCTGTTCCTCTGCGGCAATTGTATCAAAATGCAAGGCTATTTGGTAGAGGGATTCTGAAATTTCCCTGCACCGAACCACATGTCCGATAACCTCGATGATATCCATTGCCCCGGTGGGCAGTGTCAACTGAACCCGCACCCTTTGGTTCACTTCCATGGGAGCGTCAAATGTGCAGAGCATGCCGCTGCCGCTCAGGTCTATGGTTTCACCGACCAGACGCCAGGCCGCATCCGCGTCTTCCTGCAGAGCTGCATCCACGGGTTCTGCCGCAACCGGGGTGACCGCGTCGACACGGAAATAGTTACGGTTCTGTTGGTGGTCGACAATCTCGCGGCCGGTTGCCTGAATGATCTGGTCGCCTTTAATGGAATCGATATCAGCAATCAGGGACACTGCCCGGCCGCCGAAATCCACTGTGACAATGCAGGTGCGGTTTTGATCTATGCGCGTTACAGGGAGGTCGCCGGGCGGAAATACCAGGTAAAAAGAGGGCTGTCGCTCAGAAACAAACAGGCAGTTGTATCGCTCCTTTTCATCCCTGTCCATAACAGGCAGGGTTACCCGGACAGCCTTTTTATCTGTAATGTTGGAAAAAAATTCTTGCAGGTGTTTCACGTGTCGGCCCTCTTCATGTTCCGTAATGATTCCTTCCACCTGAATCCGAGACTATTTTTGAACTGCAAAATGTATCTCATCGCAATTTCAAAAAAATTATACTCTCCGTATTACCAGAAGGAAGTCATTACTCGCCCTTCGGGACATCCGTCCGCACCTCATCTTTATTGCCCGCAACCACCTGATAAAGCGTACGTGAATCAGATGCTTTCGAACAACAAAGCTGAAGTGCGGACGAAAGCTCACGGATTCAGATTCCAGATTGCCACACGATCAACGAGAAGAAAAGAAAAATTTAAAAGAATCAGGCAGGTTGAGCGTGTTTTCATGCCGCTGCCCCGCCGGGGCGACCTTTTACATGCATCGAAGGGGGGTATGGTTTTCCATATAAATCGCCATAAGGGGTGTCTTGAATACTTCAAATTTCGGAGTCTACGCGTACCTCGTTCAAGGTGGCCGTAAAACTGATTTACCCCGCACTGTGCAAGAGGCGGCCGGTTTTGGGCAAATGGCTGTGATAGCGCTGCATCATGGATGAGCCGGTTTTCAGCTTCTGCAGTTCATTTTTCTGCACAGCCATGATACTGCGAACCTGGGGGACAAGACGACGATTGGCCTGCTGGATCTGCTCCATCATGGAAACCAGCTCAAGCACCTGGTCCCCGTTTATTTGCTTGCCGTGACGTATTGCCGCCATGATATCCTGATCCATGCTGCGGATATCGGCTTGGAGAATTTCCATTTCCCGGACAAGGGAAACTATTTTATCCGCCTTCCTTTTCGGCAGGGATTGTTCAATTTCAGCCATGATGGCTGCGACCTGCTGATAGGCGTTGATGGCTTTGTCGAGTATCATTTTCGTTCCCTACATGGCCGTGGCTATGGATGTATGCTGCCTGGTTTCCGCGTTTGCACCAGGGTACTTAACCTGTTTCTTTGGGGTTGTTTCTTTCTTGTTCATTTCAATGGCCTGGGCCCAGGTGCTTCTGAGGTCTGCAAGCATATTTTTGACTTCTTCCAAAGGCTGGATGTCATTGCGCAGATTGCCTTCCTGCAGCCTGTTCAGCATATAGGCATACAGTGCGTCCAGGTCTTCAGCGAGTTTGGCGTCCTGCCCATGATCCAGGGTTGCGGCAAATTCAGAGATGATTGCTGAGGCCTTGTTGATGTAGTAGGCGCGTTTATCTATTTGCTTTGCTTCTATTGCCTGGATTCCCTGGGTCAGGAATCGAACCGCTCCATCATACAGCATGAGCATCAGCTGTTCAGGTGAGGCTGAATAGATTGTGTTGGCGAGATATTGGTTGGTATAGCCGTTCATCGGTTAATCCTGGTTGCTGAGATTCGCGATTGATTCCATGTTATATGTTGTACTGCCTTGTCCCCGGCCGTAGGCAGGGAATTGCTGCCATCGTGTATTTATGGCAGCGTTTTCCCGTGTCGCTGTATCTGATTTCTGCGCCTGCTTAAGGGAGGGGGTCCCTCTTGCAGCTGGTTCCAGCCGGCGCCTCGTCGGAACCATGTGCCGGGATGAATTTTTTTGTCCCAGGCGAAATCAATCCGGTCGGCAGCGTGTCAGCTTGCAGTGTTGACGATATTGCCGCTGAATCCCATTTCCTGTAACGTTTTAGTTAAGTTGAGCAGCTCCTCCGGTGGAATCTGTCTTATAACTTCTTCGGTTTCATTGTCCACAATCTTTACCACTAACTCTTGAACGTCTTCATCCTGCTCAAAACGTACACTGTAGACACCGTCTTCAGTCAGGGCTTTGATCTGGTTGAGCAATTCTTCGGATTGCACCTTGCTCTGCTCACTGGAATCAGTTTGTGGCTGTTGTTCAATTTCCTGACGCTGCCTTTCCACCTGCTGTACAGGTTCATTTACCCGAGGCGGGGAAACGGTAGCTGAACCAATGGTTTCAACTTGCATAATATTCACCTCCATGTGAATAGTATAGCAGGCTCAGGAGAACCCTCCAAGGGTTCTCCTGAAAGTTCAAGGATTAGCCGAGCAGACTCAGGGCCAACTGAGGTGCCTGATTTGCCTGCGCCAGGATGGATACACCGGCCTGCTGCAGGATGTTCTGCTTGGTCATGGCGGAAGTTTCCTGGGCAATGTCCGCATCCTGGATTCGGCTGCGGGCCGCGGAAACATTTTCAGAGATATTCTGGAGGTTGGAGATGGTGGATTCAAAGCGGTTCTGAATCGCACCAAGATTTGCCCGTTCCGTGTCTATGAAGCTGATGGCACTGTCAATGACCTGGAGAGCATCCTCAGCACCGGCCCTGTCGCTGATATCAACAGAACCTACAGAAGTCAGGGCACTGGCCTCAAGAGCCTCGTTTGTAATGGTTGCTGGAGTACTTTCATCAGTTTCAACAGAGTAGGATTTTTCAGAATTGAAAGTAAGGTTGCCGCCAACAGAGACTGTATCACCTGTTGCAAGGTCCGCGACACTACCTGCTGTTGTTACACCATCTGAGGTGACGCCTGTAACACCCATATCACCAGCTTTTCTTTCTAGCTGGATATCATAACCTTCAGAGTTACTCAAGGTGATGTACGACTTGTCGTCTGAGAGTTCAGCATAGACACCTGTCTCCGATGCCTTAGCATTGATTGCATCAGCAAATTCCGTCAAGTCACCGGTATCAGTAATGTTCGCAGAGATAGTTTCCGCGGTATCGTTTTTACCAATGAGGTCTATACTTTGAGCACCTGCAGCATCTACCGTTAATTTGGCATAGGTGACCGCAGAAGCGGTAACGCCCGTCTCACCTGAGACGTTGTTAATGCCGGCTGCAATATCTTTAGCCGTGGATCCGGTTGCTACCACAACATCCTCCGAACCAAGAGAACCGGAGATGGTCAGGGTTTGGGTAGCAACATTGTTTACTGTACCGGTATTAGCTTGATTCATAGTCCCTTCAGCTTTATACTGATGGGCGCCGATTTGGGTGGAAGCGGTTCCGCCAACGGAAAAAGAGATGGTTTCCCCTGCGTTTGCCCCAACCTGGAAAGACTGGGCTGTAAAGGATCCATCCAGTACATTTTTACCGTTAAAGGAGGTGGTTTCCGCAATTCGATCGAGTTCCTGCTGCAGCTGGGCTACTTCTTTCTGCAAAGAAGCACGGTCGCTTGCGCTGTTGGAATCGTTTGCCGACTGTACAGCAAGCTCACGCATACGCTGCAGGATGTTGGTGGATTCCTGCATGGCTCCTTCAGCAGTCTGCGCCAGAGAGATGCCGTCGTTTGCGTTTCGGGTGGCTTGGTCGAGGCCGCGAATCTGAGAGGTCATCCGGTCGGAAATAGCCAGACCGGCTGCATCGTCCTTTGCAGAGTTGATCCGAAGACCAGAAGAGAGACGCTGCATGGACGTATTGAGGTTATTCTGGGTCGCACCCAGGTTGCGTTGTGCGTTGAGAGAAGCTACGTTTGTGTTAATTGTAATAGCCATGATATTCCTCCGTGAATATTGTTGTTGGCTGTCAAAAAAATTGTGGCATCCTTGCCGGGTTTATTTTCTGTGTTGTGCTTTTTCCGTCCCGCTGAACAGCGCCTCCCGCTAAAGATTCAAAGTGTATTTTCTGTTTCTGTATGCAGTTGTTCGGAAACGTCCTGTTCCCTTATTGTGCTTATCGAAAAGGGCTAACTATTTCTTTAGCCCTTTTTTCAGAAAAATTACTGCCACGAGCCGGGAATCACATACTCCCTGTTGCTGATTGTTTGTAAGTGTTTGGTATGGATCTCATTTTCAGAACCGGGAAAATTCGATTTTTTTACATTTTTACCGTGGCTATATGGGAAAAAAGGGGTTGCATCTGTTTCCAGGTCTTTCTCTTCCTGGATGGCGGCATTGAATTGCTGGTGGCGAAAGGTGATGATTTGCATGGCTGTATCCTCAGAGTTTTGTATACCGGCAGGAGAAATTCTCTCTCTCCTGCCGGTCGATGACGTACTAGTGGTTATGAATGAGCCGTTAACCAGGCTTAACCCTGCAGCAACTGCAATGCCAGCTGCGGGGTCTGGTTGGCCTGGGTCAGAATGGAGACGCCGGCCTGCTGCAGAATGTTGTTTTTGGTCATCTCTGAGGTTTCCTGGGCAATATCCGCATCCCGGATACGGGAACGTGCAGCTGTCAGGTTCTCGGCAACGTTCATCAGATTGGAAATGGTGGATTCAAACCGATTCTGCAAAGCACCGAGATCCGCCCGCTGGGAATCGATTTTGTTAAGCGCCGCGTCGACAATCTTCAGGGCGTCGTTGGCGCCTTCCACGTTACTGATGTCAATGGAAGTTACTTCTTCAAATTCTGAAATAACAGTGACATCTGTTCCTACATCCAGAATGCTTCCTGATGTAGCGTCTGAAGCCAGGGTATAGGAATCTTCGGAAGAGAATTCCACCATACCGGATACTCGAGTGGAGTCACTACCATCGGTTGTCAAGGCTTCAGAATAGCCATCTGCAGCAATTGCATTAATGGAAGCTGTGCCGCCGGCGGAATGAGTAAAATCCTCAAGCACAATATCTTTTCCCTCTGCCTGGACCAGGGTAAGTGCTCCTCCGTCAACAGTGGCAGTCACTCCGGTGGTACCGGACTGATCATTGATAACCGTAGCCAGCTCGCTGAGATCATTCTGGGTAACTGAAGCATTGATGGTAGAGGTGTTTCCACCAGAGCCGACGGTAATGGTCACAATCCCATCGTCGCTCAATCCTGAGAGGGTGACCTCCGTGCGAGCCGTAGCCGTGACACCGGTCTTATCTGCTGAGTTGGTGACCTGGTTGGCAATATCCCAGGCAGTAGCTCCATCACCGATGGCGATGGTGTCCGCTCCCTGGGAACCGGTTATGGTCAGATTTTGAGCATCGATGGCATTCGTTGCCGGCGCGGTAGTGTCAGCAGCGGTGGTTGAACCCGTTCCCTCGTTGGTAGTCGTATTTATAGCATCCACATAGTACCGTCCCAGATCATCGGCAGCCATGGACTGGATGGAAACCCCAATGGTTTCATTGGCATTGGGACCGACCTGGAATTGCTGGGAAACAAAGGAACCGTCAAGGACGTTAAGCCCGTTAAAGGTGGTGGATTGGGCGATACGGTTCATTTCCGTCTTCAGCTGGTTGACCTCTGCCTGCAGGGCGGCGCGATCTGCAGCCGAGTTGGTGGCATTGGCTGCCTGGACGGAAAGTTCACGTATTCTCTGCAGGATGTTGGTGGATTCCTGCATGGCGCCTTCAGCTGTCTGGGCCAGGGAAATGCCGTCGTTTGCGTTGCGGGCCGCCTGGTTCAGACCGCGAATCTGCGCGGTCATCCTATCTGAGATGGCCAGACCGGCGGCATCGTCTTTAGCGGAGTTGATGCGGAGGCCTGATGATAACCTCTGCATGGAGGTGTTCAGGTCTGCCTGGGAATTGGAAAGATTGCGCTGCGCATTCAAAGATGCAACGTTTGTATTGATCGTTAAAGCCATGGTTATCCTCCATGAGTTTTTCACGCCATCGGTCGTCCATTGACTGATCCGTAGGCTCACGATACAAACGTAACTGCTCTCTCAATGCGTTGTTTTGTCTCTCAAAATACTCATCGGACTTTTTGGTGAAAGCCTTAAGTACTTTTTTTGTTTGACAAGGTAAAAAAAACCGGCAACCACAAAGAGTGCGGCGCCGGTTGCGGGAAGATCGGGTAGGAGCAGGGAAGGCTATGCTTTTGTTTCCGGAAGTGGAGTGCGTGTGCTGTATTTGGAGTCTTCCAGAATAACCTGTATGGCACGGTTGGTTTCCGGTGCATAGAGAATGGGGCCGGCCAGGTTCAGGGTAATGGATTTATCCTGACCGATGCTGACAATGGCCAGGACAAAATATTTTCCCTTTTCATCGATCCGGAGTTTGTTTTGTTCTTCCGTGTCCGGCACAATGGCGTAATCAATGAAAAAATTGGTCGGATCCGTGACCACCACGGCAAAGGCGGGATCATCCACAGATTGAATCCAGAAAAGCGGTCCCTGTTTCTCGTTGGGCATGACCAGGAAGTTTTTCAGGTTCTCCAGACCGATCAATCCATCGGGGAAGTGGATGATGTTGGCCGGATCATATTCAATCTCACCGAATCGAGTCTGTATTGTCTTCATTTGTTCACTTTTTTGCTTGAAAGCTGGTCACTGAGTATATCCAAATCCGTCATATCCCACTGGGTTGCATCAATATTTTCCTGGCGGATTTTATCGTACACTTCCTGGCGGTATATTTTGGTATCCCTTGGCGCATCGATACCGATCCTGATACCACCGCTTTTCATTTCAATTATCTTGATCGTTATATGATCCCCGATGATAATGCCTTCACCGGGTTTTCTGGTAAGCACCAGCATGTAAGCACCTAAATATACAGATTACAGGGGAAATTGCTGTCTGGAGACCTGATTTTGAAAGGCGGATTACAGTGTCCCTACAGACAGTATTGTGGAAACAGGTTAAAAACGCAAGCATTTTTAACCTGTTAAGAGAATTAGATGTAATCGAGGATGGAAAGTTCGGATACCTTGGAGGTAATACTGAGGGCGGCCTGGAACGCCGTCTCCTGCTGCACGATCTCATTGAATATTTCGATGGCGTCGGCATCTTCATAACGGGACAGAATCTGCTTAAGATCCACGCTTACACTCTCCTGGTGTGCAATGGCGCTTTCCACGCGGGTCGCACGGTTGCCGAGCTGAGACCGGAGCCTTCTGTTCTGTTCAGCTGCACCGTCAAGATCTGAGATAGCTGTCTGCATGGCCGCTGCATCGTTGTTACGGATTGCCTCTTCCGCCTGGGTCAGCTCCGCGAAGAGATCATACCTGCCTGATTCAACGGCATTAGTCCCGGCTGCATCCCAGGTTGAGGTTCCCAGAAAAAGGTCGTTGCCGGTCAGGTTGACCTGGAGTTGTTCACCGGAGCTGATTTCAAGGTAGGTCGCATTTTCATCGCCATTATAGAGCACCGGCCAGGTAGTATGATCATTGGGATCGTACAGGGCTGGATCATAGGAGGGATTTTCCGTAAACGGTTCGGTATCTTCCTGATAGCCTGCAAAGATATATTTACCGTCAATGTTGCCGTTTGCAGTGTCGATGAGTTCCTGTTTCAGCTCAGCGAGCTCGTTGGCCAGGGTGGTTCTGTCTTCGTCATTCAGAGAACCGTTCACGGCATTTACCATGATCTCCTGGGCTCTCTGCATGATGTCTTCCACATGCTCCAGGTGACCGTCCGTCGCCTGCATGATATCCGAAGATTTCCCCATGGTTTCCAGATATCGATCCACGTTGCTTAACTGTTTGCGTGTGTTGAGTACAGGCCTGATCGCGGCAGGATCGTCGGAGGGCGCGTTGAGCTTTTTCCCGGTGGCCCCCATATTGCGGAGATTTTCCAGTTCCTGGGCCACGCTGTTAAGACGACTGCTCAGCATACGGTAGGTTGTTCCTTGCGTTGCTTTCATGGGTTACACCTTGAGTTGCAGCAGTGCAGCCATCATCTCATCCACGGTGGAGAGAAATTTGGCGGAAGATTCAAAGCCGCGTTGATACTGAATAAGATCGATCATTTCTTCTTCCAGGGATACGCCTGAGAAGCCGTCGCGAAGATTCTGCAGCTGTACGGTCGCATCTTCTGCTCCACTGAGCGCAAGATCGTTTCTGCTCGCTTCGATGCCTACAGTGGAAACCATCTGGCTGAAATAGGCGTCAAAATTGTCATCGGTTGCGCCCACCGTATGGGTGGTTTCCAGAGCGGCGATGAGCAGGGCGTTTTCGTTGTCCCCGGGAGCGGCATCAGGCTGTCCCGCGGCAGCGACATAATTGCTGTCGGTGAAGGCCATGGCAATGGAACGGCTGGCATGAACATCAGGCGGAAGCGCTGTGATATCGTTAAAAAATAGTTGTCCTGTTGCAGCGGTTCCTGTTGCAGGATCTGTATAGTAACCGTTCATATGCAGATCATTGACCGCAGATGTCAGATCAATCGCCAGTGTATCCAGATCCTCCTGGAGACCGCCGATGAAATCATCCCTGATCTCGAACATGCCTTTGAATTCCCCTCCCAGCTGGCTTGAGTCAAGATCTCTGGTTACGCCGGCAATTTCCAGTTGCAGGGAAACATCCGTTCCTGTGCTCACAGCGCTGATACTCATGGCCACATTCCCCTGCACGAGGGGAAGTCCTCCCGGGAGATGTACGCCGACCATACCCTTGCTGTCGGTGTAGGTCTGTACTCCGAGAGTTTCAGAGAGCTGCTGAACAACCAGATCCCTTTGGTCACGGGAGGCATTCGCGCTCTGTCCGTTAGCCTCGATGAGTTGGATACGTTCGTTGAGCTTGGCAACTTCTTCAAGCTGTTCGTTAATGGTTTCAACGGCTCCGATAATTTCAGTGTTGATGTTTTGAACAATGGTATCCATTTCATCGGTCATTTGAGCAAAAGCATCACCAAGAAGCTTGCCCCGCTGCACCACCATATCCCGTTCTACCTGACCGCTGGGGTTGGTCGTCAGTTCCTGCCAGGCATCAAAAAAATCATTTATCTCTGAGGCAAGATTGTCTTCTGAAACGTTGAAAAGACGCTCCAGTTCAGTAAGTGCATTGGATTTCCCTGATTCCTCACCATAGGCAATGACACTTTCCTGCAGCTGCCTGGTAATGAAGGAACTGTAATCCCTGCTGACGTCGGAAACCGTAACACCCTGACCGATAAAGAAATCGCCGAAGTTGACGGCCGGGACCTGCATCAGTTCGGCATCCTGTCTGGAGTAGCCCTCTGTATTGACGTTGGCAACATTGTTGCCCACAATTTCTATGGCCTTTTGGTTGGTGCTCAGGCTGGTACGTCCGGCGTTCAGGGCGTCAAAAAGTCCTGCCATAATGTTTTCCCGGTCAATGGTGTATTGTAACTGACCCGCATGTTCGGGGCAGGGGTTCCGTCTTAGTCACGTATGGTTATGACGTGTCTATACTTATATCGGCTTGGGTATGGTTTTCCTTTAGCCCGCATTTTTTATCAGCCATGTTGGTGCGCAGGGTGCACCCTGCTTGGCGCCCGGCTTTGGTGTATGTACGTAGGGTGCGCCGTGCGCACCGTACGGTATGTCGATGGTGGTACTGGTTGCGTGTTATATGTGAGGGCGTTTGTGTGTGATGTTTTTCTGCTGCCTGTCGGCAGTGATGTGGTGCGTGTGACGCACCCTACGGTCCGAGGTAATGGCAGATGTGTCGGTAAATTCCGGTTAGCGGGTGGAGCTGAAAGAAAGAGCATGGTCGTTTGCAGAAAGTTTTGCGCATGCAGGGATGTAGGGTGCGTCATACGCACCGCTGGGAGTATCGGTTGTGGTACTGGTTGCGGTTATATATGTGAGGGCGTTGGTGTGTGATGTTTTTCTGCTGCCTGTCGGCAGTGATCTCTACCGAACAGGAAAGCACAGTCCATGGTCATGTTCTTGTCGAATGTATCCGCGGCGTTCATGTCCCTCAAAAATAAGAAAATTTTTGGGGTATATTTCAGAAATACAAAAATTGATGACAATGGCTGTGAAGCGTAAATGTGAGCCGGCTGGAAATGGGGGAAGACGAAGAAAAAAGAGGGGAAGATACAACAACCGGCGTAAGCCGGCTTTTCAGGGTGCAACGGTTATGACGAGTGGTGAATACTTTGTGGAACTTACATTAAATACGGCCGGATAACAGGCGGCCATTGACAGGTGCACTTGTTGTGTAGCCGGATTTTCCGTAGGTTGTGGGGGCCGTTTTTTTACCGAAGAAAACCATGGTTTCCTGGATCCAGTTCAAGGTCGCACGAAAGAGGAAAGCATTACGCCGATTTTCTTCTCGGATCTGTTTTGCGATCTCTCTGTCTTCAGGATGCAGCTGAGGGATGGCGTTCAATGTGGTGAGTAAAGATTCTTTTTTCTTTACATCTTCCAACATCGCCTGTATATCCAACTGTTTGGCATGTTCACGTTCATCACGAATCGTGTTCAGCAGTTGCTGCAATAAATCCCGTACCGTGTCTCGTTTCATAGTTTATCCTTCTACCAGAAACTTCAGCAGACTGGATGCGACCTTGTTCAGATCCGGATCATAGGTACCGTCTGCAATCTGGGCTTTCAGTTCCTCTACCCGGGAGGCTCGTTCGGAACCGGCCGTGCTGCTGGTTGCCTGCGCTTCATTCGCACTTTTGAGGGCAGAAGAGAAAGATGCACCTTCACTGCCGGAGCTCTTATCCGTTTTCTGTGTCTCACCAGTTCGGTTGGCTTTGTTAATGCCTCCGATCTGTCCCATTCCTCTTACTCCAAAAAATTCCACAGTCATCACGTTCACCTGTTACAAAGGTTACACAACCATACCTTCAGACTCTGTCTTCCAGTCATTCAACTTTTCCATCACTGCATCGTAGGTCTCGTATGAGATGTCCGGCAGCCACCCGCCAAAGGCTTCTTTCGCCTCGTTGAACCCTTTATCGATTCCTTCAACTATGGCATCGAGTCGGGACGGATCGCCACCAGCCACACCTACTGCGAACTGGAAGATTCTCTCAGATGTCTTTTCCACACCAAAATAGCCGTCCTCAGAAATGAGTTCTTCCGCATCTTGAGGAGTTATTGCCGCCAGATCTACGGTGTTTTCACCGGTCCGGATTTTGGTGTCTATCCCTTGTTCTTTGAGCAGGTTGGCTACCAGGCTTTGCAGCATACCGTACTGTTCACCTTCACGATTTTCTACTGTAAGGTCGCTTGAGTAGGTGAGAGCAAGGGTTGATTCACTTTCCAGGCTTACGGTGTCAATCTGATTGAACCTGCTTTCCTGGGTATCGATGGTTGAAGCGTATGCGACTTCCGCTCGATAACTCTGTTGTGCGTAATAGGCACTGTGAATCTGGTTATGGCTGACGCTGTTTATCATGGTTCTGCCTCCCTGCAGAGTTTGCGGCTCATCCTGAGCCGCTTGAACAGAATATCTGTTTTCTGTTATTCCTCTTATCGGAGGCGGCAGGAGAAAACTTTATCCCCTGTGGTTATTTTTTTTTAAGAAAAAATGTAACCGCTTACAGGGTGCCTGAGATTTATGCAAGCAGGCACCCTGTAATCAGTTACAAATGCAGGGGAATTGTCAATTCTATCCATATCCTCTATGAGTAGTTACGAAAAAAACTGAAACCCTGACGATTCAGATTTTTATTTTTGATACTGCTCGGTTATCATGAATTCAGGTAAAAAGAAAAAAACGCAAATGCAAGTCATTTCTCCGGGGTGAGCTGCTTTTCCACCTGACGATAGATCTCTTCAGCCAGGCCCATGCTCTGTTTTTGGGCAATCCGGCCGGCCATTTCCGTATCCAGCATTTCCTGGTACATTTTTTCGGCATTGGATTTCGGCAACAGCTCGTTTTCACCAACGGTTTTACGCATAGCCTTGAACATGCTGTCGATAAAGATGGCCTCAAAGTCCTGACACGATTTTTTCAACGATTCCTTTTCGCGCATGGACATCTGCGGTGTCTGCCGGGTCTGTTGCAGCACAATGGAAGGGTCTATGGAGGGTTTCATCGGTTTCTCTCTGTTTGTTGCATTTTTTTCGTGTAACCAGTTACAAATACAGGGAAGTTATCAAGCTGGACTGTTCCCCTATGAGTAGTTACCTTTTCGTTACACCTGATTATAATATAACCAACTCTCCCTGCAGGGCGCCCGATGCCTTGATGGCCTGAAAAAT
This sequence comes from Desulfobulbaceae bacterium, assembly GCA_963678525.2. Taxonomy (GTDB): domain Bacteria; phylum Desulfobacterota; class Desulfobulbia; order Desulfobulbales; family Desulfobulbaceae; genus Desulfogranum. Next base: position 551,480 of record CAXXDG010000003.1, read on the forward strand.
GGCGATCAGGTCACGGGGGGTGGCGCCTATGGCATTGAGTGCGTTGGCCACATCCTCGATACTGACCCCGCCCTGTAGAACCACCAGGTTGCCTTCATCTTCAACGGTTTCAATGGTTGTTTCCGGCGCAGCAATGGTTTCTCCCTCTGCCAGAGGGTTAGGCTGGGAGACCCTGATGGATTCAGAGATGATCAGGTTCAGGTTGCCGTGAGAAACAGCTACCTTGGAAATACGCACATCCTGGCCCATGACGATGGTGCCTGTACGTTCGTTCACCACGATTTTTGCGGGGGTGTCCGGTTCGACTTCAATATTTTCCAGCTCTGCAATAAAATCCACCAGCTCATAACCGTCGGGCATGGTGACGCTGACTGTCCCTGAATCCAGTGAACCGGCGGTACCGGGGCCGAAAAAATAGTTTATTGCCTCGGTCATCCTGGAGACGGTGGTGAAATCACTTTTACGCAGCTGATAGTTGAGTTGCCCCGATTCCGGCAAGTGAAAATTTACAGCGCGCTCAACAATGCCCCCACCGGATATGCGGCCGGCCGTGGGAAAGTTTTTCTGAACTTCCGCTGCTTTGCCGCCGTAAGAAAACCCTCCTACTGCCAAAGGCCCCTGGGCGACAGCATAGGTTTTACCATCAGGCCCCTTAAGAGGGGTCATGAGGAGATTGCCTCCTGCCAGACTGGAAGCGTCGCCTATGGAAGCGACATGGATGTCGATGGTTGATCCCGGGCGAACAAAAGGCGGCAGTTCGGCTGTAACCATGACTGCGGCAACATTTTGGGTTTTCATCTGATCAAAAACATCGGTGCTGAGCGCCATTCCCATGCGTTTGATCATATTGATCATGGCCTGTTTGGTAAAAACCGACTTTTTAATATCGTCACCTGTTCCGTCCAGGCCGATGACCAGTCCGTATCCCATGAGCTGGTTGTTACGGACGCCCTGGATGTCGGCAAGATCTTTGAGCCGCGCCGCCTGAACCGTCTGCAGCTGGAGCAGTACACAGGCAGCCAGGCCGAGAGCGATAATATGTAAGCGTGTTAGGGGCATGTGTTTCCTCATTTCAGAGACTAAAACGGCCAGGTATTGTCCAGAATTCGCATGAGCCAGCCGGGTTTCTGCTTGTCGGTGATGGAGCCTTTTCCCGTATAGGCGATCTGCGCATTGAGGATTTTGCTTGAACTGACAGTGTTGTCGGCATTGACGTCATGTGCGCGGATAATGCCTGTGAGATAGATGATCTGGCTTTCACTGTTCACCATCACCGATTTTCCGCCGCGGATTTTCAGGTTCCCGTTGGGGTAGACCTCTATTACCTGGGTGGTCAGTGTCGCTGCCAGGTCTTCTGAGCGGGTGGTCGTCCCTGAGCCGCTGAAGGAATTTGAAAAAGTGGCGTCCACAAGGTTGGACATATCCAGATTGGCGTTTTTCTCGCCCAGACTGACCTCATATCCAAATAATGTAGGGATTCCGGCAGACATATTCGTATCTCGTCCTGTTGCGGTGGTAGCCTGTTTGGAGGCGCTCGCCTCTTCCTCGATGAGTACGGTTACAATATCTCCGACATCGTCGGCTTTTATATCTGCAAGCCAGTTGCCTTCTTCACCGGTCCACAGGGAACCTGGAGACTGCGGGGCAGGCTCCTGAACCACGGGTGCTTCCAACGGTTCAGGAACAGGCATGACAGCCTGGTCTTTTGTGCTGCAGCCGGATACTAGGAGCAGGGATATGAACATACTACAGAGAAATGACTGCATCTCACTTTTTTTGATACCGACGGTGCACTTGCTCATGATCAAAACTCCACAGATACAATGCCGGGTTCTTTGACTTTGGCATATATCAGTTTATTGGAATTGATATTTTTTACCCGAATCACCTCGCCGCTTCCCCCGGATGACTTGGCTATTCCGTTTGCAGAGATGTGCAGGTGACCTTTTTGAGCGATAATTTTTACGTATTGTCCCTCTGAAACCACAGGCGGCGCCGTGCAGTCACCGTCGCGTAAAGGTCTGCCCGCAGGCAGGGTGCGATTGGCAACCATGCCGATAACATCTTGCACCCGTGTGTGAGGATGGTCAAGTAAGAGAATGTTTTTCTCGGCTAATTCCACCTGGTCAGCCTGTATCCGATCCCCCCTGCGAATGGTTCCCGTTGTCGTAACCACATCCGTAAAGAGTTCCATTTTGCCTCGTACCGTGCAGTTCTGAACAGGTTCGCCGTCGACATGAAAATAGATGGAGAAAATGGAGCTCTGCAAGATGTCGGGTCTGGACGGCGTGACTTTCCAGGTCACTTCACCATAAGGCAGCACCAGCTGTGATGGAGAATTATAAGCGGTAAAGCGTATTTCTCCTGCCGGCAGCTCGTCGGCCTGAGCGGCAAGGAAGTCCGCAATAATCTGTTGCAGCCGGTTCTGTTCAATGACAATGCTTTTTCTGAGAACCGAGATAACCGGGCTGCCCAGCCAGTGTACACCCTTTACTTCAGGATGATTGCGCAGGGCCGCGATGATGGAGGCCGCCTGCAGCTGCTTTGACTGCCCCGGAGCAGGGGCTGAAGCGATAACCAGTTCACGCAGCCCTCTGGTACGTTCATCATCCGGTTGAATCTGTGCGATGTTGGCCAGGGTCACCGTCTGGTTCATGACCACGGCCTCATCGACAAAGGTGGCCGTGGTTTTTCCGTGCACATCGGCGGCAGCGAGGAGCAGGGCGCAACAGAACAGCATGTTGAAGATAACGACACTCTTCGACCGGGTATACGCAGGCGCAGGGATCCAATCTTCGGACCAGCTTGAAAAACGATTCGGGCGCCAGGTGATCTTCATAATGCGTTATGACATGTTCACAACGGTCTGCATCATCTCGTCTGATGTGGAGACCACATTGGAGTTGATTTCAAAGGCCCGCTGGGTAGTAATCATATGAGCTATCTCTTCGACCATATTTACGTTTGAGTTTTCCACAAATCCCTGGAGAAGAGTGCCGTAGCCTTCGTTGCCGGGAACGCCTACGGCTGCAGCGCCGGAAGATTCCGTTTCGCGGAACAGGTTACGGCCTATGGCCTGCAGGCCTGCATCATTGACAAAAATCGCCAGGTCGATATTGCCGATTTCCGTGGATTCCGTATCGTCCCCGAGTGTGGCGCTGACCACGCCGGTTTCACTGATCGTCACCAGCACGGCATCTTCCGGGATTACAATCTCAGGGTCCAGCGGATATCCGTCAGAAGTGGTTATCCGGCCGTCACCATCCAGTTTGAAGGTGCCGGCGCGGGTATAGGCGATGTTGCCGTCGGGCATGGTTATTTGAAAAAAACCTGATCCCTCGATGGCGACATCCAGTTCGTTATCTGTCTGAATCAGGTCGCCTTCCGTGAAAACTTTGCTGACCGCAGCTGTCTTTACGCCCAGTCCGACCTGGATTCCAGTCGGAGACCTGGTGTCTGCGGAAGTAGGGCTGCCGGGAACTTTCATGATCTGGTAGAGGAGATCCTGAAAATCAGCGCGGCTTCGTTTGAACCCCGAGGTTGAGACGTTTGCCAGGTTGTTGGCAATAACGTCCATATTCAAATTCTGGGCTGACATGCCTGTGGTCGATGTCCAGAGTGATCGCATGGGTGTCCTCGCTTTATGTTGGCCTGACAGTCACCGTTTCAATGGCCGGAAATCAGGCTGTGTGCTAAATGGGTTAACCGACAGAACCCAATTCATCCTGTTTATCCCCAAGAGTTGAGTAACGGTCCAACACTTTGAGGTGAGCTTCAAATTTACGTTGTGCGCTGATCATGTGGGCCATCTCCTCCATCATGTTGACGTTCGAGGTTTCCAGGCTGCCCTGTATGACGCGTGCGTTTCCCGCAGGCTGATCGCCTCCCCCCTGTTCGAGCTGGAATCGGCTGTTGCCCACCTGTTTGAGCTGCCCCGGGTCTGCGACGGTGAAGACCTGCAGGCCGACACCCGTATCCACCCCGTCTACGGAGACGGCGCCGGTCTCGTTGATGATGATACCGGCTCCTCCTTCCAGAAGCTGCAGGGGTTGATTGGCCTGACTGATGACATTGTATCCGTCCGATGTCTTGACCATTCCATCTTCATCCAGCATAAAATGGCCTGCACGGGTATACATGATATCATTGCCGTTCCGGATCTTGAAAAAACCTTCGCCGTCTATGGCCACATCCAGGGGGCGGCCAGTCTGTTGCATGGCACCCTGGCTGAAATCCGTTTCAATGGATCGGATACGGGCATAGTTGATGCCGTTTGCATTGGTATTCTGCTGCTCTCCTCGTAAAATCGCTTCGAAACTTATTCTGTTTTTTTTGAAGCCGGTGGTGTTCACGTTAGCCAGATTGGCGGCAATATTGCTCATTGCCTGTTCCCGTGAAACTGCGCCGCTGAGAGCCCCGTATTTTCCTGATACCATAGAGTTCTTTTCCGTAGGTTGATTGAGATCCTTATATTTTTTTCGGATATTCCATCCGATTACTTAACCTGTATTTCAGTTTCTCATACAGTCGGGCATGGCTGGTTTCCAATAATCACCACACGCATCGGTTCGGGCGTTTCTGCCTTCCCTTGCCATGTTTTTCAGGGTGATCAACTGGCTTACTTCCGTCATGGAAATGTCCATAAGTGAGGCTATATTCTCAGGTTCCATGCCCTGGGATATGAGTTTGGCCAGAATAGTATATTTTTCAGGGGCCTGGGTGTGTGCATGGCATTGCCTGCGTATTCGGGGCAGTTGTAACTCCGTAGTCAAAGACGCATTTTTCAGAGAATGTTCAAAACTCTTATGCCCGGAGACAACGGTTTGTACTTCCAGGGCAGCATCAATTTTTTTCTGTATTCGCTTCATGCGGTTTTCCGCTGCAGGCTCGGCCCGGTTGCGTATTTTTTGGATCAGGATAAAAGTGATAAAACTCAGGCAGAATCCCAGCAGCGTGCTGCAGATGACAATAATCAGATCATACATGCCTCACCTCAGTCGTACATTTCTGAATTAATGAGTTTCACCCGCAGTTTCAGCAGGGCCTGGCTGTGCAGTTGGGAAACCCTGCCTTCTGATACGCTGAGTACTTCTGCAATTTCTTTTTGCGTCAATTCTTCATAGTAATAGAGCGCAACCACCAGACGTTCTTTCTCCGAGAGTTCTTCGAGTATCTCCGCAATGAGATAGGTCATCTCCTGCTGCTCTATCAGGTCTGTCGGTGTCGGTCCGCCCACATCCTCCAGGGCGTCAAGAAAACTTCTGCCTTCTTCACTGTGATCCAGGGTCTCGTGCAGGCTGACGCAGCCTAGATGTGAGACCTCCGCAAGAAGCTGCTGATAGCCGTCCAGACTCAGGTCCATGGCATCCGCCATTTCATGTTCCTCGGGGGATCTGCCGAATTGACGTTCCAGGCGCAGCATGGTCTGGGTGAGGTGATTCTGTTTGTCGCGCATGGTTCTGGAGAACCAGTCCATTTTGCGCATCTCGTCCAATATTGCCCCTCGCATGCGATATTCTGCAAATGTGGTGAATTTCACGCCTTTGCTGCTGTCAAATCTGTCTGCAGCGTCGATAAGCCCCATCATGGCCGCACTGGTCATGTCATCCTTGGTCATGAATGACGGAACCTGGGAGACCATTCTCTGCACAACCAGTTCCACCAGGGACAGGTGGTCCTGGATGAGCTGCGAACGATTGTCGAATGGCGGTATCGGTGGATACATGATCTGGGAGTCCTGAATTATTTATTGCCGAAGTCGAGGAGCCGTTTCCAGAAAAACTGGATTGAACCTTTGGGTTCCAACGATTGCGGCTCCTGGATAAGCGTCCTTGCCAGCGCTTCAAATGCAAGGCTCGTTTTTGATTCCGGATACAGTTCGACCAGTACCTGCTGTTTTCGGATGGCTTCTATCATCAGTTTGTCCCTGGGAATTGAGCCGATATAATCAATGGATATATCCAAGTATCTGTTGGCGACCATGGTCAATTTCCGATAGACGTCGAGCGCTTCCTCCTCATTACGGATAAAATTGACAATAAGATTGAAATGTTTTTCATGATACTGGTTGGAAAGCAGTTTCATGAGTGCGTATGCATCCGTTATTGCGGTTGGTTCCGGTGTCGTAACAACCAGTATTTCCTGGGCTGCGGTATTGAAATAGGTTACGTTTTCAGAAATTCCCGCCTCTGTGTCAATAAGGACAAAATCAAAATCATTATGCATTGCATCAAGCGCTTCCAGCAGACGCATTTTTTCATGGTTGTCAAGCCGGGTAAAACGCTGCACCCCTGAACCTGCGGGCAAAATCTTGATTCCTTGCGGGCCTTCCACCAAGATGGAACCCAGATCCTGCTCTCCTGAGAAGAAATGATTCAGGTTGTATTGCGGTGCCAGTCCGAATACCACGTCAATGTTCGCCAGGCCGAGATCGGCGTCGAGAATAAGCACGCGTTTGCCCATTGCAGCCAGTAAAACAGCTGTGTTGGCAACAACCGCGGTTTTTCCCACACCGCCCTTGCCGCTGGTAATGGCAAAGACTCGTGTCGCCGTATGGGAAAGGTCGATGTTGGAACCGTCAGGCTCCTTTGGATTCATGGCCCGTAAAGTATCGGCCTGGTCTGAAGGACGGTTTGGATGTTCAGCCATTATTTCGGATCCTGTGATCATTCATGATATAGTCAGCCACAACCTTTGGGTTTGGAGAGATGATATCCTCCGGCACCCTTTGTCCGTTGGTGAGAAAAGAAATCGGTGTATTGTTGTGTACATGGGTGTTGAGAATCACACCAAGACGTTCGCATTCATCCACCTTGCTGAAAATGAAGGTTTTGATCGGCAAGATACTGAACCTGTCGATAATGTCGCGTATTTCACGTTCCCGGGTCGTTGCCGAGAGCATGAGGTGATTTTCAATGTTGAACCTGGGACGCAGAAATTTCGCCATATCAGCTAAATCCTGTCTGTTTTTCGGGCTGCGTCCTGCCGTGTCTATAAGGATGAGGTCGAAGTCTTCGAATTTACGCAGGGCCTGTTCCAGTTCTTCGGGTTTCAGTACCACCTCCACCGGCAGTCCCATGATCTCTCCGTACACCTTGAGTTGTTCCACAGCGGCGATACGATAGGTGTCTATGGTGACAAGACCGATTTTACCGCTGAAACGGCAGAGATAATTTGCCGCGAGTTTGGCAATGGTAGTGGTCTTGCCCACACCCGTCGGACCTATAAGGCTGATGCGCTGCTGCCTGACGGTTTTGCGTTGCAGCACTTTTTCGGTCGTTATCATCCGGGCCAGGGCCGCCTTTACCAGCGCTTCCAGTTCTGCAGGGGAGGCCTTTCCATTATAGCCCATGCTTTCCTGCGCATGCCGGGCCACTCTCCCGGCAGCAGCAGAATTGATGTCACAGGTCCGCAGAAATTTGAAGATTTGATCGTCGTTTTCTCCGTTTCCTTTCAATTCCGGTTCGATATATGCTTGATGCGTCTCACTCTGCCGGGGTTGCAGATCCGCCACCTGTCTGCTGAGCGACTGTATGATGCCGCGCATTTCAGCAAGTTCATCTTGCACTCCGGTGTTTTCAGCCGGTTGGGCCGCAGGCGCGGTATTGCCGGCCTGCCCGTTCCTTTTCCACAGGTTTTCATAGGTCAGGTCGTCATCGGCTGCAGGACGAAGATCCGTCTCCATGGTATTTCCTTTGGGAACAACGGGCGCTTTCGGTTTCCAGGCGGTATCTATGGCCGCAGTAATTTCCAGGATGGGTTTGCTCATGAGCCCCAGCTTCCCGCGCCGGATTGTGCGGGTGGAAAGGATCAGGGCGTCAGGGCCGAATGTTTCCTTGACTTTTTTCAGGCCCGTCGCCATGTCTGGAGCTTCAAAAACCTTAACTTGCATCGATGGTTACCGTACCCACGGATTGAATATTGATATTGGTTGTAATTTCGTTATGGGACAGCACCGCAAGAGTCGGGAAATACCGTTCAATCAGTCTGCGCACATGGGGCCTGATCTGCGGAATAACCAGGAGCACCGGCTGCATGCCTCCGGGATATTCGGCTATGAGGCTGCTGAGCCTGTCGAGGATTTTCTGCGCTGTTTTGGGGTCCAGAGCCAGGTAACTGCCGTGATCACGATGCTGCACGGCTGTCTGAATAGTATCTTCCACCTTGCGATCCATGGTGATTACCTGCATGGTCCCGTCAGGCATGGTATGCATGACGGAGATCGATCTGGACAGGGCATGGCGGACATATTCGGTAAGAATATCCGTGTCCTGAGTCATGGGAGCGTAATCAGCCATGGTTTCCATAATGGTCCGCAGGTCACGGATGGAAACGCCTTCCCGTAACAGGTTTTGCAGGATGCGCATGATATTGCCGAGACTGAGAATATTGGGAACCAGTTCTTCGACAAGTTTGGGATAGGTCTTGGCCAGGTTGTCGATCAGGTTTTGCGCCTCCTGACGCCCGAGCAGTTCATGGGCGTGTTGTTTTATGATTTCACTGATATGCGTAGCCATGACAGTGGTGCAGTCAACTACCGTGTACCCTGCAATTTGCGCCTGCTCCCGTTTATCTTCGGTAATCCAGAGCGCCGGCAGCTGGAACGCCGGTTCCATGGTTGGAATGCCCTTGACGGTTTCAGTCACCATGCCCGGATCCATGGCCATATAGTATCCCGGCATCATCTCAGCAGTGGCTATCTGCACGCCTTTGAGACTGAGTGTGTATTGGTTGGGATTGAGCTGCAGATTGTCCTTGATGTGCACCGGAGGAACAATGAATCCGCTGGACACGGCAAACTGTTTACGGATGGATTGTATTCTGGTCAGCAGTTCACCGTCCTGGGCGGCGTCGACAAAGGGAATGAGCCCGTAACCGACCTCCAGTTCGATCAGATCCACGGTAAGCATCCGTTCGAAGTCGTCTTCACGTTTGGCTTTCGGTTCAGGTCGTTCTATGAGTGTCTCTTCAGCGAGACGCACTTTCTCCGCTTGATCGAGCCTGTATGCCAGAAAGGCCAGTCCTGCGGATATGATGAGGAAAGGAAGGAAAGGCAGTCCCGGTATCAGGGCGAAAGCGAGCAGAATTCCGGAGACCACCCACAGGGCCTTTGAGTAGCGCATGAACTGGGCTTTCAGTTCAGTGCCGAAGTCTTCCCGTCCGGTTGAGCGGGTCACCAGCATACCGGCCGCAGTGGAGATTATCAGCGCCGGGATCTGTCCCACAAGACCGTCGCCGACCGTGAGAATCGTATAATTGGCTGCAGCCTCGGCCATGGGCATTCCTTTCTGCAGAACCCCGATAATAAAACCGGCGCCGATGTTAATCAGGGTGATGATGATGCCGGCAATGGCGTCCCCGCGAACAAACTTGGATGCACCGTCCATGGCCCCGTGGAAATTGGCCTCGTTTGAAATCTCTTCCCTTCGTTTTCTGGCTGTGGCCTCGTCAATGAGTCCGGCATTGAGATCCGCATCGATGGCCATCTGTTTGCCGGGCATGGCATCCAGAGTAAAGCGTGCTGCAACCTCGGCAATACGGCCGGCACCTTTGGTGATAACAATAAAATTTATGATGACCAGAATAACAAAAATAACCAGGCCGACGACATAGGAGCCGCCGACGACAAATTGGCCGAACGCCTGAATAACTGATCCTGCCGCACCCATGCCCTCGTTACCGTGGAGAAGAATAAGGCGCGTGGAAGCCACATTCAGGGAAAGCCGGAACAGAGTGGAGGCCAGTAGAACAGAAGGAAATATGGAGAATTCAACTGCCTTTTCAGTATAGAGGCTGATGATAAGAATCAGCATGGCCAGGGTTATGTTAAAGGAGAGGCATATATCCAGCACCACGGCGGGAAGTGGTATGATCATCAGCATGAGAATACCGACAAGACCCAAAGAGGCCATGATGTCGCTGCGTGTGAGCAGTTCGGCGATACGCGCTCGGCTGAAAATGGCGGATGTTTTGGTTGCTTCCATGTTTATTGTTTACTTTTCAGAGAGTAGACATAGGCAAGTATCTCCGCGACTGCCCTGAACAGTTCATCGGGAATGGACCCGCCTATTTCCACTTTTGAATGCAATAATCTTGCCACTGGAGGGTTTTCTACCAGGGGCACATCGTTTTCCCTGGCGAGTTCACGAATTTTACGGGCAACCAGTTCCTGCCCTTTAGCCACAACTTCAGGAGCCTGCATCGTGTCCGGGTCATACTTCAGGGCCACCGCAATATGGGTAGGATTGGTAATGACGACATCTGCTTCGGGCACCGCAGCCATCATGCGGCTTCTGGCCAGTTGCTGCTGAATGGAACGAATTTTTGACTTTATGTGGGGATCACCTTCGGTCTCTTTCATTTCCTCCTTTTGTTCCTGCTTGGTCATTTTTAATTTTTGTTCCATCTCATAGCGAACAAAGGCATAATCGATCGCAGCCAGGAAAATCATGACGGCGACCACCTTGGCCATTACCAGTAAAGCGGTTGTGCCGAGGTAATTCATGGTTTCATGGATGTCCATGATGCCGAGCAGCAGAGCATCGTCAAAGCGGTCCTTTACCGTGCTGAAAGCCACCCAGCCGATGAGCAGGACTTTTAAAAGGGATTTGATCAGTTCCACCAGGGATCGTTTGGATATAAAACGACCCATGCCTTTAATCGGATCCAGCTTGGCAAGGTCGGGCGTTAACGGCTGTGCTGTGAACAGCCAGCCGATCTGCATGAAGGTAGAGAAAAAACCGACCATCAGGGCGATAACGAAAAGCGGGGCGAGCAGAAGCGCCAGATTTTTTGAAAGAAAGTAGCTCAGCTTCATCACCGCGGGCGGGGTGATCTTGAATGTATCGAGGTTTTTCCAAACTTCTGCCAGTAGTTCTTCAATGCGTCCCATAAAAAAAGACGCATAAAAAATCCAGAACAGGAGGGTGATGGTGAAGAGCAGGGCTGTCTGCACTTCTCTGCTCTGGGCGACCTGTCCCTTTTTTCTGAAATCAGCCCGTCGTTTCGCCGACGGGGCTTCAGTACGTTCATCCGATGAGGTGTTTTCAGCCATACATGCCGGTTGGTTGGAGATGTGTTACATCTGCGGGAGGCGGAAAAAAGTGTCTCCGTATTCCCTGCAAATCATGCACCTGATGTCAGGCATAAGAAAAAACAGCAGAGGGAAAAGGCATATGCCCAGGGTATATTATCTGGTAGGCGCCAGCAGAGTAAAAAAATTCATAAAGGTGTAGCCCAATGTGTCGAATTCTTGACGCAGGATAAGGAGAGCTGCATTGAGTGTCAAACCGATAACCAGAAAACTGATGCCGATGTTCATTGGAAAGGAGAGCATGAAGACATTGAGCTGGGGAAAGACCCTGGCCAGAATACCCAGGACCATATTGGATATAAGAAGAAGAACCAGAACCGGGGCGCTGAATTTAACCCCAAGCAGGAACATATGACTTGCCAGTTCCATGAGTTTCGGAACTGCGCCGTCACTGAAATTCAGGTATCCAGGCGGGAGGAGTTGATAGGATTCCATTATTGTGTGGAGATAGAGGTGGTGTATATCCAGGGCGAGAAATACCAGGATGGAAAAGACATTGATGAACTGACTCATAAGGGAAAGCTGCTGGGTGGTTTGGGGGTCAAAGATATTGGCTGCAGCAAATCCCATCTGGTAACCGATAATGGTGCCGCCGAAGTTGACACCTGTGAAGATGAGTTGTGCGGTCAGCCCCAGCAGTGACCCAAGGAGGACTTCATTGACCAGCAACATTCCGAGTTCGGTTGTGGAAGTAATGGACGGTGTGTATGGGGCCATGAGCGGAAACAGCAGCATGGCCGTTGCAAATCCCAACCCTATTTTCAATCTGATGGCTATGTTGCTCCCGGCAAAAACAGGAATTGCCGCCACAAGCCCTAATACGCGGGAGAGACAGATAAGAAAATTCTGAAATTGCTCCAGGGGAATAAATTGCAGGTCCACGGCAACCCCTTATCCTGACTTTTCCCTGACGCCGGCGTCATCTATATTTCCGCCGTTGTCAGGGAGGGGGAAAGCGTGGCTACAGGGGCGGCTCATGCTAATGCCCGACAACGGCAATATCAGCGATAATGCCGGTGGTAAAGGTGATAAGCAGATTCATTATCCAGGGGCCGAATATGAGAAGGGTAATGAAAACAGCCACGATTTTTGGAATAAAGGTCATTGTCTGCTCGTTAATCTGGGTGGCGGCCTGAAAAATCGAGATGATCAGGCCGACTACCAGTGCGGCGATGAGCATGGGAGCAGATGCGAGAAGAATAGTTTCCACAGCTTTTCTGCCGATGTGAACTACGGATTCGGGGGTGAGCATCCTGTCTCCTTCAGGCGAAACTTTTCATCAAAGAGCCCACCACCAGCTGCCAGCCGTCGACCAGCACAAAGAGAAGCAGTTTGAACGGCAGTGATATGATAATCGGGGGCAGCATCATCATTCCCATGGACATGAGCACTGAGGCGACCAGCATGTCTATGACCAGGAAAGGCACGTAGAGCATGAAACCCATCTGGAAGGCCTGCTTCAGCTCAGAGAGCATAAATGCGGGAATCAGGATCATGGTGGAAACGTCCTGGGCGTCTGCAGGCTGTTCTTCCTCGGTGATATCTATGAAGAGCTGCAGCTCTCCCTCCTGGACCTGGGAAAACATGAATTCCCGCATGGCCGTGACGGCCCGCTCCAAAGCCGTCTGCTGGGTGATTTCTTCCTGAATGTAGGGCTGCAGCGCGGTTGTATTGATGGTGTTGATGGTCGGGGCCATGATAAAAAAGGTGAGAAACAGGGCAAGCCCTATTATCACCTGGTTCGGAGGCGTGTTCTGGGTTCCCATGGCCTGACGGATAAATCCCAGGACGATGACGATGCGCGTGAACGCCGTTGTCATGAGCAGGATGGCAGGCGCCACGGACAGGATGGTCAGGAGAAAAAGAATCTGTAATCCGGTTGAAACCTCCTGGGGCGTTGCTGCATCGGATACACCGATATTGATGTCGGGAAGGGTTATCCCCATACAGGGAACTGCCCATAGCAGTACCGGAAAGCCGGTGATGAGAAACGGGGTAATCCTGTTCATTGATTGCGGTCCAGTAGTTCGGCAAAATCCTGCTGGTCGGTACTGCCGTTGAGTTCTGTCAGGGCCCTGATGCCGGCCGGGGATATGGAGAGGAGCAGCTCGGTATCCCTGACCTTGACCAGAGCAAGACTGTTTTTATGCATCACATGCCGGATCTCGATGATTTCAATGTACCTGCCGGTGTTCCGGCGGGGCATGATTTTTTTTGCAGCCAGCGCATAGAGCACAAAGATCAGGCCCACGACAATGAGCAATGCCGCGCCGGTTTTGAGCGACATGGCGGCCAGGCCGTACTTGTCTGCGCAGAATGCCGGTTCAGCGGCGATCAGAAGGAAAGACCAGAAAAGAATATGCTGGAGATACCTGGTCATGGCGTCAGCAGAGATTTTCCAGACGGTCTGACTGACTGATGATTTCAGTGAGCTTTATGCCGAATTTATCTCCCACCTTGACCGCTTCACCCCGGGCAATGAGTCGTGAATTGACATACAGGTCCAGGGGCTCCCCTGCATACTTGTCCAGTTCCACGACATAGCCTTCGCCCATTTGCAAAAGGTCTTTGAGCAGTATTTTCGCTCTGCCTACTTCAACCGAGACCTGAAGGGGGATATCAAAAAGAAACTCCAGGTCGCGATTGGCGTTTTTACCGGCGGAAGAGGAAGAACGGGCCTGGGGAGAGGTTTCCTCCAGCAACTCTGCTGTTTCTTCAGCATTGAGCGTGCCGTGGGGATTTTGGTCAGTGTTGTTTTCAGATAGATCCATTGGGTTTCCTACTTAGTTGGTGTCTGTCCATAAATGGTCTTTTTACCCAATTTTTGCGTTATGCTCAAAATTTTATCCTCGAAATATCACCTATATGTCTGCGGTAAAATTTATCGCATGCCTTAAACTTGAGCAAAAATCCTCATTTATGGATAGACACTAGTTGGTTGTACAACCGGTTATATGAAAAGCTTTCCTGCCGTTTCTTTCTCCGGGGATTGCTCTGAACTTCGGTTGATTTTCCACAACGATGTTTATTGGCTGGGTAGGGTCGTATCCCAGGTCGATAATGTCTCCCGGCCGTAACTGGAGTATCTTGCGAATGGTCATATCGACGAGCCCTGAGCGGGCAATGACCGAACACTCCATCTCCAGCGCTTCCCGGGTAATGATTTTGTTCCAGTTCAGAGAGGCCTGGGTGATGGTTACCATCTCTCGAAACGCCTCACGGTAGGGCTCCAAGGTCAAGTAGGGAATGATACAACGCATCTGCCCGGCTCGTTCTCCACCGGCTGAAAGATTGAATGCGGCAACCAGAACTTCGGTGTCAGCTTCCACGATGTTGACAAGCCGGAAGTTGTTTTCAATTTTTGTCAGGCCGGGGTGCACCGAAGTGATCGGTTGAAAGGCTTTTTGGAGATCTTTGCAGATGCCCTCCATGGTGTTTCGCAGGATACTGATCTCGATGGTGGTCAGAGGCCGCGACACATTCATGCTGTCACTGGATGTCGAACCCAGCATGATTTCGAGCAGGTTGAATGCCATATAGCTGTCAAAATGAAACAGACACCCGTATTTCAGGGGATCGGTATTAAAAATACCGACAGCGCCCTGGTTGTTGAGGTTTTGAAGGCTTTCCTGAAATGAGGATGAGATAATGTCCTGACGTTCGACAAGAAACGTTTTCTGGAGGGTGTTGGTCAGGGTGGTGCTGAAGTTGCGGGCGAACATGTCGATGGTGATGTCGAAATTGGGAATCCGCATCTCCCCTGTTGCAGCGCCATGCTGGTATGTCTGCAGGAGGTCGATCTCCTTGGCGAGCAGGAACCGGGGCGCCTGTACCTGCTCATCGTCAATGGAATCCGTGGATATTTTTCCTGATTTCAGTGCAGTCAGAAGATCTGCTATTTCCTCTTTGCTCAGTATCGGTTCCATAACGTCACTGCACCACAAAATCGGTGAGATAGATGTTTTTCACCTTGCCGGTTTTCAGAAAGGAGTTGATTTTGCTTTTGAGCTCGGCTTTGACCTGTTTTTTTCCCTGCAGGTCCTGGAGTTCCTCAAACGTCTTGTTGCCGATGAGCAGAAGCACCGTATCCCGGATTTGGGGCATGCGTTTATTGGTTTCTTCCACCGCTGCTTCCTCGTTCATCTCCAGCGTGATGGAAGCCTTGACGTAATGGGGTTCACCTTCGCCGATGATGTTGACGATGAATTCTTCTATGTTAACCATGGGACCGATTTCATCGTCTTCCAAAGCCGGCTGGACCATCTCGACCTGTTCGTTGACCTCTTCTTCCACAGGAGGAGGATCTTTTTTGAGAAACAGGAAGTACACTGCGGCGCCGACGCCAAGGAGCAGGATCAGCAAAACTGCGCCGATAATGATGATCAGTTTCTTTTTTCCTCCGCCTTTTCCCGCTTCCGCTTCCTGGACGTTCTGTTCAGCCATAAGTTTTCCTTAGAGGTTATATGAAAGTTTTCGGCAGAAAGCAGAAGGCGCAATGCCGGAGTGACAAACTTTCATTGTTCATTGCGGCCGGCCAACCTGGTCAAGCCGTGCTGGTTACGTTTAGAAAGGGAGGACCGGCTGGGTCCTGTTACTGCTGTCTGCCTTGCGGTTGCTTCGCAATATAAAATCCACCCTTCGGTTTTTTGCCCTGTTTTCTTCACTGGTGTTGGCTGCGACCGGTCTGTCCGGCCCATATCCCACGGCGGACATCCGATCGATCGAGAAAATTTCGCCCCTGTTGTAAAAACGCATGACTGCGACAGCCCTGGCCACGGAAAGGTCCCAGTTGGACAGGGATGGAGAAGCCGGCGGAGTGTCGTCGGTATGCCCTTCAATGCGCATGCTCATGGGCAGGGGGCGAACAATATCTGCAATTTTTCTCAACAGCGGGTAGGAACTCGGGTTAAGCGTTGATTGTCCCTGGTCAAACAGGACAGAGTCATTGATTCGCAGTACAATGGAATCACTGTCCCTCTCTATTGCCTCGACCTGATCCATGAGCTTGGTCATCTCGAGATCGTTCTGGATTTTCTTATAATAGTGCATCTTCGACTCCCTGGGGATGGGAGTGAACTCGGATTTGGGAGGAGAGGGGATGATGGGAATGGTGTATTTTTGGGGGGCGGCTGTCGTCCTCCAGCCAAAGGCGTCCTTGATGGAGGTCTTTGCCTGAATAAATTTCACCGGGTCCATGGTCGCCATGGACAGGAGCAGTACAAAAAAGGTCAGCAACAGGGTAACCAGGTCACTGAAGGTAGTCATCCACAAAGGTGCGCCGGGAGGACATTCTTCCTGTTTCTTAGCCATGACGTTTCCTGTTATTTAAAAACGGATTCGCGTTGTTTCGGAGCGATGTATGCATGCAGCTTCTGCTCCATAACCCTTGGGTTTTCACCGGAAAGGATGGATTCCATCCCTTCGACAATAACTGTTTTCTGCAGGAGCTCCGTTTTGGACCTGGTCTTCAATTTGCCTGCCATGGGGTTGAACAGGATGTTGGCCAGAACCGCGCCGTAAAAGGTCGTCAGCAGCGCAACCGCCATGGCAGGTCCGATAGCGGCAGGATCACTCATGTTCTGCAGCATCTGGACAAGTCCGATAAGGGTTCCCACCATGCCCATGGCAGGCGATATCATGCCGAGGGAAACAAATATTTCCGCACCGTTGCCGTGACGTTCGGAGATATAGTCGATTTCCGTATTGAGCATGGCTTTCAAATCTTCGGGTTCCTGGCCGTCCACCGCCATCTGCAGTGCTTTGACCAAAAAGGCGTCCTCCACCTTGTCGATGGCCCCCTGCAGGGAAAGAATACCTTCTTTTCTCGCCTTGTTGGCAAATTCCATCAGCTGGGCGATAAGCTCGTTGGTGTTTGCCTCCTTGATCAGCACTGTTTTTTTGGCGACTCCTATGGCGCTGATAACATCGCCCAAGGGGAAATTGATCAGTGCAACCCCGGCCGTACCGCCGAAAACAATGAGAATGGAGGGAACATCTATGAACATGCCTATGCCGCCACCCTGGAGAATGGCCATAAGCATGAGACCAAAAGAGGCGACAATACCGATAAGGGTTGCTATATCCACGTAGTATGGGTCCTTGGACTGGTTGAGTTGAATGAGACGGCTCACCTGTATTGTTAGCAGGATACCTAAAAGATCCTGCAAAGACAAGGATGCAAGTACGGTGCCGGCAGAAATGGGGGATAAGGCAGGAGGGGAGCGGGGTGTATTTTCGCAGGGTTAGCCCGTCAATACAAAAAAACGCGCACCCCGAAAAGGAGTGCGCGTCAGAACGTCAGAAAAATGACAGTGAATTATCGTTTCAGATTAATGAGTTCACTGAGCATTTCATCAACCGTGGTGATAATTTTTGAGTTGGCCTGGAATCCTCTTTGAGTGGTAATCATTTTAACGAATTCCTGGCCCATATCGACATTGGACTGCTCCAGGGAGTTGGTGAAAATGCGGCCCAGTTCAGGTCCGGGCAGTCCGACGCGTATCTGGCCTGCTTCTTCGGTATAGGCGTAATGGTTTGATCCCGCCAGACTGAGTCCTCCCGGGTTTTGGAATTTGGCCAGGACGAGTTGGGCGATTTTTACCTGTTCCCCGTTGGAATAGGTGGCAACCACTATTCCTTCTCCGTCAATGGCCACATTGGTCAGCTCACCTGCGGCGTAGCCATTCTGTTCCTGGCCGATAATGACGGATTCACTGTCGAACTGGGTGCAGTCAAAGGTGATGTCTATGGCCTGGTTCTGTTCCGAGCCGTTTCCCCAGTCAGCTATAACGATGTTATTGACCACGTCCGCAGGCAGGTTACCGTCCGCGTCAAAGGTCATATCAGGCAAGTTTACCTGAGTGGCGGCATCACCGTCAACCGTATACGCTGAAGCCCAGGTGTTGGTTTCAGCGTCCAGGAGCCGCCAGTATACGGACACCTGGTGATCTTCACCGAGGCTGTCGTATATGGTGCTTGTCGCAGTATAGTTGTAGGTGGCCACATCGTCCGGATCGATATCGCCTGCACCGCCGCCCAATTCTTCCGAGGCGGCATCCAGGTTGGTGGTAAAGGTGAGCTCCGTAGTAGCATTAGCCTCTATCAGGCCTACATTTTCTACTTGAATGTTTCCCGGATCATTCGGCAGCAGGTCTCCGTTTTCATCAAAAAATTTTCCCTGCACTATAAATCCTTCAGGATTAACCAGGTAGCCCGCTTCATCAAAACGAAAAGCGCCGGCCCTGGTGTAGTACATGGTGTCATTTCCCAACTCACTGACAACGAAGAATCCCTCGCCTTCTATGGCCACGTCCGTATCCGAGGAGGTGGTTTCAAAGGTTCCCTGGCTGAAAATATTGTCGACAATGGAAAGGCCGACGCCGCGTCCGACCTGGGAACTGCCTCCTGAACCGAAAATAGAACTGGAAAGTAAATCGGAAAAGACGGTTCGGGCGCCTTTGAATCCAAGCGTATTCGTGTTGGCTAGGTTATTACCTATGACACTCATGGCCTGGGAGTTGGTGTTGAGTCCGCTTACTCCGCTGAACATTGCGCTTTGAATGCCCATTAGAACCTCCTGGGTAATGTATTCAATGGATAATTGATCGTCGCTTGCGGCATGAGCATCAGCCTTCTTCAAGCGTTTCAACCACA
This sequence comes from Desulfobulbaceae bacterium, assembly GCA_963678525.2. Classification (GTDB taxonomy): domain Bacteria; phylum Desulfobacterota; class Desulfobulbia; order Desulfobulbales; family Desulfobulbaceae; genus Desulfogranum. Next base: position 570,225 of record CAXXDG010000003.1, read on the forward strand.
TCCTCAATTATCCCCGCGCCGTCCGTTGCGGCAGAGACAGTCTCTTCAGTCGTGGTGGTATCAGTTGTCTCCTCTTCTGACTCAGCATTGTCAGAAGATGACTCGGAGCCGTCATATGCTCCGTACACTTCATCTATCGTGAATTCACCGCTTACCGTAACCAACACCGGCTCGACGCCGTTCAGATCGACACCGGTCACTTCTGTTCTGACCAGGGAGGAAACCGCAGCACTTGTACTGTCCCCTCCTGTCCGGGCCTGGATGACCAGCGTATAAGTGCCGTCTTCCACCTGGTCTCCGGATGCATCCTTGCCGTTCCAGGTGAGGGTGTGGTTTCCTTCCGATGTATCTGTTCCGGAAAGAGTGGTCACGGTGTTGCCGTATTGATCTTGAATGACGACGTCCACATCCGTGACGGTTCCGTCAATGGAATATCCTATCTCAACTGGATCTCCGGAGTACTTGAACTCCGACCCTTCCACAAGGATGTCCTTTCCTATGAGGGAGAGGGCTGAGATTCTTTGTGAACCGATCTGGGCGGCGGCCAGTTCGTCCATGGAATCGTTTAAATTAAAGAGCTGTTCCAGCTGACTGTACTGTGCAAGCTGAGCAGTGAACTCCGTAGCATCGGAAGGATTCAGCGGGTCTTGATTCTGCAGCTGGGCTACCAGCAGCGTCAGGAAGTCCTCCTGACCCAGGGTGTTGCTGCTGCTTTCGGTCGAGCCGGCAGTGCTCGTTGAGCTGGTAGTTTGGGTAATTGCAGATATATCAGCCATGATCGTATCCTGTTTATGCTGTTACTCTCAGGGTGTAATCCTCAGCGGACTGAGAATCTTCTTCCTCTTCTCCGGTCAGAGTGAAAGCATCCTGAGAAGACGCTGAGGAGGAGCGATAGCTTTTTCCAAGCTGATGACGTTCTTCATTCTGTTGAAAAAGACTTCCATCGTATTCCGAATTTGCGGCAATGGAAATCTCCACTTCATTGAGGAACAGTCCCTGCTGTTCCAGTGCTTCCCGTAACCTGGGAAGGTGTTTGTCCAGAGCTTCCTGGGCCTGTGGGGTCTGGGCGGTGATATGGGCGCGGATGTTGTCCTGGTCCACTTTGATTTCCATGCGCAATTCCCCGAGTTCGCGGGGATGCAGACTCAGGGTTACAGAACCGCTTTCCAGTTTGCGGCTCCCGTTGAAATACTGCACCACCTGATCCATGACTGCGCTTTCGGGAACAATTGTTCCGGAGGGAAGACGCATCATGGTCGTATTTGCTGTCGCGGTCTGGGAAGCAGTGGGATTCGAGGAACTGAGAGAATCAAAGTTCAAAGGAGTAAATGTTGGGTCACTCCTGAAAATTGTTTCGGTTTTATTGAGTTGTTCCCCTGCAAAACTTTTTTCGGTGCTGTTTTGCTGTGCCGCATCATCGGCTAATTGCTGCTCCTGCTCTGCGAGTACTGTTTTTACGGTGTTATTGGGCAGGTTGGAATGAATATAGTTGCTGGTGTTATCCTGCCGCCGTCCGCTTGGATCCGTTGTCAAGGCCTTGCCGGACGCCATGGTGTTGGCGGCTGTCTGCTCTGCGACGGTGCTTTGATACACCGTTATTACCTGACCCTCGGCGGTCTGTGCAGTGACCTGGGGAGAATTATTGATAAGCCCCGCCTGCTGTACGCCGACGTTTTGAGCGGTCTGCCTGGTTTCCGCCTGGGTATTGCTGAAAGAGGCTGACCATTGCTCCACGACTACCTGCCGGCCGTTTTCATGAGCTGCCGGCGTCTGTTGAGAGGCTGCCTCGGCTGCTTTGGCAGTTACTGAATCGATGACCTGTTGAAGCTGGGCTGCGGTCAACGTTACCTGTTTCCCTGTCTCTGCAGCGGCTGCAGGGGATAGCTGATATTGACCGCTGCTTATTTTTTCGAGCAGCATCGCGGCTGTATCGGAATGTGTTGACCCATTACTCTGGTTACCTGCGTTGACGGTCGAGGTGTTCGATGTATCGGTTTCCGGTGCAGCGGCGATTGTTGCATTGTGTTCAGCAGGCACGCTGGTGAACGCTGCCAAAAATATTTGAGCTTCAGAGCCGGCCGGCAGCGTATCGGCATCTTCAGGAGTCAACACCTCCTGCATCTCCTCATGGCGCAGGTTGTCTGCGGGTTGGGCGTTTGCGGCATCAGGTGCGTCTGTGCCGTTCTGTGCAGCCGGCTGGGCCGCCTCATTTGCAATCGCCTGCTCCTGACCGTTTAGCGCGTCTGACCCGGAGTTTTCAGGTGTTGGAGTATCTGTTCTGCTTTCTGCAGCAGGTTGTCCGGGCCGCTTTGAACGATCAGCGGTCGAAGCGGACGAGGTTTCTCTTCCTGTCGAATGTTTTGCCGATTGCGTCGCAAGATGGGAGGCAAATGAACTTTCACCTCCGGCAGAGGAACCGCTGCTTCCCGTAGAAGCATTCCCCGCAGCGCCGGCCGGGGTAAAGGTGTCAATTGCTGAAAAGGCAAAAGTCTGCATATGCGATTACGGTGTGTCCAGGGTTGAAAAATCAGTGGTCAGCTCGGCAGCTTTTTCTCTATTGAGATTATTTAGTATCTTTGCCGCTGATTTGGTCTTCATACGTTCGAGCAAAGAGACAGCCAGGTTCGGGTCCAGGCTGTCAAAAATCATCGCCGCTTTATCCGCTGACATCTTCTCGTACATTTTGCTGAGATCTTGTATTCGTTTTTGTTCGACCGCGTCTTTGTCGGCAAGGAGCTTTTCCAAAGCAATACGTTGCTGTTCCAGTTGGTCAAGTTTCTTATCGACCTCCTCTTCCAATCTCTTTAGCTCCTTTTTCTTCTCTTCAACGGCAATACGTTCCTGTTCCAGGGAACTCCGTTCGTTTTCCAGGGCAGTCAGCAGTCTTCGCTCTTCAACGGATGAATAGGCAGCTGTATCTTCTGCAGCCGTGGACAAGGATGGAACCTGCAAAACGCACAGGGCAACCGTGAAAAAAAAGGCCGGTCCAAGGGAAATACATACCGGTTTCATATATATTCTAACGATCAGCGGACTTGTGATGGAGGACAGCCAGTTCATCGAGCATTGCCCGTTCTTTTTTGTTGAGGTGTTCTCTGTAGGCATTGTTTTGCTGCTCCTTCATTTTTTCCATGATTTTGGTGTCTTTACTTGCTTTGAGCAGTTTCTGTCTTCTGTTTTCTGTTTGGCGTTGCGCCGCGATTACATTCTTTTCGGCTTGTATGATATTTTGTTTGACCACGCTTATCCAGTTTTCAATGAGCTCCAGTTGAGGGACCGATGTGCCCCGGCTGTAGTGACGCTGCAGTGTCTGATAGAGATCTTCCAGCTCACCTTTCCGTTCCCGGAGAACCCTGTCCGCCTCCTGCTCTTTTTCCATGGCGGCAAACAGGAACTGCCTGGCTTTATCCTCAGCCTGACGACGGATATTGAGTACTGTATCGAGTTTGAATGCCTGCATCGTGAAAGGCTGGAATGGTATTACCTGTTATTGACGAGATTTTCTTCTCTCCACGGAGCGCCTGCCCGGTCTGCGCCTGTCATCACCCTGGCGGTCACTGACAAGTTCTCCCATGGCGGAGATGGATTCATCCAGAGACGACGCCTCATCCATGCGCTGGTGTAAAAATGTATTGATGGCGTCAATGCGGCTTATGGCATAATCGATGCGGGGATTACTTCCCGCAGCATAGGCGCCTATGTTGATCAGATCTTCGGATTCCCTGTAAACCGCCATAACGCTCCGGGTACGCCCTGCAAGTTCGAGGTGCCTCTGACTGACGATATCCCGCATTACACGGCTTGTCGACATCATGACGTCAATGGCGGGATAATGGTTTTTGGCTGCAAGATCCCTGGAAAGGACTATATGCCCGTCAAGGATGGAGCGAACGGCGTCAGCCACAGGCTCGGTGAGATCGTCCCCGTCAACGAGCACGGTGTACAGCCCGGTTATGGAGCCCTGGTTTTTGAATTTTCCTGCACGCTCCAACAGTTTGGGCAGAGTGGCGAACACAGAGGGTGTGTAGCCTTTGGTTGTCGGCGGTTCGCCTATTGCCAGGCCGATTTCCCGCATGGCCATGGCAAAACGGGTTACTGAATCCATCATGAGCAGAACATTATGTTTACGTGCGCAGAAATATTCGGCAATGGCGGTGGCCAGATAGGCCCCCCGCATCCGCAGCAGCGGCGGTTGATCCGAGGTAACGGCAATGATTACCGAACGGGCCAGTCCCTCTTTACCCAGGTCACGTTCGATAAATTCACGGACTTCACGACCCCGTTCCCCAATCAGGGCGATGACATTGATATCTGCGCGGGCGTATTTTGCCATCATGCCGAGAAGAACGCTTTTTCCCACACCTGAGCCGGCCATGATCCCCATACGCTGGCCGACGCCGCAGGTGATCATGCCGTTGATGGCGCGGATGCCGAGGTCCAGCGGGGTCTCTATGGTGTCACGAAGCATCGGGCTGGGAGGAAGGGCGTACAACGGCTGTTCATCAGGGAGGTGAAGCGGGGGACCGTTGTCGACCGGGTTTCCCATACCGTCGATGACGCGGCCCAGCAGTCCGCTGCCGGCCTTTACCGCTGCCAGCCGGCTTTTGACGCTGATCAGGGAGCCGGGGCCCAGGCCGCGGACTTCTCCCAGGGGCATAAGCTGGGCCTGGTCATTGCCGTAGCCTACAATCTCAGCGGCAATGGGCTCTCCTCCCTGGAGAGGATGTATTTCACAGAGAGAGCCGATGGAAGAGACCGCGCAGGTGCCTTCAATGACCAGTCCGACTATTCGGGTGACCTTTCCGTATACTTCCATGGTTGAAAAGCTGTCAAAAACAGCAGGACTCGGCAGCATCATCGGTTACTGATCGTTTTCCCCTGTATCCATGGTTTGTTCTAACGGCGGAACTTGCTCAAGCAGAAACCGCCTGGCTTTTTCCAGCTGCGCCCCGATGGTGGCGTCAACCAGACAGGTTTTGGAGTTAAGAATACAGCCTCCCCGTTCAATGGAGTCATCCGCTTTAAGAAAGATGTGGTTCAACCCGCTCATTCTTTTCAGAATATCCGGCTGCATTTCTTCGACAATCCGCAGGTCGTCAGGGTGCAGGCGGATGGTGAACTCTTCACTCTCTATGGCCTGGTCTATTGCCGTTTCCACGGTATGGGCGATCAGATCTCTGCCGGTTGAGATTTCCTGTCCGACTATGTTCCGGGTCAGGCTGATGGTTGTATTGATAATTTCCTCTCTGCATTGGATAAGAATGCTTGTGCGCAAAGCGTCAAGTTTTTGGCAGATTTGTTCCAGAGCTTGCAGAGCCGTGCTGAATCCGGCTTGAAATTGCTGATTCGCATCAGCTGCGCCCTGGTTATACGCTTCTTCCCTGATCGCATCGATGTCCACGGGAGGGGGAGCCGGCTTCTCTTCCGCAGAAGCAGCGGCAGGCGGGGCTTCCATCCCCGGAGGTTCCGTGGCTGCTGCGATCTTTTCAGCGTTGTTCGCAAGCTCCTCTGCCGGATGCTCCATGCCGGAGCTCTCGTATTCCTGAATGACTTCAGGCTCCGGCATCTCACTTTCTTCAGCGAACATACGTGGTATTTCTTCCTGGACCAGGTTGGTCGGGTGGAAAGCGTCGTCATTTTTGAAAATTTTAGACGAGCTCATCGCCGCCACCTCGACCGAGGACCAGCTTGCCTTCCTCTTCCAGCTTCATGGCAATCTTGACTATGGTTTGCTGCATGGCCTCCACTTCGGAGAGCCGAACCGGTCCCATGGCTTCCAGGTCATCCTTGATCATGTCCGCTGCACGTGCGGACATGTTTCCGAAAACTTTATCTTTCAATTCATCGGATGCCGTTTTCAGAGCCATGGTCAGTGAATCATTGTTGACTTCGCGCAGTATCATCTGCATGGAGCGGCCGTCCAAAGCGCAGAGGTCTTCAAAGGTGAACATGAGTTTGCGGATGTCCTCAACCATGTCCGGATCCACTTCTTCCAGGCTGTCAAGAATATCTGAATCCAGGTTGTCACTCATGTTGTCCAGAATCTCCACGACTTTTTCTATACCGCCCACCTGTCTCTGGTCCTGTTCATCGATAACAACCCCGATTTCTTTGTTCAAGGCATCCTCGATGCGGTCAATGACATTGGGAGACACCGTATCCAGGGTTGCGATGCGATAAATAACGTCGGCTCGTATTTCTTCCGGCAGAAACGCTAAAATGGCACTGGAATGCTCGGGGGTCTGCGTAGAGAGAACCAGGGCAACGGTCTGGGGATGCTCGCGTTCCAGAAGACCCGCCACCATGGCCGGCTGCATTTTCGCAACTGTTTCCAATGGGCGTCCTTCCGTTCCTGAAATGAATTGTCTCATCAGATTGGAAACTCGATCCTGGTTTCCGGAACTTGCTATGGTTTTTTTTGCGAAATCCTGTCCCCTGACCACCAGACCGGCCTGGGATTCCGTAGCCAGCTCAAAGTCTTCCAGAACCCGCTGTTTGACGTTTTCAGGGATATGTTCAACCGTGGACATATACCGTGTGATTTTAAACACTTCCTCATCCGTGAGCTCCTTCATTATTTTTGCCGCTGTTTCTTCTCCAAGACACATGAGAAGTATGGCGGCTTTACCCACGCCGTCGAGTTGTTTTTCTGCTGCAGCCATATAATTTTAATCCGACATCCTTGTAATCTAACGTTCATGAATCCAGTTTTTGAGGATATGCGCGCTGAAGACCGGGTTTTCATCGATCGCCTTGCGCACCCTGAGCACAGGGTCCCTCAGGATAAGCTCTTCCATCTCCTGTTCTTTGGTGATTCTGGCCTGTTCTTCCTGTTCAGCTTCCATTTCTTCAACGGTTTTCATGTGTTTCTCCTCCGCTTCACCCTGAAGGGTCTTGATAACAGGCCGAACCAGGAGAAAGTAGACGATAAGGCCGGCCAGGAAGAGCAGGATCCAGCGAATAATCGGCATATACTGATACAATGTAGACGCCACCTGGCTTTGCGTGTCTGCAAAATCCGGAGGAGCGATAAAAGGCATGGAGGTCACTTCTATGGCGTCTCCCCGAGCCGGATCAATGCCGAGTGCGGAAGAAATCATTTTTTCCACAGCCGCCAGCTCCGCTTCCGTCCTTGGTTCAACTTTTTGCGGTTCATCTCCCGCGGCAGGGGTCACTTTATCGGCAACCAGGACCGATACGGAGATTTTTTGGACAGTACCCACCGGGTTGACGGTTTTTGAGACGACCTTGCTGATTTCATAATTGGTGGTGCGCTGGGAGCGCGAAGAGGGCGGAGTGGCGCCGGCAGCCTGGGTGGTATTTCCCTGGAGGTTGGACTGTACCCCCGGGATTCCACCGACTATTTCAGATCCGGACTTTTCCTCGATCAGCTGCTCGCTGCGGATAACCGGTTCTTCAGGATCAAAAACCTCTTCGGTCTTTTCCGTCTGGGAAAAATCCAGGGTTGCCGTAACCCGGACCATGGCATTTGTCTGCCCCAGGGCTTTATCCAGGAGAGCCTGGGCCCGTTCCTCCAGGTGTTGTTCGACCTGCAGCTGAAACTGGAGCATATCCGGAGAAAGATTACCCGCCATAGCGCCGTCAGCGGTGCGGGTAAGGACATTACCGTTCTGATCGATTACGGTAACGTTTTCCTGGGTCAATCCTTCTATGGAGCTGGATACCAGATGAACAATTCCGTCAACCTGGGGTTCCCCGAGTCTCCTGCCGGGAGTCAACTTAATGGTCACCGAGGCGGTTGAAGGCTTCTGCTGGTTTTTAAAGAGCCGTTTCTCCGGGATAACCAGGTGAACCCTTGCGTTTTCAACCGGTCCCAGGGTGGCAATGGTTCTGGCAAGCTCTCCCTGAAGGGCCCTGACATAGTTGACCTTTTGTACAAAATCCGTCAGGGCAAAGGATTGCTTGTCAAAAATTTCAAAGCCGACTCCGCCTCCCTGGGGTAATCCGGAAGAGGCGAGGCTGAGCCTGGTCTCGTGAACCAGTTCGCTTGGAATGAGAATATTTTGACCGTTGTTTGCTAGCTGATAAGAGATATTCTGTCCCTTGAGCCATTCGACCATTGCTCCTGCATCCGTTTCACTGAGTCCGCCGTAAAGCAGCTGATAGTTCGCGGACCGCGCCTGCAGTATGATAAAGGCGAAAAGACCTATGGAAAGAGCGGCAACTGTTCCCAGGGCGATTTTCCGGGACAGAGGCCATGCCTTGATCGAGTAGATCAGGTTCTGCCAACCGCTTTGAGGAGGTGTTTCCTTTGTGGTGGTTTCTTCTGCCATGGGTTATGCCTACACCTGCATTTGCATGATAGTCTGGTACGCGTCAAGGGCTTTGTTGCGGACCTGTACCAGATACCGAAGGCTGATATCGGCCTGCTCGATGAGGATCATGGCCTCGTGCAGGTTCTTTTCCTCTCCGGTATGCAGTTTCTGCATTGCCAGGTCAGCCTGCTGTTCGCGGCTGGATACGTCATGAACCAGGCCGCCAAGCATGTCCTGAAAGGTTCCCGCCGCCTGGGCGGAAGGCGAGGCCTGTTTCTCATTGTGACTTTGCGCCAGGGGCAGCGGCGGAAGGCTTTGAATCTGCATACGTTACTTAACTCCCTATATCCAGCGCCTTAAGGGCCATTCGTTTGGCCGATTTAATAGCAGTGGTGTTTGCTTCATAGGAACGGGTCGCCGACATCATGTCGACCATTTCTTTTAACACATTGACATTGGGCATTGCCACATACCCGTTTTCATCTGCATCCGGGTGTGCGGGATTATAGATTTGTTGGGGCGGGTCGTTATCCTCTATGATCTTGGCGACTTTAACCCCTTCTGCATGCCGGTTCATGACAGTGTTGAGCTGGTTCTTGAATGAAACCGGTTCTGATTGAAAGATGACGGATTTCTTTTTGTAAGGACCGCCTTCAGGGGTTGAGGTCGTTTCAGCATTTGCGAGATTGGAACTGATGGTGTTGAGTCGCGTCCGCTGTGCGCTCAATCCGGAAGCTGCGATGTCAAAGGTTGTAAATATATTCATGGCAAATCCTTGGCATGGGTTACTGTCTCTCTTGCAAATTACGATCCACTGTTGAGGGTGTACTTAATAAATGAAAGTTTCTTTTTCAGCATGGTCACAGCGGTTTCATAGAGCAGTTCATTGCTGGATAATTTAACCATTTCCTGATCAACACTGACGCTGTTTTCATCTCCAATGCCCGTGTCGTCCCTGGTAACCGTCATGGTTCCTTCAACCCGGGAAAGGCTGGAAGGTCCCAGGGGCATATGTTTGGGATGACTGGTCACGGGGTTCATGTCCCCGTCTGACATGGCGGCCCGCAGCTGGTCCTCAAATTCCAGGGATTTTGCAGCGTACCCAGGCGTTTCAGCATTTGCGAGATTGGAACTGATAACCTGCTGATTCTTTGCCCTGAGATCAAGCACCTTACTGAGCAGCTCAATGGTGGTATCGGTCCGGCGTATATCCGTCATGCCTTTGTCCCTCTTTGTTGTTTTTGTATGACAATGTCCGTGTCATCTGCGTAACCCCTGAGAAAATGCCCGACGTTCATAATCACTTTCCCAACTGCATAATCGCAATTTCTTCTTCTGCAAGCTTTTGCCAGAGCGGACTTATTCCTTTTTCGGCTATTTCCCGCAACAGTTTTAGGGCTTCTTCCCGTCTCCCGTCGGCTGCGGCTATCTGAGCCAGGCGGAAACCGGCCTGGTCGTTTTTTTCCTCGCCGTCAACTGCCAGGAGATAAAAAAATTCGGCTGCCTGCGGTTGACCGTTCTGGTAATACGCCTCCGCCAGCATGAGGGCCATTTTTCTGTCCGTCTCCACCTGTGAGGAAAGGGAGGTTTCGGTTAAGCCCTGAATAACCTCAGGCCATCGATCCAGTTTATAGTTCACCTGAACGGCATAACTTTCGATTTCATCGGATGTCGGTCTGTTTTCTTCGTCGAGCAGTGCTGCTGCCTGCTTTTCTTTGCCCTGGGCGACCAGGGCCTTGAGGTGCAGGAGAAATATCGGCGCCCGTAAAGAGGATTGGGGGTAACGAAAACCGAAACGATCGGCATAATCCTCTATGGTTTTGTACTGGCCGTCGAAATAGAGTGACTCCAAAAGGGGGAGGTAGACCTGTTCCTGTTCCGCGCCGGAGGAAACATCAAAAAGATACTGATATGTCCTTGCGGCTCTGTCAAAAAAACCAAGATTGGTATATGCATCGGCCAGGTCATAGAGCATATTTTTAGATATCCAGCCCCGGGAAAACAGATCTCTGTTTTGCTGGGCAAGAACCAGGGCTTCGGTATAGCGTTTTTCAGCCACCCTGTCTGCGATGACGTCTTCGAGCTGCCGGATAATCAATGCCCGGGCTTCAGTTCTCAGATTCCCGGACTGAAATTCACGAAGAAGACGCATGCACTGCTGTATGCTTTCTTCCTTTTTTCCTTCAAGATGATAGATGAGCGCTTCCTTGAAATACGCCTCTTCGCGGAGCGCAATTGTATTGGCGACACGTCCCAGATGTTGGTATCTGTTAATGATCTCTTCATTGGTTGCGGATGTATTCAGGTAATCCAGGTCGGTCTGTTTCATGGTCGCCCGGTACGCACCTTCCGTATTTGCAAAGGCCTCTCGCAGCTGTTGGAGTGCATTTTCCGTCTGTCTTTGAGGCGTTCCAAGACGCATTCTACTGAGTATCAACCGGAACATCGCCAGATCATGACCGGGTTTCTGGTCGAGCAGTTCGCTCAGCTCGGCATAGGCGTCAACGGCCTGTGCATATTTTTTGTGCATGTAGAGCAGGTCGCCGAATCGGCTCAGTGATTCCGGATATTCATGGATGACGTCCGAGTCATCATCGAGCTGCAGGTAGGAAACCAGGGCCTTGATTTTTTGGTCTTCAATGTAGCGAATATCGCCGAGCCGCATGCGTCGTATTGCATTTGCTCCGGCATGGAAGGCGATGTCGTCTCTGGTAAACAGCTTTTCCGCCTCGTCAGGCCTGCCCATATCCATGGCCGCCTCGCCCAGCAGGAGCGTAAAATAGCCGGCATAGGGGGTGGTTTGTGCGAAGGGGGCTATCGCCTTCTGCAGTTCATAAAAGCCCGGATAGTCAGGCTCATGCCGATTTCGAAGGTAGACAAAGAGAAAATTCGCCAGGTCCGCCATGGCCGTATCCGGCTGCCGCTGTATGATTTGCTGCAGCAGGGCATGGGGGTTTTCGTATTCGCCGGCACGTACCAGTGATTCAGCATAGGTAAATAGCAGCAGCTCCCGTTTATGTTCATCTCTCTGGTTGCCGATGTGTTCACGAAGTATCTGCTGCACCTGATTCCACAGCCCTTGGGCAGCCGGTTCGCCTGCGGTCTCAGGGAGCCATTCTTCCACCAGCATTGGATCCTCAACAGCTTTGTATATCGGAAACGGCGGCAGGGTAAAGGTCATCGGGGGTGAAATGGAAACCGCGCTTTCATAGTCCCGGAAAAATGATAACCAGTCAGCTGCGTAAGGTGAGACGTTGACCGGGTTGGTGTAATCGACATTGTCTCTGTCGAGTCGGGTGACGCCCTGGAGCCTGTCGGACAGGTCCGGATACATGGAGGTAAACTCGTTTCCCAGGATGATGTCCAGCATCAATGAGGCAGGTTCCGGCCGTGCGTTTTCGTTTATTGACTGGGGTTTGTAACGGAAAAAGAGGGAAATAACGGTTGACTGTTCCTCTTGCTTGATCAACATTTTGATCAAGCGATCATCTGCGGGAAGGGGGGTGACGGTTTTTGAAACCATGGCATCTTTGAAAATAAGATTTATGCGTTTCCCCCGCTGTTCCAGTTCGTACGCAGGCATGGTGTCGAATCGAAAATACAATTGGAGGCTGATGTTTTCGTCTGTTCGATGTATGGAGTCGATCAGATGCGCGGCACCGCAGATACCTGTATGGAAGAACATCAGGCAAGAAAAGAGGATGGCTAAACCAGGTCGTGGTCTGCATATGGGGAGTACATTGCGCAGTGTCATGTTCGTAATATTGCAATAAACGTTCCTTGAAGAATATAATGTCGGCAGTAGAATAAATTCGGTGATTTTCCGGTGAATTTCAGGAAAGTCGTGCCTGCATTCATTTTGAAAGAGGCGGATTTCCCTTGCAAGTGACGGATTATTGGCTCGAAAAAGATTTGGTAAAGAAGCCGGGAAATTATTGAAATTCAAGGTTCTTTACACATATAATCATCACATCCACGGCCAAATAGATATGGGATGACGGATGGTTAAGCGTCTGAAAACAGATTTGTCCCTGTTCACAACATAGACCCGTTTATCAGTGATTGGAAAAGATGATTACACCGAGCAAGGCAGCATTGCCTCAAAATATGCAGCATATACATACTCTGGCATATGAACTGGAACCTTTTATTTTCGCCCTTAAGGAAGACTCTCAACGAGTTGAGCTCGAAGAGAAGGTCCTTCAGGACGGGCGTCACCTCTTCAGCACACTTCGTACGACAGCCAGAAGGCATACTCTTGTTCATCTCCTGTACCTGACGGATGTGTATTTGCATGCCCTTGAGCAGCTCAGGTCCGGCAAGATACTATTGAGCTTTGTTCACCTCGGCCTTTTGGGGGAGGTGTGCCGTCTGTTAATGGATTGCAGTAAAGCCGTTGCAGATTTTGAGGATGATGCTCAGCTGGAGAAGATTTGTAAAAAACTCGGCATGGAAATGCTTGCTGCAGTTTTATCGGAAGACGAACAGGACGGCGGAGATTCCCGGGAGGAGGAAGCGCATGGTACCGGCGGCGAGAATGTTTTGTTTTTATCGGAGGTAACTGCAATACTCGATGCCGCTGAACAGGAACTGGTCCTGTGGGATTATATTGCCTTGGATTTACCCAGGGTGGAGTCGGTGGCTGATCTTTTTCGTCGTCTGGAGCGTCATTTTTCTCTGTATAATTTTCCTGAAGCGGCAAGAATCTGTCAGTCCGTGGAGGCAACCTTGAAACGATATATTCAAGGTGAGCATTTTTACGATGAGTATCCGGAAACTGTTCTGATCCGCACCCTGGATGCGTTGCGGGCAGGTGTGGATCAACTGAGTGTCTGGGGGCAGACGGATATACCGGACGCCGATAAACATCTGGAGGCCATTCAGGGACTTGTACACAAACCGATAGGAGAGCTGCTCATCCAGGCCGGTCTTGCCGGCAAAGAAAGCGTTGATGAAGCACTTGAACAGCAAAAACAGGAAATATTGCACGACAGACCGCGCCGCCTTGGTGAATTACTCATAGATATGGGGATAGTCACCGAAGATGAGTTGAATACGGTTCTCGGGGAACAGCAGGAGCTGAAGAATCGATTATCCGCAATAGAAACTGAGTTGGACGGCAACAGCCCTCACTCTTTATATGTAGGGGTCCAGGAGGACGACCTGAAACTCCAGATACCTTCCACCGAGGCGACAATTTTGTTTTCCCTGGTAAGCCGGCTGAGGTATCAGTGTTCCGGGATAGAGGCGCCGACGGGTGCCTTACGCCAACTCAAGGCGTTATGCGAAGGTTTGTGTCAGGGCAAGCCGCGACAAATTGTCCAGAGACTCAAGCGTGCTGTACATGATCTTGCCGTTCTGCATGGGAAAAAAATTCATTTTGTTGTCCGGGGTGCGGAGCTCGAAATAGACTGCATGCTTGTATATCAGGCTTTTCCGTACATATTTGAACTGCTTGCCAACAGTATAGAGCACGGCATTGAGCCGGCAAAGGAGCGATCAGATCTCGGTAAGGATGCTGCAGGCCATGTCGGCCTGTCTTTTTTGACCCAGAGCGATGAACTCTGCATCAGTGTCGACGATGACGGTTCAGGTCTGCCCCTTGACAGCTTGTTGGATATCGCCGCTGAAAGAGTGGACGGGGAGACGATTACTTCCTGTAAGGCGTCGGTCAACGGCCCGGCCGAGGTGATTTTCCTGCAGGGAATTACCACATCCCCGGCTTTGGGAAGAGGTAACGGCCTGTCCGACGTCGCAGCTGCCATGGAAAATATCGGAGGCGGTATCAGGGTGATAAACAGGCAGGGGAAAGGGATCAGGATCACCTTGAGACTGCCTCTGTTCAATGATGGGTAATGACGGTTCGGACTACCTATGGTTCTATTCAACAGCCTGAATCCCCGATTATTTTTTAAACAGATGTATCTGTCTGACAGCAATTATAGGCAAGCTTACGCATTCAGGGAGTAAGAAAAAATATGCAATCAAGAAGAAAATTTGATTTCTCAGGAACGGAATTGATATGATACAACTAATAAGGTAAGGGATTTCAGATCGTTGATATCCGTTAACGTTCAGATGTGTAATCTTGATTGAAATACGTTTATATAAAGACCCCAGGAGGTATGAAGAATGGCAAAAAATGTTCTGCTCGTTGATGACTCCAGTACCATGCGAAAAATAATCAGTCGCTCACTGAGACAGGCGGGATTGGAATTCGGCGATATTTTCGAAGCAAGTGACGGCGCCGAGGCTTTGGAGGTATTGGAAAAGGAAAGCGTCGACATCGTTCTCAGTGATATCAATATGCCCAATATGAACGGCATTGAATTCCTGCGTGAAAAAGCGGGACGCGATGCCATCAAAGACATACCCGTTTTTATGATCTCAACCGAAACCGGTGATGATATCATTGGAGAGGCTAAAAGTCTGGGTGCTGTTGGTGCACTGAAAAAACCGTTTACCCCGGATAAGGTCAATGAAGTGCTTGGTCCTCTTATGTAAAAGAGATGCCGGCAACCATGAATATGACTCCGGTCGACCTTGTTCCGTTGACCGGATACACTCCAGGAGGCAAACGGGTGAGCAACTTTGATGGTGTAACCGAGAAGTTAATAGAATCAACCATTGAAATATTTACCGGGATGGTCATGATGGAGGTGACGCAGACCGGAGAAATAACCGACACTATGAATCCCCTCAAAGACAGTATTACCGGCATGGTCGGGCTGGCTGGAACCCATAAGGGGCTGCTGGCCGTGCATCTCCCGAATGCCGTTGCAACTGCGATAACAGGTAATTTTCTTGGTATCGAGGTGGATGAGATAAACGAAGATGTTGAAGATGCCATCGGTGAAATCGCTAATATGCTGGGCGGCAACCTCAAGTCGATCCTCTCTGACAAAGGCAAAGATATTCAACTCTCTTTGCCGTCGACCATTTCCGGGAAAGAATACAATTTTGCTTCACAGGCTGATGTTGACACACTTATTCTTGAGTTTCAGGCTCCGGATGGCGTGTTTTACGTGGAAGTCGAGCTGGAGGCATGAAAATGCATACCGATGAATCATGTCAGGAGCGCGTTTTACAGGAAAACAGCGCGCAATACCTTGTGGCTGCGACCCGGGACATTTTTGCCGGCATGATTTTTCTGGATATCGATCCCGGAGAGCCTTTGAGCGGCAGTGACATCCGATTTGATGCAAGTCTCAGTTGCATGATAGGGTTGGCTGGAGATTTGCGAGGGCTCATCGCCGTGCATTGCACAAAAGAGGCTGCACTGGGGATCACTTCTTCCATGCTCGGAATGGAAGTGGAAGACCTGGATGACGACGTCAAAGACGCCATCGGCGAAATAGCGAATATGGTGGCCGGTGGGTTGAAGGTCAGTCTGGCGGATCATGGTGTGCATATTGAGCTGGCTATTCCGTCGACTGCTGTGGGGAAATCCATACGGGTCAGTTCCTTGAGCAGGGGGGGCAGGGTTCTGGTCCCTTTTTCCACCCCTGCCGGGACCTTCGGTGTGGAGTTTCAGTATGTTTGCAGTTAGGAGCCTGCCGACGCTGATCTGTCATTAATAATTGAGCATGGTGTCTGCAAGCGATTATATGCTGCGACATGCCTGATTTTCACAGGTGAGCCGTTGCAGGTTCCTTTTTTGATTGACGGGAACCTGTGATCCTCTCCACGCTGAATACAGTTGTCCGTTGAGTCCGTTCAGGGTATAATTCTCTCTGTTCACCTGGTCTTGCGAGTCTTAGTGTATCATGTACGCCATGCTTTTCCTGCCTTCCCTTTCTCGATAAAGATTGGGCGAGGCAGTGCCGATAACATACGTGTGACTCTTGTATGAAATAAACTCCTTTTTCCCTATCCATCACCCTCTTCATGAAAGCCAGAGAAAGAATTGATAAAATAGTCGGCTCCTGCCAAAAGGTCATTCAGGAAGAGGTGTCTGCCCTCCTGGGTAAGGAGATTACCGTCGGTGAACCGGAAACTACGGTTCATGGGAAGGAGGAATGTTTTGAAGAGCTGATCGGCAAAACGGTTGTCGCCCACCTGGAGTTTGAAGGAGAAGTAGAAGGGCAGGGGGCAATCATGGTTTCCATTCAGGACGCGATCCGTGTCGGCGGAACCCTGATCATGCTGCCTGAATCTGAACTGCAGCTTGCTGTAACCGATGAAAATTATACAGAAGAGCTACAGGATTCCTATGGTGAAATAGCGAATATCATTGCAGGTTCACTCACCTCAACCTTTGAAGAACACTATCCCAAAAATTTTAGAATTGTTCGTACGGAACAGGAGGTGCTGAACCCCGTCAAGGTTGACCACGAATCTGAGCAGCCGTTCCCTCCCGGTGAGTATTACCACAGTACTTTTTCCATGTCCATGCAGGGTGCCGATATGGGGAACCTGCATTTGATAATGGCTGCCGAACCCCTTGGCCTGATAGATGCAGATGCGGACGATGCAGCAGAAGAGACCCCGGAGCCGGAAAAGATAACCTCTGAAGAACCTGCTGCGCAGCAGGAGGCTGAGGCTGAGACTGAGACAGAGGGACCGGAAGCCGGAGAAACGGTGGATAAGCAGGAAGAGCCTGCAGCGGAGTCAACTGCTGGGAAATCAGTCGGACCACAGTCGAAAAAAGACATCCAAAAGCAAAAGAAGGTAATCGACGGCCTGCTCAAACTCTGCGGGAATAAGGTCGGCGAGGAAGTCACCGCCCTGGTCGGTGATCAGTTAAAGCTCAATAACCTTGCCCATAATATTTACAGTAAAGAGGAGCTGCTCGAAATTCCCCAGGGCAAACAGGCCCTGACCAGAATGGAAATCCGTGGCGACAGGACAGGTGAAGCATACCTGTTTCTGAACGTGTCAGCGGCTATTTTCATGGGGGGATCTCTGATTATGCTCCCTGAACAGGAGCTTGAGGAGACCGTTCGCAACGAGGTTTTTGGGGATGATGCTCAGGATGCATTCGGCGAAATAGCCAATATTATCGCAGGTGTGTATACTGCTGTCTTTGAAGAGCAGTATAAGAAAAAGATCGGGTTTGTCAAAAAAACCATGGAAACGGTTGTTCCCGTCAAGGTCGATCCTGATTCCGACGACACCCTGCCGAATCACCTCTATTATGCAACAAGCGGGGAGGTTGAATTTGCAGGCAGGGAAATGGGCTCCTACGTGGCTGCTTTCCCTGCTGCAGCATTTGACCTGGAGGGTTTGGCTGAACCGGCTGAACCAGAGGTCAAAGAAGAAGCTGCAAAAGCCCCCCCGGCTTCTGACGCTTCTGTTGAGAAGCCTGCTTCACAGCAGGAAAAGGTGCAGGCCACAGGCGGCGCCGCCGGGCCTGCAGAGTCTGCCCAACCGCTCCGTTCCCCCGAAACGCCGCCCGATATACTGATATTCAGCGATGACCCGAAAGAGGGGCACAACCTGACGGAATTTCTCTCCCGATTGGGGTATCACGGAAAGGAGCTTCCATATAAAAGCTCTGTAAACGCTCATCTGAACCCTTCCATCAGGCTGGTGTTTATAGTCATGAAAGAAGTGAGCGAGCAGGGGTTCGGAGTTGCCATCAAGGTGAGCAGCGCCGGCTACCAGGTTCCTTTGATAGCGGCGGGGCCTGCCTGGACAAGGACGCTGGTTATCAAGGCCGTCAAGTATGGGGCCGATGATATCCTGCTTACTCCCTGCAGCGAAAAGGACGTACAGGAAAAAATTGAAATGAATCTGGGAAAAATAGCCGCCTGAGAATCAGGGGATATGGTCAGGTGTCAGTTTTCCTGACTCCAGGTGGATTGCAGTTCCTTTTTCTTTATTTTTTCCAGGAGGGTTGTTCGTTTCAGGTTAAGCATTCGTGCAGCTTCTTTTTTGTTACCCTGGGTCATTTTCAATGCCTGGACAATGAGCTGGGTTTCAAAGTCGTTGACCATGGCGTTGAAGTCAATACCTTCTTCCGGCCACATTTCCTGGGCTTGCGGTCCTGACGCCGGTGAGAACAGGGGCAGCTGCTCCGGAGGGGGAGTCATAGATTCCTGGGACGAACCGTTTTTAGGGGCCGTATTCGGGGAAGCAGTGGAATGGGCCTCTTCACCCTGGTATTTTTCAGGGAGTTCATTGTAACCGACCCGTTGCCCGCTGTAGAGAATAGTCATGTGCTGAACCAGGTTTTCCAGTTCCCGGACATTGCCTCTCCAGTGGAGACTGGTCAGTGTCTGCATTGCTGCAAGATCAAAACCCAGAAGTTTTTTGTTTCTTTTTTTACCAAGGCTTTGGATGAAGTAGTCGACCAGCAGCGGGATATCTTCCTTACGTTCTCGAAGCGGTGGAATGGCAACCGGAATGACGCTGAGCCGGTAATAAAGGTCTTCCCTGAATTTCCCTTCCGCCACCATTTGTTCCAGATTCCTGTGTGTCGCAGCGATAACACGGACATCCACAGGCACCGGTTTCAAACCGCCCACCGGCTCGAACTCTCTTTCCTGGAGAACCCTCAGCAGTTTTGCCTGTAATACAGGTTTCATGTCGCCTATTTCGTCAAGAAAAAGTGAGCCGCCGTTGGCAAACTCGATTCTGCCGATTTTTGAACCGGTCGCGCCGGTGAAAGCGCCTTTGGTGTGGCCGAACAACTCACTTTCAAGAAGGTCTTCAGGAATGGCGGCGCAGTTGACCGGAACGAAGTTGTTTTTTGCACGGGGGCTGTGATTGTGGATGGCTTTGGCGACCAGCTCTTTGCCGGTGCCGGACTCTCCCTGGATAAGAACGGTGCTTAAATCATCTTCAGCGAGCTTTGCGATGAGATGAAACAGTCTCTGCATACAATCACTTCTACCAATGATGCCGTAAAATGAATCCGTTGCCATAAGGTGATCAGAGTGGTGTTATATCGGCTAGTTTGCTGGTAGTTCGCCTCATGTTCAAGCTGAGGAGTCGCATGATTTTTTTCAGTAAAGTGACGCCCAGCGACGGGTATTGTTTCGTGAGGATATCAAAACCTTTTTTGGTCAGTATGATAACCACCGTGGGCTGCCTGGCAATAACCGTGGCGGATCTTGGTGATTTGTCCACTATCGACATTTCCCCAATGGTATTGCCTTTGCCGAGTCTGGCTACGACACGGTAATCTCCGGTGTTGGTTTTTTTGAGAACATCAAGCAGGCCCCGTACGACAAAGCACATGTAATCCCCTTTTTCTCCCTCTGTAAATAGATAATTTCCTCGCAAAATTTCCATATAATTCATATGCTTGGAAAGAACATCCAAATCATCCATTTTGAATGAGTCAAACAGGGGCAGTGTCAAGATAAGATCTCTTGTCTTCTCTTCGTTTTCTGTCAGGGACTGATCAGCAGTGAAATCCACGATATGAAATATCTCCAGATTTTATGAGCTGAATGTAACATATAGGGTGTACGTTGTTGCAGTATGTCAAATATAACTAACAGTACCACACAAATACCTGTGAAGACAAGGTGTAGAGTGAAAATGTGTCATTTTATTGACAAGTATATTGTCTATTGTGTGCAGGGGGCGTTGCATTGAAAAAAAATATATGTGAAATAGCACTGTTATCCAGAGGTAAACAGTTATCCTTCCAGGGTGTGAACGGGCAAAGAATGCCCTGCCTGTGTTCTTTTGCTGTTCGTATATTGAAGGTCTGCTTATGTCTTGGGTGCGGACTTTTTTGGGGAACTTCTGAAGTCAGTGCCTGGACGGGATATGTATATCAGGTTTTGGATGGTGATTCCATACGGGTGAGAAGAGGGAAGACCAGCGTGGAAGTGAGGCTGTATGGCGTGGATGCCCCGGAGTATGATCAACCATACGGCAGCGCCGCAAGAAAATATGTTACAGCACAAATTCAGGGAAAGAGAGTGACGGTTACCCCAAAGGATACAGATCATTATGGGCGTACCGTCGCCTGGGTGGAGGGGAATGGAAAAAGCGTGAATGAGGGGCTGGTTCAAAACGGTTACGCCTGGGTATATACCAGATATTGCATTGATAAGATAAGGTGCAACACGCTCAAGAAGCTTGAATGGAAAGCGCGCCGCGCAGGGAGGGGCCTGTGGGGCCCCGGTGACCAGATCCCTCCCTGGAAATGGAAAAGGCGCTGACGACCGGCCGGGTCAACTCAGCTCACGGCAGGGCCTGGTTGCCGGTGCCGGGCAATACCGTTTCCTGGATCGGTTCCAGGCTCATAGGAGGCAGCTGCGGCAGCGGCTTGACCACCTGCGGCACTTTGGGAGAGGATGACTGCGTGCCGTCCTGCCATGGATCGGTTTCATATCCGAGCATTTTCCAGTTGACGTGGCTTTTTTTGCCATGACAGCTCATACAGTCAAGAGCCTGTCCGGCAGATGCAACCCCATGGCTCAGTCCGGTATAGGTCACTGTGGTTACGGTTTCCATCTGACCGCTGAAAGGCAGGCGAAGCCGGGTCATGCCCTCCTGCGCCGCCTTGGTCCAATCGTGACCATAGGGTGCGAGATCGTCACCCTGCTCCAGGACAGGTGAGATGAGAAAGCGATATCTGCCGTCCATGAGCTGGGTTCCAAAGGTCGGTGCAAAGGGCGTGATCTTTGAGGTCATGGTTCTTTCTCCCGGGCCAAGGAGAACCGCCGGTTTTCCCCTGTCCACTTTTTCTCCCCGCTGATAATAACGATCTGAGCCGTCGTCCCACAGGTAAACGGGTCTCAGCCGTTCTGCGGTGAGCATGCCGGAAGGCGATACAAGGGAAGTCGATGTGCCGTTACCCGCCTGAAAAAGGGAAGGTGTCTGCTGCTGAAACCAGTTCCAGCCGAAAATTGCCGGTTCAGGCCTGCCGTATGTCGGAATATGGCAGGTGCTGCAGGCAATAATCTCTGCGTGTTCGTTCAGCTGCTTTTGAACATGGGGGGTGTTGGTATGGCATACCGCACACCCGAAGGTCTGCAGCATGCCGGGCTGTGATGCCGGGGTTCTCGTGAAACTATGCGTACCGCCTGTCGGGTGACAGGTCTGACAGCTGAAAGCCGCTCCGGAAGATTGCAGATGGATATCGCTCTGGATGCCGCCATGCATTTTGATGCCGGCTGTGTGCGCGTTCACACCGTGGCAGGTCATGCAATTTTGAGTTGTGGGGGTACCGACACCTGCTGCAATGGCCGCGAGATTCTGTTCCTTTACCGGGGCTCCGTTCTCCCTGCCGTATGTACCGCTGGTGTCATGACAGACCAGGCAGTCAATGTTAACGGGGGAAGTGGGATCAAAACCGTTGTCGAGCAGGTTTGAGCTGATGTGGCACGGCAGACATTGGCTCGGGTTTGCCCCGGCAGCCAGAGCAAAGGTGGTGAGGCCGTTTTTTTTACTGAATTCCCGGCTCCCGCTGTCTGTTTTCCGTTCTCGTTTCCACGTCCAGTGACTGCTGTGAAGGATATCTTCTCCCTGTTTTGCATGACAGGAGAGACACTGAGCCGTCACCTCGGAGACGGATCCATAAGGCCCGGTGAGTTGAGCGTGTTCCGGTGTGCCTGCATGGGCAGGTTGACCGCTGAGCAGGGCCAGTGGAAGCAGGACTGAGAGTAAGGTTTGTATGTTTAACATGATATCAATGGTGGTGTTGTTGGACAATCCGGCTGATCTCTTCACGGGAAATTGTTTCCCGTTCAATAAGCGCATTGGTGAGCTCATCCAGTAAAAGGCGATGTTCCGTGAGAAGAGAGATGGCTGTATTGTGTGCGTGTTCCACAAGGCTTCGTACTTCCTTATCTATCATAACCGCGGTCTGATCGCTCATGATCTGACCGGGTTGTCCGCTCAGCGGGTCGCCTGCCTTGAAAGCAAGCGGCCCCATGGCGTCGCTCATGCCCCATTCACAGACCATTTTACGTGCAATGTCGGAGACTCGTTCAATGTCGTTTGCCGCACCGGTGGTGATTTCCTGAAAAACTATCGTTTCAGCCGCCCTTCCTCCCAGGAGAACGCAGAGCATGTTCGTCAGGTAGGTCTTGTCCTGCGAGTTACGTTCTTCCTCCGGCAGCTGCATGGTAAGGCCAAGTGCTCTTCCTCTGGGAATGATAGTTACTTTGTGTACGGGATCTGTTCCTGGGAGCATCCATGCGACCAGGGCGTGTCCTGCTTCATGACAGGCTGTGATTCGTTTTTCCTTTTCCGTGATGATCAGGCTGCGACGTTCCGCGCCCATGAGGACCTTGTCCTTTGCTCTTTCAAGAATATCCATGGTAATTGCCGGAACTTTCAGGCGAGCCATGAGCAGGGCTGCTTCGTTGACCATGTTTTCCAGCTGGGCGCCGGAAAATCCGGGCGTTCCCTTGGCAATAGTATGCCAGTCCACTCCTTCGGCTATTTTGGTTTTTCCGGCATGAACCTGAAGAATTTTTTCTCTTCCTCCCACATCGGGAAGCGGAACCATGACCTGGCGATCAAAACGTCCAGGCCTGAGCAGAGCAGGATCCAGTATATCCTGCCTGTTGGTGGCTGCAATAATTATTACATGGTCATGATCTTCAAAGCCGTCCATTTCCACCAGGAGTTGATTTAAGGTCTGTTCACGTTCGTCATTTCCACCTCCTGGCCCACCGGCGCTTCTATGGCGACCCACGGCATCGATTTCGTCAATGAAAATAATGCAGGGCGCTTTTTTCTTGCCTTCAGCAAAGAGATCACGAACACGGGAGGCGCCGACTCCCACGTACATTTCCACAAAATGGGAGCCGCTGATCGAAAAAAACGGGACACCTGCTTCTCCGGCAATGGCCCTGGCAAGCAGGGTTTTACCCGTGCCGGGTTCTCCATACAATAGAACTCCGGTCGGGATGCGGGCGCCTGCTTCAGCAAACACCTCAGGATTTTTCAAAAAGTCGATTATCTCCGTGACTTCGTCTTTTGCTTCTTCGATCCCGGCAACGTCATCCAGGGTTACTTTTGATTCTTCAGGATCAATCAGTTTGGCCCGGCTCTTGCCGAAAGCCATGGCTCGAGGACCTCCACCCCCACCGGAGGCGCTGTTTCTTCGCATGAATATGAATGCGACCAGTATCAGGGCGAGAAAAGGGACCCATTGAAGAATGGCCTGCACAATCCAGTCCGGCTCCGTTTCCTTCTCCACATAGGTGGTGATGTTGTTTTGAACCAGTTTGTCAAGTATGGCCGTCTGCTGAGGAATAACGGTGCGAAACATAACACCGTCGGAACTTTTCCAGGTTGCAACATTATCCGTTAACGTGATCTCAGAGAGGAAATCTCCGTTCACCTTTTCCAGGAAGGTATTGTAGGAGACAGTATGATATTCGGGTGCGCCTTGGTTGAGAAAGTTAAAGAGGAGCAGGACGGCCAGGGCGACTATCAGCCAGATGGAAAGGTTTTTATACAGATGCTGCATCGATTCCTCGCTGAGAATAGGGGAAGGATGTGGGCGATTTTAACGTATTCAAATCCTGATGCCGGGCAGACGCATCAAAGCACGGCGTGCTGCCGGGTGTCTGAATTTTGAAATAATCGGATCGCGCCCTTTTTTATCGTAACTACTCATAGAGCGCTTATGCGGCATTCAGTACGGCTGTCTGAAAAATGGCGCAATATGCTCCCCGGAGCAATGGCATTACAATTTCTACATTAAAGAGAAGGGGCTTGGCTGAATGTGCAATGCCGGAACCGTACTCAACACCCAACGTATTGAGCTAACACAAAAACGGATAAAGGTAAAGCATGGAAGTTGCCGGCAACCTGCCGGCGTCTATTTTAACAATTAGGCCCTCAGCGGCTTTGGCTGCCGGAGTGAAAGCGGGTGGTCTGATGCGGCGTATGCGTAGAATGAGGAATTTCGGGGCAGGGGAGGAGGTAAGGTTCCCCATGCGGGGCCGCCACCCTGCATGGGGATAAAAGCTCTCTCGTTGTTTGTTATTTGGAGATTTGCTTTCTTTATTACTAGCAATAATAATACCTTTTCATAAAAGGGTAAACCGTTGCAGGTGCACTTTATGCCATATGGCGGTCGGCAGGTTTTTTTAGGTCGTCACAAGAACAAATAATGGAACGGGCAAACACGCCGTCAGGGGTTGGTTTGGGCATATTTTACGTCATAAGATTGGCAATATGAGCAAAAAATGCTTCATTTTTTAATTCTAATTTTTTTGGAAGAATGTTGATGCTGATATCGGTATTATTTTATAATTTGCCTTTTTATTAGTAGGTTGAGTTTATTTCTGGCTTTTGGAAATAATAATTTTCGGTTTTTGACATTGGAAAATATGGCTTATTTTGATCCATTAATTTATAGAAAATTTGAAGTTTACTTTTGTTTGTCTTGACAACTTTTACGTGTTTCAGCTATTACTTTATTAGAGTGAGAGTGTCCTTGTTATAAAGGGAAAAGATGAACTGAAACCGGATATGGAGGTGTCTCGAATCATCCCGACCCCGCATGTGCAAACAGCCTGCATTTCTCCCGGTGCATTCATGGAACGTTGAATGTGTTTCAAATGAACCGGTACCGAGAGGTGAAGGCGTTGCCTGTCGGTTGTGAGCCTGAGGTGTCGGGGCAGGGTCATCGTGTTTCATCCGCCAATGAACATGCGATGACATTGGGTTATGAAGCCTGTAACAGGAGGAAATCATGGAAGCTGTAATATTTCTCGTTGTTTGGTTGGGTGGTGCTGCTCTCCACACATTGTTTGATGTCAGAGTGAAGCCCGTTCTGCAATCGCTGAAAGAAGAAAGCGATTTTTACTGATTATCGGTACGCTCGCCGTCTCGTTCGGGTCGTCCTAAGTTTTGGAATATAATCGTTAAACATTCGTTGGAGAGTGCAACATCATGGAATCAATACTTGCAAAAGTAATACCCCAGGAAGGGGGGCTTGTAAGCGAAGAATCATCTCTGTATAAAGGTTTTTTATACATATTCATGTTCGGCATTCTGTTGGGTGCGGCGTTCGGCCTGCACGCAATGTGGATCGGGCACGAGCATGCATATGGTGTAACACGTGAAGTGCCCTGGGGGCTGCTGCTGGCGGCCTATGTGTTTTTTGTCGTCACCTCGACCGGTTTGTGTCTTGTTTCGTCCATTGGCCATGTCTTCGGCTTCGAGGCGTTTAAACCCATAGCAAAGCGGTCTGTTTTTCTGGCCATAGCCACCATAATCTCCGGTTTTTTTGTAATTGCCTTTGAAATCGAAAATCCATGGCGAATGGCTGTTTATAATGTTATTTCCCCCAACCCGACATCTTCCATCTGGTGGATGGGGACACTGTATGGAGCCTATCTCTTTTTCATGCTCATCGAGTTCGCTCTGTTACAGGCCGGACGGCATAAATTGGCAGGTACGCTTGGTTTGCTGGGTGTCATTTCAGGTGTTGCCGCACATTCAAATCTGGGAGCAGTGTTCGGGCTGCTTAGTGCCCGTGAATTCTGGCATGGTCCGTATATGCCCATTTATTTCATTACCTCGGCCATGATGTCGGGTTGTGCTACGGTAATCTTTTTTCACTATGTCGGATACAAGATTAATGGCTGGAAAATGAGCAGGGAGCTGGAGAATTCGCTTTTTGCAACGGCAAAACTCGGTGCTCTTCTCTATGTGGTTATCATGTTTTTCACCACCTGGAAGTTTATCTCCGGAATATCAGGCCATCCGCCCGGGAAATATGAGGCCATAATGGCGCTTGTGAACGGCCCTTACGCAAAAAATTTCTGGATCGGGGAAGTCGCCCTTGGACTGGTTGTTCCGTTTGTTATCATTCTAGCCGTACGTGCGCGTAACCTTACGGCCCTTGCTGTCGGCTCTGCGTCCAGTATTATCGGGATTTTCTTCATGCGATACGACCTGGTCATCGTCGGGCAGCTCGTACCTGTTTTTCACGAATATAATATTTACGGCGCCCCGCACCTGCTGCCGTATACGCCTACTCTGCACGAATGGGTAATCACCCTGTCCGGCTTTGCCTTTTGCGCGGTGCTTTTTATGGCCGGTGAAAGGATGTTCCGCGGTCATCTTTCTGAATCCCACTGACACTGCTATGACATACAACTGTCCTCTCCAGGACATCGTGACAGGTAACCAGGAGGTAGAGTGGATGGCTAGAAAGAAGACGGAAATAGTTCCGGTACGCTCAGATGTTCCCATTTACCCCATCGGGGTGGCGGCAAAATTGCTGAATGTCCACCCCAGGACATTACGCATATATGAGAAAGAAGGACTGATTGAGCCTGCCCAACAGGGAAGTCGCCGGATGTATTCAGCTGATGACATTCAATGGATCAGCTGTATCAGGCGTTTTATCCATGAAGACGGTATCAGTATACCCGGACTGAAAAAGCTTCTGGAGTTTGTTCCCTGCTGGGAAATTTCAGATTGTCCGGAGGATGTCCACCGGTGTTGTGGAGCCAAGATCGACAAGGCTGTCCCGAAAACTCTGCACAGGGTCGGCGATAGACAGGCTCGAGTTGAAGCAAAAAAGCAGGATATGCAGAAAAGGAAGAGTGCTGCCTCTGTAAAAAAGCACCAATCATCCGGCTAGACCGTATTGGTCGTGAACGTATTATAAATGCACGGAAAGGCGTCGTGCATGAAGCGGCGCTGACGTGCGGTAGAGCCGGATGACTACTCTATAAGCCGGGCCTTGGGCCCGGCTTATTCAAAATGAAACAGGTAAGGCGGATTCAGCGGATCATTTGCCCCGTGGATTGACGAGGTTATATCTTTTTATTTTTCTGCGCAGGGTGTCTTTGGAAATGTTCAGTTCATCGCAGGTGCGCATTTTACGCCACTTGTTTCGCTCCAGGGCGATCATGATCGCCTGTTTTTCAACTTCTTCAAGTGTCTGGCCTCCATTAGTTTTTTTCAGGGAGACAGCTTGTGTTTCCTCGGTTAATCCGGCGGAGAACGGCTCCGGCAAATGCTGGGATTGAATGTAGCCTCCTTCGCAGAGGATGAATGCATATTCAACGATGTTTTCGAGTTCCCTGATGTTACCGGGGTAATCATAACGCATCAGTTGGCCGAGCGCGGAGTTAGCTATGCCGACTATGTCTTTTCCCTGTTGTGCACTATATTTTTTAATGAAATGATCGACTAGAAGGGGGATGTCTTCTTTTCGTTCCCGCAGAGGGGGGAGAGGTATTTTTACCACGTTGAGCCTGTAGAACAAGTCTTCTCGAAAACGCCCTTCCTGCACCAGGTTTTCAAGATTACGGTTGGTTGCCGTAATTATACGTACATCAGCTTTTAGAGGGGTATTGGAACCAAGAGGCTCGTAGACCTTATCCTGGAGTACGCGCAGGAGCTTTACCTGTACACTGGGTGGAATGTCCCCGATTTCGTCAAGAAAGAGGGTGCCCCCCTCAGCAGCGGCAAAGCGCCCTAACTTATCCCGCCTTGCATCGGTGAATGCACCCGCCTTGTACCCGAACAGTTCGGATTCAAGCAGGGTTTCCGGCAATGCCCCGCAATTTACAACCACGAACGGCTTGTCTTTGCGCTCGCTCGCATTGTAGAGGGCGCGGGCAATGAGTTCCTTACCCGTGCCGCTTTCTCCAAGGATCAGGACCGTACTGGGGCTTTTGGCAATATCAGGCATGATGCCGAACAGACGCTGCATGACCGCTGCCTTGGAGATGATTTCCTCAAAGGTGTATTTCTGGTTCAATTGCTTGCGCAGGCTGGTAATTGCAGACAAGTCGCGAAATGTCTCCACTCCGCCGATAATATTGCCTTCATGGTCTGTAAGCGGCGCTGCGCTGATGCTTATGGGAACCTTCTCTCCTGCTTTGTTGACGATGGTAATGGATCTGTTTCCGGAAACATCTCCCATATACAGGCATTCTGCAATGGCGCAGTTTCGTCCGCAGATGGAAGAATGAAAAATTTCAGAGCATGATTTGCCCATGGCGTCTTCCCTTTCCCATCCGGTTATCTCCTCGGCAGCCCTGTTAAAGGAGGTTATCTTCCAGTTGCGGTCAACGGTAAACACCCCGTCTGCCACCGAGTCGAGTATCATGCTTTCCCGAATGGAAGTGGTGTTGTCGCGAAAGGTTTCTATTCCTCCTGTGATGTTGCCGAAATCATCGAGCAGGGGGGCAGAGCTGATGGTCACTGGTATGGCGTTGCCGGCCTTGCCTTTAATGAAGATAGCCCTGTCGATGTACATGTCGTTGTGCTCTATGGCTTTTTGCAGAAGACATCCGCTCTCGCAAACGCTGGAATGGAAGATAGTGTGACAGGGTTTGCCGAGAACCTCTTCCTTTGTCCAGCCGGTAATACGTTCTGCCGCCTTGTTGAATGACGTGATCAGGTGTTCGCGGTCGATGGTGAATACCCCGTCGGCAAGTGAAGAGAGGAGCAGATCATGATGCAGGGCTTCCGTACAGTCATGAAAGGTTTGCACGCCGCCGATGACCAGCCCGTTGGGATCGTGCAGGGGGGATGATGTCAGCGACAGGGGAAAGGTATGCCCGTTTTTATTAGTCATAAAAACGCTTTTACTGCTGATGGAACATTCCTTGGTCATGGATTCTTCTATCAGGCAATGGTCGCCGCATATTTCAGGAGGGAAAATACTCTTACATGTTTTACCCAGAACCTCTCCTCTTTTCCGGCCCGTTAACTGTTCCGCAGCCTGGTTGAAGGAGGTTATTTCAAGGTTGCGATTAACTGTTGAGACACCTTCGGCAATTGCATTAAAAATGGCCTGGTCCGCCGGCCCCTGGAAAGACGGATCAAGAGTCAAAACCACTGCCCCGGAAATATTTTCCGCAGCAGGGAGGGGGACAACCGACAGCAGCGCCGAGAGGTGCTGTTTGCGTGCTGGAACATAGAGTTGAACAGCTTGTTTGGTAAACGACCGCCCGTCTGTTGTCGTTGCAAGGAGTTCTGTGAGGGAGGTGTTGTCCCGGTCGCCTGGAAAAATATCTTTAATGTGCCTGCCGACAATTTTTCCGGCTGTTTCTCCGATGAGATTTTCTGTGCAGGCGTTGACTCCTGTGATGATGTGGTCCTGGTCAACGACAAGCACCGGGAGACTGGTAGGGGCGTATTTGTTTGTATGGGTCATAATGCCGGATGAAACGAATTACAACATCTGGTGTCGTGTGTTGGCTGAAGATGTGACTTATTAAACCTAATTTAATAACCATTCGTGTTTTTCGCCATTGAAAACCTGCTTGTAAGGTGGAGGGGCAGACTGCCTCATCTGTAGAATAACCGGCATGACCGGGCCGGGCCGGCGTAACAATGACACCGCTTTGCTGTTATGAAAAGTATCATTCCGGCATGGCGCATACCGCTCTCTGCCGGAGACTTTCGGATAAACGAAGTGATTATATCGATCATCCGTTTTTTGCCGAGTGTCGATACCGGTAGGGCGGATGCTGTTCACGGAGCAATGAGTTGGAACATTCCTTTGGGCTTCTTTTAGCTGTAAGGCGTCACAGGGTGGTTGCTTAATGAATCGTCATTCACCTTCATGATGATGGCTTGCCCTTCTTAAATAATTGGGTTATGTTTAAAAATTTATTTTTTGGGGTGAAGCGATATGCTTGAAGCTTATGAGCCTGAAAGGGATTTTCCAAACACGTTGCGTACGTATCAGAATCCTTTTATGCCTATATTTAAATTGAGTTTTGAGGGGATGTAATGAACATTAGTGAACTGGAAAAAGCAAAAAATGAAGGTGTCGGCAACCTGCCGTCCCTGGAGCGCCGCACCTTCCTCCGTGCAGGCTTGACGATTACAGGTCTGTTCATGGGCGGTTCTGTCTTGTCGCTTACTTCGGCCGGGAAGGCTTTGGCGGAAATAGATGAACAGGGACAGGCCGCTGTCGGTAAATATCCCTACAAGCCGCATTACAGCATGGTTATGAGACAAAACCTCTGTGTTGACTGCGAACTGTGTATGGAAGCATGTGTCGAGACCAACCATGTGCCGTCCTATGGATACAGAACCACCATTCTTGAAAGATATCGCGAGGTGTCTCCCACATCCAAGGAACGAATATTCATGCCTGTGTTGTGCAACCAGTGCAACCGTCCTCCATGCGTGCGCGTGTGTCCTACAAGAGCTACGTATAAAGATGAGACCACGGGCATCGTGATGATGGACTACAAGAAGTGTATAGGTTGTAAAACCTGTATGGCGGCCTGTCCCTATAATGCCCGCTATTTCAATGAAGAAAATCGAGCGGTTGACAAATGTAATTTCTGTTTTGACACCAGATTATCCCAGGGGAAAAAAGACACTGCCTGTGTGGAAGCCTGTCCAGCTGACGTCAGGGTGTTCGGCGACCTCAGTGATCCTTCCAGCGAAGTTTATAAGCTGGTTCATGAACCTGGAAAGGTTGTTTGGGTGCTTCGGCCTGAAACAGGAGCACTGCCCAATGTATTTTACATGAATGCCTGATACCCGGAGGAAGCAGACGATGAGACCCAGAACCAAAGTATATGCCGTCCTTGGCGTAGCCTTCGCAGCTTACGGAATGTTGACACTCGCTTCAGTGCAGGCTGTGGAAGGTGATACGAGTGAGCAGAAAACAGAGGTGGAAGAACAGGTTCTTCATGCCTATGGCGATTCCCTGGTGATCGCCCAGGAACCTGTTGAAGCAATGTTCAGTCATAGCTCCCATGTTATCGATTACGAGTTCTCCTGCGATACCTGCCACCCCGATATTTTTGAGAAAAGGCGCGGTGCTGCAGAAGAAAACGGCGATTATACCATGGCCTCTTTTGAAGAAGGGATGTACTGCGGCGCCTGTCATGATGATTCCACCGCTTTCAGCACCACCGATCCCGATACCTGCGTGACCTGTCATGGAAGTGATATGGTCGCCCCGGAAACCGTTGTCTTTACCAAGCCGGTTAAAGCTGTCATTTTTGGACATCAGGAGCACGTGGATATGGGACTGGAGTGTTCCAGCTGTCATAGCGATGTGTTTGAGATGCGTGTAGGCGCTGCTGAGGAGAAACCTGAAGAGTTTGTCATGCAGGCCCTTTATGACGGAAAATATTGCGGCAGTTGTCACAACGGAGACGACGCCTTTGCTTCGGACACCATGTGTAACAGCTGTCATATCGGCGTTAAGGGATACGAGCGGCTGCATGGCGATGGAGAGCAACAGAAAGACGCACATTGAGCCATAAACGCATTTTTGTTGAGGGAGAAAGAGTCACAGCATATTTCGAATGATTCTTTCTCCCTGAGCTGTATAAGTATCTTTTTGCCGGGGTTCCCTGGTAAAATATGTATAAAGCATTGTTGGTATATGGAAAAACGCCTGATCTGTTACCTGTGATGCTTCCTGCCTTTCAGTCCGGTTTCCGCCGGATTTTTCATTCATAAATTCTTCAGTAAAATCAAGCTGCAACAATACGCCAGGTGCTTGAGCGGCAAGCCTTTATACTCTCTTGCGTCGTTCCGGGCGGTACGCTCTCTCTGGTGTTCAGAGGTATGATTTGCTTTTGTTCCATCTGATGTGTATTTGATTCCCCTATGGGCAAGGGCGTGGCTTGCGCCTCGTTGCCATATAATTAGCTGTAATATCGTTATTTTTGTATTTTTTCGGCAAGTGACTGTCACGCGTGTTCCTTGGAGTCCCTGTTCTTCTACCGGACCATGTCGGCGGCATGGGTGGTGATTGTATCTGTCTGTTTTTTTGGGGTAATTTAAAATTAAGTCGTAGTAATTTGATTGTGTTGAATACGGCTATGGTATGAATCAAAATGATTCCCATGGATTTATATCTGGGGCTAAATTTGCGTCATTTACGAAGAAAACTTATAACTCCACGCTTCCAGTAAAAGCTATAAGCGACCATTGGCATGTTAAAATAATAATGAAGTATTAACTGGTTATGAACTTCATTCTTTTTCAGGGCTCCCTTTCTTCACTATGGCACGGCCTTTGCCAAATAAGGGTAAAGGGCGCGAATACCAGCGGCCGCAACGGGAAAGAGGTTCAGTATGAACAGCGCACATGCTCATTCAATGATAAACGGAAACCAGGGTGGCGGCCTTGGTCTCATCGCATGGCTCAAACTTCATTCAGCACGGATAGGTGAAATTTTCTGGTTTTGCATCTGTTTTCTTTTGTTTCTTGTTTTAGGTCCTTTTTCTTCTATCGCCGTACTTTTCGGTTTGAAGTCAATGGCCTCGGAGGAGAACAAGCGGCAGATGACAGAGCCTGCCAAAGTTTAGGGGAACCACTATCAATAAACAAGGAGTTCAGGAGGTAGATCATGGCAAACAACAGTATCTTAGCGGCAACCGCTGAACCGGCGGTAGCGCGTCCATCGGTGAATGTGCTCACCGGGGCTTTCGGTGTCCTGCTCATTGCAGCAATCGTCACCGGGCTTTACGGGTTTATCGTCGGGCACGAACATGTGTACAACGTCTCCAGGGAAGTTCCATGGGGGCTGTTGATTTCAACTTATGCATTTTTTGCGATTACATCCACAGGTCTCTGTTTGCTCGCCGCCATCAGTCATGTTTTCGGCGGTAATAAACTCGCACCCCTGGCCAACAGAATGGTCTGGATGTCACTGGCTACAATTCTCAGCGCTTTTGCGGTAATCGGCATGGAAATCGTCAGCCCGTGGAGGATGGTAATTTATAATATCATTTCTCCCAACGTTACCTCTAATATATGGTGGATGGGAACCTTATACGGTATGGCTCTCGGCTTCATTCTGCTTGAGTTCTGGCTCATCCTGACCAAGCATTACAAACTGGCCCTGGCCTTGGGTATTATGGGAGCTCTGGCTGAGGTAGCAGCCAATACCTGTCTTGGCGGAGTTTTCGCGACACTGGCTGCACGGCCTTTCTGGTATGGCGCCCAACTGCCTGTATATTTTCTCGCCTGCGCCTTTTTGTCAGGAGCCGCAGCATCTATTATTTTTACCCATTATGCATATGCCATCCGCGGTAAAAAAATGGAATCACAGATGTTTGAAGGCGTGCAAGCCGCCGGTAAAGTGTTGCTGCTGATGCTGATTCTGGTCGGTGTTTCCACTTTCTGGAAAATGGCTTCTTTTTATGTAGGCGGCGCAGATGCAGGACGGACAGCTGCCGATGCCCTTTACACAGGTCCTCTTTCCACGAATTTTTGGGTTATCGAGGTCGGTGTAGGTCTTGTTGCCCCGATTGTTCTGCTGGTCATTACCAGGATGAAAAGTTTGTACGTCATGTCTCTTTCCGGTCTGATGGCTCTGGTCGGTATGTTCATCTCCAGGCTGGATATGGTAACCGCAGGGCAGATCGTACCTGTCTATTCAGGATTGGACTCCAGCTTGCCCGAGTACCTCAACTACGTACCATCCGGTCCTGAATGGATGGTTACCATGGCAGGTATCGGCTTGACCGGAGTGCTTTTCCTTCAGGGTGAGCGCTTTTTCGGTAAACGTTTTTCAGAGCACGAAGAACACTGATTGACCAGGTATTGAGGAT
Source organism: Desulfobulbaceae bacterium (assembly GCA_963678525.2). GTDB lineage: Bacteria > Desulfobacterota > Desulfobulbia > Desulfobulbales > Desulfobulbaceae > Desulfogranum. The sequence continues at coordinate 603,937 of CAXXDG010000003.1, forward strand.
CACTCGATTGCTCCCTCCGGCTCCGTAATCGCTCGGGGGGAGAGACCACACCACATGAGGAAGAATATGGTAGATGAGAAAAAGGCGATCTTCACCATAGGTGTTGCGGCTCAGATGCTGAATGTCCATCCCAGGACGCTGAGGATTTATGAAGAAGAGGGGCTGGTTGCCCCAATGCGCAAAGGGAAGTGGCGTTATTACACGATGAATGATATCAAGTGGATAGAGTGTCTGCGAGAGATGATCCACGGGCATGGTGTGTCCATTGCCGCCGTCAAAAAGCTGCTCATGTACACGCCGTGCTGGAACATTACAGACTGTCCTTATGAAAAACGGAAAGAATGTACAGCCTTTATGGCCAATGCACTGGTTCCTAAAAAGATAGATAAACAGAAAAAAGAGAAGAAACAGAATGCACAGTACAAGGTGGGGTGACCTTGGGACGGCGTACTGTTCACGCAACGTCTTTTTGTAACTGCTCACAAGGCACTCGATCTCTTTGCGATCAGCCTGGCTTGCGTATAAGCCAATACGCTGCGCCGGTATGCCGGCAGAGATATCAAGCTCCCTGCAACCGGTTACAATACAGGGTTAATTAAACTTTCCACTGCTCCCCTTTGAGTAGTTACCGATTTTTTTGAATCCCGGATCGTGCTTCGATCCGGGATTTTTATTTTGTCTACTGTGCAGTTGTTATATCTCCTTGCCGTGATAAAGCGAATAATAACGAAATCGCGCCGGAGCATGGGATGTGACGCCTGAAAGGATAATAAGGAGTATGATGACCCATTTATTGAGCATGTGGGTATGGGTCAGGATTCCTAACACAGCTATTTTAAAGAGAACCGACGCCCCCCGGTTCTGGATAAGCCACTTGCCGTTGCCATAGGTGTCCAGTGCCGTCAGGGCGACTCCGCTCACAGCGGTCATCATATACCAGGGCAGAAGGGCCGTCTGGTTGATGTCGAAATACAGGCCTCCGCTGAACATGGCTACACCTAGCAGATGCAGAGAGCGAATTCCGACATTGGCCCAGCGTTTCCCGGGAAAACTTCGCGACTGTTCAGGAAAAAGCAGTTGTTTCAGAGTCATGATTTGAAAAAAATGATGGATTTTCCGAGGATGTTGCTTATAGATTCCAGGCAACTATATTTGCTGATCTCCCCGATCACGTCAATGGAAACATGAAGAGGACACGTAAAACTTGGTGAATGTGGGTAAATGCCGCCTGAAACCACTATTGCATTGTTGCCGCAAATACATTTGTCGAGTATAGAACATCCATTCTTTATTCACAGACTGGATATTTAACTCGTTTTTTTTCGAAAGTGAAGAAACGGGCTCATCAGTTTCGGTGCCGTGTAGTTTGGCGCCGACCACAGGTGTTATTATGAAAGGTATTTTATCTTGGGCGGGATGCATGGCCCTGCTGTTAGGGGGGACCGGAGCGGCATCCTATGCCGCTGATTCCGGGTCGCCCCGCGCTGAAGTGCAGAAAAATTTCGATCAACTGGTAAAAAACAAGAGCTGTCCGGGGTGCGATCTTGCCGGAGCGGTTTTGAATCGGTTGGATCTTCGCCGGGCGAATCTCGAGGGAGCGAATCTGGCCGGAGCCAGGATTCAGCTCGCAGACCTGAGCCATTCGAATTTGCGCAATGCCAATTTACAGGGAGCAAGGCTCGGTGGTACTGATTTCGCGGAAGCGGATCTGCGAGGGGCGAATTTGACCGGAGCTGTCCTGGAGGGGGCTTTTCTGACAACAGCCTTGCTGGAAGGAGATATCATCACCAGGTCTCCCGATGAAGAGGATGCGTTTGCCGGAACCGGAGAAAAAGTATATGTGCCTGCTGAATCAGCAGGCAAACCCCTGCCGTATACGGAAGAGGTATCTGTGGGGGCTCGGATGGATCTGGAATCTCCTCCCCCGGAGGTGCAACCTGAGAAAGATTCGGAAACTTCTGTCCTTCCTGATTCCGAAGATACAACCGATGAAATCGTTTCTCATGCTGAAGAAGATCCGATTTCTGCCGGTGCGGCGATTCAACCGGTTGCCGATGGTCGAGCCAAACAGATCACGCCCATTGCAGATCTTGAAATAACGGAAGAGATGATCGCTTCTCGGCAGGAAAAGCTGCAAACCGGTCCGCAGGATACGATTGTTCTCCCTGGTGAGATAAAAGGAACGGCTGTATCCTCAGGCGCTGAAGTCAAAGCCGCAGGGCGGAAAGAGATTGTCGAGACAGGTGTTGTCATAGAAGACGGCTTGCCCGAGTTGGAGGACGACAAAAAACGAAAGCCCGGCCTGCCGGAGCAGGTGCAATCAGGTGGCGCTGCCACGGTGGCTGTCGTTCAGAAGGGTCCGGCATTTGAAGAGGTGCAAACTTCGGAGTTGTCGGCCGCAACCTCGGAACAGCCTGTTGAGCACGAATCTCCCCTTACTGAAGATATGGAAAAGCAGGAGGAGGCCCTGATTGCTCCAATTGAGCCCATGGAACCTGCCGCTGAACTTCCTCCGCAGGAGGCGCCTGATGTTGAACAAACATCCATAGAGCAGCCGGAACTCAGCGAAACTGAAGCCGGCGCCGAGGTGTCCGTATTGCCTGAAAGTGTCGACCAGGGAATGATGTATTCAGTCCAGACCCCCTCTGAAGCCTCTGCAGAGAAAGAAAATCGGATAAAGAGAATGCTGGATGAAAAACGGTGTGTGGCTTGCGATTTTGCAGGAACCGATCTCTCCGACAAACGACTTAAAGGATTTGACCTCGAACGGTCCAATTTTTCCGGCGGTAAGCTCGTGGATGCGGATTTTAGAGATGCAAATTTGAAGGGCGCGGATTTCAGCGGCGCTGATCTGCGAAATGTTGATTTCAGCAGGGCGGATTTGTATCGTGCGGATTTCAGCGGCGCCGATCTTACAGGGGCAAAATTGCAGGGTGCATTGAAAGATAGCGCCGTTTTTTCCGGCGCCGTCGGTTTTTCTTCTGAGAGTGATACGGAAACTGAGTAGAAATCAGCCTGAAGAGAATGTTTTGCTTGACATGCAGCCGCAGGTTTGTTAATAAACCCAGTTTGAATCGAAAACTTACGTTGATGTTCTTATTTTTTATAAGGAGTTAGGAGTACTTCATGGCCAATCACAAGTCAGCCCTTAAACGGGACCGCCAGTCCAAGGTCCGTCGCTTACGCAACCGCATGACCAAATCAACGATGAAAACTGCAGTTCGCAGAGTTGAAGAAGCTCTTGTTGCCGGATCTGAAGAACAGGCACGTGAAGCGCTTCAGCTCGCAGTTCCGGTTATTCAGAAGACCGCTAAGAGAGGGGCTATTCATCAGAATACTGCATCTCGCAAAATTTCTCGTCTGACCAGGCGGGTAAATAAAATGCAGCCCCTTGGATAAGGTGAAACACGCTTTATCCGATTTCACAGTTCCGGATTAGTTTAAAGCCATGAAAGCAAAAAGCTTTCATGGCTTTTTTTATTCTGGTATACATCTACCCTTGACAGGTACGTTAAAGGCTCCTCATAACGCTTGAAATAAAGAAAAATTATGTATTCCCCTACAGAAAGCGATTTTTCAGCCATGCTGGACAAGGCTGACCTGGCACCATTGTATCGAACAGTAATCGCTGACCTAGACACCCCTCTCACCATCTTCGCCAAAGTCGCCGGCGCCGATACGCACGCCTTTTTGTTTGAATCCATGGAGGGCGGAGAGAAATGGGGGAGATATTCCTTTATAGGACTGGATCCGCTGGCCGTTATAACCAGCATGCAGGACGCTTTTTCTGTTATCTATCCTGCAAATCCTGAAGCTGATCTGCAGCTCAACGGCGTGAATCCATTACGGGAACTGCAGAAATTATTAGGCTCTTTTGAAGTTCCCGATGCATCAGGCTTGCCGAGATTTTACGGCGGAGCTGTCGGATTCATGGGATACGATATGGTCAGGTTTGTTGAGGATATCCCTGATCGACATCCTGCCGGTACGATGCCGGACAGCGCATTCATGATTCCCGGCATGGTTCTTATCCATGATTCTGTGCAGCAAAGCCTGACCATTGTCTGTAATCTGCGAAAGCAGGACGACGTTTCCGCCCGGGAGTTGTATGCCCGTGGATGCAGGCGGATTGATGAACTGGAGCAATGCATAAAAAAGCCGGTCCCTGAGAAAGTGGTCGAGCAGACTCAGGCGGTAACGGCCCATGATTTCAGTTCAAATATGAAGCCTGAAATCTTCCACCGCATGGTGGCAAAGGCCAAGGAGTACATACTTGCCGGGGATGTCATCCAGGTAGTGCTTTCCCAGCGTTTTCATACGGAAACCAATCTCAACCCGTTTGTACTGTATCGCGCCTTGCGCCACATTAATCCGAGCCCGTACCTGTTTTATATCCGACACGACGATCTGGTACTTATCGGCTCGTCCCCTGAGATCCTTGTTCGTCTTGAAGACAGGGAGATTGAATTGCGCCCGATTGCCGGAACCAGAAAGCGCGGTAAGGACCAGCAAGAGGACCTGGCGCTTGAAAAGGACTTGCTTGCAGACCCCAAGGAACGGGCTGAACATTTAATGCTGGTCGACCTCGGCAGGAATGACGTGGGCAGGGTGGCGCAGGCAGGTTCTGTTCGTGTGGATGACCTGTTGGTTATTGAGCGATACAGTCATGTCATGCATATAGTCTCCGGCGTTCGCGGCACGTTGCGCGATGGTCTGGATCAATTTGATGTCTTTGAGGCATGTTTTCCCGCCGGCACGGTGAGCGGAGCACCCAAAATACGAGCCATGGAGATCATCGATGAGCTCGAGGTCGAAAGGCGTGGTCCATATGCCGGGGCTGTGGGTTATTTTGGTTTCTCCGGTAACATGGATTTCTGTATCACCATCCGCACCTTTGTGGTTCATAACGGCAATCTATGGGTGCAGGCCGGGGCCGGAATCGTAGCTGACTCGGATCCTCACAAGGAATTTGAAGAAACCGTTAACAAGTCCATGGGGTTGCGAAGGGCTGTTGAGTTGGCGGAAAAGGGGTTTTAAAAGTGATTGTTCTGATAGATAATTACGATTCATTTACCTATAATATAGTCCAGGTGCTTTCCACTCCTCCTGGAACAGGTAATGGATCCTGGAACCTGCCGGAAATTCAGGTGTATCGTAACGACAAGATTACAGTCGCTGAAATTGAGGCGCTGCATCCCGAAAAACTGATCATTTCTCCCGGTCCTTGCACTCCGTCCGAAGCAGGCATATCCATCGAGGCTATTAAGGCGTTCAGCAGAAAAATTCCTATCCTGGGCGTATGCCTTGGCCACCAGGCTATCGGCGAGGCCTTTGGCGGAAAAGTCATCCGTGCCGACCGACTCATGCACGGAAAGACCAGTCCGGTCAAACATGACGGTAAAGGGGTTTTCAGCGGACTGAAAAATCCTTTTGAAGGGATGCGGTATCATTCCCTGGTTGTCGAGCAGGAGACGTTGCCTGCCTGTCTTTCGGCAACCGCCCATACCGACCAGGGTGAGTTGATGGGCGTGCGTCATGTATTTCTTCCTGTTGAAGGGGTGCAATTCCATCCTGAATCCATCATGACGCCGGAAGGTATGCAGCTTCTACACAATTTTTTGCGTGTCGACTACGAACTACTACTCCGTTAATATGAGCTTTAACAGGTTGAACAAGAATGATTAAAGAAGCAATCGGTAAGATAATTACAGGCGTCGATCTCACAGAGAGTGAAATGATCGATGTCATGCATGAAATAATGGAAGGCGAAGCCAGCCCCGCCCAGATAGGTTCGTTTATTACCGCCCTGCGCATGAAAGGTGAAACCATCGATGAGATTGTAGGCGCCGTCCGGGTCATGCGGGAAAAAGCCACCTTTGTCGACACAGGCATCGATACCGCCGGCGGGCAGGTGCTCGTGGATATTGTCGGCACCGGCGGTGACGGATCCGGCAGCTTTAACGTTTCCACCACTACCGGTTTTGTCGTTGCCTCTGCCGGCATTCCAGTGGCCAAGCACGGTAACAGAGCTGTTTCATCACACTGCGGCAGCGCAGATGTGCTTGAGGCACTGGGGGTGGACCTTTCCATGGAGGCCGAGCAGGTCGGCAAATGTGTTCGTGATATCGGCATCGGTTTTCTCTTTGCCCCCATGCTCCATGGCGCTATGAAGTATGCCATCGGGCCGCGCAGGGAAATCGGGGTCCGCACGATTTTTAATATCCTGGGACCAATGACCAATCCTGCAGGGGCAAATGTACAGTTGACAGGTGTTTTCGCACGTGAGCTGACCTCCAAACTCGCCGATGTGCTGGTTCGGTTAGGCATGAAGAGAGCCCTGGTGGTATGGGGAGAGGGGAATCTTGACGAGCTGACTGTCACCGGCAAATCGTTTATTGCAGACGGCTGTGAGGGCAAGGTGAAGGAAATGGTTATTACTCCTGAGCAGTTCGGTCTGCGAACAGCAGCCATGGAGGAAATACGGGGCGGCAAGACCGCAGAGGAATCAGCCAAACAGGTAAGAGCGGTGCTTGGGGGAGAGCGCGGCGCCAAGCTGGATATGGTGCTGCTCAATGCCGGGGCGACCCTGTATGCGGCCGGTAAAGCCAGTGATATCGGGTCCGGTGTGGAAATGGCACGTGAGCTTGTTGATTCCGGAGCGGCGTTGAGAAAGCTGGAACAGTTGGTACAATATACTTCTGCGAAGAAATAGGTGGCTGCAATATGATTTTGGATACCATTGTCGCGCGAAAAAAAGAAGAAGTCCTGGAATTACGTGCGCGTGGGGTGCTGCGACCACCGGATGAATTGGATCCGCCCCGAGGATTTATGCGCAGCTTGACTGAAGCTCCCGGTGTCGCCATTATTGCGGAAGCCAAAAAAGCTTCGCCTTCCAAAGGCGTTATCCAGCCTGATTTCGACCCTGTTGCCATAGCCAGGCACTATCAGGCCAACGGAGCCCAGGCCATGTCTGTGCTTACTGATGTTGATTTTTTTCAGGGTGCCCTGGCATATATTCCTCTGGTGCGCAGTGTGGTCGATCTGCCGGTGCTTCGCAAAGATTTCATAATCGATCCCCTGCAAATCGCGGAGGCGAGAATGGTCGGCGCTGATGCGATTCTGTTGATTGCCGCTATCCTTGATGTTGCGCAGATGAGGGATTTTCGTCAACAGGCTGAATCATCGGGAATGGATGTTCTGGTTGAAGTGCACGACGAAAAAGAGCTCGAATCAGCCTTGGAGGCGGGCAGCAGGTTGATCGGGATCAATAACAGAAATCTTAATGATTTTTCCGTCAGCCTGGATACCACCTTTCGCCTTCTGCGTTATGTCCCGGAAGGGATGCCGGTGGTCAGTGAGTCTGGAATTGCTACGGTGGAGGATATTCGCCGCCTGAAAGAGCATAATATTACAGCAGCTCTCATTGGTGAGAGTCTCATGCGGGGCGGCACGACCAGTGACTTATTGCGGGAGTTCACTTTGTTATGATCGCAAATCAGAGGGTAAGAGTGAAAATATGCGGCATCAGGAGGTTTGATGATGCCATAACTGCCGTCAGGGCCGGCGTTGACGCGCTTGGATTCATTTTTTATGAAAAAAGTCCTCGCTACATCGACCCGGAGGAAGCAAAAATCATTCTCGAGGAATTGCCGCCGTTTGTAGATACTGTGGGAGTTTTTGTGGATAAGAAGCGCAAGGAAGTCGAAGAAATCATCGATTACTGCCGGCTCGACTATGTGCAACTCCATGGAGAAGAATCTCCCAAATATTGTGAGCGTCTTGCCCGATCCTCTTCGCCTTGCGAGGTGCTGAAGGCGTTTCGTGTCGGTCCGCAGCTGACGGAGGAAAGCTTTATCGAGTATCTCCCGCATGTGAAGGGGTTTCTGCTCGACACGTATACCAAGGGTGAAAAAGGCGGGACAGGAAAAATTTTTGATTGGTCGGCAATTGAAAAACTCAATCTCCATAAACCCTTTCTCCTGGCCGGCGGGTTGGATATCAGGAATATCAACGAGGCCCTCAGCTCTGTTCAACCTTTCGGGGTGGACGCCAATTCAGGATTAGAGAAGAAACCAGGGGTTAAAGATCACAAGCTGATAGTCAAGTTTATTCAAAAAGTTCGATCTTTCGAGCAGGAGCAGCTTGTAAACCAGGCGTAGTTTCGCTGTCGGCAAAGTAACTGATCACAGGACACTCGATCTCTCCGCGATCAGTCTGGTTTACGTATGGCCCAATACGCTGCACCAGCCTGCTTGCAGAGATATCAAGCACCCTGCAATCAGTTACCAATACGGGGTTAATCGGATTTACCAGTACTCCCATGTGAGTAGTTACATCGCAAAGGTGTTGATGTCGAAATGCTCCGATCCAATGTAGTTTGGACATCTTATCTGAGGCTTTCCATTCAACGGGCGAGGACCAGCGCATACGGGAAACCGTTTTGTTCAAGGGCATGTTCAAAGAGCCTGGCTTTGGTCAAGGTGTTGCCGGCATAGACGAGCACCCTGTAGAGATTCATGCCGGCCGCAGGATATTGCTGGATGACTACATCCCTCCCTTTTTCAGCGAAATTATCGGCCAGCTTCCTTGCGTTATCAAGTTTAATAAACGCTCCTGTCTGCACGTAAAAATTTCCCTGCTCAAATTTGTTGGCAGGAGAGGGCGCGGCATTGTTTTCCTGCCTGAGATTCGGTGAAGGTGAGTACTTTGTAGTACTCATTGCCGTTATTTCAACAGGGTCGGTCCCTGTGCCTATCATCCCTATTTTTTCAGCCGCCGTATAGGTCAGGTCGACAATTCTGTCTTTGACAAACGGCCCCCGGTCATTGATCCGCACAATACAACTCTTTTGATTGCGCAGGTTTTTTACCAGTAAAACCGTTCCCATGGGCAGGGTCTTGTGGGCGGCGGTTTCACCGTACATGTCGTATGTTTCACCGTTGGCAGTCTTCCTGCCGTGAAATTTGCCCCCGTACCAAGAGGCATATCCCTGTTCGCGAAATCCTTCAGCCGAGGGGATGGGGTAATAGGTAATGCCGTTAATGACATAAGGCCGTTGCGTTGCCTTGCTGTAGGTGCGCGCTTCCTGCTTTTTGCCTGCAGGCTTGTGGGGTGACGGGGCTTTATCACTGCAACCGCTGAAGACGCTTCCCAGTATGAGAAAAAGAACAAGCGAAACTTTTTTTTGTATCATGGATGCTGCTGTTGTCTGTGCCGGGGAGAAGAAACGGTATCCTTTTCCAGCAGATGTGAAAATCGGTTGAGGTAAAAAAGGCCTGCAGGCCCTGTGGTGTGGGGGGTGTATGCTCTATATCCGCTATCCATCCCTCTGATGTTATCAAACAGGACGTTGTCATCTTCATCGACCATGGAAAGATGAAGGTCCAAAATGGGACGAAACACCTGTATCATGCCGTCACTGTCTCGGGCTATATACATATCTTCCCAGCGCCGCTGACCAAACCCTTTATACCAGACCCCGGGTGAACTCTCTCCTGTGATGCCGTCACGCATGTTCGGCTCGAGTTCATCATTATAGGTAAACAGATTGTTTTCCAGCAGTGCTTCAATCTCTGAACTGCCCTGTACTGTGAGTCGTTCCCACATATCCATGTCATCTGAAGCGGATCTGAGCAGGTGCGTAGGCGCATCCTTGAATGCCCACTGCCCGTGACAGACCTGGCAAGCCACCCGGCTGTTGTATTGTGTATGCGCAGGATGCTTCATCATCGGTATGGTGTGGGACTCACCTGTCTTGGAAAGCAGCGTCAGCCGCCGGCCTTCACGGCTCACTCCTGCTACAGGAGGGAGCTGATCATCCGGCTGTCGGCCATGGCAGGTAATACAACGAATGGTGTTTTCTTTTTCATGGCCGACCTGACCATGGCAATCCAGGCATACCAGGCCACGCTGTAAATGAATATCGCGGCTCAGGTTCAGAGATTCGACTCCGTAGGGCCTCTCATATGTATTGCGTGTGACGTAAGGGGTGCGGTATTCCCAGTTCAAATCGTTTTCAAAACGTCCCTGAAAATCACTGCCCACATAATTCCCGTAATGGCAGCTGTTGCAGTTGTCCGTTCCAGGCGTCCGGAACGTATGCGACAACAGTTTGCCTTGTTCGAACCTGAGGTGACATGCAGCGCAGCCTGTGCCGTGCCGCACTAAGGGGTACGCATCACCGGAGCTGTAAGGGTGGCATCGCAGGCATCGTTTACGTAAAAGGTCATCGGCCAGGTCAACGGGGGCGGTTATTTCATCATGAACGGGCACTTCCAGAAGACTTCCGAGATCTGATGCGGCGCCGAAATGTCGTCGTACCAGGTTCACCTTGTTGCTCAGGGTGAAATGCAGGCTTTGCGGCGCTTGCCGGACCTGTGTTTGATGACATTCGCCACAGATTTGCGCCATATGGTCAGGATGGGCCGGCCTGGCGATCAGTCCCTGATGGGATATATGCTTTTCGCTGCTTGTAGTATCCCCTTTATGACATACGGTACATTCCAGATCATGGGGCGCTGCGAGCACTACATTATCATGACACCCCATGCAGCCTGGTACGGCCGCAGTCTCAACAGGTGCAACAGGAATAACAGCCTGGTTTTGCTGCACGGAAGGCTTTTCGTCACGACAGGCGGGCAGGGTGACAAGAATTATGAGGAGAATGATAAAATAGCGTTGCATAACCTTGACACCTTACCATAAAATTGATACATCAATAAACCTCAAAATTATGCATCTCTTGTTATGCATCACTCCAGAGCCGATATAGCTCAGTTTGGTAGAGCGGCTGATTCGTAATCAGTAGGTCACCGGTTCAAGTCCGGTTATCGGCTCCATGATTTCGGGTAGTTAGCTCACTTTTCCCAAGTACGACTTTTTGCTCTGTGTAAACTTTGTGTAAAGTCCATCTTCTGTGCAAACAGTGTTTAAACGAAGTTTCACTTACACAGAAGGCAGTTTTATCCGAGATGCTATCTTTCTTTTTTGTTTGCCACTCATTGTGTGCTACAAAGGACTCTCGAAATTCATGTTTACAAAAGCAAATCCCGAACTATTCCGCACTACGGTAGCTTGACTGTCCTCTATCAAAAGATTATTTTTACGAGCCAAATTTACCAATTCATCGTCACTCAATCCACCTACATCTTTTTCAATAAAAACAAGACTTTCAGCAACAATGCCGTCCCAGATCCATTCTTGATGGAGCGCATCAAGATCATTTATTTTGATCACATTTGATTTTTTGATCTTAGTATTCTCGTCCACCGGGACATTTGCAAATTTATCCATGCGAGACACTCCACTCATTATTAAAATAGCTGCTATACGGTACTTATCGTTGACGTAACTAATCATCCATACAACAAATTAATTGAACAATCAAATATGATATATGACATAATCGGTGATGTTCATGGTCAGGCTGATAAACTAGAAAATCTCCTCGGTCTTCTCGGCTATACACTGCAAAACGGTGTGTATTACCAGTCAGGTCACACAGCGGTTTTTGTTGGCGACCTCATTGACCGCGGAACACAACAGAAACGAGTGCTAGATATTGTTAGGTCAATGGTGACCGAAGGTATTGCATACACTGTCATGGGTAACCATGAATATAATGCTATTTGTTATCACACCAAAAAATCCAACTCCAAACGTGGCGAATGGCTTCGACCGCATACTGAATCGAAGACTATTCAGCACCAAGCGTTCTTGAGGGAGTACCCTCTTTATGCAGAGGATACGGTAGATATAATTGAATGGTTCAAAACTCTCCCCGTCTACCTTGATTTCGGTGATTTTCGTGTGATCCATGCGTGTTGGGATCAACAAGTCATCTCAAAAGCACATCAGGTCGGGTTTATCGATAAGAACAATCAGCTCAACCATGAGCAACTCGAACTCAGCGCAACCAAGGGAACCGAACAATTTTACATAATCGAACGACTCCTCAAGGGACCGGAACTCTCCGGCGTAGATGCATTCACTGATAAAGACGGTATTGTGCGCCACGAGGTAAGAACTCGTTGGTGGGGAGACATCAGTGCCGATTCAACATATCGAGAACTCGCCTTCTGGTATGATCAAAGCAAAGTAAGTATCCCTGATGAGTTAGTGGATAACTATACGCTACTTCCAAAGTACACTGATGAGTTTCCGGCGGTATTTTTCGGACACTACTGGCTGAAGCCAGGTGTTATAAGTTTGCAGCAATCTAACGTTGCATGTCTTGACTATTCGGCAGGTAAAACAGGTCCTCTGGTGGCGTACAGATTCGATACCACTGAAACGATGATCAGGTTACATAGTAATAATTTTTACAATTCATATTGACACACTGGTCCAGCATTCCAAACGATTTAATTTTGCTTTCTCCTTCTAAGTTGCCCCCCCCATCTCAAAGGGTTCTCCTGACTAACAAGTTCTCACGATCCTGTCCTTGTCTTCGGCTAGTATTTGTGGTTCACTAATTTAAGAAAAACAGGATTCACATAAAGGGAGCTTGCTCCCCATAAAATTATGACCAAAGTGGGCACCTTTTTGTAGGGATGCGAGAAGATAAAAAACCGCGTACCCCGAACAAAGCTGTTGTGCGATAAAACACGGAGAGGGAAATGGCATTTGTAGAACCAATCACCATTAAATCAGCCATTGATGGTGTACATAGAAAGCAATATTTACTCCCTGCCATTCAGAGAGAGTTTGTGTGGGATACATATCAAATAGAAAGGCTTTTTGACTCTTTAATGAGAGATTATCCAATAAGCTCATTTCTTTTTTGGGAGGTTGAGAGAAAAAATATTAATAGCTATCAATTTTATGAATTTGTTCGAGAATATCACGAAAGAGATAGAACTCACAACCCTAAGGCAAATATAGATGGTGAAACTGGCATAACTGCAATTCTTGATGGTCAGCAAAGGCTTACATCATTATATATCGGTCTTAAAGGAAGTTATGCATACAAACTCCCTCGTAAAAGATGGGATAATGATTCAGCCTTTCCAAAACGACAGCTATGTTTGAACTTAATTTCACCTTCAAATGATAGTGATTTTGATTACGAATTCAAATTTTTAACAAAGAATGAATATAAATCAAAGGATGAAGGTCATTTCTGGTTCGTTGTTGGAGATATTCTTAATTTAACAGAGGCTGTTGACGTTAATGATTATCTTTTAGAAAACGATATATCTGAATACGGTAAAGATAAATTCAGGTTTGCAAATAAAGCAATTTTTAAATTGTATGAGGTTATCCATAAAAATAAATCGATAAATTTTTTCTTAGAAAAAAGTGAAAGTCTTGATAAGGTATTAAATATTTTCATCAGGGTAAATAGTGGTGGTACGCAGTTAAACTATTCAGATCTTTTATTATCAATCGCAACAGCTCAATGGAAAGAGAAAGACGCAAGAGAAGAAATTACATCTTTTGTTGATGAAATTAACTCAATTGGTGATGGGTTTAATGTTAATAAAGATTTTGTACTAAAAAATTGCCTTGTCTTATCTGGATTCAAAGACATTGCTTTCAAAGTAGATAACTTTAATCAGGAAAACATGCTTTCCATAGAGAAAAATTGGGAAGATATAACGAAAGCCATCAAATTAGCAATTGTTTTAATATCAAGCCTAGGGTATCATCGAGACACCCTTACATCTAACAATGCTATTATTCCGATAGCGACGTATTTGTATCAAATCGGAAATCCAGATAATTTTGCGGATTCGTCTAGGTATGAAAATGACAGAGCCAAAATATTCAAATGGCTTGTAATGGTTTTGTTAAAAAGAACATTTAGCGGTCAACCTGACAATGTGCTTCGTCCAATTCGAGAAGTAATTAATTCAACTGATGGCTCATTCCCTTTTGATAACATAATCCAAAAACTAAAAGGTAGCCCTAAAGCGATATCATTTGATGATGACGAGCTAGATAACCTTCTCTATTATCAATATGGTCAAGCATACACTTATTCAGTTCTCGCATTCATTTATCCGTCACTTGATTTCAGAAATAAATTTCATCAAGACCATATTTTTCCAAAAAAATTATTCACTAAGAAACGACTAAAAAAACGTGGGATCAAAGATGATAATATAGAGTATTATCTCGATAATTATAATTATCTTGCAAATTTGCAGTTGTTAGAGGGAGTCCCGAATCAAGAAAAGTCAGGAAAAGAGTTTAAAGAATGGGTCGAGGAAAAATATCCTGATGAAGAAGCTAGAAAAGCGTACATGGAAAAACATTATATCCCTGATGTCGATCTATCATTAGATAACTTCCAAGAATTTATTGAAGAAAGAGAAAAACTCTTAATTTCTGCTTTTAAAAATCTTCTCGTATGATTGAGCACCACAGGATAAAGGCGATCATCAATTGTCGCCTTTTTACCCCGCAAGTTGTCAAATGTTTATCATTCTTTGGGTCAGTATATAAAAGATAGTATGATTTCAAAAGGTAAGGTATGGCAAAGAAAAAACTGATTATTGAGTTCTCCGAGTCCCAAACAGAACAATATCTGCAAATATGCCGTCAAAGGACAAAATCTGAAGTGCAAGAAGATTGCCTGCCAACAGGAGCAACCATTCAGATATCGCTAGACCCAATGTTTGGCGATTGGGCAGAAGTAAATGGGCAGGAGATAACCGGCGAAGTTAAAGTCGATTTTAAATGAATATGCACGTGGCTTACCTCGAAGACCGTACCGAGAACCACAGCCACAGTGAAGAATAGAGGCATGACCTCCCCCTGAAAAAAGATGGAGTACAGGACGACCGTTGCGAGGGCTTTGACGATGTTCAGCATCATTTTACCAGTCCCATTCGTCGTCTTCGTCATCGTCATTGAAGCTCACAGTCGGGGTGGCATTCTCAAGGCATCTATCAATATTTGCCACAACTTTTCTTCGTTTCTCTGCTCGTTCGTTGTACATGGCGGCTAGACGGTCTAGCTCGTTTATTGTGGCTGTCCTGAGTATCTGCGAACGGGGATACCCTATCATTTGACTGATACTCAATAACTGGTCAAATACCTCTTGCGGTAGATAAAAATTGACCATGACCATGTTCTTTTTGTCTTTCCATCGTTCCATTAAACCTCTCCTAAGTCGCTGTGTTATTTAGAAAGTATTTATGTACGGTGAAAGAGGTCGTGTAGAGGGGAAACTGGATTTTCAGAAAAAAGAAAGACGGTAGGAACGTACAGGACGCGTTCAGACGGGTGGCTTGCCGCTGTATAGCTGACCTATGTGGGCACTGTGAAATGCTCTGGAATCAGCTCCAGCCGATTCTGAAGGGAAATGGTGGTGTTCTATGCGAAGCCATAGCTTATGTGCGGGGCTACTGCTTCACAATTTTATAAATGAGTGGGCGACTGCATCCATATTCTTTTGCGAGCTGTGTTGGTGTTGCGCCATCAGCTTTTTTCTGGATAATTTCTGCTTCCTGCTCTTTGGTCAGGGTGCGAGGTCTTCCAAGATGTTTGCCTGCCGCTTTTGCCGCTTCAATGCCTTCTCTCTGGCGTTGTTTCAGCAAGGAGCGTTCAAACTGAGCAAAGTTGGCAAGCATTCCGAACATGAGTTGCTGAGTGGCATTTTCTTCGTTGCCGGGAGCAAATGTCATGTTCTCTTTGTGGAAGGTAACAGAGACTCCCTTTTCAAGAAGCTGTTCCACGATCTTGTGCAGGTCGATTACTGACCTGCCGAGTCGTGATAGCTCATGGACGTGGACGTGATCTCCTTCCCGAACATAATCAAGCATGGCTTCAAGCTGTGGACGATTCATGTCTTTGCCTGAAATCTTTTCACTGAATATTTTATCAAGCTCGATGCCATTGAGCTGTCTGTCGGTGTTCTGCTCTGCTGTACTAACTCGAATGTATCCTACCTGTGGTGCCATCGCCTGCCCTCTGTATTCTGCCGTGTAATAATTTCGTTAAGGAACTCCGTTACACTGTAACGAACCAATCAAACTGTCACAAATACTATAGACGTTTGTAGAAAAAGTGTCAAGAAATAGTTTTGGGGCTTTTGTGACGCTATATTCCAGAGTGTCACGAACGTATACGTTTATGACAGATGGCGTGAGGCTCAATAGAAAGAATAGGCAAGTGCATCCAGCTCCGCGTCGTACTCGTAAGGTCTAACCGCCAGATTCGTGCGTGACTGCGAAACGGACGTATTTGTGATCGTTCTCTGGCTGATAGTAGGTTGGTCAACTGCCCATTGTTCCATTCTTTCTTCATATTGATCTTTGTCATGGAGAATGGTCTCCATTCTTGCAGTATTCTGAACCACAAGTGGCTGTGCATCTACAGGGGCTATGGATAGGGGTGTACCATGGGTTGATGGTGCTGTGAAACTGATGTCAGTGGATTTTGTCTGTTTCATTTTCAAAATGCCCTGCAAGCGGTCCATAGTTGGGTCGTCCCAGTCACCGAAGGAGATCAAATTTTTCAGGTCTGAGCTGGACAATTTCTCTACTGCCTGCCAGTCTGTGATTTCAGAATTGCCGAATGGACGGGTCTCAACTTTTCCTTCCGTATCGAGTTGTTTTTCAAGATTGCTCCCTTGGTCGATGAATTGCTGTGGTGGCAGTTCTGGTACGTCTACTCCAAGTTGCCTTAAAACATGATTCCTCGTAGAATTGGGCAACCAGCCAGTGATTGATTTTGCCAGCTTCACTACAATTGATTGAATATCAAATTTCGGGAACGATACGGAGAATAGTCCATCTGCATATGCCGTCATGTCATCGGTAAGGACTTGTGCCCAATGAACAGGAGATACGATTTCAAGCCCTTTCAGGATTCTCTCTTTTGAAAAATTATCGTGGAACCAATTCGCAACTGGAACAGTGACATTTTCTTCAATTGTTTTGGAAAATCCAGTGGATAGACCGAAGACGGAGGCTATGGAATCGACACCAGACGCCAAGCCTTCAACGAAGCCTCCAATTGCCAATATGATCTGGTCAGAAATTGAAGTGGCTCGCCCGAGGATTTCATTGGAATTACGGATATTTTCAAATGATCCGAGTATGCCTTCAATGGTGGTGATAGCGACTGCAAGGGGTCCAGAGAACCTTCCCAGTAACTTACCTGCATGGGCTATCTTCGGCAATATCCTGCCACCTGCTTTGAGTACACCCTTGAAAGTGCTTGTTAGTGATCTGGCTGTTGAGAATATTGTTTTTGCGAATCCTGTCAGCGTGGAAATGATGACCTTTGCGGCTTTGCGAACGAATGAATAGGCAGACTTCAGGCGGTCTTTTATATCCTCGATCTCGTCGAGCAGGCTTTCTATCTTCGCTTGTGGGGATTCAAACGCAGATACGGTATCCCTGATCTGTAAAAGTGTGTCGTCATGCCTTTGGTCTGCCCTGTTCTGTTCGCGGGACTTCTCAAGACTGCCGCTTTGTGAATCTCGTAGGAGCCGGTTTGTATCGCTGGTGTTCTTCTCAATTCTGGTCAACGTGCTACGGGATGCTCTTTCAGAAATTGTGACCCGTGTTAGCTTGGGTGCCTGTTCATCTGCGTGTGTGATTTTTCGCCCTGTTTCATACTGATCCGGAATGCTTCTTGCAAGCCCGTAGGACGCATCAGGAGCGCCATATGGGGCAAGGCGAGCATTGCTGATACCTAGACTATGCGTAATGCCAGAGAGCGTATAGAGGGCGTTCTGTGCAGTTTTCTTAATAGTTGTTGATATGATTGAACTGCCTGATTTGGTGGAGTTATAGGAACTATCGTTATAGGAACTATCGTTATTGACAGATTCCCGTGTTGCATCATTCAGCGATAGCAGTATATCCCGTTCCTTGCTGGTAAGAGCGGTGTTTGCCTTGATGTTGTTACGTAACGATTTGATTTCTTTAAGGATAGCTTGAGCATTTTTCGTATCTTCAAGTTCAAGGCAATTCTGTTTCCATTTCATCATCCGATTGAAATCCTGATGAAATTCATTTGATAGAGATGGGTCTATGGAGCGTTTCTGTAGCTCCAAGAATTTGATTTCAAGTTTTTCTTGGCTTTCTTGTTGATTTATTACTATTTCTTGGATTATATCTTGAAGGAACTCACTGGCTCCTGTATTTTCTTCTTGATTTTTGGCAGACATTGATGGCGACCCTTTTTGTAGCTTTTCTTTCTATTATATATGTCATTTTTTTAGGGTCTTAATATACTATGGTCTGTGTCGTTTCTTCGCTACGCTCATGAAACGACTGTTGGTGGTCATAGACCACCACATTTTATTAAAGGTATTATTTGATATATTATATGGAATATCTATTATGTGGAATATCAATTATATGTAGTTTTATTTTTTTAAGTTCTTTCTAGGTACATTTTCATTCGTTCGTCAACTGGAAGGCTTTTATATTTAATCTCTTCTTTGAATGTTCTATTTACTGGCATATGAAATTTCAACCAATGTCCATATCCCTTATCTTTGAGCCACATTGAAATTGCTTCATTGACAACAAAAAATTTATCCAGACCTTCATCTTCAACTGCCTCGCGTAATAACGCTTCCAGCGACCTATTCATTTTGACCATTGAATATTTTTTATTGGCTTTTCTCTTTATGCTTTCACTGATTTTCTGGTTCATATAATCTCCATCTGTTTTCTTTATTTTTATATATAACCTATGGAATCTTGATGGATTTCCGTCTGCTGTAGACAGTGCAAGGTTCATATCTTAAAAACGAGCAATTTTTCGTTATAGGATATATATATTAAGGACATATCTTATATATCCAAAGACGAAAAATTGCTCACTTTTGAACTTCAAAAAAAATCGACCAACCCATTGTCTACAGCAGACGGATGAAAAATCATAAAAAGTGAAACAAGTGGACTACAAAAAAAAAACAAGAACATATGAAAAACAGTGGCGACCAAAGGTCGCGCACACGACGCGCCGCGTCGTACAGATAAAAATTATCAAAATCTAATCCATATAGACCTTAAAGCCATAAAGTTCCTTCAAAATCTCTATATATTCAGACTTTAAAATATTCCTCCACACATAAAAATCTCGTTTTGCTTTCTTTCCAGAACCTTTTTTGCAAGTTAATGAAACAATCTTAAAATGGATATTATCACTGAGCCATGTCTTTTCGCGATCCTTTAAATCTTTCACCTGGCTTATAGGTAACTGGCTAGATTGCGCAATCAATTTATTATCCTTAACAGGTACAACGCCATTTTCCTTGATCGTTTTTAGAAATGCCATCCGAATATCTGTGAAACCAATCTCCCCTGAGTCCACCAACCTATCAATAGTGATCGGCAAAACTTCAGACGTGAACAAGATGACCTGCTTTTTCTCCTCCCCACGGATCAGTCTCAGGCGATGTACAGCTTGATACGTCTCCGCAATATTAATATGTTCATGTAACAACCTCATTTCACGGTTAATATAGTCCATCGCTTCAAAAGATTTATTCTTGCCATCTGCCATGGTAATAATCCGTTCAACTGCTACCCGGTTGTCCGTCCTGCTGTCGTCCTTGCCAAAAATAACATGACATCGCTCCAGTAATGCAGTCGATGGAATCAACTGTCTACCAACAACAAGCAACCTGCTCTTTTCCGAGAAATCGTCCTTTCCACGAAGACCACCGAACCACATAGCATTTTCCTTATCTTCAACCAGATACTTGTAGGAAATTACCGCTGTATCGTCGTCCTTATACAAGTCAATTAAATTGTCGACCTTGCGACGATTGTCTCCATCATTAACCCAATTTTTTGATACCCAGTTATCCTTAATCTGGACAACTTCAACATTGTCCTGATAATCAACAGCTATCTCCGAAAACTCGAAGTCAGAATCAAACAGCTTTTCAATGACCTCCTGCCTCCCGGATGCATCGAGCAACAGAATCGGAACGCCCTGCCACCGCTCGTTTATTTCTCGTTTTCTTACAATTTTGAAACAAACATTATTGCTATCCTTCGACGTTGGTACAATATCAACAAACTTCCCATACGGATTCAGTAGGCTTTCAAGGTCTGTTTGATATTTTAACAACCCTGCTTGTCTATTTTCAGTAATTGAAGGGTTCTTCAGCTCTTTTGCAGTCTTTTTAAGCTCCTCTCTAATGCTGTCATAATGATGAACCAACGCATCCTCAATGGACATATCCTGGTCCAGGCATTCGCTTACTTTTACCAACAGATCGTCCGTAAATCCACACTCTTTGACATAGGATTCATCTATCATTGAGTTCAGTATATCCTCATCAATGACCAAATAGTCGGGCTTCCACTCATAGTCCAGGTTTGATGGTGTAAACAGGTGAGCATGGGCATAAAAGCGGACGCCACTGAATCTGTTATCATACTGCTTGATATACTCACATACAGGGTCGCCAAAAGTAGGTCCATACGTACAATTACCGCATCGTTTCTTTGTGTAGAATTTCAACTCCTCTCCACGGTTCAAATTCCGATAGCAGGAAGATTCAAATCCATTTATTTGACGGAATAAAACTTTGTTGAAGCCCTTAAACTTTTTACCTTTGATAAAACCCCTGATATTCTCTGTCAGATCAGTACCAAGTTTTCTTTCTGGCACGAAATATGCTATATTTGACTTTGTTGCCCCACGCTCAACAATGTGTTTTAGGACAGAAGTAGTCTTGCCGAATCCAGCCTCGATCATCAATGCCTGATTCTTCTTATCATTGAAGAAATGGGCAAGTTTCTCTTCCAGAACCTTCTGCCCCTCTGCAATCGAGTAATTTTTTTTCCCCCTATATGTGCCTTCGCTATCTGTATCAGCTATCTTGCGTCGATTTCCGCCATGTCTGCTTTGGAATCCGTGTTGGTTTGCAATTTTAAGCAGATACTCAAGGGAATAAGGATATTTTGACGCTGTTCTGGCTTGTTCTTTTACTTGTTTGGCAATATGATCTCGTCCTTTGCGATGCTGCCAATGATTTACAAGCGCAGGAATAGCCTTGGAAGCCCCTATGGCGTTGATTACGGCAACATTCACCTTGTACCTTTCATCGTATTGGAGAGCGCTAGGAATCGCTGCCAGTGCGCTTAAAACAGTATCGTTTGAACAGGTAAGGGTCTTGGCGTCATAGGCTTTGGCTTTCTTTTCCCGATCTTCATGCCTTTGTTGCCCCTCGGCTTCCTCCTTGACTTGCAGGGTTTCGCACTTTTCGTTGAGGTAGGCATCTGGGTCAGAAGACAGGAAAAACGGAAGAACAATACTTCTGCATTGCCTGTCTGCTTTCATTTCAGGAAATTTCTTTTGTAGCCTTGTCTCGATAGCATCATAGACGAACCTGAAAACGTCGTTGACATTCTTCTCCGATGAAATGAAATCTGTTTTGATGCCAAATTTCAAACCACCCGAAGGAGAAATAAACGCATATATCAATTCTTGAACCTTTTCTATTAGCTCTTGCTTGAATTGCTCTGCTTCATCGCCCTTGATATTATCAATATCAAATTGAACAACGCCTGTGCTTTCTACCTCTTTGCACTTTTCAATTGATGCACTAACGCCATCAAATGAAATGCATGGATAATATACGGGAAGTGAATTCTTTAATGTTTTGCGTTCTTCATAATCTTCTAATGATCTTATCTGGTCTATTTTTTCTCTGTATTTCTGGCTCTTAATATCAGTATAAATATCACTGAGAGCGCAGAAAGAATTTAACTTTTTATTGATTTTAGTTTTAAAATTTCGTTTCATTGTAGCTATGGTACTGGCAATCTCTTGTTACGGAAAGGCTCTCACCTCTCAGGGGCATCCTCCATATGATGCCCTTCTTTTTTTGTCTTCACAACTTACCATTTTGTAATACATCCTTATTCGCGCGGTCTATAATCAGCCTCACATAGTCCGATTGACTAATGCCGAGGATTTGTATTGCTTCCTTCATCTCTACCTTGATTTCATCTGGCAGGTTCACGTTCAACGGAAACATTTTGTTCTTAATGCGCCAATCGGTAGTAACTGGTTCTTTTATCAGCATAAATTTCTCCTTTTGAATTGTATTTCATTATATTTATACATGCAGGACTCCCAACAGCGATTTTTTTTGAAAAAAATTTCTGCCTCACACCATCACCTCACCTCCGCACCCATTCCAGCCCGTCAAAATCCGGCATAAATAATTGAAATACAACAAAAAACAAAAGAGGTGAGAAAATGAAAACCAAAACACAACGATTATTAGAAGAATTGGACGAGGAAATTTTTGAGACACAATTCGTAACCGCGTACCGGGATAACACCATAGAGGAACTTCTCGACGGGCTACACCCTGAAAACATGCTTTTCGCGTCCGGTGTGCTCTATGCCAAATACCTGCAACTCATAAAGGATGAAGGGCAAACAGATTCATTCTGTCTCGACTGCACCCTTGATATGCTCAAAGTCCTGAAAATCATCGCTGGACCCGAATACGTCGAGTACGCCCACCGTTATGTCAGCAATAAGGAGGGCAAGTAATATGGATTTTAAAGAAGCAAAGAGAAAATTCGCACAGACCAGAATCATCGAACTCGATCCGCAACCGTTTATCGAGGTTTCTGAAGAATGCACAGGCGTTGCTCAATACATCGGCGCAGACAGGCTGGCTATCCTGTACCATGAAATTTTCGATCTCATGCAGAGGGTTGACCAGATTGAGCAGAACCCTAAGAAATTTGAAGCCGAATCTAATGGTGACAAATCACGAATGCAAGCCATGCAAGCAGAGTTCATGTTTGCGTCCAATATCAACAATCTGAAGGCATGGCACCCAGCACATCGTCCTGGCAAGATCGAGGGTTCTGGGTACTTCGACGTGAACAAGGGAGTCTCAGAATCAGCACTATCCGCATTCCTGAATAAAGCCACTGATGGCGAGCAACAATTTGTTGAAACCGGAGTCATTGATCTCTTCAGCGCACCCAAGCATCAGGTCTTGAAGCGGAAGGAAATCTTCAACGTTATCCTTCAGCTCTACTACCGACAGCTATCACTGGCGCTATACGATAAGTTGATGGCTCACGATATTAACGACAGGCGGCAGTCCATGTCTGGCAGATCGTTCGGCAGATTCATAAGCCAGCGCATGTTCACCTTTAATACAAAACGATTTTTTCAGCTTACAGCATTACGCCCGAAACTGACACGGGAGCAGGGAGCTATCCTCGAAGACAGGCTTTCATTGCTGTATTCCATGCTCTATCAGGCAATCAACAAGTATGCCGCAGTTGAACGGGAACCCCATTGCTTTACCTATCCTAATGACCCGAAAAAAATCAAACAGGTTCAGGCAACACGGGAATATCTCTTTAAGCATATTGACGAGAAGCGGAGCTGGACTCCTGAATGGACGCTGAACCATCCTGAACTAACAGATGACTTTTTCCCCGGCATGTCTGTCAAAGAAAAATACTTCATGGACAAGGGCATCATTGATCGCTGGAAAACAGCCACAGCAGGATACGCAGTCATTCCAAGGGAAGAGATATGGCACGAGCTTACATCATACTGTTATCAGCAGTTGGCATTGGCTCTATACGAATTCAATTGTAACAAAATAGAGATAAAATAAAAGGCAGTACACATGAAGTTATTAATAGAAAAACAGGAAGATAATCTTACAGAAACGACCATCGATGAAACTGATGGGGAGCTGTATATACACGGCATCTTCCTTCAGAGTAATATAAAAAATCGAAACCACAGGTTCTATCCAGCCGAAATTCTTGAAACAGCCGTAAATCAGTACGTTGATAGCTACGTTAACACAAGCAGGGCTATCGGCGAGCTGAATCACCCTGATACGCCTGCAATCAATCCTGAACGGGCATCACATCTAATTACTGACCTGAAACGGGAAGGAAATAACTGGTACGGAGCGGCAAAGATTCTGTCAACGCCTATGGGAAATATCGTTCGCGGTCTGCTCAATGATGGCGTTCAGCTCGGCGTCTCTTCACGGGGCGTTGGTACACTTTCGAAAACAAAAAACGGACTGATTGTCGAGGAAGGCTATGAGCTACGCACCGTCGATATTGTTACCGACCCATCTGCCCCTGAAGCCTTCGTCAATGGCATCTATGAGAACGCGGAATGGATTTTTCAGAATGATGAATGGGTACAGGTGATCGAGGAAGCCCAAAAAGGGGTCAAATCCGCGTCCGTAACAGATCATCTTGTTGCTATACTAAAAGAAGATCAGCGACGCTCAGAGGGCTATAGAAGGCGATTCCAGAAGGGTTCCGATCTCTCTGAAGTCATTACAAAAGTATTGTCTGGGGCAAAGTAGCTATGAACGTAAGGCAGATACTCGACCTACCCACGAGTCTGATTACCTCCCTTGTCCATTATTCAGGGGAGCCGGAGACAGCAAAGGCAGTGGTGCGATTCTACTGCCTGAGAATGCTTGGCAGCTACTATGCAAAAATGGGTGGCTCAGATTCTACAGTAAAGGTGCATAACCCGTACAGCGATGACCATGCAGAATGCAGGGTTGTACTTGCAGACCTTGACGAAACACTCACGCTCTTCACTAAGATTGGGGCGTTGCCTGTTGACCTCGACCAGATCGATGAGGATACATGCAGGGAAATAAACACATACAAGCGGCAAATGATTATCGAACTGGCTGATATGATTAGATAATGAAATTCTTTAATGAAAGTTCCTATAATCATCCAGCAAGTAGAATATGGAAAATTGGACATACATCAAAACATTCCTGACCTATATCTCGCTCTCTGTACTAGGGGGCGTAGCAGGTGAATCAAGAAGGATAAGGACAGCGCGGCAATTCCTGCTGGTGATCTTTGTCTCCATCTTCATCGGGATAAATTATTACTGCGCTGTACAGGGAAAGGATTGGTCAGCTTACTATAAAATGCTGGGAGCCTCTGTTGTGGGGTATCTCGGCATCAATGGTCTGATGAGTCTTTTCGCCCTGCTCGTCAGGCAGAGCATTGAGTTGGTCGAAAGATTTGATCTCAAGAAAACGGTGATAAATATTTTTGAAAGCATCGGGAAAAGAGACTGACACCAGGCTCGTTTCGTATCCTTCATTGGGGGTCCATAATTCCTCTAAAGTCCTCTATCCACATAGAAACGAGCCTGGGGTTATCTTATTCCATGAACTCCTCGATATTTCTATCCGGCACCCACTGAGAAATACGACCAGCCTCAAGTGCTTCGCTATATGCTAAGTCGTTCTCATTAATCAGCCCTTCCTCCCGCAGATGTCCATACACTTCATTCACCATTTTAAAGTCTACATGCCCCATGATGATCGCAACACGTTCAATGGGCAGCTTCAACTTGGTCAGGGCAAACGTAGCGTATCCATGCCTGAGATGATAAGGCGTATACGTCGGGTCGAGTTTGCATTTCAGAAGGGCGGACTTGAACGATTTTTTAATATCCTTAACGACTATCCCGTTTTTTCTCACAAACACATTCTGGCTATCATCGCCGTTATAGGTCAATTCTCTCATTTGGATAATGATATCCTTCAGGCGATCATGCATAGGGACCGCTGTATTTTTCACGCGGTTCTTGCTTTTCCTGTTCCTTACGTAGATGCACCGCTTCTCCATGTCGATATCGCTCCACAAAATGCGGTTCACTTCAGACATGGGGCGAACGCCTGAATAGAAAATGAATGGAATCAGGTTTGCGTAAAAAAAGTTTTTGCGGGACAGGTAGTAATCCCGCATTTTTAGCATGTCCTTTTCGTCAATGAAATCATCCCGCTTGTTTTCTTTGAGCTGGTGCCATTTGGGTATGTCGCTTGACTCAATGTATCCATGACGTTCATGGGCATACTTCATGACAGCAACCACTACGTTGGCAAGAAAATTTATGGTGCGATGGGATATATTGTCGTCATGCTTCCTGCCTTCGATTGTTTTGCCATTTCTCTTGTAGGTGAAGGTCGCCTTTTCTGGATTCAGCTCGTAATAATTGCGTCGATAATCGACAAGGGCGTCCAGTGCCTTGTTGTTGATGTCTTTCAGGTCTTTCTTGCCGAAAAATTCTGCGGCAAAATCCACATTGCGCTGGTAGTCGTTCAAGGTTTTGGGCTTGACTCTGGCAGATTTATATTCAAGATACATTTTCCCTGCCTTGGCAAAGGTAATTGACTGAGCAGGTTTCCCGCGCTCGGCATTCCTCTTTGCTTCATTGGCAACAGCTACAGCCTCTTTTAGATCGCGTTTGCCTGATGAAAACCTGTGAGTCTTGCCGTTGGCTCTGAAATAGAAGGATATGGCTCCTTTTTTGGTGCCTCGCGTGTAGTAGGTAATGCCGGTCATTTCGTCTTTGAGGAGAATGGTGTCTTTGCTCATGGTGCCTGTGAATTTTTTTGTGTAAACTTTGTGTAAAATCTTCATTTTCAGTTTACACAATCCATTGGAAAGAGCAAAATTTATTTCATAACTTATTAGAAAAACATTGTTATTTTTATGGACAGTGACTAGAAGAAAATAGGGTAGGGCGGCAGAATGGATGAAGTAGTAAAGTTGTGTATAATCAATTAGTTATCTTGTTAATCTTGTTGATTCGTAATCAGTAGGTCACCGGTTCAAGTCCGGTTATCGGCTCCATGATTTCGGGTAGTTAGCTCGATCTGAGATAGGCGCTTTTTGTTTTCCAGTTAGTTTGTACCGCTCCTGTACCGCCTTTTTCTTTTTTTACCATGAACAACTCATCACCTTCACGCTTCATATTCATGGAAGCAAATATCAGGCATTCCGTCACACCGTAACACTCTCAACAACAAAAAAAGGTCACCCCATACAGGCAGCCCCCTCATTCTTGACTTACTTCAGCTCAGCCCGTACGCTCAACAACCGACCATGAACAACAGCTCCATCGGTGAGTACGATTTATACCCGCCCTTTGATACAAGGTAATACCCGCCAGCTACCGGGTTGTGCTGCTCCATGTACTGCTTACTTACCCTGACAGAGGTAAACGATTCACGGTCCCGCAGGTAATGCAGGTACAGCTTCCCTGATCCATCCGGCATTTCCTCCACCCGGGTTATTTCAAAGTCCAGCAGGCTTATATACTCGGCTACTGAGGTCAGATCGTCCACACAGGCACGCTCCATTGCTTCATAGGCGTAAGAATATATCTCACATGCCGCCACCCTGGCCCTGTCCACCAGCTCGTAGATAGACCTATTCAGAACGGACTGGTCGTCATAATCAAGCCTACTTGATCCATACACGCCTATATGGGGCTCGTTAAAAGCAGAATACACCCTCGTTACCTATACGCATGTGAGATGTACCGGAAACACCTCTCGTTTGAGTAGGTGAGAAAAGTCGTTACCTTCGACTTGGCAATGTTAAGCCCAACGCTAACTTCCCAAAAATACACTATCTTTGGTAATCTAGAGTTCGAAGTTACTCCATTCTTACCCAAAATCCATTAAACTATACCGTTCCCCCCCGGCAGGAAGAATATTAACTTGGAAAGGCCGGAAATTGGCTATGTTGATATACATCACAGCCAGGCGCCAACATTGCAATAAACGGGACCACTTTTCGCATTATCTCCGAAGAGTAGCAACTTGTCCGTATTCAAATACTCACAGTGTAGGCTAATCAGGGTATCGACTTGATAGTATGATTTTTCCGGTAAGATTTTATCTCTTCGAATCAATATGTTGTCCACATATTAAGACGAAACCTGATCAGTAGACATTGGTGTCAGGGCCACTCTCGTTAACCTGCCGTACATACGCTGTATATTGTTGCGACCAATGTCTTCTGTCTGACGTACGGATTAATAACTCCAGTTCCAGTGCATTGCTGCAAAATTTTACTTGGCAATCACCCAAAAAAAACATAAAGAGAATTTTGATGGTTTTCACACTAAAAAGGTAAAAAACGGAAATTTATCATCCATTTAAATTTTCAAATTTTTGTATTCTGTAGATTTAATATTCTCTCTGGAGACGCGTGCCATGGATGACGTCAAAACTGTTGATCACAATGTATCTGTCAGAGAAGGGATCCGTACAGGCGCAGAACTGAGTATTCCTTATCTTGCAATGAATATTCTGGCCGCAACCATCGCAAGCTATGGGCTCCTGGTAAACAGTCCGGCTGTTATAATTGGTGCTATGCTGATTGCCATGTTACTTGGTCCAATAACCGGTATATCTCTTGCTCTCGTGGAAAGCGATTTACAGCTATTATTGCGCGGATTCCTGACCTTGCTTGCAGGAGCTGCAGTCGTGTTCGGCACCGCTTATATCATTGGCGTTATTCATATTGATGTTCCAATTTCAAGGGAAATTATTAGCAGAACCTCCCCCAACCTGGCCGATTTGGTGATAGCCCTCGCCGGTGGCGCTGCCGGAGCTTACGCCACGGTTTCACCCAGGCTGAGTGTTGCTGTGGTCGGTGTTGCCATTGCCACAGCGTTAGTGCCACCACTATGTGCCGCAAATATCCTGTTTGCCCGAGGTGAATTTGCAATGGGTGGCGGTGCGTTGCTTCTAACCTTCACCAACATCGTTGCTATCCAGTTTTCGTCTTCTGTCGTTTTCTGGTTGGCGGGGTTCCGTAAAATCAGTCAGGCAAAGGGACTATCTTTCTACAGTTTTTTAAAATCCAACCTGATCAGTATTGCTATCCTTTGTGTTTTGGCTGTGTTCCTTACCCAAAAAGTCCAAGAGATACTTGCCAGGAAGGTATTTGAGACCAAAACCGAATCAATTCTACGGGCGAAGATCAATTCGGAATCAAGCTATCTTCTCCCCATTCGTTTCATAGAGACAGATAAAAATGTCTGTATCGTTTTAGGTGGGATGGTGGCTCCAGCACCTCCAACCGCGGAACAGATTGTCACGCTGGAAAAGGAGCTGCCACTTCATCCAGAGGGTAAGTCAATAGAATTACGTCTTCGTTATGCTGAAACTATCGTAATAGGGCGAAATGGCCGATTATTTTCTAACACTGGTTTTATGCTACGGGAATAAATAAGGGAGAAGATATGAAGCTGGCATAGGTTCGGCTCTGCCAGCTTCAAGGTGTATAGAAGGTTGATGGACTGTTGGCCGCCAGTGCCGACCAGGTTCCTCTTCCCAGCAAACAAAGCATTGATGACCAAATTATAACATAGTCAAGACGGCATTTTTGTTGCGTACACTCAGGAAGAATGTACACCAAACAACACCGGTGATAGTTATGTATTGACACTACAAATCACGGGTGCCCTGATCCTCCTTAAAGTTATTCTTTACTTTCAGGGTAGATTTGTGCCCAGTCTGTTTTCATGTCAACCACTGTCCAACCTTGCCTACTAGCTTCATCCAAAGCCTTGTCAAGCTGGCCGATATGCGATGTGCGGTCATAGGCCCATTCACGCTCACTATCGGTGTGGTGGACCAATAGCCCAAATCGAATACCTTTGCCGGCTGTTGTCCACTGGATCATTTGCAAGTCGCCGTCCGAGTTTCCGAAAGCCGCTATCGGTCGACGGCCAATATGCATATTGATGCCAACAGGTTTCCCTTCTTTATCATCAATGAAATTAAGTTTTGGCTGCCTAATGAGAACAGGCCCGTCATCACGCACTTCAAATGTGGTCTGAATACTGCTTCCAATCACGTTCTCTGGTGGGATACCATAAATCGCTTCAGTCCAGGGTCGCATAAACTCGATTCCACCCCCTGAGACAATAAAGGTCTTGAAGTCGTTGGCACGCAAGTAGGCAAGCAATTCGAGCATCGGCTGAAAAACCATTTCAGTAAAACGCCGCCCAGTTTTAGGATGTGTCGTCGTGGTTATCCAATCTTTCACAGTCTTTTCGAACTCTACCGTTGTCATGCCTGCGTGGGTAGCCATGATGATTTCTATAATTGCTTTCTCTCCCCCTTCCAACGCGGCTTTCACGTCATTCCTTAGCAATGAGGCAAAAGGCTCCTCGTTCTTCCATTCAGGGTGTTGTGGAGCCAAGGCTTTGACGCGGTCCATAGCGAAAAACAGCTGGAAATACATTGGTTGTTCTGACCAAAGTGTGCCATCATTGTCAAACGTAGCGATACGTTCCGGTACTTCTACGAAATCAGGAGATCCTGGTGTCGTCACCTTATTCACGAAAGCTAAGATGGATTGCTTGGTCTGGCCCTTATTCCATGATGGCAGTGGATCAGCAGCAAGGGAAAGTGTGACTGTAATGGAAAGTAGACATAGTAACCAGCCTAATCCGGCAAACGTAATTTTCTTTTTCATAGATATTACTCCAATTGCACAAGCTTGGAAGAAATCGAAAAATGAACAACCATGAATAAGCGATCCGTATTGATAAAACTGTAGATCGCTTATCCATTCACAAAAAATTATTGACGACTTGAAGCCGACTGCATCTCGGTCAACACCTTATCGATACTTAATGTACCACCCTTTGTAGGAGGAAACTCCTTGAAAGTCTCAAGAAACTGTGAGACGTACGCTTGGGCCGGAACAAACATGAACATCGTCTCAGCATAGAAATTACGAAGATACATGGCTGAATCCGGGCCGACCTCATACGGGTCCATCCTCAGGTTAACAATTAACGGCCAACTTGGTGTTTTTCGGTAGGCTTCATTTATCGATCCTTCCATAATGGTAAAATGGGCTTTCCAATCTTTGTAGCGAACAGCATTGAGATTGCCGCCAGCGTCAAAATAGAAAATTTCGTTTCGTTTGCCCGGACTTTTGCCGGTCAACAAATCCATTTGGTTATAGCCGTCGAGATGTACTTTGAAATTCTTGCCGTTTGCTTTGTAGCCGGTCAGAAGTTTCTCCTTGATCTCCGGTTCACCTGCCGCTGCTAACAGGGTCGGCATCCAGTCCTCATGAGAGAAGATGTCATTGATAACCGTACCTGGTTTAATATGTCCGGGCCATTTGACCATCTGCGGGACTCTAAAACCACCTTCCCATGTCGTGCCTTTCTCGCCACGAAATGGGGTCGTGCCACCATCGGGCCAAGTGAATTTCTCTGCTCCATTGTCGGTACTGAAAATAACGATGGTGTTATCGGCAATGCCGAGTTCATCCAGTTTATTCAGCAATGCACCGACGGTATCGTCTAGTTCCATCATGCCATCAGCATACATGCCGTAACCAGACTTATTCTTATATTTTTCGCTCAAATGGGTCCACACATGCATGCGGGTGGTGTTGTGCCAGACGAAAAAAGGCTTACCTGCAGCGTGAGCACGCTCGATGAAATCAAGACTTGCATTAAGAAACTCTGTATCGGCGGTTTCCATTCGTTTTGAAGTTAAGGGGCCTGTATCTTCGATTTTACCATCGGAGGTTGCGTGTAATACTCCCCTCGGTCCAAATTTCTTATGAAATTCAGGATTTTTGGGATAAAACTGACTTTCCGGCTCTTCTTCCGCATTAAGATGGTAAAGATTACCAAAAAATTCGTCGAATCCATGGTTGGTCGGCAGGTGTTCGTCCCTGTCTCCCAAGTGGTTTTTGCCGAACTGCCCCGACATATATCCAAAATTCTTGAGTAATTCGGCAATGGTTGGATCTTTATCCTGTATACCTTGTTTTGCGCCAGGCATACCTATAGTAAGTAGGCCTGTTCTAAATGGGTGCTGACCGAGAACAAAGGAAGCACGTCCAGCTGTACAACTTTGTTGAGCATAAGAATCTGTAAATATAGCGCCCTCATTGGAAATACGATCAATATTCGGTGTTCGACCACCCATCATACCCCTATGGTATGCACTGATATTTTGTTGACCTACATCATCTCCCCAGATCACCAAAATATTAGGCTTCGAAGCTGCCATGGCCGTACTGGCTATTGTTAGGATGCTGCACACAATAAGGCATCCTAAAACCCTCCACTTAGTTGTTAACATGTTTTGTCTCCCTTTTGAAATGTGCGGATGTAGATAGATGAACAGTTAGAATGAGACACAAAATCAGGTGCCTATCAAAATAGTATAGTTAAACTTCTGGTAATGTAAATTGCAATTAATGACTGTATTTGGTAACAATTATGCACCGTTGATATTTCGATTTCGCACTCAAACTGGAATAATACAATTGTGATTACAATAAAACAACTGATGCACTTTAATGCATTGATTAAACAATGTAATTTCAGGAAGGCAGCGCAAACTCAAAACATTTCACACCCTGCTTTTTCCAGAAGTATAGCCAGCCTTGAGGAAACACTGGGGATAAAGCTGTTTCATAGACACCCGCGTGGTGTGTCGGTAACCGTGTATGGCCAAACAGTGGAAAAATATGCCAAGCAGATTTTGACCGCAGCCAGCGAACTTGAACGGGAAATAAAGATTATAAAGGACGGTGGATTGGGTGAGCTTTCCGTCGCATTTGGGCCAATCGCGGCAGAGTTGACCGGGCATAAAGCCATTGGCAAACTCATATCCGAATCCCCTGACCTTCGGTGCCAAGTGGTTGTTAGAGGCTGGCAGGAAGTTGAAAAGCTGGTAATCGATCACCAGGTGGACCTGGGTCTTGCAGAGGTTAGTCAAACAATGGCTAACCCATATATTGAAACAGATCCGTTGATTAAACATCAAAGCATAATTTTTTGCCGAACCGGCCATCCATTGCTTGAAAAAGAACAAATTTCGAAAGCTGACTTAAGAAAATTCCCCCTAGTTATGACTAAAATCCCGTCCAGGGTTGCTTCCCATGTTCCGGGAAGGTTATTTCACGAAACAGCCGACGATCAAGCATTTCCATCCATATTGATCGAAGAAATATCTTTTTCCAGACAGATTATCAGAGAAAGTGACGCCATCAGCATAGCGTTACCCCTTCAGATTGAAACCGAACTGGAAAACAATGTTTTTTCAGTGGTGCCTTATGAAAATAAAGAGCTGTTTACAAATTATGGGTTCATGTACCTGCGGGATCGAGCATTGTCTCCTATCGCAAAAAAATTCATGGGTATCGTAAGAGAACTCGAAAATGAGGTAAGCGTCCGCAACAGTAAGTTGCTGGAAAAGTATTTATTATAATTCCGAAACTTTTGTTTTGTCTTGCACAAGCCGAATTGGCGTCTCAGCATCGAGGAAGAACTGCATGAAACTGAAGGGTCCGGGCAACTTCCTGTCTTAAATATTTTCATAAAACGATCACCCACAAGATCAAGCAAATATTGATCTTATCAGTTCATCTCTTAATCGAGTGAGTGTCTTCCTTCACTTGACACTACTACTGTATCCAGGAAGTTACGAAGCATTCAAAGCCTAGCAGGAAAAACGAAATTCAGCAGTAAAGATAGTCCATGAAGAGCCTACTGAGGTGACAATTATCAAGGTAGCAAAGGCTCGTAATGGCAATGTTAACCATTTAAGCAAATCTGCAGATTTACATGTTTCCGGTATCTCTAAAATTAACCTGAGCACGCAGGATCAATTATTTTGCTGTCTGGTTTAGTGCATCCTTTTTGCTTTCTGCCAATAATCATTCCTATTGGCGTTTAAATCGAGCCGAGATTGCCTCTGTTTGCAAGTCCTGCGCTTTATGTTTGCAAGCCGCTACAGTTAACCAGGTCAACTCTGGTCGAGTAAAAACGCTATCATTCCCCTTTTGAAAATTAAAAAGAAATTTGAATCAGAACACGGCGGAAAAAAGTTGTGTATATCGATGTGTATGTGTATAGTGTAAGTAAGTAAGTAGCCAGCCACTCTTTTACCGTGAGGTTAACATATGCAAACCGCTGAAAATTTAGTCAGAAAACAATATTTGATAGCTCCGCAACAAGTAGAAAAGCTTCAACTTATTGCCAAAAAACAAAAGGTCTCGGCTGCTGAGGTGGTACGAATGGCTATTGACGCTTTCAATCCTGATGTACCGGCCGAAATAAACGAAGACGAATTATTTAATTTGGTGTCAGCTCGGGTGAAGGAGGCTATATCAGAAACTCAAGCAACCCGTAAACGTTTGAATGAAACATTAGCTGCACTCGCTGAAAAATAATGGCCGGATGGAAAGATTTATTAATTGATGTACTAAAACTCACTGATGAAACTAAACGGTTAAATAAGGATATAGATCGGTTACAGGCTCACGTGGTAGAGGTGGATAAAAGAGTTGTTCGACTGGAAACGCTTGTTGAAGTTTCTAAATACCATGCGAGCCAATCACAATTAGGCGACGAATCAAAATAGCCGAAAGCATGACCCTCCCAAAACTCACCCTTTCTGACCTTACCAGATCCGGTCATGTGACCCGCTGGCACAGTGTACGTTCATCACGCGATCAGACGCTTGCTGAACACCATTACATGGTGACCAGAATCTCCAATAGACTGGCAAAGGAAATCCTTGGCCCAGACCTGACCGATACCTATCTGCTCCAGATCATGGAATATGCCTCATTGCATGATACGCCTGAATTACTAATGGGTGATCTGCCGTCGCCCCTGAAACGACATATTGAAAGTATTTCAGGCTTGGACAACCCTATCGAGCAGATAGAGCATGAGATTGCACCTTGGCTTACGCAGATGAAAAATGAAATGCGCAAAGAGCATCTGTTAATCGTGAAGCTGGCTGATATTATAGATGCTCTTGTTTTTATCTCAGAGGAAGGGATTGGCAATCATGCAAAAAAAGTAGTGAAGATGTTACGTATCACTTTTGATGAAAAGCTCGAAATGTGTAAAAAGAATTATCATCAGTATAATTGGATGTATTCTGTTGATCTCTTGAACGAATTGTTACAAAATGATGATAAATCAAAAATTGACTTTGAAAAAATTAGATAGTATAAAAGGTCAGTCTTAATACTGACTATTAAAAAATAGTTCATTGATTTAATTGTAAGACCTGCCTATTTTTAGGCAGGTCTTTTTTGTGAATTATGCAAAAAACACATCATATCACAAGACACCAAAGACACTGCATATCATTGCGGTATTACTGAATTACTCAAAGCAGCTTACCAACGTGATCTCAGTCAACGAGAATGCGGAAAATACAAGAGTGATTTTCGCACATTCAATGAATGGAATGCAGATCTGAACCAGGAAGAGTCAAAACGAGTTGACACTTTTTTTCAGCAAGAAGCTGAAAGAGCAGCCCAGGCCGACCGGAAGATGAGGGAGTTTTGGGATGCTTGGTACAAAAATGAACAGAAATAACAATATCCAATCATTACGACAAGGAGATACCATGAGTAAAACACTCGTAGAAATGACCGCCGAAATTATCCAATCTCAAATCAGTAGCAAAGAAATGAGCACTGATGAGATTAAAGCTGCTCTTAATGATACATTCCAGACCTTAAAAGGGCTTCAGGATGTTGAGGTAAGCGGAGCTGAAGGTGTTGAAGAAGAAACCGGCCCTGTGATGGACCCGAAGAAATCAATCCAGAAGAATAAAATCGTTTGTCTGGAATGCGGCCAGGAGTTCAAGATGCTCTCTCCAAAGCATCTGAGATCACATGGACTGACGTCCAAAGAATACCGAAAAAAATATGGTTTTTCTGCTCGTCAGCCGTTATGCGCAAAAGCCTTGTCTGAGAAACGATCCAAGTCTGGTAAGGAGAGAGGGCTACCTGAAAATTTACGTAAGGCTATTGAAGCCAGAACCAAGAAAAAATAGTATAGACCGTCCTCATCACCTATCCCCTCTGATCTGCCGAAAAACGGACTGATTCGAGGGGAAATTTCGAGGCTAATGGACAAAGAAAACAACCCTAAAATCAGTGAAATCACTCAATGCAAAAAAAAAGAATGTGACAAGGAAAAAACTGGCCGAAGCAGTGAGCAATCAAGTTGGATTACCACTCCGCACTTCGGCTGAAATCATTGATGTGTTTTTTGAAACCCTGGTCAACGCCCTTGCCGGCGGTGAATCAGTGAAGCTGGTTCAGTTCGGGAATTTTGATATTTTGGACAAACGGCCACGAAAAGGGCGAAATCCTCAAACAGGAGAATCATTGATTATTACTGGCCGAAAAATGGTTACTTTTCGTCCGAGTGATCGATTGCGGGAGAGAGTGAACGGTTAACTGTAGCGGCCCGGAATAATTATCCTGTTTTCTGCCAAGCGACACACTCAGAAACAAGAGAAGAGGTTGTTGTATACCAATGTTTATACGGTGACTACAGCATGTAGGTACGGCTGAAACAAATGTTTACTGAATTGATTGAAATTGAGGGCAGAAAAATCCCAAGGTTTGAGTTTATTTCTGAAATTTGAATGTTTCTATTATATCTAACCTCACTTGAGGCACAATCCATACCATTTAAAGAGTGAGCCAATGACAGAAAAAAAAGGTGCCAAAGATAGAGACCCCTTGCATGGAGTAACTCTTAAAAACATGCTAGAAGATTTAGTGGAATACCATGGTTTTGCCTACCTCGCTGAGAAGATTAAAATTAAAGTATTTGCTGTGAATCCAACCTTTAATGCTAGCTTAAAGTTCCTTCGAAAAACTCCTTGGGCAAGAGAGAAAGTTGAAAAACTCTATATCTATCACTTTGTGATCCGTAAAGAAAAAAAGCGACTTCGAAAAAATGCAAAATAGCTCTGGGAACAAACATTCATAAAATATCAAGAGATAACAAACTATCTGAGATGGTCTGTTAAAGTCAATTTTAACTTCACCAATATTCTGTCCATTTACTTCTGCCCAATTGCCAAATAGTGGCCCTATCGATATTTGAATGGTTGCTCCTGATGGAATACAATCTTCAGTTTGTTAAGCGAGTTCCGAAACCTGGGTATAATGTACCGTGGCGGCGCAATGTCTCCGGGAGGTATTTCGAAATATCATTGACTTATAACCTGCTGTTTTCTAAACTCTTATCAAGTAGTTTGCCGCTGCCACTCTGTAGCGACGGGGATTGTGGTGAGCAGTCATGAGAAATGGGGGTGAGGTTTGCTCTGATCTCTTCCGTCTTCCCCTTCGCCTGAAAGCTTTTTTTTTATCATCTTATCATCTCGCCGCCTATGCCGATCTCGAAGCTGACCACCGCCGAACTTCGTCTTACCGTCAATCCCGATAAGCTGGGGTTTGCCGACACCTCAGAATTACTTGATCATACGGTGCCCTGGATCGGACAGGAGCGCGCGGCAATCGCTGCGCAATTCGGGCTGGAAATGGAACAGACGGATTACAACCTGTTCGTACTGGGTGAGGTCGGCAGCGGCCGCTCTTCTCTGCTCAAGCAGGCTATGCAGGAAGTCGCTGTACAAAGACCGACACCGCCGGATTTGTGTTATCTCCACAATTTCGACGCACCGAAGCAGCCCTGTGCAGTACGCCTGCCTGCGGGTAAGGGGCGTTTGTTCCGTCAATACATGGCGCGCATGATGAAAAATCTGCTAACGGAAATACCGCTCCAGCTTGACGGGCCGGATTGTAAAATGGAAAGCGAGCGGATAGAGAAATCCTACAATGAGGAAGAATCCAAGGCCTTCGCAGAACTCGAGAGCTTTGGTGAAGCCCGCCATTTCCGGATGCATCGG
This sequence comes from Desulfobulbaceae bacterium, assembly GCA_963678525.2. GTDB lineage: Bacteria > Desulfobacterota > Desulfobulbia > Desulfobulbales > Desulfobulbaceae > Desulfogranum. The sequence continues at coordinate 641,429 of CAXXDG010000003.1, forward strand.
GAAGCTAACCAGATACTCTTTACCCTGCACGACAAAAAGGGTCACGTCATGACCGAGGACGAAATGTTTGCCTTGCCCAAGGAAAGACGTGCCGCCATTGCCCAGGCGCAACAGGAACTGATCGCTGAAATAAATCGCTATTTCGAGAAAACCCGTCCCATGGAGCGGGCGAAAAACGAGGCCCTTGCGGACTTGAGCCGCAAGGTCGTCAAGCCACTCCTGGATCGTGAGGCACAAGAAATTCGCATTGCCCTGGAAATCAATGATTCCGCCAGACTTGACGTCTATCTGCATCAAGTCATGGACGACCTGCTCGAAAATCTGGAATTGTTCAAGGCGGCTGAAAGTGAGGATGGGGTACGCAAAGAGAGGTTGGATAGTGTGTTGTCCCACTATCAGGTTAATCTGGTGGTGGATAACAGCGACTTGAATGGAGCACCGGTGATCGCTGAAGACAATCCCCTGTTTCGCTCGTTGTTCGGCAGCATTGAGTACCAAACCGAGAGTGAAATGCCGGTAGCGGGATTTTCCCGCATCCATGCAGGCAGCCTGCATAAGGCCCACGGAGGATTTTTAATGCTGCACCTGCGTGATTTGCTGACTGACCCTCTGGTGTGGGAAAAATTGCGACGCTTTTTTCGCAGCGGCCGCCTCCAGATTGAAGATCCGGGTACAGCCTTTGCCCCGATTGCGGCGCTTTCGCTTGTACCCGAAATCGTTGCTGCCAGCGTAAAGATTGTTTTGATCGGCTCGCGCGAGCTATATTACGAGTTGCAGGAGGGTGATCCCGAATTTGCACGCCGCTTCCGGGTGAAGGTGGACTTTGCCGATCGATTTACTGCCGGCGATGATACACGTCGCGCTTCGGCCGTCTTTGTTGCCCATACCTGTCAAGAACTTGGGTTACCCCATTTTTCAGCAGCCGCGGTTGCACGTCTGTTGGAACAGGGGCATCGCGAGGTGGAAGACCGCTCGCGTCAAAGTGCCGTCTTCGGCCACACCAGGGCACTGATAATGGAAAGTGCTGTCCAGTGCCGAAAGCAAGATGGTGCTTTGGTCGAGGCAAGAGATATCGATGCGGCTCTGGCCGCACGCAAACTGCGTCATGACTATCCTGAGCAGCGGATGCGGGAAGCCATCGCCGAAGGCGAAGTGCTGATCTCACTGCATGGGGAACAGGTCGGTCGGCTGAACGCCCTGACCGTAGTGGATCTGAGGGATCATTGCTTCGGCTTCCCCATGCGGGTTACTGCGCGTACCTATGCCGGTGAAGATGGCCTGGTCAACATCGAACGCGAGGTGGAGATGTCTGGCCCTGTCCACGACAAGGGCGTGTTTATTCTTCAGAGTTATCTTTCATCGCTGTTTGCCCGCAATGCCCCTCTCGCCCTTAATGCCTCTATTGTCTTTGAACAGGAATACCGCGGCATCGAAGGCGACTCTGCTTCCTGCGCCGAATTGTATACTTTGCTCTCGTCGCTCTCCGGACTGCCGCTCAAACAGGGCATAGCAGTGACCGGTGCGCTCAATCAGCACGGTGATGTACTCCCTGTAGGCGGAATCAATGAAAAGATCGAAGGCTATTTCAATGTCTGCGCCGCCGCCGGACTCGACGGTGGCCAAGGCGTGCTGATACCGCATCGCAATCGTCGCTGCTTGATGCTCGATCACCCGTTGCTTGAAGCCGTAGCCCGTGGATTGTTTCATGTCCATACGGTTGAGCATGTCTCCGAAGGCCTGGAACTGCTCACCGGGATGGCTGCAGGCTGCGCAGACAACAGCGGCGTTTTTCCGCGCGGCAGCGTATTAGGTCATGCCCAGAGAACCCTGCTGGCGTACCGCAAGGCGTGTCAGTCAACGCAGCACAGCAAGATGGCGAGCAAGCGTTTGCCTTGAATGCGGGTAACTGCTCACAGTGAAACCGATCTTTCCACGATCAGCACGGCTTAGATATGATCCAATACGCTGCGCCAGCCTGCTTGCGAAAACCACAGGCTCCCTGTTGTAGGCGAAACGCGTGTAATAGCAGTGTATGGACAAAAGTCATTTCAGTGGTGCATTATCCAGAACTGATGTTATTGTAGGCAATTGCATGAGTTATCGTGCTCTGACAAGTACCCATAAATTATCCTGAACAAGACACTTGCTCTGTGGCACAGTTAGCTCATGCAGAGCTACCTTGAAAAGTTTAACAGCGATACGATTAATTGGATAAGGGCCACCGTCGAGGCAGAGGTAGATATAAGCCGGACACAACTTGCCAGACGTTTCTGTGAACAATTTGACTGGATCGCCCCTAATGGAAGTTATCAAGAGAGCGGTTGCGCCATTGCTCTTCAGCGATTGGAGAAGCTCGATCTCATTACCTTGCCTCCAGCGCGTAAGATTCCTTGCCCATGACCCCAACCGCAGGCAGGAGCTTGCAGCATACACGCGTGATGATCTGCAATGTACTCTTCCAGAGCTTGGTCAGATTACGTTAATCATGACCAATGGGGACCGTGAACAAACGTGCCTTTGGCGTCGAATAGTCAACACGTGTCATCCTTTGAAAAACAGCAACCTGTGCGGAAGACAAATCCGCTATCTTGTGGAGAGCAGTAATCATGGTACGATCGGCGCGCTTTCGTTTTCCAGCCCTGCCTGGCGCCTTGCAGCCCGTGACAAGTGGATCAGCTGGAACGACTCAAGCAGGCCGGTACAGCTTGATCGCATTATTAACAACAGCCGGTTTTTGATTCTCCCCCAGGTTCTTGCCATGGCCTGCCGTCAGGTTGTGCCGGACTGGAAAAGCATGTATGGTCTGGATGCAGTACTGCTTGAGACATTCGTTGACCCTCGCAGCTATCGAGGCACCAGCTATCGTGCCGCTAACTAGTGTCTGTCCATAAATGGTCTTTTCGGAGTCCCGTTCCTCGCTTACCTACCCAATTTTTGCGTTATGCTCAAAATTTTATCCTCGAAGGTAAGCGTAGACTCCGATATCACCTATATGTCTGCGGTAAAATTTATCGCATGCCTCGGAGTCTTCGCTTACCTAAACTTGAGCAAAAATCCTCATTTATGGACAGACACTAGCTGGTTAAATCAACTCAGAAACTTGAGTTTTTATCTTCTCAAAACTTGACTTATACATATAATGTATGCATACCTTCATATGAAGGTGATATGGGATCAATCAAGAAAAAGCAAAAACTAACCTCCGCAAGCATAGAGTACGTTTTTCAGATGCGGAACCTGTATTTTTTGACCCCATGGCCTTGACCCGGGAAGATGATGACTCTGAAAGTGAACAAAGGTTCGTTTCAATCTGGCTTGATGCTTTAAATCGTATCTTGGTAGTTGTTTACACATATCGGGGCGCAGACATCCGTTTGATTTCTGCTCGCCGCGCAACCCCAAAGGAGAGAAAATACTATGAAGAAGGAATATGATTTCTTCAACCGAAAACGTGGCCCGGTTATCCAACAGCAGGGCAAATCGCGTATTACCATTTACCTCGACAATGATGTTCTTGAAGAATTTCGCGAACGTGCAGATATCGAGGGGCATGGTTACCAAACAATGATCAACCAGGCGCTCCGCGAATACCTCAACAAAAAACAAGAACCTTTAGACGAGGCAGTACTTCGTAAAGTTGTACGTGAAGAACTGGAAAGGGTTACACCGCATTAATATCCTCCCACCAAAAAGGCAGGGCCAATACTGACTGTCAGAATGGTAAAAGTGAGGAAAATCGTCTAAGGAATTTTGTAAAAAATATTTAATAATTCCGGTAATGTATTGTAATTATTGCAAATAGTAAAAACCAGACCGAATTGATTCGTAATCAGTAGTCACCGGTTCAAGTCCGGTTATCGGCTCCATGATTTCAGATAGTTATCCAAGTAAAACAAGGTGTTTTTCCTATTGGTTCCTGGCCGGTTCCTATTTTCTTTATTAATCACACCTGCAAGATGAATTGCCAAGCTCATTCAAGGTGGCCTCAAGTTCTGATCCCCGTTTTTTGAGAGGCAGCAGAGAAGATGTCAATGAATTTCCCGTGGATCAGTCATATTCTCCGAGCGCAGCAACTCGTGAAGCTGATCTTTAGAGAGCAGTCCTTTTTCCAGTATCAAATCGAACACACTGCCCCCTGTTTTCAGTGCTTCTTTAGCAACGGCAGCAGATTGTTCATAGCCGATCACCGGGACCAGGGCCGTGACGAGGCCGATACTTGACCGTACATAGTCCCGGCAAACATCCCGGTTAGCTGTTATGCCGTCAATACAACGAGCCGCAAGAGTTATGCAGCCGTTTTTCAGAATCATCATGCCATGCAGCAGGTCATAGGCGATGATTGGTTCTCCCATACAGAGTTCTAATTCACTGGACTCTGCCGCCATGGAAACCACTGTATCGTAACCCATGACTTGATAGCATATTTGATTCATTAACTCGGGAATAACCGGGGTGACCTTGCCGGGCATAATAGATGAACCCGGCTGCATAGGTGGGAGGTTGATTTCATTTAAGCCGCAGCGGGGCCCGGAAGAGAGCCATCGTAAGTCATTGCAGATTTTTGAAATCTGTACAGCGGCCAGTTTAAGATTGGCCGACATATGAACAAAAATTCCTGCGCTCTGGGTGGCCTCTACCAGATTCTTTGCTTTTCGTAGTTGAAATCCGCTGATTGCTGATAGCTTTTCCACCACCAACCGTGATTACCCTGGTGGGGGCTGTTGATACCTGTGCCGACAGAAGTCGCTCCCATATTCACCTCCTGAAATAAATCTGCAGCCCGAATTATTGATTCGATCGCACTATCAATCATGACCGCATAAACACTGAACTCCTGCCTCAGTGTCATAGGTACCGCATCTTGGATATTAAAGAAGTCAGGTTTCTTCTCTTTGAACGCCTCAATCTTTTCTCTGGATATCTGCCAAATTTTTGAACCGGTTCTGGTAACCCCCTATTGGAGTGTGAATCATCTCCCTGAAACGCTCCTTCGCTGATCATGGACCCTGCTACCATGGTACCGATCTTCCTTGATATACCATGGAGACCTCGTACTAACCAGCATGGCTGGACCAGGTTGGCCGGCCACAACGAACATTGAAAGTTTATCACTCCGGCATGGTGCCTTCTGCTCTCTGCCGGAGACTTTCATATAAATTCAACCTCTCCCTCCAATATAACTCCGGCCCACTGGCGAGGAGTTGACTCATGGAATATCCATTCGGTGGGTGTATATATGTGTTCCTCACCTTCAGCATAAAAAAGTTTGAAATCTTCCTGGTCAGCAACATTTGCCCCGCCGACTAAACGTATGATGCTCTGTTCCATTTTTATCCCGCTCATATTGAGTAAATAGTAGTAAATAGGTAACTGCTCACCGTGCACCTGATCTTTCCGCGATCAGCCTGGTTTACATATGACCAAATACGCTGCACCAGTCTGTGTGCTATCAGGCACCTTGTAACCAGTTACAAATGCAGGGAAGTTATCAAGTTGGGGTGAGCCCCTATGAGTAGTTACGATCTATGTTTGTATCGCTGTGTCGGATTTTGCCTGTTATAACAGACGGTTGAAGTAGGTTCAAATGGTGATCAAGGTTGGTGTCCGGATATTTTACCTAAAATCAGGATGTTATGGAGCGGTGTGATACATTCGAGACTCAACAAACCCCTCTTTCCTGTACTCCCCGAGAGGATACTGCTCCCGGGGGGGGGGGATCATAAGGGGAAGTTCGAAAAGGTAGTCAATTTATCAGACAACAGAACTTTATCTGCCGGGTACTCCGTTTTCGTTCCATCCTCTGGCTTTGTAATAATTTTTTAACAATATCAACATATCTTCTTCAGAGATGGTTTTAGCTGATTCCGGGAGGACCTCTTTGGAAAACCGCTTGGGCAGGGTGTCGTCTTGTATGGTCAAGCCTTCCTGAAGATTGAACAATCGTGTGTTATCGGTTATCCGACGCGCGATAGCCTGCATTTCCTGTTCACTTAAGATAAGGCCTGTCGTCGCTTGAACCATAGTAGCCAGTTCCTTCCACTGATACAAATCGCGGTAAAAACGACAAAGGATGAGGGTATCAAAAAAAGTGAGCCTGTCCTCCCATACAACAAACATCTCCGATTTATCCTCGATCTGGTCACGATCAATCATCCCGGAGAGCTCCGGCTTATAGAAGGTAGCCCGCAAATGACAGGCTCCACGGTCAGAAGTGCCGTAAGCTAATCCCATTCCTTTAAGAACCCGGGGGTCATATCCGGCAGGTTCCATACCTTTTACATGAATGGCCTGATCTTCCATACCCCATTGTTTGGCCGCACTCTTTATGCCGTCAGCCAAGACATTACCGTGTCCCCGGCGGTATGCTATATCTTCCAGTAATCTTGCAATGGCTGCAGTGTCGCCATATTGCAGGTCTGCCTCAATTCGTCCCTGGGCCGCAGCTTCAATGGCAAGCCCCGCAAGATTTCCGGCAGTGATGGTGTCCATGCCCAACCGGTCGCAGACATCATTGAGGTAGATTATATCTTCAATATTATCTACCTCACAAAGACCGCCAAAGGCATAGATCGTTTCATATTCAGGGCCTTCAATAGTTAAACCGGCATGTGTGCCTTCCTTTACGGTTGAGAGACGCCCACAGGCCATGAAACATTTTCTACAGGCGTGTGGTTTGACCTCACACCGTTCATGTAAAGCCGTGGCATTGATGTTTTCTCGGTGCTCACTCTGTCCTTTGGACCAATATCGAGTAGGAAATGCCCTGGCCTCGTTGAGTACGTCCACCATCATCGGAGTACCTAACTTTTTATATGCCTTCACGCCGGCATCGGTTTTGGAACGCTCAAGCATTTCTGTGGAAAATGTTGCAAGCAGCTCCGGGTCTGCAGACGTGGCTTTTCTGCTTCCCCGAAAAGCGATGGCCTTGACATTTTTAGCCCCCAGCACGGTACCAGCTCCTGTCCTCCCGGCTGAACGCCAATAGTCGTTTTCTATCAGGGCAAATGTCACACCGTTTTCGGCCGCAGGGCCAACGACTGAAACCCCGCATTTCGGGCTATCAGACCTATTAGCAGCAATCCATTCTTTGATGTATTTTTCAGTGGCATAGGTATCGAGCCCCTGCAAGTTCGCTGCAGAATGGAATGTAACCGTTTCATCGGTAATTTCGATCCAGGTCAGCTCTTCAGCCTGCCCATGGAGTACAATGGCATCATATCCGGTAGCAGCAATATATTCAGCGGTAGTACCTCCGGAATACGATTCGGCATAAAAGCCGGTCTGGGGAGATTTTGTAAAGACCCCATACCTGCAGGAACCCCATACTCGAGTAGCTGCAATAGGACCTGTGGTAAAAATGAGATGGTTTTCAGGCGCCAGAGGGTCTACCCCGGGAGGATTCAATTCAAGGAGCAGATGGGTTGCCAGACCTTTTCCGCCAAGGTTTTCTTTTAGCAGTTCATCGCGTATCTCGTGATTTTCTTCAGTCAGAGTCGTCAGATTTATTTGTAGTAGTCTATTGAAAAATCCGTGCATAGTTCTTTTCCTGCTCTAGAGGTTCTCGCTGTAGATTGTTTTAACACTTGTCTTGTGATTCCTGCCGAATTTCTAACATGTTACGAATTTGATTCTTTGTCACGGTTGCGGATACAAGAAAGGATTGACTGATTGGAAAATACCGTCATATCAAATCGTCTCTCGCATTATGTGAATCGGAACACTCACCTCTCAGAGGGCTACATACTATTTAGCAACAAGCCAAAGCAACCCAACTGATACATGAAAATCATACCCGTCGATATGGAAGATATGTCGGTTTCCACATGCAGGCTTTCACGTATTCGGCCAGATTCTTTGCGTGCAGTTCATGGCTGGTATTATTTTGTATTTCAGCTTTAATAACCTCCACGGCTACCTGGAGGGAAACGTGTCGCAAATTTTCTATGTTCGGGTAAACGCTTCCCGCAGCAAGGTTCTCCTCGGAAACACATTCTGCCAAGGCGTAGGCAGCAGTAGTAAACATATCAAAGGTTACGGCCTTGGCTTTTGTCAAAATCGCAGCAAGGCCAACCCCGGGAAAAATAAAAACATTGTTGCCCTGCCCTATACGGAACCGCTTTCCACCATAATCCACATCATCAAAAGGGCTTCCTGTAGCAACGATCACCTTACCGTCACTCCAGGTGTAAAGATCATCCGGCAGGGCCTCACAGTTACTTGTCGGGTTGGACAACGGAAAAACGATGGGTCGGTCTGTATAGCCGAGCATTGTTTCGATATGCTCTTTTTGAAAGGCCGATCCGATACCACTGGTCCCAAGCAGAACGGTAACAGGAACATTCGCTATTACCTCACTCAGTGAAACATTCCCCTCCTTTTTGACATCCCATCCATCGGCAATGCCCATCGGCTTTGCGTATGGCTTCTTATATTCTTCCAACCCTTCTCTGTCCTCGAACACCAACCCTCGTGAGTCCATTATAAAGATTTTTTCCCGAGCCTGTCCACGGGTCAATCCTTCCTTGACAAGACCGGCACAAATTTGATCAGCCACACCCACACCACTGGCTCCGGCCCCATAGATCAGATAGGTTTGATCGGACAATTGCTCGGTTTTGAGTTTTACGCTATTTATGATACCGGCCAGCACCATGGAACCAGTGCCTTGGATATCATCATTAAACGACGGCAACTCGTCTATATATCTGTGCAGATTATTGAAGGCGTTGGCTTTACTGAAATCCTCCCATTGGAGCAAAGCATTGGGAAAATACTGCCTGACCTGGATGATAAATTTTTCTATGAAATCTTTATATTCTCGGCCTGTTATACGCTTGCTTGGCACTCCAAGATACATTGGATCGCTCAGCAGGTCGGTATTATTCGTGCCGATATCCAGGACCACCGGCAGACAGCAGGCGGGATGAATTCCGCCACCCAGAGTGTACAGGGAGAGTTTACCAATAGGAATGCCCATACCGCCCACCCCTTGGTCGCCTATACCCAAAATGCCCTGACTGTCGGTAGCAACAATAATTTTGATATCCTGGGAAGGAAAGTGATGCACCATCTCCCCCATATTCTCAACATTTGCGGGGGTAATATAGAGTCCTCGGGGCTTTTGGTACCTGTGGCTGTATTCCTGGCAGGCCAGCCCCACTGTGGGGGTGTAGATTATCGGTGTCATCTCCCTCACATGCTGGGATAACAAGGCGTAGAACAGTGTCTCATTGCGATCCTGGAGGGATCTGAGAAAGATATATTTCTGGATATCGTCTCCTGCGTTTTGGTAGCCCTTGTAGACTCTCTCCAGTTGATCTTCAAACGTTTGTACCCTTGGCGGGACCAGCCCGTCCAGATGGAAGGCAATACGTTCTTCTTCGCTGAACGCCGTCCCTTTATTCAAGATTCTGTCATTTAACAGATCCACACCGGTAAGGGAAACAGGTCGAAATTCATTTCCTTCAACATCCTGCCATTTCAAATACTGTTCGATAGTCATGTCTTGTTCTCGTCTAATTGTATGGGGAGCGACAAAATCGAAAGTTTAATTTTAAACGCACCCACGGCTTCTAGGATTCAGTCACCTTTTACACGAATTCATATTACCGATTTTTCGTTTATGGTTGTTGAGCCTCAATTTGACGGAAAAGACGTATAATGGCGAGACATAATTTCAAAAAGGAATAAGCTCTATGACACGGATCGTGCGTTGACAAAGGTCAACTTGCTGCGAGCTGTATATCATGTGGAATAGCGATTGATTCAACTATCCAATTTTTTATGCAAACCGTGACTCCTATTGTCTGCAAAATTACGCGCAAGCCTACCATTCGCACTCAATTGACCGTGCAGGTCACTGTACCCCCGCAACTGAGCAGAATTCCATACCCTTCCAGGTTATGAGAGCATATTCGCAGTCCATACTGCTCTCAACGGTTCCCATGGCATGCATGGAGCGGAGCAGCTGCTTGGTTTCCTGGATCGACATATTCAATTCGCCGGCAATGAACATGGAATCCACAAAATCCGGCCTGGGATTGGACCGGACATTATTCGCAAGAAGATCTAAAATTTTGTGCATCTGTACCGTCTGACACATAGTGCATATCCTCCGACACCGGTAAGAGAAGCGCTCTACGCCGGATTTCACATAACGTTTTAAAACATATAAAACAGATTTAAATTTGCTTAAAAACAGTTGGCGGCAAACAAGCTATTACTCGGCGACCCTCTCCAGCTAAAGCAAGCACCAAGCCATTTCGAGAGGAGAGAGTCACCATTGCAGATATTACAGGGAGGCCAGACCTGCTTCCAATATCTCCAGTCCTCTGGAAAGGTGCTCGTCCTCGATCATCAGCGGCATGAGGAACCGTATGACGTTTCCATTGGTACCGCAGGCAAGAATGATGAGGTTACGTTCAAAACAGTAGCGCACCAGCTCTTTGGTTTTTGCCGCAGCAGGCACCTTGCTTTGAGGATCTTCCACCAGCTCTATGGCTGCCATGGGGCCGAGCCCGCGAACATCTCCAATAATGGGATATTTCTTCTGCATTTCGCTCAGTCTGTTATGCAGTGTTTCTCCCAGTTGTTTGGCTTTGTCGAGCAGTCCTTCGTTTTCAAAAATATCGAAAACAGCCAGGGCCGCTTCACAGGCAAGGGGGTTGCCGCTGTAGGTTCCGCCTATTCCGGAAGCATGTACGCAGTCCATGATCTCTTTTTTCCCCACAACCGCACTCAGCGGCATTCCTGCGGCAAGACTCTTGGCCGTGGTTGTCAGATCCGCCTCCACACCGTAGTGTTCCATGGCAAACATATAACCGGTTCTTCCCATGCCGCTCTGCACTTCATCGGCAATCAAAAGAACATTGTTCTTTTCGCAGACGGCTTTGAGTTTCTGGAAATATTCCTTAGGAGGTGCGATAAACCCGCCTTCACCCTGGACAGGCTCGACGATGATCGCCGCAGTTTCCTCAGCAGCGACATGGCCGACAAAAAATTCCTCGAGATAATCGGCACAGCAGACTCCGCAGTCCGGGTACTGTTTACCGAAAGGGCAGCGGTAACAGTTTGCATAGGGCATGCGGTAAATTTCAGGCGCATACGGGCCCATGCCTAATTTGTACGGCTTTACCTTGGAGGTCAGGGACATCCCCATCAAAGTTCTGCCGTGAAATCCGGCATCAAACGCTATGATCCCCTGCTTTTTGGTATAATATCTGGCGATCTTCACTGCATTTTCCACAGCCTCCACACCGCTGTTCACGAACATGACGGCCTTGTCGCCGGCGCCGGGTACCGCCTTGCACAGTTTTTCCGCTAGAAGCACAGGGGATTCATACGGAGATACCATGAAACAGGTATGGGTGAATTTTTCAGCCTGTTTTTTGATAGCCTCGACTACTTTAGGGTGGGAGTGGCCGACATTCATGACCGCGATGCCGCCGGCAAAATCGATATACTCATTACCTTCCACATCGGTGAGGATTGCCCCTTTTGCTTTGGCAATATATTTGTCAGTGCCGCTGACATTTCCCTTGGCGATGTATGTGTTGCGCAGTTCATGCAACTCTGCGTTGCTTTTTTGTGTGCTCATCTGTTTTTTCCTTTCCTTGTGATAGAAACTCGTACATTGCGTCCTTGATATCCCAAGCAAAAGCAATGCCAGTCTCCTTTCAGACTGTACATGCCCGAAACATCAGCAGGTTATATCATGATGGATAATTCAGGAACACATTTCGATTCACAATTGAATCAAAAAGCAGGCCGAAACACTGCGTGCAAAATAAACTCGATGCATTTCCGAATCAGCCTGCAGAATATGTATGAACGTAACTACTGCATATATAACGAAAGTTGTAAAGGCAACGAAACTCGGTGAAGATTCATTTTTGAATCAGTGCTGGAACAATCTTCGCTTTGGAAGGATGACAAGAGGAGAAATCATCGCTCGCAACGCACATTTCTTCATTGTGAGTAGTACCTTTCCTGGGCAGTCCTCACGAGCATAATTTGACGTAATACCCGGTGACAAAGCAGATGCTGTAAAGGTCACCTTGAATAACTGCTTTGTCGCCTAATCTCGGCAGTTATGCGCAAAAAAATATCCTCGAAGGTAAGAGTAGAGACTAAAAATCTCATTATCCAAGATGCCCATAAGTGTAGGCGGCTGTAACTGCAAAAAAACATCAGCCGGGAGAGAGATCGCCAACATCACCATATTAGTGGCAGGGGCAGGGGTGGTAGCTGTTTTAACTCGGTTCCACATTGCTGCAATGTAAACGCTCTTCCAGGGGCGAGACCAAATGAGACTGCCGCTTCGGTACACCTCCCGTATCCTATGAGAGGTACAGTGTGAAGGTCGGCAGGTTCCCTTCCGTCAAACATGATACCTAAATGTTGTGTATGAGGTAGCCGCCGTCAATCGGAATCGAGACACCGGTAATAAAACCGGACGCGTTGTCGCTTGCAAGGAAGATGGTTGCGCCGGCTAACTCCATCACCTTGCCGAATCGACCGTAAGGAGTATGAGCAATAACGGCTTTGCCTCTATCAGTGTATTCTCCTGTCTCATCATCAATGAGCAGCGCTTTGTTCTGTTTGCCGATAAAAAATCCCGGAGCGATGGCGTTAACCCTGATACCATGCCCGGCAAACTCGTTGGCCGAGGCCATGGTAAGGTTGAGAGTGGCTGCTTTTGCTGCATCATAAGCCCATACCCCTGACAAAGGGAGATAGGACGCCATTGATGTCAGATTTATGATGCTGCCTTTGATTTCGTTTTCTATCCAATAGGCGCCGAACACCTTGGTTGGAACCATCAGGCCGGCAAACAGATTCATATGGAGTACTTTCTCGAATACTTCCATATCCTGTTCAACCAACGATGATTTGCCGATATTACCACCTACTCCGTTGATCAGGATATTTGGAACGGAAAAGACTTCAGCTGTTTTCTCCAATGCACGGGAAACTTCTTCTTCCCTTCCTGTATCGACCTGCATGCCGGAAATCCGGCTATCACTGTCAGGCACCGTTTGCAGTCGTTTGAGAGCACTGTCTATGGACTCTTGAGAACGGCTCCAAATCATCACCTTAGCGCCAGCTTGTAACAGAGCTTCAGACATTACTGTGCCTATGACTCCCGCCCCGCCTGCTACGACTGCTGTTTTACCCTGGAGACTGAACATTTCATCCAAGTAACTCATTGTGTCTCTCCTGAACAGTATTTGAGGAAACATGCAAAATCGTCCCAACATGGGTGGTTCTACTCATTTCTCGAAACAACCCTGTCTTTTTATTATATCCACTGCTGAACCCGAATTGTTATTCAAAAACGATGAGTTTAAAATGAATTTTTATAACAGAGTTTTATAGCGATCTTAGCAAAAAAATAACAATGGTCAGGTATCCGGCAGGTATCAACTAGTGTCTGTCCATAAATGAGGATTTTTGCTCAAGTTTAAGGCATGCGATAAATTTTACCGCAGACATATAGGTGATATTTCGAGGATAAAATTTTGAGCATAACGCAAAAATTGGGTAAAAAGACCATTTATGGACAGACACCAACTAATCAGCATGGCCGGTCCAGGTCGGCCGGCCGTAACGATGACACCGCTTCGCTGTTATGAAAGTGTATCATTCCGGCATGGCGCCTTCTGCTCTCTGGCGGAGACTTTCATATAAACACCAATGCTTTGAGTGAGGAAAAGTTTCTTTTCCGGCCGGTTTGTTACTTACTTTTTCCAGCTCTTCTGCTCAGAGTATGTGAAGCCGATAGATACTATACCCTGAGATCAGTTACACCTTGAGGTTGAATACTCATGAAACAAGGCGCCTGGGAAAAAGTGACGGTGGACAAAGAAGATGTCGTCAGAAAGATTGCATCTGAATTTCCTCCTGAATCAATTGAAGGGAAAAAAATTCTGGTTCTGACTCCGGATACGACGCGGACCTGTCCTCTGCCGATGATGATCCGTGTCCTTCACCGTAAGATCAGCGCATCTGCCGCATCTGTCGACTATATGGTTGCGCTGGGAACGCATACCCCGATGAGTGACGATGCGATCCAAAAGCTGTACGGGATCTCAGATGAAGAGCGATCTACGGCGTTTAGTACGTCACGGCTTCTTAATCACCGTTGGGATTTGCCCGAGACCCTTGTCAGGATAGGCTGGATTGAAGAAGAGGAAATCGAGGAACTGTCGCAAGGCAGATTAAAAGAGCGTATCCCGGTTGATATTAACAGGGCTATTTACGACTATGATCTCGTCATCGTGCTGGGTCCGGTTTTCCCCCATGAGGTCGTGGGCTTTTCCGGTGGAGCTAAATACCTGTTCCCGGGAATATCAGGAGGTGAGTTCCTTCATTCGTTTCACTGGCTCGGTGCTGTTGTAACCTGTCCCGGCACTATCGGGGTAAAGCATACGCCTGTTCGGGAAGTGATCAACAGGGCCATGCAGCTGGTTGATGTCGAGGTGCGATGCCTCGCAATGGTTGTGAAAAATAAGGATGAGCTTTTCGGTTTGTTCACGGGAGGGTACCGGGAGGCATGGTCCCAGGCCGCCGATCTTTCGTCCAAAGTCCATATTATCGTTAAGGAACGGCAATTTCAAACTGTTCTTGGCGTATGTCCCCATATGTACGATGAACTCTGGACCGGCGGGAAGGTGATGTATAAACTTGAACAGGTTGTTGCGCCGGGTGGAAAACTTATAATCTATGCACCCCACATTACCGAAGTTTCCAGAACATGGGGAACCTATATGGACACAATCGGGTATCATATCGTAGATTATTTTCTGGAGCAGCCCGATACATTCATTGATATTCCCCGTGGAGTTCTCGCTCACTCCACGCATGTCCGTGGTATCGGCACAATGGAGAACGGGAGGGAAAAACCACGTATAGAGGTGATTCTCGCCTCTTCCATACCGGAAGAGCAATGCAGGAAAATACATTTGGGATATATGGATTACCGCTCAATCGACCTGGATAGGTATAAGAACAGAGAGCCCGAAGGAATTTTGTTTGTGGATCAGGCCGGCGAAATCCTTCATCGGGTGAAGGAATAATCACAATTCCGTATATAGGGAGCTACACTATGCAACCATTTCTTTCAGACAATTTCCTCTTGCAGACGGAGACAGCGAGAAGGTTATATCACGAGTATGCAGCTCCTCAGCCTATTTTCGATTACCATTGCCACCTCCCTGTGGAAGAGATAGCGTCGAATAAAAAATTCGAGAATCTGACACGGATATGGCTCAATGGAGACCATTATAAATGGAGAGCGATGCGGGCAAACGGCATTGATGAACATTTCATTACCGGATCTGCCGATGATTTTGAAAAGTTCATGGCCTGGGCAGGGACTGTGCCCAAGACACTGAGAAACCCCCTGTATCACTGGACCCATCTTGAGCTAAAAAAACCATTCGGGATGAATGAAGTGCTGTTGAACGAAGAGACTGCAGAACGCATATATGAACAATGCAATGAAATGCTTACCCAGCCTGAGTTCAGTACATGCGGTCTGCTCAAGCAGATGAATGTGCGGGTTGTGTGTACCACGGACGATCCGATAGACGACCTGGAATATCACCGACGCATTGCTTCTGATGATTTTTGCCCGGCTAAGATTGTCCCTACTTTCAGACCGGACAAGGCTATGGCCGTAGAATTTCCAACAGCATATAATGCGTATCTGGAGCTGCTCGAACAGGCTGCGGATCATGCCGTCACCCGCTATGATGATCTTGTATCCGCACTCAAAAAACGCCATGATTTTTTCCATGATAATGGCTGTCGTCTCTCGGATCACGGCCTGGAACAACCGTATTGGGTAACGGCTTCATCCGCGGAAATAGAGCAAATTTTCTCACGGTTACGCCAAGGCAAAGAGTTGAACAAACAGGAAATCCATCAGTTCAAGACTGCCGTTCTGCTCGATTTGGCTGGGATGGACGCGGATAGGAATTGGACACAACAGTATCATTTGGGAGCATTGCGTAATACCAATGGGGCAATGCTGCAAAAACTCGGTCCGGATACCGGATACGACTCCATCGGTGATTTTGAGATCGGCCGCCCGCTGGCAGGGTTTCTAAACAGATTGTCTTCCGAGGGAAAGCTGGCAAAAACCATTTTTTATAATCTGAATCCCAGGGATAACGAGCTGTTGGCGACACTGATCGGCAATTACCAGGATGGATCAATTCCAGGTAAGATGCAGTTCGGTTCAGGCTGGTGGTTTAACGATCAGAAACAAGGTATGGAACGACAGTTGAATGCATTGTCCAATATGGGCCTGTTGAGCAGATTTGTCGGTATGTTGACGGACTCAAGGAGTTTTCTTTCCTATCCAAGGCATGAATATTTCCGCAGGGTGCTTTGCAATCTGTTCGGTAATGATGTCGAAAACGGGGAACTGCCTGATGATATTGGGTTAATAGGCAGCACAGTTGCCGATATTTGTTACAACAATGCATACAATTATTTCGGTATAACCATATAGCAGGGACGAGAAACAGATGGTTATTATACTGATAGGCCCGATGGGTTGCGGAAAGACGACCATCGGTCAATTGCTGGCCGACAGGCTGGGATGGGAATTGTTTGATGCCGATGATTATCATACAAAAGCCAATAAACACAAGATGAGCCAGGGAATTCCTCTAAATGATGAAGACCGGAGGCCGTGGCTTGAAAGTCTGAGAGAGATTATTGATGAACATCTTGGAAGCGGGAATGATATGCTCCTTGCCTGTTCAGCACTGAAAGAAAGTTATCGGCAAATACTCGGCATTGACCAGAAAAGAATTTTTTCAGTGTTTTTGAAAGGCTCTAAGCAAGTGTTGGAGTCGCATATAAACAGCAGGTCACATGAGTATATGTCAAAGGAGTTGCTGCAGAGTCAGCTCGATACTCTGGAGGAACCGAAGACCGGGCTTGTTGTTGATATATCGGGAACACCGAATGAGGCTGTTAAGGTTATTGTTGATCGCCTGGTTGGATGACGGCATTTTCTGGTCTACTCCAAAGGTCAAGTTCCAGGTTGCTGTGTTGAAATTCCCTTAGGGGTATTGCTAATAAAGATTTTTTTTATTGCATTCACGATAAATGCGTGCGAAAGCATGGGCCGGCAGATACAATATTTTTATGGTGGGGCCGTAAAAACATACAAGGTGTGAAGAACCCTTGAGATCTGAAAAACATGATTCCGTACTATATACGTGTCGACTAACCCTTCAAGGGGACCAATCCGTCATTATATTACTTGCAGGAGAAGGGAAGATATCGGTTTTAATAGAAATCTTTCTCATTGGTGATGAAGAATAAGCGAGATCTATATAAAAAAATCGTTGCATCCGAAAGTTTGCCTGCTCTGCCGGAAGTTCTGGTTAAGCTGCTTGAAATAACTGAAGATGAGCAACGGCCTCTCGGGGAGGTGTCTGAACTGATCAACAAAGATTCGGTACTGAGCTTTAAGGTTCTTCATCTCGTCAATTCAGCGTATTACAGTCTGCGCAGAAAGCTGACAAGTATTGAGCAGGCTGTTGTGTATCTTGGCACCAAAAGCATTAAAAATATTACAATAACAACCGCTATTCATCAAGTTTTTGAGCAAAAGCGCTTTGGAGGATGTGCCCGTTTTGATATCAAGCATTTTTGGTGGCATTCCCTGTTAAGTGCAACGCTTGCAAAACGTATTGCGCAAAAGGCGGGTTACAACAACGCTGACGAAGCATATCTCGCCGGATTATTGCATGATATAGGCCGTCTGGTATTGCTTGCGGCTTTTCCGGAAGAGCAGGATTTTATCCTTGGTGATCCCAAACGGCCTGAAGATACGCTTCGTGCAGAGCAGGAACACATAGGTATTACACATTGTGAGGCCGGGGCCCGGCTTGTCCGGGAGTGGCGCCTGGACTCACTCCTGGCCGATGCTGTCGAATACCATCATATGCCGGTTGAAGATATTGCCGAGAGTTTTATCCTGATAAAAATTATCTACCTGGCAAATGTGTTGTCTCACGAGTACGCAGATGTCGACAAGGCTGCACAACAAGGTGAGCTTTTGTTGAATTTGGGGGCAGCGGAACTGCAGGACCTTGTCTCAGGGGCAATTGATGAAATGTATGATATTGCCGAACAGCTTGGAATCTCGATAGATGAACCCCGCCAAGAGCAAGATGATACGTCGCAGAAAACACAAAATTCGCAGGGAGACAGAGGGGCAGATCATGAAAGTCGGCTTTCAAGCCTCCACAACAACCAAGAAACACAACAAAAGGAAAGCCCTGCACAAATAGAACTGCAGAGAAAGGTCAGAGACGTTGCCTTATTGACCGGTATTCTCGATACGCTGTCAAAGGTTGAGTCAGTCAATGAGATGATCGGCGTTTTTGAGGAAGCCGTTCATGTTTTATTCGGCCTTGAACGAGTGCTGTTTCTTTTACCTGACTCGAAAGATATTCTGCTGCAGGGCCGAGTTTCTGAAACCAATCCGTACCGGGAGATGAGTGAGGGCTTAACTATACCGATACGCGGCAGTTCCTCACAGATCTTTGCTGCTTATCAGTCCGGCAGGATGCGTTATATAACCCAAACCGACGAAAACATTACTCCGGCGGACAGGCAGACGATTTCCGTCATGAAATGTCCGAAGATAGCGCTTGTCCCTCTGCATATCGATGCCGAACCGGTTGGTATTATTCTTATCGGCATCCCTTTTTTGTATACAAGCGAAGCAACTGAAGAGCACAGGCTTCTTCAGTCTCTGGCTCATCAAATAGGGGCTTTCCTGCATATTGAGCGCATGAAGGCGAAAAAAGCTGCTGAATTAGAAGCAGAACGAATGGCAGCAATTTCTTTGGCAGCCAAAAAATTCGCCCACGAAGTGAATAATCCCTTGGGTATAATCATGAATTATTTGGGTTCACTGCAGATCAAACTGCCCGAAAATACAGATGTGCAGCACGTCATCGACATAATAAATCAGGAAATAGAGCGGATTTCTACGATGGTGAATCAACTTGACCTGTTTTCCCAGCCGGCTGGTCAAGATGTGCGACCGATACATCTCAATGAGGTGCTGGAAGATATCGTACAGCTTGTAAAAGACTCTTTTTTCAACGATGGCGGCGTCAGAATATATTTCGAACCCTGCAGATCACTTCCACCTCTGAAGACATCGAGAAATGGAATAAAACAGATAGTTATCAATCTGCTGAAGAATTCCTTTGAGGCGATGGCTGAGGGCGGCAAGATTAATATTGTAACCAGATTGAAAGAAAAGAACCTGCAGAACGGGATGCAGGATTCCGTTCAAATACTTATCAGCGATGACGGCCCCGGACTCCCGCCGTCAGTAAAAGAAAATCTTTTTAAGCCGTTCGTCACCACGAAAGAGGGGAATCATTCAGGACTTGGTTTGTCTATTGTCTATAAAACCGTTCACAATCTGGGAGGTGAAATTCAACTGTCACGCGAAACTTCTCCAGGAACGCTATTCACTCTTACATTCCCGCTGGGGAGATCTTGAAAACAGTGCGGGGTGAAGTGATGACGGCAAAATCGAGAATGCTTCTGGTTGATGACGAGAAAAGGTTTGCGCAAAGCCTTCAGGGTATGCTTCGTCATCATAATTATGACTGTGACATAGCGTATACTGGAAAACAGGCTATAACATGTTTGAGACAAAGCGATTTTGATATTGTACTTCTCGATGTGGAACTTCCCGATATATCCGGATGCGATATAGCAAAATATATTTCCAAAGAATTCGAGAATATAACTGTAGTTATGCTGACCGGTATACATACCGTTGATACAGCTGTACAGGCGATGAAAAACGGTGCATATGATTTCCTGAAGAAACCGGTGGAAACGGAAGTGTTACTGCGGACGCTTGCAAAGGCGCATGAACGGAGCGTGTTGAAGAAAAATCTGTTGTTAAGTGAGAAGCGTTTCAGAATACTCGCTGAATCATCCTGGGAAGGTGTTGTTATATTTGATGATCAATATTCCTTGATTGAGGGGAACAGACAATTCTACAAAATGTTTCAATATCAGGCAGCTGATTTTCCTGCAAAGGATTTTTTACGTAAGATTTTTCCAGGATCTTTATATGCGGCAATACATTCCAGTTTGAACGAATCAGGTACAACGAGTTTTGAAGTTACAGGTGTGTGCAGCGACGGCAGCAAGAAGTATATTGAGGCGCGTATCAGTACGACCGACTACATGGGAAAACCCGCAAAGGTTATGACCATGCACGATATCTCAGTCAGGATTCAGCACGAAAAGGAAAAAATCGCCCTTGAGAAAAAACTGGCAAAAGCGAGTAAACTCAATGCATTGGGGTTGATGGCCGGATCTGTCGCCCATGACCTGAATAATATACTCACAGCTGTAGTCAGTTACCCCGACCTGCTTATGCTGCAGATGGACGAAAAGGAAAAATATTACAGTGAAATTCAGGAAATTCACCGTGCCGGTAAACGTGCGGCGGCAATAGTTTCCGATCTTGTTACATTTGCCAGGGGTGGTGTGAGAAAAAAGACCGTGTCTGATTTCAACACGATAATTCAAGATTATCTTGATTCCATAGAACATGGTGAACGGTTGAAAGCATATCCCAACGCGGTGGTTCAAATTTCTTTGCAGAAAAATCTGCATAATATGGAATGCTCTCCTGTACATATGCGCAAGGTGTTGCTTAATCTGGTCGGTAATGCTTTGGAATCCGTTGGTGATGACGGAATACTTACTATACAGACCCGCAACTGTACAATATCACAGAGCATTTCAAACGATCTGTTTGTATTGCCTCCGGGAGAGTATGTGCAGCTTACTGTTTCAGATAATGGTTCCGGTATAGATTCTGAAAAAATCGATCATATTTTTGACCCATTTTATACGACTAAAGAAACAGGCAAGGGCGGAACCGGTCTCGGCTTGACTATTATTTGGAACATTGTGCAGGAGCACAGGGGATGGATTGAAGTTGAACCGCTGAATCCGGGTGTGGCATTTATCATATACCTTCCCTCAACCGAACATGCTCTTCCTGTAGAGGAATCTTCAGCATCCTATGATTCTTTGAAAGGTAATAATGAAAAGATACTTGTGGTAGATGACCAGCCGGAACAGAATATGGTCGTAGCCGGCATCCTCAACAAGTTGGGATATAGAAATCATTCCGTGACCAGCGGTGAAGAAGCTGTTTCATATCTACAAAAGAATTCCGCAGACCTTGTTATCCTGGACATGATGATGGGGAATGGTCTGAACGGCAGGCAAACCTATGAAAAAATACTTGATCTGCATCCTGATCAGAAGGCGGTCGTGCTGAGCGGGTACTGTGATGCCGAAGAAGTTGAAAGGACAAAATCACTTGGAATCAATGTGTTTATTCAAAAGCCCATATCCGTTGAAATTCTTGGTAAAGAGATACAAGGAGTACTTGCTCGTCATTGAGTGTATAAGTCGATTTTGCGTTACTTATTAGAGTGTCCGACGCTCTGTAATCTCATTTACGGAGTTTCCGACCTTCATGCATTGATTTTTTCTTTCAGTTTACCGGAGGTGTGAAACGTTACTACTCTCCGTGACTCCAACATCAAATCTTCCCCGGTCTGTGGATTTCTCCCCCGTCTTTGCCGCTTATCGTTAACAACGAACTTGCCGAACCCTGAAATCAATACACTTTCACCTTCAATGAGACGATTCTTGAACAAATGAAGAAACGTCTCCAGACAATCGCCGGCTTTTTTTGGGGAAAAGTCTTCGTGTCGTTTGGTGAGCTCTTTGATTATGCGAGATTTTGTAAGTTTCATTTTTCTTTGTAGTTTCTAGGTTAGTGAATATCTGTACTGATCCTATTTACAATATGAGTCTGCAATATAAAAACGGTTACATGTTAGGGGCTGTTTCTTGTGTAACGGTTTTAGCCCGCATTTCCGCTCAGATCTTGAAAAGATCGAACTAAATCCATCATATCGATGAGTATGTTACGTTATTTAGCTTTGAGTTGTCAAATATTCAGAGGTGTTTTTGAAAAAAATCTTTTATTCAGAGGAGGTTGCCGGCTGTTTGGCCTGCTGGTGTTCGTGTCCGCTCCCCTCTCTTTTGCGATATTGGTTTTACCGGTTCCGGCGGCACAATAGACGCTCACCGTTGCATGCTCTGTCCCGGCATACGCTTCCCTGAGTCTGAAAAGAGAAATTGATCAAATCTTAACAGGTTGTAAATCCATTAAAAATACCATCGTAAACATTATGACCTATTATTTTTCAAAAAGTAAAGAATTATGCGCTGAATTATCATTAGGTTCGAACGTATATATGACCTTCTAATCAGTCTCCCTTTCAATCATGTCCCTTTCCAAAAAAGACAATCGCCGTCCCAACCTGCAGGCTGAGCAAGAGGAATATGGTTTTGATCCGACCCACGGCTACAACCTGGCTTCTCTTTTGCGAGTTTCAGCTCCTCCGCCTCCCGCAGATTTTAAAGCATTCTGGCAGGGGAAATACCACAAAGCGTTGACCTTGCAGCCTGCTCCCCAACTGATTGATACGGGCGGAAACTATGCCGGCTGGAGGGTTTTTGACTGTAATTATGCTTCCACCGATGAAGTTGCCATCCGCGGTTGGCTTTTGCTCCCTGAACACACCCCTCCCAAACGAGGATTTATTGTTACCCATGGGTATGGAAACAGGGAAAACCCTGATTATCATCTTCCTTTCCAGGATGCGGCGATTTTGTTCCCCTGCCTGCGAGGATTGGGAAGGAGCCGAAGTTTCCGGTATTCCAACGAAGTGCGCTGGCATGTACTGCACGATGTGGATAAGCGTGACAGGTACATTATCGGAGGATGTGTAGAAGATGTCTGGCTCGGAGTAAGCGCCCTGCTCAGGCTTTTCCCCGAGCTTGAGGGACATATCGGTTACCTGGGGATAAGTTTCGGCGGGGGAGTAGGCGCTTTGAGTGTTGCCTGGGATAACCGCATACAGCGCGCCCATTTCAATGTGCCCACTTTCGGCAACCATCCGTTACGCCTGACCCTGGATAATATCGGCAGCGGGAGGAGCTTGCAGGATTTCTACAAGGAGCATGGAAAGGTGTTGCTTGACACCTTGCAGTATTATGACGCCGCCACAGCCGCCGGTTGTATCAATCAACCCGTACACTGTGCACTTGCTCTCTATGATCCGGTTGTCCCTCCTGCCGGTCAGTTTGCCGTCTATAATGCCCTGGCAGGAGAAAAGGAACTGTTGGTTCTGGCTGCCGGTCATCATTCTTATCCTGAGCAGGAGCATGATGAAGAATCACTGGTTCAGGAATTGCAGAAATTTTTTAAAAATCTGTAGTCATGCACGAAGAATATTATTCCTGGTACAGCCGGCGGTTGAATAAAGACGTCTCTTTGCTCGTTTTCGGACATGCCGGAGCAAAGGTCCTCGTTTTTCCTACCCGTGACGGCAACTTTCTGGAATATCAACATCTCCGTATTCCTGAAGTGCTTCGGATGAAAATCGAGGCAGGGCATCTACAGCTTTATTGCCTGGATTATTCCGCAAGTGAAACCTTTTACTGTTGGTGGGCGCATCCTGCCGGTCGGGTATATAGGCATTGGCAGTTTGAGGAGTATATACTGCACGAAGTGTTTCCCCTGATGCGGCAGAAAAACAGCCACGAATGTGTCATAGCCCATGGATGCAGTTTCGGTGCCTTTCTTGCCGCCAATATCGCCTTTCGACATCCACACCTCTTTCGCAAGCTCGTCTGCTTTTCCGGGCGTTACGATCTTACAATAAACATCGAATGCTTCAGAGACCTGCTTGACGGCTATTACGATGAAAACGTG
This sequence comes from Desulfobulbaceae bacterium, assembly GCA_963678525.2. Lineage (GTDB taxonomy): Bacteria > Desulfobacterota > Desulfobulbia > Desulfobulbales > Desulfobulbaceae > Desulfogranum. The sequence continues at coordinate 665,304 of CAXXDG010000003.1, forward strand.
TACTTTCATATGCCGACACATTTCCTGCCTAATCTGACCTGTAACGACCGATTGCACGCAATGCGTCAGATAGATATGGTTTTTGTTGTCGGTCAGGAAGATCCCTTTAAAGGCAACAATATGTATCTGGGTAACATTTTAGCAGGGAAAGGGATTGACCATCATCTTCACTTCTGGGATCATCGTGCGCACAGGGGGTATTACTGGCGGCGAATGGCGCGTCTGTATATCTAGTGTCCCGTCAACGCTGACCTGTTGTATCCTGCTTGCCCTTTTTTGCGCCTGCATCCCCAAATCATGAGTCACATGACACCATTATGTACCCCATGATTTGAAACTACAGGCACAAAAAAGTTCGGCGCAATAATCTAACATCTCATCATTGTTCACTTCTTTTTTCAAACGAACAGCTTCATATCAGAACAGACAGTACCTCATCATCTCTTTCTGGATGCATCTCTTCCTTTTTTTGTTCAAAGAATGACGTATTTGTATTGCTGGAGTGTGTTTTTTAAGAAAATGATACATGAATTTTTACAAGAAATTGGAGACTGCTTTTTATCATTCTGATTTTACGCTATTGTTTTTTAGTCGTAAAAATGGCCCTGAATTTGCTAGTGTGAAAATATCGTTGTTCTAAATTAGAATAACGTGTATAGAGCTGAAAACATACAGAAAGAGGTGACTGATGGAAAATATGAGTGTCGTAATAGAGAAACAGCCGGCAAAAGAGGTCATTTTTTCAATTACCGGCAGGGTAACAGCTCCGTTTGCTGTGACAGCGGATATGCTTTTGAAGCAGGAATATCTTGAAACAGGAGATGTTCCCATGATCTGTGGAGACGGTGAACCCAAGGGACATACCTTGACAGGCGGAGGCGTTCGTTTGGCCGATATTATAAACGAGGCACACGTGCATGTCACAGCCCATAACGATACCAAAAAAATGTATGTGGTGGCGTCCAGTCGTGATGGCTATGCAACGGTGTTCAGTTGGCAGGAAATATTCAACAGTGCCAACGGAGAAGGGGTGCTCATCCTGACGGAGAGTAATTATGAATCCATGAAAATTGAAAAAGGACGGGTGGATCTCATTTCTCTGGGTGATTACCTCAGTGGTCCCCGAAGGGTCCGTGACCTGTCACAGATTGATATTCGCATGGTATGATTTTTCGTAGATGCCCGCAGGTCACTTGATCTTTCCTCAATCAGACCGGCTTACGTATGACCTCATACGCTGCGCCGGTCTGCTTGCAGAAAATATGAAGCATTCTGTGACCGGTTATAAATACATGGAGGCATCGAGCTTAACTGCCTTTCTTGTATGTCACTGCAATTTTTTTGCTTTTCGTTATTCAGTAACGGAATAACGAGATATGGCTGTAATAAACGGCCGTTGCCTTGCGGTTGAGGCAACGGCTAAACATCTAATTCGCATTTCTCACACCGCATATGTGAGAGAAGAGTCATTTGGATATGAAAAAAGGAGCAAGAAGAAAACGGTACGCAATTAATTGGTTGCTGCCATTGTGTATGACTATTCCTTCCATTGTCCTGGGAGAAGTCACTGCTGAAGAAGACAATGTATTCACCCTGGGAAAAATCGAGGTGTCTGCAAAGGGCGAAGAGAACAAAAACAGCACGGTAGAAACGGTGAGCAGTGAGGAACTGCGAAGTTTTGAGCGGCAGACCGTAGGAGACGCCCTTCCTTTACTCCCGGGGGTCAATGCGTCCACCACAGGGGCCCGCAATGAGCAGACCCTGTATGTGCGTGGTTTTGATATAAAACATGTTCCCCTGTTCCTTGACGGCATTCCGATCTATGTTCCCTATGACGGGTATCCGGACCTTGGACGGTTTACCACATTTGATCTTTCTGAAATCGTTCTTTCCAAAGGATTTACCTCAGTTCTGTATGGACCGAATACCATGGGTGGTGCAATTAATATGGTTTCACGCAGGCCGGAAAAGGCTTTTGAGGGAGATGTGGGGGTTGGCATAAAATCCGGGGAAACATATTCCGCCTACCTCAACGCCGGAACCAACCAGGGGAAATGGTACCTGCAGTTGGGAGGTTCCTATGTGAGCAGTGATTATTTTTTGCTTTCCGATGATTTCGATGCAACCTCGTCGGAAGATGGCGATCATCGCGAAAATTCCTACTACCGCGATGAAAAAATGAACGTGAAAGTGGGGTTTACGCCCAACAGCGAAGATGAGTACGCTTTCAGTTATATTTATCAGCATGGTGACAAAGGCACGCCTCCCTATGCAGGGAGTGATCCGGATGAAAAAGCACGCTATTGGCGATGGCCGTACTGGGATAAACAGAGTTATTATTTTACATCGAAGACCTCACTTCCCGGTAAAAGTTATGTCAAGACCAGGCTGTATTACGATGTCTTTAAAAACTCCCTCTGGAGTTATGACGACGATACCTATTCAACCATTTCTGCAAAATATGCCTTTCGCAGTCATTACGATGATTATAGCAATGGTTTCTCCGTAGAGACCGGAACCAATCTATTTGATAACCATCAGTTGAAACTGGGGCTGCACTATAAACTTGACTCCCATCGTGAACAGGACGAAGGAGAACCGACCCTGGAGTTTAAAGATCAGATTTTATCTGCGGGTCTTGAAGATACCATCACGTTTTCCGACTCCCTCTATGCTATTGCAGGCGTCAGCTATGATACTGTGAAGACCCTGGATGCCCAGAACCTGGAGGAATCCGGTGAAATAACGGAATTTGCGCACGAGAGTACCGCCGGGGTTAATCCACAAGTTGGTTTTTTCTACCTGCCCACTGACAAGGATACCCTACATGCCTCAATAGCCATGAAATCACGGTTGCCTTCCATAAAAGACCGTTACTCTTACAGATTGGGGACTGCCATCCCAAACCCTGATCTTGATCCGGAACGGTCGATTAATTATGAGCTTGGGTATGAAAACAGGCATCTGGCTAATTTGCGATGGAAAACCACATTGTTTTACAACAGTGTCAGCGACTACATCGACCTGGTGACCATTCCTGATCCGAACGATCCAACCTCGACCACCCAGCAAAATCAAAATATTGATGATGTCGATATCTATGGTGTCGAGCTGGAGATCGCGGCCTTTGTTTTTGATTCCCTTGAACTGGGTTGCAACTACACCTACACCTATGCAGATAATACAACCAGTGACGTAGAACTTACCGATATACCGGAGCATAAGCTGGTGCCGTTTCTGCGGCATACCCTGTATGGACGCCTTATTACCCAGGTGGATGCCGAATATAATTCCAAGCGATACAGCTCGACAGATGGAGACAGGGAAGCTGATGAGTTTGTGGTGGCGAATTTCAAAATAACCTACGATTTTGGTCATGGTGTGTCAGCAGACGCAGGGGTCACCAATATTTTCGATGAAGACTATGAACTGGAAGAAGGATTTCCGGAGCCGGGGAGAACTCTATTCGCCAATCTGCGTTATACCTTTTAGTCCGCATTTCCCATGAATGCATATTGCTGCAGAGCAAACCGCCGGGTAGGAGGCGTAACAAACACGTCAACCGCCCGGTGGTGGACTGATACCGCACAATAAACGCACATGTGACGCCGGCAAACGCTTACGATGATGGTAACTGCTCACAGTGAACCTGTAACCAGTTAGAAATACAGGGAAGTTATCAATCTGGACTGTGCCCCTATGAGTAGTTACCGATGATGTATCCCTCATTTCAAAGACCATGAGAAATGTGGGCCCAAAGGAGGAAGTATGAATACCTGGAAAATTGCATTTCAGAAGCAGCTTGATGCAGCAGCTGAATTTCACGGTCATCTCTGTCTTGGACAGGTAATAGGTGTACGAATGGGAATGCTCGGACTGCGCTGTGTCGGGATTGCTGACCCTTACGGCAAGGACCGTAAAAAATTGATTGTATTTGTCGAAATTGCCAGATGCGCCACCGACGCCATCATGACTGTCACCGGGGCCAGGGTGGGACGCCGAAGTCTTAAGGTCGTCGATAACGGTAAGATGGCGGCATCATTCTATAATCTGGAAACACAGGTCGCGGTACGTGTTATGCCTCGTCCGGGTATTGAGGATGCTGCACGTGAGATGTTTCCTGAACTCGATCCAAAGGCGGCACCCATGCATGCCTTCAAAGAGTTGCCTGACGACCGGCTTTTCAGCATACATCCGGTCACGATACTGATAAAGGAAGAGGACATGCCCGGACCGCCTGTTCGTACAGTACGCTGTGCAGTATGTGGTGAAAATGTCCTGGATGCACGTGATGTGAGCCACGGCGGCCTGCGGTACTGTAAATCCTGTGCACAGGGGAACGCCTACTATATGCTTGCCCCGGATCACAGGAATACCACGCAGGAGGCGATATGCCCATGACCACAGCACCTCCTCGTACGGCCAAATATTCGGTAGTTAACTGGAACCTTGCCTGGCAGCAGGCAAGGCGAATGAAAACGACAAGAAATAATGGCCCTACATACTGGAACCATCGTGCCCCTTCTTTTGCCGACCATACCCGGAAAAGTGAGTATTCGCGTAAATTCATTGAGGTACTGGCTGTAGAAAACAATTGGTCGATCCTCGACGTAGGATGCGGAGCAGGGACCCTGGCCATACCCTTGGCCGGTATGGTTCGCAAGGTGACGGCAATTGATTTTTCAGAGGTCATGATAGGGCTGCTTCGGACGCAATGCGCGGAGCTTGGACTCTCAAATGTGGAGACTTCTGTTGCAGCCTGGGAGGATGACTGGCACAGCGCCGGCATCAGGCGGCATGATGTGGCCATTGCCTCCCGTTCACTGACTGTGGATGATTTGGGAGAGGCCCTCCGAAAACTGGATCAAATCGCCCGTCATCGAGTGGTCATCTCCTCACTGGTTGATGACGGGCCCTTTGACCGGCGGATATTCGACGCCATCGGCAGAGATCTGAACAGGGGGCCTGACTATATCTATGCCTACAACCTGCTTCATCAGATGGGAATTTATGCTGATGTCACCTTTGTGGTTGACTCTAATCGTCGCAAATCCTTTTCCGACCTGGAAGAAGCTGTCGCAAGTTATCACTGGATGATCGACGACCTGACTGAAGAAGAAACAGAAAGACTGCGCAACTATCTTGCCGGTCGTTTGGTTCGTGCAAACAATAGCTGGAGCCTTGATTATCGCCATGTGGTGCGTTGGGCGATAATTTCATGGAGCAAGTAGATGTATATTTTGCAAAAGATCCGAGGGAACAGACAGATGGCCTGTATTTACACAGATAAAATCAATGCGCGGCTGTGGCGGTTCTGTGTTTTTTCAGCTTGTGTAGTGCTCCTGTCTGCCGCCTCCTGTACGGCAGGAGAAATCGTCGACATGAGCGGCAATCGGAACATCCTGCCGGACACGGTTACCAGAGTTTATTCCGTATCTCCGCCGGGAACATACCTGCTCTATGCAGTGAAGCCGGAGAGTATAGTCGGCTTGAATTTTCCCCTGTGGCAAAATGAACACGCCTACACAGACAAACAGTTTCAGCAGCTCCCGGTAATTGGGGGTATGGTGGGGCAGGGCAGAACCGTGAACCGTGAAGTCCTGCTGCAGGCAAAACCTGATTGTATCCTTGTCTGGTCCTGGAAACCAGGAGCGGCGAACAAAAAGTTTGAGAACAGTCTGCGTTCCCTGGGCATACCCCTTGTATCAGTCAATCTGGAAAGTATTTACGACTACCCCGAGGCAACGGCGTTTGTGGCGGATCTTCTTGGTGAACAGGAGCGCGGTGCGGAACTGGTGAGCTACACCAATGAGGCGCTGCATCAGGCGGAGGAGGTGGTTCGGACGTTGACTCCGGCCGATACAATTCGGGTGTATTATGCAGAAGGACCGGACGGGCTCAGCACGGAGAGAAGCAAATCCTTCCATGTGGAGCTTATCCCTCTGGCAGGCGGTGTGAATGTACACCAGGGGAAGGGGGCAAGCGAGTACGGTATGGAGAAGATATCCATGGAGCAGGTCATGCTTTATGACCCTGATTGTATCCTGGTCAAGGATGAAAACTTTTTCAACCGGGTGTGGTCTGATCCCAAATGGCAGATGCTGCGTGCCGTGCAGGGCAAGCGAGTCTACCTCATCCCCCATGATCCGTTCAACTGGTTTGACCGGCCACCGTCATTCATGCGGGTTCTGGGGATCAAATGGCTGCTGAATATATTACATCCGGAACGATTTCCAATAGACATGGTTGCTGAAACCCAACATTTCTACAAAGTGTTTCTGCGGGTAGATATCAGTTCCGACCAGGCAAAGGAGATTCTGGGGTTGTGATTCGTTTAGTTTTTCTTTGTCTGCTTCTGTGTCTTGTTGCCGGATGTTCATTGTTTCTTGGAAAGTATCCATTGTCATTGCACGATTTCTGGACGTTCTGGAGCTGGAAATTATTCGGGGCAGGTATACTTGACCCCCGGCAACAGACCTTATTGACCAATATATTTCTTGAGATCAGATTACCGCGGGTTCTGGCAGCCATGCTCATTGGTGCATCTCTTGCGGTTTCGGGAACTTCCTATCAGGCGTTATTCATTAATCCCCTGGTTTCTCCCGGAGTTCTTGGTGTTCTTGCCGGCGCATCCTTTGGTGCGGCTTTCGGCATGGTGGTCTCTTCCCATTGGTTTGCAGTGCAGTGTTCCACTCTGGTGTTTGGGTTTGTAGCAGTGGGTATCGCCGTATGTATAGGCAAAATCTACAGAGGCAGCTCCATCGTCCTGCTGGTGCTGGGCGGCATAATCAGCGGTGCTTTTTTTACGGCCATGCTTTCAGTGGTCAAATATACCGCTGATCCGTATGATCAGTTGCCTGCCATAGTGTATTGGCTTATGGGCAGCCTGTCTGCTGTTGATCATTTTACTGTCATGCTGGTTGCCGTGCCGTCGTTGACTGCCATTGTGGTTATTACCTGCATGGGGAGGCAGCTGAACATTCTCAGCATGGGGGATGAAGAGGCGAAAACAATGGGGGTGTCGGCAGATGCTATTCGCAGAATCGTTATCTTTTGTGCAACCCTGCTCAGCTCCCTGACAGTTATGATAGGAGGTATGATAGGCTGGGTAGGGCTTATCATTCCCCATATAAGCCGTATGATTGTCGGGCCTGACAATCAGGTGCTGCTGCCTGCCTCGGCGCTGATCGGTGCGATCTATCTTCTCGTGGTGGATAATGTGGCCAGGCTGCTCTTTTCCTACGAGGTTCCGGTTGGTATCGCCACATCATTAATCGGTATTCCTTTTTTTGTCCTGGTCTTAAAAAACGCACACAGGGGGTGGCAATGAGCAGTGTTATCGAAATTCAGCATGCCCGGTATTCTATACATGCGCGAAAAATTCTCCATGATATCAGCCTGTCATTTGATCAAGGGAAGATAATCAGTCTTCTCGGACCAAACGGCAGCGGCAAAACAACCTTACTCAAAATATTGCTTGGGCTGTTACACCCGCAGGAAGGTAAGATCTGTTACCATGATATTCCCCTTGCCGCTCTGGGGTGCAGACAGCTCGCCAAATATGTTGCCTATGTGCCCCAGATACATAGGGAAGCCTTTGCCTACAGCGTGAAGGAGGTCGTACTCATGGGAAGGCAGCCCCATAAAGAGTTTTTCAGTCAATACTCGCCGGAGGATATGCATATCGCGCTTGGCGCCCTGGACCGACTGGGTATCGGGCATCTCCGTGATCGTTCCTACACGGAAATCAGCGGTGGAGAGCGACAGCTGACGCTCATCGCCCGGGCTCTTGCCCAAGGTGCTGATGTCTTTATCATGGATGAGCCTGTCAATGGGCTGGATTATGGAAACCAGATGCGTTTGCTCCAGGATATCCACGCACTTGCCGGGGATGGGTACACCTTTATCATGACCACCCATTTCCCGGATCATGCCATGATGGTTTCCGACCGTGTGGTCATGCTTAAGGAGGGCAGGATCATTGCCGACGGCACGCCAAAGGAGACCATCACCCCGGAAACCCTGTTTCAACTGTACCGTGTTCAGGTGGATTGTATTCCCTCAAAGGGGAATCCCGTGTATGTGCCGGTGTGGGCTATGTAACTGCAATGAAAGTGGAAATGCTTCACATATGTGTTGAGTACGGGGTCATGGGTATTCTCGGTGCGGCAAGTGTAGCCGCCCTGGCCCTGGCCCTTGACCGATATTTTGTCTACCGCCGGACTGATCCGCTCCTGTTTGAAGATAAGCGGGAACTGGAACTGCACTTAACCTGCAAACTGCACCTGCTGGCAACCATTGGGGTGAATGCTCCCTATATCGGCCTGCTGGGAACGGTGCTGGGAATTATGTGCACCTTTCTCTCCATCGGCAGATCCGGTTTTGAAACGTCCGAGATAATGGTGGGCCTTGCACTTTCACTCAAGGCTACGGCCCTTGGGCTGATAGTTGCTATTCCGGCAGTGGTATTTTATAATTTGCTGCTGCGCCGGGTAAAGGTGATGCTGATGCAATGGGATATCGATCATGGATGAGCAGGAGTTTAACTATCTGAATGTGGTGCCGTTGGTTGATGTCATGCTGGTGTTGCTCACCATTGTCCTGATGACGTCGACCTTTATTGCCGCAGGCACCATACCCGTAGACCTGCCGGGAGCGTCTCAGCTGGACAGGGAGAAAAGACCCGAGACCGTGACCATAGTCCTGGATGCTGACGGCAATCGCTGGTACCAGGATACTTTGATGTCGGAGACAGAGTTGATCAAGGCTTTTCAGAGCGTTGACACCTCAACCAATATTTTGGTGTGCGCAGATAAAGAATTATCTCTTCAATCATTTGTCGGTTTGATGGATATACTGAAGGGGATCGGGTTCACCAGGATACAACTCCATGCCCAAGAAGGATGATGAAGCTGCAGAAAAAGGCCGTTCTTCTTTCCCTGGGACTGCATCTGGCGGTAGCCTGCTCACTGGTGGCCCATCCTGGAGTTACGCTCGTCCAGCCTTCCTCCACTGTCGTTCAATTGACGTTGCAGCCGGCCGTAGCCGGCATATCGGATTCCTCTGTGCGCGCACGTCAGGAAGATCGAGAACAGGATCCTGCACCCAGTCCCGTGAGTGAAGTGCAATACAGCATGCAAACAGTGCCTGCCCCTTCAGATGCAGATATCCTGCAATCACCCCCACAGACAGCATCTTTCAAGCAGGACCGAGAAACTCCGTTGTCCTGCATTACTGCAGGCAGTATAAAACAGAAGATCTCGAAAAAGTCTGTTCCAGTCCCGCCAAAGCAGGAGAAAGTTGCCGAGCTTCAGCCTGAAAGGCAATTGCAGGAGGCCGCAGGGATTCACAGGCGGGGTGATACAGGGGAGCAGGAAACAGTAAACGCCCATCCCGGACTATCATTCCCGGAAGCATTGACCAGGCAAGAAGCCTTGCCTGGCGTAGTGCAGGAAAGCCCTGCGGGGCATGCTGAACAACAGTACCTGAGTAAGCACTTTGAGCATATCCGCCAACGTATCCTTGACAATCTGGTCTTTCCAGGTATTGCCAAAAGAATGCGCTGGTCAGGCCGGCTTGTTGTCTCATTTATTATCAAAACAGACGGCAAGGTGGAACAGGTGCGGGTCGAATCCGGTTCCGGCCACACCATTCTTGATTCCCAGGTCGTTGCCACCATTTACGACATCCAGCCGTATCCCTTCCCTCCGGTGCAGGCAAAGCTTCGCATTCCTGTTACGTTCAGTTTTGTGAATTGATTTGCAGGCATAGTCATCTGGATTTTTCTAATACCGGAAGAATGTAAAACAATATGTTCCGTCAGTGTTCGAGCCTTCTTCTCAGTCCGCATTTATTTCTCTGTCAGGTCAGTGATGATGTCCCATTGAACAGGCACCATGATGATGGTCAGCACTGTGGAGGTGCAGAGTCCGGTCACAAAGGTCATGGCCATGCTACCCCAGACCGTTGAGTATTCAGGAATGCCGAGAGCCATCGGCAGCAACCCCAATGTAGTTGTCAACGTCGTCAGCAGGATCGGGCGCAGTCGGGTATTGGTCGCTGTGAGCAGTGCCTCCCGTCTCGGCATTCCACTTTGGTAGCAGTTGTTGATAAAGGCTACCAGTACCAGGGCATCGTTGACCACCACCCCTGTAACCCCGATAACTGCGACGAAACTGTTGATAGTGAACAGCGTTCGCGAGAACAGGGTGCCGAAAATAACTCCCAGCAAGGCAAACACAACTGCAGAGATAATAATCATCGGCTGCAGATATGAACCGAACTGCGCAGCTAAGATCAGGTAAATGACAATCATCGCAATAACAAAGGCATAAGACAGGGAGAGAAAAGATTTTTGGGTGGATTCATACTCGCCTGCAAAATTCAGGGCGGCTCCGGGATATGCCTGCCTGATGCGGTCATAGTGAGCCTTGGCCTTGGCCACCAGCATGGAAGGAGAAAGGGGAGATCCGGCGCTGATATTAGCGGTAAGAGTTATGGCACGCTGTTGCTGGAATCGGTTGAGAATGCCGGGTTCAACAGTGTAGTTCACTGTACAGACGTCACGCAGCCTGATCATCCCTTCTGGAAGATCAATGATCGGTATTTCCAGCAGCTGGATAGGGTCAATCCTTTCAGGATGATTGATTTTGACGACGATGTCTATCTGTTCATCGGCAAGCTTCATCTCTCCTGTGAACAGGCCTTCTCCTGCAGCGGCCGCAAGTCCGGCAACTTGTTCCGGAGACAGGCCCAGTTCAGCAGTTTTTTCCCGGTCTACCTGAATGTGAAATATGGTGTCCGGGACGCCCTGGTCATTCTTCAGGTCAACAATCCAGGGTGAAATGTCTTGCTGCGTGTTCAGAAAATCTTCCATATCCCCGGCCAGTTGCTCCACATTCAGGGAATTGGTGCCAAGCATACGGATGGTGATATCCTTGCCGATGGGCGGCCCGTCCTTTTCAGGCCTGACAACCATGGTGAACTGTTCCGGTATATGCGCTGCAAGCCGGGTTCGAATATCTTCCAGGTGCCGGACCACATCATTTTCAGGATAATCGGAAAATCTTCGCGTGTTTACAGGCGGGAGCGTCACCGTAACATGCCCCAGAGTTCGGCCGTATTGGGGCGCGAAATCATCATCAATGTAGTACCCGGCAAAACCCAGGGCCGACTCTGCCGTTTCGGGACCGTCTTTATGGAGAAGCGCGGCAACCTGCTTTATAACAGCATTGGTTTGCTGAATGGTCGTGCCGGAAGGTCCAAAGAGTTCCACATAGTACAAGGAATAATTATCCGGAAAGAACTGGATACGGATAAGATTGGATTTGCCCAGAAACGACAGCGCAAATATCCCCGTAGCGGCCATGACGGCCAGGACCAGAAACAACTGGGAAGTGAGGCGAAACCGCAGGGTGAACAGGATGAGACTGTTGGCGAGTTTTCCGGTAACCCGCATAACCGGGTTTTCGTGTTCAACCGCTTCCCGGGTGATGCGCAAGGATTGCTTTTCTGCCGGCTCGTGATGACCGAACTCCAGATAATGGCAGGGCAGAATTGCCAGGCATTCCAGGAGAGAGGCAATCAGCGCAAAAACAATGGTTTCAGGAATGATTGCAAAAAAATCGCCGATCATTCCCGTCATCAGCAGCATGGGGAGAAAGGCGGCTATGGTGGTGAGTGTGGCTGAAACAACCGGGAAAAATACTTCCGATGCGCCTGTTGCTATCGCTTCCTGAACAGGTTTGCCCATCCCGGCATGGCGATAGATGTTTTCCACCACAACAATGGCGTCATCCACGATAATGCCTGAGACCAGGATAAAGGCAAACAGGGAAACTTCATTGACCGAATTGCCGGTCAGGTACATGAAGATGAGGGTTACCAGAAAGGCAAATGGTATGCCTATGGTTGTCAGGGCTGCGTTACGAAGGCCCATGAAGAACCAGATTATCCCGCAGACCAGGACAATGCCGACCAGCAAGTTGACGCCTAGAACCCGGATGGAATCTCTGATCCGAATGCTGCTGTCCTGGGTGACGGTGAGATGAATTCCGTCTTCAGCATAGAGTGATGCCTGGGAAGTAACAATTTCCCGGACTTTGGCGGCTATGCGTAGGGCATTGCCCTGTTCCTTTTTCAAAACCTGCAGGGTGACGCAATCTTCTCCGTTGATGGAGGCCAGAATATATGGTTCCTGATAACTGAAAAAAGCATCATCAATGACATCGGCAAGCCGGATAAAAGAGCCCTCTGCATCGGTGCGCAGTATGGCAGCCAGTATCTGTTGCCTGGTGGTGAATTGCTCATCCACGCGCAAACTGAATTCACCACTCTCGGCAAGCACATGACCTGCAGGCAGTGAGATATTTGCCCTGCCCAGGGATTCCGTGACCTCGTAAAAAGTTAAGCCATATCGCTGGAGTTTGTCTGCTGACACCAGTATGTGAAATTCCCTGGTGAATTCACCCAGAAGCTTCACCCTGCTGACTTCAGGTATGGCCGATAATGGGATCTTAAGTTCTTCTGCAACGAGTTTCAGCGTGGTGTTGCTGTGTTGTCCGGAAACATTGACACTCACAACAGGAAACCAGTCACCTACATCAAGGAAGTTGAATACCGGTGGATCCGCTGACTCCGGAAGGTTGCCTGAGACCGAAAGCACCTTGAGGCGGACATCGTCATAGATCTTTCTGTAATCACTGTCGTCCGTGAACTTGATAACGATGTTGGAGCGCCCCTGGTAACTGCTTGAGCGTATGTATTCAATTTCTTCCAGTTCTTCCAGGCTCTCTTCAATTTCTCTGGTGATCAGAGTCTCCACCTCTTCAGGGGAGGCGCCCGGCAGAAAGGTCTGGATGTGCATCTTGCCGAAATGAATATTGGGATACCTGTCTACAGGGATACGCAGCAAAGTAAATGCGCCGATAACTATCAGCAGGACAAACAGCAGATTGAGCACAACACGTTGTTTGAGGGTGAAAAGAACCAGTCTTTCCACGGTAGTGTGTCTGCCTGCTTGATGCTTTTTCCTCAATGTCATGGAGTGTCGGTTGGTGCGTGTTTCAGCAATCGGTCCGTGACCTGCAGGCCGGGAGCCGAGATAATGACCGAAACTCCATCAGGGGAAGTGCCGAGGAAGATGACCTTCACTCGTCGTCCGCCTTCTCCAACTACCCAGTAACTCTCATAGCGGTTGATCAGGGCGGAATTCGGAACGAGAAACGTGTGGGCTTTGCTTTCGACGCTCAGGGACATTTCCGTGCGGACACCGCTGCGGAGAGTGTGGGGTACGCGGGGGTGTTCACCGGCAATAATGAGGTCAACGGGAATTTTTCTGGTAAGAGCGTCAAAGTCAGGTGATATGCGGTGGATTCGAGCTGTTACAGCAGTCTGCAGATCCGGTAGTTGCAGTAAGATTTCCCCTGTTTGTTGAAGAGCCTGCAGTTCGTTGAAACTCAGTGCCATGGACACAAGGAGCTGCCTGAAATTGCCGAGAACAGCAAGAGATTGGCCGGGCTGCGCATATTCACCCGGTTCAATCATACGTTCCATTACCTCCCACCCTTTGGGAGCCGTGATGATATACCTGGACTGGGTTTCCTCCAGCCGACGTCGAGTGTTTGCAAGATCCTGCAAGGTGATTTCATGGAGAGAGGCCTGCAATTTGACCTCGTCTAATTTCGCCAGAGTGGTGGTATTTTTTTCCCACAGGGTCGTATACCGTTCAAGTGTTTTTTCTTCTTCGGCAAGCTGCCGGCGTATTTTTTGTTGTGCAAGGTCATTGGCCGTGAGATCCAGGCGGATAAAGGTATCATCAAGAACGGCAAATATTCCCGAGTCAGGTACAGCTTCCCCCACATCTGCAAAGACCTGGAGACATGTCCCGCTGACTTCACTGCTGACGGACATTTTTTGTATGGGACGGGTAAATCCGGAGAGCTGAATGGTCCGTTTATAGGGCAGGGGAGATATGAGTTCTTCGGCAGGCGCGGCTGCATGGCAGACTTGCAGACCGGCAAGGGGAGCACAGGCTGCGGTAAGAACTATAATGTGCAAAACAACGAAAACGTGCAGGTTGCCGAGGCGTTGTATTATATTTAGCGGCGAGTTCACCATGTTCTCCTCTTGTACTGTCACAGCCGGACATACTAACAGGGTTTGCGATCATTAATTATCCTTTGACTGCGTATTGTCAAGCTCACTGGGCCGGGTACGCAGTTTTCTTAGGGTTGATCAGATTTCGCAATTCTGCATGTTTATGTGAGAGACGAGGGTGTATTTGTTAGAAATTTCAGCCTGTTCCGTTCCCGGGTTGACAGTTGTGTTTTTATGGACTTATGCTGTTGTATAGATACCTGTTCGCCAGGGTCAGTGGGGGCATCAGAGGGTGCGTTTATGTTCCGTAGGATTCGCGGCCATGTTCGAAATTCTCCCTTTTATCCGAAAGTCTCCGGCAGCGAGCAGAAGGCGCCATGCCGGAGTGACAAACTTTCATAACAGCGAAGCGGTGTCATCGTTGTGGCCTGCCGATCTGGTCCAGCCATGCTGGTTTATACGGAGAGAGGTGTGTCGGGAGGAGTGAGGTCGGGTTTATATGCAAGATATGGGGGCATGTTCATATGGCCTGGCTGGTTTTTCTATTTTTAGGTGCTTGGGATGGAATCTGTCAAAGTATCCGTACAGAGTGATTTAACAGCTGCCATTTGCTGCCCTGTCTGCAATCTTACTAAAAGGTTGTCGGTAGCGGAATATACAAACCAAAAATCCGTCATGTATGCGGCATGACGGTGGGTTGCGAGTTTGTGGATTTTTGAAGGGTGCGCTGCTTTCTGTTTTCATGCTCTATACTGAGCCAAAAATTTTACCATCTGGTCCACGGGAAGAGGCTTTGAAAAGAGAAACCCCTGAACTTTATCACACGATAACTTCTTTAAGATCTCGAACTGGCCTTCCGTTTCAACGCCTTCAGCAACCAGGCTCAGTTGCAGGGCCTGGGCGAGTGAGACGATTGTTTTGACAATTTCCTTTGCCTCTTCGTTGTCTTCAAGGCTGTTTATAAAAGAGCGGTCGATTTTGAGATCTGTTATGGGGAATCGATGGAGCGAACTGAGGGAAGAGTAACCTGTTCCAAAATCGTCAATTGCCAGTTTTATTCCGATCTCACGCAGGTCATTTAATTTCTCTACGGTTTGGTCCCCACCTTCCATAATGATACTCTCGGTGATCTCGATTTTTAAATCAGTGGCGGCAAGTTTTGTCTCTTTCAAGATATTGTGTATCGTTTTGACAAAATCTTTTTGGAGAAATTGTTTTGCTGACAGATTGACGCTTATGGTCATTCCCCGGCACTCCTTCCTGTTTCTTTGCCAGGTTTTCATCTGAGAGCATGCTTCCCGTACTACCCAGTCGCCCAAATCAAGAATCATCCCTGTTTCTTCGGCAATGGGGATGAATACATCCGGAGGGATAAGCCCTCGCTTTGGGTGATTCCAGCGTATAAGTGCCTCAAAACCTTGAATGGTTCTGTCTTCCATGGATATTATCGGTTGATAATACAGGAGCATCTCCTTGTTGTTTACGGCTTCTCGTAATTCGTTTTCCAATTGCATGGTTTTTGAAACCATGTCATGGAGACTTCGATTAAAAATCTGATACCTGGCCTTTCCTAGTTCCTTGGCACGATACATTGCTATATCGGCGTCCCGTAAAATCGCCTCTGTGGAGTCGTAATTCTCCGTGGTCAGGACAATCCCTATGCTCGTACTCACGTGAACGTCGTTCATACCGATAACGAATGGAGATTGCGCCTCCCTTTGCAACCGTTCTGCAATTTCCAATATTTTTGAGGGCTTATGGTAATCTTCCACAAGAACCGCGAATTCGTCTCCACCTAATCTGGCGACGGTGTCTCCGCTTCTGATGCAGGAAAGAAATCGTTTGGCAACCTGGCGTAAGAGTTCATCTCCTGTAAGGTGTCCCAAGCTGTCATTTACCCATTTGAACCGGTCAAGATCCAGAAGCATCACTGCATACGAATAATTCGTGTTGCGCTTTGCTCTTTCCACTGCCCGTTCCATTCGTTCCATGAACAGAATGCGGTTTGGTATGTCAGTCAGACCGTCATAAAAGGCTTGCCTGTATAACTGGTTCTCAAATTCTTTACGCTCTGTAATATCCTCATAAATAAAGAAAAAACCTTCCATGGTATCTTTTAATGTAACTGCAAAACCAAGGATTGATACGGGTATCTGACGGCCATCCTTGTGCATACGGACTGCTTCCTTCTGTATCATTTGGCCGTTCCGTATCGCTGTGCCTAGCGCCTTTGATTCGTTAAGATGAGAAGAGGGGACGATAAAGTTCAGGAGAGATCGGTTCTTTATTTCTTTCTCCTTATATCCGAATAACAATTCGAAGCTGTGGTTGACTTGTACAATATTCTGCTTTTTGTCTAAAGCGACGATTGCCTGTGATGATCCGGCAAAGAGTTCTCTAAAATACGCCTTTTGTTTGTCGAGGGACTTCTTTGCATCACGGAGTTCAGTCAGGTCGACAATGGTGGCAACTGTTTTGTCTGATCCTGCAATCATCGAGACATTGAAATACGCCGGGACTGTTGTGCCGAAGCTATTCAGGATGTTGCATTCATAGGCACTGGGAACACCTTCGGGATATGTTCTGCGAAGTTCATGATACTGGAGTATCCTGCTTTTTTCAGTCTCAGGGAGCAGGTCCGGCAGACACATTTCCTGCTCCATTTTTGCCTTGTCATATCCAAACAGTAATTCCGCTTCCTTATTCACCATGATGAGATGTGTATCCACGCCAACCATTATGGTTGCCACGCCGATGTTTTCGAAGAGTTCCCGGTAACGCATTTCAGATTGGCGAAGGGAGCGTTCCCGGTCCTTGAGTTCGGTGATATCTCTGAACGTGCCGATATAAAAACTATTGTTTCCTTTTCCGGCATCAGTGATCACGGCCTGCATAGGGAAAGGGGTACCGCTTTGTTTACGCCCCATTGTTTCGACGGTTTCTCCCCTGTACAGCGGATGTTCTATTTTCAGGTAATCGTCCGGGGTAAAAAGGTCGGAGAGCCTGGTCCCTGTTAAGGAGGCATTTTCTGCAAAACCGAACATCAGTCTGCCGCTGGGATTGATACTGATGATTTCAAGGCTGTCGCTGACAAAGGTGATAATTGCATCCTTGGCAAGCGTTACAACTGCTTCAGTATGCGAGAGGGCCGCTTCAAGCGCGCCCATTACCTGATTATGTCGTTCGGCAATAAGGCCGACCTCTGTGAAAGGCTCCACCGGCATCCGAATGGAAAGGTCACGTGACTGAACCTGGTTATCCATTGCCATACAGAGGTCGACTAATTCGGTTGTTGCCCCATGTTCGGAAAAATTTAATCCATTATGTTCATCCTCCAGAGACACTCTGAGGGGAAAATTCCTGTTTATAAGGCTGATAAGCAAATACGGAATGACAAAGCCGACGAAAAAGGCCGCTGCGATGCCTACAACCTGGGCCAGTAGCTGTCCTGAAAAGGAAAGTCCTGTTCCTATTCTTTCTGCATTCCCAAACAAGGCGACGCAGAGGGTTCCCCATATTCCGCACCCCAGATGGACAGGAACGGCTCCTACCGCATCATCAATTTTGAGGGTTATAAGGCCGAGCTCGACCAGCAGACATATAACACCTGCAACAAGGCCGATAAGGATAGCGCTCTGTGCCGTCACACAATGGCAGCATGCAGTAATTGCCACCAGCCCGCCAAGGGAACCATTCATAAGGAAATTCACACGAGGAACCTTGGTAAGGAGATAACCTGCAAATAGGTTGCTCAGGGCGCCTGCCGCACCTGCAAGGATAGTATAGACAATGATAGGGGGAACATCGTGGTTCATAGAGAGCGTACTGCCGCCGTTAAAACCAAGCCAGCCGATCCAGAGAAGACAGGTCCCGAGAACGGAAAGGGGCAGGTTCGATCCATTAAAACCAAAAAAGATCTGTCTGTTGTCGAAACGACCTGTCCGTGGACCGATGATCAATAATATGGCGAGTGCAAGCCAACCCCCGATGCTGTGCACCACTGTGGAACCGGCAAAATCAACAAAACCCGATTTACCGAGCCAGCCGGCGGGGGTACCTGCGTCGATTCCATTCCATGCCCAGTGTCCGAAAACCGGATAGACAAAGGTTGAAAGGATGATGACAATAATCATGTACGAAGAAAATTTCATACGTTCCGCAACCGCACCTGAGAAAATGGTGGTTGCCGTTCCACAGAACATTGCCTGGAAAAAAAAGAATGTCGCAGATGAACCTGGTGTACTGAAGTCCGGCATATAGCCGGATTGTCCTATATAGCCTCCTTCGGTCATGCCGAACATAAGGCCATAGCCGAATAACCAGAATGAAAGCACGGATATAATGAAATCTGTGAGGTTTTTAACGGCAACATTGATGGAGTTTTTAGATCGGGTCAGTCCTGACTCGAGGCACATGAACCCGGGCTGCATAAGAAAGACGAGGATTGCTGCAATTATCACCCACAAGGAGTCCAGAAGTGAAGCATGTATCATGGCAGGCGGTCTGTTTTAGAGAGTGTCTGTCCATAAATGGTCTTTTCGGAGTCTCGTTCCTCGCTTACCTAAACTTGAGCAAAAATCCTCATTTATGGACAGACACTAGAGAGCATTTTTTAATGACAGGTTAAGGGACGCATTTTCTTTGACAAGTGCTGCAAAAAGGCTGCCAAAGGCAGGAGGTCTGCGGGAAGCTGTAAAAAACGGCCGGCAACTGTGCCTAGTATAGGAGATAACTTTCGGAAATAAAAGGCAGAACCTTCGGGTCAAAGAGTGATGTGTTCCTGAAAAGGTACGCGACATGCGACAACGTTCTGATTTCAATATTGCAATTTGTATTTGATATTTCGCTACAAAAAAGTGAGATTCGAGTGGCCGTGCCGGGGTGCTGGATGTGTTTGAGAAAAGAAAGATGAAATCAGGACAGGGCAGGCGCTGCCTATTCATATAACTATTTTAATGATATCAGAGAACTTTTAGTCTAAAATACGGGATGTATTGAAAGTTATAAGAAACACGCCGGCAGTAAGAAGTCGTGACGATGTAGACCCTGGATTTTTTCAGTATGTGACGATGTACGAATATGTAACGGAGATGATGGTGAAAGAAACAGTATTCGATTCATGGATCGAGCAGTACGACGAATGGTTTACAACACCGACCGGTCTCTATGTGCACCAATATGAGGCAGATCTGCTCCTGGAATTACTTGACCCTCGACCGGGCGAGCATATCCTTGATGTCGGCTGCGGGACAGGGATTTTTACCCGGGATGTATCAGCGCGTGGTGTCAGGGTCACGGGTATGGATCTTTCCTTCGGCATGCTGGCCAAAGCCGCTGAACAAGGGAGCGGAGATTTCAGCGCCGTGTGTGGAAATATGCGTGCTTTGCCTTTTGCCGATCAGACGTTTGATCGCGCTTTTTCCATGACAGCCATTGAATTTGTGGAAGAGATCAGCATCCCGTTGCAGGAATTACACAGAGTTACCAAAAAGGGCGGATGCCTTGTTGTGGCAACCTTGAATGCATTAAGTCCCTGGGCGGTACAACGACAAAAGAAGGCTCAGAAGGGGCACTCTCTGTTTTCCCACGCATATTTTCGCACCCCCGATGCAATACGTTCGCTTGTGAATAGTCCCTGCACCGTGAAAACTGCGGTTCATTTCAGGAAAGATACTCCGGTTGCCGATATTCCTGAAATTGAACGAAAGGGGGCGTCGGCCGGTTTAGAGACCGGTGCACTGTTGGCCGTGCAGTGGCACAATGCGTAACAACTGCTTTGCGAGTATGATTTGAAATACATTCGAGGCTGCCCAAATTATAGACATCACGGGCAAAATCTTGAAAATGTATTGTCTGATTTTTAGACACCTTTGCCTGTTTCGTCTTGCCCATCATACAACGTACGTTTTTTTGTACTAAAATATCAGCATGATGAGATGTTTTTTCTTCAGGCCGATGAAAACCGGCTTAATACGTGCATTCCAGAGGAGATATAAACAGACATCTGCAATACGCTGCAACACTGTAACTTGAGAGTTCGGCAATTTCAGGCACTCGCCTATCTCGATATTGCCTCTTCCCAGCCGCCTGTAAGGAGAACCTATGGCACTTGTAACAGCAGAAAACCTGGAAAAAACCTATCTATCAGGTGATGTTCCGGTGAAGGCTATCAGAGGGGTTGATTTTGCGATCCCGGAATCTTCTTTTGTTTCCTTTGTCGGTCCTTCAGGCAGTGGTAAAAGCACCCTGCTGAACATGATCGGCTGTCTTGACAAACCTACCAGCGGGAAGCTGGAGGTGGCAGGCAAGGATGTAAACAGCCTGGACCGCCGAGAATCAGCCAGGTTCAGGGGAGAGCATATCGGTTTTATTTTTCAGGATTTTAACTTGATACCGGTGCTTACGGTTTTTGAAAACATTGAATACCCCCTGCAGATGGTGCAGGAGTGGCCTGCCGCGGAGCGCCGGCAACAGGTAGAGAAAATGTTGGCAGCAGTCGGCATGACCGAACAGGCGAAAAAGTATCCCCACCAGATCTCGGGTGGACAGAAGCAGCGGGTTGCTGTAGCCAGGGCACTGGTGACCCGGGCGAAACTTGTGCTGGCCGATGAGCCTACTGCAAATCTGGACAAGGAGACAGCCTTGAAGATTATCGGCTTGATGAAGCAGATGCGGGATGATTTCGGCACAACCTTTGTGTTCTCCACCCATGATCCCAAGATTGTGGCCAATGCCGAAACTATTTTTACCCTGGAAGACGGCAAGGTATTGACCAAAGACATCAAGGAGGGCGGCAATGCGTAATATCATCAAGATAGCTGCCAGAAATCTCCGACGCTACAAACGCAGAACCCTGCTCACCTCCATGCTTATAACTCTGGGGGTGGTGGCGGTGGTGCTTTTCATTTCCGTTTCCGGTTCCTTTAAGTCCATGATGATAGGGCAGGTCACGGACTCCATGCTCGGCCATATGCAGATCCACCGCAAAGGCTATGTTTCTTCCATCGACAGCCTGCCGCTTAACCGGAATCTCGGCTCCAAGCAGGTCGCCAAAGTGAAAGAGCTGCTCGAGGAAAACGCTGCCGTGGAGGCCTATTCACCCAGGATTAAACTTGGCGCCATGTTCAGTAATTACACCGAGACCACCAATATCAGGCTCAATGCGGTCAACCCTGCACTGGAAATACAGACAGCACCTCTGCTCAAAGATCGTATTTTGCAGGGAGACAAAGAGGGACTGCTTAACAAAGGGGAAATCCTGGTACCAGAGCTGATTGCCAAAGGCATGCAGGTGAAAGTTGGAGACGGGATAGTTTTGGTAGCTACCAACAAGGACGGTTCAGTGAACGGCCAGGCCTTTACGGTAAGGGGAATTCTCGAGGGGATTTCAGGTCCCGGCGGCAGGGATGGTTTTATCCATTTGGATGATGCAGAAACTCTTCTGCGTATGCAAGAAAAGGAAATCAGTGAGATCGCTATTCGCCTGAAAGATATGGGGACGCTCGATCAGGTATTCGAAACGCTGCAAAGTACTCTAGGGAGCATGACAAACAAAAAGGGGCAACCGGTTTTTGAGATCCACACCTGGGAGAAACTGTCGCCATTTTCCAATATTGCCCGCATGATCGATTTGATGACCCTGTTTATCAAGATTATGCTTGTGGCCATTGTGCTGGTTTCCATCATGAACGTCATGGTTATGGCTGTATATGAGCGCATCAATGAGATAGGGACCATTGCTGCGATCGGCACCAGCCCGGGCAAAATCCTGTGGCTGTTTCTCACCGAAGGCCTGTTGCTCGGTGTATTTGGTACCCTGATAGGTATGGTGGTCAGCCTGCTGTGCATTTGGGGCATGAACCTGGTGAAGATCAGTTTTGATTTCGGCAGGCAGAAGGGATTGATACTGGAGCCGACAATAGGGACGGGTGATCTGCTGATGATTGCCGGCATTGTCATCTGCATTGCAGTGATCGGTAGTCTTCAGCCTGCCTGGAAGGCCTCGAAAATGGATCCGATAGATGCGTTGCGCCATGTATAATGTAAAGGAGAAGACCATGAAACGAATCCTGAGTGTGCTTGTTTGTGTACTGAGTTTGCTGCTGTGTTCCAGCGGTATGGCGGCAGCCATGGATGCTGGAGAAATTTTGCAGCAGGTGGATGCAAGGATGCAGCCCCGTTCCTATGAAATGTACCGTAAATTGATCAACGTGGAACCCGATGGCAGCTCCAAGGAGTTTGTGCTCTATACCATCAAAAAAGGCCAGGACAAGATGGTGGCCTTGTTTATCTCACCGGCTTCCGAAAAAGGGCGCGCCACCCTGCGGTTGGGGGAGAATATGTGGCTCTACATCCCTAATGTGGGTAAACCGCTGCGTATAACCAGTCTGCAGTCCGTGGTGGGAGGTGTATTTAATAATTCAGATATTCTGCGCCTTGATTTCAGTGCTGAATATGATGCCTTGAGTATGGCTGAAGAGGGGAAAAATTATGTGCTGGAGCTGCAGGCGAAAAACGGCTCGGTTGCCTATGATCACCTGAAGATGATCGTGGATGCGGAAAGCCTGCTGCCCCTGGATATCGAGTGTTATGCAGCCAGCGGTATGCTGATTAAAACTCTGCACTACAGTAAGATTAAGGATTTCGGAAACGGCATGGTCAGGCCTTCCATGCTGGAGACGGACAGCCCGTTGTATAAAGGGTATAAGTCGGTCATGCTGTTTGCCAAAATGGAGGAGCGGGAACTGGCGGATGAGGTGTTCACCCTGAACTATCTGTCCAAGGTTGATGAGCTGCGTCAATGACCTGCATATATGGGGTACTCAGAAGGTGGTTGCTGCCTGTCCGGATTTTTGTAATCACTGTTCTCCTGGGCTGCTCCCTTGTCCTTGCCGATGAGGAATTCAGTTTTGATGTGGATGAATTCGAGAAAAAGGCTTTGGATGCCGGTGGATATGCGGAGTTAAAGTGGGAGCATATCAACTTCAATGAGCAGGGCGCCTTGGCCTGGCTGAATCAGTACCAGGACCCCCAAAGCACCCTGGACAGGTTGGCTGCGCTTCTCCAGTTAAATGGTTCCTATACGTGGGAAAAGCTCTCTCTGCACTGGCTGCTCCAGGGTTCGGAAACCTGGCTGGAGGATGAATGGTCGGATAACGTGGATGCCTTTGAAGCATATGTTGAGGTCAAACCCAATGCCGCCGGCAGCGCATCCCTTGGAAAAAAAGCCTATAAATGGGGTAAGGGATATGCCTGGAATCCTGCGGGGTTTATCAACCGGCCCAAGGATCCCAATAATCCGGACGAAGCCCTGGAAGGCTACATCACCGCAGAGGCGGAGTTTATCAAAAGCTTTTCCGGTAACCTGCAGAACATTGCCCTGACAACTGCATTGCTGCCTGTAACCGCTGATGTCAACGATGACTTCGGCAAAGAAGATAACCTCAACCTTGCAGCAAAGCTCTATCTTCTCTACCTGGATACGGATCTCGATTTTATTGCCTATAGCGGTAATTCACGCTCCACCAGGTTTGGTTTTGATGTCTCGCGCAACATTACCTCGAATTTTGAAATCCATGGCGAGTACGCCTTTTTTCCGAACCTGGAAAAAACGTACCTGGATGAAGACGGCGGTTCGTACAGGGAAAAAGATTCGGAACATTCCCTGCTCGTGGGCATTCGCCATCTCACGGAATTCAACCTGACATCCATCATCGAATATTACCATAACGGCACCGGCTACAGTGACGATGAACTGGAAGCGTTTTATGACCTGGTCAGTCAGGGAGTATTCCAGTATACGGAACTCGAGCAGGACACCCTGCTGCAAAAGGCGCAAAAATTGGGACAGCAGGGGTATACCAGACCCTACCTTGGCAGGGACTATCTCTATGCCCGTTTTTCCCTTAAGGAGCCGTGGGATATTCTTTATTTCACACCGGCTTTGACAACCATCTACAACCTGAATGATCAGAGCTGTTCCATCACCCCTGAGCTGCTCTATACAGGTTTCACCAATTGGGAGATCCGTTTACGTTTCTCACTGTTGCAGGGCTCTTCTTTCACTGAATACGGCGAAAAGCAAAACCAGAATAAAGTGGAGCTCCGGGTACGGTATTTTTTTTGAGGATAACTGCTCAAGCGCACCTGATCTTTCCGCGATCAGTCCAGCCATGCTGGTTTATATGAAAGCCTCATGTTGCCTATAGTTGAGCAATTTTTGATAGAAATTTCCTATTTGACGAATTGGCTATTTTGTGCGATTATCGAGACCGAATTTGGTAGGCGCAAAAGTACCGGCATCTGAGCTTGAGTGCATGCTTCAATGGTATTTTTAGTCATTTGCATGTCGTGTTTCAAAATCTTGAGAATCCAGATCGCCTGGGTCAGGAGCTTGAGTGCACGATCCATGACACCTGTTTGCCCTGGTTGCTTCAATGGTATTTTTAGTCGAAAATCGTCCCCGATCAACACAGGAAATTCCATGGCGGAAGTCGAGGCCTATGCGGCCGATGCATCGTACACAATCCCTTTCCACTGATATTTTTCTGGCCGCGTCAACCCAATGGCATGCTTTTCCTCATCGTTTTGAATGGTTGGCGTTAAATGGTTTTGCCATGGAGTATACGCCCAATGGCGATGCTTTGTCTCAGACCGCAGAACACCTTGCCCCGTATCTGCAACAGCGCGTTCCCATCCGTCATCACGCCTTTTTTCCGGGCTTTGAACTTGGGGATGCAGATCAGGAACGGGCGGAAAAAGCATTTGCACTGCACACACAGTACCTGGATGCGCTGGTAGGCGGCGGAGAACCGGTAATGACCGTGCACGTAGGTCTTGTTCCACGTATTCCCCTGGATTTTAGACGTGTGCAGGCAAACCTGGCGCGCCTGGTGGATTATGCCGCTCAACAAGGGGCGAAAATCTGCCTGGAGAATTTGCGCTTCGGCCCGACAAGCAACCCTGAAACAGTCGTGCAATGGGCGGAGAAAAGCGGCGCTTCCATCACCCTGGATGTGGGACATGCGGTTTCCTGTGAACGTGTTCGGAAAGGGGATCTGACGGTTCCCCATATTGTGGAGATGTTCAGTCATGCGCTTGAAGAGGTGCACTTCTATGAGTACGAAACCGACACCCATTATGCGCCGAAGGATATGTCGGTACTGGGGCCGATTGTTGATAGTCTGCTGCTCACGAACTGCAGATGGTGGACTATTGAACTCACCGGCTTTGAAGATATTTTGAAAACCAGAGAACTTATCCTTGAACATGTGCTGGAATTTGCTTGAAAGTACGGGAAAAAACACAACATGCAGGGGGAGATTTTGAAGAGACCAAGGAGAATGTTATGAAAAAGACAACGCGCGTGACTATTGCGGTTGCTTCACTGATTGCCCTGACACTGCGGGCAGGCAGCCCCATGGCCGCAGAACCTGAAAAGAAAGTGGTCGTGTATTCCACCCACGGTGAGGCCATGCTGGAGATGGTTGCCGATGCCTTTACCAATGAGACCGGCATCACGGTAGACTTTATTAACCTTAAAGGGGCATTGGCTGACAGGGTACGGGCGGAAAAGGCCAACCCCCAGTCGGATGTCATGTATGGAGCACCGTCTTCCGTATTTCTTGAGCTGAAGGCAGAAGGCCTTTTTGACGCTTTTACTCCTTCCTGGGCTGATACAATAGACCCGCTTTTCAAGGACACGGAGTCCTACTGGTATGGTACCATTCAGACTCCGGTCATGATGTTTTACAACACAGAGATGCTGACCGAGGAAGAGGCGCCCAAAGACTGGTACGAATTGACCGATTCCAAATATGCCGGCAAGCTGGTGTTCAGAAATGCCTTGTCCTCCTCAGCCCGAGCCACCTATTCAGCACTGCTGCAGCAGTTTGAACTGAAAGGCGAGCTGGATAAGGGGTGGCAGTTCATGAAAGCACTCGATGCCGGCACAAAACAGTACTATGGCAGCGGATCCATGCTGTTTCAGGCTGTCGGCAGAAAGGAAGCCGCTGTCAGCTTTATGGTCCTGAATTCCATCATTGATAACAAGATCAATAACAAAATGCCTCTGGCAGTGATTGACGCCAAAAGCGGTTCTCCGGTTATCACCGATGGCATTGCCCTGATTCATGGCGCAAAACACCCCAATGCGGGTAAGGCATTTATCGAGTTCGCCGGCAGTGCCGAAGTGCAGGCTATGCTTGCCCGCGAATTCAATCGGCTGCCCACCCATCCGGACGCACTTGCTGAGTCTCCTGAGTGGATGGCTGATACCAGCTTCAAAGTCATGCCTGTGGACTGGCAGGATCTGGCCGCAAACCAATCAGCCTGGATGCAGAAGTGGGATGCGGAGGTGAAGAATATCGGTAAGGATCCAAAATAAGGTTTACATCCGACCGTCACCATGGACAGGGTTGTTCTCGAAAATGTGATTAAACGGTATGGGGATCATATCGCCTGTTCTGATGTAAACCTGACGATTGAAGAGGGGGAATTTTTCACACTCCTCGGCCCCTCGGGGTGCGGCAAGACAACCCTTCTTCGGATGATTGCCGGATTCATCATGCCGGATCACGGCGCGATTTATGTGAACGGCGTCGATGTCACCAGCCTTGCACCGGAAAAACGAAATGTGGGTATGGTTTTTCAAAACTATGCCCTGTTTCCTTTCATGACCGTATGTGAAAATGTCGAGTACGGCTTGAAAGTTCAGAAAAAAAGCAGAAGTGAGATCAGGCGAAAGGTGGAAGAGTACCTTTCTCTGGTTGGCTTGGAAGGATTTGAGAAGCGGAACATAGCAGAACTGTCCGGCGGTGAACAGCAGCGCGTGGCCCTGGCCAGATCCCTGGCTATCGAACCCGGCGTACTGTTGCTGGATGAGCCCTTGTCCAATCTGGATGCACGGCTGCGGGACAACATGCGGGCTGAGCTGAAACGCTTACAGCGTAATCTCGGCATCACCACTGTCTTTGTCACCCACGATCAGCTCGAAGCGTTGACCATGTCCGATAAACTGGCTGTATTCAGGCAGGGCGTCTGTGTGCAGACCGGAACGCCGCAGGAAATATACTGTTCTCCTGTGGATTCCTTTGTAGCGGCATTCGTAGGGGAGACCAACCTTTTTCCCGTCGGTTTTGAACAGGGATGTTGTCTGCTGCCGAACGGCCGGCCCCTTGAATTTATCCGGGAAAGTTCCATCCGCTTTGTCTCCATTCGTCCCCAGGATCTTCGGCTCTCTCCACATCCGCCCGCTGCTCCGGACTACGGGATTTCAGGAACCATCATAGAAAAACATTACCATGGCTATGCAACAGAATGGACGGTTCAGGCAGAGGGGCTGATCTGTAGAGCTGTTCAGCTGAACTCGGGAGCAACCGTATTTTCTCCGGAGGTGGAAAGCAAGGTATTTGTCTGCTTTTCACCTGCTGATCTGCATCTGCTGAACACATGACGGAGCAAAGCCGAACAGACCGGATGTCTCGCCTGCTGAAGTACGGCGGCTTCTGCCTGCTGCTTTCATTTCTTTTCGGGTATATTCTTTTCCCCGCACTGAAAACCGTAGAGATCAGTCTGCGTGTCGGCGGTGCTTTTTCCCTGGTGCATTACCTGGAACTGTTCACTGTTCCTGTGTACAGAACTCCTCTGTATAATTCCGTGCTGCTGGGTATCCTGAGCGTAGTGGTGTGCGGCGCCATAGGTGTCACACTGGCCTTTTTACTCCATTTTTTTGAGTTCCCCTTCCGCAACCTGGTGGATAAACTTTTACTGTTGCCCATGGTCATGCCGGGCATTGTCATTGTGTTGGCCTTTGTTCAACTCTATGGAGAGAGCGGGATGATAACCAAAGGGGTCCAGTTGTTGCTGCGTCGGGATACCTCACCCTTTCAGTTATCAGGTCTGCCGGGCATTTTGGTTGTGCATGCATATACCCAATATGTCTACTTTTATATCACGGTTTCCATTGCCGTAAAACATATCGATTCTTCGATCATCGAAAGCGCCCGTAACCTTGGAGCGTCAAAGCGAAAGGTGTTTTTCTCGATTATCCTGCCTTTTTTGCGGCCGGCACTGCTGGCAGCGAGCGCCATGACGTTCATTTCAGGTGCAGGTTCTTTTACTGCGCCGTCTATCATCGGGGGCGGATTCAAGGTGCTGACCACCCAGATTCTGCTTTCAAAAACCAATAACTATATGGATGTCGCAGCCACACAGGTCTCTGTGCTGACCGGGGTATCCATAATTTTTTTCATAATTTTCAGGATATATGAAGCTAAGAGCACCTTTAGCTCCTCGGTGCGGGGCGCATATCTGCAGCCGGTGGTAATTGGTTCAAAACCGGTCAGGCGGCTCCTGCTGTGCTGTGCAGGATTACTTATTGTTTCCATTATGCTGCCGATCCTGACCATTGTGCTGGTTTCCTTTGTCCCCTCCGGTTACTGGATGACCCATTATTTTCCCAGAGAATGGACGTTTGAGAATTACACTGCCATTGCAACAAGCGCTCGAAAAATACAACCCTTTGTCAATAGTGTTATCATGGCGACGGCAGCTGCGGGAGCAGGGCTGCTTGTCGCCCTTCCTGCATCCTTTATCATTGAAAAGACACACAATCGCTTCAGGTGGCTGATAGAGCTCCTTGTTATGCTTCCCTGGGCGATTCCGGCAAGTGCCATAGCCGTCAATATGATAAATGCGTTTAATCAACCCTCATTTTTTTCAGGGTATACCGTACTGGTGGGCGGTTCACTGTTGTTGCCCCTTGCCTATTGCATCCGCTCTTTGCCTATCATGGTAAAGACCGTAAATGTATCGCTGCAGAATCTGAACAGGATCTATCTGGAAGCATCCAAAAGCCTTGGGGCTACCACTACCCAGACTTTTCGCAGGATAGCTGTTCCCATCATATTCCCCGGCATACTGGCTGGTTTTTTGCTGGTATGTCTTCGGTCGATTGGAGAATATACGGTGTCCGTATTTCTGTATACCGCAGCCAACAAGCCCATGTCCATAGCCATGGTGAATGGTGTATTTGAATATAATCTCGGGCTTGCCATGGCTTACGGGACTCTTCTTCTCATTGTATCCTTCACGGTAAGTCTGGCGGTTTCACGTATTTTTTCATTGTCCATACGCTGACGTTGTGCTGGAGTTTGTGCCATGGTAGATAGAATCAATGTCGAGCGCAAATTCCATGAAGAGCCGTTGAGGAACCACAATGCAATTTGGAAACCGAAAAAGTAGATTTTCCATCCGATTGACGGTACTGGGGATCGTCACGCTGGTTGCCGTGTTAACGGCAGGTGTTGTGCTGGGGCTGCAATATTCTTTCAGCCGTCAATGGGCAAAAGAATCTGCTGAACAACGATGTAACACCATAGGAGAAAAGGTCAGTCATCAGGTAGATGCTTTGGACGCTAAAAGCGTTAATATCGTGGAATCGCTCAGTCACCTTCACGAATTAAAGACGTTTCCCGGCCCTGAGCAGGTGGACCACGTATTGCCCCTCCTGGCCGGCACGATCAAACAGACCGAAAGCTTTTATGCCTTCTATGTCGGATATGATAACGGAGATTATTTTGAGGTGGTCAACCTGGACAGCATCCATGCCCGAAAGGCCTTTCAGGGCACCGCTGAAGATAAATGGGTACTTGTCACGGTAAGAATGGAAGGCGGTATACGTATCAAAACCTCGGTTTATTTCGATGCATCTTTCCGGGAACGCGCCGCGAGGCAGGAGCAAACCACCTATGACCCCAGAAAAAGGCCCTGGTTTTCCAAAGCCCTGGCCAATCAGGGAGTCATTCAGACACAACCTTATGTGTTTGCCAACCTCGGGGTGCCGGGGGTGACCTATGCAAAAAGTGTGGCCGGCGGCGCCAGGGTTGTGGCCGTCGATATATCTCTCCAGGGGTTGTCCGATTACCTGCAAATGCAGGATCTCTTACCTCACAGTCAAGCCTTCATATTTGATACTGCAGGAAATGTCATTGCCGGGGCGACAGGGCCTGCAGAGGAACGACCCGGCAAACACGCCGTAAACCAAGGGCTGCCGGATACTCTTTCTGATAAAAGAGCCGCTTTGTCCGGACCCGTCGTACCGTATCAGCAGCTGCTTGAGCTCGCCTCTTCCTCGACTCCTGCCGCCAGACTGCATCAGGTGATCATTGAGGGGCAGCGCTATTACGCGTATGTCTCGCCCGTTGCATCTGATGACCATGTCCATGAATATTTGGGGATGCTGGTTTCAATCAGGGAAATTATGCAGCCGTACCTGGTTAAAATGCGGGTGTCTCTGTTGACAACCTTTGGTTTGCTTATCCTGTTGATTCCCATAGTGTTGTATTGCGCCGCCGTCATTGTAAATCCTATTAAGGCTCTGGCCCTTGAAAACGATAAGGTCAGGCTGCGGCAGTATGATGATGTCGAGATGGTCAAAAGCAATATCGTCGAAATCATGGAGTTGTCCAACTCCATGGTTTCCATGGCCAAATCCATCAAGGCCTATGATGAATCCCTGAAAAAACTCATGGATTCATTCATCCGGCTTATCGCTGTGGCCATTGACCATAAATCACCATATACCGGCGGCCATTGTGCGCGTGTGCCGGAGTTGGCCGTTATGATTGCCCAGGCTGCACACACAAGCACCAGCGAACCGTTTGCGGGTTTTCAATTCTCAAACGATGAGGAATGGCGGGAGTTTCGAACCGCAGCCTGGCTCCATGACTGCGGCAAGGTG
This sequence comes from Desulfobulbaceae bacterium, assembly GCA_963678525.2. Taxonomy (GTDB): domain Bacteria; phylum Desulfobacterota; class Desulfobulbia; order Desulfobulbales; family Desulfobulbaceae; genus Desulfogranum. The sequence goes on from CAXXDG010000003.1 coordinate 696,142, forward strand.
GCCACTCCTGAATATATCGTGGACAAGGCGACAAAGCTGGAGACCTTGTATAACCGCATCCATGAGATACGCATGCGGTTTGAAGTCCTGCTGCGGGATGCGGAAATAGAATATTGGCAGGGCCTGGCAGAAGGCGGCGACAAGGCGCGGCTTGCAGAGCAACTGGCGGTGAAAAAGCGTGAGATTGAAGACGACTTTGCCTTTGTCGCTGAATGCAACATCGGTGGAGAGTTTATGGCAGAGAATAAGATAGACAGGGTAAAACGTATTGCGGCCAAAACATGGACCCGTCACCTGGATGACCGCCTGGGATTGGGACATGTAGAACGTATGCGCTATCCGGATCATCACGTTGAGCCGCCCTGTGAAGAATCTCTGCTCTCCGATCGGCCTGAACATATCATAGAGCGCCGCTCAAAGAAGCCCCTCGGCAGTGCTGATTCCCGATTCGATATGGAGATTCCCGAACATCTGTACAATCTCGGAGAAGTATACAACCTGTGCATTTCCCGGGGTACGCTTACGCCCGAGGATCGCTACATCATAAACGAACATATCATAACCACGATACAGATGCTGGAAACCCTGCCGTATCCTGAAAACATGACCAGGATACCCGAGTATGCCGGGGCCCACCATGAAACGCTGATCGGCACAGGGTATCCAAGAAAACTCACCGCTCGGGAGATGAGCATACCCGCCCGCATCATGGCTGTGGCAGATGTGTTTGAAGCCTTGACCGCCTCGGACAGGCCGTATAAAAAAGCGAAAAAACTCAGTGAGGCGATCCGTATTTTAAGTCGTATGGTCAAGGACCGGCATCTGGATAAAGATCTGTTCCGACTCTTTCTTGAAAGCGGCGTCTATCTGGAGTACGCCCGAAAATTCTGCGCTCCTTCCCAGATTGACGAAGTGGATGTCGCAGCTTACCTGGAGGAGCTGCAGTGAGTGACCTTCATGGTGCACGCTCTATTCCGTACCCGTTTCATGTATGTCTTCTGCCGCTACAGAGTCTGTCTCATCCACGGGAACATACAGGAGCAAAACGATGTCCACCAGCATCTGCGCCATATGCATGGCCTCCAGGCTGTCGTTTATCAGGGAGGTTGCCATGTGGTCGTCTATCTCTCCTGAGACAAGCAGGTCGTTGATGCGTCCATTACGAAGGACATCGAGCTTTTTTGCCTTGTGACGCTGTTTGTGCAGTCTATGGAGGATTTCTTTTCTTCCGTCCACGTCCATGGTGTTCAGGATATGTATAAATTGGGCGACTTTGAGGATACGTCGTTTCAGGAGGTTGTATTCTCGCCTGATAGCTTTGTTGTCTGTTTTGTCGTAATGATCGATGTTGGAACGTAATCGCTTGATATTTTTAACAACCGAGACTACTTTGCGATCCGCAATGAGAATATTTCTTATGGTTTCAATTTGTCTCTCGGATAAATCGAATGCGCTTTGCAGCCGTGTTGCATAATTGAGTATTGCGCCGTATATTGTCTTAACCTGATTGGTATATATCTGTCTGAAGTTTATGTTTATCTTTTCGGAATTGTTTATGATTTCCTTTAATCGGCGGGTTGATTCAAGGTCTTTGCGATGGACGTTCAGGCCGTTGACAATGACCATGTAGGCTGTATTCTGCAGAAGTCGTAATGACTCGTCAAACAGGGCCTTGATCGCAGTCTCAGCATATTCCAAATTTTTCTCATCCAGATATTTGGGGCATTCAATCGGTGCGGTTGTTTCTCTTTCTTCTGGCACAAGACGCTCAGCCAGTTTTACCAGCATTGGAAGAAAACCTATCAGAAACAGGGCATTGAGGATGTTGAAACTGGTGTGGAACAGGGACAGCGCCACCGGAACCGTCTCGGTTGCAGTCATAGGAGATTTCCCTGCAATTCTTGTAATCAGCAGGGCAACGCCGTCAAGAAAAGGATACAGAATCAGCAGGATCCACAGGACTCCGAGAAGATTGAACAGGAGATGTGCCCTGGCTGCACGCTTGGCATGATAGTTGGAAATCACAGCAGCCAGATTGGCGGTTATGGTAGTACCGATGTTTTCCCCCAGTACCATGGCTGCGGCCATGTCAAAAGGAATCCAGCCCTGGTGAGTCATCAGTAATGTCAGGGCCATCGTTGCACTGGATGATTGTACCAACAGGGTGAGACCTGTTCCGATCATGAGGAAGAGCATGACGGAGGCATATCCCATTTGGGTATAATGTTGGAGGAAAGCAAGTATTTCAGGGTTGTTTGCGATATCCGGCAGGGAATCCTTGAGAAACTGTAATCCGATGAACAGGAGTCCGAAACCTATGAGGAATTGACCGGCATACGTATATTTTTCGGTTTTTGAAAAGGTCGGTAAAAAACCTGCTCCGACCAGCGGCACGGCCAGGGCGCTCATGTTGACCTTGAACCCCAGAATGGATATTATCCAGGCAGTGACCGTGGTACCGATGTTTGCACCCATGATAATGCCGACAGCTTCTGTCAGGGTGAGCAGGCGGGCGTTGACAAAGCTGACCGCCATCAGGGTGGTTGCAGAAGAAGACTGGAGTGCAGCGGTGCTCAGCAATCCGGTCAACAGGGCACGGAATCTGTTGGAGGTGGATGCTGCCAGGATATTGCGCATTTTGCTGCCTGCAATCTTGAGCAGCGCATCACTCATGACCTTCATACCATAAAGGAAAAAGCCCAGGGAGCCAAGCAGCGTGAGCAGATCAAATACACTGTATTCCATTTCATATCCCGAATCTTCTGCGCAGAGCCGGCAAGGACGGTTTCCTGTTTCGGCATCCGTGCTTCCATGAAGCCGTAACGTCTCTTCTTGTCTTTTTTCCTGAACGTAATCAGTTTATCATATAATACGATCACCCACGAACTGTTACCGTGAATATATCACGATGGAGAAAGGTAGATAGAGATGATGCAGTATATACGAGTCGCATACATTCTTGTTGTATGGTGCATGTTTTTATGGCTGCCGGTTACATCTCCGGCTGCCGAACCTGCCGGCTGCCTGAGCGCAGAAGAGGTCAAACTGGTCCTGCTTATCAACCGGTATAGAAACGATAACGGTTTGCCGAGTGTCCCGGTAACTGCGTCCCTGACTCAGGTTGCCCAATGGCATGTCATTGATCTGCATGAAAATGCCCCGAACACGGGAAGCGACCATGGCTATGCATGCAATATGCACAGTTGGTCGGATGCCGGACCTTCCCTGTGGTCAGCTGTCTGCTATACCGAGGATCACCAATATGCCGACGGTATGTGGGATAAACCACGAGAAATTACTGAAAGCGTCTATATCGGCAATGGATTTGAGAACGCTTACCGGTCCAGTGCCGGGGCAACGGCAGAAGGCGCTTTTACAGGTTGGAAAAACAGCTCGGGGCATAATGCTGTTATTCTTGAGCTGGGGGATTGGTCAGGACAGGAGTTTCCTGCCATGGGAGTGGGCATTTACGAAAATTATGCTGTGCTCTGGTTTGGTGATGCGGTTGACCCCCGGGGTGCGATTACCGCCTGTGACCAGTCAGAAGTCGACGGTGAAACAGGAACGAGCACTTTGAATGTCCCGCTTCCGGCAATTTTGAGATTGTTGCTGGACTGACCCGGCAGCTGAGGTTCAAAGGGATGTTTTCCCGGGTTTAGTGAATTTTGTATATCCTGAGATTTTTAACACGGAATTATGATTGATATCCACTGCCACATATTGCCCGATATCGACGACGGGCCGGCTACTTTTGAACAATCCCTGGCCATGGCCAGAATGGCTGCAGAAGACGGGGTAGACGTAATCGTCGCCACACCGCATGTAAACGAACAGTTGTATGATCCCGTAGAAATTAGCCGGAGAGCTTCCTGGCTTCGTCACTTGATGCGGCTGGAGAATATCCCGTTGACCCTGCTTACGGGCGCGGATGTAAACACGGTTTTTGCTCCCCAGCAGGTAAAACAGTTCACCATTAACGAAACAGACTATATACTGGTGGAATTTCCCCATACGCATCTGCCGGCATCTGCAAAAAATATACTGTTTCAGTTCCGGATCCATGGAATGAAACCGATTATTACCCATCCTGAACGAAATCCCTCCATTAAGGCCAAGCCTTCCCTGTTGCTCGAACTGCTTGACGACGGGATTTTTGTCCAGGTCACCGCAGGGAGTGTCGCCGGAGAATTCGGACGGGGCGCTGAGAAGTGCGCGCACTACCTCCTTGCAAAAGGGGTTGTTGATGTGCTGGCTTCGGACGGTCATTCACCTGAGTATCGTAAACCTCTTTTATCCCATGGAATGAAAGCGGCAGCAGAGATACTGGGTGAGGAAGAGGCAAGAAAGCTCGTTTTTACCAACCCCATGAAAATTATTGCCAACATGTCATTTGAGCGATGAAAACGAGAGACAGGGTTGTAGAAATCAACGGGCTCAGCAAGGATTATCCGGTATCTCTGCGCAGTTTTTTGAGGCCCGGCAGAGGTGCCGGCCGGCCTGCGCTGGAGGATGTCTCTTTTGCTTTTGACGGCGGGGAAATCTGTTGTCTGCTGGGATTGAATGGTGCAGGAAAAACCACGCTTATCAAAATACTGGCAGGCCTGCTCGACCCTGACAAAGGTGACGCCCGCATCCTGGGCCATGGCCTCCGTACCGGGAACAGGACGGTCCGGCAGCACATAGGGCTGGTGAATACCAATGAACGGAGTTTTTACTGGCGGTTGTCTGTTCGCAGGAACCTACTTTTTTTTGCCTCTTTATACGGCCTGACCGGGAAAAGCGCTTCCCTTCGAGTGGATGAAGTACTTGCGCAGGTAGACATGGGAGGGCTCGGCAGGCAGCGCTTTGACCGCTGTTCCAGTGGCCAGAAACAGAAAGTGTCACTGGGAAGAGCGCTTCTTGCCGGTCCAAAGGTTCTTCTCCTTGATGAACCTACCTCTAATATCGACATTGTGGCGGCTAAGAAACTCCGCAGATTGATCCGCACAAGATTGGTCGACCAGGAGGGTATGGCCGCTCTCTGGTGTACCCATAATTTGCATGAAGCGCAGGAAGTCTGTGACCAAGTGGTTGTTCTCCACCAGGGTAAGGTGCTGGCGGATTTATCCAGACAGGTTCTGCTGAGAGTGGAGAGAACCGCCTCGGTATTTCGGCTGGAAGTTTCCGGCTACCGGGCCGGATTGCCGGCAGTGCCTGGTGTTTCCGAAACGTTGAGTACTTTGGAAGATAACGGCAGGCAGGTTGTGCGCATTCAATGTGCTGAAGATACTGTTCCTGCTGTGCTCAACCGGCTGGTGGAAAATCGGGTACGGGTATTCAGCTGCACCCGGGAGACACAAAATCTTGAGGAATATTTTGCCGCACTCACAGGGAGGCAGGACGAGCCATGCTGCGCCACGCACTGAGTTTTCTCCGCAGGGATATACAAATAGATCTCAGTTATCCCCTGCGACTGCCTGCCCAGTTCGTAACCCTGGGCATTACGACACTGCTTTTTTTCTTTATGGGCAAAATCATACATCCCCAGGAACAGCTCCTGCAACCTTACGGTGGTGATTATTTCGCCTTTGTCCTGCTCGGGCTGTCGTTGACCGATGTGCTCCTGGTTATCGTCACAAGTATGGGCGACGAGATTCGCAAAGGACAGACCCTTGGGACCATTGAGGCGCTGCTTATTACCCCGGTTCCTCCCTCTGCCGTTCTGCTGTATTCTTCCCTGTATCCCTTCGCCTTTTCCTGCCTGCGCGCTTTTCTCTATCTGGGGTTTGGAACCCTGCTCGGAGTCATTTTTCATTGGCAGCATTTTGGAGTCATTGTCATCCTGATCCTCTTGACCTTACTGAGTTTCCTGGGAATCGGCCTTGTTTCGGCCACCTTTGTGCTGCTCTTCAAGCAGAACAGCCCTGTCAGCTGGGGTATCGGCGCCATGGCCAGCCTGTTCGGCGGTGTGATGTATCCCACGGAAGTTCTGCCCGCCTGGTTGCAGTGGATTTCGCAGCTGCTCCCCATCACCCATAGTCTCAGAGCCCTGCGTAAGCTTATGCTGAGCGGGACCGGCCCCGGTGCAGTTGCCTGGGAGCTGTTTATTCTATGCGGGTTTGCGGTTTTTTGCCTGACTGCGGGGTTATGCATCTTTCACTTCGGCTTACGGGCAGCTAGACGTCAGGGATCGTTGCTGCAGTATTAAGGGCACCTTGTTGCACGGCTTCCCGTACCCTGGAATCAATACGTTCAACTTCCTTTGCATCGATCAGCGGTCCGATACCGCAGGTGGTCTCCAGGGGATCACCAATCTGCAGCTGTTGCACCTTTTCCACAAAAATACTGCTGAAAGTTTCGACGCAGGCGGCGTTCACATAGATGCGCTGCAGGGAGACGCATACCCGGCCGGAGTTGGCAAAGGCGCTGACCACGCTGTGCTCAGCAGCCTTTTCCAGATCTGCGTTAACCCTACATTCCCAGATACGCCTCGCGGATATGGGGATCATCGATCATCTGATTCGCCTGTCCTTCCATGACGACTCTCCCGTGCTCAAGCACGTACCCTCGATCACTCAGGCTCAGGGAGTGGCGCACATCCTGCTCAACCATGAGCACGGTCATGCCCTGGTCTGCAATCTTGCGTACGGTTTCGAAGATATCCTTGATCAGCAGTGGCGCAAGCCCCAGTGAGGGTTCATCCAGCATCAGGATATGGGGCTTTGCCATCAGGCCGCGGCCGATTGCCACCATCTGCTGTTCACCGCCGGACAGGGTCATGGCCAGTTGGTCTTCCCGCTCTTCCAGTCTCGGAAGCAGGGTGTAAACCTCCTGCAGCGTCTGTTCAATCTCAGCCCTTGCCCGTTTGTTGTAGGCACCGACTAAAAGGTTGTCCTTGACGGACATGAGCGGAAAGAGGCGGCGTCCTTCAGGAACCTGAACAATGCCGTGGGCAACGATGCTTTCAGGCAGATCTTTCTGGATTTCCCGGTCTTCAAAAATAATTTTTCCGTCTCTGGCCGGAAGCAATCCGGATATCACCCGCAGCAGAGTCGATTTGCCTGCGCCGTTTCCACCGATAATGCTGACCACTTCCCCTTGCTTGACGTTGAGGGAGAGGTCGAATAATACCTGCACATCCCCATAGGATGCATCGAGATTGCGAATATCAAGCAACGACATAATCATCCCCCAGATATGCTTTGATAACACGTTCGTCATTGGCGATTTCCGCCGGTGTCCCTTCAGCGATTTTTTTCCCGAACTGGATCACGACAATATGATCGGAGAGAGCCATGATGGCCCGCATGATATGTTCAATGATAAATATGGTGATTCCCTGTTTTCTGAGATCCTGGAGAATGGCAACCATTTCATCCACCTCGTTGGGTCGCAGGCCCGCCATAACCTCATCGAGTAACAGCAGTTTCGGTTCCGTGGCAAGCGCCTTGGCGATTTCCAGACGTTTCCTGTCGGCAATGGTCAGGTTGCCTGCTAGAATATTTTTTTTATCGGCGAAGTTCAGTGATTCCAAAGCTGTCATTGCCTTTTCCCGGGCATGTTTGCGGCTGTTGGTGGTACTGAAGCTTGCAACGGTGACATTGTAGAGCACATCCTTGCTCGCAAAGGGCTTGACGATCTGGAAGGTGCGGGCAAGTCCTGCCTTACAGAGGTTCCAGGGCTTGGCCCCGTTGATGACTTGCCCGTCAAAAGTGATGGTCCCCGATGTCGGGGCAAAGGAACCGGCAATACAGTTGAAGGCTGTTGATTTGCCTGCTCCATTGGGTCCGATCAACCCAAAGATCTGACCGGGTTCAATGGTCAGGTCCAGTGAATCGACAGCGCGCAGTCCGCCGAATTCTTTGGTCATTTTTTCTACGTGTAACAGTGCCATGGTTTATCTCCCTGATGCAGCCGGCTGTGGGCGGCTGATAAAACGCTGATACAGACGACTGATGGGTTCCTGCAGGCCTCTTGGTTGATAGAGCATAACCAGGATCAGTACCAGACCGAAAATGATCAGATGGAGTCCGGGAAGGCTGTCGCCGAAATAGATACGGCAGAAATCACTCACAGGCCTGAGCAGCAACGCGCCGAGTATGGGGCCGGCAATGGAGCCGCGACCGCCGATAAGGGCGATAAAGGCGATCTCAAAGGACATATCCAGCGAGATGATGGATTTGGGATGAATGTAGAGGGAAAACTGGGCGTAAAAAGTTCCGGCCAATGCGGTGAGAAAGGAGCTGATCGCCATGGCGATCAGGCGGGCGCGGGCCACGTTCACTCCAAGGGCCATGGCAGCTTCCGGTTCTTCGCCGCCTGCAATCAGGTAGTAACCCAGTTTGGACCTGCTGACCATGTAGGTGAGCAGCATGACCAGGAGCAGCATGGTCAGGATGATGTAGTAATAGGGTTCCTTGGTAGCAAACATGAAATGGCTGAACCCGGTTTCAAGGGGGGGAATCTGCAACCCTCTGGGACCGTTGATTTTGAGCGGCCCGATATAATCGATGTTTTCCACCATGACCCTGAGGCCTTCCGCAAAGGCAATGGTTGCCAGGGCAAAATAAGCGCCGCGCATTTTCAGGGTGGGTAGACCGATAATGATGCCTGCTCCCATGGCTAAAAGGCCGCCGACAAACATGCCTATCCACGGACTTAACCCGTACTGGAGGGAGAGTACCGTTGAAGTATAGGCTCCGATGCCGACAAATGCAGCGTGACCCAGCGGCAGGACGCCTGCAAAGCCGCCCACGATATTCCAGCTGGTGGTCAGGTAGGCATAAAAATAAAGAAGAACCAGGATATGAAGATATGTCGCGCTGCGTACCACCAGGGGCAGGGCGAAAGCCAGGGCAAGCACCCCCAGCAGGGCGAGTTTATGTATGTGTTGACTGTTCATTACGCATTCCTTGAGCAATAGGGGATATCGGATTACCAGTCATGCTTCTGGCCGAAGAGTCCGGAGGGTTTGACAAACAGGACTAACAGAAATAACCCGTACACAATGGCCTCGGTCCAGGTTGCAGTCATGAACTGGGGGCCGACCGACTCGATCAGGCCGATGATGACGCCGCCGACCAGAGCGCCGGTGATGGAGCCGAGCCCGCCCAGAACAACAATGATGAATCCCTTGATGTCAAAGAGCACCCCGACAGTGGGAAAGACATTGTAAAAAGGAATGAGGGTGACCGCCGCAATCCCTGTGGTGGCGGCTCCGATGCCGAAGGCGATATTATAGATCTTGTACTGATCAATCCCCATGAGGCTGGCTGCTTCGCGGTCCATGCTGGTGGCGCGGATTGCCCTTCCCATAACTGTTTTATGCATGAACCAGTACACGGCAGCCGCTGTAACCAGGGCGGTGACAAACCCGTAGAGTTTGGGCACGGAGATAAACAGCTCACCCAGCTCCAGCATTTTTCCCTGGAGCGGATTGTTACCCAGCGAACGATACTGGGGTCCGAACAGGAGCAGGGTAAGGTTGTCCAGGATGTACCAGATGCCGGTGGTGACAATGATGACCGTGACAGGCTCCCTGACGTTTTTTTCAGCGATAAAGATCGGCCTGATCACTATTTTCTGCAGCAGGTAGCCGAATATGAACATGATCGGAATAACCAGCACCAGGGCGACATAAGGGTGAACGCCGGTGAGACGTATGGCCCAGTAACTGACATACATGCCCACCATCAGCAGCGAGCCGTGGGCAAAGTTGATGACCTTGAGCACCCCGAAGATGATGGTCAACCCCATGGCGGTCAACCCGTATATGGATCCCATAAGAATACCGTTGATGGTATCCTCAAGTATGTACAACATTCTAACCTCCCTCAAAGAGCTGAACGAAAGAGCCGGAAGATGCAAATAATTCCCGGCTCTTACAGCATTAATCCGTGTATCGTTATTGTCGGTAACGGATTATTTTTTCGGCATTGGAAACACCGGAGTGTATCCTTCACGGCGGGCGGCTTTGGGCCAGATGGAGATGCGCTCCAGTCCATTGCCGATGTCATTGATCTGGACCATTACCATGGATGCTTCGGTGTTCTGTCCGGTAGCGTCAAACTTGACTGCGTCGTAGCCTACTATCATGCCCGGGCCGTCTGAAAGATTTGTTGCGGCAAGGGCTTCCCTGATTTTCGCAGGCTCGAGGGAACCGGCGCGCTCAAGGGCGTCTTTGAGCACATACATGGCCACATACGCATCCACGGCTTCACCGGTCAGGTTCATACCGTTTTTCTCTTTATATTTGGCGTTGACTTCTGCGGCACGGGGTTTGTTGATGTCTGTTTCCCATTCGACAATATCGAACAGATATTTTGCATTTTCTCCCACAGTGGAAAGAAAGGACGGGTCGGCGTGTCCGCCGCCGCTGGTGATGATGGCCTGTAATTTCACCTTGTATTCAGCGATGGTGTTGGTCAGCAGGATGGCGTCTGCTGCGTTGGATGTCAGCATAAGGACATCCGGCCGGCTGCGGCGGATTTTTTGAACCACAGGGCTCAGGTCGGTGGCAGTGGAGGGGTAGGGCTCGTCAAGGACGACTTCGTATCCTGCTTCCTCTGCCAGTTTCTTCCACTGGGTCGCAAATCCCTTGCCCCAGTCGCCGTTCTCATACACAAAGGCAAGTTTTTTTACCTTTGCACCGAATTCATCCTGGATATCCCTGAGAAAGCTGAACTGATCACGCGCCCACCAGGAATCCTTGGCGGCAATACGGAATATATTTTTAAAGCCCTGGTCAGTGATCTTGTCTGAAACGGATACAGGCACGATAAAGGGAACGCCGTAACGCTCCGCAACAGCGGTGGTGGGATAGGTAACGGCGCTGTTCCAGCATCCGGTCAGGATGTTCACATTTTCCGTGTTGATCAGTCGTTCGGCTTCAGCCACGCCTTTTTCCGGTTTGGATTCGGAATCTGCATAGAAGAGCTCGAGCTTTGCACCGCCAAGGGATTTGATGCCTCCTGCAGCGTTGATTTCTTCCACAGCCATCTCCCGGGCGGCCTTACCCTGTTGGCCCACGGTTGCGGAAGGACCGGAAAGGGGGATGATGTTGCCGATTTTGACTGTTTGCGCCGCTGCAGTGCCGAGCGAGGTCAAGGCAAGGGAGAGGGCAAAGACGGGAACTGCACATTTGCTGAGTACGTTCATACTATCCTCTGTTTCATGGATTACGCCTGATGGCGGATGCCGGTACACCGTAACCGGCGTACCTCTGTCAATTCATCCTGACAGTATCAAGTACCATGCCACAGCGTGGATTCAGTATGCTCATGTACGGAATTCCTCAATAGCAGGGAAATTGAGGCCGGATATATGCTGGTGAGAAAGGAGAGAGGAGAGGGCTGTGCAATGGGGGGAGACGTGTCTGTTAAAGGGGATGTCAACCAGGATGTCAATGTAGATTGACACTGTCATCCCTGGTTGACATAGAACGAAGCATCAGGATTTCTGTTTGTTGATCCGCTTGTTAACAGCCTGACGGGAAATGCCGAGTAATCTGGCTGCCTGGCTTTGGTTATGTTCGGAAACTTCCATGGCCTCCTGTACAGCTCTTTCCGTTAATTCTTCCAGGGTGGGAAAGGCGCCGAACAGATCAGTCAGGCTCGCCGGCCTGCGCTCCTGTTTCTGCGGTTCGATTTCACGCTGCAGTCGTTCTGCAATCAAGTCTTTTTCTATTATACCGTTCTCACTGCGGGCCACGGCATCGTCGACATAGGTTTTGAGCTCCCTGACATTTCCCCAGAACGGATGACGCATGAGCAACTGCAGGGCCTGGTCACTGATTGCTCCCCCTTCTTTTCCCATTTTACGCCCTGCCTCCCCGGCCAGGTAGGCAACAATGAGAGGGATATCTTCCCGCCGGTCCCTGAGCGGAGGAATGCGGATCAGGTGGGTGCTCAGCCGGTAATAGAGATCCATGCGAAATTCACCCGCCTGACCGGCAAGCATGGTCAAATCTTTGTTGGCGGCTGTAATGATGCGGGCTGTCGAGGTCTTTGGGTGGTCCGACCCAAGGGGATAATAGGTTTTTTCCTGCAGCAGGCGGAGCAGTTTGACCTGGGAAACCTCACTCAAATCACCTATCTCATCAAGAAAGATGGTACCGTTTTCGGCCTGTTCGAGCAGGCCTGATCGTACGGTGCCGGCTCCGGTGTACGCTCCCTTGGTATGGCCGAAAAGGGTGTCTGAAAACAGGGTGTCGTCCAGACCGGAGACGTCCACGGTCACATATTTTCCCGGGACGTTACTGATTTTATGGATGGATTCAGCCAGGAGTTCTTTGCCTGACCCGGTTTCTCCCAGTATCAGGACCGGCATGCCGCTCTCGGCCACCGATTCAATATAATGAAAAATGGAAAGCATTGCCGGGTTTTGGGTGATGATTCCCTGAAACGCAGGATGCCTTTGATCTTCGCGTACAAAAGAGATACCCTTCAGGGACATGACCTCATGTCTGAGTATGTTTATCTCCAGGGCGTTCCTGAGCGCTGAGCTGAACATTTTCAGGTCAATGGGTTTCACCAGGTAATCGTGGGCGCCCAAGCGCAGACATTCAACCGCGGTCTCTATCTCCGAATTGGCGGTTATGATGATGACCGGCACCTGGGGATGGGCCTGTTTTACCTGCTGCAACACCTCCTGTCCGGAGAGATAGGGCATATTGAGATCCAGAAAGATGATGGGGGAGTGTAACGTCTCCAACGTTTGCAGGGTTTTCCTGCTGTCCTGAAGGGTGAGCACCTTTTTAATCCCCATGGATTGAAGCAGCATACCGTAGGCGTCGAGTTCAGACTGTTCGTCATCTATCAACAGTATCTGGCAGTTGCGTAATTCCCGGCTTATCATTGCTGTTGTTCCACGCTCATCTTTTTCAGCTTCAGGGTAAAGCAGGTTCCTTTGGAAGTGTTTGCAGCGGTGACCATACCGCCCATCTCGTTTTCTATTATCATTTTCGACATGTAGAGCCCCATTCCCATGCCGGAGGAGGTTCCTTTGGTTGTGAAATAGGGTGTGAAAATACGTTCCAGCAGCTCTGCAGGTATACCGCTGCCGCTGTCGATAATCTCTATTATAGCCCACTCGGCATCAGATGAGACAAGAATCTCAATGGTTTTCCCTGCCCCTGCGCCCTTTCGTTCCACCCTGTCAAGAATCGCATCCCTGGCATTATGAAGTATGTTGACGAGAACATGCACAAATTCACCCTGATATCCGAAAACAAGCAGGCTGTTTGTTCCTGTTTTATTGTGGATGGTCAGAAGAATCTCGCTTTGCCGCATCTGTGCTTCGAGCAGCTTGACCGCATTGATCACGGCCTTGAGAATGTCTACCGGTCCCTTGTTTTTTGAAGGTTTAAAGAAATTGCGGAAATCGTCAATGGTTTTGGACATGAAGGTAATCTGATTATTGGCGCCGGCAATGACTTTTTCCACAAAATCAGCGGACAGCATGGCATTGTAATAGGCGGACTGCAGGCTGGAGATATAGGTCGACAGGGTGTTGAGCGGTTGCCGCCACTGGTGGGCAATGGCGCCGAGCATTTCTCCGGCGGCGGCCATTTTCTGCGCCTGCATAAGCTGTCCCTCGGCCTGTACCCGTTTTGAAAGATCCCTGATGCTTGAGAGTACGAGTTCCCGGCCATTGAGCTCAAAGGTGGTGAGGCTGACGGAAGCCGGAAATTCCATGCCGTCTCCTCGTATGAAAGACCAGCGAAAAATGTTTTGTTTTCTGTTTTTTGCATCCTGGAGAATCTGGTGCAGGCGATCGCCGCTCCTTGACCCGTCCGGCTGCAGTTCAGGGCAAAAATCAAGTATTGTGTTGGAGAGGAGAGATTCCTTTGAGGCGGCAAATATTTCTTCAGCTTTGTGGTTGCATTCCACATACTGCAGGTCGTGACTTATGAGGATGGCATCGTTGGCAACATCGAAAACCTTTTTGTAATAGGTTTCCACTTCCATGCGTTTACTGATATTCCATTCAAGGTCCTTGCTGATGTGACTGATCTGCTCCTTGTGTTCCTGCACAGCCGTGGAATATCTGCGGTCATAGAGGTAGAGGAAGAGGCTCCCCCCTCCCAGCCCGAGCAGGGCGATAAAAGCAAGAATTCCCAGGATTCTCAGCACGATCTTCATGGCAAACACCATGGTGGTTTCCCTGGTCATGGAATATGCCTCGGACCGCGGAATGGTCAGACAGAGAATCCAGTCCGAGTTGGCAATGGGCTTGAAGGAGAGCAGGCTTTCCACTCCGGATGCGTTCAGGTACGAGACCGTACCTGAAGGAAATTTTTCCAACATTTTCACCGTATAGCCAAGGTCGGGTTCAATCTCCGGGAGTTGTTCCCGCATGATATATTCCCTGTTGGGATGAATGATAATGGTCCCGTTTCGTTCGATGACAAAGGCGTATCCGGATTCGCTTTGTTTAAAATGGAGCACGTTTTCCACCAGACTGTCCAGCACCGTGTCCGCCCCCATGACGCCGAGGAAATGTCCCTGGTAGAGTAACGGCCTGACCAAAGCAATGACCAGATCGTTGGTAACCAGATCAATATACGGGGTGGTAAAACTGATAGCCTGAGCGTCCACTGCCCTGCGGTACCAGGGACGATTTCTCGGGTCATAGCCGGCAGGCGGCTCCCAGAGGGCGCCGTCGATGAGTTTTCCCTGTTCCGTGCCAATGTACACGTCGCTGAAATGTCCCGCTTTCATGGCCATCTGCAGGAGCCCCATTGTGTTCTGCACTTCGCTGAGATTCTCCAGGGGAACCGAGTCCGCGGTGGCGGAGAGGATTTTCATCTGTTGATTCAGCCAGAGCTCCACGGTGTTGACCGCTTTGCCGGTGAGGTCTTCCTGGTGGGCAATTACTGTTTTTTCAACAACATGTTCCGCAACGCGGTAGTTTATCCCTGCCACGGCAAGGATAATCAGAAATATAATGAGTAAAACCGTAGTAATGGTTGCAGTTTGAAACTTCATAAGAGATTTATTCGCTCCATCTCCTGTACCTGCTGTACTCTGCGACTCAGGCGTGCGTTTGTTTTTGAGCATGAATTTCGGCCTCGCTGCGCTGGATTGTCCGACAATGGACGTGTAGTAATGATATAATATCAATTAAATAGAGTTTTTCCCAGCTGCTGTGTTTCGTGCGGAGTTCCGCAAAAAGAAGAGAAGCAACTCCTGTACCACTTTAACCTCACTTTGAACATGCCTGTGTTCTATCCTCCTTGCGAATACCCTGAATTCCTCTTCGTTTCCCGAAGCTACCCGATAGCGCGTACTTTAATCGGTCGGCCCCCAATACCGAAGCTTCCGCACGGACGAACACTCAAGGATAAAGTAAAGGAGGTCTTTGTAAAATGTCGCCGGCTGTGTATAAGGTGATATACAGTATCTTGTTTACTATCCATTGCAGGATTATTATGCACAATTCATTATTCAAAAAACAGGAAGTTCCAGCCGTCTGTACCTCCCCGGAAACTGTTCAGCAGGAAATGGCGGGACAGCTGAAAACCATTATAGACAGTTCTTCGGATGGTATCTGGGTCTGTAACGGCCAGGGCGTAGTCGTTATCGTTAACAGGGCATCGCAGGCGTTAAACGGTGTCGAAGCTGAGAACTTGCTCGGTAAGCGTGTTGACACCCTCGTGGAAGAGGGCTTTTTTGATCAGTCAGTGACCAACAAAGTGCTGCAGAGCCGTCAACAGGAATCGATTTTACAGCGAGTAGACAAAACCGGTCGCAAATTACTGTGCACAGCCACTCCGGTTATGGACTCCAGCGGAGAGATTTCTTTGATTGTTATTAATGAACGTGATTTGACGGAACTCGAGTCACTGAAACTGCAATGTGAACATAGTAAACAACTCACGGAACGTTATAAGGAAGAAATCAGAGAAATACAGCAGCAGAACTCTGAAAAAAAGCGCATCATCGCTGAAAGCCCCGGCATGCAGAATACCCTGACAAGGGCAGGCAAGCTGGCAACTCTCGGTGCTACCAATATTCTTATATTAGGTGATTCCGGGACCGGAAAAGGACTGCTTGCCGCAACAATACATGACCGTAGTCCGCACAGGAATAAGCCTTTCATCGAGATCAACTGCGCAGCCCTTCCGGAAAGCCTGCTCGAAGCTGAACTTTTCGGGTATGAGCGCGGAGCGTTTACCGGTGCTTCAAGAAAGGGAAAGGCCGGTCTGGTTGAGCTGGCGGAAGGCGGCACTCTGTTTCTTGATGAAATAGGGGATATGCCCCTCGGATTACAGGCCAAGTTACTTAAATATCTCGACAACGGTGAGTTTCGAAGACTTGGCGGAACCCGTTCCATCCAGGTTCAATGCTCCGTAATTTCAGCTACCAACCAGCAGCTTCCGAACCTGGTGGGCCAGGGCACATTCCGGGAAGATCTGTATTACCGTCTCAACAGCTTTACTCTGGAGATTCCCCCTCTCAGAAAACGCAGGGAGGATATTCCTGCTCTGCTCAGTCATTATCTGCAGGTCTATAACCGGCGGTACGGCCGAAATGCTCAGATCAGCTGGGAAACCATGCGGATTTTGCAGCAGTATCATTTTCCCGGGAATGTCAGGGAGCTGAAGAATATTATCAAAAACGGGGTCGTTTTCAGCGATGAACCAATGATTGATCAGTGCCTGCTCAGTCTGATGCAGCCTTCACAGCAGGTTTGTCCGGATCCGGGCAGGTATGAAGACGTGGTTTCTTTGAATTTGCAGGAAGCTGTGGAATATGCTGAGCGGCAGGTATTGATCAGGTCAAAAAGCATGTGCCGGACCACAAGGGAAATGGCTGTTATGCTGGGTATAAGCCAACCTTCCGTAGTTCGTAAGTTAAAGAAACATAACCTTTAGCTCGCATTTCTCACGATTTGTTTCCAAAACAGAGACCGTTTCACTGTTGATTTATAGTAACTGCTCACAGTGCACCTGATCTTTCCGGGATCAGCCCTGCTTACGTATGACCAAATACGCTGCACCAGTCTGTGTGCTGTCAGGCACCCTGTAACCGTTTGATATACGGGGAAGTTATCAAGCTGGACTGTGCCCCTAAGAGTAGTTCCGATTTATAAATGAATCGATTTCGCCTGGAGTTGTCGTCGAAATTTTTGTGATATATTCATCCTATGGCCCAAGGATGCCATTGGGTCTGATTTGTAAATGAATCGCACGTGATGTTGACGGCATACAGCAGGTAATTCTTGAAGGTATTTTGATTCAAATATGAATCGGTAGGTGTTTCAGGTTTTTTCCAATATGTATAACCTGCTGATGTTTCGGGCATGTACAGTCTGAAAGGAGACTGGCATTGCTTTTGCTTGGGATATCAAGGACGCAATGTACGAGTTTCTATCACAAGGAAAGGAAAAAACAGATGAGCACACAAAAAAGCAACGCAGAGTTGCATGAACTGCGCAACACATACATCGCCAAGGGAAATGTCAGCGGCACTGACAAATATATTGCCAAAGCAAAAGGGGCAATCCTCACCGATGTGGAAGGTAATGAGTATATCGATTTTGCCGGCGGCATCGCGGTCATGAATGTCGGCCACTCCCACCCTAAAGTAGTCGAGGCTATCAAAAAACAGGCTGAAAAATTCACCCATACCTGTTTCATGGTATCTCCGTATGAATCCCCTGTGCTTCTAGCGGAAAAACTGTGCAAGGCGGTACCCGGCGCCGGCGACAAGGCCGTCATGTTCGTGAACAGCGGTGTGGAGGCTGTGGAAAATGCAGTGAAGATCGCCAGATATTATACCAAAAAGCAGGGGATCATAGCGTTTGATGCCGGATTTCACGGCAGAACTTTGATGGGGATGTCCCTGACCTCCAAGGTAAAGCCGTACAAATTAGGCATGGGCCCGTATGCGCCTGAAATTTACCGCATGCCCTATGCAAACTGTTACCGCTGCCCTTTCGGTAAACAGTACCCGGACTGCGGAGTCTGCTGTGCCGATTATCTCGAGGAATTTTTTGTCGGCCATGTCGCTGCTGAGGAAACTGCGGCGATCATCGTCGAGCCTGTCCAGGGTGAAGGCGGGTTTATCGCACCTCCTAAGGAATATTTCCAGAAACTCAAAGCCGTCTGCGAAAAGAACAATGTTCTTTTGATTGCCGATGAAGTGCAGAGCGGCATGGGAAGAACCGGTTATATGTTTGCCATGGAACACTACGGTGTGGAGGCGGATCTGACAACCACGGCCAAGAGTCTTGCCGCAGGAATGCCGCTGAGTGCGGTTGTGGGGAAAAAAGAGATCATGGACTGCGTACATGCTTCCGGAATAGGCGGAACCTACAGCGGCAACCCCCTTGCCTGTGAAGCGGCCCTGGCTGTTTTCGATATTTTTGAAAACGAAGGACTGCTCGACAAAGCCAAACAACTGGGAGAAACACTGCATAACAGACTGAGCGAAATGCAGAAGAAATATCCCATTATTGGAGATGTTCGCGGGCTCGGCCCCATGGCAGCCATAGAGCTGGTGGAAGATCCTCAAAGCAAGGTGCCTGCTGCGGCAAAAACCAAAGAGCTGGTGCGCTACTGTTTTGAACGTAACCTCATCATTCTTGCCTGCGGTACCAATGGAAACGTCATACGGTTCCTCATGCCGCTGATGATCGAGGACGAGCACCTTTCCAGAGGACTGGAGATATTGGAAGCAGGTCTGGCCTCCCTGTAATATCTGCAATGGTGACTCTCTCCTCTCGAAATGGCTTGGTACTTGTATCGTACGTGCTTTGGCTGGAGAGAGTTGCCGTGAAATGGTTTGCTTGTTGCCGATTGTTTGTAATCAAAACTGAATTTCTTCTATAAGTTTTAAAACGCCATGAGAAATGCGGGTTAACCGTTGGCGGAGGATATGCACTATGTGTCAGACGGTACAGATGCACAAAATTTTAGATCTTCTTGCCGGTAATGTCCGGTCCAATCCCAGGCCGGATTTTTTGGATTCCATGTTCATTGCCGGCGAATTGAATATGTCGATCCAGGAAACCAAGCAGCTGCTCCGCTCCATGCATGCCATGGGAACCGTTGAGAGCAGTATGGACTGCGAATATGCTCTCATAACCTGGAAGGGTATGGAACTGTGTCCTGCTGCGGAATGCCTGTAGGGTATCTTGAATAATGAGATTTTCGGAGTCTACGCTTACCTCGTTCAAGGTCAAGGCATGTGAAAAAAATTACCGCAGACATATAATTGATATTTCGAGGATAATTTTTTGAGCATAACGCCGAGATTGGGCGAAAAAGCAATTATTCAAGGTGGCCTGTAATGTAAATGAACGTCTCCGGCAGAGAGCAGAATGCGCCATGCCGGAGTGATAAACCTTCATAACAGCGAAGCGGTGTCATCGTTGTGGCCGGCCGACCTGGTCAAGCCATGCCGGTTGGTCTTGCCCCTTGCTTGCGAACGGCAGTCGTTATTGCCGTTCGCAAGGAATCAACTCCCAAAGACATATCCGACAACGCTCAAATTACCGTGTTATTCGTTACCCTCCAGTAAGAATCGAAATAATTTTTTCATAAATTGTTCGATTTTATGAAAAAATTTGTTATAGCTAACCATAACAGATGGTTAACTGTTTTTTTCACGCAGCAGCAATGCGCACACTCTTTCTCAGATCTTCATAACCCGGGTTCTCTGCCCTTACGCATTGAACTCTGCCTCAAGTACCACTCATTTTACCTGGAGAATACAAGCTTATGTCGATGCTGACTCGCGAATTTAATTACATGCGCAAGTCACAACGGGTCGATATTCCGCTGCTTGTTCAGATTGACGGGCATCTTTACGAGACTGCGGACTGGTCGATGACCGGTGTGGGAGTTGTCGGTTTTAATGAAAAAATCGAACCGGGATCCGAATTGGACGGCAAGTTGATTCTGCCGATTGTCGGGGCCTCGATTACGATTAATGTCAAAATCATTTGCAGAAATGTCAGAGAAGATAAGGTCGGCTTTGAATTTGTCGACATCAGTAATAACCACAAGAGAGTCTTGCGGCACTATATCGAACTGTCAATCGAAGGAAAGCTCGACAATATTGAAGACCTGTTTTCTGATTTCAGCGCGCCGGATATCGAAACTCCCATCCAGGAAGCGCTCAACATAACCGAAGAAGAGCAGACCTCTCTGCTCAGGAAATTCAGAAGCCGTGCTTTTCTCACCCTGTTTGCCGGGATTGTGCTCCTTGGTTATATCTCCATCACTCTCCTGTATAATTTTATTTTTGTTCATCAGGCGGTTGGTGTAGCTTCAGGAGACCTTGTCCAGATACCGGCATCCACCAACGGAACCCTTAAAAAAAATTATGTGAAGGTTGGTGATCATGTCCGTGTCAACGATATCCTCTTTGACATCAATGAGGATGATTTACTCAACGAGCTGAAAAAGAATAAGGAACAGATTGACCGGCAGACAAAACTGCTTGATCAGCTGAACCTGTCTACAGGGGCGAAACAATCCTCCAACCTGCTTGCATTGCTGCAAGAGGAATACGAGAAAAAAGACCGTGAATACAAAAACGCCCAAGAGCTGTATTCAAGGAATATTATCTCAATCAAGGACTACCAGTTCGTAGAGAACAGCCTCAGCAGTGCGAAGATCAATTACATCCGTGAGCTCGAATCCAGGCAGGGGGCGCTGGGAGCTTCCGAGGAGAAAAAAAATGTCCTGACCCTCAATCTCGAAGCCCTGAAAACCGAGAGGGCAATGTTACGAAAACAGTTAGAGGAATTGCGGATAAAAAGTCCTATCAATGGAGTCGTTTTCACTGTCGATCATTTTTCGGGTGAATACCTTTCATCAAATGATATTGTCGTGACCCTGGCGACCAGACAGAACCCCTTTATTCTGTTTAAACTACCCTCGATACAAAGCGGTAAGACGCATCTCGGTATGAAGGCAAAAGTACACTCCTACGAAACCGAGGAAACCTATGAAGGCGTGGTCAGCTCCATCGGCTATAGCGCCATCAATCCCAGGTCCACCCTGCTGCAGGAAGTCAGCCTTGATCAGACGGTAATCAAGGTCGACCTGGTCGGCGGCAATATCGAAATACCCCTGAACAGCAGAGTTCAGGTCTGGGTAAAAAAGGATATCCCGATTTTGACCAAGCTTGCAGAGTTCCTCCGAAAATCGACGGGAAAGGAAGATGCTGAAACGATTCGGTAGAAAAGAAGGCATACAGTCGGCAATAGGTCCCTGCATATTCTATCTGGCCATGGCACTTGCCATCGGTTACAGCTGCTGGCCGTATTTTTATTACGTGAAAGGCGAGACCCTGATAACAATCGGGCTGTTCAGTATGTGGCGTTACAGCTGGCAGGTAACCCATTACGTGAGGGCGGTAATCTATCGTTTTTACACCTACAGGAAGCTCAGCAAACGTGTACAGGCCGCTGCAGAGAACGGTCTGTTCCCTGCCCATATTTTTTTTATTATTCCATCCTACAACGAGGAACCGTGGGTAAGTGCGGAAACGTTTTTCTCCATCATGGCGGAATTGAATTCCATACCAAGCAGTGCGACGCTGGTCGTGTCAACGGGTTCCGATGAAGACGATGCGATTATCAGCAAGGTCTACAACGCGCATCCGGCAAGATACAAGGTCGAACTGGTACTGCAGCGTCAGAGCCGCGGCAAACGAATTGCCATGGGACATTCGCTGCGCGCGGTTGCCCGCCGATATAACGACGGACAACAGGAGGACGGCAACAGCGTGACCGTTTTCATGGATGGTGACAGCTACCTCGAGAGGGGCCTGTTTTCCAAGACCCTTCCTATCTTCTGCATGGACAGGAAAATCGGAGCTGTTACCACCAACGAGCTTGCCTACATCAACACCAAGTCTCAATGGTATAAAGACTGGTTTAACCTGAAATTCGGTCAGAGGCACATTCTGTTCCAATCTCATTCACTTTCGAGAAAGGTGCTGACCCTGACCGGCAGGTTCTCGATCTTCCGTTCGAGCATTGTCGTTCGCGAGGATTTCATACGCATGATCGAAAATGACATCCTGGCCCATCCGCTGCACGGAAAATTTCGTTTTCTGATGGGAGATGACAAGAGCAGCTGGTTCTACCTGTTGAAAAACAAATGGGACATGTTGTATATTCCAGACGGCATCTGCTATTCGCTGGAAAGCAGGGATGCCCGGTTCATAGACCTCAGCACCAGTCTGCCGTATCGCTGGTACGGCAACACCATGCGGAACAATGGGAGGTCATTGGCTTTGGGTTGGCGAACCACTGGATTCTTTATCTGGCTCTGCATCCTGGATCAGCGTCTTTCCATGTGGACATCTCTGGTCGGCATAACCGGGGCGATAGTTCTTTCTATTTTCAGAAGCTTTGTATATCTCCCCATTTACATTGCCTGGATTCTGATTGTCCGGACAATACAAATGGCCGTGATCGCCTTTAACGGCCACCCGGTCAGCATCATAACGATACCGATTATGCTGTATAACCAATGGATAGGTGCTATTATCAAGATCAAGGCCTTTTTTCACCTTTCAGACCAGACCTGGTCCAAGGGGAAGAAAAAACAGGATGCATCGGGAGATGCCATTCCCATACCCCACGTTCTGGCCAAAATTATGCCGCGCTTCCAGATGATCGTCAGCTACGCCGCATTTATTTTCGCTCTGCTGGTCGCGGATCAGGTGTTGGAGATACCGAATATTCACGCGCTGCAGGCGGCCCAGACAACAGAAGGTCCTTCCCCATATACAGTGGTACATGCCGCTGATTTTGGTGTGATTCCAAACGACGGCATGGACGACAGCGAGGTCATCAACAAACTGATATCCCAGGCAGGCTCCAATACGGTCATTCAGCTCCCGCCAGGCAAAATCGACCTGAAACAGAGTGTCGTTATCAGGAGGTCGAACATCACCTTGAAGGGCAGCGGCAGGGAAGAGACCATACTTCATGCTTCCCTGAAGACGCCGGCTGAAGCTGTAATCCTGATCTCAGGCAGCTTTGGGAAAAAACTCGGTCTGCTACGGGAAGATGCAAGTCATGGATACTCCGTCATGGAATTATCCGGCCGCAAACAAGACCTTGAAAACGGGGATATCATTTTGGTTCGCCAGGAAAATGACGAGGATTTTTTCAACCATATCGACAGCCTGCATTGGCGTAAAGACAGTCCGATAATCAGGCAGAGCATGTTTGAAGTCCTCGATTTCAAAAATGAAGGGCTTATCTATCTTGATCGCTCTCTTGATATCGATTACCAAGCCGGCAAGGCAATGGTAATAAGACCCGAACTTGTTCGCAACGTGTCGATCAGCGATCTCACCGTTGTCCAGTCCATTCCCGGCCAGGACATAGAGACCGTTCAATACCGTTACGAGAATGTGTTCCCTGAATATGCAGTGGACCAGGTGAAATTCATCTGGACCGCTTTTTCACGAATTGAAAACGCTGCCCTGCTGCAGGCGGGCAAGCATGCCCTTGTATTTGAGAATTCATATGGAAATACAGCCCGAAACCTGAATGTGATCGGCGCATGGAACAAGGGGAAGAAGGGAAACGGTTATATCCGTTTTTCACGAACATTTAAATCCACCCTGAGCGACAGTTTCGTCAAGGATATACGACATATAACCCTGCAGTGGAGCTCAGCGCATAACACGTTTGAAAATATTCATTCCTTTGTTGATTTCAACGTTCACGGCGGGTATTCACATCACAATGTTATCTCGAATATAGTGTTTACCATTCCTCCGGAACATACATGGGAACCCATCACCCGTACGCCCCATGATGCGGGCTGGGCGCCTCCGGACGGACCCGAGAACGTGTTCAATCGAATTGAAATAGAGAACTGAGGGGTGCCGCCTGGGTGATTGCAGAAATCTGTATGACTGTTTCATAGATTTTCAACCTGATGCCCAACGCTTCATACCTGGCATCGATCTTCTGAATGGCAAGCAGATCCAGATCCCGGGCAGGGTCAGAAGACAGTTTTTGGATGATGTTGGACTCTTCGTCTACAGCTTTCCGAGTTTTTCGGAGCAGGATTTCGATCTCTTCCTGTTTGCTGAGCAAGCGGTGTTTATGAAAGGTAAAAGCGTCGTAGAGTTTCTCCAGTTTCTGCTGCAGCCGATAAGCGACTGCCTGCTGCTGATACTTGTAGATTCTTTTCTGCGTTTTTATAAGTGAAGACGCTCCAAGATCAAAAGTCAGCGGCAGCTCAACTTCAAATCCGATGACGGAGCGCTCCTCGCCGTCATACTCGTTGGTGTATTCGGCACTGACGTCCACGGACAGGTCATCCCGCCAACCCGGAAGGTAGTCTGCCCGTTCCATAAAGTTGTCCTGTATCTTGAGTTCGTACGAATTGTTTTCGGCCATCTCGATAAGCTCCGGCAGCGGCTTCAGTTCCACCGAATCGAGCCGGTTGAGGTTCGCCATGTGCTGCGTTGGAATGCCGCTCCGTGAACGTCCGCTGTAAAATGAAAGGGAACTTTCCGCGTTTCGCAGCCGGTGCTGAATGTCTAGGACATCCAGTTCGGTTGTATAGCCGTGTTTCAACTGTTCGGAGCGTTTCTGCAGCAGCGCTGCCAGGGCGTCTCTCTTCTCCTGGAAAAGTTGAACATTCAGCTGGTTGTCAACCTGGAAAAGCTGGAACAGATAGTCTGCAAGTTGCCGTTCATTCATGTCCCTTCGCAACTGATAAAATTCCAGCCGGGCCTCGAGGATTTTTTTCTCGTCATCCCTTACAGCTTCAAAATAACCGTCGTTAAAGAGTTTCCATTTAAGACCGGCATCATAGCGATCTTCCGAGTTCCGGTAATCATTATTGTACCCTCCGACCGCGTAAAGGCCGTAAGATGACCGTCTTCGTTGCAGTTTGTCGAGATAGTCTTCTTCAACATCCCCGATATCACTCATGACGGAGCCCATTATGTCTTGCTCTTTTGCTTCGCCGTCGTCTTTTGCCCTCAATTTTTCGTCGAACCTGGAAAGTTCGACCGCCTCCCTCCTGATAGCGGATATGATGGGAGAGGATGCTGCCGTTTTTTCCGTCCGGGAGACTGAAACGCCTACATCCGCATTGGTGATTGACGTGGTGCATAGCAGTGAACTCCCCAGCAACAACAGGGAGGCAATGAACGGAAAGCGCCTGTTTTTGAATGATTCGTTGGATAGGAGCATAATGTATGGTGAGACGATATGTTGAGTGGAGGGAAGTTATCAAGCTAGACCGTACCCCTATGAGCAGTTACGAGTGGAGAAAGATCCAACAGGTCATTTTTAACCTACCTGAGCGTCGTGATTTTGTCAAAAGTTAAGTGCAATTGGCAGGTTATGGTTCGTATAGATTTCTCTTCGTCTAAATCGGTTTGCATACCTCTGCCGGACGTAATGGGAAGAAATTCAGGTCATAGTTACGAAACGAGTGTATAAAAAGGTTGTTCATGGGGTTCCAATTCGTTAGATTCAAAGTTGGTGTGAGTCGAAACTACTCGGAAAGACACCTCTTTTCCTGCCTGTCTGAAAAAAATGAGGGATTTAAGCGCCTTTCACAATTTCCGGATTTTTATCCGGCTCTTTTAACGGAAGCTTATGCCTACTATCCGAATTATTATCGCATTTTTAGCATATATTATCGCTGCTGTCAGCAGTACCGCAACCTATAGTCAGGATCTTGCGAAGGTGCAGCTCACCGATGATGAACAGCGCTGGATTTCAGAACATCCGGTGATCCGGGTCCAGAATGAAGAGAACCTGGCGCCCGTAAACTATAATGACTCCGGAAAACCTGCAGGTCTCTCCATCGAGGTAATGGATCTTCTCGCCGACAGAGTAGGTCTGCAGGTCGAATATTTGAGCGGTCGGACCTGGGACGAATATCTGCAGATGATGCAGGAGCGGAAAATCGACGCCTTGCTCAATGTCGTGCGATCCCCTGATCGCAGGGAATACATGAGTTTCACCGCCCCCTATATTCGCAATTCTCTGGGCATCGCTTCTCGAAAATCCGGGGGCGGCTACACCTCTCTTGACAGCCTTGCAGGTCATACCCTTGCGATCCCGCAGGACTTTTTTTTCGAGACTTTGATTGCACGTAATTTTCCTGATATCCAGACGGTTAAAGTGTCGAATGCCCTGGCCGGGTTGCAGGCCGTATCCCGGGGAGAGGCCGATGCCTATATTTCCGAATCCGTCATAGTAAATCGTCTTCTTTCCGATAACGGCATCGAAAATGTGGCTGTCAGCGGAGAAGCCGATTTCGGAGATCCGGATTATGAAATGATGCGTATAGGCGTCCGCAGTGACCGGCCGGAGCTTCGCAACATATTGGATAAAGCCCTGCTGTCCGTTTCTGAACGAAAAATGCGGTCAATTCGACAGAAGTGGCTCAATGAGGCAACAGCTTTTTCGGTGGGTTCCAATCCCTTTCAGGAAACCTTCCGTACTCTTCTGAGTCCCGAAGAAGAAGTCTGGCTCAACTCACAGCCCGAAGCCCTTGAAATCGGACTGGTAGAAAATCCGCCCTATGTTATCCGTGACGATCGGACGAAACGTTTTGACGGGCTGATCGTCGACTATCTGGAAATGATGCAGAGCCGGTTCGGACTGTTGTTCCACTTTAAAGTGGCCAGGGACCGTGGAGAACTTGATTCCTGGTTGTCGGAGGGCCTGATTGACCTCACCACGTGGGTGGAGGATGACGAAAAGAAGCCGACATCCTTTCACTCCACAGAGCCTTTTCTCTCCATACCTTTCCGGGTTGTGACCCGGGCGGATATGCCGGTTATCGATCAGCTTGCCTCGTTGGACGGCAAACGGGCGGCCATAGCCAGGAATTACGATACCACGGAATTGCAGGAGAAGTGCCCGCCGCAGATGCAGGCTCTGATGACCGATGATCCCTCCAAAGCCCTCAGACTGCTGGCCACGGGTCAGGTGGATGCCGCAATAATGGAGGGGCCGGTGGCCCATTATTACACCAAACGCATAAATGGAACCAGTTTCAGGTATGGTCGCCCCCTGCCTGTCCAAAACGAGATCCGAATGGCGATACGTGAAGATGCGCTGCAGCTTGCAAGCGTTATGAGCAAGGCCTTTGCCGCCATGGATGAAATCGGTAATGAAGCACTGTTTTCCGTCTGGGGACAGAACCGGGAAGCAGTTCCGGAACATCCCGGGCAGAGTGCATCCTGGCGAACCATTTTCAGCACATTCCTTCCATATTGTATTGCCGCCGTTCTGTTGGTTTGCATTGTAACCGGGCTCAGGCTGTCCTCAAAGAGAAATGCAGGCAGAGGAAAAGCGTCCCGGACCAAACTGATGATGAATCTGACCATTATCCTGCTTATGGTATTTATTCCGGGGATTATTCTTCTTTCGATCTACACCATTAAGCAGAACCTCTTTACCTCGAAAAAACAGGTTGCCGATATCATCTCGACGGTTCATTCCGCTTCCCAGGGAGCCCTGGAAGAATGGATAGAAGAGTCCCTGGCGGAAACACAGCGGATTGCCGGAGACCCGGACCTTAACCGGTTGTTCGAACAGTTGGTCAATAAAATTCATGCAGGAGAAGACGACACCCAAGTCCGTGACGACATTGATACATGGCTTGAAACCATTCATCCCCTCGCCATTCGGGATGGCTTGAGTCTCCTTGGAAAATCCGGTGAAACACTGGGAAGCAGCCTGCCGATCTACCAGAACCTGAAGATTCACCCGGCGGCGAGTCTGACACCGGCACAGTTCCAAAAGGCCTGGAACGGAACGCCTCAATTTATTCCGCCGGTTCCGACACCCGGTATGAATCGCCCGAACAGTCTGTTCTTCCTGGTTCCTGTCAGGGACGGTAACGGGCATGTAATCGGGGTTGTTGCAATCCATGATCATTCCCAGGGAGAATTCTCCCGTATCCTGCAGCTCGGTCGCTTCGGCTATTCCGGGGAAACCTTTTCATTCGACAAACAGGGCAGAATACTCTCCCCCAGCCGTTTTGAAGCGGAACTCGAAGTCTCGGGACTGCTTCCACCCGGAGGAGAAAGCATACTCAATGTTGAGATTCGAGAGCAGGCCGCTGACGGCTCCTCTCCTCTGACCCGCATGGCTGCAGGCGCAGTTAAGGGAAATTCCTGGCTGGATACCGACGGCTACACGAGTTACCTGGGGCAAAAAGTCTACGGAACCTGGACCTGGCTCAATGCATATGACATCGGACTGGCTACGGAAATCAGTGTGCAGGAGGCGCTTACCCAATATAACACCTCCCGGCGCAGGTTGATCATTGTCGTTGCCGTCACTATTTTCCTGGTTACCGTTATTACCGTTATTAACGAAATACTCGGCAACAGCGCCCTTAAAAACCTGGAACGAACCAACGAAGAGCTGGAAAACCGCGTCAGGCTCCGGACACGGGAACTGGAGGAAGCTGAAGAACGCTCCAGCCAACTGCTGAACTCCATCGGGGAAGGCGTGTACGGTGTGGATACCGCAGGCAGGCTCACCTTCATCAATCCGGCTGGACTGAATATTCTCGGCTTCGACAACGACGATATTCTCGGTCAAAACGCCATCGAGCTGCTGCATCATTCAGATGCAGACGGTTCACCTATGCAAAAGGAGGATTGCCCGACCTGGACGGCATGCACCCAGGGGAAAGTTTTCCTGGCCCATGACGGGGTGTTCTGGAACAGATACGGCAAACCCATTGAAGTTAACTACACCTGCACCCCGATCAGAAACGGGGAAACCATTATGGGGGCTGTGGTTTCTTTTCGGGATATGACCGGAGCCAGGGTCATGGAAAAAACCCTGGAATCCGTTTTTCAGGCAAGCCCGATGCCCCAGGTAATCACCATTCGCGAAACCAATGAAATTCTCCGTTATAATAAGGCTTTTCTCCAGGATCTCGGTCTCACCGACGCTGAGATGGAACATGTTACGGTTGCGCAGGTACTGCATGCCGGGGCCCTGTCCGAGGGGCAGTTGCAGGAGATAGAAGAAAACGGCAAAGCCGAAGTCGATCTCACCGGATCCGATGGCGGGCCGCGTCCCGTCCTGTTATCGTACCATCCGGTAATCTATAACGGCACAGAGGCCAATATCGCCAGTTACGTCGATATTACCGATATCAAAGAAGCCCAGGTGAAAATGCGTGAGGCTCAGCAGCTGGCCGAGAACGCGGCTCAGGCAAAAAGTGATTTTCTTGCCAACATGAGCCATGAAATCCGCACACCGATGAATGCCGTGATAGGTCTGAGTCACCTGGCGCTCCAGACGAATCTTACTCCGAAACAGCACGATTACATCGCAAAGATATCCCTTTCCGCCAACAACCTTCTGGGCATCATCAACGATATTCTCGATTTTTCCAAGATAGAGGCCGGCAAACTTTCCATCGAACTCACCGATTTCGATTTGAACGATGTTCTCCAGAATCTTTCTTCAGCCATCGGGCCCAAAGCCCATGAGAAAGGGTTGATTTTTTATTTTTCCTGGGACCCAAACGTTACCCGCTTCCTGGTGGGAGATCCGTTGCGTATCGGGCAGATTCTGCTCAATATGGCAGGAAACGCGGTTAAATTCACAGAACGCGGTGAAATCGAACTCAGTATCGAACAGATCAGTCGGCAGAGAAAAGATTGTGTTCTTAAATTCAGTGTGCGGGATACCGGAATAGGGCTGCGCAAAGATCAGTCGGCAAAACTCTTCCAGGCTTTCAGCCAGGCGGATACCTCCACGACCAGACGCTTCGGCGGCACAGGACTGGGATTGAGCATCAGCCGCAGATTGGCCGAACTGATGGGCGGGGATGTCGGCGTTGAGAGCGTTTACGGTGAAGGCTCCACCTTCTGGGCGACCGTGTCGCTTCAGGTTTCCGACAACATCCGCGGAAGACAGCCTGAAATCCCGGAAAATCTTCGCTCTCTCCCTGTCTTGATTACGGGCAAGCATGAGAAGAGCCGAAACCTCCTGGGGCGTTTTATTGAAGACTTCTCCATGAGGGCGACACTGGCCGGCTCCCTGGAAGAGGGACTGAACGCACTGGCTGAAGCCGACAGAAACGGAAACCCTGTTCAGCTTCTTATTGCCGATCACTACAACGATGACGATGCCGGTCTCCCCCTTATAGAAAAACTGAAGACGCGTGGTAACGGGCGGGAAATCAAAACCATCCTTATAATAAATTACGGCAAGGACGAGTTGAGCGACAAGGCAGAAGCCCTGGGCGTTGATCAGGTGATCCATAAGCCGGTGTCCCAGTCTGCGTTATTTGATGCCGTTATCACAGCGGTTTCCGGCGAGTCACCCTCCCGCCTGCTTGAGGGATCTTCCTCTGCCTACAGTTTTCGTGATGGAACCCCGGCAAAACTGTTGCTTGTTGAAGATAATGAAATTAACCAGTTGGTGGCGAGGGAGATCCTGGAAAGAGCCGGGTTCTCGGTGAGTATCGCAGGTGATGGTGAAGAGGCGGTGCAGAAAGCCCGGGCCGAAACCTTTGACCTGGTCTTAATGGACCTGCAGATGCCGAAGATGGATGGGTATACCGCCACATCAACCATCCGGGGAAGCGGCCTGGAGAAACTGCCGATAATCGCCATGACGGCGGACGCGATGACCGGCGTACAGGAAAAAGTGCTGGAATGCGGCATGAACGGCTACATTACCAAGCCGATTCAGAATAACATCCTGTTCGAGACCCTGCAGCAGCACCTGCCGGACCTGATGTGTTTCGAGATCGACACCCCAAGGGACGAAGATGATCGACAAGCATCCGCCGCGCCGCCGGCCTGGAAAGATATGCTGGAATATGACAAGGCCCTGGCCCGGGTTGGCGGCAAACAATCTTTTCTGGCAGGCCTGCTGCGTTCCCTGATCCGTGATTACACAGATTTCGGCAACCGTTTCAAAGAGGCTGTTGCAGAAGACCGGGATACAGCCGTGCGACTGGCCCATTCTCTGAAAGGCGTTTCCGCCAATCTGGGTGTCACTGTGGTCAACCATGCCGCCCTGGAGTTGGAAGAACACAGCCGCAGCGGCAAGGAAATGTCGGAATTTGAGCCGAGCCTGGAGGTTATCGAAACATGGATGCAGGAATTCTCCCGGCTATTTACGCAATGGGACGAAAGCGGACGGAAGCCGGAAACCGAACCTGAACCGGAGGGGGATGCGCCTCCGGTTGACAGGGTGATGGTCAAAGAGCTCCTGGAGCTGATGGATTCATTTGATTCAAAGACCGACGAGTTTTTTAAGGAGATCGAACCCTCCCTGTCGGCAATAGATAGGAAAAAGACAGGGGAGATCAAGCGCATGCTGGAACGGTACGACTTTGAAGCCGCTTCCAGGCTGTTGAAAGAACTGACTGCAGAGGGGTAATATCATGAATGAAAAAGACCTGATTCTCATTGTGGATGACGAACCGGTTAACAACGATCTGCTCAGGAATATCCTGGAGGATGACTATCGTATCAGAATTGCCACCAATGGTAACATTGCGTTGAAAGCCGCCGGCGTATCGCCTCCGCCGGACTTGATCCTGATGGACGTGATGATGCCGGAAATGGACGGCTATGAGGCCTGTCGCCGGCTCAAGGCAAACCCGGTGACGCAGAATATTCCGGTACTCTTCATAACGGCTAAAAATCAGGAAGAGGATGAGGAGGCTTCATTTGAAGCAGGAGGAGTCGACTACGTGACCAAGCCGGTGAATCCCAGGACGGTGAAACACCGGGTAAGGGCGCAGCTGGCCCTCCACAATCAGCGAAAGGAACTGGCCAGGCAGGTACGGGAAAAAACCGCTGAGATTAACCTTACGAGGCTGGAAATCATTCGCCGTCTGGCAGTGGCCGGGGAACTCAAAGACAACGAAACCGGCAAACACGTGGAACGCGTGAGCCGATATGCCCGCCTCATTGCTGAAAAACTGGGGCTCGATGAAGAAATGCTGGAGATGATTGAAGCGGTTGCTCCGATGCACGATGTCGGAAAAATCGGCATACCCGACAACATCATAAACAAGCCGGGCCTGCTCGATACGGAAGAAAGGGCGTTTATCGAAACCCATCCGGATATAGGTGCACGGATTATGGGGAATATGGATAATCCTTTAATCAACCTGGCCCGGGATATTGCCCTCACTCACCACGAAAAGTGGAATGGGACAGGATATCCTCAGAGATTGAAAGGCGAGGAGATTCCCTTGGCCGGGCGGATTGTCGCCGTCACCGATGTTTTTGACGCGCTCTCCAGTAAACGCCCCTATAAAGAGCCGTGGCCGCCGGAAAGGATCTGGGCCCTGCTTGAAGAGGAAAAGGGAGAACACTTCGATCCCGCGGTCGTGGACGCCTTTATCTCCCTTCGTGCAGAGGTGGAAAAAATCCAGCAGGAACTGTCGGATTGATTCTGAAGGCTGTTGCCCTACTCCTCTTCATACTGTTGTTTAATCTCGACTATTTCGGGTAATTTTTGGAGGAATAACGGTACCAGCTCCGGATCGAAATGGTTCCCGGCCTCTTTTTCCAGCAAGACGGCGGCGTCTTCAACGGACCATGCTTTTTTGTAAGGCCGCGTAGAGGTCAATGCATCAAATACATCGGCAATGGCGACAATACGTGCCGGCAGGGGGATATCCTCACCTGAAAGCTTGTTTGGGTATCCGAAACCGTTCCATTTTTCGTGATGCGTCAGGGCTATCTGCCTGGCCAGCTGCAACAGTTCGGAATCGTCCTCGCCGATAACCTCAGCGCCTATCCGGCTATGTTCTTTCATGATCTCAAACTCTTCATCGGTCAGCTTGCCCGGTTTTTTCAGGATATCATCAGGAATGCCGATTTTACCGACGTCGTGCATGGGCGCAGCGTTCATGAGCAGTTCGGCGTCGCTTTCACTTAAACCTGCGGCCAGGGCGAGGATGTGCGAGTATTTGCTCATCCGGATGACATGGAGCCCGGTTTCATTATCTTTAAACTCCGCCGCTTTGCCCAGCCGCTGAATGATCTTATGGCGGGTCTCATGGAGTCGGTCGGTTTGCTGCCTGACTTTTCTGTCCAGCTCACGGTTCTGATCATAGAGGGCCAGATGGGTTTTGACCCTGGCCTTGACGATCGGCGGACTTATGGGTTTACCGATATAATCGACAGCGCCGAGTTCAAGACCCCTGATTTCATCAGCCATGGCGATTTTTGCGGTGACGAAAATAACCGGGATATTACGGGTTTTGTAATCATCTTTGAGTCGTCTGCAGACCTCATAGCCGTCTATGCCCGGCATCATCACGTCCAGCAGGATGATGTCCGGCGGATTTTTGCCGGCTATTTCAAGGGCGGTCTTGCCGGTGAGCGCCGCTTTCACGTGGTATGTGTCTTTGAGGACGCCGACCATGACATCGATGTTGTCCGGAGTGTCGTCGACGACGAGTACGGTTTGTCTGGAGTTCTGGGGCATCATGCATCTCCATGTGGTATCAGATCCTGAATTTCTTGAACCATTGCTGCAGCGGCATCAAAATCATAGCGGGATAAAAGTTCCAGCAGTCGGTGGTAGAATGCCGTCATCCCGCTTTCTGCAAAGGTATCTCTCATTTCCTGAAGATATTCGCCTACGCCGGTGTCATAATTTACGGTCATTTCCAAAAGCTGCGCAAGAATTGGCTGCAGACCGGTAAATAATGTATTGCATAAGGCATCCAGGTGCAACAGGGCGGTTTGGAAATTGTATTTTTCAGTCGACGCTTTCAGTGATTCAAAGAGAGACGCCGCCTCCGGAGGCAGAGAGAACTGTTGCAGTCGGGCCTGTACTTCAGCGGCGTCGGTGTCAAAATTATGCAGCTTCTCAGCCAGCTCATTGAACAGCGGTAGAAACCTTTCAGCATCAAAAAATGACGATCCCGCTTCTTTCACCTCATCGGCAGGTCCCAATTGCGATAACGCGTTGAGCACCGTCGTCAGAGCGCTCTCGCAGGCATCGATATCTCCCTGTCGGATTTCCAGGGATTGGGCCTGTTTCTCCAGAGTCAGACAACATTGCCGGAGATGGTGGGCGCCGATATTTCCCGCAACACCTTTCAGGGTGTGGGCGAGACGCTCAGCAGATTGCGGGTTGCCGGCCTCGACGGCTTCAAGGTACTGGGACACGAAATTTTTCTGGGTGGCTGCAAACTTGCGCAGCAGCCGCATATACAAGCCTGCATCACCCTGGGTCCGCAGCAGGCCGTCTTCTGTGTCGATGCCTTCAAGGTCGGGAATGAAGACCTGCCCGCCGGCATCTTTCTCCACGACTGCCGCCGGGGTGGTTGGTGTTATCCATTGCGCCATGGTTTTGAACATGTCCCTGACATTGATCGGCTTGGCGATATGATCGTTCATGCCTGCGGCCAATACCTTTTCACGGTCGTCGGCCATGGCATTGGCAGTCATCGCCAGAATGGGAAGTTCGGTGAACCGTTCATTTCCTCGAATGATTCGTGTGGCCTCGTATCCATCCATCACCGGCATCTGACAATCCATCAACACCCCGTCATACTCTTTGGTGTCAAGTGCGGCCAGCGCTTCACGACCATTGTAAGCTACATCGACCGCAACTCCATTGGAGGTGAGAATATCCAAGGCCAGTTCCCGATTAATCTCGTTGTCTTCAACCAGCAGAATCGAAGCTCCGGCCAGCTTGCGCATAGCCTCCTTTGAAGTCGCCTGCTTGGTTTGCAGGCGGGACAGGTGTGGTATATCCAGTTCCATGGCGATCATAATTGCATCCAAAAGTGTTGAAGGCGTAACCGGTTTGGTCAGAAAGGTGTCGACTTCAACACGCTGCGCAGCCTTTACGGCGGCATCTTTTCCATAAGCGGTAACCATGAAAATCGCGGGAACCCGGCTCAATGCACTTGTGTGCTGAATAGCCTCGACAACCTGCACGCCGTCCATGCCCGGCATCTGCCAATCCATTATCATCAGTTCATAAGGCGTTTCCTTATCTTCTTTTGTGAGTGCGGCCAGTGCTGCATTACCGCTGCTCACTGCAGTCACCTCAAAGCCGAAACCGCCCAGCATGGCGCCAAGAATTTTCCTGGAGCTTTGATTGTCATCGACCACGAGCACACGGCGCGAAGCGAGTTTGGAGAGGATCGTGGGCCTGGAGATAGAGGCGTTCTTCTGTTTTTCCAGGCTGACCGTAAAATGAAAGCAGCTGCCGTGGCCCGGCTCGCTTTCCACCCAGATGCTCCCTCCCATCAACTCGACAAGATTTTTGCAGATGGCCAACCCCAGACCGGTTCCCCCGTATTGTCTGGTGGTTGAAGCGTCTGCCTGGGAAAAAGATTGGAACAGTTTAGTCCGCTGTTCCCTGCTCAATCCGATCCCTGTATCTCTGACCGAAAACTGGAACTCGGCATGGCGCTCATCTTCGGAGATTACCTCGCAAGATACGACAACTTCTCCTTTCTCGGTGAATTTTACCGCATTATTGCCGAGATTGATCAGAATCTGTCCCAAACGCAGCTGGTCGCCGATCAGGGCAGTGGGAAGATCAGGAGAAAAATCGAACAGCAGCTCCAGACTTTTTTCTTCGGCATTCAGACCGACAAGGTTGGCCAGGTTTTCAAAAACATCCTCCAGTCTGAATGGGGCGGCCTCTATGTCGAGCTTGCCGGCCTCAATTTTGGAAAAATCCAGAATGTCATTGATGACGCGGAGAAGGGAAGCCGCGGACAGATCAATTTTCTCTATATAATTTCGCTGTTTGTTATCCAGGTCTGTCTGCAGGGCGAGATGGGCCATGCCGATAATCGCGTTCATCGGTGTCCTGATTTCATGGCTCATGTTGGCCAGAAAATCGGATTTGGCTTTGGTTGCCTCTTCGGCCTTCTCTTTCGCCTCTATAACGGCCCGTTCCGATTTCTTGCGGTCGCTGATATCCATCAGCCAGCCCAGGATGCCGTTATTTCCATCATATTCTATGGGCAGGAAACCAACCAGCACGTCCAATATGCCCCCATTTTTACCGTACATTTGGATTTCCTGATTTTCCACAATTTTTCTGCTCTGCAGTAAGGCAAAAAGTTCGTCGCGTTTTTTCTGGTCGGCGTACAGCTCGGGCGACGGGTCACCGACTTCTGCTCCAAAAAGCTCCGTAAATTTCGGATTGACGAAATGCAGGGTGTCATTGGCGGTAAAGGCAACGCCTATGGGGCTGGTATCGAGAATGTACTCCAGCTGTTCCTTGGATTTCTGCAGGGCCTGTTCCGCCAGCATTCGCTCTGAAATATCCTCTACGGTACAGATCACCTCTGTGGAAGAGTTCCCGGGACTGACGGGATTGAAGACAAAGCGGAGCAGGGCGCTTTTGTAGCCGACCGGAGGGATGTATTCGCCTTCATGGAAGGAAGTATTGCCCTGAAGCGCCTTTTTCAGAGCCTTGACCACCTTTTTATCCTGCAGGTCATGGAGTGCATCAAAGCCGAAGATTTCTTCAAACGGAGCACCGAATATATCGGCCATTTTTTGATTGCAGTTAATGACTCTTCCCTGGTTATTGAGCTGGACGATTCCCAGGGGTGAATTTTCAAAGATGGTGCGAAGTTGCTCCATGCTTTCGGCCAGCGCTGCTTCAGCGTTTTTCCGCTCGGTGATATCCTGCTTGACAGCGAGGTAATGATCGATTTCCCCGTTATGATTGTACAGAGGTGAGATTGAGGCGTTTTCCCAGTACAGCTCACCGTTTTTCTTTTTATTGATTATTTCGCCATACCAGGTATTACCGTTGGTTATGGTGTCCCACATGTCAATGTAAAATTGCTGTGGATGTTTCCCCGAGTTGAGTATGCTGGGACGCTTGCCGACAGCTTCATCAAAAGTGTAGCCGCTGACCCCGGTGAAGGCAGGGTTGATGTATTCAATGACACCGTCCTTGTCGGTGATAAGCACGGAAGCGGGACTCTGTTCAACCGCTTTGGAAAGCTTTTTCAGCTCTGCCTCGGCGTTTTGGCGTTCCGTGATATCCCGCACTGTTCCCACCGCGTACCATTCCCCCTTTTCCAGAAAAGCTGAAATAGCAATTTCCACAGGGAATTCAGTTTTATCGACCCGCTGCGCTGTCATTTCGCGAATTTGACTCACAGCATTCCCTGTTCCTGCTTCGACCAGATCTTTCAAGCCTTTTAACGCCAAAGTTTTATACTCGTCGGCAATGAAGGCGAGAACGTCTCCGCCCATTGCCTCTTCTTCCGAAAGGCCGAAGAGTTCTTCGGCGGAACGGTTCCAGTAATGGATATGGCCGCTTGAATCAATCATGATCAGAGCGTCATGGACGGCCAGACTCATGGCGCGGATATGATTCTGACTGGCTTCGAGCAGTTCCTGGGCTTTCTTACGTTCAGCGACTTCACTGGCCAGTTTTCTGTTCCAGAACAGCACAACCCCGAGAAACAGCACGGCGCCGATGACGATTTTAATCAACAGTCCATAGTCACGGCCTTTTTCGTAGGTCACGGTCAGCCATTTGTTGATGACCGCCTGCCGGTCAGCCGTGGTCATTGAAGAAAGGGTTTTGTTTATAATTGAAAGAACTTCCGGGTAGTTGGGAGAAACGCCGATACGGTGCTCAAACAGGTATTCTGTTTCTCCGGCTACCTTAAGATTTTTAAAACCGAGTCTCTGAATAGTGTCGATCGCTGCGGCAAGATGGCCGACATAGGCATCGACCTTCGCGTTGGCGAGGAGAATGAGACCTTCCTGAATATCATCGACTACCCGGAGCTGTATTTCCGGATAGTTGTCGTGGAGGAAACGATAGGCGGTATTGTCCTTTCCCACCGCAACCTCAAGCCCGTTCAGCTCGGCTGTATCATCAATATGGTCAGCTTTTTCTCCGGTTACAACAACCATGGGAAAGGTGATGAACGGATCTGAATATACTATTTCAGCGTCGATGGGATCATCCCGGCTTATAGCAGGGATAAGAGCAATTTGTCCCCGGCGATATTTTTCCAGTACCTCATCCCAGCTTTCGCTTTGCTCATAGCGGAATTTAAGCCCGCTTCTCTTGTCGATTATGCTCAGCAGGTCATCGATCAGCCCTTCATATTGCTCTGGATTTTCGACGATCGACATGGGTTTCCAGGGGATCTCACTAAAACTCAGCGGTTCGTTTCTAGAGATGAACAGTTTTTCTTCCGGCGTAAGTTTGAGTGCAACTTCCTTTGACGGTTCGGGGAAATGAAGCCCGACCCATTTTTTCATGATCTGCTGTTTATCGGTGGTGCTTATACCTTGGAGCGCCTTGTCGAGAATGGAAACCAGCAAGGGCATGTCTTTGCGAACGCCTATGGTCAACTCCGGTTCATGGAGATCACCCTGGATCTGCAGGTTGGTAAAAAGCTGCTGGGTGATTATGTAGCTCGCAACGGCACGATTTCCGGCAAAGGCGTCCACCGAGCCGTCGGAAACGGCCTTGAGGCAGGAAGCGGTGTCTGGATAGATCCTGAGGTGAACCTCCGGGAAATGCGTCCTCAAATTTTTGATATTGCCGAATTCCTCTTCAACAGCAACGGTTTTACCTTTCAGCTCGGCTGCTGACTTATAGTATGGCCCATTTCTGGTTCCGATTATCACATGGGCCACTGACAGATACGGCGCCGTGAAGTTGAGGTATTCCGCCCTGTCATGTTTGGGTGTTACATCCATCAGGGCGTCTGCCCGGTGTGTTTGCACAGCCTCGAGGTTTTCCTTGAAAAGACCGGGGACAACCTGAATGTTGAGGCCGGTTATCTTCCCAAGACGCTGCAGGATGCCGTTGCCTATGCCGGCCGGCTCGCCTGAACGGGAAAGAAAATTCATCGGCGGCCAGGAGGACATTGTCCGAACCGTTACTTTGGGATGCGTTGCCAGCCAGGCTCTTTCTTCATCGGTATAGCGGGAAAGGCTTTTGACAATGGTGTCGGCGTCCTTGAGCCGCTTGGCAATCCATTTGTGCTGAATAGCCAGTTCCCGCTCGTGGGGGATAGCCTTGAGCGCCTTGTTAAGTACGGCTGTAAATTCCGGCCAGTCTTTTCGGACGCCGATGGACAGTTCCTGAGCACCGCCGGGGAGTTGAAACCCGACTTCCAGATTATCAATCTGCAGCTTCTCAATTTGGTAGGAGTCTGTGGCCAGATCACCGATAAAGGCATCGATATCCCCTCTGGAAAGAGCAAACAGGGCAGATCTGGAAGTGGGATACAGAATAGGCTTGAACGCGGTGTTTTCCTTTATCCAGCCATGGTGTGAAGTGTCGGCCTGGACACCGATCAGTGTACCTTCAAGGTCACCGATATTTTCGGGTCGCTCCCGCCCCTGACGGTAAATAATGATACGCGGAAAAGAAAGATATGGTTCGGTGAACTCTAAAAATTCTTTTCTTTCCCCTGTCTTCCCCACACAGGGAAGAACATCGATCTGCAGCTTTTTGCTCCTGTCGACAACCTCAGACCAACTCAAGCCATGCACAGCCTCAAACCGGATCCCCAGCATCGTGCCGATTTCTTTCAGATAGTCGTGGGACATGCCATGGTATTGGCCGGTATCGTCAATGAACTCAAACGGCGCAAAATCAGGGTCGATGCCGGCGGTTATAACGGAGTGGTCAGTGAGCCATTGTCTCTCCTGTTCTGAGAGCGGGATTGTTGCCGCATTTGTTGTTCCTACATTTTCAGCAGATGAGCCGACAGCAGCCGATACCGGGAGGAAAATAACGGCAAAAAAGAGGAAAAGACCCGGCAACAATAAAGCGCTTGCAAAACGCTGTGTGCAGCCGAATCCAATGGTCATCCTTTCACCTTAAAAAGAGTTTGGGCAGCAGCAGAGACAGGTCCGGGATGTAGGTGACCAGCAGCAGACACAAAAGCAGCAGCGACAGAAACGGCAAGACGCCGCGAACCACTGTGCGCAGGTTTTCGCCGGTAACCCCCATGGAGACGAATAAATTCAACCCGAATGGAGGCGTCAACATACCAAACTCGATATTCAGCACCATGACGATACCGAAATGAACCAGATCGATATGATACCCCTGCAGAGTGTCAAGGAACAGAGGGGACAGGATCAGAACGGCGCTGACGCTGTCCATGAAACACCCCAGAACCAGGAGAAACAGATTGATGACCAGGAGAAACAGCCATGGACTGTGTATATGCGTCATGACAAGTTCGGCAACCATGGCAGGAATTTCTTCGGCGGTCAGCAACCAGTTGAAGGTCATGGCGCCGGCCAGGAGAAACAAGAGGCAGGAGGCCATGATGGAGGACTCCCTGCAGATGGAAGGTATTTCCAGCAGAGAACATTCTTTGTAGATGAACAATTCAACCACAAGCGCATAGACAACGCTGATGGCGGCGGCTTCAGTGGGGGTGAAAACACCTGAATAGATCCCTCCGAGTACAACCACCGGCAGCAGTATGGCCCAGAACCCTTCTTTGCCTGTACGAATCACTTCAGACAGAGATGGTTTACGGTCAATTTTCCAGTCGTTTTTGCGAGAACATATATACGTATAGAGGATCAGCGTTCCGCCGATGAGTAAACCGGGCAAAATGCCGGCCATGAACATTTCCGCGACCGAGACGTTCATGACCAGGCAGTAGAGAATCATGGGAATTGACGGCGGAATTACGATCCCCAGAGAGCCGGAGGTGGTGATCAGGCCGACGGAAAAACGCTTGTGGTAACCGGCCTTGACCAGCGCCGGGACCATGATGGATCCGATGGCGACAACCGTTGCCGGCCCGGAACCTGAGATGGCGGCAAAAAAGATGCAGGCCAGAACGCCTGAGATACCGAGTCCGCCTGGGATCCAGCCGACCAGCGAGTTGATGAATGCGATCAGGCGTTTGGCAATGGCGCCCTTGGTCATGATTGAGCCGGCAAGCACGAAAAAGGGGATGGCCAGCAGAACAAAGGAATCAAGGGAATTGAACAGCTGCTCGACGACTGCCTGCAACGGGGTCCAGGAAAAAAAATGCAGGGCGATCATGGTCACGATGATGAGCATGAAAGCCAGAGGGACGCCGGCCAGCATCAAGGCGGCAAATCCGCAGACGATGGCCGCCATCATGACGCTTCACCCTGGTTGATTGAAGTTTTGCCGAGCAGGGCCTGTAGAGCGATACGAAAAAAGCGTATCGCCATGATTGTTGTAAAAACAGGTATCGGCAGATAGGCGATGTACATGGGCATCTGCATTGCCGCCGAGGTATTGCCGAAGTTGTAATTTTTGACAACCAGGTTGAATCCGTAGCGGGCCAGGATGAGCATGGCGGCGCCGCACAAGAGTCCGATCGCCACTTGCAGAGGGCGGCGCACCAACGGCCTGGCATTGGCGACCAACAGGTCCATGGTAAAATGACTGCCGTGTTTCACGCCGAGTCCGGCGCCGAGAAAGGTGGCAAAGATACCTGCATAGCGACCGGCTTCTTCAAACCAGGTAAAGCTGATATTGAGAACATAACGACAAAAGACCTGTATGACGGCGACGATTGCCAGGCCAAGGAAGGTCATACTCAGGGTAAGTTCTTCAATGCGCCCGAGTATTTTGAAAAAAGACTTCATTCTCGCTCCAACCAGAGACGGAGGAGGGATGAATCCAGCGCTCCGCCTTTTACGGTAAAAAAAGATACAAACAGTTGCAAGCGTCAGCAGTACTGACGCTTGCAAGGAGTAAAGCCTTGAGAAGAGAACTCGTTATTGCTTATGCTCTTCAATCTTGGCAAGCATAAAATCGAAAATATCGTCACCTATGCTTTTGCGATATTTGTTCCAGACCGGAATCATCGCTTTACGGAATTCTTCACGTTCAGCGTCGGTGAGGTTGACCATCTCCACACCCTTTTGCTTGCAGTATTCTTCGATGGAAATCCCAAGCTGGGGCAGGTTCTGCTTAATCTCGACGTTACGGGCTCGGTTGACGTCGGTGGCGATTTTTGCCGCATCCCGGAAGATCTGCTGATATTCAGGGCTCAGGCGGTTCCAGAAGTCAGGGTTGACGATAATGATACATTCGGTCAAGGCATGCTGGGTGTTGGTGACATGCTTGGTAACCTCGGGGAATTTCATCAGCACCGCAGTCATGAGCGGGTTTTCCTGGGCGTCGATGGTGCCGGTCTGCAGAGCGGTGTAGACTTCGGTAAAGGGGATGCCGACTGTTGAGGCGCCGAGTTGATTGAAGGTGTCCAGGTAGGCCGGCGACTGCATGACGCGGACCTTGAGTCCTTTGATATCTTCAGGTTTGTGGACCGGATGTTTGGTGTTGGAAAAATCACGGATTTCATTTTCTACCCAGCCGATGCCGACATACCCTTTTTTCGGCAGATACGAAAAGACCTTCTCCTTGACCGCTTCGTCATCCAGTACGGCATATGCGGTGGCTCGGTTCGGGAACAGGAAGGGCATGTCGAGAATCGCGACTTCCGGAACAAAGTTCTGTAAAACTGCAGTGGTAACGGCGGCAATCTGCATGCTGCCGGATTGCACCTGGGAGGCCATGGAACGTTCATTTCCCAGCTGCCCCTGCGGGAAAGTGGCGATATCGATTTTGCCGTCGGTCTTCTCGCGGACATAGTCGGCAAAAGCGTCAATTCCTTTGGACATGCCGTGGAACGTCGGGGCGATGTGACCGAACTTGATTTTTGCCGCCATGGCAGAGGCGGGAATAAGGGCGAGGCAGAGAAGAACGGCTAAGCAGCCGAGCAGCTTTTTCATTATCACAGGTCTCCTGAGTAAAAAATAATACAGTTACGTTCGCAGGATCCGAAAGCGGACCCCTTTGTTTTAATCTTTTTCAATCCTTGCGAGCAGGTTGAAAATTTCAGCATGAAACAGATGTTTAGTTGTTCTTTAGCTGATTTTTTCAGCAAAATATTCGTTAGTTCAAGGAGTTGCAAAATAATATAGCGAGTCTGATGTGTCAAGCGGCAAGTGACCGATATGCCGCTGTCGACGACTTTACCTTCATCCCTGTTTCAATAATTCCCTTCTGAAAGGAAGTTCCTGCAGCCGCACGCCTGTTGCTTTATATACGGCATTGGCAACCGCCGGGGCGACCGATGGAAAGACAGGCTCTCCGACACCACCTGCCTTGAGGTTATTTTTTACTGTAAATACTTCTATTTCAGGCACCTCTGACATGGTCAGAATCGGGTAGTCATCATAGTTGGCCGTCTTGACGCCGCCCAGCGCAAAACTGATCTTTTCGTGGAAAGCCGTGCTCAATCCCATGACGACACCGGCTTCGGCCTGGGCAGTGATTGCGTCAGGATAAACGGCGGTTCCGCAATCCAAAACACATACGATCTTATGGACAGTAATTTTGCCGTTTCTTTCAACCGATACCTCTGCCATGTGGCCTGCAAAGGATTCAAAACACGCGCTGAGTGCCACACCCCGTGCTCTGTCGGAGGGAAGATCAACGTTCCACCTTCCTTTTTCCGCCAGGAGTGATAACACCTTATAGGGTCTGGAATCCTTTTCCATATGCGCAAGCCGGAATTGGACAGGATCTTTCCCCGCAGCATGGGCCAGTTCATCCATGAACGATTCAACCGTGAAAACATTGGAAGAATATCCCACTGAACGCCACCAGCCTACCGGAATCGGCAGGTTCATCATCACATAGCGCACGGCATGGTTTGGGAAGGAATAGATTATATCCTTCACACCGGAGACCGCATCCGGATCAATTCCATTTACTACCGCATGGGGCATAACTCTGGACATGACGGATGGTGCAACAACCTTGTGGGACCAGCAGGTTATCCGACCGTTCGCATCAAGACCAGCCTGTACCCTGGACATATTTGCCGGCCGATAATACCCGTGGGCAAAATCATCTTCACGGGTCCATACGACTTTCACCGGACGGTTCAAAGCCTGGGAAAGCAGCACCGAGTCAATAACGGGATCCTGCTCCCCGCGCAGACCGAATCCGCCGCCTGCGGGCAACGTCATCACTTCGATTTTTTCCATTGGCAGACCGGTGAGTTGTGACGCCGTCATCTGAGTGAAGGTCTGTCCCTGTGTCGCTATCCATATGCGGCAGCGGTCTTTCTCCACATGGGTGGTGCAATTGATCGGCTCCACCTGGGCATGGGAAAGGTAGGGGAAGGTGTAGACCTGCTCCAGAGTTTGATGGGCTTCTGCCATGGCATGGACGCTATTTCCCTTGTTTTCGGCTTCCACACCAGGTTGTTCAAGGCCGGCGCTGAAGGCTCGGGCTATCATTTCGTCTGCCAAATCCGGGTGTGAGCCTTCAGTCCATTTCAGGTTGAGGGCATCCCGTCCCCGCATGGCGGCATAGGTGTTTTCGGCGCACACAGCGACTCTCCCTTCGAAAGGAACCACTTTGACCACGCCCTTCACCGCCATGGCTGCATCCGTATCATAAGACAGCAGGCCGGCTCCGTAACGAGGCGGTCTGGCCACCACGGCCACACACATGCCAGGCAAGGTGAAATCAAAGCCGTAAACGGTTTTTCCCATTACTTTGTCCGGGATATCCAGGCGCGCCTTTTGCGTCCCTATGATGCGATATGCGTCCGGGGCTTTGAGTGACGGATTTTCCGGTACAGGCAGCTTGCCTGCCGCTTCCACCAATTGGCCGTAATTGAGGCTGTGACCTTCCGGATGAAGAACCTTTCCTTTCCTGGCGGTACACCTGTCAATAGAAATGTGCCATTGCCGGGAGGCAGCTTCCAACAGCATGTGTCTGGCTGCGGCCCCGACAGAACGGAGCAAGTCCCAGCGATGGCGAAAGC
The DNA here is from genome assembly GCA_963678525.2 of Desulfobulbaceae bacterium. Lineage (GTDB taxonomy): Bacteria > Desulfobacterota > Desulfobulbia > Desulfobulbales > Desulfobulbaceae > Desulfogranum. The sequence goes on from CAXXDG010000003.1 coordinate 740,900, forward strand.
TGGTACTTCCGCCTGTTACCTGCACGTGCCATAGAGGGTCTTTAAATGGTTCCGCTGCAAGAGCCATTTTTACCTGCACATTTTTCCATGCAGCATCGAGCTCATCGGCAATCACCATGGCAATACCCGTATGGGTACCTTGTCCGAGGTTGGTCTGTCCCACCCAGACGATTATCCTATCATCTGAACCGATTTCCAGAAACGCATGGGGGGTGAACGGCGGCTCGGTCTGCCCATAGGCCGGAGAGGCGTTAAACAGGTCTGGAGAATCTGCAACAGCGGCTGCGGCAATTACCAGACTGCCTGTTTTCAGAAAAGATCTTCTGGTCATGGAATTTTTCATGGCTCACACTCCCTGTCCGGCGGTCATTTCAGCCGCAAGCTGAATGGCTTTTTTGATTCTGGGATGCGAACCGCATCGGCAGATAACATCATCCATGGCCTGGTTGATATCCGCTTCAGAAGGGTGTGGTACCCTTGCCAGGAAATCGACCGTCTGCAGCATAATGCCGGGCTGGCAGTATCCGCATTGGGGAACCTGTTTTTCGATCCAGGCAATTTTTACCGGATGATCGTCCGGCAACCCTTCTATGGTTGTGACGGCGCTGCCGTCAACTTCGCCGACAGGGACAACACACGAGCGTCTTGCAGTACCATTGATAAGAACCGTGCACATGCCGCACTCCGCAATGCCGCAGGTGTATTTCACGCTGGTGATTCCCAGATTGTCCCGCAGTACCCATAACAAAGGGGTTTCAGGGTCCACATCGAGTTGCCTTGTTGTACCGTTTACCGTTAACGTGAGCATGTTTCCTCCCATATTTGATTATGTAGGTCGAATTTTACAGCGTCGGTTCAGTAAATCCGGAGATCGGTAGAAGATTCTGCTATTGCAAATAATACCGTAATGTGAAAAGCGGTCCCGTCTTTGGAGAGCTAGCGTACTGTTACCCCATAATCGTGGGCTTTGAAACTGATTTTTTCTATCAAATTATAGTTAAATACGGTGTTAATGTCCCCGTGGCTTGGATATGAGGAAAGTCGTCTCCGTTAACTGAATAAAAGTTGACAAACATGAAACTTTTATTCTATGATCGGCCCTGCTTTTTTCTCCTGAATCTCTCATTCAGGAGGGAGTTTGAATCGGCATGGATGCGGTTACTTTTCCGGTAGCTTCGTCCCATGCGACCAATGATATTTTAAACCTGCAGGAGATGTGCTCATGGAACAGAGAGGAAGTATAAAGAGATGGTTTCCGGTCTGCTGTGCGGCCCTGATTCTTGTGGTATTCGGAGGGACCGGATGCCTGGCGGCCGTGGCTAATATCAAGTTCGGCCACGTCGGACCGACCTTTCATGGACAGACCAAGGGCGTGGACGCTTTTGCCGCCTATGTAAAAGAAAAGACCGAAGGACGGATCGATATCGCAACATTTCCAGGTGGGCAACTGGGAGGTGAACGTTCCCTTGCTGAGCAGGTACAGGCGGGAACCCTGCAGATGGCTACTGTCAGTACTGCGGTATTGCAGAATTTCGTACCCCAGGCAGCTATTATGGATATGCCGTTCATGTTTCCTGATCGGAAAACTTTGTACAAGGTGCTTGATGACCAGGAGGTCCAGGATAAGATTTTTTCCTATTTCCCTAAAAAAGGATTTACGGCCATCGGCTGGACGGAAAATGAAATTCGCGACCTCTCAAATAACAAAAGACCGGTTCACACTCCCGAAGACGTTAAAGGTTTGAAAATCCGGGTCATGAATTCACCCGTGTATATTGACACTTTCAAACAGCTGGGCGCCTCCCCTGTGGGCATTCCTTTTCCGGAGATTTACAATGCCCTGCAGACCGGTGTGATAGATGCCCAGGAGAACCCCATACTGACCACGGTGCTGATGAAATTTACCGAGGTGAACCGATATATAACCAAAACCCAGCATTGTGTAACCGAATGCGTCATCATTGTGTCCCGCGACTATTGGGAGAGTCTGTCTGCCGAGGACCGGAAGATTTTCCGGGAGGCTGCAAAGGTGACCGCCCAGGTGAATCGAAACGTTAATGCCGAATTGCACCATAAACTTCCCAAAAGCGGCGTCTCCATCGAGCAGTTTGCCGAAGAGAACAATGTGGAAATTGTCGAACTTACCCCTGAAGAACGCGCCCGGTTCAAGGATGCCATGACACCGGTATGGGATAAGTATCGCGATAAGATCGGTGATGAACTCTTTGATTTCATGCTCGCCAAAATTGAAGAATATAAGCGGTAAGGTGGGAATACGAACACTTGCCCGGATAATAGACCGGACGGAAAAGACAGTGCTTGTATGGACTATTCTGGGACTTGCCTGTATTGGTTTTGTCCAGGTTTTTACGCGTTATCTCTTCAACTACAGCTTTACCTGGTTTGAGGAGTTCGGGCGGTATATAGGCGTGTTTATAGCTTTTCTCGGCGCAAGTATCGGCGTGAAAACCGGTAGCCACTTTGCCATGGACCTGGTCGTGACATCTCTTGGAAAACCCTGGAAACAGATACTCCTGTTTGCAACCAACCTGGTAAGCAGCGGATTTTTCTGTCTGGTTGTCTGGTATTCCCTTAAAGTGGCGCTCCGTTCATATGCCTATGAGACTACCTCCCCGACCATGGGAATTCCCATGTATCTGGTCTATTTTCCGATCCCCTTTTTCAGCCTGATTATGGCGTTTCGGTTCTTCAGTATCGGTGTAAAAGAAGTGGCAGGCTTGCGAAGCGAGAAGGCGTCTGCCGATCATGAGGTGCGGCCGTGATTGCGGTAATCTGCCTCTGCTTTTTTGTGCTCCTTTTGGCCGGTGTGCCCATTGCAGTGATTCTTGGCGTGACGACCACTGTCTCCCTGGTTCTGTTTACCAATACGCCCCTGCATATTATTGCCCAGCAGTTATTCAGCGCCCTGGATAAATTCGTCCTCCTTGCCGTCCCGTTCTTCATCCTGGCAGGCGCGATTATGACCAGGGGCGCCATTGCCCGCAGGTTGATTGATTTTGTCAACGCCCTGGTCGGCTGGTTTCCCGGCGGGTTGGGCATGGCCGGGATTTTAGCCTGCATTTTTTTTGCCGCCATATCCGGATCCTCACCTGCAACGGTGGTAGCCATCGGATCCATCATGATCCCCGCCCTGCTCAAGGCCGGCTATGGTGAACGATTTTCCCATGGACTGATTACCGTATCCGGATCCCTGGGCATCATGATACCGCCTTCCATCCCCATGATTTTGTATTGCCTGGTCATGAATGTTTCCGTGTCCGATATGTTCATGGCAGGCGTATTGCCCGGGGTACTTATCGGCCTTGGTCTGATGGCCTATACCTGGATTGTTGCCGGAAAAAACGGCTGGCGGGTGGAAAGCGGAGCGTCACTGACGGGACTGTTGACTGCAGCACGCAGGGGAATATGGGCATTGTTGCTGCCGCTGATTGTTTTGGGAGGCATTTATTCAGGGATGTTCACTCCCACAGAGGCTGCCGCCATTAGTGTGGTGTATGCCCTGGTTGTGGAATTATGTATCTATCGAGAATTCAAGGTAAGTGATATCACTGACGTCTGTCAGGAAGCGGCTGTGCTTTCCGCCTGTCTGCTGTTTATTCTCTCCTGCGCCATGACCTTTATCTGGCTGCTGACGGCGGAGCAGATTCCCCAGCAGCTCGCGGATATCATAATTTCCCGTATTCACAGTCCCTGGCTTTTTCTGTTCAGTGTCAACATCTTGTTTCTCGTCTTGGGATGTTTTATGGATGATGTCAGTGCCATGTTGATTCTGTCCCCGCTTTTTCTCGAAACTTTGGGGCGTTACGATATTGATCTGGTCCATTTCGGCATCGTGATGGTGCTTAACATTCAGATCGGCATGTTGACGCCGCCGTTCGGCATTAACCTGTTTGTGGCTGCAGGGATCACAAAACAGCCGCTGGTTAAGATCGGAAGGAGCGTGCTGCCGTTTCTCGGTATCATGTTGTTCTGTCTGTTCCTGGTGACGTATATTCCCTGGATTTCCCTGGTGTTACCCGAATTCTTTCTTCATTGAGAGGCTGTTATGCTCAATTCCGATGTCAGCAAAGAGCTGGTGAATATTGTCGGTAGCGATCGTTTTCTGGACAAGCTCGAAGAGCTGACCTGTTACAGCTACGATTCCTTTTTGGAAGAAGCTCTACCCGATGCGGTGCTCCTTCCTGTAAGCACAGATGAAGTCAGTCGGATCGTACAGGTTGCATCCAGGTACGGCATACCGGTGACTGCCCGCGGCGCAGGCACCAGCGTCTGCGGCGCCCCGGTTCCTGTGCGGCACGGTATTGTGCTCTGCTTCACGCACATGAATACGATTCTCGAGGTCAATACCCGTGACCGCTATGCCATAGTCCAGCCAGGGGTGATCAACGGTGATCTGCAGAAAGCCCTTGCACCCCACGGATTCTTTTTCCCACCTGACCCCGGTTCCATGCACATGGCCACCATGGGAGGAAATGTCGCCCAGAATGCGGGTGGCCCCCGCTGTCTGAAATATGGGGTGACAGTGGACTATGTCCTTGGTTTGGAAGTGGTCCTCGCCTCCGGCAAAGTCGTCCGTATGGGCAGCAGAAACATTAAGGATGTAACCGGATACCGACTTTCCTCCTTGTTCTGCGGGTCTGAGGGAACATTGGGCCTGATCACGGAAATTATCGTCAAGGTTGTTCCTGCTCCGGCCACGACCAAAACCCTGATGGTTACCTTTAACGATCTCGACGACACTGCCGAGTCCGTGGCGGACATCATCGGCTCAGGTATCCTGCCTGCCGCCATGGAACTCATGGACAAAATGACGGTCAATGCCATTGAAGACGCCGTGCACCTTGGACTGCCGAGGGAAGCGGACGGTTCCCTGCTGATAGAAGTCGACGGCACCGAAGAGGCGTGTGACCGTGAGATCAGGCTGATTATAGAAAAAGTGAAGCAGCATGGCGCCGTCACCATAGAGGAGGCTGCCACAGAGGAGGAAAAAGAACGTATCTGGGCGGCCAGGCGTTCCTCTTATGGCGTTTTTGCCAAACTCGCCCCTGATATCGTATCAGAGGATGTGACCGTACCGGTCAGCAAAGTCCCGGCAATGATTCGTAAAATACAGGAAATCTGTACTCATTATAACCTTACCGCAGGCATACTCGCCCATGCAGGGGATGGAAACATGCATCCCCTGATTGCCGCCGACAGGCAGGATAAGGATGAGTGGGCCAGGGTATGGCAGGCCGTACACGATATGTTTGCCGCTGCAGCTGAAATGGGGGGCACCCTTTCCGGGGAGCACGGCATCGGGTTGGCCAAATCTGAATTTCTGCCTCTGGTTATGGATCAGGATTCCCGGGATTTTATGCAGGTTATCAAGAATGCCGTGGACCCTGATAATATTTTTAACCCGGGGAAATTCGTATGAGCGGCAGTAACCAGGCCAGATGTGGGAAATGCGGCGTGTGCCTCGCCGTATGCCCGGTCTATAAAGCGCTCATGAAGGAGCAGGACTCGCCTCGCGCCAGGATTCAGCTGATCAAGGCCTATGAGTCCGGACGATTGCCGTCTTCAAAGCTGCTCAAGGAACTGATCAATAAGTGCCTCATGTGCGGAAGCTGTGCCGCCAACTGTCCTTCCGGCGTGGATCATTATTCCCAGTTCATGCAAATGCGGGCTGAAATGGCCAAGGATCATGGAGATCGTGTCGAGATCCGATCACTGGTGTATATGCTGGCTAAGGAGCAACGCCTCAAATTTGCGGCAAGTCTGGCAAGTAAAGGGCAGGGGGTCATGCCTGACGGTCTTTTGGCGAAATGTTCACTTGGTTCCATTCCTGGAGACAGGCTGCCGAAATTGAATAAAAAACCCTTTCGTTCTTCCAGGGAAGAGGTCATGGAACCGGAAGGAGAGTGTCGAGGTACGGTTGTCTATTTCACCGGTTGCGCCACCAATTATATTTTCGGCCGGGTCGGGAGCGCAACAATGGGGCTATTGACTGCAATGGGATACAGAGTCGTCATTCCAAGGGAACAGACCTGTTGTTCCATACCATTACTGTACCATGGAGCCATTGAACAGGCTGAACCTAATATCAGGCAGAACCTCGATTGCCTGCGGGTTGAGGGGGCGGAGTCCGTGATCGTGGATTGTCCTACCTGCGGCGCGGCCCTGAAAAAGGAATATCCCATGCTGGCTGAAAAGTATGGGCTTGATCGGGAGGCGGTGGAGAACCTTGCAGGCAAGGTCATGGATATCATGTCTTTTGTCCGCGAGCGCCTGGATGATCTGGAACTGCAATCCGTCAATCGACAGATTCCCGTTACCTATCATGCACCGTGTCATTTAAAGAATGCCTTCCAACCGGCGGATGATCTGCTCAAACAAATACCCCAACTGGACTACCGCGCAAGCGGAGACGCCTTGGATTGCTGCGGCGGGGGCGGCACATTTTTCTATGAATACCCTGAAATTTCGGCCAAGATGTCAGGGAAAAAGGTCGACAACGCCCGTAAGACCGGAGCCGATTACTGGCTGACCGATTGTCCTGTCTGTCACATCAACCTCCAGGGGCGTCTTGAGACCGGCGATGTGCTCCAGGTGGCCCACCCGGTGGAAATTCTGTATCGACTGCTGACAGGGGAACCCATGGATACGAAAAGGGAGGAATAGTTGTGCCGGGTAAGCGTTTTTCGGACGAGAGTGTTGATGAACGGCTGATATCAGCTCACATCAAAAAAATTCGCACCTCTAAAAAGATGACCCTGCAGGATCTGGCTGATCGTACCGGACTGACAAAGGGGTATCTCTCCAAGGTGGAACGTTCCGACAAGGCGCCTCCGTACTCGACCTTGAATAAAATTGCCGGAGCGCTCAGCGTGGAGGTGACTACTCTGCTCAATGGGACAGTCGGGCCTGTGCACGACGGCACCATTGTATTCGGTCGTAAAAAAGACGGTAAATTGATCCGTGAATCAAGCGATCTGGCAGGCTATGATTATATTGTGCTCGGTGCAGGAAAGCCCGGTAGAAATATGGAACCCTTTCTGATCTATGCCCCGTTTTCCCTGCAGAAAATGTACGAGCATGAAGGTGAAGAGTTTTTTTATGTTCTGGAAGGGCGGTTGGAATTTTACTACGGTGAGACCAAATATATCATGGAAGCAGGAGATCATGTGTACTTTGATTCCAGAATCCCTCATTCAGGCATCAGCCTGGGCGACACCAAGGCTAAATTGCTTGTGGTGATTTATTTCTATAAACGGAACAGACAGTAAAAATATCTGTCTCTTTATTCCGGATTTTCTCTCAGCGTTCCGTCAATGACTTCGGCGAGTTTTTCATAGCTGTAGGGTTTTGAGATTGCGGCTTTGAAGCCGTATTTGCAGGGATTTGCCATAACCGGATCATTTGAATAACCGCTGGACACGATCGCTTTGGTTTGTCGGTCAAAGGCCAGCAATTCTTTCACCGTTTCCTTTCCCCCCATGGCCCCCGGTATTGTCAGATCCATAATGACAAGGTCGATGGGCGTATCGGATTCCTTGTGCTGTTTGTAGAGATGCACCGCCTCGTTTCCGTCCACTGCCGGCACCGGGATATGGCCCATTTTGACCAGCATCATTTCAACCATTTCCCTGACAAGTTCCTCATCATCCATGATCATGACCGTTGCTTGCATGGAACCGGGTGCGGCAACAGTCTTTTTCTCGTCGTCAACCTGCCGTTGTTCGGCAGCCGGTAAATACACGGTGAAGGTCGTTCCGCTGCCGAGGTCGGATTTCACACTGATATGGCCGTTGTGTTTAGAGACAATTGAATGGCATATGGCAAGTCCAAGCCCGTTTCCATTCGGTTTGGTGGAGAAATAGGGATCAAAAATTTTATCAATATTTAAGGCTGAAATACCTTCACCACTGTCGGCAATGGAAATGCCGATATATTTTTGCCCGTTTGCAAGAACGGCATGGGTATTGTCGCCTCCGACGACATTGCTGCAGGCGATGGTAATAATCCCGCCGCCGGACATGGCTTCGCTGCCGTTGATAACTATATTCTGGATCACCTGACTGATCTGTCCCTTGTCTATATCAGCAGGCCAAAGGTCTTCGGGAATATCAAATCGGCAGGCCGCATTACTGCCGTGAAGGACAAACTCTGCAGAATCCTTGATGATATTTGCCAGGGAAGAGACCGCTTTGACGGGTGCTCCTCCCCTGGAAAAAGTAAGTAACTGTTGCGTGAGGTCCTTGGCCCTGTGAGATGCTTTTTCCACATTGATCAAGCGGTTTCGTATTTTTTCCGACAGGATTTCATCTTGCAAAGCCAGGTTGATATTGCCCAATATGACGGTGAGAATGTTGTTGAAGTCGTGGGCGATGCCTCCGGCCAAGACACCGATGGATTCAAGTTTCCGTGATTTGAGCAGTTCCTGTTCGATCTCTATCTGTTCGGTAATGTCCCTGAAAACCAGGACAACACCAATACTATTGTTGAGAGCATCCCTGATGGGCGCGCCATTAATTGCGATAATCGATTCCCTGCCGTTTGCTGCTGTCAGCGTGACATGTCCTTCTGTCGGGGGGGTGGTGCCGCCGGCAAGTATTTTTTCGACCAGGTTGTCGGTTGGTTCACCTGTCTGCTGATCAACGAGTATTAAGACATCCTTGAGGGCGCGACCGGTCACCTCTTTATTCTCCCAGCCGGTGAGTTTCCCGGCAACTGTGTTCATCAGGATTATACGGCCGTCTTTGTCGGTTGTAACAACGCCGTCACCAATACTTTTCAGAGTAACGTCAAGTTGCTCTATTTCATTGGCCAGAGCCTTTTCCGCTTTTTTTCTTTCCGCGTTTTCCTGTTCGAGTTCGTGGATGGTCTGCCTGATAGCCGCACGCATATCCTGAAAACTGTTTGCAAGTGTACCGATTTCATCATTACCGGTAATGCGTATCTCCTTATCAAGATCACCCTCGGCCATTGCCTTTGCGGCGCTGGTCAGTCGGGTAATCGGCTTGGTGAACCTGGCGATAACCGGGACGAGGAGTAACAGAATAGACAGGGTGACTCCTGTCATAATTATAATGAGAAGGTTACGAAATGTTCTGGCTTCGGCATATTTGGTTTCAAGTGGAACCGCATACCCTATAATCCATTGCCATTCCGGAAAATTACGGAAAATATAATATTTAATCCCGCCTTTGTAGACAGCGTCAAAATCGCCTCTGTCTGAAACCAGCATCCTTTTGACGATTTTAACGCTTCCCGGCGGAGCGGTATTTTCCGGCAGCGTCGGATGCATGATGATATTGCCCTCAGTATCAATAATAAAGGGATAGATGTTCAACCCCGGCAGGTTATAATAGGTATGCCTCAACTCCTTGAGTGTGGATTTTTTGAAGTCTTCAAGGTATGCCTCCACAAGTCCGGTTTTTTGAAGACGTTCATTGTTCTGGTAGAGAACAGACCATATAGTGTCGACCTTTTCTTTGTAGAGTGCGTTTTTACTGGTATTGATTATCCGGGTAAGCTTACTGTCGGCAATCAGCAGGATGCTGACTGTGGAACAGAAAAACGCACCGACCATAATGGAAAACAGTTTTATACTGATTGAGTTGAGTTTCATATTCGCCTGTTATCTCTTTCAGTTTTCCACTAATGCCGCCTTTTCAATCAGTTCAATGGGGAACTTGATGCCCAGTATTTTTGCCAGTTTCATATTCAGGCAAAGTTTAGAGTTTTTATTTCGGGTTACGGGAATATTCTCTATCGGCGTACCTTCAAGAATTTGTAAAGCGGTGTTGCCCGCCCACCAGCCTTGTTCTTCGGCGACTTTAACTTTACCGAGCAGGCTGTAACGGATGGTGTTGTCGCCGGTGCTTCCAGTAGGGAGTTTGGTGTTTTTCTGAATAAACAGGCCGGCAATATCCTCTTGCCAGCCCTTTATAGTGACGGGGGAGAGAAGGATAATCATATCCACTGTATCCTGAAGTCGGAGATAGGCTTGCTGCCATTGTTGAAAATCAGACACAAGCTCTCCGTCTGCAAAAGATATCTTTAAGACATTTTCATAGTGTTGCAGCTCTTTTTCCTCTGAAAGGTTTTTTCCCCCGACATATCCAATACGTTCCCCTTTGGCGTATGGCTTCATCAACGCAATTGTTTCCAGAATCGGAGTCTCTTCCACCATGCCGGTGATATTGGCGGTCGGGAACCCATACATATCCGCATCCCAGTTAAGGCCGCAGAAGACAACGGGTGTCTCAGATGTTTTCAAGTAAGGAACCACCAGATATTTTGCGGCATTGTCGTCGCTTGTAACGATGATGTCCGGTTTCCATTTATCAATGATCGCTTTTGCGGACAACGCTGACCGGGTTTTAAACTCTTCAGATTGATGGATCTTTGTATCCATCCTGAAAATTTTCAGCTCCACCTCGCTGCCGGAATCGTCGCATATTCCAGCAGTGTTTTTCGTGATATTCAAGGCTTTGAGCAAACCTTTTTCGATATCGTCGCTCCATTTACAGCCGGCATGATAAGAATTCACATAGAGCAGTTTCTTCTGCTCGGCGCTGATGAGATGACTGGCCCGAATAAGGTCGATCGGAAACCTGATCCCCAGAATTTTCGCCAGTTTCATGTTAAGATACGTTCCGGCCTTTTTATTTTCAGCAATGGGGATGGTTTTCGGGTCTGTGCCGTCAAGGATATCAAGAGCGGTGCGTGCCGCATGTTCCCCCTGTTCTTCACCGATCTTGGCGTAGGTGAACAGGGCGTAGTGCATAAGATATTTCTGCATTGCAGCGGTGGGAATCGAGGTGTTGTTTTTTACGAAGGTAACCATTTCGAGATGGTTGAAGCCTTTGACGGAGCGGCACTCCTGAATGATCACCATATCGGTGTTCCTCTGGAGATCAAGATAGGCCTGTTTGAGTTGGTCAAAGGTGCTTGCAAATCGTGCTTCAAACCCGGTTCCGAACCGCCTGACTATATTCTCATACTCTTTTCGTTCCGAAGCCGTATCAGATGCAAGGTAACCAATGCGATTCCCGGGGGCATATTGCTGCAATGCACTGACGGTCTTCTCAAATAATGCAACCTCGATCATTCCCGTTACATTGTCGGCAGGAAAACCGTAGACGGATGCGTCCCAATTAAGGCCGCAGAAAACAAAGGGAATGTCTGCATTCATATAGTAAGGGACTATCAAATACTTGGAGGCATTATCATCCGCTGCAATGACCACATCCGGTTGCCAGGATTCAATCAGGCCCCTGGCTTTTAGCGCAGCTTCTTTTTTGAATTCCTCAGACATGTTACGCTTGGTATCCATTCTGAAAATTTTCAACTCAATATCCTGCCTGGCATTGAGGACTGATTTGATACCTGCTGTAATATCACTGCTCCAGGTATATTCGGCGTGGTAGGAGTCTATGAAGAGAATTTTTTTCTTGGTTTCAGCACTACACAGTGACGGCACTTGCAACAAAACATAGATCAGGATACCCAGCAGGATGGGTATGTATTGCTTATAGGCGGTGTTGGGTTGATCAGCTGTGATCGCTTGTGTATGAAGCAGTCGACTCATAACTCCTCCCTGCTCGATCGTTGTATGCAGTATGATCAGAGCTTTTCGAGAAGCTCTGCAACGCTCCTGACGAGTTGTCCGTGACCTTCGTGAATGTAGATACCTATTTGTGCAATCAGGGAATAGGCCACAGCAAACTGCGCCAAAGCGTAACCTGCAACGGTGAATTGGCTGACGCTGACTATGCCGATACCGAACTGGGACAGGGTGAATATTCCGCAGGCGAACTGGCCGATGGCGATAACGCCCTTTGCCGGAACCGGTCGTCTGTTCGGTCTGTATTTGAAGGAAATGTGCAGCCAGGGTAGCCCGTGTAATGCGGCTTTGCTTTTGTACTCAAATCCCCATCCGTCCCATTTCTCTTTTGCGGGAAACGGCGCCCCGCATTGAGGGCAGGCCATGGCCTGCTCAGACACTTCATGTCGGCATTCTCGGCAAGGTTTCATGCGGCTTCTGTCCTGACAGGTTGCTGTTTTTTTCCATTTTCCTGAATACGTGAGCTTTTGTCCGTGTTTCAGTTTTGTTGTCCGCACCTGCCTGATTATATTAAGCTTAATCAGGTGGTTGCGGGCAACAAAGATGAGGTGCGGACGGATTCCCCGAAAGGCGAGTGGTCACTTCCTTCTGGAAACACGAAAAGTATAATTTTTTTGAAATTGCTATGAGATACATTTTGCAGTTCAAAAAAACAGTCACGGATTCAGGTTATTAATTTTACCCGACCCTCATACCTATGCTACGCTATTTGTATAAGCCCTGTAAAGGTTACCGGGTAAAATGCCTTTTCAGCATGTAATCTTTTACGAAACTTTCCATAGTAGAATGGTACATAGTACAGATGAGTCTTCTGTCGGCAGAAGACATTCCCCTTTCATGACAGACGGAGTTTTTGATGAACGTTTTCCGTTTTTTTACCATCGTGGCATCTTGTGTTGCGGCATGTGGGACGTTGGCCTGCTGTGATCGAGGCGGTCCGGAACAATCGGTGGTAAATTCAGAAAAAGTCAATTTTTTCCACTATTTTTCAGGTTCTCTCAGTGGCGGTATAGACGACATGGTGGCAAAAGTCAACCTGGACAGTAATGAATACACCATTTTGACCAGCGGACTTGACCATGAGGCTTTTAAGACGATGGTTCCCCTCTCCCTTGAGCGCGGCACTCCTCCGGAGCTTTTTTCCTATTGGGCCGGGGAACGGGTTCAGCGCCTTGTTGATAAAAATCAGCTTCTGGCGATCGACGACCTCTGGGATGAGGAAAATCTTACAGCCGGTTTCGGCCCTGCCGTAGTCGAATCGGCGGTGATCTACAACGGGAAAAAATATCTTCTTCCTATCACCCAGCATATTGTTGTTTTTTTCTACAATAAACAGCTTTTTACCGACCTTGACATCACACCCCCGAATTCCTGGGCTCAGTTCCTCAGTGTCTGTGAGCAACTCCTGCAGCAGGGAATACCTCCCATTGCCCTGGGTGCTCGGGAACGCTGGCCCGCACAATTCTGGTTCGACTATCTGTTGCTGCGCACTGCAGGCCCGGACTTCCGTACGAGGTTGCTCAACGAAAAGGAGCCTTTTACCGCGCAACCGGTTAAAACCGTGTATCGTATGTGGTCGGAATTGATACAGGCCGGCTATTTTAACCAAGATGTCGACGCGGCGGATTGGGCGGAAGCAACAAGATTGGTAAAAGAGGGGAAAGCAGCCATGACCCTGATGGGCACCTGGGCTACTCAAGTTTTTGATGAAGGATCAGCGCCGCTTGTTCCGGGCCGCGATTACGACTTTTTTTCTTTTCCCCGGATCGAAGAGAACGTACCCAATGTGGCTCTGGGACCTATTGACGGGATTGTCATTTCTCGCGAATCGGATAACCATGAATTCGCCAAAAAAGTCCTGGCGTATTTTGCTTCTCCGGACGCTCAGGAAATCATGAGCGCCGGTTCGGGAGCGCTGGCACCGAGCACTGCCGTTCCGGATTCCTTTTACTCGCCGTTTAAGCTCAGGTTGAAACAGGAGATACTTCGCGCCGATCAATGGGCGTTTGCCTTTGACCTGTCGACCAGGAACGAGGTAGCAGAACGGGGTCTGGACAGTTTCACTGAATTGATTGCATTTCCATCTCAGTACCTTCATATTCTAGACGATGTGCAGAATCAAATCAACAGCTCACATTAGTCGGAGAACAGCACACCATGTCCTTTCGCACTAAACTCGCCGTTGCCCTCTGCCTGGTTCTATCGCTCAGCGTCATTGTCTCGATGGTCAGCTGGTGGGGTATGCGAGATGCACTGCAGAGCCGGAAGCAGGTCTATAGCTTCCTGAATTACATCGAACATGCCTTTTTTGCCATGAGCGTGCAGGAACAGGCCTTTACCGCCGAGGAAACCATCAGTCATTCCCGCCGGGTACTGGAGCATCTTGCCGAGGTGCGCAGGCAGATACACCTGATACGGGAAGAAGAAGGTGAAAAACCCCAGCGGGAGCAGCTTGCCAGGGTGCTGACCGGACTTGACGATTACGAAAACTCCTTTTCAGACTATGTGCATCAAAACCTGGAAATGCAGACACTGCGCAGCCGCATGCAACGCGAAGCCGAAATACTGCACGGCCGTATAGATACTTCGGCGGAACTCACGCCGTTGACAATCAATCGAGATCTCAAGTACCGAATCATGACGGCCCTTTTGCTTCAGCAGAAATATATTGCCGACCCTGCAGACACAATCCGTAAACAAGTGGAGGCGGAGCTTGCCCGAGCCAAACAGCAATTGGCCGAGATCAACGAGCAATATCACCCGGATAACGTCAAACTGTCGTTTTATAGAATAGGCTGGTCGGCGAACTCTCTTGGTATAATTTTCAACCGTTTCGCCGACCAGAATGAACGCGTAGATGGTTTCCACCAGAAGCTTCGTGCCGGCTACGACCTGTTGAGCAAGGAATTGAACCGGGCCATCACCATAAAGACCGACCTGATCAATAATCATATCAAACAATTACAAATTATCATCGTCTCCACTACCGGTCTGGCGATCTTGATCAGCTTTGGAGCTATCCTGCTGCTCTCCGAATTTATCAGCCGTCCCATCGCCCAGCTCAAGCAATCAGCCCTGCGCATCGTAGGCGGTGATCTTAATACCTCCGTCAGAATCACTTCCAGGGATGAGATCGGTGAGCTTGGAGATCTTTTCAATCAAATGACCCTCCGGCTGCGTACCAGCTTCAGAGAACTCGAAAACTATCGTGACCACCTTGAAAAATTGGTCCGCGAGCGAACCCATGAATTGGAACAGGAGATTATCGAACATCGTGAAGCGGAAAAGAAGCTTGCTGACTCGGAAAAACGTTTCAAGACTATTTTTGACAATTCCATGGACGGCATTTTTATCTCTGATCCGAGCACTCAAAAATGTCTTCTTGCCAACCGCACTATCTGTAACATGCTTGGTTACTCCCAAGAGGAATTGCTTGCCTTCTCGTTTAAAGACCTGCATCCTCCTCAGGACCATGAATGGATCATTGAAGATTTCAATCGGGTTGTAAACGAAAGAAAAAGCATCTCCGTAGACATTCCAATCCTACGAAAGGATGGGACAACTTTCCCGGCAGATATTTCCGCGACAATTATGGAACTGAGTGGTCGAACCGTATTGCTTTCCTGCATTCGAGACATTACCGAACGTAAGGCAGTGGAAGAACAACGGTTAAAGATAAGCAAGCTGGAATCGGTCGGTGTTTTGGCAGGTGGCATTGCGCATGATTTCAATAACATTCTTGCTGCGATTCTTGGTAATGTCAGCCTCATTAAGACACTCACCGATGTCAATGATAAACGTTCAAAGTTCCTTGAAGAATTGGAAAAAGCTTCCATGCGGGCCCGGGGGCTTACGCAACAATTACTCACTTTCTCCAAAGGCGGTGAGCCGGTTAAGGAAGTGACTGCAATCGCTGAAGTTATCAGAGATTCTGCGCAATTCGTCCTGCGAGGCAGTAATATTCGCTGTGATTTTATCTTTGCCGACGATCTCTGGAACGCTGAAATCGATGCCGGTCAGATCAGTCAGGTTATCCAGAACATCATCGTTAACAGTCGATTTGCAATGCCGGATGGCGGTATCATAACCGTCGGTTGTCGAAATGTGACCCCTGATCCGTCGGCGGCAGAGTCGCTTGCAGGTAAAAACTGCCTGGAGATTCGAATATCCGACAACGGCCCAGGTATCCCGGAAGGGCTCCGTGAGCGTATTTTTGATCCCTATTTCACCACTAAAAATAAAGGCAGCGGGCTCGGCCTGGCAATTACGCATTCCATAATCCGAAAACACCAGGGAACGATATCGGTCAGTTCCACACCGCAAAGCGGAACAACGTTTACCATTCTGCTTCCAGCCTCCCTGAGTGAGCCTGCTGTGAAAGAACCGCCGGCCATGGAACCTGTTACCGATCAATCCGGGAAGACGGTAATGATTATGGATGATGAAGAGTCGTTGCGGGAAATAACCGCCGAAATGCTCAACCATCTTGGTTATACGGCAGTTACGGCGGCAGACGGGCAGGAGGCGGTCGAGCGATATCGGCAGCACTTGGACTCTGAAATCCCGATCGACCTGGTCATTGTGGATTTGACCGTTCCCGGCGGCATGGGCGGCAAGGAGGCAGCGGAACAAATCCTGGCCATGGATCCCAACGCAAGGCTGGTGGTTGCCAGCGGCTATTCGCACGACCGGATCATGGCGAATTACGCATCTTTCGGGTTCTGCGGTTTTCTTGCAAAACCCTATAAACTTAACGAATTACAGATGATCCTCCGGAAAAATTTTGTTACCGATAATATGTGAACGTTCAGCCTGAACAGTCATTTGGGTACTCAAAAGTATCGGGAGGTAAGCAACCTGCTTACCTCCAAAGAAAGGGACGCTGTCTGTGGTTAATTTGCGGAATTAGCTCCCTGGCTGAGCGATTTGACTGCCGAATCAAGAGAATAGTCGGCAGGCGCATTGCGAGGAGGGAATTCCTTGAACGATGCCGCTGCTTTCGCGGCATATTCTGCGACGGGGACGATGGCGAACTGCTTTTCCTGAATCCACATCTGATAATTTACTGACTCCACATGCGCCCGTTCAAACGGGTCACGACGAAGGTTCTGGATGCGGGGCACACGCAGGCTTACAAAGGGGTCACGCCACAAATCCCAGGTCCCGGGCTGAGCACGCTGCTCGGCAAAAGAGAATTTCCAGTCGTTCCAGCGAAGGCCGAGCAGACTCATGTCGTCACCGAAATACAGAAAATCCTTACGCGGTGACTCCTTCGTATGTCCTGTAAGCCATGGCAAAAGGTTGTAGCCGTCCAGATGCACTTTGTAGGTCTTGTCACCTGCCTCCAGGCCGTTATGCAGCTTTTCCATAAGCTCTGTTTCACCAGTGACTGCGGCGTAAAAGGTCTGGAACCAATCGTGGTGCGAGGCAATTCCATTGAGTTCGGTACCGGCAGGGATATGACCTGGCCAGCGAACCACCGCCGGGACCCTGAAGGCGCCTTCCCAGTTAGTGCCTTTTTCACGGAAATAGGGACTTATCCCTCCGTCGGGCCAGTTCATAAACATCGGTCCGTTGTCGGAGGTCCACAGTACAATAGTATTATCTGAAATACCGAGTTCGTCAAGCAGGTCGAGCAACTTGCCGACATGTCCGTCATGTTCGACCATGCCGTCGGCATACAGGTCCTGCCCTGTCTGACCGGCGACTTCAGGTTTGAGAATGGTCGGGAAATGCATGCGGCTGGCGGCAAACCAGGTAAAGAAGGGCTTGCCGTCAGAGTGGCTCTTTTTGATAAAGTCAATCGCATGGGCCAGGTATTCGTCATCGATGCCTGGAATTCGCTCGGTGTCCAGCGGACCGGTATCTTCGATGGTCTGTTTGCCGACACGTCCGAAACGCGGATCAACGGTGTCGTCATCTATGTCCGAGGCAAAGCTGTGTATCACTCCACGGGGAGCGTAGCGGTTGAGGAAGGCCTGGTTATTGCGCGGATAGTCCGGATCTTCCATCTCCGTGTGCGTGTTAAGGTGATACAGGTTGCCGAAGAATTCGTCGAACCCGTGTACTGTGGGCAGGAACTCATTTCTGTCGCCCAGGTGGTTTTTGCCGAACTGTCCTGTACGATAGCCAAAGGGCTTGAGCATCTGGGCGATTGTCGGATCATCTGCTGAGAGGCCCTGCGGCGAGCCTACCAGTCCTACCTTCGGCAAACCTACGCGCACAGCATACTGGCCGGTGACAAATCCGGCACGCCCGGCAGTACAGCTCTGTTCGCCGTAATAATCAGTGAAAATTGCGCCTTCGTTTGCGAGGCGATCAATGTTCGGAGTGCGATATCCCATTTGGCCGCGGCTGTAGGCGCTTACATTCCAGTGACCGACATCGTCTGAAAAAATAACCAGGATGTTAGGTTCGTCTGCAGCATGTACAACTGCGGCTGCCCATACAACAACTGATAACACAAAGATGGAGACTGTGTTCAGCGACCTCATGATACCTCCTTTTTTAGGTTAAAGAGTAGAGAAATACAGGCTAGTGTCTGTCCATAAATGGTCTTTTCGGAGTCTCGTTCCTCGCTTACCTACCCAATTTTTGCGTTATGCTCAAAATTTTATCCTCGAAGGTAAGCGTAGACTCCGATATCACCTATATGTCTGCGGTTAAATTTATCGCATGCCTCGGAGTCTTCGCTTACCTAAACTTGAGCAAAAATTCTCATTTATGGACAGACACAGGCTAGTTGTAATTCTCCTCGATTACAGGCAGGAATACATCAAAGCTTGAACCTTTACCGACAACGCTTTTGACGGAAATGCGCCCTCCGTGGTTCCGAACAATCTGATTGGTCAAAGCCAACCCCAGTCCGGTTCCACCGTTTTCCTGTTTGGTTGTAAAATAGGGGTCGAAAATTCGTCGTACGCTAGCCTCATCAATGCCTTTGCCTGTGTCACTTACCGTCAGGCGGAAATACTCTCCCGGAGGTAATTGTATCCGGTCGACCGGCCCTGTCTGCTCAATTCGTATTCGAGTTAAACTCACATGAACGATTCCTTTGTCGGTCTCTATGGCGTCAAACGCATTTGAGCATAAATTAATCAATATCTGATACACGTTGGTGGCGGCCAAGTCGGTCTTTTCTGCCTCAACGGCTATATCCTGATGAATCTCGATTTTTGCCGGCAAAGCCACCTTGATGAATTTCAACACCTCTTTCACCAGAGGGCCTAATGTGATGGGATTGTCACTGCTTTCACCTGCACTGCTGAACGAGAGGATCTGTGAAACAAGATCCTTTGCCCGATCGGAGGCCTCTAATGCCAGGCTGAGATAGGTCTGCAGCTCCGTCTGCAGCGATTTGTCCAGCATGGTCAACTTCAAAATTCCATTGATGGTAAAGAGGATGTTGTTGAAATCATGCGCGATACCACCAGCCAGATTACCTAATGCCTCCATCTTTCGGGCTTGCTGCAACCTTACCATCAGGTGCCGGTTTTTCTCTTCCAGAGTTTGATTTAACTCAACCAACTGATCTGCTGCATCGGCGGCCTGCCTGGAAGCTCTCCCCCTATTTTTCAAGGTATAATCATCAACCGCTGTTTTAATGATCCGTCTCAACTCCACATCATCCCAGGGTTTAAAGATAAGGTTGTGAATATGTCCCTTGTTGACGGCATTCTGGATAACATTCATTTCCTGGTAGGCTGTCATGAGCATTCGAATGGTCGCCGGCTTCTGACATTTTATCCTTTCGAGAAATTCAATGCCGCTCATTTCAGGCATGCGCTGATCAGAGACTACTACGGCAAAATCCATTTCATCCATGAGGTTCAATGCTTCTCCAGCCGTTTTACAGGTCAAGCATTCATAGGGTTCGTCGGCGAATGTCCATTCAAGGGCGTCAAGTATTGCGGAATCATCGTCAATGAACAGTATAGTATTTTGCATGGTTATTCGATTATTTTCCCTGAAACTCAGTGCAGTACAACAGCAGCGATATGTTCAACTTCGTCTACATCAAGGGGTTTTCGTAAGTATCTGTAAACGCCGTACTGGCCGGCCAATTCTTCGTATTGCTCTTGCGGTAATGCCGTTACTACTACGATGACGGTGGATAAATTTTTTTCCGCTACATTTTTTAACAGTTCCAATCCATTCATCCGAGGCATTTTTAAATCCAGGAACATAAGGTACGGCTGATATCGGTCCAGATACTTCAATGCGTCAACTCCGTTGTCCACCATATACAGCGGATAGGTATCGCCCAGCATCGCATCGAACGAATCCAAAATACCCTGGTCATCATCTACGACGAAAATCGACTCTCTTCTGTCAGTGTCCATTTCGTACTCCATCTCATAATTCTATTTGCGTTAAGGGGCAGAGGTTCCCCTTACCCTCATCAGCATAGATCATATTTATGTCATGTCGCTATTTAGCAAATATGATGCCGGCAGACTTGTGAGCATACCTGGAAAAACTGTCGCATTTTTATTGAATAGTCTTGCAGATGTATAGCCGTATCCTAGCATTTTTTGGGCTTTTAATTGTACTCGTACCCCTTGTCAACCTTGTCAAAGTTGCAGAAATTCAGCGTAATTCAAAAAGTCTCAGAGGCATTATTTTATGTGCATTGCACACGATTATGTGCAATGCACATAATTATGTGCAGCGTATGTTGTGCTTTTATTTCAATCTGTTATCTAGGCAGCTATATTTTGCCTCACATTTTCATGTGCCTTCCACATCGGTCTTTCAAATTTCGATCACTGTCAATTAATAACGTTTTTTCAGGTTGTTGCGATCATTACTTTCTGCTCCGCCAATTGGCACAGGCATTGCTATTTTAGGAGCAAATCCCTGAGATCCTGATTGTACGTTCGGATGGATACACCTGATAACATAAGCAAAATTGAGCAAAAACCCTGTAGGAGGAAATGAAAATGAACAAGGTAATGATCCAGCTTTTTATCGTCAGTGTTATGGTCACCACCTATGCCTTGCCCGTTTTAGCACGAGGAGGAGCCGGATTCTAATCAAAGGGAGCCGTTCCTCTTAAGGTATCTTGAATGATAAAATTTTTCGTTCAAGGTAGCATGAATACTTGTCGAACCATCATGTTTCCTGCTTGAGAAAACCATAAAACAAGGTTTGCCTTGGGCATATGGCCCCCTTGATGCAAACCGCCAGGGCAAACCTTGTTGTGGTGAGACCTGAATGAGAAAGACGTAAAGCGCCATAAGATGCAGCCGTTCAATAGCGATCTCCCCTTCTGCGCGCAGGTGAAGAAGTGAGAACTACCGCAGAAATTTTCAAGAATTTGTTTCAGACCACTTTTCATGAAGTGGTCTCCACAAACCTGTGCTTCCATCCTGAAGACTGCTTTTTGCCATCAATCACATAAAGCTGTTACAATACTATTTTTTATGTGATACTTTGTATGATCATTTATGATGGTGGGAGGAGATTGAATGGGTTTGTATCGAATTTTTGGGCTGATGTTCATCTGTGCCTGCTTCTCTGTTATTTTCCTTACAAGTTCATGTAAGCAGTCCTCTGAAAAAGCTGAAACGATCAATAAGACCGGTCAAAGCCGTAAGCAGGTAACAACGGGGGGCGTGTACCATGCTCCTTTATTGAATAACCCTGCGACTCTTGACCCTGCTTATGTGCAGGATCAATATGGTACGGCGATTGTTCAGCAACTTTTTGACGGCCTGGTTCGTTTCGACCCCTATCTTCTTGTACTCCCTTCTTTGGCTGAAACCTGGAGGGTCGAAGAAAACGGCAAGAGCTACAGATTTACCCTTCGGAAAAACGCCCGTTTTCATAATGGCGACATGGTTACAGCTGAAGATGTGGTATTCTCCCTCAGTCGTCTCCTGCGAGTTGATCCGTCTCCTGCAATTTTACCCCACCTGCTTAAAATAGACGGGGCAAAAGCATATCGCGACCGCTATGTTGAAACTGTGGCCGGATTACAGGTAATAGACGAGCAGGTTGTGGTAATATTACTTGAAGAACCTCATGCGCCGTTTCTTACCGCTTTGGGCATGTACCAGGCTAAGATCGTACCTCAGGCAGAGGTGCTCCGATCAGGTGATGCGTTTGGTAAAAAACCGGTGGGGAGCGGCCCCTTTCGGTTTGTCTCATGGGAGCAGGATCGGCGTATTCTGTTAGAGCGTTTTCAGGAATATTTTGCCGGGCAGGCCCTTCTTGATACGGTGGATTATACTATCTACCCTGGGGGTGAAATCGGCCGGGTATTAGCTGATTTTAGAAACGGAGAACTCGAAGAGATGCCTGTTTTAGGCTCTATCCCGGATGAATTGTCTTCGCAAAAAGATCTGCAGTGGTTCCACCGGCCGGCCCTGAGTCTGATGTTTTACGGCATACAGGTACATCATCCCCTCCTGAACGATTCCGAATTCCGCAGGAGTCTTTCTGCAGCCATTGATCGTGAGAAATTGCTCGATGAGGTTTACAGCGGTCAGTTTGAACCGGCCCAAAGAGTTCTGCCTCCCGGCATGCCCGGGGTGATCCGGGAGGAGACGATGCGATTGCCGACAGACCCCGTACCCGTTTCAAAGGAACGTGACAGTATGCCGGCAGGGGAAAAAGGCGGCGCTCTTTCACTGGAAATTGTATCCGGTTCGAAATCCCCCTTTGCACAGGCTGAATTGAGTTTCGTCCGTCAAGCGTGGGCTGAGTTGGGGGTCGATTTGCAAATACAATACATTACCGACTGGTCTGAGTTTGGGGCGTATATCAATTCAGATCAGGTTCAGATATATCGGTATGCCTGGTTTGCAGATATGCCGGATCCTGACAGTTTTTTCTATCCACTGTTTGCGGCCGGTTCTTCTGCGAATTTTATGAGATTCAAGGATGAAAAGGTAAATAATTTGATTGTATCGGCACGCGGAGAAAGCGACCCTGCAAAACGAGCACGGATGTACCGTGAAGTCGAAGCATTGATACTGGAATCCATGCCTATTATCCCTTTACTTTATCCAAGCGTCGATAGGGTCTATCAACCGCATGTTCAAGGCGCCCAACCAAATGCACTGGGGGCGGATTACATGTCTCTGCATCGTGTCTGGATAAAGCAGGATACGCAAACCCAGTAGCTTCATTTCGGGGTAGTTTTATAGTTATGCACAATTGGCCGCTTCAACTTCGACTGTTTCGCAAACCCCGCTTCATACCTCTCAGGTACAGGGTTGTCCTGGCAAATGCCTGCATGCTTATCTTGCTGCTTGGGGTTCTCATTCTCACGCTGGTATGGTTTCAGAATCGCAGCATTCGTCAGCAGCTCGAGCAGCGCGGAGAAGCAATTGCTCAAAGTCTTGTGGCTACCTCCACTAAGGCGCTGCTTAACTACGATTATATAACTCTCGAACAATTCGCCAACCAGGCGGCTCAAGACCCGAATATCCTTTACGTTGTCGTGCATGACAAGGAAAACCGGGTGGCCGGGTTTAGTAATCGGCCGGATTTGCAGGGAAAGAAGTTAACCGATGCGATCAGCCTTGAGGCGGTCACCGCCATTGTTCCTAAGGTCCAAATGATTGATGAGGGATCAGGGGTACAGCCTGGCCTGGATGTGGCCCTGCCCGTTTTCCTGCCCGATTCGAAAAGCCGTTGGGGTACCATTCGGGTCGGGTTATCTCTGACGTCTATGTATCTGCAAATACGACAGACGATCTGGATAATTTCAGGGATCGGTATAATAGCATTATTTACCGGAACCATAATATCCATTATGGGCGCTGAGCGAGTGACCAGATCTCTGGGTGAACTGGTGTGGGCTACCATGGATATTGCCAAGGGGAATTTCGCCCATACGATAGGCATAAAAACCGGTGATGAAGTTGAAGTGTTGGCAGCGAATTTTGCCGTGATGAGCAAAGAAGTTTTAGCCCACCGGGAAAGGCAGGAAGAACAGCTTAAAGAGATCCAACGCCTCCAGGATTATACGGAAAAACTCATGATCACCATGGCCGATGGTCTCATGTCTGTGGATATGCAAGGGGCGATTGTAACCATTAATCCCGCTGCGAGGACTCTCCTTGGGCTTTCCCGTATCACTGACATAGAGGGAAAAAATATTGCAGCCATTTTCGGCGAGTCATCCCAGTTGGTTTTGCTGGTGCGGAAAATCATTCATCATTCAGTCCCGGTTTCTCAGCGGGAGATTGAAATCAAAAAGGAATCGGAAGTTCAGACAATCCTCTTGAGTTCCAGCATTCTGCACGATGACAAAGGAATCCCTCTCGAGATCATCCTGAACCTTCACGACATAACAGAGCTTAAGAAATTGGAAGCCCGTATGCGCCAATCTGAGCGATTGGCCGGTTTAGGTACATTGGCTGCCGGTATGGCCCATGAAATCAGAAATCCGTTGTCGGCCATCAAGACATTTGTCCAATTACTTCCCCGTAAGGTCGATAAGCCCGGGTTCCTGGAAAAATTTAACCGCACGGTCCCCAGGGAAACAGAGCGGATCAATTTATTGGTAGAGGAACTCCTGGAATTATCACGGATTCCCAAGTATGAATTCGCCGCAACCGATATCAATGGATTATTGAAACAATCAGTTGATGTAATAGAAGAAGAGCTGCGGCAAGGCAATATTGAATACCATCGGGAACTGCAGGAGAATCTACCTTTCATGCAGGCTGATTCCAATCAACTGATCAAGGTATTTCATAATGTAATTCGAAATGCCGTCCAGGCCATGCCCGCAGGTGGTCGTCTGACAATCAAAACGTTTTTCCAGGAGCCTGGTGACGGCAAACAGACAATTGCACGAACAAACGGCAAGGTTGTGATCGTTTTCCAGGACACGGGGCAAGGGATATCCCCAAAGGAACTGCCGCAGATTTTCAATCCGTTTTTTACCACCAAAGACAGCGGCACCGGCTTGGGCCTGCCGATAACACATAAAGTGATTACCGAACACGGGGGCCGGATCGATGTGGAAAGCAAAGAGGGACAAGGGACTACGTTCACTATCCGGTTGCCTATAGATGAAAGGATTGCTGTACCGGTGCCATCCGGTCAAGTCCTGCTGTGATAGGTCAGCCTGCCTGATGATCCGACTCAAGGCATGTGTTTTCAGTCTCTAATGCGGATATTCAGGGCCTTCATTTTCTGAACAAGGGTGTTTCTGTGTATTTGCAGCAACCGTGCAGCCTCGGTCTGGTTCCAGTTACATTTTCGAAGAGCCTGCAGTATATAGCTGAGTTCGAAAGATTGACGAGCTTGAAGCAGTCCAACATTGCTTCCTTCAGGTCCCGGTAAATTTTGAACGATGTTTTCGTGAAATAGGACGTCGGAGGGAAGATCTCCTTGATCTATTTTTGTATTATCCGTCCCTAATACCACCATGCGCTCGATCAGATTTTCCAGTTCACGTATATTTCCCGGCCAGGGGTACGTTTCTAAAACAGCCATGGCCTCCGGTGTTATCGCTTTAATATGCTTATTTAACTTTCGGTTAAATTTTGCCAGGAAGTATTGCGCTAAAAGAGGGATATCTCCCTTGCGATGGCGTAATGGCGGTACGGTAATGGGGATTACATTCAACCGAAAAAAAAGATCTTCGCGAAATTTTCCGTCACGAACCATGTCTTCAAGCCGTATATTGGTGGCAGCAATGATTCGAACATCCACCTTTATTACCTTGTGTCCACCGACACGAGTAAATTCCCGCTCCTGCAATACCCGTAACAACTGGGCCTGAAATTCGCTTTTCAGAGAGGAAATTTCATCCAGCAGCAGGGTGCCGCCATTGGCAAATTCAAATTTACCCGGCGTACGTTGATGAGCGCCGGTAAAGGCGCCTTTTTCATGACCGAACAATTCACTCTCAATCAACTCTGAAGGAATCGACGCACAATTCAGGGCTACAAAGGAGTTTTGCACACGCTCGCCGGCGTTATGGATTGCCCGGGCAATTAATTCTTTACCCGTTCCGCTTTCACCGGTAATAAGCACGCTGCTGGAAGTGCCGGCCACTTTGTTGATGGTCAGAAAAACATCCTGCATCTGCTTGGATTGACTGATAATCTGCGTATGTTCAGAGTGCTGGGCCATTTCGGAACGAAGGAAGAACAGCTCCTGTTCGAGTAATCGTTTCTGTAAGGCCCTGTCAACTCTGGTCAGTATGGTTTCCGGATCAAAGGGCTTGGTAATATAGTCGTAAGCGCCTTTTTGAATGGCATCTGTCGCTTCCAATGCTCGATCAATGGCCGATACAATGATTACATCAAGGGATTTATCATACATCTTTATCTGCTCGAGGGTTTCAATACCGCCCAGCTGGGGCATCGAAACGTCGAGCAGTACAAGGTCGAATTCTTCTTTTTCTATGATATTCAAGGCTTTATATCCGTTTTCAGCACACACCACGAGATAGTCATCTTCAAGAATGGCCTCAAGTGATTCCCGTGCACCTGCCTCATCATCAACAACGAGCAGCCTTGCCTTTTTCGGAAAATCCATGACTGTCATGTAACTATCACGTAAGATATCGGGTAAAGTATGGTGTTGAGTTTAACAGACCAAAAGCCATGCAAATACAGCATATGTTTCATAAGTATACTTGCTGGTAACTGACGATACCAGCCTTTTACTCAAGGCCGCTCTGAAATTTTCTTGTGGCCGACCGATTCCAGCAGGACAGGGGCCTTTCGCCCGGCGTCCAGACAACACTGTTCCCGGCACTGCAATACTGTCGTGAGCCGGCGACAGGGACATCATTTGCTGATAAGAGACAGGGAGTAATGTTATATCAAAATTATTTCTGCTGGACCAACCTTTTATTTTTCTTGACAATTTTCAACGCGCTCCATAGGCTTGTCGTATCGGAAGCATCATCCTCACTCCCACAAACCTCTGTGGAGGAACTCATGAAACACGTTCATTTCATCACCCCGTCAACCTGTCTGTTTGTTTTGATTCCTGTTGCGCTTTTATTGATGGTTTTCAGCGGCTGCAACAGTTACAACCCCCACACCGGCAGGTATGAACCTGATGCCGGAAAAACCATGATGGCAGTAGGCTCGGCAGCCCTTGCCGGGTCCATCATCTACAATGAGACAAGCCGGGACAATGACCATCATCCACCGCACCATTACCAGCGTCCTCCCAATCACTACCACTATCATGGATCGCCTCCCCATCACTGATAGATACGACATGGGGGGATAGATGTTACCGGCAGTATTGGTGAAACGAATGCCGATAATCGAAATTCGGTCAAACAACAGTGTCATGAAAAAAGGATACCTGCTATGAAGACAGCATTACTCACACTTATTCTGTTCCTGTCCTGGACCGCCATTGGTCTTGCAGAAGACAAATCTCTGTCCGTCCTTGATCAGATCACCCCTGCCTGGCAGCGGCTGGACAACCTGACCCAGAGTTATCTCACTGATGAACAGCAGGAATTGGTACAGCAACTGGCTTTTGCCGCAGCGACATCAGATATCTGTGACGGGTTTACAATAAATAAAGAAAAATTCATTGCGGCCTTTAAGGAATTTGACGGCGAAAAACAGCAGACATTGCCTGCTGATGAACAGAAGCAGTGGAGGGACAAGCTGCTGGTGGCCTACGGTATTGCAACCGGTCTTTTTGCTGCCGAAGGCATGTTGGTGAATGAACAATTCTGCGCCGCTGCAGAGGAGTTGAAAACAACCTCAACCGAGCATTACTGGAAGACAACTCCTTAGTACTGGAGCTATGGGCGAATCTCCACGGGGGTCCCATCAGGAACTGCCTGTGCAATTTCTTCTATCTCTTTATTGGTAACCGCGATACAGCCGTCGGTCCAGTCCATCGTAGCATGAAAAGCACCGATATCGGCATGCCCGTTTTTCAAACCGTGGATCATTATACCGCCGCCTGGAGCAACTCCGAGAGCTTTGGATCGTTTTGTATCTTTTTCATTTGGGTAGGAGAGGCGAAGGGCAAGATGATACTTGCTG
The DNA here is from genome assembly GCA_963678525.2 of Desulfobulbaceae bacterium. Lineage (GTDB taxonomy): Bacteria > Desulfobacterota > Desulfobulbia > Desulfobulbales > Desulfobulbaceae > Desulfogranum. The sequence goes on from CAXXDG010000003.1 coordinate 768,530, forward strand.
AACCTGTTTCTGGACTCGATGAAATACCATCCTTCCGGCGTTTTGCTGTCCCCCTGTCGTTCTTTCGGGCCGACAGGGTTTTTTCCCAGTGCGACGTGATAGGCTTTGATCATCAATCCCTTTGAAACCAATGTCAGCTGTCTTTTCTGTTTCTCGATCAGAATTTTATCTATCGGAATCTTTGAGTACCTGAAAATGTTCTTTCGCAAAGAGTCTATTTCTTCATGCAGACTCGTAATTTGACCGGCCTGTGTCTGTATTTGCCGACGGTAAATGTTGATTTGCTCCATTTGCCGACTAAGCAGCTCATCTTTAGCTAAGACATTACGGATTTGAAATATCATCATCCGGCTGTTGCTGCGATAGTTGCTTTTCGGAAAATCATCAACGATTTTCTGGAAACAGTCTATTGCCTTCTCATAGTTTTTCAGTGTGTTTTTTGGGTGGCTATACGCAATCCCCATTTCAAATAATACTCGATCCCGGTGCGTTGTCTTGTGTTTGAGAAGCTTTTCGTATCCACGGATGGATACGGCGAAAGCATCCCGGTCTGAAGCATCCTGAGACATGGGCGGCGAACCGGGCTCTGTCTTGTCGCTGGTCGGTGCACAGGCGGAAATGAGAAGTAATGTGATAAAGATGACCAAAAAAGACAGAGATGAAAGCTTTCCGTTTTTTTGTTGAGGATCGTTACCCGTATTCATCTCAATACCTGTCAAACGTTGAGCGAAAAAACGTAAGCGATCACGGGGCACCGAATCTGCGGTGTTATCGGCCTGTTTACGTGCAGGTGTACGCTGCACAGGCCGAGGCCGAGCATCTCCGGCACCACGAGATCGCTTACAAAAAAACTACATCCGGCTGTCGGAACAAAGAGAAAACACCGGGTGTCCAAAACCTGACACTTTCCGGTTTTTATTTTTTCATTGAGTTTTTAAATGCCGCGTTCGCCTGGTTGATTTTTTCGTTGGCGATACGCTCCCTTTCAAGAGCTCTCTGTTCCGCAGCCTCTGCTCTGGCAACGGCTTCATTCACTTTCAGCAGGGCCTCATCGGCTGAAGATTTGGCCTCCTGCGCATCAATGGCAGCCTGATCAGCTTTTGCGCTGATTTCCATGTTTTTTGCGCGCACATCCTCAACCTCGCTTTTTGAAGCGCATCCTCCAATGGTCAAGGCCAGCGCAAGCGCCAATACAATCCTCTGTACATTTTTTTTCATCTGTTTTTCTCCGGTTATCGGTTTGTTTCACCATGAAAGCGACAATGATGCCGCAGCGGTTACACCATACAATATACGCAGCTGAGACATTATCGGCTTTTGCCGTGTATCACGGAGCAACAAGTATGCCATTAATATCCAGATCAATACGCAATCGTCTTGACACGGCTAGAGCCTGGTTTTTCGTCTCAAACGGCCCGGCAAGCACACGATGTCTGTTATTGCCTGTGATCACTCGGGCTGGAATCTGCGGTCCCTGGTGGTTGATAATGGCGGCCATCCTGCGCGCATCGACACTGTTGTCCATGGTTCCGGCCAGGACATACCAGGAGTCTGTCTCGAGGTCAGGCAACCGTGGTTGACCGGTGAGCTGACCCGGGTGTCGAACTCGCATGAAGTGTTGGTCAATCCCGTTTTTTCCTGATCCTGTTGAAGACACGGCAACCGGTATTCCTTGAGCCTCTGCCGCAACGGCTTCAATCTTGTCCCAATCAAAGGTCAATCCCGTCTCCTTTTCCAGAGCGTTCAACTGGAGATAGATATTCCTTAACCCTGCTTTGCCCAGATCTTTGAAGGGGCTGTGCGCTTCAAAATATACTACCCCGTTACGCCGGCCTATGAGGTAAGGCTGGTTCACTATCTTTACCCGTGTCTTGACTGGAGTTATTTTGAAGAGACGTTGTATGTCTTCCGGGTAAAGCCTGATGCAGCCGTTTGATGCCCTGAGGCCGATACTGGCGGGTTTGTTGGTTCCGTGGATCAGGTAGCTCGGCCTGTCCAGATACAGGGCGTATTCACCCAATGGGTTGAGCGGTCCGGGCGGTATCCGGGACGGTAACGGATCTCCTTTTGCAAGGTGATCTGCTGCTATGGATTCAGGGACATACCATGTGGGGAGATGTTTTTTTCGTGCTATGGCCATGCGGCCCATGGGTGTAGGCCGCTCAGCTGTTCCCACGCCGAGGGGAAACGTTGAAACGATTTGCAGATTACCCTCGTTTCTGTAATGGAACAGTCTCATGGCGGGCAGATTGATCACAATTCCTTTTCGTTCTGCTTTCGGCAGGGTAAAACTCAACGGTAAAATTACAGTTTGTCTCTTTTCGGGCGCCCAGACGTCAACATCCGGATTGACGGCGCTGAGTGTGTTGATGCCGAGACTGAAATGACGGGCAATATCCGGCAAGGTGTCTCCCGCTTCAGTTTTCATGGTCGCCGGCGTGCCGATGACACTTGTTCTCCGGTCGACCAGGAAAAAATTTTTTTCAATATCAGCGGGATTCTGACCTATGATTTTTTCAAGAGCTGCACAGCCCTGAAGTGAAACAAGACAGGTAAACAATATTAAAAAATTTTTGATGATCGGCTGAGGTACGCCGGTCGATAATAAAGCGAATAGGGAAGATGTATTTGGGGCAGGGGAGGTGCGCATGCTCGTATATAAGCTTTACTGCATCAAAAAACACAGAAAATTACAGGATGTCGGGGAGAGAAGCCTCTAAAGAGATTCACTGTCTTGTAACGTGGGTGGCATAGATGCCTGCGATGGTAAAATCCGCAATTTTGTCCGCCAGTAATTTAATAAAATCGCAGTCCAGGGTCCGTCCAAGCATATGCTCAATGTCACTTTTCTTCATGGTGACCAGAAAACGGGACTGATTGATCAGGCCCATTTCGCAGATGCGTACGGCCAGTTCATCGTCCTTGTCTTCCAGTAATTCGCGGATCAAGGAGTGAAGTTTTTTTCTTCGCGGATCAATGCTGTCGTGCCAGGCATCCTGGATGAGCCCTGTGGGCTGAACCAGTTCCATGAGGTACAGGCGGCTGAAGGTTCGCAGATCACCGGTATCGGTAAAACTGCGGATCAGAATCCGGATATACTGTCGCAGTCGCGACTCCGGCGGGTCATCCGGGGGGATGGACTCGAAAGGATCCGGCAGGTTGTCCACCGCATGTTGCCAGACCTCGGAGTATAAACTCTTTTTATCTCCGAAATAATAATTTACCGACGCGACATTAGCTCCGGCCGTTGCACATATTTCAGCAACCTTGGTGTCTCTGAACCCTTTTGCCGCAAACAGTTTACATCCTGCATGAATAAGGCGCAGGCGGGTTTCTTTGCCGTCTTCTCGTTTAGCCATACTATACCTTCTACCCGATTATGGGAAAAATACACTGATAATTTATTTTAAATGATTATTTTAAATAAATCATTGAAAATGTAGCTTGTCGGTGATAAAAGGGACAGGAAAATGTAACTGTTTTTTTGCTCCGGTTATTTATCTGTAAAATCGATATATTGTGAAAAGCAGTAGAAATAAAAACTCATGCTGATGCACAGGCAAAATAGAAAAATGACATTGTTCCTTGACAGGAGTGACTCATGAGTCATAAAGTGACCGCGTGGTCATTTTATGACTCATGAGTTTTTGGCGCTGTTTGCATCGAGACTGCCGGGTATGCGGCGGTCTTTTTTCATGGCGCATCGTAATCAGGAAGGTCTATGGCGGGTATTCGCAAGAAAAAGAAGTTGTTGGATCAACTGCTGCGTCGTGAGATTGTGCAGGTTATCCTTACCTTGATTCAGGAGAGGACCCCGATCACAATGGACGAGGTAGCGCATCGGTGCGGTGTGTCAAAAGGCACGTTATATAACTACTTTCAAAACAAAGAAGAGCTGCTGGACCATGTTCACCAGGCGATTCTTGAACCCATTCTCAGCGCCCATCGGAAGATTTTCACAAGTAAGGGAGAACCTCTGGACAGGCTGTACGGTTTTGTAGAATCGGTGTTTGCCACCCATGAATCGATTGCAACCTATTTCCGGTTTGTCTGGGAAAACAAAACAGCAGAAGAAGTCTATCGTGAGCGTGTAAATGCTCTCATGCATCCCCTGGCCGGCATTTGTCGGGAGGGTATAGAAAGTGGAAAATTTATCGATGTCGATCCCTATATTCTTGCGGAAATAATCTATGGGGCGTCAATCGGCACCCTAACGACGCTTAACTATCGCGATGATGGGCATGTTAATCGACAAAAAATCCTTCAGGATATCAAAAAAGTTTTATCTCGCATTATTTGTTAACAGCAGGAGAATCGTATGAAAGCAAAAATTTTCGTCGGGATCCTTGTCTTGGCTCTTATCGGAACCGGCTATTATTATTTTACAGGCCGGGAGCAGGTGACCCCGGCCCAGGCGCAGGAGCAGGGGGGACAACGACCTCCGGTAGAGGTCACCGTCTATACGGTACAACAGCAGCAGGTCACTCTTACCCAGGACCTGCCGGGACGAACGTCTTCTTATCAGATAGCCGAAATACGTCCGCAGGTAAATGGAATTGTGATTGATCGTCTCTTTACCGAAGGAAGCCTGGTGAAAGAAGGGCAGCAACTGTATCAGATCGATCCTGCTGCGTACCAGGCTGCTTATGACAGTACAGTGGCAGACCTGCGTAAGGCGGAAGCCAACCTGAAATCGGCTGAACCAAAGGTTGAGCGCTACCGGGAACTGGTGAATGTCGGCGGTGTCAGCCGTCAGAATTATGATGACGCCCTGGCATCCCTGGAACAGGCCAAAGCGGATATCGCGGTTGCCAAGGCTGCTGTGGCAACCGCCAAGATCAACCTTGATTACACCAAGGTGTTCGCCCCGATTTCCGGACGTATCGGCAAATCGAGCGTGACCAAGGGCGCCCTGGTCACCGCCAATCAGGCCACCGCCCTGGCCACAATCCAGAACCTGAGCAAGGTGTATGTGGATGTCAGTCAGTCAAGTGCGGAGATCATGAAGCTGCGCAAGCAGTTTTCCGGTAGCGAAGGGACCGAGAAGGTGATGGCCGACTTGATCCTCGAGGGTGAAAAAGAACCGTATGATCAACAGGGAGAGATTCAGTTCTCCGATGTAACAGTCGACGAAGGCACCGGTATGGTTCAACTGCGGATTCTGTTTCCCAATCCTGATAACTACCTGCTGCCCGGCTTGTTCGTGAAAGCCCGAGTTGCTCAGAGTACGCTGGATAATGCCGTGGTTATCCCACAGCAGGCGGTAGTCAGAGGCACCGGAGGCAGCACCACGGTATGGGCCCTCGGGACTGATGATATCGTTAACCCTCGCCCGATAACCGTGTCCAGGGCCATCGGCGATAAATGGCTGGTGAGCTCAGGATTACAGGACGGTGACCGAATCGTGGTTGCCGGTTTGCAGAAGATCGCTCCCGGCGCAAAAGTGAGCCCGGTGGCGATGACGGCGTCAGCCCAATAAGGAACAGGATAAAACAATGCCGAGATTTTTTATTGAACGACCCATCTTTGCCTGGGTCATCGCTATCGTTATCATGCTGGGTGGGGTGTTTGCCATTGAAACCCTCCCGGTTGAACAATATCCGGAAATCGCTCCTCCCAGTGTCACGGTGAGTGCTTCATATCCCGGAGCTTCGGCCGAAGTGCTGGAGAACAGCGTCACCCAGATTATCGAACAGAGCCTGACCGGCATCGACTATCTGCGCTATTTTTCCTCATCCAGTGATTCCAACGGTAACATGCAGATTACCCTGACCTTTGAACCGGAGGCGGATCCTGACATTGCCCAGGTTCAGGTTCAAAACAAGGTCTCCGGGGTCACCAGCCTGTTGCCGCAGACGGTCCAGCAGTTAGGAGTCAATGTCGAGAAGTCATCCTCAAGTTTTCTCATGGTCATCGGTATCTATTCCACCGATGATTCCGTGAGCGAGTATGAGATCAGTGACTACATGAGTTCGGAGATGGCCGAACCGATCAGCCGAATAAACGGCGTGGGCGATGTGACCGTTTTCGGGGAGCAGCATTCCATGCGTATCTGGCTCAACCCGGAACAGCTGCACAGCTACAACCTGATGCCGTCCGATATCACAGCGGCAGTACAGGCTCAGAACGTTGAGGTTACTGCCGGTCAGTTGGGCGGTTCTCCTGCGGTCGAAGGCCAGCAGCTGAACGCATCGATCAAGGCCATGTCTAAGCTGGAGACTGTGGAGAATTTTGAAGATATTCTCATACGGGTCAACACAGACGGTTCCCAGCTGCGTCTGCGCGATGTCGCCCGTGTTGAACTGGGGTCGCAGTCATACAGCAGGGTCGCTCGCTACATGGGACGTCCGGCCAGTGGCATGGGAATCTATCTTGCCACCGGCGCCAACGCTCTTGAAACTGCAGAATTGGTCAAAGAGAAAGTGACTGAGCTGCAGGAGTTTATGCCCGAAGATTATAAAGTTGTCTATCCGTACGACACCACACCCTTTGTTGAGCTGTCCATCCACGAAGTGTTCAAGACCCTGGTTGAAGCAATTATCCTGGTCTTTTTTGTCATGTATCTGTTTTTGCAGAACTTCCGCGCTACGCTTATCCCGACCATTGCAGTGCCTGTGGTACTGCTGGGTACTTTCGGGGTGCTTTCGGCCTTTGGATTTTCCATCAACGTACTGACCATGTTCGCCATGGTTCTGGCCATCGGTCTGCTGGTTGATGATGCCATCGTTGTTGTTGAAAACGTCGAACGTGTGATGAGCGAAGAGGGGCTGCCTCCCAAGGAGGCGACCAAGAAATCCATGGATCAGATTACCGGCGCCCTGGTCGGCATAGCCATGGTTCTGTCTGCGGTTTTCGTGCCCATGGCGTTTTTCAGCGGTTCCACCGGCGCTATTTACCGTCAGTTCTCGATAACCATTGTTTCAGCCATGGCCCTGTCCGTGCTGGTCGCCATGATCCTGACACCTGCCTTGTGCGCCACCATGCTCAAGCCGGTTGAAAAAGGGCACGCTCTCAACAGAAAGGGTTTTTTTGGCTGGTTTAACCGTCGCTTTGAGAAAGGAAAACTTGGGTATCGGAAGAGCGTCGGCTTTGTCGCCGCACGTTCCATCAAGTTCCTGGTGCTCTATCTGATGATTGTGGGCGGCCTGATGTTTTTATTCAAACAGCTGCCCACCGCTTTTCTGCCCGATGAAGATCAGGGCATCATGATGCTGATGATTCAGGCGCCTCCCGGGGCGACACTTGAAAGGACCCGTGAAAGCGCCAAAAAGGTTGAAGACTACTTCATCAATCAGGAAAAAGAGAACGTTAAGAGTATCTTTACCGCAACCGGTTTCAGTTTTGCCGGCCAGGGACAGAATGTGGGACTCGGGTTTGTCCGGCTCAAGGATTGGAGCTTGCGCGAAAGACCGGATCAGAAGGCTTCGGCCATTGCCCAGCGCGCTTTGCGCAATCTCTACGGCATAAAGGATGCGTCTGTTTATACGTTTATTCCGCCGCCTATCCCTGCTCTTGGTACGGCCACGGGTTTTGATTTCAAGCTGGTTGATCAGGGGGGATTGGGGCACGAGAAGCTGCTGCAGGCACGGAATATGATGCTTGGAATGGCTTCACAGGACAGCCGGATGGTCGGTGTTCGTCCAAACGGTATGTCGGATGTACCCCAGTACAAGCTCAATATCGATCAGGAAAAGGCTTCGGCTCTGGGAATTTCAATTTCCGACATCACCAATACGCTTGGTACGGCATGGGGATCGAGCTATGTGAATGATTTTATCGATTCCGGTCGTATAAAGAAAGTGTACATGCAGGGAGATGCTCCGTACAGAATGTTGCCTGAGGATATCGATCGCTGGCATGTACGAAACAACCTGGGCGCCATGGTGCCTTTTTCTTCGTTTTCCACCGGAATCTGGGAATACGGCTCCCCGCGTCTCGAGCGCTATAACGGACGATCTTCCATGGAAATTCTCGGCGCGCCTGCTGCCGGAATCAGTTCCGGTTCAGCCATGGCCGCTGTAGAAGAAATGGCCGAAAAGCTCCCCCAGGGGATCGCCCTCGAATGGACCGGGCTTTCCTATGAAGAACGTATGGCCGGATCACAGACCAATCTTCTCTACGGGGTGTCACTGCTGATCGTCTTCCTTTGTCTGGCGGCCCTGTATGAAAGCTGGTCAATTCCTTTTGCGGTTATGCTGATCGTGCCCATGGGAATTATTGGAACAGTGGCAGCAACTTTTCTGGCCAGACTGTCCAACGATGTGTATTTTCAGATTGCGCTGTTGACCACCATTGGCCTGGTTGCTAAAAATGCGATTCTGATTGTCGAGTTTGCCAAAGCGCTTTACGAGGGTGGACGCAGTATCATCGTTTCCGCCATGGTGGCTGCCGAGCAGCGTTTACGGCCGATCCTGATGACCTCCATGGCCTTTATTCTCGGGGTTACGCCGTTGGCTATTTCCAACGGTGCCGGTTCCGCCAGCCAGAATGCCATCGGTATCGGGGTTATCGGCGGAATGATCGGTTCAACAACCCTGGCTATTATTTATGTACCCATGTTTTTTATCATTATTGAAAAGTGGTCTCTGAATAAAAAACGCAAAGCAAAAGAAGCCGAAAAAGAGGTCAGCCATGTTGAATAAATCCGTATCCGGTGCTCTTCTGGTCTTCCTGCTGGCCGGTTGTTCCATGATTCCGCAGTATCAGCAGCCGCAGATGCCGGTTGCCGATGCCTGGCCCGAAGGGGATTCTTACAGGGAGACAACAGCAGGTATGGCTGCGGAGGTGGCCTGGCTGGATTATGTGCAGTCACCTGCATTACAGCAATTGATCAGCAGAGTCTTGGAAAACAACCGCGACCTGAAGATCGCCGCTCTTAACATCGAACAGGCCCAGGCCGCTTACCGGATTCAGAAGAGCGATCTCATCCCGACCATTACCGGCAACGGCAGCGCCTCTCGTGCTGAAATTCCCGATGACACCAGTACGTCAGGGGAGGGCTATGCCTACACCACGATCAGCGCCAACGTTGCCCTGGCTTCCTATGAGCTTGATTTTTTTGGTCGAGTGAGAAGCCTGAATGAACAGGCGCTGGAAACCTACCTGGCAACTGAAGAGGCCTTTGTAAGTGCGAGGATTTCTCTGATTGCCGAAACCGCCAATGCCTATTTGAGCTATCTCGCGGATCAGAAACTGTTGAGTCTGGCAAAAGAGACCTGTGCGACCCAGCAGGAAACTTACAAGGTCATCCAGAGACAGTTCACGGTCGGATCGGCAACCCAGCTCGATGTCGCCCAGGCTGCAACAGCGGTTGAAAGCGCCAGGGTCTCCATTGCCCAATACACCAGGCAGCTTGCCCAGGATAAAAATGCGCTGGTCTATCTGGCAGGCGGGCCGGTCGATGATCTGCTGCACGGTGGAGAGAGTATCGATTCAATCAGTTTCATGGCCAACCTGCCGGCAGGGCTGCCTTCGGATGTTCTCCTGGCAAGGCCGGATATACGCCGAGCCGAACATACCCTCAAGGCTGCAAACGCTGATATCGGAGCTGCGCGGGCTGCTCTCTACCCGACCATCAGCCTGACCGGATCTTTCGGTCTGGCAAGCGACAGCCTGGATGGGCTGTTCCATTCCGGAGCGCAGTACGCCTGGAATTTCACGCCCTCGTTGACCATTCCCATTTTCAATAGGGGAAGACTTAAAGCCAGTCTCGAAGTGGCTGAAGTGAATGAAAAAATTGCTGCTGCTCAATACGAACAGGCCATTCAGACCGCCTTTCAGGAGGTTGCTGATCAACTGGCTGCCCGCGGCACGTACCAGGCCCAGCTGGATGCCCAGAATGCCCTGGTTGCAGCCACCAGCGAGGCCTACGACCTGTCTTCTGCGCGTTACGAAAACGGGGTTGATGATTTTCTCACCGTACTTGATTCACAACGTTCGCTGTTCACCGCCGAACAGGGAGCTGTGACTGTCAAGCAGGCCTATCTGGCAAACCTTGTCACTCTTTATAAGGTGCTGGGGGGCGGGCAATTATAGCCCGACAACCCTGCCTTTTCATCGACCCCTCAATCAGGTTGATTGAGGGGTTTTTTTATAGCGAAACGAGAGAGGATGGAAAGGGTTGAGACGGGTATGACATCACATGATTGATTTACCGAAAAGTGAAGCTGCCAGCGAGACCGCCATTTCTCCGGAGCGATTTCCCACGTCAAGGATCGGATTAACTTCCATGATATCCAGGGAAGAGACCTTATTGGTATCAGCGATGGTTTCCATGATGAGTTGGGCTTCTCGATAGGTCAACCCGCCTCTGGACGGTGTACCCACTCCCGGAGCCTCCATTGGGTCCATCGCATCCATATCAAAGCTGACATGGATGCGCGGCTGGTCTTTGAATGTTGCAAGAGCTTGGACCAATACACCATGCATGCCGATCTCATCCACGTCACGCATGGTAAAAATAGTGACACCGGAACTTCTGAGCAGTTTTTTCTCTTCATGGTCAAGGTCCCGTAAACCTATCATAACCACCTGGTCAGCTGATATCTTTGCCCCTGGCCTTCCTGTATCCACCAGCTCCGGAGGACCGTTGCCAAGAAGGACAGCCAGCCCCATGCCATGCACTTTGCAACTGGTGGAAGTCTCCGGGGTATTGAAGTCGCCATGGGCATCCACCCAGATAATCCCGGCAGCTTGATAGTGAGTTACACCGCCGATGGTACCGATTGATGCGCTGTGATCTCCGCCTAGAAAAATTGGGACTTCCCCTTTTTCCACTGCTGATTTTCCCATTGCATAGGCCGTTTCACATGCGCGACTGATATGTAGCAGGCGCTCGTTGAAACTGGTATTTTTCAGGCTGTAAATTCCAGAAATTTCTATGTTGCCGCTGTCCTGCACCTGATGGCCGAGTCTGGTAAGGGTTCCGTTCAGGCCGGCATAGCGAATGGCGCTGGGGCCCATGTCCACACCACGCAAATTTTGTCCCAGATCCATGGGGATGCCGATAATACGTATCTTTTTCCCTGTCATGGTGAGGTTTGTTTGAGATGGTTGCGGAGGTTGACGATAAAATCCTGCACATTGGTCAGTATTGCCTGTGCCTGGGCAGAACCACGATTAGCCAGTTTATCGGCGCTGAATTCCGACATATCCACGATATAAAAGTAGACAGGCCGGATGGTATCATCATCCAGTATTTTGTAGCTTGGGGTCATATTGCCGAAGGCGATGGCATGGAGCTGGGTGGCCATGGTAATAACTATGGTCGCCTTTCGAGCGTGTTCACGCATTCGATCCTGGGCATCATATACATTGCCGATAATTTCGGGCATTGGACCGTCATCACGGATAGAGCCTGCAAGAACATACGGGATGGTATTTTTTTCGCAGGCGTACATGATGCCGTCAGTGATGTTCAGCGACTCAATGGCCAGCTTGATGGAACCGGCTTTACGCACCTCATTCAGTATATCCAGATGGTTATAATGGCCAAGAGGCTGCAGTTCCCGACTGTAGATATTTTGGCCCAGGCCGGTACCGAAAAAGGCTGCTTCCAGGTCATGGGTAGCAAGGGCATTGCCGGCCATGAGGGCATGACAGTAGCCGTTTTCGATCAGCCACTGCATGGCCGCTCTACTGTCCTTGTCAAATGCAACCGCAGGTCCCAGGACCCAGACGATATAGCCTGCATCACGGTCATGTTTTAGTATTTCATAGAGATTGTCATAGCAGTGGGAAAAGGGCGTTTCCCTTGTGCCCCGTGAGCGAAAAGTAAATTTATCCTTGCTCGTTGTTTTCGGCTGAAAACATTGAGCGTGGACATATATCCCGTGTTCGCCGTCTTCGGTTCTCCCGACAACTACCTGTTCTCCCTGCTTGAGGTTACGCGTTTCTTTTACCTCGAGTGTATCGTCTTGCAACACAAGAACTGCGTCCATCCTGCTTTCCGTGGCCGGTTTCCACTCTCCTGATGCGAGTTTGATATATTCGGGAAAATTGGAAGTGGCGTGATAGAGGGAAGGGGCAACACCATCGGCAGGTGCCGGTTCAAGGGATGCTGCGGGGGCATGGAGGAAACGTTTTTCCGTGAAATCAGGGGGCGTATACGACAGGTCAAGCGTCATGGGAACCTCAGATTTCTGATGTTTCAATGGAACTATCCTGTTACAGGTATTTGTAATGTTTATCACCCTATTGTCAATCGAGACTTCCGCTAACGACAGACTCTCAGGAGGAGGGCGAGTTGCAAAAACGAGTTGTAATGATTATTGTAATCGCAATCCCTTCCCACATTTTTTGAAAGCCAGGCGGACGACCGGTCCTCCATGTGCTTGATAACTCATTGAAATTATAATACAAGGAGGTGTCTTCGTGAATCAGTATACTCCGGAACCGGAGTCTGAATCAAAAGGTAAACTGGCAGCAAAACTAAAAAAAGCAGAAAAAAAAGCCCGAGAAAAGGCGATAAAGGAACGTGAGCAGTTCCGAGGGTTGCAAATCAGCCCAACAGCATCATTTTTTGATGAATCCGGAGCGCAGAAACCAGGTGAAAACAACTGGCGCGCCCTTGGATTTGACATTCACCCTGAGGTCACAATATTCTCTGTATTGACCTTATCTATTTTTATCCTCTTGACATTGATGTTCAAAGACCAGGCAGCAGATTTCTGTTCCCATGCGCTTTCCTGGATAAGCACCTCCTTTGGCTGGTTTTTCATTCTCTCGGCTAATATTTTTATTGGTGCGGCTTTGTTTTTCGCAATCAGTAAATATGGGCACATTCGAATAGGCGGAAATAAAGCCAAACCGGAATTTTCGACTCTCGCCTGGTATGCCATGCTGCTGAGCGCAGGGATGGGCATTGGCTTGATGTTTTGGAGTGTGGGAGAGCCCATGTACCACTATGCATCTCCCTCTCCTCTGTTCAACGGTGTATTGCCGAAAACCCCGGAGGCTGCACAAGCTGCCATGGGAGTCACCTATTTTCACTGGGGGCTTCATCCATGGGCCATATATTCCATAGTCGGCCTGGGACTTGCTTTTTTTGCCTATAATCGAGGCTTGCCGCTGACCATTCGTTCTATTTTTTATCCCATCATGGGGAATCATATCTATGGTTTTTGGGGTAACCTGATAGATGTACTCTCCGTATTGGCAACCCTTATGGGATTGGCCACTTCTTTGGGCCTTGGCGTCAAGCAGGTCAATGCAGGGTTGAACTATTTGTTCGATGTGAGCATTACCCCGGAGATGCAGGTTATCTTGATTGTTGTTATTACCCTCTTTGCCACCATGTCGGTTGTGGCCGGTCTTGACGGGGGGGTAAAACGGCTCAGTGAGTGGAACATGGGGCTTGCCGGTATTTTTATGCTCTTTCTGCTCATCGCGGGACCCACTGTATATATATTGGGTGGATTTACCCAGAATCTCGGCTTTTATATAGAAAATATCGCCCAACTCAGCCTGTGGACGGAAACCTTCAGAGAAACCAACTGGCAAGGGAGTTGGACAGTATTCTACTGGGCCTGGTGGATCTCCTGGTCACCCTTTGTCGGAATGTTCATCGCCAGAATTTCAAAGGGACGCACTGTGAGGGAGTTTATCCTTGGAGTAATGATTATTCCCACCCTGCTTTCCTTTGTCTGGATGTCTGTATTCGGCGGGTCTGCGTTGTTTCTGCAGAGCAGCGGAAGCGCTGATATCGTGGCTGCAGTGAAATCGGATGTCTCCACTGCGCTTTTTGAAATGCTGCAGCATTTTCCTGCTACCTCTATCCTTTCCCTTGTTGGTATTGTTCTGGTGACCATCTTTTTCGTGACGTCTTCCGATTCCGGATCCCTTGTCGTGGACCATCTTACCTCCGGAGGCAAACTGGACTCTCCCGTACCCCAGAGAATTTTCTGGGCTGCCATGGAAGGGGTTATTGCGGCCGTTCTTCTGTTGGGTGGTGGTTTAAGCACCTTGCAGACAGCCTCCATAACCACAGGTCTACCCTTTACACTGGTCCTTCTGTTGGGTGTCTATTCACTGTATGTTGGTTTGGCCCAGGAACTGTACGTGGAAGAGGCCGTTGAAAACAAATTACAGGTGGTTGAAGAAGAACACCGTCTGGCAGAGGCCATTATCTCCATGCAGGATGAATTGAACGGCAGTAACGGAAGCCCAAAATAGATTCCGGAACACTTCAGGTGCCGACGGGGTCTCCAACCAACAGCATAATGGCGGGAACAACAACGGACGAATGGTTTTCATCGGTTTCGTTCTGAATGGTTCTTCGGATGCGAAACAGGCCCGTAATATCACCTCCGTCGCTGGTGAAATAAAGATTGTTGTCAGGGGCATACAGAGCACCTGAAGGACGGGCAAAACGAGAGCCGTCACTTCGTTGAAAGCCGGTGATCAGGTTGGTGACAGAGATCGGCTGGTTATTAGTGAAGTGAACGATGGCAAGGAGGGGAGGGCGGCGTTGGCTTGCATCCCCTCCATCCGGAACAGCCCATGATCCATGAACCGCTACAACAGCGTCACCGTTTTGCGCCGTTCCCAGAGCAGATCTTGTCACAAAGGTGATAGCCTGCGGCGTTGACCTGGCTGCGAAAACCGCAGCTGGAGGGGTTGCTTCCGCGGCCGGACGTGGTGGAGTGGAGGTTGCACACTGACCGTCCCTGAACGCTCCGTTGTAATGCTGGAACCAGGGCATGCCGTGAAAGGAATTGAAGCTCAAACTGGTAAACACCTCCGGTGGTTGATCAAATCCCAGGTTATCCGGACCGGCATTGGTCGCATAGAGTTGTTCCGTAACCGGGTGGAAGGCCAGGCCTATGGGATTACGCAGGCCGGAAGCGTAAGGCACCAGTGTCGGCGAGCCGGCTGATTCATCCAGGAGGAATACCCCTCCACGGCGATGTTCGAAATCATAGGTAGTAGAAAGATATTCATCGGAACAATTGCCGCTGATACCCAACCCGATATACAGATTATCATCCGGACCCACGATGATGGTACGGCTGGAATGTCCCCCTGTTGCAGAGGGAAGCCGAGTGATCAGGTGAAAATCATTGCCGCTGAGTGTCGAGTCTGACCCGTTGTAGGGTGCGCTCCATATTCCTGCTGTTTCAGCGGCGTACAGCAGGCCGTCTCTATAGGCCACACTGTGAATATAGCCGTTCAGGGTCACCAGCGGTGATGCGTTGTTGTATGGAGGGGTACTCCGATAAATGGTTCCGTTGCGGGAACCAATCAAGAGCTCATTCCGGGGGCCAAGGGTCAAAAAACGCGGCCTGTCCAGCGTGGCTATGAATTCGACGGTCAACCCTTGAGGAACCTGCAGTGCAATGCTTTTTCCGGCCACTGTCAGTGTCTGAGAAAGAGGTACCCCGGGATACAGGAGGACTGCTGAGACCAGCAAGCATATATTTGTGAATATCTGGATCAGACGCGGATGCCGCATGTTCTCTTCCTGGATGTTGTATTTTGCAGGAATATATCTCAATATTTCTATCTGTAATGCATCTCACTGTTTTGTCAACGTAGACTCCAGGCCACGACAGCTTGGCCGGGAGAGGAAACAATTGCCTCAAGGAGATGTATTATATGTATTTTCCGCCTTGCCGTTTAATAGTTTTACGACTTGACCTGTATCTTGTGTAGTATATTCGCTGCCCCTGATCCTTCTTGTCAGGGTACTGTGGTAGTATGTATATAAGAAGGAAAAGACATATCCTGAACAATCTCCATCAAGAAAACCGGAGGTACGAACGTGCTTGCCCAAGATATCATGCAACCTGTTACACACATAGCATTGCGTCCGGATCAGTCTGTGCATGATGCCATGTGTGCCATGCACAGAGAAACAGACAGCCCGATGCCGACCAATGGCGTGGTTATTGTGGATGACCAGGGAAAACCGCTGGGGATTCTCTCCATCAAGGACATCATCGGCGCAATGATTCCCGAGTACCTTCGCGGCAATTTGAGTGAGTTCAGCTGGCAGGGGATGCTCCAGGAACGTGCGGAAAAGGTACAGCAACTGCATGTGCGGCAGATCATGTCGACCAAACTGGTCACGGTACAGGCCGATGATCCGCTGATGCACTGCGCAAAACTGATGATCACCCAGCATCTGCAGCGTTTACCGGTGCTGGACAATGACGGCAAAGTACTTGGGGTGGTACATATTTACGACATTTATAACGCCATTGCAGGCATGACTTGTTCACTGGAGAAATGATCATGCACGGCCTAAGCGCTTCCCACGTTTTTCATCCTGACATGACTTTCTGGCTGGCCTTGTCCGTATTTCTGACTGCCCTGTTTTTCATTATTTCCGAAAAGATACACAAAACCATCGTGGCTCTTGCCGGGGCCTCCTTCATGCTGGTGCTCAAGGTTCTCGACCAGCATGAAGCATTTCACCTTGAAGAATACGGGGTTGACTGGAATGTCATTTTTCTGCTTGTCGGCATGATGATTACCATTTCGCTCATGCGTCCAACCGGGGTGTTTGAATATGTCGCCATTCGCAGTGCCAAACTCGGGCGCGGGGAACCGGTGCGCATATTAATTATTTTTTCTGTGATTACGGCGGTTCTTTCCGCCTTATTGGATAACGTAACCACTGTTTTGCTGATAGCGCCGGTGACCCTGCTGGTGGCGGAGGCGTTGAAGGTGGATCCCATCCCCTATTTGATTGTTGAGGCGCTCAGTTCCAACATCGGCGGCACAGCCACCCTTATCGGTGATCCTCCCAATATCATGATCGGTTCAAGGGCCAGGCTCGATTTTCTTGATTTCATTATCCATCTTGCACCGATTGTGATCATTATGATGGCGGTGTTTCTTGTTCTGATTCGTCTTTTTTTTCATTCCCGCCTGAGTACAAAGGAAGAGTTTAAACAACGCATACTCAGCATGGATGAACGTGAGGCGATCCGGGATATGCCCATGCTGGTCAAATCACTCATTGTCCTGACAATTGTGCTGGCAGGATTTATCCTGCACGGCAAGTTGAACTATGAACCTGCCACGGTGGCTTTATTCGGCGCAGGCCTCCTCCTCCTGCTTTCCAAAAATAATGACCCGCAAAAGATCCTTGCCGAGATAGAATGGTCGGTCATTTTTTTCTTCATAGGCTTGTTCATCATGGTCGGCGGTTTGGTAAAAGTCGGTTTTATCAACCTTATGTCCTCATTTATCCTGAACCTGACCCAGGGAGATCTCCTGCAGACATCCATGCTGATTCTCTGGTTCTCCGCCTTTGCGTCCGCAGTGGTGGACAATATCCCTTATGTTGCTACCATGACGCCGTTGGTTGTGGATATGGCGCAGGATTTATGGCCCGATTCAACCGGTCTTGCCCTCCTGCAGCATCACGAACTGATGCCGGTGTGGTGGTCTCTTGCCCTGGGAGCCTGTCTCGGCGGTAACGGCTCGCCCATAGGCGCATCAGCCAATGTGATTGTCCTTGGGACAGCTGAAAAAGCCGGCTACCGCATCAGTTTCATGCGTTTTCTCGCCTACGGCATCCCTGTGACGGTGTTCAGTGTCGCTCTCGGGGCTCTGTATATTTGGGTGCGCTATTATCTGTTGCCGGCGTAATGCCTGATGATCTGCAGATGAAAATCTTCTTTTTGAACACGAAATGAAAGATCCGTTAAAAAAACTCCTGGCACCGATCAAGGAAGTCCAGGAAATCAGAGGGGTGCTGCTGCCCATAGGCGTGGAATATCTGCAGTTGGTGGTAACAGGCCCCCCTGGCGCTGGAAAGTCCTATTATATCAACCAGATAGGTGGTTGGCCCAATGAGGGATATATTGATCTGAGCAGAAAGAACTGGTGGAAGAATAAAGCCCTCATCTATCGGCCTCGGGAAGTGCATCTTGGTATGCCGTTTAAAGGATTTAATGAAGCACTGACCGTGTTTGATAAGGAATGGCTTGAAGCCGATCCTACACCTGTTCTGGACGTATCGAGGATACAGATACCCCGGCAGCCTGTCTGGGTTTTTCAAACCAATTGGATTAAAAGGTATATTTTTGAATTTCTTCTGCCGACCCCGGAAGAGATATATGAACGTCGGCTGAACAGGCAGCATCAGGGGTATTTCCCTGTGGATGCCGGGATGACTCTTGAAATGATTGCAAAGCAGGTTCTGGCATATCAGGAAATCGCTTTATATCTGCACCGTGCGGGGTTGAATATTTCCATCCGTCGTTCCCTTGACGGACCGCCTTTTTATATAGCCGAGAAAGGACTTGCATCTGTTCCGCAATGGTCCATCCCCACACGTGTCCCCCGTCCAAGTCTGAAACATCTGAAAGGGTGGAAGCAGGTATTAGGCGTTAAGCGAAGCACCTGGTTTACTATCACCACCGAACCCCAGCCGGTCAAGCTGGTGAGTAGAGTAGCCCATGACGGCAAGACCTTTGAAATGCTTATCGGCAATCAACGATTGTTCTTTTCTCCTGAGATTCCTTTGGGAGTAAGACGTCGCTCCATACGCAAGAATTGGCGGATTTCGTTGCCTTACGCCTGCGATAGAAGTGAACCGTCTGCTTTTGTCCGTATCCAGGATGGCGAAACAGTGATAATAGGGAGATCCAATAGGATATACCAGCATATTCTCCAGTTAGACAGCTCGGTGTCCGTTCGGCACGTGGGGGTGACCAATGAGCGAGGCGATCTGACCTTTACGCCCCTGAATACGGATAGACCCGTTCACCTGGTTCGCTCAGACGATCAGGATTACAGAGGCAGGGTTAAAATGGATCGGCAGCACGCCTTTTATTGCCTCAAGCGAATTTTCGGCGGCCGGATTCAGCAACAAGGGAAAACAGAGGCTCTGCAGCTTTTGCATAACGCCATTGATTGTATTTCCCATGATCCGGCCCGAGAGACGGCAAAATCAGGGCTTGGCGGGGGGATAATTCGGTTGAGAAACAACTCTATCCCCGTCATTGTCGGTGATCTGCATGGACAGGTCGATAATTTGTTAACGATCCTCAGCGAAAACTGTATGTTACATCACCTGGACAACAAGGCGGTAACTATGGTGTTATTGGGAGATGCACTCCATTCAGAGGTGGCAGGTGAAATGGAAGATATGGACAGTTCCATTTTGATGATCGACTTGATATGTATGCTCAAATTGAGATTTCCCGAAAATTTTTATTATATTGCCGGTAATCATGACTCTTTTGCCGAAGATATAAGCAAAAACGGCATATCCCAGGGATTACTTTTAAAAAAAGAGCTGTATGAGCTCAGGGGCAAGGAATATGTGCACGCCATGGAACTGTTCTTTGAAACTCTGCCCTATATTGTTTCTTCTGAATATTTTTTTGCCTGCCACGCCGCTCCACCTCTTTCGGCGGCCACGTATGAGGATCTTGTAAACATAAGTGAACATCCCGCCCTGATCCGGGAAGTGACCTGCAACCGGATGCAGCGGCCAAACTATCCCGGCGGATATAAAAAAAAGGATATCAGCACCTTCCGGAAAAAGCTCGGTTTGGCTAAGGGCACGCCGTTCATTGTAGGGCATACTCCCATGGATCCCTTTGGCAGTGTCTGGAAAAATGCCGGCGCCATTAAAAAACATCATATTATTTACAGCGCCCGCCAGGATGGCCCCACCATACTGCAATATCTCAGGGGAACTTTTATTCCGTTAAGTTTTCCGGCTGAACCGTTGATAAAACTTATCAATGAGCTATGACATCCCCTCGGTTTTATATGAAAATATCCGGCTGAGAGCAGAAGGTGCCATGCCGGAGTAATACATTTTTATGCTTTGTTACGACCAGGCAATCCGGCCGGCTATGCTGTTTCGTTATCCACGCCATAAGCCAGTGCCGCGGGGAGTTTTCCAAAATGAAAAAAGTTGACAATTCTTCTGGATTCGGTATCGCCTGCCGGGTACACTAACAAAGACTTAACAAAACGTAACTGCTCACAATGCACCTGATCTTTCCGCGATCAGCCCGGCTTACGTATGACCAATACGCTGCACCGGGCTGTGTGTCTCAGGCACCCTGTAACCAGTTACAAATACTGGGTAATCAAACTTTCCACGGCTCCCCTTTGAGTAGTTATAACAAAAACAATGTATGCACAGAGTAACATGTAAATACATATCGTAACCTGCCGCTTCCACAGAAAATATCTATCAAGGAGATCGAGGATTATGCCCATCCGATCTACTACCCCCCTTTCCGGACTTTTTCGACGTTCCCCTTTTAAACCTTTGCAGGAGCATATGCGGGTTGTCTTTTCCTGCCTTTGCGTTGTCCCCACACTTTTTAATGCCGTTTATCACGAGGAAAAGGAGAAAATCGCTGAATTTGCAGAGCAAATCGGCAACCTCGAGACCGAGGCGGATAAAATTAAGTCCACTTTTCGTTTAAGTATGCCTAATTCCCTGTTGATGCCGGTTGCCAGAAGAGATCTTCTGGAGTTGATGAATGACCAGGACAAACTGGCGGATACGGCGGAAACCATTGCCCAGATTGTTACTTTTCGTGATATGGAGGTACCGGACGCCATCAAATCATATCTCGACGAACTGCTCGAAGGCACTATGGAGATTAGCGCCGCCGCCCTGGAAATGATCGAGGAGCTGGATGAACTCCTGGAAGTCGGCTTTGGCGGAAGAGAAATGGAAAAGGTGAATGATATGATCGCCGGAGTCAGAAGGAGTGAGCATAACATTGATCATGTTCTCCACCGTACCCGCCGGGCCCTGTATGCGGCAGAGAAAGACCTGGATCCGGTTTCGGTCATGTACTGGTATAAAATTATTGAGTTGATCGGCGACCTGTCTGATCAGTCTGAAAATATTGCAGATCGACTCTTGCTTTTTTTGTCTAAATAAGAGGAGAATATGGAAATACTTGCAGCCTACGGAACCGTCATGGTCGTTATGGCACTGGTGTTCGGTCTGTTCATGACCTGGGGTATAGGCGCCAATGACCTGGCCAACGCGATGGGCACCTCGGTAGGCGCGGGTGCTGTCAGCGTTAAACAGGCAATCTGTATTGCCATCATCTTCGAGTTTCTCGGGGCGGTTCTTGCCGGGGGACATGTAACCAAAACCATCCGTAAAGGCATTATTGATCCCAGCAGTATAATCAACAACCCTGAAATCCTGGTATACGGCATGCTGGCAGCCCTTCTTGCAGCAGCTTTCTGGCTGTTGATAGCTTCTGCCAAGGGCTGGCCGGTTTCCACCACCCATTCCATCATAGGCGCCCTCATCGGTTTCGCCGTGGTCGGCATCGGACCTGAATCGGTGAAATGGGGAAAGGTGGGGTCAGTGGTCGTGAGCTGGGTTCTTTCACCTGCTCTTGGTGCGACCATTTCTTATCTGCTTGTGCTATCAACCAGGAAACTTATTTTCAATACCGATCATCCGCTGCGTAACGCAAAAAAATATGCCCCTTTCTATATCTTCCTGGTTGGATTCATTATCTCCCTTGTCACGCTGTTCAAGGGGCTCAAACATTTGAGTATAAACCTTTCAAGCCCTCAGAGTTTTGTTGTTGCCTTTGTTATAGGCTTGCTTACCGCCGTACTGGGATGGTTTTTTATCCGTAACGTCAATGAGGACTTGCGAAGAAACAGTGATTTTCAATTTGCGGCCGTGGAAAAGGTATTTACGCCGATGATGCTGTTTACGGCCTGTTCCATGGCCTTTGCCCATGGTTCCAATGATGTTGCCAACGGAATCGGCCCTTTGGCGGCTGTGGTGAGTATCATAACTTCCGGCGGTGAGGTGATGCAGGAATCTGAGCTGCCGATCTGGATTCTCCTCACAGGAGGCGGCGGAATTGTTCTCGGGCTCATTACTCTCGGTTACAGGGTAATGCTCACAGTAGGTAAAAAGATCACTGAACTTACGCCTTCCCGCGGGTTCTGCGCCGAACTTGCCGCAGCTATCACCGTTGTTTTAGCTTCCCGTACCGGGCTGCCGGTTTCCACTACCCATATCCTTGTCGGCTCGGTGCTTGGGGTCGGACTGGCCCGCGGTGTGGGGGCACTGGACCTGCGGGTGGTTCTGAATATCATTGTCTCCTGGCTGGTCACCCTTCCAGCAGGTGCCGTAATGGCCATGGCCTTCTTTTTTATTCTCAAAGGGATTTTCGGATAAAAAGCACTATTTGTTCTCCCATTTCCACCTGCATTTCTCAACCTCGTGTCCACAGGTTGTTGTCAGGACACAACGGCCTGTGCCCGTTCTCATCTCCTCATCCGGCATCAGTATACACTGAGGTAATTATACGGGTAACTTCCCATTTTTGATCTATTTAATTTCCCTCACAAATAAAGATATTTGAAAAATAGATCCGGCATAACTTGACAAGCACCCTTATTTTGACATATCCCAGATATGTGGGGCTATTATATTTCGGAATACAAATCCTATTTTTTTGTTCTGAAATTTTTCGGTTTGATATTCGGGGTACATCGACCGAAGCTGTCTATTTGGTATGCCGATGGTGGGGTAACAGGCAGACGTATGAAAACAGGTGGAGTTTCATGTGTCTGTTTTTGTATTGAAAAATAAAATATCGAGGTGGGGGAAATGAATTTTCGGTCTATTGGTTTCAGACTTATTGCCGGCGGCTGTCTCATGGTCGCGCTGCCGCTGCTTGTGGTCGGTTTTCTTGCGGTTTCCAAATCATCATCTGCGCTTTCCGATGCTGCACGTATCAACGCCGCTTCGCAGGCCCAAAAGCTCGCCGATCTTATAGAATCAACGCTTGACGCCCAATTGAAGACCGCGGCGGCTCATGCCGTGGATACCAATGTCCGCCATATCGCAGAACGAGTAAAAGATGTGGGCGTACAAGGGGCTCAGGATGACATCCGCAATCTGCGTCAGCAGATGAAAGATAAATTTGCACAGCTGGACGGCAGCTACCTGGGGATTTTCATCACCGATGACAAAGGGTATATGTATACCGGGGAACTGGCAGGCGGGAAGGAGTATAAGGGCGTAAATCTTGCAGATATGCCCTATTTTCAAAAGGCAAAAAGTGCAGGAAAACCCGTGGCAGGTGATGTTGTTTTTTCCAAGGTCACAGGAGATGCCATTTATGTGATCTGCGCTCCTGTGTTTTCCTATTCCAACGAATTCCTGGGAATTTTCGGGCTTTCTTTGAAAGCTGCTCCTTTGACCGGCCATGTGTCATCGGTCAAAGTAGGAGAAACCGGATACGCATATATGTGCGACAGTAACGGTATTATAATCGCCCATCCGGTAAAAAAATATGAAATGGATCTGGATCTTAAAACACTGAAAGGCATGGAGGAAATCACCAGGAGCATGCTGGCGGGAGAAAGTGGGGCCATGGATTATTTTTTCAAAGGGAAAGACAAAATTGCAGGTATTGCCCCGGTTCCCATGAAAGGATGGAGTATCGCCATCACCCAGGATGAAGAGGAGTTTCTTGCCGCGTCCCGGTCAATCCGTAACTCGATTTTGCTGGTCACCCTGGCTGCGCTGGCAGTTGTCTGCGCAGTGGTGTTATGGTTTGCCCGGAGTATCACCGGACCCTTGAACAGGGCAGTGGCAGGTCTGCAGGATATTGCCCAGGGAGAAGGTGACCTGACCATGCGGCTTCAGGTCAGCTCCAGGGACGAGGTTGGTGAACTGGCAAAATGGTTTAATCTGTTTATAGAAAAATTACAGGGTATTATCGGCCAGATAGCCGAGAATACGAACTCAATAGACAGTTCGTCCGGCAGGTTGTCATCGGTGGCCCAGAGCCTGTCAGAGAATTCTTCGGACACCTCGGAGCGTGCTGACAGTGTGGCTGCAGCAGCGGAAGAGATGACCACCAATCTGAATAATGTGGCCGCAGCCATGGAGCAGTCGACCACCAATACTTCCATGGTTGCCGGTGCAGCAGAGGAAATGACTGCTACTATCGGCGAAATATCCAACAATGCACGGGAGGCTCATTCCATCTCCCTTGCTGCGGTTGAACAGGCGGCTTCCACATCCGTCAAAATGGGGGAACTCGGTAAGGCTGCTTTGGCTATCGGCAAGGTGACCGAGGCAATTACGGAAATATCCGACCAGACAAACCTCCTGGCGCTCAATGCCACCATAGAAGCGGCCCGCGCCGGTGAGGCAGGGAAAGGCTTTGCCGTGGTTGCCAATGAAATCAAGGAATTGGCCAAGCAGACAGCTGCAGCCACCCAGGATATCAAGCAGCAGATAGAAGATATGCAAAACACCACCTCGACCACTGTCGAAGAAATTGGCCAGATCTCCGAAGTGATCAACAAGGTGAATGAAATCGTCGCCATTATTTCCACCGCCGTAGGTGAACAGAGCGCCGCCACTCAGGAAATTGCCGACAACATTGCCCAGGCATCCCAGGGAATGACGGAAGTGAATGAAAATGTAAGTCAAAGTTCTATGGTGGCTGCAACCATCACCCGGGATATTACTTCCGTTAACTCCGCATCATCGGAAATTTCAGCAAGCAGCCAGGAGGTCAGCATGAGCGCCTCCGATCTCCAGCAATTGGCAGAGAAACTGAAAACCATTGTGGACGGTTTTAAAATATAGGATAGATGCAAAGAGGGCAGGGGGGAATTCCCTGTCCTTTTTGCACAAACAGGGGAGCGCGGTTTGCACCTGCTGCACGTGACGGCCTGCCGCGAGTGAAATTACAACCTGTGCCGTCTTTGTCTCAGCCCACGACCCAGGTCGTAAATCCTCGGCTTTTTCGTGAGAGGGTGTTGGAGATGGAGCCGAAAAGGAATTCTTCGTTTTTGCTGATGCCCCGTTTCCCTATCACCAGGGTACCGCAAGTGCATCTCTCTCTGACTTCGAGAATGGCGTCGCTTATGGTTCTGCCGTCGGCCAATTGAATATCGGTTGTGATTTTTTCCAGGGGAACGCCATAGTTGCTGAGGGTTTTAATGGCGAGATCCAGCGCCTCTTTACCCTGGTTGACCATGATTGCCTTGTATGCATCCAGTGTTCCCCCCTGCCCGTAATAATCGGGCGGAGGATCAGGGAAAACATGAATAAGGTGATAGGTTGATGTGTTGATATCCTTCATAAAGGTGCCGACGTATTGTACCGCGCGCAGGGCGTCGTCGGAGTCGTTGACCGCAATCAGTATCTTTCGACAGTCATTCATCTCACTACCTCCGGATATCGTGTCTCATTTGGCAATACATGTCATGCTCTGGATTTTCAGCCGGCACAGGTGCCGTGTTATCTGCATGTCTGTTCACCCGGATGAGCTGTTCTTTTATCTGTCAACAGACCATTTTTCAAGCAGATGCAGGAGTGACGTCATCATTGCATGTCTGGGCGCCTGTATTTCGAATTTTTCAGCATACTTCACCAGGGCACCGCTTTGGGCGTCGATTTCCGTCTTTTTACCGTTGATGATGTCTTGCAGCATGGAGGACAGATTGTTGGAACTTTCTTTACAGACCTCTTGAAAGAGATCGAACAGGTCGTCGACAATGGGCTCCACTCCCCGGGCCCGGGCAACGGCTTCTCCTTCTGCGATCAATACCCTGGCAAGGTCCATAGCCTCCTCGTCTTCCAGGAGTTTACCGTTGGGTATCTTCAGTATGGATGTCAGACTGTTTAGGGTTGAGTAGGTGATCACCTTACCCCACAATCTGCCGATTATCCTATGTGAGTATTTGGTTTCGATTCCGCTGTCCGTGAATATCCGGCAGATATTTTTCAATCTGGGAGTGACATCTCCAGTGAGTTCTCCGACCTCACCGAGTTCCCCGAGAAAGGTTATCCCCCGGCGTCCCTGTCGTATTTTGGAATTGCCCATGGCCGTAGCTGAGACAAAGGTCAACCCGGCCAGGATGGCGTCCACAGGAAACATCTCCCGTAAAATCGCCTGGTTTCCAAGGCCGGTCTGCATGAAAACGATGGGACTTTCCGGATGCACCAGATGCGCGACATTTTCAGCAGCAGCTCTGGTTGCAAACGATTTCACGGTCAGGAGGATCAAATCGCATTGCCTTATTTCCTTCCCGTCGGTAACCGCGTGGACGGAAAAATACTCAACTGTATCCTGCGGCCCTCCGATGTACCTGACCAGTCCGATCCCGGTATCGTTCAGCTCTGCTGCGACCTCCGGGTTGGTGTCAACTACGGTAATCCGGTTGCCCCCTTTGCTGAAATAGGCGCCGAAAAACCTGCCGACGGCTCCACCACCGACTATGACGATATGCATGCCATCTCCCTGTAGTACGGTTTTGCACCCAACATGTGATAAAAAACAGACCACACATATTATGGTAGCCAATCTATACTGCTGAGGCAAATATTCTTTGCCGGTAACTCACCACGGCCGCATTTTCTGCGCCGCGCATCTCTTGTAAAATATACTCACGAAAAGTGCGGGCTGCTCATGGCTCAATCTCTTCATTGAACTGCCGGCCCATGTCGGGTTCGCCGCTGTGACGCAGGATATACTGCCTGGTGCGATTGCGCAGGTCAATGGCCGCCTGCCAGTCGTTTCCGTTGGGGGAAAGCGGTTTTCCGATATGCAGATGCACATTGCCGGATCTGGGAAACCAGGAACCTGATCGTAATTTGGCCCTTGTCCCGCGAAGGGTCAGGGGGATCACATCCAACGAGTTTTTTGCAGCGATCAGAAACGCTCCCATGTGAAAAGGCTGCAGGCCGGGCATGCGATTGATTGTCCCTTCGGCAAAAATGCACATACTTTGTCCTTTGGCGGCAAGTTCGCTTAATCGCTTTGCATCGGCTACGGCCTGCTCACTGTCGAAGCGTTCGACAAAAACCACATCAAGCCGTTGTAAAAAGAAACGAAGCGCCGGATTCTCAGCCAGCTCGATTTTGGCGACAAAACTGAATTGTTCAGGCAGGGCCGCTGTAAGGATAAGGCTGTCCAGGTAACTCTGGTGGTTAACTACCAGTACCACCGGTTTGGCACCGGTTATATTTTCCCGTCCCCGGCTGATTATCGCCGTTCCGGTCAGTTTTGCAAGCAGGCGTGTGGTCAGGCGTGCAACCTGTCGTCCGAGTTTTTTGCCGGGCAGCATAAGAACAATGCATGCGGCCGTTGCTGAAAGCAGTCCGAATACCAGCCAGCAATATCCGGCATACAGAGAAACGGCCGTCAGCTGTATGGCTTGCCTGCCCTGCTGGAAGATGCTGCGCAGCGTCATACCGGTCAACTGCAACCAGACCGCGCGTGGCGGTCTGCCGATTTTCCCCTGTTCATAGAGTTCTTTGCAGGCGGAACGACGAATTTTGCCGCTTGATGTTTTCAATACCGAACCTGGTGCACCCAGGAGCACTTCATCGGGAGGCAAGCCCAGGATGTCAACACTGCGATGCACAATTCGCCGCCTGAGCCGTTCAAGAATTTCGGACTCCTTTTGGCGGCTCTCAGCTATGATCACAAGACGTTCCGTTGCAGTGACAGAATCAACGACCCCGAATACGGCAACACATCCTTTACGGATGCCCTCAATCTCGCCGATGGCTTCTTCAAGTTCATAGGGAGAGATGTTTCGCCCGCCGCGAATGATGATATCCTTCACCCGGCTTGTCAGATACAGCTCCTGGTCGGCCATATAGGCCAGATCGCCTGAATCCAGCCAGGTACCGTGGAAAAGTTCCCTGGTTTTGTCGGAATTGCGGTAGTAGCCGCTGGTCGAAGAGGGCCCGGTGAACTGCAGGCGGCCGACTCTCCGATCAGGAAGTTCATGGTCCCGGGCGTCGACAATACGCAATTGATGTCCGGGCAGGACGCGACCGCAGGAAACAAAGCTCAATGCATGGTTGTCATCAGGCAAAACCGGCAGGGCTTTGCCCTCATGCATAAAGGCGTGTCGCTGGACAGTGTCGATAATCGGCCCGCGATCAGGAGGCGGAAAAGCCAGGCCCACGCTTGATTCTGCCAGGCCGTAAACCGGTGACATAGCCTCGGCTTTGAACCCATAGGATTTAAAACGCTTGCAGAAACGGTCTATTGTGTGCGGACTGACCGGTTCAGCGCCGTTAAAGGCCATTCTCCATGAACTGAGATCAAGATTATTTATCCGATGTTCATCGATTCTGTTCAGACAAAGTTCATAACCGAAATTGGGGGAGGCTGAAAGCGTTCCCCTGTGACGGTGAATGGCCCATAACCAGTTTTCCGGATGCACTAGAAAAGACAGCGGGGACAGTATAACCACTCGGCATCCATGGTACAGGCTGCCCAGCCAGGCACCGATCAGGCCCATGTCGTGGTACAAGGGAAGCCAGCTGACAAATACATCTTCAGGTCCTGCCTGGATTACCCGGCCCATTGTACGGATGTTGGTGAGCAGGTTGGCATGGGTGAGGATAACTCCTTTGGGAATGCCTGTACTGCCGGAGGTGTACTGGAGAAAAGCCGTCTCTTCCGGCCGGATGAAAGGGAGAGGAATGGACGCCGCCTGATCGGCATCCCGCAGTTCGGAAACCGTCATTACCCTCCGCAGGGAAGAGACCTGCGCCTTGAGGAATCGAGCCGGCGTTATCACCTCGCTTATGGTTATCAGGAGTTCAGCCTGACAATTGTTGAGAATATGGCAGTGCCTGCGGAGATGGTCCTCGATTTGAGAGGGGCGGGCAGGCGGGTAGAGGGGGACCGGGACCGCACCTGCGAGAAGAATACCGAAAAAACAGTAAAAATAGTCGAGTCCGGTGGGCAGCATCAGGGCGATATGGGCGCCGGGGTGTATTTCCAGGCTCTGCAGATTCCCTGCTGTTTCAGCGGCCCGGTCTCTGAGCTCCCCATAGCTCAAGGCAACGGAAACATCTGTCTGTTGGTAATACAGAAGATGTGTCTGATTTGGAAATGCATCTGCCTGCATATGCAGCATCTCGACCAGGGTGCGGGCGGAATGTGCAATGCCTGTCTGGCCTTTTTTGCCGAGTGATTCCTGTTGGTTGCGTGTTGCTGCCGGGGGCTGGTCGGGATGGCCCAGGCTCAGTGCCCTGGCCAGATCCCGCAAGGTTTCCGCACCGGCAAGGACCTGCTCTCCTAGAGCAATGCCGGACGCTTTTTCCAGGCGTGCGAGCAGTTCCACCTGGGTCAGGCTGTCAAAACCCAGGTCCCGTTCCAGGGAACTGTCCAGAACAACATGTTGCTTAGCGCGCATCGGATCCAATTCCGAAGCCAGCCGGGAGGCCAAAGCGCAGATATCTTCAGGTTGCAGGATAGACGGCTGCCCGTTGTCTGTAACAGCATTTTCGGTGGGTTGCTCCATGCCTTATCCCCAGCCTTGGTTGCCTGTTCACCAGTCAAAAACCCTTCTTCTTATGTACAGCTTCGCACATTCCAGCTCAACAGACCAGCAAAAAGAGGGAAATGCACCCAGCTGAAACTTTACAGACGCGGAGACGCTGGAATTGGTTATTACTTTTGACTTTTTAGTATGTTCTTCTTTACAATCAATAATAGGTAAAAACTCTGGGGGCATTGCCCCTGCAGGAAACTGCAGCAACGAATAAAAGAGTCAAGGAGCAATGATGCGGTTTTTTTCCCTGTTTGCAGTGATTGTTTCAGCGGTTTTTCTCTATGCAGGCTGCGAACAGCCCGAAGAAACAATCGGCCCCAGGTATTCCGCAGTGAGGAAAGAAACCATGCCCCGGCAATCCCCCAGCTACCGGTTTGCGGTGCATCCCCTGCATAATCCGGCCAAGCTCTCCCACGCTTACCAGCCGCTCATCGACTATCTGAACGAAGTTATTCCTGATGCCGGTTTTATCCTGGAAGCCTCCCGCGATTATGCGGCCTTTGAGAAAAAAATACAGCAGGCTGAAATTGAATTCCTGCTTCCCAATCCCTGGCAGACTTTGCAGGCAATGGAGCTCGGATATGAGGTCATCGCCATGGCCGGAACTCCTGAGGATTTCAGGGGAATTTTTATCACCCGTAAAGACGGTAGGTTCGCAAAGGTGACTGATTTGAAGGGAAGAACCGTCAGCTATCCTGCACCAACGGCCCTTGCCGCCTGTATGATGCCGCAATATTTTTTGTTTCAGCATGGCATTGACATCCACCGGGACATACGCAACACCTATGTCGGCTCCCAGGAGTCATCCATCATGAATGTCTTTCTAGGAGAAAGCGCTGCAGGGGTAACCTGGCCGCCTCCCTGGAGACTGTTTCAAAAAGATCATCCTGAAAAGGCGAAATATCTGCAGGTACAGTGGCGGACTGAACCGTTGCTGAACAATTCGGTGATGGCTGGAAAAGATATTCCCAATGCCTTGAAACACAGTTTGCGGCAGGCGCTTTTTCAGCTCACTGAAGCGCCCTCAGGCAAGCATGTTTTGACTGCAATGGAAACAGCCGGTTTTTATGCGGCTGATGACGATAAATATGATAAGGTGCGAGCGTTTATAATGCAGTTTGAACGAGATGTCCGACCTGTGCAGAAGAAATAGCGCCCGAGATGAAAGCTGCGCAGTATACCGATTGGATGCAATGCAAACACCCGGATACTGATGCGCATTCGTAACTATGGGCCCGCCCGGTCCGTGTTTCCTCCCCGCCTCTCTCCTGTGATCAGGTTATAAGTCCCAACCGCACCAGTTGAAGGAAAACGCCATGAGCTTTCGTCATAAACTTATTCTCGGTGTTGCTCTTATCCACGCAATATTGATGTCCCTGTTTATCGTGGATCTGGTTTGGCGGCAAAAAGAAATGGTCTCCAGACATCAGACTGAGCACTCAGAATCCCTTGCCCGGACATTGGCCGCTTCTTCAGCCGGCTGGCTGGCTGCAAAAGATTACTCCGGACTTCAGGAACTGGTCA
Organism: Desulfobulbaceae bacterium; assembly: GCA_963678525.2. Taxonomy (GTDB): domain Bacteria; phylum Desulfobacterota; class Desulfobulbia; order Desulfobulbales; family Desulfobulbaceae; genus Desulfogranum. Next base: position 799,352 of record CAXXDG010000003.1, read on the forward strand.
ATTTACAGAAAAATTATCCGGATCTTGCCTTTGCCATGTTCACTGACGCATCCGGCAAGATTCTGGCGCACACCGACAACGCCAGGATCGGGCTCAGTGTCCTTGACATGCCTGGACCGAAAAAAAGAAAACCGTTCTTCTGAGCAGCCGTCTGATTGATGTCACCATGCCCGTTCTGTTGAACAATGCTCAGGTCGGCTGGGTGCGCGTCGGTATCGGTCGGCAGCGTGCCATGCAAGAAATGCAGCGCATTGTGCAGGAAGGAGTCCTGTATGCTTTGGCAGCCGTTATAACGGGAATTTGTATTGCCTGGTTCATTGGAGGGCGGTTGACCAAGCGCCTCTATGATATTAAGCAAACCATAGATCAGGTAAAAAACCATAGTCCCGAGAACAGGATCAATATTTCCGGAACAGACGAACTCACTGATCTATCGGTCGAATTCAATGCAATGCTCGATACCCTTGCTGAAAGAGAACAGGAACTCCGCCGGGTGAACACAACGCTGGAAGATGAAGTGGCAAAACGCACTGAAATGCTGACAGAGAGTTTGAGCCTTGTGGAGTATAGGGAACAGGAACTGCGGACTCTGCTCGATACCGCCACCGACGGCATCCATATACTGGATGCGAGCGGAAGGGTGGTTGAATTCAGCCATTCATTTGCCCGTATGCTGGGGTATACTCCCGAAGAAATGTGGAATCTGAGCGTGTATGACTGGGATACCGCCATCTCGATGGAACAGATATATGAATGGTTAAAAAACATCTGGGACAAAGCAAAATTTTTTGAAACACGGCACAGACGAAAAGACGGCAGCATCATAGATGTGGAAATCAATGCCAAGGGCATACAGCTGAACGGAAAAAAATATCTCTATGCCTCGGCCCGCGATATCACCGAACGAAAGGCGGCAGAGGCCCGCTTGCAGCAACTGGCAACCATTGTGGAGTTTTCAGATGACGCCATTTTCAGTGAAACACTGGAAGGGGTCATTACCAGTTGGAACAAAGGCGCGGAAACCCTGTTCGGGTATTCTGAACATGAGGCTGTCGGTCGTAACGTGGCCTTCCTGCTGCCGGGAAAAGAGCTGAAGGAAGAGTTCCGTATTCTGGAACGTATTATCCAAGGTCAATCCTTGACCCATTATCAGGCGCAGCGCGTATGTAAAAACGATCGGATTATCAGTGTATCCCTCACTATTTCACCTCTTTATGATGCCGATAATGAGATTATCGGGGCGTCTAAAATTGTCCGGGATATAACCAAGCTGAAAGAAAGTGAAGAACGCTTTCATACCCTGTTTGTTCATTCTCCGGACGCCATGCTTATCGTAGAGACGCAAGACAGGGTTATCGTTGATTGCAATCGGGCTGCAGAAAACATACTCAGAGGTGAAAGAACCCAGATCATCGGAGAATCACCGAGTCGATTTTGTCCGCTGCAACAACCGGACGGCTGTCTTTCCGTAGAGATGACCGGTAAGATGATGGCCCTTGCCCAGGAAAAGGGAATACACAGATATGAGTGGGTCCACCAGCGTCTTGATGGTGACAGGTTCTGGGCTGATGTTTCCATGGCGCCTATTTCCATGGAAGGGGAAAAGGTGCTTTTGGTTTCATGGCGTGATATTTCACGGCAGAAAGAGATCGCCCTTCAGCTGCGCTCTGCTTTGAACAGGCTGGAGATGGCTACCAGGGCTGCCGCCATGGGAATATGGGTTTGGGATGTAGTCAAGAACACCTTGGCATGGGATGAACGTATGTTCGAGATATATGGCGTCCCGGGAGAACTGCGCAGGCAGACTCTGACGTATGATTTCTGGCTGGAGAGGGTCCATCCCGAAGACCAGGCCGCTGCTGAACAGCAGATGGTGGAACAGCTGGATACGAAAGATCCCAAAGATTGTGTTTTCAGGATTTTGTTACCGGATCAGCAGATTCGTTATATCAAAGCCGCCGTCTATCCTGAATATGATGAGCGAGGTGACTTGAGACGTGTAGTCGGCACGAATCGCGATGTGACCACAGCAAGGATGAATGAGCAGAAACTCGCAGAGAGTGAGTCTCAGTTCCGTCAGTTTTTTGAACGAAACCACTCTGTGATGCTGCTCATTGATCCGGACAGCGGGACCATTTATTCTGCAAACCAGGCTGCGGTTAACTATTACGGATATTCAGAGGATGAAATTACAGGTATGTCCATCAACCGGATCAATATCCTGCCGGACGATGTAGTTTCTCAAGAGCGGCAGAGCGCCAAGAGTGAGCAAACCAATTATTTTCTTTTTAAACACAAGCGGGCCTCTGGAGAAATTCGTGACGTAGAGGCGTATGTCACACCCATAAAGGTCAAAGGAGAAGTCAGGCTGTTTTCCATCATCCATGATGTCACCGACCGAAGATTGGCCCAGGCCGCTCTGGAGGAGGCCAATCGAAAAACCGCCAGGCATGGCGAGGTGCTGCAGCATATTCTGGATACCGTCAATGTGGCCATATTTCTGGGTGACGGAAAGGGGCTCGTAACGCTTGCCAACAAAAGGGCTGCTGAAATGTTCGGCTACCCTCTAGAGACTATGATAGGTATGGATTACGCTTTATTGGTCCATCCTTCCCAACGAATAGACAGCCGGAAAGCATTTCTCTCCGTCCGTAACCACGAGGTCGAGGTCTTGGATAACGAGCGGTTATGCGTGCGCCAGGACGGCACTCAATTCTGGGGACACCTGATAGCCCGGCTGTTCTCCAGTGCTGAGGGAGGTGAAGTGCAGATCGTTGCTTCGGTCGCTGATATCACCCCGTATAAAAACGCCCAGCAAGAGCTTATTCGCGCCAAAGACGAAGCTGAGGAAGCCAGCCGTCATAAGAGTGAATTCCTGGCCAATATGAGCCACGAGATCCGTACCCCTTTAAACGGTATTATCGGTTTGACCCACCTGATGCAGAACACTTCTCTCTCTGGAAAACAACAGGACTATCTCACAAAGATTGATTCTTCTTCCAAAGCACTGCTTCAAGTGCTCAACGATATTCTTGATTATTCCAAAATCGAGGCAGGCTACCTGCACCTTGAACCGGGAGCCTTTTATGTAGATGATCTTTTACAGAGTATCAGTGACCTGTTTTCCATATTGGCTGAAGATAAGGGGCTCCTGTTTCTGTTTGACGTCGCTCCGGATGTGCCTCAGTATCTTGAAGGAGACCAGCTGCGATTGCTCCAGGTGCTCAGCAATCTGGTTGGGAACGCCGTCAAATTTACCGAACATGGGGAAATCAGGGTTTCTATTGAGCTGCTTTCTTCCCAGGAGCAGGACGTTTCGCTGAAGTTTGCTGTAGAGGATACGGGAATCGGAATTCCTGTGGAGAATCAGGCAAAATTGTTTCAGGCTTTTCATCAGGCAGACGGCTCGACTACGCGTCGATTCGGCGGCACCGGTCTGGGATTGTCCATCAGCAAGAAAATGGTAGAACTGATGGGAGGTGAGATAGGCGTGGACAGTGTGGTGGAGCAGGGCAGCACCTTCTATTTTTCCATTCCCATGAAAATCAGGCATGATATGCCCCTGCATCGGGATCCTGCCAATCTGCGCGGAATGCGTGTCTTACTTGTTGATGATCAGGCATCTGCCCGGACCGTGCTCGGGCAGATCCTTGATTCCTGGGATTTTGAAGTCACGGAGGCCTCTTCGGCGGATGCCTGTCTGGCCGAAATAGATGCTGCCGTCCTTGCCCAACAGCCCTATGAACTCCTCATCGTGGACTGGGATTTTCCCGGCATGAACGGGTTTGAGATTGTTAAACTGGCCAGGCAATCCCATGAACAGTCCGGGTTGGGGCATCTGCCTGCCGTCGTGACTGTTTCCAGTGCAGGACGTGAGCTCGCACGTTCCATGCCGGCGGATCTCAGTGTCGATGTTCTAATAGACAAACCCCTTACTTCATCACAGCTTTTCGATGTGATCATAGATTTGCAGCAGCAAAAACATATTGCGAGAAACGCGGTGTTCCAGGAGCATCCGACTGATTCTGCTGAAAAGACATATCCTTTCCCCGGCGCCAGGGTATTGCTGGTGGAGGACAATAAAGTCAACCAGCAGGTTGCCGGTGAGCTGCTGCACAGTCTGGGGTTTGATGTCACCACTGCCGATAACGGCCGTGAGGCGTTGGACTTTATAGAGAGAGAGGAGTATGATGCCGTATTACTTGATCTGCAGATGCCGATAATGGATGGATATGAAACAACCCGGCAGATTCGCTCTGAGAAAAAAAGACAGAACCTGCCTGTCATAGCTATGACTGCTGCGGCATTGATTCAGGATAAGGAAAAATGTTTGGCCGCCGGCATGAACGATCATATTGCAAAACCCATTGATCCCGACATGCTGGTCGCCACACTGGCGAAATGGATTAAACCACAAAGAGATATCACCGGGAATGATTTCAATGCACAGCTCCAGGTAGAGAACAATATGGGAGAACCCTTTGCATTACCCGGATTCGATCTGCAAAGCGCAGTGCGGCGTATGGGCGGAAACTGGACCGCTCTGCACAAAACTTTGAATGTTTTTCTTTCTGAATTCAGTACTATGAAACAGTCATTGCTTGAAAATATTGAGCAAAGAGAATTGAGACAGGCAGCCAAAAATATCCATACAATCAAGGGCGCTTCCGGAAATATAGGAGCTGTCAGGCTGCATGATGCGGCAGCAGCGTTTGAGCAGGAACTCAAATCAGGCTCAGATGCAGGTTGGAAGCGATTTGAAGAGGCGTATGACGAGACCATACAGGTCCTCGAGCAGGCATGTGATGATACCTTGCAACCGGAGGAAATGGATGCACCCCCTGCCTATGATATGAGCGAACTGAGAGGCCTGCTTGCTGATCTCAAATCTCTCCTGCAGCAGCAGAGAATAGTCCCGGAAAAGCTGCTTACAGATTTGAGTGACATGGTGTCAGGAACAAAAATGGATGCGCCTTTCAGGAGATTGGTGCGGCAGGTGGATGGATTTGAATATGCTGACGCTGTGAATGCCGTTAACAGTATCGAAGAACTTTTCTCCTCAACAGGTGAATCAATATGACATCTTCTACCAGTCGTAAAGGCGATATCCTGATCGTCGATGACAGCCCAACCAATATCCATGTGCTGGCACAGACCCTTGGAGACGATTACGAACTGCGGGCGGCCAGGGATGGGACGTCCGCTCTGGAACTCCTGAGAAACAGTGATCTGCCGGATTTGATTCTTCTGGATGTGATGATGCCGGGTATGGACGGATATGCGGTTTGCAGAGAGATAAAAGAGGATCCCCTCTTAAAGGATATTCCCATTATCTTCATCTCAACCATGGATGAAGTCGAAAGTGAAGCCAAGGGTTTGGAACTGGGAGCAGTGGATTATATAAGCAAACCTTTCAACGCCGGCATAGTCCGCCTGCGGGTGAAGAATCACCTTGAACTGAAACAGCAGAAAGATTTTCTGGCACGCCTTTCCCTGACCGATGGCCTGACAGGCATACCCAATCGGCGATCCTTTGATGAAACCCTGGAAAAAGAGTGGAAGCGGGCACGAAGGCTGCAGACCTCCATTACCCTGCTTATGATCGATATCGATGATTTTAAGCGTTATAATGATCATTATGGTCACCTGGCCGGTGATGAGTGCCTGAAAAAAATAGCCTCAATTTTCCCTGAAACCCTTACTCGGCCCGGGGATTTTTGCGCCCGCTACGGAGGAGAGGAAATGGCCTGTGTCCTTCCGGATACGGACACTGCAGGCGGTGTGTTTATTGCTGAACAGATTCAAAAGCGATTGAAAGAAATAGCTCTGGAGCATATTGCCTCGAGTGTTGCGGATACGGTCACTATCAGCATAGGGGTCGCCTCAACCCGGCCGCAGATTGCAGCAGACTGCAGCTCCCTGATCGATAAGGCGGACAAGGCACTGTATCTTGCCAAATCATCGGGTAAAAACGCCATAGAAGTGAATAAATAGCACCTTGTTTGGATACTGGAACCGTAAGAGGTCGCATGCAGAGACGATCAATACTTTTTGTGGATGATGAGCCGAAAATTCTCTCCGGCCTGAAAAGAATGCTGCGTACGCTTCGCAAAGAAATGGATTTTCATTTTGTCGAAAGTGGAAAAGAGGCCCTTGATTTCATGGGCAACCACCATGTGGATATTGTGGTTACGGACATGCGTATGCCGTGTATGGACGGAGCAGCGTTGTTAAACATCATTAAGGAACAGTTTCCTCACAGCATGCGTATCGTTTTGTCGGGTCATGCAGATGAGACGGCGGTTCTGGCAACGGTCGGCGTCGCCCATCAGTTTCTCGCCAAACCAACCTCTCCGGATGTTCTTAAAGAGGTTTTATACAGGGCTTGTCGTCTTCAGGACGTTTTCACCAACAATGAACTGAAAGCCTGTATATCCCGTATAGGAAGGCTGCCGAGTCTGCCGGCAGTGTATGCAAAATTGCAGGAAAAACTCAAGGATCCTGAATGTTCACTCGATGATATCACGGCTGTTATAGAGCAGGATATGGCTATGAGCGCTAAAGTGCTGCACCTGGTGAATTCTGCGTTTTTCGGGTTGTACAGGAATGTCGAAAGTCCGGCCAGGGCTGTGAATCTTCTCGGATTAGACACGGTAAAAGCATTGGTGCTGAGTGTGGGCGTTTTCACTGAAATCAGCAGCAGTGATCCCCTTGTCACTGCGCAGATCCGGGAGCTTTGGCAACATTCCCTGGCAACGGCGGTGTATGCAAAGAAAATCGCCCAACTTGAAGGGTTGGACAACGATTTCGTCAATGACGTCTTCATAGCAGGCATACTCCATGATATCGGTAAATTACTGCTTCTGGTGAAATGCGAGTCCCTTTATGGAAAGGTGCTGAAGCTTGCTGAAACACAACAGATCAGCAGTCATATGGCTGAGCGGGAGGTGTTGCAGGCGGATCATGCGGAAGCGGGAGGATATCTTATCGGTTTGTGGGGACTGCCTGCTGCGGTGATGGAAGCCGTAACCTTTCATCACCGGCTGGAGGCGTACCCCGGATCGACGGTTTCTCCGGCTCTGATTGTTCACGCCGCAGATGTGATAGACAGGCAACTCCGGCCCTCTCAGGTCTTTGCGGCGTCGCTGCTTTGTGAGGAGTGCCTTCATGCCGTCGGTTTGGCGGAAAAATTTGCGGGATGGCTGGATGCGTGCAGGACAATTATTGTTGAAGATGCATTCCCCGTGTGAATGGGAAGGGTGCTGTCCCGAGTGTATGAGACGCAGGGGAACATATCATGGCTGAATCCACGGAAAACAGCATATATTTTTGTGAAGAAGAAATAGATCGGCTCCTTGAAGCATTGAAGCAGCTCGGTTTTCAAAATCAGATGCTGCTGGAATGGGTAAACGGTGCGGTTATCACTGTTGATTGCGATGGAAACATACTCTCAGCCAACGAGGTCGCTCAGCAGGATATAGGCTGGTCGGAGGAGGAGTTGATCGGCAGAAAGATGCACGCGATCATGCATCACAGCCAGGAAGACGGCAGTGAATATCCGTGGGAATTCAGTCCGGTTTTCGCTGCCATTGAAGATGGCTCGTCCCATCATGTCGATGGGGATGTCTTTTGGCATAAAGACGGTTCAAGTTTGAAGGTGGACTATATTGTTTCTCCGACTCGTGATGAAAAAAACAAGGTCACAGGCGGCATAGTCATTTTCCGCAATCTTACGGCACTGAAATTGATCGAAGCCAAACGGATTCACAATATGAAGCTGCAGTCAATAGGTGAACTTGCAGCCGGCATTGCCCATGAAATAAATACGCCCATTCAATACATCGGCAGTAATGTGGATTTTCTTGAAGAGAGTTTCAGCGATATGCTGTCGATTCTCAATGCCTATGGACGACTCGGTGAGAAGCTGCGAAAAGAAGGGTTCTGCCGGGAAGAGCTGGCTGAAATCGATACCTTGCTGGATCAGGCGGATATCGAGTATCTGGAAGCGGAAGCTCCCATGGCCTTTCAACAAACCCAGGAGGGCGTGGAGCGGGTTACAAAACTTGTCCTTGGTTTAAAAGGTTTCGCACACAGCAGCAGTAATGAAAAAAAGAAGGAGACCGATCTCAACGGCATCATCAACAACGCGCTTATCGTCAGTCATAATACCTATAAATATGTTGCCGATCTGGAAACGGATTTAGCCGACCTGCCTCTGGTGGCTGTGTATCCTGAGGATATCGGACAGGTGGTGATAAATTTACTTGTCAATGCCGCCCATGCCATAGAAGATGCAAATGCGGACAACGGTAAACGGGGAACCATCTCGGTCAGGACCATGCTCTCCGGAAATCATGTGGAGATTCAGGTTGTCGATTCAGGCTCAGGCATTCCGGACAGGATCAAGGAACGAATATTTGATCCGTTTTTTACCACCAAGGAGGTGGGACGAGGCTCCGGTCAAGGGCTTGCCATCTGTCGGACTATAATCAGGGAGAAGCATGGAGGGGAGTTGAGTTTCGTTTCAGAGGTAGGTAAGGGAACAACCTTTACTGTTCGCCTTCCCGTACATTGATCCTCTGCTGCAGGGTGAGGCGAGGGTGGATCACTTAAATCGACCCTTTTTCAGCCTGCGCCTGGATGGCGGTGATGGCGACCGTGTTGACGATATCCGTTACCAGGCACCCGCGGCTGAGATCGTTCACCGGTTTGTTCAAGCCCTGCATGATCGGTCCTATGGCCACCGCGCCGGCAGACCGCTGGACGGCCTTATAGGTATTGTTGCCGGTATTGAGGTCCGGAAAAATGAATACCGTGGCCTTGCCGGCAACTTTGCTGTCCGGCATCTTGGTCCGAGCCACCCCGGCATCGACCGCGGCGTCATACTGAATCGGGCCTTCAATGGGAAGTTCAGGGGCCAGCTCCTTTGCCAGTTCGGTGGCCTTTCTGACCCGGTCGACCTCTTCACCTATACCGCTGGTCCCTGAAGAATAGGACAGCATGGCTATCAACGGCTTGATGCCGAACAGCTCCGCCGTCCGGGCCGATGTGACGGCGATTTCTGCAAGCTGCCGGGCATCGGGGCGGGGATTGACCGCACAGTCGCCATAGGCGAGAACGCGGTCTTCCAGGCACATGAGGAAGATGGAGGACATGATGGTAGATCCGGGTCTGGTTTTGACAAACTCCAGGGAAGGGCGTACGGTTTCGAGGGTGGAGTGGACGGCACCGGAAACCATGCCGTCCGCATGGCCCTTGTAGACCATCATAGTCCCGAAGTGGGTCACCCCCGACATCATATCCCGTGCATTGTCCCTGGTAATCCCCTTATGCTTTCTAAGGGTGAAAAAGGTCTCGGCATAGTCGTTAAAATGCGGTGATTGCACAGGGTCGATGACTGTAATATCATCGAGCTGCAGACCGAGGCTGAGGATTTTAGCGCGGACACGTTCCTCACGGCCCAGCAGGATAATGTTTACCGCCTGTCTGTGCATGAGTATTTCAGCTGCTTTCAGAATTCTTTCTTCCTCCCCTTCTGGGAGCACAATGGTCTGTCTGAAAGCGCGAGCCCGTTTGATAAGGCTGAATTCAAACATTTTGGGCGTAATGAACAGGACCGAATAGCCTACAATCCTTTCCCGCAGCTCCGTGGTATCGACATTGGTCTCGAAAAGGTTTAAGGCGGCGGCGATTTTCAATCTTGCTTCCGCAGTAATATCACTGCGTATATCCCTGACCTGCATGGCCGTGGTAAAGGTGTCCTCCTTTACCTTTATGATTGGAACCAGGTCATTCAACCCCTGGAGCAAGGGGCGCAGCAGTGCATCCGGTTCGAGATATCCGGTCAGGACGATACCCGCAATGTTGGGCATGTTCGAGCTGCGGAATGCGGCCAGGGTTCCCAGAACAATATCGATTCTATCCACCGGGGTAATGATGAGACTGTTGTCGGTCAGCCGTGCCAGAAAATTTCTAAGATTCATGGCTGCCACCACAAATCTGGAAACAGGCCGGTTCATCCGGCCTTCACCGTAAATGACCACGGCGTTCAGAGCCGCAGCAATTTCAGCCATGGTAGGCTGTTCCAGGCTGTCGTCGTTGGGAACGGAATATATCAGGTCAACGCTTCCCTGCAATGCTTCCCCGAGAGCCCGGCAGACGGCTTCCCGCTCAGCCGTCGGGGCGCGGGTAAGCAGTACGGCCATGACTTCCGATCCCTTTCGCTTGAACGTCCCAACGGCAAATCGGCATGCTTCGATGACATCCCGCTGTTTTGAACTGCCGGCAGAAGCCACCATCAATACAGGGCAGCCGAGATTGTTTGCCATGTCAACGTTCAGGTCGAATTCGAACGCTGCGGAATCGCTTTCAAAATCAGTACCCAGGCAGAGCACGAAGTCGTGTTGTTCTTCAAGTTCCTTGTATTTGTCCAGTACCTTTTCAAGCAGCCTGTCATGTTGTTTTTCAGCAATAAGGGCTCTTGCTTCCTCGAAGCTCACTCCATACATCCGGTCATAGGATGGGGCGAGGGCGTAGTGGTCGGCAATGAGTTGAAGAATTGCATCTTTGCCGTCTCCGGCCTTGCCGGTATTGACAATCGGCCGGAAAAAGGCGACCGACCCCAGGTTGCGTACCAGCAGCTCCATGACGCCCAGGGTAACCAGAGCGAGTCCGCTTTGCGGTTGAAGTCCTGTTATGTAGAGGTTGTTACCCATGATACCCCCTTTGGGCAGACAAATGGTATTGCGGCAATGCTTGCAGCAGCATGCGCAGTTCAGCGCCCCGCAGCAGCATATATTTTTGCTGAATCGGATTAGAGAACGGCATTTTTCAGCTCTTCAATGCCGATACGTTCAACAAAGGTACAGGTCCGTTCTTTTTTCTTGGCATTGGCTGCATAATATTCAATGCATTTCCCGGCGAGAGCGATGGCTGCCTCTTCGTCGAGATCTTCCGCCAGAACATCCGCCTTGCGCACTTTACGGCCGGAGTTGCCGCCGAAGACCAGAGTCCAGCCTTTTTTCTTGCCGATCAATCCGAGGTCTCTAACCAGACTTTCCGCGCACAGAAAGGGGCACCCGGAAACACCGACCTTGAATTTAGCGGGCAGCTCTACGCCGGTAAAGATCTCTTCTATTCTGATCCCTAATTCAAGGGAGTTCTGCACGCCGAATTTGCAGACATCGGTTCCCGGGCATGCCTGCACATAGTGGAGGCAGAGCTCAACCGCCTTGCCTTCATCCATGCCGAGTTCCTCATAAATAGGCAGAATCTGCTCCTCAGGCATGCCGACAAGGGCGATTCGATGACCGGAGGTGATTTTCACTATGGGGATATCGTATTTTTCAACTACATGGGAAATGGCTTTGAGATCCTCCCGCTTGATTACCCCGGCCGGGATTCTGGGGACCACGGCATAGGTTTTTTTGTCACGCTGAAGTATGGCACCCTTTGGTCCGTCCGCTCGAGACATCTTGCTGCTCCTTAGGTAAAATGTATGTGGAAAACCTTTTCAGGCTATGGATTGCTCCTGAGATCGACATTGTCCGGTATGAGTAATTACTCACATTGCTACATTCCGCTGATGAACCGGAGCCGGTCCAACCACAGTAAGGCGGCTTCGGTCACTCCGCCGGCATTGTTCGAGGCGACCACGGTATGAACGGCTTTCAAAGCCTTGGGGGCGTTACCGACCAGAAAGGCCGAACCTGACCAACAGAGCATGTCTTCATCGTTATAATCGTTGCCGACGCTGCATACGCATTCCCGGGGAATGCCGAGTTTCTTCGCAAGCCACTGTACGGCAGCGGACTTGGAACCGTTTTTATGAAATATTTCAATCCATATTGATTCGTGATCTAAAGGGGAGGTAGCTTTAATCACACTGAAGCGGTTGAATGTATCGGCAAGGGTAAGGGCGAGCTGATGGCCGCGTACTTTATCCACGATGCCGAGGACTTCCGTAGCACCCCCGAAAGAGTCGCACGTTTCCTGGTCCAGTGCGGGCAGCTTGACCGCGAATTCACTGTACATACTGATTCTTCGTTGAAAATCCGGTCCTCCTCCGTTGAGTGGGCGGTAATACATACGGTGGGTGTGGGGGATGGGCGCATGCACCATGTATTCAATTTCAAGCGCCTCGAGGCGCTGGGATATTTCCAGCACATTTTCTACGGATAGAGCATGGGCGACCAGGATGCTGCCTGTGGCTGCGTCCATGATCCCTGCACCGGTTGAAAAAATAACATAATCAACCGCACTTTTGAAATTTCCGTTCAAGGCGTTGTCCCCGGCAAGTAATCGCTGCAGGGAGTAAGCGGAACGGCCTGTTGCAAGGGCTACGCTGACGTTTTTGCTGCGAAGCGCACGCAGACTGTCGAATTCCTCCTGTCGAATGGTTTTTGCATCCGTCAGCAGTGTGCCGTCAAGGTCAGTGACAAATAGTCCGGATGATGTCCTCAGGCGGTCGTGTTTTTTCGATCGCAATTTTTTTCCGTGCATCCGCCTTTGCAGTAGTAACCGAAGCCGGAATCCCAGGTTACGCCGCCTTTTGGGCAATTTTCCACATACTCTGAATAGTCGACAAGGCGGTCAACAATGTTTTTAGAAACACTGTGTTCCATGCGGCAGGCAGCTTCTCCGGCTTCTTTTGGTTCTATGCCCAATACATTGATGAGGAATCGTTCAAGAGCTTCATGGCGTCGGACAATTTCCACGGCAACAGTCTTTCCTTCCTCAGTCAGGGTTATCAGGTCATAGGGGGCATAGTTGATCAGCCCCATGGAACCGAGGGTGCGCAAAGCAGAGGTGACGGATGAAGCCCTGACCTGAAGCCGCTGGGCTATATCCTTGGCTCGGGAAGCCATTTTTTTTTCTGATATCTGATAAATAGCTTCGAGGTAATCTTCCTGGCTTGCGGTCAGCTTGCTCATGTTTTCTAATGGTAAGATAGTGTTGGCGATTATGTGAAGATGTATATCAAAAATACGTTAAATCCCGTTAAAGTCAACTTTTTTTATCCGTATGGTCCCCCCCCTGGATACCGGGTTTGTGAGTGGGGAGCAGATGCCTTTTTCGCGGGTTGTTAGATGTATTTTCTTGTGTCGGGGTTGCCTCCGCCTGGGCAGTTTCTTATTTTTAAGTGAAAGTGTCCGACAGAGAGCGCAATGAGCCATGTCGGCCGGGTTGTGCCAACGTATGCAATGTCCGATTCCATGGGCAGCAGAAAATAATGAGGAGAAGAGGAGAATATTATGTCTGACGTACTTGCCGTGTGTGCTGATTGCGGAGCAAAAAACAGGATTCCTGCCGGTAAGGAATATACGGATGCTAAATGTGGGAAATGTGGGAAATCGCTGCAGTCCGCAGCATTGACGGGCGTAGTTCTGCCTGTTGGTGATCAGAATTTTCAGGCCGTGGTTATGCATTCAAAACTACCCGTATTGATAGACTTTTACTCGCCGACCTGCGGCCCTTGCAAAATGATTGCTCCGGCCATTGAAACCGTCGCTGAAAAGTATGCCGGAAAGGTTGTGGTGGTGAAACTCGATACCTCGGTCAGCCAGATGACTGCTGCACGTTTTCAGATCAGGGGCGTCCCCACACTGCTTTTCCTCAAAGGGGGCGAGGTTGTAGACCAGGTGGTCGGGGCTGTGCCGCAATCTGAAATTGAAAGCAAAATTGATTCCCTGTTGTAATTTTTGAAAAAGTACTATATTTTTAATACAATACCTCCGACAAGAAGAATGAGTACCCACATCACCTTTTTCATGTCGGAGGCGCAATGCGCTTGCTATCCCTAATTGCAGTATTCTTTGCCGTCTGGCCGTTGGCGGGCTGTATCCGTATTCCCCAGTCAACCGGCTATCCTTATACCCGTCAGCCAAAAATGCAGGCCGCCCACCATTGGAGCGTTCTGGCCTCAGACGTGGCCCATCAGATCAATAACGATCTGATCGATCGCGGATATCTCCTGGACCCTGTGTACGTCAAACATACCTGCGGACTTCCTGACACCTGCGGGTCCGGCGGAACGTTTGCCTTTGACGAGGGTTTCAATGACCTGTTGGTCTCACATCTGGTTCAAAGCGGTGTTCCAACCCGTGCAGCACTGGAAGAGGATGCATTGGTGGTTGAGTATAAGGTGCAGGTATTGTATCATGCTGCAACCAGATACCAGTGGCCGCAGCCGGGAGTCCTCACGGCATTGACTGCGGGGATCGTTGTTTTCCGTCATGCTCCGGATGACATTATTGCTCTGGTAACTGCAGGCGCAGTGGATGCCGCTCGCGCCACCTCCACTATCAACGGCCACTACGAGGTCATTATCACGACCTCCATTCAAGATGATAATGAATATGTGATGCATCGTTCAGACATTTATTATATAAACGACAAGGATTTCTGGCATTATCAAAAAGGCGGCACAGCCAAAGAAATTAACCTGATAAGCAAACATTGAGATACCATGGGTAAGGTTTGTTTCCAGTTATTAACAGTCTCTCTGCTTTTGGGAGTCTTTATGCTTTTCATGTCAGGCTGCAGCAGGCTGAACGGCACCAGACTGGAACCGGTTCTGGGAGGGCATGTCAACCTGGTCGGTCTGGGAGATTCCATTGCCGAAAAACTTATCGTCCAGTGCATACCGCCATTGTTCCCTCGGGAAAATGAACAGCCGGTACTGGTAACGACACCTGTGGATGAGAAGACCCTGAAGCAGGCTACGGACTTCGGCCGCAGCCTGCAGAACAGCATCATTGCCGGATTTGTAACCAGAACCTATACGGCCAAGGAATTAAAATTGCGCGGGGAACTCGTGGTTCTTGATCAGCAGGGAGAATTCATGCTGACCAGGGAGCTGGAAAAACTCGCTCAAAATCAGCGCGCCCAGGCACTGGTGGTTACAACCTATACCTTGACCAACCGGGTGCTGTATCTTTCATCCCGTCTGGTGGATCCCCATGACAGGACAATTCGCGCCGCGTATGAGGATAAACTCTATCTGGATGACAATACCCTCCGCATGCTTGGGTACCAGTTCGAAGAATCGAAGGAGGAAGATGTTGTCGCACCTCCCAGGGAATCGCTTATCGACAGAATTTTTTATTAACCGTATGATATACATTTACTGATCCCGTAGAGTTGAAACGAACCCGTCAGAAGATCTGATTCGCTGTCATATTTCCATGCCCCAGTCACCTGTTACCCTGCTCAAGGAGAGCCTGCGCTCTTCCTTATCCACTGCCGTCATCATCCTTAAGTTCGTGGTCCCGCTCTACATTGTCGCCGATGTCCTGCTGTATTACGACCTGCTCAGGCACGTCAGTTTTCTCTTTGCCCCAATCACCGGGTTGCTGCATTTACCGCCTGAGGCATCCATTGCCCTTGCCGGAGGGATTTTGCTGAACGTGTACGCCGGGATAGCCTTTGCCGCTCCCCTCGGCCTCACTGCGTACCAGTGGACGACACTCGCCATTTTTCTGGGGGTGTGTCATGCTCTGGTGGTGGAAAGCGCGATCATGAAAAAATTAGGGGTTGCCTACCGGTATTCTATTGTACTTCGCCTCGCCGCCGCCTTCATTGCTGTGCTTCCGCTTCCTTTTCTCCCCGATTTTCTGTTTTCCGAGGTCACAGACGCAGTTGCCTCGCAAGCTCCCCAGGCGCAGACCCTGGGTGCTCTGCTGGTTCAATCAATTTTCCATGCTTGTATCCTGGCCTTAAAAATTGTCTGCATGGTAAGCGGCATTATCGTCTGCGTGGATTTGCTCAAGGCAACCCCCTGGATACAGAGACATATTGAAAAAGTGAATACATCTTTTTCCATTATCATCGGCCAGCTGCTTGGTATAACGTACGGAGCTTCCCTGCTCATTCGTGAGGCGCGCAGAGGGAATTTGAGCAAAGGGGATATTTTTTATATCAGTACGTTTCTCATGGTCTGCCATTCGGTGATAGAAGACGTTCTGCTGTTTGTCATCTTCGGGGCGAATCTTTGGGTCATTGTCAGTTTGCGGCTCCTGACCGCTCTGCTGCTCAGCTCTTTGCTGCTCGCTATTGTTTCGCGTTTTTCCCTTCTGGATAGGATCGTCCGCGTTGAATAATCGGCGACATTTTATATCTGTAAAATTGAAAAGATAGGTACATTACCATGGAAATCCCACAACTGGAGTGCATCGGCTACGTTCATAACGAAATTCATACCCGTGAACAGGCTCCCAAGAATTTCGATTGCTCGGAACACACAGGGACATTGGAGATCGATTTCAAATACCTGGATGCCATGGAGGGAATAGAGGCCGGTCAGACCATTGTAGTTTTATGCTGGCTGCACCAGGCGGACCGCACCGTCCGCAAAGTCTACCCGCGAGGTGACCGAAGCCGCGGCCTGCACGGTGTGTTTGCCACCCGCAGTCCGGCAAGGCCCAATCCCATAGCTGTTTCTGAGTTGAAAGTCCTGCGTGTGGACGGCAACATTCTGCATGTCAGCGGCTTTGATGTGCTCGACGGTACACCGATTGTGGATATTAAAAAGAAGATATAATTACAACTTTATCTCAGAAGTCCGGGACGCACGGTATAACCCTTTGGGGCAATGTATCTGGAGGCGTTCCTGGAAGAAGCCGGGCCGTGGATAAACCGGAAGAATGTCTGGTACCAGTTCTGACAAACTATTTTATATAGGCAGTGATATCCATCTTAACGATGAAATAGCCCTAAACGCTGCGCCATGCGAGCCGTTTGCGTATTGGAAAAGCGGTTGTTATTATATCTTTCAAGTAGATCGAATCTTTCAGTCTTTGGAGCCATATTATGGAACGTGTTGAACTGCCTTTAGCGGAGTACTCATTCGAACAAAAACTTGATCTGCTTGAAACTCTCTGGAATGACTTGGCAAAAAATGATACTGTTTTCAAATCACCCGCTTGGCATGAAGAAATTCTCAAAGAGCGTGAACAGGCCTTAAGGTCCGGAGGAATAAAGGTATCTGACTGGGAGGAAGCGAAAAAAAGGATCAGAAGGAATGTTTTGTGCGAGTAGAAATTACAGACCTTGCTGAGAAAGACCTTGAACAAGGGCATCTTTTTCAGCGTTATACATACTGCCAAGTCAAAGGCTTCGTTTTCCCCAATCGTTTCGAAATTGAAACTACACCTATTCATCGAAATAAGCCTGTATTCCAATGATACTCTTCTACCGCAAAGTAACTTGGGATTCATTGTTACTTAATGTGGGTCCAAAACTGATATCATTGCGGGCCGCTACACTTAGCGTACGTTTTCGTCCATTGGACTTCAAACCCCGCTTAGTAGTTTGCCACCGCCGATAAGCGGTATCAGGCGATAGAGAACATCATCCAGAAACCCTACTTCCGCGGTTGTAATTTTCTTGGCCGCGCGATTCTGCCAGGACAAGGTTTGTATGAGGCTGGCCGCAACTACTGACGGTTTATCAAGGTTCTTGATAGACATCTTCGGCATCGAGGGTTAGATCTGGTCTAAGATAGTCGGGGGGTATCAGATTCCTTGCTCAAATTTATACCGTTGTCTGCTCCTGACTCCCCTCGCGAATTTTCCCTATACTGGAGCTGATTGCTGATGAGCGATGAGTACAATCCACTGCGACAAAGACTAACCAAGCCTAGAAAGTGTCTGTCCATAAATGGTCTTTTCGGAGTCTCGTTCCTCGCTTACCTACCCAATTTTTGCGTTATGCTCAAAATTTTATCCTCGAAGGTAAGCGTAGACTCCGATATCACCTATATGTCTGCGGTAAAATTTATCGCATGCCTCGGAGTCTTCGCTTACCTAAACTTGTGCAAAAATACTCATTTATGGACAGACACTAGAAAGCACCCGAGAGAGCGAGGAGTCCCATAAAGCATGAATAATGAACCAATGAGAACAACAGAATCTCACAATTGGCTAAAAGAGATAAAGCAGCGGGTACGGCAGGCGCAGGTGAAAGCAGCGGTGCAGGTGAATTCAGCATTGCTCACTTTCTACTGTGAGTTGGGGGCAGATATCCTGGAGCGCCGGGAATCCGGCAAATGGGGAGACGGTTTTCCGATCAGCCCGGCTTACGTATGACCAAATACGCTGCGCCGGTCTGTGTGGCCTCAGGCATCCTGTAAGCAGTTACAAATACTGGGAGTTGTCAAATTCAACACCTTCCCTGTAAGTGGTTACCTGAACGATTTGGTTTGACACTGTATAGCCGGATTGGTCTTATGTAGAGTTAGGAGCATATTACGTACAAAAATATATATGTCGTTCCATGGTTGGATAGAATTAGATCGGCATGAGTGAACCGTATGATTGTGATGCAAGACGTTATTTCCATAGGATGGTTGTCTGACAGGCTCGGTTTTTTACAGATGGACGCTGCACATACCGAGCTTGCGGCAACCTGCATTTTTTTGAGTTGTGTGGTTGTCCTGGCGATAGTGGTTACCATTCTCGTTCGACGGACCCTGCTTCATTTTGTTACCAGATGGATACAGAACAATCAGTATCACTGGGATGATCCCCTGGCCAGTAACAGGTTGTTGACAAAGGTGAGCTGGTTTGTCCCTGTTGCCATGATATCCCTTGCGCTTGATTCGTTTTTGGACCATGGATCAACGATTTATATCCTGGGCAAACGATTTGTCATGGCCGCTTTTGTGATCGTCGCCATGCTTAGCCTGAATGCACTGCTTTCTTCCATAACAGATATCCACCGGATTATCAGCAAGCGAAAGGGCAGCAGTTTACGCGGATATACCGACGCCTGCAAAATCGTCACCTTTGTGGTGGGTGGTATTTTTCTGGTTTCCATATTCACAGGAAAGTCCCCCTGGGGTGTTATTTCCATACTCGGCGGCCTGACAGCCATCACCATGTTGGTTTTCAAGGACTCCATTCTCGGTTTTGTGGCATCTGTGCAGCTGACCACCTCGGATATGGTGCGTATAGGAGACTGGATAGAAATGCCGCAGTATGGAGCGGACGGAGACGTGATCAGTATTTCGATCAACTGCATCCGGGTGCAGAATTGGGATAATACCATCACCACCATACCAACGTATTCGTTAACAACATCATCTTTTAAGAACTGGCGGGGCATGTCCGATTCCGGCGGCCGCAGAATCAAACGGGCCATGTTGATTGATATTGCCTCCATTCGATTCTGTGATGCCGAAATGCTGCAGCGCTTCAAGAAATATCAACTGATCAGCAGCTACATAGAAGAAAAAGAGCAACAGATAACAGAATATAATACCAAATCCCAGGTGGATCCGGATGTCCTTCTCAATTTCAGAAGACAGACTAATATCGGGGTTTTCAGGGCATACGTGGCGGCATATTTGAAAGCGAACAGGCAGTTGAATCACAATATGACTTTCCTGGTTCGTCAGCTCCAGCCGACTGAGAAAGGGCTGCCCCTGGAAATTTATGTTTTTTCTGCTGATACGGCGTGGGCAAACTATGAGGCAATCCAGGCAGATATTTTTGATCATCTTCTTGCCGCAATTCCCGAGTTTGATTTACGAATCTTTCAGTATCCTTCAGGAGCAGATCTTCAGCAGATGGTATCAAGATAGCGGCTATACATAGCCGGGGAGAGGACAATGACGACAGATCCGAAGGCATATCATCAGGAATCTAAACACGGTTATCAGCGATTTGCTCCTTCGCCCGGATTTCTCGACTGGGATACTCAGCCCGATCCTTTCCGATTGTTTCATGGGGCAACGCATCTTAAACTTCCCTTTCTTCAGCGAGACCCGAAAGCGACTGCAGAGCATCTGTTCGTTGGCGGCTTACCAGCCGGTGATATACATATTAACGTTATCGCCGCGCTGCTGGAATTATCCATGGGCTTATCCACCTGGAAAGAGGTCCCTGGTTCACGTTGGGCACTGCGAATGAATCCATCCAGCGGTAACCTGCACCCGACCGAGGCATATCTGGTTATCGGAAATTGTTCCGGACTGGATCCTGGAGTATATCATTACGCTCCGTATGATCATTGTCTTGAGCAACGCTGTGTTTTGCCTGATTTGAAATTGGATAAGGGGTTCCTGATATCCCTGACCTCGATTTTCTGGAGAGAAAGCTGGAAATACGGTGAGCGTGCTTTTCGTTATTGTCTGCTCGATGTCGGGCATGCCATGGCTGCTCTGCGCTTTGCAGCCAACCTTTTGGGATGGCAGGTCAAGGTCTGTGAAGCTGGTGATGATCTGTTATCCGAATTTCTTGGTTTCACAAAAACACATTGGCAGCACGGGGAGAGTGAACATCCAGACGTTCTGCTGTGGGTAGGGGAGGGCGATCCCCCAAAAACCGGTATTCTGCAGCTTAAGGGCGTGTGCAGCCAGGCAGATTTTGCAGGCTCACCAAATCAGCTTTCCTCAAATCATCACCATTGGGAACGTATATATGAAGTTGCCGCGGCAACCAAAAGAAGCGGCATGCTCACCACTCCTCATTGGGTCACTGCGCCTTTTCGAGGCCAACAATATGAAGATTCCGGGGCCGCCATTATTCGCAGGAGACGTTCCGCGGTTGACATGGAGATACAGACAAGTCGGCTTGCAAGGAAGCAGTTCTATAGTATTCTGGATGTGTTGCTGCCGCGACAGCATTGTGCTCCTTTTGATGTTGCCCTTGGCGATAGTCGTGTTCATCCTGTATTTTTCTTGCACAATGTCCAGGGGATGAATCCGGGGCTCTATATCCAGGTGCGAAATCAGCAACACCTGGCAGAACTCAGGCAATTGCTGCATCCGGATTTTCTATGGGAACCTGTTGTCCCTGAGCTCGCGTTTTATCGTTTATTGCCGGGAGATATGCGGGCAGCAGCAGCGCAATTGTCCTGCGGTCAGGAAATATGCGGTAAAGGTGCCTTTGCTGTCTCCATGCCGGCAAGGTTTGGCCCTGAGCTTGATGAGGATGCAGGGAGATACAGGGAGTTGTATTGGGAAGCAGGCTGTATTGGGCAGGCGCTATATCTCCAGGCCGAAATACATGGTCTGCGCGGTACGGGGATAGGATGTTTTTTTGATGATCCTGTCCATAGTTTTTTGGGAATCAGAACCAATGACTACCAGGCAATCTATCATTTTACCGTCGGCTCGCCTGTGGAGGATACAAGGATCAGCTCACGAGCACCATATTTCCATGTGAAGGATAGACTGCAGGATTGAAGCTGCCGGTACTAGGGCATGCAGCTTCATAAAACTTTCTGATGGAAAAGGTTAAGCCTTACCAGGCCGGCAATATATACCAGATTTATCCTGCAAGGCCTCCATTCACGAAAATATCCTGACCTGTAATCCAGCGGGCATCATCCCTGACCAGGAGGGCAACGGCATCGGCAATATCTTTCGGGGTCCCGATCCTGTTAAAGGCAGACATGGCCGCCATTGCCCGGATCTGTTCACAGGTTTTTCCATCACGAAAGAGTTCCGTATCAGTCGGGCCCGGTGATATTGAGTTCACTGTGATTCCACGTATGCCCAGTTCTTTAGAGAGGACACGGGTTATTTGGTTGACTGCGCCCTTGGTGGCTGCATAGAGTCCGTAATTCGGCATCATTATCTTGGTGACTGTTGTAGAAATATTAATAATGCGTCCGTTATCTGCCAATGCATGTGCTGCTTCTCGACAAGCGAAAAAGACGCTTTTGACATTACAGGCAAAAAGGGTGTCGTATTCTTTCTCGGTTACTTCCACTATGGGCTTGGTAATGAGCAGACCGGCATTGTTCACCAGGATGTCAATTTTTCCATAGTGATCGAGAGTTTGGGCAAAGAGCGCCTGAATTCGGTCCGGTTGACTGACATCCGCCTGCAGCGCGATCGCCTGCCTGCCGAGATTGCTGATTTGTTCACAGATATCTTCTGCGGAGCCTCTATTGCTTTTGTAGTTGACGACAAGATCCGCTCCCAGGTGGGCGAGTTTCAAGGCAATTTCTCTGCCTATTCCCCTGGAGCTTCCTGTTACCAGTGCCGTTTTTCCACGTAATTCCTTCTGTGTCATGGTGTCTTTTTCTGTTGGTCACGAGTTACGGTGCAAGCCTGCTGATACTCCAGGTATTTTCAGGCCTTCTTGTATATACAAAGCGATCGTGCAGACGACTTGTACGTCCCTGCCAGAATTCAATGGTTTCCGGTTCAACCCTGTATCCTCCCCAGAAATCAGGCAGAGGAATTTCTCCCTGCCGGAACCGCTGCTTGGCTTTTTCCAGCTGCATCATTAAAATGTCGCGGGAAGAAAGAACGGAGCTCTGATTGGAAATCCAGGCTCCCAATTGACTTTCACGAGGTCTTGTGGCAAAGTAACGAGCCGATTCCACGGCAGATATTTTCGATGCAGCCCCCGACACAGTTACCTGTCGTTCCAGGGGTATCCAGGTGAAAAGCAGGCTGACCCGAGGGTTTTGGCTAATGTGCTGCGCTTTTCGACTGTTATAGTTAGTGAAAAACACAAAACCACGGTGATCAAAGATTTTCAGTAACACTGTTCGCTGGCTTGGTTGATTCTCCGGAGAGACTGTGGCCAGGCTCATGGCGTTAGGTTCACGTATGTCTGCGTTGCAGGCTTCTGTGAACCAGAGTTCAAATTGTTTTATGGGGTTCTGATCGAGAGATTCCTTTCGAAGAACCGGACTTTTATAATCTTTTCGAAATGAACGGATGTCCATAGATGCGCCTTAAGTGGGGAATTATTCGCTGATAGCGTGCAAGATCGTCTCTGTCCGCTTTTATTTAAGTATAGCACAAGGCGACTTTGGTCAATGTCCTGAATTGTTGCCGGCAAAAAAATATGAATACCGGACGGTAAGCCGATATTTGCAATTTTACGGTTGCACTTTCAATTGGTTGTACTAAAGAGCAGAGGACACAAACGAGCATCCAGTCATTGCATTATTACCTCATGCTTTTTCCATCAAGTTTGCAATAACGCGTTGTAACAGTGCGCCCGAGGAAATCCGGCGAACAGCGCGCTTTGTCCGGAGACATGATATGAAGCGGGAACTCCCTTCAGTGAAGAAAAAATCTGACAAACCATCCGGTAACCGGAAAAATATTGTATCGTATCTGCCGTATCTCATCGCTGTCGGTCTCATTTTACTTGCCGGCTTTTTAGTTTTGGTTGTCAGCAGCAAAAAAGAGAAACTCGAAGCTGCTAAAAAAGAAGAGCATGTGGAGCAGAAGCAACTGGTCAACGCCATTCTTCTGGAACTGCATCCCAGAGCGGTTGAGGATAAAATCAACCTTCCCGGCACTGTTGAAGCCTGGACTTCCTTGAACCTGCTTGCGAAAATCAGTGGAGCGGTTACCGAGCTGCTTGTAAGGGATGGCGATCAGGTGAAGGCCGGGCAGGTTCTTGCCAGGATAGAAGTCGACGATTATCGCATTGCCCGGGATGCTGCGGATGCCGCCTACAGGCTTGCACTTTCCGAGTTTGAACGGAGTCAGGCAATGATCAGGAAAAAGGTCATATCTCCGGCCAGCCTCGAAACAGCTGAGACAAATCTGCTGACAGCTGAGGCCGAACTGGCACGGGCCGAATTACAGCTGTCCAGGACGGAAATCACTGCACCGATCAGCGGAGTTGTGAATCGTCTTGATGTCAAGGTAGGCGCCTATCTCAGTGTGGGGGATCCGGTAGGACAACTTCTTGATATTGATAACGTGAAGGCTGTTATAGGCATACCCGAATCGGATGTGGATGCTGTTCGTACCATCAAAAGCGCAGCCCTGACCATCAATGCCCTGAATGCAAAGCAGGTTGAAGGGGTAAACCATTTTCTCTCCTCCGCACCTGAGAGTAAAGCCTTGCTGTACAGAATGGAGCTTGCCGTTGCCAATCCGGACCACCGAATTCTACCCGGCATGTTTGTCCGTGCCCGTATCGTCAAGCGCCATATTGCAGATGCCGTCATGATTCCCTTGTATTCAATCGTCACCAGAGGAGACGATCAGTTCGTCTATGTGGAAAAGGAAGGGAAGGTGTTTAGGCGTCATGTGGAAACCGGAGTCATCGAGAAATGGCAGGTTCAGGTTGTTTCCGGCCTGCAGGCAGGGGAGCGGGTTGTCATAGAAGGGCAGCGGGATGTTGAGGACGGCCAGGAGATACACGTGATTAAGACTGTAACCGATCCCACCCAGAGTGTGTTATGATAATCTCAGATACGGCTGTTACGAAAAGTATTACCGTCCTCGTTCTTGCCGTTTTGATAGTGATTTTCGGGGCGTACTGTTATTCGGCCCTGCCGCGGGAGTCCGATCCGGACATAACCATTCCAAATGTCTTTGTTTCTACCAGTTACCGGGGAGTTTCTTCCACTGATATTGAAACTTCCGTGACCATTGAGATAGAAAAGAAGCTTAAGGGATTGGATGGAGTAAAGAAAATACAGTCCCTGAGCACGGAAGGCAGCTCCAATATCAATGTTGAATTTGTCACAGGTACGGATATCGACAAGGCTCTGCAGGATGTCAAGGACAAGGTGGATGAGGCTATGGGGGAGCTTCCCACTGACCTGGATGAGGATCCCTCGGTTTTTGAGGTTAACTTTTCAGAACTTCCCATTGTCGTTTTTTCCATCACAGGCACGTGCGGGCTGCCCTGTCTCAAGAAAATAGCAGATGACCTGGAAGATGATATCGAAGGGATCCCCGGTGTTTTAGAGGTTGATGTTACGGGAGGCTTGGAACGGGAAATTCGGGTGGAGGTCTTTCCTGAAAAACTCGGCTATTACGGTTTGAGTTTCGGCGCCCTGCAACAGATTGTACAAAAGGAGAACCAGAACACCTCGGGAGGCGCTCTGCGCCTTGGTCCGGGACGTTTTCTCATCCGCGTTCCGGGTGAGTTCAAGACGCCTGAGGAAATATACTGGCTGGTGGTCGGAACCCATGACGGACAGCCGGTTTACCTTAAGGATGTGGCCCAGGTGGTGGACAGCTTTAAAGAAGAGAACAGCCGTGCCAGACTGGATGGCCGCAGTTCCGTGAATGTAGCTGTGAAAAAGCGATCCGGGGAAAATATTATCGCCATCAGCAAGGCAGTGGACGAGATCATTGCCAAGAGGCAGCAGACCTGGCCTTTGGGAACGGATATTACCAAGGTGATGGATAAGGCTAAGGATATTGACCTGATGGTCGCTGATCTGGAAAACAATATTCTTTCCGGACTGGTACTTGTGCTGATAGTAATCTTTTTTGCGATGGGCATGCGTAACGCCCTGCTGGTCAGTGCGGCAATACCATTTTCCATGCTCCTTTCATTTATCGTCCTCTACGTGATGGGCGTCACCCTGAATATGGTGGTCCTGTTCAGCCTCACCCTTGCCCTGGGGATGCTGGTAGACAATGCCATAGTTATTATCGAGAATATTTACCGTTTTATGCAGCAGGGTGCAACCAGGGTTGAGGCTGCCATGAAAGCAACCTCAGAGGTTGCCTATCCCGTAATCGGCTCCACCTTGACGACCCTGGCAGCGTTTTCTCCCATGTTGTTCTGGCCGGGCATCATGGGTGAGTTCATGAGTTATCTGCCTTTGACGCTCATTGTTACCCTGTCATCCAGCCTGTTTGTCGCTCTGGTCATCAACCCTGCCCTGGCTTCCCTGTTTATCAGGGTCAAAGGAGAGGTCGTGACGCAGTCCAGGGGAGACGCCATTGAGGAACCGGTTTCCCTTGATCAGCCGTTGTACAGGCTGTATGCGCGTCAGCTCGATTCCGCCCTGTCAAGCCCTTTTGCCGTAATCTTGATTTCCTGTGCGGTACTGGTGCTGATGATCCAGGGATGGCTGCTGGTCATCGGACTGGAAAAACCGGTGGAATTTTTCCCGGATATCGATCCCAAGGGCATGTATGTGAATGTGGAGATGCCTGAAGGGGCTGATCTGGAATATATAGACCGGGTACTCATGCGCACTGAGATGGCGATTGCCGGTAGCGGACAGGACCCTGCCCATGACTTTACAGAGGAGGAGTACTTCCAGGCAATGCAGGCCAAAGAGTACACTGATGCTTCCGGCAACATCTATACCGGTCCCAGTGATCTGGAAAATATCAAAAACGTGTATATGAAAGGCATTGTTTCCGCCGGGCCGAGTTCTGCTTTTGATTCGAATCTTCCCAATCATATCGGTGTACGTTTCCTGGATTTGAAAGATCGCAAACGTTCCTCACTTGCAACCCTGGACGATATCCGTGAACGTGTTGCCCGCATTCCCGGCGCTAAGATCACCATAGCCATGGAAGAGGAAGGGCCGCCTACCGGCGCCCCCATCAACATAGAAATTGCAGGAGATGATTTTCAGGTACTTGGCGCCATAGCAAAAAAAATCAAGAATATCCTTGCGGATATGCCGAACGTCAAAGATATTCGAGATGATTTCAGTGAAGGAATACCATCCGTCAAGGTTGTGGTGGATAGACAGAAGGCCGCACTCTTCGGTCTGACAACGGATGATATCGGTTTTGCTTTGAAAACCGCGTATAACGGTCTGGATGTATCTTCCTATCGAGAGGGTAGTGATGATTATGATATCACTGTCCAGCTGGGAGAATGGGACAGAAAGGTGGTGGATGTCCTCAATGAGATGATCATCCCTACGCCGTCCGGTGAGCTCGTGCCCCTTTCAACGCTGGCGTCCTTTAGTTTTACCGGGTCCATCGGCGATATCACACGCATCAACAATGAACGTGTGGTTACTGTGAAAGCCAATGTCGATGAAACCCAGATAACCGGTCCCGTGGCCAGGCAGAATGCGGAAGATCTGCTGGAGCAATTTTCCCTGCCTTCAGGATACAGCGTTACATTCACTGGTGAGTTCGAGTTTCAACAGGAATCGGAAGCGTTCCTGTCCAAGGCCTTTGTTATCGCACTGCTGTTGATCTTTCTTATCCTTGTCGCCATGTTCAACTCAGTCGGCCAGCCTTTTATCATAATGAGTTCTGTTATCCTTTCTCTGGGCGGTGCCTTTCTCGGGCTCATGCTTTTCCGGCAGCCCTTCGGCATCATCATGACAGGGGTAGGGGTGATATCCCTTGCCGGGGTGGTGGTCAATAATGCCATTGTTCTTATCGATTACACCAACAAACTCCTGGAGCGGGGGTATGCGCTTCGGGAAGCGGTGATCGCAGCAGGAGCTACCAGGCTGCGTCCCGTCATCCTGACCGCTATCACCACCATCCTGGGGCTTATTCCCATGGTCACCGGAATTTCTTTTGATTTCCACGAGCTGGCGATTTCCTGGGTCAGTGAATCCAGCCAGTGGTGGCGCTCCATGGCTGTGGTGGTCATTTTCGGCCTGATCGTTGCAACTTTTCTCACCCTGATAGTGGTGCCGACACTGTACTATATGCAGAAACGCTGTATTGAGATAGTTGCCGGATTTTTACGCCCGGAAAATTGATGCACCGGCAAGTTTTTGTCACTGTCCTTTTTGCGGTGTTTACCGCTCTGCTCGGAGTAGGCATCGTTATCCCCGTGCTCCCGGTATTCGCCACCCAACTGGGGGCCAACGGTTTCGGCCTCGGTCTGATTGTCGCCGCCTTTTCAGTAAGCAGGGGAATGCTGCAGCCTGTAGTGGGAACTCTTTCCGACCGCCGTGGGCGAAAGGGCTTTCTTATGACGGGTCTTATCATCTATGCCCTGGTCGGACTGCTCATACCTCTGGCGCCGGGTGTCGGCTCACTGGTTGTAATCAGGCTGCTGCAGGGAGCAGGTTCCGCCATGATCGTTCCCATCGGCATGGCATATATGAGTTCCCTTTCACCGCCCGGTCATGAAGGGCGTTATATGAGTTACCTGAATATCGCAATTTTCTGCGGAATCGGCTGCGGACCAGTGCTTGGAGGATTGGTTTCCGATACCTGCGGCTACGTTTCCGTATTTTACTGTATGGCGTTGCTGAGTTCCTGCGCATTCATACTAGTCCTGCGATATATGCCGGGGTATTTGTCCATAGAAAAACGGCAGCAGTCCGGCATATTGGCAAATATGGGCTCCATGCTGGTCCGTCAGAGAACCCGGGGCATTTTGTTGGCCAGGTACGCCACCATGATGATGATGGTGCCGACAATGGCATTCCTCCCTGTCCTCATGTCTCGCTGGGATAATTCGACAGGTCTTCATATCGGGCTGGTCATTGCCTGTCGAACGCTGGTCAATGCAATTCTGCAGATTCCCTTCGGTAAGCTGACCGATCGTTACAACAAAGCGGCGCTGCTGTTGAGCGGAAGCTTTTCCATGGCTGTAATCCTGGTGTGCATTCCTCACGGCACTAAACTGGTTCACATGATCATACTCTACATGTTGCTGGGTTTCGGCGAAGCAATAATCTGGCCTGTTCTGGGAGCTTACGCCTCAGAGGAAGGCCGTAATCATTATGGACATGGAACCATGATGGGAGTGTTCAATCTTGCCATGAGCGCCGGCGTTTTTACCGGGGCCATGCTTGCCGGCCTTACTTCAGATGCAGTCGGAATGCAATGGTCTTTTTACATCATTGCCTTCGGAGTTGTCCTGATGACAGGTCTGGGGGCCTATTATATTGTCATCGGTGAGCGTTCCCAAACTGAAATAGAAAGCTGAATTTCGCCTCAGTACCGCTTGTTTTTGCGGGTCTTGTTGATAGCAATTGACATAAGCATATGAGTTATTATATAGTGTCTGGCCTGACGTCGATTCTCTCCACGTTTGTTCTGCACCGGCGATCTTCTTTTCAAAGGGCGCGGCAGACACGTGGTCTGAAATAAAGACATCTTCGTACAGGCGCAGCTGATAATTTCGAGCCATATTGATATCGAAAATTCAAGGTGCTGTAGTGTTGCGAAAGTGGCGGAACTGGTAGACGCACTAGACTTAGGATCTAGCGAGCTCAGCTTGTGGGGGTTCGACTCCCCCCTTTCGCACCAGAAAAATGCATCAGCTTTTCGTGTACAGCAGACAAAAGGGCGGGAAAATGCGGCTGAGAGTTTCATTATTCGATCTCCATACCGCATGTGGAATGTGTTCCTTTCATAAGGTGCCCATAAGACTGTCTATGCCTCGTACGCACAAAAGCAGCGACCGGGACGGCCCCGGCGTCAATACGTATTCGAGCGCTCAAACCGACAACCCTGACCTATTCGTATCTCCAGGATCACAAAGGAACTTCAGTCAATGGATATCGCAGTTGAAAACGTCAGTGATCTGACAAGAAAAATTACCATTACCTTACCTCAGGAAAGTGTTCAGAAGGAAATCGAGAAAGCATATAGAAAACTGAACAAAGACGTAAAAATAAAAGGCTTCCGCAGAGGGAAGGTGCCTAAGACCGTACTGGAAAAAAATTATAAGGAGCAGGTGCAGGCTGAAGTAGGTGAGAAACTGGTTCAGGACAGCTACTTTGATGCAATTGAAAAAGAAAATATCGACGCAGTCGTGCACCCGGAAATAGTTGAGCATACCTTTTCCGACGAAGGGGCGTTTTCCTATGTGGCCATGGTGGATATTCGTCCGGTAATCGATTTGAAAGAGTATAAAGGGCTGGAAATCGAAAAGCCTGCAACAGCTGTTTCCGATGTCGAAATCGAGCGGGAACTGTTTGAACTGCAGAAGGCCCAGGCGCCGCTGCAGACTGCGGAAGAAGGACATGAAGTAGCGCTTGACGACATCGCCGTGGTCGATTTTCAGGGATTCCATGAAGGTCAGCCCATGCCGCAGGTACAGAACGAAAATTATTCTGTAGATGTCGGCGCCAATAAGCTGGGTGAAGACTTTGAGAAAAAATTGATCGGCCTGAAAAAAGGTGACAAAACACTGTATGAGATCGATTTTCCCGCTGATTATCCCAATCCTTTGCTCAGAGGGAAGACCGTTGAATTCAAAGTGGATGTCAAAGATGTCAAGGTTCGCTTGAAACCTGAACTTGATGATGAATTTGCCAAAGACGTCGATGAAAAATTCACCACGCTTGATGATTTGAAAAATGACATCCGCTCAAAAATTCAGCAGGAAAAGGAAGCGACCCTGCAGGGTGACCTGGATGACCGCATCATGCTGAAGCTCATTGAACTCAACGATTTTGAGGTTCCTGGACGATTGGTGAAATACGAAATCCAGGAAATGCTCAAGCAGGCGGAAGAAAATTTAAAGCGGAGTGGATTGACTTTTGAGTCAGCAGGTATAAATCTTGAAGAACTGGCAGAAAGTAATCGCGACATTGCCGTAAAACGAGTGAAAGGCGATTTTCTGCTGAAAAAGATAGCTGAAGTGGAAGAGATCAAGCTTGCCGATGAAGACATCCAGCGCGGCTACCAGCGAATTGCTGACGAATACCGTATGACCGTAGATCAGGTGAAGGGATACTTCAAACGCAGGGAAGAGATTCTTCCTTTTATGAACGAACTGCTGAACGAGAAAATTCTTCAATATCTCCGCGATGCCGCCGATATGATCGAAGTTGAAGAGGTCAAGGAAGAGCAGCCCGAAGAGAATGTTGAAGAATAAGCGCCTGAAAAAGGTGAAATCAGCTTCTAGAGTATTATGGAGAGAACCATGAACCTGGTTCCAATGGTGGTTGAACAGAGCCCGCGTGGTGAAAGGGCTTTTGACATTTATTCACGTCTCTTGAAAGAACGTATCATTTTCCTGGGAACCCAGGTCAATGACGATATCGCCTCACTGGTGGTAGCGCAACTTCTCTTTTTGGAGGCAGATGATCCCGACAAGGACATCACCTTTTATATCAATTCTCCAGGCGGCTCCGTTACTGCGGGTATGGCTATTTATGATACCATGCAATACGTTCGGTGCGATGTGGCCACCTTGTGTATGGGGCAGGCCGCATCCATGGGCGCCTTTCTACTGGCCGCAGGGGCCCAGGGGAAACGATTCGCTTTACCGAATTCCCGAATCATGATTCATCAGCCCATGGGCGGTTTTCAGGGTCAGGCGACGGACATTGAGATCCATGCCAAAGAAATCCTGCGGATGCGCAAGGATCTCAATACAATCCTTGCGAAACACACCGGAAAAAGCCTGAAGAAAGTTGAGGTCGATACTGAACGTGATAACTTCATGAGCGCTGAAGAAGCACAGAAATACGGCCTCATTGACAAGGTATTGACCAGTCGGGAAGAACTCGACGGGGAGAATGAATAGTGAGTGATGAGTTCCATGATGATCATGGCGTTTCCTGCACCTGTTCTTTTTGCGGCAAGTCCCAGGAAGAGGTTGGAAAACTGATTGCCGGACCCAATGTGTACATCTGCGATGAGTGCATTGATCTCTGCAACGAGATAATTCTGGATTCCGCTAATAATTCAGACAACTCCATCGGCGGTGAGGAGGATATCCTGCTCAAGCCCAAGGAGATCAACAAGCACCTTGATGATTATGTCATCGGCCAGAGCCTTGCCAAAAGGGTGTTGTCGGTTGCCGTACACAATCATTACAAGCGGATCAACGGCAAACCGACCGGCCCTGAGGATGACGTTGAGCTGCAGAAATCCAATATCATTCTTATCGGGCCCACCGGCAGCGGCAAAACCCTGGTGGCCCAGACTTTGGCCAGGATTCTCAGGGTCCCGTTTACCATTGCCGACGCCACGACCCTTACAGAAGCAGGCTATGTAGGCGATGATGTGGAAAATATTCTTGTCAGCCTGCTCCAGGCGGCAGACTATGATATTGAACAGGCCGAGCGCGGTATTATCTACATCGACGAGATCGATAAGATTGCCCGTAAATCCGATTCAGCCTCTCTGACAAGAGATGTCTCCGGAGAGGGTGTGCAGCAGGCCTTGCTGAAAATTATAGAGGGTACTATCGCTTCCGTTCCTCCGAAGGGCGGGCGCAAACATCCCCAGCAGGAACTTGTGCGCATCGATACCACCAACATCCTTTTTATTGTCGGCGGTGCGTTTGTGGGTCTGGAATCCGTCATCAAGCGTCGCACCGGCACCAAGGCAATAGGCTTCGGCGCCAAGGTGGTCAGTGACACCAACAAATCCATTGGCGAAACCCTCGCCAGTATTCAGCCTGAAGATCTTCTCAAATTCGGCCTGATTCCCGAATTGGTCGGCCGTTTGCCGGTCATTGCCACCATGGAAGAGTTGGAGGAAGAAGATCTCATTCGTATCCTCAAGGAACCTAAGAATGCTCTTACAAAGCAGTACCAGAAGCTTTTCGAGTATGAAGGAATTACCCTCAGGTTTACGGAAGGGGCGTTAAAGGCCATCGCCCGAAAAGCCCTTGAGCGGAAATCCGGAGCGCGTGGATTACGATCTGTCATGGAAGAGGCGATGCTGGAAGTCATGTATGAGCTCCCATCCGATGAGAACGCTTCGGAATGTGTTATCAATGAACAGGTCATTACATCAGGGGAATATCCCGTTATTCTGTATGATAACACTGAAAACAAGAAGAGTGCCTGAGAGTATATGGATCATTTGATTGTTGAACACTACCCACTGATGCCCCTGCGCGATATCGTGCTTTTTCCCGGGATGGTGGCTCCGCTGGTTGTCGGCAGGAAAAAGTCGATCATGGCATTGGAAGATACCATGGAAAACAGGAGCCTTATTTTTCTGGTGACACAGAAAGAGGCCAAAGTTGACGATCCTGCCCGGGAGCATCTGTACACCGTCGGTACCCTGGCTTCCGTGATGCAGCTCCTGAGATTACCCGATGGAACCATCAAGGCCCTGGTTGAGGGGAAGAGTCGTGCCAGGATGCATTCAATGCAGCTGCAGGGCAAGGGGGAAGAGGCGTATTTCATTGCCGACCTTTCTCTGATAGAAGAAGCCCCGGCCGACTCCAATGAGGTGCAGGCCTATATTCGAGAGCTGAAAAAGGCTTTTGACGTCTATGCCCAGGGAAATAAAAAACTGCCCAGGGAGGTGCTTAATTCGGTTACCTCCATTGAAGATCCTTCACGGCTTGTTGATCTGATCTCATCCCACATCCACCTGAAAACCGAAGAAAAGCAACAGATTCTCGAAAAGGTCTCCGTACCGGAACGTATCAGTCTGGTACTCGAAATTCTTTTTCGTGAAATGGAACTCTCCGCCATGGAAAAAGACATCCATGCCAAGGTGAAAAAGAAGATGAGTTCCACCCAGCGCAATTACTATCTTTCTGAAAAGGTTCGCGTCATTCAGGATGAGATGGGGCAGGGAGAAGGTGGTGATGATCTTTCAGAGCTTGAACAGGCCATCAATAAAAAAAATCTGCCCAAGTATGCCCTGGAAAAGATCTCCAAAGAGTTCAAGAAACTTCGGCAAATGCCGCCGATGTCTGCGGAAACAACCGTTGTCCGTAATTATATTGATACCATTCTTGATCTGCCCTGGAAGAAAAAATCCCGCTCCAAAATTGATATTGAACGGGCTGAAGTCGTCTTGGATGAAGATCATTACGGTCTTGAAAAGCCAAAGGAACGTATCCTTGAGTACCTTGCCGTTCAGGCGCAGGTTAAAAAACTGCGAGGCCCGATACTTTGCCTGGTAGGTCCTCCCGGCGTCGGCAAGACTTCGGTCTGTAAATCCATAGCCAGGGCAATGGGCAGAAAGTTTATTCGCCTGTCCCTTGGCGGCGTCAGAGACGAAGCTGAAATTCGCGGTCACAGGCGAACCTATATCGGCGCCATGCCTGGTAAAATTATTCTTTCCATGCAAAAGGCCGGTGTAGTCAACCCGGTGTTCTGTCTTGATGAAGTCGACAAAATGAGTGTCGATTTCAGGGGCGATCCTTCCGCTGCATTGCTTGAAGTACTTGACCCTGAACAGAATTACGCTTTCAATGATCATTACCTGGATCTTGACTATGATCTTTCAGGCGTGTTTTTCATAACCACGGCCAACAACCTGCACGGCATTCCCCTGCCGTTGCAGGATAGAATGGAGATCATTCAGCTCAATGGATATACGGAGGAAGAAAAACTGCATATAGCAGAGGATTTTCTTCTGCCCAAGCAGCTGGAGGCCAACGGCTTCAAGCCACAGGAAATCCAGCTGGACGAGGAGGCGTTTCTCGAGGTAATACGGCTCTACACCCGTGAAGCCGGGGTCAGGAATCTCGAGCGGACCATGGCTGCCGTATGTCGGAAAATCGCCCGTGAAAGGCAAAAGAATAAAACTCCCGACAAACAGTACGCATTGAGCTCTGAAGATATCTCCACGTATCTCGGCGTTGCAAAGTACCGTTACGGACTGGCTGAAAAAAATAACGAGATAGGTCTGTCAACGGGCATGGCCTGGACAGAGGTCGGCGGAGAATTGCTGCAGATCGAATCCACTATTATGCCTGGTGCAGGAAAACTGACCATAACGGGTAAGCTCGGTGATGTTATGCAGGAGTCCGCCCAGGCAGCTTTGACCTATGTGCGCAGCAGGGCCATGCGACTCGGACTGGAACCTGATTTCTATCAGAAAATAGATGTGCATGTGCATGTCCCTGAAGGCGCCATACCGAAAGACGGTCCATCCGCCGGGATAACCATTGCCACATCCATTGTCTCTGCCATTTTAAAATTGCCTGTGGACAGGAATCTCGCCATGACAGGTGAGATCACATTGCGGGGCAGGGTTCTTCCTATCGGCGGGTTAACTGAAAAATTACTGGCAGCAAAACGCGGTAAGATTACCCGCGTTTTAATACCTAAAGAAAATGAACGGAATTTGAAAGACGTACCTGAACCCATCCTCTCCAGTTTGGAGGTCAAACTGGTGGATGATGTCGATCAGGTGCTTGAAGAAGCGCTCATCTGTAAACAGGGGAAAGATCTGTTCAAGGACGTTCCCATGGATTCAATTTACAGCGATTTTACGTTGTCAGCCCACAATACACCTGCCCAGTAAGCGATGGGTGAATTGTGCGTTGACGCTTTTATGTCGAGTGAGATTTTTCTTGGATGATTTTGCTTGACGGACGTGGCGGTTCCTGATAAATAGACCGTCACACTTTGGGCGGGCGAATAGCTCAGCTGGGAGAGCATCGGCCTTACAAGCCGAGGGTCACAGGTTCGAGCCCTGTTTCGCCCACCAAGCCTTAAGGAGTCGTAGTTCAGTTTGGTTAGAACGCCGGCCTGTCACGCCGGAGGTCGCGAGTTCGAGTCTCGTCG
The DNA here is from genome assembly GCA_963678525.2 of Desulfobulbaceae bacterium. GTDB lineage: Bacteria > Desulfobacterota > Desulfobulbia > Desulfobulbales > Desulfobulbaceae > Desulfogranum. The sequence continues at coordinate 834,461 of CAXXDG010000003.1, forward strand.
GCTCCGCCAGTAGAATTCACGGGTAGTTGGAATTTCCAGCTACCCGTTTTTTTATGGCACCTGCATTACTTCAATGATAACACATTTCCAGTCTTTTCCATCAGACAGAACAAAGCGGCGCCTGGGACGCGTACCCCCCTTTGCCCCAAGCTGATGGACGGTTCTTCCTTGTATAATGTCCGCTGTCGTTACAGATTGCGAGGGCGCGTTTCACAGAGCAATGATTCATTTTTATGAATACAGTTAGATTTTACTGCTTGACGTGGAATACATGTTCTGATATATTGGCCGCCACGCTTTGGGCGGGCGAATAGCTCAGCTGGGAGAGCATCGGCCTTACAAGCCGAGGGTCACAGGTTCGAGCCCTGTTTCGCCCACCAAACCTTTCAGGAGTCGTAGTTCAGTTTGGTTAGAACGCCGGCCTGTCACGCCGGAGGTCGCGAGTTCGAGTCTCGTCGGCTCCGCCAGCAGCATTCACGGGTAGTTGGAATTTCCAACTACCCGTTTTTTTTTTGATCAGACCATTAAGAAACGTTTATAACTGATTTTTGCAGGTTAGGACTTGGAATGGGTACGTACAAAAAACACTGATAAAGGCAGAAGAAAGACCATAAAGAGGAGTGCCAGCAAGGCAAAAGTTGCTCTAAGTCCGAGTTGATCAGCCCCTATTCCTACCAGGGGACCTGTGAGAACAAAACAAAGGCGGAATGACAGGCTGTGCAGTGAGAGTATGCTTGCTCTATTTGCGCGGTTACCTGCATTCTGTAACCGACTTCTCATATATGGACCTTGTATGCCGCGCATGAGAGTCAGAACATAGTAGAAGAGAAAGCACCAGGTTCCGCCTGCCAGGGACAAGCCCAGGTATCCCGTTGCAACCATCCCTGCAAAAAGCAGGACACTGCCTGCAGGTTTCAATACAGTGATCACGCGTTGACTCAGCATGGCCCCAAGTGCCACTGAAAGATTGGCCCCTGCCCATACCGGTCCAAACCATTCAACCGGAACCTCGTTGAGCTGCATGTACGGTTGTATGAGCCATACCGTGTAGAAAGAAGACAGCCCCAGCACGGTCCCCAGGAAGATGGTTGAACGTATCACATTGCTCTGCCGGAAGGCCAAATGACAGGTAGCCAGTGCTTCGCTGAGATGGGAATGGCTGGAAATGGTTGCCTCGCCCGGCGGTTCAAAAAAGCTGAGACAGAGCAGCAGACATACAGACCAAACAACAATCTGGCACAGAAAAGGAAGCAGCGGCCAATAGGCGTACATAACGCCTGCTGCCAGTGCTCCCATTGCTTCTCCTGTCTGTGCACAGGATGCCATACGACCGTCATAGGTTGCGTACTGTTCTTCACACTCCTTATAACGAAGGGTTTCAAAGAGCAGGGCATTGTCGGAACCGCTGATAAAGGCCCAGGACGCTCCCAATATAAGTTCGGCAACCAGTACCTCGGAAAACGAATCTGCAAACGTATACAGGCTCCAGCCAACTATTGCCAGACCGGATGCCAGGATAAGGGCTGTCCGGTATCCCAGCCGGTCGCTGATATAGCCCGACGGATATTCCAACATTACGCAGGTCACTGAAAAAAATGCCTGTAACAGCAGAATTTCACTGAGACTGAGCCCTATCTGATCTTTCCAGAACAGAGTGATGATCGCCATGGGAAAAAGCGTCATCTTAAGAGCGGAGAAAATGTAAAGTCTGAAAATATTGGAATGTATCACAGGCGTGCGTTTATTGGAAATACGGTGTAGGGTTAGGTCGAATGCTATTCATACAGGGTTTGTGGGCGGAAGACAATGGCCGTTAACCACGTTTCCCTGTGAAAGTGTTTCTCTTCAATATTACACACCAGGTAGGTAATTATGAAAGTGAACTGTTGTCATATTCTGATCATCGCTGTGTCTTTATCTTTCTGCGCAGGCCTTGCGGCATGTTCTGACAATTCCCGGAAAGAAGAGAAACCAAGTATAAGCCAACAGCAAGAAGAGCTTGGTCATCAGGCTGCAGAAGCTGTGAAGCAGCCCATGGAGCAGGCCGAACAGGCTCGAAAGCTGGTCGAAGAGAAACAGAAAGCAGCTTTGGAAGGCTGTTGATCGGCAAGATAATGTACGCAATTGGGGGGAGAATGGAGCAGTTTATTTATGTTTTCGGAGAAAAGCAGTCTGCCGTTTTTGCATTGAGTGAACAGGTTATGCAGTTTACTCAGGAAAATATGGCACAGATTGAAACCGACGAATTACGTTTGGTTATAGGCAATGTCTTTGGGAAAGGGGAATTTTTTCCAGGATCGCAGGACGTTGTGACATCTGTTCTTCATGAGCTGGTTCGACGCTGGGAGCCGTATCGGCAGCTGACCAGCGAAGGAAAGGAAAGCGGTGCCTGTGTGTATGTGACGGCTCTTCGTTTGCTTGATGGAACTGTAGTGGTCAACCCTTTGGTCATTGCACCAATTCAAAATGAAGGGCTGTCCCTTTCCGATGAAAAGAGTTTCTACACCCTCCTGATGAAAGTCCTGCCTTCGTGTAAGGAAAAACTGGCATCGGTTGCCTATGCCCCTGATTCACAGGTAGTGGCTCTTATCAAAGATGCTGCCGCCTATCATCAGAAGCAGGGGGGGGAATAAAGTTTCAAAACTTGTTTCATCGTAACTACAGTGAGTTGTTTTGGTCCGACCCCCCATTTTTTCTGACGAAATCATCCAGTTTGGGGGGAGTAACGCAGAATCCGCTCATGCAGTCGCCGACGGCGTTGATTGTTGCATCTTCCAGATCAATTAAAGCGGCAATGACATCATTGATGGTGGCGCCTGCGAATGTGTCCTCTTGAGTGAACCAACCTGAGTTTCCTCGATGTTCAAAATTGTCCCGAACATGTTGTTCCTGAGCTTCACGGGAAAGGGAGAAGAATTTGCCGTCCAGCATAGCGTCACCTGAAATGTGTGCGGTTATGAAGAGTTGAAGTCCTGTGGGGTATCCGGTCATCCTGCATGGGGAGGAGTCCGAAGAGTCTACCAGTAGGAATTGTCCAGTTTGCCCAGAAAAATCTTAGTAGCGATGAGAATGGTCCTGGAAGTATCCCCGGCCTGAATTCGCAGGACTCCTTCGCGGACAATGATCTTTTTCATCAATTCTACGCCGCTGCTTTCATTGTAGTAAATATCCGAATCCATAATGTTCTTTACGCTTTCCTGGTCAAGGCCGTCAATCAGTAAGGCTATGCCTAAGGCCATAAAGGGATCCTGGATTTTCATCAGTTCACCTTCCAGGGCGAGGAGGCCGCGTTTAAAGGCGGTGTTGCCAAGTTCTGAGAGTTGCTTCACTATGGGAACCAGGGTCTCCTGTTCTTCTTTGCTGCAGGTTGCTTTGGATGCTAAGGTTAAGTCTCTGATCATATTGTTGTCCATGCCGTAGCAGGATGAAAATAGAGTCTGCCGGTTTATGGTTTATGTGAAAGTCTCCGGCAGAGAGCAGAAGGCTCCATATCGGAGTGACACACTTTCATAACAGCGAAGCGCTGTCATCGTTGCGGCCGGACGACCTGGTCAAGCCATGCTGGTTGGTTTAAATTTCTCGGGCTGCATACAATGTCATCATCATCGTATCACAGGCTATTATAGCAGCCTCTTTTTTTTTGACTACCCTGAGAAGAAACAAAAGTGAGGAATTAGGAATTTCCATTGGGAAGATACAGGCCGCCCGGATGAAAAAACGCTACATCCGGGCACGGAAATAATGATTCAGGTACCCTATAATCATTTTACCAGCCGATAACAGGGCGTATATGCACTGGTAGGCAGCTTCATCCTTTTCTGCTTGATAAACGACGTCAGTAAGTTGTCCATGGGGTCCATTACCTCATTGTCGCCGTGCAGCTCAAAAAGCCCGTGTTCTTCAATATATCGAATACCGGCTTCCTTGACGTTACCGGAGACAATGCCGGAAAAGGCCCTTCGCATATGCGATGCCAATTGATGCTTTTCCTGGTTCCTGTGCAGGTTGAGGGCAAGCATGTTTTCATGGGTCGGCAGGAATGGCTGCTGGAAATTATAATCCACATGCAGGAGCCAGTTAAAATAATAGGCGTCGTCGTAGAGTTTGCGGAACTGGCGGACCTGTTCAATGCTTTTTCTGGTTTGCAGGGCCACCTCTATGGGATCGTCTATGATGATGGTATACAACTCCTGCGCTTCAGGCCCGAGGGTCGCGCAGATGAACGAATCTATTTGATTGAAGTATTCAGCGGATGAAGGCGGACCTGACAATATCAACGGGAAAGGAATATGTCGGTTTTGCGGAGCGAGCAGGATGCCCAGCAGGTAGAGCAATTCTTCGGTTGTTCCTACGCCTCCCGGAAAGATGATAAAGGCGTGACCGGTCCGCACAAAGGCTTCCAGCCGCTTTTCAATGTCAGGCATGATCACCAGGGCATTGACGATGGGATTCGGGGATTCTGCCGCAATGATACCGGGTTCTGTGATGCCGAGATAATGACCGCGATAGTTTCGTTGCTTGGCGTGGCCGACAGCGGCGCCTTTCATGGGACCTTTCATGGCGCCCGGGCCGCACCCTGTGCAGATATCCAAGCCGCGAAGACCCATCTGATATCCCACCTCTTTTGAGTAGTCGTATTCTTCCTGATTGATGGAGTGACCACCCCAGCAGACAACCAGGTTGGGGTCAGTGTTTGGTCGCAGTACGCGGGCGTTGCGCAGAATATGGAAAACAGCGTTGGTAATGCCTGTGGACCCTGTCAGGTCAAATTTCGGGTTATTGTTGATGGCGTCATCAACATAAATAATATCTCTGAGAACGGAAAAAAGGTGTTCTCTGATGCCTTTTATCATGACCCCGTCTACAAAAGCATCTGCAGGAGCATTGTACAGGTCGAGTTGAATACCGCGTTCTTCCCGGACTATCTCAATGGAAAAATCTTTGTACCGCTCAAGGAGCTCCTTGCCGTCGTCCAGGTAATCACCATAGTTTAAAACAGCCAGGGAGGAGCTGCGAAACAAGGAGTAAAGAGGACCTTTACTTGTGTTGAGAAGTTTTTCTATTTCCAGACGGGAAAGAATATCGAGGTCGCCATTGGGTGAAATTCGAGATGATGTAACAGGATATTGCATAAAAATACAGTTGAGCCTTTGAAAAAAGTGATGGTGAACAAATACAATGCAGCAGTTTTTTTTAAGGAGTATCCAGCAGCACAATTGTGCGGCAGCAATAGGAATGAATGAGATCCTGGTATGATTTGTATTTGGAATGTTGAAAATGAATCTCCTTGGGGGCAAATCGGCTGGAAAGATCAATCTGCACAAAACATACTGAAGGAGGGGCCTGATCATCCAGGTCGCGTACATTGGGGCGTTCCAGTGGGCAGATCCCCCCTCTCAACTCGACAGGATTATTGAATTTTGACGATAACCCTGCCTTTATTTTTTCCTTTCAGGATCATGTTGATGTGCTCATCCAGCGCTTCCAGGTTCGGCAGTTCGGTGGTCATGGCCTCCAGAGCGTCCAGTTTCCATTCGGTAGCCATCTTCTGCCAGACGAGCAATCGTTCAGCTGTCGGGCAATTCACTGAATCAACGCCTATGAGGCTGACGCCGTTCAGGATAAAAGGGTAAATGGAAGAGCTGAACTCACCGGAAATAATGTTGCCGCAGCAGGTTACGGTTCCCCCGTATTGAGTCGCCTTGATGGCTGTGGTCAGCACATTGCCGGATACCGTGTCCACTGCGCCTGCCCATCGAGGTTTCAGCATGGGTCGGCCGCTTGCATCGTCGACTTCGCTCACAGGAATGATCTCTTCCGCGCCTAATTTTTTCAGGTATTGGGCCTCTTCAGGTTTGGTCGTAGCTGCGATTACCTGATAGCCGCTTCGGGCCAGGATGCCTACAGCTACACTGCCGACTCCACCCGTCGCGCCAGTAACCAGAACCGGACCGTTCTCGGGTTTGACTCCGTTTTGTATCAACTTGCGGCAGCTCAGTGCAGCTGTAAAACCTGCGGTTCCGTAGATCATGCTTTCGCGCAAACTGAGGTCTGCAGGGAGTTTTACCACCCAGTCAGCCGGAACACGGATATATTCGGAAAAGCCTCCGGATGTATTCATCCCCAGGTCATACCCGGTAACCAGAACTTCCTCACCGGGAGCAAAGGCGTCCACCTGACTTTGCTCTACCACACCGGCAGCGTCGATGCCCGGCGTATGCGGGTATTTTCTGGTGACGCCTTTGTTGCCGGTGGCTGAAAGGGCGTCTTTGTAGTTGAGCGATGAATAGGACACCCGGATCAACACGTCACCGGCAGGCAATTCATCGAGCGTTTTTTGGGTAATGGTGCGGGTGAATGTCTTATCGGGTTCTTCTGTGACCAGCATGGCCTTGAACGATGTACTCATGTTCCCCTCCTGTTGTAAGCCTGAAGTAGAATGCAATTCCAGCGCAACTTGCTACATATATTCCGGGAAATCAAGTAGTATATGAAATGGTCGCTGTACCCGGCCGGGTATTGCCCGGATTTTTTTTCAGCCCCGTAGCGGAGCAAGAAATGAAGCGGAAAACTTTGTGGAATAACGATTTTTTGGCCCTGTGCTGCATTACTTTTCTGGCATTGTGCAACACTGCGGTCTACTTCAATTTGCATCCCTACCTGATGGACTTGGGCGTCACCCCACGTGGTGCGGGTTTTCTGATCGGAATCTATTCCCTCTCTTCCATGTTTTTTTACGCCTTTGCCGGCCATTGGATTACGAACCGCAACTGTTACCGATGCATGTGTCTCGGGCTGCTCATTCTTTGTGCCTGCGGCAATTCATATCTGTTTGTCACAGAGAGTCTGCTCATAGGATTGATCCGCTTCGGCAGCGGGTTTGGATTGTTTCTGGCAATGGCCTCGGTCATGGTGGTGCTTGTACAGTTGATACCGCCTGAAAAAACAGGGATCGGGTTCAGTGTGTTTTCCGTTGCCATGCTCATGCCGTATTCCCTTATGCCTGCTATAACGGAAATCGCCTCCCCTCTCATAGAACGTCCGCCGCAGATGTACGCTGCAGCAGCGTTGCTGTTGCTTCCGGCCGCAGGGTTTGCACTCCATCGCGACCGACTGCATCGTGCAGCTGCCTGCAGGGAAAAGGGCAGGGGCGAATTACCAGCGAAAACAAGGAAAGACAACATTCGTAGACCGGTTATCCTTGGGCTGCTCTGGCTTAACGGCAGTTATTTTACCGTTTTTTCGTCCCAGTTTTACCTCCTCAAAGGATTTGCTGAACAATACGGCATCCGGCATTCCGGGTATTTTTTCACCATACAGATGGGGGTCATGATTGTGCTGCGCCTTGCAGGGAGTAAACTGTTTGATGCTGTGGATAAGCCTCTCCTGGTACAGGGCGCGTTATTCTGTATGGCAGCCGGGTTCGCCTTATTGCCGCCGGCAACGAGCCCTTTTACGTTTTTCCTGCTGCCCCTGCTCTTCGGTCTGGGCATGGGACTGTGCGTGCCTCCCCTCAATGCACTTATGTACCAATATTCGGCCCCGGAACTCAGGGGATACAATGCCAACATGATGATGCTGGCCATGCATTGTTCAAGTTTCTTCGGACCGTATCTGGGGGCCTGGCTGGTAACCGGAGGCGGGTACACTAGTTATTGCCTGGCAGCGGTTTGTCTCATGGGAACGGGTATGGTAGTGGTGGAATTAGTCTACAAAGGACGTCAGCCCGATTAACCGGCATTTGCCGCGATTTGTAACTATTCCTGTCCGGCCATGACGGCATAAATATCCTGCAACGCTTCGCTGCTGGATTTGCGAATGAAAAATCCCCTTCCGCTCCGTAATGCCATATCGGAAAAGGTGTTTTCTTCAATGTTCACGTCTATAATGATGCCGCCTTTGCTGAAGACCTGCGCCGCCACCTGATTGGGAAGATTTGTCGCTCCGGATGTGCCGACGATGATCAGCAGATCGGTTTCCTGGGCGGCCTTGATGGCGCTGTAAAAATGATAATGGTGTTCGTTGTAACTTTCATCAAAAAGAAGGATATGCGGACGGCTGCGGGCGCCGCATTGGGGGCACTTGAGGAACTGCCGGTCGGTTTCGGTGAATGGATCTTCCTTGCCTTTTCCCGGCACTTCCTCCGGGATGGGATATACATCGGTTGTGCAGTCCAGCGCGCATCGCATGAAAGCCACATTACCATGGATCTGCATGGTCTTGGCGGGAGAGCTTCCTGCCCGCAGATGGAGCCCGTCTATATTCTGGGTAATCAGGGTAAAGCGATCTTCCAAAAGTTCTTCCATATCGACCAGGGCGTAATGGCCGTCATTGGGTTCTGCATTGGAGCAGACTCCTAGTCTGTACAGGTACCAGCGCCAGACTTCTTCAGGATGCCTGGAAAACATGTTGAATGTGGCCATTTCCTGGGGATGATATTCTCTGGATCCGAAGGTCCAGTACCCCTCCGGTCCTCTGAAAGTAGGGATGCCGCTTTCAGCTGAAATGCCCGCACCGGTCATTACCGTAACCTTTTTGGCAGGATTTTGTCCGTATTCTCGTAAAATTTGGATGAGTTGCTGATCCATGACGCAGTTCCTCCCGGGATCGATGGAGATGAACAGGATACGTTGACTGCCGGCCGACCTCAACAGAACCTTACCACGTTCTTCCATTAATACAAGCCCCTCGCTCCATCTTGTCCCGGTTTGCATTTGCTGCTGGAAATAGGGTTGATATTATGGCACATTTGCATGGTGTTAGCTTTAAGATATATTGCTCGAGAAAAATGCAGGCCCACATACATACGGAGCGAGACAGGCAGTGAAAAAAATAATTAAACAGATTTTGACTTCACGGGTTTATGAGGCGGCTGTGGAGACTTCCCTTGATGAAGCAGTGTCGCTTTCCCAACAGACCGGGAATAGAATTTTGTTGAAACGTGAAGATCAACAGCCTGTTTTTTCATTTAAAATAAGGGGGGCTTATAACAAAATAGCTCATCTTGATCCGGCAGAACGAAAAAAAGGGGTTATCGCAGCCTCAGCCGGAAATCACGCCCAGGGTGTGGTCTTTGCCGCTCAGAGACTAGGCATGCGCGCCGTCATCGTCATGCCGGTTACTACGCCGCGGATAAAGGTTGACGCGGTCAGGGGATATGGCGGAGAGGTGATTCTCCATGGAGATAATTATTCCGAGGCCGCCGAACGGGCTGCACAACTGGTTGCGGAAACCGGTATGGTCTTTATCCATCCTTTTGACGATGAACTTGTCATTGCAGGGCAGGGGACTGTTGCCGATGAAATCCTGCGTCAGAATCCGGGGCGTCTGGATGCTGTTTTTGTTCCCATAGGCGGGGGCGGACTTATCAGCGGAATGGCGGCCTATATTAAATCCCTGAGACCGGAGATTAAAGTGATCGGCGTGGAACCGTTTGACAGTGACGCCATGGCCGGATCCCTGGAAAAGGGAAAACGAATTACTCTTGACTGGGTCGGAGTCTTTGCTGATGGTGTTGCCGTCAAACAGGTGGGGAAACTCACGTTTGCTTTGTGCCGGCAGTATGTGGATGAGATCATTCGCGTCAGTACCGATGAGCTGTGCAGCGGTATAAAGGCCGTATACCAGGGAACCAGATCCATTGTCGAACCGGCGGGCGGGCTTGGTATGGCAGGCCTGCTCAAATATATCCGTTCAACAGGCTGCTCCGGTCAAACTCTTGTTGCGGTAAATTCCGGTGCGAATATGAATTTTGAACGTCTGCGCTATGTTGCGGAACGTACACTGGTTGGGGAACAGCAGGAAGCCCTGTTCGCGGTCACCATCCCTGAGCAGCCCGGCAGTCTGAAACGATTTTGTCATGATATGATAGGAGATCGCAATATAACCGAATTCAACTACCGGTTCTCTTCCAGGGAAGAGGCTCATATCTTTGTGGGAATTTCAATACGACAGCACAGTGAACGACAGCTTTTCAGTGACCGTCTGAGCAAAGCGGGATATGCCAACATGGATCTGACCGATAACGATCTCGCCAAAACGCATATTCGTTACATCATCGGCGGCCGCTCAAGCGAGGTGCGGGGCGAGCGTATTTTTCGTTTCTGGTTTCCTGAAACCCCTGGAGCGCTGGTACGCTTTCTTGACGCCACAAGGGGGCGACTCAATATTTCATTGTTTCATTACCGCATGCAGGGCGGAGACTTTGGGCGTGTTCTCATTGGATTTGAATGCGATCACCATGCAGACACCGATCTGGAACAACGTCTGGATCGGTTGGGATATCGGTATCTGGAGGAAACCGGTAATCCTGCGTACGCCTTGTTTTTGTGAGCGAATATATACTATACGTCGTTTCAGAGAGGATGATGTCATGTCTTGCAAACCAACCTACGAGGAGCTTGAAAACAGGGTCAGGGAACTGGAACAGGAAAGGCAGGCGTGGCTTCGTGCGGAAGAGGCGCTGCATCGAAGTGAAGAAAGATATCGCTTGATTTTCAACCATTCTCCGCTGGGTATTGTTCATTTTGACCAGCAGGGCGTCATACTTGACTGCAACGGACATTTTCGTGAGATCATGGGTGCGCCCAAAGAAAAAGTCATCGGTTTTAATATGTTGTCTTCCCCTGTGAATGCTGCCATGCGTGCAGCGGTCCGGAAAGCGTTGGCCGGTGAACCTGGTCAGTATGAAGGAGAATATTGTTCTGTTACAGGAGAAAAAAAAACCCACCTTCGGGCGATTTATAATTGTCTTGCCGATGAGGACGGTACATTTCTCGGGGCAGTGGGACTGGTTGAAGACGTTTCCGACGCCAGGCACGCCGCACAGGCGCTCAAAGAAAGTGAACAACGCTATCGTACACTGGTTGAGACGATGAACGAAGGCGTTATGATCCGCAATGAAAAGGAGCGTATCACCTATGTGAACGAGAGGCTCTGCCGAATGTTGGGGCTTTCACGCGATGCAATGTTGAACCACTCATCCATCGAGTTTCTGGATGAGGAAAATCAGATGATTCTGAAAAGGGAGAGGGAAAAAAGGCTGCAAGGCTTCTATGAACCTTATGAGCTGACATGGGCAGCCAGGGACGGACGTCGTATTATCACCATTATGTCCCCCAGGCCCATCTACGACGATGCCGGCATGTTCAAGGGAAGTTTTGTTATTATAACCGATATCACCAGCCGAAAAAACGCCGAAGACGCCCTTGCCGGTCAGGCAAGGGAACTGGAACGATCAAATGCAGAACTCGAACAATTCGCCTATGCTGCTTCCCATGACATGCAGGAACCACTGCGTATGATTGCCAGTTATGTGCAGCTTCTTGCCCGTCGATATAAGGAGAAAATCGACCAAGACGCGGATGATTTTATCACCTATGCCGTGGATGGCTGCAAACGGATGCAGACCATGATTAATGATTTGCTTGCATATTCACGGGTGGGCAGGGTGAATAGTGAAACGCAGTCAACGGATTGCGAAAAAATTCTGGATTGGGCCTTGGAAAATTTGGGAACCGTCCTCGAAGAGAATCAGGCGACCGTTACCCATGACGCCCTTCCCACCCTGGTGGTGAGTACGAGTCTGCTGGGTCTCCTGTTTCAGAATCTGATCGGCAATGCTGTTAAATTCCGTGGAGAAGCGGCTCCTGTAATTCATATATCCGCAGAACCTGTCGATGATGCCTGGTTATTCTCAGTACGTGATAACGGCATCGGCTTTGACTCCCAATACGCTGATCGTATTTTTGTTATCTTTCAGCGTCTCCACGGGGTCGGGGCCTATCCCGGAACGGGAATCGGCCTGGCTGTCTGCAAAAAGATCGTTGAATATCACGGAGGGAAAATCTGGGCTGAGTCAGAGCCTGACAAAGGTACGACATTTTATTTCACCATTCCCCTTACAGGAGGAAAGCAGTAATGGGTCATTACAAACAGGGAGTACCTGTTGAAATACTTCTGGTTGAAGATAATCCGGGTGATGTCCGTTTAACCATTGAAGGTTTGAAGGAAGGTAAAGTCAGAAATAATCTCTCTGTGGTTGAAGACGGCGTTGAAGCTCTGGCTTTTTTACGCAAACAGGGCAAGTATAATGATGCCGTTCGTCCGGATCTGATCCTCCTTGACCTGAACCTGCCTAAAAAAGACGGCAGAGAAGTGCTTCTGGAAATTAAATCCGACGACGAGTTGTGCAGCATCCCGGTTGTAGTCCTGACAACATCCAAGGCAGAGCAGGATATTCTCAAGGCTTACAGTCTGCATGCGAACTGCTATATCACCAAGCCGGTTGATCTGGATCAGTTTTTGGCTGTCGTTGAATCCATAGAGGATTTCTGGTTTACAATCGTCAAGTTACCAAGGGATGCCGGACAATGAACCAGCCGAGACTCACAGTTCTTCTGATAGAGGATAACCCGGCGGATATACGCCTGATCAGGGAACATTTCTCAGAATGTACTCCCGGCGCTTTTTCCCTGAAATATAGAGAATGCCTTGCCGACGGGATCGAGCTCCTTGAAAAGGAAGAGATCAATGTCATCCTTTTAGATCTATCTCTCCCAGACAGCGGTGGATTTGAAACTTTTCTCAAAGTACGGGACAAATATCCCCAACTGCCCATTATCATACTCACAGGGTTCGATAACGAAGCCCTGGCCGTTAAAGCGGTAAAAGAGGGAGCCCAGGATTACCTTTCCAAAGGGGAGGTGAGCAGTCATCTCCTAGCAAGATCCGTACGGTACGCCGTCGAGCGTAAACGAACTGAAGAAGCGCTCCGAAAGGCCGGGGATGAACTGGAGATCAAAGTCACGGAGCGGACTACTGAGCTCGAAAAAACAAATACGGAGTTGCGCAGGGAAGTTGCCGAAAGGCTTAAGGCTGAAGAATCTTTAAGAGAGAGTGAAGCGCGTTATCGTGCAATTGTCGAGGACCAGACCGAGCTCATTTTCCGGAGTTTACCGGACCGTACCGTCACCTTTGTCAATCATGCATTCTGCAGGTATTTCGACCGCCTGGAGGCTGAGGTGCTTGGAGCGAGTTTTTTACCTTTTCTGGTCGTAGATGACCGTGAAAAGGCGGCTGAGCACCTTGCTTCCCTGCATGCGGGCAACCCTATGGGGACCATTGAGCTGCGGGTGATCAAACCCGACGGGACTATACGATGGCAGCAATGGACCAACCGGCTCATAGTAGATGCCGATAATGTGCCTGGGGAATTGCAATCAGTCGGGCGCGATGTCACTGAACAGAAGCAGATGGAAGAGGCGTTGCAGATAAGTTCTGAGCAGATAAAACTTTTTGCCTACTCCGTCTCCCACGATTTGAAGAGCCCTGCCGTCAGTGTACACGGACTGACGAAATTGCTCCATAAACAGTACAACCTTTCCCTGGATGAACGGGGGGCAGGCTATCTCGAGCAGATTTTGAAGTCGTCTGAGCAGATTGTATCTCTTGCTGAAACAATCAATCTCTATATTTCCACCAGGGAAGTAGCCCTCCTTGTGGAGCGTATCAGCCTGGAGGGCATCGTGCAGATTATTCAAGATGAATTTGCCATACGGTTGAGTATTCGTTCCATACGCTGGAAAGTTCCGCAGTCCCTGCCGGAGATTTATGCGGACCGGCTCGCGCTTCTGCGAGTGCTGAGAAATTTTGTGGATAATGCTTTGAAGTATGGCGGAAACGGTTTAACTGAAATCGCCGTCGGATTCGAAGATTCTCCCACACACCATATTCTTTCGGTCCGGGATGACGGTATCGGCATCGGAGTGAAAGACAGCGAGAAAATTTTCAATCTATTTGAACGTAAGAAGGAAACGAGAAACATTGAGGGGTCCGGGCTCGGGCTTGCCATTGTCAAGGAAATTGCCGAACAGCACGGGGGGACCGTCTGGGCACAACCCGGACCTGATAAAGGGAGCACCTTTTACATATCCATTTCCAACATGTTGCATCGTGAGGCGAGGCCGTAACCCGCATTTGGTTGGCGCCCTGTTTCCATTTTCATAACACTCTTGATATGGGTATTAACTTTCCTGGGGCAATAACCGGGGGCGTACACCGGTATGGATAATCCATCCGGCTTTTTCACATTGCTCCCGGGCTTGCCGGCTTATGTCACCAAGAATCCATACCTCCTTGGCGATATTTTCCGCTCCCTTGGTCTCCTCAGAGATCTGGTTGACGGCATTGTCGAGTTTGCTGCTCCAAATCAAATGGTCGACCGGCAGCAGAACTATAATGTTGCCGTCCGAATTTACCGCTCTGGTAACACGAGCCATTGGAACAATGGTTGTCAGCGGCTGTACATGTTGATGGTACCCGGCAGTCAGGACAGCCAACTCGGTAATGACCCCGGCCATTTCCGGGGAACCTGCCTGGAGCGACACCTTGAGAAACAAATCAAGGTTGTCGACGGATTGCATTGACTCCAGGGCTGACGTCATGACCGTGGTCAGTGCCGGGGAGAACACCTCGTTATTCAGAAACAGTTGAATCGTATCTGAATCCAGGCCCAGCGAGGTGAGTTTGTCTCTGTTCTGCACCCACAACTCGGATGCGGGCGTGTTGTTGATGACCTCATTCAGGAGCCTGGCCGTACCGGAAGTGGAGAGGATTATTCCTCCTACACCAGGGATAGCGGCAGTTGCCAGGCCGACTCCGAGTCCGCCGAGATAATCCGCCCAGGCAAGCCGATCGAGCTCTTCCTGCAGAAACCGGTTCCTTGAATAGACATTGACATTGTAAGCGGTGGCTATTTTACCCTTGGCTTTAGAATACCCGATTATCTGCTGGACTCGGCTGTCTTCAGCACCTGTCGGCTTTCGGGAACCGATGGTTTCCTTTGCCCTGTGAAACAGGCTCTGTACGCCGGATGCCGCTCCCTTCAGGGTATCTTCAGGCTCAGCGAACAGGTTTTTTATTCCGGTCACTGTGTTTTTTCCCGACGTTTTTAAGGATGCAAGGGCGGTGTCGTCGGTTTCCACTTTTTTCATTGCTGCAACGGCGTTGATTTCCGTGATAAGAATTCTCAGAGAAGTCGTGGATGGAGCCTCGAATTTGCCGAACGGCGTATTGACGATATATGTATTGAACAATCCATCGTTGCGGACCGTTTCGCTTACAGTATGATACGGTGCTTTGACTATCTCAGGTTGAAAGAGTTGCGAAGCTGATAAAACGGGGGGCGCTTCATATTCCGACTGTACTGGTGTAGAGGCCGGGCAGGAGGTTGAATACAGAGCAATTATTGCAAACAGCACCTTTTTGCATACCTTGAGTGAACATGTATAAGGGAGGTTCATGTGGGGTCTCCGAATAAAGGACTGGACTTTGAAATTATGTGTACACTAACCAGTATGGCCGGACCGGATCGGCAGGCCGTAACGATGACACCGCCTCGCTGTTATGAAAGTGTATCACTCCGCCATGACGCCTTCTGCTCTCTGCCGGAGACTTTCATATAAACAGGCAACCTTTTCGGCGGCATATGTTGTATACATGCAACGTATCCATTTGTCATCTGTTCAGTTACTGTAATCCCCCGAAATATCAGGTTCATAGGTCGAAGCCTTGCAATCATTGGACTTTTCAGGAAACAGGATGGTTTGAAAAGATATCGCCAATGTGCTACCATAACGATGTTGAGTGATCTTTTCCGGCATCCGTCGAGGTGGTGCGATTGTTTCATATAATCTTAGCTGATGAATTTTTTAAGATCATATACCTTAAGCCGAATACTTGCAGTGCTTGTGATGCTGGCGGTTGCTCCCGCTCTGCTAATCATTCTGTATTCCGGGATCGAGCTGCGCAAGCAGTCCATACAGCATGCGGAAAACCAGGTGCTCCAGCTTACCCACACCATGGCCCTGTCCCAGGAGGGGGTATCCCGTTCCAGCAGGCAGTTCCTTTCAACCCTGTCCCTGCTGCCTGCTGTGAAGGCACTGGACCCCTTGGAATGCTCTGACATTTTCAGGGGAATTGCGCTGGCGAATCCAAGTTATTTCAACATTTCGCTGACGGATATACGCGGCGAGGTGATCGCCTCGAACAAACCTTTCACCAACGTCAGCCTGGCTGATCGCAAACATATACGGGACGCCCTGGAAACAAGAGACTTTGCCGCAGGTGAATACATGGTAACACGGCTTGGGGTAAATGTTCCCGCTTTTGCCTTTTCCTACCCTGTGCTTGATCGTAATGGCGTTCCAACGGCTGTTTTGTCTTTAGTCCTGGACCTGAATGGTTATTCCGCCTTTTACGATCCCCTTGATCTGCCGGAAGATTCTTTTATTGCCATAACAGACCATCAGGGACTGAGATTATTTTATTATCCCCCTAAGAAATCAACCAACCCTGTGGGCAAGCCGATTAAGGCGACAAACTGGGAAATGGTCTCTGCCGGCGAAAAAACCGGTATGTTTGTCAATAGCGGTTCCGACGGGATGCGAAGGATATTTGCCTTTGAGCAGATCAGGTTGGCTCCGGAAGCCTCTCCGTATTTATATGTCTGGGCGGCCATTCCGGAGACCTATGTTCTTGGGCCGGCAAATGGCATAATGTTTAGGAATATCTTGCTGCTGCTTGCTGCAACAGCTGTGTCGCTTTGCATTTCCTGGTTGATCGGCCGGCAAACTGAAAAGTTAATTGCTTCCCGTGAACAGGCCTTACAGGAAATCAAGACACTGAGAGGCATCCTGCCGATATGCTCGTTTTGTAAAAAAATACGAAACGATGAAGGCTATTATGAACAGATAGAAGGATATATCCATAAGCACTCTGATGTGGATTTCAGCCATACCGTCTGCCCGGATTGCCTGCAAAAACACTATCCCAAAGAATTGTGGGACAGCGACACCGATTAGATGAAAGTAAGTGCGTTGTTTGGTCCGGTATTGACTCTGGATTTCAGGAGTTTTTCAAGGATTTTTTGAACTCCCGCCTGCGTTGAGTCAAGGTAAATTCCGTATACCCATTGGCTGTTTCGACGCCTTTGAAGACCAGATCCAGCGCTGCCTGGAAAGAGATATTGTTATCGATATCGGTCGCCATTTTCTGATAATTCGGATCGGATGCGTTTTGAGCGTCCACTACTTCGGCCATTTTCGTAAAAGTTTGCAGGAGCTGCTCTTTGTTGATCAGACCATGCAACAACCAGTTTGCGACATGTTGGCTGGAAATCCGCAGGGTGGCCCTGTCTTCCATCAGGTTGACATTATTGATATCCGGCACTTTTGAGCAGCCAATGCCCTGGTCAATCCACCTGACCATGTATCCCAGTATTCCCTGAGCGTTGTTTTCCAGCTCCCTCTGTATTGTCTCTGCAGAAAGCGTCGGTTCTCCAAGCAGGGGAGGGATAAGGATATTGTCAAGCTCGGCCTGCCGGCGCTGTTCAAGCTGCAGCTGAACCGCGGCTACGTCTTCTTCGTGATAATGCAGTGCGTGCAGAGTGGCTGCCGTCGGTGACGGGACCCAGGCTGTGCCGGCTCCGGACCTTGGATGCTCAATTTTTGCTGTGATCATCTCCGCCATCTGATCAGGCATTGCCCACATGCCTTTACCTATTTGCGCTTTCCCCCTCAGACCGCATCGCAACCCGATATCGACATTATAATCTTCATAGGCCGGCAGCCAGCGTGCTTGTTTCATATCGTTTTTTGGGAGTACGGGCCCGGCATGCATGACTGTGTGGATTTCATCCCCGGTGCGATCGAGAAAACCGGTGTTGATGAAAATGACACGTTCCTTTGCCGCATGGATGCAAGCTGCCAGGTTGACGGTTGTTCGGCGTTCTTCATCCATGATTCCAATTTTCAGGGTGTTCTTTGCCAATCCGAGCAGTTCCTCTATTCGGGAGAACAGCTCAACCTGGAGGGCAACCTCCTCAGGACCGTGCATTTTAGGTTTTACAATGTAAATGGAACCTGTACGGCTGTTTTTCAGCGGTCCGTTACCAAGGAGATCATGCATTCCTGCCAGGGCCGTGAGTAGTCCGTCAAGAAAGGTTTCCGGGACAGGCGTATTGTCGTCCAGTTGCACAATATCGGTCATCATATGCATCCCCACGTTACGAACAAGCAGCAGACTGCGTCCGTGCAGGGTGAGCGCTGAACCGTCGAGGCCGGTGTATTCGCGGTCAGGGTTGAGACTGCGACGGAAATGCCGGCCGCCTTTGAGAACATCCGCCTGCAGGTCGCCTTTCATTATGCCGCACCAGTTCCGATAGACATGCACTTTATCTTCTACATCCACTGCAGCGACCGAATCTTCACAGTCCATGATGGTGGTTACCGCCGATTCAAGAATAATATCCTTTACGCCCGCAGGGTGTTGACTTCCTATGGGGTGTCGGCGGTCAATGGCTATTTCGACATGCAGGCCGTTATGTAGGAAAAGCAGGGCGGCAGGAGAATCCGGATTTCCCTGATACCCGACAAGTAAAGAAGGGTCGGCCAGTGGAGGGTGCAAGTTTCCTTCCGCTATGCAGTACTTCGGCACATTGCCGTGGGAACCTTGCTGAAGAGGGAAATGGGCATCCAGAAAATCCATGGCTCTTTCCACCACGGCTTGCCCCCGGATCGGGTTAAATTCCAGTGTCATTTCCATACCGTTTTGCTCCGGTACGGCATTCGTCCCATACAGAGCATCATAAAGACTCCCCCAGCGGGCATTGGCGGCATTGACGGCATAGCGCGCATTGTCCACCGGGACCACTAACTGCGGACCTGCCACGGAGCTGATTTCCGGATCTACTTTCTCCGGGCAAATGGTGAACGGCTCAGGTTCGTTCTGCAGGTAGCCGATCTCCCGCAAAAATGCGATATGCGCATTATGATTGTTTGTCGTATCTTCCCTGTACCAGGTATCGATTGCATCCTGCAGTGCACTCCGTTTTAGAAGTAAGGCGGAATTACGCGGGGCAAGGTCTGCAAGTATCTGAGCAAATCCGTTCCAGAGGTATTCCGGTCGTATTCCTGTTCCAGGGCAGAGTTCTTCGCTAACAAAATCATCAAGTTGCGGATGTATAGAAAGCCGGCTGTATTGTTTCATGGCGGTTGTATTGTAAAAAAAGAGAGTAATAAAAAGTAGTTGAAAAATCTATTGTCGGAGTTCGGGAGCAACCGGCACTACATAGAGCAAAATTGAGAAAAATTGAAAAACAGTTCCTCCAAGGACGAACATGTGCCATATTGCATGATTGAAGGGTAGAGAGCGCCATGCATAAAAGGGGACCCCTGCAGTATAGCAGAGACCTCCGATCAAGAGTAACCAAAGCCCTCCCGGAGCAATGGCGGAAAGCATGGGTTGTACCGCGACCAGGATTGTCCATCCCATGACGATATAGAGTCCTATGATTATAGGTCTCCATTTTTTGGGTAAAAATATTTCAAGCAGAATTCCCAGGACCGCAAGCCCCCAAATGGTTCCGAAGATTGACCATCCCAAGGGACCACGCAGGCAAACAAGCGTTATCGGCGTGTAGGTTCCTGCGATCAGGAGAAAGATGGAGGAGTGGTCAAGCACCCTGAAAACGGATTTCGTTTTCCGGCCTGGTATGGAGTGATACAGGGTTGAAACGGAATAGAGTACAATCATAGTCCCGCTGTAGATGCTGCACGAGACAATATGCCAGACCGAACCGAAAACACTTGCGAAAGAGGCAAGCACCCCCAGCCCTGCTATGGAAAATATGACGCCGATGCCATGGGTTATACTGTTGGCAATCTCTTCGTGGAGGCTGTAACGGGTTAGTGCGGACGATTGAGATTTCATCAGGAATCCCTTGTGGAGATGTTTTTTCGTAACTACTCATAGGGGCACAGTCCAGCTTGATAACTTCCCTGTATTTATAACTGGTTGCAGGGTGCCTGATAGCACACAGACTGGTGCAGCGTATTTGGTCACACGTAAACCAGGCTGATCGCGGAAAGATCAGGTGCACTTATAGCAGTTACGTTTTTTCGTTCGTTCCCAAAAGATCACATCATTGATAGGTATAATCAGCCTCTTTCAACTTGTCACCATCACTTTGAATGCTGTCTTGTATGAGGTTATCGCTGAACGTCATTGGTTTTTTATGATGCGCTTCGTATGATGCACCCTGCCTGTGTTTAATATAAAGAAGACTTGGTTGTGACGGATACTCGGCAAACAGGGAGTCCTTGGCGGTATCGGTTTTGAGGCGTATCTTTCAGGTATCAAAGAGAAAAATTTGAGCGAAGATCCCTGGTGATCTTATTTCGTAGACAGACGTCCGTATTGCGGGTGAGCTCCGGCAGGTTTCCGTATATACTTATTTTGTCGTCCTTCACTGCGAGTATTCCCTGTACCCCGGGGATACCGCCGGCATCGTTCAGGACATGCTCCAGATCGTGTACGGTCTGAATAGTGTTGCACACAAGGGTGGCAACCGAGTCTGCCAGAGCGGCATCCTTGGCAGCTACAGTTGCCAGGTCACATCTGCCGAACGATTGGGAATGGCCCATGGTGCTGGAAGAAGAGCAGAGGGCCAGGGGGAGGTCTTCCGGTGAGATCAGGAAAGCAAGTTTGTCTCCAACGGCATTGTCGCCTGCATAGAGGCCGATGCTGACAGGCGTATGGCTGTGTAGAAACATATCACCGCCATTTTCCACAATGGCTTCAGATACACCCGTCTGCATTGCCGCCTCGACCCCGATCTGGGCCAGGGTCCCTGCCACAGAGGCCATGGGCCCGAGTCCTGTCAGCACAGCTGCGCAGGCCATACGTTGTACGCTGACAGGAGGATCGGCAAGCAGGGATATCGGTTTAAGCGTTTTTTTGAACTCCGGCTGCCTGCGGATATAGGCCTCCAGAGCTTTCCGCTCTTTCATGACGGCACGGGTGATGCAGTCAAACGCTTCACCGGCAATGCGAAGATTGGTGTCTTTCCAACTGAAGTTCCGAAAGGTTCGCATATATCCGTTGCACTAAAAGGCGGAAGAACAGACTCCAAAGGGACAGTTGGTTATGCAGGACAGACACTCAATGCATTTTTCTTCATCAAAGCGAACTTCTCTTGTTGTTGGATCAGGGATATGGAGTGCGCCTGTGGGGCAATGGGACAAACAGTTTCCGCAGTGGGTGCATCGCTGCTCCTCCCAATGGACTGCCTTCTTCCCGGTATGGACGATAACGTCGAATTCCTCGAGATACTGAAACGCTTTGGCGAGATTCTCGTCTGAGCCGGTAACCTCCAGTGAAAGATGTCCCTCTTCTTCAGGTGTCACTATGGCCCTGAAAATGTTGATTGTCAGGTCGTAGTTGCGTATCAGGTGACAGATGATGGGCTTATCGGTCTCACTTTTGGGAAAGTAAAGATAAATTTTCTGAGTCGTCATTTTGTCGGCCCCTGAATGTTAAGTGCCTGCATGCTCTGATTGAGAGGTAAACGTCGGCTGGGTTCGGAGAGAAGGAATGTGCCGGCTTGGATTTCGGATTTGAGCAATTCGCAGATTTTCAGGGCCTTGTTGTAAGACGACATGGAAGAGACCTTGACTTCTTTTCCCTGTATTTCAACCCTTCCTGAGCGTAATTGCTCATAGGTGCATTGCTGAAGGACCTTGCCGGTTTTTTGCGGATAATCGTGGGAATAATCGATGACGCAGGCGGAGATGTCCCTGTCGCGCACCGTGGTCCGCAGAAGAATTTCTTCGTTAAGCACAGGGATGGGAATGCCGACTCCCAGAGCAAGGGAAACACCGTATCCTTTCAGGCTGACCCCGCGAACAAACTCGGCCTGCATTTTTTTCATGTCACCGCTCAAAGCCAGTGTGCCGGCGCCTTCAACGGGGACATCGTTGTCTCCTCGCTCGACAACGGAACAGTGCTGCGTCCCCTCTGCATAGACAATACCCCTCGCTCCCGCCAGCCAGATGGAGGTTCCTATGCCGATGGTCTGATAGAGAGGGTCGTTAAGCAATGGCGACAATTGCCCTGCAGAGCTGTAGGTCAGATTTCGCAAACGCGGCTTGAGAATGCCCAGATAGGTGTAGATGGTTTTATCCGAGGTATTGGTCGCCACGTTATAATTCTGATAACAGTTGCGCGGGTTGGTCATAATGGCCTGGTTCAGGTCGTTGATGTCGAACATGGTTCGAATTTCCCGGCGGGGATAATCATCGGTCCCGTACGAGAGACCGAACAACTGCAGTTTTTTACCGGCAACCAGGTCTTCTATAACATGACCGCCGCCGTACCTGAATTCTCCGGGGTAATACATGTTGGCCGGATCATTGTGACGAAGCTCGGTTGCGCCAAGATAGACGTCCACCGCAGCAATTCCGCAGTAGGCCCGCACATCTTCTATCCACGCTTCGGAAATGCGCATTTTAGGTGTGCTGTGGCCGAAATTAAGGAAGCATCCTGATGAACACATGGGGCCGAAGGTCGCGGTGGTGACTACATCGATTTCAGCGGCAGCCTTTTCAAGTCCCTTTTGCTCCACGTAGTCAATGACTTCCTCGGCAGTAAGCACCACTGCTTTTCCTGAAGCAATTTTTTCGTTGATTTCATTATAGGTTTTTGACATACGCCATACTCCACTGGATTAAGCAGGTTTCTCGATTGGGCATGCACTATAGGACGTCTCTGAAAAAACAGCAAGGGGCAGGATACGGCCTGGGAAAAAAGATAACAACAATTCCATATATGTTCGACTATGAGGGGGCGTTCGTCTTTCTGAAGGACCTCTGTGATTTATGTGAGAGTCTCCGGCAAAAAGCAGAAGGCGCCATACCGGAATGATACACTTTCATAACAGCGAAGCGGCGTGATCATTGTGGCCTGCCAACCCGGCCGGCCATGCCGCTGAGGAGAGAAAATTCGTTCTCCCTGCCGCTATATCCCTTGCTATAAGCGGGGAAAAGGTAAAGAACTTTGCAATTTATGAAGAATGCGGTAGGGTGCTGCCGATACGTCTTTTCCAGATGAACTCCAGCCGACAGTTTGTGCCATGTTCCGACTTTCCAGTATACAACCAAAACGAAACCGCCTGTGCATCCTGCTTGCAGCAGTGTTCCTTTTACCTGTCTCGGTTATGAATGCCGCTGCGGAGGAAACTTCTTTTCAACAGTGGATTGAAGATTTTTATCCTGTGGCGGCAGAACAGGGAATTACCAGAGAGACGTATACAAAGGCCTTTACCGCTATTCAGTATCCTGATCCCAAGGTCATTGCCAAGGCGAATTTTCAACCTGAATTTAAATCAAAACTGTGGGATTACCTCGATGCCCGGGTTAACCCGGGTGCCGTCAATATGGGGAAACAGATGCAACGGCTGCATGGGAACACGTTGACACGTGTAGAACAGCGTTTCGGTGTGCGGCAGGAAGTGATTCTTGCGATCTGGTCCATGGAGACCAGCTACGGGAGAGTGCTGGCAAAGGAATCCAGGTTGCATTATATCCCCCAGGCCCTGGCAACACTTGCCTATGCTGACAAAAAACGAGCTAAATTCGCCCGTAAACAGCTCATAGCCGCTCTGCAGATTCTGCAAAGCGGAGATGTGGAGCCTGCAGGCTTGAAAGGATCCTGGGCCGGAGCCATGGGACACACCCAGTTCATTCCCACAAGTTACCTTGCCTATGGCGTGGATATGGATCAAGACGGAAAACGCGACATCTGGAATACCATACCCGATGCCCTGGCCACTGCTGCAAATCTGCTGGAAGATAACGGCTGGCAGAGTGGAAAAACCTGGGGATACGAAGTCGTGGCCCCTGAGAAAAAGACCCAGTATGAGGGACAGACCAGGACCCTGCAGCAATGGGCTGATCTTGGTTTTGTACGTACACGACAAAGATCGTTTCCCAGGCCTGGAGACAAGGCGGTGCTTAAATTTCCCGCCGGTACGGAGGGGCCTGGCTTTCTTATGCTGCGGAATTTCTTTGTGATTAAAAGTTATAACAATTCAGATTTCTACGCTTTGGCCGTGGGGCTTCTTGCCGACCGGCTGGCCGGCGGCAGCGGTATGGCCCAGGACTGGCCAAGACCCCCGGGATCCTTGAATATCGATGAAAAATTCGCCCTGCAAAGGCGTCTCAAGGAAATGGGGTATTACCAGGGTGAAATTGACGGCGCCATCGGCAAGGGAACCAGGAGCGCCATTCGGTTGGTGCAGCGTTTGCACGGCAAACCTCAGACCGGTGAAGCAAATCGTGAATTTTATAAGCTGATTTCCAACTGACTGCAGTCCTGGTTCATGTTGTTTGCAGGGAACTCCGGAGAGCGGGACCACACGTAACTGGATTGATTGAACAGTTGTGTAAAGCACGTATTATCTGTCTGCACATGTTTTATTATTGTCATGTTACGCCTTGTGATTAGAGACCTGTTTTTCCAAAAAGATGGAGTATGTTGTTTCTGTAATTGAGAAATGCCGGCTTCACAAAAAAAACTCCGTGTTTTCGTCCTCATCAAACGCCTGTAAATTCAACGTGCTGTAAACACTTTTGTTTCGGCATCCTCCCTGTATTTTTCCGGAAAAACGAACCGCCTTCAGCGATTTTCGGGAAATTATGTTTCCCGCAAACTTACTTTTAGCAAATTCAGCCACTGATGAGAAATTTTGTGGGCTATGATTCTCGCACTTTGTGATTGTTGTAAGTTATGCTGAACATACTGTCGCTACATGATACTTTGCGTCTTCGATGCTGGTTGAGAAATATGTTGTCACAAGCTGTGTCTTGCTTTGAAGTATTTGATGTGTGAACAGGCACTTTAACTGCATAAAGAATTTGGTTTTTTCACTGAGAATAATGCGTATTTATTTGGAATCATAGCTCGCTTCAGGTGAGCGGTATAGTACAGAGGACGATCATGAACTTGCATACTAAACGGGGACTTTATATCCTCATGTCCTGTTGGCTCTTTGTTATCCTGGCCTTGTCACCAGCCGGGGCTGTTGAAAAACGTGTAGCGATTGTCTACTCGGAAACCTCCATGTCCAAATACTGGGACGAGCACGGTTTTAATCAGCTTTTTATGGCCATGCAGTACCAGACTGCCATGGGCGGCGTGCCGTATGACCTGCTCTATGAAAGCGATCTCGTCAGCGCAGATGCGCTTGCCGGATACGATGTGCTGATTGCCCCGTTTTTTGAATATGTGGATTCCTCGATCCGTCCCCGGATTATATCCTCACTGTCTGAGGCTTCAGGTAACGGCCTGCATATTATCACATCAGGATACTTCCTGACCAGGGATCAGGATGGAAACATTTACAGCGATTACAACGAGGTGCTCGCTGAACTTGTAGGTGTGGCAGGCGCAGGTTTTTACGGCCCTGTACCGGCAGACGTGGTGGCGGCGGACATCAGCCACCCCGCCATGAGAGGATACCAGGCGGATCAGGTTATCCGGCGGTATGCTGAGCTCTGGACCAATATTTTCGCTCTCGGCAGCGCTGCCGATCCTGCGGAAAGTTCTGTTCTCTGTGAATATTCGATTGAGGGAAATGCTGAGCCGGCAGTACTTGCTGTAACAACGGGCTCCGGTAGGCGTAACGTGCATTTTGCCAATGAACAGGTCATGCAGGACACCAACGTGCTCTGGTCGGCTCTGCAATGGTCTCTTTATGGTGATGATACCCCGGTGGCCATGCAGCTCGGCCGTCAACGAAGCCTTTTTTTCGCTCGAAACGACATGGATATAAGTTCGTCTGCCGAAGAGGTATCCACTGTCCACGTTCCTCTGTTGGAAATTATTACCGATTGGAAAGACAAGTACGGCTTTGTCGGCTCGTACTATATCAATATCGGTAATGATCCCGTGAATGGTCTTTACACCGACTGGCTCGTTTCCGGCCCCTTGTATCACCAATACCTGAATCTCGGCAGCGAGATCGGGACCCACACCTATACCCATCCTCACATGACCTATGAACTCAGCGCTGAAGAACTTGAATTCGAATTTAACCAGTCTGCCCTGGCCATTGAGCAGAATCTGGGGATAGACGTCACCGGCGCTGCAGTTCCGGGCATGCCTGAAACTGTTTTTGTGCAGGAAACCGTCGAGCCCTGGCTGGATTACCTTTCCGGGCGTGCGGCGATCAGCGGCACCGATTTCGGGTATGCTGCAGCTTTCGGCTATATCCGGCCTGATTTTAATATGTTCTACTTCTGCCTCAACACGTCTCCTGACTACACCTTGGTCAGCTGGCAGGGACTTTCAGCCGCTGAAGCGCAACAGGTGTGGCTGGATGAATACGCCGGACATCTTGAAAACGCCTCATTGCCGGTGATTCACTGGCTTTGGCATGATTACGGTCCTGTGCAGTATGATGCCGGTTACACGCAAGATATGTATGAAGCCATGATTGCGATAGCGGCAGCCGGCGATGCGGAGTTCGTCACAGGAGACGACCTCATGAATCGAGTGAAATCTCTGCAGGCGGCAGACCTTGACGTCACCAGGATTGACGACACAACGCAGTTGGTACTGGTTGAAAGCAGTGATGCCGGACGGTTTGCACTGGTACTGCCTGAGGAAGACATCGTTACTTCTGTGGATAACTGGTACGCCTATGACGGCAACAAGGTGTTTCTGCCGCGGAACGGTGGAACATTCACGATACACACCGGCGGCAGTCAGACCGCGGTAACCCGTATCACAAGAATGCCGCAGAGGGCTGAGCTGATATCGCTGGAAGGCGATGGCAGGGAACTGGAGTTTACTTTTACAGGGCAGGGCGAGCTTGAGCTTGAGCTCAATGGAACAGGAGACTCCCTTCAGATCTCCGGTGCAGACGCTCTTATCAAGGACGCTTCAGGCAATAGCGTCACCCTGTACTTCAGAAACAACGTCGAACATGCTGTTTCGGTTTTTATTCCCGACAGTAACGCTAATCATGCGCCAATCGCGCGATCAACAACTGTTGAAACCAAACAGGGCGAGCCCGTGTCCTTTGTCCTGGACGCAGAAGACCCGGAGGGCAATTCGTTGCTGTATGGTTATTCTGCTGATTCCGATGGAGGAACGCTGAGCGGAACCGGGCCATACCTCACCTTCGCTCCTGAAGAAGGGTTCAGCGGACAATACACTTTTCATTTTTCCGCCTCGGATTTATATGCAAGCAGTGATGCTCAGGTCACTATAAATGTTGCCGCTGTCGCCGTGATAGTCGACGGCAACCTCGATGAATGGAGCGTGATCGATCCTCTTGCCGTGGATGGCGCTGATACTGAAGACACTATTGATATTCTCAAGCTGTATGGCCGGCAGGTTGGTGACGTTATTTACCTGGCCTTTGAAAATGATGGCTTGATCGGAGAGTTAAACTGGGGCTATACCTGGTATCTTGATACCGACCGGGATCTTACCACCGGTTTCGGTATGTACCCCATCGGCGCTGATTATGTCATTCAAGGCAATAACCTCTTCCGTTTCAATGGGTCGACTTCTGACGAATGGCTGTGGACATGGGTAGGCACCCTTGACTATGCGATCAGTGAAAAGAGTGTAGAGTTGGCACTGGATACCTCTCTCATTAACGGGGCGACCCAATTCAACCTGAGTTTTTACGGCAGCAATGCGGCCTTCGGTCAAAGTTCGGTTGATCTGGTCCCAAATGCAGGATATGTAAGCTTTGGCGAGTCCCTCGCTGAAGGTGAGATGCCCGTAGACGGGAATATAGAAGATTGGGATGAGTTTGAGGGGGATCATTATATCCGGCTGTCAGATGTCGCGCTGTCGGGATCCAATCCTGTTGATATCGAAGAAGTACATGTCAAGTTTCCTGCCGATACTTCCGACATGTATGCGGCTTTTGTCAACGAAACTTCGCTCTCTCAGCTCGGCTGGAGTTATACGCTCTATTTGGACACGATACCTGGGCAGGACGCAGGTTTTGCCATTGATACCATCATGGCGGATTATATGATTCAGGACGGCATTCTGTACACCCATTCAGGAGAGACGTCGGAAGACTGGCAATGGGACGTTGCGGACAGTGTCACTGTAGCGCTGGATGGGCGTGTCGTTGAACTCAGGGTGCCGCTGTCGTCGCTGGGATTGACCGATACTGAGCGTGATTTCGGTTTTGTTGTAGTAGGCGAAAATGCTGCTTTCGGCAGTAGTGACGGCACGGACTCTGTTTCTGGAAATACCGGTGATATGATTCAGGACGATACCCTGGACGACTCTTCCGAAGATACGTCGGATGACTGGCAATGGCGGGACTGGTGGAACGACCTGTTCGTGTAGCAGTGAATTAACTCCTGCAGGAGGGCGAATTTTGTCAGGAAGAGCTGGTAGATCTCCTGCTGGATCCACCAGCTCATTTCTCTTTCCGGGTGTCAACCCGGATCTCTCATGAGCATATTTTGCTGTAATTTTAAGGGTAAAAAATATGCTTTTCTTAAGGTTGCCGGGAATCACAAACAAAATATTCGCAGGTTATTCCTTGGTGCAGGGAAAAGGGGGAAGGAGAAATTGGAACAAATTTTAAAAAAGAAGAATATAATATCCATACAGGCCTGTCACTACACCCTTTAACGGTGTAGTGACAGTCGAAAACTGATTACGTTAGATCGAAAGGTACGGCTTGATTTTTTCAAGCAGATCTGCATCAATGCCTTCGACATTTACCAGATCAGCCAGGCTGCTGAACGCGCCATGGGCATCCCGATATTTTCCAATTGCTTCAGCAATGGCAGGTCCTATTCCGGGAATACTTGAAAGGGCGTCAATACTTGCGGTGTTAATATTGAGCTGCTCCACCATTGACGCAGCTTTTTCCGCCATATTCGTCGCTGAAGCCGTTGCCTTGCTTATATCTGTTGCAAACACTGCAGCCGGGATATTCAATAATGCCGTCGTTACCAGTACTGCACTGACTTTACGAAGAACTTTGAAATTCATTGTTTTGCTCCTTTAATCTATTGTTTTAATACGTTATATTGCCATCCCAGGATAATACAATTTTAAGCAAAATACGAGATCGGCGAATAAAAAGAATTATTTTTGGTCTTCTAAGGCCTTTTCAATTGCCATTTTGAATCGAGTTGAGGAAAAAGGACGGCAGCAGGCTGTGCAGGATTTACCAGGTTTTTTGAAGTAACTGAGTTTCTCTGTTGTTTTCGAGCCGCATTTAGGGCAGGTAACGGTAATAATCTTGTCTTCTTGCATGATGTTCCTCCATTAGAAAAAAGAATTAAAGACCTACTCCAAAGGAACATATCAACTCTGATTCGGTCAATAAGAAATGATGTAACTGCTCACAGGGCTCTTGATCTCTCCGGCGATCAGCCTGGATTTCGTATGAGCCGATATACACTGCGCCGGTCTGCTTGCAGGGATATCACGCACCCTGCAACCAATTACAAATACTGCATTAATTAAACTTGCCATTGCTCCCCTGTGAGTAGTTACGAAATGATGCTCTCGAAAAGACTCCTTTTTTTAATTCCCCGTAATCAAATGCGAACACTACTCATCGGCATATTTGTATTGCTGGTCTCAGGAATCCCTGGGAATACTTTGTCCATGCCTGATATATTGCTGCTTTCCCTTCCCGCCAATATACATGCTGCAGTCTGGGAGCAGGAAACCCAAGAAGAAGACGCTTTATCATGGTGGAGGCCGGCGCCCGGGGTCAGCTGGCAGTGGCAGTTATCAGGCGCACTTGACACTTCCCTTGACGTTGAAATGTATGATGTCGACCTGAACGACACTTCCACCGACGTAATTGCTCAGCTTAAGAATAATGGAAAGACAGTGATCTGCTATCTGAGTGCAGGTTCGTGGGAGAATTACAGGGATGATGCCGATCAATTTCCTGAAGAGATATTGGGCAATGAGTTGGAAGGGTGGCCTGATGAACGCTGGCTGGATATCAGGAGGCTGGATATACTTGGCCCTATTATGTCGAAACGCCTGGACTTGGCTGTCGAAAAAGGGTGTGATGGAATTGAACCCGATAACGTGGACGGGTATACTCAAGATACCGGTTTTCAACTCAGCGGCGAGGATCAGTTAACGTATAATAGATGGCTGGCAGAGGCAGCCCATGCCCGCGGTTTATCCATCGGCCTGAAAAACGATCTGGAGCAGGTTCAGGAGCTTGTTGAATCCTTTGATTGGGCGATTAACGAACAGTGTTTTCAATATGATGAGTGTGAGCTGCTATTGCCGTTTATCCAGGCAGGTAAAGCGGTGTTCGGAGTTGAATATTCACTTGCAACCACTGCATTCTGTTCACAGGCGAACAGTATGAATTTTGATTGGCTCAAGAAAAATCTTTCGCTGGACGGTTGGCGGGAGTCCTGTCGTTAATGTAACTAGGTACAAATACAGGGAAGTTATCAAGCTGGACTGTGCCCCCATGAGTAGTTACACCAGCCAAAAGGCGCGAGTATACGCCGGGTCAACATCCGCCGTCAAGCCTGCACGCAGCCTGTGTCGTTATCTTCTTTGGCTTGTAAATCATCAGGCCGTTTCCCAGAAGAATGAGCAGCACCCCGGAAGCGGCTGAGGCGGTCCATTGATATCCCTCCCAGAATGTCGAGATAAGAAGAGCCACCAAAGGAAAAAGAAGGGTTGCATAGGCCGCTCGATCCGCACCGATTCTGCCAAGCAGGGTAAGATAACAGCCAAAGGCGATGATGGAGCCGAATATTGCCAGGTACAACAGGGATCCGATATAGACCGGCGTCCATTGAAACTGATATGCAGTGCCGGTCAGCAGCGAAAAGCAGATCAGGGCCGCTGTTCCATACGCCATGCCGTAGGCATTGGTTTGCACGATCGGCAGCCCCAGGGTTTTCTGGTTGTAAGCTGAGGTGATGTTTCCCAGCGATACCAGCATGGTGGCTGCCAGGCAGAGAACAGCTCCTTGCAGCCCGTTATTTTCCATTGAAAAGTGGGATATTTCCGGGCGAAAAACAAGGGTAATGCCGATAAGTCCCAGACTCCCTGCAGCCACCACTTTGATATCCATCCGTTTGCCCAGAAACAATGCGCCATTGAAAACATTCATCAGGAGAACAGTTGAAAAAATAACCGCCGCCAGTCCACCGGCAATATGAAGTTCTGCCAGGTAAAAAAGGAAGTAATTATACCCAAACAGCAGGATTCCCTGCATGGCCATAAAAAAATGCTGCCTTGGTGTGAAACGCATTTCCAGCCGAGTGGCACAGCACCAGAGAAAGAGCAGGCCGGAGGCCAAACCAAAGCGGTAGATAACCGAGACCAGGGGAGCTACCACACCGAGTTGCATTTTTATCGCTATCCAGGTGGAACCCCAGATAAGTACTGTTGCCAGGTAAAAAAATACGTTTTTCATTATGTTGTCAATTCTGAAGATTGCAGGCCGGAGGCGAGTTCTTTCGCCTTTAACCCGAGGGTTTCAATCGCCCAGCTGTTTTCCTCACACCAGAATGCCCCGTTCAGCCGCAGACAGTTACTGAAGTTTCCGCTTGTTGAAAAAACAGTGCCGGGGGCAATGGTGATTCCATTTTCCCAAGCTGCTTTATAGAGTTCCAGCCCTTCAATACCATCGGGCATCTCAACCCACAGGGAGAAACCTCCCTCAGGTCTTGTCACTCGAGTTCCCTTTGGAAATAATTGCCCAACAGCCTCTGCCATGCGTGCGACTTTTGCAGCATATTCCCGCCGTATGGTGCGAAGATGGTGGTCGTATCCACCTGATTCAAGAAATTCCGCAATTGCCAATTGCGTCGGACTGGCTGATGCAAGGTTGGTAATCAATTTTTGATGGAGTATTCCTTCAAAATATTTACCCGGGGCTATCCAGCCGACCCTGTAACCGGGAGCAATGGTTTTGGAGAATGAAGAACACAGTAGAACGCTGCCGTCTCTGTCCCATGAGCGTGCCACCGGAGGTCTGTGGTCGTTGAAACTCAAATCTCCGTTAATGTCGTCTTCTATGAGGGGAACCTGATAACGGGCGAGCAGCTGTACCAGTTGTTCCTTTTTTTCATCTGAGAGGCATATTCCAAAGGGATTGTTGAAATTGGAGATAACCAGGCAGGCTTGAACATCTGTTTGCTGCAGAGCGATTTCAAGGCTTTCCAGGTGAAGTCCGGTGGTGGGTGAAGATGCTATTTCAACAATGTTGAGCCCCAGCTCTTTGAGCATTTGAATGAAGTTGAAATAGATCGGACTTCCCACCGCTACAGTATCGCCTGGCCGGCAGATTGTCCGCAGGGCAAGAAAGACTGCTTCAGCCGCACCATTTGTTATAATTATTTCAGCGGGATTGATAGAACAGCCTGCACGCAGCATGCGACGAGCTATCTGCACCCGGAGTTTTTTGTTGCCCGGAGGGATGGCGTAAGCCGCACTTTCCCTGCTGTGTCTGCGGTTCACCGTGGTGAGTATCCTGCTGAGTTTGTGCTCCGGAATAAGGTCGGGAGAGGGGATGGCTGCGCCGAACTGGACTTTTTGCGGATCCAGGATGTCCTGCATCAGGCGGATGACAAGTTCAGTTGATGTGAGCCGAAGAGACACGGGTCGTGGAGGGTAAAAAGTCGGTTCCTCCGGTATGGCAGGAAGTTGAGGTCTGACATAGTAGCCGGATTGTGGTTTCGCCTCGATTATGCAGGCATCCTCAAGCAGGCTGTAGGCAACCTTGATGGTATTGATGCTGACCTTCATCTGTCTGCTCATCTGGCGGATTGAAGGTACTTTATCTCCTGCGCGAAAAGTTCCCTGAGAAATGAGTCCGGCTACCTGATCGGCAACCTCGCGATACAACGGGTCTGTTTTGGTTTTCATTTCTGGTATCATCATGATGGTACTATACCGGCGCAGTCAGGATTTGCCGAGATACAGCGCCGAGGATATATGTCGGACACAGTATTAATTGATATCCATAACAATGGGTACAGTTTTGCCGGCGACAAAACATATTCCTCTTCAAATATGTCAAGGGGAGTATCGGCTCTAACCAGCATGGCCTGCCGGGTCGGCCGACCACAACGATGACGCCGCTTCGCTGTTATGAAAGTTTATCACCCAGGCATGGCACCTTCCGCTCTCTACCGGAGACTCTCATATACATCCGGAAACGTTGTCATCATAACAACGCTGTTGTCTAAGATACAACACATCTTTGTTGTGTTAAAATATACGAGTTACATAATTATCTGATATTACAATTAAAAATAAATGGCACGTCAAGTGCATTAAATATTCTGTCCATTTGAGTATCCATACATCTGCAATGAACGGAATTGACGTATTTTATGAGGTATTTGTTATGAAACTCACGCCGAAAGTAACCATATTGACCCTTGTTCAAGCCTATCCCTTTCTTATTGACGACCTGGCTGCAAAGAATCCATTGTTCAGTAAGCTTCAACAAACCGCATTGCTCAAAACCATGGGCCGACTGGCCACCTTGGAGAAAGCTGCTTCGTTGGGAAAAGAAAATCTATTGGACCTTATGCTTTTTATTGCAGGGCGAATCATGGAAATCACTGGAGATCACGTAGAGATTGAACCGCCAAGGCTGCAAAAAAAAACGGTGACCACTCTCAGTAAATCAGAACGGATGGAAAGTCTAAAAGAAATAATCCGGGAGCTGCATGCCGGCACGGATAGTGAGGTGCTCAAGGAAAAATTTGTGCAAACCGTCGGCGACATCACTCCGGAAGAAATCGCTGAGCTGGAACAGGCTCTCGTCAAAGAGGGCCTTGAGGAAACTGAAATAAAAAAACTCTGCAATTTACATGTGGATCTTTTTAAAAGCGCTTTGAATGTTCAGGCACCGCCTGTTGTCCCTCCTGGTCATCCAATCCATACCTATATGCAGGAAAATGAACGAATAGCTGAAGTGACCGGTTCACTTATTCAGGAATTGCAAAGAATGGGTGAACATCCCAATGACACCATCTGGTCGTTTACCGTTGGGAATCTGCGAAATCTGGTAACAGAGCTTGCCGACATCAATACTCATTATGTCCGTAAGGAGAACCAGCTCTTCCCATTGCTTGAACGTCATGGGATTGAGGCCCCGGCCAAGGTGATGTGGGAAGTGCATGACGATATCCGTACACTTTTCAAGAAAAGCAAATCGCTGTTGCAGCAGGCTGAAGATCGTTTTGCCGCCCGGGGTGTGCTGACCGAAATGACCGGGGCGATTGAAGATATGATTTACAAAGAAGAACGGATTCTGTTTCCCATGGCCCTTGAAACCTTGACGGTTGAAGATTGGGCGCAGGCAAGGCATGGTGATGATGAAATAGGCTATTGCTTTGATGTAACACCGGGGGACGAATGGTTACCGGATGAGGAGCGAAAGGCCGACACCCACCGTTCTTCCGATCTTGTCAATCTGGATACAGGGGCTCTATCGGCGGAGGTAATAAACAACATGCTCTGCAACCTGCCTGTTGACATGAGTTTTGTGGACGCAGAGGGGAAGGTCGCCTATTACTCCGACTCCAGTCACCGGATTTTTCCACGGAGCCCTGCTGTCATAGGCCGGAATGTCATCAATTGTCATCCACCAAAATCCGTTCATATGGTTACCGAGATTCTGGAAAAATTTAAAAACGGGGAGCGGGACAGCGCGGAATTCTGGCTGGAGTTGGGAGACACGTTTATCCATATTCAATATATTGCACTCAGAAGCGACGACGGCGAATACCTGGGATGCCTTGAGGTCGGCCAGGATGCCGGCCATGTACGTTCCCTTACAGGTCAGCGTCGATTACTGGAATGGGAGTAATTGAAACCAACCAATGAATTTGTCGTCGACCAACTAACGCCGCTCAACCTGAATAAGGCGTTCCCGGGATTCCTGATAAGCAGGGATTCCCGGGTATGTCCAAGGTCGATGGAAATTTCTAAAAAATGTCGCCATAATTGACCTGGATCAAGGAAATTGTCACAACACCTTATTACGATAAAAAAAATCGTTATCCATATAAGGAGAAGGCATGGCGGCAAGAGACTTGTTTCAGCATAATATCCCTCTTATCAGAAGAGTCATACAAGCATCCTTTGGATTTTTCATCCTTTACGCGGGGTATACATTTTATCTCTTTTATCAGTGGACCCTGGATCAGGGCCAATATGTTACCAGGCCTCCTGCTGTTGAAGGGTTTTTGCCTATTTCAGCCTTGCTTGCCCTTAAACGGTTGCTTCTCACCATGGAATTCGACCCCATCCATCCGGCAGGATTAGTTATTTTTACGGCAATCCTGACCACGGCTTTCCTTGCACGAAAGGGATTTTGCGGATGGATTTGTCCTGTGGGGTTCCTGAGTCATCAAGTCCAATGGCTTGGGAAAAAAAACAAGATCCAGCGCAATATTCCTGCATGGTCTGCTCACTCGCTGAGCAGCGTCAAATACTTTCTTCTCGGATTTTTTCTCTACATCATCTGTTGGAAGATGGATGTCGACGCGATCACCGCTTTTTTACAGACACCCTACAACCTGGCAGCCGACGCCAAAATGCTCCGGTTTTTTCTATCCCCGTCGAACCTGACCCTGGGCGTTCTGATTGCATTAACGGCCGTATCTTTTGTTATCCCCAATTTCTGGTGCCGTTTCCTTTGCCCCTATGGAGCCCTGCTTGGAATTCTCGCGTTTTGCAGTCCAGTGCAGGTCAACCGTGATCCCAAGACCTGTATTGACTGCAGAAAATGTGATCGACAATGTCCGGGAGCCATACAAGTCAGCAAAAAGCAGACAATTAGATCTCCTGAATGCATTGGTTGTCTTGAATGTATAGCCGTTTGCCCAAAAGAAGAATGCCTGACCGTTCAAGGGATCGGCGGTAAAAAAGTAGCCGTCTGGCTTATCCCTGTGGTGACGGTGATGATTTTTCTTGGCTTCTGGTTGACGGCACGGCTCAGTGATCACTGGCAGAGCAGGGTATCCCCGGAAACCTTTAAGCGCATGTATCAGATATCTGAAAGCGTCGGTCATCCGACGTACTGATCACTGCCCTGGGGATGTAACTGTTCTGAAAAAATTTTTTGATCATTTGACCGATGTCAAAGTCATAAACCTGAAAATAACGTACCATAGAGACCGTACATGACACAGAAACAAAAAACGATAAACAGGGACATCCGAATCGGAATAGAAATTTCAGACAGGGATGTCCACACTGCCATGCAGGAAATCCACGGATATCTTGATATTACCGCTGCAGATTTTAAGTTGCTCTATCGCCATGCCTATCAATATGCACTCAGCCGTTTGAATTCAATTACGGTTGGAGAACTTGCAACTCGTAGGGTCGTCACCGTAAGGAGCGATACTCCCCTTGTCGAGGTGGCTGATACAATGGCGTCTGCCGCCGTCTCAGGTGTCCCGGTTCTTGATGATGGGGAAAAAGTCGTCGGGATTATATCAGAACGGGACTTTTTCAAACACATGGGGGCTGCTGATCAATCATTTATGACTGTGATAACAGCCTGCCTGCAGGGCAGAGAGTGTGCAACCGCAGCCATTCGTAAAGCAACAGCGTCTGATGTGATGAGCGCACCCGCCATAACCGTTCGTGAAGATAGTATTTCTACGGTAGCAGCTGCGCTTCTTCAGGAAAATGGAATCAATCGTTTACCGGTGTTGGCCAGGGACAGTGAGGTGCTTATCGGGATTCTGACAAGATCAGATCTGGTCAGCGGTCACATTATGCAGGCCGGGAGGAAATCATGAAGTATTTCCGTAAAATGAAAGGGTTTACCCAAAGTCCTCCCAGACCGCCTATAAGTGAGGTTTGCTGGTCGTGGCTTGGAGCGTTCCTCGGCATATCAGCAGTAGCCTACTGTCACTTCAATTTACTCAATCAGAGTGACATGGTTATGATTATCGGTAGTTTCGGCGCATCTGCGGTACTTATTTACGGGGCCGTAAAAAGTCCACTGGCGCAGCCGAGAAATCTGCTCGGCGGCCATATGCTTTCTGCTGTTATCGGGGTATTCTGTTACCAGACTTTCGGCAGCCATCTCTGGCTTGCTGCCGCCTTAGCCGTGGCAACTGCTATTGCGGTCATGCTCGTGACCCGTACCCTGCATCCTCCCGGCGGAGCGACCGCCCTGATCGCAGTGATAGGCAGCACTAAAGTTCACGCGCTCGGGTATCTGTACGTTCTGCTCCCTGTGGGATTGGGGGCCGTCATTATGCTGGCAGTCGCTTTGCTCGTCAATAACCTCTCCTCAAAAAGACAATATCCTGAATTTTGGTTGTAACCGGCCTGTCAGCCCGCACTTTTCACGAGCATATTTTGCAGCAGATGCGAGGGGCCGGACATACAGCCGCAGTAAGCTGTCGGAGTCTACGCTTACTGAAAGTTCAGGTCTCCGGCATGGATCATACCGGTAGACCACAGGAGACTTTCACCTTGTATCCGTGACTATTTTTTGAACTGCTCAATGTATCTAACAGCAATTACAGGTCAATTATAGTTTTCGTGTTTCCAGAAGGACGAAAGCCGACGGATACAAGGCTGCAGTTAAAAAAGAAGCGGAGGACGCTCAAGCGTTCAAGTGATTGGTCAAAAAGTTAATAGCCTCCTGGTCAACCAGCCCATATTCCGCAGAGATGAGGACTCCGCTGTCTTTATCCGCAAACCACCAGCGACGGCAGGTCTTGTCTATAAAAAGTGTCAACCGATTTGTAACGGAAACCAATCCCTTCTCCCCTGCCAGATTGCGGATAGCTGCTCCCTGTTTTTCAAAATCTTTTTGAGAAGATACACATAGGGGCGTCATCTTTTTTTCCATAGTAACCTCGCTTAGTTGAAGTTCACAGGTACTTCTCTTTCGTTCGGCCGCATCCGCAGACAGGAAATTTGCAGCCCCGAATGCACCGTTTTTTGTTGCCGCATATGTCAGGCAGTGTTTTCGTTTTTTGTGATCTCATAATGCAGTCCGCCTTTGCGAAGGGACAAGGTCTTCATGGCCTGCTCCCACTCTTCAGGCTTAAGCCGGCTTTTCTCGATTATCTCGAAAAATTCACCCTCACCCAGGACTAGATCTTGAGCCTGGGGATGGTTTTTGCGCAACAGTTTCACGGCTGAATTTGCCTCCTCGAGTCTCGAAGCGGTCAGCCATGTGATGAGATGGCGCTCACCGTTTTTGCAGAACTTGTACAGTAAATATGTATTGTCCATGTCGATTTACTCTGTCGTATTGCCGTCAAAAATTGCAGCGGGACCGGGGAAGTATGTGATGAAATCTCGAATCAGTTCCTTGGAAAGGGCTCCACCGGGCACAGCGTGCTTGGAGTTGTTATTCCTGTTGACTGGATGCTGAGCTATGATCCTGCTGCGTGTATCGCTTTTGCATCGACTCTCGGGAAGTGATCGTATATTTTTACTTTAAAGCATGTTTGCTTTTAAGATCCTTGTACACCAGGGTCGACACCTCTCTGATTACGCCGCCACGTGAACGCATCCACTGTTTATAGTTTGAAGGTCTGGAACTTCTCTCAATAATCCCGACGATGGCATAGGGGTATCTGTGGCCGTTTGTGGTTTTAGGAGCAAGGATACCCATATCTCCGCACAGGTGCGCCGTGGTGCCGGTTTTATTATAGACCAAAGTCCCTTGGGGAATGGGCGTGCCGTAATAAAGGCGGTCCCTGCCGGGTAAGGACATCAGCCTACGAAGTTCAGCCCCATAGGGAAGCTCTTTGTTCCACAGAGCCCGCAGAAAACGGACATAATCGGAAGGCAGGGCTTTGTTACGGTAGGTGCGTCCTCCTGCGGGTATGTATTCGACAATATGAAGATTTTTAAAGAGACGCCCGTAGTGCCGGGTTAACAGCTGCTGACAGGCTGCCGGCCCGCCGACCTGACGCATGACCCAGTTGGTTGCGGAGTTGTTGCTTCGCTGGATCATGGCTTCCATCTGCCGCTTGCTTTTGGGCCCGTACTGTAATGAGCCGTTTTTTACTTTATGAAAGAAGGCAAGTGCGACAAAGGGTTTAATCATACTTGCTGCCTGGAAGGACTGGTCGGCATTAATATCCACCAGGCTGACATTGCGGTTAAGGTCATACACCATCCAGCCGGTCTTTTCATCTCCACGGAGTTTGCCGTTTCTTCGTAAATTTTTAATATAACTCTCAATTTTCATCTCAATGGCAGCGTTGGAAGATCGTGTCAGACCGGCTGCGTTTTTAGGCGGTTCGGGCGGAGGAATGTATGCCGTGCGGGTGTTTTGCAGAGGCTTCCCGCCAAGGACAGCTACTTTAACGTCACCCGGGTGGAGAACCACCGGTTCGGAGGGGGCTGGTTGTTCAGGCGGGGCAGACGCGGTTGTCGACTGTTGTGCAACCTCGGGTCGGTCTGTTTTTTTCTCCTGCCCGGCAGATACAG
Organism: Desulfobulbaceae bacterium; assembly: GCA_963678525.2. Taxonomy (GTDB): domain Bacteria; phylum Desulfobacterota; class Desulfobulbia; order Desulfobulbales; family Desulfobulbaceae; genus Desulfogranum. Next base: position 873,779 of record CAXXDG010000003.1, read on the forward strand.
CGGCTGTTTGCACTGTTTCTTCCTCACCGTGAAGAAAGGTTGATTCCCCGAACACGACTGCATTGTTAAGTTCCTCTGTAATGCTGGTCCGTATCCCTTTTTTTCGCAGCAGGCGTCCATGACGTCTGGCAACGGTCATAGTGGAAGAACGATCACCGTGTCTGCGATACACCAGCATGTAGTTTCCTTTTTCATCCTGTTCAATATAGAGATCCTTGCCGACGGATTTTCCAAGATAATTGTAAATCTGTTCATACGTCTTGATCAGCGCATCCAGGTTTGGACCATAACCGTAACTGACATTGAACAGTTCGTGATATCCTTTATCCTGAACTGCATAGGCCTGGTCAAGACCGGCTGTCTGCAGCAATTCTCCCTGTTTGATTATGACCTTGACGATATCTGTGACCGTTGCATCGCAATCGTAGATAAGCCCGTATTCATTCTTCTTTTTAACGACTTTCAGTTGCTTGCGAACATCAGAAGGAACGAGTTCATCCAGCTCTTCTTTATAATCGAGGATGCTGTCCAGATCTTTGTCCCAGGTGTAGGCCAGGTCGTAGAGTTGGGACTCTGCTTGAGCAAGGCGCCCTGAAAAGACGTGCATGCCGGCAAGAAAAACGGTCAACGGAATGAGAAGGCGAAAAAAAGCAGACATATGGGTGAAATCAAGCTGGTGTTTGAAGAAGAGACGCCATGGGTCGTTTATGTTGTAACAAGTATAGCAGATCAGGGGTTGCAGGAAAATAGCAGCGGTAAATAATCCAACGCATTATTCCGGATTCGGCAAAAAGAAGACATAGGTTCCCACCCATTCGCGATTATCTCATTGGTTGAGTAGATACGCTTCTGCAAAGATTCTCCAGTATAGCGTATAAAATGAAAGAGTTAACGTATTTTTGTAACTACTCACAGGAAAGGTGGCTACGTTTGATAATTTTCTGTATTTGTAACTGCTTACAGGATGCCTGAGGTTTGCGCAATCAGGCCGGCGCAGCGTATTGTCTCATACGTAAGCCGGGCTGCTTGCGCAAAGATCAGGTGTAGTGTGAGCAGTTACGTCTTTTTTTACTGATGGAATATACAGGGAAGTCTTCAGATTCCGTAAGAAAAAAAGGGGGGAGAAGCGAATTATCTGGAAATAGCGGCAGGTCACTGCAAGAAGCGATACATGGGCGGTACTGAACATTTTCAGAACAGCTACTGTCTGCGTGACAATGTTCAGTACCATGGGGCTGCACAACGGAGAAAATGCGGCCTGTTACTCGGATTCCATACTTACTTTCCAGACTTCCCAGACCTTGCCGACAAGATCAGGACCTGGTTTCAGGGTAAGTTTACCCGGTTTCCATCCCGAAGGCGTGGCCTCTGCGCCTTTTGTTTCTCTGACCAGTTGAAAGGCCTGAATCTGACGAATGGTCTCAGCTACATGGCGGCCGACAGGAGGCGTCAACACCTCATAGGCCTGTATAATGCCATCCGGATCAATAATGAATCTTCCTCGGTTTTCCACACCGGCATCCGGGTCATAAACTCCATAAGCCTCGCCGACTTTTCCTCCGCCGTCGGAGAGCATGGCAAAGGGAACGCCTCCATCGACCATTTTTTTCAACTCATGGTCATTCCACATTTTGTGAACAAAGACGCTGTCCACACTTACAGAGAACACCTCTGCGCCGAGGTCCTGGAATTTCTGATGATTATCGGCGACCGCCGATATTTCGGTTGCTCAAACAAAAGTAAAGTCACCTGGATAGAAGCAAAGAACGATCCATTTCCCAAGGTGGTCTGAAAGTTTAACAGAAGTAAACTCCCCTTTGTGATATGCGGGAGCGGTGAAATCAGGAGCCGGTTTTCCTACCTGTATCATCTGTTTGATCTCCATTTTTTCAGGTTGTTGCACCTGTTGGTCTTTGTTTTCATCGGATTGGCCGACCAGCCCTCCGGTGGGGCGGGCGCATCCTACTGCGGGTTCTTCAGCCATAAGTTATCTCCTTGAACAGGTTGTTTGAATAGATAAAGCAGATTCCGTTACGCAGTTATTACTAATATAAATGGAAATAGTTATTTGTAAAACCTATTAATAATGATTTTCATAAATAATAAAGAAAGACTACTACATTGTGACTTCGTATCGTTGGATATTTGCCGCCTGTGGAGGAACTTGAATTTTCAGTTGAATATGAAAGGGTCGGCAAGAAATTTTTACAGCAATTTCTTGTCGGCGTACGAATCTTATCAAGGATGTTCCGTACAACGGAGCCTGTCATTCCGCTCACTGAAAAAGGCGGTCAAGGCTTGATATACATAATACCCATCCAGATTTCCGACAGTCTCGCGAATGGAGTGCATGGCAAGTTGGGGAACGCCGATGTCAATGGCAGGCACGCCGACGGCTGCAGAGGTCAACGGCCCTATGGTTGAACCGCAGGCCATGTCATTGCGCATGACGAATTCCTGGACAGGGATCCCATGACGTCTGCACAGCAGTTTGAAGATGCTCCCGGTACAGGCGTTGCCGGCATAGCGTTGGTTGGCATTGGTTTTGATAACCGGTCCACCGTTGAGCCTGGGCTGGTGCTGAGGCTCGTGCTTTGCGGCAAAATTGGGGTGAACCGCGTGGGCGTTGTCAACTGAAATGAGCATGGAGCCTGTCAGAATACGGTCTCGTTCCTCATTGGAGGAATAGAGCCGTGAGAGTATGGATGAGAGGAATGGTCCCTGGGCGCCTGTGGTTGAGACGGAACCGACTTCTTCATGGTCATTGAGAACGAACAGGAAATTGTTCTCCTCTGAGCAGGCGGCCGCAGCCTGGAGGATGCAATAGCAGGAAAGCAGGTTGTCGAGTCTTGCAGAGGTGATAAATTCTTCCTCGATCCCGACCTGGGCGGGTGGCTGGCTGTCATAGAGGAAAAGATCGTAGTCTATAATTGCGGCCTGCTCCGTTCCAGGGTATTCAGCCAGGAGTTGTTTTGTGAGGATTTGTTTGAAATCAATGGTGTTTTTTTCGGCTTCCAGCATCAGGAGCGGGACGAGATCCGTCTGCTTGTTAATTTCCCGGTTGGTGTTGGCCTCTCTATCAAAATGTATTGCCAGACTTGGTATGACGCCGATGGGACGACGGAAATCAATCAGGCTGACATGTATCAGATCATCACCCGTGTGCCAGGTCACTCGGCCGGCCATGGAAAGATCGCGATCAAACCACGGATTCAGCAGGGCGCCTCCATACACTTCCACACCAAGCTGCAGATAGCCGCTTTTTGCGTGTATTGGGTTGGGCTTGACCCGCAAACAGGGACTGTCGGTATGTGCGCCGGCCATACGTAACGGCATGTCGCTTTGGAGTATTTGAAAACCGATCAGACTCGAGCCGTTCCGAGTTACGTAATATCTGCCGGGCTCGAGACCGCTCAAAGAGTCGGATTCATACAGACGGGTAAAGCCGGCTGCATCAAGGACAGCCATACTGTTTTTCACAGCATGAAAGGGGGTCGTTGACCTGGAAATATACTCGCAAAGTCCCTTGTTAAAGTGCTGATGCGGCATAGATGGTTTTCCTCAATTTTTTGAAAATATTCCGATGAGCGTAATGTGCATACGGCAAGAAGCCTTATTCGAAACTCCCGCCGAGCGCCAAATGCAGTTGCACCCTGTTCAGCAGCCGCATCGCGGAAATATTGATCAAAGCGATTTTGGACTGTATCCATTTGTTTTGCACATTGAGCACATCGAGAAAATCTATTTTGCCGATTTCATACTGCTTCTGCATCAGTTCATAGGCTTTGAAATTTTCATCAACCGTTACCTGCAGATATTCTTCACGCTTCAGTAAATGTCCTTCCTGGGCAAGGGAGGATTCCACTTCCTTGAATGCCTGTAGAGCGGTTTGTCCGTAAACCGCGATGGTCTGTTTCTGAACTGCATCGGCGGCAGCAATGTCCGCCTCAATTGCTCCGCCGCTGTACAGAGGCGCAAAGACCCCGGCCGCTAAACTGCTGATCGTATCACTCAGGTTGGTGAGCCCGGCGGTAAGCGAAAAAGTAAACCTCGGCAGCTTCACCAGTTCGGCTTCCTTGTGTTTGTAGAACGCGGCTGCCACCCGTTGCTCTGCAGCAATGAGGTCAGGCCGGCGCTCGAGCAGTTCTGAAGGAATACCTGCAGCTACCGGCGGCGGAACGGCAGGGAGCTGTCCATTGGATGCGATTTCTGCTCCCGGATACCTTCCGAGCAGAATTTCCAGGCTTCGTTTTGCATCTTCCAGGGAAGAGGCAGCCTGCCGCGCCGCTTCTCTGGATTGGGCAAGATTGGCCCTGGCAAGATGCATATCCTGCTGGTCCACCTGACCGACACGTTGCTTGACCTCGACTATACGCAGTGATTCCGTGAAAACGCCGACAATTTCATCGGCATAATCGGAGAGAAGTTTGCTGCTGTTGGCCATGAACCAGGCGTTCGCGGTCGCAGCAGCCAGGGACTGGCGGGCGAAGGCATAGTCGGAGGCCGTTGCCGCCGCTGTTTCTTCAGCCCCTGCCACGCCGCTTCGAATTCTGCCCCAGACATCCGCTTCCCAGGAAATCGTCAGGCCGCCGCCGAACAATTCGTTGAAATCATCATAGTTTCTGTCAGCATACCCGCCGGCCAGATCAACGGAAGGCTTAAGGGACGCTCCGGCCTTGCCTGCAAGTGCCAGCGCCTGATCCACTTTTGCAGAGGCGGCCTGTAACTGCAGATTATTTTCTTGCGCTTCCTGAACAAGGGTCACCAGTGTCGGATCATTGAAATTTTTCAACCATCCGTCATCGACCTTTCCCTGTTCACCTGCTGTAGACCATTGGTCGCGGGTGAGCCGGTCGTACGTTTCACCTGAACGGACGCTTTCAACGGCCTCTTCATGGCTTGCTATTTGGCCGGCGCAGCCGGAAAAGGCTGCTAGACAACTGAGAAGGAAGATGGACTTCAGTGTGTTTGTCATCATATATACACCGTTGTAGGAGTTGATTGAGCGCTGTAACCCACGTGCCGTTTACCCGAAAGTCTTTTACGGAGAATCGAGATGAACCATACCGGAGACCAGGATTTTTATGCTACCTTACGACCGGCCAATCCAGCAGGGCCGTGCCGGTTAATGGAAATGAGCAAAATTCTGCCAGCTCTTCATCCGCATGAGCATTTTCCGGATGATGGTAACATGATGCCATTTTTCACTGTATACCGCCACTGTGCATGATGAACCCATGGGGACGAAAAAATCGGTCATGTCGTCTTCAATTTCCACCAATACCGGAATAAGCCCCTGGGGGAGGTCAGGGTTGATACTTTGCATGGTGCCTGAAGGCTGCAGTTGACCCTCGGCAAGGGCATCCAGTATTCGCACGACCTTTGCCTGGAATATCCTTCCGGGTATTCCAGGGAAGATGACTTCGGCATGGTTGCCGGCCTTGATGTTCTGCATGGGCTGCTGGCTGAAACCGGCTACGAAAAAGGAGTCATCGCTGTGGACAAAGGTCATGAGCGGCGCCAGGGGGATAGGGACGGCCATCATGCCGGGTCGAAGGCGCATGTGGATGACAAATCCGTCGGTCGGCGCTTTGATGACGGTACTTTCGAGGTCGAACTCTGCCTTGTCGAGTTGGGCCTTGAAATCGGCCACATCGGTTTCGTATTTTTCAACGTCAAAGGTGTTGCCGGCGCCGGCTTCTTGCAGTTCCAGAGATTGCTTCAGACGTTTTTCAGCAAAATCCAGCTGGGAGGTAATCCTGTCAATTTCCGCCTGAAAAGGGATCGGATCAATCGTACAGAGAACCTCTCCCTTTTTCAGGGGAGTGTTCATCGTTATATTTACATCAATGATTTTGCCGCGAACATTGGGAACTATCGGCGTGGTTAAATAGTATGAACGAGCGGTAACCGAGGCAGGATGGTAGTAAGCCATGCCCGCGAGAAGGGTGCCGAGCATTATGACTCCCCCGAGCACCACAGTGGTCAACGACCATTTGTTTACCGGTATTTTAAACAGCTTGAAAATAAGCCAGCAAACAGACGCATAGGTAAGTATGAGTAAGGTTTCCATATCAGTGTTCCTCTCCTGCAGGCTCTCCGGACTCGAGTTTGCTTATCCGTCCGTGCAGCTTTTCTATCAGACGGTCATAATCCGTCTGCATCTGTTTATTTTCTTCCTCCAGGCGGGCGATACGCTCGGTAAGTTCAACTAAAATAATTGTGGATTGGCCAGGTGGGCTGGATTGGTCGGTATCTTTTTGCGGGGACATTCCCCATCCCAATCCGGGCTTGTAGAGCGTCGCCCAGATCCAGAGAAGCGGCCAGATGGCATGCATCAGAAAAAGACTGACCCAGCCGGCGGTATGGATGGCATCCTGGTGCGGGTGGTTTCTTTTTTTGGCGATGTTGTAGGGGATGTCATGGATAAAGATGATCCCGTATATGATTGTAAGTGCAACAAAACAAAGTACTACCAGGGCAATAAAATCCAACATTCTTCCTTCCATTTTTTTCTCCTGCAAGATGGTGTGTCATACAAGGGATGGCTGTTGCTGAAAAGATAGGGTAGTCTATCCGGACAGTTGTGGCTATTATAATATTGTTTCCCTCCAGGTTATGACCATATTTTCAGTTTGATGTGCGATTTGCGCTGTTGCCTGTTGCGTTTGAATTCGTATACCATACTATACGTCCGCCACCACTAGGTTGTCTTTCTGTTTATGCAAAAAAACAGTGAGAGGGGACGATGTATACTTGCGTCAACGATCATTACATACCGATATGAGGAAAAGTCAATGCTTTTAGCCGGCGATATAGGTGGAACCAATACCAGGTTGGGTATTTTTACCATGGAACGTGGGGAACCCGCCCCGGTGTTCCGGAAAAATTATCCCAGTCAGGAATACTCCTGTCTGGAAGATATCGTCGCCGCCTTTACTGAAGAGCACGGCCTCTCACCTTCAATGGGAGTATTCGGTGTCGCCGGCCCGGTAAAGCGCAACAGAGCCCGCATCACCAACCTCCCATGGTTGATTGACGGTGAGTCACTGCAGGATACGACCTGCCTGAATGAAGCCGTTCTGCTCAATGACATAGAGGCCATGGCATATTCGCTGCCGTTTTTAACTGAAGATGACCGTGTGCCCGTCCGTACAGGGCGCGAAGAACAGCACGGGGTCAAGGCGCTCATTGCCCCGGGAACAGGGCTTGGGATGGCCTTTCTGACCTGGGATGGACAGGCGTATCGCGCCCACGGTTCAGAAGGAGGGCATACGGAGTTCGGGCCGCGGAACGAGCTGGAAATAGAATTGTTGACCTTTCTCAGCCATAGGTTTCACCACGTAAGCTATGAACGCGTCTGTTCAGGGATGGGAATACCTAATCTGTATGCATTTTTTCGTGAATCAGGCAGATACGTGGAACAGGTGGAGCTGACCGAAAAAATTTCCGGAACGCCTGATATCACCCCGGTGATTGTCAATGCCGCTGTCGATGAACCTGAAAAATACCCGATCTGCGTTGCAGTGGTGGAGCTGTTCGTCTCCATACTGGCGGCCGCGGCCGGTAATCTGGCCCTGACTGTTTCCTGTACGGGCGGACTGTACATCGGCGGCGGCATCCCGCTGAGAATTCCGGGGTACATGCGTCCGGAAAAATTTAGCTCTGTCTTCACAGACAAGGGGCGCCTCTCCGAAGCGGTTGAAGATATCCCTGTACATCTGATCACCCATCCTGATATCGCCCTGCTTGGTGCCGCATGCTATGGACGCGGGTTGCTGAGAGCATGACGCGAAGCGTCTCCGGTCCCTCAGCAGGAGATTGTATCCGCCAGAAATCTTGCCGTTTTTTCAGCGCCTTCAAGGTTCACGGATGATGTCCGGTCCGTTGCCGTCAGTGAGAGCAGCTCCAGGATCTTTTCCCTGAAAAAAGCGCTCGACATTTCATCGCCGGCAACCGGTGTCAGGAACTGCCGGCTGTTTTGCACGAGCAGACCCACATGTTCCTGCTGCTCCTTGTCCTGCATATTCCGCAGCAGGACCAGGGCCGGTATCCGGCAATACAGGACGTCCGTCAGGGAGTTGTAGCCCCCATGAATGACGGCTGTCCTCGATTGTGCCAGTGCGGGCAGGTATTCGGGACCAAATTGTCTGATGATCGTATTGTCGTGTTCTGCAAGTTTCTGCAAGGCCTTCCTGATTGCACGGTCAGCTTCAACCGGATGAAAGACAACCCATTTCCCATATGTGTCACCCATGCCGGCGAGGCAGTGATATAAACTGTCCACCAGGGTAAGACCGTGTTCGTCGAACCAGGGCAGGGCAATGGTTCCTGCGTATTTTTTTTCGTTGCATCCGGACTGATGATCCAGGGTCATGACCTCCCGCATCCTGGATACATATCCCATCGGCTCCACAGGGGTGTTGAATTCTTCTGTCAATGTATCGATATGTATGTTCCCCAGGATCTCTTGGTCCCCGTACCAGAGCAGGCCGGTGTAATACGCATCAAAGGTTTCCCGGGCAAGGGATGATTGCACCTGGCGAACCCTGCCGATAACACCCCGCACTCCCAGATACCATACACTGCCGAAGGCCTGTGAGGCCTGCAGGGACGGCAGCAGTTCTTTGTGCTTACCCATGGGAGAGTGGTCGGCCAGGATAACCCTGGGACGATACAGGTTGACGATATCTTGGAGCTGTTTCGACCGCAGGATCCCCAGTGCCTTATCCGCGTAATTTGATTTGCCGTCAATTCCTCTTGATTTTCCATTCTTCACAGTGGTTTCGTATCCCGGCAGTTTCAGCCAATCCAATCCACTGCCTGCCCTGAGGCTTTCTACGTGCGGCGAACCTGTAACCAGCAGCACCCTAAGTTTTGGAAAAAGGCGGCGTATGGCCATACCTATGGCAACAGAGCGGCCTGTATGGCCTATCCCCCGGCCGTCATGGCAATAGAGCAGAATATCCAGTCGATCAGGTTTCACTTGTATTGCTCCAATATCTCTTCAACTTTCCGGCGGCAGCGTTTCCCCCCGCATGAGCCGTCGCCGATGCCTGTCTCCCGGGCAACTTCTTCAAAAGAACGGGCGCCGTTTTCAATGGCGTGCACAAGGACGATACGTTTTATTCCTTTACAAATGCATCCAGGCTTCAACCGTGCCGTGAGATCGTTATTGTTTTCCATCGGAATCTTCCTGTAATTGGGCGAAAAGCGTTTGGGCCAGTTGGGGACCTATGCCTGAAACCGCCTGCAGGTCATCAATGGAAGCCTCTTTGATACGTTTAAAACTGCCGAAGGTTTTCAGAAGAAGTTTTTTTCTTTTCTCTCCAATGCCGACAAGCTTGTCCAGTTGAGAATGGAGTGTGTTTGCATTGCGCAGCTTACGATGAAAGGTTATGCCGAATCGATGGGATTCGTCTCGTACACGCATGAGATAGAGCAGGACAGGTGAGTTTGCAGGCAGAAGGACAGGATTTTTCCGGCCCGGTTTAAACAGCTTTTCCCCTTCATCCTGTTTTTCCTTTGCTATGGAGACCAGATCGATACGGTGGGTGAGATTGTAATGTTCCAGTACGGCACGGGCTACATTCAGCTGCCCTTTGCCGCCGTCGATGAGCAGCAGATCCGGATGGCTCTGTTGTTTTTTCTCTGGATCAAACCGACGCTGCAGGACCTCCTGCATCATGGCGTAATCATCGGGGGTATCCTGTCGTTTGATGCGATAGTGACGAAATTCTCCAGGTTTCTTTTCGCCCTCCACGTATCGTACCAGGGAGCCGACAGCCTGTTTGCCCAGCAGGTTGGAGATGTCCAGGCACTCTATGGTATCCGGCGTATTCATCAGTCTGAGTTTATGCTGCAGTTCAGCTGCCAGGGTCTGCCAGCTCTTTGCCTTTTTTTCCTTGTCCGAGAAAAGCTGGGCTGCATTACGCAGGGCCATCTTCATAAGGCGCAGGCGCTTGCCTTTTTGGGGAACGTTCAGGGAAACCGTACTCCCCCGCAATTCAATCAGATGTTCCTGGATCAGCTCTTCATCTTCGATATGTGTGGGTAACAACATCTCTCGTGGGGGAATTCTTTGGGGAGAATAATACTGCAGAATAATCTCTGAAAGCAGGGCCGCGTCATCCCCGATGGGATCGGGCAGGAAAAAACTTTGAGCGCCTGTAATGATGCCGCCCCTGATAAAGAGGATTGCCACCCCCACGGCCGCGTCCTTGCGATGCAGGCCGAACACATCCTGATCGATATGGTGGGCGGCGACCACGGACTGGTATTCCAATGTCTTTTCCAATGCCTGAATCTGATCACGATAGAGCGCTGCTTTTTCAAACTGAAGTTCCAGGGAAGCCTGCTGCATCTTCTGTTGCAGCGCCTGGACCACTTCAGTGGAATGTCCCTCCAGGATTCGGACAATATCCTGTACATTTCCCATATATTGCGTATGGCTCACTTTGCCTGCACACGGCGCCAGGCAGCGGCCCATCTGGTAGTTGAGGCAGGGGCGCGGTCGTTCGCGCACCGTCCGGCAACGGCGCAGCGGAAAGAGTGAGTAGAGAAGCTTCAGGGTGGCCCGCATGGAGGTAGAAGACGCATAGGGACCGAAATATTTGTTACCGTCTTTCATGCGTCGCCTGGTGATTCGTATTTTCGGCCATTCTTCGGCCATGGTGACCATGATGAGCGGGTAATTTTTATCATCACGCAGGATGACATTGTACTTGGGGCGGTGTTTTTTAATCAGGGACGCTTCGAGGATGAGCGCTTCCTTTTCCGTTGAGGTCAGGATGGTCTCCACCCGCCGGACGCGGCGCAGCATCACCGCGGTTTTTGAATGTGAGGATCCACTGTAATGGGCGTACTGGGCAAGGCGTTTACGCAGGCTGCGAGCCTTGCCCACATACAGTACTTCCTGTTTGCCGAGCATCTGATATACGCCCGGGCCGGTGCTGACGGTTTTGAGAAAATCAGCCGAAAGGGGACTTTCCCCTTTCGTGACGTCACCTTTACGGTTTGATGTAGGCATATCCTTCGTTTTGTAATTCAATGAGTTCGACTATCCCTGCCGGAACAATTTGGAACCCGCTGACGATGCTCTTAGGCGCAACATTAAATTTAATCAGGGCATTGCTGCACACCTTAAAGGCGACGCTCTCTTTCTGGAGAGCCTTTATGGCCTCTTTATGCGACACCCGATCTTCTTCTGCAAGCAGGGTTACAGCCGGTCCGTTGACCAGGATGACCAGATCATAAGGCTTTCCTTGTATTGCCTTGAGCAGGTTGCTCACATTAGCCAGGGCAATACCCAGACGTTTTTCTTCATCCAGATCAATGTGGAATACAGCTTTGTAGATCATGCCGCTCATGATAATGGTTCCCCCTTCCTATTGGTTTTTATGATTGAAATGCCGCTTCAAACAATTTTCTGGTGTACTCCTGTTCAGGGTTGGTAAAAATCTGCTCGCCGGTCCCCGTCTCGACAATGCGCCCCTTTTGCATGACGGCCACATGATCTGCGATGGCGCGAATTGTGCGTAGATCATGGCTGATGAACATATATGTCATACCGTATGTCTTCTGGATTCTTTTGAGAAGAAGGAGAATCTGTTTTTGGATGGTCATATCCAAAGCACTGGTAGGTTCATCGAGGATCAGGAAGGAAGGCTTCAGGATCAGCGCCCTGGCAATGGCTATGCGCTGGCGCTGGCCCCCGGAAAATTCATGGGGGAAACGCGACGCCAGGTCCGGATCGAGTTCAACTTCCTGCAAAGCTTCGGCCACCATTTCTTTTCTCTGGGTTGTATTCAGGTCTTTTTGGTGTACCCGCAGACCTTCCCCGACAATCTGTTCAATGGACATTCTGGGCGACAATGACGAGAACGGATCCTGAAACACGATCTGTATTTCTTTGCGCAGCGGTCTGAACGCGTGGGGCCGGAGCCGGTTGAGGTCCACAGAACCCTGCCCCCCGTGAAAGCGGATACTCCCTGTGAATTTATTCAGGCCGAGGATACAGAGGGCCAGGGTCGATTTGCCCGAACCCGACTCGCCCACAACACCAAGAGTGGTGCCTTGGGTGATGTTCAGGCTGACCCGGTCTACAGCGTTGAACATAATTTTTTTACGCCGAAGGCCTTGCCATTCAGATCCCAGGGCAAAGGCGCAGGTCACCCCGTTAATTTCGAGGAGCCGTTTCTTTCCGCTCACGGTAATTTTTTGCTCTTTAGGTACTGCATCGAGCAGGCGCCTGGTATAGTCTTGTTTTGGTCGGGCGAATATTTCCGCGGTATTTCCCTGTTCAACGATGCGGCCCTGGTGCATGATGGAGATCGTGTCCGCACGCTGCCGCACCATCGGCAGGTTGTGGGTAATAAGCAGGACCGCCATGTTCAATTCCTGCTGCAGGTCACCGACCAGATTAAGTATCTGTTCCTGTACGGTTATATCAAGAGCTGTTGTCGGTTCGTCGGCTATCAGCAGTTTAGGACGGCAGGCCAATGCCATGGCTATCATTACCCGCTGTCGTTGACCTCCGGAGAGCTGATAGGGGTAATTACGTATACGAAATTGCGGGTCACGGATCCCTGTTCGCTCAAGCAGGGAAAGCGCTGCTGCATACGCCTCATTTTTGCTCAGCTTCTGGTGCAGCAGCAGAGGTTCCATAAGCTGGTTCCCGATTGTATACACGGGGTTGAGTGATGTCATGGGTTCCTGAAAGATCATGGAAATTTCATTGCCGCGGAGAGAGCGTAATTGCGAAGCTGTGAGCAGGTTGATGTCATGCCCGCAAAAAAGTATCCTTCCGCTTGTCTCCACAGCAGCGACATCTTCCAGCAACCGCATGATTGAGAGAGCGGTAATGGTTTTTCCTGAACCTGACTCGCCCACCAGGGCATGGGTTTCGCCTTCTCTTACACTGAGGTTGATATCGGAGATCTGAAACTGTTTATCCGATTGCGGGTCTTCAGAGGCAAAGCGAAGTCGGAAATCTTCAATTTCGAGTAAATTGGTCATTGGAATATATGGAAAATAACTCTTCGTATTCGTTCAGCCGGCCTGTGCATGCCACGGCGCTGCACACTAAATCACACATAAGCTTGAAAATGAACAGAAAATTGTTACAGTGCAACATAGTCCGCCGCATGCGGGGGGTAGAGGTTCAAGCAGGCCGTGTTGCCTTATTTCGTTCATTTACAGTATACCCGCCAACACAAGCAAATCATGACTATCAGAAAAAAGAATCGTGTCCATATCTATCGAGATCTGGCGCTGTTTGCAGTCTTTGCCCTTTTTCTCGGATGGCTGGTTGCGCGCGGGAGCAATAATCTCGCCTATACCTGGCACTGGAACCAGATTCCCCGATACCTGTTTCAGGTTGACCAGGGAACGTTTATTCCCGGGCCGATTCTGGAAGGGCTTCTGGTGACCCTGCAGATTACAGGTTTGAGTCTGCTTTCGGCAGGTGTTTTCGGTCTTGTTACGGCGCTTCTGCGAATGTCCTCTTCGTTTGTCGGAAGTTGGACTGCAAGAATATACCTGGAGATTATCCGAAACACACCCCTTTTGGTGCAGATTTTTTTTCTTTATTTTGTCATGGCGCCGATCCTCGACCTGGGACGGTTCGCCACTGCAGTTCTGGCCTTGAGTCTGTTCGAGGGCGCCTATGCTTCGGAAATCTTTCGAGCCGGTATAACTTCCATTGAGCGAGGGCAATGGGAGGCATCGCACAGTCTCGGTTTGAGTAATTTTGATACGTATCGGAAGATTATACTTCCCCAGGCTGTTCGCAGGATTCTTCCTCCCCTGACCAGCCAGGCCGTTTCTCTGGTGAAAGATTCCGCCCTGGTCAGCACCATCGCTGTCTATGACCTTACCATGGAAGGGAGAACCGTCATTGCAGAGACATTTCTGACTTTTGAGGTCTGGTTTACCGTTGCAGCCATTTATCTCTGCGTAACCCTTGTTCTTTCCATGCTCGCAGGCCTGCTGGAAAAATATATACCTCAACGAACCGTATGAATGTACACCCCACTGCACAGAAAAATGAACTCACGCCGATTATTCTGGTTGACGGTATAAGCAAAAGCTTTGGTCAGAATTTCAAGGCACTGGATAATATTTCCATCCAGGTTCAAAAGGGGGATGTCCTGGTCGTTATAGGCCCTTCCGGTTCCGGCAAGTCAACCTTACTACGATGTCTCAACGGACTGGAGGAGATTGACGAGGGGAGGGTGGTCATTGACGGCATTCCCCTGGATCACAATCAAAAAAATCGCTTGGAGATCCGACGGGAAGTCGGAATGGTTTTCCAATCCTTTAATCTTTTTCCGCATATGACAGTGCTGGAAAACGTCAACCTTGCCCAGAAACTGGTACGAAGAAAAAGTACAAGAGAGGCGACGCAGTTTTCAAGGGAGTTGCTGTACAAGGTAGGCGTCAGTGAAAAAACTGCTGTTTACCCCAATGAACTCTCAGGCGGCCAGCAGCAGAGGGTGGCCATTGCCAGGGCTCTGGCTTTGATGCCCAAAGTGATGCTGTTTGATGAAGCTACCAGTGCTCTTGATCCTGAGATGATCGGTGAAGTGCTGGACGTCATGCGTAACCTGGCCCGGGAAGGGATGACCATGGTAGTGGTGACCCATGAGATGGGCTTTGCCCGTGAAGTCAGTGATCGGGTTGTATTTATGGAGCAGGGGCGTATTGTTGAAGAAGCGCCGACAGCGAAGTTTTTTCAGCAGCCTGCGAGCGAGAGAACCAGGGCGTTTTTACAGCAGATTTTGTAGTAACCGCCTCCATTACATTGCCATTCAGCGTATATACCGCACCACAGCAACCAATACATTCCAAGGAGAAAGTATTATGAAAAAAGGATTGAGTCTTCTTTTTGTTTTCTGCACAATCATGACCATGCTTGCCGGCAACACCGCGCCGTCATGGGCGACGGATATCCGCCGACAGATAACTGCTGCAAGCACCGTTGAACAGATCTACAAGCGAGGGAAAATACGGGTGGGCATGGATATATTCGTTCCCTATGCCATGAAAGATAAAAAAGGTGAACTCGTCGGCTTGGAAATTGATGTAGCCAAACAACTGGCAAAGGACATGGGCGTGGAAGTTGAATTCGTGCCTACAAAGTGGTCAGGTATTATCCCTGCGTTGATAGCCGATAAATTTGATGTCATCATCGGGGGGATGACGGTTACTCCTAAACGAAACCTGAAAATTAATTTCACCGAGCCCTATTACTATACCAGCCAGGGCTTGCTCGCGAATAAAAAAATGACGGATGGATTCAGCATAGCGGATTTCAATTCCCCGGATGTAACCATCGCAGCCCGTCTAGGCTCAACCGCCGCCCTGGCTGCCAAGGAGAATTTTCCACAGGCGCAGCTGCGTCTTTTTGATGATGAACCTGCAGCCGTTCAGGAGGTTAAAAACGGTCGTGTGCACGCAATGGTCGGCGGGCAGCCGTTGCCAAGTCACATGGCAGCTGATTCTCCCGCAACCCTGGTAGCGTATGACGATCAACTCCTGAAAGAGCCCATCAGTTTCGGTATTCGTAAAGGTGATGTGGACACCCTCAATTATTTCAATAATTGGATAGAGACAGCCCGGTCCAAGGGGACCATCGACAAGCTCTACGATTACTGGTTCAAGTCAACGGAGTGGAAAAGCTTGACTGAATAAAGTTCAAGTTTTCAGGCTTGATAATGGCAGTGCATAAAAAACGGCTCTTCACTCCGCTGGATTGTATCCTCATTCCCCTGCTGCTCAGTGCAGCAGGGTATATTGTGTACAGGATAAGCGTTCAGCTCGATTACTCCTGGAACTGGCAGGCCATCCCGCAATATATCGTTCGCTATGATGTCGAACAGGGAAGGTGGGTAACAAATTATTTGGTCGACGGACTCCTGACAACCATCCGCCTCAGCTTTTGGGCAGGTATCTTCGCGTTGATATTCGGCCTGTTTTTTGCTATTGCAAGGATAAGCAACAGTCTGTTTTTTCGTCTTTTTTCCCGCTGTTATATTGAGTTGATGCGAAATTTGCCCCCACTGGTCATTATTTTTATTTTCTATTTTTTCCTCGCAGACCAGTTTCTGCCTCTGTTTCATCTTGAACAGGTTGTGAGCCGGCTGCCTCCGGCGGCAAAAAAAATCGAAGCCGTATTTTTCGGCGATCCGTCGATGCTCAACCCCTTTGCATCCGCGCTGATTACCCTTGCAGTATTTGAAAGCGCCTATGTTGCTGAGATATTTCGTGCAGGGATCGAGTCCATTGAAAAGAGTCAGCGGGAAGCCGCTTATGCCTTGGGGCTCAAGGGACATCAAACCATGCGGCATGTTATATTGCCCCAGGCCTTTGTCAGGGTGCTGCCTCCCATGGCAGGGCAATGTATCTCTTTGATAAAAGATTCCGCTATTGT
This sequence comes from Desulfobulbaceae bacterium, assembly GCA_963678525.2. Lineage (GTDB taxonomy): Bacteria > Desulfobacterota > Desulfobulbia > Desulfobulbales > Desulfobulbaceae > Desulfogranum. Next base: position 890,211 of record CAXXDG010000003.1, read on the forward strand.
TTCGGTAATTTCCATACAGGAATTAACCTATCAGGGCACGCAGTTGATGGCCTCTACGTACATGACCATAGAAGTCTGGACAACCATCGCCCTGCTGTATCTGCTTCTCACCTTTCCCTGTTCGCTTCTAGTGAGTTACCTGGAATCCAGGTTTACAAGGCGCTGAGATCCGTTGACACGGTAAACATTGCACAACAGGCAAGAAGGTATTACCAGTGCAAGTGAAATATACGTTGTATGATTACAAGTTCCAGGTGATATGATGTTCAACTCGCTCAAGAGTCTTGTCTGTGTGGCGACGGTAATTACCGTCTTGCTGGCGCCTGTGCAGTCACAGGCGTTAACCATAGGTGAAGAACGCGCCATCGGCGAGCAGCTGCTTTACTCGGTCCGCGGTCAATTCAAGGTTCTTGATGACCCCGATATCAGCAATTATATCAACAACCTTGGGCGTCAGGTACTTGAGACGGCAGGACCCCAATATTTTGATTATCACTTTTTTGTTGTTCTCAGCGATCAGTTCAATGCCTTTGCCGCACCCGGCGGACTTGTTTTTTTCTACACAGGCCTGATCGAGACCATGCACTCGGAGGATGAACTGCTCAGTGTCCTGGCGCATGAAATAGGGCATGTGGTCAGCAGGCATATTGCATCAAGGGTTGAAAAAAGTACTAAGGTCGGGGCCGCGTCCCTTGTTCTTGGCCTTGCAGGTCTGGCGCTCGGGGTTCCTGCTTTGAGCCAGGGCCTGTTGGTTGGATCCATGGCAGCCGCCCAATCCGCTCAGCTTCAGTACAGCAGGCAGGACGAGGAACAGGCGGACAGGCTTTCTTTTCAATGGATGCAGGAAATGCATCGCAACCCCGATTCCATGGAAGGCATGTTACGAACCATGCGAAGGATAACGCGTTACAGTTCCAGTCAAGTGCCGCAATACCTTTTAACCCACCCGAATCCCGAGGCGCGTATTGGATATGTGCAGTCCCTGTTGGAGATGGATGATAAACAACATGCCGAGTATTATGAAAAGACGGATAATTTTGCTTTTTTACGTTTTAAGTACAGGGTATTGCTGCACGCAGTAGACAGGGAGAAATTGAGGATATCCTGTGTCAATACCATTGCTGCCGATAATGATCCCCTGGCTGTAACCATGGCGCATTTCGGCTTGGCTCTGCTTGATACCGAAGATCACAATTATGACCAGGCGTTTCAACACCTGCAGATCGTCCAGGACGCATATCCTGGTGAGCATATTCTGGAGATCGACCGGGCCGTCATTTATCTGGAAGCCAACCAGGCCGAACAGGCAAAGCAAATCCTCAACAAGGTGCTGCATACCTATCAAGGTGATACCTACGGCATGTACCAGCTTTCAAAAGCTGAATATAAGCTCGGCAACCTGGAAATCGCCGCTGCACTCCTGCAGGAACTTTCCCGAGCCATGCCCGAGTATGCACGGCTGTACTATGACCTGGGCAAAATACGTTCCGATCAGGGGAAGCAATCCCTGAGCAGATTTTACCTCGGAAAATATTATCTCTACTATGGACGGGTGAAAACTGCTGAACAGTACTTTGAGGAAGCCTCAAAGGATAAGGATCTTTCTGAAAAACAGCGTGACGAAGCCCGGCAAATCCTGGATAAACTCAAAGAATTGGAGAAAAAAACCTAACTGCTCACAGTACGCCTGATTTTTCCGCGATCAGCCCTGCTTAGGTATGAAAAGGGTATCTTGAATAATTAGAATTTTTGTTCAAGATCAGGTAAGCGTAGACTCCGAGGCATGTGAAAAAAATGCCACAGACATATGGGTGATATCGGAGTCTACGCTTACCTTCGAAGATAATTTTTTGAGCATAACGCCGAGATTGGGCAAAAAAAGCAATTATTCAAGGTGGCCCAAATACGTTGCACCGGCCTGTGTGCTCCCAGGCATCCTCCTGAATCCGTGACGTTTTTTTTGAACTGCCAAATGTATCTAATAGCAATTACAGGAAAATTATACTTTCGGTGTAAAGTTTAACTGAAGCACGGACGAAAGCTCACGAATTCAGGATCCTGTAATCACCTGAAAGTCGTATAAAGCGTACACTATTTGACATCCATTCCCAAGTAGTTCAAAAACAGTCTATCTCTGGCCACTGATTCGGTGGACCATTCGCCCTTCGGGGCATCCGTCCGCACCCCACCTTCGTTGTCCGGGACCACCTGATAAAGTATACTTTAATCAGGTGGTCCCGGACAACGAAGCTGAAGCACGGACGAAAGCTCACGAATTCAGGATCCTGTAATCAGTTACAAATTCGGATATTGTCAAGCTTAACCACATTCCCTGTGAGGAGTTACAAAAAAAAGTTAGGTGTCAGATTATGTTGAAACGTTTTTCCATCTCCCTTGAAGAAGATTTGCTCGGCAAATTTGATACCTACCTGGAAGACAAAGGGTATTCAAATCGTTCGGAAGCTGTTCGTGACCTTATCCGCAAGGCCCTTGTAAACGAAGAGTGGGAGCAGGATAGTGAGGTCGTAGGGGTGGTTACACTGGTGTATGACCATCACAAACCGCAGTTGCAGGAGCGGATCACAGAGCTCCAGCATGATTATTACCATCAGATTACTTCAACTACCCATGTGCATATGTGTCTTGAGGTAACCATTGTAAAAGGGAAGGCCTCGATGGTTCAGGAGCTCGCTGAACGGCTGATAGCTCTGCGCGATCATCACAACTGTCTTGAGGTAACCATTGTAAAAGGGAAGGCCTCGATGGTTCAGGAGCTCGCTGAACGGCTGATAGCTCTGCGCGGCGTCAAGGACGGCAGTCTGACCATGTCGAGCACCGGTGGGCACCTGCACTGATCAGCATTTCGTCATCAACAGGACGGTTGCAATCTCTTCCCTCTCTGCTGCAGGAACAGGGTACGCAGGAGAAAAGCAAAGAAGATTCAGTCGTTTTTTTTGTTCTTGCGCCAGTTGGGATGGGTGATACCGAATTTTTTAATCTTATAATTCAGTGCTCTGGGGCTGATCCCCAATCGTTTGGCAGCCTTTTTCTGCACCCAGAGGGTATTTTCCAGGGCATGCAGTATAAGCTCTTTTTCCTGCAGTTCCAGCGACTCCCCATTGAGGTGCACTTTGACGTTTACCCGGTCGTTCATGTCCGGCACCTGTATGGACTCAGCCTGAATACGTTGGCTTTCTTCCAAAATTACCGCACGTTCAATCGTGTTGGCAAGCTGGCGAATGTTACCCGGCCAGCCGTAGCTTTTCAGTATGTCCATAGCTTCAGGAGAAAAGCCGTGCATTGTTCGTTTCATGGACTGGGCGGCCTTGGCAAGGAGTCGCTCCGCAAGAGGCTCAATGCACTGACTCCTCTCTCGGAGTGTGGGCAGATTTATGGGTAATACATTTATGCGGTAATAGAGATCTTCTCTGAATTTTCCTTCTGCGACCTGCGAGGGCAGATCTCTGTTGGTTGCCGCGATTACGCGAACGTCAACGCGAATCGTTCTATTTCCACCAACTCGTTCAAAAGTTTTTTCTTCAATGACCCTGAGAAGCTTCGCCTGAATTTCCAGTGGGATCTCTCCGATTTCATCGAGAAATATGGTCCCCCCGTCAGCCTGTTCGAACCGGCCTATGCGCTGTTTGTCGGCCCCTGTGAAAGCACCTTTTTCATGGCCGAACAGTTCGCTTTCCAGTAGGGATTCAGGTATGTTGGCGCAATTTATTTTAATAAAAGGACGATTTTTGCGCGGTGAGTTGTGGTGGATTGATCCGGATAGAAAACTTTTTCCTGTTCCTGTTTTCCCGGTAATCAGGATTGTCGAATCCGTACCTGCAAATTTTTTGAGTTTTTTGATAATAGTTTGAAAGTTAGCTGATTCAGCGATAAGAGCGTCAAAGTTATAGATGATGTCCTGTTTACCACGCAAATAGGCGATTTCGTTTTTCAGAGATCGTTCTTCCAGCGCCTTTTCAACGGCCAGTCGCAATCTTGGGGAATTGTAAGGCTGGGGAATAAAGTTGGTTGCGCCGTTTTTAATTGCTGCTACGATATCTTCAGTGCAATCGTCTTTTCCAGTGATGATAATGGGAGTGAATGGCGAGGCGCTGCGTGTTTCTTCGATCAACCGGAAGGAAGAACCGTTTGAGGTGTCCATGCCGATAAGAATGATATCATACTCGTTTTTGCCTATTGCCTGTTGAAATGAACCTGCATCCTTTTCAAAGGTGATCAGGTTTGAGATCGGAGAAAGGGCGGTGGTAATGTTCTGCTTGTTTTCATCGTGCGATTCAAATGCCAGAACAGCAACTTTCTGTGGTTTCATAGAATTGTGGTCAGGTACGGAGCGCATAGGAATTTCGATTTTGTGACTGTGATCTCTTTTTGGTAATTATATAACTTCAGGCTAGGTAAAGTAAAGTGGGAGCAGGTATTATTTATGCGATCAGAGCAGAAAATATTTTCTAAAATGTCAGAAAGTTGATGGTACCAGAAGATATTCATTTCATGAATCTCGCCTATGCCTATGCAGAAAGTGCAGCCGAAATGGGGGAGGTGCCGGTAGGTGCGGTTTTGGTTGCTCCGCCCGGCATCATTCTTGCCGCCGCGGGAAATGATTGTATTCAATCTTGTGATCCGACCGGTCACGCGGAAATTCATGCTTTGCGCTTGGCTGGATTACGGTTGCGTAATTATAGGTTTCCAGGCGCAACCATGTATGTCACCCTTGAACCATGTGCAATGTGTGCTGCGGCAATGGTGCACGCTCGAGTACGTCGATTGGTGATTGGCGCCGATGATCCTAAAACCGGCGCTGTTTATTCCCGTTACGCAATAGGCTCAGACGGGAAGTTGAATCATGGATTTCAGGTGCATTCAGGAGTCCTACAGGACCAATGCAGTCGGATTTTGAAGGAATTTTTTAGAAAAAGACGATGATTTTACTTGTCAAAAAGGGTAACACCGTTTAAAAAGGAACGCTCGAAAGCGCAGCGCAGACTTTTATAAAGCGCTTTGTCCGAATACTTTCGGAGAGGTGACCGAGTGGCTTAAGGTGCACGCCTGGAACGCGTGTGTACGAAAGTACCGTGAGTTCGAATCTCACCCTCTCCGCCATATACATACTTCATTATCATCCAATGAAGTCCAATTAAGGCGCTAACTGCTCAAGGTTAGCGCCTTTTTTCTTTTTAAGTCCCTCCCTCCGGCTTCAGGGATTTGTTTTCATGGCGCGGCTGCCTCCATGCTGCTGAGCACTGTGCAGAGACGAGCAGCTGTTGAATCGTTTCAGCCTCTGTAGAGTAAAGGCATTTTCGCAGGTGTTTACCTTCTCCGCATATTTTTTCACTATTTAGCTTGTTTAATTTTATACGGTGTGATAATTGAAAAGATAAGTACATAATTACATAAAATTTTGTACGATCTTGCATTAAGGTTTGCTTATTACATGGTGTTCACGCGTTTTTGGGGTGAGAAAACGACTGCATACATCAAGCGAGCCTGTCATTTCCGTATTTTTATTAATAAATCGGCATTTTTATATTGGTGCGTCGGCATTACATAACAGCGTGTAAACGGCTCAGCCTCTGGTTGAGTTACTTTTTCATCGAAGCGTCGATTATATACATATATGCTCCTGTCCGATTCAGATTTCAGGCGCCATTGCAAAATGGATTGGAAATCTGTATTCCATCAAGGTCTCGCATTTTCGACGTTCAATGAAAATATAGAAATTGGAAATACATGGGAAGAGTGAACTTTGCATGTATTTCCTCCCTAAGGGTCGCTCGTAAAAGCGAATTCCTTTCACCAATAAACCTTTTTGTTAACTTTAATGAGGAAAGGGGGGGAGAATTATGGAATTTATACAATCTTCTATAAGAAACTTTACTTCGTTACCCGAAGAAGAAGTGAAGAGAAGAGATGAGAAACCTTTCGAATTTTGGGGACCTACCCCAAGGGAGGCGAGAAAGGCGGCGGTAGCGAAAAAAAAGGGGCTTCATGACAAAAGAACGACCCTGAAAGAAGCCGTAGCAAAACACGTTAAAGACGGGATGAATTTAGGCATCGGCGGGTTTGTCAATACCCGCGTTCCCATGGCGTGTGTACACGAAATAATTCGACACGGGGTCAAAGACCTCACTCTTTCTTTCCAGTCCATATCCATGTGTGCCGAGCTTATTGCCGGCGCCTCAATTGCTTTTCCCGATCATGTTTCCTTAAAGCGAGTCGAACTTGCCTGGTGGGGCTATGAGGTTATCGGGATCGCACCTCTTTTCCGCTATCTTTTAAGCAGAGAGGAACTGGAAGTAGACGATTATACCAACTTCGGCATGTCTGTACGATTTAAAGCCGGCGCTATGGGAATTCCTTTCATTCCCATAAAGGACCATGGTGGATCCGATATGGAAATCACCAACAGGGGCAAGTTGGTTACATGTCCGTTTTCAGGGGACAGCACATATATTCTTCCCGCCTGCAACCCGGATCTCGCGATAATCCATGTTAACGCGTGCGATATGTATGGAAACGCCAGGATTTTCGGTGCGCTTTGTACCTGTCCTGAAATAGCGCAGGCAGCCTGCCATACCATCCTCACCACAGAAAGAGTTATCCCCACGGAATCAATCAGACAACATCCGAACATGACGGAAATTCCTTTCCCCGTTGTTGACGCAGTTGTCGAGCAGCCTTTCGGCTCTTACCCTGGAGCATGTTACGGTGATTATTGGTTTGATATGCCCGAGTTCCTTGAATTCAGAAAAGCAAGTGATGAATTCAGAAAAACCGGGAACAAAGATAACCTGAAAGCATATTTCGATAAATATATCTTTGGTTGCGAGACCTTTGATGATTTCTTAGCAACAAGGCCTTATAGCAAGTTTAAAGAGATAAGGCAGCAAGACCAAGGACAATCTACAATCTTTATTTAAAGTATTGCCCGCTTACTTTATAAATCTAGAAAGTCTTTCTTATAAGGAGTCACGATATGGCTGAAGAATATGGTCCAATGGAAATCATCGCGTATACTGGTTCTCGGGTCTTGATGGACGAGTCCATTATCTTTGTCGGAACCGGTCTACCAATCATTGCCGCCATGCATGCGCAGCTTACCCATGCGCCGAATATCAACATGATATTTGAAGCAGGTTCCCTGGCGGCAATTCTTGAGCAGGGTATGCCGCTATCAGTCGGCGACACAAGAGCCTTTCGAAAAGCTGCTTTTGCCAAAGGGCTGTGCGGCGCTTTTGAACTTACCCAAAGGGGATATGCAGACTTTGCGTTTATCGGTGGTGCTCAGATTGATATGTATGGCAATATCAATTCACATTTTGAAGGCGGTTCCTATATCGCGCCGGTAACCAGATTTCCCGGTAGCGGCGGCGCCGGAGCCATGGCTGCAAGCTGCGAAAGAACCATTGCGATAATGGCACTTGAAAAAAGAAGGTTTGCAAAAAATATCTCTTTTGTAACCAGTATCGGTTTCGGCGACGGCTCACCGGATTATAGGGAAAAAGCCGGTGTGTACGGCTCCGGTCCTTACAGGGTAATCACAAACCAGGCTTTATTTGGTTTTGACGAAGAAACCAGAAGAATGATGCTTCTGGAAGTTCTCCCCGGTAAAACACCTGAAGACATACAGGAACTCGTTGAGTTTGACCTTCTGGTTTCTCCGGATGTGAAGGAAATGAAAATGCCTTCTGCCGAGGATCGAAAAATTCTCTTTGAGAAATGTGATCCTGACGGATATTTCCTCAAGCGTAAAGTTCAGTAACGCGACGGTTTCGATTTGATCAGAGAGCCGGCCTTTTTCCAGGCCGGCTCTTTTTTGTTGGACGGACTGTCGGTCCCGTCCCGCCCCAAAAACTGTGTTCAGGAGGGGGTTAATACCTCTCTCTGTTTACAAAATGTAGCTGGTAACATTCTTCACAAATAATATTGCCTTTGTTATCATTTCGTTCAATCATGATATGTGGATGGAGTAAAGGCAGGCTCTTATCGCAGATATGGCATATGAGCTCAATTTCCTTTTTTCTTTCTTTTTTTTTCTTTTTCATGAGCAGGCCTCTTCTTTCAGGTTAGATTTACGCATCCACTGTCGGCTCTTTTATGTTAAATATGTAATTCCGGTTATATAATTGACGCATTATGGTAAAAAACAACGTTTATATGAAGGGTGCAGTGAATAATTTCCTGAAAACGTGAGCTTTCGTCCGTACTTCAGCTTTGTTGTTCGCAACGACTTTTCAAGACACCCTGAAGAAATGACATAAAAACAATCATTGTGCAAATTGTTTTATCCCGGACTTCTGTTTCCTTTGTTCCACCGTAACTGCTATAAGGGCACCTGATCTTTCCGCCATCAGCCTGGCTTACGTATGACCAAATACGCGGCATCAGTCTGTGTGCTATGGCACCCTGTAACTAGTTAGTGTCTGTCCATAAATGGTCTTTTCGGAGTCTCGTTCCTCGCTTACCTAAACTTGAGCAAAAATCCTCATTTATGGACAGACACTAGTTACAAATACAGGGAAGTTATCAAGCTGGATTGTGCCCTTATGAGTAGTTACGTTTCATCTTTACCCATGCTTCCTGAGGCGCGCATGTTTGACAACGAAAAAAATAGAACACTTGTCTTGCCCAGACCGGCGGCAGTAAGAGATGAAAAAAAATCTTGACGTAAACAGGAGACAATAGTATATAGCCCGAACCGTAACGAACTGACAGCTGCCCGCAATACATCGGTAGCGCTACACACTCTCGGTCAGTTCTTTCGACGCCGTACAAGATCTTTGGTGTGATAGCCGGGTCCTGTGCAACAAAGACTCACAAACCCCGTCAGGTCCGGGAGGAAGCAGCGGTAGTGAACCTCTTTGTGTGCCACAGGGGTGCCTGGCTATCTTTTTTTCAGGCACTTTTGATCAATCAACCACCAAGGATGCCAAATTGTCGTATCTTGTCCTTGCCAGAAAATCCCGCCCCCAGTCGTTTAAGGAAGTAGTCGGACAAAAGCCCATCGTCCAGACCCTGCAAAACGCACTGGCCAATGACCGGGTAGCCCACGCACTTATCTTCAGCGGTGTACGAGGCACCGGTAAAACCACCCTTGCCAGAATAATGGCCAAAGCCATTAATTGCGAACAGGGATCTGGTCGCGAGCCTTGCAATTCCTGCACGTCATGCCGGCAAATTACAGAAGGAAGCAGCGTTGACCTGCATGAAATAGACGGCGCTTCCAATCGTGGCATTCAGGAAATTCGTGAGCTGAAAGAAAAAATTCGCTTCATGCCGACCAGCAGTCGCTATAAAATCATCATTATCGATGAAGTGCACATGCTGACCACTGAGGCGTTCAATGCTCTTCTTAAAACCCTTGAAGAGCCGCCTCCCCATATTTACTTCATGTTTGCCACCACTGAACTGCATAAGGTACCGGTGACCATTCTTTCCCGTTGCCAACGTTTTGAGCTTAAACGGATAGACAGGCAGGAGCTCAAACAGCATTTTAAAAATCTCGCGGAAAGTGAACATGTCAGCATGGATGAAGGCGCCCTTGATATAGTTGCGAGGGAAGCAGGTGGAAGCGTTCGTGACGGATTGAGCCTGTTAGACCAGGTTTTTGCTTACTGTGGGGACACTGTTACAGCAGGCGATGTAGTGGATGTTCTCGGGGTTGCCCGCCATGAATTGGTAGCCGAGCTTGCAGGCGCTCTGCTTAATCAGGATTTGCAGGGGGTGTATGCTAAAATTTCTGAAGTTTACAGTCACGGGCTTGATCTTAAGAGATTGAGCGCTGACCTGCTGGATTGGTTTAGAAATCTTATAATCTGCACCATACATAAAGGGGATACGGGATTTCTCGATCTGCCTGATAATGATTTACGCACTCTGAGGGAAATGGCTGCGATCCAAAGCGTTTCGCATCTCACCTCCGTTTTCAACCTGCTTCTGACCGGATTTGAAAAAATCCAGTTCTCTTCCTATCCCAAACTTGCCCTGGAGTTGACCTTTTTACGGGTCATACAGTCCGGCCGGGTTGTTGAGGTCTCTGAATTGATCAGTCAATTCAATAGATTAATAGGTGAAGAGCAGGCCATGCTGCCGGCTGTAAAAGAGCTTGTCCCCCCCCCCAATCCGGCTGTAACTACGCCTTCTCTGAAACCTTCTGAAACTCCTGTGCCTGCAGCCCGCGTTCCCGTAACCCCTCCACAACCTGATGCTCTTAGGCATCAGAGATCCTTGCAACCGGATAATCAGGAGTCGCCGGGGCTGAAAGAAGTTTCGGATCCCGCCGCTACTGCTGAACCGGGTGAGGCAATTCCTGAGCCTCTCGAAGGCGAAAATCCGAAAGAATCCTCAGAAATCAAGAGTCAAGACCTGCCGTCGAAAGAGGCCTCTTCCCAACAGGCCAAGGGAAAGGATATTCGTAAAAATTGGGGAGGGTTTGTTTTGTATGTGCAGGAAAGGGCGCGATGGATGGCGGCTGCGCTGCAACACGCTACTTCCGTAAAGCAGGTTGAAAATGAATTGGTCATTCAGTTTGAAGAAGCCGCGGATTGCAGCCTGCTTAAAAATAAAGAGCATATTCGGCGTTTAAGCGAATATGTGCTTGATTTTTTTCAGCATGAACTCACTGTACGTTTTAAAGTGACCGATGGAGCAGGGTGTGAGATAGAAGGCCGAAACGCCCTTCTTGCTAAAGAGGAGCGGAAAGCTCTTGCCAATGACCCCCTGGTATTGACTGCGCTTGATGTTTTTAACGGCCAGGTCGGAGATATCCGCATCGGCCCCCGTTACCGGCAAAACCGGGCCGTGATGGACAGGGTGGAGGAGAAGAAAAATGAACTTAAAGAGTAACTACCCGTTTCGGTTGTACCCTTCGATTTGGTGTATCTTTGGAAGGTTACCTTGAAGAAAATAATGAGAGGAGCAAAGAATATATGAATATGAGCGACCTTATGAAGCAAGCCCAGCAATTTCAGGATAACCTGAAAAAAATGCAGAGTGAACTTGCCGAAAAAACTGTGGAGGGAGCAGCGGGCGGAGGTATGGTATCAGTCGTTTTTAATGGGAACAGCGAGTTGGTGTCCCTGTCGATAGAACCGCAGCTGTTATCTGAACAAGATGTTCAGATGGTCCAGGATCTTATCTCAGCCGCTGTAAACGACGGTATCAGAAAATCCAAAGAATTAGGCAAATCAGAGATGTCAAAGCTTACCGGCGGTTTGAATCTGCCGGGGATTTTTTGACCGGGGCGTTTGCAATGCACATTGTACCCCCTGCTCTGGAAAGGCTTATCGACGAGCTGTGCAAACTTCCTGGTATCGGCCGAAAAACCGCAACCAGGCTTGCACTGTACATAATGCGGCGCTCACCCGCTGAGGCTGCGAACCTCGCTGAAGCCGTGGCTCAGCTGCATGAATCCATAAGATTATGCTCCTGTTGCTTTACTTTTTCAGAGACCGACCCCTGTGATATTTGCAGTGATCATTCTCGATTACAAAACCTGATTTGTGTCGTTGAGGAACCAGGCGACCTGCTGGCTATTGAAAAGACAGGCAGTTACAGAGGGGTTTACCATATTTTGCATGGGTCTCTAACCCCTATGGAAGGCATAGGTCCCGAAGAGTTGAAAGTTCGAGAGCTCTATGCAAGACTCAAAGGAACCGGTGTAGATGAAGTTATAATCGCCACCAGTTCAACCGTCCCCGGAGAGGCTACCGCCTCGTACCTTGCTGAAAAGCTCGAAGTGTTTCCCATCAGGGTGAGCCGTCTGGCATGCGGGATACCGATGGGCATGGATATCAAATATGCCGACATACACACCCTGGGCAAGGCGATCGAAACACGGCAGTCCTTCAGCCGGCAGTAACTCGGCTTGCCGAGGTTTCAAAAGCCCGGTCGTCAAAAGGCAGTATTTTTGTTTCATTGAGTGAAAGATCCTCTTATTTAAAAAAATAACTTTGAATTATCAGATTGTTGTAGTATATACTTGCTCGCCGAATCACCTGTGGTTTATATCGGTTTAAAACTACCCAGCAGATCTGCGCAGTTAGCGAAAAGAAATATCACAGAAATCGACGTGCTGCAGGAAAGAGGAATACCTGATTGACGATTTCTTCTTGACAACAGGTGTGACTGCAAGTATATATAAAAAGTTTCACTCATATAATCATCACAGAAATGTGTGCATAGATTGAGTAGGCGCGTAGCTCAGTGGGAGAGCGCTACCTTGACGTGGTAGAAGTCGGCGGTTCGATACCGCCCGCGCCTACCAGACTGACGAAAGGCTAGGATACAGTGGACAGATCCGTCCACTGATCATTAGCCTTTCCTTTTTAAAGGAAAGAATGGCAGAGATATCAGTTTCCATGGCAGGCGGTGACTCGAAGCAGTTTCCGGAAGGCGTAACTGCTGCAGATGCAATAAAGGAGTTGGTCTCCAGTAAGCAGCGTAAAAAGATCATCGCTGTTAAAGACGGAGATGCCGCTGTTGATTTGAGTTCGCCGCTTACTACTGATGTCGTCCTGCAGCCCGTTGAAGTCGGTTCTGTTGAGGGGCTTGAGATATTGCGCCATTCGGCGGCTCATATTATGGCTTTGGCTGTAAAAGAGTTGTACGGATCTGAGGTCAAAGTTGCCATAGGCCCTGCCATAGACGACGGTTTTTATTATGACTTTGATCGTGAGAAGGCGTTCAGCCCCGATGAATTTGAAGTCATAGAAGCGAAAATGGCTGAACTGGCCGAAAAGCGAATTCCCTTTGTGCGTAAAGTGGTTGCCAAACAGGACGCCGTCGATTTTTTTACACGCGCCGGTGAGGATTACAAGCTTGAGCTGCTCGGTGAAATCGAAGGGGATACCGTTTCTCTGTATGAACACGCAGGCTTCACCGACCTCTGCCGAGGTCCGCATATACCTGACTCTTCCTGGCTTAAAGTTTTCAAACTGTTGCGTGTCGCAGGATCATACTGGAGAGGCGATGAGAATCGCCCAATGCTCACACGCATCTACGGCACCGCGTTTTTTGATAAAAAGGAACTGAAAAAGTACCTTACGCAACTTGAAGAGGCTAAAAAGCGTGATCACCGAAAACTCGGCAAAGAGCTCGGGCTGTTCACCATTCAGGATCAAATCGGGCCTGGACTTATTCTCTGGCAGCCCAGGGGCGCTCTTCTAAGAAAACTTATTGAAGATTACTGGAAGGATGAGCATTATAAAAACGGCTATCAACTGCTGTATACCCCGCATATAGCCAGGCAGGACCTCTGGAAGACTTCAGGTCATCTCGATTTCTATGCTGAGAATATGTATTCCGCCATGGAGATTGACGAAGTCAAGTACCAGTTGAAGCCGATGAACTGCCCTTTTCACATTGGAGTGTTCAATTCAACCAAGCACAGCTATCGCGAGTTTCCTATTCGCTGGTGTGAGCTCGGCACTGTGTACCGATATGAACGTACAGGCGCACTTCATGGTCTGATGCGCGTGCGCGGTTTTACCCAGGATGATGCGCACATCTTCTGTCGTCCCGACCAGTTGGAAGAGGAAATATTCAACATTATTGATTTGAACCTGCATATTCTGAAAACCTTTGGGTTTGATCAATATGATGTCTATTTGTCGACCAGACCTGAAAAATACGTCGGATCCGATGAGCATTGGGAACTCTCCACCGCCGCATTGAAGCAAGCCCTTGAGAAAAAAAGGCTCTCTTACGAGGTTGACCCCGGTGAAGGGGTGTTTTACGGACCGAAAATAGATATCAAGATCAAGGACCAGCTGGGCCGCTCTTGGCAGTGCTCAACTATTCAGGTAGACTTCAATCTCCCTGATCGTTTTCAGATGTCGTATACAGGTGAAGATGGAGCCGAACACCAGCCAATTATGATCCACAGAGCACTCATGGGCTCGCTTGAACGTTTTATCGGTGTGCTCATTGAACATTATGCCGGAGCATTTCCCATATGGATGGCTCCTGAACAGGCACGAATCCTTAATATTACCGATGATCAGGCTGAGTATTGCGAAGGACTTTTCGCTCAATTGCGCTCGTCCGGCATCCGTATAGAAAAAGATCTGCGTAACGAGAAATTGAATTATAAAATTCGTGAGGCGCAGCTGATGAAAGTGCCCTATATGCTTATCATTGGAGAACGCGAAAAGGAAGAAGGCATGGTTACTGTGCGGTTACGCAACGGTAAAAACCTTCCTCCAATGCGGCCTGAGGAATTCATTGAGCGTATTCAGCAGGAGTGTACTCGAGGCATACGTCCTGAGTAATGCAGGATTGCTCATATAATCAATTCAACTGGAGGAACGGACATTAAGAAGCGAGGTAGAAGACTTCCCCAGCAGCAGCAGGAAATTAAAGCAAAAGTTAACGAGGACATACGATATCCTAAAGTCAGGCTTATTGGGGCCGACGGGAGCCAGCTTGGGATAGTAAGCTCAAAGGAAGCGTTGGATAAAGCCTACGATGAGGGGCTTGACCTGGTAGAAGTTGCTGATAAAGCCGATCCGCCGGTTTGTCGTATCATGAACTACGACAAATACCGTTACGAGCTTAAGAAAAAACAGCAGGAAGCCAAAAAGAAACAGACTGTCATTGAGACCAAGGAAATTAAGTTCAGGCCAAAGACCGAAGAGCACGATCTTAATTTCAAGATCAGAAAAATCAGACAGTTTCTTGATGCAAAAAACAAGGTCAAGGTGACCATGCGCTTTCGCGGCAGAGAGATTGTGTATGCCCAGTCAATCGGCCTTGACGCTTTGAACAAAATAGCCGACTCGTTACGTGAGGATTGTGTCATTCTGCAGGAACCTAAAATGGAAGGCCGACAGCTCGTCATGTTTATTGGACCGAAGTCCTGAGAACCACTTACCGTTAAATTTATATTAGTAACATATTCTCAGTATTAAGAGGAGCAGGAGAACATCATGCCCAAAATGAAAACAAACAGAGGTGCCGCCAAAAGATTTAAAGCAACTGGTTCCGGTAAAATTCGCAGGGCCAAAGCATTCACCTCACATATTCTGACCAAGAAATCTACAAAGCGTAAACGTAATCTGCGCCAGAACGCTTTGATTGCAGAGTCAGATCATAAAGCAGTTAAACGCATGCTTCCATATATCTAGAAAAGAGCGTTATCTGCTGAGCACGTAGTAGTAGAGAGAATCTGTCTGGAATGTACCCTCCTTATCGGGTAAAGATTTTTTTAGTTGGAGATTGAAATATGCCTCGTGTTACCCGCGGTTTTAAAGCCCGCCGTAGAAGAAATAGAGTTTTAGCTCAGGCCAAAGGCTTCAGAGGCGGTAAGCATCGCCTTTGGCGCACCGCTACAGAAGCCGTAGATAGGGCCTTATGCTTCGCCTACCGTGACCGAAGAACCAAAAAGAGAGAGTTCCGTCGTCTGTGGATCAGCCGCATCAGCGCTGCCGCAAAAATGAACGGTACAAACTATTCACAACTCACCGGCGGCCTTCGTAAAAGCAATATCGAACTTGATCGAAAAGTTCTGTCAAATCTCGCGATTGTAGACCCCAATGCATTTTCAGCAGTTGTTAAAACAGCCGGCCAGGCAAACGCATAACGGGGCAATATGGAAAGCGAGCTGCAACAGCTGAAAGCGCAAGCTGAACAGGCACTGCTGAACATTTCCAACTCCCGGGAACTTGAAGAATTCCGTATTCAGTACCTTGGACGTAAAGGCGGTGTTATTAACGGTCTGATGCGTCGACTGAACACAGTTGACAAGAAAGACAGGCCAAAACTCGGTGCATTGGCAAATACGCTCAAAAAGGAGATCGAACATCTTTTTGAGGAGAAGAAGCAGTCCCTGGACACAAGTGCCGTGCAGCGTACGGCTTCAGTTACAGACACCAGCCTTCCCGGCCGCTTTGCGCCTTTCGGCAAGCTTCATCCTGTAACCCAGGTGATGGAAGAAATATGCTCTATCTTCGAATCTCTGGGCTTTGCTGTTGCAGAAGGTCCTGATGTAGAAAGCGATTATTATAACTTCGAGGCTCTTAATATCCCGCCGCATCATCCCGCGCGGGATATGCACGATACCTTTTATGTTTCGGATTCCATACTTCTTCGTACGCACACTTCACCAATGCAGGCGAGGATTATGGAAAAGCAGGACCCGCCTTTGCGGTATATCGCACCCGGAAAGGTATATCGTTGCGACTCAGATATAACCCACACGCCCATGTTTCATCAGGTAGAGGGGTTTCTCGTTGATAAAAAGGTATCCTTTGCCGATTTGAAAGGTGTTTTAACCAGTTTTACCCGTCACATGTTTGAGAAGGAACTTGCTCTGCGGTTTCGTCCCAGTTTTTTTCCATTTACCGAACCGAGTGCGGAAGTAGACATAGCCTGTGTGATCTGTGAAGGTAAAGGGTGCAGGGTATGCAAGAAGACCGGATGGCTTGAAATTTTAGGTTCCGGTCTCATTGATCCTGAAGTTATGCGGATGGTGGGATATGACCCCGATGTCTATTCCGGCTTTGCATTTGGTCTCGGTGTCGAACGTATCGCAATGCTGAAATACGGAATTGACGATATTCGTCTCTATTACGAAAACGACCTTCGTTTTTTATCTCAGTTTTAACAGCATCAAGTATTTCATAATACATTGATGTAATAACTTGCTGAAACGACTGTTACACGTTTCCAGGCCCCCTTCAGCTATTTCGAATAGCCGGCGGTGGCTCTCTAAACAGGAACCGGTTTCTTTTTCTTCAGGATACTGCCATGAAATTTACCTTGAGTTGGCTTAGTAACTTTATCTCCCTTGATGGGCTGGACTCTCGACTTCTATCAGACAAACTGACAATGCTCGGTCTGGAAGTTGATGCCGTTGAAGAGTTATTTACCGACCTTGATCAGATTATATGTGCTCGTATCACCAGGGTGAGCAAACATCCCAATGCTGATAAATTGTCTCTTTGCGAAGTGGACCCCGGAAACGGAGAAATTCTCAATATCGTTTGCGGTGCTCCCAATGTCAGAGAAGGTATGGTCTCTGCCCTGGCTCTACCCGGTACGGTGCTGCCCGGCGGCATAAAAATAAAAAAATCCAAGGTGCGCGGTGAAGTGTCGCAGGGAATGCTCTGTTCCAGTCGTGAGCTAGGTCTGAATGATGAACATTCGGGAATACTTGATCTTGATGCTGATATAACGCCCGGCACTGCCGTCAACACGGTTTTGGGCCTTCGAGATACCATGGTGGAGGTCGATCTTACCCCTAACCGGCCTGACTGTGCCAGCGTGTTAGGCATTGCCCGTGAGGTCGGCAGCTTCAGTGGACAGAAAGCACGGCTTCCAATACATGATTTGCCTGCGTTTACCGGTGAAACCGTTGATTTCAACGTACTTATCGAAGAGCCCGAGCTCTGCCCGCGTTATGCTGCGCGCAAAATTTCCGGAGTAAGCATCGGTCCGTCTCCGGACTGGATGCAGCGCAGGCTTCTTGCAGTCGGCATGCGTCCCATCAACAACGTTGTTGACATTACCAATTACGTTATGCTGGAACTGGGGCAACCGCTGCATGCCTTCGATTTTAACACCATCAAAGGGAATATCATTATTGTTCGCTGCCCTAAAGGCACGGAAACTCATTTCACCACCCTTGATAATACGGAAAGAAAAATCGAAGCAGATATGCTTATGATCTGCAATGAGGATGAACCTGTCGCAGTTGCTGGTGTTATGGGTGGGCTTGAATCCGAAGTGACTGATAAAACGACAGATATTCTGTTGGAATCGGCATGCTTTAATCCTATCTCTATCCGCAAGACCGCTCGGAGACTCAATATACCATCTGAAGCCAGTTACCGTTTTGAAAGAGGTGTGGATCCTGAAATTACCCTTATTGCCTTGGAACGAGCCGTTCAACTTATGGAGCTGTATGCAGGCGGAACCGGTCATCCCGATGCGCTTGACCTGTATCCCGGTAAAACCGACAGGCTGGAATTGACCTTACGTCCTGAGCGGGTGAACGATTTGCTGGGAACAAACCTAGACAATGCCGATATCACCGCTCTTCTTGAAAGTATAGAGTTTAAGGTTTCAATAGCAGACAGCGTATTGCGAGTTCGTATTCCCTCCTTTAGAATCGATATTGAAAGGGAAATTGATCTGGTGGAAGAAGTGGCCAGATTGGTAGGGTTCAATGAAATACCCACAACACTCCCCCAGATAGGAATGGACTCACCGGTAAAAGACTCCATGCGGTTACTGCGAAAGGAAGCTGCCGGTATCATGACCTCCCAAGGTTTCTATGAGGCAATCAATTACAGCTTTATCTCAGATAAATTTCTGGACGCCCTCTCTTTAGCAGATAATGATCCCCGTCGTCAGGCAACGATTCTTCTGAACCCGCTTTCGGAAGACCAAGGGATAATGCGTCCCATAATATTGCCGGGCTTGCTGGAGAATATCCGTCATAATATCAACAGACAACAAAGCGGCGTTAAACTGTTCGAAATCGGTAAGACCTTCAGACAGGTTGAAAAGGATGCCTTGCCCGAGGAGCATTATCACCTTACTGCAGTTCTTTGTGGTGAGCGCTACCCCTTTGCTGAGCCGTTGCATTTTTCTGAAACAGAGGCCGACCTGTTTGATTTGAAAGGAAGTATACAGCAGCTCTTGACATCACTGCGATTCTCAGATGCAGGCTTCCCACTCAGGTGGGAGGCAATGGATCAGCAGTGTTCAGATGCGCCGTATTGTGATACGGATAACGGTCTTTATGTATATGTCCAGGACGTTCCTGTGGGAGTGGCTGCAGGCATTCGCAAAGAGATATTGAGTAATTTCGGTATTAAGCAACCTGTATACTTTTTCGATATTGACCTGCATACGTTATTAACCGTTTCCAGGTTGGATAAGAAATTTCAATCTCTTCCTAAATTCCCTGCAGTCAAACGTGACATAGCTTTACTCGTTCCTGCCGACGTTCCGGCAGGGCATTTACTTGCAGCGATTGAAGACAGCAGGCAAAAGATGGTTGAATCTGTAACTTTATTTGATGTCTACAAGGGGAAATCAGTTGAAGAAGGGTTTAAAAGTGTTGCCATATCGGTAACATACCGGGCAGATAACAAAACTCTTAACGATAACGCTGTGGAGAAAATTCACAACAAACTGGTGGATATGCTCATGTCACAGTTCAAAGCACGATATAGAGAATAGAGAAGGATCCGTAGTATGAAAAAGAAGAATGTAACTCGTAAGGAACTCGCCATTTCAGTCAATGAAAAGCTCGGCGTATCACAACGAAACGCAGCTGAGATTGTAGATACTATTTTTTCAACCATGAAAGACACCATGGTAGCCGGCGAGTCCATCAAGCTTGTGCAGTTCGGCACCTTGTCCGTAAGAGATAAAGCGCCCAGACGCGGGCGAAATCCGAGGACCGGTGAATCCATGACCATCACCAAAAGGCAAATGGTCTCCTTTCGACCAAGCAAGAGTTTGAGGGAGCGCTTGAACAAATAGCGTAATCTGCTATAATTCCCATTGTTTTGCCGGGGAGGTCTGTTCGTAAAACTGTAGGTGAAACCATCATACAACCACTTGATTAACCATTGAAAGAATTCGTTCTGCGCTCATAATCGAGCATACTGCAGCGGATTGGTTGTATAACTCGCAGACAGGATGCAAAGCGTGTGAAGATTCCTGATAAGAAGTATTTTCGGATTGGTGAAGTCAGTGCCATTGTGGGTGTGGACACCCACGTACTTCGTTATTGGGAGACAGAGTTTAAAATTATTCGGCCTGTGCGTGGAAAATCAAAACAACGATTATATCGGCGCCGGGATATAGATAATCTCTTGGTCATACGTAACCTTCTGCACGAGCAGGGATACACTATTTCCGGTGCACGGAAGTTGCTGCAACGACCAAGCGACGATACGATTCAAGATGGATTGTATCTGAAAAACAGGGAGCTGGAAAGGCTCAGGTACATAAAAAAGGAACTTTCAGCAATCATGCGTGAGTTACAAGGCTCCGGATAAAAAAATCCAACAAAGAGTTGACATAACCACCCTGAAAATGCTAGAAACACTCCACACCAAAAGTTGAGGTCGGAACGTAGCGCAGCCTGGTAGCGCACCTGAATGGGGTTCAGGGGGCCGGAGGTTCAAATCCTCTCGTTCCGACCATTGATATCAAGCACTTATGACTTAGCGTTGTAAGTGCTTTTTTCATGTTTGCAGACTTTCAGTTTCGCATCCTGCGTTTAAATACAATCCCCGACTCGTTACACTGTAACGCCATCAGCAACAAAAAAAGGGCCACCCATACAGGCATTCCCTTTTCTCTCATTAATTCTACTCCGGTTCGTCAGCTTAACAATCAGCCATGAACAGCAGTTCCGTCGGTGAGTATGGTTTGTACCCTTCCTTTGATACAAGGTAATATCCGTCCGCTTTCGGGTTGTGCTGCTCCATGTATTGCTTCCTACCCTGACAGAGGTGAACGGTTTATGAACCCGCAGGTAATGCAGGTACAGCTTTCCTGATCCATCCGGCATTCCTCTACACGGGTAATTTCAAAATCCAGCAAGCTTATATACTCGGGCTGCTCCCCGGCTCCTGCGGACAAATCGTCTACACAGGCACGCTCCATTGCTTCATAGGAAGAAGAGTATATCTCACGTTCCGCCACCCTGGCCTTGTCCACCAGCTCACAGATAAACATACTCACGGCTGCCTGGGCCGTTACTTACAAATTGACGAGAATGGACTATGGCCTGTTTCCTCGACAGATTCAGGCCCGTATTTATTTCCGGTTACCTATTTGCTTCATTCCACAACCAAAACACACCGAAAATCAGGTGGTATCAGATATCTTGCCATTTTTAAGAGACGTTTAAGATATTCTGGTTTACCTTCTCCCAGATAAACAACAAAAACAAAAATAATCGTCCACAGTAAGGGTAGAGCTGTCACTGACCGCCTTAATAGGGCCACCCATGATCGGGCTAATGGAGCCACCGAAAAGTGGCAAAATCAGGGTTTCGGAGAGGATTGTTTTTTACCCTTTTCAGAGGTTGAATTCAATGTCCTTTGTTGAGGGTTAGACAATGGTTTTGGCGCCCGGTAGCTTTTCCCATCGAGAACAAGCCTGTATGCACCGTGACGCAACCTGTCCAAGGTTGCAGCCCCAATGATTTTATTTGGAAAGGCTTCTCCCCATTCTTCAAAGTCCAGATTGCTGGTAACAATGGTTGAGCGGTTTTCGTAGCGCTCGGCAATCACTGCATGCAGATCTTCATCCTGTTGTGCCTGAAGGGGTTTGAGGCCAAAATCATCAATGATAAGCAACTCGACTCTGATGAACGTTTTAAGCTTTCTCTCATAGGTGTTTGTGGCTCTTGCCGCATGAAGCTGGCCCAACATATTGGCCTGAGTTGTGAACAAAACGTCTCTGTCCAGGCGAACGGCACAATGACCGATTGCTTGCGCCAGGTGACTCTTTCCGGTACCGCAAGGGCCTGCAATGAGAACAGAAACCTTTTCTTTCATAAACTGGCAAGTCGCCAGATCCATGACCATTTTTTTGTCAATGGCCAGGTTAAAGGTGAAGTCGAAGGCCTCTAGTGTTTTCCCCGGTTTAAAACCTGCCCGTCGCAGCCTTTGGTCGAGTTTCCTGGATGACCGCCTGGCCGTTTCATCTTGAAGCAGCAAGGCCAAAAACTCGGTATAAGAAAGAGAATCTTCAATAGCCTGTTTATTCCTGACTTCCAAGGAATCCAGAAACCCTGAGAGCCTGAGCTGTTTCAACATTGGTGTCAGTTCCGGCATGGGATGCATAATTTCTCCGTTTTTATTGAATGAGTAATGTTTTGACATTACGGCAAAAGGTGCCGCTTCCTTTGTACACATCGCTGAGCTGTCCAGGAGGCTCTGGAGTTTCATGATAATCCAGTTCCTTTGTCAGGATAGTTTTGACGGTCTGGTATCGAGGATTGTTATAAAATAGAGCTCGTTTGCAAGCGGCCTCCAGGCGCTTCGCACCGTATTTCTCTTTCAAGCGAACAATACCCTGGGCCGCTCTCAGATTATCCAGAACCCGGTCTGCAAACAGCTTCTGGATAAGTGTTTGGCAAAAAGGGCCTATGGCTTCTGACTGTTTCAAACACCACTGTGGATCACGCATCTTATAAGCCAGGGCGTTTGGCGGCATGTGGTCGTTGCAGGATGACTTGCGGCCGGGATATTTTTGTCTGGTATGCACAGCTACAAGTTGATGATCCTTAAAAAGTTTTACTGTATTCTCTGTGGCCTGCAGCCAAAGGGTCTGCCTGACAAAGCGGTAGGGTGCGGAATAGTAACACTTCTCGAATTGGACATGGCAGTTGCCGTGCAGCTTGACTTTTGCCCAAATAGCCTCTTCGGGAGCCCTTGCTGGAAGAGCTTGCAGAAGATGCTTTTCGGTCTCATTGAAGAGCGTAATCGGCTGTTGCTTGGTGGTGCCGTGTACTCTTACGGCAGCTATCTGCAGATTCCATTGACGAATTTGACTGTTAGCGTCAGCAAGGGATCTAAAAATTTTTAAAGGAAGAAAATTGCGTTTGACGTATTTGACACCGGACTCGACAATCCCCTTCTTTTTCGGTTCACGTGGTGGACAGGGAGATATGAGAAAGCCGTATGTACTGGCAAAATCAGCATAGGAACGCTGGACGGCAGGATCGCGCCAACATGCCCTGGTGATGGCTGCCTTGGGATTATCAATGACGACTTTTACCGGAACCCCGTTAAAAAATTCAAACGCTCTCCGGTGACACCCCAGCCAGGTAAGCACTTTTTGATCCCGAACCATTTCCACATATTGATGACGACTCCAAGCCAGGGTCATGACAAAAAACCAGGTTTTGAACTCCTCACCGGTAATCACGTCGATAATGGTAGGGCCTGCTCCAAAGTCGACTTGACCGCAGTCTCCGGGGTCATGATCAAGTATGACTGTTGCCTGTGGAGGTTCATTCTTTTTGAGGCCTTGCAGAAAGCGGCGAACAGCGGAATAGCTGCCGCTAAAACTGTATTTTTCTTGAAGGGTACGATGGATGACTGTTGCAGAAATTCCTTGTTGGTACCAGGCTGTCACTTCCTGGGAAAAGGGTTGTATTGACGACTCCTGTTGTTTTTTGACGGGAAAAGAGAAAATCTTGGCAAGTTGCTCATCATCAGGCAAGGGAATTGTTGGCTCAAGCCAACCATGGGCGTCTGCTGTTTTTCTCAGTTCAGAGGCCTTGTTGCGGCCAATCAAACCGGCCTTGGCCAGTTGCCGATCTGATTCACCCAAGCGCATTCGGGTGATAATATGACGATACTCGTGCATTTCGAATCTCCTGTTGGCCATCTCAGTCTCTCCCTTTGGATGTAAAAAACAAATCCAAGGAATCTACTTTATTGATGGTGGAAATCCGAAACCTTGATTTAAGTGGCTCTATTAGGCCGGTCCTGGGATGGCTTCATTATACCGATCACAGGATGGCCCCATTAGCCCGATCATTAGGTGGCTTCATTAAGGCGATCATTAAATGGCTCTATATAGGCGGTCAGTAACAAGAGCTCCATGCCATGAGAAATCTGTGGAATAATCGGAGTGATTGAGATAGGATTTAACCGATCAGGCGCCGGAAGGAAGGGAACATAGGAGAAAGCCTGCACTCATTGACAATCCAACTTCGAATCACTATCCCACTATACTCTAAAATATGATCACATACTTGCTTGCTTCTTTATCTTTTTTCATGGTTTTTTTCCAATTTTCAACTGGTCTTGCCACTGATAAGACTCAAAACAAATTCCATGAAATAGCCATAGAAGATTGTTCAATGGCACGCTCTCTTGCCAAGCTGAATAATCAAGCCATTATAGTTGCAGGATACAGTCAGGCATCGTTTGTGGAGAAAACACAAAAAGAAAATCACTTTACATTATGGAAATATTCATATGATTTAAAAAGATTACTTACGAAAAAAACTCTCATCGGTCTTCAGGGTCATATGCACTGTAAATTGCTTACTGTAAACAGCTCTATTTATATTGCTGGTGTGAAACTGCCAAATGTCGACAGTAACACCGAAATGTTACCCAAGCATGATGTTGCGGTATACAGGATAGATCCTTTAACATTACATATTGTTTCTTCTTTTGTCGTCTCCGGAGACGGCTATGATTTTGTCCGAGATATCACATTTGATCGAGATGGCAATATAATTCTAACCGGATATACTTCATCAAACGATATTCCTTATCTCATAGATCCGCTAACACCACCTGCGGACTTGAAAAATATCCATAATTATGGATTTGACGGCTTTATTATAAAAATTGATAAAAATCTACATCAGGTTCTTGCCGCTAAACGAATAGGAGGATCCGGAGATGACTATATTTACGCGCTGGACAGAGATAGTGATGATAATATCTACATTGTAGGCAATACGAATTCACAGGATTATCCTGTTCAAACCTCGGCGGCCAGGAATAAACATATAGGTAGCACTGACATTGTTGTTACAAAAGTAAGTAGTGATCTTAAAAAGATACTGGCATCCACATTTCTTGGCGGCCGAACGTATGATTATGGCAGAGATATCCATATAGAATCGAATGGAGATATACTGATAAGCGGTTATACGGCAAATAACCATAGGGCTATTCGAGTCGCCAAAGACACGGCACAGAATTTTTATGGCGGCGGTATATTTGATGTTTTAGTTGCTCGCATTGACAACACAATGTCTCGCATTGATAATATGACTTTCCTCGGAGGATCTAATGAGGAATTTTCTCGATCTATCTGCTCTTACAAGAAAAAAATATATCTTTCAGGCACGACAGCTTCCCATGATTTCGCTCAACATTTTGTTACATTGAGCCATAATGGAGGGGTGTATGATATTTTCTCATCAATACTGAGTGAGGACATGAAATCCATATATAATATATCACTGTCAGGCGGCAATGGTAATGATTATATTTATGATACTCAAATTATTGATGGTAACTTACATTTTGTCGGTAGTTCCTTATCAAGTGATTTTCCAGCATCAAAGAAAAGTAAAATAAAAAATGCTACTCAACGTGGATTCCTCCAATCTATTTCTCTGGAACAGTAATTCAAATTGTACCCAAAACTTAATGTCAGGGTCGACTCGTTATCTGCATCTTTGCATAAGTAAATAGCATACAAATTTTTGGAATAAGCCACAGTATAAAAATATAGGTGCCTATGTACAAACTTGCGATTGCCGGGTATGTATACCGTCTAATCTCTTCAGAATCTCCAAAATATCCTACAAACAGGCTGGCCAGCCCGCCCACAAGGAACGATACTGAAATTTTGATTAAGGAATCGTTTGAAACGAATGCCGCACAGGTCCCAAATAGAATAAACGTAATCATGACAGGTAATGTGTTGAGACGCAGTTTTTCATATATCCAGCGCATCACAGTAAAAGAATCATAGGGACCATTTTCATTTTTGAACACATCAAGTGCTAATGTCTCTAATGCTTTTGAAAACTCGCCATATGTATATGCAGGATTTTTGAATAAGAGAAAGTGCTGCCATGATTTCATCCCTTTCTCTCTCACCCATTCTGCGAGCCCATATTCATCTTGGGTTAGTCTATATTGTCGTGTTACCGCATCTCCTGTGTATATTGCCTCTTGATTCACACAGGGGAGGTTAACGTTGTTACCTCCCTTTCTGCATACTTCTATAAATGGTCCAACCGGCATTCCATACGTTTCCCGGAAAATTTTGATGTTCTCGTTATTAGTAAATACCCGCGAATATAAGTTATCAACTGCATTGATTTCTTTAGTAGTGTCGTAATGTTTGATTATAAAAAGCGATACTGATACGAGGAAGATGAGGAGGCCACTTATAAGTATATTGATTTTATTTTTATAAGCCCCTGTCAATAAAAACATACAAAGAAGAGCAATGCTAATATATGGAGCTGCATTTCTTGAAAATATGAATAGTGATCCAAAGAGTAATGCAGCTGTAATTTTTATTATATTATTGTTTTTCCAGAACAATATAGAGATAAGAGCAATATAGGTAGAAAGAAATATTGATTCAGATGTAATAACATTAAAGTACCAAATAGTGCTATCAGACATATATATATATATGATAAATAATGCAGAAAAAATATTCCATCCAATATTATTTTTAATTAATGAAATAAATAGACATGCAAAGCCAAGGTATGTAAAGACCAATTGCGTTACAGCTATTTTTTTGTCAGTATTATTGTTAATTTTATTCAGTGTTCTAACTGATAAGGAACTAGATTGAAAAAAGTACTTGTCTATTCCAGGTTTACTCCAGACATATCTGAAAGAATCGGCTACTCTTGCCGTTGTAATTTCATCTTTTTGAAAATCTTGTAATCGTGTAAAGAATGGAATTGTTATTATACAAATGGCTAAAAATAAGACTATTCTTGATATCCAAAGTTTATTCATTATTTTTTATATTTATATGTAACTTACTTTTTCAAGTTGATTGTCAAACAATAAATTGACGTAATATATTCTAAATGAGTAGTATCAATCCCATTGAAATTTTTTATCTTCAGGTATATTCCTTTCTATGAAAGCCCCAATACTATCAAAAATAAAGTCGGATAAACTATACCAAACTCTATGTGGAACAACAACAGACAAAACAGGTTTTTCTTTTTATAAAACTCCCTAGCTTGACACTTTGCTGCATGGCATCTGGAACAGAAAATTGAGTGAGGTATCTCAGTTTTCCTTTTTCATACCCGGCAATTGCAGATCGCGAATACAGTCATCTTTTCTTTATGAAATGGTAACTGATTACAGGGTACTCTATATTTCCGCGATCAGCCTGGCTTACGTATGACCCAATACGCTTCACCAGCCTGCTTGCAGAGATGTCAAGCATCCTGCAACCAGTTACAAATACCGGGTTAATCGAACTTTCCACTACTTCCCTGTGAGTAGGTACATCAAATATATCGATCCAAGTTCCTCGCATCACGGTGGCCTTAATTGACAAGCTGAAAATATCTCCGTACAAACCAGCATGGTTGATCCGGGTCGGCCGGCCACAACGATGACCCCGTGTTCGCTGTTATGCAAGTGTATCACTCCGGCATGGCGTCATCTGCTCTCTGCCGGAGACTTTCGGATAAACCTCACGGGTTCAGGAGCGTGTCATTCCTCTGATGATGAGGCGTTCTTCTCGGCCGACGAATCGGTTGATCCGTTCAGTATTTTTTGCAGTTGCAACCGGCTGAAAGGTTTCATCAGATAGCCGACAGCTCCTGTCTCCAGCATTGCATTGATGTCGACATTTTTTGCAAACCCTGATGTGATGACAATCTTGGCAGCCGGGTTAATCCTTTGAATATGTTCAAATGCTTCTTTTCCGTTCATCACCGGCATAACCATGTCGAGAATGATGAAATCTATTTCTTCCTGCCTGTCTTTATACATGGCTACGCCTTCGGAACCATTTCGAGCAAGGATAACACTGTATCCCATGTGCTCCAGTAACAAGGCGCCGGTCTGTCTTATGATGTCCTCGTCATCGACCAGCAATACCGTACCATGCCCCTGTTTTGTTACTGTTTTTAGAGTAACTTCCTGGTTGTGCTCAGCAGATACCGGGAGATATATATTGAAGACCGTTCCTGTACCCGGTTCACTGTAGAATCTGATGATACCTTTATGCTCCTGGATCATGCCGTATACGGAAGCTAATCCCAAGCCTGTTCCCTTGCCGACTTTCTTTGTGGTATAAAAAGGCTCAAAAATATGAGGTTGTACTTCCGGAGGAATGCCCAGGCCGGTATCCTGGATTGAAATTCGGATGTAATCATTGGGTGTGAAGCCGGAATCTGCCTGACAGTGCTGCTCGTCAAAAACAGTGTTGGTCGTTGCAATATGCAGTTTGCCGCCTTCAGGCATGGCGTCTCTGGCATTGATGAACAGATTAAGTAAGCCGTTTTGCAACTGTGAAGGGTCCGCAGTGACCACATGTGTTTCAGCGTCCAGATCAGTTGTTATTGTAATGCGTTTATCTATGCTTCTTTCCAGCAGCGTGACAGTGTCGAGAATGATTGCATGGACGTCGATCCGGCTTGTAACTACTTTTCCTTTTCTGCTGAATGCAAGCAGTTTACCTATGAGATCGGCTGTGCGTTTGGATGCATTTTGTATCAACAAAAGATATTTCATTGCCTTTGGATTATCGGCGACACTTTTTTCCAGTAACTCTGCCGCACCTGATATTCCGGCAAGCATATTATTTACGTCGTGGGCAATGCCTCCGGTCAACTGGCCCAGCGACTGAAGTTTCTGATTTTGTCTTCGCTCTGCTTCAATTTTGTTACGTTCTGTTACGTCGCGTATGATCAGGACAACCCCGGAGATTTCTTCGGACCCCTCTTTCATGATGGGAGCTGCGGTGTCGATAATTTCTATGGTGCGGTTATCCCCGGTCAGCAGGCTGATATCCCTGTCTGATGTGAAAACTTTTTTTGAGGAGAGGACTTCAGTGACGTGACTTGGAACCCTGAGCCGGTCATCGGTTGAAATAAATTGCAGTATCGTTTCTTCCGGCTTTCCTGCTGCATCGGATATGTCCCAACCTGTAAGTTTTTCAGCCGCAGGATTCATGTTACGGATAACACCTTGGCTGTCAGTGACGATAACGCCGTCCCCAATTGATCTGAGAATGGTTGTCAGGTGTTCTTTGGTCTGTTCCAGTTGGGAATTTTTTAATTCAAGAAGTTGTTTGTTTGTATGCGAGCGGTGTATATACAGCAGGCATAGGGGAAAGATGCCGACTAAAAAAAAGGCCAGACCGATTATGAAAAACAGGTTGCTTTTTGCAAGTATTGCGTCAACATAATCAACAGTGAATTCAGCACATGCAAGATAGGCAGAACCGTCCGAGTTTTGTATTGGTACGAAAACGGCCCGAAAATGTCCCCAAATGTCTGAAAAGGTGGTATACACAGGTACAGCGCTTTCAAAGGCTTGCATCTCCGCCGTTGAAACTCCGTCCTGATAGGGCATGAAATAGTAAATATCTGCGTCGGGCCTTTCCGGACCAGGGGTGCGGTTGCAGGACGTGAGATAGACCGTGCCGTTGAGTAGAATATCCGTCCAGATATATTTAGCGCCTGACTTGTCTGCAAGGGCACTCAATTTACCCTCTATCTTTTGATATTCTTCCTGGGTTATCGCATCCGGTGTTGTCGCCCGCTCATGATAATCTTCAGGTAAAATCAAACGGATGCTTTCGGCAACGATGAGGAGTTGTTTGTCGATATCATTGTAAAGATACTGATGAATCCGGCTCTGTGTCCAGATCAGAAACGACACGGTTACGAGGAAAAAGAATGCAATTGCCGAAAATAGTGCAAAGTTGTGTCTAACAAAAGCGAGAGTTGTCCAGTTGAGCATATTGAAATTGTTGATCTATGCGTCACGCATTGGCCCGGGCTGCTCAGGCGGGATATCGCGCGTCGAATTATATGTGAAACATGGATGCATGATACACGGCTGAGGAGCGACGACAAGTCTGAGGCGTGCATATGAAAGTCTTCGGCAGAGAGCAGAAGGCACCCATGTCGCAGTGCTGCACTTTCATAGCAGCGAAGCGGTGTCGTCATTGTGGCCGGCCAACCTGTCCGGCCGTGCCGGTTAGTCTGGATTAACGGCTATCCCTATACCTAGACGCCCCATGGGGTTTCGCCGGGAATGTTCCATGAAAATTCAGCGGTCGCAGTCCTTTTATAGAATACTATCATACAGCAGGTTTGCCATATAATTATTTTTCAGTTAAGCGCATCCAATCGTTATAATCACTCGGCCTCCCGGTTCAGGATATGCATGTAAGGGACGGCCGGTTTTAACAGTAGAGATTCACTCATGGCTACACAAGGTCTTAACAGGTTACAGATAAAGATTTTTCATACGTTGAGTAAGCAGAAGGAGCTGGATATTGATACGTATGTTTGTAAATACTCGGAACAGTATCTCTGTAAACAGGCAGAGTCCTTAGAAGACTTAACGGAAGAGGAGGGAGATGCCTGGATTACCAAGGCGTATATCGAGTCACTTGGCTAGTGTCTGTCCATAAATGGTCTTTTCGGAGTCTCGTTCCTCGCTTACCTACCCAATTTTTGCGTTATGCTCAAAATTTTATCCTCGAAGGTAAGCGTAGACTCCGATATCACCTATATGTCTGCGGTAAAATTTATCGCATGCCTCGGAGTCTTCGCTTACCTAAACTTGAGCAAAAATCCTCATTTATGGACAGACACTGGCTAGGAGCCTTGTCGAAGTCTTGTTCCTCAATTTCCGGTCCGATGGCGGTGTTTACTTAAGATAATAGTAGAGATCCTTTTCCTGGGAGCCGGCATTCTGCATTTCTTCGAATTCGCATCCCACAACTCCTTTTTTGTGATCTATATGAACCACCGTCAGACGTTTTTTTATTTCACTGCGGAGTTTGTTGTCAAGTCTGAAGATAATTTTCAAGGTATCAAGTAACTCAATGGTTGGATCATTAAACACCTTCAGCGCCAATCCTCCAAGGGAGATATCTGTTACAATGCCGGGTTTTACTTCCCTGGTGGTATTGGTGTCGTTTATATACTCCGCCAGAAAGTGGACCGTTTTCCGGTAATACTGCCTGTATTCGATCATGACTGGAAATACGCGGCTACAGGTACATTTGACTTTAAGCAGGTGACTCTTCGTCCTCAGCTTATCTATGGAGACAGGCTTTACAGCGGAACAGTACGGGCACTTGATATTTATAGTCCCCTTTTTACTGATATAATATTTCTCAGGGGGAGATGTCGTCATGAAAGCGAGAGTGCGGTTTTCTATTTTGCTGGTCCATATCCTTTTCTAGGATAAGGTGCGTCGTTGTTCTTTTTGCTTGCGAAATGTTGATATTTCACAATCCATGTTGTTGACAACAACTATAAGTCGTCGACGTACCGATGTACAGTTCTTAAGCTGTCTGAAACGTTGTATGGGCCCGAAAAATGTCTTCGTTGCGTGAATTATTTTTGAAAATGCACCGCCGGAATGGATTTCCCTGTCGGCACGGCAGCTTTGAGGTGCAAAGTGCACTCGTTTAGAGTTCAGAGGCAGGTTTTCGCAGGAGAGCGGAAGGCGCTATGCCGAAACGTTGAGCTTTCATGCTTTACCGTGGCCGGTCGACCTGGTCCAGCCATGCTGGTTAGAAAAAATCGCTGTCAGGTATTTCTTTGCGAACAGTGAGAATCTGTTTCCGTTGTTTTTGATAGGCGTCAACTACCTGGGGCGCGAAACGTTTACCTTTTTGCGCTTCGATCATCTCTTCAACGTAACTCAGAGGTAAAGCGTCCTTATACGGTTTCCTGGAAAGCATGGAGTCGTAGACATCAGCAAACCCCACAATGGACGCGGATATGGGAATTTCATTTCCTTTCAAGCCTTTGGGGTATCCGCTCCCATCCCAGCTTTCATGATGATACATGGCTATTTCATATCCTATGAGCAGATACGGGGATCCTGTTTCCCGGTGAAGTCTTGAGAGGATGTCGCCGCCGAGTGTGGTGTGCTCTTTGCACATCTCAAATTCCCTGGTCGTATACCTGGTGCGTTTGTTGAGAAGGCCGTCCGGAAGGCTGTTTTTTCCTATATCATGGAGCACGCTTAAATTGGCAATATCCTCTGCAAAAGTAATTCCTTTGTCCGGGTTTGTTTTTTGTGCGCAAATCTCCCCTGCCAGGATATAACTGTATCGTTTTATTCTTTTAAGGTGGGCGGCGGTTTCTCCGCTGCGTTCTGCCGCCAGTTCGGCAAGTCCTGAGATAAGGACATTATAATCCTGAAGCCGAAGGATTCGAAGTGCTGCCTGCATGCGCAATTTCAGTTCCTGGGGGACAATGGGTTTGGAAACGTAATCGTCCGCCCCGTGCTCCAGGACTTTGACGATGATTTCTTTCCCGCTGCTCTGAGTAAGAGCCATGATATACGTGTAACTCTCTTCTTCAGAGCGGATGGCATCAATAACTTCCAATCCGTTGACGGCAGGCATCATAAGATCAGTAATAATGATTCTGATTTTTGCCTTGTTCGCGCGCCAGGCAGCGATACCGTCTGCGCCGTTATCAGCGGTGAGTATGGTAAATCCGTATTTTTCCAGCATCGCCTGGAGTAACTGTCGCTGGGTCGGCTCATCTTCAATGATCAGGACAGCTGGTGATTTTGTGTTTTTGTCCAAACGTTCTTCCTTTGTGAGTGGATAATGATATGTGGTCACTATATGTATTGAATCATATTACACGTTCGCAGTTCAAGGCGAACTTGAATGAGAATGCCTATATTCCTGCGATCGATTGCGTGATGGGATTGCATACTTTTTATAATAAACTGTAATTACGAGTTTTTTTGGCGAGGCGGTTGCTGTAAAGTATTATCTCGTATGCAGAATGCGAAAAAAACTATAACTTGAGCGCCTGATCGTTTCTGCATGTTTGTCGACGCAGGCCGCTGCGGGAAATCGTATCTCAATCGTTTTACACCCTCGTACATATGGAGAGGAAATGTGAGTGATATAGTCTCGATTATGAGTAAAGCCCTGCTCCTGAAACAAGAGGTTTCTGCAGAGCGATTTTTTGTCGAGGGTATGCCTGCAGAGCAGGCGGCTTGCCCGGCTCAATGCCATGAATGCTGTCGTTTGAGTGTGAAAATGGACTTGACGGGTATAGAGGCCCTGTTGGTTTACCTTTTGAATAGAGAAATGATAGAGCTGGTGATCAGACGCCGCGCCTTGACAGGAGATACAGGGTTCTGCCCTTTTCTTGTAGCGGATGTATGCGTTATACATGTGTATAAGCCTACTGCCTGCCAAATGTTTATGCCGTATCTGTACCAGGGGAAACCGACCTGCGCGTATCGTTTAAATGGTCTTCCGACCACTGCCCTGGCCGGCCTACAGGTGGAACAGTATCTTAATTCCTATAGTTACGATATTCATGGCTACATGCTGTTGTGCCAGCAACAGCTGCATGAAGCATTTATTCCACGCAGCTTTCCCCATATATTTCCCGGCGTCGTATATTGGGCCGAACAGTATCTTCTTTTGCCTGTGGAAATCAGGAATAGCCTGCAAGCCTTACTGAGAGACAATGTATCCGGTGAAAATACAGTTTCTGATTTCGATTACGGTCTGGCGTTGTCCCAGGGACATGAGCACTATCTCGCCATGTTTGAAATGGTGTGCTCCCGTGAACAGGTGACATAACTTCAGGTGCACACCTATTTTCGTGCATACATGACGGCTTCCTGAAGTTTGGGGCTATTGCAGAAACTGTCGGATGTCAATTCATCGAAATGGTGGATTTGCGTTACGCTGGTATAGCGTGCTCTCTGAGCTGTAAATAAGGGGGAAGGATCAGGGGTGAGTGCACTCTCAAGCTTATACAGATTAAGTTTGAACCGCAATCCGTACACCTGTGTGCTGTCACCATCGTCATAAGAGGTATCTTTCATGTACAGCTCTACTCCTCCGAGATGAATTCCCGCGTAAACAGTGGAGCTTGACGGGCCGACCCTGTAAGTTCCTTTGAGCAAACCTATGTCGGTCCGGTGTTGCAATGTTGCCTGCCCGGACATCCCCCGGGTCACTTTGCCCGCAGTATTGTAATAGCCGCCATGGTGCACATGCTTATAGTCAATGGTGAAGTCGATTTTAAATCCTTGAAAGAAATCCAGAGGCAAGCCCTCTGTCCCCAGGGTAACATCAGCGGCTATGGCTTGACTCTCTATATCCCCGAATCCGCCGACGAGATAGGTTGGGTAATTATGATCCGGCGTCTGAGAATTATATGTGGAATGACGAAGCACCTGACCTGGGATAAGGCTGTAACTATAGGAAAAGGATGCTTTTTTAAGAAAAATATCAGGATAGGTTGTATAGCCGGCCGCCAGGCTGTTTTCAAATACGTGGTCTTCACCATAGCCGAGGGTCTCGAAGGTGCTGCTTACGTGAGTCCCGAAAAGCCTGTATGTTGCAAAAAGTTCGCTGTCAAACGCAGGAAGCAGATGTGAAATACTGGTATTGAATCGAATATTGTTTGTGCTGTCTATGTGTCCGGTAAGGTAGCCAAAACTCAGGAAACCATTATCTCGGGATGAAAAGAGTTGTCCGTAACTTGTTTTTATACCGGCGGTAAAATAGTCTTCACCTGTACTGACGCTGTTTTTTTCCACTTTTCCATTAAAGCTGAACACCCTATACTCATGTTCCTTGGAAAATGAATACGTTGTCGGGGTATGCGCAGATTTTTCACGCGGTCCGTAATAATCAATGCGCTGATTATCGATTTCCGCAGCATGGACTGATGCGTGCAATATCAAAAGTGGAATGAAAAGGTACTTTCCCCGTAGTCGATCCAGAAAAAACATTGTTATGCCTTATGATTACATGCTGAGATACGATTGGTTTCGTAACAGGGACGATACTGTCGCTGTTTTGGTACGTCCAGCATGACTAATGCAGTTGGCGTGCCAGTTTTAAAAGGTATCAGTGGCAAATTGTGGTTCGATTAACCGGGATGCAACGAATGTTCGGTGTTGTTTAAAAACCCTTTAATTGCAGTCTCTCTACTGCAAAGTTGAGCTTTATCGGCAGGATAGATTCTGTAAATGGTCTTCTGTCTGGGAGGGAGGAATCAAGGGCAACTGACAAAAAATGACACTCGTAGTGTAAAAAAAGGGCAATAGCAGAAAAAGTGAGTCCGGAATTTCGGAAAACTAATCTCTGCAGGGAGCACATGCGAGGGGGATTTTCCGTTGTTGATCACTTGGGGGAGTATGCTCCCCCAAGTGATCATTTTTTTTACTGAGCCGCCGGCGTCAGGGTCTTTGCCTTTAGGGATATTTTTGTCTGCAGGTCAATGATTTCTTTTTCCAATGCACCTATTTGTTCGGGTGTGGTTTGCGGGTTGAAACGCGCTTCTTTCAGGTCAAATCGTTTAGCGTGAAGCTCTTTTCGCAAGGAAAGCGTTTCCTGGAAAAATTGCTGCTGTGCAGCGCTGTTCTGCCACATCATTGGCCCGGTTCCCCGGCCTGCTTGAAGCGCACATGGACCGTTGCCCCGCATGCCGTAACCTTTTCCCATCCCGTGCTTACCCATCATATTGCCGTGAGGCCCCATCTGCGAATTATTATATCCACATGGCCCTTGGCCGTTCCAGGAGTTCCAGCCGTGGCCTCCGCGAGCATAGGCGAAACCGGCTATGAGGCATAATCCTACGGTTGTTGCGATTATTGTCTTTTTCATTGTCTATTCCTCCGGTTGCAGTGTTTTGGTGTATTGCAAATGTTTGCTTGTTTACCCTCTGCATTACACGTAGTGTGCCGGATTTAAAGTTTAAAAGAAATAGGATATAATATATTGATATTTAATATAAAATAATGGCTTGAGTCAAAGGGGCGGGAAGGGGAGTGGTGCAGGGTGCCTAAAAATTAGACAGTGAATTCTTCCGGTTTTGCCGGCAATGCCTTAAATCTGGGCATCCGGGCCTGAAATGCAGGCCAGCGTCGCGTCATAGGCCGTATTCTTTAATTTTGTTGAGTAGGGTTTGCCTGGCAATGCCCAGTCTTTTCGCGGTCTCACTTTTGTTGTTATTGGCCAAAGCCAGTGTTGAGCGGATGACTTCCCGTTCCATATCTCGCAGTGTGAAATGTGGCAAATCCTGCGTATCCGCGGGTTGCGAGAGTATCTCGGGCACCATGTGGGGCGGCAATTCACGAAATGTGATATATTCGCCCTGGCATAAGATTACGGCTCGTTCCAGGGTGTTCTCCAGTTCGCGGATATTTCCAGGCCAGGCGTACTGGGTCAGAATATTTAACGCCTCAGGATGCATTCCCTTGATGTTTTTTTTGTTTTTCTGCATGTATTTATTCAGAAAATGAACGCATAATTCCGGGATATCTGTAGATCTTGATCGTAAGGGGGGCAAATGGACAGGAACGACGGACAGGCGATAAAACAGATCCCGGCGAAACGTGCCCTGGTCGATCATCTCTTCAAGGTTTTTATGCGTGGCGGCGAGAACCCGTACATTGACTTTCAGGGTTGCGCTACCGCCCAGACGTTCAAATTCACCTTCCTGGAGAACACGGAGAATTTTAGCCTGTGTCGGGAGGCTCATGTCACCGATTTCATCAAGAAACAAGGTGCCGCTGTCCGCCAGTTCAAAGCGCCCTTTTCTCCGGCCGGCGGCGCCGGTAAAAGCGCCTGCTTCGTGGCCGAAAAGTTCACTTTCAAGCAGATTTTCATGCAATGCCGCACAGTTGAGTTTAATGAACGGTTTATCTTTTCTCAAGCTGTGCTCGTGGAGCGCATTGGCGATGAGTTCCTTTCCCGTACCGGATTCGCCGGTTATAAGCACCGTGGCGTCTGTGGGCGCAATGATCTGCAGGTTTTGAAACATCTCCTGCATGCTGCTTGAGCTTCCAATGATGTTTGAGAAGGCGAACCGGCTGCCTATTCTCTCTTTAAGCTGCCTGTTTTCCTGTTCGATTTCTTCATATGCCAGGGCACGGCCGATCAACAGGAGCAGTTCTTCTATATCGATCGGTTTGGTGATGTAGTCAAAGGCTCCGTTTTTCATTGCTGTGACGGCCTGTTTGACGGAAGAGAAGGCGGTAAGCAGTATAACCGGAATTGAGCAGTCTCTGTCCTTGACCAGCTTCAGTGCTTCCAGGCCATCCATCCTGGCCATCTTTTGATCCATGAGTACAAGGTGTATGTCGTTATTATCCAGCATGGTAAGTACCTGATCTCCATCACTGCATTCCAGTACAGTAAACGACTCCTGTTCCAGGTTGGCCCTGAGCATTGTGCGATGAGCCTGGTCGTCGTCTACAAGGAGAATGGTCTTTTGAGCAAGCATGATCATATCTGATTCGTATGGGGTAGAAAAAAGGAAACAGTCGTTCCTTTTCCAGGTTGGGAGAAAACTTCAAATCTGCCTCGGTGTTGATCAATGATCTGGTGACTGATCGCAAGCCCCAGGCCTGTGCCGCTTTTATGGGTCGTGTAAAAAGGGTCAAACATATGCTGTTGCTCATCTTCGTTCATCCCCCTGCCGTTATCCGAAATTCGAACTTCAACCGCATTATCATGGTGCAGGATATCTACATGGACAGCGCCGTGCTCACCGCAGGCGGCAACGGCGTTGCGAAGAAGGTTGAGCATGACCTGGAGAATCATGTTTTCGTCACCCTGTACGATAGTGGGAGAAGGTTCTGTGAAGAAAAATCGGACAGAATCGGCAGGATCTGCCTGTCGGCTAAAGAGGATGGCTTTCTTGATCAGGTCGGTCAATTCAAATGGACTGATTTCCGGGGGCTGCCTTCGGGCGAATTGTAACAGGGCTGAGACGTTGTGATTAATACGGTCGACTTCCTTGATCATCAGGTCTGCATATTCTTTTCCGCTGCCGGCAGGATCACTGTGTTTGCCGAAGTATTGTGCAAATCCCCGCAGCGTTCCAAGCGGGTTTCTGATCTCATGTGCGATTCCTGCGGCCATTTTTCCCAAGGCGCTCATACGTCGAGACCGTTCCAACTGCTGTTCCATTTCATGGATTCTAGTCATATCGGTGAGTATGTACACTGTGCCGATTTCCGTAAAATCTGAGCTGAGCAGATGGGAAGCCTGGATGGTGAGAGTGAGGGGAGGGCTTTGCGTATTCTCAGGAAGAAAATGAAAGGATCTGCTGAACGGAGGCTGCTCGGCATGCAGTCCCTCGGCAAGGTTGCCCAGTGATGGATCGGTCACATGTCTGTCGACTGCTTTCACGTACGGTACGCCTGTAATCTGTTCTGCGTTTGTATTCATGAAAAGTATCCTGTCCTCATTGCTGACCGTCATCAGCCCGGCAGGCATGCTTTCAACCAGATGATTGGTGTAGACGTGCATGGCATCCAGCGATTTTTTTGTTGATTGCATGTTCTGATAGAGGTAGAGAAAATACAACCCTGCACATCCAAGTAAAAAGAGTATGGCTCCCATAAAGAGAGAATGATAGAAATCCTGCCGTATGCTCTGGACGTATTTCTCCGTTGTAAGTCCGAGTTCTATGGTGAGATTCTTGCCTGCCTGATCCAGTTGGTCGTGCATGCCCATGCCTCTTCCCATCATCCTCCGGTGGTGACTGTTAAAGGGGTGCGGATTAAACGGACGGGTGATAATAATGGGCGGAGACGATTTTTCTCCCAAAGAAAAGAGGCTGAAGGGAATGTCCGGGGCCGCTTGTTGACTTACCTTATCCGGGAGGTCGCCGATCTGCGCAAGAATGGCCTCTTCGCTGTCGGATATTCGGATAAATGCAATGTCCTCGTTGTCCTTATACTCGTCGAGAAGGGAGCCAAGTATTGCAGAGCCGTCCTGGATCCTGCGATATCCTGCCCGGGAACCCGCTTCAAGCGATCGAATAATGGTCAGCGCTTTATCATTGACATACTGAACCATACTGTTTCTGTTTTGGTTGATGTTCTGGACGGTATTCACAGAGAGAAGGGTAGCCAGGAGCAATACCGCCAGGATGAGACCGATACTTATCTTGGAAATACCAGAAGCCGATTGCGCTGCAATGTGATGAAGGTTGAAAGGTTTGTGCATGGTGGTGTTCGCTTGACAGAGTGTTGAAGTTCGCAGGAGCTTACTTTTCGTCTATATCTATACAAACTGATCAGGGAGGAAGCAATGCTACAACTCAAGAGAGAGAACGATTACGCTGTAATTCAACTGGACAATGGAATTCCCAACGCCTTAAGCTCGGAGGTCATCGACCGGCTGGATTCTCTCCTGAAACAGGTTGCAGGGGAACAGACGCCGCTGGTTCTGGCCGGCAACTCCAAATTTTTTTCCATGGGATTGAATCTACCCGAAGTTATCGATTTCACACCCGATCAATTCACCCGCTTTATCAATAAATTTGATCAGCTTGTCCATACTTTGTACACCTTGCCTGTTCCTGTTGCCTGCGCATTGGAAGGACATGCTGCGGCCGGAGGAGCCATTCTGGCGTTGGCATGCGATGTGCGTATAGGGGCCGATGAATCAAAAAAAATCGGTTGCAATGAGGCGCAGCTTGGCGTCCCGGTTCCTTATCTTCCGTCCATGATATTCAGACAGATTGCCTCTGATGCGTTGGCAAACACATTGATGTACCAGGGGAGTATGCTTTCTTTTCAGGACGCCTTTCACCATACCATACTCAATGAGCTTGTTCCTTCATCGGAGGTCATTGCCGCTGCCGGTGAGAGAGCCAAACAAATGGCCGCCGCATCTGTGGAAGCGTTTGCAGTCATGAAAAACATGCGGACCGGTCCCGTGAGTGAACGGTTTCATGCCGACAAAGACTATTATACTGAGCAGTTTGTCCGATGCTGGTATCAGCAGACAAGTCAGGAATTGATCCGTCAGGCTGCTCAACGTTTCTGAGATCTCTTTGTACATGAAAAAAAAGATAAGGCGCACAGGTTGACCAGATAGACCATGGCAGCTCTTGGTGTCGATGTGTTTTTCAGGCAGTTGCACGGTGTGGCAAAAGGTAACACTCCAACGGGGCGTCGTGACAATATTACTCAGCTAAACTTGATCGTTAAGGTACTGAAATTATAAGTCATTATCAATTGGTTCAACCGTTGGCCCGCATCAATGCCGTTTTGGGTGAGAAACAGGATTCGACAATTTACCTGGAATCTTTGCCGGACTGGGAGGTCAGGTCTCTTTCTCTGCTCAATGCAAGATTGAAGTCGGTTTGTATTGACAAGTTCTATATATGTTTTTGATCAATTGAATACATAAAAGGCATGGCATTTGCGTGCTGATGTATTGTCTTGCTGCTCGAGCATAGGGATGCACAAAAGGAACAGCCTTGGTGCACATTATGCACAAAAAGCACATCATAAATGATGTGAAATCCATTAGACCAATGCGCTTGAAGTAATTGGAAAAAAACTATTTTTCCTTGACAGATGGTTGGCGGCTCGGTAATGAATAGCCGTTCATTTTATAACTTTTGCATGGGCTGATTTTTCCTAATTAGTCCGGAGTTATTCACACACAGGGAGAGGTTGACGCAATGACAACAGAACTGGTTCTCTCGGCAATTGCACTGTTTGGAATTGCCGTAGTCATCCCTATTATCATGGTAGCTACGACCGTGTTCGGTCCCAAAGCTGGGGGAGAGGCTAAAAACGATCCTTATGAGAGTGGTATCAAGAGGATGATCGGCTTGGCTGAACAGAAGTTCAGCGTTAAGTTTTATCTTCTTGCAATCCTGTTTCTCTTGTTCGATATCGAAGCCGTATTCATGTACCCATGGGCGGTCAGTCTTCGTTCACTCGGTTGGTTCGGGTTTACAGAGATGGTCGTGTTCATGGTGCTGCTCTTTACGGGTCTCATCTACATTCTAAAGAAAGGGGTGCTCAATTGGCGTTAGGAATAGAAGCAAAACTGGGCGATTCAGTTCTGACAACAAAACTGGATGTGGTTGTTAATTGGGGCCGCCAGTATTCGCTGTGGCCCATGGTCTTTGGAACGGCGTGTTGCGCCATTGAGTTTATGAGCGCCGCAGCCAGTCAGCTTGATATTTCAAGGTGGGGCGCCGAGGTTGTACGTTTCTCACCCAGACAGGCTGACCTGATGCTCGTGTGCGGTACCATCAGCTACAAACAGGCCCCTATCCTGAAAAGGATTTATGAGCAGATGCCTGAGCCTAAATGGGTTGTAGCAATGGGAGCATGTGCAAGTTCAGGGGGGGTATACGACAATTATTGTACTGTTCAGGGAATTGACACCATCATTCCTGTCGACGTGTATATCTCCGGCTGTCCGCCAAGACCTGAGGCTGTTCTGGATGCTCTGATGAAAATTCAGGATCAGATTAAAGGTGAAAGTGTGCTGAACGATCGCCACAAAGACTTTAAAGGGGTGCTCGACTGATATGAATACGGCACTAGAACTCATGCAGGCTAAGTTTCCCAAAGCAACCTGCACACCAGCCATTGACTCGGTAATAATAGATGTCCGGCCGGAAGATCTGGAAAAAACCCTGTCCGGATTGAAAAATGATCCGGAGCTGGATTTCGGCCTGTTGCTCGATGTGACGGGAATTGATTATCTTAACTATCCTCAGCCTAAAGAAACCCGTTTTTACGTGGTCTATATAATCCGCAGCTGGGAAAAGAACATGCTTGTACAGGTACGGACTCCGGTGCCGGACCCCGATACGGGCGTCTCAACGGCCACGCACTTATGGGAGTCGGCGAATTGGGGTGAGCGCGAAACATACGACCAGTACGGCATCAAATTCATTGGTCATCCTGACTTGCGGAGAATCCTCAACCATTGGCAGTTCGAAGGACATCCGCTGCGAAAGGACTACGATATTTACAAAGGCCAGGTCTGCTACGAGTCGGACCCAATGGAAAAAGAGATCAAAGCGCGACTGGCCTCCAAAGGTATTGATGAACTGACCATGAAGGACATCAATACCGAGATCATGTTTCTTAATATCGGACCTTCCCATCCGGCTACCCACGGCGCCATTCGTATCCTCACCGCCCTCGACGGCGAGACCGTGGTGGCAAACGTCAACGAGGTCGGCTATCTGCACCGTGGATTTGAAAAAACAGCCGAAAACAGGACCTATAACCAAATCATACCTTTAACCGACAGGCTGAATTACTGTTCGTCGCTGATGAACAATGTGGCCTTCGTCAAAGCAGTTGAGTCATGGCTTGGGGTGGAGATCACTGATCGCGCCAAGTTCATGCGCGTTATTCTATCCGAGTTTTATCGTGTGCTCGATCATCTGGTATGTCTAGCCGCCCTGTTCGTTGATATGGGAGGCTTGACCAATTACTGGTATCTCTACAATGAAAAAGAGGCCTCCTACGATCTGATCAGCCGTCTATGCGGTGCTCGCCTCACCAGCTCATTCACCCGGGTCGGCGGTATGTATCGCGATTTTTACGATGGATGGGAAGCGGATCTTGAAAATCAGCTGCGCGGCATAGAAAAGGGCGTGAACGATTCCCTGGCTCTGGTGGCCAAAAACAGAATCGTCCACGACAGATCCCAGGGCGTATGCTGCATGCCTGGAGATCGCGCGCTCGCC
Organism: Desulfobulbaceae bacterium; assembly: GCA_963678525.2. GTDB lineage: Bacteria > Desulfobacterota > Desulfobulbia > Desulfobulbales > Desulfobulbaceae > Desulfogranum. The sequence goes on from CAXXDG010000003.1 coordinate 932,446, forward strand.
TATGGCTTTACAGGTCCCAACCTCAGGGCCAGCGGTGTATCCTTTGATTTGCGCAAGGACAACCCGTACTACAATTACGATGCATTTGATTTCTCTGTTCCCATTGGAACTAATGGTGACATTTACGATCGCATCATGGTTCGCTTCGAAGAGATTTTCCAGAGCATCTCCATTGTCCGTCAGGCGATGAAAATGATCCCCGAAGGTCCTGTCAATGTTGCAGATCCCCATGTCTGTCTGCCTCCAAAAGATCAGGTGTATTCCAATATCGAGGGGCTTGCAGGACACTTCAAGCTCGTCTTTGAGGGAGTCCGAACCCCACCGGGTGAATGGTATGACTCTTTTGAGGCGGCCAACGGTGAGCTTGGGTTCCATTTCGTTTCCGACGGTTCCGGACACCCCTATAAATGCAAGGTGCGACCGCCATGCTTCTATACCATGGGCGGCTTCCATGAAATGGTAGAAGGTGAAATGATAGCGGATACAGTCATCAACCTGAGTAGTATCAACATTATTGGCGGAGAGTTGGACAGATGAGCGATAGATCACAATTGATTGAAACTGGAAAACCCTTCCGGTTTGATGAAGAACGAGACGCAGAATTTGAAAGACTCGTGCAACGCTATCCAACTCGTGAGTCAATGATCCTGCCCGCTCTCTGGCTGACCCAGGAGCAGGAAGGATGGATTAGCGCCGAGGCAATCGGGTATATTGCGGATCGAATAGGCACCTTTGCCAGCAGAGTGTATGAATGTGCGACATTCTATACCATGTATAACCTGCAGCCCAAAGGAGAGTACCATATTTGCGTATGCCGGACACTTTCTTGCTATCTCCTCGGAAAGCAGCAGATAGTCGATTACCTGGATGAAGAGATCGGGATAAAACCCGGTGAGATCTCTGCGGACGGTAAATTCAGCCTTGAAGAGGTTGAATGTCTTGGTCATTGCGGCACTGCTCCCGTAGTTCAGGTCAATGGTGAGTTCCACGAGAATATGAACGTGGAAAAAATGAAAGAACTTTTGGCCACGTTGAAATAGGAGGGCATGAACATGGAAGTAAAAATACTGAGTGCTCGGTTCGACATTGAAGATGCCCATAAGATTGAAGTCGCCAAGGAGCATGGAGCGTACGCTACCCTGGACAAGGTTTTCTCAATGGAACCTGCAGATATCATTGAGGAAGTCAAGAGCAGCGGGCTTCGCGGTCGAGGCGGCGCAGGCTTTCCGACCGGTCTCAAATGGAGTTTTCTTCCCAAAGATATAGATAAACCCGTATACCTGGCGGTCAACTCGGATGAGTCCGAACCTGCCACCTTCAAGGATCGCTATATCCTCGTACGCGATCCTCACATGCTTATCGAAGGTATAATCATCTGTTGTTATGCCATCAGGAGTAATCACGCGTATATCTATATACGCGGTGAATACACTACCCAGGTGAAAGCCTTGCAGGCTGCAATAGATGAGGCCTATGCCGCAGGATACCTCGGCGAGACAGTCGACGGCAAGGATTACAAGGTCGATATAACCGTGCATCGCGGCGCAGGAGCGTATGTATGCGGTGAGGAAACAGCGTTGCTGGAATCCATTGAAGGGAAAAAGGGGCAACCCAGAAGTAAACCTCCGTTCCCTGCTGTGGAAGGTCTGTACGGATGTCCTACCATCATTAATAACGTACAGAGTATTGCGTCGCTTCCATTTATCCTCACCAACGGCGCCGACGCGTACAAGGAATACGGAACTGAAAAAAGTCCGGGAACCCATCTTTTCGGCATTTCCGGTCTGGTAGAGAAACCAGGCATGTATGAACTGCCTCTTGGACTTCCCATTCTCGAAGTTATTGAGAAAGTTGCCGGCGGCGTAAAAGGCGGGAAAAAACTGAAAGGCGTTATCCCGGGAGGAAGTTCAACCCCGGTGCTCTTGCCTGAAGAAGCTGAAACCGTCACCTTGGATTATGAATCTATGGCCGCGCATAAAACCATGTTCGGTTCAGGAGGAATTGTCGTTCTGGATGAAGATGTCGACGTGGTTAAGCTCGTTAAGAATTTGATTGATTTTTATCATCACGAGAGTTGCGGTCAATGTACCCCCTGTCGAGAAGGTCTCGGCTGGATGTTAAAAATAGTCAAGAAAATTCTCAACGGGGAAGGCACTATCGATGATGTCAACCTGCTCAGAGAACTTTGCGATAATATCGAAATGAAAACAGTATGCGTTCTTTCAGCGGCATGCACCATGCCGGTACGCGCCTTCCTGGATAAATTTCGACATGAATTTGAAGCATATGTTCAGTAAGCAGGCTTTGTCAAAAACGCAATGCAACAGGAATAGGAAGAAACCATGGCAGATATGGTAAAACTGTCCGTAAACGGACAGGAAGTTGAAGTCGAATCAGGTAAGAATCTGATAGACGCTCTGGGAGCCGTTGGTATTGAGATACCTCACCTGTGCTACCACCCGGCGTTGGGAGCCGATGGCAACTGCAGAATGTGTTTGGTTGGCATCGAAGACGGCAGGCCGCCTCTGGTCCCTGCCTGTAAAACTCCTGCGCAGGAAGGGATGAAGGTGCAGCTTGATACGGATAAAATCAAAAAAATCCAGAAAGACATCATGGAGCTTGAGTTAATCAACCATCCAATTGATTGTCCCATCTGCGACCAGGCAGGGGAATGTTCTCTTCAGGATTATTACATGCAATATGACGGCCAGCCCAGCCGCATGAACGTCCCGCAGGTCCTGAAGGGGAAAAAGATGGATTTTGGGTGCGGCGTCGTTCACGACCAGGAACGCTGCGTTCTTTGCGCACGCTGCGTCCGCTTTACCAGGCAGGTCACCAAGACTGGTGAGCTGGGTATCGTTAATCGAACTGATGCAGCTCGAGTCAACATCTTTCCCGGCCGCCCGCTGAACAACAGATACGCATTGAACGTCGTTGATCTGTGTCCGGTTGGAGCAATGACCAGTAAAGATTTTCGATTCAAGCAGCGCGTCTGGTTCCTCTCAAAAGATAAGGGTGTCTGTCACGGCTGCAGTAAAGGCTGTAACATCTTTGTCGATCACAATCGTGAGAAATATAAAGACGATATTATTTATCGGTATCGTCCCCGCCTCAATGAGCAGGTTAATGGATATTTTATCTGCGATGAAGGGCGGATGACCTATAAAAATGAAAATGACGGACGCATCACGCAGGCCAAGGCAAACAAGGAAAGGTGCTCCAAGGAGAAAGCCCTGCTGACGCTCAAAGAAGCGCTGGGGCATTCATCACAAGCCGCTTTTCTTGTCTCTCCGAACTGTTCGCTCGAGCAATTGACTGCCGTAGTCAAATTGGCTTCACAGAACAACGCAACAGTATCCGGATTCAGTGACGGGTACATCAAAGCAGGGGATGGAGACGATTTTCTCATTCAGGATGATAAATCCGCCAATCGCGCCGGTATGCAGCTTCTCGGCATAGACACCACCAAAGCCGCCTTTGATGCGCATATTGAAGCGGCTGATATATTGGTTGTTTTTGATAATGACCTGACATTGAGCCTGGATGATGCGGCTTTGAGTGGCCTTGCCGGGAAAGTCAAAATCGCCGTAGTAGGCGCTTATAAGAACGGGCTCGTGGATCTGGCAGACATTGTATACCCCGTTGCCTCATACAGTGAGTATGCAGGAACCGTCGTGAACATGGAAGGCATCGTGCAAACCTTTGGCAGGGCCGTGGTCAAAAACGAGCCTTTTAAGGACATTGTTGCCGTTACCGGTTCCCTCGGCGGTAAAATCACCACGAACAACCAGGCCTGGGCGGAGATCAAGGCGAGTGTTGAAGCACTTAAAGATGTTGATGAGCCGGAAATGATCCCTGAACAGGGATTGGCACTTACAGGAAATGAGGGTTCTGATGACGCTGCTTGATATAACATTAATAATAGTACGAGTCGCTTTTGGGGCATTTGTTCCACTGAGCTTCATCGCCGTCTGTGTTTGGATGGAGCGAAGAGGCGCCGCATTCTTTCAAGACAGGTCCGGTCCCAACCGGGCCAACATATGCGGGTTCCGTGCAGCCGGTTTAGTGCAAAACCTGGCCGATGCCGTGAAGCTCATTTTTAAGGAAGATATTATTGCCAATCACATTAAACACAAGTTCTATTTTGTGCTTGCACCGCTGATCACCTTCATGACTGCAGTCGTCTCTTTTGCGGCTATCCCGTTTGCAGATACGCTGGTATTGGGCGATAAAGAATACATCATGCAGGCCATTCCAATGGATCTCGGTATCCTGTGGTTTCTCGCCATTGCCGGTTTCGCGGTTTACGGCATTATCCTGGCCGGCTGGTCGTCGCACAACAAATACGGCATGCTTGGCGGGCTTCGCGCCGCAGCTCAGGTAATCAGTTATGAAATTCCCATGGGCCTTGCAATAATCAGCCTTCTTGTATGTTATTCAACGGTCAATCTCAGTGAAATGGCCCGTATCCAGGGGCAGTTATTGTTCGGCTTCATACCGATGTGGGGAATTGTCATCCAACCCCTCGGTTTTATCATCTTTATCGTTGCAGCATTTGCTGAAGCCAATCGTACGCCGTTTGATCTGGCAGAGGGTGAATCAGAGATCGTTGCCGGTTTTCATGTTGAATACAGCGCCATGAAATTCGCTCTTTTCTTCATGGGTGAATATGTCGCTATGTTCACCTCAAGTGCGATTATCGTTACCCTGTATTTCGGCGGTTACCAGATTCCTTGGTTCCCCACTGAAACGCTGCTCAACTACGCTGTGCCCATATCCCTGTTGCTTATGGCAGTTACATATGTGTTTGGAAGGGTGTTCGTAGGATGGATCAGAAAAAACAACGTCAGCCATTATGACAGGCCGAACGATCCCAGAGTTCGCGAAGGTGAGATCTATATCAAGCTCGTCTGGGCGATTGTCATTCTGACTGAGATCTGCTTTCTCTTCTACCTTGTTTTTGCTTCCGGCGGAGTTGCTGATAACCTGCTGGTAGCGTCCCTGCAGATTTGTACGTTCCTTGTAAAGACTGCCTTTATGTGCTTTGTCTATGTGTGGGTTCGCTGGACCATCCCACGATTCAGATATGATCAGTTACAGAAGTTAGGTTGGGAGACTTTGTTACCGCTCTCGCTTCTGAATATCATCGTAACTAGCGCTATTGTTGTAGCACTGAGCTAATAAGGGAGAAGCCATGAGCATTAAAGTAAAAACCATAGTGCGTAAAGGCAAAAGCTTTTATGAACGGCTCTACCTCGTTGAAGTGTTTAAAGGGATGGCTGTGACCTTTGGTCACTTCATCAGAAACTTTCTCGATAATTCAAATCTGTACACCCGGCATTATCCTGAAGTTAAACCTGAAATCACACCTCGATGGAGAGGAAGGCACAGACTAACCAGATTCGAAGACGGCACCGTTAAGTGTGTGGCCTGTTTCATGTGCCAGACCAACTGTCCTGCTAATTGCATTATCATTGAGGCGGGTGAACGAGAAGATGGTCGTACGGAAAAACTTCCTGTACGCTTTGATATCGATTTGTTGGAATGTATTTATTGCGGATTTTGTGTGGAAGCCTGCCCGAAAGACGCAATTCGAATGGATACGGGGATATTTTCTGTAACCGGGAGTGAGCGTGAATCAATGGTCTTGCACATAGACGACCTTCTTGCCGTTAATGGTGCATTCAGCGAAGAAGAGTACAAAAAAGGGGGCGCTTGAAATCATGTTTGCCGATTGGCTGTTCATACTATTTACAGTTTTCGCTGTCCTAGGGGCGGCAGGACTGGTGTCGTTTAGGCATCCAATGAATAGTGCGATGAGTTTCGTTGTTACACTTATTTCATTGGCAGGTCTCTATGCCCTGTTATCTGCAAAGCTCATATTTGCCACCCAGCTCATTGTGTATGCCGGGGCAATTATGTCGCTGATTATCTTCATCATCATGTTTCTCAATATTCAGATGGAAGATCTTCCGGTTGAAGAGGGGCGGCTGAAAAACATTGCCATTGGAGCAATACTCATAGCTCCTGTCGGTCTGTTTTTGATGAAAATCGTGAAACAAATACCTGGAGGCGAAATCAGTATTGTCGATCCGAATTTTGGTGGAGTTAAGGAAGTCGGCCAGGTGTTGTTCTCAAAATGGCTTCTGCCCTTTGAAATAGTCAGCATCCTGCTGCTCGTTGCGCTTGTCGGCGCCGTAGTGCTGGCGGGAAAAAGGGGGATCAGTAAATGATACAAAGTTATCTCATGGTGAGTGTTGTCCTCTTCTGTATCGGAATGCTTGGAGTCATTTCTCGCCGAAACGTTTTCACTGTTTTTATGTCCATCGAGCTGATGTTAAATGCAGCAAACCTCGCATTTGTCGCATTTTCAAGGTTACATGAGAGCATGGACGGCCATGTTCTTGCCTTGATGGTTATGGCTGTAGCAGCGGCGGAAGCAGCACTTGCACTGGCAGTGGTTATTCTGTTGCACAAGCACAAGGGTAAGCTGGATACCAATGTATTCAGCCTGTTGAAAGGGTGATAACATGGAAAACAGTGCTACATATCTCATGTATATACCGCTGTATCCTTTGTTGGGTGCAGTGATCATAGGCCTGATGCATGTTTTTACATGTAAAAGACCAATCTTTGAAAAATTTTACGGAATCATCGCCTGTATCGGCCCGGTCCTGTCATTCTTTCTCGCCCTGCGAGTATTTTTCAACCTGAAGGGCATGCCGGAAGAAGGCAGGTATTTAGTGCAAAAGGCTTTTACCTGGTTTCAAGTCGGTGATCTGGATGTTGCCATGGGATTTCTCGCTGATCCGCTCAGCGCCCTCATGCTGCTTTTCGTCACCTTCATAGGTACGCTGATTCATATTTACTCCATCGGCTACATGGCCGGTGAAGAAAATTATGCCAAGTTTTTTGCCTACCTGAACCTTTTCCTCGGTTCCATGCTGGTCCTCGTACTGGGTGACTCACCTGTTGTCATGTTCGTCGGTTGGGAAGGCGTGGGCCTTTGTTCCTACCTGCTGATCAGTTTCTACACCACTGACACCGACAATGTCATTGCCGGCAATAAGGCTTTCATCGTCAACCGAATCGGTGACCTTGGGTTTGTACTTGGAATGAGTTTTCTGTTCTGGGCGATCGGAGCGCATGGATTTGATTATATGTCCCTGAAAGCCAATGCCCATCACCTTGCTCCCGGTATTGCCCTGGCCGTCTGCCTGTTGCTGTTTGTCGGTGCCACCGGCAAATCAGCCCAGATACCGCTGTATGTCTGGCTGCCGGACGCCATGGCTGGTCCGACCCCTGTTTCTGCATTGATTCACGCTGCGACCATGGTAACTGCCGGTGTCTATATGGTTGCCAGATTCAGCTTTATTTACGCCCACGTGCCCGTTGCCGGATCCATTGTCGCCTGGGTAGGCATACTCACAGCCCTGTTGGCCGCAATCTTCGGTATGTTTCAGGATGACATAAAAAAAGTACTCGCTTACTCAACTGTAAGTCAGCTCGGCTATATGTTCGCCGGTGTCGGCGTAGCCGCTTATTCAGCCGGCATCTTCCATGTTTTTACCCATGCGTTTTTTAAAGCTTTGCTCTTCCTCGGTGCAGGTGCTGTAATCTATGCCCTTCATCACCAACAGAATATCTGGAAGATGGGCGGACTCAAAAATAAAATGCCCATCACCTATTACACAATGGTTATAGGCGCGTTGGCCCTTGCCGGTTGCCCGTTCTTTTCAGGTTTTTTCAGTAAGGATGAAATTCTCTTTATGGCGCTTGCAAACGGTCACTGGGGAATATGGCTGGTTGGCGTAGCGGTGGCTGGAATGACCGCGTATTACACTTTCCGTATGATTTTTGTCGTTTTCCATGGTGAACCAAGGGACCAAGAGGCATATGATCATGCCCATGAAGCGCCGTTGGTCATGACCATTCCCCTGATTCTCCTCGCTGTAGGAGCGTTGTTTGCCGGTTACCTCAATCTCCCCGGTATCTTCGGCGGCGATCAGGAAGTCACCCACTGGCTTGCTCCGAGTGTTGTTGAACATCATCCACACGTGAGCAAGTTTTATGAACTGCTCGCAATGGGTGCAAGTATTGTCGCCTTCATCATTGGTATACGCATAGCATGGCAGCGATTTGGTAAAGGCGCTGAAGAACCGAGTTTCAGCGGATTTACACAATTTGCTTACCATAAATTTTATGTGGATGAACTTTACGACACTGTTTTTGTTCAGCCCTACAAAAGAATCGGTGGAGCTATTCGTAACGCCATAGAGCCTAACGTTACCGATGCGCCCGTCAAGCTCGTTTCTCAGCTGTACATGATGGTTGGTCAGGCCTTTAAGGTCTTTCAGGTCGGTTTTGTCCGTATTTACGCCATTTACATGATTGTCGGGCTGAGTGTCATGAGCCTGTTACTGTCGCTATCGTTGAACTAGAGGAAGGTGGAATAATGTTTGAACATATCCTTTCACTCATGATTTTCCTGCCGATAACGGCAGGACTGATACTGCTCCTCACGCCTGCCGGCAAAGGAATAGCCAGAATTACCGGGATCGCCGTATCTTTAGCTTCGTTGGTCCTTGGGCTGGATGTTTTTTTCAAATTTAAGGCTGTTGGGGAACTACAATTTACTGAATTTATTTCCTGGTTTCCGAAACTGGGGATACACTACTCGATCGGCGTAGACGGCATCAGCCTGTTTATACTCCTGGCGAACGCTGTCCTGCTTCCCCTGGTGTTTATCCTTTTTACCACCAAGGAAAAAGGCTATTACGCCAATCTTCTGATTGTTCAGGGGGCCATGGCCGGAGCAGTGTGCGCAGCAGATATGATTCTCTTTTATATCTTCTGGGAAATCATGTTGCTGCCCATATTCTTTATGCTCGGGTTGTACGGCAGCGAGAAACGAATCGCCGCCACGCTCAAAATCACCATATACACCATAGCAGGATCGCTGCTTATGCTGGCAGCCATCGTTTACCTGGGTGTAACATATCACAGCCAGTTCGGTGAGTGGAGTTTTGCAATAAGTAACCTGGCACAGCTGAACCTGGACGGAGGAATAGCCACCCTTGCTTTCATCGGCTTCATGATCGCCTTTGCAATTAAAATACCCCTGTTTCCGTTTCACACCTGGTTACCGGACGCATACACAGAGGCGCCTACAGGAACAACCTTTGTCCTGTCGGCAATCATGGCGAAAATAGGCGTATATGCCGTCATTCGCATGGTCGTGCCGGTCTTCGATGAAGACTTTGCACGTTTTGCCCTGCTGCTCTCCCTCTCCGGCGTATTCGGTATGATGTACTGCGGAATTGCCGCTATCGCACAGAACGATATCAAACGCATGTTCGCTTTTTCATCCGCTTCGCATATGGGCATCATTGCCCTTGGCGTATTTACCTGTAACGTACAGGGACTTACGGGCAGTGTATATCAGATAATCGCCCATGCTACCAGTACCGGCGTGCTGTTCCTTTTTGCCGGCATCATAGAAGATCGTATGCAGACAAGAAAAATCGAGGCGCTAGGCGGCGTTGCCTATCATGCGCCGGTCTTTGCCTTCTATTTTGCCATTGCTCTGCTTGCATCTGTCGGGCTGCCCGGAACTTCAGGTTTTATCGGTGAATTCCTTATAATACTCGGAGCCGTGAAATTTAACGCTTTCATCGGGATCCTGGCCGGCACTACCCTTATTATCGGCGTTTGTTACATGTTGTGGATGTTTCAACGTGTATTTTATGAAAAAGACAATGAACTCACGGTTACTTTTAAGGATCTTACCTTTAAAGAGGGAGTATGTTTTCTCCCGGTAATTCTTCTTATCATCATTATGGGGTTGTACCCACAGCCATTCATTGAAAAAATTGAACCTGCTGCACAGATTCAATTAGCCCACCTGACGGATAGCCATATTCAGGTGGCAGATAGTGTTAACGCTCAGGAACATGGGCACCTCATCGAACTGAATAAATAAGGCTGGGCAGAATCATGAATAACGATTTTCTCTTACTTATGCCAATGCTGATCATTGGCTTGGGCGGCATCGGTCTGATGATCGCCTCGACCTATGAGTCATTAACTCATGAGCGGACTGCAATTTGTGGGATGGGGTTATTCGGCGTAGCCTTTTTGTTCCAACTCGGCAATACCGTCGCGCAGCCGACCGTTCCGTATGATCAGGTTTTCAACGGGATGCTGGTCGTCAGCAATTTTACCAGAGTCAGCGGTTTGATTATACTTGGCTGCGGTCTCGCCACCTGCATGAGTGCGTTCACGTACTTCAGGCAAAATCAATTCTGTACCAGCGAATTTTACAGTCTGGTTGCCTTCTCAGCCTGCGGCATGCTCCTGCTGACAATGGCTCAGGAATTGATATCAGTGTTTATCGCTTTGGAGATTATGTCCCTGGCAATCTATATCCTTGTCGGGTACAACAGGCAAAGTTTAACCGCCACTGAGGCTGTGTTGAAATACCTGGTGCTCGGCGCTTTTGCCGGGGCTTTTTTCACCATGGGCGCAGCCCTTATCTACGGCGCTGCAGGCTCGACCAAATTTGCAGAGATCGGCAGCTATGTTTCTACCGCAGGATACGCAGGAAATGCTCTGCTGATAGGCGGTTCATTCCTGGTAATCGTAGCCTTTCTGTTCAAAGTAGCAGCGTTTCCATTTCATTCCTGGGTCATGGATGTGTATGAAGGCGCTTCCACTCCTATAACAGGTTTCATGGCGACAGCTCTTAAAACAGCTGTTTTTGCTGTTTTTGCCAATTTCCTGATAATAAACAACGGCCTGCACGGCGGATGGATCACGGGACTGTTCTGGATATCCATCCTCACCATGTTCATAGGAAACCTGATCGCCATCGGCCAGGAATCTCTTAAACGGATGCTGGCTGCATCAGGTATCGTGCATAGCGGCTACCTGCTCATAGCCCTTGTAGCCATCAACACCGAGCAGTTCACCGGCGGTGTCATAGCCTACTATCTCGCTGCATATGCGGTTGGGACCCTGGGTATGTTCGCAGCGTTATCGTACCTGGGCGGTGAAGATGAAAAAAGGATGACTTTTGCTGATTTTAAAGGACTGGCAAAGGTAAGACCTTATTCTGCAGCAGCGATCACCGTGTTTCTGCTTTCCATGGCAGGTATTCCGCCAACGGCAGGATTTATGGGTAAATTTTATATCATAACCAGTGCTATAAGCGCAGGTCAGGTAGTTCTGGCTGTTTTCGGCATAGTCAGCAGTATTCTGTCCATGTGGTATTACCTGAGACTGATTGTGAATATGTATTTCCATGATGCAGCAACTGCAGACGCCTTTGAAACCGATACCTGTCAAAAGATGGCTCCGGTTTGCACCATGATCTTGGCAGCCTGTGTTTTTGCAATTGGACTTTACCCGATAATCATTTAGCCCTATAGTTTATATACGTGTTACACTGCATACATATACGGGCGAGAAATTTTTTGCAGTAAGGAGACTAACCTATGAAAGTCAAAGATATATTGAAGAGTAAGGGAAGTGAGGTCTTTACGGTCAGTCAGGATACAACATTGATGGGTGCAACGGATATATTTTTCAGTAAAAAAATCGGTTCGCTGCTTGTCAATGACGCTGAAGGGAATATAGTCGGCATAATCGCACCCAATGATATTCTCAAGGCAATCCAGGAAGGATGTACTGAAGAGAACTGTGCGCTGCAGAAGGTCAGTAAGGTTATGACCAAGGAGATTCTCTGCGCCTCAGAAGATGACGAAATCGATTACATTCAGGCGATAATGACGGAAAACAGAATCCGCCACATCCCCATAATCAAAGATAAGAAAATTATCGGCCTAGTTTCTATTGGTGATATTGTCAAAGCTTTGATCAAGAATAAAGAAGTTGAAAATCATTATCTCAGAGACTATATCACTGGTAAGTATCCCGGTTGATCTGTCGAATTTCATTGTGTATGTAAAGCGCCTTCAATTTTGAAGGCGCTTTTTTTTTGTGGTTCCGGTGTGGTGATGTACTGTTTAAGGCTACCTTGAACCTCTAACAATTGCTTTTTCGCCCAATCTCGGCGTTATGAAAAAATTGTCCTCCAAGGAAAGCGCAGACTCTAAAAATCTCATTATTCAAGATAACCTTACTTGAATCAGGTGACTTTGAACAACGAAGTTGAAGTACGGTCGGCAGGTCTGCAGCTCACGAATTCAGGTATTCTTTATTGCAGTTTGTATTCTGAGCCATTGATAAGTTCTCGTATATACAGCCGCTCAGTTTCTGTGTGGTTGAGCCGCAGCGCCTTTTTAGCCAATTGCGCACTCTGATGATATTCACCTTGCAGATATTTAACCCGAGCGAGATCATACCATAATGAAGAGTTGTCAGGTTGATTACGGATTCCACGCTCGAGCAAAGATTCAGCGGATCGGTAATTGCTGCGCTCAAGAGCTGTATACGCTTCTTTTTGATACATGTTTGGAGAGCCGATTACTCTGAGCGAAGGGCTGGGTATGCCGTGCTCTTCAGGAGGAATATGGGGCAGGCGTGAATCCGGCTTTTTTGTATAGGATTGAGGTGAAGGCTTTTGGGAAGGTGGATAATGCGGCGCACAACCAGCCGCCAGGAGGATGAAAATCGTTCCGCATACAAGAAGAAATCCGTACAGCCGATTGAAATGCATATCTGAACTCCTATTGGAAAATTTTTATGATGGAATCAAGCATTGTTTCCAGGTCCCTGGAGAGGCTTTTTTCCTGGTCCTGATAATGAATCGGTGTATTCTCATTAATGCGATAGGGAATATGTGTTGATACAGGCCTGGAATTGCCGGATTTTCCCCAGGGGGAAATCGAAACTGTACGGTATGAAATCCCCTTTGGCGGATGATCATCAAGGGGCGTGATCGAAATTTTAGAGAATATATTTCCCCAGGCTGCCATAGCCCCTGATGAACCGGTCAGCCCTGTGGAAGAGTCGTCATCCCGTCCAAGCCAGACCACACCTATTTTGTCCCCACTGTATCCTGCAAACCAACTGTCCCTGTTGTCGTTGGTGGTGCCTGTCTTCCCCGCAATATGATACCTACCAGGAACAAATTTTTGTAAACTGCTTGCTGTACCCTGTTCAACCACCTGCTGTAAAGCGTATTGCAGAAGCCAGATATCCTCATTTTTAAATCGCTGTTCAACCGTAAGCCTGTTACTTTGAATAACATTTCCCGAATTGTCGAGAACATCCCGTATCACACGCAGGGGAGTATAAAATCCATCCGAGGCGATAGTTTGATACATTTGTAACACTGTAAATGGTGACATTTCCTCACTGCCGAGAAGAATTGAAGGGTAGGGAGGAAATTTTTCCTCTACTCCCAGTTTATGCAGCGTGTTCAAAACACTGTGTACTCCAAGCTGCATACCAAGTCTTACCGTGGCAAGATTAAGTGAGTGCCCAAGGGCTTGGTAAAGATAAACACTGCCGTGCTCACGACCGCCGTAATTTTTGGGTTGCCAATGGCTGCCGGTGTCGGCGTCGGTAATGCGTACCCCGGTGTCACTCAAAGGCGTGGTCAATGTGTATCCGTTTTCCAGTGCAGTAAGATACACTGCAGGTTTGATAAGTGATCCAACCTGTCTTTTTGCATCAAGTGAGCGGTTGTAGCTTCCTATCGAAGGATTTTTTCCGCCGCTCATGGCGAGAATTTCACCTGTAATCCTGTCTGAAATAAGAAATGCTCCTTCAAGTGCGGTCACCTTTTTTTGTTCCTGGATCTGTTGAATGCTCTGTTTAAATTCTCGAGAGGCGATCCTCTGAGTAGTTGGGTCAAGGGTGGTGAAAATCAGGAGTCCGTCGTTGGTGAGGTTGTTGCGGGCATAGTTTTGTAACAGCCTGCGTTGGACCAGGTCAATGAAAGAAGGATAGGCGTTGATACCGGACAGGAGCTGTTCTTTGAGAATAACCGGAAGAATGCGCGCCTTTTCGTATTGATCGGACGTAATCAGTTTTTCCTTGAAGGCGACCTGTAAAACAATATTTCTTCGCCTTTGAGTCCGCTCGGGGTTAGTTTTCGGATTGTAATATGACGGGCCTTTTACCATGCCGACCAGCATGGCCATTTGCTCGAGACTGAGCTGATTGAGGTTTTTTTGAAAATAATGTTGACTGGCCAGTGAAAATCCGTGAAGGGCTCTTTTCCCATCCTGGCCAAGGAATATCTCATTACAGTAGGCGACAAGGATGTCCTGCTTTGAATATTTTCTTTCCAGAAGAACGGCCATAATAATTTCATTAAATTTCCGCTTCAGGGTACGTTCATTACTCAAAAAATGATTTTTTACCAATTGTTGGGTTAAGGTTGAACCTCCAGCCACTGTCCGCCCTGCACGGATATTCTGCACCATTGCCCGGGCTATACCTTTCAGGGAGATCCCGTAGTGGTCATAAAAATTCTGATCTTCCACGGCCAGCAGTAACCGGAGAAACAAATCCGGGATATCTTCCCTGGTTAACAGTATCCGATCCTCAAAATTTTCAGGGAGGAAACTGGCAATGGTGACAGGGTCAAAACGCAAAAATTCTAAAATGTTACGGGTATTCAGATCTACGATTTCAGCGACATTTCCTTGTCGGTTGAAACTTATAAGGCAGTGTCGGCTTTTTTGGAATCCTTCCATAAAGGTAAACGGTCTCGTTATAACTTCTATACTGCCGTTTTTTCGTATATAACTTCCCTGTGTCAGAGCCTCCCCACGGGAGGCGACGTAACCGGCTAACTGCAGTTCATATTCGATTTCTTCCGGGGAAATGTCTTTTCCGTGTGCTATTTCCAGAGGGCGGGCATAGACCCGTGCAGGTATTGACCAGCGATCTTTTTCAAATGTATCAGTAATACGGGCATCCAGATATCGGATGTGGGCCGGCAAATACGGCGCGAAATACAATGCAGCGCCTGCTGCTGCAGCCAGGATCAGCAGAACGGCCAAGAGCCGTGTGCGTCTTTTGTTTGATTTGAAGGGTTTCATTTGGCGTACAATCAAAATAGGGGCATCACAAAGATGCGTCTCTGTCTGGACGTGATAATCTCAACAATGTTAAAGAATGTATCCTGAAAGGATACGAGTTTTTAAGGTAACCGCAGTAAGCGGGAACAGTATGGACTGATATACCATACTCTTTACTTCGCACAAAGCTGATGACGAAAAATCGAGGGTCTAAAAAAGGCCGGTCGGCGTTGATCCGTATTGGATGTGGAGGCTACTCGCACATCGAGCTGCATGGTATGGCTGTAATGGGGGCAGGCGGTGGGACGAAATGCTTCAGGAAGTCAACAGCGGATAGGAAAAAGAGTACACACGGCAGCTGCATGTACTCTTGTATGTAATTCCTGCGGTTTACCTCTACTCAGAATAACAGTTCCCTGCCGAGAATGGAGACGAGTTCATCAGCTGCCCGAGTGGGTGCCATATTACCAGCTTCCACCTTGGATTTGATGGTAGGCAGTACTTTCTGAATTTCTTCATGATTGTAAAACCAGGTTTCAAGCCCTTCCTTGACCAGGAACCACATCCACGACATGGCCTGGGTTTTACGTTTGTCGTCAAGCTCGCCGGTTGTAGTCATGATTTTTTTATGCTGGGTGATGGTATCCCATACTTCTGAAAGGCCGGTTTCTTCCAATGCACTGCAGGTCATCACGGGCGGGGTCCAGTTCGGTGAAGACGGGGTGACCAGATGCAGGGCTGTTTCATACTGTTTTTTGGCAAGTTTGGCACGGGTGATGTTGTCGCCGTCAGCCTTGTTGACGACAATGGCGTCAGCCACTTCAAGGACGCCTTTTTTTATGCCCTGGAGCTCGTCTCCGGCGCCTGAAATCTGAAGTACCAGGAAGAAATCAACCATGGAAGCAACAGTGGTCTCAGACTGACCAACTCCCACTGTCTCTACAATGATGACATCAAATCCTGCCGCTTCACAGATAAGCATGGTCTCCCGCGTCTTTCTGGCAACACCGCCAAGACTGCCTCCGGAAGGGGACGGACGGATGTATGCCATATCATTTACAGCGAGACGCTCCATGCGTGTTTTATCACCCAGGATGGAGCCGCCGCTGCGGGTGGAACTTGGGTCGATCGCCAGTACGGCTACCCGATATCCCAGACCTGTGAGCATGGTCCCGAAACTTTCGATAAAGGTGCTCTTGCCCGCTCCGGGAACCCCTGTAATCCCAAGCCTGACCGCCTTGCCTGTGTAGGGGAGAAGCTCGCTTATAACCTCCCTGGCAATATCCTGATGTGTGTGCAATTGACTTTCAATCAGAGTAATTGTCCGCGCAAGCATCAGTCGGTTGAAATCGAGTACACCTTGTATGTAATAGCTGGGATCTTTAAACATAATGGTAGTCTCAAAATAGGGTTCAAAAAAGACAGACGGATGAGTTGCCCCATCCGTCTGTATATTCAGGCTGCGGTCATTCCGGTTTATTTGATGTATTGCGCTTCCAGAAGATCCATAACTTTTGCAGCTGAAGTGGTGATAGGCGTACCTGGGCCGAAAACAGCTTTACAACCTGCATTGAACAGGTAGTCATAGTCACTTGGCGGAATAACGCCGCCGGCGACTACCCCGATTTCACCGGCGCCCTGCGCTTTCAGTTTCTCGATCAGTTCAGGTACCAGGGTTTTATGACCGGCTGCCAGACTGGAGGCGCCGACGATATGAACATCGTTTTCAATGGCCATTTTCGCAGCCTCATCCGGAGTCTGGAACATTGGGCTGATATCAACGTCAAAGCCGAGATCTGCAAAAGAAGAGGCGACAACTTTGATACCGCGGTCATGTCCGTCCTGACCCATTTTGGTAACAAGAATTCGTGGACGACGTCCTGTTTTCTCCAGGAACTCACCGGTACGTTTACGGAAGGACTCGATAACGTCTGCGCTCTCACTGCTTGCTTCACTGTATTCAGAAGAATAGGCCCCTGATACGCATTGGGTGGTGGCAACGTAGCGTCCAAATACTTTTTCCATAGCGTCAGAAATTTCCCCAACGGTTGCGCGTGCCTTGGCAGCGGCAATTGCAGCTTCCAGCAGGTTGCCTTTACCTTCGGCAGCTTTGGTGATAGCCTCGAGACATGCCTGGGTGTTTGCTTCGTCACGGGTGGAGCGAATTTCTTTGAGGCGGTCAATTTGTTCCAGACGAACGGAATCAGGAACTTCAAGGATATCAAAGTCAAGTTTTTCGTCCTCAAGACGATATTTGTTCACACCGACGATGACATCGCTTCCCTGGTCGATACGGGCCTGACGACGTGCGGCTGATTCCTCGATGCGCATCTTGGGCATGCCGGATTCAATAGCCTTGGCCATACCGCCGATCTCTTCAATCTCATCGAGGATTGCCTGGGCTTTTTCCACGATCTGGTTGGTGAGGTACTCAATGTAGTAGGAGCCGCCAAGAGGATCAGCCACTTTGCAGACATGAGACTCTTCCTGAATAATGATCTGGGTGTTACGGGCAATACGCGCGGAGAAATCCGTGGGCAGACAGACAGCCTCGTCATAGGAGTTGGTGTGCAGTGACTGGGTGCCGCCTAAAGCAGCCGACATGGCCTCCATGGTCGTACGAATGATGTTGTTGTACGGATCCTGCTCCGTCAGACTCCAACCGGAAGTCTGGCAGTGGGTACGCAGCATGCTGGATTTAGGATTGGTAGGTTTGAATTCCTGCATCAGGCGGTGCCACAGGAAACGGGCGGCACGCAGCATGGCGATATCCATGAAGAAGTTCATGCCGATGCCGAAGAAGAAAGACAGGCGGGGAGCAAAGGTGTCGATGCTCATGCCTGATGCGATGGCGGCCCGCACATATTCAACACCGTCAGCCAGGGTAAAGGCTGTCTGCAGAACGGAGTCTGCGCCTGCTTCCATGATATGGTAGCCGCTGATGCTGATTGTGTTGTATCTCGGCATGTTCTGTGAGCTGTAAGCCATGATGTCGGAAACGATTCTCATGGAAGGCTCGGGCGGATAGATGTACGTGTTCCTGGTGAGGTACTCTTTCAGAATATCATTTTGGATGGTACCGTTCAATTCTTCCTGCTTAACCCCTGATTCCTCGGCAGCGGCGATCCACATGCCGAGAATTGGAATTACCGCACCGTTCATGGTCATGGAGACTGACATTTTATCCAGAGGAATACCGTCAAAGAGGATTTTCATATCCTCTATGGAGTCAATGGCAACGCCGGCTTTACCGATATCACCTGAAACGCGGGGATTGTCAGAGTCGTAACCGCGGTGGGTTGCCAGGTCAAAGGCGACGGAGAGGCCTTTCTGTCCTGCGGCCAGGTTGCGGCGGTAGAAAGCGTTGGACTCTTTAGCGGTGGAAAAACCGGCATATTGACGGATGGTCCAGGGGCGGCCCGCATACATGGTTGCCATGGGACCACGGGTATATGGGGCAAGACCAGGATACTGTACCTTTGTTTCCAGGCCCTGAACGTCATCTTCTGTGTACAGGCATTTCACGTCAATACCTTCCGGAGATTTCCAGGTCAGGATATCAGGTGATTTGCCTTTCATCTGCTTGGTTGCAAGCTCAAGCCACTGTTCTTGTGTTGCCATGTCCTTACTCCTTGTTTAAACCTCAGGGGCATTCCCCCATTGCATGATGACATGTTCCCTAAAACCGAGCGGTATTCCGTTTAGTTTTACGGAGCATACTCTAAAAAATTCCAGATCCCCATGCATCCGTTGCCGCGGATGCATAGGGATCGTGTACTTCAGCTTTTCAGCATCTTTCACACAGCTCAACCAGAATACCGCCGGTTGCTTTAGGATGGAGGAACGCGATTTTTGCCCCACCTGCACCGATGCGTGGCGTCTGGTCTATAAGTTTTACGCCTTTTTCTTGTAATTCAGCGAGAGCCTCCTCAATGTTCGCAACCCGGAAGGCGATATGCTGAAATCCTGCGCCTTTCTTTTCAATGAATTTTGCTACCGGTCCGTCAGGCGAGGTGGATTCGAGCAATTCCACTTCACTTTCTCCTACAGGAAAAAAGGCAGTGGTCACTTTCTGTTCTTCAACTGTCTCAGAACCTTCAAATTCAAGACCAAGTACGTCTGTCCAGAAATTTTTACCGTCTTCAATGGAACCTACAGCAATACCGAGATGATCAATTTTTTCAATTTTCATAGTGTGACTCCTTTCATTTAGCCTTGCGGTTGGTAGTGAAATTATGTTCAGCGTACCGTGTAATTGATCGTTGCACGGGATGAGACGGCGCCCATCTACGCTTTGGTCATTCCCCAGCCTTTTCTCCCCTCAACGTGGACCATACCTCCTCTTACCACCTGATTTTTCCGGTTTACCGGGATGTGAACCATCCCCGTATACAAAATATCACATCGTATTCATTGAAGCAGTGTCCTCGACATTTGAAGGACACTGCGTATTTCAATTACAAGCCGTTGTCTGTCATGCGCGTTTGACAAATGCCCCGTTGGGGTCGATTTCTTCACGAATCAGGCGAACTTCTTCCTGGGTGGGCGCGGCGAATTCACTTACATTGTCCGCAATCAGGAGTTCAAAACCGGTGTTTGCCTGGATTGATTCCACCGTCTCACCGGGGAAGGTGTGTATGAGCCTCATGCGTTTTGACTTTTCTTCAAAATCAAAAATACCCTTGGTGGTAATAACACGATACGGTCCTTTACCCTGCATGCCGGCATTAAAGCGGGCATTGGGGCTGCCGTCCAGATGACCGGGGCTGGTTACGTATTGCAGTTTTTCACTGAATTTACGTTTGTCGTGTGGCACTATTAGGATGGTTCGTTCACAGGATGCGGCCATGTCACTGGCGCCGCCGCTGCCTGGAAGACGTACTTTAGGTGTTTGATAACCGCCGGGGTAATCACCGATCATGGTGGAGTTCAGGTTGCCGTACATATCCACTTCGGCGCCCCCGATAAACCCAAAATCCGCAAAACCTCGCTGGGTCATCTCAAAGGCGGCATTGAGACCCTTTGCATAGCAAGCGTCGGTAATGGTTTTTGAATCACCGACAGAGATGGGCAGGCCGACTTGCAGAGGAGGACCAACTGCGCCGGCCTCAAATACGGGGATAAGACCGGGGGCATGGGTTTGTTTGGCAAGGAGGGCTGCAACCATGGGCAGACCGGTTCCTACAAACACTATTTTATTGTTTTCCAATATTTTCGCACCCGCCACGACGATTATTTCCTGTGCGGTGTAATCCGTTGAAGCTGTCATGATAACTCCTTATGCTATATTTTCGATGGGTTCCGGTATAGGATGAAAATGTTGTCTTACGCCAGACGTTCGCAGTTGTACGCTTCTGCTTTCTGATCCGCCAACAGCTGGGATACCGGGAATTGCTCGAGGAACCCTTCGAAGTTCTCGACACCGAAAATATACTTATCATAATACGCTTTGAGTTTGTCTGCAGGCTCACCTTTGCACATCGGTGTGGTCGCTGCGTGCAGCTCACGGATATGATCGCCGTTAAAATAATAGTGACGACGGCAGGCACCGGGATAGGCGCCGTAAGGAACTTCGACGACCGCATCGACTGCCGGGAAAGGAATGCCGACTTCTTTTGGTGAGCTGGTAATCAGTTCATGGGAGACAAGCTGCTCGCAGGTAATAATGGTTCGAGCGGAAGCCATAGCTATTTCCGCACAGGTGCAGTCGGTGCCGCGAATGATGCAGTTTCCGTATTTATCAGCTGCATTGACGTGGATAATGGCTACGTCGGGGTTGCTTGCAGGAAGCAGAGCAATGGGACGTCCGGTAAAAGGACAATCCATGATTTTAGTCCTGCAGCTTGAGGGGATGTCTCCGCCTAACGGCCCTCGTGTCGGGATAAAAGGTAATCCCATGGCGCCGGCTTTAAAGCGGGCGGACATATTATAATTACTCCAGTCTTCAATCACGATTTTTCCACGTTCAGCCAGATATCGAAACATGGGAGAAAGACCGAATGACTCATGCGCCCAGTAGGCTAATTCAATACGCTTGATGGAAAACTGATTCTCGTCAATCATCATGGCGCCTGCCAGATAATCCGGCGCCAGACCTGCGGACTGCCAGGAGAGGGTAAGATCCTTGAAGCCGTGTCGCACCATTTCATGGGTGATGGCAATTGGCTGGCGTATGTTTACGAATCCGCCGATACCGACGTTGTCACCATTATGAATGAATTTGTCGACAGCTTCTTTCAACGTCATACGCTTGTCGCGCATGGATTTATCTTTATTGACAAGCGCTTCTCTAGCCTCGTCGGGAGATAAACCCGTCCAATACATTTCAGCGTTGTTTTCCAACATTCTACCTCTTCCTGTCTATCAAAGTTTATTGTTACTTCAAAAAACCAAAGGGTTTTTTGACCCCCACAGTACAAAACAAAAAAAAGGTCAATGAAACCGCACTGAAAATTCAGTTTCAGCTCATTGACCTCGTGAAAGACATGATCGGCCGCAGACCCTTGACGCTAATACTTTAAATCGTTTCCAGACATTCAACACGTTGATCGCATGCTCCAAAAAACAAAGTATTCACATCTCCCGAAAAAAACGGAAAATATTTTGTAATGACATGACGTTCCCGGTCGTATTGCGCAAGGTAACCGGAAGGCTGCATGCGCAGTACGCTTTTTCTGAACGCCGATTAAACCAGTTAAGGCTCTGATTTAACGCGCATTATTTTAGTACGGGTGTCACCGGAACCGGTACGCCCTATAATTGAAAATTCCCACTTCCCCAAAAAAGATAATAATTTCGTATTGTAAGTTCAGCGTTTTGTCAACTCAAAAAGTACGGCATACAATAACCTTAACAGGTGAGACTTCTAGTCATTTGCCGCTAAAATAGGAAGTTATAAATGGCCGCATATCGATATCTATATTTCTTATGAGTTTATTCAATCTATTCGAATCGTTCGCAGCTGCCGCCTTTTTCCATTTTCAGGCCGCCTTATATTCTCGAGCCTATCTGATTATGCTCATTGCTTTTTTTCTTTATCTGTTCTATGCATCAGAAGAAACACCGGAATAAACGTGTCCGGCAACGTGACGGAGGTATGCCGCATTATATCCAGGAAATGACTTATCATGTCAAGTGCATGGGGAGAGTTGGAGTATGAAAGTGTATACAGGTGGTGGTGATAAGGGAAAAACCAGTCTGTTTTCAGGGGAAAGGGTGGAAAAGCACAGTACTCGAATCGCAGCCTATGGCGATCTTGATGAACTTAATTCAGTTATCGGAGTCATCATTTCCATGCTCCCCGCCGGACTTGACGTTATAGAGCGGCAGCTGCAGGTCATCCAGGCGAGACTGTTTCAGGCAGGGGCCTGGCTTGCAACTACGCCGGACTCGTCTGCATCCGGATTCCTGGATCCTTTCCCCGATACCCTGGTTAAGGATATGGAAACTGATATTGACCGATTAAGCGATGAACTGCCCCCGCTCAAGGTGTTCATCCTGCCGGGGGGTAACACTGCAGCATCCATGGCCCATGTCGGCCGTACGGTCTGCCGCCGGTGTGAACGAAAAATCAGTCGGCTGGTTGAAGAGCAGCCCGCAGAATGTGAACAACATGAGTTGAAGATCGTACAGGTGTACATTAACAGGCTCTCGGATTACCTGTTTACCGCGGCACGGTACATCAATGTCAAAACAGAGACCAGGGAGCGTGAATGGCAGAAAATCTAAAAGGAAGAGAAACGGCAAGCAGACTCACCCTTCTTGACAGGGTATGGCTGAATGAGGATGCCTTTGAATTGAAATGCAGCCGGCCTGACGATTTTTCTTTTCTGCCCGGTCAGCATGTTTCATTCTACCTGGATGATCTTTCCCGTGAATACACAATGATATCCCGTCCCGAGGATTCCTGCCTCCGTTTTCTCATAAAACGCATCCGCGGGGGGAAGTTGAGTTCTCTGTTGGCTGAGCTGCCTTTACCGGCAGAGATTGCCGTTTCATCTCCGGCAGGATATCTCGTAGACAGGGCTTCGCCCCAGGCCCGGGTATTTGTTGCAACCGGCACCGGAATCGCCCCGTTTATTTCCATGGCGCGCAGCGGGGTGCGGGATTTCACCCTGATACAGGGCGCGCGTGAACGTTCCGGGCTCTTCTATGAAGATGAATTGGAACCGGCAGCGGCAAGGTATATACGCTGCTTGACATCTCCCGGCGAGTCACCTGTCGGAGACGGAGATTTTTATGAGGGCAGGGTGACGTCGTTTCTCAAGGAACGCCTCCCGGCAGGGCAGTATGCCTTTTACCTCTGCGGAGTATGGGAAATGATTCAGGAGGTTACTCATATTATTGACGACCGTTTCCCTTCATCCATGATTTACAGCGAGGTGTATTAGCCTGTGTTTTCAGTGTATTGTCCGGCGCTCTCACAACTTGTCGGCTGAAATAAAACAAAACTTGACGCTCCTGGAAATCTTTTGGTATAGAGTGTGGTATCACTTCTTGGAACTCTGTAAAATATGGCATAATTCAGGCTGTTACTACTTTTTATGACAACTGAAATACCAGTTTACATCATCACGGACCCGTCTTTTCAGAGGCATGATACCGGCGGCGGCGATCATCCGGAAGTTCCCGAGCGCATGCAGGTGGTGGCCCGTTTTCTTGGTGACAGTCCTTTTGCAGAGATCATCCAGCATTATTTTCCCATTCCCGCCACCAGGTCGCAGTTGCTCGCTTTCCATACCGAAGACTGGCTTTTTCGTTTTGAAGAGGCTGTCTTAAGCGGCCGAACCTACATCGATCATCCCGACAATCAGGTTGGTTTTGAATCCTACGAAATTGCCATGCTTTCAGCCGGCGCCGGGATTCGATGCGTCGACCTGGCGGAACAGGATTGCCGGCCTATTATTTTCGGCATAACCAGACCCCCGGGTCATCACGCCGAGCCCAATACCCCTTATGGGTTCTGTTTTTTCAATAACTGCGTTATAGCCGCCCGTTACTGGCAGAGCGGGTACGGCAGGAAGAAGGTCTGTATCCTGGATTTTGATGCGCATCACGGAAACGGCATACAGACAGCCTTTGAGGAGGAAGCTGACAGCGCGTATATTTCCATTCATGAACATCCCAGTTTCAGCTATCCTGGAACCGGCTGGCCCGAAGAAACCGGCATGAAGGCAGGCAAGGGCACCCTGTTGAACCTGCCGCTCCTTCCGGGAGCAGGCGATGCCGAGGTTCGTGCCCTTTTTCCTCGAATACGCGACTTTATGCATAAAAATCAACCGGAGGTCCTTGTCGTGGCGGCCGGGTTTGACGGCCATGTAGATGATGATATGTCCGGGTTGAATTTTTCCACTCAGATTTATGAAGAGCTCGGAGCATTCATAGCTGAACTGGCGCATCTGTATACGCAGGATCGTTTTGTGTCGATACTGGAAGGCGGTTATTGCTTGAAAAGCCTCGGCCAATGTGTGGGCGCCTATCTGCAGGGCATCAGCAACTATAAACAACGCAACGGATAAGATCGTACAGGTCCGTACACACCACAGGAGTATCGCCATGTTTGTTCAGTATTTCATGACCCGTGATCCGATAACCATTGGTCCGGAACAAACAGTCGCCGATGCAATCGGCATTTTAAATCGTTATAAATTTCGTCACCTCCCTGTGGTGGATGAAGAAGGTGTCCTACTCGGCATGCTGACAGACCGGGATCTTCGCTCGGCCACTCCCTCTACGGTAGCGAGAAGCAGCCAGCGTCAGAATGTTGAAGAAAAGGTCAACAATACTCCTGTAAAGCTGGTGATGAATGATGACTGTCTTCATTTAACCCGTATATCAACCCTCGACAGAGCATTGTTGCTGCTGCAGTCAAAAGGCATCGGCGCTCTTCCCGTACTCAATGACGATCAGCGGGTAATAGGGGTTTTTTCGGTTATGGACCTTATGAAGGCCTATAAGGGACTGTTCGGTCTTGGAGAAAAAGGATCTTCTCTTGTCTGCATCGAAGATAACGGCGACCCTGAGGCTCTCAGTAAAATAGTCAAGGCCATGGAAGAGAATAATGTCGAGTTTACACGTCTTATTCGGGCCAAAGCGGCAGACGGTATAGAACCGATGATTTATCTTCGGATTAATACGTACAATATTCGTTCTGTTCATAAAGCCGTCGAAAAAATCGGTTTCAATATACATATTCCCAAGGTAACCACGTAACAAGGGAGCTGTTTTGGAAGAATTATTCAATCCCCGATCCATAGCAGTCATAGGCGCCTCCAAAACCGCAGGCAAGGTCGGCCACGAGGTGTTGCACAATCTTGTGCAGAGCGGTTTCGAAGGGCCTGTCATTCCTGTCAACCAGGCTGGAGGGGAACTTCTCGGGCTCAAAGTGTACACTGACATATTGTCGTATACGGATCCCATTGATATGGCCGTTATCACTGTTCCAGCGGAACAGGTTGCCGATGCCGCCAGAGCCGCAGTGGGCAAGAAAGTCAAATCCGTGGTTGTCGTCGCCTCCGGATTCAAGGAATCAGGCAACATGGGCAGGGCGCTTGAAGAGGAGTTGATAGCAATCTGTCATAAGGGAAAAGTGCGACTGCTTGGGCCGAATTGCCTGGGGTTGATAAATACCGACATCAAGCTCAATGCCTCATTTTCGAAACGTATACCCAAATCAGGTTCCATGGCGATTTTTTCGCAGTCCGGTGCATTGTGTACTGCTATGATGGATCTGGCCGACAGCAGAGAGCTGGGGCTTTCCAAATCCATCTCAATCGGTAACAAGGCGGACATCACGGAGGTCGAAGTTCTTCAGGCGCTGGCAAATGACGATAAAACCAAGGTAATTGTCGGTTATCTCGAGGATATCAGTGACGGCGACCGTTTTGTCAAAGCTGCCGAAGAGGCCTCGACCAACAAGCCGGTGGTTATACTTAAATCCGGAACTACCGCCGCCGGCATTCGTGCAGCCGCTTTGCATACAGGGGTTCTCGGCGGCAAAAAAGATACCGCCTACGGCGCCGCCTTTCGCAGAGCCGGCATATGCCGGGCAGACAGCTTTGAAGCCTTGTTTGATTATTCCACGGCCCTTGCCATGCAGCCGCCGCCAAAGGGAAACAGAGTTTTTGTCATCTCCAATGCAGGCGGACCCGGGACCATAGCCGCCGATGCCATCGAAAAGGCAGGACTGGTCGTCAGTGATATGAGCAGCGACATGAAAACCACTGTCCAGCATATTCTGCCTGCTGCGGCGAAAGTCAACAATCCCATGGATGTGAGCGGAGACGCCACCCCTGATCATTACGCCGCTCTCATCGACGCGGCTCAGAATGACGAATCCATAGATGCCGTGCTTGTCATTCTGGCGCCCCAATATCTCGACAAACCTGCGGAGACCGCCAGAGCCGTTGCCGGTGCAATGAATTTTACCAAGCCCGTGCTGGCGTCTTTTCTAGGAGGGGACGATGTCATGCCCAGCCGCCGCGAACTTGCCGCGGCCAGGCTGCCCTTTTACGATTCACCTGAACGGGCTGTGGCGACCATTCGTGCCATGTACGACTATGGTGAATGGCGAAGGCGGCCCGCCCGTCATGTCGTCCGTTTTCCGGTCAACCGCAGGAGGGTTGAGCGGATCATCACCAGGCGGCAGCGGACCGGGCGTCTACGGCTCGGCGAGGTCAAATCCAAGGATATTCTCAAGGCATACGGGTTTCGTATTCTTGACGGCAGGCTGACGGTAAGCCCTGAGCAGGCTGTCGAAATCGCCAATTTTATCGGCTTTCCCGTGGCGATGAAAATAGTCTCTCCCTCGATCGTGCATAAGTCCGATCTCGGCGGCGTCCGTCTTAATATCGGTTCCAGTCACGAGGTCGCCGACGCTTTCGAACTGATGATGCTTCGCATAAAGAAAAACGCGCCCGAGGCAAAGATAGACGGTATCTATGTGGAGAAAATGGCGGAAAAAGGACTCGAAGTCATCATCGGCATGACCCGTGATCCGCAATTCGGGCCGATGCTGATGTTTGGTCTGGGCGGTATTTTCGTAGAGGTGATGAAAGATGTCGCTTTTCACCTTGCGCCTATCACCGAAGATGAGGCCATCCAGATGTTGAGCTCCACCAGGTCCTACGAGCTGTTGAAAGGGAAGCGCGGCCTCAAAAAGGTTGATGTAGGAGCGCTGGCCGTGGCATTGCAGAAAATCAGTCAGCTGGCAACTGATTTTCCTCAGATTGCGGAGTTGGATATTAATCCGCTCATTGTGGGAGAGCCCGGAACGGAACCTGTGGTTGCAGACGCCAGAATGTCCTTTGCCAAACCTGAAAAGGATCTGCGTATCGGCATGTAACCTGTTTTCCCTTCACAGGTGCGATCAGACCTGTTGCGTCGGTCACAGCGAATTGCTGCCGGCAAATACAACAGACATACGCTTCGGCAAAAGGATCCCTGTTGCCGAAGTAACTTTCGCAGCAGGGCGTTGCGAATATATTTTGTATTTTTAAACGGTGTATCATGGTTGAATACGATCAGAGCTGGCAGGAAACCTACAAAGATATGATCGCAACCCCGGCAAGGGCCGTGTCGCAGATCAGGCCCGGACATCGGGTGTTTGTCGGTACAGGCTGCGGGGCCCCGCAGGAGCTGATTGCGGCTATGACCAAAAGGGCGGGGCAGCTGACCAATGTTGAAATTATTCAACTCATCACCAAGGGAATAGCCCCCTATGCAGAAAAAAGGTTGTCCGAGTGCTTTGCCATAAACGCCTTTTTTATCAGTTCCAATATCCGCACCGTTATTCAGGAGGGGTATGGAGATTACACCCCGATCCTGCTTTCCGATGTTCCCAGGCTGCTGGATTCAGGCATACTGCCCCTTGATGTCGCCCTGATCCAGGTGACTCCGCCGGATACCTCTGGAAAAGTCAGCCTGGGCATTTCCGTTGATATTGTACGGTCCGCGGCAGATAACGCCTCACTGGTTATAGCGGAAGTAAATCCCAATATGCCATGGACCCATGGGGACACCCTGATCGATGTATACGATCTGGATATTCTGGTACCTGTGGATATTCCCATCCTCGAACGTAAAGTCGACCCGCCCAATGAGGTCAGCAGTGCCATAGCAAAACAGGTGGCTGCGCTGATCCCCGACGGCGCCACCATTGAACTCGGACTGGGCCGGGTCCCCGGATACGGGCGTATACCCCAGGTGGTTATGGATTTTCTCCATGACCGGAAGGATATCGGTTTCCATACGGAAATGATCTCAGACACCATCATGCCCCTGATCGAGTCGGGGGCGGTGACCGGATCCAGAAAAAGCATCGATCGCGGCAAAATTACCGCCAGTTTCTGCATGGGAACTAAAAAACTGTACGAATTCATACATGATAACCCTCTGTTCAGTTTCCGCCCTACTGAATACCTCAATGATGCGGCGGTAATCGGCAAACATAAACGGATGGTATCGGTCAATATGGCCCTGGAAATCGACCTTACCGGCCAGGTATGTTCCGATTCGCAGGGCGGTAAGTTTTATTCCGGCATAGGAGGGCAGATAGATTTCAACCGCGGCGCCTCCCGATCCGAACGGGGGCTCGCCATAGTTGTTTTACCGTCCTTGGTAAAGGACGATAATACCAGCCGCATAGTATCCACCTTGCAGCCCGGGTCCGGAGTGGTCATCACCCGTGGGACGGTTCATTACGTTGTCACGGAATACGGGGTCGCCTTTCTTCATGGTAAATCCATCCAGGAAAGGGTAATGGCCCTGATATCCATCGCCCATCCTGATTTCAGGGAACAACTGTTCAACGAAGCCGTGGAGTTGAAATATCTGCGGCCTGAACTTGCACGCTTCGGCAACCGATTTATCGTTCCCGGGGAAGACGCAATGCAGGCAAGCTTCCTTCTTCCGGAAGGCATCGATGTTTCCATTCGTTCCATCCGGCCCACCGATGAGCCGCACATGAGAGAGCTGTTTTACAATCTTTCCCAGGAGACGGTGTATTATCGTTTCATGAGTCATCATCAGCGGTTCACCACCCATCATATACAGGATTTCGTCTATATCGATCATGGTCGAGACGTCTGCATTGTGGCTACGGTTCCCGAAGCGCACGGTGAACAGATTATAGCTGTGGGGAGGTATTATTTAAATGAAAAGACCAACAAAGCGGAAGTGGCTTTCATCGTCAAGGATGATTGGCAAAATAAACGTCTGGGAACCTTTCTCTTTCAGCATTTGATCCAGATAGCAAAGCAGAACGGAATACAGGGATTCACCGCCGAGGTGCTTCGGGAGAACAAGCGCATGCAGAACGTATTCAATCATTCCGGTTTGAAAGTAAGCAGTTGCATCGAAGAGGGAGTGTATTCGTTTGTGATGGATTTTTAGCCGCTTAATCTCTGCTCCTTTACTTTTTTCCTGTAGATTGTTGCATTCCACGGGGGAATGAGTATCCTTTTCCGATGGATTATTTGCAGTCCCTGACAGATTTTCATTCGTGCGTTTGCATACAGGTGTAGAGTGAGCCCCCAGCACTACCAGAAAGACATTCCCTTTCAGATCGTTTCCGATTTCAGTCCGTCGGGAGACCAGCCGAGCGCCATTGAAAAATTGGCTGAGGGCCTGCGTCGAGGAGAAGACCATCAGGTGTTGCTGGGTGTGACAGGGTCCGGCAAAACATTCACCATGGCCCAGACTATCGCCGCCGTCCAGCGGCCCGCCCTGGTTTTGGCGCCGAACAAAACCCTTGCAGCGCAGCTGTTCAGTGAATTTCGAGAGATCTTCCCTCACAATGCGGTGGAGTATTTTGTCTCGTATTACGATTATTATCAGCCTGAAGCCTACATTCCCGCTTCAGACACCTACATAGAAAAAGATTCTTCCATAAATGACGCCATCGACAAGATGCGCCACTCCGCCACCCGTTCGCTCCTGACCAGAAGGGATGTGCTGATCGTTGCTTCGGTGTCCTGCATTTACGGTTTGGGTTCTCCGGAAGAATACAGGAATATGCATCTGTTCCTCGAAGCGGACACGGAGTATCCCATGGAAGAGGTGCTCCGCAGGCTTGCCTTTATGCTCTATGAACGTAACGAATTCTCTTTTCACAGGGGGACCTTCCGGGTCCGGGGCGATGTACTGGACATTTTTCCTGTGCACGAAGAGAGTCACGCTGTGCGGGTGGAATTTTTCGGTGATACCATAGAGTCGATCTCCATCATCGACCCTCTGCGCGGTGTTGTTCTCGAGGATGTGAAGGAGCTCACCATATTCCCGTCCAGTCACTTTGTTACCAGCCGGGACAATCTTACAACGGCCATACGTACGATCAAGGAGGAGCTGCGTCAACGTTCGGAAGAATTGTATCTGAACAATCAGCTTGTTGAGCAGCAGCGCCTGGAACAGCGGACTATGTTTGATCTGGAGATGATCGATGAACTCGGCTACTGCAACGGGATAGAAAATTACAGCCGCCACCTGACCGGAAAACCCGAAGGCGCTCCTCCGCCAAACCTGCTGGATTACTTTCCCGAGGATTACATCACCTTTATCGATGAATCCCATATCGCCGTGCCCCAGATTCGCGGAATGTATAACGGCGATCGCTCCCGCAAACAGACTCTGGTCAATTTCGGGTTCAGGCTGCCATCCGCGCTGGATAACCGCCCCCTGCGCTTTGATGAGTTTGAGGGCCGCGTTCATCAGGTGATATATGTTTCTGCAACGCCCGGAAATTATGAACTGGATAAAAGTCAGGGCCGCATTGTCGAGCAGCTCATCCGACCGACAGGGCTTCTTGATCCGCTCATTGAAGTTCGTCCCGCAGTCGATCAGGTGGATGACCTGCTGGAAGAAATCCGTCTTCGCAGCGGGCGGGATGAAGCTGTCCTGGTAACGACCCTAACCAAGAAAATGGCCGAAGATCTGACCGAATACTACGAGGAACTCGGAGTCAGGGTGCGCTACCTGCATTCGGATATTAAAACCCTGGAGCGTATCGAGCTGATAAAGGATTTGCGAAACCGGGAGTATGACGTCCTGATCGGCATCAACCTGCTTCGAGAAGGTCTGGATATCCCGGAGGTGTCCCTGGTCGCCATTCTGGATGCGGACAAAGAGGGATTTTTACGCAGTGAACGCTCTCTTGTTCAGACCTGCGGCCGCGCAGCCAGAAACGCCTTTGGTACGGTTATTCTCTATGCCGATTCAATAACCGATTCCATGACCTATACCATTGAAGAAACCAATCGCCGAAGGGCAATTCAGGACGCCTTCAACCAGGAGCATGATATTGTCCCCCGAACAGTCATTTCAGAGATCAAGGACTCCATTGCCCAGCACCTTAAGGCCTCGGGATGGAGCGAAGAACCCAAAGAGAATGCCCGTGGCGGACTGGTCGCAGCCGAACCTGCCGCTGTGTATACCAGTGTGACCCAGGTGCAAGAAGAGATCCGGGACCTGGAGGTAAAAATGCGTGATGCGGCGGAGCGCCTTGCCTTTGAAGAGGCCGCCGCATATAGGGATCAGATGAATATGTTGAAAATGCTGGAGCTGGAAGTTGGCTGAAATATTGAATCGTCTATCTTTATGGATCGTACCCCGGTTTTTTGTCCTTCTGGTGCATCTCTGGTTCCGTACCTGCAGAATAAATGTTCAGGGGCAGGAGATAGTTGAAAAGACCGCCGCCCAAGGAGCAACCATCGCAACATTCTGGCATTACTCATTTGTCTACTGTTTTTTTCATCTCCGGAAATATCCGGCCGCCGTGATGGTCAGCGCCAGTAAGGACGGGGAATACATTGCCGAAGTCGCCCGCCTCATGGGACACCTGCCTGTTCGGGGTTCTTCGAATCGAAAAGGCGTGCAGGCATTGAGACGGATGATACAGGCTGTGCAGGACGGCCATAATTGCGGTATCGTTGCAGATGGTTCCCAGGGGCCGCCGAGAAAAGTACAGCCCGGATGCATCCTCATAGCGAGCAGAACCGGATGCCCTATCTTGCCGATCATCTGGGCGGCCAAACCGTTCAAGGCTTTTCGTTCATGGGATAGAACTGTTCTACCCCTGCCGTTCAGTACCATTGTCTTGCGATATGGAGAGCCCATGGAAGTTCCCCCAAACCTTGACGGCATGCGGCTTGAAGAGTATCGCGACAAACTGGAAAAACAGATGAACCAGCTGTATGGGGCTGTATGGGCGGAAGTCGGCCTGCAGAGCCATGAATAACCGAGAGAAAATGAAACCCACATCCCCGAAGTATATGTATGGCGAGTCCTCAGGAGAAAAAGTGAAGGTCGATACTATAAAAAGCTGCGTGATCGCAGGTGTAAGCGGCGGGTCTGGAAAATCCGTAGCCACCGTGGCACTGATATCGGCTCTTAAACAGGAAGGAGCCTCCATTATTCCCTTCAAGAAGGGCCCGGATTATATCGACGCCGGCTGGATGACCGCGGCTTCACGCAATCCATGCTATAACCTGGATCCCTACCTTATGTCTCCTGCGGCTATACAGAAATCCTTTCAAGGTCATCTGCACGGGTACGATTATGCAATTATCGAAGGGAACAGGGGGGTGTATGACGGAGTGAATATCCAGGGAGAATACTCGACAGCCGCTCTTGCCAAACTGCTAAACCTGCCTGTTATTCTTGTGGTGAACTGCTCCAAAACGACTCGAACCGTCGGGGCGTTGGTCCTTGGCTGCAGTCAGTTTGATCCCGAGGTCGAGTTTGCCGGGGTGATTCTCAATCAAATCGCCACATCCCGGCATGAAAATATAGTGCGGAGATCCATCGAGACCTATACGCCTCTCTCGGTGCTGGGAATCGTGCCGCGAATGAAGGAGGATATTTTCCCCATGCGGCATCTCGGGGTTGTTCCTCTGCAGGAATATGCCGACGCCCAGCTCGCTCTGGAAAGATTAGCCGGCATGGCTAAGGAAAATTTCGACCTGCACAGGATCAAACGCGCAATGACTTCCGTTGTGCCGAATATTGCCCTGCATAATCCAAAAATACCACCGCAGAACAAGGTCACCATAGGAATAATTCGGGACGTAGCCTTTCAGTTTTATTATGAAGAAAATCTGGAATACCTCCAGCGAGAAGGAGCTGAACTGATAATACTCGACGCGCTGCAGGCTGAAAAACTTCCTGAAAACCTGGATGGGCTGTACATAGGAGGAGGCTTTCCTGAAACAAGCGCCAGTCAGCTTGCGGAGAACCAGGGGTTCCGTGATTCTCTTCGAGCGGCGGTTGATGCCGGCCTGCCTGTCTATGCAGAGTGCGGGGGGTTGATATATCTCGGCAGATCCATCGAGATAGACGGGCAGGTCTATCCCATGGCAGATGTTTTTCCCGTTCGATTCGGCTTGTCGCAAAAGCCGCAGGCCCACGGCTACTCAGCATTCACAGTTACCGGAGACACCTGTTTCTACGAAAAAGGAACTGTTATCAAAGGCCATGAGTTTCGCTATTCGACCATCCAATCCTGGGAGGGCGATCCCGGCGACCTCGTGGTTACAATGACTCGAGGAACAGGATTTGTTTCCGGACGAGACGGCCTGGCGAGAAACAACACCCTTGCCATGTACACACATGTCCTTGCCCCCGGCACTCCGGAATGGGCGCCCGGGCTTGTGCAGGCTGCGAGAAAATTTGCAAAAACGTCTTGAGGCCGCTTTGAAAATATAGGGCCTCAGTGTCGCCAAATTAAAACCGGCTTTGACTTCCACTTGTGAACAGCCCTATAATACTATCAATTGCATAGAGAACTTACAGACAGTATCTTTTCACCCTGCAGCTATACACCGTGCGAAACAAAACTACCATTTTTTTAATCACCTTTTCGTATCTGTTTTGGTCCTACGCAGAGGTATTTGCGGCAGAATCCGATCAGTGGCAGGCGCCGTGGGATATCGTGCCGGCTCTTTACTGCGGTTTTTCCACCGTTCTTCTGGTTATTCTCGGCTGGAAACTCCGTGGCCGTAAATCCGAATTGAGCCGCAGTCGCGACGAACAGCACTATCTATTCAATGTCTTGGACATGGCCCCCCTGGACGTTCTTTGGCTTGATGAAAACCTGGTTATCAGCGGGATGAACAAAACCGCTGAACAGGCAGCCGCAAAGTATAACCTGGATCTGATCGGCATGCGTCACAGTGATTTTGATCCTGATTTTCCCGAAGAAAAATTCGCGTCTTTATCGGATAGCGACGACAACGGCGCCGTATCCGTACATTATCCATGTATGTGGAGTGAAACCTGCGGCCATTGCGAAGAGATCATATACAGCTGGTATGCAGAAGGTCGAAAGGCCTTTGTAAGATACGGTTCGGGGTTGATTGATTTTGCTTGCAATAAAACCGCCGACAGGAAGTGCGTCATCCTGCAAAGCGGCCATACCCATGAAGTGCTGCTCAGTGCAAAACGAATGCGCATGGAATTTATCGCCAATATGAACCACGAGATTCGCACTCCCATGAACGCCATCATAGGCTATGCAGAGATGCTTGCCGCCGGTAACCTCGAGGGAAGGGATAAACGCTTTGCCGAGGCCATATATAAAAGCAGCATGACCCTGGTGAGCCTGCTCAATGACATAATGGATCTTTCGAGAATAGAATCCGGCCGTCTTAAAATCAACCAGACGGTGATCAGCCTCCACAGCCTGGTTCGGGAATCAATGGGAGCCTTTGAAGATGCGGCGAGGGGTAAAAATCTCCGCCTTGAGGCAGTAATCAAGAAAAATGTTCCGGATGCAATACTTTTTGACGGTATTCGGTTAAAACAGATATTACACAATCTGCTGAGCAATGCCGTCAAGTTTACCCACCATGGAAGCATCTCGGTTGCCGTGGACGCCGCTCCTTCAGCTATGATGCAAACGGCAACCTGGAACCTTACCATCACTGTAAAAGATACCGGCCATGGAATGGACCGGGAACAGGAACGTATTGTTGCGGAAGTGCTTAACCCGGTTTCCGAAGAATCATTTGAAGCGTACAGCGGCATCGGTTTCGGAGTGCCCCTGTGCGCTAAACTGGCATTTATGATGGGAGGTCATATACATTTACAGACGGAACCCGGCAAGGGCGCTGCCTTTACCGTCACTTTCGACAATGTTCTCTCGCCGGCGACTACAGGGCCGGCTGAACAAAAGGATGACGTCGCGCCGGCGCGCAAGGTGTCGAGTCGCAGGATCATGGTGGTCGATGATATGGACCTGATCAAGGAAGTCTTTGTCGATTATTTTAACGGGACGGATTTTACGGTTGTCGCCGCCTCTACCGGTGATGAAGCCATAGCCATGGCGGAGAAAGAACTGCCCGGCATGATTTTTCTTGACCTGAACCTGGTAGGTAAAGACGGTAAAACCGTAGCCCGGGAACTGCGCGGCAACGCCGAAACCGAGGATATCCCTATCATCCTTATGACAGGGACCCTCCAGGAAGAATCTGAATATAAACCCCTGTTTGATGATTTTTTGCAGAAACCCTTCCGCCTTGAAGCCCTTGATAGAATAATCGACAAATATGCAAAATTATTGAAAGAATCTATCCGTTCTTCCGAAAAAACAACCGGCAAAAGAGGTGAAACCGGGTTACAGGAGGCCGCATCACTTGCTTCTTTAT
Source organism: Desulfobulbaceae bacterium (assembly GCA_963678525.2). GTDB lineage: Bacteria > Desulfobacterota > Desulfobulbia > Desulfobulbales > Desulfobulbaceae > Desulfogranum. Next base: position 968,078 of record CAXXDG010000003.1, read on the forward strand.
GGAACAGTGAATTGGGAAACCTGCTTGATCGGGCCATACATACGGGCAGTCTTACCACTGCATTGAAGTTGGGGAACAACATTGTCGAGCTGGGAAAAAAAAGCGACGTAGCTCCTATTATAGAGCTGGGGCAGGATCTTGTCGATGCCGCGGGAGAACCTGATATTGTTGAAGTAGAACAGATTCTCACTTCACTGAAAGCTATGTCCGGATATGAAGTATGACCAGGAATAAAAGACCGTTAATATTTATTGTTGATGACGTTCCTCAGAATATTCAGGTGGCAATGTCGCACCTGAAAGCGTTGGATTGTGAATTCGCCTATGCAACCAATGGTGAGCAGGCGCTGGAGCGTATCAGCATGACCATCCCTCAACTCATACTCATGGATGTGATGATGCCCGGTCAAAGCGGCTTTGAGACCGTTGAGCAGATACGCAAAAATGAGAAAATCAATTCCATTCCCATTATATTTCTCACGGCAAGGGCGGAGCCGGAGGACATTGTCCGCGGATTTGAATTAGGCGGTGTTGATTACGTTACCAAACCCTTCAAGGGAGTTGAGCTCAGATCAAGGGTGCGTAATCATCTGGAGCTGAGTGCGTATCGATCCAGTCTTGAAGAGGAGGTGAAACAGCGGACCGAAGAGGCTGAACTGCTTAAAGATGTCATTATAGAAGCCATGGGTGAGATGGCGGAGTATCGTGACCCGGAAACCGGCAGCCATATTCATCGGACCAGGGAGTACGTGTATACAATGGCCGCTACCTTGGTAAAAAACGGGCATTTCATGGATCAATTGACCGATGAATATATAGCGCTGTTGAGAAAATCCGCCCCGCTGCATGATATCGGTAAGGTGGCGATTCGTGATTCCATCCTTCTCAAACCGGGAAAGTTGACCTATGAAGAGTTTGAGGAGATGAAGAAACACACCAGTTTTGGTGAAGAAGTCATTGCCAACCTGGAGCAGATGGCCGGGCACCCGACTTCCTTTTTAAACTGTGCCAAGGATATTGCCGGAGCCCATCACGAAAAGTGGGATGGGTCAGGATATCCGCGCGGTCTCGCGGGCGAGGATATTCCCCTGGCAGGGCGCATCATGGCCATAGCCGACGTCTATGATGCGCTTATCTCCAAACGTGTCTATAAAGATGCCATTTCCCATGAAGATGCAATACAGATAATGCTCGACGGCAAAGGCGCTCATTTTGACCCTGTGCTCATAGATATGCTGATGGAAGCTGAGCCGATTTTTTTTAAGATTGCCCAGGCCAACAAGGATTAGCCCGCATATTTCACCGGATACGGGCAGCCTCCTGTACAAAACCCGAACATGGCGAATGCACCGATGTCCGGGTTGTTTGTTTGCGGTGAACCCGGCTTGGGCGCGGCTGAACCAAATGATCAACCTGTTCAGCAGCCGCAGCCTCCTGAGCCGCAGGTTCCGCATCCTCCTCCGCCCGGAAGGGGTACGGATGAGCGAACGTGAAAACCTGATTGCGCGCCCGCATCGAGAAAGTCTATGCTGATATCTCCGCATTGATCCATCAGGTCTTTTTCCATGAGAAAGGTAAGGCTTTCCTGTTCAAATACTTCGTCCCCAGGCTTTTGTTCGTCAAGGGCAAGCCCCAGTGCCGGGCCGGAGCAGCCGCCGTTCATGATAATAATCCTCAGCGGTGAGGTAACATTGTTTTCCTCGAGATAGGCGGTAAGCTTTTCCGTTGCTGTGGCTGATACTTCCAACATTTGAATTCTCCCTGGTAGTAAGTGGGGTGACGGAAACTCAGTGTTGCGCTATCCGTCATGTAGGTGTCGATGTGACGACTCTGTATGGACAATATGCAGTAAATTATGAACTCCTTTATCCGGAGTCAAGATCTAACTTTGTCTTTACCTATGACAATCATAGGTAAGGTGTATTTTTATCCCTGGCGGTTTCATAAAGGGCATCTTGAATACCTGTTTTTTCGCCCAATCTCTTCAGACTGGATGTAAACGCATCTTCCTTGAATTTCCTTTCTGGAAGTCGTAATCTAATTTTATGATAACTATCAAGGTTCGGCGAAACAATGGAAACCTTCATACACACCCGGGTGTAGAAAAAGCTCATGCAAAAATACGGCACGGCAGGGGCAAGATAGGTACTGTACGTGGGACAATTGAGACAAATCACCATAACAAAGCCGAAAGGAGCAAGAGCGCTGCTCCTTGTATCGGGCGTTATAATCTTTTTCGGCATCTACTGCAGCCTCGCAATCTGGTTTTGCTCAACTGCCGGGCAGCGTGATGCCGATCAGATTGCGACCCATTCGCTGGTTATTTCCAATGATCTCTGGAATCTCAATAGTTCAGGGATGTCTGCCTACCTCGATCTGGCTGGAAAAACAGCGCATTACAAAACTATGGAGGTCGTAACCGTTGAAGGTGATATTTTCCTGAGGCAAGAAGGTCGGACACTACGAGGGAGTGACCTGATTCTGCGTGGGCTTGGACTGATCCCTTTGAGGCGTTTCTCTCACCCTGTGTACTATCAGGCGGAGGAGATCGGCAGACTGGAGGGAGAGCAATATGTCAGATATATTTACCCGTTAACCTCTATTTTTTTCGCTCAGATATTTATCAGCTTCATTGTGTTTTTTATCTGGTACCTTAAATATAACAGCAGATTACTGGAAACTCAGGTTAAGGAGAGGACCAGAAAATATCTTGAAACTGTAAATCTGCTCCCTGAGATGGTCCTTGAAACAGATACCGGAGGGTACCTTACCTTTGCCAATGAAAACGCCCGGGATCGTCTCGGCCTCAGAGGATTCGACACATTGTCGCAAGTTCATTGCGCTGAGTGCCTCAGGACTGAGAACGGAGAGGGAATAGACTGCAGCCAACTGACAGGACATGAAGGATCGTCCCAAAGGCGAAATGAGTATAAGGCAAAGGGAGGCGACGGCCGATTCTTTCCTGTAATCGTCAGGTCCGCCCCCATGATTGAGAACGGTCGATTTGCAGGAGCACGGATAATTGTTGTCGATATCACTGAACGAAAATCCCTTGAAAAAAGACTGAATCAGGATCAGAAGATGAAATCCATCGGCATGATGGCCGGCGGGGTCGCCCATGACCTGAACAACATTCTTTCCGGTATTGTCAACTATCCGGAACTCATTCTCCATAAATTGCCTCAAGGCAGTCCGGCGATCAAACTGGTGGAGGCCATGCGTGAATCCGGCCTGAGAGCCGCAGCTGTCGTCAGCGACCTCCTGACCGTGGCCAGGGGCGTTGCCGCTGTCAGGGAGGTCGTCAGTCCCAATTATATCGTGCAGGAATACACCGCCTCACCTGAGTTTCATAGACTGCTGGCACAGCATCCGAATGTCGAATTCGCCACCTCTTTTGATAGGCAAATCGTCGGCATTTCCTGTTCCATGATTCATGTCAGGAAATGCATCATGAATCTTGTCACCAACGCTTTTGAGGCGGTCGACGCTAAAGGCCGGGTCGGCATCTCAACCAAGAATGTACGTGTGACCGAGGCGATAACAACAGAGCACGGCAACATAGCTCCCGGGCTGTATTCCGTTGTTGTTGTACGTGATTCCGGAAGCGGTATAACGACGGATGATTTGAACAAGATTTTTGAACCGTTCTATTCCAAAAAAATGATGGGGCGAAGCGGTACGGGACTGGGCCTGACCGTTGTCTGGAACACCCTTCAGGATCATGCAGGGGGTGTTGTCGTCACTTCCAATGAAGACGGCACAACATTCAAACTGTATTTTCCTGCATCCTTAGAAGAGGCTGTCGAGCAGATCAATGTGGACGATGGTGATATAGAGCAGGGCAACGGCGAATCCATCCTGGTTGTGGATGATGAAGAAGTGCAGCGTGATATCGCCTGCCGATTGCTGGAGACCTGCAACTACAAAGTGGTGACGGTCTCTTCCGGAAGAGAGGCTGTGGAGTATGTTCGGGGCAACACGGTGGACCTGATTATCCTGGATATGATTTTGGGAGGAGATATGAACGGCTTGCAGACCTATAAAGAAATCATCACCATACGTCCGGGCCAGAAAGCGATCATTGTCAGCGGGTTTTCCGAAGGCGACGATGTCAAGGAAACCATTCGCCTAGGCGCCGGAAGTTTGGTCAATAAACCATACACCGTGAGCCGGCTGGCCAAGGTTGTGCATGATGAGCTTAACCGGCATTGAATTGCAGCGGGCGGCAGTTGATTGGATATTCTGTAATCTGGGGGCTATTCAGGTCTTTTGCCGTCCCATTGCCGGTATCTCCATGATATTTTATCGAAAAATAGGTTGCGTCCAACCTGATTGGTACCATATACTTTTTATAGCATAACCAGGAGCAACAAAAAAGTTGCATCTGATCCGACACTCAAAGGTGGAGATGTTCCGGATTGCTGTTATCTGCTGCGATTTTCTCCCCTGCATCAAAATTGTTGCGGCATGCTTTGCGCCGCGGTTTTTCTCTTTGTATTAGTCTGATACCTGTTTTTTCATGTTTTTTTGCGGTTGAGCAATTTTGAAATGCTGTAAGTGCAACAAAATAGTTGCAATAAAGCCGTGACATACTTCCCCCTGTATTTGTAACAGACACAATTCTTTTTGCATAACAACTTGAAATAATATGTAAAATTAGTTTGCGGTTACATCGGTCCGCAGTCCGGCACAGTACATGCTACTAGAACGTAACGTGGGAGGATTATGAAAAAGACACTTGCCGAATATTTCACTGCAATACTGGTTATCCTTCAGGTACTGCCTGAAAGCGCCTGGGCGTTACAACCCCATGGCGCCCCTGAAGGAATCTATGTGCACCAGATGTCCCATCTGTTGTTCGCCGGTGCGTTGGTGTATCTGTACATGCATACCAGGCGTACGCCTGAGCTGCAAAGCAAGGGCTGGAAATATCTGCAGACGTTTTGCATCCTCTTTGCCTTCTGGAATGTACTGGCATTGGTCGGCCATGAGGCTGCCAAGTTTATCAATGTTGGTGATATTATCAACAGCTCCACCTGGAACGAACAGATAGTCGGTCCCCTAACCTCCATCAAAGTCGTGTATTTCATCACCAAGATGGATCATCTGATCTATGTGCCGGCGTTGCTTTTTCTGGTTATCGCCCTGAGGACATTGAGCAAGGAAGCGCTGAAGGAGAATGAAAAATGACAGCGCTGCCTCTTCTGCCCGCCCATCTTATCGACATGATCGGTTCCGGTCTGGCAATATTTCTCTCCTTTCTCGCCCTGCGCTACTCCCGAAGGCTCGTCCGGCTGCAGCCCAACAATTTTATCTGGGGATTTCTTTTCTATTTTTGTGTTGCCATGGCTGTGTTTTCCCTCTCCCGAGGGGTCGGACATATTGCCAGAATTCTTCTGGTTTTTGGGGGGAATCCAGGCGCCTGGAAACATCTCTCACCGCTTTCAGGCGGGTTTAACACCATGCTGCTTATCTCTGCGGCAGCGGTCACCATTTACTACCATAAAGGGTTAGCCGCCTATAAGGCCATTCGTACGGAAGCGGAAAAACTCGCCGACGCCAATATCAGGATTTCCGCGTCTGCCTTACAGTTGAAACAGCTGAATTTTCATCTCGAAGAAATTGTGGAAGAACGGACCCGTAACCTTTCAAAGTCGGAACAGAAGTTCAGGCAGTTTTTCGAAAATTCAAAAGATATTATTTATTTCTCTGATCATGAAGGACATCTGACCAGCATCAACTCCAGCGGCTGGAGGTTGCTGGATATTGAAGAACCCATTGAAGAGTTTCGCTTATCCGATCTGTTTATCAAGGAGAGTGATCGCAGGAAATACAAGGAAGAGCTTCTTCTGAAGGGATATATCAGCGATTTTGAAGTCGAGTGCCAGGGACGAAACGGTGCACCCAAGTATATTCTTTTCAGCGCTAACAGCGTGTATGACGAAGACGGCATTATGATCGGGCGTGAGGGAATCGGCAAAGACCTGACCAGGTTGAAAACCATAACCGACCAGTTGATCAATCGCGAAAAAATGGCATCCGTCGGTGAAATGGCGGCTGGAGTCGCTCACGAGATTAATACTCCCTTAGGCATTATCCTCGGCTATACCCAGCTGATGATGGAGGATTATGAACCCGGGAGCGAGCCATATTCCAACCTGGAGGTTATGGAACGACAAACCAAGGCCTGCAGAAGAATTGTCGCAGACCTGCTGAAATTTTCACGCCAGTCGGAGAGCGTGAAGGCCGCCCTTGACCTGAACCAGGTGGTTGAAGAAGTCCTGGCTGTAACCGAACATACTTTAAATATTCAACAGATACGGATTGTACGTACTTTTTCAACGCCCCTTCCCCAGGTGATCGGCGATGCGGAGAAATTGCGCCAGGTCATCATCAACCTGATCAACAACGCGCAGTACGCCATAGGGGAGCAGGGCGGCAGGATCATCATCAGTACCGGCAGCGAAGAAGGGTCGGTGTTTATCTCGGTGCTCGATACGGGAACAGGCATTCCCGATGAAATAAAAAATAAAATATTCGATCCCTTTTTCACCACCAAGGAAGTGGGCAAAGGGACAGGCCTCGGCCTCTCTGTCATCTATGGCATTATTCAGGAACACGGCGGCTCCATACGTGTGGAAAGTCCGGTCATTGATCCGGAAACCAATCAGGAAATAAGCGGAACCGTATTTACCATTCTTCTGCCGGAATACAAAGAACCCGGCAGCGATGGATAGGAGAAAAGAAAGATATGGCTGAAATACTCGTATTGGATGATGTGCTCGACGCTGTGGTTCTTGTCAAAAAGGTGCTGACACGGCTCGGGCATAACGTACTGACATTTACCGAGGAACAGGAAGCTATCGACTATGTGGGAAAGCATCAGGTGGACCTGGCTATTCTGGACATCAAGTTGAAAAAAATGAGCGGTATCCAGGTACTGGAAGAAATGAAAAAGCTCAGGCCGGAAATGAAGGCCATCATGCTCACCGGTTACCCGACCATAGAAACCGCACGAACAGCCATTGAACTCGGTGCAGGAGAATATTGCGTGAAACCCATCGATATCTCTGAGCTGAAAGAAAAAGTCAGTGTCGTGCTGGGTGGTTAAGAGTTGCGTTGTATTGCATTAACTAACTGAAACGAGGAGAATTGCATGAAAAAGTCGGTTTACTCCATATGCGGGATGTGTACCGTACGCTGTCCCATTCGGGTGGAGTCTGAAGATAATCAGGTAACGTGGATTGAGGGGAATCCGCATCTGCTTGGCGGGGCACTGTGCGCCAAGGGGACAGCCGGAACAGCACTGCGCAACGACAGCCAGCGTCCTCAACAGCCGCTGATTCGAGTAGGCGCAAGGGGCGCCGGGAGATGGCGCGAGGCCACCTGGGACGAGGCCCTGGATTATGTAGCCGACAAACTCAAAGACATCAAGAGTCAATACGGACCTGAGTCGGTCGTCCTGTCCAGCCGAGGAGGCCCCTGGCAGGGTATGTACAAGGCCTTTATCCACGCATTCGGCTCTCCCAACTATACAAATCACGACTGTACCTGCGGCCGTAATACCCACCATGCCAGTCTGTCCATAAACGGAGTAGGCCGCAAGGGTTTTGCCTATGATGTCAAGAACGCAAAGCACCTGGTGCTGTTCGGGAGAGACATGTTTTCCGCACTGCGCATTGCAGAAAACAACCAGACCATGGACATGCTGGAAAAAGGGGGCAGGCTCACCTATGTGGATGTCCGGCAGACCATGACAGGGGCCAAGGCTACCAGGTTCTTCCAGGTTCGTCCGGGAACCGATTACGCCCTTGCCCTCGGCGTTATCCATGAGGTGATAAAACGGGAGTATTATGACAAGGCCTTTATCGATCAGTATGTCACCGGCTTTGACGAACTCTGCAGCTTTATCGAGCAGTATACCCCTGCCTGGGCGGCCAAGGAGTGCAATGTCAAGGAGAAGGACATTTTGGCCTTTGTCGACGAAATAGGTGAAGATCGGCCTAAAGTGATTTTTCATCCGGGCTGGAACCTGGCCAGGTATAAAGACTCCTTTTATGCAAGCCGCGCCATGCATATCCTCAATGTGCTCATGGGCAATATAGAGATGGAGGGCGGCCTGTTTATTCCCAAGGGCGCCGGCGACTGCGGCAAACAAAACATTCGATCCATTGACTGCGGTAAGCCCGATATTCAGCGGGGTGACGGGGTCGGTTGGAAATATAATCATTTTGATAAAGGACCTGGGTTGGCGCACCTCTTTTTTGAGAACATGCTCAAGGAAGAACCGTATCCCATCAAGGCCTGGATCGCCATGCGCCACGACCTGATGAGCGGCATGCCCGATCCCCAGGCCCAGAAGCTCGCCCTGGACAAGTGTGAGCTGCTGGTCTCCATAGACACTAACTACAGCGAATTCGGCTGGTACAGCGATGTGATCCTGCCCGAGTCCACCTACCTGGAACGCGATACCCCCATAGTTTTGCAAAAGGGATTGAAGCCTCGTCTGGCCCTTCGCCGCAAAGCCGTGGAACCCAAATACGACACCAAGGCGGGCTGGGAAATCTACACTGAACTGGCCGTCCGTCTCGGCCTTGAAGAGACCTTCCCCTTTACAACCATAGAAGAGCTGTGGGCGTGGCAGCTGGAACCGACCGGTTACACCATGGCGGACTTCGACGAAAAGGGATTTGTCGAACTGACCGATACGGCTGTCTATTATGACCGCGACAAGCTCGACGGCCAATTCAAGACCCCCAGCGGTAAAATTGAGATTATCAGTGAAAAACTCGATAAGGCAGACCTTGTTTCCCTGAAACCGTTTGAAGCGCCTGCAAAACCTGAAAAAGGCATGTTTCGCCTGATCTACGGCAAAGTGGCGGTTCACACCCAGGGGCACACCATCAACAATCCGATGTTGTCCGAACTCATGCCGACCAACACCGCCTGGATCAATACCCGGCAGGCCAAGAAACTCGGGATTGAGACCGGAGATCTGGTAGAGATTTCCTCCGGCGATCAATCCTATAATGCCGTGGTTGAGGCATTGGTCACCGATTACGTCCATCCGGAAGCTATTTTTATGTATCACGGATTCGGCAAGGAAATCCCAAGGCAGACCAGAAGCCTGCATGCCGGAATCAGTGATCAGAAGCTGATGACCGGCAAGCTGGACGACTGGGACAGGGCCGGCGGCGGAGTCAATCTCTGCGAGGCCTTTGTTCATGTGAAGAAAAGTATCCGTAACACCAGGAGGAGAGTGGAACTGTGAAAAAATATATGATTCATCTCAACAGTCGCAGATGCATAGCCTGCCATGGCTGTGAGGTGCACTGTAAAGCCAATAAAAACCTGCCGGTCGGACCGTTTCTGTGCAACATCAGCTGCACTCCCCTGCAAAATGCGGGTGGTGTTCCTAAAACGGAAATCACCTTTTCCCACTGCAGGCATTGCGAAGACCCTCTCTGTGTTCCGGTCTGCCCCACCGACGCCATGATTCAACGGGCCGACGGCATTGTCTATGTGGATGCCGAAAAGTGCATCGGCTGTATGGCCTGTCAGAAAGCGTGCCCCTGGGATATTCCGGTGTTGAACCCGGATACGGGTAAAGCCGTGAAATGCGATATGTGCATGGACAGGCTCGATGCCGGACTCAAACCTGCCTGCGTGAGCAAGTGCACCACGCATGCGTTGCAGCTTGTAACCCTGGAAACCGCATAGGAATTCCTGAAAACGGCGGCGAACGATACACCTATGAACGAGACACAGCCACAGAAAGAGCAGGGATATCTTCAGGTTTTCCAGGAGGTTACCCGGTTGATCAGCGGGGTGCACGATTCCCAGCAGGTCATGGATCTGGTGGTGCGCAGACTGCCCGCACTTCTTGAGGTGGATGCCGCTACCATCAGGCTGTTCGACGCAGGCGCCAACCGTTTTATGCTTGGCGCCGCCTGGGGTGTATCGGATGAATATCTTTCCCGGTCGATCATCGACACCGACGAGGTCATGGCAGAGCTGCTTGCCGGTAAACCGACGGCCAGGAAAGATATTGATCGTAACTGCAACCATGCGGACTGCGCCTATATTTCCAGCGAAGGCGTCAAAAGCGCCATGTCGCTTCCCATCCTGTACAAGGGGGAGCTGACAGGCCTGCTTCGTTTGCTGACCAGAAACCCGCGCGAGTTTTCCGAATCAGAGGTGAATTTCGCCATGTCCCTGGCCGAGCAGGTCGGTGTGGCCATTGCCAACAGCCAGATGTTTCAGGAACTGGAAAACCAGCTCAGGTTTTTCCAGGCCCAGCGGGAAATATCAAAATTGGTCAATTCCACACTGAATCTTGACCAGGTGCTGAGCGCGATAGTAGAAAAACTGCCCGGTATTATGGGGGTTAAAGGCTGTACCATCAGATTGCTCGAGCCTGCCACCAACAGGCTGAAACTTGTGGCTGCACACGGTGTGTCCGAACAATACCTCAACCGGGGAAGCATTAACCGGGAAGATTCCATCTTCAAGGTCCTCAAGGGTGAGCCGGTTGCCGTGTACGATGCGCCTAATGATCCCAGGGTGAACTATCACGAAGAGATCATGCAGGAAGGGATCAAGTCAATCCTTGCCATTCCCATTAAAAACGAGCAGGAGATCATCGGAGTACTTCGTTTGCTCAGCAATACCCATCGCCTGTTTTCAGCCAATGAAGTGCATTTTGCGGTCACTGCTGCAGAAGAAGGGGGCAATGCCATCGAAAAGGCTCGCACCTATCGGAAAATCAACCTGTTGTTCAACCAGATCGAGGAACATGAGCGGTTTCTGCAGACCATTCTTGATTCCCTGTGGACGGAACTGCTGGTGGTGGATCCGGACAGACGGGTGATCATGGCCAATAAACTCTTTCTCGAAGCGCATGGACACAAAGAGGAAGAAATACTCGGCCGGCTCTATAAATCGGTCTCTCCCTGGTATGCGGATGATAAAAATTGCCCGCTCCAGCAAGTGCTGAGCAGCGGGAAATCGGTAACAGTGGTCAAACAGTACGGCGAAAATGAGGAAGACGTGCAATGGATTGAACGGCACCTGGTTCCCATCATCGGTGTAAACGGCAAGGTGGATTTTGTTGTTGAGGCTGTCAACGATATCACGGATCAGGTGATGCTGGAGCAGGAGCATTCCCGCAGAATGAAGCTCCAGGGGGTTATTGAAATGGCAGGGACGGCGGCCCACGAGCTGAATACCCCGCTGTTTGCCGCCTTGGGGACAGCCCAGCTGCTCAGGGAAGATCTTGAAACACCTGATATGCTCGAGGAAATGGACCTGATTATCAGCAACATGAAAAAAATGGGAGAACTCACCAGAAAAATGGTTGAGGTCACCGGATATTCCAGCAGTGAATATGTGGGCGATACCCGCATAGTGGATCTGAAAAACGAAACCTGACCACGGCAGTCGTCAATAAACAGGAAACGGAGAAGCGTTATGTTAGACATGTGTGTAGACGGGGCGAGGGTGGCTGTGGAGCGTTGGCGGCAGTTTCTGCTTTCCCCGGCGGGAGTATACCTGTACAGCCTGATTACCGGTATGATCGGTGTCTTTATTTTGCTGTTTTTCCTCTCAAAGGCGCTTTCCTCTGCGGCGCTTCTGATGTTGCTGCCGTGCATCATAGCTTTCAACAGCGCCTCTTCCGGATATGGGATGATCAACAGGCACCGCTCTTTTCCCAGGGCAAAACCGGCATTGTTTTCCATTGCCGCGTTGTTGGCCGCTGCCGGCTGCATTGCATCGGCGTACCTGTTTCCCTGGGAATCGGTACTGAATTGGGTTCGTTGGACCGTCTGTACGGTTGCCGCAATGACAGGCGCCTTTTTCGGCAGCTGGATAGCTGTCAAAAAACATGCGTTGAATGAGAATACAATATCCTGAAATACAAAATACAAGCAGGAGGTGTGTAGATACAGAGTTCTGAAGAGAAGATGCTGATCGGAGTTACTACTAAGAGAGTCAAAAAGATATTAGGAGAAGAATCCATGAAACTCGTGCGCAAACCGCTGTTGGCGGTTGTAAGCCTGGGAGCTTTTCTTCTGGCAAGCCAGAATCCTGCACTTGCGGAAGTAAAAGTAATCACCAACGGTACGGTCGGTGACACAGTCACCTTTGAAGGTACCATTGAACCGGGTCAGGAACTGTACCTGACAATTGCTCAGCAGGAGGAGTTCAAACCTGCCGACGCCACCATGCCCCATGAAAAGAAAACGTTTGCCAAGGAAACCGACAAGCGCGATTTCGGCATGGATACGTCCATTCCGCCGCTGTATTATGTGTTGACCACCAATCCCACTGCTTTTGGTAAACGTGTGGATGACACCAGGTTCGGCGGTCCTTCGGTTCTGCTCGGCAAGGGACGCACCAAAGGACTGTATTCCACCTACAGTTATCTGCTGAAAGATGATTTCAATACCATTGATGCATCCGCCAGGGGCGCACTGGGTCCGATTGCAACCCCGGAGCAGTGGACAATGCTCAAATGGGCGAATGAGAGCTCTTATGGCATTAACACCATCGTCAAAGAGGGGCAGCGTGTCGGTCAGGTCGTTATCTTTTCCAGAACCGTTCTCCAGGATCAAACCAGCGGCAATTACTGGGACAAGGGAACAACCGTCAATCTTGACAAAGCGACCGGTAAATTTTCAGCGACCCTGACCTCCTACCGTCACACTCCCCCTGACACCGCCTTTGACGTGTATGTCAACGGTGAAAAATCCACAACCTTCGCCCTCAAGGGTAAAGGATTCTGGCTGTCCAAAGGTTTTCGTTACATGAACCCCTTGTGGATCGTTCTCGGCGCCATTGCCGTGGGAACCTACTTCTCCATGATCGGCGCTGCCGGCGGTCTGCTCATGGCAGCCTTCCAGGTGTTGGTAGTCAATACAGCCGGTCCGGTCGGCGTGAACGCGGCCAACGTTCTCAAACCTTCCAACATGGCTTTGACCCTGTTCTCTCCCCTTGGTTCGTTCTACCGGTTCGCCGTGGTTGAGAAACGTGTCGCCTGGCCGGTTGGTATTTCCTTCGGCGTCGGTATCTTTATCGGATCCATCTGGCTTGGTAAGTATGTATCAGCCTTGCTGCCCATGTCAGCCTATAAAGAGTGGCTTGCCGTCCTGGTTGTGCTCATGGGTATCAAAACCCTGAGTGAGATGACCCCGAAAGCCATGGAAAAACGTAAAAACATAAAGGCAATGACCCAGAAATTCAACGCTGCGGTCAAAAAAGCCAAAGAAACCGGCGGCGCCATGGAAATGGGGGCCATTGAACCCGTTAAAACCAGCCTGCTGGATTATCGATTTAAATTCTGGGGTGAAGAGTTCCGGATTAATCCGTTGCTGTTCTGCTTCCTCGGTGTCCTCATCGGTATCGTTTCCCGCGCCTTTGGTGTGGGCGGCGGCTTTCTGCTCGTACCGGCCATGACCAGCATCGGTGCGCTTCCCATGTATGTTGCCGTACCGATCTCCCTTATCGGGACCTGCTTTTCCAGTATCGGCTCCTTTTTCGGGTACGTTATCATCGGTTACTGGCCTGACTGGGTTCTCGCAGGCGCTATCATCATCGGTGGTTTCGCCGGCGGCATGCTCGGCAGCCGCGCTCAGAAAATGTTCAGTGAAATCCAGCTGAAAGTTGTACTGGCCGTCACCCTGTTCTTCCTCTTCTTCCGCTTCTTCAAAATCGAGGTTTGGATTTAAGGATAAACAGCGGTACTGTATATGCACAGCCGGAGGGTTGCCCTCTCCGGCTGTGATGATGAAATGAACAACCTGTGGAAATCGTAATAATGGACGCTTTTCTTGATAGAGTATGGGAATACCTGGTTATCGGCTTTACTTTTGCCGGCAACACCTGCTTCAACTTGCTGCAGCATCTGCATTTTCTCGGCCCTGCCGTCCTGATTTTCGGCCTTGCCCTGTGCACGGTCCTGCTGACGAAATTCTTGAACCGGGTCATCATCACCAAACGCTTTATTGAGCTGGAAAAGGAGTATCAGCATTGGTTTGATCTTCGCCGGGAAGCGGTGCAGTGCGAAGACCGGGAAAAGGGGCGTATGCTTGCCAGGAACATTGACAAGGCTGAACTGAACAGGGCCTACTATGATTACTTTTTTGAGGGGCTGCTCCTGGGAATCGCCAGAAAAGTTATTCCAATTTATTTTGTCTTCGCCTTTCTCAATGAATTTTATCGCCAGGAAAATCTGCAGGTGCTGTTCGGACAGAATTATGTGCTTCGTCTGGTCAATCCAAGCGGAGAGCCTGTGCTTGTCGGCGCGGTTTTCTGGTACTTCATCAGCCTGTTGATCTGCTATCTCTGTTGGGGACTTGGAAAAAAACTGGTGCGGAAATGGTCCGGACAAACACCTTCCCCCTTTCCAGTACCTGCTGAGGATACCAGCATGTAAATTCCTGAGAGGTTTTGCCGGCAGGCAGACTTTGGCTCATTCTACAGGGAGACACGATGTTGCTCAATACACTTTTCAGGCACTGGAGCTATCGTCTGTTTGCTCCCGGAACCATGCTTCGGGAGCGATACGAGGCTCTGAAGCAGCTTCTTAATTATGATGTCCTCTGCCATGAGCAGATGGCGGAATTTCAGGATATTCTCCACAGCGGCCAGCCGGAAGATCTTGTTGCCGTCCGCAGACGATTTAGTGAATTTTCAAGCAATGTTCGGGAGATGGTTGCTGCACTGGAAACCATCGCTCCGGGCAGCTACGCCTCGCTCAAGGCGTATCATAAAAAGTTCGATTTTTATACCCGTTTTCTGCTCACCCCTCCGAAATTAACCTATGCATCACCCTTTGTTTACGGCCTGGATGACATTGTAAGGGAAAATGCTGAGATCGGGAACAAGGCTAAAAACCTGGCGATTCTCCGCCGGGACCTGCAATTGCCGGTTCCGGAGGCCTTTGCCGTTTCCAGCGGCGGCTACCACTACCTCATTGAATATAACGATCTCAGGCCTGAAATCGACAGGCTGCTTGCAAAAATCAGGATTTACAATCCAACGGAGCTCAATGCGCATGCCAAGGCATTGCAACAATTTATTCTCCAAAGTGAACTGCCGCCGCTTCTGTTTGAAGAAATGCTCGCCGGCTATGATGCGCTCCCGGGAGTCAGTGACGCAGACTGTCACGTTGCCGTACGCAGCAGCGCCATAATAGAGGACAGCGGCATCACCTTTGCCGGACAATACGCCACGGTCCTGCACGTCGATCGCAGCACGCTGGGCCATGCCTATCTGCAGGTTCTGGCATCCAAATATTCCCCTGAAGCATTGTTTTACCGCATCAGCCATGGACTGGGTGACGAAGAGACAGCCATGTCGGTGCTTGTGCAGAAGATGGTCCGGCCGATCGCCGGCGGCGTCCTCTATACCAGGGATGTCGCAGCAGACAACGCACGGATGCAGCTCCATGCAGTGCCTGGATTTGGAGAGGGCTTGGTTGGAGGACACCGAAATCCGGATACCTATGTATTCAGCAGGGAGCAGCCGCCGGTTTTGTTTTCCTGCACCGGAGACTGCGGCGAACTGGACAGGGAAACCGCGGCTTCCATTGCCCGGCACGGTCTCGAGATCGAGCAGGAGTTCGGATGTGATCAGGATATAGAATGGGCAGTGGATCAAAACGGCGGGCTCTGTTTTCTTCAGGCAAGACCTCTGCACGTATCAGAACCCGGCGTAACCTCTTCTTTACCGGAGGTTTCAGAAGCCGTTATACTTTTCGACGGCTGCAGGAGTGCAGCGCCCGGTGTCGCCTGCGGACCGGTATACCATTTGGATACCGACCATGATTTGGACGGCATTCCGGAAGGCGCTGTACTGGTCACGGTTGACAGCCCGCCTGAATATGTGCGCGTTCTCAACAGACTGGCTGCGGTCATAGCTGAACATGGCAGCCGGGCCAGCCATTTTGCCACGGTTGCCAGGGAATTCGGCGTTCCTCTGCTGGTCGGAAAGGAGCAGGCCTTTGACAGCCTCCCAGCTGGTGACCAGGTCACCGTTGACGGGGATAACGGAGTCGTCTACAGGGGAAAGATTGAGCTGTTGCTGAAAAAAAGCGAGCGTGAAGCTAAAAAGCGGGCACGTTCACACATCCTGCGCGAGATGATGAAATTCATCACCCCCCTGGAACTGGTGGATGCAGCTGCAGCAAATTTTACCCCCGAAGGGTGCCGCTCCATGCACGACATCATTCGTTTCTGCCACGAAAAAGCCCTGCAGGCCATGTTTGCGACCTCCAGACCCGGTACGGGAAGAGGCGCGTTGCGGCTTGTTGCCGATATTCCCCTGGATGTGTTTCTTTTTGATGTCGGCGGGGGATTTGTTGAGGATATAGGCAAACGTAAATCCATACCCCTGGAAGAGGTCGCCTCTTTTCCTTTTCAGGCTGTCTGGGCCGGATTGAGCCATCCGGACGTGCAGTGGAAACAGAAGCCTTTTGATTGGGACGCCTACGATAAAATAGAATTGTCCGGCGGGGTGCCTCCGAAAAGGGATAGTTTTGCCTTTGCAAGTTATGCGGCCATCGGCGCTGATTATCTTCACTTTAACATTCGATTCGGGTACCATTTTACTATTCTTGATGTGCTGTCAGGTGTAAATAGTGCTGAAAACTACTGTATGCTCAGGTTTGCAGGCGGGGGCGGTGATTTTGATCACCGTGTCCTGCGGATTGATTTTATAGTCGGCGTGCTTAGCCGACTGGGATTCAGGGTTGAACAGAAAGGTGACCTGCTGGAAGGTAAGCTGCAATCCATCAGCCGGGAAGAGCTTGCCGGCAAACTGGATATGGTCGGCAGGCTGTTGGGGGCGACTAAACTGATGGACATGGTGCTCGAAACTCCTGAGATGGTTGCGGCCTGTGTCGATGATTTTTTTAACGGCAGGTACTCCTTTTCTGAAGAAGGTTGAAAGAATATGTCAGACTATCAAATGACGTGGATAACCGATTACCTTGCTGTGGGCCATGCCCCAATGTCCTATGACGACCTGGACAGTATCCGGGAGCAGGGGATCAGCGGTATCGTGAATCTCTGCGGCGAGTTTTCAGACCTCCACGAGCTGGAAGAAGGAGCAGGGTTTGAGGTGTTTTATATTCCCATTCCCGATGAGACCGCCCCTTCCATGGCAGAGATGGAAAAAGGGCTGGAATGGCTCGACGAGGCAATCTATCTCGGCAAAAAGGTGCTGATACACTGTAAGCACGGGGTAGGACGAACAGGCACCTTCCTCACCGCCTATATGCTGCGCCGGGGCTTCAACCTTAAAAAAGCGGAAAAACTGTTGCGTAAAGCCAGAACCAGGGCGAATCCAAGCAATTTTTCCCAATGGTGGCTGCTCCGAAAATTCGGTAAAAAAGAAGGCCAGCTGAAAATGTATGAACCGTCGGCGGAAAATCGCCGCAGCGACGATCTCAGCGTATATTACAGGCGCTATGAGCAACTGCTGGAAAAGGTGGACCGGCTCATCGAAAAGTCGGAACAATTGAGTTGTGGAAAAAGTGAGGAATCCTGCAGTAAAAATTTCAATCTCTCCCTTATCGAAGCGTTATACCTGAACAACAAGGTCAACGTCACCCTTACCTCTGAACAGAGAAATGCCATCATCGGCCAGGCGGTCGGGGTGTCTGATCCGCAGGGGGAGGATGTGATCAGCGGAGACGACACAGGCGGAGAACTTCCCGTCTTTCAATCTGCGGCTGATACGGGATGTCCTCTGCGCAAAAACGGCAAATGCCTGTTGCATACGTTTCGTCCGGTGCATTGTCGTCTGGCCGGCTGTTCGTTGGAAGCAAAGGATGTCTATGACATTTACGAGGAGCTGGCATTACTCTCCGAGGAGGTGTTTTACGCCCTGTTCGGCGAGGAAGCTGCAACCTATATCACGCTTCCCGATGTGAGCAACCGCGATACCATCTCAGGGAAGTTTATCCAGAAATATTTTCAGCATATTGCCGCGCAAAAATCCGACAAAAAGAAAGGGAATGAAGGAAAATCAGAGTAAACGCCCTTTGGTCCTGGTCGTGGACGATGAACCGGACATGCTGCTCATGCTCACACTTGTCCTGGAAAAAAAATGTGGATGCGATGTCCTGTCCGCACCTTCAGGGACCAATGCACTGCCCCTGATGCACGCTAAGCGGCCCGACGTCATTGTCTCGGATATTAAAATGCCGGACATGGACGGTCTGGAGTTGCTGAAAAAAATCCGCGAATTCGATTCCACGATCTCAGTTGTTATCATGACCGGGTACGGAACCATCGAAATGGCGGTGGAGGCTCTAAAAAACGGGGCCTATGATTTTCTGCAAAAACCCTTTGATAAAGATCACATTGTCCGGCTGGTCAACAACTGCATTGAACGTACTTCCCTGCTGCGCACCAATGTTACTCTGCAGCAGAAGCTGCAACAGCTCAGCCTGCCGGAGGGATTTGTCGGCCGGAGTCCGCCTCTACGGGCAGCCCTTGATCTGATATCCCGGGTTGCCGATACCGACGCCACGGTTCTGATCCGCGGAGAGAGCGGAACCGGCAAGGAACTCGCCGCCCGGGCCCTGCACAAGCTCAGCGGCCGCAGCGAGCGGCAGATGGTTTTTGTCAACTGTCCGGCACTCCCCGAAAATGTGCTGGAAAGTGAACTGTTCGGCTACAGCAAAGGCGCTTTCACAGGAGCCTTGCACGACAAAAAGGGGTTGTTCCTGGAGGCCCGGGGATCTACTATTCTGCTTGATGAAATTGCCGATATCCCCGTGTCCGTACAGACCAAACTGCTTCGGGTGCTGCAGGAAAAGGAGATCCAACCCCTCGGGCAGAATAAAACAATCAAGGTGGATGTTCGCGTGGTCGCCTCCACCAACCAGGATCTGGAAGCAAAGATACGGGCGGGTGAGTTCAGGGAAGACCTGTTCTACCGCCTGAATGTGGTCACGGTGGTCATGCCTGGATTGAAGGAAATGCAGGAAGACGTTCCGTTGCTGATACAGCATTTTCTGTCTTTGTTCAGCAAACAATATGGACGTCAGGACCTGGAGCTGGCGCCGGATGTCCTGCAGTACCTGTGCAGCCGCAAGTGGCAGGGCAATGTTCGCGAGTTACGCAACAGCATCAAGCGCATAGTGCTGCTGTCTTCCGGGAGCAGGGTCGAGCCGGAGGATGTGCACCTGCTGCTCCAGGATGGCGGCGAGGAGACCGGTGCAGCCGGTACGGACTCCGGGTATGATCTCCGCACCTATTATGCCGCGCCTTATAACGAGGCCAAGGCAGACCTGGTCAGCGCCTTTTCCATCGGTTATATCCATAACCTGCTCAAGGTCCATCAAGGTAACGTCACCAACGCAGCCACAGCCTGTGGACTGGAACGTCAGGCGCTGCAGCGGCTGATGCGTAAATACGGGATTGTTTCTGCAGATTTTAAGAAGTAAGACATCATCAACGCAGATTTTCAAAAGGGCATGCTGCAGGCGTTGTTTCCGGGCGCTGACGTCAGGATTCAGTTTGTTGAGAGTTCTACGGGTACATGCCGTGAGTAGCCTGTTGAGTTGTTGACGCACATGGTAATGTGTAATACTATGTGTGAAGAAACACTGTGGAGGTGCTATATGGCTACAAATTTAGCAATCGATGACGATTTATTGCATGAGGCCTTGGAAATTAGTGGGTTAAAAACGAAAAAGGACACTGTTAATCTGGCTCTTAAAGAGTTTGTTGACAAAAGAAAACAGCTGGAAATACTTAAACTTTTTGGAAAAATGGACCCGGATTCGGATTATGACTATAAAAAGGGAAGAAATCGGTGAAGATCCTTGTCGACACTCCGATCTGGTCCTACGCATTTCGTTCCCAGAATGAGAAATATCAGAATGAAATACGTGAATTAATTTCTCTTATAAAAGATCAACGAACCATTATTATTGGTCCGATCCGCCAGGAAATATTATCCGGCTATAGTGACCTCATCAAATTCCAAAAGATGAGAGAAAAACTCTCATATTTTGAAAATACTTCCATCAATGACAGTGATTATGAAGTAGCTGCAGAGTTCAGTAATACATGCCGAAGAAATGGAATTCAAGGCTCCCATATTGATTGTTTGATCTGTGCCGTATCGAGCAGATTAAAGGTGTCAATTTTCACAACAGATAAGAATTTCACCCTGTATCAGAAAATCGTGCCCATTGAATTATATAAAATGTCGCACTGACCAGTAAAAAACATCCTCAACAACAAGGCCTTACAATACGCCATGCTGCTCGCCTGGACCCTTTGTGTTCTCCTGATCACCGTCTATATGCTTGTACTGCTCCTTTACGGTTTGTCCGGACTGGGTACACTGGAGGATGTCCCACCGGGGACAGGGGAGGGTGAAGAAAACGAACTACCCAAGGTATCGGTTATCGTGCCTGCCTGCAACGAGGCGGATAATCTTGCCGAGACTGTTCGCAGTATTCTTTCCCAGGATTACAGACCGCTTGAACTGATCATCATCAACGACCGTTCAACCGATGCCACAGGAGAAGTACTGAACAGAATTTTGGAAAATACGCCTACGGTCAAAGGCATCCATATAACAGCTCTGCCTGACGGTTGGTTGGGAAAAAATTACGCCCTGCATAGAGGTGCTCAAACGGCAAGCGGCGAGTACCTGGTATTTACAGATGCTGATATTCGTTTTGCCTCGGATACACTGACTCGAGCAATGGCATATGTTCGACGCAATACACTTGATCACCTTACCCTGTTTTTTCGTAATACCGCGCCGGGAGGCCTTCTCAATGCCGTGATTGTCGAGGCCATGACCGGACTGTTCCTCCTCCTGCGTCCCTGGAAAGCCGCGGAAAAGGGGAGTAAATACTTCATCGGCATCGGCGCATTCAACCTGGTCAGCCGCAGGGCCTACGATTCAATCGGCGGTCATGCCGCCAACCCGCTCCACCCCATTGATGATCTCATTTTAGGGAAGACCTTGAAAGAGAACGGATATTCTCAGGATTGTCTATGCGGATATCGTCATGTGAGCGTGGACTGGTACGCAGGTACCGGAGATATGGTGGGAGGGCTGATGAAAAATGTATTTGCCTTCTACAATTTCCATATTCCCACCGCCGTCTGCGCCGCCCTGGTCATCATCGGTTTGAGCATCTTTCCGTATCTGGGGCTTGTGTTTGCAGCAGGGCTTGTACAGCTGCTCTGTGCAGCCATAGTATTGCTCAAGCTTACCTGTTTTTTTCTTGTCTGCCGCAGGCTGACCGTCCCGCTGCATTCCTTGCTCCGGGCTCCGCCGGCACCGGTTATTCTCCTGGTAATTTCACTTCGCGCCATGCTGATCACTCTCCGTGAACAAGGCATCACCTGGAGAGGTACCCATTATCCCCTGAGCCGATTACGAAATATCAAGCCGCTTATTACGCTCAGGTGGCTGCTGCAACGCTGATACATCACCCGGACATTCTCGGACGGACACCCTTTGGTATAACTCGTGTGAGGTGAACTGTTATGAGGTATACAGCTAAGGTATTTATGAATGAGCGCGATAATAAGAACTCCCTGGAAAAGGATTTATTTTTTGTGGCCGGTCAATATGGTTCATCTATGCTGGTTTATGTAACACGTTAAAACAGACAGCATGGCGCATTCCCCCCGGCTGACACTGCAGAGAGTGTCCCACTGCTCATCACTCAGCAAACTGCGTAACGGTTGATCAACCCGGGTAAGCAAGGGGAAAACCCTTTCCAGGTTGTTATCCCAGGTTTTGCCGTGGCGCAGCAGATCGTCGGGCCGAATGATGGTGCGCTTTTCATCTGCAAGTTCAAACGGCTCAAGGATGTTCAGCATCCCGTAATGGTTGGTGACCTCTTCTCCTGCATGTATGTCGCGCACCGCTATTTCCACCTCATAGGCGGTGATACAGGTGTTGGGATTGCAGTTATGGTTCATGTATCTGGTGTTATCCCAACAGAAGATGAAGTTGCCCTTGTTGTTGCGATAGCTGTAATGGAGAATCGTTTCCCGAGCCTGCTCGTTGTATTGGAGCAGCTGCTCCGGGGTAATCTCGCGATCAAGCTGATCCCGTGACCAGGTTATGGTCCCGGCAGGGATAGAGCGGGTTGCAAACAGCCCGCAACCCACGTGTCGGTTGATGTATCTGACTTCTGTTGCGGGATGAATCATTCCGGCGTACCTGGCAGACGTCTGTTTCGAACAGGCATGATTTAATAATTCCTCTTGATATCCAAGCGCTGGGTTATCTCGCGAAGGATAATCTTATACAGTTCCGCCCCGAGGATCCGGTCTTCAACACCATGGTCCACAGAAGGATTATCATTAATTTCGATTACCCTGAGACCCTGTTGGGTCTCCTTCAGGTCTACACCGTAAAATCCCTTGCCGATGGCGGCAGTGGCTTTTTCTGCGAGTTTTGTTATGCAGCGCGGTACAAGATGAACCGGAATGGTTTCACATTTTCCCGAGCGGACCGTTCCGGCGGTTGAATGTCGGTAAATCTGCCAATGGCCGCGGGCCATGAAATATTTGCAGGCAAAAATAGACTCCCCATTGAGCACCCCGATCCGCCAGTCATATTCCGTAGGGACGAATTCCTGGGCCAGAAGAACGGAAGAATGCCGCTCAAGCTCCGCGAGCTTTGCCGTGTACTCCTGTTCAGATTCCACTTTGTGGATGCCTACGGAAAAAGATCCGTCCGGAATCTTCAGAACCATTTTTCTGCCGAGTGATGCGGACATTTCCTCAAATGCGGGTGGATTTTTACAGAAAATCAGCCTGGAACGAGGTGTCGGGATACCCTTGTTGTCCAGCAATTCTTTCAAATACACCTTGTTGGTACAGCGGATAATGGATGACGGATCATCTATAACGACCATGTCCGCCTGTTCCGCAGCCTGGGCAAGCTTGTAGGTGATATTGTCGACCGCTGTGGTCTGACGGATAAACAGAGCGTCGAATTCAAGCAGCCTGCTTGAGTCTTCCTCTGTCAGGAGTTCCGCGTTGATGCCCATTTTGCGGGCTTCGGTGATAAAGAGGTTCAACGCCCTCCTGTTACTCGGCGGCATTGCCTCCTGCGGGTCATGATAGACGGCAATATCATAACGGGCTGGTTTTTTGCCTTTGGGTTTTCTCCAGACTTTTTTGTTGAATCTGTCCAGATTATCGGCAAAAAGATCCTGCTGATGGTCGTCAAGTTCTTCAAGGGTAAGCGTACGTATTCCCGTTATCTGCTGCAGACGAGCCGTATTGAGTGTCACCCTGAGCAGCGGCGCCGGATACTGTTCAAAGACGGCCCGGGCGATTTTTACAAAGGCAGGGTCTTCGGGTTTGCCGAAATAGAGGTCGATGACCTGGTCATCCGTGGCGGCGGAATCCGCTACAGGTCCATGGCTGCCGAAATGGAGGGGAGGCAGGGCGTCTTTTTTTGCAGGACTGTTGCCGTCCAGTTTGTTCAGGGTTTCTATACTGGGCAATACCTTATGTTTTCTGGCCTGGGCAAGCAAAGAGCAATAGTACCCTTCCGAGAGATAGTGCAGGTCTGAGCAGAGATTGATCACCAGATTGGTTTCAGCGCTGAACTTTTCGTTCTGCAGATAGGTATCTACGGTGATGACGCTGTCGGATGTATAATAGGGTGCCCAAAGATCGAGGGAATCGATGACGAGCAGGACGTTTTTAAGGGAAGGCGAAGAAAATTCTTCTGCAGCTTCCGCGGCTGTGGCAGAATGCATGAATAGTGTTATTGAATGATTGGTTTGTGTTTATATGAGAGTCTCCGCAAGAGAGCAGCAGACGCGCTGCCGGAGTGACAAACTTCCATGCTTGGTTGCGGCCTGCCGACCCGGTCAAGCCGTGCCGGTTCGGCAGGGAAAACCATTTCCGGCCGGCGGGAACTCATTTTCGAGTTGTTGAAGGTGAGGCATGGTCACATTTCTGTGCGGAGGCACCTTGCGCATCTTACAGTTATTCCATGAAAAGAACGGATATATGACATTTGCCGCTGTTGCATCAGGGATTGACATCTCCAGTGTTGTCAGGGTGATTTTGCCCCTATCTCATAGGGACAAAATCAATGACATGGAGTATTTTTTCCCTGTTTTCGTCTTGCAGCGTTCCGTTTACGGTAATCTTCCGACGAAGCAGCAGCAACATTTCATGAAGCCGGTCATCAAGTCGGACAATATATTTCTCCTCATCATCGGTCAGGAGCGCACAGCCGGTAACAGTACCGTTTGCTTCCCACTGATCGGCAATGAGTATACCGGTAAGAGTAGAGTAAGTTGACACAAACTCTCCTTGTCCCATGCCGTAACCATGCCTTGTGTTATGAGTATTTTTCAGTATTCGTTCACCCTGTTGGTATGATCTTCATACCGTTCTATGGGATCAAGCCTGATTGGATTGAGCGAGATCAGTTGAAATTCTCTTTCACAGTCTTCGCAATAGACTTCGTCACCTGCTTCATGATCGTAATAGATACTGATTTTTCCACCGCACGCCGGGCATTTTTTTGTTTTCATGACAACTCCAGGTCAAGGTTAATAACGTGCTTTTATAAAAGCAAACGATGTGCCTGATTTATCTTGCTGTTTTTGCATCGATTAATTAAGAATATTGCCAGAAAGAAGAACTTTTGATTCTCTTTTTTTAAAAAAGGGGTTGTCAGTCATGTATACTGTGTGAAAAAAATCGGTTTTTCCATATTTTTAGATGTATATACAAGATAAAGAACTGCGAGTTCTTGTATCTGCGACCATAAGAACTGTTATTTCTTGTTTTTTTCGTGAATGATATGAAACACATTCTCGTAGTCAGTAAAAATTTCGAATTATTGAGCAGTTTTAAAAAAAAATATCCTTCCGGATCCAACGTTCTAACAGCCTCCTCCCTGGTAGAAGGACTTGAGTTGTGCCGGCAATATCGCTGTGAGGTCATGTTTGTTGAATTGACGATTCTTCAAGATTTTGCCTCCTCCAGCGACAGTGACTACGGCGCTGTACTCCAGTCGTTCAGGGCGCAATGGCCGAGTATCGATATTGTGGTGATCACCCCCCATGAACTCCTGCGGGAAGCTATTATTGCAGTGAGACAGGGTGCCGACGCATATATCATGTATCCCATTATCGGAGAGGAGATTCGGTTGGTTTCCAGTACGCTCAGGGATTCGCAGATAGTGCAGTCGGAGCTCGATTACTTACGCGATCAGTTTTGGGATCAGGATGCCGTACCTTTTGTGCTGACTCGATGTCCGACAATGGCCAAGGTCTTTGAGGATGTCCGTTCTGTCGCGCCTACTAAAAGCACCGTTTTGCTGACCGGTGAAACCGGCACCGGCAAGGGTGTGCTGGCAAAGCTGATCCACAGGCACAGTAACAGGAGAAACGAACAGTTTATTCATGTCCACTGCGGCGCTATTCCTGACACGTTGTTGGAGAGTGAACTTTTCGGACACGAAAAAGGGGCGTTCACCGGTGCTGTAAAAAGAAGACTTGGCAAATTTGAGATCGCCCATGGCGGCACGATCTTTCTTGATGAAATCGGGACGATAACCCCGGCTGCGCAGATTAAATTATTGCAGATTCTGCAGGACGGGGTACTGCAGAGAGTCGGCAGCGAGCAGGATACCAGAGTGGATGTTCGAGTGGTTGCCGCAACCAATGAAGACCTGGCAAGGCTCTGTGAGGAAAAAAAATTCCGCAAAGACCTTTTTTACCGGCTTAACGTCTTTCCCATCAACCTGCCGCCGCTCAGAGAAAGAAAAGAGGATATTTCCGGGCTTGCCCAGACATTCATTCAACAGTTCAACCGATTTCATGCCAAAAATATCCAGGATATCCATCCCCAGGCCATCGAAGCCTTCTTGCTGTATTCATGGCCGGGCAATATCCGGGAATTGGAGAATATCATCGAACGGGCCTGTATTCTTGAACGTTCCTCCACCTTATTGCCTGAAAGTTTTCCTGCTGAACTTTTTACAGCTGAAGATAATTTTTCAAGAATTCAGATGGACACCATGTTAAACCTTGCAGAGGTTCGAAGAAGAGGGATCGAAGAAATCGAACGCTGCTACCTGAAAGAGGTACTTGAGAGACAGGACGGCAAGATCAACAGGAGTGCGGAAGCCGCAGGTATCACGACGAGACAGCTGCACAAGTTGATGAAAAAGTACGGACTGAAGAAAGAAGAGTTCAAAAAATAAGCATGGCGAGTCCGGACTGAAAGGCGCTTCAAGGGTAGATCGTGAAATGAAATGTGGTAGTATGTAAGCAGAGATCGACAGACTCCTTTGAAACGACGGTGTTGACCGCAAAATTATGACTGAAATCCGGAGAGGTATGTACAAAGTACTCATTGTAGAAAACAATCCAGTTATCACTAAACTGCTCTCTCATTTTTTTCAGGCGCAGGGATGTGATATCCGTTGTGCTCCTGACGGGTTGGAAGCCATTAATATCATGGAATCTTATGTTCCTGATATTCTGTTTACAGATATCATCATGCCGAAGATAAGCGGTGAAGTCTTATGCCGAATAGTACGAGAATCTCAGCGGTTGAAGGATGTATTTGTGGTGGTTCACTCGGCAATAGCCTGTGAAGGAGACGATCTTCTCTACAACCTCGATGCCGACCTCTATATCGCCAAAGGGCCGGACAATACAATTCAGAAGCATGTTCACAGCGTCATGGAATTAGTCAGGACAGGTAAACGGCGTGCCGGGGTTTTAAAGGGAACACAGCCCACATGTAAAACTCATATCACCAAAGAACTGCTCTTGTCCCGCCGCCACTATTATGCAATCATGGAGAATCTTGCGGAAGCCGTTGTTGAAATGGATACCGGCGGACGAATCGTTGAAGCAAACAAGGCTGCACTGAAACTGTTGACCCGGGATTTTTCAACACTGGTCTCCAGCTCACTTACAGACTATCTTTCCGGCCCCGGAGTCAATGCAGTCAAAAAGTGGCTCAAGCGAGCGGCTTTGGAAGATGCAGCCCCTTTTTACTCCGGTTATGAAGATCCCTTGTCAGCAGGGTCACGAAAAATTATTTTGAACCTTGTTCGCATTGTCGACAAGGAAACACCATTTTTTGTAGCCATCTTCCAGGACATCACCTCTCAAAAAAAGGTGGAAGAACAGCTTTCTCAGACTGTACATGAGTTTGACGCCGTCATGGAATCCATTGATTACGGGGTATTGTTCATGGACGCTGACTTACGTGCGCGCATTGCAAACAAGGCGTTTCGCGAAATGTGGGGATATCCGGAAGAACTGTTCACCGGAAGACCGACATACCGGGAACTGATATATTATAATCGCTATACGGGAATTTATAATATGCCCGATGCAGCATTTGATGATTTTGCTGCAGAACGTGAGGCACTGGTGAAAGCGGGAATAAGTAGGCCGAAGGAGTTTTCACATCAAAATGGCAAAGTCCTGCAATATCAGTGTGTCGTCCTTCCCGGCGGCGGCAGGATGCTGACGTATTTCGATATCACTGAATATAAGGAAACCCAGGCTCAACTTGCCAAGGCGCTGAAAGAAGTTCACGCGCTGGCCCATCAGGATCCATTAACCGGGCTCCCCAATATTCGCTTGCTGCAGGATCGCTTTTATTTCACTTCATCGATTTCCAAGAGGAAGAACTGGAAAGCCGCCATACTGTTTCTTGATCTCGATGGTTTTAAATCGGTTAACGATACCTATGGACACAGAGTCGGTGACATGGTCTTGAAGATGGTGGCGGAACGGCTGCGACGGCTTGTAAGGGAGGCTGACACCGTCGCACGTATAGGTGGTGATGAGTTTCTGATCATTCTCTCTGAGATCCATGACAAGGATGTGGTAAGGGGGGTAGCCGAGAAAATACTTCGACGGTTGACTGACCCGTTTGAACGGGATGGTGTCTGTATTGCGATCGGTGCGAGTATCGGCATTGCCATGTACCCGACACAGGGTGATGATTTTCAGGATCTTATAAAAAAAGCCGATAACGCCATGTATGAGGCTAAACGCAGGGGGAAACAGACCTATGTGTTTGCTCAGGAGTAAGCAGTTTTTGTGCGGGGTTCGGTATCAGGTGCACTGTAACCAGTTACAAATACAGGGAAGTTATCAAGTTAGACTATGCCCCTATGAGTAGTTACATTGATTGTATGCAAGGATGTTCAATATGTTGAAATTTATACCAGGGATTGTGTTGCTGCAGATTATTACCATGGCTTTTGCGCAGATTTTTCCAGTCGATTTTACTAACCCGGAAACCTTCACCACGCTGGAGTGGCTGCGTCTGGTCGTCCCCCTGCTGGTCGTCGGCCTGCTGACCGCTTTTTGGCTCGGTTCCGTGGCCGCGCATCAGCGGAAAGATGAAATCCACCGTTTGCGGGAAAATCATGCAAAGGAGCGTGAAGGTATTATCAAGAGCGCTGAACGCGCCAAGGCGAAGATTGTCAAGCAGGCGCATCGGGAAACCGTGCAGGAAGTGCGGCGCACCTCTACCGAGGCGAAAATCAAGGTCGGCGCAACCTTTGTCGGGGCCGCAGGGGTGGGGGCTCTGCTGCTGTTGACACAGTTCGTAAGCCTGGGAATGTTGCTGCTGACCACTGCAGGCGGAGCGTTGGGAGGGTATATCTTGCGTATCCGTCAGGAAAAAGGCAAGCCCTTATTGCCATGGAAAAAAGATGACACCGTCCCTCCAACTCTGGAGATGAAAAAGGAGGGGTGATTGATAATCGCCGCCTTTCCAGGCCTGTGAGCAGTTACCGGAAAGTTTGAAATCACTACCGAAAATTTATCGTCAAATTATTATCCAGGTGTTTCCTGTAAATAATACTATGAACAACAGTATTCTTTTTGATCATGGACGCACTGCGCGCATAGGTCTGCCCGAAGCGGTATTTTGCCAGGGAAAGCCTGATGAGGCTATTATCGAATTGCTGAATCGGTTCTCTAAAGGAGCGGAGCGGCCCATCCTTTTTACCCGATTGCGTCCGGAGCAGTTCGCCCTGGTTCCCGACACCGTGCAGGCCGGGTATGATTACCACCCTTTATCCGGCACGGCCTTTGGGGAGACCCTGCCGGCCAGAACGACAGGACGCATTGCCGTTATTTCGGCAGGAACAGCGGACAGTGCCGTTGCCTGGGAGGCTTCTCGTACGCTGACGTATCTGGGCATTGCAAACGATATGTATGAGGATTGCGGGGTCGCCGGACTCTGGAGACTCACTGATCGGCTGGATGAGATCAATACTGCAGACGCGGTCATTGTGGTGGCAGGACTGGACGCCGCTTTGCTCAGTGTCATGGGCGGCCTGACCTCCAAGCCGCTTTTCGGGGTGCCTACTTCAGTGGGATATGGGGTTGCCGAAAACGGCAAAGCCGCACTGGCAAGTATGCTTACCAGCTGTGCGCCGGGGGCGGCCATTATGAATATAGATAACGGGTACGGTGCCGCCTGTGCCGCGGCACGGGTGATCAACGGCTTATAATTGTAACTGGTAACTGCTCACAGGCAATATATGTTGACGGGCTTCCCGAGCATAAGGTCGCGAGGAAACCTCAAGTGCAACCGGTTGATCGGAATGTGGATTTAAGTAGTGATTTCCTGTTCTAAAGGCGCGTTCGTCTCGCAGCTACAGCGTATTCTTCAAGTCAACGGCAACGAAACCTTCGGATAACCTGTCTGAAGATCACATTGCGGTAATGTGTTGTAATTATAATTATGTTTGCAAATACTCTTTTTATACGATCAGTTACATTTATACTTGGCCTCTTTATCATGGCCTTCGGGGTAGCCTTATCTGTGGAGGCAAACCTCGGCGTTTCTCCTGTATCCTGTATTCCATACATCTTCAGTGTGAAATATCCCTTGACCATGGGGACAACGACCATCATTTTTAATGTCTTGCTTATCCTGATGCAGATGATGGTTTTACGGAAAAATTACAAATGTATTCAACTCATCCAAATCCCGGTTGTTTTTGTATTTGGTTTTTTCACGGATCTGACGCTGTATCTCGTGTCCGGACTTGATGTTACTGCGTATGCGGGGCAGGTCCTTTTGTGTTTATCGAGTTTTGCCGTTCTTGCTTTTGGAGTTTTTTTAGAGGTAAAGGCTCGAATTACCTATCTTCCGGGTGAAGGCCTTGCCCTGGCTATCGCCGATACATTCAAGGTTGAATTCGGTAAATGCAAGATGGGCGTTGACAGCACCATGGTCATTTTGGGGACAGTAAGTTCTCAGCAATTCCCGGTTTGCCCTTAACCGTTGCAAATGCGAGGTTTCAATAAATCCTTTTCGCAAACTTTTGGGATCGGTTAATATGCGATTATTAGCTTAACTGTTTAGTTTTACGATATTATTTTTTTCAAAATCTATGTTTTTTTCTTGACAAACCAAAAAAGGGTCGAAATGATTTTTCGTAATATCAAATATTTACAAGGAGAACAGCCGTGTCGTATCCTGTACCTTCCATATTCCATTATCCGCCAGGATTGCAGCAGGTACCCGTCGGGCTGCCAAATCCCATGGAAGACGCCCTTTGACTCATGGCTTTTGACGAGCGCCGTTTTGAAGAACCGGAGTCTCCACGGGGTTTACGGATTGTCATCCCAAGTGATACTCAGATGCGCACGATTCTGGACGAAGTTTTACCTATCCATATCCGTCGACCTTTTCGCAGTATCTTTCATCAACTGCAACGAGGTAAAGTACTGCCCAGGATGACCTGTCTGGACGGACATCTGCTCTTGGCGATCGACGGAACCGGGGTTTACAGCTCAGAGAACATCGGCTCCGATTATTGTCTCACCAAAAAGAAACGCAATGGCAAAACCGAATACCATCTCCAAATGGTAAAGCCTTTGTTTCACCAGACAAATGCTTCCAATATGCCCGGAACTCATCCGGCAGCAGGACGGTGCCACCAAGAACGACCGGTTCGTCTTTTCGTGATCTACGTCGGGGCATCTGAAGATTATTGTCACCGAGGATGGCTTAAGCGCCAACGCGCCGCACATAAAAGATTTAATGCCATGATCTTCGCTACATTCTTTCTGTCCGGATCATGCCTTCCTGTTCGACCATGTCGATGAGGCGGCAAACGGAGAGGTCACGGAGCTCGTGTGGCGGATGCGAACAAAACGCATTGTTTTCGATTTATCAACGCCGTACCACTTAATAAAACCAGCCAAGACGATCTCCAAATCAATTTTCTTGAATACTGGGAGGTGGTGGGTGAGGAGACGGTTATCCTCAAGCGCTTCAGTTGGGTGACGGACCTTGAAATCACCCTGGACAATGTTACAGAGATCATGCGTTGTGGTCGCGCGCGATGGCGAATCGAAAATGAGACCTTCAACACCCTTAAAAATCAAGGCTATAATCTCGGCCACAATTACGGACTGGGTAAGAAACACCTCAGTGCGGTCTTCATGCATCTGATGATACTGGCGTTTCTCGTGGATCAGGTTCAGCAATTTTGCTGTCCACTCTTTCAAGCTGCCAGAAAAAAAGTAAGATGCCAGAAGGCGCTGTGGGAACGAATACGCAGTCATTTTCACCATTTCATTGCGCCCTCAATGGAGGCTATTTTACGGATGATCGCCCATGGATTTGAGAAACAACACTGTCCAACGTATGATTAGCGACTGACGGGCAGTAAACAAATTGGCAAAGATCAAGTACCTGCTGGAAAAATTTATTGGCAGGTCAGACGGATAACTCCGTCCTGAAAACATGGTTTTCACTTGTTTTTCTAGGAGCAAGTGAAAGCGCAAGCCGGGATTTAGCCCTGGCAGAAGAAAACAGAACAGGCCGGGGAGTATTTGGCGAATTTTACTACTCCATCCCGTTCAAAACGGGAGTGGCTGGTAAGTTCTCTTGTACTTCTTCATCATGTAGATGGGGTGCGTGAAGGCACTATCGCCGCCGCCCTTGCTGTCGGCTTCCTAGCCAGGTTGTACAGCAAATGGTTGCCGGCCGTTGACACATGGTTTAGTGCGGAAGCGGACAATTCCATCAGCAGCGAAAAGACTGTTTCTGCATCCTAACAACCACACATGGTTATCACCGGTTTCCGTGAATACGGCAGTGGCGGTGATGAGATCGGTCAACAGCCGGCCAAACAGCTCGGGTGTGCTTTTTATCAAGCCGCGCCGTAAAACCCCTTCCTTCAGGTCGGGGATATAAGGCGCAAAATGCATGCTGTAATTGTGGTAGAAATTTCAATAATATATTACAATATCAGCATGATAATTCGTAAGGCATATAAATTCAGACTAAAGACTAATCCAGAAATTGAAGAAAAGTTTTCTCAATTTTCCGGTTGTTGTCGTCTTGTCTGGAATAAAGCCTGGGCAATGAATAAATTCCGCTTGGAAGAGAAACAAAAGCTTTTGTGGTATCAGGATATGGCTTGGTTTCTCACCTTCTGGAAGAAGACAGAAGAGCTTTCTTTTCTTAAACAGGCTCCCTCCCAGGCATTACAACACACCTTGCGCAGTCTTGAACGGGCAATCAAAGACGGGTTCGATAAAAATCAACCCCTTAAACGGATGCCCAGGTTCAAGAAAAAAGGTCGAAATGATTCTTTCCGCTATCCCCAGGGTTTCAAAACTGAAAATAAACGCATTTTTCTTCCGAAGCTTGGCTGGGTAGGCTTTTTCAAAAGTCGTGAGCTCATTGGAACGGTGAAAAATGTCACAATTTCTCGTAGGGGTAAACATTGGTTCTGCTCTATTCAAACTGAATTAGAAGTACCTGAACCGATCCATACTTCAACAACGGTCATTGGCCTGGATATGGGGGTAAAGCGATTTTTCACCATGTCTGATGGCAATTTCATAGAACCACTCAACAGTTTTCGTAAACTGGAAACTAAACTTGCCAAATTTCAAAGAAGTCTCGCCCGGAAAGTAAAATTCTCTAACAACTGGAAAAAACAAAA
Organism: Desulfobulbaceae bacterium; assembly: GCA_963678525.2. Lineage (GTDB taxonomy): Bacteria > Desulfobacterota > Desulfobulbia > Desulfobulbales > Desulfobulbaceae > Desulfogranum. Next base: position 1,001,062 of record CAXXDG010000003.1, read on the forward strand.
ACAGCGTATAGCCGAGATACATACCCAAATAGCCAGCGCCCGGAATGATTTTCTGCAAAAACTCTCCACCATAATCAGCAAAAAACACGCGATTGTGGTGATGGAAGATTTACAGATACGAAACATGAGCGCTTCGGTTTCAGGATCGGTTGATAATCCCGGCCATAATGTGAAAGCAAAAGCAGGTTTGAACAAATCAATTCTGGATCAGGGTTGGTACGAGTTTCGTCGTCAGCTTGAATATAAATTGAATTGGCTTGGGGGGAAACTCCTTCTTGTTCCAGCTCAATATTCGTCACAGGCTTGTCCAGTATGTAGACATGTGTCGAAAGAAAATCGGCAAACTCAGGCTGTATTTGTATGTATGAATTGCGGCCATGCTGGTCATGCCGACCATGTTGCCGCTATAAATATCTTAGAGCGGGGATACCGCTTGTTAGCCTGTGGAGAAGAAAGAGCACCTTCTTCTATGAAGCAGGAACCTGCGAGTAGCTGTGAAGCATACTCGCCCCAGGTAGCTTAGGCTGTTTGGGAATCCCCTTCCTTCAGGTGGGGGAGGATGTCAAGATAAGGAATTGATAGAACTCAGTGCTCAGCAGAGTGGTTTCACCGCTGAGTATATTGCTCAAAACGAACAGAGACTGTCGAGCAGTTAATGTATGAACTGTACAAACAGGAATAGGCCTATGTGAACGAGAAAAAGCCGCCCCTGGACGCCCTGTTTCTTGTGCAAAGCAATATTATCCGGAAAATCAGTCGACAGGGGGCCTGTGGTATTGTCGGCAGATGCGCGAATTTTATCCTCAAAGATTAACCTACTGCAGGCATGATACAAACAGGCGTGGACTGGTGCCGTCAATTATCACCTGACCGTGAAGAGTTCAGCGTGGATATAGACAGAACGACCGCACGTATTATGCACTCTCTTCCTACTCATTACGCAATCAGCATTGCTGACGGACATATTTCTGGTTGATGAAATGCTTCAGTTTCATTGTGTGCAGCAGAATTGAATCATGCGTCTCCTTAACATGTAGGTTTACACTGTAATTTTTTCTGCTGATGATAGAATCAGGCAATAATTTAGCAGGATTGAGCTGGTAGTGTGTGCATAAAAGTTTTATAGTCATATCTATCCGGAAAAATATCGAATATTTAATTTTTGTTAATTTCTGTTCAACGTTGTATGAAGGCATTGCTTATTACTTATAAAATGATAATTGATTTTTTTAATAGATATTATGATAAAGAGTGCTGTATGAATTGTATTGTATACAATATTCCTGAATCAGTGAAGCCAGTTTCGATAATTGTTTCATAAATACTTATTCGATTTTTTTGCCTACCATTTGGGCAAAATACCGACTGTGATCCACAGTATCGTGCGGTCCAGGCGGCTCGATCTTTGAAAATCTGACTATATTTGCATCATAAGGACGCACCTCTCCCATTGAGTGGCAAATTGTTGGCGGTCTTGCAACAGTCAGGCAAGTAACAGTCCATACACACCCTTGAAAGCATCAAATGCAGGACAGTGGCAACTGAACCGTAGTTGTAACCGGTTTCCGCTTCGTACTAGCCTTGCTGCCAGGTACATCAACTCCTGGATAACAGTTTTCAAACGGCGTCTTTTGGCCGGGTGTCTAACTGGAGACTTGTCCCCAAGCAGGCCGAGTTGCCCTATGTAGCGTAAAATATTATAGGCAAAGACTCCCAGCGACATGACCAGAGCGTTGGTGGCAAACTTTCCACTGGGCAATCGCTCCAAATCTAAATCTGTTTTAAACTCGCTGTGAAATTGTTCACTTAAGCCATGATTTTTATAGAGTGAAATAATCTCGGATTCAGGGAGAATCAGGTTCGTCCACCATCCTTCAACAGTAATTTGAGGAAGCAGTAGCTTTTGACCATGTTTATCAATTGTTCGTTCAGTAACACGGACAACCTTGGTAAAACGATACTTTTTCTCTTCGTGCTCCTGCGTTATGTAAGTCGTCAAAAGGGCAACTCTCTTTCCTTCTCGAGGCTCATCTACAATGCCATGTTCAAAGGCACGTTTACGCAGTTCGCTGGTGTCTTCCCTTCTCGGGTTCCATTTGATGATGTAGGAAACCTTGTCGGCTTTCCCGAGCAAAACGCGGGTCTCAATGGCATCATGGCCGGAATCAAGTCGTACCAGCAGCTTCTTGTTAGTGAGAGTTCTTGCTTTTTTCAGGATGTCGTCCATAAATGGAATGAAACCTTCCTGGCTATGCTGGTTGCCTGGCCGAAATTCTATTCCCAGGCACCATCCCTCCAGGCCAAGATAAGCAGCAATGGGGGCAAAACCATCGTGCTTTTTGTACGTCCAGCCAAGTTTTTCCTTTTTGGTACCGGAGTTGTCCATAGGGAAGACATCGGCATCAAGCGGAATATGGCCGGAATCAAGTGCTGTGAGGGGGACTTCCCCATTTTTTAGCAAAGCGAGAGAACATTGCTCCGCAACATGCTGATACTCTGCTGCCTGGTTATCCATCCGTTGTCGTAAAGTTTCCGCAGAAGGGACACTCGCAATACCCAGAGAGTTTTGGAAATACTGGTCATCCTGCATGCCTGTTATGGCCTCATAATCACTTTTGCCCAGGCAAAGAAGCCCCAGGTAACTGCGAAGAATATCAACATCGGCAATGAGCTTGCTGTTGTTTTTTATGGTGCGCTTCACCACGCCGGCCAATTTGCTGAATCGGTTTATGCATAGGCCAACCAGGGCCAGACCAGAGTGGCTTGTGTAGAATTCTTCGTCAGATTGCTCAAGGATAAAACGCTTCATCTTTTCACCTGCTGGGTTAAATTTTTGCACAGGTGTATATTGATAAATTTATATCGATTTTTCAATGTGTTAATGTAGAATCACATGTTAATTTACTGTAATTTCATCACGGACTAAGGATATTTTTCAACTTGAAGTTGGTGCAGATCGAATAGAGTTTAGCATCTATCCATAACGCTGCAATAGTGTTGTCTCTGTGCTCTTTTTTGATTGATTGAAACATGTACTTTTATGCCCACTACAAAGGAGATGAAGATGAAAAAGATAATCGCCGCAAGCGCTGCACTGTTTATGGCCGGCAGCTGCCTGGTTGCCGGCAACGCAATGGCAGATGATGAAACAGGTATTACAGTCGGTGGTGACGCCCGTGTTCGTGCAAGATACCTGTCCAACCAGGATTTCGGCAACGCAGACGATGACGAATATGGCAGTTGGGATTCCCGTGTTCGTCTGAATTTTAAGGGACAGGCTGCCGGCGGAGCCTATATGGTCTCACGTCTTATATTATCGGACACTACCTTCAACGGTGGAATAGACGACGAGGCCGGTGATGATAAAAATGTATGGATTGACAAGGCGTACCTTGGTATTCCCTTTGGTGACACTTTTAAACTCGAAGCAGGTAAATACCGGGTAGACTACGGTAATCTGTTTTTGCTCGAAGATATCGGCATGTCAGGTATTCGCGGTTTCTACACCACCGATACAGTGGAAATTATACCATTTTATGAGGTAATGAAAGAAGGGCATTCCGGTGACAACGCATATGATTACGCAGAAGATAATGATACTCTGCGTTTCGGCGCCGTTCTTTCCGCAAGGATGGATACCTGGACTGCAGGCTTTATCGCAGCCTACCAGACCGACGACACAACCACTGAAAATGTTGATGAAACAACCGGCGTCACTACTTACACGGACAATGAGAACGAAGGATTCTTTGGATCTGTATTTGCGAGCGGTGATATGGGGATGTTTGCCGTTGAGACTGAGATCGCTTACGCTGAAGAAGGTCTGAGCGACTTCAACTTTGACGAAGATGACGGATATGGCGGCTATATACGAGGCACCTACAAGATGGATGTCCTGTCCGTCGCCCTGGAGTTTACCATGACCCAGGACGGTTTTATGCCTGACGTCGATTACGGGTACCTGATGATGGGGTATGACGAACCGACCACCATTGTTGACATTGGTGAGGGTGGTGACTGGTTCATCGCAGGTCTGCGCACCAACTATGCGGTGACCGAGGCATTGAACCTGACCGGTAATCTTGCTTACGCCACCGTTGACGCAGAAGATGATAATGACGACGTTGATTACTTCGAGGTTTCCGGTGCATTGGCCTACAACATCTCCAAAGGCGCTACTTTCTCGTGGTTCGCCGGTTACCTGATGCCTGACTTCGACGATTCCACATTGGAAGACGATGCGGCATTTGCTACCTATGGTATGTTTGAAGTGAAATTCTGATATAAAGGTAGGTGAAAAAATAAAGAAAGGCGCGAAAGCGGTGTTTTTTGCTGCTTCCGCGCCTTTCTTATATCAGTTTAGCCTGCTCATTCAACGATAATATAGGCAATTTCCAATGGCCCGTGTACCCCCTGGACCCGTACGAGCTCGATATCTGCGGTAGAACTGGCCGCACTGATAAAGTTTACGGAAGAGGGGAGCCCGCCGGCTGCCTGGTTTTTCAGAAAAGCCATTGCCTGGGTAAGGCGGGGAACGATGTCCCGGGCGTGTATGACATAGATTGTCGTGGTCGGCAGCAGGGTAACAGCTCGACCGCAACCGTCGTGGCTGTACACCATGACCGTGCCTGTCTCTGCCAGGGCGAGTTTAGCGGTGGCCACGCCGACAGCTGCATTTTCAGCAATCTCTATGTTCTGTTCACTGCTGTTGTCGAGACTCCAGACACGCACATCTCGCCCCGTTTCCTCAAGTGATGGGATTGAGTTCTGTTCCCTCCAGTACGGCTCATCCGAAAACAGGATCGTTCCTTCCGGAAAGGTTGTGACCGCCTCCATAATGGCTGCATTGAGCTCTTCCGGAGACGTCATGTACACCTTGGTTCCTACGGCTTCAGCATTTTCCTTGAACGTATCACGCAATTCTTCAGGAGAGGCGCCGTCAAGGTACGCCTCCTGTATTCTATTGGGCGGCTCGAGGTCCGGTATGGTTTCAGGCGGCGAAGTCCGGCCGAGCGTCTGTGATATACGGCCTATAAAGTTCGTAGTGGTCGTATCCATTACTTTCCTCCATTCCTGTTTTTTCTGTACCAGTCCCTGAAACGTTCTTTTGCCACATGCGGTTTATTGCGGTATCTGCACCAGAGCGCGAGCGGCCCGATCGGGGGCATGATGTTGGCAAGGGGCGCTGCCTTGGTCGTCAGATTATACAGACTGCTGTTGCCTATAGCCTGGGAATAGAGGGACATCATAAATTTTTCCGTTGCAGGCTCAAGACCCAGATCATCGGCAATGACGCGCCTGTGTTCATAAATCTGTTCGTACAGGGGCACCTTCACCGGACAGACATCGTTGCATGCGCCGCACAGGCTGCAGATTTTCACGATATCCTTGAATTCCTTGTACCCGGCAAGGACGGGAACCAGTGCAGCGCCCAGGGGGCCGGGATAGAGCGCGCCATACCCGTGCCCGCATATATGCCGGTAAGCAGGACATTCCAGCATGCAGGTGCCGCAACGGATACACTTGAGTACCTCTCTGCTGTTTGAGGCGAGCACATTGGATCGACCGTTGTCAACCAGGATGATATGCAGATTCTCCGGCCCGTCTTTGTCGTCTTTGCCTCGCGGCCCCGTAAACAGCGTCATATACGAGGTGAGCTTGGCCCCCACCGCACTCCTGGCAAGCAGGCTGAGCATGGTGTCCAGCTCTTCAAAGGACGGCACCAGCCGTTCAATACCCAGGAAAACAATCTGCGTTTTCGGAACAGTGGTGACAAAGCGGCCGTTGCCCTCGTTTGTCACCAGCGTACAGGTACCGGTATCTGCCACGCCGAAATTGCAGCCTGTGACGGCAACGTCTGCTTCAAGAAAGTCACGGCGGATGAGACCGCGGACAAAGCGGGTCATTTTTTCAGGGTTATTGTCACCCTGGTATCCTTTTTTTTCCTTGAGGACCTGCTGGAACCTGTCCCTGTTCTTGTGAAGCGCAGGGACAACTATATGGGATGGTTTGTCGTGGTCGTCGATCTGGAGAAGGTATTCACCGAGGTCCGTCTCGATTACCTCCATGGAATCGGCTTCAAGCACTTCGTTGAGCCCGATCTCCTCGGTGACCATGGACTTGGATTTGACGATTTTTTTTGCATTGATTTTCCGGCAGACTGCAAGTGCATGCTGAGTTGCCTGCTCAGCCGTTTGCGCGCAGTAAACATGAGCACCGTTTTTTTCGGCATTGGTAATGAACTGTTTGATGTAATAGTCAAGATGTTCAAGAACATGCATGCGGATGGCCGAGGCCTGCTCTCTCCATGCCTCGTAATTGCCGAGTTCGGCGAATATATCGTCGCGTTTTTTATTCAACAGGTCCTGTGCGCCTGCAATAGCCTTTCGCATAAAGGTATTGTCAAGCTCATGTTGTACCCTTTGGTCTAAAGGAAGCTCACTTGTTCGAATACTCATAACGTACTCCGATAGTTGAAACTTTTCGTTATTTGTGCATCAGTACGTTGGCAAGGTGCATCACGCGAATGGGATGGTTCTCCTGCTGCAGCCGACCTTCGATATTCATCAGACACCCCGCATCACTTCCGATCAGGTACTCTGCTCCGCTTTCCATAATATTTTTTGCTTTTTCGGCGACCATGGCGCCGCTGAGATCGGGCATTTTTACCGAAAACATACCGCCGAAGCCGCAGCATTTATCAGAATCCCTGAACTGAAGCAGTTCCAGTCCCATGACATTTTCAAGCAGTTTTTGCGGCGGTTCTTTCACTCCGAGCAGGCGGGTCATGTGGCACGACGGGTGATACACCGCCTTGCCCTCCATCTTGGCGCCGACATCAACCACGCCGAGTGTATTCACGATGAAATCTGAAAGTTCCCTGGTTTTTTCGGCTAGGATTGCAGCCTTTTCAGCGTATTCCTCTTTGAAAAAGGCGGGAAATTCCTTTACCTGGAGAACGCAGGAACCGCTTGGTGCGACGACATAGTCGGGATCATCGCTGAGCAGAGCGTCAATAAGCAGTTTCATGCTTTTTTTTGCCTGGGCGTGATGCCCTGAATTGGCAAGAGGCTGTCCACAGCACGTCTGCTGTGGATTAAATGTAACTTCACATCCGAGTTTTTCCAGTAGTTTTACCGAATCAACAGCCGCTTCAGGAAACAGATTATCAGCCAGGCAGGTGGCGAAAAAGGAGACTTTCATGAGAGGACCTCGGAAAAAGATCATAAACCTATACGGTTCAGAGAATGCAGGTTAAGAGAGTTGTGTTTGGGGATAAGAAAATTACAGGCCATGGTTTGAAATTCTTTCTCAAAACATGGTACGTAACTTGAGGTTAAATGTAAACATTCAAAGTAACTACCATGCAAAGTAACTACTCACAGGGGAACAGTCCAGATTGATAACTTCCCTGTATTTGTAACCGGTTACAGGGTAGAATAAGAAATGTTACGCGAAGAGAGTTGGTTCAGGTTTAACGGAGAGCAGCATAGCCAAACCGCCTTTTCGCCGTGGAGTTTCCAGCACAGTGAAACCGGACTTCTCAGCATACTCCATGCTCTTGCTGAAGGCTTTTTTGTTCACATGAAAGGGTGGTTCCACGACCAATACTTTCCCTCCCGGTTTCAATATTTTTTTTATCGCCTTGAAAAAGGCCGGCTGATCAGGAGTCTCATGAATCATATAATAGGCAAGGACGAAGTCAGCTCTGACACTCTCATCCAAATTGAGGCTGTCAGCTCTGCAACGGTGCAGGGTTATGCGGTTTTTCAGTGGGGAGCCGTCAAGTTTTTTCCTGATTTTTGCCAGCATTTCAGATTGTAAATCCACAGCGATAACGTGTCCTGCGTTCCCTGCCAACTCTGCCATGGGCAGCGTGAAAAATCCTGGTCCGCATCCCAGGTCGATCACCGTATCACCCTCTGCAATGTATGGGCCGACTATTTTTTTCGGCGGCTGGATCAAAGACCTGAAAATGTTGTCCAGGGAAAAAGAGTGTCGGTGGCTGCAAACATGAGGTGAGGCGTTTTGATCGGTCATGGTTACTCTCCTATGAGTGTTTAGTTGCTATACTCTTAAGTGAAAAAAATTATTTTGCTGAAGCTATTCTTCGTTTAAGAAAATTTTCTGTCTTTTCCAGAAATTTACTGATGATTTCCAGTTCCTCTGCATCAAGTTCGCCAAGGTATTGAGAAAAACCGCCGTCCATTTTTTCATGCCAGTCCTTATGCGACCAGTATGCAGTCTGTCCTTTAGAGGTGAGAAGGACGCTGGTACGTGAAAGGTTTTCCGGATCTGTTTTTTTTGTAGTATATCCTTTGTTTTCCATCTTTTTCAGGCTTTGCGAGACGGCGCCTTTGGTAATCCCGAGAGCTTTGGCAATATCGGTTACGCTTAATCCTCTATTGTCTCCGATTATTTCTATGAGATGTATTTCTGAGTGGGTAAGCAGATCCTCGGTTCCAAAGCGTTTCGGAGATTTTTCCAGTTCAATGGTCAGTTTCATAATGGAGCGGAACTTGCCGTGGAGGCGTAGTAATGTCTTTTGCATGGAATTAAGTGTATGGCAGGTAAACGCTTCTGTCAAGTTTTGATTTTTCGTATGACGGTTACAAATCCGCAGTTCGGCTCAAAAAGAGCTATTCGATGAAATTCGGTTGTAATACCGTTAGTGCAGGCTTTCTGGCGTATCAGCAGGGGGAACGTTACCATTGGGAAGTTCGATGACAAAGGTGGAGCCCTCGTTTTCTTTTGACTCAAATCGGATAGTTCCGCCATGCTGTTTCAGGATTCTATAAGCAAAGGTAAGGCCCTGGCCCATTCCTTTGTCAACTTGTCTGGTGGTGTAAAAGTCCTCGAAAATCCGTTCCCCGATCTCCCTGGGAATGCCGATTCCGTTATCCTGTATGCTGACATGCAGCCTGTTGTCTGTGTAGGCTGTTGAGAGGACGATCTCCCCTTTAAAGGAAAAGCCGGCCTTTTTATCCTCTATGGCCTGGATGGCATTCATCAAGATGTTCATGAGGATCTGGTTTATCTCTTTTCCCCTGCACCCGATGACGGGGATATTTTCCTGGTAATTTTTCGTGACGGTGCAGACATCTTTCCAGAGGTTATGGGTGAGCAGAACGGCCCCGTCGATCGCCTGGTTGATGTCGATTGTCGATATCCCGGATGTGTCGGAACCTGCGTGCAGTTTCAGGGCTTGCACTATAGTGCTGACTCGACCTATGCCTTCGTCCATTTCGCTTTCGGCCTGGACCATTTCTTCGAGGTAGTAATCGATATCACGCTGCTCTTTGACTGTTCGAATGCGCAGGGCGAGTTCAGCCGCACCGTCCTTGTTGTTTGTGTCGGCCACCAGCGTGGAAATCTCGTCGGAATAATCCTGTATGGTGCGCAATCCTTCAGCGATAAATTGCAGGTTGTCGCTTATAAATTGCAGGGGCGTATTCAACTCGTGGGCGACGCCTGCCGACAGGATGCCGATGGATTCCATTCGTCTTGCCTGTTCCAACTCTTTTTCTTTCTTTCGTACCATGGCAAAGGCTCGCTCTCTTTCTCCCATTTCGTGGACGAGCTGGTTGTTCAACCGGGTAACTTTATCGATTTCTTGGGCAAGGCTGCTGCTGAGTTCTTTATTTTTTACTCCTGTGAGCAGGTTCTCCAGGTTGGCTTTGTGCATAACCCTGCCTATCTGGAAAAGGACCAGGGAGTACAGGATTCCGAGGATGCCGAGGATGATATAGGAAAGGCCGCCATGGATTATCAGCCTGAATGTAATGGGAAAAAGAGCAAGGAAGATAAACGGCAGGTCGGCAAATTTCCAGACGCAGTATCTGGCAACACCGGCAGCGGTTATGGCGGTGATGGTAATGACCCATCCCATCTGTTGTAAAGGATACCCCTCCGGCCACAGAAAAACAGCAGGGGCGCCGTAGGCGAGTGAGCTTGCGATAATAGCTCCGAACTGCAGGCGAACCCATGTATGTACAGCAGCTCCTTTGGGCGCTGCGTCAGCAAATTGCAGGGCGAGAATCCACCTGATCACATAGATAAGGATAAACAGGGCAAGCCAGGTGAGGAGACGAACATGGTCGACTGCTTTCCAGACGGCAACAGTTGCACAAACACCCACAGCCATGGAACCCAGGTTGTGGACCCATGCCTGGTCAAACAGCTGCTGAGCAAGGCGTTCATGCACTTTGTCGACGACTTCCCGGGGTTCATATTTTTCCCATGCATGCAGGTCCATGCCGGCAAATTCATCTTCAGTCAGGTTGGGGCTGGGTGCTTGTTTTGTCTGCATTCCATCTGTCGGCTAGTGTGCTAATCAGTATATGTCACGGAAAAGAAGAAGGGGGTTTTCCGTAATGAACAGGCGTTATTCAAATTATGGAAAAGAGAAACCGGAAAGGCAAATAAAAATCTGTTGAAACGGCTGAAATGTTTCCCCCTGATTGATTATCCAGGGAAGTTATCAAGCTGGACTGTGCCCCTATGGGTAGTTACATTCAGGGTTTCTTTTCCGCATCATAAACAACGATCAAGGGCTTGCGCAGCTCCCTTGATAACGAATCCGCCAATGAACCGAAAAAGAATTTTCTGACCCCTTTGGCGCGGATGGCCCCCATCACGACGATGTCATGATTTTCGGCTTCTTGCTGGATTGTTTTTACAAGGGCATCGGTTGGAACTGATTTTACTGAAATCAGCAGCTGTTGCGGTCGCCGGTCGAGCCATTCGTAGATCTGTTCGGTTTTGCTGTTGATTGTTTCCCGGGTGGCATCGGAGGTCATCAGGTAGAGCAGGGTAATCTGATGTTCACCGACTTTTCCCAAAGCCGCCACCGCAGGGTAGACTTCGGCCAGGTCGATCATGTCGGTTACTGGAACAAGAATTCGTTCCGTATGGAGAACACCGTAAAATTGGACGACGATAACCGGGCAACTCACGTGGGATGCCACGGTCTTCAAAATTTCAGGAAAGTCCGAGGTCTTGTCGTGGAGCGGATAACTCAACACCACAGCCTTGGCATTATTATATTCAACAGCCACAACCAATCCTGAGGGAATGCCGGCATCCGGAACGATCTCCGTCAGCAGCTCGTACCCCATGGTTGCAACCTCTTTCCGCTCTATCTCGAAGTTGTGAGGCGGCGGGGGCGTACCCGGCGGTTGAATGAAAACAGCCATGGGGGATGCCTGGTAATGGTGCGCAAATATTGTGGCGATTCGGGCGATGCCGTTGACGGTATGACGGCGCGTGGCCCCGAAAACAACAACGTTGTGAGACTTTTCTTCCGGAACCAGCTTACCCCAGGTCCACGGAAGAATCTTTACCCCTGCCTCGGATCGCATGAATTGATCGCATTCCTTCTCAGTCAATCCTGCACAGAACGGATTTTTGTCCGTTGCCTTTTCAACCCGCATGGCTTCTTCAGCGTTGACGATGGCAAACCGTGAAGCAAGGGGACCAATGAGTTCGGAAAGGAACACGCCGGTCAGGACCACAGGTGTGATGATGGAGGAATAGGTTGAGAGCATGGCGTCGGCACTGATCAAAAAGATAAGGCCTATGGCGACTCCTGCCTGGGGCAACAGAGCGAACCCTATATACTTTCGGACGATGTGGGCGGTCCTGCCGATCCCTGCACCCGCATGCGCTCCCATAATTTTGCCGCATATCCTGGCAAGGAAATACACGACCCCGATCAGACCGGCGCTGCCGATGGTCTTTACGTCGAGATGGGAACCTGCCAGGGTAAAAAACAGCACATAGATCGGAGGTTCAAAACTGTTCAGGGCGCGAAAGACGCGGACGTCTCGTTCGGCCTTGTTCACCAGGGTGAACCCGGCGGCCATTCCGGCCAGTAACGGTGAAAGATGCAGAAATATCGCCGACTCGCTGCATAACAGCAGGATAGCCAGACCGGCGGTCATCATCTCATTTTCATCCCTCAGCTTTCTCTGTGACATTTCCAGGCAGAAACCGGTAATGATGCCGAGAATCAGTGAGACGACAATTTCAAGTAAACCGTTGCCGATGGCCATGATCAACGGGGTTTCGGACTGACCGATAATCTGCCTGCTCAGGGAAACCGCCAGGCCGAAGATCATGATAGCCAGGCCGTTGTCGATGGCAATGACGGTCATCAGGGAGGACGTCAGCGGGCCTCTGGCCTTCAATTCCCTGACGACCAGAAGTGTCGCCGCCGGTGCGGTTGCCACGCTCACAGCGCCCAGCAGAAAGGCAAGTATAAAATAATCCCTGAAAATCCATCCGTTCACCTGAAAGCCGCTGCCGGCGAAAACAGCAAATACGGTAACACTGACTATGCAAAAGGCGCCCAACGCTTCGAGCATGCCGATCCAGAAGACGCTCCCGGCGTAGACCTTTATTTTTTTGATCTCGATATGCTCACCAATGCCGAAGGCTATGAGCATCAAGGCGATATGAGTAAAATGATCCAGGCTATGGCCGATGGACCCTTCGGTAATGATGGCAAGTCCGGACGGGCCGAGAAGAAGCCCGGCAAGGATATAACCGGTCACAGAGGGAAGACGCAGCAGTTGAGCAATCTTGGCGGCGACGAGACCCGCCGCGAGCAGTACTGCCAGGCCGAGGGTTACCATGGTTACGAGGTTCTCACTTTACCGACCTGGAGGTACACTTCGCTCAGGGGAATATCGTGTTGTGCGGCAAGCTGCCTGCAATCTTCGAGTTCGGGTTTGGAGCGGATTACTTTGCCGTCCAGAATGGCATGTTTCATAGTCACCCTGCCCAAAGGGGTCTCAAGCTGCTCAAAGGAGATATCCAGAACGGTTTTAGTGATGGGGACGGTTTTAATTCCAAGGGTGGATGTGTGTCTGAACATGAGTCGTTTGAACGCGTCCTCCTCTGCCTGGCTGCACAAGACGGAAAGCGTTGTCGCAGGGCGATTCTTTTTCATGACAATGGAAGTGAAGTGAACATCCATGGCCCCGGCTTCCATGAGCCGTTCCATGGCGTCTCCAAGCATCTCACCTGTCATGTCGTCAATATTGCACTCGAGCAGGCAGGCCGGCATAGTCGGCAGCAGTCCCGGCGATTTTTCTCTCTTCTTTTCGACGGTGGCAAGGCTGACACGCAATACGTTGGGGATGTCGGTTTCCCGATGCCCAATGCCGTAAGCCGTCTTCACAGGCTTGAATTCAGGGGAGGGATCGAAACGCGCAACCAGTTCAGCAAGAATGGCAGCGCCTGTGGGGGTGGTCGTCTCCTTTTGCACGGCGCCGCGCCGGGTCGGGATACCTGCAAGGATCTCCAAAACGGCAGGAGCAGGTACCGGCATCATACCGTGAGCACATCTTACGAACCCTCCGCCCAACTCAATGGGTGAACACCACACTTCATCGATCTCCAGCGCATGGAAGCAGACAGCCGCACCCACTATATCCACGATGGAATCGGTTGCTCCCACCTCGTGGAAATGGACTTCGTGGAGCTGTTTGCCGTGCACCTTTGCTTCCGCCTCTGCCACGCGTCTGAAGATGGCCATGCTCGTGGCTTTGATTGCATCACTGAGATCACTTGTATTGATGATTGTTTCAATGTCTTTGAGAGTGCGGTGAACATGCCGGCCTTGGTGCCGGCTGTGCTCATGGTGATGATGATCGGCATGTGTGTGGTGATCGAGGTTCTTCAGCGCCACATCCACACGGATGCCGTAAATGCCTTTACGTTCATCAGGCGTTGCCTTGAGGGTAAATTCCTCATCAATGTGCAGTTTTGCCAGCTGGTTTTTCAGGTACTCGGGATCAACGCCGAGATCGATCATGGCGGCCAGGTTCATGTCGCCGCTGATACCTGAAAAACAGTCATAATAAAGAATATTCATTGTGTAAGGAGAGGTGCGGGCTCCTGTTCAGGAATCGGCACCATAGGTGAAATTTAATCAAGTTTGCCGGTAAGTGCGCTCTGGACGGTTTCCACAACACCATCTGCTTCACAGAAGGCGGCTACCTCTTTGAGTCGCTCAGGTATTTCGATATGCTGGGGACAGTGTTCCATGCACTGGCCGCATTCAATACATTGTGAGGCATAGGTCTTGTTCCCCCTGACGCCGCCGTTCATGACCGCGTATCGAAACTGTGTCCTTTCCTGCGGTTCGTCGAACATCTTGGCTGTATTGTACAGCTCGAAGCAGCTGGGAATATTGACCCCGGCCGAGCAGGGCATGCAGTACTGGCAGCCGGTGCAGCCGATGGGCATGAGTTCATGGTATGTGTCGGCAACCCGGGTAACGAGATTCAACTCGGTAACGGTAAGGGAGTTTGCCTCGGCCTGTTCCGCAATGGCAAGATTCTGGTAGATATGGTCGTCATCGTTCATGCCGGAGAGTACAACGGTGACCTCCGGACTGTTCCACACCCATCGCAGGGCCCATTCCACAGGGGTGCGTTGTGTTTCAGACGAATCCCACAGCGCTTTGACAGCAGGCGGCGCTTCCGGACGGCTCAGGTTGCCGCCGCGCAACGGCTCCATGACCATCACGGCAATATCTTTTGATGCGGCATGTTTGAGCCCTGCAGTTCCTGCCTGGTTTTGGGTGTCAAGAAAGTTGTATTGAATCTGGCAGAATACCCAGTCATACGCGTCGATGATCCGGGTAAATTCTTCGTTGCTGCCATGGAAAGAGAAACCGATATTGGTGATTTTGCCCTCCGCTTTCGCGGTTTCAAGAAATTCGATTACGCCCATTGCCTGCAGACGATCCCACGAATCACCTTCCAAGGCGTGCAGCAGATAATAATCGATGGATGATACACCCAGCTTTTCGAGCTGTTTGGTAAGAAGGGCGTCCATATCTTCACGGTTGTTGACGGCCCATGGCGGAAGTTTATCTGCGATTTTTACTTTTTCCCGATACCCGTCCTTGAGCGCCTTGGCCACCGTTAACTCGCTCCGGCCGCCATGATAGGGCCAGGCCGTATCGATATAATTGACCCCGCAGTCAATTGTTTTACGGATCTGGGCGATGGCCTTTTTCTCGTTGATACTGCCGTCCTCGTTTGAGACCAGGCGCATGGCGCCGAAACCGAGGATGGACAGTCTGTCTCCGTTTTTAGGCACGCTTCTGTACAGCATTGTAAGCTCCTTATACACTGAAGGTGTGTAGTTATTCAGACTTTCATTATGCTTTTATATGAAAGTCTCCGGCAGCGAGCAGAAGGCACCATGCCGGAGTGATAAACTTTCATAACAGCGAAGCGGTGTCATCGTTGTGGCCGGCCAACCTGGTCCAGCCATGCTGGTTAGCACTATAAACCCATAGAGGTAAACCTCGCATTACATTATTTATATGAAAGTCTCCGACAGAGAGAAGAAGGCACCATGCCGGAGTGATAAACTTTCATAACAGCGAAGCGGTGTCATCGTTGTGGCCGACCAACCTGGTCAGCCATGCTGGTTGGTAACTACTCATAGGGGCACAGTCCAGCTTGATAACTTCCCTGTATTTATAATCGAGCATGAGCTTAACCGGATAGACTATTCCTCCGGAATCTTTGCCTGATCCTTGAATTCGCAACTATTTTTTTGAGCTTCAAGATGTATCTGATCGCAATTTCGAGAAAATTATACGTTCCGTGTTTCAAGCAGGAAGTACCGGCGAACGCTCACGGATTTAGATGATCGTGTTGCTGAAAGTTGGTGACTTTTTCTCTCCCGCATTGACATGCATCCTGTTTAGGTCTACAAGACGGACTCGTTGCCTGTGCTTTTCACATGTTCAAAAACCCTATTGTCACCAAGGAAATGAAACTTTTTTATCGATTGCTCAGCTCCCTGCTCATTACCACCGTTGCCCTTATCTGTCTTGATAAGTTCTTCAGTTACAGGGTTCAAACACAACAGTTTGAAATAGACCTGATGAGAAATACCGAACAGGTCGGCGGAATGCTTTCCGGCGTACTGGAGCAAGCCGTGGAAGATGACAACGACGCACTGATACTGGATCTTATCTCCCGCGCCCAGATTGACAGTAACTTTGACATTGTATGGGTTCCGCCGGACAGTGACGGTTCAGCCTCGTTTTTGGCGACTATGAACGTATCGGAGAAAGATCGGTTGCGTCAAGGTCGCCCGGTTCATCTCAAACAACGTGACGAACAGGGAGAAATGTATCTCCATACCTATTTTCCCGTCAGGTACGAACAGATCGGCAGAGGCGTCTTACAAATGGTGCAGCCCATGGCTTCTCTGAAAATTTACGCACATCACATGATGCTCCGGGCAGTTGTCATCACCATTCTGCTGGGGGGGATGTATGGCGCTATTCTCTATTTTTTCATGAACAGGAGCATACGCATTCCCCTGCAAAAATTGATTGAACAGGTGGAACGTATTGGAACAGGTGACCTGTGTACTACGGTCTCGATCAGAGGGAACGATGAATTGGCCAGGCTCGCTCAAACCTTAAACGAAATGTGCTCCAGGTTACTCATTGCCAAGGAAAAAATACGATTTGAATGTAATGCCCGCCTGAAAACCCTTGAACAGTTGCGCCACACAGAGCGCTTATCAACCTTCGGCCTTATTTCAGCAGGTATTGCCCATGAGATAGGTACGCCGTTAAATGTTGTCGACGGTAGAGCCAAGATGATCATCCGGGAAGAACTGTCTCCCGAAGAAGTGCAAGACTGCGCAAGAATTATCCAGAACCAGGCTGAACGAATGACGGTCATTGTTCGACAGTTGCTTGATTTCACCAAAAGACCGAAGCAGAAAACAGCAGAGGTCAATATCGTCTTTCTGATAAAACAGGTGTTTCAGTTTTTATACCCCATGGCCAATAAGCAGCAGGTTGAATTCAGCCTGCACGTTGTCCCGGATGCCCGCGTGGCGCTGGAAGCTGACGGCTCTCAACTGCAGCAGGTGCTGGTAAATTTACTTATGAACAGCATACAGGCAATGCCTGAGGGAGGTAAGGTCGAGGTAACAGTGAGCAATGAAGAACCCGATGGGAGACAAAGAGAGACCGAGGGTATTGTTTGTATACTGAAGCTGCATATAGAGGACGAAGGGGAGGGGATAGCCGATAAAAACCTGGAACATATCTTCACGCCGTTTTTTACCACTAAAACCCTTGGTACGGGAACCGGACTCGGACTCTCCATCGCCCATGGTATTATCGAGGAGCATGACGGCTGGATGGAAGTTGAGAGTGCGCCGCGCAGAGGCGCCTGTTTTTCCATATATCTACCCGTCAAGGAGAGTGCTGTATGAGTGGAACTATTGTTATCATTGAAGATGATCAGGAAATGTGCGACATGCTTTCCGCCGGCCTGTCCAGAAGGGATTTCATGGTGGCGACCTATACCAGCGGGAAACAGGGACTTGCTGCCGTTGACATGCACGCAACCGACGTAGTTCTTGCAGACATAAATCTGCCGGACATGAACGGCCTGGATATCTGCAGAGATATTGTAGCCGGGATGCGAGATATTCCCGTGATCGTCATGACCGCCTTCGGCAGCATGGACACGGCCATAGCCGCTATTCGGGCCGGTGCGTATGATTTTGTCACTAAACCGCTGGACCTGGATATCCTTGCCTTATCCCTGGAGCGTGCCTGTCGCTACAGAGAGCTGCAGAGAACAGTGCAACTGCTCAGCAAAGAGATGCAGCTGCCCCGGAAGTTCGATAATTTAATCGGCCGGAGTTCAGTGATGGAGGAGCTGTTCTCCCAGCTTCGACGCATTGCGGATTCCGAAGCTTCTTTGCTTATCACCGGTGAAAGCGGATCAGGCAAAGAGCTGGTTGCGCGAGCAGTGCATCACCATAGCCGACGCAGCGACAAACCGCTTATTACCATCAACTGCGCTGCCATGCCGGGACAATTATTGGAAAGCGAGTTGTTCGGGTACAAAAAAGGCGCATTTACCGGGGCCGGACAATCTGCCAAGGGGCTCTTTTTAGAAGCCGACGGGGGAACCCTTTTCCTTGACGAGGTGGGTGAAATCCCATTGGATTTGCAGCCGAAGCTGCTTCGCGCTCTGGAAGAACGCTGTGTAAGGCCCATCGGCGGAACACGGGAACAACTTTTTAACGTGCGGATCATTGCCGCCACCAATCGCGATCTGGAGTCGGCCGTCGAAGATGACCTGTTTCGGGAGGATCTCTTTTACAGGCTGAATGTCATCCATGTTCACATGCCTCCGCTCCGGGCAAGGGGCGCTGACATTCTTTTGCTTGCCGACAGATTTATCAAACAATTTTCCGAGCGCCAGGACAAAGCCGTTACCGGCATCGCTGAACCTGCGGCGGAAAAACTGCTCGACTATTCCTGGCCCGGCAATGTGCGCGAGCTGCGCAACGCCATGGAACATGCGGTGGCGCTCACGCTCTATGACACCATAGTGTTGGATGATCTCCCGGAAAAAATTCGCCTGTCGGACCAGGAACATTTTCTCCTTTCTTCGCAGGATCCCATGGAGCTTATTACCCTGGAAGAAATGGAACGCAGATATATTATGTATGTGCTCGAAAATACAAAGGGCAATCGTACTTTGGCCGCCAGGATCATGGGCGTGGACAGGAAAACGTTATATCGTAAATTGCAACGGTATAAGGATGAGTAATCCGGCCGCATCTCTGATTTTTGTTTGTATGCGGGGCATGCTGCCCCGCCGGGGCGGAATGCCCCGCTTCTTGTCGTCCAGCTTCCCCGGAAGAAGACCGAACCTGCGTGGCGCGCTGGTTTCCTTCTTCCATACAGGGTGTTTACCGCTTCATGGCGGCTTGAAAAGTTCTCCCGCATTTCAACCGGGGCATCCTGCCCCGATTTTCTGATATTCCAATTCATTTACTCTCGAACACTCTGCATCGAAGCATGGTTTACGCAGAACATGCGGTTGTCTCCGGATACATGCAGAGCCTGCCGTCTGAGTTGGAATCCTGAAATAGTATCCTCAAGGTAACTACTCATGGGGGCACAGTCCTGCTTGATAACTTCCCTGTATTTGTAACTGGTTACAGGGTGCCTGATAGTACACAGACTGGTGCAGCGTATTTGGTCATACGTAAGCCGGGCTGATCGCGGAAAGATCAGAAGTCTGTGAGCAGTTACTCCTCAAAATTGTATAGTTGGAATACCTTTTGCTACTTTGCCTGCAAAACAGCATTTATGTACTGAAACAGCAAAAGAGGCGCCAGTGAGGATAATTATCGGCATCACCCAGAATCCTAATATAATTAAAACCCTGCTCACAGAATACGGGGGCAGCCGGGAAACCCTTGTGGAGATGGGGCCTTTTATCTCAGAAGAGGAGGCTGAAAACTGGTTGAAGTTTCTTACGAGTCACATTGGAAGCATAAAGCAGATAGCCGGTGACCAGGCGCCTGATGAAGAGAAGCTCTGGTATGGTTTTACCTTTGAACAAATAACGGATTAACGAGAACGTACCATGGCCGTATAAATACTCACCCATGCTACAGGAGAAATCTGATGCAGTCTTTTGTGGGGATTACGCAGCACGTAGAAATTGCTGAAGAATGTATTGAAAGAGTGTTTGAGCTGCATAAAGAGATTGTCTTTGTCGGCCCCTTTAAAACATCCATAGAGGCGAAGCAGTGGCTGGAATATATGCTGGAGCGCTCCCATGGTGCAAAGGAGATTTCTTTGCCCGGATATTTTCTCGATACCAGTCCATGGTACGGCGTGGCGTTTCAAAGTGGAAAGAAAAAGGAGAGCTCTTCTTCATTTTTTACACAGGTGATACAAAATGCGAAAGGCAATTTCATACCTCCTCAATTTGTCGGCTTTACTGGCTACAGCACCTGAAAGCGCAGGAAAATCTCGTTCGAACAGACAATGTGAAACACAAGGAGGAACAATGTATATGACAAGCTGAGACAGTGGATTATGCAGGCAGCTCTTCCGTGTATCCCATGTTTGTACGGACGTGGTCTTCGCGGGCTCCATGGCTGCCGTCATGATGAAGTAACTCAAACCGTATAGAGGACCGATGGAAACACTTTTCCTTTCGCTGACTGTTTTACTTGCCGCGGGAATACTCCCATTATTGGGCCACCGCCTGTTTACTTCGATGAAGGTCTGTTACATTGTGTTGACGATTACAGGCTGTGTCATCGGGTTGTATAGCCTGTGCCCGCTTTCGCAGATACCTTCACAGTCCGCCTTGTCGGTGGACTGGCTGCATATCTTTCAACTTCGATTTTCCCTGGATTCACTCTCCGCCTTTTTTCTTATCCCGGTGTTCGGTGTTTGCCCCCTGGCTGTACTTTACATCTTCCATTACATGAACAAGAGGACAGAGCACACACGGACAGGAATCCATTTTTTCTTTTTCAATTTGCTTATCATTGCCATGGCCCTGGTAGTTGTTGCCGGCAATATGATCAGTTTTGCCCTGGCCTGGGAGATGATGTCCCTGGCATCCTTTTTTCTGGTACTCCATGAATACGAGCAGGAATCCACCAGACGTGCCGGCTATATGTATCTGCTTTTTACCCAGTTGGGCGCCCTCTGCATTTTTCTTGGGATGGGCATAGGATACGGCCATACCCATTCCCTTGCTTTTGCGGGTTTAAACACGATGTCTGAAGGGTCGAAAATATGCATGTTCTGCCTGCTGTTGGCCGGTTTCGGCTCAAAGGCGGGTATTTTCCCTGTTCATATCTGGCTGCCTTATGCGCATCCGGCCGCACCGAGCAATATTTCAGCAGTCATGTCCGGCGTAATGATCAAGATGGGGATTTATGGGATTGTCCGATTTTACGGTGTCATGGAAATCGCTTCACCCATTGCGGGTCAGATTGTGTTGAGTTTCGGCATTGTCTCCGGTGTTCTCGGCGTTGTCTACGCGCTGGGTAAGCATGATATCAAAAAACTGCTCGCCTATCACAGTGTGGAAAATATAGGAATCATCCTCATCGGATTAGGTGTGGGGATGATAGGGATCGCCCTGGAAAATATTCCCATGGCTGTTTTCGGCTTCAGCGGCGGCCTGCTCCACGTGCTGAATCATTCTCTGTTTAAATCCCTGCTTTTCCTTGGAGCGGGGGTTGTAGCGAAACAGACCGGGACGCGGCAGATCGATCATCTCGGCGGACTGATCAAGCGGATGCCCTGGACCGGAAAAAGTTTTTTGATCGGTTCGGTTTCCATTTCCGGGCTTCCTCCCTTTAATGGTTTTGTCAGCGAATTTCTTATTTATATCGGGGCATTCCATGGACTTACCTTGAATGGATCGCATTTCGTATTCGCCATGCTGGCTATTCTGGCGCTTGCACTCATCGGAGGTTTAGCGGCAGCCTGTTTCTCCAAAGTTGTGGGAATGGTATTCCTGGGTGAACCGCGTACCGAGAACGTTGCCTCGGCAAGTGAGGCAGGGTGGACAATGACACTGCCCATCCTCCTTTTAGCAGCATCCTGCCTGGTTATCGGAATCTGGCCTGAACCGTTCGTACAGGCAGCATTTATGGGGATGAACGCCGTGCAGAGTCAGGTGAACGTCGAGAGCGGGCAATTGCTGCTGGTCACCGGAAAAATGGCAATGGCCGCTCGCATTTTTCTGGTTCTCTTTCTCATCCTGCTCCTAGCCAGAAAACTGCATTACCGGGACAAGGTTGTTCAGAGCGGCCCGACCTGGGGGTGCGGTTTTACCCAGCCCTCTGTCCGTGTGCAATACACCGGAACTTCCTATGCCCTGTCCATAGTCGAATTTTTCCGGCCGTTCATTCGCTTGCAGACGCATTACACCGCTATCAAGAGGATATTTCCTTCCCAGCCTGCTTATGAAACACATGTGGATGATATTGCCGAGCAGACCTTGATTGAACGAATCATCGAGCCCCTGTTGTTTTTGCTCAGTAAGTTCCGCTGGATTCAACACGGCCGGATTCAACTCTACATCGGTTATATCATCATCACCATACTGGTTGCTCTCCTGTGTATGTTCTAGGGGGCGCGGAGAAACAAGACGAGGTTTATTATGGCATCCGTTTTATCACTTGTCCTGGCATTGCTTGCAGCGCCCCTGTATCCAGGGATCATTTTGAAGGTGAAAGCTTTTTTTGCCGGAAAAAAAGGTCCGCCGCTGCTGATCAAATACTATACTCTGCTGAAACTGCGGCAGAAAGGTTCGGTCTACAGTACAAGCTCAACATTTGTATTTAAGTGGGGACCGGTTGTCTCCTTTGCCGCAGCCCTGTTTCCATTGTTCTTTTTTCCCTTTGCCGGCAACGCAGCCCTGTTTTCTTTTCATGGGGATGTAGTGCTGCTCTTTTACCTTATGGGGATCGGACGATTTTTCACCGTAATCGCAGCCCTGGACACTGCCTCTCCGTTTGAGGGCATGGGTGCTGCCAGGGAAGTCTTTTTTTCAACCCTGGCTGAACTGACCATCTTTGCGATCCTGATCCTCTTTTATCGCCTGAGCGGTTCGCTGAGCCTGAACGACTATTTCCATGGCGACGCCGTTATTTCCCTTGCCGGTGTTTCAGGCGCACTGATTGTCCTGGTGATTGTCGCCCTGTTCATGGTCCTGCTCACTGAGAATTCACGGGTGCCGGTAGACGATCCTGCAACACACCTGGAATTGACCATGATCCACGAGGTCATGATCCTGGATCACAGCGGCCTGGATCTGGCCCTGATAGAGTTGGGATCCTTTTACAAGCTGCTGTTCTATGCAGCCTTTATCACCCAGTTGATCTGTCCGTTTGCCGCACCCTTCAGCCTGCTCAATGTGATTCTGTTTTTCTCTTTGCTGGCCCTGGTGTATGTGGCTGTGGGAATCATCGAGTCCATCATGGCGCGCTTTAAAATGAACCTTGTGCCCAAATTCATTCTCACATCCTTTGCCCTGGTCTTTTTTGCCGTCATACTCACCATGGGGGTGCTGCAATGATAGATATCCTGGAAGTTATTCTCGTTCTCATCCTGCTGACCGACTTACTTTCCCTTGGGTCTGCCAGACTCATGGCCCTGGTTCGCATCATGATTCTCCAGGGAGTGCTGGTTTCCCTGACTCCGTTGTTTCTGAAGGGCCATGAGGTGCTGACCTTCGGTTCCGTGGCTTTTTATCTGGCCATGATCATCATCAAGGGGGCGCTCATACCGGCATTGCTCTCCAGGGCCGTGAAACATGTGAGCATCAAACGGGAAATCGAACCTTTTGTCGGCTACCATGCTTCCATCATCACAGGTTTGGCACTGGTGCTCGGTGCGGTGTTCATGACCAATTTCCTGCAATTGTCTTTGCCCGAGGGCAGGGAGTTGATCCTGATATGTGCGCTGACGACCATGGCGTCGGGTTTTTTTCTGATGGTTGCAAGGAAAAAGGCCATCACCCAGGTTATCGGTTACCTTATGCTGGAAAACGGCATCTATCTGATAGGTAACGCCCTGACCCGGCATCATCATAACCTCTATATCGTCGAATTCGGGGTACTGCTGGACCTGCTTGTCGCCGTTATGGTCATGGGTATCATCCTCAACAATATCAACCACGCCTTTGACGACGTCGATACGACTCTATTGGGGCAATTAAAGGATTGAGAATATGTTAGAGTTACTCTTTTTGCTTCCCTTTGCCGCAGGTGTTGCCGCCTTTTTTCTTCCCGGGCTTTTGGGAAGGGTGTTGCTGGTCTGTACGGCCGTCGGCCATCTTGTGCTCGGCGTGACGGCCTGGACCGGAAGCCTGGCCCCGCTATATACCCAATTCTTTGGAGCTTCACCCGAAGGAATGCTTATCCTGATGGTGACCTCCTTTATTTTCGCCTGCATCTCTCTGTACTCCTTTTCGTATATGAAGGAGACCGGAATCACACAGGAGCGGGTGTTCAGCGGCTGTATGCTGTTTTTTCTCGGAACCATGTCCATGGTCACAGTCTCCGAGCACCCGCTTGTGCTCTGGATTGCCATCGAGGCAACTACCTTGGTCAGCGCACCGTTGATTTATGTGCATCGATCCAGAAAAGCCCTGGAGGCGACGTGGAAATACATCCTTATCTGTTCCGTAGGCATAGCCATGGCTTTGCTGGGCAGCTTTTTTATAACCCTGGCCCTGGATATCGTGGATACCAATCAGCCGCTTTCTTTTTCCATGCTCAATGAACTTGCCGCAAAACTGGACCCGGTATGGCTCAAGGTCGGTTTCCTGTTCATTGTGATAGGTTTCGGCACCAAGATGGGACTGGCTCCCATGCATACCTGGCTGCCCGACGCCCACAGTGAAGCGCCGAGTCCTGCTTCGGCACTGCTTTCAGGTGCATTGCTCAACTGTGCCTTTCTTGGGATTTACAAGGCCCATGTGCTCATGGTGAATGCCGGCCTGGGTGACTTTTCCGGAAACATGCTCGTGGTTTTCGGATTGGTTTCAATGGTGGTGGGCGGGGTGTTTATCCTTGGTCAGTCGGATTATAAACGGATGCTTGCCTACTCGAGCATCGAGAATATGGGGATCATTGCCTTCGGGGTAGGGGTCGGCGGCCTTGGGCTGTATGGAGCGTTTATCCACCTGATTCACCATTCCCTGCTTAAGTCGTCCCTGTTTTTGTCTGCAGGTAATATTCTCCTGGGATTCGGCAGTAAAAAAGTTCGGGAGGTGAACGGAATTATCCGTCACATGCCGAAAACTTTTGTGAGTTTTTTTTCAGGTTTTGCAGGTATAGCCGGGCTGCCGCCTTTCGGCTTGTTTGTCAGCGAATTTATGATCATTGTCGCAGCTGTACGAGGGCACTGGTACCTGAGTGTCACAATTTTCATTGCTGCGCTGGTCATGGTGATTGCCGGGGCAGGCCGGGTGGTCATGGGCATGTCTTTTAACGATGCATCAGGAAGAGTCGAGGTTCGCGAAACATTTCTGCGCCTGGTTCCTGCCTATACCTTGCTGCTGGCTTCCATCATTCTCTGTGTATGGATACCGGAGTCCCTTTACCAGGCCATTCTTAACTCAATTCAGGCAATTGGTGGCATACATGGATAATCTGCTCAAGATAACAAACGGACGGACCATAGCAAGAGAGATGGTACCCCTGGTCCCGTTTGAGGTGTTTTACACGTCTCTCTCTACATTTGTGAAAAATGACGGGTATGTCGTTCAATTCTTTGCCTATACGGAAGAGGATACAAACTATCTTCTGGCTGTACTCAGAAACAGTGACCTGTATGTCATCAGCACTGAAGTCGGTCCTCTGTATCAGTCACTCACTGCTCAGCTGAGTGAAAAATTCCACATGTTTGAACGTGAAATTGCTGAACAGTATGGTATCCGTCCCGATGGTCACCCCTGGTTGAAGATGGTTCGATATCATCCGAATTACAGCGGAGCAAAGGATGTGTTCGGTAATAATTATGAAGAAGAAATTCCAGGGAACTACGAATACTTCCAGGTTAAAGGTGATGCAATACATGAAGTTGGTGTCGGCCCTGTGCATGCCGGAATCATAGAACCCGGGCATTTTCGTTTTCAATGTGCAGGGGAAGAGGTCCTGCATCTTGAGATCCAGTTGGGATACCAGCACAGAGGTATTGAAAAAATGCTTCCAACAATGCCCATGAAACGGATGCCCATCATCTGTGAGGCCATTGCCGGGGATACCGCAATCGGTCATAACCTCTGTTTATGCCAGGCCCTTGAATCCCTGGCCGGCATGGAAGTCGATCCTGGAGCAAGCATCACCCGCTGTGTCGCCCTGGAGCTTGAGAGATTGGCTAACCACATTGGCGATCTGGGCGCCTTGAGCGGGGATGTGGCGTTCAATCCTCCTGCGTCGTATTTCGGCAGGATCAGGGGGGAATTTCTCAACCTGCTCCAGGTCTTGTGCGGTAACCGTTTCGGTAAAGGGCTGGTTCGGCCCGGCGGGGTGGCTCATGCCATGGGCAAAGAACAGCGTCAACTGCTCCGAGAGAAACTGGCTGAGATCACCCCGGAGATCGAGCATGTGTGTGATCTTTTATTCACTGCTCATACAGTACTCGCCCGGTTTGAACATACTGGAACCGTTTCCAAAAAAATGGCGCAGGATTTAGGCCTTGTCGGGTATGCAGGCAGAGCGTGCGGCATCTGCTATGATGCACGGGTCGCGTTTCCTACTGAGTGTTACCATGATTTGCCGGCTAATGTGAACAAGGTGACCGATGGAGATGTGAACAGCCGCGCCTGGGTTCGACGAGAAGAAATCATGCATTCTCTGAAACTTATTACCGTGCTCCTGGCTAAACATGAGGCTCTTGAATCAGAAGAACCAGCCGTGCAGACCAGACCTGTCAATCCGGCTGCGGATTCCTTTGTCGTCACGGTAAACGAAGGATGGCGAGGGGAAATTTCCCATGCCGTACTCACTGACAGTCAGGGAAACATACAGCGCTATAAAATCAAAGATCCATCGTTCCATAACTGGACCGGTCTGGCCATGTCGTTGCGAAATCAGGAAATCTCTGATTTTCCTCTGTGCAATAAAAGCTACAATCTGTCCTACTGTGGATTTGACCTGTAATCCCGGGAGAATACTGACATGCTCAAAGTAATACAAAACAGAATGGAACAAGGTTGCAAGACTTCCGGTTATCCGTTGGAACCCATCACCTTGTACCACCGTTATCGAGGTCTGCCGGTGATCGATCCTGAGTGCCCTTTTGAAGTTGTGCGACGATGTGCAGATATCTGTCCTCAGGATGCCGTCAATGTGGAGGATAAGACCATTGACCTGGGGAAATGCACGTTTTGCGGACAATGCGAAGTGGAAGGTGGGGGCGCTTTTGTCCGTTTCAGTCAGGATTTCGGGCTTGGGACAGCGAGCAGGGAGGATTTGGTTACCCAGGGCGTGCTGCCTGACCTGGCAGCCCATGCCAAACAGGAATTCAAAAAGCTTTTTGGCCGCTCGTTGCAGCTGCGCCAGGTCTCGGCCGCAGGATGCAACAGTTGTGAAGCAGATACCAACGTATTGAATACGCCGTTTTTTGACCTTTCCCGGTTTGGGATTGATTTTGTTGCTTCGCCCAGACATGCCGACGGCATCCATGTCACAGGGCCTATCTCCAAGAATATGAAACAGGCGCTTCTGGATACCTATGATGCGGTACCGTCACCCAAAGTGGTTATTGCCAGTGGGTGCTGTTCCATTTCCGGAGGTCCGTTTTACGGCAGCGAGGAAATCATCGGGGATTTGAACAGCCTGCTCCCGGTTGATTTGTATATACCGGGTTGTCCGCCACATCCATTGACAACGCTGCACGCATTGTTGAAGTTTTTCAAACAGACCGGATGAGCATAGACGCGGTGGAGCCGGCTTTTCCCAATCTTTATTCCTTGTGCCGGACCGGGTAGGGTGCGTCATAGGCACCGCTGTTGCAGTTCTTGAAAGATGAGGTATATCGGTAATGTGGAGCATGCGCTGCCTTATCGGCTGATTTGTTTGTCGTTGCCGACCTTGATGCGCATTGCGCATCCTGTGCGGTGCGTATGACGCACCCTACGGTTTCCGTCTTCTGGAAAGCTTTTTCAGATTCTGCATCGCGTGGTGTTGTACGGGGGGTGTTGAAAGAGTAGGCAAGAACGGGGCTGGTTTGTACCCATACCCCGCCTGTTCCCAAACCTTTGCCTTTTGCTATGAAGCTTGGGTAGGGTGCGTCTCTACTCTACCATCTGGTTCTATGCTTTGCGTTTGAGGTATTGCACCAGTAAGGCGTCCATTGCCAGGTGAATAATATGATGCAGCACGCAGGTGACCGCAGCCAACCCGAAGTCCGGGAATAAGGATGACTGTATAATCAGACTCAATGGCAGAGTCTTTTGTCCCCCCATGATGATCACGCTTTCTCTTCTCCCTTTTTCAATGTTGCATATCCGTGTGATCCCCACCCCGATTACAACCAGCAGCAGATGATAGAAAAACGTCAGGGGCAATATGATGAAAAGCGACGACATCCCTTGAAGAATGTCATTTCTGCCGTGGCACATGGCCATCCAGATTATAAAGAGAATACTGATTTGACTCAAGGGTCCGGTGCACGGGATACAACGTTTGACCGGAGAAGGAAACATTTTCCTCAACATCACCCCTGTTGTAAGGGGGGTAATAACCAGGAATGCTATTTTCAACATCAACCCGGACTGATCAATGTCCATTCCTGTCGTGCCTGTGGCGTTACAGCCGATCATCAGCTGCAATGTCACAGGAATGGTAAAAATGGCCAGGGTGTTGCCCAAGATGGTAATGACAAGTGCATGAACCGAATTACCGCCGGCCAGTCCGGTCATGACAACCCCGCTGCTCAAGGTGGTAGGCATGACGGCTATCAAAACCATGCCTGTATATATACTCACAGGAAGCGGAAATATTCCGAAGAGTAAAGCAGTGACAGGCGCTGCAAGAAAGGTAACGGCAAGGGATAGCAACGTCCCTGTGCCATCTGATATGCCTGCTGCAATCTGCCTGTATTGCAGGGCCAGGCCGGAGAGGAGGAAAACAAGGAATATACTACAGTCAGGGCCATGATGGGTTTTGAACCAGGATCCGAGCGCTGCTGTTCGGGTTGGAGCATCGAGCAGAGGGAGTAAAGATACTGCAAGTATGCCAAGGAAAAACCAATATTTTTTTACAGTATTCACAGGAGTATCTGGTTAAGGCTTTAGTGAGGTAATGCCGCCTCACCTTTTGATTTCATCAGGATTGTCACATAATCTTGTGCAAAGTGAAAGTAAGAAAGTGAATCGCCTCCTTGAACCGGCCGTGATTTTTGGGGATTTCACAAATATTCAGCGGGTCAATTATGCAATAAAAAAGGCAGAACCTTGCAGGCTCTGCCTTTACATTATCCTGAATCCGTGACGATTTTTTTGAACTGCTAAATGTATCTAATAGCAATTACGGGAAAATTATACTTTCGGTGTTTCCACAAGGATGTAACCATTCGCCCTTCGGGGCTTTCGTCCGCACCCCATCTTCATTGCCCGCAACCACCTGATAAAGTTTACTTTAATCAGGTAGTCCCGGACAACGAAGCTGAAGCACGGACGAAAGCTCACGGATTCAGGATTATAAAAATATGAACCAGCTTGTGTTACTTGCGTCTACGACCTGCTGCAGCAAGTCCGGCTATACCCGCTCCAAAGAGAATCATGGCTGTTGGTTCGGGCACCTGAGGCAACTCATCCGGTCTAAATGGGATAGTGCTCACATACGTTTCAGACTGTTGGTCTGGAAGACTTCCTATATGAAGACCGATTCGAAGGCTTTGGCCGTCAATAAAATCCGCCAAACTCCCTGCTACTCCGTAATTGTAGCTTATTTTTAGCCATTCGCCTTGAATATCAGCGAGTCCCCCGTCATCCAAGCTGTCAATACCGTTCCCATTGAACCCGCTTGGAGCATCAGCATCAGTTCCCCAATCACTGTAAAAGGAAACATTATTTCCACCAGGTAAGTTTCCGGGATTAGCTCCCATTGAAAAGTCCACTCCTGCGTGACTGTCATCAATGATCCATAAACTGTTATTGACATCTACATCTGGAGTGAAATCAAAGTATATGTCCTTAATCACAGCCTGGACAGCGGTATCGGATTCATTTATGAAGGTGAAATCAAGCCAGCCGTCATCCGTCATGTCAACAAGCACCTGGAGTTGGTTTGTATCACCTAAACCTACGTCATACGGGCTATTGTCTTCGACTACTGTAAAGCTGACAGCTTGGGCATTGGCAGCGTAAACAAGCATCAGTAAGCTTGCGATTGAAGCTATTACATATTGTTTTTTCATATTCCTCTCCTTGGTAATTTGGGTGAGAAAAAACCTTATGTACAAACAGCTGCAATAACTATTCCTTAAAATATGTTGGATGTTAACTAGTGCCTGTCCATAAATGGTCTTTTCGGAGTCTCGTTCCTCGCTTACCTAAACTTGAGCAAAAATCCTCATTTATGGACAGACACTAACTATAAGTTTTACATCGAATTTTAGTATGTTATCCATAGCTGACAGTGTATGACTTCTTTGAAATTGGTGATACCTGTCTTGGTGTTTACGTATGCAGTGAATTTTTCCTTATTTTTGGAATGATTTGCATGGTAGCGGATAGCTTGAACTTGATGGAAACGTTTTTTCGGAAAAAACAGGAGTATCATTCCGGGAAAGCGGATTTTTATTTGATTACAGCAGCGCGAGTTGTTGGTATTGAGGGGGCATCCAGAGTATGGATGGTTATGAGGTATTACTCTTCCGACCTTGTGGGACTGTCATGTGGAGATAGAGATTGGGAAAACAGACTTTTTGTGAGCAGGCTGTGTGAGAATAATAGTAAATACGAAAGAATACATGTCTGATTTATTTCAAAGTTTTCCAGTCAAAATGTAACCGAACTCCTTGCTTGTCTGGGATACTGTGTATAAACGTCTGTAAAAAGCAACGATGCGTGAAGTGATAAGCTCGCTACCGATTCCGGTTTAACGCAGCGCTGAAAGGGATTGAAAAAAATGTCTCCTTATTGATTATAGCCTCGTTCCGTACAGTACCTGTCTATGGTATCGGCAACAACTTTTGCCTGGACAACGGCCTCAACCACTGTCTTGGCGCCGGTCACCACGTCTCCTGAAGCAAAGGTTCCTTCTTTGGTTGTGTTGCCTTTATCATCGGTAATCAGCAATCCCATGCGGTTGGTTTCCAATCTGGTGGTGCTGGACACGATATTGGTTTTGGGGACCTGACTGACAGCGATGATAATGGTGTCGCAGTTATACAACTCTTCTTCTGCTCCTGTATCCTGCCAGGTCACCTTGCCGTTCTCTCCGGCCGCCTGTTCCTGCACGGCAAGGCGTATGCCCTGCTCAGTGAGTTCAATGGGAGAGCGTTTAAGTAAGAATTGGATGCCTTCAGCCTGCGCCTGTTCCAGTTCATGTTTTGTGGCCGCCATCTGTTCAAGGCCCTTACGATAAACAATGGTCACCTCCGGCACCCCGTTTCGTTTTGCGCTCCTGGCAACATCCATGGCCACGTTCCCTGCGCCGATCACTGCCAATCGTTTCCCCAGGCGATATACATCCGGCGATTTGAGATAGTCGATGGCGTAATGCACATTTCCCAGGGTTTCCCCTTGTATTCCCAGTGTTCTTGGATTCCATACGCCTGTTCCGATAAAGGCCGCCTTATAGCCGTCTTCAAAGAGACGGTCCAGGGAGATAACCGGACCGATCATGGTATTGGGACGTATTTTTACCCCCATGGCATACAGCTCGTCTTCCAGGAGATCTATGATTCTTTTGGGCAGACGATACTCTGGGATCCCGTAACGCAGGACGCCGCCGATTTTATCATGGGCGTCAAACAGGGTGACATTGTATCCCCCTTTTGCCAGCAGATAAGCAACGGTGATGCCGGCCGGACCTCCTCCTACAACGGCGACGCGCGCCTTGGTAGGTTTGACTCTTGGGAACTGCACCTGCTCGAGGTATTTCAGGGAGATTTCATATTCAATTTCATGAAAGCGGATAGGCTCTCCCTTTTTGCCGCGCACACAGTTGCCTTTGCACTGATCTTCATGTACGCAGACCAAGGCGCAGATAACGGATAGCGGGTTGTTTTCAAAGAGTATTTTTCCTGCTTCCAGCAACTTTCCTTCACGATACAGGCTGACTATTTCAGGGATCGGGGTGTCGATAGGGCAGCCTTCCTGACAGCGTGGTTTTTTACACAGCACACATCGGAATGCTTCACCTTGATTTGTTTCTGCAAAATGAACATCGAGACAATGCTCGCCGGTTTTAAGTTGTTGTTTTGTCATCTTTTTGCTGGATTGTAGGTGTAACGAATTACTGGAAAGGTATGCCGGCAGCGCGGACTTTGTTTATTGATAATCATTGTTACAAAAAGAAGAAAGGTCTCTATCCGTGCGAAATCGATTTTCAATAGCAGGGAGGGTGTCGAGTATATGCCGGTTATACAGAGATAATTACGCTGGAGGATTCTTTTTACGGATTCCCAAACGGGTGGCCAGATTATGAAGATTACTTCGATTCATCCTCAGTTCCCGTGCTGCTGCGGCCCAGTTGTCTGCATTATTTCTGAGCGCTGTTTTGATGAGCTGTATCTGAAAAAGGGTAACCTGATCTCGAAAGGAAATGTTTTCGTTGTTCGGTTCAGGGATCTTTTGCAGGGACGCCTCGACAAGATGGGGAGAGGCGTCAAAGCCTCCGCCAAGATCCTCTCTGTGCACTGTGACAGCGTCAGCATCGTTTCTTTGGGCGGATGCTTTCAGCACTGCTCGTGAAAGGATGTTTTCCAACTCCCGAACATTACCCGGCCAATGGTAGCCCATCAGCTCAGCAAGGGCCTGATCGTCCAGGGAAACATTGCCCAATCCCAGATTGACGCCCGCCTTGGCTGCAAACATATCAGCCAGGAGAGGGATGTCTTCTTTATGCTCCCGCAGGGGTGGAACAGTAATCGGATAGACATTCAATCGGTGATACAGGTCGGCCCTGAACCGGCCTGCAGAAACCTCCTGCTCCAGATTTCTGTTGGTGGCTGTGATCAGCCGGACATCGACCTGGATTGTATGGCTCGACCCGACACGTTGTACCTCTCCTTCCTGTATGGCCCTGAGCAGTTTTGCCTGGACTTCAGGGGCGAGTTCTCCGATTTCGTCAAGGAACAGCGTGCCACCGGACGCCAACTCGAACTTGCCGGTCCTGTCACTTACCGCGCCTGTAAAAGAACCTTTCACGTGACCGAACAACTCGCTTTCCGCCAAGGTCGTCGGCAGGGCCGCACAATTCAGGTAGAGCATGGGTTGGTCGCTTCGCCTGGAACGGGCATGTACGTTTCTGGCCACCAGTTCCTTGCCGACTCCGGTTTCTCCTAAAATAAGAATGGTAAAATTGGATTTTGCAACCAGGTCTATATCCCGCCTGAGCCTGGTGATCTCTTTGCTGCCGCCGAGAATTTCCCTGCCTCGCTGCTGCTGGATGTCCTGCATCAGTTCAGAGGTGATCCGGCCCTGGCGTTCCGCCTTTTTTTCCAAGGCTGTTATCAGATCAACGGTTTGCAGCTGTGCGCCGGCAAGGGAGGCAATGACCTGGATGTATTGTTTGGGCAAATGTCTGAATGCGGCCGTGTCAAGGGCGTCAAATACCAGAACGCCGACCACCTGTTCCCTTACAAGCAGTGGACAGCCGAGGCAGGAATGGATATGCCGTTCGGATGTGCCGCTTTTCACCAGCAGACCGTCAAAGGGGTCCGGTAAGTCACTGTCTGCCGGGAAGAGAACCGGCTCAGGAGAATCACAGATTATATCAAGCCTGGGGTGCGCCTTCCTGGAAAATTGCATGCCCACGGCCCTTGGTTTGAGCCCTTGAGCTGCGATGGGAACCAGATCGTCGCCGTCCAGACGAAGGATTGCCGCGGAATCATAGGGGATAGCAAAATGCAGGGCTTCAAGCAGACGCTGGTAGCGATCTTCAGCATTGAGTACTGCTGTGAGATCATCGGCAATAAGAGAGAGGATTTGTAATTTGTTCATGTTGTAAAAATATAAACAAAGTTTGCGTTTTCACAACATTTGCTGTTGTGATATACTATACATATCTTCTAATTTTATGAAATTATAGAATATATTTTTTTGGCATGCATTCTGCTACTACAGGGTAAAGAGGATTTGCCGAGCAAATCCAAGCTGGATAATCTCTTTCTGAGGATAACACAAATGCAGACACTCCACCTTGACAAAACCAACGAATTTACAGCCGGCGCCATGAAGAGATTCTTCCTGGTTGAGGATTCTCCCAATTTTAAGATTATTAATTTCAATCTGGATGCAGGAGTAACCTTTCCTGTGCACTCCCATGATCTCGATGGAGAATTGTCCATTCAGGTTCTGGAAGGAGAGGGCTATTTCCTGGGAGATAAAGGCGCTAAACTCCCCGCCCGGGCAGGAGATATTCTTATTTCTCAGATCCGTGAACCCCACGGGGTCGAGGCCGTTACCAGAATGCGAATTCTTGTAACCATTGCCCCTCCCATTTAACACACGGGAATAATTGGCAGGAATCGTGACTTTATCAAGCCGCGCCGTAAAACCCCTTCCTTCAGGTCGGGGATATAAGGCGCAAAATGCATGCTGTAATTGTGGTAGAAATTTCAATAATATATTACAATATCAGCATGATAATTCGTAAGGCATATAAATTCAGACTAAAGACTAATCCAGAAATTGAAGAAAAGTTTTCTCAATTTTCCGGTTGTTGTCGTCTTGTCTGGAATAAAGCCTGGGCAATGAATAAATTCCGCTTGGAAGAGAAACAAAAGCTTTTGTGGTATCAGGATATGGCTTGGTTTCTCACCTTCTGGAAGAAGACAGAAGAGCTTTCTTTTCTTAAACAGGCTCCCTCCCAGGCATTACAACACACCTTGCGCAGTCTTGAACGGGCAATCAAAGACGGGTTCGATAAAAATCAACCCCTTAAACGGATGCCCAGGTTCAAGAAAAAAGGTCGAAATGATTCTTTCCGCTATCCCCAGGGTTTCAAAACTGAAAATAAACGCATTTTTCTTCCGAAGCTTGGCTGGGTAGGCTTTTTCAAAAGTCGTGAGCTCATTGGAACGGTGAAAAATGTCACAATTTCTCGTAGGGGTAAACATTGGTTCTGCTCTATTCAAACTGAATTAGAAGTACCTGAACCGATCCATACTTCAACAACGGTCATTGGCCTGGATATGGGGGTAAAGCGATTTTTCACCATGTCTGATGGCAATTTCATAGAACCACTCAACAGTTTTCGTAAACTGGAAACTAAACTTGCCAAATTTCAAAGAAGTCTCGCCCGGAAAGTAAAATTCTCTAACAACTGGAAAAAACAAAAACAGCGTATAGCCGAGATACATACCCAAATAGCCAGCGCCCGGAATGATTTTCTGCAAAAATTCTCCACCATAATCAGCAAAAAACACGCGATTGTGGTGATGGAAGATTTACAGATACGAAACATGAGCGCTTCGGTTTCAGGATCGGTTGATAATCCCGGCCATAATGTGAAAGCAAAAGCAGGTTTGAACAAATCAATTCTGGATCAGGGTTGGTACGAGTTTCGTCGTCAGCTTGAATATAAATTGAATTGGCTTGGGGGGAAACTCCTTCTTGTTCCAGCTCAATATTCGTCACAGGCTTGTCCAGTATGTAGACATGTGTCGAAAGAAAATCGGCAAACTCAGGCTGTATTTGTATGTATGAATTGCGGCCATGCTGGTCATGCCGACCATGTTGCCGCTATAAATATCTTAGAGCGGGGATACCGCTTGTTAGCCTGTGGAGAAGAAAGAGCACCTTCTTCTATGAAGCAGGAACCTGCGAGTAGCTGTGAAGCATACTCGCCCCAGGTAGCTTAGGCTGTTTGGGAATCCCCTTCCTTCAGGTGGGGGAGGATGTCAAACCAACTGAAACAAGGAGAAAATCATGTCAAAACGCGTATACATAGACGAAGATGAATGTTTAGGATGTGAAGCCTGTGTTGAAATCTGTCCATCTGTCTTTGCATTTGATGAAGATCTTGGTAAAGCTGTGGTAAAAGAAGAATCTGATGGTGATGATGCATGCGTGGACGAGGCCATAGCCTCTTGTCCGGCAGGCTGCATCAGCAAAGAATGAGTCCGTAGAATATATCGCCAAGGCAGGTGAATGGGTCACCTGCCTTGGCAGGAATTCCCACGCAGTGCGGACTTTGACCATATTGAATTATGTTGAGTGACATGAAAAACACAAGAGTCGTCAAATCCGTCTGCCCCTATGACTGTCCCGACGCCTGCGGCCTCCTGGTTACTGTAGAAAACAACACGGTTACACACGTTGCCGGTGATCCGGAACACCCCGTCACCAGGGGCTTTCTCTGTCCGAAAATGCGCCACTACGAACAGACCGTGCACTCTTCACGAAGGCTGACGACGCCTTTACTCAGAACGGGTAAGAAGGGAGAGGGCAGGTTTACGCCGATCAGTTGGCAGGAGGCTGTGCAGCGCATCTGCGATACCTGGAAAAAATTGTCTCAACAGTACGGTGCTGAATCCATCCTGCCTTATTCCTATGCCGGCACCATGGGTATGATCCAGCGCAATGCCGGACATGCCTTTTTCCATCGCCTCGGCGCTTCCAGACTCGAACGAACAATCTGCTCCGCTGCCAAAGAAGCGGGCTGGGAAATGATCATGGGCAAAACGCCCGGTATGCGCCCGGAGGAAATTCATGAGAGCGACCTGGTAATTCTCTGGGGCATACATGCTTCCGCCACCAGTATCCACACCATGCGGGACGCATTGCAGGCAAGAAAAAACGGGGCCAAAATTTGGGTGATCGATACGTACAGGACCTCCACAGCAGACGCCGCCGATAACGTCTTTTTACTTAAACCCGGTTCGGATTCGTCCCTTGCCTTAGGCATGATGCACGTCCTGGTGCGGGACGGGTTGACGGACAAGATGTTTATCGCAGAAAACGTCGCCGGGTTTGAAGCCTTTTCCAAGTCCGTATTGCCGCAATGCACACCGGAGAAGATGGCTGCAATTTGCGGCCTGCCTGCCGCATCCATAGAGCAGATGGCCCGTCAATACGCAGAAGCAGAGGCAGCCTTTATCCGCCTGGGCAATGGTTTAACCCGGTATGCCAACGGCGCCATGACGGTCCGGACAATTACCTGCCTGCCGGCCCTTACCGGTGCATGGAAGCGTTCGGGAGGCGGCCTGTTCGGCGGCACGTCCACCGGAGCGGCATTCGACCTGCAGAAGATTACCCGCGGCGATTTCATGCAGCAGCAGACGCGGATTATTAATATGAATCAACTGGGAGCCGCCTTAACCGAACCCCTCGCACCTCCCATCAAGTCTCTGTATGTATATCATGCAAACCCTGCACTGGTGACGCCTGATCAGCGCGCCATTCATGAGGGACTGCGAAAAGACGACCTGTTTACTGTTGTGCACGAACGTTTCATGACTGATACAGCCGGGTTTGCAGATATTGTTCTCCCGGCGACAACCTCGTTGGAACACGACGACCTGTATCGTTCCTACGGCCATTACTGCGCCCAGGTCGGCAGGGCAGTCATCTCGCCGTTGGGGCAGGCAAAATCCAACTGGCAGGTTTTCCAGCTGCTCGCAGAAGAGATGGAGTGGGAAGAACCTTTTTTCAAGAAGCAGGCCGAGCGATTTATTGAAGAATTTCTGGACGTAGAAAACGCCTGGCGGGACAAAGAGGCAAATGAGAGGTTGCAACAGGGGCAAACCGTTGTCCTCAATGTACCCACCGATCCAAAACGCCGATGGCTGACTCCGTCTGGAAAGATTGAAATCTACAATGAAAGGGAAACCGAACCATTGCCCCGGATTCTATCTACCCATGCAGAGCAGGATGGCTTCCCTCTGCGCCTGCAGTCTGCGCCCGGCAGGTACAATCTGAATTCCACCTTTTATGAGCAGGATGCCCTGCGGGCAAAGCAGGAGGTAATGCGATTAGTTATGCATCCGGCCGATGCAAAGCAGAGGAATCTGGTGGAAGGCCGGCAGGTACAGGTCTTCAACAATCTGGGAAGCGTCGATTTCACCCTGCATGTATCGGAAAAGACCCTGCCCGGAACTGTGGTGACGGAAGGGCTCTGGTGGTTGGAATGTATTGCCGGAGAATACGGGGTAAACGCTCTGATGTCCCAGCGGTTGACTGATAAAGGAAATGGTTCCACCCTCTATGATGTGGCTGTGGAGGTACAGGCATCACCAGTCGCAAAATTCTTATAGGACCACCGACTGCTGAAGAGGTGCTGCCTGCAGCTGATTCAGACCGAATTTCAAGAAGAAAGGCAAGACAGAGACAAGCAATTGATCAGCTGCCGGCAGGGGACCCATTAAGGGGCCCCCGTTTCAACATGGAGCTGATGATGAACATCTTTCAACCGCATGTGTCGCCTATATGCCGTAGACTTGTTACACCTTGAAACTGCCCACAATATTCACTAGCTGGGTCGCATTCTCCTGAAGATCCTTGGCATTATTTTCCACATCCTGACTGCTTATTGAGATATTTTGCGAAGCTGTTGATACTTCGGCTATTTCCGTAGTGATCTCGGAAGCAACAGAGGAACTCTGGGATACATTCTCATTCACCTCCTGAATCCCTTGGCTGGCTTGAGTAATATTCTCGGCTATTTCTCGTGTTGTGGCTGTCTGTTCTTCAACAGCAGTCGCAATTGAACCAATGGTTTCATTGATACCTGTAATTACTTCCGTGATACTGGTTATGCCTTTACCGGTTTTGTGAGAAGTTGTCTGTACGGCTTCGACAAGATTTTTGATCTCAAGGGTAGCCTCGGCTGTCTGTTTTGCCAGTTCCTTGATTTCATTAGCGACAACGGCAAAACCTTTGCCTGCTTCACCTGCTCTTGCAGCTTCAATGGTTGCGTTTAGTGCCAGGAGGTTGGTTTGTTCGGAAATTTCAGTGATAGTTTCCGTCATTTTACCTATTTTATCTGCTGCTGAACCGAGTTCTCCCATGTCTCTGGAAGCTTCTTCAGCCTGGCTGACTGCATTCAAAGAGATGCCGCGGGCACGTTCAGCATTTTCAGCAATCTCGTTGATGGTAGAGCTCATTTCTTCGGATGCAACTGCTACCATATTCGTGTTTGTTGCTGATTGTTCCATAGCTGCAGCAACACTGGAAAGGTTGGTGCTCATTTCTTCGGCGGCTACGGCGACATTTGTGGCACGAGTGGAAGTGTCGGTAGAGTTATTCAGTAAATTTTTTGAGATCTCTGTGAGTTTGGTTGAACTCTGGGTAACATTGGCTGAATTTTCAGTAAGCTGTTTAATAATGCCCTGCAGCTTATCAATGAATGTATTAAACCACCGTGCAAGTTCGTCAATTTCGTCACTGGATTTAATGGCTATGCGTTTTGTGAGATCTCCTTCCCCTTCTGCTATGTCCTGAAAGTTTATTACCATCTCCTTCAGCCTTTTCGCCAGGCCAAAGACAATCGTCAGACAAAGGCTTATAATCGCAAGAAAGATAATACCAGTGATAATAACCATAACCCCTAGGCTTTTTCTGACCTGAATATTAATGTCGTCGGCCATGGCAGCTTGATTGCTTGCAATGTTGTCAAGATACACACCGCTGCCGACCCACATGTCTGTGCCTGGTATCATCTCGGAATAGGTCAGTTTAGGTACTTCACCGGCTCCCGGTTTTTCCCATACATACTCAACGAATCCTCCTCCGCCTGTAGCGTTTTTATAGAGATCTCGTACAAAATATTTTCCATTCGAATCTTTTAAATCCTTGAGATCCTTTCCCTCCAATTCTTTTTTGGGAGGCAAGACAAGAAGCAGTGTTTCTTTATAGACCATGAAATAACCGGAATTATCCGGTTCGTATCGTATGTCATCGATGAGATTTTTTATGACCTCGATTTTTTCATCATTACCCACGGCTTTCTCAATCGCGTGTCCAAGAGCAACAGCCATGGAATGGGTTGCAGACTTGAGTTTGTCCATCTCCTCCTCATGCATTATCTCGCCGGTTTTCGATATGCCCATGTCACGAATATTATTACTTTGGCGATAGGTAAAATAGAGCATGGTGATAAAGAGAATAAAGACGGCTGCAACGATAAGAAACATCCTTCCTTTGACAGAGAACCGATTAAGCATTTTTCCTCCCCCTAATGTAGTGTAGGGTCGTTGTTTTTTCTAGATACGTTCAGTTTATGTTCTGGATATTAATTTGTCTAATAAACTTTGGTATCGCCGTTGGTATTTAAAAGAGTCTTAAAAAAAGTCGATGCAGACAATTGCGGTAAACGTATGCTGAGCTCTATACAGTAAGTGACACTGTCTTTGTAAACAGCGTGGAAGCTTAAGATTTTTTTTAACGGAGCCGGAGAAACCGGAGGGCGAGAGATGGCTCAGGCGGGAGTCAGGGAAAGAGTGCTCACGGATGGTGCACCCCCTACATCATTTCTATTGCCGGCTATGCAGGGAGCTAACAGCAGGGGGACTCCTTCTACCTCGGACGCACCTTTCGTTTCAGCATGTTTTTAATATAGCGTTGGATCTCCTGAAGGCTGGACTGTCTGGTGTCATTATATTCCTGTTTATTCATCAGTTCCGCTTCATCCTGACGCTGCTTGACCACGGCGGCTATCTGTTCCGTGAGACCGGGATGTCTTTGCATTAACGCTCTCATGCTCTCCATATCAATACGGATCAGGGTGACATCGGTCTGGGCGACCCAGATGGTGCTGATGGGCTGCTCGCTGAACATGGAAACAAGGCCGTAACTGTCTCCCGGACCCAGTTCCCCGGTTACTACGCGTCTGCCGCTGGGCAGATCCATGGAAACCTCGACGACGCCGCTGGTTATAATATCAAAGGAATCCGGGGCGTCTTCACACTGAATCTCGGAACCGGCCTCGTAGTGCACCTGGTTGCCTGCATTTGACAGATCCTCGATTTCTTCATCCGGCAGATATGCGAAAATCTTCTGACTTTTGAGCGCCAGTTGAATGGTTGGAGGCTCGGCAACAGGTATTTCAGCTTTTCTCAGACGGTATTCCCGGGTAATCGCGGTCGGAGAAACCCCGGCCTGCTGAAGTACATGGTGTATCTCGCTGAACAATTCGTCACGGCCGCGGAACATAGCCGGGTAGTTGGAGAAATAAATCCAGCACATGTAGGTATACGGGACGGTTGAGGCGTCTTCCAACCGGACGACGGGAGGCGGATGCTTCAGAACATGCTTACATCGGTAAATGCCTTCCAGGAGGAGCTGCTTGGCAAAGCGAGGTTCAATTTCAGCAGGCAGTTTGATGGAATACCAGGGGTGGTAATAGGTATACTCATCACCGAAATTGTTAAACCCCTCTCTGGCAAGTTTTGAGTTGGGAATAATATGGGTGGTGTTATCCCAGTCATGCAGCCAGAACGAGCGCCAGTTGATATCAATCACAACACCCTGCCGTCCGTCCTGGAGCTTGATCCAGTCGCCGATTCGGACGCCGCCTTCAATGCCGATGGCTATGCCGGAAAAGAAATCCCCCAGAGTCTGCTGCAGGGCAAAACCGAGCAATGCGGTTGCCATACCCGTGGATATCCATACACCGGTAAACGAGTAGCCCTGCTGCTGCAGAAAAAGGCCGAGTCCCAGAAGAATGCAGCCGCCGTACAGCACGCCCTTGATCAGTCCGGACACGGCATTGCTCGAAGAGTGGCCTTCTGCAATATATTTTCGCACCAGCAACGTGTGCGCGACTTTGGCCGCATACCAGCTGACAACCAGAAAAAACACCAGGGTGGAGAATGACATCGGCCAGGTGTCATCAGGGAACTGGAGAAAAGCAGTGTATACCCAGAACAGGATGCCATGGCAGATAATAAAAGCCAGGGGCACGGCGCATAATTCAACCAGCGCGTAGGTTACCGGAAATCGGCGTGCAATTTTTTTGACCGAATTCCACTTGTGCACAGGTATGCCGATCAGGATGACCGACACCAGGAGGATGCCCATCAGCGGATGAGTCGCGTATATTTCTGCAAGGTAGGTGTTGATAAACTGCATTGTTACGGAAAAGTCTGTGTTATAGTATTTTGTATTGTTCCCGCGCCTCTTGCTCAATAGCGTGTACATCGATTCCCAGATCCCGTTCCGGAGAAAGGAGATGCAAATGATAGTTTTTAGACCGCCTCCCCGGAGTGGTGCTGGAATATGTCCTTAGAACACCGACCACTTTGTGCTCCTGGTAGGATGCAAAAACATCCTCTTTCTGATACTCAATCCCTTTGCGCTTGCACTCTCTGCGTAATGATTTACTGAGCTCTTCCAGACTGAATGTACAAAACTCCCCGAATTTTCCAATGCCGAGAATCCTGGTCAGGCCGGTGTAATGAAATTTGCTGTACCTGGAGTCGTGACAGACAACAATGTGCGGT
Source organism: Desulfobulbaceae bacterium (assembly GCA_963678525.2). Classification (GTDB taxonomy): domain Bacteria; phylum Desulfobacterota; class Desulfobulbia; order Desulfobulbales; family Desulfobulbaceae; genus Desulfogranum. The sequence continues at coordinate 1,043,027 of CAXXDG010000003.1, forward strand.
GCGAAAAGTGTGACGCCGTCGGAAGTTTTGGCCCCGTCCCGCACTTTGTCGAATTGTTTTGTATATCTTTGTTTTTGTGCGTTATCCAGGTTGAGACTTGCCAGATAATAGGAGTAAAACATGGCAGGCTCGATAAGGGCGATGGCTGCATAACTGCTGATTCGCGTCCGTGAACCGTACGGAGGTTTAAAATAGGAAGGACAATGGCTGCGGATTATATCACTGGATTGGATTTCAAAATGCCGATACGAACCGATCTTCTTTTTTCTTCGCAACGCCGCTTTCTTAAAGGTGATCACCCTGCGGGCGGCCCTTGAAAAAAAACCGCCGTCAATGGTAATGCCGGAAGCAATGCCTTCCGGAGAGAGCAGGGTAGCATTGTCATAGTGCATGGCCTGTCGAACGGCCTTTCGAAATGCTGCGGGGGATGTACCAGGGTAGGGCTGGTAAGTAATGGGGTTTTCGTCAACGTCATGGGTAACCAGTCCTCCGGGAATAAAAATGGCGCCTTTGTTATCGAATTTCCCGGTCGCTCCTTCTTCATGCACTCCGGGGAGCAGCTGCCGCGCCTCCATTGCCAGCATCTTCCACAGGGTGTTGGTCCGTATGGAGATGATTTCTCGTATCAGTTCATTGTCAATAATCGATCTGGGAACAGTCATCTATGGGCAAAGGATGTTCAGGGTTTCGGCAGTGATGAAGGATTGTCGTGGTTGCGTGTAACACCTGTCAGGTATGCAACTTAGGATGCCGCGCTTATATCCTCAAGTATTTTTTGCCGGAAACGGGAAGTTTCCTGAATCAGAGGTTCTCTTTCAGCTTCAAGGAAACAGAAAAAAACAGGTCGATACCACCTAAAATGCATCCAAGAAAAAGAAAAACTTGCCACTTTTTTTAGGCACTGCTAATATAGTTAATTGTCCTTATTTTGGCGGTGAGGTACTCCCTCGGCAACAAGATTCATGATTACTTCAAGATTGTGGAGGATGCAAAAGTGGGAAGATAGGGTGTAGTTGTAAATGCGTGCTTTGTTGTTAGTCATAACTAATAAAATTTGAAATAACAAATAATTCGTCGCAATCACACCACATAGGGGAAGAGTATGGAAAATAAGCAAACACATTCAACCCGGATCGGCAGGCCCGCTCTCCATTTTCAAGTGCAGGGTCGTTTCACGCCGCATAAGGCTATGGAACTGGTAACGGCCATGCACGCCGCCTCACAACAGGTCAAAGGAAATATGTTCATCCATACTGCAGAAATGACCGGCCTGGAACCCGGATCCGGAAAGGTCTTTGCCGGGCTGCTTAAAAAATATAGTCTTCCTGTGACGGATATGTACTGCACCGGAGAAATGGGGTTTCATATCATGGATGATATGGGTCGACTTCCGGTAACGGGAGGTTGAGCGCACTGCACGGCGCCAACCCGTGTCTTATAAAAATGGCTTTTGAGTCCGCCTTACTTTCAGGGAGATTGTAATGGAATGGAAAGATCTTGTATTCATGTCGGCCTTGTTCGTCTTTGCCGGGGTCATTTTCCTTTCAGCGTTTCGCAGGAGAAAATGGTGTCCTGACATTTTCGGCTCTGGAAAGAAGGACAAACCAAAACAGTAGGAGTATGCAGGGCAGCCGGCAAATCAAGGGACCGGCCTGGTGCAGGACCCTCCGAGTCCCTGCTGTGATACTTGGATATCAGCGGCATAGATATGCTGTCGAAAATCAATACTGCGGCCATCATAGTCGCAAAAAACTAAAAAAATATGAAAGACGTCTGTAAGAAAACAAATCCTGATCAGGAGGATAACGAACTCAAAATCTGCACTCTGGGAATTTCAGCAAGGATGGCTGTTTTTTTATTTCTTTTTCTGTTTCTTCCCATGGCAGCGACCGGCATCTGCATAGAAAAAGGGTGGCTGTTACCTGGGAAGAATCTTTATCTGGCTGTCCCTTTGTTCTTTATTTGTCTCATCGTACCGTTTTCACGATGTATTGCCTATTATCTCATCAACCGGGACCTGCAGGTGATGGATCGATTCTGTCACGAGATCAAGAACGGCAATTACGCTGTACATTTTAGACTTCCCAACCAAAAGGAAGAAGAAGACCCTTTTATGACTCTTCTGCGTAATCTGACCTGGATGAGTCATCACCTCGATCATCGGGAAAGAAGAATTCAAGACAGATTTGAACGTATCAAGCATGAATATACCGAGTTGGAGAAAAAGGCTGTGACAGACCAGCTGACAGGGCTGTTCAATCGGTATTACCTTGAGAAATGTTCAGACTGTCTGCCTGACAGCGGCCTTTTTCAGCAGGTGAGCGTGCTCTACATTGATTGTGACCGGTTTAAGTCGGTAAACGATATACATGGGCACGCCAGGGGTGATGAACTGCTTGTTTGGCTTGCAGATTGTCTCAATAAAGCCTGTCGTCTCAATCATGATATACCCATACGTCTGGGCGGAGATGAATTCGCCGTGCTTCTTCCCGGCGCTGATGCCGCCCAGGCAGAGGCTGTCGGCAAACGGATCAGGGTAATCTATCACTCCAGGGAAGTCTATGATACGTCTCTATCCATAGGCATTTCCTACACGCATACACTGGATTCCGGAGAACCCATTGCGCTGGACATGCTCATCAAGAATGCAGATGAACAAACCTATGTGGTAAAACAGGCCGGAGGAGACAACATCTGCATTGATAATGTCATTAACAACAACATCTCTGACAGTGATTTTCAAAAAACAAAAATTCACAAACTTGCTAATTTTGATTTGCTCACCGGCCTCCCAAACCGTTACCTGGCAAGGGAGCGTTTTTTGCGAGCTTTGCATCGCGCCCGCCGACGGAGGCAAAAGTTCTGCCTGATGTTTCTTGATCTTGATGATTTTAAAACCGTCAATGATTCCTTGGGGCACCAGATGGGCGATGAATATTTAAAGCACATGACTTCCACCCTCAAGGCACTCCTGCGTGCTGAAGACACCATCTGCCGCATGGGAGGCGATGAATTTCTCGTTATAACGGAAAACATTCAGCAGACAGAAGATATCATCACATTGGTAAAGAAAGTCACCGACGCGATACAGCAACCGGTACGGATAAACGGCCAGCAGATTACCATCACCACCTCTGTCGGCATAATCCAGGTGCCGGACGATGGAGAAGACTTTAACGATATCTGCAGACGCGGCGAAATTGCACTTTTCAGGGCAAAGGAGTGCGGTAGAAATAATTTTTGTTTTTTTGACGAGAAGATGGATGATTCCGTAAACAACTCGATGGACATGATATCCGAGCTTCGGTCTGCTGTTGCGCTTAATCAACTGGAATTATATTTCCAGCCCCAGATTGATCTGCGGGATGGCAGAGTGATTGGTGCAGAGGCGCTTATAAGGTGGAATCATCCTGAACGAGGGCTGCTTTCCCCGGCTGTATTTATACCTTTAGCCGAGCGCAGCGGGCAGATTATTGAAATAGGCGAATGGATCATAGACCAGGCATGCAGAATCTGCGCACAGTGGAGCCTGTATCATGATCTGGTCGTTGCCGTAAATATCTCTCCGATACAGGTAACCCGTGGTACACTTGCCGATTCCGTACTCTCGGCCATAGAACGGTACAACTTGGACGGAAGTCGAATCGAACTCGAATTCACCGAATCGCTGCTGTTGCATAACAACAGGGAAACCTTGAGAGACCTCGGTAGGATGAGGGCTGCCGGAATACACTTTGCAATTGATGATTTCGGAACAGGCTACTCCAACCTCAATTATCTCAAGCTTTTTGATATTACCAGGTTGAAGGTGGACCGTTCTTTTATAAAGTCCATGATAACCAATAACCAGGATCAGGCCATTGTGGCTGCCATTATCCAGATGGCTGCCGGCCTCAATATTGATGTCGTGGCCGAAGGCATAGAAGACGAGCAGACCATGCAGCTGCTTCACTCCATGGGGTGCAGCACCGGACAGGGATATTACTGGGCAAAACCTCTCCCGGCAGAGCAATTTTCCTTTTTTCTTAACACATCCTCCAAACTGAGCGTGAACGCGTAACCTGAAAAATGCGGGTTGATATTTCCCGGTCCGGGGAACCTGAACATCTCCGGCAGGTTCCGGCGGTATTATCAGCCGGAACCCGATGCGGAAACAGGTGCGGATGATTGCGCCTTTCGATCTTTACCTTACGTGTTTTCTAAAATTTTCGGGGTCCAGGACATTGCGAGCTGATGCATGCTGTAAAAAAGCCGGTAAAGGTTTACCGGCTTTTCTTTCATGACGGTTGTCCCCAACCTGATCAAAATTCAAACGCCAGCTGCAGGGTCAAGGTATCGACTTCGTCGTCATCTCCACCTTCATCGGCAGCGTAGTTTTCAGCTTTTGAATATTCAACAGCCATGGACAGGTTTTCGGTGATGCCCACACCTACGGAACCGATGATTTTGGATTCGGGAAAATCTTCATAGGCGGCCGCATTGTCCGTATCGCTGCCCTGGTACCCCACGGCGAAGGTGGTCTCAAATCCGGAAATGTCAAAAGTGTAGCCTGCTTCAAGAGCATAGGCAGAGAGTTCGTAAACAGCCACGGCGCCGCTTGTTTCCTCTGCATCATCGGTCATGGACACATACTCGCCTATAACGCAGAACCGACCGACATTGAGGATGGCATGAAAGGCATAGCCGGGTACATATTCATCAAGATCGACGCCGTCTACGGCATCGCTTAACACACTCGACTCAAGGATATTGCTGGTCCAGTCGGCTCCCAGATCAAAATCGAATTGGTCTGTTTCCATCGCATAGCCCGCGGAAAATCCATAGGTCTCTATGGCGTCATCGCTGTCAGCTTCGTCCACCCCGCCGTTGTAGGCATAGGCTGCCGCCCGGAAACCGTTGAACTCAAAACCTATCTGCACGGCATTGTCTACAATTTCGCCGATATCCAAAGTGATGGGATCTGAAATCATCATGGTTTCAAATACGCCGAAAGGAACATAGATTTTACCTGCTGCCAGGTAGTAGGGGATCTCATCAGTGGCGCCCAGGGTAATATGGGCCTCATCGATAATGAGTTCTTCCTCGTCGTCATCCCAGCTCAGGAGCATAAAGCCGGTAAGCCAGTCAATCGGAGCAGCTTCAAACCCAAGTTCCCCGGTTGCCAGGCTGATATCACTTTCATCGGAGTCATCCGCATCATGGGAGGTGAAACCTGCTTCCACCTCTATTGTCCCTGAGAGAGATACCCATTTCGAGATTCGGCCAAGGGCTGAATCAGCGGAACCGGCCCCTGCTTCCTGTTCAAGTTTTTCAATTCGCTCCTCAAGTTCGACGTTTGAGGCGCTGACTGCCGGCTGAGCACCCATGGAAACTGCCATTGATGCAGCAATCAGACTGTATGCAAGAGTACTGTGTTTCATCTTCTTTCCTTACCTGATAGGGTTGACAACTAACTGCTTTCCACTTCTCCGTTTGATAAAAAGCGGCCTGAGCCAGGTTGAGAGGAGTGGTTGCAGCAAACAATTCTGATGCGGTAACTCAAAAATAATAAAAGTTTAAAAATTAAATTTTATTACTCTAAATTATTTGAAGTGGCAACCACTTTAAGATTCAACTATATTTATTTGAACAAGAAAATTAGTTTTGAAAACTAAAGAATTTAGAGAAAAGCATACACAGCTGTGGGTGGAGGGAAAGGAGTGTTCTGTTACTACATGCTGGGTTTACAAAAAAATGCTGAATTTACTGAGTGAAGATGTGTAAACCGGCGAAGTTTCATGGCAGCTGTGAATCGGAAGCGCGTGGCTTCCGAAAGTATGGAACTAGGTATGACCGTCAAGCCGTTATCCTGAATCCGTGACGATTTTTTTGAACTGCTAAATGTATCTAATAGCAATTACAGGAAAATTATACTTTCGGTGTTTCCACAAGGATGTAACCATTCGCCCTTCGGGGCTTTCGTCCGCACCCCATCTTCATTGCCCGCAACCACCTGATAAAGTTTACTTTAATCAGGTAGCCCCGGACAACGAAGCTGAAGCACGGACGAAAGCTCACGGATGCAGAGTTGTTCAAAAGTAACTACTCATAGGGGGCACAGTCCAGCTTGATAACTTCGCTGTGTTTGTAACCAGTTACATTCAAAAAAGTCATGGGAAATGCAGGTTAATTCCCTGGAGGAAGGGGAGGGGGGATATGATCGGTTGTTGTCTGTTTCTTTCGTAAGGCATACCGGATCAGAATGATCAACCCACAGGCAATGACAAAAAATGCTGCAGCCAATATCGGCCGGTAGAGAATCCAGGCAACCCCGATGGTGAGAAAGGAAAATATTCCGGCAATCAGGCCGGAAATCAGACCTGTTCCGGCTCCGACGATATTGCCCAGCAAAGGTAGTACGTCTGCAAATATCACTAGCGGCCCCAGGATGAGTCTGCATCCTATAGCCATCAGAATAAATCCTGCCGATCTCAGTCCCCAGGTCAGAAGAGTGTTGCTTCTCTGGGCCTCTGTGAACATCTCAGCGGCGCTGTGTATGCCTGTGGTGAGTAACAAAATGCTGCCGTCCCCGGTCTGGTAGGGTGTAAAAGACGTGCCGGTCTGTTGCCCGACCAGACTGATTTCAGTGGCTAAGACATGACTGAAATTGATCCGTACATCTCCTACCTGCGGATTGGCCGGGTTATCACCAATATACAAACCGTTTGTACTCGGCTTTGCTTTCGCACCTACCCCATGGGGGATGGGATTTTTCTGGTCAATGAGCAAGGGGACGGCATTCCCTATTTTTGCAACCTGTTGGGGTGAAAGGGTAAAGGCTCCGACAAAAACCGTTTCGGCCTGAAAGCGTTCACTGCGAAAGGGCATGCCGGCGGGATTCTGATGTCCTTCGAGCTTTTTGAAACTCGAAGAATCAATGAGGAACTCGTCCCAGGTGCGCTGGTAGGTATAGGTCGTCACCGTTTCCGTACCGCCGCCGAGTTTTTTACGCTCCTCACTGCTTGTCGATTCCTTCCACTGGTACATCTCGACTTTGCGCTGCAGTTTGAGAGCCTTTGTGCTGATCCGGAATACAGGATCATGCAGGATCTCGTCGCTCTCGGCGAGCCCTGAAAGATGAACCAGCTTACCCTCATCGGCCGGGTCGACCTGTTCGCTGCTTGCGGCTACGACGACTCCGCTCCCTTGCTGCAGTGTTGTATACCGCTTGACTGATCGTCCTTCATTCCAGAACAACAGATAAACAGCGGCCCCTATTACTAAAAGGCCGACGAGTATACCCTTGAATGCACCGCCGATCCTGCTCAACCAAGATTTTTCGGTCACTTCCGAATAGGTTTCTTCGTCCATTGTATCCCTGTGTTTTTTACATCTTCAAAAGATAGGTATGTGATAACTTGAAAAGGTTTTTTCTTCAAGTCGCGGATCATTTTTTCCTCTTTCAATTTTTATCAATCATAATAAGCTTGTAACAAGCCTTGAGATAAGTTTAAGGTACTCTTGTGTTTCAAGAGTTCACGGTGCGATACGCATTGTACAGGGACAATCCATACAATTTCGTAGGGGGATGTTTGATGAAAGCGAGATTCACATTGATGACGGCAGGATTTCTGATCATGTATCTTCTTCCGGTTACCACCCAGGGCCGAACCTCTGAAGAGGAGAAGCAGAAACTGGACCAGGACCCGACAAAGGTGATTACCAGGTTCGGACTCTCCTACAGTGATTCGCTGAGTGTGTCCGCTTCTTTTGCCTTTGACCCGGTACGAAAAATAAATATCCGTCTTGACGAAGATCTGGATGAGTGGCGTCTGGGAGGATCCTGGCTCTTTAACTTCGGCATCGTCAATGTCAACTTCGGTCGTAATGAGTTCGACCATGGAGGTTCCCAGAACAATTATTCCATCGGAACTTTTATGCCGCTTTCAAAATTCGGGATTTCTCCCTGGGGGGTGCAGCTGTTTCCTGCTGCCGGCTATACCTATAATGATGGAGACATACCCTGCGATACCGATACGGACGCTGCCTGCCGGGATCTGGAACCGCAGGTGGATGATCGTTTCGCTCTCGTAGCCAACGAGAGTCACAGCGGCTATCTCGGCGTGTTCAGTCTTAAACGGATATCGGAACATTGGACTGCCATGACTATCCTGAACGGCTCGATCGGCACCAATGACTACAGCGGCTATTTTGTCGGCGCCGGCATGGCCTGCCAGTTGACAGGCAGGCAATCCCTGAGACTGATGACTGGGTACATCGATAACACCTACGGCAGTGAAGCCAAGCTGATTGTGGGCTACAGCTACCAGTTCAATTGATAAGGGTAAAGCATGTCATGGCCTGATGTCCGACCCGACCTCGCCAAACATTTCCCTCCGCCCGATTCCGATCTGGTGCAGCAATCCCTGAAGGACCCCTATATCTTCGACTTCCTGACTCCGGAATCAGACTTTCACGAACGCGAACTGGAAACCGGACTCATCGCCCATCTGGAGAAATTCCTGCTGGAGCTGGGGCGCGGATTTGCCTTCGTTGGTCGACAGTTTCATCTCGATATCGGCGACAAGGATTTCTACATTGATCTGTTGTTTTACCATCTCATGCTTCGCCGCTATGTGGTGATCGATCTCAAACGGGGTGACTTTAAACCCGAGTACGCCGGCAAGATGAATTTTTATTGCAGCGTGGTGGACGACAAGCTGCGGCACGAAACCGACAACCCTACCATTGGTCTGATCCTGTGTCAAAAAAACAACCGCATCATCGCCGAATATACGCTGCGGGGCGTGGATAAACAGATTGGCGTTTCCAGCTATAAACTGACACGTGCCCTGCCCGAGTCGTTGCAAAGCAGCCTCCCCAGTATCGAACAGATTGAACAGGAACTGGAGAAGGGCGAATCATGAAACTGAAATTCAAAGTCCAGCCCTATCAGACCAGGGCGATGGAATCCGTGGTCGATTGCTTTGCCGGGCAGGTGAATACCTCGGGCATTGTCTACCGGATTGACCCGGGCACAAACCGGAAAGATTCGCAGGGCTACTACCAGACTTCGTACCTGGAGCAGACCGGCTTCAAGAATGCCGATATCCAGCTGACCGATGCCCAGCTGCTGACCAATATCCATACCGTGCAGCGGCGGCAGAATCTGCCCTTGTCGGACAAGCTGGTGGAAGCAGCCATTGCAGGGTCAACCTTGACGTGGAGATGGAAACCGGAACCGGCATGACCTACTGCTACGTCAAAACCTTCTTCGAGATGAACAAGCGGTAGGCTGGACCAAGTTCATCGTGTTGGTGCCCAGCATTGCCATTCGTGAAGGCGTGCTCAAGTCGCTGGAAATCACCGCCGAACATTTCACCGAGAGTTACGGAAAGAAGGCCTGCTTCTTTGCCTGCAACTCCAGGCAGCTGTACCATCTGGAAAGCTTTTCCTCCGATGCGGGCATCAACGTCATGGTCATCAATATCCAGGCGTTCAATGCTACGGAAAAGGATTTGTTTTGATGGAAGTCAAGCTTTTCATGCTCGACACAAATACAGCCGGTTATATCATCAAGGGAAAAGACACTACCTATCGGCCATTAGGACCAGTAACCAGCTCAGAGTACTTTTCATCCTGTTGAGGTTCAACGCCCGAAATGACAACGACTTATCCTGGTCCGACCCTGGCTGAAGTGGCTGCAAGTGGAAATGGCCTTGACAGTTTCTGTCGAAGATGTAAATACTCTCACTATTCAGGTTCTTGAAGTATGAGATAATAAGGGAATTCGGTGTAAGACCGGAACGGACCCGCCGCTGTAACCAAGGACGAACGTTGCACAGTTGCCACTGATCCACGTAATGGGTTGGGAAGGCGCAGCAAGTAGGATGATTTGGAAGTCAGAAGACCTGCCTGAAGAGATAATGATACATCCGTGGTAAGGGTGTACTATTTACTTCCCTGGGGATAAATACGGTATCTCTGTAAGTTGTGGGTGCAGGGGTAGAAAAGACCTGCATGATATATCTACAGGTTGTTTGTGCAATGGATGCCGTTACCCAGAAGGATTTTTTCAATCTTGCCGTATATTGCACCCTCTCAATGGTTACCCAACCGTTGCTGAGCACTGTTACTGCAACTGTTGGAATCCTCTTCATTTCTATTTTTTCCACCTCCGTCACAACACCTCTCTCACCTCTCTTTCGGTCTTCAACCTGGCATTCTTGTAACTCCCATGCCCTCCGCGCGATGAAATTGCGGGAATATTGCCTTGGTATACTTTTTAAATAATAACAGGAGGATAGTATGAGAAAATCGGGAAGTCTCATTGCGAGACTATCTTTTGTCGTTGTAGTAGCAGTGTTGTTTAGTTCATTTGCTTGGGCCAAGAGTACTGGTGGAACATATCAAGGTTCTTCTGTAGGTTACCATGGTCAGGTTAGTGTTACCGTTGAGATAGACGACAAAGGTAAGATTTTATCGATTGTTGTAGATGATAAACACCACGAAACCAATGGGTAGGAACCGTCGCAATAGAAAAATTAAGCGGGGCTATTGTAAAGGAACAATCACTTGATGTGGACGGTGTTACGGGAGCAACGCTGACCGGCCAAGCGATACGTCGAGCAGTAGCCGACGCCCTGCAGACTGCAGGGGTTGATCCTGCATCGCTTGGCTATGCCCCGGTTGTGAAAAAAGAGGCAGAGAAGGTCGCATTCAACCCAGCCGCCATGCCGAAAAAGGCACCCATTACCGGCTCGATGACCGTCAAGGACGCTAAGGGTCGCAAGGTGAAAATAGCCTTACCGATATCCTCTTTTGCCGTCAGCACCATGGATGTCATAGATTATATTATACCACTCCTTGGAAAGGATGCTTTTAGCATGCTTGTCGGTTCCGGAGAGACCGGTGGGCGAAGTATTCAAAAATACAGCAGGCTCTACACTCCAATCGTAGGGAAGTATATGGAGCATTTCGGACAGATTTCCGAACATAACGCCCCTTTTGATTTAGAAATGATTTTATCTCAGAATCCTGACGTGCTTATCGTGAATTCGGCCATGGCCTCCCTCAAGTCTGGGTGAACATGCGATCTTTGCTAAGCTTTTTGCCGGCGGAAAAGCCACGTAACGTTGCAACCATTATAGATACTGTAATCCTCCTTTTCATCCACATCTTTGCAGCTACGAACCACAGTTCCCCCCGGAAACTAATATATCACACGGTCACCTGTCGAGGAGAATAATATATGGTATTAACCTTGCCGATTGTAATGTGTGATTTGCAATCAAGTCATCGCACTTGATATGTTCCTATATCTTTTGGACACCGCCTGGGAAGGCGCTGCCTGAGGCCCATGGTCTTGTCGGCTGTATCTGCGGTGTTCATGTTCCTCGAAAAATAAAAACGGGAAATTTGCAGGTTGGTTCGAAGCGCCGAGAGATAAAAATTCAAAAGACACCGGGGAGATCCTTTCGAAATACAAGAGCATCAGGTATACCATGTGTATTAATGTGTAGAAATGAAGAGCATGCAATGAAAAAAGGTAACTGCTCACTGACACCTGATCTTCCCGCGATCAGCCCGGCTTACGTATGGCCAAATACGCTGCGCCGGCCTGCTTGCGCAAACCTCAGGCGTCCTGTAAGCGGTTACAAATACAGGGAATTGTCAAACGTAAACACCTTCCCTGTGAGTAGTTACAAAATATGTTGGTTATACGAAAGACCTGAAGTTGGGATTTGAGGGGCACATTTCAAGCAAAGGTAAAGAGTACAAAAAAAAGAAGTCGATGGGGCCTCTGACGCACCCTGCCGGAGCTGCTTGCAAGCACTGTCCTCCTGTTTTACAGACAGAGTGTTTTGGAAGGAAAAAGCGGACCATTCATTGATAAAGAGTAAGTATGCAACCATTGATGAGATCACGAAAAATTAACGGTTGCCTGTTTGTCTTGGTAACATGTTGTTTAGTAGCCCTCTTGTTCTGTCCTTCCCTCTACGATCATTACAGAGCGTATCGGCTGTCACGATTACGAGGGCAGCTGGTATCATTCTATAACGCTCAAGAAGAGTTCTATCGTGTCAACAGTTGTTATGCAGAAAGCCTTGAGGCCTTGTCTTTCTCTCCGGAAGATGGTTCGATTGTAGTACTCTGGGCCTATCCCGATGGATTTGGAACCATCACGAAATATGTGGCGTTCACCACTTGGCCTGGCTATGAGTGGGCTCTGTTTATCGACCACAAAAGTCGAGGGTTGATTTCTGAGGGGTATACTCCCGGTGACTTTTGAACTGCATTGTAGCAGAGTATTTCTGATTATCGGCCTCCTGTTTACTTGTATTCAATTAGTGGCAAAAATAACGGCGGATACAACGAGTTATCTTGGCCCGACCCCGTTAACTAGTGTCTGTCCATAAATGGTCTTTTCGGAGTCTCGTTCCTCGCTTACCTACCCAATTTTTGCGTTATGCTCAAAATTTTATCCTCGAAGGTAAGCGTAGACTCCGATATCACCTCTATGTCTGCGGTAAAATTTATCGCATGCCTCGGAGTCTTCGCTTACCTGAACTTGAGCAAAAATCTTCATTTATGGACAGACACTAACTACCGTTAACTGAGAAAAAAATGTATAGTTGCTGCGGAAAATATTGCCCAAAAAATTAGATTGTGCTAAATTGATTATTCTAGACTAGAATATCACGTCAAGCAAGACTCAATTGATGCGTATGTTCAAGTGAAGGTGTTGAGTTATTGCACGGGGGAAATTAGGGCTTTGAGTTAGATGACACTTATAAAGTGAGACTGGTTAAACTTAAACGGGATCTGTAACAGGGAGGGGATTGTGACATATAAAGACACCTGCATTGCAACTTTCGGCTCACAGATACTGCATTTTCGCGTGCAGGGACGATTCACCGCCAGTCTGGTAATGGACCTGGCCGCGGCAATGCGCAATACCTGTCACAATGAAAGTAAAATGATCATTCACACTGCGGAACTTACCGAGATAGAGCCTGGTTCAGGCGAAATGCTCGAACAGCTGCTGGAAGCAGCTGGCCTGAGCAGGGAGCAAGTGTTTTGTACAGGTGAGAAGGGATTTCAGATCCTGGATGATACGGGCAGGGTGATTGTCAATGATACCAGGGGGCGTTGCATGTGCGAGAAATGTACGGGTGTTCCCATACCTGTCCAATAAAAGAAGGGGATTTTCGGCGTCGGTAATGCCTGCGCCATATATAGTAATGTTTAAAAAGAAAACCAAAGGAGAAAGTCATGCCTAAAGCGTTGATTATTTACGGGTCCACAACAGGAAATACTGAATCCGTTGCAGGATCCATCGGTGAAGTCCTCCAAGAGCAGGGGATCGAGGCAATTGTCAAGAACGTAACTGACGCCTCTGTGAGCGAACTGGGGAACGGGTATGACGTAACGCTTCTGGGCGCGTCAACCTGGGGTGATGATGAAATCGAGTTTCAGGAGGATTTTGAACCCTTTTACGAACAACTGAGCGAGGCCAAGCAGCTGAGCGGAAAAAAGGTCGCCCTGTTCGGGTGCGGTGACAGCACTTACGAGCATTTCTGCGGCGCAGTGGATCAGCTGGAAGAAGCAATGGGTAAACTTGAGGCAAAGGTGGTCAATGAACCCCTGCGCATTGACGGCGACCCGGGTGACGTGGCCGGCGAGATCAAGGAATGGGCTGAAGAGGTAGGCAACTCCGTCCTCTAACCAGCCGCCCTGATGATCTGCCGCCGACTGCCGGCGGCAGATCAGAGGCGGTGAATCAGCCGGGCGTTCTTCATGGCGATTCAGTTTCGACCGGAAAGAGACAATGGAAGAATGCTCCGGCCTGATTTTGATGTATAATAAAAAAAGGAGGACCTGCAGCGTTGTATGTCTTGAACCCGTAAGCTTTTACATCTCAGGAGGGAAGGGCAATGACAAAAGAAATGTTCTTTCTGCATCTGTTTTCCGCTGCCGGATATCTGTTCCACGGCGCAGCCTGTTTACCGGCCTCTCTGTTCATCAGGCAGGAATACGCCATCAAGACCAAGAAAAAACTGCCGCCCTGCCGCTTTCAAATGCCGAGTCTTTTCAGGCTGGAACGGCTCAGTTATCAACTGGTCGTTATCGGCTTCGTACTGCTGACCCTGGGTTTTCCCGTCAGTGAGGTTGTCGCTCTGTACAGCACAGACGCCCCGCCGGAGTCAACCCCGGTGCTGTACTCCGCGCTGCTGGTCTGGTGCCTGTATGCCCTGAGTATCTGCATGCATTGCATCCGTCACCTGCGCGGCAGAAAAGCGGTTCGCATTATAAACGTCTCTTTTATGGCCTTGTCGATTTCCTACGTATGCGGCCACATACTGTTCAAACTCCTGTAGCGCTGTTGCAGGGGTGGAGAACCATATTTTCAGTCCTCGCACAGGTTGTGTCGATTCACTCGGTTTTCCCGTCACAGGACGGACACACCCCGAAGAGGAAAATTTCATGGTCCTCAAGAACAAAACCTTCCGGAGCGGCTTCGTCTTGGTTCAGGGCGCAGCCGGGGAGTTCAAACGCGCGGTTGCACTTGCGGCAGTGAAAATGATGATGATGTCCTTTGCCGGTTCGTTCATAAAGCGTTCCCAGGGAAGGGTGTGACACCCGCTGCAGCCATCCGTCGTCTGTAAGTATTTTGAGATTGCGATACACGGTCGCCTGATTGAGGGTTTCCACCAGCTCACGGCCATAGGTGAGCACTTCTTCTACGCCGAGCGGCCTGTCATGCTGCCTGAACACCTTTTCAATGGCTGTTCTCTGTGTTGTATTTCGTCTCAAAGCGTGCCTCCTTTTCCCTGAAAATAGATTTTTTCTTTTCCTGTTGCAAGTATTTTCGCAAGAGGCTTGACAACTCCCTCTATTTGTTATTGGCTGCAGGAAGCAATACGGACAGTTACGTCCTGTATTGAATCCAAATTCAGAGGAGGGTAAAATGGCCAACTGTTGTGACATGAAAGAAGGTGATGTATTCGTATGCGAGTTATGTGGTTTGGAATTAACCGTTAAAAAAGCATGTACCTGTAAAGCAGAGGCTTCTGAAAAATGTACGGTCCCCCTGCAATGCTGCAACCAGGAAATGAAAAAATCAAGTTGACGGATAAAACGCAGTGAGGGGCAAAGGGGGGATCCGCACCCTTTGCCCTGTAACAAACATCGTCGATTGCCACCTGTTAAGCACCTGTGAATAATCAGTGTTGCTTCACAGCAGCATTATCCTGTCCCTTCCTTCCGAAAACACGGAAAGTGTAATGTTCCTCGAATTGCTGTTGGATACATTCAGCAGTTCAAAAAATAGTCACGGATACAAGGTAAAAGGGAAATTGCAAGCAGTCTGTTGAAAGTATTTTTGCTGGAAGCTTGACGGGAAGCAAACTCGGGTATAAAGTTGCAAATGCGTTCGCATTATCAAGTTGTTTAAAGCCCCTGTTAAGAATTTACTACTCATGGTGATAGCGATGAAATCGAAATGGAAGATGCTTGTATCTGTTTTCGTGTCAGCGGTTCTGTTCTCGGGAAGCGGTTTTGCAGCAGAAACAGTTCCCGTCTTTGTCAGCATTGTGCCGCAAAAATATTTTGTGCAACAGATCGGCAAGGAATTGGTGGATGTCCAGGTCATGGTTCAGCCCGGAGCAAGTCCTGCAAGCTATGAACCCAAACCTCAACAGATGACTGCTCTGGCAAAGTCAAAGATTTATTTTGCCGTCGGCGTCCCCTTTGAAAAGGCCTGGCTTGAAAAAATAGCCGCTTCCAATACCGATATGCAAGTGGTCCGTACGGATCATGATGTCGATAAACTCGCCATGGCTGCCCATCACCATGATGAGCATGAAGGCGAACACCATGAAAGCGATCATGATCATGATACTGCTATGCATCATGGAGAAGCTGCGCACGATGGAGATCACCATGAACACGCCGGACTCGATCCGCATGTCTGGTTATCGCCGTCCCTGGTAAAAATTCAGGCCCGGAGCATTCTGGCAGCCCTGGTGGAGGCTGATCCGGCCCATAAGAGCGTTTATGAAGCCAATTATCAAGCGTTTGCACAGCGGATTGACCGGCTTGACGCTGACCTGAAAGAAATATTCGCAGGGAAGGAGGGCATGCAGTTCATGGTCTTTCATCCGGCCTGGGGCTATTTTGCCCATGCCTACGGTTTGAAGCAGGTACCCGTAGAAATCGAGGGGAAAGATCCCAAACCCGCCCAGCTGCAAAAGTTGATACGGCATGCTCTTGAAAACGGCATCAAGATGGTTTTCGTGCAGCCTCAGTTTTCAACTAAAAGCGCAGAGGTCGTCGCCCGGGAGATCAACGGGCAGGTCGCCTTTGCCGATCCCCTGGCTGAAGATTGGGAGGCAAATTTACGGGAAGTCGCAGCCGGGTTTCAACAGGCATTGCAATAAGCGGGTGCACGTCCTTGGCGATAGTAGAAATTACCAACCTGGATTTTGCCTATAACAGAGAACCTGTTCTGCAGGATGTGAACCTGGTTGTCAATGAGAAGGACTTCCTGGCGGTTATCGGTCCCAACGGCGGCGGAAAGAGCACGCTTTTGAGGCTGATGTTGGGCCTGCTGAGACCGACAAAAGGAACTGTTCGCGTAGCGGGGAGACCTCCTGCTGAGGCTTCTCCGTGTATCGGGTATGTGCCGCAGAATGTGCACGCGAATCGCAGCTTTCCTATTACCGCCCTTGACGTGGTGCTGATGGGGAAAAACGTCCGTAAGCTACGCTTTGCCGGGCGATCTGCCGATGAGCGCCGGGAAGCCATGGCCGCTCTGGAACGTATGGAAACCGCAAGGTATGCCGATACGAAAATCGGTCTGCTTTCCGGCGGCCAGCGCCAGAGGGTTTTCATTGCCAGGGCGCTGATGACCAATCCCAGGCTGCTTTTGCTGGATGAACCCACTTCCAGTATCGACGCCAGGGGTCAGGCGGATTTTTATCGGCTTCTCAAAGAACTCAACCGGGAGATTCCGGTTGTGGTGGTCAGCCACGACCTGCTGTTGATTTCCCGCTATGCGAACGCAGTAGCCTGCATCAACGGCAGGCTGCACCTTCACAAACATCCCGGAATCGACGCTGATATGCTGGAAACCATGTATAACTGCACGGTGGAGGAGGTTTGCCCTGTGGAACTGATGGCCCACGGCCTGCCCCGGGTAGAGCAGGCGGACCATGGGAAACTGTCCTGATGATTGAAGCCCTGCAATTCGAATTCATGCGAAACGCCCTGGTCGCAGGGCTTCTGGCAGGCGTTATCTGCGGCATAATGGGCGCCCTTGTGGTCGTCAACCGCATTGTTTTTCTTTCCGGCGGCATCGCCCATGCCGCATACGGCGGCATCGGTCTGGCGTTTTATTTCAACCTTCCCTATCTGCCGTGCACCATCGGATTTTCGCTGTTTGCTGCAATGGTTATGGCCGCCGTCAGTCATGGCGTCAAACAGCGCGCAGATACTATCATCGGCGTTATCTGGGCGCTGGGAATGGCTTTCGGCATTATTCTTATCGACCTGACGCCCGGTTATAACGTAGATCTGATGAGCTATCTGTTCGGCAGCATCCTCACGGTTCCCAGGTCGGATCTATTGGTCATGGCCGTTATCGGTGCTGCGACGGCCGTCCTGACGGCATTGTATTACCAGGATCTTCTTGCCATGGCATATGATGAGGAGTTCGCCCGGATCAGAGGAGTGCCGGTCAAGAAGCTCTATTTCGGGCTGATCGGGATGCTGGCCGTCACCATCGTCCTGTTGATCCAGGTGGTGGGGCTCATCCTGGTGATCGCGCTTTTGACGATTCCCCCCTTTATAGCCGAGAAATACGTCAATTCCCTTTTGCAGATGATGGTAACCTCAAGTATACTCGGAGTCGTGTTTACCGTTATCGGCCTGTGGCTTTCCTACCGGTATAATCTCACATCAGGCGCATCCATCATAATGGTTTCCGGTATTTTTTTTGTGATTTCGCCTGCAGTGGAAAAGATACGGGTCGCTGTTCGGAGATAAGGCGCTTTCAGCGGTCGTCCGTATTTCTCACGGGTACATTTTGCAGCAGTTACGAAATGCGGACTCGTTCGTCTTCGTGGAGTACATGGTGTTCAACAATAAAAAAAATATTTCAAGAGACCAGGCAATACATCCCCAAAAACGTAAACCTGCCGGGCTTGAATTGCTTCCGGTCCTGTTCCTGGTCGCAGCTTGTATCTTTCTGCCCAAAGGCACTGATTCCGAATCCCTCAACTCCCTTGCTCTCATTTTTGTCAGCATCATTCTGGAGGCCGTTCCCTTCATGCTGGTCGGTTCGGTTGTCGGGGGGTGTATCGAGGTTTTTATCAGTCGCGAACGGATGACCGGTCTGTTGTCTGCAAGCGGCCGACTGACCGTATTTGTTGCAGCCGGCGCCGGCATCGTCTTCCCTGTTTGCGAATGTGCGGTGGTACCTGTGGTCCGCCGCCTTCTCGGTAAAGGGCTGCCCTTATCCGCGGCCATCGCCTATCTCCTTGCCGGACCCATCGTCAATCCGGTGGTGGCGGCGTCAACGGCCCTGGCCTATGCCTTTGACTGGCGCATTGTCTTGTTGCGTGTAGGCCTGGGGTACTCCATTGCCGTGATCACAGGATTGCTCATGGGGAAATTTTTCAGCCGGGATGAAGCCGTCAAATTCATAGGGGATACAGCTGACGACAACGCTCACTCCTGCCGCTGTACGCATCATGACGCCGAGCAGTTCTCCCATGAGGGCAAGCATGGGACATCCCTGGAGATCCCGATGATACTCCGGCAGGAACCGCATGATCCCGGCTGCGGATGCGGGTGTGACCACGATGCTGCCGACAGCCTGTTTGACAAAACCGGCGCGGCTTTCAGCCATGCAAAAGATGATTTTCTTGCTGTGGGCCACTATCTGGTTATCGGCGCTTTCATTGCCGCCATTGCCCAGACCTATCTCGATCGCTCCGATTTTCTAAGCCTGACGGCCTCACCGTTACTATCGGTTGTCTTTATGATGGCCATGGCGATCATGCTCAATCTCTGTTCCGAGGCAGACGCCTTTATTGCCGCCTCTTTCAGGGGGCTGGCTCCTGTCTCGGCGCAAATGGCGTTCCTGCTGACCGGTCCCATGTTTGATCTCAAGCTCCTGCTCATGTACCAAAGTGTTTTTACCAGGAGGGCCATTGTCTACCTTGCATCCCTTGTTCTTGCGCTGGTGCTGTTTGCTGCGTTATCTGTGGAACTCTTGTACGGGATGTTCCGGTGAGATTAGTGCAGAAGCTTTTGCAACGATGGCTGGAGCCTGCTGTATTCGGCGTCTGGACGGTTTTTTTGCTCTATCTTGTGGTTACCGCTCAGTATACTCTCTTTTTGCGCCCGGCATTCGGTATCCTTCTGGCCCTTGCCCATTTCATTGCCATGGGGTTCATGCTTGCAGCCGTAATCCGGCCGAGAAAAAAGCCGGTGGACGCTTCAACCGCCGTCCGCGCCCTGGTACTGCTCGTGCCGGTGCTTTATTATCTTGCAACCCCCAACGGCAGGCTCGGCAGTCAGGCATTCAACAAGCGATTTACCGGAACCGGCAATGGGGTTGCAGCACGTCAGTTAGAGCTGACCTTTTCCTCTGATGAAGAGGATACACCTGTCTATCCCGAGCCACTGGATGGCCCCATAAAGGAAATCGGGCAAAATCCGACGATTCTGAATATCCTGCTCAATCCCGAGAAGTATACAGGCAAAGAAGTAAGCATAATCGGTATTTTCCTGCGAAATGAGGAGATAAAACCGCATTTCGGGGGCAGGGAAACCGCAGTGTATCGCTTCCTGGTCACCTGTTGCGTGGCCGACGCCATGCCGCTGGCAATCGCCATTGATTCCGGAGAGTCGGACGGGTTTGAAAACGACCAGTGGGTGCAGGTTACAGGTGTTTTTGAATTGCATGAGATCGACGGCAAGTCTCTTCCTCTTCTTTCCCATGCCCGCCTGGAACAGGTCGAAGCACCGCCTTTTCCGTATCTGTTTTAAACGCGCTCTGTTAAAGAAATGCGGGAAAGGAGGGAGACCCGGAAGGAGTGTGCCGGGTCTCCATGAAAGAGGACTCCCGGGGAAGGGGATATGCGTGTACGGCCGGTGAGAGCCATACCCGCAAAAGGCCCGGGAATTATGCATGGCATGAGGATGTCCGGAAGGTATCAATACGCGTTTGGCCTTGGAGTGGAGCCCTGCCGTGGTTCCGAATCAGGCTCCGTTCAGGGGGACCTGCCATGCATGGTTATTTTTTAGCTTATTCTAATATAATTTGCAATAGCTAATTCAGGTTTTCAGAAATTTTTTCCAATATCGTTGTTCTATTCGGCGTTCACCGCCTCATGCAGTTTGACGCCCGGCTTGAATTTCACTGCCTTTCTGGCCGGGATAACCAGCGTATCTCCGGTGCGCGGGTTCCTGCCCACTCGTTCTTTACGTTCCACAACAGACATGGAGCCGAATCCCACCAGGGTGATATGCTCGCCGCCTGCAAGCTGCTTGACCACGCTTTCCTGAAATGCAGTCAGCGCTTTGCCTGCTTCTTTCTGGGTAAGGCCGGCATACGATGATATCCGGCGGATAAGTTCTGCTTTGTTCATAGATTCTCCTGTACATGATGGGATTGACGGAAATAACACAATAAGCTGTCTCAATATCAGTCCTCCGGCTTGAAACCGTAGCCGTGAACGGTCTGCCGTCTATCTTCACCTGTCGGAAAACAACGAAAAACCGATCGATTGTGACTCTGGTCACAGAATATTTACAGAGACAGTGTATAGTGCCACCGTGTTTAGATAACACTAAAATAAGTAGGATAGTCTAGCAATAAAAATAATCAGTAGAGGAGTCATTATGCATTTGAAGGTCATCTTGTCTGCAGGGAAGAAGCCTTTTCTGTATGGAATTCTCGCAGTGTCCTGTATGGCGGTGCTCAGTTCCCCTGCGGCTGCATCGCCTACGGAAGAAGAGGTGCTTGTACGGTTGGTGGATAGCGGGATTCTACCCACAGTTGAGAAACTTCACAGTTCCGCACGTTCACTGGGCAAGGCAACAACGGATTTGTGCTTGAAAAAGGACGAAAATTCCCTGGCGCATGCCCGTCATGAATGGATGAACCTCGACCAGGCCTGGGCGCAGGCGCTGCCTTTTCTTTTTGGGCCTGCAGACAGACTGGCCCTTGAGAAGCGGATAGGAACCCTGCCGGTTAATGCGACCGTGCTCGAGGCGGTTGTTTCCCAGCCTGATATGGCTGATCTGGCAAAAAGCGACGACGTCCGGGGCATCGCCGCGGCAGAGTATCTCCTCTTTTCCAGGGACAGCGCAGCCGAGTCCGCTTCCGCAATGCGCTGCAGCTACATGCAGAGCGTAACTGAGGAAATCGAAAGCCTCACCGGTGAACTGGAACAGGCCTGGAAGGGAGACCTCGCTGAGAAGTTCAAACATGCGGGCGACGGCAACCCCTTTCTTTTTCCGAGCGACGCCTTCAGCTTTGTGGTTTCCGAGTCATTGAACGTCACCGAGATTCTTCTTCGGGACCGCATTGCAGTAGCCAGTAATTTTTTTCAGCCCCAGAGCAAACCTGACTATCTGCCTTCCTGGCGCAGCAAAACAACCACTGAATCCCTGCTTGCCAATATAGAAGGGCTGAAACTGGCCCTGACTTCGGGTGAAAGCGATAAGGGACTGACCGAACTGGTCGGTTCCAGGGACGGGGTTTATTCCAGGAAAAACCCTTCCCTTGCCTCGGGTATACACAGGCAGCTGGACAAGATCGAGGGTGAAATTCAGAGTCTGGCAGGCAAGAACGGTGACATTTACACCAAGGTCAAAAACAATCCCAAAGCGCTGAAACCTCTGTACAACCAACTGCAAATCCTCCAGGATCAGATTGTCGAGGCGTCCCTGGTCCTCGAGCTGGACGTACAGAGCCCTGGAGAGGTCCAGTAATTACAGATTCCAAGAGAAAGACCGGTTAACCCTATTATACAAACGAACGCGAGAAAGAATCCGGAGTATGAAATGAAACGTACCATCATACGACTGTCAATTATTCTGACAGCGGCAGGCATTGCCTGCGCCGCCGTACTTGTACCGAGATCCGCCTGGTATACCGATAAAAAAGCCTTGCAGGAAATTGACCGGGCCATTGCAGACTATACTGATAAAACAGTTATAAAAACCCTGGAAAAGGTGGTCGACAGTCTGCGGCAGCTGGATACGGATGCCGCCGCGCTGACAAAAAACGCTGATGACGCTGCCGTGCAAAAGATCGCCGATTCCTGGCGGACGGCAAAAGCGCAGTGGCAGCAGACCTCTGTTTTCGCTTACGGACCGGCTTCCTTTTATGATTACGACAAGCAGATAGCCACCTGGCCGACGGATAAGGTCATGGTCGAGCATCACCTCCGTCAGATAGAGGCAGGTGAACTGGAGCTCGATTCCCGCATACTGAGGGAAAAAATCAATTCCTCCCGCCGCGGCCTGTATACGGCGGAGTATCTTATTTTTCGCAATGGAAATCCGCGTAAGGCCATGGAATTGACGCCCGCCGAAGTCACCTATCTGCAGGCGGTCACCGGCGCTCTGGTGGAAGAAGGTCTGGATTATCTCGCCATCTGGAAAGGCACGGACAAGCTCGACGTCGCCCAGGCGCGTAAACTGAAGGATGCAGGCTTTGAACCCCACAGTTCCTATGGGGAAGAATTCACCTCTGCCGGCACTGAGAAAAGCAGATATTTTTCCACCTCTGTCCCCCTGCAGGAGATGTTCACCGAGGCGGTTGCCGTCGTGGAGGACCTCTGTCCGGTCATTGCAGAGGAATTGGGATCGAATGATCCCATGGACAGCATGAGCATGCACAGCCGTAACGCACAGGCCGATGCACTCAATCTCCTCAAGGGAGTTGAAAACGCCTATTTCGGCGGACTGGAAGGGGATCGCGGCGTTTCCCTTTCCGCTTTGCTCGCTGAAAGGAATCCCATCCTTGATAGACGCATTAAAATAGGCCTGGCAGACGTCCGCCACCGCATCAACCAACTAGGAGATCCTTACGCCGCAGGCGCCGATGAGCTGTATGTGAGAAGGGCCGTGGCCTCCTGTGAAAAGCTGGCCGCCAAAATGAACAACAGCGTCCCTGTGGTCTGCATGGACCCGCTTACAAAGCCGTGGATCGCCTACGGCCGATAATTATGGACTGACTTGAGAGAGGATACTATGAAACCTTCATCCATATACACCCTGAAATCAATGCGCACGGTTTCACTGCTGACGCTGGCCTTTATGGGAGTTGAATGCATGACCGCAGGCCTGTATGTCGGTGTCGGCGCGCACAGCGGACTGACCGATATTCCCCTGGGCATTTCCGATGAATACTATACAGGCGGTAAAAACGGAACCGTGTTCAGCACCACCAGCCGTTCCTTTGAACTGCCTGCTCCGGCCGTTTCCAACAACCCGGAGCTGCAGCGGCAGTTTGACGAGGGCGAGGTGATCTTCGAGGCCGATTACGTGGTAGACCCGGACGTGCCTTTCGGCGGTCTTGGCCCGGTATACAACAATACCTCCTGTAAGAACTGTCACCCCAATTACGGCAGGTCCCGCAGGGTTGACAGGTTCGACAAACAGTTCGGCAACGGCTACCTGGCCTTTGTCCATACTCCGGACGGCAAGATCGTAAAGGGCTACAAATTCATGCTCCAGACAATGGCTGCCCCGCCGTATGAGCCTCCCGCCGGGGGAGTTGAGATCACCTGGAACCAGTATGTCGACCAATACGGCAACACGTATCCGGACGGCACCCCCTACAATGCCGGCAGTCCCTATGAGGGAACGCTCATCTATCCCACCGCGGACATCGTCGATCCCCTGCTTCCCCTGCCTGATGATTATAAAGTAAGTCTGGAGGCGACCATCGGCATATACGGCACCGGCCTGCTCGATGCCATTCCCGATGAAGACATCATTGCGGAATACGAACGTCAGCAGGCAAGTCCAGGCCCGGTGAAAGGGCAGCCCGGCAAGTGGATTGTTGAAGAATATGACGGCAAAAAGCATCTGGGCAAATTCACCACCCACAACGCCAGGGCGACCCTGCAGAACGGACCTGGATTCAACGGTTCCTGGAGCGTCTTCAACATAACCCGGGAGGAAAGGCCAAGCCTGTTCGCCACCCGGGAATGGATCGATAAACAGGCGGAACTCGGCCACGACATCGATATGCTGGTCATGCATCAGCCGGTCGAACTTACCAGGGAGGAACGCGACAACCTCATGGTCTGGCATCGAGGCCTTGCCGTTCCTGCAGCTCGTAACCTGGATAAACCGGAAGTCAGGCAGGGTAAAATGCTCTTCCATGCGGTGGGCTGCGCCGAATGCCACACCCCGAGCTGGAAGACCGGTGAATACGAATTTATTCCAGGCTATGCCAATCAGACCATTCGTCCATATACCGACATGCTCATGCACGACATGGGTGAAATAAACCGCGGGCTGAAACAGACTTTCAGAACAGCTCCGTTGTGGGGGCGGGGGCTGATGCACAACATCGTGGATCACTCCGACATGTTCCACGATCTGCGAGCCAGAAATTTTGAAGAGGCAGTGCTCTGGCATTTCGGAGAAGGAGAGGCTGCCCGGGAGGCGTTCCGCGATTTGTCGGTACAGGAGCGCGGTGCGTTGATTGAATTTCTGAAAGCTATTTAAGTTGTACGTACGCATATCAAAAAAAGGCGGCGCCTGTTTCGGCGCCGCCTTTTTTCATGCATGCAGCGGGAAAATTGCGGACCCGCTTGAGCCTGTAAGGGCTACATAAGCTCACTGATCTCACGAAGTCCGTCCCTGTCGACAATCTCCACGATGCCACGCTGCAACTTGATAAGCCCTTGTTTCTGCAGGGTGGAAAGAGCCCTGGAAAAGGTTTCCCGCACAAGGCAGAGTTCTCCTGCAGTCGATTCCATGGGGCGCAGGTCGGTTCGAACCGCAATGCACGTCTGCCCGTCGAAATCGAGATTGCGCCTGATCTGGTCCTGCTTGCTCAGGATATACCCTGCCACCCTGGCAATCGCCTTGGGCTTGCGGCATAAGCAGTGCTGGCGGCAGGAGATCTCCATGCAGCTGGAGGTTATCTGGGCAACCCGCAGGGCAAGTGCAGGGAATTTGCCGAGCAGTTCACGAAATTCATTGATGTTCCACGCAAACAGTTTTGTTTCAATCAACGCGCTGCAGCTGTAGGTGTATGCATGTTCCTCATTAAGCATCTGGTGCAGGGATATGTAATCGCCTGGCATCAGGATGCGCCGTAGATATTCCCGCCCCTGTGAAGGTGAGTAAAACTCACGGATCCTGCCTGTCTGCACATAATACAGCCGTCGGACCTCTTCTCCGTCAAAAAACAGATACTGGCCGCGTTTCAGTTTTCTTGTGTACCCGTTTTGAAAAAGGGCAAGCACGACTTCTTTGGGCATGTTTCTGAACATCGGCGAGTTGCTTAAATTTTCCTCTTTCAGACTCAGATTGAGTCGTATTTTCGGACAACAGGTGGTGTCGGGAAAACTGCATTTCATAGTATCGGTTCATTTCCTGCTTGAGTTGGTTGTGGGTAAAAATATTTGTACGGGCCTATATTACGCCTGATCTAAAATGAATGTCAACAAATAATTTGTTTAGAATTATCTAAAAAATAGATGTATGGAATACCACACAGTAGGCAGATCCTTGCCTGCAGGGAGTTTTTATCCCTACAACTTTTTTTACAGGCGGTGCGTACAACGCACCCTACCTGAGTCCCGGGTAGGCTGGGAGCGGGTCTGTGTTTGAGGCGCCAGCGGGTGAAGGGTGCCTGGCCCTGGACATGGTTATTAGGGGAGGGAGTAGGGTGCGTCACACGCACCGTTTCACGCCGTATAGATAAGGCGTGGCAGAGGCATGTGCAAGCGGTGTGGGTTCGGACTGTGGATGAGGTTGTTGTTGTAAGGAATGCTTGTGGGATGTGTCATACACACCGTGGGGTCATTGCCACCGGCACTGTGGTGCGTTCTCGACGATGTTCTGTGTTGCCGGTATGTAGCGTAAATTCAAATTTGCTTCTGCGATGTCAAGGTGGGTGCGAACGATAATCGGAATGCTGTCGGTGCGTACAACGCACCCTACCTGAGTCGCGGGAAGGCTGGGAGCGGGTATGTGTTTGAGGCGCCGGAGGATGAAGGGTGCCTGGCCCTGGACATGGTAGTTTGGGAAGTGGGTAGGGTGCGTTACACGCACCGTTTCACGCCGTATAAATAAGGCGTGGCAGAGGCATGTGTAAGCGGTGTGGGTTCGGACTGTGGATGAGGTTGTTGTAAGGAATGCTTGTGGGATGTGTCATACACACCGTGGGGTCATTGCCACCGGCACTGTGGTGAGTTCTCGACGATGTTCTGTGTTGCCGGTATGTAGCGTAAATTCAAATTTGCTTCTGCGATGTCAAGGTGGGTGCGAACGATAATCGGAATGCTGTCGGTGCGTACAACGTACCCTACCTGAGTCGCGGGAAGGCTGGGAGCGGGTATGTGTTTGAGGCGCCGGAGGATGAAGGGTGCCTGGCCCTGGACATGGTAGTTTGGGAAGTGGGTAGGGTGCGTTACACGCACCGTTTCACGCCGTATAAATAAGGCGTGGCAGAGGCATGTGTAAGCGGTGTGGGTTCGGACTGTGGATGAGGTTGTTGTAAGGAATGCTTGTGGGATGTGTCATACACACCGTGGGGTCATTGTCACCGGCACTGTGGTGCGTTCTCGACGATGTTCTGTGTTGCCGGTATGTAGCGTAAATTCAAATTTGCTTCTGCGGTGTCAAGGTGGGTGCGAACGATAATCGGAATGCTGTCGGTGCGTACAACGCACCCTACCTGAGTCGCGGGAAGGCTGGGAGCGGGTATGTGTTTGAGGCGCCGGAGGATGAAGGGTGCCTGGCCCTGGACATGGTAGTCTGGGAAGTGGGTAGGGTGCGTCACACGCACCGTTTCCCGCCGTGTAAGGCGTGGCAGAGGCATGTGCAACAGGTTTGGTGACAGCCGGGACTTTGGGGAATTTACCCAGTGATCAGTAACGTTGCCAGGAATGGTTGAGGGATGGGTCTGACCCATTATCTTGCAATTTCCATAAAAAATAAGGCGCCCCGTACTTTTTTTAAATTCTTGTGATTATGGTCACAGCAGTTTTTTCGGGAAGGGGTATGATAGGCCCATCGTTAGAAACGGCTAACAAGTTGAGTAGCTGCTAAGGTCATCTGCCGGGGCTTGATTGAGTTCAAAGACATCCGCAGGATTTTGCAGGTGCTTGACCAGGGTCGTTTGCAGCAGAGGGTGTCGCAGGTAACGTGAGGTTCGGCGGCGCGAAAATCAATGTAACAGGCCAAGGCGTGGTAATGATGGAAACAGTGACCAATCAGGATGTGTTGGACCAATTCGCACAACTGTACCGGGAAGTATTCGAGCATGACGGGTATGGAGATATCCGCCTGGAAATGCGCATCCTTCGCCGGGGTCAAAAGGAAGTCATCATCCACTGCGGCAAACAATATCGGTTCGTGGTGGACTACACCAACCAAAAAGGAGCGAGAGCGTCGATCGAAGCGGATCGAGCGCAGGCGTAGATCGTTCCCCCGGTCCTGCCGGGGAACGATCTACGCCTGTATCGCGTGCTGTCTGGCGGAGTGTGCGCCGAACCGGTGTCCGGTGATGACGAGAGGTCATGCCATATCTGCGGTTATGAACGAGTGAGTCGTGGAAGCTGCGGAATAAAACTTGAGAAAATAATCGAATAGCTATGGCTGTTGGCCCATCCGGCTTGGGCGGCGTCGTACCAACATCTAGATCCATTGGAGGACTCTAAAGATGCACGTATTTACCGAAAAACTGAAAGCAATCCTGGAAAATAAAAAACAACGCAGAAACCAGGACGGTTTTACCCTGCTCGAGCTGCTGGTTGTTGTCGCCATTCTGGCTGCCATCGCCGGTACCGCAACCATTGCCCTGAAAGATACCGACGCTCGCGCCTCTGCCGCTGCCCACGTCGCCATGATGGACGAGTTGAATAAAGGTATTCGTACCTATCGTATCCTGAAGAAAAACGAACTGCCCAGCCGCTTCGATTCATTACTTGCATCCGCTGACGGCTCTACTGTGTCAACTGCTGCTGATCCCGGTATGCTTGGTTTTGACCTTGGAGTCGATGCGATTATCGGAACAGTTGATGACGAAGTTGAAGCTATCATGATAGATGGCGGTCTCACTTCTTTGATGTATATCGACCAAACTGTCGCAGATACTGATCAGGAGGGGTACGATTTTGATTCTAGTGTAACTACCCCATGCGATGCTGCAAATATCCAAAGCCTGATCAACTCCCGAAAGAATGCTGTTGTTGCTGGTAATATATTCATGACTCCGGAGGCAAATGGCTGCGGTTTTGAGTTTCCGTTGAATAGCACTGATACCACCGGTATCCAGGTTGTTCTCTGGAATGGTGGAACCGAGCGCCTGACCGGCGTGCCAAGTGCGGCGACCAATTTTTGGGATGACGGCGAGATTGTTTACATGATTACCGGTATCGGGCCGTCTTCCACCCTGTTTAATGTAAACGAATTGGGCGGCATGACCACTGTGCCTATTTATCGTCACGTGAAAGCTGATGAATATGGACGCTTTATGGCTGTTTGGAACATTGGAACGTATTCTGGTTCCTCCGACGGTACAACTGGTATCGATGCAGGCGAGCAGCTTGAACTGGTAGCCATCGTCGACGGCGCCCTGGACACCAAAGAAGAAGAGCTTGGTGAATGGGACGGCACACGTAACACCATCTAATCCTGTTGCTGACCGGTGTAGCCGGTTCTTGCACATAGTGTGATGGTTGCATGCCAGGGAGTGTTCCTCTCCTGTCTGGATAAGGAGTGTTCCCTGGCTTTTTTGCGAGAAATGGAAGCCTAAATACGCCTGGGCCAAACTGGTTGGTGATGTTGCCGGGCGAAAATCAATGCAAAGAGGAGAGGGTCCTTGCTGTATTCAAAATTCTATCCCTATCTGTTGGCTGCAGCCCTTGTCCTGCCCATGGCCGGCTGCGGCGAGAGTGCCAATGTGGATCTGATGAAACAGGGTCTGACCCGAAACGGTCTCCCGGCTGATCAGGCCATCTGCTATGCAGAAAATCTGGACGGTAAAATCAAAGGCGAAATCTATAATTTCATCGCTGCCCTGATGAACGAAGGCATCACGGAAAAAGATTCCATCAACAGGGCGCGCCGCAAATTCGGAGCGGATTTCAAAACACCCCTGGAAGAGGTTCGGAATAGCTGTGTCAACTAGTCAGGCCGCACATGCTGCCCGGGTATGCAGCAAAGGGGAGCACGGATTTTCCCTTATCGAGCTGCTGGTGGTTGTCGCTGTGCTGGCTGCGGTTTCCTTCATCGCTGCAGGGGCCATGACCGGCGTGTCTGAACATGCCGACGAACAGCTGGTCTATGCAGAGATGCAGGAGATCGCCCAGGCGATCCGCAGGTTCAAGCAGGATACCGGGTATTATCCTAAAGAAGGCGTGTTCGGGTTGTTTGATGCGGCGACGAACCCTGCTGGCACCGTGTCAGACGGCGCTATCCAAGGTGTCGGCTCGTATACCGGTGCTACGGCTGCTGAGCGAGCTGATTGGTTTAATTCGCCTGCAAATTTTTATCAGTTATTGAACGGGCCACTGCTCACAAACCCTCCGGCAGGTCTGGATGTGTGGAATCCAGAGACTGCGCGAGGTTGGCGACCAGGAGGATATGTACAGGGTATCAGGGACGGCTATGTTGATGTGAGCTCCAACCATGACAATGTCGCTGATGGTAGCTATACCGGGATTGCCGATGTTGTAGGAGTGGCAGATCCTTTCGAAGCAAAGGCTATCAGCGGCGGTGGCTCGGGAGTTGACGGCACAATCTTGGATTGGAGTCGTGACAATCGTGATGGAGATAGAGTGGACGTTGAGCGATGGGGCAGACCCTATTTGTACGAGATTGATACCACAATATCACCTGTAAGTGTCAAGCTCATATCATACGGCCCCAATGGTAAAAAGAACGATCCTTCTGATCCTGATTCGAATGACGATATAGAATTAACGATAAGTGAATAACCATGCAAGTTAAGAGAAAAGTTCTCTCCCTGGCACTGCTGGCGGCGAGCGTCGGAGTGCTTGGCTATACCATTGTCGGCAGCAGGCCGGGTCAGATGCCGCATCAGGCCGTGGCCGAAGAGATTGTCGGAACTGAGCAGGCTGAACAGCAGTCACAGAACACAGATTCCGGCCGGCCGGCAGCTGACAGGCCGCAATCCCAGGAGGAATTCAAGTCTGTGCAGCTGGACGGTTTTATCCTTTCCGAGCAGCAGGCAGTGCAGTCTATGAAAGGGAAAAAAATGATCAAAATGGCTGCTCCCATCAGGTTTGTGGCCAAGATGAAGCGCTTCCCTGAAGAGCGGGACATGTCCTATGTGTATGTGGCGCTTGAAATGTCCGGTATATCACCTATGCCCAGTGTACACCATCGCATGTTCGTCGAGTCTGAAGAGGGACGTATTATCCCTGTGTATGTTGAGCAGGCTGCTGTGGAGAAGTTAAACGGTGCCATGAAGGTAGATCATCGCGCAGAGTTCCTTGGCTATCATGTATATACCTACAGCAAAGGCCCGGCTATCCTGGTGGTTGATTTCCAGCCCGCCCGTTAATGTCTACATTCAGTGTCGTCCACGTATTTGAGAAATTTACTATCCATGGCTCATTCAGCTTCTACCTCCAACGCGTCAATCCTCTCCTATTCTCCGCAGGGGTTTTCCCTGTTAGAGCTGCTGCTTGTTGTGACAGTGCTCTCAGCAGTGGCCTGGATGAGCCTTGGAATAGTAAATAATGACAGCGACCAGATCCGCTTTGAAGATACCCGCAACAGACTTAAAGGAATTAAAAGAGCCATCATTGGTGATACCTCAAGAACGATTAATGGATCCCCTGAATTAAGAGGATATGTTGCTGACATGGGATCTTTCCCTCCGAATATACAGGCACTCCTTACTAAAAAATACTGCGAAGCCCATCCAGAAGTTACATCATCCGGCAGTTGCAGTACCACTTTTCATACTCAGGCTGATTATCAACTCCTCGACTATACTGCGACGACTACCACGCATACAGATACAAATGGCGTACAAACTAGTGGCGCGCACTATAGCGGCTACTCGATGCGGTTGGGTTGGAACGGTCCGTATATTGATAGTGCTTGGGGGGGAGACTACCAACGATTTCTAGACGGTTGGGGCAATGATGATACAGCTACCAACAACTATGGGTGGCGATATACCTTAGGCTCCAGCCCTGCAGACCTTACAGTACAAAGTGTAGGGCGTGATGGTTACACAGGTGGAAGCACTGATTTTGATAAAGACTACCCCGAATCAGGAGTACCCCTGATTAACGAATCACAGTATCAAGTGACAATTACCGACAGCTCGGGAAATGGAGGTGTTTTCGTGAATTATGGGAATCACCCACTATGTTGGCAATGTTCTGAAAGTATAGCGTCGCCTGCTTCGCGTGCAGCATGTCTCAGTAACGTTCCTCCAGGGGTATGGTCCCCAGACCCAGCATATTCTGACTCTGTGAC
Source organism: Desulfobulbaceae bacterium (assembly GCA_963678525.2). Lineage (GTDB taxonomy): Bacteria > Desulfobacterota > Desulfobulbia > Desulfobulbales > Desulfobulbaceae > Desulfogranum. The sequence continues at coordinate 1,074,734 of CAXXDG010000003.1, forward strand.
CTGTAGTGCACAAAGTAATCACGCTTGGCAATCAGGTTCTGAAGAGGTGTGTTTGGTTGTAATCAGAAAATTAGACGGTCATTTCGATGAAGTGGAATCTTTATATGAAACATATAATTGGGACGGAACCTTACAAACAGATTTGTTTTCGTTTTATGATGGAGCTACGTTCATGATGGGGCAGTATCTTTACGAATTATTCTATTACAATACAACAGGCTCGTCGTGCACAACTGTTCCATTTTTCTCTGCTTCTGCTGAGTGGAAATCCTTTTCAATCATTCCAGGGGCAACGCTCCAGCCGCTTCCTGCCGGGAACTAACTAACCATTCTCACTCATTTTGACACCGGTGGGCGGTGCGCCAGAAGACGTATGATCACATTGAAAAAGAAACCCAAGAAAACAAAAAAGATGCTTCGGCCCCACAAACCCGGACGCGTGCTTGCCTTTGCCACGGACGGCGGGCTGCTGTACGGGGCGGTGGTCACCACCACCCTGGCAGGTGCTCACCACCTGGGACAGGTGGCTGTTTCCAGGGCTGTCGAGCCTGAGGAGGCAGTAGCCGAGATCCTGGAAGCACTGCAGCAGGAGGCTGAACCCGAGCAGCAGGGGCCTGCCTGGAAACAGGCATTGAACAAAGTTACCCCTGCCGGCGGCCTGCCCAAAAAAGCGGTGCTGAGCACGCCAAGCGCTATTTCCGCCCTGTTGCGCCTGCCGGTGGATCCGGCCCAGAAAAAGCTGCACGGCCAGATGCAGGAAATGGTGCGTTGGGAAATGGAGGAACTGTTCATGGATAGTTCCAGCCTCTGGTCCCTTGGCGCATTGCTGACTGCCAGGGGAGCCTTGGCGCCGGAGATGCGCGGGGAGCTGGAATCCGCTGCCCTGGCAGAAGGTCGCAGGCCCAATGCGGACCTGTTCCAAGACCATGTCGGACGTGAGGAACTGGATGTCTGCTCCAGGCTGCAGGAACTGTGGGCCAACGTGGACGACGACCTGCTCACCGGCTGGGTGCCGGGAGGCGCTGAGCAGAACGACGAAGGCTTTGCCTGGTTCTGCTCGGGAATAAGCGAAGGCGCTGCCGGGCAGTGGGTGGAGGCCATGGCTAAAAACAGGATCTATCTTGACCACATCTATCCCCAGCTTGCCGCGCCGCTGCCCCTTGTTCCGGAAACGGAAGCTCCCAGGCTTCTCCTGGACTGCAGGCGGGAACAGTTCGCCCTGGTCCGTTTTCAACGCCAGGCCCTGGAAGGCTATCAGGTGCGCAGCTGCAGCCTTGGCAGGATAGATGTCTCCCAGGTGCAGGAGCTGCTTGTACCTCCCATAACGGACAAGGTGGAACAGCTTTTCATCAACCCGGACACGGATGCTCCCGATGATCTGCTCTCCCTTATCCATGAGGCAGCCGCGGGAAAAGGATTGGAAGTCAAGACGCTCAGTCCTGTTTCAGGGGAATTGGAGACGTCAGCTCAGCCTGCAGTTGCAGCCTCGTTGCTGGGCATGGCCCTGCATCATCTTGGTACGGTCAAACCAGGGCTTGCCTCGCCGGTACGCGCCCAGAAACCCAAACCGCCGGTCTGGAAAAACCGGGAGCTCTATCCTGCCCTGGTCATTGTACTGGTGCTTGCCGGGGTGGCCTGGAATGAGTCGCACATGCGCAACCAGGCCAGGAAGAACGACTGGGACCTGCAGCTTATGGATATCGAGTACGATAAAAACAGAAAAATCATCCAGGAGGCCAATCAGACCAAGCAAGAAGCCAAGAAGCTGGAACAGGTGCTGACCGCCAAAGAGGTGGAACTGGCTGAACTGCATCATCTGGCCGATATCCTGGACAGTATCATCCGCTATCGCCAGGATTTGATTCCCGGCATCCTCCGTTCCATTGGAGCGGCTGTGAGCGACCTTGTATTGCTCGATCGTCTTGAAGAGGACGAAAACCGGAAAGGGTTTTACATGGAAGGCTGGTCCCTGACCGACACCGAAGCCCAGCGTTTTGCCACAAAACTCAACCAGGAACTTGCCCCTTGGCGCTACAAGGTGGCGGATATCAAGTTGGCAAAAGGGAAAAACAGGCTCGACCTGGAAGGCTATGTGGTGAAAATCTGGCTTGCCGTGATGCAGGAGGCTGAAGTTGCAAAAGATGCTTCATAAATGGATGGCACTGAGTTTCAGTGAACGCTTGATGTACCAGGTGGTGGTCCTGTGCACCCTGCTCACTGTGTATATGGTCGGCTTTTTCCGGGTCACGCATCAGAAATATCAGTATTCAAAAAATATGCTTCATAGAAAACAGGATCGGCTTGAAAAGCGTGCTTCGTTTGACCCGTCAAAGATCAGCCAGGCCAATCCGAAAACCATACAGAATAAAATCGACGCGATAGAGGAAGAACTGCAACAGGCTTCCCTGATGTTCGACGAACTGGACACCGGCTTTGCGCCTGTGGATTCCAGTGAGGTCCTGCAGCAGCTCATGCTTGAGATCTCCACCCTGGCCGAACGAACCGGGGTGATTCTGATTTCGGTTTCCCGCAAGGGATTCAACGCGGAAGACGGTTCCGAGGTGGTGCCTCTGGATCCCCAGCTTGGCAGACCCCTGCTGGTGGTGACCGCCAATACCGAGTTCGGTCCTCTCCTGGATTTTCTGGACGGTCTGAAGGAGCTGAGTTTCTACGTCTCGGTAATGAATTTGAAGGTCTATTCCCTGCAGGCCCAGGGCAGCAGCGACAAGTCCATCCCTTCCACCCCGGGTGGACTGTTCGTTTCCCTTGAAGTTTCCATGTAATGCCATATGTCGATCGATAGAGATAAACTTAACGGATTATTGACTACCTGTGTGGAGCTCGGCGCCTCGGACATGCACCTGACCAGCGAGGCCGCTGTCTGCTATCGTATAGACGGACTGCTGAAACACCTGGGCGATGAAAAATTCTCCACCGCTGACGTGCTTGCCATGGCCGAGAGCATCATGAACGAGGCCCAGCAGCAGGAGTTTGCAACCAGCATGACCGTGGACCTGGGCTATAGCTCAGCAGACGGTGAACGCTTCCGGGTCAACGCCTATTATGAGATGGGCAGGCCGACCATGGCGGTACGCCATCTGGACCAGACTATACTGGGACTGGAGGAGCTGGGCCTGCCCGTTACCCTGCGGGAGCTGGCCTATCTGAAATCCGGCCTGGTGTTGGTGACCGGGGCCACCGGCAGCGGCAAGTCTTCGACCCTGGCCGTGCTGCTGGACGAGATCAACCAGAACCGCAACTGCCATATCCTGACCGTGGAAGACCCTGTGGAGTTCGTGCACGCAAGTCAGCGCTGCCTGGTGCATCACCGGGAAGTGCACAAGGATGTTCCCAGTTACGCGGAGGCAGTGCGCGCTGCCATGCGCGAAGACCCGGACGTGATCATGGTGGGTGAAATGCGCGACAAGGAGACCATGCAGGCGGCCATTACCGCGGCCGAAACCGGGCATCTTGTCTTTTCCACCCTGCACACCGGCGAGGCGGTTGGGGCCATAGAGCGGTTCATCGGCTATTTTGCCGGGGAGGAACAGGCCGTTGCCAGGCATCGCATCTCCATGGTGCTCAAGGCGGTTATCGCCCAGCGGCTGGTGGTAAAGTCCTCCGGCGCCGGCAGGGTGCCGGTGATCGAGTTGCTCATGGTGAATACGGCTGCTGCCAACCTGATCCAGACCTCCAAGACCAGGCAGTTGTACTCCATGATGGAAGCCGGCCTCCAGGACGGCATGTGGACCCTGGACCAGGATCTGGCCAGGCTGGTCAAGGGCGGGACCATTGCCAGGGAAAAAGCCCTGGAACTGTGCAATGATCCGGACGGGTTTGACCGGCATGTCAATGCCGCGCGCGCAGGGAGCCGCTGAGTATGGCTGTCAGTGAATCCACCCTGATAGAGGCGGGCATACAGATAGGGTTGTTGAAACAGGATCAGCTCAAGGAACTGCGCCTGGAAGCCAAACGGGAAAGGCTGCGCCTGCTGGAGGTGGTGACCAGGTCAGGCAGGTTCCCTTTGGAGGCGCTGTACCAGGCCCTGGCGGACCTGCGGGGCATCCCTTTTTTTCAGCCTGGCCAATTGCAACCTGATAAGGAAGCGCTGGCAAAGCTCCCCAGGACTGCTCGCCAGAAACGGCCCCTGCTGCCCCTGCTGCAGGAAGACGGGACCAGGATCGCGGTCCTGGGGGATCCTGACGACCGCATGAGCGTAGAGCGCATCGAACGGCTCACCGGCCATTCCTACAAGATCGGTCTGGCAGACCCCGAAGCCCTGCAGAGCGCCCTGGAGTTGAACGATGCCGCGGGACCTGCGGCCATGCAGGCCGAGGAAGGCGCCGATCCGGTGGAGCTGCTGGACGAGATCATGAAAGAGGTCTACCTGCGCAGGGCCACGGACGTGCACTTTGAGCCGGGGGAACACGGCATGCGCATCCGCATGCGGGTGGACGGCCAGATGCAGGAATACGGTAAAATGCTCAACCATGCCGATGAAGAAGCCCTGATGAACCGGATAAAGGTGCTGGCAGGGCTGGATATAGCCGAGCAGCGCATGGCCCAGGACGGGGCCATGAACTATGCCATCCATGGATGGCAGAATGCCGCTGACACCGATATCCGCGTTGCCACCATCCCGACCAAATGGGGAGAGCGCGGCACTCTGCGAATTTTGGCCCAGGATACCGGGAACTTTACCCTGGAAGACCTGGGCATGCCCGAGGATATGCTGGCCGAGTTCAGGCGGGCGATCACCAGCCCCTACGGCATGATTCTCGTCACCGGCCCGACCGGCAGCGGCAAGTCCACCACCCTGTACTCGGCGATCCGGGAGCTGGATATCGGCGCGGTCAACGTGCTTACCGTGGAAGACCCTGTTGAGCAGCCCATTGCCGGCATCAGTCAGGTGCAGGTAAGCGGCAAGGTCTCCTTTGCCCAGGCCCTGCGGTCATTCCTGCGCCACGATCCGGACGTGATTCTGGTGGGTGAGATCCGCGACGGCGAGACCGTGGAGATCGGGCTGCGCGCAGCCATGACCGGGCATCTGGTGCTTTCCACCCTGCACACCAACGATGCCGTGGGCGCTGTGACCAGGCTGGCGGATATCGGGGCGGAACGGTTCCTGATCGGCTCCACCCTGATCGGTGTGCTTGCCCAGCGGCTGGTCCGCAAACTCTGCGTTCATTGTCGCCGCGAATATACGGCGGACGAAGAGGAGCTTGCCCTGCTCGGGATCGAGCCCGGCCGGGAGGTCACGCTCTACGGTCCGGGCGGCTGTTCGTTCTGTCTGGGGTCCGGTTTCAGGGGCAGGATAGGCATTTTCGAGGCCCTGTGGATCGACCGTGAACTGGGGCACGCCATTGCAGAAGGCGCAGGTGAAAGCGAGATTCATGACCGGGCCCGCGGCCTGCGCACCTTATGGCAGGACAGCAGGGACAAGGTGCTGCAGGGTAAGGTGCCCCTGCGGGAAGTCCTGCATCTGCGGCAGGAGGCCTGAGCCGTGGCACTGTACAGTTACAAGGGCCTTAACGCCAAGGGCGAGCCCGCGAACGGGGTGATAGAGGCGGAAAACGAGAAAGAGGTAATTCGCCGGCTCAGGGATCGTTCGATATTCGTGCTCAAGGTGCGGGAAGGAGTCCAGGGGGCCGGCGGCAATCAGATTGTTGCAACGGTGCTCACCATAATCAGCTTCCTCCATCCCAGGCAATTCATGCCGGTGCGGGCAGGGGATCTGATTATTTTTTTTCGCCAGACAGCGTTGATGCTCAGAGCCGGATATACCCTGGTCGCTTCACTGGAAGCCAACAGTTCCATGGTGAGCAAGGGCAGGCTGCGGCGCTGCATCAACAGGATGAGCGACGATATTCGCAGGGGTTCCAACTTTTCCTCGGTCCTGGGTGCGGAAAAGAAGATTTTTTCCCCCATGATCGCCAACCTGATCGCCAGCGGCGAGCAGTCCGGAAACCTGGACACCATCCTGGAGCGGCTGGCCGAAGGTATGGAGCGTACCAAGGACCTCAAGCGGCAGCTGGTGGCGGCCCTGGTGTACCCGGCCTTTGTTTTGCTCGCCTCCCTTGGCGTGGTGGTGTTTCTGGTGGTCGGGGTTATCCCCAGGTTCGCCAAGTTCCTGACCGCCCGTAATGCCGAGCTGCCTGGATCGACCCAGGTACTGATGGATATATCGGCCTTTGCCCTGGATTACGGGCTCTATCTCGGAATCGGGATCGGGGGAACGTTGTTTTTCATTCTTGCCGCCTACACCTTCAAGGGGGGGAAAAGGGTGATCGACAGGGCGCTTCTCTATCTTCCGGTTATCGGCTCGGCCATCCTTTTTTCCTGCATGGCTCAGGGAGGCTGGAGCCTGGCCATGCTGCTGACAAGCGGGGTCACGGCCCTGGAGTCCCTGCGCATTACCAGCGGGGTGATCGGCAACCTTGCTGTAAGCGACTGTTTTGCAGGTGCTGCCGATCGACTGCTGGAAGGTAAGTCGCTCTCCAAGGCTTTTGAGCAGCCCTATATTACCCAGATGATGCGCCACATGGCAGCGGTGGGTGAATCCAGCGGTCAACTGGACGGAGTCATGGAGGGGGTGGGCGAGTATTATCAGAAAGAGTTGTCCGCCAAGGTAAAGCTGATTTCTGTGATGGTGGAGCCCATGCTGATCCTGATGGTCGGTGGGATGGTTGGGTTTGTCTATTATGCGTTTTTTCAGGCGGTAATGTCTGTCTCAAAAGGTGGAATGTGATATGTGGCATGGAAATTTTCAACAACGACGCAGCTGGATCGCCCTTGCGCTCTGTTGCTGTCTGATGGGATCAGGGTCTTGTTTTGCCGCTGCAAAGAGTGCGGATATCGCCGGGGACGACAAAACAGCGGCACCTGCCGTCAAAGGCTCCGGAACAGGCAAAGGCAGCGCAGACAAACAGTTGCTCTTTTCACACGATCCCGATGGAATGAGTGAGAATGTGGTGGTGAGCCCCGCCGCTCCAAGCAATGAGGTGGAGCGCAATCCCTTTGAACCCACATCCGAGCTTGTGCAGGTACAGGCCAGTCCTCCTTCAGTGACCGGTACAAGGTTCGTGCCGAGACAGCAGGCAGCCCCGGCGCAGCAACTGCCCAAAATGTGGCTGCGGGGACATCTGCAGGACGCAAGGGAAGAGATCATCGCCCTGTTGGAGGTAGAAGATGCAGGCGTCTATATTGTCCGTGAAGGAGACAACGTCGGCCTCCATGCCCTTGGCGTGGATTCTGTTCTTCGGGTGGTGCAGATAGATCGTCTGCAGGTGGTGGTGGAAACGGGCTCCCTTGGAAAAATGGTCATTATACGCTGAATCTGAGCTGTAAAAGGATATATTTTTGTGAAACAACTTAATACTGCTGCGCCTTTACCTGTGTATTCGTCCTATCACCGGCGGGTATGCTCTTTTTTCTTGTTATTCATGGTGTTGCTCGTCCTGAGCTTTTCCGGTAAATGCACTGACCCGGCACAGGCTGCTTCAAATGAGACGTTGAACCGTGCAGGGAGAACAGTGGACCCTGCATCGGCGTCATTCACGGACAAGCCTGCCGCCGATGAAATCCATGTGGCTGAACTTGAGTTTAAGGATTCCCTTATCAAGGATGCCGTACGTATCATCTCGGAACTGACCGGGGTCAATATAGTCGCTACTCAGGCTGCGGGCAAGGCCCCTGTGACTCTGTTTGTGCGTGATCTGTCGGTTACCGATATTGTCGACAGCCTCTGCAGGGTAGCAGGTCTGTGGTATCGACACAATCCGACTACAGATATCTTTATCGTTATGACCACCGAGGAATATCAGAAAGATATCGTGGTGTTCCGGGACGAACATACCCGCTCTTTTCAGCTTGAGTATCTCAACGTCGGTATCGCTGCCCGCACCATTGCAGACCTGTTCGGTGATCGGGTGGAACTGCTGGGCAAGGCGAACCGTCATTACGGCAGCGACTACGAAGTTGGTAAAAGTTACGAATACTTCAAGGACGACTATGACAAGGCCGAAATGGATGAAGATGAGAATGATGACGATGACGATGAGGACGATGACAATACAACCTATAAAAAAACACGTAAGACCAGTAAAATAGAGTTCAGCGCCGATCAGCTCGCCTTGCTCGAACGTATGCGCAGCACAGGCACCCAGGTCATAGCCGAATCCGAGATGCGCAAGGTTACCCAGCACTCCCAGGCAAAGATCTATGTAACGGTCAACCGGTTGCACAACATGCTCTTTGTCCGCTCCTCTGATGTGAAGGCCATGGAGGATATTGCCGAAATCATAACGGAATCCGACAAGCAGGTTCCGGAGGTGCTGCTGGAAATGAAAGTACTGGAAGTGCAGCTTACAGACCAGTTCCAGTCCGCCTTTGACATCGCCAATATCAGCGGCAGCGAACAGAGCGGTCCCGATGACGGCCACAACGTCAACCCGCTCAACGCCGAAGCCGGCTCTGTGGGCAGTTCCCTGCTGGGAATGGGTAACTTTGATGTGATGACCGACAGCACCATGGTATTCCAGGTACTGAGCGGCAATCTGCGCATGCGTCTGCAGCTCCTTGAGCAGGAGGGAAATATTGCTTCCATCTCCACCCCTATGCTCCTGGCTGCCAACAATCACCCTGCCAAACTGTTCATCGGCGAAGAGGCGGTGCTGACCACCGGATTTACCACCGAAGAGATCGAGATCACCACCTCAGGTTCCAGCGACGTGACCATCAACACCATGATGGTGCCTGAGACCGAAACCCGCAGTATCGGCGACACCTTGACCATCCTGCCTTCCATTAACGCAGACAGGTCCGTGGTGATGCGCATCGTCCATGAAAACTCAACCGTGGTCACGAGCGGAGGCCGGATACCCGTGCTGGTGAACGATGATGTTGATTACGTGGCCATTGATACGGTGAACACCAGCTCCCTGGAAGGCACGGTTCTGGCGCAGGACGGCATGACCGTGGCCATAGGGGGGATGGTCCGTAAATCGAAATCCACAACCGAATCCAAGGTGCCGGTGCTCGGCGATATCCCCCTGCTCGGCTTCTTCTTCAGTGAGACCGAGGATGTGGATACCAGAACCGAGCTCATTCTCTTGATAACGCCGCACATTCTCAGCGCTCCGGAACAGGCTGAACAACTGACCCGCAACAGAATGGCGGACCTGACATCTCATCCGAATCATATAGATTCCTATTTTGAGGAACTGGATCGAAACCGGGCCGCGATGAAGCAGGCGGATGCGGCCACGCCTAGCCCGGCGCGTTCAGAGATTACGGCCACCGGCCTTGAGCAGAGTTTTATAGAGATGACCCGCGTGGCTGCAAAGCAGGTTCGTATGCCTTACTTGAGCAGAACCGTCCAGGGCAAGGTGCAGCCTGTCAACCTCAGGGAGCTCGGTTCCGTGCCCCTGTTTCGGGATGCGAATCTGGCTGCGGTTCCTTCGGCAGCCTGGACCGACGGCCTGCATTTCTTGACCGCCGTCAAGGTGGTGAACCTGACCGACCATGCCAAGCCCGTGGATGTCAACCTCATGCGCGGTGAATGGATGGCGGCTACAGTGGAACGGCAGCAGCTTGCTCCTGCCGGTGAAGAAGGAGACTTCACCTACCTGTACCTGATTTCAGAAACCAGTTTTGAAACCAAGCTTTATGGAGAGAGAAGATGATATTGATGCTGCATGGCACTCCCCTGAAATACGGCTGCACCAGCGCCCTGGCCGTGACGCTGCTGGCTGCGTCCTGCATGGACGCCGCCTTCGCGGCCGAGCAGGTAAAAGACTCGCCGCCCGAGTTCAAGATGATCCTGTCGCCGGGAACCGGCAATGCAGAGAGCATAACGTTTTCCGCTGAAGAAGAAAAAAAGCAGGCTCAAAAACAGGGCTTTGCCGCCCAGGCGGAGAAGGAGGGCGCTGTGGTACCGAAAGCGGCTGCAAAATACCGGGGATTTGAACCGGATTTTCGCCTCACCACCGGGTACCGCAGGGATAACTTGAATTTCAGCATAGCCTCCGTAGACGGGTATCCGAACGTCATTTCAGAATTGACCTGGGAAGATGTGCAGAGCGCCACCCTGGGAGGGAGTTTTCGTTGGTCCAACAGTTCGAAAATCTATCTGCGCGGCGGGGTCGACCTGGGCTGGATACTGACCGGTGATGTCCAGGATTCCGATTACCTGGGCGACAACCGGACCTATGAGTTCTCGAGGTCGTATGCAGACACCAAGGACGGGTCCCTGCTGGATGCGGAGATAGGTATCGGCTATCGTCTGGAAATGCCCTTTGCAGACGGAAACGGCGGATTTCGCCTGATGCCGCTTGTGGGCTACGCCTATTCCACCCAGGAATTCGAGATGAGCAACGGCGTGCAGGCAGTTGCCGACTACGGATTTGCAATGGAGCTGGGACCCTTTGACGATCTGAAATCAACCTACGACACCACCTGGGACGGGTTCTGGATAGGGTTTGACATGGACCTGGACTTCAATCCCCGTCACAGCCTGAGCGCCGCCTTTGAATACCACTGGGTGGATTTTGAGGCCGACGCCGACTGGAACCTGCGCACCGACCTGGCGCATCCGGTCAGTTTCCAGCACAGCGCAGGCGGGGAAGGGTATGCGGCTTCCCTGACCTACCGCTATACTCCGACTGAAAAATGGTTTGCCTCCATCGGGTTCAGCTTCTGTTCCATGACCGCCGACCCGGGCGACCAGGTTTTCTTTTTCGCCGACGGCACGGAGGCAACCACCATGCTCAATGAAGTGGAGTGGGAATCCTTTAACGTGATGGTCGGGCTGGGATACAAATTTTAACGAAACGCTACAACGGATAATGCCATGACAACCCTGATCGCAATCGAAAAACTCACCCTGGAACCTGCCCTGGAAAAGCTGGGCAGCGTAATTCTGGGCAAGGAAAAACAACTCAAACTCGCGCTCGCCTGCCTGCTTGCCAGGGGCCATCTGCTTATCGAGGATGTGCCGGGGCTGGGTAAGACGGTGCTGGCCCACTCACTGGGTCGTATTCTCGGCCTGGAATACCAGCGGGTGCAGTTTACCAGTGACCTGCTTCCCGGAGATATCCTGGGCAGTTCCATCTATGACCGCAACAGCGGCAGTTTTCATTTCAGCACCGGGCCCGTGTTTACCCAGCTGCTGCTTGCCGATGAGATCAACCGGGCCACCCCCAAGTGCCAGAGTGCCCTGCTCGAAGCCATGGAGGAGCGGCAGGTAAGCGTTGAAGGGGAGGCCAGGGCCCTGCCCGAACCCTTTTTCGTTATAGCCACCCAGAATCCAACGGAACAGACCGGTACCTTTCCTTTGCCGGAATCACAGCTGGACCGTTTTCTGTTCAGGATATCCATGGGGTATCCGAGCATGGAATCCGAACTTGAGCTGCTGGCCGGGCAGGATCGCAGGGAGATGCTGGACGAAATACATCCACTGATCGACTCCGGCCTGCTCAACAGGCTGCAGGATCAGGTGAAGGAGGTGCATGCCTCCAGGGAAGTGCTGCTCTACCTGCATCGTATTCTGGATTTCACCAGGAATTCCGATCTCTTCGCCACCGGTCTCTCCACCAGAGCCGGTCTCGGATTGCTGCAGGCGGCAAAGGCCTGGGCCCTGCTGCATGGAGAAGACGCCCTGCTGCCGGACGACATTCAGCAGGTGCTGCCCTGGGTGGCAGGGCACCGCCTGGTTCCCCTGGGGGGACGACTGAGCAGCGAGCAGATCGGGGAGGAAATTATACGCAGGGTTGGCGTGGACTGAAGTCGAAGGCGAATGTGAGGTCGATTTTTTACAAAGTTCCCGTATACCGGGATGTGTGAAACAGGTATCAGGTGAATACATTGGAACAAACAAAACAGGCAGGATTTGCAGCGAGGCTGCGTGCGCTGCTGCAGACGCAGGTGACCGTGCCGAGGGCGCGCAAAGGGGTCCGGTTGCGCCTGACCGGAGCCGGAGCAGGATTTACCGCTCTTATCTGCTGCACCTTTCTGCTGTCGGTCAATTTCAGTAATAACCTTATTTTCGCCATGACCTTTCTGCTGGTGTCCATTGCAATGATCAGTTGCTACACTACCTGGCGCAATATGCGGGGCCTGCAATATGGAGACTGGAAAAGCGGCCCGGTTTTCGCAGGCCGGAAGATTCGCTATACCATCGCGCTTGCCAATACTACGGCATATGCGCGCTATGGACTGCGGGCCGTTTCCAGGGGGGCTTCCAAAGGAAATGAATACGTGATTCCGGCAGCGGCAAAGACGGAGCTGGTTTTGGAACGGAAGACAACCGGCCGGGGCATTGCCGGCGCCGTGCCTGCGCAGATTGAATCCAGCTATCCCCTGGGCCTGTTTCGGGCGGTGGTACGCCTGCAGCCGCTGCCTGAGACTCTGGTGTATCCTGCGCCCGCCGGGGGACAGGCCTTGCCTGTACGTTCAACCGAGCGGCACAGCCATGCAGAGCGTGAATCCGACACCTATTCCGACCTGAGGCGGTACAGTCCCGGTGATCCGCTCTCGCGGATATCGTGGAAAGCCTATGCCCGCTTTGACGAACTCTATACCAAGGAATTTGACGGCGGCAGGACGACCGGCGCCCTTATGCTGAGTCTGGACGATGTGCACAGCCGGGGATTGGAAGAGCGACTCAGCCAGCTCTGCCGCTGGGTGGTGGAGGCGTCGCAGCAGACCTGCGAATACGGCATCGAGCTGCCCGGGACGATCATTCAACCCGGCAGCGACCAGGAGCACTGCACCTTGTGTCTGCGGACGCTGGCCCTGTACAACAGCGATAACAGGGAGACGGTATGATGAGGGGTGTTGACAGAAAACAGGTCCTGGTTCTGATCACCGTGGTTCTTGCGGCTCTGCCCGGTTTTATCCACCTCCCCTGGTGGGTTGCGGGTGTCAGTATTGCAGGCGGGTGCGTGCATTTCATGGGCCGCTGGAAAAACAGTCTGTACGCCAGGCTGCTTTCCCTTGCACTGCTGGGGGGGACCGGTTTTGCCATCTGGACGGTTTTCCCTTCCTGGTTCAGCGGAGACGCGGTGCTCAGTTTTTTTGTGGTTGTCGTCTTTCTGAAATGGGGCGAGTCTTCCACCAGAAGGGATTTTCTGCTGCTTATTTTTGCGGCGGTTGTGCTTGCCTGCGTGGGAGCGCTCTACTTTGAAAGTATTCTCTGCATGTTCCATATGGTGATCGTCACCTTTGCCCTGACCCTGAGTCTGTACGCCCTGTTCGGGGATGAACGGATCCTGCCCCTGCGTTATATTTTCGGCAAGGCCGTTGTCCTGTTGCTGCTCGCCATACCCCTGACCCTGCTGTTTTTTCTGACCTTCCCCAGGATTCCCGGGCCTGTCTGGGATCTGGGACTTGCCTTCGGCCTGCCCATCAAGGCCATGATCGACCGGGGAGACGGGCAGTTCGGCAAGGTAAAGAGTCTGCAGCCCGGAGGAATTCAGCGGGCGACTGAAGAGAACGAAAACGTGCTGGTGGCCGAATTCGAGGGCGCTGTTCCCTTTAAAAGCACCCTGTACTGGCGGGGGCCGGTGTTCTGGGAATTTGACGGCACGGACTGGAGCCTTCCGGAATCCTGGGATAACCGCAACTCCCTGCTCCAGGGGGCGATCCGTTCCCAGAAAAGGCTGGACCGGGTGCTGCGTAAAAAAGGGACGCCGGTGCGCTACACCCTTCGGGTCATGCCCAACGGGGGGCGCTGGCTGTACGGTTTGGACTTTCCTGCGGCTTCAGCGCCTGAGGCCTTTATATCCGAGGAATTTCAACTGCTGAGCATCCGGCGTATAGACGATCAGGAACCCAAATTCCAGATGTCTTCCTTTCTGGACTATGAAGCGGGAGACAGGCTTACCCCTGAACAACGGCAACGCGGCCTGGCCTGGCCGGAAGGCACCAATCCGAGGTTACTGGAGCTGGGCAGGGAACTGGGACAACAGCATGAGAATCCCGACGATATCGTTCACCATGCCGTCGAACTGCTCGCCGCCGGCGGCTTCAGCTATGACAGCAGCCATCTGGTGGCGCCGGGACCGGATATGCTGGACCGCTATTTTTTTGATGAAAAACAGGGCGGCGCCGAATATCTGGCGGGGAGTTTCGTCATGCTCATGCGGGCGGCCGGTGTACCCGCGCGTCTGGTCAGCGGTTTTCGCGGCGGCACCATCATCGCCCTGACCAATTTCGTGATCGTCAAACAGGCCGACGCCCATGCCTGGCTGGAGGTCTGGAACGATGCCCGGGGCTGGTACAGGGTGGAGCCCAAGGACATTATCCTTCCTCCGGGCGAAAAGGACGCCGCTCTGGAGGCGCCTGCGCCTGTGCAGGAAGAATCCAAAGTGGAAATGGAATCCCCTCGGCAGTCTGCGGAACAGGTGAAAAGCACTGCGCCGAATCCTGAAAAAGCGAACCCGGTGAGCAAACCTGCGGGCAACAACCTGTTCGACAATCTGCTGCCGGACTATGCCTCCCTGCTTTCAGGCATGCAGAAATGGGTAATCCAGTACAATCCCGACCGCCAGGTCGAGCTGCTTAAAGGTGCAGGGCTCAAAACAGGCAACTGGGCCAACCTTATGATAAGCGGGGCTCTGGGCGGAGCATTGCTCCTCGGTCTCTATCTTGCCGGGGCGTGGTGGTTCAACCGTCCCAAACGTGATGTTGCAGCCGGGGCCTGGGCCGGATTCTGTACCAGGATGGGAAAATTGGGGGTTCCCCGGGAAATCTGGGAGTGTCCCAGGGCATATCGGGACCGGGTCGCGGATCAGCGGCCTGAAATGAAGGAGGCTGTGGACGATATTATAAATCGCTACATCAGCATCCGGTTCAGGGATGACGGGAAAAAGGACGAACAACAGATTTTCATGCGGCAGGTCAAGCGTTTTCTGTCCATGACCTGACCGGTAAAACTCTTCTCTATTCCTCCGCACAAGCCCGGTGTCGATGGAAGTTGTTACAAACGGGCTGGAGACGGCTGGAGATGCATATTCCACGCATATTGTACTGTTATACGCTCTTTCTTATTCTTTTCTGTATCTTCCCGGGAACAGGATCGGCCAAACAGGGTGTGACTGAGAATTACGGGCCGGTGGTAGCCGAGATCATAGAAAAAGGCGATGCCGCCCTGGAAGCCTACCGGGAAGCCGACGGCGTGGTCACGGGGAATCGGTTTTCCAGGTTGTACTTTGATGTTTTTGAAACCAGCGGCATGGAATTTACCCTTGGCCTCAAGGACAACGCCTTTATGCTGCAGATCGAGTCCGGATTCAGCCTGATCATTTCCCAGACCATGCGGGGCGAGAGCAGAGATTCCGTCATGACCTCCTGGGATGGGTTGAAAAAGGATCTGCGAACCGCCGATGAGAAATACTCCAGCGGTGAAGCCACGCCCAGCTTCTGGGGGAGGGTGGTGCAATCGTTTACCATTCTTTTTCGTGAAGGCGTCGAAGCCATGCTGGTCGTGGCGGCTCTTATCGCCTATCTGCGAAGGTCAGGATACGGCGACAAGGTTCCCGTTATCTATTACGGAGTGCTCGGCGCCCTGGCAGCCAGTGTGCTCGGCGCCTGGGCATTGACCACACTGGTCCAGGCAGGCGGGGCGGGTCAGGAGGCTCTTGAAGGGATAACCATGCTCATAGCAGCCTGCGTGCTGGTGTATGTCAGCTACTGGCTGACCTCCAAGCGGGACGCCGACCGCTGGCAGGCTTTTATCAAGAAAAAGATGGATGCCGCCATGGGCAGGGGCAGCGTATTCGCCCTGGGACTGGTGTCTTTTCTGGCCGTATTCCGCGAGGGCGCGGAGACCATCCTGTTTTATCAGGCCCTGATCGGCGGTTCCAGCGGGCAGCTTAATGCCATCTGGGTGGGCATGGTCTTTGCCGCAGCAGGCCTGGTAGTGGTTTATCTCGTGGTCAGGCTGGCTTCCATCCGGCTGCCCTTGTCCCTGTTTTTTACGGTGACTGCAGGGCTCATGTTCATGATGGCCTTCGTGTTTACCGGCCAGGGCATACTGGAGCTGCAGGTGAGCGGGATGATCGACACTACCAAACTGGAAGGCTGGCCCATGCTCAGCTGGCTCGGCGTCTTTCCCACCCTGGAAACCATGATCGGGCAGATTGCGGTTCTTCTTCTTCTGCCCGCCGGACTGCTGTTTCTGCAATGGCAGAAAAACAGGCAGAACAGAGAGATGGGTGTTGCCTGATGAATGCGGGCTACGGGTTTTTCCCCGAAGGTGTAATGGTCCAAGGCATACGGTCAAACAACAATGAATAATATAACTCTGGCCATTCTGGCACTGATAAGCACAAGCACGGCGGTGTATGTGGACCTGCCCGGACAGATGAAAGATGTATTTACAGAAAGCATCGAAGCGGCGCAACAGGTCTGTACTGCCGGTGACCTGAAGTCCATGTCCGTCATGCTTGACGCCGGCTGGGTCATGGACAGAAGACTGCCGGAAGAGAAGGATTTCAAAGCCTGGATGGCAGAAACCTTCAAGGAAAACAACGTAAAAGAACTCTCCGAGGATCACTGGGGCAACGCCTATGTGTATGCGGTTTCCGATGACCGGCGCAGCTATGTCATCAGAAGCAACGGTCCTGACGGGGAGTTCGATACAGAAGACGATATGGCCGTTTCCGGTCCATGAGGTGAAGAATGCAGATTCAGAAAAGCATAAAAAGATTGAAGAGGCTCCGCAGCAGATATCTGAGCAGTAAAACCGCAGTGCTCTACATCCTTAACCGGAAATTTGCCGGACTGGGCAAGGAGAGCGGCGGGGTAGGCAAACTGACCGATATCATCCTTGACAGGGAACGGAAGAATATTTCTCTCTTTGTCGAAAATCACGGCAATACCAACTCCATTGCCATGCAGGGCTATGGGTTTACCCAGAAAGGAGGCAGTCCTTTCCTTGTCTGGAAAACGATCCAGTGCCAGGGACCTGACCGAAAGAACCTTGACCAGGTGTTCAATCGCCTGGACGGCATCGAGCTGTCCAAAACCGTTTTACCATTGGTGGAGACGATCCTGTGAGCATGATATTCAAGCGAAGACTTGTGGTTGATACGAAGTACCAGTTCAGACAGGCGGCCCTGATTATTACCGCCAATGTGCTGGTGCTGCTGCTGGTGGCGGCCCTGCTTTCCTGGTTTTACCTCCTTGTCTGGGACGGACGGGTCGCCTATCATCATAATCCCAGGGTCGCCGCATATCTCTGGTGCTGCCTGGCAGTGGTGGTCATGGGAACGACCCTGGTCAGTCTTCGCAGAAGCAGGATGACCGCCGGCATGATGCGGAAGATGCACGGCGTGCTTGAAAACGCAGGGCAGGGTGATCTCCCGGACAGGGAGGTGCAATTCAGGAAAAAGGATTACTGCCGGGAAATCGCGCTGCCGCTCAACGACTGTCTGGATCAGATGCGCAGATATCAGGCAACGGTCAAGGAGCTCGAAGCGGGGTTCGATTCCCTGCTCGGCATGCTCGAGCGCAAGGAAATCGAACAGGATGAAGTCTCCCAGTGCGTGCAGACCATGGCAGACCTGCTCAAGGAAGGGGGGAAGAGCAGCGAAACCCTATGATATTCACTCACTACTCCCTGTGCATGTTCTCAGCCGTGAAGACATCGAAAACACTTTCACCACAATCCATGTGGTTATTTTATACTGGCCATACATGCTGGTCAGTATTGACACCTGTGGTGATAGTAATCCAGCATTACCCGGAAAGTCCCTTGAGCAGGGCGTCGAGATTCTGCTCGTAAAACCTGAGCAACTGTGCATCGGCCGGGGCATCGGACTGCAGGGTGAACGGCTGCAGGATGATGCTTTTTGCGCCGTGTTCCCGGATGCGTCGGGCTATGGCCGCATCCGGTTCCCACGAACAGACGACTCCCTTGACGTCATAGGCTCTCAGAGCTTCGCTGAAGCTCTCCAGGTCAGTCGTCTGCCGGCGTATTTCAGGTTTGAGAAAGGTTTGCACCACAGAGATCCCGAATTCATCGGTCAGATATATATACTGCTCTGTCAGGGCCGCCACCTCAAAGGCGTCGAGCCTGCTGAAAGCTGACTCATACCTGCTGCGCAGGGTAAAGAGGTCGCGTTTGAAGGCGTCGAGATTGGTGCGGATCTGTTCGTTTTCCGCCGGGGCAAGTCTGCCCAGATCTGCGGCGACAATATCAGCCATCCTGGCTGCATTTCCAGGGGAATTCCAGACAGCCGGAGGGGTGTCGTACTGCGGTGCGGCACTGTTCAGCAGCGGCAGGCCTGCCCTGGACCGATCCAGGGGGTGTACGGCGTCGATATTGACAATGCGGATGTTGGCTCGTCTGGCCCATGGGTACAGGGGGTCGCTCGGCCAGGCGCCTGAAACGGCGACTACGCCTGCGGCCCGGGCCGCCTTTGCCTGGAATTCGGCCGGATGCTTTTTCAGGTAGTGTTCGTGAACAGCCGAGGAGTATTTTGCCGGAACGGCGCGGGTAACCGTGCAGGCGGTGTCTGCGGTCAGCACTTTGACCAGCGCCTCAGTGAAATCCAGGGAGACCAGAATGTCGGTTTTCTCGAAAGCGTCGGCTGAAGAAGCCGGAGCAACACAACAGAAAAAAAGCAGGATCGCCATGACGGCTGCGTAGAGAGGTTTCATAGTGACGCTTCTCCGTATTTGCCTGAAAATACCCTCCAGGCCATGGTAAGAAGAAAGAAAAAGGCTGCGACAAGGACAATGGCGGCCCCGGAAGGGATGGGGATCTCCATCTCCATGGGTATGATAATGCCGAGAATGCAGCTGACGCCTGCAATGATGACGCTCCAGCCGAAAAAACCCTTCATGGAGCGGCTTATGTTGCGGGCGGCTGCCGCAGGGATGATGAACAGGGCTTCCACCAGGACCGCGCCGACTATTTTCAGCGAGGCAACCGTGATAAGGGTGATCATAAGGACGAAAACATAATCGTAGAGCTTGGCGTCTATGCCCCTGGCATGGGCCAGGCCGGGGTTGAAGCTGGCCAGCAGCATCCGGTTGAACAGCGGCGTGCCGACCAGCAGACAGAGGGCTGAGATGATGAGCAGGATGTTCATGTCCGTATTGTTGACGGTCAGTATGGAGCCGAAGAGTACATTATCCAGCACATGCATGTTGACCTTGCCCGTTACGAACAGCAGCACGCTTGCGCCTGCGGCCAGGGATATGGAGAGAAAAACCCCGATAACCGTATCCGGAGACATGCGTGTGCGGTTTCTGGTGTAGTTCATCAGCAGGCCGAAAATTATACAGAAGCCGAACAGGGAGGCATAGGGCGAAGTAATGGGTTCTCCCAGGAGAATGCCCAGGGCGACCCCGGTCAGGGCTGCCTGGCCGACGGCCTGGGAAAAAAAGGCCATGCGTTTGGTGACCACCATAACCCCCACGCCGCCGAGAACAGGCCCGAGAAGAAATGAACAGAGCAGGCCGTTGATGACAAAGGCGTAACGGAAACATTCCGGCAGGAACCCTGCGTCTGCCATGGCCATCAGGGGTTGACGAACGGTTTCATACACGAATTCCATAGTGTTACAGCTCGTATTTATACAGGGTTGGTGGAAGAAAAGATGGTGAGAATCGTCTCCGGAGTGAGCACCTCCTGCGGTGTACCGGAGAAAAGGACTGTTTTGTTGATACAGGTGACCATATCCGCCATGGTCCGCACTTCGGCCAGGTCATGGTGAATCATCAGGATGGTGGTTCCCTGGTTCTGCAGATCCCGGAGGATGGCGCGCATTATTTCCGCGCCCTCTTTATCCAGGCCGGAAGCCGGTTCATCGAGGACCAGCAGGTTCGGCTGCGGCAGCAGGCCCTGGGCGAGGAGAACGCGCCGGCATTCACCGCCGGAAAGACCTCCGAAACGAAATTCCGCCTTATGCGCCATGCCGACGCGCTCAAGCGCCCGGCGGATGGAAGCCCTTCCGCCGCCGGCTGAGCCCAGAAAAACCGGCATGGTCCGGCAGATCATATCCATGAAATCGGCCACTGTCAGCGGCAGGGTACGATCAAAATCCATGGCCTGGGGCACATAGCCTGTTACCTGCCTGCTGTTCGGCCAGGTGATGCGAATGGAACCGCTGTGGGGCATCTGGCCGAGGAGAGAACGGAGCAGGGAGGTCTTGCCGCCGCCGTTTGGACCGAGGATGCAGTGAATCGAACCGGGTACAACCGAAAAAGTGATATCCTGCAGTATGGGCTGCCCTCCGAGTTTCAGGCCGAGCCCTTCAAAGACTATGGAAGGTCCGTTTGCCGAGGTGTGTCGCGAAGTCATATTATGTGTTTTTTTGTAATAAATGGGCTTCCGCCAGGGCGTCTGTCAAGGCTTCAAGGTTTTCCCTGATGCCCTGCTCAAAGCTCCGGGCCGTGTATTCGCCCTTGGTAAGGTGAGAGAGATGGCGTACGCGAACGCCTGTTTCCTTGTGGATGGTGTCCACGTATTTTTCCGGGAAATCCATTTCCGTAAAAATGACATCCACATGCAGGTTTTTAATGGCCTCGATGGTTTCAGCGAGTTGCGCGGCAGAGGGCTTCAGCCCGTGCCCGGGTTCGATTACGGCTGTAACCTGGAGACCGAACTCCTGGAGCAGGTAGTCGTAGCCGCCATGGATGGTGGCGCAGCGAAAATCGAGATTTTCAAGTCCCGACACTTTTTGCATATATTCCGCTTTCATGCTGCGCAATCTCCGTACGTATGCCCGCGTATTGCTGCGGTATATGTCCGCGTTGTCAGGATCGAGTTGCTGCAGGGCCTTTGAAATTGCGTAGATCTGGTGGATGGATGCGTTGACCGAGACAAAGGTGTGGGGATTGACGATTTTCTCCCCGCTCAAGGTTCCGGAGACCGGGATGAGGGAGACGTCCTTGTTGGCAAAGATGATATCGAGTTTATTCCGCATTCCGGCTGCGTCCAGGATCTCAAAAGCGAATTCATCGTGCCCGATTCCGTTGACCACCAGCATATCCAGCTCCATGCAGCGTTTGATATCTTCCGGCTGGGGACGGTAATTGTGCGGGTTGAACCCTGCACCTATGAGGGGGACAATTTCTGCACGGTCCCCCACGATGTTTGCGACAAAGCTGTAGTACGGGTGAAGCGTGACCCCGATTTTCTTAGGGGCGGTTTCGGCGCAGTAAGACAACGCGGCAACGCTTAAGACGCAGAGAATCGTGAAGATGGTAGTGAGCGGTTTCTTCATTGAATAGATGTTCCTTTCATTCTTTTCATTTCGTCCTCGCCGGTAAGGGCGACTATCTCCTTCCAGCCGCTGCTGATTAATGACTGATCCGTTACGATCTCAGGCGGTTTTTTCCCGCCGCTCGCGTGGAACCAGATTTCATAGGGGGCATGGGTAGGCCCGCCGCCGACGTTTCCCTGTTTCTGTTTGTGGTCGTGGAGCATGAGCAGCAGAAAAGAGCCGTCCTTATCCGCCTGTTCAGCTGATCCGTAATACAGTGCAATATGCATGTCACCGGCATCCAGGATCTTTTTTTGCCAGGTAATGCGCCCCTGATTACCCCAGGCTGCGTCTTCCACAAAAGGCGTGATAAACTGGTCCTGGAGTTCCCTGATCTCGGGCCAGCGGTTTTCCAGGCTGTGAATAAAGATAATCTCCTCTGAGGCGGTCTGCAGGCCGTTGTATATTGCCATTTCCCGGGAACTCAGGTCTTGAAAGGCGTCAATCTGCCAATCCTGAATGCGCTTTTCCCGGTCTTCCCTGGTCCGAAGACTGACTGCTGCCGCACAGCAGATGACGGTCACAGCGATTACGACCAACAACCACAGTGTTTCTTTGCCTCCCCCGGCAGGGGTAACCACAGTTTCCAGGGGGCGCTGTTCAACTTTCATACATTTTTTGCCTTGACGTTTATATGAAAGTCTCCGGCAGAGAGCAGAAGGCGCCATGCCGGAGTGATAAACTTTCAATGTTCGTTGTGGCCGGCCAACCTGGTCCAGCCATGCTGGTTAGTAAAAATGTTTTTGTTACAATTACTCCAAATGTACGTCACGGTCAAATTCATTATGGTTATTTCAAGATGTTGTGAGAAATTAAAAATGAGTAATATTTTATATTTTTTTTGACAAATCTAATTTTTCTATTGACACCTAATGGATAAAAAGGGATTTTGTGCATATGCCATTTGGCGTCCGTGTATGTGACAAGCTGTGAACCACGGTTTTTGTATACAGGACGATGTATTAACTTTTTCATTATTTCAGGTGATGCAAGATGCAACTCTCAAGTACCTTACTCCTTTTCGTGCAGCGAACCATGAAACTGTTCGCGCTCTCTCTGCTGTTTGCCCTGGCTGTGATCGGCTTTTTCGTCGCATCGTCAACCGCTTCCATGAAATCCCCGCCTCCGGAAGTTGCGGCTGATGCCATTATTATCGGCGACCGGGTCGTGGATATCGCCTATCATTTGGGTGTCCTGCCGAAGGCTATGTCGGTGCGCGGTTCCATGTGGCCCATGGCAACGCAACTGAAGACAACAACCCAGATTCTCGGCTGCCCGAACTGCATTGTGCAGAAAAAGGATACTGTTCCCAACGCCTGCAAAAAATTCGGGATTACCCGGCTAATCGTCGAAAAGAGCGATCCCTATTGCCTCTACGTGCCCAATGTGAAACCGGAGAATATCGTTCCCCTGATGGAAGGCACCGGAGTGAAGGTGGAGTATGTCGATTTTTCCAAAGGCCTGGAACAGGCTGTCCGCCAAACCGCCGCTCTTTTTGGTCGGGAAGATAAGGCCGACGATGTACTGGAAGCGTATAACAAGACGCTGGCAGCGGCCGAACAGCAGCTTCCGGAAACAAAGATCGGCAAAAAGGTCCTGATAATCAGTGGGACCTATCAGGCATCCACGGATAAATGCATGTTGCGGATCGAGGCGCCCGGCGGATATTCGGATACCTTTCTGCTCGACAAACTGGGATGCGTGAACGTCGGTGACGCGTTCAAACCCGCAGACGGCCATGTGCAAAAGGGGCATTACCCTGTAAAGCGCACCCGCAACGGGTCGGATCTTTCCCCCTTGGTGCAGGCGGCCCCTGATGTGATCGTCATCACCGGTGACGGCTACAGTGTACAGAAAACTCTGGCTCAAGCTATGGCCGAGCATCCGGAGTATAAAAACGTACCTGCCCTGGCAAACGGCGAAGTGTATCAGCTTCCGGTATATATTGATTCGGGAGTGTTGGAATATCCGCAGGTGTTGCAGAAATGGACTGCCGCCCTGGCCAGATGAACGGGTGAACAAGGCGCTTACAGAGTCAACCTCGACAGTAATGGTCCCATGCAACTGCAACCACATGAACATGGGACCATCCTGTCACTCGCTTATCTGCTCACCGGGGATGATAACCTGATGACCGGGTCCGGCGTCGAATACTACCTTAAACTCTTCTGTGGGGCGGGTGAAGGTAAACTCCCCGTTCTCGTCTATCTTTCCCCTTATCAGGGTTGTATTGTCTGATTTACGGATAAACATGCGTACTCCGGAGGCCGAGGATCCGTCGGAAAACCCACCTTCACAGGTAATGGTTGCATCCCCGTTGTCGTAACAGGAACACAGGGCCGAGTGAGCCGAGGCGACGGTGGGAAGAAGCAGCGCCAGCGCTGCAGGGATATGCATTAAGGTTCTGTATGGTTGCATCTTGTACTCGCGATTTTATGATGAGGCGCCTGGAACGTGAGCGTTCCAGGCGTCGTATGGACGGGTATTACTCGGTTGTGGTGAAGGTCAGGGAGAAAGCAAACCAGACTTTCTTCACGCCTTCCAGTGGCTTGGCGTATTTGCCGATTACAATCTGACGACCGGCGGGGCCGACCTTAACCATGACGGGCTCCTGGTTTGTGCGGGAAACCAGCTCCGGATGCTCAATGGACGGATCCGAAGTCAGGGATGTTCGCGAGTCCGCGGCCGGCATCAGTTCACCCTCAAAATAGAGCTGCACGGGCAGCATGTCTCCTTCTTTCAGGGTGGTGGGATCTTTCAGGGGAACGATTTCCGCCCGCTGACCAACGGGCTTGGCCAGGTAAGGCTTCCAGTAGACGATTTCCTTGGAGAGTTTGTAGGATGCGCCTTCCTCGATCATCGTACCTTTGAAATCCTGCTGGGGTGTGTTGAACTGCTGCCATCCTTCCTCTTCGGTGTGATACCAGTACCAGTTGTCGAAATCCA
Source organism: Desulfobulbaceae bacterium (assembly GCA_963678525.2). GTDB lineage: Bacteria > Desulfobacterota > Desulfobulbia > Desulfobulbales > Desulfobulbaceae > Desulfogranum. Next base: position 1,098,955 of record CAXXDG010000003.1, read on the forward strand.
CGGTAATAAGGGGATATTCGTCCGTTACGTAGCAGAAGGCTTCTCCGTCTTTCGGCATCGGAGTCAGCAGGACTTTCCACCTGGTATCCGTATAGCCGTTGATTGCGGTGATCCGTTCCATCGGATAAGGGTCGGTATGGCCCGGATGGCCGTAATTGAGTTTGACGGTGTTATCCGTTTTTTCCAGCCACATATCATGCGCGCTCGAGGTGCCGGCGGTCAGCAGGGCCAGCAGGCAGGCCGAGACAGTCAGTGTCCTGGTTAAAATCATGTGGGTTCTCCTCTCTATGGGTTGTGGTTTATGGTGTATCCGGCCTTGCCTCGGCATCGACCGGACTGAAAGTCGGATGACATTGTGAAGTGCGTGCTAAAACGGAGCAATAGTATCTCGAGTATCTTCAGTGACGGCCAGGCATTCCATCTCCACCAGCCAGCCGGGTCTGCAGACCGGCGCCAGGGTCACCAGCTTAGGGACGCCGGGGAAAACCTGGTCGACAAAGGTTTGTACAGTGGAAGAATCACTGGGATCCCTGATATAGACGATCATCTGGGCGATATGTTTAAAAGCGGCGCCTGCTTTCGCCAGCAGAGCCGAAATATTTTCCGCTGTTCGCTCGCATTGCTTCAGGGTGTCGTTGGGGTAGAGAATTTCACCCTTATTGTTGATACTGGCGGTGCCGGAAATGTAGACGTGTTTTCTGTCACCGAAGTGCAGCGCGGTCCCCCTCTCAAAAGTGACTCCGTATTCATAGGTTGGATTCAGGTAGTCGGGTGCGCTGAGATGGCTCACCTGGGACGGAGATATGCCGGAGACCGAATAGGCGTCCATGGCGACCGTATTACCGGGGGCATAGGTTTTCCCTTCGATCCCTGTACTGGCGATATAGTGAGTGTCCTGTGTGAGTCCGATGGAATTGAAATAGGATTTTCTGGCATTGACCACGCCGCTGTAATTATGGTCGATATCCCTGACGTAAATCCACGTCCTCAGACAGTTGTCCCTGATGTTTGCCTGGTACCCGGAAGTAAGTGATTCCAATTGTTCCAGGCAGCTGCGGGTTTGCTCGCAGGAATTTTCGTCACTGTTTTTCGGCGTTATATTGAGGTTCCAGATATGCAGGTACGGGCCTTTTTTGAGGGCAAACGTATTGGCGGCGCTGTTTTGCACCCACTCAAACGGCGTTTTCGCATCACAAATTATATAGGTCCAGGCGCTGATCTTGTTCCCGTTTAGTGGAGGCTGCTGTATCAGGGACCTGAGTCCCAAGGCAAAATCATCCCCTTTGTTGACAGTATGAAATCCTTCTTCCTGGTTCATTATGTCACTGACGAAATACCTTGTAAAAACGGCTGTTTTAAATGGAGCGTCGAGATCGTTATAATATGCCCAGAGGGATATGTTGATTTGCCTGAGTTGGTCCTGGAAGGACTGAGCAGAGTCCGGATGGACGATGAGATGTATTTCCGTTGTATTCCGATGCTGAAAAATGGATATCTGAAGCTCTGCGTTATGAATACATTGTTTCTGGTACAACATGATATTCTCCATCAAGAAATAGCTGCATGTTTTGCTGTTGAAATAGAATTAGAAGGATCTAATTATCAGATAGCAGATTTCTTGCTTTTTGCAGTGACGAGAATCACATTTATCCTTAAATCGGTTTGTTACTCTGCAAATTTCGGAATAATAAAGAGGAAATCAGGCTGAAATTCTCACCCTTCCTGAGCAGCCGGCGCTCCGAGAAAACCGAGCATTTTCTGCGCGGTAAGGGTGGCGGCGATTTTTTGTTTGGTTTCAGGGCGCATATCCAATTCAAACTGTTCCCGGAAAGGTTCATGGGCGTACACCCGGCCCACAACCTCTTCGTAGGCCCGGCGCAGAACGGTAAAAGACTGTTCGACTTCAGGAAATCTGCAGCCTGGTCTGAAAGGCAGGCGGATGAAACCCGCTGCCGTTCCTGTCTTGAAGTAAGGGACGTGCAGGTGATGAAATTCCACGGGCTGCCAGCCCGAAGCGCGTTCGTCGCAGTCGGGCATGCACCATGATCGCCCGCTGTTTGGAATCCTGGGAATAGTGCTTTGGATGGAAACCGAGTGCATGGCGATGGTTCGCTCGTATTCCTCGAGGGTGATGGTGTAACTGAGGGTGGGGCGATAATTGCCCCGTTTTTTATCAATCTGCCATTGGATACGCATAGTTCAAGAATGTTGTCAGGTTGAGATGGAAGAGGAAGATGGTAACTGGTTACAAATGCCGGGTTCATCCACAACTTACCGGTCCTCCCTTGTGAGCAGTTACTGAAGATGAATGATTTCCCCAAAAGGCGGTTGATACCCCTGATCTCCGGTACACACCCAGAGAACCGGATAGTCAGGCGCCTGCTTCGGATAGCCCTTACAGACAAGGTCTGTCAGGTAAATCAGGCAGGAAGGCGGTGAACCTTCACGGTCAAGGAGTTCGAAAACAGGCCGGTAATCCGTACCGCCGCCCCCTTTCGGGGTGATTGTAACGGGCATATCCGGCTGCTGCAGTATCCGGTGTTCCTGCACCTGCATGTCGCAATAGAGCAGATGCAACAGGGTGGGGCGCAATCCCATGACAGCGTTGATTTCAGCGGCAAACTGCTGCAGTTCTGCCGGACGGATGCTGCCGGAGGTGTCTACGGCAACAGCAAGCCTGGCGAGTTCGTTGGTTTCCATGGCCGGCAGATACATGCCCATATGCAGGTACCTGCGATTAGGCGTAACCCAGGTAAAATCGGAGCGGGTCGAACGTTCAATGAAGCCGGCGAGAAGCTGCTGCCAGCAGATTTTCGGGGCAAGGACGTTCTCGATCAATCTTTCCAGTCCGGCAGGCAGACTGCCGAGATCCCTTGCCGTGTGCGCGGCCTGAACAAGGGCTTCTTCCCAGTCTGTTTCCGCCGCGCTCTGCTCACCTGTATCACCTCCGCCGGGATCGTCACGGACCTCCCCGGCGGGTCCGGGTTCGCCTGCAGCGGCATTCTGTTCCATTTCCTGCTGTTCAACATCCGAACTGTCGGTTCCCGGACTATCCTCTGCCTGGGTTTCCCCCTTTGCAGTATCGTTTTCTTCCGGCGCAGGCTGCGCTTCTGCATCCTGATCCTGATGGTTCCCGGTTAGTATCGTATATATCGCCTCTGCGCTTTTCCCCTCATATTCAGCAGCGGACAAAGCACCATCGGGCAGGACAAAGCCTGCCTCGAGCAACAGGGCGTTGATTGCGTAATCGCAGGCCCGGTTCCAGGTGGCGCTGTCCCTGTTGCCGCGTCTCTGGTGATGACCGCAGGCGGGATGCATGACAACGTGGGCGGTCAGGCCTTCGAGTTTGTCGTCAGGGAGCATGTTGATATAGTGCGGATTATAGCCGAATACGCGGCCGTCGGTCCAGGCGTCCCTGCAGGTGCAGTCTTCACGAAGGGTGAGCCGAAGGGCAAGGGAAGCAAAAAACGGATGCTCGAGGAGCAGGGAACTTCTCGCTCTGGTAAGTCTGTTGAAGGCTGTCCGATCATTCATTGCATAAGTTCCTGCAGCTACACCAGAACCTCAGCGTGTCTCGCTGCCCATCCTGCAAACAGATCGGTTGCTGCAATTTCGCGGCAGTGGCGCACGGATTCGCGAACAAGAAGGATGGCGAACTCCGTAGGAAGCCTGGCCGCAAAGAGAAACACCTTTTCCACCCTGGGCATGGTGGCTGCCCTCCCCACCATCTCACAGACGGCAAACAGCACCGCAGGTTCAACCGGGATGTCGATACTCTCGGGCGCCTGCATAATCTCTTCTACTTCGGGAAGATTCCTGTAGAGCTTGAGAAAACCGATGAATTCTGCAGCTGCAGCGCTGCCGACCGTTCCGCTGAGCACCTGTTTAAGCAGTTTCGGTTCTGTTCCTGCGGCGAGCAGTGTGGAGGCGAATTCCCATGAGCGAGGCGTTGGAAAGGCCCTGGTATTTTTTTCAGGGTCAAAGTCGTGGAGCAGGGCGGGTCTGAAACGAATAAACGCTATGATTTCCTCGGCAATATCATTGCCTGCCGCCCAGGCAATCCACTCATTCGTATCAACGCTGAAGTCAAAGTGAATGAACCTGTTGGCCAGGGCTGACGGCATGCGATGGGTGACCGCCCGGTCTGTTTCCCTGTTTCCGGCGGCAATGACGGTCCACTCCTCGGGCAGAGTATATTCGCCCAGCTTTCTGTCAAGCACAAGTTGGTAACAGGCGGCCTGCACCAGCGGGGGAGCCGCGTTCAGTTCATCGAGGAAAAGGATTCCTTTGCCCTCCCTTGGGAGAAATTCCGGGGTGCACCACTGGGAAAGCCCTTTGTCGGTGATTCTGGGGAGCCCCCTGAGGTCAACAGGGTCGAGAAGGAGGGCCCGAATATCCCTGAGTTCCAGGTTGTTTGCCTGGGCAATCTGCGCTACAATCTGACTTTTGCCCACCCCCGGCGGGCCCCAGATGAAAACCGGGAGCTTCGCGGCAAGGACGCTTTGCAAAGATGCTGTTATTTCAGATGGTTTCATTATATATTGATTGTCATACCTGTACTGAATAGAAAACCTGCGGCTCAATGCGCCTGTTTTTTCCATAACCGTAGAGGCAAAGTAACGGGTTTCGGTATTAGTATCAAGATAAAAAGTTAGAGTGTTATAATATAATACCAGCCCCGTAATCAGTTACAAGTACTGGGAAGTTATCAAGCTGGACTGTGCCCCTATGAGTAGTTACCAAACAAAAAAGGCCCCGTGGAGACGGCGCCTTTTTTGTTCGTATTGAAAAAATATGAGTGCAGCTGTCACTCTTCGGCAAAGTAAAGATGCTCAAAGGCGTGGAGGCTGTTACGGAGACTGTGGACCTGCTCCAGGTCTGTTGTCTGCTTGGCTTTCATGGCGTACACCAGCAGCTCGTGGAGCCGGGCAAGCTTCTCTGCATAGTGCTTGCTGTCGAATTTGATTCGCTGGGTCATGAAGTATTGGGTGACGATCTCCTGGAGTTTGTCGGCGTGATTTTCCTTGTTCATTATCCAGCGCACCAATTGATTGTTGTTGGTGGCGCCTTTTTCTATCTTTTGAATTTCCGTAATGGACTTTTCAATAGTTGTGATGTGCTCCGCGATCAATTGAATGCGCATCCGGTCATCGTAAATTCCGCAGGGGATCTCGCAATGCGCGTACAGGCTGCCGGCAAGGAAGAGGGAAGCAAAGAAGACTGCAAGTGTACCAAGGGCGCTTTTCATCATCATTTCCTCCAGAGTTTGAGAGAGCGAAACTTGCTCTTACGGGGTTGAATATACGTACGTTCAATTCCCTTACACAGTAGGCTCAATTCTCAATTAGGCAAGAAAAAAGCAGTGTCTTCGTACTGCATCGCTGAGTTTTCCGGCTGTGAAATTCAGCGGTTATGGTCGGTATCTTTACAAACTATCCTGCACTTCATCCTCGATGTGATGGATATAAACAACACTGCCCTTCAGCTTTTTTGCTTCGTGCTTTGCCACAGACGCCTCGCCGGGCAGGTCGAGCGAATAGTGACGAGCATGTCGCGGGACGATAACGGCGCCGACGGACAACGTCATTACGGGGTATTGCCGTAAATCTCCTTTTCTATCGCATGCGACTATGGTTTCCCCGTAATGACCTTCATAATAACCGGCGATGCTTTCGTCGAACTGAACCAGAATCCTGTCCACCCTTGATCGCCAGTCCGATGAACAAAAGATGATAACAAAGTCGTCCCCTCCGACATGGCCGACAAAATCTTGTTTTTCGTTGCTGTTTGCTAAAAGAAGCTCTGCGACAAACCGGATGACTGTATCTCCCCTGGCAAAACCGAAGTAGTCATTGAACGGTTTGAAATTGTCCAGGTCAAAGTAACAGACCACATAGGGGTTGAACTCCCCGGATAGCTTGAAAAGATGTTCTTGAATGGGGACGTTGCCCGGCAGCAGGGTGAGCGGGTTGGCATGACGGGCCTGCTTGATGCGCAGGCTGGTGATCTCATGGAGAAGATCTATCAATTTTCCTTTACCGAGGAGTTTACCCTCATCTAAGATGATAAATTCATCGGTATAGGTATCCAGGGCGGTTGTCAAGCGGTAGCTGACATCTTCCAGGGAAAAATTTTTTTCAACCTGGAGAATGTTTCTGTTTACGAACCTGACAATGGGCTGTTTGCCGTACAGGTCTTTGCCGTACATACTGGCATACATATTCATGAATTCGTTGCGCAGAACCATGCCGAGGACTTCATCGTCCTGCACGATGACAATGGATTCCAGATCAGGCGTGCCGGTAAATATATCTCCCACCGTATAGACGTTTGTTGTCGTCTGTACCGGGAATGCAGGTTTGACGAGATCTTCGACGGTCTTGGGGTCAACTGTTTTGTTGCGCCGTCTTTCCTGACGAAACAATTTTGCAGCCGGGGATTTGGGCGGCACAGTGACCGGCCGGCAGAAATAGTGTCCCTGAACCGTTTCTATGCCTAATTTACGGACGGTTTTATATTCTTCCTTATTCTCAACTCCTTCCGTGATTACCTGTACCCCAAGAGCATCGGCGGTTTTCAGAATGGTTGTTATGAATTGCTGTTTTGCACGATCCTCGTTTATGCCGGTTATAAAGTGTCGGTCGATTTTCACTATGTCCGGTCGTATTTCCGACCAGAGTTTTAATTTAGAGTACCCTGCGCCCAGATCATCCAATGCTACACGAAACCCGCTCCCACGGTAATGCTCCATTGCCTGTTTCATAAGGAACATGTCATCGATGGGATAGGTTTCGGTAAGCTCGATGACAACACGACTCGGATCAAGCCCTGCTGTATTCAACAAATCAAGGGTTTTTCCCCGGCAGTATTTTTCGTGGAGCATGGTAACCGGATGAATATTGATGAAAAGCATCCCCGGTAAATCCTGTTTGGAAAATTGTTCAATTACGAGTTCACGGGCGAGATAGTCGAGCTCCACAAGCATGCCGGATCGCAGGGCGATTTCAAACATGCGTATCGGTGCGTGAAGAACTGATTCTACCGGCCCTCTGACAAGGCCTTCATAACCGAAAATACTTTTACTGCGCAGGTTGACAATAGGCTGAAATTCTACGGCCACCGTTCGGTGTGCTATGACTTCAGCCAGTTCCTGATGAAGTGTAGTATGCATATTTGTTTCAGTGAGTATGTGTATGAAGGTCTCCGGCAGAGAACCGAAGGCGCCATGACGGAGTGACAAACTTTCATGCTTCGTTGTGGCCGGCCAACCTGGTCCAGCCATGCTGGTTAGCCGAATCTCGGGGGTATGCACAAAAAAATATGCTCGAAGACAAGCGTAGAGTCCGAAAATCCAACAATTCAAGATAGCGTGAAAAGGTTGTGACTATTGAACTTTCTATCTTTTCCCTGTTAGGAATCGGTTAGAGAGATGTTACATTATATTTCTTTGTGAAAGGTTTGTGGAGGAGGGGCGCTCCACCGGCAAGGAGATAGGAGAAGGGGGGGATGCCGGTGGAGCACTGTACGTGGAGAGTACGTTTCCTGAAGAATTCAGGATACATCTATGGTACACCCACTTTGTTCAGAATATATTATTATATGGTTCAATTTTATTGAATGTTTGACTCGGATGTCGAGTGCGGTAAGGACACCCCAGAGGGGGTGCCCCGCCAAAAGAGGTGGAAGGGAGAGGATGGTACTTGGCGGGGCATGACAGAGTCGTGAAGGATTCTTCCCTGTTGGGGGGGGAGGAAGAATGATTCACCATCGTTTAGGATTTTTGTCGCTAACGATCAATTATCCTGATATAGATATATGTCAGATCCGGCGAAAAACTGCAAGAGAAAAATTGATGTATTTCATTTATTTTTTTTATGTTTGTTGCTCTGAATACTTACCGAATTACACTTTTACCTATCCAAAACACTCCGCTAACAGTCTCGTTATATTCTCGTTTCTCACCGTTACGGTGGACCCCGGCGCAGATGTCTACGCTGCAAAAAAGCATTTCCACTACGCCCGTATCCGGGCGCAACCCATGTACCCTCAAACAAGGAGCGAGATGACCATGGTCAAGAGGTATCTGTCTTTGCCTGCCGTTATCGGTATGGCAGGTATGGCAGCCGCGGGAGGAGCAGCACCGCTTCCCTGTCTGGCTTATGATGTGTCGCCCAGCGTGTATATCAGTGAAATACACTATGATAACAGCGGCACTGATACTGGTGAAAAGGTTGAGATCACAGGGCCTGCCGGCACTGATCTCGAAGGGTGGCATATCGTATTATATAATGGGAGCAATGGTGCTTCCTATGGTACGGCATATTTCAGTGGAACTCTGGATGTTGACGGTGAAAGCCTCGGGGTTGCCGCTGTCGCATATTCCGGAATCCAGAATGGTTCTCCGGACGGTCTTGCTCTGGTTGATCCTGACGGAACTGTTATCCAGTTTCTCAGCTATGAAGGGACATTTGAGGCAACAGATGGTCCGGCTGCAGATATGACCAGTACGGATATCGGCGTTTTTGAAGCCTCCGATACGCAAGCGGGGTATTCATTGCAGCTGATGGTTACGGATTCAGGTGCAACCTGGCAGGATCCCCAGCCTCATACATTTCCAATTGACGAGGAAGATCCGGCGGAATGCGGTGAGAATTATCTGCCGATCTATGACATCCAGGGATCTGAAGCTACAAGTTCGTATGCAGGCCGGAGCGTGGTTACCCAAGGTGTGGTAGTCGGTGATTTTCAGGGGAGTAAAGCCGGCTTTTTTATCCAGGACATAAACGGAGACGATGACCCTGCCACTTCGGACGGTATTTTTGTGTATTCCACCAGCACGGATGTGCAGGAAGGCGATCTGGTACAGGTTGAAGGAACGGTGCAGGAATATTATGACTTAACGGAAATCGGCAATGTCACCAGTATTGCGGTTTGCTCCAGCGATAACGAAATGGCATTGACGGAGTTGCTGCTCCCCATCGAATCTGAAGATGAGCTGGAAGCCTATGAGGGCATGCTTGTCCTGCTCCCCCAGTCACTTACCATATCCGAATACTATAATTTTGATTATTACGGCGAGCTTGTGCTGACCACTGAGCGTCAGTTTCAACCGACCGCTCTGTATGCTCCGGGTTCTTCAGAGGCAGCCGCGCTGACAGAGCAGAATGCGCTTGCAAGGATAATCATGGATGACGGCTCCAGCGCCTCAAATCCCGATCCTGCCGTTCACCCCAATGGTCTCGCTTTTGACTTGGATAATCGTTTTCGAGGTGGAGATCTGGTAAGCAATGTCATTGGTGTGCTTGATTATAATTTTTTCGAATATAAGCTGCAGCCGACATTTGCCGCTGACTTTGCAGTGAACAATCCCAGGTCCGAGCAGCCGGTTGAGGTAGGTGGTGACATCAGGGTGGCATCCTTTAATGTTCTCAACTATTTTACAACCATAGACGAAGGTCAGGACGATTGTGGTCCGGCCGCTGATCAGGAGTGCAGGGGAGCGGATACATCAGAGGAATTCCAGCGACAGCATGACAAAATTGTTGCGGCCCTGGCTGCGATAGATGCCGATGTGTACGGCCTGATTGAAATCGAGAACAGTGCCGATGATATTCCTGTAATGACCCTGGTGGAAGGGCTGAATCAGGTAGTCGGCACGGCGACCTACGATTATATCGCCACAGGCGCAGTCGGCAGCGATGCAATACGGACGGCGATCATCTACAAACCTGAATCCGTTGTCCCGGTTAATGATTTTGCCGTTCTCGACAGCACCGTGGATTCACGATTCCTGGATGATAGAAACAGGCCTGTTCTGGCCCAGACTTTTCAGTCCCTCAGCGGAGGGGAAATGCTTACAGTTGCCGTCAATCATCTTAAGTCCAAAGGATCAGCCTGTGACGACATAGGCGACCCTGACACCGGTGACGGAGCAGGCAACTGCAACCTGACGCGCACTGCGGCGGCTCAGGCCATGGTAGACTGGTTGGCTGCTGATCCCACCGAAACAGGCAGTTCAAACAATCTGATCATTGGGGATTTGAATTCCTATGCAAAGGAAACTCCCATCGAAGTGATCAAAGCCGGAGCCGATGATGTCAGCGGCAGCACTGATGATTACCTGGACCTGCCGGCTGCCTTCAATGAGCAGCAAATGTACAGCTATGTGTACGATGGACAACTGGGGTATCTTGATTATGCCATGGGCAACCAGGGGGTTGCAGACAGGGTTTCAGGAGTGACGGTCTGGAATATTAATGCCGATGAACCTGATCTGCTTGACTATGACATGAGTTATAAAAAGGACGCACAGGATGCCGTCTATGCAGCTGACCCATATCGTTCATCCGATCATGATCCTGTGATCGTCGGCCTGAATATGTGTGAGACCGAAGCGCCGACCATGGTAATATCAGTTAGCCCCGATACTCTTTGGCCGGCCGACAATGCATATGTGGATGTCTATGTGGATGTGCAGGTAGAGGATAATTTTGACCGGAATCCGGTTGTGAGCCTGGTCGGTGTTACCTCCAACGAACAGGGAGGGGATGCCGAATCCGACATTGTGATTGTCGATGACTATCATTTTCGGTTGAAAGCGGAAAGGGCCGGTATTGGAGGGAAACGTGTCTACACTGTTACCTACGGCGTTGCCGATGCATGCGGCAACACTAGCCAGGCCGGCGCGGAAGTGTCTGTCGCCTATGACGGCGACGAACATCCCAGGCTGAAAAAGGTGTTGAAACTCCTGGCAGCCTGGCTGGGAAGGCAAGGTTGATGAACAGGGACTGTTCGACGGCCTCGTTTGACCGAAAGAAGTAAACACGTCCGCCCGGTATATTGTGATATACCGGGCGGACGTGTTCCTCCTTGGCCATTATTGAGTGATCCGTTATTGGATCCGATCCTTGTCAAGGCGAGCATGTGCCGAGAATTTGGCCTAACGGGTGACTGACGAAGCCAGGCCGGCCATGTTGTCGTGCCGGTATCGCGACGCTTGAGCAAATCATCTAGACGGTGCCGATGCACATTCGATAGCGGTTCGCCTAAGGTATCATAGATGCGCCGATTAGCGCGCGTGATTGCTTCAGCGCCAATCCGTTCGATGGCGTTGAGTGCGGGCAGAATGATTGATTGTCGTCGTAGGTGTTCAATCAAGTTATTGATCAGCACTATGCCCTTGTCAGTTTGCATCGCCAACTCAGTCAACCACTGGATAATTTGTCGCTGGTGGCTCGTGGTAAAGGAGTGAAAGCCGAACACCATTTGCAATTCGACCAAATGCTCGCGCCTGGTCTGTTCCCGTTGTCCGTACTTATCCCAACTATCAACATGGATTTCGAGCTGGTCTGCTACCAGTTTCAACAAAGGGGGGGAAGGGAGACTCATTCACACCAAGTATGACACCTGGAAACCGAAGGTAGCAAAGCTGAACCGCGCCTTTGTCGGATGATGGACAGGTCCTTTTCGGTAAGCGTGTATTGTCGAATCAATTCCTCTTCGGTATCGGGTAAGGCCAATAGGCTTTCACGCTCGGTAGCCGATAGGATCGAACGGCGGGGCATGCGGTCTCCCTATTCTTGAAAACGGTGGTTTGTGAGAATTCTACCCAGCCAGAAGGTGCGGCACGACAGATCAGGGTGTTAGTTTTCTCGAAAACAGTAATTGAGGGTCATTTGATGCCGGACCATGTCCACATGTGTCTCCGTGTACCTCCAAAGTTCAGCATAGCGATGGTCATTGGTTTTTTAAAAGGAAAAAGTGCTGTTCGAATACACCGTTGCCTTGGGAACAAAAGAGTAACGGGCTTGCACTTCTGGTCACGTGGATACTGTGTAAGTACGGTCGGTCTGGATGAAGCGACCATCCGAAAGTACATTCGTGAGCAAGAAAAGCATGAAAGTCAACAGCCGTCATTGTTTGAGTAAGATTTAATAGCCCCAACGGGGCGTTCCATACGTGTGCGCCCCCTTTTAGGGAGCATCCTGAGACCTCCTGCTCTGCAGGAGGAGACTCACTTTAGGCAACACAAAGAAGAGCGTGACCTAAATAGGATCGACTTGGAAAGCTGTCCGCATCAACTTTGTAATTTTTCCATCAGACTTCGCAGAGAAATTACAATTGTATCTTCTCCTATAGGGAATTCATCGTCACCACCGTAAACGACATATTTTTTTGTTGCACCGATATCATCGCAAGTTTGGTTGAAATGTTTGCTCAGCTTCGGAGAAATACCATGCTTTATTTCGACAGCCCATATTTGTGCATCCGGCAGTTTGATAACCAAATCTATTTCAGCTCCTGCTGCGGTACGATAAAAGAAGGTTTCTGACCTGCGTGGGAGAACGGCGTGGATATTTTCTATGACAAAACCTTCCCAACTTTTCCCCAGCACTGGATTTGAAAGCAATGCTTCAAGATTGTCAATCCCAAGTAAACGATGCAGGATGCCACTATCTCGAACATAATAGCGAGGCGACTTAACAAGCCTTTTTTTCACATTGGCATGATATGGTTCCAGCCGTCTTACAAGCAGGAGATCAGTCAGAATATCTATGTAATGGCGAACCGTTTTACTGTCTACTTCCAGATTACCAGCAAGCTTTGAATAATTGATAACCTCACCCTGCAAATGTGCCAGCATGGTCCATAGCCGCCGTAATCTGGTTGCCGGTATGCGAAAACCCATTTGCGGAATATCTCGCTCAAGGTAAGTGCGGACCAGGTCTTCAAGCCAGTCCATGGCCTGGGAATCGTCTGTTGCTGTGTAGCTTTCAGGAAAACCACCACGCAACCAGTTTTGGTTGATTGCCTGGTTTTGCAGATCGATCTCCAATGTGTTTATTCCGGACATTTCAATGTAACGTATGCGCCCAGCCAGGCTTTCTGATGATTGACGCATCAAATCCATGGATGCAGAGCCAAGCAATAAAAATTGTCCCGCTTTTCGCCCTTGCTGCCTATTTTCATCAATTAGACCGCGCAGAACCATAAACAAATCAGGGGAACGTTGGATCTCGTCAAGGATGACAAGTTTGCTATTATGTTCGCGGAGATAACTTTCCGGATCGGTCAATTTCAATAAATCGGCTGGAGCTTCTAGGTCAAGGTATATTGATTCCAGGTCGGCTGCAATCGTTTTGGCCAATGTGGTTTTGCCTACTTGACGTGCACCAAGGAGAATAACAGCTGGAGATTGTGCAATGCCTTTCAGAAGTGCAGGTGTGATTAATCGCTTTATCATACCTTGCAAATTAGCAGTTGTTCTCCGAAAATGCAAGGTATGATTCGTAAAAGCTGAACATTATGCAGAAACGTACAGTTTCTGATTTTGTAATGTCTTTGGGAAACTTCAGGTTGAAGCTACTCCATTTTGGTCCGGTTCTATTGAAATTGGAAAATCTATCTGCACAGTAGTAATCTTTATCGCAGGTAGGCAAGCGAGCACGGACGATTTGTATTGGCAAGGTTAGTGAAATGCCGGTCACAGCTGAAGTTTGTCCTCTCAAATATTGAGAGCAGAGTCCGCCTGAGGAGGATCTTTGGTTATCTACGGTTTGCAATTGCTCCATTTCCGAACGATTCCCTGGAAATATGCGTGTCCACCCTCTCAGGAATAAGGTACACCCCAGCGAGCAAATTTTAGGCGGTTACTTCACGCAGGAAATATCAATACTATGGCCAGGCCGGGAGATTTCCTGGCAAACAACTTTTTAATTTGACGATAATATATTTTATTCTTACGGTGATCCTATCAATTTTTATCTGTAATGCTAGCCTGTAAACTGTCTTGTCCGTTTGTTTCCCAAAAAACATCTCACAGGGAGGTAGATGTAATGAGAATCAGTGTTCTAATTGCAATGTTACTGGCATGTACGGCAGGTTTTGCAAATGGCCAGGAGAAGCCGAACATCCTCATCATCTGGGGTGATGATGTAGGAATGTGGAACATCAGTGCGTATCACCGTGGCATGATGGGGGGGACCACGCCGAACATCGACCGGATCGCCGACCAGGGTATGATCTTCATGGATCACTACGCCCAGGCATCATGTACGGCCGGTCGGGCGGCCTTCCTCCTCGGGCAATATCCGATGCGGACGGGTCTGAGCACGGTTGGACTTCCGGGCGCGAAGGAGGGTATCCAGGACAGCGATCCGACCCTTGCGCAAATGCTCAAGCCTTTGGGGTATGCCACCGGTCAGTTCGGCAAAAACCACTTTGGCGACCGCGATGAGCACTTGCCGACTATGCACGGATTTGACGAGTTCTTTGGGATTCTTTACCACCTCAACGCTGGTGAGTATCCCGAGCAGTATGACTACCCGAAGGACGAAGAGATGCTGAAACAGTTAGCCTTGAAGCAGCGGGGTGTCATCCACTCGAAGGCACTTGCAGACGGTTCTCAGGAGATTGAGGATCTCGGTCCCTGGGGGCAAGAACGTCAACGAAACATCGACCAGGAGGTTCTGGAGCAATCGAAGCGTTTCATCACGGAGACCATCAAGTCCGGCAAGCCGTTCTTCGTGTGGCACAACACCACGCGAATGCACTACCGCACCAACCTCAACAAGGAGTACGAGGGCAAGAGCGGCTACGGCCTCTACGCTGACGGTATGATGGAACTGGATGACGATGTCGGCGAACTGCTGGATCTGATCAAAGAACTCGGTGTGGCGGACAACACCATCGTCATGTTCTCGACTGACAATGGCGCGGCCTCAAATTCCTGGCCCGATGGCGGCAACCAACCTTTCCATGGGGAGAAGGGTGCCGGTGGCTGGGAAGGCGGTTTCCGCGTGCCCATGGTCGTCGAGTGGAAGGGCCATATCCCGGCCGGTGTGAGCACCGGTGAGTTCATGAGCATGGAAGACTGGGTACCGACGCTGATGTCTTGGGTCGGCGAGCCGAACATCAAAGAAGAACTCCTCCACGGGAAGCAGATCGGAGACAAGACCTTCAAAGTGCACCTTGACGGTTACGATCAGAGCGACCTTCTCCTCAACCAGGGCAAGTCGAAGCGCAAGGAGTTCTATTACTTCACCGAGACGACCTTCCACGGCATGCGCTACGGTGACTGGAAGGTACTGTTCAGGGACCAGGAAAAGTGGTTCCGCGCTCCCCAGCCGACCCTTTCCACGCCGTACGTTATAAATCTCAAGTTAGATCCTTTCGAGCGCCTCATTCATGCCCGCGGCTACGACGAATGGGCCGAGAACCGAAGCTGGGTATTCGGTCCAGCAGGTGCCCAGATTGCCGCGTTCGTGAAGACGTTCAAGGAATTCCCGCCCAGCCAAGAGAGCATGTCGCTCGAGGTTGGTGATTTCAGCAAGCTGATCAACTCGCAGGCGATGGGCCGGTAAGCTCGTAATGCCAAAAACTGATTTTCAAGGCTTAGCGACAGCGTTCACAGGATGACAACCCTAACGGGGTTTTCCTGTGACGCTGTACCTTGGTCAGCAGATTGTCATCGAAACACCAAACCGGAAAAACAATGAAAACCACAAAGCTAACACTTAAATGTACCCTTGCGGCCATCCTCATTACGGCCATTTGCACACTGGCCGGCTATCCATACACAATGGAAGCCTGACGGTTTCAGCATAACTACTTGCAGGCGAGACTAACACAAGACAAATGAAGAACAAAATAGTGATTCTCATCCTTTTCTTCTCTTTTGGTTTCTCAGCCATCGCGGTGGCCGCGCAATCCGCTGAATCAACAAGAGCCATTGCCAAAGAAGCTTACCTTTTCACCTACCCACTGGTCATGAACTACCGGACCATGTACATGCAAGCCATCAAAGGTAAAGGGGAGATGGGCAAATGGCTCCACCTGCCCCTTTCGTCACCTGCTGATACCGATATCGTCACCCCCAACAACGACACGCCCTATTCTTACGCATGGCTGGATCTGCGGACTGAACCCTGGGTGCTGACCATGCCCAAGATCGAAAAGGACCGTTTTTACACTAGCCAGTGGGACGACTACTGGGGCTATGTTCTGGACAACGCCGGTTCGGTCAAGGACGGCAACGACGGTATCAGTGTACTTCTGGCATCCCCCACCTGGAAGGGAGACCTTCCCAAAGGAATAAATCGGATTATCCGCGGCGAAACAGACTTCCTCGGCACATTGACCCGCACCCAGGTTATCGGCGGCAAGGATGATATGCCCAAGGTGAAGGAAATCCAACAGCAGTACAAGCTTGAACCGCTTTCAAGCTACCTTGCCTCAAATCCTCCGCCCCCCGCATCAGCCATCGACTGGCCCGCTTGGACGGAAAACGATGAGACGACAATCAAATATTGGGATTACGTGAGTTTTCTCCTGCCTTTCATCTCTCCCAACAAAGATGACGCCGCCATGTACGATAAACTTGCCACCCTGGGGATCAAGCGAGGTGAAGTTTTTGACCAATCCAAGCTCGCCCCGGAGGCACAGGAGTCCCTTGCTCAAGGTATTGAAGATGCCCGTGCCGACCTGAAGAAACGCAGCGAAGGCGGTATCGACGCGGCCAAGTTTTTCGGTACTCGGGAAAAGGTCGGCACCGATTACATCAGCCGCGCCCTGGGTGTCTATATGGGCATCTTCGGTAACGTTCCGGAGGTGTCGGTTTATATCTCGATGCCGGTTGATTCTCAAGGCAAGCCGCTCGATGGAAACACGGCCTCCTACACGCTTACTTTTCCCAAGGGCAAGCTTCCTCCTGTCAAGTATTTCTGGTCCATTACCATGTACAAGCTGCCCGAGCGCTGGCTGGTGGACAATCCCATTGACCGCTACTCGATCGGCTCTTCCAATCCTGACCTGCAGATAAACGAGGACGGTTCACTTACCATCTACGTCTCTGCCAAATCCCCTGGCAAAGACAAGGAGAGCAACTGGCTGCCCGCCCCTGATGGCCCGTTCTGGACAGTCTTGCGCAACTACGGGCCAGATGAAACCATTGTGAACAGGACCTACAAGCAACCGGACTACGTGGCAGAATAACAATAAGCTGTGAAAAAAATTCTGACCTGAGGAGAATCGTGATTATGAAACTGAAAACTATAATTCATGCATCAGTTACAGTGATAGCCAGCCTGGCCTTTGCCGGCTCTGTCATTGCCGGTGGCGAGACCATCGACACCCGTATCGGCCAACTCTCCTTTACTCATGACTTTGCCAACGGTTACCCGACGGATGAAACCGTCAAGAAACTATATGACGAAATCGATTTCCAGCGGGCGTGCCAAGCCTACATCTGGAGCATTCCACTCGTCTCGATGGCCGAGTGGCAGCGAGCACATGAAGTTACTTTTGGCGCGAAGTCAGGGGATGTGGTTGTTTACAACAACTACCTTGCCAAACTGGGCATCATCACCGCAAACGCAACAACCCCCTACATCGTCAGCTTCTTCAATCTGGCTGAAACCGGCCCCATGGTTGTCGAAATGCCGGCGGGAGCGGCGGCTGGCTTTGCCGACGATATCTGGCAGCGTCCTCTCGTTGACATGGGCCAGACCGGTCCCGACAAAGGCAAGGGGGGGAAATACATTATCGTGGGACCCGGCCAGGAGGCAAATATTCCAGAAGGTGCTTACCGGGCTGATTCCCCGACCATGAATGTCTTCTGGGGCTTCCGCGCTCTGGATAAGGATCCGGCAAAAGCGGATGCGCTTCTCAAAGCACTTAAAATCTATCCGCTGACAAAAACCGGCAATCCCCCGGTTACGCGTATTGTCGATATTAATGGCAAGCGCTGGAGTTCGACATCGCCCCGCGGTCTCGAATACTGGAAACACCTGCACGCGATCATCGAGCGGGAACCTGTCCACGAACGCGACCGCTTCTTCATGGCGATGCTCAAACCGCTCGGTATCGAGAAAGGCAAACCGTTCGAGCCAGACGAGCATCAGTCTAAGCTGCTGACCGAAGCCGCCCTCGTCGGTGAAGCCATGGCCAAGGCCAACGATTTCGAGAAGAGGCTCGATGCGGCTTACTATGCGGAGGGCACGCACTGGCATTTTGCTCTCGTGATCGAACCCTCCCAACGAGCCGAGTTTTACGACCAGCTCGATGGACGCGCTGCATGGTTCTACGAGGCTGTTACCACCTCGAGTGGCATGGTTACCAAGACGCCGGGAGTGGGACAGGTTTACCTCGGGACCTACAAGGACAAAGACGGCGACTGGCTTGATGGGGCGAAGAGTTACCGGCTTCGAGTCCCGGCCAACGCTCCGGTCTCGCAGTTCTGGTCGATGACTGTTTACGACGTCTCCTCACGTTGTTTGATCGACAATCCGACCCAGCAAGCAGACCGTTCTTCACGGATGGAGCTGCAGAAAAACGACGATGGAAGCATTGACCTCTATGTTGGACCGAAAGCCCCGAAGGGCAAGGAAAGCAATTGGGTCGAGACGGTTCCTGGCCGTTCCTGGTTTAGTTACTTCCGGCTCTATGGTCCGGAACAGTCGCACTTCGACCGCACCTGGATCCTCAAGGACTTTGAAAAGGCCGAATGGTGAAAGACGGCTTGGTGACAACAGAGCAACTGCAGCGAATCGGGTAGGCGGGGGAGTCTCTCCCCAGCCCCCACATCACCATGCGGGACCGCACCTGATAAGCTTTAACAATGGAGATGAAAAATAATGAAAAAACATACTCTAATACCAGCTTCTGCAGCAGCATTTTTACTCTTCTCATTACCGGCAGCCGCCCAGGACAATGCTGCCGATCTGGCAAAACAGCTTGCCAACCCTATCGCAGCGCTGATCAGTGTCCCCTTTCAGTTGAATTACGACACGGATATCGGGCCTGCCGACGACGGTGATCGCTGGACGCTCAATATCCAACCGGTTATTCCAATTTCCATCGGTCAGGATTGGAACCTGATTTCCAGAACCATCCTGCCGGTCATCTCCCAGGACGATATATATCCCGGAGCCGGGAGCCAGACGGGGATCGGCGACATTGTCCAGAGTCTGTTCTTTTCGCCGAAAGCACCGACAGCCGGAGGGTGGATATGGGGAGCAGGACCGGTGTTTCTGTTTCCCTCTGGCACCGACGATCTGCTGACCGCCGACAAATGGGGGGCAGGCCCCACTGCCGTACTGCTTAAACAGCAGGGTCCCTGGACCTATGGCATGCTCACAAATCATATCTGGTCGTACGCCGGCGAGGACGACCGTAATGACGTCAGCTCAACCTTCATCCAGCCGTTTCTGTCGTATACAGCTCCTGACGCCTGGACGTTCACACTGCAGACCGAAAGCACCTACGATTGGAAGGCGGAAGAGTGGACTGTTCCTATCAATGGTTTGGTAACTAAAGTCGTCAAAATCGGCGGCCAATTGATAAGCGTCGGCGGGGGTGTGCGCTACTGGGCCGATGGACCGGACAGTGCCGCCGAGGGTTTGGGAGCCCGCTTGATGGTAACCTTCCTGTTCCCAAAATAGTTTGACGGATGGAGGCATGACTTGGCTGCCTCCCGGCGGTAGGTTAACTTTGACATTAATATGGCCACATCGAATACACGATTCTTTTGTCAACTGCCAAACTAAATAGATCTACGGTGCATCAAAGCAACAAGACCTGCAGAAATCCTAACAATACAAGCGCAATGCCAGAACTGACCTTATCCATGAGAGGGTGAGTCTTCATCTCGAAAGAAAATTGACTCTCTTCCTCGAACCCTTCCAATTCATGCAATCAAAGATTCGAGGGGGCAAGGTTAACTAGCTGCAGGCATACGCTGGGTTGAGATGTTTCCTGATAAGGACTGACCGCGCACCCCTGAAAATCATGCAGCTTTCGGCTATTTTTGTGACCGTGTTTTTTTAGTCGATCACCAGAGAATAGTTTAGATTGCCCTGTGAAACTCCTCAGAGAGGTGATGTGATTACGGAATGAGGTTTCCCCCCTATTCATCGAAATAGGCTTGTATTCCAATAATACTGCTCTACACAAGAAAACTCGGTATTCATTGTCACTTAATGTGGGTCCGATGCCATTATTTCGGGTCCAGTATCACTTAATGTCGTCACAGTGTTGATTAATGTGGGCCGAGCCTTATTTCCAGTGACATTTATTGTGGGTCCGGAACCCACATTATTGCGAGTCTGAGGGGTTGATTATTGCGGGCCGCTACAGGTATACAATTGTAATTGAGGATGTTCGTGAACAAAAAAGGAACTAATTGCGCCAATCACATCATTGATTCGCTTCGCACTTTGGCGATTATTGAAGAAAACCCCAGCGCGAATTCTACAACTATCTCCACGGATCTTGACTGTTCGGTGCCGACCGTCAAGCGTTATCTACGCTTATTGAGAGATTTGGGTGTTGTTCTCATTTGGCATCCAGCAACCAGGGAGTGGGAAATTTTAAATTATGGTGTTTTTGATTCTGTCAGGTATGCGGAACTTTGCATTGAAAAAAAACGTTCTGAATAAGAAAATAAGCAGGGAAAGGGCAGGGGATCTCTCCCGGCTCCTGATCCAAAATATACGATATTTTTCAATATTAAGTGAGGACCAACACCACTTTTCTGTGCCGTTTGCGTGAAACCTGCATGGCATTGCCTCTCTTTTTTTTGGTGCCAAATCTCTCTCCCCGGTTGAGTTGCAGAACATTTTTTGACACCAACCTTGCAAAAATCGAAACAGGCATTCTTTACTAATTGAAATATAGTAAAGATCGCTGTATCTTTACTATATGCAAAAAAGTAAAGGAGGTTTTATATGCCAAAGATCAGTGCAAAAAGGCAAATTACTTTGCCCGTAAGTCAGTGTGAAGCTCTTGGGATTAAACCAGGGGATGAGGTGGAAAGCTTTGTGGCTCATGGTCAGTTGACAATTGTAAAAAAGAAGCAGGGAGCTGCAAGGGGCATCTTAAAACACGTTCAGGGTAATTCAGCGATGACTGATGAGGAGTCTATGGAGAGTTCTTTGCAATGATCGCAATTGATACCAACGTATTGTTGCGATACCTGTTAGAAGATGATCTTGAACAGTTTGAAAAGGCTGTCAAATTGATTTCAGGTCAGCAGAAGGTTTTAGTTACAGATGTCGTGCTGGTTGAGACGATCTGGACACTGCGCGGCAAAAAATACCAGTTAAAAAAGCCTGAACTGGTGACAGTTATTCAGTCGTTGTTCCAGGAACCGAATATAAGGTTTGAAGATGGTCAGGCCGTGTGGTTAGCGCTCACCGATTATCGAAATGCAAAACCGGTAAAGGGTAAAGAAGCTGATTTTGCAGATGCCCTGATTATCAATAAATCCAAGCTGGTCGCTAAAAAAGAAAATAAGTCTTTTAATGGTTCTTTCACCTTTGATCTTGCAGCACAAACTTTACCTTGTGCCAAATTTCCCAAATAACTGAATCAAAACAGACGAGAGAAAAATGAATAAACCTAAAAATGTCGAAATAGGCCAGTTGTGGTCTCGCCCAGACGGACCAATCGTAAAAATTGAAGAGGAACGTATTTCAAGGGGATCTCGCGAAGTTTTGGTGGTGCCAGCCAAAAAAGGAGAACAGCGCAGATCTTGGAAATGGGATCAAGCCGTTCGTTCTGATTTTTCCTTTGAATCAAAATAGCCGACATTGTGACAAACAGAGAAGTCCTTTGTAGCAGAGCTCCCGTCGGAGACGCCTGGCCGGCGAGGGCATCCTTCAATCGCCCCCAGGCCCAGCGATAAGGGAAGCAAGGGTCAAGAAAAAAATGCTCCTGCCACTTTTGGCATAAAGGGTTGTGTCTGGAGAATACCTCTCACATTTGGCAAAAAGTAATTTTTTTATTGATGCTTGCTGAGTGTTCGCTATAAAATTATCTCACAACTTCAACTTCCAGTTAGAAAATCTAAACGTATCTCAGCATCACTTTTGCCAAGGACTTTATCAATCGTTTTTTCTTTGTTTACTTCATCTATAGCGAGAATTTTTCTATTCACCTTCTTCAATTCACCGAACTGTTCTTGAAGACGTAATATCTCCCCGTGCTGCCCTGGCTCCAGATCAGGAGCTGACAGCAATTTTGCCAACTGTTCATCGTGCAACCATTCATCTTCAACCTGCTGTCCTGTTACCTCGAAGATTCGATTGATTGTATAATCATCATGTACAGATATCTTGCTTAGACTTGCGTTTTCGGTCTGCAGGCACATTTTTGATCAATGCGAAAGATTTTTCCTCGTAGTTTCGGGGTGTTGCTATTTCAGGCCGCTCCAAAATGGCCAAAACTTGTGGGCACACGTTTGATTCTTTTATGGTTGCTAATGTGAAATATGGTGCTATTCTAGCAGGCAATCATGTACTTACGCACAACACAACGAAAGAACAAAGACGGCTCGGTAACCAAATATTACCAGCTCGCCCATAACGTACGGCACCCGGATACGAAACGGACCACTGCCAAGATTATCCATAGCTTCGGCAGGGCTGACGAGCTTGATCGAGATCAGCTCGTTCGTTTGTGCCGATCCATTGCTCGGGTCTGTGGTGTTGAGGTTATTGACCCTTTAGATGAGACCTGTGCAAAGGGCGGCTTACCTGCTGACGTCAAAATACTCAGGACATTGGAATACGGGACGGTTCGAGTAATAGCAGACTATTGGGAGCGGCTTGGGATCGGCAAAATTATCCGCGAAGCAACCTCTAACAAAGAAGTCGATTACGACAAGGCAATCCTGGCTATGGTTGCCAACTGCCTTTGCTGTCCGGAATCTAAGCTCGGAGTGTGGGACAGGTGGCTCGATACGGTGTATCTGCCCGAGTGTAACCATTTCAAACTCCGTCAACTCTATGAAGCCATGGATATTCTCCATGCGAATGCAGAGGAAATCGAAAAGCAGGTTTTTCGCCAGGTCTCCAACCTTTTGAACCTCTCAGTGGATATCATTTTTTATGACACCACCACGGCGTCTTTTGCTATCGACTATGAAGATGATGACGATGGTCTTCGTCAGTATGGCCATGCCAAGGAAGGTTTTTGGGCGCCTCAGATTGTTGTTGCCTTGGCAGTTACCCGGGAAGGAATACCTGTTAAGAGTTGGGTCTTTTCAGGAAATACTGCCGATGTCAGTACGGTAGAGACCATTAAAAAGGATCTCCGTGGCTGGAATCTCGGCAGAGCACTGTTTATTGCTGACTCGGGCATGAATTCCACAGATAACCGCAAGGAGCTTGCCAAGGCTTGCGGAACATATCTCCTGGCGACCAGAATGGCAAGTGTGAGCGAGGTAAAGCAAACGGTACTCTCCGCCCCTGGCCGTTATAGAGAAATATCTCAAAATCTTCAGGCCAAGGAGGTGTCACTCGATAACGGCAAGCGCTATATCCTTTGCTATAATCCCAAGGAAGCAACACGGCAGGCCTTGCATCGAGAAGAACTGGTCACCGGACTTGAGGAGGAATTATCCAAGCATAAAGACCGAAAGATCAGCAACAAATGGGCTATTGAACTGTTTGCTTCAAAGCGATACAAGCGTTATCCGTGTCATCACGGAACAGGATACGATTCGCATTGACCGAAAAGCTATCAAAGAAGCGGCAAAATATGACGGCCAATGGGTGCTGGAGCCCAATGATAAAAACATAAGCATCGAAGATGCCGCCTGCGGTTACAGGGGGCTTATGGTGATTGAGCACTGCTTTCGCTCCCTGAAAAGCACCTAGATAGTGTCTGTCCAAACAGAGTCAGCTATTTGATTTTACGGGAGAAAATCGCCTTTAAAGGGTGCCTTTTTTTACGATTCCTGGTATTGTTAATTGAGTAACCCGCTAAAATTACTCGATTAACTATTTCAAGGAGTCGAAAAAGATGCGAAAAGCTCGCAATCAGCAGCTACCTTTAGCAGAGGCTGCCCCTGACCACCCCAAGGCGAAAGAGTTGAAAACTATCAGTGATATACTTGATGACAACCCTATCATATATGACCTGGTTCTACAAGATATTGGCTCATCGCAAAATGGTGGCGGCAAAAGTGGTGCTACCGGTATGACTGCGGATCAGGCAATACGCATAGCAATCGTAAAACAAATGGAGGGCTGCAGCTATCGAGAATTGGAATTTCGCCTGGTTGATTCCAGGGCATATGGCCTTTTCTGTAGAATACCATTTGGGAAACATTTTAAAAAATCAACGCTGCAAAAAACAATCAAAGCCATATCCGCAAACACATGGGAAGAAATTAACAGGGTGTTGATCGGCTATGCCCAGGGTACAGATATTGAAAAAGGTCGCAAGGTGCGCGTGGACTGTACCGTTGTCGAAACCAATATTCACACGCCTTATGACTCGGAGTTACTTTTCGACTCTGTTCGTGTTTTGACCAGGATTCTTGATGAAGCAAAAACAAGACTGCCAGGGATCATATTTTCCTTCCGTAATCATCGATGTGCAGCGAAACGACGCAATCTGGAAATTACAAACGCCAAGAATAACGAGGCCAGACAGAGGCCATACATACAGCTTATAAGGCTCACGGAAAAGACCATAGATTACGCAGTGAAAGGTGCACACGGTTTACAAAATTATGTGGGCAGCTCGTTAAAGGAGCAAGCTGTAGCATCTCACCTTTGCAAGCAGTTACAGGAATATGTTCCTCTTATCCGTCAAGTGGTTTGTCAAACCAAACGTAGAGTCATCGGCGGCGAATCTGTTCCTGCACAGGAAAAGATTGTTTCGATTTTTGAACCGCATACGGATATTATTCGCAAGGATCGACGAGAGACCTATTACGGCCACAAAATTTGTCTCACCGGTGGTGCTTCCAATCTTATTCTCGACTGCGTTGTACTTGACGGCAATCCTGCGGACTCAACATTGACAGGAAGAATGCTTGACAGACAGAATGGTATTTATGGTCGCTATCCCTTAAAAGCATCTTTTGACGGCGGTTTCACCTCTCAAGCAAATCTTGAAGACGCGAAGGGTAAAGGTGTTAAGGATGTCTGTTTTTCCAAAGGACGCGGGCTTGAAGAGGAGGACATGTGTCGAAGCAAGTATGTTTATAAAGGGTTACGAAATTTTAGAGCAGGAATAGAGTCCGGCATCTCCTGGTTGAAGCGCAGTCTTGGCCTGACACGCTGTAACTGGAAAGGGCTTGAGGCATTTAAGAGTTACGTGTGGGCTTCTGTTGTTTCTGCCAATTTGCTCACTATAGCACGTCAATAACCGGCTTAACAGCTGTTGTTTTGTGCTGTTCCTGCAATCTGACGGGAGAGGTGGGCCGTGATTTTGATTTTTAGAGCTATTTTTTATGACTGACTAAAAAACGAAAGCAAAAATTTGTTTCGCGCAGGAATCAGTTATGTTCGCCGTTGCAACCTGCAGCGGTCAATTTTCAAAATTGCTCATTTATGGACAGACACTAGATAAAAATGATGCCCATGTATCATTGGCTACCGCATCGTATTACGTCACATGTAAAAATATGCGTGCTGGCTCTCCTCATAGAGCGCGTAGCGGAGCTGGCATGTGGCAAAAACTGGCGGGAAATCCGTATGGTGTTGAGCAAAATGCAGGCAACTGAGTTTGCCACCTCAGGACACCATTTTTACCAATTAAATGAACTGCCCAAGGCAGCAAAGTCAATACTGAAACAGCTCGCATATGACTGTCCCCACAAGGTTTTTGGCATCCAAAGCGTGGAAAAAGGTACTGCAATAGTGTAGGCACACGCGAAAATCAACCCTCTTGGCAAGCCGCCTCGCAGGCGGCCTCACAAGCGGTCTTGAATTTGGACCGAAAACCCAAGCTCGGGGAAGCACTGCCTGCTTGAACACTTCCATAAAAGCAGCTGTATTTTCTGAGTGGGCAAAGGCTGCGTAGGGGATAACCCTGGTTGCATCATCTATGAATGCAATCAGGTATGTCTTTCGCTTTCTACCAGCCTTGTTTTTGACTGCCGGACCGTGCATGACATCGCACATGAACAGGTCACCGGCATATTGGTAGGCAAAACGGCGATGATCCTTTGCCGGACTTTTCTTACTGGTTAAACCGTTCCTGGCCGGCAGTTTGTACACCGTGGACTCCGGCAAACGGATGTTATCGGGAACATTGCCCCTTTCTTTTGCTTTTTTGATGACCAGCGGCACTGTCAGATCGGGCTCCTTCTCTTTAATCTCAAGAAGTACATCTGCAACCTCCAACGGGAGCCTCCGAGCCTTGCCTTTGTCCGCACGTGTCTTTGGAAGTAAGGCATCAAAGCCTCCTTTGCGATACTTTTTCAGCCACTATCTGATTGTTGATTCAGCTACCTGTGTTCGTTTGGATCCTGGTATACTGTAATAAAGGGGTCAAGTCTGCTCTTGCTTTTGAAAATCTGTCAATTATACTCATTTTATGAGCAGACCACTAAGAATAGAATATCCAGATGCATGGTATCATGTAAACTTATATTTCCTGTTACTACGATTGATTAGGTGGATGGTTGAAAAAACGGATGGCTTATAGGTAAAAACAGTATATTCTTACAGACAGAATAAAAAACGGTAACAGGACTTTGCGTGGTTCGAATAGAAGAGGAAAAGATAAGGGATGAGTACATCCAATGTAGTATACAGGTTGCTAAAACCTTTTGAATACCATGAGCCCGCCAGTGCGCAGGAAGCGGTAAAGCTGCTTGCCGACTACGGCAAGAGTTCAGCTGTAATCGCCGGAGGCACAGATCTACTGGTCTCAATGAAAAAACGTCAGATCGCCCCTGAGCATCTCATCTCTATTGCCAAAATTCCTGGTCTTGACTTTGTCGAAAGAACCAGTGATGGAGGTTTTCGTATAGGGCCGCTTGCCACTCATACGGCACTGTCGCAATCTCCGCTGATCCTGGAACATCTTCCCATGCTTGCTTCTGCCTGTAAAAAGGTGGGTACACCACAAGTTCGTAATATGGGGACCATTGGAGGAAATCTCTGTAAGGCTGGTCCGTCGCAGGATACCCCGCCTGTACTGGTGGCCCTGGACAGTGAACTCAGGCTTTTGGGGCCGCAGGGCGAACGGATTGTACCGCTGAACACCTTTTGTACCGGCCCTTTCTGTACTATTATCAAGCCGGATGAGCTGGTGACTGAAATTCTTGTGCCGCCCCTGCCGACTTTGAGTGCAGGCTGTTATAAATTCAGCACAAAGGTGACGGTTGAAGATGAAACCCTGGCAGGAGCCGCTGTGGTTCTGGTTTTGAAAGATGCAAAAACCTGCCTGGACTTGCGGATCGGCCTGAGCTCTGTTTCTCCGGTACCTCTCCGGACCCGGATGGCAGAAGAAATTCTTCGTGGACAGGTTATTGATGAACAGCGTATTGAAGAAACGGCAAGAACGGCATCAATGGAAGCCGAGCCGCGTTCCAGAGCACAGTATCGAAGGCACATGATCTATGTTTTGGTCCGTGATGCCATTATTGAACTGCAAAAAAGCATTGCCAGCAACATGAAGGAACTTGCCCCATGAAGATGATTGTCCGTTTAATTGTCAATGGTGAGCCCCACGATCTTGCCATTGAACCGAACCAACTCCTCATTGAAGTATTGAGGGACCAACTGGGGCTTACCGGAACGAAACACAGCTGCGGAGCCGGCAACTGCGGAGCCTGCACAGTTCTTATGGACGGCACTCCGATTTTATCATGCATGACGCTTGCTGTTGCTGCAAGAGACAGGGAAATCACCACTATCGAAGGGCTTGCTGAGGGCGAAGTACTCCATCCGATTCAGAAGGCCTTTGTTGACCATGGTGCAATCCAATGCGGCTACTGCACTCCCGGAATGATCCTCTCTGCCAAGGCGCTCCTTGAAAAGAAGCCTCATCCGACAGAAGAGGAGATCAGAGAAGGCATTGCCGGCAACATCTGTCGATGCACCGGCTACACCAAGATTGTTGAAGCCATCCATGTGGCTGCCGATGAGAGTGCCGGGGAGGACGACAAATGAAGCGTG
The DNA here is from genome assembly GCA_963678525.2 of Desulfobulbaceae bacterium. Taxonomy (GTDB): domain Bacteria; phylum Desulfobacterota; class Desulfobulbia; order Desulfobulbales; family Desulfobulbaceae; genus Desulfogranum. The sequence goes on from CAXXDG010000003.1 coordinate 1,126,875, forward strand.
AACATCAGGTCGTCGGAACCCGTATCATTCAGCCCGATGCAGCAGCAAAGGCAACGGGAGAAGCCAGGTATGCAGGAGATATCAAACTGCCTGGCATGCTGGTTGCCAAGGTACTGCGTTGCCCTTACACCCATGCCGAAATTACCAACATAGATACGAGCCGGGCAGAAGCCCTCGCCGGCGTAGCAGCGGTGATCACCCACCGCGATCTCTCTGAGTGGAACGGTTTTGATCGCGGTATGAAAGACAAACCGCTGGTCGCCGGTGGCTATCTCATTCCGCCGGAAGAAGGTGTCGTTAATCAGCGGGCACGCCATTACGGTGATGCCATTGCAGCTGTGGCGGCGGTTAATGAAAAGGTGGCAGAGGCAGCACTTGAGTTGATCGAGGTTACCTACAGCGAACTTCCCTTTGTGCTTGATACCGAAGAAGCTGTCAAAGACGGGGCTCCGCAAATCAGTCCCCACGCGCCAAAAAATATTGCCAAGCATCTGAACTACCCATACCCAGAGGGAGATGTTGAAAAAGCATTGGCTGAGGCCGATTACATTGCAAGCGGGACGTTCAAGACCGGCAAGCAGGAACATTGCACCCAGGAGACTGCAGCCTGTGTGGCTCATCTCGATGCCGGCGGCAGGCTTAATGTCTGGTCGCAGTGCCAGTTGGCGCATCTGGCAAGACGTGAACTGGCCAATATCTTCAACATTCCGGTTGGACAGATTAAAGTTATTACTCCTTTTGTCGGCGGCAGCTTCGGCCAGCGCGGTGCACTTTGTGCTGAGCCGGTTGCAGTGGCTCTGGCACTGAAGAGTAAAAAACCGGTTAAGTACGAGATGACCAGAGAAGAACATTTCGTCGGTCTTGAGAGCCGGACCGGCTTTGACAAGATCAATGTTCGCCTTGGCTTCACGAAAGACGGTACCTTGACTGCCTTTGATACCTATATGCTCGGCAAGCTTGGCGGTTATATGGGATGCGGCCCGATGTCCTCTGTTATCGGCATGACCCTTGCCATGGGCCATTACCGCTGCCCCAACCGGGCCGGTTCCTCGGATATGGTGATGACCAATACACCTCCGTCCGGAGCTATGCGCGGCTTCGGCAATGAGCATATGAGCTTCTGCATGGAACAGCTGATGGATGAGGCCGCCGAGGCTCTGCATATTGATCCCATCGAGCTTCGCCTGAAAAATGCCAAGCAGATCGGTGACACCGCCGCCATGGGCCTTGAACTGCAGAGCACCTATTTAACGGACTGTCTCGAGATCGGCAAGAAGGCCTTTGACTGGAAGAAAAAACGTGAAGGACGGGCAGTTGAGCGCTGTCTGGTTGGTAAGGACGAAAAGATCAGGCGCGGTTACGGACTCGCCACCATGAGCCATTGTACAGGAGCTGCCCCATTGTACCTTGAGCACTCCAACGCCATGGTCAAGTTCAACGAAGACGGTTCCGTTGACCTTATTGTTCATCCAGCCCCTGTGGGCCAGCACATTTGGGGGGCTCTTTCCCAGATATGTGCTGAAGAGCTGGGACTGCGGGCTGAAGATGTCCACATTATCGGCGACAATACCGATATCACCCTGTTTGAATATGGCTCGGATGCAAGCCGTTCCACCTATGCCGTCGGTGGTGCTACCCTGCGGGCTTCGCGCCAGGCCAGGGAACAGCTGCTTTCATGGGCGGCAGGGATGCTGGATCTTCCTGCCGACGATCTCTATCTCAAAGATCGTACGGTCTATTCCACAAGCAATCCGGAAAAACAGATATCCATGGGTGATGTCTGTTTTGATGCCATTTACCGTTTTGACGGCAGAGCGACCAATTTTTTCGGCAAGCAGTCGTTTGAGCCGGAATGGAACTCACCAACCTATGGTGCCTATTTTGCTGAAGTCGACGTTAATACAGAGACAGGACGGGTCAAGGTCCACCGGCTGCTGACGGTTATTGACTGCGGTACTGCAATCAACCCGATGGCAGTTGAAGGGCAGTTGGAAGGAGCCATCCAGCAGGGACTTGGTCTTGCCCTGACCGAAAATTATCAGGTCAACGAAAAAACCGGCAAGGTTGAGACCACCAATTACGATTCCTATAAGGTACCGACTGCCCTTGATATGCCGAAGATCGACATCCACATCGTCAACAAGCCTGACCCGAAAGGCCCCTTCGGCGCAAAAGGCGTGGGAGAATCGGGAACAGTCGGTGTGGCGCCGGCAATTGCCAACGCCATCTATGATGCGGTGGGAGTCAGGATGCGTGAGCTTCCCATCACCCCCGAGCGTGTGCTTGCGGCCCTGGCGGAGAAGAAGGCTGCGTAGAAGGCTGTTTTCGCCAATAGAGCTGAGCCGTTAGAAAACCTGAACGGATGAAAGAAACGATTTAATCCTTTGTTAATTCATCGATGAAACAAATTGGGTGCATAACCTCGAGGTTGTCATCAGCGTTCAGGTTGCCGTCAAAGTTTATCTTGCAGACAGGGCAGTCGGTGAGCAGTATCTGCGCTCCTGTCTTCGTGGCATTGGCCACTTTTTCACCGATCAGCTTCTTCGCTATCTCCGGATGTTCATAGAAAAATGTCCCGCCCCCGCCGCAGCAGTTGTCAAAATCCACGGCCTTCACATACTCAATCTTCGGTGAGAGTGATGCAAGGTCTCCGATCATCGTTCCTTTATCAGGTGAGTTTTTCAGATGACAGGGGAGATGGTAGGTGATTTTAATCGGTTGAGCAACTCGCAGTCCTCTTTTTGCCAGTGCGCCGGATCGCATGAGAAAAGGAATAATATTAACGACTTTTGAGGAGATATACTCCACCGCCGACGCATCCAGCCTCAGTTCGTCCACCAGCAGCCTGTATTCACTCTTCAGAGCAGTTCCGCAGGTGGCGCAATCGACGATGATTGCATCGATATCCTGCCCGTCTTCCACCATTAAGGCCTTCAGATTTGTTTTGATGCTCTCTTCCGCCTCCTTGACAAAGCCGTGAAACATCGGCGGCAGCGCGCAGCAGGTCTGGGACTGGGGTATCAAAACCCTGTATCCCAGACGAGTCAGTACCCGGACAGTTGCAAAACCGGTTGCATCAAAGATATAGTTGCTGGCACATCCCGTAAAATAGATCACCGTTCCGATCTCTTTTCCTTCAGCGGGGATGGTGGAGGGCAGAGCCGATCGCAGCGGTTTTTTATTTAACTCCGGAAATTTACTGACCGGTATGTCGGCAATCTTGATTTTTTCTTTTAAAATCGATGGCGCAATACTCTGCCCCAATCTGGCAAAACTTGCTGCAACTTTAAGGCGCTGTTTTTTGGAAAGCAGATAGACAAGGCCTTTCATGGAGATCTTCTCACCATGATCAAGCACCATCTGTTTGCGCATTTCCATAAACTCTGCATAATGATCGATCCCCAATGGACAGATGGTCTTGCAGCTGCCGCACATCAGGCAGGTGGAGATGAGTTCCTGCAGGAGTGGTGAAGATTCGATTTTCTTCGCATCGTGGGATCGGATCAAATGAACCTTGGCCCGTGGTGATGAACGCTCATCACCAAGAATTTTATAGACCGGGCAGACGCTCATGCACATGCCGCATTTCGCACAATTTTTTAATGTCTTCCCGCTCATACAAACTTACCCGGGTTCAAGATTTCATCGGGATCGAGAGCCTTTTTAATCACCGACATCAATTCAATGGTGTCCTTGTTCATCATCAGCGGAAGATACTCAGCTTTTCCAAGCCCAATGCCGTGTTCCCCTGAGATTGTACCGCCAAGCTCAATTGCCGCTTTATAGATCTCTACAAAGGCTTTTTCTGCCCGTTCCCGTTGATCGTCATTTTTCCTGTCAATGGGGATGACCGGATGCATGTTGCCGTCTCCGGCATGGGCCACAACACTGACTCGAAGACCAAGGTTGCCGGTTATTTCTATGATTTTCCTGATCATAGCTGGAACCTTGCTCACCGGTACGGTAACATCTTCGGAAAGCGGATCCGGGGCAAGTCCGGCGACAGCCCCCATGGCCGATCTTCGGGCAAACCAAAATCTTTCCCGGTCAGCATCTGACTCGGCAACATGGATATCAGCAGCATTGTTATTTTTCAGTTTTTCAACAATTTTGCAGACCTGATTCCTGCATACTTCCCTGTCACCGTCTATTTCAATCAGCAGCAATCCCTGGGCATCTCTTGGCAGTCCCTGATCGACCGCATCTTCAATGGCATTGATACTTGCATTATCCATCAGTTCCATTGCTGCCGGCAGAATTCCTGAGCCGACAATGTCAGATACGGCCTTTGCTGTGTCATCAAGCTCATTAAACGAGACCAGCAGGGTCTCACGGGATTCCGGCATCGGGATAACTTTCAGGATAACCTCGGTTAAAAGACCAAGTGTTCCTTCAGAACCGCAGAACAGGGACCGCATGCTGTATCCCGATACGTCCTTAACATTGCGACTGCCGAATTTAACGACCTTACCCGAAGCGAGAACAATCTCCATGCCAAGGATATAATCCATGGTTACCCCGTATTTCAGGCAGGTTGGTCCCCCTGCGTTCTGGGCGACATTGCCCCCGATGGTCGCAGTCGACATGGAGCCTGGATCGGGCGGGAAAAAGAAACCGAAAGGACGAAGGGCCTTCTGGACATCGAGATTAATAACGCCCGGCTGGACAATGACATATCTATCAGCGGGGTTAACCTCGATAATCTTATTCATTTTGGAAAAACACAGGATAATCCCACCTTTGATTGCAATCGGTGCACCGCAGACACTGGTCCCGGAGCCGCGTCCGGTAACAGGAATCCTGTACTGTGACGCAATTTTCATTATCCTGCTCACTTCTTCGGTGGTGACAGGAAACATCACCGCATCCGGCATGGCCTCGACATGGAAGGAATCGAAAGAAAAACAATCAAGCTCTTCTTTTTTATCGAGATATCTGTCGCTGCCGACAATATCGGTCAGTAATTTTTTTATTTCAGGGCTGATCATAAAATACCACTCATTTAACCGTTTATATAAAATATTCTCAGTGCTTATATTCTTTCCTGGCTTGTCATCTACATGGATTGGTAAATCAGGACAACAAAGATAATCAAAGACGGAGAAGCTGTTTCTTGTACTGAAGTTATGGGTAGATTAAAAAAAAATTTCAAACAAACCAAGAAAACCTTTTCTTTATTGTACTGACCAGGACCTGCCAATCTCATTTGAGATGTAAGATCCACGTCGCCGCCTCATCTAGAAACCTGCCCTGTAATCAGCTATTTTTGAATAACCATTGCACATGGTAACAATATACTATAGATAAATATATTTTCCGTGTTTTCTTTGAACCCTCCGATGAGCTGCTGTTTCTGGGAAGAGCATTGTGTCCGATCATTTGTTGAAATTCTGCTGTTTTTTAAACGACCTGAAGAAGAGGGCGCTTCCGTCTTCTGTAATAGTGCACGCCATAAAAGTCGTTATCGATACAGTCGGTGTAATTGTTGCAGGCTCAACTTCTAAAGAGGTTTCTCAGCTGGCAGCCTCAATGACACTCCCCTCTTCTTGCAGTTCAGCAAGCTGTTTTGGACGTACAGCGCAGTATTCTGTCTTGCATGCAGCCATGCTGAACGGGATGGCCGGCTCAACAATGGAATATGAAGAGGGCCATGCCGGTGCCATGGGACATCCGGCAATTCAGATACTTCCCGCGCTTCTAGCCGTTGCAGAGACAGAAAATCTTTCAGGTGCCGAGCTGCTCAGAGGCCTGATCTGCGGATATGAGGCCGCCTGCAGGGTCAGCTTTGCCGCAAGCCTTCGACCGGGGATGCACCCGACCGGATCATGGGGTGTCATTGGCGCCGCCCTGGGCGTTGGAGTCCTTAAAGGCCGATCGGCAGAAGAACTCGCTCAAATCGCCGATCTTGCAGCCTGTAGTCTGGCCGCGCCCTGGGTGGAGAATGCTTTTTCCGGCTGGAGTGCGTCCTGCCTCTTTGCGGGAGCTGCAAATCAGGCAGGAATTTTCGCCAATTTACAGTTTGAATCAGGGTTGAGAGCGGCCCCAGGCAGTCTGGAACAAGCCTTTACTCACTTTTTTTCTGACAGCTTTAAATGGGATCTCCTCACCGGCAACACCGAAGATTCACCGGTCATTACTGCAAATTATTTTAAGCCATATCCTACTTGTCGCTACACCCATGCCGCTCTTGATGCCGTTCAAGATATCAGAGCGCTGAACAACATTAATATCGACACAATAACAGAAATAAACGTATACAGCTTCAAGGCTGCCACCCATCAGCCATTGGCGGCAAAAGAAAATATTGAAGCTGCCCGGTTCTCAGTGCCATATCTCATCGCCATTTTTCTCCGTTTTGGCCGTCTTGATCTGACAACCTTGACAGATGATGCGCTTGCCGACGAGGTGGTTCAAACTCTTTCAAAGAAAGTCAGGCTGTTTCTTGAGCCGCAGTTTGAAGAAGTCCGGCCGAAAGAAAATCCCGCCCGTGTGGAAATTATCTTTGCTGATGGAAACCGTATCGTAGCGGAGGTAAGAAACGGGCGCGGAGGAGTTGATCAACCTTTATCAGAGCAGGGAATCGAGGAGAAATTTCTGGCACTCTGTGAACCTGTTGTGGGACAGAGTCGGGCACGACAATGCTTGACTGCATTGACCCAGTTTGATAAAGAACCAAAAGTTCGAACAGTTATACGCTTATTGCAGATTTAGCGGTTTATTTTTTTTAGAGGGTTAAAACGAAAACAGAGAGGAAGAAGACCGATGAGAAGAGTGAGTGTGTTTTTAGTGTCCTTAATTTTTCTAGGTTTGTTCTGTGGCCAGGCATGGGCAGAGGATGTAATCAGAATACGTTTCGGCCATGTGGCACCGCCTATGCATGCTCAGGCTAAAGCTGCAGAGTGGTTTGCCCAGTATGTGGAGAAAGAATCAGGCGGACGGATAAAATGCTCAACACATCCGCAGGGCCAGCTTGGCAGTCATATCCAGATGCTGGAATCGCTTCAGGTCGGTACTCTTGAGATCGTTTCTGTCGCAGGTTCAGCGATGACAGAATTTGTGCCTGAAGTTGCCCTCACCTCATTGCCGTTCATTTTCAATAATGAAGAGGAACTCTATGCAATGATGAATTCTCCTGTTGGCAAAAGTATTGCCGATGCCTTTCCTGCAAACGGGCTGGTATATGGTGGTGTTGCCGATCATGGATTCAAGGCTTTTCTCAACCGTAAGGGACCGATCACCAAGCTTGAGGATATGGGACAATACAAATGGCGTGTCATTCCCAATGAACTCTTTCTTGACAACTATAAAGCCATGGGGGCCAATCCGATTACCCTTCCGTGGCCGGAGGTGTTCAGTGCCCTGCAGCGCGGTGTCATAGACGGGATTGATTTGACACCGAACGAGTGCTGGGGTGCCAAAATTTACGAGGCTGTTAAATATATGTCCTTATGTAAACTTGGTCTGAATCCACAGGTTTATGTTGCCAGCAAGGCGTTTCTCGACCGGCTGCCTGAAGATCTGAGGCAGATCATTATCACCGGTATGGCTGAAGCAGCCAAATGGCATACAGCCAAAATTCGCGAAGAAGATGCAAGCGTAGTCATGCCTGATCTTGAAGCCAAAGGTATTATCATCAATCAGGTTGACGATGCGCAACTGGCTCGTTTCAGAGAGGCCGCAAAGCCTGTGCATATGAAATGGAGAGAAAAGATCGGTGCGGATTTATATGACCAGGCAGAAACCTTCTTGAAGGAACAGAGAAAGTAATCAAATAAATAACAGCGTCAGTTATTCAGACCGGTTGTAAAAAAAAAAGGGGTTGAGACGGTGGATTGCAGATACTGTCTCAACCCCTTTGGATATCTGGGCTGACAGAAATTCTTTACAGTAATGTAAATAGCTGGAGGGGAGATTGTAGTTTGAAGTATTCTGAACGTTTTTTTCGATTCCTGAACAGGGTCGAAGAAACCATATTGAGTCTGATGCTGCTCCAGATGGGGCTTTCAGTCTTCCTCCAGATTGTCATGCGTTATGCATTCCATTCCGCAATTACCTGGCTGGATGAATTGGTTCATGTTGAGGTTGTTCTTCTGACCTTTTTCGGAGCCGCACTGGGTGTGAAACATGGTTCCCACATGTGCGTCGATGTCCTGAAAAAGCGGCTGTCCGGCAAGTGGTCACTTTTGGTTGAAATGGTGAGCCATCTGGTGGTGGCAATATATGTCTTTTTAGTTGTCTCTTATGGTGCCGGCTTGATAGAGCGCATGACGGTTCATCCCCATTTTACGCCCACTTTACGGATTCCAAAGCATTATCTCTATTTCCTTGTCTGTGCGGGACTCGCATTGATAGGAATCCGTTGTATCGTGAAAATCATTGAGCTCGCAAAAATGATTGTTACGAAGAGAAATCAGGAGGTTGGCCCATGACCCTGCTGGTTTCCATAGTTGTATTCCTGTTGATGTTTATTGGTGTGCCGCTTGCGGCGATCTGCGGAATTACTGCGCTGGCGTGTATTCTTCTGTTTACCTACATTCCGCCCCAGGCAGTATTTCAGCAGCTTTACCAGGGAGCGGAATATGATCTGCTTCAGGCTGTCGTCTTTTTTATTGCCGCCGGTTCCGTGATGACCCACGGTTGTCTGGCTTCCAGGCTGTTGAAAATCGGTCAGGCTCTGGTCGGCGGTTTTACCGGCGGTCTGGCTATCACCTCGGTGCTGATCTGTCTGTTTTTTGCGGCAGTGTCCGGTTCTTCGCCGGCCACTGTTGTCGCCATTGGCACCATTATGATTCCTGCGCTGACGAAAAACGGCTACAACGAACGTTTTTCCATTGGTCTGCTGACCTCCGCCGGCTCGCTTGGTATTCTGATTCCGCCAAGTATTCCGATGATAGTCTGGGCTGTGGTCATGGGTGTGTCTGTCACTAAACAATTTCTTGCGGGTATGATACCCGGCCTGCTCCTTGGCGGTGCGCTGATTCTCTATTCATACATCATTGCGAAAAGAAATGGCTGGCGTTCGGAAAAGAATTTTTCGTTTGCAGAACTCAAAGTAGCGCTCAAAGAGGGGATCTTCAGCCTGTTTATGCCGGTGCTTGTGCTTGGCGGCATCTATTCCGGCATATTTACAGCTACCGAGGCGGCATCTGTTGCCTTTGTCTATGCCCTGGCGGTTGAACTTGTGATCTATCGAAGCATCAAGCCGTTAGAACTGTTACCCGTCTTGAAAGAATCGGTGCTCATTTCGACAATGATGCTGTTCATTATCGCCAATGCCTCGGTGCTGTCTTATTATTTCAGCGTCGACCAGATACCGTTGCGACTGGCCGATTTATTGATTGAGTATATCGGCAATAAGTACCTCTTTCTGTTTCTTGTTAACGTGAGCCTGCTTATCCTGGGCTGTTTCATGGATATTGTGTCAGCTCTCCTGGTCCTCGGCCCTGTTTTTCTGCCGCTGCTGGACAAGTTTGGCATCGATCCGATTCACTTCGGAACGATCATGGTGATTAATATTGAAGTAGCTTTTCTTACGCCGCCTTTCGGCATCAATCTCTTCGTTGCCGCAGGCATTACCGGAAGAGGAATCGGTATGGTCACCAAATCTGTTCTTCCGTATCTGGTCATTATCTGGAGTGTGCTGCTGCTTGTAACCTATGTGCCCTGGCTGTCTCTTTGGCTCCCCGGCTTGATACAATAGTGCAAGGCGCTTGTCTAAATTCTGGATGAATTAACTGCCCCTTATCTGAGTTGCAGAAGGGGCAGAAAAGGTGAGTGCCCCCGGCTTACCTATGAGGAGTATTCTGTAATGGCCAGGGCAAGACGTTGTATGCCGAGTTCGATTGTTTCCTCATTGCAGGAGGAAAAATTGAGCCGAAAATTGGATTCTCCGCCGCCGTTGGCATGGTAGCAGACACCAGGTACATAAGCGACCTTCTTTTCCACAGCTTTCTCAAACAGTACTGATGCATCAAATCCAGGCGGCAATGTTGGCCAGAGGAACAATCCGCCATCCGGCGTATGCCAGCGCACATCAGCAGGAAGGTATTGCTGCATTGCCCGGCTCATGGCATCGCGTCTGTCCCGGTATAGGTCAATAATTTTTTCGATATGCGGATCCAGCCATCCGCGCTGCATAAATTCAAAGGTGATCTGCTGGGCAAGATTGTCAGAATGAAGGTCTGCCGCCTGCTTGGTGAAAACCAGTTTTTCCATCAGGTTTCTCTCGGCAATCAGGGCACTGACACGAATGCCGGGGCTTAATACTTTTGAAAAACTGCCAAGATAAATGACAAGGCCTTCTGTATCCATGGATTTTAAGGTCGGCAGTTTTTCACCGTTGTAACAGAGTTCCCCGTAGGCATCGTCCTCCAGAATCGGCACCTGATATCGGTTGGCAATTTCAATCAGGAGTTTTCGTCGCTCCAGTGAAAGTGTTGCACCGCTTGGATTCTGGTAGTTGGGCATGACATAGATGAATTTTATCGGCTGGGAGCGAAGTACCTCCGGCAGCAGTTCAACCTGCATACCGTCCTTATCCAGAGGCACAGTGACATAACTCGCCTGAAAAAGACTGAAGGTCTGTAAAGCGGTCAGGAAGGTAGGGTCTCCAAGAATAATTTTATCGCCCTTACCGATAAAGAGCTTGCTGACCAGATCAATTCCCTGCTGAGCCCCGGAGGTGATCAGGACATTTTCGGCATCGAGAGTGAAACCTTTTGCTCTATACCGTTCGGCTATGGCCTGGCGCAGGGGCATATATCCTTCCGATGTACCGTACTGCAGGGTGGCAGCACCGTGGTTTGTCAGTACATAATCGGTAATTTCCCGCACCTGATCCGTCGGCAGCATTTCCCATGCCGGCAGTCCGCCGCCGAAAGAGATGATTTCCGGATCTGCAATCAGGTGCATCAATTTGCGGGTCATCGACCCGAATATGCACCCGGCACGCTCACAGTATTTTGTTTCCCAATCCACACCTTTCTCCTTATTAGCATCACTGGGTAGGTCGGAGGCCTTACGACCTCCTTCCCCCATCAGAACCGTACGAGCGAGTTTCCCAGCATACGGCTCAAGCACTCAATAAGACCCGTTCTGATGAGAGAAGTCCGACGGTTGTTTAAATTATTGGCTGTACAAGGCGAATGTTAGTTGCCTTGCTCCGCATGGCAAAGTACCATTTATATTCATGATCATAGGGAGTTGCCTCACCTTTAATCTTTATATACCGTACTCTGGCAATATCTACCATACGCAAAAGATCCAAGATGACGGTTTTACCCGCCGCGTTCAAAAATCAATTTCGATGATCAGGTTTTCGGTATTCATGGACGGACTGTAACCGGAAAGCAAACAAATGAATATCTAGTCCTATCTTTGCAATCAACATGAAATCTTCTTATCCACTTGAAACAGCGATAATTTCAACAATACACTCGTCCGTCTTTGCAATACTGTCAGTACGTATGGGAATTATTTTGTATCTGACTGCAAATCCATTGTTTATTGAGGTTGACTCGTCTGTCTTTGCAATTTTATTCCCCGGTGGTTTTTGCCGTCGTTTCCGATTTCTGATGGTTTGTTGCTTGCGATTCTTCCGGGTGTATTCAGGGTGCCCGGCACGATACTCTTTCCAGTACTGTGGGTTCTTTTCCGTCCATCTCTGTTGTGCCTCTTGCCGGGCTTTCTTGTAATCGGAATCTGAGGACAACTTCTTTCTGTTCCACTCTCTTTTCCTGGCCCGCTGACATTCTTTTTTGGAGCAATACTCCTGCCTAGGTACTTGAGGACAAGGGACAAAAAGAGCGCCACAGTCTTTATTCCTGCACCGTCTACGCTTGCGCATCACCAATCTCCTTGATTTGAGAACAATTCAAGAAACATTGTGATATTATAAGGTTATAGAAAATAGATTACTGAGGAATAAACAGGATGGCTTGTCAGGAGTAAATTGAGAGTGGTAAGAGAAAAAGGTGGGTCAGTTTATGTTAGCAGAGGTGGGTCAATCCTGATTAGCGTTGAAGGCCTGTATTCCAATAATACAACTCTACAGCAAAAAACTCGGTATTCATTGTCACTTAATGTGGGTCCGGTGCCATTATTTCGGGCCCAGTATCACCTAATGTGGTCCCAGTGTTGTTTAATGTGGGCCGAGCCTTATTTCCAGTGACATTTATTGTGGGTCCGGAACCCATATTATTGCGAGTCTGAGGGGTTGATTATTGCGGGCCGCTACACCTATGCATCCAGATCCGGTACTCCAATTGAAATTGTCAGCAAGGTAATCCTGCGGCACGCAGACCTTTCTACTACCCAACGCTACCTTGGCAAAGTAAATGATACGGAAGCTATCAGGTGGATTGAAACGTTGTACTGATCATAGGGGGAAATGGGCGGAAATAAATCCGCCCATCACTCCGCAATGAAGCAGAAAATAGATATCCCCCGGCAGGATTATCGTTGAGAATGCTTTAGAACTAGCTGATTCTCAGTAATTATGGCGATTTTACCAGATGACACGAAACATTGGCACAAAAGGTAGCCCGTGGCATGTTTAGTCCTGATATTTTCCAGCTCAACCACTCGTTTTTACAAATAAAACAGTGACATATCTTATCAAAAAAAGCAGACATATTTAGCTGAATTTTGTTGTAAATTTGATAAGATGTATTGTAGCAATTCTTAAGCTACGGGCTGATAATTTCTCAAGATTCGTTTATTGGTTGTCAAATAGGCTGGAATAATTGCGAGCACCATGAAGTACCCTTTCGATACGAATTTCTTCACCGGCACTATAGAAAATCAAGTATGCCTTGAAAGGAATCATTCGGATGTTGTCTCCAAGATCAGGGCGTAGCGGGTATGCTTCCGGCATATCCGTAATATCTTGGCATAGTTTTCGAATTTCCCGAACAAATGACAATGCTCTGGATGGATTGTCACGAGCGATCTAGTCGCCAATCTCTTCAAGGTCAAATTCGGCAAGAGGCGAAAACGAACAACGCATCAAAGAGATCCTTTTTTTGCTTCCAAGACGCTGTATTTCGCCTCAAGGCGAGAGAGCACCTTATCTGCAGGTATACCAACACCGCTGTCTTTTCCCTCCTGAATTTGTGTTTTTAACCTTTGTAGTTGGGCGATACGAATTTCTTCATGCTCTTCAAACAAACGTAAAGCTTCGCGTATAACCTCACTTGCGCTGGTATAACGACCACTTTCGACCTTATTTTTTATCATGTTTTCAAAATGTAACCCTATGGCGTAGCTACTCGGCATCTTCGCACCTCTTATCGATATTTATCAATAATTGATAATAAGCAGTGGTGGACAAATTTTCAACACCAAAACACTGATCGAAACTCTTAAAAATTGGTACTGTTTATTGCGAGAGAGACACTGGCAGTCTCAACCAGATAAGGTCAGATTACAGTTGAGATACTTCCTGATACGTAGCTCGAAGACTGAAAGGAACCGGCGGTCAGGTTCAGGTCGCGGACGTGCCATGCTTGCCATCAGGCAAGCATGGCGTGCTATTTTTTCCGTTTTCTGAAGCGACCCCATAGAGCGCAGTCAAGCTTGATAACTTCCCTGTATTTGTAACTGGTTACTGGGTGCCTGATAGCACACAGACTGGTGCAGCGTATCTGGTCATACGTAAGCCAGGCTGATCACGGAAAGATCAGGTGCACTGTGAACAGTTACCCGCTGCAAATAATTATTAGAAGATCAGGTCGTATTTTCACCACGTCATTTCGTCATGATGTTTTGCCGTTGTCAACATAAAAAACATGTCTGGAATATATGCAGTTTGCGATATAATGATACCATCACTCAAAGAAAACAGTAACTACTCACAGGGAGGATGTGAGCATGCTCAATATGGCGTTCAGAACTGTTATCTTCACTCTCATCGCACTGTTTCCTGTTTCCTCCTTCTGCACTGAGGAAAAGGAGCTGAAAATCGCTTATCCGGATTTTTATCCGTTTTTCTCTGAAACCAGGCAGGGGCGGCTTACCGGTTTTTTCTATGAAATCGTCACCGAGGCCATACAACAACGAATGGGCATACCTGTTGAGTGGACCCAAATGCCCTGGAAAAGATGTCAGTTTCAGGTTCAGGCAGGCACCTATGATGCCATGATAACGGTCCCGACAGAGGAACGTCTTGTTTACAGTGTAACCCATCCCACCCCTTTTTACAAAAAAGAGATCCGCTTGTTCACCTATAGTGGTCATAAACGTCTTGCAGAAATAGAAGCTATTCGGACCATAGCAGATATACAACAGGGCGGCTTTTCAGTAATCACCTACAGCGGATACAGTTGGAATGCAAACAATATTGAGCGTATAGGCATCCCGACCATCGATACAAGCGAGGTTCATAATGTCTGGAAAATGCTCGCCGCCGAAAGAGGAGACCTCGTCATTGAGTGGCCGGTCGGGGCAAGAGCGGGGATCGAACAGGCAGGAGCGGCGGCCGGAATCATCGAGACCGATGTCGCTTTAGAAGCCATGCCCTTTCATCTGCTGATTGGAAAGAAATCTGAATATCGAGACATTATAGACGAATTTAACATCGTGATCGAGAAAATGCTGGAAGACGGATCAATCACCGATATCGTCTCGAAATATGAGTGAATAGTAATGGTAGGAATTGTAACGAAAAATACCTACAGGCTGGTCTATCTCCTTATCCTTGCCTGTGCGCTTGTGTGTTTTGCCGCATTTGCCTTTATTTACCATAGGTTGACCTACCAGAAAGCTGATCTGGTGTTGCAAGAGCACGCCCAAATAATCGCCAATTATTTATGGGATTTTGAAGAAAATTCCGCTGTTGAATATCTGAAATTTGCTGCAGCATCAGATAATTACAAGAGCGTATTTGTTGAGGATCTTTCCGGAACCGTATTTGCGGACATTGAACTTGAACAGGAAGACGAGGGTGAGGGACTGTTATCGCGTATGGGGCTTTTGCCCCTTTTTCAGCTGAAAGCGGATGTTATGCATGAGCAGCTGAAAATTGGCCGCATAACGGTTTCCTGGCAGAGCAGGATTTTTTTCACATGTTTATATGTTTTTATCTGCCTGACACTTGCAATGATTGCTCTCTGGTTTTTTATGAGTCTGATTATTGCCAAGGCGGAACTGGAAATACGAAATTTACAAAATTATCTCGTCAATATTATTGATTCCATGCCGTCGATTCTAATTGGAGTGGACCAAGAAAGAAGGGTCACCCAATGGAACCTTAAAGCTCAGGAGAGTACCGGGATTTCACAGGAATCCGCCGCCGGCCGACTCCTTGAAGAGGTGTTCCCCCGGCTGTCTGATATCTTGCACCTTGTTGCAACGGCAATACGTGAAGAGCACATCTGCTCCGTATCAAGAATCAGCAGAAAGGAAAAGGGGCGGATTGTATACGAAGACGTTACCGTTTATCCTCTGGTGGCTGACGGTATGGCAGGGGCGGTTATCAGGATTGATGATGTGACTGAGCAGGTGCGGATGGAAGAGGTGATGATTCAGAGTGAAAAAATGCTCTCAGTGGGCGGGCTGGCTGCCGGCATGGCCCATGAGATTAATAATCCCCTTGCCGGAATGATACAGACCGCAGGTGTAATGCAGTCGAGACTGGGAAACCTGTCCATGAAAGCGAATCTCGATGCTGCCGATGAAATCGGGGTGTCCATGGAGCAGGTCAGGGCATACATGGAAAAAAGAGGTATTTTAAGAATGGCTGAGGCCATTAATGAATCGGGCCTGCGGGTGGCAGAGATCGTTACCAACATGCTCAGCTTTGCCAGAAAATCAGACGAAGGGACAAACGCCGCAGTCGCACGACACAACCCGGTGCAGCTCGTGGACAAAATACTCGAGCTTGCCGCAACGGATTATGATCTCAAGAAACAACAGGATTTTAAAACCATACAAATACTCAAGGAATATGAAAAGGATCTCCCTGCGATTTCCTGTGAGGGGGCAAAAATTCAACAGGTTTTGTTGAACATCCTCAGAAACGGCGCCCAGGCCATGCAGGGTTACAAACCGGACAGGCAATATACTCCCTGTTTTACGCTCAGGCTTGCCAAGGAAAAGACCATGCTCCGCATAGAGGTCGAGGACAACGGGCCGGGTATGGATCGGGATCTCCAGGCAAAGATTTTTGAACCGTTCTTCACTACCAAGCCTGTGGGTGTCGGCACCGGTCTTGGATTATCGGTTTCGTATTTCATTATCACCCAGAATCACGGCGGGACCATAGATGTGGCTTCAACACCGGGAAAAGGATCGAATTTTATAATCCGGTTGCCGCTGGAAAAGAATGGGGCGGCATCTGAACAGGCGGCCGGCCGAAAATTTTCATAAAAGGCAACATTCCGGCTGCTCGATATACATGCGGTTCAGATATGGTTATCAGGCAGGCCTTCAACATTCGACGCTGTGCGGATTTTTTCCTGGTTCAGTTCGCCGAGTGTTACCAGCAGGGTTTCTCCGCTGCTGTGAGCCAATTTGAACCAATTGCGGATTTCCTCATCCAGGATTTCTTCACCAACGCCTTTGCTCGGCCCGGATTTGTGCAGGCTGTTATCCAATCTTCCCGAGTTGATGAACGTCCAGCGGTTGTTCCGACTGGAAATAATACCGGTGTGGCCTTTGGTCTGCATGGAAAAGGAGAGAATCTGGCCGTTGTGTAAGAGCGGTTCCAACTCCTTTATCAGCTCGGATGCATCTTTTTGCCAGTCTGCCGCTTGCGCATAATTTTTCGAAAAAACGGTTGATCCCGCCGCCTCGACAATCCCTTCGCCGTTGAGATAGGCATTGGCGGCCATTCCACGGTCCAGGGCCATGCCGGTCAATTTCGAGTAGAGTCCGTTGCTGCCTCCATAGGGGATGTGCAGCCGTTTCAGTCCATTGACCAGGAGCTCATAACAGTTGATTTCTTCATACGATTTCCCTATGTACGGCTGCACTGCCTGGCTCAGGTCGGTCACCGGTGCGTCAGGAATCTCCAGAGTTTCCATGGAGTATTGATTTTGAGTCTGTGTCGGCGCCGGTTGTCCTACCGTTGCTTCCGTATTCGCTTTTGCCTGCCATGAAATTTCCATGGTTGCCGGATCAAGCAGTACTTCCGTGTCTGTCTGTATGTTGTGAAAGTGCTTGTCGATATTCACAGCCTGAGCGAGAATATCCCAGGTTCGCTTCCTGAAACGCGGGTTACGGTGCAAAAGGTGGGAGACTGTCGGCGCATTACTGTTGATAACGCCGAGACTCACGGGCTCACTCTTTGCAGGCGACGCCGGGCCGGACTGATGCAGGTCGGAGGCGACAGCCTGCATGGAGAGGGAAGGCTGCTTGTGTTGTTCTCCGGACCAGGTCAATTCTCCGGTGGTACGGTCAATGTATATTCTGGTTCCGGGAGGGATTGTTTTGTAATCCTTATCACGATTCCTGCTATTTGCCAGTATTTCCCAGGTGGAGTCCCTGAAGGTTTCATTTTGAAACAGCAGTTCGGAAACAGTGGGAGTTTGCCCTGTGACGGAGCCTATTTCAATCAGGTTGCCGGTACCCTGTTGCTTTCCGGATACCCGCTTCTGCAATGTCGATGCATCGGCAAGCATCTCGGGAAAAGTTCCTGAGTGATTGTTTGTGCTGCTCCGGGCAGGCTGCGTACTTTGAGATTGTATTGTCTTTTGTATTTCCATTTTTCCGTGCAAATCGTAGCGCGTATCAAAAAAGAAGAGGCATAAAAGACAGAGAAACTGCTTCACCTGTGTGTTCTCCTTATACTCTGCAAGTTTCGAACCATAACCTCACTGTTTACTATCGTACCGGCAGGTTATCCGGCATTCCTTACCGGCCCTTGTTGCTCTATTCCTGCCAGCAGTTCATTTATGATTGTCTCGACTCGCTGCGGGGGCAGGGTGCTTCCTGTTCGACGGGGCGATCCGCCGATAATGTCACTGCCGCCCCAGAGATTACATGCATCCGTCAAATTTTCGACCTGGTTCAACACCTGGAAGATGTCGGAAATCGGAAACGTCACGAATGGCGACATTTTACCTATTACATAGGTATAGTTGCCGTCTTTTCGCTGCCGCATTCCAACAAACGCCTTGGTTCCGGAGGCGTAAAGACTTGATCTTGCATAGCCGTCTTTTTCAACTATCATTTTCCAGTCACGGCCGCCTCCGATTATTTCCGGCTTCAGATCAGGCTCCAGCATACGGCTTTTCGATTGTGCAAAAAGCGTGATGCGATCGCAGATGGCCTCAATCAATTGCTGCATCGCAATCCCGTCCATCAGGTGCAGTGTACGTTCCCGTCTGGCTTTGGTATAAGGCTCGAAAATCCAGGCCTGCGTTTTGAGGAGTGAATCCGGTCGTATGCTGTCGTCAAAGGGAAAAGCGCCTGCAGAGGCATCCAGAAAGTCTTCTGCGACGATGAAACGGGCAAGAGGGCTCTCCCAGCGAATCAGACTCACCTGTTCGGGGTTTTTGAGAAGCCAGTACGCAAGGCACACGTCCTGATCGGCATCGTTCACATAGACATGGGCATAGGGCTTCCCTGCTTTCTGAAACGAATCATACAGTCCCATCATGATGGAAAAATAAATCTGCATGCAGGTGCTTCGTGTTGAGAGCCGCTCAACTTCTTCGTGGTGGTTGAAGTTCGCATACGGTCCTATGGGATTATACCTGGTCATGCCGTACACAAAGCCATCCAGGGCTATGGAGAAAGGTGGTTTCTCCGTTTGAAACTCTTCCCAGTTACGAACAATACCAGGCTCAACATGCAGGGTAATATCAGCCATCTCAGCAACTCTCCTGGAAAAAGTCTTCGGCAGTTACACATGGTATACTGTGAAAATGTCAATATTCCATTGATGAAGCTATAGTAGCATGTTTTATGCTCCATTGCCTACAATAATTCAGGCGCATCGTTGAACGTATTACCAGGAAAAAAACCGTTCAATCAGAATCACTGCAATGATCAAGTCTCAATCCTGCGAGGTCCTGCAGTAGAGCATTCCTGCAATTATTGCCGTAAACGGCGCTACCGTGACCAGGCCGAAACTGCCGACCAGGATATTGAGTATTTCTGCAGCCACGAACGGTGCGTTGAAAAGATTGGCAGCCGGCAGTCCCTTGGCAATAAAAAGCAGGAACATGGTAATATGGCTGCTGGAATAGGCAAGGAGCAGGGTGGTTGTCATGGTTCCGATTACGGCACGCCCCACACGCAAGCCGGATGCCACATGCTCGACATACCCTATGGCAGGGTGATTTCGTTTGATTTCATCCATGCTGGCTGCAATGTCCATGGCAAGGTCCATGACCGCTCCGGAAGAGGCTATGAAGATGCTGGCGACAAAAATGTCGGTCAATTTGAGGTCGTAATAGCCTGAATAGAGCAGGGTTTCGGCAAAAGGTCGCACCGCACCATTGAGTTCAAAGCTTCTGGAAAACCAGACTGCCAGCCCGCATGTCAGGAGAACCCCGAGCATGGCGCCTGCAAAGGTTGCTATGCCCCGCCGATTCAGGCCGCCCACAGACAGGGTGATTACCCCGGTTAACAGGGCGACGATACCGAGACCGGTGGGGATGGGCGCCCAACCCTGCAACAGCAGGGGGAAAAAAATTTTCCACAGGATCATGGCGGCGAAAATAAAGGAAAGCATGGCTTTCAAGCCTGTCACCCCGGCTACCAGAATCAGAAGCAAACCGAAAAGGGCGATCAACGCCATCTGCATCTGTAAGCGATAATGTCCCCGGGATCTGCCGTGGGCAGGTTTTTCATCTACTGTATCGTATTCCACCAGGATGACATCATCAACTTCATAAAATTCATCGAGATCCAGTTTGCCGGTCAGCAGATTGGTAAGAGGCATTTCCTGCCCTTTATGGGGGCCGCTTTCCAGTCGTACAGTAAGAGACTGAGTTTCCGTCCGTACGATCAGGTTCTGACGAACCTGGCTGTTGTCTACGGCAACGACTTTACCGCGGGCATGGATGCCTTGAGGGGCTTGGGGAATCCCGGCAAGGTCGACAAAGGCCAGGCCTATGCAGATAACGGCGATCACCAGGGAAAAGAGCCATTCACGTGTTTTTGAGGACATTGGTATGATGTGTTTGAATGAAAAAGACGGCACTGCAAAAATTGCAGCGCCGTCTGCATGCGATGTATCTCAATCGAAAATATGATGGAACATAAACTTATTTTACGGCAGGTAAAGCTGACGGTCCAAAGCCCATAGCCCTGGCAAGTTTCTTCGCAATGTCGGTATTATCGTAGAAGCCGGAAAAAAGTCTGGCTCCACGACCCTGTGCAAAAACAGGTACAGGTACGCCTGTATGCGAGTAAGAGGTCCAGCCGATGCTTGCATTCTCGTTGAGGATGTGGGTAATGGTCACAATGATCGGCTCATAGTAGCCGTAGAGCAGGCTGTTCTCTGCATCCAGGTTGTCGTTGCTGCCGCACAGGGACTTGTCATATGCGTCTTCGAGTTTTTCTTTCTGGTAGTCATTCAAATCCGCGTATACCAGGCCAAAAACTTCTTCCATGGTTTGTATCATGTCGGATCCGGCAAGGTTGTCGACGCCGATGTGGCCGCCGCAGCTCCCTTCATTTGCAGCTTTATGTTCGGCCCACTGATTGGCGCCGAAATAGGTGAAACTGTTGGTCTGTCCAAGCAGCTCATCATAGTGGGCAGAGTAGGCTGTTGTGGCGTGACCGATGGTCATGCCGCCGGTTTCATGGTCTCCGGTAACAACGATCAGGCAGTCATTGCCTTTGTCACTGCAGAAATCCTGAGCTACGCCTACTGCATTGTCAAAATCAATCACATCTACAATGGCAGCCTTAGCATCGTTGGCGTGACAGGCCCAGTCGATCTTACCGCCTTCCACCATGATGAAGAATCCTTTGTTGAGACGAGGGAAACGTTTATTTCCAGACAGGTTGGCAATCGCTACTTCGGTCATTTCCGCCAGGGAGAGGTTGGTCTCCGGACGATCGATGGCATAAGGCATGGCCGCGGAATCCTGGAGCCAGGGATTAATGCAGATTACATTGTCTTTGGGCTTGTCCTTCAGCGCCAGGATGGATTCACGGTCATTAAGAACCGTGTAGCCGTAATCTTCCGCTTGCTCTGCGGTCATTACTTTCAAGCCGCCGCCGCCGAAAAATTCATACCCGCTGGCAACCAGCTGTTCATCAATGGATGCGTAGTCATTACGGCTTGCGACATCGGCATAATAGGCTGCAGGGGTGGCGTGGTCAAGGGAAACACTGGACAGTACGCCTACTTTTTTGCCTGCTTCATGGGCCAGCTGGGCTATACTTTTGTAGCTGGTGGTTTTGGTCTCATCCATGCCGATTGTTCCGCTCATGGTTTTCAGACCGCAGGAAAAGGCAGTGGCGGAAGACGCGGAATCAGTCATCAGTGCGTGGGCGTCATAGGTGGTCTGCAGACCGGCAACAGGCATCTTGCTCATGTTCAGGCGGTTTTCAGACTTCTGCAGGTCAATGGCTGCGGTGGAATCGTCACCGTTGAGTGTGGTCAGATATGCTTCAGTGGACTGGATCTGGGTGGCTGACATACCGTCGCCCAAAAAGAAAAACACATATTTGGGCTGGGCGGCCGAAGCCAGGGTTGCAGTGGCCACAAGAGCGCTGCTCAGGGCCAATACTCTGAATTTGTTCTTCAATTTCATGAACTTTCCTCCAATTTTTGTAACGTTGTGCGCGGTTGTCATTTTTTCGGCTCACGGTCCGAAAATATATGCAGCATTCTTCCACTCATGGTCATTTGAGAATCTCGTTCTTTGCTTCAGCAGAAAGAAAGGGTGAAAATCCAAATGTGCATTTATGGATGAATACAAGCTGGGTGCTGCGTCTTTTTTGTTCAATTCGCAATGGCTCCGGCGAACTTCCCCCTCAACTGCGGGGCATCAAATTCAGACGCATGCTGTTTACAAAAAGCAGATTAAGAAAAAATGAAGAAAGAATTAAAAATAAGTGAGCGAAATGTTAAAATATCTTCTCCTCGGCATCGGAGTTGAGACAGTGTGAAAAACAATGGAGAGAGTTAAAAAAAACAAGGGTTGTTACTCCGCCCATTTTTTTTGACTAATAACTGTCTGTTTTGGTATCATAATTGAAAGTTGTAGAGTTGCATATGCAGTAGCTGTTTTTGCAGTTCGACCGATGGGAAGAGAAACCGAAGTTTTTCTACTTATGAAGGGAACGTAATCAGCAATTCCCTTCGCAACCTGCGGGGGATGCAATGGCTGAAGAATATAGCAAGCTCAACTATGTCAATGTAGGGCCTCATGGGACCTTCAAACCCAGCGGCGATTTGCATACCAAGGTGGAAGACATTGACAATATCTTTGCGCACCTGAGTTCTTCAGGTATCAATACAATCGCTATCCATTTTCACGGCGGCCTTGTCCGGGAAGGCAAGGGTGAAGAAATCGCCAAAAGCATGTTTGAGGTATTTAAAGAAAGTGCCCATCCGGTCACTTTTATCTGGGAAACCGGCCTGCTGGAAACTCTGCGGAGTAACCTCACCGGCATCCATGAGACCAAACTGTTTCAAAAACTGATTCGATACGCGATCCGCCAGATCTCAAAACGCCTGGGCGCGGATTTCACAGGACGCGGGCCCGGCGAATCGTTTTCCATTGATGAGATTGAGAGTGAATTGAGTAAGCCGGATTTGTTTGCCGGATTTGAGTCCACAGCTCGTGGCGGGGCCGCTCGCCTGGACGAAAATGAGCTTGAATATACCCGCCGAGAGATGGAGCTTGAATTGCTGCTTGAAATGGAACAGGACGAAGATTTCGGGAAGCTGGCTGACGACCTGTTTGCCGAAGATCCTCACCTGCGAAAGGGACTGGAAAAAGATTTTCGTTCCACAACCGGACGAGGCCCGACCTTGTTCCAGGTTGCCAAGTTTCTGGCTAGTGTTGTCTACAGGGTGCTCAAACGATACGTGTACAAGCGTGACCATGGTTTCTATCCTACAGTGGTGGAAGAACTGCTGCGCGAATTTTATCTGGATGATTTCGGCGGCTGGGTTTGGGGAAACATGAAAGATGCGGCAGTGCAAATGTTTCTGCCCAATTCCGAAATACTTAATCAAGACTCTCATCCGGGAACGTATTTTCTGGAAAAACTGTCTGCTCATCAACAGGATCATCCGGATTTTCAGGTCGATCTGGTGGGGCATAGTGCAGGCTCCATAGCTATCTGCCACCTGTTCCGTTCCCTGGCCCGATCCGGAACACCTCTCGATGTTCGCAATGTGATCTTTCTTGCTCCTGCCTGTACCTCCCGGTTGATGCATGATGAAATCGTCAATCATCCTGAGCGATTCAAAACTTTTCGCATGTTTACCATGCAGGATGGGTACGAGCAGAAGGATCAGTTGGTTAAGGGTATCTATACCCGTTCATTGCTCTATTTCATCTCAGGTGTGCTTGAAGGAGAGGCGGATATTCCCATTGCCGGTATGGAGCGGTTCTGGACGTCCCAGGCGCCTTTTGATGACCCATACCTGGTAGATAACGCCGTCTGGCTGAAAGAGGAAGATACTGCCCGCACCGTTATGTCCGTTACCGGTGTTGACATTCCAGGAAGGAACTGCGCTTCCGAAAGTCATGGAAATTTTGACAATGATGATCTTACTCGCAAGAGCCTGACCTATATGGTCGGTCAAGCGTAATCCGGGGAAACCATGGCACACCACCAGCCCAAAGATTATGCCCTGGTTGTAGGCATTAACGATTATCCCAGGTATGGGAGCAAGGGATGGAATCTGAAAGGCGCCGTCGGAGATGCCGGACGTTTTATGCACTGGCTGACTGATACGAAGTCTGGAGGCGGATTGCCGGCTGTCAATTGTCGTCTGATCACCTCTTCCTCTTCTCCTCTCTCTCCGGTCAGGGACACCATCGATACGGCATTGGAAGAACTCTGGGATGCAGCAGAGGAAGCAGGAGGCGCACGGAGGTTGTATTTCTTTTTTGCCGGCCATGGGCAGTCCGTTACCAGTGCTGACCTGGCAGAGGTGGACGTGGCCCTGTGCCTGCCGAAATGGTCACGACGCAGACCCTATGCATCTTTAAGTTCGGACAGTTATTGGCGCACAGTTAAGCGCTGTATGCCGTTTGAGGAGATAGTTGTTTTTTTGGACTGCTGCAGAAGCGCCACGGTGAGGGCGACAACAAGGAAAACCGAACTGGGGTGTCAGGCGCATACGGCCAATGCTGAAAATGTCAAAGGGATGGTGGTGTATGCTGCGGAAGATGAAAGCAGAGCTTTTGAAGGACCTTCTCAGGAATCCGAGGATGAGAACCTTCAGGAAATAAGGGGGTATTTTACCACTGCATTACTCAACGCCCTGCAGGGAGCCGCCGCCGGACCGGAAGGAGGCGTAAACAGGAAAGGTCTGCTGGACTACCTGCAGGCGGAAGTTCCAAGGCTGGCTCAACAGAGTAATAACCGCCAGCAGCCGAGAATCAAGGATTTCGGTTTGCCTGTGGATGCCGTATTTGGAGCAGCGCTTCCCCTGGACAGTGAACAAGCAATCGAACCTAACTTCACCATCATGTTTTCAGATAAAAGGGTGGGGCCGATGATCCTGCTGGATGCAGCGGCAACCGTCATACAACAGGGTGATACCCGATCAGGCCCCTGGAAGGTGTGTATGCGGCACACCCTGCACACGCTTTTGGACAGCGGAACCGGCGAGACACTGTCCATCATGTTCCGCCCTGGAATGGAGGGGACTGATGTCAGCTTCTGAGACTCCGGCGTATTCCATGAATATCCATTCTGCTGACGGTACGGCGGAAACCGGGATAACGGTTTTTGACGGCTATAATCGCGTCTGCGCCTCAGGTGAAGGCCGGGTCAGCGAGGTCCTGCCGAAAGGGCTGTATATGGTGCGCCTGGAACGTTTCGGAGCCATGGAGGAACATCTCGTAATCCATGAACAGAATAACAGCCTGGATTTTATGCCTCCGGCCCGGAACTCTGCCATGCCGACCATGGATACTCGTCATACCCATGAATATTATCAGGGACCGTCCATGGAATACAGCAGGAAATCGACCCTGGATGAGCATGCGGTTTCCGACAGCCATGTCCGGATGATGGTGATGATCAGGGCAAGAGGTGAACAGGATTATTCAGGCATTGATCTCAGCGCCGGGCTCAGTTTGTTTACTGCCGCCGGCAGGCTGGTCAGTGGGTTTGAGGACAATGAAACTGTTCGCGATAGCCGGTCCGGCTGGCGGATATACTCGGAAATGCTGCCTCCCGGCGGCTATCTGCTTGTTCTCATCGTGCGGGATGTGGTCCGCTTTTTACCTGTACGGCTGTATCCCGGGTGGGACAGCTTTATCTTTTTACCCTATGAGCAACAGCTGCGCCTGACACAGGCCAGTCTGGATATGGTACCCGCAGGCAGCGGGTTTGAGCCGGGGAATTCTCTTACCATGGCCATCGACGGCGCTCTCAAAGGCCTGGGAGAAAGACTTGATCTGCTGCCGGAGCCCCTGCGTATGGAGGCACTCTATGGAAAATTCGAACACCCCCTGCTCGGACTGGTGGGAGCGCATGCACATTTTATGGGCAAGTTGCGCAAAGAGCGTCTGGAAGAGGCGGTACTGAACAATCTCTGGAGTCTGTTACCTGATTCACCCGATGTTATCGCACTCCTGATAATGGCCCTGGAACATGATCATACCTTCCCGGACAGTATGCAGGCATTACAGGAGAAGGCTGCGCAGGCTTTCGGAGCTTCATGCCGGTCTTCCCTGGAAATGGAATTTCCTCCCATGCTTCGCTCCGGGCTGCGCGCACTGGTGCGGGCGTCCGGCACCATTCCGGACATTATAAAGGCGGGATCCTGGCTGGAAGCCGCCGCACTCAATGATCTTGCGGCCGGCAGTGCCTGGACTGTCTGGGATCAGGAATTGAGCAGTGTCAGGTTAGTGTTGCAATTGCCGGAGGGAGGTAGAGAGGTGCCGGGCACACAACACATATATTCTTCAGTTAAACGGGCCATTGCAACGCATGCAGGCGTGCTGGTGAATACGGTGCGGGCCAACGACAAGGTGGGAAGTTTTTTCCCGACAATCAACAAACAGCTGCCTGATGTGCTGCATGATATTGCCGTTGACCTGGGGGGGATTCCGTTGGACAATGTGCCGCGTATTCAAGCCGACGATCAGGTGCGTGACGTCATGCGTAAATTCAAGGGAACCACACACCAATCACGGATACGGGCAACAGGGGTCACACCACAGACAGCGGCGCCTGTGTGGCTGTTGGATTTCGCCAGGGAGGCTCTGGAAGAAATTGAAACAGGCGAACAGCCTGATTTTCAGGCACTGGCCTTTGAGGCAGGGGTGCCTCTCCGGCAGCTCCTGGAGGCTGTGAAGACGGTTCAGAAAACGTAACTACTCATGGGGGCACAGTCCAGCTTGATAACTTCCCTGTGTTTGTAACTGGTTACAGGGTGCCTGATAGCACACAGACCGGTGCAGCGTATCTGGTCATACGTAAGCCTGGCTGATCGCGGAAAGATCAGGTGCGCTGTGAGCAGTTACCAGAAAACAATGTAAAGTCCGGGCAGGGAAGGGAGGCAATCCATTAACTGGTTCAACAAGGAGGAGGAACATGGAAAAACTCGCTCAGATCATTGATGAACTGACCCAGGAAGCGGCAGGTATTCAGATTCAGGGACGAGCATTGCGACCGGATGAGATAGCACGCGTCCAGGCAATCTATGAGGCATTACCGCACTTGAAACAGGCACTTGAGATCCTCACCACCAAAGTTGAGTCAACCCTGATAACCTACAAGATCGTCTCAGATATGGACGGCAAGTTGAAGGCTGCCGCCAGGGTGGCCTGCAACTTCTGGAACAGATTTGTCATCCCTTATTCTTCCATTGTTATCCGGCTGGGCACTTTTACCGCAAACAGTTATACCATTGCCAGGGCCTATCAGCCCTATGAGTACGAAGGCGTCATGTACGGCAAGGTGGAGTTCAACACCAAATACCTTGAAACCTATACCAAAAACCAGATTTCAGGGACCATTGTCCACGAGATCGGGCATACCTTGGGATTCGGCTGGGAAAAATGGGACGACCTGTATGATGCTGCAACCGGCGAGTTTACCAGAGATGCCGTCAACAGACTGGCCGCACTCGCAGATATGCGTGTTGAAACAGATTATGGACCGGGAACCCAGTTCTCTCATTGGGATGAAGAACGGCACGATAAAGAGCTTATGACCGGCATTAAAGACAACTTTGAGCATGTTCTCCCTGTCACCATTGATATCATGCCGCTCTTAGGGCATCAGGTTGCCGAGCAGCTTTCCCGGCAGACAAACCTGAGCACACTGCTCGATTCCCTGGCTATGATCATGTTCACCCGCCAGGCGGAAGCCAAATCATTGAATCTGGATCATTACGAGAAAACGCCGATCATGGAGAACATCCCCCATGATCAGCCGTTGGGAAAGAAAAAAGCTAAATAGTTCTCTCTTTTTTCTGTAAAAAGACTCTGTATTGAATCCTGAATCCGTGAGCTTTCGTCCGTGCTTCAGCTTCGTTGTCCGGGACTACCTGATTAAAGTAAACTTTATCAGGTGGTTGCGGGCAATGAAGATGGGGTGCGGACGAAAGCCCCGAAGGGCGAATGGTTACATCCTTGTGGAAACACCGAAAGTATAATTTTCCCGTAATTGCTATTAGATACATTTAGCAGTTCAAAAAAATCGTCACGGATTCAGGTTGAATGAAAGTGCAGGCTGAAGCAAAGGACGCTACAGCCCATAAACGATCACAGGGCCTGGACAGCGGAATTCAGCACGGAAACAGCTGAATCGAGTCCTGCCGCGATCGTGTCGGCATCTGCCTGGGCCTGGTCTGCGATTGGCCGCATTGCCTGCAGGCCGTTCACATTCAGATCCATATTCATGGCAGTGCGGATGTCGTTCAGCTTTTTCATGAAGGGATTGAATGTTTCCCCGATTGTTGATATTTCGGTCTGCACGGATGCAAACATCTGTTCAACACTTGCCATTCTCTTTTCAGAGGTTTCACGTATGGACGTGTTTTCAATGGTCTGCATCTGTTCAGACCATTGTTTGAGGTAGTCGGCCTTTTTCTTCACCATGGTATCCAGCCGTTTGGTCACCGTCTTTCGCAGTTTTTCAAGATCATCCACTGAGTCGGAATATACCTTAAACTGCTTTTTCAGGTGATCTCCGCGCGCTGCAAACATTGCCTCCATGGCATTCATGGTGGATTCAATCTGTTTTTTCCCCATCCGCAATTCCTGCTCAACGTTTTGGATGCTGAGCGCAGCCTGTGTGCCTTCATCATAGGATTTCTTTCCGCAACCGACTACAAATGTCATGATGAGAAAACCGGCTAATGTCAATGTATAGAACGTCTTCATTACGCCTCCTTGTCTGTGTCCGTCCAAAAATATCGGTATGGAATCTGTATTTTTCACAGGCAACATACCGCTATGCATATTGCATCTCAGTATAAATTCAGCACCGGATATTGCAACGTATTTTAGTGATAACACTATTGATATTACACTTTTTTTGTGTACCACCGAGATCATGAGCAGGGCAGCAGGCAGCAGGGCGGATTTCTTTCCTTTCATTCGTGTTCACATGGACGCATATAAACAGCGTGCTGCGCATTTTTTCTCTCTGATCTGAACAAATTTTGCAAAATTGATTTGGATCCTGCACAATATAAACAACGGCACATTGAACAATCCTGCAGCCGTGCAGAAGGCACGGGTACAGGCACCTCATTGCATGCCCTGTGTAAGGGCGGAAACAAATTCTTACTTTGCATGAAAAATAGAAATATTCAGTCCCTCATCTATCGTAACTACCTGAAAAGCTCTCTTGTTCCGATTTTTGTCATTGAGATAGCCCTGTTGCTCCTCTATTTCGGAATTAATTTTTATATCTCGGACAGAAACCGTTCCACCATGCTCGCCGAGGCAACGCAAAACATAAAAGAAATCGCCTCCAGGGAAGTCACAGCCATCAACAGGCAATTGATGGAAGTGCACGACCTGGCGGTAATCATGCAGCGGGATCACGAATCCTTTTTCGAAAGGCCCGGAGCATGTTACCTCCCCAATGCTTCTCCTGAATTCGGTGTACATGGCAACGGAGCCTTTTATAAGCTCAATAATAACGGCGGTGGAAGTCTGTACTATGCAAGCACCACCAAGATAGGGAAGCAGGAGCGGCAAAAGGCCCGGTGCAGTGAAATGCTCGACCCCCTGCTTGTATCCATTGTTGAGACCAGCCCCATAGTCACCCAGGCCTATCTCAATACCTGGGATGATATGAACCGCCTCTATCCCTTTATGCCGGACGCCCCCGGACAATACGGCACTGCCATAAATATGGAGGATTACAATTTCTACTATGACGCTGATGCTGAACATAATCCGGAGCGTAAACCTGTATGGACAGGCGCATATCTGGACCCTGCCGGACAGGGGTGGATGGTGTCGCTCATTGTTCCTGTCTACCGGAGTGATTTCCTGGAAGGGGTCAGCGGCCTGGACGTAACCATCAGCTCCTTTGTGCAGAATATTCTCGATCTGCGCTTTCCCTGGGACGCGGGGATTTTCATGGTGGATGACGGAGGGACGATCCTTGCCATGCAGGAAAAGGTGGAGCAGATCCTGAAGTTACAGGAATTGGGAGGCCATGTCTATTCGGAAAGCATCCAGACAACCATTGAAAAACCTGAAGAGTTCAATCTGCTCAATAACCCGGATGCATCGTTGACGGAACAGTTCAGCTCCTTGTTTGCATCCAGGGCGCATATCGGCTCCATAGTGATCGGCGAGGTTGAATATCTTGTGAGCCAGGAAATCGTTGAAGAAACCGGCTGGAGAATGATGACCCTTGTCGAAAAAAATACGGTTTTCGCACCCATCACTGAACTGAAAAAACTCAGTAATAAAATCGGTTTGTCGGCAATTCTGGCAATGGTGTTTTTTTATGTGCTGTTTTTTATTTATCTGCTTGGGTCATCGAAAAAACTCACTCATGTGATTGCAACCCCTATCATGCGGCTGTCCGACCTGACCAGGGATCTGGGAAAACATCTCAAAAGCGAACGGCTTGATTTAACAGGTATTGACGAAGTCGACACTCTGGCCGGGAACTTCAATACCATGAGCCGGGAACTTAACACGGCCATGAACGAAACACGGGCTGCCAGGCAGGAAGCGGATTCCGTTATATCCAACTTCCTCGACAGCCTGCTTGTGGTGGACAGCCGTATGCTGATAACCCGCGTCAACAAGGAAACATGTTTTCTGCTTGGCTATATGGAAGCTGAGTTGCTCGGCAGACCTGTCGGAGACCTGTTTGATGAGGCCCAAGAGATTGTAACGGCCTCTTTTAACTTCCCCTATCAGGAGGCAACCCGTTCCAGCTCTGAATTACGCAATGTCGAGCTGACCTTTGTGACCGCTGACGGCGGCAAACTCCCGGTCTCCATCAATCTTGCCAGGGTCAACAACGAAGCAGGTGAGACCGTTGGTGTGGTTGCCGGGGCCAAAGATATCTCGGAGCTCAAACGTACCCTGAGAAAGGCAGAGCAGCAGAGACAGTTTATTCAGAATATTTTTAATACCGTACCTGGAGGCCTGCTGGTCATCGATGAAACGTTCAGGTTGTTACAGTACAATGAAACCTTTAAACGGATCATCCCGGATTGGAGTGTAAAATACGGTTTGAGTGAAGAAACGCTGCAGGAAGAACTCCTCGCTTCCCTGGCCCGTGAGCTGCCGAAAAACCCGAGTGGGGAAATCACGATTCCCGGGACAGTTGAGGAGATGATAGTCGAGTACCATGCCTCTTCCGAGGATTTTTCCGACCGCGAAGTGCACCGGGTCATCTTTATCCATGATGTTACCTCGAGGCACAAAGCCCAGGCCGTTCGTAAGCTGCAGTCCACCGTACTGGAACAGACCTCGGAAGGTGTTCTTGTGACCGATATCCAAGGTGTGATTCTCTATACCAACCTCGCGGCTCAGCATATGTCGGGATATGGAGCGGACGAGGCGCTGGGACGGAAACCCTCGCTCTTTAAGAGCGGCATCCATGATAATGATTTTTACAACGACCTGTGGTCCACCCTGAAAGCAGATAAAGTCTGGAGCGGTTCCATGACCAATCGTCGCAGTGACGGTACTTTTTTCGAGACGGAAATGACGATTTCTCCGGTACGAAGTACCGGAAAAGAGGTGACACATTATGTTTCCCTGTGGCGTGACGTCGGCCAGATTCGTTCATTGCAGCGTCAACTCCTGCAGGCTCAAAAGCTTGAGGCCGTAGGGCAGCTCGCCGCAGGTGTGGCCCACGAGATCAACACCCCGATACAGTATATCCAGAATAACTTGACGTTTTTTAATACATCCTTTACGGACATGACCCCCCTGCTCGATGAATTGCAGCGCGGCCTCGGTGATGCCGGACTGCAGATCGATCCGAAGTGGCGGCAAAAACTGACTGAACTTATAGAAGAAAGCGACCTGAATTTTCTGCAGGATGAGATCCCCCAGGGTATAGAAGAGGCGCTGAAAGGGGTAGAGACTGTTGCCCGCATCGTTGCGGCTATGAAAGAATTTGCCAATCCGGGAAAAGAGGATAAGCAATTCATCGATATAAACAGGCACATTGAAAACGCTGTCCTGGTGACACACGGTGAATGGAAAGATGTGGCGGAACTTACCACTGAAATGACTCCCAATGTTCCGTTGTTAAGCTGTGAATCAAGCTCGATGAGTCAGCTCCTGCTTCATTTGATTCTTAACGCAAGGGATGCCGTCAAGGCGCGTGATAGGCAGGATCCTCCAGGGCGGATCACCATATCGACAAGGAGCAGCGAAGATATTCTCGAAATTACGATCAAAGACAACGGCGTAGGCATTGCCGCAGATGTGCGGGACCGTATTTTTGATCCGTTTTTTACCACCAAGGAAGTCGGTAAAGGAAGCGGCCAAGGGTTGGCAATCGTTTACGATATAGTTGTAAACCGGCACAAAGGCGAGATTGTCTGTGAGAGTGAACCCGGCATGGGGACAACCATGATCGTCAGATTGCCGGTTAACAATACGGAGTAAGCGCTGCCTCATCCCGGCTCACCCTGCTGATGATATTTCCAGCCGCAACAACCAGCTCCGATACATAGGGTGTCCTGAATGTCTTTTGGGACGCCCTATGTCAATTCATTTGACTCCATGGACCTCTTACAGTAAAGGCTACGTTGTCTGAAAATCCTGGTCCCGTAACAGCCGAAACAGTAAGCTGTATCAACCGAATACAAACCTGTTACAGCAGTCTACTTTTCGTACGCTTCCTGATTCACCGGCTTATGCGGATACCACGAAGAAAAATCATACAGATGCAGCTCCGGATTGCATGCTTTGGAAAACTCTCTGAAATCGATCCGGCTGTAGGTGTTCAGCATGGTTCGGCAGGATGCCGGTGAGTCGGCGGTAATCGTGCAATTTTTCAAGGAAAATTCAAGACCAGGATCTTCCATAAAATCCTTGCCGTGTAAATAGTCATAGAGGTAGATGAGCACCTGCGCCCAGGATATGAATGGACTTCCTGTTGTTGCGACAAAAGAACCGTTCTCAACGTATTGCAGGCCGACCTTTGATAAATCAAGTCCGCCGGTGAATCCGTTTGACCCCAATTGTTTTCCCGCCTCTTTCAAAGCCTCTGCCGCCCCGATCGCGAGTTGATCACTGGCCGCCCAGATTACCGAAGTTTCGGGATAGCGTTCAATCAGGGCATGGGCGATACGTTTTCCATCCGGCACTGTCCAGTTACTGGGAACCACCTGGTGGAGAATTGCTGCGGGATCCTCGCCCACAGCTCTTGCCAGGCCCGCATTTCTCTGCAAGGAGCCAAACCAGGTACGGTCCCCGCCTATACCGGCTACATGGATGCGGCCGTCCCTTCCAAAGGCTGATTGTTCCCTGGCAGAGCTGAGAAGGATCTTGCCGAGCTGATAGCCTTTTTCTTCTTCATTCTGGTAAAAATAACCGATCCAATATGTATAGGCGTTCCTTGGGCTGCCACCTAATTGCGCCAACTCTTTCGGGAAGAGCGGCCCCTGAATGAATGTAGGGATGTGCAGGTCTTCGATAATCTGCAGCAGAGGCTTGCTTTGTCCGAACGCCACAGACAGGATTGCTCCGTCCGGTCTGGGATCGTCCTGCAGGACAGCCGCTCCGGTCAAGGCTTTTGAAAAACGATTGTCAACATCGAACCCATGGGGTTCGACTATAATTCCAAGATCATCAGCTACAGCCTTCAGTGTTTCGATAACCTGAGGCCAGTAGGTGTTGCCCGCACTTGTAGGGTGGAAAAAGACTATGCGTTTCTGTTCGCACATGCCATTGCTTGTGCACACAAAAGGTATGCACCAGGAAAAAACACAAACTTGTATCAGATATTTCAGAGAACACATATTTGCCCCGTCCTGACGGCAGGAAACCGTCGTCTTTTTTCATTATGCGTATATTCTATAGGTAACAGATTGTAAAAACAATATTTTTTCTTGATTGTCCGGTTTCCTGCGTCCGGGAACGGAGCAGGTAATACAGCGTGGTAACAGCACTTAAATCACCGACAATGGACTTGTAAAAAACGCGGCCTGATACGATAATGAAAAGAGAGCGTTCTTTTCTAAGATTCAGAGATATTGTTCATAACGGCGTTTCGCAAAAGATTTTCGGATAAGAATTTCAGCTGATTCAGCTCTATGAAAGAAGGCAACGCAGACAGACAGCAGCAGTTTACCGGTACTGTCAGTTCAGTTCGAGCTACGGTGGTGGACATTTACTGTCCGGAATCCCTGCCGCCTCTGTATTCCATCATGGAAACGGAAAAAATGCCACGAACCGTGGTGGAGATAATCGATCACCTTGATGAACACCAGGCCCGAGGCATTGCCCTTACGGCAACAGCAGGACTGGCTAAAGGGGATCCCGTTCGGGGGCTCGGCAAACCGATCGAAGTCCCCATCGGCGAGCAACTGCTTGGACGCATGTTCAATGTGTTCGGGGAAGTTGTCGACAAAAAGGAAAAGCCTGATTTCAAGGAATTCAAATCCATTCACCAGCGCCCGCTGAGCCTGTCTGAGCGGGTGGTCACTGAAGAAATATTTCTAACCGGCATTAAAGCGATAGACCTGCTGGTTCCCATTGAAAAGGGCGGTAAGACAGGCCTGTTCGGAGGCGCCGGAGTCGGCAAGACCGTGGTTATCACCGAGCTTATCCATAACATGGTGGCAGGTCATAAAGGGGTGAGCATTTTTTGCGGAATAGGTGAACGGTGCAGAGAAGGAGAGGAACTGTACCGGGAAATGCAGGAAGCCGATGTCCTGAAAAATACGGTTATGGTTTTCGGACAGATGAACGAGTCCCCCGGTTCCAGGTTCCGGGTGGGTAATACGGCGCTCACCATGGCGGAATTTTTTCGTGATCGACAGGAGCAGGACGTGCTGCTGTTGATCGACAACATTTTCCGTTTTATCCAGGCAGGCATGGAGCTTTCAGGTCTGATGGGACGCCTGCCTTCCAGGCTCGGCTATCAACCTACCATGGGTACGGAGCTTGCTGGATTGCAGGAACGGATCGCCGGCAGCCGCAGAGCCTCGATCACCTCCATCCAAGCCGTGTATGTTCCGGCGGATGATCTCACCGACCCTGCTGCGGTTCACACCTTTTCCCATTTGTCTGCATCTGTGGTCTTATCCCGGCAAATGGCCGGCCAGGGGCTCTATCCCGCCATTGATCCGCTGCAGTCACGATCCATGATGCTCAATCCCAGGATTGTGGGAGAAAAGCATTACCGGATTGCCCGTCAGGTCCGTAAAACGCTTTCCGATTACGAAGATCTGAAGGATATTATCGCCATGCTCGGACTCGAAGAACTTTCCCGGGAGGACCGACGAACCGTGAACAGAGCCCGTCGTCTGGAACGTTTTCTGACCCAGCCTTTTTATACCACCGAACATTTTACCGCCCTGGAGGGGCGCTTGGTAAGCTTGGAGGATACGCTCAGCGGTTGTGAAAAAATCTTGGACGATGAGTTTTATAACACGCAAGAAAGCGCACTGTACATGATCGGCGCCATTGACGAGGCACAGGCAGACCATGGCATTTGAGCAATCAGGGAGAGATCGCATACAGCTCACCATCATACTGCCCACCGAGCTCTTTCTTGATACGGAGGCACTGCAGGTCAGGGCTGAAAGCAGTAGGGGAGAATTTTGTTTAAAGCCGCGGCATATTGACTATGTGACATCCCTGGTTCCCGGTATTGTCATATACAGGGATTTGCAGGGAAAAGATCATTTTATCGCCGTTGACGGCGGCATCCTGGTCAAGGTTCAGAGGGCGGTTGAGATCGCCTCCCGAAATGCCGTTGCAGGTAAACTTGGCGGGCTGGTCGATATCGTCAGGCAAATGCAGGAAGAGTTCGTGGAAAGGGAAAAGGTGAGCAGGTCTGCTGCAGCCAAGCTTGAAATCGGGTTTTTAAAGCAGTTTATGCAGCTCAGCGGATAGCGGCGTATTGTATGTGCGCGCCTCTCAGCACCCTGTAATACCGTGTGTGTTAATACAATCTGAACATACTGCGGGGAATGCCGATTGGATTGAAAAATGACCTCGAAAAACAAGGGAAAGGAGTATTTTCCTTCGGAAATATCCCGGCGAGAGAAACGTAAGATGCGAACTCGCAAAAAAGGCCATGACGCCATGTGGTACGGACTCGGCATGTTCGGCACAGTCGGCTGGTCAGTTGCCGTGCCGACGGTGACCGCCGCCTTTGTCGGAGTGTGGATCGACTATCATTGGCCGTCGAAATATTCGTGGACCCTTATGCTGCTGCTGATCGGGCTGATCATCGGCTGTTGGAACGCCTGGTATTGGGTTCGTAAGGAAGGTGATACCATTACAAGGGAAAGAGAGGAAAACGGGAATGGATAGCATACACGTACTGCAGGGCATTGCCTGGGGGACAGCGGCCGGAATATTTTTCTTTGGCGGTTTATGGAAGACGGTGCGCTCTGTTCCAGATACTGCAAGACCCGGCCGGCTGCTGCTGGCAAGCGCCCTGGTCAGGTTTCCGATTTCACTCGCTTGCTTCTGGGCCGCCTTACAAAACAGCACAATGACTTTTGGCACGGCTTTTCTCATTTTTCTCCTTACCAGGTTTCTGGTCATAGGGAAAATACGACAACCTCAAACGGAGCGCAGCCATGCACATTAGTCCGGATGCCGTTGTTTACTGGCGGGCGGGATTTGTTCAGCTCAACGCCACCATCGTTTTTACCTGGCTGATCATGGCTCTGTTGACCCTCGGAAGCCTGTGGGTGACGAGAGACCTGCGCACCGGCCAAAGGATTCCACGTCTTCAAAATTTCCTGGAATCCATTGTGGTGTTGATAAACAGTCAGATCAAGGATGTAACCAGGCAGGAGCCCAGACGATTCCTCCCTTTTCTGGGAACGCTTTTTCTGTTTATTGCGGTTTCCAACCTGCTCAGCGTGGCGCCCGGTTTTCACGCTCCCACCGGATCACTTTCAACCACGACCGCGCTCGCGATCTGCGTCAGTATTGCCGTGCCTGTTTACGGGATAGCTGATAACGGTTTGTCCGCCTACCTGAAAAACTATATCCGGCCGACCCCGCTGATGCTGCCCTTTAATATTATCGGGGAGATAAGCAGGACGCTTGCTCTGGCTGTGCGCCTGTTCGGCAACATCATGAGCGGTTCCATGATTGCCGCGATTTTATTGGCCATAGCGCCTCTCATCTTTCCGGTATTGATGAACCTGTTTGGCCTGCTCACCGGTATGGTGCAGGCGTATATCTTTGCAATTCTCTCTGCAGTGTATATCGGGGCCGGCCTCAAGGTGAGCGCCGATCCTGCACGGATACAGAGTAATTATCCGTAAAAAAACACCCACAAAGGAGGATCTCATGGAAGACCTGACCTTGATAGCGGCAGCCTCCATTTTCACGGCGGGACTCTGCATCTGTATCGGAGCCATTGCTCCGGCGCTTGGCGAAGGACGGGCATTGGCCCAGGCATTGAGCTCCATAGCCCAGCAGCCTGACGAAACAAATACCATTACCAGGACCTTGTTTGTCGGATTGGCAATGGTGGAATCGACTGCGATTTACTGTTTTGTCGTCTCCATGATTCTTATTTTTGCCAATCCATTCTGGAACTATTTTGTATCAAGGGCCGGGGGATAAAGAATGCTCATTGACTGGTTCACGGTCGGCGCCCAGATCGTTAATTTTTTCATCCTCATATATCTGCTTAAACGCTTTCTTTATAAGCCTGTTCTCAAAGCCATGGATGAGAGAGAGCGGAAAATTGCCGACAATCTGCAGCAGGCCGAGCGTTCCAGACGAAAAGCGAAAAGTGATGCCGAGGCTGTTGCTGCAAAACGAAGGGAAGTGGAAATGTATAAAGAACAATTGCTGCAGCAGGCCAAAAAAGAAATTCAGGAGTGGCGTGAACAGGCTCTGGCAAAAGGCAGAGATGAATTTGAAAAAAAAAGAATTTCCTGGCAGGAACATCTTGATAAGGAGAAAGAGGAGTTTCTTCAAAACATAAAGGAAACGCTCTGCCGCCAGGTCTTTAATGTCGCAGCCAAGGCTATCGGCGACCTTGCCGATGAACAGCTTGAAGAAAAAATGATTGCCCGTTTCTCTTCTCTTTTGCCGCAGGCGTTTGCAACAGACGGGAATGAAAAATCAAAACCGCAGACCATACGGATTGTCTCCGGTTTTGCGATCAATAAGGAGCAGCAGCAGGAGATTCGATCGGTTCTTGACGATATTTTTCCGAAAGTCGCTCCGAAGTTTGAGGTAAATACCGAATTAGGGTTCGGTGTCATGCTGTCGGCAGGACCTGCCAAATTCGAATGGAACATCAGACGCTATATGGACGAAATGGAGCAGCAGGTTATGCAGGCAATGCAACCTGCGGTACAGAGTGGGCAATAACCTATGGCAATGCAGGAACTGCAAAAAATCCTGGAAGATGTATCCGCCGGTATAGATGAAAGCCTCGGGAGTATTACTCCGGCAGCTACGACCGATGAGGTCGGCCGAATTTGCAAAATCAGCCAGGGGATTGTCTGGGCCGACGGCCTGAACAGAGTCCAGTCAGAGGAACTGGTAACCCTGGGACGTCATGCAGTCGGCCTGGTGCTCGACATTCTCCCGGAAAGGATCGGCATCGTCCTGCTTGAAGATGACGATCAGTTGAAATCAGGGGATGAGGTTGTCAGGACCGGAAAGGTCCTTGATATCCCTGTGCACAACGCCCTGGTCGGCAGGATAATAGATCCGTTGGGAAACCCGCTGGACGGAAAACCCCGCCTGCCTGAAGAACGGCGCATCCCGGTACAGCGCGAGGCGCCGTCGATAATGGATCGAGCTCCGGTTGACGTCCCCCTGCAGACGGGAATAAAGGTGATCGATGCGCTTATCCCCATCGGCAGAGGACAACGGGAGCTCATCCTCGGCGACAGGCAGACCGGCAAGACCGCTGTTGCCGTGGATACCATTATTAATCAACGCGATCAGAACATAATCTGTATCTACTGCGCCATAGGTCAGCGCAGTTCGAGCATTGCCAAAGTCATTGACGACCTGCAGCGCAATCAGGCCATGGAACATACGGTTGTAGTCGTTGCCGAAGGCAGTAACACG
Source organism: Desulfobulbaceae bacterium (assembly GCA_963678525.2). GTDB lineage: Bacteria > Desulfobacterota > Desulfobulbia > Desulfobulbales > Desulfobulbaceae > Desulfogranum. The sequence continues at coordinate 1,165,709 of CAXXDG010000003.1, forward strand.
CCTGGGCTGCAATATATAGCCCCCTATGCCGCCACGTCCATAGGAGAATTCTTTATGGGGCAGGGCAGGGATGTTCTGGTGGTTTACGATGATATTACCCGCCATGCCCAGGCCTATCGGCAGATTTCCCTCCTGCTGCGCAGACCTCCGGGACGCGAAGCATTTCCCGGAGACATATTCTATATTCATTCACGGCTGCTGGAACGTTCAACACATTTGCATCGAAACCTGGGAGGCGGCTCCCTGACCGCGCTGCCGATACTCGAAACCGAGGCGCAGAATATTTCCGCATATATCCCGACCAACCTCATCTCCATAACCGACGGCCAGATCTATCTGTCGCCCGATCTTTTTCAAAAGGGACAGCTGCCCGCCGTAGAAGTCGGACGATCGGTTTCCCGTGTCGGAGGCAAAGCGCAGCTGCCCGCATACCGGAAAGTGGCTGGTGATCTGCGCCTGTCCTACTCCCAGTATCAGGAGCTTGAATCCTTTTCCAGGTTCGGCACCAGGCTGGATGAAGCTACCCGCCGAAAACTAGCTCACGGCAGAAGAGTACGGGAAATACTGAAACAGGATCAGTACCATGCCCTGGCAGACGTACAACAGATAGCGGTCCTTTTTGCCGTAAACGAAGGGATGCTTGATCATATCCCTTTGTCCTCCATTTCCGTCCTTGAAGAGCAGATTATTACCCTGCTGGGGGAGAAGCCTGAACTTGCTCACGCCGTACGTGCGGCAGACAAGGAAGATGATATATGGAAGACGCTTACAGATGCACTGCAACAGATCGTCGACAAGGTTCCAGCGGGCAATGACGATGGGTTATTACATTATTGAATAGAGACCATGCAAACTCTGGAAAAACTGCAGCGTAAAATAGAAACCTCTCACAATCTCCTCTCTGTGGTCAGAACCATGAAGAGCCTGGCTGCGGTGAATATCAGGCAATTCGAATCGGCCGCTTCCTCCCTGGATCACTACTATGCAGTGGTGGATACAGGTTGGCAGGCATTGTTGCGCGACCAGGTCAAACTACCGCAAAAGCGCTGGAAAGAGAGCGCGGTCTGCCTGGTACTGGGCTCAGACCAGGGAATGTGCGGCCAGTTCAACGATGCGGTGGTGGAGTTCGCCCGTAAGCACGTGGAAAAACTAAAGTCTGAAGGAAAGACCTGCGTATTCTGGGCGGCGGGAGAAAGGGTGCACGGCGCCCTGGAAGAAGACTCAGGCGCAGTAGAATTTTTTCACCTGCCCGGCAGTCTCAACGGTATCAGTACAGAGATGCAGAGCATTGTGGAAACATTCGCTGCCTTGCGGAAGGATCGTGAAGTCGGCGACCTCTACATAGTTCATAACCGCCTGGAGAACGGCACGGCAGGATATCGTCCATCTCTGCAGAGAGTCCTGCCTCTTGATGAGCAATGGCTGACCGAGAAAAGAAAGAAACCCTGGACCGGTCGCTGTATTCCCATGCTCGGTCTGCCGCGGGAAATGCTTTTCAACCATCTGCTGCACCAGTATCTGTTTGCTTCCTTTTTCAGGGCGTTTGCCCAATCCATGGCCGGCGAGAATGCCGCACGACTGACTGCCATGCAGGCAGCAGAAAAAAATATCATGGAGATGCATGAAACACTGCAGGGAGCCTACCGCCAAGCCAGACAGAACCAGATCACTGCAGAGCTTCTGGATATCGTATCAGGGTTTGAAGCGGCAAGAGAGGAACAATAGGCAGGATTGCTGATTTTCTTTGGCTGGAGTCCGGTTATGGTTTATGCTCTTTTCCGTTGCAGGTGTTCCAGTTTCCAAAATATGTATTTCTGCCTATGCATTTCCTTATATGATCAAGAAAAAACAGAAAAAAATTCGTGACGCTGTCTTTATCATTACCCAGGAAACCTCCTGTCCTCTGTATAATATCGGGGAAGAGATAAAAGTTGCCAACAACATTCTCAAAGGATCATCCTCCAAGCCCGGCTGTCTCATCCTGGGCTTGAAACTGGTGGAAATCCTGACATCCGAGAAAAAACTCGGAGGCCTGCCGGCTTTAAGCGAAAAGAAATCCCTGTTTGATTGCGGCGGCTGCGACGGTCTGATTCAATTTGAATACAAACGGGACAAAGCATATGCAACCGTGCAGATGAAACTGCTGGACGATGCGGAAAAACTGCGCCGGAAACAGCTCCTGGAAAAATATTTCGGAGTATTGCGCAGTCTGCCGCTTTTTGAACCTCTGGACGACGATGCACTGGCTGACTTGATTTCTCTTCTGGAATTTACAACCATCCCCATCAATAAAGCGATCGTAAAAAGAGGAGATACAGCCAATCATATTTACATTATCCTCAAAGGTCTGGTCGGATTGATTGCCGAAGACGGAACAAAAATCGGTGAGATGGGCCAAGGAGAAATCCTGGGCGACATAAACATGGTGTCCGGGGAACTTTTCAGCGAATCCGTCCATACCATTAATGTTACCCTGGTGGCCATGTTGAGTGAAAAAAACTTCAAGCATGCCATTGTACGCTACCCGGTGATACAGCTTTTCCTCTTTAAAATGCTGGTACAACGAGCCCAGAGCATGAATTTACGTTCGGGCACAATCGCCTCAGGCATGACCGGCGAGTTAGGGGAAATATCGGTTGTAGACCTTTTACAGCTCATCAATACTTCAAAAAAAACCGGAACAATAGAGTTGTTTCTCGACAGTGGACGGGCCTTGGCATTTTTCAACTATGGAGAGATAATCCATGTTCACTCTAACAGGCTTCAGGATAAAGATGCCCTGTTCTCCCTGCTCGGTATAAACAAGGGCCTTTTCAGTTATTCAAAAGGCATCCCCGAAGAGCTTGCAGATCTTCCTCCGCTGGGTGATTTTATGGCAATATTGATGGAAGGGTTGCAGCGGTTGGATGAACTGGAGGAAATAACGCATCAAACCTGAAGGCACTGATCGCCTGTTTAATTGTAATGGCCTCACAAAGGGGGGCAAGAGAAGTCCACGGGAATATTCATGAAACTACGCGCAATAATCAGCCTGATTTTTTTTCTGTTTCTTACTCTCACCTGCGCATTTGCAGGCGCCCATGATCAACTGAAGACGGCTGCCGATTTTCCGCCTGTCTTTGCAACTTATAACGATGCCGACATGGAGGGGGTACTTGCAATCCTGCGGCACCGTATCAGCCATACTCCGTTTAATCTGCTTGCCGCTCTCATTTTTCTGGCTGCAATCCTGCACACCTTTTTAAGCAGTAAATTCCTCTATTACGCTCATAAATGGAAGGCGGAATACCAGAAAGAGATCGAAGCAGGTCGAAAATCGGAAAGCTCCACCCACATTCTCTCTGAAGTCTTTCACTTTTTGGGCGAGATCGAGGTTGTTTTCGGGCTCTGGGCACTGGTACTCGCTGCTGCCATTGTCGTGTTCTATGACTGGCATACATTTGTCGAATATGTGAGTGGGGTAAACTACACGGAACCGATGTTCGTCGTGGTCATCATGACCCTTGCCTCGTCTCGACCTATCCTGAAACTTTCGGAAAATATGATGAGCCGCATAGCGGCAATTTTCAATTCCACATTAGCTGCCTGGTGGCTGACTATCATGACCCTTGGGCCGCTGCTCGGTTCTTTTATCACAGAACCTGCCGCCATGACTATCTCTGCAATGCTGCTGGCACAAAAATTTTATGAGTTAAAGCCGAGCAAAACATTTAAATATGCGACCATTGCGCTGCTTTTCGTTAATATTTCAGTGGGAGGCACATTGACTCATTTTGCGGCTCCACCCGTTCTCATGGTCGCCGGCGCCTGGAACTGGGATTTTCCCTTTATGCTCACCACCTTCGGCTGGAAGGCTGTGATAGGTATCCTTATTTCCAATACCATGGTCTTTTTGGCGTTCAAAAAACAGATCGCCGGCTTGGAGAAAAAATTCAAATTGTCCCAGCTGAAAAATGAAATCAAGGAAAAATATATCCACAGCGAATTTCTAAAAAAAGATTTGAAAAAGGCCCAGGAACGAATCGGCCATGACCTGCATCAGGAATTGGAGCGCGTTAAGGGTGCTGCCAAAGAGTCCACCCTGACTCTCTGCAACAGCCTGGATGATGCGGATTGTACGCTTCTTGAAGAGACCTTTGAGCAGGAATTTGAAGATCTCAAAATGCAGCAGCTGTCAGTCTCCGTCCCCGGCCTGCTCCCCAGAGATAAACGGCCAAAGCTCAGCGACCCTAACTGGGATAACCGCTGCGGCAGTGTCCCCGGCTGGATAATGGCAGTACACGCGGCCTTTATGGTCTGGACCATTATGAATGCTCATTATCCGGCTCTCTTTGTTCCGGGCATGCTGTTTTTCATCGGCTTTGCCCATGTAACCTGGCCCTTCCAGAACAACGTCAATCTCAAACCGCCCATGCTGGTAGGTTTTTTTCTCGGCGGTCTGGTTATCCACGGCGGCTTGCAGGGATGGTGGATCGCTCCCGTCCTCGGCAGTCTCGGTGAATTGCCTCTCATGCTGAGCGCCACACTGCTTACGGCCTTTAATGATAATGCTGCCATAACCTACCTGAGCACTCTGGTTCCCGGTTTTACAGACAGTCTCAAATACGCCGTGGTTGCGGGTGCGGTTACCGGCGGCGGCCTTACAGTGATTGCCAATGCCCCGAATCCTGCGGGACAGGCATTGTTGAAAAATTACTTCAGCAACGGTATCTCTCCGATACTTTTAATGCTGTATGCTGCCGTACCGACCATGGTAATGGCGCTTTGTTTTCTTTTTTTATAGTAACTGTTCACAGGCCACTTGGTCTTTCCTCGATCAGTCCGGCTCAGGTATGGCCCAAGACACGATTAAAGCCGGCATGATGCCGACAATGAATTCCCTCGCAGGAGTGGGATTGGTGTTTCTTCCGGGAATGATGACCGGCCGGATTTTATCCGGATCAGACCCGATGCTTGCAATCAGATATCAGATTGTCGTCATGTTCATGCTCGTTGCATCGACGGCCCTGTCAGTGACCATGGTACTTTGCATTGTTCGCGGCAGGTGCTTCGGCCCAGGGCAAAGTTTTGTGTTGAAACCCGGCCGGGAAGGGAAATAAAGCAATTACATCGGGCTGTAGCCCCCTGTAGAATATCGCAACACAGAGGGCAACTGAAAAAAAAGGCGGCCGGCGAATTCGCCGGCCGCCTTTTATATTTGGTGACCCCAAGGGGACTCGAACCCCTGTTCCCGGCGTGAGAGGCCTTGATAAGCATAATCCTACCGATCATTTATGGCTTGCCTCCATTGTTTAGCGCTGTTTAGTTTACCTTTGTTTTTACTTTTTTATAGTAAAAGGCCCGACAAAAGGCCCGACAAGATTTTGGTACCGTAATAGATTACGGCACCAAAACCATAACGATCATCAATTATTCCAAACGCCTTTAAAAACTTTTTGATAATTTTTGAGAGCCTGATGAATGAACCGACAACTCATGGTTGTCAGTTGCCGTAGGGATCTTTCTTTTGCGCACTGCGTCCTTCCAGGCTGTTGATCAGCTGGTAGATCCGGTCGCTCAGCTCATCGATGCGGGTGACCAGGGTATTGTAGCGGTCGTCGATCACGGCCTGGCGGGTGGCCAGGGTGTTGACCCGCATATCCAGACTTTTGAGCTCAGATTCCCAGGTGGCGTGCTTGAGTTCTGCCGACTCGATATGGGTATACGTATACACATAGCTGCCGGTCAGCACCAGCATGCCGAGCAGGGAGGCACCGGTGATCAGGTTCTTGAAAGTGAGCAGCGTCCCTATATGCTGATTGTTTTTTGTGATATCCGCCTTGATATCATCCAACTCACGCTGATGGTTCTTGCGCCGTTCCACTTCCACGCCGTGCATGGCGCAGACGCCGTCCTCGGTGACAGAACACTTGTCGATTTTCACCCCGCTCATGCGCCCTCCGTGTGTTTTTTTATCTCAGCCCTGCCAGCGTGCCGGACCTCCGGATCTGCTGTCTATATGCGCCCAGGTCGCGTACCTGCCCAACCCATACCTGTCCGGATACCTGGAGGCAAAAAAAGCGTACAGCTCCGCAGGGGATGCGCCGGCGCAGGCAATATCGGCAGCCCGTCCGTAGAGGTGCTGCGACCCGGCCGCACCGCCGACCTTGGTATTATGGGCCGCGCACCTGCAGCCGGATACAATCCTGATCGATGCCTTAAAATGATCCCTTGCCTGCTGCAGCAACACCAGCAGCTCGGCATCCACGGTATCAAACCCACATCCGCATCGGCAGCCGAACTCATGCCGGGAAAAATTTTCTGACAGATCGCCCATTATATACCCTCCCAGATACCGCTGAACACTTCCTGGAAATTAAAATAATAACGCCACTCGTCTGCCAAGGTGTCAGGATTCACCCCGGTATAAGGCAGATCCCGCGCATCGATGAGCCACAGATATTTTGCCACCAACTCAGAGCAAACAAGCCACCTGCCGGTGGAAATATATTTTGCCAGCGGCGGCACCAGGTGCAGGGCCAGACGATGCACCGGATACCAGCGCCCAAGGTGTTCCTCCAGCAGGTCCCCATAGGCCTTGGCCAGATACGCCGGATCGATAAAGGCGCCGTCCAGGTCCTGCACCGGCCTGTAGATAATCACCTGCTTACCGCGGTATTCATCCAGGTGAGATTCCTTGACCGTCCACAGCGCCTCCAGGGTCTCGCCTATACTGTTGCGGATGATGCCCGCATGGCCGTGCACAGCCTGGTTATCCCGGGACCATATACGCTCGGCCAGTCGAATCATGGAACTGACCGCCCCCATATTACCCTGCACGCAGAATACATCACCGGTCTGTAAATCCATGGGCGTCACGCTCCGTCTTCAGCCTTCATTTTTGCAGTTACCTCTCGGACAACCTCTTCCACCTGCGGTGCCGAGAGCGCAGCACCCTTTGCCTTCAGCCAGGTTCGCAGGCCTGCGTAACCGAGGGCCGCAAACAGCAGGTAAGGCACGGACTGCCCCTGCTGGTAATGGGCCTGGTCGATTTTGTCTGCGGCTTCCAGAATTTTGTCGGCAGTGGTCTTTGCCCCCTCGACGATCACCGACACCTCCTGATCGCCCAGGTCAACCCCGAGGGCCTGCAGGAACGCCTGCAGCATGTAGGGCGCCGATGCCAGGGCAACCGCCCAGAATTCGCTTGTCTTGATGGACTTGGTGATCATTCCGTCTCCTCCTGGGTTTCTTCACTTTCTTCACCCTCTTTGCTCTCGCTCTCTTCCGCCTCGATCTCCGTGCTGTCTCCGGAAGGCGTATTCGTGGCCGTAGAGTTTTCTCCCAGGGCAGTGGCGTGGTCCTCATCCAGGGTATAACTCACCGTTGAGCCGTTATCAGCATGGATCTCGGCGCTTGCCTGGTCGTTGCCGGCCTGTTTGTAGACGCCGACCGTCAACGGAATCATAGGGATGCCTGCGGCCAGTTTTTTTATACCCGTCTCCTGCACATCCAGAGACGTAATCGGCTTCTCCTCACCGAACGATTCCTGCCGGATCCCGGCGATCTTGTCGGCTCCCATCATATTGGACATGGCCTTGGCATACCCGCACAGTTCAGAACCCTGGGCGTTCTCCGGGCACTGGTAATCAAACATATCTTTGATATAACGGGCCTTGTGCCGCACCTGCTTGGTCTGCTGGGTATCGTGATTACGCCTGGCGTCATAATGGGCCTGGATCATGGCGACATCGTTAGACGACGCGCAGCCGCCGAGCAAACCGGCTACCAAGGGCAATATCAATATTCTCATGTTTTTATCCTTGTGTGGCAAAATAGATGACAACGCAGCCGACCAGCTCCAGCACGACGATCAGCCCAAGGGTGATGCACGGCAGCCAGGATCGCCAGGTGTCGTTTCTACTGCTGTGATGTGATGTTGACATAACGCCCTTATATCTCGGCCCTCTCTGTTTCCAGGGCAATGGTTTCCTGATAGGTATTTCCCGATCTGGTGATAGTAATAGCAGACCGCTCGACCTGGCCGCGCCATGCCTGCTGCTCGGCATCCAGTGTCTCGATGATTGCCCCTGGCTCGATATGCACGTCACGAAATGGTCCTGTGGATTGCACCAATGTGCGGTTATACATATTTGCATCGATCTCGGCGTTTGCCCGAGCCCGTGCTCCGGCAGCGCTGGTGATGAGGGCATCGGTGATGTCATCGCCCTGGCGGTCTCCAGGCTCCCTGCTGACTGTTATCTCGATCATGCTGCCTCCACGTACACGACTACGATAATGGTGTATGTATCATCCTCACCCAGGGAGAGCGCCGGCGGCACCAGATAATATGCCGAAAACGCCACAGCATAGCTTGCCTTGCAAAGGCATGGCTGTCCGCCTGCAACAGTGATTTCGATATCATCCTGCGCCCACCCGGTGCCTACGTTGCCCTGCCAGTTCTTGGAGATCGGTCCAGACGGTTGATAACTGAGTGAGACAGCATCTTCACCAGCAAAGAGCAGATCCTGCTGCCTGCTCTGCGATGTTCTCCCCCTTGAGACCACCATACCGTCCGTTGATGCCACACGATCAATGCGCAGCTCATCCGGGCAATGGATGAGGAAATGGACAGTGTCTCCAGGGTAAAACTGAGATTTTACCTCGCCGTCACTGTTCAGGTTGCGAGTTTCATCAAGCTCAATAACAACTCCGCTGGCATTGTCCTCACTCACAGAGTCACCATACTCAACAACAAAGGTAATTTTGCTCATGAGGCATCCTCCGCAATCAGCTGTACTTGCTCTGTCTCAGCATCACGTACCTCAAACAGCTTACATTTTGTTTTGTAGGTGATGGCCAGCAGGCTGTCCCCGGGAACGGTGGCGGTAAGGCTGCCGTCCTCGTTGAATGTGATTGTTCCTAGGTTGTTAGCCCGCCACTCAATATCTGACCAGGAGTAAATGGGGTATTGCGTCTGCCCCTCGCCATCCACAAACTCGACAATCTCTTCCTCGATCTCTCGCCCCTCGATGCCCATGGGCGTGATTGTGATCCAATCCCCGCCGGTGTGGCTGAGCTGGGCGGTGCCGTCCCATGGGGTCTGGTAGACGCGGATCTCCTTGAGACTCTTGCTGATCGCCTCCTCCTCTTGCCGGAGCGTATCTGCGGCAGTAGCCTGATTGCTGACTGCATACTTGTTATACCCGGCCCGCAGGTCCAAGGATTCTCCGGCCGAATACACGTCTTCCGCGTCTGATAGCGTGTAATCAGGCGTGTAAGCGGCACGCCCTGGGACCGTTACAGTATAACGTGGGACAGCCTTGAGAGATCCGTCCGGCTGGGACTGGATAACCCCCCCCACGGCAGCGGCAAGGTTGCTGATGATCTCTATTGGATATTCCCCGGCAGCGATCAGCACACCTGGCCGATAATACTCATCCACAATCTGCCAATCTAAGAAAAATCCAGGGGCCAGCTGCGCAGCAATCTCCGACGCGAAACCGGTCAACCCGCCCTCGACCGTTGCCGCATAGCCATGGCCCAGCTGCACCGCAGGGGATGCGCACTCAACCCTGTATGCTGGTGTCCCATGTGCTCTGTGGATACGGTCACGCGACGGCAGCGTGCAGATTAATGCATACTCCATGCTGCCAACTGTAACAGTCACAACGTCGCCATGCCTAAACTGCGCCCAGGCTGCCTGGCTCGGCAGCTCCAGCTCGCAGGAGATATAATAGATATCAACATCCCGCTCGATATTGATCGATATCGGCATATCGTTTGCGGAAATAGGTGCGCCATTAACCGTTACAGCTTTGTTGTGAGATGGTAGGGCTTGACCATCAGCTACCAGCGACAGTATCTGATACAAGGTCTTACGCACCAGCTCCACGTCCTGCAAGCTGAAGTTGTGTCCGATTAGCTTACGCAGGCTGTCGGCTGTAATCCGGAAATCGTGCTCCAGCACCAGGCGCAGGTTATCCTGGCTGGAAAAAACCTGCTGCAACACCTTGCGCAACGGCACTCCGTCAGAAAGCGTCTGCTCCAGCACCCTGCGCAGTTGCACCGCATCGCCATACACCTGATACAGTGATTTACGGATTGTCGGGGCATCGTAAAAGGCATGGAGTAATGATTTACGCTCACGCAGCTGCAGTGTCTGCTCAATAACCATGCGCATGTCGCTCATCAGCCATGATTGCTCAAGGATCATGCGCAGCCCGTCAGACATGCCGAACACCTGCTCCAGAGACATTCTGACCACCTCAGCGGATGCAGACCCTGGTGCGGCTGAGATATATGGATGCCCTGCAGGCAAATCAGCTTCCAGCCCCCACCTCCAGGCAAGATACCCCTCGATCAACTGGCGCGTATCCGTATCAACCGCATAATCAAGCACGAGTATCTCGCCGATATGCCCCTGGAACAGGTTGCCAAGATTATCATGCCCAACCCAAAACGGCGGTGATGTACCTGGAGTCTTGAGATTCAAGGTTGATGTGTTGCCGAGATCGCCGTTGCGATATATACTGGTCAACTTGGACGAGTCAAATGTCACACAGGCAATCTTTGCCGTGGTATCCTTCACATCAGGGTGAGAGATGATCAAGCCATACCCTAAAAAAGAGGGGTCTGTATTGTATGGCCCTATCCATCTATACGCCCCGACAGTATTGGCAGATCCTGCCGCAAACGCCGGATAATTGCCTGTCGTATTAGGTTTATAGACGGCAAAAATCGTGAACGGACCAGTACCTGGAAACAGTACCGAAGTGCCGATCAAATAATCACCGGCAAACAGCAGCGCTTGATAACTGTTTATCGCCGCATCAACAGCAGGCTGCAGATCTGCTGTAGACTGATAGGCATCGTTTGCGTTGCCTGATTTATCAGCCCAGTTGGAGACAGCCGCGCTGCCGGTAATCGTGCCGCTGTCCTGGGCGTCGAGCCAGAGGATTGTTGTCAACTCCGCCGGGGTCCAAAGGGCCATTAGCGCATAACCTCCCACCTAGCGCGCAAGATATCAATGCGCAAGGCCGAATAGTGTTCGTGCATACAGTTGTCGTTTGTACACCTGGCAACAGATTTCCAGCCACCGCCGACTCTGGTACACCTGCTCACATTAACGCGCTCAAATACAATTGGGTGATAACACACAGGGCAAACAGCAGAGAGATCGCGTCGTTTGCCGCGTATATTCAGCCGCCTTGGCAAGCGGCTCCGCACAGGGTTGCTACTACTGGACAGTACCAGTGTTGCGGTATCGTATTTAATCACGCGCATACCTCACAAAACTCAGACACCAGCGTACAATCATCGTAATGCGTATAAGCAAGATGATAATTTCCGTTTTCCATCTCCTCAATACTTACGAAAGATATATACCTCGAAGAATCAACGCGCATGATCCAGTAATCACCCTCTGGCAAAGAGGTTGCTCCTGATACTACAGTGTCTGCCCATGCAGTTGCTGTAAAGATATCAACCCATCTCGGGTTATTTGATACCAGGGGCGCTCCTCCGTTATCAGACCAATCTTTGAGCGAGGTGTAATTGGTGTAATACCTGCAACATATTACACCGGTATTGAGCTCATCAATCGGCACAGTTACGGATTGCACATCCGCGCACGCATCGGAAACAATAACCTCAAAATCTCCCTCGCATATCTGCTCTTTTTCGATAAATATAGTGACCTCTCCTCCGCCGTTAAGCACGAGTTCCCGGACTGTTTCCTCGCCGCTGAACGAGGTATATGTGCCTGTAGTGGTCAGTATGTACGGAATCACGCCAGCCTCTACCAGTACAATCGCATATCTCAGGCCATCCTCAACCAAAGTGATGGACACTGGATCAGTACCAGTTGCCAACCGCTCTGATGATGATCCACACTGTCCTGATATTGATATTGTCACCTTGCTGCACAATGTCTCGGAGGCATATACATCTATTCTGCTTTCCAGCGTCGTCGCCGTGGTAGCTCCGCCTGCAAAGGTTGCACCACCGCTTATTGTCCAGTCAAACGGCCCGAGGCCGCCACCAAAAGCTATCAATACACGCTGCCCTGGAGATATCTCAGTTGGATTGGTCTCAGCAGGAGTCAAATCCTCAACATCCTCACAGCAATTGAGGTGCTCATAGGTTTTAGTCAGTGTGCCGCAATATCCTTTTTTTGGGGCAACAGCAACAAAACGGGTATTTGGTCCGTATGTTGCAATATACTTGGCCGTATCTATAGTTTTGCCGCCTGAATATTTCCAGGTGCTTTTGCAACACGGAGGGCGGAGCATAGGTGCATTACCGCAACACAACTCATGGGCTGACTGCATGTCTCCGCATTTATCCGTATAATCTCCGTCGCAGACAACAAATCCCTTTGTTTTTGACTCAGTGCCGATGAGCTTGCGACACGTCGTTTCTGCGCCAGGGCACTTGTATTCCTGTTCGCAAGGCACAATCTCTTCGATGGTTTCAGTCTCAACAATCCTGTCAGGCTCACATGCGCATTTTGTATGCCACCTGATGATCTTGTAACAGGTGACATTATCGCCAGGTGTAGTGATTTCAGGATCAGAACAATACCAGGCAGCCTCCTCCTCGGTGGTATCTTCATCTGTTTCAGGAGTGGATAAATCCAAAGCGTCTGTCGCATATCCGGACATAAACGCGATAGCCGTACACTCTCCAGTATCTCCATCCTCGCCGTACACAAGCACGGTCACCAGATCGTATCTGGTGGTATATGTGACAGAAATAGTTCCGCTGATCTCCTGCTCAAAATTAATCGTGCTGCCCTTGATGGATTTGACCGCATGGGCGCACTGCAGGTTGCCGGTATAGGCATAGGTGAGGGTTGCGCTGCTGCCGTCAATCTCTATGCGCTCGCTGACCGTCTCCTCGGTAACCACCTTGGAGATAATCTCGCCGTTTGTCAGCCGCAGCACGTAAGGAATATTCTGATGGCTGCGGAAAACCTTTAACTGCGCGCTGTAACTGCCGTCTGCGTTAACCAAACAGACAGACATATTTAAGTTGCCTTCTATCCAGTCAACAAACTCATCCTTGCTGACCAGGTCTTCGTTTTCTTCCGGCACCGCATCGGCTGCTGTGTCTTGCTCTGAGGCCTCGTCCGTGTCCCCACAAGGATCGATATCATAGGCAGCGTTGACCAAGTTTGCGGCATCTGCCAGACTGAGCGCGTCACTCTCCTGCCCAACCTCCTCCAGATGTATGAAATACACCTCCTGTTCGGCTGCTGTCGGATCCTGCACGTATGTGACGCTAAGTTGCTGTTCACTCATATTTCACCGCCAAGACGTTGCCGGTGCAGGTGGAATAATAAATCACCGCCCTTGGCTCTCCCGGAGTCGTCACATCTGCAGAGCCACTCATTATCAACCCGTCAGGGCAGGTTTCCAGGTAATCGATGATACACTGGGGGATCTCCAACTCAAGTTCTTCGGTCTGTTCCTCGCCATCTGCATCGACATAGGTAAGGGAGAAAACAGGGGCCAGGCCACTGATGCTGTCTGCCTCTGTTTTTTCCACGGTTATTGTCACTGTGTGTTTAAATCCGAGCGCGTTGCCGGCTATCCGCAACACGCCGAAACAACTCTGATCCAGGGTGATATATGCGCCGTCATGGGTTACGGCGGGAGTGGCTATCTTTTCCGAAGACTCATTGTAGCAGCCTGATTCCCAGCCGATGGATGCCAGATCCATTACACACGGCAATTCCACGCTGTCAGTCAGGCCGAACACAACATTGCCCTCACGCTCAATGGCCACGCTCTCTCCCCGGCTCACCGTGCCCAGGCTGACCTTTGCCTGGTACGCCAGATTCAGGCGCGACGGCCACACATACACGATGAGATCAAAGCTGACCGTATCCTCGTAAAATGTGGCGGTGCATCCAGCTTTACGGTATTTTCTGGCGGAGTCTCCGGACTTTGCATAGGCCATCATCTGCACCAGGTCAGCATAGGTCGCTGCCTGGTCGTATTCATCCGGTATATCCTGCTCAATATTGACCCAAACGGTATCTGTGGCGGCAGAGACAGGCGCGGCAACAAATGGTATGGAGAGGTTGGCAGTACCCATCATGTACCTATAACTGTGCTGCTGAGTATCTCGCCTGTACACTGGTTATATCGCACCGTGGCGCTTGCGCCGGTATCGTCTGGCACGCTATCCGGATCTTCGGGAAATGTACCTGTCCCTGTACCTCCGCCCCATCCGCACTCCTCGATGCCTTCCGCTATTTCGTCGGCATTGTGGGGCACATCCAGCTCCAGCCATTCCGGGTTTGCACCTGTAACCAGGGCATAAACAACAGCCCCGAACAAATCCATTATCGCATCCTCGCGTGGCTCAATAGTGAGTGAGTACACATGGCGATGCACGGTATAGGTAATTTTAACCGCCCCATATCGTGGCTCAGAGAGCACCACGTCACCATCGTCAACGCTCACGGCCGGCAGGCCTGCAGGTGCTCCGTATTTGTCCCACATATCTCCGACAATCTCCGTGCTGAGTATGTCGGTCACCGGGTACTTGAGCGATTCCGTATCCGTATTGGCAAAAGTGATGGTCTCGGTCTTTGTCAGCGTCTCAACTAACCGCTCCGAGAGCGTTCCATGGGTCGTATACAACCGATATGCAACAGATGGATAGGCAGGGTAGGCATAAATCAGGGCAACGAGATTGCCGCCAACCAAGCCGCAATCAATATCCCAGTCGCCGTCCTCGTCGTAAAGGTAATCCAGCAGGAACCGTACCCCCTTTATCTTGGTCACCATGCCGGTATACGGTGCCCAATCAGACTGCTCTAACTGCAGCAACTGCTCGGCGCTGTCTCGACTGCTCGACTTTGATACAAAGGATATGGAGAGCTGCTGGTTGCTCATTTATGCTGTCTCACCGTCCAGATAGGAGTAAAATCCTGCGTTTCCTACTGCCGCAGCACCTGCGGGGACGATGAGCGTTTCCCAGACTGAGATCTCTGCCGGGTTGGTAACAAAGGTGACGGTATCTCCTGCAGCCCAGGTGCCTGCCCAGCCAGATGCCGGCAGAGTAAAATACGGCTTGCTGTCCCGGCCTGAGTTTGCGGGAGCAAAGTCGCCTGCAGTGGTGCCGGATCCGATTGAACCCTCGGCAGCTCCTGATACGGTAAAATTTGTGGCATCTGTAAAAGTCAGGGTCCAGGTGTCGTATACTGTCCCAAGATTATCAAGCGTTACCGGATAGGTGGACTCGTCATAGGTGCCGTCACCTGCGACTGTCTCGCTCCACCCGGAAATACTGCACTCGATATCTGCCGCAGCCATGCCGCTGGACACGCTGGTGACGTCAACCGCGTAACTATTTGCCAATGTAGAGGCGATGGTAATTGTCACCTGCAGGCCGCTTACAACTGGGGTGCCGCTGATGGTGTGCAGCTCCTCATTGCCGGTGGAGGATGACGGCAGCAGCTTGTCGGAGACCATTATCGGGTCACCGTCTGCAAACATGGAGGTCTGGGCAGCATTGGTACAAGTCACAACCAGGGTTGATCCTCCGGCACTGGCTGCGGTTGACAAAAATGCCGAGCCATAGCGCCGTTCAGATCCAATGATGTCCCCTTGGGTATCGTCAAAATCTCCCTCATGCCAGTACAGAAAATGATCCCCAGATGCAGGAGGGTGATGAAAAAACGGTTGGGCATTGGAAAGCACCTCGTCATCATCATTGGCAACCGAATAAAACACCTTCCGGTAACGGGTCAGCCCAGATGTCCGGTCCGATTTAAACACATGGGGAAACACATTCTGCACCGCACCGCTGGTGATTACAGATGCGTTGCTCCTGCGACCCCCGTTGCTGCTGGTATCGTCCACGGTCTCGGCATGGTATGCCTTGAGTTCAGATTCTAAAATTGTCATATCACACCGTTATCATGGTTATTTCGCCAGAGTACCAGGTGGTAGGTTTTGGGTCTGCCTTGGTTGTTGGCTCGTCCTGTTCCACATCCGTATTTGTGACGATTACATTGTATGTTCCCCGATGGTGTTCAAGCGTCACTTGCAGGCCTTTTAAACTGCGTATGTATTGCACATCCGGCAATCTGAGTGTTCGGTTGAATATCAGGCGAAGTTCTATTCCAGTATCGATATCCATGGGATCGTATTGGACGACAGCGCTGCCTCCAAGCGTATGGGTAACGCTGGTTGCTGCCATGGCAGCTGTTTCGAGTCCATCCAGGATGGCATGGTCTGAGAGGGTGTAGCCGTTGAGTGTTGTCATGCCGATCTCCCCATTGACATGTGCCGTTGCTCACGTTCCAGGGCGCGGACCTGGGCTCTGGTCAAGCTGGCCCAGAAAGGCCCCACGGCGTTACCTGTTGAGGGGAAAACAATGGTAAGGTTGGTTATATTTCCGGTACCGGCTGCAACCGGCTGCGTGATGCCGCCCACGGTAAGGTGCTGCATGGACAGGGGCGGAATCTGCGGGAGGTGCAACCTGCCTGCGCCTATTTCTCCGCCGGTTCGAGCCTTGAGCACGCCGGGGATGGAGAATCGTTTGAGCAGTTCCTGAATAACGATATCCCAGCGCTGGGCATTGAATGCCAGGGCTGCACGGTATCCTGCCGCCTTGCTGGCGAATTTGTTTATCATGACTTCACCTGCTTCTGCCATTACCGGCACGCGATCTCCGCCGCCGAACCCTGGCAGTCGCCCACCTGTTGTGATGTTGCGCCACACCTGGCCACCGGTTGCCAGGTGCTGGATTAGGCCGCCTGCTGCCTTGGCAACCACCTCGTTGATTTTTACCTCGATCACGGTACCGTCCAGGGCCTCTATTTTTTCACCTACCGCGTTGAGGGTACCCATTGCCTTGGTTTCGTTGTCTTTCCAGACATCGACCCATTTATCCCCAAGCTTAACCACTGTTTTGGTGTACTTGCCTGTTGTTTCGTCGAGGCTGGCTACGCTCAGCTCTGCCACGCCGAAGTCTTTTGCCAGGTTGTCGGATACCGAGGCGTCGATGGCTTTTGCAGCTCCCTCTGCTGCTTCTTTCTGTTTTTTGAGGATATTGGTTGCCAGCTCGCCTGATTTTTTTACGCCTGCCATGGCTGCCTGCAGGGCTTGCTGCTGGCTGACCATGGTTTTGTCACCAACTTTGACCTCTTCGTTGAGGTCGGCATAGGCTGTTTTGGCCTGGTCTGCATACTGGACTGCCTGGGAAAAGTTGCCTGCTGCTGCCGCCTGCTTTGCTGCCCGGTAGTATTCCTGGGCTTCCTGTTTGCGGTCGCGCCAGGCGCTGTAGTCGTCCATGCCTGAACGGGACATTGCTCGCAATTGTTCCTGCAGGGACTGTTCGCGGCTGGTGATTTCGTCCTGGAGACGCTTCACCTCGTCAACGTATTTTTTGTACGCCTTTTTCATGTCGTCTGTGGCTGCGACAGTGGAGGAAACCCAGATGCTGTTTGCGCCTACGACTGCCTGCTCTGCATCTGACATGCCTTTTTGCATGGAGGCTGCTATTTTGGCTCCAGGGTCCACTTCTACTGCGTCTATGCCTTCAAGCTCGCTGCGGAAGCCTGCTAGCCCAGACTGCATATTGTGGATAGTGGAGGAGCCATTTGCCATATCGTTAAAGTTTGCGGCAGCATCTGACATAACCTTGTCTGCTGCCCCGAATGCTGCGGTGGCTTCTGTCCCCCACCTCTGGGCGGCGCCCCTGGTGATGTGCAGCTGGTCGGTGAGAGCTGCAGCGCCCTGGACTATCTTGAAAATGCCGCCGCTGACGTACAGCGCAGAGGCTGCAGTGCCCTGGAAGAGCCCCTGCAGCCCGGAAAATCCACGGTAGATATAATCGTTAAAGGTGAGGATGCCGTCTGCTATGTCGATTGATCCCAGTGTGCCCTGTTTGCTCCACTCGATGAGCTCGGCTCGGTTTTCGCGCACGTATTTGCCGAGATCGACAAACTTCTGCTCAACCAGTCCCAGGGCCTCGATAAAAAACTGATTTTTGGTGATCACAAAGCCGATCTCTTCCAACACGTCGCCGTAGGCGTTCTCGGCTGCGATTTTCATGCCGTCGAATGTTTCGCGCTGGGCTGCTGCAGCTCCACCGAACTGGGCTGCCATCTCCTGCAGGATGACTGCCTGGGCTCCGGCTACGTCTCCGGTTGCTACCAGCTGCTTAACGACCTCTTTTTGCTGGTCAGTAAAGCTGACGCCTGATCTGGTGAGTGCTGTCATGCCCTTGACTGGATCATTGAGCGCCTTGCCGATCTGCAGGATTGAGGTGTTGAGATCCTGACCAAGCACGGCTGACATATCCAGGGCTGCCTGGGTCGCATCCCGGAAGTTGTCGCCTTTTATCTCCTTGAAGGTGGCCAGGATGGCCTGGGCGTTGATGATGACCTCGTCGCCCACGGTGGTCATTCCCTGCATTTCCCCAGCCTGGGCCTTGAGTTGATCCAGGTTGTAACCTGCGGCCTGGCCGGTGGCGTTGAGCACGGCTGCAAGTTTAACCTCTGCAGCCTCCTGGATATTGGCCAGCTCAACCGATTCATGACGGATCTGGTTGAGTTTGTACAATCCTGCAGCTGCAGCTGCTGTGCCTGCGGCTGCCGTCATTAGCCCCAAGTTTTTGGTAAACTGCGCCGTGCTCGCCGCCGCCTTGCCCATACCGCTGCTGATAGATTTCGCCATGCGGTCCACTTTGGTCTGGGCGGTATTGATCGCCCTCCCAAATTTGCTTGAGTCGATGGTGAGGATAAAATCTATTTCGCGCTTAGACATTTGCACACACTCTCAAACAGGTCCATATCGTAGGTCCATACATCCTTGTGTCCGTGGCTTATCAGGGCACATACCGTTTCTATGATGGATTGTTCTTCGTGTTTCCAACTGAGGAATAGCGATCCATCATTGCTACCAAAAAAGGGTTTGCCGCCTTGACCTTGTCGATGAGCTCGCGCATTTCTTTGGGGTCGTGGTCGCCTTCCAGTTCTGCCATGGAAAGACCGGTTGCCATGGAAACGACTTTGGCAGAGGCAATATCGTTGTAGAGCATGTCAATGGTATGCATTTCGATGCGCTCTGCAGGTTCTTCCAGGGGGTCTTCTGGGACCCATGTTCCTGCCTCCTGCTTTGCGCGAGCGGTTTCGTATTGTTCCCACTCGTTGCGCATGTCGTCGCGTTTGCGCATATAGGTGATGTAGTCGCGCACGCCTTTAATGGTGAGTTGTTTGACCTCGATCTCTCGGCCTGACAGGGTTGCGGTTTCAGTCATAATAAATCCTTATTACAGGGGCATGCCCTTGATGTATGCAGGCGAGGTGTAGCCTGCAGGGGTGAGATATTTCAGGTTCAGGCCAAGTTCTTCCCAGTCCGTGTCAGGATCTGAGATCAGAGTGAGGCCGTTGGTGGCTGTGATCTCGACCATGTAGGCGAGAAATTCAAACTTATCGCCGGTGCGGATATCTCGCAGCTCCCCTTCCAGGCGAACCCGCCGTTGCATGACGGTGCCAATGTCAAGCTGGTAGCCTGTCTCGGCATTGACAGTGGCGTCATAGGTGAGTTCATCACCTGCTGTAATAGAGCCGCCTTCCACGATGGTATACAGTCCGAGTTTTTCGTTGAGCTGGTAGTCGGTGTTCAGGGTGTAGGTGGTGGTGCCGGTGCTGTCTTTGATGACAACGTCCGAGAGGTTTTTTGCTCCCAGCTCAACCCATACGCCTGCTTCAGGGGCGTCGTTGGCTGCAGTATCGCCTGTTATTGTGGAGCCTGTCCCGGTGAGGGAAACCGGGGTTGCGCCGATGGCCCAACCAACTTCTCTGGCGGACCACTGGCGTAGGGTTGCTTCGCCCTCGATGGTATCGATTTCGTTTTTTGAGTCCAATATCTGTCCGGCAGAGTCACACAAGGCGCTGTTCATGTCGGCAGACGTGGTCGTCACCTGGACGGTCATAGGGTAACAGTTACCGATTTTTCTTCGGTCGCCGTTTACGGCTCCGTTTTCATCTACAGGGGTAGACCACAGGCAGCCTGCGAGTTTATAATTGCGTACGGACATTGTATTACCTCACTATCAGCAAGAGTTGCCCACCGCTACGTCTGTCACGGTGGTTGAAAAAAATAGCAGATAGCTCACGTCGCTGCGGCCATCCTGATTAAAATATTCAACTTCTCCTGGTTTGAGCGGTGCGCATCCTGGAGGTTGAAAACCTGAGAGTGTATCAAGTACCTGGTCGACCAGATCCAGGGCTCCGCCTGTTTCGTCCATCTTTTTGGAGCGCACCAGTACGCTCCAGGTGATGGTGGAGTTGTACAGGTTGCGTCCGTTGTGCTTCGAGGTAGCGCTGTAGAGCGCGAGGCATGCTTCCGGAAGCTTTGCAGGTCGTCTGCGCAGGTTATCTTCGCTGCGCAGGTGCTGCACAGTCGCAAGTGAGCCGATGTTTTCTAGTTGGCTGACGATGGACGCTGCCTGGTCATTTAAGCCGATCATCGACAAACTCCATTATCAGGTTTTCAGTCCCTCTTATTGCCGCTGGGGTGAGCTTGGTGGGGATAAATGGGCGGGCAGGTATATCCCCCCATGGTGATCGTCGACCGCTTTTGCGTCCTTTCTTATGCACGGGGTTACTGTGTTTGCGTTTGCCATAAGTGTGGACGATGGTCTTTGGCAGGACAAGGTCTTTGCCCTTGTCCGTGCGGATGCCGATACCTGCCGAGCGTTTTCCGCTGAACGTGGTCACGGCGCGAAACAGCTCGCCTGATCTTGATTTAAGGCCGGATGTTCCCCATCCACGCCGGCGTGCGGAGCGAAGAAACCTGCTTTCTACTTTTTTCGTAACCGGCGAAAAATCTCGGATTCGCAGGCTTGCGAACAGTGCATCTATGTTGGAGAGGTCGGCTGTCATGCTGACAATCTGCTTAGACATATCTGCGCATCCTCCACGGATTGACCAGGGCATCATATGCCATGGGTACCTTGTTTATCTGGGTGCCGGTGATAACAGCCTCCCTGATCTCGTACCAGTGGGCTGCCAGCATGGCTATGGCCTGGCGCAGGTCTTCAGGCACGTCTTCCGGGTCGCCGAATCCGGCGGTAAACAATACTCTGATCGGGTCCACTGAAAACAGCTCGTCACTCGGCCAGGTGTCTGCGGGCATGATCTGCGGTTCAGGTCCGACCACTGCGGGAATAAAATCGCTGATGGTATGGTCGGTGCCGCCGGCATCCAACCAGTTGAGCGCATCCACGCTGACGGTGCGGCCAAAGGGCAGGGGGATGGAACTGTCACCTGCAGGCCACTCCTGCAAATAGCCGCGCCACTGCTGGCTCACCAGTACCCTGCCGGTTACGGTCTCCGTGTGGGAAGTGGCCGCCGTGAGCAGGCGCTGCAGGTAGGAGTCTGCGGTGTTGTCGTACACGGTCCACAGGTGCTCCAGCATGTCGTCCACGCTTACAGGGGTGGCTGCTGGTGCTGTCACGCGCTCAAGTTTCATCAGGCGGCTTCAGGCTCGTTGGTTTCAGTATTGGAGGCGGATTTGTTTTCCGGTGCCTGCCCTTTGCTTTTGGTTTCAGACTGGATATCGATTGCTCCTGACTTGGCTGCCTCTGCAACTGCCATGGGCGGCAGCTCTACGGCTTTTTTTGTCGGCGCGTAATATTTACCGGCAAAGCGGAATCCGCGTTTGATGATGTGTTTTGCCATGGTGTGTCCTGTTGTAAAGATTGATCCCCAGGCAGGGCAAAGAGGAGGGAAACCCTGCCAGGAGATCGCCCTGGGGGGTATTATGATGCAGCCATCTGCAGCAGTTTTATTGCGTTACTGTCCCATAGGCAGCCGCCGACGCGCTTGGTGGTGTAGAAGTGCACGTATGGCTTGTTGGTGTAGGGGTCGCGCAGGGTGCGGATGCCCATACGGTCCACGATAAGGTATCCTCGCTTGAAGTTACCGAACATGATGGGTACTGCAGATGCTGCGATGTCTGCCATGTCTTCGTTTTCTGCAATGCCGTAGCCCATAAGGGTTGTGGGCTGGCCTGCCTGAATTCCCGGCTGCCAGAGATAGTTGCCGTCGTTGTCCTGCAGCTTACGGATGTATTTAAGGGACATGGAGTTGAGCATCCATTTTGCCCCCATGCGCATGCCCTTTTTAAGCGCGTATACCATATCGAGCAGCTCGTCGGATGTGATTGCTGCTGTACCTGCTGCCGCAATATGCTGCAGGGTTCCGAATGCCCTGCTGCTGTCTGCAGTTGTGGCTGAGGTATAGGCCAGGATTCCCTTTGGTTTTTTGGAGCCGTCCCCGCTGACGAATGCTGCGCCTTCTGCCTCTGCAAATGTTCTGGCTACTTCATCGCTCAGCCAGGACTCGGCATTGAAAAAGACATCGTCCAGCATGGTCTGGGTTGCGGAAGGGTTGGCGTATATCTCGCCCATTACCGGGGTGATTGTCCCCAGAGTGGGGGTGTCTGTCTCCGTTCTGGCGTCGTCTTCGTCTACCCATCCTGAGGCGGCCCCACCCAGGTTTACAAGCTGCTTGTATGTTGCCCCGCCTATCTGCCGCACGGTACATTCTGCCCGCATTGGGGAAACGTCTTGCATCAGCTGCAGGATGTTGCGGTCCAGCTCTTCCGGTACGGCATAGCCGCCGTCTGCGTCGGTGGTTACGTTCAGGGCTTTGCGCTCAAGGTCGCGCAGGCCGTCTTCGGTACCTTTGCGCATGAATTTGCCGTAGGCTGCTTTGTGCTCGCTTACTTCCTTGCTTTCTCCGTCGCCACCTGCGCCTGGGCGGTTCAGTTTTTTCTCGATCTCGGCAAGCTGGGAGGCGATGGCGCTGAGGTCGTCGTTGGCTTTGTTGACCTTTTCTTCCAGCAGGGGGTCTGCTTTGCCTTTTTCCTCGATGGAGACCAGGCGGTCGTTGTTGGCTTTTTTAAATTTTTCGAACGCTGTGTTCTGCTGTTCGATCAGTTCTTTCAATTCTTGGTCAGGCATGGGTGTTCTCCAGTGTCTGGATATTGCGTTTTATGAGTTGCTTCAGGTCTTCGGTGGCGCATGCCTGGCGCATGTTTGCCTTAATATCGTGCACGACCCGTTTTGCTTCGTTGCGGCTCAAGCCCCCTGCCTGGCGCAGGTGACGTTCCAGATCGGTCACATTTTTAATGGATTTTACGTCTGTGGTGCGGGCTGCGTCGTTTGCCGGAAAGGTGACCAGGCTGGTCTCCCACAGCTCAACCTGTTTCAGCATGCGCACCCCGGTTTTCTGGTCGGTGGAATGGTCTCTGGGGATATAGCCGATGGATAGGCCGGTGAGCACCTTTGCCTTTGCCAGGGCGTAGGCTTCTTTTGCCCTGGCAACATCGTTTTTAAGGATGGTGCCCTTCATCAGCAGGCCGTGCTCGTCTTCGGTCAGCTCGTCCCAGCTTCCGATAGGTTCGTGATCGTTGTGCTGCCAGAGCATGGGCAGTGGCCTGCCGCTTGCCTGTATTTCTGAGATTGATGCGGCAAAGGCTCCAGGCAGGACGATATCGTTGTAATAATCCTCGATGCCGAACACCGATCCGTAGCCGGTAATGGTGCCTGAGTCGTCGTCGATGCTTTTCAGCTCAAATGGTCTGGTCAGTCGTTTTATCTGCATGATTCACACTGGTAAGATGATGCACTGGCAGCCCTGATGGAGCGGTGCGTGCATTTTGGGGCCGCGTACCTTCCAGGGGCTGTCTTCGTGGCCTGGTGGCTCATAGTTGCCTTCTTCTATGAAAGGAGCCTCGATGCCAACGATCTTGCCGTCAAGCTCCTGGCAGAAGGGGCATGATTTGGATCCGCGATTGACCCATTGCAGCTGGGCGATTCCTGCGGCAGCCCATACCCAGCGGGAGAGTGCTGATTCCTGCTGGATGGTTTCGCGGTCTGCTATTTTTGCCGGGCGTCTGTCTTCCCACTCCTGCAGGCGCTGCTCGATCAGGTCGCTGAATTCTTCTTCCCCTGCCTGGGTTATCAGGGCGAGCAGTTGATTTTCGCTGGAATAGCTGTGGCGGTCTGCCATGGTGCCGATAACCTGGTCGATGTAGTCGGTCAGCTCTTCAAGATCAATCTGGTGATCAGAGGCTATTTCATCAAGCGCCAGGAGGCGGACCTGCAGGGCGTATTCCCGACAGAGCCTGGAGAAGCGGTCCTTTACCTGGGCCGGCATGTCGCGGTAGAGCTCGCGCAGCATGTCGATGGTTTCACCTGGCGTGATACTTTGCTCCAGTATCTGCCTCACCTTGTTTGTCTCGTAGCCTACCAGTCCGGAGGAAAGGGACTGGAATTTTGGCAGGTATTGCCTGCGCAGGGTTTCCCTTGCAGCAGCTCCCTTGGTGAATTTCGGGGCGCTCTTCTGTTCCCTGGTAGATGTGATGGATTTTTGCGGCAGGCTTCCTTTGCTGGTGTCTGCCATATTCATGGGCATTACGTAGATATCGCCGCCTGGTCGCGGGTTTTCGTTTTCCTTTGCCAGGCAGTCGTTGGGGCTGTACATGCCGCTCATGATGCCTATGTTGTAGGAGCGCATGCGTTGTTCAAGGTCGGCACGCTCCAGGCCGCTGAGCAGGAATTCCACATACAGGCCTGCAGCCCGTTGCCTTGGGGTGAGCAGGTCCCGGCTTATTGCCGCCTCGATGCGTCGACACCAGGGAAGAATGGTGAATTTGGCGAATTCAAGGGATTGCTGGGTGATATTGGAAAAACTGGATTTGTCCAGGTCGCTCACCATGTGGGGAGGTACCCGGTAGATGCCGCAGATTTCTTTGCGTTGGAATCCTCGCAGCTCCAGGTATTGGGCATCAACATTGTTCATGGAGATGGTCTGGAATTCCGCGCCTTCTTCCAGGATGGCTGTGCCGCCGACGCCTTCGTTCCCGTGGGTTGCGGCCCATGAGGCTTTGATGCGGTCGTATGCCTCATCTGTGAGCTTCCCCAGGAACTTGAGGACGCCCGCAGGCATGGCCTTGTTTTTGAAAAGCCTTCCGCCATGCTGTTCTGCTGCGATTGCCAGGCCGATGGTTTCTTTGTGGTAGGTGATCGGGCTCACACCTGTGTAACCGTTCAGGCTCAGTCCGCGTACGTGGTGGATCTGTTCTGCGGTAAAGGTCTCGCTGATGTCGTCGGTGGTAACCTTATAGCGTAGGTCCCAGCCGTTACGTTTTACGCTCACCTGCGAGGGGAGAAACGGGAGCAGTTCCGTGGTTTCGCCGGTGCGGGGATTGCGATTGTTAAAGGCGTAGTGATTGCCGTCCAGGCAGAGCGCTGTTACTAAAAACTCGAAATACTCAAACCCGGTCTGCCAGGTATTGGGCAGATGGCTGAGCGCCTCGGCTACGGTTACGCTGGTAACCCTCTGCTTGCTGCCGCCTTTGGTTTTCTGGTAGGTGTGTATTGGCAGTTGGGCAATGGTCTCAGCCAGCAGGCGCACGCAGGCCCATACAGAGGCCTGCTGCATGGCCCGTAGGGGAGATACGGCCACTCCTGAAGATGCCGACGATCCTGCAAGGAGCAGCGCCAGATCTTTGGTGGTAAGCGCTGCCCCTTTTTTTTCAGGAGCTTTTCGTGAGAGGAAAGATAAAAATGCCATTGCCGCCTTGGTCTGAGGTGATCATTTGCGACAACGATACGGGCAGCAAAAAACAAAAACAATGCCCGGTGAGAGGATTGAAGAGCATGACGAAATTGAAGAAATTGACGAATTTGAAGAAATTGAGACGATTTTACAGGTAACTGACCGTCAGCTCGTAAAAAAGCATTGTTTAAACCAACCTAGAGGTATAATCCAGGTAGGAGATTTGCATGGTGCATGCTCAATCTTCCCCTTCCATGCCTGCAGCGTCTCGTAATCTTTCGAGATTAAGGCTTATTTTCTCACTTACCACGCCGATCCCTGCGGCAAGTCCGCCGATGGTGTACAGCTGGGGATCAGGGCTGCAGGTTTCCCGGTCTATGCTCTGCCTGAGTCCTTCAAGGGCGTAGGCTGCCTCTTTCATAGCATTGATTTGACGTTCAAAGTCAAGACGATCAATGGTTATGGTGTGGGCGTGGTGCTTGTTCATGCTGTTTCCTCTTTTAACAAAATGAGATGTTTCAGTGCTACTAACTGTTGTCCGGAAAGGTTACCGATTCTGCCTGTGCCGTTTATGCCAAAAATCATGAACCGCCTTTCTCTTGCCGGCACTATTCAACCTGTGACTTGATGAGATAGGAGTATACTGTTTTCGATATCCTGTATAATGTCCATTTCATAATACCCTGGATATTTGCAATCGTTTGTCTTGTAACAGAATGATGGGCTGTAGTTTTTCTATATGATTACCTGTTGTACGCTGCAGAGATGCGGCAGTGCTCAACCGAGTCGTAACTATTACCAGCAATGCCCATGCTGCTTGGGTACACACAGAGACTTACCATTATTAGCAGGTATTGCCGTTGAAAATTTATAACGATAGTCCTACAATAGTTCTGTGAACCGCTTCTTTGGCGATATAAACGTTTCCTGGCAGATGTAAACCCTGAAGGCTGCACTGTCTTGACCGTACACTGTCCAAACAGTGGGTCAATGCTGGGTTGTTTTGGATATGAGAGAGAAGGGATACGTTTGTTGTACAGTTGACCTGGCCTGCAGAAGTGCACGTTGATGTCAATCTGGCCTGGAAGGCTGTTGCGAAAAAAAATATTCCGGGCGGTTTTCCCTCAGATTTGGTGCTCCAATGACAGGCAGCTTATCAAGGACCTGCTGACTGCCAGTTGCCGCATGAACGGTCACCATGGATCTGCTGGTTGCTGCTGAAAAGAAAGTAGTCGACGACTACCTGATGCTGCTCGGAGAATGATGGGTCGTTGGCGTTGATATAGCCTTGCATGTCATGAAGGTTTTTCGGGCACAAAAAAAGCCCACGCTCGGATGAGCTGCGGGCTTATGGTGTGTGACGATTTAAGGGTGACTAATCGAGCTTTGAGCGTACGCTCTCTTTTAATTCTTCTGGGTCGATTTTTCCTTGTTGTATACCTTCAACCAGTATTTTCTTTAACATAGCTTTTGTGAATCGCTGATTATAGGCTCTTTTTATTGATTCGACTATCACGTCTGCCATGTCGCCTAGTTTATGATAATCAAGGTCGATCACATCTCTATGCTGATTGACAAATTCCTTGTAAGGAGTGAATCCTGGAGTGTTTTCTAAAGAGAGCCCTTTGGAGTCGAGAAGTTCTGTTTCAATGATTAAAAAATCAGCCGTATCAAGGTGGTCAAATTGCGATGCGATAGCCAAAACTGCTTCTTCGAGGTCTGTAGAGCTTTCTATTCCCCAGACAGAAAGAGTGTTTTTGCTTGTTCTCATGCAATTCGTGATCGCGTCTGCCGATGGAGGTTCGCCACCTGTTATGTTGCGCTGCTTCCATTTGCTGAGTTCAATTTTTCTAACAATTAAGGACATCCGACTTTACATTCTCTCAAGGTCACTAATTACAGCTTGCCTGTATTCTTCAAGCCAACTCTCCTGAATATTCGCCTGTCTTAAGACCCTTACACTTCCTACATTTTCCCAACTCTCAAAGCAGCGAATTGCGCACTCTTGTACCTCGATGTCTCTGTTATTGATAGCGGCGGTGGCCATGGTAACCCCTTGAGGGTAAATTTCATCGTAGTCAAGGTGGGCCAAAACTCTTAAAATTGAAGAGGTTGTTTTTTGATTATCAAAGTTCTCCATGAACAAGATGTTTATCCATTCCCTGGCAAATGTTCCGTATCTTGATAACGCATCTTTGACAAAGTCGTCGGCTGCAGTAGTGAACCCATACTCGAAATCAACAACGCTTAACAAGTTTAAGAAGTTATTAACAAACAATTCTTGAATTTCTTTGCTGTCAGCCTGGCATGCATTTTCGAGTCTTTTTACTTGATTTTCAACACAGTCTTCAGCTGTTAGAGATTCTGATAGGCTATATAATGAAAAATGTTCGCTATGCTGTGTGCTTGGTTGCTGCTCATCTTCAACGTGATCTTGAGGGTCTGCTTCCAACGAGTCGCTTAATGAGTAAATGATTATGTAATCGTTTACGACTTCTAACGATTTCTCTATTGAATATGAGGTTTCTTTATCAGGCATTTATGAGCTCCAATATTTCGTCTGAGAGATTAGACAAGATTGGGACGAGCGATTCTAAATAGCAAAACGAGTCATTCAGAGAAAACCTTGTTTTGATGTTTTGTTGGTGTGTGTTTATATCGAAACCTATTTCAATTGCACTTGTTTCTTGTGCTTTTGTGTCAGCAACTTTCTTTATCTTTATTCTGTTTATATCGACAACAGTATTGATTGTTTCTGGAGAGTCGTTGAGATTGATCTCGCATCTAGATATACTTCTTGTACTCCATTCTGTTGGTGGGTTATCTTGGTGAAACTTCGGCAAAAGCATTAGTTTTGATTCAAGGTTCTGTAATTTTGCGTCATTGATGTCAATCAGCCATCTTTTCGCAACGTATGACATTCTATTGCTGCGAACATCTAAGAGGTTTGCCAGTCTCGAAGTATAGTCTTTGATATTATATGAAAATTGTAAGAACTCGTCTGCAGGTTTATCGGATATGCTATTATTTACAAATCTAACCTTGTCCGGTTCGAATTCAATCCGCCAAGCTTTGTCAACCGTTACAAGATGTAGTTGTGAGCGTGTTTCTAGTTTTTCTCTTATGAACATTTCTTGAACAGTGGTCGGCATAAAAGAAGTCCCTTTAAACACATTGAGGAGTTCTCCTAGCACCTCAGGAGTTGGCTCTAGCCTTCCTCCATGTGTAAAATATATGAATTGGTGCGACATGTTTCTTGGGGATTGGTCCATTTTCTCATCTCGTAAAGGATAAAACTATTCTGTTATTTATTGTACGCTGGCAAAGGGATCGCCGCAATCATTACAAATAATAGTATGACAATGTGAAATTATTTCAATATTTATTTGCTCCATAGACGTTCGTTGAACGTTTGTTAGCGAGCGCTGGTATTATCAAGGTATAATTTAGCCTTATACCAAGTTTCACTGCTCAAGTATCTTCTTGGTCATGGGGCTTGTGGCAGGGATCATATTCGCAGCCCCGCACTCAGGACAGCCTTTATACCTGCTGGCATGTCTCCAGATGGAATAAATAATCCCAGGAAGCAGGAAGATCAGCCACAAAAATATCTCTAAGAGAAGATTGCCTTTTGTATAGAGTTTTGGCTTGCCCTGAAAACCACAATTGGTGCAGACAGGCATATTGGCTGCCCTGGCTGCGTTGTTTTTTGCTGCCGCTTCCCGGTACCGCTGGGTGAATTTTTTTTTCTCCGGTGCGTTGGCTTGTTGCTGCTGTCGTTTTATATCTGCCCCTGATATCCCCATTATTCCCCTCCTAAATGTATTTACAGTTAACCCGTGCCTCAAAATCACTCTCGCAAAGTATCCTGATTTCCTGGCCTTCCTGGATGAGCGATTTTCTAATCGCCGGCGTTTTGCATTTTCTTCTGCCTTTTTTTCCAGTTAACAGTCCTTGAAAGTACCGTGATATGCAAGCCGAGTTTTTTGTCATTGATCGGTAAAAATAATGCTTCCGTCCTGGCGTCGAGCTCGGGCTCGTCTTTTGCCTCTTCCGCGATCTCTTTGGAAAGGTAGCCGATATGGAGTGTGGTGTTGTCTGTTACGGCTAATACCTTTACCGCGGCAGATGATTGCTGATTGTCAGGCTCCCTTTCCAGGGCCACGTGAAAAGAAGGGTCACTGAGAAGGGGGATGAGCTGTTCTGAGCGATTGCCTCTGGATATGCCGCGTACATCGGTGCTGGCTACAAATTGTTTCCAGTCCTTTGGGTAGCTGGTATCCTTGTAAAACATGTGCGGATATCTGGTTGCTTTGTGCTTTTCTTGGTACCACTCGTTGTCTTTAGGCATTTCATCTTCATCAAGAATTCTATAAGGAAAGCTGACGTGGATTTTGTTCGCTTTACGTGATGAAAAGAAAAACCATATGCTTAAAATTGCAGCTATCGTGAAGATGAGCTTCATTACTGTATCCCCTATTTTGGTCAATCTTCCTTGTCTGTTCTGTCGTCTCGTGTCAGGTTTCTTTTGCTTTCAATTTCTTCTCGCTTTTTGTTACGCCAGTATCGATAATCTGGAAATGCTCTCTTAAAAGTATTCATGAACTCTTCAAAGAATACGTCAAGCGACAGGGCGTCCGTGCCGTAAGTTTCGGCAGCGAACTGAAAAACATGTCTGAACTTGTGGGAAGCAGCTTCGTAAAACTTATTAAGTTCTTCATCATCTCCAGTGTTTTCTTGGTCGGTGAACTTTTTTAAAAAATTTCCATGAACGAGCTGTAGGTCTTCTGCTGAGACTAAGTTTTTTGCAGCCTCTTTATTGTGTTTTCCCATTATTAGCTCAGCTTCAGCTTGTTCTATCCCCTCTAGCAGCTGCTGGCAAAGCTCTTCATGGGTTTTGCCGTATTTCTCAATTATCCTCTTTATCCATGTCTCGGGGATAACCCCGCGTCTTTTCGCATCAGATATGGCTCCAGGCGTAATTCCAATTGCTTTAGCAACCTCTGCTTGTGTTCGTTCACCTGTAATTTTCTTGATAATTCTGAATATTATCTCAAATTGAGCCATGCTAGTCCCTTTTGGGTATTTTTATATTGCTATATTTTTTCTATATTGTTACCTAGTAAAGCATGAATATAGAAAAAGTGAGAAAAATTAAGAGTAAGCTCGCTCTTAGAGGGGTAACACAGGCTCAGATAGCGAAAAGAAAAGGCGTCTCAAAGCAGTTCGTAAGCCAGGTTATTTCCGGCATACGGCGAACTGCTTACATCCAGGACGCCATAGCAGAAGCTGTCGGCGAGCCTGTTTGCGAGCTTTTTCCTGATAGAGAAAGGGCGGCATGAAAAAGCCCCGTCCCCTGAGCGCAGGTGTCCCTTTGTGCTTGGCGGCATGGTTACCTTATCAGGGGATGGGTATTTAACAAAGAAAAAAAGAGGGGTTAACGAGATGGTGCAGCAGATGGTGTTGTCCCAGGTAGTCAAAAAACAAGTCAATAATTTTTCCGACTCAACCAAAACCGAGTCGCGCACGGAAAACGCGACCGCAAAACTCACGGCCTCGCAAAAGCGGGTGCTGTCTGATCTGGCAGCAAGTTCCGGGTGTTCTACAAGTAGTCTCATATCTGATGCCGTTGAGTTTTATATCTCCAATCTTGATCGTATCGACAAGTTCTACCGCTACCAGGGAGCAATCACCTCCCTGCTTGATGATTTACCGTAAGCCATTTTTTTTGCCGTGTCAGGTATACCTAAGCCTACCTAAGTATACCTTAGGTATACCTAGGTATACCGGTAATAAAACAGCAATTTGCATAACCGATAAAACGGTAGTCAAAACATGACAGGTGATCAAATGACCAGAGACGAGATACAGCAGATGATTTTCTTTTTGCTGCAGAACGGTCTCTCGCACGAGGATGTCCTGTATTTTGTGCGGGCCGAAGCTGTTGCCAGAGACAAGGGGTGGAAATTTGAAAAACGATGAAACCGACATTTCGGACGTATTGATCGAGGTTGCAAGCGGCTTGTTTATCTTTACCGTCTGCCTGATTTTGACGCACCTAACACTGATTACGGCGTCGCGTTGCGCTGCGCCTCACTCAACCCCACCAACCTCCTTAATAGACAACAATATTTCCTTAGCCGACAGGCAAAGCCAGGGGCAGAGCATAAGCGCAACATCCCCTGGCTCCACAAATATGCCTGTCTACGGGTACATGAGGTAGCAGCATGATTATTCCAATTTGCCCGATTACAAGCGGTATCAAAACAAGGATGTCCAAGGAGAGTTTCGAGCGCCAGTGCAAGATTATGCGCAAAGGTGGGGCTAAGAAAAAATGGAATTATGACAATAAAGGTCCATGCAAGACATACTGCGATCTGTGCAAAGGTAAGGTGCCGGATGAGGTTGAATTCGTCGATTTGCAGGATCTTAAAAAGCATCAGTTTTTACAGCTGGTTCAATCAACAAAGAAAGAGGAGGGGAAAACAATGGGATCTAAAAGAGTCGGGAAATGCCCTTTCTGTGGGGAGCTGAAGCGGTCACTGTATTCGGTGAGTGGAAAAGAGGCCTGCAGCAAGTGCCGACATATCATTGCAACCACTGAAAGCGATCCTTTCCTGGTCGCTTCCATATACAAGTCCATCCAAGGCGTCGATCTCGATGAATCAGGCATTAGCGCCATAGAGATTGAAAATGCCAGTCTCAAGAAGAGCAATGCAGAGCTTTCGCAACACATCCATACCTTGGTCGAGATAGCAGATATTGTCTGCATGGATACAAGCAAAGAAAATCCTGCAGCAGCAAAAGGAATTCCAGAAAACCTCTCCCAACACATTGAAGGGCTTGAAATGGCCTACGCCCAGGAGAAATTGTCCGTAGCCTCGTTGGTGATGGCCCTTGAAAAATCAGAACAGGATAAGAGCAGTATCGTTGAGGAACATAATCGTTTCCTGCAGCAACTGAAGGATGAAGCTGGCCTTGGAAATTATGATGTGGATAACGCTGGTCTGCTGGAAGAGATCATTGGAATGGCTGATGCAATTGCCGCTGGAGTTGGAAAAATTGAAACGCTCGAAGAAATGATTGACGCAGTGTATTACCGCCTCGGCATGAAAAGTGATGAGGGGTTTGACGAGTTACTTGCATGCATTGACAGCACTGTTGAAGGCGGCAACATGTGGTGGAAGCATGCCCCCAAAGAAGTGTCTGCTCCTGGTGCTGCAGTAATATTCGGAGGTTTTAGCGAGCCCAAGTCATGCGATTCTGACGACTCGCTTCTTGATATAGCCCTGGCTGCTCTGCGTGGAGACATGTCGGTAGTGGCTGATCAGATAGAAGTTATGCGTAGTAAGGTCTGAGATCATGCCAGGAATATTCAAAACAAAAAGAAAAGGCATGCTCGGTGCAAAAGAAGTTGGCGCTGACTACATGCACGATGTTGAGCGTAGGAGCAAGCGTATGCGTCGTGCATGTTCTCCTGCGAAGAATACTGGAGCAATGGTTGATGAGCGTCAGCTAATACTCCCATTCAATGGATCGCTGGCAAGATGAATACAGATATCAGGATACCAGTTTCATTTAGAAATCACAGGAAGCGTAGGAAGCTGGCTTTGCTGGTAGGTGATGGGGCTACAGGTTATCTGATAGATCTGTGGATTGGCACGGCTGCCAATCGCCCAAGCGGTGAGCTGCACGGCTGGGATGAGATGGATATAGCCCTGGAGGCTAATTACCCTGGTGACGCTAAAGAGTTCGTTGCTGCCCTTGTTCAGGTAGGTTTTCTGGATGTTGCTGAAGACGGTACCTACCTGGTCCATGATTGGGTAGATCATAACGGCTATGCCAGTGATGCTGACACCAGGTCAGAGGTTGCCAGTAAGAACCAGATCATCAGGTGGGCCAAGAAGCACCTGAAGGTCAGTGACCTTGATTGCTTTAAACAATGGTTGAAAAATCACCCGTATAAGAAGGGTACAGGATACAAAGAAGTATTATCCGAATACAAGGTGTATACGGACAGTATACGAAGCGTATACGATGGCAATACAAACGGTAATACTCCATCTCCATTACCATATCCATCTCCATTACCATCTTTAAAAGATATATGTATTGTGCCGCAGGAAACCTGCGAGCACGATGAGCAGAGTCGTGAACCTGTTCCTGAGCCCGAAGAGCCTGAACGTGGTGAAAAACAAAAACAGGATACTATTCCGTATCGGGAAATAATCGACCATCTCAATGATGTCTGCGGTTGTGGGTTTAAGCCAACCACGAAGGGCACCAGGCAGCTGATACGTGCCAGGTGGAACGAAGGGTTCAGGCTGACCGATTTCAAGTCGGTAATAAGCTGCAAGTTTGGTCAGTGGGGTACTGACTCTGAGATGTGCAGCTTTCTCAGGCCTCAGACGTTGTTCAGTAATAAGTTTGAGGCGTACCTTAACGAGGCGAAAAAAGGCGGGAAAGGGTCTGTTCGATCAGACATTGAGCAGACCATGCAGAAATTGAAGTCGATGGAGGCCGGAAAATGAAGCTCTTGAGTACTCCTCCTGTCAACGACAAGAGTCCAATGGATTACATCTGCGAAGACGAGTATCGCTTGCTGCTTGAACATCAGAAAGCATTCGGAAAACTGACAAAGGTGGAGGATGTCAATAAAGAGCGGGCAAAGTGGCCTGAGGATGCTTTGAAACGAATAGGCATCATCAGGGAAAAGTTGCTGGCTTTTGGCTTCATCGTTCTTTTTGTCGGGGACAACAACAGACTGGTGTTCGGCGTCAGACTCAAAACAAAGGTGCAGGTCCTTATGGAAAAAAATGCAGAGCACTACTACCAGCGCGGCCTGGAGCTGGCAGGTGGTGACATGAAGGCTTATATCGACCAGGTGAGAGAGGGAATGTATGCCGCTTAAAGCTCCTACTCCGTGCCGTGTGTGCAGAGTGCCAACCACGAATCCTGACGGATATTGCGATGAACATGCATGTCGAGGACGTGAAGAGCGCAAACGCAGGCTGCGAGGGAAAAAGACCGACCCGTTCTACCGGTCGTCTTGGTGGCAACGCTATGCCAGGCTGTACAAGCAACAGTATCCTGTCTGTTGCCACTGCAAGGTCAGGCCGACTGAAGTTGTCGATCATATCGTTCCGATCAAAGACGGCGGCAGCAAGAGAGATCCTGCCAATCATCAACCGCTTTGCCATCGATGCCACAACAAGAAAACCGGTGAAGAGCGGCGCATAGCCAAACAGGGAGGGGGTGTTCAATCTCTACAGCATCGTGGCGTATAACCGGTCTGCAGTCTTTTTGTCGCGCTGGCAAAATTAGAGAGGGGGGTGTTTTTGGAATATCAAATATTTAAAGTAAATACATGAGGTAAAGGATGAAGGGAAGAAAAACAAAGCCAAGCAACATCCATCAGCTGCATGGCACCTACAGGGAGGATCGGCATGGTGGTGGTATCCAGATTGAGTCTGTACTTCCGGATCCTCCTGCAGGGCTACCTGAAGCAGGCTTGGAAGAATGGCTCAGGGTGGCGCCAGAACTACATAAAGCAAACTTGCTTACAAATCTTGACCTGGCTGCTTTGGAGGCATACTGCAGGTTGTTTGCGCGGTGGCGTATGGCTGAGGAAATGTTGGCCACTGCAGACGATATGGTGTTTGAGGCAAAGAGCGGTTACATGGCCCAGAGCGCCTACCTCAATATTTCCAATGCCTGTGTAAAACAGATGCATTCCATCATGGCTGACTTTGGGATGACTCCTGCGGCCAGGGCTCGTATGAAAGCCGTAGACGCAGGTCCTAAACAACAGGATCTGTTTGAAGATTTCATGAATAGCAAGAAGAAACGGCAAAATGGCTGATTCTCCTGCCATGGAATACGCCAGGCGTGTTGTTGCCGGTGAAATCGTGACCAGCAAGTGGGTGAGGCTTGCAGCCGAGCGGCACCTTCGTGATCTGGATACCGGGCACGAACGTGGGCTCTATTTTGATGAAGAGGCGGCGTGGCACATTCTTGATTTTTGTGATTTCTGCACACATTTCAAGGGTGAATGGGCTGGCACTGTTTTCGAGCCTGAGCCATGGCAACAATTTTTTCTCTGGTGCCTGTTTGGCTGGATGCGTGAAGACGGTACCAGGCGTTTTCGCGTGGCGTTATTGGAGATCGCCAGGAAAAACGGCAAAACGTTTATCGCTGCCGTAATCGCTCTGTACCTGTTTTCAGCTGATGGTGAGCCAGGGTCAGAGGTTTACACTGCGGCTACCAAACGCGATCAGGCGCGACTGTGTTGGCGCGATGCTGAACAGATGGTGCGTAATTCGCCAATTCTTTCGCGTCGGTTTTCAGTGCTCAGGGACAATATCAGCGATGAGATGACCATGAGCAAATTGTTGCCTCTTGCTCGTGATTCCCACTCAATGGATGGTCTCAATGTGCATGGCGCAATTATGGATGAGCTGCACGCCTGGAAGACCAGGGATATGTGGGACGTAATTGAGACGGCGACTGGGGCGAGGCGGCAATCCTTGCTGCTGGCAATAACCACTGCTGGGTACAACAGGCATTCGATCTGTTGGGAGAAGTACGAATATTGCCAGAAGGTTCTCAAGGGCGTAGTTGATGACGACGAGTTTTTCGGGGTCATTTACGAGATAGACGATGAGGCCGAGTGGGATAATGAGTCGGCTTGGGTAAAGGCAAACCCGAACCTTGGGGTTTCTGTAAAGCCTGACGATATCCGCAGGAAAGTGAAGGCGGCAAAAGAATCTCCGGCTGCTATGAATGCTGTGTTGCGCCTGCACATGAATATGTGGACCCAGGCTGAAACCAGGTGGCTCGATGTTGATAAGTGGCGAGCGTGCTCTGCTGAAGTTGACACAGGCATGCTTTCCGGAAGACCTTGTTATGGCGGACTCGACTTATCAAGTACCACTGATATTACGGCATTTGTTCTTGTGTTTCCTCCGGTTGAAGAAACTGATCCGTACTGGGTGTTGCCTCGGTTTTTTATTCCTGAAGACAACATGTTCGAGCGTAGTCGGCGCGATATGGTCCCGTATGATGTTTTTGTGCGTGAGGGATTGTTGGCAGCAACTCCAGGGAATGTGATCGACTATGCATTTGTCATCGACCAGATCGAGAAAGATGCCAAGGCGTTTGATCTGCAGGAGATAGCCTTCGATAGATGGGGGGCTACATTGATTTATCAGCAGTTGGCTGAGCGTGAATTGAAAGCCGTTGAGTTTGGCCAGGGGTTTGCTTCCATGTCTTCACCGGCAAAGGAACTGGAAAAGTTGGTGCTGTCAGGAAAACTGGCGCATGGCGGAAATAAAGTGCTCACCTGGATGGCTGATAATGTCGTGGTCAAGATGGACCCTGCAGGAAACATAAAGCCGGCAAAAGATAAGAGCGTTGAGAAAATTGACGGCATAGTGGCGTTGATCATGGCACTTGATCGAGCCTTGCATATGGAAAGCACTGGATCTCGCTATTTAACCGAGGGCATCAGGTCTTTATGAAGGGGAAAAGATTAGAGGTATCTGTTGTTTCGCAGCGGCTCAACGTGAGCACCGCCACTGTATACAGGCTTGTTAAAGAAAAGAAGCTGCGTGGCGGAAGGGTTGGGGTGTCTGGTTGTATCCGTGTGTTGGAAAGTTCTGTTGATGAATTTGTGAAAATGAGAATGGAGAATGGTGATTTTTGAAGTGTAACAACTGTGGATCTTCCGAGGTGTATAGCGGAAGGTGCCTGCGCTGCGGAGAGTATATGGTTACAGCTGCTTTTTTAAAAAAGGTGAAGGCAAAGATCAAGGCAAGGTGTCAAATAGAGGCGTTTTTGTTGTTGCCTGCTGATGTGCATATCAGGGTGAGTACGGTGGTAGGTGGGCGTCAGTATGATCTCAACCACGTTGTTGGTCGTAGTTTTATTGATTCGGTATCTGAGAGTGACCTGGTTGCCGCTGTTAGCGAAGGGTTTAACGATGATTTGAGTTTGTTGCATTTAGTGTAAGGCCCGGTGCTGCAACACCAGGCCCTACGTATCCAATAAACCTTGGGGAGGTTCATTTTGGACAAAAAATTTATACAAAAAAATAGAGCGGGAAGTCTACCGGAAAACGAAAAATGTACACTGGAGTGGCTGGGGCAGTTTTGCACTGAATTCTCTCCTGGACTGGAGAGTCCGTTTGCAGATCAAGGGTATATTGTAGCCAGCGACGGGAAGGTGTTAGTCGCTGTCCAGTATGATGAGCGTTTCGGTGATGTTCGGCCCCGTCCTGCTGAGTTATGGGAGATACCTTTTTCTCCTGTTTATCCTGGAGAATGGCACGAGATGCCGGAGATTGATCAGCCAGCAAAGGTGATGTGTGGCCTGTGTAATGGTTCTGGCAAGGTGTACGAGTGTCCCGAGTGCGAAGGAGAGGGCTTTCTGGCTGTAAGTAACGGGTTCAACACCTATGACGTGAGCTGTAAGGCCTGTAACGAAGAAGGATATGTCAGTGTAGCCATTCGTCCAGAAATGCGAGCCCTTACCTGCCATCGCTGTGAAGGTTCTGGTCAGGTACTGGAGAGCAGAAAACGAAGCCAAAAGGTGTATGGGAGAATATTGTCCATGGAGGTGCTGCAATGAAAATCATAATGCGCTGTGAATCATTGGATGAGGCAATCATTAATCTGGAAGAACTTGAGCAAGCTTTTGACCACGGGATAGTTGAGCCGATTGAAGAGGGATGTGCGTTGCTGATGCCGTGGGGATCTGTTGAGGAGGAGGAATGAACACTAAACCGATTTTATTCAGTGGTGACATGGTGCGAGCCATCTTGGATGGACGGAAAACACAGACCAGGCGAGTGGTGAAGCACAAAAATGATTTCATCATGGAAGAGGGCATGAAGTGGCCAGTTTTTGAGTCGTATGTTTACGGTGAGGACGATATTGATGTTCCTTGTCCATACAAGGCTGATCTTCTTTGGGTACGGGAAACATGGGCAGTGGTTGATGTTCCAGCACAAGCATGTGTTGATATTTATTACCCAAACGGCAGGGCTTCCGGGATTGAAGACCGTTATATCATAGATGGGGTTGCAGTGAACAAATACTTGGATGGAGGGTTGAATGATAAAAATCGTCCTTCTATCCACATGCCACGAGAGTTTTCTCGTATCACCCTCAACGTTACCAATATTCGCGTTGAGCGCTTGCAGGATATTAGCGAGGGAGATGCGCGGGCTGAAGGGGTTGAATTTCCAGATGCAGACGAAACGCTGACAAACAGAGACTTGTTTTGGTGTTTGTGGGACTCGATCAACGGAAAGCGTGGTTGCGGTTGGGACGTTAACCCATGGGTATGGGTTGTTGAGTTTGAGCCTATATTTATGAATGTGGATGAGGTTTTGAATACGCACGGAGTCGAAGCATGATAACACAAAGTTCACTCGTTCATCTAGTGAAACTTTTGGTTGGCGAAAAGTTAAAATTCAGCAATGAGGTTAATATTATGACTGTAGACACAGATACAGAAGAGGCGATGCGAGAGATTGCTCGTTTCATTGAAAATGTGGCACCAGGGTATGGGTTCTCTGTTTTGGTGTTCCCGTTCGGCGACGATTTCCCGGTATCACATTATATCTCAAATTCTCGCCGGGAAGACATGATCAAGGCATTGCGTGAAAAGGCCGATGTCCTCGAATCTGGTCTCGATATTCCTGTTGTTCCAGGCGCTTCACCTGCTAGTCAGGTGTAAGCACTGGTTGGGGCTGGTTTATTTCAACCACGGACTTCCGGTCTACGGCCCCAACAGAAACTGGTGAACATGATTTTTGTAATGTTACCCAGGAGAGAGTTCAAAAAATGACAATCTTAGAATCAATAAACCATGCAGCTGGGGAGCTCCCTGACAATTACGAGGTCGTTATTTATGTAGAGAATGGTGGCGCATGGGTTGAACTAAGATGTGAAGATTCAACTGGAAACGTTACCGTGTGGGACATCGATATGGGTGGTGATCTGGCAGCTGAGGTTGAAGAGGCTGTTAGAATTTCTAAAAAGCATGATAATGAGGTTATGTTGAGAAATGAATAACGATAACATTATCCAATTCAATTCAAGCGATGCCGCTACATATGGAATGTTTTTTGGTTGGGTCGATAGACATGGCCGTTTTTTTGGTAAAGATGAGAGAACAGCCAGATGGAGTGGGTGTACGCATCGGCCATGTGAGCAATGCGGAGAACAGGTTGAAAAAAGGTGGACTCATTGTGCTAAGTGCCAGGAGGAAAGAGCTGCTGAAAGATACGCTAATTACCCCAGAAAAGAATGGGATGGAAAGACTCCGCTCTACTCAGAGTCTGCCGAAAAGTATTTTTTTGATGCAGGTGAACTCGACGATTTCCTATTTGAAACAGAAACAAATAAAGACGATGCTCGCCTTGTTTTATGCTATCCGCTGTTTTTGAGATATGTTGAGACAGAATATTGGGAGGACGTTCTTCTTGAAGATTGTGATCCAGAAGAATGTTTTCCTGAGGACGTTTTGGACGCTTTAAACTATCTCAACTATGTGATCGGCGAAAACAAAGATCCAGTATCTTGGTGTCCGGACAAAATTGCTGCCGTGTTGCCTGGTGATAAAAAGGTTGAATCATGAACCTCCTGCAAGAAGAACTAGGGAAAAAACTATCAGTCTCCGAGGTCGCAAAGTTTTTAGGCGTTGCTCCAACCACCGTAACAAAGTATTACGATAAACTCGGTGGGATTGTGCTCGGGGGTCGCCGCAAGAAATACATATTTTTTGAACGGAGATTGATTGATGCCATATCCAAACAAAGCGAAGGCGACCTGCGAGACTCATCCGTGGGTTGCCCAGGTGAAGATAAAAGGGAAGAAATACAGCCATCTGTGCAAAACAAAAGCAGAGGCGAAAACGTGGGAGGTAGAAAGAAGGAAGATAGGAAGCTCATTGGAGATCCCCACGGTCTCCTTGTATGAACTTGGATCAACCTATCTTGATTATTGCCAGAAAAAGGGCATAAGTAAAAAGACTTATGATGAGAAAGTTAAGGCGATACGTGAGCTTTTACAGTTCAAGCGTGTTGATCCGCACGCGCCTGCTGAATCACTGGCAACCATTGTTGTTTTTGATCATCTGCAAGGCCAAGCTAAAAAGCGTGGCGGTGGTGGCGCTAACAAGGATCTGAAAAACCTAAAGTCTATGTGGTCATGGGGTGTAAGGTACCTGAATATTTCCAGCGACAACCCGTTTGTGAAGGTTGATGCGTTCCCGGAAAATGTGAAGACCAGGGTAGTGCCTGAGCTTGATGATTTCTGGAAGGTTGTAAATGCAGCCAGCACTGATCAGGATCGGCTTATGCTGCTGACGTATTTGTACACAGCTGCACGTCGTGATGAGTTGTTTCGCCTGGAATGGAAGCATATTGACTTTAAACGAGGTTTGATAATGCTCCGCACCAGAAAGAACGACAAGGGCGAATGGTGGGACGATTGGATATCTCTTGATGATAGGCTTGTTGAACCGCTGCGAGAACACCAGAAGGTAACCGGTTTTTTCCGGTATGTGTTCGTGAACTTTAATGGCTCTGAGAATCCAAAACTGTGGGAGCAGTACAAGAAGCGTCAGCACTGGCTGAAAAATCTATGCGCCAGGGCTGAAGTGGATTATTTTGGCTGCCATGGGATCAGGCACCTGTGCGCCTCGATCCTGGCTGATGAAAATGTGCCGCTGGTAAAAATTCAGCATCATTTACGCCACAGATCGATCACGACGACTGCAAAATATATTCATGGACTGAACATAAAAAAAGACCGGGAAGCGGTAAGAGCGCTACCCGGTCTGAACGGAGAATCCGAAAATAGGCCCGACAAACGGCCCGATAAATCCGGATTACAACTATCAGCTACCTCGTAAATAGCTGATTTTATTTGGTGACCCCAAGGGGACTCGAACCCCTGTTCCCGGCGTGAGAGGCCGGTGTCCTAGGCCACTAGACGATGGGGCCTTCGTGGCGTGAAGTGAAGGCTTTTTAGAATATCCGGCGGGTTTTGTCAAGCGAGATAATACATGCAATCACCAATGCGGTTCGTTTTTTTAAAGTTCCGTCAATCAGCTTTTCGAACTTAAGGCTGTTCGCACAGACTCCTGCCGAGTAAAACAGCCTGTTCCAGTTTTTCTTTATTCTCGAATACAGAACCTTTTGCATCCACATCCTTCACAAAAAGATCACCACTGTAAGTAATGTCCATGGCGTCATACGCGTATCGAGCGGTCAGCGCGGCGCTTTCAAAAACTTTCCCTCCGCTGGTCGCGGCCACGCAAACCAGGTAGCCTTTTCGTGTTTCCCGGTTGGGATTGGTTTCTCCCAGCAGGTATTTACGGCTCCAGAAAACCTGGCAGCGATCTATAAAGGCTTTGGCCTGGGCAGTGACCCCGTAAAAATAAATTGGCGAACCGATCACGACTCTGGTGGCAATCGGAATTTTGATATAGAGTGGCTGCATATCGTCATCCCATATGCACTCACCTGTGGTTTCACAGTTGCCGCAACCTGTACAGGGATGAATGTTCAGGTGGGCCAGGTTGATAATCTCAGGCCTGCGGCCGCCTTTTTTAACGCCCTCAGCCACATGCTGGAGCAGTATTTCGGTGTTGCCTCCTTTGCGGGGACTCCCATTAAATATAAGTACGTTCATGTTTTTTCCTTGAAGGGCGAGGCCTGGTGAAAATCTCAGCCGGCCATGAAAGATTGCGGTCAGCCCGCATTACGGGTCAGTTGTCTGTGTCCTTTTAAGGTCATCTGCAGTTGATGCTGTCGGATCGGGCTCGGGAATTGCCGGAAGCCGGCCGAAAAAGGCTACCTGATCACTCAACCAGGCGGCTGTCTGGGTGTTAAGAAACCTTGGGGCGCAGCGCCACTGCCAATTGTCGGTTATTGTACCCGGCGTGTTGGTACGGCAGTCGTTGCCGAAACCGAGAACATCCTGCATGGGCAGCATCGCAAGATTACACACTGAGGAAAGGGCAAGGTAAATAAGATCTTCATGGAAGTTTCCTGCCTCATGATCAAATCTTCTTGCATAGCGTTTAGCCCTGAATTTATCGTCTGCCGTAACCTCCGGGCTGAAGAACCAGCCCACTGCCGTATCATTGTCGTGCGTGCCTGTGTATATAACTGCATTCCGGCGGCAGTTATGGGGCAGGTAGCTGTTATCGGGATCACCGTCAAAGGCGAACAGCAGGATTTTCATGCCGGGATAATGGAGATCGTCTCGAAGCCGTTCCACCTCAGGCGTGATGACCCCGAGATCCTCTGCAAGTATGGGCATTGCGCCGATCCGCTGTTCCATTTCCCTGAAAAAATCATTTCCAGGGCCTGGAAGCCAGGTACCGTTTATAGCGGTGGTTTCCTCAGCCGGGACCGACCAGTAGGATTCAAATCCGCGAAAGTGATCAATCCTGACGACATCTGTTTGGGAAAGATTGTGGCGCAGCCGATTTTCCCACCACTGGTAGAGCATGTTCCTGGTTGGAGTATTAGTATCTTGCCAGCTGTACAAGGGATTACCCCAAAGTTGTCCGGTGGCGCTAAAGTAATCCGGAGGAACACCTGCCACATGGGTTGGAAGAGAGGTTTCAGCATCCAGTTGAAAGATGGGTTGATTGGCCCATACATCGGCGCTGTCCAGGGCAACGTAAATCGGCAGATCGCCTATGATCTGAATGCCTCTGTCTCGTGCATGTTCGTGCAGGGCCTCCCATTGCCTGTGGAAGACATACTGTTTAA
The DNA here is from genome assembly GCA_963678525.2 of Desulfobulbaceae bacterium. Lineage (GTDB taxonomy): Bacteria > Desulfobacterota > Desulfobulbia > Desulfobulbales > Desulfobulbaceae > Desulfogranum. The sequence goes on from CAXXDG010000003.1 coordinate 1,209,079, forward strand.
ATATTTCGTATTCAACTGCATCTTTATGTTCCCGGCGGATTCTTTCCAGAATCCGGGGAGAACATTTTTTTTCTTCCTTGGGCCAGCTGTACCAGGGAGCATGATCATGTTTGTCTTTAAGGGCCATGAAAACACTGAATGGTATAACCCAGGAGTGTTTGTCGCTGAATTCCGACAATAAGGCGGTGTATCGGGAACCTTTAAACGCCTGCCAAGCCCGGAGTAAAAGTTTATCCTTTGCGTCCTGGACTTCCTGGTAGTCAACATGATATTCTGAAAATGACAGACCGGAAAAATCCTGTCTGCTCAACAACCCCTTGTCTCTCAGGTCTTCAAGATCTATAAAAAGACGGTTCCCGGCAAATGCGGAAGGGCTCATGTATGGTGAGTAATAAAACGGTTCGCTGGTGGGGCCAAGGGGGAGGATCTGCCAGAACCTCTGCCCTGCTTCATGGAGAAAATCAAGAAAGTGGTAAGCGCCGGCTCCCAGGTCACCGATACCGTGCGGACCTGGAAGGGAAAATACCGGTAGAAGTATTCCGCATGCTCTGGCGTGCAGTCCATTGACTAATTTTGAGTCGTTCATATAGTTCCTTTGTTGAATGAAAATGGAACATGCAAAACCGCATATGCATTCCTGTGGGAAGAAAGACCATCGGCGCCGACAAGAGTGAATTCATCGGCTTATAGTGTTTTGAGTACGTATGTGCTGCAGGTTCCGGTCATGTATTCAGCCTCCTGCAGTTATAAACAAATATAGCGTATAGCTTGACCCAGGAGAAGCATAATATGCTCCTGTGAATCGCATCAAAAAATACGATAACACCTTGAAATGACTCTTTAAGCTGCACAGGTAACCGAATTACGATTTAATTAGTTGATATTTTGATCCAATTGTATTACTATAAAAAACTTCTTGTGCTTTTATAGCATACCGTCTCAAACTTAAAGTTGTGGAGGGAGAAGGCAGGTGCTAGCTGGTATCAAAAATGACCTTCTTGAAGCTGGAAAGGACGAAGGCTGCATAACTTTTCAGCATCTTAACGAACTTCTTCCAGATCAGGTAAAAGACCCTGGTGCCATTGAGGAACTCTTTGATTTTCTCGGTGAAAATAACATAGAAATCGTCACTCAGGAAGAGTCTGGGAAGAAAAAAACGCTTTCCGGTGAAGAATGGACCGGAAAAAAAGAAAGTGATGATGAATCCGCGGCCGATTCACTACCGGACGCCGAGGAGCACGAATCCGAAGAAACAACCACCACCTACCTCCGGGAAATGGGGCAATTTGACCTGCTGACCCCCGAAGAGGAAGCAAAATATTCAAAAACCATCCGTGAAGGCTTTGACGCCATCATCGCCGCTATCAGAGAGAATGAACATGCTGCCAGGGAAATAGAGTTACTGGTAGAGCGTATCGATCTCTGGCAGAGACGAGACCCTACCTTGAAGCCTAAAAAACAACAGCTCAACTACATGCGCCGTTGTGTAAACATGGCCAGTCAGAAGCATGTCGAGACAAGGGAACTTTTTGAGCTGAACACCGTAGTCGAGGCCTATAATCGCTCCATAGAGACCGCCAAGGATTGCATGATTCGTGCAAATCTGCGCCTGGTTGTTTCCATTGCCAAGCGCTACATGCATCAAGGACTGACATTGGCCGATCTCATCCAGGAAGGTAACCTGGGGTTGATGCGTGCGGTTTTTCGTTTCGATTACAAAAAAGGGAATAAATTTTCCACCTATGCCTCATGGTGGATTCGCCAGGCGATTACCCGTGCGATTCTGGACAAAACCAGAACCATCAGGCTGCCGGTGCATTTTCTTGAATTGCGGAGTCAGTTTTTCAAAGCGTTTTATTCTTTGCTCAAGGAACTGGGACGTGAACCTACTCCCGTAGAGATTTCCAAAATGACCGATCTGCCCATGGATAAGATCCTGGCCATTCTGGAAGCTTCACGTGAACCCATCTCCCTGGAAACTCCTGTTGGCGATGACGACTCAACCCTCGGGGATTTTCTGGAAAATCAGGAGTCGGAATCTCCCTATGACGCCGTACAGAACAGGGAACTGGCCAATCGGGTGACAGAGGTTCTCTCAACCCTGACCGAACGTGAAGAAAAAATCATTCGACTGCGTTTCGGGATCGGTGAAAAAGCGGAATACACCCTGGAAGAAATCGGCAAGCGATTCAATGTCTCCAGAGAGCGTATCCGTCAGATAGAGAAAAAAGCGTTAAACCGGCTTCGCCATTCCAGTCGAAGAGAAAAACTCCGTTATTTTCTGGACTGATACCCGACTTTATACTACTCTCTAGCCCCTTGAACGTGTCTCCGTCGAAAAATATTCTTTTTTGACAGGGGCGTCACACGACAAGGGGCTTCTTTTTTTCATGTATTTTTACAAACACGCGACACATTCTTAAGGTACCTGCCATGGAACGTTACATCGAACAGGCCGGACTTGGAGATTTACTGACCAAAGTCCGACATCAGGAACGCCTGACCATTGATGATGGTCGGAGATTATACCAGTGCTCTGACATTCTTGCCCTTGGGTGCCTGGCAAACCTGGTACGCGAGCGCAAGAATGGCAATGACGCCTTTTTTATCTATAATCAGCACATCAATTACTCCAACATATGCACCAATCTGTGTAAATTCTGTGCGTTCGGGCGTAAGAAAGAAGATGAACTGGCCTATGAGATGAGCGTCGACGATGTCAGGGAAAAGGTACGGGAACGGTTGGACGAACCAATTACCGAGATCCATATGGTCGGGGGAATTCATCCTGATCTGCCGTTTCAATATTATATTGATATTCTCAGAGCGATAAAAGAAGTTAAACCCAGTGTGCATATCCAGGCCTTCACCTGTGTGGAAATTTATCATCTGGCACAACTGGCAGGTAAACCGGTGGGGGAAACCCTGGAGTTACTCAAAGATGCCGGGCTCGGTTCCATTCCCGGCGGAGGCGCTGAAGTATTCAACCCGCGTATCCGGGAGTTGACCTGTCCGGAAAAATTACCGGGTGAAGGCTGGCTTGAAGTCGCACGAACCGCCCATCAACACGGCCTGAAGACCAATGCCACCATGCTGTACGGGCACATTGAAACCATTGACGAACGATTGGAACATCTTGACGCCCTGCGCTGCCTGCAGGATGAAACCAACGGTTTCCTGGCATTCATCCCCCTGGCTTTTCATCCTAAAAACACTGCCATGTCCGAACATAAGGGAACTACAGGCGTCAATGATCTGAAAAACATCGCTGTGAGTCGTCTCATGCTGGATAATTTTCCCCATATCAAGGCCTATTGGGTCATGATCGGTGAAAAGCTCGCTCAAGTAGCCCTCTCATTCGGTGCAGATGATATGGATGGAACGGTGAAGGAAGAGGTCATCACCCACATGGCAGGCGCTGAAACCGCTCAGGCGCTGGGGCATAAAACCCTTATTCGTTTAATCAAGGAAGCCGGACGAGTTCCTGTTGAACGGGATACCCTGTATAACGTTTTGGAAACATTTTAACATGCTGAACAGGATATCACGAAAAGTAGAGCAGGGCGAACGGATCGTAGACGAGGAATTCCTCTGGCTCGCGCAACATGCCGGTCTGTACGATCTCGGCATATTGGCGGACGGAATACGGAAACGGCTGCATCCGGAACCCATGGTGACCTATGTAGTTGATCGCAATATCAATTATACGGATATTTGTATCTCTGCATGTAAATTCTGCGCCTTCTACCATTCTCCTGATGAAGAAGGCGGCACGGTTCTCACCCATGAAGAATTGAAACAGAAAATTGACGAGACCCAGGCCCTGGGAGGGACCCAGGTCTTGCTGCAAGGCGGGCTGCATCCGGACAAACCCCTTGAATTTTATGAAGACATGCTCCGTTTCATGAAACAGAGCGGCATTCATATTCACGGGTTTTCACCGCCGGAGATACATCACTTTGCCGAGGTGTCCGCAGTCACTGAGGCCGAAGTAATCAGCAGGCTTATTGCGGCGGGACTGGACTCCATCCCCGGCGGCGGCGCCGAGATTTTATCGGATCGGGTCCGAAATGAGATGGCACCTAATAAATGCAGTGCTGATCAATGGATAGCCATCATGGAAGAGGCCCATCACCAGGGACTGCGTACGACCGCCACCATGATGTTCGGCCATATTGAAACCATGGAAGAGCGGCTTGAGCACCTTCGTCGCCTGCGCGAGCTGCAGGACGGAACAGGCGGGTTTACAGCCTTTATTCTCTGGCCTTTTCAACCTGACAACACCCCGATAGCCAGATCCAGGAGCATAGAGAAGGCGTCTGCATTTACCTACCTGCGCATGCTGGCCTTAAGCAGGATCTACCTTGACAATTTCGCCAACATCCAGGCTTCCTGGGTTACCCAGGGCCCGAAAATTGCGCAACTATCGCTTTTCTTCGGGGCCAATGACTTCGGCTCTACCATGATAGAGGAAAATGTTGTCGCTGCAGCCGGTGTACGCTTCAGGCTCTCGGAACAGGAAATCCAACACCTGGTAACCGATGCAGGCTTCATTCCCAGGAAGAGGCTCATGGATTACACCCTGGTTGCCTGAAAGTGATCACATGCCGGGAATATAGTAAATGAGGAAGCTACAACACATCCTGAGATGAATGACAAGAAAATACATCCGGTTATCCATAGAGCCGGATATGTTATTCCGGTTACACGGCCTGTGATCCGTAACGGGGGCGTGCTTACAGATCATGAACATGTGCTTGCCTGCGGCCCCTTTGCAGAACTGTACAGAGATTTTCCTCGAGCCCGGGTGATAGACCATGGATCAGGCGTCCTCCTGCCGGGACTCATTAATGCCCATATACACCTGGAGCTTTCCCATCTGTACCAACTAGGCCGGCAGCCTTTCATCGGTTCCTTTCCGGGATGGATCATGCAGCTGATCCGGTTGCGGGAAAAATTCGGCGCTGAGAACGATGATGCAAAAACCGCGGCTTTGAATGTCCTGGTGCAGCAATACAGCGACGGTGTCGTCGTGATGCTCGACATCGGCAACACCCTGATCGGACAGGCCCTTGCCGGGCAAACACCGGTTCAACTGCTTGCTTACCGGGAGCATCTCGGCTTCACCGGTTCACGGTTGCAACAAAATCTCGATCACCTGGATAAACAGTCTGAGCTGATATTCTGTTCCGCCCATGCCCCGTATTCCACCCATATTGATCTTATCGCTGCGCTAAAAAACAGGGCGGACAGGCTGGGGCATGTCTTCCCCCTCCATGTTGCTGAATCCCGTGCAGAATCAACCATGTTTCGCGAGGGGGCCGGGGAAATGGTCGAGTTTCTCCGGCAGCGAGGTTTTTGGGACGATGCATTCACAGCCCGGGCCGGTGACTTTCCCACTCCGGTTGCATTTCTTGCTGCTAACGGAGTGCTGGACGGCAGCACTCTCTGCGTACACTGTGTACAGGTAAATGACGAGGATATTGCTCTGCTGGCTCAGACCGGAGCACATGTCTGTCTGTGTCCGGGGAGCAATCGTTTTCTGGAGGTCGGATCGGCGCCGGTGGAAAAATTCGTGAAGGCCGGTATATTACCGGCCCTGGGGACAGACAGCCCGGCCAGTAACCCGGAAATCTCACTATGGCGGGAGATGACTCTGTTGGCAGAAGAACATCCACGTGTCCCGGCATCGACCATAGTGGCCATGGCTACCCTCGGAGGGGCGCAGGCCCTGGGAGTGGAACGCGAATACGGTTGCATCGCAGAAGGGCAAAAAACACACCTGTTGTATGTATCCCTCCCTGGAGCGAATTACATGGATGATGAGCTGTATGAATATTTAGTGCATGGTAACAGGAATATCAAACCTGAGCATGCGTCTGCAAGAGGTATGTGAGTATGGCCCGTATAGGCATGGTAAATTACATTAACACTGCGCCGATTTATGAAATCTGGAAAGAACGTACCTTTCCGGATTCCTGGAAGATCATTGAGGGGCAGCCCAGTGAACTGAACAGGATGCTGGCCGCTGATGAAATCGACCTTGGTTTTGTCTCCTCTTACGCGTATGCCCTTGATCCAAAGCGCTATCAGATCCTCGCGGGTCTGTCCATCAGCGCCACCGGCCCTGTGGACAGCGTTCTGCTTCTGTCGTCACTGCCCCCTGAGGAGCTGGGAGGCAAAACGGTTCTGCTGACCGGACAGTCAGGTACATCGGTGTGTCTTGTTCGCATTATTCTTGAAGAATTTTTCGGCATCAGGCCTGCGTATATCACCGGAGACGCGTATACCGCCCAACAGAAGCGCAAAGACGCGGCCGCCGTCCTCGCCATAGGCGATGACGCCCTGCGTATGACCATTGAAAACAGATACCCTTTCAGAATTGATCTCTCCCAATATTGGTATGAACAGACCGGCCTGCCTTTTGTTTTTTCCGTATGCGCAGCCAGGCAGGAATTTATTGACAGGCAACCTGAGGAGGCCCGCGCTATCAGGCAGGCATTTGTCGAATGCAGGAAAAGCGGCGCCGAAAAGATGCCGGAGATCTGTGACCGGGTTGCCCGACGAATACCCATGGACTGTGCAATGTGCTCCAGATACCTTAACGGGATTGAGCACAACCTGTCCGCTGCGAAAATTGCCGGACTGGAAAAATTTTTCCAGATCCTGATTCAGCGGGAAGAAGCAGATACAGCAGCATTGCCGTTGAAAATATTTGAATGATTGTAACTGCTTACAGTGCACATGATCGCGGAAAGATCAGCTGCACTGTGAGCAGTTCAAATACAGGGAAGTTATCAAGCTTGACTGTGCCCTATGAGTAGTTACGAATGATTTTTTAATACGATAAAGAGACGTGTTCATGCAAGACCTGAAACTGCCGGAAGTAAAGAAAAAATTTGTCAGAGAAAAATTCGCATCCATCAGCGGGAAATACGATCTCTTAAACTCCCTGCTTTCTTTTCAAATCGATCGTTACTGGAGATGGCGCACCACACGGCTGTTGAAAGAATTTCCCTCAGGCCCGGTGCTCGACCTGTGTGCAGGAACCCTGCCCTTATCACTGGAACTGGCCAGACAGGCCAAAGCAAGAACAGTCCTGTCCGTTGATTTCTGCGAAGATATGCTGCGGGCCGGTAAAAACTCCCTGCCGAAGGACGAACGGCGCAACCGTTTACACCCGGTCTGTGGAGACGGTGAAGAAATTCCGGTTCCTGACAACACTGTCTGGGGATGCACGGTCGCGTTCGGGGTGCGTAATCTTTCCCGCACCCGCAAAGGGCTTGAGGAGATGTATCGTGTACTTCGTCCCTCTGGAAAACTCCTGATCCTCGAGTTTTCCAGACCGACCAATCCTCTAGTGAAACCCGTGTATAATTTCTACCTGAACACGATTTTGCCGACTGTGGCAGGCATGGTTTCCGGTGACAAGGAGGCGTATCAATATCTCGCGTCATCCATTGCCGCTTTTTACGAGCCCGAAGAACTGCTCTCCATGATGCGGCAGGCCGGCTTTGCAAGCGTGGAACGTAAACCGCTCACCTTTGGCATTGTCTCCATATATATCGGAGTCAAGGAGCGGTAATGGCGAGTGGGACGAAAATTTTGCTGGCCGTAACCGGAGCGACGGGCATGCTGTATGTGCCTGCGTTTCTCAAGCTGGCTGCAGAACAGCAGGTGGAAATACATGGGATTATCTCCGAGGCGGGAAAAAAGGTGCTTCAATTTGAACTCGGCAAGAAAGCCGAAGACCTGGAGCACGTCAGCCGCTGGTACGCACATGATGATTTTGCTGCAGCTCCCGCTTCAGGCAGCTCACTGTTCGACGGCATGGTGGTGCTGCCCTGTACGGCAGGCACCATGGGAAGCATCGCCTGCGGAGTCAGTCACAACCTCATCCATCGTGCGGCGGATGTCTGCCTCAAAGAGCGGCGACCTTTACTGCTTGCTGTGAGAGAAACTCCCTTGAATCGTATTCATTTACATAATATGCTCCAGCTTCATGATGCAGGAGCGATTATCTGTCCGCCGCTGCCGACTTTTTACAACCGGCCTGCGGATTTTGCTGAGATGGCCGGGAATTATGCAGGACGCGTCTGTGAGCTGATGGGAATTGAAAATACGGCCATGGAACGATGGGAGGGTATGCCCAATGCTGAATAAGATTAAAATTTTACTGGAGATGATTAAATTCAAGCATACGGTGTTTGCACTTCCATTTGCCCTGATGGGGACGTTTCTCGCTTCCCGCGGCTTTCCTCCTTTGCAAACGGTTTTCTGGGTTGTGACAGCCATGTTCGGTGCTCGTACCGCGGCCATGGGCTTTAATCGTATCGCAGACCGGCATTTTGACGCCAAAAATCCGCGGACCGTGGGACGAGCCTTACCGGCAGGCGAAGTAAAGTTGTGGGAATCCTGGGCCATGGTCCTTATTGCAGCAGGAATATTCTTTTTTGCCTGCGCGATGCTGAACCCCTTGACCCTCCTCATTTCCCCCTTTGCCCTGGCCCTTACCTTTTTTTATTCACTGACCAAACGTTTCACCTCACTGTGTCATATGGTACTCGGCATTGCCCTCTGCCTTGCACCATTCGGCGGCTGGGTCGCCGTCACCGGCGCTGCAAGCGGATACCCGGCGGCGCTTTCCCTGGGTGTTCTTTTCTGGGTTGCCGGCTTCGATACCATCTACGCCTGCCTGGACGCGGATTTTGACCGCAATGCAGGACTGTATTCGCTGCCTGCCAGACTCGGTAGAACCACTGCTTTCAGGCTTGCCGTGGGGTTCCATGTACTGGCCTTTATCCTGTTCACCCTGACAGGGATACAGATGAATCTGAATATAATTTATTTTATAGGCATAGGAGTAACCGCTGCCGCGCTCTTTTATCAGCACCTTATTGTCAGCCCCCGGGATCTTTCCCGAATACAGATGTCTTTTTTTTCCATGAACGGTCTTATTGCCCTGACTTTATTCATTGCCACCTGGATTTCCTTAGCGGTTTCCGGCTGAAAAGGAGATCTCAGGCCCAGCGGCATATGCGATTTTCCTGAACCCTGTGGAGCATGTCATGTTTGGAAAAAATATTGCAGACGCAGTGAAACGCATCAGTATACTGCAAGCGGTGATCCTGCTTTGTATAGCCGTTCCGTTCTCATACGCCGATTTCCCAACAAATGCCGAATCAGTGACCAGCATTTTCTCAGGAGGGGAGCGTCTTCATTATTCCATAACCTGGAATCGAGGGGTCAAAATCGGCGATCTGTACATTCAGGTTGTAAACGATCCGGAGAGCGGACAACACACCATACAGGCACAGGTGCATGATTACGGTGTCTTTCGTCTCTTTTACCCTGTGAATGATACGTTTACGACCCGGATACGGGGAGCGGAAAAATTACCCATAGCCTATTCCGTCCACCAGCGGGAAGGACGCAGCAAAGAAACCTTCAGGGAGTATCGGTATGATCAGGAAAATCATACCGTCACCTATAGAAAAAACAAACAGCCCGAACAGGAATTTCAGGTCAACGGGCCGGTGTACAACGAATTTGCTTCCTTTTTTGCCACAAGAATATTGGATTTCAACGGACCGCAGCCTTTTTACATTCCGACCTTTGCAGACCGGAAGCGGCATGAAGTGGAAGTAAAAGTGTTACAGCGCAAAGAAATTGATTCTGTATACGGCAGGGTATCTGCCGTGGAGGTCATGCCCTTGCTTTCCTTTAAAGGCCTGTATGATAAAAAGGGCGACACGGTAATCTGGCTTACCGAAGACAGCTGCCGCGTACCGCTTCTCATCAAGTCAAAGATTGTGGTAGGGGCGTTGCGGGCGGACCTGTTGGAATATTCCAACCCGGCCTGCCCGCAGTATACTTTAGTGCGCCAGGAATAAATCGGCTGCTTACGCCATCTGCACCTCAATTTTTTTAGGTTCGGCGGGAGCGGTTTTGGGCAGAACTATTTTCAACACGCCCTGATCCAGGTTGGCTGAGATATTGGCCTGGTCAATGGTCTCTGCAATGGTGAAGCGGCGCATAAAATGGCCTGCTTCGTATTCCTGCAGCAGCACTCTCCCTTCCGGGACTTCACAGGTCATTTTCCCGTGAATGGTAAGGATATCATCTTCCAGTGTAATATCAAGACCTTCCCTGGTTACGCCGGGAAGGTCTGCGACAACTGTGACGGCCTGGGGCGTTTCATAAATATCCACCATGGGAGAATAGTAAGTCTCACCCTTGGTGTTTTCCCCTGACACGACAGATTTCTCTGTAGTTTGCATCGGTGCTCTCCTTTTGAATGTATATGCAAGTCTCCGGTAGAGAACAGAAGGCGCCATGCCGGAGTGATACACTTTTATAACAGCGAAGCGGCGTCATCGTTGCGGCCGGCCGACCTGGCCAAGCCACGCTGGTTAGACCGGCTATTCTGCAATAATATCTATTTTACGAGGTGTCGCCTCTGCAAGCTTCATCAGCGTTACGGTGAGGATGCCGTCCTGCAGACGCGCGGAAACCTTGTCCTGGTCGATCTTTACAGGCAAGGTAAGGGAGCGGTTGAAGGAACCTGCTTCAATCTCCCGTCTGTGGTAGGATACCTGTTCGTCTGTTTGCATGTTGTTACGTTTTCCCTGGATGCTTAAAGTGTCCGCTTCAAGGGAGATATCCAGATCCGTTGCCGCGACACCTGGAAGTTCTGCGGTAACTACGAGCCGATCACCCTGTTCGTAGATATTCAGGGCTGGAAAAACATTGGGCTGGTTGTACCAGTTGGAACGGTCTCCATATCCGCGGGAAAGTTCATCCAACCCTTTGCGTATACGTTCAAATTCCGCCCACGGGTTACGTAGAACCGGGCGCTCTGTGAAACGAATGAATGGCATGATGTGCTCCTCCCTTGTAAGATTGTTTACCCCGATCGTAAAATACAGTATTACTTGTAGGGTAAAATAAGGTGCTCTGATTGGTTGTCAAGATTATCGGCTGCAGGCAACACAGCTGTTTTTTGTTCCGTCAGAGGTGGTGCAGGTGCAACCAACTGCGCTGTGAGTTTTTTGTTGCAGACGTTATTGAAACGAAAATTTTTTTAGGAGTTTTTTATATGAGCAATGCAATCGTTGCTACCCAATGTCCTGAACTACATCTGCTTCATCGAGGTAAGGTGCGGGACATGTACGAAATACCCGGTGAACCGGACAAACTGTTAATGGTCGCCACTGATAGAATTTCAGCCTATGACGTGGTCATGGCCGATCCTATTCCCGGAAAAGGAAAAGTATTGACCGAAATCTCGCTTTTCTGGTTTTCCCTGCTCGCCGATATTATGCCTAACCACCTGCTGACCGCTGATGTGGATCAGTTCCCCGAAATCTGTAGGCAGTACAGGGATCAGCTTGAGGGTCGTTCCATGTTGGTCAAAAAAACCAAGGTCGTACCCATAGAATGTATTGTTCGAGGGTATATTTCCGGTTCATTCTGGTCAGCCTATCAGAAAGACACCACTGTCTGCGGTTTTGCCCTGCCTGAAGGCATGCTGGAATCGGATAAGTTTCCCCAGACACTTTTCACCCCGTCGACCAAGGCAGAGCAGGGTGAACATGATGAGAACATTTCTTTTGCCCGCATGCAGGAGCTGGTTGGAAAGGATCTGGCTGACACGATGGCGGAGGCAAGCATTCGTCTCTATGAAAAAGCGGCGGACTATGCCCGCAGCAAAGGGATCATTATTGCCGACACCAAATTTGAACTTGGATTGGATGGAGATCAACTTATTTTGATTGACGAGGTGCTCACGCCTGATTCGTCACGCTTCTGGCCGTTGGATGCATATCAGCCGGGCAAAGGGCAACCGAGTTTTGACAAGCAGTTCCTGCGCGATTATCTCTCTACCCTCGATTGGAATAAACAGCCGCCTCCACCGGCCCTTCCACGAGAGATTCTGGAAAAAACAGCTGCACGCTATGAAGAGGCGCGGACTCGCCTGACCGCATCCTGATTTCGTCGCTGCCCGGTCGTTTCGTACCCGGGCAGCATCTATTATGTATCAGGCAGAGATTTCCCTTCAACAACGACCAGGCGGACGTCAAAACACTCCACCACATCGCCTGTTCGTATTTTTCTCCGTTTACGGGTTTCAATCTCGCCATTTACCGATACATACCCTTCACTTACAAGGTGTTTCGCTTCACCGCCGCTGGCGGCAATGTTTTCCCTTTTTATAAGCTTGTAGAGTTCTATATAGTCCGTGCTAAGAGTCACTTGGTGCTGTTCGGTCATGGTGTTCAGGCAGGGCGATGGAGGTTGCTATTCGGTCACGAAATTCAAAAGGATGGAATTTCTTTCAGGTACGAATTGCCGGTAGACGGTGTTTGATTTTTCCAGCATAAGTTTGGAAGCTCTGACGGATTCGGTATGTTTATATTTATCGGACAGGTAAATAATTTCCCGTATGCCTGACTGAATAATGACCTTGGTGCATTCATTGCAAGGGAAGAGCGCCACATAAATACGGCAGTCGCGAAGATCGGTGGTAATGGAATTAAGCACTGCGTTCAACTCTGCGTGGCAGACATACGGATACTTGGTGTCGAGAAAATTTCCTTCCCGCGCCCAGGGGAGATCATCATCGGAACATCCCCATGGAAAACCGTTATACCCGACCCCGACGATTTTGTTCTGCGGGTTGGCCACACAGGCGCCGACCTGGGTGGAGGGGTCTTTAGAGCGAAGCCCCGACAGCAGAGCTACGGCCATGAAGTACTCATCCCAGGAAAGGTAATCTGTTCGTTTTCCCGTCATTATATCACTGTTTTTCAGCCTGTCTGTAGGCTTTGCGTTTGGCCCGCCAATCCAGGGTGGCGCCTGTGGTTTTGTCGATGAACTTCTTGATGACCTGAAAATAGATAATCCCCCCGGTGAGAATCATGGAGTTATGGTCGGCGCCGGGCACAATCTGCAATTCCTTGGCCCTTGCCCCACAGGCTGCATGCAGTCGTTCGGCCTGCCACATGGGGATAAGCTGGTCATACTGACCATGAATGATAAATGTCGGTTTGTCGAATTGTTCAATTTTCCCGCCGTTATTGAACGTCTGACCTTCATGGAGCCCCATGGACTCAAGATCAAGACCAAGAACTTTTGCCAGAGGAAGCGTCTCTGCAAATCCGGATTCAATGATAAGTCCCTTGACGTCTTCTGTCTGTTGAACGGCCACATCAATGGCACAGGCACTGCCCAGGGATCTGCCCATTACAAAAAGATCACTGCTGTATGCGTTATTCGTCAGCCATTCTTTAACAGCCAGAAATGACGTATTACTGTCAGCCAGAAAACTGCTCAGCAGGGGAGAGCCTTCGCTCCACCCATATCCCCGATACTCCACTATCGCAAAATTGACGCCTTGCTCCAGGTACATGGGGGCGATATTATCGTAATCTTCTATAATCTCCCCGTTGCCGTGAAAAAAGATGATGGTAGGAGCGTTTTTGTCGATCGTGAAAATACGGCAGGCTGTTGCAATACCGTCCTCAAGTGTTATATCCAGATCCTGTGCATAGGTCGGCGGGGAAGTGTGCGAAGCTTTTCTCGGGCAAAAAATTACTTGCAGAATTAAAGGATTATCAGCTATTTCAGGTGTAGTGACCACAGGGTTCTCCGTTGTTGCAGAATGCTCCCTGTATCCGGCTGGGGAAATTGCAGGAAGCAATATAAAAACGCACAGACCTATAAAACCGTATTGCAGGCTGTGCATGGTATGCATTGTGAACATGTCGGACGATATCATACAGGATAATGTACAGAAGGGCTAGTCCTCCTGTAATTTCTTGCGCAGTTTGACCGGCTCGGCCCGGCCTTTGCGCACCCGTATATTCAGCATTTCCACTGCGACGGAAAAGGCCATGGCAAAGTAGATATACCCTTTGGGAACATGAACGTCAAATCCCTCGGCAATCAGGGTGACGCCGACCAGTATCAGAAAGGAGAGGGCCAACATCTTCACTGTGGGATGCTGCTCGACAAAATCACCGATGGCTTTGGCGGCAAACAGCATGACGCTCACGGCTATGATAATGGCTATGGCCATGATCGAAATATGGTCCACCAGTCCCACGGCGGTTATAACGGAATCAAGGGAAAAGACTACGTCCAGCAAGGCTATCTGGATAAGCACCCCTCCCAGACCGGCTACTGCGGCGGTATGCAGTTCTTCAGATTCACCTTCAAGGTTCCCGTGTATTTCATGGGTGGATTTGGCGAGGAGAAACAGGCCGCCGCCGACCAGAATAATATCCCTGCCCGAAATCTCCTGACCGAACACTGTAAACCATGGCTCCGTCAAGCCCATGACCCAGGCTATGGAAAACAGCAGAATCAATCTCACCAGCATGGCCAGCCCCAGGCCGACCTTGCGGCCGATTGTTCGCTGGTGCTGCGGCAGCTTGTTAACCAGGATGGATATAAAAATGATGTTGTCGATGCCCAGAACGATTTCCAGGGCAGTCAAGGTAAAAAGGGCTATCCAGGTTTCAGGACTCGAAATCCAGGGTATCATGCGAGCGTTCTCCTTCCTTATGCAGACATGGGAAAATAAGCGACTTCACTTGAGCCTGGCCAGATATCTCCCTCTTCCGGCCTTGTCTTTACCGATCAGCTGTACAGCCTGGACCGCCAGTTCCTCGATGGAGCGGCCCTCCACATTGAGTGTTTTCAGGTCGTAACGCCTGTAGAGTTGACGCGCCTGCTGCAGTTCGCGCGTGCAGGTATCCAGGCTGGCATAGGTTGAGCCGCGATATCTTTTTTCCCGTATTTCGTGGAGATAACGGGGGCTTGCGGTCAGGCCGACAGCCCTTGACTTGTTTTTGACGATTTCTGCCGGCAGTTCGTGTTTTCCCAGATGGTCTGCGGTAAGGGGAAAGTTTGCCGCCTTGAGCTCCATGTGCGTTGCCAGATAAATGGAAACAGGCGTTTTACCGGTTCGTGAGACGCCGATCAGGATCATGTCTGCAAGGTCATAATCCCTGGACTTGGTTCCATCGTCATGTTCCAGTGAATAATGAATGGCGTCGACGCGCTTGGTCATTTTAGACATGGTAAATTGCCGCGAAAAGCCGGGTTCGCGCAGAGCACAGACACCAAGGCTGTTTTCCACTTTTTCCAGGGTTTCAAGAAAAACATCGAAAAAGAGCACCTCCGGACGGTCAAATACATCCCTGGTCTGTTGATCCATGATGGTGCAAAAGAGAAGCGGTTTACTCTCCTTTGACTGTTCAAGTATGCGTTTGAGCGCTTCTTCCGCTTCCGGCACAGTGTGGATAAAAGGAATTTTTTCTTCCTTGAAACGAAAACCGCTGAATTGGGCAAGCAGCGCCCTGCCCATTTCTTCAGCCAGGATAGCCGTTGACCCGGAAATATAATAAACGTTTTTTATCTGCATGAACATACCTGTTTATTCACGTTTGTGACAGAATAGACAGCGATGGGGGGGGGGATGGTTTTCCGGCAGGGGTGATGTTCCCTCTACACTATGACACTCACCGCAATGTTTTTCAGCTTCTTTCTTTTTTAAACTGTAATAGGGTAGATGGGTATCGTCTTGTGGATAATGGGGCGTTGTTTCAGGAGGCGCTTTATAGAGAAAGAGAAAAAGGCCCAGACATGTGAGCGCAAAAAGACCGTTCAAAAGATAGCGTTTTGTTGTATTCATCGGATAACTATAGCTGCTGTGTTGTTTGCAGGGCGCCCTTTAACCGCCCATTTCCAGTTCCTGGAAGGGGATCAGTTTCATACGCATGCACAGGACGATGAGGTTGACCATGCACTGACAGGCCAGGGGATGTTTGCCGGAAAGCTGCAGCACCTTATTGTGCCGCCTTTGCTTTTTGACCATTTTTTCGATACGCGGTGTCTTGTAATTCGGATCAACCATGGCCCGGGCGATTTCATGGCCTGAAACAATGGCCGGATAAATGCCTTCGCCGGTCAGCCCTGAAGCAAGGCCGGCCGCCTCTCCGATGAGTCGGAATCGGCCGAAGCTGTGTCCCTGGTAATCGTAATTGATAAGCCCCGCCTGGATGCTTCCCGGCGGTATGGATATCTTTTCTGTTCGGGCCCAGTCGATCAGAGTTCTTTTCAGGCGGCGTGCTGAGACCGCACCGGTCTGAACATAGGCTCCAACTGAGCACGTATTCCTGTGGGGAAAAATCCAGGCATATCCGTTGGCAAAGAGCCTGGAGTTGAAATGCCACTGCATGTGCTTTCCCTGCATGGGGAGAAAAGCGTTCAGCCCGATTCCTGTTTTTTCAGCGGTAAGGCCCAGGTAGCGCCTGACAAGTGAATGAGCTCCGTCGGCGCCGATAAGGTGGTGGAAACGGATGACGCTTTCCCGCTGTTCGGTATCACGAACGATCACCTGGTTTTCAGATATGGAAAGCACTTTGACCCCGGCCCGGATTTCGGCGCCCGCCTGCATAGCCTTTTCAGCCATCCACTGCCCTAAACGAACTCTGTTGACCGTGGCAATAATCGGATTGCGCTCACGAATACGGCATCTCTGCACATTGGTCACAATTGTCTGCTCGGGAAAAGACCTCTCCACAAGTTCCTCAGGAACATGCTGCAGCAGGCCGCTCCAGGTGATGCCGCCGGCACAGACCTTTTCACCGATGTTACTCTTACGTTCAAAGAGCAGCACCTGCCGGTTATGCTGGGCGAGTTTATGCGCACAGGCAAGTCCTGCAGGACCACCGCCGATAATGAGTATGTCTGTTTGTTGGTGCCTGGATTGCATAAACAGGGAAGATACGTCACCTGCCGGAGAAGAGCAAGGGCAGAGAACGGTATCGTTTCCTTTTCTCCTGAAAGCCGGATGGAATCAACATGATGCATTCCCTCTATTTCATCCGGTTGCCGGCGGGTAAAACAGTATTGAACTGCCCTTCAGTCATTTCCCATGGGGATCAGCGGTAAAAAAGAGAGGGTGTTTGCGCATTACTATGGTAGTATCTTGAAATTCTTGACATCCGTCAATGGAAACGTATTGTTTCCAGACAGCAGTTTTCCTTTTCTTTCCTTCATTAACATGACGCTGCGAATCACTACAAGGAAGCATATCCATGACATCAGCAAAGCCGGAGATTTTTCTTAAAGACTACACACCGCCTGCCTACTACATCGACAAGGTAGACCTGACCTTTGAGCTGGCCCCACAGGCAACCAGGGTAACCTCCCGATTGACAGTGAGAAAAAACAGTCAGCGTGGAGAATCCCAGCCACTTAAACTGGACGGAGAGCAGCTGCAGCTTGTATCCGTCAAGGTCAACGACACCCTGCTGAATCCGAGAAAATATTCCCAGACCGATGATTCTCTCACTCTGGATCATGTTCCCGACTCTCCCTTTGAACTTGAAATAACGACCGTGATACATCCTGCAGAAAATACCGCCCTGGAGGGATTATATCTCAGTTCCGGGAATTACTGCACCCAATGCGAGGCGGAAGGATTCAGGCGCATTACCTACTATCCTGACAGACCTGACGTGATGGCTGTATTCACAACACGCATCATAGCGGATCCGGAAAAATGTCCGGTGCTGCTTTCCAACGGCAACATGGTCGAGGAAGGATTGCTGAAGGACGGCAGAAAATTTACCCTGTGGCACGATCCTTTCAAAAAACCGAGCTACCTGTTCGCCCTGGTTGCCGGACAGCTGGTTCGTATCGAAGACACCTTCACGACCATGAGCGGTCGTACGGTGGACCTGCATATTTATGTTGAAGAACGTAACAAGGAAAAATGCGGGCATGCCATGACCTCTCTTAAAAAAGCCATGCGTTGGGACGAAGACGTTTTCGGCAGGGAATATGACCTTGATCTGTATATGATTGTGGCGGTCGATGACTTCAACATGGGCGCCATGGAAAATAAGGGGCTGAATGTCTTTAATTCAAAATATGTGCTGGCCCTGCCGGAAACAGCAACCGACGCTGATTTTGCAGGTATTGAGGGAGTAATCGCCCATGAATATTTCCACAACTGGACCGGCAATCGCATTACCTGCCGGGACTGGTTCCAGCTCAGCCTGAAAGAGGGATTGACGGTATTCAGAGATCAGCAGTTCTCAGCAGACATGACGTCCCATGCTGTCAAGCGGATTCAGGATGCGAATATTATCCGTTCTTTTCAGTTCAGGGAGGATTCCGGCCCCATGGCACATCCGGTCAGGCCGCCTTCGTTTGTGGAAATCAATAATTTTTACACCTTGACTGTGTACAACAAAGGGGCGGAAGTCATCCGGATGATGCACACCCTGCTCGGTGCGGAGCAATTCCGTAAAGGCATGGATCTCTATTTCCAGCGCCATGACGGCCAGGCCGTAACCTGTGATGATTTCGTCCACGCAATGGAAGACGCGTGCGGAAAAAATCTGCGCAGGTTCAGAAGATGGTACAGCCAGGCCGGAACGCCGGAGCTGGAGGTCTCCACCGTCTTTGACGGGGACAAACAGGAATATGGAGTGCATGTAAAGCAGTCATGCCCTTCAACACGGGAAACAGAACAGAAGGAGCCGTTTTACATGCCGCTGGCAATGGGCATTCTTGATGCAAACGGCGAGGTATTGTTTCCTTCAACCCTTGACGGCGCCATCAGCGACAAGGATTCAGGCACTGTGATTCTCACCATGCGGGATGAAGAGCAGGATTTCGTTTTCAGCGGAGTCAGGGAAAGACCGGTGTTGTCCTTTTTAAGAAATTTTTCCGCCCCTGTTAAGGTGAAGATGGAGAGGAGCAACGATGAACTCGGACTGCTCATGGGTCATGATCCTGACTCATTTAACCGTTGGGATGCCGCTCAACAGCTCATGTCCAATGCCATCCTGGAACAACTGGACAGGGATGCCGAACCGTCCTCCATACAGGTCCCCTCCGTCCTGCTTGAGGGGATTGCAACCCTGCTTGCAGATAAAACAAGTGATCCTGCCCTGATAGCCGCTGCATTGACCCTGCCTTCCGAAAACTGGCTGGGGCAGCAGCTGGAGGTTATTGATCCTGTCAGGCTGTTCCAGGTGCGGCATCAGCTGCGCCTCAGCATCGGCAGGCATCTTGAAGAAACGTTTCTTGCAAGATACCGAGAACTATCTTCTGAAAAATCGTATCGCTATACCCCTGAAGAAACAGGCCGAAGGACGCTTCGCAACTGCTGTCTGAGCTATCTGCTTGTCGCTGATCCTGAGACAGGGGTGAACGGGGAGAAGTTGCAGCTTGCCGAGGAGCAATATCGGAGCGCCGATAACATGACGGATCGCATGGCGGCCCTGAACAGTGTTGTGCACGGTGATCTCAAAGCCGGCGAGAGATTGCTTGCAGATTTTCACGCAACCTGGAAACATGATCCTCTGCTCATAGACAAATGGCTGATGCTGCAGGCTTCCAACCCCTTGCCGGGAACCCTCGGCCGGGTGAAATCCCTGACAAAACATGCTGATTTTTCGTTGAAGAACCCAAACAAGGTGCGTTCCCTGATCGGGACGTTCTGCAGTATGAATCACGCCCAATTCCATGCTGCTGACGGAAAGGGATACACCTTTTTAGTTGATACAATAGCTGTTCTTGATGCCATGAATCCACAGATTGCAGCCCGGATGCTCACCCCCTTGACGCAATGGAAACGCTACGAGAGTGAACGAAAAAATTTAATGGAGCAGCAGCTGACTCGCCTGAAAAATCACACGCAGCTCAGTAACGATGTAAGAGAGATAGTCGAGCGCTGTCTGGGATAAACTGCAACTGATCACAAGGCACTCGATCTCTCCGCGATCAGCATGGCTTACGTATGATGATCCAATACGCTGCGCCGGCCTGCCTGCAAAGATATCAAGTACCCTGCACCTGTTACAAATACAAGAAGCCCTTCGGATACAATAACACGGTACATTTTTTCATTCGGAAAACAGGGCCTTAAAATTGGAGAAACGCCATGACATTACTTCCTGCCGTTGAGTTGAACACCGGAGCCGAACCTGATGCAGCTGTTATCTGGCTGCATGGTCTTGGGGCTGATGGAAACGATTTTGCGCCCATCGTTCCTGAACTGCAGCTCCCCGGGGAGCTGCAGGTGCGCTTTATTTTTCCCCATGCCCCGGCCATCCCTGTGACCGTCAATGGCGGATTCGTCATGCCGGCCTGGTTTGATATTCTGGAAATGGAGATAGACCGCAGGGTGGACTCCCAACAACTCATCAGTTCAGCGGAAAAAATTCGGTTGTTTGTCAATCGGGAAATTGAGCGGGGAATTGACAGCAGAAGGATACTCCTTGCAGGTTTTTCCCAAGGCGGGGCTGTTGCCTATCACCTGAGCCTCACCCATGACAAACCATTGGGCGGTCTGCTGGCCATGTCCACCTACTTTGCCACCAGTGACCATATCGAGGTTTCAGAGGCGAACAGGGAATTACCCATTTCCGTCCAGCACGGCACCTTTGACCCTGTGGTGCCGGAGGCGCTTGGACAAAAGGCCGCAGCCGTCCTGAAAGAGTGGGGGTATACGGTGAGCTACCGCAACTACCCCATGGAACACAGTGTCTGTCCGCAGCAGATTGGGCACATTGGCGCGTGGTTTGTCGAACGTCTTGCTGCTAATAAAACAGCATGAGCATAGTCGTCAAAACCACAAGAAAAATAAGGGTCATGCCTGAGCCGGTTTTGATATAGTCCATGGTCTGATACCCTCCGGGTCTCATCACCAGTGCGTTGACCTGGTGGGTGGGCAGAACAAAGGTGTTGGACGCTGCTATTGCGACAACCATGGCTGCAAGCCTGGGGTCGGCGCCTGCTTCAATGGCCATGGACATGGCGAGGGGCACGAGCAATACCGTGGCGCCCACGTTTGATACAACCAGGGTGAAAAAAGAGGTAAGAATGCCGATAATAAGCAGAAAAATCCCTTCAGGCACTTCACCCAGCAGCCCCATGACGGCGGTCGCCATCCATTCGGCAGCGCCTGATTTCTGAAAAGCAAGGCCCAGAGGAATGAGACCGGCCAGGAGGAATATGGTCATCCAGTCAATGGAACGATACGCTTCATCAATGCTGAGTACCTTGGACAGAATCATACCCAACGCTCCGGTCAGCAGGCAGACGGACAGAGATACGTTGATCGGATACCCTAAAAATGCAGAAACAGGCTTAAGCCAGAGGATCATGGCCAGAGTCACAACGAGCCAGCCAAAGGCAATCCCGGCCTTTTCCTCCCTGACGACCTCACCTTTTATTTCCGTGGTAAAGGCGAAACTGCCCTTTTTGCTTAATTCACGAAATTTCTCCCACCTGCCGAACATTAAAAGGGCGTCGCCGGTTTTCAGTGTTTCCTTAGTAATTTCGTTGAACTGACAAAGGTTATCCCGGCACAACACAACAGGAACAACACCGTTTCTTTTTCGAAAACGAAGCTCTCGCATATTGTGGCCTATCATTTCAGAACGGGGTGTGACGATACCTTCCACCATTCCCGCATTGTTCGGAGAAAAATCCTCTGCAAACGTATCAGGTTCGCCCTTGAAAATCCAGCCGAGATCATCGGCGCACTGCCTCACGTGTTCCTCATTGCCGACCAGGACAAGGGTCTCACCGGAATGGATAAGTTCGTATCGTGTAGGAGCATAGTTCTTCTGTTTGGTGTCATGGGAGTAGACGCCGGCTATGGTGACATGATACTTATCACGCACATGGAGTTCCCCAAGGGTGAACGAGCCGAAATCATCAGGTATGTCGATTTCAAAAACGCCTGCTATCTCCTGGTAGGTATCTGCAAGGGAGGCAGGCATAATTGCGCTGTCTTCAGGGTCGTCTTTTTTGGCAGGCATTACCACTCGGCCCAACAGCATGAAATACAGAACCGCCGAGAGAACCAATGCGATCCCTATGGGGGTTTGCGTAAACATCCCCAACGGTTCCACTGTCGCACCCAAGGTGTTCAGTTTGTTTGCCTGATAAATCAAGTCGTTCAAAAGAATTGTCGGACTGGCGCCTACTAGGGTTATGGTTCCGCCGATGATGGCGCAGTAGGCCATGGGAAGAAGGATTTTGGAAGGAGAAATACCTGTCTGTCTGCCGATTCTTCGCACTGCAGGGAGAAAAAGTGCGGCCGCTCCGATATTCTGCATAAAGCTGGATATAAAGGCTACTGTAACGGAGATGGAAACAACTATGCTTTTTTCGGATTTTCCTGAAACTCGCAGTATATAGCGCGCGAGGATGTTCATGCACCCGGTTTTATCCAGTCCTGCTCCGATGATAATGACTCCTATAATGGCAACGACAGCGTTACTTGAAAGTCCGCTGATAGCTTCCTGCGGGGTCACCAGGTTAAGCAAGGGTAACAGCACCATCATGAGTATCCCGACGACATCCACTCGCACCCATTCAAAAACAAAGAGAAGAATAACCAGAATCAGGACGGAAAAGACAACCCCCATTTCAGTGGTAAACGCTGCAATTTCTCCAGAGGCGGTCTCGGATGCCGGCAGGATATCGGCTCCGAGGACAAGTATCCAGAAAGTGAGGAATAAGAGTCTGATAGCAGGTAATAACGACATGGGGCACTCCGTTTACGTGTTGTATGTTGAATACGTATTGCAAAGTGGTTGTATGTAACAATAGCATGCCGTTTTCACCATTTCTATGCAAATGAATAAAATATTAAAATCAAATTTAATGAAACCTGAATGGTGATTCATTGTTGTCTGAGGATAATATATTTTCCTGGAAATGCAAAATTGGTTTGACTCAAATCCATTACGTCTCTATCATAGAATTAACAGTATGAAGTTATTAATATAATGAGGTGGAAAATGTCCATTATTACTATTTCAAGGGGTTCATTTAGTCGAGGCAAGGAAGTTGCTGAAAAACTCGCTGAAAAACTTGGGTATGAGTGCGTATCCAGAGAAATTCTATTAGAAGCATCTGAAGAATTCAACATTCCTGAAATTCAACTGAAAAGTGCTATGCATGATTCAGCTTCAGTGTTGGAAAAATTCAGTCAAGGCAAACTGAGATATATAAGTTATTACAGATATGCTCTTTTAAAACATGCCGTCCATGACAATGTCGTCTATCATGGTTTAGCCGGACAGTATTTACTAAGAGATATTCCTCATGTTTTCAAAATACGGATTCTGGCAGATTTTGAAGATCGTATAACTGAAGTTATGAATGTTGATCATTTGTCCAGGGATAAAGCAATTTCTCTCATCAAAAAAGACGATAAAGAACGCCGAAAATGGGGAATGCAGCTTTACGGCATCGACACTAAAGATAGCAGTTTATATGACCTTGTCATTAATATTCACAACATTACAGTAGACGATGCAGTGAATATCATTCTGACCGCCGTTGAAAATCCTGCTTTTCACTCTACCCCTGAGTCTCAGCGAAAAATTGAAGATCTTGCCTTGGCTGCAAAAATTCATGCATTGCTGATTGATTATTCTTTGATGGTTGAGGTGAAAGTTGAAAATAAAACAGCGTATCTTTCTAACATAGGAGAAGTGCTGAAATATGATGAAGTTATCAGGACTCGCCTGGAAAAAACGCTCTTGGACATTGACGGTGTTGAGAATGTAAAATTTTTAGATGATCCATCAGAAAAATTTGACCATGTCAACCCATTTTACAATATAGGCCGATGACCCTGTAGATCTTGTTTCTCAGGCGATCAGGTCCAGAGGTTGATACTCCGTCGAGGCGGGTGGGGTATCGGAGTCAGTGACGGCAGCATCACCTGGGACATTGCTGTTGTCACTGACGGCTGAGGAGAGTAATTCTTCCGACTCTTCAGCGCGTTCTTGTTGCAGTTCCGCCCTGGCTCTAGTGGCTTTCATGGCAGCCTGTGCAGCTATCTGCCGGTCTGCTGCGGAAGGGTTGGCAGGAGCCATGGCCGCCTTCTGCACGGTTTCCATCTTGGTGACGGTTTCTTCAGGTGTGGATTCTTCACTCAGGCTGATGGGGACTTCACCTCCGACGGCATACCGCCTACCGTCCGGTCCCTTTTGAAAGCTCAGGCTGATACCGCCTGCGGCATATTTGCCGGCCTGGGAAAGGTGGGCCTGTTCATGTGCACGAACTTCAGCGTCTCTTGCTTTTAACTCCTGTACGACTTGCTGCTCCTCGGCGGAAAGTGCGGCATCGGCATTCTGCAAATTGGAACTGCCGTTTGAAGTCTGGTCGCTCTTTTCAGCCGCTTTTTGAGCAACATCCAAAGCCTCCGGTGACAAGGTCACCCTGTCGGAGAGGGGGTGTTCGGCAGCACCGTCTTCTTCCCCGGAAACCGATACAGGAATATTGACCTGTCTGACAGGCTCGGAATGAAGGGTTTGCTGCATATACGCCTGCATACCCATGGTGACGGCAATGTTTGCTGGTCTAGTCTGATTGATCTGCATCGCTTGAAAGATTGTTTATATGGCCCTGACACCTAAAGTATATACGAAACGATAATTGCAATGCAAGCGTAACTCACAGCGCACCCGATCTTTCCGCGATCAGCCTGACTTACGTATGACCCGATACGCTGCGCCGGTCTGCTTACACAGATATCAAGCACCCTGCAACCAGTTATATGCAAGCCGTACATAGGGTTTGAACTCCAACGGAACGATTATGTAAAGCTTTGCATAATTGTTCCATTGGACTTCAAACCCCTACATCTAGAATTTTCCGGGAAATCTTTATTGTAATCCGGAAGAAGAAGAGTGTGTTGACAGCTCCATACTTGACAGGTCTGGAAGAGGATTCCTATTGTGTATTGATTGGTATTTCCGGGTTGACCGGAAAAAATACAAGATCAAAAAAAGTATCTGTGACGATTCAGCACGACCAGATGCTGTAACCTCTTATTTGCGCATGATTAATACGGAAAAACTACTTGGCAAAGTCCTTGGTGAAATCACCGGCTCCGGATACGGTAACAAGGGGAAAAAAAAGAAAAAAAAAGGGTTTGACGCGGTAACGGACCAGCTCACTTCCGGCAAAGGATTGATGACCATTATCGGCCTCGGGGTAGGGGCATTTGAAATTTACCGGCAGCAACAGGGGCAAAAACAGACGGCTATTCCAGGGAATCGGCCTCCGTCAGGATATCAGATTCCTCCAACGCCGCCGGCTTCCGGAAATGCGGCTCCCCCGCCTCCGCCTCCTGCTGCGCCCACAGCATCCCCCGGCCCTCCTCCTGTTCCGAAGACCGAACCGGTTTCTCCTCCGGTTTCAGAGCAGGAAAGACAGGATCTGTCCCTGCGCATGATTCAGGTTATGGTTGCGGCAGCCCATGCAGACGGCTCCCTGGACCAGGAAGAAGAACAGAAAATATTGGACAGACTGCAGGGCGCCGATCTCACCGGCGAAGAAACCATGTTTTTGCTGAATGAACTGCACAACCCGAAAAGCATAGAACAGTTAGTGACCGAAATACATGATCCGAGCATCGCTAAAACCATGTACATGCTTGCAGTTACCGCCATTGAAATCGATACGGAAGAAGAACGGGCATGGCTCGATCAGCTGGCGGATGCATTGGGCCTGAGCAAAGGAATGCAGGCATTTCTGGAACAGCAGGGCTGATCTGCATTTCAGGGTATCCCGCTTCCTGTTCAACCAAATTTTCTCAGCTCAAGGGCTCCACGAATATCTGCTGCTGTGGAGCCCTGCTGTGTCTGCAAGCGTATGATTTAACCGATAATCTCTTGCCGGTCAGCGCTCAAACATGTTTGCCAATCCGCCCAGGACAGAGCCTTCACCCTGAGATCCGCCGGCAGTTTGCGGCGCAGCTCTCCAGATGCGCCCTGCAAGGCGTGAGAACGGCAGCGATTGGAGCCAGACGTGTCCGGGTCCCTGCAAATTTGCAAAAAAGAAACCTTCCCCGCCGAAAATCGCTGACTTGACATTGCCGACAAACTCAATGTCGTACTGTACGTTCTGGGTTAAAGCCACCAGGCAGCCGGTATCTACGCGCATGGTTTCGCCTGCGGCCAGTTCTTTTTCAATGATGGTTCCACCGGCATGGACAAACGCCAGCCCGTCGCCGTCCAGCTGCTGCATGATGAACCCTTCACCGCCGAAAAGTGCTGTGCCGATTTTTTTCTGAAATGCGATGCCGATGGCGACCCCCTTGGCAGCGCAGAGAAAGGCGTCCTTTTGGCAGATAATCCTGTTGCCGTAGTTGGAAAGATCCAGGGGAATGATTTTGCCTGGGTAAGGAGCTGCAAAGGCAACCTTTCCCTTACCCGGTCCGGTATAGGTGAACATGGTAATAAACAGCCCTTCTCCGGTTATCAGGCGTTTGCCCGCACCCAGCATCTTGTCGAAAAAACTGCCGGATTGAGAAGCCTGTGATCCATCACCAAAGACCGTTTCCATCTGGATATGGTCATGCATATACATCATGGCCCCTGCCTCGGACACAACGCTTTCATGGGTATCGAGTTCGATTTCAACAAACTGCATTTCCTGACCGAATATTTCGTAATCGATCTCATGGGTGAGCATGCCGCCCGGAGGTGGAGGAGCTGCCGCAGGGGCAGCGCTCTGCTGCAATTCCTGCACGCTTGCGGCTGGAACCCAGTCCGAGAAACCGTCACGCCAGACCAGCGTGTTTGCGTCGTAGCGCCCGGAAGAAAGTTCCGCCATAACCTGTTCCCTGCTGAAGGGACCTTGAGATTTGCCGTTAATCGCGATATACCAGTTTGTCATTGAAGACCTCGTGGTTAAGTGAATGATGATATGTGTTGTACACAGAAAAATAGTCACGGATTCAGGTATTATGCTCAACACCCGCATATTGTTCATGATACACCAGAATGCAGCATTCGGTGCAAGTCAAGATTGCACTTCCCAATATTTTTTTAAAAAAGAGCATGGTCGCAACAAATGAACGTATTCTTATGCTTGAGCCGTATTACGGCGGATCCCATAAAAGCTTTCTCACCGGACTCCAGACTGTCCTGCCCTGGCCATGCACCCTGTTGACTTTGCCGGCAAGGAAATGGAAGGCGAGGATGCACCTCGCCGCTCCGCATATGGTAAATCAAATTATACAACTGTATGCCCAGGGTGTGCGCTTCACAGGCTTGCTGACTTCCGGTTTTCTCGATGTGGCGGTGTTACGGTCGCTCCTGGCTCGCGCCGGCATTTCGCTTCCCATCGGACTGTATTTCCATGAAAATCAATTTGCCTATCCCACCCAGGAGGATCAATCTTCCCGCTACGCTTACGCTGCCATCAATTTTCTTTCCGCATTGTGCGCCGACGCCGTTGCATTCAACAGCATCCACAACAGGGAAACTTTTTTCAACGGAGTAGAGGGGTACTTGCAAAAAGCCGGGGATTTTTACCTGAAAAATCAGGTAGAGTCGCTTCGTGCTTCCAGTGTCATACTGTATCCGGGAATGGAACTGGAGCATTGTCCTGAACCTGTCAGAAAACCTGAACCGCCGGTTATTATATGGAATCATCGTTGGGAACATGATAAAAATCCGGAAGAATTCTTCACCGCACTCTTTTCTCTGGCAGAACGGGGTGTTCCCTTTCAACTTATGGTATTGGGAGAGTCTTTCAGGAACAAACCGTCTGTTTTTACTCAAGTAAAACAAACTCTTGGCGAAAGAATACTGCATTTTGGTTTTGTTCCTTCCCGAAAAGAGTATCTAACTCTGTTGCGGCAGGGAACAGTGGTTGTCTCCACGGCACTGCATGAATTTTTCGGTTATTCGGTTCTTGAAGCGGTCCGTGCCGGATGCCGCCCGCTTGTCCCCGACAGGCTGGCGTACCCTGAATTATTTCCACAGGAATTCAGATATGGTCCTGGAAAACTGGTGCAGGAACTTGAAAAAGTGTTACATGCAGGCGAGAGACTCTCTTCGCAACAGGCGATTGCGCTAACCAAACCATATGCATGGAAAAACCTTGCCGAAACATATGAGAATTGGTTCAGGAGCCGGCTGACTGCCGACGCCCCTTTACGTTGATGCCGGATAAACCGGACCAAAATTCCCCTGCTTGATTCATATCGTATTACTTTGCCGGTTTACTTATCGTTACAATCATGAGCACAATGCAGAAACCAGCACATCTAATTATACTGTTCATTCTCTTTCAAGCCATCCTGTTCTTTCCCCGGGCCGGCACAAGCCATGCATTTGAAAATGCCGGCAACGATAAAAAACTGCCTGATAAAGCATTGCCTCATCCGGATCTGACAAGAGAAGAACAAGAGTATCTTGCGCGAAAAAAGACCGTTAAGGTTTGCGTTGATCCCAGCTGGATGCCTTTTGAGGCTATCTCAGACAACGTACATGTAGGGATGAGTGCAGACTATCTTGCTCTGATCTCACAAAAACTGGGAATACACTTTCAACTTGTTCCGACTCGGACCTGGGTCGAAACACTTGAAAAAGGAAAATCACGGGAATGCGATATTTTTGCACTTGCAATGGCAACTCCTGAACGAAAAACATACATGAACTTTACAGAACCTTATATCGTTATACCTCTCGTAATTGCAACGACAAAGGACAAGCCTTTTATTGCAGACCTGCCTGATATAATCACTCAACGGTTAGGCCTTGTAAGAGGTTACGCTTTTACAGAATTTCTAAAAAAAGAATATCCGGAAATGGAGTTTTCAGCGTATGATACGGTTCATGATGGTCTTGAAGCACTTGAAAAAAATAAAATATACGGATTTATAGATAATCTTACAACCATTTCATATGAAATTTCACATTACTTTTCATCGTCTCTAAAAATTTCAGGAAGAGTTAATCGTAACTGGCATCTTAGTATTGCAGTTAGAAATGACGATCCAATACTCTTCGGTATCCTTGACAAAGCTGTCAGAGGAATGGAAAGCAATGCGGTTAAGAAAATACACAGTAAATGGATTTCAGTTACCTATGAACATCAATTTAACTACTCGTTGTTATGGAAAATTTTTGCAGGTATCAGCACTGTCATGATCTTGTTTCTATATCGATATCATGAAATCAATACCTTTAACAGAAAGCTGCAAGAACTCAATATGCGACTGAAGGAGAGTGAAGAATCTTTCCGTTACCTGGTAGATAACGCCCATGAAGGAATAGCAGTTGTACAGAACAAGCGGCTGGTATATGTAAATCCAGGCATGTGTAAAATGACCGGCTATGATAAAGATTCACTGCTCAACCTGGAGTCTTTTTTGGCTATTATAGCCCCCGAGGCACGTGAAACTATATTGGCCAATCACCTGAATCGACTTGCCGGTAAAGCATCTCCCAATCGTTACGAAAGCATCTTTCTTAAACGTGACGGCTCCACCTATCCGATTGAACTTACAGGCGTATTGATCAGTTGGAACGACCACCCCGCGACCTTGAATATCGTGTCCGATATCAGTGAACGTAAAGCTGCGGAAGAGACCGTACGCTTTTTGGCCCATCACGACAGCCTGACCGGATTACCCAACCGGTACCTGTTGATGGAGCGGCTGGAACAATCCCTGGCCCAAGCGAGGCGTTCCGAGCAATTCCTGGGAGTGCTTTTCATGGATCTGAATGATTTTAAACAGGTCAATGACACCCATGGACATGATGCTGGAGATATGCTTCTCAAGGAGGTTGCGAGCAGACTGCAGGCGCTGATGCGGGATTCAGACACTCTGGCGCGCATGGGCGGTGACGAGTTTGTGGCATTGTTGCCTCAGGTTAACGGTAAATCCGGGATTGAGGCCCTGATTGCACGTATAGACTCGGCACTGCAGTCACCCTTCAATATCGGCAAGGCGACAGTAAACAGCAGAGCCAGTGTGGGATACTCCCTTTTTCCCGAAAACGGGGGTACTGCAGAGGATCTTTTGCGTACGGCTGATCAGCGAATGTACCACGTCAAGCATACAAACAAACAAGGTAACTGCTCACAGTGCACCTGATCGCGGAAAGATCAGGTGCACTGTGAGCAGTTACGAAACAAGATTGCATATCTTACCGCACAAACATAACAATCAGGAGATACAGCATGACTAAGGTTTTAGTTCTCTATTACAGCATGTATGGTCACGTCGAGACCATGGCGCAGGAAGTGGCAAAAGGTGCAGGCAGTATTGAAGGCTCGGAGGTCACGATCAAGCGTGTGCCGGAGTTGATTCCGGAAGACGCGGCCAAAAAGGCAGGCGCCAAGCTCGACCAGAGTGCACTGATTGCCGCGCCGGATGAACTTGCCGAGTACGATGCCGTCATTTTTGGTGCGCCTACGCGTTTCGGCAATATGTGTGCGCAGATGCGCAACTTTCTTGATCAGACCGGCGGACTTTGGGCAGCAGGAAAGTTGATAGGAAAGATAGGAAGTGTTTTCATTTCTACAGGGACCCAGCACGGCGGACAGGAAACTACAATAACCTCGTTTCACACCACCTTGTTCCATCACGGAATGATCGTTGTGGGTGTACCTTATTCCTGTAAAGAGCTGACGAACATGTCTGAAATTACCGGAGGAACGCCCTATGGTGCGAGCACGCTTGCCGGAAGTGACGGCAGCCGCATGCCGACAGAAAATGAATTGGCAATTGCTCGGTTCCAAGGGGCTCATGTTGCAGAAATTGCAAAGAGGCAATTTGCCTGATAAAGCTTACTTCAATCAGGTGGTCCCGGACGAAGCCGGAGAACGGACAGGAGCTCAGGCATACACGGTAATTGCCGAAATTGCTATTGCTCCTCTATTCGGCAGTACCTGGCTGGATCTTTTACAACGACACCTGAGAGTATGCAGGTGTCGTTGTAAATTTGAGTATCAGGTACAACAACAACCGGATACGTAAAATTAAACTACTCGCCGGCGTCCGTAATAATTGCATTGAAACCGCATTCGGCTTCGCACGAGCCGCAGTCAAGACAGTCCTCAGTTATCTCATAGTAACTTTTTCCTTGGGGATGGATGATTGCATCGGCAGGACAGACACTTAAACATG
The DNA here is from genome assembly GCA_963678525.2 of Desulfobulbaceae bacterium. Classification (GTDB taxonomy): domain Bacteria; phylum Desulfobacterota; class Desulfobulbia; order Desulfobulbales; family Desulfobulbaceae; genus Desulfogranum. The sequence goes on from CAXXDG010000003.1 coordinate 1,240,064, forward strand.
CGCCGCAAAATTGACATTCATCAGGATCGATCTTATGCATTTTTTTCTCCTTGGTAACAAAAAAATAATATTCCAGAACGAGATATATACATTGTCGTAAGAGAATGTCAACAAGCAACACACGCAATGGCGCTCTGATTTTTTTACACAAAATTGTATGAATCCAAATACGCTACGTTCGTGAACAGTTGCCGTCGAATTTGATTTGCATTTTTTAAAGGTCAGGGTAAGGGTAGTGCACGCAAACCCGGCTGTGCACTATGAAAATCTGATAGTGCGACAGGCTTGTCAGCGGAACAAGATTAAAAAATACCAGGCAGTAATTTCATGGAGAAAAACAACACGAACAATATTGTTCTCATCGGATTTATGGGGGTTGGGAAAGGACGAACTGCACGTGCGCTCGCCGAGTTGACAGGAAGATTTGCCATAGATACGGATGACTTGATCGAGTCCCGTATCAAAATGAAAATACGCAAGCTCTTTGCCGAACAGGGAGAGTCGGCCTTCCGGAGACTCGAAAGCAGCGTGGCGGGATGGCTGGTTGATAATGTCCGCTCAACGGTTATCTCTACAGGCGGCGGTTTCTTCGCGGTTCCCCGAATCAAGGAAATAGGCTCCGTCGTGTACCTGCATGCCGAAGTTGCATCTATACTGGATACAATTCAACAGCATCCCAATGCAGAAAAAAAGATAAAAAAACGTCCGTTGCTCGCAGACCTGGAAAAAGCCAAAGCCCTTTTTACAGCCAGGCTGCCCCGGTATCGCGACTGCGCCCATCTTGAAATCGATGTCCAGGGTAAACCGGCTCAAGCTGTAGCTGAAGAGATCTGCGCACAACTTGGAATTCATTCACAATGACTGAACTAATAGAATATACACGCGGGCTCGATCCTGACAAAGATGCCTGGGTAACTAATTTTTTTACGGAAAATCATCTCGCCTATGAAGCGTTCCCGGATATGGTCGCATCTCCGGAACAACTGAATTTCATGGTATATCTGCAACCGGACCAGATTTATTACCCCTGTTCGGACGCCCTTTTTCATGCCGTCATAGAAAAACGGGCAGAGGCACTGCTTACCTCAGCCTATATCCACATTTGGAGCAGGTTGGAACGCCTGGTGCACGAAGTCGTCACGGATCCATACAAAAGGCAGTACCTGATGAGCCTGCTTTCCATTAAATACAACCACGACATCACCCATAAAGTGCATCTGCCGGGTCGCCTGGAAAAACGATTGCTCGGAATTTTCACCACCATAAGCGAGATTGATCGCCCCCTTGCCAGGGTTAAGGAAAACGAAAACCGCCGAGTGAGTGATTTCCTTGAGTCAAAGCTTTTCAAAGAGTGTTTTGATTCCCTGGAAGGGCTTGAAATACATGAGACTTCTACCCTGACGGCAATAGATTTTCAGCTTCAGGTTCTTCGGCTTCGCCGACTGTTGACGCTTTCTTCCGTCCGTTCCATCTGGAAAGACGATGAGCCGCCTGTAAAAGAATATCTGCGGGAACTCATGAACAGGGAACTGCACACGGAAGAGTGGCGCTGGTTGTGTTCCTGGTTAGGAGACGTGATCGAGGGCAGGCGAAAGCCGTGCATCCTCTGGCTCGCCGGCAGATCAGGTGAAATCGTGTTCGACCTGGCCATCATCAACCTCTTGATGAAACTGGGAATCAAGGTGATCCTGGCTGTAAAACAGAGTTTCTATTACCACAGAATTTCATTCATCGACCTGCTGGAGGATACAACTCTGGAAAGGCTCATTTCCGGAGCTGACCTGGTTGGTGACCCACAGATTTCCAAAAATGAACTTCTGCAGCGGCTCGGCAGGGATGACCGGCTCCTTGTCATTTCCGACGGCACCAGGGAACCTTTTAATCCACTGCTTTCTTCAGTGACCTTTGCCAGGGCGTTCAAAGAGGCTGACCTGGTGATCAGCCGCAGCCCCGGGTGCAGGGAAACCATAACCAATCATTTCCAGTTCACCCGGGACATGATTTCCATTATTCCCACAGACGACGGCATACTGGACCTCGTTGTCAAGGAGCATCATCCGGCGGTCATTCGTTTCCCCAAATCAGCCTTGCGAAGAAAAGCCGAGAAGCTGATCAATACGATGCAGGACGAAAAAGAGTCCGGTAAACGCATCATGTTTTATTCGGCCATTGTCGGCTCCATTCCCGGGCAGTTACAGACAGCCAAGGAGGTGCTCGATGTCTTTGTCAACTACTTGCGTTCCTCCCTGCATGACGTCGTGGTGATCAACCCTGCCGAACATTTTGAAGAAGGGATGGATGCCGACGATGTCATGTACATGTGGGAAATTTTTCAGCGCTCCGGCGAAATTGATATCTGGCGCTTTCAAACCGTATCAGATATTGAAATGACATTCAGCCTGATGAATAAAAAAGTTCCTCCTGAGTGGACCGGCAAAGACGCGACCTATTCAACCGGTTGCACCAAGGAAATGGATATCGCAATGGAGATGGTGAAACAGTATCCCGAAATGCAGTTGATCGGCCCGCCGTTCGAAAAATTTCAACGCAGGCGTGAATACGGCGTCGGCCAGTTGTACGACAGGACGCTTTCTGAAATCAAATAGGAATGAAAAAAACTCGGCGCATCCAGGCCGACCCGAATATTTTTAAACGCATCCTCAATTCATCGCAAAAAAACTATGAACAGTATACAAGCAGAAAGTTACCTCCAGAAAACCCTTCATGCGATCTACCCCCAGGACCTGAGCTTTCGGGAAAAAGCGGTTGAACGTCTGGAACAGTTGACCATGCCCCATTGGGCAATGGGTGATTTTATGGATCTGGCCGTTAACCTGGCAGGCATATACCGGACGCTTACCCCTGAGGTGGAGAGAAAACGCATATTCGTCATGACCGGAGACCACGGGGTAACGGAGGAGGGAGTCTCCTCGTATCCCACTGAGGTCACCACCCAGATGGTTCACAATATCATCCGGGGTGGAGCTGCAATTAATGCCATGTGCAGACAGGCCGGAGCAGAGGTGTCCGTGGTTGACATGGGGGCCCGCGACCCTTTCACCAGCCTGCGGAACAATTCCTTCTTTTTAAGTCGTAAAATATCAGGGGGAACAGCCAACATAGCCAGGGGTCCGGCCATGTCACGATCTCACGCTGTTATGGCCATACAGGCCGGTATTGAAATCGCGAACAGGTTCAATGACCAGGTCGACCTTTTCGGCACAGGTGAAATGGGGATAGGGAACACCACCCCGTCAACTGCCATTGCTGCGGTGCTGACCGGTAAATCCGTTGTAGAATTGACAGGAAACGGAACAGGGATCAGTGAGGAGCGGAAAGCCGCCAAAGTCGAAGTTATCGAAAAGGCATTGTCCGTCAACAGGCCTGATCCAAAGGACGGAATCGATATCCTTGCAAAAGTAGGCGGTTTCGAAATAGGAGGGATTGCAGGACTGATCCTCGGGGCTGCCGCGAACAAAAAAGCTGTGGTGGTCGATGGATTTATCTCAACGGCAGGCGCCCTGATCGCCTATGCCATCGAGCCTTTTGTCCGTGATTACCTTATCTGTGCCCACATGAGCGCCGAGCCGGGGCATCGCTTCATGCTTGAAAAACTGCAACTCAATCCCTTGTTTTCCCTGAACATGCGCCTTGGTGAGGGTACCGGCGCAGCCTTTGCCATGAATGCAGTGGATGCGGCCGTGAGACTGTTGACTGAGGTTGCGACATTCAGTGAAGCAGGGGTCAGTGAAAAAGGAGAGCAGTAAAGAAGTATAAAAAATTGTACTTCCTGTTGACACGGTCGCCCTGCAATGCTACTGTACATGAGAATACATATTATTAATTCCCGCGGCCGACCAGGTCGGCCGATTGCAACCAAGCATGAAAGTTTGTCGTTCCGGCATGTGGTCTTCTGCTTTATCCCGGAGACTTTCATATAAAAACTCAATGGGGAACGTTATGTTACGTATCAGATATAGCCTTGCCCTGGTGTTGTTGGTTATAGTCGCCTTGTATGCACCGGCGCAGACGGAAGCGGAACAATTGGACAGGACAGGTACTGAACAGATTACATCACAAGAAAAGAGTTATGCCGTACCGCCGGACCTAACGGCTGAAGAGCTGAAATGGTATGTGAAGTTTCAGGAAGGAAACCTGCTGGTTGACGGGTGGCAGGACATTTCTGCCGGTATCCTGGCCAAGACGCCTGACGCCGAAAAGCCGGCCCAGAGAAAGTTGCTCCGGAATCTGGGGTATAGAATCGGTCTGGAATGGAGCAGGGATAACGACATTCGTAAAGTTGACACCGCCATGCTGAAAGAATGGGGGAAAAAACTCAAGAGTGCGGCCAGGAACAATCCGGAAAAACTCGATGTCGTACTGTTGGATATCAATACCGAGTTGGATTCCCTGCTGAATTAGCTCATACCAACTATTCACCCTGATCAACAGGCGGGGAAACCACAGCCTGAATCACGCCCTTGTGCAGGCGAATATCCAGTTCCTCTCCGTACGCAACCTGCGCCGCATCGGTTATAACGGTATGCGGCGGGGTGTGTTTGCTCACAATGCTGTACCCACGGGCCAATGTCGAAAGCGGGCTGACGCTGTCAAGCAGACCGGCGGCCTGGTTCACGGCCTGGCGCTTCCGTTGTAGAATCGTTCCCATAGCCTTCCGCAGGCGTTGCCGGTTGTTTTCAACCTGTTGCCGGTGGAGCTCAAACAAGGCCCGGGGGTTACGCGCTTGGACACGCCCTGCAATACGATTGATTTCCTGCTCCTTATGCCTGATCAGATTCTCCATGGCTCTTTCCAACTGCAGACTGATATGCCCGAGTCGAAGAAGCCGGCTTTCAAGAGGGTAGGCCGTTTTCCCCAACACCTGTTCGCAGTGCCGGAGTCTGTGGCTGTATTCACAGAGGCGGGTGCGCAGGTTCTGCTCAAACCGTTTTCTGAGATCAGCCAGCCGGCGCTGCTGTTCACTCCCGTCCGGGACCAGTAATTCTGCAGCCCCGCTCGGCGTCGGCGCCCTTAAATCCGCTGCAAAATCCGCAATGGTAAAGTCGATTTCATGACCGACTGCGCTGACAACCGGTATGTTTGAACTTCGAATGGCCCTTGCAAGCTGTTCATCATTGAACGCCCACAGGTCTTCGATGGACCCTCCGCCCCTGCAGAGCACCACGACATCTGTGGGAATCTCTTCATTGACAACGCGAAGCGCTTCGATGATTTCCCCCGGAGCCTGAGTTCCCTGCACACTCACCGGATAGACCAACAGATGCACCGAAGGCGACCTCCTGGTTGCGATATTGATAAAGTCGTGAACTGCAGCGCCCTGGGGCGAGGTGATCAAGGTTATGTGTTCCGGTGACTTGGGCACGCTCTTTTTGCGGGCCGGATCAAACAGCCCTTCATCGGACAATTTTTTCTTTAATTGCTCAAACGCGAGCTGGAGATTACCTTCCCCCAGGAAGCTCATCGCGTCGACTATCAACTGGTAGTCGCCCCTGGGTTCGTATACCGAAAGCCTGCCCCTGCAGATGACCTGTTTTCCGTCTGCAGGAGGTTCACTGAGATAGCGTTTCTGCAGTTTGAAAAGCACACTCTTTATCTGTGCGTTGTCGTCCTTGAGGGTGAAGTAGGAGTGCCCTGAATAGGGGGTGCGCAGATTTGAGATCTCCCCTTTTACGCTGATAAAGGGAAAGGTCCCTTCCAGCATTTTGCGAATTGTAGCGTTCAGTTCTGAAACTGTAAAAATGTGGGTCGAATTTTCCATAGGCGAAAATATACGTTGTTTGCGCAGCAGGAGCAACTTTATCCTGCAATGGGTTGATTGAGTGATGCATTTTTTAATTCCTGCTGTATAATCGCAGCTACCACATACCGAGATTGCACACCTGCTGCTGTTTTCGGATTCTTGTTGCCGTAACTGTCTGCGCTGCCGGGACAATGGCGCGCTGAATGTATATTTCCAACCAACGTACAGAGAGTTTCATGTCTGAACCAACCACTTCCTATAAAGATGCCGAACTGCTGCACAATGTAGACAAACCCGATGGATTGCTGGAGCAGCTGGGTCTGCCGCCCAAAACCATACGATTTATCCGTGAACATAAAACCATGTTCTGGAGCGTAGCCATCGCTGTCATTTTACTCGTTGTCAGCGTCTCCCTTTATGATTCCTATCGCGCCCACAGGCTGTCTCGATCCGCATCAGCCCTGGACGAGGCCATTCGGAACACTGACAATGGAGCGGAGCAGCTCGAGCAGGTCATACGGGACTACAGCTCACTGCCCGCAGCTACCTGGGCCAAGGTTGAGCTGGTCAGGCGATACAGCGAAGCCGGGGAATACGAACAAGAGCTGGCGCTTCTCTCGGAAATGAACGAGCAGCTCAACGATGATTCAGTGTTTAAGCCGCTGATTATTTCCAAAATCGCTGCGGTTTACGAGAAGACCGACCGAAACGAAAAGGCTCTGGGCATGTATACGCTGCTCTCAGCGACACCTGGATTTGAACCGGAAGCGCATCTGGCAATGGGAAGAATCAACGAGGCCATGGGGAACAAAGATCAGGCTGCAGCTATGTATGACAAATATCTTCAACTCACCCAGGAGAGTGCGCAATTCGGCCAGGAAGATCCCACCAGGATGGTAGTGGAGTCCAGATTACGACAGCTGCGACAATCATGAAGATCATAGACAATCCCCGGGAAATGAACGACTGGTCCCGGGAGATGATCCGCCGGAACAAAATAATTGGTCTGGTGCCGACCATGGGTTTTTTCCATGAAGGCCATCTGAGTCTGATGCGTACGGCGAAAAAACAGTGCGAACTGGTCGTAACCAGTCTCTTTGTCAATCCCACTCAGTTCGGTCCTACTGAAGATCTGGATCGTTACCCCCGTAATCTGGAAGGCGATACCGAAAAGGCTGAAGCCGCCGGCGTGGATGTACTCTTTACACCGACCTCCGAGAATATGTATCCCGGCAAATGCCTGACGGAAGTAAGGGTCAGCGCACTGACTGAAAATCTCTGCGGCGCTCACAGGCCCGGCCATTTCAACGGTGTAACCACCGTGGTGAGTAAACTGTTTAATATTGTCCAGCCTGATATAGCGGTCTTTGGGGAAAAGGACTTTCAGCAGCTGGCAGTGATCCGTCAGATGGTGCGGGACCTGAATATATCTGTTCGGATAATCGGCCATCCCATTGTACGTGAGGAAGACGGACTGGCCATGAGTTCCCGCAACGCCAACCTGCTTCCCGAACAGAGGACGGCTGCTCTGAGCCTTTCCACAGGACTGACGCTGGCAAGATCATTATACGGCCGAGGCGTGCACAGCACCGACCTGCTCAGACAGGAGGTCGAAGCGCATATCCTTAAACATGCCGGAACCACGATCGATTATATCAGTTTTGTCCATTGCGATACTCTTCGCGATGTAATGGAAGCAGACGCGCAGACTGTCCTGGCTCTGGCCGTGCATATAGGTGACAGGGTGCGGCTTATCGATAACGGCTTCCTTGAGGCTGAAGCGTAAAAATATAGTAACTGATCGCAGGGCACTCGATCTCTCCACGATCAGTCCGGCTTACGTATGAGCCGATACGCTGCGCCGGCCTGCTTGCAGAGATATCAAGCACCCTGTAACCAGTTACAAATACACGATTAATCAAGCTTGCTACCACTCCCCCTGTGAGTAGTTACGAAATCTATATATAAAAAAGGAGTAATCATGCCTGGTTTTGAAGTCTTTGGTGAAGAAGAAAAACAGCAGGTATTGGATGTTTTTGAGACAGGGGTGCTTTTCCGCTACGAATTCGGCGCACAGAGAAACAACGTGTATAAAGTGCGTGAATTTGAACAGGCGTTCGCCCAATACACCGGAGCAGGCCATGCCCAGGCAGTCTCCTCCGGAACAGCAGCCCTCAAGGTCGCGCTCGCAGCACTTGGAATCGGCGCCGGAGATGAGGTTATTACCCAGTCTTTTACCTTTGTCGCCACCTGGGAGGCCATCCTGGATGTCGGTGCCATTCCCGTTTTCACGGAAATTGACGCAACCCTGAATATGGACCCTGCAGATCTGGAGAAAAAAATCACGGATAAAACCAGGGCGATCATTGCAGTACACATGTGCGGCGCACCTGCACGGATAGAACAGATCAAAGCTGTTGCCGACGCCCACAACCTTCCCCTTGTTGAAGATACCGCCCAAGCCGCAGGCTGCAGGATAAACGGTCGACATGTAGGTACGTTCGGAGCCATAGGAACGTTTTCTTTTGACTCCGTCAAGACCATGACCACCGGTGAGGGGGGAATGTGCATCACCAATGATGAAAGCCTTTGGAGAGCCATGTCCGAATACCATGATCACGGTCATGATCATAAGGTGAATCCCGGCGGCAGGGGAGGAGAGGGACGCCCCTTCATAGGTTTCAATTACAGGATGATGGAACTCCAGGGCGCTTTAGGTCTAGCCCAGCTGGCCAAACTGGACGGCATGGTAGAGGCGCAGAGGCGCAACAAAGCGGTTCTCAGGGAGGCGGCAGCCAAGATTCCCGGTGTTACGTTCCGGGAGATCGCAGACCCTGCAGGTGATTCCGCCACCTTTATCGCCTTTAGCCTGCCCAGCAAGGAGAAAGCCGCAGCAGTGAATGCAGTGCTTCGGGAAAACGGTGCAGGCGCAATCAACTGGAGCGAAAACAGTTGGCATTTTTATCCCCAATGGGAACATCTGCTCGGCGGCAAAACGCCTGCGAAAAACGGCTGGCCTTTCTCAGCCCACGGGAAACGCCGTATTATCTATGACCCTGATGCGTTACCGGTCTCGGCCGATCTTATGGAGCGAACACTCTGCTACCAGGTTCCGGTAAAGTTAACCGATGAAAACAGGGACGCCATAGTAACTGCCCTCCAACAGGCAGCCAGGCTGTAGTCGGCGGCCCCCCCGAATTAAAACGGGTTTGTTGTCGAGCCCGGCAAATACACGTCGTAGCGAACGGTTTTACCGCGCAGGGTATAATCCGGAGCAAGACCGCACAGATGGGGGCCTTTAAGGGGGCGTTTGACGACTATTTTTCTCGGATTGATCTTCCAGGCTGCAGAAAGCAGTCTGCATGCATCGTCGGCATGAGGAAGCAGGTGCTGTAATATTTGCAGTTCCTGCTTCGCTTTACCTGTTTTCCCTCTGTCGGGAAACATGGGATCAAGGTATATGACCTCACACTGCGGTTCAACGTCGTGCATGAATGCAACAGCCTCTCTGTTATGGACGGTCATGCGACGGCATGCTTCGCGTGTGCAATCGTCACGTTTTCCCCTTTCCACACCATCGGCAAGCAAGGCATGGATAATGGGATGCTGCTCCAGGATTATCACGCTTTTACCTGCCTGTGCCATCAGGTATGCGTCTCTTCCCAACCCCCCTGTGCAGTCTACAACAACTGACGAGCCTGCGCTTTTTGTTTTGATTGCCCGCAACAGTAACTCCCGCCCCTGCTTCCCCGCCGTTGGATTGCCCCTGGAACGACTAAAATCTACGGATACGGATAACACTGACCGCGGTTTTAACTGTTGCAGGGACAGGGTCAAGATATTGTCCGTAAAATGCAGAAACAGCGGGGAATGCGTGCTGTCGGTTACCTCTTCAAGCCCCAAGGATCGTGCTGTTTGTCCCTGCCTTACAGAATCAAGCAATGATGTCAGGAGAAAAACCGGTTCCGGCACTGTCTGTTGAACCTCCCAGAGTTTTAGATGAAAGTCTCCGGCAGAGAGTCGAAGGCGCCATGCCGGAGTGATAAACTTTCATAACAGCGAAGCGGTGTCATCGTCTCAACCGGCCAATCTGATCCGGCCGTGCTGGTTATCAGGAATGATGATTGCCTTTTACAGATGTGCAATGTATCATAATTTAAGAATAAGTTACTCAGATTCAGTTGTCTAAAGGTCATTTAATGAGTGAAAAGCACCCCAAAGTAATCGCGATAATACCTGCCAGATATGATTCCAACCGTTTTCAGGGCAAACCCCTTGCTCTGATTGCCGGGAAACCGATGATTCAGCATGTGGTCGAACGTGCCGCTCAGGTTGAAATGCTCGACAAGGTAGTCGTTGCCACGGATGACGAGCGTATCGCAGCTGCAGTAGAGGCATTTGGCGGAGAAGTCGTTATGACCCGGAAGGACCATTCCACCGGGACCGATCGCCTTGCAGAAGCTGCTGAACTGCTGAATATTGAAGAGCACGACGTTATTGTCAATATCCAGGGAGATCAGCCGCTGTTTCCAAAGGAGATTGTAGCCCAGGTGGCCGGGCCGCTTGTGGCAGATCCCGCTTTGCCGATGTCCACGCTCATATATAAAATTGTCCGTTCCGAAGAAATACATGATCCAAACCATGTCAAGACGGTTTTTGACTGCCACATGAATGCACTGTATTTTTCACGCTCGCCGATCCCGTTCCAGCGAAATCCCGATGAGCGGCAGCAGCCGACATATTATAAACATCTTGGGTTCTATGCATACCGCAAGGGGTTTCTCGTTACTTTCGTGGGATTGCCTGAGGGTGAATGGGAGCGGTTCGAAAAACTCGAGCAGCTTCGCGCTCTGGAATTCGGTTATACCGTCAGGGTCATACTCACGGAACACGATTCCATAGAAGTTGATACGCCGCAGGATATCCGACGTGTTGAGCAATTCATCACTCAGGTGTGATCGGCGGCACATACTTCCTTGTGTATCTGAAAACGCACAGGTCCCCGCCTGCAGGTCCCTATCCCGCAGCCGGCAGCCGTGTCGGACGAAATTTCAGGTTGTTTCGCTATAATACGTACCCCTCTCAGGGAGCATGAAAAATACCATCAATTTGCATATGCAGGAGCTCACCTCTCCTTCCCTTTCAGCCCTGGATTTTCTACCGGGAAAAAATTGCGCTGAAAAAATGACTTCGCTGCTTCTCGAAAACGGGCATGATCATGGGAGCGAAGCGCTTCTTTCCCACTACGCCGCATTTGTAGAGCAGGTGCGCGGCACAAAAGTGAGTGAACTCAGTGTCGTTGTTCTCGGAGGCGGGACCGGGTTATCCAATCTCATCGGCGGTGATTCACGACAGCAACACTGGAGGCAACATCCTTTTTCCGGGATGAAAGAGGTCTTTCCCCATCTCCACGCGGTTGTTTGTATGACTGATGATGGAGGGTCTACCGGAGAATTATTGAAAGACCTGCCGCTCATAGCTCTGGGAGATCTCCGTCACGTCCTGCTTTCCGCCGTGAGAAAAGAGATCCTGATCAAACGCTATGCGATGGATGAACATATGGTTGGCCGAGCCGTTGAAGCGCTCTTCAGCGTGATGAACTATCGCTTCATCTCTCATCCGGTTTCCGCCGAACAGCTGCTTGTTGACACAGGCGCCGTATTTGCCGATCTGCCCATCGCACTCAGGCGGTACATAGAGCTTCTGACCGATGCACTGTTTGTTGATGAACGACTCAACCTGACATTGTTCAGACCGCAGTGTCTTGGTAATCTTCTCCTTGCGTCAGCCATTTACCAGGAATTTCATCCGGAAATCTCCAACACCGAGCTGATGGCATCCCACCAGCTTGTGCGCACGGCTACAATCAGGGGAGTACGAGCCTTTTCTCTGGCTGTGGGAGCCGGAAAGGACAGCGTGCTTCCCTGTACGACCACCCCGTCGCAGATTCAGATACTCTACGATAACGGTGTGCTGGTTACCAGTGAAGACAAATCCAGCAAAGCCCAGCGCGGTTATGCCGTGGACAGGGTCTTTGTCGACTTCAGCCGAAAACCCTATCTCCTGCCGGAAGTGGTCCAGTTGATCGATGGTGCGGATATCATTGTTTTTGCTCCGGGCAGTCTCTATACTTCCATTATTCCGATTTTGCAGATACCGGGTATGGCGGAGGCCATTCGCAAAAACAGCAATGCTCTCAAACTGCTGGTGGCCAATATCTGGGTACAGAAAGGTGAAACCGATGTATCCAAGGATACACCGGATCGAAAGTTCCATGTCTCCGACCTTATCCAGGCCTATCAGCGCAACATTCCTGGAGGCGTTCAGGGGCTGTTTTCCCATATTCTCGGGATGAAGATGAAAGAGATCCCGGGATCCATACTGCAACGATATGCCCTTGAAGAAAAGCAGCCCATTTATCTGGACAGAAAAGAAATACGCGAGTTGGGATTGCGCACTGTTGAGGCTCGTCTGTATTCCGAACATATGTTGGCACGGCGCGGTATCATCCAACACGATCCGGACGCCTTGGCCCTGGCAGCGAAGACCCTGTGGATTTTAAATCATGCCGGTCTCCTTGAAAAGACTGAAGCGTCTCCGCCTGTTACTCCACGTCCCATTGCCGCAGTGCAAAAAGTCACCGATAAGGTCATTCCCTGTCTTCGGTTGGAAAAAATACGCACACGGTTACAATATCTCAGCATTGAAATGATCAATGCCGCATCACTCTCTCCGCAGGTAATGCCGGATACTCAACATAGCTGGCTGGTCAGGCGAATGACGGAGATTCTCTGGTTACACCCGGACATACTTTTTGAGCACCTTCAGTATATTCGGGGGATTACCCTTGTAGCTCCCGAATGCTGGAAAAGATGCCAGGAATGGGATAATGTGTTTTCCTTTTACGATCCCCAGGACGCGAAAATAAAAATACGCCAGGATCAGGTTGAAAATCTGAAGCGTTTTGAAATCGTTTTTCTGATTGCGCTCGGCCAATCTTTACTCGGTAACTATGCGGACAAAAAGCTCATGCTGCCGGTAATTCAGGATTCCGTGGAAATAGGCCGGATGTTTCAGTTGACTGTCTGTGAACCGCAGCGTTTGCATGCATTCCTGTCTTCAGAGGATATTGACAGGTATCTGGAGCTTTCCAAAATGTCACCTTTGTCCGCTAATGAAAGGGTACATTTCAGGGTAATTCACGGCCAGGAAGGCTTTACCCCGCCTGGTCTGTTTTTCGGGCTTTTTTACGCATGGTATCTGGACAACAGGTTTGCTCCGAATATCGACTATAACATGTCGATTATGAAACATGACATCTCTGATCTTATACCTGAGCAGATAAAGCTTAAAGCGCACCGGCAGAATATCATCACCTTTTTCAGGGAAAGGGTTTTTCGTCAACAGCTGCCGTTTCAGATTTCTCAACCCGAGGAGAAATTATTATGAACGTCTGGCAGGTTATGACCGGGATACTGGGCGTTTACGCTTTTATAACCGGGGTCTATTATTTTCGTTACATTCGACCTGTCCTGTTGCAGGATGCAACACCCTCTAAACACCGTGTATTTTCCCGGGATGTGGACGGGAGAGAAACGATGGAACTGGAACAGGCTTTAACGGATTGGCAGCAGACCTTTGACGCCATAATCGATCCTGTGCTTGTTCTGGATACCGACCTGGTTATTGTCAAGGGCAACAAGGCCGCCCGTTTGCTGCTTGCCCGTAACGGTGAACCAATTGAAGGAAAACCCTGTCATACTTTTTTTGCAGGAGAAGAAAACCCCTGTTCAATTTGCCCTATTCAGGTGCGGGTCGCTCAAAACGGAGCGATCCACCAGGATGTGCGACATCAGTACTTGAATAAGGTCTTCAATATATCCTGTGCGCCTATCTATCAACAGGGAGAAATTGTCGGTTATATACATTCCGCTAAAGATATCAGCCATCAACGCCAACTGGAAAAACAGCTTATTCAGGCGCATAAAATGGATGCCATCGCCACCCTGGCGGGAGGCATAGCGCATGATTTCAATAATATTCTCGGCGCGATTCTGGGCAATACCGACCTGCTGCTGTACCGGATACCGGATGAGAAACTGAACACAACCGCTGAACCGGTTCCCATAACCTTTGAAGAGATCACGGATCACCTCTTATCCATTAAACGTGCCGGGAACAGGGCAAAAGAACTGGTTACCCAGATACTCGCCTTCAGCAGGCAAACTTCCAGCAGGCGGCGGACCATGGACGTCGCCCCCCTTGTCAAAGAGTGCTGCAAACTGCTTCGGGCCTCGCTGCCGTCGACCATTGATTTACAAACCACTATCCCGACTCAAACCGGATATATCCTGGCAGACCCTACACAGGTTCAACAGATGCTTATGAATTTGTGTAATAATTCAGCCCAGGCCATGGACAAGGGCATGGGAACCATTGACGTTTCTTTACGTGAGATCGACATTGGTGAAGCTGAGTTAAAGCGTTATCCCGATCTGCATCGCGGCAAATATATTGCATTGGCGGTACGTGATACAGGGAAGGGAATACCCGAAGACGTTGTCTCCAGAATCTTTGATCCTTTTTTCACCACCAAGGAGGTGGGATACGGCAGCGGCATGGGACTAGCTGTCATCCACGGCATTGTTTTAGCGCATGATGCAAGCATCGACGTCCAATCCAGCCAGAGAAAAGGATCGGTCTTCACGGTTTTCTTCCCCGTGGTCGCGGATGCGGAAAGCCGGAGCGAAGGTGTGCTGCCTGCTCTTCCCACCGGTCGCGAGACGATTCTCTTTGTTGATGATGAAGAAGAAATCGTTGTTATGAGAACCAGAATGTTGGAATACCTTGGCTATAAAGTTATTACCGCCTATAGCGGCGATGAGGCGTTAAGTTGTTTTAAGCGCGGTAAAGAAAAAATTGATGTGTTGATAACCGATCAAACAATGCCGAGAATGACAGGATTGCAGCTGGCGGAGAGGCTTCGCCGTCAAAATCAATATCTGCCCATTATCCTATGTTCGGGGTATAGTGATGCAATATCGCCTGAGGAGACCGAACGAATCGGAATCAACCGGTTTATTGCCAAACCGGTTGATATGCGCCAGCTGGCAACGGCCATACGAGAACTGCTAATGAATCGGAAGACGGAGTCTGTATGAGAATATTGGTAATTGATGATGATGAGCAGATGCGAACACTGCTGCGACAAGTCATTGAATGGGCCGGGTACGAAGTAGTTGAAGCGGAAGATGGTCGGGAGGGGATGATACAACAACGCCGGGAGCCTGCCGATCTGGTTATCACCGATCTGATCATGCCGGAACAGGAAGGCCTGGAGACTATCACGGGGTTGAAAAAAGAGTATCCCGATTTGAAAATTATCGCCATTTCCGGAGGTGGACGCATCGGTCCGGACGCTTACCTGCCTGCCGCCAAAGAATTGGGCGCCGACCGGATTTTCAGTAAACCTTTTGATGTGAAGGAACTGGCCCAGGCCGTCAAGGAGCTTCTGGACAATGAATAATTCCCGAATTGCTTTGGTTGTTGACAACAGCCCCGTTATTCGCAGAATCGTCGGTTCCGTGCTGGAAAAAGAGGGCTGGGTCGTATTAATGGCTGAAAACGGTCTGGAAGCCATCGACCAGATGAATTATAAACGACCGGACATTGTATTCACCGACCTGATAATGCCCAAAATCGATGGAGAAAAACTGTCGTATATTATCAGGAATACGGCACGGCTTGCTGACATTTTCATTGTGGTCCTCTCCGGAGTAGCCTTGGAGGATGATCGAAGAACCGTGGAAATCGGTGCTGACGTATGCATTGCCAAGGGTCCTGCAGGAGCTATGCGCAAACACATCCTTGCGGCTCTGGATAGATTTTTATCCGGCGACAGATCGCAGGGGGCAATTGAAGGTATTGAAAGTCTCTATCCCAGGGAAGTGACCAGTGAACTGTTGATGAGTAAGCGGCACAGCGACGTTATACTGGCCAACATCATAGAGGGGGTTTTCGAGCTGAACCATGACGGACGCATTGTCATGGTGAACATGGCGGGGGTGGCATTGTGCGGTCTGCCTGAAGCCGAGATACTCGGGATGAAGTTTCAGACACTGCTGGCGAAAAAGCAAGAGCAGGAGGTTGAACAGTGGTTGAAGAACAACGAATCGTCAGATCCTGCGCCACCCCTGGATTACCCCTATGACCGTACAGCCTCTTTTTGCGGGAAACAGGTGACTCTCAACGTGATGCCCCTGAAAGAAGACGGCAAGAATTTTTATTTTTGCGTTGTTCGAGATGTCACCGGCCGTAAAACCCTTGAAAACAAACAACAGCAACTGGAAAAAGAGTTGCAGCGTATACAGAAGTTCGATGCCATGTCCGTCATGGCAGGCGGCATAGCGCACGATTTTAACAACCTGCTGACCATTATCAACGGGAATATTGAAATGGCCCGCTACCTCAGTAATAACGATGAAGTGGGGACATTATTGCGGGAAGCTGCCAAGGCCCTGGAATTGACGGCACAGCTGATTCGTAAGTTTTCTACTTTTTCATCCAACTATCTGCCCAGAAAATTCTCGGTTGACCTCTATGATCTGGTCACCCGGACGCTTGAAGTTGAAACTGAAAAGACCGGGGTTACGTTTCAGGTCAGGGATAACGCCGGCCATCCCCATGTGTACCTCGATCCCGTCCTGTTGCAGCAGGTCTTTGCCAATATTGCCCTGAATTCCATTGAGGCCATGCCGGATGGGGGACGTATTGAAGTTGCGCTTGAAATTGTTGAGGCGGATGCTGAAATTGAACGGACGCACCAGCCTATCCCGGAAGGAAGACATGTGCACGTCACCTTTCGAGATACCGGTGTCGGCATACCGCAGGAACTGCTGAGTAGAATTTTCGACCCCTATTATTCAACCAAACAGAAGGGCGCCCAGAAAGGCATGGGACTCGGGTTGACCATTGTGCATTCCATTATCTTGAAACATGGGGGAATGGTATGGACGGCATCAGACGTCGATAAAGGAACCTGTATTCATCTGTACCTGCCTGTTGATGAAAATGGAGAAGATCAGTCGGCATCGATAATGAACATTCAACCAAAACGCATCCTGGTCATGGATGACGACGAGATGATGCTGCAGGTCTATAGTAAAATGTTTGCCCATTTTTTGTGCGAGGTGAATACCGTAGAAAACGGGGAAGGGGCGATCGCAGCTGTTCGCCGCGCCGAGGCTGAAGGGGACTCTTATTCTCTTATCCTGCTTGATCTGCGGATAGAGAAGGGAATCGGCGGCCTTCAGGCTTGCAAAGAGATTCACGCATTGATGCCGCAGGTGAAACTGGTGGCAGTCAGCGGGGACGGCACCGATGAAATTATACAGCATTATGAGCACTACGGTTTTGACGACGCCCTGGCTAAACCGTTTGCCATTGAAGACATTGAGCGGATCGTAAAAAAATTCGTCTATATTGGATGAACAGTGGAACGTATTCAACTTGTATTTTTTACTTTAACGTAGTGATTATTTGATCCATGTACCTGGCCAGACAAGCCTCTCCGGAAGGAGTACAATATATATTACGGGAATCGTTTGCCCATGGAGACCATTACCTGTCACGGGATTTAGTGTACCTGGGCACTGACCCTGAGCGGTATATCAGATATACCGGCGAGGTGTCCTACGAAATAGATCCGTTACTGCTGCAGCGATTGCAGCAGAAGGGCGTTGCAGCCGGGCAGATAGAGGTGGAAGACCTGTTTTATCCGTTTATTGACGCGTATGTGAAATATAAAACAGAACCTTTTCGTAACCGTCATAAATACAGAGATTGGAAACCAATGTCCAGTGAGAGCAAGGCACGTGTAAGCGGGCAGACCCATGTCTTTGACCGTCGACGCGTTCATTTTCTCCGCTTTGGTCACAGCTCTCCTGATCTGCTTGACAGGTCGCCCGCGCTGTATCGTTCTCTGTTGCATAAATCACGGGATGAAATTGAACAGCTGATTCAACTGAAAGAGCAGGAATTGCGTCCCAGAGAACTCTATAATTATCTTTTTGCCATATTTGATCTGCAACAGTGTTTTACAAAGCAGTGGCACAGGGACATGGTGCACACACTTGAACAATCCATGCTTGACGAGGCCTTCCTCCGTCAGTTCTGCAGCCTTGATCAGGAACCTGCATTCTGGAAGGGATTCCAAAGGAGTGAAAACACGCCTGAATACCTTCTGAAATACCTCTTTTTGTATTTTGACGTGTTGGCGGAAGGCAGTTATCTTTTCAGACAGAATCCCCGAGCACGTCGTTACAGACATCGGAACAGCCCTGTTCCCCGCAAAAAATCCATGTCCATCGATGAAGCGCTTTCCGCCTTGGGCGTAACCCGAAAAGAACTGGCGCAAATGGATAAGAAAGCATTGACTGCTCTCTATCGCAAAAAGGCTCACACGGCACATCCGGATAAAGGCGGGGACCATGACGGTTTTATCAGTCTGACCACCGCTTACAAAGAGCTTCTGCGAACGCGCTTATGATTCGATCCGGGAAAACTGCCAATGAAGAGCAGGAATCGCTTCGAGCGGCTTTACGTATTGTAACACCCTTGTTCCTCCGCCACAAAAAACGCCTGCTTATTGGTGTTGCCGCTGTCATTGCGGTTGACCTGCTGCAACTGATCATACCTCGCTTTATCAAGCATGGCGTAGATATGCTGGACCAGGGAAGCGCATCCGGGCACAGCCTCTTTACCCTTGCCGCGGCAATTGTCGGCGCTGCCTGTTGTGTGGCTGTTTTCCGTTTTTTCTGGCGCTATCTCCTGATCGGTTTTTCTCGAATTTTGGAAAAAGCGGTGCGGGACCAGTTGTTCAGGCACATATTGACCATGGATCAACAGTTCTTCAGCAGGTGGACCACCGGGGACCTCATCGCCCACTCCAGCAACGATCTCAATGCGATCCAGATGGCATGCGGCATGGGGTTGGTCGCCGCGTCAGACGCCCTGCTGATGTCCATAGCAGCAATCTGTTTCATGGCGGCCATCAGCGGCAAATTGACACTGTACGCACTCCTGCCCATGCCGTTTCTCGCCCTTTCCACAAGGTATCTTTCCGGACTTCTGCACAAGCGATTCAACAGGGTGCAGGAACAGTTTTCTCTGCTCACGGAATTCGCCCGCAGCAGTATTGTCTCTGTCCGACTCATCAAGGCATACACCCTGGAAAAATTGCAAAGTGACCAATTTGATCGCCTCGGCAGACAATATGTGCAGAGTAACCTTCGGGTTGCGCTTATTCAGGGAACCATGTTTCCAGCTGCGACTTTTGTCGGAAATATCGGCATGCTGCTTGTGCTGTACAAGGGGGGAAGCCTGGTTGTCACCGGACAAATATCCCTGGGAGATTTCGTAGCCTTCACCACCTATCTTCACCTGCTCATCTGGCCGATTATGGCAGTCGGCTGGGTAACCAATGTGGCGCAGAGGGGGATTACCTCACTCAAACGCATCCAGCGCCTGCTCAGCGAAACGCCGCTGGTAAAGAGTGAGGCTGCAGTCCCGATTTCAATGACGGATCAGGTTGTCTTTCAATGCAGAAAACTCAGGTTTACCTATCCCGGAGAAAACAGACAGGTTCTGGAAGACATTACCTTGGATATTAAACCTGGAATTCTCGGTATTACAGGCCGAACCGGGTCGGGAAAATCCACGCTCTGCAAACTGCTCCTTCGTATGTATCCGGTTGAAAACGGCATGCTTTTCTTTAACGGCATCGACGTCAACACTCTGGATATCGGTTGCATTCAAAATCACATAGCGTATGTCGCCCAGGAGCCCATCCTCTTTTCCCACACCATTGCCGAGAACATCGTCTTTGGTCGAATGGAGAGCGACCGGGAAGAGATGTATCGTGCGGCACAAACTGCGGCAATACATGAAGATATTCTTCGGCTTCCCGGAGGGTACGATGCTATTATCGGTGAACGCGGAGTAAAGCTGTCAGGCGGTCAACGGCAGCGTATAGCCCTTGCCCGTGCTCTTCTCTGCGACAGGCCCATGCTGGTGATTGACGATGGACTCAATGCCATAGACGTGGAGACCGAACAGCAGGTCTTACAGGGCATCCACGATGCGTTTCAAGGAAAAACCGTGATAATTGTCTCCCACAGGGTGAATGTGCTCCAAACCGCAGATTCCATCGTGGTGATGGAAAATGGGACAATCGCGGCTCAAGGCATCCATGATGAACTTATGAATCAGCCCCTGTATCAGGCCATGGTTACTAAACAACAGATCAATGCGCGGTAGTTTCGGATATTCAGAACAGGGAAAAGAGGGGCGCGTCAACGACTTCGGTCTCTGGCGAAGAATCCTTCGTTATTGTGACCGCCATAAGGCGTCATTGGCCGCCGCAGTAGCGCTCTCGTTTATAGTTACATACTGTTCCCTTATGCTGCCCAGAATAATGCAGCAGGGCATAGACGCCTTCATGGCACAGTCCGACCTGGGGACAGCGGAGCGCGTTCTCGGCTTACGGCATCTTGCAGGTGTCTACGGCATATTGGTCTGCATCATTTTCACCACCAATTTCATCCAGGTGGTTTTACTTGAATGGCTCGGTCAATCAGTGATGCACAGGCTGCGGCAACAGCTCTTTAATCACCTGCTTCATCTGGATCTGGCATTTTTCAACGAGCACAAAGCCGGTCAGCTGGTAACACGGTTGACCAACGATATACAGAACATGCATGAAATGTTCACTTCAGTCATGGTCACCCTGTTTAACGATGCGTTAAAACTGACTGGTATTTTCTGTTTTCTCTACCTGATGAACGGACGCCTTGCGCTCCTCATGACACTGTTTATCCCCCTGGCTTTTCTTGTTGCCCGACAGTTTGCCGGCCATGCCAGAAAAATTTTCCGGCGTATTCGCAGCCAACTGGCAAAAATCAATTCCTTTCTGGCCGAAACTCTGCAAGCCATGAGCATCGTGCAGCTGTTCGGACGTCAGGACTGGGCTGAACGAGAATATGCGGATTTAACCGGCGAATATCTGCAGCGTAACATTTCCCAGGTCAGAGTGTTCGGTTTATTTATGCCCCTGACTGATCTGCTGAGCTCAGGCGCGGTGGCGGTAATTCTCTGGTACGGAGGAGGCGAGGTAATCCGAGAACAGCTGTCTCTGGGCGAACTTGTGGCTTTTATATCGTATATGCGCTTGTTTTTTCAACCGTTACGGGAGTTGTCCCAAAAATACTCCATTGTTCAGTCGGCAATGGCATCCGCTGAACGGATTTTTCATCTGCTCGATACGAAGAATACCCTTCCCGCACCAAGCGGCCCGCACTCCGTCGAGCTTGACGGCGATGTTTCCTTTTCCGGCATCTCATTTGGCTATACCGCTTCTCAACCTGTGTTCACAGGGCTTGACCTGCACATCAAGAAAGGGGAAAGCGTTGCTCTTGTCGGTTCCACAGGTGCGGGAAAAACAACGCTCATTCAACTTCTGGCTCGATTTTTCGACCCGGATACGGGAACTGTTCGTATCAACGGTGTGGATATTCGAACCATTCCGTTGCCTGTATTGCGCCGCACCGTGGGATTGATCATGCAGGATATTTTTATCCTGCCTGGAACAGTGATGGATAACATTATTCTCGACCAACCCCTGGATGAAGAAAAGCTCAACCGTATCCTGCAGCAGACCGGACTCGAAGCCTTTATACGCAAACTGCCCAACGGCTTGCAGACACAGATAGGTGAAGGATTTGCAGAGCTTTCCGTGGGTGAAAAACAGCTGCTTTCTTTTGTACGGGCACTGTACCGCGATCCTGTTATCCTTGTTCTCGATGAAGCGACATCCTCGATCGATACGGAATCGGAGAATCTTCTTGAAGAAGCCATCGCCGCCGGCTTCAGCAATCGAACCTCCCTGATCATCGCCCACCGCCTCTCCACTGTACGCCGAGTTGACAGAATCATTGTCATGGATCAGGGGAAGATTGTTGAGCAGGGATCCCATGACGAGCTCATGGCCGAAGATTCACTCTACAGCAATCTGGTTGCCCTGGACCTCAAGGGAAATTCGTTTCCCTGAAATCCCTGCCGAACTGAAAACCTGAAGGGAGCGAACCCCTCTGCGTTTGTGGTGCACCATAATATATCTACTCTGTTATAATTGCATTAAATCTCTGTTGTTACATTTCATTTTTTGATCGACTCGCTATAATAACCGTCCACATGGTTATTTTATAGAATGAGGGATTTTTTCCGTGACACAGAGATCAAAAGCAGCAGGCATTGCACTTGTCATTATTGCAGCACTGACGATATCCAAATTTTTTCTATACTGGATTTCCGGTAGTCTCGCAGTGCTCTCTGAAGCGTGGCACAGTATTGCTGACATAGGAACAACAATTCTTGTTTTTTCTTCAATTATTTTACAAGAAAAAAAGTGTGCAAACGCTAAAAATCCTGAAACTTTCCCTGAAAAAAGCATTCCTGCAAACGAGAGAACAACACATTTCCTTTCTCAACTGTTTTCCCGAATCCATTCCGTAAACGCAGAACTCAAGGTCGCCGTATTGATAGGAGTACTCCTGACGGGAGCTGCGTTGTCTCTTTTTGCCAAAGCAATTATTGCAGAGAAAGTTGTCGTGTCTGCCCCGCTGATGACGGGGCTGATCTTTATCGGCCTTTCTTTTGGGTCGTATTTTTTAGCACGGTTCGAAGAATGTGTCGGGAATGCAGAAGACTCCGTTGCCTTGATAGCAGACAGCCGACATAACCGTGCGGATATGGCTATCTCATTACTCACCGGCATCTCACTCATTCTGTATCACTTCCGGTTCAATGTCGACCGTCTGGTCGGGATTATCATTTCCCTGTATATTCTGACTTTTGCTCTCGAGCTGTCTGTCAACTCGGTACGAGCCATTATCAAAGGCCGCCAAAAGATATCCTTTGATTATACGATTACCTCCATTATCTGGAAAGCCTGTAGATTTTCTACGTATAGGACGTATTGGCTCCGACTGGAAAATCGGCTCCAATTCAGTGTCGGACTGAAAAGGATGTTACGGGCGGTATTCAACGGTTTGCAGAAAACAGTCAGTTGGGCAATAGGTGTCGGAGCAGCAGGTCTTCTCATATGGTATTGCTCCACGATATTCTATACGGTGAAAAGCAATGAAAAGGCCTTGCTTCTGCGCTTCGGTTCACTGGTGAACGGCTCGCGTGATATTGGACCGGGATTGCATGTCAAGCTTCCTTACCCCATTGATCAGGCGCTCTGTTTTGATACGGAAACCATACAATCTCTAGTTGTCGGTAACAGCACGACAGAGGAAACCGCCATGATCTGGAACACAGAACATGGTGATACCAAAGCCTTTATTTCCGGAGATAACAATCTTTTTCTACCCTATATCATCGTTCATTACAGGATAAAGAATTATCACAAGTATTATCTTGGCTTCGAAGAAAACATCCCCGAAAAAATGCTCTCGTCCCTGTCCCTGCAATTGCTCAATCATGCCTTTTCAACAACTGCTTTTTATGACCTGATCCTGGAGAAGCGAAAGATCTGGACCGAACAGATTCGTGACCGATTGCAGAAGCAAAGTGATGAACTCGGTATAGGGGTGGAAATAGTCTCGTTTTGCTTGCGTGACCTGCATCCACCCATTGATCTTGCAGAATCCTTTGAGAACGTGGTGGCTGCAGGCCAGCTCAAAGCCACCAGTCTCAATTATGCCGAGCGTAAAGCCGATGCAGTACTGTCACGGGAGCGCGTCGACAGAGAGCGGACCATTCGTGAAGCAAAAAGCTATGTTATCGAAAAAGAGGAAATCGCAGAGGGTGAAGCAACCAATTATCACCTTCGCTACCAGGTATTTCAACAGGATAAGGACATGGTAAAAACTATTATGTATCTAAAAACAGCAGCCGTGGTGCTGAATGGAAAAAAAATGGTACTGGTAGACCCGAAAACCGGAATTGCTGAAGACCTCCTTTACATGGAAAATTTTGTTGCCTTACCCTTGCATTTTAAAGGAAGTGATCTGCGATGATAGGCCCTTTTTTTTCTCGACTCATGCAGGCACCGATTGTTTCCAGGGTACGCAAATCACGGCTTGTCCTCGTCGGCACAGGGATTGTTACTGTTGTACTCGGTTGTTTTTCCCTGTTTACAGTGGCCGAAAACGAACTCGTTATCCTGACCCAGTTCGGCAAACCGGTACGTATTATACGAGACGCCGGATTACAATTGAAGCTGCCGGGCTTTTTCGAAAACGTGAACCGCTTCAACAAACGATCCGATCTTTTTGAAACCCAGCCGGTTCAGTTACTGCTCGGCGATAAAAAGCCTATCATTATCAGCTGCTATGTGTTGTGGAAAATTCATGACCCGCTGCTTTTCTATCAGGCAATGGGCCGGACATCCAATGCTGTTCAGAAAATCGGTGATATCGTCAACGCAAAGCTGAGTATCATACTGTCCGATTACACCATTGATACTATCATCAATACTGATGCGGAAAACGTTCTTCTCGACGAAATAGAGGAGCAAATAACCGAAGCTGCAAACACAAACAGTATTCAGAAATACGGCATAGAAATACAGCGAACCGGGGTTCAGCGCCTGGCCTATCCTTCGGTGGTTACCACCTCCGTATATGAACGGATGCGGTCGGAACGTATCAAGGAAGCGGATAAAATTCGTGCTGAAGGCTATGAGGCTGCAGAAAAAATATCCATTGAAGCCGAGGCGAAATCTCGGGAAATCAAGGCAAAAGCCCAGAAAGAAGCCCTCATTCTCAAAGGTGAAGGCGACAAGCAGTCCCTGGAAATTTATGCAAGGGCGTATCGGGAAGGAGGGGAATTTTTCAATTTCCTCCAGTCGCTTGAAACCTACAATTCCATATTGGGAAAAGATACAACCATGATACTTTCCACTGATTCCGATCTGTTTAAGTATCTGCAGATTGAAGAAAGGAACAAGCTCTTACTTCCTGAAAATCACCTGTTCCAGGACGAATCCAGGGATCCGGAAAAACCTTTGCCCAGAGAGCTGTCCACAGCAGAGAAAACAGCGGACACAGATCCCCTGGAAAATGAACAGATCCTCCAGACAAATGCATCTGCCGCTGAACACCGGTCCATGGAGTCTGTAATCGACGCCGGGAACAACAGGGGACAGTGGAAAGACAGATGAGCAAAAAAGGCAGTATATCACAGGCGATAATACAGGCAGCCCACCAGCTTGTCTGGGGTTACTCGAAATGGCTCCTGCTCTTCGCCCTGACAGGCTACTGTCTCAGCGGAATATACCAGATTAAAGGTGATGCAGTGGGGGTACTTACTCGTTTTGGTCAGGTTGTGGAGCCGAAGGTGCTGCCGGGTCTGCATTATAAATTACCCTGGCCGGTAGATAAAGTCGCGGTTGTTCCGATCAGAGAGGTAAAAACGCTTGTTATCAGTGATTTCAGCTCCGGGTTCGAACAAAACGACACTGGAGCTTCCAGTGTTTTTTACCGGAAAACCAATCTGGTTCCTTACTGTATTACCGGTGATAATAATATCGTGGCCATAACTCTTGTAATCAAATACACGATTGATGATCCGGTGCAATATATTTATGGAATGAACGATCCTGATTATTTTATGGAGCGCTCCACCGCCGAATTGATAGTTCACCGCCTCGCAAGTCTTGAAATAGATGAAATACTGACTTTTGGTAAAAAACAGCTGGAGTTTGATCTCCAGAAAGAGCTGATACAGCGACTGGAGGAGTTTGATACCGGCATCCTCCTCACTTTTCTGGAAATTCGGGAAATCACGCCGCCTGAAAAGGTGCAGCAATATTTTGATAAGGTGATCAACGTAGAGGTGGAAAAGAGAAAAGTGCTGAATCAGGCTCAGGGAAAATATAACCGTGCCATTCCTGCTGCCAGATCGGATGCGAACGCAATGGTTCAGAAGGCTCAATCATACAAAAATGAAAAAATCCTTGCTGCGGAAGGAGAAGCGTCCAGATTTCTCTCTCTCTATCAAGCCTATCAGAAAACCCCCCAGGCCAATCTTGATAAAATTTATCTGGAATTTATTCAAAACCTGTACCCAAATCTTAAGGAAATACGTGTTGTTGAAAGGCAGAGAACTGAACTGCAAGGCCGTTCCCTTATGGTGCCGGTTGAGAAATAAAGGACACGAAAAAAACAGAGTATCCAGTCTTACGCTCCTCTTGATTTAACCGAAAATACTGCAGTGTTTTTTTGTACACAAAACATAGTATCACCCTAACACATATATTATACGACGCCTCCCAACTATCTTACCTAACAGAACCTGAAAGAAGATAATAATTCAATAACGTTATTCTTAATGTCATGTAATTAAGAATAAATATTCTCCTGCTACAAATAGATTGCTTTTGAAGCGGTTATCCTGTGCAACATCTACGCTTCAACAAACCGATCATACAATCTATTAAAAAGGGAGGGAAGAGATACAGAAAAATCTGCTTGTATTGTTTTGCTTTCACAAATCTATTTCACTGATGGTTTTGTATTCATTAAAATCTGGGAGGATTTTACAATGAAAGAAAAAGGAGCACTCTTACTCGCGGCGGGCATACTGCTCGGCATGTTACCGGCTCAGGTTCAGGCAAATGATGTAGTTACAGGCAAGGTGTTCTGGGACCGGAACAGCAACGGCATCCAGGAGACTTGGGAAAACGGCATTGCTGATGTTTGTGTTTCAAACGGCAAGGAAGTTACCCAGACCAATAAAAACGGCGCTTACAGTTTACCTGTGTATGATGATATGGTTGTTTTTGTCGTCAAACCCAGCGGCTGGATGACCCCGGTCGACGAAAACAATCTTCCGCAATTCAGCTATGTTCACAAACCTGCCGGTTCTCCGGACGATATCCAGAGATACAGAGGCATATCGCCCACCGGCTTACTGCCGGAAAGCATCAATTTTCCTCTCTACAAAACCGGGGACGAAACACGTTATAAAGCCATCATTACCGGTGATACCCAGGTGTATAACGACCGGGAGATAAGTTATTTGAGGGACTCTCTGGTAAAAGAGGTTCAGGGCAGCAAGGCGCAATTCTGTATTTCAATGGGCGACAATGTCGGTGATGATCTGAGCTTGTATCCCCGGTATCTGGACGTCATGTCGAAAATGGACATTCCGGTCTATTATGTGCCGGGCAACCATGACCTGGACCTTGACGCAGCCAATGACCAGGACTCATTTGACACCATGAAGAGTTATATGGGCGCCGCCTATTATTCCTTTAATTACGGTAATGTACACTTTGTTATTCTCGACGATGTTGAGTACCCTGCATCAAACGGCGGTTATAACGGTAAAATCAGTGACACTCAGATGGAGTGGCTGGCCAATGATCTCTCCTACGTTCCCATGGATAACCTCATTGTTCTGAATATGCACATTCCGATTGTATCGGACCTTGATCGTGGAAACGAGACGCATCAGGTAGATAACCGGGAAGAGCTCTATGAACTTTTAAACGGACGTAAGGTTGTTTCCCTTGCAGGTCATACCCATACCCTGTCCCATTTTAGTGCTGGAGATGAACTGGAAGGCTGGGGACAGGCCACACCCTTTGACCAGATCATCGTTGGTGCGGCCTGCGGAAGCTGGTGGTCCGGAGATCTGGATGACAGCGGCGTACCGGTATCCTATATGCGAGACGGCGTTCCGCGCGGGCATATGATTTTCTCCTTCAACGGCAGTGAATACCAAGAGGTGTACAAGGCTCATACCAAGGAAATTAGAAAACAGATTCATCTTGCTCTTCTGACTGATGATTTCAAAAGCTGGTATGAAAGCAGAGCAGCCGGAGAATCCGTTACCGTCACTGACCTTGAAAACAGAAACATCATCCCGTCCGACCAGCTTGAATCAAGTCTGGTTGTAGCTAACGTCTGGGGCGCTAATAAAAGCGATAAAGTAATCTGTTCCTTTGACAACACCGGCAGAGTACAGGCTGAATGGTCGCTCGATATGATGGACCCTTATGCACTTCCGTTGCAGATGTACGTCCTGCGGGGCGTTCCCGGCTTCACTCTTTTTGATAAATCCTGGGACAATGGTGAGTTTGTCGGAAGCCAATACGGTCCCGGTGAAGCTGTCGACCTGGGCAGCTGGCTGCATACCACGGAAGGACGCTCCACGCATATGTTCAGCTGCCGGATTCCGACCGACCTGGAAACGGGCGTTCACAGTGTAGAAGTGAAGACCAGAAACAATTACGGCAAGATTTACAGTGAAGAACTCGTCTTTGAAGTAAAATAGATACAAGGGACGCTTGGGATTATTTTCCGACGCACCCGGAAACACACTCTCCGGTGCATGCAGATTGTATTCTGCATGCACCGGGTTCAATATTCACTGACTATATCCCATAACAGAAGGTATCTTTCAGCCGTTTTTCAACACCGGCTGTCAACAGAAACCTCAGTGTGAAATTCGTGATCAATGCCTTTTTTTTTGGGGGGGGTAAAAAATCTCCCGAAACCCAAAACGACTTCATTTTGATGCACCCGGTTACAACAGGTTTTCATAGAATGGAATCCATTTTTTGATCATAGGCGCAAGTTCATTCCGGTCCTTGAGGGATTGCAGATATCCATCGGCATTCTTCAACATGTCGGAGTCCCGGGGATGGATGGCCCAGGCGATATATTCCCGTGTCAGGGGCACTACAACCGGTTTTAATCCTTTGTTGCTGTAATGGGCCCCATAATAGAGGTTTGCCGGCAAGTCATAGACAAAAACATCAATGGTTTTGTCCATGAGCGCCTGGGCTCCCTGGTTTGCCGAAGAAAACCGGGTACTACTGCCTTTGGCTCTCCTTTCTTCGATAAAAAAATCTCCGGTTGTTCCCTTCACGGTTCCTACTTTGACAGCGGGATTCAGCAGAGCCGGGAAACCGTAACTGAACCTGTTGTAGTCTTCTCTGCGAACGAGGGGAATCTGGCTGGTGACCATGTACGGCTCACTGAAGGCAACCCGATATTTTCGTGCATTCGTTATGGTCATGCCGGACATGATTATATCAATATCACCATCGAGGAGTGCAGGGATCTGCTCTTCCCATTCCAGTTGAACCAAAACAAGTTTTCTCCCGGTGTACGCTGCAAGTCCTTTAGCCAAAGCAACTTCCAATCCGGTAATCGCACCTTTGTCACGGTACACCAGCGGCGGATCGTCAGGCGTAATGCCCACATTAAGGGTTCCTGCACCTGCCGGCAGCGCTTCAGTACTGCCTGCAGGTGAAGTGGTTGAGTGAATGCATCCACAAAGCAACATGACGATACCTGCCATGCAGGCAATAAAAAACGTGAAATGGTGATGATTATTCTTCAATGGCTTTTCCTTCGATCACGGTTCCTCTGGAGATAAAGGAGATTCCCTGCTGCATCTTCGTACCGATGGATATGGACTCAATAATCGGTTGCGTCGCACCCTTTGCAGCTTCCCACCTGACCAGGAACTTCGCCCCTGACCCACCCTGATTTTCAGACTCATGAATCACATACTTCATTGACCCAAGCGGCTGGATGGCCATCGGTTCCTTCAGGTAGTTCTTGATGAGATTACCTTCGGAATCATAAAAATCAACCTGATGAAGGGTTATGGAGCCGGCCGGGTCCGTGTTGCGGATCGAAAGCGTCGCCGTGAGAAGAAAAGGCCTGTCCCCATAACGCTTGTCTGCATAGATATGAGTGTACAGGGGAACATAGACAAGCTGACCGGTCCAGCGCGACAGGGTTACCATGCCGCTGCAGGCCGGTTGAGCCAGGCAAAGGCAAAAGACCATCAGGAATATGAACAGGCGGGTACGATCTATGAGGGGGTGCATTTAGTTTTCCTCTATCTGGGTTTGCCGCAGACCGACCAGCGCATCCGCTATCTGCCTGCTCAGGGAAGAAACAGCATGTGAGCCGGCTGTGACCTGGTGCGGGTAATCAGGTATGGCGAGGTCGGTGCTGAGTTCAAATGAGGCCCGTTTTACAACCCGTTGGGTTTGAGAGTTGCTGATGGTCCAGTTGGCCTTGGTGTTAAAGACATTGTCTGTCATGGAGAAATCCTGAATATCCACTTCGATGCGGTAGTTGTATTTTGCATATCTGGGACCAGGGTAGACAGCGATATTGGGCGAGTGAAGCAGAGCTGCCAGATTTTGACTGAGAACATTGGTGAGCTGCTGATCCAGAGGTGCCGCCCAGGTGTGGGTGCGGGCGATACTCACGGTGGATCCGTCCGGACGGCTGAGGATCCCGGGATGTTGGAGTAGGGCGGCCAGCTCCACCGGCATGACCAGAATCATACCTGAAATCGCGGCAGCGGCGTCTGCCTGTTTATTGTGTTGAGCAGCGTCTATTGGGACCAACGCATATTGGTGCGTCCTGCCTGTTGAACCAACACATGCGCTGATACAGATTGAGCAGCACAAGACAAGAAACAGTAATAATGTTCGCATAGCCGAAAAAGACCTCGTTTGATTATTCGGTAACCGTGCCGGTAATGAAACCTCGAAAAAACTCAGGTTTTACCTTAACAGCTCCTGAAAAATTGCTGATATTACGTAGAAAAAAACAAAATCATTTATTCTGCGCTTGTTCTTTTCTGCCGAACAGAAGGGACTCCGGAGCTTGCTGCAGCATATCGCTCAGGTCTTTAACCGACCTGGAGGCACGCTGAATTTCCAGCAATGTCTGAGAAAAGTCATACGTAATATTCGATGTTTCGTCAACCATATCCTCCAGTTGACGGACTGTTGCATTGAGAACCTCCAAAATGCGGCGGACGTCGGCAATGGTTTGCTGAGACGCCTCTCCCAAAGGGGAAAGCTGTCGGTCAACGGAATGAACAAGTCGAGTAGCCTCCGTACCGAGAGTTATCAGCGTGTCCAGTCCCTTGTCGGCGTGCTGGACAAGGGCCGGTGCATCTCGCTTCATTGCGGTTACCAGTTCGTCAATTCCAAGTATTGCGTGGTGCATCCCTTCCATGGATTCCGCAATTTCTTCTGAAGCCAGGGCCTGGTTTACCCAGTCAAGTAGTTGATTGGTCTTGGTGAATAATTCCTTAAGCGGCAACTCCGCCAGATTTTGAGTCAGCTGTTCCAGGTCGGACGGCAGGGTTGGTATCTCCAGAAGTTCAGTCTCCTGCTCATGGAGCTTGACCGGGGTCTCCGGATAGAATCCAAGGTCGATATACAGTTTCCCTGTAACCAGGCTGCTGGTTTTCAATTGTGCGCGCAGCCCTTTTCCTATAAGTTCGTTCAGGGATTGATGCAGCAGTTTTTCTCTGAATAAGGGATGAGCCTGGGTATCCTCCTCGGTTTCTCTGTCAATTTCGATGGAGACGGGAATGGTGTAATTACTTTCCTGATAATTAAAATCAATACGAATGTCTGTCACCCGACCGATCTGCACCCCTCGCAGACTGACAGGGGCTCCCTTGTCCAGGCCGTACAGAGATCCGGTGAAATAGAGAATGCACCGCACAGGACTTTGCTGCAGTTGCAGGTTACCGAGTATGATAACGGCCCCAATGGCAATGATCAATGCAACAAAGACAAAGGTTCCTATCAACGTTGGGTTTGCTTGCCTGCTCACGCAGATATCCTCCTTCTTCCTTCTCCCCTGGTGAGAAAATCAACCACGCTTTTGTGGGTGGAATTTTGCAGCAGTTTTTTCGGAGGGCCGACATCCAGCATGGTCCTTTTTTCGCTGTCAAGATACACGGAGTTGGTTGCAATGGCAAAGATGGAAGGAAGTTCGTGGGTAACCAATACAACCGTTGCGCCGAGACTGTCACGGATTTCAACAATAAGTTCATCCAGGCGTCGGGCGTTGACGGGATCAAGCCCTGCGGAAGGCTCATCAAAAAAAAGAAATTCCGGATCAAGGACTATGGCGCGGGCAAGCCCGGCCCGTTTACGCATACCTCCTGAAATTTCAGCAGGGTAATAGTGCTCGCATCCTTTCAAACCGACCAGGGAAAGCTTGAACCTGATGACATCCCTGATCATCTCCCTTGAAAGGTCTGTAAATTGCTGCAGGGGGAGTGCGAGATTGTCTTCCAGGGTCATGGAACTCCAGAGCGCCCCGGACTGGTACAGGATGCCCGCCTTTTGCAGGATGCGGGCCTGTTCACGTTCTTCCATAGTCCAGAAATCCTGTGTGCCGTAATAGATGGCGCCGGCATAGGGACGATGCAGGCCGATGAGGTGCCTGAGCAGTGTGGATTTGCCGCAGCCGCTTCCCCCCATAATGGCGAAAATATCTCCGCGATTGATTGCGAACGAAAGATTTTGCTGTACGATATCATTGCCGTAGGCCATTGTCAGCTTATCGATGGTGATCGCAGCTCTCATCGTTACCTGACCTGACTGAAATTGAACAAAAATGTCATAACGGCATCTGCAATGACTATAAGGACGATGCCGGTTACAACGGCAGAGGTCGCCGCCTCGCCCACGGAAGATGCACTGCGGCCGCACTGCAGACCGCGCAGGCAGCCCGCATAACCGACAAGCACCCCGTAAACCGCACTCTTGACCAGCCCCTGCATGCATTGCTCCAGGTGAATCGCCTGGCGTGTATAATCAAAATATTCCACCAGGGAGAGGTCCAGCATACAGACCCCAATGATCGCCCCTCCCGCAATACCGAGAATATCAGCATATATACAGAGCAGGGGAAGCATAAACATCAGGGCGAACATTCGGGGAAGCACCAGAAAGGCGACAGGCGAAATTCCAAGGGTCCTGAGCGCATCTATTTCTTCATTAACCTGCATGGAGCCGAGTTGCGCCGCATACGCCGCACCCGTCCTTCCCGCCATGATAACGCCGCTCATCATGGCTCCCATTTCCATGACCATGGCAAGACCGACCAGGTTGGCTATGTAAATCTGCGCCCCGAACATCTGCAGCTGCACGGCCCCGACAAAGGCGAGAATAACACCCACAAGCACTGAAATAAGGGAAACAATGGGCAGGGCTTCAGCTCCGGTTGCCTGAACATAACCCCAAAAATCATTGAATCTGAATTTATCCCTGCCGCTTACAACCTGCAGACAGGCGATGAGAATCTCCCCGCTAAAAGAAATCAGCTCTTCACCTCGATCAAAAAGCTCAATGCTTTTAAGGCCGAGTCCGGTGAAAAATCCCGGCTTGGGTTGTTCTGTTTCAGACTTTGGCGATGCGGCCCGGCTCAATTGCAACAGCTTCTGTGTTCCTGCAGGCAGGCCCTCGAAGTTCACCCTTATCTGCAATGGCTCACAGAGCTGGACCAGACGAAGGATGTACACAGGCAGCAGACTGTCCCACTTATTGAGATCAGCGGTATCAAAGGATATGGTGTCCGGTTTTTCCCTGGTCAGCAGGTCGCGGAACGCTTCCGGGTCCGGAGCCGGATGGGCGAGCGTCCAGTCGCCGAGAAGCGCCAGCCGCATCTCCTTCGCTGTAACTTTTTCAACTCTGTATGCAGGTGGTTGATCACGACTGAGCATAAGAAGGAGGCTGGAATATATATCGTTTTTGGTTATAATCGTAATTTCTTGACCAGCGTCGAACTGAGCGCCGTCAGCAGATAACCGATGGTCGCCAGCATAATAATCGCAGGGCCGCTGGGAAGATCCATCTCATAACTGACTCCCAATCCTGCGGTTATAAATACAGCGCAGAGAATAATGGAGAAAATGATCATCTGCAGGATAGAGCGGGAAAAATTTCCGGCAATGGCAGCCGGCAGCGTGAGCAGGGCGATCACCATGACGATGCCGACAATCCGGACGAGCAGGACAATGGTCAAGGCTGTCAGGCAGAGCAGCAGCAAATAGAGCCAGTGAGTGGGCAACCCTCGTAATCGTGCATATTCCTCGTCAAAACAAACTGCCAGCAGTTTGTTGTAAAACAGGTACACCAGTGCAAGGACGATGCAGTCAAGCAATATGACCCAGTACAAATCGGCTTTACTGATAAGCAGGATATTGCCGAACAGATAACTCATAGGATCTATATATCCAGGTGTTTTGGCAATGAACAGGAGCCCGATGGCCATTCCCGCAGCCCACAAGGCGCCGATGACGCTGTCTTCCCGCTGCCGGGCCCGGAGGCTTACCAGGGTGAGAATTACAGCCGCCGCAAGGGCGACGACAACGGCGCCGACCAGAGGGCTTGCCCAGGAAATGCCGAGCACCTGCTGACAGTAGAGTCCGGCGCCTATGCCTCCGAGAATGCAGTGGGAAATCGCACCGGCAATATAACTGATGCGGCGGACCACCACAAATGTGCCGATAATACCGAATGGAACGGCCGCGAGCAGACCGCTGATCAGGGCGTAACGAAAAAAAGGCAGGTCGGGATTTGAGAGAAGCGATATGAGGTCAGCCAATGGAGTGTCCTTTACTGCTGCATTTATGGTCGTGGCGAATCATCCGCAGGTCTCCTCCGTACATGTTCTGAATCAGTTCACCTGTGAGTTCACTCGTCGGGTGTATGACCACCGAGTTGTTGACACAGGCAATGCGCTTGAAAAAAGTGGAGGCAAACCCGACTTCGTGGGTAACCATGAGTATGGTCATGCGGTCTGTGAGTCGACGCAGTAAATCAAAAAAATGTTCTTCCGCCTCATGGTCGATATTTGCCGTAGGTTCATCGAGAATAAGAATTCTCCCGGCGGACGCTATGGCCCTGGCGATCAGGACTCTTTGTCTCTGCCCCCCGGAAAGCGTGGCAAAGGGAGTGTTCGCCTTGTCGGCAAGCGTGACCTCCTGCAGGGCTTCCATTGCCGCCTGTTTATCCTCTTTACTGAATCGAACAGCTTTAGCTTGTCCCAGACGTCCCATGCACACCACATCTCGAACCGATATGGGAAACTGTGAATCATAGTCGGCATATTGGGGGACATACCCAAAATCCATATGCGCATCACGGGGGTTGCGTCCAAAAATGGAAATGCTCCCCTTGTCGGGTGTCAGCAACCCGAGAATCAACTTGATAAGTGTGGTTTTGCCTCCGCCGTTCGGCCCTACTATGCAGAGGGTGTCGTTGGCGTCAACGGTCAGGTTGACATCTGTGAGTACGTATCTCTGCGTGTAACTGAACGAGAGATCTGATATCTGAACGGCAGGTAATACATCCTGATTTGCAGTCATGAATGGCAGGGGAAAAAGTAAACAGGAATAGTGAACAGAACGATTTCGTTCTTTTATTGTAACTACTTATAGGGGGAGCCGTTAATCCGGACTAACCCGTGTATTTGTAACTGGTTACAGGGTGCCTGATATTGCCGCAAGCAGGCTGACGCAGCGTATTGGGTCATACGTAAGTCAGGCTGATCGCTGAAAGATCGGGTGCACTGTGAGCAGTTACCTTGTATTTGACATTATGTCGGTAAATGGTCAAGCGGAACGTACAACTTTAGGAAATAAACGGCTACCCGTCAAAAGTGAAGAGAGGGAGGAAATATGATACAAAGGAAAGGCAGGTCGATATTCGGCCTGCCCGGAAATTTCAGTCTGCCGGATAAAAGTACTCCTTTTCAGCTCCGCACTTCGGACAAACCCAGTCCTCCGGGAGATCATCAAAAGCAGTGCCGGGATCAATACCATTATCAGGATCCCCTTCTTCCGGGTCGTAGATATAGCCGCATGGGCATTCCATTTTTTGCATAGCAGTTCTCCGATAAATTGAGGTGAAGGTCTTCAAATACCGATATCATACTATTACGGGACCTGTTCGGCAAGAAAAACCAACGAAAAACACCTTTCACATCGATACCACTCAGTGGTGTTACGGGATTTGTTATGATATGGTATATCAGGTGGTTGCAGGGGGTTACAATCGAAACATGAATGAACTTGGAATACTGCTGAGCTGTGGATGCAATTTTTCTCATCGTCAACATTTGTATATCCACAAAAATGAGATACGGTAAAAAGCAGGGAAAAAATGGATACAGGCATATTCTGCTTGACATTTATCCAATCAGTGTGTTTAAATTTATCGTTACGCATATGGAAATATTTTTGTTTTAATGGATAGAGGAGAAATCGCATGTATGCAATAATCCGTACCGGTGGAAAACAGTATCAGGTGGAAACCGGCGATACACTCCGGGTTGAAAAACTTGAAGGCGCCGTAGGCGACACCGTGGAACTCGATGATGTCCTGCTGGTAGTTGATGGTGAAACTGTAAAAGTTGGTCAGCCCGTAGTTGATGGTGCAAAAGTGACGGCTACAATCACCGAGCAGGGCAGACACAAAAAAGTTATCGTGTTTAAGAAAAAAAAGCGTCAAGGGTATCAGGTTAAAAAAGGTCACCGTCAGTTGTATACTGCATTGACCATTGAAAATATCACAGCGTAATATCACTGATATCTGAAACGGAGATAGAATCATGGCTCATAAAAAAGCAGGCGGTAGTTCAAGGAACGGACGTGACAGTGCCGGTCAGAGACGCGGAGTTAAGCGCTTCGGAGGTCAGGTCGTCAAGGCGGGAAACATTCTTGTCCGCCAGTTGGGAACAAAAATTCATCCGGGTGAAAACGTTGGCTGCGGCCGCGATTACACTCTTTTTGCAAAGGTTGACGGTACTGTTCAGTACGAAAAATTCGGTAAGGACAAAAAAAGAGTTTCCGTCTATCCGGAATAACTGCAGGTGCCTCTGTACAGGAGGCCCTTATAAGCAGCACCTGGTTGCATACCGATTCTCATGAGACTCGGCATCAATAGAGATATTGGTGCCGGGTCTTTTTTGTTGAACCCCCAAAATACGGAACACCCATGGGATTTGTTGACGAGGCTAAATTTTTCGTAAAAGCCGGCGATGGAGGGAATGGTTGCGTCAGTTTCCGTCGCGAGAAATTTGTTCCCAAGGGCGGACCGAACGGCGGAGACGGCGGTAAAGGCGGCGATGTCTACCTGGTAGCGGACCGACAGCTCCGCTCCCTGATTGATTTTCGATACCGTTCCCATTTCAAGGCGGAACGCGGCAGTAACGGGCAGGGAAGTGACAAGCACGGCAAAGGCGGAAAAGACACCTCCTTGAAAGTGCCCCTCGGTTCAGTGATTAAAGATGCTGAGAGCGGTGAAGTCCTGGTCGATCTGGTACAAGACGGCCAGGTGTTTCTGGCCGCAAAAGGCGGCAAAGGCGGATACGGCAATACCCGTTTTGCCACCTCGACCAACAGGGCTCCGCGCAAGGCTACTTCCGGGAAACCGGGAGAGGAATATTGGCTTAAAATCGAACTGAAACTCCTTGCCGACGTCGGCCTCATCGGCCTTCCCAACGCCGGCAAATCAACCTTGCTCTCAAAGCTGTCGGCAGCCAATCCCAAGATAGCCGCCTATCCTTTCACCACGCTGGATCCACAGCTCGGCGTATTGCATCTGCCCTATACGGAACCCTGTATTATTGCCGACATCCCAGGCATCATAGAGGGCGCCCACGAAGGAGTAGGACTCGGCCATCAGTTCTTGCGCCACATAGAACGGACGTCCATTCTGCTGCATGTGATTGACGGTGCTGTCGGGACTGAGCAGGCTCTGTCCGATTATCAGACCCTGATGGCGGAACTTGCGGCTTATAACGACGAACTGCTTGCACGCACCCATATTCTCATCATCAACAAAATCGACCTGCTCGAAGAAGAGGAGATACAGGAGTTGAGCGAAGCCTTTGCGGAAAAGGCTCATCACTGCCTGGCAGTTTCAGCGGATATGGAAATGGGGCTTGACGCCCTCAAGGAGCTGATTGGAGATATCCTGGAGCAACAGCGAGAAGGGGAAACCGATGACCTTTCAGGTGAATAAGCAGGATGGATTATTTCTTCGCCAGACCTATTTTGACAGAGCCAGACGTGTCGTTCTCAAAGTGGGCAGCGCCGTACTCACTGACGACAGCGGCTTACGCGCCGATGTTATAGCCGATATCAGCAGGCAGATTGCCTTTTTGCAGTCAAGCGGCAGGGAAGTGATCCTGGTCAGTTCCGGAGCCGTTGCTGCAGGCAGGCAGACACTGGGCGTTAAAAAGCAGCCCCACGAACCCCTGCGCATGAAGCAGGCCCTGGCGGCAATCGGGCAGGGACTGCTGATGCAGGCCTACGAACACGCCTTTGCCGCCCACGGGAAAAAGGTGGCCCAGATCCTGCTCACCCATGACGACCTGTCGCATCGGGGAAGATATCTCAATGTTCGCAATACGTTGTCCACCCTTTTTGATTTAAGCGTCATCCCCATCATTAATGAAAACGACACGGTATCAGGCGAAGAGCTCCGTTTCAGCGACAACGACACTCTTGGTGCCTTGATCACCAACATGATCGGGGCGGACATGTTTATGATTCTCACCGACGTGGATTGTCTCTATACTGCAAATCCCGTGGAGGACAGCAGTGCACGTCCGATTTATACAGTCGCTGAAATTGATCATGCCGTTGAAAAGATGGCCGGGCACTCTTCCAGTTCCCTCGGCACAGGCGGCATGCTTGCCAAGCTGCGGGCCGCCAGGATGGTTTCCGAATGCGGGGGCAGCAGTTTTATCGGCCCCGGCAGGAATCCCGACATCCTGCAGGAGCTTTTCAGCGGCGAACTGATCGGGACCTTTTTCCTGCCTGCCAAGGATAAGATCAACCGCCGCAAGCATTGGATAGCTTACGTCCTCAAACCGGAGGGATATCTGGTACTTGACCAGGGAGCCTGTAAAGCCCTGCAGGAAAAAGGCAAAAGTCTGCTTCCGTCGGGTATTCTCAGCGTACAGGGAGACTTTGAGGTCGGAGCGCCCGTCCGTTGCCTGGACAAGGACGGCATAAACATTGCTTCCGGCCTGAGTAATTACAGCTCCGCTGAAATTGAACGGATTAAAGGATTGAAAAGTAACCGGATTTCTGGTGTATTGGGCCATAAGGACAGTGATGAGGTAATTCATCGTGACAATCTGGTCTTGAAAACCAACACCTTGTACAAATAACCCGGACGCTTTTGTACACTTGCCGTACAAAGCACTGGTTCATGACAGCCCCCGTAACGGCGCTATAAAGGAGGAGACAACAGGATGGAGCAGTTGGAACAGTCAATTATCGAAATCGCCCGCAAGGCTAAAGCCGCTTCCCGTATTATGGCAAACCTGCCGACGGCGACAAAAAACCAAATCCTCCTTGATATAGCAGACGCCCTGATCGCTGAGCAACATGCGATTATAGCTGAAAATTCCAAGGACCTCAACGCTGCCCAAGAAAAAGGCCTGAGCCCTGCAATGCTCAATCGTCTGCAGATAGATGCTCAGGGAATCGCCTCCATGGTGCAGGGAGTTCAAGAGATAGCCGCCCTTGAAGATCCGGTTGGGGAAGTGGAAGACATGCGTAAGCGGCCAAGCGGTATCTGTGTCGGCCGCATGCGCGTACCTCTGGGAGTGATCTGCATGATTTACGAGTCACGTCCCAATGTAACCATCGATGCGGCCACGCTCTGCCTGAAAGCCGGCAACGTTGTCGTCCTCCGCGGAGGTTCCGAGGCAATCCATTCCAATCTTGCCCTTGCGAAAATCATGCAGGACGTGCTTGAAAAGCATAAGGTCGACCCCGGGGTGGTTCAGGTGCTGCCCATGACCGATCGCGCAGCAGTGGACATCCTGCTCAGGCAGGAAGCATATATCGATCTGGTAATTCCGCGGGGCGGGGAAGGATTGATTCGTGCGGTAACCGAAAAATCCATGATACCCGTGCTCAAGCATTATAAGGGAGTGTGCCACGCCTATGTGGACCACGGTGCCGACCCGCAGATGGCTGCGGACATCGTTTTTAACGGCAAAGTCCAGCGTCCCGGGGTGTGCAATGCTCTTGAGGGACTGCTTATCCATGAGGAGTGCGCAGCAACCATTCTTCCCCGCATAGCAGACAGATTACAGCAAAGCAATGTCACGCTCCTTGGTTGTCTGAAAAGCTGCAGCCTGGTCCCTTCCATTACACCGGCTGCCGATGAAGACTGGGGAACTGAATTCCTTGATCTGACCATGGTGGTCAAGGTGGTTTCCAGCATGACGGAAGCCATGGAATATATCGCCCGACACGGCAGCCGGCATACCGAAATTATCATCACAGACTCCTACGAGCGCAGTCAGACCTTTCTTCGCAATGTGGACGCCTCTGCAGTGATGGTCAACGCATCTTCGCGCTTCAACGACGGCGGTCAGTTTGGCCTGGGTGCTGAAATCGGTATTTCTACAACCAAGCTGCATGCATACGGCCCCATGGGGTTAAAGGAACTGACCACGCGTAAATTCATAGTGTACGGGCAGGGTGAAATCCGGCAATAGCGAGGGTGTACCAATGTCTTACCAGCAGGATGTCGGCCTGTTCGGTGGAACGTTTGATCCTGTACATAACGGTCATCTCGATATCGGCCGTTATGTACTCAGGCATCACTGTCCGGCGAATATTCTCTACATACCTGCCCCACATCCGCCGCACAAACAATCACCCGGAGCATCCTTTGAACACCGGGTCGCCATGTTGGAGCTGGCGCTCAAAAATGAGAAACGACTCAATGTCTCGCTCATAGAACAGGAAATCGGCGGCCCCTCTTACACAGTTGAAACCATTGAAATACTACGAAAAAGAAATCCAGGTACCCGGTATTGGATGATTATCGGCGCTGATTCATTGCAGGATCTCGGGGACTGGCACTGTTCAGAACGACTGCTTTCCCTGGTCAATATCATTGTCCTGGGTCGTCACCGAATGAGTTCCTCTTCTCTGAAACAGTGCATCGAAACCTTAAAACCGTCGTTCACCTGGGACAGGGACAGCGAAAGCTACCTGTCCGCCGCAGGCGCCAGACTCATATGCCACTGGGATCTCAATTTACCGGTTTCTTCCTCGCAGGTTCGCGCTGATCTCAAAAGCGGACGCTGTCCGACTGAATTGGACCCTGCCGTCTATTCTTACATTCAGGCGCATAATCTCTACAGGTAACCGTATTGTGAAATATATTGCCGATCTGCATATTCATTCCGCTTATTCCAGGGCTACCAGTAAAGCAAGCAATCTTCAGGGGTTGGCCGCCTGGGCTGCAATAAAAGGAATACAGGTCATCGGCACCGGTGATTTCACCCATCCGGAGTGGTTTGCACAGTTGACCGAACAACTGGTTGAAGATGAACCCGGGATGTATCGTCTTCGGGATGAATTTCTTGACTGTGACCTTTTTTTACCTCCTGAATTGCGAGGCATACGAACGGTTGAACAGATACGTTTTGTCCTGACTGCGGAAATCAGTTCCATTTATAAAAAGGCCGGCAGGGTGCGAAAAAATCACAATATTCTCTTTGCTCCCAATCTTGAAACAGTCAGCCGGATCAACCGTATTCTTGCCGATATAGGCAATATCAAATCGGACGGCAGGCCTATCCTGGGGCTCGATGCCAAAAACCTCCTGGAAATTATGCTGGAGACCGCTCCCGAAGGTTTCCTGGTTCCGGCACATATCTGGACCCCCTGGTTCTCCCTGTTCGGTTCCAAATCAGGTTTTAATTCCATTGAAGAGTGTTTCGAAGAGCTTACCCCGCACATCTTCGCCCTGGAAACCGGCCTTTCATCGGATCCGGAAATGAACCGCTGCGTGTCGGCGCTGGATCGATTTACCCTGATCTCCAACTCAGACTGCCACTCGCCTGCCAAGTTGGGCAGGGAAGCAAATGTCTTTAACACCGAACGCAATTTTTTCCACATGCGTGACGCCATTCGTCATCCTCGTGATGTGAAAGGCGAGCAGGTATTTACGGCAACCATCGAATTTTATCCTGAAGAAGGCAAATACCATTGTGACGGACACAGAAAATGTCAGGTCTGCCTGGAACCCGCGGAAAGTAGAAGGCTTGAAAATCTCTGCCCGGTCTGCAACCGGCCGCTTACCATAGGCGTTCTCAACAGGGTGGCTGAGCTTGCTGATCGTGAAACTCCGAAATATCGGTCACATGACCCGTCGGTTTACAGCATCACTCCCCTGGCAGAGGTGTTGGGTGAGCTGCTCAATGTCGGCCCCACCAGCAAAAAAGTGAGCAGCGCCTATGCCCGGGCCATTGCAGCCTTTGGTTCTGAATTTGATATTCTGATCAATGTGCCTCTGGAAGATATAGGCAAAAAGAGTAACAGTCTGTTCCAGGAGGCCATTCGCCGCATACGGGAAAACGAGGTTATCCGCAAGCCTGGATATGACGGTGAATTCGGCGTCATACGTGTTTTTGCCGAGGGTGAAAAAGAGCATCTCGCCGGCCAGGGAAACCTGTTCGGCACGGCAGCGGCTTCCCCTCGCAGGAAAACCCGGAAGGTCGCACCATCCCTCCCCCCCAAAAAAAAGAAGGACTCTGATACCGAACCTGCCGGTCCGCAGCAGCTCAATTCTCAACAGCAGGGTGCCGTAGATGCGACCTCCCATGTGATTGCAGTACAGGCAGGACCGGGTACAGGCAAAACCCATACCCTGGCGGCAAGAGTCCGGCGACATCTCAGCGGGCAGACTGGTCCCTGCACCGTCATCACCTTTACCAACAAAGCCGCTGATGAACTTCGTGAACGTCTGAACGATCAGATCCATGGGGAAGAACGGCTTCATATAAGCACCTTTCACGGCTATAGTCTGCGATGGCTGCGCAAAAACGATCCCGGGCTTACCGTCCTTGGAGGAGACGACAGAGCGCTTATGCTGATGCGGCTCGAACCTGCGCTCTCCCCGCAGCAAGCCGGGGAAAAAGCCGATAAACTTGACCGGCTCCTCGGATGCCCTGAAGGCAGGGCTACCGAAACGGTACGCCACTATCAAGAGGAGCTGGCCCGGCAGAACAGCATCGACATTGACCTCGTCATTCCAAACCTGATCAGCATACTCAAAGAAGACACCAGGCAAAGCTCGAACATCCGTGCGGTGACGGGAGCACTCTTTGTCGATGAATTCCAGGATATCAACCGGGATCAATATGAACTTATTTCCTTACTTGCAGCCTCTTCACCCGTCTTTGTGATCGGTGATCCGGACCAGTCCATTTATGGGTTCAGGGGGGCTGACGTCCGCTGGTTTTCCAGGTTCGTGGATTCCTTCCAGGCAGAGGTTATTCAACTGACGCATAATTATCGCAGCGGTCAGCGCATTATCAGGTGTGCAGAAGCGTTGATCGCCAACAATACGGACCAACGGCAGCGCAAATCCATGCAGACGAACGCCAAAGATCCCGGGGCCGTATATGTGCAAAAATGTACTACACCTGCACGGGAAGCACGCTTTATCCTGGAACATATTGAATCCGACCTGGGAGGAACATCCCACCGTATTATCGAAGGATTGAAAAATACTGATCAGGGAGAATTCGCTTTACAGGATATTGCCGTACTCTTTCGTACTTCCAGTCAAATGGAGTCAGTCAGCACTCTGCTGGCACAGCGAGGCATTCCCTATCAGCGCGTTGACCAGAAGGCCTTTTATACGAAAAAGGAGATCCGCCCCCTGTTTTATGCCATACTGCTTCTGGCAGGCAGGGCTCAGGTCGAGCAGCAGCTGTTTCTTATCAGGCAGGAAAAGGGGATAGGAGAACATGCAGTCAGACAAATCACGAAATGGATGAGCGGCTGCAGCAAGGCTCCTGACATCCTAGGCCAGGAATTGCATGGACTGTTCGCAAGCTCAGGACCATCTCTTTTATTGGCTTTTCAATCTTTTTTCCATACAATACAAAAAGAGTGTACAGAGGGGCTTGCTACGGCGGAGCTGGTTGAGCGGTTGGCAAGTCATTACAATCTTGACGCACAACATCACGAC
Source organism: Desulfobulbaceae bacterium (assembly GCA_963678525.2). GTDB lineage: Bacteria > Desulfobacterota > Desulfobulbia > Desulfobulbales > Desulfobulbaceae > Desulfogranum. The sequence goes on from CAXXDG010000003.1 coordinate 1,283,698, forward strand.
GTACAACAGCTGAAGCGGTTGGCCGTAAATTACGGACCTGATATCGACAGTTTTGCCGCCTATCTGTCGCGACACAGCGAAAGCGTGGTCTATGATGCAATGAGTGAGGCTGTAACGCTCTCCACGTTGCATGCCGCAAAGGGACTGGAGTTTCCGGTTGTGTTTATCACAGGCCTTGAAGATGAACATATTCCGCTTCAACCGCGTCAGGAGCTTGACCCCGATGCAATGAAGGCCCACGTGGAAGAGGAAAGGCGCCTGTTATATGTCGGAATAACCAGAGCCGTGAACAAATTGTACCTGTCGTGGTGCGAATCGAGAATTTTCAATGGAAAGAGCCGTTCATGCAGACTGTCCCCGTTTTATTCCGAACTGCCGGCTGAATTCATTGAGCCGGCTCCGGTTGTGACCGCACCCGGGAAAAAACAGTCAGCCTATCGACAACTCTCACTTTTTTCCTAGCCTATGTCCGAATCAGCCGCCCCACGTGAACTCAAGTTACAGCTACAGGCACTCAAGAGTGAGAATGAAAGCCTGCGCTTGGAAAATCTGGAACTCAGGGAAAAGGCAAGTCAAGCCGACAGTGCGTCCCGGGCCAAATCGAATTTTCTTGCAATGATCAGTCACGAAATCCGAACTCCGATGAACGGAGTCATCGGGATCAGTGAACTGTTGCTGCATACCGATCTGCAGCCCCGTCAACAGCATTTTGCCCAACTCATTCTCACCTCAGCTCGAAGCCTGCTCACCCTTATCAACAGCCTGCTTGATTTCAGCAAAATAGAGGCGGATAAAATGGGGTTGGAGAGCATATCTTTTGACCTCAGAGATCTGTTGCAGCAATTGTTGACCCTCTATATCGTAGCAGGCAAACAGAAGGGGATAAGTGTGCGACTCGATGTCGGCGAAGATGTTGCCCGTTTCTATACGGGAGACGGGGTAAAGCTTCGTCAGATCCTGGTCAACCTTCTCGGCAATGCCGTCAAATTCACCGAACAGGGCGAAATCACACTGACGGTCCAACGTACAGGCTTTGAAAATGATGCTGAAAAGCTGTGTTTCGCTGTCACCGATACGGGCATGGGGATATCTGAGAAGGCCATGAAAACCCTGTTTGAGCCGTTCGTTCAGGCAGATATAAGCTCAACTCGCCGTTTCGGCGGTACAGGTCTCGGCCTTTCCATCTGCTCAAAGCTTGTCGAGTTGATGGGAGGGGTAATCGAGGTTGAGTCAGAGAGCGGAAAAGGCAGCACGTTCCGGTTCACCTTACCTTTAATTGCAGGAGAAAAAGGGGAAAATCTAGCTGCTCCCCATGCTGATTTTTTCATCCCCCTGCATGATTCTCAATCCGGTGATGTCACAGATTCTTCCGATAACCATGCAGCCGGGTTCCGCCTGCTCATTGTGGATGATGATCAGACAAACCGTATGGTTATGGAGGAAATTTTCAAAGAAGGGCCCACGAGAACTTTTTTTGCCGAAAACGGACAACAGGCAATCAAAATGTGCAGAGAACAGTCCTTTGATCTGATTTTTATGGATTGTCAGATGCCGACAATGGACGGTTTTGAGGCCACTGCAAAAATTATAGAGGAGCTCAACCAAAAAAACACCGGAATTCCCCCTGTCATAGCCTTAACCGCTGATGCAACACCACGCACCCATGTACGGTGCTATGATGTCGGCATGGTTGATTATCTTGTCAAGCCGATAGATTTCAAGCGGTTACGGGAAGTGCTGCAAATCTGGCTTCCGGAATCGGAATACGGTTTTCCGATTCCAGTCGGTATCGAAGATGAGGCCACGGCAGTGCAGGACGATGACGAAAACAGTATTATCAACCGGTCTGTTCTGGAAAAACTTGAAAAACATGTCGGTAATATTGATAATGTTGTGAACGTGTTTGTCGGTGCATTGGAACAACGCGCCGTCGCTTTGAAGACTGCTTTTCAGGAAGGCAAGGCCGACGAAGTCCAAAAATATGCGCATATTCTGAAAGGAAGCAGCAGCCAGGTCGGCGCGGATAAACTTGCCGGGTTGTGCCGGGCCATGGAACAGGCAGGGAAAAAAAACAACCTGAAAGAGGCACAACATCTGCTGCCTAAGATTGAGCAAACAATCAAAGACGTACTTGTTTATTTCAGAAAGCGTAAGAGTTAAAAGAGTACGCATTACTCATTGTAATTCAATTCACCACATTACTTGAATATTTCGCAGGAATCATCTGTAATTATGAAGAAAACGCTTTTTTCCGGAACAGCCCCGCGAATATTGATCGTCGATGACGATGAGGTAATACGCGTCTTGCTTCGCCAGTTTCTCGAGTCGGAGCACTACGGGGTTGAAGAGGTTGATAACGGCTACGAAGCCTTGGAGCGTGTACGCGCAAAACAGTTCGATCTGGTTATACTCGACATTGCCATGCCCGGCATAGACGGCCCCAGTGTTTGTGAACATATCTCCACATCCCTTGTCAATCCACCGCCTGTATTGATGGTCACTGCCCTGGATGATGAAAACACTATTGACCGTTCATTTAATGCCGGGGCTGTTGATTATATACGAAAACCAATCCGCTGGCCTGTGTTGAAAAACCGTATCCGCTATATTCTGGGCTCCCACCGATCAAAACTCGAGCTCGAGCTGCTTTCAAAAAACTATGAGATGATTCTCGATGCGGCGGCTAACGGCATCTGCGGGGTCAATACCGAGGGGAATATCAACTATATCAATCCGGTCGGCCTGAATATGCTGGGGTATACCCTGGAAGAGGTTGCGGGGCAACCCTACCAGGATATTTTTTACCTGTCAGCCCCGGGAAAAGATGATTTCAACATGGAAAGTTGTCCGTTTTTTGCGGACCAGAACCTTGACGAGACGACATATTTCAACGAAATCAGGATTCTGCGTAAGGACGGCAGCAGCTTTCCTGCGGATTTCCGCTCCACACCGATCATTCAGACAAATACTCTGGTCGGAGGGGTGCTGATTTTCGAGGATATCACCGAGCGTCAGGAGGCCGCGGAACTTATCCGCTATATGGCCAATCATGACGCCCTGACCCATCTTCCCAACAGGAATTATTTCAAAAGGCGTTTACCCCAGGCCATTTCTTTGGCGCAACGACATAAGAGAATCCTCTGTCTGCTCTTTATCGACCTGGATCGATTCAAACCCGTCAATGACACCTATGGGCACGGCATAGGCGACATGGTGCTGGTGCAGGTCGCCAACCGGTTACGTTCAACGCTTCGGTCCTCGGATTCCGTATGCCGTCTCGGCGGAGATGAATTCGTTATTCTTCTCGAGTCCACCGACACCCCCGAAGGCGCCAGTCATGTCGCTCAAAAAGCCATTGAGCTGCTTAATGAACCCATCGAGGTCAGCCGACATGTCTGTTATATCGGGGCCAGCGTCGGTATCTCCGTATATCCTGATGATTGTGCCGATGCTGAAACCATGCTGCGACACGCGGACATTGCCATGTACGAAGCAAAGAAAAACGGCCGCAACTGCTGGGCTTTCTACTCTACAAAAGAAAGCCGGTAAAACGTAACCAGTTACAAATACAGGGAAGTTATCAAGCTAGACTGTGTTCCTATGAGTAGTTACCTTTCCAGTCCCCCCCTGTGAGTTGTTACGGTAAAACACCCAGGGCCGGGCTTTCGTCGCCGACACGTTCATCGGCTGCCTTACCCCTGCCTCTGGGCAATGGTTTTGATGATATCTGCATTCCCGATGATCCCCTGTAATGCTCCATCCTTAATAACCGGTATGGTATGCACGCTTTTTTCCGCCATAAGGGTCGCGACGTCTTCCAATGTTGCGTCAGGGGTTACGCTGACCAGATCATAGGTGCAGATGTCACTGACTTTTGATCCTGATATTTTCTGCAGCTCCTTTTCCATTTTATCCGGTCGTTCCAGAAAGAGAAAAGAATCCAGAATAGCTACCGCTGTCGGGATATGAACCTTTTTGTTTCGAAAAATCAGGTCGCTCTCGGTTACAATGCCGACCACATTGTTCTCATCGTCGACAACGGGCGCTCCGTTTATTTTATTGGTCAGGAGGATGGTTGCCAGATCACGGATTGAATCGGACTCGTTGACGACCATAACCTCTGTGGACATAATATCTTTTGCAGTGAGCATATATCAACCTCTTCGAAAAATAGAATATAGGGAGCAGCTTTTTTTATTTGAGAAAACCTGGAAATTTGCCTGATTTTTTGCAGCCGTTTACCAGTTCCGCGATGGAGACGGGAAGTTGTCCCGCCACTTCGGAAGCCAGATAGCCGTAGGGACGGCCCCGGGAAAGGCAGTCTGCAGCGAATCCATGCAGGAAAGTTCCAAGGCAGGCGGCATCCCAAGGAGCATATCCCTGGACAAGCAGGCTGCCTATGATTCCTGCAAGGACGTCGCCCATGCCTCCTGTTGCCATACCGGGATTACCGGACGTATTTATTGCCCAGCATCCATAGGTTGACGCCAGAACGGTACCTGCGCCCTTTAACACGATAATCACTTCATGGCTGCTTGGGCCGTTGCTTTGCCGGAGCGCTGTTTGCAGACGATCTTGCTGCACCTGTTGAACGGACAGACCACAGAGCCGCGCCATTTCCCCGGGATGCGGGGTAAGTATCCGCGGCCCTTCCGGGTTGTCAAGGCTCCCTTTCCTCGCGGCCAGGATATTGAGCGCATCAGCATCGACAACCATGGGAACAGGCAGTCTTCTGTATAATTCCAGGACAAGCTCAGCCGTTGCCTGGTCTGTACCTATGCCGGGACCCAGAACAATGGCTTCTTTATCTTCACAGATCTCCAGAATGGTCTCCAGGTCATCAATGGAAAGCCTGGAATGGGAGTTTTTCAAAGGGACGGTCATTGCTTCAGGCAGGGAGACTTCGAAGATGGGATTCAGGTTCTCCGGCACAGCCAATGATACCAGACCCGCACCGCAGTGGAGCGCACTTCCGGCACAAAGGATTGCCGCACCTGTTTTTCCGGTTGAGCCGGCCAGAACGGCGAGGTGCCCGTTGGTTCCCTTATGGGCGGTGAGCTGTTTCCCCGCCGGAACGGGAATATTTTCTTCTGTGAGCGCTTTCCCGCGTATCTGCACTTTCCTGTAGAGCCGCTCCGGGATGCCGATGTCAACCACGTGCACCTCTCCAACGCCTTCGCCGCCGTTGTGGAAATGCGCCGGCTTAGGAAGACCGTAGGTGACGGTCATATCAGCCTGCACCACTCCTCCGTGTATCTCACCTGTATCGCTGTTCATGCCGGAAGGAATGTCTACAGCTACGATGGGGATCAGTTCCTGCTGTTTTAAAGAGTTGATACAGTGAATGGCATCAAGAAAATGACCGCCTACCTCCCTGGCCAGCCCCGTACCGAAGAGGGCGTCTACAACGGTATAGACGGCATTTTTCCTGTGCCGGCCGATTATGTGATCGTAAGCTTCCTGCACTTCCCCGCTTGAGCCCAGAATGGTATGGGGTAAGCCGATATTCTTAATAACGGTATAGTTGGCAAGGGCGTCTCCAGACAATTTGGATGGAGGAACCAGCATATAGAGCAGGGGACAGGCGCCGCGATTCAGCAGGGTTCTCGCTATGACGAAACCATCCCCTCCGTTGTTGCCCGGTCCCACGAAAATGACCACATGTTTCCCCCGTGGAGAACCAAACCTCTCGGCCATGAAATCAACGGTTCCCCGGCCGGCGTTCTCCATGAGCACCATTCCCGGTATGCCGATGGATTCAATGGTCAGCCGATCCAACTCTCTCATCTGTGCTGCTTGGGCAATATACATAGCTTTTTTGATTGGCTAAATTGAAATGCTGTTCATACAGGGTAACTACTCATAGGGGCACAGTCCAGCTTGATAACTTCCCTGTATTTGTAACTGATTACCAAACAGGATGACATCTCCCACCATAACCTTCTTCTTGTTGCAGTATAATCTGAAAACCGGTGCAAATAAAGATGGAACACGGTTTTCATGGCCATAACTTCTTGTGAACTATTACTTTTCCGATTCATTTACCTGATATCTGGTCGCCCGGATATCGTGCTGGTCTTTTGGAATCCATCGCTGCCCTCCTTTAAAGCCGTATCCTTTGAAAAGATACAGCTTCTGTACGTCCTGAACTCCGAACCAGGGGGACTCTCTGGTCAGGGTTATTTCCTGTAAAGTGTCTGCATGATCAAACAGTTCCGCCAGTCGATTCCCCATGGGTTGATAGGTAAAAACACCGATGGCGTCCCGGCCGTTCAGGAGCGTGTCATCCCACCAGAAATCATAGACATTGGGTCTGGACCAGCGGTTGATGGATACGGTCCTGGGGTTTCCCGGTGTGTAGAAAGCCAATTCACTGGCGTACTGATACCGCAGCCCGAAGATAAAGGTTGATTCAGGGCGCTGCATTGTTTCACGCTCCTGATACACAATCTCACCAAGCTGGTCCCAGCCGACGGTTTCCCGTGCAGTACGGTCCAGACTCAGAGGAATGGGCAGCAGAGGATAGGTGACCTGAACAAGAATCGGGAGAGTTATGAACAGCGCTCCATACAGCGAAAGCCGCCATGGCAGGATGGATTGAATTTTGCCCTGAACAGGTCCGAACACTCCCAGAAAAAGTATTATGGCCGTAGTGAAGACGGGTGCAGGCCAGTTACCGTATATGCGCACATGGAAAGCGAGCAGCAGGAAAAGGAGGAATCCGGGCAGGGACATCCAGAGCAGAAAGGCGCGTGACCCGTTTTTCAGCCCTCTGCTTATTGGGGGGTAGAACCACACTACCAGTATAAACAGAAAAAGAAAGGGTGACAGCAGCGCCGCCTGGGCAGCAAAAAAATCCCCCAGATAACGTGTGGTAAAAAAAGGCCCGTTATCAATTCCGCCCTGGTAGAGGACATGCCTGAAAGTCGCCCATTCGTGTTGACTGTTCCAGATGAGAACAGGAGAAAAGATCAGAAAGCCTGTAACCAGACCGAGCCAGGGCCGGGCCGTAGCAAGTGCATGGCGAAAGCGTGAGCTGCAGAGCATGCAGAAAAAAAGGCTGGGCGGAAAGAGCAGCATGGTGTATTTGCTGAGCAGGCCGAGTCCGAACCAGACGCCTGTCAGCATCCAGTGTGATTTACCCGGCCGGGTCAGCGCGACAGATGCGTGGTAGCATGCCGCCGCCCAGCATGGAAGAAGCAGGCCGTCCGGCGTGGCGATAAGGGACGACCCGACATACAGCAGAACCATCTGGGTTAACAATGCCGCAGCAGGGGCAAGACGCCGGTTGAACCAATGTGCGGCAAGCAGCATGGTATATACGGAAAATAGCGCCCCACCCAAAATGGTCGGCAGGCGAACTCCGAATGCAGTGTGACCGAACAGCTTGGTGGAAAGCCATATGGTCCAGGCAATCATGGGTGGATGGTCATGGTACCCGATATCCAGGTATCTGGACCACTGCCAATAATTGGTTTCATCAGGGACAAGAAGAAACTGGGTGCTGAGAAATGCACGCAGCAGAGTGAAACCGGCAATTATACAGAGAGCGGTGTAAAGAGGGGCGTTTTTATTCCTATCATTCATGGGTCTGAGGGGAGATGTACTAAGATTAAAATTGTATCTTGCCGCATGGTCTCAAGAACCACATGGCTGCATACTCTCAAATCAAATGTGTTGTTGGAAATATCAGGTTGATAGCGTGTTGGAATTCCGTCTATTTTATGCGAAAGTCATTATACACCCAATGATTGCTTGTCCTCCTGCTACGAAAAAGCTTAAAATAGGACGATGCAACCTGGAGCGGTGAAAACCGCCGGGTGAAGAAGTTTATACATTTACTTAGAAAGTTTCCGTGGAGTTGTTGTGCTGGATCGTCTTAATCGTTTGTTTCTCATCTGCCTTTCCTTGATTGCCGTTACTTTCTGCATGTGGCTGACCAATGCGGACAGGTATATCACATCGCTGTTTTATGTGCCTGGTCAACGCTGGCCCGGTCCCGGAGTAACAGAGGATATATGGTGTCTTATATACAGGGTAACCCCGATTCCATCAATCCTCCTCGGCATTACAGCCCTGCTGGTTGTGATGCTCGGCATACGATATATATCGCTCAGGCACTACAGAAAACCAGCAGTCTTCATGCTGCTTTTACTCGCTCTCGGCCCGGGACTGCTCGTCAATGTACTTTTCAAGGAAAATCTCGGCAGACCCCGACCCCGCGAGGTCACGGATTTTAACGGCAGCCATGCCTATCACCAGTTCTGGGAGCATGGCCCGACCACTACAAATTCTTCTTTTCCTTCCGGTCATGCGTCCATGGCCTTTGCCACCATGGGACCCTGGTTCCTGATACGACGGAGAGTAGACAAAAAACTGGAGTACGGCGTACTGGCTACTGCCATAACCTGGGGTGGATTGGTAGGCTATGCGCGCATCTACCAGGGAGCTCACTTCCTCAGCGACATCGTCTGGGCCGGCGCCTTTGTCTATATTATCGGCGAATTACTTGCCATCCTGATCAAGCCGGAGCTGCCGTTGAAACCTGTGAGATCTACCCCCGGTCCCTACCCAGGTGTCCCTTTATCTGATCAAAAACCTGCGTGACCGTTATCGCCTGGAGACATCTGTTATCTGTGCAGGCGGTTTTGCGGTGATTTGCCGCGCTCACGCAGGGTGAACAGGCCAGCCCCGCATAGATGGGGATTGAATTTCCCAGGGAACCGTACAGCGCCGGTGTTTCCGGGCCAAAGAGCACGAATGTGGGAAGTTCGGTTATTGCTGAAAAATGCCCCGGCCCGGAATCATTGGTCACCATCAGGATTGCCGTTGAATAGAGAACCGGTAACTCCGGCAAGGTCGTAGCGCCGGTAAAATTGACGCATCGACGGCTGCCGGCCTTCCTGCAAAGCATATCAGCCTCCATACTCTCCGCAGGCGCCCCTGTAATCAGAACAAGAATATCCTTGCTTTGAGCAAGGATTCTTTCGATCAGTTCCCTGTACCGCTCAGGCATCCACCGCCTTTGAGGCAGGAGTTCACTGGCATTGGGATTAATCAGGACGATTCTGTGAAACTGGGGATCATACCCCTGAAATCGGCTGCTGATAATTTCCTGCATTTTTTGCTGTTCCTGCAAGCTCGGACGAACGATCGGCAGCTTGACGTCCGCGTCGGCGATCTGGATTTTTGAAAAGGGTTTTTCATCTTTCCCGGCTTCAAGGGCGTGTACCAACGAAATAAAATTCTTGGCAATATGTATATGGGGATTATAGGCAACGCGGTGGCTGAGCAGTTCCCCTCTGTACAGCCCTTCATTATAAAACGAATAAAAGCCCACCCTCGTCACCGCTCCGGAAAGGCCTGTAAGCAGAGCCGTAAAACGGGAAAAAAGCTCCAGATCTATCACCGTGTCAATATTGTTTTTTCTGGTCCAAAAAAGAAACTTGACAGTGTCGATGAACAATACCAACAGATTGTTTTCCCGCAAAGTCAGGATGTGATCGTCCTCGACCGTGTTCAGCATATGCAGGCTGGCCTTGTTTTTATGGAAAATAAGGAAATAAATATCTGCCTGCAGCCGTTCTTTCGCCCGTTCCATTGCCGGGTTGGCAAGTATGGTCGACCCCATTTCCGAAAGCTCGATGAAGAGTATTTTCCTGCATCCGGTCGATTGTTTTCCCGGGAAGAAACGCCGTAATGCAAGCAGCAAGGTGAGCGCAAAGGTAAGCGGGATTCCAAGCCATCTGTCGATGGCCCGCATGGTGTCAACGGTCATAAGTATGCTTTATTGAAAGATTGAGTTGGGCTGCATTTGACGTTTCCGGACAAGAAAGATGACAAGGCCTGGCAATGAGGAAACAAGGAGCAGCACCCCGAAAATGACAGAGAATGATAAAACTACCGCCTTGTCCGCTCCTACAAGGAGAAAAAAACCAATCATAGCACTTTCACGAACGCCCCATCCGGCAAGGGAGATCGGCAAAATGGTCAGAAGGAGGACTGGAGGTACCAAGGTCAGGTACACGGCAAGATTAAGATGCAGCCCCATTCCTTTTCCAAGTATATAGAACGCGATCAGTGTGAGCAGATGGATACAGACACTGAGGCAGACCTGAGTGAGTATGGCGGCGGGAGTTGAGTACACCTCCCTGTAGCGCTGTGAAAGGCGGGGAAGATATGCGAGAATTTTGATTTTTTTAAGGATGTTGATATTACGAACAAAGAGAAGCGAGATCAGGACGATCAGAAGCAACAAGGTCAAAAGCAGAAGAAGGGTGGAAATCTGACCTGGTAACAGCCCCATGTTGAAAATTAATGCGAACAGGTTAAGGAGAAGGAGCCCGCTCAGACCGATTATGCGGTCAATAAAAACCCCATAAAACGCATCCTCTTTCCGATCAAGTATTCGGGAGCAGTCAAGGATGCGCAATGCGTCTCCACCTATGCTGGTCGGCAGGCCCTGATTAAAGAAGCTGCCTTTAAAATAACTCATCAGATAGAAGGAGTAGGGCCGGCTGCAGCCAAGTGTTTTCATGATAAGAGACCATCGATATGCGGCAACGCAATTGGCGCACATCGAGAGGAATACCACGAGACAAGGCGTATACAGGGGTAGACGGTGTACTGCATCCAGCGCCGTTTGTGTATCCACATTGTGGATGATCAGGCTGAGAATTAGTCCACTGAAGGCAAGTTTAATACAGTATTTCAATGGCTCTGATCTTCAAGCAATGTCTGACAATAGGGACAGGCGGTAAATCCGGACCCCTCGGCAATCTGCGAGCTCAGAAATTCTATGGTGCACTGACTGCAGGTATAGTGCTCACACTGGGAAAAATGATACTCCTTGGTCGTTGCATTGGCGTGCACCCTGTTACTTGCGGTGTCAGTGTCGTCGGCTTCAATCGGAGTTTGACGATTGAGCAGCCGTTTCAGAATGCCGCCTGCATAGCGTAGAACCGGCTTCAGCAAAATTTCAAAAACACGTATCAGGAAATTCTGAACATTTTCCGGTAAAATCGGCTTTTCGCGCTCAACCCTGAAAAAGATGTAGATGGTGATCAACAGGAAAATGATATCAGGCAGCCACATCCCCAGGAGTAAAGGCAGAACCAGATCTTCAACCATGACCTTGCAGGTAGTGGAGACGATATAATATCCTACAAAAAAACCAAGACCAATGGGAATGCCGACCGCCTTTTTTCCGGGACCGGCCTGTAAGCCCAGGGGCAGTCCCAGCAGACTGAGGATGAAGCATCCCACAGGCATGACGTAACGATCCCAGTATTCGGTGAGAAACACGATGCCTCTTTTGTTGTCCGGACCAAAGCGTTCAGCCATTTCCAGGAGTTGCTCCTGGGTCAACGCTCCGCGACTGATCTGGTCCATGCTTTCACCGTCAACTGTTTTAGGTGGATGGAGCGGTATCTGCAGCTGATATTTTTCAAAACGGATAACTTGATTATCCGTACCTTCAGCATTATGAAGGGTGCCGTCTTCCAGGATGATGGTGACCATCATCTTCTTGACCTGGGCTTCCATCCTCCCGGACTTGGCAACGGTAATGATGGGCTGATCCCTGTCGCGCATGTCGGATACATATACCCCATGCCAATGGTCCTGCTCATCTATATCGTCTACATATACGACCAGGTCCCCAAGGGCCTCGGTAAACGTTTTTTCCTTCAGGCCCTTATCGATTTTTTCCTTGGCCAGCTGAAACATGAGCAGTTTCATGTTCTGCTCTCCGGCAGGGATCAGACGAACTGAAAAAAATCCTGTGAGCGCTGCTATGGTTGCGGCAATGATGATTACGGGGGGAAGCATCCGCAAAAGGCTGACCCCGCAGGCCTTGAAGGCAAGGATTTCCCTGTCGTTTGTGAGCCGGGTAAAACCAATGATCACGCCCGTCATGCTTGCCATGGGGATGACGTACAACAGCATATGGGGAAAAATATAGCAAAAAAGCCGAACAAAGTCGGCAAACCCGATACGTAACTCCAGGACGACTTCAAGAAGAGGAATAAGTCTGACCAGAAAGAACACAGAGTACAGGATGATGAAGCTTGCAAAAAAAGGGGCAAGCAACTCGGTCGCTACATAGCTGTATAATAGAAGCGGTAAACGTGGCAAACGCATGCAGGCTGTCGTTGTATCAGGAGCAAGGGGCTATGTACGTGCGCCCGTATCCATGTTATCGAAAAAAGAGAGCGTGTTCAAGAGACCGTTATGCTCCTGGTTGCAGATAATTCTTGATGTTGACATCAATCCAGTGCTGATCCCACCATTCTATGGGGGTAACGAATATGCCGTGAATGAGCATGGAGAAGTGCAGATGATCTCCGCCGGCCATTCCTGTGGCTCCGGTACGCCCGATCAGCACATCTTTTTCAACTAGGGCACCCGGGGTCGTCTCTATTTTGCTCAGATGGGAATACAGGCTGAAGACACCCTGGCCGTGGTCGAGAATGATCATAAACCCATAAATCCCGAGATAATCGGCAAAAACGACTTTCCCACGGTTGGCCGCCCGGACCTCGGCCCTGGCGGTGGAGGCTATGTCGATGCCGAGATGGGTCTGATGATCGACAGGTTCACCGTTGTAAAAGTATGTTCTCTGATCTGCAAAACCGGCACGGTTGGCCCCGGCCATGCGCAGGAAACGATCGCTCCACATCTGTTTAGGATCCGAGGTAGAGCAGATATCAAAGATTGTTGCGGCGTTTTGTTTGCGAATTTCTCTGTTGGTAAAGAGATACTGCTCAATGGGAGGGCCTTGCATCTCAGGGTATCGCTCCTGAAATTCGGGCAGTTTGCTTTTAAGGAAACCGTCACTCACATTAATGCGATCAGTTTTCTCCGCCACTTCCTTGAAGTTTATATGCAGCGAAGCCTTTCCTTCGTTACCTGCATCATCAAGTGCTATAACACTTATATTTTCAGGCTTCCTGCTGTCCCACGGCAGGGCAATATAACTGACGAACTGCGTGGAGTTTTGCTTCAGGGGGAAGCCCTGGAAAAAAAGATGGTCGATCCGCACCCCGTGTTTCGGCGACTCTTCAGATACGCTGTAGATGACAATACCGCTGCCCCCTGCACGAATGTAATTCTGGGCATGGCTGACCGCCACATTGGGTGGGACGCTGTCAATGATGACCGGGATGCGTTGCACCGTCTCATTGCCTTTTAAAAAGCCGTTGAGTGAAAAATCACGGACAGTGATGACTAGTTCCGCTTTTCCTTCCTGCATTTGGGCCTTCTTGGTGTCGATATTCACAGTTTCCGCAACAGTGGCAGGTCCGGCAGGTTTAAACCATGCCCGGCGCTCAAAGGTTCGATTGAAAATCTGAGCGGCGGCCCCCTGTTGCTCGAGGCTGACTTCAATGGATCTCACTCCGCTGCGCGTATCTTGAACCTTAAACGGCAGCTCGACATTACTTCCCAGGTAGGTGATTTCTTTCTCAAGGGTCAGGACAGGATCTTCGGTTTCAAACAGAATAAATCCGGAAACTCCCGCCGCGACGACTGCCGCGATGACAACGGTGAGGAAGAATTTAGATGCAAATCCGCCTGTTCTCTTGCCTGAAAGTGATCTTTTTCTATTTCTTTTTGCCATGAAATCCTGTTTGTGTATATTCAATGCCCGTCAGGGAAATGCTTTATTGCAAGACTACTCCTTCCAGAGGATATCGTAACGTTTGATATGCATATCAGGAACGGCGGTAATGGTAAACCGTTTTCCGGTAATTTTTTCCAGCTCCTCAATGTTCGCAGCTTCTTCGTTGAGCATCATGTCCGCAACTTTCGGGTGGACTTTGATGACGACTCCGGAGGCGGAAATTTTTCGTGCATCCTTGGTGATTTTGCGAAAAATTTCATAGCAGATCGTCCGTCTTGACTTGAGAAACCCATCCCCTCCGCAGTAGCAGCACGGTTCACACATGATCTGGGTGAGACTCTCGGAAAGTCTTTTCCTGGTCATCTGGACCAGACCGAATTCGGACAATTTGAGGATGTTTACCTTGCTTTTATCATCTTCCATTGCCTTTTTAAAGGCTTCGTACAGTTCCTCACGATCCTCTTCATCATCCATGTCGATAAAGTCTATGATGATGATGCCCCCTATATTGCGAAGGCGAATCTGGTAGGCTATTTCCTTGACAGCCTCCATATTGGTCTTGAATATGGTTTCAGCCAGGTCGTTCTTGCCGACAAACCTGCCTGTATTGACGTCAATCACTGTCAAGGCTTCGGTGGGCTCGATGATGATATAGCCGCCGGAACGAAGCCAGACCTTTTTATCCAGAGCCGAATTGACGTCCATTTCTATTCCGTAAGCCTCGAACAAGGGATACGAGGAATCATGATGAAATATTTTCGGTTCCAGGCTCGGCGCAAAAATCCGGGCATAACGGACAAGCTCGGCATAGACGTCACGGTCATCGACGACAAGCTGCTTGATGTCTTCGTGAAAATAGTCGCGTACGGCCCTGCGAATGATATCAAGGTCCCGGTAGAGAAGACACGGAGCCGTTGTTTTTTCGGATTTGGAGAGAATTTCATCCCAAAGCAGCAACAAAAATTCCATATCAGCCTCAATCTCCTCACTGCTGATATGTTCGGCCACGGTCCTGATAATGAACCCCGCCCCGGACGGCCGCAATTCCTTTATCTTATCACGGAGCTGCCGGCGCACCTCTTCATCTTCAATCTTTCTGGAGATGCCGATGTGGTCTGTCTGCGGCATGTAAACCAGGTTGCGGCAGGGCAGGGTGATATTGCAGGTCAGACGGGCCCCTTTAGAGCCGATGGGTTCTTTGGCTATCTGAACAAGAATGGTCTGGTTTTCCTTGAGCAGATCCTGTATGGCAGCGCCGCCTGTTGATTTAGCGGCTGTTTTCTCCCGCTCAGGCTCCTCTGAGTTACCGGGAATTCTTTCCGTATTCTGAACAACATCATCCACATACAGAAAACCCGTTCTTTCCATGCCGATATCGATAAACGCGGCATTTATACCCGGCAAGACCCGAACAACCCGACCCAGATAAATATTGCCGATAAGCCCCCTTTCAGAAAGCCGCTCCAGGTTAAATTGGATGAGCGTCCCGTTCTCGACCAGGGCGATCCGGTTTTCATATGGTGTTGCATTAATGAGTATGTCTGTGTACATATATACGTAATCTGCCTGAGCCTGGAGGGGAAAGAAGACTGTCTGTCAGGCCTGTTTTAGGTATGAGAAATGTTTTTCAATAACCCCTCACTATACTACAGCAATGATAAATCTGCCAAAAGTAAATGTTTTTTCTCGTTTGCCCTCTCACATGCACGTCCTTTTTCAGCGTCCTCTCAAAGTCTGTTGATTTCCGTTATACTACCCACTTATAATCGCGCTTCCAGGCTGAAACGAGCCGTTCGTTCCATACAGGAGCAAACACTGCCGCCACGGGAACTCATTGTCATCGATGACGGTTCAACGGATAATACCGCCGCCATTGTGAGTGGGCTTGCCGAAAACAGTCCTTTTCCCATCAAACTCATCCGCCGTAAAAATTCCGGCGCCGCCGCAGCCCGTAACCGGGGGATATGCGCTGCCCGTTTCCCCTATCTCTGCTTTCTCGATTCCGACGACTGGTGGCTGCCGCACAAGCTGGAACGGCAATTTGCAGCCATGCGGCAACACTCACAATTTCCGGTATCCCATACACGTGAGATATGGTATCGAAGGGGAGTGAGGGTGAACCAGAAGAAAAAACACGATCCCCCGCACGGGGATATTTTTCTCCCCAGTCTGCGGATGTGCATGGTGGGCATGTCCACAATCATGGTGAAAAGGGAAATCTTCGCCAGGTTCGGATTATTTGACGAACAGCTGCCATGTTGTGAAGATTACGACCTCTGGCTGCGCATCGGGGCGAAAGAACAGTTTCTCCTTATTCCTGAACAGCTGATCTGCAAAGATGGGGGCAGGGAAGATCAACTCTCCAGTCAATATCGCATGGGAATGGATATGTACCGCATCCAGGCCCTGGAAAAACTATTGGCAAACTCGCATTTAACCGACACGCAACGGGGTATGGCCATGGAAGAACTTGCCAGAAAATGTACCATCTATGGAAAAGGCTGCCTGAAACATGGACGTATCCGTGAAGGAGAGCGCTACCTTTCCCTGCCGCTGCAGGTCAGGCGATCCCTCGCCGATTCCTGCGCAGAAAACGATTATATCAACACGAGTATCAAGCCATGAACCGGAACGGATCATATGGTGACCCAGCAAGATATGTTCGTCACCTGCATATAGCTGAAAACTGTCTGGAGAATCCGTATACCCAGGAGATTCTTCAGCGAACGGGATTACCGTACACTCTATTAAAACAGGGCGAACGCCCCGATATAGACGGAGTATACCCGGACAACCTTACCCAAGGCAAACATCACCTGCTGCTCTGCGACAACCTGGGAAGGTTTTTCAAACCATGTCCCGGCACAAAAGAGTATCGGTGCTGCAACTATCAGGTCCTGAATATCGGCATGGGGTGTCCCATGGATTGCGTGTACTGTATTCTGCAGGCATACCTGAACAATCCCTGGATGAGTTTCTTCGTTAACACGGATAAATTGTTTGCGGAACTTGACCAGGGCCTGGCTGATCAGAGCCGGGTGTTTCGCATCGGTACAGGTGAGTTTACAGACAGTCTGGCCATTGACGGCATCACCCGCCTGAGTGCCAGGCTGGTCACCTACATGCGCGATAAACAGAACGCCATCCTGGAATTGAAAAGCAAGAGCGTGGTCATAGACAACCTCAAAAATCTGGACCACAACGGCAGAACAATTATCGCCTGGTCTCTGAACAGTCAGCAGGTCATGGCCAATGAGGAAATCCGTACAGCGTCTTTTGAAGAGCGGCTTACAGCCGCTGCACAAGTGGCTGAATGGGGGTATTCCCTGGCATTTCATTTTGACCCGATTATCTATCATGACGGCTGGGAGCGTGGATACCGGGAAACAATCCGCAGGCTGTTTGCCGCCGTGCCTGCTGAGAAGATCGTCTGGATAAGTCTGGGCGCTTTACGATATCTTCCGGCTCTGAAAGAAATAGCCGGACTTCGTTTCCCCGGGTCCAGGTTTTTCTATGAAGAATTCGTTGACGGTCTTGACGGGAAAAAACGATATTTCCGTTCCGAGCGTGTGGCCATGTATCGATGTATTCTAAATGAAATTCAAAAATATGCTGATCCGTCAACCTGCGTGTATTTTTGTATGGAAAACGATGAAATCTGGAAAGAAGTGTTCGGCTTTACGCCGGAAGAATACGGAGGGATTCCTGCGATGCTGGACAGGGCAGTAGGTCTTGCTCCATGATGATTATGGTGGATTTTTATATCTATCCCAGTATAGTGTGCGCTGAATACAAACGAAAACGCCGAGGATTGAAAGAATGATCAATAAGGTAATTTTAATAGGTAATCTTGGAGCTGACCCTGAAATTCGCTACACCCAGAGTGGAACTCCTGTTGCAACATTCCGAATTGCTACCACGGAAAGGTGGAAAGGTCAGGACGGTCAGATGCAGGAGCAGACCGAATGGCACCGGATCGTGGCCTGGCGTCGTTTGGCAGAAATCTGCGGCGAGTACCTCTCCAAAGGTTCCCGGGTTTATGTCGAAGGCAAATTACAGACACAAAAATGGCAGGACCAGAACGGTAATGACCGTTATACTACTGAAATCATAGCCAGGGAAATGAAAATGCTCTCTCCCAAAGGCAGCGGCGGCGGGGGAGGCGGTTATGGAGATGACTACGGCGATCCCGGTCCGTCCTATTCCGGTTCTTCATCGTCAATGGGTGAGGATGTCCCGTTCTGATGTTTACCTGAAATACAATGTAAAATATACCTCAGAAGGCCGCGTTCTACGCGGCCTTTTTCTTTCTTGCTGCAATTTCAAAAACCGGAACGATCAAATCGTATCCCAAGGATTGAGTAAAGGGACGCCTGTCCTTTCAAAATCAGCGACATTGCGGGTGATAACAGTCATACCATGGACTAAGGCAGTGGCCGCGATGAATCTAAGATGGTGCGGTAAACCGGGGCCAGGCACTATATTTTGACAGCCGAAATACGAAGAATTGAATCCAGTCATTTTTTCAGCTGAGCGATATCAATTTTTCGGAAATCCTCCAAATCCAGCTTGCCAAGAAATTCCGTCAGCTGGTCTGTGCACATGCATTCCTGATTGGATCCTTTCGGATACTCTGTTCTGATCTGCTGAAGCATATTAATAAGCCTGTCCAGCTCATCTTGGACGGCGTTATTCTTTGAGATTTCCCGTAATTTTGCTGCGCTGTAAAATTCGAAATCCTGATACTCCTGAATTTCTTCCAGGGTTGTCGAAGAGAGTGTTTTCAGGTGCTCGGGATGCAGGGTTATCCGGATGCGATCAAGGAATTCATATTTCATGGGATTTTTTTGCCTGTCTCAATATATTGAAATCATTTGTGCCCTAAAAATACCAGAAGTGTTGAGTAAATAGGAGTAACCTCATTTCGCAATCACATTGCCTCTTTGAGAGGTTTTACAAGGCAATCTAAACTATTCTCAGGTGACCGACTAGAAAAAACACGGTCAGAAAAATACTGTGATTCTCAGAGGATCGCGGTTTGTCCTTAACCGGAATAGTCCTTAGTTGTAGGAAACCTGAAATAGTTAGTGTCTGTCCATAAATGAGCAATTTTGAAAATTGACCGCTGCAGGTTGCAACGGCGAACATAACTGATTCCTGCGCGAAACAAATTTTTGCTTTCGTTTTTTAGTCAGTCATAAAAAATAGCTCTAAAAATCAAAATCACGGCCTACCTCTCCCGTCAGATTGCAGGAACAGCACAAAACAACAGCTGTTAAGCCGGTTATTGACGTGCTATAGTGAGCAAATTGGCAGAAACAATAGAAGCCCACACGTAACTCTTAAATGCCTCAAGCCCTTTCCAGTTACAGCGTGTCAGGCCAAGACTGCGCTTCAACCAGGAGATGCCGGACTCTATTCCTGCTCTAAAATTTCGTAACCCTTTATAAACATACTTGCTTCGACACATGTCCTCCTCTTCAAGCCCGCGTCCTTTGGAAAAACAGACATCCTTAACACCTTTACCCTTCGCGTCTTCAAGATTTGCTTGAGAGGTGAAACCGCCGTCAAAAGATGCTTTTAAGGGATAGCGACCATAAATACCATTCTGTCTGTCAAGCATTCTTCCTGTCAATGTTGAGTCCGCAGGATTGCCGTCAAGTACAACGCAGTCGAGAATAAGATTGGAAGCACCACCGGTGAGACAAATTTTGTGGCCGTAATAGGTCTCTCGTCGATCCTTGCGAATAATATCCGTATGCGGTTCAAAAATCGAAACAATCTTTTCCTGTGCAGGAACAGATTCGCCGCCGATGACTCTACGTTTGGTTTGACAAACCACTTGACGGATAAGAGGAACATATTCCTGTAACTGCTTGCAAAGGTGAGATGCTACAGCTTGCTCCTTTAACGAGCTGCCCACATAATTTTGTAAACCGTGTGCACCTTTCACTGCGTAATCTATGGTCTTTTCCGTGAGCCTTATAAGCTGTATGTATGGCCTCTGTCTGGCCTCGTTATTCTTGGCGTTTGTAATTTCCAGATTGCGTCGTTTCGCTGCACATCGATGATTACGGAAGGAAAATATGATCCCTGGCAGTCTTGTTTTTGCTTCATCAAGAATCCTGGTCAAAACACGAACAGAGTCGAAAAGTAACTCCGAGTCATAAGGCGTGTGAATATTGGTTTCGACAACGGTACAGTCCACGCGCACCTTGCGACCTTTTTCAATATCTGTACCCTGGGCATAGCCGATCAACACCCTGTTAATTTCTTCCCATGTGTTTGCGGATATGGCTTTGATTGTTTTTTGCAGCGTTGATTTTTTAAAATGTTTCCCAAATGGTATTCTACAGAAAAGGCCATATGCCCTGGAATCAACCAGGCGAAATTCCAATTCTCGATAGCTGCAGCCCTCCATTTGTTTTACGATTGCTATGCGTATTGCCTGATCCGCAGTCATACCGGTAGCACCACTTTTGCCGCCACCATTTTGCGATGAGCCAATATCTTGTAGAACCAGGTCATATATGATAGGGTTGTCATCAAGTATATCACTGATAGTTTTCAACTCTTTCGCCTTGGGGTGGTCAGGGGCAGCCTCTGCTAAAGGTAGCTGCTGATTGCGAGCTTTTCGCATCTTTTTCGACTCCTTGAAATAGTTAATCGAGTAATTTTAGCGGGTTACTCAATTAACAATACCAGGAATCGTAAAAAAAGGCACCCTTTAAAGGCGATTTTCTCCCGTAAAATCAAATAGCTGACTCTGTTTGGACAGACACTAGTTAACATTGCCAAAACTAGCCTTTACCATCGTGATAGCCTGCGTCATTGTAACCTCACAGTAGGCATCTCAAGTGGAGGCAGGCATACCCTCGGCAAAGCGATGAACCGGCAAGGTAAACAAAGTGTCTCTCGCGTCTGATGCTTTTTCCTGCCATAGTTAAGAGCATAGCCGTCTGAGGATGGTCTTTGGTAAGGTTCAATCGGTAGTTGCTCCATTTCTTGACAATTTTTGAGACATAAAATGGGATATTCCGGCTGGCAGAGAGGAAAACGGAAGATCTTTGCCCGCGTGTGGATCGGCAGTGGAAATCTTAAATCGTACGGAACAATGACACACTCCAATGTCTTGAGCAGAGGAGTATTATTACCCCTTCCTGCTAAATTTGTGTGATAGAAGAAAATTTTATTATTCCAAATTGTCTAGTTTATCCAAGATCTTCAGCCCTTCTTTTGCAGAACCTCTGGCAGCTCTTACCTTAAATCTTGTATAAGCATCATTCTCAGCTATAGCGGTAGTTGCAAGCTCATCCATCAGTCGATTCAAGCTTATCCCTTTATTTTTTGCTAATATTTTAAGACGCTCATGTTTGTCATCTGGTAACCGAACAGTAAGAGTAGCCATGTTACACCTCCTTAATAAAACTTACCGGGTCTATCACTTTCAGTTGAGGAAATTGTAGCTCTGGAGTTTTGAAATCCTTGATGTTTTTTGTTACTAGAAAACCGGCGCCGCCTGCTATTCCAAGTTCAATTAAATGGTTGTC
Source organism: Desulfobulbaceae bacterium (assembly GCA_963678525.2). Taxonomy (GTDB): domain Bacteria; phylum Desulfobacterota; class Desulfobulbia; order Desulfobulbales; family Desulfobulbaceae; genus Desulfogranum. The sequence goes on from CAXXDG010000003.1 coordinate 1,304,869, forward strand.
AGCTTCATCCCTTAAGTTTGGTCTCCACCCATAATAAATTGTCACCCACTGACATACACTGAGAAAAGCATCGAGTAAGGTGTCTCTTTCATGCAGGGAAAGAGAGCAACTCCGGAAAAGCTGTTCCCTTTTAACGAGGTCCTCATATTCTAGAAAAAGAGCATTACCCATTAAAGGAGTATATTTCTTTTCTAAGCAACCACGCAACACAGCACGGCTCGCTCCCTTGGGACCAAGTAAAGCGGAAACAAAGACACTTGTATCGAGGACAATTTTCTTCATAGCTTTATGATAGCGCATATGCTATCAAAGAGCAAGAGTGTTTCAGTAGGGTTCAGCTATCGGAGATTATAGCGAATATTTGGATGGACCTATTCAGCAATGGAATCTTTGGATCTTTTTAGATTACAGTTGCTCTATTTCCTGATCAGGTAATTTCGGTAACAAGCCTTGCACTTAATAAACATTTTTTCCTTACCCCTCTGGTTTAGATGTTTCCGGTACATCTCACATGCGTATAGTAACGAGGGTGTATTCTGCTTTTAACGGGCCCCATATAGGCGTGTATGGATCAAGTAGGCTTGATGGTGACGACCGGGCCGCCGTGAGTAAGTCTATCTGCGAGCTGGTGGATAAAGCCAGAGTGGAAATAGGTGAAATATACTCTTCTGCCTATGAAGCAATGGAGCAGGCCTGTGTGGACGATTTGACCGCAGGAGCCAGTGAGCAACCCGAGTATGTAAGCCTGCTGGACTTTGAAATAGCTCGTGTACAGGTAATGCCGGACGGATCAGGGAAGCTGCCCTTCGTTACCTGCAGGACCGTGAACCGTTTACCTATATCAGGGTAAGTAAGCAGTATATGGAGCAGCATCACCCGGCAGCTAGTGGATATTACCTTGTTTCAAAGGGTGGGCATAAATCGTACTCACCGGTGGAGCTGTTGTTCATGGTCGGTTGTTGAGCGTACGGGCTGAGCTGAAGTAAGTCAAGAATGAGGGGGCTGCCTGTATGGGGTGACCTTTTTTTGTTGTTGAGAGTGTTGCAGTGTAACGGAAAACATGGCGGAAAAAGAACCCGTCTTTTGTTAAGTAGGCGGGACAGGAGCGGGACAAACCCCACTAAGCGAAAAAGTGAGCTGATCGAAAAATCGTTTAACTTATTGAAATTACTGGTGGGCGAGGCGGGATTCGAACCCGCGACCTTCGGCTTCGGAGGCCGACACTCTATCCAGCTGAGCTACCCGCCCGGGTGAGCATAAAAAGGAAGGAAATTTCAAGGCGTTTTTATGAAGTCTTTTTTTACGCGAGGCTCTTATACACTGAATTGTTGTTTTTGTAAACTCTAGATTGGCGGCGTTTTATAGGAAAGTCTCCGGCAGAACGCAGAAGGCGCCATGCCGGAGTGATAAACTTTCATAACAGCGAAGCGGTATAATTGTTACGGCCTGCCGACCTGGTCCAGCCATGCTGGTTGGATGGGCTTATTCTTTACCCAGGGAATCCATGTACTCATCCCATTCCACGGGAAGAGAGGATTTCTTTTTGGTATTGCAGATCTTGCATGACGGAACCAGGTTATCCTTGGTACTGCGTCCGCCTCTGCTCAGGGGAACGACGTGATCCATGGTGAGGTTTTTAAATCCCACCTTTTCTCCGCAGTAATAGCAGGTGCCGGTGGAGGTTTTTTGCTGCCACCAGCGGCTTTTTCGCAGTTCGCGGGCTTTTTTGCGCTCTGCCTTTATCAGGGCGTCATCTATGCCGTCAAGGGTGTAATATTCCATCAATAATTTTTCTCTAAAAGTGTACGTATCTTGCCGACCAGGTAGAGAGATCCTGCCGCACAGATAAGGTCTCCCGGCTGCCAACGTTCAAGGGCATGGTCTAATGCCTGGTGTACGTGTTTACGGCAGTATACCCTATCCAGCAAAGAAGGTGGAGTCTGTTTTTTCAGGGCAGCGGGCTCGGCGGAACGGACAGGCTCTGCCTGGGTGTAGATGACTACCGCTGCCTGTTCAAGGAGTTTTTCCAGTGCTGCCCCTGTTTTTTTGTCGCGCATGCTCCCCCATACAAGTATCAGACGATTGTATGTTCTGGTTTGTAATTCCAGGTTGAGCGCCTCGACGCCGGCTTCATTATGGGCGCCGTCTATGAGAACAGGGATATGCTGATGCGCTCCGTGATCAAGGCTAAACATTTCCATGCGGCCGGGCCAGCGCACTGATGGAATCGTTTTTGAGAGGGTGTTGGAATCCAGGCTGAAACCTTTTTCCCGCAACAATTCAAGGACGGCTAATGCCGTGGCAGCGTTTGCTATCTGGTGTTTTCCAGCCAGGGCAGGGGAGAAGCTGAGATCCAATTGTCCTGAAAATCCCTTGTAATGGATCAGGCTATCTGCAGCCGCATGGGCGGAGAAGTCCTTGTTGTACCTGATTCTTCTGCAGTGTTTCTCCCGGCAGGCTGCATCTATAACCTGTTCCGCTTCCATGCAGAGTTCCCCTGTGATAACGGGAATGCCGTGCTTGATAATCCCGGCTTTTTCCGCAGCGATTGCCGCGATGGTATTGCCGAGGTGCTGTTGGTGGTCCAGATGTACATTGGTGATAACCGATGCCAGGGGAGAGAGTACATTGGTTGCATCCAGCCTGCCGCCGAGACCTGTCTCGATGACGGCGATATCTACCTGTTGTTGTGCAAACCAGAGAAACGCCAGGGCGGTTGCACATTCAAAGTAGGTGATGGTCTGCTCACCCAGGGTTTGCTTGATCTGCTCCATGAGCGCTGCAAATTCCCGCCTGGAGATGTATTGCCCGTTGATTTGAAACCGTTCCCGGATATCTTCCAGGTGGGGTGATGAGTAAAAGCCGACCCTGTAGCCGCAGGCGGCGATCAAGGCCATGAGGGTGACGCCCACAGAACCTTTACCGTTGGTTCCTGCGATATGGATGGAAGGGAAGGTCGTATGGGGGGCGCCTATTTTATCCAATAAGGTTGTTTCCGCTTCCAGGCCCAGCTTAATGGTAAACATCTGGAGGGAGTTCAGATGATCAAGGGCGTCGTTGTATTCCATTACACGTGAGCAGGTCTGATTGTGAAAAGATCGGGTGTGCTGTGAACAGTTACTAGGATACAATGTCCAGATTGGCATAATCCAGATGCAGGATTTTGTTGCCGTGGCGATCAAAAGCAACCTCCACTCTTCTTGGACCGGGGACATTCAGCACGGTTCCTGCTCCAAAATACGAGTGATGAACCCGCATGCCCGGGTCAAAGGATTGACGGGCGGAAGTTGTTTTTCGTACATTCAGGCCTGACGCAGGTTGGGGAGCGGCAGGCGTGCTGAAAAATCTGTCGGTATATCCGGTGGGCTCAATTTTTTCAAACAGGCCTGCAGGGATTTCCCTGAGAAAGGGAGACATGCCGCAGCGCTGCAACCTGCGGTCCGCTCCGAGCATTTCCCTGGGATAGGTCATGTAGAGTTCTTTTTTTGCCCTGGTTACCGCCACGTATAACAGCCTTCGTTCCTCTTCGTGCTGCGGGCCCGGTATGGAATTTTGATGGGGAAAACGACCGTCGGCAAGACCGAGAATGAAAACCACATCCCATTCCAGGCCTTTGGCTGAGTGAATGGTGGAGAGTATCAGTTTATTCTCCTCGATCTCCGAAGCAGGTCCGCTTTCGTTTTCAGGCGGATCAAGGGAAGTATCGTCCACAAAAGATTGCAGGTCTCCGTATCCGTTGATGAGATTTTTCAGCTGCTCGAGGTCTTTGCTGCGTTTAGGGTAATCGTCGTAGTAGATTTTCTCAAAAACAGGCTGGTAATATGCCAGTACTCTGTCGCAAATAGCAGAAGGCGTCAGGTGGGGTTCACTGATTGCCTGCAGGGTTTCTACAAGTTGTCCAAGACCTTTTTTCCATTTATTCCCTGCCGGATAAGACGCAAGAGCGGTAATCGGTTCATCTTCCGCCAGGATGGTGGTAATGATTTTTTGGGCGGTTTTCGGGCCTATCTTGTCAAGATGTAAAAGCAGCCGGTTCCAGGAAAGGGAGTCCCAGGCATTCACCAGGATACGGAAAAAAGAGAGCAGATCCTTGATGTGGGCGGATTCCGTCAATTTCATGCCGCCGCGTTTTTCAAAGGAAAAGTCAACTCTGGCCAGCTCCAGTTCCAGTTTGTAGGAGTGAAATCCCGAGCGAAAGAGCACTGCTATATTTTCAGGTCTGGTTCCCTGCTCAACCAGCTTCTCTATGGTTTCCGCTATGTAGCGCGCTTCAACAGATTCATTGCCTGCAACATAGAGCCTGGGTCGATTGCCTCCTTCAATACTGGTAAAGAGGTTTTTGGCGAATTTTTCCTCTGCGTTGCGCAGGATGCCGTTGGCAAGCTCGAGGATGGGCTGGTTGGAACGATAATTTTCCTCCAGGGTAATGACCTTGGTTCCTGTAAACTGGTCCTTGAAGCGCATGATGTTGTAAAAATCCGCGCCTCTGAAACTGTATATGGATTGAGCGTCATCACCGACAACCATAATGTTGGCATGCTGCGGTGTCAGTAATTTGATGATGTTTGCCTGGATCAGGTTGGTATCCTGGTATTCATCCACAAGTACATATTTGAAACGGTCCCGGAGTTCCGCTTGCGCTTGCGGAGATTCCGTGAGCAGACGTTCCCAGAAAACCAGTAGATCGTCGTAATCCATGAGCGCGTGGTCCAGCTTGAACTGCTCGTAATGTTTACGGATCGTGTGCAGGTCTTCTACAAATTCAGACAGGTGAATGTGACCTTCATACACAAGGTCGTCAATGGTCCTGGATTTGTTGACGGATCCGGACAGGATGTTCATGATGACCCGTTTGGACGGAAACCGTCTCCCTGCTCCTGACAGACCAAGGGAGGATTTAATCAGGTTGATGATGCCTTCGGCGTCTGCTCTGTCTATGATGGTGAACCTGGAGCCGATGCCTATATGGTGTCCGTATTTGCGCAAGAGCAGGTTTGCTGTTGCGTGAAAGGTGCCTCCGACGATTCTGTTGCAGGGTTGATCCGAGATGCCGGCTGCACGGTGGAGCATTTCCTGGGCGGCTCTTCTGGTAAATGTCAACAGAAGAATGGAGTCAGGCTGCACACCCTGTTGCAGCAGATAGGCCAAGCGATAGACCAGGGTCCGGGTTTTACCGCTTCCTGCTCCGGCAATGACCAGTACAGGTCCGTTTCCGTGGGTTACTGCGGTGAACTGTGCAGGGTTGAGGACCCTTGGACTGATTTCACTGGGAGCAGGCGTGTCGGCGGGGGCAAACATGGTGTTATCGTGCGTGTAAGTTTGATCTTGCATGCCTGCTTTTCTAACACAGCATGATAATGTGCGCAATCTATGTTGCATGCCTGGTCGGAATATCACGTCCCGTTGTGCGGGCAGCCAAGGCGGGCAGGATGTTGTATGTGCTGTCGGCCTGTATAAAAAATACAGGCGGGGACTTCTTCTGAGCGTTACGTATTGACAGTACCTATGTTGCAGATTAAATAATGCCCATTCAGAAATGGTCTTTACAAAATCATGTACCTCCCTTGCCTGCCCGGTTTCGAGGTTATGCCTGAGAGCGTTTAGGAGGTAGGTGCGGATTGTGTCAATCCCATTCCTGGATAGATATTGAGAACCGGCCAGAGTACACAGCAGCGTGCGAAATCTTTTATAGCGGGAATGCAGGTATGTCCAATGTAACAGAGATATTTAGCGAGGATGTTCTTCGAAAGCTTTTTCCAGCCGAAAGGAGCGACGACTTTTTTGATGCACTGTTTGGTGATCCCAAAGAAGGGGCTTTTGATATTGCCTTGGCCTTTGACCGTTTTGATGAGGCTGACTCAACGCTCCACTTTTTTCTTGAACTGCATGAACGTCCAGGCCACTGCCTTGCCTGTAACCTGACGTACGGTTTACCGGAAGTTTTTTCCAGGCATCCGGTCATTAATCTCGCCGGCTTGGTCAAAAATATCAGTGAAGCCATGGGCGGGAGCCTGGCATGTGAAGAGTGGAAATTAGGATCCACCAAGCAGGTGGAGAGCAGCATGCACAAAATTCCGCTTGTTATTGCTGTGCGAGACCGGAATTAACCAGCATAGCCGGCCAGGTCGGTCGGCCGGCCACAGCGATGACACCGCTTCGCTGTTATGAATGTTTGTCACTCCGACATGGCGCCTTCTGCTCTCTGCCGGAGACTTTCGTATAAATTCTTTTGTAACTCCTCACAGGGGAGTGCTCTTACGTTCAATTGACCAGGTATTTGTAACTGGTGCAGCGTATTGGGTCATACGTAAGCCGGGCTGATCACGGAGAGATCAAGCGCCCTGTGAGCAGTTGCACTTTTTTCAGTGGCAGAGAACCTGGGATTTACCCTGTGCCTTGGCCTGGTATAAACGGTCGTCTGCGAGTTCGAGCCACTGGTCCTGAGTGAGGGATACGTCCCACTGAGCCAGTCCGATGCTCACCCCCAGGGATTTTCCGGCGGCATTGACATGAAGGGCCTTGACGGCATTGCAGAGGCGCTGGGCCAGGTGGGCCGCCTCCTTGGTGGTGGTGTCCGGCATGATGAGCAGAAATTCATCGCCGCCCATTCTGACAAGCAGGTCTGTCTGTCTGATCTGCTCCTGCATGACCTGGGCGACATTTGTAAGCACTTTATCCCCAATGAGATGTCCCATTGCATCGTTGACAGCCTTAAAGTGGTCCAGGTCGAGGGCGGCAAGAGTCAGGGGGTGGCCGTGTCTTCGGGCCTGTTCCATGGCGACGGGTACGCGTTCTGCAAATTCCACCCGGTTAGGCAGCCCTGTGAGGGGATCCCTGCGATTTTGACTGAATATGTTTTCATACTCCAGAGCACGCCTGAGGGAATCAGCCAGAACGGGCAGCGTGTCCTCGACAAAGTCGATTTCTTCTTGAGAAAAAGAATTGTCCATACGAACAAAGGCCAGTCCTTCGCAGGTCTGTTCCCGCTGGATGGTCCATTTGTACGCATGAAAATTGTCGACTTGCTCGGATATCGGGTACTGGTCCAGCCGTTTCAGGAGCACTTCTGCCAGGTCAATGGCCTGACGCCTCTGCGGACCATGATGGGAACAGTACATGTGAAGCCTTTGCAGGCTCGGATTGTTGAATCCAAGCAGGTCGTGGGGAACATGTTCCATAAGCCAGATTGAATAGGTTTCAATCATGGAAGGCAAATCAAGGATGGATGCCATGCGCTGATGAAGCGTGTTCATTCTGGCAAGCATTGTGGACTGCTTTTTATATCTGTCGATTTCAGACTGCAGGTTCGTTACTACATGTGTCAGATCGCTATCCTGCTTACTGTCGAATATGGCGGCATTCATACGTATTTTCCTCTCCCACACGGTGCTCAGATAGACAGCCGAGACATACTTAATTGTAATATGCGAAAATCATGCCGGTTTTTACTTGATTTTTTGAGTGGTATCTTACCGTATTACCGTGCAGATGAAATGTGGTAAGAAAAGTTTATTGTACTTTGTCATGCTTTTGACAGTCTTTTTTCCGGATTTTTGTACAGCGCTAATACCTGGTGTTTTACATGAATAATTATGCGTATGATGTCAACACCCCCGGCCAGATGTTCATGGTCGGTTTTCGAGGCCGAACCATCGATGAATGTGGGTGGCTGTATCACGATATTGCGGAGTGCAATCTGGGCGGCGTTCTGCTGTTTGACCGTAACGTGGACGGTTCCGTGCAGAATTTTGATTCCATGCAGTCGCTGCAGGGATTGACGGCTGAACTGCAGGCGATTAATGAATCCCTGCTGTTTATTGCCGTGGATCAGGAGGGAGGCGCTGTCTGTCGTCTTAAATCCCGTGACGGTTTTCCCTATGCGTGCGGAGCAGCCGAGATGGCAAAAGGCGGTGTTGAACAAACCCGCATAGAATCAGCCGGCATTGCCGAGACATTGTCCGCCTGCGGCGTAAATCTGAATTTCGCACCCGTGGTTGACCTGGCCCTGAATCCGGACAATCCGATTATCGCCGGATTCGGCAGGAGTTTCGGTGCGGATGCTGACACAGTGGTTGCAATGGCAAAAGCCTTTGTTGCAGAACACCATCGGCGTGGGATCGGCTGTTGTCTGAAGCATTTTCCAGGTCACGGCAGCGCAGAGAAAGATTCCCACAAAGGATTTGTCGATGTCACCCGCTGTTGGCAGCGGGTGGAATTGGAGCCGTTTCAACGCCTGATACAAGAGGGATTTCATGACGGTGTTATGACGGCCCATCTTGTCCATACCGGTCTGGAACCAGCAGGGACGCCCGCAACATTGTCCCGCAGCGTCCTCTCCGGTCTGCTGCGCAGGCAGCTGGGCTTTGACGGCGTAATTTTCAGTGATGATCTGCAGATGGCAGCCATCACCAGCGGCTGGAGTTATAAAGAGGCCGTGCAGAAAGCGGTGCTCGCCGGAGTGGATGTCCTTGTGGTCGGGAACAACCTGGACCTCCGGGTTGATGCGCTCAGGGAAGGGACAAGGGCAATCCGGGAGCTCATTGACAACGGCGCGATCGATGAGCACCGTGTACTGCGATCAGTTCAGAGAATCAGACAATTCAAGGCGCGAATAAAAGGTGCGATTCCATGGAACAGCAGTCAACGCATAGTATAGTTGTCGGGTATATTATCTGGTGCTTCGGCTTTTTGGGGGCGCATCGTTTTTATTACGGCAGGCCGATATCCGGCACCATCTATTTTTTTACCCTGGGGCTATTGCTCATAGGCTGGATTGTGGACCTGTTTTTAATTCCGGGCATGGAGCGTGAGGCGGATATTCGTTTTACCCCGGGATCGGTGGATTATACCGTAGCCTGGTTACTGCTCGCATTTTTAGGGGTGTTCGGCATTCATCGCATGTATATGGGCAAGTGGCTCAGCGGTATTCTCTACCTCTGTACCCTTGGCATATTCGGTCTGGGACTACTCTATGATCTGTGGACCCTGAACGATCAGATTACTGTTCTAAACGGCAGCGAGACCTGAAAAAGTACATGCAGGCATGCTCATTGGTCGTTTTCAGGGTTGCAGCCGGGTGAACACCAGGTGCTCAGGCGTGGATAAATCTCTATTGTAGGTATACCCGTAACCGTTGAACCTCTGCAATTGTTCGGGCTCGGTTATTCTGTTACGGATAATATAATCAGCCATATTTCCCCGGGCACGCTTGGCATAAATCGCAATGGTCCGCAGTTTTCCGGATTTTTTATCCTTGAAGGCAATATCGATCACAGGGACTTGCAGCGCTTTGTCGGCAATAACCTTGAAATATTCCGATGACGCCAGGTTGAACAGCACTGTTGAGCCGTTTTCCGCGGCACACGCATTGATCGCCTCTGCAATGCGCACGCCCCAGAATTTGTAGAGGGTCTCACCCCGGTCGTTTGCCAGCCGCGTTTTCATTTCCAGTCGATAGGGCTGGATGAGGTCCAGCGGACGCAGGCATCCGTACAGACCAGATAGAATGCGCACATGTTTCTGGGCGAATTCCAGATCCTCTTTTGTATACTGCTCCACATCGATATCAGTATAGACATCGCCGGTAAATGCACAGAAGGCCTGCCTGGCGTTTTCGGGTGAAAAGGGGAGGTGAAATGTCCGGTATCGTTCCATGTTCAGGTCTGCAAGGTCCTCGCTGATCTGCATAAGCTCCTGCAGTTGCTCCCTGTTCAAACGACGCAGAACATGTATAAGTTCTTCGGATTGTTCAAGAAAATCCGGATATGTGTGTTTTTTGACACAGGCTGGATGTTCAAAATTTTGTCCTTTTGAAGGGCTGAGTACGAGCATGATATCTACTGGGATGGGATGGAAAAATTTATGGGCAGCAGAGAACCGCATCGCCGCCGGCCGCTTTTGCCTGAAGCAGGCATCTTCGAACTATAAGCAGCAAGCTGTCATTTGTACAGTTGCGGTATTTATCTTCCGGGGAGAAACCGGAAACGCCAAAGCCTGCGCTTGCATTGATCAGTTTGTTGCCGATATCGATCTGCAACTCGCCCATGGTTTTTCTGAGCCGCTCAGCAACCCTGCCGGCCCCTTGAATGGTGGTTTCAGGCAGGATCAGGAGAAATTCATCTTCGCCCCAACGGCAGATGACATCGATATCCGTTCGAATTTGGCTTTCCATGTGCCGGACAAAAGCAATTAATACCGCGTCACCGGCGGAATGCCCATACGCGTCGTTAATGCCTTTGAGTGCGTCCACATCCGCAAGAATGACCGAAAGATATTGACCGTGACGAAGGGCGCGTTTCAGGTTGTGCTGCAATTGCTCGGCGCCGTAATTGCGGTTGCAGCAACCGGTAAGGCGGTCCTGCCTGGCCAGTTTGAGAACATCGCTCCGCAATTGCCCCAGTTCCCGGTTACGGTCATAGAGTAAACTTCCTTCCTCAACGATTGCCTGCAGCTCATCCTCACTGACGGCATCCGTTATAATCCGATACAAGGAAAGGGTATTGAGCGTGTACAGGGCTTGCTCCAGCTCTGCAGATGATGCATGCAGGACGACAAGGCTTTCAGAGTTGGGCAATTCCTGGAGACGGTTCGGATCATTCCTGATTGCATCATAGGGTAGAAAGAGCAGGGAGCAGTCTGCGGTCATCAGGGTGCATGCTTCTTCAAGCGATGATGTGCTCAGGGCTGTATAGCTATCGTCAATCGTCTCGATTATATTGAGAATATGAGGAGCAGGCTGGACAAATAAGAGTAGATGCGACATGAGTATTCACCGTATACAATAATCTGGTTTGCTCTACTATAGCATTGTGATCGTGGAATCCCCAAGTCAATTTTAACATTGTTTTCCCAACTGAGCTGGGGTATAGAACCGCCCATGAAGAGAATAATCCCGAATCAGACATCCGGCTGCAAGCCTGAAATCGAATATCCTGCTGCCTGGCAGTATAAAATCATCGGATACAGCAGGGATGGAATTGAAGCGGCAGTGTTTGCCGCCGTCAAGGGAGCCTCGTTTCTGCTCACCCATTCCAATACCAGTTCCGGAGGCAAATACATCAGCATGAATCTGGAGATGGTGGTTGAGACGGAGGAACATCGGCTCTCCCTGTATAATGAACTGGTGCAACACCCGGATGTAAAAGTAGTCTTATGAAACAGATGGAAACAGAGGATGGTGAGCCCAGGGTAAGCAGCAAGCTTATCCCGGTGATTCGAGAGGCCGTGACCACCGTGCAGATGGTTGCGTATAAAATATTGGTTGCGGACATCGCAGGCAGGAGGCTGGAGCTTGCAGAGACCGACCGGCGGCAGCTTGCAGGGGCCGTAATAAACAACCTGTTCGGCTCTGAACCTTCGGACCCTGAAGTGAGAGCTTTTCAGCGAGGCAATCGTGAGCTGGTTGAAGAGGAACTGCATCTCCTGGCCACCAGCCTGAAAACGCTTTCTCCCTCATTGACGGACGCCCTGCGCATGCAAACCATCTGTGACAACCAGGAAGGGCTTCATTCCATTCCGTCCCTGCTTATGGCCAAAACCTTAGGCGTTCTGCAGGAGGAGCGGGCCCTGCCCATGCCTTCCACCTTTATGCTCTCTGTTCGCTCGCTGGCGGTGCATCACGGGTTGGTCGAGCCTATGCAGGAGTCCGGTTCTTCCGAAGGGTGACCAGGGTGGCTCCCCAGGAACCGCCGGTCTCATCGGCAAGGATGTAGCCGGCTACGTCCGGATTTCTATCCAGCAATGCATGCACGGTCCGGCGCAGGGTTCCTGTGCCTTTTCCATGGATTATCCGTACATGCAGGATGTCCCTTTGCTGACATTCGTTCAGGTAATCCGGTATAAGGTATTTAAGTTCTTTGGGACTGAACGTATGCAGGTCCAGCACCCCGTCAATGGGGACACGGACAGCTTCGTTTTCATTTTCCACGGCGCACCATTTCCAGGGCAATATCCGCGACCCTTTCGGATGCGCCGCGGTTGCCCAGTTTTTCCCTGATCAGGGAAAAGTGTTCCTTGAGTTCCCTTCGGTGTTTTTCGTCATTAAGCATCGGAAGCAGATACTTCACAATGCTGTCGGCCCGGACCTGCTCCTGAAGCAGTTCAGGCAGGACCTCCTGGTCGGCAATGAGGTTGACCAGGGAGAAAAAGCGCAGGTGACGGATCATGAGCCTTCCCAGGAGGTAGGTCATTTTTGTGACACGGTAACAGACAACCGTCGGGATGCCGGTTATGGCCAGCTCGAGGGTGACCGTCCCCGATGCAGCCACGGCCGCGTCACAGGCAGTCATAACCGTATACCGGTCTTCAGTGGTCACCCGTATATCCAATTGCCCGGAAATGTTGTTCAGGCCGTTTTCTTCCAGTAATTCTCGGGAGATCGTTGAAGCCTGGGGGAGAACAAAGGTAACAGGTGTCTGCAGTCGGGTGCGCAGGTTTTCCGCAGCCTCCAGGAAAACCGGCAGCAGGGATTTGATCTCCTTGGTCCTGCTGCCTGGAAACAGCCCCACAAGCCGGTGGTCTGCAGGAATGTTCATGGAACGTTTAAAATCGTCCTTCGGCAGTTGGGGAACAACCATGTCCAGCAGAGGGTGGCCCACATACTCGACTTCGTAGCCGTATTGACGGTAAAACGCCTGTTCAAACGGCAGGATGGTCGCAACCTTGTCTGTCAGACGGGCGATTGAATGGACGCGTTTTTTCCTCCATGCCCAGATTTGGGGGCTGATGTAGTAGAGAACCGGTATCCCGAGAGCTTTGGCCCGTTTCGCCAGCAGCAGGTTGAAATCCGGATAATCGATGAGGATGAGCAGGGCCGGTTTTTTCAGGACCATTTCATCTTTCAGGATTTTTCGGGCCTGCAGGATGTCTTTCAGGTGGCTGATCACCTCAAAGACTCCTACGACCGCAATCCTGGCCGCATCAAAGAGGATGTCGACCCCGGCGTCGGTCAGCTCCCGTCCGCCCATTCCGCTGACGCTGATCCCGGGCTCTTTTTTGCGTAAGGCCTTAATCAGGCCGGCTCCGTGGAGGTCTCCGGAAGCCTCACCTGCTACGATTATGATATGGGGGGTGGAACCAGCCCCCGCAGCCGTTGATTGCTTCATCCTGCCTGGTACACCCGTTTATACGGCATTGCCGAGCAATGCGTTGATTTTTTTTCTGTTTTCCGTGATCTGATTGACGACTTCCAGCGCGACTTCCAACGCACGACGTCCTTCCTCCCCCGATACAAGGGGCCTGGTGCGGTTACGTACATGGTGTATGAAGTCAGTGAGTTCAAGCTCAAGAATATCCTGGTCGCTGAAGCCGTGCTTTTGAATGTCAGGCAGGGGGAAGGGGGACTGGGCATTGTTTTTTAATTCAACGGACATGACTTCTTTTTTTCCGAAATCAACCGACAAATAGCGGCCGGGCTGAAAAATGCGCATGCGCCGCATGTTATCCAGCGAGACACGGCTGACCGTGACGTTGGCGGTACAGCCGTTTGCAAAAATGATACGGGCGTTGGCGATATCGGTTGTCTGCGTTATCACGGGTGAACCCACTGTATGGATGCTTTCAATTGGGGCGTTGACAACGGACAGGATAATGTCGATGTCGTGGATCATCAGGTCCAGCACCACGTCCACGTCGGTTCCCCTGTCTTTAAAAACCGAGATGCGGTGCGCTTCTATGAAGAGAGGATTTTTCAACAGCGGCTGCATGGCAAGAACAGCCGGATTGAACCGTTCAAGGTGGCCTACCTGGAGAATGCGCTTGTGCTCTGCGGCCAGAGCTATAAGTTCGTCCGCCTCTTTAAGGGTGACCGTGAAAGGTTTTTCAACCAGGACATCGACACCCGCCTGGAGGAACTGTCTGGTTACCTGATGATGAAAACTCGTCGGCACAACAATGGAGACCGCATCCACCATGGGCAGAAGCTCGTTCACATCGGTCAAAGCGCTGCATCCGCATTCTTCGGCAACTCTTTTTGCCGCTGCAGGATCCGTATCAACCACGGCGACCAGGTCCACACCTTCCATGGCCTGGTATTTCTGCGCATGGAAACGACCAAGGTAACCGACACCTATGACTCCGACTTTGAGGGTACTCACGTTATTTTAACCTTTTGAAATATATGGGAAGAGGACAGGGCCCCATTATGTCCGAAGCCCTGTACTCAGGGATATGCCGGTACGGATCACATGCCCAGGTATGCTTTTTGAACCTCTTTATCGGCAAGCAAAGCATCGGCACGATCCTGCAGGGTAATGCGGCCGTTTTCCAGAACATAACCGCGGTCAGCTACTTTTAGCGCCAAATTCGCGTTTTGTTCAACCAAAAATATGGTTGTGTTCTGCTCTTCATTAATTTTTTTGATGATATCAAATATTTGTTTGGTTACCAGAGGAGCGAGTCCCATGGATGGCTCGTCGAGCAGCAGGAGCTTGGGGTGTGCCATGAGGGCTCTTGAAATGGCCAGCATCTGCTGTTCCCCTCCGGAAAGGTTGCCTCCCGGTTGATGACGGCGTTTTTTGAGGATGGGAAAAAGACCATAAAGGTAATCGAGGTCTTTGGCTATTTCTTTTTTATCTTTGCGCAAAAAGGCGCCCATGTCCAGGTTTTCAGCCACTGTGAGTTCCGGAAAGATATGTCTGCCTTCGGGCACCTGGCAGATTCCGAGGCGGACGATCCTGTCCGGGGCCAGCTCATGGATGGGTTCTCCCTGGAAAAGAATTTCTCCTCTTCTGGGGGGGACAATGCCGCTGATGGACATAAGGGTTGTGGATTTGCCCGCGCCGTTGGCGCCGATGAGGGTGATGATTTCTCCTTCTTCAACATGCAGCTCAATGCCGTGGAGGGCCTGAATATTGCCGTAGTAGGCATCCAGGTTTCGTACTTCAAGCATTTTCAACGTCCTCCCCGAGGTAGGCCTTGATTACCGCAGGGTTCTGTGCGATCTCCTCCGGAGTTCCTTCAGCTATTTTTTTACCGTAATCAACCACAAAGATATAATCTGAAATAGACATGACCAGCTTCATGTCATGCTCGATCAACAGGACGGCAAGTCCCTCGTCGCGAATTCGGGTAATCAGGTCGTCCAGTTCGCGGGTTTCCTGGGGGTTCATGCCTGCGGCAGGTTCGTCCAACAGCAACAGAAAGGGGTCTGTGGCCAATGCCCTGGCTATTTCGAGCCTTCTCTGCGCGCCATAGGGTAAATTTTTAGCGTACTCGTCGGCAAATCTATGCAAACCGATTTTTTTTAGAATGGAATAACTGCGGTCTATAATATGCTGTTCTTCGGTCCTGGTTCGAGGATCACGGAAGACAGCGCCAAGGATTTTTGCCCTGGTGCGGCAGTGCATGCCGATCATCACATTTTCCAGAACCGTCATGTTTGGGAACAAACGGATATTCTGGAATGTTCTGGCCAGCCCCTGCTCGGTTACTTTGTTCGGTTTGAGACCATTGAGCCGCTTCTGTTTTTTCCCAGGAGGATGAAGCAGAATGTTGCCGGATGTCGGTTTGTAAATTCCCGTAATACAGTTAAAGAATGTTGTTTTTCCAGCCCCGTTGGGGCCGATCAGAGCTACTATCCGGCCGGCATGGACCTGTACATTCAGGCGGTCGATGGCTCGGATGCCTCCGAAGTCCATGGTGAGATTCTGTACATCTAATAAAGGTTCCATGAGGATCTAGAGGGTTTCGTTTTTAATGGTGTATTTCCTGCGCGCTGAGGAAATGAGACCCTGCGGCTTAAAGATCATCATGATGACCAGTACCGCTCCAAAGACAAGCATGCGATAGTCAGAAAAGGCTCGGAGGTATTCCGGCAGAAGAATCAGGACCAGGGCGCTGATAATAACACCGACTATGGATCCCATGCCTCCCAGGACAACGATACAGAGAATGATAGCCGACTCGAGAAAGGTGAAACTGGCCGGGTTGACAAAGGTGGTTTTGGCGGCAAAAATCACCCCTACCATGCCTGCCCAGAAAGCGCCCAGGCGAAAGCCGTGAGTTTGGTCTTCATCTTGTCGATGCCCATTGCCTGGCACGCGATTTCGTCCTCCCGCAGGGCGAACCAGGCACGGCCGATCCGGGAATCCTGGAGCCGGTTGACCACGAAAATGGTGAACAGCACCATGAGGATGGTCAGGTAATACATGTAAATGATGGAACCTTCCAGGGAAAGATCTATCCCCGGCAGAGGAGGTCGATCGATATTGGATATGCCGCTGGGGCCTTGTGAGAAATCGTTCCAGTTTTCAAGAATAAGACGAATAATCTCGCCGAATCCCAGGGTAACGATGGCCAGATAGTCGCCTCGCAGACGGAGAACGGGAATACCAAGCAAAATTCCAAAGAAGGCGCCGAGGATCCCGCCGATTGGAAGCACTGCCCAGAAGCCCAGGTCAAAGTGCATGTTCAGCAGGGCGTAGGAATAGGCGCCCACAGCATAAAAAGCCACATACCCGAGGTCAAGCAGACCGGCAACCCCGACCACGATATTCAAGCCCAGTCCAAGCACCACATACATCAGGGCGGAGGTCATGATGTTGATCTGGTAGGTGGAAAAGACATAGGGGAAAACAAGAAAAAAGACGGAACCGACCGCCAGCAGGGGAAGGTAGATTTCTTTTCGATAGAGATGCCTGCTCCAGGGGAGCTGCTCTTGTTCAGGCTGTAGTTTTCTTCGCTCCTGGATGGTTCGTTTACGGGTCTTGGCAAATCGAATGGAGAGAAAGGCGATAAAACTGCCTGCCGCAACATAGAGCATATTGGCCCATCTCCAGACAATGGTGTTTTCCACCGGGTTTACTTTGATCACCAGAAGAGGAAAGGTGAGAAAAACAAACCAGCCTGCGACGATCAGCCCTCTGCGGATATCTTTCAGGGAAAGCATGAAATTTCTACTCGTTGGGTTAAACTTTTTCAATGGTTGATTTGCCGAGCAGACCGGCAGGCCTGAACAGCAGAATCAGCACCAGGAGACTGAACGCGAAAACATCCTCATAGTCACTGGAAACGTATCCTGTGGCAAACGATTCTGTCAGGCCTAAAATAAAGCTTCCCAGCACCGCTCCGGGAATGGAACCGATGCCTCCAAGAACAGCCGCAGTAAAGGCTTTAATGCCCGCGATGAAACCTATGTAAAAATTAATCTGGCCGACATGGGAGGCGATAAGCAACCCGCCTATGGCAGCCAGTGCCGAACCGGTGATAAAGGTGATGGAGATGACATTGTCCACGTTGATTCCGACCAGGAGCGCCATTTTTTTGTCCTGGGCAGTGGCGCGCATGGCTTTGCCGGTGCGGGTGAATTTTATCATGATCGTGAGCAGGATCATGACAAGCACGGAAACAACCAGTATAATCAAGTCGGTGCTGCCCACTATGTGCGCCACAGGTTCCATGAATGCAAAATCCGGTACAAGGGCTGGAAAAGGCTGAAAATCCGATGTCTGGGCGAGAAGAACATAGTTCTGCAGAAAGATGGACATGCCGATGGCGGAGATCAACGGCGAAAGCCTGGGCGCATTGCGCAAGGGACGATAGGCCAGACGTTCGATGGTAAATCCATAGGCCGCAGCCCAGATTACAGCGGCAACAGCTGCAAGAATAAAGATGGAGAGCAATGGGAATCCGTAGATGGACAGTACGGTGGAAACGATCAAGGCGGTAAAGGCGCCGATCATGTAGATTTCACCATGGGCGAAATTGATCAGGCCGATGATCCCGTACACCATAGTATAACCCAGTGCAATGAGGGCGTAAATGGAGCCTTTGGTCAGGCCGCTGAAGAGTAGTTCGATAAAGTAATCCGGTTCAAAAAAATCCATAGTGTCAGCTGCGTCCCGGAGCAGTTTGGAATCGGGGAAGTAATCGAGCTTAACTGCATCCCCTGTGAAGAGTTACGTTATGAGTTTGTTTCGGCGAAAGCAACAATGCCTGGAACCACTTCGTGGCTCCAGGCATTGTCTTTCTTAAATAAAAACGCCTTACTGTACCTGAACGTATTCTCCGTTTGTAACCTGGTACATGATAAAGCCGATGCCGATGGGTTCACCGGCGGCGTCGAATTTGATTGCACCGAACGGCGTATCGGCCGCTTCGTTGTGCAGGGCTTCGGCAATGGCTTTGGAATCCGTAGAGCCTGCCTTTTTAATGGCCGAGGTCAAGGCAAGGGCGGCTGCAACGGCATTGTCAAAGAAGGCCCCCGGTTCCGTGCCTTCCTTGTCGATATGCTTCTGTCGGTATTTCACGGTCAGAGGGTTTTTCGATACATCAGCCGGTCCGGTGGCGTAAACTCCTTCGGCATTGGCTCCGGCTACCTTGATAAAGGTATCGTCTTTTACTCCGTCAGGTCCGAGGAAGGCTGTGTCCAGGCGTTTTTTGCGCATCTGGCTGACGATTTTAGATGCTTCGGGGTGATATCCGCCGTAAATAACGGCGTCAGCTTTGCTGCGTTTGATTTTCTGGACAATGGATGAGTAATCAACCGCGCCGGGGGTGACACCCTCAAAAAGAACGACTTCCATTTTCCCGGCTTGTTCAATAAACGTTTTGGCGAACTCGGCCAGTCCCTTGCCGTAATCACCCTTATCGTGAACAATGGCGACTTTCTGCGCCTGCAGTTTGTCGGTTACAAAATCAACCATGGTGTGCGCCTGGAGGTCGTCTGAGGCAATGGTTCGGTAGAAGTTGGGATATTCCCCGCTCTGGGTAAGATCCGGGTTGGTTGCCGATGGAGACATGACAATGATGTCGGCGTCACGGTAGATCGGCAACGCGGCCTTGGTTGCCCCTGAGCAGATGTGGCCTATGACCACGTCGACATTTTCCGAAACAAGTTTTGTCGCCGTGTTGGTTGCTATTTCCGGTTTACAGACATCATCTTCAGCAAGTACTTTCAACTGCATGCCGTTGATGCCGCCTTGCTCATTGATATCCTCGGCAACTAATTCAGTTGCCTTTACCGTTGGTAATCCGTATGATGCGAGGTCGCCGCTGTGTGCACCGGCTACACCGATGGTGATTATATCAGCGGCTGAGGCGCCTGTGGCAACGCCGGCTGCAAGGGCGAATGCTGCAAGAAACGAGTGTAATGATTTGGGCTTCAACACGTGATGTTCCTCCTTTTCTGCATGTATATGATTTCAATGCCTTGAATCTGACCGAAAAAGTGTATTTCCGGATAGACACCGGTTAATGGCTCTTTCATAACGCATTCGCTCGAACTTTTGTACTAAAAATCACAGTTGTCGATTGAGAAAAGGACTCAGTTACCCGTTATTTTAGACTTAATTCATAATCAATGAATACAAACACTTTCTATTTTACATTAGGCAGACCTTTTTCTCCTTTTTACAGCATGTTGATGCATCTCAGAGAGATCTGTTACCGGAAAGGCGTCTTTTCTTCATACAGATGCCCTGTGCCTGTGATCAGTATAGGCAACCTTACCCTCGGCGGCAGCGGCAAAACCCCGATGGTTGAACATGTTGCCGGGTTGCTGCTGAAGAGCGGCCTGCAGCCGGCCGTTGTCAGCAGGGGGTATGGGGGCGGTGCAGGAAATGCAGTCAACCTGGTTTCCGACGGGCGCGATATACTGCTCGATGCAGCGGCTGCCGGTGATGAACCGCGCCTGCTTGCCGAAAAACTGCCCGGCGTGTTCGTACTTACCGGTTCCGTTCGTAAACTTCCCATGCAAAAGGCTGTGCAGATGGGCGCCCAGGTCATAATCCTCGATGACGGTTTTCAACATCTTCGGGTTGAACGTGACCTGAATGTGGTTCTGTTCAATACGGATTTCCTGGCCGGCAATTCACGGGTCTTTCCAGGGGGGCATCTCAGGGAGCCTGTTGCCTGCCTGAAACGGGCAAACGCTTTTATGATGACCGGTGTGCATGAGGATAACAGGGGACGGGCGGAGAGCTTTGCCGAACTTTTGACCAGTCGATTTCCCGGGAAAAAAGTATATTATTCCCGTTACGGCGTCCTTGACCTGATGAATGTGGAGAGCGGGGAGGCCGTGCATCCCGAAGCGCTGACAGCTTTGCGATGTGTCGGCGCATGCGGCATTGCGAGGCCCGCTTCCTTTTCCGACTCGTTGGCAGGCGTAGGTATGCGGCCGGTTGAAATGCTGGCCTTTGCTGACCACGTTGTCTATACCACCGGCAGGATCAGTCAAATTGAAAAGGCTGTGCAAAGGTCGGGGGCGGAGTTGTTGATCGTCACTGAAAAGGATGCGGTAAAGCTTCGTGGTCTGAAACTGCCTGTACCTGTTTATGCCCTGCGTATGGCTGCCGAGCCTGATGACGTTTTTGATACTCTGGTTCTCGATTGTGTTCGACAATATGGAGAGCAGAGGGAACCATGACTGAGTCATGTCCGATTGCCGCAGTTGGAGTGTGTCGATTTTTCAACATTTTCTAGCGGTTTAGCGAAATGTGTGTTTTTTGACACACCTGTCCAGGTGGCCGACAAGGGGATGTGAAGAACGCTTGATGTCGCTTATTCGCCCGAATTTCTGTATAAAAAATTGTACTCTTGTACAAAAAATAGTCTTTTGGGGAAGATGGACTGTTTATTGCATTAAGGTTTGGTAAGCAAACTGTAAACAAATGGATACAATACCACAGGAATATAATATGGTATCACATATAGAGCCTCACCAGTACACCTTGAAAAAGCCTGTAAGCTGTTGCGGCGTAGGACTCCATACCGGACGTACGGTCAACCTGAGCATCAAGCCGGCCACCGCCAACAGCGGGATATCTTTTGTTCGCTCAGACCTCGCCGGTAAACCCGTCATACCTGCACGGGCGGAAAACGTTGTCGACACAACCCTGGCAACCACCCTGGGTGACGGGGCGACAAAAATTTCGACAACCGAGCACCTCATGGCGGCTTTGCGTGCGGTTGGAATAGATAACGCCGAGATCGACCTCGATTCCCACGAAGTACCGATCATGGACGGCAGCGCACTTCCTTTTCTGCATCTGCTGCGCAGGGGCGGCAAAATAAGACAACGCGCCTTGCGAAGAATATTGCGGATCACAAAACCGCTGAGTTATGAGAAAGACGGTAAATCAATACGAATAGAGCCGTATGACGGATTCAGGATTTCAGGCAGGATTCATTTTGACAATGCGCTTATTCATGAGCAGACCTACACCATTGACGTCAACCATGAGCGTTTTGCCCGGGAAATTGCTTCCGCCAGGACTTTCGGCTTTGTTGAACAGGTAGAGTATCTCTGGAAAAACGGGTTGGCTCTGGGCGGAACCCTTGCCAATACCATCGCCATTCACTGGGACAGGCACTCTGTGCTGAATGAAGACGGACTTCGTTTCGATGACGAGTTTATCCGCCATAAAGTCCTTGATGTCATTGGTGATATCGCCCTGCTGGGTGCTCCCGTATTAGGTCACATCATCGCAGACAGGTCCGGACATGGGCTGCATCTCGGACTGATGGAGACCATCGCTCAAAATCCTGACAGTTGGGAATATGTCAAATTTCAGAAAAGAGGAAACGGTGTATTTCGGCAGGTGGTCAACGGCACCAAGAGTGCCGGTTCCTGCCTGCAGCCTTTTCTGGTCCCCAAAACAGCAACTGTTGGAAGTCGCCAACCCGCCTGCGCTGCGTAATTTTTTCAGTCTGCCGGGCTGCAAGATCAGCCATGGCGTAGACAAGCTGTTAAGGATTGAGTATAATGAAAACCGCCGGGAGAACCGGCGGTTTTTTTTTTGCATGATAAACACGTACTACAGGTGGATTGTGGATAAAACGGCGATAACAGTTGGATTGATAGGCGGCGGACAAATGGCGGAAGCTCTTATTGTCGGCATGCTGCAGGCAGAACTTTTTAAGAATACCCGGATTATTGTGGCTGATCCCGCCGTT
Organism: Desulfobulbaceae bacterium; assembly: GCA_963678525.2. Taxonomy (GTDB): domain Bacteria; phylum Desulfobacterota; class Desulfobulbia; order Desulfobulbales; family Desulfobulbaceae; genus Desulfogranum. Next base: position 1,326,760 of record CAXXDG010000003.1, read on the forward strand.
GACCGTGTCCACTATCTCCGTACTACCTATGGCATTGGTGCTGTTGAGACACCAGAGGAGCTGTGTCAAGCTGCCCAAATCCTGATTCTGGCGGTTAAACCTCAGGTATATCGTCAGGTGCTTGCCGGCTATGCGCCCTGTTTTACTTCGGAACATATGCTTATCTCCATCATGGCAGGGGTCACGCTTGCAGCGCTGGAAGGCAGTCTTCCCGAGAACAGTAAAGTCATACGGGTCATGCCTAATACCCCCTGCCTTGTTCAGGCCGGCGCCAGTGCATTCAGTGGTAACGATCAGGTAACGGCAGATGAAAAACAAGTCTGTCAGGACATATTCTCTGCAGTCGGTTGTTGCCTTGAACTGCCCGAATACCAGCTGGATGCGGTTACCGGGTTGAGCGGCAGCGGTCCGGGATACATTTTTTCCCTGATCGACGGTTTCATAGACGGCGGTATTCTTGCCGGCCTTCCGCGGCCTGTTGCCCAGCAACTGGTACTCCACACCTTTTACGGCGCAGCCAAACTCGCCATCGAGAGCGGTAAACCTCCGGCAGTGCTGAAGGAGCAGGTTACTTCTCCCGGCGGTACGACAATTCGCGGCATTCAGGTGCTGGAACAGTACGGTATGCGTGCCGCCTGCATGGACACTGTCCAGGCTGCAGCTGAAAAGTCAAAGGAGCTGGGGGCGTGAATATAAAACTGGCCGGTATTGTGACCCGGCCTGACAGTCCTGATGTTGAACTGGCCGGCCGGCAGCTTGTTCGCTGGTTCGATGATCGCGGCATTCAGTCCTGCCTGAACACCGTATCAAAGGACATGGACATTCTTATCGTGCTCGGCGGTGACGGCACCCTGCTGCATATTGCCAGGCAGGCAAGTACTAATGATATTCCTGTGCTGGGCATAAATCTGGGAAATCTGGGTTTTTTAACCGAAGTAGCAGCCGATGAGATGTATTATTCTCTGGAAACCGTTCTGGCAGGGGATTATCGCATAGAAAAACGAATCATGCTGGCAGCTGCGGTTGTCCATGGAGATGACGGCGAGAAAAGTGAACCGGTTTACGCTCTCAACGAGGTGGTTATTGTCAAAGACAGCACAGATCAGATGATTCGTCTTCGCTGCTGGGCAGACAGGGAATATATTGCCACGTATCGGGCGGACGGACTGATCATGGCCACGCCGACGGGTTCCACCGCATATAATCTGTCTGCGGGAGGCCCCATAATTCATGGTGAACTCGACACCATCGTGGTGACCCCTATCTGTCCGTTCATGCTGGAGTCCCGTCCGGTTCTTCTTGGGCCGAACAGTAAAATCACCACCCAGTTGCTGGCGCCTGCAGGGGAGGTCAAGGTTATAGTTGACGGCGAGCAACAGTGGAAGATATCGGAAAATGATTACCTGCTGGTGCAAAAGGCGAGCAAACCGCTTTGCCTCATCGCCTCACCGTTAAAGAGTTATTTTACAATCCTGCGCAATAAACTCAACTGGGGCGGCACCCGGGTTGACCTGCCTCTTCCTGAACTGGTCTGTCGTCATTGCTGACAGTTGATTATTTTTTCTTTTTCTGTATTTTATATTTTTTCATTTTGTACTGCAGCAGGCTTTTGGTGATGCCCAGTTGTTCGGCGGCACGCGCCTGAACCTGGCCGGCGTCTTCCAGGGCCTGTCTGACCAGTTTTTCTTCAATGCCGTTGAGGATCTCCGCCAGGCTGAGGTTTTCCGGGATAAACTGGTTCAGGTCCAGTCCGCTGCTCCACTCCTGATTGGAAGTGAAAGCTCCTGAATCCGGCTGAACGTCACCCGCCTCGATGCGGTTGCCGTTGCACAGGATGGCGGCGCGCTCTATGGTGTTTTCCAGCTCCCTGACGTTTCCTTCCCAGGGCAGGGTCACCAGAAGCCTCAACGCATCCGGTGAAATATCCAGTTCTTTTCCCAGGCTCTGTCCGTTTTTCTGTATGAAATGGGCAACCAGGGCTGGAATGTCATCAACGCGCTCACGCAGGGGGACCAGATGAATGTGAATGACATTGAGACGGTAATAGAGGTCTTCGCGGAAATTTCCCTTGTCCACCTCATCCTTCAGATCTTTGTTGGTCGCCGCCAGGATACGGACATCCACCTGCTGGGTAACCGTCCCCCCGACTCTTTCAAACGCACGCTCCTGAAGGACGCGTAAAAGCTTTGCCTGCAGGGAAACAGGCATTTCCCCTATCTCATCCAGAAATAAGGTGCCTGTATCGGCCAGCTCAAAACGTCCTTTTCTCATGGCTACTGCGTCGGTAAAAGCACCCTTTTCATGGCCGAAGAGTTCGCTTTCCAGAAGGTGTTCGGAGAGCGCTGCGCAGTTTACCGAAATGAAGGACGCATCCTTGCGCGGACTCAGATTGTGAATGGCCCTGGCTACCAGTTCTTTGCCTGTCCCCGATTCACCTGTTACCAGCACGGAGGAGGTTGTGGGAGCCACTTTTTCTATGAGCTGGTAGACTGCACGCATTGCCGGGTTTTTCCCAATCATACCCCCGAATCCGGATCTCGGTGTCACCTCGTCCCGCAGCCTGCGAATTTCCCGGACCAGATTGTAGTGTTCAATAGCCTTGCTGACGCTTGCGAGGAGCTGTTCATTGGAAAAGGGCTTGGCCAGATACGTGAAAGCTCCCAGTTTCATGGCCTCCACCGCTTTTTCAACTTCTGCAAAGGCAGTGATGAGGATCACCGGCAGGTAGGGGTTGAATTCCTTTATCTGTGCGAGCAGTTCAATGCCGTCCATACCGGGCATTTTCATGTCCGAGACGACCAGATCTATGTCGGTGTCGCGGACTATGGGCAGTCCGGCGATGCCGCTGTCCGCGGTAAACACTTCATATCCTTCTTCCCGGAGAATTTCAGAAAGGATGATCTGGTAATTGGGTTCGTCATCGACAACAAGGATGCTATACATGGGCTTTCAAACGGATGTGTTTATGAAATACAGGCTCTGCGCTGAGCGATTCTTTCTTGTATCGGAGGATAAAGTTCATCAGGCGGACAGAAATCACGGCCTTTGCCGGCCATCATGTGAAGAGGGCGGGTCTCTCCGTGATAGTCACTGCCTCCAGTGACCACAAGATCCATCTCTTGACAGAGCTGCAGTAATTTCTTTTTAAGTTTTCTGGAATGCGACGGGTAATAGACCTCGATGCCGTCCAGATCGCGGAGTTTTAACTCCCGTATTATCGAAGGAAGGGTTTTCCCCTGGGGATCCAGTTGTCCTGGATGGGCTACAACGGCTATTCCACCGAGCCTGTGGATCATGGAGATGGTGTCTATGGATGAATAACAGAAGCGCTTGTGCCAGGCGAGTTGTCCCCTGCCGAGATATTGTCTGAATGCCTCGTCAAAAGAGCGGACAATACGTTTATCTATCAGTAACTGGGCAATGTGCGGTCTGCCTGTCAGTCCATGGACGGATTCGGCTTCCACCTCCTGCAGGCTGATATCGATACCGGCTTCCTGAAGGGATCTGACTATTTTAATATTACGTTCCTCACGGCCTGTCTGCAGTTTTTCCAGCCAGTCAGACAGTTCCGGACTTTGAAAGTCTATTCCGTATCCCAATATATGGACACTGCTCTGACCGTAACATGCACTGACTTCAATGCCGGGGAGGATCTCCAACCCTTTTCTATTGCCATGCAGCATCATTTCAGCCTGTCCTTCAACGGTATCATGGTCTGTCAGGGCGAGCACACGAATCTCCCTTTGCAACGCCATATCGACGAGTTCTTCGGGATGCAGGCTGCCGTCGGAATAAATGGAATGGGTATGGAGGTCGATGCACATACGTTAAGACAGGGTTGTTTGAATATTTTGGCTATCAAACACAGTACCCACGGCCGGTGCTTTGTGCAACCCTCAATTAAACTATGGGAAAACATCAGTTGTCATTTGTAATTATTTACTTAGAGTATCCTTTAAAAAAAAGTTCCGGAGAAATTGCTTCATGCCTGAAAGAAACCAGCGAATAGACGAACACCTCATTCTTGAAAAGCCGTATTATCTGCCCACAGGCAATGAAATTGAAATAGCCGAGGCAGCATATGCCAATCGCCTGCCGTTGTTGCTCAAAGGTCCGACCGGGTGCGGAAAAACCCGTTTCATGCAATTCATGGCCTGGAAGCTGCGGCGTCCCCTTATAACCGTTTCCTGCCATGACGATCTTTCAACCAGTGATCTGGTCGGACGTTTCCTGATACGATCCGGCGAGGCGGTGTGGAATGACGGGCCTTTGACACTTGCCGTACGTAAAGGAGCGATCTGCTACCTGGATGAGGTGGTAGAAGCCCGTAAAGACACCACTGTTGTGATCCATCCCCTTGCCGACGATCGAAGGGAACTTCCTGTGGAAAAGAAAGGAGAGCTGCTGACCGCTCCTGATGAATTCATGCTCACGGTTTCCTATAACCCCGGTTACCAGAGTGTGCTCAAGGATCTCAAACCTTCAACCAGGCAGCGGTTTGTCGCCCTTTCCTTTGATTATCCTGAGAGTGAACTTGAAGCCAAAATCGTAGAAGTTGAAAGTTGTGTTGACGGAAAAATGGCCGCATCTCTGGTAAAACTGGCTCACATGACACGGGGATTGAAAGATTCCGGCCTGCCCGAGGGAGCAAGCACCAGGCTGCTTATCCAGGCGGGAAAGCTCATGTGCAGCGGCATAGATACCCAGGATGCATGCCGGGTGGCGATTTCCCAGGCTTTGACGGATGATCCTGAACTGCAGGGCGCTCTTGAAGAAATGGTCACCTCTTTGTTTTAATTATGCGTATTCAAGAACTTAGCGAAAGGTTCTATGAGCTTGTCGCCCCAAGTCTGCCCAATGAATGGGATGTTGAAGAATCCCTGGGCGACCTGGTTGCTGAAAAACAGGAACATGTCAATCGTATTTTCGGCCAGGTACCCGTTATCTGGTCGGTTTCCCATTCCCTGTGCTTTACCTATCTCGCCAACTCCAGGGATATTATCACCCATATCGCTCCCGGGAAGATGTCCATCTGGACCAGATCGCTTCTTGATCAGTACGAAGCAGGCGGGCTGCATGCCGCCCGAAAATTTATAGACGAAATTTGCCGGTTTACCCCTCTGCTCGAGGGGTATGGCGGGCTTACCCTGGAGGAAGCTGCAAAAAGGCTGCAGCCTTATGTCAATGGTCTGCACGGCAGGGAAATGCCGCTTATTGCCGGCCCGAGCGTTTATACGGATACGGCATCCATTTATCTTCCCGCGGAAATGGAGGTGCTCGATACCAAGGAACAATCTTTTCTGCTTTATAAATTCATCATTTCCTGTCAATGGGCGACCGTAGCCTTGAGATCCCTGCACATACGAGGTGATATCCGGGATTTTGACACCCATCCCCTGGAGATATTTTTTCAGAAGTTTGAACGGCCTGAGCTTATCAGAGATCTGTACCTGTTTTTTGAGAGTGTACGTCTGGAGTGTTTTTTACGCAGCGAACTGCCCGGCCTGATGCAGCGGGTTACCCCTTTTCTCGGAGCCTGTTATTCTTCTGAAACCGGGAACAATACGTTTCTCGGCAACGTCCACAGGGAGTTGTTTCTTAATCAGGGACAACTGGCCGATTCACTGGGAGAAAAGGCTGTACCGGGTTTTCAAGACATGATCGAGAAATGCCGGTCCGCGGAAGCCTGCCGTGATCTAAGCATCAGCCTTGCAGCCAGGGCCTATGAACTGATTCCCGCGGATATTTGTCAAGAGTATCGTTATACCCCGCCTCTGTTCCAGGGTGAGCTTGACCTTCCCAAGGTGGTCAAGGTTATTGCCCGGCAGAAGGCTTTGCGCAAACAGCGCTTTATAGAGGCGCTTTCAACCCTGCTTCTGAACAGCGAATCCGGCATGAAACAAGACGAAGACGCCGGAGCTGAGACGATCCCTGTACCTGGTGACAAGGACCAGGGGGATCAAGCCATGATTCTATGTAATCAGGAACAGGGAGCCGCCGCAGATCAGGAACCCGGACCTGTCACCCATATTGTCATTGATAACGAAGATGTCGCCCTGACAGAAGAACTGGCAGCGTTGACCAAAGAAATTCTGGATGATTACGGTCATCTTCCGACTGAATATGTATCCAGCGCTGCGGGTAAGGCGGGAGCCATGGGTAAAGCCCCCTCTGTGGAGCCGAAAGACATAGATGACGGCAGGTCGGAACCCATAGTATATGATGAATGGGATTTTCGAAGAAACGGTTACCGAAAAAATTGGTGTGTGCTTACAGAGAAAGAACTGGAACCCGTCAGTTCAAACTTTATAGGAGATACCCTTGAGAAATACCGGGGTCATATACACCGGCTTCGCCACCAGTTTGAACAGTTGCAGACAGTGGAACGGTTCGTGAGACGGCAGCGAGATGGAGATGATATCGATGTTGACGCCCTGATCGAAGCAATCGCCGACAGACAGGCGGGTTACCCTCCGTCGGACAGGGTTTTCATCCGTCTGCAGCGGGATGAACGTGATATTGCCGTGTACTTCCTGGTGGATATGTCCAACTCCACTGAAGGCTGGGTAGGCCGGGCGATCAAGGAAGCTCTGGTCCTCATTTGCGAGGCAATGGAGATGCTGGATGATCGATATGCGATTTACGGGTTTTCCGGTATGCGACGCCTGCGCTGCGAAATGTATCCGGTAAAGGGCATTCAGGAGCCGTATTCCCAAAAAGTGCGACAGCGTATTGCAGCAATCAGTCCCAGGGAATATACTCGGATGGCGCCTGCAATTCGTCACACCACATCCCTGTTATCCACAGTGGAAGCAAGGCTGAAGTTGATTATTATTCTGACGGACGGCAAGCCTGAGGACTATGACGACTACAAAGGAGAATATGCCGTGGAAGACACCCGTCACGCCTTATTTGAGGCAAAGGCTGCCGGCATACATCCCTTTGGAATCACCATAGACAAACACGCCCAGGACTATATGGGGCATATGTACGGCCCTGCAGGCTATATCTTTGTTGACAATATCCATCGTCTGCCTGCATTGATGCCTGAGATATACCGCTGCCTGACATCCTGATTCGTATGGGCGGTAGCCCAGGATGTCTTATATTGTTTATGTTGATGTGAAAGTCTCCGGCAGAGTGCGGAAGGTACCGTGCCGGTTTGTTAAGTGAACCCGGATGAGGATATATGAACCTGGTACGCCTGATATTACCTGTGGTGTTGCTTGTCAGCCTGGGAAATGCGATATGTTCCCAGGCGCAAAGTGGTGTCGAGAAGGTAGTCAGGTATAAGGTCGAGGCTTATAAGCACTATGTCGGAAAAGGCAGGCCGGTGAATTACGCCAAGGCGTTGCGTTTGTATCTCCAGGCGGCCACTCTCGGAGATGCAGAGGCGCAATACATTACCGGGGGGATGCTGTATAAAGGATTGGGAACGGATCCGAACTCCAGGGAGGCCTTCAAATGGCTGTTAAGGGCTGCGAAACAGGGAAAAATAACTCCTGAGTCCATGGACATTCTCGGCCGGATGTATTTGCGTGGCGACGGGGTGCCGCAGAATTATCTGGAGGCCGAGAAGTGGCTGGCATCGGCGGCAGAGGCGGGCCGGTTGCATGCGTTGAACGACCTTGCCTATATCTACTATCACGGGTTGACCGGTAAACAGGATTTTAAACAGGCCCTTTCCCTGTACACCAGGGCTGCAATGAAAGGGGATAATATGGCTATGTATAATGTCGGCCTTATGCATGCCACAGGGTCCGGGACTGCTGTTGACCGGGCTGTCGGCTATGCCTGGTATTCCCTGGCCGCCGGCCGCGGCAATACCGGGGCGCAATTGGCCCGTAACGGACTGATGGCTGAGATGAGTTGGGAGGAACTGAATCGGGCACAGGCGCTTTCTGTTGAAATGTATAATGAGATTGAACAGATAGAACAGAAAACTCAGGAGGATGAACCCTGATGTCCCTGCTCAGGCAAGTGTCTTAAAAAGCATGATGAGTTCTTCGCATGTGCTGCACTGATTGATCTCCTTGCGTATTGTACCGGCGCCGTGAAGTTCTGAAAAAAAGCGGGAAGCATGATTTTTAATGCGAAACAGCATTTTCCGGGTCGGCATAAATTGTCGAGCCAGATCCATATAACGCAAGAGAGCCTGCAAGCGTTGTTCAAGAGCATCCGGTCGTCCCTCGGCTGAAAAGACCCATGGATTTCCCAATGCGCCTCTGCCGATCATAATTCCGTCGCAGCCTGTTTCTTCCTTTCTCTGCATTGCGTCCTGATAACTGAGCACGTCTCCATTGCCGATCACGGGAATGGTTACCGCCTGTTTGACCCGGGCGATGATGTCCCAGTCAGCCTGACCGGAAAAGCCCATGGACCATGTTCTGCCGTGAACCGTCACAGCATCCGCGCCTGCTTCCTGCGCCATACGGGCAAATTCAACGGCATTCATTTGATCGTGGGTCCAGCCGGCCCTTATTTTAACCGTGACAGGCAGGTGGGTATTGGCGCAGACCGACTCGATGATTCGGCGGGCCAGATCCGGTGTCTTCATCAGCGCGGATCCCGACCCTTTTTTCGTCACCTTGCGAACAGGACACCCCATGTTGATGTCCAACAGGTCGGCAGGATGCTGTGAGACGACGGCAGCCGCTTTTCCCATGACGTCAGGGTCTGCGCCGAAAAGCTGGATTCCGAAGGGACGCTCATCAGGATGACTTTCCAGGAGGACGAGGGTGTTTTTTTGGCCGTAGACAAGTCCGTGACAACTGATCATCTCCGAAAAAACAAGACCTGCTCCATATTCACGGCATAACAGGCGAAATGCAAGATCCGTATAGCCGGCCAGTGGAGCGAGAATGCAAGGTGAATCAAGCGCGATGGAGCCTATACGTAAAGGGGAGGGTGTAGTCATGAGTGTAAATAGAAAAAGGCACTGCAGACAGACTGCCTGCAGTGCCCGGTAATGTTGTATGCGTGTGAGAACTATTCAGGTGCGACCGCCGCTTCCTTGGCTTGTGCCTTATCCTGTTCCCGCAATCTTTTCAGGATGCCGAGATAAATGGCTTCAGACATATCACTGACGATTTCATCAAGGGCTTCATCTTCCACTGCCGCGTTGATGGTTGATGCATCATAATCCTCGGTCCAGATCTGTTTTGGTTGTTCCCAGAGGATTTCACCTGATGTGATATCTTTGAGCACGTAACGGACGCCGAGCCGGACTTTAATATCCGTTGCCGCAGAATTTCCATCCCAGGAGATACTCGGCAGGTCGATATAGTTGATTTCTCCTGCCAGTATGAGGTCTGCGCTTTCTTTGTCTTTGGTAAGATCGATGGATTCAGCCTTTCTGAACCAGCGGGAAAGCTCCTGGTAAATATCGGCGTCAAGTCCGAGCTTGTTGGTGCGATTCTGCCAGGTCGGCATGTAGATGGTGCGCTTAGGGCCGTGATATACGTGGGGGAAGTAGTACGCACCGCAGCCGGTCAGACAGAATGTAATCAACACGAACAGACAGATCTGTAATCGATGGATTGTCACGCGTATTCTCCTTATCGGGGCAACTTTGAGGAGTTGCCGGTTGAATGCAGACTTGGAACTCTTTTGTTTCAGGAAGTACACCAGTTAGCCGACAATATTAACAAGTTTCTTTTTAACCACAATAATTTTTTTAGGTATTCGGTCTCCAAGAAAGGAGCGAACGCGCTCATTGGCCAATGCCTGCTGTTCCAGGTCAGGGTCACTGATCTCGGCAGGAACCTGGAGTTTTGCCCTCACTTTTCCATTGACCTGGACAACGATGGTCAGCTCATCTTCCCTGGCGATTTCTTTGTTGCTGACCGGCCACAGGGCGTAATCCAAAGTCTGAGGATGTCCGGTCAGTTCCCAGAGTTCTTCACAGAAATGGGGGACCATCGGAAAAAGCAGAATCATGACGGTCTCCAGGGTTTCCCGCACAACCCCCCGGTGCAGATTTTCAGAATCGTTGAGCGATGCGGTCAGCAGGTTGACCAGTTCCATGATACCGGATATTGCAGTGTTGAAGTGGAAATCGGCTTCAATACTGTCGGTCACTCGGGCAATGGTCTGATGTGTCTTCCGATGAACCTGTTTTGAAGCATCGTCCAGTGCATTGACATCGATAACGGTCTCTTCTGCGAAACACTGCTTCTGTTGTACGACGAGGCGGTACACGCGGTTAAGAAAGCGTGACGCGCCTTCCACACCCTGGGGATTCCATTCCAGATCACGCTCTGGAGGCGCCGCAAACAGGGAAAAGAGACGTACGGTGTCAGCTCCGAACTGCCCTATCAATTCATTGGGATCAACCACGTTACCCTTGGATTTGGACATCTTGGAGCCGTCCTTGATGACCATCCCCTGGGTGAGCAGGTTGGTAAACGGCTCATCTACGGTGACATACCCCAAATCACGGAGAACCTTGGTAAAAAACCGGGAATACAACAGGTGGAGAATGGCGTGTTCCACACCGCCGATATACTGGTCCACGGACATCCAGTAGCCGGCAGCACGGGGTTCAATGGGACCGTCCTCGAAACGGGGGTCAGTGTAACGGATAAAGTACCATGACGACTCAACAAAGGTATCCATGGTATCGGTTTCTCTTTTTGCCGGTTTTCCGCACACCGGACAAGTGGTGGTGAAAAAATCGGTCTGTTGATGCAGCGGGGCGTGGTTGCCGCTTATACTTTCCGTTCCCGGGAGAACGACTGGAAGTTCATTTTCCGGTACTGGTACGATGCCGCAATCTTCGCAGTGGATGATGGGAATGGGAGCCCCCCAGTATCGCTGTCTGGAAATACCCCAGTCCCGGAGGCGGTAGGTGATGTGCGCCTGACCGAAACCTCTTTCTTCGGCATGAGCTATGATTTTCTGTTTGGCGATTCCCGAGTCGAGACCATTGAAATCGCCGGAGTTGATCAGCACGCCGGATTCCGTACCTGCCTGTTCCATTGTCTGCGGGTCAAGCTCCGCACCCTCGGGCTGGACGACTATTCGAATGGGAAGAGAATATTTTCGAGCGAATTCAAAGTCACGCTGGTCATGGGCCGGGACTGCCATAACCGCGCCGGTTCCGTACTCCATGAGTACAAAATTCGCCACGTAGATCGGTACTTTGTCGCCGTTAAAAGGGTTGATGCAGTATTTCCCTGTGAACACCCCGTTTTTTTCGGGTTCATGATCAACACTGGACCGCTGTTTCTCCAGGATGGTTTTGCGGACAAACTCATTAACCTCCTGCTCATGTTCTCCGCCGGCGATGAGCTTTGAGACAAGCGGGTGCTCTACGGCAAGGGACATGAAGGTGACGCCGTGGATGGTGTCCGGTCTGGTGGTAAAAATGGTAACGGCTTCATCCAGACCGTCAATTGGGAAATCACAGGCAAGGCCGGTGGATTTGCCGATCCAGTTCCGCTGCATGGTTACGACTTTTTCCGGCCATCCTTTGAGCTGGTCCAGATCATCGAGTAATTCGTCTGCATAATCGGTAATCTTGAAGAACCAGCCATGCATGGTTTTGGGAAAAACAGGCTGATCACATCGCCAGCAGGCGCCGTCGATGACCTGTTCACGGGCAAGCACGGTCTGGCAGTCATCACACCAGTTGACTGTGGTTTCTTTTCGATACACCAGGCCTTTTTCCAGCATTTTCAGAAAAAAGAGCTGTTCCCATTTAAAATATTTGGGGTTGCAGGTGGCCAGCTCCCGGTCCCAGTCGTAACTCAGCCCCATTGCCTTGAGTTGATCGCGCATATAATCGATATTGTCATATGTCCAGGAAGCAGGGTGGACCCCGTGTTTCATGGCCGCGTTTTCAGCGGGCAGACCGAATGCGTCCCAGCCCATGGGGTGGAGGACGTTCATTCCCTGGAGTCGTTTGTAACGGGCAATGACGTCGCCGATGGTGTAGTTGCGGACATGACCCATGTGAATACGGCCGGAAGGATAGGGGAACATCTCGAGGACGTAATATTTATCACGATCATCATCGTGATTTGTTTTGTAGGGTTTGGTCTCCTCCCAACGTTGCTGCCATTTGTTTTCAATGCCTTGAAAATCGTATTTGTCCTGTATATCCATGGGTCTGTGTGATAATTGTTTTTGTAGGTGTTATCAGCCTGTTACTGTTGAAATTCCTGCGGCGGAGGCGTGAGATTGGTATATGTCTCAAAGGTTGTGTACTGACCGAGAAATGTCAGTTTTACAGTGCCGGTCGGGCCGTTGCGCTGTTTGCCGATTATCAGCTCGGCGATTCCCCTGTTTGGATTGTCTTCACCTTTATTATACACTTCATCCCGGTAAATGAACATGATCACGTCAGCGTCCTGTTCAATTGCCCCGGATTCCCGCAGGTCGGCTAATTGGGGGCGTTTGTCGTTTCTGCTTTCCAGACTTCGATTAAGCTGTGACAGTGCGATGACGGGAACGTCAAGTTCCTTGGCCATGGCCTTGAGGGATCTGGAAATATCTGAAATTTCCTGGGCCCTGTTTTCCACGCCGCTTTTGCCCTGCATGAGCTGGAGATAGTCGACAACGACCATGCCGATATCATGCTCTGATTTAAGACGCCTTGCCTTGGCGCGCATCTCCAGGATGGTAATCCCGGCCGTGTCGTCGATAAAAATTTGAGCTTCGGCGAGCATGCCGGTGGCCCTGGTGAGTTTCGGCCAGTCCGTGTCCAGCAGCCTTCCTGTACGTATGCGCTGCGAATCGACACGGCCGATGGAGCAGAGCATACGCAATGCCAGGGATTCCATGGACATCTCAAGGGAAAAAACCGCGACCGGGGTTTTTTCAACCAATGCGGCATGCTGCACAATGTTCAACGCCAATGCTGTTTTACCCATCGAGGGACGTGCTGCAAGAACAATCATGTCCGCCGGCTGCATGCCTGCCGTCATGCGATCGAGCTCTTCATAGCCGGTGGCAACACCGGTAATGTGCTCCTGACGGTCAAATAATTTGGTAATGCGGTCAAAGGCTTTGGGAACGATGGATGACATGGGCTGAAAGCCCTGGCTGCTTTTTGACTGAGCGATTTCAAAGATAGTACGTTCAGCTTCGTCTACCAGCGCATCAATGTCATCCTGGGCGTCGTAACAACGTGCAGCAACTTCGGAGGTTGTCTTGATCAATCTTCGTAGTACGGACTTTTTACGAATAATTTCAGCGTGATGAACAAGTGTTCCCGAAAAAGGAATGATATCGGTCAATGATGCAAGGTATCCGGCGCCGCCTATTTCTTCCAATTTATTCCGATCATTGAGCAGACTGGTTACCGTAATCAGGTCGTGTGGTTCACCTTTCTCAAAGAGCGTAACCATTGCAGAAAAAATGGTTTGGTGCGCCTTGCGGTAGAAATCCGGGGGCTCTATCAGCTCCACGATTTTAAGAAGCGATTTGTCTTGGAGTAAAATCGTACCAAGAACCGCTTGTTCAGCCTCGAGGTTTTGCGGTGGCAGCATCCGGGAGGGGGGGGCAGACTGTTGGAAGGCGGCTGGTTGCATGGGCGGACCCGGATCTCTCATGATTATAGAAATGCTGATGGGTAATCGGTAGTATACTCTATGACACGTTCGCGCTGTACGAACCTGGACGACTCCAATCAGATGCAGGCGCCTGTATAAATATACCGGGTCAGACTCTTTATGCACGTTGAAAATACAAATGCCTTTTCCCTGTGAGAAAAGGCATTTGCACTACCTCTTTACCGAGGTACTTTATCTGCGCATACTGTCTGTGCTGCTCTGCCGTCTTGTACGAAATTCCGTACGAGATCCCGGCAAGGTGTCACGGAGGTATTGCTTGTATGTGTCTTCCATTATCCCGCGGCCGTTGCAATGAAACGGTCAAAGGATGCCGGAGCGGGTCGTAGAACCCGGATCAGGATGCTGCGCTTTCCAACTGTTCGGGTACAACCTGAATTGTTATATCAGCAGTAGCCTGATAACCGACCTTCACAGGTACTGTATATTCACCGATAGCCTTGATTGCCGACTTGAGCAGGATGGCTTTCTTGTCTATCTGTACGCCCTCGTTTTCCAGAGCTTCCGCTATCTCGGTGCTGGTTACGGAACCGAAGAGGCGATCTTCCTCACCGACCCGTTTTTGGATGACCACGACTTTACCTGCCAGCTTGGCCGACATTCTCTCCGTTTCCTTTTTCCGGCTTTCCAGACGATCGGCAATTGCCTGTTTTTCAATCTCGAGCTGAGCAAGATTTTCGCTGTTTACCAGTACCGCCTTTTTCTGTGGAATAAGGTAATTTCGTGCATATCCAGGTTTAACCTTGACGATCTCTCCCTCCTGGCCGAGAGTATCAATAGTTTCTTTGAGTATGATTTCCATGGATGCCTTCCTCTCTGCTATATCCTGCAACCTGCGCGCATATCAAAGACCGGCAGGTTGATGTATTCTGTTTTGTCCTGTTATAGGCGGCGGATGCGGGTTACATCCGCCCTGCGTAGCGACTCAGTGTGTACTCACCTTCAAAAAGGCGCACAAACCGTTTTTTTTTAGAACTGGGTGTTGCCGGAATACGGCAACAGAGCGAGCTGACGGGCCCTTTTTACAGCTTCTGTCAGCTGGCGCTGATGGCTTGCACAGGTGCCGTAAATTCGCCGAGGAATAATTTTACCACGCTCGGTAAGAAAACCTTTCAGGGTCTTGGGGTCTTTGTAGTCAATGGTGATTTCTTTGTCCGTGCAGAATCTGCATACTCGACGTCTTGAAAAAACTTTTTTGGGCGGTGCCATAGGTAAACTCCTTTAATTCGATAGCTGTTCCGGTTTGCGCTGCTTATTCGTCTTCAGATGATGCATCGTCCTGGTCATCAGAATCATTATCGTCATCTTCTGATGTTTCCTCTTCTGCAGCTGCCTGGGCGGCTGCAGCTTTACGGGCCAGTTTTTCTTTCTCCTGAGCGATTGCGGCCTCGTCCATGGCATCGTTGAGTTTTACAGTGAGAAAACGAAGCAGACGGTCGTCAATTCTGAAGATTCGCTCAAGCTCTTCAATGGTGGTACCGGGTGCGGCGTAGTTTACATACACATAATACCCTTGAATTTCCTTCTTGATTTCGTAGGCAAGTCTTTTCATTCCCCAACGATCTAGGGAGATGATTTCTCCTCCGTCGTTGGTGATAAGCGCGTTGGTGCGCTCAATAATTTCATTGAACTGATCTTCGCCGAGATTTGGGCGCAGAATGTAGGTGGTCTCGTAATGACGCATGATTCCTCCTCTTGGTCAAAAATGGCCCTCGCTGCTGATCCCTGTGATGAGAGCGAGAAGGTTATGTTGAAGAGGAACTTATTAACAAAAAGAATGGGGTGAAGTCAAGAACTAATTGAATAATGCCTATTTTTCGCTGCTTTTGATAGCTTCCCACTGCTCGCGAAGTTCTTCTTCGCTCTCATAGGAAGTTCCGGCAAATACGTGAGGATGGCGGCGGATCATTTTTTCGTTTATTTTTCTGAGCGGCAGATCCGGATGGAACGAGCCTGATTCAGCATACATGGTTGAAAGCATTCCGAGGATAAAGTACAGATCTCCGATTTCTTCGCAGACATTCTCCGGGTCGTTATTATCGATGGCTTCGGCAAGTTCCCGGCACTCCTCCAGCAGGTATTTTTTCATGGATTGGGGCGTTTGCCTTTTATCCCACGGGCATCCGTGATCACTGCGCAATGTTGCAATGGTTTTCAGCAAATCCGATAATTGTTCATCTGTTTTCATCGCCGGCCGGCTCCAACTTGCGTATTACCTGTAGATGATCTGTAAAGCCTGATCGATTCGCTCGCTGTCCTCGAGATTATTGTTTTCGAGGACTTCCTTAATACGTTCCATTTTGATCTGCAAATCTCCGCAGGTTATCTCCAGGCGCTGGATTGTCGAAGATGCCGCATGTTCCGTCACATCCATTGCCTCCCTCAGGTCGCCTGCATTTTTCATGAGGGCTTTGATCTCCTGGATTTTTCCCAGGCGCAGAAAAAGCTCATCAAAATTGATGGGTTTTTCAAGGTAATCCACGGCCCCTTTTTTCATGGCATCGACTGCAGTGTCGATGGAGGAATGGGCGGTAATGACGATTACCTCTGAATCGGAGCTGCTTTCCTTTGCTATCTGCAGAAGTTCCAGTCCGCCGATATCGCCGGGCATCACAAGATCTGTGATGATCACGTCAAAAGATGTCGTATCAAGAAGGCGCGCCGCAGCGACACCGTCCTCAACGACGGTAACCGCATAGCCTTGTTTTTTCAGCCTGCTCTCAAAGAGTTTTCTGATTACAGGGTCATCGTCAGCTACCAGTATTTTCATGCTCTGCATTACCATTCCCCGGCTTCATGCCTGTGTGAGAGGCGAAGCATTATTGAATCAGCGGCAAAATTCACTTGAGTTGATAAAAAAGAAACCTCAGATGCCTCTTTGGGATAAACCTGGGACAGACACCTGTCAACGATTCTGTTGAGCCGATGATCAGATACCCGTCAGGCTCAAGGGCATTCGCCAGTTTGTTAAAGAGTTTTTTTCTGTCCTCGAGCGTGAAGTAGATCGCCACATTTCTGCATAAAATGATGTCGAATTTACCCATACCGGTAAAAGGCGTCATCAGGTTGAATTTTCTGAAGGTTGCCATGGCGCGAAGATCGTCTTTGATCTTCCAGTGGCTTCCCGTCATGGTGAAGTATTTTTGAAGCTTATCTTTACTTAACCCTCTTTCTATTTCAAATTTATTGTATTTTCCATTGCTTGCCTGGGAGACGGCAGCGTCGGAAATGTCCGTACCCATAAGCTTGATGGAGTATTTGGAAAGATCTCCGAGAAGTTCCTTCAAGACAATGGCGACCGAATAAATTTCCTGGCCTGTGGAACAGGCGGCGCTCCAGATTCGGAGGTTGGTTTTTGAGCTGGGGATTTTGGGCGCCCGGTTATCGACCAATTCAGGGAAGATTTTATGCCGAAGCAGCTCAAAGGGGCCCGTGTCACGAAAAAAAAGCGTTTCATTCGTTGAAATAGCATCTATAATTCGGCGTTCGAGTTTTTGAGTCCTGTCTGCCTTGGCCTTTCTATATAGATCCTGAAAACTGCCGCATCCATGCTGTTCGGCAATGCTGTTAAGACGAGTTTCAAGAAGATATTTCTTGCTCGCGTCAAGATGAATACCGGATATATCATAGATATATTGGGTAATTGTTTTAATTTCTTCCGGTTTTATCTTAAGCATCAGGTATGGATGGTAATGGTTTATATGCTGTCTTGTGCCTGTCCCTAAATGGACTTCTTACCCAATTTTTGCGTTATGCTCAAAGTTTTATCCTCGAAGGCAAGCGAAGACTCCGATATCAACTCTATGTCCGGGGTAAAATTTATCGCACGCCTCGGAGTCTTCGCTTACCTCAACTCGAGCAAAAATCCTCATTTATGGGCAGGCACTATCTTATACATGCTTGCCTTGTGCAGGGCGTCACCGTTTGCCTACCGCACGGACTGGATGATTTCATCCGCTATTTTTTCCAATGGAACAACCCTGTCAAGCAGGCCGAGTTCGGCCGGAGCTTTGGGCATGCCGTAAACAACACAGGTTGCTTCGTTCTGGCCTATGATATATGCGCCTTTCTGCCGCAGAACCTGTAATCCCCTGGTTCCATCAGAACCCATACCCGTCATGATGACCGCCGTAGTTCTGCCGACATAGTAATCGCCGATTGAACGAAAAAGATAATCAGCAGAGGGTTTGCATGAGTTTTCCGGTGGATCGTCAGTTAACTTTATCAGCCGGTGTATGCCATCATGGGCGGCAACCAGCTTCATCTGCTTACCGCCGGGAGCGATGTACGCCGTGTTCGCCTGAATGGGTTCCCTGTCTTCCGCTTCCTTGACCTGTATGCTGCATTTTTGATTCAAGCTGTTAGCCAGAGATTTGGTAAATACCGGCGGCATGTGCTGGACAATAAGGATCGGAACTCCTATATCCTTTGGGATCATGGGCATCATTTTCGCCAGGGCGTTGGGGCCGCCGGTTGATATGCCTATGGTCACGATTTCAGATTTTTCCTTGCGTCTTGCCCGTGGAGCGGGCTGCGAGTAACCGCCAGGTACCGTGGCGTTGATTCTTCGGGCTGAACCGGGGGGACCTGCAGCTCTATTTCCGGCTGAAAATGTGCTGCGCATCGGCCTTTGAGTCTGTATGGAGCCTATGGCGGTCCGGCCTGTCTGAAATGCTTTTATCAGCGGAGCCAGATTATCACGCAGGTATTTTTTACTTTCGTTGATATTGGAGGCTGTCGGTTTGAGAATAAAATCATATGCTCCCAGTTCCAGGGCTTTCATGGTCATGTCACCACCTTCCGAGGTGAGCGTGGAGACCATTATAGCCGATACCGCAGGAGCATTGTTCCGCAGGTATTGGAGTACCTCGATGCCGTTCATCTGAGGCATTTCGATATCCAGAGTGAGCAGGTCGGGTTTAAGTGTTTTAATCTTGGAGACTGCAATCTGGCCGTTATGAGCTACGCCGACAACTTCAACGCCTGGTATTTCCTGGAGAATGTCACTGACGGCTTTACGATAGACGATGGTGTCGTCAACGACCAGGACTTTGATCTTCTTTTTGAGCATAGGGGGTCTCTGTAACAGGATCACACCCTGTTAATATTTTCAGTTTCAAGACGGAGCACTTCTTTGGTATCCAATATGCCTATAAGCTTGTTCTCCGTTTTATAAACCCCTGTAAAAAAAGTTCCCTGAATTCCACTCATATTGGCAGGAGCCGGTTCGATTTTGTTAGGGTCCGCCATGACCACGTCGCTGATGCTTTTTACCAGCAGCCCGACATGTTCTCCCGGTGCATTGACAATGATATTTCTTGGATCAGAGCCGAGATCGGTGCTTCCCAATCCTAATTTCCTGCCAAGGTCGATTATTGTGACAATCTGTCCCCGAAGATTAAGGATGCCGAGAACGTATTCGGGAGCCTGGGGAACCTTGGTCATTTCCATAAGTTTGTTGATTTCCTGAACTTTGAGAATATCCATTCCGCATAAGGCGTCCCCCACATAGAAGGTTGCCAGCTCGATAACAGTCTTGTTTACCCTGATTTCACTCATACTCTATCTCCAAACAATGGTATATCTGCCGTAACTGCTCACAGGCACTCGATCTCTCCGCGATCAGTCTGGCTTACGTATGAGCCGATACGCTGCGCCAGTCTGCTTGCAGAGATATCAAGCACCCTGCAACCAGTTATTAATACCGGGTTAATCAAATTTGCCGCTGCTCCCCTGTGAGTAGTTACTATCTGCCTCTGTCATGCACACGGCCAAGGGGGTGTCAGGTTTGCCGGCGTCAACCGGCTTTGGTGGTTTCCTTGGCAAACCGATGCACGGATTCCATGAGGCGTTCTTTATCAAGTTTTATGTGATATTCATCAACGCCCACCCGTTTACCCCTGGCAATATCCTCGTCTGCGGCCAGGGTCGTCAAAGCGATAACAGGGAGTACTGCATAGGTCGGGTTGGTCTTGATTTTTTCCGTCAATTCAAAGCCGTCCATGTTCGGCATTTCAATATCCGTTACGACCATGGTGATATCGGAGAAAAATTCTTCGAGCATTTGCCACGCGTCAACCCCATCCTCGGCTTCTATGACGTTAAAACCGGCCTCTTCCATATACCCTTTGACCTGATTGCGGAAAAAATTGGAATCTTCGACTATGAGAATCGTAGGAATTTTGCTTTCATCCTCAAAAACAGCGCTGGTGCTCTGGTCCTCGAACCACTGAGGATTTACCGTCTGTACGATTTCAAAAATATCAACCAGCATGGTCGTCTTGCCGCCGATAATGGCAGAGCCCATGATCCCGTTCTGCTGCAGGGTGATTTCATCTATATCCGCCGATATTTCAATGGCGTCTATGGGGCCTGTTGCAAGCAGTCCGATATCTTTCCCTGCCAGATGGAAGACGATAACCAGGAGATCGTCCTGGTCGGGCAGAGGCTGGACCATTGCAACCTCGTCGATGCTGACAAGCGGCAGGCTTCCACCGCGGTATTGCATAACTCTCCGGCCGCCGACTTCTTCGATATCATGCTGTTTAATTTTTTCAACTCGTTCCACCTGATTAAGCGGCACGCCGAAATGTTCCTGCGGGGAGCTGGAAAAGGTGAGAAGGGCCTGTTTGTCGCGGGTTTTCGTGATTGCCTCCTTGGCGGCTTCCGCAAGCTCGTTGGCACGTTCGGATCCTTCAAGGGAAGTGAGTCCGGCCATGCGTGCAATACTGCTCACATCCAGGATGAGCGCAATCCGTCCATCACCCATTATGGTTGCGCCGGCATACCCCTGGCACTGCTGCAGGTGACGTCCCAGAGGTTTGATGACGATTTCCTCCGAGTCGTGGAGTCTGTCGACTATGAGACCGTACTTCATGGCTCCTGTGGAAACTACGACAATATTCAACGCACTTGATGCGCTGCTTCTTCTGTTCTGTGTACGTTGATTTTCATCCGGCATTTCCTGAGCTTTTTCAGGCTGTGCATTCTCATCCTTGAACAGCGGAGTTGATTTGGAACGTCTATCGGCGATGTTTTCACGTCGATCCGGTTTGATACTCTCTTCCTGGTAGTCGTAATAGGTCCGTTCGATCTCAAAAACATCAGACATGCGAATCAAGGGGAGCAGGTTGCCGCGCAGGCGGACAACTTCGGCGTCACCGACCCGCTCCACCCTGTCTTTGATCCGAGATGCAGGTATGCGGAGCAGCTCTTCCAGGTTGACCTGCGGGATGGCATAACGTTCACCGCCTGTCATGATGATCTGACATGGAATAATGGCCAGGGTCAGCGGGAGTTTGATGCTGATGGTGGAACCTTTGCCGACTTCAGACTCGATCTCGATGGAGCCTCCAAGCTGATCCAGGTTGGTTTTCACCACATCCATGCCGACTCCCCTGCCGGAGACGTCGGTGACTTTTTCCGCAGTTGAAAAGCCCGGAAGGAGTATAAGGTTGATACGCTCCTTTTCAGACATCACTTTTGCCTGTTCCTGGCTTATCAGACCTTTTTTAACGGCGGTTTCGGCTATTCTGTCGCCGTCTATGCCCTTACCGTCGTCACTGATTTCCAGGACGACCTGTCCTGCTGCATGAAACGCCTTGAGAACGATCAGGCCTTTGGGGTCCTTTCCTTTTGATTTGCGGATCGCAGGAGTTTCAACGCCATGGTCCACCGAATTTCTGATCAGGTGGGTGAGAGGATCATTGATGGCTTCGATAATGGTTTTATCCAGCTCAACGTCCTTACCTACAATGGTCAGGTCGATCTGCTTGCCTAATTTTTTGGAAAGATCTCTTACCACCCGGGGAAATTTATTAAAAACATTGCCGATGGGCTGCATGCGTGTCAGCATAATGGCTTCCTGAAGTTCGGAAGTCACAAGGTCGATTCGCTGACCGACGGCTTCGGCATTGCGGGCTTCCCCGGAAGTGATGGTCTGCAGTAATTGGTTACGAGACAGGACCAGTTCTCCGGCAAGATTCATCAGCTGATCGAGTAAACTGACGGCCACCCTGATGGAGGTCTCTGTTTTGGGAGCGGATTTTTTGGCCGGGCTTGTATCCGGAACAGCATTCTGCGGTTCCATTGCCGGCTCAGGGACAGGTTCGGGTTCAGGTTCGACTGTGAGTTCAGGCTCTGGTTCGGGTTCCGGGACGCTTTCCGGAACAGGAGCTTCCACTGCAGCCTGTCTGCCGGTATCGGCTTTTGCCGGCTCGCTTTCAACCGTGGGCGCGGGTTCACTTTCCTTTACTGAATTTTCAACCGGCGTTTCAGGCTCGGCAGCTTTGTCCGTCGCGGGCTTGGGGGCTTCTCCGCTGTCATATATCTGGTTGAGCACCGTTACATTGGCGGAAATATCTGCAGAATTGCTGTTGGCGACATCTTCTATGAGTTGCTGCAACTGATCGGATGCGAGCAGCAAAGCATTCACGATATCAGGGGTCGGTACCAATTTTTCACTGCGGATCAGGCCCAGGACATTTTCAGCTGCATGCGCCAGGTCCTGGATGACGCTCAATCCCATGAATCCTGCGCCGCCTTTTATGGAGTGGGCGGCCCGGAATACTTTGTTCACCAGTTCGACATCGATATTGGCTCCCCCTTCCTCAATGGCGAGCAGGTCATTCTCGATGTCCGCCAGATGTTCCAATGATTCTTCTATAAATCCTTGCAAGATTTCATCATCTTCGAAAGACATATACTATCTCCTAAAAGTACCAGATTGTGCGTACGCATGAGAGCGAGGGAAAGATGCCGGAGATGATCCGTCAAAATATTATCAGGCGGATCTCCCCAAGCCTGCCGACTTTATATGTATTGTACGTACCGGATGATGATTGTACAGTATTTTTTTTTCCCTGTAAGGAAGAGGCGGTCGGGAATCTGTGCGGCGGGTCGCAGGGGAAAGGAAATGTATATGAAAATATCGCCCCTGAATCCGTCAGGGCGCGGTAAGCCGGAGTCCGTCACTCAGATTGCACGACATCTGCAAATACGGTCGCCGGTTCCGGCTCTTGCGGATTCAGGGAGATGGCTTGCAGGTTCAGTTGCCGATGGCAAGCAGCTTGACCGTATATGTAACGGCCTGGCCTGCCAGGGGATGGTTGTAATCTACTTTTATTTTTTGAGGGTCCACTTCGACCACTGTAGCCGGAACCTGATGATTTGCGCCGTTTTTTTCATAGGTAAGCGAGAGGATCATTCCCGGCTTGGGATCCACAGCCTCTCCAAAGGCGGTTCGCGGGACTTCCTGCACAAGGGTGTCGTAATGGGGACCGAAAGCGTCTTCTTCCAGAATTCGGACTTTCCTGACATCTCCAGGTTCCATGCCGAGCAGGGAAGCTTCAACCGCCTTGAGAATGCGGCCTGAACCAATCTGCAGCTGTACGGGTTTATCTTCAGGGACTTGTTCGACAAGTTCTCCTGAATCAAGATGGGCAACATAACACACTGAAACTATATCGGTTAATTGAACGGGACACATGATTTTGGTTCCTGGTATAAATGAGTTGAAATTAAACGGTAACCGCTGATTATAGCCAATTTTTCTCTGTTTTACAAGAGGGTGGAGCAAGACAGGGGTTGACAAAGTGTTCAGTTCAGCATACAAATCTCGTTCCGGGCATCGTGATACCATTGCGTCTTCATGCTCGGCGCCTCGCTGTTAAAAGTATATTCTTGAGAAAACCAGGCTGGTCACTTACTGTCTATGCATTATAATACGGATATTTGTGAACCGCAGTCTTCATCAGCAAAAGAGAAACACGTAATTATGATAGAGTTAGATTTTTCCAAGGACGCGCATGGTCTGATACCTGCCGTTGTTCAAGATCATGCGACCGGTGACGTGCTCATGCTCGCCTATATCAATAAGTCGGCGTGGGAGAAGACCCTGGAGACCGGCAAGGCGCATTACTGGAGTCGAAGCCGGAATAAACTCTGGTTGAAAGGCGAGTCTTCAGGGCATGTGCAGATCATTAAAGATATCTTTGTGGACTGCGATAACGACACCGTGGTCTACAAAGTTGAACAGTTAGGCGGGGCGGCCTGTCATAAAGGCTATCCCAGCTGTTTTTTTCGCAGGGTCAATGGTGACAACCTGGATATCGTCCAGGAGATCGTTTTTGATCCGGATAAGGTTTACGGCAAAAAATAGTAACTGCTCACAGCGCACTCGATCTCTCCGCGATCAGCCCGGCTTACGTCTGATGCAATACGCTGCGCCGGTCTGCTTGCAGAGATATCAAGCACCCTGCAACCAGTTACAAATATTGGGTTAAACAAACTTGCCGTTGCTTCCCCTGTGAGTAGTTACAAAAAAATAAAGCATTTGGGTGCAATTACTTAAGGCGCCCCCAAGAAGAAGGTGAATAGAATGAGCGTGTTGAAGTTGGGTATCCCCAAAGGAAGCCTTGAAAAGGCGACCATTGAACTTTTCGACAAGTCGGGATGGCAGATAAAGATGCGATCCCGCAATTATTTCCCGGAAGTCGACGATCCGGAACTGTCCTGCTCCATCTGCAGGCCTCAGGAAATGTCGCGGTATGTTGAATCCGGAATGCTTGACGCCGGCATTACCGGTAAGGACTGGACCCTTGAAAATGACTCGGATATCGAGGTGATTACAAATCTTGTCTATTCCAAGGTCAGTAAAAAACCCACACGCTGGGTCATAGCCGTACCCGGTGATTCTGATATCACCAGCGTTGAACAGTTGGAAGGCAAGAAGATTTCAACGGAACTGGTAAACGTAACCAGGCGTTTTTTTGAAGAAAAAAATATCAACGTCGACATTGTCTTTTCCTGGGGCGCAACAGAAGCGAAAGCCGTATCAGGCCTTGCCGATGCCATCGTGGAAGTCACGGAGACTGAAACCACCATACGTGCCCATGGGCTCAGGGTGATCCATGAACTCATGCAGTCCAATGTGCAGCTTATTGCCAACAAGGAGGCGCTTAACGATCCATGGAAACGCAAGAAGATCGACAACATCGTCATGCTTCTTGAAGGGGCTTTGCGTGCTGATCGTATAGTCGGCGTCAAGATGAACGTACCGGAAAGCAAACTTGAAGAGATTATTCAACTGTTACCGAGTTTGAATGCGCCGACAGTCGCCAAACTGTACAAACAGGAATGGTTTTCCGTTGAAACGGTCATCTCCGAGTTCCAGGTTCGCGATCTTGTACCCAGGCTGAAGGAAGCCGGGGCTGAAGGGATTATTGAGTATTCCCTGAACAAGGTTATCTGACAGGTTCGCTTCCCATGGAGACCATTCATTTTAATAAGGTGGCGTTTCTTGACGCTGTTCACAGCCTCAGGCAACTGCCGCCGGCAACTCTTCCTGATATAGCCTTTGCCGGTCGATCAAACGTTGGGAAATCAAGCCTGATTAACCGTCTGGTAAACAGAAACGGCCTGGTCAAGACCAGTTCAAAACCCGGCAAAACCAGGAGCATCAATTTTTTTACCGTGGATGACGCTTTGTATCTGGTTGATTTGCCCGGCTATGGGTATGCAAAAGTATCCAGGGATATGCAAAACAGCTGGCAGGCTCTTATCAGCAGTTATGTGGAGACACGACAATCACTGGCACTCGTGGTGGTGATTGTCGATATCCGTCATGAGGTGAAAAAGCTGGACCGCGATCTTATCGACTGGCTGAACCATCTTGGGGTGCCACACCTGTTGGTATATACCAAGGCTGATAAATTGCCTAAGAACAAGCAGATAAAAAACGCTTCCAGCTTGGATGCAGGGTTTGATATCCGGGCTTCTGAGCGAATTGTATTTTCCTCCAAGTCCGGTCAGGGGTGCGTGGAGCTCAAAGAGATCCTTACCCGCACAGTTGAAGAATATTTGCGCAATCAACCTGAATCATAAGCCGGGAGGAGATGCTTTTTTGCTCTCTTTCGGTTACTGGTCGGATTTCAAGACCGCCAGAAAAGCCCTTTGCGGTATTTCCACGTTGCCGACCGTCTTCATTCGCTTTTTTCCGGCCTTCTGCTTTTCCAGCAGCTTTCTCTTCCGGGAGATATCTCCTCCGTAACATTTTGCCGTGACATCCTTTCTCAAGGCTGAAATGTTTTCCCTGGCTACAATGTTACCGCCGATTGCCGCCTGTAAAGCGATTTTAAACATCTGACGGGGGATTTCTTCCTTGAGACGTTCGCATGCGTTGAGCCCTCTTTCTCTGGCGCGTGAGCGATGGGTGAGCTGCGAAAGCGCATCAACCTGTTCCCCGTTAACGAGTATGTCGAGTTTGACCAGGTCGCTTTGGCGATAATCAAGGAGTTCATAGTCAAAGGAACCATACCCCTGGGTCACGGATTTAAGGCGGTCGTAAAAGTCGTAAATGACCTCTGCCAGAGGCAGTTCACAGATGAACTCTATTCGACCGGGCATGGGGTAATGATAGTTGGTGTTTTCGCCGCGGCGATCCATGCACAGGGTCATGACGACCCCCATATATTTTTCGGGTATATGGATGGTTGCCTTGATAAACGGTTCCTCTACACGGTTTATGGAGCCCGGGTCCGGGAAATAGGCGGGGTTGTCCACCTCGATCATGGTATTGTCCTGCAGGTAAAATTTGTATTTAACCGTAGGAACGGTGAGAATGAGGGAGATGTCGAATTCACGCTCAAGTCGTTCCTGGACAACCTCCAGGTGGAGAAGGCCGAGAAAGCCGCATCGGAACCCAAATCCCAACGCCGCGGAAGAGTCCTTTTGAAAGGTCAGCGCCGCATCATTGAGCTTGAGTTTTTCCAATGCGGTGGCCAGGTCTTCGTAATCATCCGTGGAGATGGGATAAATCGAGGAGAAAACGACCTGTTGCGTTTCCTTGAATCCGGGTAACGGAGCAGGAGCGGGAGCTTCTTTCAGGGTAATCGTGTCACCCGGCTGGGTGTCTGATACGGTTTTAACGCCGGCAATGATATACCCTACCTGACCTGCCGTGAGTTCTTTTTGCGGTATTCTTTTCAATCGAAAAAAGCCGATCTCCTCAACCCGGTATTCGGCCTTGTTGGACATGAACAGTATGGTGTCTCCGACCTTAATCGTGCCGTTGACGATGCGCACTGATATGATGGTGCCGCGGTAAGGGTCGTAATTGGCGTCGAACACAAGGGCCTGCAACGGGGCTGAAGCATCCCCTTCCGGAGGCGGCAGAATCGAGACCACGGTTTCCAGGATGTTCCTGACGCCTTGTCCTGTTTTGGCTGAGCAGAAGCAAATGGATTCGCCGTCGAGACCGAGGTCCTCTTCTATTTGTGCGGCGACTTTTTCCGGTTCAGCTGCAGGCAGATCAATCTTGTTGATGACCGGTATGATCTCGAGATCATTTTCCATGGCCAGATAGAGATTGGCAAGCGTCTGCGCTTCTATCCCCTGGGCGGCATCTATCAAGAGCAGGGCGCCTTCGCAGGACGAGAGAGCCCGGGACACCTCGTAGCTGAAATCGACATGGCCGGGCGTATCAACAAGGTTGAGGGTGTAGGTTTCTCCGTCTTTTGCCTTGTAAGGCAGACAGATGGTCTGTGATTTAATGGTGATCCCTCTCTCACGTTCTATATCCATACTGTCGAGGAGCTGATCTTTGAACTCCCTCTCCGTCACCATTTCACAGAGTTGAATCATACGGTCGGCAAGGGTGGATTTGCCGTGGTCAATGTGTGCAATTATGCTGAAATTTCGTATATTTTTCATGCTTCACGTCGTGTTGGTCGTAAGGGTTTGCTTTTTAAGGCAAGCGGGTATAATTAGCATACATCAAAAGAAATTAAAACTCTTCTCACAATATGTTCCATATAAAGTGGAAAAAAATGGTGAGTATAGTATGCTGTAAGTAAGTACTGTATACTACCCGCACTCGGTATATTCACCATTCTGTTCGGGTAATTGCCCACTGCAAGCGGCTTTCTGCACGGAATATGAACACGAATCCTGTGATGGGTGCGGGAAATGACCGATATATCATGCGACATGTACAATCCTTCCGGTCCAGGCGTAAATTTTTTATTTTCAGGTTCCACGGCCTGGTAAGGATTCTTTTAATTATAGGTTTTTTATGACACGGACAAGTGAAACAGATACACTGGATCCTAACGAGGTCCAGCATCACCCACTGGTTGTCACTTCAAGCGATGAGAATCTGCCTGCGCTGAGTAATCCGGCCTTGCACAGGTATTTGCAGGAAATCAGTCAATATGAGTTGTTAAGCCGGGAAGAAACCGAAGAACTTGCCATCCGATTTCAGGAAACCGGTGATCCCGATGCCGCATACCGGCTTGTATCTTCAAATCTGCGTCTGGTTGTCAAGGTTGCCATGGACTTTCAAAAGTACTGGATGCAGAATTTTATGGATCTCATCCAAGAAGGAAATGTCGGACTGGTGCAGGCAACCAAAAAATTTGATCCCTACAGGGGGGTCAAATTCTCTTACTATGCCGCTTACTGGATCCGGGCTTATATCCTGAAATTCATTATGGATAATTGGCGGTTGGTGAAAATCGGGACCACCCAGGCGCAGCGAAAACTTTTTTTCAGTCTGAACAAAGAAAAGAAGCTGTTGGAAGCACAGGGCTTCAAGCCTGAAGTAAAGCTTCTTGCAGAACGCCTCAACGTCAAAGAGAGTGAAGTTATCGAGATGGGGCAGCGCATGGATAACTGGGACGTTTCTCTTGAAGCGCCGGTCCGAAGTGATTCCGAGGATGAACAGAAAAATTTTCTTCCCCACGAAGGACCCGGCATTGAAGAGATGGTCGCAAGCCAGGAGATGCGTGAGAGGTTAATGGAAATCCTTGCCGGCATGCATGATAAGCTTAACGAAAAAGAGCAGATGATCCTGAGTGCCAGGCTGCTCAGTGATGAGCCGAAGACCCTGCAGACCATAGCGGATGAATTTGATATTTCCCGGGAAAGAGTTCGCCAGATTGAGGCAAACTTGTTGAAAAAACTTCGAAAATTGCTGGAAAAAGAGATGCCGGATATCCAGGATTTCCTCAGCGGAGACAGCATGATTTTTGCTTCCAAACCTGCCGAAGAGATCTCCTGACCCGGCAGATCCGTATTCCTTTCATTTGATTAATCTTCCCCCAAAATACATCGTTCTATTTTTATGAATGTACCATTACTTGATTTAAAACCTCAGCTTGCTCCCATGCGTGAGGAATTATTGGAAGCTGTAACCGCTACCCTCGACTCTACCGGATATATCCTGGGACCGACCGTTGAAAAATTTGAAAAAGAAATAGCAGCCTATTGCGGCACATCTTTCGGGGTTGGAGTTTCCAGTGGAACCGACGCCCTGCTTGTGTCCCTGATGTCGCTGGGCATCGGACCCGGTGATAAGGTCGTGACAACGCCGTACACTTTTTTTGCAACCATGGGTGTGATTCTTCGAGTAGGGGCTGAGCCTGTTTTTGTGGACATCGAACCGGAGAGTTTCAATATCAATACAGCCCAGGCCGCTGAAGTTCTGGAGCGCGACCGAAAAGGAAAACAGCAAATCAAGGCCGTCATTCCCGTACACCTCTATGGTCAGTGTGCTGATATGCAGACGCTTCTGGAATTGAGCGAAACATATTCGGTTCCTGTCATTGAAGATGCCGCCCAGGCCATTGGAGCGGAATATCCGTTTGCAAACAAAGACGGCCGCATTGAATGGCGCAAAGCCGGCAGTATGGGGCTTGCCGGGTGCTTTTCTTTTTTTCCGAGTAAAAATCTGGGTTGTATTGGAGACGGCGGCATGGTCACAACTTCGAACGCCTCCTTTGAGGGGTTGCTTCGTTCCAATCGTAACCATGGCGCGGAACCGAAATATTATCACAGCAGGGTGGGGGGGAACTTTCGTCTTGCCGCTGTCCAGGCAGCCGTTCTTTCAGTAAAGCTGCCTTATCTTGATACATGGCATAAAGGGCGGGGCAGGAATGCCGAAATTTACAGCGAATTGTTCCATGCAGCAGGCCTGGTCGATAATCCGGTCCGGCTGCCGGCAAGAGTGTACGCTGATATGCCGGGAGCAGAAGAACACAATCATCATATCTATAACCAGTTTATCATTCATGTGCCGCAAAGGGATAACCTGCGGGAATATCTGAACAGCCGGTCCGTCGGCTGTGAAGTATACTATCCCCTCTGTTTACACCAACAGGAGTGTGTCAAGGACTATCCGATTTCCAAACAGAGTTTTCCCGTGGCTGAAGAGGCTGCAGGGGCGACTCTGGCCCTCCCTGTTTTTCCTGAGCTTAAGCAGGAACAGCTGGAGTATGTTGTACAGACGATCAAGGATTTTTATACCCGCTAAAAGGGGTCGCGTTCATCATGACAGCCGGATTGCGTTACTTGTTTCCACTTCTGGTGGGAGTACTTACCGTGTCGATATCAGGTATCCAGGGAAAGGCCGGCCATGCCGCTTCCGCCTCCCTGGATGTGGATGCTATTGTGCCGGTACGGGAAATTCGTTCCACTGCGCCGGAGGTTCCCCTGTGGAAAGAACGATGGGATGCCGCCAGAGAGCACTTGCGGGCAAAGGAGTACGAGCAGGCTGCCCGTGTCTTTGATGATCTTTTTAAGCTTAAGCCCAATCTGTACGAAGCAAGGACCGAATATACGGCCATGTTGATGGAGATGGGGTTGTGGAAAGAGGCTGAAACGAGTAACTATATACTTCTGGCCCATGAACCTGAACGGCTTGAACATCAGCTCGCCCATGCAAAAATAGCTTTGCAAACAGACCGGCTTGCCCTGGCGGTGAATTTGTTCAGTGAACTGTATGTGCACAATCCCACAGGAAAAAGAGGTGACGATGCCCTGGAAGGGCTTGTTCAAAGTCTGAAGCTGCAAGGTAAAGCGGACATGGCCGTCCCTCTGATGGAACAGTTGCTTGTCCGCAAGCCCGATGACGCCTTGATCAGACGTGAAGCGGGGCTTCTTTTTCTAGGCGCCGGCGTTTTTGACCGCGCATATGCCCTGCTGCGGGAAGGATATCCTGCGTTTCGTCAGGATCAGGATGTCCTTGTCGCTCTCGCGCAGGCTCTCGAAGGTTTGGGACGGAAGGATGAAGCAGGGAGCTATTGGCAGGAAATTATTGCTCTTGATCATGGCAACATTCAAGCCAATCGGGCGTTGATCTCTTATTATGAGAATTTTAACAATCCGTCCATGCAATTGCGCCATCTTGCTGTTTTAGAAGAGAAAAACCTGTTGACGACAGATGAGTCACTGCAGATGATACAGATTTATCTGGCAACAGGACGCAGCGACCTGGCTCTGGAAAAGAGTACATCCAGTCTGAAGCATGACGAGGATAATGTTCATTTTATCCAGCTCAGGCAGCAGGCCCTGTCAGCCCTGGCCAATGAGCTTCTCGTTTTGGTCGAGCATGATAATGCAGGCAGGTTATGGGAAGATTTGAGCGGGGTTACAGGCTCTCGACTGGATGTTTTCGCAGTTATGGCGGATGAATTGCGGAAAAAGGGAAAATGGGCTGAACTTACAGATGTGTTGATGATCATGGCGGGAGAAATGCCTGACAATCATCAGGTCTGGAGTGAATTGGAAGAACTGTTGAAAAGCCAGGGCCGTATGCGGGAGCTGGCTGCATTGTCAGGTAACAGAATTAAGGAAAGCGGGCAGAGCGTCAACTGACCCGTGGCTGTTGCCGGGCGTAAATTTAACAAATCAGTAACCACGGAATGTGCGTAAGCGGTAAAGGTAAAAGAAATGGTTGAACGTATACCCATGTCCACAAACGGACATAAAAAACTTCGTGAAGAGCTTGAAAATCTTGAACGCGTGCAGCGGCCTGATGTCGTCAAGGCCATAGAGACGGCACGGGCCCACGGAGATCTCAGCGAAAATGCAGAGTATCACGCTGCCAAAGAGCGGCAGGGAATGATTGAAGGCCGTATCATTGAGCTTAAGGATAAAATAGGCAGGGCGGAAATTATAGACTGCTCAAAGGTATCCACTGCAAGGGCTGTTTTCGGTACGGTTGTTACGCTTATGGATATGGACACTGAAGAGGAAGTGACTTACCAGTTACTTGGACCGGAAGAGGCTGATGTCAAAAAAGGCTCGATTTCCGTGCTTTCCCCATTGGGAAACTCCATCCTCGGCAAGGAAATCGGAGACGAGGTCAAAACAAAAACACCCGGCGGTTTACGAGAGTTTGAAGTTGTAGATATTACTGCAGGCGCCGCAAATTAACTCGTGTCTGTGCAAATGGTCTTTTCGGAGTCTCGCTCCTCGCTTACCTACCCGGTTTTTGCCGTATGCTCAAAGTTGTATCCTCGAAGGTAAGCGGAGACTCCGATACGTTACTGCGGCCTCATGTCCGGCGCCGCGCATCTACCGCAAATATACTCGTGAGAAATGGGGGAGGGCTATGCAGAAATCATGCCGTGTTTAAAAATAACCGTGATCTGCCTGCTGATATCCTCTACGGTTACCTTTTCTTCGCTGCCGGCGGTCCATAACCGTGATATTTCGTCCAAGGTGCCGAAAAGCATGAGTTTTGCGATGTCCGGATTAATGTCCTGGCGGAAGGTGCCTTCTCTCTGGCCCTGGAAAATAATTGCGGCGACAATGTCGAGGTATTCGCTGAATTTATTTTTCCTGTAGTCACGTATGAGCTTATTGGTTTGCCGTAATTCAATGTGAATGACTTCAGCCAGGTTACGGTTTTTTTTCATTTCTTCGAGATGGCGTTGAATGAAAATTTCAAGCTTGGCTGACGGATCAGTCTCATTTTCGAGCAGCAACAGGATGTTTTCTATGAGTTTGCCTATCTCTTGTTCAAAAACGGAAATCAGAATATCAAATTTGTTTTTAAAATAGAGATATATGGTTCCATCTGCTACTTTGGCTTCCTTGGCAATATCTGAAATTCGGGCGTTGAAAAAGCCTTTTTTTGCAAAGACCTTTGTCGCAGCACGAATAATTTTTCTGTGCTTATCAGCAGATTTCATCTAATATGTGCAGTTTCAATGAGTTACGAATTGAAATGAATGAGCCCTCATTCTGATCATTTACAGTAATCAGCCTGTCGTGTCAAGAAAAATGGCTGAAAATCACTGATAAATACAACTCGTCTTTTAAGGGAAAAATAGGCTGTTGGACATTTTTTCTTTTGTTTTTACTAGACGATAACGCCTATGATCTATTACAAATGCACTGGAACAAATCAGAGCTGGAGATCCGAAGCAGAGACCACTCAGCCTCTGAATCAGGAAAACAGGGATTGTTATTACAGATACACCTGCAATATTTAAATGGGGAATACGATGAAAGTTTTAGTCATTGGCGGCGGCGGCAGGGAACATGCACTCGTCTGGAAGCTCAAACAGTCGAAAAAAATCAAGCATATTTTTTGTGCGCCCGGTAATGCGGGTATTGCGGAGATTGCAACCTGCGTTGATATAGCTGCCGGTGATGTGCAGGCGTTGGCGCAATATGCTGAAAATGAAGCTGTCGACCTCACCATTGTCGGCCCGGAAGACCCGCTCACGCTTGGAATCGTCGACCTGTTTGAACAAAAGGGACTGCGTATATTCGGTCCGTCCCGAGCCGCCGCTATTCTTGAAGGAAGTAAAGCTTTTACAAAAGATTTTCTTCATAAATACAATATTCCTTCCGCCGCCTATAAGGTCTTCTCCAAGCGGGGTCCTGCTAAAAAATTCATCGATACAATCGGGGCGCCCTGTGTGGTCAAAGCTGATGGTCTGGCCGCCGGGAAAGGAGTCATTGTTGCGCAGACCATCAAGGAAGCCAAAGATGCAGTCGATCTGATCATGAAGGACAAGGCTTTTGGTGAGGCTGGAGAGCAGCTCATCGTTGAGGCTTTTCTGGTTGGGGAAGAAGCTTCTTTTATAGCCTTTACCGACGGAACAACCGTTTTGCCTCTGCCGTCTTCACAAGATCACAAAGCCGCCTATGAAGGCGACAAAGGACCGAATACAGGCGGCATGGGCGCATACAGCCCGGCCCCGGTCATGGATGACGCCATGACCAAAAGGGTGATGGATGAGGTCATGTTGCCGACTGTAAAAGGGATGGCAAAAGAAGGAAGGCCCTATAAAGGGATGTTGTATGCCGGCCTGATGATTGACGGCGATGAGATCAATGTGCTGGAATTCAACTGCCGTTTCGGCGACCCGGAATGCCAGCCGTTGTTAATGCGCATGCAGACCGACCTTGTTGAAGTCGTTGAACATTGCATTGACGGCACCCTCGATCAGGTTGAATTGAAATTGGATGCCAGGCCCACCGTCTGCGTCGTTATGGCTGCAGAAGGCTATCCAGGGAGCTATGAGAAAGGAAAGAGCATCAGCGGATTGGCTGAAGCGCAAAAAATCAACGGTGTTGAAATCTTTCACGCCGGAACAAAAACACAGGATGGTACAATCGTAACCAACGGCGGCCGGGTCCTCGGTATTACCGCCATTGGTGAAGACATAGCCCAGGCAATAGAACGGGCATATCAGGCTGTCGATAAGATTTCCTGGTCCGGTTACTTTTTCAGAAGGGATATCGGCCATCGAGCGCTGAAGAGACTGTCGCCGGCAAAAGAAATTCAAGTGTCCATTATTATGGGGAGCGACTCTGATTTACCCATTATGCAGGCGGCAGCCGACACGTTGAACAGATTCGGCATTACCAACCAACTGCGTATAGCCTCTGCCCACCGAACGCCCCATCAAGTGGCGGAATATGCCGCAAAGGCAAGGGAAAACGGTGTGCAGATCATTATTGCCGGGGCTGGAATGTCCGCCCATCTTGCAGGGGTCATTGCAGCGCACACAACCATCCCTGTTATCGGGGTGCCTATCGACGCTTCTTCCCTGAACGGTTTGGACGCCCTGCTTTCCACCGTACAGATGCCCCCCGGAATTCCGGTCGCAACCATGGGGATCGGCAAGGCCGGCGCCAAAAACGCTGCCATTCTGGCAGCTCGTATACTGAGTCTCTCCAATGCTGCCGTCAAGGAAGAACTGGATGCCTTTGTTCGTGAAATGGAAGATCAGGTACTGGAAAAAAACAAAGCTCTGCAGATGAACAAGTGAATCCGTCCCGAAGCGAGCAACTGACCTATGCTGTAGAGATACTGCACAGGGGAGGCATTGTAGCTTTTCCAACGGAAACTTTTTACGGGCTCGCTGTCGATCCTTTCAACCCTCAGGCATTGCATAGACTTTTTGCCGTGAAGAAAAGAGCCGAGAACAAACCTGTTCTGGTCCTTGTGAAAGGCGTGGAACAGTGCCGTAGATTGATGTACGCGCCGTTTCCTGACAGCTTTTGCAGGCTGGCTCAAAAATTCTGGCCCGGACCGCTCACGCTCATATGCCGCGCGCTTGACACCCTGCCGGCCGAGCTCACAGGGGGCACGGAAACCGTCGGGGTGCGCCGCTCATCCCATGCGCTTGCCTGCGACCTGGTAGACGCTTTCGGACAGCCGATAACCGCTACCAGCGCCAATCTTTCCGGACAGCCGGCAGCGGTGACGGCGGATCAGGTGAGTGAGATTTTTTCCGGTTCCATTGATTATGTGCTCAATGGAGGGAGGACACAGGGAAAAAGCGCTTCCACTCTGGTCAAATGCACCTATAATACTGTAGAATGTTTACGAGAAGGAGTACTTGGGTGTCAAACTATCTTTGATGCGCTTTTTCTCAAAAAACCGGTTCCGGGCGGATGCAGATGAAGCCGGAGAAATCATTAACAGCAGACGGAGCGACAGCTATGGCTGATTTAGAGTGGAACAGAGACTTTGCCCTTGAGCAGACAGCTGGAGACGAAGAGTTATTGGAAGAACTGTTAACCTTATTCAAAGATTCTGCTGCGAGTGATTTCGCCAAGTTGAAAGAGGCCGTTGCAGAAAGCGACTCGGAGGGGATTGTCGCATCAGCTCACAGTTTGAAGGGGGCTTCCGCAAGTCTCGGTATAGAGGGGATCAGAGGAATCGCTTTTCAGATAGAAACTGAAGCCCGCAATCATTCACTGGCCGGCATACCGGAACTGATCCCTGTGATGGAGGCTATGGTTCAACAGCTGCAGGATATTTAACAACAAGCCCGCTCAGCGGCGCCGTCTTATAAGGCGGATGGCACATTTCCGGGCATGAGCAGTCTGTAGTCTATTGCTCATGCCCGGATTTCTCGTGTTAGCGGCTGCACATATCAGCAAACAGGCCGGTTACGGACGAATGATCTCACAATCGCAGGATGCGTCTGCGATGTTGAGAAGCAGGAATTTGACATCGAAACCGTGTTTCACAAGTTCCTTATACGCCATGTCTGCACGCGCCCCGGTAGAACAGTGAATATAAATCTTTTTATCTTTGGGGAGCTCATCCATACGGGCAGGGATTTCGTCCAGGGGAATATTAATGGTGTTCTTAAATATTCCAAGTTCAGCCACTTCTTCTTTGGTCCTGGCATCGACAATGATAGCGTCCTTATCCTCTCCCGAGGCTGCTTTACGAAAATCAGCCAATGATACTTCGCCTTTGCCGAGTTTCCGAACCCATTTTATCTCCGTATTGTAAATAGGGCCTGCCTCAACGGCTTCACCACTCTGAATCCAGCCTTTGAGTCCGCCTTTTACCAGGGAGACGAATTTAAAGCCGTCGTCTCGCAGGTCTTCTACCGCATCCATCACCTCATCATCACCGTACAGGATGATCGGCGCATTGCGGGGAATTTCATCTACACGATCTTCAAGCTGATCGTATGGAATGGAATAGGCGCCTTGTATTCTCCCTTCAACAGCTTCATGGCTGGGGCGGATATCAATGACCACCACATTCCCGTTTTTGACAAAATCATTGGTTGCATAGGTAGGCAGATAGGCCTCGGCCCATGCCGGTTCTCCATCAAGATAGACGCGTACGTTCTGATATCCCATTTTCTTCGCCAGACCGGCGGAGGCAGTTGACATGCCTCATGTGGGCCCCCCGCAATAAAAAACAAGAAGCTTGTTTGTGTCCTTGGGCAGCAACGCCTCTTTTTTTTCCTTCAGCATCGGAACAGGGATGGAAACCGCATCCGGCAGGTGGGATTGTCCATACCTTGAGGCGGGCCTGGAGTCGACGAGATACAGGTCTGTTTCCGCATCAAGGAGTTCTTCCAATTCTTCGGTTTTGATCTCTGTAACCCCGGCAGGCAGTTTGGCCAGTTTGGGTTTCACGCTCAAGGCAAACTCGCCTGCATCTCTTTTTTCATATGTAATGATAACCGCACTGTCGTCAACGGCATGCTCAACCCCTTGGGTCTGCTCATCAAATTTGAGCATCACGGTTTTTGCCGCGTCGCCTTTTCCCACCTCGATGGATATGGTTTTGGCTTTATTGGACTTGCCTACAACTTTTCCCTGGTACGTTGCCTCCTGCTTTTTCTCTACCTGACCGGCTTGCGATTCAGCTGCCGGCTCCTGGGCGCGACGATCGGCACACCCGTAACCGATCATGGACACCAGCAGACAGGCAAGCAGTGTTTTCAACATTGTTGTTTTGAACATAACCTCCTCCTCGTAACATTTTATTGAGATTGATTCTCTTTTATCAATTATATATGAGTAACAGGTCCCTTGCCAGAGTTGTTTTATCTTTTTTTGTCTGCGTCTTCACCTCATGGTATGGAATTCACTCCACCCTTCGACAGGCATCTTCCAGATCTTTCCAGTAGGCTGTCAGTTTCTTTTCCGAGACAGACAACCTCGTGCCGAGCTCGGGAGCGAAAACAGAGATTCGAAACTCTTCAACCATTTTTCGAAATTGAAGAATATGCTGTTTGCATACCGAGGACGGGACCGGCAGTTTTTCCAGCTGCAGTAACCGGTTTTCTTCTTTTATCAGGCGTTCCGCTTTTTTTCTGTCCTTGGCAGGAGAAAATTCAGCTCGCTCGATACGGGTAATCAGCCCCTGGAGATATCGCGGTGCCTCCTGCAGAGGAAGAACATCGTCACGGTCGAGAAAACCCGCAGGCAGAATCTGTTCCAGTGTCTGTTGATATTCATCAAAGCGGGCCTGCTCAAAAGACCTGCTTTTTCGAGCCCGCTCCCGCCATTCATGTATAGCCCTGACCGCGTTCTTCCGTGTCTGCAGGGCCTGGATAATGTCTGAAAGATGTGATTTGGCCAGACGGTTGACCCCTTGTTCACGTAAGGAGCCCAGCATGTCGGCAAATTCTTCTGCGGAAGGAATTTCGTGCAGATCAAGGGGGATGAGTTGCCGAAGAACATAGTGGTAAACCCTTTGCTGCAGATGCGCGGCCGAGAGCCGGTCGCCCAGGGCAAGCCAACTTGCGGAATGAGTGGCGACCAGATGTTTGCTTTCTTTTTTCAGCTGTTTTGTCTCCTTGCTCAGTTCCTGTTCAATAAGGAAGAGCAGGGCCTCCGCTGTCTGTCTGCGGCCGGCCTGCAGATCAGAAAGATAATGCAGGCGAACCGTCTGCTGTACCTGGTCGAGCTGCAGGGTCGCATAATATAACTCTTCCAGTCCGGAACGCTGATTTTTTTGAACAAGAACCTGGGTAAGGGGATGGATTTCGGCCAGAGTGATATTGTTTTTTTCAGGCAGTGTTTCTCCCTTGGATACGGGGGAGAGCTGTCCTGAAGATTTCCGGACTTTCCGCCGTACATCTTCAAAGGAACGGTCGGCAAAGATAATCTCCCCCTGTTCATCAACGGCCGCCAGGCGCATTTTCAGATGGAGCGGCAGGGTGTCGGGCTGCCAGTCCGTTCTCTGTATCCGTATCTGGTAGAAGCGCAACAGGATTTTTTCCACTTCACTGTAGAGTGAACCTTTATAGAGTTCAAGCCCGTCAAGCAAACGATCCACGGCATCGGGCAGGGGAACAAGCTGCTTGCGCAGCTGTTTCGGAAGCCTTTTCAGTAAGAACAGCAGTTTTTCCGGTAAGAGCCCGGGGACCAGCCATTCAAAAAGCTGTGGATCTATCTGGTTTATATTTCGTGCCGGTAACAAAGCCGTCACCCCGTCCTGATCCTGTCCCGGTTCGAAATGATAGTGCAGGGGTACGGTGATTCTGCCGATACGGAGCGTTTCCGGGAAACGATAGAGTTCATCGTCTCCAGGGGCGTTGAGGCAGATATCTTCCGGCTGCAGATGGAGAAAAGAATCGTTTTTTTTGCGTCGCAGCAGACGGTTGAGAGTGAAGCGGTCATACACAAGTCCGAGTCGCTTCTCATAAAACGCGTGCAGCAATTGTTCGTCAACGGTTATGTCACGTCTGCGGACACGCTCCTCCAGTTTTTGAAAATGATCCAGGAGGCTGCGGTTGTGCTCCATGAAGCCGTAGCTGCCGCCCAGATTGTCCGATACCAGCGCTTCCTGAATAAAAATGTGTTGGGCTTCATGTGCTTTTTCCTTGTTGATTCGTCCGAAATTTACCTTTCTTCCGGCAACGATTGGTAATCCGAACAGAGTAACCCGTTCCGCGGCGATAACCTGACCCTTCTTTTTTTCCCAGTGAGGATCACTCCAGGATCGCTTGCACAGCTCGCCGCCGAGATCCTCCAGCCATGCAGGGTCTATGCGGGCAACGGTGCGGGCAAACAGTTGGGTTGTTTCCACAAACGAGGAGGCGACCACCCATTGACTGCCCTTGTTGTAGAGGTTGGAGCCGGGGAAGAGGACAACTTCCTTTTGTCCGGCTGAGAGATACAGGTTTTTTTCTTTTTTGTAACAGATATTGCGCAGAAACCCGCTGGTCAGGGAAATGTGGATGCCTGCATAGTCTGCCGGCGCCTCATTGACGACAAAATTCCCCCTGTGTTTCAGGATGTTCTTGAGTTGGTCATGGACATCAAACCATTCGCGCATTCTCTGCCAGGAAAGGAAGTGCTGTTTACAGAATTTTGACAGCTGCGACCAGCTGACCTTGTCGCTTTCCTGATAGAGCGAATTCCAGATATTGAGCAAACTGAGAAAATCGGATTGCTTGTCGGCAAATTTGCGGTGCGCTTCATCGGCTTTGGATTCCTGATCCAGGGGCCTGACCCGGGGATCCTGTATGGAAAGCGCAGCCGCAATTACGGTTATTTCCCTTAAGGCACCTCTTTGAGTGCTTTCAAGGATAATGCGGCTGATACAGGGGTCCAACGGAAGTGTAGCCATTAAACGGCCGTTTTTGGTCAGTGCCCCTTCAGCGGTAATGGCGCCGAGCTCTTTCAAGGTTCGATACCCTTCGTGTATGCTGCGGGGAGCAGGAGGATCCACAAAGGGAAAGTGTTCAGGTTCGCCCAGCTTCAGGCTGACCATTTGCAGGATAACTTCCGCAAGGTTGGAACGCTGGATTTCCGGCAAGGTAAATGCATCCCGCTGCAGGTAATCCTCTTCTGCATAGAGACGTATACAGGTTCCCGGGCCGGTTCGCCCGCAGCGTCCTTTCC
The DNA here is from genome assembly GCA_963678525.2 of Desulfobulbaceae bacterium. GTDB lineage: Bacteria > Desulfobacterota > Desulfobulbia > Desulfobulbales > Desulfobulbaceae > Desulfogranum. The sequence goes on from CAXXDG010000003.1 coordinate 1,366,746, forward strand.
GTTGATCGCAGCTCGCCCGTGAAACCCGTGAAACCTGGAGATTTGTCGTGCCGCTGCGGGGATTGTATCTCGCGATTCTTGCAAGTCCGGTATCCACCACAAAACTGATCCCCGGAACCGTAATGGATGTTTCAGCCACATTGGTGGCTACAATGACTTTTCTTTTTCCGGATGGTCGAAAAACTTTGCGCTGGTCAGCAGTTTGCAGTCGGCCGAAGAGGGGCAGAAACAGGCAATGGTCCAATTCCGGATTTCCCTCCAGTTGATCGATGGCATCCAGGATATCCCTTTCAGTGGGCATAAAGACGAGAATGTCCCCCCCATGAGGCCGGCTGCAGATTTGTCCTACAACCTGAACTGCGGCGTCCACATAATTAGGTTCATCGTCACCTGCAACGTCCGGGCTCTCTTCATAAATCGTCTCAATGGGGTACAGCGTTCCGGAGACATTGATCACAGGAGCATTGTTGAAGTGGGAGCTGAATTTTTCCGTGTCAATGGTAGCCGAGGAGATAACGAGTTTGAAATCAGGACGCTTTTTGAGAAGCTGCTTGATGTACCCAAGGAGAAAATCTATATTGAGACTCCGCTCGTGGGCTTCATCAATAATAAGCACCTTGTATTGTTTAAGCAGAGGATCGCTTTTGGTTTCTGCAAGCAACACCCCGTCGGTCATGAATTTAATCAGCGCTCCTTTGGGAACGCGATCCTGGAAACGAATTTTGTAACCTACCTTTTCAGGCGCAGCTGTTTCCTCTGTAACTCTGTCTGCTACGGAAATGGCGGCGATACGTCTCGGCTGGGTGCATCCGACAAGGCCGGCCTCGCTCCCCAGCGCCTCCAGGCACATTTTAGGAAGCTGCGTTGTTTTGCCGGAGCCTGTATCACCTGCAACAACCAGGATCCGGTTATTTTGCAGGGTTTCGATTATTTCATCCTTGTGGGCGCAGATGGGAAGATCTTCTGGGTAGGAAAAACGCATAAACAGGTGATGGTTGGAGGTAAAATGATGTGTAATGTATACTCTTGAGTGACAAATTATTTCAGTGTCTTATACTGAAACGGTCATATCCGGCTTTAAAAGGTATTCTCTACATGCTGCTGTTTCCAACAGCAAGTATAGCCGACTTCAGTCTGCTGTCAAAAAGTATTGCAACAACGCCGCATGGCCGACTATCCTGGATTTCTACCGTCCATCGCCATTATTAACTTGTTAAACATACAGAGGCATCAATGCAAAAAATAAAAAAAGCGGTCATTCCTGTTGCGGGGCTCGGCACCCGTTTTCTTCCGGCATCCAAGGCTATCCCAAAAGAGATGATGACAATCGTGGATCGTCCGACCATCCAGTACATTGTGGAAGAGGTAGTTGCCTCCGGGATCGAAGAAGTCGTTCTTATAACCAGTGAGGGTAAATCCGCAATAGAAAATCATTTTGATTATGATTTTCAATTGGACACGGTCCTCAAGGAAAAGAACAAGTGGCAATTACGGGAAGAACTGACCAATATCAGTAATCTCATCGATATAGTTTCCGTGCGTCAGAAAGAACCTCTCGGCTTGGGGCACGCCATCTGGATGGCGCGGAACGTTGTGGGGAATGAACCCTTTCTCGTGCTCCTGGGAGACGACCTGGTGATGAGTGACATACCCTGCTGTAAACAAATGATAGAACTCTATAATCAGGTGGGGGAATCCATCGTGGCGGTACAGAGGGTGCCGCTTGATCAGACCTATCAATACGGTATCGTCGAAGGAGAGGATATCGAAATAGAGCGTTCCCTCAAAGTGTCCAGGATGGTTGAAAAACCCGCTCCGGGGACATCGACCTCGGATCTTGCCATCATTGGCCGGTATCTTCTCATGCCTGAGATTTTTGATGTCCTCGGTAAAACCACTCCGGGACATGGTGGTGAGATTCAATTGACCGATGCTTTGCAGGCCCTGGCCAATAAACGCGGAATGTATGCCTATGAGTTTGAAGGCGTGCGTTACGATGCCGGGGATAAACTTGGTTACCTCAAGGCTGTTGTGGATTTTGCCCTGCAGCATCGAACCCTGGGCAAACCTTTCAGGGAGCATTTGCGATCCGTGTGTTAAATATTAGGCACACGTTATTTTTTTCACGTCTACCCGTTATCCGTTGTGATAGCGGGTACGTTTGTTTCGGATCTGCCGACGCATTGCACTTTCGTTAATTCGGGGACGTTTCATCCGTATGATATTCTATGAAATTGCAGTAAACGCTCCCATTGCCCACACCCTGACCTATACGCATCCCGGCGCCGGACCTGCTATCGATGTGGGTCATGCTGTTCTTGTTCCCCTTGGCCGAAGGAAGGTCACCGGATATATTCTTGACGTCCATGAAAGTGAAGAAAACGATGGCTCCGGCGGTTTTGTGGTCAAAGCCGTTGAACAGGTGCTTTCCAGAGAGCCTGTTTTTCCACCGGAATTGATCCCGCTGTATCGGTGGCTGTCTTCATATTATCATCATCCCATCGGCGAAGTCCTTGCCACAGCTCTTCCCGCGTCGCCTTCGGCAAAGAGCGGTTTTTCAGCCCGATTGATGCCCGGCGGTTTGGAGAAATTGAGTTCGATTTCAGGCACGACAGAAACCTTTCAAGAGGTGATCGCACAACTGCAGCAGACAGAGCATCTTTCCCATGGAGTTGTCGCTCGTCTCCGGCGCTCCGCCGAGGGACGCAAACTGCTTGCGCAACTTGAAAACGGGCAGGTCATCCGGCTTGAGAAGGATGTGTTCCGGTCCGGGACAAAAGAGAAATATCAGGCTGTCTACGGACCAAACCATGATCTGGCGGGTTTGCTGGCCGGCAACGCCTCCCCCGGAGCATCGCTGGAGACATGGATGCAAAAGAGCGGCCTTTCCCTGAAGCCCGCGGAATTAAAAACACTGGGGATTGTCAGTGAACTGTATCTTTCTCACGGACAACGGGTTCCGAAATCAGCGATCCGGGAGCGTTATAAATACAGTGGTCGGCATCTCAATACCCTGGTCGAACAGAAACTGCTTGTTCGGGAAGAAGAACGCATCTATCGCAATCCCTTTGGAGAGGCGGTGGCTAAAAAGCAGGTGGTTTCCAGGGAGCATACAAGGCAGCAGCAACATGTCCTGGACAACATCCTTCCTGCGATTACTCGCGGAGAATTTACACCCTTCCTATTGCACGGGGTGACCGGCAGCGGCAAGACGGAGATTTATCTCCAGGCTGTTATGGAAGCTCTCAAGACCGGCAGATCAGCGCTTGTTCTGGTGCCTGAAATAGCCCTGGCAACCCAGATGGAAGAACTGTTTTTCAATACCTTCGGGGATCAACTGTCACTGTTGCACAGTGGTTTGAGCACAGGTGAGAGACTTGATCAATGGCATCGGCTCAGGCAGGGAGAGGCACGGGTCGTACTCGGAGCGCGTTCAGCAGTGTTTGCTCCTCTCAACGATCCGGGGGTGATTGTGGTGGATGAGGAGCATGAGTCTGCCTACAAGCAGGATGACGGATTGCGCTATCACGGCCGGGATGTTGCCGTGATGCGTGCAAAAATGGCAGGCTGCCCAGTCATTCTCGGATCAGCGACCCCGTCGATCACCAGTTACAGCAATACCGTAAACGGGAAGTATACCCTGCTGTCCATGGACAAAAGGGTGAGCAGCCGGCCGTTGCCGGAAGTGCAGATTGTTGATTTAAGCAAGGGCGGTCGGAGCAGGCCTGATCTTTTTTTTTCCGATCAACTTATTCAGGCCATGGACAGAACCCTGGAACGACGAGAGCAGATTCTTCTCTTTGTCAACAGACGAGGCTATTCCTCTTCCATGCTCTGTCAGGACTGCGGCAGTATTGTGCAATGTCAACACTGTCAGGTATCCATGACCAGACACCGTGCGGCGCAGAAGCTCCTCTGTCATTACTGCGGCTTTACCTTGCCGGTCAATATTATCTGCCGGTCGTGTCGTTCCGAGCGCGTCATCGGGATAGGGCTTGGATCCGAACGAATCGAACAGGAGGCTGAACAGCTTTTTCCCCACGCACGCATAGCGCGTCTGGACAGCGACATTGCTTCCAACAGAAAAAACTATCTGGCAACGCTCTCTGCCGTGAAAAAGCAGCAGGTGGACATTTTAGTCGGCACCCAGATGATTGCCAAGGGCCTGCATTTTCCGGGCATAACCCTTGTCGGGGTAATCTGGGCGGATTCCGGACTGGCCATGCCCGACTATAAAGCATCGGAGCGCGTCTTTTCGTTGTTGGCGCAGGTTACCGGCAGGGCAGGGCGCGGAGAAAAACCCGGTTCGGTGATCATTCAAACCCATCAGCCCCATCATTATGCCGTAGCCTGCGCCCAGGCGCATGATTACACGGGACTGGTCGAAAAGGAGCTGCAGATACGCTCCCTGTTGAATTTCCCTCCCTTTGGGAGGCTCGTTAATATCAAATTCAGTGGGGAGGATGAAAAGTTAGTTGAAAAAGCCGCTCGCAAGGTCAACCTGTTTTTCAGAAAGAATTTCGCAGATAAACAGATGGAACAGCTCGGACCGGCGCCTGCGCCTCTGGCAAAAGTGAAAGACCGGTATCGCTGGCAGCTGCTGCTTAAAAGCACTGACTATCGTGTGCTGCACGCGATGGTGGATGCGTTGCGCGAACAGCAGCGAATGCTCAAGCTGGGAGCTGTGAAAATGGCCGTGGATATTGATCCGGAAAATATGATGTAAGCCGGCGTGTACTCGGAAAAAGAGCCCCCCAGCAGGCAAAAAAGGAGGGAAAAACCTGCCGGGGGATCAAAAAGGAAAGCAAGATGAAAGTGCAGTGTTATGAGGGCTGTTGTCCCTTCTCCCGAGGTGGCATCGGCTTGCCGTCACCTTTGCCTCTCGGCATCATCATATCGTCGGGACCATGGTCCATCATGGGAAAAGGCACGCCGTATTCCTGTGCTTGAGTACGCATTGTTTCACGGAGCTCAAAAAGCTCTCCCGCCACCTTGGACGCCTCTGTCGGATCAGGTGTCTGTGCATGCATAATAGCTCTCATGGCAGCACGTTTTTGGGCGAGAGCTTTTCTGGTTTCTTTGGTATCTTCAAAAAACTTGGTCATTTTTTGCTGCATTTCCGGGGTCATATTCTGAACCTGGCACGGCATGCGGCCATGACCGTTCCGGAAGTGGTGGCCGGCGACGGCAGCTTCAGAGATAGCGAACGCTAACCCGCTGGTGAGGATGGTTGCGAGCAGCAGTTTCTTTGCGGTTGTTTTTTTGTTCATAAACACATCTCCTGTTGTTCTCTGTGTTATATTGCCTGTTGCATTTTTAATTATGCGAAGAATGTGCCAAAAAAATAAATATTTTTATATCGATCTGTTCTTTCGTTGATTTTTGATAGTGATGTCTTTTTTTTTATGGAAGCGGAGGTTGCAGCTGTTCCTTTTCTTCACAGGTAACAATTCTACTCTGTATAAATTGTATACACCAGCCGCTCTTTGTTAAGTTACCTTTAATTTGTTTATCAAGGCTGCAGGCGAAAAGCGCAGGTAATGCAGCCAGGCGCTTTCCACACATATCAACATGTTTACCGGCTCATAGAGCTGACAGACTGGAAAGGAATTTGCTGGAGTTGAGACATGAAAGATAAAATAAGCGCCATTATCCGTTCCCGTTTTCTTTTTGCGTCTCCGTGGCTCCTGGCTGCTGCAGCCGGTTTGCTCATCATCATTGTCGTCACCTTTGCGTTTCATAATCTCAGACTTGAAAAAAGGCTGATGACCAATGCCATGCTGCAGAAGACCATCACCCTCATGCGTGTAATTCCTTCCGCCTCCCGCGCTTCACTCATTGCTGATCTGCGTAAGGGGTACTGGCAAAGCGAACCCTGGACGAGCCATGTGCAGCGTGTGATCGATCATCTTATAGAGGATGACGATGTTCTGGAACTGGCTGTAATAGATGAACAGGGCAAGGTTGTTGCGCATAGCGCCGCCGAGAAGGTAGGCTCTGAGATACCGGTGCTGCCTATAATTGAAAAGGGGGACAAGGTAACCCTTATCAATGAACTTTCCTACTCCATAGAGCCGACCGCTCAAGGAAATCGTATGTTCAGGGCTGTCCGCCCTTTTCCGGCCATTTTACCAATGCTGCCCAAAGGGACGCATCGACCGGATCTGCCCAGGTTGAATCGATTCTTCATGCAGGAACGCGGCGATTCTCCGCCCTTGATCACACCATTGCCGGAACCGCCGGATAGAGGTAAACGATATTTTGTCCTTGTCGGGCTCGATATGAGCGTGTTCGATCAGACCATACGACGTCTGCGCGTACAGCTCATCATGCTGTCCGCGGTCATGCTGCTCGTCGGTCTTGCGGGGTGGTTGTCTTTATCCATCATTCACGGCTACCGTATCTCTCAGCGGACCTTGGATAAGGTGCAGGCATTTACCTCCATGTTGGTAGCCAAATTACCGGTGGGCATTATTGCAACGGATCAGGAAGGCAGGATAGCTACCTGGAACCAGGTCGTGGCGGAAATTACGGGCATTCAACCCACTGAAGCCGTCAATCATTATCCCGGCGATATTTTACCTGGAGAAATCGCGTCGTTTTTTATCCATAGACCAAATGCAGGAAAACAGGAACATAAGGAGCGTGAACTTGAGACGCAGTTTCAGGACAATGATTTTGTTCTGTTTTGCCGCTCCATCAATATTCTTGACAGCGAACAGAGATATATGGGGTCTGTTTTACTTCTTTCAGACGTTTCCGAGATGAAGCTTCTTGAGCAGAAGATGCGTGAAAACGAACGGTTGGCGGCAATCGGCAAGATGGCAGGAGGCGTGGCGCATGAGGTGCGTAATCCGCTGAGTTCCATCAAGGGGCTGGCGCTGCTGCTCAAAAACAAGTTCGCACCCGGCAGCAAAGAGCAAGACACCGCAGACCTGTTGATACAGGAGACCGAACGGATGAACCGCACCATAACGGAAATGCTCAGCCTGACCCGCCCCATGACGCTGAACAGGGAATTGCTGCATGTGGGTGCCCTGTTGACCAAATCCCTTGATTTCCTGAGAACGGAGTGCGAGAGCAGGGGCGTATCCGTTGATTTGAAGCTCGATGAAAACCTCCCTCCGGTGCAGGGGGATAGGGACCGGCTGCATCAGGTCTTCATGAATATCTTTTTAAATAGCCTGCAATCAATGGAAAATGGTGGGAAATTGACGGTCGCGGCATACAGGAACAACCGTTCGTTTTCCAAGGTGTTTGTCTCCATTCGGGACACAGGAGAGGGGATGGACAGGGAGACTTTGGGGCAGGTTTTCTATCCCTATTTTACCACCAAAAAACATGGAACAGGAATAGGACTGGCAATCACCCAGAAGATCATGGCCGATCATAAGGGTGATATCACCATCGAGAGTGAACCGGGGAAGGGAACGACCGTACAGCTGATTTTTCCGATTCCGGCAGGAGACGGGGACAGACCCGTCGTTTAAGCCGGATCGGTGTTTATTTCGTTGCAACTCTGGTCCGCGGCCAGTCCCCGGGCGAAGTTTTTGTCCAGAAAAGTGCAATCAGCCGGCGAGAGATCAAATTTCAGTTCCGCCTGCTGTAACAATGTCGTTCTGGTGAGTTCAGGATGGGTTTCCTGCATTTCACTTATCCAGCATAATACTTTTTTCATTTTGTCACCGTGTGAATGGAGACCGCTTCCGTCGACCATGGCTGTCGCTCCGTGTTTGTTGCATGCATATGTGCCTGAACAGGATATAAACAATAGCAGGCTCTTACCATAAGAATATACTGGGAACAAGAACGTTCTCAGGGTAAGATTACCTTTGCCGGGGATGGACCGGTATGAATCCGCATGATCTTGTCTGGCTCATTCAGTACGGAACAACAGACGGTTAAGGAGTTCTGCCGGAAACGGCAGGCCTGCTTCCCCTTGACTATAGCATTTTAATGGTGCTACAGTTATATAAAGAACAAATTCAACCGTATTGCATTGTATGGAAAGTCTTGCAGGTAACTTTTTGATCTCAACGCCGCAAATGCCTGATCCCAGATTCAAGGAACAGGTTATATACATGTGCGCCCACAATGAGGAGGGGGCCATGGGAGTGGTGATCAATAACCCGAACTATGAGATCACCCTGCTTGATATTTTTCACGGCATGAGTCTGCCGATTCCTGAAGGCCCGCTTCCCCCTGTGTACATAGGCGGTCCGGTTGAACTGGATGCGGGCTTTATCCTCTACCATGCGGCAGTGCATGAGCGCTATTCCCTGGAGATCACATCCGCCGTTTCCCTTTCCCGTGACACCCGCCTTCTCGAGGACATCAGCAGGGGACAGGGACCGGAGAGTTACCTCTTTTTACTGGGGTACGCCGGATGGGGACCCGGACAGCTGGAATCAGAACTTATTGACAACAGTTGGTTGACACTTCCCGCTGATTATGATGTATTGTTTCACACTGCAGATGACCAGAAATGGAAAAAAGCGGCACAGAAGTTCGGCATCAACATTTCCTCGTTTGGTGATGTGATAGGGTATGCCTGACTCGTTGGGTGCAACAAATTACAGTAGGCGTTGATTCTGCTCGAGTCAGCGCTTTTTTTATGCAACACCAAGAAGGATCAGTGACAATTGGACAGTTCGGTTATTTTTACATGCACGCGTTGTGGTTTTTGTTGTCACGGTGAAACCACGGTTTCTCTTTCACCCTACGATCAGGAGCGTATGGCCGCAGCCCTTGGGCTTTCGGAGGAAGAAGCCAGAGAGAAATACTGGCGGGTTACAGGTAATGTCGTACAGATGCAGGTAGTGGATGGGCACTGTATTTTTTATGATGCAGAATTGCAGGGCTGCCGTGTACACGAGGGGCGTCCGGAACGCTGTCGAGAATGGCCCCTGCATCCCAGCATGCTGCATGATCACAATAACTACCTGACCATCACCGAGTCCTGTCCGGGGCTGAATAAAGAGATCAGCTACGAAGAGTTTTGCAGACAGTTGGAGCTGATCCTGCAAAAAAAAGCCGCGTCTCAAGAATGAAGATAGTTATTCCTTTTCTGGGGAAAACCAAGGAAAAATTTCTTCATACCGGCATTGAAGAATACCTGAAACGACTGCGCCATTACACTCCTGTGGACGTACCTGTCATGCGGACAGGAAAAGACAGGCAGGCAAATGAAGAGAGGCTGAAGCAAACCGAAGCCGGGCTGCTTCTGGAAAAGGCGCCTGCAGGAGGCAGCACGGTCATTGTGGCTCTTGACCCTTTGGGGGAATCCATCGATTCTCCGGCACTGGCGGATTTTCTTCAGCTGTCCCAAAACCAGGGCGCCGGCGCCATGACGTTTCTTATCGGCGGGCATTTAGGCCTGCACAGTTCAGTCCTGCAACAAAGCGACAAGATTTTTTCTCTTTCGGCCATGACGTTTACCCATGAAATGACACGATTGATTTTGCTTGAGCAGCTTTACCGGGCCTATACCATTTTAGCGGGGCAGAAATATCATAAATAAAGTGCAGGCAAGCGCCGGCATTTTCTGAAAACATCCTTCCATCTGCATGGGTTTTGGTCAGACAAATTTCCCTTCTAAAAATACCCCTGTAAGGTGTTGACAAGACTTTTTTTGATGTATTAACTGCAATCGATAGTCGGTATTGAAAAAAATGTCCCTGGTAACCAACAGCTTTTTTTTTGTGTTTCCAAATTTTTGAAACTGCATGACGTTTATGCGGAATATTACCGACAGGTGTCGGGGATCGTATTTGTTCGATTACCCATGTAGCTCATAAAACCCGAATGTAGAGTATTTTTTCAACGAAAAAGCTTTGGACGTAAACGAGAACCTTACCTGTGAAACCTGTCGATACTACACAACATTATCGTTTCGAAACCCTGCCGTTACCTTTGCATCAGCTTTGCCGCTTTGCTGAAAAACTTGCTCTCTCAATACAAGCCGGAGATGTTTTGCTCCTGCACGGTGAATTAGGCACAGGTAAGACCACTTTAGTTCAATGCATGGCCCTGGGGCTCGGCATCAGTGACGACCAGTATGTCTCCAGTCCTTCATACGCCCTTATGCATGAATATGAAGGGGTGAACATGTCCATATATCATATGGATTTGTATCGTCTTAATGATGCAGACGACGTGGAGGCTGCCGGTCTTCTTGATTACTTTACCTCAAAAGACGTCTGTATTATTGAATGGCCGGATCGTCTGGGAACGGCCTGTCCTGAAAATCATCTCAATGTGACCCTGATCGCTTCGGAACCTGCAAGCAGGAAAATACTCCTGGAGCCCTGTGGCTCAGCCTGGACGGATCGAATTTCTCATCTCAGAGATCTCTGCGCTGAGTTTCAAAAGCTGTAATGTATTTGTAACTGCTCACAGTGCGCCTGATCTTTCCACGATCAGGCCGGCTTACGTATGACCAAATACGCTGCACCAGTCTGTGTGCTATCAGGCACCCTGTAACCAGTTACAAATACAGGGAAGTTATCAAGCTGGACTCTGCTCCTGTGAGTAGCTGCATGTTTTTTATATTTCATCGCCGACCGGCATGGCCGGGTCGGATTGTCAGCCCCAAACGAACCCTGAAAACGTATCTCTTTGCCGTGAGCCTTTTGCTCTCTGCCGAAGACTCTCCTATAAACCAGCATGGCTGGACCCGGTTGGCCGGCCACAACGGACAATGAAAGTGTATCGATCCGGCATGGCGCATACCGCTCTCTGCCGGAGACTTTCGGATAAAAACACTTGCCCTGCCTGATCGCTGCGTGTATGAATGGCTCCACGCATAATCGAAACCGGATATCCCCACGTGTGTAGGCCTATATAAAGGTACGTGGAAGGACTATTCCTGTTATCGACTTGAAGCCGCCTTGATCCAATCAAACAACCGTACCTGTTCCCTTACCGTATTACCATGCAAAAGAAAAGTATCCGCCTGCAGTCGTGCCGCAAGACATACACCCATGATCAAGACAAATTCTGTTCCCCTGAGCAGACAGTTCAGCGTTTCAAGGAGCGGCTTGAGGAAACCGGGCTTAATATCCTTAAAGAAGTGAAGCGCATTGACACCGGACGCCTGGATATTCCCGTGTATTTCAGCGTCTGTGGTGAAGACGCCCAGGAGGTGATAGGCAATAAAAAGCAGATGGGAAAGGGCTCGACGCCTGAGCAATCCAGGGCCAGCGCCTGTATGGAACTTGCTGAACGGTATAGTTTTTTCAGCTTTATGCAGCACCCGGACAACTTCCTTGTCGGTGATTATGCGGCCATGATCAATCAAGGTTATCCCGTACTGGATCAGAAGGTACTCCTGGAATCCGTGCATGACGCCGGCCTGACTGTAGACGTGTTTGACCGTCTCCTCCGAGGACTGCCCATGCAATGGACCTGGGCTACGAGACTGTCCGATAATGCATCAATTTTAATCCCTTTCAGCTGGTTTTACGCCATTAACGAGTTTAACGGTCCCTCGGCCGGGAATACCTTTGAAGAGGCCGTGCTCCAGGGCGTGTCCGAACTCATAGAGCGGCACGTATGCGCCCTTGTCAGTCGGGACAACATGCAAACGCCTGCCATTGACCTGACCAGTGTGGTCGAACCGGTCGCCAGGGAGTTGCTTGACAAGTTTGCTTCCCAGGGGATTGAAGTCTATCTTAACGATTTCACGCTCGATACCGGCATCCCAACCGTGGCAGCCCTGGCATGGGATCCGAAAACTTTTCCAGAGAAAAGTGAAATCGTCTACACAGCAGGAACAACCCCGGATCCAAATAAAGCGCTTATACGCGCCCTGACTGAAACGGCCCAGCTGGCAGGCGATTTTGAAACCGGTTCCAACTACGTGGCCAGCGGGCTCCCCAAACCGCTTTCCCTTGAAGAGGTCGATCATGTGGTGAACCCGGGCAAAACAATTACCCTGGATAACATGGCGTGTCTGGCCGATGACGACATGCTGGTGGAAATTGAACGGTATCTGCAGGCCGTACGTACCAACATGGGTACGGACATTTACCTGATTGACACCATGCACCCGCTCCTGCAGATCCCGGCGGTATACACCATTATTCCCGGCGCCCATTTCAGGGAGCGCGCCATGGGCGGGAGCGCGTCTTTGTTTGCAGCCAAACTTGCCACCCAACTCCTTGAGGGCGACGCCTTGGACGCCAAGCTCAGCCATATGCAGCAGCATGTGGAAAAAAACTATTTTCTCTCTTTTTACAGGGGAAGATTTGCCTATGAACAGGGCGCGTACTCCCAGGCGATTAAGCTGTTCACGGAATCGCTCAGCCTGTCTCCCCATGAGGAGGACATTCCCTACATTTATTCGTATCTGGGGTGCTGCCACAGGGATCTCGAACAATTTGATCCGGCCATAAAGAGCGTGCAGAGAGGGCTCGACTATGATGAAGAACGACCGGATATGCATAATATCCTCGGAGTATGCTATTTTAAAACAGATCAATATGATATGGCAGTGAAGCATTTTCAGCGGGCTGTGGCATTAAACCCCGTGTCAGCCATCGATCATGCCAACCTGGCTTTGAACCTGGAAAAGACCGGCCGGATTGAAGAGGCTATTGAGGAATACCAGGTGGCCCTCGGTCTGGATCCGGAGATTTCCTTTGCCCTGGAGCGGCTTGAGGCTTTACTTACGGGTAACGCAGGTAAGGGGCAAGCATGAAACCTTTTCCTGCAAATCCGAAACGTATTCTCATTCGTTCCACCAACTGGATCGGCGATGCAGTGATGACGACTCCTGCGGTTCGAACCATTCGCGAAAATTTTCCGGACAGTGAGATCAGCATACTTGTCCTTCCCTGGGTTGCCGATGTTTTTAAATACAGCCCCAGGGTGGATCGGCTGTTGTATTACGAGCGCAAAGACCGCCACATGGGAGTCATGGGTAAATGGCGGCTTGGCAGGGAACTGGCCGGAGAGCGCTTTGATTGCGCCATATTGCTGCAGAATGCCTTTGAAGCCGCTCTGATAAGCTGCATCGCGAAAATACCTGTCCGCGGCGGGTATACAACGGACGGGCGCAGATTGTTGTTAACCCATGGAGTGAACAAGGCTGCAGATATCGGTTCAAAGCACCAGGTCTATTATTATCAGGAGATGCTCCAGGGCCTTGGCTTGACCCCTTCGCAAAATACGCTGGAGATGTTTGTGCCGGAAGAAATGCAGCAGAACGCCCGGCAACGTCTGGCGCAGATGTCTTCTGCACAGGGACGTCGACCCATTATCGGCTTTAATCCCGGGGCAGCCTACGGACCTGCCAAACGATGGCCTGCTGATCAATTTGCAGAGCTTGCCGGGCGTATCTGTATGGAAATGGATGCTGATATTGCGGTTTTCGGGACTGAAGCAGATCAGGAAACAGCCCGGCAAATTCGTCAGTCCGTGACCAAACCTGAACGGATTCTGGATTTCACAGGAAAAACCAAGCTCATTGAGGCCATCGCGCTTATACAGTGTTGTTCAACCTTTGTAACCAATGATTCGGGGCTTATGCATGTGGCGGCAGCCCTGGATACGCCCCTGGTCGCTATTTTCGGTTCCACTGATCATATCGCCACTGGTCCTTTTTCCGAGCATGCGATTGTGGTTCGTAAGGATCTGTCCTGCAGCCCCTGTAAAAAAACAGTCTGTCCCTTGAAGCATCTGAACTGCCTGAGGTCTATTTCTCCGGCAGAAGTCCTGGCAGGCATACGAGAGCTTATGGGCTGAGAGAGGTGGGCATGCAAACTGACAGGAAAAAAACAGCTGTATTTCTTGACCGGGACGGCACCATCAATGAACAGATGGGCTACATTAACCATATCACTCGTTTTCACTTATTGCCTGATGCGGCCCGGGCGATTGCTGCGTTGAACAGAGAAGGAATACCCGTTATTGTGGTCACCAACCAGTCCGGCCTGGCAAGAGGGTACTTTCCCCCTGAGCTGCTCGATGCAGTCCATGCGAAGATGACCAGGGAACTGGCAGAGCAGGGCGCCCATGTGGACGGCATCTACATCTGCCCGCACCATCCCGAAGCCAAAGAGCAGGAGTACCGGAAGGACTGCGACTGCAGAAAACCGAAAACCGGGCTGCTTGAACAGGCGGCGGAAGATTTCGATATCGATCTGCAACGCTCTTTTGTGGTCGGAGACCGCTGGTCGGATATCCGTTGCGGGGCTGCCGTCGGAGCCGCTCCAATATTGGTGCTGACAGGATATGGGCGCGGGGACGCCCAATATATAGGTCCGAAACAGAGCGTGCAGCCGGCGTATGTTGCAGAAAATCTCTTTGCGGCTGTTCAGTGGATTCTCGGCCGGCTTAAAGACGACTGATGGTATGAGCCGCAGTGAAGATTCTGATAAAGCTTACCGTAACCAGTTGATTTGGAACAACGAAGCTGAAGTACGGACGAACGTTCACGGATTCAGGATCATATTAGATCGTTTTCATGAGTTGGGCCAGATGATCTGAAAATTCAGCCCCTGCTCTCGTACCCATGACATTTTTTACCCGTGCCTTTCTTTGGGTCTGGTTGTCTCCATTTTTATATTTAAGGGTAATTTCAGAGCCCAGGGGCAGAGAACGGAAATTTCCTGAGCGGGCTGTGAATCCTATGCCTCCGCTGGAGACATCGGCGAGCAGTACATTTATTTTACGACCGTCTTGCAGGAATATTTCAGCAATGCCGGAGGTCATTTCCCGCCTGAAACCGCGATGGTTTACTACATAGACGGTACTTTTGCCACACTTACAGCGGACGGCTTTTCTTCGAGTATTACTTGATATAGGGACGTAGCGTACAGTTTTACATCGAGAGCATACTGTACGAATTCTTCCACCTTTCGCATCGCAACTATTTGAAGTGCCAAACATTTTATCCTCCCGAGCAACTTGTTGAAAATAAGAAGAAGTCTATAGATCCCAGAATGGGTAATCCTGCATCCCTCAAGACGCCCTCAAAAAATAATGAAATCGAATATTCCAGCCGTTTTGCAATAATGTTCCGAGAACAGGGTACTTTATCTCTTGCGGCATAAAGGTGAAATCCATGGGCGTGCAGTCGCTGTACCGGTCCATGCTCCATTGTTTATTACTGTCCAGGCCGAGGAGCGGTTTCGGCCGGCTGAAAAGGCCGGTCTTCACTTCGTCCGGACAAACGATGAAATAGATGGAACGGATTCTGTCACCGGTGTTGACGGTATTTGTACTTGGTTCGAAGCGAAGGTGCAGCTCATAGCAAGCTTTCATGCCGGCATAGCTCATGTAGTCGCACCACTTGAAGTCTTCATGCTTCCAGGTAACGATCAGGCCCCGTTTTTTTTTGACTACACGCACCGGGCAATCCATTTCATTGACAGTGAGCAGTTTCCGCTCTATTGCATCCAGCTCAAGGGTTGGCCCCTGTCCCTGAAAATACCAGATTTTCCTTATGATCAGGGTAACGGCGGGCAAAAGAAGAAGCAAGGCCGATATCGCCCAGACCATAAGCGCCTGCATATAGCGCTCCTCCTGCATCACCTGTCTGACAAGGAGAAGAGGCAGCAGGCTGAGGGCATATCCAAGCAGCAGAAAAATGAATGCCCCGAGTGTGAGAGTGTAGCGTTTGACCATATACTCAGAGCAATTGAACCGATTCTTCCAGAAACTGCAACCGGCCTGAGGACGAGTCCATGCACACCTGCATGCCGATCGGCAGCCCGATGTTACGTCCCAGGTGACCGATGGGAAACTGCCCCCAGATCGGATAATTATATGCGGTTGTAAGTTCAAGAACTCTGGTCCAGATCTGTTCCTGCAGGCGCAGAAGTTCAAGGCGGTCTTGATCCTGCCCTTGATCAAAGGTACCTAAAACAAGACCTGCAAGTCTTGTCAATCGCCCGCCCGCAGCAAGCTGGGTCAGCATCCTGTCGAGTCGATAGGGTGTTTCCCCGGTATCTTCAAGAACGAGTACGGCACCATCCCAGGGAGGCTCCCATGGAGTTCCAATAAGATGAACCAATGTTGTCAGGTTGCCTCCGATCAGTGGACCTTCGGCAGTACCTTCCCGAAGAATTTCCAGGTCCGGTGAGGTGACGGGTGCATGTAACTCACCGGTGAGAAGGGCAAACAAGCTGCGCACGCTTTGTTCATCCTGTTTTCCCAGGGATGTGACCACCGGGCCATGTATGCCTATTATGTTGGCCTGAACGAACAGCCCCTGGAGCAGGGCGGTTACGTCGCTGAACCCGATAAGCAATTTAGGGCGGCCCTGTAAATCATCCAGCCCGAGATGATCAAGGAGACGCATACAGCCGAACCCTCCACGAACGGCCATCAATGCCTGTATCTCTTCGTCGTGCCACAGGGAAAGGAAATTCTGCGCTCTTGCGTGATCCGTATCGGCGAGATAGGGGTGGCCGCATTGCAGCCTGCCTTTGATGGCGACATGAAATCCCATGGACGTGAGCACCCGGATTCCACGGTCCATCTCCTCTGTTTTTTGTACAGGACCGGCAGGACAGAACAGCCCGATGGTATCGCCTTTACGAAGACGTTTGGGGAAAACCGGCTTTGCCACAGCTTTATCCTTTGTTGAGCTCAAACAATATCTGCAGGCCGCTCAGGGTGAGGTGCTTATCAGTCACCTCTATGCTGCGGGCATAGGGATGAATCAATTTCCCCATTCCTCCGGTGGCGATAACATGCACATGTTTGCCGTCTGGTTCCATCTCTTTACCCAGTACTTCAACCATGCGATCGATAAGTCCTCCGAATCCATACAGCATGCCTGAATGAATGGCCTTGACCGTGGAGGTGCCGATGGGGTGTTCCGGAGCCACGCCGATGTCCAGTCGCGGCAGTTTTGCCGTACGGGAGGCCAGAGCGTCAAGGGAGATCCCTATTCCGGGATGGATGGTGCCGCCCAGGTATTCCATGTTGGCGCTGACACAGTCAAAGGTGATGGCTGTGCCGAAATCAACCACGATAAGTGAAGCGTGATACCGCTGCCAGGCAGCCACGGCATTAACGATACGGTCCGCCCCGACTTCGTCCGGATTCTCGATGAGTATCTTGAGTCCGCCCAGGTTGAGAGTGTTGTTGACCGCAATGGGTTTGTAGGTGGTTGTCAGGTAATTTTCCGCAAAATCCAGCCAGCTCGTTTCAAGCGGCGGCACAACAGAGGAGACGATAAAACCGTCAATGTCCCTGGGATTAATTCCGGTCATTTGGAAAAGGGCGTTATAGCGGATGGCAAGTTCATCTGCTGTCCTGTCCTGATTGGACTGCAGGCGCCAGTTGGCGATAAATGTATCTTCGTGGAGAACGCCGCTGACCGTATGTGAATTACCTACATCGACGACAAAGAGCATGTTTCCTCCTGATGAAAGCCGGCAGTATGCAGAGCATTTGTTTTTTTTTCCCGAGACTGGTAAGATATTCCACTTTGCAAAATTATTCCAGTTGAGTCCGCCATGTCGAGCCTTTGGAATCACTTTTTTATGGAGAAAATTCGTGAACAGATCGTATATTCAGGTCCAAACCACTGTTTCTTCATCGGAAGATGCAGCAAAGATAGCTGAAATTGTTCTTGCGTCGAGACTGGCGGCCTGTGTTCAGATTGTTCCCTGCCTTTCTCGCTACCACTGGCAGGGAAAAATTGAAGAAGACCAGGAACAGCTCTGTCTTATGAAGACACGTACGGATCTTTTTGAGCGGCTCAAAACCAGGCTCTGCGAGGTGCATCCATATGAGGTCCCTGAGATCATCGCCACGGAAATAGTCGGCGGCCATGAACCGTACCTGCAATGGCTTGACACGGAAGTGGAGCGAAAGGACGCCTGAGATATGTCTGATGCAACTGTTACAAACAGGCGACGGCGGCGAAAAAAAGAATTTCACTGCCATTGCTGTAGAGAGAAAAAACCGTTTTGCTGGAGCTGCTCCTGCGGTTTTCAGATCTGCCCGGAATGTTTCCGGGAAAATATTTGGGGAATCAGTAACGGTCCCACCTGGATATGTCCTGACTGCGGCCGTGTCCATATGATGGAGTGAGGTCTGCAGGCTAAACTGGTCCAGATATTTTTATATTAATTACAACCAATTGTCGCCAACGCATTTATGTCAGTACACCAATATGACGAATCCAAGATTAAAACCCTCAGCTCCCTTGAACATATCCGTAAACGACCGGGAATGTACATCGGTCGGCTCGGTAACGGTTCCAACCCTGATGACGGCATTTACATTCTTTTAAAAGAGGTCATCGACAATGCCGTAGATGAATTCATCATGGGATACGGCAAAAAAGTTGATATCAACATCGATGACGACGGGAACTGCAGTGTCCGCGATTACGGCAGGGGAATACCCTTGGGCAAAGTGATTGAGTGCGTTTCCACCATCAACACCGGCGCAAAATATAACACCGACGTATTCCAGTTCTCAGTCGGTCTGAACGGTGTCGGCACCAAGGCTGTAAACGCGCTTTCCACAACCTTTACGGTATGCGCCTACAGGGAAGGACAATACAAACGGGCGGTCTTTGATCGTGGAACCCTGGTTGAGGAGGAAGAAGGGGAGTGCGGGGAAAAGAACGGGACACTGGTCAGCTTCCATCCTGATTCCGAGTTGTTTCCCAATTACGCCTTTGATATCGAGTATGTCGAACAGCGATTATGGCGATACGCCTATCTGAACGCCGGGCTGACCCTGCATTGTAACGGCAGCACCTATCATTCCAAAAACGGCCTGTCAGACCTTCTGGAAAGGGAGGTGAACAGTGAAGGGATGTACCCGGCCCTGCATTTTGCCGATAAAACAATTGAGTTCGCCTTTACCCACACCACGGAATATGGGGAATCCTACTTTTCCTTTGTCAATGGCACCTTTACCAGTGAAGGCGGCACCCATCTGTCTGCATTTCGTGAAGGCATCCTCAAAGGCGTCAATGAGTTCAGCGATAAAAAATTTAACGGCCAGGATGTCCGAGACGGCATAGTCGGCGTTCTTGCGGTCAAGGTGCAAGAGCCGGTTTTTGAGTCCCAGACCAAAAACAAACTGGGGAACACCGATGTCAGGTCCCCCATTGTCAATGCGGTTAAAGATGCGGTGGCCAATCATCTGTACAAACACAGCGACGACGCCGAGCTCCTGCTGGAAAAAGTGCAGCATAACGAAAAAGTCCGTCGAGAGCTGCAGTCAGTCCGTAAGGAAGCCAAGGCAAAAGCCAAAAAAGTCGCGCTCAAAATTCCGCAGCTCAAAGACTGTAAATATCATCCCGGTAAAGGAAAACCGTCCAAATCCGGCAGAGAGAACATGCTCTTTATCACAGAGGGGCAATCTGCCGCCGGTTCCATAGTCAGTTCCCGCGACCCGATGATCCAGGCGGTCTTTTCCATTAAAGGCAAGCCCATGAACGTTCTCGGCCAGCGTCTGGACCTGCTGTATAAAAACGAGGAGATGTATTCCCTGATGCGGGCGCTGGATATCGAAGAATCCATTTCCAACCTGCGTTTTGACAAGGTTATCCTGGCCACGGATGCCGATGTGGACGGATTACACATTCGTAATCTGCTGCTCACTTTTTTTCTGCACTATTTTGAAGTGCTTATCAAACAGGGCCATGTGTATATTCTTGAAACCCCTATATACAGGGTACGCAACAAACAGCAGACGTACTATTGCTACACCGATGAAGAGATGCAGCAGGCCTTTACCGCACTCAAGGCAAAGGGTAAATCCGATCGAAGTGTTGAAATAACGAGATTTAAAGGGCTTGGTGAGATTTCGCCGGCTGAATTCAAACAGTTCATCGGCGAGGAAATTCGACTGAAACCCGTACATATAGATTCCCTGAGCGAAGTGAGCAGGGTCCTGAAATTTTATATGGGCAAAAATACGCCCGAGCGCCGCCAGTACATTATGGAACACCTGACCCTGAGGCCGGAATGAGCGACACAGCAACAGAAAGACAGCGCGGTAAACTCCACCAGCTTTTTGACGGCAATTTTCTCGAATATACCTCATATGTTATCCGGGAGAGGGCCATTCCCGACGTAGACGACGGCTTGAAACCTGTTCAACGGCGCATCCTCCAGACCCTGCATAATATGGATGACGGTCGCTACCATAAGGTTGCCAACGTGGTCGGAGAGACCATGAAGCTCCATCCCCATGGGGACCAGTCCATTTTCGCGGCGCTGGTCAACTTGGCGAATAAGGGATTCCTGATCGATCGCCAGGGCAACTTCGGCAATATTTATACGGGTGATCAGGCCTCGGCCGCCAGATATATCGAGTGCCGATTGTCTCCCCTTGCCAGGGAAACGCTCTTTAACAAAGAACTGACGGAATTCATTGATTCTTATGACGGCCGCATGCAGGAACCGGTGACCCTGCCGGTTAAAATTCCTTTGCTTCTGCTTTTGGGCGCCGAAGGGATTGCCGTGGGCATGGCCACGAAAATTATGCCCCATAATTTCAATGAACTGCTCCAGGCCCAGATCGACTATCTGCAGGATGAAGAGTTTACCCTGTATCCGGATTTTCCCAAAGGCGGATTTCTGGATGTCAGCGATTACGACCACGGCAACGGTCGTATTCGCTGTCGGGCACGGCTGGAAATGCCGGATGACAAGACCATCCTGATCACCGAACTCCCCTACAATATAACCACCCAGGCTCTGATCGATTCGGTGGAGAGAGCGGCCAAGGCCGGGAAGCTGAAAATCGCCTCCATCAACGACTATACCGCTGAAAAGGTGGAGGTGGAGATCAAGTTGTCCAGAGGTGTTCATGCCGATGAGACCATTGACGCGCTCTATGCCTTCACTGATTGTGAGATCAGTGTTTCCCCTTCTCTGGTTACCATAGTCAACAACATGCCCCATCAGCTGCAGGTGGAGGATGTGCTCAAACGCAACACCGATATGCTGCTGGAAAATCTGCGCAAGGAGCTGGAGCTCGAACTGGGCAAGCTGCAGGATAAATGGCATGCCAGAAAGCTGGAACAGATTTTCATTGAAGAACGAATCTATAAACAGATCGAAGAGCAGACCAAATACCAGGATGTGGTCAAGGCCGTGGACGAGGGACTCAAACCCTTTGTCGATGAGCTCAAACGTGCGGTAACCAAGGAGGATATCGAGCGTCTTCTGGAAATAAAAATTCGACGCATCTCCCGCTATGATATCAACAAACAGCAGAAAGAATTGCGGGACATTGAAAAAAATATTCGCTCAATCAGGACCAAACTTAAGGATATGGTAGGTTTTACCATTGACTATATCTCCGACTTGAAAGCCAAATATGGTGAAGACTACCCCAGAATAAGCGAGCTGAACACCCTCAATGAAGTGGATGCACGTACAGCTGCCATTGCCAATCTGCAACTGGTGTATCAGAGCGGAACAGGGTTTGTTGGATACAAACTCAAAGTTGAAGATCCCGGCAATGATCTGGAAATCAGCTGCTCCGAGTATGACCGGATACTTCTGATTTTCAAGTCAGGCCTGTACAAGGTTATCAATGCCCAGGAAAAGGTATTTGTGGGCAACGACCTGTTGTATATGGATATTGTCCACCCTGAAGAAGTCTTTAACATTATCTATCGTAACGGGCAGGAGAACCTGTGCTATGTCAAACGGTTTGCAACTCCCAAATTTATCCTGAACAGGGAGTACCGGCTTTTTGACGAGCACAAACGTTCGGCTATTCTGTTTTTAAAAACAGGCAATGAAGAGATCCGCGCCAGGGTAAACCTGGTACCCTCTTCACGGGCGCGCTATAACAGCCTGGATATTGATTTTAACGAATATATGATCAAAGGGGCTGCCGCCAAAGGTAAACGCCTTTCCCCGAGAGTGGTCAGAAGAATAAGCGACGCCACAGGAAAACCGGCCCAACAGCAACCCGTGATACCTGAGTTGCCCGGCTTTAAAGCTCCCTCCCCAGAAGATGGTTCCGAGTGATTTTCTGAAAATAATTCTCAATATTACCTCCTTGCCGTTTGCGAGAGAATGGTCATAGTATAGTCAGTAACTCAAAGACCCATACCATTTTGGGAGGAGTACTGATGAAGACGCGTTCCTTCCTGCTCACAGGAGCAGGTCTTTTTATCACACTGGCAGTCTGTTTACTGACGATCTCCAGTGGTACGACACAAGAAAACAGCGGGATGACTATGGAAAATTCTAACCTCAGCAAGGCAATGTTTGCAGGCGGGTGTTTCTGGTGCATGGAACCGCCTTTTGAAAAACAGGCAGGCGTACATTCCGTGATTTCAGGCTATGCCGGCGGTTCCACAGCAAACCCCACATATCAGACCTATCACGACGGCAATCATCTGGAAGTCATTCAGATATTGTATGACCCAAAGGTCGTCAGCTATGAGGAGTTGCTGAAAATATACTGGAGACAGGTCAATCCCACCGATGCGGGCGGCCAATTTGTGGATCGAGGACACGGCTATAGTACGGCAATTTTTTACTACGACCGCGAACAGAAAGCATCGGCTGAACAGTCAAAGAAGGAGCTGGAGAATTCAGGGGTTTTTGCAGCACCCATTGTCACGTCGATCCTGGAAGCCGGCGCATTTTATTCTGCTGAAGAATACCATCAGGACTATTATAAAAAGAATCCCCTTCGCTATAAATTCTATCGTTCGCGATCCGGCAGAGACGACTTCCTGGAAAAAACCTGGGAAAATATTTCGGAAGAGAATTCCGCTAAAAGCGCGGACTTGCGTGAACGGCTCACTCCCCTGCAGTGGGAGGTAACCCAGAATGAGGGTACGGAACCTCCATTTAAAAATACCTATTGGGATAATAAAAAGCCCGGCATCTATGTGGATGTGGTTTCCGGGGAACCGTTGTTCAGCTCCCTTGAAAAATATGATTCCGGAACAGGATGGCCGAGTTTTTACCGTCCCCTTGAAAAAGAGAATATAGTCGAAAAGGAAGATCGCGGCCTGTTCTCGGTTCGAACCGAAGTCCGCAGCAGACAGGGGGACTCGCACCTTGGGCATGTATTTACCGACGGTCCCAAACCCACAGGGCTCAGATACTGCATCAACTCGGCTGCATTGCGCTTTATCCCTGTTGAGGAGCTGGAACAGGAAGGGTATGGACAGTATGGGGACCTGTTTGAAAAGCAGATGGAAAAAAGCAAATGAATATACAGCCGGTCATTGGACTCCATACCGGAATCTACCAATGCGGTAACGTGTGTTCCTGCAGATTAACCAGCATGGCCGGCTAACCTGGTCCGGCCATGGGGGGGTATCCGGAAGTTACCAGGCCCCCTGTAACCAGTTACAAATACAGGGAAGTTATCAAGCTGGACTGTGCCCCTATGAGTAGTTACGAAAAAACAAAAGCAGGATGGCCGGCTCGCCTCAAAAGAAGCTACGATCAAAATCGAGCCGGAAAGGAAGCACTGCGTCAGGTAACGGAACAGGTAGTGGCAACTGCTGATCCCACCATTCGCCAGGTCAACGGCTACCATAAGATATTACGCACCTCTGTGGTTGACGCCACGAAATACTGCCGGACCCTGGTTGATGTGATCCCCGGCCCGGTAACTTTGTCTAAGAACAGGTATTACGACGATCCGCTGGTTAAAGCGCTCTTTGCTTCTCCCATCCAACTTGAGGAGGTGCTCTGCATGGCCCCGGCGACCAGGGAACTTCGCAGGCAAGGGGTTACCGGCGAGGTGGTGGCGATGCTGACAATGAGCAAGGAGGAAAAAACAATCTTCGGCCACCAGAAAGAGGGGGAGCTTATCCGGCGGGATGTGGTGCAGCAGGCGGTAAGTTTTTTTGACCATCGCATCGTCGCTCCGACTGATGATCTTGAGCAGACCAGGGAGGGGATTATCAACCGTGGACTGGAAGTGTTGGCCACGGTTGCCATGGAGAGGATAACCGGTCTCAAATCTAGAAAGGCCGAATTACGGGAAAAGCGGGAATATCTGAAAGGGATGATGAAAATCATGAGTGGCAGAAGCAGGATGGTTGAGCTGTTTTCCGTGCCGGATCCCTCGAAAATTGTGGAGTTCCACAAGGCGGGAAAAAAACTGGCAGAGGTGGAGGCGGAGCTCGCTCAACTGTCGGGAAAAATAGCCTATCCCGAACATTCCCTTGGCTATCTCAAAGAGATTATGGAGAATCCCAATGATTCACTGGTGGTGAGCAGTCAATCTTTCCGCCTCGACTGGAAGGGGGTTCGGGTTGAAAATCAGCCGGATGTCGAAGGCAACGACATTACTTTGGCGGAATTTTCCGTCCACGATGAATTCAAACGTTCGGCTGTCCTGGTTAAATTTGAAATGCAAACAGATTGACTGCTGGTGGAAGTTCTGGTTAATTCTATTGATTCAACCCGTTACACCATTATTCAAAAAAGTCATGAAAAATGCGGGCTGCCGATAACTCTGATGCCGCTCACAGTAAAAGCTACCGAATTGATCGATAGTCACTTCAACTCCGCCTCCTCCTGATTCCTGTTTTGGGGGAATTTCTCTGGGATCATGCAGCCGGTCAGATAATCCGCTGACCGGCTGTATAACATGGTATATCCCTATTCTGCAACCGGCTCCAGAATTTCCCTGCTTCGTTTAACCGCGCAAAGATCACCGCACATGGTGCACACGTTCTTATCTATGGGCTGGGATGTTTCCCTGTATGTTCGGGCTTTTTCAGGGTCTATGGCCAGCTCGAACATTTTTTCCCAATCAAGCTGTTTTCGGGCATGACTCATCTGATTGTCCCAGTCAATTGCATTGGGGATGCCCTTTGCCACGTCCGCTGCATGGGCCGCAATGCGTGAGGCAATAATTCCTTCCTTCATGTCATCCATATCCGGCAGCCGCAGATGTTCGGCCGGGGTGACATAACAGAGAAAGTCGGCGCCGTAACTTGCCGCCAGAGCGCCGCCGATGGCGGAGGTGATATGGTCGTATCCAGGAGCGATATCAGTCACCAGCGGGCCCAGTACATAAAACGGAGCCCCGTGGCAAAGTTTTTTCTCAAGCTGCATATTGGCGACAATTTCATTCAATGGAACGTGGCCGGGGCCTTCAATCATAACCTGAACATCTGCATCCCAGGCGCGTTTGGTCAGTTCTCCCAGGATAATGAGCTCCTGGATCTGGGGAGCATCCGTGGCGTCCTTCAGACATCCGGGCCGTAGCCCGTCGCCAAGGCTCAGGGTCACGTCATATTTTCTGCAGATTTCCAGCAACCTGTCAAAATGTTCAAAAAACGGGTTGTCTTGCTGGTTCTTTTCCATCCAGTATAAAAGCAGAGAACCGCCGCGACTGACCACATGGGTCAGGCGTTGATTGTTTTTCAACCGCTCCACTGCCGTCTGGTTGAGACCGGCATGAATGGTCATAAAGTCAATGCCGTCTTCCGCATGCATGGCAACCACATCAAAAAAATCGTCCACAGTGATGGCCGCCACATCTTTTCCGTAACGTGCAACAGCGTCGTAGACAGGCACCGTGCCGATCATAGCCGGGCAAATTTCCACTGTACGCCTGCGAAAGGTCCGTGTATCCCCAAAGGTGCTGAGATCCATAATCGCATCCGCCTTGAGTTCCACGCTGCGCCGCACCTTGTTCAGCTCGCTTTCCACATGGCAGCAGTCTTCTGAAACCCCGAGGTTCACATTGATTTTTGTGCGTAATCCTTCGCCGATACCGGCAGCTTTCAGAGAGTGATGGTTTTTGTTCGCGGGAATGGCTATGGTACCCTTTGCAACCTTTTGCAGGAGTACGTCAGGTTCTATAGGTTCGTGCTCAAGCACCTGTTGCATCTGTGGGGTGATAAGGTGTTTTCTCGCAGCTTCCATCTGGGTGGCATAAGACATGGATACTCCTCCAATAATAATATTTGAATGGTAACTGATCACAGGGCACTCGATCTCTCCACGATCAGCCCTGGCTTACGTATGACCCAATACGCTGCACCAGCCTGCTTGCAGAGATATCAAGCACCCTGCAACCAGTTACAAATACAGGTTTAATCGAACTTTCCAGTACTCCCCTGTGAGTAGTTACTTTGAATGACCGGCCTTTTCATGTATTGCTGAATCCATAAGTTATATATGCATGGCTTGTGTCAGGTTTAGTGCCATGGAACTGATATCTTCAGCTCCGACGATTTCCGTGACCAGACAGATTGTTTGCGCTCCGTGTCCGGCCACCTCTGCAATATTGTCCTCTTTGACGCCTCCTATGGCGACAAACGAAAGTTCACTGTGTGCCGCTGCATAATCAAGGTATTCAAAACCCACGGCAGCGCAGACATTTTCCTTGGTCTGGGTGGCGTATATCGGCCCGACCCCTATGTAATCCGCTCCCAGGTGTACAGCCTCCCGGCATTGTTCCGGAGAATGGGTGGAGAGGCCGATGATTTTATCCGGACCAAGGAGCCGGCGAACCGCAGGGACAGGCAAATCTTCCTGGCCCACATGGACTCCATCCGCATCTACCAGCAGGGCAATGTCCACAAAGTCGTTGATGATAAAGGTGACGCCGTGTTCCCTGGTCAGCTCACGTATCTCCCGGCACTCCGCAAAAATGTCGCAGTAGTCTTTTTTATGACGTTTTTCCCGGTATTGGATGATACGGATACCGCCCCTGATCATCTCCTGAACAACCTCGATGTTGGAACGGCCAAGAGAAAATTGTTCTGCAGTGATTCCGTACAGGCCTTTCGGCAAGGTGTAGTTACGCATTGTTCTCCTCGATATATTCAATGATACGTCCGCTCATCATCGCTGCAATGTGCATAACCTTGTGGGCGTATAGTTTTGCTTCTCTGCAGTCAGTGGTAAAATCGCCGACAATGCTGCAGTTTCCAATTGTTCGCATGGTGATATCGTGCAACGTATATCCGGCAATACCGCATGCTGAAACAATCAGCTTTGTATGCGGGGCAAGGGTTTCGAGCAGGATTTTTTTGTCGTGCCGATTGTCCAGGCCTTCAACGATTATGCTGCAATCATTGAAAATTGCTCTGATATTTTCCCTGGTTACTTTACAGGAAACGGTTTCCGGCGCAGATGCGGGATCTATTCGCTGCAGATTGTGAGCAAGCATTGCGATTTTTTCTTCACCGACCTGGTCTGCAAAATAGAATTGCCGGTTTAAATTGCTCTGTTCCACACGGTCAAAATCAACGATTTTAAGCGGCCCGATTCCGGAGCGGACCAGATTAACCGCCACATTGGAACCAATACCACCTGCTCCGGCTATACCGATCTTCATATTGCCGGGTCCCAGTCCTTGTAGACCGCCTGATAACCGCCTGCAGTGATTGCGGCCGTCACTTGCTCAACACTTCTTTCATCTGTAATTTCAAATTGCGGAGTGGATGCCTCCTGCTGCGCATAGCCGCCGACACTGGTGCTGACTCCTGCGGAGAAACGTGTCGCTCCGATATGCATGAGATGGTCCCGCATACAGGCGTTTTCCCGGGTTGACACCGTAATGCCGATACGGGGAAGATAGAGACGCAAAGCCAGTAGAAACTGGACAAACGTTTTGTCGTCAACGGGAAATTCAGGCTGGAAATCGCATTCAGCCGGGTTGAATCTCGGCAGAGATACGGCGACCTCTGTGTCCAGGTAGTTGTTATCCAGGTACGAGGCGTGCAGGCCTGTGAAAAAGAACTCGCTGCGTTTTTCGCCCAGACCCAGCAACGCGCCGATGTTGACGCTGCGAAAACCGGCCATGGCGCCGCGTTCAGGTGCGTTGAGTCTGTAATGGTAGTCCTTTTTCTTGCCGGCGAGATGTACCTGGTCGTATATGACCTGGTCATAGACTTCCTGAAACAGGGTGAGTCCGTCCACGCCGGCACCCTGGAGCTGTGCGTATTCTTCATATTCAAGCGGGAAGATTTCAATGGAAACTGAGGCAAAGTGACGTTTCAGGCACTTCACGGCCCCAATAAGATATTCCATGGGCGTAGCCTGACGGGATTCTCCTGTCAGCAAGAGGATGTGCCGTATGCCTGTTGCTGCAATGGCCCTGGCTTCTTCATCTATTTCTTCAATGGTCAGTTTTTTGCGCGTGATGGTGTTGCTGTGATTGAATCCGCAGTAGATGCATCTATTGGTGCAGTAGTTGGAGATATACAAGGGCGCAAACAACTGAATGGTCCTGCCGAAATGCTGAATGGTTTTCCTTTGCGCCATTGCTGCCATACTCTCCAGGTGGTCTGCCGCCCTGGGACTGAGCAGGATGAGGTAATCGTCTGCATTCAGGTTTTCTTTGTTGATACAATGTTTGATCTGCTCGTCGTTGACCGCATCAAAAAACGACGTAAAGTCAAATTCCGCATAACGTGTAAGGGTCTCATAAAAAGACATGCATTTCTCCCTGCTTGAATTAATTGAGAAATCCTGTAAGTGGAGATGAGGCCCGAGCCGTGACACTCTGTCCCGCTGCTTCCGCGAGATAGGCTGTCCTGCCCGCCTGGACAGCGAGACTGAAAGCACGGCCCATGGCGACAGGATCCTCGGCAGTGGCGATGGCGGTGTTGACCAGCACCGCATCAGCACCCATTTCCATGGCTGCCGCAGCATGGGAGGGCAGGCCGATGCCTGCGTCAATCACCACAGGCACAGTGCAGTTTTCGATCAGTATGCTAAGCAGGGGTTTCGTCTCCAGGCCACGATTTGTTCCAATGGGAGCGCCCAGAGGCATAATCGCTGCGGCGCCCGCATCCTCCATCCGCTTTGCCGGCGTCAGGTCGGGGAGGATATACGGGAGTACTGTAAATCCTTCCTTTGCCAGAATTTCCGTTGCCCGCAGGGTTTCATAATTGTCAGGCATCAAATATTTTGAATCGGTTATGACTTCGATTTTTATAAACTTGCCGCATCCTGCTTCGCGGGCAATACGGGCAATGCGAACCGCCTGCTCAGCTGTCCTGGCGCCTGAGGTATTCGGAAGCAGGGTGACTGTATCCGGAATGCACTGCAGGATGTTGTCTGTTGGTGATTGCATATCAATACGTCGCAGGGCAACCGTGATCATCTGTGAACCACTGGCTTCCAGCATGTCCGGTATGAGAGTGTTGGAAGCAAATTTACCTGTGCCTGTGAAGAGCCGGTTGGTGAACATCCTGTCACCGAGCTGTAATCCCTGATCATCCATATTTCATCCTCCGCCGACAAAGCTCAGTAACTCAACCTGGTCCTGCTCCTGCAGCCTGGTGTCTGCCCAGAACTCTTGCCGCACTATCTGTTCATTGTGTTCCACCACCAGGGCGTCCGGATCGAGCTCAAGTTCCCGGATAAGTTCATCCAAAGTGGCGGCGTATGTTGTGTGATTCTCGCCGTTTATATGAAGCAGCATGGTGTCGCCCCCTGTTTGCATAGCAAAAAAAAAACCGCTTATCCCCTGTGTAAAGGGATAAGCGGTTTTCGGATATATGGTACAGGTCTTTGCCTGGTATATCTGTGAATGCCCGCTTCCCTTCGCCGGTATTATCCGGATCAGGTTCTAAGGGTTGGACTGAATCCTCTCAGCAAGAGATTGCACCCCTAGCGTGTCAATAATCTATAGCGGGCCTTTTGTTTTTTGTCAAGTGCTTCAAAACAGGAAGTTTTATGGGTATCATTTGTTGCTTTTAAGTATATATAAACAACTATATATTAAAAAAAGGTAATGTAGAGGATGAGGTTTGCGATTGAAAAACGTTTATGAAAAGCCGATTTTTAACGAATACGGCGGTGTTATATTTTGCCAAGCGGCTGTTTTTCAGAATGTTTCTATGAAAGTCTCCGGCAGCAAGCAGAAGGCGCCATGCCGGAGTGACAAACGTTCATGCTTTGTTGTGGCCGGCCGCCATTGTCCAGCCATGCCGGTTTGTAATTCATTGTTTCATTTGACAGTGCATGTATGTGTATGTTTATGTGGATTATCGTTGCTCCATGATGATCGTGATTTTGATCCGATGGTGTCATGCCTCAATTTGAAAACACTTTTTCCCACAGTAACATCGATCACTTCGACGGTTGTGAGCTTTTTAGACAAAATACATTCATAACTTCTTCCTCTGGAGATCTGCATGCGCTTGCTCGCCCTGGCCGCATTATTCAGTGTATTTGTTATTACCTGTATTAGCGGATGTGTCACAGATAAACCAGACCCCGCAGCCTATGCCGATATTCCTCCTGATAAAGCCAAAGTAATCATGGCCGCCCATTATGCGATTGAACAGGAGCAGTATATACTCAATGATGAAATGGGAAGAGGCGCAGGTACACTCAAGTTACTGCACATTGCCAAAGCAGAACAACAGATTGGTGCCGAAATCAGGTATCGCCTTCAACTCAAAGTCACCCTGAATGGCGAAGAATTCAATGCGGAGACAGTGGTGGGGTGGGAAAAATGGGGTTCTCCCAGTCAATTTAAACTGGTCTCATGGGAATTTCAGTAAGCCGACATGACACGGCGTGTTCGCTTACTTGAGATTTATATGAAAGTCTCCGGCTGGAAGCAAAAGGCGCCATGCCGGAGTGATACACTTTCATAACAGCGAAGCGGTGTCATTATTGTGGTCGGCCAACCTGTGGCAGGCCATGCTGGTTTGCGGGTAAGCGTACACGATGAGATTGAAAATCGAAAAGACCATTTGGGATGAACTTTCGGAAAGTTCTCTCGTCAGAATGAAGTCTGGACAAGGTCCGTATCTTTCCGATAAAACAGGTGGGATCCGTATTGAGCAACGAAAACCATGTCGGACGCCCACCCGGGGTGCACGTCGCTGCGATGGTAAAACGTTGCTCCCTCTGTAAAATCAGGGGAGGAAAGCGCTTTCAGCGCTACACTTGCACTCTCTTGCAGTGCGTTGAATTCAGTGGGGAAATATGATTTTTTCTGAAACGTCCAACTGAACTGGTAGGGAGCGGTGACAACCTCTCCAACACTGGTATGCTTTGATATAGCCCTGTTCAAGGTAACATGGGCAACTGCCAACTGACCGATCTCAGGCTCACTTCTCGCCTCATGATAGACATTGAGGGTAAGCCACAACAATCCTTCTAAAAAACTCATGATGTATTACGCTAAGCGAGAGCTCGTACAGCCTGTACTTCAGGGATCTCGCTTCTGATAAATTTTTCAATTCCCTCTCTGAGGGTAACTTCAGACATGGGGCAGTTTTCACACGCACCCGTAAGTCGGATTGTAACAATATTCTGTTCATCGACAGAAATAAATTCGACATCTCCGCCGTCTTTTTGCAGGGTGGGGCGAACTTCTTCCAAGGCTTTGAGGATATCCGGTTGTAATGGATGCATGAATTCTCCTATTGCGTATTGCCCATGTCTCAAAAGCATTCTATTATAGCATAAATTAGTCTTATCCACAACATTCCTCTTGATCTGGTAGGGAAATTGCTCAACAGCAGGATTGAAGAAAAAGTCCGCGGAATAGTGGAACGAATTACCTATTTCAATGAAACTAATGGGTGGTCGGTACTCAGAGTTTCGACCTTTGCCGGATACAATGAACTGATCACGGTGACCGTTCACCAGACCAGGGTTTTTGCCGGGGCCACCATGGAGTTTACAGGAAGCTGGACTCATCATCCCGTCCATGGCAGACAGTTCAAGGCGCATTATGCCGCAGAGCTGAAACCTGCCACATCTGCCGCGCTGGAAAAATATCTCGGTTCCGGACTGATCCGGGGAGTCGGGCCTAAAACAGCCAAAAAAATTGTCCGCCATTTTGGTGAGCATACCCTGGATATTTTTGAGAATGATATTGACCGCCTGCTCCATGTTCCCGGTATAGCTGAAAAGAAACTGGAGACCATCAAAAATTCCTGGGTCGAGCATAGAGCTGTACGGGATGTCATGATGTTTTTGCAATCCCATGGTATCTCGACCTTGTTTGCCGTGCGTATTTATAAACAGTACGGTGATAATGCCATTGCCCTTGTTCAGGAAAATCCCTATGGACTTGCTTCCGATTTTTACGGCATCGGCTTTTTCACTGCTGATAAGGTCGCATTGTCCATGGGGTTCGCAGAAGACTCTCCCCTGCGCATTACCGCCGCCATTCGCCATACCCTCTCCGCCGCCAGGGAATCCGGTCATTGTTACTTGAGCCTGCCCCAGATCATAGACCAGGTTCATACACTGCTCAACTTTGCTGTGGAACATGTCATCCCCGGACACCTGGAGCAGATGGAAAAGGAATCCCAACTGCGTACCAGGATCCTTGAGATGGAAACGGAGACGGGCCCGCTGACCTGTTACTATGCAAAATCACTCTATTACGAGGAAAGCTATGTTGCCGAACGTCTCAAGATACAGGTCGGCTGCCTAAATAATGACAGGAAACGGATCGACTCCTGGGTAAGCAGGTATTGCCGAAAGATCGGTCTCGAGCTGAGCAGTGAACAGCGTGAGGCTGTCAGCGCCATTGTCAATCAACGTTTTTCCATCCTCACCGGCGGGCCGGGCTGCGGCAAAACAACAACTACCAAAGTCATCGTTGCGTTGCTGCTTGCCATGGACAACAGCGTCCTTCTTGCAGCTCCCACCGGAAGAGCGGCTCAGCGGATGAGCGAAGTGATCGGCATGGAAGCGAAGACCATACACCGCCTCCTGGAATTTCAGGGCGCAGGGTTTCAACGGTGCGAGGAAAATCCGCTGCAGGCTGATTTTCTTATAGTAGACGAGTGTTCCATGTTGGATATTTCACTGACAGCCGCCCTGTTGCAGGCAGTGACATCGGAAACCTCGCTTCTGTTCATCGGCGATCCCGATCAGCTCCCTTCGGTGGGGGCGGGAAATGTTTTGAAGGACTGCATACATTCCAACATCATCCCCTGTTATCATCTTTCTACTATATTCAGACAGGCGGCTCAGTCAACCATCATTCAGGCCGCCCATGCCGTCAATCACGGAGAGGTTCCCCAGCTGAGTTCCCCCTTTAAGGAACCCGGTATCTGGAAGGAGACTGATTGTTTTTTTATCGATTCCGATGAGGCAACCAAGGGACAGATGCAGTTTGTCTCAAAAATTAAACGATATTACAGTTCTATAGAGGAAAGGGAAAAGCAATATTCTGAGCCCCTGTACGAAGAGCGCCGGGAAAGTCCCCCGGAGCCTGATCAAACCCGGATCGATGTTCCTGAAAAATATGCCCATGTCGATCTGCCTGCTCTGGCTGCCGCAGAATCTTCAGCCGACCAGCTCAAAGTAATGAGCAAAAAGATACATCCCTGGTCCTCTCTGTATTTCGGTCTGACAGCCATTGATGTGGTACACAATCTCTACACCCAATGGATCCCTAAATACCTGGGCGACGGCGTGGAGATCCAGGTGCTTGCCCCTATGATCCGAGGCGGACTGGGGACTGCGAACCTGAATGCAACCTTGCAGGAAAAGGTAAATCCGCCCCATGCGAACAAGGCGGAACTGACCATTGGTGAGCGCATCTTCCGGGTCGGCGACAGGGTTATCCACAGGCGTAATAATTATGATCTGAATGTGTTTAACGGTGATATCGGCAGAATTCTTGCGATCGATCCCTATGATCTGACCTGCAGGGTCTCGTTTTTACCGGATAATCGCGAGGTTGAATACAGCAAAGAGCAGATAAGCGAGCTGGAACTCGCCTATGCCGTTACCATCCACAAATCCCAGGGCTCTGAATTTGATGTGGTGATCATCCCGGTGGTTACCCAGCATTTTAAAATGCTCTTTCGTAATTTGTTGTATACTGGTATTACGCGAGGGAAAAAACTGGTTGTGCTGGTCGGTACGCGCAAGGCTTTTGCCATGGCTGTACGCAATATGGATACATCGCTTCGGCAGACCGCGTTAAAAAATCTCCTGCGTGCATAACGAGCGAGACCGGCACATATAAATCGATGAGTCGACCAAGACGACGATTTTGGAATAGACATTGGATGTGTTCGAACCCGTCAGTAAAGCTGACCCACAATTATATTTTTAACGAGTGATTATGAGTGCACAAATTATCAGCGGAACAGAGATTGCAAAGGCTATCAGAGAGGAATTGACCCGTGAGGTGGCGGAACTGAAAGACAAACATGGCATTGTCCCCGGACTGGTGACCATTCTGGTGGGTGAGGATCCTGCATCTCAATCCTATGTTGCCGCAAAAAACAAGACTGCTGAAAATCTCGGCATTCATTCCGAGCAGGTTACCCTGCCGGCGGAAACCACGGAACAGGAACTGCTCGCCCTGATCGAAACTTATAACGGTGATCCGAAAATAAACGGAATTCTTGTTCAGCTGCCCTTGCCCAAGCAGATCGATGAAGGCAAAATACTTTTTGCCATAGACCCGGCAAAGGATGTGGACGGCTTTCATCCCGTGAATGTCGGCAAGATGGTATTGGGAGAACAGTGCTTTCTCCCCTGTACGCCCCATGGAATCCTGGAGATGCTGCAACGGACGGGGGTCGAGACCTCAGGCGCGGAAGTGGTTATTGTCGGCCGCTCCAACATCGTGGGCAAACCTGTCGCCAATCTGATGCTGCAAAAAAGAGACTCCGGCAACGCCACTGTAACCATTTGCCATACACGGACAAAGGATACGGCATTTCATACCAGACGTGCGGATATCCTCATTGTTGCCGCCGGAGTGGCCAATATGATTACCGCAGACATGGTTAAGGAAGGCGTGGTGGTTATCGACGTGGGGGTCAACCGGATCGGCATGACGGATGCAGGTAAGGCCAAACTCGCCGGAGATGTGGCGTTTGACGAGGTCAAGGAAAAAGCGGCGGTCATTACCCCGGTTCCCGGAGGCGTGGGCCCAATGACCATTACCATGTTAATGAAAAACACTGTCCAGGCTGCCCGGCAGCAGGCAAATCCAGCATAACTGTTATGCCCGATTCAGAAGAAAAGAGAAAAGTGTGCGATACCTGCGGCGGATCAGGAGAAATCGGCTACTTCCAGGGGGAAAGCCGGTTTTTCATCACCAGGGAGGAATGCCCGGCCTGTTGCGGTCTGGGCTATGTTTTCGAAGAAGATGAAGACTCCCCTGAAGAGGATACAGACGCATAAAGCCAGCTTGCTGTTGTCGTTATATGAGTAGAATGCGGATATATTCTCTTTTGTGTCTCTGCTGTGTGCCGGCATTTCCCCTGTATGCTGCGGCAGACGGTTTTGAACAATGTCTCTATAATGCCATGCAGACGGCGGCTGACGATGTGACCATGGGGCAGCTCAGGGAACGCTGTCGGAGCAGGCAGCAGAAAGAAATCGTTGCCGCAGGTGAACCACAACCGATTCCTTCGGCGGGTGAAGAAGAAGTGGGGGTGGTCAAGGAACGGGTACAACTTGATAACGAACACGTCCTTGAGCCCTTCACCCTGATGGCGCACAAACCGAATTACCTGCTTTTCTTTGCTTACAACTCAGGCGGGTATAATACAGCCCCGTTTAACGAGCAGTACGGGGACGATGACATGCGCTTTGACGACATGGAGGCCCAGTTTCAACTTTCCGTCAAATTTCCCTTGATGACGGACCTGTTCGACACTTCCATGGATATGTATGCCGCGTATACCAACCGATCCTTCTGGCAGGTCTTTAACGACGACATTTCCTCACCGTTTCGTGAGACCAATCATGAACCGGAAATCTGGTTGCAGTTCCATCCGAAGTGGAATTTGCTCGGCTTTAACAATACCTTGAACAGAATAGGTTTCAGCCACCAGTCAAACGGCCAGGGCGGGGTTCTGTCCAGAAGCTGGAACAGGGCGTATGCCCATATTTCCCTTGAGCGCGGCAATCTGGCAATCGGTCTCAAACCATGGGTCCGCATTCCGGAATCGGAGGCAGACGATGATAATCCGGATATCAGCGATTATCTGGGGCACTGCGAGTTCCAGGCCGCTTACCGGTACAAAGATAATGTCTTCAGTCTGATGACCCGTAACAATATCGAATCCGGCTTTTCAAAGGGTGCCGTTGAGCTCAGCTGGAGTTTTCCCCTTTTACATTGGCCGTATCTTCGCGGATACGTTCAATATTTTAATGGATACGGTGAAAGTCTGATTGATTATAACCAGCACACCAACCGCATCGGCGTGGGGCTTTCGTTGACCGATTGGTTTTGAACGGCCAACTGCTCACAGTGTACCTGATCTTTCCACCATCAGCCGGGTTTACGTATGACCCAATACGCTGCGCCTGCCTGCGGAAATATCATGCACCCTGTAACTAGTTACAAATACAAGGGATAATCGAGCATAACCGCATCCCCTATGAGGAGTTCCTTGAGCTGAATACAGGGTGGCCTATCTTTACCTTTCATTCTTATTGTTTCCTTCTTATATTATATTGTTAACAAAGGTCTTCAAGACAGTTTCAGAGGAGGAGATTCATGGAATCGATTCATCGTAGTTTCGTGTATTGGGGATATCTGGTTGCGCTTCTGGTCTGTGCCGGCTGCAGTTCCATCAGTGTGGATTACGATTTTGATCAGGAGGCTGATTTCCAGGCCATTCATACCTATGGGTGGAAATCCGTCCAGGTTCCGAACGATGCCCTCGCAGCAAACCCTTTCCTGAAAAAACGGGTTGTTAACGGGGTCAATACCTATATGGTCAGCCGGGGCTACGCCCAATCCGATAATCCTGATATATATCTGACTATCCATGCAGGTTTACAAGAAAAAATGCAGGTTACCGACTGGGGAAGCCCTTACGGATACCACCTGTATCCCTGGCCGAACAGTTGGTATTACAGAGACCGGGTCGACGTTCATTATTATACCGAAGGCAAGCTGACCATCGACGTTATCAGGGCTGCGGATACGGACCTGATCTGGCGAGGACAGGGAACCAGAATCATCAGGCAATATGACAGCCAGGAAAAAATGCAGCGTTTCGTCGATGAATATGTTGCTGAAATTCTCGATCGTTTCCCACCAGGGCACGAAAAACAAAAGTAGTTACGTACATTTTAAGATATACCGACACAACAGGTTTGAACATGACAGAAGAAAAGCAGGAAAATCTCACCGTTACAGCTCCCTCGATTTCTCAAGCGGATACGGGGGAAGAGGTTCGGGAACAATTCGATCTCTCCGGGTCTGAGTGGTATTTGAACCGGGAGCTCACCTGGCTGGAATTTAACCGGAGGGTTCTCAATGAGGGACAGGATGATCGCACTCCTTTGTTGGAACGGGTAAAATTCATGTCCATCATCAGTTCCAACCTGGATGAATTTTTCATGAAGCGTATAGGCGGATTGAAACAGCAGGTGGGAGCAGGGCTGAAAAGACTCTCCGTTGACGGACGCACGCCGCAGCAGCAGATTAATGAGGCATATGAGGTCGTCAGGGATATACTCTCCCAACAGCAGGCCCTGGAAACGCAGTTGCTGGCATTGCTGGCAGATGAAGCTGTTCGTCTTGTTGAATACAATCAGCTTGAACCGGAACAGCAGAAATTTATAGATGCCTATTTTGACGATAATATCTATATGCTGCTTACTCCACAGGGAATGGATCCCGCCCACCCCTTTCCCTTTATTTCCAATCTTTCCCTGAACCTCCTGGTGGCAACGCACCACAAAAACGACAATCATATCTTTTTAAACCGCATCAAGATGCCCATCGGCGTAGGCGGGATTCCCCGATTCATACGGGTTGATCCGGATGCGCATATCTATGTGCGTTACGAAGATGTGGTTGCCAACAATCTGGACAAAATTTTTCCGGGCATGGTCATAGAGAGTGCGGAGCTCTTCAGGGTTACCAGAAACGCGGTCACGGAAAATACTGTTGATCAGGCCACGGACCTGTTATCCATGATCGAGTCTGCCCTGCGGGACCGTAAATTCGCAGAGATTGTCCGCCTGGAGGTCAGTGACTGCATGACCCGGCAGCACAGAGGAATGCTGGCCGCCGAGCTCGGCATCGATTCCAAAACAGATGTCTTTACAGTCAACGGTATCATGGATAAGCGGGATCTGATGCAGATCGTGGGCATCAATAAGCCTGCGCTGATGTACCCGGCCCATCAACCGCTGAATCATTATAAACTGGACAATGATTCCCGGACAAACATATTTCATCTGATCCGCAAGGAAGGCCCTTTTCTTCTGCAGCATCCTTACGAGTCGTTCAGTGCATCAATTGAACGTTTTCTCAAGGAAGCCAGTACAGACCCCAAGGTGCTGGCCATAAAAATGACTCTGTACAGGACTTCTTCCGATTCGCGTATTATTCAGTATCTTCTCGATGCCGCCCATAACGGAAAACAGGTTGCCGTGGTTGTTGAGTTGATGGCGCGGTTTGATGAATCCGCCAACATTCATTGGGCGACCTACCTGGAGGAAGCAGGTATTCATGTCACTTACGGCGTGGTGGGCCTGAAAACCCATTCCAAGGTTATTTTTGTGGTCAGGCGGGATTACAACGGCCTGAATCGGTATGCCCATGTGGGAACCGGGAATTATCATGCAGGCACTGCCCGTTTGTACAGTGATCTGGGAGTGTTGACCTGTGATCCTGAAATCGGCAGGGATCTGACCGAGTTGTTCAACTTTCTTACCATGGGCTATGCGCCGCAGCGCAAATATATCAAGCTGCTCCCGTCTCCGCGGGTTCTGAAAACCGCTCTGCTTGAATATATCCAGGCTGAAATTGACAACCATACTCCAAAAAATCCAGGGTTGATACAGCTGAAAACCAACGCCCTGACCGATTCGGATATCATTGCTGCTCTGTATCAGGCTTCCCAGGCCGGTGTACAGGTGAATCTTATAGTTCGAGACAGCTGTCTGCTCAGGCCGGGGATACCAGGGCTTTCGGAGAATATTTCCGTTATTTCCATTGTCGGCCGCTTTCTTGAGCATGCCCGCATTTATTATTTCAAAAACAAGGGTGCTGAAAGATATTTCATAGGTTCTGCTGATTTGATGAAGCGAAACCTGGAACGGAGGGTGGAAGTCATAACGCCCATTATTGATGAAACCTTGAGGAAGCAGTTACGGGAAATCATGGATCTGCAGCTTGCTGATCGCCGCAGCGCCTGGGATATGCAGCCCGACGGGTCCTACATCCAGCGCCAGCCTGCTGAGATCAGTCAGATACGCTCCTGCCAGGATATTTCTATTGAGCGGAGTGCCGAACGGCTCGCAGCCGCACGAAAACAATACAAGAAGCAACTCGCCACCAAAACGATTGCCAAGCGTAAAAATAAATAACGCTGCACTTCATTGTCCATAAGCGGCTGCAGAGCCCTGCGGCCGCTTATGTTTTTTTTCAAGGACCGGCTGAAATGCGAAACCTGTCTGTCTATCCGCCGCCCTGTGTACGGTCAGGGTGCGGACACCAAACTCCTCGTCAATCACTCCCTCCAGCAAAAGCGGGCCCCTGTTGTGCAACAGATGGCAGTATTGTCTGTAGACCTTTGGAAAAAACGTGCATTCCACCTGCCCTGTCTCGTCTTCAAAGCTGAGAAATTCCATCTGCTCGCCCTGTTTCGTGCCGACAATTTTACCGGCAATAAGCCACCCGAGAAAACGGATGTGTCGTTTATCCGGCGGAAGATGCTCAAGTTCAGCCGCTTTTATGGTTCGTAAGCGGCGCCGTTGATCACTGAACAGGGTGATAGGGTGGGTATGACAGAGAAATCCGAGGATGCGGTATTCGTTTCGCATTCGTTCCAGTGGAGGCTGTTCCGGTAATTCTGGAGCGGTGCAGCCGTAGAAGAACAAACGCGGTACAGGGGATTGTTTCTGCTGCAGCCGACTGTTGAGTATCCAGCATAATACGCCTCTGTTCTGTTGCCTCCCGGCATAGGGTTCTAATTGATCCAGGGCTCCGCAGTGGATCAGGGCCAGGGCTTCGTCTTTGTCCGGATCCACCCGTTGCAGGAAATCGAGCAGTGTCGTGTAAGAGCCTGTGTTTCGCTTGGTGACGATTGCCCGCAGCGTTGTCTGCGAGAGCCCGTGGACGGCCATGAGACCGACTCGAAGGCTGCTGCCGTGACCGTGCCACCGGATTCTGCTCCGGTTGACATCAGGAGGACGTATCTTTAGGCCCAGTCGATGGGCCTCCGAGACATAGGCAAAGGTGGAATAGAAGCCTCCCTGGTTGGAGATGACCGCGGCCATGAATTCGGCCGGATAATGGGTTTTCAGATATGCGGCCTGGAATGATACCTTGGCGTAACTGGCAGAGTGGGGCTTGCAAAAGGAATATCCGCTGAAGCTCATCATCATGTCCCAGATGCGTGCTATGGTCTCCTGGTCCGCCCCCTGTTCTGCGGCGCTTTGGAAAAATCGGCCCCGAAAATCTTCCAGCCTGTGATGCCTGTCCTTTTTAGACATGATTTTCCGTAAACGATCTGCATCGGCATGGGAAAAACCGAACTGCACGGCCACCCGGGAGACATCCTCCTGATAGACCATAATGCCGTAGGTCTCGTTGAGCACATTACCCACCAGGGGATGCAGGGGCTCCCACGGATCTCCGTGCAGACGGCGCAGGTATTCTCGAATGTATTCATTGGCCGCGGGTCTGATAATGGAAGAGTGCAGTACCAGGTGGGCAAAATCTCCGGTCCCGGCTTTTCGCTGCAGCAGGCGTGTGGCCGGACTTTCGATGTAGAAACAGCCCATGGTATTTCCCTTGGCGAGATTCCGCCGGGTTGCCGGATCGTCCTCCGGTTCCCAGGTATGTTCGTCAAAGGCAATTCCCTGTTCCCTGACAGCCTGAATGGCGTCTCTGATAACTCCCAGGCTGCGGTTGCCGAGCAGGTCTATCTTAACCAGGCCTGCCTCTTCGGCGCCGTCTTTTTCCCACTGGATGATGGGGACGCCTTTGGGTGCGATTTCCACAGGTACGTAGGTGTCAACGGGATCCGGGGTGATAATGACGCCGCCTGGATGTACGGACAGGTTCTTTGGCGCGCCCGCGACCTGTGCCGCCATGTGAAGGATGCGGGGCCAGGGATCTGCCAATGTTTCGTCGCGTAACCGGGGCAGGGAGGAAAGATAGTCCATATATTCTCCCTGGGCGTGATGGGTCCGCCATATCCAGGGAAGCTTTTTGGTTACCCGGCTGATCTCCGCTCCCGGCAGGCCGAAGACCTTGGCTGTTTCCCGGATGGCCATTCGCGGCTGCATGAGCACATGGTTGCTGACCATGG
Source organism: Desulfobulbaceae bacterium (assembly GCA_963678525.2). Classification (GTDB taxonomy): domain Bacteria; phylum Desulfobacterota; class Desulfobulbia; order Desulfobulbales; family Desulfobulbaceae; genus Desulfogranum. Next base: position 1,407,916 of record CAXXDG010000003.1, read on the forward strand.
CTGCCCGGCAGCCGAATCGTTGTAATACTCCGGAAAGAATGCTGTCACGTTCGTCCCAGGAAAAATCCACATCAATGTCAGGGGCATCGGTTCTGCCGGGGTTGAGGAACCGTTCAAAGTAGAGGTTGTGTTTCACCGGGCAGACATTGGTAATATCCAGGCAATAGGCAACAAGGGAAGCCGCCCCGGAGCCTCTGCCGCAGGTTCGGGCAACAGGACCGACAATGTCGCGTACCACCAGAAAATAGGAAGAGAACTGCATCTCTCCAATAACCTGCAGCTCATGCTCCAAACGACTGACCACGGCCTGCGGCAAAGGGGTGCCGTAGCGTTTTCTCGCGCCTTCATAGGCTGCATGGCGAAGCCGGCCCTTTGCATCGTTTTTCGCATAGGGCGGCATCACCAGACCGAAATCAGGTCTGCGGCAGGTGCACTTTTCCGCCACCTGGTGAATCGCCTTGAGGGCTTCGGGCCACTGACTGAAACGTTGTTGAAATTCTGCGGGAGCGGCAAGATATCTGTTTTGCGGGACAAACTCATTTGTGCTGGTGCGGCTGAGTGAACTGTTGGTGTCAATGGCTCTGAGCAGTTGATGCAGTATATAGTCGGACGGTCGGAGAAAAAAAGCGTCACTCACAGCCACGGCAGGTACCTGCAGTTGGTTTGCCGCATGCCGCATTTCGCTGTTCTTTCGATTGGGAGCGCCGGGAAGGGCTGCAGCCGTGTCGGCTTCTATTTCGCGGCAGTGACTCAATAGTGACGGGGTCGCAGCCAGGCAGACCATCCCCTGGTGCAGTTCCTGGAGCTCCTGGAACAGGTCGAAATCCGGTCGGCAGTGAAAACGGGTCAGGAGCCCGCAGAGATGCCGATATCCCCGCTTGTTTTTCACCAGGCAATAGAGCTGCTGCCGGTTGGTGCGGATCTCCGCACCAAGTATGGGCGTGATCTGTTCCTGCTCGCAGGCAGCAAGAAAAGACCAGAGCCCATGCAGGCTTCCCAGGTCGGTGAGCGCGATGGTGCTGTACCCCAGTTGCCGGGCATGACGGCAGATTTCGTCCATGGATGCGGCGCCGCGCATAAAGGAGAAGTGGGAGTGTACACCCAGGGAGATCATGCTCTATCGCGCCTAAATTATTAATGTTGTTTCTTGGTTATTACTGTATTAAGCTGTTTTTTCGTAATACATGTCGATTCTATTTAGATGTCATTGGCCGGCGGATGAGTCCGGACCTTGATGCAGGCAGATACCTCGCCGTACCATTGAAGAACCGTATATCCCCTGAATTGTGTCCATGGCCTTACTGACGGCATGCTGTTTGCTGTTTTTTTGTGTTGCCTCAGTCTTGTCTGAAAAAAGGGAGAGTTGCTGTACAGGCCGTCGTAACCTGGAGCAGGAGAGCCGTATTCGGCGCACGCGCACGCGTCGTCTCCAGCAGCGATACAGCGCTGTAAGAGCCAGCTGCTCTACGGCATGGTCATCGAATGCAGGGGTTGCGGCTGCTGCCTGCCTGATTACCTGGAGACCGTCGCTGTAGGAGAGCCGGATTCCGATCTGTAAACATCCCAGGCCTTGTTTTCTCAAATCATGGGCTGCCTGGGCGCTTAAACTTGCCAGGATAGAGCGTACCAGGGCTTCCTGATTCGTATCCTGATTGAAGGTGTGATTATAATGTCGTCCTGTTGTCGGCAGGTCAGCGTTTTGCACAGGAGAAAGGTCTATGCCGCGCAGCAATTGATATATGTTGCGCGCCCGAGAGGCGAACAGGACGCCCAGGTCGTACACTGACAGCTTTGTTGCCTGATGCACCTTGTATATATGAATATTGCGCATCTGCAACAGATCATGGGACATGATGCCGGGGAGTAGATGCAGGTCCAGGGGAGCAAGAAAAGATTCCTCTTCACCGGCGGCGACAATATATTCGCCCACCGGCTTGACCAGGCGGCTGGCCACTTTGGCTGTCAGTTTGTTCGGGGCGACCGACCAGATTGGGTCAAGACGCAGGTCCCTGCGAAAGATGTTTCGCAGACGCCAGCCGATATCCGGTGGCGGCCCAAACAGGCGATGAGTGCCGGTGACATCGAGATACAGGTGCCCGTTGCCGCTGCAAGACTCTATGCGGGGGGAAAATCGGCGGGCATGTTCCAGGCACAGGCCCAGCATCTTCTGATACTGCTCAGGCCTCGGCGGCAGGATGATTGCCCCGCGGCATCGTTTTTGCGCCTGTTGCAGCAGCATTCCCTTGCGCACGCCGTCCTGATAGGCTTCTTCGCTCATATCATACACCGTAGCTCGCGGCGCCGGAGGAGCAATAATAAGCGGATTTTCCTGCAGGGAACCGTCCAGCAGACGCTCCACGGCAACACTGAAGTCGGCGATATTGAGGTGGATGATTTTTCGTTCCATGGAAAAATGGTAACCAAATGTACAGGCAATGTAAAGTTTAATTGTACATTTAAAGAGAAGATCTTTGCCTATGGCCAACAAAACCAGGGAAAAAAAGGAGTTACAGGCGAGAAGGAACTCTCCTTCGCCTCTTGTTATTTGGGTCTGAAAGAGGTAAGCACTGCTTGTATCAATATTCGGTGCCCTGTAATCGGTTGCGATGCAGGCCCGTCACTTTCCCGTACAGGTGAAAGTCGGGCTCATCCTGGAGAAAAAGTGAGAGAGAACGAGATGGTATGAGCGTGAAACCGAAACAGTATATCCCGAAGGCAGGGCTTGAAGGCGTTTTTACGGCGCTTTCACCGCTGCCCCTTGTCCTTTCCGGGGTCGGCGCAGATCCAGGATATCCGGATATATGGGAGCGTTCACTGACGGCTGCTGCCGTGGCGCTCTGGTTTGCATGCGGCCTTACATTGGCGCGTCGACCGATTATGGGTAAGCTCCTGGGAGCAGGAGCGGCCCTGGCGATATACGGGAGGGTTGTGCCGTACCTGTTGACAAGCCCCTCGGCAGCACTGGCCGCCTCTGTCAGTCTTGTGTTCATTGTTTCCCTTCTGGTGAACCTGAGGGTGGACGCATTGCGAGTACAACCTGATCGTGCCGGATATCGCCTGCAGCGATCATGGTGGGGGATATCGGCAGTGCCTTTGCTTGTCGTGATCTCTCTGCTGTTTCCGTCTGTCGGCAGACTGGAGATCTATGGGGTTGCTGCCGCAGCATGCATTGCCCAGGCGTTTTTTTTACACTGGGCAATAACGATTCAATCATGGAGGCGTGTTGTTGTTTCTCTCTTGTCCATGGCAGGCCTGTTTTTTTCAGGAGTATGGCTTTCCGCACTCTGGGTGAACTGTCTGGTGCTTTTCCTCTGCCCTGCCTTTTTGTTGTTGATGCCCCGCTCACTTCGGCGGTCGGGCCGGTTTGAAAGGGAAGAGCAGTGGTGGGAGCTGCTGCTGGGGCATCCGGCACGTATTCTGTTCACCACGTTTTTTCTGTTGAGCCTGGTGGGGGCTGTATTCCTGCGCATTCCCGTATCTACTTCAACAGGAACTCTTTCCTTTATCGATGCAGTCTTTACCTCGGTCAGCGCAGTCTGTGTAACCGGGTTGAGCGTTCTTGACACGTCCTCTGACTTCACCTTCACAGGGCAGGCGGTGATCCTGGTGCTGATACAGCTCGGCGGACTGGGAATCATGAGTATTACCACGGTTGCATTGCACGCAATGGGACGTCGCCTGAGTCTCAAGCACGAAAAGTTGCTGGCATCCATGACCGAAACCGGCCACCGGGATCTGGTGCAATCATTGGCCCTTATCTTGAAATTTACCTTCATTGCCGAAGGGGTGGGCGCGCTTTTTCTTGGGGTGGAATTCTATCTTGTCGGCGATACCTTTGCCCAGGCGTTCTGGCGGGGCGTGTTCACTGCCGTGTCCGCGTTCTGTAACGCCGGATTTGCCTTGCAGAATGATAGTCTTATTCCGTATCAGACGCACCCGCTTGTGCTGCATACGGTTGGAGTGTTAATTATTATCGGCGGGTTGGCCCCGGCTGTCAGTCTTGTTATTCCAAGATGGATTGCCGGTAAAACAATTCCCATTCCCGCTAAAATAGCCTTGGTCAGCACAGTTGTCCTGTTAGTGTGCGGGAGTTTATGTATGTTGGTGTTTGAATGGAACGGCGTGTTGGCCGGACTCTCGTTTGCAGACAAATGTCAGAACGCCTGGTTTCAGTCAGTCACCCTGCGTACTGCCGGTTTTAATTCCGTGGATCTTGCCGGCATATCCAGTCCGTCCTTTTTCGTTATGCTGTTGCTGATGTTTATCGGCGGCAGCCCAGGAGGGACGGCGGGAGGAGTGAAAACAACCACAGTCGGTATTCTGGCCATGACGTTTTGGGCAAATATTACGAATCAGAGCCAACTTGTTATCCAGCACCGACGCATTCATGCCGATACCGTTTATCGCGCTGTAACGGTGATGGTATCCGGAACAGCTGTCTGGTTTCTGGTTGTCATAATGCTGGAGGTCACCCAATCCATTCCCCCCCGCAGTCTGTTTTTTGAGGCCACATCGGCCGTGGGTACGGTCGGGCTGTCCATCGGCGCAACGGGTTTGCTCGATGAAATCGGCAAGGTTGTTGTAATTATAGCCATGTTTCTGGGACGAATAGGGCCGATAACCCTGTTCATGCTCCTCAGAGACGAGCAGGCGGTTTCCGATACCAGGTATCCCATAGAACGTATTTCTCTTACATGAACAACGAGGTAAGCCCATGGCGCAACAAATACTTATCATCGGACTCGGCCAGTTCGGCATGTCTCTTTCCAGAACACTTTCAGAGAAAGGGGTGGAAGTGCTGGCCGTGGATGTAAAGACCGCATTGGTGGAGGAAGCTGCAACCTTTGTCACAGAGGCTGTGGTTATTGACGCCACGGATGAAACCGACCTGGCCCGGCTTGAACCCAAAAAACGGGATGCGGCTGTCTGTGCAATCGGTGATGACTCAAGGGAGTCATCCATCATCTGTACAGCCCTTTTACGACAAATGGGGGCGCCTGTCGTGATCGCGAGGGCCAATGACAAAGTACATGAACGAATATTGCGTCTTATCGGGGCTGATCAGGTGGTCAATCCGGAACATGAATTCGGTAAGCGTTTTGCCAATCGCCTGCTTTACAGAGATGTCATTGCTGACACGAATCTTGGTGAAGATCTGCATCTTACTGAAATACTGATCCAGCCGGGAATGATCGGCAAGACCCTGATGGAACTCGAGTTGCCCAAGCGATATGGCGTGATGGTGGCCGGTGTACGGCGAGGGGCGAGTAAACGGGTGCGCCAACCTTCGCCGGATAGTCCTTTGCAGACAGAGGACAGCCTGATCATTGTTTCAGGCGAGGCGGCCATACCACAACTGCAAAAGGAATTTGGATCATGAAGGTCACTCAACCGGTAAAGTTCGGGGCCTGGTTTCTGATTGCCATGAACCTCTTCATGGCATTTGGTTCCATATGGATTTTCATGCGTATGGCTCCGGCCATAGAAGTGATCATTGCCCGTAATGCTGTGTCTCTGGAGTCCTGTGAAAATATGCTGGCAGCCCTGCTGCAGGCGAATACAATCGGCTCCGGCGACGACTCTCCGATTGAACGGTTTCGTCTTGCCCTGGCAGAGGTTGAAGGTAATATTACGGAAACAAGGGAGCCTGTTGTCATCGAAAGCATAACTGCTGATTATAGCGCAGCTTTTGACGGCGATGAACTTTCCCTTGCCCGTACGCTCAGCGCCGTACAAGAGTTAGCCCGGATCAATCGGAACGCCATGCACAGGGCGGATATACAGGCCCAGCAGCTTGGCAGTGCCGGGGCATGGGGCATTGTCTTTATGGCCACCACTTCTTTTTTGATTGGAATGATTTTTCTACGTTCCCTGCAGAAAAATCTCTCTGAACCGATACAGGAAATCGATGCAGTGGTAACTGCATTCAGACAGGGGCAGAAAATGCGGCGTTGCACCATGCATAACCCACCCAGAAATATACGTAATATTTTCAGTAATATAAATGAAATACTCGATGCGAACCTCTTCCGCGAAAACCATAATGACGGAAAAGAAAGGTAAGGAAATGCCTGGGCATGTCGTCTGTTATTCCCGGAGCATTCGCGTCAGCGTCTCTGCGTTGCGGACAGCCTGGCCGGCCACATGATTATTGAAAAAAATTACTCCCTGCCTGCACTGCTGTTGCATGGGGAGTAGGTGTTTATCCTTGAACTTTCTCAATTCTTCATGGGAGTAGAGGTAGTTGAATTGTTGCTCCATGCTGCCGGAATACCAGCCCTGACCATTACGTCCATGCAGGCGGACATAGAAAAGATCCGGATTGGTGATCACATCGAGGCAGGGAAAGAGACGGGGCAGGGGAGGCGCATCAACCGTCACCAGGGTGATTTTTCTTTGCTGTAATCCTGCGTACACATGTTCGTGCGCCCAGGAGCGGTTACGAAATTCAACCGCCAGCGGCAAGCCTGACAACGCATCCAGCAAATGGGACAGGTAATAGCGATTGGCCTGGGTTCGGTGAAAGGATGCCGGAAACTGGACAAGGACGGCAAAGAGACACCCGGCCTCGAGCAAAGGCTCGATGCCTTCACAGTATAATGCCGCCTGCTGCCGCCAGTGACCGTCAACCTCATGGGTCATGCTGCGGGTAAGCTTGGCTGTGAAGCGTAAAGGCTTTTCCAGGCGACCCAACATTCGTTCCACGATCTCCTTGCGCACCATCTGATACCAGGTGTAGTTGAGCTCGACAACCGGAAAAAGTACACTGTACAATTCCAGCATGTGGGCGGATTTTGTTCCGGGCGGATAGATACCGTGCTCCACCCATTCAGGGTAGGAAAATCCGGATGTGCCGATATACACAGAGCATGTCATAGAGTTCACACATCTATGTCAGGTTGCAGACGAGTTATAAAGATTCAGGTTCACAGACTTTCCATCTCCTCCGGCCCCCGGTGAATGCCGATGACTTTGCCCTGGATCAACACTTCACCGAGTCCGAAACGCATGGGTTTCATTTCCCTGTTTTCAGGAACCAGTTCGATGTGATCGCCCCGGTAAAAAAATCTTTTTACAGTGGCTTCCTCATGGTCGATAAGGGCTACCACGATTTCACCGTTTTCAGCAAACTGCCGGGGTTCACAGATAGCAAGGTCGCCATCCAGAATTCCCACTTCCTTCATGGAATCTCCCTGCACCCGCAGGGCAAAAAGATTGCTGTTTCGATATACCGTACCATCTACGCACACGCTGCCGGCCCATTCCTGCTGCGCATAGAGCGGCAGTCCGGCCGCTACCCGGCCGATCACCGGAACCATGCGTCCGGACGGAGAAGAAAGATCGTTGTGATCCGGAGAAAGCAGGATGATGTTGCGGCTGTAACGGCCTTCGCGTCGCACCCAGCCCTTTTCCTGAAGGGTCTGCAGCAGACTGGCCACGGCCGTATGGCTGATGCGCATATCCCTTGCAATCTGACGCAGGCTCGGGACATTGCCATGTACGTTCATCTGTTTCTCGAGATAGGTGAAAAATTGCTGCTGTCTTGGAGTAAGGGAGAGTTGTTGCATTGTTTAACCTTTTTCAGGTTTATTGTGTATGTAATGTACTATTACATTCTAATGGTGAAAGAGTAAAGACCAAAAAGTACCGACGCGGTTACCCGTGGTGTTTTTTATGGAACAGGAGATGGGTGATATAAGGGGATATGCGTGTGAACAGGTTTGATTTGGCCGGACAATTTGAACTCTTGCTTACTTTATGGTTGAATCCTTATATATGCGGGAGTAAGTAACAACTTTTTACGCTATGACTGTCTGTACAATACATTACTGAAAGGGGCGCCCCATAAGCGAGGGTTGGATGTGTCTGTCATGGAGAGCGAGATTTTTTTCACCAATTTCACCTATAATCCGGATGCCTACTATTTTCTCTACATCGGCGAATTAAAAAGTTACGGCCTCAATACGTTTCTTTGCGAAATGTTTGCCCGTCAGATGGACCGCCCGGTGGAATGCGTTTCGGTAATCCCGGATATTTTCAACCAGTACAACTACCGCAACCTGATCGTTTTTTCCCCGAAGGATGAACGGAGTACCAGAACTTTTCCCACCAGTTACAGGCAGGAGCCGCACAGGTTCATGGCCATGGTCTCGGAAAGTCCGCACATAGACAACCTGATTACCCAGATACTTGCACATCAGGATCATCTATTTATCAATATGTTTGAAAGCATGCCGGAAATGACCCTGGATAAACGGGAAGGCGTCTCCATTCTCGGTCCCGACAAGAACCTGGCAAACAGTTTCAACAATAAACTCTTTCAGTACTCCATTATGGAAGAGATCGTACCGGTCGTCGATTTCAAGATCTGTCATACGCGGCAGCAGCTGCTTGAAGTGACCGAACAACTCTGGGATTCATGGCTCGACGGCATTTTTATCAGCAGAATGTACAGTGCGGCCGGATCAGGCAGCGCCATTACCTATTCGGATAACGATATCATCGATCATTTCGGCTATGCTGATTCAGGCTACCTGGTGACCCGGTACACTCCCCATGAATTTGACCCTACGGTTTTAGGGGTGGTTGCCAATGAAGAAGAAGTGTATGTCGCCGGTGTTGCAGATCAGATGATCGAGGACGGGAACCGGTTCGTAGGTTCCTGTTTTCCATCAAAACTTCCCAGGGATATTCTGGAGCAGCTGACGGAGATGACCCGTCTGGTCGGGCGTGAAATGGGACGTCACGGATATCGCGGAATTTTCGGCTGCGATTATCTGGTGGACAGGGATAATCAGGTCCGTTTTCTGGAGGTCAACGCCCGTAAACAGGGAACGACCCTGGAGTTCTGTTACACCCTGGAGCAGGCGCTGCCTGAAGGGGCGGCAACCTTGCCTGAACTGGAATATTATGCAGTCACCCATAATCATTTCCCCGAAAACACCTTTGAACCTGAAGTGGGCACGGCTCCCGTGCATTGGGGGACATTCAACTATAAGGTCAGAGAAAAGAAAATTACCCGATTTTATATTCCCCAGAATGCCTACGAACGAGAGGCCTTTGCCAAGGTCGCCTCAGGTGAGTTGTACAAGGATTTTGTCATTCTGGACCACATAGGATCAGGTCAGGTGGTCATGCCGGGGACCTTTCTGGCTCGTACAGTGTCCATAGCCGATAATGCCGAAGATGTACAGGAAGGCCTGCATCAGGCAAAGGAAATGATCAAGCTGACGTTCCGCTATATGTAAGCAGGATGTGTCCTCCTTGTCCCCTTCAGCATAATTTTTTTATGGAGATATTCTATGTCAGAACAATTTGATCACTATACTCTGGAATTACTGGATAATCTGTTCACTCCCGGCGAACGGCCGCAAACAGTACCGGATTCAAAGACACAGCAGGTTCGGGTCGCTCTTGAGAGAGCGCAGTCAGGACAGACTACGCAGCCCATAGTTGATCTGTATGTTCTGCTCAAAGAACTGCATGCAACATATGGCTGTACACCGGAAACCTATACTATCACCCGGCAGGAGCTTGAGAATCTGGCTGTCAGGCACCAGGAAATAGATGAGCATATGGTCAGTGTAGGTGGAAGGGTGGACCAGGCCCTGCCCATAGCCCAAACAGCAAGCGCACGGGTGCGGGAATATGTACGGCAGAAGGACATCCTTGCCCCCAGCGGTATTGAACTGTGGGACAGAATCCTTGAAAATCAGAAGCGGATCAGGCAGTTTCTGCATATGGACGAGGCCGACTGGAACAGTTTTTCCGGGCAGATACGAAATGCCGTCACTTCCGTAGAACAGCTCGCAGCCCTGACCGATCTTCCCCGGAAAGCGCTGGAGGACGTACAGCGTGTCACCCGTCATTATCGAATGCGTCTCACGCCCTATTACACCAGCCTGATAATGGCTGGAGCTGTAAATGACCCTATTTTACTGCAATCCGTTCCTACAGGGGAAATGGTTGACAACGCCGGCATCGAAATGCCTCCGGTCGCAGCCGACCATTCCCCGGCAAGACTGATCGATCAGTTTTATCCCAGGGTTGTAACCATCAAATCCACGAATATGTGCGCCATGTACTGCACCCACTGCCTGCGCATCGCCCATATAGGGAAAAAGGATAAACTGTTCAGTAAAGAGGCCTATACTGAAGCGCTCGACTATATCCGCAACAATGAACAGATCCGTGACGTACTTGTTACAGGCGGTGACGCCTTTGTCCTGCCTAACAGTATGTTGCAATGGCTGCTCGAGGAGCTGGACGGCATTGACCATGTGCAATTGAAGAGACTGGGAACACGTGTTCCGGTAACGGTTCCCATGCGCGTGGACGATGAACTTCTCGACATACTCGAACAGTCAAATGACCGCAAACCGCTGCGCGTGGTAACCCAGATCAATACAGCCCAGGAAATTACCCCGGTTTCCAGGCAGACATTCAAAGATATCTCCAAACGGGTATGTGCGGTCTTGAATCAGGCGGTTCTGCTGAGAGGGATTAACGATGATGCGATAAAAATGTGGAAACTGTGTGAAACCATACAGGAGTCGTATGTCCGTCCCTATTATATTTTCAACTGCTCCTATCGAAACCCGCAGTTTACCCATTTCCGCGTGCCTGTTGAAAAGGGACGGGACATTGTAGAGTCCATGTACGGCAACATCTCAGGTGATGCCATCCCCCGTTATATCGTGACAGCCGGTGGGAAAATCCCCATGCATCGCAGTAATGTGATCAAAAGGGACGGGAGCGATATCGTGCTTCGCAAACCGTGGAGCGGCGAGGAAGTCCGTTACCCGGACGCTGACCCGGAAACCTACGCCGCTGTACAGGATTTTGCTTTCGCAAAATATTCCGGATGAACCGACCACCCTCCATCTGTTCACAAGGAGCAGCTGGAGGGTTTCGTCTCAGGGGGTGATGCGTTTGGCAAGTTTTTTCGCTAATTTTTCATCGCGGTAGGACACGATAGTAATGGGAGAGCGACGAAAGAGCTTTTCCGCTACAGATCCTGTCAGTGCATGTACGAAATCCGATTTGGCTTTCAGACCCATGACAATCATGTCTACCTGCTCTTTCATGGCCAGGTTCAGAATAGAATCCGCCGGTCTGCCGACCTTGAAAACGAAGCGAATGCGCTCTTCAGGATAGTCAATTTTTTCCAGCATCTTTTCCAGCTGTGCAATCCGCTGTTTTTCTATTTCCTGCACATAATGCTCTTCATCAACCTTGTAGCCAAAGGCGGTAATCGTCTGTACGGTTTCCAGATCACGCTCATTGATCACATTGATAATAATGAGCTCCGCATTCAAAGCCTTCGCAAGTCCGGCCCCATACAGGAGAATACCTTCGGAAAAAGGTGAAAACGCCAGAGGAACAAGAATTTTATTAACAGGTTGCATACGTTCTCCAGAGTAGATATTCGGCTGTTCGATCAAGCCCCGGCAGTTTCCTGCTCAAGTATTGGAATACGCGGACGCTGCATCAAGTAAAGCGCTGCAAATAGTGCGACTCCAATGGGATAGGTCCAGTAGCGCTGCTCATGTGCCAGGCCTATCCAAGATGCGATCTGGTCAGGCCGCATAAGGATAAAAGTAACACATAAAAATAACGGAATTTCCCAGATCTTGTTGCGTGCTACGAACCACCCTTGAGTGGCGGATGCAAAGGCGAAATTCCCCAGGCAGGTCATAACGAAAATAAGAATGCCCTGGGGCCAGGAATACACGTTATGCAGGATAAGGTCCGTATTGAAAATAAACATGAAAGGCAGAATCGCGGTCCGAATATCGTACATGAATCCCTGCAGTCCGGTTGGAATGGGGGGGGATTTTGCGATGGCCGCTGCAGCATAGGCGGCCAGGCCCACCGGCGGGGTGTCATCGGCAAGGATGCCGAAGTAAAAGCAGAACAGGTGGGCTGCCATCAGAGGCACGATAAAGCCTTGCATTGCACCGACGGTAACGATGGCCGGTGCGGTGAGCGAGGCCATGACAATATAAGTGGCCGTGGTAGGAAGACCCATGCCGATGATGAGGCTGGCAACAGCTGTGATGAGCAGCATCAGTCCCACGTTGCCCATGGAGAGCACGTCGATGATCTCTGAGATGAGGTTGCCGAGTCCAAGGGCTACAACTCCCACGATAATTCCAGCTGCTGCAGTTGCCAGTGCCACTGCAACCATATTTCTGCCGCCTGAAGCCAGCGCTTCCAGGATATTGATAACGGATTTTTTCAGTGCAGGCAGGATCGGCTGTTTGTTGCGGTAGGCTATAACCGGTTCCTGCAGGAGCATGATGACGAACATGACCATGATGGCGTTAAAAGCGGCCAATTCGGGCGAATGGCGGACAACGATCAGCTCATAGAGCAACATGGCCAATGGAATCAGGTAATGCACGCCGCTCATCAAGGTTTTAAAAAACGGAGGCAGTTCGCTTTTGGGCATGCCGCGGATGCCCAGCTTTGACGCCTCAATGTGTGAAATATAGAATAATGCTGCATAGGAAGCAAATGCCGGGATAGCTGCGGCCTTTACAACCTCGATGTAGGGCACGTTCACATATTCTGCGATGATGAAAGCGGCGGCGCCCATGATCGGTGGAGCGAGCTGGCCGTCGGTGGAAGCTGCAACCTCGATGGCGGCAGCCTTTGTCGGCGGATACCCCACCTTTTTCATCATGGGAATGGTAAAGGTGCCGGTGGTCACGATATTGGCGATGGAGGAGCCGGATACAAGTCCGGTCAGGCCGGAGCCCATGATTGCCGCCTTGGCAGGGCCGCCCTTGAAGCGTCCGAGAAGGCTCAACGCCAGCTGGATGAAATAGTGCCCGGCTCCGGCCTTATCCAGCATGGCCCCGAACAGGACAAACAAAAAGACAATGGTTGCCGATACATCCAGGGGTATCCCGTAAATGCCCTCGGTGGACATGGTCATCTGGCCGACAAACCGGTCCATGGATGTGCCTTTGAAGGCTATGAGATCAGGCATATAGGGGCCGGCAAAGGCGTAAATGATAAAGCCGGTGGCAATAATAGGAAGAGCCGGGCCGATAGTCCTCCTTGCAGCTTCCAGCAAAACAATGACCAGGGCAAGGCCGATGACGGTATCCATGGTTGAAGGTGTGCCGTAGCGTAACACCAGTTCTTCATAATTGAGCACGAGGTACAATGCACAGTAGGCGGCAAAAGCGGCAAGAAGCATATCAAGAAGCGGTATTCTCCTGTGCCTGGAAAAATACCTGACCCCGAATATCGGTCTTTTGAGTAAAGGATAGTTCAGGTATACCAGGGCCAGGGCAAACGCCAGGTGAATGGCCCGGATATAGGTTGAATCAATCAGCAGCCATTTCGGCAGGGAGAGCTGAAAAAGACTCCAGGCAACAGCGATGACGGGAATAAGGTATTTCTGCCGTCCTTCCGGCTTGCGGCCGATGCCTTCTTCTTCTTCAGCAAGACGTCTCGCCTGTTCGAAACCATCTTCATCTTCTATTTTATCAATGCGAATATTACTCATCAACGGCCTCCTGTTGAAATAACGACTACCTTGTATTTCCCGCGGTGTATGCCGGCTAAGACGACATGGTTATACAACTGCATGGAATACAAGGTAAACAGGGAAGGGTGTATGGCCCGTAGGTAAGAAATACGGGGTAGTGCTGATGCGGCACCCTGTGGTACTACACACAACAAAAAAGGACAGCCGGGTAAACAGCCCCGGCTGTCCTTTCAGCGAAATACCGATTATTTGAGCAGGCCGGCTTCCTTGTAGTACTTCTCCGCACCGGGATGAAGGGGAGCGGACAGGCCTTCGAGCATTGACTCTTTTGTCAGGGTTGAGTACGCAGGATGCAGTCCTTTGAATTCTTCAAAATTTTCAAATACTTCTTTGGTGATGGCGTAGACTGCTTCATCAGGTACCTTTGCTGAGGTAACCAGGGTGGCCTTGACGCCGAAAGTGGGGACGTCGGCCTCGTTTTCAGCCCCGGGATACAGTTCAACAGGAACGACTGACTTGGCATAATAGGGATGCGCTTTAATCAGATCTGCAACATTGGAAATAGATACAAAACGTACCTTACGTGCACCGGAGGTCGCTTCCTTGATAGCTCCGTTGGGATGCCCGACAGTATAGAAAAAGGCATCGATGCGACCATCCTGAAGCAGACCCGGCGCCTCGGAAGCCTTTACGCCTTCGGCTGTGATATCTTTTTCCACATCGACACCGATGGTGCTGAAGGCATCTATGGAATTCTGCAGCTGACCGGAACCCGGGTTGCCGATGTTGACTATTTTCCCTTTCAAATCAGCAATATCTGTGGCTCCGGAATCTACGGAAGCAATCAGGGTGACAGACTCGGGATGGATGGAAAACACAGCACGCAGGTCTTTTTGAGGTCCTTTTTCTTCCCATTCCGCCAAGCCGTTAATAGCCTGGTACTGCCTGTCAGACTGGACAACGCCGAATTCCAGGTCGCCGTTCATGACCGCATTAACATTAAAAACCGATCCCCCGGTGGATTCTACGGTGGCCCGGATACCGTATTCTTTTTTCTTTTTATTTACCATTTTGGCGATGGCCCCACCTGTAGGGTAATACACACCTGTTATGCCGCCCGTGCCGATGGTAACAAATTGTGTCTTGGCCTGCACGGCGGTTGCCGCCATACACATTCCCGCTGCAAGTGCGATCGAAAAAAACAGTCCTTTTTTCATTCATGCCTCCGTTTGATGGTAGTTGTTTACCGGAATACAGATTGTCCGGAATTTGACATTCTTGTCATTTTTGAGCAACATCCCGAAAAACTATAAAAATAATTACGACTCATTACAAGGTTTAGTTGTCTTGTATTTTCGTAACTGTTCACAGAGCACCTGATCTTTCCGCGATCAGCCTGGCTTACGTATGACCAAATACGCTGCACCAGTCTGTGTGCTGTCAGGCACCCTGTAATCAGTTACAAATACGGGGAAGTTATCAAGCTGGACTGTGCCCCTAAGAGTAGTAACGTATTTTCATCATTGTCAAGTTTTGCCCGCCACGACGCAGTTTTGTTGGTTGCATGTAATACACAAATAGTGCTTCATATTTAGCTGAAATTTTGATTGTAATACGTTTTTGTTTGAGATACGGGCCTTGTTTGTTTATTGCGTCGATCCACACGGGTCGTGTCCGGTAATGACGGATTCAGGGAGATTCCCTTGATTTTTTATCTGAGAAACTGTATGCCGAAAGCAGAGAGGAAGGGATGGTCGGTATGTAGTCCGGCCATCGCTGTCAACCAATTATCTGTGGAACTATGCATTGTTACTATGAAAGAAGAAAAAACGTCTCCCGACGAATCCACATCCCCAAAAACAGAACAAAAAAAAGCTCAGGAAAAAAAACTCTACGATATCGAATTCTACCATGATTGGTGTAAGGCCTGCGGAATATGTATAGCATTTTGTCCAAAACATATCATTATTGCGGATAAAAACGGTAAACCGCATATCGAAGACCCGGATGCGTGCATTGGGTGCAGATTCTGTGAAGTGCATTGTCCCGATTTTGCCATCACTGTCTGTGATAGACAACCCAGGAGGAGAAAAGATGATATCTGAGCTTGAAAACAGAAGGCTGCTTCTCCAGGGAAACGAAGCCGTTGCCTATGGCGCTCTGGCTGCCGGGTGTAGATTTTTTGCCGGTTATCCTATCACACCTGCCACGGAAATATCTGAACTTCTGGCTGCGGAATTACCTAAGGTGGGCGGGACGTTTGCCCAGATGGAAGATGAAATCGCCAGTATGGGAGCCATAATCGGCGCTTCCCTTGCAGGCGTCAAATCCATGACGGCTACTTCCGGGCCCGGTTTTTCATTGATTCAGGAAAATCTCGGATATGCATGTGTTGCCGAAGTCCCTTGCGTGGTTGTGGATGTTATGCGCGGAGGACCTTCCACAGGGCTTCCGACCTGTCCTTCCCAGGGTGACGTTCAGATGGCCAGGTGGGGAACCCATGGCGATCATCCCATTATTGTTCTCGCCGTTTCATCCGTGCAGGATTCCTTTTCCATAACAGTCAAAGCGTTCAACCTTTCAGAACAGTTTCGGGTTCCGGTCATCATCCTTTCCGATGAAGTTGTCGCTCACACAAGGGAATGTGTGGAGCTGCCCGACTCAAAAATGATAAGGATCGTTGACCGTATTCGCCCAAGCGTTCCTCCGGACTGGTATAAGCCGTATGAAGGAGATAACCGGGGTGTTCCTCACATGGCTGCATTTGGGGACGGATATCGTCACCATGTGACCGGTTTGATTCATGATGAGCATGGCTTCCCAACCCAGAAGGCCAATGAGGTTCTTCATTTTCAAAATCGTCTGACGCAAAAGATTACTAGAGGCTTTCCTGAAATCATGATGACCAAGGGGTTTATGCTGGAAGATGCTGAAGTAGCGGTTATCGCGTATGGATCCGTGGCAAGATCCGCTTTTAAAGCGGTGCAGGACGCTCGAAAACAGGGAACCAAAGCAGGACTGTTGCAACTTATTACCTTGTTTCCTTTCTGCAGGAGTCACGTCACGCCTGTGTTGGAGCAATGCCGTGCCGTCTTGGTTCCGGAGATGAACATGGGGCAGATAAGCCGAGAGGTGCAAAGGGTGAATCAGGGAAAAAGCATTGTGGTCAAGCATAACCGAATAGACGGTAACTTTATCACTCCCCAGGAATTGTACACCCAACTGGTTAAGCTGTAGGAGGATCACATGACCATACCCGCCCAGGCGATACGCCATAAATATCTTCGCCACAACAAAAAATTTCCCCATGTCTGGTGCCCGGGATGCGGCAACGGGATAGTTTTGGCCGCTCTTCTGCGAGCCGTTTATCGGATGGAAATCAGCAAGGACGACATAGTCCTTGCCTCCGGAATAGGGTGTTCCAGCAGGATGCCCACGTATACGGATTTCAATACGCTGCATACCACCCATGGCCGGGCATTGACATTCGCCACCGGGTTGAAATTGGCAAAGCCGTCGCTCAATGTAGTAACCATAATGGGAGACGGTGACGCCACTGCCATAGGCGGCAACCATTTTATTCATGCTGCGCGCAGGAATCTCAACCTGACCGCAATTATCGTGAATAACTCAATTTACGGCATGACCGGAGGCCAATATTCTCCCACCACGCCTTTTGGTTCCAAATCAACCACTTCCTTGTACGGCCACATTGAACATGATTTCTCCATAGCTGAACTGGCGGTCACAGCAGGAGCGTCTTTTGTCGCACGTGCAACCGTCTATCACGCGGAGCTGATGGATACGCTCATTGAGCAGGCAATGCGCAAGAGAGGCTTTGCAGTTGTCGAAGTCATTTCCAACTGCCATGTGCAATACGGACGCAGAAATAAGCTCGGCGGCGCGGTAGAGATGTTGAAAAATTATCGGGATAATTCGGTTACCGTGAAGAAGGCTGAAAAAATGAGCGAAGAGGAACTGATGGGTAAAATGACCATCGGGGTCCTCACTGATCGGGAAATGCCGATCAGTACCGAGGAATATAAAAAAGTGCGGCAACGAGCCGGTGAAACCGAAGGAAAACTATGAAAACGTTAAAGCCCGTCACTCATCGATATGAGTTGCGTTTCAGCGGTTCAGGAGGGCAGGGCCTGATTACGGCTGCGGTCGTTTTTGCGGAAGCGGCCGGCGTTTATGACGGAAAATATGTCTGTCAGACGCAAAGCTACGGTCCCGAGGCCAGGGGAGGACGATCCAAAGCCGAAGTGGTGCTCAGTGAGACTCCCATTGATTATCCCAAGGCTTTAAATCTTGACCTGCTCCTTGCCATGAACCAGGTTGCCTGTGACGCGTATTTTTTTGATTTAAACGCCTCAGGCCTGCTGATTGTCGATTCCACTCTGGTGGAGCAGTATCCGACAAGCAGGATTATCCCGATTCCTTTTACAGGGATTGCCAGGGATGAACTCGGCCGGGAAATGGTCGCCAATATGGTCGCTCTCGGCGCGGTGGGATATCTGTGCAAGAGGGTTAATCTGGAAAACCTTGAAACGGCGCTGATCAATCGTGTTCCCAAGGGTACGGAAAAACTCAACCAGGAAGCGTTTCACAGAGGAGTGGAAGAGGCGGAAAAATTCAACCTGAAAGATCTGCCTCGCTCGATACTTACAGAAGCTGATGAGGTATAAGACATGAAAATTGTAGCATTTAATGGAAGCGCCAGGAAGAACGGCAATACATCCCTGATGATCCGGCATATCTTTACCGAATTGGAAAAGACCGGGATCGAAACTGAAGAAGTTCAGCTTGCCGGTGAGCACCCCCACGGTTGTATTGCCTGTTATCAATGTTTTAAGAAAAAGGATCAGAAATGCATCGTGGATGTGGACTGCATCAATGCCTGCATCGGCAAAATGGTTGAGGCGGACGGCATTATCCTGGCCTCCCCGACATATTTTGCGGATATTAGTCCTGAAATGAAAGCGCTCATTGACAGGGCCGGGATGGTAGCCAGGGCCAACGGAGACATGTTCAAACGAAAGGTCGGCGCCGCCGTGGTTTCCAGGCGCAGGGGAGGGGCCATTCATGCTTTTGATTCCATGAACCACCTGTTTACCATCAGCCAGATGATTATAGTAGGTTCAAGCTACTGGAATATAGGGGTCGGCAGAGAAAAGGGTGAGTTCGCCGATGATACGGAAGGCGTGACAACCATGCAGGATCTGGGAAAAAACATAGCCTGGTTGTTAAGTAAGCTGAAATCGTAAGAAATGTGGGTCACATGTTGACGTTTTCTATCCATATGCCATATAACAATACAATATGGGAAAGTGCATGTTGTCGTCAGTACCTGTCTTGATCATATATGGTAGAGGATGCTGAAAGAAAAGGCGGCAAACAGGAAATAGCCTGAGTCAAAATGGAGTGTGAACATATGCTGGCAATTTGTGAAGAATGTGCAAAAAAATACAACATAGATGAGTCCAAAATGAAAAGTGACCGCGCTCGTTTTTCCTGCTACGAATGTGGTCATATCATTATTGTTGAAAAGAAGAAATCAGCGGAAAAAGAGACGGATAATTTCCCCTCGTTGTCTGATTTCGCCGATGAATAAACAACTGATCAGCAGTTTTCTCCGGAGAGTGCTGATCTGGACTTACCTGGAAAAATAAGATGCCCGCAGGGGTGTATATCCTCGGATAAAGGCGTTGTCGTAATTTTTTTCATGCATCCAACTCACCAATTGATCATAAGAAATCAGATGTAAAGTTTTTTATCCCTCTATTTATGAAGAGATTTATTGGAAAAAATATCTCCAACCTGCTAAAACAGGCTGTCTGAAACGAAGTGAACTCGGGTTGGGGCATTGGTTTACCTCTGCAGATTCGACGACTCTCCATCAACTCCTGAAGGCACAAATTTTTAGTACACAGTATGTTAACTCCCAAGGAAAAACCTTTTCTTGAAGGGCTCAACAGCTACTATCTCAACCTGGAAAGGCTCACTGAGCATTTACAGGGGGAGATAGGCGCCGGCTGTATATACGGGAAAGCAGTATCCCGTGAAATCCTCATTTATTTTGATGAAAATGAGGTGATACGAAGCTTTGTCCAGGAAAAAGGAAAGGGAGCCGCCCACTCAGAAGATCTTACGGTTGTTGAACAACCTTTTAAACAATATAGTTTTGTCATAAAAATCTTCACCCTTGATCCGTATGCTATTTTTTTCTGGGGACACATGCCGGCTTATCAGCGAGCCAAATCGTCGTTGAAATCTGCGGAAATCCCCCTTCCCGACCTTATTTTCAGACTCAGGCAAAAGCAATTTTCCGGATTCATAGATGTTGATATAGTGAACAAACAGGAAGGAGGGCTTCTTTTTTTCCATGAGGGGAACCGTATAGGCGGATCCTATTCCTGGGGACAAGGAGGAATGTCGAAGTCTGATGAGGATTATAACCTTCTTTTAAGTAAGGTTCAGGCCGGGGAAGGTATTTTTCGCTTTGGGTCGTATGTCAAAGAGATACAGGAAGATACCGCCCGGGAAGCGCTACGGCAAGATGCTGTGTCACAGTCGCAGGCGGCCGTTAAAGTAAGAAAGCCCGTGTACAATGAGCTTCGTCCGGCCCTTGAAGAATTTCTTTTCCACTTTGTACAAACCATTCAGGAAAAAGGAGGGGAAAACCCGATTCTTGAGTTACAGCAATACATCGCAAACCATCTTGAAAAATACCCTTCCTTGAACCCCGGACTAGGGCATTTTGAATATATGAAAGGGATAATAAAATTTTCCGAAGAGGCGCCGGCGGAACGAATCGCCAAAGACTTTATCGCCTGCGCATGGGAGGTCATTCATGCCAATAAGGCTGATGCCGCTTTCAGAAAAAAACTCAACACCATGCGGGCCGGGACTGTACTGGCAAAGCGCAGTGTCGCCCTGGAAAACATACAGTGATTGTTACCAGTGATTTTTAAAGAGGGGCGGCAAGCTCCTCCTGCCATTCCCTGCCTGCAAGCTGGCCGCACGCGGCCGATATATCACTGCCCCTACTCTGACGTATAAATACGGTGTAGCCGTTTTCCCGGAGGATCTGCTGAAATCGAAGAATCCTCTCCCTTGCCGATGAAACGGAACTGACGGCATCACCGCTGTTCATGGCCAACAGGTTGATCTTACACGGCACCCCCCTGAGCAGTAGTGCAAGTTTTTCGGCATCCCGGTCACTATCGTTTACGCTTTGCTGCAGGGTGTATTCAATCATAATGCGTTGCCGTTTTTTATGTCGATACTGTTTACAGGCGTCAATAACCTGTTCTATGGAGTACCGTTTGTTGACCGGCATGATTTCTGACCGCTGAAAGTTTTCAACTGCATGCAGGCTTACAGCCAAATTTACAGTGGTCGTTTCTCCCAGTTGGATCATTTGCGGAACCAGACCGCAGGTTGAAACAGTTATTCGTCTGGCGGAGAAGTCGAGCCCTCTTTGTTCGGTCAGCAGGTCTATGGATTTCAGGAGGTTATCCATGTTGGCCAGCGGTTCTCCCATACCCATGAACACAAGGTTGGACAAGGCACCTTTATTTTTCTGCAAAGCCCAGTCTCTCACCGCACAGACCTGATTGATTATTTCCGAGACGGAGAGGTTGCGAACGAAACCCATTTTACCGGTCAGGCAGAAGCGGCATCCCATGGCACAGCCCACCTGCGAAGACACACACAGGGTATTTCTATCCTCTTCCGGTATGAATACCGATTCAATCACGGCACCGTCATCCAGACGAAAGGCAAATTTAACAGCACCGTCTACGGACTCCTCGATTATTGCCTGTTCAAAGCGGCTTATTCTTGCTTTTTCAGACAGGACTGCTCGAAAATTTTTGGCCAGATCCGTCATCTGATCGAATCGGGTAATACCTGGTTTGTAAATCCAGGCGAGGAGCTGTCTCCCTCGAAAAGCCGGTTGCCCCAGCTGCTCAACAAAAGCGATCAACTCTGATTGAGTAAGGTTTTTTATATCCTGCAGCACTGTTATAACCGTCTGAAGTGTTCTGGTTTAAGATGTATGTTTCCTGCGAGCGCACTATCCAGTTGTGCAAGCATTCTTTCCTGATCACGCGGCAAACGTCCGTGCAGATCCAGATAATTGGAGGCGTGGTTGGCATAAAATTGACAACGCATTCCGGTCATCCCGGCCAGGACTCTACGCAGTTCCTGCAGCAGACGATGTCTGTCGGGCATTTGAAAGCGACCTGTACGCCAATCATCATGTAGCGGCGTCCCGGGTAGCAGCATCAAGGTCAACATGGCGATCTGTTGCGGTTGCATCTGTTTGAGAACTTCTGCTGTAGCGTCTGCATGTTCTACAGATAATTCATTCCCTCCCAGACCGAGCAGGCAGGTAACCGAGAGAAATATTCCTCCACGGCGCACCTTCTCAGCAGCGGCGACACATTCTGTTACGGTCACTCCCTTTCTCACCTTTATAAGCACCTGGTCCAGACCGCTTTCAAGGCCGAGATAGAGCCGCTGCAATTTAAGAAGGCGATATTCTGTAAGCTCTGCATCTGTTTTGCGGATAATATTTCGCGCTGATGCATAGCTTGAGATCCGTCTGATCCAGGGAAGGTGGTGCTGGATGCGCTCCAACAAGTAGAGAATCTCTTTGTGGGGAAGGGTAAGGGCGTCCCCGTCTGCGAGGAAAAGTGTTTTTTGCCGTCTGCACCATGTAGAAGCAAAGATAAGATCCTGTTCTATGGTGTCCCATTTTTTACGCCCAAAGCGTTTACCGCTATAGGCGCCGCAAAAGGTGCATCTGTTATGGGAACAGCCGGTTGTCGCCTGCAGGATAATGGAATCAGCCTCACTGGGCGGCCGGATTATATTTCCCTGGTAATCCATTATGACACGGAGAGAGCCTCCCGGTTCGGGAGGCATCGCCCCTTTGTTTGTTCAGCCGTTTTTCTTGGCGAATTCAGCCATAAAAGCAACCAGTTTTTCAACACCTTCTTTTGGAAAAGCGTTGTATATGGATGCGCGACAACCGCCGATGGAACGGTGGCCTTTCAAGCCGTCAAGTCCCACGGCTGCAGCTTCGCTGATGAACTGCGCTTCAAGTTCAGGCGTCGGCAGGTTAAAAGATACGTTCATCAGGGAACGGGATGCTTTTTCCGCATGTCCCCGGTAAAAATCGTTGCCGTCTATGGCATTATAGAGCAACGCGGCTTTCTCCTGATTCAACTTTTCAATTGCCTGGATACCGCCGATGTTCTTAAGCCACTTCATAACCTTGCCCACACAATAGATGGCAAAGCAGGGCGGGGTGTTAAACATGGACCCTTTATCTGCGTGGGTTTTGTATTTCAGCATGGTGGGAACCGTATCTCCGGCACGATCAAGAAGATCTTCCCGAATAATGACAACGGTCACACCTGCAGGACCTATGTTTTTCTGTGCGCCGGCAAATATAATGCCGAACTTACTCACATCCACGGGCCGTGAAAAGATATCCGAGGACATGTCGGCGACAAGCATGGCCTCTTTATTCGGTATTGCCGGAAACTGTGTCCCGTAAATGGTATTATTGCTGACAAAATAGAGGTATTCGGAATCCGGGGACACCGTGTATTCGTCATCAGCGGGAACCCGGTTGAACGTTTGCTCTTCACTGGAATAGGCGACGTCGATTTCTCCAAAAAGCTTCGCTTCCTTGATGGCTTTTTTCGACCAGGTTCCGGTGTTGAGATAGGTCGCCTTCCTGCCGTTGCCGAGCAGGTTCATGGGAACCATGAAAAACTGTGAAGAGGCGCCGCCCTGCAGAAACAATATCTTGTAATTGTCCGGGACGGCAAAAAGCTCCCTTATCAAATGCTCGGCTTCATCGGTAACAGCCATGAACTCTTTGGAACGATGGCTCAACTCGATTAAACCGATACCTTTATCCTGAAAGTTTACAATATCTTTGGCTGCTTCCTGTAGAACCTCATAGGGAAGGGTAGCCGGACCAGGACTGAAATTATAGATCCTCTCTGGCATGACGGTTTCCTCTTTTTATAGTGAATATCTTGTTAAAAATGACGGATTCGGCGCAGGGCCTCGTATAAAACTATTCCTGAGGTCATGGCCAGGTTGAGACTCCTGATTGACGCATTACTCATGGGCACTGTATAGCAGCGCTCCTGGTACAGCGCAAGAATTTCCTCGGGCAGGCCCTTGGTCTCCCTGCCGAAAATGAGCCTGGCTCCGGGAGTATAGGAGGCCTGCGTATATGACCTACCGATTTTAGTAGTAAAAAAATACAGATCGTTTTCGTTCTGGGCCTGGAGAAACATATCAAAATTCTCCCAGTGTCTGATGGCAACATGCGGCCAATAATCAAGTCCAGCGCGTTTGAGGTGTTTATCATCGACACTGAAGCCGAGTGGATGCACCAGGTCAAGTACGCTGTCTGTTGCGCCGCATAATCTGGCAATGGAGCCGGTATTGGGCGGGATCTCGGGTTCTACCAGAACAATATGCAGTGGTTCGTGGGTCATTACGTCCTCGTTTATCGTACAAACAGGCCTTCGTATGTACAGGATATCGATTGATGTTGCAAATTTAAAAATTCGTCTTAAACTCAGGGGCTCGCTTTTTTGGGTTGTACTGGTGTACCTGAGGTAATTTCCTAAAGTCTAGGGGAACATTATGGCGCTTATCGTGCAAAAGTTTGGCGGCACCTCTGTCGGTTCCGTTCAGAAAATCAAAGCAGTGGCTGACAGGGTCATTTCTCAGCATCTGAAAGGACACAATATGGTCGTAGTGTTGTCCGCAATGTCCGGCGAAACAGATCGGTTGACGGGACTTGCCCATGAAATGCAGAAAAGACCCGAGACCAGGGAAATGGACGCGCTGCTGTCAACAGGAGAACAGGTAACTGTCGCTCTCTTTGCGATGGCCTGTATGGACGCCGGATACAAAGCTGTTTCCTTGCTCGGGGATCAGGTGTCCATACATACCGATAACGTCCATACCAAGGCTCGCATTAAAAACATAGATTCTGAGCGCATCCATAAGCATCTGGATGAAGGCAGGATAGTCACCATTGCAGGATTTCAGGGGGTAGACGATGATGGTGATATTACCACATTGGGCCGAGGAGGGTCGGATACCACAGCCGTCGCACTGGCAGCAGCCCTGAAGGCGGATATGTGCGAGATATTCACCGATGTTGAGGGAGTATACACCACAGACCCCAACATTTGTGAAAAAGCGAGAAAGATTGACCGTATCAGCTATGATGAAATGCTGGAACTGGCGAGTCTTGGAGCCAAGGTGCTTGATATTCGCTCCGTCGGCCTGGCCAAACGTTATAATGTTCCTGTGCATGTTCGTTCAACCTTTACAGAAAACATTGGCACATGGGTCGTTGAGGAGGATAAAATTATGGAATCTATTCTTGTGTCAGGCATCACCTACAATAAAAATGAAGCCCGTATCACCATTAAAAAGGTTCCTGACCAGCCGGGTACGGCCGCAAAAATTTTCCTGCCCATCTCTGACGCTAATATTTTGGTTGATATGATAATCCAGAATACCAGGGACGGACATATGACGGACATGACATTTACCGTGATGCGGAGTGATTATGACCGGACACTTGAAATCGTGGAAAAAATCGCTGCGGAGATAGGCGCCGACACGATTACCGGAGATAAGCACATTGCCAAGGTCTCTGTGGTTGGGGTGGGAATGCGGAATCATTCAGGTATTGCCTCGACAATGTTTCATATCTTGTCGAAAGAAGGTATTAATGTGGAGATGGTTTCTACGTCTGAAATTAAAGTTTCCTGTATTATTGATGAAAAGTATACGGAGCTTGCCGTGCGTGCACTCCATGACGCCTTTGCCTTGGATAGAGACAATCTGCCCACAGAAGAAAGTAACTGACCCATGACCAGGCGCATAGAAATTTATGATACGACCCTCCGCGACGGGACCCAGGCTGAAAACTTCAACCTGTCCGTGGCTGATAAAATCAAAATCTGTCGTCAACTTGACAGGCTGGGCGTAGATTATATTGAAGGGGGCTGGCCGGGAGCCAATCCGCATGCTGTTGAATTTTTTAAAAAAATGCAGCAGGTGGAGTTGAAGAATACCTGTCTTACGGCCTTTGGCTCTACCAGACATTTCAATAATCGCCCTGAAAAAGATTCCAACCTGCAGGGGTTGCTCGATGCAAAGACCCCGGCGATAACTATTTTCGGAAAAAGTTGGGACATCCATGTCCGGGACGCGCTGCGTATTTCTCTGGAAGACAATCTTATTCTTATCGAAGAATCCCTGCAGTATCTTCGTCCCCATGTCAAGCACTTACTCTATGATGCCGAACATTTTTTCGACGGATTTAAAAATAACAGGGACTACTGCCTTGCAACCATAGAGCGTGCCGTTGCAGGGGGCGCAGATACCATCGTGCTCTGCGACACCAACGGAGGGACGTTGCCCCATGAGATTCCGGCAATTATGGAGGCCGTGCAGGCAAAACTGCAAAAGCTTGAACGTCAGGTCAAAATCGGCATTCATGCGCACAATGATTCGGAAACAGCCGTTGCCAACGCGCTCATCAGCATAGACCTAGGCGCGGACCATGTGCAAGGCACCATTAACGGGTATGGGGAGCGATGTGGAAACAGTAACCTGACTTCCATCATACCGGCATTGATTTTCAAAATGGGGCTGGACTGCCGGGTCAAGGAGAACATCGACCAGCTTTACAGTACTTCGAGGCTTGTCGATGAACTCGCCAATCTGCCCCACGACAGATACCAACCCTATGTCGGTGAATCTGCATTTGCCCACAAAGGAGGTGTTCACGTCAGTGCTGTGAAGCGCAATCCGTTGACATACGAACATATAGAGCCGGAAAGAGTAGGGAACTATCGCAGAATTCTCATTTCCGATCAGGCGGGCCGGGCAAACGTGTTGATGAAGGCTCAGAAGTACGGTATTCCCATCGAATCCGACGATCCGCTCATGTCCTCCATTATCAATGAAATGAAGGAGCTGGAAAAACAGGGGTATCAGTATGAGGCGGCAGAGGCCAGCTTTGAATTGCTCATGCGTCGAACCCTTGGCCTGCAGCGGAAATTTTTCAAGCTTGAAGCCTTCAGGGTGATGAACTTCAAATACAGCATGAGCGAACGTCCGCTCACCGAAGCGACCCTGCGTTTGTATGTCGGCGGTAACGAGGTGCATACGGCTGCTATGGGAGACGGTCCTGTCAACGCCCTTGACAATGCGCTGCGTAAAGCGCTCATACGGTTTTATCCCAGCCTTGAAAACGTGGAGCTTGTAGATTATAAAGTTCGAGTACTCACCGGGGAGTCGGGGACCGGAGCAAAAGTAAGGGTTCTGATAGAAAGCAGGGATGAACACTGCAGCTGGGGTACGGTAGGAGTTTCCGTTAATATCATAGAAGCCAGTTGGCAGGCGCTTGTCGACAGTATAAATTTCAAACTGCTCAAGGATGAAAAAGCAAAGCACAGATAACACCTGTAGGCCTGCATTGTGCTGGAACATGAGGGACAAGCGTGTGCTTGTCCTTTTTCTTTTGGGCATAGGTGTATTGTGTCGGTCGTTTTGGATCCCCGGTTCGCCGGACAATCCAGACAAACCTCTTCCATCTGTCTATATTTCCTCACGGAATCCGGTCGGAACAGGAGAGGATGCAGCCATTGCTTTGCATGTGCATACACCTGGGGAAAATACGAAGGAACCGGCATTGCAATGTTCTCCCAGAATTCAGTTTTTTTTGCAGCAGCCGATGAACATCAATATTGCCGGAAAGGCCGATTTCGCTCTGTTGCCGGGGGTGGGGCCGTCCAAAGCCGAACGTATTGTCGCTTACAGAAACACTCATGGGTATTTTGCTGCTGTTGACGACCTTATCCATGTATCCGGCATTGGGCCGAAAACTCTCAAGCGAATTCAAACCGGTTGTCCATTGTCAGTGCGATGAACCTGCAGAAACGTATCGATACGCCCGTTCTGATATTAGTCGGTCCCACTGCCATCGGCAAGACCGAACTGTCCCTGCAGCTCGCCGAACGATATGATTGTGAAATTATTTCCATGGATTCCATGCAGGTATATCGGTGCATGGATATTGGTACGGCTAAAGTTTCTCTTGAAGAACAACGGCGAGTGAAGCACCATCTGATTGATATCCGAAACCCTGACGAGCAATATGATGCAGCTCAGTTCGTCTGCGACTGCAGTCGTATAATCGAGGAACTTGCAGGAAAGGGGAAGCTTCCCCTGATCACCGGAGGGACAGGTATGTATCTGGCGTCGCTGGTGCAGGGGTTGTTTTCGTCCGTGGTGATTCCCAAGTCAGTCCGTCAGTCGGTTCGCGACCGTTTGCAGACGCAGGGCAGGGGAGTACTGTATGCTGAACTTGAAAAGATCGACAGTGAGAGTGCTGCCCGAATTCACATGAATGACACCCAGAGGCTGCTTCGTGCATGGGAGATTTATGAAGCGACCGGAATGAGTTGGACCCGGCACAGGCAGCGGCAGCAGGAAGAGCAGGGTGGGGGAAGCAGATTTTCCAGGATGAAAATAATAGGTTTGACCTGTGAGCGGTCATTACTTTATGATCGAATCGGGCGCCGCAGCTCAATTATGCTCGAACAGGGAATAATCGACGAGGTCAATGCGTTGTTGGCCATGGGCTATGACCCGCAACTTCCAGCCATGCAGGCTATTGGTTATCGCCACATTTTAGGGTATATATTCGGGGAGACTACATTGACTCAAACACAGGCTGATCTTGTGAGAGATACGCGCCGTTATGCAAAACGACAAATGACCTGGTTCAGAAAAACTCCAGGACTGATGTGGTTCGATCGAGAACATCACCAAAAGGTGACTGATGCCGTCGATACGTTTCTGGATGCGACATCAGAATAAACAACAACGTGCACTGTAATGAATTTTTCACTCGTTGAGCCGGTCTACGACTCCCAGGCTGTTAAAATCAGCCAATTTCTCGCCCAGGAATTTTCCATTCCCCATCAACTTGCTCTTATTTTGACCCAACGAGGATATGTAACCGCTGAGCGTGTCGAGGACTTTTTATTTCCCAGCTTTGCCGATTTGCCCAAGCCGTCGCAGCTCAAGGGGATTGAAGAGGCTGTACGGGTTATTCTGACCAGTTGCTTTCAAAAAGTTCCTGTTGTTATACATGGGGACTACGATGTTGACGGCATTTCAGCCACTGTCCTCCTCTATCAGTTTCTAAAAACCATCGGCGTGCGCCCCCTGTATCATATTCCAAACCGATTGACTGAAAAGTACGGTTTATCAGTTGAATCCATCGAACATATCATCAATAAGCTCAATGGTAAAAGGGGGCTTATTATCAGTGTGGACTGCGGCATATCAGCACATGACGCCATTGCGTACGCCCACAGGCAAGGGTTTAAAGTGGTTATCACGGACCATCACGAACCGCCTGCGGAGTTACCGCATACCGAAGCCATAGTGAATCCCAAGCAGCCTGGCTGCGCATTTCCTTTTAAGGAGCTTTCCGGAGTAGGTGTCGCTTTTTTTCTGATCGCTGCGTTGCGAAGGGAGCTCATTAATCGTAATTATTGGGAAAACGGTGGAACTCCGCCTAATCTTAAACAGTATCTGGATCTTGTCGCCCTGGGAACCGTAGCTGATGTGATGCCGCTTCTGGATGCAAATCGTATTCTTGTCCGCGGTGGTCTGGAAGTGTTATCCGGAAAACAGAGAACCGGAGTTCTCGCGCTGTGTGAAGAGTGTGGTCTCCACAGAAGGGACCTGGTCTCTTCTGAAGATATTTCTTTCCGTTTGGCCCCACGGATCAATGCTGCCGGAAGAATGGGGGAAGCCGAGCTTGCGGTGGAACTGCTGCTTTCCGATTCATTAAGTACAGCCCGGGGGTTAGCTGCTCAGCTCAATGAACTCAACGTCACCAGAAAAAATCTGGAGCATGACGTATTGGATGAAATTATGGAGGAGTGCGAAAAACGCATTGCCCATGGTGCACGGGCCTTAACCATTTTTCATGAGGAGTGTCATCCCGGCATTCTCGGTATTGTCGCCTCCCGTGTCGCTGAACGATTTCAACGTCCGACCATTGTCGTAACCAGGGATCACAACGGGGATTCAGAGAGTGTCTCGTTAAAGGGATCAGGCCGCTCCATTGAAGGCGTTAATTTATACGACACATTAACGAGATGTTCTTCATGTCTTGAGCAATTCGGAGGTCATCCCATGGCCATCGGCCTGACATTGCGAGCTGAAGATCTGGACGCTTTTGAACAGATTTTCGATAAGCAGTGTGAGACTGAGGAACACGCTGCAACCTCACGCGCCTTGCACGTGGATTACTGCTCAAAAGAAAAGAGAGTGCTTTCTGAGGAATTTGTTCGTAAATTGCAGTTACTTCAGCCTTTCGGCGAAGGCAATCCCGAACCTCTTTTTATGCTGCATCGGCAACATCTGTATAATATAAAAAACAGCAAAGGCCATCTCAAATTCCAACTTCGATCGAATTCCCAGAAGCCGATAGCCGGAATTGGTTTTTTTCTTGCTGAGCGACTTGAAGAGATTCAGGGCAGCCCTGTAGACATTGTTTTTAAATTGAAGCAGTCTTTTTTCAGGGGTATATGCCGCAACGAAATACAGGTTGTGAATATAGCGCCGCCGGCCCATCACGGAATTTAACATAATATATATTATGCGACATTCGCAATATTATGGAAAAACTGGTGTCTTGAATGCTTAATGATTATCAATGATTACCCGTTCAGCAGCCGATGCCTGTCCGGGAAAGATTTTTTTGTCTACACCACGTGTTAATCCGCACAGAGTTCAACCACGAGGAACATCATGAACAGAGATATTTACCAGGAACCCTTGGTTTCCCGATATACCAGTAAAGCCATGCAGGAATTGTTCAGCGAGCGATTCAAGTTTACCCGTTGGCGCCAATGCTGGGTTGCGCTCGCAGAAGCCCAACATGAATTGGGTCTTGAAGCTGTCACGGCCGAGATGGTCGCGCAAATGAAATCCAAAGTCTCCACCATTGATTTTGAAGTTGCTGCTGCCAAGGAAAAAGAAATTCGCCATGATGTTATGGCGCATGTCTTTGAGTTCGGTCAGCAATGCCCTGATGCCGAACCCATTATTCACCTTGGAGCGACTTCTCAGTTTGTTGTCTGCAATACCGACTTGCATGTACAGAAACAGGCGTTGTTGCTGGTGAAAAAGTCTTTATTGAAAGTCATTCAAAACCTGGCCGTTTTTTGTGAGCAGCATAAAGACCTTGCCACCCTCGGTTTCACCCATTACCAACCTGCCCAACCAACTACGGTCGGTAAGAGAAACACCCTCTATATTCAGGATCTTGTAATGGATTTTGAATATATTGAACATCTTGAACAGCAGCAGAAAGCTCGTGGCGCCAAGGGCACCGTGGGAACCCAGGCAACCTTCCTGGAGCTTTTTAACGGCAACCATGAAAAAGTGCGTGAGCTTGACCGCAGGGTATCTGAAAAATTAGGTTTTGACAGCGCCTTTGCCGTCACCGGACAGACCTACCCACGCAAACTTGATATGAAGACCTGTGAAACGCTGGCAGGTATCGGCGCTTCCGCCCATAAATTTGCGGTGGATCTTCGCCTGCTCTCCAACCTCAAGGTCCAGGAAGAACCATTTGCATCCAAACAGGTCGGGAGTTCCGCCATGGCCTACAAGAGAAACCCCATGCGTTCAGAAAGGATGACAGGGCTTGCAAGAAAACTGATGGGGCTGCCTGCTGATTTTGCCGCTACCGCCGGGAATCAATGGTTCGAACGTACCCTTGACGACTCTGCCATTCGTCGTATGGATATTGCCCAGGCGTTCCTGCTGACCGATGCAATTTTAAAGTTATACATTAATATAACCAGTGATATGGTCGTTTATCCGAAGCAAATTGAAAAACACTTACGTGAAGAGCTTCCATTCATGGCTACGGAAAAAATCCTCATGGCCTGTGTGGAACGCGGCAAGAGCCGGCAGGAAATGCATGAGGTCATTCGCGAGCATTCCGTTGCCGCAGGTGCGGCAGTAAAAAATCAGGGACTCAGTAATGATTTGATAGACCGACTTGCAGCTGATGACCGCGTGCCTTTTGACCAGGAAGAATTATCCCAAATTCTTGGAAATTTTCAACAATTCACGGGACGAGCCGAACAGCAGACCGAGGAATATCTGCAGGAGACAGTCCTGCCGCTTATCAAGCGTAATGGGGACATTCTCGAAGATATTGACGCCACACTTTCCGTATAAGGTCTGTATCATTAAGTATGGATTTGTCACTACCTCCAAATGGAATAAGAATTTTCCTGCGTATCCGACGATCCCGCATCAGTTGGCTGAAATTTATTCTTGAAGCCTATGACGGACTGGCGATCCTTTCCACTGTTTCAG
This sequence comes from Desulfobulbaceae bacterium, assembly GCA_963678525.2. Classification (GTDB taxonomy): domain Bacteria; phylum Desulfobacterota; class Desulfobulbia; order Desulfobulbales; family Desulfobulbaceae; genus Desulfogranum. The sequence goes on from CAXXDG010000003.1 coordinate 1,439,903, forward strand.
TATCAGAGGGGCTTGTCAGTGTATGGACCCTTGAGCATAATACACAGGAACTGTTCGCACTGCTCGGAGAGCTATCTGAAACTTTGACCCCCTACTCTACCGACGTATCCAACACCTGATTGAAATACATGGATAATACTCTCTTTATAAAGACCTTCGGCTGTCAGATGAATGAGCGAGATTCGGAAATTATCGAACAATTACTCGCTCAAGACGGCTTCCATACTGTGGATGCGCCTGAATCTGCCGATGTTGTCATATTGAACACCTGCAGCATTCGGGAAAAAGCTGAACAAAAGGTCTACAGTCTGCTCGGCCAGCTGCGCGACAGTCGAAGGTCGGCGCCGGGAATGCTTGTCGGGGTTGCAGGGTGTGTGGCCCAACAGGAGGGCCGACGTATTTTTGAGCGAATGCCCCATGTTGATTTTGTCATCGGCACCCAGCAGATCTATCAGCTCCCAGCTATACTGCATAGACTGCGTACAAGGCAGACTGAAAGAGAGATATCAACCGACCTGGAGTCCCATTTTTCCATACCGCCATTTCAAAAACTCCTTGAAACCGTTCCGAAACCTGTAGAGGGTGATTTTAAACGGTTTGTCACTATTATGCAGGGGTGCAATAATTTTTGCAGTTACTGTGTCGTGCCCCACACCCGCGGCCGAGAGGTCAGCCGCCCTGTGGCGGACATCCTGGAAGAAGTCGGTATCCTGGTACGTCAGGGGATTAAGGAGATCACCCTTTTGGGGCAGAATGTCAACTCTTACGGGATGACAAACCCGGTTGCGGACAAGCCTGTCTCCTTTGCCCGGTTACTACGAAAAGTTGCAGCCATAGATGGAGTTGAGCGCCTACGGTTTACAACCTCGAATCCAAAGGACCTCTCAGAAGATCTGATGCGCTGTTTTGCGGAGGTGGAGAAGCTTTGTCCCCATTTTCATTTACCGGTACAGGCAGGTTCAGATGCAGTACTGGCAGCTATGAACAGAAAGTATACCGTTGAAGAATATCTCGGCAAAGTCGACTCGCTGCGCACATATCGTCCGGATATTGCCTTGGCCACAGATATCATTGTCGGGTTTCCCGGGGAATCGGATGCAGACTTTCAGGGGACCATGGATTTGCTGGAACAGGTTCGTTTTCATGGGTCGTTTTCATTTAAATATTCAGATCGCCCTAATGTCAGATCTGCAGATTTTCCCGATAAAGTTCCGGAAGATGTGAAACGTGAAAGACTGCGCAGATTCCAGATGCGTCAGGATCAGATCAGTCTTGAACGTAACACTGATTACATCGGCACAACTCAAGATGTTATGATCGAAAACGGCAGTGAAGCGGGATGGAAAGGGCGCACCCCGACAAACCACATTGTGCATTTTTCTTCTTCGGAAAATGACACGCCGTATATTCCCGGCGATACTGTTTCCGTTTTGATAGAAAAAGCAGGCAAACATTCACTGAAAGGGGTTGCCCTCCGATAATTCAAGGAGAGAGAAATCACTCTCTCCCTTTTTAATGGCCGGGGTAAACTCTTTTTTCTATGTATGTGGAGCCTCGACAATATGACAAGGCATCGGTATAAGAATCACCCCCCAAGTTCAGCATAAAGTGATACGGGTTACTTTGGATTCAGAGACTCTACTGAAAAAACTCCTCAGGAGGCTTCCTTTGCCGGCCTGGATTTCACCCCTTCCTCCCCCGCTTGCTTGTCAATTATTGATTCTGTAATTCAAATTTCGGCTTAGTTTGTGCAATCTCAACCTTTTGGGCGTGATTTGTCTCAAGGGAGTCAAAAAAGTAATAATTCCAATAAATCACCAGAGACCTCTACTCGTATATCGTTTGACAATATCCGCAATTCCAGGTAAAAAAAAGCGTTGCTTAAATCAAATTTATGGGGTTGTTCCGGCCCCGCTTTTCTTGTGTTTGTTTGAAAACTACAAAGGTGTCTGCCCCGAACTTTCCACTGTTTTTGCGTAGATGCCTTCTTCCGCCTCACTTCAATTTTGAGGCTTGGGTTGGTTTTATATGAAAGTCTCCGGCAGAGAGCAGAAGGCTCCATGCCGGAGTGATACACTTTCATAACAGCGAAGCGGTGTCATCGTTGTGGCCGGCCAACCTGGTCCAGCTATGCTGGTTAGTGTCTGGATGAAAAATTTAATTCTCTGTTTATGTCAGAAAAGGAGGTTCCAGTTGACCGGATTAGAAGCGATTTCACATCACAATGGATGGGCCATGGCTGCGGTAGGCGCATCCATTGTCCTGTCGGGGTTGGCTATTCTTGCCACGATTATTTCCCAACTGCATAAATTTGTTTTCCTGCTTGAAAAAAAGGAAGCTGCCAGGGTCGAAATCCCTCAGACTGAGCAGCAAATTGTCTCTGTCACGACCGTGGACCCCCTTAACCTGGAAAACCTGGTTGAAGTGTACAAGCCTTTGATTGCTGAAATGGAAGCTGAGTTTGAACTTTCCGAACTTTATGCTCTGGCCCAAAAATACCACCTCCCCCACCCTCACCTTTCCATATGTCGTTTACGTGAGGCTGGTAAACTGCAGGTTGTCAGCGAAGGCATATTCTGCTTTGTCGAATAGGATTCATTGTAAAATACGGAAGTAGGGTTTCGATACTTGAGGAGGTGACATGGATTTACTGATGCAGTTTCTAACCAATACCGGATTCTGTCTTGCCGATTATAGGAATATCCTTATGATCGGCGTTGGCATTGTCTTTGTCTATCTGGCCATAGCTAAAGAATATGAGCCGCTGCTGCTTTTACCCATAGGCTTTGGGGTTATCTTAGGAAATATACCGTTTTTTAAAGGATTCGGTATCGGCATATACGAAGCCAACAGTGTCCTGCATTATCTCTATTTCGGTGTAACCACCGGCATCTATCCGTCCATTGTTTTCCTTGGACTTGGAGCGATGACAGATTTCTCATTTTTGCTAAGTAATCCAAAACTCATGCTCCTGGGAGCGGCCGCGCAAATGGGTATCTTTTTTACCCTGCTCAGTGCATTGGCCCTGGGGTTCATGCCCAACGAAGCCTCTTCCATTGCCATCATCGGGGGCGCAGACGGTCCCACATCCATCTTTCTGACAGCCAAACTCGCCCCTGAACTTATCGGTCCCATTGCCATTGCTGCGTATTCCTACATGGCGCTGATCCCGATTATTCAACCGCCGATAATGAAGCTGCTGACCTCTGAAAGTGAACGTAAAATACGCATGCCTGAGTTGAGAGAGGTATCGAGCAAAGAACGCCTGATCTTTCCCATTGTCGGTGTGATTCTGTGTTGTTTCCTTGCGCCTGCATCCATACCTTTGCTCGGTCCGTTCTTTTTCGGTAATATCATGAAAGAAAGCGGTGTCGTGGAACGGCTGGCACAGACAGCTCGAACCTCCATCATAGATACGGCGACCATTTTCCTTGGGCTGACCGTAGGAGCGTCCACACAGGGAGACGTTTTTCTCAATCCCCGCTCAGTGGGTATCTTTCTCCTGGGTGCGGTGGCTTTCAGTATTGCAACCGCATCAGGATTGATCTTTGCCAAAATAATGAATCTGTTCCTCAAAACAAAGATCAATCCGCTTCTTGGCGCCGCAGGGGTATCCGCAGTGCCCGGATCAGCCCGTGAAGTACACATGATGGGACTGAAAACCGATCCGACCAATTACCTGCTCATGCATGCAATGGCCTGTAACTCTTCGGGAGTTATCGGGTCAGCTATCTGTGCAGGTATTCTTTGGAGTTTTAATGTGGGATAAGATAGGAAGCCGGAACCCATAGAGGTTTTTGAAGCGCTGTGTGAGTAGTTCATACAGCGCTTTTTTTATAGCAGGGCTGTGAAAAGTCACATCAGGTGCTCTTCGCGAATCCCGCGAATAAGGACATCCTCACCAAGTTGAGTTACCTCTGTTGTCGTAAATTTCTGTCGTGCCGGGAGGGAGGTGCAGGAAAACCCGTGAAGAACATTTTGCCCTCGGTCTCCGATGAAAAAGGGAGCATAAAAAAGGCAGTATTCATCGACCATGTTCTGTTGAAGAAAACTTCCGTGAACATGGGAGCCGCCCTCAACCAGGACAGAGGTGATGTTGCTGTCACCCAGCCGGGAAAGAATACCGGTCAGGCTGAGATATCCTGTTACTGTGGATGTCTCAACAGGAACAAGTGTGCAACCGGCGCGTTTCAATTGGGTGATATTCTCCCGGGGGGCATGGTGTGAGTGAAAAATAATGGTTTCGGCGGTTGAGCGTTGGGTGAGCATTTTTGCATGTGGAGAGATGCGCAATCGGCTGTCAAGGATTACGCGCAAAGGGTCCCTGCCTTCTTTATCCTCCAGGCGCGTCGTTAAACTCGGGTCATCTATACGGGCCGTATTGGCGCCGATAAGGATTGCGTCTGTTTGATCTCGCAGCTGATGCACATAGTGATGTGCTTCCGAGCCAGTTATTTTTCCACCCTTCCCTTTTGTATAGGTGATCTTGCCGTCAAGACTCATACCTGCCTTGAGGATAACCCAGGGAATTTTTTCCCGGCTGTGTTTTATAAAGGGACGCACCAGTGCTCTGCATTCCTGCTCCAGAATGCCGGATTCAACTTCAACCCCTTGAGACTGTAGAAACTCTTTGCCGCCTCCCTGCACGTTGGGGTTGGGATCGAGCAGGCCGATAACCACCCTGCTGATCCCAGCTTTGAGAATAGCGCGTGAGCATGGCGGTGTTTTTCCCGTATGGTTGCATGGTTCCAGGGTAACATATATTGTTGCTCCCTGTGCTGCTTCCCGGGCATCGGCAATGGCGTTAATTTCCGCATGGGCTTCTCCGGCCCTGTGGTGGTACCCGTAACCAACTACCCGGTTATCGTTCACGATAACCGCTCCAACTGCCGGGTTAGGTGCTGTACGTCCAAGGCCCTTTCGGGCTTCGATTATGGCCAAGCGCATATACTGGATATCGATATCCGTCATCATTCAAATCACAACATCAGAAATTATTGTCAGGCGGTAACTACTCATAGGGGCACAGTCTAGTTTGATCACTTCCCTGTATTTGTAACTGGTTACAGGTGCACTCTGAGCAGTTACGTCAGGCGTTCAGCGAAAATTCAGGCTTACTTTTGGGTCGGCTTGTCGAGAAAATTTTTTAATTCATCCATGAATTCATTCACATCCTTGAATTGTCTGTACACTGAAGCGAAACGGACATAGGCGACTTCATCAAGGGAGGGTAAATCTTCCATGATCCATTCTCCAATTTGGCTCGTCGGCACCTCTTTTCCTCCGACGTCCTGAAGGCGCAGTTCAATGCGGTCTACAAAGGTATCGATATCAGTCATGCTGACAGGTAATTTTTCACACGCCTTTTCCAGTCCGGCAATAATCTTCCCTCGATCCCAGGGTTCTCGTCGGCCGTCTTTTTTTATCAGCATAGGAAGCATCAGCTCAATACGCTCATAGGTGGTAAATCGCTGTTCACAGGAGCTGCACTCTCTTCTGCGGCGAATAATGGTTTTATCCTTATTGATACGGGAATCAATGACTCGATTTTCCAGGTGGCTGCAATATGGACATTTCATGATCTTTCCTCGACAGGTGACGTACCGGAGGTAAAAAAAAACCGGCACCTTCTATAAAAGGTACCGGCCGGCAGTAAACATTGTTTGTGTAAACGGTTCAATCCATTTTTTGCAATCTGTGTGCGTGACGTCCACCTGCAAAGGCAGTGTCCAGCCAGACATCAATCATATCCAGAACAACGGATACGCCCAGCACACGAGCTCCAAGGCAGAGAATATTGGCATTGTTATGCTCTCTACTCATCCGTGCGGTAAAGGCGTCGTGACATAAAGCCGCTCGAATCCCTTTAAAACGATTCGCGGCAATGGACATGCCGATTCCGGTTCCACAAATAAGGATTCCCTGAGCCGCATCCTCCTCCAGAACAGCTTGGCAAACCTTCTGGGCAAAATCCGGGTAATCTACTGAGTCGGCGGAGGTGCAGCCGAAATCTTCAATGATATGGCCTTTTCCTTCAAGGTAGCTTACGATTTCCTCTTTAAGAAAAAAACCTCCATGATCACTGCCAATGAATATTTTCATGGGAATCTGTCTCTCTGTGTCGGCAATTATGATGAGAATTTTTTTATGACGATAACACCGTTCGTACCGCCGAAACCAAAGGAGTTGGAAAGTGCGATCTGCGGATTGGCTTCGCGGGCCTGCAAGGGAACGTAATCGAGATCACATTCCTCGGAAGGTTCCAGCAGGTTGGCTGTTGGAGGTATAATTCCGGTATACATGGTTAATGCTGTGAATGCTGCTTCGATACCTCCGGCAGCACCCAGCATATGCCCTGTCATCGACTTGGTAGAGCTGATTGCGAGACTGTATGCGTGATCCTGGAACACCGTCTTGATAGCTGTCGTCTCGCACTTGTCATTAAGCGGAGTTGAGGTTCCGTGAGCATTGATATAATCGACCTGGTCAGGGTTGATGCCGGCGTCTTGTATGGCCATTTTCATACAGCGTGCGGCACCCTCGCCGTTCTCAGGGGGGGCTGCAATATGATACGCATCGCTGCTTTGGCCGTAACCAACGATTTCGGCATAAATTTTTGCGCCGCGTTTTTGCGCATGTTCCAGTTCCTCAAGTATCAGAATACCGGAACCTTCAGAAATGATAAAACCGTCACGTCCTTTATCAAAGGGGCGTGAAGCGGTTTGGGGATCATCATTTCGGGTGGAAAGCGCTTTCATTGCACTGAAACCGCCGACTGCAAGCGGGCAGATGACGGATTCGGTTCCGCCTGTGAAAGCAATGTCACAGTCTCCATAGGCTATATGCCTGAATGCTTCACCAACGGCATGGGTTCCTGCAGCGCAGGCTGTAGTCTGGGTTAAATTCGGGCCTTTACTGCCTACCCGCATGGAAATATGCCCGGAGGGCATGTTGGGTATGACCCGGGGAATAAAAAACGGGGTAATCTTTCGTGGCCCCCTGTTTTGCATAATCTGATGATACTCTTCAATTGTAGGAAGGCCGCCCATACCACAGCCGGTAATAACACCGATTCTCTCACAATTGCTCTCATCAATAGACAGGCCGCTGTCCGCCAAAGCCATGTCGGCAGCTGCAACGGCATACTGCACGAACAGATCCAGATTCTTTGCCTGTTTTTTTTCAAACCATTTTTCAGATTCAAAATCTTTGACTTCGGCAGCGATTTGAGAAGCAAATTCACTCGCATCAAACCGGGTGATCGGTCCTATACCACCCTGTCCTCGAATGAGGCTTTCCCATGTTTTTTCGGTACCGGTTCCCAGAGGGGTAACCAATCCTATACCTGTAACAACGACCCGTCTTTTCACTTGCTTACAACCCTCGAATTACTGAAGTTTTGCTACATAATCAATGGCATTTTGGACAGTGGCGATTTTTTCCGCCTCTTCATCGGGAATTTCTACATCAAATTCCTCTTCCATTGCCATGATGAGCTCAACCAGATCAAGAGAATCCGCACCAAGGTCATCGACAAAAGACGCTCCAGGCACGACTTTTTCTTTATCTACACTGAGTTGCTCAACAATGATATCAATCATTTTATCTTCAACAGCCATATTATTCTCCTAAAAGTATTCGTTATTGTTTTTTTTGAAATAATCGATAAAATAGGTAGTTACGACATATTTTATCAGTTGCCCATGTACATGCCGCCGTTAACATGAATGGTCTGTCCTGTGATATATTTTGCATCTTCTGAAGTCAAAAAGGCAACCGATGCAGCAACATCGTCAGGCTCTCCTAAGGAACCCAGAGGAATCTGCGCCAGTATCGCCTGTTGAATATCTGCGTCCAGACTTTCCGTCATATCGGTAATAATGTACCCCGGGGCGACGCAATTTACGGTAATATTGCGTCCTGCCAGTTCTCTCGCCATCGATTTGGTCAATCCGACCAGACCGGCTTTTGCTGCAGCATAATTCACCTGCCCGCCGTTGCCGAGAAAACCTATCACTGATGTGATATTGACAATTCGTCCCCACTTGCTCTTCATCATTCCTCGCATCGCGGCTTTACTGCAGGTAAACGCGCCTTTCAAATTAGTATCCAGGACATCCTGCCAGTCGGCGTCTTTCATTCTTGCCATCAGGCCGTCCCTTGTAATTCCTGCATTGTTGACGAGGATATCAACCGGGGCGATATCTTTGTTTAATTTCTTAAAGGTCTCGTTGACGGCTTCGCTGTCAGCGACATTGAAAGGGCAGAGAAATCCTTTTCCCCCCTGCCGTTCAACGAGCGACAGGGTTTCTTCCGCCGCCGCCGGATTGGAGACGTAATTAATTCCCACTAATGCACCGGAGCGGGCGAGCCTTTGACAGATAGCTCTGCCGATGCCGCGGCTTCCACCTGTTATAAGAGCGGTTTTGCCTTCAAGAGTCACTTTTCACCTCTCGGATTCGATTGATGAGAGCCGGAATAACTTCATACAGATCGCCGACAATGCCATAGGTTGCAAGGTTGAATATCGGGGCTTTGTCGTCTCTGTTTATAGCGACGATAACATCAGAGGATTGCATTCCGGCGGCATGTTGAACTGCACCTGAAATACCGCATGCTATGTACAGCTTCGGGCATACTGTCTTGCCTGTCTGCCCCACCTGGTGTGGATACGGGATCCATCCGGAGTCAACTGCCGCACGGCTTGCTGCTACTGCGCCGTTCAATTCCTCGGCAAGCTCCTTGATAAGGGAAAAACCTTTTTCAGATTCAAGTCCCCTGCCCCCGGCAACCAATGTTTCAACTTCCTGTATGTTTACTCTGTCCCCTTCTCCCTGAACGGTTTCCAGAACTTCAACCCGAGAGGTTAATAATTCAGGGGAGAGCGCAATCTCCTGTACTACGCCGGTTCTGCCGGAATCAGGTTCCATAGCCGCCATCACGTTGGGACGGACAGTGGCCATCTGAGGACGGGTGCGCGGGCATTCGATGGTGGCCATGATATTGCCGCCGAAGGCCGGCCTGGTTTGCAGCAGCATACCGTCACTCTCTCTGATGGCCAACTGGGTGCAGTCTGCAGTCAGTCCGGCGCCGATCAGGGTGGCAACAAAAGGAATGACGGACCTGCCTATCGCGGTAGCTCCGGCAAGGGCGATTTCAGGTTGTATATCTCTGATAATTTTTTCCAGGATATACCCATAAGTATCTTCTCTGAATTGGGCAAGGTCCGGATGTTCCGCAAGATATACTTTATCGGCTCCGGAGTGGATAAGGGAATCTGAATATTTTTGTATATCACTGCCTAATACAACGACACTCAGATCCACGCCCCTTGCATCTGCAAGCTTTCTGCCGATGCCGAGCAATTCGTAAGTAACCGGCGCGATGATACCATGACGGAACTCACCGCAAACCAGGATGCCGGACCAGTCGTTTATATCATCCTGGATTTTCTTTTCCGCTATCTCAATGGAAAGGGCCTCTACGTCGCAGGCTTCAACGCATGCTCCGCATAAGGTGCAGTTATCATTAACGACCGGACGGTCGTTTTGTATGGTAATGGCGCCGAACGGGCAGGCGGCTTCACACATTCCGCAGACGATGCACTTATCACTATCAATTTTCAGCATAACAGTCGATATGAATTGGGATGATTGATCGGTAGCCGACAGGGGAATCAGAGATATCCCTTAATGTTTTCTACGAGCTGTGTAACCTGTTCGTCAACGGTGCCGGAAAAAATCCGGCGATCGCCCCGAGGTTCGGGGGAGAAGACTTTGACTACCTGGGTCGGCGATCCTGCAAGGCCGATTTGATCAGCTTCCGCTCCTATATCGGCTGCGGACAGAACTGTAACAACGGCCTTTTTGGCTTTCATCTTACCCTTCAGAGAGGCAACTCGGGGTTCGTTGATGTCTTTTACCACAGTTAAAAGAGCCGGCAAGGGAACGTTGACAACATCAAAGCCGTCGTCCATCATACGCTCAACAACCAGCGCATCTTCAGAGGATTCTCTCGTCTTCTGCACGCAGGTTACAAAAGGAACCTGCAATCGACAGGCAATGCCCGGGCCGACCTGAGCCGTATCACCGTCAATGGCTTGTTTTCCGCAAAGGGTCAGGTCTACCTTTTCGATGGTGGCAATAGCTTTAGCCAGTGTATAACTCGTAGCCCAGGTGTCTGCTCCTGCAAAGGCTCTGTCGGAGACAAGTATTGCGTCGTCGGCCCCGCAGGCAATGGCTTCACGAAGCATGGTCTCGGCCTGGGGCGGCCCCATTGTGACAACAGTAACCGTGCCGCCGTGTTTTTCCCGCAGGCTTACTGCTTCTTCAAGTGCATGACGATCGTAGGGATTCATGATGGATTCCACTCCGTCACGGGCCAGGGTATTCGTTTCAGGATCAAGCCGGACATCCTTGGCATCCGGTACTTGCTTAATGCAGACTACGATATTCATGGCTTAGGCGTATTCCTTGTTGAGTTCCTGACCGACTACGTTTCGCTGAATTTGATTGGTGCCTTCATAAATCTGAAGGATTTTGGCGTCACGCATCATCTTTTCAACAGGATATTCTTTCATATACCCATATCCACCGAGGACCTGTACCGCGTCAGTAGTTACTTTCATGGCCATATCCGTTGCAAAGACCTTGCACATGGAAGAAGCCTTGGACATATTTTTCGGATGTTGATCTATATGCCTTGCCGCGCCGTAAACCAGGGCCCTTGCAGCTTCAAGCTGGATGGCCATATCTGCGAGAATGTGCTGCACTGCTTGAAAGGAAATAATGGGTTTGCCGAACTGATTGCGTTGTTTTGCGTAACTGACCGCTTCGTCCAAGGCGGCCTGCGCAAGGCCTACGCCAAGGGAAGCAATGCCGGGCCGGGACATGTCCAGGGTTTTCATTACCGTGATGAACCCGGTTCCCTTCCTGCCTACCAGCCTGTCTTTCGGTATTCTGCAGTTATTGAGAATGAGCTCACGGGTCGCACTGGACCGGATTCCCATTTTGTCCTCTTTTTTCCCATAAGAAAAACCGGGATCGCCTTCCTCGACGACAAAAATGGAAGCGCCGCGCGCCCCTTTTTCAGGATCAGTCAAGGCGATAATGGTGTAAATCTGGGCCTCTCCGCCATTGGTGATCCATTGCTTGGTGCCATTGAGAACCCATTCTTCACCATCCAATACGGCTGTGGTCTGAATGCCGGAAGCATCACTTCCTGCGTTTGCTTCAGTCAAACCAAACGCTGCGTATTTTTTACCTTCAGCGATTTGTGGACAATATTTCTGCTTGAGTTCTTCACTGCCGGCTATAAGTACGGGAAAGATGCCCAGGGCGCTGGCGGCATAACTCGTCGCCACCCCTACACAACCCCGCGCCAATTCTTCCATGGCCAGAACAATATCAAAACACCCCCCGCCAAAGCCGCCGTATTCTTCAGGGATAAAAATACCGAAAAGATCCGCCTTTGCGATATCCTTGAGGATTTCTGCTGGGAATTGATTTTTCTCGTCGAGTTCAGCACGCACGGGGATAATTTTTTCATTGGTAATTTCCCTGGCCGTGTCGACGATCATCTGTTGTTCTTCTGTCAAAAAATAATCCACGAGTCTCTCCTTATATGCTTACCAGCGTAACAGTAACGATCCCCAGGTCAGACCGCCGCCGAAGGTGCATAAAGCGACCAGGTCACCCTCATGCAATATCCCTTGACGGTTGGCCTCATCCAGCGCAATGGGGATACTGGCTGCTGAAGTGTTGCCGTACTTGTGCAGATTTACAAAAACTTTTTCGTCCGGAAGCTTTAAGCGTTCCTGAAGCTTGCGAAGGATGCGGATGTTCGCCTGATGGGGAATAAGAAGATCCAGGTCCTCTACTGTGAATTGATGACGTTCCAGCAAGGTCTTCACGGCTTCGTCCATGAATCTGACGGCATGTTTGAAAATATCTCCGCCGTTCATGCGAATCAGGGATCCCTGCCAGTCATCTTTTCTTAAATCTGCGTTTTGGCTTTCCGGACTATCCATGTACAGGAGATCCCAGTAATTTCCGTCAGAGTGCAGCTTGCTGCCGATGATACCTCTGTTTTCTTCAGAGCCTGTCACAACAGCCGCACCGGCGCCGTCGCCAAAAAGGACGCAGGTGTTTCGGTCCTGCCAGTCCACCCGGGTAGAGAGCGCTTCAGAACCTATGACAAGTACTTTCATTTCAGGTTGACTCTGCACGTAATGCCGTGCAAGATCCAAACCATATGTGAAGCCTGCACAGGCAGCGTTGAGATCATAGGCAAACGCGTTGCGCGCACCGAGTTCAGCTTGTACAAAACAGGCGGTTGAAGGCATGATCATGTGGGGAGACAAAGTGGCCACGACGATCAGTCCGATGTCTTCCGGGGTTATCCGAGCCATTTCCATGGCTTTTCGGGCAGCCTCGGTTGCCAGCTGATAATTCTGTTCGTTCGGACCGGAAATATGTCGTTCTTTGATTCCGGTTCTGGTTGTAATCCACTGATCAGAGGTATCCACCATTTTTTCCAGATCTTCGTTGGTAAGAGATCTGGAAGGTACGCATGATCCTGTACCGATAATTACTGCTTTACTCATGAAATATTCCCGTATCAGGTGTCGGCTGCACTGTCCAAGGCGGTAAGTATGGACTCATTGACTTTATTCATGACCATTTCTGAAGCTACGCCGATGGCATTATGAATGGCTGTAGCATCAGAACTGCCGTGACAGATAATACCGGTGCCGGCTATACCGAGCAGCGGAGCTCCGCCGTATTCAGCGTAATCCACCTGTTTTTTAAAACCTGCGAAAGCCTTTCGTATCAGGAGATAACCTATCTTGGCTCTCCAGGTTTTCATGATTTCTTTTCTCAACATCTGCATGGCAGCCTCGGCAAGCCCTTCACTGATTTTCAGGGCAATATTACCGACAAAGCCATCACAGACAATCACGTCCACATCGCCTTTATACACATCCCGCCCTTCAACGTTGCCGATGAAATTCAAGGAGCTTCGCTGCAGGAGAGAGTACGTGCCTTTTACCAGGGCGTTTCCTTTGCCGGTCTCTTCGCCTATACTGAGCAGACCGACCCGCGGGTTTTCTGTCCCTAAAAGCAGGTGAGAGCACGAAGACGCCATCAGGGCGAATTGATAGAGGTGCTTGGGCCTGCAGTCGACATTTGCACCTATGTCCATCAACATCACAGGGCGTTTGAGGGTGGGAAAAAAACTGGCAATACCCGGCCGGGAAACACCTTCCAGCCTGCCCAGCTTACGGATACCGGCGGCTAGAGTCGCTCCGGAATTTCCGGCGGACACAACAGCGTCCGCACTTCCGCTCTTAACGAGATCAAAGGCGACCATGACAGAGGCGTCTTTCTTTTTACGCACCCCGTCTACCGGTGATTCATCCATTTCTATGCATTCGGAGGCATGAACAATATGCAGCCGACGGGCGGTTTCATTTGAAGAGCCGGTACATTTTTGAAGTTTATCACGGAGAGAGGACTCATCGCCCACAAGGATAACTTCAAGGCTCTTGTTTTCAGCTACGGCAGCAAGGGCTCCCTGAATCATAATCTCAGAGCCTGAATCGCCGCCCATGGCGTCTAAGGCTATACGCACAGCACTTTCCCGGTTGGCGCCTATTCGAAAATAATTTTCGGTGTGTCGGCGCAGGCCTGCCAGGCCGTATTTCGCATTATGCTCAATAGTATACCCTTGGGAGGTACGCATTGACTCCGACTTGAGCCATATACCTGCGAAGTAATGCTTGCAGGCATATGGCTTGAACCAAAAAAACTTTCCGGACAGGTGCTAGTTGAGTTCATCCTCAAGCTGGATAATATTTTTCCCTTTATAGACGCCGCAGCCGCCGCAGAGCTGATGCAGTTTTTTGGGTTCTCCACATTCAGGACATACTCCGATACTTGGTCTTGTAAGAGCGTCATGTGCTCTTCTTTGCCTGGTTCTGGAACGTGAATGTCTGCGTTTTGGTAAAGCCATAATACAATCTCCTCTAAACTCGCCGGTTTCTTGCGACCCAAGAGGGCTTCCGGCAAAAAATTACTTCTGTTTTTTTTTATATTCCGCCAGAATAGCAAACGGTGAGTTTTGAACCTGCCTGGCACATCTGCAGGATTCAGTATTCAAATTTGCACCACAATAACTGCAAATCCCTTTGCATTCCGTAGAACAGATTTTTTTGACCGGCAGGGACAAGAGAACCTGCTGTCTCAAAATTTCTTCGAGATCTATGCACGGTTCATCGAGTTCGATGGTGTCAAGCTCTTCTGAAGCACATTCTATTTCCCTTATCCCCCACTGGCTCTTGCCGCTGATCTCAAACAGCAGAAGGAATGAGGTTTCTATAACATAGCCGTATGATTCCAGGCATCTGTCACAGATAATTTCCGGGACCGCCTTTATGGTTCCACTGAGTTCGACTTGTGTGTCATTTTTTTTGACAAGCACAACCTCAGCTTTAGGTTTATGTCCGAGGGAAACAATCTCCTGATCTCCGATCCCGCCAAAATCTTCAAATTCATAGCGATTTCCATTCGGAGAAATTTCGCTGAAACGAATACGCATACGTCCTACCTGTACTATTTGATGGCGGATTTTCGTCAAAGCCAGAGATAATACACAAAAAATGCCAAGAAAGCCATCTAAAAAAAACTTTAACGCTGATTCTTTCGCCAAATCATGAATATATAATTCGGGGGATAGTGAACCTGTGTGTCAATTATGGTCTCTTATTCGTTTGCGATATTGAAAATACCCATTACGCAAAGAGATATACGGGTCAAAACTCATCTTTTTAAGTTCTTCGTATTCACCGAGATGAAACGAGAGTTTGTTCACTTCTTTGCTGAAATAAATCCCTGTCATGACAGTATAATTATCATCCGCCCAGGTGTAATACGGAGTGGCGGCAAAGGCGTCGATTACGGCGCCGCTGAAATCACGCAGGGTTGTCGAGCCGAAAAAAGGCATAACCAGGTAGAAACCGTCTCCAATTCCCCACACTGCCAGGGTTTCCCCAAGGGAAGCGTCAACCGGTTCCAGGTTGAATTCCGTACGTGCCGGGTCTCCAAGACCGAAAACGCCGAAGACTGTGTTAACGGCGAACCTTCCCAAAACTGTTCCTGAATCCTCGAATCTTCCCTGCAGCAAACAGTTGATGAAACGAACCGGTTCTTCCAGATTGTTGAAAAAGTTGCCGATTATACCACGAAAATCCTTGGCGACGATTTTGCCGTAGCCGGTTGCAACAGGATTGAATACGTATATATATGTGACATCATTAAACTTGAACATCGCTCTATTAAAAGGTTCCAAAGGATCGGGAACCCTGTCCTCGGAGAAATCGTCTGCGTAAAAATCATCGTCGAGAAAATCAACATCCTCGGCAGCACAGAAAGCCGGCAGGAGAAAAATGCAAAATAACAAATAGATGACTGGATGTTTGAAGAAATGCAGCATGGTGGTCATTTTACCTGGCCGAATGCGAATTTAGAGATGAGGGATTCGATATCAACGGCAGATTCCGTATCCAGTATTATGTCGCCGGGTTTATACATTTCCATATCCCCGCCAAGTGTGATCTGAATATATTTGTCCCCAATGATTCCCTGTGATTTGACCGAAGCAATGGAATCCAAAGGAACTTTCACCTCCTTGTCGAGTTGCATACTCACAATGGCCAGTCCGTCTTCGTTCAGTGAGAGTCCTTTCACGGATCCGATATTGACGCCGGAAATCTGCACTTCAGCACCGGATTTCACTCCGGAGATATTGTTGAATTCTGCTCGTATTTCATATGTTTTTACCCCTGTAAGGAAAGGCACTTCGCCAAGTCTGAAGGCAAGCCAGCCGAATGCCAGAAAACCGAATACCAGAAAAAGGCCGACAAAAATGTCAAGTCGAGAATGTCTCATATAAAAATCCCTCGTAAAAAAACAAGTTACAGGCCGAGCGTTTTTTGCGCAAATTCACGAATAGCCTGTTTTTGTGAGTGCACGATTTCGCCGGAATCCTGAAATATATCTATTTCCCCTTTGTTCAGCAAAATTATCCGGTCTGCAAGGTTAAATACTTTCGGAATATCGTGACTGACAATAACAGCTGTATACCCAAGCCGTTTGTGGGTGGAAGTAAAGAGTTCATAGATTTCCTGGGTCATGACCGGGTCAAGGCCGGTGGTGGGTTCGTCAAACAAGACAATATCAGGGTCTAACTGCAAAGCCCGGGCCAAACCGACTCTTTTTTTCATTCCGCCACTGAGTTGTGCCGGGAATTTATCTTCATGTCCCTCCAGTTCAAGCTGTTCAAGGGTTGCAAGAACTTTCTCCCGGACTTGATCCGGGGTCAGTTTGCTTCTCTCCCACAGTGGTAAGGCTATGTTTTCAAAAACCGTCAGGGAATCAAAAAGAGCCGCCCCCTGGAATAAAACACCAAACGACATGCGAACCTGCTGCAGTTCCTTATAACTGAGCCTGGTGATATCTTTGTTGCCGACAAAAATTTGTCCACTGTCCGGTTGCAGCAGGCCGAGTATTAATTTGAGGATAACACTTTTCCCCTGCCCGCTTCCACCTGCAATGACAGTGGTTTTGCCTCTTGGAATGGAAAATGTGGCATGATCGAGCACTGTATGTTTTTTTTCCCGCCGGCCAAACGTTTTCACGACCTGGGAAAATGCTATTATGGTTTCAGTTTGCGTATCCATGGTATTTTGAGGTGAGATTACAACAATACTGCTGTGAGCAGGTAGTCAAAAATGAGGACGGAGATTGAAGAAATGACCACAGCCTGAGTCGTCACTTTACTGACACTTTCAGCGCCGAAACCAGCACCTCGAATTTGCTGCACAAAATAGCCCCTTCCGCAGCAGATCCAGGAAACAAGGAAGGCGAATACAAAGGATTTCGTCACTCCCAGGTTAATATCGTGATCTGTTACGCTTTGTACCATTCCCGCAAAATAGGCGCCGCTATTCACCCCCATCAGTTTTACGCCTGCAAGATATCCTCCCCATATGCCGACTACATCGAATATGGCCGTTAATAAAGGAAGAGCTATGATGGTAGCCAGTATTTTCGGGGAAATAAGGAATCGGAAGGGGTCGATGGCCATACACTCAAGGGCGTCCACCTGTTCTGAAATGCGCATGATTCCAATTTCCGCGCACATTGCTGATCCGGCTCGTCCGGTCACCATGAGAGCGGTGAGTACAGGGCCGAGCTCCATGATGAGTGTCAGCGAAACCGCTGAGCCGAGCATGCCTTCCGCGCCGAATTTATTCAGAGAATAATAACCCTGGAGCCCGAGGACCATGCCTGAGGATAATGCTGTGAAAATTATGACGGTCAAGGAACCCGCGCCGATGAAACGAAGCTGCTTGACCAGCTCCTTGCCTCGAAAAGGCCGTTTGAATATTCCGGTAATGGCATAAAAAAGAAAGATACCCATCCGGCCCAGGTCGCATAAGGTATATATACAGCTGTTGCCGAGTGATCCAAGAAAGTTAAACATAGTAGAGAGCAGGTAGAATAAGTATTGGTCAGGATGTACCCGAAAGAAGGTAACCTGTAAGCTTATAATAATTTTCAGGAGAAAACACAGGGAAAAATTTGATAATTCCTGTTTTTATTGAGGGTTTCCGGTGTTTGTCGGGTGCAGCTCGGACACACGCCTATTCGGCGGAAACATTTTTTTAATTTTCCTGTGAGACCTGGTCGAAATCTTCAAGGAAATTTTCGGCAACACCTATGGGATCATCCGATGCGTAGAGGACCATTGTCTGCAGAAACATGAAGCTGTCATCTTCCATTTCCACAAACTCGACGGCGATACCGCCTGCCCCGACGCGCGTAGTCCGGCCATAGAAGTTCAGTATCAGGCTGGATGTTTGTCCTGTCTCATGGAGCTCTATCCGTAACATCCGCCCTGGTTCCACATCAGAGGCGCCTTCGAGAAACAACCCTCCGATGCTGAGGTTTCGGACGGCGTATTCACCCAATTTTGCGTCACCGTCAAAGAGACGGACTGTCCTGGTGAACACTACCCGGGAATGACGACGTTTTTCCGGGCGCAGTCTGGGAGGGAAAGATGGGGTCATAATATATTATTTTCCAAGCATTGGAACTGTTACGATGAGTTAATAACAATATATTATAACAGCATTAAAGAAAAAAAGAGAGTACCACAATGATTTTTTTGCACTCTCTTTTTTAAGGAAAAGAGGTGAAAACAGGCAAGGGATTATCGGTTGCGAAACCATTCCTGGACAAACACAATGTGTTGCCGCATGGCCTGTTCGGCTTTATCAGGCTTTTTATCGGCTATGGCCCGGTAAATTTCCATATGTGTCGTCTGAACGGTATCTATGGTTTCAGGGTGATCATACAAATGACTGAGATTCTTTTTTATACCTAAGAACAAGAGATCGTAAAAATTCCTCATTAGGTGAATCTGCACCGGATTTTTGGTGGCGAATGCAACCGACATGTGAAAAGCGGCGTCTGCCGTATTGCCGAGATCCCCAGTGCTGATCCCTTCCTCCATCTCGTGGAGACTTTTTTCCATGCTGATAATATCCTGTGGAGTGGCTCGGAGGGCTGCCATGCGCGCCGCATTACATTCCAACCCCAATCGAACTTCGAGAAGATCATTGAACGTGATATCATCTACCGCAAGCATGGTGGCCAGGGGGTTGTTTTTTCCTGCATCCGGGGTGGTTACAAAAGTGCCCTGCCCCTGTTTTTGTTCCAGGAGGCCGAGTATGACAAGCTTGTTAATAGCGTTGCGGACCGTGGTTCGACTGACTTCCAGATGATCGGCGAGATCACGTTCAGGCATGAGCTGCTGTCCCGGACGAATCTCTCCACGAAATATAAGTTCTCTTAATTGTTCATAAACTTGATCAGATATTCGTTTGGGCTTAATCGGTTTTAAGTTTACTGGGTTTTTTATCACGACACTTCTATGCTCCAGATACGCGTATGGGGGTTGTATGGAAATGATGTTCCGGCATCATTTCCTATTTATTTTGTTGTAGCGGTATTTCATCCGCAGGCTGTTCATGCATTCCTCGAAACATGGTCGGGGAAAAGAGCGAATCCGCTGCCTCATCTCTTTTGGAAAGAATCAAGGGAGCGGTTGTTTGTCAATGATTATACCAATTATATATTGGTAATACCACTTTTTTTATTTTTCGTGATATCAATTAGATATATTTATGATACTGGAACAGTGAGGGATGCTCGGCACATATTGCAGCGCAAAAATCCGTTGAAATAGGTGTGGTGAATTATTGGCCAGACCAAAAAGCAGAGAGGGGCGTATTTCTGGTGAGATACAAACCGTCACCCCCTCTTTGCATTTATCTGAAATGATCAAAGCCCTGGTAATTGAGAATTTCACAGGTTTCCACGCCTACGGCGTCCAGGGAGGACAAGCGAATATCTTCACCTTCAACGATATCACCTATAATCGTGAGACCAATGTTCAGTTTGCGACCAATTTCTCGGATGACGGAGCTCGCCGAGGGAGGGGCTGTAAACAGCAGTTCAAAATCCTCTCCTCCCCTGACGGCAAGGGAAGCGGGAGAAAGGGATAATTCTTCACAGGCAAGGTATGTTGCAGTGCTGATAGGCAGGCGTCGGCTTTCAATACGGGCGCCGACTCCTGAGCGTTTACAGAGATGTGCCAGATCGGTGGCGATTCCATCGGATATGTCCATCATGCTGTGGATTCTCTCCAGGCTCGCCAAGGCGGTTCCCAGTTCCACTCTGGCAAGCGGATCGAGGTGGGCCTTGTAGAGATCTGCATATTGCTCGACGGAAGCCCTGTCATGCTGATAGAGTTCAAGTCCGGCCGCCGCTTCACCAAGGAAGCCGCTCACCCATATTTGATCGCCTGGTTGAGCGCCGTTACGATACACGACTTTCTGCAGAGGGGCCTCGCCCGTCAGGGTCAGGGAGATTGAGTAGCCATGGGGACTGTATACGGTATCGCCGCCGATAACCAGGCAACCGTAATCCCTGCATGCAGTCTCCATTCCTTTACTGAATTCCCGTATCCATGCATCGTCGACGGGTTTCGGCGCTCCAAGACTTAACAGGGCGAAACGTGGAAGCCCTCCCATTGAAGCTATGTCACTGGCATTCACGGAAATGGTTTTTCGACCGAGCAGCGCGGGAGGATGCCATGCAGTATTGAAATGGACGCTCTCAATCAGCGTATCCATGGTCAGGAGCCAGACCGTGTCCCTGTCCTTTTGCACCACTGCGCAATCATCCCCGATGGATTGAATAAGATCCGGGCGCTGGGTGTAACTGCGCCCGGCAATACATTCTATAATCTCACGTTCATTCAAGACGATTTGATCTCCCGGGGATGGTTTTCACTGAAATAGGATACGAGAAAATTCCGCGCCTGCCGTCCGTCGACACAGAGAAGAACCTCCCGGCTGAGTGTACGCAGCTGTTCATAACTGGAATGTCGAAGCAGCCGTTTGACATGGGGCAGAACAGGAGGACGCATGGACAGTTCATCAACACCCATGCCCAGAAGCACAGGAGCGCAGAGAAGATCACCGGCCATCTCGCCGCATACGGAAACAGGGATCCCCTGGGCATGGCCTGCATCAACGGTGTGTTTGATCATACGTAGAACAGCTGGATGAAACGGATCGTACATGTGGGCGACAAACTGGTTGTTTCGATCAATGGCAAGGGAGTATTGGATGAGGTCGTTGGTGCCGATACCGAAAAAATCCACCTCTTTGGCAAACACATCAGCCAAGATAACCGCGCTCGGCACTTCAACCATGATCCCAAGCTCCACTTTGGGCGTATATGCAGCTCCTTCCTGATCAAGATCATTCATGATATTGCGGAGAATGCCCTTAGTCTGATAGAGTTCGTTCAACGAAGAGACAAGCGGCAGCATTATTCGCAAACGGCCGTGGACTGAGGCGCGCAGCAACGCGCGCAACTGGGTTGTAAAAAGCTTCGATTCATACAGGGAAAAACGAATTGATCGGAGTCCTAACGCAGGGTTGCGCTCGTCGTCCATGCGGGTATAATGGTGCGACAGGTAGTGCATCAGTTTATCCCCGCCGACATCCAGTGTCCTGACGGTAACCGGATGAGGCGCCATGGTTGTCAGAAGTTCTTTGTATGTTGTATACAGGTGTTCCTCACAAGGGTGGCTCACACCGTGGAAATAATCGAACTCACTCCGAAAAAGACCTATACCTTCCGCACTGTAGCGCAGGACGCCCGGCAGTTCATCTATGACTTCTATGTTGGCGGAAAGGCGGACCGTATATCCGTCAGTTGTTTCAGATGCAAGATGAATGTAATACGCCAGCTCTTCATCCCTCAGTCTGTTGTGCAGGGTTTGTTCCTGATATTGCTGTTTATGCTCCGGCGTCGGACGAACAATTACCTTGCCTGTGGTTCCGTCAAGAAGGACTTCGTCACCTGTCTGCAATGCCCCGGTGATAAAATCCAGGCCGACAACAGCGGGGAGATTGAGGGAGCGGGCGATGATGGCGGTGTGGGAGGTCTGTCCGCCCTTTTCAGCCAGAAAGGCAAGAATATTCTCTTTGTGCAGGCGTATGGTGTCTTCGGGAGAGACATCGTTGGCAACCACGACCACAGGCTCATCTCCCTGGATGAGATGATAGGGATCACGGCCGAAAAGCAGACCGTATATGCGATCGGCGACGTGTTTTACATCAGAGTAACGCTCTTTAATGTACGGATCCGGGATTTTATCGAATTTTTCCTGGATTTCATTCAGGGATTGGGCCAGCGCCCACTCGGCATTGACATTGTCCCTCTCAATGATCTGAATGGTCTGATCCGTAATCATTTTGTCTTTCAAAATCAATACGTGGGAATCAATTATTGAAAGCGCATCCGCCAGATCATCGGTGAAATATTTACGCAGGGAAAGGAGTTCCTGTTCAGCGCATTGTACGGCATTTTTAAAGCGTTTCACCTCTTCCTGAATGTGTTCAGGCGGAAGCTGATACCACCCCGGACGGCAGGATTTGCGTTTAATAACCACCGCTTTTCCAATGATGATCCCCGGAGAAACGCCGATTCCCTGAACTGTTGCTGAACCTTGAGTACTTGTTTGCACGGATAAACGGATTAGTTTTCTGGTTGCGGGTCTGCTGCACTGGTGAGGACGGCGCCTGTTTTCTCCAGTGTCTCTCCTGCCCTTTTTCCTTCTACCGTCACCTCGACCTCGCTTCCCTGTATGAGCCCCAGGCTCAGAACATCAAGAATTGAGGAGCAGGAAACAATTTCATCTTTATACTGCAGTAAAACTTCACCATCATGGACAACGGCAATTTTGGCCAACATGGTTGCGACCCTGCCGTGTACCCCCTGCCGGTTGCCGACCAGGAATTTCTTTCGGATTTTCATTTTTGAGCGGTTATTTGACTATGCGAAGTACGGCAGAACCCTTTTTTGATTCATCCTGCGGTGCTTCGGGATCGATTTTTCCCGGTCCCTTGCCGAGGTCAATCCGCAGCGCCTGAATGAAACGGCCCTTCCCTCCCATGGTAAAGGTCTCCTGCCCTGTAAATTGAGGTGTCCGTAATGTCCAGGTGACCTTTTGCAGCGGTATCCCCAATAGTTCCATGGTGACATGCCACCACTCGTTTTTTCTTGTGTCGTCACGTTCGACGGCAACGATTACCCCGTATGTAACAAATTCCGGTTCCTTGCCGGCAACCACTACAATATCGCCGACATCCGTTGTTGGTTTCAATGGGAGTATTTTTTGTAATTTTGCTACAAGAGTATCCATACGCTCCATGTCTTTCAGTATCACGTCAATGATGAGATTTCAGTGTTGACGGGACTAATAGGGTGAATAATGTGCAATAAATCAGTTCACCTGCCGTACATATGCAATTAACGCAAGCACGTGAAAACGGTGGACAGGTTCATTGCCGTTTGGACATCATTTCGCAGAAGATCCGCCCTTTAAGGCAGGCTGTTGCGACTGTTTTCTTACATTTTGCGGGGCATACAAATTGAGCTCGCCGATGAGCATATCTCCCTCCATTGCAACTCGGATCCCCTGGCTGCGTATGGATTGCAGGCTGTCAAAAATCGTGCCGACAAGTTCATCCTGAATAAACGCCCCCTGTTGGGGGGTAATTCTGCCGGCCTGGTGCAAAGTGTACAATGACCATTGAATTATTTTTTGCAACCCGTTGTTCACTTTATCTATTCGTGCATACGAGATCAGGTTGTTATGTTGCAATAGTCCGCCGTTCACCATTTTGAACTCGGTACTGTCCACCATCTTTTTTTTCTGTGTTCCGACCCAGTGCCTGATCAGTTCGGCGCTGTCTGCCACAACCAGATAATCTTCATAAAAAAGATAGGTGGGTTCAATCAATCCATTGGCCATAATAAGGGATGTTCCCGGTATTCCCTCAACCACAACAGGCCGGGAGGGAACATGTACCAATAATTTTCTCAGGAGTCTGCGAACCGCATGGGAATCTCGCACCTGGATTTGCAGACATATCATGGGTATTGTAGCAAAAGGCGCTGAGGGAAATTCGGTGATCAGCAGGCCTGCTTCATTACCGAACATCCCTGCCAGCTTCCCCATTTCCAGTCCTGTGTGTTTCCGAATGACATTGTTGAGATAAAAGACGACAGCAGCAGTCTGCACCTCGGAAGAGTGTGACATCCCCTGCCAGAGAGCCTGCAGATTAAACCAGTTTGTCCATGCATATGCCGAGGCGTCAATATCGATCTGAGACAATTGTTGAGGGATTTGAGGGGGCGCCGGGAGATACTTTTGGAATAAGGCGTCCTCCTGCCGGGGGATGCCTGCGACCATAAGGGAGAAATGATCTCGATCTTTATTTTCTTTATGCAGCAACAGGAATCGTGTGTCGGGACCTGCAAGATGCGCTTCCTGCAGGGGGGAAAATCGGGGTAGATGTAAGTCTCCATGACCAAATCCGGGATTGATATACATGAAACAGACTTCCTGTTGAGAGGTATATTGCCGGAATCTGGAAAATCTATGGTCCTGCATAAGGCTTACCCGCGGGCTGATAAGGTGGTCCTGGTATACTTTCAGGCAACGCTGCACAGACTCTCTGCCGGCAGCAGCTATCAGCATTCTGTCGATCAGGGCAAAATACGCTTGCCGGCCATTCTCCAAAGTCAGCTGATTAACCTCGATACCTTGAAAAATTTCAGGTTTCGCAGTCACGTGCACGGATAGCCGCTGTTTGATCGCATAGCCTGCAAACGGACCTTTCGTTTCCGTGATAAAAACGAGATGCCGTTCTAAAAAATTTGAGGTGTTTTTGTCGGTTCGGGCAGGAGGAAGGATTGCTGCAGCCGCATTTTTACCGAGTAATACCGGGAAAAGCGGGTGGCTGCTGATTTTTTGGACGGCATCGACAAATTCTATTATCCGGTGTTGCGTTGTCGGGCACACGCCGCACAGGTCAAGGTCTTGGTCGAGTTCCCCGGCAAGAATTTTTCGACCAAGAGGTGAAGTTTTAAATCTGGTGAAAGAGTGAGCAAAATTTTTCCACTTGAGTAAAGCAATGGTTGAGGGCGGAAGCATTTCCGCCGGGTTCGGCGCCGGACGTAAATCGGCCGTTAAAAAATAACAGATCACACCTGTTGCAAAGAAGAGGAGGCAAACACTTAGTCCGCGCTTCAATCCCCGGGTATTCTTGAATATTTTCATATCATGAAGACCTTTTTACACACTTTTGAATGAGATGCAGCACTTCCCGGCCGTCAATGGGTTTGGCCAGATAATAATCCATCCCGGCCTGGAGGCATTTTTCGCGGTCTGCTTCAGTTGCATTGGCGGTCATGGCGATAATGGGAACATGTTCCTGATTTTCCGTTTCTCGTATATGACGCACAGCCTCAAATCCGTCCATTTCCGGCATCTGGATATCCATTATTATACAATCGAATTTCTGATTTTTCCATTTTCTCACCGCTTCAAGTCCGTTAATTGCGACAGAAGGATGATAGCCGGCGCCTTCAAGCAAGGTGCAGATCAACACAGTATTAATATATTCGTCCTCACAAACCAGTATGTGCCTTGTTGTATCCGCCTCCAGACTCAATTCATGCAGATATTGTTCAGTATTTGCGACTGACTCTCCAGCCGTTTTTTCATCCTGTAACGAAACAGGGAGGGTAAAATAAAAATGCGATCCGGCGCCGGGTTCACTGTCAAACCAGAGATCGCCTCCGAGCATATGAACCAATCCTCTGGTTATTGAAAGGCCGAGGCCGCTTCCCCCGATTTCCCGTGAAAACGACGAATCCACCTGGGAAAAGGAATTGAAGATGCTCTCATGATGCTCCTTGGCAATTCCGATACCCGTGTCCGAAACCTCGACGAAAAGACATTTTTCCTCCGGCAAGAACCTTCCTCGAAAAGACAAAGATACGCGTACTTCTCCTCGATGGGTAAATTTGATGGCATTATCAACAAGGTTGGTGATGATCTGCATCATTTTATTCTGGTCTGTGCAGACATCGGCCGGAACCGCATCGTCGACCGTCCAGACAAGGTTGATATTTTTTACATCAGCCAATACCTGGAAAGGAGTCAGTATTTCCTTCATGGCTGCCCTGGGATCGAACGAAATACACTGAACTTCATATCTCCCGGCTTCCATTTTGGAAAAATCCAGAATGTCATTTATTATGGAAAGCAGTCGGTTGGCTGCACGGAGAATGAGATCAAGATGAGCCTGAAGCGCCTCGTCTTTAATTTCCTGTCGTACAAGCTTGGTCAAGCCGATAATCCCGTTCATGGGTGTGCGGATTTCATGACTCATATTCGCCAGAAAAGCGCTTTTGGCTATATTGGCGCTTTCCGCCTGCTCTCTTGCTGAGTCAAGGGCTCTTTCTATTTCCTTGCGTCTACTCAGATCTTCAACGACCCAGACGGAACCACGTGAGGGGTCAGTCGGTTGCAGGGTTTTGCCGCTGATCATACAGGGGATGAAAGAGCCGTTTTTCTTTTGCAGATAGCACTCCACCTGTTCCACCACGGAATGGGGCAGTGACTGGTAGTGATTGCGAATAAACCCTCGAAAGGCCTCTTTGCTGATGAAGAAATTGCGAACATTACTTTTCAGGATTTCCTGCATGCCGTAGCCGAGCATGTCACACAGTCTCTGGTTGATCTGAACGATGCGATTGTCTCTGACTAGTGCAATGCCGACAAGAATGGTGCTGAAAATGATCTCCAGCTCCTGTTGTGTTTTTCTGCGCTCCGCTTCCACTTCCGTATTATGAATCATACCGAGATTTACCTGCTCCTGCAGGGTTTGTTCCCTGTAGGCATGCACCACATTGCTTATCGCCAGCCCCACCAGGATGAGGACAAAAGAAGAAATGGTCAGGGCAACAACCAGAGGAAAAGAGGTCGGGCTGATGGTAACCACCTGCCAGCCGGTCATTTGCAAGGACTCCCTGAACGTTACTGCGCGCATGTTGTCGTAACGTATGATTTGGTCAGACAGGCTGAATGGTAACTGAGTCAATGGTTGATCAAAAAATTGCCGGCTTTGTTTGAGATGGGTTACCTGTTCATCGCTCATCGGCATGGCAAGAGAAAATGTCCAGTCAGCCCGTGAAGAACTGAAGACCACTCCATCCGGTGAAATGAGCAGTGTCTCTATTTCACCTTGAATGGTATGAAAGAAGTCATCGATGTTGCGTCCCCTGGTTTTTATAACCAGCACTCCGTTTGGCGTCGACGATCGCCCTGCATAAACCGGTGCGCTGAAATACACGCCTTTTTCCATGGTAGTAATGCCGATGGCTGGAAATTGACTAGTCTCTCCGGACATGGCATGGGTGAAATACGGCCTGAATGCGTAATTTTTACCTGAAAGACTGAAGCCGTTTTCATCCACGGAACTGCCGACCACACTGCCCCCGGTATCCATGACATAGACAATCGACACCCCCAGCACGGTGCGGGCCGTGTTCAGCACACCCAGTAATTTATCATTTTCAGGCAGGGTTCGGCCGACGCATACGTCCGCAACCTCTGCGGTTTTTGCCAGCTCTGCTGCGGAATCCGTGAAATAATCCAGTATGAATATGTCTATTTTCTGGGCAAGGTTGTGGGTAAGGTTCCGTAATTGCCTTTGTTCAATAGAAATTGTCGCGACATCGCAGGTATAACAGATCAGGGCAATCAACATCAGTGAAAGGACGATGATGATGACAAGCTTGAGTAGAGGAAAGGATGAAAATGAGGGTTGCCGGTCCATTGTCGATCCTGGTTAACAGGTTTGCGGAATATCGTAAAACGGCTGCAGCCACGGATACTGATCCATAGCTGTTATTTTTCGTAGTGCATTCTTCTATATTGTACAGCTTCCGCCAGTGAAGTGGAGTCAATATTTTTCTGTCCTGCAAGATCTGCAATGGTTCTGGCAATTTTCAGGATTCTGTTGTGAGCCCGTGCTGAAAGCCCGAGCTGCCTGACCGCTCCCTCCAGCAGACGGGTACCGGCCTGGTCCAGTCTGCAATGGGCTTTCACATCTTTGGGACGCATCTGAGCGTTACAGTTTATCCCGTTGTCGGCTGTAAACCTTCTTTTCTGTATGGAACGGGCGTCATTGACCCTCGAACGAATTGAGGCGGAAGATTCACCTGGCTGCAAGGTCGCCAGTTCTGCTACCTGAACGGCGGGGACTTCAATATGCATATCGATCCTATCCATCAGAGGTCCGGAGAGACGACTTCTGTAGCGTTGAATCTGTACCGGAGAACAGGTGCATTCATGGAAGGGATCACCTTTATACCCGCAGGGACATGGATTCATCGCAGCCGCAAGCATGAAACGGGCCGGGAAGACAAGGCTCATGGAAGCGCGGGAAATGGTGACCACACCGTCTTCCAGAGGTTGACGCAATACTTCAAGAACATGTTTTTTAAATTCCAGAAGTTCGTCCAGGAACAGCACTCCGTTATGCGCGAGGGAGACTTCACCCGGACGCGGAACCTGGCCCCCGCCGATCAGTCCGGCATCTGAAATCGTGTGGTGCGGCGCACGAAACGGTCGATCGGTGATCAGGGGAAAATCCCTCGGCAGGTCTCCTATGCCGGAGAAGATCTTGGATGTCTCCAGGGCTTCATCCAGGGTCAGATCCGGGAGTATTGAAGGTAATCTCCTGGCCATCATGGTCTTGCCGCTTCCGGGGCTGCCGCTCATCACCATGTTATGTACATTTACCCGCATGCATGATATTATCGCTATTCCAGCATGAAACTTGACAGCCAGGAGGTAAGCAAACCATGAATTCACAGCCCAAAATATACGGATATATTCGTTGGTCATCAGACATTCAGGAAAAAGGTGATTCACTTGCCAGACAGACCGGCATGATTGAAAAATGGGTCCAAGACAATGGGCGCTCCCTGGGTGAGATTTCCATATTGAAGGATGAGGGCGTTTCGGCCTATGGCGGTGACAATCTGAAAGAAGGCGCTGCCCTCCATTCATTCATCAGGAACGCAGAAAACGGCCTTGTCCCTCATGGGTCTGTTTTGCTTGTAGAAAACACAGACCGCCTTTCCCGTCAAGGGTCCGAACAGGCTATGGACTTAATAACACAGATTATTCGTCCAGGCATCAAACTTATTACCCTCTCAGATGGTGAGGTGTTTGAATATGGCAAACGGTCCGTTTATGCTATGATGAAACAAATCATTGAGTCTGAACGGGCACACAGCGAATCCAAAGAGAAAGCGCGACGTGTCAAGGATGCCTGGGCAAGCAAACACAAGGCCGCCCGTGAACATGGCAAACCTGTTACTGCAAAGCTCCCAGCATGGCTTAAATTAAGTGAGGGCCGCACTGAAATACTTGTCATTCCTGAACGTGCCGCCCTGGTCCGTCGTATCTTTGAAATGTGCCTGGACGGTGAGGGGCTAACCTCCATTGCCAATGCGCTCAACCAGGAAGGTATTAAACCGTGGGGGCCGAAACGCACCAAGGGACGCCAGCACCAAAACCAGCCGCACGTATGGCGCACATCCTATATCAAGAAAATTCTTTCCAATGGTGCTGTGCATGGCCGGTATCAGCCGCACGCCCGTAAGCATCAGCATAACGATCCGGACGCATCAAAACCCATAGATGGCTATTTTCCAGCCGTGGTCGACATTGATACTTTCAACCAGGCAAACGGCGCGCTGGCTTCCAGGGTTCTGGGATCTGGTAGAACCGGCAAGGTTTCCAACCTGTTCACATATTTGGTCCGGTGCGGCCATTGTGGTAGCTCAGTAATGCATGTCAACAAGGGAAACAATCGGCTCAAAGGCGGCCAATATCTCCGGTGCAGTCTACAGAAAAGCAAAGGCGACTGTGATGCATCAGGTATGAATTATCATTACTTTGAAGACGCCTTTTTGCAGTATTGCCGTGAGCTTAACCTTGATGATCTCATCAGCCAGGACAAGCGCTCTACACAGCGAAAAGAGGTCCAGGCAGAGCTTGACGCTGTGCGTGGTGCATTGATCCGGATTGAAGAAAAGGTCCAGGCCGCTGTTAGCGTGGTCGGCACGTTGACCAATCAAACCATGATTGACCGTATGGCGTCAGAGCTTGACCGGTTTGGTGAAGAGAAAGACCGGCTTGAACGTAGTCAAAGGGAACTTGAATCAAAGCTGGAAGCTCTGTCATTGCCTGGGAATAGTGCGGCTGAACAGATACAGAATATCAGGGCAATACAGGAAAAACTTAACGTATCGGATGAAAAAGAGCGCATAACTCTACGAAAAAGGCTGAAAAATTCCATTTCCGGGCTTGTTGCTGAAATCGTCATATATCCCGATGGCGTCCAGGGCGCTGTTGCGGTCTTCACAGACAGCGGACTTGAGCTTGTCCAGCATGATGGCATAGAGCACAAAGAAAGTGATACCAGGGCGCTTTTTGAGCTTATGAGGGATGATCATTTTGCCAGTACCACAGGGCGGGAAAATGCATCTTTCTTTGTGCGATTCAAGAACGGCCATTCCAGGCTATTCAAATGGGATAAGAACAGCAAGGCGTTTGTTCAAGCGATGGCCGATGCATTCGGTGAGTATGAGATTGACGGCATCAGGGCAAAAAAAAATATGTGGAGTTTTTAGGCTGTCGCCGTTACACTGTAACGGATAGCTTTGTCACTCGTCATCCGTGTTACACTGTAACGCCTTTGCAAGCTCGTTTATTGCCCGCTCAATCAATGCCCTTTTGGGCCGCCCTGTAGCCTTTTTGAGCCGTTCCAGGTTTGCGGCGGCATTGGGGTCAAGCAATACCTGCAAGCGGGTCAGGAGAGGGCCGTCAATGTCTTTCGTGGCCCTTTCCCTGTATCTGCGCTGACGTTCTGCGTTGGCTTCCTGGGCTTTTGTTCTTCTTTTCTTCATGGCGCGTCCTTTGTGTTACAGTGTAATGGTTTTGCTCATTACACTGTGACGGTGTTCCTGGGGTGGGTCAAATTATTTCACGCTGTAAATCGTCGCCCGGCTTATGCCGTATTCCCTTGCCAGGGCGGTTGGGGTGACGCCTGCCTTTCTCTTTTCCCGGATCTCAGCTTTCTGCTGATCTGTGAGCTTACCAGGGCGGCCTGTTGGCTTTCCTGCGGCTTTACGTGCCGCTATGCCCTCGGCCTGTCGCTGTCGGATAATAGAGCGCTCAAACTTGGCGAAACTTGAAAGCACGTCGAACATGAGCCGCTTCATTGGGTCGTCCTGCTCTCCTGGGGTGAAGGTCATTCCTTCCTTGTGAAAAACAACCGTGACGCCGTTTCCCCTGAATTGCTCGACAAGGTTGTCCAGGTCGATGATACTACGGCCTAACCTGGAAAGCTCATGCACGTGCAGGGTGTCGCCCTCCCTGCAATACTCCAAGGCGGCCTGAAGCTGTGGCCTGTTGGTATCCTTGCCGCTGATTTTCTCGGTGAAGGTCTTGTCAAGCTCGACGCCTTCAAGCTGGCGGCCTGTGTTCTGCTCTGCGGTGCTTACTCGAATATATCCTACATGCTGTCCCATGATCTCTCCTGTGTTGGTGTTATACTGTAACGGTGTCAGTATCCTTATAGACCTTTTTAGAATTAGTGTCAACAAGTAAGTTTTAGACCTTTTTAACGCTGTTTTCAGGGGTGTCTGAAAAGTATACCTTTCTGACAGTGCTGTTGCGGTTTGTTCCTGGGGAAGGTTTGCCGGGATCTCAGGCGAAAAAAAAGGCAGTCACAGCGTGACTGCCCTCGGTGGGTGGCCTATAAATAGAATTATTTATAGATACGAAATCGGTATGTTATAACTCACAGACGCCCCGTGATGCCGTTTCCCCTCCCAATGAGGGGGACGGATTGTAAACTACGTTGAAACGGCATCACGGCTTGCCCGCTAACCTTCTCGTCGGCCCCGGCGGTAACGGCAAGAAGGATCGCAATTGTTTTTATCAAAAAAAGCCTGCTCATCAATGCCGACTGACAATCCCATTTCCGGTGCAATGTAAACCGGCTGATCGGAGAATGGACAGCCCAACATTGCGCTTACGCACTGCCGGTTCACCGGAACACGGTTTATGAATTGCTCCGGGCTGTGACCATCCCAATAACGGCAAGCGTTGAACAGCTTCAAAAAGGAAAATTCTCTTTCTTGTATCATGGGCTATATTGTGTGCTTTTGCCTTTCAACTACACCATATATGGTGTATTGATAAAATTGATATAAATACCACTTTGTGGTTATCCTGCAAGGTGGTTCCTTATGGGTTGAACCTGGTCAAGTGGGGGGAAATGCCGGTGTTCGGTTCGCTTCACCTCAAACGGGCTGACTCCCAGCCCATGCAGGAAATCTATCACGGCCCCGGTATATTCGTCTGGGATCTCCCAGCGCGATACTTCAATGGAGCTGTGAAACTTTCCGGATGAAAGGCGCTTCCTGGTAACGAGATAACTGTTCATTATTCTTCCTCTGAAAAATAGCCACGGCTCCGCCCTCCGTGGCATAGGCTACGGCCGGACTCCTGAGCTTTCCCTGTATCGGCGGATCAGGGCGAACGCGCCACACCTCTGTAGCGACCGGCCTGGCGTGTTCTACTGTCCGATTGATTCAGGCTGATTGATCAGCGCTTGAACCTCGTGGGTGATTACCTTGTAAAGGTCTGCCCGTTGGGATCCCAAATCGTGAAGACTTGCAAGGTCTGGGCTGATTGCCCGCTCAAGGGTGGCCTGTCCCTGGGCAAGGATCTCTTTGTCAACCAGGGCGATGGGGTAAGGCGGCTCGGCTATGGCCCTGTAAAGCGGTTCTGTGTGCTTGCCGTAATTGCTGGCCGCTTCAATGAAAAGCTCATTCACTTCACCCTGGTCTTTGCCTTGTAACCATCGGCGGATCTCCTGAACCTGCAAGAGGTCTGTCAGTTCGTTGTCTGGGCGGTTGCCCTGGCGGTTCTGGGCAGCTTTCCAGGTGAGTTGCTCTTTGATCTCGGCAAGGCCGCTTTGCAGGTCTGCTGCCTTGTTGAGGGCGTCAAAGGACTCCTGGGCTTGCTGTCTTGCCTGGGCTATTTCTCCAAGCTGTCCCTCTTTGGAAAGGCGGCGGTCCTGCCTGATGGCATTAACCTTCCTTCCAAGGGAAATGATGACTTCCTGGAAATCAGCCGTGTCATTGATTGCGTTGTCCAGGAGACTGGGGTTGTATCCCTTTAATTTCAATCGGTTATGAGCTTTCTCAACTATGGCGTTGAGTCGTGTCAATTTCAATCCGTACATTACGCGGCCTCCTGGGCGGTCATGTTTGCTGTATTAATTTCCATGCTTTTTCCTTTTATATCAGTATGTTATAATCTTAATTGTTTCAATAGGTCAACGCCACAAGGGTCAATCGTCTCCCAGGGGCGCGAGCCTATGTTCTTTCTACAAGCCATATAAGCGGCAATGCCTTCACTGCTTGATACTGGGCGAATGTCTGCGGGTCTTCCAGCAAGGGCGAACCATCGCTTTTTCAGCTCGGTTACTGCTGACTGGTCAAGGTCTGCGAGCGTTTGCCCGTGCTTATTGGGTTGGCTCATTATGAGCAGGTGAACGTGTTTGTTCGGCTCATGGACAAAGATCCCTTCATAGGCGATTTTTCCTTTTGCCACGCCGAACAGCTCCCTCCGCCATCTCCTCAAGCACCATTCCAGGCTATCCATTGTGGCTGTATCTGGGAGGGTGAGCGTTGCGAAC
This sequence comes from Desulfobulbaceae bacterium, assembly GCA_963678525.2. Taxonomy (GTDB): domain Bacteria; phylum Desulfobacterota; class Desulfobulbia; order Desulfobulbales; family Desulfobulbaceae; genus Desulfogranum. Next base: position 1,473,186 of record CAXXDG010000003.1, read on the forward strand.
CACTCCCAGGGTGTCCACCCAAGAAACTGAGTGATTTGTTGTGACTGCTCTGTGTTCCGTATTGCTTGATTCATTGTTTCCCCTCCTTGATTCTCAGTTGTGTGGGCATACCTTCGGAATCCCTACCTGCTCCTGGGTAGGCTGTTTACTGCTATTCTCGGTAACCATCGGCACGCGCCCTTCCTCACTCCGGTTACAGGGGTATTGGACTGTTCGGTCTACTGCTGCCGTAAATCGTATGTTTGGGCTGTTCAAGGTCAGTTCCCAACCGTGTAGGCGCTACCAGGCCTGTTTGGAGGTGCTGCGTTGTACTGCGTGGGCACTCCTGCCCTGGTGGGCCGTTTCCTTGTCGATGGGCCGCCCTGGTCCCCGGATGATCAGACTTAAGGCACTGACCGGGCCTTAATCCTCAACGTGCGGCCAAAGCTCCGCCTGGGTGAATCCCAGTGCTTTGGAAATCTTCGCTCTCCGCCTGGGATCAATGGGCTTGACTCCATTGAGGACGTTGCCTGTCAGGGTCGCTACGGGAATCTTTATTTGACGTGACAATTCGGGAATTGTCATGCCAAGCTCAAACAGCCGGATCTTTACTTTTCGCCTCATAATTCAAACCAATAGTTTTGATGATTTTTAAATTGCTCTCATTAGTAGGGGTTTTCCCTAAATTTAGGGATTAATCGCTGACGAATGATTTGCTTGCAATGCGATTTCACGGACAAAATAAATGGATTTTCAGGAATTGCAATCAAGTAAAAGGTGGAATTTAGGGGCAAAAAATGAGTTGCAACACATCGGTGAAAAATGGGAGTTCAATATATACCCGTAGGGTATATATTGTACCTCCCAGAATTGCAGGCGGGCGGCAAAAAAAAATCACACTTTTTTTGCTTTGGGGTGGTGTCGGCGGGATAAATGGAAAAAACGCACTCAGCGCCTATTCTGAGCGTTTTTAACTATAACCCATGCCAGGGTATAGGCAAGGGCCTGAAATCGTCCATACGGGGCGCTGAATGCGTTTTTTGAGGGGTTAGGTTAGGCCGTTTCGATTATCTGGGCAATGTCCTGCCTGAGAACACGGCCTGAATCGTCGGCGGTGCTGATCTCAATAGCCTCACTTCCATCAAGAATGATTATTGATCCGCGCTCCTGATGCAGGAAAACATTGTCTGCTATCTCGGTTACGGATTCACGGCCAATGATCTCTGGGGAAATTGTTTCGATTCGCATAATACCTCCATGAATGGATGAAATTGTTGTTCGATGCGCTTATGAAATCATGGAGGCGGGAAGCTGTCAAGAAAAAGAACGTAAAAACAGATAGTTATTAATTAAATGGTTAATTGATTAATGCTTATTCACATAATAGCTTGCCTGTGTAGAGCGTGTGGGGTAAATGTACATAACATGACGATGTTGTGGCCTCCGCCGGCGGCTATTTCCAGCGCCCGTTTAACGTGTTCCTGGCCCTTGACATCCTCGAAGTCGGCTTCATGGATAATCTGACGATGAAAAAGTTGATCCACGTCAACAACTGTCGGCTCTATGACGTTGATTCCGCAAAGATACTCAACAGCCTGGGACAGATGCTCAATGCCTATCACTTGTATACCGGGAATAACGGCAGCCTCCCGTGCGTTTCGTACAGGGACGAGCAGACGTCTAACACCGTTGTCTGCCGCGGCCGTGGCCATGGAAAGTATGCCGCGAACGGGTTTTACCGTACCGTCAAGGGACAGTTCCCCTATAACCAGAGTGGACACGGAGGACAGGTGCAGGCTGTCAATGATACCCGCTGCCGTCAGGATTCCGAGTGCGATGGGCAGATCATAACCGGCCCCTTCCTTGCGTACCGAAGCCGGAGCGAGGTTTACGGTTATTTTACCGGTGGGAAATTCGTATCCTCCATTCTTGACGGCAGCCTTGACCCGATCTTTAGCTTCGCGCACCGCCCCCTCTGCAAGACCCACAGTGGAGAAGGACGGCAGCCCTCTGGCAAGGTCCACTTCCACTTCAATCAGGAGGCCTTCTACACCTACAACTGCTCCACTTTGCACTTTAGCCAGCATATGGTATTCCTTTTATGATCTCGCATACATGACGGCAACCTCGGGCGAATAGGGGCCGTTTTTATATTGATAAATGTACACGGGTACTGAAAGCGTACACTCTTCGCCTCCGTTTTTTACAGACTCAACAATAACAAGTTTGGCATGGAGACTTTCAGGATAGCTGTAAACAGGTTGAATTTTTTTAGGGACCAGTCTGCTTGAGTATAGGGCCTGGATCAGCACAGGGAGACGTGTAGATGGGTAAATGAAGAATACCCTGCCCCGATTTTGAACGGCATATGATGCTGCCTTTACGCAGTCCTGCAGGTCGGCATGGATTTCATGACGCGCTATGGCGGCTTCCCGAGAATGACTGATTCTGCCCGATTTTTGTTTTCCGTATGGAGGGTTGCAGACTACGGTCTGCACACTTTCAGGCTTGAGGGTGTAAGAAATCGTTTTTACGTCTCCCCGGATGACAGTAAATCGATCTTCAAACCCGTTCTCCAGGCTGTTTGTCCGGGCAAGTCCGACAAGGTTCGGCTGCAGCTCCAGGCCGATTACGGAAATGTTTTCACAACGATAGGCAAGGATCAGGCCTATGATGCCGCAACCGCAGCAAAGATCAAGCACTGTATCGCCCGTACAGGCGGATTGCGCATAATGAGCAAGAAGAACCGCGTCAATGGAAAACCGGTATCCATCTTTATATTGGTGACAAATCAGTTTTCCGTCAAACAGACTGTCGGAAGTAATGTCGGACATTGAACTCCCTGGGTAAAAGTATCGTCTTTGCACTTTACACGTAAAAACATGTGCACGAAGGGAAGATTTCCAGGTAGAATGTACCATTATTGCCCGGTATTGTACAAGAGTACAATAAAATCTTATGGATAGAGCCGAGCCAAAGGGCGATTAACGTTTTTCACAAAGGAGATACCCTTTTGTGAAAAACAGAGCACGTAACAGCAGGGGCGTTGTTACGATAGAGTGGGAATTATCAGGAATCATAGTACAGGAGCAGATTCATTTGTTTGATATATTTATCCGAACCCATTTTTCGGGCGGTCATCATTTACGTAATTACCCCGGCAGTTGTGAAAAACCTCATGGGCACAATTGGAAGGTTAAGGTAACCGTACGGGCGCACAAGCTCGACAACCTCGGCATGGGAATTGATTTCAAGGTGCTGAAGGAAAAGGTCAACACGGTAATTGACACCCTTGACCATTGCGATCTCAACGATCATCCCGCCTTTTCACAGCAAAACCCTTCCTCAGAGCATATTGCCGAATATATTTTCAGCAGCCTGCACCCTGCTCTCAACACCGACAGGTATATGCTGCACAGTGTTGAAGTTCGTGAGACGGACACCAGCGGGGTTATTTTTTACGGGCATGGAAATGAGTAAGCGGCACTATACTATTCGATATTGCCGCCGCGTAATCCAAAATTCAAGAAAATGATATGACAACTACACTGTTACCGCCTAATAAATCAGTTACAATAGCCATACTCGGCCTGGGATATGTCGGATTGCCGCTGGCTGTTGAATTCAGCAAGAAATTTCCCACCATTGGTTTTGATCTCAAGCAGTCGAGAATACAGGAATTGGAAAATCATCGTGATGCAACAAGAGAGGTGTCGACAGAAGAACTGCAGCAGGCGTCTACCCTTGGCTTTACCTGTGATGTAGAAGATTTACGGGATGCCGATGTGTATATAGTGGCCGTGCCCACGCCTATCGATACCAACAAACGACCGGATTTGACACCCTTGGAAAAGGCATCCCGGACAGTGGGCCAGGTGCTTTCCAAGGGGGATACGGTCATCTTTGAGTCCACGGTGTACCCTGGTGCAACTGAAGAAGTCTGTGTTCCGATCATAGAACAAATGAGCGGTTTGACATATAACCAGGATTTTTTTGCAGGTTACAGTCCGGAACGGATTAATCCCGGTGACCGCCTGCATCGGCTGCCGACCATTAAAAAGATTACCTCCGGATCAACCCCTGAAGCAGCTGACTTCATAGATCGGCTTTACGGGGAAATAATCACCGCCGGAACCTTCAAGGCAAGTTCCATCCGTGTTGCTGAAGCCGCCAAGGTTATCGAAAACACACAGCGTGACGTCAACATCGCCCTGATCAATGAACTGGCCCTGATTTTTAATCGTCTCAATATCGATACGATCGAAGTACTGGAAGCTGCCGGGACTAAATGGAATTTTCTGCCTTTCCGGCCGGGGCTGGTTGGAGGGCACTGTATCGGCGTTGATCCGTATTACCTGACCCACAAGGCTCAGGAGGTGAATTATCACCCGGAAATGATTCTTGCCGGCCGCCGCCTGAATGATAATATGGGGCGCTACATTGCCTCTGAAGTTGTAAAGCTCATGTTGAAGAAGAAAATTCAGGTGGCTGATTCACGCATCCTTGTTCTTGGGCTCACATTCAAGGAAAACTGCCCTGATCTGCGAAATACAAGAGTTATTGATATTATAGAAGAGCTTACCAGTTACGGAGCGCATGTTGAAGTGCATGACCCCTGGTGCGATCAGGAAGAGGCTGCGGAGCTGTATCAGGTCGACATGGTTTCAGATACGAAGCAACAGACCTACGATGCCGTGGTCCTGGCAGTCGCCCATGATGACTTTCGTAAATTGACGTCTTCCGAGATTCGGAAACTTCTGGAGGCGCGTGCCGTGGTCTACGACGTCAAGCACGCGTTGCCGAAAGAATGCGTTGACGGCTCGCTTTGAGAAAATTTTATTGAACCCCTTTTTGAAGGTCGGCGGGTCGTTTTCTCCGCAATTTTTACAGAAAACGGCCTGGGGAGCGTGGAGGCGATCCCCAGGTCGATTGTTACTATTTGCCGGACCTCCCAAGTGAGATCCGCACAAGCAGCGGCATGGCCGCCGGATAGGACTCTATTTTCCCCGCAAACGAAGTGATGATGTGTTCCGCCTTTTGTCTGTACGTATCGTCCTGAGTCAGTTCTGCTAGTTGAAGCAGGTTTTCAGCGCCGATACTGTTGGGCGCCGGCTCAGCCCCATCCTGTTCAGCATAACTTCGCATGAGCAGGGTCGAATCCGGCGCACTGTCGTAAAAACACAGCTGTCCTTCATCCCAGAACACCTCGATCTGCTTTTTGGTCAATTCCTGCGCTCTGTCGAGGTATTCCGCCTTTTCAGTTACCTGATACAGTGCAATCATTGCAGACACCGTATGGACATAATCATCAAGCTGGCCTTTGCCGTGTCCTTCCCTCTTTTCATCCCCGGCATTATAGAGTCGGGAAAGAAGGCATGTTGTCCTGTTTCTTACATTTTCCCAGAGAAAATCAATCATTGACGCTGCCTGAAACAGATATGTCTCCTCCTCAAGGGCGACACTTGCCTTGACCAGCGCCCTGGCCAGCATGCTGTTCCAGGCAGTGATAATCTTGGTGTCGCAATGGGGTCTGGCCCTTTGGTCGCGAACAGCGAGCAGGCGTTGCCCGGACTCTGTCAGTATGCGGTGAGCTTCCGCTTCAGAGAGATTGTAATGCCCGGCTGTTTCAGCAAGGGAGTGACTGCGGTACAGGATGTTACGGCCTGCAAATTCATTCATGGGGTCAGCGATGAGGTTCCCCTCAAATTCCACTCCATAGCGGTAGGCAAACACCGATGCCGCTTCTCTGCCGAGAGTCCGGACGATTTCTTCTTCGGACCAGAGGTAATACAATCCCTCCCCGTGCTTGTCCGCCTCATAGGGATCAGCGCTGTCTGCGTCCTCTGCACTGTATAAAAGAGGTGTCGGCGATTGCAGGTTTGCATTGCAATATGCAATGGTCTCGCGGATAACATCGGCAAAGAGAGGGTTTTTTGTCCGCTTGTATGCCACGGCATAGATTTCGATCAGTTGTGCCTGGTCATACAGCATTTTTTCAAAATGGGGCGTACGCCATTCTGCGTCAACAGAATAGCGATGAAATCCTCCTGCCAGTTGATCGTAAATTCCGCCGTGCGCCATGGCGGTTAACGTTTCGGTAACCATGGACTGCGCTCCTTGTTCACCGGTAATATCGGCATAGTGCAGGAGAAAATCAAAAACAGAGGGCCTTGGGAATTTAGGTGCAGGACCGAAACCGCCTCGCTTTGCATCATAGGCACCCTGTAACACGAGGAAACATTTGCGCGCCAATTCTTCAGAAGTCAAGGTAGCCGGTAGTTGTCTGACGCGACGAATAATACGGATTGTTTTTTTTGCGGTGTCATGCAGCTGTTCCCTGTTTTTTTCCCATGTTTCATGGATTGCTTCCACAACATCGAGAAAGCCTATGCTGCGCAGGTTGGAAACTAGGGGGATATAGGTCGCGCAAAAAAACGGGCGTCCGTCAGGAAAGAGGAACAGTGACAAGGGCCAGCCTCCGGAACCGGTCATAGCCATGGTTGCTGACATGTACAGTTGATCGATATCCGGACGTTCTTCACGGTCAACCTTGATACTGACAAACCATTGATTAAGTTTGTCGGCGGCTTCAGTATCGGTAAATACGTGGTCAGCCATTACATGACACCAGTGGCAGGTGGAATAGCCGATGGAAAGGAAAACGGGCTTGTCTTCTTTCCCGGCAATTTCTAAGGCTTCCTTACACCAGGGATACCAGTTTACCGGATTATCCGCATGTTGCAGCAGGTAGGGGCTGAGTTCGTTCTGTAGATGATTTCTCAATGCGGTCACGCTTATTCTCCAATGATTTTTACCAGAACTCTTTTTTTTCTGCGCCCGTCGAACTCACCGTAAAAAATCTGTTCCCAGGTCCCAAAATCCAACCTTCCTTCGGTGACGGCAACCACTACCTCACGCCCCATGATCTGCCGTTTCATGTGGGCGTCCGCATTATCCTCATACCCGTTATGGCGATATTGGTCGACCGGTTCGTGGGGGGCGAGTTTTTCAAGCCATACCTCATAATCATGATGCAGACCCGATTCGTCGTCATTAATGAAAACAGAGGCGGTGATGTGCATGGCGTTGCAGAGGACGAGTCCTTCACGGATACCGCTTTCTCTCAGACACTCCTCTATTTGAGGCGTTATATTTATAAACCCGCGACGGGTCGGCACTTCAAACCATAGTTCCTTGCGATAGCTTTTCATAGATAACCTCATGCATAGTTTATGAAAAGCTCACTTTAACAAGTATCCGAAAGTCAGGTCAACAGCTTATATCGCCGATTTCCCTGATAGTAATGGCCGGTAACTCTTTGGCTATACGTAAGCCGGGTTGATCGCGGTAAGATCCGTTGTACTGTGAACAGTTACGAAGAAAAAACAGAGAGAATGTGGAGAATTATGAAAGGAAAAAGAAGGGGATCACCTGTAAACGTAGTTGATTACAGGTGATGCGTGTTTTGCAGACTTATTGGGCAACGACATTAGCTGCAGCAGGCCCTTTGGGACCATCTACAATGTCAAAAGTAACACGCTGTCCCTCCTGCAGGCTTTTGAATCCTTGTGCTTGAATAGCGGAATGATGTACAAACACATCTTTGCCGCCATCCTGTTCAATAAATCCGAATCCCTTGGAATCATTAAACCACTTTACTGTACCTTCGGCCATTTGCAATACTCCTGTGTGCGACGTTTCTTGAGCGAAACCATTATAAAATGTGGATTACAGTCATGCATCCACTGTGCAGATCGTGTGTGCGATCTGCGGTTAAGATATGTGCATCTGGTGACGATGCCATAAACAAACAATGTGCTGTACGGTCTGCCATTGTTCTTTTTTCCTTTACACTACCTGCATGGGTATTCTTCACCAGATCGACCATAATCCTGTGTATCTGAACGAGTGTGTAAAGTGAAATGTACCTATACCTAAGGGAAGAATCATCTACATGTAGAATTACACCACCTGTTTCGGGACAAAATTTTCCCGGCAGGTTACCGTCCGCGAAATTTTTTCTTTTTTTGCGGCTTAGCCTCGTTACAGACAAGGCGCTGATATTTATATTCCTTTCCGTTGAGGTCTTCCATGGCCTTGTGCCCTTCACTTCGTGTTCCCATTTCCACAAAGGCGAAGCCCTTCGTTCTTCCGGTAAAGTGATCAGTTACGAGATGCGTGCTGACAACCTCTCCATATTGTCCGAACAGTTCTTTCAGATCACTTTCTGTGGTATCGTAAGGAAGTTTGCCGATAAAAAGTTTCATGCTTTTCCTCCAAAAAGGGTATCAGCAGAAACTTTAAGGGCGCCGGATAGGGAACTCGAATCTTCAATAATAGGGCTGCAAAAAAGAAAATGCTTAATTTAAGTGTAATTTTGCTGAAATTACCTTATTTTTTTGCAGCACGCAACCAAATAAAGCGTAGGACCTATAAAAAAGATGACTCCAACCCGCATTTCTCATCAACCTGTTACACCGTTTATATGAAAGTCTCCGGCAGAGAGCAGAAGGCACCATGCCGGAGTGATACATTTTCATAACAGCGAAGCGGTGTCATCGTTGTGGCAGACCAACCTGGTCCAGCCATGCTGGTTCGTCAAAAACTTCATGAGAAATACGGGCTAAGCAGGTATGTTTCCTATCTGGTGTCTGTCCATAAATGGTCTTTTCGGAGTCTCGTTCCTCGCTTACCTACCCAATTTTTGCGTTATGCTCAAAATTTTATCCTCGAAGGTAAGCGTAGACTCCGATATCACCTCTATGTCTGCGGTAAAATTTATCGCATGCCTCGGAGTCTTCGCTTACCTAAACTTGAGCAAAAATCCTCATTTATGGACAGACACTATCTGGTGACGTGTTCAATTGATTCAGCCAGGATCTGGGCGCCGTTACTTGTCAGCAAAGATTCAGGGTGAAACTGAAATCCGGCATACTTCGGTCCGCGTAATGCTGCAATGCGATCAGAGTTATCAAGAAAGCTGATTGTGTCCGCTGTGGGTTTGCCGGAATGGGTCGCAACAAAAGTATTATAAAAGCCGACCAGCTCCCTGCGCCCGAAAAAATCTACTTCCACCTGCAGTCCCTGCATGGGCGTGTTCATCCGTTCAAGAGCATACCCCAGGTTGCGGCAGAGAATCTGGTGACCGAGGCAGACAAAAAGGGCAGGTTTGCCTGCTTCGAGTATTTGCGAACAAATAGCGGCATTTGTCTGCATTTTTTCCATGTCCGGCGCTGTGGGATTACCTGGTCCGGGGCCCAGTAGAACGATATCCGACGCATCTTCTGAAAAAACATACTCCTTCCAGGGAAGCACCTGGGTTCTGTGCCCCAGCGCTTGGAGGATATGGCTGAGCATATAGACAAAATCATCGTTATTCTGGACGAGTGTAATCGTATATTGAGAAGCTGATGACTTTCTTGAAAAGGCGCTCTGCTGGTAGAACCAGAATTTAGAGAGTTTCTGGTTGCGCAGCACGAGCTCTTCGGCAATGGAATCGTCGTTGGCAAGTTGGGGCATAAGCCTGGGTTGAGGTCCGTTATCCTCTTTTTCCAGACAGGATAATACGGCCGCCCCTTTTGCCCGTGTTTCTGCGACTTCGTCAACCGGCTTGGAATCCCTGACCAGGGTTGCACCGACACTGATGTGAAAGGTTCCGTCATGGGCAAAATCAAGGGTGCGGATGGTGATGGGTGAATCAAGAAACTCCCTGCCCTGCTCGTCATTGCCCATCAGTAATAAGGCGCTTCCGTAATACCTTCTGGAGCGGCGTGAGTATTTCTTGATAATGCGGCAGGCGTTTTCCACCGGGCTGCCGACAACCGTTGCAGCATACATGGAATCAATAAACAGCTCTATGAGGTCCTTGTCGCTTTGCCCGCTGAGCAAGTATTCCGTATGAATAAGACGGGACATCTCCTTGATGAGAGGACCGATGATGGCGCCCCCCTTATCACACATGCGGGCCATCATCTTCAACTCTTCGTCAACGACCATGAACAATTCGTTGATCTCCTTTGGATCCCGGAGAAAAGCCAGCAGCTCATCCTTAAAATGGCGGCGGCATTCATACGGTATATTTTTCCGGAATGTCCCGCTGATGGGATTCATTTTTACGTTTCCGCCACGGATTTCCAGATGACGTTCAGGTGTTGAGCCGATAAAACACCCCAGTTCATCCCAGACCAGGAACTTCCAGTAGGTCCCGTAGTCGTTTGCCGCCAATTTTTTGAAAATGGAAAGAGCCGCAACTTTATCGAAGTCCTTAATGCAGCCTGTTCCGTCACGGGGAATGACGAAATTAGCCCCCTCCCCCTGCCCGATTTCATCACGGATTACAGCCTCGATAATATCGGCGTATTCTTTTTCCGTAGTTGTAAAGTTAAGAGGTGTGGAGAGGGAAATCTCCCTGTCAGGGAGGATCGACAAGAGACTGTCTGTTCGTATCCGGAGTTCGTTTTCGATCAGAAGGGTCCGTATCTGCTCCTCACCCTGGTGAGCGGAATACCCTTTTTCAGACACCTGGTGAAAGGGGACCACACTCAGGGTGTGATGGCGTACTTCTTGGTTTTTTTCGACGCAGTGAGTTCGGGGTATGTCGCGTACGCTTTGAAACCGGGCTGTTTTTCCGGTAAAAACGAAAATTTCATCACTGTCCTGCCGTTGTATGAGGGCAAAAGCAGATGATGCGGGAGAAAGGAGGATATCGATGTTGTCCATGTCCGGCTCCGTTACTGTTGTTGTATCCAGGAGCTCGCGCAGGTTGCCAAAAAAAAATCCTTACCTGCCGCGAGCGGCCTGTAAGGATAGATGTGTGTAATTACTCTGCTCTACCAGATTTCAGCGCCGATCCCGCAACTCACCGTTCCAGCGGCTACGCCAGCTGCACCAAGAACAGGGTATGTGGACGGTCAAATCAGTAAGCATGTGCATATCAGTGGTTGGATTAATGAAATTGCTGAAGCATAAAATGAGTTTATCTGCCTGTCAAGCATATTTATATTGCGTGCCCACCTTCCTTGAGTAATGAATACAAATCATCTGCCGTCAGCGGTCTGGAGTAATAAAAGCCCTGTATTTCATGACATCCTCTCCTGCGGAGAAAATCCAGTTGTTCCTCTGTTTCAACCCCTTCGGCCACCATCCGCAGGCCGAGCGCCTGCCCGAGATTCAGCATGGCGGTAATAATGGCCTCAGCCTCTTGATTACGGCCGACATCGTCTATAAACGACTTGTCGATCTTGATCATGTCAAAGGGAAAACGCCGCAGATATGCCAGGCTGGAATATCCCGTACCGAAATCATCCATGGCCAGTGAAAATCCTTTTTCTTTCAAGACCGCCAGTATTCTGACAGCCCGGGACGGATTTTCCATTACAAGACTTTCCGTAAGCTCCAGTTCCAGGAAGAACGGATGGAAATCACTTTTTTCGACTATTTTTTCCAGCATGAGCACCAGTTCATTATAGCGAAATTGTCTAGCGGAAATGTTCACTGATAATCGAATATCGGCATTAGCTTCATCGCGCCAGCGGCAGGCTTCAGCGACTGCGGTTTCAACTACCCAGGCGCCTATGGGGAGAATCAGTCCTGTTTCCTCTGCAATGGGGATGAATGTTGATGGGTTGAGCAGGCCCTGGGTGGGATGATTCCAGCGAATCAACGCCTCCGCGCCGATTATACGCTGTTCCCGCAGAGAGTATTGAGGCTGATAATAGAGTTCAAATTCGCCGCGCAGTTCAGCCTGATGCAGGTCCTGTTTCAAATTCAGCCAGAGCCTTGCCTGTTCGGTCATCTCGGACTGGAAGTAACAGAATCCGCCCTTGTGTTTTTCCTTGGCCTTATACATGGCCACATCGGCGTGCATCATTAATTCAGAAGCGGTTTCCCCGTCTTTTGGATAGACGGCGACACCTATGGAACAGCCTATATGCAGGGACTGACTCTGCAGGTGAAACTTCTCGCTCACTGCTGCCGATATCCGTTGGACGGCCCTGGTAATGAACAATTGTGATTCGGGTTGATGCAGCAGCACTACGTACTCATCCCCGCCTATCCGGGCAACGGTGTCCACATCACGAATGCTGCCGGCAATCCGTTGACCTATGAGTCGTATCACCCGGTCGCCTGCGGCGTGCCCAAGCGTGTCGTTTATCTGTTTAAAATTGTCCAGATCTATAAACAGGACGGCAAGGATGGTTTCCCCGCGCTGCGCCTGCACAACCTCTTTGTCCAGCAGCGTATCCAGAAGGCTCCGATTGGCAAGCCCAGTCAAAGAGTCATGATTTGCCTGATGGGACAGTTCCTGCTCGTAGAGCTTCTGTTCCGTGACATTCTGCAAGGTCTCGACTGCCCCGATACATTTCCCCTGGTTGTCCCTTAAAGGTGCAGCAGTGAAATAGAGCCATTTCGGCCCTGAAGGGAAATGCGGAAAATAGGCGGTTGATTCCCATGCGTCCTGAATCATTTCGGATCGCCTGCATCCTCCCTGATAATATTCAGGAATTTCAAAGGTGTTGTCTTTCATGACCAGATCTGCAAGTACCGGCCGTTGTTCCCCGTAAAACGCCTGCCATTGGTTGTGAGTGCCGGCCACCTTGTCCGATTGAACACCGGTGATTGTCTCACAGGCCCTGTTCCAATGAAAAATTCGATGTTCCTGATCGAGGACGAACATGGGAACCGGAGAACCGTCTATCACTTTGCGAAAGAGCTGTCGGCTGTCCTCCAGATCCTGGAAAGCCTTTTTTTCAGCTGTGATATCGCGTAATGTCTCAATGGCACCTATGCGTTGACCGGTGGAGTCGCAAAGCGGTTTTGCCGAAAAGGCAAGCCATCTGCCTCCGCCGGGAAAATGTGCAAAAAAATCCTCAGCCTCCCAGGTATGTTCAAGGGTCGCCGAACGGTGTATTCTCCCGGGATAGCGGCTGTGCACCTCTTCCATTTTTCCGTCAATGATAAGGTCTGCCATTACCGGTCGATGGTGCGGATAGAACGCTTTCCAGGCATCCGTCGTACCAATCATATCAGCTGCAGCCACCCCGGTGATGACCTCACAGGCATGGTTCCAGTAAATAACTTCATGCTCCATGTTCAGGACAAACAGGGCAACGGGACTGCTGTCCATTATCTGGTTGATAAAATCCTTTTGCAAAGCCATTTCTGAAAGTGTCCGTATTGGTGACATGTCAAATACGTTCCCGCATAGGTGAACAAGAATATAAGGCTTACAGACATTGTATCACAGAGCTGGGAAATGTACAGGCGGCAGAGTTTCTCAGGGGTTACCGTACAAATTCATATTTGATGTCACCGCCGCTTTGACTGGTACCGCTTTCCATCTTGATATAAAAACCTTTTCCCAGAGTGTACCTGGTATTGAAACTGCCGGACTCTTTCAGCAAATCTCTGCCGTAACTGACATAAAAGCGGGGTGTCAGCCAGGTGCCGATAATCAGGGAGAGTTCATCAAAAGAATCTCCTGTGCCCACTTTGATATCGTCGATGTGCAGCAGTTCCTTTGAGTCCCTCATAAAATCGGTCAATTGACTGAACCCTGCCTTGTCGGCTAGTTCGCCTATTATTCCCGTATCTCCCCCGGATTCTCCTGAAGTCGAGGCGCTGCTGAGCAATTTTGCCAGGATTTCATACTGTTCCATGTAGGGTGACGAATAGAGGCGGATTTCCGGCCTCTGCAGGAATCCCCCGATATTGACTCCGACGGTGGTGCCGTTATCACGTTTTTCCGAGTGCACTTCAAGACCGGGGTTGTCCAGAGGGTTGCCTGTGAAAATCAGGCGGCCGATATCAATGTCCAGTTGTTTTCCGTACAGTCTGAATGTCCCGTTTTCAACCTGAACCGTCCCGTTTCCCACAGGCGGAAAATTGGGGCGATCATCAATTTCCAATCGGCCTTTAATCCTCCCTCGCAGTCCATAGGCATTAATGGCGACATCATCACCTGCAACAATCCTTATTTTGGCATACAACGGCCAGACATCCGCCGTCTGTTGGGCAGACTCATCCACGATGGCGACATCCTTGGAGGGACGAATGGGCGTGTTTTCTTCGCTTTGGGTAATTACAGCACGTGGGATGCGTACATCTCCACGAATACGTAACTCCTCAGGAGATACGGAAAAATAGAGATCAGGTGAAATATCCGCCTGTACAAAGGAAAACCTGACAACCTCGAAATCCTCTCCCTGCAGGTGTATTTCAACGGGCTCTGAGAAGGCTGAAGCCGGTGAAAAAGTACTGGAAATACGTACATTGCCCTTTCCCGACGACGCCCTTGCCTGAATATCCAGCTCCCGGGCGTTTCCTTCCACAGACACGGCGACAGGCTCCAGGGTTATGCCCAGAGGGATAATATCAGCAGCTCCATTTTCAAGCTGAAGCCTGCCATGCACCAGCGGGTCCGTCAGTCTGCCCCCTATCTGCAATTGTCCCAGTACTGATCCCTTGATGACGGCATAGGCTTCCATTACAGGGTTCATTACTGATATATCGGCAAATGACAGGGTGATATTGCCGTCAAGCTGCGGATCAGCCTGCTTGAAATGGAGAGGATCAAGATTCCGGAGAACCAGGAGGCCGTGGATGGAGTTGCTGTTCTGGAAAAGGATATCCAGCTCGGTTTGCAGCTGCCTGTCGGCGTAGATCAGGCTGCCGGTCGCTCCGACTTCTTTAAAGACTGCTGCGTCGTCGGCTGTGAGCCCCTTCAGGTTTGCCTTGTCCGACGACAGTTCCAGCCGAGCGTTTTCAAGGGCAGCGCCTCTGCCGGTAATTTGTCCGTTCCCCCTTACTGCTCCCTCCACCGGGATTGATCTGCCCAGTACCTGTTCCGCATATGCCGATGAAAAATGGAATTGCTGCAGTTGCACCTGCCAATCCTTCGGGGTTTTCTTTGCTGTCAGGCATATACTGTTCTGACTTCCTCCGGCAAGGCAGAAAGGATCAATATGCATGTCTGTGGGGGAAAGCTGAAATACGGGTTCACCGGAGATTATCCAGGAGCCGTACCTTTCATTGGTCAGCTGGAGTGCCTGAATAGTCCCCTGAACAGATTGATCCAGGTATTTCCCCTGCAGTGCAATATTTCCTTTAACTTCCGGACTGTTGACAGTCAGGTGCAGGGTTGAATCACCACCCTGTCCCTGCAACGAGCAGTGCAGGGTGTCCAGATGCTGCTGTTGATAGCGGATATCGTCGGCGTGGAATGTGGCTGTGAAATCCTCCTGGGAAAAAGGTGTCCCCTGGGCCTGTACTTGAAGGCTTTGCACCTCTATTCCGGAAAAAGAGATTTCGGAACCTGAAGCCTGTATTTTCACCACAGGCTTCTGCGTGCTGCCGTGCATGTTTCCTTCGACTTCCAGCGCCCCGTGCAATCCGGGCCAGAGCTCATTGAGATTTTGTGAATGAACGGTAAAATCCAGGTCGGTCTCTCCATCCAGAACTCCCTGTACCGCCACCCGGGTATCGCCGCTGGTGAGGTACGCCTGCTGAATATTGATTACCCTGTCCCTGGAACTCATTGCAGCTGATGCTTCAATGGGGTAGTCTCGCAAGATGCCGTTTAGTTGATCCAGGGAAATCTCCGTGGTGAGGAGGTGCTGTCTGTAAGCGCCTGCAATGTGCAGCTCTCCCCGTAATTCTCCGGGCCAGCGCGCATCCCAATATCCCGGGTCTACGGACTCCCCATGTACGAAAACATCCCATTGCAGCCCCCCACCCCATCGGAGATTGCCGAAACCTGAAAGTATCCCTTCTCCCTGTCGGGCCTGATATGATCCGACATGCATCCCGGAACCATCCAGGGTCAGCTGTGCCTGTATTTCAGCGGAATGGAGAAGGTCATCATACTCGGCAGATGCCGCAACCTTCGCCTGTAAGTTTTTAAATGTACCGGAGCCGTTCCACTCGAAATCATGCAGTACCAATGCAGGCCAGTCCGTGTCAATATCCTGCAGCGCGACTTTTTTTCCGACTGCATCGAGCTTCCATACGCTTGGTTGGTTTTGGCCGAAATCAATATGGCCCAGCATGTTCAACTGCACAGGCTGTTCCAGATTACTGCGTGCTTTCAGCAATGCGAAATCACCGGATACTTCACCGCTTCCCTGGAGATGCCCGATTCCGGGAACCTCGGTGGAATAGGCGACCCGGACCTGCAGGGGAAACCTCTTCCATAATTCAATTTCACCGGCCAGTTCCAGAAAAACGCCTGCATACACCCCATCGAGATGGGTAAAGGAGACCTTTTCCTGCACCCATGCGGCCTGTGTAAATGAAGCCTGTCGCAGGACAAAATAGGGCTCAGATTCACCGGTGTTCGACAGTGTCAGCGAGTCCATGGTGGCGCCGGCCACTGAAAGGGAAAACGGCAGGGCGAGGTGGGTGGAATGAGCTGAGCCGCTGGTATCTGATGTCGAAACAGCAAGATCTCCAATGTGGATCTCCTTTATCTTGGGGGAAAAACCAAGCAGGCTGGACGGAATCGGTTCCAGGCTGACCCTGGAAATAGTTACATCCACATCTTTCCAGGAATAGTGTATGTTTTCAAACCTGCTTTGCCCCAGCAGGGTTCCATTGACGGCAGCGGCCTGCAGTGTACCGGGGACGGCCAAGGCGGCAACCCGAAACAAGGTCCGCAAACCGACCGTGGTCGTGCTGCCGAGGATAAGCAGCAACCCGATCAGGATAACAACGCCGAAGAATGTTCTCAGCAGGATCTTTTTCAAAAATCTGCACCCAAGGTAAAATGAACTCTCCAGTTATTGCCGTCATTCACGGTCCTGGCCACATCGAGGCGTAATTGTCCAAAGGACGCATACCAGCGAATGCCTGCTCCTGCTCCGTGTTTCATTTCCAGGTGATCCCATTCATTACTGGCTGTTCCGCTGTCGAAGAAAAGAGCCGCGCCCCAGGTATCCGACAGTTTCCGTTCAATTTCTGCAGAATAGGTTACCAGGTATTTTCCTCCGATGATATTGCCTTCATCGTCTTCGGGCCCTATCCGTTTGTAGCCGTAGCCGCGAACGCTTTGATCGCCTCCCGCATAAAAACGAAGGGAGGGAGGCAGGTCGTAAAAGTCGTCGGCTGCCGTGGCGCCGGCCTGGCCGAAACCTATGAACCGATATTTGTCGAGAAAACTGAGAATAATCTTTGAACTGATCGATCCCTGCAGAAAGGTGGTATCGGATAAAACATTGCCGTTGCCGCCGCAAAATTCTGCTGTAACACTCAAACCGTGCCTGGCTTTGATGCGGTTATCGACCCAGCGCCAGGAAATTTTTGCGCCGGGGGCAAGGACTGCGCTTTGTCCGTCTTCCGAACCTATGGTGTAATCTTCATCAAGGTAGCGGACAAATATGCTGTATTCCCCGTTTTTGCGCAGGTGATCATAGCTCACCCCTGTTGAGAGGGTTTCCGTATCCGTGTTGTCATAGGTTTCATTTTCCCATTTACCCAGCACTGTAACCCGCTCCCTGTTGGGATCACTGATGGGAATTGTGTAGGTTCCCCCAAAATAACTTTTCCGTTCAGACGGCTGCCACTGCAGATCCAGTTGATGACCGTATCTGTTAAAGCGATGATTGTACCATTCCAGTGTACCGCGAACACCTGTGTCCGTCCCGTAGCCGAAACCGACACCATACCGGTTTCTTTTCCCTGGAGTCAAGGTGATGGTAACAGGTACGTTTCCTTCGTTGTCGGCTTGACTCAGGTCATACTGCACTTCAGCCGTATCAAAGTATTCCGTAGCCAGCAACGCCTGCCGCATCTTTGTCAATGCCCTGGGTGAAAAGGGGTCACCCTGTCTGTACCCGGTAATTCGTTTTAAGATACGTTCCTTGATAAAACCGCACTGGTAGGTGATGTGCCCGAAATAATATTGCACCCCGACATTAAGGCTCAAGGCGATGTCGGCGGATTGTTTGCCGGCGTTGACAGCCACCTCCTTTTGTTCAAAAAAAGCCTGCTGAAACCCGAGATCAAGGGTTTTGGTGATGAGCTGTTGTTTGCCGCGGGTATACACCTGATGATCAAAGATATCACCGGGTTTGAGAGGAAACCTGCCAAGAAGCGTTTGCATTCGTTCGTTTTCACATCCTTTGCCGATACAGTCTGTGATTACTGAACGGACACGAACCGGTTCCCCTTTTTCAATCTGAATGCGCACGGTTGTATGTCCGTTCTGTCGGGATTGAGAGATGGAAATACGTGGGGAATAATACCCAAAAGGCTGGAGCGCCTCTCTGATTTCTTCAGGCGTATGCCCAAGCAGTTTTTCCAGAACTTCAAGGTTGTAATGTTTGCTGTATTGAAATTCGTGCAGCGACAGGGACGCCGAAACATTGTGTTTAAGGGCTTCTTCAGTAAGTCCCCTGATGTCCACAGTAAAATTTTTTTTTGTTTCCTCCCCGTACACGCTGGAACAGGAAGCGTACACACAGAGAAGACCGGCGAGAAGAAGCGTAAACAGGCCGCTGCGAACACAATGTGTCCCATGTCTTGAGCATACAACAAACATAATCCGGTAAAAGTTCAATATGTTATAATGAGGTAATGATGAATGCGGGCAGGATACGCTGTCGGCATACATTATACCGTAAAAAGACCCTCTTTACCACGCCCTTGAAGACCCGGCATGTGAATCGTGTGCACTTATGAGCAGGAACGACGAGAAAAAAATTGCCTGAACCCTGAAACTGTCGTAGAGTCGCAGCCTTTATTTTTATCGCATTGTGAAACTCAAAGACAAATCAGACAGATATCAGATATGCCTGACAGCACGAGAATAGTACAACCAGGTCCCAGAGAAGGTACAGTAATAAGTGAAGACAATGAGATGCTCATCCCTCCTGATACGTGGGATTTTCTACCTGCAGGTGACGGGCCGCTTACCCTGAATGTAAAAAAGCGCGGACCGTATTGGCAGGTCAAGGTCAGAAAACGAAAAAGAGAAATTTCTCTGGGAGTGTGGAGCAAGAGAGAACATATTCTGGCTGCACAAGAAGAAGTTGCCGTTAAACGTACATCACCTGACTACGCCGGACGCAAAGAGACTGAGCAGAAACGCAAACTGAAAAAACATCAGGAATATGTTCAAGAATTTTATCAGGCAACCCTGGCTTATCTCCGGTTCCCGGCTCAATACAGCGAGGTGGCGGAAAGACTGGCGCTGGCCGTGACCGAGCACGCCACGCCAGTGGGATCGGGCACGGTAGCCCGGACCGCGAGGTTGCCTCTGGAGCAAAAAGTCGCAGCAGCGGTCATAGCCTGGATGCGACACCAGACAACACTGTACGACCATATGCGCATCGCACGCATCAAAGGGGAACGAAGGCAGGTTCGCAGGGAGCTGGCTCAAAAATCGGAACGACTGCTGAACAGATATCGCAAAGGGGATCCTGTCGGCGCTGATTGTCCGCTGCAGGCTGCATTGGTAAAGTTGCAGAAAACTTCAGCCTGATGCGGCTATCTTATGATCCGGCAGCAAACGAGAGGCTTCCAACCAGCATGGCCGGCCAGGTCGGCCGGCCACAACGATGACATCGCTTTGCTGTTATGAAAGTTTGTCACTCCGGCATGGCGCCTTCTGCTCGCTGCCGGAGATTTTCGGGTAAATCAGTATCGTCCGGGCGGCCATACAAGATGACCGCCTGGTGCAAAAAAAGCTTATTCCGTAAACTTGATCAACTCATCACAGTAGGCGTTCAGGGCGTTGACCATATTTTCCTTATCTTCCTCTGTGGGAGCGCCCTGCCATTCGTAAAAGCTGAGCAGGTCCCAACCGGATTTTTCAATTTTTGATTCAAAATCCCGTTGCGCTCCCCCTACCCAGCCGTAGGAGCCATAGCGAAAAACCTTTTTGTTGGTGACTTTTTTCACCAGCAGCTCCTCGATAACATGGGACATTGGAGGAAACACCTTGTACTCGTAGGTGGGCATACCGAAGATCAGGCCGGCGGATTTCCAGGCGCTCGCAAGAATGTAGCCGATTTCGTCTCCAGGAACCTGGTACACATGGACCGGTATCTGTCTTTTCTTCAGCGTCTCGACAACCAGGTTCATCATGGTTTTGGTGTTCCCGTACATGCTGGAGCATACGAGGGTGACTTCTCTTTCAGCAGGCCCTTTGCTGTATTCTGCATACCGTTTGTAGTGATCAATGATAACGGCAGGATTATCCCTCCAGATAATGCCGTGGGAAGGACAGATGACCTTGATATCCAGACCGGACAGTTTGGTCAGCCCCTTGAGGACAAAAGGTGAAAAGGTGGCCACGATATTTGCGTAATAGCGAAGCGCTTCACTCTCAAAAAACTGATGTTTTTCCTCGGATAACTGGTCGTCGAAGATAGTATCGTCTTCGACTTTTCCATATGAACCGAACGCGTCGCAGGCAAAGAGAATTCCGCGTTTCTTTTCATAGGTCATCATGGTTTCAGGCCAATGAATATTGGGTGTGTCGAAAAACTGCAGCTCATAGTCCCCTACTTCCAGGGTCATGCCGTCTGTGATGGCAATGGCTCTTTCCGGTGGAACCTCGGCAAAGGCCTCAAGCAGTGGAATCGCTTTTTTTGTGCAGTAAATAACACCTTTGCTGTTTTTCTTACAAAATTCGCGCAACCAACCGGAATGATCAGGTTCCATGTGATTGACGACGATGATGTCAATATCTTCCACCGTCAGGGAAGCTCCCTCTATCTGTTCCGTGATGGCTCTGGGGAAATCCATGATATCCTGGGTCAGATCTATAAGGACATTCTTCTCTCCCTTGATCAGGTAGCTGTTAATGGAGATGCCGTTGGGAATCGGCCAGATTCCTTCGAAGAGATATTTTTCATCCTCGATATTGACGGCGAGACGATAGATATCGTCAACCACTTTCTGTATTTTCATTCTTTACATACTCCTTCTTGAATTCTAGGTTCCGGTAAGCGTTCGTCCGCATAGTTTGTACGTAATTACTGTAATGGTGAGACGATGTAGCTTGACTTCCTCTGGGTTTGTAACCGGTTGCGGGGTGCCTGAGGTTTTCGCAAGCAGGCCGGCGCAGCGTATTTGGTTATACGTAAGCCCGGCTGATCGCGGAAAGATCAGGTTCACGGTAAGCAGTTACCCTGATTTGTTTATTTGAAGACTAACAATAGAACAAAATAGGTATTTGTATAGTGCAAAATGAACACCTGTTCGTACTTTTCATGTTTTCTTTTCACAGGAAGGCCGGGTGAGCAAGGCCTTCAATTGATAATACTTCTTGTTTATCCGTCTTTTTCCCGTTACACTCAAGGGATACTGGATTTGTTTCCAA
The DNA here is from genome assembly GCA_963678525.2 of Desulfobulbaceae bacterium. Lineage (GTDB taxonomy): Bacteria > Desulfobacterota > Desulfobulbia > Desulfobulbales > Desulfobulbaceae > Desulfogranum. Next base: position 1,494,487 of record CAXXDG010000003.1, read on the forward strand.
TTTTTTCAAGATGTGTCCTGTCATTATGCCTATCCGATGTATCATCGTCGATGACGAAGCCCCGGCCCGGGATGAGTTGCGCTACCTGCTTTCCGAATATCGGGAAGTAGAGATCATCGATGAAGCTGATTCTGCAACAACGGCCATAGCGAAAATCGAGGCCTTGAAACCGGATCTGGTTTTTCTGGATATTCAAATGCCCGGGCGTAACGGTTTCGAAGTTATCCAGGCTCTGGCCGGCAGAGGGCGTCAGCCGGTCTATGTGTTTGCCACGGCGTTTGATAATTATGCCGTCCAGGCATTTGAAGCCAGCGCCGTGGATTATATTCTCAAGCCGCTTGATTCCCGTCGTCTGGCCCGGACCATGGAACGGGTGGTGAACCTGGTTGCCCAGGCAGGAGGCACCCTGATTGAGGAGCAGTTGCAGGCACTGCTCAACAGGGTTTCCCCTCCTGCAAAAGAACTGATTAAAATTTCCGTTGAGAAAAAAGGCAAGATGCGCCTGCTTTCACCGGATGAAATCGTTTTCTGCAGCTATGAAGACAGCCGTATTCTTGTCCATACTGCCGATGAAGGATTGCCTATTCACGGCATAACCACCATGGACAGACTGGAGGAACATCTCACAGGCTCATCCTTTTTTCGAGTGCATCGAGCCATCCTGGTAAACCTGAACCGTATCAGGGAGTTCAGTCCCTGGTTCCACGGCAAGTATAATCTTGTTATGGACGATGAGCCGGCAACGGAATTGACGGTCAGTCGTTCACGGGTTAAAGAGTTTAAATTGAAATGCGGCATCTAGCCTTCCCTCTATGATTTTCCCTGTGTCTTTTCCTGTTTGCACGTACACCAGTTTGATTTAATGACCATTACCGCTCTCATTACCCTGTTGTTGAAACAGGTCGGCCTCCTGGTTGCAGGCGCCTTTGTCGTGCTCACCTTGTCTCCCGTCCAGGAGCTTAATTTTCGCAGGGATTCCGCATATAATCGGGTCTTTTTAATCTTGTTTTTTGGTTTTTTCGGTATTCTCGGCACTTACAGCGGGAATGCCATTTTTAACTCCATTGCCAATTTACGCGCCATGGCCGTGGTACCTGCCGGTCTTTTTGGTGGGCCGATAGTCGGGTTTGGAGCCGGTTTCATTGCCGCGGCTCACAGGTTTTTCATAGATCCATGGGGATTCAGCACAGTGGCCTGTTCACTGGCAACGGTCATTGAAGGCGTCCTTGCAGGAGTGGTACATTGGTATCTTAAAGACAGATCAATGGACTGGAGGATCGCCTTTATCCTGACACTATTGGCGGAAATCATGCACATGGGACTGGTGCTGGTCTTCTCCCGTCCCGTGGATGATGCCAGGGAACTAGTACAGGTCATCGCCCTGCCCATGATCATCGGCAACAGTTTTGGTGCGGCATTATTTGTCCATGTGCTGCATACCCTCAAGGGATATCGTGAACGGCGTGACTCGGACCAGACTCAGAAAATCTTTGACATTGCCAACACAACTGTCGGCTACCTGCGTGCCGGCCTAAATGTGGAGAGCGCCCAGGCCATGGCGCAGGTTATTCACGATAAGCTGCCCGTTTCAGCCGTGTCAGTCACCGATGCGACCCATGTTCTTGCCCATGTCGGACAGGGGGGAGATCATCATCTCCCGGAAAGCCCCATTTCCACCAGTGCAACTGAACAGGTCATTGCCTCGGGATTGCCGATTTTCCTCAAACAGAAAGAGCATATCGGGTGCCGGCATGAAGGTTGTCCCTTTCATTCGGCTATTATCGTTCCTTTGAAAAAGAGCGGCAATATCGTCGGTACATTGAAATTTTACGGGTCGGCAACGGTTGAGCTCAATACCATTTTATTTGAGATAGCCCGTGGATTGACGGATCTGTTTTCTATTCAGCTTGAACTCGAAGACATCCAGATTAAAGACAAGCTGCTCGCCCATGCGGAAATTCGCCACCTGCAGGCCCAGATTAACCCCCATTTTCTCTTTAACTCCCTGAATACCATCGCCTCATTTTGCCGCACAGCCCCGGACAAGGCCAGGGATCTTATTCTCGACCTTTCTTTTTACATGCGCCAGAACCTTGATTCCAGCCGCGGCTTCATTCCCCTCGCCGATGAACTGGAACAGATCAACGCATACCTGGCCATAGAAAAGGCGAGGTTCGGGGAGCTTATCAACATCCAGATGCAGATAGAACCAGGGTGCGAGCAGTGGCCGATTCCCTCTCTGATTATCCAGCCCCTGGTTGAAAATGCCATCAAACACGGTTTACGGGTGCGGGAAGGAGGCGGATGCATAAGTATGCACATACAGAGGTCATGTGATGAACTGCATGTCACTGTCAGGGACGACGGTATGGGCATCCCTGAAGAAGTCCTGGGCTCACTGCTCGATCGTCGGGAAATGGATTCCAGCACCCGTGGAATAGGCCTGCGTAATTCCCATTTTCGGCTCGAACAGATTTACGGGCCGGAATACGGCATGCATATAGAGAGCACTCCCTCCATAGGGACAGCGATTTCTTTTTGCATCCCTAAGAAACCGGATCTGACTATGGCTGCCTGATCTTCGATTCAGTCTTTTCCGGTTTTTTATCGAGATGATCATAGCGATGTTTCGCTATCTTTGCGAAACGTTGCAAGATTTCTGCCAGATCGGAATTATCCCATGCGGCAGAATAATCCTCAAGTTGCCGGACAACGTCACTCAGAAGGTAATGGGGGCTCTCATGGGGATTCAACTGAATATCATCATAGGATGGTGTGAATTTTTCAGGAAACACCCTGCCAAGCAGTCCCTGCATGGCATAACTGAAAAATTTTTTTACATCTTCTGTGGATTCAGCAAGGTTCATGTCCTTTCGAAATTTCGGCAGAATATCATTCTCAATTTTTGTGAACGACAGCTGTTTCGTCATGCGTATATCCTCCTGTAGTCTTTAGGGCACCTTGAATAATTGCTTTTTTGCCCAATCTCGGCGTTATGTTCAAAAAAATATCCTCGAAATATCAGCTATATGTCTGTGGTAATTTTTTTCACATGCCTTGACCTTGAACAAAAAATTTAAATATTCAAGATAGCCTTTAGGGAACCTTTAGCCTGAATTCTGGAAAATTTTTATATTACAAATAGTTCCGTGACCGACTTGCGGGCTCGGGCTCACTGAGCTGTTACAAGGTTTAACGACATGCTTCTATAATTTAGTGTAGTATCTAAGTCGCGCTATTGCAAAAAAATAAGATTGGAACAAGAATGCGTAATACACCGTATATGATGCATTTCAGCGTCACCTGTGCGCATTTTAACCCGGCGTTTTATACCATTCAGCACCATATCGTTGTTGCCCTGATTTTTCTTGAATATCTTCGAGCTACGATGAAGACGCAATGTTGTATTGCTCTGCAGTCGTCTTGGAGGTGTATCTCTATAGTGTTGGAACATACAACTGTTTGAGAGCACGTCGTTTCCAGAAAGGAAGGACAACGTAAATCGAGTTTAACCCGGATTTCTCATGAGCATGTTGAGCTGCAACAGCCTCAAAAAGGTCGTGAGAAAGGCGGGTGAAAACAGGTTAAGCTATTACACAAATGGAGGTTGAATAATGGCGTTCTTTTTTACCTGTGTCGGGTTACTCATACTCGGCTATTTCACTTACGGCCTGTTTGTCGAAAAAATTTTCGGCATCGATCCAGGCAGAAAGACACCCTGCATGGTACGTCAAGACGGGGTGGATTATATCTCCATGCCCACCTGGAAGGTTTTTTTCATCCAGCTTCTCGACATCGCCGGATTAGGCCCCATTTTCGGGCCGATTCTAGGGGCGTTGTATGGACCGTCAGCTTTGATCTGGATTGTTGTAGGCTGTATTTTTGCAGGCGGTGTGCATGATTATTTCAGCGGTATGCTCTCGGTTCGCAGCGGAGGCAAGTCCATTCCCGAAGTTGTGGGCGATAACATGGGCATGACGGCGCGTCAGGTTCTGCGTATATTTTCCATTATCCTGCTCATGCTGGTGGGGGTTGTTTTTATCCTCGGGCCGGCAAAACTGCTGAGCAACCTTACCGGTTTTAACCTGCAATTGCTGATCGGCTGCATTTTCCTCTACTACTTCACCGCAACCATCCTGCCCATTGATAAAATTATCGGCCGACTGTATCCCATTTTCGGGGCCCTGCTTCTCTTTATGACCATAGGCATTTTGGGAGGACTGATATATCATGGATATGAGCTTCTCCCCAACCTGGATTTCACTGCCAATACCCATCCCGGAGGCAAGGCAATCTGGCCGCTTCTTTTCATCACCCTTTCCTGCGGTGCAATCAGCGGGTTTCATTCTACCCAGTCTCCGCTTATGGCACGATGCATCAGGAACGAAAATCGTGGACGTCAGGTCTTTTACGGCTCCATGATCATCGAGGGTATCATCGCGCTTATCTGGGCAACAGTGGGTATGAGTTTCTACAGCGGTCCGGAAGCCATGAATGCTGTTATCGCTTCAGGTACGCCTTCAGCTGTTGTCAATGAGGCATGCAACACCTTGCTCGGACCTTTGGGCGGCTTCCTTGCTATTATGGGCGTGGTTATTCTTCCTATCTCCAGTGGTGATACAGCCTTTCGCTCCACCCGCCTTATTATTGCCGAATCTTTTAAAATCGATCAGTCCAAAATCGCGAAGCGACTGCTGATTGCCATTCCCCTGTTCGCCATAGCGTTTTTGATTACCCAGGTGGATTTCAAGATCATCTGGCGCTATTTCGGCTGGTCCAACCAGACGCTGTCCATGCTGGTGCTCTGGAGCGCTGCCATTTATTTGGCAAAGAAAAACAAACTCCATTGGATCTGTTCCCTTCCAGCTACCTTTATGACCGCGGTTGATGTGGCCTTCATCCTTCAGGCCAAAATCGGGTTCGGCCTGCCGGCCACGCCTTCAAACATTGCCAGTGTAGTCGTAGCAATAGCAGTAATGATCATATTTCTGATCTATGCCCGACCTGAAGAAGAACTGGTAGATGAACCTCAGCCGGAAAGTGTGTAAGGAAGAAAGACTGTCAGTGCATCACTGAAAGCAATACACTGAAAGCAAGAAGTATACAATACACCCCGTTACCCATATTCATGGGAACGGGGTGTATTCGTTTTACCGGGGAAAAAAGAATTATCTGGAAAGATAGTCGTGGATAGCCCCTGCAGCAATCTTGCCCTGGCCCATGGCACTGATAACAGTGGCAGCGCCGGAGACGATATCTCCCGCTGCAAAGACCCCGGGCTTGGAGGTCATCATGGTTTCTTCATCGGCAAGGATGGTTCCCCACCTGCTGGTTTGAATGTCCGGAGATGTTTGCGGCACCAGGGGATTAGGCTTGTTGCCTATGGCGATAATCACCGTATCTGCAGGGACGATGAATTCACTTCCCTCAACCGGAACAGGCCGTCTTCTTCCCGAGGCGTCCGGCTCTCCGAGCTCCATGCGCAGACATTCGACTCCCGTCACCTGGTTGTCGGCATTGGTCACTATCCGCACAGGATTGGTCAACAGATGAAAGGCTACCCCCTCCTCTTCTGCATGATGAATTTCTTCATCCCTTGCAGGCATTTCCTCTCTGCTTCTACGATAGATAATAGTAGATTCAGCGCCCATGCGCAGGGCTGTTCGTGCCGAGTCCATGGCCACATTTCCGCCCCCTACCGTCACTGCCTGATGCGCCTGTACCGGTGAGGTACCGAACCGTGGGAACTCAATGGCACGCATCAGGTTTGCCCTGGTAAGGAATTCGTTTGCCGAAAATACGCCGGTGGCATTCTCCCCTTCAATACCGAGAAAGGAAGGCAGGCCTGCCCCTGTGCCGATGAAAACTGCATCAAACCCCTGCTCAAGCAACTGGTCGACGGTATCACTTTTTCCTATCACATAGTCGGTATGAATGGTAACACCCTGATGTTGGAGGCTGTTGATCTCGTACTGTACAATCTCTTTGGGCAGCCTGAACTGAGGGATCCCGTACATCAGGACGCCCCCTGCCAGATGAAGCGCTTCGTACATAACCACTTCATGACCACGGCTGACCAGCTCTCCGGCAACAGTGATGCCGGCAGGACCGGCGCCGACCACCGCCACTTTTTTGCCGGTGGAGACTGGTTTCGCAGTCTCAGGAATCGCTCCGCTCCGGCGGGCGTAATCTGCAGCAAAACGTTCAAGTCGGCCGATTGCCACAGGTTCTCCTTTTTTCCCAAGGATACAACGCGATTCACATTGACTTTCCTGGGGACAGACCCGGCCGCAGACAGCAGGAAGCGCCGTATACTCCTTAAGAATGCCCAAAGCCTGGATAAATCTGCCTGCAGCTATTTCTTTGATAAAGGCAGGTATGTTGATGTTGACCGGACAACCTTGTACGCAGCCAGGCTTTTTGCACTGGATACATCTGGAAGCCTCAAGCATGGCTGCCTCTTCGCTGTATCCCCTGGGAACCTCTTCAAAGTTGGTACGACGACGGCGTGGATCCTGTTCCGGCATGGGCTGGCGTGGTATTTTTGCCCTACCCTTTCTTTTTTGCGCTATTTCAGATACGGATTCGTTTGTTGCTTTCATCAAAAACTCCGTAAGTTACTTTTTGTTATGTCCACACCCGCAACTGCCCGCGTGGGTATGCATGAGGGCGTTCAGATCCACAGTCTGCGGCAATGCCTGGATTTCCTGCCGGTTATAGGCTGAACGGCGCTGAGCCAGCTCATCCCAGTCAACACTGTGGCCGTCAAAAATGGGACCGTCAACGCAGGCGAATTGTGTATTGTTGTCAATGGAAACGCGACAGGCCCCGCACATTCCGGTACCGTCAACCATGATGGGATTCAACGCGACCAGTGTGGGAATATCCAGGGATCTGGTCAGGTCACTCACCATTCGCATCATAAACGTACAGCCAATGATAACGCACTGATCAATCTGCTCCCGCATTGAGACATCCTCGACAATTTCCTGGATTCCGCCATGAATGCCTTGGCTGCCGTCTTTGGTGCCCACAAGCAGCAGATCGGATACCTCTTCCAAACGTTTTTGCTGATATAACAGGTAAGACGAGGCCGCCTCAATGGCACAGATAACCCTGTTGCCGGCTTCCTTGAAAGCTCTTGCCAGCGGGTAGATGGCGCCTATGCCGTAGCAACCTCCGCCCAGGAGGACAGTACCTCTTTTCTCAATGGTAAGGGGAAGGCCCAGAGGACCGCTGACATGGGCTACCATATCACCGGCACGAAGAGAGGCAAGTTCACGGCTGGAACGTCCCACCTCCTCTATAACCAGTGAAATAGTCCCTTTTTCCTGATCCCAATCCACCAGCGTGAATGGTGAGCGTTCAGAAGTTTCACCGGCCATGAGGATTGCAAATTGCCCTGGTTTGGCAAACCCGGCTACCTGCGGTGCTTCAATGGTCAGGTAATGCATGTTGGGAACGATTTCCCGTTTTTCAATGAGTGCAAATCCTTCTTTAACAGCCTCTTCTGAAGATTCCGGCGTGGTTATGGGAACCCCGAACGCGGCAAGACTGGGAATAATATCCGCCACAAGATGTCCACGAAAATGGGTGGCTATATCGCGACTGTTATCACGCGGATCTTTTACCCAATGGAGCAGGGGCAGCGTCATCCTGAATCAACCGGGTAACGGCTTCGACAGTGTCATAGTCAAAGGTATCCCGGCCAAGATGTTGTGCCAGAGAGCAGAGAATTCGCCATTCTGGTCTTGCCTCACCAGGTGCCCGGGATGCCTGCCGTAGGACTTGTATCTCGCCGTTATCACATCGAAAGGTTCCACTGCTTTCACTGAGCACGGCGGTCGGAAGTACGACCTGCGCAGCTTGTGTCGGCAGGGATTCCAGACAATCGATAACAAGAGAAAACGCCGCCTTACCAACAATTTCTTCATCAATAAGATTACCGTTGGTTACCACGGCCCCTACCTTGCCCTGCTCGATGGAGACAGCCAGCTCCCGCATTTTTGCCTCATCAATGCCGGCTTCAGCCGGACAGAACATTACCAGTCCATTCATTTCGCCGGCAAGTTGCCGGTAGAGGAATCTATCTTCCCTGGAGGTGGTCTCACTGATTACAAAGACAATGACTCCGCTTACTGCCTGCAGGCCTTTGGCAGCTTCCTGCAGGGCATATTCCCAATCCACGGGGATGAGGTCACCCCCTTCTCTGACCATTGGTCGAGTCAGCCGTTTGCTGGAACTGAGAATCTGGGCAGCTCCAAAACGGCCCAGAAGACACAGGCGGTCTTCAGTGGAAAAACCCGGCATGGTGTAGGCCAGAAGTTGCCCATCCTTGGATTGGGCATGCACAGAACACCCCTGGGGACATAACTGACAGGTGGTGGCAACGGTTGCCTCAGGTTTTCCCTGCCAACGCGCAAAACGATCGGTCAATGTTCCTGTGGGGCAGATATCGATACAGGCACCGCAGAAAACACATCCCGAGTCCAGGTGGCTTTTATCAAAGGCTGTGCCGATTCTTGCCCATTTTCCTCTGTTTATGATGTTGATTGCAGGTTTGCCGTGAATTTTTTCACAGATCCTCCAGCACCTGCCGCAGAGGACGCAGAGATTATAATCGCGATCCATGAACGGATCATCCCGTTCCAGCTTATGGGCTGCATACAGGGTCGGCAATTGTAATTCCTGCAGCCCGGCATCAAGTGCCATTGCACGCAGCTCGCATTCGTCACGGTTGGCGCAAAAACCGCATCTGGTGGATCGGGCAGCTTTGGTGGCCTGTGGACGTTCCTGCTCGCACGCTTCACGGTGAGGACATTTCAGACAGCTGTTGGGGTGACCTGAAAACATCAATTCCAGGGTACAGTTGCGTAAGTTGGTTAACTGTTCGGATTGCGTGGTCACCTGCATGCCCTGGGTTGCCGGTGTGGTGCAGGATGTCGGGAACCCGCGAACTCCTTCTATTTGCACAACGCACATGCGACAGGCTCCGTAAGGGTTCAAATCCTTATGATCGCAGATAGTCGGTATGGTAATTCCTGCATCACGGGCAGCCTGGAGGACGGTTGCTCCTTCCTGGACTTCTATACTGAGACCGTCTATGGTTAAACTGATTATGCTCATTTTATCTCCTCGATACACACTCAAATGCCTGGTCGATGCAACCTGGTGTCTAGCTGACCAGCACAGCCTCAAACTTACAAGCCTGTCGACACGAACCGCAGCAGATACAAATCTGCTGATCGATGGTATGCGGTTCTTTTTTGGTCCCATTGATTGCTTCCACAGGGCAGACGCGGGCACATGCGCCGCAACCTGTACAATGCTCAGCATCAATGGCGAACTGGATCAGCGACCTGCAGACTCCGGCCGGGCATTTCTGGTTTTCGATATGTTCACGGTACTCTGCCTCAAAATGGGTCAGGGTTGTCAGCACTGGGTTTGCAGCGGTCTGTCCAAGGCCGCACAGGGAACCGTTTTTCATGGTTGCACCGATCTTTCTCAAGATGTTCAGATGTTCGGGGGTGCCCTTTCCTTGAGTTATTTCAGTGAGGATATTGAGCAGATGCTGGGTCCCCATACGACAGGGTACGCATTTTCCGCAGGATTCATTTTCAGTAAATGTCAGGAAATAGCGGGCCATATCAACCATGCAGGATTCCTGATCAATGACGATCATGCCCCCGGATCCCATAATGGATCCGACTTCGGCCAGATGCTCGTAATCCACAGGAAGATCCATGTGGCCTGCAGGAATACAGCCCCCGGACGGTCCTCCTGTTTGCACGGCCTTGAATGGTTTCCCATCCAGCACCCCGCCGCCGATATCTTCAATGATGGTCCGCAGGGGAATACCCATGGGTACTTCAATGAGCCCGGTACGGGCTATCTTTCCTGCCAGGGCAAAGGTTTTGGTGCCGCGACTTTTTTCCGTTCCATAGTCTGCATACCAGGCAGCGCCCTTTTCCATGATGGCAGAGACCGCAGCCAGCGTTTCCACGTTGTTGATATTGGTAGGTTTTCCAAACAAACCGGAAACAGCAGGAAACGGCGGCTTGGACCTGGGCATACCCCGTTTGCCTTCTATTGACTGCATCAGTGAGGTCTCCTCACCGCAGACAAAAGCACCTGCTCCTTTTTTGATTTTGATATTGAAGCAGAAATCGGAACCAAGGATAGTGTTACCTAAAAGTCCTTTCTCCTCCATCCGGCCGATAGCCTGCTCCAGTCTTTCGATGGCAAGAGGATACTCAGCCCGGCAATATATATATCCGGTATCTGCACCAATGGCATACCCGGCGAGTAGCAGACCTTCCAGGACGGCATGGGGATCGCCTTCAAGCACGGAACGATCCATGAAGGCGCCGGGATCCCCTTCATCGGCATTGCAGATAACGTATTTTTGCGCACTTTCGGTACGACGGGCAAAACTCCATTTCACGCCGGTGGGAAAACCTGCACCGCCGCGGCCGCGCAATCCTGATTGCCGTATTTCTTCGATAACCTGATCCGGCGTCAGTTCCAGGGCCCGGTATAAACCGTTGTACCCGCCGCGTGCGATATAATGGTCGATATTTGTCGGATCAATGATGCCGCAGTTCCGAAGAACGATGCGCACCTGGGGCTGCATGATCTCCAGGTCATGGAACATGGGTATGGCGCCGTCGGTCTCACGCTGCGCACACGCCATGACCAGTGGTTCGTATACCTCTCCTCTGATGAGTTGTGCGTCGATCAGATCAGCCACGTGCCGCGGTTCCACCCCCTGATAAAGGTAGCGTTGACCGTCCCTGCCCTGTATCTCTACCAGTACTTCCGCATAGCACAACCCAAGGCAGCCGACCTCATAAATGTCTGTTTGCGAGAGCATATTTCGATTTGCCAGCTCTTGTCGAAAGCTGTCAATGACTTCCTGTGAACCGGCGGCCCTGCCGCAGGTGGCCGAGCCGACCAGGATTCGCATCCGGTCCGAACGTTCAAACGCCTGCCATTGTTGTTGCGCCTGTTGTTGTATGGTCTGGAAACTCATTTGTCGTCCTCAATGAGTTTGTGGGTTTTGCTTCCTGTCATTCGGCCATGTACCTTGTCGTCAACCACAACGACCGGTGCAAGCGCACACGATCCGAAACAGGCAACCCGTTCCAGGCTGTAGACGCCGTCTTCGCTGGTCTGGCCGGGCTTGATCCCCACGCTTCGTTCCACTGCTTCAAGGATGTGATCACTCCCACGAACATGACAGGCTGTTCCCTCACACACCTTGATATGATGCAGGCCGGGAGGAACGAAACGAAACTGGGCGTAAAAGGTGGCGACTCCATAGACATCGTTTTCAGATAGATCCAGGTGATCCGCAACTGCACGAACCGCTTCCGGGGAAAGATACGCAAAGCGTTCCTGTACTTCCTGCAGCAAGGGAATCAGATTTTCTCTTTCTTTGCCGTATGCGGCAAGCAAAAAATCAAGAGAGGATTCTGGGGATTGGTCCGGCATGTGTCTCTCCTATATGATTCTAAAGTAATGTCGGTATTGATTACTACAGCAAACACCGGCATTATCAGCGAGTTAAATCTTGGTTTGTGAACGAGGCAATTCTTCCCGTCCATTTCGGTTGATGTAACACCGTGCCGGCACCCTGTTTTTGGAACGCAGTACTCCCCATTCTGCGGACCGACATCAGCTGCTGCAGGTGGCTTTGTCAGAAATTGAAATGTAAGAGGGGAAAAATCCGGGGTAAACTACCAAGTAATGCAAAATACAACAAGAAACAAAATAGCTGGTGTAGGAAATTGATCAATTTTTGAATCAGGCCGCTCAAACATGCTTTGTTGAATGCAAGGCAATGTTGGTATGGATAACTATTTTAAATTATATAAAAAATATAGAGGGTCGGTCAGTCAAAGACACCGGTGGCAGTTTCCAGAAATTTTTGCACCTTATCCAGTTCCTGATGACCCAGACCGAGGGTTTTTGCTTCCGGCTGGTGCAGTAACAGCAGTGAAGGATTGTGCACCAGTCCTATTCCCATTGCATGGCATATGTGGTTTGCCATGCGCACCAGTACGAGGAGGTAATTCTCCTCATCAAAATGGGCATCATGATGATCCCTGGCAATTGTTACAAACACTTCCGGAAGCTGAATTTTCCGCAGCAGGTTAGCGCCATACAGCATATGCAGCTTTTGCATGGCTTCTCCAACCAGATTTTCTGGGACAACAAGGGCTTTATTTTTCAGCTTTTTTTCATCAATAACACGCAGAATAAGCAATTTGCCGATATCGTGAAACAGTCCGGCCGAAAAAGCCTGGTGCTGCATGACTCCGAAATCAAGATTCTGAGACAATGTTCCGGCCGCAAAGGCGCAGCCCAGTGAATGCTGCCACAGTTTTTTCATAAGCTCATTCAACTGAGGGTCCCTGGTGCGAAACATTTTCTTATTGATGTCGGTGAAAACGATCCGGGCAACCTCCGACAGTCCCAGTCGAACAACGGCTGCCTTGGTGCCGGCAACCTGGGAAAACCCCCTGTATATTGCTGAATTGGCGATTTTTATGACATTTCCGGAAAGGGCCTGATCGCCGCTGATCAGTTTGGATACCGTGTGAAGATCAGGATCTTTTTTAACGAGTTCCTGCTGAACGCGTATAAGCACCGGATTAAACGCCGGTAAGCTGAGCTGTTCAGAGTCGACAAGCCGCTCTAAGGTGGACATAAAGCTGTTTCGACTAGCCATGAAACCTCATCCTGTGAATGTAACAGCAGACTCTCATAATACAAAGTGATAGCGCACCGTATACCCTCTTGTCAAGAAAAAGGGGACAGATTTAATTTCTTGCAAATCATTCCCATACCGTTTATCTCTATCATATGCCTAGATCAGCCCGAATCATAATCCCTGATACTCCCCACCATGTCATGCAGCGAGGACATAATCGGCAAGCGGTATTTGCGGGCGATGATGATTACGCCTATTACCGTGATAATCTTTTGCTCTTTAAACGGGAGTTTGGCTGTAAGATTTATGCGTATTGTCTGATGACCAATCACGTGCATCTTCTTGTGGACCCCGGCCCTGAAGCTGAAACGCTCTCCAAACTGATGAAACGTGTGGCCGGCCGACAGACTCGATATCTAAACAAGCTTGAAAAACGGTCAGGCAGTATTTGGGAAGGTCGTTTTAAATCGAGTATCATCTCCACCCACGAGTATCTCCCAGCCTGTTGCCGGCATATTGAGCGTAATCCGTTACGCGCCGGTATTGTTGACGATCCTGCTGAGTATAGATGGTCAAGTTATGCCTGCAAAGTTCAGGAGACCCATGATTCCGTGGTTGATTTGCCTGCCTTTTATCTTGCTCTCGGCAACAATGCGGAAGAACGGCAAATTGCGTACAAGAAATATGTTCTTGATCCGGTGCCTGACGATGAAACCAAGGTGATACGAAATGCCCTGCAGCGCGGTCAGGTAACCGGTGGGAACAGATTTCGGGAGGAACTATCCAGCAGACTTGGAATGCGGTTGTCAACTCGTGGTCCTGGCAGGCCGAGGAAATAACCCGGGAGACAGATTGATTTTTTTGACATGTTCAAAGTCTTTTCTTGTCAAAGCGGTTCAGGGTGTTGATGTGTTTGAGGGATGACCCGGGGGAAAATACAAGCAGTTCCCTTGTCGACCAGACGGTTGGTAAAGGACCCACTCTTTTTCATTAAGAGGTCCACGGACAGGATCACCCAGGTGATCCTGAATCTGGATTGGCGGGCTGGTCAAGCGTTACGCTGCTGCAAAAAATCTTGAGAAAATCCCGCTAAAATTTGAGCGCAAGTTTTGCGATAACCCTGTAATCTTCTGAAGGTTGGGTGCCGTTCAAATCCCTGTATACAGGGATTGCAACGCCGATGTCGCAATGCATTTTCTTGTAAAATTTGTAATGCACACCCGGGGTCACGTACAGCATGTGCCCTCCGCTGTTCTGCTGGTCGACACCGTCCAGTTCGGCTTTTGTTTTATATTCACCGTTCAATTCGACCTGGAAATCAACGAGTCTGGACACAGCGTATGCATATCCGAAGTTATATTTGAAGACGTCCGGTTTTTCAAAATCCAAATCTCCGACCTCTCCTTCAGTGCTTAGCTGGTACATGAAATAGGTTGAAAACCAGTGTCGACCTGCAACCTTGTGTGCTCCGATTTCGACGATCGGATCCCAGGAACCGGATCCGGATTGTAAAAATGAAGGAGTGGCTCCGCTTGAATCCTGTTCATCGGTCTCACCTGTGGGCATTTTCACACCCAGACCTATTGCCAGGTTATAGGGGGCATTATTTTTTTGAGATACGAGACTATATCGAGCAAAGAGCTTCATATCGCCAAGCCCGGAACTGTCATCGGAAAAATCCTGGGAAAAGGATTGCCGCTTTAATTCCTTATCATGGAAAGGTATCACGAGTCGAGCATCCATATTTTCCGTTATACCGGCTCGCAAAGTCGTATGAACAGTCGTATGAGATTTCTCGTAGACTTTTTTCCCAGGGCTCGCACCTTTCTCCGGAGGAATGAAATCAACGGAATCAGTGCCGCTGTACAGTTGGTCCTGGTCGTTGGTAATATATTTTAATATAACCCCATACTCACCCTTTCCATAGACACCGCCATTACTGGAGTTCACCATACCCACAGGTTTGGGAGACTTGCTTTTCTTCTGCTGCCTGCTTTCGACATCTTCCGCATATGCAAAGGGCGATTGCCATGTGCAGACAGTGAGAAGCAGGGCAAGATTTCCAGCCATGCGCAGACGTGTTTTGTTTTGACGCGCCATCGTTTTTTCCTTTTTTACACTAGAATGTTATCAGAAAATACAATTGGTTACGCCAAATAAGAAAACACGCAAAAATATAAAATGCAAATAATTTTTTAGCTATTGCTAAAAAATATCCATACAGTTAATACATTTTCATTGCCCTGTTTTTTGATGGATGGTTGCAGTTAGACATCACATCGCAATGAATCCGCAAGCCGATGATCGCCCAGGATTTCGCGTATGCTTGCGGCAAGCTCAAACCTGGCATCCGCAGCATCGCCTGCCGCCCCTGCCATTGTATACAGATTTCTCGCCCATTGTTCATCGCCGAAATATCGATACACGCTTTCAGCAAGGTATTTAAAATCTCTTGCAGTTTGAAAATGCTCTGCAAACCTTGTATGCAAGGTTTGCAACAGGTCCATATCGCCGGTCTGATATTTGACCATCTGAAAAAGATGGTCGCACATGCTTCTGTGGGAGCACGTCAGGCGAGCTTTTTCGTACAGCTCATAGGCCCAGTTGCGGTCATCCAGGGTTGTAAGAATGATTCCGGCGAGTGTCAGATAACAATAACGATCATGGCAGTATGTCTGAGCGGACTGAAAAAGAGACCGTGTCAGACCGGCGTCCTTCAGAATAGAGTGCGCCACTTCGCCCAGTTTCATAAAATCTGAGGCAAATTCGCATTCCTCTGCGAGTTCCCTGAAAATCTCACGAACAGAGGCTTCATCATGAAGTTCCTGCATCATGGCTTCAGCGATGAGTCTCCTGTCTCTAAACTCCAAAGTCCTATCCAGGAGCTGGGTATAAATGCGCCGAGCCCAGGGTTTATCGTCGAGATCCCTGGCGATGCAGCGTGCCAGATTCATATATTCGACAAACAGTCCCGCCTTTTTTTCCGCATTGGCAAAAAGCTTCCGTACATAGGGGTAATCGCCGGTGGTTTCCATGACATCATGGCCGAGTTTACGGAGGGTAACTCCGGTCGCGGCAGCCTGTTCTCTCTTGATGAAATTCTCATATTCGGCTGCAAACAGCAGGCGCTTTTCCTTTTGCAGACTGATATCCTCTTTCCATTTCGCATCATTGCCGTGTTGGAGAATGGCGTCGGCGACTTTCTCGAACTCTGCGTTGGTTTTCACCGCTTTCTCCGCGCTGATGAGAACCTGACCGGCTTTATCGGCGTCCTGGATTTCAGTGGCCAGTTTTTCCGCCACGGCAACAAGTTTAAGGGCGCTCTCCTCAACTGCGGCGGCCCTGAGATAGATTTCACCGGCCAGGGCTGTATCCTGAGTGTCCTGTATGACGATATCACCCAGTGTCATGAACTCGGAATGGCTTTCATATCCATCACCTGCCTTCCTGTACACCTCTCGCAGCATGTCCTGATCATCGAGCGACTCTTTGATCATGGCAGCGAGTTGCATAAGTTCGTCTCCACTCTTGAGTTTTCCTGCCGCATTTCGGAAGAGGTCGTTTCCGTATTCTCTGTCTCCAATTCCCGTGATCACAGCCTTGGCCAGACTGCCCATATCAAGCCCTTTTGTCACTTTTTTTTCAGCTGCCCTATACAAGCTCAATCCGAACTCTGAGTCCGGGAAAAGTTCACCTGCGGTTGTCGCCAGTGCGGCGAAATCCTCTCCGGTTTTACAATGCTTAAGTCCGGCAGACAAAACCTCCCGGGCCTGCTGATCCTCTGCAAAATCCTCTTTCAGCCCCCGGGCCAGCTCTGCAAACTCGGCAGGAGTCGTACAACGCTCGCGCCCTTTTGCCCCCATTTCAGCAGCAAGCTCATTGTCCCCGAGTAACTCTTTGATTTTTAAAGACAGCTGGAGAAAGTCGGCTGCCTTGGTCGCCTTTTCTGCGGCAAGCTTAAAAAGTTCCCTGGCGCTGCCGCTCCGGCCTTCCGCAACTGCACCGGCTGCGAGCTCAATCATTTCACCGGCATCCCTGCAGACGTTTTTTACCTGTTCAAAATACTCCACCGCTTTTTCTTCATCCTCCAGTATGATACGGGCGCCGGTCATCAGAGCGAGAAAATCAGCAGCCGTGGCAGCCCAATCGGCTCCTTCTTCATACAATTCAACAGCCCAGTCCTTATCTCCCAGATCTGTATACGCTGCAAGCGCAACATTTACATAGTCCTGGGTTTCCTGGCATTCATCATACTGTTCTTCCAACTCTTCACGGGTAGCCATATGTTTCTCCATTTTGAGGGTTATCTGATCGGTTCCTTGAAGGACTGATTAGAAAGAGGTTTCACTTTCTTTTTAAGTTAGTTTAACCTTAAAAGATAGTATAGAACTAACAAGTTTGTCAACATCATTTTGTATGCTGCATCAACTGCTGTGTCAAAGATGGGAGGTTGAAGATATTTTGGAGGGGAAGTGTGAAAGGAGATCGTACCAGGAGGCACTAGATTTGCAAACCTGTGTGGAATGTGGAACAGGACTTGCTTAGACCAGCAAGTCCTGTATATTTACAGTCTGACAACTCTTTATGTATCAGACCCTTCCAGGTCATCAAGCCGTTTTTGTATCGCCTGCAGGGACTCCTGCAGTTGGCTTGCCTGGGTTTTCAGGGCTTCTTTTTCATCTGTCCGGGGAATCGGAGCGTTACCCTGAAAAAAGCCGCGCCCCATACCCATTCCTCGGCCGCCGAAAGCACCGCGTCCTCCTCTGCCGCGCCGGCAGGCCATCCCACGGCCGTAACCATACCACGCGCCGGTGTTGCTGTCTGCAGTTGCAGGGTTGCATCTGCCCATGGCTCTTCCTGTCATAGATCCTTGTCCCATTGGTCCTGATCCATCAAATCCAGGCATAGTATCACCTCACTTGTACGGGTTGTTTGCAATTTTCTGTTTCAATGCATTCAGTTGCTATTTGGTGTGCAACCTGTTATTCATACAGGCTTTATCACCTGTAGTTGCGCTGCATGCCGAGCCCGCCTGTCCTTCCGGCGTTTTGTTGTCCCTGGCCCATTGTGCAACGCTGTCCTCTCGGGCGTTGATTTCCGGATCCCGATCCCCGGCCGGCGCCCATCTGTCGACCTGCTCCCTGTTGTCCGTTACCACGTGTATTGTTTCGCTGTTTCATACAAATACCTCCTGTAATTTTTCCTGCCGCAACAATTGCCTCTTGCAGGCACATTTTTTATCGACAACGTCCGCCTCCGCCGGGACCACGGCGACGCCGTTTTCTTCCCTGGCCGCAGAATTGAAAGTTGCCGCCTTCTATCCGCAGTTCCTCTCCATTGACAAGCGCCCGCGCTATCATTGAACGGGCTTTGGAGAGTAATCTGCCATAGGTGTGTCTTGAAACACCCATGCCCGCCGCCGCAGTTTCCTGATCGAGGCCTTCATGGTCACTGAGCCGAACGGCCTCGAACTCCTCCACGGTAATGCAGACGTGTCCTGTTGCCGGAATGTCCCGAGGACCGAATGACTTGGTGGGCGGGTCTGCAGCAACCAATCGTATTTTTGGTGGTCTTGGCATATACCTTTCCTTATTTTTATGATCATATGAGCATAATAAGTCGACGAGCGACCCGGGTCAAGAATAAAATGCTCAAATGAGCAAAATAAAAGGGAGCGGCTGGACTTACATGGTTTATCCGAAAGTCTCCGGCAGAGAGCGGTATGCGCCATGTCGGAGCGATACACTTTCATTGTCCGTTGTGGCCGGCCAATCTGGTCCGGCCATGCTGGTTTATAAGGGAAATGGGGCAGGGATTACATGATCTTTTTGGTTATAAGGATGCCGAGGGTTTGTTCGCCCTGTGATCGGTTACATGATGGGTTTGCGGGCGGTGCGGATACGGGGCGGCAAAAAGGGTGCATGCCGCTTTGGTATATTCCAGCCGCGGCAGCACGAATGAGGCGTTGTTCCCGGACGTTTTCAGAAGTTTCGGTCAACCCGGGTTGGGTTGGTTATTTTCCCGAGATAAGCGCCCCCTGCAACGGCAATAAGTGTTCCGGCGGCCTGGATGAGAATATGAACCAGGCCGTCCTTCATGCCCCTCCGCCGGACAGCTTCAAGATAGGAACCGGTCGGCAGCATGCCTATCCTGGCGGTTTCGATATACGTACTTTCGCGTTGATATGTCTGCAGTACCTTTCTTGATCCATGCAAGTATATGGTCAAACCTGCAGCCAACACAACGGTAGCCGCAACATATTGCACCCATTTTTTCATACGGTTGTCAATTCCTCAATCATCATGGCGTCTACCCCGTCCGGATCTGCGTTCACCGGAAACCCTTCTTTCCAGGCGAAAATTTCGTGGCACCTGTTTCACCCGTCTTTGACATGCACGACGATCCTTGCCTTTTCTTCTCTCAGGACCTGTGTAAAGCTGAGGCTGCGAGGTATCGATGATCCGCGCGGCTGTGCCGGATTGTCCCTTGCCGGGACAGCGAACGCGAAAAGTGTATTCCCTACCGCAAAGAAGCCGCACCTCTCGTTCATGTTTGTTGAGAATACGGATTTTTACGGCCATATCGCCATATCCGTTGTGGGCAAGCAATTCCTCATAGGTGGCAAGAAATTTTTTTAGAAAATCCGAGTTCTGATCGTGTTTCATACAAGCCAACAGAGCGAGCCGCCCGCCGGTAAAGAGCAGCGGCAATGAGTCTTCTTAATGCAGACGGATTTACAGATGGAGAGAGGAGCTTCCAGATGTTTGGAAATCAGGTTCACCACGGTTATCGGGTCAGGTGATCCGGAAAGACCCTCTCTTTCCCGGAAATCGAGACTGCTTCATATATCACCTGACCAATATAACGGATACGGCAAGATTTTCTGTGACGGAAGTCACAGTTTGAGAAATATAGCTGTTTATCAGGCTGTCAATGACTATCGGATTTCGGTCTTTTACGCTCGTTGCGGACTTCAAAGGTCATGGTCGAGGTGCGTTTTTCGGTCAGATACTGATCACGCGCATCTGCCGGTGCATCCTGTTTGGTAAAAAAGCGGACAAACCATCTTCCGGAATGATCCACGGGAATGGTAAACACTCCCCCTTTCACCTCGGTGCGCGGAATAAACATATCCTCCGCTTCAGTAGAAAACCCGTTATAGGTGGCATCCCAGGCACCGTTTCCAAGGTAGGGCTTGCCGTCATTATACACCTGCACTTCAAGGCTGTCCCCTTCCTTGAGCAGCTGCGGATTTTTCAAGGGTACGATTTCCAACGGCAGGCCTGCCCGGGAAGGAAAATCAGGAGAAGGTTTTTCGCAGGTCACATACGCTTTTGTCCACTGGCTGGAGCGCATGCTTGACTCCACCTCTGAAGCGTTCTCGATAAATGACGACAGGGGCTTGAGTGAGTGGCGTTTTCGCCACTTTTTGTCTGTGTACATCGCAAAATAACCGGGTGTTGTTTCTGCAATAAGGGTCCAGGTGCCTTCACTGTCATAGGAGACCGGATAGGAGTGGAGGGACTTTTCGTCCCTCAATGCAATCTCCTTTTCCTCACCGGCCGGTGAAACCATCTTAACCCAGGCAAGTTTTTCACGTCTTACAGCGTCATCAACGGGAAAATGATGGCCGTAGCAAAAAAACAGGGGCGAAGATTTTCCCTTGCTCACTTCATATCTTCCCGACTGGATAAACAGGGAATGACCATGGGAAACAGAACTCAGGCAAGGGAGCGTTACTGACGCAGCCAGGAAGAGACCGATGCTCAGGTATTTTGCTTTTTTGACAGGAAATAACGATTTATTGATGCTGCTTGATTCTGACTTGTGTTTCACGTTGATGCGCCTCCACAGATGGGTTGCATAGGAAATAAGCAGTACAGGGGATCCCTGCTACTGCATTGCACTTTATAAACGGCTACAGGCAAGGGCCTATGCCTGGTTTTGGTACTGGTTACAAATACAGGGAAGGTATCAAGCTGGACTGTACTCCTATGAGTAGTTACTCCTGGTTGTATATTTCCGGTGAATCATTGCCAAAGGACAGCATTCCGGCACTATCCGTCACTACCATGACCGTGACAAGGTTATGGAGCAATGCACCTGCAAGCGGATTCAATGAACCGGTGAGCATCAGGAACAGGAGCGCTCCGTTCAATCCGACGGCGCGTATATGGTTTTCCCTGATCTGCTCCAGGCTTTGTTTCCCAAGCCCGAACAGGTGCAGCAACTGTTCAGAGCCTGCGTCCCGAACCACAACATCCGCATACTCCACAGCAATATCGCTGCCGCTGCTGCCGACTGCAATACTGACGTCGGCAGCGGCAAAAGCAGGGGTGTCGTTGACCCCGTCGCCGACCATGGCCACCACATCTTCAGGATGCTGTTTTTTCCATGCAGATATCCAGCGGGCCTTGTCCTCCGGGCTCTGTTCTGCGAGAACGGCATCCACGCCAAGCTGGGCCTGCAGGAGTTCCGGGTGCTCTTCACGCCCGCCGGTAAGAATCACAACCTGCTCGATGCCGGAGGAGCGGAGCTTTGAAACCATGTCGTGCACATCGTCACGAAGAGCGCTGCCGATGGTGCAACAGGCCAAAAGGCGTCCATCACGGGCAACAAACAGCCTTCCTTTGCCCAGGGCGGGTGCACGTGAAGCCGTCTCGGGTATTGTCAACGTTATGTCATGTTCGGCCAGTAAATTCGGGCTGCCGACAAGTAGCTCACAACCATCGATGCGCGCCGTAACCCCTTTGCCGGCTGTCAGATGAGCGTCTTCACATTCGTGGCGTACAACCCCTGCATCCATGGCTGCCTTGTGTACAGCCCGGCCGTAGGGGTGCAGCTTGAGCAGGGGGATGCTGCCGCACAGGCTGAGAATGTCCGCCTCCTCTGTTGTCGGATCATACAGGTCTATCTGTTCGATCTCTGCATGGGAGGCGGTGAGGGTGCCTGTTTTGTCAAGCACCAGTACATTCACGTTCCCGCTCAATTCGACATAGGAGCAGCCTTTTATAAAAATACCTCTGCCGGCGGCATTGCTCAGGGCTGAACTGACCGTGACCGAGGTGGAGAGTCTCAAAGCGCACGGACAGGTGACGATCAACACGGTTATAGCCATTAGAGGGCTTCCTGAAACAAGAAAAGCCGTCAGGGACAGGCCCAGGGCAAAAGGCACCATCTTCTGGGAAATTCGGTTGCTGGTACGTTCCACCGGGCTGGTATCGCGCTCGGCCTGCTCGATCAACCTGAGTATGGCTGCAAGTCTGGTCTGCTCGCCTACACCGGTTACCGTTACCCGAGCGGTACCATCCTGAATAATCGTCCCGGCATAAACGATTTCTCCGGAAAGCTTAAGGACAGGGAGTTCTTCGCCGGTAAGGCGCGCTTCGTTCACGATCACCCGACCGCTTATAATTTTGCCGTCCACAGGCACGGCAAATCCGCTGTGCAGGGAAATGGCGTCACCGGTCTGGAGTGTTTCGGCAGGAACTTCCCGTTCCAGTCCCTGCTCATCGAGCAGCCAGGCTTTGGAAATATTGCCGGCAAGCATGTCGCGTATGGCTCGCCTGGTTGAGCTCTGAATCCGGGTTTCAAGCCAGCTGCTCAGGTTGAACAGCCAGAGGATGAACAGCGCGGACAGTATGTTTCCCAGAAACAATGCGGCATAGAGCAGCATCAGGGAAATCAGGCCCATATCGGGTTTGCCGGTTCGCCGGAAATTGCTCAGCGTGTGACGCAAAACAGGTATGGAGAGGAAAAAAGCCGTCAGATACGGTAAGGAAAAAACTTTGCCGACCAATGAAACAGGCGTGAGAACCGGTTGAAAGATTTTTTTCAATCCCAGGTAGAGCAGGTAACAGCCTGACAGGATCAGCATTGTTCCTGAAACGTGGGTCGACTTCCCCATACAAGGGGCGCACGCTCTACCCGTATCTTTTCCACCTGCATCGGCCAGAGTGCTCCGGACCAGTCCGATGATGCGGCTGACCGGGACGGCTTTTTTGGGATGCTGGATGATAACGGAACCGGTGACGGGGCGAACTTCCACCCCGGCAAAGTCCTCTTCCCCGGATAAAATGGTTCGGATCCTGTTGCAGAGAGCGGTCTTGTTTCTCAAGCCTGGGAAGGAAACGCGGGTTCGATAGGCTGTATGTTGTCTGATTCGATACACTGGGAGAGACGGTTCAGGTGAAAAGGAAAGGAAGGGGCAGGAATCTTGAGAACATCAAGATCCCTGTTACAGATACATGCCGGTCAGTCTTTTGTTTCCGTCTCAGCCATTGCTTCCGCCTTGGCGTCTTCAAATTTTTCTTTCATTTCCTCAATCCCGCACTGGGCTGCAGCCGTGACCTTGGATACAGTCTTGACCACACCTTTCTGGACTGATTCATTGGTAAGCAGCAGGGTTACGGCGGCTCCTATCAAAGCGCCCTTCCAGAACTGGGAGTCCTGTACGTTGACTCCCAGGAGTGAGGACGTCGGAGCCGGATAAACAGCTTGCTGGGTGTACAATGGCTGCTGGGGGTAATAGACAGGCGTAGGCGCCTGCTGCTGATAGAGATGATCGGACATGGTATTTTCTCCTTATACTGTTAAAATAGCGCGTGTTGAAGGTAGCAAAGAAAATTAATTCACCGTTTACTTAGACAGCAGGTAGCTGATGCCGGTTGCAGCGGCAAGGGTGACAAGCAACCCCGCAGTGCCTCCTGTGGTGAGGCTTGCAGCGGCGGCTGTCGCACCGGCAGCGGCTGTCCCGCCTGCGGCCCCTTTGAGCACGCTTCCGGCAACGGCTTTCGTCATGTTCATTTCACCGTCCTGAACCCTGTGCAGGTTGTAGCCCATCGCTCCGGTCCCGGCAACTATAAACCCGAAAATTCCTGCGGACACCACAGGGCTCACTGTTTGTACGGCGTTCACCTGCTGCGGGACGGCTGCCTGGCCGGGTACGGCAGTCGTATACTGTTGGGGAGCGGCGCTCTGGTATGCGACGGGCCGGGGGTGTTCTTGAATAGGGGCTGACGGTGCAGCGTACTGCTGTTGGGAATAAGGCTGATACATCGCGGCCTGAGCGTTAGGCTGCGCCGGATTGACAGGGGCGGCGTACTGATGCAGAGGGTTGCTCAGGTACTGTGGGGCCTGGGGATGTTCCTGGGCAGTTTGAACAGCCGTGTTGGTCTCCATTATTCTACTCCTTATCTGTTGTTTGTTTGGGTGCGGAAGATTCATCACCCGCAGATTCATTATGAGCTGCTGCCGTTGTACTTTTTCCACCAGGAAAAACGGCGCCGACTGTTTTTCCCATTGTGTTCCTGACGGAATCACTGGTCAGCAACACTGCTGCGGCAGCGCCGACCAGTATGCCTTTCCAGAGTTGATCATCCTGGGCTGTGGTTGTATACAGGGTTTTGACGACATCGGAAACCGTGGCCTCGCCTTCAATAAAGCTCTGCATGGATTGCATGATAATTCCCTGCCGCTGCTGCGCAGCCGCCTGTTGCGCCGCAATCTGCTCAGGGGACGGCTGGGGCGGGCCATATGCCATACCAGGTTGTACCGGGATATATTGCACGTATTGCACAGGTTGTCCCTGGCCGACAAATACAGCCTGCCCGGTGGCAGGATCAACGGTATAGCCCGGCGGCAACTGAACCGGTTGGCCAAAGCCGGGGGAGCCGGTCTGCTCTTCTGAAGAGGCCGACCGGGGAACTTCTCCGGGCTGTCCTGACGGATTGGGAGCTTCAGGGTGACCCGGTGCGGCAGATGCCGCGGCGGCCTGCTCCTCAGCATCGGTTTCCGTCGATGCTGCAGGTGTTACAGGCTTGTTACTGTTCTGTTCATCCATATTAACCCTCCTCCTGTTCTTTTTCAGTGAGCAAGACAAGCAGCTGCTGTTTTATTCTTTCTCTGTTGAGCGGATTTTCGGCAAGAGTTCCCACATCCTCCCAAAGATGGAACGGCAACATATCCGCACTATAATCAATGATTACGGATAATGCTTTGGTGTTAACACGGTACCCGGCGATACCCGGAACCATACGGATGACACGTTCCAGTTCATCCATATCTACTTCGGCCAGTTTCTTGGCGGCGTTCAGGCTTGCCTTTACCCGGATTCTCCCGGGGACGTGATGGGCTATTTTCAGGTAGCGGATATGGTCCAGAAAGGTATCGACGATTTCTTCATGGGACAAGGTTTGTATTTCCATTAGTGACTCTGTGTAAAATGTAGATTTCCCTGTATATCGACAATGTCGCGTACGGTTAAAAACAGCAGCCGGGGAGCTTTCAATCCATAGGCATTGAACGACCATTTCAGGCGCAGCTGCATATGCAGGTCGTTTTCTTTGTTTTGTATTGCACAAACAATCGGCACGAGCCTGCGAACGCCGCTGAGTTCGAGCGCACCGGCAACGGTCGCCTGGAGCCCTCGCTCCCCGGACCGCTGGAATTGCCGGCATTCGGTCATCTGAAAAGAAGCCTGGGGATGCTTTGCAAAATGAAAATAATCCTTCATGGCCTGCGTTCGTTCGGCATCAGCGGTTTCAAAGGCCAAGGTAGAGGCAACGGCTGAAAATTCCTTAATGGTCTGATTCTCGAAATCAACTTCTATATGTCCCGTCAAATCCCGTACCGTCCACCCCTTGAATGCATGCATCGGGGCATAGGCGGTAAAATCAACCCGGCTTGCGCCGGTTATTGTGTACATCACTGTGCTCTGGTTTCCTTTGATATTTTTCAGGTATTATATTCAGCATTCCTCACAGTCCGTGTTCCTTTTCGTACAGAGACGTGTGCCGCTTTTGCATCTGCGGACACAGCCCCGGCAGGTGTCCAAAGGTTCAACCGGGGGTTCCCAGTTGAGCAATCTGCCTGAGTTAAGGAGAATGCCCCCGGTATGGATGATATGAATCAGACCCGCCATAACCGGAGACAGCAGACCGAGCATGCCCAAACCGGCACCCATAAGGTCGGTGGATACGGCGAAGTAATGATTCTGTTCGATAACCTGCATGGTTTTGTGGCTCAGGTTTCGTACCATCATCAGGCCTTCGAGGTTCGAATCCGCCAGAGCGATATCTGCGGCTTCCATGGAGACCTCGGCGCCGCCGGCGCCCATTGCAATACCGACATCGGCGCGGGCCAGGGCCAGGGCGTCGTTGACGCCGTCACCGACCATGACCACGGAGGAATTTCGTTGCAATTCATCGACCCGCTGCGCCTTCTCCTCGGGCATTAACCCGGCGCGGCAATCATCAAACGGAAAGACATCCATCAGCGACCTGGCCACCTCTTCATTGTCTCCGGTGACAAGATGAATCCCGCGGACGCCGTCTCCGCGCAGACAGTGGAGTACGCGGACAGCCTCGGGCCGTACGGGATTGGCAACCCCGATGATGCCTTGTACTCCGCCGTTTTTTGCCACATAGACAACCGTATGCCCTGCTTTTTTAAGACCAGTCGCCTTCTTGTCAAACCAGCTGATATCTATTTGATGTTCTTCCATAAACTGCTGGTTGCCGACAATCACCACCGAGTCGCCGCCGATTGTGCAGAGCACTCCCCTGCCCGCCTTGAATTCACAGACCGCATGGGCGTCCGGAGAAAGATTCCTGGCCTGGGCTTCGTTGAGAATGGCTTTGGCCATGGGATGCTGGTTGTGTGATTCGGCGGTGGCGGCCATGGCAAGAATTCTTTCCTCGCTCAAGGTGGGTGTGCGTCCGATAACAGCCACTATTTCAGGCAACTCAGCGGTAATGGTGCCGGTCTTGTCCAGGCAGTAGGTGTCTGTTTTACCGACAGCTTCCAGATACAGCCCGCCTTTGATCAGGATCTGGTGCCTGGCTGCATTGGCCATGGCTGCGGTGACGGCCGAAGATGCCGCCAATACCGTTGCGCATGGACACGACATCACCAGCATGACGGTCAGGGCGCGCATGGGATCCAGGGTCAGGGCAAAGGTCAGGGCGGTGGCGATTAATCCGATTTTCATCAGACGGCCTGCGAGTTCGTCGGCTTTAAGTTCCATGGGCGCTTTGTTCTGCAGGGAATCTTCCACCATTTTCATGATGTGGGCAAGGTAGGTATCTTCCCCGGTTTTTTCCGTACGAATAAACAGTATTCCCTGGCTGATGATGGTCCCGGCATGCACCTGGTCGCCGATGGCTCGCAAGACAGTTTCAGCCCTGCCGTTGATGGATGACTCGTCGACATCGGCCTCACCTTCCTGCACCACCCCGTCAACCGGTATTTTTTCGCCCGTATGGGCCACAACCACGTCTCCGGGCCGGAGGTCGGCAACAGGGGTCTCAACCTCCATGCCGTCAACCAGAATAAAGGCATTGGCCGGTGCAACTTCCAGGATAGAACGGATGGCTTTTCTGGAGCGCTGGGCAACATAATCTTCAGTCAGTTCCGCAACATTGTAGATCCAGATAATCTGGAGCGCGCTGAACGGTTCACCCATGATAATAGTGGCGATAGCACCCGCTGCAAGGAACGGTTTGACGGTCAATCGTTTCTGTTCGGCTATATCCTGGACCGTTTCCTTGATCAACGGCGCCGTACCGATCATAGCAGCGATCGAAATCAGGCTCAACGGTGTCTGGACAAGAGGGAGCTTAAATATCCACATCCTGACCGCAGCATAGACGACAACCCCGGTCAGCCATATCACCCGCCTGATTTTTTTCCGGTACGAAACCGTGTTCTCCGTTTCGCAGCAGGATCGGCAGTAGGGCTGCATGGTGGGCAACGGTTGCGGTTCAACCGTGTAGGCTACCGGATGGAGGAGTTGCTCCACTATCTCAGCTAAAATGCAGCGAATATCTATTTCATGCGGCTGAAAGGCCACAATGACCGATCCGGTGTGAAACCGGGTTTCAACACTCTGTATTCCGGCAACGTTCAGCAGATGCATCCGCATTCTGTCCCCGCCAAGCCGGTTACGCTCCAGGCTGCGTATCCGTACACGCAACCTGCCTGTGTACGCTTGTTTAACCGTTATTCCATTCTTTCTCAAGATGGATTTAGAAACATATCGGGAGGTTCCACAGGGAGCAATTGCATTCATCATACACCTGAGAGAAAAAAAGACGAAGAGTTATGGAGATACATGTTAGGTCTTAGGGTTGTGCAAAAAAATTACTAGCAATAAAGAAAAATATCGATATTTTAGCCAGTTGACAGACAAAGCCGAATGACGTACTGTACAAATACAAACCGTAATCATGGGTAAGCGCAGATTCCAGCTGCAATGTAAACGACAACGTGCAATCATCATAACAGGAGGTAAACATGTTCTATCTGCCACTAACCGCCACTCCCCTTGGCTGGGTTATTCTCGGAGCAAGCGGGTATATGTTGTACAAAGCAGGTAAAAAGAAAGGCGAAGAGGAAGCAGTCGCAGCCCAGATACAAGAACTGCCGCCCGTCCTTCCTACCCAGGATTCACCTGAAACAACTGAAGAAGGAGAAAAATAATGTCTCATCCAGTATTTACCATTCCGGTTTTGTCCTCAAATCCAATCGGCTGGGCGGTTCTCGGCGCAGCCGGCTACATTGCCTACAAGTCAGGCAAAAAGGCAGGCAAGAAAACGGAAGAGCAGGTTGAAAAAGAGCCGCTCCATGACCGGGTAATCAAGGGTGCCATGAAATCTGCATACAAAGCCAAGATGAAGGTTGACGATTCCCTGAGCTCCACCAGGGAGAAATATTCCTCCATGTGGCAGGAAGCCCAGGAAGAAGCAGGCAGTAAATAGCGCCTATGGATTCTATCCGGACCAGACATTGTCTGCGATCTCCTTGGAGGTTTTCCGATAAGCGCCTGTCGCCGTCTTGACGATAATTCTTCCGGCCTGGTACGGGTTGAGGTACAGCCGCAACCCTCCCGGGCTGGAAACGACAATGGGTTCCGATTCCGGTTGGTGCAGCTCCCCGGCAGGCTCTATGGCCTCCAGCAGTAACTGTTTTCCGGGTTCCACCCCATGTGTCTGCAGATGATTGTGCGCCTTTTTGCCCCCTATAATTTCCGTGACTTCAAAAGGCACCCCCTTTCTATTGAAATAAAACTGACAGGAATCACCTGGTTCAGGCTTGCCCCAGATCCGTGCGGCCTCTCCCTCTGACAGGCGGGTCCGCTCTTTTCCGTTGATCAGGGTTATGTAATCCATGTGCGGCAAAGCCCGGATAAAGGCTATTCCCTCACCCACGATGACCCCCAGATTTTCAAGGGCCCTGGCGCATCCGATGCCGCAGGACAGACTCTCGATATGCCCCTTTTCGCCGCGTTCCATCTCCACCAGCGGTTTCCGTTCACCATTGTCCAGATGAATATAGGTTTTCATGGCAAGTCCCGCAGGCACCACCACATCACCTCGTGTTCCCCGGATTCGAACAGGGTGGTAGCTGAATTCATTGTCCAGCCTCACCAGTTGGCCGTGAACGAACAGTCCAAGACGGCGCAGCCGGTCAGCCAGCGCAGGATCCAGAATTTTCATCAGGGTCAGTTCCGTATTGACCGGTGCATCATAAAGAGAGGAATACATATTTCAACCTCGATGGGTTTGCTCTGGAATGCTTTCAGGTTTCCTGCGTCCCCTGTAGGCGGCATAGCTGACTATCCCCAGGGTACTGAAGTTATGCAGCAGGGCGGAAGTAACGGGCTGTATCAGACCGAAGGCGGCAAGGAGCAGAAAGGCGGAGTTCAGCCCGACCGCACCTGCAAAGGCATGGTGGATGGTATCCTGGCTTCTCTGGGCGATCAGGCGGCCATGCAACAGGCACTCCAGGTCGTCGCGGAGCAGAATGACCTGGGCGGATTCTTTAGCGAGATCGGCGCCGTCGGGAAGGCAGACTCCAAGATCTGCAGAGACAAGGGCAGGTGCGTCGTTGACGCCGTCACCTATGAACCCGACCTTGGCGCCCTCTTCCTGCAGGCGACCCACTTTCTCGGCCTTGTCTTCCGGTTTCAGTTCCCAGTGGACTTCATCCACTGCAGGCAGCTGGTCTGCCAGGGCTTTTGCCGTTCGTTCGGCATCGCCGGTAAGAATGACGATACGTTCAATTCCGGTTTGTTTTAATTGTTCAAGCACCCGGCCTGCTTCAGGCCGCAGTTCGTCGCGCAGTCCGATTATGCCGACAAGTTCTCCGTCGCAGGCCACGTAGAGAATGCTTTTTCCCTGCTCCTGCAGCCGATCGACATCCCCGGATACGGCCGCACAGGATACGCCTTCATCCTCTTCAACGAAATGTCTGCTGCCGACAAGTACGTTCTTGTCGTCAATATAGGCGGACACGCCATGGGCGACAATGAAGTCCACCTGACTGGTCGGCGCAAGAACCAGGTTTCGATCTTCCGCTGCCTGCAGTACTGTGGAAGCGATGGGGTGGGAATAGTGTTC
This sequence comes from Desulfobulbaceae bacterium, assembly GCA_963678525.2. GTDB lineage: Bacteria > Desulfobacterota > Desulfobulbia > Desulfobulbales > Desulfobulbaceae > Desulfogranum. The sequence continues at coordinate 1,524,601 of CAXXDG010000003.1, forward strand.
CTCTGCACTTGCAGCCAGGATCAGCACTTCATCCTCGCTGTAACCGTTCAGGGTGCAAATGTCGGTAACCTGCAGATTTCCCATGGTCAGGGTTCCGGTTTTGTCGAAAACGAGCGTATCCACCCGTGCCAGCATATCCATGGCCTGGGCGCCCTTGAGAAGTACCCCCTGGTTGGCGGCTGTGTACATGGCCACGCGTACGGCCACGGGATTGGTCAGCTTGATGGCGCAGGAGTAATCCACGGTCAGGACCGCGGCAGCCTTCTGCAGATTCCGGGTAAGCGCAAGCAGTCCGAGTCCGAGTCCGAATGTCACCGGCACCAGCTTATCTGCCAGTTCATCGCTTCTTTTCTGCGATTGCGATTCATACCGGAGTGAGTTTTCGAGAAAGGTTGAGATCCTGGCCATGGAGGTTTCTGAGCCCACCTTGCCGGCAGTGAATACTATTCTGCCTTCTTCGACAACCGATCCGGACAATATTTCACTCCCCGGACCGACATGGATCGGGACGGACTCGCCTGTGATGGAACTGGTGTTTATCGATCCTTCTCCGCTGACAACCGTCCCATCCAGGGGTACCAATTCTCCGCTTCCACAGATGACCCGGTCGCCTATCTGGGCCTGGTGCAGGGGGATTTCCAGCTCCTGTCCATCCACTTCGATCCAGATGTTTTCCACCTGGGGTTTGAGCAGGCTTTTCAGCAAACCGGTGGTCCGGTCTTCGCTCATCTCTTCCAGGTATTCTCCGACGGAGAGCAGAAACACTATGGAGGCGGCAGTAAAATAGTCGGCCATGGCCAGGCTGAACAGGACGGCGGCTCCGTCCAGAACTTCCACTTTGATCTCCCCGCGGAACAGGGTGGCTACTCCTTCGTAAATAACAGGGACGGAAAGGACAAGTGCTACAGGCACTTTTATTATCGGGGGCAGAAACAGCAGTGATACCACAAATGCGCCCCTGGCAAGCAGAGAAAGAGGATGGCGCAGTGTTTTGCGCTCACCGTTGCCGGCAAAGACCTCTGCGGGCAGATCAAGCAGGCAGCAGAGGACGGCTTCCCTGGTCTGGTTTCTGCCGTCAAAACAGACCACGATGGAAGCGGCTCCGGAGTTCACCCTGGCTGAGGTGACCCCGGGAATGTTTTCCACTGTCGCCTCGACATACACAGGGTCAATCCCGGAGATGTTGAAGAGTTTGCTCCGTATTCGAATCCGTTGCTCAAGTTCATGGGCAATGGTCAGGGAAACTCCGTGTTTCGCAGGTGTCATGCCGGCGTCTGCACACCCTCGGACTGTATTTCACCCGTGTTGTCTTCCAGGGCGCAGAGTTCCTGTCGGTTCTTTTTCATGACCGAGTCGATCATGTATCCTGCAACACCGAGCGCTCCACAGGCGATGACGATCTCCGCGGCTGTATGCCGGGGGATCCTGGCAAGAATGGTGGAAGCTGCGGCGCCTTTTATGAGTCCGTTGGCGACTGCCTGGGTGACGGTCATGGAACCGTTTCTGACATCCGTCATGTTGGAACCGATGGAAGCCGCACTGGCGACGGCAAGGGTGGATGCCAGGGTGGTCCAGGAAACAGCCGGCACGATCTGTGCTGTTTGTCCCATGAGGGGATTAGGGATTGAGTAATATTGGTTCTGCATTACATGCTCCGCATTAAGAAAGGAAATCAGGGATGGATTTGAGAATGTTCGCCGTGGTGCACACGCGTCATACCCTTTCCACATGGAACGATAAGGGTATGAATCTATTATAGGATACCATGTGTCGGTCCGGCTTGACATTAAAAAAAATTATCCCCCCTGCCGTTCCCCTTTTGCCGTCAGATACTCTTTGAAACACCCTGTCCTTTTTTCCAGGGTCGCGCTTTCCCTGTCCTGTGTTTCCAGGTATCTTGTATAGAGCACCATGCGCTCTATAATGGTTTTAGACGCAGCATGTTCCATTTTGCACGCCCCTTCATCGGCGATTTCGGGATCAATGCCCAGCACCTGGACAAAAAATTTCTTCAAGGTTTCATGGCGATAAAAAACGTCTTCCGCACCCTTGCGCCCCTTCGCAGTCAGCGTGATTTCGCCGTAAGGGATATAGTTAACCAGTTTTTTTTGAGCAAGCTGGTGCAGAGCTTCGGTTACCGAGGGCGCTGAAACATCCAAATGCTCCATGATAGCCTTGGGGCGTATGACGCCATCCTTCTTTTCAACCAGAAGAACGGCTTCCAGGTAATCTTCAAGACTGTCTGATAATTTCATCTGCATATACTCGGGGTGATTAATCCATTTACATGGTAATTCGAGAAAAAATTCCCTATTTTTTTTCCGGATTACGGCTGCAGCAACCATCCCCGCAACTGCACCCCTTCTGCCTGACAAGTTTTCGATACAGGTACAGCACTGCCAATACAAAAACACAGACGGCAACAACCGTTTCCCAAATCTCCATTATTCTTTCCTCATAAACTTCCACCATGTTCAGTTAACGTGCCCGTCAAACTAAGAACGGGCACGTCAACTGTTCTGCGCCGCTGTTAATTTCATGCAGGCCTTACTTCATATCCTTGGCCTGAATCCAGATAACGGCATCCCTGGAGCATTTTTTATCCTTATAGGTATATTCCGGATCCAGATCCAGGGCTGCAAACCCCCACCATCCCTCCTTGGGAATACCAAAGGTGAAAACTCCGTTTGCATCGGCAAAAATGGTCTGGAGAACAAAGGCGTCCTGGGGCGCCTCTGCAGCGGCCTCCTCGGCAAATGCGTTCTTGTCAAGGATGGGTTGATGATTCATATATTCGATTTCCACTTCTGCGTTGGGCACAGGCTTGCCGTTGAACAAAACCTGACCCTGGAATACGTTGCCTGTCCAGCGGTCATAGGGTTTTGCGAGGGGGACGATCTCAGTGGGCAGACCAACAGGCTCCATCCAGGCTCCGGGTTCGCCGCCGACATTGACTATTACCTTGGTGTTCTGCTTGATATAAAACCCATCCCCTTCTTCCCAGTACGGTTCAGGGATCAGACAAAATATATGGTCCCCGCCCCTTGCCTGATAGGTGGTTTCAAAGGCTTTGCCCTGGTTGGTCAGGCTGGTCCAGGTGATGGGTTTCAGGCTTTCCAGGAGGTCGGTCTTTTTCGGCTCGTTTTCCCCGCGGGAACGGACAACGAAAAATTGCTCCGGAGTTCCCATGTCCATGGTGTGCCCGGCTTCAAAAGGATGGGTAAAGACCAGTTTAAGCGGAATGGTGCCGCCTTTTACCAAAGCGGATTCAGGGGTGTAAATCATCTGGAAATGGGCGTCTGCAACGCCGACGGTTCCCAGCATCATGGCCCCTGCAATGACAGCCGACATTTTTTTCAACATGCTCTAATCTCCTTTATATTGTGTACGTTATAATTGCTGCTGTTTGTTTTTCACTTGATCAGATATCGCTGCTCGGGACTTCGATGCGGTGGCCTTCGCCGGCATCGAAGTGGACGTTGAAGTCACCTGCAGGTTTATCAAAGGTGTATTCCGAGTTTTCGTCCATACTGCCTTCCAGCAGCACCTTACCCGCAGGGTCAAGGACGCGTACAGGTACGCCTGAAGCGGATGAGCCGTCTGAAAATCCCCCTTCACAAGTAACGGTGTCGTCACCGTTGTCAAAGCAGGAACAAAGGGGCGTGTGCGCCTGGGCGATCGCTGCGCCTCCCACAATCAATCCGGCTGCCAGAGCCATGGTCAATTTCTTCATGTCAACCTCTATGTAGTGTGTGATTAGATGAATAAATCAATGGGACCCGAAGTTAGCGGCTCCTAATTTTAATGTCAACATTTTTTTAGCCATATTTAACATTTTCTTTGTCCTGACTGTATTTAAACCGCGAGTAACAAAATATTATGAAATAAACATTGAACAAACCCGCAAAACATCTTACATAGGCTGGTAGTCTTAGCTACACCTAATTCAGGAGATCTCATGAGAAAACGTAACGGAAAAAATTGCTGCATGCTGAGCGATATCAAGCCTGGTAAACGAGCCAGGATTCGCTGCCATCATTCCTGCGGAGCCATCAGGCAACGCCTTCTTGACCTCGGTTTTGTGCCGGAATCCCAAATCGATGTGGTCCGCAGGGCGCCCCTGGGCGACCCCATTCAGTGCAAGGTTGCCGACTATAATGTGACCCTGAGAAAATCCGAAGCCTCACTGATCGAGGTTGAAAGCGAGTGACAGTCAGACCATGAAAAGTAAAGAGCTGCAAAAAGCAAAACTCCTTGTTGGTCTGGCCGGTCAACAGAATGCCGGTAAATCCACGACCTTTAATATGCTGACCGGTGCCAACCAGCATATTGCCAATTACCCCGGAGTGACGGTCGAAAAAAAATCAGGCTCATTTAAATATGCAGACAGAAGCATCGAGATTGTCGATTTGCCCGGCACCTACAGCCTGACGTCATTCTCGCTTGAAGAACGGGTGACGAGGGATTTCCTGCTCACAGAGTCTCCGGATGTGGTGATTAACGTGGTTGACGCCTCTTCATTGAAGAGAAGCCTGTATTTCACCTTCCAGCTTCTTGAAATGGAATTCCCCACAGTGGTTGCGCTCAACATGATGGATGTTGCGCAGAGAAACGGCGTGCAGATCGACATAAGCCGCCTGCAGCACAGTCTCGGGGTTGATGTCATTCCAACTGTAGGTAGAAAAGGTAAAGGTAAAAAGGAGTTGCGGGATGCCGTCGTTGCAGCCTCGGAGCGAAAGGAAGGCAAACCCCTGCTCATTACCTATGAAACCCTTGAGCCTGCTGTCAACTCACTTGAACAACATATCGAACAAAGCGGCGTTGCCTCGAAATATCCCCATCGCTGGCTCGCCGTCAAACTGGTGGAGGGTGATACCGAGGCCGAGCGTATCTGCAGGACCATCGGTGGTCAGGCTGAAGAGTTTATCGCCCAGGCAGCCTCGATCAGGGAAACCTTTGAGCAGGAACACTACATGACCGTGGCCGACTACATGGTAGGCTGCCGGGACAGGCTTGCAGGCACCATTCTTGCAAACTCGGTCAAGACCACCCGGGACGACAAGGCGACTATCAGCGAACGGATCGACAGACTGGTGCTCAACAGGTTCGCAGCCCCTATCTTCCTGATTGCAACTGTTTTTATCATTTACCAGCTTTCCATTGTCAAAGGCTACGACCTTACCCAGTACTGGTGGCCTTTCCTTGCCAAGTTCAGGGCTGTTATCGCCGGCATTCTGCCCAGCGCCGGACTGGTGGAGGACCCCTATATACGCTCCATGGGCTTGTGGATGGTGGATTCCGCCAATGCACTGCTTAACTATATTCCTATTTTCCTGATTCTCTTCTCTCTGATAGCCATTCTGGAAGATTCAGGGTATATGGCCAGGATTGCTTTTATTCTTGATAAAATATTCAACGCATTCGGTCTGCACGGGCAATCCACCCTGCCCTATATCCTTGGCGGGGTTTTCGCGGGCGGATGCGCGGTCCCAGGTGTCATGTCGACCAAGGGCATCCCCGATGAAAGAAGCCGGATGGCTACAATCCTGACCGTTCCCTACATGAACTGTCTGGCCAAGATTCCCTTTTACACCCTGCTGGTCAATGTTTTCTTTGCCCCCTACAAGTCGTGGGTGATGCTTTTTCTCTCCACCTTTACCATTTTTGTGGCCCTGCTCGTCGCCCGGCTGCTGACTGCAACCATTCTCAAAGGTAAAGAGACCGCCCCCTTTGTCATGGAATTGCCCAACTATCACCCGCCGACTTTTTTCGGGGTAGCCCAGCGTGCCATAGAACGAACATGGCAATACATAAAAAAGGTGGGAAGCATTGTGGTCGCTGTTTCCGTGTGCGTGTTTACCCTTCTCCAGTTTCCCGGGATAGGGGACGAACGAAAGGGATTTTATGATCAGCAGATGGCTGGACATATAGCTCGATTTCAGAAAAATATCGCTGCAACCCCCTATGCCGGGTTACTCGGTGACGAGAGCAGGCTCGTTGAACTTATCAACCTGTATAATGATTACAAAACGGCCCGCCTGACATCCGGAGGCGGCGACGGCGTCAAGGCACTTAACGCCGGGTATGAGAAAAAACATCCGGATTTTTTCGTGTTCCTGAACCCGGGCAAGGATAAAGAGGCCCGTCTGGTAAACAAGGAGCTGCGCAAACTGACCTCGGAAAGGAAATCCATTCGCAGACAGATTAAAGAAGAACAGATCAGCAACAGTTTCCTCGGCATGGTTGGCCGCGCACTGGAACCTGTCACCCAATTCGCCGGGTTTAACTGGAAAATCAATGTGGCAATCCTCTCCTCCTTTGCGGCACGGGAATCCAGTGTGGCAACCATAGGCGTCCTGTACCAGCAGGGGGCGGATGAGAACAAGACCCTTGAAGAGCGAATGGGCACGGAAACCGCCGGCGGAGGATTCACGCCCCTGCACGCCCTTGCAGTTATCGTGTTTTTTGCCATGTACCCGCCATGCCTGGCTACCACCATCATGATAAAGGTGCAGACCGGCTCCTACAAGTGGATGTTGTTTTCCATTTTCTTTCCAACAACGCTCGGGTTTGTCGTTGCCTGTCTACTGTTTACCGGGGGCAGCCTGCTTCAACTGAGCGGCATACAGATGATGGTACTGTTTTACCTTCTGGTGATACTGCTCACGCTCGGTACCGGATTTTACAAAACATGGCGGAAGAAGCCATCGGGCAGCTTCTCTCTCCCACGCATGATCCCGGACAACAAACCGTAACTCTTCATGAGCAGCAGCAGCCGTCTTTGGCGGCTGCTGCATTTTCCTTCTCACGCAATCTGATCCGGCACATCCCTTCTACTCCCTGCCGATGACCTCCTCCACACTGCAACATCGGCTTCTACCTGTTTTGTTCCTGTTTACCGCTGCTGCGATCGAAATCGTTTTCTTTTAAAGTCAATGTTAGGGCCGTTGTTAATTTTTAGACTTGACTTATTTTTTATAAAATGTCTAAATAACCACATCCAGCCGGCCGGCTGTTACAGGTTGCGACAGGTATATAGCGATATACGGTCCTACCGCCCTGCAAACACTTCTTGAAATAAACTGGAGACATACCATGTATTCATCTCACACACTATCACCGCACACTGTGCCGCTCAGTGATGTATTTCTGCATGCTCCCATGGATCGAAACGGCACTGAAGATCTTTACACCTCCTTGATCTCGGAATGCGAGCAGTTAATGAAACTCTCCCCACATTTGCAGGCACTGTTTCCAAAAGGAGAAAAATCTGGATCCGCCGCCATGGATGAAAGTGATTCAAAGGATCTCCTGCATGTTTTGGTCTTGCTGTTTCACCCTGAGATAGAAGAACGATTGCAAAAGGTCCATGGCGGTCCTTCGCACGCGCACGGAAAAGGTGCGGAACTTGTTTAAACCTCGAGCGCCCTCTTTCAATGTGGTAGAGGAAATTAACGACATGCTCCGCCATGCCATTGAAAGAAGAGCCGGCGATGTGCATATTGAACCGTTTGAGCGTAATATCCGAATCCGTTTCCGCATTGACGGCTGCCTGACAAACTATGGTTCATTCCCCATTAGCGGTCGAGATGAAATCACTGCTGTACTGAAAGTCATGGCGTCCCTTGATTCGACGCAAAAACGCAGTGCGCAGGATGGAAAGATCAAGTTTCCGTTTGATAATTTTTTTATTGAAATCAGAGCGTCGGTTCTTCCGGTCAAATACGGTGAAAAGGTTGTTCTGCGCATTCAGAATACAGCCAAAGTGGAACTACAAATCGAATCGCTGGGAGTTGACGGAGCTGTGTTGCCTGACGTGAAAAAAATCCTGAACGGGCGTCAGGGACTCATTTTAGTCACAGGATCTACGGGTAGCGGTAAAACCACCTCGATATATTCCTTTCTTGATTACATCAATACAGAGAAGCTCCACATCGTCACCATTGAAGATCCCATTGAATACGAGATACCAGGACTTGTGCAGATCCAGTTATCCAGCGAGCTGCATATGACCTACGCCGACATTCTCAGAGCTGTTCTGCGCCAGGATCCTGACGTTATCGTCATCGGTGAAATTCGTGACCGGGAAACAGCTCGGGTCGCCATCAGGGCCGCTCTCACAGGGCACATGGTCATTGCCTCGCTGCACACCAATGATGCTGTCGACACGCTCATCCGGATAAAGGAGATGGGCATAGAACAATATCTGGTGGCAGCCGCCCTGAAACTGATTGTCTATCAGCGACTGACACGGGTGCTATGCCCTCAATGCAAACGCCTGTGTTCCCCAACCGTCGTCCAGGCGGAGGTTCTCGGGATTTCTGAAGACATGCGGGTATATGGCCCCAAAGGCTGCAGTTACTGCTCACAGACCGGGTATTACGGAAGAAAACCTGTTTTTGAAATCCTGGTTGCAGATGAGGAAGTCAAACCCATTATTGCCGAAAGCACGCAGCATTACCATCTGCGTGGGAATCTGCAGGGAAAGCTTCGTTCAACCTTGCCAAACCATATCCATCGTAAACTCGATGACGGAACTCTCTCCTGTGAAGAGGCCATGGCCAATATACTGTATTGATCCCATATCGTTATGCTGCCTCTGTCTCTATCTTCGGAGGGAATCTGTCGCGCCCGCCGGCCCCTGCCTGCCTGTTATTTACGCTTCGACCTCAAGTCGGCAAGGATTATTGAGGGAGCCTTACGAGTATTAGGAAAAGCAAAAAAATAAAACCTTATCTAACTTTTAGCTAGCTTTATTTTTTAGAGTAGGTTAACTTTAATTCTGTTTATTTTATATGAAAGTTTCCGGCAGAGAGCAGCAGGCGCCATGACGGAGTGATAAACTTTCATTGTTCGTTGTGGCCGGCCAACCTGGTCCAGCCATGCTGGTTAGATAGTGTCTGTCCATAAATGGTCTTTTCGGAGTCTCGTTCCTCGCTTACCTACCCCAATTTTTGCGTTATGCTTAAAATTTTATCCTCGAAGGTAAGCGTAGACTCCGATATCACCTCTATGTCTGCGGTAAAATTTATCGCATGCCTCGGAGTCTTCGCTTACCTAAACTTGAGCAAAAATCCTCATTTATGGACAGACACTAGATAGCAAATTGACAATCTATATCTTGATTTATGGAGAACAATATGGCACCGTTTATACCTCTTGCTTGCGGATTAGCTTCCACCCTCACAATCTTACTCGTTGTTGAGACCGGAAAGGGAACCAAGCGTACCCTTGAAAGAAGGAAACGAAGAAATGCCCGAAAAAATAGATCTTGAAACCAAAAAAGAGATTGCCAAGATCGGCATGACCCTCACCCTCGGGGTTACAGTACTGACCGCCCCTTTCCTCAAGGGCAATAAAACCATGAAAAATGTGCATACAGGCGCAGGTCTTGCTCTGACCGGATTTTCCCTGTGGCACCATTTCCTCTACCAGGCTGATAAAAAGAAACAGCGTCGGAAAATAGCGGAAAAGACGCAGACGGACAAAACCGAATCCCCTGTTGCAGGTGGCGACGCAGTTCCGGTCCCCTCTTCCGCCGGCTGAGGACCAGGTAGGCCTGCGACTATTTTTCCCGGCAAATGCACGCCCGACATACCGTCTGCAGTAATCGAACCGTAATCGTGTCTGTTGACGGTGTTTCAAGCGCTCAACTGATCCGGCGCGATGAAGTTTGTGGTTCCGGATAGAATCCGGATTCTCTCCCTGCTTGAGTTCACCTTGAATCCGTGACTGTTTCTTGAGCTCCTGGATGTATCTCCCAGCAATTGAAAAGATCGATTGACTTTTTTAGGATATTGCGTATTTTTTAGAGGGGCTTGAGAAACTCGATCAGGAACTATCATGACAGAAAAATATTCGCTTACAGCAAGTCAGGAAGATTACCTTGAGGCCATTTACCTCATCTCTGAAGAAAAAATGGCTGCGCGTGCAAAAGATATAGCCGATTTTCTGAAGGTGCGCGCATCTTCCGTAACTTCCGCACTTCGTACTCTCGGCAGTATGGATCTGGTTAATTATGCGCCCTATGATCTGATCACCCTTACCAAGGAAGGAAAAAAAGTAGCCGCGGAAATAGTCCAGCGTCATAACACCCTGAAGCGATTTCTTATAAATGTGCTTGGCGTTGAGGAGTCTGAGGCGGAAGAAGCGGCATGCAAAATGGAACATTCCATTCCTAAAACCATCGTGGACAGAATCGTCAAATATTCAGAATACGTGGAAACCTGTCCAAAGGGCGGTATAACTTGGGACAACGGCTTTGGATATTACTGTAAAGACGGTTGCTGTGATACCAGTTGCAGCAGAAACAAACCTGATGAGGTTTCCTCATGAAGGTATTTGGAGTGTCGCTCCTTATTTGAGTAAATAAGGAGCGATAAAGTCTTGACCCGAATCCTGGGATTTTTCCATATCCACGACTCGAATCTCACCCAGCCTGGGATACAGGGAGCTGATAAATTCCAGGTATATCTTGTCTCTGTGCGCTTCCGGATTTTGTGAGTATTCCTCAAATCTCGCCAGAAAACGGGACGCCTCTCCTTCTGCGGCAAGTATTTTTTCCCGCTTGTAGGCTTCGGCTTCGCGAACGATCTTGCTTGCCTCTGAACGCGCCTGGGGAACCACTCTGTTTTTATACCCCTGGGCCTGGTTTAAGGCCTTCTTTTTCTCCAGACCGGCATTGATGACCATGTCAAAATCCTGCTGTACTTTTCCCGGCGGGGTTATCTCCTTGATTTCCAGAAAGGAAAGTCTCAGTCCTGTTTCATAGTGTTCAAGCCGGCTCAACATTGCCGCCTGCAGATCAAACTCCAACTGCTTTTTACCTACTGTCAGCACATGGTCGATACGCTGCCTGGATAAATGATCGACAATAAGGTTTGCTGCACATCGCTCCATGAATACTTCCGGAGATTTCATTCCATAGAGGTATTTGACGGGATTGTCGATGGTGTATTTCAAAACAAGGGTTATGGCGACAATGTTATTATCACCTGTTATGCAGAATGGTTCGAGATCGGTGTTTTTGTAAAAGGTGTAGGATGCGCCGCCCTCGGTTAATCTGTAACGTGAGCCGAAATCACTGACTATCACGGTTTTGACTTGCTTAATGGAGACGATATCCACCTGGTCGATGGGCCATGGCAGGGCATAGTGAAGCCCTGGCTGTACACTCGGCTCCACGACCTTGCCGAACCTGGTCAGCACCCCGACCGCATCACCCGGAATTTTATACAGGCCCGTGGAACAGTAGAAGATGGCCCCTGCCAGAACTATCCACCTGGAGTAGCTCCACAGGAGCTGATGCAGGGCTTTTGAGAGCGCCTGAATTACCGTGCCTCCTTTCATTGTTCCTCTTTTTCCTGAATTTGCAGATATTTGAAGAGCTCAGAGTCTGTGGAGATAATCAGGGTCGTATCCTGACCCAGGACGGAATTGTATGTTTCCAGGGATTGGAGAAAGTTGAAAAACTCCCCCCCTTTTCGATAGGCCTCGGTATAGATTGCCATGGATTCGCGTTCCCCTTCACCCTTGAGCACCAGGGCTTTTTTCTTTGCTTCCGCTCGAATTTCCCGGGCTTCTTTATCTGCTTCAATGGTGATCTGCTGTGCAACCTCACTCCCTTCAGCCCTGATTTTATCCGCCTCCTTGGTTCGCTCGGATTTCATACGTTCATACACCGCTTCGATCACGACCTTGGGATATGCCAGACGCTGCACGCCTGCTCCCTGGATGGAGATGCCGTATTTCTCGATGCAGTTTTCGTTCGCCGTTGCAATTGTTCGCTGCTCGATCTCTGCCAACAACACCTCCTCGGATTGGGTATTGATGATATTTTCAAGGGAGTAATCCGCAAGCACTATGGACAGCTTGGAGTTGACGATGTCGCCGATTTTCTGCACAGCGCTTTCCGCCCTTCCCACGGACTGGTAAAAAAGAAGTGGATCCTGAATTTCCCACAATACATAACAGCTTATAATAATGGGTTTTTTGTCGCCCAGCAGCAACTGGGTCGGCTGGGTTTCAAAAATATCCGAACGTTTGTCAAAGCGATTGACGGTTTCGATAAAACCTGGAAGCTTCATCTTCAAGCCGGCATTGTCGATAATCCGCACCGGTTTGCCAAATTGGGTTACGATCACCAACTCGTTTTCCTTGACCGTGTACAGGGAAAACACACCGAGAACTCCGGCAAGGATAACGAGAGCAAAGAGATAGATTCGTCGTTTCATTTTTTGTTCCGAGACATATAATTCTCAATATACAGGAATTTATCAGTGACTCCGCTTTCAGGGTCCACCAGAATTATCTTTTTCCCTGCCAGGGCCCCTTCCGCAGATTTCAGCAGGAGGATGTTTTTGAGCACCTCTCCCCCCTCTTCATAGCCTGTGTAACGTAACAGGTAGTTGGCGGCTTCACCTTCCGCTACTTTCTTTTTCTCGTGTACATACCCTTCGGCATCGGCAATGGTTGCCTGGCTGTCGATACGTTCACGGGTCAGCAGGGCATTGACTTTACGGGCTGCCGTATTCAGCTCGGCATCTTTTAATTGATGTGCGGCTACAACCTCTTCATACGCCCGGGTTAGTTCGATCGGCGGGTGAAGGTCTCTGAGGCAGAAGTCAACGATCTCCATTCCCAGCCCGAACTGATTGCACTGTTGTTGCAAATCCTTTTTCAGGGTTTCGGTCCATTCTGCGCGAGCGGACAATATCAGGTCGAAAAAGGAACTGCTTGAAAATCTGTGATTGAGCAACTGGAGCGCCAGGGAAGCCAGGACCCGCTCTCCTCCTCCTGCCACCAGGTTGCTGTAATGGGAATGAATATTCTGCAAGCGATAATGTATGACCACATAGGGAAGAAACAGGTTGTTGTCACCCGAGATAAACATCCTGTTGTCGCCATGCTCTGTGGTCCATATCATGGCAGGTTCGTCGGCCATGGTGTTTCCCACCACCAGACTGTTCACCCTGCCCGCCTGGTACCGTACTACAGAGTCGACGGGATAGGGAAATTTGAGATGCAGGCCCGGTCCTAGGGGCGCGGCATCGTTGATCAGCCTGCCGAAACGGAACACAAGCGCCTGCTCACCCGCCTGGATGCTGTAGAGGCAGGTTGAGAGATAGGCAAGCACCAGGCCGGCAGCAGTCGCCCTGAGGCTCCACCTGCATAGCCATCGTAAAATACAGGGCAATGTGTGGAGAATTTTTCTGGTTTTTTTCCCCAGCTTCACCCGGGCGTCTATCTGGGAAAAGAAAGCCGCATACGTGCTGAGCTGTAACGCACGTCCTGCAATGGAGGTAAAGCGATAACGCAACTCCATTTTTTCGTGTCCCCGGAAAATGGAGCTGCAGGAATTGACAAGCAGTTCCGCGGCAAAGGTGAAAATGTAGACAGCTATCAGGACGGCCAGCCACCGGTCAAGATCAATGGCAAAGTGGTAGAGAATGAGTGAAATCCCGGTGATCAGGGATATGGTCATATCAGCCCGATTGTGATGACTGTCTGCTTTCAGTGCCGCAGACTCCTCCTGGTCGCCGATATGCTCTTCAAATCTGGAAAGGAAAAAAGAGCCGAAGGACAAACCGATAAATATCAAACCCGTGGTAAGAGGGGCAGAGACTTTTTCCGGGGATCTGAACAGGGCCTGTATAAAGATGAGTATCGCGGCAACATTCAGGATGCATCCGATGACCACGGCTATTTTCAACTCGGTATTGATGCCGTGGCACCAGCGGAAAAACCGCTTGATCCTGGAAGGAGGAGTTGAATCCGCATCCTGTTCCAGCGGTTCCGGCACAGGATCCGCCAATGCTGTATTTTTGCGATGCTGCCTGTAAATTGAAAACAGGACGAACATGGTGGTGGCGATATCTGCAATACTGTGCCAGGCTTCCGATAAGACGGCCATACTGCCTGACAACCAGTAAAGGAGAAATTTTATCCCGGTGAGAACACTGATTATGGCCAGTGCGATCCATGCTGCTTTTATACTCTGTGTCACGTTTATCGCCCAAGTGTCTTATACATTCCACATATCTTCAAGAACGGGGAATCGTACAGACAAGGGCGCAAAATGAAAAGATATGCAAGCAAGTTCTAATGAAACTTTAATCAATCGTTAACGCAACAGGCCGGAATCGTGTTCATCGGTTCCGGAGGAGAGTTGTTGCGACCGGCAATACTGTCTGCCGGACCCCGTAATTGATATCTCATAGCTTACAGGATGAACGGGATTTCATCCCTGGCACCCTATACAGATCGATGACAGCATCTGTCACGTCCTTAATTGAAATGATGCAACTCTTGCTTGGTTTGATTGCATTGTGCTATAATGCAATCAAACCAAGCACAATATGGAGGTGAAATCATGCCATCAGTCACTGTCAGAAACGTACCGGAAGAGGTTCATCGCGCTTTGAAGGTTAGAGCTGCACTGCATGGCCGAAGCGCAGAAGCTGAAATTCGTGAGATATTGGAAAACGCAGTCCAGCCGGAAGGAAGGGTTAAAATTGGTTCGTTACTTGCGAGCATTGGTCATAAAATTCATTTAACCGATGATGAATTTTCGAATTTTGAGCAAAGCCGTGATAAAACTCCGGCAAAGCCGGTGGATTTTAAATGATACTGTTGGATACAAATGTAATTTCGGAACCATTGCGTCGCACTCCTGAGGCCCGTGTTATTGACTGGCTTGATGCGCAATCACTAGAAACGCTATATTTATCAGCAATCACTGTCGCTGAACTGCGTTTTGGAGTTGCAAGCCTTCCACTTGGAAAGCGACGAGATGAACTGCAAACCAGTATTGAAAATCAAATTTTACCTCTGTTTTCAGGGCGTGTACGTCCGTTTGATATGGACTGCACGGCCGCTTATGCTGAGCTCATGACCAAAGCCAAATCCTCCGGATTAACAATTGCTGCAGCAGACGGATATATTGCGGCGATTGCTGCTGCTAACCGATTTAGCGTGGCGACACGAGACATCAGTCCATTCCAAGCCGCAGGAGTCAATGTTATCAATCCTTGGGATGATTAGAAACCGGAAACATGTTAAGTCTGGGAATTACAAGCATGGTTAAGACAGCCAGGAAGAAGGTTGTCACAGCGGTTATTGTCAATGTTAACCACATTTTGGTTTATTTCACCTCCGTGAGCAAACCAGAACCCTTAAAAATCCAGTGGGCTCCTCGCCTCTTTCAAAGTTCGGCTCCGAACAGTGTGGGTATAGATCATCGTAGTTCTCACATTTGAATGGCCCAGCAATTCCTGAATGGTGCGGATGTCATAATTGGCTTGTAAGAGGTGACTGGCAAAGCTGTGGCGAAAAGTATGGGCCGTGACCCTTTTTGGTACCTTTGTTTTTTGTACTGCTTTACGAATCGCCTTTTGCACCAGGGAAGGATGGATGTGATAACGCCTCAATTCCTCGCTGTCTTTGACCTGCGTTAGATTCTGGGCAGGGAACATCCATTGCCAGATCAACTCTCTGGCGGCGTTTTTATACTTAACCTCAATAGCGTCGAACAGAAAAACACCGTCGTAATTTGCTTCTATATCCTGTTGGTGTTGTATCCCCACTTTGTTCATTTGTTCTTTCAACTGCGGAACCAATATTTCGGGAATAGGTACTGTTCTATCCTTTTTCCCCTTGCCATCATGTATAGTCAGCACTCCGGCGCTAAAATTAAAGCATTGTATTCGTAACTGCAGACATTCGAATAGACGCAGACCGCAGCCATAGAGTAGCTTGACAATCAGGTTGTACGGGTGAGACAGTTCAGCGACAATCTGGTCAACTTCCGCTCGGTCAAGAACCACCGGAATATATGGCCGTTTTTTTGCTCGAACCACTCCTTCGATTTTACCAAATTCCTTTCCCAAGACATTGCGGAAAAAAAAGAGCAGGCTGTTGAATGCGAGGTTCTGGCTGGATGCCGAAACATGCCGTTCAACGGCCAGCCAGGTGAGAAAGGCTTTTACATCATCCACGCTTATGAGCGATGCATCTTTACTTTTGACAAAAGTCTGGAATTGCCTGATCCATGAGCGGTAAGACTTCAGTGTCTTGGGTGAGTAATGGCGCACCTGGATGGCAGAACTCAAATCACCATAGAGCTTCGTCCAGTCGGCTCCAGTATCTGTTACCGTAACTGACGTATTGTTTAGTTTGGTTTTGATCGAGCTCTGTTGCCGTGATACATTTCTCGTGGTGGCCGGTTGCGACGGGCTATTCTTTTCTATATTTTTATTAGTTTTGCTTATTTCGCCGGCCGGACGACTTTCTTTTCTTGTATCAGGCTGTGATTCTCCGTTTAACTCTAGGGCTGAACCCACTGAGCCGTTGAACCGAGCATGGACAAGCTCCAGATAAATACCCACCGCTTCATTGGCTTGCCTGACCATATCCGGGGCCTGTCCCTTACTGCGCAATTTTTTCCTAAAAGAGACGCGAGTTTCCGGGTCTGTCCCCTCAAGTGAATATTTCAGACAAAAGTCATAGTAGTAACGGAACCATTTCAGAAAGTACGTATGGTATGTGGCATCGATCCGGGATTCGTGTAACTGTTCCCGGTAGGTACGAAGCAGATTAACGGGTACGGGTATCATGCAGTTAAAAAGAAACTTTATAATATACAAAAAGTGTTTGTTATCGAGCACGACCAGTTTATAAATTGACAAAGCTTGAGTCAAGTTGTTTTATAGAATTAGCACGTTAACTGATCGATTACACAGAGTTTCAACATAGTTGGATCCGGCGGTAATTCCGGAGACACGTACTAGCGCTTGCACGTAGGCCGAGATTGCCAGCTTGTAAACTAGGTGTGTTATCTAGTGTCTGTCCATAAATGAGCAATTTTGAAAATTGACCGCTGCAGGTTGCAACGGCGAACATAACTGATTCCTGCGCGAAACAAATTTTTGCTTTCGTTTTTTAGTCAGTCATAAAAAATAGCTCTAAAAATCAAAATCACGGCCCACCTCTCCCGTCAGATTGCAGGAACAGCACAAAACAACAGCTGTTAAGCCGGTTATTGACGTGCTATAGTGAGCAAATTGGCAGAAACAATAGAAGCCCACACGTAACTCTTAAATGCCTCAAGCCCTTTCCAGTTACAGCGTGTCAGGCCAAGACTGCGCTTCAACCAGGAGATGCCGGACTCTATTCCTGCTCTAAAATTTCGTAACCCTTTATAAACATACTTGCTTCGACACATGTCCTCCTCTTCAAGCCCGCGTCCTTTGGAAAAACAGACATCCTTAACACCTTTACCCTTCGCGTCTTCAAGATTTGCTTGAGAGGTGAAACCGCCGTCAAAAGATGCTTTTAAGGGATAGCGACCATAAATACCATTCTGTCTGTCAAGCATTCTTCCTGTCAATGTTGAGTCCGCAGGATTGCCGTCAAGTACAACGCAGTCGAGAATAAGATTGGAAGCACCACCGGTGAGACAAATTTTGTGGCCGTAATAGGTCTCTCGTCGATCCTTGCGAATAATATCCGTATGCGGTTCAAAAATCGAAACAATCTTTTCCTGTGCAGGAACAGATTCGCCGCCGATGACTCTACGTTTGGTTTGACAAACCACTTGACGGATAAGAGGAACATATTCCTGTAACTGCTTGCAAAGGTGAGATGCTACAGCTTGCTCCTTTAACGAGCTGCCCACATAATTTTGTAAACCGTGTGCACCTTTCACTGCGTAATCTATGGTCTTTTCCGTGAGCCTTATAAGCTGTATGTATGGCCTCTGTCTGGCCTCGTTATTCTTGGCGTTTGTAATTTCCAGATTGCGTCGTTTCGCTGCACATCGATGATTACGGAAGGAAAATATGATCCCTGGCAGTCTTGTTTTTGCTTCATCAAGAATCCTGGTCAAAACACGAACAGAGTCGAAAAGTAACTCCGAGTCATAAGGCGTGTGAATATTGGTTTCGACAACGGTACAGTCCACGCGCACCTTGCGACCTTTTTCAATATCTGTACCCTGGGCATAGCCGATCAACACCCTGTTAATTTCTTCCCATGTGTTTGCGGATATGGCTTTGATTGTTTTTTGCAGCGTTGATTTTTTAAAATGTTTCCCAAATGGTATTCTACAGAAAAGGCCATATGCCCTGGAATCAACCAGGCGAAATTCCAATTCTCGATAGCTGCAGCCCTCCATTTGTTTTACGATTGCTATGCGTATTGCCTGATCCGCAGTCATACCGGTAGCACCACTTTTGCCGCCACCATTTTGCGATGAGCCAATATCTTGTAGAACCAGGTCATATATGATAGGGTTGTCATCAAGTATATCACTGATAGTTTTCAACTCTTTCGCCTTGGGGTGGTCAGGGGCAGCCTCTGCTAAAGGTAGCTGCTGATTGCGAGCTTTTCGCATCTTTTTCGACTCCTTGAAATAGTTAATCGAGTAATTTTAGCGGGTTACTCAATTAACAATACCAGGAATCGTAAAAAAAGGCACCCTTTAAAGGCGATTTTCTCCCGTAAAATCAAATAGCTGACTCTGTTTGGACAGACACTATCTAGAAACCACATAATTACTTGTTAAGTATCAGTAAAATTGACCGTACCCAAAAATTCCTACGAATTGTTGGAGTTATTTAAAAATGAATGAAAATAATGAGCTTATATTACGTATCCGGGATTTGGAACAGTTCAAGGAAAAAATCGAGAGATGGCTGTTTGCTGCTCTGTGTGTCGCAACTGCTTTAGGTCTTGCAGGTATTTGGGGTGGCGTTTGGTTAAAGAATGTTTCTAAAGAAATTGAATATCTAGAAAAAAGAACAATTTCACTAGAAGCATCAATAGATAGTTGGGAAAATAAAGTATCAGAAACAATAACAATTTTAGAAAAAAATAAGGAAAAATACAAATCAGATTTGCTTAATCAAGTTAACGAATCCTTGGTAAATATAGAAAACCTTTCCAAGGAAAAAGCTAATGAACTTATGAAAACTAGCACTTCAGAATTAATTAATTTTCTCAAAAATGGAAGACATAAATTGTCTTTAAGTCGGCTTTCAATAGTAAATTCTCAAGGTGTTGAAACTGTCTCATTAGGAAGTGATTCTGGAGGAGATGGTTACTTTCAAATTAATTCTGAATCTGGTTTAAAAAGATACATTACTTACCTAGCTAATGACAATTGTATAACTACCTATAGTAACAAGGATGGTAATGCTGTTATTGATATTGGAGCTGCTGAGAACACAGGAGGAGGACTTCTTAATGTAGTAAATCCTAAAAGCGGCAAGATAGCTATAAACCTTTACAGTGATAGTAACTCTGGTATCAGACTTTTTAACTCAGTCGGTAATGAAGGTTTTCACATGAAGTTTGAAAACGATCGACCTATCGCAAAATTTTATGATAAAAAACAGCGCGCAATTGTAGGCTTGGGATCTTTTAATGATCAAAACAATGGGTTCCTTAGGATTTATAATTCTGATAACGACAAAACTGTCGCCGAGTTAAGTGGTAATGAAAGTGGTGGACGTAGCCTCATCTTTACGCAGCGTGGTAAACAATTAGTTTACATTGGTCCAGCATCAAACACAGGAGACGCATTAATTAAGCTTAATTCTCGGTTTGGTGATAATGAAAAAGATATAGGGCCAACTAAGTAGTTATTATATTTTTGATGGCAAAATAATATAGTACATAAATTACTTAACAAAACGTTTCACCATCGCTCCACTACGTTCCGCTGGACTCGCTGAGGCTCGCCGGTGAACTGTAAGCGTCAGAAGAACCACCCCCCCTCGCTTTAGCGAGCGAGTGCCTCTATAGGCTCTTTAGCATTCCAGGGCAGCAGCGCCTCATAGTCCTGCAGTGACTGTGCCTTGGGTAGCTCCTCAAAAATGTGCCTCAAATAACTGTACGGTTCGATGTCATTAGCCTTAGCGGTTTCGATGAGACTATACAGTGCAGCGCTTGCCTCCGCCCCTTCCGGTGACCCAGAAAAAAGCCAGTTTTTCCTGCCCACGACAAACGGTCTGATAGCGTTTTCGGCCATGTTATTATCGATGGTAAGATGACCGTCCTCAATATACCCTATCAGCCGTTGCCATTGGTTGAGTGAATAGGAAATCGCTTTGCCAAGCAACCCCTTGGGGAGGGTTCTGGTGGACTGCTTCAAAAGCCATTCATGAAAGCTATCCAAAATCGGTTTGGCATATTCCTGGCGTTGTCGATATATTTCTTCCGGCGGCAATCCGTTTTTCCTGAACTGCTTTTCCATCCTGTACAGTTTTCTGATGTAGGATAATGCCACATCCGCACTGCCGCTTTTCCCTTTCTTGCCTCGTGCTTTGACAATATCAGCAAAGTAGCGCCTGGCATGGGCGAAGCACCCCGTATGGGTCACGCCTTCTTTGTGATCCAGAAAGTCGTATCCGCTATAGCCGTCAGTCTGCACGTATCCGGCATACTCGCCGAGAAAATCAGCGGCAACATCTCCGGCACGGGTCGGATGGTATTGATATAAAAGTACCTGTTTGTCGGGATCACCTCGGCGGAAGATCCACATATAGGACTTGGTCGTTGGGTCACGACCAGGTTCTTTGAGCACCTGCACGGTGGTTTCATCAATATTGACAACCTTTGCCGCCAGCAACTCATCATGCAGCAGATTCAGCAGCGGAGTACACGCCTGTGCCGCCTGCATGGCCCAACTGCACATGGAGGACCGGGATATTTCCACTCCAAGACGAGCAAACTGCTTCTCCTGACGATAAAAGGGCAGGTGGTCTATGAACTTGCCGGTCATAATAAAGGCCAGCAGACCGGCAGTGGCGATGGATTTAGGGATAATTTGTGGCGGTACTGGGGCAATTTTGACGGTCGGCCCATCATCGAGTACCCCTTCACAGCATTTGCAGGCATATTTAGGTCGAATGTGGCGGATTACCTGCATCTTGGCAGGCACAATATCCAACTGTTCGCTGACCTCTTCCCCGATCCTTGTCAACGGGCATCCACAACCACAGATCTTCTCGCTATCAGCAATATCGTGTACTTTTTCCACACGGGGAAGATCCGCAGGTAACGGCTTACGGCCCCCTTTCTTGCGCTGATGCCCTTTAACCGGGATTTCTTCAGGCTCGTTCTCTTCGCCTTCCGGCTCCGGCATATCAAACAGAGGCAATATCTCAATCGTGCTGTCCGCTGGGATCTTTTCACTTTTATGGCCAAAGAGTTTCATTCGCAGGAGGCGAAGCTGCTCATACAGGATGGATGTTTCTTTTTGGTGAGACGCCTGTAAGTCTTCAATCCTGTCCTGTAAATCGAGGATGATCTCCTTGAGAGAGTCCGGCGATTCCGGTAATGTGGTAGCCTCAAATTTCATGAAAACACTCTACCGCGCTTGGCTATTTTTTCACCAATTAACTCAACAAAACAGACAGTTATACAGTGTCGAATGTGAGAAGTCCATGGGCGTCAACCTGTTCTATAGATAAGCCGTCAAGCAACCAGGATAACGATTGCCCGGATATACTCATCACCTCCTGCTCGCTTTGCGGCCACTGAAAGCGGTCTTTCTCGAGCCGTTTATGCCAGAGGCAAAATCCGTTTCGATCCCACAGTAGAATCTTGACAATATCACGCCTGCGGTTGCAGAAACAGAACAGGTGGCCGGAAAAGGGATCAAGCTCAAACTGGTCTGCAACCAGCATGGAGAGACCGTTGATTGACTTTCGCATGTCGGTGATGCCCGGGGCAAGATACACCTGCACCGGCCTGGAAGAAAAAAGCATCACCGGCTCGCAAGCAGAGGCAGGAGTCTGGCAAGGGCATCGCTGCTGAAACTATTGCTCAGCTCAATGCTGATGTTGTTGGCCAAGACTACGCGCATGTCTCCACTCGGACGTGCCAGCGCACTCTGGATGGTTCGTTCCGGGATCGGTACCAGTTGAGGGCTGTTCGAAAAATCATGGTGCCTCAGCTTTCGATGCCAATAGGTCAGCGTGTGGTAAGAGAGTTCATGCTGCCGACAGTACTTGGCACGGCTCAAACCACTTTTTGCCTGCGCTTCCACATGCGCTTTCCAGAAACGAGAGTTGGGGGAATGGCTTGTCATGTGATACCTCTGTATGGGTTGATCGGAAGATCAACATGACATACCTCGAAGCCAAAAGACAGATGCGGTTAAATTCCCGCTTACGGTGAACTCAACGTTAAACTTGCCGCTTTCAATCTCAAGAAATTCATAACCTTCTTAAATTTAACATGTCTACTGTTTCTTCAAAGGCATGTCTTGACGAAAAGATGGTTCGGTGTTTTGAAAAAACTACGCTATTAATTCTTAATCTCAGATCATGCATTGCACCTGGCAGTCTTAACCCTGTTTGCATGGCCGGGGCTTAACATACTTCCTGAACCGGTTCCCTAATTTGCCACCGTCAAACCTCTTGTAGTATGATGTTTATATGGCAATTAAAGCCAGAAATCAAAACAGGAGGTATACAATGAAAGTAACTCAGGCTGTTGAATTTCATCTGCAGTATCATCGGGCAAATTCCAAAAAAAAATACCATCAAGACTTGTGAATTCGTTCTGAAAAAGTTTATAGACAGATTCGGGAAACGCGATCTAGACAGCGTTTCACAAGCAGAAATACTTGATTTTCTGATGTCAATCACCCAAAACAACAAGCAGGCTACCAAAAGAAATCGTTTTTCGATTCTTTCATCCTTTTATAACTTCAGCATCAATACTGCTTGCCCTTCTTTAACCAATCCATGCAATTCTTCGGTAATAAAGAAAATTTTTAAACGTCCACCACCTATTCAATGGCAGATCGTTGATAAAGAGCTCATTGATGAAATCATTTTCCGAACAGATAATATTCGTAATAGATTGATGCTTGAATTGATGGCGCGTGGGGGAATGCGGGTTGGCGAGGTGCTGAAGCTCACATCCGGGGATATTCAAGAAAGCTCTTTAATAATTCAGAGCCCGAAAAGTGGCAAAGCTGAAGAGACGGTTTATGTTCCACGAAAAATATTGGTAAGGTTAAGTGACTACACAAAAGATCAGAATATCAGCAAGGAAGATCGGATTTTTCCCATTTCCTATGTGGCAGCCTGGTCAATAGTGAAGAAAGCCGGCAATCTGGTAAATATTGAACTTCGTCCCCATGACCTCCGTCGGCATGCAGCCACCTATGCATCCAGATCCGGCACTCCAATTGAAATTGTCAGCAAGGTAATCCTGCGGCACGCGGATCTTGCCACTACCCAGCGTTATTTGGGAAAAGTAAATGATACGGAAGCAATCAGGTGGATTGAGACACTGTACGGGGCATAGGGGAAAAGGGGCGGAAATATCTCCGCCCATAACTTTGCAATAAAGCCGGAATAAAGATGTACCTCGGCAGTGCTATCATCGAGCCCCACCACCAGTGGCGGATTTATATTAAATTCCGACTATATCGATCGAAAGGAAAAAACACTGAAAAAGATAATTCTTGGCAGTTTTAATCAGAATTTTTCCGTCGCCTATAGTTTTGCAGTTACGAACTAAGAATAAATTTTTTCATCGTAAGTACCAGATATCTTCAGCTCTATTTCATAGAAAAATTACCAATAGTTATCTTGGCAAGCTTAACGTTGCTTTTAAGCAAAAATATTTCGACAGACAGGTTTACTTTCTACTCTTCTTTGTTATAGCTTGACAGCTATATTCCTTTTAAGCTATATTTAGTCCATGAAATGGAAAATTGAATTGACCGATGAATACGAACAATGGTGGGAAGAACTCTCGGAAGAAGAACAGGATTCTATCATGATGTCAATTGGCCTGTTGAGTTGATGGGGCCTAACCTGCCTCGCCCGCATTCTGATACAGTAAATGGATCGAAATTCAAAAATATGAAGGAGTTGAGAACCCAGCATTCAGGTAAGCCATATCGAACATTGTATGCATTCGATCCAAGGAGAACTGCAATTCTACTTGTTGGAGGCAATAAAGAGGGAAAAAAGAACTGGTACAAAACCTTAATTCCAATTGCCGATAAACTCTTTGAACAACACCTTGAAGATCTTAAAAAAGGGGAGGATTAATAATGGCAAAATCTATCGATATATTAAGAAAAAAAATGTCTCCTGAGCGAAAAGCACGAATTGAAAAACGTGTGCAGGAGGCCTTGGCAGAAATGCCTTTAGCTGAATTACGCCAGGCAAAAAAAATTACCCAGCAGCAGTTAGCCGAAGCTTTAAAGGTAAAACAAGCTTCTGTGTCAAAAATGGAAAATCAAACAGATATGTATATTTCTACTATGCGAAAATATATTCAAGCGATGGGCGGAGAGCTTGAAATTGTCGCAAAATTTCCGGAAGGGAATGTAAAAGTTGAAGCTTTTTCCGACCTCTAATCAGAATAAAATAGTTTGAGATTTGCCTTGGCAATATCATACCTCCGATAAGGTAGCCTGTTTAATATGTTTCCGGTACAGCTAAACCTGCCTAACGGGATATTTTTCCAGCAAATAAATGTGAGGTATAGATATTCAGCATTTGACCTTGCCAGCACATCTATTTACCGGGTTTCCACTAAGAACCTAAGACCTGATCCTTGTGGGTTATGTACCTTTGTTTAGAGAGAACCTCCTCTCGCCTGTTTTGATCGCTGATTTGATTTTATTTTCCCAGTTGATACTCTTTTATAAGGCAATCTACCGGAATTTTAAGGCCGGCATTCAGTTTGCGAATCATAGCAATTGACAAACCTCTTTTACGGTTCATTACTTCCGTTACACGGCTACGCTGGCCTAAGAAAGGAACAAGATCCTTGTCTTCCAAGCCTTGTTGTTCCATACGAAATTTGATGGCTTCTATTGGATCAGGCGCTTCTATCGGATAATGTTCATCCTCAAAGGCACTCACGAGTGTTGCTAAAACCTCCAGTTCATCTCCTTCTGGAGTGTTGGGAGCTGCATCCCAAAGTTCCTCAATTCGAGCTAAAGCAGCCTTATTGTCTTCGACGGTTTTAATTGGTTTAATTTGCATATCTACACCTCTATATAGTCGTTACATCAATAGCATCATATTGTTTATGCGTTCCTACAAAGCGAATGTAGAGAATCGAAAAGTTGTAATTCACAGCAACAACTAAGCGATATTTGTTACCATGAGTATTGAAAATAACTCTATTATTGCCAACGAAACTAGCGTTTCTATATAAATCTTTTATGTCTTGGGGCGTTTGCCAGTTTGCATGTTTAGCTTCGTCATACCACGCTTTAAGCGGCTGCTCAGAATCAGCAAATTTAGACTGATTCCAGAAGTCCTTTAGAGTCGCCCTAGAAATAATCCTCATGTTAGCCATTCCCTTCTTTTCCCATTATGGGAACTTTTAAATGGATAGTCAACTCTTTTTTCCCAATATGGGAAACTATATAAGTTTTGCTCTATTCAAACTAAGAGAACAATTGATTCTTTCTCCCCTATCGCCCTTGTGAGGCGTGATTACTCTTTTTTTCTTTTTTGGTGTTATTTTGCTGATTGTCCGTCATATTTTGATTCATTCGTCTTCCATAATGAATCAAACCTCGTATTTCTAATCTATCTTGATAGCGTTTTTCCCTCGACGATAGATGCAACAATCTTTCAAAAGACCCCACGGCCCCTTACGCTCACAATCAGGACATTGACATCCTCCCCCACCTGAAGGAAGGGGATTCCCAAACAGCCTAAGCTACCTGGGGCGAGTATGCTTCACAGCTACTCGCAGGTTCCTGCTTCATAGAAGAAGGTGCTCTTTCTTCTCCACAGGCTAACAAGCGGTATCCCCGCTCTAAGATATTTATAGCGGCAACATGGTCGGCATGACCAGCATGGTGTTGATTCCCAAATACGCTGAACAAAAAGGGGCGTAAATTTTCAGGATCTGTTAGATCCAATCAGTGGAAAATCAAAATAAACTGCAGGAAAAAAGAGGAATGGGATGATGGACCTCTGGCAAGATCCACCATCCCCTCCAAACAGGATTCGCCCTCCTGCAAGGAGTTATTTCACTGGTACTTTTTGTTCCCGTTCTGGTCAAGGAAATAGCACACTTTGGCCGCAATTACCCTTGGCCTGATCCAGGCCGTTGCCCTCACTGTCAAGGCAAACTGTGGAAACATGGTTTTGTCCTGGCCTACTTTTCTTGTCTCTCCGAAGGGATCTACATTCGAAGATTCCGCTGTCCGCAATGTCGTGGTGTCCATCGTATGCGACCAAGCGCTTATTTCCCCCGTTTCCGTTCCAGCATACAGGAAATCAAGGATTGCATGGATCAGCGCAGCCGTCATGGAAGGTGGGCACCTGATCTTCCACGTGGCAGCCAGCGTTGGTGGTGGAGGAACCTACGGCGCTTGTTCAAATTAATTTTTGGTCCCGGTTTTTCAAAGTTTGGAACAGAACGCTTCCAGTTGTTGCTTGAGCAACAATTTATCCCTGTAACCAGTGCACGACAAAAGGAAAATATGATTATCCAGTAAGCTCCCTACCGCATGTCATCTCTCCCCGGATTCACTCAACAATGGTAACCGGACAAAGCAGTTTTTGTTGTTAACCA
Source organism: Desulfobulbaceae bacterium (assembly GCA_963678525.2). Classification (GTDB taxonomy): domain Bacteria; phylum Desulfobacterota; class Desulfobulbia; order Desulfobulbales; family Desulfobulbaceae; genus Desulfogranum. The sequence goes on from CAXXDG010000003.1 coordinate 1,551,175, forward strand.
TCCAATAAACCAGGAGGAATCCATGACCGAACAAGAACGCGAAGAAGTGGCTCTGTTTCGTTACGGGGTGATCAGCGATCTGGTCTGCAGTCGGCTTGAAGCAGGTGAGATGGCAGAACGAATCAGGGACAAAAGCAGGCAGCGCTGGAATATCCCCAATTCCTGCCGTACCCGGATAGCTGAATCCACCATTCGTAGATGGGTATCATTGTATCAAAACAACGCTAATCAGCTCGTCTCGCTGTACCCCCGTCATCGTTCCGACCGAGGACGAAGCCGACGTGTAGATGAGGAAACCGTGCTCTCCCTAGTCAAGTTGCGCAAGCAGATGCCGGAGATACCGGTGGTAAACTTGCTTAAAGAAATGGAAAAGCGGAATTTGAGTCCACCGGGAATGCCCATTTCTCTGAGCACTGCCTACCGAATTCTCAAACAAGAAGGATTGTCAGTTAAAACACATGCAGCCAAGGTTGATCGTCGCCGTTATGAGGCTCAATATCCCAACGATATCTGGCAATCAGATGTTATGCACGGGCCCCAGGTAGAAGTAGGAGAAAAGTTAAGAAAGTCCTACCTGATTGCTTTTCTTGACGACCACTCCAGACTACTACCTCATGCTCAATTTTATCTTTCAGAACAGCTGAACAGTTATCTGGATGCATTCCGGCAGGCACTCCTGACCAGAGGAATTCCAAGAAAACTGTATGTGGATAACGGTAGCGCCTTTCGCTCCAGACACCTTGAACGGATATGCGCATCACTTGGTATAGCCCTGGTCCATACGCCTCCGTACACGCCCCAAGGGCGCGGAAAAATTGAACGATTTTTCAGGACGATACGATCACAATTCCTGCCTTGTTTTCGGGGTGGGACTCTTCCGGATATCAACATCGCCCTCGATCTCTGGGTTCGTGAGGATTACCACATGCGACGGCACTCAAGCACCAGCCAGTCTCCTCTGATTCGGTTCGGGGATCATATCGAGTTGGTTCGTTCTGCACCGAGGGATCTGGAAGATCATTTCCGCAAGGAAATCCGGCGGCGGGTCACAAAGGACCGAACAGTCTCTATCAACAATAGACTGTTCGAAGCTCCGACAAAATTTATCGGGGAACAGCTCAGCCTGCTCTACCATGAACACAAGCCGGATAGGGTTGAGATCATGCATAAAGGTCAGTCACAAGGCCTGCTTGTTCCCCTTGGTGTCCAGGTAAACAGCGAAATTGCAAGAGACAAACCAGTGCAAGGCGAGCTGCCGTTTATGTCGGAGGAAGAAGACCAATGAGCTATAGAGCGTTTTTCGGTTTTGTACGGGAACCCTTTACTCCGGACATCGAACTCGACTCCATATTGCAGACACCTGAACTATCGGCTGTCAGCCAAAGAGTTGAATACGTGATACGCATAGGCGGCATCGGTTTGCTGACCGGTGAAGTCGGGGCCGGCAAATCAACGGCTCTACGGTGGTCAGCAGGAAAACTGCACCCGTCACAATACAAGGTATTGTGGGTTACGGCTACATCGGGGTCTATCCTGGAGGTGTATCGCCAGCTTCTGGCTGAGCTGGATATCAATACCGCTTCGTCATCCAGAGCAGTACTCACCAGAATGATACGAGATCAAATACAAAACCTTGCGGCTGCAAAAAAACAACAGCCGCTACTGGTCATTGACGAAGCCTCGCTGCTCAGGCTCGATGTTTTTGCTGAGCTCCACACCCTGACCCAATTCGAAGGAGACTCAAAACCATGGCTGCCTATTATCCTTGCCGGACAAAACAACCTGGCGGAAAATCTCCTGTACAGGACCGCTGTGCCGCTTGCATCAAGGGTAGTTGCCAGATCTCATTAGGAAGCTGTGGACAGAGAAGGCATGGAAAGTTACCTGTCGCACCATCTCACCATTGCAGGTCTCAAGAACTCCCCCTTTGAAGAACCTGCGGTGACGGCCATTCACCAAGGCTCAGGTGGTCTGTTCAGAAAGGCCAACCACCTGGCAAGGGGAGCACTTATTGCGGCTGCAGGAAAAAATTCACAGACTGTCACGGCAGATCATGTACGTACAGCAGACTCAGAACTATTTTAAGAAGGAGAACAGCATGAAAGCAGAACAACATATTCATTTTTTATCAGATCTACTCCAGCAGATTAATGAACTTCATACACTGGTTGAGCGAATCGAACCAAACAAACGATTCTCTGCGTACTGAACTTGCAAAATCAGAATTGAAGTTGGAAAGCAACCAGAATTATGTGGATGAGGTTAAAGCGAAGCAGGAAAGTTTAGAATCACGCAACACCGACCTGCAATCAGAGAATCAAAACCTGATGAACCAAGTCACAAAGCTGTCAACTCAGCTTGATGGTGCAAATTATTCTAATGATTTATTAAAAGAGCGTACTTCTGATTTTGAATCTAAAAATAATGTCAGCGGCGGCGTGAAAGTGCAGAAAAATGGCGGTTTGAAATTGTGTACTTCTTTTCCTTTTTCTTCCGCCGCCTCGATCTGTTTGTGAGGCGACGGATTGAACCTGCCTTGTCAGACTTCTACCGTTTCCTTCATCCTGTAACTCTTCCCTTCGATTACCACATTTTCCGCATGGTGCAGTAATCTGTCGAGCATCGCGGAAGTAAGAGTCGCATCGTTGTTAAAGATTTCAGGCCAGTCCTTATACGCCCGATTTGAAGTAATCAGTAGTGAGCCTTTCTCGTAACGTCCGCTAATGACCTGAAATAAAAGATCTGCACCCCGTTTGTCGATCGGCAAATACCCCAGTTCGTCAAGGATTAACAATGAGGGTTTGAGATACTTTTTTAGCCCATTTTTCAACTGTCCGGCAGCCTGCGCAGCAGAAAGAGTATTAATCACGTCCACAGCCGTAGAAAACAAGACGGAATGGCCCCTTAGGCATGCTTCATAGCCGATAGCTGTAGCCAAGTGGGTTTTTCCCAAGCCAACGCCGCCGAGCAGGATGGCATTGTCTTTGTCTTTGATGAACTCAAGTCGAAATAAGTGTTTGATCTGTTGTTGGTTAATCTTCTTTGGCCAGTTCCATTGAAATTGTTCCAGCGTCTTGATGACAGGGAAATGTGCTATTCTGGTGCGACGCACAATGGCATTATCCCATCGCATGTCGGTCTCGCCTTGAACCAGGTTAACGAAGTACTCCGCATGGCTCCATCCCTTGTGTGCAGCTGTACCCGCCATTTCGCTGTAATGTTGCGCCATGAAGCGCAGTTTAAGGTATTCCAGCTGCTCGCCGATCTTCTGAGGCTTGTTATTCATGGCCGGATCTCCTGGCATAGATATTCATATCCGGACCTTTGATTTCCAAGCAGAGAAGGTCTTCAGCCCTTGTCAGGTGCAAGGCTCCGGGCGGTTGTTGGATGTGTTTCCTCTGCTCGAGCAAATTGGCTATATATTCGCATGAGAAGGCGCTGAACACCAAGGCATCGTCCATGGCTCTGGCCACCTGTTCCTCGCCATAAATTTCACTTAAACCGACGATCTGCCTGACATGATGCATAAAGTTGAGTTTACGTTCAACCATGCCTTGGTAATACCGTTCGGCACAGGAAGAGAGTTGCAAAAATCGCATCAGGATTTTTTGGTCTCTTGCTTTTCTCCGCTGTTGCAGCAGCACCTTTGGATGGTCGGGATTCTCGATATCCTGATGCCTGTCATAGCTTCTTGTGTGCCTGGCAACAAGAATACCTTCATGGTACATGCAGAGCCGGTCAGGATATGTTTTCATGGTCAATCGCGCACCGGCATATTCAGCCGGTACAGAGTACCGGTTGGTGTCCAGGGTTACCCGAAATTGTTTACTGGCTCTGACCTGGGTGATAGTGGCGATGTCATATGGTACAGCAGATAAGTCAGATAAACAGGCAAGCTCTTCCTGAAGCATGTCACGTGGTTTTTTCCTGGTTTCTCCATGAATACGGACATTGGCTACAGTATCAAGCCAGTGCCTTGCTGCCGGATTGATCAATTTGAAATCGTCAATCTCCGAACCGGCAAGAAAATTTTTCTTCACGTAGCCGACTGCATTCTCAACAATACCTTTTTCATTACCTTTACCTACGCCACAAGGAACAATACGGAAGCCGTAATGGCTTGAAAAGTCGAGGTATTTTGGGTTGAAAACCGGTGCCTGCCCAGTCACCCGGCGCAATACTGCGGATTTAAGATTATCCACCATAATTTTGGCAGGAACTCTACCGAAATACTCCAGGGCATGTTGATGGCACCCAAGAAAATGTTCCATGGTCTGAGAGACTGTGAACTCCACATACATCATACGACTGTGACAGAGAACCATGACAAAAAAACTCAGTCTGCGTCTGGTATTTCCCACGCCAATGGAGTTGTAAGATCCCCAGTCCACCTGGGCGCATTCGCCTGGTGCAAAAGCAAGTTTTAAAAAAGGTTTTCGCTGCTTGGGCCTGACCTTACGAATATACTCTTTGACAATGCTGTAGCTACCCTCAAACCCCTGTTCGTTTATCTTTTGGTATACCTGCATGGCTGTAAACGGGTGACGCTCCAACATGCTGACTATAGTATCTTTGTAGGGATCGAGTTTGCTTGCCCGATGGCAGGGCAACCTGAGTTGGTATGCATCTTTTTCAAGCCACTTGCTCACAGTACGGGAATCCATCGCCATTTTGTCGGCTATTTGTCCGGCTTTCAGCCCTTCTTCTCTATATTGCCTAATTTTGCAAAATTGCTCATAGCTGATCATTGGCCACCTCCCGTTGCATGACTACTCAACGCCTGTACTTGTGAGGAAGAATTGTCAGCTTCACGTCGATAATCCAAGGGCAGAACCTGGTACAGAGGATTCCGGTAGGCAATCAGCTGCAGTCGAATCAGACTGGTGCGGGCAGATTCCAGGGATTTGTCGTCCATATTGAGGCGTTTGAGCAAGGTCTTATCACTGTAATAACTGAGTCCCCGGGCATCGCTTACCGTAACCAGGAAAAGGTAAAGGCTCGCGGCTGAGTTACTGAGATAATCTATGTAACGTTCACGGACAAGACGATGGTCTATCCAGCTGAATTGATCAGGTACCTGGCGGACCATGTGCGGAATAAGGGGATGCTTGTTGATTGTCATAACGACCTCCTGTCTTGCAGTTTGCTGGGGAAAGAATGTCCTGCCCCAATTGTTGCATACGACGGCCGGTTGCTACTATCTCATCTTGTAACGCAGATCCACTTAATTGTGCCAAAAGACCCAGAAAAACAGTGTGATAGTCACTCAAGAGATCTTGCAACGCATTCCCAGTAAAGCGCATTATAACATCTTGATGTTCCGTTAATTCTGAGATCGAGTGATCTTGTAACGGTTTTGACCTTTGCCAATATTTCGGGTGATCTTGGCGCCACTGCTGTACACGGGCTACATTGTCTGCGCCCCGGAAATAATTTTGATTCTCTTCCTTGGCCAGCCACCTCCTCTGACTGGCAGCCTTACTTGCCTTGCGGCATTCCGGCTGAGAACAGTACTTTTGTGTTTTTACATTCCGCTGATCGGGTCTGAAAAAAACATGGCAGTGTAGACATTTACGCTTTCGTGGCTTGGGCATATATCTGTTTCCTCCTCAGATATATGATCAATGCATGAAGCTGATATTGGAAAGAAAAGAGAAGAAGAGAGAAGAAAAAACAGGGAAAGAAGAGTTATTATATGCTTATTTTAGAAGAAAATGAAGAAGACGACCGTGCATTTTCAAGCCGCCCGTCCAGCGACAATTTCAGATTGCCGCTGACAAATAATGAATTACAGTCAAAAGTAACGGAACTTGAAACAAATTACAGGTCTACTTTGACGGAACTGACTGAAAACAAAGGTATGATTCAAAATCTCAATCAACAGGTTGGTTCTTTAGAAGAAATTATTGAACAGAATAGAAAGTATATCAGAAAATTGGAATCTTAATTAAGGATATGATTGAAAATATTATTACTGAGATAGGCTTATATTTTCTTACTGGAAAACTGAAGTTGTAAGATATTTTTGTAGCGAACATTCAGCAAGCATCAATAAAAAAATTACTTTTTTCCTGATATGAGAGGTGTTCTCCAGGCACAACTCTTTATGCCCAAAATGGCAGGAGCATTTTTTTCTTGACCCTTGCTTCCCTTATCGCTGTGCCTGGGGGCGAGCGAAGGACGAAGGACGCCCTCGCCGGTCAGGCGTCTCCGACGGGAGCTCTGCTACAAAGGACTTCTCTGGTTGTCACAATGTCCTCTCGGTTATTTTGATTCATACTTATTATTGTTGAGCAATTTCCCTGAAAAACAATTGTGGGCTAAGACCAAACCGTTGAGAAAGTTTTTCTATATGCGTTTTGGTCAAACTTTTTGAGCCACTAAGGATTTGAGAGACAAGAGATTTAGAACCTATCTCGTTTTTTAGATCTGAATATGTCAAACCATACTGATCTATCAAGTGTCTTAAAGTGGAAACCCCAGGATCGACAGAATCCACTCTCTGGAGAAATGCTTTAACGCTCTCAAGGTTATTCTCATATTCCTCAATTGCATCAGCAACAATGTCAATCAGGTGCAACAGAGGTTCGCCTTCTCGATCTTCGGCCTTATTCATTAATTGCTCCAGCAGATCAAGGGCATATTGGTATTCTTCATCCGTTTTGATTTCTATCGCAGGTTTAATCTGCTCATAAAAAGATAGAAACGTAGTTTCAATTTGCATAACGGTTGCAGTATTCATGTTTACCCCTTTCTATATTTCTCACAGAGCTTGTCATATTCTGCATGGGTTACAATGTGCTTGACGTAGAATTTTTGGTTTCTGAAAAATATAAGGGCCATTAACCTTAAATTATTCCCGCCAATGTCAACCACATACCACTTGTCCTTGTATTTAAAGTTGTCCAAGCTAGGAAACGCTTTTTTTAGCTCTTCGGGCGTTTTGAATGTCCCTTTATTTAGGATCTGGAAAGCTCCTTCTATGGCAACCCTCTCATTCGGGAATTTTCTTCCTGCTTCATCAAAAGCGTTTTTCTTGATAACGTGCATTTTTGCTCCTGTTTACTTTTAGTAAACTATACCACATTTCACGAAGTTTACAATAGGTAAACCATGTTTTTTACTCTTCCCATGCACTGAGAACAAGCCTGGGTTTTTCTTCACCAATGAATTGCAAATATATCTCAGTGGTCTTTGTGCTGCTATGCCCCATAATCTGAGCAAGAATATGTATTGGAAGGGGCTTTGATCCAGACACCATAGCAATTCCGAATGCGTGTCTCAGCCCTTTTCCAGTAGCCTGTGAGTATTCCAGCTGATCCCGGCCAGTGATTCCATTCGATCCCGGCCACCAAATTGGAGAGTAGCGACGCATAAAACCAGATGGTAGATGAACCCTTTTTTTGATGAATTTTTCAAGGGCGTATTATCAACCAATACAGTATTGATGAAAGGCGAATATATACCACCGGCCAATCCATGGGTGGAATGATTTCATTCTACCTGAATGCGCATTACCCGTTTATTTTTGCAGCATCTCTCTACGTTGGTAGTCAATGGGATATAAACGTACTGGAACCACTGGCCAAGATGAAGTTTTTCTATATCGTGTCTGCTGGTGACATGAAAGCAACAGGTGGTATGCAGCAACTCGGTGACATGCTGAATGAGAAAGGGGTTGTATTTGGTGAAACAGAATTTTCCGCTATGCTTCCCGGTATTGATCAGGAGAAAAGGGTTCAGAGCCTCATCGAAGAAGGATATGTGTAGCGGCTTGCAAACATAAACCCCAGGACTTGCAAACAGAGTCAATCTCGGCTCGAATTATTTGCCAATAAGAATGGGACCGGGCTAACATTAACTGCCAATGGGCTCGAATTAAATGCCAACGGGCTTGCAAACAAGGAGCCCGGCTAGAATTAAACGCCAATAAGAATGGTTATTGAAACGAAGCAAAAAACTGTCCTAAAACTGGCAGTAGAATCTATCTATCCAGCTTAATCAGGTCGAGGAGAGATAGGAGTAACCTGATTTCGCAATCACATTGCCTCGTTGAGAGGTTTCACAAGGCAATCTAAGCTATTCTCAGGTGACCGACTAGAAAAAACACGGTCAGAAAAATACTGCGATTCTCAGAGGCTTGCGGTTTGTCCTTAACGGGAAAAATCTTATGCTTCCATCGACCTTTCCCCTGTTGACATTACTACTGCCAATCCTATTTGACCGCTTCCGCTCAATCTCATTAAGTAGACAGCTCGCGTGCTAACTTGGCATCCCGCCGTGTGCATGATCAACGATATTGCGATTGCCCACATGGTTGCGCAAATCAAGCTATCAAGGATTCGCCAAGCTATTTTTTTTTGAAAAACAGGAGCAAGCATCTGGCCCCCAAGGCTCAGACTAATAAACCATAAAGTAGAAGCGGAAACAGCTCCAATCCAAAAATATAACAGGCTTTGCCCGTGAAACTTGCTGCTCACGCTACCCAATAGAATAACTGTGTCTAAATAAAAATGTGGGTTGAGTAGGGTAACGGCCAAGGTAGAAATAATGGCGACTCTCACTGATAGTACCGCCTGGTCTTTTGTATCCAGGCTTCCGCCTTTCAGGGCAGAGTGAAAAGATCTTAATCCATAGAAAAAAAGAAACCCGGCACCACCCCATGCTACTAATTGCGATAAAGCGGGGTTGGTGGATATAGTCGTTCCAAAACCGATAACTCCTGCAGTGATGAAGATAGTATCACAAATAATGCAAATCAACGCGATGATAAAGTGGTGATTCTTCCTCACTCCTTGAGACAGGACAAAGGCGTTTTGTGCGCCAATGGCCACAATCAAACCTCCGCCCGTACCGAATCCTTGTAAAAATGATGCAATCATTGCCCCTCCTATTTCGTGATGTTTTATCCACTAAAAATAGGGCGACCAAAAACAGAAGTAAAATTAATTATTTTAATGATGAATTAGCCATGCTAATATAGCATCATGCTCGATTATAAACTTATTGAAGCTTTAGCCATGGTTGTCCGGGAAGGCGGTTTTGACAAAGCTGCAAACGTGTTATTCATCACTCAGTCCGCGGTTTCCCAGCGTGTTAAATTACTGGAAGAAATCACAGGACAAGTCCTGATAACACGAACGACACCACCTCAGACGACAGCAGCAGGTCAGAAACTTTTAAAACACTATCTCAAAGTCAAACGGCTTGAGGATGACTTGATAGGAGAGATTAACGGGTCTGCTAACAAAGGGTTCACATCTATAGCAGTAGGTGTTAACGCAGACAGCCTTGCTCTTTGGCTGCTTGAGGCAATTCGCCCCTTCTTGCTTGAAGAAAGAGTCCTGCTTGACATACGAGTAAATGACCAAGAACAGACTCACAGACTGCTGAAGGATGGTGAAGCCATGGCGTGCATCAGCACCCAAGAGCAACCCATGCAAGGCTGCCGAATCGAATATTTAGGACGGATGAATTACCGTATGATGGCTACGCCGGAATTTGCATCCAAATGGTTTCCAGATGGACTTACTATGGGGGATGTACACTGTGCCCCAGCCATTATTTTCAATCGACAGGATGAGTTGCATCAAAAACTTCTCCACCAATCCCTTGAGGAGGTGCCTGCCTCAATTCCAACCCACTATGTGCCCTCTGTTGAAAAATTTGCAGATTTCATCACTATGGGTCTTGCCTATGGCATGTTACCTGATCACCAAAGCTCACCTTTGCTGCGTGCAGGAAAAATTATTGACCTGTCATCCAACTGCCACGTGCCAGTTAAACTATATTGGCACTGCTGGAATATAAAATCGGATTTATTAGAAAAATTCACACAGTATCTGATTCGCAATGCAAAAATATTGTTGGAAGAGTAGAAGCGTTTAGTACGCAATTAAAATTTAAAAGAAATATCATCCAATGCTTTTAGCAGATTTCAAGATCCTCTTAATGTTAATGCGATAGATATTCGCACTGGTAGGAATAATAAATTGACTGCACCCTTAGCTTAACAGGTCTACTGTGAGGTTACAGTGACGCAGGCTATCACGATGGTAAAGGCTAGTTTTGGCAATGTTAACTATTTCAGGTTTCCTAAAACTAAGGACTATTCCGGTTTATACTACATTTGAACCGATTGAATCAGTAACAAGTAATCCCCTCCTTTACTTTTTGAGGTCGGTCTGGATTGATGATAATTTGATTAAAAATGGGAGAAAAATGCCTTTTATTGATCTCGATCGGTAAATAAATATCCCCTCCCTAAATCTCAAGGCAGTTGCTGTCATGCAAATAGTAGGCAGATTGTAACTGCTCACAGCGCACCTGATCTTTCCGCGATCAGCCTGGCTTACGTATGATCAAATACGCTGCACCAGGCTGCTTGCGAAAACACCAGGCACCCTGTAACTAGTTACAAATACAGGGAAGTTATCAAGCTAGGCTGTGCATCTATGAGTAGTTACGGCAGATTTTATCAATCCGAATCACCTTGCCGATCAACCTGAGAGAAAAGCATTAATGAGAAAAAAGGTGGGGTAAAATTCAGCTTACGATATTTTGATCTTGACTGACAAATTTATACCCTTAGTTTTTATAGCGTAGTGTGTAGTCTTGACGAACAAATATGCCTTGAGTGTACATCTTTATAGAAATAGCGACTTCCTATCTCTCTCAAATTTAACAATTTATTTAGGAGGGTGTTATATGTTTGCTAATTTAACAAGATTTACAGGAATTGGATATTTCGTCGCTTTATTTTTATTCCTACCATTACCTCCGGCATTCGCCACGAGTGGGACATTGAATATTGCCGGCAATACTGTACTGACCGAAGATCACAACGGGAACATTATCATTACAGCAGATAATGTAACGCTCGATTGTGATGGTTATCGGGTAATTGGAGACTCTACTGATTACGGCATTGAACTCATTGACCGCTCAGGCGTGACGGTCCAGCACTGTGAGGTCGTGGGCCATCAAATGGCTGGGATTTATGTTGATAATTACAATAGCGGTAACGACAATACTCTTTACATGAACACGGTCACTGAAAATCTTTTTGGTATAGTAGTGATCAACTCTTCTTACAATTTGGTAGCTCAGAATACGGTGGATGGCAACGAGGAAGCCGGCATAACTATTATGAACGGCTCACAACACAATACAGTCTTTAGGAACAGTGCTTCCAACAATGGTTGGGATGGGATTTGGCTGGGTTATGAAGCCAATGAAAACAGGCTTATTGGTAATCGCATGATCGGTAACGAGGGCAATGGTCTTACGCTTACGGAAGCCGCGCGCATGAACAGGATATTGGGAAATCGCGCTCTCGACAACGCGATATATGGAATTTTTTTAGCTCTTACTGAGGACAATAGGTTGATACGGAATATCGCCTGCGGCAATGGAGATTTCAACGTAATACAGGATCTTAGCGAGGGGAATATTTTTTACCGGAATTTGTTCTGTAGTCCGACAAGTGGGCTTTAGGCGAAACGAGGCGGGCTGCGAGTTTGCAGTTTTTAATCGGTGGCATGGAAAAAAGGTGAGAGGTAGGAAGTTTCTTTTCAGCAAGATGCACATCTCAAAACGGTCCTTGCGTGTCAAAGACGATGGGGTCATAACATGGTGTCTAAGGGATCTGTCACCGGGAAGCCGGGTATATAAAAAATCTTATTGAGGCGAAGCCCGACATCCATAAAATTATCTCGTTGTCTCCGGCCGTTTCTATATTCAAGACGCCTGTTGTCTTTCAATCTCAGTTCTTTTTTCAGTATAAGATCAAACCAGATAGGAGTACTCCGCTCGTTACCCTCGCAAAGAGGAGGGGCTATATTTATCTCCACAGACTTCACCATTATTCCAAAGAATGTCCACTGCGGCATAGTCTCAATATTTCGCAGAGCTGCTTCCAGTACAACGACAGACACCATAATGTTACTCTTTCCTGCGCATGCTGTCATAGCTCCATTGCAGTCGGGGGTTCATCCCGGATTTAAAATGATAATATCCTTGACATTTATCGAGAATTAACCACAATAGGAAAAGTGAATCACCTGCCCGAATTCACTTTTTTATTATCACACCCGTTGCGATATTTGTGACGTGTTTCACCGCTTGCCAAACACTGTCTGACCGGTTTCAGACAGTAACTCCCTCACCTACCTGCAAGGAGGACTCAATGGGTTTTCTGAAAAAAGCAGTTACAGGAATTGCTCTTGCGAGCAGTCTGTTTCTCGCTGCACATCCGGCATTTGCCGCTGAAAAACCGAATATTCTGGTGATATTCGGCGATGACATCGGTTGGTTTAATCCCAGTATTTACAATCACGGGATGATGGGATACCAAACCCCGAACCTGGATAAAATCGGTCAGGAAGGCGTCATGTTTACAGATGCCTACGGCCAGCAGAGCTGTACCGCCGGTCGCGCCGCTTTCATCACCGGCCAGTCACCCAAGCGTACCGGGCTGTTGAAAATCGGTATGCCGGGCGACCCCATCGGTCTGCAAAAGGAAGATCCCACCATTGCCGAACTCCTCAAACCGCATGGCTACGCCACCGGTCAGTTCGGCAAGAATCATCTCGGAGACCTGGATGAGCACCTGCCCACAAACCACGGCTTTGATGAATTTTTCGGCAACCTCTACCACCTCAACGCCGAGGAAGAACCGGAGCATCCGGACTATCCGAAAGACCCTGCATTTCGCAAGCAATTCGGCCCGCGCGGGGTCATTAAATCCACGGCCGACGGCGATATCAAAGACACCGGCCCTCTCACCAAAAAACGAATGGAGACCATCGACCAGGAATTTCTTGATGCAACCATTGATTTTATCGAAAGAAACGCCCAGGCCGACAAACCGTTCTTCTGCTGGTTCAACACCTCCAGGATGCACATCTTCACCCACTTAAAAGAAGAATCTCAAGGCAAGACAGGCCGCGGCGTATACGCAGACGGCCTGGTAGAGCATGACGGGCAGGTAGGCCTGCTCCTGGACAAACTTGATGAACTCGGCATCACGGATAACACCATCGTTATCTATACCACCGACAACGGCGCTGAAAAATTCTCCTGGCCTGACGGCGGCACCAGTCCCTTCCGCGGCGAAAAAGCATCCACCTGGGAAGGCGGCATTCGGGTGCCGCTGATGGTGCGCTGGCCCGGCAAGATAAAACCGGGAAAAGTTTCCAACGAAATCATCAGCCACGAAGATTGGCTGCAGACCCTCATGGCAGTGGTCGGCGAAGGGGATATCCAGGAAAAGCTGATGAACGGCTACCAGGTCGGCGACATGAATTACAAGGTCCACCTGGACGGGTATAACTTTCTACCTTATCTGCTCGGGGAAACCGATGAGGGGCCGCGCGACGCATTCTTTGCCTTTGTTGATGACGGATCCCTTGGCGCAATTCGCTACAAGGACTACAAGTTCCATCTTTCCACCCAGGATCAACACGGGGTCGGCTCCTGGTTCTTTGCCCAGCAGCCCAGAAAGGCACCTCTTATCATAGATCTGCGCGCCGATCCATTTGAAGAAGCCCCGCAAGATTCATCGTATTATGACGACTGGATCGTACGGCATATGTTTGCCATGGTTCCGCTGAACAAACTTGTCGGAAATTATATGCAAACCTTCAAAGATTATCCGCCACGGCAGGAAGGCGGCAGTTTTACCCCTCAGCAATAGCACTTTTGCAACAATCCCGGCTGCTCTGGATGTAAATAATTCGTATGCAGCCGGGGATGTATCAAGACGAGTGTCACGTCAATGATGAAATATTCGTATATTGTGCCGAACTTTTTTTGTACCTGTGCTTTCAAATCATGGGGTGCATAGTGGTATTATGTGCCTCATGACTTTGAAGGTGCAGGCGCGAAAAAGGGTAAGCAGGACACAACAGATCAGCATTGACGGGTCACTATGCCCACACTCAGCTGCAAAACAGCATTCATCCAAACCAGCTTTTTCGTCAAATACACTCGGTGGATCAACGTGCCTGCAAGGAAGCCGCAACCTGTTTTTCAAGGTCATCAAATGCAGCCGTCATTCCTTCTTCAGGATCGTTGAGCAGGATATCCTTTAACGAGTGAAAATACCCTGCAAGAGATTGCCGCAGGATCGGCCAATTCTCCTTTTTAGTTGCTGTATGATCCCAGACATCCCAGGCAATGACTCCTACGCCGACAATAATCCCGAAAAATTTTCCGCCCGCTTTAGCGGCAACTTTGCCTCCTGTTTTCACAGCCATTTGAGAGGCTGCTTTGCCGGCTGATTTTGCCATTACCTTGCCGGACAACTTCCCGACCAGAGCGTTCATCTTTGCCGTAAGCAAAACAGCGCCGCCGGAACCGGCAGTGACAACGGTTTTCAAGGTAAGAGGTACTTCACGGTCGGCATCCGTGTTTGAGGCGGTGAGCACCATGCCGTCAATATAGCGGTCCCAGTCTGCACTGGGAATGAAATACTTACTGGGGATCACCTCAAGATTACTGCGTAAACAGGCAACATAATGGGAAACGGTTTCCCGGACAATGCGTTCCAGCTCCAGCTCGGCTAACTGCGGCCGCAACACCCGCTTCGTAAATTCTTCCTGGATATCCCGGGTCAGTGCTTCCGCAGCCGTAGGCTGCGTTTCAAAAAAATAATGAACCCCCATCTGCCCAAGCGCTTTGAGTCCGAATACCTGCTGGGTCCAGTAGCTGAAATACCAATCCAGAAAATCCGTATCAACCCGCCCCATCAGTTCTCCCAACCACGCATCGAGCCGGTCACCGCCAAATTCTTCCGCGCTTTTTCGCGCATCTGCAAGGGCTGCAACCACAGCTTGATCAACCGCATCCCAGGCCACCGGCGCCTCAACCGGTTTTTCCCGGACAACAGGCTCCAAAGGTTCTTTGATATCCTGCTTCATCACAACATATCGGCCGACTGCAGCAAGAATAAGGATGATGATGCAAATCCAGATGCTGTTCAACAGTATCTTGCGCACGCCTTCCAACCGCTCGGCAATCTTGGTCAACCTGCTCTTTTGCCCCATACGAAAGTTATACTCCCTGTTTCGTCCCTGCATTGCCGTATTGCATGTGCTGTCGCCGTCTCCTTAAACAGTGTACCACAATTACCCCTATAACTCAGGTAGTTATATGAAATATTCAAACAAACACATTACATCTGATCCAGAGAGGTGGGTATTGCTTTTCCCTCATCTTTCCAGCGAAGTTCGGACCGTAGGGTGCGTGACACGCACCGTTCTCTCCTCATTGGAACTGCTCGTTAATATCCACTCGCAGCATCCGAGATACTGAGCAAAATAATCAAAAGACAGGTAATACAATGCCTGCCCAATAAATTCCCGGCAATAAACAGAATGACTCTTCTGTACACGTGTATCTGTTTACTGCCGAAAATATATTGAACTACACATACCGAGAATGGGAATGTTACTGAAGAAACGTCCTGTATCAATCATCGTTTAACAGCAGCATATAAATGGGGGTCAGGGCAAAATCAGAAAAAAACAGCTCGCTTGTCTGCATGGTTTCATACCATTCATTGCCCATAACGACATCGCCTGCAGCGCTCACATGCAGATTATCTCCAGAGGTATAGGTTGACTCCCACAGAGACTCTCCCCCGGCCCAGAGGACGGCATACTGATCCGCCATGATGATTCCATAATCATTAGCAAGATCTTCTATCTGGTCGTTGTATGGCTCAATCCCCCAGACAGCCGTATTCGGGGTGATGGTGGTTATGATCGGCGCAATACCTTTGGCAATGGCCCGGTCCGCCATCAGTTTGATGTTGGCTCGGGTATCGGTGGTGCTCAGCTCTTCATAGCGGTCGTTGGCCCCGAACATGATGAGGATGCAGTTGGCATCGGAGTGGGCACTCATGACCGAATTAATTCTGGCAACTCCCTCATAGGAACGTTCACCGGGGTGACCATAGTTATATACTTTGGAGCTGCTGTTAGCAGACTGGAGGAGATCCTGCAAAGTGTCCACATATCCGCCTGTGGTCTCTCCGGTCCTGTCATTGGAACACCAGGTTGTATCCGCATACCTTTTACAGCCGGCAGTGATGCTGTCCCCGATGGCGATACACTTAAAAGGCTCATCTATGGCCCTGGCCGTAATACTGCTGTAATAGGACGAGGTACTTTTCGTGCTGCTCTCTCTGCTTACAGATGCGGTGACATCGTTTTCAACTTCCCAGGTTCCCTGACTGTACACAGCCCGTATCCGGACGATATCACTGCCTGTGTTCCGCCACCATGACAAGGTGAGTGTTCCGGCGCTGCTCCACGCAAGTTCGGGGGACATATCCGCCAGGGTGTTATCTGCATGCACCATCCGGGGTGTTGACCAACCGCTCCCTGTCCAGGCTGCGAAATAGATATCACTGTCTCCATCAACGTCCGCCATGGAAGACCACGCAAGTATGGGACTGTTATTTGATAGTACGGCTGTGGGGGCGGTATCCGAGTAGAGGTTGGTTTGTACCGTGGACGCAGTGATCTCGCCCCCACTGGATGTATAGGTGTAATAAATACGATCCACGCTCTCACCGAACCGTACTTTGAATTCCCATTGCTCACCATTGGTGTTTTCAAGCTCGACCGTACGGTCCGAAAAATAAGCGGCTGCCGCAGGCGTGAAATCCCCCAGAGACACAGCAACAGCCATGGCCGTAAAAGTGATGCGCCAGGGCATCCACCTCTTCTTTTTACTATTCATAGAACCTCTCATATTGTCATTCTACTACGTTTCTCTCCGGCTGTACCCAGTCCCGCCTGGATCGTTGCAGATTCATGGCCGGCGCTTTACTGTACAAAACATATACACGCCTGATAATTCAGGATTAACGCAGAATCTTTACCGCAAACCGGGGGCAATTTCAAGGGGAGGGTACGTACGGAAACATATGACACAAAAAAACCGCTATTTTCCAGGTACGGAAAAAAGCGGTTTAGGTGTGTCTGTTGTCGGTCCGGAAATAAAGGGACTTGGAATCAATACTCCCTGGCAGCGGAGCGTTTCAGCTCCCGCACAAGGAGGTCAAAATCCACATCCACGAAAGGCCTGTGCTCCACCAGCTCCATACAGTATTTCCTGGCGAAAAGATCTCGCTCAGTCAGCAGTTCCAGCTGATCTGCGATGTTTGGAGACAGACCGGACATGCGCCAGAAATCTTTGCCGATGGCCAGGATCATGACCGCCATGAGAATAACCACGGACCATAGCAGTTGGGAATCAGCCCCGGCAATGGGATTTTGAGACCAGAAGGAAATGAGTGTGCCTGCCGTAAACCCGCACATCACGGCCACCCAGCGAATACAGTCCAGGTGTTTTTTCAAATCGAATTTAGGATCATCCGACTCCAGCGGCGTCAGATGCTGAGGTATCTGCTCCAGGGTGATATAAAAATGGAGTATGGTGAGGACAAATCCGACAGTCACCCAGTTTCGCACAAAATGAGCGGTCGACTCGGAATAGGATTCAAAGAGGAAAAAGG
The DNA here is from genome assembly GCA_963678525.2 of Desulfobulbaceae bacterium. Lineage (GTDB taxonomy): Bacteria > Desulfobacterota > Desulfobulbia > Desulfobulbales > Desulfobulbaceae > Desulfogranum. The sequence continues at coordinate 1,568,702 of CAXXDG010000003.1, forward strand.
CTTCTCCGGAGAACCATGCCTGGAGAAGAATGGGAATAAACGATCCGTATGCTACTGCCTGCAAACAACTGGTAATATACGAGTTTCGACAAATTTTTGTCAATGATTCCAGCTGAGATTGGCGACAAAAAAGCCGCTTCATAACGATTACCTGCTCTACATCTCTAAACTTCAGTAAAAAATGACCGATAAATATTTTTCCATCAAAAATATTTATAATATTTTTTATCATAACCATAAAGCAGGTGCTTGTCAGTACCACAATGTGCTTTCAACATGCCTTTTGAGCGCAAAAAAATAAAAAAGCGTGCAATATGGGAAAGATATAGACCAATTTTTTTTAGTATTTTTTTCAAGTCCCAAATTGGAACAGCTCGAGCCAAAAAAAGATCGCAAAATGCGTCAAATATTCCCTGGATATGATTTGAGTCTTTTTCTGACAAGGCAGCAATTTTGGTCAAACCAATTCTCCGCATGGAACACAACATGCACGAAACAGCCCAGAATATGCTGCACGATGTGTGCTGTTACTCGAGAAATTGTGCACTCCGATTCTTAAAAAACAGTATGTGCCGCAATAAAAAAAACAGCTAAAAAATTTGTCATTCTACTCAGCAGGACGTACAATACACCTAATGGCGCTCATGTCATCCTCCTACTTTCCCCTCTGCTGATCAACCCCTATTTCGGCAGAGGGGTTTTTTCTTTTCCTTTTCCAGACACGAACAAAAAAGCCGGCAGCCATATGGCTGCCGGCTTGATGTCTTCAAGGGCGATTCAATGTATCAGGAGCACTTGGAATAGCCGCATTCATGGCAGATCTCACACCCTTCTTCAAAAACCAGTCTGCCCACGCTGCACTCGGGGCAGGCGATGGAAAAACCATGGTGGGTGGCGGCCATAAAAGATTTGAGCAGTTTGCCGAGCTGGGCGGGCAGATCCAGCATGTGGCCGCTGGAACGATCCAGTTGTTTGATAATCTCTTCCATGGGGATCTGATACCGCAGGGCCAGGGAGACGAGCCGGCAGGTGGTTGTCCACATGGTGGATTTATCTTTCAGGTCGACCCGATTATCAAAGGGGAACTTGGCAAAAACCTCCATGGGGTTTTCATTTTCATCAAAACAGACAATCAGGTAGATGGTATTCTGATTGATATCTTTCAGACGATACCGTTTGGCGCTGAGTACGTCCGGCAGTTCGGTCTTGCGAACAAGCCCTGCTGAAGCGGAGACGGTTGCTTCATTTGCTTTTTCCGGCGTGGTGTTGAGCACCTGGTGATCACGGGAACCGTCCCTGTACACGGTCAGCCCCTTACAGCCGAGGTCAAAGCCGAGCAGATACGCGGTGCGCACATCATCGCGGGTTGCAGAAGAAGGCAGGTTGATGGTTTTACTTATGGAGGAATCCACCCCGCTGCCCTGCAGCGCCCCCTGCATGCGAATATGTTCATGCGGGGTTATGTCCTGGGCGGTGCGAAAGATCTCCTGCCAGTGCTCAGGTATTTCGCTGTGCCCGATAACCGTACCGCTGGAGGCGACTTCTTCCATCAGCCTCTCTGAATAAAAGCCTTCCCTGCCGGCAATGTCCTGAAAATGCTTGTTGACCATGAGCAGACGGTCACCATCCATGACATGTTTCTCCATAACAATGGAAAAGTACGGTTCACACCCTGAAGCGCAGTCTGCAATCATGGAAACCGTGCCGGTCGGCTGGATGGAGGTAAGCGCGGCATTTCTCCGCGGCGTATAGGTATTGATCTCCGGATCATAGGCTGGAAACGGACCTTTGATCTCTGCAATGGCAACTGATGCTTTTTCCGCTTCGTCACGGATAAACTGCATGGCCTTGGATGCGGAGGCGCGTCCCTCTTCCGAAGCATAGGGCAGCTCCATTTGAATGAGCATATCGTGCAGTCCCATGACTCCAAGCCCGACCTTGCGTGTTTTCTGGGTCATCTCCGCAATTTCAGGAATCGGGAACCGGTTGCAGTCTATGACATTGTCCAGGAAACGAACCGCAAGGTGTACGGTGTTTGCCAGCTGCTCATAGTCAAGCTCACCGTCTATAACATAGTGCCCCAGGTTGATGGAGCCCAGGTTACAGGATTCATAGGGCAGCAGCCACTGCTCACCGCAGGGATTGGTGGCTTCAAAATCACCGAGCTGGGGCGTGGCGTTGTCTCGATTGGCGGCATCGATGAACAGGACCCCTGGTTCACCGTTATGCCATGCCAGATCAATTATCTTGTTGAAGACATCGACTGCCCGCATTGTCTCGGTTACCTTGCCGGTGGAAGGGTTGACCAGATCATAATCCTGATCGTTTTTCACGGCATCCATGAACGGATCGGTTATGGCGACGCTGAAGTTGAAATTGGTGTATTTGGTCTGGTCTTCCTTGGCGGTTATAAACTGCATGATATCAGGGTGATCAACGCGCAGAACCCCCATATTGGCACCCCTGCGCTTGCCTCCCTGCTTGATGGTCTCGGTTGCGGCGTCGAACACGGCAGCAAAACTGAGCGGTCCCGAGGCAACACCCTGGGTGGATCGCACCGCAGAATTTTTAGGACGCAGACGGGAAAAGGAATATCCTGTCCCGCCGCCGGTTTTATGGACAAGGGCGCCGTTGCGAATGGAGGTGAAGATACCGTCCATGGAGTCTTCCACAGGCAGCACAAAACAGGCGGAAAGCTGCCCAAGGTCGGTACCGGCATTCATCAGGCACGGAGAGTTCGGCAGAAAATCAAGATGATAGATCATATTGAAAAAATCATCCCGGATGGTTTCGTAGTCATCGAGTTCCTGGTCAACCAGGGCTACGGCATTGGCTACCCTCCGGCAGAGGGTTTCCCAGTTTTCAATGGGATTCCCTTTTTCATCTTTCAGGTAATAGCGACGCTCAAGAACGGTTTCGGCAGTTTCTGTTAACTGTTGTCTCGGCATGTCTTTTGTCATACATTCCTCTCCCCTAATGCTCAATGGTTACAGCCGCAGCACTCCTTTGCACAAAACGCAAAAGAATGCGGCAAGTGGTGTCCAGCGGCAAGTGAGTTGCAAATCAGTTTAGTATTGAAAAAAATCCACACGCAGGCAGCGCCCCATACGTCTGCAGACATACGCAGCAAGGCACGGCGAGTGGAGTTAAAGAATATAAGAAATGTTTCTATGTTCTAAGGCGCCCTTTGAAACAGTACAAGAAACACTGTGGGCAACCTTGAAAAGCGGTTGTTTGCCAACACAGATCGGCCACTACATCAGGCAGATGTAACATCCTGAAAAAATGTCCCCACCATGTTGACCACGCCGTGAAGTTATCACAACATATGGACAGGTTCAACAAGAAAAAGCACCACATGTTGTGTTTTTTCATGACAAACCGAAAATTGCATACTTTCAGGGAGTTCTGAAAAATCGTCTGTTTTTCAGACCGGACACGCCGCTTTTTTCTTGCTTTTTGCGACTGATTCGTTCCCTTGTCAAAAATAAAAACACCAGCGTAATGCGAAGGAGTGGGTGGGGCTGTGCACGAAATTTTCCGAGGTCATTTCAAGCCTGATCGCCTGTTTTTGAGTAAGCCGACAGGTACCGGTAACACCTGCCTGGTAGCGTACCTGGTCATCGTGGAGCAGGGGGAAACTCAACATACCCTGTACTCCTAAAAGCAGGCTCTCAGACTGTTGCAGCACCCAGCCAAGCTCCAGGGCAGGTCCGATCTCTCCATATCCTGCAATCCTATCCGATGCCCAGAAGGCGCCCCCTGCCAGGGCATAACCAAAACCCCGCCTCGTCATTGCGGTGGTTCTCCCCGCCCCTGCCCGGCCGTGCAGGGTAAGGGAATCACCTGTACCAGGAAAAGCAAACCGCCTGAGCCCGAGGCGTACCTTCCATGCCGGTCGGCCTGGCAAGGGTTCAAGGGGATTGGTCGATTGCAGGGTGATCAGATCCAGGCTCTCAAGCCGCATCCGATGCAAGAAGGGAAAATACCGCAACTCCGCATCCAGCAGTTCAATGCCTGTACCGGGGATATACCCTTGAGCCGGGTCAAGAATGTCATGGAGTACGGGGCGCCCGCCCAAAGACAGATACAGGTCGCCGTCATGTTCACCTATACCCGCGCTGAAACGCATGGAAGGATGCCCCTGATCAGGACGCACGGGATTACGCACATCCGTCCCCTGGAGATTGCAGGCAGGCAGACTGCTGCGCAGGGTAGCCAGCTCATGCTGCACTGTGGGAGAAGGTTTGCGCTGTTCAGGTTGTTTCACATGCAGATAGGTATTGTACAGCATGGCCAGGTCAAGGACACAGGACTGCATCTCGGGGCTGAGCCGCTCAAAGGCGCTGCCGTTCAATGCCGCACTGTCACGCCCCAGGGCCGCGCCCAGTTTCCGCAAATTACCGGGAAGAGGTTTCGCAGCCCGCTGAATTCTGCTGCTCAGACTGGGCCGATAAACGGGAGAAGAGCGAAAACCGACAGCCTCGTCCAGCTGACGCACGGTCTCCACCGGCAGGGTCCAATACCGATGCCGTCCGGTCAGATCAATCTCCGGACGCAGCACCTGCAGCATTGCCAGGAGCTGAAAGGCACAGTTACGGCGTAAAAAATAATAGGGAATGCCGACCTTCCGCAGCTCCCATACATGCAAAAGAAAAAAAGTTGCTTCCTCTCGGCTCAGATCGAGGGGATACTCCCAGATATCGCGATCTTCCAGACTTCCATACATATTTGCCTGAACATAGTAGGGACTTGCAGTAAAATATCCGGGATAGGCTCCCCACAGACCTTTGGCTGCATAGCCGATACCGCGCTCTGTTCCGGCATCGGCCGTAAAACCGACACCGGCTGCAAGGAGAGGATCATCGGGCGAGAATTCCGCCGAATCTATGCGCAGCAGCGTATGCCCGAACATGGACGCGGGGTTGTTCATGTACGAACCAGGGAAAACCAGACTCAAACCGATGGGATTGATCCCGGAAAGCCACCTGCCCAGTTCCGGACATTGCAGGGCGACATCCGCAGGTTGGGCGACACCCAACTCTCGGGCAAGGAAGGTATAACGTGCAGGGAACCTGCAGCGCAGGTCATCATCGGCTAAGGTGAGCGCATCAGAGCTGGAACAGGTCCGCCCCCAGAACTTTTCCAGGCAGGCCTGTCCCTCTGCTTCCGGCTGCGCGGCACCGTGTTCACTGAAGAAATACGATGAAGAAGAAGGGATCAGGGACTTCCCCCTGTCGTAATGCAGCAGGTTCAACCATCCGGGAGACGTCCAGAGTTGCTTGCCGCTTGCGCGTTCCGTCAGAACCGCCGGGTCAGGCCCGGCAAGAGCGGGGTACGGCTGCAAAAGCCAAAGCAGCACGGACAGCGTACAGGCCGAAAGGTTCCTCACAGGTGCGGGAAGTCCGAAGGCTGAAAAAGCGCAGGAAGAATTTAGAGCATACCTGCCGCATCCATGGTTGTATAAAGCGAGGCAAGCATGACATCAGGGGGAGTCTGCGGCGTGGGGTACAGTGAGCCGTACTCTTGCTTGAGCAGAGTGAAAAAACGACAGCGCTTTTCCCCGGGGATGTCCAGAAGCGTGGCCAGCGCCTGTACATGCTCACCGCTGCCTGCCGCCATCTCCATTTTCAGGTCGGCATAGTTGGCACGGGTAAACGCCTCAACACCTGCGCTGCCGCTGTCGGAAGATCCCGGGGTGGAGCTCGAGGAAAAATCAATCACGCCGTTGACGGTGTTGTCCACGGTATTGGTGACGCTTTCAGTTGGCGCACTGGTGGGAGAACACCCACAGAACATGACGCAGCACAGGATGAGTCCGGCTATGGATTGCCGCTTTTTCATAGAGATATATCTCCTTTACATGACTGATAATTTTTTCGCCGAAGGCAGTTATCCATACAGCATAATAAATGGTATCGCCGCCCGTCAAGTGTGATACGGCCATGCCGATGCTTTCTTGTACCTTGCCAATTAGTTACCCCTTCATTATAGTGAAACCGATATTGTCTGAAATTCTCTCCATTCGTCAAAACTTTTCCATGTATCAGGTATACAATATGTTTAAAAAAATACTTTTCTGTTCACTTCTTCTTCCCACTGCGCTCTGGACCTCTGAAGCGGCAAGCAGCGATCTGCACTGGTCCATCAGCAACGGCTGGAAACTCGCCGCCAAGCCCAAGGCAGTAGCCCAGTCCCTGGACAATAAAAAGGTCTTCATTCTCGGCGATGACTCCAAAGTGCACATCTTCAGTGCAGAAGGCGGCAAGCTGGGGACTCTTCCTGTCAATGAAGGCGTTGTTGATATCGACATAGCTCCCCGGGGCGAGGCCCTGTACCTGATAAACGGCGAGGATAACAGCTATACCGCGATCGACATCTCTTTTTCCCAGCAGATAGATATCAGCAAAGCGCCCCTTCTCGGCAATCCTGACGCGCCCGTCGCCCTGGTTGAATTTTCAGATTTCGAGTGCCCCTTCTGCGGCAAGGTCAAGCCTTTGATCCATGAACTGCTCGAGAAAAACCCGGAGACGCTCAAAGTCGCCTTCAAACATCTGCCGCTGCGCATGCATGCCCATGCCCGGCAGGCAGCCCTTGCTGCCGTTGCAGCGCAGAACCAGGGAAAATTCTGGGAAATGCACGACGCCCTGTTTGACACCGAAAAACTGAGCCCGGAAGCCATTGACGCTGCTGCTGAAAAAATAGGCCTGGATATGGAGCAGTATAAGAAGGATATTGCAGCGGAAGAAACCAAGCAGCGCCTGGGTGAAGATGTACGCGACGCCCAGGCCGCTGAAGTCTCAGGGACCCCGGCCCTGTTCGTAAACGGCGTACCGGTAAAACAGCGGTCAGTTGAAGCCGTCCAGGCCATGATAGACGAGGCTCTGGGTAAAGAGTGAAACATAGCGACGTCACCCGCTCCATGAATGCAGAAATTACCCGTGATATAGAATTTATCGACAACAACACCGCACAACTGCTGTATGGAGATCTCAATAAAAACCTGCACACCATCGAACAGGCAGCCAATGTCTCCATCAACGCTCGTGGAACCCGGGTGCAGATACAGGGGCGCAGTCATGCCGTCGGCATTGCTGCGTCCATACTTGAACAGCTGTACGCCCTGATCCGCAAGGGATACCCCGTCTTTACCCAGGATATTGCATTCGGCATCAAGATACTGGAGTCCGCACCGGAGACAAAGCTGGAGGAAATTTTTCTTGACAAGGTGTATATCACTTCAAGAAATCGTGTTATTTCACCGAAATCAATCAACCAGAAACGTTATATTGAGGCTATCCGTAACCGGGACATTGTCTTCGGAATCGGACCTGCCGGAACCGGAAAAACGTATCTTGCAGTTGCAATGGCGGTCTCCGCCCTAGCCAGCGAGCAGGTGCATTCCATTATCCTGACGCGGCCGGCCGTTGAAGCAGGTGAAAAGCTTGGTTTTCTTCCCGGAGACATGGCCCAGAAAATAGACCCGTATCTGCGCCCGCTGACCGACGCCATCAATGATATGCTCGGTCAGGCAAGAACCCAGGAACTGGTGGAACGGGGTATCATTGAAATCGCGCCCCTGGCTTTCATGCGCGGACGTACGCTCAACAATGCCTTTATCATTCTGGATGAAGCGCAGAACACCACCCGCGAACAGATGAAAATGTTCCTGACCCGCATAGGTTTTGACAGCCGTGCGGTCATCACCGGTGATATCACCCAGATCGATCTGCCGGGAAACAAATCGTCCGGCCTTGTCGAAGCAAAACGGATCCTCACGGATATAAAAGGCATCAGTTTCTGTCATTTCGCCAAAACAGACGTGGTTCGCCACCCACTGGTTCAGGAAATCATCCATGCATATGAAGAAAACAGTGACCGGAAAGGGCGCACCTCCAGCGGCGCCGGAAAAGAGGAGCAGTAGGTATGGCCGTTAATTTCAGGATCAGCGACGAGGTACAGGGATACGACATCAACAGGGAAGAACTTGTTCGCCTCTCCGGCCGTCTGCAGGAAATTCTGGGAATTACGCCGCAGGTTGTCAGCATTATCCTGATGACCGATGAGGAAATGGCCTTCTACAACCAGACCTACCGAAAAAAACAGGGCCCGACCAATGTGCTCTCCTTCCCTGCGGACAAGGAGCTGGACATCCCCGGAATGCAGCGAGAACTCGGCGATATTCTCATTGCGCTCGAAACCACGGAACGTGAAGCCGGCCAACAACAGACAACTCTGCATCATCGCATTCTTGAGCTGATTATCCACGGGATGCTTCATCTGACCGGCTATGATCATGAACGATCGGAAGCAGAAGCCCTTGAAATGTGGGACAGAGAAAAAGAATTATTTCAGCAGTTAACACACAGCAGGAGAACACATATGCCGCATCTTGCCATTAACGTCGACCATGTTGCCACGGTCCGCCAGGCCCGAGGCGTCAGCGAGCCTGATCCGGTTACCGCCGCAGCGATCTGCGAACTTGCAGGCGCAGAGGGAATCGTTGTCCACTTACGAGAAGACAGAAGGCACATCCAGGATCGTGATGTGCGCCTGCTCAGGCAAACAGTGAAAACCAGGCTCAACCTGGAGATGGCCGTTGCCAAAGAGATCGTCGATATCGCCCTTGAAATCGTACCGGACATGGTGACCCTTGTGCCGGAAAAACGTCAGGAGCTGACCACGGAAGGCGGCCTGGATGTGGTGGGCAATTTCAAAAAAATCAGCAAAACCATTGCCAAGATGAGCAGGGCTTCCATCCCGGTTTCCCTGTTTATCGATCCGGAAGCGGATCAGATTGAGGCGGCCAGGGAAGCAGGCGCCACCTATGTCGAGCTGCATACCGGCCGCTATTGCGATGCAATAACGGAAAAAGAGCGCGACAAGGAGTTCCGATTCATTGCCCGGGCGGCGGAACTGGCTTCAGAATCAGGGCTTAGGGTTAATGCAGGCCATGGGTTGGATTACAGGAATACAGCAGCCATTGCCGCTTTACCGGCAATCGAAGAGCTGAGCATCGGTCACGCTGTTATCAGCAGGGCTGTACTGGTCGGGCTGGACCAGGCGGTCCGCGAAATGCTGGCTATTGTCAAGCAGCGAAATTAATTTCCTTTCAGGCGAGTTCCTTACTCAGGCCGATAATATCTTCATACGAACCAAGCACTATAAGAATATCGCGAGCGCGAATAATGGTGCTTGGTTTAGGATTGAATTCCATTGTACCGTCTTCATGTTTGACGGCGATCACGATGACATCGTACTTTTTCCGGATCTCTGCATCGATGAGGTTTTTGTCCACCATGGCGGATTCCTGCCCCACTATCAACTCCTCCATCATCAGATCCAACTCCCCTGCCCCCATGGTCAGGTCGATGAAATCACTTACCGTCGGCCGCACGATAAGGTGGGCCATTCTCTTGGCGCCGATGGAGTAAGGTGAAATCACTTTTGAGGCCCCGGCGCGCATCAGTTTCGTCTCTACGCCCGGTGTACCGCTTGATCTGGTCATAATGTACAGATTCGGATTTATTCCTCGAGCGGTCAGGGTTATATACAGGTTATCCGCATCAGTGGAAACGACGGAGACCAATCCTTTTGCCCGCTTAATGCCTGCGGCCAAAAGTACGTCATCATCCGACGCTTCACCGAGATACGCCAAAAAGCCGCTTGCTTCAATTTCATGAATAACCTCTTCATCTTTTTCTATGACTACAAATTCCCTGCCGTGTTCTTCGAGTATTTTGCAGATCTCTCTACCGATACGTCCAAAACCGCAGACAATATAATGGTTACGCAAACGGGAAACTTGATGTGTCATTCTTCTTCTCCTGAAAATACCGCGTAATTCACCTTCAATCATTGTTTCAGTGATCTTGCTGAAGGTATACATTACAAAGCTGACGCTGGTGATCACCAGAAAGACTGTAAACACTTTCCCACCAGGATGAATGGGAACAATATCACCGTATCCGACCGTAAAAACAGTTATGATGGTCAGGTACATCCCTTCCCAAAACCCTGTGTTTTCCAAGAACATATAGCCGACTGTTCCGCCCACCAGCAGCAGAAAGAAGAGCAGACTTATAACGATGATTTTACGCATGCAGTCTCTTGGTTGCATATATTGAAATGATAACTGAAAATTGAATAAGATAGCATAGAAGGCCACTTCTACGCTACAGGGAATACAGCACTGAAGGCGTAATTGTGATTTGACAAAAAATCAGCAGACGTGTATAAACAGGAGCTACTATGCCCGGATGGCGGAACTGGTAGACGCAAGGGACTTAAAATCCCTCGGCACTTGAGGCTGTGCGAGTTCGATTCTCGCTCCGGGCACCAATAAATTCAAGCGGTTACGGACTGAAATCTGTAACCGCTTTTTTATTTTCAGCACCTTCTAGGTGCTAAAAAGTGCTATACCACAAATCCTGAGTGTAGCACCTGCAGCAGGCACCTAAAAAATGCGACCCGGGGAAACAATATTTTATATTTTTTCCCCCGGGTCGCAGAGTTGAACTGTCAACTTATGGTTGTTGGCTGGGTGAATTGTATTGCGCCTTTACTCTACGCCCCTCAAGGCTGTTTATCAGCTGATAGATCCGGTCGCTGAGTTCATCGATGCGGGTGACCAGGGTATTGTAGCGGTCGTCGATCACGGCCTGGCGGGTAGCCAGGGTGTTGACCCGCATATCCAGACTTTTGAGCTCAGATTCCCAGGCGACGTGCTTGAGCTCTGCCGATTCGATATGGGTATACGTGTAGACATAGCTGCCGGTCAGCACCAGCATGCCGAGCAGGGAGGCACCGGTGATCAGGTTCTTGAAAGTGAGCAGCGTCCCTATATGCTGCTTGTTGTTTGTGATATCCGCCTTGATATCATCCAACTCACGCTGATGGTTCTTGCGCCGTTCCACTTCCACGCCGTGCATGGCGCAGACGCCGTCCTCGGCGACAGAACACTTGTCGATTTTCACCCCGCTCATGCTCCCTCCGTGTGTTTTTTTATCTCAGCCCTGCCAGCGTGCCGGACCGTCGGACCTGGTATCGATATGCACCCAGGCCGCATACCAGCCCAAACCATATTTGTCTGGATAGCGTGCCGCAAAAAACGCGTACAGTTCTCCGGGAGAGGTCCCGGCGCAGGCGATATCCGCAGCCCGACCATACAGATGCTGCGACCCGGCCGCACCGCCGACCTTGGCATTATGGGCCGCGCACCTGCATCCGGATACGATCCTGATCGGCGCCTTAAACTGATCCCTTGCCTGCTGCAGCAACACAAGCAGCTCGGCATCCACGGTATCAAATCCGCAACCGCATCGGCAGCCGAACTCATGCCTGGAAAAATTTGCTGACAAATCGCCCATTATATACCCTCCCAGATACCGCTGAACACTTCCTGGAAATTAAAATAATAGCGCCACTCGTCCGCCAAGGTGTCAGGATTCACCCCGGTATAAGGCAGATCCCGCGCATCGATGAGCCACAGATATTTTGCCACCAGTTCAGAGCAAACCAGCCACCTGCCGGTGGAGATGTATTTTGCCAGCGGCGGAATCATATGCAGGGCCAGACGATGGACCGGATACCAGCGGCCCAGATGTTCATCGAGCAGGTCTGCATAGGCCTGGGCCATATGAGCAGGCTCTATAAAACCACCGTCCAGGTCCTGAACCGGTCTGTAAATAATCACCTGTTTGCCGCGATAGGCATCCAGGTTGGACTGTCTGACCGTCCACAACGCCTCCAGGGTATCGCCGGCACTGTTGCGGATAATGCCTGCATGCCCATATAGGGCCTCATTGTCAACTGACCAAAACCATTCAGCCGCTCTAATCAGGGCGGAAACCGCACCCATATTGCCCTGCACGCAGAACACATCCCCGGTCTGTATCTCAACCATGGTCACCCCCGTCTTCCGTCTTCATCTTTGCAACCACCTCCCGGACAACCTCTTCCACCTGGGGACTCGAAACCGCAGCACCCTTGGCTTTAAGCCAGGTCCGCAACCCGGCATAACCCAGGGCCGCAAACAGGATATACGGCACAGACTGCCCCTGGTAACCGGCCTGGTCGATCTTGTCTGCGGCTTCCAGAATTTTGTCGGCAGTGGTCTTCGCGCCCTCGACGATCACCGACACCTCCTGATCGCCCAGGTCAACCCCGAGGGCCTGCAGGAACGCCTGCAGCATGTAGGGCGCCGAGGCCAGGGCAACCGCCCAGAATTCACTTGTCTTGATGGACTTGGTGATCATTCCGCTTCCTCCTGGGTTTCTTCACTTTCTTTGCCCTCGCTCTCTTCGGCCTCGATCTCAGTGCTGTCGCCTGAGGGCGTATTCGTGGCCGTGGAGTTTTCTCCCAGGGCCGTGGCATGGTCCTCATCCAGGGTATAACTCACCGTGGAGCCGTTATCCGCATGGATCTCGGCGCTTGCCTGATCGTTGTCCGCCAGTTTATACACCCCTACCGTCAAGGGAATCATAGGGATGCCGGCTGCCAGTTTTTTTATGCCCGTCTCCTGCACGTCAAGAGAAGTAATGGGTTTCTCTTCGGCAAACGCCTCCGGCCGGATCCCGGCGATCTTATCCGCCCCCATCATGTTGGACATAGCCTTGGCATACCCGCACAATTCAGACCCCTGGGAGCTTTCCGGACACTGATAATCAAACAGATCCTTGATATAATGTGCCTTGTGCCGGACCTGCTCGGTCTGCTGGGTGTCGTGGTTACGCCTGGCGTCATAATGGGCCTGCATTATGGCCACATCGTTCGACGATGCGCAGCCGCCCAGCATCCAGGCTATCAATAAGACAAGTAATATTCTCACATTATCCTCGTGCAAAATAAATAACGATACAGCCGACCAGCTCCAACACTACGATCAGCGCCAGAGTGAGAAAAGGCAGCCAGGTGCGCCAGGTCTTCCCTGAATTACGTTGATCTCGATACAAAAAAGACATGAACGCTCCTATATTTCCAGCTCGTAATAGGTAAGGCTCGGGGCCTCACCCCTGATTTCTCCATCACGGATATACGCCTTGCTACCAACAGACACACCGGTTCCAAGCACCTTCATCACCCCGCCTGCATAGGTTTCAACGGTACTGGTGCCGTCGGTATTCACGGCCAGAACCGTCACAACGGCCATGGGTTCCTTGGCAAGCAGCCGGTCAAACCGCGTGAAGAGATTAGTTCCCATAATACCTCTCAATGGTAGCGCTCTGGGTAATGTTCAACCCCCTTGACCTGTTGGCGTCGATCTTCACGCTGACCACCTGTCCGCGCCAGGTGGTGTTATTCTCACCAACCTCGGCTAATTGTCCGACTGCAAGCAGGCCTGGAAGAACACCGCTTTCAGTAAGCGGCAGCTGCACCGACACGTTGCTCCACTTGCCGCTTCCGGCGATAATCGTACGTCCTTTTTCCCGTGCCGGTGCGGTATCGGTTATCAGCGCCTCGGTCACCATGGGGGCTGCCTGGTCGCCTGCCGTGCCGGTCCGATACACTTTGCAGACAACGCCGGAGGAACTGGTACCGGAAACAAAGGCCGCATTGTACGGAGTCTTCCCCGCCCACTCACTGCCGAATTCCCGGATAATGGAGTCGTACAAATACACATCCGGCGTGGCTGACCCCCAATTCCACGGCCCGGTATAACAGTACCTTGGCAATGCCTGCAGGGTGAGTTCCGATCGATCGGACTGCAACACGCCGCCTGCAGCTTGGGATATCCGCTGTATCACTCCCACAGGAGTCAGATTCTGATAACTGAATACCCCGACTGGAACAAGCCAGTCCTCCACACCCCAGGTCAACGACCAACCGGTATCTGCAAGTTCGGCCTCAGCCAGCTGCACGGCATTCATGGCCGTGGCCTCGGTGTGTGATGCCTTTGCCGTATACGGTTCTGTCAGTAAGGCCGACTGGGATCTGCCGCTCACCGTGTAAGACCGCCTGCCGAAACTTCTGGTCTCCCTCCACGACTCAATGATAAATCTCCAGACATAGCCGTTTATTTCAGCCTCCACCACCACCGGGTTGGTGGTATTCATCACCACGTCAAGGGCTTCCTCTGTCCGGATCGTCGCGCTGAACGACCAGCACCAGGAGTCCATATCGGCAGACATGCTCATGCTGGTCACATCAACCGGGGTATCGTCGGACACCCGTTTCAGCATTGCGTTGTTCATAATCTGATACACGTTTTTGATCTGCATGCGCTCGGCAATATCAATCTTCTCATAGTCGTATCGGTCGCGGAAGCCTGAAGGCTCACGATGCCTGCAGCGCAGATCGTAGGTTAATGAATCGAACCGAACCCGAATCAGGAGGCGGTCGTCAACATCCTCAATATCGGTATCCAACTCAAAGTTGAGGTTCAAGCCGGAAGGCACCTCATAATCACGGGTACAAATCTCATCGTAGTATTTTTTGCCCCACAAGGTATGGTGAGATTCATCGTTTGGGTTGCCTTTTCCCCATGGGGCAACAAAATCCTGGGAATCTTCCCGCATGCTGTCGTCCCACCCTGAAGGTATATGCCCGGTATCTTTCCTGGGAGGATATTCAAATGGTGCATTCACATCGTCGTCAATCTTGCGCTCAAGGTCGCCGTGTGGCGCCTGGATACGGTCATAGGCACGATCAGGAGTGCTCCAGGGCGCATCCAACGAATCATCGTTACGGGAAAGCCTGGACCACATTGCCTTGGTTATGCAACCTGTCTCGTAAACCTTGGACCATCCTGCCTGCACCTCGTTTTCCATCCTTCCGGCATCGGCAAAGGTGGACCTCACCCGCGCAGGCAACCTCCCGGCATCCTTGAACCGCATGGTCAGGTGACGCTCGTTTGCCGGTGCATCTCCCCACAAGAGTTGGGTGCCCAGCCTGAAGACCGGCACTTCCTCTTCGGCATTTGAGGGTAAATCCTCCCCTGGGCCCGTGCCGGAGTCATTGCCTGCATAATCAGCCAGGTCAATGACAAGGCGATGACTCGGCGGCGGCGTGAAGGCATCCAGGTTGATAACCATGGAGCCGCCTTCAGGGGGCGTATACTCAACAAGGGTGACTTCCTCGCCTGCCAGCTCAATGGTCAGCGCACCACTTGCCTGGCCGACCTCCTCCAGGTCAAAAACTATATAATCCCCAGCCGGGGCTCCATAGTTCAGACGCATTACTCAACTATGGGGTAAGCTGTCATGGTTACATGGTCAAAGCATTTGGCATTGTAGTTTCCGGTTTCCTCCTGACCGATAACCATAACTTTATCAACGCCGAAGTCAGGTAGCCCGGTCATTGAAAAGTTGCCCTCTGCATCGGTCACGCATGCCGCCAATATTTCCATGGTCTGCCGGTTGACCACGACTACCCGCCTGAAGGCATAGGGTGTATCCTCAATGGTCAGCACGCCCTCAACCTTGTATTTGGTCGGCTGGACATAAGTGCCACCGACTATAAAATCATTGAAGATTGCCATTGCTTACTCCGGTCTGAAGTTGGCGCTCAAGTCAAAGAAGGCACAACAGCGGGTCGAGCTGTAACTTTGGAACTGCACGATCATATAGGTTGTGCCGCCTATTTCCACTTCCGTAAAGGTATCTTCAATATCGTAGGCGTTGTGTGCCGGATGATAGCATCCAGGCAAATACCCTCTGAAAGTGTAGTCAACGCCGTTGCTTATGACAGCCGGGTTGAGATATATCTGGCCATTGAACGGGTATGGTAACATTGCATACGACACGTTGCCTCCCCCGAACTTTTGATGCGAGAGTGCAGTCATCAGCACGGAGAATTGTGTTGCGCCTACATCGCCCTCCATGTTTCTCTGCATGTAATGAGCATTTGCGTTGCCGCCTGAAAAGCTCCCCAAAGTCCCGAAATAGGATGCAGCTGAGGTGCTGATGCTACCTATGATTGCGAAAGCGTAAGCGTCAGAGGAATCAACCGGGATAATGTCACCGCAAAAACAGAATCGGCTGTAATACTGATCTGCCGGCAGCTCGGTTACTCCTTGCAGATTATAAAAAGAAAAAAAGTAGAAACATTTGTCATCTGCAATAATGACCCATGGGCATGCGTACGAGCCGGAAGTCCAACTGCTTACCTGCATATAGACGTGACTGCCGTCCGCCGGACACCTGTTGGTGCCCGTATCCACATCAGTCATAGCCTCGTAGGACTCAATATACATAGTCCTGCCGCTGTAGCAGAGCGTTGAATCTGTGTTGTGCTGCACGCGCAGAAACATGCCGGTGCCGTTGTTGCGGAAAACAGCGACTCCAGTGGCAAGGCTTTCGAACGGCATGGTCCAACCAGCTGCGGTCTTGCTGCCGTACCCGTCAACCAGGCACGCCTTCAGAACATTAACTGCCCCGAATTGGTCACCAGGTAAAAGCGCAGGCGCCCCGGTGTCCGTCCATTTATAAACTGTTGGCGCTCCCATTATTCAAAATCCTCTAAAGTTAGTTTTTCCATAGTCACATGGTCAAAGGGCACGGCGTTGAAATCTCCCTCATCGTCCACCGCGACAACCAGCAATTTCTTGTCGCTTACTTTGGGAAAGCACGGTGACAGCCACGATCCGTCTTCCTGGCTCATGCAGGTGGCAAGTAGCTTTCCGCTTTGTCTGTGGAAGATCATAATGCGCCGCTTTGCCGGACTGCCGTCAATGGTCAAGGTGCCACCTACCGCGTAGCGTTCACGGCCAAAGTCAATTGACCTGGTGCCTATGAATATCGGCCCGCCTACAATCATGCCCTGAACCCCTCGTCTATCCTGATCAGCGACTGACTTTCGTAGTTGTAAGCTCCGCTATGTACGCCGTGGGTTATCCCTAAAAACGTCATATTATCTTGGGTGATCTCCGTTATGACTTCATCTCTCCAGAGAAGGGTGTTGTGGCAAGGCGTGTAATACCCCGGCAAGTAACCACGCATGGTGTATACCGTGCCGTCATTCAGGTATGGCCGTGCAATAACCATCTGGCCGTTGAACGGGTAATCGAGCCCGGTGACGCCGGAATAACCGGTGAGTGGCCCTGTTGTTATCTGATGAAGGCCCGGCGTCTCACTTTCTCCGGGAACAGCCCCGGCTGAATAGCGTGGCACGAAAACACGGCCAGCCCCAACATTTGGAGTGGTGACAAGTGAAAGAAAGCCGGCATACGAGGTCGTGTCGCAAATAAGTGCAGCCGTGTAACTGTCTCCTGGGATAAGCGGCTCAATGTCACCGAAAAACATAGCCAACGTGTTTCTGAAATCGTATGACTCGGGCGGCCATGTCTCCCTTGCATCAGCCGAAAACCAAGAGAAAAAATAAAAACATCTGTCATCTGCTATGATCATCCACGGATGAGGGACACCTGAATATACAGGGCCTATACCTACAGATTTTACTATTGATTTTTGGTCGCTGTTTGCCGGGAATTGGTCGCTGCCGGTGTACGCATCAGACATGGTCATGTAGCCCAGGAAATAGACGTAGTTTTCATTGACCAAGTTTTCCGTCACCTGTAGATATGCGCCGGTGCCGTCCGTTGAATTATTCCTGAAAGCAACCCAGCGTTCATCAGTCGATTCTCCGGTGTCGAACTCTAACGTCCAGCCTGCCGCCTCTTTTTCGCCATAGCCATTCACCAGGCAGGCTTCAAAAAGATCAATGTATACACCGATGCCTCCTCCACTGACAGAGTACGCTTGTGGCGCGTCGGCATCGTCCCATCTGTAAATTTTAGGCGCTCCCATCAGTCGGCATCCCCCCTGATCTGAATAGTGAATTGATCATTCGGCTCGGTTACCTCACCGGACAATGTTGTCCTTGCAATCCATAAGTCCTGGTTGGCTGCCGTGGTATTGAAGCGCAGGCAATATCCGGTCGCCCATCCAGAGCCCCAGCCGTCTGCGTCAATGGTGAAGTAAGGCACCGCAGTTGCAGGGTTTTCCGGGGCGCAGGTCGTGTATATGTCGCCCTCGGCAATAACACCGACATTCTCACCGATTACCTGATACGTGGTCGCTGAGGTGAACTTGATCAGCCACCGTTGGGTAATTGCGCCCTTATTGGTAACTGTGATCGGATAGTTGACAGTGTTATAATTGGCTACCGTGGTGTTACCTATGACCTCATTGGCCCACTCATTGGTCCAGGTCTGCTGATCAAAGACATTGGTGACCGCTGCCGAAAGATCCCCGTACGGCAGGGCGCTGCTCACGTATGCCCCTGCCGGGTAATCGTGCCTGAGCTGCCCGGTCATGGCAATGGATCCGGTAATCTGCACGTCATTGCAGAGCAGCATGTCTTCCCTTCTGTGATTGGCCACCAACGGCTCTGTAAAGCCGGTCAGGTCCATATCCTCTGCCATTGTGATTACACCGTTCATCAGGTCCACTGAATACTCAGTGGTGGGCACATATACGCCGTCAGCGTCGTACAGTTCCACCAGACTCAAGTCCCCACGGGAAAGGGTAATTTCCTGGGAAGCGCTCAAACCGTTTGGCATCACATCAGTTTGCGTATGGTGGACCACCACGATATCGCCGTCATTGCAGATAGGCACCCGGCCGTCCGAAGGAAGACGAACAGGGTCAATGCCGATCAGGTCGGCATCCAGGGGCAAATACGAATACGCCACACAGGAATACATCAGACTTTCCGTCTTCACTCCAACCGGCAGCCACATATCTCCTGTAGGCTGAATCAGGTCAGCGTCATACCAGTCCTCACCCTCATTGCCTGCCAGGTCTTCGGCGCTCACCATGCCGCCGAACAGCATCACCACAATGCCGGTTTCGTAATCAATATAGCCCTGACAGTAGTTGCCCTGAATGGCTCCCGACGCATTGGCGGTTGCGCTTACCGTTGCTCCATCGACCAGTGTGCCTTGCAGGGTAAATGATCCGGGCCTGATAGGAGCGCTGGGGCACCTGAAGGTGGTCTCATACACTATTTGATTGCCGACTTTGGTCACCAGGGAATGGATTTTACAATTTGATTGAGGCGTCAGCCCCTTTGGCCAGTATGTCAGGGTAACAATGCCGGTGCTGTAATCAATGGAGCCGCATTCAGTACCCAGGCCGGTCGTTGCATCAATGGTGTGGTAGATTGCCCCGTTGTGGTCGTAGAAATAAATGGTGCCGATGGATGTGCCGTACAGGGAAAACAATACCGAGCCCGCAACAATTTCTTCCTGCCTGCCGGGAGTCAGGTCAAAGGTTATTTCCGGAGCCTCAACCGTTTCCGTCTGTGCGTCGCTTGCCGCGCTTGCCAATGTGTACCTGGCCACGGCAGAGCCACCCAGGCCGTACCCGTATTCCTCCACATTTACCTCGTATGCCTCTTCAACCGTTTTGGTGACCGGCCTGGTAACGGTTACCTCGTTGTTAATCAATGTTACGTATGATGCCATGATTTCCCCTTATCAGTCCCAAACAACGGTTGTCTCGGAGCTGTCGTTCCCTGTCCATGTTGTGACCGTTTCAACCCCTTCCACGGTTACGTTCCTGTACGCCGTATAATTGATGTTTGCGTATGATGAGCCGTTCAGTACGATTTCCCCGGTGTTGTAGTCAATGGTGCCAGGCGTGACCAGGGCATCCACACTGGTATTGCCCTCAACCCCTGTGTCCTGTCCAAGCGGGCTGCCTATGGTAAAGTCGTCGGCATTCAGGTTGCCGTTGCCGTCGTCGGTGATCCATACGGTGCGCTGGTACCCTGCACCGGTAAACTGGGCCTCCATGCTCAAACTGCCAGGTTCAATGGGATAACTTGCAAGCTGGATGATCGTTGAACTGTTTGCAATAGTTACGCTTTCGACTTCCTTGGAGTATTTCTCGTAATCAATGCTGACCGTGGTTGCCGGATCAAGGGCCATGGCAAAGGAGATACAGATTTCACCGGTCGCATAGTTGACGAAATTTTTACCTGTCGCGTCAATTATATCATCCGGGTCCACAATGCCTCCTGAACCGTCATCGACAATGGTGTACACGGTGTCGGCAACAATGCACTCGATGCTCAATGTTCCTGGGGCAATGGACTCTTCGGCCACGGTATGGCGCCACTCAATGCCCAGGTCGGTGGTCGTGCCTCCCCTGCTCCGAAATTCCACCGGTGCAGACCAGTTGACTATGATCCTGGACGTCACATCAGGCAGCGCCCCGCAGGTAATGACCACGGTACCGGTATCATACTTGACCGTACCGCTGCCTGATTTGCCGCGCAGCACACCCACTCCGTTATCTTCCAGGCGGTACCATTTGCCGCTCACCATATAGTCAACCACCACGGTTCCAGGCTCAGGAAGCGGGGCAAGATTGATGGTGTAGTTGTACCCACGATTTCCCAGGGTAACCGGTATGTCTTTGGAATTGCCCAGCCGTTTTGTGCCGGATGCGGGCTGGAACGTCACGGTGCAGGCGTAGTTTGAAATAATCGTCGGACAATCCGAGTCAAACACGATGGTCCCGTCGGCATAGTTCATGGTGCCCACTTCCTCACCGCCTACGCCGTAAGTCACTCGCCCGCCCACATCATATACATAATGGCCGCCGCCCCCGAATATCAGGGTGCCTGGAACCGGCGAACAAGGTAGATATGCAACTGCGCCAGGGCCGATGGTGCCGGTGGTGTTCAAAGTC
Source organism: Desulfobulbaceae bacterium (assembly GCA_963678525.2). Taxonomy (GTDB): domain Bacteria; phylum Desulfobacterota; class Desulfobulbia; order Desulfobulbales; family Desulfobulbaceae; genus Desulfogranum. The sequence goes on from CAXXDG010000003.1 coordinate 1,589,338, forward strand.
AGCGTATCCGGGCCGCCCTTGAACACCACCGGAATGTTGCCTGGCGTTTGATCTGCAAGTGGAGTCTCTGACTGGGCGCTGGGAACAAGGTGCGTATAAATGGAGTCCACATTGATATTCAGATCGCCGTCTGCCGCCGCACTGACAAGCCGCATTACCCCGTAGTATTTGGCAGCATCAGCCACCAGGGTTGTGTAGATAAGCGCCTGGTCGGTCTTCGTTGAGTCGTCGAACTCGTACCCGGCAAAGTCATAGCGCAGGGCGTCACTTATCTCGCAAACTACTACATCATAGGTCTTGGAGCTGGAGGTCGTGGTCTGTGACTCCACGCCGGTAATGCGCACATACTGGGTTTCTTCACCGTCCTGGCTTGTCAGGAAGAGCACGTCACCTACGCCGGGCAATTCATTACCCACATCCTGAAAAAAGGAGATGGCCCGCGCCCCTTTGATCTGCTTGCCCCAGAGAAACCCGTTGTACCTGGTGCCCTGCACCACATAGGATTCAATGTGGTCTTTTGCATCCGAGCGCACATCCGTACTGGACTCGGTTGTAAACAAAGTTGTATAGACCAGTGGGTCGCTTGCAGGCTCAGTCAGAATGACATGAGCGCCGTAGTATGTGTCCGTATTATCGGTCAGCACGGATACATACCCTTTACGCAAGGAAACGCGCCCATATACTCGGTCAAGCCTGGAAATATCAGGAAACAGGTTGTTGACGTTGCCGTCCACCACCTCGTTGCCGCTCATCATGCCGCCGCCGTCGTCATTGTCGGTCAGGCGTTCGCTGGCCATGAGTTTTATGTCGGTCTTGGTAATAGCCATTTAGGAAACCTCGATCAATCGAAGGGTCAAATTATACAGGTCGTCATCTGCAGGAGGCGCAAGCGGGTATTCCGGATCAGCACCCATGGCTGTCTCAGTGCGACGAAATTTAACCGTAAACTCGCGCCCGTCGTGCAAGATCAAGATCATATCGTCGTCACCTGCATCGAGCAGGGTCTGCAGCTGCAGCACCACCGCCCTGGTCACCAGGGCGAAATCCTCTCCGGAACGCAACGTAATCGGCCTGCCCGCCAGCATAGTGGATGCCTCTATCAGCAATGCCCCGCTGCAGGAATATCCGGTATCATGGACCACGGGAGTCCACTCAAACTCATCTTCCCAGACCATGTCTCCGGGCAGTTGGATGGTATTCAGGGTAATCATGCCCGCGCCCCTGCAGCTTCAAGCTGACTGAGCAGGGCCTCCACATCAGCCTCGGATCCGCTCACCGAACCGCCCTCGAATTTCAATTCCACCACCTTTTTCACCTGCTCTTTTTCCGTTGTCCCCACAGTCACCTCATGCTTGCCGGCAATCTCCTGCAACGCGCTTTTCAGCTCTGTCATGCCGGTTGTCTCGCCTGAATCAATCTTTTCCGCCGCAGCATCCATACGATCCACCAGGGCATCACCGGCAGCCTGGTCAAAGGCATCCTGAAATTTTTTAATATCCTGCTCAGACCAACCGTATTTCTCCTCCAGGGAGAGTTGCTTTGTCGATTCATCTTCCTTGGTGTTTGGGTCATCCTTGCGGTAGCCGAATACATTATCGTAATCATCCTGGGCATATTCCGGAATTTCCTGGTTCAGCTCGGCAATGGTCTTTTTGCGGGCCTCCACTATGGCCGCCTCACCGTCGATAATCTGCTGCTGTTGGGCGGCTATGTTCGCACTCACACCGGCAACCGCCTCCGCAGTCTTTGCCTGCACTTCCACATGCTTGGTTCCGGTCTCTTTGGCGCCTGCGTCAATATCGGCATACATCTGGGAAAAACGCTTTTTAGTGGCGTCTATTTCCTGCTGTACCGCCTGGGTATCCCCGCCTGTTATCCATTTCCATGCCTTCTTTATCTGCAATGCGCCGATTACAAAGGTCTCGGCCAGGGCAGTTATCCCTTTTTTCACAAAATCAAACTGCCACAGCCATTTAGCGACCATCTGGGCAACCTCAAAGATGGCCAAGGCTATAAAGGCACGCTGAAAGGCTTTCACCGCAAAAGTGGCCACATTCACCCCGCCTGCCAGTTTGGTCATGGATCCGGCCAAGGTAAGGCTGCCCCCGCTCATCAGCTGAAACGCCGAATACAGCGGCGCAATCCCCAGTCTCCAGGCGGCAAATGCCGTTGCAGCCGCCCCGGCAGTGCTCAGCAATAATTTCATGGGCGTGGACAGGTTGGTCATCACTCCGGCAAGCCAGGTAAGCCGATCAGCCACCCAGGTGATGGCAGGAGCCCACACATCGGCAAACGACAAAGCAATGGACTGTATGCTCGCGCTCAGCTTGCGCATGGCCCCGCCTATACCGGCCTCCATATCAGTGGCCGTCTGTTTGGCAAATCCACCCGCATGCTGCAAATCCGTTTGATAGGCACGAATGGCGGCCCCACCCTGGCTGAGCAACGCCTGCATACCGGGACCGGCCTCCTGGCCGAACAGCTTGAACACTTCCGCCTGGGTCAGACCAGCCTTGCCCAGATCATCGATAATGTCGGCAAAATTCCTGGTCTTTCCCTGGGAATCCTGCACCTGAATGTTGTAGGCATCCAGAACCGCAGCAGCTTCCCTGGTTGGATTTATCAGCCGAACCAAGCCACCACGCAGAGCAGTGCCTCCACGTTCGCCCTTGTATCCGGCATCGGCCAGGGCATCCACAATGGCCACGGCCTGATCCAGGCTGTAACCCATGGCGTTGGCGATCGGACCGACATAGGAAAGGGCGTTGCCCATCTCATCCACACTGTGGCCGGCGCTCAACCCGCCCTTGGCAAGCAGGTCGGTCACCTGCTGGGCGTTCTCCATGCTTATGCCGAACTGGGCCATGGTGTCAGTCACCAAATCGGCGGATTCCTTAAACCCCAACCCGCTGGCAGCCGACATATCCAACACATGGGGAATAACGGTCATAATTTCCGCCGTACTCGCGCCGGACTGGGCCAGCTCTTTCATGCCCGCAGCCACTTCGGTGGCGGTAAACCTGGTGGAAGCCCCAAGTTTCTGGGCAAGCTCGGTCATCTGTGCCATTTCGGCATTGGTGGCCTGGGAGACTGCCGCCACCTGGCGCATGGTGTCATCGAACCCGGCAAACAGCATCACCGCCTTACCGGCAATACCAACACTGGTCACCACGCCCAAAATTCCGGCCCAGCCATTCTGAATCCGCTGCAGGTGTTGGGGCCAGCCGTTCATTTCCTGCTTCAGACCGGCCATCTTCTCGCGCATCCGGTCCTGATACACCACCAGCTCCTGGGTGGAAAACTTGCCGCTCTCTTTCAGGTCAACATAGGCCTTCTGCACCGCAGCCATTTCCGAGCGTACGTCCTGAAACGATCGCACCCCCAGGGCATTCTGGGCCGCCAGTACCCGGCCCTGGCTCTTGGCAGCGGTTTCCAGCTTTTTCTCCGCCGCAGCCAGGTTTTCCGTATCCACCTTGGCTGCTTTCAGCGAAGTTTCCAGCTTGCTGTACGACTGCTCCTGTCGCCCGATCTGGTCGGCAAGTTTCTTCACCTGATCAGCCTGCACCTTGTACTGGGCGGCAATGGCCGGATCACTGGATGCCGCATAGGCGGTCTTCAGACTTGCCAGTTTTTTGGTGGCAGCCTGGATGGCGGCATCCTCTTTGGCCATAACCAAACGCTTCTTGTCGATGCGAATGGTCAGGCTGTCAACCGCCTCACCCGCCTTTTTGTAGTTAGCTGCCAGCGTATCCGTGGGATCATTGGCATAGGATGCTGCCAGGGCATCATATTTCTGCTTGGCAGTCACCAGCTCCCGTTCCAGAATATCCAGGGCCTGCACCTGCCGACCGGATTTCTCGGTAAGAACTTCCAGCCTGGCACTGGTCTTGCCGATACCTGCGGCCAGCTTCGGATCTTTAGAGCCGGCCAGAGCAGTGGCCAGGTCGGCAGCTTCCTTTTCAGCTGCGGCCAGGGCAAGCCTGTTTTCTGCAAGTGAAGAGTTGAGAGAGGTAAACGCCTGAATATCTTTCAGGTCGTTTAAATCAGAAGAAAAGGCCTTAAAGGCGGATTCGCCCTCATACTCGGCCTGGATGGTGTACACAAATTTATTGGCTGCGCTTGACATCTTGCTGTAAATGGGAAATAGTTTTAGAAAAAGGAGCGATACCCATGCAACGCATTCATCTAAAAGACATAGCCGCAATCCACTTCTGGACGTTCGCCATAGCCTGCCTGCCTTCAGTTCCTTTCCCGTTCCGCACCGAGTTCATTGTCATTTCCCTGTGCTGGTGGATTGGCGGCCTGCCAATTTACAGATACTTCGGCGCTCCCTATTGGGACGAATTCAGCCCCCCTTACCGGCAGCCTGCTTCAGGGCCAGAAGAAACAGACTGAACCCGTATTCCCACACCCGATGATGCCCGCGCAGAATCAAGGCGCAGGCAGCCTCGCGTATGCTCAGGCTACTGCGCCGAGCTTTGCCATGACGGTTTTTTTCAGTTGCCCCATCAGCGCAACCAAAGAAGGGTTTAGTTCTTCCACCGCCCCAAAAAGCGGCTCAAGCGCAGACGGGGTGCATTCCCGCATGGCATCGAGTTCCACCCCGGTTGAGATCGTCACCGCCTCGGCAGGCGCATCCCGGTTCAAGATAATATCAAGAGGAGTCGGCCGGTATTCGTCCATTACCGACTCCATCTCGGCAACGGTCAGCTCCTTGACCGTCACCTCCTTATCCTGCCACTTGATAACTTTCGATTTTCTCATGGATTAGACAATCCCCTTGATACGGCCAGGCGAACTGTTGCCGGGCAAGGTTTCAAAGGTGGTGGTAAACTCCATCTCCTCATATTCCGTATCAGGCTCGGAGATCAGGTTTATCTCAGTACCGGAAGCCAATACCACGGAATCAAACTCAGCGCTGATCGCCTCGCCGGTAAATTCATCCTCACCGTCGATCAGAATAGCCACCCGAATCATGGTCTTGGTGCCGATCTCCACCTTGTACCCGGCCTCAGCCGCATAGGTGTAGCCGTAACGTACGCTTGATTCTGCGGCAATCGCACCGCCCTCGATAATGGTCCACAGCCCCAGGGCCGCGTTGACCTCGTAATCAGTCCCCTCCACATAGGTAACCGGATCGATGTCCGTATCTTCCTGGATGACGACTGCGCTCACATTCGCCTGGCCCAGCGGCTCCCATTCTCCGGCTGCAGGAGCGGTCAGAGTAGTGCCGGAGGCAACCGCAACCGTGCCGCCTTCGCCGGTCATCTCCACCTCTTCCCCGGACAACGCCCAGGCCAGGGTCTTGGCCAGCCACTGCCGCAAAATCAGGGATCCGGAAATGGCAGACAAAATATTGCGCACATCCAGGTTCTGGCCGGCGCTCTCCCGCATACGCGAGGTGTTCACCTTCTGTTCGGTCTCCACCTGCATGGTAAAGGGATAACAGTTGCCGACCCGCATAAACCCGGCCGTACGATTCTTATCCCCATCCAGGGGGGCCATATACAGGGTGCCGATAAAGGCACGCGTTTTCGCTTGCATGGTGTTCTCCTGCCTTACGGCATAATAAAATTAAAGGTCATGCCCATGTAGTAATACGGATGCGGCTGCAGTCCTTCGTTGCCGGACCGTGGATCGCCGATCTCAAAGGATATCGGCGTCTGCAGCTTAAACGGTGCGAAACTGCGGCGGTCAGCCAAACCGGAAAGAGCCCTGGAAAACTCCATAATCTCCATGGTACCGGTCGCAATATCGCCGTCAGTATAGATGCCGGCGCTTACCACCACCTTGAAACTCTCTGGCCGGCGAAAATCGAATACCCCGCCGTAGATCGCAAAACGGACAAACGGGCACTCCCCGCCCTCCTGCCAGCTGTAATCCCGTGCAGGCAGCATGGTATGGATAATCTGCGGCGCTACACGCTCACCGCTCGGTTTATGGTGATAACGCAGGTCTGCCGTCAGAGAAGCCAGCCTGTCCGCAAATAAGACATCAAACGCCTGGTTCATGATTTCCCCTGTTGTACGAAAGACGAGAGCTTTTGTTCAAAAACAGTCTCAAATCTGTCTGCAAGAATAGACTCCTGCTCGTTGAAAAATGCTTCCACATGCACATCAATGGGAATCGCAGCCCGAACAACCGGAAACCTGCCGCGCAGCTCAGGCTCGTCGAAGCTGCCGCTGGAGTTTTGTTTAACAGGATACAACTCCGGCGAATAATGGGGCGACCGCAACCGTATCCACACCTTTTCCTGAGATGAATAAATAGCGGCTATAAAGGCACCAGGATACTGCCGCTTCCCCACACTCACCCCTTTTTCCCTTTGCCTGGGCGAGGCAATGGAAAACGGAGAAATCTTCCAGGTTCCCACCCACACCTTCATGGTGCCGTCGTTCTGACCGACCTTGGAAAAAAACAGGCGATCGCCCAAGGCGCGCTGGGGAATACGTTCTTCCTTGGCGATTTTGCGTTTCAAGCCGGTCTCGATTGTGCCGCGCAATTCCCGCAATGCGGCTGATCGAGCCTTTTTGATTTGTGCTTCGGTGGCTCCCATGGCAGCCGCAAATTGGTCCAGCTGTCCTTTTTCAACTTCAAGCGACAATCTCATACCCGGTACCCGGCAATAAAAAGGTGCAGAACACTGCCTTTCCAGGGCACAGACTCAACTGTCCAGCGGCTGCCGTCAATCACCAGCTCAGTCCCCGGAACCGGGGTGAACCCGAGAGCATCCCGCAACACATACAGATTCTGCCGCTCTGCCTGGACTATTTCCATTCCGGCATACTGGGAATAGTCCACCGGCTCACGAATAACCTTGATGGTCGTGTTGCCCTGGGCAGTGCCCACGATAACCTCAACCGCAGGCCCTGACGGGTCAGCCAGTACAGCAGCAAAATCATTCACATGTTGAGTCTGTGCCGTTACCACGATCTACTCCGCTCAGGCGTTCAGCTTTACCAGCACTGTGGCGTCGGCAGCCGGCGCCCCGGCAAATGCCTTGCCTGCAGCAACATTGGTATCGGTCTTGTCGATCTCGCCTGCGGAATCGTCCCAGTACACCTGGTCGCCCTGGTCAATGGCAAGGGCGGCCTCTTTGGGCAGCTCCCACACCTCGCAGGTGGCCAGGGAACCGGCTTCACCATCGGCAATATCTCCCATGGCGAGACCTACCATATCGGCAAAAGCGACGATATCGCCTGCGGCAACGTCGCTGCCCGTATCGTTGATCCAGGGCATTACATCCCCTTTTTGTACGTGTCCTGTAGCCATAATGTTCTCCTGTTATTTTCAGGCCGCCAGGCGGCCTGTTACAATTAAATTAAGTCCGAGGAACCTTATATCCGCCCACATGATCGACCACGCCGCAGCCGAAATCATGGCGGCACACATAAGTCACAGCCCCGGTACCGAATTCCACCTCATCATCCACAAAGGGCTGCTCATTACCCAGCAGCCAGGCCACCTCGATAATGGGCGCCTGGTTGGGATGTGCCAGCAGATAAAAAGGATCCTCACCAGTGGACACATCCAACAGCGGATCGGTTACAGGAGTCAATTTCCCTGCCCAGGGGTTATGCACCCCGCTGGACATATCCGCATCAGGCAAGGCAGCGGAACGCAGCAGGATATCCGCATTCATCTCCTCATCGGTCCCGGCCAGAAGGAACGCAGGCGTAATATCCAGCACCTCGCCTGCCATACCCACCTGCTGCCGCATGGCTGCACGGGCCGCTCCCAGAGTAGCTGCGTTGATATCGCCAGCAGTCCCTGCAAGGTTGTTATGATCGGCATGAAACAAGGCCACCCCGTCGCTCATGGCAGGGTTGGAAAGCAGCAGGCTATATACCATCTTGTTTTCCATACGCTTGGCAGCCGCGCCGATCATGGCCGGGATCCTGGTAAAGGCCCGCAGATCGTCGTTGATCAGCATCACCCTGGTAAACTTGGCCTTAATGCCCTTGGTGATAACCTTGTAGGTTTCCCCTGCCTCGCTGAAATCGGCGGTCTTGAATTCGCCGTGCTCGTCCAGCTCTTCCAAATCAGGTGAGTTGGAAAGCTTGAGCGCATGCATATCCTTAAAATCATTGGCATCACCCACAGCCACCCACTGGCGATAGGTGGAGGGCGCTTCCATATAGGCGGCCTGCAGGTTCCGGTTGGCCACATTGGACATCAACAACGGAAAATCACTGGACCCGACAGGTGAGAGTGCCCTGCTTGCAATCTGATCAGGATTCATGCCCCGGCAACGGATGCCTGCACGTTCCAGGCATTCCCTGGCAATATCGGGCAGACGCTGGCCGCGAAATTCATTTGCTCCGGCAGCAGGCTCGGCAATAACACGGCCGCTGCGCATGGCAAGACCATCCACCACCGCAGCACGGAACTTATCCCGATCCTCGCTGCCCACCTGAAAGCGCACGCTGGCTCCTGCCCCGATGGTCTGCTGCCGTTGCTGCAGGGTATCGAACAGCTCGGATCTGGCCTGCTCGATGGTGAGACCGCGATCGATCATGGACCGGGCCTCTTCAACCCCCAGACCGGCAACGGCACAGGCATCCTCGATGGCCCTGGACCGCTGGGTCTCCTGGGTGATCATGGCCCGCACTTCCTCGGAAGACATGCCTGCAGCTGCAGGCGGCTCATTACCATCGCCGCCATGCTGACGCGCACCAGCTGCAGAACGGCTGGCCTGCTGCTGACCTGATGACTGCTGATGCAAGTCAGGATCGTCCTCAGCACGCTCAACCCCGTTATAGGCAACGCCGTCAGCCTGGAGCTGCTTGTAAAATTCCCACGCCTCTGTTTCCTTGGCATCGGCGCGGAGCCCGTTCTTGATTAAAAATTGTCGTAACTTGGGATGCATAATTTCTCCTGCTTGGTCCCGGTTAGATATTTACCAATCGGCATCCGCCGGCATCACAAAGGCTCCGAACCTTGGCCAACTTATCCGCGCCGATGGGCGTGTTGGAAAACTCCTTTAAATGCCACTCATAGCTCACCTTGAGCGGCCCCTGGAAAATCTGGTTTTTCACTGCCGCCTCTTCCCCTTCCGGGATCCAGACAGATTTCGTTACAGCGTAACCAACCGAGCCGTCGGTAAGATGACCGTCCAATACCTTCTGCTTGGTGCGCTGGGATTTCTCATCCCGGCAATAGGCAACCAGCCCGTCAATGGCAGGATATCCGCCCGCTTCCAGATGCTGAAAATCCCGCACCGAACCGAGCACATCGTCCACGCTCCAGCGGGAATGGGAATCCAGCAGCGGTACCTGGCCGTTTTCCGGAATCATGATTCCTTCCATCAGCAGGACCTCTTCCACAAAATCATAGCGATTCCAGTCAAACACCGTTGCCGGCAGCTCCGTGGTCAATACCCAGCGGATCGCATCTTCGGTTGACTCCATTGGGGCGCGGTAACTCAGGTTGCGGGCCTGCATGCCGGGACGAATACCTGCGGACTCCATTTCCTGCCTGATTGCGTTTCTAATCTCCGCCCTGTTGATCTGTGGGACAGAATTCAATCCTGTCCTCAGCTGACTAAATCTCGGCATTACTCTGCTCACTCAGTTGTTGGTTTTGCGCCCGAGCCTCAAGCAGCGGCGTCAATTTTGCTTCGCAGTCGATGGCCTCGTCCACCAACTCGTCCCAGTCATATCCCTGGGCTGCCGCCTCGCGTCTGTAGGTGGAAAGCACCTTGTCTATCTTCTTGCCGCTGGCCTGGGAATCCTTGAGCGGCTCCACCCATCCCCAGCCTGGATTCTGGTGGCTCACCGCCTCCAGGTATGGCCACGGGTTGGTGCGGAAGCCGGGCATGTTAGAGGGGGCATACCCGGCCATCCAGGCGGCCTCAATGAACCAGGCTGCGACTTTCCGGTTCATTTTTTCGTTCAAAAACATCTGCATGCCGCCGTATGACAGACGTTCTTCCAGGGAGGCTGAACGAGCGGAAGAATAGCTTGCATCGGTATAATCGTTGGCATAGGCCTCGTAGCTCATGCCGAATCCGGTGGACTGGGTGCGGCGGGATTCCTTCACATAGGGTTCGTACTGGGTGCCGGGGCGGTTATGGCTGGCAATGGCGATATCCGTACCGTAGGGAACAGCCTGAATACGGCCCGGCTCGATATAGTCCGGCATGTCGGCCCAGGTGGTGGGCCAGTCACCGTTCTCCCCGGTTTCTCCGGCCTGGAGGCCGATGCCCGGATGCCCCATGTCCGCATAGTTGGATTTCACGAAAATCCCGAACGCCGCAGCCAGCTTGGCCCCGATGCGCTCATACGCCCGGTAATCTTCCAGGTCGTAGGCCTCCATCACCACAGCCACTATCCAGGGGATGCCGTGATACTGGCTGATCCGATCCCGCTCAAACACGTCGATAATTTCAGTGGCAGGTATACGCATGGACTGCTGCACCATGGAGGTATAACCGCTGTCACCCGGGTGCTCCGGGAACAGATGATAGGCAACCACCTTGCCGGTGCGCGGATCCAGCTCTTTACCCTGGCGGGCAATGTTGCCGTTTTTCAGTACACCGTCCACTGCGGTATCCAGGTGATCTCGTTCCAGCAATTCTAGCCGCAGCGGGACAACACCTGGGATAGAGGTATCCCAAACCCGGTGGATGAAAAAACCGCCGTCAAACCACATATGGCCCAGCCCTAGCCGCTGCTGTGCCCAGAAGGAATCGTGCCCGGAAATATCCGCATATCCGGCCCAGCGGGAAAACAACTTTTCCCAGGCCCGGTTGGTTTCCGTATCCAACCGATCATCCGAAGTGCGAAATTGAAACTGCGGCCGAATACCACTGCGCACCGCATTGTTGACGATGCGGCGAATACCGCCCCGCACCGAAGGATTGTTCTGCGCCTGATCCCGGCACCTGCCGATAATGGTCTGCATGGTACGTTTGCTGTCCGCATCGGCGGACTTGGGGCGCGGCCGGAAACTCTGGTTGGAGCCGGTCAGTTCTCCGGCCACATAGGTGCGATACAGGTCACGGTGGTAACGGTAGCGTGCAGCCCTGGCAGGACTGCCAATGGCAAGGATGTTTGCGGTAAGGGAGGTAAAAGCGTTGTACAGCTTCGCCCTGGTCGAGGTCTTCACGGCTGCCTGCTGCTGCATCAGCGACGTCCCCCAAACACGGCCGAAGCATGGGATAACCGACCCCTGCGGGAAAGCCTGGCAATGATGGACCTCAGCTTACTGATCTCAGCCTGTATGGGCGCAAGATCGTGCTTGGTGTACGTCTGGTTGCCCACGGTGTACGATTTATTAGGACTCGATAGGATAGCTTTTCGTACTTCCAGATACAGCTCCAGGTCCTCTTGTGCTTGGGTCAGTGTCATTGCCTTTTTCCCTTCTACCTTTTCTCGGTTTCGATTTACGCAAAGGATAGGACAGGAAAAATCAAAAAAAAAGAGGCTCAGTACCACCGGTGGTATTGTACTACTGGTAGCACTGCACATATTGTACTGGCACGGGAAATGCTATTTATAGTGGATAAAAATTGATCACCTTGAAAAAAGCGTGTTGGTCGTCCAAATCGTGTTGGTGGCTAAGTACCCTTGCCGGTTATCTCTTGCACAACAGCACGGATCATGCGTATAGTAGGAACAAATAGTGACAGTTTTATTCAAAGAGAGCACAAACAACGGCCTCATGCATTATGGAGGTTTCATTGACATGTCTACATTTACAATAGATTTTCTGAAAGGCGCAGGATCAATACTCAACATCCAGCCTGAGAAGAAACCGATAGAAATAAAGCATCGTCCGAAGATGCCGAAAAGAAGCTCTGACAGACTTTCCCTTGAAAAGGACCTGGAAAAGATTGAGCTGGACATATACAGAGCTCTATCCAAAGTGCAGATAGATATCGAACCAGAAAAGATCAGGGAAATTCGTGGAAAAATTAACGGGAAAATAGAACCTGAAATACGTGGACGCGCCACCGGACACATAAAACCAAGGCTGCAGCATAAAAAATCCGAATAGAAATGCCTGACGAACAAATTACAAATGAATCATCAACAGTTCCCCGAGAATACTCACCAAACGAACTAAGCAACGGCCTTGGCCTCGAACATGTTACTGGAGCATGCGGCCCAGAGGATCTCGCTCCTCCTTATGTAGAAAAAAAGTCCTACTTATACAAAGGCCCGCTTCCTCACCCTTCTATCATCCGAGAATATGAAGAAATCGGTCAGCTGGAACCACAAGAAGAGCCGCCACCTGAAGAATAATAAACTCGATAGCACCCTTGCCAATATCTCCCCAAGGACGGTTGAACAGTTCTGCGCAACCAACCGTCCCACTACATAGCGGGGTTGTGTTGACAGGGGCTTTTTTTGTGGCCGCTGCAAACATTCCTTGTTTTTTAATAAGCATGGCATACAATAAGATTGACGCCGGTAATGGCGTCGTCTTCACCAAACTCCCTCCCTCTGTCGCTCCTAATTCACTCCATAGGCAGAGGGGGGAACCTTTTTCCACAAAAAACCATAAAATCACAACCGCGAAAAACATGTCATCCATTCTGATATTCTGTTCAGTAATAAACAGGCGCAGAAAGGAGAGCCATCAATGGATTTCAAAATAGCGTTCATTAATGATCACTTTGAGGTAAAACTATCCGGTAAAGCAAATGTGGCTGATGGTCGCAAGTATCTGTATCAACTTACCTCACACGAAAAATGGCGACCTGGTTCGTTAGTATTATCCGATGAGACAGAGCTGGAAGTAAAGAGCCTCTCTGTAGACGATATAGAGAGAATTGCACTAATTTGCTATGACATCAAGCATGAATTAGGAACGGCACGCATTGCTGCATACGTCAGCTCAGAGCTTACTTATGGAATGAACAGAATGCTTCAGGCGCACGCTGAAAAGGAATGGGATGCACAGCTTCGGGTTTTTAGAACTCGTTTGGATGCACAGAAATGGCTTTTTAATACATTATTTTACAAGAGGTCGTTTTCACCAAACTCCCTCCCTGATTGATTCATAGGCAGAGGTGCCAACTTTTTTTTAACAACAAAAACGGCAGAGCCAACCGCGACCCTGCCGTTCAATAAGCACAGCTCGTTATGCCGCAAAAAAAATCAGGCAGAAGCCACACAACTCTCATACGAGTCTTCCTGCTGTTCGGAAACAACTATATACTGACCGGTTTTAATTAAATACTCTTCCCGTTCCTTTCTGTGCAGAGCAGTTCATGACAAAACCTTTAGTTTTATTTACCTGTTTGATCGTATTGTCAAAATAATTGCTTATAGTTGTCGCGTAGTTTTCTTTGATATTTCTTGTAAGATTAGTTCGAAAAGTTCTTCTTTTTTATTTTCGTTCATCTCAACAAAATGGGCTGCAAAAAAATCTGCCCCTGATCTAACAACTTTCGCTTTAGCTTTAAATGCAACCTCTCTTTCACTATCATTGTTGAAGTTGATGCTTAGAAAAAGAAAATTTCCTTGGTCTAACGCTGAAGGTATTCTCGATGCTACAGAACAACCGCTGATTGATAGGTCTATAATTGTACCCTGGCCATGGGCTTCAGGGCTTTCGTAGAACACGGGAACTTGGTGTAGATGGAAACGTATGCCATCTCTTCTTTTCATGCATGCCATTTTCTCTTTTGCTTCTGAGGCACTGTGGGCTTCGATAGCATTATAGCACGAGATAGCCTCTGTAAAAGCGCGCATCTGCTTAGTGCTGATATTTTGGTCGTGGGTGATTCGTACTATTCCTCCAATTTTTTGACTGACGAGATAATCCATGATTTTTTTGTAAATAGTCAAAGAATCAATATAGATTAGGCTGCATTCAGAAATATCACTAATTACTTCAAAACCTGGTTTCAAATCAGCCACACAAAAACGTATTTCTGTGTATAACCTATCCAATTGCTTCTTGTTTGCATTCCCTGAAATGACAACATGAAGACAATTATTTTGTATATCAGCTTTTGCTTTGACGATAGATGGAACCTTGACCATAGTTTTTTGTAATGTTTCGCATTGGTCTTTTCTGTTTCTTCGTTCAGTCTACCTCTTTTGTTTTGTTTGTCAAAAAAAATTTTACTAAAAAAAGACGACATAGTTACGTGTTGGTACCGTAACAAATTACGGTACCAACTTGACCGGTGCGGTAAAAATCAATCAATGCTTGAACGTCACCTTCCACTCGTACTCCAACCCGGACATAATAGCCGACAACAAAGCATACACCCCGCCCAGGGAATCTTTTGGTACCCGGCGCAGCATATCGATAATCAGGGGATCGATCCCCTCGCATCCTTTGTAGGGTTGCTTACCCCCAGGGGCAGGCAGTTTTTTCAGTTCCCGGCGCAGCTCGGCCCGGATCTCCGTGCGGATGGCCTTGGTGATTGCCTCCATGTCAATGGTCGGTTGCTGCTGCTCATTGTTCCAGTAGGCCCAGAGCGCATCATCGCACTCATCCTGATACAGGGCCACCTTTGGCCGCAACTCGTTGCGGACCTTGCTGGGGTTGATTGTGGCCAAGTATCCCGGCAGCTTTCTCAAGGGAATGCAAACTGCGCTCTGCCTACCGCCTTTTGAAGGGAGGGTGATCATCACCCCACCCCACCTTTTGCTGTTGGCATTTATCTTGGCACGTTGAGACTTCAAATCAAGACCAAGGTTTTCGACCACTGACTTGAGTTGAACATACGGTTCGCCATCGTATTCAATGACAAAAATTTGGTCGCCATGGAAAGAAACGGGTTGGAGGGTCATAACATTGCTCCTATGCTGAGGGTAAATGACTCCACCCTTTCAGCTGTCAAACAAAAAGGGCGGAACTGTGCGGGTTGACAGACCGGGCATAGGACCGGCGGGCACGAGGCCCCCACACACAGCCCGCCCAAGATAGAGCAATGCCGTGTTGCGGATACAAAAATACCGCCGATCAGAAAAGAGAGGCGGTGCATCCGCCTATGCTTCGGGCTGTCAAACCCGGTTGCAGATTCTGCTGCAACACCCCCACCGTACCCGAAACCCCTATTTTCCGTCAACATCATTTTGTCACCATCAGAACCAGGGATGCCACCAACCTGATTTCAACTTCTCAAAGCCGTTGGTCCATAGGCAGTCCCTCCAGTGTTGTAGTGGCTGTTTGAATACACCAACCATGGACGCATACGAGATATCCATGCGGTGCTGTAAATGTCTAAGCCAAATGTCTACGCATGTCTAACCTCACCCGTTCCGGGTACACGTATACGTATGCGGCACCCCGGAAACCAGGCAGGAAAGCGCGCTGTATATCGGGGCAAGCTCCTGCTTGGGCACTCGGCGCAGCATATCGATAATCAGGGGATCGATCCCCTCGCAGCCTTTGTAGGATTGCTCCTTACCTGCAGGCAGTTTTTTCATCTCCCGCCGCAGCTCGGCGCGGATCTCCGTGCGGATGGCCTGAACGATTGCCTCCATGTCCAGGGCAGGTGCCTGTTGCTCACCCACATAGCAGCCGGTCCTGCGGATCTCCGGCAGCACTTCGTGTGTAATCCATCTTTTGAACAGTTTAGCTTCTGCTTTGTCCGAACGAAGAGCTAACTGATACGCACCATATTCATTTATGGCCCAGATAGATCTATTCACATTTACGGGGGTTGCGTTAATCAGCTCGAATCCTTTTTCAAGCACCCCTATGTCTGGCATAGGGGTGCCATCAAATACGCCCCTATCAACGAGCGCTTTTTCGTCGTCATCAAGTTTTCTCACATGATGGGAGTATCCACCTTTGTTAGGCTTTAGGCTTAAAGCACAGCAAATATCAGGGGCCGCAAACCAAATACAACCGTCTCGATCAATAACTGCTCTGGTTTCTACTTCGTGGAATTTAATTTTGAAAACTGTGGGGGAAGGTTTACTCATGACTATGCTCCTTGGGGATGAAAAATGAAACCATCCCTTTTGCTGCTAAACAAAAAAGGACGGCACTGTGCGCGGTTAGCAGACCGGACCCAAGGAACCGGCAGGCACAAGGCCTCCGCACACAGCCCGTCCAAGATAGAGCAATGCCGTGCGCCGGACACAAAAATACCGCCGATCAGAAAAAAGGCGGTGTATCCGCCTTGGGTGTTCGAGCTGCCAAACCCGGTTGCAGATTCTGCTGCAACACCCCCACCGTACCCGAAACCCCTATTTTCCGTCAACATCATTTTGTCACCATCAGAACCAGGGATGCCACCAACCTGATTTCAACTTCTCAAAGCCGAAGTCAACCACGTCGCTCTCCACTAGCTCTAAAGTGGTTTCGTCCAGCCACGTATACTCTGGAACCGTGTTATTTTGTATCTCTCGTGGTTGTATCCCGTAGCTTCGGCTGCGGGAAGCATACTCAGCCCGCACAATCACCACCCCCTGCAAACCTGTAACCTTGTCTCGCAAAATATCACCGATATCATACTTGAATGCGACCGTGTCCATCTATGCCCTCCACTTTTTATAATTGCTTTTTTTGGTAAATCTGGTTGGTTGTTCAATGCAGCTCAACGTCTATCTATCATCCAAATAACAACAAACACGAGCACAACACCGAATATCATGCCCGCAAAAACACTGCCCATTCCTATGAGTGCCGCCGTAATCATATTTTTCTCCTTCACCGGTGCCGACCATGCTTGAAACATTGAGTGCCACACAAATAATTACTGCGGCAAGCGCCCTTGCCGGCAGCATGTTAACCGGCATTGTATCGATTATTCTTTTCTGGATAAACAAACGCTTCGACGAGCGGAAACACCGGCAGCAGATTATTATCCATGCAGCCATTAAAGAGTGGAACCGTTCTTTCGACCTGGCAAAAGAATACCAAAAAGCAGGGCAACAAATGGGGATACCTCCCCTAGACCTCCACCTAATTCACCAACTGAAATTGGCCGAACTGCTCTCAGATCAAAAATTGTCAACCGACAATCTGGAGGCCAAGCTGGACGAGTTTAACCTGTTCACCACAACTGCCTCCAAATGGTACAAGGAAAACAGAACCCAGGGATTTTGAACTCTCCCTTATAAATCTGCCGCCACTTCGCCTTCACCGCATCTCTGCGAGCATGCTCCTCTTTATCCCTTGCCTGTTGCAATATTTCACGCACATCCGCTTTCATCTATTCCTCCTTATGCAGCCAACTGCACCTGATCCAGGTAATGATCCTCCAGCATGGCCTTGCGCACGTTAAAGGCCATGCCTATCTCGATCAGTCCGGCATTGATCCGCTGTAGTTTCTCCATCCAGAACAACTGATCTGCCGCCATGGCATCTCGCACACGGCTGACCTCGTGGATATCCTTGAACTTCTTGGCAGACATGCCCAGCACGATCCGGTTGATCATATCCGCCTCATTGCTGAAATGGTAAAACTGCGGTTCATCATGAGCACCCATAATCGCCTTGGTCATGGGCGGATAGCTTGTCTTTGCCTCCAGTCTCGCCCGCTGGCGTTCCCGTTCTTCCCCCATGCGCTGCTCAACCCACCTGTGCAAATGCCTGCGGAAAAGAGCCGAACACCATCCTGCAAATTCAAAGGCAAGCTCCCTGTGCAACCAGGTACCGCCGTACTTTCCTTTCTTGACTCTCACCAGATCTTCGAGCTTCTTAATAGGATTTGAATCCTCTTTAAAAATCTCCTCAATATATTCTCTGGTGGGTTCAGTTTTTAAAAAATCCTTTGGCATCTTACCAAACGGCTTGGCAATCTCAGTCGCGTTGAACCACAACTCTTCCGCGGATATCATGGAAACATCCACAGTGATCCGCGCATCTTCAATCTCAACAACTTCAAACTTGGTCTTACTCATGGCATCTCCGTTCTCTAGTATTTACAACCCATAATGCGCCCGCAGCGCCTTGTGATAGGCAACATCCCGCTCACCAACCTCTCTCCTGGATGCAATCGCCCTGGGCAGGCATTCCGGGCAGAACAACCGCCGGTACCGGTACTCCAGACCATGGCTGCCCTGGCCGCACATGCTGCATACATGGGTATCGTCTCTCCTCCTGTACGGCATCAGTTTCCCCGACCAAACATGGGAACCTGCTTGCCGTGCACCATGCCCGGGACCTTAAACACACCCAGCTTGTACAGCTCCCACACGATCATGGCCTCGTGCCTGGCATCGTCGGCACCCCGGTGCAGTTCCGTATACGGCCGGTCGGGAAAAAAATGCAGCCAGGCCTCCTCAACTTTTGGCCATTTATAGTCGCGGAACTTCCCGGGCAGCTTGCAGATGGGTGTGGAGAGTTCCATGGGGCACGGCAGCTTTTCACCGAAAACAAGCCCGCGATTCTCCAGAAACTGAAAATCAAAGTTGCGATTATAGGCGGTTGCCCCCAGAAGAAAGCCGTCCACTATCCCCTGCAGCTCGGGCAGCATCTCGCGCAGATCCCTGGCCTCGCGAACCTCTTCCACGGTGAGGCTGGAATTGCGAAAAATCCACCCCAACGGCTCTTCCCTGTGCTTGGCCGTCAGGATCGATTCCCGGCACACCGAATCAAACACCACCTCAACCAGGCCGCTGTCCAGATCCAGGCTCACCATGCCCACCTCCACAATGGCGCCGCCTTCCTGCAGAAACCCTGTGGTCTCGATATCTATCACCAGTATTTTATGCATGCTCCACCTGCCCGGCCTGCTGCGCCCTGCGGTCCTCAAACAACCCCTCCAGCAGGTACATATAGTTGATCACATCCCCCAGTTTCTCGCCGATCCGCTCCCGACTCTGCACAATGCCGAACTCGGTGTCAGCCACCATATCCATCACCGATACCAGGTGCTTGGTCACCATACCCCACAGGGCTTGCTCGGGCGTTTTCCCGTTCATCCTGGCTGCCGCGTAAAAATTGTGCAACCGTTCCTGACCGGCGCTGTATTCCTTATTTTTACAAAACATGGTTTCCGTGCATTCGCTTATCCTGGCCTGGACAATCTTTTCAAATTCGTCGTGTGTCATGTGTTCCTTTACGTTTAAAGTTTACTGCAGACAGGTTTAAGGTTATTAATCCACTCCATGATCTCGGTGGATTTCCAGACGGTAGACCGTGGCCCGGATCTGTACCCAGAGGGGAACATGCCAGCTCTAATCATCTCGTAAATACTGGATCTCTTACGACCGGTGATGATTTCAACCTGGCCGATACCGAGAAGACAGCAATCAATACCGGGAAGATGTTCGGCGTTTGTTTTTTTGGAATTGATAGGTGCCAGTTGTATAGAGAAGGTAGTGTTCGCTTTACTCATTTTATTCCCTCAGCTTTCTTTTAATGTCCCGCATATTTATTAGAATGGCACATCATCGCCCATGGATGTTGGCCCTTGCGGCTCTTCAGGCGGAGGAGGATACGTGCCGTTTCCTCCTTTACGGTCGAGCATCTTCATTTCCCTGGCCACCACCTCGGTGGTGTAACGATCGACGCCGTTATTATCGGTCCATTTCCTGGTCTGCAGCTTGCCCTCGATGTACACCTTGGAGCCTTTTTGCAAATACTCGCCGCAGATCTCGGCCAACCGCTGCCAGGCCACAACACGATGCCATTCCGTGGACTCCTGCATATTGCCGTCCTGGTCTTTCCACTTTTCCGTGGTCGCCACGCTGAAGGTGGCCACCGGAACGTCTGCCTGGGTATACCTGACCTCAGGATCAGCCCCTAGGTTTCCTATCAAAATCACCTTGTTGATCATGCTGTTTCTACTCCTGTAACGTCTTCCTCGACGCTCTTGATTGTTTTGCCTGCCCTGCAAAGCACGCACTGGGGATTTGAGCAGCGGTGGTAGCGGATCCGCACCGGACCTTCCCACGGTTTGGTGGAATAAATCTTGGCCCGTTGATTGCAGGCCGGGCACATGGCCCCGTGGCGCTGGGAAAACACCACCCCTGTTTCCGCCTCCTCCTGCATTTTCAGCAACCAGACTGTGATCATTTGGCTGGACATATGCTTTTCTCATCCCCTCATCCGAACATCCTGCGGCCGCCGGTAAACGGGTTGGCGGCAGGTTGCTCTTTTTTCTTCTTTTGCGCCTGGCGCACGGTCTTTTTCCAGAACTTCACCCGCAATATGTCGGCAGCTACCAGGGCCATGAAGCTGCAGTCCCAGTAATGCTGGGCTTTACCCCTGGGCTGCTGCCACAGACCACGTTCATCCACATACTCCACGCACAGGTGCCTGGCGTATTCCTCGGTGGCGGCATTGTGCAGCCGCCAGCTGCCCTGGTCGTTGACTTTGACTGCCAGCTTGGAAGCCAGCATATCCTTGAAATGATGGGTGTCGCAGGTGTAGAGCTTGACTCCGCCTGGAATGGGACGGTTGGTGCCTGGATAGCGATCCTTGACCGTTACCGTAAACGGGTTGGCCCTGCGACCGGATGCTCCCTTGTAGGGTACGATCTTGCCTGGATGCGCCAGACAAAAATCGTACACCTCCGAGGTCCTGTGCCCCATGGCATCCTGCACGGTCAGGGCTATTGGATAAACATTGCCGTCGTTGTCCCGGTACTCATGGTTCCAGAGTACATCGGCCAGGGCAGGAAAACTCAGCGCCTTACCCGAAGATATCTGCCAGCAGGTCTGTTCCAGACCAAAGCCCACCGCCATGATATGATAGAAAAAACCGTCGTCCTGGGTATCCACCCCGGCAACCAGGCAGGCGACCTGGTTGTCTCCGGGTACTGTTCCATCGGCCCGATCGTCACGCAGGGCAAGGATCTGGTCTTCCTTGCGCTGGACTTCGTAATCGTAAAACGCCTCCGCCGCATATTTGTTGGCAAAGGTGTGGGCTTCATCTTTTGAACCCCTGGCCTTGACCATGGCCGCCGCCAGCTCGGACAACGTCACCATGGGAGATATCCAGCCGGGAGAATGAAAGCAGACCTTTTCCGGCCGCTCAGCCTGCAGGTATTGCAGGCGGGGGCGTGGATCGTGACTGAAGGGTTTGCCTGCCTCCTGCAGCTGCCGCCAACCTTTGCAGCGGGCATGCCATTCGCCGTCTTTGATGGCCTTGTCCCGTTTACGGTCGTCCCATTCAGAGCCGCATGCCGTACAGACATAGCGGCCGAGCTTCTCCTGCATGATCTTTTGGGGATCTTTTTCCTCGTTGCAGCGGATATGCTTGGATTCCATATAAATCCGCTTCTCGCAATCAGGACAGCGGGGAAAGAAATCCAGCACCGCATCCGCAGCCAGCAGAAACTGCCAGATCGGCCCGGAGGGGAGAGAAGGCGTGGAGTTGAACCACACCTTGGACCCGAACTTGAACGCCCGCACACGCTCGAGTACCAGCTCCATGGTCGGGGCCTCTTTCTTGCTGGCCCGTTCCGGATATTTATCCGTCTCATCCAGAAACAGGTATTTGGCGGAAACATTACCCATGGAGGTAACCGAACCGGCCCAGCCCATGTAGATCAGCATGGTCTGCAGCTTGATGCGGTAGCTGGCAACATCGTCCTGCACTCCGGTAAGCAGGGAACGCAACCTGGGCGATCCCTTGAATACCGGCGCCAGATAATCGTTGGACCTTTTGCCGGCAGTATCCCGATCGGGATATACCACCAGGGCGTCCCCAGGGGCGAGATCGGCAAGATAGGCCAGACAGGTTTCCATGCCTGCGGATGACCCTGTCTGCGCTACCTTGCAGTTGCCTATCTGCTTCACGAACGGCAGCACAAAGGTATCGATAATGCCGTTCATATGGGGCATGAAATCGGAATCGTAGTACGACCCACTCAGCGGCCCGTAGGTGATGCGCCTGTTTTTCGGCGCCCACTGGGACGGCGGAATCCATTTGCGCTTCCTGTACACCTTGCGCTCCCCGGCAAAGGAACGGAATCGTATCCGCACCCTGGAAGAACGGTTGCAGAATTTCTCCGGCAACCATTCCAGATCCGTGCGCAGACGTACAACCGGTGTTTTGCTGATATCTACAGCAGGACAGGCCATGGAGGATTATACCTCACCCTGGATGCGCATCATCTCCAGACAATCAGCCATCATATTGCCGTCACCGCGTAGGGCTGCCAGGGCCAGATCCAGCATGGTGCTGTGCTTTCCCCCCTGGTCGATGGCAGTACCCAGGGTACACTCAAGTGATCCCCCGAAAACAACAGCTTCATCCAGGGCGACATTGGCCTGCTGCAACTGGGAAATGCACTGCAGAACACCCTCAACAGGAGCATCAACCTCCAGGCCTAACGCCTCGCATACTCTCCCAAGATAACAGACAACCCCATCGTTCATAGAGCGCAGGGAAACCAACTCTTGGCCTTGCTGCCGGTAACCTTCCTCCAGGCAGATGGCTGAATATACCAGATCATATTTGCTCTCTGTTCCACTAGCACCATAGGCATCGCGCAATTTTTCCCAGAGTGCATCATTCTCCTGATTCAACTGCTGCGCCTTGTCAAAAGCAGCAGTATTCATGGCAACGCCCTCAAGCAGTACATCCGCCCAGGATCTGCCGGCCTCTTTGCCGAGCTGCAACGTCTCGATCACCTTGGTGATCTCTGTTTCCATTTTTTCAACCCTGGCGTTTTGCAGATCAAGGGCCATGCTCAACCCATCAAGATACTGAGAAAAAAAGGCAGAGTCAGGCTTCTCAATGCGATCAGAAATCACGGCAAGCCCCTTGTCGCAATTCTCAATTCTTTCATTTTGTACATCCAGGGCCATACTCATGCCGAGGATATGCTGGTAAAGATATATTACTCTTTGAGAATTTCTTATCCCATCAAGACGCGCCACCTCCCATATCATGCTCATCAAATCGGAGGAACCCTCTATTGGTTGCTCAGAAGCTGAAGAATCAGAAAAATACTTCTCCCCATGAAACTCCCGAAGAGCCTCGACAACAACCTCAGGCTTATTGCGTATCCTGCTGCGCATAATCTGGCACTGGGAGCAAACCTGCTTGCCCGTATCAGTCCGCAACCTCGTACTCTCCATGCCGCACGCCTCACATGTTCCTTTTGGTTTTCCCATTTTTCCCTCCGTTTCTGCCGCATCGCCGCATGATGCAGATTTCTTTTCTTTCCACTGCCTGTGCAGCTCCATCAGTTCGCACAGACGGTTGTTTTTATCCAACTGCTTTTCGGTTACACCAACCGTTTTACCCATCAGTCAGCCTCCAGGATGACATCAAACTCCACATCACGGGCAAAGGCTGAACACCTCTGCTCAATATCTCGCTCCATGGTTGCAACCAGGTCGCCTGCCAGATCCTGATCACCACCTACCAGCTCCACATAGTCGGCAGCCCTGGTGTGAACCATGTGCTTCAGGTGGGCCAGCAGGGCAACCGCCCTGCCGACAACAGCCAGCTCAAATTCGTCACGTGGAATAAATTTTTTCTGCTTCACGCCCAGCTCGTGCTTTTCCCGCTCAAGCTTCACCTCGGCCTGCTCCAACTCAACCTTGGCCTTGCGCGACTGCAGTTTCTCCAGCTCCGTATTTACCTTTTCCCCGGTTTCCTGCCTCTTCAGGTGCAGGCCTGCATACTTCTCAATCTTGGCAAGGGGATACTTGCCGGTCGCCTTGTCAGGTCGGAGCAGGCCATCGCTGCAGTGCCCGTAAAACTGAGACCTGCTGATCTTCCAGCCGTCCGCCAGCAGAAACCTCCATACATCCAGCTTGCTGGAAAAGAGATCTTCATCCACCTGCAGATCAGTAACTTGGGCAGTCCCTGCAACCACCATCACACCTCGCTTGATGTGCCGAAGTAGGATGTAGCCATCCTGTTCAGCAACGGATAGCGATAAACAGCATCAGGAAGATGCTCTATCAGCTCTCCTGCCTCACCTGCTGAATGAATCAGCTCGGCGATGCGGGACCGCTTTTCAGGGTTGGCTGCAGACCATTCATCAGGCACCACAGGGCCTACACCCATACCGTTGTCGTACACTTTTACCGCCCCGCCTGAATCCTTGAAAAGCTGGAGCATCTCGACTACCTCTCCCGGGAGATTCTTTGACTCCGACTTTGCAGCCTGTGCTGCTGTTTCGGAATCAAGCTGCATGGCAGCAGGCAACCCGGCAAGAATCCATTCGCCGATATCCATGCCCTGCTCATATGCCTCACCTGGATCTTTTCCAACCGGTACGGGCCAGCGTTTGCACTGGGGATAATTATCCTTCCACCATTGCAACGCCTTGGGAGCCTCGCCGTCGTAATCCAGAGCCAGAAGAATGGTGTGCGCTTTGGAGAGAGCAATGGCCGTCTCCTGGTCAGGTTTCATGGCTAATGCGCCCAGGGCGACAATGCCGACCTTATCCGTGAATCGATCTATCATTGCCCCGTCCAGTTCAGTTTCAACAACCACAAACGCCTGGCGTTCAGGATGCTGCAGCCAGATGTCCATGGCAGAGCCTTTAACCACGTGATATTTTTTCTTCGGATTCTGCTGATCCTTTTTTGCCAGGCGGATGCGGATCCGGCGCAGGCCGTGCCCGTTGAAACAGGGAACAACGATACCGGCCGGCAGAATGAACTTTTTAGGCTGCCCGTTCTTCTGCTCATCAGCCATGCCCCAGATTTTCTGTGGTCTAAAAGACGGCAGCCATTGTTTGTCGTCACGTTCTTCTCCCAGGTGGATCCCAAGCCGATACTTTTTCACCTGGTCAATTCCAACCCCGCGCTGCTCAAGATACGCCAATGCGATTGGTCGCTTCAGCAGCGTCTCATGGCAACGATCAACAAACTTCTGTGCATGCAGCTGCCACTTTTCCGCTTCCACCACATAATCAGGCCAGTCACAACGACGTGGATCAAAGGAGTGATAGCTCGCAGCCTTGGGAGGCTTTGGGCTGCCGTACCTGGTGCGTGCAGATGGTCGCTCAGTCTCAATCCCGAGTGCTGCGCAGGCGTCTCCGAAACTCATACCGCGTATCTCTGTCAGGTAGGCAATGGCATCACCACCCTTACCGCAACCTGATCCGCCTTTACCGTGACCGCAATGGAACGTACCAAGACCTGCAGCCTTGCCTTCCCCCTGACCAGGATACAAACAGAACCGATCATTGCCTCCGCACAGAGGGCATGGACCCTGCAGCTCCCTTCCTGATGCCCGCCTCGGCTCAAAGCCGTCTTCTTTGTACAGATCCACGATGTTCATAGCGCAAACCAGTAATCAGGATGATTGTTTTGAAAAAAGTGATGTAATTTGAGATACATAAAAACAACCCTCCCTTTTTCAAATAATCGTCCTACTTGTATATACTTGTTTCTTCTTTATTTTTTCTTATAACAGGATAAAGGGAGGATTATATATATGTCCCGCACGTGAGAAAAAATGCAGTTTTCTCGCGTAAGCTCTAGTTAAAAATCCTCCCTCCCTCCCTTCGTCCTGTTTTCAGTCGGCAGAAAGGCGCAATCCGAGCCCTAAATACTTCATCACACCACCTGTTTTGACTGCCTCGAACTTTTCTTTAAGCAAAATGCCGAATTTCTTCTTCGTCAGACCCCTTCGACCTCCACCGGAGGCATCCCACCACCCCTGATAATTCAGATACAAGTATTTGAATTCGGTCTCCAGCCCTGGATCAAGATCACAGCTTTCATCAATCCAATCCTGCAGCACGTCTTCGTGGCGACGGTATTCCTTGGATGCATCTATCACGCACTGCGGGGCAATCAGGCCTTCATCTGCATATTTCAGATAGCCGCGTACAAGCCAGGCAAGTATTCCTGAATGTTCCTTGGCCAGATCGTCTTCAAGCTTGAGATCCGCAGGCCGTTCATACGGCTTTTCAGGCTCAAGTTTAGTGAAAGAAAGTGGGAAGTCTATGAGCCGCAAACGCTCAAAAAATGCGTTATCGTTTGCAGGCGCGTACGGTTTGTTATTCAGCAGGAAAAAAAGCGTGTGCGTAGGTTTGAACGTAGTGTAATCTTTTTCATTTACGCCCCTGCCGGTGAGGTGCTCATTGCCGGTAATGTTTTTGATTTTCCCGACAGCCCACCTGGAATTCTCTTCGACCTCTGATGCCCATACAGCACGTTTCCCCTTGAGCTCAAGAATCTCTGGAGACGGGCCTGAACCTGATTTTTGGATGGTGGACGCCAGAAGCATTTCTGATTGAATAGGACCGCACAGCTCGCCCATGATCTCAAAAAACTTCGTCATCAGAGTGGACTTGCCGTTGGATCCATACTGGCCATAGAGGCAGATGATGACACGCTCACAGGATAACCCTGATGCTGCATAACCGAGCACCTTGTGCAGGTATTCATACTTTTCCTGGTTGTTATCCAGGGAGCTCTTCAGGAATTTTTCAAACTTCGGGCACGGCTCCTTGATACCCTTCCATTCGGTGGGAGCTGCCATGGTCAGCCAATCTGCAGGACGACCAGGGCGAAGCTCACCAGTCCGCATATCAACCACACCGTTTTTAACCGGCAGCAGCAAAGGATGCTGATCGAGATCAGCAGGGGAGACAGTCAATGGAGAGGAGTTGGAGACAGCACAGGACAAACAGTTTTTTCTGCCTGTTACAGAGCGCAGCTTTTCTATCCTGGCTTGTATCCTTCCTTTCTCTTTGATCAATTTCTTGATATCACCTTCCCCGGTATCACGAGCCTTCATAATCTTTTCTTCCTGCTCATCCAGCAGGCGGAGATACTCAGGCACAACCTCTTTTTCTATCCCGGCCAGGGCATTGCCGTCCTTATCTACCTGCCAATGCGGACCCACAAACACCAGCCACCGCTTAGACACGTTATTGAATGCGAACTGGCCCCGGCTCTTGTAGTTATAAAGCTCAGAGTCCCCGACCTCGTTTGCCCGGTAACATTCCCAGACGAACTTCAACGGCACGTCTGATCCGCCACCACCGCCGGCCTTTTTCTCTTCACTGTTTTTGGGCATGCTGGATTTTTCTTCCTGCACCCTCCTGGCAACAGCCTCCTGTATGCTAACGATTGACATTGATATCCCTCAGGAAACTATAAACCCATGACCGGGATGCATAACCCTGCAGGACCTTGACGATCTTAGGAGCCTCAACACCCTGCACTATCATACGCTCGGCAAATTCAGCAACAATCGGGGCAACCCCGTCAGGATCAGACACAAACGTCCGTCCACACAGCCTACACTGAAACCGCTGCTTACCTCCACTGGTCCTTCCGTTCTTTATCACCTCGCCCCCTCCACACTGGGGACACTCGCAACCAACCATTCCAGCGCCTCCGTAATGATCCAATGTTCCGATTTTCCAACAAAAATATTTTTTTCTCCACGCACATCCATCACGCTCTTCCGCATCCGTTAAAGCTTGAATCGTAGAAGGACCCGTGGCAGTGCAGGACGGTTTATTTTTTATGGCTTGTTTCTTGGGGAGAGTGAGAGAGGGGGAATTCCCATAAGCGAGCGAGCCATCCCCAACCATGCTGCCGCCCCTCATTATCATCGCACTGATCCGTACGTGGCTGAAGTAATGGAGCCAGGCGCTGCCCCGTTTATGCTTATCGCCTGGCTTATCCGATCGGATGGTTGAACTACAGTTGTGGTGTCAGGAGCAATGTACGCATTGCTATAGGTGGGATAGTGGAGATGCGCAACGGAGCGCGACGCTGTAAAATCTAATTGATGCAGGAACATATATGTGCAACCCATAAAGATTGCGGTGATAACCATGGCACTGACTGCCTCTCTTGATAGGACTCGCATCATTTGACCCTCCTGCCGTTTTTCGTTTTTATGCCACGTTGTTTGAGACGCCTGGCATTTTGTTCTTTGATCAGCTCCAGTGGATCAGCTGCCCCAAGAAGGATCTCATCGGCTGCAGTGGTAGCGCGTCCCTTACCTGTTGCAAGGCAAGACAGTGCCTCCTCGATGGAGGACAGGCGTTGCAGGATTTGTGATTGCTGCTCCAGTATCTGGTCCGCCCGGTCAGTCATCGCAGCCCCCTACCCTGTTTGCCTGATCCTGTATGTATCTGGCCACTGTTCTGCCAACCTCTTCGCACACCTCTCGCTCCAGATTCTTGATGTCATTAATCGACTCACAGGAATCAATGGCAGCATGCAGGTTGGACAAGAGCTCATAATCCATCAGCTTTTCCTCAACCATGGTGTCAGCAGGTTTTGCTATGCCGCATGGGCACGGCTCATCACCAAGGGCTGCCAGGAGATAACGGACAATTCCACGGCAGGCATAACCGAGCCCAACCTGATTCATTGCCTCGAATAGATTACGATGCCGTTCTATCTGGCTGGCAGACCTGCTCTCTTCGCAGGTTGTCAGCGGATCTGCCGTCCAGCGCTGCAGGGTACGAATATCTTTGACCCTGAGTATGTTCTTTACCGCCCCAGCACCGAGGTTATTCAGGGCCAGATTATAGAACTGGAGCGGTGTCATTCTGCGTCCTGATTGCGTCATGGTATTGAATTACCCCTGTGATATTGTGAAGGTATGGAAAAACGAAAGATTGATATTTGCTGGACAGACAACGCCCTCCCCGCTACTATGGATGCGCGACCAAACATAGGGCCGACTAGGCCGACGGAGAGGGGCTGCCTGATTCATGCCGTTTTTTCCTTATTTGAGCTGGGACATACACCGTGTACCGGCTGCCCTAAAAAGTCTGCGATTCCCTGCAGGATCTTCTCTTGTCGCCTTGCACCACTGATATTCATGGTGATAATGGTTGCGCTGTTCAGACCCATTGATTCAGCCAGGCGGTTTATTGCACCCCAACCACCGCCTTTTTGCTGAATAGCTATGCGGATTTCTCCATGATTTGTGAGGTCTTTCTTCATATCAATCTCTCAAAAACGGGTATCAACACCAAACAAGGAGACAACAATGGCAAAAATAAAATGCGACATTGAAGAAATTACCCTTGAAGGTGACTACGACAACGAAGTTCCAGGCATCATGGCAACGTGCAGCAAATGCGGACATTCAACCGAAAGCTATGGAACTTCAGAAAGCAGCATAAAACGCTGCCTTGCCCTCATGAACGAAGAATGCCCAGAGGGAGAAGACAATTTCTACGAAGAAGACGACTGATAGCTTCTCGCATAGTGCTGAATAGCTTGCAGACCGTAAAAGAACGACACGGATTGCCAGTACCCTGTAAATGATCGCTTATCTGCATCATCAGGGTATCTGTGGCCTTTCAGATCCATGTTTTCATCCAGGAACTCGGCTATTTTACGCAGTGCGGCAACAGGATCTTCCGGCCAGTCTTTGGTAATACTGGATTGGGTAACAGCTGCGTTTTTACCGGCAATATGCACTGTTTCAGATGATAATTTTGTCATGCTGCTTTCTCCCTGTTAGCAGTTGATTTGCCAGGACATTAGCTCAATCGCGCTCGTTTATCAAGCTCATTTTGAGCGCATTTACAGCGCAAACGAGATTATTTTAACACAACATACTGATATTATTTTATTTATATGAGCTTAAAAAAAAGATTGAAAAAGCTGCAAGGAAATCTCAAACAAGCTGATTTTATCCGCAAATGCGGAATACCAGGGTCGACAATGAGAGGTTATCTCTCAGGCAAAAGGCGTAATATTGGACTTGATCAAGCTGAGAAAATAGCTAAAGCAAATGGAGTATCAGTAGAATGGCTGTTATATGGCCCTCATGGAGAAATCAAGGATATCTCAAATAATGATCTTAGAGCTATTTATGGATTAGATGACGAAATTATTGATATAGAAAACGAAATAAAATCAAGGCCATGTCCTGTTGTTAAAGCGTATGACAATGAATCGAACAACTTGGTTTTTTACTGCATTCATTGCGGCAAGTACCATTTGCATGGACGTGGAGGACCAAAGGCTCCATTCCAAAAGGGAAGAGAGGGTTATGCTGGATATAAATCACCTCATTGCACAGCAAAAAATTCCCCTTTTTTGGCTACTGGATATATTTTAGAGGTGATTGGAAGAAAAGAAGATATACCAAAAAAAAGAAAATTAAAGACGCTCTATTGCCCGAAATGCTACTCGATATATTCAAGGGCTTTTGCCGCTTGCGAGTGTGGTTATATAAATGAGAAATTAAAAACATTTCACAAAGAGATGGCTGAAATCTATCAAACTAGAATTAGCGATTCAGATAAAGTCGAACACGAAGAACAAGTACAAGGCAATGAAGATAAATCATTCCTAACAAAAAATGCCTCACACAACATCATCCAGCAAACCGGCAACCGAACAGCCCAGGCTGTCCAGAACGGAAATATCATCAGCCAAGAGGGAAAAGAGCATCACCCACATGAAATCCTGCCCCATTTCCCCAACCGCAGTATGCAAGAACTGGCAGAGTGGATAAACATGCAGGACGACGGCATCAATTACTGGGAGATCCTTAAAGGAAAACTTGCCCAGGAGTTCCCGGAATTTCGCAGCTGGCTAAAAAAAAGGACAGCTACTGCGGCTGGACAAAGAAATGAAAATATAAGTGTTAACGATAAGTAGCAGGCACGGAAGAAGTAAAGATTTTAATGCAGGCTTGTGATGCGAGTGATGCTCAATTCACTATATCTCACATGACACAAAGGGATAAGCACATGGATTTGGAATCAAATTTACAGCTAGAGCGTTTTGCAGATATTAACCTTGAAGACCCATTTTTTGATACGTTAAAAGCTGGATACCAGGAATTTTCTGATTGGTTTAAAAAGAAAGCAGAAGAAAAAGCATTCGTCATGAAAGACGAGGCTGGATTTATACAAGGATTTGTCTATCTGAAAGAAGAGGAAGAAGAAATCACAGATGTGTCTCCTCATCTTCCATTTGATAGATATTTAAAAATTGGGACGTTTAAAATAAATGCGCATGGCACAAAACTTGGAGAAAGATTTATAAAAAAGGCATTCGACCACGCACTTGAAAAAAAGATACGTAAACTATACGTAACTATATTTTCTGAGCATGGAGCACTTATCGATCTATTTTGCCGTTATGGGTTTAAAATAGTTGCTGCAAAAGCAACTATAAATGGCACAGAAAACGTTCTTTTAAAAGAGATAGGAAATGTTAATCACGATGTTGATCATGACTACCCAATGATCTCATTGTCTGGAAATCAATATCTCCTTGGTATTTACCCACAATATCATACCAGATTGTTTCCAGACTCTATATTAAATAATGAAAATGCAAGCATTGTCGATGATTTATCTTTTACAAACAGTATAGAAAAAATATATATATGTAAAATGGCCAGAGTTCAATCACTAGAACCTGGAGATGCTCTAGTAATTTACAGAACAGGTGATGGGCAGGGGCCTGCTTGGTATCGGGCTGTCGCTACATCATTTTGCATGGTAGAAGAAATGAAAACAAAGGCTGAGTTTAGCACACTGCAAGACTTTTTAAATTACTGTCTTGCCAGGAGCGTGTTTTCAAAAGAAGAACTTGCATATTTCTATAATAATTGGAACAATATGTATGTCATCAAAATGACCTATAATGCCGCACTAAAGAACAGGATAATTCGAAAGCGGTTAGTAGAAGAAGTTGGTTTGAACAAGCAAAATTACTGGGGATTTATGCAGCTAAATTCAAGTCAATTTAAACATATTGCTAAGCTTGGAGACGTAGATGATAGCCTTATTTTCAATTAAGCCTGAATATGTCGATAAGATATTCTCTGGCGAAAAAGGGTATGAGTACAGGAAAACTATTTTCAAATCAAGTGTAAGTAAAGTTGTAGTCTATTGCACAAAGCCTGTAGGAAAGATTGTTGGTGAATTTGACGTTGAAGATGTGCTTGAAGGATGTCCGAAATCAATCTGGGACAGAACTAGCTGTTCATCTGGAGTTAGAAAAAGTTTTTATCAAGAATATTTTGAAGGGAGGGATAAAGGATATGCAATCAGAATTGGGAAAAGAATGCTATATGATAAAGCTGTAGACCCTAGCGAGATTTTTGGGTCATTTGCGCCCCCTCAATCATTTCGGTATATGAACACAGAAGACTATAAAGGATGCTTATCAAGCGCGTCAACGCAGACCAGATAAAGCAGCCTAGTTCCTCACTATACTATATTTGTCTGTCCGGTTGCAAACGCAGTGGGGATTTGTCGTCATGCCTGCCGGAGAGGTTCTACTGCCCCCAACGCTGCCATAAAAGACTCATGCCTGTCAGGCTATACCCCAAATTTGGTTGTTATTGACAAGCATCTATAAATGGGTAACATATCAATATAGAGTTTTTTTTAAGGAGAGCCATTTTGTTACCCGAAGATACCATCGAAAAGCTGAAACAAGGCCAAGCCAAGATGTTAAAAGGCATTCAGGACGCTGCCCCGGCGGTAGAGTCTGCCATGGAAGCCTATGAACAGCTTGGGAAGGACTTCCGTAAGGCTGAGAAACGCGTAACAAGGAAACTGAAAAGTGGCATCCGAAAAACTTCCGACATCCCTTTATGATTTCATCTTTATAGATCGATCCAGAGTCCAATCACTGTACGCCCAATTATTTTCCGGGCTACTCTCTGAGATCGAAACGCTTGCTACAGAGTCCCATGATCAAGGGCACGAAATGAAAGCAGGTGGATCACCGGTAGGCTCATTTTCCAGTACACGCAAAAAAGAGGTATCCGAGTCTCAATCAGAGAAGACCGACCCCCACGATCTTATTCTCAAGGATGTACTGGGCGGTTTACACGACACCGGGTTTATCTGCCAAGATCCTCTCAAAGCCAAACCTGGAAATATTATCCTGCTAAAAGGCGCGGTCAGTATTCTCGACTTCAAGCTCTATGATAATATTTTAAAACTCATGCCTTCTTTCTTTGAGTTGGCGCAACATGATTCTGGCGCAAAAAATCACCAAACAAAGAAGGCGAGGCAACAGGCAGCATCTAACCAAAAGAAGATGGCAAAAACCATGGAATCAGTGCTTTCAGGCATGGCAGACATGGTCCCATGGAGCATCAATGTAATAATGCAGGCAGATAAGGTTATTACTTGGGGAGGAATCCAAAAGGAGCACCTTCGAGACGAGCCCGGTGCTTTAATGCAAAAACACGGTACCGTGCTGAGTGGCGATTGGTATATGCTGGCTATCGTGGATGCCATCGGGCCAACCAGTTCCGTAATACCGGATGGTTTTCCTGATTTCATCGCTGGCATAACCACAATTGTTGATTCCATGAAAGATGTGGCAGGCAGGCCTGATGATTTTATGGGTGTTACACCTTTACTTATTTTCCGAAAATTGATGCCCTAACAGACAAATCTGATAACCATGTCTGTCAGGCCGCACCCCAAACAGAAAACCGATGATAGATACCGGGACACCTGGCTGATTGATTATTACGACGGGGACCGCAAGCGGCACAAAATTCAGTTTGTCGGTACAGAACAGGAGGCATTTGAGCACGAGCACTCCATCAGGATCTCGCGGCCGCAAACTCACACAGGCGGATATCCCAGCCTGCGCGAAGCCGCGCCAAAGTTTATGGAGCATTACAAGTTGAGCCACCTGCCAAGCGGGGTTGACCGCACCAGGCGAAGCTTGAAGATCTTACTAAAAAACATCGGGGCATATCAGTTCGCCGGAATCACAGATGCCCTGATCGAGAAATACAAACGCGACAGGCTAAGCGAAGGGGTAACACACTCTACAATCAATAAAGAGCTTGCTACCCTCTCCACGATGTGCAAATGGGCAACAAAGCAGGGATGGTGTAAACCTCTCCAGGTGGAAAGATTTCCAGGCAAACTGACAAAAGCGCCCTTCCCCACTATTCCATCACGTAAAGAGGTGATCACCTTTATCAGAGCTGTTCCCAGGAAAAAACGATGCGTGTTTGCCCTGATGTATTATCTGGGACTCAGGGTCAGCGAAGCCAGGGGACTAGACAAAACACAGATAAATATTGAGGCCAGGGTCGCTATTGTTAGGGGAAAAAACAACAAACAGCGAATCGTGCCGCTTAACCGCAAGATCATGCCGTACATTCGCAGAGGATCCTTGCCCCCATATGCTCCTGATGACCTGCGTGGGATAATTTATTGGGCAATAAAGCGAGCGGGAATCACAACGCACATCACACCGCACAAATTGCGGCATGCTTTCGGGATCCACATGACGGTAAACGGGGTAAGCTTGAGAGCGGTACAAGAGATAATGGGACACTCCAGCAGCCAGGTCACAGAGATATACACAAGGCTTGCTGCGGACCAACTTTCCAAGGAAATGGATAAATTCTAGGTGCTACCACAGCACCAAGATTGCATAAAAAAGTATAATAAAATTAGAAATTTACCACTTAGACTCGCAGAACTTAAAATCCCTCGGCACTTGAGGCTGTGCGAGTTCGATTCTCGCTCCGGGCACCACCTAATTATCCACAGACTTCCATTAAAGTCTTTTAAACCCGCAACCGGTAACGGTTAGCGGGTTTTTTATTTCCATAACACTCTATTTTCTTCCATTAAAATCCACGAAACAATCGGGTACAGGGACGGGTACAAGTGATTAGCACACAAATACCCTTATATTTTGTACCCGATTTTATGGAGGGAATAAATGGGTAAACTCACCGCTCTTCAAATTCGCAATGCTCAGACAAAAGAAAAGCCATACAAGCTAAGTGATGGACACGGCTTATATTTTCATGTTGCCAAGTCTGGAAAGAAAACCTGGCGCTACCGTTACAAAACAGCGGGTACAGAATCAACGTACGTGATCGGGTCGTACCCGAAAATTTATATGTAAGTCTCCGGCAGAAAGCAGAATGCGCCATGCCGGTTAGTTTAGAGGATGCCAGGAAAATAAGACAGGAGGCCTCGGAGCTTGTCAAAGCTGGAAAGAAACCGGCAAGCAAACGACGTGAAGAGAAACAGATTGTTATTGAAGTGTAGAGTCTCACTTCCCACGACCTGCAATTCAGCCATAATTCTCAAGAACGACTACCTGCCGTGAGAAAGCTCTTACCAACAAATATGAGATACAAGGTGATCGCTACCCGAACGGGTTCGTAGACTGCAGGAACCGCTCCATGCCTGGGACTCCTCCCCCCCCCTTTGGGGGGGGATAAGAGGGGGGGGACTGTGGTATAGATAGTATTTTCCCGATAGTATCAACACAGCCCCACTTCCCCTTATCATGTCCAAGGTATTTGATCTCGTTCAATCCGGCAAGCAAGAATTTCCCGTCCACTGTCCGCGCTGCGCAACCACACTCATAATTCGCCACGGCACCTATCTGCGAGCCCATCCGGAAGAACCGGTCCAGGTCGCCGTGCAGCGGTATCTCTGCAAATCACCCCTGTGTCCTCGGAAGACCTTTTCCGTGCTGCCTTACCCCCTCCTGCCGATGATCCGCCATTTCTACAAAACGCTACTGCTCTGTCATTTGCTCCATAGCCAGCGACACCGAACCCAGGCAGCCACCGCCCGGCAACTGGGCGTGACCCGAGGTGTCGTCAAACGGTTGAGCATCTTCTGCCGGCGCCTCGTCCCCTGGCTCAAACACGAACAGGTGATCGCTGACTGGGGTCCTGATCCCACCGCCAATTCAGGCGCGCTTTGGCCGGATTTTTGCCGGGACTTTTCGCAGGCCTTTTACCCGAAGAGGTGGGCGACGGGCTGACCAACACAACACATACCTGTCTGTTTTCAAATAGATATGTTGTCATGGCCTGGATTTTAACCCTAATCCAGGAGGTAAACATGACAACACCGGACAAAACAGAGCTTGCCGTCTGGCGATACGGCATAATCAGTCGGCTTCTTCACCGCAATGAAGGGGAAGGAACCCTTGAAGAGGAACTTCGGGAGCTTGCCTACCAGCCCTTTCGCAGACCGGATGGCGGTAGTGCGACCTTTTCGCCGGAAACCTTGCGGAAATGGCTGTATCGCTATCGCCACGGTGGCCTGCCGGCGCTTGGAGAATGACGCAACAAGAGTTGGCAGATACTATGAGTGTCGGTATAGCCAGTATTAAACGATGGGAAGGCCGAATCATTCAAACAGCCGGCATGGATAAATTGTTACGACAAGCTTTTTGGCCTTCTGAACGTAAAATCAGCGTAACAGGAAACCGTCCACTCTCTATCGAAAGGGTAAAACTTGTTGCCCCTGAATTTAACAAATATTGCAAAGGCTCTCCTTTTGAAGACGGGGACAAGTTTTTATACAGCGGAAAACTTTTATGGTATGCCGACATGGTAGCCTATCGTGATCTCGGCAGAAGTATCACGGGAGCAACTTATGCTGCTTTGCCTCAAGGACCACAGCTAAACAACTACAACGAGTTAGCCGATATAATTTTTCAAAGTAACGAGAATAATGCAGAACCACTGACTAAAGAAGAACAGAGGGTTATAAAGAGAGTTCTCAACCAGTTCCCAGGTAAAACTGATGCTTATCACGCCTCCCACAAGGAAGTAGCTTGGCAGAGCAAAAATACAGGCGAACTGATACCATACAGATGCCGCTGAGTTGATTCATATCTAGCCCTATATTGGATTAGTGATCAGCAAAAAGGATGGTACGCTATAGCCAGACAATTAATCACTATGACCGCAGATATGGCCAACATTGATACAATATGACTAAAGCAAAACCTATATACGATTTCTTTTCCGATAACAAAAAAGTATTGATACACAGTTCAACAGTAAGTCTTTCCATTGACGAAACTATTTACCAAGGAAACGGAGAAGCATTCTTAGAGTTGATCCCACGTGTTGTCCGCCTCAATAACAAGTGTAGCCCTTTTTATTTTTCAGCACTCTCTAGGTGCTGGACTGTGACCCTATGAGTAGTTACGATATTATGAAAATGACCCGTCTGAGATCGCTGACCATCAGAGCTGCCGGATATGATGTTTCCAGCCGGACTCTGAAAATTGAATTCTCCATGCAGAGGGTGGTTACCTACTGCTCTGTTCCAGAGGAGATATTTGCAGGACTGCTTGAGGCTTCTTCCAAGAAGGAATATTTTGAGACAAATATTCGCGGCAGATACACATGCCTATGAAAATCTGAAGACCCGTTCACCGGGTATTCGGCAACCGGGCCTTCTTAAAACATTTTTTTCACTATTTCAGAACCTTCACACCTTCAGCGGCAAGACCTTTTTTTCCCTGTACAACAGAAAAGCTCACCCGGTCCCCATCTTGCAGCGACCGATAGCCCTCCATTTCAATGGCACTGTGATGGACAAAAACATCTTTTGTCTCATTCTCCATCTGGATAAATCCATACCCTTTCGTTGCATTAAACCATTTCACTTTTCCTTCGTACATACAATCGCTCCTGCTTTCATTGCGGCACTTTGCTGGTCCTTCACAGTCCAACACCCACCTGTTACCCCGGCTTATCGGGTCTTGTCGCAAGGCCGGAAAACCAGGGACACCTCCTTTTTACCGATCCCCGTTCATTTGACGAACAGGGATCGGGGTAACGCAAAGCTATCAGGTTTCAGTAACAGTAATAGCTTCTTCCGGGCAAACCTCTACACAGGTTTCACACCCTAGACATTCATCCATTGCCGTTGGCTCGGATTTGCCATCGACAATCTCAAAGACACCGGCTGGACAAGAGCCGACACATTCTTCACAACCGGTGCATTTTTCTTTATCAACATCTACCTGCCACATTGCAACCTCCATTAAAATTAATAAATCAGATGTTCACCCACCTAAGTACAACATTTCAAGAATTCTTCCGACCAGGTATGGTTTTTCCCCGGTTAAAAGTCATCAAGTTTTTTCACACTTTTTCCATACACCATGGATTAATTCTATGCCAGCTATTTAACTTCTATTTGAGTCCGCTTCGCTTTAGCGACCTTGGGCAGCCGGACGGTCAATACACCGTTGTTGAGCGAGGCCTTTATTTCCTCCTCGCGCACTTCCGCGGGCAGGCTGAGACTTCTTTTATAGATGCCGTGGCTGATTTCACGATGATGATACTCCCCTTCTTTTTCCTCCTCTTTTTCACTGCTCGTCTCTGCGCTTATGGTCAAAACATTGTTTGCCAGAGACAGGGAGATATCTTTTTTGTCAACCCCGGGAAGTTCTGCTGTAACCTCGATACTCTCATCGTTTTCCACCAGGTTGACTGAAGGAATTTTATCTGTAAATTCTGAAGACAATTTCTTTGTCATCAGTCTTGGAACTGAAAACGGAAACCACCAGGGCGCGGCGAAACCGGTTTCAAAAAAACGCTGCATCTCATCCAGCAGATCAATTTCCCGAGGCTTCAAGGTTGATGGTTGTTCCGGAGAAACTTTGGGCACTATGGTATCTTGTTCTGTTTTCTTCTCTTTTTTCATTGCACACCTCCTCATGCACATTGTTAAAAGAAATACCGGTATGATCGAGCCGCAGCATCAAAGCATGCCCGGATTACATACGGGGCAACAGGCCGTTATTATATAGCGCTACGCGTCTTCCCTATTAAGCTTCTTCGGCGTGCGGTGGGGATGTGGATTTCCCGCTCTCTCGATGTTCCCGAAGCAGCTTTCCCTCCTTGTGGAGTTCAGGATAATACTTTTCCACACAATCAAGACAGATTCCGTATACAAACTGCTTGCTGGTATATTCCTCAACGCTCTGCTGGACAATTTCCCAAAACTCTTTTTCATCGCAGACTTTTTTACATGAAGCGCACACAGGAATGAGACGGGAGAGATGATCCAGTCTGGAAAGGAGCTGTTGCGACATGCGAATAAAAAAGATCCCCATACATACAATGACAACACTCTCAAAAAGCGATTCACGCCAGTTAACCGGAGTTTCCGGCCCCCCCAGGAGCACATAGGGAATATCCAGGATTTCATCAATCCATAAAAGGGAAATTATCAAGACAAGGGCAACACATTCAAGAGTCAACACTCTGTGTGCTATGGATGGAGCTCCTAGAAATTTCACGTGCATTCCTGCTGCTGAAGGATGAAATTGCTGTGTCATCAAGAGTATTGATACTCCTGGATATGATATATAGTGCATATTTCTCTCATAAATCGCAACAGATATTAAGCATATATATTTTGGATATAAAATATATCATAAAAAAAGAGTAAAAAAGACAACGGTTCTCTTCGATTCAGCGTATGCGGGAAAACGACAAGAGAATCAAGACAGGGTGGAAAGAACCGTTTGCAGGTTGACCCTTGTATTGGTAATTTCTAATTTTTTTCGGATATTTTTTCGATGTATATTGATCGTTCCCGGAGAGAGGTTAAGCGCCTCTGCTATCTCCTTACTTCTTTTCCCCATCTTGACCAGGTTGGCTACCTGCACTTCAGTGGGAGTGAGCCTGGAAAAACGGGTGGAAATATTATGAGCCATGGCGGATGACAGCTCTCCCAGATTAGCCTCCAGGATGTTGAGGTACATGTGCTGCTCATGGGTATCAAGGCTTTTTCTCAGTTTGGCGATATACGGCTGTACCAGGATATTGATATTATCGAGTACCTGCTGCTGGACAAGCTGTTTATCTTTTTCCCGCTTTTTAAGCAGAGCGTTCAGTACCACGTTACTCTCTTCAAGCTCGGCGGTTCTTTCCCGCACATTGTTTTCGAGTTCAGCCCGGGCTGCTTCCAGTTCCGTCTGCACCTCCTTGAGAGGGGTAATATTTGTATGCGTGCCGATAATCCGAAGGGGTTTGCCATGGGTGTCCCTTGCTATAACCTTGCCCCGCGACAGTATCCATTGCCAGTTTCCCTGTTTATTCCGCATTCTATACTGGATTTCATATCTGTCGCTCGTCCCCTCGCTGTGTTCTTTTCTGGCCAGTAAGACGCGCTCCCTGTCTTCAGGGTGCAGCAACGCTTCCCACGAGGCATCATCACGAATGGCCTCCTCATCATTATATCCCAGTGAGCGGTGCCAATTTTCGCCGTAATAGGATTGATGAGTCAGCAGGTTCCGATCCCATACACCGTCAGAAGCTGCATCCAGGGCAAGCTGAAGCCGCTGTTCGTCAAGATCAAAGTCGTGCTCGGTCCTTCTGTGTCGTTGTCTTGCCGCCGCAGATTCATATTGATTGCATGCGGCGTCGGAAAGTTTTTTCTTTCTTACCACACAGCATTGAATGCACTGGATAAGCTCATCTGTATCGCAGGGCTTTGTCAAATAGTCATCAGCTCCCAGGCGCAGAGCATCTACGGCAGAGTCCATGTCACCGTAGCCGGTCAGGATAATGACCAGGATTTCCGCATCCTGCGCCTTGCTGATTTTCAACAGCGAAAGACCATCCAGATCCGGCAGAAGCAGATCTGTAATCAACACATCATACCGGTTGCCTTGCAGAAGCTCGATAGCCTCCTCCCCCCTCCCGCAACTAGTCACATCATACCCGGCGACCTGGAGCTCGCGGATAAGCGTTGCACGGATGACCGGCTCATCATCTACAAGGAGTATCTTCTCATTTTCCATTGTATTCTCCGACCGATAGAGGAAATCGGACCGTAAAACAGGAGCCTTTATGCAATTCGGAATCAACCCTGATGGTTCCCCTGTGTTTTTTGACGATACCGTAACAGACAGCCAACCCCAACCCGGTCCCACGGGTTGCAGCTTTGGTGGTAAAAAACGGTTCAAACAACCTGGACATATTCTCAGGCGGGATCCCGACTCCGGTGTCCTGGACATCCAGTTCAATTCCACAGTTCCCGTATCGTGTACGTACTGTAATGGTTCCGCCATGGGGGCAGGCATCGGCGGCGTTATTCATAAGATTCATTATCACCTGCTGCAATTGATCACGCACCATGGTCAGCAAGGGCAATGACGGAGCATACTCTGTAATGAGTCGTATATTTTTTTTCTTGAGCGTATTAGTGTAGAATAAAAAAAGCGAATCAAGCAGCTGATGCAGGTCAATTACGACAAAGCGACCGCTGCTCGGCCGGTTGAAATCCTGAAGACCTTTGATAAGCCCGGTCATGCGAGTACATTCCTGCAGCGCGAACTGCACCAGCTGTTCATCTTCGGTTTCCAGATGAGCGCGTCTGGCAACGCCCTGCAGAACAGTCATGACACCTTGCAGGGGATTGTTGAATTCATGGGCGATTGAGGCTGACAGCTGCCCTATGGCAGCCAGCTTTTCCGCATGCAGTACCTGCTGCCTGGCGGTCTCGAGCTCCCGACTGCGCTCAAGAATACGTTTCTCCAGAAGGTCGTTGGCCTTTTCCAGTCGAGCCTGTGTCCGCTTCAGCTCATTAACGTCCCTGACCCGGTTTTCAGGGCTTTTTCTGAAAGGACGGACAAAATGAAGAAGAACAAACTGCTCTCCCTGGGAACATGTGATGCGGCCGAGTTCAGTCCGGGCCGATAAGGTGAGTTCCCCGCCGGCGCGCAACAGGAATTCGCCGCGCCGGGGCTTTCCCGTCATAAGAACGCTGTCCAGGAATGAACGAAAAAAATTACTGTGTTCCGGAGCAATGCA
Organism: Desulfobulbaceae bacterium; assembly: GCA_963678525.2. GTDB lineage: Bacteria > Desulfobacterota > Desulfobulbia > Desulfobulbales > Desulfobulbaceae > Desulfogranum. Next base: position 1,630,714 of record CAXXDG010000003.1, read on the forward strand.
GGAAACGACAGGTCTCCCTGTCAGGTCGGCAGCCGCAAACAGATCCGATGCGGCATGATTGACTGATATAATATCGTAACAACTGTCGACGATCAGCGCCGGTACAGGAGAGTTACTATAAACAGTTTTATAAAAATCCTGATCAATCGGCATGGGCAGAGTGCATTCATAGTCTTGGTTGAGATGAACTATATCAGAATAGGAGTTCAGTTCAACCGGAGTGATTGCATTGCCTTAAAAAAGACGGCTGCATAGCCCGTAGCTCTCACGACTTTTTACAATACCAGGTGAACAGATTGAATGAATGGTATGAACCAGACGCGCCTGAAAAACATACTGTTTTTCAGGCGCGGGTATTCAAACTTTGAGAATTACTTTTTCAAAGCGGCCTACGAGGCTACATCAGCATTTCAAGGCCGGAAAAGAAATAGCCGATTTCAAAGGCGGCGGTTTCCGGAGCATCGGATCCGTGGGTCGCATTCGCCTCAAGAGAATCCCCAAACTCCTTGCGCAGGGTTCCTTCGGCGGCATCGGCGGGATTGGTTGCGCCCATGAGGTCACGCCATTTTTTGATTGCTCCCTCAGCTTCCAGAACCATGACAATACATGGGCCGCTGCTCATAAAATCGGTCAATTCACCAAAAAACGGCCGCTCTTTATGCACATAGTAAAATCCTTCCGCCTCTTTCTTGCTCATGTACAGCTTTTTCAAGCCGACAATCGTAAAACCTTCACTGTAAATCCGGGCAATAATTTTCCCGGCGTTTCCAGCGGTAAAGGCATTGGGCTTGATGATAGCAAATGTTCTCTCCATGGTAAAAAAATTCTCCCTGTAATGAGTGCTTGGCCGCTATACGTATTCGGCCTGATTTTCTTTTTTTGGTCTTACTGCTGATTACCGTCGAAGTGTCAGCAGGATAGTTATCGGCCCTGCAGGAGGGTAAATTTACCATCCTTGACCGTCAGCATAACAAAGGTATCCATATCGAGCCCATTGTGATCCTGGGCTGAAAAATTGAATTCACCTGCTGTGCCGATCAACCCGGTGGTTGTTTCAATGGCCTGACGGACTTTTTCCTTGTCCGCACCTGCTGTGCCGATTGCCTTGGCCAGGATAGTCATAGCATCATAGGTGTGCCCGCCGAATGTTGATGCATCTTCCTTGAATCGCTTTTCATAGTTGTTTTTATAGGTCAACAAAAAGTCTTTTACCGGACCTTCCTCAAGCTCTTCAGCGACAAGAAGCCTGCTGGCGGGAAACATGATGCCTTCAGCAGCTGCACCGGCTGCGACAACATACTTGATATTCGCAAAACCATGGCTTTGAAATAAAGGAACATCCCAGCCGGCCTGGCGGATATTTTTTGCTAGGATGGATTGCGCCGGGACCACGGACCAGTTGACCACAGCCTGAATTTCCGAATTGGCTCGCAACTTGGCTACGACAGCGGAAAGATCGGTGGCTGTTTTGTCATACACTTCCCCGGCAACGATGGTGATGCCGTACTCGGCCGCATATTTTTCCAACTGTGTTTTCCCGGCTTTCCCAAAACCTGTATTGCCGGCGAGAACTGCAATTTTGGATATCCCCATGGCATTCATGGTGGAGTAAATCTGTTGAGCGGCAAAACTGTCACTGGGCGCAGTCTTAAACACATATGGAGCCACGGGATAAGTAATCAGCTCAGCTGCTGAACACGATATGAGAATGGTTTGACCGTCCTGGCAGATTTTCTTTATTTTCAGTGATTCCCCGCTGGTGGACGGTCCAATGATTGCAAAGACCTTTTCTTCCTCTATCAACTGGCGGGCAAAGCTGATAGCTTTTTCAGGGCTTCCCTGGGAATCCTTGATAATCAGCTCTATGGTATTACCTTGTATTCCTCCCTGCCCGTTAATCTGCTCGACGAGCATTTTCAGGGACCTGCTTTCAGGACCGCCGAGAAATGACGCCGGCCCGGTTTCGGCAAGAATGGCTCCGATCTTTATGGTCTCCGCCCACACTGTTCCGACACATGCCGTGATTGCAAACACTACCAGGGAACATACCCACATGGGTACACAACGCAGTCGTATCCTCATTCTTCTCTCCTCAATTAAACTGTCGATTTTCCATTATGCCGCAAAAAAACGCATCCCGCCCCACCCGATTACAGGGCACAGAACAAAGGTCCGTTAGCCAAACCAGTGATTGTAACGTTTTCAGCAGCATGTGCAGGCCTGAACAGGCCATACTCCTCCGGCAACTTACAAACAGGCCATGTTATTCAACAGGGGCAATTTCGTCAACAACTTGTCGTATATTAGATGTAACCAGTTGCCGTAATGGAGGTTTTTAATGGACCGGAAACAACGGAAACTTGTCGTAACAACCAGAGTTGGGTACTGTAATGATCCAGCATCTCCAACATGCCATTTTGACACAGGTATTTTCCATGCGTTTTTTCTTTTTTTGGCCCAGATCTTCAACGCGAGCATTTATCAAGGAAGCCTGGAAAACCCCTTCCTATTCACTTGGCCGATGGCTGCATGGATATGTGTATGCCAGGTGGCCGTACACGTACATCAAAATCGGAACAGGCCGCCACGTTCTCTCCGCTTTTATTGCACGCCTCTACGTCAGCCTGCATGGGCGAACCTCTCAACGGACAGATGCTTCGGGAAAATCGAATTCACAGGTCAACTTCAGCGATACATACCATGGGAAGGTCATCTCCCTGGGAGAGGCGAAAAAACTGGTTACGGTAAACGCTCCCATCATTATAGAGGATCTTGAGCAGGTTATTCCCTATGAAAGGGCGCGCAGCATTATCCTGAAAAATCCAGACCATATCGTCGTCCTGGACTGTCCATGCAGGATAACAAGCCCCAATCCCTGCTCGCCGGTGGATGTCTGCCTCATTATCGGTGAGCCTTTTGCATCGTTTATGCTGGAGCATCATCCGGGAAGGTGTCGCGCAATAGATGGTAAAGAAGCCATGCACATTCTGGAGCAGGAACACAAACGGGGACATGTGCATCACGCTTTTTTTAAAGATGCCATGCTCAACAGGTTTTATGCTGTCTGCAACTGTTGTTCGTGCTGCTGCGGGGCAATCCGGGCCTGGAATCATAACACGCCGATGCTGGCTTCTTCCGGATATGTGGTGGAATATTCATTGGAACAGTGCTGTCTGTGCGGGCTCTGCGCCTCGGTGTGTCAGTTCAATGCGCTACTGCCGGGTACGGACGAGATTCAAATCGACAGCAAAAGATGTATGGGGTGCGGCGTATGTGCTAGCAAATGTCCCCAGGGCGCCCTGACCCTGCGACGTGATGAAACTCGAGGTACGCCTTTAGAAATCCACAGACTTATCTCCTGACGAGCGCTCTTCATCACCTTTTTACCAGTATTTCTGATAACTTTTTAAATAATGGTGAGAAATGCGGGTTAAAGGTGGAGAACCGCCTCCAGCTGCTCCGTAAAGTACGGCAATGAATCCGTGACTTTTCCTGGAAAATGAAAATCCGTCAACCGGGAGCCCGCAGTGACTCCCAGGGAAGATTCAAGATTAAATTCCAGTATTACGCCCCCATTTCCATGCACAATATATGGGATATCAGCCGCAGGATAGACAGAGCCCGAGGTGCCGATGACCAGGAGTATATCTGCATGTTGCGCAGCCTGAAAAATATCTTCCATGGCATGCACGGCTTCCCCAAAAAGGACAATATGCGGTTTCAGCGGTTGATCGCAGACAGGACAGCCGGGATAGGGTTCACAGATCAGGTCGTCAGGCTGCACGGGCCTGCGGTACGTACAGGCAGGACAATGCAGCATTCGATGATTTCCGTGTATTTCCAGGCAGCCTTCCGAGCCTGCGTCCTGGTGCAACCCGTCCACGTTCTGGGTGACAAGGCTCTTCAGCCAGTGCAGCTGTTGGAGTCGCGAGAGGGCCTTGTGGGCCTTGTTCGGCTTTGCCCCCTGCAGGATTTTCCCTAAAGCTCGGTAGAGCTGCCAGGCCTTCCCCGGATTCTGCTGAAACACCCGTAATGTCGCGAATTCCTGGGGATTAAAAATACTCCACACCCCTCCTGACGAGCGAAAATCCGGAATTCCGGATGCAACGGATATTCCTGCTCCGGTCAAGGCCATGGGATGACGAGCTTGCCCCAGAGCAACTCTTAATGCTTCCGGCAAAACAACTTTTTTCTGACAGTGGACAGTATGCATTGCGTGACACCTTGGAGTTCACAGAGAAAATAATTCCGAAAAAACGGACACCCATCCTGTTTTTTCCTTTTTTTCATACAATTATTCGATAATTAACCAAACCAATAATCGAACAAACAATGCTATTATGTTGAAAATACAAGATATATCAAGGATACAAAACAGGCACGCTGTATGCAAGAACTATCATAAAGACTACTATATGAAAAATACAGGAAGTTAAAGCAATGATTATCCCGACATGTACCCCCTATTTCAGAGAGCTGCTTGCCAGATCAAAAGAAAATCAGAAACCGACATTGTTTCAAGCAGCCTGTCGAATTCTCTCTCCCCGCCTGCAACAGTTGGACGCAGCAGGATTCTGTAAAGAACTGGGTGTCGGAGAGGAATATATCCCCCTCTACAAACAGGTTGTGCACCGCAGGCAGTAGCCGTTTCCTATACATCGTAAAGACGTCATCACGCCGAACAACCCGGCAGCTCAGCAATAAAAAAAGGCGGTTCAAGCATGAAGCTTGAACCGCCTTTCATATTTCATGGGGTGAGCGATGGGACTTGAACCCACGACCTCCGAGGCCACAACCCGGTGCTGCCACCAGCTGAGCTACGCTCACCACGTAAAGTGCTCGCGCTATATACACTCATATGACGAGTTTGGCAAGCACAAAGTACATTTTATAGTTCTTTCCCGCAATGTTTGCAGAGGTTAGCCCGTATTTTCACCAGCTCTGAACAATATGGGCACTCTTTGAGAAAATTATTTTCTAAAATTTTGTTAATTGCCAGATTAACCTCCATTGCCAGATACTCGTCCTTAAATTCCTGATTACGCAGTGTCTCGACGCAATCCAGATCGTTTAAAGGCACCAGGTAGGTGGCGGCTCTCTTTTTCACCTCAAGTGAGGTGTGTGCGTTGGTCAGCAGAAAGAGTACCGATTGGAGGTCGCTATTTTCCACGCAGGAATCAAGCGCCTTAATGGCGGCTTTTTCTTTTTGATGTCGCTCGTCTTGCTTTTTCAATGCATCAATCTGGACAATGCTTCCTTTAAAGGCATCCTTACCGGCAACCATCATATTGATGTGTTCCTTTGAATTGGGCAGCTCCATATGCCGGTATGACCCTACATGACCATATTGGTCTTCGATATATTTCCATCCCTTTACAAACAGAGGACAGTCGTCATTCAAGCAGATGAAAAGATATTCAGATCCCCAGCCAAGACCGTCACCCACATGCATAGGAGGCGCATGACAGAGCTTGAGATCTTCTCCGCAATGGGGACAGGTATGCTTTTCTTTCATATATCTCAGGGCAGTAGACAACATAAAAAAACTCTCCTCCTCTCAAAACCCGGCCTTCTCCGTTGTCGTCCCGGCTTGAGGTCTTCGTTTAATTCGGCTAAGTACTCACCGGAAAACCCGTGTCTCCGGACAAATACACTCCACAATCATTCTAACTACAGGTAACCATCAGTGTGTACCAGGTCAACGATTACCATTCACCCTCATATCATCTTACCCAGCACATTATCCACCGCCTTTGCCTGGACCATCCTTGCTTCAAGAAAAGCCTCATCAAACTGTTCTGCGTTTTCATGAATGAGTGTGGAGAGGCGATCAATATCAGATTGGCAGGCGATCTCCATAATCTTTCCGAAATTACGCACAAAATCATCTACAATTTTTCTGCCGGCCCCGGATGTGGACAGAATTTCAGCATATGTGCGCGGATTCTGGGAATGCACCCTGGCCATTGCAAGTATGGGATACAGGGATGTCAGAGTGGAATGGCTGGACAGGTCTTCGCTGGTAATATTATTTTCATGCAGGGTCAGGGCCAGGGCCACGGAAATGGCGGTGGGCAGCTTCTGGCCGACTCCCATGAGCAGATCGTGCTTTTGCGGAGAATCCTGATAAATATCCGCACCATGTTTGTAAAGAAAAGCTTCAAACTCCGCACACAACAGACCACTGCGAGAGGTACGGACAATAATCGCGTTTTTATCTTTCATGGTGGCCGCCTGCGGTCCCCACAGGTTATGAACCAGCATAACCTCCACGTCGTCATTGGTCACCGACAACGCAGTATTGACGCACTTCTCCGATTCCCCCGCCAGGATGATAAGCGCTTTATTGCTGCCGAGTAACGGACCAATTCGAGCAACGGTTGCGGCTGTCACTGAAATAGGCACGCATACGACAACCACATCCACATGGCGAACCATTTCTTCCGGTCGCAAAGGAGTACTGCGTCCGGTGAGAAATACGTCGTAGCCTTCGCTTTCCAGTCTGCCGGCAAACCACTTGCTCATCTCCCCGGTGCCGATAAACCCAAAAGATCGTATATGTTTGGTCCGCATATCGATACGGGGAAAACTTCCCAGCACACGAATAGCTCCTTTCTGCTGTATCACCTGGTTTTCAACATAGGTGATCGCATTCTGCATCTGCTCCTGCTGCAGATGCCCCTCAGCTTCGATATAAATCTGGAGTTTCTGGGTAGCTATGTCGTTCTCGGTCCTCATATCCACGATATTGATTCCCCGGCATGAAAATTCCCGCAGAATATCCACCAGCAACCCGACCCTGTCATCCAGGGGAACAGTGACAAATGTCGTGGCGTCATAGCCTGTTGGTTTTGCGAGCTTATGGGCGAAAACGGCAAATCTGGTCCGGTTATGGGAGGCAATCCCCCTTTCAAGAATGGTCAGCTTTTCATTCTGCAATGTCTCTAAAGTCTCTATGAAACCGACATGTGGTGCGCCCTGTTTCCGGTATTTGTCCAGCTCATTCTGCACATCACGGACATGCATCTGGGGAATGTCTGGAAAATGGAGATCAATAAAGTCCGCTCCCTGGTTAAAAGTCTCCCCGCGACCGACAAGCAGGCTGATATCTGCAAGGCCGACACCCGGCTCGAGCACGCCGAGGGAAAGATCGGCATGCATGATGACATTATCAATCCAATAGCCGTGCTTGAGCATATCAAACAGTCGGAAATACTGCTTATTATCGCCTTCCCTGGTGTTATACACCGGCAGAAGAATACAATCGACCTCGCGTTGATTAAATGCTCTGAGTATCTCCGCAATGCCGCTGCAGGCCCGAATGGACGCCTGCCGGTCAAATTGCCGGGCTGCCGCCCAGGCCGGGGATCCCTCGGGACCTAATGTGGCTATGGTAAACATATCAAAAACCTTCGTGTAAGAGAGAAATCCGGGCTAAACAATGGGGAGTATGGTAAACGACGTCGTACAACCCGGTCCGGGAACTCATCTGTTCAGTTTCAGGGAACCTTGAATGATTATTCCGGAAAATCCGCAGAAAGGTAATAGAAATACTGACGAATGTCCAGCATACAGGAAAGCGTTGACGAATATCTTCGCGCAATGGAGAATTCAGAACGGTTCAGCCGGCAGATCGTTGCCCGTAAACTCCTCCCCGAAACCGAAGAGCAGACTCTTTCTGCAGACTCCCTGAGCCGGGATCTGCAGAGGATCATGGACAAAATTGGTCTACGCTCCCTGTATTCGCACCAATATGAGGCGATTGAACATATTCTGGCAGGAAAAAATGTCATCATTTCAACACAGACCTCCTCCGGGAAAAGCATGGTCTACAATCTTCCCGTTCTTCTCAGCGCCTGTCAGGGAGAGGAACGTCACAAGGCCATCTATCTTTTCCCGCTCAAGGCCCTTTCCCAGGATCAACAGAGATCCCTGAACGCCATTGCTGAACGGCTTAACGGCTTACTTCCGCAAGAGATTCCATTTGCAGAGATTTACGACGGCGATACATCGGCATACAAGAGAAGCAAAATACGCAACAACCCGCCCGGCGTCCTGATAACAAACCCGGACATGCTGCATCTCGGCCTGCTGCCCTACCACGAACAATGGGCGCATTTTATCAGTAAACTCCGCTACATCGTCATCGATGAAATACATGTCTTTAAGGGCGTCTTCGGGTCCCACGTAGCCTGGCTCCTGAAAAGACTGCGCAGAATCTGCAGCCAACACGGCGTGCAGCCGGTTTTTATTCTTGCTTCAGCGACCGTGGGCAACCCCGGGGAGCTTGCCCGAGATCTCACCGGGCTCGAGTTTGTTTCTATTTCAAAGTCCGGGGCCAAAACCGCCCCTAAACACATTACCCTGTTGAATCCCCTGGATTCAGCTGCAGGTGCCGCCACCGCGCTTGTGGAGTCCGCAGTCAGGAGAAAACTTCGCACCATCGTGTATACCCAGTCACGCAAAATGACTGAACTGATCGCCATGTGGATAGGGAGAAGAATGCCGGCTGAAAAGCACCTGACAGCATCCTACCGGGCCGGATTTCTCCCGGAGGACCGAAGGGAGATCGAAGGCAGGCTTACATCGGGGGACCTGCTTGCGGTGATCTCAACCTCAGCCCTGGAACTGGGTATTGACATAGGCAATCTGGATATCTGCATCCTTGTCGGCTACCCCGGATCCATTATGGCTACCCGACAGAGAGCGGGACGTGTGGGACGCGCCGGCCAGGATTCCCTGGTTATTCTCATCGGCCATGAAGACGCCCTTGATCAATATTTCATGCGCAATCCTGAAGATTTCTTTTCCCGGCCTGTGGAGCCGGTTATCATCAACCCTGAAAACCCGGCAATAACCAGGCAGCATCTTGTCTGCGCAGCTGCAGAATTACCACTGAAAAGCGATGAAGAAATTCTCGGCAAAGACGGGCGAACCGCTGTTTTGCATGAGCTGTGCCTTTCAGGAGATCTGCTCCAGTCAGCAGGCGGCCATTCCTGGTATGCTGCGCGAAAATATCCGCAAAGGCACGTGCACCTCAGGGGAGGAGGCGTTCACTTCAACCTGTACAGAAAAGGGACTCCAAAGCCTTTTGGCGATGTCGACGGACACCGTGTTTTTACTGAGTGCCACTCTGGGGCAATATACCTGCATATGGCGCAATCGTACAAGGTAGAGCAGCTGGATCTGGAAAACCGCAGTGTACTCCTATCTCCCTTTAAGGGAGGATATTATACCAGGGCGCTGACTGACAAGAATACCGAAATACTCAAGATATATGATCAGAAACAACTCCCGGGGGCCAAAGTCTGTTTCGGACTGCTGCGCGTGAGCGAACAGGTGACCTCCTATCTGCGCATCCTCCAGGGAAACCAACGGGTCATAGGAAAAATCCCTCTGGACCTTCCGGCAAACATTTACGAAACAGAAGGATTCTGGATAGTATTTCCTGATTCGCTGAAAGCTGAACTGGACAGGGAGCAGCTGCATTACATGGGCGGCATCCATGCCATGGAACACGCCGTTATCGGTCTCCTCCCCCTTTTCGTACTCTGTGACAGAAACGATATCGGAGGAATTTCATTTCCCTGGAATCAGCAGCTGGCCGCCTCAGCGGTTTTCGTGTACGATGGGTACGCAGGCGGCATGGGGCTTACCCGCGCAGGGTTTGACTGCATGGACGAACTTATCCCCAAAACACTGGAGGCTGTAAAAAATTGCGCCTGCTCCACGGGATGTCCCAGTTGCGTTCATTCTCCCAAATGCGGCTCCGGAAACCGCCCCATCGACAAACAGGCCTGTGAAAAGGTTCTGGGCAAGATACTCAAACCGACTGATAAGCCGGCATGGCAGGAGCGAATCGGCCGGCCGCAACAGACCTTTGAAGTGTATCACCCCGACACGGCGCCTCCTGTTCCCTGCCGGAAACTTTCGGATAAACAGCTCCCGGATACGCATCCGGTACCGGAGAGTCCATTGCCGTCCGGACAGAATATCGAGCACAAAGAAATACCTGCAGGCATGGCTTATGGGGTGTTTGACCTGGAAACACAAAAGAGCGCGCAGGAGGTCGGTGGATGGCATCGTTGCCATTTGATGGGTATCAGTGTCGCCTGCCTGTATGACAGTCGACAGGACCGATATTTCACCTATATGGAAAACAGCATTGACAGGCTTATTGAACATCTCATGGGGTTTGATCTGGTGGTCGGCTTTAACAACAAGCGCTTTGACAACAGGGTGCTCTCGGCGTACACCGACATCCGCCTTGCCGATCTCCCTTCACTGGACCTTCTGGAGATTATTTATGTGCAACTGGGTTACCGGCTGAGTCTGGATCGCCTGGCTGAAAAGACCTTGGGGATCAAAAAGTCGGGAGACGGGCTGCTGGCGCTTGAATGGTATCGCCGCGGAGAGTTGAAGAAACTGACTGACTATTGCCTGCAGGATGTAAAAATTACAAAAGACCTGTTTCTCTTTGCATACCGGCAGCGTCACCTGCTCTTCCAAAATAAAGCCGGAAACACGGTTCGGCTGCCGGTTGATATGCATGCTGCAATAGACGGCATATTACAGCGAAATCAAGCCTGATTTTACGGCCAGACCAGGCTGTTGTGCACCCAGCCTTCAATCTGCGGGTGACTTACTTTCAGCCAGTCCCCTTTCCGCTCTGCCACTCTTAAAATGACATCCCTGGCCACGCTGCCGACTTTACTTTCATTTGTACTCGGTCCGGTGCGAACATTTCCCTCATTGACCTTGACGATAACATACGATGCATCACTGAGCAGAGTTCCATAGATCCAGCCTTTATCACCCTCGTAATCTTCGACTTTGTACCACTGATCCTTTTCTGAAAGCACCCGCAGCGGATATCCTTCAGGGAGCTGAAAAATAATTTCATAATTCGTGCCGGGGCCGGAACGCATATTAATACCGTCTTTGGATATGCTTTTATATTCAGCAGCAGAGGAACTCAAGGCAGCGGCGCCTATTAAGGCGACCGTTGTTACACTCGTTATGATCCACTTCTTTACCGATTGTACTTCCATATGCTTCTCCTTTTTTTACCTTGTGGGTGCTTTATTGAGAGCTTCTGCATTCTCCCTGGAGGAGTATTAAATATTCCTGGTTACCTTTCTTTCCCTGTATAGGGGCGGGAATGACCCCCTGTGTTCTGAGTCCCAGGGTTTCACCATATCTACTCACCATGTCTATGGCTTCCTGATGCAACTCCGGGTCGGTAACAATACCGCCTTCGCCTATTTTTTCACGGGCAAGCTGAAATTGCGGTTTGACCAGAGCGATAATGGCAGCCCTGTCACTAAAAAACGGCAGAACCGGCTCGAGCAACATGGTCAGAGAAATAAAGGACGCGTCTATGACGCAGAGTTGAATAGGCTCCGGAACCTCTTTATCCGTAAGAAAACGGGCATTTGTCCTTTCCAGTACGACCACGTTGCTGTGTTTACGTATTTTCCAGTCCAACACCCCGTATCCGACATCGACACAATACACTTTTGCCGCCCCATACTGCAGGAGGCAGTCGGTGAACCCGCCTGTGGAACAGCCTATATCCAAACAGGTGAGATTTTGGGGAGAAAGGGAAAATGCCTTCAATGCGGCTTCCAACTTATAACCGCCGCGACTGACATACTTCTTCCGTACAACCAGGGCAATGGAAACATGTTCATCGTGTTGGCTGTTACTCTTTGTCCGCACCATGCCGTTGACTGTAACAAGGCTACTCTCGATCAGCAGGCGGGCTTCTTCAGGAGAATGCGCTATCCTGCGCTCGAGAAGCAGCTTGTCCAGTCTCTTTTTTTTGCCCACGGTACAACTCTTTTTAATTCCATAACCGTCACTTACACGGAGCTAAGAGGTCTCACAGCGGCCTATACCGGAAACCTAAAAATAGTTCCATTGTAATAATACGTTTTTTTCAGAGGGTTTCAAGTTTCTGTCTCGCGGTCGCAGCTTCCTTGCTGCCGGCGTAATCATTGAGCAGTTTGCTGTAAATTATCCTCGCTGTTTCGATGTCGGTGAGCTTCTCAAACGACATTCCCTGTTTCAGGAGCGCCCTTGAGGCGAGGTCATCCTTGGAATAATTGGAGATAACCTTCTGATAGTCCAGGATCGCCAGATCATACTCGCCTTGGGCAAAAAGGCATTCACCCATATAGAAAAGCGTTTCAGCCGCCTTGTGCCCCTGAACATTGGAAGCCAGTACATCTTCAAGGCTTTGATACGCCTGCTGATATTTTTTCGCATTATACAGACTGACAGCCTGGGCAAGGGCGGCTGATGCAGGATCTTCTACAGGCGCGGCCGCCGCTTCGTTTGCAGGTTCCACAGATTGTGTACGGGGTTCAACGGGGGCGGGTTCGATAACAGAGGAAGTTTCAGGCGCGCTCGTTCCTCCGCTTGATGTTCCATCAACGACCCTTGCATCAGCTATTTTTTTCTTTTTTATATCCGGCTGGACCGTATCTTGGGCTGCTACTGAAGCTGCTGAGCGTTCTCTTTGCCTGGCAGCCTGTTCGGCTCTTTGAGCGGCCGCCCTCTCAGCAGCTTCCCGTGCACGGCGTTCCGCTTCCTCAACACGGGCCCTCTGCAACCGCTCATAACTGCTGCTGACACCGGCCAATTGGTTCTCAAGCAGTGCCAGCTTCTGATTCAGCTCCTCGATTTTGGCCTGGGACTCCTGGGTCATGGCCGCGATAGTCGCCTGCAGATCGGCAATATCCTCTTTTGCCTGTTCCCTCATCTGACGGGATTGATGAGCGCTTTCTTCGACCAGAGATTTCAGACGCAGGGTTTCCGACTCTATCTGATCAAGCTTATTGACAGAGCTGGCTTGACGCTGCTGCATCTTGTTGACGGTATTGCTTTTCACATCCTCAAGCTTCTGGTTTACAGCGCGTAACTGGTAGTTCAACTCCCGCACTTCATCCTGAGTCGCACACTGTGTGAGCAGAACCAGGGAACAGCCTGCTAAAGCAAGATGACGAATTTTATTCATATGCGCTCCTATATATTGCTGTGATGACTGACCATACAGCTCTCAGAATATGTGTGAATACTTGCCCCTATCATAATGGATTCCGTTCGATTCTGTAAAGACAGGCGCCGGTTTTTTTAGAGTTCTCAGTTTTTTGAGCGTGTCAAGGCGCTTTGAAAATACTTATTCCGGCCTCGGCGACCATTGAGGATACGACTGGTTCCCCTTGAGAGTAAAGAGCACCCGCATGTTTTTGCCATTCGCTCCTACGACGCATATGTCTGATTTACCGTTTCTTTTGCGGGCAAAGACTATCATTTTTCCGTCAGGCGCCCAGCTGGGAGATTCAAAATCGCCCCAGCCGCTGCTCAGTTGCCGGCTGTTTCGTCCCTCCGTATCCATTACAAAAATCTGGTAACGGCCGTCAACAAGACCGGTAAAGGCTATTCGGTCTCCTTTAGGGGACCACACAGGTTCACTGTTTTCCGAACGTTGGAACGTCAGTCGTTTGACTGTTCTAGAACTAAGATTCATGGTGTAAATCTGAGGTTTACCGCTCCGATCTGAAACAAATGCAATGGTATTACCGTCTGGGGAGTAATTCGCAGACACATTGATCCCGGAATTCCTGGTTAACTGCTCGATAATTCTGCCTTCAAGGTTCATGAGATAGAGATCCGGACTTCCGTCTTTGCTCAAGGTGAGAATCATATGTTTCCCATCAGGAGAAAAGGCAGGTGCAAGATTCATCCCTTTTCGCCTGGACAGGGAGCGGGTCCGTTCAGATTGACGCAGATCGGTAATATAGAGGTCCTGATTTCCCCTGTGGTAAGTGCTGTAGGCAAGCCTGCCGCCGTCGGGAGTGTAGCGCGGGGAAACGCAGAGATGCCTGTGCCGGGTTACCTGCCGTTGGCTTCGCCCGAGAACATCGCTGATATATACTTCTTTTCTGCCGGTTGCGTCGGAGATATAGGCGATGGATGTCCTGCTGACCCCCGGTTCTCCGGTAAACTCTTCTATCAATGCGTCGGCCAGGCGAAGGGTCATATCCTCCTGCTGGGAAGGGGCGCCCTTATATCTTCGTCCTGCAAGAAGCCTGTTTTCAGCAACATCCAGAAGACGTCCCTCAAGGGTAAAATCGTCACCTGAACGTGCATATTGACCAACCACCACATAATCCACGCCAAGCGCCTGCCAGTTGCCCTGCTGCGCATCTCCATATCGGGCAGCCTCGACAATATCTATAAAGCCGTGCAGCTCAAGCGCATTTCCAAGCAATTCCGCTATGGTTCGCCCTGTGGTATCCGCAGGCGAGTCGGTTGAAAAAGACGGGACAGCGACAATGATTTTTCTGACGTCCTGTGCGGAAAAATCCAGGTAGACACGATCAGCCAGTGCCGGAGAAACCATACAGCAGATCCCTGATACGATATAGACGAATGCGGCGAAAATCTGTTTACTGAACATCATGCTCCTTATGAGTAGTTACTAACCAGCATGGCTGGACCAGGTTGGCCGGCCACAACGAACATTGAAAGTTTATCACTCCGGCATGGTGCCTCCTGCTCTCTGCCGGAGACTTTCATATAAAAGGTTTACATCATCAACTGCCCGGGCCGAAAACGCAGACCGACCTCCAGGGTTGATTCTTTCATGAGGTTGGGAAAACTCGGCATTGGTGCAGCGCTGTTTATGGTCTTAATAACAAACTGATCAAAAAACGGGTCGCTGGATTTCCTTTCAAATGCTGTATTCAGGACACGTCCGCTGCGATCTATGGTCATCACTACCACTGCCTCGAGATTTTTGTCCCACTTCTTCATTTCCGGTAAAATCCAATACGACTGCACCTGCTGATGCAATATAGCCAGATATTGTTTCTCCACCACTGAAGTTACCTGTGAAGATGCTGATCCCGATCTTCGGCTGTTTTTTTTCGGAGCTGCGTTTCCCTGCATAGCCTTCTGCTCTCGAAGCATGGCCGCGAGTTCCCTGCGAGCATCCTTTGCAGCCTGATCAGCCCGGCGTTGCGCTCGTTCCAGCTGTTCCCGACGTTTGCGTTCCTCGGCTTCCTGCTGTTGACGAAGGCGTTCCTCCCGTAGCCGCTCCCTGTTCTGTTCCGCCAGTTTTTGCCGCTCAATCTCTTCTGCGAGCCTGGTATCCTCTGCTTTTTTTATCTTTCGTTTGAGCGGGGTTACAGATACGGGTTTTGCTTCGGCAACGGGTGCGGGTTCCGGCTCGGGAACCGCTGTCTCTTCCTCAGCGACCGCAATCTCCTCCGGCTCAGGAGGAGGCGCCGGGGGAGTTTCTTTGACGACCGTCGGCTCGATCTGTTTGGGAGGAGCGACAGGTTCAGGTGCGGGGGCGCTCTCAGATCCGGCAATTGAAATCAGATCAACCGTCATTACCTCTTCAATGAGCGGTCTGCTTTCAAACACCCGGGGCAAATACAAAGAACCGACAAAAATCGCGCCGTGAAACAACAGTGCAAGGACAATGGCCGGCTTCCATTTGTTGTCTTCGTATTCCTGCTGAAGGAGAAAATCCTTTTCAGAAAAATTCACGTATGACACAACGTTATTGCACCTGTTCTTTCTTGTCGGACGGCAAAGTGATCATCCCCACCTTTTCAAAACCGGATGCTCGAATATCCGCCATGGTCGCGACTACGACACCATAGGGAACCTCTTTGTCGGCGCGAATGTAAACGGGTTCCTTCTTTTTTTCTTCGGACAATGCACCCAGTTGCTGCCTGAGAAGCGGCGCGCTGACCGGAGTCTGCCCGAGCATGATCTCTCCGCCCTGCTTAATGGTTATGGTTATGGGTTCTTCCTGCTGCCGAAGCGCTTTTGCCGTCGTTTTTGGGAGGTCGACCTCCAACCCCTGGGTCATCATAGGCGCAGTCACCATAAAAATAATGAGCAGGACAAGCATGACGTCGACGAGCGGCGTCACATTGATTTCAGCGACCAATCCCCTTCTGTTTTTTCCTCCTGATGGTCCCATAACATTTACGCCCGTGAAAGAATATCCCGTTCAATCAGGTTCAGAAAATCTGAACTGAAATTTTCAATATCAGATTCCCGCCCAGCCGCCGTATTGGAAAAATGGTTGAAAAAAATAACGGCAGGAATGGCCACGGCAAGTCCTGCCGCAGTAGCGACAAGGGCCTCTGAAATACCCGGAGCGACGACTGCAAGGGATGCGGAACCGCGGATCCCGATATCCTGAAAGGAGGTCATGATTCCCCACACAGTCCCGAACAAGCCGATAAAAGGTGTAGAACTTCCCGTTGTAGCAAGAAAACCAAGGGACCTGGACATCCGATCACTCTCGAGCAGTTGAGCCTTGCGAACGGATCTTTTCAGATTTTCCATGGTCGCCAGCTGCATTTCCAGAGACGGCTGTGATTCGCCGCCGGATCTGCCGGCGTTCAGTTTTTTCAATTCGTTATAACCGGTGACAAAGACGCAGGCCTCAGGACTCTGCGTATATTGTTGGGCGGCGGAAAAAGCTTCATTTAAATTTTTACATCTCCAGAACTGATCGAGAAACGAATGGGAAGCCTTGGAGGATCGTCTGAACATCAGATACTTGGAGACAACAATTGACCATGAAACAAGGGAGAAAAAAAGCAAGGCAAGCATGACGCTTTTGACCATCACCCCTGCATGAAAAATCATTTCGAGAATTGAGAGTGTCACAATATACCTATTTAAAATTTGAAAAATAAAGAATCACGCATTCAGGACATTGCCTTATATTCGAGCATAGGGGAGAAAAATAGTACTCAGATCACCCGGCCGATACTCCGACCGCAGACATCACTCCGCCTCCATGTATCTCAATTGTGAACAACGGGTGATCGTAAAGATGACAATCATGAAGCTGTTGACCAGGACATTCAGAGCAAAATATACGCCGGAAGATAAAAAAAATGATCATATAATTCGAGCCGGGTAAATGAAGACGATTGTTCAATTTGCTATGCAGCTCAAGAGTATAAATGAAATCAATAAATCTGTCGACCTCGATCTAGGTATGGTGTACAAATATTGATAAAAATTATCCGGTGCAGAGAAATTCACGTTCTGCACCGGATTCTCAATTTTGAATTCTTTCTTGAGGTACGCTATGAGCGATTCATTATATGATGTGGTTATAATCGGATCAGGTCCGGCAGGTATACAGGCGGCAATTCATGCTTCCCGTAGAAAAACCCGGGTTATGATGCTCGGCCGTATTGAAAACTCAGCCCTATACGGCGCTCATATAGAGAACTATGCATGTATCAAGGGTGTTTCCGAAGGAAAAGATCTGTTGGAGGCCGGCCTTGAACAGGCCAGAAGCTTCGGGACGGAATGCTCCGATGAAGATGTACTGAAGATCTCCCAGACAGACTCTCTTTTTGACATGGTTTTGGAAAACGGCCGCCAAATTCAGTCACGTACCATTATTTTCTGCATGGGCGTATCGAAAACCAAACTCGGCGTTCCCGGAGAAAAGGAACTGTCAGGCAGAGGCGTCAGCTACTGTGTCGACTGTGACGCCAACTTCTACAGGGGCGCTGTCGTTACGGTCACCGGTAATCGCAGCGCTGCCGTGGACGGGGCGCTTACCCTGCTTGACTACGCCTCGAAAGTCTACCTTGTCGCCCAGGACCTGGATGTCTCCACAGAGCTGCAAAATAAACTCCGGAACAGTGCCGTGCAGTACATAGAAAGTGAAATAACGGCAGTGGAAGGAGAACATGCCGTACAATCCCTCCGTCTCGCCGATGGCCGGCAACTTGAGTCGGAAGGAATCTTTATCGAACTCGGCTCAAAAGGAGCCCTGCAGCTTGCCACGTTGATAGGTGTCATGCTGGATAGTGAATCGTTCAAATATATCCAGACAAACGACAAACAGGAAACCAATATACCGGGCATTTATGCTGCCGGGGATATCGTAGGTCCTCCCTACCAGATGGCCAAAGCAGTCGGCGAGGGATGCGTGGCCGGCATGGAAGCAGCTACCTATGCGAGAAAACAAAGGAAATCGGAATCGCAGTAACAGAATAAAGAGCACGCGCCAAGGAGCAGTACGCTACCTGTACTGTTCCTTTTCCTTTTGTGCCAGGAGATACCTGTACATCTCCCGACTGTGTCTTGGGTTTCTTGTCTGCGCAAAGAGATATGCCAGCCTGAGCAAGGTCGGTTTTTCCACCCCGGGCAGCTCCCGTGCAATCATTTGCACGATTTCACTGCTCCACTGTTCACTCCACTCATCCCCTTGCTCTTCAGACGATTTTCTTTTTGTCAGGGCTTCCTCAATGAGCTGATCGCGCATGTACTCCACTTCATGCATCTGCTTATTTTTCTTCAGCTGTTCGCCCTTACGTTCTGAGATAAACGTGTACAGTTCCTCAAGAGGCTGATCGCGAAGGAGCTTGGTAATGTATTTCAGCTGCCTTTTCTGCGCTCCTCCCTTTAAGCCGTCAACCTCCGACAGCAGATCCCGGATCTCACTGTCACACGGAACCTGTCGAATGGTTTGCACCGGCAGGGTCGACAACTCCCGGACCAGTTGTTCAACCTGCTTGATGCGCCGTTTCTGTTCAGACCTGCTCAACTGCATGGAATCGTCCTGTATGCCGAAAAATTATGATTTGACAAGCAAGCCCTTGCCGGCCAACAACGTGACGATTTTATCGAGAATTCGTGAAGCTGTCTCTTCCTTACTCAAGAGAGGCAGAGTTGATATTCCTTCAGAATCAATCAATGTGACCCGGTTGGTATCAACATCAAAGCCGGTTGCTTTCCCGAGTATGTCGTTGACGGCAATAAGATCGAGGTTTTTCTGCTCTAATTTACGCCGGCCCTCCTGCTCGTGATTTCGACTTTCCGCTGCAAAGCCTACCAGTACCTGATCATGTTTTTTGCAGGCTCCGAGACCGGCCAGAATATCCTTGTTCTTTATAAGCTCCAGGGAAAATCGCTCGTTGTGTTTCTTGATTTTCTGCTCGTGTATCGTTGCCGGCCTGTAGTCGGCAACTGCAGCAGCTTTGATAATGACGTCGACCTCATCTGCAGTATCCATCACCGCAGTTTCCATATCCCCGGCGGAAACGACGGGGATACAACGGACCCCGGGAGGAACCGGCAGATGAACGGGGCCGGTTACCAGCGTCACTTCCGCACCGCGTCTCTTAGCGACACGAGCCAAAGCATATCCCATCTTGCCGCTGGATCGATTGGTGATATACCGGGCAGGGTCAATCATTTCATGGGTCGGCCCGGCGGTGATGAGTATCCGTTGTCCCTGAAGATCCCGGCAAGTAAGCAGATTAAGCAGGAGTTCACGTACGCTCCCCCACTCCGCAAGTCTCCCTTCGCCTGTTTCCCCGCAGGCAAGACTGCCTGAATCGGGGTCGACAACATGATACCCGAAGCTGCAGAGTGTATCTATATTGCGCCTGGTAGCGGGGTGCGTATACATATTGGTGTTCATGGCAGGGCAGATGACGACTGGGATTTTTGCAGCCAGCACCACCGCGGAAAGCAGGTCCTCCGCACTGCCGGCCGCCAGTCGAGAAATGGTCTGCGCCGTTGCCGGAGCAATCAGGAGCAGATCGTTTTCTCTGGAGAGATTGATATGTGCCATGACTCCGTCGGGGTCTGCCGCGAACATATCTGCGTAAACAGGATTACCGGTTAACGCCGCAAAAGTCAGTTCAGTCACAAACTGCCGAGAGGCCGCCGTCATAACCGTGGTGACAACGGCCTCCTCTTTTACCATCTCTCTTGCCCAGTCAGCGGCTTTATAAACAGCTATGGAACCGCTTGTCCCAAGCAGAACACGTACTCCTGAGAGCGAATTCATGCATGCACCCATAAGACAACTTATTTTGGAACCGATTACTGGGTAACCGCCTCACCAAAAGGGTTAAGTGATGTCGCCGCTGTCTGGTCAATGGTAACGTAGAAAGCGAGAGATGTTTTACTCAACGCTCCGCCCTCACTGATGATCATCATGCAGGTTTTACTTGGTTTGACAAAGGCCAGCATGATATCTTTGCCTGAAGTCTCCCCAACCTGTTTCCATTTGTTGCCTTGCATGGACTGCACCATATAATCTTTCAATGAAAGCATAGAGACATTTCCTTTATAGACATACACTCCGCCGCGAAAAGACTCTGTCTTGATTCCCATGGTTTTGGTCCGATCCATCTCCATTTCAGCGGGGACGTTTATATCCAGGATATCGCCGGCATTACCTGGTATGGGAGCAAGACTTTCAGTGTCTCCAGGCACTGAAGACAACGAGCTTTTGTTCGCAACGCAGCCGCTCAGCATCAACAACAGAACCAGCATGGAAGCGAACACGATTGTTGACGGAACATTCTTTTTCATCAGGCAAATCCTCCTTGGAAATGTAAGTGAGTCCAATTGAGTACCATTCGTTTTTTGTGATCCGGAATAACAGGCAGGCAGACAGAAGACAGCTCTCCCCCTCCTATCGTTCAACTCTCTGAAGGCCACCTTGAATAATTGCTTTTTCGCCCAATCTCGGCATTATGCCAAAAAAATTATCTTCGAAATATCAGCTATATGCCCGCGGTATTTTTTTCGCATGCCTCAAAGGCTACGCTTACCTGACCTTGAACGAAAATTCTAAATATTCAAGATACCCTGAAAAATACTTGAAATTATTGGTTGTAAAAAATTAAGGTTTTAATGTCAATAAACATTCACTATGATAGATGAGATGTGTTAAGAGAAAGGACAGTTTCCACACAGTCTAAACCCGCAGGACAGATGTATCCCGCCGTGACCGACACTAGTTCGCGCCTGGTTGCCCCATCCGTTTAATTTAAACTACCTGATGCTGCTGTGAAAAAAAAGATATTACCTGTTCCCAAGGACGCTTCCACCGTCTTTACCGACACCCACTGCCATCTGGATATGGCAGCTTATACCGCTGACCTGGACGAGGTCATCCATCATGCGAAAGAAGCCCATGTCACGACAATTGTCACCATAGGCATCGATCTGCAAAGCTCAATCCGTGCAGTGGAACTGGCACAGCGTTTTGAAGGGGTGTATGCAACAGTCGGGGTTCATCCCCACGAAGCCGCAAGTGTGACCACAGAGGTTTTAGATGCTCTGAAAAAACTCGCTGCAGAACCCAAAGTAGTTGGTTATGGAGAGATCGGTCTTGATTACGCCAAGGAATATGCGCCGATTGAAACCCAGAAAAAAGCCTGCCTGGCGCAGCTTCAAACGGCAAAAGAGCTCAACCTGCCGGTGATCATTCATGACAGGGACGCCCACGAAGACATCCTCACCCTGCTAAAAGAACAGGGGCCGTTTCCAGCAGGCGGAGTCATGCACTGTTTTTCAGGAAATCCGCAGTTCGCTCGCGAAATTCTTGATCTGGGCTTTTACATTTCAATCCCTGGAATCGTTACCTTCAAAAATGCCGCCAACCTGCAGGAAACAGCCCAAAAGACACCCCTTGACCGGCTGGTGATCGAAACAGACGGACCGTTTCTTGCCCCTGTACCATTCAGAGGGAAACGAAACACCCCCTCCCTGCTTCTCTATACAGCTGAAAAAATAGCGGAACTCAGAGATATTTCCTTGACGGAAGTAGCTGCTGCAACCACTGTAAACGCAAAAAAGCTTTTCAAGCTCCCCTAACATGAGCCTCATGATATCAGAAAATCTTTCTAACCTGAACAACCGTATAGTAGCCGCTGCTGAAAAGTCTGATAGAAACAGTAAAGATATTACTCTGGTTGCTGTGTCCAAAAAGAAAACCGATCAGGATATTCTTGAGGCGTATAATTTCGGCCAACGTGTTTTTGGAGAAAACTATCTCCAGGAGGCAATCGGTAAAATACAACTGCTGCCAAAGGATATCAGCTGGCACTTCATAGGCCGGCTGCAGAGCAACAAGGCAAAACAGGCTGCGGAATATTTTTCCGTTATAGAAACCGTAGACAGGTTTAAACTCGCCCGCCTGCTCAACACCCATGCAGCAGCACATGACAAGACGCTCAATATATTGATACAAATCAATATAGGGGATGAGCAGCAGAAGTCAGGTATTGCACCTGAGGATGCAGCGGCATTGCTTGAACAGGTGAAAAGCCTGCCGCACCTTCACGCGACCGGCCTGATGATCATTCCCCCTTACAACCGGGACCCTGAAAATTCCCGCATATATTTCAAAGAGCTGAAAAGGCTTGGAAAAGAACTGGCGGCAAAGGAACTGTTTTACAACAATGAACATATAGATTTGTCCATGGGTATGTCCCAGGACTTTGAAGTCGCCATTGAAGAAGGTGCGACAATAATAAGAGTGGGCACCGTACTGTTCGGTGCCAGAACGTATTGAGGAATATTGTATGAAAATCACCATGATAGGTACAGGTTACGTAGGGCTTGTGACCGGTACTTGTTTTGCGGAATTCGGGCACACCGTCACATGTGTCGATACCAACGCGAATAAAATAGACAATCTGAAAAAAGGACGGGTTCCCATCTATGAGCCCGGATTAGATGTTCTGGTGAACAAAAACACCACTGAGGCCAGGCTGCACTTCACAACTGATCTTGCAGAATCCATCCCCGGCGCCGACGCTGTTTTCCTTGCTGTGGGAACTCCCAGCTCCAGACGTGGAGACGGATATGCGGACTTGACGTATCTCTACGAGGCAGCCAAATCAATAGCGCCTCATCTCAGCGGATATACGGTAGTAGTCGACAAAAGCACCGTACCGGTCGGGACCGCAAGGCAGGTACGCAGAATCATAGCGGAGGCCAACCCCCAGGCAGAATTCAACGTAGCGTCAAATCCGGAATTTTTACGTGAAGGTGCGGCAATAAACGATTTTATGAGACCGGATCGCGTCGTTATCGGAGTTGAAAATGAGCGGGCGGAAGAAATCCTCAGGGAAATCTACAAACCTCTCTTTCTGCGGGATACGCCTATTGTCAGCACCTCCATAGAATCCGCCGAACTCGCCAAGTATGCCGCCAACGCCTTCCTGGCTGTAAAAATCAGCTTTATCAACGAAATTGCCAATGTCTGCGAAGCTGTCGGGGCAAATGTTACGGATATTGCCAAGGCCATCGGCATGGATGGTCGTATCGGCAACAAATTCCTTCACCCGGGGCCGGGCTACGGTGGATCGTGTTTTCCCAAAGATACCCTGGCGTTATTACGTATCGTACAGGAACATGGAGAGAATGTACGTATCGTGGAAGCAGCTGTTGAGGTAAATGCGGCTCAAAAGGCAAGGATGATCAAAAAAATCAGGGAAAGCCTCGGCGGCTCCTTTGCCGGCAAGAAAATCGGGATATTCGGTTTGACCTTTAAACCGGAGACCGACGATATGCGTGACGCACCGGCTATCACCATCCTGCCGGCACTCCTTGAAAAAGGAGCGAAAATCAAGGCCCATGACCCTAAAGGCATGGAAGAGGCAAAACAGTATCTGCCCGGGGAAATCGAATACGTGCAAAATGCTTATGAAGCTGCAGCAAACGCTGACTGCGTGGTCCTTATGACGGAGTGGAACCAGTATCGGGCTCTGGATCTTGAGCGTATCCACACCAGTATGGCTTCCCCGGTTTTCGTAGATCTGCGCAATGTCTACGAGCCGGAAAAAATGAAACAGCTCGGGTTCACCTACTCCGGAGTGGGTACCTGCTGAGCGACATCCGTTCAACAAACATATTTCTTGAAGCGTTTCGTTTGCCTGAGGATCAACAGGTGAACGAAACCTTCACCCCCCCCACCTGACTTCCGCATCACAGGTTAAGGCCGCCTTGAATAACTGCTCAAGATACTCGTAATAGGCTGACGGGCCGACACAAAAAAACCGGCCTCTTCACGAAGAGACCGGTTCCAATCCGTCATCACGATTGTGTGCACGCTATAATACAGAACTATAGCCGGCATTTGCCGACCGTATTCTTCCAGCTGTTTAACTCTCGTTACACCAACTGTGATCGCGCTCCGATAGAGGAGCGAAAACATACGCCTTGTTATTTGCGCTTGGATGCCCTTTTTGCAGCTTTCAATGGGTTAATGCGCACTTTAACGATTTTAACTTCCGGTTTGGCGTGCGTTGCAAAATTGCATATCCCGAGACGCCATTTCGCGTCGGGTTTTACATAGGTATTGCAGTATTTGGTATCCGCAACCTCTACGATTCTCTCGCAGCCTTCGCATTTCTCTGAAACGGGCTCAAAGCCGCCTTCGGAAAATTTCTCTATATTATCTACCTGCATAGCGCCAACTCCTGAAAAAATATAAACTTTTTCTTGAACCAAGAAAAAAACTTCCATACAATATTACAGATTGCAAGTTTGTCTGTTTACCGCAGACCAGGGGTAGGATATATATAATCAATTACGTGATCTGTCAACACTTTACTCGGCCTGGATCAAAAATATCTTTGCTGCTGTCTGGAGAATAATTAATGCCAATTTATGTATGGAAGGGAAAAAACAGTTTTGGTGAAAAACGCAAGGGTGAAATCGAAGCGGTGGATGAATCCTCCGCCAGAGCCCAACTCAGACGCTTGCGGATTGACGATCCCGTAATCAAAGAAAAGCCCAAGGATCTCCTGGGAAACGTCGCAATTTTCCAGCCGAAAGTAACCGGAAAAGATATCGTCATTTTTACGCGTCAGCTCTCAACCATGATTGACGCAGGTCTTCCTCTGGTCCAATGTTTGCAGATTCTCGGCAAACAACAGGACAACAAAACTTTTAAAAAAATTCTTACTGACATTCAGGTCGACGTCGAGACAGGAACAACGCTTGCCGACTCCATGCGCAAACACCCCAAAGCCTTTGACAATCTGTACTCCAACATGATCGAAGCCGGTGAGCTTGGAGGTATTCTCGACACCATTCTTTCCCGCCTGGCGGTTTTCAAGGAAAAATCCATGGCCCTGCAGAAACGCATCAAGGGCGCCATGACCTATCCAGCCATTTGTCTGGGCATCAGTGTCATTATCCTTATTGTCATCCTGCTTTTCGTCATTCCGGTCTTTGACAAAATGTTTAAAGATTTCGGTTCGGCATTACCTTTACCGACGCAATTTGTCGTGAACCTCAGTAACGGTTTCAAGTCCAACTGGTTCTGGTTTTTCCTCGGAGCCTTTGCATTGTTCTGGGGAATCAAAAAAATCTATGCCACGGACAAGGGAAAATTCCGAATCGATGCCATGATGTTAAAAGCCCCGGTTATCGGTCCGTTAACCCGCCGTATCGCGGTTGCAAAATTTACGAGAACACTGAGCACCATGCTGCAAAGCGGCGTCCCTATTCTGGATGCCTTACAAGTTGTTGGCAAAACCGCAGGAAATAAGGTAATAGAAATGGCCGTGTATCGAACTGCCGACGCCATCGCTGAAGGACGAGCAATCGCTGAGCCCCTGGAGGAATCAGGTGTGTTCCCTACCATGGTGGTGCAGATGATCAATGTGGGTGAATCAGTTGGTGCACTGGACACCATGTTGGAAAAAATTGCTGATTTTTATGATGAGGAGGTGGATCAGGCTGTTGAAAACCTGACCGCCATGATAGAACCCTTTATGATGGTCTTTTTAGGCGGTATGATTGGTGGACTGGTCATCGCCATGTACCTGCCCATCTTTCAAATGGCTGCCGTTGTCGGCGGATAAGAAACGACCATAGGACCCGGAAAAATTATATCGCCTGCATACTTGAACAGGGAGCCTTGAATACGTGTTTTCACCTGATCCTGGTTGAAGAATCTCGTTATTCGAGTTATCTTAAAATGGAAATCCGGTTGTATGAAATATTGCGTATCCAGCCGGATATCCCCTTTCACAAGAAGGTAGTGCCTATCCAAAATTAAGGATTTTCGAAGTCTCGTTCCCGCCTGCCTGTTCCGGTTTTAAGGTATGCGAATGAATGTGCAATTCACCGGTTTCTCAAGTCAGAGTCTACACTCACGTTACGATACAATGTAAGCACAGCTGTCAGATTGGAACTGCAAGTGAGCGGCTAGATGGCGATCAAACTCTTAACGGATGAAAGACCCGCATTTCTCGCTCGACAGGGTCGGCTTTTTGGAATGTGCCTAAAAAATACACTGTTTTTCAGACGCGTTCGGCTCATACTGTTAATTCAACCTGTTTAACAATTATTCAAAAAAGTCACGGGAAACGCGGGCTAACCATCTGTTTTTTTTTATACCAACTACGTATCAAATATAACATCTTATACAGAGGAGAACCATTATCATGGGCGAAATTATCGATGTAGTCGCTAGAGAAATTCTTGATTCGCGCGGGAACCCCACCGTAGAAGTTGAAATCTACCTTGAAACCGGTGCTGCCGGAAGAGCTGCCGTACCCTCGGGAGCATCAACAGGCAAAAGAGAGGCGTTGGAGCTTCGTGACACAAAAAAGAAACGATATGGCGGAAAAGGCGTTCAGCAAGCCGTACAGAACGTCAATGAAATTATAGCCCCGGCCATACTCGGGTTTGAGTCTTCCCAGCAGGTAATCTTAGACAATATCATGCTGCAGCTGGACGGTTCCAAAAATAAAAAGAAGCTCGGAGCCAATGCCGTTCTCGGTGTTTCCATGGCCATTGCAAAGGCAACAGCTGCCGAACTGGAGCTGCCCCTTTATAATTATATCGGCGGCATCAACGCAAAAGTACTGCCCGTGCCCATGATGAACATCCTCAACGGCGGGGCCCATGCAGATAATAACGTCGATATCCAGGAATTCATGATCCTGCCGGTCGGCGCACAATCTTTTGCTGAAGCGTTGTGTATGGGTACAGAGACCTTCCATACCCTGAAAGCGGTTCTTAAAGGCCGCGGCCTGCAAACCGCTGTCGGAGACGAAGGCGGATTTGCCCCGAACTTACGATCCAACGAGGAAGCCATGGAAGCGATACTTGAAGGTATCACCCAGGCAGGTTATAAACCGGGTAAAGATATCTGCATAGGTATCGATGCCGCTTCCAGCGAATTCTATTCGGAAGAGAAAAATCTGTATATCTTGAGCGCTGAAAAGAAGCCGGAAAAAACCGCAGAAGAAATGATTGAATTTTACCAGGACTGGGTAAAAAAATATCCTCTTATCACCATCGAAGACGGTCTTGACGAATCCGATTGGAAAGGTTGGGAGAAGTTGACCAAAAAACTCGGTAAAAAAATTCAGCTGGTCGGCGACGATATTTTCGTTACCAATACTGAAATCCTGGAAAAAGGAATCAGAGAAAACGTAGCCAATTCGATTCTGGTCAAACTCAACCAGATCGGTTCGGTCACAGAGACCCTTGACGCTGTAGACATGGCTCACAGGGCAGGCTACACAGCCGTTATTTCCCATCGCTCCGGTGAGACGGAAGATGCTACCATAGCTGATCTTGCAGTGGCTCTGAATACCGGACAAATTAAAACCGGGGCTCCGTCACGTAGCGACAGGGTTGCAAAATACAACCAATTGCTCCGCATTGAGGAAGAACTGGGTGATGCCGCAAAATATGCAGGGAAAGGAGCCTTCAATTTTCTTACCAAATGAATTTGACAAGTTATCTCTTAACGACATATCATAGAGTTAATAAGAGAAATAACAGCTAGTCGATCATTTGGAGGCAAGCCATGACATTAACAAAGGCTGACCTGGTGCAGCAAGTGTATAAGAATCATCCAACACTTACCAAATCACAGTCAACTGACTCTGTTGAAACTTTTCTCAACCTCTCTAAGAGTTCCTTGGTAAAAGGACAGGATCTGCTTTTAAGCGGCTTTGGAAAATTCAACATAAAAGACAAACAATCAAGGAGAGGACGAAATCCTCAAACAGGTAACGAGCTGATCCTTGACGCAAGAAGAGTGGTGACCTTTAAACCGTCCGGGATTCTTCGTTCCCGTATCAATGGTTGATCCGGAAAACCCACTTTCGTACAATCAGGCCTGAAACAACAGGGTTCATGAAACATGAACCCTGTTTCTTTTCCCTTCACCTCTATTCAATTGCAATCCATGTTGCATTACCAATCCCTGCCGCTTGATAGCATTGTAACGCCTTCCTGTATATTTCATACTCTCTATACAGAGTCTCCTCCCGCAGATTTTCAAAAAAGCGTGGAACAATTCGGCATCACTCTTCCTCCTCTGGTTCAGGAAGGAAAGGACGGCTTATACAACCTCGTTTTCGGGATGGAAGAGATCATGACAGCCCAAAAGCTCGGATTCGAAATCCTCCCCTGTGCCGTTATCAGTCCAACAATTTCGCCTTTACAATACTATCAGCTTCTCAACCATATACTGAAAGAACGCGGAACAACTGCGGCCATGGAAGCGTTACTTATAGAAGATGCAGCCAGGCATTTGGACAGTGAACAGGTCAATCATCTGCTCCAATGCATGGGATACAGTACAGGAAAAGGGACCCTCAAAAAATTTGCCGCACTTTCAGCCTCCGGGAAAGAGATACTTTCCGCGCTCCACCGGGGTGTGCTCCCCGTAAATGCGGCAATACAGCTCTCTTCGCTCTCCAGACAAGACAGTGCAATGCTCATAGGTTACATAGAGCAATACGCCGTTTCAGGATCTAAACAAAAACAATTGATTCGAAAAATGATCGATTTGATCAAGCGTGAAAACAGTTCAATAGAGGCAATCTGTATGGACTGGGAAGAATCTGCTCAGACAACAGATCCTGAAAATATCCCGCAACGGGCAAAATTATTTTTAGAGTATGTAGAAAAAAGACATTCTCCCCATCTCTGTGAAGCTGAAGAAAAATTTGAGGCCTTTGCACATACGCTTCAATTACCGCAAGGCATGCAGGTCCATCCCAGTCAGTCTTTTGAGAGTGACAATTGCTCACTGGTAGTACAATTCCCCAGTAAAGAAAAACTACTGAGAAAACTGGAACAAGCGAAAAACTTGCTCCAGTAATATCAACCGACGAGAAAATATGCCGGCATCTCCCGTAACCTTTTGAAGAAATGCGGGGAGATTATCAAGCGTAACAACCTCCCCTCTGAGGCATTATTTTCAGGATTTACTTTTACTGGTTGAGGAACTGCTTTTGCCACCTTTATTCCGGCAATATGCAGACACTGTTTTTCCTGATTTGGTTTTATAACTATTTACCCACGTGCAACTGTCGCTTTTTTCACATTTTCCTTTCTCAAGGCCTTTGCAATCTGCAGCAAAAGAAACGCTGCCGATACCCAACAAAACTATAGAAAGCAGGAATACCGAATACCCTGCAAGTACTTTTATACGCATGTATTGCTCCGTATTTTCTTCTTTACAACTACCTTTCAGACAGGTGTACACCCTGATAAACTGCATGTCAGTATTCAGCCGGCGATCCTGTCCTGTATTATCTGACTCTTGCGCTGCGCAACGCGTTATATCCCTATCAAATCGTTGGATTATTGTAAATAGATAAACGCGCCCGCAGAGAGAGAATAATTCTCAAAAACGGAAAAACAAACAATGTTCTTTAGAATTGCCAAGAGGCTCATCGCGCCTGCGGAGCTAAAGAAAAATTAAAAAAAAATTTCTTTTTTATGGAAATTGTTTTTTCAGGCACGGATTCAGGACTATTTAGTGTCTGTCCATAAATGAGGATTTTTGCTCAAGTTTAGGTAAGCGAAGACTCCGAGGCATGCGATAAATTTTACCGCAGACATAGAGGTGATATCGGAGTCTACGCTTACCTTCGAGGATAAAATTTTGAGCATAACGCAAAAATTGGGTAGGTAAGCGAGGAACGAGACTCCGAAAAGACCATTTATGGACAGACACTATTTAAAAAGCGTCTCTATGCCCATGGCATGTTTCCGAGCGAATTTCGGTAGCATTTTGGGTCGGTGGAACGTGACTATCCGGAAAAAAAGCGCTAAAAGATGCAGGGTCAACAGATGGTCGAGTATCCGATATCCGCGTTTATTTCTCAGTGTCAGTTTCAAAAGCAGGCGCAGATACCTGCCCTGCAGTGGAAATGGAGCATAATTGGTCTTGATGCGATAACGAAACCGTTTACTTTTGGGATATTTTTCCTTGTACGCTTTTTTTGCCTCTTTGATCTGACTGCGAATATCTTCTGAATATGGCTCATAATAATACTTTCTGGCAAGGGCAAGGATGGCAAAGGTATCCTTCATAAAGGTGATGTCTTCAACCGGTACGCCTGTCTTCTCTGCGCAACGCTCCATCTCCTCGAGCTTGTCAAGAGCCTGCTCGGCTTCCAACAGACAATGCTGCGGAGAGGTTGTCATGGCCCGCAAAATCTTCCGAACAGAATGATTAACAAAAATCGTGTTCCAGAATACAGAGAGAAGAGGAGGAATACGGACTCTGCGAAAAAAGAGTTTTCTCCCTGCAACCTCCCGTATATAAAGCAACTCTTTAATAACCTGATCGTCAAGCCGGAGCAGGCGGATAAAATCTTCACAGGAGCTGATCTGTTTTCTATCGCAAAAACTTCTGATCGCTGTTTCAACAGAGCGGCCGTGTTTGAAGATCTGCACAGTGACATGTGAATTCAGCTCATTCCAGATTCCTTGAGACTGCAGATAGGTCAAACGGCGGAACGGCAGCCAGCCGCCGGTTTGACACCAGACACTTATCCCTGCAAGATTTTCGGCCTGCCGCAATTGTCCGGCATATTCAAAGTAGTCCCAACCGATGAATGAAGGATATTCTCCACAGCCTTCATATTCCCGCCGCGCCTGGAGTTCAATCATTTTTCTGATATGCGGAAGCCGGTAAAAATGTTTGTTCAACGGGAGATAGCGAAAAAAATCGGATTCTCCGTATTTCATGGAAAGAATGAAATGAGAACCGGTTATACCCTGTAACACCCTGGTGGTAGTTCGTCTGTGCCAGATAAAATCACCAATTTGGTATGCCCCTACAGTCCAGGTGCGCAAAATGAGGTTCTTATCATAGCCCTCAAAAATCGGGAGCAGGCGATGGAGCAGTTTGTTAACCTGTGAAGGCTTTTTAAGCAAAAGTTCACTCCTGAATACACCCTTCACATCCTTTCCGTCACTTTCACCTATGCGTAAAATAACACCTGATATATGCGGAAAACGGAGGAATATGGTATGAATCTGTCTGCTGATATACTCGAGTTGCCGTTCAAAGGAATGACCCAGCTTCTCTTTGAGCCCTGGAGAAAAGGAAAGAATATCCATGGTCAGGTAACAGGTCAGACCATTATTGAGGATAATCTCAAAGAGGCGGTCATATTCTTCCTGATATGCAGTGATGAGTTCGTTACTTTCCTTACTGTGCAATCTGTCAGGAGCCAGATGGGCGACATCATCGAGACTTACACAGGTATACCCCTCCTGAAAAACCGAGGATGAAAACCTTTCCAGGCCTTCCGCTATGCGCGAAAACCGCTCCTGCCTGCCTTGCGGCCCAAGAGCATCAAGGGAGTGAAAGGGGATTTTGGACCAGTTGATCCGTTTCTTATGATACCCCTGAAAAAAAGGTCCTATGGCATCAATGAGAAATATATCCATATGTTCAAATATTGGTTATGTATTCAGGTATCTACCCGTAACTGGTGATGAATGGCTTAACAGGGGCTGCCCTGCACATGAATGATGACGAAATGCCGAGGTGCACGCCCGCTGCATGATACCCCCGATACCGACAATACGGCACGTTTACAGTAGGAATGTAGCCCGCAGCTGTTAAAAAATGGTTATATTCCCATTGCGTCTTTGTTGGCCCGCTTTTAACTTATAGAGGCTGCATTTACTTACTCTCGACACCATGCATACGCAAAACACATACACCGCTGAAGAACGTTCAGCCCTTTTTGTAGCAACCCTTACGTCCTTCATGGGCCCTTTCATGATTTCCGCAGTCAACGTGGCGCTCCCTGCGATCCAACAGGATTTCAACATGACCGCCGTTGGGCAGAGCTGGATAGCAACAGCCTATCTGCTCGCTGTTGCCGTCGTGTTGGTACCCATCGGTAAATATGCCGATATTTCAGGCCGCAAGAAAATCTTCAGCCGGGGACTCCTGGTATACACCATAGGCTCGGCGCTTTCGATTTTTGCATACTCAACAGCAGCACTCATCAGCCTGCGCATTGTACAGGGGGTCGGCGCCGCCATGTTCATCACCACAGGCATGGCGATACTGACCTCCATTTTTCCGCCCGACAAAAGAGGGCGGGCCATCGGCATGTATGTGGCGGCGGTCTATGTGGGATTGTCCGCCGGTCCGTTCATTGGCGGCTTTCTTACCCAACTCTTTGGCTGGCGATCCATATTCGCAATCATGCTGCCCTTAGGCTTGCTTTCCTACCTGGTCACCCTCCGCTTTCTCAAGGGGGAATGGTTCGGCGAAAGAGACCATAAACTCGACAAGCCGGCATGCATTCTCTATGCCTTTGCCATAGTCGCCCTCACCTATGGCGCCTCCACCCTGCCTACCCTTTCAGGGTTCCTGCTGGCAGCGGCCGGAGCTGTACTGCTCACCCTGTTTGTGATGCATCAGAACAGAGCGCAATTTCCCGTCTTCGAAGTGCGTCTGTTTGCAATCAATAAGACCTTTGCTTTTTCCAGCCTGGCTGCTCTGCTCAATTACTCGGCCACCTTTGCCGTAACCTTTCTGATGAGTCTGTACCTGCAATATATCAAAGGCATGAGTCCGCAGACAGCCGGAACCGTTCTCATGGCCCAGCCGGTGATGATGGCGTTCTTTTCTCCCTTTGCAGGCCGCCTTTCAGACCGCATAGAACCACGATATATCGCCACACTCGGCATGGGTATCACCGTACTTGGAGTCGGCATATTCAGCCGAATCAGTAATGATGCCGGAATGTTGCTGATTCTCGGCAATCTTGTTTTTCTGGGAATCGGCTTTGCTCTCTTCAGTTCACCGAACATGAGCGCCATTATGGGCGCGGTGGAGAAAAAATATTATGGACAGGCATCCGGGGCAGTGGCGACCATGCGACTCCTGGGACAGATGGTAAGCATGGCCATTGCGACCATGGCGCTGACATTTCAGGTCGGTCACCACGCCATTACACCGGAAAACCACCCCCAATTTCTGCAAAGTGTTCACACGGTGTTTGTGATTTCCATGCTGCTCTGTACTGCCGGCATCTACTTTTCATGGTCCAGGGGAAGGCTGCACGCCCAGCGTTAACCGGCTTCCTGATCAACTTTCCTCGCCAGATCACGGACACTTTCAGCAACGGTAACCGGATAGGGAAAGGCATCCTGCAATGATTGCATCGCCTCGGGCATGGCGGATATCTGAACGCGGACATACTCCCGGATGTCGGTAAGTTCCGGTTGCCGCGCCACCCGCGCGCCCTGACGCAGAACAGGGGCAAGCAGGGGTTTTCCCTGCTCACTGTCCGCGTCAAGGGCCAGCAAATCCCCCCGCATGCGGCCGTGCTCGTCATAATATCGATACACCTGCTTACGCCCCGGCCAGGTCACCTTGCTGGTTGATTTTTTCCGTTTACCATGCCCTTTGTATTCCACCATTTTGTAGGCACAGTCAAGGTAGGGCGCGTCTGCCGAAGTAATCAGCCTGGTGCCGATCCCATATCCGTCAATGGGGGCTCCTTTACGTTCCAGCGCCTCTAATGCATATTCATCCAGGTTGCTGCTGGCCATTATTTGCACCTTGTAGAGTCCTGCCTTATCAAGGGCCTGTCGCACCTGTTCACTCAGGGCGGCGAGATCACCGCTGTCCAGCCTCACCCCTTTGACGGCAATCCCCTGCTCGGCAAGAGCAGGCGCAAGTTCAACAACATGGGCTATTCCCTGCATGGTATCGTAGGTATCTATCAGCAGGACGACATTGTCAGGATGGCTCACTGCAAAATTTCTGAAAGCATCTTTTTCCAGTTCATGGGCCTGGATATACGAATGCGCCATAGTACCGTAAATCGGAATCTTAAATCGCATTCCAGCCAGAACGGTTGCCGTTCCATGGAGGCCTGCAATATATCCTGCGCGGGCTGCCAGGAGTCCTGCTTCCGCCCCGTGGCTTCTTCGCAGGCCGAAATCGACGAGCAATTTCCCCGGTGCCGCCAGCTGCATGCGCAATGCCTTGGAAGCTATCATTGTCTGGAACTGCAGCAGATTGATAATTCGGGTCTCCACCAGCTGCGCCAGGGGAAGCGGAGCCGTGATTCGGATGAGCGGTTCATCTGCAAAAAACAGAGCGCCCTCTGCCATGGCATCCACATCACCCGTAAAACGGAGTCCGCGCAGATATTCCAGGAAACGGTCATGGAAATGCCCTGTCGAGCGAAGATAGGCAAGCTCTTCACTGGAAAAAGTCAGGCCCTGCAAATAGTCAACAACCTGCTCCAGACCAGCGGCAACAAGCACATTACGTTCTCCTGGAAGGCGTCGGACAAAAAATTCGAAAGCCGCTGTATCCATCATGTCATGATCCAGATAGGCCTGCATCATGGTCAGCTGATATAAGTCAGTCAATAAAGGGGATTCGCAAGACATCAGACAAGCTCCTTCCGCATGATTGTTTTAGCACCAAGCTCTTTCATGGTCTGCACAGCCTGTTCACCATCATTTGGCTGCACATTGACGGCTTTAATCGCATCCTCCAGAACAACCACTTGAAACTGATTGCGCAGGGCGTCCTTGACCGTAGCCAATACACAATAATCAGTCGCCAGGCCGGCGATAAAGAGTCTCTCAACAGCTCGGGAGCGAAGAAAATCAACCAGATCGGTCCCCTCAAAGCCTGAATAGGCGTCAGCATCTTTTCCAACTGCTTTGGAAACGATGTGTATGGAACAGGGAATATTCAGCTCTGCGTGAAATCCTGCTCCAGTGGTACCTGCTACGCAATGCACAGGCCAAGACCCTCCCTGGCCGGTAAAGGAACAGTGATCTGCAGGGTGCCAGTCTCGGGTAGCGATAATGGGG
The DNA here is from genome assembly GCA_963678525.2 of Desulfobulbaceae bacterium. Taxonomy (GTDB): domain Bacteria; phylum Desulfobacterota; class Desulfobulbia; order Desulfobulbales; family Desulfobulbaceae; genus Desulfogranum. Next base: position 1,665,664 of record CAXXDG010000003.1, read on the forward strand.
AGCTGTTTGCCTGCAAAAAGATCAATATAGGAGTTGATGACGGGAATACACGCATTTGACCCGGGAACAGCCAGGCTCCCCTGTTCAAAAAAATCATTTTGTAGATCAACCAGGAGTAACGCGTCTTTGGGGCCTGCAGTCATGGGCATAATCTTCTCCTTTCAGGCGAAAAGGTTTACATACTTCAACTGTGCGTTAGAGTATCCCCTCAGAAAAAAATTTCCAATATCTCTTTTAGCGAATTATACATCTCCTTCCGAAGGCATCGAACTCCTCAACTCAGATGCCTGCAGGAGAAAACACTCTCCACTACAAATGAGGGTTACCCATGCAAAAACAGACTCTGGTTACTACAGCCGCCCCAAGTGCAATCGGCCCCTACTCACAGGCCGTACGGATCAATAACCTGCTGTATACCTCCGGCCAGATCCCCCTTGACCCGGAAACTATGGAAATAATAGGTGACTCCATTATCGAACAGACCCGGCAGGTAATGGAAAATTTGCAGGCTTTGATAGAATATGCAGGCGGGAGCATGTCCGACATTCTCAAAACTACATGTTTCCTGAAAAACATGGAAGATTTTCCTGCATTCAATGAAATCTATGGAGGATATTTTGATTCCAATCCTCCTGCTCGATCCTGTGTGGAGGTGGCCCGCCTGCCGAAAGATGTACTGGTGGAAGTTGAAGCCATTGTTTCTCTGCATACCTGAAAAGCTTAAGGAGGTTCCCATGAAAGCAATCCTGGTCTCCAGGTTCGGCAGTCCCGATGTTCTCGAATACACCGATATTGAGCCTCCAACTCCTGCTGCAGATGAAGTACGTATCCGGGTCGAAGCAACAGGGGTCAATCCCGTGGACACCTACATACGCAGCGGAAACTATCCTGCCCTCCCCGACCTGCCGTATATCCCGGGCTCCGATATTGCCGGAACCGTTGAAAGCTGCGGTTCACAAGTGCTGTCTTTCCACCCTGGAGACCGTGTCTACACCTGTGGAACAGTCAGCGGCGGGTATGCGCAGATGGCTACAGCAAAAGCTGCCGGGGTTTTCCCCCTACCCCTGCAAATCAGTTTTCAGGAAGGCGCCTGTCTGGGTGTCCCGGCCACGACAGCATGGCGGGCCCTGTTCATACGGGGCCGGGGAAAAATCGGGGAAACGGTCTTTATCCATGGCGCGAGTAGTTCTGTGGGTATGTGCGCCCTGCAGCTGGCCAGGGCCGCAGGTCTGCAGGTTTATGGAACAGCTGGGACGGCAGTTGGGATGGCCAAGCTGAAAGAATTAGGAATTGCCGCAGTATGGAACCACAGAGAAGAGGAATATATCGATGCGATGCAGGAGGATTTAAAAGGAGCTCGGTTCAATCTTATTCTTGAAATGCTGGCTCATGTCAACCTGTCAAATGATATGGACCTGCTCGCTCGACGCGGCAGGGTCGTTATTATCGGCAGCCGGGGGAGCATCATCTTCGATCCCAGGTCCACCATGGGGCCTGAGCTTGATATTCGCGGCCTGTCTTTATTCAACAGCACGGATGAGGAAATGAGCCAGGCCCAGGCCGGGATTCAGGCAGCCCTGGAGACCGGCACCCTGAAACCGGTCATAGCGGAAACAATTTCCCTTGCTGAGGCCGGCCGCGCACATGAACGGGTTATGATGAACGGAAAATGCGGTAAAATCATCCTGACACCTGAGTAACCCCTGTACGGTCGGGTAGGAAATGCGGGTCAAATGATAAAGAGAATTACGGCAGACATGGTGAAAAAAGCGCAGATAGTGGAAAGCACTATGGCGGCGGAGGCCAGCTCCGTGTCTGAATGTAACTGTGCCGACAACACATATATTGCAGTGGAAGTAGGTAAGGAAAAAAAGAGCATACACACCTGCCAGGACAAGCCCTGAACATGCAATAATCGCAGGAAGCACCAGCCTGCCAGGGGGAGCAGAACCAGCTTTGTCATCGCGCCCAAAGCTGCCGGGAAAATATTGTCCTGCACGCCTTTCAAGGAAAGAGCGCCGCCTATGGAAAAAAGAGCAAGGGGCAGGGTTGTTGAAGAAAGAAGACGTAAAAAGTTATCAATATACAGGGGGAACCCGCCAATATAAAAGGCATAGACCATCCCGGCCAGACACCCCAGGATCAGGGGATTGGTCAGCAGGATTCTGATGGTTGCCGCCGGTCTGGAAGAACTGCTCTTTGCGGTATCGTCGTTCCAGACAAGCACCCCGACACTCATCACATTGATCAGTGGAATCAACAGCCCCACCAGGATGGCAAAAAGCTGGACGCCTTTCTCTCCAAACAGGTTGATAACCACTGCCATGCCGATATAGGTATTGAACCGATAACAGCTCTGACTGAATGCCCCTGCCTTATACGATCCCATCCCGGTCACACGGATAAAGAGCAGACTGATACAGAAAACAGCAGTCACTGCACTCAGAGCCGCCGCCAGATAGCGCCAGTCGCCATCCTGTCCCAAAGGTGCGGCGCCGATTTTCCAGAAAAGCATGACCGGAAACAGAACATAATATACAAGTCGATCACTGCTGCTGAAAAACTTCTGCTCAACGATTTTTGCCCGGCGAAGGAACATACCCGTGAGAACCAGGGCAAACACCGGGAACAAAGCATTCAGGACCATAACATATCCTTTGCCGGACTCAATTCGGGTAACATTGTCATGAGTCGGCCGCAATCGTAAAACGAGGCCGATCTATCCTTGTCTTCCGACAGACCGGACATTTTCCGGGTGCTTTTTTGCGGGTTCTGTCTTCAAAAACAAAACCACAGCTCAGGCAGCGTGCAGGCTCTACCTGAAGTTTTTTCCCGCTTGCTTTCAGCCCCCGTTCGATCTGTTCCAGATGGTTGTAGACCTCTTTTTCCGTAATCTGCAGATATTGGGAAAGCTCCCGTACACCCAGAATCTCTTCTTCCAATATATCCACCATTTGCCGGCGAATGGTTTGTGTTCTTTCAACTGGGGGGTGATTCATAGCATACGGAAAATATGGCAATTATAGAAAAAGGGATTGCACGGATGCCCTTTCCCGTTGACGGTGCGCGCGCATTAGGGAATCCAGTTTGTGCCTGGATGTTTTACAGATCTGCTGCATAAGAGAAAACGGAACGTCTCTGAGTGTATATGTTGTTTTGAGATGACTGACCATGGCCATCCACAGACAGCCTGTCTTCTCGGCATCAGCAAGAGCGCGATGATACACGTCATCGGTGGGTATCCCGCAATGGTCGACAAGAGTATGGAGCTTGTGATTGGGAGCATCCGGATAGATTCGCCTTGCCGCAAGCATGGAGCAGGCATATTGGTTGCCACGATATTTTTGCAGATATGACAGTTCGTTATCCAGAAATCTCAAATCAAACGAGGCATTATGAGCAACAAGAGGACTATCCCCTATGAAGCGGGCAAACTCTTCCATGACCACCTCACAATCAGGTGCCTGTTCCACGGTCTCTCCGGAAATACCTGTCAGCGATTCAATGAATGAGGTGATGGGAAACCCTGGGTTCATAAGCATCTGAAAACGCTCTACAATAGTTTCATGCTCTATTCGTACGGCGCCGACTTCAATGGGACGGTCGCCTGAGGAGGGCGCCCCGCCGGTAGTCTCAAAATCAAAGACTACTATGCTGTGTTTGGAAGGCATTTCTTTCCTGCTTCGTGACTGCAACCAGTAATTAATACTGCGTTAAGCAAACTTGCCGCCTTTCCCCTGTTTATATGAAAGTCTCCGGCAGAGAGCAGAAGGCGCCATGCCGGAGTGACAAACTTTCATAACAGCGAAGCGGTGTCATCGTTGTGGCCGGCCAACATGCTTCAGCCATGCTGGTTAGTTGTTCCCCTGCATCTTTCTATTCCAAGGGTCTGTCTGCAAGAGTTTTCAGGCCGCCTTGACTATCGGCAACTGTGACGATACTAGGCGTTCAGATGTACTTCAAAAAACACCATCGGTCAAGGCAGGCTGTGCGAGCTGCCGGCTGGGTTATACAGCATCTTGCTCCCTGCCGGCATACTCGGGAATAAGGCAGTGTAATTTTTGCCTGAATACTGTATTCTGGCCTCTTTGCAGAACGGATTACATGCTATACGGGAACAAGGGGAGCCCGTTCATCCTCATTTTCAGAAGGACACTCACGAGGTTCAGATGGAGTTTTTTAATTTTTCCAGCCAAGAAAAAAAGACCATTCAACAGGCGTTAGGGTTTATCACAGGGGAAGAGCTGAATATGTCTTCCCTTCCGGCAGAGCTGCCTGTCATAAAAACAGAGAATTTTACATCGGAATGCACGGAGTTCATTGATCCGGAGCGTACCCTGGGAACGGAAAACGACCATGGCGTGGTAATATTTCCTAATAATCGTACAGCCAAACACAAAATCATTCTCAACAAGGACCTGATCCAGGGCGTCTCATATGTGTATTCATTAAGCAAAGAGTTGATTCACCTCTATAACTTCCACCGCTTTTTTGAGGATCACGGCCACCTGTACACCTTTAACCAGGACAAGCTCATCCAGACCTATTACTTTGAGTTTCTGCTGTGGACAAAATTTCAGGCTCGTAAAATCAGCACCCGGACATACCTGTTGATGAAGTGGCATGAAACACATGGGGATGAACCGCCTGAAGGCGGCCGCTATTCATTCAGCGGAATCAACATCCATACACAGAGCGTGCAGACCCGACTGGAACAGCTGACAACAGCCCCGGACGGAAATCGGATGCGGGAAATTCTGTGGGATCTGTTCAGTGATCTGGCCATCTATTTCGGGGAGCTTGCCTTCTACCAGAACCAGCCTGCACCATCGTCTCTGGACGAGAAGTATCCGAACCAGGTTCTTGACGAATGGCTGGGTGAAGAAAATACCCTGCGAATGTACGGGCTTCTGCTCTCCTGCACAAAATACACTGATTTTACAGGCATACAAAAAGATCTTCGCAGCTGTATCCTGCAAATGGAACAGCACTGCAAGAACCGCTTCGAGGCAGTAACTGCCTCATAAAAAACACAGCGGGCATGGACGCGTCGGTTCCATGCCCGCCATATTCGTCTCCAAGGGAAGGCCGGATTAATCCAACTCCACCGCCCACTCCTCCATGGGAGGAACATTGTTCACGGTCTGCTGCTGAAGCAGAAAGTCGGCAAATCGCTGATAACGGTTCCTGTCCAGGGCGCCGGGACGCAAAGCAAACCGCGGCAGCGTGTCTCTCCAGGCGCGGCGATTCAGTTCATCATCCAGACCTGCGCGATCTCCCTGAATGAACAACTGCCAACTCTCTTGCGGATGATTGACAAGGTATTGCACGCCTTGCTCCAGAGCGTCCACAAATTTGCGCAACTTTGGCCGGTCAAGTGCTGTTTTAGCGGCAACGAGGATAAGCTCGTCATATGCGGGGATACCGTATTCCTCTACATAAAAAGCGCGCCCGGGTCTTTTTTCCATATCCATCTGGTTCAATTCAAAATTTCGAAAAGCTCCGATAACCCCATCCGCCTGACCGGTAAAAAGGCTCGGAGAGAGGGAAAAGTTGACGTTCACCAGCTTGACGTCTTCCAGGCTCAAACCATGTTTTGCCAGCATAACCTTTAACAATACGGTTTCAAAACCGCCCACTGAATAGCCGATGGTTTTGCCTTTCAGGTCTGCCGGGGACTGGATGGGCCCGTCAGCCAGTACAACCAGAGAGTTCAACGGCGTGGCTATCAAGGTGGCAATCCTGACCAGCGGAAGCCCCTGATCCACCTGCATCTGGTGCTGATGCTGGTAGGAAACGGCAATATCGGCCTTCCCCGCTGCTACCAGCTTGGGCGGATCATTGGGGTTTGACGGGGCAATGAGTTCCACCTCGAGTCCCTGCTCCTTGAAATATCCCTTTTCCAGAGCCACGAAAAGCGGCGCATGATCCGGATTTACAAACCAGTCCAGCAGGACGGTTACCTTATCCTGTGCCTGTGCAGGAATACTCATCATGCACAACACCCAGGTACAACAGCAGAGGAAAACAGACGATTTTTTCATACCATGTTGCCTTTTTTAGGTTCCCAATAGAGAAGTTGAGTAAGTAAAAAATCAATACCGAAATACAGAGCCAGCGAAACGCCGGCAAGCAGAGTCAAGGCTGCAAACATAACGTCAATCTGCATCCGGGCGTTTGCGTGCAGCATATAAAACCCGAGTCCGGAACTTGACCCCACCCACTCCCCGACAATGGCGCCTATGGGAGCCACTGCCGTGGCCACCCTGACGCCTGAGGCAAAAGCCGGCATAGCCGTGGGAATAATGATATAGCGAAAAACAGCAGACCGTTTTGCGCCCATGACCCTGGCCAGCTCGAGGAGGTCGGGATCAGTGCGCTGCATACCGTAAAAAAATGAAGAGGTGACCGGAAAATAAATAATAAGCACAGCCATGGCCACCTTGGAGCCCATGCCGTACCCAAGCCAGAGCACAAGAATGGGCGCCAGGGCAAACACGGGAATAGCCTGACTGACAATCAGCATGGGGAGCATCCATCTGCGGAGCAGCGGCAGAAGCGCCATTGACAGTGCGGTTATACAGCCTAAAACAACGCCGCAGACAAAACCCAGAAGAATTTCTGTAAAGGTGGTCCCCAAGTGCCGTACCAATAGTGGCCAGTGACTGACCATGGCCTTGCAGACAACCCATGGTCCGGGCATAATATACTGAGGAACCCCTGTCATCCAGACCAGGACCTGCCAGAGGAACAGAAGACCGGCTGAAAGCGTCAGGAGACGTACCGACTTCACGATGCGCTCTCCTGCATCAGCTGGTGCAGTAATGGCCCATAATGTTTATGGATTTCCTGGTCATCCGCATCACGCGGAGGGTTTCCCTCCAGTTCAAGAATGCTGCACACTGCGGACGGAGGCTTTGACATTACCAGGATAACCTCTCCCATACGCAAGGCTTCCATGGGATCATGGGTAACCAGTACAGTCGTCACGCCCCTGGTCATTTCCGCTGAAAGATTTTGCAGCTTAACCCTGGTCAGAGCATCCAAAGCGGAAAAAGGTTCATCCATGAGCAAAATGGAACACTCCTCCATAAGCGTTCTCAGCAGTGCTCCCCGCTGCCGCATTCCTCCGGACAACTGCCTGGGCAAGACGCTCTCATATCCCTGTAGCCCGGCTTTTTCAATGAGTTCAGCGGCCAGTTCACGTCGCTGCGTTGTTACCTCTCCCCGCAGCCGGCTTCCAAGCAGAACGTTGTCCTCCAGCGTCATCCACGGCAGCAGCAAATCATTCTGGCTCATCCAGGCGACCTTATGCGCATGGCAGTTGTCTGACCCGATGGTAAGCTCGCCGGTATACATATAGGCCGGATCACCGGAAATCAACCGCAGCAAGGTTGATTTTCCGCACCCGCTCGGCCCCAGTATACAGGTACATTTCCCCGCCCGCAGCTCCAGGGTTAAATTGCGAAAAATGGTTTGTTCGCCGAGAACAAGTCCCACGCCTTGAAAGCAAACCGCAGGAGAGCTGCCGTGTGGTATTACAGTCTTCAACTGACCTAAAAAAATCGATAAAAATGGTGAACCGGACCATGCCCTTTGCCGATTGAGTACTCAGCTCCCGCCTCAATTGCACCATGGATATACTGTTTCGCCGCAGCCACCGCATTTTCCATCGTAAGCCCGAGAGCAAGCTGGGAGGCAATGGCGGAAGAAAGCGTACATCCGGTCCCATGGTTGTTCCTGGTTGCAATGCGTTTGGCCGGGAAAAAGGTAATCTTGTCCTCCAGGCTGTTGTACAGGCAGTCATCACTATCCCCTGTTTCCAGGTGTCCGCCCTTGAGAAGCACATGCCTGCATCCCAGTCTGCACAGTTCCCTGGCTCCCTGCTCAAGCATATCATGGGAAGTAATACCGTAACCCAGCAGTTCAGATGCTTCAGGCAGGTTAGGGGTAATAACCGTTGCCATGGGCATCAGGTATTGTTTGAGGGCGTCAATGGCTTCATCCTGCAGCAACTTGTCACCACTCTGGGCCACCATCACCGGATCGAGCACAACGGTCTCCACTGCAAATGCACGCAGCTGCTCTGCGACTTCCATGATAAGTTCCGGGGAAAACAGCATCCCGATTTTAACGGCATCTGCGCCGATATCCGAGAGCACCGCCTCTATCTGCTTACCAACGAAAGCCACAGGAACAGGGTGGATTCCAGCCACACCGACAGTATTTTGGGCTGTCAGCGCGGTAATGACACTCATGGCGTAACATCCGTTTGCGGACATGGTTTTCAGATCAGCTTGAATTCCGGCTCCACCGCCACTGTCGGAACCGGCTATGGTCAATACTCGTTTATAGGTTTTTGCCATCGTCAGATCCATGGCTGCTGATAGGATACGGCAGCAGCCTGTTTGGGATTGTAGGGTTATTCTTCTGCTGCGCATACAAACTACCCGGCATATTCGATCGACATCGGCGGGACAGCAGCAACAATCGGATACGGCGCAGGTATGGACACATGCTGCCGGAAGCAATAATCAGAGGGTGAGAAAAGAGGACGAAGGATGTGATTATACATCTCTGCATTCCCTACGCCGGTGTTATCCGGATCAGGTTCAATGGGTCTTGTCTCAGGCTGCTTCCAGCCACCCCTGCAAAGTCGATGCGCTCATTCACAGCTGTACCAGCCACTCAGTGCAGCGGCCTCATAAATGCCACTGTGAATAGAGATGTATTTCTACTTAGCAAATTCAGCAGACAAGTCAAGTGGAACTACCCCGCAATTGCTTGCACTGACATAAAAAACCACCGTATGAGTTACGAATTGGGCTGTCCATCAATTTACATCAGAGGGAAACCAGCGCCAATGCCATGCCTCCCACGGCATATTTTCAGGCTGGTCCTGCGGATAACTCTCATAAAAGTTAAAATCTGCGGCATGTTCTTTCAGCCAGAGGTATGCCGGAGTTCGAGCAAATTCCCAGTTGCTCGGGTAAAAATCAACAACGGTCCCAAGCATATGTTCGGAATACCCCGGAGGGGCGACATACCTGATTATATCATCAAAGTCACGCCCTTTTTTCATCATTTTCATGACTATTTTTCGCTGGTACCACTCACTCCTGTATGAGGAATGCACCTTCAATTCAACGCCGTGGGCGGATGCTTCTCGGGCCATTTCCATGAGGGCGGCGTTGACTTCCGGGAGCAGATAAAGTTTGGTTTCATGGGCGGTCAAGTGAAGCGGGATCATCTCAAGATCTTCAAAGGTAAACGCAGGTGAAGCCAGCCTCTTTCCCTGCCATTGCCGTGGTATCTTATACTTTTGCCCCTGTATGGTAATATACATCTCCCCGTTATTATCGTCAGCGGATACGATAGTTTTCTCACCCGAGGACTTAAGCTGGGCAGGTACGGTCTCATCGGCGGGTTCAAGTTCATGGTGAGTTTTTTTGACGAAGGTTTTCGGGATTTCACTCTCCTGAACGGAAAAGGTCTTCAGATCTGTGGTGCGGGAGGTGCTTTGGGGCTGAGTTGTGCAGGAGACAAGCAGACAGGTGAGCAGGAGGCTGCCCGGCGATGCAAAAATACGAGCAAGACACAACAAACGAGATGACATGGCGTAATACAATTTGGAAGTTGGAAGAATTTTTCCCCTGCATTATTGGATGCATGGGCTTTACTACTGTGAAAACTATATCCTACTCTGTAAATGTCAAGAATACTGCCGGGATTGCAGCGTAACAGGGATGCGGCATCCTGCAATGAATGAAAGGATACGGATCAGGAGTGGTTCCGCTCTGAATATGTATACATCCAGTACGCAAGCAAAGTGTTGACCTGCTCGAGGCTCAGCTTCGGAAAATGGTGCATGAGGAGCTGGCTTGCCTTGAATGAAGACATCTTTCCCTCCTCAAACAGGTTGTCCAAGTAGATAAAATGTTCTTCTTTCAGGTAGTCCGGTTTTTCCATACAGCCTTCCTCGTAAGAATCCAGGAAAAATCATTGTCGGTAATGTCGGCGATATACGTAAACAGCAGGAGTGTATACCTCCTCCCTAGCATTGTACGATTTCGTAATTACTAAGTCAAAAGACTCTGTGCTCTCACAGCAGAAAAGAATCTTTTTAAAAAAGTCACCCTGCTTCAGGGTAACCATTGACAGTTCTGCCAACACTGAGTAGGTTCGCACACCATCAATACGACTCACCTGGGGAAGTGGGCTAATCTGTACGGTAAAACAATTTGGTCAGGCGCAGATATGATTGGTATTTACGCTGGTAGCTATGATCCTCCAACCAATGGACATCTCTGGATGTTTGAACAGGGAATGAAACTGTTTGACAAGTTTTTCATTGCTGTTGGTGAAAACGCACACAAACATTATTCATTCACCCTGGATGAACGGGTGGAAATGATCACGGAACTCTGTCACGGGCACTCGAATGTGACAGTGGTTACCATAGAGAACAAATTTTTAGTCAAATACGCAGAGTCAGTGGGGGCTCACTACATTTTTCGAGGTATTCGCAACGAGGGCGACTACACCTATGAACGCGGTATGCGCTACGTGAACAGCAATATCAACAACACCATCCAAACCATTTTTATGATGTCTCCCAGAGATCTTGTGGAAGTCAGTTCAAGCCTGGTCAAAGGATTAGTCGGAGCGGATTGCTGGGAAGAAATCATACAACAATATGTCCCTGAACCTGTTTACCATCGTATGTTAAAAAAATTCGGCGGCCAAAGAAGCAGACACTCTGAATGATTTACAAAAAAAGTGCCTGTACCATGTAATACATCAAAGGAAGGAAAATAGCCGGAAGCATATTTCCTATGGGTATCTTTGTGATCTCCAGCATGTTCATGCCAATGGCCATGATGAGCAATCCGCCGACAGACGTCATTTGGGAAATGGTTGTGTCCACCAGGAAATTTTTCAGGAAAAAAGCGCTGAGGGTAATGAGCCCTTGGTATACAACCACAGCAAGACTTGAGAACATCACCCCCACGCCCATCACCGAGGCAAAAACTATGGAGGTGATCCCATCCAGCACTGATTTAGCGAACAGCGTCTGATGGTTTCCCGTCAAGCCGCTTTCCAGAGAACCGACAATGGCCATGGAGCCGACACAAAAAACAAGTGAGGCAGTTACAAATCCGTGGGCAAAAGAACTTGAGTCGCTTGATTTTGCGGCCACCTTGGACTCAAGAAACACACCCAGCTGTTCCAGTTTCTTCTCTATACGCATCCACTCGCCCACAAGGGAACCAAGGGCAATACTCAAGATAACGACTAACAGATCATCTGAAACAAGGGCACTCTTCATCCCGACAAGAATAACAGAGAGGGCGATACCGTTTAAAATAATTTTTTTATAATTATCAGCAATACCCTTTCGGAAGAGCAGGCCGACACAGCTGCCTATGATGACGGCAATCCCATTTACAATCGTGCCTAACATGGCTGCCTCTTTTCAGGTACCCGTTTATCCGAAAGTTTCCGGCAGAGAACAGAAACCGCCTTGCCGAAACCATGCACTTTCATGGTTTGTTGCGGCCCGCCGATCCGGTCCGGCCATGCTGTTGTATTCATGATGATTCTACGTGTACATTTTTTTCAAATTGCAGGGCGGTGAAATCGGACATACAAACCTTGCAACACTCACCCTCCTGCTTGTTTAACCTTGTAACCCATTTGTTCCAGGGCTGCCTGTAATACCTGCCTGTGATCGCCCTGAATTTCGATAACACCGTTTTTTACAGTACCCCCGGTCCCGCATCGTTGTTTTAACTTTTTTGCAAGAGTTTTCAATTCCTGTCCGGGAAGCGGAACTCCACTTATGAGACTGACGCCGCTCCCCTTGCGTCCTTTTGTCTGACGACTGATCCGAACAATGCCGTCATTATGGTCGGCTGTTGTCTGCACCCTGCAGCGGCATTTTTCTTTTGCCGTGTTGCATTGGGGACAGATGCGACCGGACTCAGTGGAATAGACCAGGCCGTATTCGCTTCTGTTTCTTTTTTTCATCGCATAAAAGGGGATAACGTTACAAGGATCAGACAGGGATATCGTCTCGAAAAACATAAGACCATCTTGAATAATCGCTTTTTGCTCAATCTTGACCTTGAACAAAAAATCTCATTATTCAAGATATTCATTTCATAAGGGGGTCTCGCAAAATGATTTGCAAAGCACAAAAAACCCCGGAGAGTTGAGCAGCTCTACCGGGGTCGCTTTGGCTTGCAACTGCCTGATAACGTGCAGCGCAAGGAAATCCAACGAAACGATTTTTATGGTCGGGAAGAGAGGATTCGAACCTCCGGCCCCAGCGTCCCGAACGCTGTGCTCTACCAGACTGAGCCACTTCCCGACTTAACGTAATTTCTATATTTCTATAGGTTACAACACGAACTCAAAGCCGCTTCACTGTATTATTGTAAAAATACTGCTAAATCAGCGGGATATTCAGCGCAACCCTGCATGTACATGCTTAGACATACGCGCCCGCACACCATACATCATCTGGGGAAAACAACAATCGATATTACTCCACAGCATCGGAAAGTTTGCTGCCGGGTTTAAATTTAGCTACGGTTTTGGCGGGAATTGTGATCATGTCTCCTGTGCGCGGGTTTTTGGCTTTTCTTTCGGAGCGTTCCACGGTTGAAAAGGTTCCGAACCCTACAAGGGTGACTTTATCTCCCTTGGCAAGGGCATCGGTTATTGCCATGAGCATGCCGTTCAATGCCTTTTCTGCCGAAGCTTTACTAATATCAGCCGCACCTGCCATGGATTCTACAAGTTCCTTTTTGTTCATTCTTCCCTCCCAATGATTTTTACTCAGCCACTTTCCCAGGATTATTCCTGAAATGGCCCCGGTCGACAACGACGAAACTTAAATAAACTTTCTATTCTTTGTCAAAGGAAAAAAAGGTTTTTTTTCGCATGAATGCCCATAAATAGAGGGATTCAGGCTCTTGCTGATAAAAAAAATACGCTTCTATCTTCCTTCAAGATCGATAAATACCTTTTTAATGCCGCTACTGTTGAAAAATCTGAGAATAGCAAGACGAATATCAGCATTCCCCAGTTTACCCATTTCCTGCTCAGCGACTTGAACAACAACCTCTTCATCTCCATCTTTCGACAACCGAACCCTGCACTTACTGAAACCAAAATTTGAAACCGCCTTTTCCCACTCGGCAACCCTGGTTAATCGTTCCAGGGTTATTTCCATGTTATGGGGTATCCTGGTTGCCAGACAGGATCCTGTAGGCTGGTTCCAATTATCAAGTCCCAGCTCCTTGCTGCAGACTCGCACGGCATCCTTGTCAAAGCCGGCCTCAACCAGGGGGGTCAGCACCCCGAGTTGATGAATCGCACGCAATCCGGGACGATGAGATTTCAGGTCATCGATATTGGTTCCGTCAGCCAATAGGGAAAACCCCTTTTTCTCCATGATTTCCTTGAAAATTTTATAAATGCGCAGTTTACAGAGATAACATCTGTTCTCCGGATTCAGAACAAATTCTTTCCACAAAAGCGGCTGCAGCTCAACCACCTCCATTTCGACCGCCCGAGAAAACCCGTGGCGTCTCAGCCAGCTTTCAGCCCGGCGAATGTCCTCCGGGGGTAAAAGTTGCGATTTTGCAAAAAGAACCAGGACATTGCCCGCCCCAAGCGTATCGAGACCACATTTCAGAAGCAGGGAACTGTCGACGCCTCCGGAAAAGGCTACAGCCAGCCTGCCATGGCCGATAAGAATTTCACGTAAACGATCCAACTTATCTAAATGATGCAAAAAAAATTCTCCGGATATGAAGAAATCGACAGCATAGGGCGTACTCTGAAGGCACAGCCCCGCAGCTGATGTACATGTCGGCACGGCAATACCTACACAAAAACATAGTTCGGAATATTATATGCTTTTCGCCCTCCTGCAACCATTTTAAATTTTTTCTTTGCAACAAGCATCATATGCTATAGATTTTGCTTCTGCATCGGCAAAACGGAAAACCGCTTTACCTGCATATCCGATGCATTTCCTGCCGGAACTCAGGCCGACAGGACTTTCATCTTAACCTCTGACTTTCCGGCATACATTTCTATGGATACACCAAAAACAATTCCCGAGGTACGTGAACGCATCGATACCATTGACGATACTATCCTCGAGCTGTTGAAAGAGCGTCTTTCATGCGCCAAAATGATCGGCCGGCTGAAAAACGAAACCAATCGGGCTAAATGGGACCCGCAGCGGGAACTGGAGATCTACCAGAGACTGCGTGAAAAAAACCAGGATACCTTCCCCCATAAGGCGCTTTATTCCATCTTCCATGAAATTATTACCACCTGTCGTCTTTCGCAGCGGAAAGCCACTGTAGCATACCTCGGGCCGGAAGCGACCTTCACCCATCAGGCAGGGGTCAAGTATTTCGGCCAGACCGCCAAGTACCAGCCATTTGAATCCATAGTGGAAATATTTCAGGAAGTCGACAAAGATCGGGTGGATTATGGTATTGTACCTGTTGAAAATTCCATCGAGGGTGCGGTTACCTCCTGCCTTGACTCTTTCATTCATCACAATGTTCGAATCTGCGGAGAAATCCAGCTCCCCATATCTCATAACCTGGTCTGCAAATCCGGCAACATGGAAGACATCAAAACCGTCGCCTCCCATTCGCAGCCATTGGCGCAGTGTCGAGAATGGCTGCGTAAAAACATGCCGGAAATCCCGACTCTTCCCGTCTTCTCCACAGGGGCGGCAGCACAGATGGCCGCTAACAACCCCAATGTCGGAGCCATTGCCGGCAGTCTCTCTGCGACCACCTACAACCTCCAGATGGTTGTGAAAGGAATAGAAGATTATCAGGGTAACACCACCCGGTTCCTGGTTCTCGGTAAAAAATCACCCCGGAAAAGCGGTGCGGATAAAACATCGATCCTGGTCGGACTCATCAACCGCCCCGGAGCATTGAACGAAATCCTTACCATTCTTTCCGCAAAAAACATTGATCTGGCAAAAATAGAATCACGTCCCACCAAGGGAAAATTATGGAAATACCTCTTTTTTATTGACATGGTCGGCCACATGGACGACCCGGCCATTGCAGAGGCCTGTCATATTCTTCAGCAAATCTGCGCATATTATGAATGGCTGGGCTCATATCCGAGATCGTCTGATATGGGACCAAACGGTTCAGAGAGTTGATCCTGGGAAGAACCCCCTTTGTCTTTTACCAGCCCGATTACCCTTAAAATTCCGTCCCCTCGTTGGACACGCCGTTTAATATGCCGCCTTTACTCAGTTGCCGGGAAATAACCAAAGCATTCGGCGCCCAGACGCTTTTTACAGATATCAGCCTGAACCTGCATGCAGGTGAACGTATTGGTCTGATCGGCCCTAACGGCTCAGGAAAATCGACTCTGCTGAAAATTTTATGCGGCAGGGTTGCTGCCGACAGCGGATCGGTGCAGGCGCAAAAACATGTCCGGCTGAGTTTCCTGACCCAGGAGGATCAGTTCGCAGAGGACAAAAACTGCGTGGACAACCTCTATCCCGCGGTAAAGGACCTACCCATAGATGATGCGGAAAAATTCAGCCGTATTCATGCTGTTCTCAGTCGTGCCGAGTTCGATGATACGGAGCGGCAGGTTCACCTCCTTTCCGGAGGTTGGCGTAAAAGATTATCCATCTGCAGAGCCCTGGTGACTCACCCTGATGTTCTGGTCCTGGATGAACCGACCAACCATCTTGACATTGAAGGTATCATCTGGCTGGAAAAACTGCTTAACTCCAACATCCCGGAAAGCCCGAAAGCCTTTCTGATGGTCAGCCACGATCGCCGCTTCCTGGAAAATACCGTCAACTCGGTTATCGAGCTTGCGCCGGTGTACCCCCAGGGCTATCTGCAAATTCAGGGAAGCTATTCGGATTTTCTTGAAAAAAAGACTGCATTTCTCGGGCAACAGCAGGAGCTGGAAGAGCGGTTGGCCAACAAAGCCCGGCGGGAAACGGAATGGCTTCGTCGCGGCCCCAAAGCTCGGGCAACCAAAGCTAAATATCGTATTGACGCCGCCGGCCGGCTTATGGAAGATCTGGCAGACGTTCGCTCCCGGAATCGCACCGGCGGATCGGTCGGCATCAGCTTTGAAGGATCGGAACGAAAAACCAAAAAACTGCTGGTCTGTGAGGCCGTCAGCAAAAAATTCGGTCGAAAGAACCTGTTCACCGACCTGAACCTCACCCTGAGCCCGGGTTTACGCCTTGCATTGCTGGGAAGAAACGGCACAGGAAAGTCAACCCTGATGAAACTGCTGGCCGAATCTGTTGTGGAAAACGGCTTCAGACCTGACACCGGCGCCATAACCGCAGCTGAAAGCCTGCGGGTTGTCAGCTTTGATCAACGCCGTGAACAGTTGAATAAAGAGCAGACATTGCGGCGGGCCCTGGCCCCTGACGGTGACTCTGTTGTGTATCAAAACCGCAGCGTGCATGTGGTCACCTGGGCGAAACGTTTTCTTTTTCGAACCGATCAACTGGAAACTCCCGTTCACCGACTCTCCGGTGGAGAACAAGCCAGAATCCTGATTGCACGACTCATGTTGCAGCCTGCAGACATCCTGCTGCTTGACGAACCTACCAACGACCTGGATATCCCTTCTCTGGACGTGCTCGAGGAAAGCCTCTCTGAATTTCCCGGAGCACTTGTCCTGGTCACCCATGATCGTTATCTGCTTGACAGTGTCTGTAATGTGGTCCTGGGATTTGACGGCGCAGGCGGCACTGAATATTATGCTGATTACGAGCAATGGCTCATGGCGTTGGAACCGAAAAAAACGAAAGCTCCCGAGTCAGCCGCCAAAAAGAACAAACCTGCCTCCAAACCAAAACCGGGCAAACTTTCCTATATGGATCAACGGGAGTATGACCGGATGGAAGAACACATCATGCAGGCGGAATCACGGCTCGAAAAACTTTCCGCCCTCATGGCTGAGGATACCGTTATTGCCGATCCCGATCAACTGCAGGCCTACTGGCAGGAACAACAGGAACTGCAGGCAAAAGTTGAATCCCTGTATCAGCGCTGGGAAGAACTGGAGGAGTTAAAATCCAAGTAAAATACCCTCCACTGACTGTATTGGACAAACAGTGCAAATTGCGTTGACACCCCCGTTCATTTTCACTATATCAGGGCGCAGATACGCAGCCGTTTACACTCAAAAGGGTATATCGTCAGCGTTACTGATTAATTTGGTGTAACAGATCTACAATTCCAATCCCTGAGGACAACAACATGATCAAAAAACATCTCCTGCTCGTCATCAGTTTGGCAACCATAGCGTTGTGCGGCAATGTTTATGCCGGTGAAAAACAGATCGTCAACGGCATTGACGCAAACTTCCCTCCTTTTGCCTACATGGACGCAAAGGGCGTGCCCAGTGGTTTTGATGTAGAAGCTATGAACTGGATCGCCAAAGAAATCGGTTTGGAAGTGACCCATCGACCGATTGAGTGGGACGGTATCATCACCAGCCTGTTGACCAAAAAAATAGACATTATCGCCTCCGGCATGTCCATCACGGAAGAACGGGCTGAAAAGGTGAATTTCACCATTCCCTACTGGATCATCAAACAGGTAATGGTTACCAAAAAAGATTCTTCCTTAACCATTGAAGATCTGCTGCATTCCGAGAAAACCATCGGAGTGCAACAGGGAACATCCGAAGCAAAATGGTTGAAGGAGCAGGCTGCGGAGCAGGGATGGAATTTCACCCTGCGGTATTACAACTCTTCCCCTCTTGCAGTTGAAGACCTCCTGAACGGTCGTCTCGATGCAGCTGCAATGGATGACGCACCGGCTGAGGACGCTGTCGCGAAAAAAGACGTGCAGATCGTCGGAACGTTCGGTATGGAGGAAGAGGAGTTCGGGTATGCCGTGCGCAAAGACGATGCGGAGCTGCTGCAGAAAGTAAATGCAGCCCTGGAAAAACTGATGGCCTCTCCATATTGGGAAGAGCTTATCGCCAAATATGAACTGAAAAAATAACGCGTTCTGTTCATATGGATTTTCAAACACTGCAACCCACACAGGTTGCAGTGTTTTCTTTTTCAGCGCCACCTCGCATTTCTCACGCCTTTCCCCAAAAATCCGTACCATATCTCAGAAAACTATTTTTTTTGCAACAAACAAAGATGTCAACACCCGGCAACCTGACTACATACTATGCATTTTGATCTAAGCGTTGTTATCGACTCCCTGCCCTATCTGCTCCAAGGCTCTGCAGCCACGGCCGCCATTGTCTGCTGCGCCATGGCCATAGGTCTGGTCATCGGTATTGTTGTATCCGTGGGCATGGTGTACGGCCCCAGGCCTGTTGCACTGCTGCTTGGCGGCTATGTCTGGTTTTTCAGAGGCGTCCCGGTCCTGGTGCTGTTGTTTCTTTTTTATTTCGGTCTGTTCACCTACATCGGTTTCAATGTAAGCGCCATGACTGCAGTGACGCTGGTCCTCGGCATGACCACAGGCGCTTACCAGGCAAATATCTTCAAAGGCGCCATGCTCTCCATGCCCAAAGGCCAGTACAAAGCGGCAAGGGCTCTGGGGATGACGCAGACACAGGCCGTTTACAGCATTATCCTGCCGCAGATCCTCCGCATATCCATACCGGCCTGGTCCAACGAGTATTCCATCATCCTCAAAGACTCAGCCCTGGCTTTTGTCATCGGCGCGCCGGAAATTATGGCCAGGACACAATTTGTCGCCTCCCGAACGTACCAGCACCTGCCGCTCTATATTACCGCGGGAATAATCTACTTCATACTCACCTGGGCAGGAGTGCTGCTGCTTGAAAAACTTTATCAAAAGGTCAGAATACCTGGCTGTCAAGACGGATTCGGACAATGAGCAATACACCTTCCATTCTACAGATCTCCAACATCAAAAAATCCTATGGCGGGAACAGTATTCTCCATGGCGCAACCCTCTCGCTTCACGAAGGAGAAATCCTTGTTCTCATAGGGCCCTCCGGGGGTGGTAAAAGCACCCTGCTCCAATGCATCAACTGCCTGGCCATGCCCGATGACGGGGAGATACGTTTACACGGTAAGGCCATCGACCGGCACAACGCAGTCCAGTTGAACGAACTGCGGCAGAAAGTTGGAATGATCTTCCAGGATTTTAATCTTTTTGATCACCTTACAGCGGAAAACAACATTGCCATTGCCCTGCGCAAGGTGAAAAAAATGGCTAAAAAAGACGCTCTTTCCCGTGCCCACAGAGAACTGGAACAAGTCGGCCTGCTGGATAAGGCCGGACTGTATCCAGCCCAGCTTTCCGGCGGCCAGAAACAGCGGGTTGCCATTGCCCGCGCCCTGGCCATGGATCCGGAGGTTCTGCTTCTGGATGAACCGACTTCCGCCTTGGACCCTGAACTGGTGGGGGAAGTCATATCCGTAATCAAACAACTGGCCGGTGACGGTATGACCATGATCATGGCCACCCATCAGATGAGCCTTATTGCAACCCTGGCAGACCGTATCCTGTTCATGGAAAATGGAACTATCGTCGAACAGGGAACCCCGGAGGAGCTGCTTTCTTCGGAGATGAGCAGCAAAACGCGCGGCTTTTGCGAGCGACTGAACGAAATCAGTCCCAAGGATCTCTGATCATGGAACTTTCTCCCTTTTATCAGGAACTGCTCCCCAGCCTCAACCGTGGACTGCTGATGAGCATTGCCCTCATCATTCCCTCTGCTCTGGGAGGGGTTTTCATCGGCATAACCGCCGGTGCGTTGCGAGCTTACGGCAACAGGACAGTCAAAGCCGTTGGTAACTTTTATGCCGCTCTGTTTCGCGGCACCCCGCTTGTTGTCCAGTTATTTGTTCTCTATTTCGGGTTACCGAATCTCGGCCTGTACCTTTCCCCGTATATCGCTGCCGTTACCGGATTCATTCTCTGCAGTGGGGCGTACCAATCCGAGTATGTCCGCGGAGCCCTGCTTTCCATAAAACGCGGGCAATATCACGGCGCCCAGGCATTGGGGTTCACTTCTTTTCAAACCATTTTCTGGATCATTATCCCCCAGGCCATACGCAGGGCCATCCACGGCTGCGGCAATGAAATCATCTATCTGATCAAATATTCTTCACTTGCCTATATCGTCACGGTCATGGAGCTGACAGGAGAAGGAAAAACCATAGCCACCGAATATTTCCGTTTTACCGAGGTTTTCATGATTATCGGGCTGTATTACCTCGCCCTTGTCACCTGCGCAGTGTTTATCCTCAAAAAAATCGAACGTAGACTCTACATTCCAGGCTTTGGCCATAACTGATGTAAGGCGCCGGCAATATGACCGATAAAACCCTGTCTCCAATGCCCGCCGAACGGGTAAGGACAATTTCCTCTTCTGCAACAAAACGTATGGCTCAGATTGCCGCAGAGGCGGGAGGATGCGTATCCCTGGGCCAGGGTGTGCCAAGTTTTGCTCCTCCTGAGGAGGTGACTGCAGCCATGATTGCAATGTTGCAGCAGAATCAGGCATGCAACCGCTATACCCTGCAAAACGGGTTGCCCGAGTTACGACAGCGCCTGGCGGAAAAGTTTTTTAGCGAAAAAGAGATCAGGCTGAACCCCGAAACGGAGATATGTATCACTGTCGGAGGGATGGAAGGGTTACTGACCTCCATACTAAGCATAGCTGAACCTGGAGATGAAATCATCCTTCCCTGCCCCACCTATGCTTCCTACATAGAACAGGTAACCATCTCGGGCGCCGCCCCGATTTTTGTTCCCTTTGACGCCGACTGGCAGCTGGACATACACGCTGTTCGCGCAGCCCTGAACAATCGCACCAGGGCAGTTATTCTTTGCTCTCCCGGCAATCCGACCGGCAATGTACTCCGCAACGAAGATATAACAGCCCTCTGCGACCTGGCCGTCCAACATAATTTTGTGGTGCTGCTTGATGAAGCGTATGACTATATCACCTATCACAAGCAATCGACACTGCATCCATTAAGCCGGCAAAAATATCGACGCCATGTGATAACCATTGGCTCGTTTTCCAAAAAGTACTGCCTGACCGGCTGGCGGGTCGGCTGGGCGGCAGCAGATGCACACTGGATGGAACAGATTACGAAAGTGCATGATGCCGCAACCATCTGCGCGCCTGCTCTGTCCCAGTACGCCGCCCTGGCCGCCCTGGACGTGGACGACCAATGGGTTGAAGAATGCTGCCGGGAACTTGACCGACGACGACGGCTCTGCTGCGCTAAACTGGATGAACTGAAAGGTTTTTTCTCGTACGTTCCTCCACAGGGAGCCTTCTATGTGATGGCAAAATTCCACTTCAGCGATGAACCGGCGGAAGAACTGGCTGCCCGTATTATCAGGGAGGCGAAGGTGGTCACCATTCCGGGGGATTCATTCGGCCCGGGTGGTGAAGGCCATCTCCGGCTTTCTTTTGGTGCGGATACAGCTGAAATTGACCGGGCCTTTACACGACTGGCCGGGTGGCTGCGAAAAATCTAATTATTCAAGATAGCCTTTATATGAAGGTCTCCGGCAGAGAAGAGAAGACACCATGCCGGAGTGATACCCTCTCATAACAGCGAAGCGGTGTCATCGTTGTGGCCGGCCAACCTGGGCCGGCCATGCCGGTTATCCGCCAATGCGGGACATCTGTCCATGACAGCTGTTGCGGTTTTCATCAAACTGTTCAGCCAGCTCATGGCCTTTGGGTTTATTGCGGATGGTTTCTATGAGCGCCTGCCGAATCTCTTCGTCGTCCGCCCCTTTCCTGAGGATGGATTTCAGATCGGTTTCCTGGTCACAGAGCAGACA
Organism: Desulfobulbaceae bacterium; assembly: GCA_963678525.2. Taxonomy (GTDB): domain Bacteria; phylum Desulfobacterota; class Desulfobulbia; order Desulfobulbales; family Desulfobulbaceae; genus Desulfogranum. The sequence continues at coordinate 1,687,515 of CAXXDG010000003.1, forward strand.
GGCGCGAAGCGTCCCGGCAGAGGTCAGGCGTAATCGGTTGCAGCGATCACAGAACTTATGACTCATGGGACTGATAAAGCCTATGGAACCGACACTGTCCCCATCGAGGTGAAAGACCTGGGCCGGCCCGTCCGTCAGCTTTCTTTCCACGGGGATAAGGTTCCCTAATGCTGCCAGTCGTTCCCTGATTTCATCGGAAGATATATAGGTGTCCTTCCCCCAGCGGGTGGATTCACCAATGGGCATGAATTCAATAAAACGGATCTGCAGGGGCATGGTTCGAGCCAGCTCGACGAAGTCTGCAAATTCATCGTCATTGATGTTACGCATGGCCACCACATTCACCTTCACCGGGCTGAAGCCCACTGCCAATGCCTTATGCAATCCTTTCCAGACTTTTTCAAAGCAATCCACACCTGTGATCTGCTTAAAACGCTCTGGTTTCAAGGTATCAAGACTGACATTGACCTTGGTGACGCCTGCCTGGAACAAATCCTGGGCATAGGGTTCAAGGAGCACGCCGTTGGTGGTCAAGCGCACATCTGAAAGCCCGTCAATCCGTCCCAGTTTATATATAAAATCAATGACATTTCGCCGAAACAACGGTTCACCGCCGGTCAACCTGACTTTGGAAATCCCCATGCCGACAGCCACCCGGACAACACGCAGCAATTCTTCATAGGTAAGCAATTCGGAATGAACGACCTTCTGCAGGCCTGCCTGGTCTTCATCCTCAGTTACACAGTATATGCAGCGGAGGTTACAACGATCGGTCAGGCTGAGCCTCAAATAGGAAATAGATCGGGCAAAAAGATCAACAAGCGTGTTTTTACTTTCCAGGGAACTGGATATTTCTGTATTCATCAGGTAATATACGGCGAAACGGAGAAAACTATTCGAACCACTCTATCATTCGTCACTGCAGTACGCGAACACGTCGTCTTCATCCAGCTGTGAGCTGTATTCAATATGATTTTAGAATGTTACGAGATCCCTCCGTCACAGTATCCGTGATACGGAAAAATCAGGAAATCGTTGACAATCATTCATAAATGTGACGACAAACTGATACCACCGAATTCCCATTAATGCAACTCTGTAGTATACGATGTTTATCCTTGCCATAGAAAGTTCCTGCGACGATACAGCTGCCGCTGTCTTCACCCCTGAGAACAACGCTGTCCTCGCCAATATCATTTCCTCTCAAAACGAGGTGCATGCCTTGTACGGGGGTATTGTTCCCGAACTTGCCTCAAGATGCCATATAGAATCCCTTTGGCCGGTAATTGAAAGGGCGATGCACAAGGCCCGGGTACAGGTGAAAGACATCGAACTGGTCTGCGCCACCCAGGGGCCCGGCCTGGTGGGCTCATTGCTGGTGGGCTTCACCTTTGCCAAGGCGTTTGCCATGGTACGCGGTATTCCCTGTGTCGGGGTGGACCACATGGCCGGCCATCTTCTCTCTTGTCAACTGGAGAACGATCCGCCGGAATATCCCTATACCGCACTCATCGTTTCAGGAGGCAACACCTCGCTTTACCGCGTCCACGATGCCGTAACCTACTCACTCATGGGACGTACCAGGGACGATGCAGCTGGGGAAGCCTTTGACAAGGTCGCCAAGCTTCTGAACATGGGCTATCCGGGAGGGCCGGTGATAAGCCGCTCTGCTGAACAGGGAAATCCTGAAGCAATCAGATTCCCCCGCGCCTGGCTGGACGAAGACAGTCTGGATTTCAGTTTCAGCGGTCTCAAGACTGCGGTCATGAACCATGTCCATACGCTTCGCCGGCAGCAAAAGCCCCTGGAGCAGGACAACATCTGCGCCTCGTTTCAGGAGGCTGTTGTGGATGTTCTGGTGGCAAAAACCATTCGCGCCGCGCAGGTTAACGGCCACAACCGCGTGGCTTTGGGAGGAGGTGTAGCTTCCAATCAGCGGTTACGGACGGCATTGCAACAATCATGTGAAACCCATGGCATACGGCTGTACGCTCCCAGACCCATCTATTGCACGGACAACGCAGCCATGATTGCCTATGCCGGCTATCAGCACTTTCTTGCAGGTCACAGGCTGCAACTCGATGATGATGCCTATTCACGGTCACCTTTCCATTGAGCGCACAGGAGTAAAGAAACAGCTGATGGTTTACCAAAAAACAAAATCCACCCTGCACAAACAAGGACTTGCTCCCAAAAAAGCTTTGGGCCAAAACTTCCTGGTCCACCGGCATACTGCCGGGCATATCGTTGATCTGGCACGGATACAACCGCAGGAAACCGTTATTGAAGTGGGAGTCGGACTCGGCGCCCTGACCGAACCTCTTGCAGAACAGGCAGGCCGGGTCATCGGTATCGAGGCTGATTCCGGTATCGTTCGCATGCACCATGAACAGCATGATCTGCCTGATAATGTGGACCTGCGGCACCAAGATATACTGAAGACGGATCTTCGGCAACTGGCCGAAGAAACAGGGAGCCGTTTAAAGATTGTGGCAAACCTTCCCTATTCCATTTCGTCTCCATTCCTCTTTCATATGATTGCCTATCATCAGTATATCCGGGAGGCGGTAGTCATGGTGCAGAAAGAAGTTGCGCAAAGATTGACCGCCCAGTCGGGTAATAAACAATACGGCGCCCCTACGGTGCTCCTTGCGAGCTGCGCATCCGTATCTTCCCTGTTGTTGGTAAAACCGGAGGAATTCCATCCCCGTCCCAAAGTAGATTCCCTTGTCATCCGCATCATTTTTCACCCAATACCTGAACATGTCGCCGATCTTCCCGATTTCGATCGCAGCCTGTTCAGAAAAATCGTTAACGCGGCTTTCAATCAACGCCGAAAAACGCTGTTGAACAGCCTGTCCAGCGCATTCACCATGATGGACAAACCCATGGTTCAGGAAGCGATAGAAACAGCGGGGGTAGCGGCATCAGTTCGCCCGGAAAGCCTCGAACTTGAAGCTTTCGTGCAGCTGACGCGTAGTTTTGAGCGCCGATTGGGTGCATTTGAAGAAGTTTAAGGGTACATTGAACGAACCATCCAATATTGCAGAAAACCGATACACAATAAACCGTGAGTGCGAGTACGCCTGACTGTGCAAAAAAATTTGCCTGTTAATATCAAACGTTCCAGCAGATATTATTACCTCCGTCTGCGCAGACTTCAAGGGAGTCCACGATCGCTCGCCCTGGCCGTTGCACTTGGCGCGGCAATAGGCGCAACGCCTACACTTCCACTGCATACTGTTCTAATACTGGCCGCCGCTCTCATTATACGAGTCAATCCCATAGCAGGGCTTATAGGCGGAACGCTTGTCAGTAATCCCCTCACATTCCTGCCCCAATACTATGCTGCATGGTGGCTGGGTGATCTACTCCTTCCTGAGAGACTCCAGTGGCAGCAAATCAACCTGCTTTTGTACCATTTAAAACACGAAGGACTGTTTCACAGCCTTGCAACACTGGCTGAAATAGGCTGGAGTGCATTTGTGGTTATGATAACGGGCGGCATTGTCATGGCTGTTCCAACTGGGCTGTTTTTTTACTTTTTCTCTTTAAAATTTTTCCAAACCATTGCCCGAAAGCGACGACAGAAACACCTGCTCAACGAAAAATAATTCAGCGGCGTCATACATGTACAATTTTGTTTTTCACAACCCTACCAAAGTCCTTTTCGGTACAGGCATGCTTGGTCAACTGGGTTCAGAGACCGCAGCTCTGGGCAAAAAGGTTCTGCTGGTCAGCGGAATGAACAGTCTGAAGGCGAACGGTGTTCATGCGGAAATCCAGACCCAACTTCAAAACGCAGGGCTGACAGTGCTTGATTTTCCAGGCGCAAGCCCTAATCCATGTCTGTCACACGTACATGAAGGCATTGCAATCGCACAACGCCACCATGTTGAGGTGATTATTGCCGCTGGTGGAGGGTCAGTCATCGATACCGGCAAAGCCATTGCTGCCGGTACCCCTGCGACCCACGATGTCTGGAAATTTTTCATCGGCAAAAAAGGCGTCAAAACCACCTTGCCGGTCATAGCCGTTCCCACCCTTGCCGCTTCCGGATCCGACATGAATGCAGGCATGGTTCTCACTAACAAAGACACCGGAGAAAAGCTGGGGTTCGGCCATCGACTGCTGCATCCGTCCGTCTCCATTCTTGATCCCGCACTTACCTTTACCGTTCCGGCCGACTACACCGTTTACGGAGCTGTGGACGCTTTCACCCACATGCTTGAGTTCTATTTAAGCAGGGAGGAAGAAAACGCTCCCGTGCAGATGCGGCTGATGGAAGGACTGATGGAAAACGCTCTGGAAGCCTGCAACCGATGCCTGATCAACGGCTCTGATTACAATGCGAGGGCGGATTTGATGTGGACCTGCAGCCTGGCGCTCAGCGGGCTGACTGCTGCCGGTCTGGGGAGAGTGGAGTTTCCGGTACACTGTATAGAACATGCACTGAGCGGCACGTATGACTTTCCACATGGAGCAGGGCTCGCAGCGCTCCTGCCGGGGTATCTCAGCTGCATGAGCAGGGAATCTTCAGTCATTACTCAACGCCTTGCTCAACTTCAAGCAAGGCTCTCTCCCCTCCATATCCAAGGTCTCGCACCGTCGCATCCTACTGCTTCAGACTTTATTCAAGCCTTTGAGCGATGGTGCTGGAATTGCGGCATTTCAACGAAACTGAGCGACATGGGAGCCGGGAAAGAGGACATACAGACTCTTGTCCAGGCCGCCCGAAAACAGGCAAAAATGTGGCGCCTGAAAAAACTTACCCCGGAAGTTGTTACAGCCGTACTCCATGAGAGTATCTCTTGAACTTCTGTCCAGCCACTGCCAACGAATAAAATGGCAGTTTTTTTGCACCGCAATGATTGTTTTCAGATACAATCCGGGAGTTTTCCATGGAATATTTATGCTGCCCTAACTACGGATAGACATTCTTTGTCATACACCTGGACCATACAAAATATATCTCAAAATGCGCAGTAACAGGAGCATTGAACCGATTGAATCACCTCCACCCGGTGAAATGTCACTGCATTGCGGGGCATGTTCATGGAGAGGAACTGATACGGATTTGAGCGTCTCTCTAATGTAACATTTGTTACAAAAATGAAAAGAGGAAAACATGACATCTATGATATTTTTTGAAAAACCCGGCTGCATCAATGGGGAAAAGCAAAAAAAAATTCTGATTCAAGCAGGCAACACACTGCAATGTATTAACATTTTAGAGCACAAATGGACAGAAGACAAACTTTTGCCTTTCATACAGGGAAAAGAGCCTTCAACCATGATGAATTACACTGCCCCGGCAATTAAAAACGGCCGGATTCATCCCGACCGTCTCTCCTTTCAGGAAGCGGTCAGCTTAATGATCGCAGATCCAATCCTGATCAAACGCCCCCTTATACAAATAGATCAGCAGTATATTCAAGGGTTTGACGATGAGCGTTTAGCCGCGCATCTCGGTACATGGGACAATAGGGAAGACGTCACAACCTGCCCGAATCTGCATACCCTTTCCTGTGACGATCTAAACGCGGCAAAACGAAGCTGAGACACATTCCCCACGAATTTCAACCTGAATCCGTGAGCGTTCGTCCGTGCGTCAGCTTTGTTGTTTGGAACTCCTCGATTAAAGTACCCTTTATCGAGGGGTTACGGGCAACAAAGATGGCGTGCGGACGGACGCCCAGAAGGGCGGCAGGTTATGAGAGTGAAATACAAAGATGTTCGCTCTTAATATGAAATAACAGATAAATACAAAAATAGTGAATAACCGCCGTCACGGATTCAGGTTCAATAAAACAGACAGCACTTTGAAACTTCTAATCACCCTGTTTTTTATGAAAGTCTCGGGCAGAGAGCGGAATGCGCCATGCCGGAGCGATACACTTTCATAACAGCGAAGCGGTGTCATCGTTGTGGCCGGCCAACCTGGCCGGCCATGCTGGTTAGTAGAACAGGGTGGTGGTTATTACGGTATCAGAGAAACATTCCGGCGTAAGGAGCTCAAGCGGTGGTCTCCTTTCCCAATGCCTCAGAAACTATCCGACTCAAACCGGCTTTGCTGTAGGGTTTACGAATAAATCCCTTCAACCCTGCATCGAGCATATCCTTGAGGTCTTCTTCCCGGGTAAAACCGGAGGAAAGTACAGCCGTTACCTCAGGATCCAGTTTAAGAAGTTCCTTAAAACAATCCCTGCCGTTCATCACCGGCATAACCATATCCAGAATGACCAGGTCTATCTTTGTTCTCTCCTTTTCAAAAACCTCAAGGGCCTGTCGGCCATTCTCCACAGATACCACCTGATATCCCAGCTCTTCCAGGATGGCTTCGGCTGTTGCCCGCATGACATCCTCATCATCAACAATAAGAACACACCCCTTTCCCTGTATAATCCCATCAGTTGGAGCCAGTTCAACTTTTTCAGCACCACACAGGGGAAAAAGTAAATGAAAGACCGTTCCAACACCAATTTCACTGGAAACGTTTATTACTCCATTGTGCTGCTGCACTGTCCCATAAACGGATGCCAGCCCGAGTCCGGTTCCCCTTCCCTGCTTTTTAGTGGTAAAAAAAGGATCAAAAATCTTGGAAAGATGTTCAGGAGCGATCCCTTGACCGGTGTCCCTTACCTCTGCCGCGATATATTTTCCAGGCTCTATCCGGGTGTCTTCCGTTCCATACAGCGTACCATCCACTTCATTGGACTCGACTACCCTGGTTCGTATCTCTATGGAACCGCCCTCAGGCATGGCGTGGGCACTGTTAATGCACAAATTGAGGAACATGGACTGCAGTAAAGACGGATCGCCGATGACAGTGCTTTCCTCAGCTGAAAAAAAAGTTTGCACACTGATTCGCTTGTCAACAGTGTTCTTCACCAAAACCACTGTCTGACGAATCACGTCATGGAGATCGACAGGTGTGGATGTCTTCGGACTGGTACGGGAAAAAGCCAAGAGCTGCTCTGTAAGAGAAGTCGCTCTCCGCGCTGCCTGCACGATAATTTTCTGGTACTTTTGAGCTTTCGAATCTTCAGAAAGACAGCCTGCAAGGAGTTCAGCAGCACCCAGGATTCCTCCGAGCATATTATTGAAATCATGGGCAACTCCTCCGGCAAGCGTACCTATTGCCTCCATTTTTTGCGCCTGCCGCAACCGCTCCTCCAGCACTTCCCGTTCCTTCTCATGCTCTTTCTCTTCGGTTATATCCCTGAATTCAACAACACGCACCTGACGTCCCTTATAAGGAATATTTCTAGCCTCCAACCGAACCGGAAATTCTTCCCCATTCTTGCGCAGACCATATACCTCGTACGCTTTCTCGGTTCCTGAGATAATATTGTCCATGACCTCCTTGCGGCTTCCTGGAGCTATCAGCAGCAAACCGTCCATACCGATGAGCTCTTCCACCTCATAACCGGTGATCTGCGACAACCCTTTGTTACAGTCCAGGATAAGGCCCTTATCATGGATGGTAATACCTCCGAATGAGGCATTATGCAGGGCTTTGAAACGCTGTTCACTGGATGACAATTGTTGTCTGCTGATAATAAGATATATCAATAAGATACATATAATGAGCACACTCAGTGAAAAAACAACAACCGCACCGGACAAGTGCTTCTCCAGAGTTTGCGTCAAGACATGCCAAATCTCGGCAGTGATTGATTTGGGCTGAAAAGAAATAGCGCCTATTGTAAGAGATTGTGCTGAAACTGAGCAGATAGGCGCGCAATGAAGCAGAAACAGAATATAGAGTATACGACCAACCAGGTTACGCATATAAAAAACGTCATGTGCTGAGAAATTATGTGCGAAACAGCGGACATCGTCCGCCATCCCTCTTCATCTATTTCACGGGCTGCTTACAAAAATCGCTCTATGCTGAAATATAGCAAAACAATTCCAACGGGACAAGGGCCTTGAACCCTCTGGGCCCGGATCTGCAGCCGGCTGTATCACCGATACAGCTGAGATGCGTGCTTTTTCATAATTCCCGGTGACAATCAAAGACTGATACGTTAAGTATACATTTTACAGGAAAATATATTTTCTCTCTCCATCCGACATCCACTTCCTATCAGCTATGACAAAACGATCAGCTTACTGCGGGAAAGCAGCTCCTTCCAACTGGCTCGGTGACCTTGACACCTATCTCATAGGCGAAGGAACCCATGAAAGAACCTATGAAAAATTAGGCGCTCACCTGATAGAGTCTGACGGCGAGCAGGGGGTCGTGTTTGCCGTTTGGGCGCCTAATGCGTCAAAAGTCTCCGTTATCGGTGAATTCAATGACTGGAGCTTTGAAGCGCACCCCATGTTTCCGTCAAACTCAGGAATATGGACCCTTTTTATTCCAGATTTACCGGAATACAGTGTGTATAAGTATCATATCATCAGCCGTTCCGGAGAAGGCTTTGACAAGTCCGACCCCTACGGTTTCGCCATGGAAGAACGTCCCCGCACAGGCTCCGTAGTCGTGGATCTGGACAGGCATCAATGGCAGGACCGGGAATGGATGGCCACAAGGCAGGAACGCCATGCCCTTGATAAGCCCATATCCATTTACGAAGTCCATTTCGGCTCCTGGAAAAAACAAAAAGACGCAAAATGGGGAATGCGCTACCTTACCTATCGGGAGCTTGCCGACGAGCTGATCCCCTATGTCAAGGACATGGGATATACCCATATTGAAACACTTCCCATCGCCGAATATCCCTTTGACGGCTCCTGGGGCTACCAGGTTCTCGGCTTCTTTGCGCCGACTTCCCGCTTCGGCACTCCGGAAGACTTCATGTATTTTGTTGATCGGTGCCACCAGGAAGGAATAGGCATCATTCTGGACTGGGTTCCCGCCCACTTTCCCAAAGATGGTGCAGGGCTTAATTATTTCGACGGCACCCATCTCTACTCCCACGCCAACCCCATGCAGGGTGAGCATCAGGATTGGGGAACACTCATCTTCAATTACGGCAGAAATGAAGTCCGCTCGTTCCTTATTTCCAATGCTCTGTTCTGGCTCGACAAATATCACATTGACGGCCTGCGCGTAGATGCCGTGGCCTCCATGTTGTACCTTGACTATTCCCGAGAGCAAGGGCAATGGATTCCGAATCAGTATGGCGGACGGGAAAATCTGGAAGCCATCTCTTTTCTCAAAAAAACCAATGAAGTGACCCATGGGATCTACCCGGGAATCCTTACCATAGCTGAAGAATCAACCTCCTGGCCCATGGTCTCTCGCCCCACCTACCTTGGCGGGCTGGGATTCAGTCTGAAATGGAATATGGGCTGGATGAACGACACCCTCACCTATATAAGCAAGGACTCCCTTTTCCGGCGTTACCACCACAACCTCATGACCTTCGGCATGCTCTATGCCTTTCATGAAAATTTTATTCTCCCCATCAGCCACGACGAGGTGGTGCACGGCAAAGGCAGCATGCTCAACAAGATGCCGGGCGATGAGTGGCAGAAGTTTGCCAACTACCGCGCCTATTTGAGCTTCATGTGGAGCTATCCCGGTAAGAAGCTGCTCTTCATGGGATGTGAATTCGCCCAGTGGCAGGAATGGAATTTTGACAGAAGCCTGGAATGGGACGCCCTGAGCGCGCCGACCCACACGGGGGTACAGCGACTTGTTCGCGATCTCAACAGCATCTACCTCCAGGAATCTTCACTCCATGAACAGGATTACGACTGGACAGGTTTTCGCTGGATAGATGCCAACGATTCCGATAACTCTGTATTTTCTTTTATTCGTTTTGCCAAAAATCCTGATGACTTTCTCGTTATTATCTGTAATTTTACACCGGTTATCCGTGAAAATTACAGCATTGGAGTCCCACGAGGTGGGCAATATCGTGAGATCATCAACTCAGATCTGGAGATATATTCCGGCAGCAATGTAGTTAACCCGGAATATCTGGAGACAGCACCCGGCACATGTCATGCCATGGATCACACCCTGTCTCTCACCCTCCCACCCTTGTCGACCGTTATTCTCAAGCCCTGTTGAAAGCTAGTGAATGTATTTATTTGAAGAAATATAAACTGTAACAAAAGGCCTATGAAAACGCGAATTATTCTCCTGTCAGCATTCGGCATAGTCGGGTATGTCATGATAGCCAATTATCATGGCGAGCTTAAAAAAAACTATCCTTATCCAGAGCCGCAAGCAGAGACCACGACCATTGAAGTCCCTGCAAAAAGCGAGCTTCCCAATGCGACCCTGGTTGAACACGCCGGCCCGCAGAAAATGTCTGAGCAAGAGGTGAAGGAACAGCAGCCTCCCCAACCTGAAGAACATACCGCCGCAGTGTCGGAGGTGAAAACCGAAGACGACCGTCCGGCATCCGCTTTGGAAATCGTCCGGAGTCAACAGCCGGTAAACGACGAGCTTGCACGAAAAGAGCAGCAAATCCTGCAGCTGCTCGAAGGTCAGGAGATGATTGCCGCCAGGTATCAGAAACTGTTGACCCAGTCCGAACAGGCCAATCAGGTCATCCAGGATTTGACCCATAAAAATCAAAAACTGATTAAAGAACTTGAGCAGATACAATCACAAAACGCCGACATGGAGGCGCTCTCTCTCCAGTCTCAGGAAACTCAGCAAAACCTGCACAAGGCAACATCCACTATCCAGCAGCTGAAAGCAGCCCTTGTCAATGCTGAACTGGCCGGCAATAAATCTGAAAAGACTATTCAAGAAAACGAGAATGCGTTTACTGAGCTGCAGAACCAAATCCAGACCCAGATTGCAGAAATCGGGCGTCTCAGGGCAAGGCTCTCCGATACGACATCGCAGCTGGCCATCTCCCGAGAATCGTTGAAAAAGGCAAATCTCAAAGCCGAGGCCATGCTCCGCTTCGGCCAGGAAAAAGAAAAAAATCTACAGCCATTGCAGCAAAAGCTGCAGGCCCTGCAAACGACCATTGCTGAAAAAGAAGCGCTGATAGCTGATGCAGCCGCCCGGAAAGAAGAACTGCTCACGACCATTGAGGAACTGAACAGAAAAAATGTTGAGATGCAGACTGTCATCGACCGGCAGGGACAAACCCTGGAACAGTCTTTACAAAAAGATGACCGACTTGCCGCCCAACTTGAAGAGGTCCGGCAGCAGTTGAACCTCTCAGAGGAACAACTGGCGGCAAAAGTAACTGAACTGGAAAAAGCCCAACAGGATCTGGCCGCAGCTCAGTTGGAAAAAGAAGAACTACTGGGCTCGACCAGTGATCTGGATACAAAGACACAGTCCCTGGTTGAAGCAAATACGGCTTTTGAACAGGAACTTGCCAGGGCAAGCCAAGAGTTACAGGCCATGCAGGGCCGTGCAACAGAGCTGGAAGAAAAAGTCTTTGACCTGGAATCGTCTCTCATCGTTGCCAAGACATCCCTTGCGGAATCTGAAAGTAAACTCAGTGAGGTCACCGGAAACATCGATCCGCTGAAAGCAGAGATAGCCGACAAAGACATCGTTATAGCCGGACTTCAAGAGCAGATACAAGAAATGAAGAGCCGGCTTGAACAGGCGCAATCAGGACAAAGTGCGCTCAGTGAAGAAAAGGTCACCCTCCTGGGTCAGGTCGAAACACTGCAAGCCCAATCCCAGGAAATTGACACCCTTGAGGCAGCCATTCAGGAAAAGGACGAGCAGATACGGCAGCTGACCGGTAAACAGGAAGTTTTTGAAGAACAACTCGGACGGCTTGATGCCCTGCAAAATGAAAAGACCACTCTCTCTGCCGATCTTGAAGAAAAAACAGCAGCATTAGAGGCTGCTCGAGCACAAATTGAGCTGTTGGCTCCCCTGGAAGTTAGAATTAGCGAACTGATAACCACCCAGGGAGATCTTCAAGCAACCCTGGAACAGAAAAATACAGCTTTGGCTGAAGTCACCGCTAAAGCTGCAGAACTGGCATCTTTGCCTGAGATGCTCAGCACACTCAAAACCACCCTGGCTCAGAAAGAGGAGGCGCTGACTGCGCTTACCGCAAAAACGAAAGAGCCGGCTCCAGAGGCGACTCAACTCGTTGAAATTCAGGCTTCTCTGGCGCAAAAAGAAGCTGAACTTGCAGAGGCTAACGCAAAAATTGGGGAACTCGCTCCTTTGCCGGAAGAGCTTATGCAACTCAAGGCTGCTCTGGAACAGAAGGAAACTGAGTTGGCCGAAACTCAGGCAAAAATCGCTGAACTGGCCCCAATGCCCGAGCAGCTTCAGCAGCTCAACGATACACTCCAACAGAAAGAAAGCGCACTGGCGGAAGTCACGGCAAAGGCGGAAGAACTCGCTCCCCTGACTGCACAACTTGACGAGCTCAAGGCCGCACTGGAGCAGAAAGATGTTGCCTTGACCGATGCTCAGGCAAAAATCGCTGAACTGGCTCCGATGCCCGAGCAGCTTCAGCAGCTCAACGACACCCTCCAACAGAAAGAAAGCGCACTGGCAGAAGTCACGGCAAAGGCGGAAGAACTCGCTCCCCTGACTGCACAACTTGACGAGCTCAAGGCCGCACTGGAGCAGAAAGATGTTGCCTTGACCGATGCTCAGGCAAAAATCGCTGAACTGGCCCCGATGCCCGAGCAGCTTCAGCAGCTCAACGACACCCTCCAACAGAAAGAAAGCGCACTGGCGGAAGTCACGGCAAAGGCGGAAGAACTCGCTCCCCTGACTGCACAACTTGACGAGCTCAAGGCCGCACTGGAGCAGAAAGATGTTGCCTTGACCGATGCTCAGGCAAAAATCGCTGAACTGGCCCCGATGCCCGAGCAGCTTCAGCAGCTCAACGACACCCTCCAACAGAAAGAAAGCGCACTGGCGGAAGTCACGGCAAAGGCGGAAGAACTCGCTCCCCTGACTGCACAACTTGACGAGCTCAAGGCCGCACTGGAGCAGAAAGATGTTGCCTTGACCGATGCTCAGGCAAAAATCGCTGAACTGGCCCCAATGCCCGAGCAGCTTCAGCAGCTCAACGACACCCTCCAACAGAAAGAAAGCGCACTGGCGGAAGTCACGGCAAAGGCGGAAGAACTCGCTCCCCTGACTGCACAACTTGACGAGCTCAAGGCCGCACTGGAGCAGAAAGATGTTGCCTTGACCGATGCTCAGGCAAAAATCGCTGAACTGGCCCCGATGCCTGAGCAGCTTCAGCAGCTCAACGATACACTCCAGCAGAAAGAAACCGCACTGGCTGAGGTCACGGCAAAGGCGGAAGAACTCGCTCCCCTGACTGCACAACTTGACGAACTCAAGGCCGCACTGGAGCAGAAAGATGTTGCCTTGACCGATGCTCAGGCAAAAATCGCTGAACTGGCCCCGATGCCTGAGCAGCTTCAGCAGCTCAACGACACCCTCCAGCAGAAAGAAAGCGCACTGGTTGCGCTCACGGCCAGGACTGAAGAGCTCACTCCTCTGACTGGAAAACTCGAGGAAGTCCAGGCTGTATTGGAACAGAAAGACGCTGAACTGGCTGAAGCGACGGCAAGACTCAATGAGCTTGCTATGCTGCCTGAACAGCTCGCACAACTTGAGAAAAGCCTTGAGCAGAAAGATGTCATCCTTTCCGAGGCAAATACAAAACTGGAGGGATTTGTCAGCCTGGAAGCTGAGACGACAAAACTCAGTGAAGTGATTGACGAAAAAGAAGCGGCACTGGTCGAACTAACCGCCAAGCTCGAAAATATTCCTGCTCTACAGACGCAACTGGAAGAATCCATAAGCACTCAGGCTGAGTTGCAGGCTGCCTTGGACGAAAAGGAAGCCGCCCTTGCCGACATAGAGACGCAACTGGAGACTCTTCCTGCCATGCAGGAACAGCTTGAAAATCTTCAGGCGAATAATGCTGAGCTGGGCCGGAACGTGGAGGAAAAAGAGGCCGCTTTAGCCCAGGCTCAACAGGATATAGCTTCGCTTGCGCCGCTTCAGGAGCAGCTTGAGCAATCCTCACAGCAGATTAACCGGCTAACCGGTGACCTGGAAAGCAAAGAGACTCGCATCAATGAGCTTTCCCAGGAACTGAACAACCTCCAACAACAAAAGACTGCTCTGGATGCTCAGGTCCAGTCGCTGCAGGAAACAGCAACAGAGGTTGACGCCCTGAAGGTCTCTCTGCAAAAAAATGTAGATGCACTGACAATCGCCCAGGTCAAATTAAGCGAAGTTGAAAGCGAAAAGGCGGTCATTGAAGATCTCAACGCCAAGCTCGAGGGACTGAACCAACAAGTTGCAGAGGCGACATCTGCCAGGCAGACGGCAGAACAGAATGCCGCTCAAAACAAGCTGGAACTCGAGCAGCTGACCACGGCGCTCTCTACAGGTGAAGAAAAGATATCCGGCCTGGAAGCCCAGCTGCAGGCTTCCACCGACAAGCTCAACCAACTTGCCCAGGAGTTGGCAAACAAGCCTGAGATAAGTCAGGAAATGGTACAACAGCAGCAGGAAAATGAACAGCTCGTATCTTCCCTGAACGAACAAGTCACTCAGTTGAAAACGCAACTGAACACCATGCAGACAGAGCAGGAAGCCACCAATCTGCAAATCCAGGAACTCAATGATCAACTTACTGTTAAAACCCGGGAATTGAATACTGCCGCCGAGAAAGCGGCAGCGCTTCAGCAGAGCAAAGAAGAACTGGAGTCACAGCTGGTCGGCAACACTGAGACTCTCCAGGAATCTCAGGCGCAGATCAGCTCGTTGCAGGATGAGATCAAAGCGTTGCAAGATAAAAATGAGCAGATGGTGCTCCTGACAACAGACAGCGACAACGACGGTGTCAGTGACGCCGAGGATGCCTGCCCCGACACCCCCACAGGCATCACGGTCGATGCCGGCGGATGCGAGGCGGATACCGACAAGGATGGAGTAGTCGACCGCCTTGATCTCTGTCCGGATACAGAACAAGGCGGTGCTGTTAACGCGTTGGGCTGTGCCGCAGAAACGGCCATTGTTCTTGAGGGCGTTACCTTTAAGACAGGAACTGCAGTCTTGACCGATGAAGCGAAACAGGGATTAGACAGCGTGGTGGTAATACTAAAAAATCACCCGGAGATGCAACTTGAAGTTGCCGGATTCACCGATTCCGTTGGTGTAGAATCCCGGAACATGCAGGTATCAGAAATGCGTGCCCAGGCCGTAGCTGACTATTTTGTCAGTAATGATCTTGCTGCGGATCGTTTTGTCGTCAAAGGATATGGCCCGGCCAACCCGATTGCTGACAATGGGACGGCTGAAGGTCGTGCCAAAAACAGACGCGTGGAGTTGCATCCTGTATCGGAATAATCTTACCCGAATATCGTATACAAAGGCTTTGCCGTAGCGCGGCAAAGCCTTTTTTTATATCCTCTTCATAATTATTCCGGGCTCCCCCTGATATTACATCTTCCCTGGAGGGAAAATTTTTCAGTAGGCAGCTATGGTAATCTCTACAGCAGAACAGTATACTATAAGTAAAATACTATTCAGTAATATCTAACCCCTATTGGGGCTGTAACTCTTCGATCCAGTATGCATCAAGGCTGTCAATTCTCAGCGCAGCTTTGCATTTCCAATCCGAACAGGGAGTTACCATGCAGACCAACGCTGAAGCAGTAGATACGTCACATGATCCTTTTGCCGATAAGACAAAGGATCCCCAATACCGTATGGTGAATCGCACCATGCGCCTGAACAACTATCAAGCCGATGCCCTTATAGAGACATTGCATGCAGCCCAGGACTCGTTTGGCTGCATCACTACGGAAGCAATGCGCTATATCAGC
This sequence comes from Desulfobulbaceae bacterium, assembly GCA_963678525.2. Classification (GTDB taxonomy): domain Bacteria; phylum Desulfobacterota; class Desulfobulbia; order Desulfobulbales; family Desulfobulbaceae; genus Desulfogranum. The sequence goes on from CAXXDG010000003.1 coordinate 1,703,283, forward strand.
CATATGCTCACTATACCGTTATCAAGAGTCTACGCAGTAGCAACTTTTTACCATTATTTTACGCTTAAACCGCCGGGAAAACACCGATGCATAGTCTGTATGGGAACTGCCTGCTACATTGCCGGGGCGGAATCAATTCAAAAGGCAATTACGAAAGAACATCGAATTTCCCCGGGAGAGACAACGCCTGACGGACAAATTTCACTCTTGAGCGCTCGCTGTCTGGGCTCATGCGGGCTTGCACCGGCAGCGGTGTTCGACGATAAAGTCATGGGGCAACTGACCCCGGAGCTTGTTCTCAAACAGTTGCAGAACTGGAGGGATCATGTCACTGACACTTGAAGAGCTCGACCATATAGCAACACAGGAGTTAAACAGGCAGCAGGAATTTTCCAGACAGATACGGATCTGCAGTGCTGCCGGTTGTCTGTCTTCACAGGAAGCTCCACTGGAAAAGGTGCTTAAGGAAACCGCAGAACAACATCCGCAGGAGTCAGTGGAAATTAAAAAGGTGGGTTGTCTGGGATTATGCAAAGAAGGACCGCTCGTCGCGCTGCACCCGGAAGATACACTGTACGCCCATGTGCAGTATGATAACGCCCAAGCCCTTCTGTTACCGAACAAGGCTCGAACAGAGCCGTCTGCACTTGATACGAAAACTTCCCCCTTTTTCACCAGACAACAAAAAATCGTCCTGCGTAACAGTGGAATCCTTAATCCCGAACGTATTGAGGAGTATATTGCCGCCGGAGGATACAGGGCGCTCTACCGGGCTGTCCGTAATATGTCCTCCAAAGAAGTCATTGACCTTGTTCGCCAAAGCGGACTCCGCGGCCGGGGCGGAGCCGGTTATCCCACCGGCCTGAAATGGTCGGCTGTTGCAAACGCAAAAAATGACCAAAAATACCTTATCTGCAATGCCGATGAAGGAGATCCCGGAGCGTTTATGGACCGCAGTGTCCTGGAAAGTGATCCCCACAGCGTCCTGGAGGGCATGGCCGTTGCGGCATATGCCGTGGGTGCAAATCTAGGATATATCTACGTACGGGCGGAATATCCATTGGCAGTTCAACGACTGCGTACAGCGATTAAACAGGCTGAAAAATACGGTATTCTCGGAAACAGCATTTTTCATTCTCCCTTTACATTTACTGTCAACATCCGCCTGGGAGCCGGCGCATTTGTCTGCGGTGAAGAAACCGCCATAATCGCCTCCATAGATGGCCTGCCTGGGAAACCGCGACCACGGCCACCCTATCCTGCCACCTCCGGCATCAAGGGCTGCCCCACTTTGATAAACAATGTGGAGACCTTTGCCAACATCGCTCCCATTCTCACCAGAGGGAGCTCCTGGTTCAGCGCTATCGGCACTCAAAAAAGTACCGGCACCAAGGTATTTGCCCTTGCAGGCAGAGTGAAGCGTACCGGTATCATCGAAGTGCCCATGGGAACTACTTTACGTGAAATCATCTTTGAAATCGGAGGCGGTATAGCTGACGACGGCCGGTTTAAAGCCGCCCAGACCGGCGGCCCTTCAGGTGGCTGTATACCTGAACAGCACCTTGATATTCCAATGGATTATGAATCACTGGCCTCCATTGGCTCCATTATGGGATCCGGCGGCCTGATTGTATTGGATCAAAGTTCCTGCATGGTTGATGTTGCGAAATTCTTTATGGAGTTCTGCATGTCTGAATCATGCGGCAAATGCGTTCCCTGCAGAGTAGGCACCACGCAAATGTATACTATACTGGACAAGATCAGCAAAGGCATGGCAACCATGAATGATCTTGATCAACTTGAAGATCTCTGCGACCTGGTCAAGACGACATCTTTATGCGGCTTGGGGCAGACAGCTCCAAACCCGGTACTCAGTACCCTTCACTTTTTCCGGGACGAGTACCTCAGCCATATCGAACATGGCTGCTGCCCTGCCGGTGTATGTTCTCTGCAGCCTGGGGAGACAAAGCCATGACACATGCAACCATGAGCAAAAAAGAAGGCCTGCGACACGCCCTTCATCCGGAAGACATTGTCACACTCACCATTGATGGACAACAACTCAGCGCAGACTCGAAAGACACCCTGCTCACCATCGCCGGAGCCCATGGCATTACAATTCCTACCCTGTGCTTTCTGGAAGGTGTTTCCGGGTATGGAGGCTGTCGTATATGCCTGGTTGAAATTGAAGGCCATGGCAAACTGGTTCCTGCCTGCCTGACCCATCCGGCAGAGGGAATTGTCGTACACACACACTCGCCGCGTGTTGTGGAATACCGAAGGAAAATAGTTGAGCTTCTTTTCAGCGAGCGTAACCATGTTTGCGCGGTCTGCGTATCCAATGGTCATTGCGAATTGCAGCAGTTGGCATACGACCTGGGTATTACCCACATTCGCTACCCGGCAATATGCCCATCTCTGACCGTTGACGCTACGAACAGAAGATTTATTCACGACCCGAACAGGTGTATACTCTGTGGCCGTTGCGTCCGTGTGTGCGCAGAAAGAGAAGGGGCTCATACCTGGGATATCATTAACAGAGGGATTGCCTCCCGTGTGTCTGCAGACCTTAACCAATCCTGGGAAGACGCCGGCACTTGTACAGGTTGCGGCAAATGTGTACAGGCCTGCCCGACCGGTGCGCTCAGTGAACAGGGAAAGGGGGCGGGGGAAATGATTAAAACCAGTGAATGAAAAACAGAGAATTGCCATGCCGGAAAAGAAAGCAAGAGTCGCCACAATATGGCTTGACGGATGTTCGGGATGCCATATGTCTTTACTTGATATTGACGAACGATTGGAGGAGATTGCGCCTCTAATTGATCTGGTTTACAGCCCCCTGGTTGATACGGATTCTCTGCCTGATTCATTGGACGTCGTTCTGATTGAAGGGGCGGTAAGCTCAGAGGACGACTTGAAAAAACTTCTCAAAGCCCGTAAAAATGCTGCCTGTCTTGTCGCCCTGGGTGACTGTGCGGTTACCGGGAATGTACCTGCCATGCGTAACCCATACCCTCTCTCAGAGGTGCTGTCCGGAAGCTATGTCAACCGGGCCTCTGCTTCGCCCCGGATACCTGAGACGGTCGTTCCTGCGCTTCTGGAACGTGTCTGCCCGCTGCATACGTATGTGCATGTGGATCATTTCCTGGCGGGATGCCCTCCTCCCGCATCAGCAATTTTCCATCTCATCTCTCACCTGTTGCAGGGAAGAGAACCAAACCTTGAGCAATTGAGTAGATTCGGAGCTTGAATCAGCGGAGAACAGCATGGACAAACCTATCATTATTGAACCTGTTACACGCGTAGAAGGGCATGGTAAGATCTCCATTCAACTGGATTCCAATGGGAAAGTAGCTGATGCCGGACTCCATGTGACACAGTTCCGCGGCTTTGAGACATTCTGCCAGGGGCGGCCCTTTGCAGAAATGATTTCCCTGGTGGAACGAATATGCGGGATCTGCCCTGTCAGCCACGCCCTTGCTTCCGCCAAAGCCTGCGATGAAATCCTTGGAATACGCATCCCTGAAACCGCCGGAAAGCTCAGGGTGCTCCTTAACTGCGGCGAGTTCATCCAGTCCCACGCTTTGAGTTTTTTTTACCTCTCCGGGCCGGATCTAGTGCTGGGCATGGATGCACCGGCTGAACAGCGTAACCTCCTGCACATGCTGAAAAGCCGTCCTGAAATAGCCAGGGACGGCATTCGCCTCAGACAGATAGGCCAACAGATCATCGAAGGATTGTCAGGAAAACGCATTCACCCTGCCTGGGCTGCACCAGGGGGTGTACGCAGCCCATTGAAAGCAGAACAGAGAGATTCACTGCTTGCCTGTCTGCCGGAAGCACAGGCAATTGTCGAACGGGCCGTACAAACATTCATGAAGGCAGTGGACAGGTGTCAGCAGGAAATTGCTCACTTTGCGAATTTCCCTTCGCTTTTCATGGCGCTTACCGACGGTACAGGGCAACTCGAACATGTGCACGGCAATCTTCGCTGTATTGACCAACATGGTACGGCCCTGGAGGAACTGCAAACGCCGGCTGCCTACCAGGACATGATCGGCGAGGCTTCCGAGGAATTTTCTTACCTGAAATCTCCCTATTATAAACCACATGGGTATCCGGACGGCATGTACAGGGTCGGTCCGGCAGCCAGGCTGAATGTCGCAAACGGCTGCCCCACTCCACGCGCTCATGCCTTATGGGAACAATTCAGGACATTTGCGGAAGGCCCGATACAGAGTTCTTTTTATAATCACTTTGCACGACTGGTTGAAATCGCCTTCTGCATCGAAACCGCAGAGAAGCTGCTGCAGGAACCAAACATCACCGATACGCATGTCCGGGCCTTTGCCGAACCCAATTATCAGGAAGGGGTCGGTATTGTTGAAGCGCCCAGGGGTACGCTGATCCATCATTACAAAACCGATGCAGCCGGCCTGATAACGTGGGTTAACCTTATTGTTGCCACGGGGAACAATAACCTGGCCATGAATCGGGGCCTGCTGCAGGTTGCCGAGAAATGGGTTACAGGCCCTTCCTTGTCTGACGGGGCAATCAACCGGCTCCAGGCGGTAATCAGAGCGTTTGACCCCTGTCTCAGCTGTTCAACGCATACATTGAGAGGCCCGACAACCACCATTGAGCTGCTCGATTGTGAGGGAAAAATTCTGGACGCGGCCTAGCAATACCTCTATGCCGTCCTGTCAGGCAGCTTCTGCATGGGGAATCAACTCCAGCAGTTGTTTATAATACTCCGGTGTGGAAAGTATCCAGGCCAGTTCTTCTTTGTTCATAAATTCGAGAATATCTTCAACATAACGAACATCACGCAACTTGGCCACGACCTGTGCCTCCCGGATGCTGAACCGGCCTCGGAGATGCCCCGGAACAGGAACAATGAACAGATTGCGACGAACAGCCCTCTCTCTGTTTTTGATCAGGTCCTGCAGCACCGGTGTTTTGCTGATTGCTTCCTCATACTCCGGCAGAAGTTGTTCCATCTCTCGAACCACCACAGGGGGGACGACCTCTTCAGGAGTGATTAAAAGGGCTCTCTGCCGGAACCACTCTCCCCAATTCTTCCCGGCGGTGTAGTAGGAGACGGGAACAGACAGCACCATGCCGATAATCGCAGGCATCATCCAGGCAAAAAGCTGCCAGGAATGTAAAGAGGCTCCCACAGCCATGATCAGGCCGACTCCTGTGTGAATTTTATGGCGTTTTATGATCGTTTTCCAGGGCAGCGATCCGTCATCACGACGTTGAGCGGACCAGCCGCTGTCCCTGCCGCTCAAAATAGACCAGACAGCGCCTGTATGAATGAGCATCATGATCGGTGCGATCAACGCGGAGAGCATCACCTCGACGCAGGCGCTCCTGATCATCCGCCCCACTCCGCCCAATCTTCTACGGCAACTGCTTCTGCAAAGCTGGTCCAGCAGCCCCAGGCACTTGGGACAAAACAACACCGACATGGTCACCGCAAATAGTCGCAAAGCCCTCTCTGCATCCAGAACAGGCCAGACCGGGAACAGGGAAAAAGTTGCCGGAAAATATTCAGGTCGGACAAAATGGACCTGCAGGGCCATGGCAAACCCCGCCAGGACCAGCATAAGCCATAACGGCGAACACATAAACGACATGATCCCGGTGATCATATGCAGACGGCTGACAAAGGTGAGTCCGTGGGCAAACAAAATTTGGATATGCTGCAGGTTTCCCTGGCACCAGCGTCGATCACGAACTGCCATATCTATAAGGGATGGAGGGCTTTCCTCATACGATCCCTCCAGGTCCCAGGCAATGTCGACCGCCCACCCTGCCCTGCGCAGAAAGGCTGCCTCGACAAAATCATGACTGAGGATGTGACCGCCGAAAGGAGGCTTACCCGGTAAAACAGGTAAGCCGGCAGACTGCATAAAGGCCTGGACGCGAATAATGGCATTATGCCCCCAGAAATTGCCGTCTTTGTCCGCCCACCAGGCAAGACCTGCTCCGATAACCGGTCCATATATGCGGTTGGCGAATTGCTGCAACCTGGCCATGAGGGTTTTGCCGCGTATCAGGCAGGGAATGGTCTGAATCAGGCCGACATCCGGATCACTCTCCATTCTCAGGGCAAGCACGATAATGGTTTCCGCTTCCATGAGGCTGTCTGCATCCAGGACGATCATATGATCATACAATCGTCCCCAGTTCAGACAAAAGTCTTGAATGTTGCCGGCCTTTTTGCCGATATTCTCACGACGTCTGCGATAAAAGACCCGGGCCTTACCCTGCAATTTTTGTTGAATAAGACAGACCGCCTCCTCTTCCTGAAGAAATATTTCAGGGTCTGTTGTGTCGGAAAGCACGAACCAATCAAAACATCGCCCGGCCCCTTTATCGATGAGCCCGTTTGCCATGGCCTCCATGGCGGCAAAGACATGCGCTGTGTTTTCATTGTACGTGGGAATCAAAATAACGTTCCTGGATTGCAGATTCCCGGCGTCCATCTTCTTTTTCCCGGCAAAAAGACGCAATCCAAAACCAAAAAGACCGCTGACGAACGCCAGGGCTATCCAGAAAAAGGTAACAGTAAAAAGAGCGACCACTATATACTCGGTCCAGGCAGTATCGCCGGCGGCAAATACCTGATGCATTTCATGGGCGGCAAAAGCCGTAAGCAAAGCAGCCCCTCCCAGGACAATCATCCGTCTATACATGCGAGAGCGTACAGCTGTTGCACAGGCCGGTTTTCTGGTAACGCATGTTGTCAGGGATTGCTGCGGCATCTCCCCTGGAAATTTATCAGGTGTTATCTTCATGATTTCGATGTCCATCTGTAGAGCCAGGTTTCGGCCTTTCGATCATCTTCAAACTGCAATTCAAGACGGAGCTCTGCGAGAGTGCCGCCATCGGGCTTGAGATGAAAGCTCACTCTGTAGCCCTGCACGTGCGAATTTTTTTGAACCGTCACATTGCTGATTTCTCCTGTAGATGCATGGACTCGGGCCTTTGGCAGGACAGCCGGATCAAAAGCGGGATCACTGTAATCAATCACAAAAAGCCGATCCGGGGTGGGGTGTTTGACGTCAGCCCTTCCCATCCTGGTCGCCACAACCCGCGGCGCGTCGGACGGCGCTTCATTTCCCCAGGAGAGGCGGTAGCTGAACGAATACTCGCTGCCGGCCCTGAAAGGTTCTTTTGGTTTCCAAAATGCGACAATGTTATCATGTATCTCTGATTGACTTGGAATCTCAACAAGGATGACATTGCCGTCACCCCAGTTGCCAAGTGGAGCGACCCAGAGGCCGGGTCTGTTTTCATAGGCTGCTTCTAAATCCTCGTAGCGGTAAAAATGACGTTCTCGCTGCATCAGGCCGAAACCCACCGGGGCAGAGTCGGAAAATACGCTTATCTGCAGCGTTTGAGGATTAGCCAGTGGCCGCCAGATTCTCTCTCCCCTCCCTGTTTCCATCAGCAGACCATCTGAGTCGTGCACCTCCGGACGAAAATCGTCTGCAAGACGTCCATTCATGGAGAACATATACATACTGGTCAGGGGAGAAAGTCCGACCTTGTCCATGTCGGTTCTTGGAAACAGGGCAGCCTCCACATCCATTATGGTATCTTTACCCGGGCGAATGGTAAAACGATAGGCACCGGCAACACTGGGACTGTCGAGCAGGGAATGCACCACAATGGAGTTACTCTTGATGGTTGGTTTCTCAACCCAGAAAGAACGAAACACTGGAAATTCCTCACCTTTCGGATCTCCGGTGCGCAATGCCAGTCCCCTTGCAGAGAGTCCGTAGTTCTGTTTTTTGCCGAGTGAACGAAAATAGCTTGCCCCCTGAAAAACCGCCACCTCGTCAAAATAGTCCGGTCTGTTGATGGGATTATGCAGCCTGAAGCCTGAAAACCCCACATTTTCTTTGGGCAGAGGCTGATCAGGATGGTTGCGATTCACAAACATTTCAGGAAGATATTGAACTCTGTGCACACGATTATTCTCGACAATCCCAACTTCTATGGGATTTTTGAATATATGCCCACGGAGAAAAAACTGCATTTGATAGGGCAAATCAGTCTTTGCCCAGATCGCCTGCTGGGGGGAAAAGGCAATGCTTCGATAGGTATCATAATCCATGTTCTTAACGGCATCGGCTATTGGCTGCTCTATGGGTTGATAGGGCTTTCTTGCCAGATTCCTGGCGTGAGAAATAACCATTTCCCGGTTAAACGGCCCATCCTTGACAAGAAAAGCCGAAGCCTGTTCCTGGGCTCCGCAAACGGAACATAGGGAGAAGACGCAGACCAGGACGCCTGCGCCATATAAACCTTTCATAAACTCCTCCTCATAAAATAGAGATATTTGCATTCACCCGGAAGCAGGTGTTATCTGCAGGAGGTCACAATTTTCCGGGGTGTGACCGGATCATATTCCACTCAAAAATGGCGCAGGGGATCAGAGAGTGTCCCCAAACGCCCTTTTTCACATTGGAAGCAACAGTTGCATTACCCCCTGATATAGCAAAAAATATTCCAATCTCCCATTTACAGATACTCAGTTGAAAATTCTTTTTTCACAGGTGAAGAGACCGAGGGACCGGCGCCCTGGAATCACGAAAAAGTATCGTTTACCTCATTTACCTTTTCAATTTTGAAAAAGAAAGTGCATAACGTAAGTATAGAGTTATTTCCGCCAACCATATATCACATTATTGTCGACTATGAACAGACAGGAAATTACCTCCCAACGAGAAAAATTTCTTTCCGTAATCCCGCTGCTTTCCCAACTCATTTATCATTTTAAGGGAGTCAACAAGCAATGGGCTTCAGCTATCACCTCAGGCATGATCGAGGTCGGAAGAATGAATGCTGAAGCTGTCCAGCTTTTTACGCCCTTGATAAAAGATATGCGCATGACCAAAGAAAAGTATGAAGATATTCAGAAGCAGTTTGTTGATGTACTGCTTTATGAAATGGTGCGAAAAGTGGTCATGGAAATTGCCGATGCCGCTAAATTTACCATCAACATCCTGAAACGTAATCTGTTCGAACGGACAGCTGATGTGGGATATCTGGCGACCGATGTGGAAATTGTCAATTTTCTGCATATGTTTTCCGCGGAAACGGACCAGGAGCAGGTTGAACGCCGGACCGAATTCATTCGGGACAGACTTCATGATTATCAATTCGAATACACAGTATATAACGATATCCTGATACTCGATTTGAAAGGTACTGTGCGGGTAACACTTGATGAGACCAATCCTGTTTCCTTCTCAAAAGATCCGCTCCTGGCCGAGACCCAGGCCATCGACCTGCACACCCATCCCGGAGAAGATAAATTTATTGAGACCTTCCGTCCCACGGACCTTCGGCCCGGCTTGGGCAATGTGCTTATGTATTCCCGGAAAATAGAAGATCCGGCAACCCGTGAATCCCTGGGAACCCTCTGCCTCTGCTTTGATTTTGAAGATGAAATGCAGGGTATATTTGAGGATCTGGCCCAAGGAAATGAAGAAATAATTGCCGGAGTCCTTGACAAGGACGGCAGGGTTATTGCCTCCAGTCAACCCGCTATTCTTTTGCCTGCAGCTAAAATCCAGGTACACCTTGAAGCTGAATTCAGCTTTCACACCATCAATGGACGGCAGTACCTGGTCAGAACAGTGGCCACTGACGGGTACCAGGGATTTTTCGGTCTGACATGGTATGGCATTGCAATGATTGAAGTCGGGAACGCATTTTCAGATTCAGGGGAAAATGATTGTGACGACTCGGTCATGGCCCGGCTGCAAAATCTGTCCCATGAACTTACTGAAGTAAAACACTCATCAGATGAGCTTCTTGATGACATGAAAATAGACGGAATAAATGGAAAAATCCAGGCTCAGTTTTTTAATGCAAAGGCTTTCATCGAAGTTCTGGAGTTCATAAACAACATTGGAACGGATATTGACAGACTCTGCTTAACGGTTATTGAAAATCTCCAGAAAACAGTGGTATCTTCCTATTTCAACGAAGTGCGGTTTCGAGCTTTTCAGGGGAACAACATAGCTGACCGCAATCTGTATGAACGAGCCAATGACGTATGCTGGTGGGCCTTGAGCCCCTTATTCCGCAGACTGCTTGCTCATAATCCGGACACAGCTATTACTGATGAAGAGCGCCTGCAGCTTACCAGGAATTTGCAGTATATTAACAATCTCTACACACCCTATCTACGTCTTATCCTGGCTGATCCTGACGGTACCATCCTGGCTGTATCCAACCCGCCGGATGAAGTTGAAGAACGGTTTGTTGAAGAAGGATTGCCCCGAGAACAGGAATTTGTCGGCATGCGGCTTGACAATGCACTGGTCAGACAGGCCTGCAGACTGAACAGCAAACAGGATTATTGTGTCTCCGCTTTTGAACCAACGGTCCTTTACGGAGGACGACCGACATACATCTACAGTACTGCGGTAAGGTCGCCGGAGAATGAAGCTACAGTGGTCGGGGTGATTCAGATCGTGTTTGATTCAGAGCCGCAGTTCCTGGATATGCTGGAAGGAATTCTCCCTAAAGATGAAAACAAACAGAGTCGGGAAGGCTGTTTTGCTCTGTTTGTCGACAGAGCAAAAAATATCATTGCCTCCACATCCATCGACTATCCTGCAGGCTCCCAACTGAATATGGACAACAGTTACTTCACAATCAAAAATGGTGAGCGGAGGTCTTTCATTGTCGAGCTGGATTCGAAACCCTATATTCTCGGGTTACAGTGCTCACACGGATATCGCGAATACAAACGCACCGACTGCTACAAAAACGATATTATCTGCTTTGTTTTTCTTCCTGCCGGCACCTGAAGAAGGCGCCCGCGGTAACAAACCACAATAATTGTTAAAAAATAGTAAATGTGTTGAACAAGGGTGTCATACCAGTTTACATGAAGGTCTCCGGCAGAGAGCAGAAGGCACCATGCCGGAGTGATAAACTTTCATAACAGCGAAGCGGTGTCATCGTTGTGGCCGGTCAACCTGGTCCAGCCATGCTGGTTAGTCTGCCGGCATATGGGTGTACTCGTCATGATGAAACAGCACGGCAGGGTGCACTGGAAAAATACATTGGTGCAATATGTGCGCAACACAACATCATCCTCATGGGAAATTCACCGAAAATCTGGTCGAACCTGAAAAAATTTTAGAGACGCTCGCCGTCCAATCAGGGCAAATTATTGTTGATGCGGGCTGCGGCAACGGCTATATGTCGAAATTGTTTGCAGAAAGGGTTGCCCCGTGCGGTAAGGTTTTTGCCATGGATACGGAAAGCTATTTTATCGAGACACTTCAAAATGAAACCGGGCATCCCAATCTCCATGCCATGCTTTCAGATATCACCACATCTACGGAACTGGATACCTGTTCTGTGGATGTAATCTATATATCAACCGTCCTGCACAGCTTCTCCGGAGAAAAACGTCAGGGGTTCATTAATGAAGCACTTCGGATGTTGAAAGACAACGGGCTCCTTGCCGTCGTTGAATTCGACAAAAAAGAAACCGTCTTCGGACCACCCATTCAGCAACGCTACTCTCCAGAGGAATTGCAGCAGATCTTCCCGTTCAAGCCTCTTATAACAGCACGTGCAGGAGAGCATTTTTACCTGCAAACCTTTGAAAAGATGTAAGTATCACATCCCGTTACGCCGCGCATCTACTGCAAAATATACTCGTGAAAAATGCGGGTTGTCGCTTTGAGTAAAAAATTTCCATCACCGCGATACGGGCGAACCATGATGAAATACACTGGCCTGGAGTTGCCGGATAGATACGGATTTTATCGTGACATTCAGCTCAACAGTTTGCCTGCTGCAAACAGAATATCAGGAATCCTGTGATGATCCTCTGAAAATTTCATCATGCAGACAATTGTTCCACGCGCCATTGTAACGGAGCACTCACATCATTTTGTTCCGGGAGCATATAGGCCTGTGCATACTCCAGGCATGCGTTGCTTTCCAGCATCAGGTTGAATATATCGGCATCCAGATGCCCCTCATTACACATCTGCTGCATTATGGTCAGTACTTCACTGAGAGGCTTAATTCTTTTATACGGCCTGTCATAGGATGTCAGAGCTTCAAAAACATCGGCCACTGCCATCATTCGGGCCGGAAGAGACAGCTCATGCCCTTTGATTCCACGGGGATAGCCTCTTCCATCCATACGTTCGTGGTGATTACAGGCAAATTCAGGTATCTGCGACAACCATGAAGGAAATGGGAGATGGTCAAGCATGAAGATAGTTTGAATGATATGCTCCTGGATAATGAATCGTTCCTCTTCGGTCAATGTTCCTTTCTTTATGGAAAGGTTATACAACTCACCGTGATTGAATCTGTATTTGGGAACATTCAACGAAAAGTGATAGCTATGAAGGCGATCCCGCTCTTCATGTGATCGCTCAATCAAGTGCTCCGGGTTGTCGGACAGGAGTTTTTCGGTTGCAGGAACAAGTGCGTCATCGGTCATGCGGTCGAGTTCTTCGGCTGACAAACCACGTTTTTTATCAAAATTTCCGACATACTCCCAGGAAGCTATCTCCTTAAGCCGGTCGACCTGTTCCTGATTCAGGACGGCATTGTTTACATTACAGTCTGCTACGAAGTTAAAGGCATCGAGCAATGCCTTGTGCCGCGATTCAAGCGCCGCAGCGAATTCGCTTTCTGATACTTCACCTGTGATCCGCCTTTTCCGCAGAGAGTTTTCACAGTCACGCCGGAGCACCTCAAACCTCGTCCTGATCTCGTGGATTCTGTTGGTCACCATCTCCAGCTTTGCGGCTTTACTCACAACTCTTTCAGGAGTTGTTAACTTGCCGCAATCATGCAGCCAGGCAGCTATTTCAAATGCACGCAACTCTTCCTCCGACTGAAACTCAAAATCAGCCAAAGGCCCCTTGCCGGAAGTATGGGCGGCTTTTGCCGGCAGCCCGGCAACCACTGGAACCCTGGCGCAATGTTTTCCTGTATGCGGCGACTTCGCATCAATGGCTCCGGCCATTACCTTAAGAATAGCGTCCATCAACTCCTGCAGGGAAGTAAACAAGTCTTTATTGTCCACAGCTGCAGCCGCCTGAGCAGCCAGTGCCTTGGCAAACTCTACTTCACGATGTCCAAACTGTTCCTCCTGACTGCTTTCTGCTTTTTGCCGGCTTATCAAAAGTAACACGCCTTTATTGTTATCCTGTGATGTTGTCATCGGAACCACCATCAAAACAGTTCCTTCACAGTCTTCCCGCAAAGCTTGCGGAAACCAATCCTGCTCGGAAATTCCTTTTGTATCGATAAGGAGCGGTGTATTGGTTTCAATGGTCTGCAAAAGGATATTGTGACGCTTCTCATTTTCCGTCAGGGCGACGCCTTTCCTTTTCACGGATCGCGCATCCAGCGATACGGCATCATCGCTTACTGAAACCGGCTTTCCCTTTTTACCGACCAGCACAAGGTGCAGCCGGGACTGTTTGTCTTCCATGCGGTACAGAGCCCCGGACTGGGCCCTGGTCAGTTCGATAACAGCCTGAAAAAACAGATGAAGCAATTTCTCAATATCCCGTTCAGAAGACAATGACACACCACGGTCCACCAGGGTTTCCAGCTTGTGCTGGGTATCATACAACCGCTCGGTCCTTTCCCGAATGGTGGTTTTCATGAGAGAAAAGGACGTGATCAGCGTGTAGACTTCACGAATAATCGAGTCCAGAGGAGGAGAGTCGGAAAAATCAAAACGTTATACCCGCTCGGCCTCACCTGCAAGGGTAGTCAACGCCCTGGATACACGAAGGGAAAGCAACATCGCAAGAAATACGGCAACAGCCAAGGCAGCAACAGATAGAATAAATGTTCGCTGCCTCATGACGCTGATGTACCCTGTGAAATCCGAAACAGGTGCGACAATGGCAGCAACCTGATCTACTCCCCATCGGCGGCTCAACTCGGTAAGTTTCACGATGCTCCGGCTGCCCTCGATCTCAATGAGCTGAGCCTGATCACTTTCCGATGTGTCGAAGCTGCGCCATAAGTGTGCCACAGCCCGTACCTCAGCGCTTTGTGAAGAGTCAATATCCACATACCGGATGTCATCCTCACTTCCTCTCCGAATTACGGAAACAGCAGGTTCTTTGGGATGGGCCAGTAAGCGCGCTTTGCGGTCAAACAAAAATGCAGAACCATGTTCGGAAACCTTTTGATTCCAGAAAAAACGCGAAAAATGAGAGAGAGCTATGGCTGAACCAAAAACACCGCCTCCTCCTTTCAGGGCCTGTATACAGGTAATACCGGGGATTTTACCTTCCTTCAGCAGGTATGGATCAGTAAAAAACACCTTGAGCGGTTGACCTAAGGCCTGCCTGCCATATTCAGGCATAGCCGCATCATGGGTGATATAGGGGAAACGCCGTTGTAAAAGCTTCTCCCCCGTTGCGGAAAGAAATGTCCAGTATTCATCCCAGGTCATATCCGTATCCTGTGTGATACTGTGAACACTCTTGTGGGTCAGAAGGGGAGCCTGAAAGGCAATGGTCAATGAGGGCAGCCCTCTGGCATCGATAACCTGTAAATACGCTCCCTCCTTGTATGAACAGTGGAGTGAGAGCAGATGATCATGGGAATCAAGGGCCTGCATGAGCCATGGCAAAGACGGATGGGTGATCCCGTCACTCGTTGGTTCTATCAACAGGGTCGATAAAACAGCCCCGGTTTCGGTCAAGGAGGTGTTGTGCGGTCGTACACAGCAGTTGTCTTCTCGATGAGCCTGGCGCCGATTTCATCAAACAGCCTTTCCGTCATTGCTATGGAAGCTGCAGTGCTTTCCCGATACACTATCCAAAGCGTTGCACTGGAGAGCCCTGCCACCAGTGTGATGACGAGGGTTGCCAGACTGACTGAAAACTTTATTTTTACAGGGTTTTTGAGTAGCATGGCCGGCTCCTGAATGTGTGGGGCCTAACGCCGTAATTTTATCCAAGCTGCAGGATAAACAGATTCACAAGACCGATGATAAACCCAAGCAACGCTCCGAACAGGTTGATATATTTAAATTGTTCTTCCATGATGGAGAGGAGCAATTGTTCGAGTTTCAGCAGATCCAGGGTGTTGATTTTTTCAGTTACCAGCTGAGATATCTGCAGCGACTGCACCAGGCCGGGAACTTCTTTCAGAAAAATCCTGTTCAGCGCCATCACACCGTATTCGGTCAATGCCTGCTGAAACGAAGGATGAATCATTGATGACAGTCTGCCCATGTGCAGATGCAATACTCCATGAACCGCACCAAGAATCAGTTCCTGCAACGTTTCCTTAATGTGATCGCTGCGGGTAAAAGCAAGAATTGCGGTATATACGGTATTGTCTCCGGCCTCTGAGCTTTCCGGAGAACTGATATGTTGCAAAAGACCGGTGACCGTCATTCGTCCGTCCTGAAGAAGAGCTTCGCAGGCATCTTCAAGCAGACGCTGCAATGAACCGGTGTCCTTATCTGAGAGGGGTGTCAGCAGCATCCGTGCCGATATGCGGCACACTGTCTCGATATTTTCATTCCCGACCTGCTCCCGAATCTCTGCAAAACCTTTATCCAGTACTGTGTCGACCTGCTGCCTGAGAGCGGCTTTCACCTTTTCTACCAGTTGAGGATCCTGTAACCAGGACAGTATCTCATCCTCTTTGTTCCGTAGATAGGCATCCAGGCTTTTTTCCAGGTTTTCGGCATCGATGAATCCCTTAGCCATGGCTCCCATGGGGCCGAGGGAATCCAGAAAATGATCGACCGCTCCCAGGATTCCCTGGATGATTTTCTTGCGCACATCAGGTTCTGCAAACTGCCTGCCCATGAGTTCCAGAAGGTTGGGCGCCTGGTCGGCAACAGTTGTATGCAGCATGCGGACAAGTTCTTCCGGACATACCTGACGAAAAGTTCGCTCTTCTTTACAGCCCTCTTCAAACCATGTAGAAAGAATCGCACCTACCTGTTTCTCCGTGCCCGGAGAAGCGATCACAGACTTGAGCAGCCTGGCAGCCGGGCCGTACACGGCACTGCGTGTCTTTTTATCCACCAGCGCCTCAACAGGTTGTGACCCCAATCTGTTCATTTGGGCGGCCAGACCATCCTTCAGCGATTTTTCCCATCGGCTGCCGGCAAAATACGAGGTCAGTCGCGCAGCCGAGGTATCACTGAACCGTTCTACTCCACGGGACACCATATTTATATGATCTTCGGAGAGAGATGCCGCGATGGACCCCAGATCCTTATCCAATATATCCTCAAGGCGAGAGGCTATTATGGTATGAAGATGCTGTTGAAACTGTTCAGTGGAAAGCGCAGTCCCGATCTCGGTACTGGTAAGCAGATGATGGCCCACCATCTCACCGATATTGGCAGCCAGTTCGTATCTTTTCGAGGGAATGACCCCGGGTGTCATGGGGACTCGAATCCCAAAAATACTCCAGGCCTTCAAGGGCCTGAAAAGCATGCGAATGGCGACCCTGTTGGTCAGGTATCCAATAAAAGCGCCGATAACAGGAGGACCTGCATAGGTGGCAAGAGGTAAAAGCTCAGGGGTCATAATCGTATAAATATATGTTGCTTTTTGTTCAGATAATAAGTGAAGCCAGCTCTGCAGGCGACGCTATCAGGCGCCCTGCGCCGGCTTCACGTAATTCGTCTGCGGTTCGAAATCCCCACAGTACGCCGACACTGTCAAGTCCTGCATTGGCTGCGGTCTGCATGTCGACGGACGTATCGCCTACATAGAGAACCTGTTGTTTTTCGACTCCGAGGAGCTCGACTATTTCCAAGGCGCCCTGGGCGTCAGGCTTTTTCGGAACAGTGGGCCGCTGCCCAAGCACCTGAAAAAAATTCCACTGAGGGAGCAGCTTCTTGACGCAGAGTGTAGTGAAATCATGGGGTTTATTGGAAAGAATGCACAACGTCACTCCGGCTTGCTCCAGCAGATCGAGCATTTCAGGTATGCCTATATACGGTCCGGATTGAGCGTACCAGTTTTGCCTGTATTTTTCTTGAAAAATCCCTATCGCCTGCTGCAGGATCTGAGCATCCCGTTTTTCTTCCGGTAAAATTCGTTCGACCAGAGTATGCATCCCGCTTCCGACAAAATATCTGTAGGCATCAACAGGATGGCCTGTAAATCCGAGCTGCTCCAAAGTCTGGTTACCGGCATCAGCCAAGTCCTGGAGCGTATCCAATAATGTCCCGTCAAGATCAAAAATCACTGCTTTATAGTGCATGTATACCCTCGCATTGTTCGTTGCGGCCGGCCAACCCGGCCGGCCATGCTGGTTAGTCTAATTACGTCTCCCTTCTTTGCAATGCAACAAAAAATCTGATAAAAATATCCAATTTGGGTATGCTGTATTCCGGAAGCCGAACAGTCACGGATGCAGGGAAGCACGCCTTTTGATACATCCGGACAACAAAGCTGAAGTGCGGACGAAAGCCCCGAAGGGCGGGTGGCTGCTTGCTTCCGGAAACACGCAAAGCATAATTTTCTTGCAATTGCCGATAGATACATTAAGCAGTTCAAAAAACAGTTACGAATTCAGGAAACAGAGTCTCCTGTCCCACAACCTCTATGACGCAATCGAATACATCCTCACAAACCATTGTCGACCTTATCAAGGTCTCCAAAACCTATCCTCCGGATGTGCGGGCCCTGGACGACATCACCCTGTCAGTCGACAGGGGAGAGTTGGTCTACCTTATTGGACGCAGCGGTTCCGGCAAAACAACCCTGTTAAAACTGATCAGCAGGATCGAACGCCCGACAAAAGGCATGATCGAAGTGGCGGGAATGGATATCACGAGAATTCAGCACAACCGTCTCCACCTGCTGAGAAGAAAAATAGGCATGGCGTATCAGGATTTCAAGCTCCTGCCGGATCGAACCGTTGCCGCCAACATTGCCGTATCCATGGAAGTTGTGCACCGCAAGCACTCTTTTATTCAAAAGCGGACCAAAGAGATGCTGGACCGACTCGGCCTCTCCTCCAAAACCCATACCCTGGCCTCTGAGCTTTCCAGAGGAGAACAGCAGCGTGTTGCCATTGCCCGCGCAGTCGCCAATCAACCGGAAATCATACTGGCCGACGAACCTACCGGAAACCTGGATTCCGAAACCACCTCAAGGGTCATGGACCTGTTTCACGAACTGCACAAAAAAGGGACCACATTCCTGATCGCCACCCATGACAAGAGCATTTATGAACATACTTCACATAGAGTGGTAGAACTGAAATTCGGCAGGCAGCAGGAACAAGATGTCTCAGCGCCATAGACGCCCAACCAATAATTCCGTAAGAGTAGTGTATCCATGAGCCTTGTATCAACAGCCCTGAAGCACACAGGCCGAAACCTGCGGCTGACCTGGAAATCGCAGTTCATGACCCTCTTCACTGTGACCCTGTCGGTGTTGATTTTTGCTTTTTTTTACCTCATTTACTACAATGCCATGCACATCAGCCGGGAACTCGGCGATGATCTTCGGCTGGTCATATACCTGGATGAAGATCCCTCTCCTCCTCTGCAAGAGGAATACAGAAGGAAGATTCTCAAGTTTGACCAGGTTGAAAAAATCGTATTTATCAGCCAGGCTGAGGCGTATAAGCGATTCAGCGGCCAGTTGGGAGAAGAGAAGGACATACTGATAGACATACCCGAAACCTTTCTGCCGCCTTCCATTGAAGTGTATCCGATAAAAACGCTGGACAGTCTTTCCAGAATCAAGCGGTTTTCAGATTACCTGCAGACGCTGCCGGGAATACTGAAAGTGCAATATGGGCAGGAATGGATAGAACGATTCTATTCGTTTATCCAGATCATTCGTGTTGTCGTCATCCTTTCCGGAATTCTCCTTATCATGACAACCACATTCATGGTGGCGCATACTATTCGCCTGACCCTGCTCGCCCGGCAAAAAGAATTGGAACTGCTCCGCCTGGTCGGGGCTACAAACAATTATATTCGAACCCCCTTTCTTCTTGAGGGAGCTCTGCAGGGGTTGCTGGGCGCATCATTGGGCGTCAGCGCCCTCTTTCTCCTCTATGCGTGGATTGAACTGCAATTTACAGGATCGACCCTGCAGCATCTCTTCCCGTTTACTTTTCTTCCTCTCCAAACCATTACCGTCATCATCATAACCGCGACGCTGCTCTGTTCGCTGGGAAGTTTCACCTCAACACGAAAAATGATTCATTTATAAATTCCGCCCATGCGCCTGATCATTTTCCTGCTTACTCTCGCCATTCTATCTTCCGTCTCTTATACGACCGGCCTCTCTTTGGGAGAGGAATCTCAGCCTATTAAACGACATAAACTGACCATTGGAAAGCTGCGTCAGGAAATGGCATCTCAACATATCAGGATTAAAGAGAATGACCGTAAACAAACCGGTCTGCTTGGAGAACTGGAACACATTGACGAGACATTGGCAGCGCAGCAGGAAGAAGTCCTCTTACTTCACGATAAAATCAGTGAGCAGGAAGCCATCATCGCGTCTAAGGCCGCCGAAATAGAGGCTATCAACGATGAAAAAGCGGCTTTACAGGTGCACCTGGAAAAACGTTTACGCGCATATTATCTGATGGGAAAACATGGGTTGTTACGGATTGCCTTTTCCAGAGAATCCATCCCGGAACTCCTCATCTTCAATGATTCCTTTCAAAACCTGGTCACCTACGACCGAGCTGTTTTTGAGGAGTACCGGAAGAGAAAGGAAGCGATCTTTCAGGTTAAAAAATCCCACGAGCTGGAAAAAAGCATACAGGAAAACTTTCTGCTGCGGGCGGAAGAAGAAAAAAAGACGTTGCACTACATCTCAGAACAAAAAAGTCAGCTTCTAAAAAAAGCGAAAACAGAAAAAGGTTTGTATGAGCTGGCATTGAAAGAGATGAAAGAAGCTGAAGACGATCTCACTGCCCGTATTTCAAAGCTGGAAAAAATAAAGGAAGAAAAATCCAAAGGATTCTTGCTCAACAAGGGAAAACTCGATGCACCCGCGGAGGGCGCACTGCTCACCCAATTCGGAGGGAAAAACAATGCTCATTCAGGAAAAGCGGAATCAAAAGGCATAACAATCAAGATCAGAGATGGGGCCGGGATACTTGCCGTCTATGCCGGCAAGGTCATTTTCACAGGATACACGAGAGGATACGGCAGAACCGTTATCATTGACCATGGATATAATTATTTCACCGTAACCTCCAGGCTTGAAAAAATACATGTTGAAAAAGGCGACCAGGTGAACCAGGGGCAACTCATCGCCACCAGCGGTGATATCGCCACCCTGTTCGGTAAGGGGTTGTATTTTGAAATCAGGAAAGGAGGCACGGCCCAGGATCCCATGGAGTGGCTGCGACCTGATGCATTTTCAACCGACCGGAACACTGTCCAGTGATTTCCGCCTTGGGTTCTTCCCGATAAACCTAAAATTTCACGCAATACCCATTGCCACATCCGCTATTTCCAGTTAGACTAAGTACATAGTGTACTCTCACTCATCTATACCATCAATGATAGAGATAATGAAGCTCCCTTTTTCATTCGGCCGTCTCAGATGTATCCGTCGCGCGCAATTCACTATTTTTTTGTGTTGTATTACCCTGAGTTGCCTGCTTCCTCTCACCAGCGCCGTTGCAGATGACTCTTCGCAAAACAGAGATACCTATCAGCAGCTGGAGACTTTTGCCAATGTCCTGACCCTTCTTCAGCAGCATTATGTGGACGAAATAGATACGGAGGATGTCATTACCGGCGCCATTACAGGCATGTTGAGCTCGCTTGATCCACACTCTGCATATATGTCCCCCGAGGATTTCGCAGAGCTGCAGGAAGAAACCAAGGGGAGTTTTGACGGAATCGGGCTTGAAATTACCATCCGGGACGACGTTCTCACCGTCGTTGCTCCCATTGAAGGGACTCCGGCAGAGAAAAAAGGGATTCAGTCCGGAGATCAAATCCTTAAAATCAATGGGGAAATCACAAAAAATCTTTCACTGGTCGAGGCTGTAAAAAAGCTCAGGGGCGCCAAAGGAACCAGCGTCACCCTTTCCATCTATAGAAAATCCTGGGAAGGCATGCGCGATATTACCCTGCAACGGGATATTATCCCGGTGCAGTCAGTACGTTCATTTGAGCTGGAGCCTGACATCCTCTACATTCGCATCTCCAACTTTCAGGCAACCACCAC
Organism: Desulfobulbaceae bacterium; assembly: GCA_963678525.2. Taxonomy (GTDB): domain Bacteria; phylum Desulfobacterota; class Desulfobulbia; order Desulfobulbales; family Desulfobulbaceae; genus Desulfogranum. The sequence continues at coordinate 1,724,513 of CAXXDG010000003.1, forward strand.
ACGCGATTTTCGAAAACAGCTTACAAGTGAGAAGAAAAAGAGCCGGATCAAAGGATTAGTCCTTGATTTACGCAACAATCCCGGAGGCCTTCTTGACCAGGCCGTTAAGATATCGGATATTTTTATCGATGAAGGACTCATCGTATCCACCAGAGGGCGCGACGGTCAGGAACAGATGGTGTTCAAGGCGCACAAGGGAGGCTCTGACACCGGCTATCCCATGGTTGTCCTGGTTAACGGAGGATCGGCAAGCGGCGCGGAAATCGTTGCAGGGGCCCTCCAGGATCACAAACGGGCTATCATCCTCGGCACAAGCACATTCGGCAAGGGATCGGTACAGACCATTCTCCCCATTCCAGGCGGCGCCGGCATCCGGCTGACGACAGCCAGGTATTACACCCCCAGCGGTGATTCCATACAGGCGACCGGAATCCGGCCGGACCTTGTCGTTCCCCTGAACGAAACAATAGCCGAGCCTGAAAAAAAACAGGACCAGCCTCGGCTGAAGGAACGGGACCTGCCGGGTCATTTTGCCAATGACTCCGAGGCGCAATCCCGGCAGCCGGATCAGATGCAACCGGAAGCTTCCGATGGAAACGACGAGGACCGGGAAGCTGTCAGCCGTCGCCTGGCAACGGATAATCAGTTGCGCACCGCCCTGTTCATCCTCAAAGGGCTGGAAATTGCCGGAAAACAGTAGGGAGTTTAAGCCGCTGCCTTATTTCAACCCCAGCTCCCTGAGAATACTTTCGTTTTCCGTCCATTTTTTACGCACTTTTATCCAGAGATGAAGACGCACGGAACAGCCGAGCAACCGCTCGATGTCGGAGGAGGCCTGCTTGCGTATCTTTGCCAGCATCTTTCCCTTGGCACCTATCAGAATACCTTTCTGCGAGCCTCGTTCGACCAGAATGGAGGCATGGATAATAATCGGAGATCCGTCATCGCTTTCCTGAAAAGAATCAATAACCACCGCAGTTGAATACGGCACTTCTTCCTTGGTCAGCAGAAAAATCTTCTCCCTGATGATCTCTGCCACAATGAATCGCTCGGAGGCGTCGGTGGGAATATCATCCGGGTAATACTGCGGCCCTTCGGGTAACAGGGAGACAATCGTATCCACAAGGGACTGCGTGCCCTGTCCATGAAGCGCGCAGATCGGTATGACAGCGTCAAACCCATGCATGTTTACAAACCATTGGGTAAGCGGCAGGAGCGTTTCCTTTTCAACCAGATCGCACTTGTTAAGGGCCAGTACGACGGGAACATGTATCAGGCTGAAGTATTCCCGATACTGTTCAGCTGCTTTTTTCTGCTGTTTGCGCGACATTGCCGCGCTGTCTTCAACAAAGAGCACCACATCCGCTTCATCTACACTTTCAAGGGCCACCTTGACCATTTCCTGATTCATCAGATCCCGTGCATCATGCAGGCCGGGGGTGTCCAGGAGGATAACCTGGTAGGTGTCGCCGGTGAGAATGCCGGCTATTCGGTTACGTGTAGTCTGCGGTTTGTGGGAAACAATGGAAATTTTCTGTCCCAGAAGATGATTCAGTAATGTGGACTTCCCTGCATTGGGCGGTCCTACAATGGCTGCAACACCGGAACGATAGACAGGAAGGCCATTGTTTTGCGAAAATTTAGTCAGTTCCATGATATCCCGGTATCGGGTAATACTCCCTGTATGAGCTGTTCAAAAAAATAAAGTCAAGAAATTAATGACAAAGGATAATATTCCTGCTATCCACTGTACCTTACCATGACTCATAAACTTCGCAATGTCTCAGCCCGCATTTCTCGTCGTTGGAGGCTTCGTCAGGTCCAAGGTCTTCGGCAACTTGTCTGCCTGTATTCCGGAAACGGCCGCCCCCTTGTAAAAACGACGCCATGCGCTGCGCATTACGTTCATTTGCCTAACTTGTATGTATTATGGAAGATAAAAAACCGTATTTCCCCTTTCATCGCTTACAGCCATGCTCATGAGACATTCGGGATAACCTTATGATCAGTACCGGAAATCTCATAGAGTACCTGGATGGCGGTAAGTTTATTTGCGCCCTTGTCACCCAGGTCCAGGATAAACGACTGCATGTCGTCAATCAAAACGGCAGAGAGATAACCCTGCCTGTTGCCCGGGTCATCGCCGTTTCCACTGAGCAGCACAGTACGAATCTGACCAGGGAAGAGGCCATGGAGCTGCTGCAGACGACAGCTGACAGACGAACAGCATTGACAGCTCTTTTCAACCTTGAAGAATTGTGGCAGATCGTATCGGAAGAAGAACACCTCGTCTTTTCAAGCCTTTTCCTCAATGAACTGAGCCTTGGTCGACAGCCTGACGATGACGAATCCGCCGCTTTTCTCAGAGCAGTTATAACAGATCCGTTTTATTTCAAATACAAAAATCAACGCATCACGGCGCATACCGCCGAACAGGTTGAACACCTTCAAGACGAATATCAGAAGCTGCAGGAAAAAGAACAACTGCTCAAGGATGGTTCTTTTTTTCTGCATAAAATACTTGCGGGTGAGCCCGTTGATGTATCGCAATGGCCGGATAAAGACAAGTGCCTTGACTGGCTGGAGGAATACGTCCTTTTTGGAAACGACGCCAAAGAAAGCGCCCTGGTAAAAAAACTGCTCAAACAGGCGGAACTGAACGCCCCGAATGCAGGGCTCAGAGTTCTTGTTCACGCCGGGAAATGGGACAGGGACGAAAACCTTGCCTTACGGCGGTCCGATCAGCCGGTTGAATTCTCAGACGAATGCAGCTCCAAGGCGGATTCCTTCAAAGAACCAACAGCTGAAGAGCTGCTGAAAGATCCCAAACGGAAGGATTTCCGTGACCTGAACCTGGTGACCATTGACGGAGTTTTCACCCGGGATTACGACGACGCTCTGCATATCGAGCGTCTGGATGCAGGATACTTGGTCGGGGTGCATATAACCGATGTCAGCTATTTTGTCTCCCAGCGCGACGTACTGTTTACAGAAGCTCAGGAACGCGGCACCAGCCTGTACTTCCCGGAAGGCCACATCCCCATGCTTCCACAGACCCTATCCCTGGGGGTCTGCAGCCTGATTCTCGGCAAAATCAGACCGGCGATAAGCTTCCTGGTTACCCTCTCAGATGACGGCATGATACTGCACACCGGCATTGTGCCTTCCGTCATTCAGGTGAAAAAGCAACTGAGTTATCGCGAAGCGGATACGCTCATAGAAACTGATCCTGAATTGCGCATGATGAATCGGGTGAAGGATCTCCTGCGCAAGCGCCGGGTGGATAACGGAGCCCTTCTGCTGCCGTTTCCGGATGCGAATATCGACACCAGAGACAGGGACAACATCCAGGTTTTCCTCTCTCCCATGGACACGCCTTCCCGTAGCCTGGTATCCGAGCTGATGATTCTGGCAAACGGCGTAGCTGCCGATTTTCTCGCAAGCCGGGGCGCGCCCGGGCTGTTCCGTTCGCAGCCTCCCCCGAAAAAGCGAATTATCGAGGGCGTCAATAACAGCCTCCAGGATATCGCCCTGCAAAGGAGATTTCTTTCACGCGGCGAATTGACGGCCCACCCCAAACCACATAGCGGACTGGGGCTTAACAGCTACACAACCATCACTTCACCGATTCGCAGGTTCCTCGACCTGGCCATGCAGCATCAGATCAGCAATATGATACATGGTAAAGGGATCCTCTTTTCCAGTGAAGAATGTAAAACCTTTGCCGGTGTCATTCAGCAGAAATTAAGCCGCGCCAACAGTGTGCGCCAGCAACGGCATCGGTATTGGATTTTACGCTATCTGGAGCCCAGGACAGGGCAGAAAATGAACGCCCTGGTGGTCGGCCAAGGCAGCAAAAGGGTCAATCTGCTGCTCACCGACTGCCTGTTTGACATAGATCTTCCTCCCAATCCTTATTTCCCGGTCGACCCCGGTGATATGGTCCGGGTCCGCATCGCTAAAGTCAATCCTCTGGATAATATACTCAAGGTGGAATGGTAAGTTCGATTAACCCCGTATTTGTAACTGGTTGCAGGGCACTTGATATCTCTGCAAGCAGGCCGGCGCAGCGTATTTGGTCATACGTAAGCCAGGCTGATCGCGGAGAGATCAAGTGAGCAGTGACCACGGGGCAAGACTTCAGGGTGTCCACCTTCAGATGGAGGTGAGTTCACATTGCTGTATACACCTCGGCTTCTTTGAAAGAAACAGCCTGTCTGTCTTTTTCCGAAAGGATCGGTTCGCCGTCAAACTGCCAGTCAATGGCCAGATCCTTATCATCCCAGATAATTGACCGCTCATGTTCCGGAGCATAGTAATCCGTGGTATGATACAAAAATTCTGCGACCTCGCTGAGCACTATAAAGCCGTGAGCAAACCCGGGAGGCAGCCAGAACTGCTTTTTATTCTCTGCTGAAAGGCGGACACCGGTCCATTGACCGAAAGTCGGCGATGATCGCCTCAGGTCCACGCCCACATCAAACACCTCACCCAGCACCACCCGGACGAGTTTTCCCTGCGGCTGCTGAATCTGGTAATGAAGTCCCCGCAAAACCCCCTGTTTGGAACGGGAATGATTTTCCTGGACAAAGGGAAGGGTTACCCCGCTTGCTTCCTGCCAGTTACGCAGGTTAAAACTTTCAAAGAAAAAACCGCGGTCATCACCAAACACCTTTGGTGTCACGATCAGCACATCACTGATGGGTGTTCTCTCTATCTGCATGGTTCAACTCCGTAGGATCAGCGATTGCCGTACATGGTTTCATAGTATTTCCGGTAGGAACCGTCCAGTACGCCTTCCAGCCATTTGCCGTTATCAAGATACCAGTCAACGGTCCCGGCAATCCCTTGTTCAAAAGTAAACCTGGGCGTCCAGCCAAGCTGCGCCTCAATCTTTCCGGCATCAATGGCATAACGGCGATCATGGCCTTTGCGATCGGTTACAAAGGTAATCAGATCCCTGCGCGGTTTTCCGGTTCGGCACGGGCCGACTTTTTCGTCCAGCATGTCACACAACAATTCAACGATTTCTATGTTCTGCTTTTCATTGTGCCCGCCGATGTTATATGATTCGCCGACTGTTCCCCGTTCAATAACCTCGATTATCGCCTCACAATGATCCTGGACATACAGCCAGTCCCGAACATTTTTGCCGTCCCCGTAAACAGGTAAAGGTTTTCCCTCCAGGGCGTTATTCATAATCAGGGGTATCAGTTTTTCAGGAAACTGGTACGGCCCGTAATTATTGGAGCAGTTGGTTATGAGGGCCGGCAGGCCGTAGGTATGGAAATAGGCCCTGACAATGTGATCTGAAGAGGCCTTGGAGGCGGAATATGGGGACCTGGGATCATAACAGGTGTTTTCGGTGAAATATCCGTTTTCTCCGAGACTGCCGTATACTTCATCCGTGCTCACATGTAAAAAACGCTGCCCGGATACGGCGGCCCCATTCTCCAGCCATGCGTTTCGCGCACTCTCCAGCAGCACGAATGTGCCGTGGATGTTTGTATGGATAAACGCCTCAGGTCCGGTTATGGAGCGGTCGACATGGGATTCTGCCGCAAAGTGGACAACGGTGTCGACGGCGTGATCAATAAAAAGTTTTTGGACAAGCTCCCTGTCGCAGATGTCGCCATGGACGAAATGGTAGTTTGCATTGTCCTGCATGTCCTGTAAGTTTGCCGGATTGCCTGCATAGGTGAGTTTGTCGAGATTCACGATCTCCCAGTCAGGCCGGCATTGCAACGCAATACGTACAAAGTTGGCTCCTATGAAACCGCATCCTCCTGTCACAAGTACTTTCTTTTTCATACGTCGGTATCACCTTGGGTGGGTATTTATCCGAAAGTCTCCGGCAGAGAGCAGAAGGCGCCATGCCGGAGTGATACACTTTCATTGTTCGTTGTGGCCGGCCAACCTGGTCCAGCCATGCTGGTTAACTTTTTGCAGCAATTGTTATTCATTTTCGTTGATCACTTCTTCTTCCAGCTCAAACACCAGCGCGGAACCGGTGGTTACGGCATGTGCAACCTTTTTGCGGGCTGAAGTCAAAATGCGCTGAATGGTCCCGCGGGACACCCCCATCATAGCCCCTGCCTGTTCCTGAAAAAGCCCTTCCGCATCACAGAGACGAAGCGCCTCGAGTTCGTCCCTTGCCATGACTATATGATTGAGCTCTTTGAGGGGGATACCGCTGGGTTTATACGCCCTGCCGCAGTACTTTCCCCGGCAGCGCCTTTCTTTTCTTGGTCGTGGTGACATAACTGCAGAAGAATACTCCAAAAGACAACGAAAAATACGAATCCACATCATGTCCATGAGAAATATGGGCTTATCATGGACAAAGAATAGTCGATCAGGTAATATGGAAGGTCTGAAGGAAAAATGCCATACTTTTTATCCACCGCTATAAACACATGCTCTTACCTCCCTGGTATCAAACGGCCGCGGCTCAGCCGGGTTGTAAAACACCTGCGCCAACGTCATACCAGGGCTGCGGTAACAGACCCAGAGCATTTGTATTCCATATATCCATTTTATGAAACATTTTTTTCACCTGCTCTTTCCCGTCATACTGACAATGCTCTTTGCCCTTCCCGCACAGGGTCTGAGCAACGATTCTCCAGAGCCGGAACTTACCGATATTATCGTTACGACGTCCAACACGCACCTGCTTCTCTTTGCCACTGTTGCCCATGCTTTCACTCCGGAAATGGTGGAAGGCGTACAGAACGGGCTGCCCATTACCTTTGTTTTTCAGCTGCGGCTCACAAAAATACGTCCCAGATGGTTCAATTCGGATCTGGTTGACGTTAAGCTCGCCCATACCCTGACCTACGACAGCCTGAAAGAGGAATACACCATTCAATATTCCTATAAAAAAGGAAAACTCCAACGCACCCGGTCCCTGAAGGAAGCTCAGCAGCTCATGGCCGAACTCAACGGATTACGGGTCATTCTCCTCAAAGAACTCCTGCCTGACGCCCCTTACGCCATTCGCTTGAAAGCTACGCTTGCGAAAAACAAGCTGCCCCTGGGCATGCACTATGTACTGCCGTTTACCTCTCTGTGGGATTTTGAAACGGATTTGCGCACCATAGAGTTCAGATACTGACCCGCATCTCGTTTCCAGGCACGTTCCACTTTCATCTTATCCGGCTGAAAAGACATGCAGAACATGTTGACTCCTGAACAAAAAAAGAAAAAACAACGTCTGATTCGGTATGTCATTGGGTTCTGCCTGGCCCTGATCCCGTTGCTCGGTTATCTGCAGCGCGGATTATTGAAAGGGGAGTTTCACCTGCCCATCTCAAGCACGGTCCTTATTTTTGCCCTTATCAATGTCAACGGTCTTCTTCTGCTCCTTATGTTGTACCTGGTTTTACGAAACCTGGTGGAACTCGTTTTCGAGCGTAACCAGAAGATACTGGGCGCCAAGCTGCGCACGCGGTTGGCCGTCTCTTTCATGGCTCTTTCCCTTGTCCCGACGGTCTCCCTGTTTTTCATCAGCTTGAGTTTTGTCTCCACTTCCATGGACTACTGGTTCAACTCCAACGTGGAGGATTCCCTTGACGCCTCACTGAAGCTGGCTCAATCCATTTTTCATGACACGGAAAAAAGAGCCATCAACATAGGCGCTCAGGTTGTCAACCTGCTTGAATCCCAGGCGGTAAGGACCAATGATATCCCCACCCTTGAACATTTTTTTAAACAAACCCTGGATATTACTCCTCCGGGAGCGCCTGACGCCATAGCCCTGCTTAAAAGTGATCATCACCCCCTTCTCGCCTTGCAGGGACCACGCCTTCAGAGCACGGTATTGCCGACTATCCCTTCCGAGGCCATACGGCACGCGGCCAGCAATAACCAGGCGACCATCTTCACCACGGAGACCAGCTTCGGCGAATTTATCCAGGCTATTCAACCCTTGAAAATCACGACCAGACAAGGAGACTCAAGTTTCCTGGTCACTACCCTGCTTATCCCTGCTCCCCAGCTCGAACTGATGAAAACCGTTTCAGAAGGAATTGCAGGATACAAACAACTGGTTATTCTCAAAGCTCCGATAAAACTGAGCCTCATAATCATGCTGCTGATCATTACCCTGCTGATCCTCTTTGGAGCGATCTGGTTTGGGTTTTACATTGCCCGCAGCCTTACCGGTCCCATCAACAATCTGGCATCGGCCACCAGGAGAATTGCAGACGGCGACCTGGATTTTCACCTGGAAAAACAATCCGACGACGAAATGGGACTTCTGGTGGATTCGTTCAATTCCATGACAGCGGATCTCCGCGCTTCCAATGCAAAACTTGGTGAAGCCCATACGGCCCTGCAGGAAAGCAACCTTATCTCAGAGCAGCACAGGAGATATCTGGAAACCATCCTGGAAAATGTAGCTGCAGGCGTTATCGCGCTGGACGAGCATAACAAAATCACCACGATTAACCGATTTGCAGAGGAATTACTCCAAATCAAACCGCAAAATCTGCTCGGAAGGGATTTCCACCAGTTCCTGCCGAAATCGCATACGGCAATTGTGGAAAGTTTTTTAAGCGAGCTGGTGCATAACAAGCGCCATTCCATTGAACGTCACCTGCGCGTTACCATACGAAGGGGAGAAACGCTTTCTCTGCAGGTAAATATCACACGCATGATCGATGAGCAGGAAGAACCCATTGGTTTTGTAATTGTTTTCGACAACCTGACAAAACTTGAAAAAGCCCAGCGCCTGGCGGCATGGCAGGAAGTAGCCCGCAGGATCGCCCATGAGATAAAAAATCCCCTGACCCCCATACAGCTTTCAGCCCAGCGGCTGCGAAAAAGATACCTCCACACCATTGATACGGATAAGGATATCTTCAATCAGTGCGTCAACACCATAGTCAACCAGGTCGATGAAATCAAAAGGCTTGTCAGTGAATTTTCCGATTTTGCCAGAATGCCGAAATTGAACAAGCAGCCCGGCCGGATAACCACCATAGTGGAAGAGGCATTTTTCCTGTATCGGGAAGCCCATAAAAATATCCGTTTCACCCTGGATGTCCAGGACACATTCCCTGAATTTGCTTTTGATGCAATCCAGATAAAACGTGTTGTCATCAACCTGCTTGACAATGCCGTCAATGTCATGGAAAAAGAAGGCGTCATCAATGTACGTCTTTTTCTTGCCGCCCCTGAAAAAAACACAGCGTGCATTGAAGTGGCAGACAACGGCCCCGGCATTTCCGAGGAAATAAAACTTCGTCTGTTTGAACCGTATTTTTCCACCCGGAAGTCAGGTACGGGTCTTGGCCTGGCCATAGCCCACACCATAGTCGCAGAACATAACGGCTCCATATCGGTATTCGATAATGATCCGACAGGAACGGTATTTAGTGTTGAGCTGCCCCTGGACAGTTGATAAGGTATAGGCAAAACGTACAGACTGGTCGCCGTACAAGGCACTTTCCCCTTTCTCATCACCCGTACACATGGCAAAAACTATTCTCATTATTGACGACGAAGAGCCCATAAGGGAGTCCCTTTCCGGCATTCTCGCCGACGAAGGCTTCACATCATTTTCAGCGGCTTCTGCGGAGGAAGGGCTGTCACTCATTGAAGAAGAAGAGATCGGTCTGATCCTGCTGGACATCTGGCTGCCTGGAATGGACGGGCTCGAAGCGCTGAACAAAATCAGGGAGAAGTATGACATACCGGTTGTCATGATCTCCGGGCACGGGACCATTGACACCGCCGTACAGGCAACCAAAATGGGGGCTTTTGACTTTATTGAAAAACCGCTCTCATACGACAAGATCATCCATGCCGTGACAAAGGGACTGCATGTGGCCCGGCTGGAAAGGGAAAACAGGCTGCTGAGAGAGAGCGGTCCGAAAAAGCCCAATATCACCGGTAACAGTAAACTGGTAACCATGCTCAGGGAACAGATTGAACGGGTGGCGCCCACCGATGCCTGGGTGCTCATCAGAGGAGGTCACGGTACGGGAAAAGAGCTGGTCGCACAGACTATCCACAGACTGTCGCCCAGAGGAAAGCACCCCATGATCGAAGTCAACTGCGCTGCAATCCCGGAAGAGTTGATAGAGTCGGAACTCTTCGGTCACGAAAAAGGTTCGTTTACCGGGGCCACGGAGGCCAAAAAAGGCAAGTTCGACCAGGCCAACGGCTCCACCCTGTTCCTGGACGAGATAGGGGATATGAGCCTGAAAAGCCAGGCAAAGGTGCTGCGTATCCTTCAGGAACAGAAATTTGAGCGTGTCGGCGGTTCAAAAACCATCACCGTCGATGTCCGGGTTCTTGCGGCAACCAATAAGAATCTCGAAGAGGAGATTGAAAAAGGCAATTTTCGCGCAGATCTGTTTTACAGGCTCAATGTGGTGCCGATAAACGTTCCGGATCTTGCCGACCGGGCTGAAGACATTCCCCTGCTGATCGAAGATTTTCTCAATGACCACCTGAAAAAAGGCATGGGAAGCAAGACCTTTTCCCCCGAAGCCATGGAGTTGCTCATACAACACCCCTGGCCCGGGAATGTGCGTGAGCTGCGCAACATGGTTGAGCGTCTGGTCATCATGAGTCCGAATACGATCATTACCTCCGAGGACGCAGCCCTTTTTCTCGGTTTTTCCCCTCCACAGGAGCATACGAACAGCATACCCTCTTCCCGTCTGCATACGCTTAATTACAAGGAGGCCAGGAGGGAATTCGAAATCGAATACCTGAAGGCAAAACTTGAAGAAAACGACGGCAATATTTCTAAAACAGCAGAGCAGGTGGGCATGGAACGCAGCCATCTGCACAAAAAACTGAAAACACTGGGGATTGAAACTGTCAAAAACAGTCACTGAACATTTCCCCGCCTGATTTTTTATTCACTAAGGAGCAACCATGGTTTTTCCAGAATACCGTCCTCGAAGAATGCGCCGAAACGATACCCTGCGAGCCATGATCAGGGAAACCCGATTGTCCTCTGATCAGCTGATTCTTCCTTTATTCGTTACCCCGGGCAAAAAAGTGCGGGAACAGGTTCCCTCCATGCCGGGGGTTTTCCGCCTTTCCATTGACCTGCTGGCAGAAGAAGCCAGGGAATGCCTGCGGCTCGGCGTTCGTTCAGTGATTCTTTTCGGGCTGCCTGAAAAGAAAGACGGTGTCGGTTCCGGGGCCTATGCCAAAAACGGCATCATTCAGAAAGCTGTCAGGGAACTCAAGAACAGGGTTCCAGAACTGAATATCGTGACGGACGTCTGTCTGTGTGAATACACGGACCATGGCCACTGCGGCTGTCTGCACGACAACACGGTAGATAACGACGCAACCCTGGAGCTGCTGGCTAAAACAGCGCTTTCCCACGCCGAAGCCGGAGCGGATATGGTTGCGCCTTCAGACATGATGGATGGACGGGTCAGTGAAATACGGGCTGCGCTTGACGAAAATTCGTATCACATGGTCCCGATAATGTCCTATGCGGTCAAATACGCATCGGCATTTTACGGTCCGTTCCGCGATGCCGCAGAATGTTCACCGCAATCCGGTGACCGGAAAGGGTACCAGATGGATCCCGCAAACAGCAGGGAGGCTTTGCGCGAGGCAACCCTTGATGTTGAAGAGGGAGCTGATATCCTCATGGTCAAGCCGGCTGTCGCCTACCTTGATATCATCCGTCAACTCCACGATGAATTCGACCTGCCCGTAGCCGCCTACCATGTCAGCGGCGAGTATGCCATGATCAAGGCCGCAGCGGAAAAAGGCTGGATCGACGAGCAGGCCGTCATGACTGAAACCCTGCTCTCCATTCGCCGTGCAGGGGCAGATATCATTCTCACGTATTTTGCCAAGGATATGGCCAGGCTGCTGAACCGGAGCTGAAGCGGTGTCAAGGCAATGCAATCTCTGTGGTAACTACTCACAGGGCAGTAGCGGCACGTTTCATTAACCCAGTATTTGTAACTGGTTGCATGGTCTTGATATCTCTGTCCTGAATCCGTGAGCTTTCGTCCGTGCTTCAGCTTCGTTGTCCGGGACTACCTGATTAAAGTAAACTTATCAGGTGGTTGCGGGCAATGAAGATGGGGTGCGGATGAAAGCCCCGAAGGGTGAATGGTTACATCCTTGTGGAAACACCGAAAGTATAATTTTCCCGTAATTGCTATTAGATACATTTAGCAGTTCAAAAAAATCGTCACGGATTCAGGTCTGTGATCAAGACCGCCGCTCATCCAGGGTATGTCTCCCTTTCCGGTAAAGGGAGACATACAGAACGGCAGCTGCCGCACCGCCGATCACATCTGCGATCACATCTGCGCCCGAAGCCATTCGGCCGGAAACAAACATCTGGTGCACTTCATCGGTGATGCCGTACATGCAGCAGAGACAGACAACCGCACACTGAAGCTTTCGTGGATGACGCAGCCAGGCGCTGTCCGAGAAAGCCACGGCATAAGACAATCCCAGCGCCATATAGGCAAGCGCGTGCAAGACCTTGTCTATCCCCGGTAACCCGGGGAGATGAAGGCTGTTTCCGCTTTGATGGGAGAGAAAGAAAATCCCCCCCATGACAAACAGCATGGGGAGCAACCGGAAACAGTTACTGCAAAAAAGCGGTATGCGAAACGCCTTTTTCACCTGTCACTCCGGTGATTGACTGATGTGTACCTGTTCAAGTAATTCGGGGGAAAAGCGTTTTTTCATTCGTCGAACGGCAGATGCGATTCTTTGGGTAGGCACGTTGCCGGGTTGTGATTGCGCCTGGTCTTCGTAGGATGTAAGAACAAACTGTTTATTCCGTACGGCAAAGGTATGCGTCCAGTTCACCTCAATGGTCTCTGGATTTTCCTCTATCCGGGCATCGATCAGTTCACCGCCGCGGGCAAGCTGAATCGCGTCGGAATCGGTTACCTCCAGCAGCCATGCGTCACCCTCTGCATTACTGAAAAAGATGAACACACCCAGCTCGAAAAACTCTTCTTTTCGCTTAGCGGCCGCCTTCTGTATTCGCTCGATTGCGTGGGACAGCGTAACCCGGCTTTCCTGCCGGCCGGCGGTCTGTTGCTGAACCTGTTCCACTGTGCGGCAGCAATGCTTATGTTTTTTTCCCGACCCGCAGGGGCAGGGCTGATTCCTTCCTATTTTTCCCATATATAAAGTCGGCTCCATTCATGCAAAATCATTGTATACAGCGGCAAACCTTAATATGTCCGCCTCAATGCTGCAACGATATTTCCTACTGCAGCACCGAATGAACGGTATGCGCCAGGTCTTCCATGAGGACAGGTTTATTGAGATAGGCGTCCACACCGATAGCTGCCGACTTGCTGTTGTCCAGCTGTTCACTGAAGCCTGTACAGATAATGACCCGAATGTCCGGTCTGATTTTTTTTATTTTTGAATACAGTTGCAGGCCGGTCATCTGCGGCATGGTGAGATCGGTGATGACCAGGTCTATCTGATCGGCAAGATAACGAAACGCCTCCAGAGCTTCCACGCTGGAGACGCGAACGGTCACTTTATAGCCCAGCCTTGTGAGCATATCTCCCGTCACTTCGGCAATAGCCTTTTCATCGTCAACCAAGAGAATGTGTTCACCATTTCCCTCAGGCATCTGTTTGCTTACGGAGGGGAGGGTTTCCCGCTGTTCACTGATATCCACGACAGGGAGGTATACCGTAAAGGTCGTTCCTTTGCCCACTGCGCTCTGCACATGAATGTCGCCGCCATAGCTTCTTAAAATGCCATGCACCACAGCCAGGCCCAGGCCGGTTCCCTTGTCCCGTGTTTTCGTTGAAAAATATGGATTGAATATTTTTTCCAGCGTCTCCTGATCCATTCCATGCCCGGTATCGCTGATCTGCATCTGCAGATAGCGGCCCGGTGAAAGGGTGTATTCGCTGAGTTCCTGATATTTGAGTACTTTTTCCCTTAATGTAAAGGAGAGCGTGCCTCCGGTTTCCTCCATGGCATGAAAGGCATTGGTCGCCAGGTTCATCACCACCTGGTGAAGCTGGGTCTCATCCGCCATAACCGGTGAGAGATCCTTCTGAATATCTACTTCCAGGGCAATGGTCGTCGGCAAGGTCGGCCGCACCAACTGAATAATATCCTGCAGGACATGGGCAAGGAAAACAGGCTTGATCTCCTGATCAACCTCGCGGCTGAACGCCAGAATCTGTTTGATCAAATCCCTTGCCCTCTTTGATGCATCCAGAATTGTCCGGCAATGCTCGTGCATGGCGGGATTATCCCTGGATTCAATAAGCATCAGTTCCGCCCTGCCCATTATCGGGCTGAGGATATTATTGAAATCATGGGCGATCCCCCCTGCCAGACTGCCGATGGCCTCAAGTTTCTGGGTCTGCTGCAGCTGCTTTTCGTATTGCTCCTTTTCCTTTTTCAGGGTTGTCTGTTCGGTGATATCCACCACTGACACATACACTTTTTTCCAGGTCTGCTCATAGCCTTCAGCCACAACCGCACGCAGCTCAATGGTTAATTCCCGGCCGCCGAAGGTCCGGTTCATCACTGTTATTTCAAATTTACCGTCTTGAAGAAGCCCGACCAGTTCCTCCTTGATTATCCACTCTGACTCTTCGGGCAGAAAGTTAGATAACCTTTGCAGATCCTCCACTTTTTCGGTTTCATAGAGATCGAGCGTCCGGGCGTTGACTTCGATAATTCGAATTTTTTCAGCACATGTACGAAGCAGATCAGGGTGGGTTGTAAAATACCTGTGAAAATCCGTGACCCCCTGTCGTGCAAGTTGATCGAGATACTGACGTACTTCGGAAAGGTCTTCTTCCCATAGAGAGATAGGTGACTGCTCAAAAAGGTGCCTGTACCTGGCTTCAGCTATCAGTAATTCTTCCGTGGTATCGAGGATAACCTGTTTTTTCCTGTAATTCAGATACACAAGAAGCAGGATCAAAAGACCGATGGTAACCAATCCTGCAACGACCCACAGGCCCTGCCGGCACAAAAAAGAGCCGGCAAATTGCTGCGGCCGGCTGTTTTCCGCAAGCGTCATCGTGTTCAGGGAAAACACAAAAAAGGACAACCTGTATGAACTCTTTTTTTTTCCTGGAAAAAGGTGCACCATTAAAAAACGATACCGAAATGAAAAAATGGAGGATCGCACGCAGGCAACCGGTCATGTTGAATTCGCCGTTATGCTTTGATCAGTCTCTTGCCTGCCGGTAATTATGTCTTAGCTCATTTTATAGGGTAAACGGCAGTGATGTCAAAAAAAAGCCTTGAGATTCACGGAAAGCATGGACAATCTGCTCGAACAAATTGACATGATACGGTAACTTAGGCGATTCAGGCACACACAGCGCACACGCCATATATTCCTAACCGTCTTATTTTAATATATTTTTTTATCGGCCGACACTATGGATCGCACATATCAGTTCTGGATCGACCGCGGAGGAACGTTCACCGACGTGGTTGCCAAACACCCCGATGGTTCCTTGAGCACCTGCAAACTTCTTTCTGAAAATCCGGAGCATTACCAGGATGCAGCCCTGGCCGGAATAAGGAAAATCCTGGGCGTCGCGCAGGACAGGCCCATTCCCGCTGAACGTGTTTCTTCCGTCAAAATGGGGACTACGGTCGCCACCAACGCCCTGCTTGAACGTAAAGGGGCCCGCACCCTCCTGGTCATAACCAGGGGGTTCAGAGATGCGCTTCGTATCGGGTACCAGAACAGGCCCGACCTGTTTGCACGTCATATCATATTGCCGGAGTTGCTGTATGAGGCTGTTATTGAAGCGGAAGAACGGGTGGACGCCGCCGGTAACATCCTGATTCCGCTCGATCCGGAGAGCCTGCGCCCGCAGCTGCAACAGTACTATAACAGCGGAATCCGTTCCCTGGCCGTCTGTCTGATGCACGGCTATCTGTTCCATGATCATGAATGCAGCATTATGCGTCTCGCCGAAGAGATCGGTTTTACCCGGATCTCAGCCGGACATGAGGTCAGCCCCCTGATGAAACTTGTTTCCCGGGGCGATACCACGGTGGTGGACGCCTATCTGTCCCCTATCCTTACACGCTATGTCGATAAAGTCAGCCGGGAAATCGATCCGACCGGCACAAAGCTTATGTTCATGCAATCCAACGGCGGCCTGACCGATGCAGCCATTTTTCGGGGTAAGGACGCCATCCTTTCAGGACCTGCCGGGGGGGTTGTGGGGATGGTGCGAACAGCCGGCATGAGCGGCCTGCAAAAACTTATCGGTTTTGATATGGGAGGAACCTCCACGGATGTCACCCATTACGACGGAGAATTCGAACGAAGCTTTGAGACCATGGTTGCCGGGGTTCGTATGCGCGCTCCCATGATGTATATCCACACTGTTGCAGCAGGAGGCGGTTCAATTCTCTCTTTTGACGGTTCCAGGTATCGAGTGGGTCCGGAATCAGCCGGAGCGCATCCCGGCCCTGCATGCTACAGGAAAGGGGGCCCTTTGACAGTCACTGACTGCAATGTCATGCTCGGTAAAATCCAGCCCCGCCATTTTCCGGCAGTTTTCGGGCCGCATGCGGATCAGCCCCTGGACAAAGAAACGGTAACCAGACAATTTGAACAGTTGACGCATCGTATTACACAGGAAACAGCCGGAAATCCGACCTCCCCTGAAGCAGTCGCCGAAGGCTTTCTCCGTATTGCCGTGGAAAATATGGCTCAAGCCGTCAAAACCATTTCGGTGCAGCGGGGATACGATGTGACGGAGTATGCATTGAACTGTTTCGGAGGGGCCGGAGGTCAACACGCCTGCCTTGTCGCCGATGCCCTGGGAATGGAGCAGGTGTTTCTCCATCCCCATGCGGGGGTGCTGTCCGCATACGGCATGGGGCTCGCAGATATCTGCGCCATGCGTGAACGGCAGGTGGAGACGAATCTTGCTGAGCCGGATCTCATCGCACGCATCCAGGACATTGTCACGCCCTTACAGCAGGAAGCGTACAGAGAGGTTCGCGACCAGGGTGTTGCGGAATCCCACATCAGCATTACCAGTAAAACGCATCTGCGGTACCAGGGTACTGATACTTCCCTGCCGGTTGACCTGGCAGCCCCTGATGTCATGCGTAAACAGTTCGAGTATATGCATCAACAGCGGTTCGGATATATCCCCCAGGGCAGAGAACTCATCATCGAGGCGGTTTCAGTGGAAGCGGCCGGCTCTGCGCAACAGCCTGAAGACAAAGAATTTCCGCTGCGCAGCGGTTCTCCTGAAAAAAGTGAACAGGTGCGGATGTACAGCAACGGGCAATACCTGTCCGCCGGCCTCTATGAGAGGGAGCATCTGCTTCCGGGCCACCGGATCGAGGGGCCTGCAATACTGATCGAACCCACTGGAACCATAGTTGTGGAACCAGGCTGGGCTGCAGAGGTGAACAGCCGGAACCACCTGATCATGACCAGGTGTATTCCAAGACCGGCAAAAGAGGCCATTGGGACCAAAAACGCGGACCCGGTCATGCTCGAGGTCTTCAACAACCTGTTCATGTCCATTGCCGAACAGATGGGTGCAACCCTTGCCAATACTGCGTATTCGGTCAATATCAAAGAGCGTCTGGATTTTTCCTGCGCTCTGTTCGACGCGGCAGGCAATCTAGTGGCGAACGCCCCCCATGTGCCGGTGCATCTCGGCTCCATGGGTGAATCGGTCAAAGCCGTTATCCATGCCGATTCCGGCAGTATTGCCCCGGGAAATGTCTATATGCTGAACGGACCCTACAGCGGCGGAACTCACCTGCCGGACGTCACTGTGATTACGCCTTTTTTCGACAACGACGGAAAAAACGTCCTCTTTTATCTCGGCTCCAGGGGACATCATGCGGATATCGGGGGCCGCACCCCGGGTTCCGCCCCGCCGGACAGCACCCGCATAGAAGAGGAAGGGGTTCTCATCGAGACCCGGCTCCTGGTGAAACAGGGCCGCCTGCTGGAACAGGAAACCCGGGACCTGCTGGCTTCCGGTCCTTTTCCCTGCCGTAATGTCGATCAAAACATGGCGGATCTTGCCGCCCAGATTGCCGCAAACGAAACAGGCGCACATGAGTTGCGAAAAATGGTAGACCATTTCGGCCTTGAGGTTGTGCAGGCCTACATGGGACATGTGCAGGATAACGCGGAAGAGGCTGTTCGGCGCGCCGTCGCCCAATTGAAGGATTGCAGTTTTACCTACCCCATGGATGACGGCAGCCGGATCCGGGTGGCGGTTACAGTGAACAACGCGCAGCGTTCGGCTGTAATTGATTTCAGCGGTACGTCATCCCAGCATGCAGGCAACTACAATGCCCCGGAAGCTGTTTGCAGGGCAGCTGTCCTGTATGTTTTCCGAACCCTGGTCAACGACGATATCCCCCTGAACGCGGGCTGCCTGAAACCGCTTGCTATACGCATACCCGAGGGTTCCATGCTCAGCCCGAAATATCCGGCGGCGGTTATCGCCGGAAACACCGAAGTATCACAGGCCGTTACCGATGCGCTTTTTGCAGCCCTGGGCATTCTGGCGTCTTCCCAGGGAACCATGAACAATTTTCTCTACGGCAATGCAGCGTATCAGAACTACGAAACCATCTGCGGGGGGACCGGAGCGGGTCCTGATCATCCGGGGACCAGTGCCGTACACAGCCACATGACCAACACCCGCATGACGGATCCCGAGGTCATAGAACATCGTTTCCCCGTACTGGTGGAGGAATTCTCCATCCGCCGTCATTCAGGAGGAACGGGCCGCTTTCCCGGCGGGGACGGTGCTGTGAGAAAAATGCGCTTCCTGGAACCCATGACCGCAACAGTACTTTCCTCCCACCGCCGCACGCCGCCCTTTGGTCTTGCGGGCGGCGAGGACGGACTCTGCGGTACGAATTACATCATCCGCGCCGATGGTACGTACGAACAGTTGGCCGGTAATGATGAGGCAGCAATGCAACCGGGTGATGTTTTTGTCCTGGAAACTCCCGGAGGAGGAGGCTACGGCCCGACACCTGAAAATTCATAACCGCCCGGACAACCTTTTATGACAACAGCAACACGCAACTCCATACATTACGGCTGGATCATCGTACTGCTCGGCGCAGCAGGCATTTTCTCAGGACTGGGACTGGGACGCTTTGCCCTCGGCATGCTCCTGCCGGCCATGGGAGAATCCCTTCAACTGAATTATGAGCAGATGGGCACGATCTCCACGGCCAATTTCATCGGTTACTTCATCGGCATTGTTTTTTCCGCAAGGCTGGTACATCGCTTCGGCGCCCGATACATTGCAGCCTGCGGTCTTCTATTGACAGGCGTTTCCATGTCGGCGGTGGCATTCGCCCAGGACTGGCTCGTCCTGGCCGGTCTGTACTGGTTTACCGGGGTCGGCGGTGCCTGGGCCAACATCCCCGTCATGTCGTTGATCGCAGGCTGGTTTGCGCCCAGACAGAGGGGAAGAGCCGCAGGGCTTGTCGTAACAGGCAACGGTGTGGCCATTATTTTTTCAGGGCAATGCATCCCCCTGCTCAACCAGATGACATCCCTCGACTGGAGGCTGAGCTGGCTTGTGCTTGCAGGCATCGTCCTCCTGGTCGGCCTGCTCTGCCTGCTGTTTCTCAGGAATTCCCCCCGGGAACTGGAACTGTTTCCTGTGGGACAGGAGGCGCGCAAAACAGACAACCCAGGCGCCGCTCAGACATTCAGGAAGCGCCCCTCCATGCAGCTTACCTTGCATACCGGCATACTCTACTTTGCCTTCGGCTTTACCTTTGTCAGTTATGCCACCTTTATCGTCACCACCATGGTGGAACAATTTGCCATGTCCCAGGCCGTTGCCGGTAATTTCTGGTCATGGGTGGGAATCCTCAGTCTTTTGTCCGGTCCGGTTTCCGGGTATTGCTCCGACCGTTTCAGCAGAAAGAGCACCCTGGCGGTCATTTTCAGCCTGCAGACCTGTTCCTATGCGCTGGTGGGTTTTTCTTCCGCACCGATTTATTTGTATCTTTCCATTTTCTGCTTCGGCATCGTCGCCTGGGCCGTCCCTTCAATAATCGTTGCCCTGTGCGGAGATTACGCCGGCGCGGTCCACTCGGTGTCCATGTTCAGCGCGGTCACCCTCATTTTTGCCATAGGTCAGGGAGCGGGTCCGTACCTGTTTGGAGTGGTTGCGGAAACAACAGGCACGTTTGCTCCTGCGTACCTGCTGTCAGCCTGTATCACTGCTGCAGCCGCGGTCGGCTCCCTTTTTCTGCCGAGCCTGCAAAAGAAGGCGGGGGGCTGAATCTATATATTAGTTTTTGTACATAAAAGCTGTTATACTTCATACATAGAAAAGAAGAATACGGAAACTGCCTGTGCAGAGTATTTACCCCAACAGCATGCAAGGAGAAATGCCAATGGCAATTTTTATGTATCAGGCCGAAGAGTTGTTCCAGTGGTTGACCGACAAAGAAGACATCATCGTTCTCGATGTTCGTAACGATAAAGATTTCAACAGATTTCAGGTTGAAAGCCCATATCCTTTTACCATGCTCAATGTCTCCTATTATGATTTTATGGAGATAGAGGAGGAATCCGTTGCCCGCGTACCTGAAGAGGCCGGCATCCGCATAGTCTGCGCACAGGAAGGCTCTGCCAAATATGTCGCTGAAATATTGGAAAAACATGGGTTTAAAGATGTAGGTTACCTTGCCGGCGGAATCAAATCCTGGGGAAACCTGCTCGTCCCCAAAATACTTGAGCAAAATGATTCCTATACCCTGTATCAATGCCTGCGTCCGGGAAAGGCATCCTGCAGTTACGCGCTGCTGTCCGGCACGGAGATGATGGTATTCGATCCTTCCAGGGCAATAGATTTTTACATGAAGCTTGCCGAAAAACACGGATGTTCCATCATCAATACCTTTGAGACCCATTTACAGGCTGATTATATCGCGGGCAGCCGCGATCTTGCCGGGGTAACGGGGGCAACCTTTTATGCCAATGAAGGGGATTTTGCAGGTTCTAAAAATCCCTACACCAAACTTGTCGACGGCCAGACGTTCTCCTTCAGCGGAGGGAAAGATCTTGTGCGGGTCATGTTTACTCCGGGTCACACACCCGGGTCGACCTGCTATGTTATCGATGAACGATACATCATTTCCGGTGATATGATATTCATCAATTCCGTGGGCCGGCCGGACCTGGGCGGTAAAGCGGAAGAATGGTCAGGCATGCTCTACGATTCCATTCAAAAAGTCAAGCAGTTACCAAAAACACTTCAGGTGCTTCCTGCACATTATATGGACTGGGAGGAGGCAACCGCGGATCTGCTCTTCACCTTGCCGCTGGGTCAGGTGCTCGAGCGCAATAAAGAGATTTACGATCTGGATAACCTGGAGGACTTTATCGCCTTTATCAAGGCCAATATCCGTCCCCAGCCTGAGGAGTATGCAACTATCCGCCTGGTCAACGCAAACCTGGAACAGCCGGACGACGACAAACAGGAAGAATTGGATCTCGGCAAGAATGAATGCGCCGCCAGCATGTATGCGAAAAGCCGGGAATAAAAGGCTATGAATGAGCGTAGAAAAGCACGACGAATCACCTTTGAAACATCAGCCCTGGTTCAGGTAGACGGAAGTGAACCCTTTGCCGCAGAGGTGGAAACTGAAAATATCAGTTTAAAAGGTCTTTTCCTCAAGACCGATAAACTCATCCCCGTCAACACCGATTGCTCCGTGGAAATCGGCCTGCAGGGCACGACGTCCAACATGCGCTTCACCGTGGAAGGCAAAATCTGCCGGCATGACCCATCCGGCCTGGGTATTGCGTTTACCCGGCTCAACGTGGACAATTACACCCACATCAGCAACCTGGTCAATCTTCAAGCCTCTCAGAAGCAGGAATAAAAGCCATACAGGTAACTACTCATAGAGGCACAGTCCAGCTTGATAACTTCCCTGTATTTGTAACTGGTTACAGAGCGCCCGGCCTGAATCCGGGCGCCGAACTAAATCTCGCGCAAAGCCGGCAGGTCGAGCAGATAAATTATTTTTCCCTCCATCCCTATCAACCCATCCTCTTTCATTCGTGTGAAAATACGGGAAAGGGTTTCCGGTGTGGTTCCCAAGAGGCCGGCAAGCTGCCCCTTGGGGATCTCCAGCTCCACCCTGTCCTCTCTGCCCTGTTCTTCAACCAGATACATCAGGTGTGCGACCAGTCTTGCCGGCGCCTCCTTTAAAGAAAGCTGCTCCACCTGGGTGGTAAAGCGGCGAAGCCTGAGAGAGAGCATGGCAAGCATACTCAAGGCAAGGGAGGTGTTGGCGGTGACCAGTTCTACAAACTCGCGCCGGGGAAAAAACAGGGCCTCAGTGTTCACCAGGGCGGTTGCCGAAGCTGGAAAAGGCGTACCGTGAAACACCGGAACTTCTCCAAAGGGTTCTCCAGGCCCGAAAATATGCAAAATCTGCTCTTTCCCTTCCAGGGACATTTTGTAGATCTTGACCTTTCCTGAAACAACCATATAAAAGCCGATACCCGGGTCTCCTTCCAGAAAAATCGTCCGGCCGCGAGTGTAGGACCTGGGGGAGGCGATATCCGCCAGGAGTTGAATCTGGTCTTTGCCCAGTCCTTGAAAGAGAAAACTTTGCGCCAGAACTTCTTTTTTTTCCATTATTTTAAAAAAAGTTTATTTTTTGATCCAGATCAAGGAATGATATCATTGATAGTGTACGATACAGACATACTACAGAGTAACCTTTTCACACGCGACACAAAAAACGTATATCAAGGAGAATTCAATTATGTTCTGTAACCAATGTGAGCAAACGGCAAAAGGCACAGGTTGTAATGTAATAGGTGTTTGCGGGAAAAAAGAGGATGTGGCTGATCTGCAGGACCTCCTCGTATACGCCTTGCAAGGTCTTGCCTTGTACGCAAACGAGGGCAGAAAACACGGCATCGTCGACGATGCAGTCGATCTGTTTACCTATGAAGCGATTTTTTCAACCCTGACCAATGTGGATTTCGACCCTGCCCGTTTCGCTGTTCTGATCAACAGAACAGTGGAACTGCGAGAAAGCATGAAAACAAAGGTTGCCGCCGCAGGAGGAAACACATCCTTTACCCAGCCGCAGGCGTCCTTCATCCCGGCAGAAACTGTCGAGGCAATGGCAAAACAGGGAGAAGAACTGCATCTGATTGAACAACTGGACAGCGACGCAAATATCCGCTCTCTGAAACAGACCCTGCTGTACGGGCTCAAAGGTATTGCCGCCTACGCAGACCATGCAGCCATCCTCGGCCAAAAGGATCCTGCCGTGGCCGAGTTCTGCTACGAAGCGCTCTGCGCACTCATGGCTGAAGGTCTGAGCGTTGAACAGTGCGTGCCTGTAGCGATGAAAGCAGGAGAAATCAATCTGCGCGCCATGGAACTGCTGGACGCCGCCAATACCGGTACGTACGGGCACCCTGCGCCGACCTCGGTTCCTCTGGGTCATCGCAAAGGCAAATGCGTTCTCATCACCGGACATGATCTGCATGACCTGGAGCTTCTGCTCAAACAGACAGAGGGGAAAGGAATAGATATCTATACCCATGGTGAAATGCTGCCCTGTCACGGCTATCCGGAGCTGAAAAAATACGACCATTTTTACGGGCATTTCGGCACAGCCTGGCAGAATCAGCAAAAAGAGTTTCCCAATTTTCCCGGGCCGATCCTGTTCACCACCAACTGTATCCAGAAACCTGCGGAGTCCTACAAAGACCGCGTCTTTACCAACGGCCTGGTAGGCTGGCCCGGCGTGAAGCACATCCAGGACAAAGACTACAGCGCTGTTGTGGACATGGCCCTGGCAATGGATGGTTTCACCGATGATGTGGACAACGGTTCCGTGCTGGTCGGATTTGGACATAATACGGTGCTTGGAGTGGCGGATAAGGTCATTGAGGCTGTGAAATCCAAAGCTATTCGTCATTTCTTCCTGGTCGGCGGCTGTGACGGCGCAAAACCGGGCAGAGACTACTTCACCAGATTTGTTGAGCAGGTGCCCGATGACTGCGTGGTGCTGACCCTGGCCTGCGGCAAGTTCCGTTTCTTTGACAAAAACCTGGGAACCATAGGCGATTTGCCCCGCCTGCTCGATGTGGGGCAATGCAACGACGCCTATTCAGCGATTCAGATCGCCGTGGCCCTGTCCAAGGCATTTGATTGCGATGTCAATGAGCTGCCCCTGTCCATGGTTCTCTCCTGGTACGAGCAGAAAGCCGTGGCAATCCTGCTGACTCTGCTTTATCTCGGTATAAAGGACATCCGCCTGGGACCATCCCTGCCGGCTTTTATCACCCCGGATGTACTGCAATTCCTGGTGGACACCTTTGCCATCAAACCGATAACCACACCTGAAGAAGATCTGAAAACTATTCTCGGGTAACGCCTATTCTAAGCAACCTATCCCGCCTTCTCCCGAAACATGGAGAAGGCGGAAACACAGCTCCTGATAACATGCCCGGGGAACACCGGTAATTGACCTGACCTTGAAGTGGAAATACATATCATGAAAGTAACACGGAAAATAATTGAAATAGATGACGAGCTCTGTAACGGATGCGGTCTTTGCGTTCCTGACTGCGCCGAAGGCTCCCTGCAGATTATAGACGGTAAAGCACGGCTGGTTTCCGACAACCTCTGCGACGGTCTTGGCGCATGCCTTGGCTCCTGCCCCACCGGAGCGCTGAAAATCATCGAGCGTGAAGCAGAGGAATTTGACGAAGAAGCCGTGGAAGAATACCTGGCAGGGCAAAAAGCAGGGGCAAATGAAAAGCAGACTGCACCGATGGGTTGTCCTTCTTCACAGCTGCAGGTGCTGCAACCCGCCGCGTCATGTCAATCGGCAAACGCCCCTGGTGTTCAGGAGGGATCCGCCCTCTCCCACTGGCCTGTGCAGATACGACTTATTCCAGCCACTGCACCGTTTCTTGAGAATGCGGACCTGTTGGTGGCCGCTGACTGTACCGCCGTGGCCTACCCGAATATTCAGCGGGACTATGTAGCCGGACGCGTGGTCATGATGGGCTGCCCCAAGTTTGACGATCAGCAACTGTATGTGGAACGTTTTACGGAAATTTTTGCGACCAGAAAACTCAAGTCACTTACCATCCTGATCATGGAAGTCCCCTGCTGCGGTTCCATGCTCCAGATTATTAAACAGGCCTGCGCCAAGGCGAAACCTGACTTTCCCATTCATCAGGTTGTGGTTTCCCGCAATGGTGAGGTGGTTGAAACCGGTACATGGTAAATGCCGGTCAATGTACTCCTGTTCCTTTGGTTCCCTCATCTTTGCTTTCCGATATTGAGTCTCCGGGAGTTCTTCTCCCGGAGACAATCCTCCTTGCACATACATCATTGTCTGGAAATAGATCATCCCCAGCATCCCTTTTTCATGAGTTCACAGCACATATAAATAAACGGGGAAACATGGCACATGACCAGCACATGCGCTATATTAGGGGTGTAGGGTACTACATACAACATGCGGGGGCCGAAACCATGAATACCATGCCCCAACGAGTCGAGAAGCAGAACATGCTACGAAAGCCGATAATGATGCCCCTTGAGCTTATTGAGAAGGTCGACGCCATAGCCCGGGAGCGGGAAGAATCTTTTGCCGCCGTCGTGAGAGAGGCCGTAGATGCCTATGAACCGGAAACAATAGATACAAATGAAGAGGCTATGATTAATTCCGCCCTTGATCTGATCGTTAAGTCAAACATGGAAACCATTAAAAAGATAGACGAGCTCGAAAAACGCCTTGATGAAACCCACAAAATTTTGACCGAGGCGAAGTAATGGGGATCGGTGAGGGGATAATGGAAGCCATGAAAACCACTGTCCTGCTCAATGAACGAGTCGCTTCGTTGACCGAAAAGGTGAGCAGGATTGACCAGGACCAACGAAACATGAATGACCGCCTTGTTCGCCTCGAAGCCAGGTTAAACACCATTATGGACATTGCCGAGATGAATAACAGCAGACAAAAACATTTGAAAGAGTAAATCTACATGGAGAAGTAACTACTCACAGGGGCACAGTCCAGCTTGATACCTTCCCTGTATTTGTAACTGGTTACAGGCCAAAAAAGACCGTCACTCCAAAAGGCAGTAAAAAGGCGGGTTACTGCCGCCATAGCGTGCAAAACAACGGATCATGAAAACAAACCTCACACTCATCGGCATGCCGGGAGCCGGCAAGAGCACTATCGGCATCATCCTTGCCAAAAATCTCACCATGGGGTTTATTGACACCGATGTCCTCATCCAGATCAACCAACAGAAGTCCCTGCAGCAGATCGTGGATGAAACAGATTACCTTAACCTGAGAGACATCGAGGAGCAGGAGATCTGCAAACTGAACATTTCCAGGCATATTATCGCCACCGGAGGGAGCGCCGCCTACAGTGACAAGGCGATGCGGCATTTACAGACCATGTCCGGCATCATTTTTCTCAAGGTCTCCTTTGACGAAATCAAACGCAGGATTAAAAATTTTGAGACCCGCGGGATTGCCAAGGCTGAAAACCAGAGTTTTGAAGAGCTCTATGACGAGCGTCAGGAACTCTATAACAGATATGCGGATATCGTCATAGATTGCCGGCTTCGGGATCAGGAAGACATTGCCGTGGAAATCGCCCAGCGCTTCATTATATAAGGGGATCTTGAATAATGAGATTTTTCGTTCAAGGTCGCGGCATGTGAAAAAAATTACCGGAGGCATATAGATGATATCGGAGTCTTCGCTTACCTCCGAGGATTATTTTTTTCACATTACAAAGAGATTGGACGAAAAGGCAATTATTCAAGGTGTCCATAAGTCTGCCCATCTACCTGAACTGCGTTCTTTACATACCCTTTTTCCCTGACCAGCGATAACATGCCGATACCGCCCTTTGAATTAACAACGTCCCTTGAAAAGATTGTCGGTCGTAAACATCTGCTGACCGAGCAATCCGACCTGCTTACCCACGGCTACGATGCCACCCGGAAACAGTATATGCCCGATGCCGTGGTCTACGTGGAAACCGCTCAACAGGTCAGTGAGATCGTCAAACTCGCCAATCAGCACCGTGTTCCTGTTCTGCCCAGGGGCGCAGGCAGCGGTTTCACAGGAGGTTCCCTGCCCGTGCAGGGCGGGATCGTGATGGTGCTGACCAAAATGAATGCTGTCCTGGAAATCGATGAAGACAACCTCACCGCCACCGTTGAGCCCGGCGTAGTTACCGCGCACCTGCAAAGAGAGGTGGAAAAACGAGGACTCTTTTATCCCCCTGATCCTGCCTCCAAGGAGTTCAGCACCCTTGGCGGGAATGTCGCCGAATGTGCAGGGGGCCCCCGGTGCGTTAAATACGGTGTCACCAAAGATTATGTTCTGGGGCTCGAAGTCGTCACCCCCACCGGAGATATTCTGCATACCGGGGGAGTTACCATGAAAAATGTGGCAGGATATGACCTGACCAAACTCTTTGTCGGTTCCGAAGGTACCCTGGGCATTGTCACCCGTATCACCCTCAAGCTCCTTCCCAAACCTGCCGGCAAAAAAACCATGCTGGTGCAGTTTGCATCCATTGACGGTGCGGCCCGGGCAGTCTCCACCATTATCCGCAATAAAATCATCCCGGCCACCCTGGAATTTCTGGACGCAACCACCATCAGCTGTATTCGCGGCAACACCGGACTGCCCGTGCTTGAACAGTGCAGAGCCCTTCTGATCATAGAGGTGGACGGTGATGAAGACATCCTGGAAAAACAGTCTCGTACCATTCTGGAACTGCTCTCACCCCTTGATATCCTGGAAAGCCGGGTTGCAGCGGACCATGCAGAGGCCGAAGCCATCTGGGATGTCCGGCGCAGCGTCAGCCCGAGCATGCGCAAAATCAATCCGGACAAATTCAACGAGGATATCGTCGTCCCCCGCAGCAAAGTCCCGGAGATGATCCGCTCACTGGAGCGTATCAGCGCCGCCTACAACATACCCATCGTCAATTTCGGCCATGCCGGTGACGGCAACATCCATGTCAACGTGATGGTGGATTTACGGCATCCCGGCATGCAGCAGACCGTGGACAAGGCGCTCCTGGAAATATTTCAGACCACGGTTGATCTTGGGGGCTCCATCAGTGGAGAACACGGCATAGGAACAGCCAAAGCGCCGTTTCTTCGCCTGGAAATCGATCCGGCAACACTTGGCTATATGCAGATGCTCAAAAAGGCTCTGGATCCCAACAATATCATGAATCCCGGGAAGATTTTTCTGGAAACGCCTCCGCAAGAACTGACCTCTCCAATGCAGTTACAACATGATCCGCAATAAAACCCTCCGGGAATACGAACAGGTCCTCAATCAATGCGTGCGCTGCGGCGCCTGTCAGGCACATTGCCCGGCATATCTCCAGGAACGTACCGAAGGAGCTGTCGCCAGGGGCAAACTTGCACTGGCCCAGGCCATGATCAAAGGCGAGATGCAGGCAGGCAAACACCTGAGCGAAGACATGTCCATGTGTCTGCTCTGCGGTTCCTGCGTGATCAAGTGTCCGAACCACGTCCCCACAGACAAAATCATCGGGGCCGTACGTAGAGAGCTGACAAAAAAATCCGGTCTGTCGTTTACAGGACGCGCCGTCAGTACCATCACCGGCTCCGCATCCCTGATGAAGAAACTGGCACAGGCGGCACGGAAAATCTCCCCGGCCCTGTTTCGTACCCTGCCGGCTTCAAGCGGGCTGCGCCTCCGCTTTCCCATACACGGTATGGAATCGCGAACCATCCCGCCGGTTGCACCGAAAAATCTGTTTGCCTGCTATCCTGAATACATGCACGGCGAATCGGATAAACCGGTAGTCGGTATCTTTGCAGGATGCGGAATAACCTATCTGTACCCTGCAATCGGAGCTGCCATGATAGAAACCCTGCGCATGCTCGGGTATTCGATTTTTTTTCCCCACGACCAGGCATGCTGCGGTATTCCCGCCCGTTCAGCAGGCAACGGCGGGGTAATTGAAAAACTCGTCCGGCGGAACGTAGCCGCCTTTTCACGGCAAAAAGTGGATGTCATCCTGACGGGATGCGCATCCTGCCATGCCGGAATCGGTGAGCTGCCGGAAACCATGGTCGGCCCGGTGGAGCAGTTCAGCAACAAGGTGATGGACATCCATGTATTCCTTCATCAACAGGGCGTACATCACACTCTTGCGCGATTACCCCGCTCAACATCACCTGAGAGCCTTACCTACCACGACCCATGCCACCTGCGAACCCACGGCATAACAATGGAACCAAGGGAACTGCTGCAATCTCTTCCGCATATGCGTTATCTGGAAATGGAAAACGCCGGGACCTGCTGCGGACTTGGAGGAACCTTTTCCATTACCCACTACAGGCAGTCCCGGCAAATCGGAGCACTCAAGGCCGTACACCTGAAGCAGACCGGTGCGAGCCACATTGCCACTGCCTGTCCCGGCTGTATGATACAGTTGCAGGATTCCATAAACCAGGCCGGTCTCAGGGTGCGGGTCATTCATACCATGGAACTGATCCACGGGGCGTTAAAAGATGCGGCAGCGGCTCTCGGCTGAAAAAAACTCCGGTGGTTATCCCCAATGCATCGCTGCTTATGGAGTGAGGTCATTGAGAAATGCCGGTCGGCCGGGAACAATCATTTGCCATTTTGCTCCGTATCAATTAAGAATTGTTCCTGGGTAAAGGGTGGAGAACGATACAGTTACACCCGCATTGTATTCCCATTAATCACTAAAACAAACCATCAGCCTGATTATTTGCAGTCTGTCTTCTCATCGCACCCATGTCCAAAATACAATCAAATCCTTTTACGGCCTTTTTTGCTTCGGTTCAACTGGCCCTGTTTCTCCTTTTCATACTGGCCGTCACCTCGATTATCGGCACCATAATTCCTCAAAACCAACCGGCGCATTTTTATGTGGATCAGTATGGGGAGTCGGCCGCCCGTTTTATGGGTATACTTGACTTCACGGATATGTACAGTTCGTGGTGGTTTCTGACCCTGCTGCTTTTGTTCAGCATCAACCTGGTGGTCTGCAGTCTTAAACGCATTCCCCAGGTCGTCAAACTTATCCAGCGGGATAATCTTGCAATACAGCCTGACAGGCTGGAAAAAATGCGTTTTTCGCAAAAAATTACCTGCGACGGGCAGATAAGTCCCGGGCAGGTGGCTGATTTGCTCAGGAAAAACGGCTGGAACACCGAGCAGCGAGCAACTGAAAACGGACTGCTGTTCTTTTCCCAAAAAGGCGCCTGGACACGATTCGGAGTCTATGTGGTGCATCTCTCCATCCTGGTCATTCTTTTCGGCGCCGTTCTGGGCTCTTCCATGTTTGCAAACAAGGTCCTGCATAGACCGAACTTTGCATTCAAAGGTTCCATGGCGATTCCGGAAACCCGGCAAAACGATACGGTTTTCACCTTCAAGACGGGTAATCCCATCCAATTGGATTTTACGGTTCGCTGCAACTCCTTTTCCATTGACTATTACGCCGACGGCATGCCGAAAACCTACCTTTCCCAGGTAACCGTTCTTGAAAACGGCAAGCCGGTCACAGGCATGGAAAATGTTGCTGTCAAAGTCAACAAACCCCTTAAATACAAGGGAGTGACGCTCTATCAATCCAGTTACCAGCCGTTTCAGGATTTTGTTGTCACCCTGCAGAAAAAGGGGGACAACGATCTCCCCCTGTTACGGAAGCAGGCCGTCATCACCCCGGCTAAACAACAACAATGGCAGGAAGCGGGCATCTCCTACGGGATCATCAACCGGGAAATTTCCCGTAATGTTACCAGGCGAGTCAAGGTCTGGTTTTCCGACAACCAGGATAAACCATCTGTTTTCTGGGCGCCTGCAGGAGAGGAAATATCCATCGAGAGACCGTCGGGAACCTACACCTTCAAAGCGAAACAGGTGTACGCCACCATCTTTCAGGTTACCAGGGATCCGGGTGTATGGCTCGTATACCTTGGATGCGGCCTAATGCTTCTTGGACTGTACATAGCCTTCTTTACCTCACATAAAAAAATATTTGCCTGCCTGAAGAAAGAAGACCGCGACTGCATCTTGGTATTGGCCGGCAACAGTAATA
This sequence comes from Desulfobulbaceae bacterium, assembly GCA_963678525.2. GTDB lineage: Bacteria > Desulfobacterota > Desulfobulbia > Desulfobulbales > Desulfobulbaceae > Desulfogranum. The sequence goes on from CAXXDG010000003.1 coordinate 1,755,638, forward strand.
AAAATCACATTGGTTTTGAAAAAACGTTTCAGACACTGGTTGACGCATCTCAAAAAGAGTTCAACCGGTCACATGTATCCTGAAACAGTAACAGATATATACAGAGTTCACTCACTGGAAAAGAGATATGGATAGTTCAACTTTACTGGGCCTCACCATGTTGGCCTACCTTCTGTCAACCGCATTCCATGCCGGTCACCTGGTTTTCCGTTCCAGTACCGCAGGTTTTATCGGCCTTTTGCTGGCTGTTTTCGGTTTCCTGATTCAAACCGGCGCCATCGGACTGCGGTGGATGGAATCATACACGCTTGGAATGGGACATGCCCCATTGACCAACATGTATGAGTCACTGGTCTTCTTTGCCTGGTGCACCACCCTGTTCTACGTGCTCATCGATTTCAAATACAAGACACGGATTCTGGGTGCCTTTACCATGCCGCTTTCTTTTATCGCCATGGCATATGCCTCCTTTTCCGGCCATGTCAGCTCAGATATCAGGCCGTTGGTCCCTGCGCTGCAATCCAACTGGCTGATCGCCCATGTGGTAACCTGCTTTATCGGCTACGGCGCATTTGCCGTGGCTGCGGCATTGGGCGTCATGTATCTTGCTAAAGGCTCCAACAACCCAGGTAACGACAGCGCTGACCATGAAGCCCGCCTTCCTTCCCTGAGCGTTCTGGACGACCTGACGCATAAAACCATTGTTTTCGGTTTCATGTGGCTTTCCGCAGGTATCATTACCGGGGCGGTCTGGGCAAACGAAGCCTGGGGAACATACTGGAGCTGGGACCCGAAAGAGACCTGGTCCATCATCACCTGGTTTCTGTACGCTCTTACTCTGCATGCCCGCTTCACCAGAGGATGGGCGGGAAAACGGATTGCCTGGTTGGCGATTATCGGTTTCCTGGCCGTGCTCTTTACCTATTTCGGGGTGAATTATTTTCTTGCAGGACTGCACAGCTACGGGGCTCCGGGTTGATGAAGGCGTTTTAAAAACATGGAGTTACTGCCGTCCTTCTCTGACCAATTGTTGACAAGAAACAGGGAAAGGACTATACCTTTTGCCGGTTGCAGTTGATTTGTTCATATACCAATAACTCGTGTGATCCGGAAATGCGACATCACCGGAAAAACACAAACCAAGGAGGATTGACATGAAAAAGCTACTTGTATGCGGAGCGGTACTGGCTGCCTTCTTCGTAGTCGGGAGTGGTGTGTCGTTTGCAGAGGCAGACAAAGGACCTGCAGAGATCACCCTGGAATCAACCATTGATCCAGCCAAAAAACCGAAACCATCAATTTTTCCCCATGCTGAGCATCAGTCACGCCTGGAATGCGGCGAATGTCATCATGGAAAAGATGCCGACGGAAAGAAAGTCGCTTACGTAGACGGACAGGAAATCGGTAAATGTGAATCCTGTCATAATAAGGCGGCCGGGATGCCGAAAGAAGTTGAATCATTCAAAAATGCAGCGCATGCCCAGTGTAAAGACTGTCATGCCGCAAAAGATAAGGCTTTGGCAAAATGCAGTGTGTGCCATAAATAAGATTGCCGAAAAAAATGCACAAAAAAAAGCTGCTCCGGTTAAGGAGCAGCTTTTTTTGTTTACAGCCGTCTGTAAGGACGGCCCTTTACCTAACCCACATGCAGGCTAAAGAGGGGAACAGGAGCGCATCACTCCACGTGCATGCGCGATATGTCACCTATCTGTAAGACCAGCTCTCCGAGAGCCGTAAGCATGTTGAGTCTGTTCTGCCGTACCGAGGGATCATCGGCCATGACCATCACCTGATCAAAAAAGGAATCAACAGGGGCCTTCATGGCCAGCATCTCTTTCAATGCTCCGGCATACCCCTTCTCTTTCAGCAGCGGCTCCGTGACCGTCCGCACCTGTTCAAAAACCTGAAACAGGTCCTTCTCTGCCTGCTCCCGGAATAAGCCGCTGTCCACACTCGTTTCCCGGTTATCCTTAATAATGTTCCGAATACGTTTAAACGAGCCGGCAAGTACGGCAAACTCCTGCTGCGTTTGAATTTCGTTCAGAGCATGGATACGGGCCAGGCAGTCTACCGGATCATCAAATTTCACGGTAACGGCTGCGTCGACGACTTCCTGGGCGATCCCGCCGGCGACCTGTTCATTGGCAAATCGCAGGGTGATGAATTCCATGATGTCCTCAGCAACCTGCGGCTCGAGGTTCAATTGACCGGCATATCCCTGCAAGGCAAATTCAACAAAGGCGCGCAGCTCTATGGAAATCGACAGACCTTTTAAAATATTAATCAGGCCGATGGCCTGACGGCGCAGGCCGAACGCGTCCTTATTGCCGGTTGGCCGCTCGCCTATGGCAAAACAACCGGCAATGGTATCCAGTCTGTCGGCGATGCCGACAATGGCGCCTAAAAGACTCTCCGGCAGCTTGCCTCCGGCGCGTACGGGCATGTAATGTTCTTCAATTGCCTGGGCTACAGTCGGGGATTCACCGTCCTTCAATGCGTACTCTCTCCCCATAATTCCCTGCAAGGAGGGGAATTCTCCAACCATTTCGGTGAGCAGATCGGCCTTGGCCAGTCGTGCAGCACGCACCGCTTCACCCTGTAACGCCGGTTGCAGGGTCTGGGCCAGCTTTTCAGCGAGTGCCGCCGTCCGTTCGGATTTTTCCAGCATGGTGCCGAGCTTATGCTGAAAAACAATGCCGCTGAGCCGGGCGATGCGTGATTCGAGTCGTGTCTTCTGGTCCTCATTATAGAAAAAGAGCCCATCTTCCAGACGAGCTCTCAAAACGCGCTCATGGCCGCTTGCGGCAAATTTTTTGTCCGCTATGTCCGTATTGTTTACCGCCACGAAATAGGGCAGCAGTTTCCCGGTACTGCTGTCGGCAACAGGAAAATACTTTTGATGTTCCCGCATGGAGGTAATGAGCGCCTCATCGGGAAGCCGGAGAAATTTCTCCTCAAAAGACCCGCATATTCCATACGGTTTTTCAACGAGATTGCAGACCGTATCGATCAAGCCCTGGTGTAGAACAGGCTGAGCACCGGGTACATTCTGTTGTTCCTGTACAGCTTGTTTAACTTCGCTGATCACCATTTGTCGTCGTTGTTCCATATCAACAACCACAAAATGATCGGCCATTGCCTGTTTATACTGTTCAATTCCGGTAATGGTGCATTCGGAAGGAGCAAGAAAACGGTGGCCGCGGGAGATATTGCCGGCAACGACGCCTTCAATTTCCAGGTCCAGGACATCTCCGTCAAACAGAGCGACAAGCCATTGGATAGGCCTGGCAAAAGCCAGGCTGGTTTCCGCCCAGCGCATGGACTTAGGAAAAACGATCTCCCTGGTCAGGGATGCAAGTATTTCAGGCAGCAGGACCCTGCTCTCCCGGCCCTGCACCTCTTCAATTACCATGAGGTATTCGCCTTTGGGCGTCTGTACGACCTGCAGGTCGTCGGGAGTTTTCCCTTTGGAGCGGGCAAACCCGACAGCAGCTTTGGTGGGGTTGCCGTCATCGTCAAACCCTGCGCTGCGGGAAGGCCCGACATGCTCCAAATGCTGATCCGGCTGCCGGCTTTCAAGATCCTGAACGGTCAAAGTCAGCCGCCTGGGAGTACCGCAGGTCTCTATTCCCTGGAAATTCAAGCCAAGGCTGCGCAGCTTCCTGTCCATTTCTCTGCCGAGGGCATCCAATGCAGGTTGTATATATCCGGCTGGAATTTCCTCGGTTCCGATCTCAAATACTAGTTCACTCATGGCAGTTCACGACCTTAAAATCTTTTTCAAAGGGTGCTCGGAAAATTTCACCGCAGCAATGTTTCCGACGGGCTCACTTTCTTTGTTTTGGTACACCTAACAGGACAAATTTACAGGAATTGGATATCATACTCGAAGGTGGTAATGACAGCAACAGCCTAGCACGCATTTCTCATGACTTTTTTGAATAAGTTTTTTTTTTGAATGAGCCGATGAACTCTTCAAATGTTTGCCGAAACAGTACGATTTCAGAAAAAACAAAAAGTCACCCTGCCGGGCGAGCGAATTTCACCGCATCAGCTTTGTTGCCGGACATTCGCAGTACGTTACTACGGCTTCATGACCGGCGCCTCGCTGCTACAGCAAAATACACTCGTGAAAAATACGTGCCGCACGCATTTCTCATGACTTTTTTGAATAAGTTTTTTTTTGAATGAGCCGATGAACTCTTCAAATGTTTGCCGAAACAGTACGATTTCAGAAAAAACAAAAAAGTCACCCTGCCGGGCGAGCGAATTTCACCGCATCAGCTTTGTTGCCGGACATTCGCAGTACGTTACTACGGCTTCATGACCGGCGCCTCGCTGCTACAGCAAAATACACTCGTGAAAAATACGTGCCGCACGCATTTCTCATGACTTTTTTGAATACGTTTTTTTTTTGAATGAGCCGATGAACTCTTCAAATGTTTGCCGAAACAGTACGATTTCAGAAAAAACAAAAAGTCACCCTGCCGGGCGAGCGAATTTCACCGCATCAGCTTTGTTGCCGGACATTCGCAGTACGTTACTACGGCTTCATGACCGGCGCCTCGCTGCTACAGCAAAATACACTCGTGAAAAATACGTGCCGCACGCATTTCTCATGACTTTTTTTACACGTTATGGGCCTTCTACGGCGGCGTAGGTGGAAAAGCCGTGCTCAACGTGCTCAACCCTGACTCTGAACCATGAAAAGGCAGCGAGCGAGCCTAAGGTTCCTGCAATTCTTTTGCACATTGCCTCAGGAGAATCCGCACCTGTCCCGGTAAAACCCGCGCCCCGTTCAATGTGCCGTACCAGGTCTTCCAGCCAGACAAAATGATTCAGACGAACGGCAACCACGACTTTTCCCCAAAGACCGGATAAAGCCTCGGAGCCGTCTTCACGTTCACGAATGGTTAACCGGACAGGCACTTCGACTTCGACCACCAGGTCAAGCTGTTCCTTTAAGGAGCCGTACATGCGGCAATCGTATCTTCTGGAAAAACGGGTGCAGCCGCCGGAATCCGGAGCAAAAAAGTAGGGGAAAGAAATTTCCAGATGGGCTGTTTCCGCATCGAGCCGTTTTCGCATCTCTTCCAGTATGGTGTGCAGGACCACCAGATCGAATTTACGATGAAAGCAATTAAGGATCTCAATAAAACGACTCATATGAGTTCCCTTAAATTGCCTGGGCAGATGCACATACATGTTGACACTGGCAACAGTCTGCTGGGATTGCCTTGCCTTGTCACGCAAGGTAATGGGGTAGGAAATATTTTTAACCCCGACCTTACGGATATCTATACACCTGGTATCGGGAGATGACTGAACGTCTTGCATGGAGTAATCGGTGTCGGTGTCGAGACGGAAAAACAGTAGCAGCAACCAGGAATATGATGGATGAAATTACCGGCCGCAGGTCATTCTTTCGGCTGCACGGTTGTGAAATTACAATTCCCCGCACACCCCGGGTGTAATCCCGGGCGACGCAGGCCCGGGCGTTGGTGAAGAAAGTCGGCGGACCAATGAGTCCCTGCAATCAATCAAGGTATTTGTGAACAGCCGCCTTAAGTTCATCAATATTCGCAGATTTGACGATATACTCATCAGAGGCCCAACTCTTGAAATCATTTTTAAACTCAGGGTAGGCGGAGCAGAGGATGACCGGAAGCTGGGCGTTGATTTCCTTCATACGGCTGAGCACCTCGATGCCGTTCATGCCGGGCATATTGATATCAAGAACGACCAGATCAGGTTGATGTTCCCGAAATTTTTCCAGTGCCTCTTCACCGTTGAAAGCGGATATTACAGCATATCCGTCTTCCTCAAATTCGCCCGTGTAAAGTAACTGAATTCCTTGTTCGTCATCGACCAGCAAGATTGTTTTTTTCGACATGCTATCCTCCAAAGCCCATTAACGGGGCGTACAAAGGGGTCTCTTTCCGGGTTCAGCAGGGGCATTCAGCCTGTCCGCTCAGTCCTGCAGTTCTATTTCCTTCAGATATTTACAGGTATCCTCAGGGGATAACGGATTGATATAAAAGCCGGTTCCCCATTCAAAGCCTGCAATCGACGTCAGTTTGGGCACTATCTCAAAATGCCAGTGATAATGATCCAGCGGACCTGAACGCAACGGCTGGGTGTGCAGTACAAAGTTATATGGGATATTGGGAATACAGGCATCGAGTCGCTGCAGCGACTCTTTGAATATCGCCGTCAGAGTCTTTAAAGATTCCTCATCCTGATCAGCATAGTTGGAGTTATGCTTACGAGGCATGATCCACATTTCAAAGGGGGATCGCGGCGCGAACGGAGCCACGGTTACAAAATGACTGTTCTCGCATACCAGGCGGACGTCCTGCTGAATTTCCTGACGAATTATGTCGCAAAAAACGCACCGATCTTTGTATTTGTAATAGGAGAGACTGCCCTCAAGCTCAGATGTAACCATCCTGGGCAAAATGGGCAGCGCAACCAGCTGTGAATGGGAGTGTTCAAGGGACGCGCCGGCAGCCTTGCCGAAGTTCTTGAAGACCATCACATAGCTGAACCGGTCATCCTTTGCCAGGTCGCGTATCCGATCACGAAATGCGCGGAATGTGTGGAGCATTTTGTCCGCAGGAAGATCGGAAAATTTCAGGTCGTGATGGGGACTTTCAATGATAACCTCGTGGGCTCCGATACCGTTCATCCGGTCGTACAGTCCCTCACCCTGCTTATCCAGCTCGCCCTCTATGACCAGGGCGGGATACTTGTTCGGCACTACGCGCAATTCCCATCCGGGACCGTTTGCGGCGCCCTCGGTTCTGCCGTAAACCAGCACTTCACCCGGCGTTGTCTTTTCGTTGCCCGGGCAAAGAGGGCAAAAACCTCCCTTGACCTTGTATTCTTGAACAAGAAAATCGGTGGGGCGTTTACCGCGTTCCTGGGCGATTATTATCCAGCGCCCGAGAATGGGATCTTTTCGTAACTCAGGCATGGCCGTTATCGTCCCTGTTCTTTTTCGCGTTTTTCCTGACGGGTTTTACACTCGATGCAAAATTTCGCCACCGGCCGGGCCTGCAAACGCTTGACGGCAATATCTTCGCCGCAGTCGGCGCATATGCCGAATGTGCCGTCCTCTATACGGCCAAGTGCCTCATCGATCTTATCCATCAGTTTCCGTTCACGTCCGCGGATTCGAAGTTCAAAACTCCGATCCGACTCAACCGTGGCCCTGTCGTTGGGATCGGGTATGTTTTCCGTTTGCGTGGTCATCTCTGTGAGAGTCTGTTCCACGTCGGAGGTGATTTCAGATTTCATTGCCTCAAGTTTTTCCTTAAACATCTGTAAATCTTTCTGATCCATATCAACACTCCGAAACAAACGGGAATTCAAAGTAATATAACCAGCTGCAGTGTCAGGCCGAAACACCGCAGACACGGTGGGGCCCCGAAACACTCATTCCGGGTTACTGTCAGTATATCACGCAGCGGCGGGGTTATAAAAGTCGCCGCTCTTGCCGCCGCTTTTTTTCACGAGTTTTATGTCATGTATCTCCATGGATTTATCAACAGCCTTGCACATATCGTAGATAGTCAACGCTGCCACGGAGACAGCTGTCAATGCTTCCATTTCGACGCCGGTTTTCCCTGTAATCGATGCTGTCGCCTCAATCTCTATGGCGCAGTCCGCATCAACAGGAGTAAACAGAATATCTATGCCGGTCAACGCAAGGGGGTGGCAGAGCGGAATGAGCTGATCCACCTTTTTGGCAGCCATTACACCTGCAATCCGGGCTACGCCGAGCACGTCTCCCTTTTTCATGCTTCCGGCCCTGACCAGGGCGTAGGCTTCCTCGGACATGGTGATACGGCCCTTTGCAGTTGCCACACGCCGGGTTTCGGTTTTGGCGCCGACATCAACCATGCGCGCATTGCCTGCTTCATCAAAATGGGTAAGAGGAGATCGATCAGCCATTGGCTACCTTGTCAGCTGGTTTTTCTTTTTTTTTCTGTTTGCCGAGATGCCCGTGAAACAGCCTGCTGAAAAAGCCTTCCTCTTCCTGCTCCTTGCTGCACAAGGAATCAAACTGCTGGAGCAAATCCTTCTGCTCTTTACAGAGATTGGTGGGAGTTTTAACCTGGATTTCGACGATCATATCGCCTTTCCCCCCTCCCCTGAGACTTTTCACACCCTCGCCGCGCAGGGTGAATCGATCTCCGGCCTGTGCGCCCACAGGTATTTTCAATGTTGTGCTGCCGTATATGGTCGGCACCTCGATCTCACAGCCGAGCGCCGCTTTTACCATGGGAACCGGGAGCTGCAGGAAAATCAGCTGCCCCTCCCGCTGAAAATGTTCGTGCTCTTCAACGTGGATGATAACGTACAAGTCCCCGGAGCGGCCGCCTCGACGACCGCCTTCGCCTTCACCGGCAAGACGCATTCGCGAACCTGTATCAACGCCTGCAGGGATGCGGAGATTGATTTTTTTGCTTTTATGGACCAACCCCTCACCATGGCAATCATTGCATGGTTCGGTGATAACCTGGCCACTGCCGTGACACTGGGGGCAGGTTGTACTGACCTGGAAAAAGCCCTGGGAGCGTATCACCTGACCACGCCCGTGGCATGTCGGGCAGGTTTCAGGACGAAACCCGGGCCTGGCGCCGCTGCCTTCACAGGTCCAGCAGGTCTCTTTTTTGCTGATCTCAACTTCCCGCTCTATCCCGTGTACGGCTTCCATAAAGGTGATCTGAATATCATATCGCAGATCATCTCCCTGCACCGGTGCGTTCGGATCGCGCCGCCTGCTTCGACCGCCGAATCCGAAGATATCCCCAAACAGGTCATTGATATGAGAAAAAATATCCTCGCTGTTACCGGGACCGCTATAGCCGCTGTTACGCAGACCTTCTTTACCATAGGTATCGTAAATCTGCCTTTTCTGAGCGTCCGAGAGCACTTCATACGCCTCGGACGCCTCCTTGAATTTTGCTTCAGCCTCGGTGTCACCGGGATTGCGGTCAGGATGAAATTTCATGGCCTGCTTGCGGTAGGCCTTCTTGATTACATCCCCCGTGGCATCACGGCCTACGCCCAGTATGTCATAATAACAGGTACTCATAACCAACCAGATTATTGTTCGCTTTCGTCCGCAACACCTTCAGCCGGCTTTTCACTTGCGGCTTTTTTCTTGGTCTGCAGATTGTGGATATTGTCGAAGGTGACTGCACCCGCGGCAATTTCCCGCAAGGTCATGACAACTTCCTTATTTTTACCATCAACGAGAAACGGTTCTCCACTGCGATGCTGGCGAATACGCTCAACTGCAAGATGGATAAGGGAAAATCGATTATCATCGCCAACCTGAGCAAGACAATCTTCAACCGTAATTCTAGCCATGTAGTTTCTCCAAACTGTAATCACCTGCGGCGGACGCCGCAGAAAAATAATGTAATTGTGTAATCACTCTTTCCCATTTGGCAAGAGTTCATGCCAAGTTGGAATGTCTCAAGCAAAAGGATTGCGCAGCAGAAGGGTTTCCTCCCTGTCAGGACCTACAGAGACCATTGCAGGCGCAATTCCGGTAAGATCTTCCATCTTTTTCAGGTAGTCTTTCGCCTGCTGCGGCAGATCGGCATACTCGCGAACATGTGTGATTTCTTCAGACCACCCTGCCGTCTCTTCATAGATAGGCGCGGCTTTTCCCGCTTTGTAGACATTTTCAGGCATATGGTCATACCTGGTTCCTTCCACGTCATATCCCGTGGCTATCTTTAAGGTGGAAAGCCCGGACAGGACATCAAGTTTCGTGACGGCAAAACCCGTCAGGCCGTTGAGTCGAACCGCATCATTTGCAACCACGGCGTCAAACCAGCCGCAACGTCTCCTTCTCCCTGTTGTGGCGCCGTACTCATGGCCTTTTGCCTGCAGGGCGTCTCCGATCTCATCGCCTTCAGGCAGCTCGGTGGGAAAGGGGCCCTCACCGACCCGTGTGGTGTATGCCTTGATGATGCCGATGACCTCATCGACGTGGGCGGGACCGAATCCTGAGCCGATACAGGCGTTCCCAGCTATGGTATTGGAGGATGTTACAAAGGGATAGGTGCCGTGATCAATATCCAGCTGCGTTCCCTGGGCTCCTTCAAACAGGATGTTCCGACCGGCTTTGCGCGCCTTGTCCAGGACAATGGACACATTGCCGATAAAGGGCGCCAACTGTTCCGCATAGGCCGCGAAAACATCCTTGATGCCTGCTATTTCCAGCGGTTCCGCTGCAAACTGCCTGGTAAGAATAAAATTTTTCTCTTCAACAGCCGCCTCCAGCTTGTCGTTGAAGAGAGCGGGGTCCAGCAGATCACCGACCTTGAGCCCTATCCTGCCGACTTTATCCATATAACAGGGCCCGATTCCGCGGCCGGTGGTGCCGATTTTTTTCCCTTGGGCCAGGGACGCCTCCCGGGCAATATCAAGGTTCTTATGATAGGGCATTATCAGGTGGGCATTGGAACTGATCAGAAGTTTCTCCGGCGTAACCGGCAGTCCCTTCTCGTGAAGTTCGGCCATCTCCTGCAGAAGCACGCCGGGATCGATAATGACCCCGTTACCGATGGCGCACACCTTGTTTTCGTACAGAATGCCCGAGGGGATGATATGAAATATATACTTTTTCCCTTTAACGACCAGGGTGTGACCTGCATTGTTACCGCCCTGAAAGCGGACGATGTAGTCCGCGTATTCCGTCAGTAAATCGACAATTTTGCCTTTTCCTTCGTCGCCCCACTGTGTGCCTACTACCACAACACTGGCCATAGCTGTCTCCAAGATGCGCTGTATTCGTCTCTGTCGAGAAGTAACCCGTGTCCGTCAAGAAACGCCTTTCCACTTCGACAAAGGCGTCGTACGCGGAATTTCAGTTTCGCAGCCGCATGCCTGCGGCAGGATCTATCCCGCGCCTTATCCTTGAACCGGATGGTACATTTCCGGACGGACACCGACTCGTTTTTTTCACCGGAATCGATCAAAAAACAGTATATTGGAAGTCGTTTCTTCCTGATTACGATAAACAGTCAGGTTCATTAAAACCTAACCTGTCGTTCACCATGAATAAAAAACCTATTATATGATCAAAACCTTATATTAATAGCACAGACTTATTCAATTGTCAAATCAGGAACACCCCCTGCCGACAGGACGCCCATCAGCACCGAATTGACCTGAAAATGCATGCAACCGTGCTTGACACCCCTTGGCAAATCCCGTAAAGTTGGCCCGCTATTACAAGTCACCAGCACCTTTCAGGTGCGCCTAATTTCAGGATGGATTGTATATGTTTGGAATCGGCCTGCCCGAAATGATCGTCATCTCCGCCGTTGCCCTCATTGTCGTGGGACCGGATAAATTACCGGAGCTTGCCAGATCATTGGCCAAAGGTTTAATGGAGATGAAAAAAACCATTAATCAGTTCAAGGAAAACCTCACCGAAGAAGACGAAACCCTCAGTGAGGTGCAGAATGAACTGCGCCGGACCGCCAATGACCTTAAAGAGCGGATGCTCGACTATGAGACCAAAACCCAGGCTCATCCCGATATAGACAATATTCCTTCTGCGGCAGGGAAGGATGATGAAGAAGTCATCGAGATGATTACCGAAGAGCGTCCCTGGGAAAAAGACGCCCGCACAACCCCGGAGTCCGTTGACGAAAACCGCAACCCGGAAAGCGCGGAAACACCCTCGGAAGACATGAAACAGGAAGCGTCCACCGCACCTGACAAACAGTCATGATCCAGGCGTTCGAGCATTTTCGTCCCCACCATGAAGAGCTGCGCAAAAGGCTCCTGCGCAGTATCCTCGCGCTCATCGTCTGCAGCACGGTGGCCTACGCCTTCAAAGAACAGATCACACAGCTCTGCATGGCCCCGCTGTTCGGCGCTCACCCCGAGCTGGAGAAACTGGTGTATACCAAGCTCACCGAGGCCTTTATAAGCTATCTTAAGATCTCGCTTCTGGCCGGTTGTATCTGCAGTTTTCCTTTTCTCCTCTACCAGCTGTGGATGTTTATCTCGCCGGGTCTGCTGGCGGAAGAGAAAAAAACCGCCTTTATCATTGTGTTCTGGGCCACCCTGCTGTTTGCCGGAGGCGGTCTGTTCGCTTTTTTCGTCGCCCTGCCTCAGATTCTCACATTTTTTATGAGCTATGCAGGACCAAACCTCATCCCCATGCCGAAATTCGGCCTGTACCTTACCTTTGTCGGCCGCATGATCCTCACGTTCAGCCTGGCGTTTGAGATCCCTTTCCTCATGGTCATGGCTAAAAAAACCGGCCTGGTTTCCGCACAGTATTTCAGGAAAAAACGACTCTGGTTTTATCTGGCCATCCTCATTCTTGCCTTCATGTTGACCGCTGGAGAAATTACCGCCACGGTTCTGCTCGCTGTTCCTCTTTTTCTTCTCTATGAATCCGGCATCGTAGTCGGCTCGATGCTCGGTAATCCTCGTTAGCCCCGCCATCATAAATACGGAAGTCCATTGACCTCTCAACACAACCAAACCGCTTGATACGGCAGGCGATATTCTTTTTTTACCAACGCCTTGACGTACCCTGTTCTTTTCCTGATAATGATACTAGTCAATCAGGATTTTCATTCGCATAACTAATCGGCATGGCCGGACCAGGTCGGCCGCACCAAACAATGAAAGTGTATCACTCCGGCATGGCGCCTTCTGCTCTCTGCCGGAGACTTTCAGATAAACAATCTTACGGGGAAGAGGTGAAAGCAGTATGAAAAACATCAGGATAGGCGTGAAACTCGTTGGCGGCTTTGTACTCACAGCCCTGCTTATTATCTTTGTGGGCGTGACGGCACTCCTGCAGCAGGGCAAGTTGCAGCATGAAAGTGAAATATTGGAAAAAGAAGCTGTTCCGGCTGTCCGGGATATCCTGATTATTAAAAGTGAGGCCGCAAAAATCGCCTCCCTCATGCGCACGCTGCTGACCCCGTATGCAAACAAAGAGCAACGGGAAAACGTCCACCAGGGTCTGTTGGAAGCCAGAGAAATATACGGCAAGGCCAAAGACCGGTTTCAGGCCCTGCCTTTCATGGCCCAGATCGAGTCTGAATGGGACCGGTTCAACACGCACATAACAAAATGGGCGACCATCAACAATGAAGCTGTGGGGCTTTCCAAAGCGCTCATTGAGGCAGACATGACCAACCCGACCGAGCTCAACGAGCATATGGATGAATTTGAAATAGCCCACAATCAGCTCCTGGCTCATGTGGGTAAATTGCTCATTTTTAATGAATCCTTCATGGGCGGCACGGATGCGACCGCATGCACCCTGGGAAAATGGATGGAAGCGCAAAATACTTCCAACCCTGAGGTCCTGGCCCTTATCGAGGAGATTAAACCAGCACACGCCGAACTCCATGCAAGTGTAGGAAAGATCAAACAACTGATGGCAGATGGAGAATCCTACCAGGCAAGGGAGGTGGCGCATAATATACTCTACCCTTCATCTGAAAAAGTATTCGACATTGTCCATAAAATGCAGAACCTGGCGCACATTTCCTATGAAAAATTCGAGCGCATGAATACGCTCCTTCTGCATGACGCCGCCCAGGAACAAGCTGCCACCTTTGCAGCCATGGACGAGATCGTCAAGGCGGCTGAAGCCTATGCCCAAGAATCCGGCCAGGACGCTCAAAACGTAGCTAAAACCGGGCGTACTATTATTTTAGCAGGTCTGACAGCGGGAACAGTCCTTGCCCTTGCCCTGGGCTTTACCCTGACGGTCCTGATCACCAAGCCGCTTTTTAAAGGGGTTGATCTGGCTAAGGCCATGGCAAGCGGCGACATGACCCGGACCATGGATGTGGACCAGAAGGATGAAATCGGCATCCTGGCATCCTCGCTCAACGATATGGCCAGGAATTTGCGCAGCATGATCGCAGATGTAGGCCAGGGTGTTCTCAAGGTGGATGAATCCAGCAACCAGCTCGCGGCCATTTCCAACCAGTTGTCTTCCGGCGCGGAAAATACAGCCAACCGATCAAGTCAGGTAGCGGCGGCGGCCGAGGAAATGAGTGCCAATCAGGACAGCGTGGCCGCAGCCATGGAGCAGGCATCCGTAAATGTGAATATGGTCGCTTCCGCCGCCGAGGAGATGAACGCCACTATTTCCGAAATAGCCGGTAACTCCAGCCGGGCAACGGAAATCACCACCAGGGCTGTAGGTCAGTCCAAAACCGCTTCGGAACGTGTCGATGAACTGGGCAGGGCTGCCAATGAGATTACCAAGGTGACCGAGGCGATCACGGAAATCTCAGAACAGACCAACCTGCTCGCACTCAACGCCACCATAGAGGCTGCCCGTGCAGGTGAAGCAGGCAAGGGATTTGCCGTTGTGGCCAATGAAATCAAAGATCTGGCAAAACAGACCGCCGAAGCCACCCTGGATATCAAGACCAAGATACAAGGAATCCAGGAAGCCACCGGTATAACGGTGAAGGAAATCAATGAAATCAGTGCGGTTATCACGGATGTGGATCAGATTGTGGCGACCATTGCAGCTGCAGTGGAAGAACAGACCGCCACGACCAGGGAAATTGCGGAAAACATCACCCAGGTTTCCGGCGGAATCAGCGAGGTAAACGAGAACGTATCTCAGAGTTCCAGCGTGTCCGCGGAAATTGCGGCAGATATTGCTGAAGTGAACAGCAGTGCGGGTGAGATGAACATAGGCAGCAACCGCGTAAAAGACAGTGCCGGAGAACTTTCCCAGGTAGCAGAGACCTTGAAACAGATGGTGGCCAAATTCAAGGTGTGAGGATACAAAAGAACATACCGCAATGGACGCCCGCCCCCCAGCAGGCGTCCATTTTTTCATTCAGGGAGCCCAAGATAAGAGAAAGATCGCTCCCTGAATCCACCCTTCCCCCTCTTTTCTCACATTCGTTGCTCTGCAGCGCTCAACCTTGAATCCGGTATCCCCGGCCAACTCCTTTATGTACCCTATGGAGTGGAAAAACCTGCCTGTGGATTGGAGCCCCCAGTCCAGGTCGCCTGTTTCCACTGAAAAACAGAGTATGGCGCCGGGTGAGCAGCGCGCTGCCAGGGCGGCAAAAACCGGCTGCAGATCGCCGATGTATATAAAAACATCTGCTGCCAGCAGTAAATCATATGCAGCATCAGTTTCACTTAAAAACTCGACCAGTTCAGCCTCGTACACCTGATTGTATACCCTTTTTTGCCGCGCCAGCGCAAGCATTTTCGGAGAAAGATCAACACCGCTCAAGGCCTTGCAAAGAGGACGAAAAAGCTCTCCGCAGAGCCCTGTCCCGCATCCCAGATCCAGGGCATGTTGAAAGCGGCTGTTTTGTCGATATTCTTTTACCGATTCAAAAATTTCCCGAGGTACGGCATAGGCAAGATCATTGAGCAGATTGTCTTCAAAGTCTTCTGAATAGGTGTCAAATAATTCTTTTACATATTCTTTCGGCGGTGCATCAACCGGCCTGGAATGAATGGCCTCGAGCATATAACGGGCAGCTGTGTTCTCAGGATTTAAGGTCACCAGGCGGTTGTAAAGCAGCTCCGCACGTTCGAACTTTCCCTGCAGATGATACAGATACGCAAGATTATGCAGTGCAGGCTCGTATTCTTCATCCTGCTGCAGCAGCTGCTCATACACGGCCGCCGCCTCATCCAGAGCGCCGCCGTCTTTCATGCAGCAGCCCAGGTTATAGAGGATGTCCATATCTTCCGGCCTTCTGTCCAGGGCATGTCTGTAGGCGATCCCCGCCTCGAGGTATAACTCCAGCTGCTTGCAGGTGAGGCCGAGATTGAACCAGTAATCCGCATCATCATCGTTGACGGCCAGCGCATGTTCAAACGCGTCCCTGGCCTCCTCAAACTCGCCCAGTTCGAAATGGGCAAGGCCGAGATTGTAATACACCAGGTCCGCGCCCTGGACCTGCTGCAAAACCTGGTCATACAGCTTTACAGCCTCTTTTTGCCTGCCTTGGCTGTGCAGGCTGACCGCCTCTCCATACAACTTTTCAATATCCGACTGTTTACTTCCGGTACTCATAATACATACATACGTTTATTAATTGGGTCGCATCTCCTGTTTGAGAAGACAACATGAAATTCTGTGCATCGGCCTCCCATCCTGATGATAAGAAATGGTATCAGGCTGCAGCAGCCTGTTCATCACGCAGCCTTCAGGTATGGACAGGGGAAAAAACCGGTCCTCATTCAGGCCCTGACGATGGATCAGGCGGTTATCCTCGATCATATAGCTGTGGATGGGATAATCTTCGCATAGAGGACATTGGTAGACCCTTCCGTTGGGAAAGATAAAATAATTCTCCGCCACATTACCGGCACACTCAAACACCTCTCCCGGATCGAGGTAGACCTTGGGGTAAACTACATGAATGCCGCGGGCCGCAGCGTCGGCTGCAACCTTTGGGACAATGTCCAGCCATGTTGCAGGATCAACCTGCCAGTCAACGTCCTCACCTGCGGTCTCAACCGCCGGTTTTCCACGCAGCCCTATCACCTGGATAAAAAAGCGCTTCACCCCCCACTGTTCGAGCAGGCCGGGCATCCTGTGCAGTGCACCGATATTCAGACCGGAAACAGTGTATATCAGACTGCAGGTAAAACCCGATGCAACGGCTTTCTGCAGATTCGCGGTGCAGGCGGCAAACACGCCCTGTCCGCGTATGGGATCGTTGATTGCAGCCGTGGGACCGTCCAGGCTGAAACTCAGGTAGTCCAGTTCCTTTGGGGTAACCGCATCGAGCAGATCATGGAACAGGTAGCCGTTGGAGTCCACGGTAACCCGATAGGCCATCTCCTTGGCGTCCCTGATGATCGCTGCAAGATCAGGATGCATGGTTGGCTCGCCGCCCAGGAGAATCAGGTTGGTTTCCTTATCAGGCTCGTGAAACAGGTGCAGCCAATTTTGAACCGTTTCCCTTGACAGGGTCTGTACGCCGTGCTGATCGGGATTGATATAGCAGTGCCTGCAGGAAAGATTGCAGGCAGTCAGGATATGAAAAAAGACATTCCGCTCACCCGGCTTGAATCCTACGGTGCGCGCTACGGGATCAGACGACATTACCTTACATCCTCAATGGGCTGTGCCAAAGTATAGTTGGCCAGAAGACTATCCTGCCAATAGGAGTGCTCTTGGAAAAATTGCTGAAAAAGCTCCAGGCTCTCCTTACGACACACACGGTCAATCAGTGTCACCCGCATCTGTGCGTACAGGGGATTAAGCATATACAGGGGGAGATTGCCGCCTCCTCCCATGACATCTTCATAGGCCCAGATAAAGGTGCGGACGCCCGAGAGCAGCATGGTGGAATAGCACATCAGACAGGGCTCCATGGTGGAATACACTCGTACCGTGGACAGGTCAAGATCAGGATTGGCCCGGATCAGCTTTCGAAATGCGGAAACCTCGGCGTGATCGATCTCATTGCGGGAGTTCTCACCGCTGTTCAGACGCCTGCCCCTGCAAAGCACCCGGTCATCCTGAACAAAGACGCAGCCGACCGGGAACTCTCCTTCTGCCAGGGCCAGCCCGGCTTCTTCCAGGGCAACGGACATGAACCGTTCATGATCTGTGACAGCCGACTGCACGCTTCCTCCTGTTTGGTTCGCTCCTTGGCTTCAATGCAGATTGTCTATACCACGGAATCGTATGGCTGTCAAAACCCGGGGTAAACGATCACGGGGTAAATTCCCCAAAGTACCGGCTATCACCAAACCTGTAAGCGATCTTACAACCCGGGGATATCACATGCTCCGCCCGAAGCGGAGGATGTTTTTACCGATGGAAATGCCGAGCGCCGGCTGATACCAGTCGTGCCCCCGGTCCTGAAACGGCAGGTACGTCAGCCTGAGCTGGTACTCTTGCAACACCGCCTGGGGCAGGTATGGATACACATGTTTGCGCGAAGCGGCACAGGCGGCAAGTATGACCTTGACCGACTGCAGCGCCTCAGAGGCAGGCAGTGTTACCGGGTAAAACAGACCCGCATCAAACGAGCCCTTTTCCTCTTCTATGCGCCACTGATTGAGTGTGGCCTGTTTTCCGGCCTGCAGGAAAAGTTTGGGCCGCATCTTGAATCCGGGAATAACGAAGTGCATGGGTCTGGACCACCACTCTTCACGAGGCAGTACAGGCTGGTTGGTACGCTTGAAAAAATCAGCCAGACAGGAAATGCCGAGGGAGGGAATTCGTCCCTGAACAAGCCAGAAAGGAAGATACATGGCTGTGTGAGTCTCTTGCGCCATGACCTGCCAGGAGACTTCCTGCAGGTGCTGCTTTTGTCCGAATGTCCAAGCTTTCCCGCAATTGGCGCAATGCAGGACCAGGGTGTCGGATTCTCCTTCCAGACCTGCGCCGCAATGCGGACACAGCGAGGCCAGACTTTTGACCTGCCAGGAGGATTTGAAAGGAACTGTTTTACGGAGGAGAGCTTCGGGCATCTTCGCCTTTGCGAGGAGGGCATTTCCGGTCACAGCGTCGAGAAACCGCTCCTGCTCTTCAACCAGCGGCAGATAGATGATGGAAAGACTCTCTCCAATATAGGCGCGGTGAAAAAAGGCGGAGGATGACGCTGTCAGCTCTGAAATCTGTACGGCTTTTTCCAGTATGACCTGGGACTCTATGGACTGGAGACAGTAATCCGCCCTGCACTGCTCAGTCAATCGATGCAGCTTCATGGCCTGCGGCCTGACGCCCAATGACGGCTGGAGCCCGGGCAGGGCCGAGGCGGCCTGTGTGGTATCCACGACCCTGTGCGTGATCCCCTGATTGGAAACCATGAAGATGGTCCCCTTGAAACGGATGTAGGGCGCCATCAGATACCTGCCTTCCGGCGGGGGAGGAAGTTTGGGCGGCAGCAGGTACCGAAAGGCGCCGTTACCGTGCAGGTAATTTTTCACCCCGCAATAGGAACAGGTAATCAGGCGGTCGTTTTCGGTAAGAACAATGGAGGCCCCGCATTGGGGACACCCCTGTTCAATCTGTATGTTCATACAAGCTATACAGAGAAATACGGGTTACCCCATCTTCTCCCCGCACTGATTACAGAAAACAGCTCCGGGAAGATTTTCCGTGCCGCAGTTGGGACAGTTCGCCGCCTGGGGTGCGAACTGGGTCGACCGACCGCAGCGGGAACAGAACCTGGCTCCCGGGGTCAGGTTCTTGCCGCAGCCGCTGCATTGCTGAAGGATGACCTGCTGATGCCCGCAGTAGGGGCAAAAACGCGCATCCTTCGGGATCCGGTTGCGGCATTCTTCACACTGCACCGCACTGTCGGCAGTCGAAACCGCAGCTGTTTGGGCATTGTTCGGCTGCAGATTGCCGAACATGGCCGGCATCATCATGCCGAGTCCAAGTCCCATGCCGGCACCTGCTTCCCCGCCGTCGACCGCGGCCTTTTCCATAGCCATGGCCGCCTTCATACGGACGAATTTATCCATATCCTGAAGAACGCTCATGCGTGAACGATCATCTATGGCGCCCTGGACCTCCGGCGGAGGTGTTATGGAGGTGATGTATAACCCGTCCAGGGCAAGACCGAAGCGTTTGAAATCCGCAACCAGCCTCTCTTTGAGTCCCTCGGCGAGCTCATCAAAATTCCCGGGCAGATCAAGCAGGGAATCCAGAGTTTCCCCCAGGAAATCATTCAACCTGGAAACAATGACCCGCCTCAGATATTCTTCGATCTGCTGGGTGGTGTATTTTCCCATGGTGCCGGCGAGGGTGTTGATGAACAGTACCGGCTGCACCACCCGGATATTGAACACGCCATGGGCGCGAAGCCGGACCAGACCGAGTTCTTTGTCACGAAACGCCACCGGATCGACGGTGCCCCATTTCAGGTTGGTAAACACCTTGAGGTTGACAAAGTAGACTTCGGCCCTCAAGGGGCTGACAAGCCCCCATGGCGCTGACAGGATCTTTGTCAGAATGGGGATGTTCCCGGTTTTCAGTGTATGACGGCCCGGCCCGAACCCGTCACAGGCCTTGCCTTTGTAAAACAGAACCGCTGCCTGGCTTTCCCGCACCGTTAACTGGGCGCCGAATTTTATTTCTCCGGAACCGTGTTCAGGTAATCTGTGCAGTAATTCTTCTCCGGTTTCGTCAAACCACTCAAGCGATTCAAGCAGGATGGCGTTATCTACTCCCATGATGTATATTCCCCATGAACATTACGACTGTTTTTCCATCACAGCCGGTTACAAAACGATGAACAGTCAGACTTCATATGTGATTATACGGTACCACGCCGTTGTCACCAAAATATTTCTCGGAAAGATGCGATCATGACCGAATTTAAACGGCAATGGGACGTTGCAGCAGCTATGGAAATAGTCCGGCACCCCACAGTGGACAGTCAAATCTGGGCAGAGGCGGTGGAATGGCTGCTGATATACGGACCTCCTGAAATCAGGGACCTGCTTACATCAGCCTCGAACCACGCAACCAGGGAAAGCTTCCCCGAATTGGAGCCTGTGGGATATGACGCAGACGGATCCCCATGCTACACCATACCTGAACTGGCCGTGGCGCTCGGTATTTCGGAAGAAGAGGCGGAAAAGATCATTGCAGAAAAAGAAGACAGACACGGCGTATCCCACCGCCGGGAAAAAAATGACACCTCTTCCCTGCAGTGACGGCTTACGTGAGGCTGCGTGAATAGGGGATAAGCTCAAAAAGCCGTTTGTGCGGATCTATCTGGATGTGATAGTACCTGTCCTGGGGCATGTAAATAAAGGGGATTTCCTCTTCCTGCCGGGAAAGAAATTTGGACAGAATCATGCGGTTGACCGCACGATGCCCTACTATCATGATATTTTCATCGTAATTGTTGAGGTAAAAAACTTTTTTCAGCCCTCGGTGCACCCGCTCCTCCATGGTCTTGTACCCCTCCCCTCCAGGGTAGACATACTGGTATTTATTGAGCGTTCTGGCCCGTGCGATCTCCGGCATCTTATCGCGGATTTCCGTATAGGTCATACCCTCGCAGATGCCGCCGTGAATCTCGTTGAACTCGGGTAAAGCAATGATGGAACAGTGATCCTGGCGTTCTGAAATGGCCTCTGCGGTCTGCAGCGTCCGCCTGTGGTTGGAGGTAAAGATGATGGGAATGCGCAGGGTTGCGAAATGTTCGGCCAGGGTCCTGGCCTGATCCATTCCTTTTTCCGTAAGCTCGCTGTTGCCGCCGATACGGTCTTCAAGGTTGAAGTAGGTTTCACCATGACGAACCAGAAACAGATTTCGCACCACCCTGGTGGTCAGGATATCCCGGATACGGTCGTAATACGGAACCTGAGAGGTAATTTTTGCCTGCAGGATGCAGCTTTCAAAACTGTCTACCAGTATCCTGTTCGGTTCAAGGGTCAGGGGTTCGTAGATAGATTCATAATAGTGAATTCTTTTCAGAAAACTTGCCAGGGCTTCCTCTTTGGTATACTGACTGAACTCCTTGAGTTCGGTTTTACGCTCCAGATTCGCTTCCAGGGCCTCGTCATCCGCGTTCATGCATTCAACAAAGAGGACGGGAAACTCCGGAAAGGTCTCCTGAATGAGCCGGCGTCTTTTCCGGCTCACATTGCTGGCGTCCAGAATAACGACATCCCCCTCATCATCGAGGAACCGGCGGGCGTTTTCCAGGTTGGTGGCTGCAATCTTTTCACGGAACGTAACCCCCTCCGGGTTGTCCGGTGAAAAAAAGCCTGCATGGGAAGTGCTGCCGAGTTCCTGACTCATCCGTCTTCTCAGCTCACCGTTGTTGAAAATACGGGTGGTTACCCCGTCGAGTTCAAGGGTGCGGCTTAATTTCTTTGCCATGGTCGACTTGCCGCGGGCCGGTAACCCCACCATCGCTATGACCAGTTTGCCTCGCATGTATAAACCTCTTATCCTTCTATAAAAGTCTTCGGCAGAGGGCGGAAAGCGCTATGCCGGAGTGATGACGTTCATGGTTCGTTATGATCGCCCCATTGAAAAGAAAGGGCGTCAAATCGGCAGGAATCTATGCACGCGCCGCAGTTCCAGCAATATATGGATGTTGATTCCCCCCGGCTTGGACGAATGGTCAGCGGGCAGGCCTGATCACACTTTCCGCAGCCGGTGCAGTTTGCAGGAACATACCTGACCTGCAGGCGTCTCCTGCCGCCGAGCAGGGCCAATAATGCACCGAGAGGGCAAAAATACCTGCAGAACATTCTCCTGGAGACCTGGTCGAGCACAAGCACACCAATAATCACGATCCCTTCAACGGCAAGGGTGTGGAAAAAAACAGCCAGCATCAGTTCCCTTCCCACCAATCCGGGAGGAGAGAGGAACACAAAAATCGGTGCGCCCAGGATCAGGGAGAGGATAATCTCAGCGACCAGCACGTACCACAGCAGACTGCGGGGCAGCTGCAACTGCCTGCTCCGAAATCTTTTTGCTGCAATCCTCCTGCGGATACGGTCCGAGAGTTCGCCCAAAAAACTTACAGGACACACCCAGGAACAGAATATCCTGCCGAGCAGCATGGCTATCACCACGGGTATCAGCATGCCGAAAAGCGTGGGCATATAGATTCGCTGGGAGGTGAGCATGCTTTCCAGGCCTTCCAGCGGAGAGACGATCCACAGCTCGCCGATTCCCAGTGACTGATACCATCCCTGGATGAAACCGATATGCAGATAATAGTTCAGCAGCGGGTTTATAACCAGCAGCAGAAAGGAAGCGCTCAGCACGAGCATCCGCAGCCTGCCGTAGCGTGTTATCCGCCTGTCTGCCGGCATCAGACTTCCTCCAGGGGCGGCTGCACGTTGACGGCCTTGAACCCGTCCGGAGCGGTTACCGGACACGCATACGTACACAGGCCGCATCCGGTGCAGTGAGCGGCATGGACAACGGGTTTCAGCTCTTCAAGGGTAATGGCGCTCCCCTTAAAGGGACACTTGTCAAAACAGGTTCGGCAGAGCGCCGTCCCGATCCAGGATATACAGGTAAACTGATTGACCACCGCCGTACCCATGCGGACCGCTGACTGGGGTAGAGGCTGCAGGGCGCCTGTGGGACAGACGTGCACACATTTCATGCACAAGAAGCAGGGGATGTTTTGGACCTGTATCAACGGCGTTCCCGCATTGAGCCCGTGACGCAGGTCGAGCATTGCAATGCAGTGATAGGGGCAGATCTCCACGCACCTGCCGCAGCGGATACAGGTGGAGGTAAATCGATCTTCAGCAAGTGCGCCGGGCGGCCGAAGCAGATTGACGCCCAGGGGTGATGTAAACAGCCGGGAAGCAAGGGGTATCCCGGGAGAGCCGGCCAAGGCTGCGGAGGCCGCGGCCGCGACTTTCAGCAAGGTTCGGCGATCCATGGTCAGCTTTCCCTGTACGAACCGGACCGCCCCTCGACTGCGGAGGAATGTTCAGCCTCATCCTCGACATTGAGGTATGTCAGGCCGACATGAAGGACATGCTCCTGTCCGGAAATATGCCGGATGCATTGTTCCATTTCGCCTGTACTTGCAGCCTCGAGCACCGCGACAATATTTCCCCGGGCGTCGGAACCGTGAATTTCCACGCCGTCAAGGGAAGACAGGTCAGCGATTGCGCTCGGTACGGATACAGGGTGAACGGATATGACGACACCGGCTATGGGCATGGTCTCACCATGGTTTTTTGGAAGAACCTTGAAAACGGGTGCAGGCAGCCGGAGGTTGGGAACCTGTGGACGTCAACCTTTTCATAGAATTGGAACTCAGGAACCTCTGAAGAAAACGACAAGAACTTCTTACGGTCTTCTCTGGAAGATTGACGGACAGGTTCCCAACTTCCGGCTGCCTGACTATTTTCAGACTATTACCGGTTTCAACGGCTGCGGGCCGGAGACCTTTCGCACCTTGACGGCGCAGATCTTGAATTCCGGCTCCTTTGATCCCGGATCATAGGCGTCTTTTGTCACTTTATTTATCATACGCGTTTTTGCCTGATCATGCCAGTACACAAAAACCATTCCTGCAATGGGGCCTTCATAAACCTTGGCCGGCAGGACATTGGATCCCCTCCGGGAGGTGACCTCAACCATGTCTCCCGGCCTGACACCCAACTTTTCAGCATCCTTTGGATTCAGCTCCACATAGGCGTACGGATTGGCGCGAAGCAGCTCGGGAATCCGCCCTGTCATGGACATGGTATGCCAGTGGTCGATAATACGTCCCGTGGAGAGATAGAAGGGATACTCCGCATCCGGAATTTCCTCGGGATCAGCCTGGGGCCGCAGCCATATCCACAGCCTGCGGTCATCATGGGCGGGGCCGTAAATCTGGTAAGGCAGATCATTCACAGCCTCACTGTCAGCCATGGGATCGAGGCCGCGAACATATTTTTTGACCGTCCCCCCCGTACGCGCATATTCTTCCGTAGGCGCCGGCCATTGCACCCCGTCAGCCATCTGCGCCAGGACATCGTAGGTGGCCCCGCGGAGATCGTTATCCCTGTTTTTAGTCAATTTCTGTGTGTACTCGTCCCAGACGGCTTTGGGCAGGGCATAATCCTCTTCAAGGTTGTCAAAGGGTTCGATACACCTGGCAATAACCGGATCATCGAGCTTGACGGCGAGCTTCCGGGCCCATTCACGAACAATCCAGACTTCGGGTTTGGCCTCACCCGGGGCGTCCACGGCTTTTCTGGTCAGCTGCGAGCGTCTTTCCGTGCATCCGTAAACTCCGGTTTTCTCAAAATGAAAGGCTGCGGGTAACACCAGGTTGGCATATTCCGTTGTCCGGGTGTGGAAAATATCCGTACAGACAATGAAACAGTCCTCACGCGCAAGCCCCTGGTTGTAGAGATCGCAGTTGGGAAGACTTTGCGCCGGGCTGGTGCAGTTAATCCATATTGCCTTGATTTTTCCCTCGTTAACAGCGGTGAACATGGCCATGGTATGCAGGCCTGGTTTACCGGGTATACGTCCCTGGGGCACTCCCCAGGCCGCTTCGACCTGATTGCGGAGCGTTGCATTTTCCACCGGTCGATGCCCGGGCAGGATATGACACAGCCCCCCACCCTCGCGAACCCCGCCGCAGGCGTTGGGCTGCCCGGTCAAAGAAAGAGAATCAGCACCTTCGGTAAAAAGCTGTCCGGTCAGGATGTGGAGATTATGGATCAGATTGTTGGCCCAGACGCCCTGTTTACGCTGATTAATGCCCATGGTCCATAGGGAGAGAGTTCCTTTGGATGCGGCAAACCAACGGGCCGTCCGGCGGATCTCATCGGCGGTGATATTACCGCCGCATATTTCAGCGGCCTTTTCCGGCGTATAGGAAGCCGTAAACTGCCTGTATTCTTCCAGCCCGACTTGCTTCGCATCTTTTCCGGTTCTGAAACTCGCATAGGAGGCGAGAAACGCTTCATCATGGAGTTTCTCGGTGATGATCACGTTTGCCATGGCATTGAGCAGGAAAAGATCGGTTCCAGGCTTAAACTGCAGGTGCTGGTCGGCAATTCTCGAGGTCTGGGAAACACGGGGATCCGCATTGATGACTTTGACTTCAGGGTTATCCAGTTTTCGCCGCATGATCCGCCGAAACAGAACCGGATGCGCCTCGGCCGTGTTGGAGCCGATTATGAAAAAGCAGTGCGCCTTTTCAATATCCGCATAACCGCCGATGGGCTCATCCGCTCCGAAGGAGGTCATGTAACCGCCCACGGCACTGGCCATGCAGAGGCGTGGATTGCCTTCCACATTGTTGGTCTGCAGGCCTCCGCGCATGATTTTTTGAAAGAGATAGGTCTCTTCCGTAAGCGACTGGCCGGACCCGTAGTAGGCTACACTGTCGTGTCCGTTTTCCTTGACTGCGCCGGCAAAGGCGTCTGCGGCAATATCCAGGGCTTCTTCCCAGGAAATTTTTCGAAAATCATCCTTTTTGGACTTTCGATACAAAGGTGTATCCAGCCGTTCCTTATGCCCGATACATTTCCAGAAATGCATGCCTTTCATGCACAGGTAGCCGTAATTGGTTCGCGCCTCAGCCACACCGCGCAGACCGATGGGCTTGCCGTCTCTGACACCGAGTTCAACCCGGCATCCCACGCCGCAGAGCCGGCAGCTGCCCCGATGCCAACTGACTCCCTCTTCCGCCCGGGCTGCGGCAGGGCCGTCCATAGACAGCTGCATACCTACAAAGGATGCAGCAGAGAGAGCTGCACTTGCTTTAATGAAATCCCTTCGCGTCTGTTGCATTGGTTTCCTCCTCAGCTTGACTGCTTGTCGTGATCGGAGTTCATGGAGTCTGCGCCCTCAGCCTGAAAGCCGTGGGGAATGTGACACTGCCAACACGTCTTATCCTGGGGGCACTTGTTCATCATGTCTGCGTGACAGACCGCACAATTTTCACGGGGAGGGGTGACACGAAAGGTCTCAAAGGTCCCATGGCACTGATAACACTTTACCATGGCAATACCATGCACGGAATCAAACCACTGCTCATGCACTTCAGGCGTTGCGTCCTGATGGCAGTCCGCACAGGGAATGTATTGTTCCTCTGCAGTGAGTTCCGGATGTTGTGCAGGGTCAGCGGCAAGGGAAACAGAGCCTGCTGACACAAACAGACAGGCACAGGTAAACAACAGAGGGGGTACAAAGCTTTTCATACTCTTTCCTCCTGTGTTTCAGGTTCCTATACAGCGCTTATTCTTATGAATTATCAGCCGGTTGTAAAGTATATAAAAACAGTACCTGTTCCTGCGAGGAAAAGCACTGGAAAAAATTGTAATTCACCTCCTCTCCAAGGAGAAACGGATAAACATTTTTTCCCTTTTTACGTGAAAAAAAGGCACGACTACAGGAAATTACAATTCATACAACTTTTCATCACGGACGGGCGGTCTGGGACCCGAAGAAAGTGTATTTTTCATGGTTTCAAGGCTGAAAGCATCATCTCCGTCCATAAGATCGCCCATTTCCGCTTCGATGTGATCAGGATCTTCACCTGACTCCATCCGGGCCAGGGCCTCTTCCATCCGGTCGCCTAAATGCAGTCCGGTCTTTTCGGAAAACTTCCGCATGAGACTTGCCATCTGACGAGGATCATCTTCATTGACATGTTCGGCTTCCTGCAGTAACCCGGCAAATGCCTGTTCCATTTTCGTCTCGTCCATACCGGCAAAAGGATCGTTTGCATCCTCTTCCTTTGCCTTGCCGATGGTGGCAAATGTGGACATCATTTTCTCCAGTTCCTCTCTGCCGCATTTCGGGCAGTCCGGTCGCTTTTCCGTGTTGATTCGCCGGGAAAAAAAATTAAAAATAGTATTACAATCAGGGCAAAAAAATTCGTATATGGGCATAATCGTCTATCTGATGGTATACATTCAAGGTAACTACTCACAGGGGACCTGGTTGAGCTTGACAAATCCCCTGTATTTGTAACTGATTACAGGGTGCCTGAGATTTTTGCAAGCAGGCCGGCGCAGCGTATTGAGTCATACGTAAGCCGGACTGATCGCGGAAAGATCAGGTGAACTGTGAGCAGTTACCATTCAAGCAATAATCTGTTACAGCACGTTGCGCAACACAGCATCCACATCATCAGGATCTACCTGATCAGTAATGCTCACAACGCCGATCCTTTCCGGCAACACAAAAAATACCCGCCCCGCCACCGTCTTTTTATCAGCAAGCAGATAGGTTCGCATTCGGTCAATATCCAGGTGCGGGGGAATAGTGGTCGGCAGGCCATAGCCTGCAAGGAGCGCTGTTAACTCTTTCCTGATATCTACGCTGTCACCCAAACTGTGAACAGCAAGTCCGGCAGCGGCAACCATACCGATGGCCACGGCAAAGCCATGTATGATGGTAAAGTCGGAAGCGGCTTCCACAGCATGGCCGATGGTATGACCGTAATTGAGGATACGCCGCAGCCCGCCTTCACGTTCATCCCGGGCAACGACCTCAGCCTTTATCTCACAGCATCGTTTGATCATGCCGGTCAGTATTTCCGGCTGCAGTGCCTGGATAGCGCTCTGATTCTCCTGGAGAAAAGTGAAAAAGGCGCTGTCCTTGATAACACCGTATTTAATCACTTCAGCCAGGCCGCCCCGATACTCCTGTTGAGGCAGCGTAACAAGCAGATCCGTATCAATATACACGGCCCTGGGTTGATAAAAAGCACCCACAAGGTTCTTGCCTTCAGGTATATCCACACCGGTTTTCCCTCCGACCGAAGAATCCACCTGGGCAAGCAGACTGGTTGGGATCTGTACAAAAGCAATTCCGCGCATATAGGTGGCGGCCAGAAAACCGGTCATATCCCCGGCAACTCCTCCCCCAAGGGCAATCAGCGCGTCTGTGCGATCAAATCCTTTGCGGGCGAGACGGCCGGCCAGATCTCCGATGGTATTGAGATTCTTGCTGCCCTCACCTGCCGGAAAAGAGAAAAGTTCGGCCTCGATCCCCTCCTGCTGCAAGATCTGCAAAAGCCTGCCGCCATACAGTTCACCGACATTGGAATCTGTTATAATGCCGTATTTTCTTCCGGCCTGTCGGGCTTTCAGATCCGTTCCGATCATGTTGAGCACGCCAGGGCCTATATATATGGGATAACTGCGTTCTCCCAGACCTACTGTGAGGGATGTTCTGTTCACAAACTTCTCTCCTTTTCGATGTTCGTCAATACATTACCATGTCGCTATGCCGCCTTGCCGTATTCCTCGCTTCAATGACCGGCAAGCCGAATAACAAATACGAATACGGATAATATCATTTTTCAAAAAAAAGAAAAGCCCGGTAAGCGGGCAAAAAAAAAGAGACACCGCAAATGCGGTGTCTCTTGTATATGCAATCAGAAAAAAGAGGAGATTACATAGCGGAGCCGGAAGCGGCACCCTGCATTTTAACCTCAACTTTCTCTGTAAGTCCTGCATAGTATGCGCGAAGATGTGTGAGGACTTCGTCGCGACCAAAGTGATCAACAACATCAGCACCTTCAGACAGTGCTTTACGCAGTTTGGTACCGGAGAGGATAACGCGATCTTCTTTGGTATGCGGACATGTACGCAGAGAAGCCATACCGTCACATTTGTGGCAGTAGAAGGTCCAATCGATCTTCATTGGTTTACACTGCAGGTCTTTACCGGCATCACCGGTCTCAGGAATGCGGTCGAAAATCTGCTGTGCTTCGAACAGACCGTAGAAGTCACCAACACCGGCATGGTCACGACCGATCAGCATGTTGTTGACACCGTAGTTCTGACGGAAGGTAGCATGGAGCAGACCCTCACGAGGACCGGCATAACGCATATCCAGAGGATACCCTGCGTTGATGACGTTCTCTTTGACAAAGTAGTTGTCGATCAGAATCTCGATAGCTTTAACGCGGGTCTCGGCTGGAATGTCACCTGGTTTCAGGTTACCGATCAAGGAGTGGATCAGAACGCCGTCACATACCTCGATGGCGATTTTTGCCAGGAACTCATGGGAACGATGCATGGGGTTACGCAGCTGCAGAGCGGCAACATTTGCCCATCCACGCTCGTCAAACATTGCGCGGGTCTCGGCAGGTGTCAGGTATACGCCCGGGTATTTCTCTTTGTATCCGCCCTCGGAGAGTACTTTTACAGGACCGGCAATGTTGTACTCTTTCTGGTTCATAACCATGATAACGCCGGGATGATCTTCAGGAGCGATTTCCCAGAATTTACCGTCTACAGACTCTTCACCTTCGCCCATGAACACTTTTTCGCATTCCCATTTCTTGTCGGCGTCGGTCATTTCGTATTTCTCGGTAACTTTCATGGTGGCATAGGTTTCGCCGCCGTTTACCAGAGCAATCTCGTCACCTTCTTTGATCTCTGCAGCATCTGCGGCAGCAATATCAAGGGTGATAGGTACAGGCCAGAAGGTGCCGTCAGCCATCTGGAAATTCTCGCAAACGCCTTTCCAGTCAGCTTTGGCCATGAAACCATCCAGAGGGGAAAAACCGCCGATTCCCATCATGATCAGATCGCCTTTGGCGCGATTGGAAACTTCTATCTGCTTTAAGCCTTTGGCTTTTGCCAACTCAGCATCACGCTCCGCTCCTTCAAGCAAAGCGCATACAAGACCTTTGCCGCCATGAGGCGCTACTAATTTACTCATAGTTATTCCCTCTCTGTTTAATTCTCGTTAGCTCGTAAGCCTGTGCAATTTCTGAATCGTTTTGCCGACGGATGATACGTTTAAAGACAAAACTGAATCAGTATTCAGTGGTACGAATATTTAATGAGCTGAGCAGGAGAAGTCAAGCAAAAAACAACTATTTTTTTGAAGGAAGATATAAATTGATTTGATTCAAGAATAAGAAGAATTGATATGCCCGGATACGGGGATGACACCAAAAAAGAAACACAACCTGCGCCTGCCGTAACGGCCTGAAAAAAAGCTGCCCCGCTAAACCGGGGCAGCTTACAATTGTTCGTATTATAATATAGTATCTTATCGTACTTTCCAGCTTTGGATGCCGGATTTGGTAGCCAGTGGATTATCCTGTTCCACCCGTTTAATTTCACCGGTACTTGTCTGCACCATGATGGCTGAGCCGCCCTCCCGGCCGCTATGGGCGCTCGGTGATGCTGCAACGCCACTCCCGAGACTGACTTTTCGGGTGGATTTGACGTCGGTTCCAGTGCCGGTTGCCGTGCTTCCCGATCCGCCGAACACATCGGTTTCATAGGCTGTTCCCGTCATATAATACAGGGCCCAGAGAGAACTGGAGCCGCTCGGCACACAGATATCAGCAGAAGGTATGAAGGTGGTAAAACTGACCAGACCTCCAAGGAGCACTGCCTGACCAAGGTTTCGTTCACCTTCCTGCCCGCCGGTAGTGGAAAGGAAATCCAGGTACCAGCCCTTATGGGCAGCCTGCTCACTGGTCAATCCCGCCCAGTTGGTTGTTGCACCGTCGGCATCGACGGTGCCGTCTAAATAGACCGTATAATTGGTTGTGTCTACAAGGTCGCTTTTAGTCACCGTAGACCAGTCATAATTACCGGTTGAAGTATCAAGCGGTTCCTTGATTCCATAATAGGACTGGGTGCCGAGGTCAATAATATCGCTTGCATCAAAGTAGCGGCCGGTTCCAAAATACACCCAGCGTTGACCTGTGGCGTCGATACCTGCTGTGGCACCCGCCGTTATTGGTTGCTCTGCATCCAGCATGATGTTGTCGGCCTGCCAGTTCTGCGGGTCTTGATCCTCATCCGCGTCATCGGGATCATCTACAACAATCCTCCTCATTTTTCCCTTCCAGGACGGTGACCCTGAAGTGTTGTCAGTGACGGTACCATAATAGACCACGTCGGCATTGTAATCCAGGTCCCAGTCAACGGTGATGGGATCGCTGACAAAGGTTGCGGCTTCCAAGGTGACATAGGGATGCAATCCAGCCGTCAACACACCTGTTTTGTCAACTCCGCCAATAGTTCCATCCGTAAGGCTGTACAGCTTATTCTCGGTGGCCAGTTGCACAAGATCAAGCAAATAGAACTGCCCGTTCTGGTAACTGGTAACACTTGTAAGCAGCGAGGGATCAGGTTCACCATTCGCGTTTGCAGGTCCAGAGCCGAAAGCCAGGAACCATCGGTTTTCACCAAGCTCCGGGCTGGTGTGGTTATAATCAGCATACGCCCCGTCATGGTTACCATCGTTCATCACCACCACAGTGGGATACACAGTGGAATACCCCATATCAGGCATGGTAATCTCTCCCAGCAGGGTCGGAGCTACTTCCGGATTGGTGATGTCAAAAATGGCGTAAGAGGAAGTCATAACCGGGTCGGTTGATACGGGATTGATGCCGTCTGTCTTATCCAGATCCGCCTGAACAGTGGCCCCGCCCAGACGCATTCCCACAACCATGACCGTTCCCCAGCCATAGGGATGGTCGGTATCCATCGGGGAAAATTCTGGCATCAAAAATCCTGGGTTTTAAATCCATATAATAGCTGTGCCCGTAAGCAGTATCTGTCAGCCAGTAGAGATGCGGCAGCAGATTAAAGGGAACATAGGCCCATAACTCTGCGCCAAGCTCCGGATTGGAGGTGGAAGCGACACAGGCATCATCATTGGTGGTGTCGGAATCCCATGGATTGTAGTTGCTGTCGATTTCGCGACAGTACTGCAGATTGGCTTCATCGTAAAACCCGCCGTTAAAGGCATGCAGCATGCCGTCATTGGCACCTGTATATATAACATGGCGGCGCCCTTCGTATTGGGCGGCAAAGACTGCATAGGTGGGATCCCGATAAAGCAGGTGGAAATTTTCCGCAGGATCCGATACCAGGGTCGGGGTCGAATAAACGATGTCACCGAGCCTCCAGGTGCTGCCGTTAAAATATCTCGAGCGCAGTTCCGTACCGGCGATATCGGACCCGCTTATACTCAGCGGATCCGGTTCGCCACTGGTGTTGACATAGTCCTGTCCGCGCACCCAGTTGATCTCCCGTTCAGTCTGTCCTAGCAGATAGGTGTCAAAATCCGTGGAACTGAGCGTGGATATAGCAGTGGGCGTATCAGCAAACGAAGGGTTCAGATTCAGATAGGCATACAGTTCCGTGGGATCGGAGAGGGTGCTCACTGCAGGCGCTGTGGTCGGCCAGATAAAATCCTTTACCTCGCCTGAATCAACCGCGCCGTCACTATTTCCATCCACCCAGGTAAAGATATATCTTTCATCGGCATCCGAGATATATGTAGACCTCTGGGTAAGCGGATCGAGAAGGGAGCTGTTCAACCAGTCGGAAGAGTTCCACAGATAATAAAAATCCTCAAAACCAAGCCCTGTTGAACCGACATTCCAGAGAATCTCCTCGTCATCCAGGTCTCCGTTGCCGTTTATATCGTAATAACGGGTGGCATCACTGGTACCGTATACGATAATCGCATCAATCTGTGAGAGGAAAGAATGATAGAGCGGATCATAGACCGGGGAACAGGTCTCATATTCCAACGTACCGTTGCCGTTGGTATCCTCTGTGTCCAGCTCCCCGTTCCCGTTGAGATCTTCTCCGGAATCCAGGGTACCATTGCCGTTGGTGTCTTCAGTATCAAGAGCACAGTTGAAGTTGATATCCTCCTGATAGACCCTGCCGTCGCCGTCAAGGTCAGGCCCGACTACATCCAGCACATTGTTTTCATTGGAGTCCTCGCGAATATATCCATAACTATCGACGAAAAAGCCATGCAGCTGCCCGATCCATTTAACAGTGTTTGCAGCTCCCGTGGTATCCGATTTTTCAGGATAAAAAATGGACTGGTATACAGCGCCTTCACCTGTCCTGGTATTGGAAATAACCGAGGCAGCCGTACCCGAAGAGGCGGTATTTAAAATATCGGCAAAAGATTTATTCAACTGCTCCTGCAGCCGCAAAGGATTGGTGACGTAGTAGTAGGTATCGGGAACCCCGTCACCATCCTCATCCCATTCGGCATCCAGATTGGGGGTACCGTCACTGTCACTGTCCTCAAAATTGCCCCACTTGGCGGCATACCAGAGTGGATTGGGAATCAGGCTGGCCGCAGTAGCGCCGCCGGTGCTGTCAGGGTAAAATCGCCGTGTCGTAGAAAGCGGCAGCACGCCTAGGGATGAATTATGGTATTCGCCTGCATTATCACGGGCGTTAACAGCGGCCGTATCAGTGGGATCAATGGGATCAACCCCTGGAGGGGTATCGATCCAGGTCAAAAAATCCTGGGATGTACCGGTGTCTATATCCCTGACTTCCAGATAGGTTCCATCCTTGGTTGTGCCGGAAATGATGTATCCTGCATGCTGGATATAAGAGCCTGAGGCCTTCGTAGATTCCAGGGAAATATCAACCGCCACCGCATCAGCGGTGTCGGTGACGGCATCACCGGCTGCATCCACCAGCTGGAAGGTATATTTGACAATATCATCCATATCATGGTCTGCGCCCTGTTCAACGTCCTCATAGTTGATACGGAACACGCCATAGGTTTCGGTAAATTCTTCGACAAAAAAATCGACTATTGTGTTGGTAGGCCAGTAGGACCAAACCCTGCTTGACCCTGTGGTTCCGATGGTTTTGGCAAAAGGCACCAGGGTTACATCCATTCCTCCCACATCAAGCTCAATCCTGGGCAAGGGTGAGGCGAGCCCGACGGCATAGGTGCGCACGCTCTGGTCATCGTCTACGCTCGGCTGCAGATCGGTTACATGACCATAGTAAGCAACCGCAGCCGAGTAGTAGCTGCCGCCTTTGGTCGGCTCTTCCGGACACAATCCACGAATATCACCAAACCCGGTAATGTTTTTCACGCTGCAGACATAATCGAAATCAGCACCATTCTGGCCGATATACCGATCACCGGATTCACTCTCTCCTGTGGAGATCAGGTTTGCCCAGTCTTCCACGTCCAGATCCGTGGACAGGTCGTCGAGTTTCATATCCGTGCTGATGCCGGTGCCGAAATTGGAGTTGACCCCAGGCAAATCATCACCGTCAAAGGTGGGGTTAATATCGCTTAAGACCAGCATGTACGGCTGGGAACAGCGATCATATCCTGAAGTTGCATCATAGGGGTCATCCCAGGTCGCCAGAGGCAAGTCCAATATGTTATCATCAAGGGATGAATCTGTTGCACTGTACGTGTAGGTCGAGGTAGCACTTCCTTTACCGGCAAAGTAGCGCTCAGTCTCATACATCATTTCGGCAATGGGATTTCCCCAGTCGCGGCAATGACCGTTGGTCATGGGGCCGGAGGTTATCCAGCCGCAGTCATCGTTATAGTTACTGGCGGAATAACTGTACCCCTGGATCTGCATCTTATTGAAGGTATCTATAATTCCGCTGACCGTAGTAAATGCCCCTGTTGTGGAGTTAATCTCATCGGAAATATCGCCGACAGCCTTACGCAAGACCCCGCCCCGGGTATTATTGGTCCAGGAACCGGTCATCAGGCCGAAATACATCCTGCCTGTCTCGCCGTGACGCTGGAGTAAACCGATGGGTTTGTAATTGCCGTCAGGATACTGCTTGCAGTTGGATTCCAATCCTATGGAGGTGTCACAGACCTGTACCCGGACCTGGTAGTCAGTGATGGTGGAGCTGATGCCGGCCAGGGAATAGGTGGAAAGTGTTAAATCCGTAAAGGCGCTTGCAGGGACAATTTGCCAGTTATTATTGGAATCAGGACCATTCCAATACAGAAAATATTGGTCACCGCCGCCATCCTCTTCCATGCGATATTCGACCGTATGCGGACCTGTGGAAAGGTAGATAGTCCCTTTAGTTCCACTATTATTGTAATCGCCGTCAGCCCCGTGGCCATCGTACCAGTACGACACAGTTACCCCATCTATAATCACTTCAACGGCATCATCTCCATCTACGGAAAAGGTGTAGTCCCCGTCTGTAGTGATGTTCAGAATCCCGTCAAAAATAGCGAGGTATTTATTTTGCTGCGTGCTGCCGCTGCTATACGGGTCGTAATTCGTACCCCAGGGATTCCCGGCACCGTCTATGGCGCCGAAGCCGGTGCCGGAATAGCGTTCGCTCACCCCGTTACGAAGAGAATAATCCAACCAATCACCGCTGCCGTATTGGTTGGCAGAGGTGGCATAGGTGGCCGCCATCTGTTCAAAATCGTCATGATCCCCAGGGTGCCCCGGATGACTCCCGCCGGTGACTTCCAGGTTATCCTTGGCAACAGGGGCTTCTGAAGAGACCCAGTCCCAGATCCTGTTGGGGTTGTTGGGCAGCACGCGCAGTAAGGGAGGCCCGCCGTCGGTTTTGGTGGTCGAAGCAAACAGATGACGCAGACCGCTGCCTGTGGGAGGAGCTGTCAGAGGAGCATAATCCGCGATATCATAACCGTTGACAGCCACACTGGTATATTCCTTTCCCCAGGTGTGGGCGTCGTGGGGAACAAACACCCGCTCCAGCACGGTATCGCCGCTGGCGTCCGTGCTTCGGTAGCCTCCGTACAGCACCTTGCGAATGGTATCCATACGGGACATGGTCAGGTAGTTCAAAAAATCCCCGCTCCACTCACTGCCGCCGCTGCACGTCTTATCCGTGGTAATGGAACTGGGCTCGAACAATGGCGAACTTGCTGAACCGTTATAGGTATAGCACTTGAAGTTATCAAAGTATCCATAGTAATCAATGGATGTTGGATCATAGGTGACATCCAGGGTACCGTCGTCATTCAGGTCCGAGGCATCGTTGTAGGCCTCGTAATACAGCTTGTGATTACGCCCCATCACCAGCATGACCAACGGCGGCGCTCCAGAGGAAACAAAAGGCGGTACAGCCAGGTAATCGGCACTGGTTGCGGCAAAGGAAACCGGCACAGACAGTGCAAGAGAGCAGATTGTCCCAACAGACAAGGTTCGAGAAAGTATTGCTCGTATCATCTCTGTATATCCCATTATCTTTTGTAACTACTCACTGGGGAGCAGTGGCGAGTTTAATTAACCCAGTATGTGTAACTGGTTGCAGGGTGCTTGATATCTCTGCAAGCTGTCTGGCGCAGCGTATTGGCTCATACGTAAGCCAGGCTGATCGCGGAGAGATCGTGTGCCCTGTGAGCAGCTATCATCTTTTTACTTTTTCAATCTGATACACCCGATTGCCTTCAACCTGCATGAGTACGGTATTGCCTACCCGCACCTGTTTAAGGGGTATATATTTTTTATACTCTGCTCCATTTTCAGTATATACCTGACGGACAACAACATGCTCCATGACCGTATATCTGGTATCATCGACCTGTATGTGAGTATACGCGCCCTTCCAGGGGGCCCGGGTCACCTTGCCGTCCACCCATTTGCCGATGGCGTCCGCATGGCTTAATCCCAGGGGAATGGAAGCAAATACTCCCACAGTCATTATCCCGATACGCGCATACCGGGCTGCCCGCGCTCTCAGCGTTAATATCTGCATGCCCCCTCCTGTCCGACCGTATGTCTCCATTTTAACATGAGCCTGGCCCTTGAATTATTCGTGTCTACCTGTTGAGAATGCACATCCATTGCTATAACGGAACCGCCTTGAGCTGCCGACTTACCCAGTCCCTCGTATCCGGCAACCATCTGCAGCGCCGAACCCGGCTGCAGCTCGGTTACCCCGAACACCGCGATATTGGTGTGAGGCAGGGTATCCACCCGATTGGCAGGATCATCAGGTATGCTCATCGAGCGAATGGTATCAGAGGGGATATCGTCCTCAACCGTGGTTGACGAAGCGCCTTCGATATCTTCGATATCCTCAGCATAGGCGAGTTTGGCATCATAGATATCTATTCCGGCGATAGCCTTTTTGCCGCCGCTAAAGCCTGAGGAGGAAAAACCGTTGGCGCAGCTCAGGTTCTGTTCCACCATTTCAATACCGATCTGCAGTCCGCCGTCTGCCTTGTAAAAAGTGCGTTTTGAAGCGCGATCATTACCGGCCACCCGCAGCTCAAACACACTGGTGGTTGTGGCATAGATACCGAGCAGGCTGAGCATTACCAGCATCAGCAGGGCAAGGACCAGCACAAAGCCGCTTTCATCTCTTTTCATGTGTTGCCGTGGATTCACAAATTTCTCCTTGCCCGGGTTAAATGATGTCGTCTTTATGATAGATGAAAGTAACCGGAGCAGCCATTGTCTGGCTGAGATCCTGCACATGCACATAAATGGTCATGACATTGGGCACCGGGGTATCTAAAGCGGCATTCCAGAAAAACTGATACCTGCCGTCGGCTGAGGTACCGTTTCCGTCGGCAGTGGCAGCGGTCTGATCATCCAGACCAAAATTATCGCCGTCATCATCTATACCGTCCCAATCCGAGTCTTGGTCTGTCCCGTCACCATCAATATCTTCAATGTCCGCATACTTCAAGCCGATCAGCAGCTCGATCTGTTCAGCATTGAGGTTGCCTGCCTCGGATATCAGATTAGCTCGCATATTGCCGTCCACAGCCGTAACCTGCATGGTGTAGAGAGCGATAATACCGATCACCAGCAGCACGATGGCTATCATCACTTCTATAAGGGTGAAGCCCTGTTGGCATGTTGTCTTGTTGTTCTGCATTACAACCCCATGTTGCGGAGATTGACGGTTGTGACATAGAGCCGTCTGCGGACGTTGTCGTTATAGGGCCCCTGCGGACCACTGGGAAAGGCATAGGTAAGCCCTGTGTTATCATAGTCCTTGGCAGCCGTGTTTGCCCTGGCCAGAAGGTGGATACGTATGGCTCGCATGTCGTTTACCACGGTTGTGGTATCACCCTGGTCATCCAGGTACTCGAATTCGAGGTAGTCGAAGTTTTCGGCTACTGCTTGATGTGCAGGAGCGGCATCATTATTGTCAATCCGCCCTAGTTTAGTTTTTGTTACACCATCAATAGTACTAGAGTATAAATCATAGGTGATGTCTTCATCCTCATCTACAACATCACTATCGGCATTAAGGTCGGCTGTAAACCTGACCTGAATCAAACCAGCTGTTTGGATCGTAGCCCCGGCCCCGGACCCGTCATCATAGCCGGCCATCCGAAGTTCACTGGCCAGCATATACATGGCAGCCCTGACATTTTGCTGCATTTCCGCTACATCTTCCTGGGCAAGATAAGTACGTTGCTGGGTTATATAAGCTCCATAGATGGCGGCCATGATTATTCCGGAAAGGACAAGGGTAATGAGAAGCTCGACCAAGGTAAACCCTCTGACATCATGCCTTTTGATGTAACTATGAAAAAATTGATACGGATGTATGTTCATCTATTCCTCTTCCTCGTCTTCTTCCGCATTGCTTATACGAATATTTCCAGATTGCGCGATGACAACCTTGGTGACCTTGTCTGTGGTTTCCGTTTTAAGATAAACACTGCCTCCAGCAAAACCTCCGTCATTATCAGTTGGAATGGTGGTGGGCCTGAAAACGATGGTGGGGTTACCCTCGTCATTGTCTACAATACTGATCCCGTCTCCAGCTACCTTAGAAGTGTCAAAGCTGACACTTGGTGGAAACTCGCCGGACAAAAGAATAACAGGTTCACCAACGTCGAATTCACAATCCCGGTCATCATCCTGGTAAACCACATAGTTATAGGTGGTTCCACTCACAGCCTGATTGAAAGTCAACGCACAATTTTCACTGCGGCGAACAGCTTCGCTCTTTGCCTGCATTGCCGCGGAATAGATGCTTCTGATTTCACTTTTCAGCTGCATATTGGGAAGAAAAGAATTTATGGTCGGGATGGCTATTGTCGCTGCAATAGCCAAAATGCCAACCACAACCATCAGTTCAATGATTGTGAAGCCCTTATTGTTTAAACGTTTCATAGGGAACATTCCTTATAGCAATTGAAATTCTGTCTCCTTATGACAAACAAAAAACGTGCCACAATGGGAAGATCCTGCGGCTCAGGTACAACTACTTCAATTTCAGACAATTAGCAGAGTCCTCGGAAAGGGAGTAACAGAAAACCCCTTGGACAAATAATTAAAAAATTTTACACTGACGCACTCGAACTATTAAAAAATTTTACAACGCCTTTCCAGCAACTCAGGTTAAACCCCATACTCCTTAATCTTACTCAGGAGAGACGGGTAACTGATCTCCAGCAATTCGGAAGCCCTGGATTTGTTGCCGCCTGTTTCACGCAGCGCCTTGATAATAAGCTGCCGCTCCAGAATACGACTGCCCTCTTTTATGGAAAAGGTATCCAGGGAGTGCCACACCGCCTGGTCACAAGATGCTTCCTGCTGCAACGCAGAGGGCAGCATATGCGATTCAAGGCGTTCCGATTCACAGAGCAGCACGGCCCGTTCCATCACATTTTTCAATTCACGCACATTACCCGGCCATTGGTACTGCATAAGTATACGCATGGCTGCAGGGGCAATGGTCTGCACGGGCCGCTGAAAACGGGCAGCATATTGATCCAGAAAATGCAAGGCCAAGAGACTGATATCCTCAGTTCGTTTTCGTAAAGGGGGAATGTTGATTTGGAGCACGTTCAGGCGAAAGAGCAGGTCTTCCCGAAACCTGCCCTGCTCCACTTCCTGCTCCAAATCCCTGGCAGTTGCGGCAATGACCCGCACATCAACGGGAATGGACTGAGCGGAACCCACGGGTCGCACCTCCCTCTCCTGCAACACGCGCAGCAGGTTCACCTGAATCACCACAGGGAGTTCGCCTATTTCATCCAAAAAAATGGTTCCGCCTTGCGCCTCTTCAAAGAGCCCTTTCTTATTTGTATCTGCTCCGGTAAACGCCCCTTTCACATAGCCGAACAGTTCGCTCTCCACCAGATTTTCAGGGAGCCCGCCGCAATTAATGGCAATAAAGGGTTGGTCTTTTCTGGGGCTCGCGTTGTGAATCCCCCTGGCAAACAGCTCTTTGCCTGTGCCGGATTCTCCGGTGATTAACACAGTGGTTGTATACGGCGCGATTTTATGGGCCAGTTTGCCCAGCTCCTGCAGTTCCTTTGAGCTGCCAACCATGCCCTCAAAAAGGCAGGATTCCTGTTCCCCGGCAATACGTCTGCGCAGCTGGTCGTTTTCAGTGCGCAAGTTTCTGACGCTCCTCAGCCTTTTTTAAAACCAGGAGGATCTCATCGGCCTTGAACGGTTTGGAGATATAATCATACGCCCCGCGTTTCATGGCTTCCAGAGCTATGTCCACTGTGCCGTAGGCAGACATCATCACCACCGTGGGTTTTTCCCCCAGCAGGGACAACCGGCTGAGAAATTCCAGGCCGTCCATCTCCGGCATGCGGATATCGCAGAGCACAAAATCAAATCTTGCCTGCCCCAACACCTCAAGTGCCTGCACCCCTGTAGCGGCGATTTCCACCTCGTATCCTTCCTTACGAAGAAGTGCCTGCAGGAAATGACGCATATTCTCCTCGTCATCAACGAGTACTTTTCTTACCTCTGCGCCGGCCATCGCCTTTTTCACCTTTCAAGGTTGATAATTGTGATTCAGGAACAAAAAAATTCATAGAGCACAGCTTTAGCCCGCATTTCTCACGAGTATATTTTACAGTAGATGCGCGGCACCGGACATGCAGCCGTAGTAACTTACTGCAATTGTCCGGTAACAAAGCAGATGCTGTAAAATATGCTCGCCCGGCAGGGTGACTTTTTGATTTTATCTAAAGTTTGTTTAACACTATTAATTCAGACTGTTACACCACTATTCAAAAAAGTCATGAGAAATGCGGGTTAGCCATAACCGTAAGGCTAAGGTAGGGTGCGTCATACGCACCGTATCAGAAAGCATGACTGAATTTCGGTGGTAATCACCTTCTATTATATA
The DNA here is from genome assembly GCA_963678525.2 of Desulfobulbaceae bacterium. Taxonomy (GTDB): domain Bacteria; phylum Desulfobacterota; class Desulfobulbia; order Desulfobulbales; family Desulfobulbaceae; genus Desulfogranum. The sequence continues at coordinate 1,796,957 of CAXXDG010000003.1, forward strand.
GAGGTAATCGTATCCTTACCGTAGTCCCCTTCCCAAGCTCACTCTCAATCTGCAGGAAACCACCTTCTCTTTCAAGTATAGCAGATGAAACAGATAACCCAAGCCCGGTTCCTTTTCCCACCGGTTTGGTAGTGAAAAACGGTTCAGTTACCTTGGCCAGCATCTCCGGCTCGATACCGGCACCGTTATCCTGTATCAGTGATCTTCAACCCACTCGCCTGATTCATCGACTCGGTGTTCAGTGGCAAGATGGATATGCTTATCACCAGTATCCGTCATGCCCTCAAAAGAATCAACCGCATTAAGCAGACAATTCAGCAAAGTCTGCCGTATTTCGTTGGCAGTGGCAAAAATGCAGGCCTGGTCATCATACCTGGTGGTAAAATGAACGTCCTTTCCACATCTCATCCGGGTCAATTCCAAGACTTCATCAACCATCTTGTTCATGGAAAAGGCTGTTCGCTGCTGATCCACCTGTGTCTGTCGACAATAACAGAGCAGCTGTTGAATGAGGTGATGAATACGTTCCAGCTCCCCTTCTATGCGCTCCAGGTACTCTTTTTGCTCGTGGGAATCCAGATCCGGCCTCTTGAGCAGGCCCACATATCCCAGGACAATACCCAAGGGGTTACCGATCTCATGAGCAAGACCTGCGGTCAGCTGCCCGGCTGCTGCCAGCCGTTCAGTCTTGATCATCTCATTGCGCGTTTCCTGCAGCTCACTATTTTTGCTTTCCAACTCCCGGACGGTCTCTGCAAGTTTCTCATGGTCACTCTGAATTCGACCCACCATGGTGTACAGGGCGTTGGAAAGTTGGGCAAATTCACCGGACCCGGAATAGGAGAGAAATACATCTTTTTCAGACAGGCTATGATGGGACACCAGATCAACCAGCCGATCAAGGGGCCGCATGATAAGCCGCCGCATGCGGAAGAACACCAATACCGAAAAAACCATGGCATTGAATAAGACATAAACCAAAATCACCTGTTCCTGTTGGAAAAGGTTTCTCCAATACTGGAAAAGAGGCACCACCATGCCGATACCGTCATGGGGTTGCCCTTGCGAGGGAAGATGCAACCAGACATAGGCATAGGAGTCAGGTGCAAGAAAGGCAAAAAAAGGATTATGGGTGAAGACGACTGTAGACTTGCTCCCTTGCCTGGAGAGCCGGCCGGCATGCAGCATGTCGGAAAAAGCAGCCAGACACTGCCCTTCCCCGGCTGTATAACGTGTACCGTTTTGCCGGATGATACCGCATGCAGCCCCGCCGCTTTCGAGACTGACACTGAGCAGCCGCCCTTGGCTGATGCCGCTGTCGCTTGCCCCCTCAAGCTCAAGGATGTCACGCACCAGCTGCACCGATTGTTGCGCCTGACGGACCCCTTTGCGAATATCCACCGCATGCCAAAACACCAGGGTGACCAAATTTGCCAACACCATGCCGATGCTCAAGAGCATAAAAATGGATGTGCTTAATGAAAATTTCAGGCTGCTCATACCGTCTTTATATCATGGGAAAGGTTTCAACACGAATCAGAATCTTCTTTGTGTTTCTCTCTGACAAATTTACGCAAGCATCCTGAGGTTGAGGTATTTGCGCAAATAAAACCAAGACAGAAGGAAAACATACAATATACTAAAATTATAGTATATTTTTTATTTTCTTTGCATTGCACGCGCACCCGGTTGATCAGTGCAGGTCATCAACCTTGTCACCAGTGACACAATTTGTCACCAGATGACTTTGCACGTCACAAAAACACGGCCTAAACCAAGAGGTACGCGCGCGCTCGAAGTGCCCTTCAAACAAACACACACACATAACATCTTAATATCGTAAATATTTTACTATTTTTACAGAAAAAAATCAACGTATGGCACGGCATCTGCTTATAAGGGGCATACAACGTAAACAATGGCTTAGTAATCAAAACCTTTTTTCACCCCCCAATTTTAGGAGACACACATGAACATGAAAGCTATCCGCAAAATGAAAGACGAGTCTGGTTTTACCCTGGTTGAGTTGATGATCGTTGTTGCCATCATCGGTATCTTGGCCGCTATCGCTATTCCTCAGTTTGCTGCGTATCGCGCTAGAAGTTTTAACAGTTCTGCAGTAAGTGATATTAGAGGGCTTGCCACCTCCCAGGCAACATTCTTTGGTGATAACAGTCTCTATGGTGTTACCAGCGATGGAACTACTACTCCAGGAGCAATAATCCTGACTGGTGATGCGGTGACAGGTCCTGGTACAGCGACTGATGTGATAACTCAGTGGGCGCGAGGGGCTGCACGTACATTGCAAATTCCGGTGGGCAGTGGTGTTGTAATTGCAGCGAAGGTCGATGCTGCCGCTATATCATTTACCGGTATATCAAAACATACCAGTGGTCAGAACTGGTACGGCATTGATGGTGACACGACAGCTGTATATGTTGCAATAGGTGATGAAACCGATCAAGGTGTCGCTGCAGTTTTGGCGGATTGTCCTGCCTCTGCTGTCGGTACAGATCAGATTGATACAATAGCGGTAACTACAGGTACCAAACCAAAATTTACTGCCATGTAATAATTGCAAAAAACTGCAAAAATTTTTTTTGAATTCGATGATCAATATAAAATATTGATCATCGATTTTTTTAAGGATATCTTCATTTAGGAAACATGCTGTTTTTGCAACCACGGGAGCGGGAGTATGGCATTGGTTTTATCCTTCACTCAGATTTCAAAAATATTTAAAGGCGAAATTGGTAAAAAAAATCACCTTGCTCTCAGCAACCTCTCCTTTCAACTGGGGAAGGGAGAAACCCTTGGCCTTATCGGTGCAAACGGTGCCGGCAAATCAACTACCATCAAGCTGCTCATGGACTTCATTCGCCCAAGCAGCGGTGAGATACAACTCTTTGATGCAACCCCGAAAGCTCCGTCACTTCGCCAAAAGATCGGCTACTTGCCTGAAGTCGCCAATTTCCCACCCAACCTCACCGTCCTTGATTTACTCCGTTTCACGGCCCAGTCCTGTGGGCTCGTAAAGGGCCAGTTTCAGCAGCGTTCCAGGGAACTTCTCAGTATGCTTGATCTCTGGGATGCTCGCAGGCAACCGTTACGAAATTATTCCAAGGGCATGCAGCAACGGGCGAATTTTGCAGTTGCCCTGCTGAATGATCCTGAATTACTGGTCCTTGATGAACCTATGAGTGGTCTTGACCCCATGGGGCGAAATAAAATTAGTGACCTAATCGGGCAACTGAAAGGCGCAGGAAAAACCATCCTTTTCTGTTCCCATATTCTTGAAGATGTGGACCGGCTAGTCGACAATATTCTCTTGTTGCACAAGGGAGAAAAACTCTTTTTCGGAGCCCCGTCTGAATTGATGGCACAAGAACAGGATGCAACTCTGGCCGAGGCATTTGTAAGCCGAATTAAGAAAGAGGGCGCCCATGATTAGCCACTCACATCGTATTAACGCTTTGGCCCGGCTCGTAATTCTCGATGGTTTGCGCCGTCACGCTCTTATCGGCCTCATCCTTTTTGCTTTAGCCGCGATTACCGGCGGACTTGTATTTTTCGATTTCGTCCCCAGGGATATTGGGCGAGCGTCCAATGATTTTCTCTTTTCCATCATCTGGTTGACCGGCTTTATCTTTTTGCTCTTTCATGGAGTCCAAGCTGTGGCCTGGGACAATGAACGTGGCGTTCTGCATACCTTTCTGGCCCGTCCCATCTCCCGAACCGAATATACCTTGGGGGTTTTTGTTGGCCTGGCCACCCTGCTGTTTATGCTCAACCTCTGTCTCGGGGTCATTGGCTGGGGGGTGTTGGTTTTTATCAAAAGTTCCGTGTCATCTAGTTATTATTTCCCCAAGCTGTCTTTGCCTCTATTTTTTTTGACCGGTGCCGGTCTGTACTCTATTCAGCTGATGATTCTTTCCGTCATCCTGCTGTTTTCCAGCGCGGTTCGGGGAAGCGTGGCCACGCTTCTCCTGAGTTTATGCTACTATTTTATCTGTACAGGTCTACCGGTGGTCAGAGAGGCGCTTTCCCAGCGTGCCATAGCTGGCTATTCTCGATCAATGGAACTGACTCTGAAATGTTTGACATTTCTGTTCCCGGATTTCTCTTCATTGGATTTTAAGCCCCTGGTTGCCTCCAGTGACCCGGTTCCGACAGCTTATCAACTGATAGAGCCTTTTATCCTGTCGTCATTATATGTAGTGATCATTCTCTGGCTGGCGTGTGTGATCTATAAACAACGGGATCTGCAATGATACGTATTGTCCGTGCCACCCTGTTTTCTTGTTTGGTGTTATTATATGGTCTGACTTTTCTTGCTCATGAGCAGAAGGCGGTAATGCAAACTGCTAGACTTGAGGCAAATCTGCCTTCAAGTTTTTACAGAATTGCATCCGGGTACTTACAACAGCTGACAGCTGAAATGCTCTTTATCCGAACCAGTGTTTTTTTGGGAGGTCTGCTGCCCGGCGTCCCTGCATCAAGTTACGAGGTAGCCCTTGGAAATAACTTTGAGGTTATGACCCAACTCTACCCACAATTCATTGACCCGTATTTTTACTGCCAGGGTTTTCTCCCGCAAATTTCAATGGAGTCTGCTGCTAAGGCCAGTACTATTTTTGAAACCGGAGTGAAGACTCACCCGGAAAATTTTGTTCTTCGTCTCTTTTATGGTTCCAATTTTTTTCTGGCGATGAACGAGTATCTTAAGGCAGCGACTGCCTTTTCGGAAGCCGCAGAAATTCCAGATGCTCCGCCCCTATTTGGTCATCTGTCTGCATTGCTTTCTGCACAAGGGGGTAATATTGCCGCAGGATTAATTTCATTAAAAACATTGCTTTCTACCGAGAAAGATGAAAATGTTCGTGCCAGATATGAAGAAGAGATAAAAATGTTCGAACAGGCATTGGATGTGCAAAAGGCAATTAACATCTACTCCAAGAAATATGGCTCGGCCCCTCAAACTTTAGATCAACTCATTCCTGATTTTTTACCCCAACTTCCGGAATTACATGACCCCTTGGTTCTTGTTTATGAACGGCCAAATTTGTATTTACGCCGTTTAGATAAGAAGAGCAAAAAGTGAAAGAATAGATTACTTCAACGCTGATCAGGATTGACCCCGAGGAAAAGGAGGAAAAGCAGGAAAAGGGGTCGGACCAAGACATATTACTGAAAAGACGTAATAAAACACAGCAAACACACCATTTACAACGCTTAAACTGCATTTTTTTAGTGCCAAAAGTACCGTGTAAGAAAAAATGAGTAAAAGGGTGTTTATTTTTCATCATATACCCTGATCAGTCACACCCTGATGGCTTACGTATGACCCAATGCGCTGCGCCAGCCTGCTTGCAGAGATATAAATCTTACAGTGGAAAGGGGTCGGACCAAGACAAATCGCTGAAAAAGAGTAATAAAACGCAGAAAACACACCATTTATAACCCTTAAACTGCACTTTTTTAGTGCGAAAAGTACTGTGTAAGAAAAAAAATGAGTAAAAGGGTATTCATTTTCATCAATTATCCAGATCAGTCACGGCCGATTGCGGATATTCTTCGCAGTCACCCGGAATTTTTTCCAGGGTAAGAGTGATAATAAAGCCATAACGTGCATGCGGGAGGATCAGTATTTCCAAAACTCCATGAGCATTGCGAGTACCCTTTCTGCAGAAACTTAAGGAAAAGGATGGCTAACCTGGCAGCAGAGTATCATCATCATGTTGTTGAACAAACGGCGACTTTTGAACTGCAACGGGAGCAATAATCTATGGACACAAAAAAGCCTGCGCTTGGATGGGCTGCAGGCTGAGATGGGTAGTGTGGCTGTGAGGCGATCAACAAGGGATGTTCTTTTGATTACTCTCCGTCTCCACCAATTTTTTTCTTCAATTTTTTTCTTATATCTACCGACGGCAAAACCTCCGAGGCCGCCAGTTGCAAAAGCGGCGAACAATCGAATCATTTCCATGGCCACTGCATCCTTACCGATCCACAAACAGAACCCAAGGAAAAGAAGAACAATGACTATGATACACCCAGCAAAAAAATAAGAGTCCCTTCTCGATTTAACCCATACATTTCGGCTGTTTTCTCTATCTACAGCTTCCGCATCTACAGCTTTTAACGCGTACTCATACGCATGGTTATCTTCTTGTTTCTTAGCTTCTATTTCAAGAGCTTTTATTTCAAGTTCTTTTGTCTGGTTTTCGACAAATTGCCTTAACACCTCTTTGTCAGGAATCGTCCCATTTGAGCTTTGAGGGAGGTTATTCAACTCTTCTTCGGTGTTATTCTGCATGGTCGAAAACCGGCTTATAAATAGATTTTTTACGCTCTATCACTATTTTTCCGAAACCGCTTCCACCAAGGCGAGGAGGAGATATTTTCACGGAAACAAAATTGGGAAAGGGGTCGGACCAAGACAAATCACTGAAAAAGCGTAATAAAACGCAGAAAACATACCATTTATAACCCTTAAACTGCACTTTTTTAGTGCCAAAAGTACTGTCTAAGAGAAAATGAGTAAAAGGGAATTTATTTTTCGGCATTTACCCTGTTCAGTCACACCCTGATGGACTTACGTATGACCCAATGCGCTGCGTGAGTATTCCAGACGATTCCGGCCACCGATTCCACGGCAAACCGGCCAGTGATTCCAGAAGAATCCGGCCACCTCGTTTTCGGAGATTGGGAAAAGGGGTCGGACCAAGATATATTACTGAACAAAGGGGAAAGGGGTCGGACCAACAAAAAAAGGGGTCAGATTTATTTTCCGCCTTGATCTAATGAATATGCGCTCTGAAATGTGAATAAACACACACATAAACCTTTTTTTCCAGCCCCGCTATAGGTATAATAGACATCGCTCCCCCCTTTGATAAAGATCAAGTATCTTACCCCTTTCTAAACCGGCAATCGCTGTAAACGTTAACACCCAATAACTTTCACCGTTGACACAAATACGTCATTGGCGTATTGTTCTATATGAAATTCATTGAAACATCCATTTTTACAAAACAAGTTCTGAAACTTCTTCCTGACACAAGCTATCGTACGCTGCAATCGTCATTGATGTTAAATCCAACTGCAGGTGCGCTCATTAAGGGCTGTCGAGGTCTGAGAAAAGTTCGTTGGAGACTCCCTGGGGCTGGGAAAAGAGGATCTTTACGGGTGATTTACTATTATGAGTTGCCGGAAACCATCTATATGATTTTTATGTATCAAAAGAATAAACAGGCAGACTTAACCCCTGACCAAATAAAAATTCTGAAAAAAATGGTTGAGGATAATCTATTATGAAAAATGAAGATTTTGATATGCTTCTGTTAAGCATCAGAGAAGCCGGAGAAATAAAGGAAGGAAAGAAAGAACCTGCTAGAGTCTTTAAGATCGATGCGCCGGAAATAAAAATGATCAGGAAACAGTTGTCAGTTTCCCAAGCGGAATTTGCGATGATGATCGGGGTGAGCATCAGGACATTGCAAAACTGGGAACAGGGAAGAAGAAAACCGGAAGGTCCGGCAAATGCATTGCTTCGCATTGCATCGAAAAACCCTAAAGCAGTTTTGGAAGCCCTTCATGCGGAATAATCTGATTTCACAGTCTTGTTGGTGCGTATAACCCACCCTACGGTAAATAAAGGGGCACCTATTTTCTATTGCCACTTACTCAGTCGATATGCTCGATATCGTTGCCTGGTATATTGGCCGGGGTGGCTGTATAAACCTGCCTGCGGCAGAGTGGTGGTGCGTGGGACGCACCCTACCCTGGCGCAGTGCAAGTGAAGGGCGGGGAAAGGGGTCGGACCAAGATATATTACTGAAAAATCGTAATAAAACATAGCAAACATACCACTTACAACTCTTACACCGTACTTTTTCACCGCCAAAAGTATAGTGTAAGAAAAATGCCGGGCCGGCAAAGTTAGCAACTGTGGCAAACTCGGGACAGACCCCGATTATGTATTGGTTCTGGGGAAAGGGGTCGGACCAAGACAAATCACTGAAAAAGAGTAATAAAACGCAGAAAACACACCATTTATAACGCTTAAACTGCACTTTTTTAGTGCCAAAAGTACTGTGTAAGAAAAAAAACGAGAAAAAGGGTATTCATTTTCATCAATTATCCAGATCAGTCACAGCCGATGCGGATATTCTTCGCAGTCACCCGGAATTTTTTCCAGGGTAAGAGTGATAATAAAGCCATAACGTGCATACGGGAGGATCAGTATTTCCAAAATTCCATGAGCATTGCGACACATACTCCCATTTGAGCCCATGGAAGAGGTTGTTTCTGTATCTCAATATTATTGTTAAAATCGCTGTTAGAACACTGACAGGATCATTAATGCTTCCTTCAAGCACATCTTGTACAAGTTGCTGGTTATCACTATCTCTAAGGTTCAAGTGCTGAAATCTATAATTCGGACCTCCATTTTCTATGTATCTTTGAACAAAATAATCTTTATGGTGTTGAAAATTATTGATATGTAAACGGCCCTCATCTTCCCATGAGATAATTTTTCGACGAATACGGCAGGCGTTTGCACGGGTGTCGAGTACGTAATTTTCAAAAAAGCTCCAGAGCATTGAAAAATGCATTATTGATTGTTTTTCTTCTACAGATAAATTCTGGTACCCGTAGACATGATTATTAAGCCAGTTCTCCATGTATCACCTTTAAAAAATCTATATATAATTAAACACTCTACTTTGCTCTTTGAATAATCTACCGTCTCGTACTGGGATAAAGCAAAGGAAACCATCGCTCAACAACGTCTATCGGAAAGCCTAAACGAACAGCCCCTCTTGGCGTATCAGAGACAAGCAATCCCTTCTTTACAAGAGTATACAGAACTTCCCTGGCGGCACGATCTTTTAGGCCTGTAATCTCTTGCGCCTTTCCCCTTTCGAATTCTCCGATTAGCAAAGCTTCGCGCAAAAGAGCATAGCTTCCTTTTGGAAGTTCCTTCATGGCAATCATTTCTTCAACATGAATGCGCATGCGCTCTGAAAAGACCTTAAAATCAAGAAGACCGTTCATATATTCCACTTGATCAATACAGATTTTCAGGAAGAACTCACAAAATTTGACGAGTGCTTTTTGGGATAGCGTCCCTCTTCCATCAAGATCGCCTTGTCTGGGCGCATCAGCAGATTGCAGGATAGATTTGTATTGATCTTTTTGGCGCGCCAACCCTCGTGCCACAGACCAAAGCTCACTTCCTACATTGATGTTTTTAAAGGCAGCATAGGACATCAAGCGAACCACGCGACCATTTCCATCTAAAAAGGGATGTATCCATACATAGCGATGGTGGGAGGCTGCAACAGATGTAATACGTTGCAGCTTTGAAAGCCGTTTTCCATCATACGCTTCATCAAAGCGTTTTAGAAACAAACCAAGATTTTCAGGCAGTGGGGGAATATGTCGTCCGACCTTGACCGTTTTTTCACGGTGGACACCAGGGATCACTTTTATCTTCTCTCCCGTATCTGGATTTTCAACAAAGAGCAGCTCTTCCGGCATGCGATCACAGAATTCTTTATGTATCCACCTGCCATACTCTGATGAAAGAGGAGAAATATCCGGGGCTTTTCCTTCATCTATCATTTTTTGGACAGCAATATGAGCGACCGCCTCTTTTTGTAGCGCACGCTTTTCAGGTTCACTTGAATAGTCTTGCGCTATTGCTCGGTCAATATCATAAGGATGCGTGTCATGTCCTTCGATCAGGTTTGAGTAATAGCAGTTCATTGAGCGGACCAGATCTCCTACAGAGCTTGCCACTATAGGGTTTAGCATGCCTGCAAAAGCACTTGCTTTAGCGACCAGATCAAGAGCAAGGTCATTTAGCTCACTTGCATTGCCTGGAGGGAGCATCGGCTCCATGAGACCAACGGATTCTGTCATAATATCGCCTTTCAAAATGCCACTAATTTTGCCACTAACTACCCAATAATAACATACTTTTAAGGATATTTACACAAATTAAATTGCCACTAATTTCGCCACTAGTTCGGCATCCCCGCGCATTTTGCCACAATAGCCAAAAAAAACGATTATCAATTGGGAAAGAATAAGGCACGCGAGCATGAGATTCCTTCGCGATTTTTATCGGCGGGGAAAGGGGTCGGACCAAGACAAATCACTGAAAAAGCGTAATAAAACGCAGAAAACACACCATTTATAACCCTTAAACTGCACTTTTTTAGTGCCAAAAGTACTGTCTAAGAGAAAATGAGTAAAAGGGAATTTATTTTTCGGCATTTACCCTGTTCAGTCACACCCTGATGGACTTACGTATGACCCAATGCGCTGCTGATCGGAAACGTAATTCATACAGATTCGCCGATAACTGTTTATGCCAGCCTGCTTGCTTGCTTGCTTGCTTGCAGAGATATCAAACACCCTGGAAAAGGGGTCGGACCAAGATATATTACTGAAAAATCCTAATAAAACATAGCAAACACGCCACTTACAACTCTTACACCGTACAACAAAAAGGTCATATGTTAAAATATCTCTAAGGAAAATGTTTGATTAGTTTGCTTAAGATGAATGGCCGGCTTATAATGTAGTAGTAAAAGGTACTACTAATTAATAATGAGGTATCAACATGGCAACATCCGTAAAACTTGATGACGATATGAAAAGCCGTATACAGCACCTGGCTGATGTACGTAATCGCTCAGCACACTGGATCATGCGTGAAGCAATTCGTGACTACGTTGAGCGCGAAGAGGCAAGAGAAGATTTCAAGCAAGAGGCCTTGGCATCTTGGACAGCTTATAAGGAAACAGGACAGCACCTGACTGGGCAGGAAGTTCGCAACTGGTTGAATAGCTGGGGCACTGATGAAGAAAGAGAGATTCCATCGTGCCACGAGTAATTATCACAGAAGGTGCAGTGCAAGGATTGGAACGTTGCCGGCGTTTTCCGGCAGAAAAAAATCCACAGGCAGCGAAGCGTGCCGGTCAAGCAATAGAACGTCAATTTGCGCTTTTGGAAATTGAACCTGGAATAGGGAGGCCATTGGATGATCTCCCAGAATTACGTGAGTTAATCATCCCGTTTGGAGACACTGGTTATATTGCACTCTATCGTTACGAGGCCGACGCCGATTCAATTTACGTGCTGGCTTTCCGAAATCAAAGAGAAGCGGGCTACTGGTAATTATTCACGGAAATCGAAAAATCGAAAAATCGAAAAGGGGTCGGACCAAGGCATCTTACTGAAAAAACTTAACAAAACACAGCAAACACACCATTTATGACGCTTAAACTGCATTTTTTTAGTGCCAAAAGTACTGTCTAAGAAAAAATGAGTAAAAGGGTGTTTATTTTTGTTGTCCGCCGCAATAAACAACAAGATATCGCCGCCAATTTTTTAATTACGCCACCGGTGATTCAATAGAAACGGTATCGGAAATAGAAAGTCTCTTTGTGATCAGCCTGCCAGTTCCTCTGCCCTTTTCTGAAAAAATCTATCGATTCCTTTCCGAACCCTCCTGCCTGTTCGGCAAAAACTAACTGTGCTACGGTGATAAAGGCGGCCTAGCCCAAGTTTGTGACGCTGGATCACGATTTGTCGTAAACACAGCTATTTACCCGTCCAGCATGTGCCGTTATGGCACTACTTTTCTTTTTTTATTCATATTGTTGTCTTCACCTGCTTACCTGGTAAATTTTGCACCCCAAGAGCTGACAAAATTTCCTGTTGGGGTGGATCCGGGCGGCTACTTTTTCTCACGTGCACTGTACTTCCGTTCTTACACTTCATTGAAATTGTCATTCTGCACTGGGTAGAAAGAATCTGGCGTATGCTTGCCCAGTTACTCACAATACCTGCCTTTTTCAACGTTAGTCGAATCAGATGAACAAGATGGTATGCCAGAACCGTTATAAACAGGTGACCTCTGACACGGCTCGCAATCTGGTGGAAGACAGGTCGCATTCCAAGTTCTGATTTGAGGGAGCGGAACACGGCTTCAAGATCTGTCAGCATGGTATATGTATTCCACAATGTGGCTTCATCCCAATCCATCTGGCTTGTGCGTAAGCAATAAACACCAGGATATGTATCTGTTGTTTCCTGTCTGTCTTCCCGTTTCCACGACATTTGAACGGCGTTGCCGCTCTTTTCATCTTTTGTTACGGAAATAGTGTATTGGGCTGAAACCCTTGAGTATTTCTGCCTTAATTTTCCAATTTTGACCATGACCTTGTCATAGTTTTTGAGGCACCCCTTTTTGTTCAATCCACCAGATAGTTTTTGTAATTCGTCTTCAAACCTGTTCGTAAAGCGATCAGCGATTGCCCTGTCTTTTTTCTCACGCTGGGTAGAATGGCAATACAGCAATACTTCCTTTGAATCTTCATCAATGACCTTCTGCGCTCTGACGGTGTACTCATTGTCCTGTTTAATAATGACAGAAGATGCCTCATCGAATTCACGATGCCTTTTCCTGCTCACCACAAGATAGGGGTAACCGTTATCTTTAAGCCAGGAGACATTGTCTTCGGTGGCTATTCCTGCATCCATAACAACGGTTGGCTTTTGTGAAGCAATGCAACTCCCTCCTTTTTCAAGGTCATGAAGCATACCTGCCAATGTTTTTGATTCCGTGACATTGCCTTCAAAGACATGGCTTCTCCGAGGAAAACCGCTGGAATCAAGAACCAGGCCAAGGGTTACAAGGGGACAATCAGTTCGTTTTTCTTTTGAGTGACCATTGTGTGCCAGTGAATTTGCTTTGCATTGCCCTTCAAAATACGTATTGGTCAGGTCATAGAGAGTAATAGTTTCCTGCAGGGAAAACAGATCACGCTCCTTACCAAAGAGATACGTCTCAAGTTTTGCTTTATTATCAAGGAGCATGTCAGAAGCCTTGTATATCCCGTACATGGTTAACTTATTAAAATCATATTCAATAAGCTCACCAAGGGCAGTTCGTTCCTGAAGCCATGTAAGGGTTGCGAGTTCACTTCCGGGGTGACAGGCCCTGCCTATAATTGTCCCAATTGCTGCAGCCTTTTGAGGGCCATTAAAGCCGAGTTGCTCTAATTTGTTATCAAGTTCCAGGGTTTTTAGTGCTTCAAGAATTACATGTTCACTACCGACAGTACGAGAACGGCTCATCTCAATAGTATCAAGATCGACTTCTCGGTAATCGGTACTCTCGATGCTATCAACGTCCTGTTGTGACAACATAATCCTTGATGCGTATTCTTGGGCCAACTTTTCTATTTCAGGATCAATCGGCACCAAAATGGATTGACCGGCAAGGATCGCTTCAATCCTCTTAGTGAGCTCCGGCCATTGGTGCCTGGGCAAGGAAAAACCTACACCTAAATTAAGCAGGGTATATTGCTTTACGCCTTTATCTGTCCGCTTGGATTCAACAAGGCGATAGGTATAATACTGCCCACCGTCTTTCCTTCCTTTGATTGTAGTTCGTCGAATATACATGCGTCGCAGCTTGGCATAAAAAAGTCTGCACGTCAACGTTTTTTACTTTTTATGGCACTACAAACGACAGTGAAATTTTATATAGCTGAAATTCTGATGATTTATTTTTTTAGCGTAACGAAAACCTTCATCAGGGGAGACTTTGAGAATAATTGTCAAAAACTTGGGTTAGGGTGATGCTCGATATTGCAGTGTATGATGACCATGTTGGTGTATAATCCTGCCTTCGGCAGAAAAATGGTGCGTGTGACGCACCCTACCTTGGCACCGAGCAAGTGAGGAGTCGGTAGGAGTTAGTGTGCTGCGGAAAAAAATGGGAATGTATTTTCCACCTTGATATACACCAAAAATGGGGTATTTGTCTCTTTGAATTTACCCATGTGCAGTGGGTAGCAACATATTGAGAAAATCTTGAGGTTATAGTCGGCAATGAAACGCAAGAAACAGCAGTACAAATCGTTGCTTTTTCTTATCGCTGTTGATTGCGTTTGTTGGAGAATCTCATCTTCTTGATTTCTTTGTGGCGGAAACACTCAACTGTGTGATCGTTCACCATTCCCACTGCTTGCATAAATGCGTAGCAGATCGTTGGTCCTACGAAATTGAATCCCCTCTTTTTTAAGTCCCTACTCATCATGTCGGATAACTCTGTTTTGACCGGAAGCTCTGCCGTGGATTTCCAAGCGTTATGTATAGGAATGCCTTCGACATAACGCCAAAGATATGTATCCAGCGATCCATACTCCTCTTGAATACCAACAACGCCTTGTGCATTTTTGATTGCTGATTCCAGCTTGAGTCTGTTGCGGACAATACCGGAATCCGAAAGTAGACGTGCCACGTCGTCTTCTGTATACCCGGCAACACGTTCACAGTCGAAGTACTGAAATGCCTTCCTGTAATTCTCTCGCTTCTTCAAAATAGTCAGCCAGCTCAAACCTGCCTGTGCACCTTCCAGAATCAGAAATTCAAACAGGAGCCGGTCATCATGAACGGGAGTCCCCCATTCATTGTCATGATAGGCAACGTAAAGAGGATCAGTTCCGCACCATTCGCATCTTGCCTTCATAGTTTTCCTGTGTGGCCAACCCTTTTGTGGGCCAGTGAATCCGTTAGCCCGGATAATTCTTGGCAAACAAGTCCGCGCCGGTTTTGACGGTGGCAAAATCAGCTCAGATGGCGGGTGTCTGTTACTCCGACAGGTAGGTGATTACTGCCGACCAGTGTTTCTTGCCGATTCTTCCAATCAAAAGAAATCTGTTTTCCGCATTGCTATACTGATACCGTTCCTCAAATTGAGAGCAGAATCTTACTCACCTCCCGCCAGCTGAGTAATCGTGCCTTTGAACGTTGTTGTGATGTCTCTCCACCATAAACTACCACATTATCCAGGTTAAGTGATAATCCAGCAGTCTCAATTCTCTCGGCAATCTTATCAAATCCCTTAAAAAAATCAGGAACTGCCGTAGCTGCAGATTTCACTTCAACGGCATGAAGACAATCACCTTGTTGTACCAGCACATCCATCTCCAGTCCACGGCTTTCGCGATAATGGTAGAGGTTAGGATGTACGCCTTGGTGGGCCAGTGATTTATATAGCTCTGACATCACCCAGCTTTCAAAGATTGAAAAAAGGGGTCGGACCAAGACATATTACTGAAAAATTGTAATAAAACACCGCAAACAAACCACTTACAACGCTTATACCGTACTTTTTCACCGCCAAAAGTACAGTATAAGAAAAATGCCGGACCGACAAAATCAGCAACTGAAAAAAAGGAACGCCCATTAAATTCCGCCTCACTTGTTTGCCTTATAAAAACGAAAATTTTGATACGCTTCTGTTAAGCATTGCTGGTTGTAAGCCTGCCTGCGGCAGTGAGATGGTGCGTGGGACGCACCCTACCCTGGCCTCGTGCAGATCAGGAGTTGGCCGAGGTTAATGTGCCACAGAAGAAATGGTGGCTTTTATTGTTGGAATCCGGAGGGACCAAGGGCCGTAGGGTGCGTCGTACGCACCGCATATAGTGACCATGGATTCCTGAAAAATATGCTGAGGTTGAAACATAATCAAAGGAATATAAAATACCGAATACGTGTATGTCTAAATTCTCACGGACCTCATTCAAATTCTATCATCACCAATTAATGCGTCTTGCCTGAATAAAAGCTTGACTCTTTTTGCCCAATTATTAAGCTCAACTTAGGTTTTTTGCTTAAGAATGCCGACATAGCGATATTTTTTACGGATAATATCTTAAAGGCCACCTTGGATAATTACCTTTTCGCTCAATCTCGGCGCTATGCTTAAAAAATTACCCTTGAAATACCAGCTACATGTCAGCGATATCTTTTTTCACATGCCTTGATTTTAAACGCGAATTTTAATTATTCAAAATTCCCTTAAAGGTGTCTTGAATCAAACAATACGATAACCCTGCACGCAATAACGCAAGCTATTGGTAGTCGTCCGCAATCACTTGCCGAGGAGATGAGACATTGAGTTCGATAAAAAAAATTATAACCATGCTTTCACTGATGTTTCTTTTCAGCAGTTTTGCCAAAGCAGACAATGCTATTGTGCCGACGCTGTATCAATTGTTGCTCGTTTCACGCTGTGACTCCACTCATCTTGAACTCTGTACGACGGAGACGGCTTGCACAGGAGTAGGTGGATATTGGTGGCCTGATGATAGTTGTCATGATGAGGAGGCGGCAAGTTGTGATTCCACTCATCTTGAGCTCTGCACGACCGAGATAACTTGTACGGGAGCAGGTGGATACTGGTGGACTGACGATAATAGTTGTTATGGCACTGTAGAACCCTCCTCCACAAATCAGGTCTGGATGGATCGTAATCTGGGAGCGTCCAGGGTGGCCACAAGCTCTGATGATACATTAGCTTATGGTGATTTGTACCAGTGGGGAAGGGGCAGCGATGGCCACGAAAAACGTGACAGTGGAACGACGTCGGATAATGCAACATCAAATACTCCCGGTCACGCAGATTTTATCACTGAAAGCGAATCACCATACGATTGGCGGACTCCACAAAACGATAATCTCTGGCAGGGAGTATCCGGTATCAATAATCCATGTCCATCCGGGTTCAGGCTTCCTACACAGGAAGAACTGGAAACCGAAATAACGGACTTGTCCATTACCAATGCCGAAACCGCATTTACTTCTCCGTTGAAGCTTGTTGTAGCGGGGGCTCGCAGTCGCGAGACAGGTTCGATCATCAACGAAGACAGCTACGGATTCTATTGGTCCAGTACGGTGGATGGCACGGACAGCCTCAATTTGTACATAACCGGCGGCAATGTCTACGTTGAGAACTCCAGCCACCGTGCTTATGGCTTAAGTGTCCGTTGTATTAAGGATTAAGACACTTTGATTGATTTACTATTATAGCCCTTTAACGGCTGTGTCGCGAAGCCCACAGCCGTTTTCATTTCCTATAGCGCTCGATGCTTTTGTTATCAATACCAGAGGAAGTGGTAAGGTGAATATACAATGATCACCAGACAGATGGTTATCGGACCATTGTTGACCATGTTCTTCCTGAGTTGGGGCACGACTGTTTGGGCTTCCTTTGATATTCAATCAGAGGTCGCTGTGCGTACTGAAATTAAGGGGTATGAGGGGCTTAGTGAATTTACCCTGTTCCAGGGTAAACCGGCTCCAGGCATGACACACACTGTTGCTACAACCTACAAAGGCCTGGCCCTGGTAGCCTTTGAACAGGGACAGGTGTATCCCCTTATTTTAGGAAAGCAATCGTTTCTGCTCAAGATTACCAGTTCCGATACTCTCCCCTCTTTCTCCGGGAGTGGAGAAAACGAATATCTCTATGCTCTATTGAAAGGTGCTGAAACAGAAGATACGCAATACGAATTTGCCGATTTGATGATTGAAAGCAAACAGCTGCTGAACTCGACCGGTTCCATCCGTACTGTTGACGAACTGCGGTCCATGAAAGAAAAGTTTCATGCTTTTGTACGTTCGCATTACCAAGATTTGTCTCACTCCGATATGCTCAGACGATTGATTGCCCAGTATTTCATGATGCATGAGTATGTCAGTTATTATCGAGAAGGTTATCCGGCAAGCGATATTCGCGTGCAATATCAGAAGGAAATAGTGGATGGGGTCAGGAATTGGCTCAACATCCTCAAACCCAATATTCCAGAACATGAAATACTGAACTATTGCGTTTCGCTGTATTATAGCAGGAGTATGGTATCCCTTGCCTCAAAGATCATGGACAACTTCAGAGAAGTTGCCTTCTGCCCTGGAGAGGAAAAATCAATACCGACCTTTCCGCCTACTCTCAACTTGAAAAATGTTCATGGTAGGCAAAAAACACTGCAGAAAGTCACCGGTAAAAAAATGATCGCTTTTGTCTCAGACAGTTGCCCGGTATCAAAAATAGAAACTGTTGTCACAGCACGCCGTTTAGCTCGAAAAAAGAATGAAACCCTGATAGTAGCCCCATTGCAATCATTATCTGCTGATCACTTGGCTATTTCCAGAATGGTGAGTGGTGGCAACATCATGTTTATCGATGATGAGAAATGGAGAAAAGAGAATATGCCGGCGCAGATGAAGCTACCTCGGTTTATTCAAATAGAATAAAAAAGCACTTGGCTCACAATCGAGCTAAGTGCTTGAATATACAATGGCTGGGGGACAGGGATTCGAACCCCGATAAGCGGAGTCAGAGTCCGCTGTCTTGCCATTAGACCATCCCCCAGCAAGATGAAGTGGCGCGATTATAATTTGATTGGGCGATATCGTCAAGGATAAAAAGTTGAAGAATAACTTTTTCCAAATGCACTTCACTGTGAACTCAACTATACGATATCGTTTGCTTCTTCTCCTCTGCGGATCATGAGACAACCAGGCCTGCATAGCCTACGACCTGGGCTGTGTCGCCACTTGCTTCACCGGAATCCGTGTATTCCACAAGCTGCACGGCGTCTGCGCCAAGGAGCTTAGCAGCCAGCATGGTAATCACGGTGGGTACCATACCGCACATGGAGATGTTTTTGTCTCTCACTACTTCATACAGCCCTTGAGGATCAAACTCCAACATCCGTTCAATGGCCTGGGTGTCTAATCTGGTGGCAGTAGTACGCGACTCGTAATGTGTCATATCCGTGGAAGCGAGGAGGAGAACATGTTCCTGCTGTTGTTTAATAACATCTGCCAACGCCCTGGCCGCCTGCTCGCATTCTGAATACGCCAATGGAAAGACTGCGATCGGGACAATCTGCAACTTCTGCTGAAAGTGATGGAGCAGCGGCAGCTGTACTTCAAGGGAATGCTCATACTCATGGGCAAGGTTATCGAGCTGAAACAGTGAAGAGTGCTGCGGCAGTGTTACAGCGATTGCAGTATTGAGAGGTACGGTTCCCCAAGGCATGTCCCATTCTTTAGCGGCAACAGCTACCCTGGCACCCCGACCGTGATGATTGGGACCGATGAGCACAATAGTATGGGGGATGGTTACCTGACTGAGGGTTTTAAAGGCAGTGGCTCCGGAATAGATATATCCGGCATGGGGAACAACCACTGCCGTGGCCTTATGAGGTGTAATATTCGGTAAGCTTTGTTCGAATTGGGATACAATTTCATTGATCCCTGCCTGGGATCCGGGATAAAAACGACCTGCAGCTACCGGTTGACGTTGCATCGTTACCTCCCTGGGTACATGTTTGGTTTGGGAGCCCACTTGCCGTTGTACTGGTTTACGCCGCCTCAACAATGCTCCAGGAGGTTCCCTCCGGTCCATCCTGTAAAACGATATTGTGCTTGAGCAGCGTATCGCGCACCTGATCACTGGTTTTCCAGTCTTTTTCCTGTCTGGCGGTATTGCGTTTTGCAATCAGCTCATCTATTTCCTGCTCGCTTATTGTCAGTTGCTCACGCAGCTTCTGCTGCTTCTCCGCCACAACAGTTACAGGGTCTCTGGTAAGCACACCCAGGACGTTACCGAGTTCCTGCATGGTGTTTGCCGTATGAGACAGGAGATCATAATCAGGCCGGGAGACAGTATTGCCGTGGACCCGGACAATCTTATTTAATACCTTTACAGTTTCAAACAATACACCTATGGCCTGGGCCGTATTAAAATCATTATCCATGGCCTGCTGAAAACGGGTTTGCAGGGCCTCCAGCTTGTTTCTATCCTTTTTACCTATTTTGCTTTCTGTTTCTTCTGCCGGGGATAAAGTTTCGACTTCAGCCAATGCTGCATACATCCTGTCCAGACCTGCACCGGCATCGCGCAGTGCTTCTTCGGAAAAATCCAGGGGATTTCTGTATTGGGTGGAAAAAATAAACAGACGCAGGGTTTCAGCATCATAGGTGTTCAAAACATCACGGATTGTGAGAAAGTTACCCAGGGATTTGGACATCTTTTCATCCTTGATGGTAACAAATCCGTGGTGCATCCACAGCTTGGCAAATTCCTTGCCGTTGGCTCCGCAGCTCTGGGCGATTTCATTTTCATGGTGGGGAAAGATCAGATCCTTGCCGCCGCCATGGATATCAAAGGTTTCGCCAAGATATTTTTTACTCATGGCTGAGCACTCAATATGCCAGCCCGGCCTGCCCTCTCCCCAGGGACTGTCCCACTTCGGTTCTCCAGGCTTGGCAGCTTTCCAGAGCACAAAATCCATGGGATTTTCCTTGGCTGCATTCACCTCGATCCTGGCACCGGCCTGCATATCATCCAGGCTGCGACCTGACAAACGGCCATACTCATCATAGTTTGCCACCCTGAAATAGACATCACCCTGAGCAGGATAGGCAAGCCCTTTGTCCACCAGTTCCCGGACAAGGGCAATCATTTCCTGAATATGCTCTGTTGCCCTGGGTTCAATATCGGGCCTAAGCGTACCCAGGGCATCCATATCCGTATAGAATTCATCAATGAAGCGCAGGGCAAGAGCTGCCGGATCCTCTCCGCGTTCATTGGCCCGGGCAATGATTTTATCGTCGATATCAGTGAAGTTACGCACAAAGGTAACTTTGTAGCCACGATAGCGCAGGTACCGAACCACCATATCAAACACCAGGGATGACCTGGCGTGCCCTATGTGACAATAATCATAGGAGGTAATGCCGCAGACGTAGAGCTTGACATGATTATCTTCAAGAGGGCGCAGCGGCTCTTTTTTTCTGGTGAGCGTATTATATATTTGAACAGTCATAAAAAACGTCTTGTCTGATAGTGTTATGAATGGCTATTTTTGCAGTTTCCCCACCCAATATAACAATAAAAGCCCTGGAAGTGCAATTACAGTACAGAAAAGAAAAAAGTTGCACCATCCAAACCCTTCAGCCATGTATCCTGTCGGAGCGGCCATGAACACCCTGGGTACTCCCATCAAACTGGAAAGCAGCGCATATTGAGTTGCTGTAAATTTCTTGTTTGTCAAAGACGCCATATAGGCCACATAGGCTGCCGTTCCCATACCGCCGGCCAGATTTTCAAAGCCGATTACCACTGCGAGCACTGACAGACTTTTTCCATACCAGGCCAGATACGAAAACCCTGCAGTGGATAGAGCCTGCAAAAAGCCGAAAAACCACAAACTGCGTAAAATCCCGATGTGCAATATAACAATCCCGCCGGCCAGTCCACCCAGGATGGTCGCCCAAAACCCGAACAGCTTGGTGATGACAGCCACCTCGGTTTTGGTAAAGGCCAGATCAAGGTAAAACGGCATGGTCATTGTGGAGGCCATCTGATCTCCGACCTTATACAATAATATAAACAGGAGAATAAGCACGGCACCGTTTCTTTGCAAATATTCAGCAAAGGGCTCAACGACAGCTTCTTGAAAATTTTTCGGGATTCCGGAATCCACTTCCGGTTCTTCAGCAAACAGGGTAGTCACCACGCCTACCAACATGATTAATGCCATGACCCAGTAGACCTTGCCAAAGGCGATATGATCAGCCAAAATCAACCCCCCGCTCCCTGCCAGCAGCATGCCGACTCTGTAGCCGTTAACATACAGGGAACTGCCCAGCCCAAGTTCCCTGTCAGACAGATCTTCGCGGCGATATGCATCGACGACAATATCCTGGGATGCAGAAAAAAAAGTAACCAGCAAAGCGGCTGCAGCAACAAAAAACGGACTGTGTTGCGGTTCACTGCAGCCAAGGAGAAAAAGCGCCGTCATTAAGGCAAGCTGGGCAATAAGCAGCCACCCTCTTCTGCGACCGAGAAAGGAAGGGACAAAACGATCAAATAACGGCGCCCAGAGAAATTTAAGCGTATACGGTAAGCCGACCAGGGCAAAGAGACCGATGGTCCCAAGATCAACGCCTTCTTCTTTCATCCATGCCTGAAGTACGGACAGGGTCAGCAGCAAGGGGACACCGCAGGCAAAACCCATGAGAAAGGCAATGAGCATGCGGGGGGATAGAATATATTGAAGGGTTGATTTCTGCATTGGTAAGTTTGAGTTTTTCCTCACCTTACCCGATTCTTACTAAAAAACAAAAAAAACCCGCCGGAAACGACCGGCGGGTTTAAACTGCGAGTTACTACAAGCTCAGATGGTAATCAGCTTCTTTTCCGGCGTGCGACACCGG
Organism: Desulfobulbaceae bacterium; assembly: GCA_963678525.2. GTDB lineage: Bacteria > Desulfobacterota > Desulfobulbia > Desulfobulbales > Desulfobulbaceae > Desulfogranum. The sequence continues at coordinate 1,819,058 of CAXXDG010000003.1, forward strand.
CAAGACCGATGAGACCAGCACCGAAAAGCAACATGGTGGTTGGCTCAGGAACAGGTGCCTGGATAGCAAAATCACCGTCCACCCCTGGATATGAAGAAACAGCGGTGAGGGTTCCGTCACTCATGAGGTATGTCAAAGAATTCACTACACTTTGAGAAACTAACCCTGCTGGCGTAGAAGCTGTCAAATCGAAGCCAATATAAGAAAGGCTTTCCCAGTCTGTCAAAGTGAACGACAATCCATCAATGTATCCAGTATTTTCAAAGGTGAAACTTATCCATTGTGAATCGTGGTCATCAAGATCGTCAGCATACATACCAAAATCTTCAAGAGATATCTCAGTTAATGCATTGTATTCTACATCATAAAAAGTGATATCTCCCTGCAATGTTACATCAGAACCATCACTAATTAATACGAGGTTCCATGATGTTCTTGCTGCATCATCTGTCCAGATATAAATGCCATTTTGAGAGCCGGCCAGACTCTGTATATAACTAATGGCATCGTCGTAATCATACGACATATCGCCTGGATCAACAATCTGGAACTCTCCCGGGAGATCTGCGGCTGTAGTATACGCATAACCGGTACCGGCAAAACCCACACTTAATCCCAGAGCACCCAACCCAACCACTAAACTATTCAACAATTGTTTCTTCATTTTGCCCTCCATAAATTTTCTATATTCACAACAGTAGTAAATTCTTCAACTTCTTCTATTCAATCTCCATGCCAATATCAATAAATGCGGGTGCAAAAAAACCAAAAATATGTTAACTTACTGATATACCAAAATTTATAATGTTTTTTTGCCGAATTCGAACATATGCTCTTATGTGAATTTAATCGACAGCATTTCATTCACAAAATGTTGCAAAACTCAAAAAACGGAAAATATTTAAAAAAAAACGTAATTTCAACAAAATGCACATGTAATCACTTTCCACATTTACGGAAAATTAAAAAATTTCCAGCCTGCTTTACCAAGAGTATTTGCTAGGTGCAATAATTGCTTCTTTACCATCACCCTTGAAGGTGAGCGCAAACAAGGACATTCAACTATATATGGAATATTTTTGATATGTCTTGATTTTCGGTAGCAGGAAAAGCGTTTTCCGTAAAAATGGAAATCTGAACATATCACATATTACTTACCGTTGTTCAAACCAGTTGGTTACTGTATTTTTTATCAACCTTTCGGTTTCTTTTTTGTCGTGGGCTTATGAGATGACAATGGATATTCTTTGTGATGGAACTGCTGGAGATGACGCCTATAATGGCTGCAGGAGGTATAAAAGCAAGTTTCACAGTAATGGACCCGATGTTCATCGCCGGGAATGAACAGGCCGTCATGAACAACCGGACAATAGGGACTTGCCGAAGAGAAAAAGGGACACCCCTCTGTCTCACATTTCTGATGGGTTCCCGACCCAAGAACATTCTGTTCATGCGTTTTTTTAGTACTCATACCGTTTCGCTATGCAAACATCGGACCATATTTGCATTTAATAGTACAAGGACAGTCTACCAAGACGGCCCTAAACCCATGTACATTTTAAATGTTGTCGTACATTCAGGGTAACTGCTCACAGTGCACCTGATCTTTCCGCGATCTGCCTGGCTTACGTATGACCAAATACGCTGCACCAGTCTGTGTGCTATCAGGCACCCTGTAACCAGTTACACATACAGAGAAGTTATCAAGCTGGACTGTGCCCCTATGAGTAGTGACCATTCAGGAAAAAAGAAAATAATTTCTAGAAGGGTGCATGCACTTTTCAATTCATTAGAAGTGAATAGCTGCAATATGTTGAAGTCGATTATATCCCTTTTTTAATGTGTTTTGCGGAAATATCGTATCGTTTCATTTTATCATAGAGAGCTGTCTTGCCGACTTTCAGTTTGCTAGCTGCTTCGGCAACGTTGCCGTCATACTTTTTCAACGCCTGGACAATAATATCATTTTCAAATTCGGAGAGTATTTCCTTGAGCGAGGCTTGACCAAACTTTGCATCCACATTCACCCCATTGTTTACAAGCGGCAGCTGGTCACTGAGGTTCTGGTCAAAAAACAGGTCCTTATCGACAATCATCCTGCCTTTAGCCATGAGCACAGCGCGTTGAATCAAATTTTCGAGCTCCCGGACATTCCCCGGCCAATTATGCATCAGCAGTTTACTGATAATAGACTTTGGCACAAAATCGATATCTTTTTTAAAAGCCTTTCTGTAATGGTTGACGAAATGGGAGACCAGTTCAACAATGTCCTCCTTCCTTTCCCGTAATGGGGGCATCTCTATATTTATAATATTTAATCGATAGTACAGATCCAGACGAAACCTTTTTTCCTTTACGGCTGTGGCAAGATCCACATTGGTCGCTGCAATTACCCGAACATCAACTCTTACGGGCTCGGTTCCGCCAACCCGGACAATTTCTCCGTTTTGCAGGACACGGAGAAGAGATGCCTGCATCCTCGGACTGATGTCCCCTATTTCATCAAGAAAGATGGTCCCCCCGTCTACCACTTCAAATTTCCCTATTTTTCGGGCTGACGCACCAGTAAAAGCGCCTTTTTCGTAACCAAACAGGTCTGATTCCAAGATGGAATCATTGATTGCGTTACAATTGATTTTCAGAAACGGTTGATCATCACGACCGCTGGTTGCTTTAATGAGGTTGGCGACCAGTTCTTTGCCTGTACCGGACTCCCCTGTGATGAGAATCGTGGCATCTGCGTGGGCGACCTGATGCACCATCTCACGGAGTTCGCGCATTTTACGGCTGGAACCCACCATTTTATCAGCCTCATGCTGCTGCCCCAGCTGGCCTTTCAAACTGTTGACCTGGCGGGAGAGCCGTTTACGCGTTTCTTCGCTTTCCTTGAGTTCCGTAATCTTCTGCTGGAGGATAACTTCAATATTGTTATTAAACAGGTGCAGTTCCTGTTCATGGGCTTTTCGCTTGCTGATATTTCGCATCACAAGCATAAGCAATTGTTCACCGGTGTATCCGACAAAGGGAACCGAGGAATATTCAACAGGTGTACTATCGACAACTGCTTCGTGAGCATTACTACCACTCTGTTCCTTTTTCATGGACTGATTGCGAGATGCCACATCATCGCCAATGGCCTTCAAATCCTGGGAAACCTGTGGAGAACACTTTTTTCCAAAAAATTGAACAGCGCTTTTATTCATATACTCAACGCTATATTGTTCTCCTAAAAGAAATACCATCTCCGGCATGGCATCAAGTAATTTCCGCCAGTTCGTGGAGAGACGATCAATTTCTCCCTGAAAATTCTCAATTTTCAAATCTTGTTTGGACAAACGTCACCCCTTACAGAAAGAAATACAATCTTAGATACAAACCATAGGAAAAGTAGCACTGTTTTTCCGTTTTAACAATTTTTTTTCCGAATAATCGAAAAATAGTATGATTTTGCGGAAATCGCGGACAACGAGAGGGGAACCTACCGGCATTTTTCCAACATATCAAGAATTTTCAACTATAATTCCAATAAGTTGCCTGTGGCCGGCAGGAAAAGGATAATCGAGCAGTTCTTCCACCGGTACCCAGGCACAGCGACTGGCTGCATGCAAAACCGGAGAACCGGACTGTTCGGACAAGTCACAGAAAAAGGCTGATAAAGATACTTTATATCGTGTATAAAAATGGATAACCCGGGTGAAAAAAACAGGATCCGTCACCTGCCATTCCAATTCCTCATACACTTCACGGATAACCGCCTGTTCCGCGGTTTCACCCGGCTCGAGGCTGCCGCCGGGGAATTCCCAAAGTCCACCCCAGATATCGTCTTCCAGACGCTGCTGAATAAAAAATCTATTTTCTTTACGCAAAACGGCACAGGCCATTTGAATATGGATCTGCTTTTTTCCGGGCAGGACAACCGGACGTTGATCCACCGTGCCGTTCTGCGCAGAACGGCACAACTCAGCAAGACAGCAGTCTGAACATGCGGGATTTTTCGGCAGGCACTGCAAAGCTCCGAACTCCATTAACGCCTGATTCCACAGGCGGGGCGTTTTATCCACAAGAAACAATTCAGCCAGGCGCTGCATGTTCTTTTTACTTCTGCTTGCTTTTACAGGTTGATCGAGATCACACAGACGGGCAAACACCCTTTCCACATTGGCATCGACAAGCGCTACGGGTTGATTGTATCCGATGGAAAGAATTGCCGCACTGGTATATGGACCGATTCCGGGCAGCTGCAGCAATGTCTGCCTGTCATCCGGTATAAGCCCGTCAAATTGTTCAACCAATATCCTGGCGGTTTTATGCAGGTTGCGTGCACGGGAATAATAGCCGAGGCCTTCCCAGGCTTTGAGTATCTGCTGTTCGCTTGCCTCCGCTGCCGTCCTGATATCCGGAAAGGCTCTTACCCATCGTTCAAAATACGCAACCACCCGCTCCATCTGGGTCTGCTGCCCCATAATTTCAGAGATCCAGACATGGTATGGGTCGTACCCCTCACGCCAGGGTAATGCACGCTGTTTTCCGGAAAACCAGGACAGAAGTCGCTCCTGGATTGTTTGAATTTCGATTGTATTCCAAGTACACTGCATCTACTTCACCCTATCACTCTTCTACCTGGTTACAAACTCCATTGCGGGAGCTGCCCATGTCATACTCCACTCTTCACATCCTCAGTTCCATTACAACAGCGATCATCTTCCTTTTCGCATCCCACGTTCACGCCCTGACCGCCGAGGAAACGGTTGTCATAGCCAACAGCAAGGCGGACCACAGCGTTTCCCTGGCAAAATATTATATGCATAAACGCGGAATTCCCAAGGAGAACCTCATTACCATCGCGACAACCTGGGAGGAGCAATGCTCGCGAACGGAATACAGCAAAAAAATCCAAAAACCTGTTGCCCTGGCTGTTCAAAAGTTGAGACAAACAAAACCAATTCGTTGTCTGGTAACGCTCTTCGGGGTCCCTTTAAAAATAGATGCACCGGAACTCAGCAAACAGGAAGGGGAAGAACTCGCTTTGCTCGAAGAAAAAATCGCCATAATCAAGAAAGATCTGGAAACTGCTCAGGACCGGCACAAAACGGCTCTGCAAAAAGAACAGGCGCAAATCCGGCAGCAAATCCAGGCGCTCAAAAAAATCAACACCAGGGCGGCCGTTGATTCAGAGCTTTCTCTGGCGCTTGTTCAGAACTATTCCCTGGATGGGTGGATACCTAACCCATACTTCCGTGGTTTTCAAAGAAACAAAGGTCTTTTCAGCAAAGATGACGTTCTTATGGTGAGCCGTCTGGATGGTCCGACCCCATCGATCGTCCGTCGCATCATAGACGATTGCACGGCGGTCGAACAGACCGGCTTAACAGGAACAGCCTATTTTGACGCCCGCTGGAAAAGACCTTCCGTCTCAAAAAAATTGAGCGGGTATGCGCTCTACGATGCATCCCTGCACAAAGCGGCAGAAATCCTGAAAGAGAAGCGAATGCCGGTAATCATAGATGCGCAGAGCAGCCTGTTTCCGGTGGACAGCTGCGCTTCAGCGGCACTGTATGGCGGCTGGTACAGTTTATCCCGTTATGTGGATGCCTTTAAATGGCAGCAGGGCGCCGTAGGATATCACATAGCAAGCGGCGAGTGCGCAACGCTCAAGCGTCCCGATTTTCAGGGATGGTGCAAAAGGATGCTTGAAGAAGGAGCGGCCGCCGTCATCGGACCTGTTTTTGAACCCTATGTACAGGCTTTTCCCCTACCGGAAATATTTTTTCCTGTTTTACGTGAAGGCTACCTCAGCCTGGGGGAGACATATCTGATCAGCCTGCCTTTTCTTTCCTGGCAGATGGTTTTAATTGGTGATCCCTTATACAAACCATTTCATCCGCACGAATAATTAAAACACAAAAGGCTCCTTTTTACCTTTGCGTCTGATCCAGTTCAGCCCCTTCTGCACGCGGTCATTGCCGACCAACAACAGGATCAGCTTGGTTTTTAAGGGAAAATCCATCAGGCAAAGGCCGATGATAATGGTAATAATCCCCTGTCCGGGAAGAAGGAGCATGGCTATGCCGGCCGCTGCCAGCACTATTCCTGCAGCATTTCGCAAGGTATAGACAACCACGGCTTTCAGGGGATGCTGCTGATGTTTTTTTTCCTTATCCTGCCAGTGGCGAGTGAAATAATGTACCGGCATCCGGTTTACCAGCAAAGGTATCACGATAATGCCGCCGAAAAAGGTGCAAAAAGAAAGAATGGCCAGAAGTTCAATTGAACGTGATATATCCATATGTGAACAATTACCTTTTTTTATAAACCAGCATGGCTGGACCCGATTGGCCGGCCACGACGATGACACCGCTTCGCTGTTATGAAAGTTTGTCACTCCGGCATGGCACCTTCTGCCGGCTGCCGGAGGCTTTCGGATAAACTATTTTCCCGGTTTCCGCATTTTTCCTGTTCATTCACGGGCCGACATGATACATGTTTTATAATCCAAGTGAAATCAAACTCTTTTTAGGTTCATGCTTGATACGCCCATATCACTGCGCTGGCAGGATATAGTAGACATTCTTCTCGTCTCTTTCATCATCTACAGGGTGATGCTGCTCATACGCGGCACCCGTGCTGTTCAAATGCTCGCGGGTATCGCATTGATCATAATCATTTATTTTATTTCCGGAAAGCTGGACCTGCTCACACTGCACTGGCTGTTGAAAAATTTTCTCAGCTCAATTCTCATCGTCATTATCATTGTTTTCCAGGCCGATATCAGAAGGGCCCTGATCCAGATGGGACGGGCTCCCTTTCAAAAAACCGGAGATGTGGCCCATCAGGATATTGAAGAAATTGTTCGTGCTGCAACATACATGGCAAAACGAAGAATCGGTGCGCTCATGGTCATCGAGCGTGAAACAGGGTTACGCGACTATATCGAATCCGGCCAGCGTGTGGATTCAAAGCTGCGTCACGAACTCCTGGTCGCCATATTCCTCCCCTCCTCTCCCATGCACGACGGCGGAGTCATCATCCACAAAGGACGGATTCACTCAGCGGGCTGTTTACTTCCCCTCTCACGCAATACCCGCATCGACAAACGATATGGAACCCGGCACAGAGCAGCGCTGGGCCTTTCTGAAGAAACCGATGCCGTGGTGATTGTGGTTTCCGAAGAGACCCAGGAAATTTCCCTGGTCCGTCAGGGTCGTATCGCCACTATCCATGATGAAAAGGCGCTGCATTCAGCTCTTCAATCCATTCTGCTGAGAAAGACTTCCGCCGGCGGCAACTGGAGGGGATGGTTTTCAAGCCGGAAACCGCCTGTGGCCAAATGACTGCTTCCGCACCTCTCGACATGCTTTCCAAACACTGGATGCTGAAACTGTTCTCCTTCATCATCGGGGCGAGTCTCTGGTATTTCGTTGTCGGGGAGGACCAGATAGACACCACCATAACCGTTCCAATAGAGGTGCATAATTTACCGGCCGACCTGGTGATTGCCAACCAATATAAAAAGGATATAGAGGCTTCCATACGCGGCCCACGCCGGATTATACAGGAAGTTCGTCAGCAGAATGTTTCCAGGCCGATAGATCTTGCGCGGGTTGAGCCGGGCGCCGTGGTTATAACCAATGACTCGAATTCCATACCATTTCAGGACGGAATAACCGTACTCAGGCTGCAGCCGACCAATATCACCCTGCTGGTGGACGAACTGATCCAAAAAGAGCTTCCCATCAATCCGGTGACCGAAGGTGTTCCCGACCCGGGGTACATACTGGAAAACATTACCCTGGAACCCAATACGATTTCCGTTAACGGCCCCAAGTCGCTCCTGGGAAATCGACCTGCATTGCGAACATCGATCATCAGCCTGGACAATCTCAAGACATCGACCAAAAAACAGGTGCACCTGAATCTTGATGAAGATATGTTGAAGCTCATCGGTGAAATAGTGGTTACCGCCCATATCGATATCCGGGAAAACATCCTCAACAAGACCGTGCGCGGCATCCCGATAAATGTTCGTAATACCGACAGGACTCTGCATACCGAACCTTCCATGGTAAGCGTGGAAGCCGGCATCCCCGAAGACCTGATCAGAGATACGCCCGAGCTGGCTATGCTGTTCAGGGCCTCGGTCAACGCAGATGACGAACACACCCCCTTTGGTCTGGTTCCGGTGCTGGTCAAAGGTATTGAAGTGCCCGGGCATGCCCCTATAACCGTCATCGACGTCATACCGGACAAGGTTCGTCTCGTCCCGTCTGAACCGCAATCGTCAGAGGAGAAGACGGAATAAAGGTCAGTACAAGACAAAGGATACGCTTTCACCGTTTTTCCTCAGGTACCGGCTTTGCCGTATCATCGCATTATTCCTGATAACACATCAACAAACCCTAACAACAGATCATGAGAAAACTCTTTGGAACCGACGGCGTACGAGGGGTCGCCAATATCTACCCCATGACCTCTGAAATAGCCATGCAGATCGGCAGGGCAATCGCTTTTTTAGTGAAAAGCAAAAATAAGGGAAACTCCATCGTTATCGGCAAGGACACGCGCCTGTCCGGCTATATGCTTGAAAACGCACTGGCAGCAGGCATATGCTCGATGGGTGTAGACGTGGAGCTTGTGGGCCCTCTGCCGACACCTGGAATCGCCTTTATCACCACCTCCATGCGTGCCGATGCAGGCGTGGTCATATCCGCTTCACACAACCCGTTCCAGGATAACGGGATTAAAATCTTTTCCAGTGACGGCTATAAACTTCCGGATGAACTTGAAGCCGACATTGAAGACCTGATCTTTTCACAGAAGATGGCCGCCCTGCGCCCTGTTGCCGACGAAGTCGGTAAGGCCTCCCGCATAGATGACGCCGCCGGCAGATATATCGTGTATCTGAAAAATACCTTTCCAAAACAATATACCCTGGATGATTTTCACATTGTCCTGGACTGCGCCCACGGCGCCACATACAAAGTTGCACCGTTTGTTTTTGCAGAACTCGGCGCCCGTGTTACTACCCTGGGGGTTCAGCCTGACGGTAAAAACATCAATCACAAATGCGGTGCGCTCCACCCCGAACTCATGGCGGAAAAAGTAAAACAGCTGGGAGCCGATATCGGTCTGGCTCTGGATGGCGACGGCGACCGCCTCATTGTCTGCGACGAAAGGGGAAATATTGTCGACGGTGATCATATTATGGCCATATGCGCCCAGGAGCTCATGGGCAGGCGCAAACTCAAAAAGAAAACACTTGTGGCCACGGTTATGAGCAATATGGGGCTGGAAAACGCCATGAAAAGCATGGGCGGCCAGATGGTTCGCTGCCAGGTGGGGGACAGATACGTGGTGGAAACCATGCGGGCCAAAGGGTACAATTTCGGAGGTGAACAGTCCGGTCACTTGGTGTTTCTGGATCACAATACAACCGGTGACGGCATTCTGGCAGGTCTGCAGCTGTTGTCCATTATGATCAAAAAGAAGAAGCCGCTCTCCGAACTGGCCGGCATCATGACTTCTCTCCCCCAGGTTCTGGAGAATGTGCGTATGTCGTCAAAGGTTGCACCCGGTGACATCCCCGGCTTTCCAGAAGCCCTGCAGGAAGCTGAAAAACAGTTGGGAACAGGGGGACGGATACTGGTGCGTCCATCCGGTACGGAACCGGTTATCCGGGTCATGGCGGAAGGTGAAAATGAAGCTCAGATTCAAGAGCTGGCACTGGAGCTGTGCGATGTTATTCGCCGGGCGGATCGGGCGTAAAAGAAAAAATCCGTATTGAAAAGAGCCCGGTTGAGGTAGAAAATACAAAGTCCCCTGGTAACCAGTTACAAATACAGGGAAATTATCAAGCCGGACTGTGCCCCTATGAGTAATTACGTCCCCTGCAGGCAGCTGCCTGCAGGGGACTTTTCATCCGGTTACACTCGATAACCATTATATGATTACAGAGCGCCCTGTGATCAATTACTCTTTTCTTGCAACCGCCATAGCCCGTTTAAAACCCTCTGCTGATTTTCTTATAACCTCCTCATCAACACAGAAAGCCAGTCGAATATACCCCGGCATGCCGAACCCGCGCCCGGGAACTGCGAGGATTTTCTCCTGCTGCAGAAGTCCGCAGAACTCAACATCATCTATTGGTGATTTGGGGAAAAGATAAAACGCTCCCTTTGGCCGTTCATACTCGATTCCCGCTTCATCGAGGACCTTACAAAAGGCGTCGAGTCGCCCGGCATAAACGGAACTGTCTACAGACTGATCCTGAAGTTCGGCAACGGCACGCTGCATTAAAGCCGGGGCGTTTATAAATCCCAGGATACGGTTGGCTGTGGTCATGGCGTTGAGCACTTCCCCTTTTTCAGCCATCTGGGGATGCACGGCAATATAACCGATGCGCTCCCCGGGAATAGAAAGCTCCTTTGAGTACGAGCTGGCCACGATGGAATTGGTGGTAGCAGTCATAAGTGCCGGCACCTCGTGCCCGTCAAACACGATATTACGGTACGGTTCATCGGAAACCAGGTAAATGGAAGAAAGATATTTGGCGCTGGTCTCATCGAGGAGTGCTCCCAACTTCTCCAGGGACTCTGCGGAATAAATCTGTCCGGTGGGGTTGTGAGGACTGTTGATAAGAACCACCTTGGTCTTTTCGGTCAAGGCGGCTTCAATGGCCTGCAGGTCAAGATTAAAGTGTGCGTCCGTATCCACGACTTTCACCGTACCGCCGTGGTTGTCAACATAGAAATGGTAATCCACAAAAAAAGGACGCAGGATAATAACCTCGTCACCCGGGTCCAGTAAAGCTTTCAAAATGACATTCAAGGCGCCGGCAGCGCCGCAGGTCATAAGGATATCTCCCTGGTCGAGAGATACTTCCTGGTCTTTTGAAAGCCGTTCAGCCAGGGCCTCCCGGACAAAAGGATATCCGCCGTTGGGCATATAACCGTGGATGCCGGGCTGTTCATCATTGACGAGTTCCTTGAGCACAGCTGAAAATTTTGCCGGAGGCGGTACGTCAGGGTTTCCGATACTGAAATCACAGACCTTGTCTTCGCCGAATTCAGCCTTCATTTTGGCGCCTTCTTCAAACATCTTTCGGATCCAGGAAGAATTTTCCGCAAAACTTCTCATTTTCTTTGATATCGTCATCTGAGCCTTTGCCTCTTTTTTAAAATTGAATATGACGGAATTTATTGATTATTGTCCGAATTTCTTCTGGAAATAATCATACGCCACATTGATTTCTTTCATCTTTTCCTCTGCCACAGCCTTAAATTCATCTCCAAGGTGTCCCACCTTGTCAGGATGGTACTGCATGGACAATTTGCGATACGCCTTCTTGATTTCAGCGAATTCAGCGCCGGGTTCAAGGCCCAGCACACCATAGTACTGCGCTTCCAGGGCAGCGCCGTTCTCAGCGGTCCGATGCTGCCGGTAGGTGTACTTTGCCTCGAAGGTTCGTTGATCATAGGCTGAAATCTGCAGGAAGTTCGCTATGTTTCGAGCTTGCTGCAGGTCACCTTGATCAGGCGGCTGCTTGGTATAGATGATCTGATAAATCAGTTCCAGCAAAATCAGCCGCGGTTCATAGGCAAAGGCATTGCGGAATTCTTCGAGCAGCTGCTCCATGCTCACTTCAGCGTCCCGTGCATCCCTGATAAGCTGTTTCACCCAGTACATCTGATCCTGGTTATAGCGCAGGTTATACTGGAAAAAATTGAGCATGGTATTGAGCTCGGCCCGGGTGAAATGGCCGTCCGACTGGGCGATTTTCACCAGGATATGCACCAGCAGGTACACAAAGCGCTTGTGACTTTCAGTCTGGGAAGCTTCGTAGGTGGAGACCTTTCGCTGAATGTAATAGCTGAACCCCCAGAACACGGCAACCAGGAGGAGAACACTCAGGATACCGGAAAAAAAGAGAAATCCTAAAAAATTAAGCAGTGCAGGCGCCCCGCCGGTAACAAGGGCGATCAGCCCGATAATAAGCAGACAGCCGCCACAACCAGGCTGATTATGTTGTCGATATTCCATGGAAACGCAGTTATTTTTCTAAAAAAATACGCATAGAAAGCCGGCTTGCATCTTATGCGCCCTCAACTTCACCCGAGAACAATGCTTCAACAAACTCATGTGAGTCAAAATCTCTTAAATCATCCATCTGTTCGCCGATACCGATAAACCGAACAGGAATTTTCATCTCTCTGCAGATATTGGCAACGATGCCGCCCTTGGCAGTACCATCGAGTTTGGTCAAGGTCAGCCCGGTAACGTCGACGGCTGCATCAAAAAGCTGTGCCTGGGAAATGCCGTTCTGGCCTGTGGTCGCATCCAGGACCAGCATAACCTCATGGGGCGCACCTGATAATTTTTTACCGATGACCCGTTTAATCTTTTTCAGCTCCTCCATGAGATTAACGCTGGTGTGGAGTCGACCGGCCGTATCCACGATAATAACGTCGAATTTTCGCGCGACTCCGTATTCTATTCCATCAAAGACAACGGAAGACGGATCGGCGCCGGGCTTCTGTGCCGAAACTTCAACGCCGGCCCTTTCCCCCCAGATTTTGAGCTGATCGATGGCTGCGGCACGGAATGTATCGCCTGCCACCAGAAGAACAGACTGTCCTGAGCGAACGAATTTAGCGGCTATCTTACCGATGGTTGTGGTTTTTCCGACGCCGTTCACGCCGACCACCATAATAACAAAGGGTCCTTTGTCCGGCATGACCAGCTCTGCCGCTTGATCCGAAGCCGTGATATACGCAAGAATTCGTTCCTGAATGATTCCTTTCAATTCTTTCGGATCACTGAGCTTATTACGCTTGATTGTTTTGCGGGCATGTTCCAGTAAATCCATGGTGGTGTCCACACCCAGATCAGCGGTAATCAAAATCTCCTCAAGCTCGTCAAACAGCTCCTGGTCGATCTCTTTTCGTCCCAGGAACAGTGAATCCATTCGATAGACAAAGGAATCCCTGGTTTTTCCCAACTTATCCTGCAGCCTTTTAAAAAAGGATTGGGATTTTCCCGCCTCTTTTTCCACCGGCGATGAGGCTGTTGCCGGCTCTGGCTCCGGCTCCGGCTCCGGCTCCGGCTCCGGCTCCGGCTCCGGCTCTGGCTCTGGCTCTGGCTCTGGCTCTGGCTCTGGCTCTGGCTCTGGCTCTGGCTCTGGCTCTGGCTCTGGCTCTGGCTGGCTCTGGCTCTGGCTCTGGCTCTCTGGCTCTCTGGCTCTCTGGCTGGCTCTGGCTCTGGCTCTGGCTCTGGCTCTGGCTCTGGCTCTGGCTCTGGCTCTGGCTCTGGCTCTGGCTCTGGCTCTGGCTCTGGCTCTGGCTCTGGCTCTGGCTCTGGAACAGACTGTTCTGAAGCGGCAGGGATGTCAAGTGTCAAGTGCACATCCCTGTCTACAACGTCTGCGGCAGATACATCTTCTACACCCTGTTCATCTTCCGTAGTCTGCTCGACATCGGAAAGCCGTTCAACATCACCTTCCGGTTCGACGACAACCACAGAGTCCGCTTCATGTTCAGGTTGAAGCGCAGGCTCTCCATCCGTTTCAATGGAGTCGATTTCAACCAGACCGGGGATGTGCGCTTCTCTTCCAGCCGAATGGACAAGAGCCTCGGCTACTCCGTCCGTACAGGGTGCCGCCTCAATCTCTTCGGCAGGTTCGTCCGGTTCAGGCTCCAGCCCGCCGTCACCCGGCGTCTCGTCTGCGGGTTCATCGCCGGCAACCGGTGCAGGCGTTCCCTCAGCTTCTATCACCGGATGCTCGACACGATCTTCCTCTCCGGCCGGAACCTCACTTTCGGGCAGAAGTTCTTCAGGCTGTTCCTGCTCCTTCTTGCCGAATTTTTTCTTAAACCAACCAAGCATTCTTATTTATTTCCCCGCTCTAAGGCAATTGCAAGAACTTCGCTGATAGTATTGGGGTAGTGAAAAACCACCCCTTCCCTGATATCCTCGGGAATTTCCAAAACATCTTTTTCATTCAGCACCGGCAGAATCAGCTCTTTGATGCCTGCCCGCAAAGCGGCCAGCACTTTTTCCTGGATACCGCCGACCGGGAGAACATCACCGCGGAGCGTAATCTCTCCGGTCATGGCAATATCCGGACGAACAGCGGTGTCCGTCAGCACGGAGACCAATGAAGAAACCATGGCCACACCCGCCGAAGGACCATCTTTGGGAATAGCGCCCTCAGGCACGTGAACGTGCAGGTCGATCTCGGCAAAACGGTCTTCCTCAATTCCCAGGGTGTCCGCGTGGGATTTGATATAGGTCAGAGCGGCTGTGGCAGACTCTTTCATAACATCTCCCAGTTTACCGGTCAGAGTCAGTCCTCCCCGTCCTTTCATCTTTGAGGTCTCAATAAACAGAATCTGGCCGCCCACAGGTGTCCAGGCCAGGCCCGTGGCAAGCCCCGGTCCCCAGGTTCTCGCTTTCATCTCAGAGAAAAAGCGCAGCGGACCAAGATACACATAGAGATCTTCCGGGGTTATCACGACCTTTTCGGTCTGTCCGCGGGCAATCCGTGCAGCCACCCCTCGACAGATGCCGGCGATCTCTCTTTCCAGATTACGCACACCGGCTTCACGGGTATAGGAGGCGATCAACTGCTCCACGGTCTCTTCGGGGATTTCCAGGTTGTCTGCCGATAGAGCATGCGCTTCCAGCTGTTTGGGAATAAGATGACGGACGGCAATGGCTGTTTTTTCCTGCAGGGTATACCCGGAAAGTTCTACAACCTCCATTCGATCGCGCAACGGACCGGGGATAGTATCCAGGACATTTGCCGTGGCAATGAAAAACACCTTGGACAGATCAAACTCAATATCGACATAATGATCGGTAAAGGTTGCATTCTGCTCAGGGTCAAGGACTTCCAGGAGAGCTGACGAAGGATCACCGCGAAAATCATTACCCAGCTTATCGATTTCATCCAGCAGAAACACCGGGTTGTTGGATTCAGCCCTCTTCAGGCTCTGAATAATGCGTCCGGGCAGGGCGCCGATATACGTTCTCCGGTGACCGCGTATCTCTGCTTCGTCCCGAACGCCGCCCAGGGCGATGCGGACGAATTTTCGCCCCATGGTTCCGGCAATGGACTGACCCAGGGAAGTCTTTCCGACCCCGGGAGGGCCGCTGAGACATAAGATCGGCCCGTGGATATCCTCTTTGAGTTTACGTACGGCGAGGAACTCGAGAATTCGTTTTTTAATCTTTTTCAAGCCGTAATGGTCCCGCTCCAGATCCTGCTCGGCCTTTTCCAGGTCAAGGTTGTCGTCGGTGGAATCCATCCAGGGAAGGTCCAATATCCAGTCGATATAATTACGGGAAACCGTATATTCCGGTGAAGAGGGAGAAATACGCTCCAGCCGGTTGATTTCTTTATCAACGACGCCCCGGGCGACCTCGGTCAGCTTCTTTTCTTCAACCCGCTGTTTCAGTTCCTTTATTTCGACCTTGTCATCGTCTCCCTCTCCCAGCTCCTTGCGAATTGCCTGCAGCTGCTGGCGCAGGAAAAATTCGCGCTGCCGTTCATCCATATCTTTCTTCATGGACTGCTGGAGCTGATTGCTCATTTCAACGGTTTCCATCCTGCCGTTGAGTTCTTTGGCAACCTTATGCAGCAAGTCATCCAGAGATTCTATCTCAAGAATTTCCTGCTCCTGTTCAATCTTCAGGCTCAGCTGCGAACTCACCAGATAGGCTACATAAAAGGGGTTTTCGAGCGCGTTGACCGTTGCCACAAGTTCCTGGGGCAGCGAGGCGGCGGTAACCAGTTTCTGAAACTGCGCCCGAATGTTGAAAAGCAGGGCCTCAATGGTCTTTCCCTGGGTCATTTCCATAGGGATTTCATGAACCTTTGCCTGCAGATAGGGATCATGTGTGGTATACGCGTCAACCCGTATCTTTCTGGTTCCGCTTATCAGCACCTGATAGTATCCCTGGGGAGACTTGGTAAGTTTATGCAGATATCCGACCACACCGACGCCGTACAGGTCACTCTCTCCCAGCGCCTTGTCGTCTTCAGGGTGTTCCTTTTTAGCCGGTACCATGCCGAACATCCGGTCTCCGAGCAATACGTCGTCGATAAGTTGCTTTGACGACTCGCTGGCAACCTGGAGGGGAAACCCCATGCCCGGATAAAAGACAAACCCCTGTAACGGCAGAATGGGCAGAGTTTCAGGCACTTCAAGTTGCGTGGGATCCACTTTTTTGTCTAAAACATGTTCCTGTTTTTGTTCGTTATCCATTTCACGCTCCGGGAGTTATTTCTATATTGACTTTCCCTGCTTTCCTACGTTTCGGCAAGGTGACGATCAGAATGCCGTTGCCGTACCTGGATTCCACCTTGCCCACGTCCACCGTCACCGGCAGATCGACACTCAATTCGAACTCTCCCAGTTCAATCTCCAGCTGATGGACGCATGCAATGCTTCCAAGAAAAGGCAGCCGGCGTGTACCCCGGATGTACACACGGCGGTCTGCTGCCGTGACCTCCAGATCGGTCTGCTCGACCCCTGCAACATCAACATATATATAGACAACCTCTTCAGCCTCGTAAATATCCACCGGGGGCTGCCACCGCGCCGAGGACATCGGCATCATACGGGAGACGGACATATTACGCAGCATACGTCCTGTCTGCGCCTGCATGAGCCCCATTTCTTTAAGGAGCTTTTTACTTAACGGATCCATATATTCCTCCACGCTCATTGCTTCCGGAGCCTTTCCCCGGCTGAAAATGTCGCCCACACCTTTGATTGAAACACCTGGTATAGTGCGCAGGGAAAAATTGCTCAACTAAAAAATGTGAACCATCGTTCACCGATGATTCGCTGCAGGGTCTACTGCCGACGTAAATCAGGATTTCGATCATTGAAGAATAAGTAATCATTATACCTATTCTGACAATTATAAATCAACCGGAATCCAATGGTTACATCCGGACAGCCCCTGAAGGTTCACGAATTCATGAGTTACGACACGAATCCGATCAGGTTCGGTTTTTCATTGCTTTTCATGCCTCCGGGATTACATTACCTCTTTAATAAGCGCCCCTGCACCTTGTATTGAGCCGGGCCATGCGCTGAGTGGAACACCGGATATCGCATTGCATATGGTTACTTCCTGTTAATCAGACGGTTTCGTCAGAAATTCCTGGAACTTTACAGGGAAGTGAGTATATAGCATATCCTTACCGGTAAAAAGCACAATTATCCATATGCCGCCCCATACAAAGCGACCAGGGAAAAGTGTTGTTTATTACGACCATTCACCAACACCTGTACAGTTCACCGGTGTGTCGCTCCCCGGCGGTGTATCCGGAAGAGATAGAGAGACTCTGATTTTTTGTTTTGAACCTAAGTGGAGGCAAACATGAGTAGTTCCTGTGGAGGATCCTGTAGCAGTGGAGATCAGCAGGGGACCTGCAATTCTGCAGATGCCCATCTTGCGCAGCAGGATATCGCAATTAACAAATCTCTTGGCAGAATCAAGAACAAAATCCTGGTCATGAGCGGTAAAGGTGGTGTCGGCAAATCCACTGTTGCCGTCAATCTGGCCCTGAGCCTGGCGAAAAAAGGTTACAAAGTGGGCCTCATGGATGTTGACCTGCATGGGCCTGATATCTGCCGGATGCTCAACCTGACCGGATCACTGACCGCACCGGAAGATCCCAACGGCCTGATCCCGCCGCTCACATATGACGACAACCTGAAAGTCGTCTCCCTCGAGTATATGATGAAAGACAGGGATGAAGCCATTATCTGGCGTGGACCGCTGAAAATTCAGGCTATCCGCCAGTTTGTGGCTGATATGGACTGGGGCGAACTGGATTACCTGGTGGTGGACGCTCCTCCGGGTACGGGTGATGAGCCGCTGTCGGTAGCTCAAACCATTCCCAATGTGCATGCGGTTGTGGTGACGACTCCCCAGGCAGTTGCCCTGGCAGATGTGCGTAAATCCATTAACTTCTGCAAAACAATGAAAATGCCCATTGTCGGTGTGGTGGAGAATATGTCCGGTTTTGTCTGCCCGCACTGTGAAAAAACCGTGGACATTTTCAGCTCCGGTGGTGGGGAACAGACCGCCCGTGATTTTGATCTGCCGTTTCTCGGCAAGGTTCCAATGGACCCGAGAGTGGTCGCGGCCGGTGACAGCGGGCAGCCTTATCTCAGCGGTGAAGAGGAGACTCCTGCCACCCAGGCTTTCGGTAAGGTCGTTGATGCCGTTGAAAACCGTCTGCCGGCAAAAGGCGTCAGCCTGAATACCTTGAATATGGGCGGCTGTGCCTGCAGTTCCGGAGGCTGCGGAGCCTGAAAATTATCAGTACATACGTTCAACCCAAACCCACAGCCTACGCAGCGTGCTGTGGGTTCATATTACCAGTTCAGCGCCAAGGGGGGAAATAACCAATGCATGTACACCAGCTCACGGTCGGCATGATGGGTGTCTGCACATATATCATTCATTGCGAACAAACCAAGCACGCTGCCGTCATAGACCCCGGCGGCGATGAAGATCGCATTCTGGATTATTGTAAAAAAGAGGATCTGCAGGTCAAATACATTCTCAACACCCATGGTCACCCCGATCATGTCTGCGGTAACGGCCCTATCAAGGAAGCCACCGGCGCACAGATCGTTATGCACAGTGCTGATGTGGAATATTTCAGCGATCCGCAGCTCAAACAGTATTTCAGCGCACTCGGGCTGCCGGAATCACCCCCTGCCGACAAGATCATTGAAGACGGGGATACCATAACCCTCGGTGAAGAAACCCTCGAGGTCATCCACACGCCGGGCCATTCTCCCGGCGGCGTCTGTTATTACAATGCGCCGAACCTGTTCACGGGCGACACCCTTTTCGTAGGCGCTGTGGGCCGCACGGATTTCCCCCGGTGCTCCATGGCGGAGCTGATCCAGTCAATTCAAAACAAGATCCTGCAGCTCCCGGGCGACACCATTGTCTGGCCGGGACATGGATACGGCGGTTCCCAGTCAACCATTGACAGGGAAAAACGCACCAATCCCTATTTCTGATGCAGGTTGCCGTTTTTATTGTAAAACGCCTCCTCCTGGGGGCGTTTCCCCGATTTTCCACCCACCAATCCCATCATGCGTGAAATCATCCTCGGCACTGCCGGTCATGTCGACCACGGCAAAACCAGTTTTATTCGGGCGCTGACAGGTGTCGACACCGATCGTCTAAAAGAAGAAAAACAGCGGGGGATCACCATCGTGTTGGGCTTTGCCCACCTGGATCTGCCCTGCGGCCACAGGATCGGTATAGTGGACGTTCCCGGTCATGAAAAGTTCATCCGCAACATGGTCGCCGGTGCTGCGGGCATGGATCTGGTCGCTTTTATCGTTGCCGCTGACGAAGGCATCATGCCGCAGACCAGAGAACATTTTGATATCTGCAGGTTGCTGGGTGTACGGGACGGCCTGATTATCCTGACCAAAAAAGACATGGTGGAACCTGACTGGCTTGAGATGGTTGAAGAAGAGGTACGGGAATATTTCAACGGCAGCTTCCTCGAAGATGCCCCTATACTCGCGGTTTCATCAACCACAGGCGAAGGCGTCGACCAGGTCATTCAGGAATTGGACAAGAAGGTGAATGCCCTCCGGTTTCAGGAAGAGTACGGCCCCTTTCGGCTGGCCGTTGACCGGGTGTTTTCCATGAAGGGATTCGGAACGGTCATCACCGGGACTTCACTTTCCGGAAGGATTGAAACCGGTGCTGAAATCATGGTATATCCCCGCGGCGTGGAAGCAAAAATACGCGGCATCCAGGTACATGGTCAGGATGTTGATCTCATCGAGGCCGGACATCGGACAGCCATCAACCTCCAGGGAATTGAAAAGGAGGATATCCAACGAGGGGACATGATCGGATCTCCGGGCAGCATGATCCCCACCACCCTGCTCGACGGCAGCCTCCTTTACCTGGACACGCTCAGCAAAAACCTGAAAAACAGAACAAAGGCCCGGGTTCACATCGGCACCAGGGAGATCCTCGGTACGGTCCTGCTCATGGATCGCGACGAAATGGCTCCCGGTGACGAAGCCGACGTCCAGATCCTGCTGCAGGAATCCGTGGTTACCTGGCCCGGGGATCGCTTCGTCCTGCGAAGCTATTCGCCGGTTACAACCATTGGGGGAGGCAGTGTTCTCAATGTTGCGCCGCCGAAAAGGAAACGTACCACACCTGAAAGCCGGACGCAAAACCGAAAAGTTTTCTCTATACTCAGGCAGGATGATCCTGCAGGAACCATCTTACAGATCCTCAAAGAGAGTGGAAACAAGGGACTGACCGGAGCAGAGCTGCATGCGCGCATGGGGATATTCGGCAAAAAGATGGCCAAAATCCTCCAGCAGCCGATTTCGGCAGGTGACATCACCGTGGTCGACTCTGAAAGCAAGCGTATGCTGGCTGCATCGGTTGTGGCGAACCTGCAGGAACAGATTCTGGCTTATCTCCACAACTTTCACGAAAACAATCCGCTGAAAGAAACGGCTGCCAAGGAGGAACTGCGATCACGTCTGAAACCGCCGGTTGATGCCAGGCTGTTCCAATATACGCTGAACGGTCTGGAGAAAAAGGAAGCCATAGAACAGAGCGGGGCTGAAGTGAAGATTGCAGGGCATACCATCACCTTGCAGGTTGATGAACAGGAGATGCAGGAAAAGATTGCCGGTCTGTATCTTGAAGCAGGTCTTACACCGCCCAACCTGAAAGATGTGCTTGCTCAGTTTGCCGATTTCAGCGAACAACAGATCATGCAGATCATTACGCTGCTCCTGCAGAAGCAGGTGTTGATAAAGATTACGGAATCACTCTATTACCATCATCAGATCATTGCGCAGCTCCGGGACCAGCTGGAGGATTTTCTGCAAAAGCAAGGTGAAATAGGGCCTCCTCAGTTCAAGGAACTCACCGGTTTGACACGCAAATTTTCCATTCCATTGCTCGAGTATTTTGACAAGGTCAAGCTCACCATTCGGGTGGGTGACACCCGCCGGCTGCGTAAAATATAGAGTGGCGGTGCGCATGACGCACCCTACTCTTGCGCTTTCCCGTAAAACAGAGTTTTACCGATTGCACTAGGTGTCAAGATGCCCGGGACCGTAGGGTGCGTCTTACGCACCGTTGTTCTGAACCGGAGCAAAACACCCCTGCTGCAGAAAATGCAGTACCTGCTCGAGTACCGGACGGTGGAACATAATAAAGGAATGACCATAGGGAAGGACAAGATGCGCCTGTTCGCCGGAAACCCGGCTCCGTTCAACAGCTACCTTGCCGTCATTTTCGCCCCTGAAACATCTTGAAAACAAGGGGGTGGCCGGTCGATTTCCGGTGATCACACCCACAGGAAAATCCACTCCGGGCAAGGAATTGACAAAACTTGCCGGCCCGGTGCTCAGCTGCAACCCGGCAGGACCATAGAGCTTTCGAAACCAGGCAAAACCGGAAAGTGCATCCACCACCTCACTGCCCTGATTCGGCGGACACAGCATCACGGCGCGCCCGAACGTATCAATGCCCTCATCGTGCATATAGCTGCGCAGAAGAACGCCTCCCATGGAATGGGTAACAGCGTGAATACACTGCACACGTCGTTCCCTGAGTCTGTTCACTGCGGGAGGAACGGTTTTTCGAACCAGATCTTCAATGGGTGCGGAGGTGGAGGGATAGCCGATGTTTTCCACCACATACCCCTGTTTTCTCAGATATCCGGCAACAGGCAGCATGGAGCAGGAGGTCCGCATCAACCCATGCAGCAACAACACCCCCTGACCGTGTCCCGGCATGACGCCATACCTTTCAGCCATTGCCCAGTTTGATCTCCAGATACAGGGACAGAGCCATGACCGCCCTGTCCATGCTGCGAAAAACAGGAAACCCTGCCCCTTCGAGGTCATTGACAAAAGGATCAAACTCGCGCCCTCCGTCAACCACGAGAACCAGGGGTTTGCTGAGGTGGTCACGCAGGGCGGCTATATGAGAGCGTATTCCCGTCTTGTATGCTTCGCTCCCATCTGCCAGGCTGTGCATGGCAGGGGTTATGGGAATCAAACCCGCTATCAATCCGTCAATATCGGCATCTTCTTCCATGAGCCGCGCGACTTCCGCAAAGACCGAGTCATCGGCACCGGGATTTATGTCCAGAGGATTCTGCACTGTCACCAGCCCGCTCAGGCCGTGACGTTCCATCAGGGCTTCCAGCCTGCTCACGGTCTGTGCGGATAACCGGGCAAGCTCCATGGAGTAATCGTCTGTATGAATATAGTCTGCCAGGCCCACAGTCTCAAAACCTGCACTGGAAAATCCCCCGATCCTCTTTCCCAGGACAGGAATACCGTGGAGCATGGAGGTCAATTTCAACAGGTCGGTAAACTGTTCAAAGGTCTGGGCGACAACGGCGCCGGCCTGGCGCATACATGCTTCGCATACCGCATAATCCCCTGCCAGAGAAGCAGTATGCCCGGAAGTTGCTGCCTGCCCTTCCGGAGTTCTTCCCGCCTTGTACAGCACCACCTCCTTGCCGGCGGATACGGCATACTCCACCGCCTCTGCGAAGGCTGCTCCATCCATGTCGTTGAAGCCTTCAGCATATACGCCGATAACATCTACCTGGTCGGATCTGCTGAAATAGTAGAGGAAATCGCCAAGGGTCAGATCGGTCTGGTTGCCGATGGACACAAGATACTGGGGATTGAGTTCCGGAAACCGGCTCAACCGCGTACCCATGAAACCACCGCTCTGACTGACAAAGGCTATACGTCGCCCAGGACGGTTGAGGCCATGCATGGGAAGCTTCTCGTCCGGCAGGAACCAGGTATCATAGCTGCCGGGATGGGAAACAACGCCCATGGAGTTGGCACCAAGAATCAAAGGCCCTCCGTCTTCCTGTAAACGTGACCTATGAACGGCGGCCTTGAGCTGCTCGGCGCGCTCCCTGCTGTCATCGGTTTCTCCAAGCCCTCCGGGGATAAGGAGAACGGTCCGGGCATACCCGTTTCGCAACACCTCCTCCATGAGATCCGGTACATTTTCAGAGCCGACCGCGACCACAAAGAGATCAAGGGGCTCTTCCAGATCCGCCAAGCCGGCAAGGCACCTGACATTGTCAATTGTGTCCACTCCAGGTCTGATAATGACCAGATTTTCCCTGGGAAACCCCTCCTGTAAAATATTTTTGACAATAACCCTGCCGAAATTGACACGTTGGGGAGAGACCCCGATAATACCAATCGAATGGGGGTGCAGCAGGGTGTCTATCTTTTCAATCGGTCTTGGGGGGATCGTTTTTTTGGGTCTTGAAAAATGGAGAAGCCCGTCAAGCGGAACCATCCGGAAATCCGTAAAGGCAAATGGATTGACTTCAAACTCCTGGATATGCAGACAGGCGTCGGGATTATTGTGAGAGAAATGATTTCCAACCTCTATCAGAGCTGCAAAACACTCCACCAGCTGTTCATCGGTCACAATCCTCTTCTGGCCGCGTGACAGGCCGATGAGCTTCTGATAGGACACTGTCCGCCGAAACAGTTCGAAAAACGCAAGTCCGCTCGTCCTGGCGGTTGCGGCGGTGACTATTGCCTTATTTTTCCTGAAAAACGCAGCATACAGCTCGGTATCGGTACCGCCCAGGCCGGCGCTTAAAACCATGCCGAATTCCCGGGTGTTGCGCAGCCCCACAATAAGCTCGTTGCCGAATGCCTCTGAGTCGGGGGGCATGAACTCAACCAGCAATACGCCCTGGATATCCATTGATATACGTTCAAGAAGCGCATCACCATGCAGGCCCGTATAGGCATCGGGCCAGGGCAGGACATTACTTTCCAGATTCCCGGCATATTCCTCAGGAACCTGGTAGATCATCCGTCTCCAGGCGGAAAGGATGGCCTCAGGGCTATTTTCAACAATACGAACGCCTTTGAGCTCTGTTTTGTGGAAAATGGCGGGAGAGACAACTTTCAAGACCACTTTGTCGCCGGAAAAACTCTGCAGCTGCTCCAGACCCGGCTTTTCGGCAACAGGTAAAAACACGCATCGGGGAACAGTTTCCGACCCCAGCGCTTCAAGAAAGGCGTACGCCTCGTGCTCATATAACGAATAGCGGCCTGCTTCTTCCGCCAGATACAGTATCTGCTCCAGCCGCTCAAAATCGACATGTGTTTTGATCTGTTCCAGACGCGTTCGACTATACATGCTCTCTTCAGGGGATAACGGAAAGGAGGTACTCAGCTTTCACAGCTTCCAATAGCTTCCGCAACAATTCGCATATGTTCCTTTTCAGCCTGGGCAATGGCCAGAAAGGTTGTTTCCAGATTTTTCCCGGCAAAGAGCTGGGCAAGATTACGGTACAGGTCATAGGCGGCGAACTCAACGGCCAGCGCCAGTTCAAAGACTACCCGGCAGGGGTTTTCGGCTTCCTGTTCCACGGTGTTCAGGGCATGGACCAGCTCGATTCCGCCTTCCAGAATGTCGCCCTTCAGTTGTCTGTAAACCAGTTCAAAAGGGGCAGGACTTTCCTCTTCCTCTGCCCAGTAACGATAGACGACACGGGCATGTCCTTCCTCTGCACGAACAAGGACGTCAAGCAGCTGTTGGAGAATCGGCTGTTGAAATCGCTTCATAAGTTCCAGGTACAGCCGCTCAGCGCCGCGTTCCATATCCATAGCCTGAAACAGCAGCTGCGCCGGCGGACCGTTTACATCAAAGGCGTGCAGATTGGGAACATGGGTGGCAGTTACACCGTCCCATGCGAGGATGCCGCCTTGCAGGTTATAGATAGCCCGCCCTTCCCTGCCTGGTTGATTGGCTGCAAAAATTGCAGCAGCCTGGGACCTGTGTCCGGATCTGCAGTAAAACAGCAGATCCCGGTCCCAGGCAAGTTCCCCCATGCGTGCAGGCAGCTCCGACAGAGGCAGCAGCAATGCCCCGGGAATATGGCCTCTGGTATACTCATTCGGCTGCCGCACATCAATGAGCAGGTACTCCTGTTCGAGATGCTCCTTCATAAACTTGCGCGCCTGCTGCACCGACATGTTGATAAATTCACTTTCCATAAGTACCTCGAAGTATTCTTCAGTCACGAATTCGGGTCAGTAGTCTTTCTTTCTTATACCAGTTTTCGTTGGTAGAAGCAGTAACAGATATAAAATATGATGGTATCGGCCGTGTCTGACTCGGCTGATACCGTCTGTTTTACGCTCGACAGAAGTGGCGGCGCTACATATTATGTAACGAAATTCGATATAGCGTGTACCATGGCTTTTATGTGAAAGTCCCCGGCAGAGAGCAGAAGGCGCCATGCCCGAGTGACAAACTTACATAACAGCGAAGCGGTGTCATCGTTGTGGTCGGTCAACCGGGCCGGCCATGCTGGTTAGTCACATGCGTCTGACCCCTCTCCACCATACAAACCCTCTAAGGAGTATACAGCATGAGTCTACGTAAAATAACATCGTTAACTATGTTTCTGTCCCTGTTGATCCTGACCCTTACCAGTGTCGTTCTCTACATTGAACCTGAAGGCCGGGTTGCTTACTGGTCGGACTGGCATCTTATGTTGCTGAATAAAAGCCAGTGGGGCGCCATACACATTAATGTCGGCTTTTTGTTTCTTTTTGCGAGCCTGCTCCACATCGTTCTTAACTGGAAACCCATCCTTGCCTATCTGAAAAACAAAGCCAGGGAGTTGAAAGTATTTACCCTTTCCTTCAACATTGCGCTGATCCTTACAGCGGCTTTTACCGTGGGAACGCTGATGAACGTTCCTCCTTTCAGCACAATTCTCGAATTTGGTGATGGGTTCAAAGACGCAGCCTCTGTGAAGTATGGAGAACCACCTTATGGCCATGCAGAACTTTCTTCTTTGACCATGTTCTCCAAACGCATGGGGTATGACCTGGAAGAAATTACAGCAAAGCTGGATCAGGCGCAGCTTACGTTTACCAATGAAAAGCAGACCCTGCTGGAAATTGCCCAGCAGAACAATCTTACCCCCAGAGAAGTCTACGATGCAATCAAGCCGGAGGCGCCGGAACTTGCGCCAGGAGAGACTCTGCCTTTCCCGGAAGCTCCTTTTCCCGGACTGGGACGAATGATTGTGGCTGAGCTTTGCGAAACATATGGGTTGAATCAGGAAAACGTTCTTAAAGCCTTCGCGGAGCAGAATATTACAGGAGCTGCGGGCCAAACGCTGAAAGAAATTGCCTCTGCCAACGATTCAGACCCCCACGCGCTCTTTGAAATTATTCACAGGGTTGCCTATCCTCAACAGCAGCCTTGATAGTACGCGGATCACTCACGAAAGGAGAGCTTTGGAGGGCTAAGGCTCCCTCTCCACGCAACCATGCCCCTGGGGTATGAAAAAGTAACCGTCTCACGGCTTACCTGCACTCGAAGCCCTTTGCTGAAGTGTAATTCCGAACCGGAGCGTCCATACTGCACAGCCTCGACAATTTTCACGATATATTCGTACCTGGCGGTATTCCCGAGTTCCCAAAGCAGCTGTTCAACAAATCTTCTTTGCAGGGCGCAATGAAAGGTAAGAAAGGTTTTCCGTTCAATTGCAAGGGGTAATGGGATCGCTTGATGTTCCAACAGGTCGGGCAAGAGCTTGTGCCGCATTTGTCGGGTGAGTTCTTCCAAAAGGGCTTCGTCCCCGGCCAGATTTTCCGCTGTTTTGCACAATGCACCCCGTATACCGGGATCGTATTCCCGTTCCAGGAGAGGCAGCAGTTCATGTCGAATCCTGTTTCGCAGAAAATAGACATCATCGTTACTGGAATCGTGGCGCCAGGAAAACCCTTTTTCCTCCAGATAGGTCTGCAGCTCATGTTTCTTCACCTGCAGAAGCGGGCGGATAATGTTGCCCTGGATTCTCTGCATACCGGAGAGAGCTTTGCGGCTGCTGCCCCGTAACAGACGTATGAGTACTTCCTCTGCCTGGTCATCTGCCGTATGGGCAACCGCAATCCAATTGCCGTTGAAGTATCGTCTCCGTTCTTCAAAAGCCTGATAGCGTAAAATTCTGGCCGCCTTTTCCAGAGAATATTTTTTCTCAGCAGCATATGCTTTGGTCTGAACGTGCACACGCGTTGCGTCCACACCCAGTCGATCAGCAACAGAGGACACATGGGTCCATTCGGCCGGTGTTTCTTCCGGCCGCAGGCCATGGTCGATATACATTGCCAGAATACGGAATGCACTCTCCCGGCTGAGAGCAGCCAGGATAGTCAGCAGCGCTGTAGAATCCGACCCGGCAGATACGCCGACAACGATCCCGTCACCGGTCCGGATAACGCCGTCTCTATGTACACCTTGTTCTATGTTGCGTTCCAGGGGATGCATCTGTCAGCGATTCCGGAGCTGAAAGGGATCTGTGCCCATGTTGTAAAATAGAGCGGTGGTGTCTGTACGCATTCGTTTACAATTTGATTCGATCATCAGAATAGGATAAGCTGTTTGCAAAAACAGCACGGTCCTGGACTCGGCCCCTTTTTATGTACATCTGAGGTAACTGCTCGAAGCACACCTGATCTTTCCGCGATCAGCCCGGCTTACGCATGACCGGATACGCTGCGCCGGTCTGTGTGCCCCCCAGGCATCCTGTAATCAGTTACCAATACAGGGGAATTGTCAAGCTGGAGTACGGACGAACGTTCACGGATTCAGGTACATATAATGGATAAATCTTCCTATCAGCATCGAATCAAACAGCATATTCAGACCGCATATATGCTGAGCGCAGAAAAATCAGAACAACTCATCCCCAATTTTCTCCTCACTCTTCGCAAATATGCGCTCGAACTGGAGCCGATCCATGCCCGGGGAGACCTGCAGGCGCTCGGCAAAACCAGCCATACGGTAAAAGGTGCGTTACTCAACCTGGGACTCACGGAGCTGGCTGATGTCGCCTATGCCATCGAGCGAAACAGCAAATCGGAAAACCGAGAATACAATTACCGGGAAACCATACAGGAGTTGACCAAAACGATACTGCTCTTCACCTGACAGGGAGCTTGTTTTTCCCGAAAAGATCCGCAAAAAAATCCAAGAAAACTCACCCCCGCAAGTATTCAGAACGGCAAAACAGGATGGGCTGAAGGTTACCAGCCCATCCTTCTGCCGATGTACGATATGGAGATATCCGCGCCTTTAATTGGATTCTTTAAACTCTGCAATCAAGGCTTGAATAGCCACCTTGGCGTCTCCGAAATACATACGGGTGTTTTCCCTGAAAAACAGGGCGTTCTGTATTCCTGCAAAACCTGGATTCATCGACCGTTTCAAAACGATGACGGTCTTGGCTCTGAAGGTTTCAATAATAGGCATGCCGTAAATCGGGCTGTTTTCATCCTCTGCTGCCGCAGGGTTGACAACATCGTTGGCGCCGATAACCACGCAGACATCCACCGAATCCATGCGAGGATTGATGTCGTCCATCTCAATCAGCTGATCATACGGCACGTTTGCTTCGGCCAGGAGAACATTCATATGCCCGGGCATGCGTCCGGCGACAGGGTGGATGGCATACATCACTTCCGTACCGTTTTCTTCCAGCAGATCTCCAAGTTCACGCACCACATGCTGGGCCTGGGCAACGGCCAGGCCATATCCGGGAACAATGGCGACCGTATCCGCGGCTTCAAGGATATAATAGACGTCTTCAGCAGTGGCCGGTCTGACTTCACCCTGCGGGCCCCCTTCTTCCCCGCTGGATGCGGTTTTGGTCCCAAAGCCGGAAAAGAGCACGTTGGCCAGGGAACGGTTCATGGCTTTGCACATGATCCTGGTCAGGATGATGCCGCTGGCACCGACCAGTGCTCCGGCAACAATCAGGATATTGTTTGAAATGACAAAGCCCGCTGCACAGGCGGCAAGACCGGAATAACTGTTCAACAGGGAGATAACCACCGGCATATCGGCGCCGCCGATCGGTATGGTGGAAGTAACGCCGAATCCCAGGGCAACCAATACAATGACCAGAAAAAAGAGATACCCGACCCAGGACCCGGGAAGCGTACAGAACAGTGCGGCGGCGATCAAAGCTGCGGCAAGGATAGCGCCGTTAATGAGGTGCTGACCGGAAAAGACAACGGCTTTTTGCGGTAACTTGCCGCTGAGCTTTCCAAAGGCAACCATGGAACCGGTAAAGGTGACGCCTCCGATAAAGGCCGAAAGAAAGGTGACCCCTGCCAAAAATGCCGAAATTCCCGGATGCTGATGGTACTCGCTCCAGGCCAGCAGCAAACTGGAGATACCGCCGAAGCCGTTAAACAGGGCGACCATTTCAGGCATGGAGGTCATTTCCACCTTATACGCGGCAAACAGGCCGATACCGGCGCCGATCACCATACCCAGAATAATCCATTTAAAATCCAGCCCGCCGGCCAGCAGCGTGGCGACAATGGCCAGCAGCATCCCAAGGGCGGAAAACAGATTCCCTTTGCGGGCCGTTGCCGGTGAACTCAACATTTTCAAGCCGAAAATAAATAATCCGGCGGAAACGATATAGGAAAAATTTATACCCAGTGCACCCATTGCTATTTACCCTCCGCCTGGTCTTTTTTCTTGAACATTTCAAGCATTCTGTTGGTAACCGCATATCCGCCGACAACGTTGATGGTAGCGAATATGACGGCAAGCGTACCAAGAACCGTGGCAAAGCCGAGATTATCCGCTTTCAAAGAAGCAAGGGCGCCTATCAGGGTGATGCCGGAGATGGCATTGGAACCGGACATCAGCGGTGTGTGCAGGGTTGAAGGGACCTTGGAAATCAGTTCAAATCCAAGAAATATGGCCAGGACGAAAACAAATGTTAAATAGACAGCTTCCATCAGACTCCTCACTTATTCATTATGGATTTGTACATTTCACTGAAAATCTCGCCGTCATGGGTAATCAAAGCCCCTTTCACAAGATCGTCCTCGAGTTTCAAGGTAAAACACTGCGCCTCTTTATCCCAGAAGTGTTCTACAAAATTATAAATATTGGAAGAATACATCTGACTGGCTGTCTGCGCCACCCGGCCGGGAAGATTTCCCATGCCGATGATGGTAACACCGTTGCGGTTGACGACCTTGTCAAGCTCTGAACCTTCCACGTTTCCGCCTGTTTCCACGGCCATATCCACAATGACTGAACCGGGCGGCATCTGGTCGATAATGGACTGGTCGACGATCCGGGGCGCAGGCCGGCCGAAAAGCTGTGCGGTGGTGATGACGATATCCGCCTGGGCGCAGGCTTTTGCCATGCCCTGCTTCTGCTTTTCCATTTGCTCCGGAGTGAGTTGCACGGCATACCCGTCCTTGGTCTGGCCGGTTTCCCCCAGATCAACTTTGACAAATTTAGCTCCCAGGGATTTGACCTGCTCCTCGACCACAGGCCTTGTATCAAAAGCTTCCACCCTGGCTCCAAGACGTTTGGCAGTGGCTATGGCTTGAAGCCCGGCAACCCCGACTCCTATGATGAAAACCCGCGCAGGCTTGATGGTTCCTGCAGGGGTGGTCATCATGGGAAGAATCCGGTCCAGCTGTTCCGCTGCGATGATCACAGCCACATAGCCGCCAAGGTTGGCCTGGGAGCTGAGGACGTCCATCTTCTGGGCGATGGTCGTTCTGGGGAGCATCTCCAGGCTGAAGGCGTTGATACCGGCCGCGGCCAGTTCATCCACCAGCTCCTGTTCGTTAAAAGGATCCAGATAACTGACGTGAACGGCGCCCCGCTTCATCAGCTTCACTTCTTCCTTGGGCGGTTTGCGCAGGCGAAGAATAACATCAGCTGTCTGCAGCATCTCTTCCCTGTCGACGCCGATGGCGGCTCCAGTCTCGGCATACGCTGCGTCCTCAATACCCAGGGTCGCCCCTGTTCCGCTCTCCACAACCACATCAGCACCCAGTTTCACCAGCTTCTCCACTGACGCGGGTATCAGAGGAACACGGGTTTCCCCTGGATGGACCTCTTTCATCACCACTAGCCTCATATAGAACTCCTTTAGGTGGAATGGAATCTGCCGGCAAGCTGCGCCAGCAATCGTTCGTGAATATTATCAAAACCGCCATTGGACAAAATAGCGATAACATCACCCGGCCGGGTTGTTTCATGGAGCTGCGCCAGAATTGCATCGGTATCGGCAAGATGCACGGCCTCCTGTCCCCGGAGCTGCATGTCGGCAGCAAGCCGCCTTGATGAAAACTGCTCGTGCTCCGGTATATCAGCCAGCGGCACATGCTCACGAATCAGGACCTGATCAGCCCCCTGAAAGGCGCGAATATACTCCTGCTGAAACACCTTTCTTCTACTGGTATTGGTTCGAGGTTCAAAAACGACCACAAGCCGGTTTTGAGGCCAGGCCTGACGCAGCGCACTGACGGTTTCCCTTACTGCCGTGGGATGATGGGCGAAATCGTCTATAACAGTGACCCCTCCCACCCTTCCCCGAATCTGCTGCCGTCTCTTTACCCCTTCAAAGGTTGCAAGCGCCTGACCGATACGCTCCGGCAAAAAACCAAGGTGAGCAAGCAGGGCCGTAACCCCCGCGGCATTGGCGGCATTATGCGCTCCCGGCATGGGCAGGGTAAAGCTATACTCCTGTTCCTGTCTGTGGAGCAGCCTGACCTGGGTGCTGTGCCCCTGAACCCGGATATCCGTTATTCTCCATACGGATTCAGGCCGCCTTCCGTATGTGATGACAGGGCACGGCGCATTCTGCACCAGTTCCCTGACTACAGGGTCGTCTATGCAGGCCGCCAGTGCTCCATGTGCGGGAATCCGGCCGATGAATGCAGCAAAAGAATCAACTATTGCCTGCAGATCAGAAAAAATATCCGCATGATCGAACTCCACGGAAGTCAGCAAGGCATAGCGGGGCATGTAATGATGAAATTTTGAGACCTTGTTGAAAAAAGCCGTATCATATTCATCTCCTTCAATCACAAAATACCGGCTGTCACTGACATTGAAATTTCGCTGGAACGCTTCAACCAGACCGCCGATGAGAAAACCAGGGGTATCTCCAAGACGGTGCAGGGTTGTGGCAAGCAGAGACGATGTCGTTGTTTTCCCATGGGTCCCGGCGACGACTATCGGCTGCCTGCCTGTCAGGAAAAACGCTGCCACGGCCTGGGGCATGGAAAGGTAGGGGATGCGCAACTCTCCGAGAGCCACGGCCTCGGGATTCACCGCCCGAACCACATTACCGACAATGACCAGGTCAGGTTTCGGAGAAAGATTTTCAGGCCTGAAACCTTCGCAGACAGGTATCTTGAGGGACGCGAGAAAATCAGACATCGGCGGATAGACATTCTGATCCGAACCGGTCACGCTATAGCCGCAGGTAAGCAGCATACCCGCCAAAGCTGCCATGCCTGTGCCGCAAATGCCGATGAGATGAATATGCCGGACGTCGGAAGGACATCTGTTTAACGAAGGATCAAGCATTGCATCGAAACTCATGCAGCATGCACCGAACGCTGCATAGCCTTATACACCATGTCGAACGTCTCATCAAAATTACCGGGAGTCAACCGCCCCATTTCAATGAATTTCACGGTCACTTCCTTTGCCGCCTTGAAAATAGCCTCGTCTGTTACAGGTCTGTTATATGGTTCCTGCTGCTGTTTTGCCTGGTTACTCACGCCGCACCTCTTTAACGGATCATAAAAAAACCCCTGTTACCGGGAAGAAGGCCAATTCTTTACCAGAAGCAACAGGGGTTCCTGTCTCACACGGAAAAAACCTGCCAGGCACTTCCCGGGAGATCAATTTTCACTGAGCTGCTTATAATCGACTGCTTTGGCCATATTTATCAGGTCGGAACGTTCGATCTCATCACCCTTGACCGTTACCATGAACCGACTTGCCACAACCACATAGATGTCGCCGCTGCGTTTGACCGAGTCATACTTGATGATCGCCCTCTGGCCGTTGAGAGTTTCAAGTTTACCCCCGCCGGCGCCCGCGAACATGGGGTTATTTATCATCATCAAAACCGATTGCAGGACCGGAGAATCGGACACGATCTCAAGACTCAATTTTGCATTGCCTTTGTAATAATCGCGGCTCACCGTCACCCCGCCGCCCAGGACCGCTGATCCGATTGCCTGGGCATTGGCTTCTCCGGCCTGCCAGCCGGGCAGAGGATCCGGAAGCAGTTTCTTCATATTTTCGCTCTTCTGCTGCCTGACAAGTTGAGAAGCGTAGTCCAGGTTCGAGGCGGCTTCAGCATAATCGCCGGCCTTGTACTGTTTCACAGCTTCATCAATGGTTTTTAAGACAGTATCTTCAGCGGACACAACCAGTGGAGTTACAAAAATGCATGCAGTAATGACTGCCAGTGACGATACTATATGTGCTAACATGGCTCACCAGAGGAATTTATCTTTTTTCAATGATATCGTACAAAACTTTGCCAAGAGATCTTGATTGATCCGCAATATTGCTCAGTAGAGTAACCATTTTTTCGTAAAAGAGAATATTGAGCACCGATTCTTTCCCTTCCAGGGCATAGGAAGCCTGCAAAAGGCGACGCGACATTTTGTCGCATTTCCATTTTTCGCTGTTCAGTTCCCTGATATACTCCTGTACGGCTCGCGTATCAAGGCTGCTGCGTGAGCGTTCGGTCAGTTTGTTAAACTCGACCACTATAATAAGAAAGGTTCCGCTCACTTGAAAAACCTGATTCAGATACTCCTTGAATCGATCCTGAATCTCAGCATGTATCCGGGTCTCCCGTAAGGTCAGAATCACGCTGAACTCCTCCGCGAGATGTGCTGTTTTCTCCAGGCCTGAGAGGAAGTTCAGATATCGGGTTCCGTCTACAGGAAGAAACGTTCTCTGGGAAAAAAAGTCCCGAATCTCCTTGTTCATCAACTCCGCATCATGCTCCAGGCGGGACATTTTCAGGCGCAGCCTCCCAACCGCTCCGTAGTCCTCAGCCATCAACGCCGCCATCAACGGACGGAGCATTTCCACACACTGATGTACCTTTTTACCATACTCCACGAGCGCTGCAAATGGTGAACCTCTAAAAAGCTCAGCGAGCGGACTTTGCATAGATTTCTCCATCTTCATGGATTTGACAGGGGCTATTGGATCGAACCGGTTGTTCTGCAACAAGGGAACCGAAACTAATCAAGGCCGGGGGGAAAGTCAATCTTTCTCATGTGGTGAAAGGGCAGGTTCCTTTATTCGCTCGAAATTTGTCTGTAATCCCTGTATGGTTACATCTCCGGCCGTATTGACATCACATGCTTTTCACGAATTTTTCTTTTTAAAGAAGAGGGGGAATTATGGCAAAAGAAATTGAACGAAAATTTCTTGTATCCGGTGATGCGTGGCAACATCTTGCACGGGGAGTTCCCTACCGCCAGGGATATATCTGCTCAGGGAAAAATCAGACCGTCCGTATCCGTATAGTCGAGAACAAGGGTATTCTCACTATTAAAGGAGCGACCAGGGGAATCTGCCGCAACGAATATGAATATCCCGTCCCCATTGATGAAGCCACGGAAATGCTTGAGGAACTCTGTGAAAAACCAATCATCGTCAAAAAACGTTACCACATCTATGTTGCCGGTTTCACCTGGGAAGTCGACCGGTTTCTTAACGAAAACCAGGGCCTGGTCATCGCGGAAATAGAGCTGTCCAGCGAGGACCAGACCTTTGACAAGCCTGAATGGATAGGCGCAGAGGTAACAGGTATTACCCGCTACTATAATGCCGCCCTCCATCAACATCCTTTTTGTAAGTGGAGCCAGGAAGAAATTGCAGGCGCGGACAGTATCCAAACGACGTAGCAGGACTATTTTTTTCCGACATACCGATAAAAATCGATAGGCTTTGCTTATTTCTTGCGCCCGCTCCGCTCCCTGAAAAACAACCTGACAGGTACCCGATCCAGTTCCAGTCCTTCCCGAAAACGGTTACTCAGGTACCGTTGATAGGAAAAATGGATCCCCTTAGGAGCATTAGTGACAATAACAAAGGTCGGGGGCGCACTCCCCAGCTGGGTGGTATAGTACATTTTCAGACGTCTGCCCCTGTACATGGGTGGTTCGTGGTGGGCAACCGCGGCTTCGAGCAGCCTGTTTAAACTGCTGGTAGGGAAACGTGCATGGAATTGACGATACACCTTGCCGATCTCGGGAAACAAACGTTTAATGCCGGCGCCTGTCAATGCTGAAACCTTGAAAACCGGTGCAAACGGAATAAAGTTGGTGGCTCGTTCAACTTCTTCCAGAAGAAAGTTCTGCCGTTTCCTGTCATCCGCCAACAGGTCCCATTTGTTAATCAGCACGATCAAGGCTTTTCCCTGATCCTGGGTATAACCGATGATCTTTGTATCCTGTTCCGTTATTCCTTCCTCAGCATCGATCAGGACCAGGGCGATATCACAACGACTCAGGGATTTCAGCGCCTTGAGAATAGAAAATTTTTCTATTTTATCCGTTGTTTTTCCTTTCCTGCGAATGCCGGCCGTATCGATCAGCAGATAATTATGCGCATCCCGGGAAAGCAATGTGTCAACCGAATCGCGGGTTGTTCCGGAGATATTTGACACCACCATTCGCTCCTGCCCCATAACGGCATTCACCATGGACGATTTTCCCACGTTGGGTCGTCCCAAAAATGCAAGACGTATGGTGTTTTCCGGCAGCTCTGATTCCCCTTCATTTTTTTCCAGATGCTTGACAAGCTCTTCCATCAGGGTCTTGAATCCGTATCCGTGATCTGCGGAAAGAGCCCACAACTGCTCCACCCCAAGCTCCCAGAACGGGGTGAGCAGCTCAATTTCAATCTCAGGACTGTCTATCTTGTTGACGATATAGAAGACTCTTTTCTCCTGTTTTCTCAACATGTCGACGATTTCAATATCCGAAGGAGTCAGCCCCTGTCTGCCGTCCATGAGAAAAAATATGATATCAGCCTCTTCCATGGCCTGGGTCGCCTGTTTGCGGATGTGATCGGTGATGATGTCCTTTTCAACATCGATTCCACCCGTATCCACAAGCATGAAGCCGTGCTCTTCCCAGCTTACCTGGGCATAATGACGATCCCGGGTTACTCCGGGCGTAGGATCAACCAGCGCATCCCTGCTTCTGGTCATACGGTTGAACAGGGTTGATTTACCGACATTGGGACGGCCGATCAGGGCAACAAGGGTATGTAAACGATCATTCATATGGAGTGTTCCAACCTGTCTCTGCAGATATGGGTTAATTTTTGCAAGGCAACATACTCAGCCGCGCAAGGTTTGGCAAGCAGGTCTGCAAGTGAGCGAAGAGCTGAAGCGAGGAATTGTTCAAAAAACGGTTTTTGACGAACCTTGCTCAAAAAAGCGAATGCCCCGATGATCTGCAGGTTTCTCTGCAGTGCGAGCAGGGTGTATTCATTTTCGAACTGTTCCCTGTCATACTCGATGTACTGCTGCAGCGCATCAATATAGACGGCATAAAGATGCCGCTGCTGTTCTTCTGTCAGGGTACAGTAGGGATCAATGAGCAGAGAGGCCAGGTCATAGCCCAGAGGGCCCAGCCGGCCGCCCTGAAAATCAATGAACCGTGGTCTGCCTGCCGTAATCATGATATTACGGGACTGAAAATCCCGATGCAGAAAAAAATGCGCCGGTGCTTTGGCGGCCTTTTCAGCCAGAAGGACGCAATCATTCCCGGCAGCATCCAATCCGGAATCCAGTCCGAGAAAATCAGTGCAAAAAGCCTGCAAAAAATACTCGGATTCCCGTTCAATCATCAGCTGTCTGTCATATTCAGGCGTATCCCAGCACCATGTTGTTTGGAACCCTTCGGCACCTTTCACCTGCATCTCGACCAGGAGACGCACTGTTGTCTCATATAGGGCTTCACCGGCAGCCGTTGACACAGAAGAATCATGAATCAGATCATAGAGCCTTGTCCTGCCGAGATCTTCACAGACAACCAGACCGGTCTCAGGCTGCAGACCGTACATCCTCGCCACCGGAACCGAACGTGCCCGCAGATGTCTCCCCATTTGGTAGAAAGCCCAGGCTTCGGCAAGTTCAGCGGACGTTCTGCCCCGGGGACGAACAGAGATTACAGATTCTCTTCCGGGACCGGTAATGCGATACAACACCCGTGTGGATCCATCCGGAACAACCGCCTCCAGTTCATGTATCTGCTCTACCGTCCACGGCTTGTCCGATCCCTGCAGCAGAGTGGAAATTTCCTGTTTGATGGTCTGACTCATCGCAT
This sequence comes from Desulfobulbaceae bacterium, assembly GCA_963678525.2. Lineage (GTDB taxonomy): Bacteria > Desulfobacterota > Desulfobulbia > Desulfobulbales > Desulfobulbaceae > Desulfogranum. The sequence goes on from CAXXDG010000003.1 coordinate 1,856,320, forward strand.
ACCTTCCGCAAGTGTTCCGCCTGGTTCCGACCGGCCCGGCAGAATGGCGTTTTCATATTTCTGTCCGGCTGGAAGAACCGCATTGTCCCATACGACTGCATTTTTCAGGACGGCACCTTTGCCGACACGCGCATTTTTACCGATACAGCCCCAGCCTTCCAATACCACTCCCGGTTCAAGGCAGGCAGAGGGATCAATAAGCCATCTGTTACGTCCTTCTGATGTTTCCAGAAGGGTTCTGTGCAGTTCCAGATAATCTTCAGGTGTTCCCATGTCCTGCCAACAGGCCCCATCTACCCTGTATGCGGTGACTTTGTGCAGTGCAGCCAGTTGGGAATATAAATTGATGATGTGATGAAAACGCCCGGAAGGAACGGCCTCAAGTACTACAGGATCGACCACATGGATTCCGGTAAAGGCCAGACCGGGGCTGCCTGGTTCAGAGGAAAAATCCTGAATCAGTTCACCCCTCACTGTCATACAATTGAATCGGGGATAGTCATGGACTGCCATGGTCACCGGATACGCCCGGCGTTCATGGTGATGATACAGGAGACGAAGGTCTATATTGTGGAATATATCGCCATTCATAACCAGTATAGGCTTGTTTTTGAAGACAGGTAAAGCCTCACGCAGACTGCCCCCTGTTCCGAGGATTTCCTCTTCGACCTGCACATGGACATCCGGCCATTGCTGCAAAGCCTGTACAACCTGATCGGCCAGATGATGGGCATTCACCACAATGGGACTGCATCCCAAAGCACGCAGGGTAGCGAGATGGATCTCCAGCAGCGGTATGTTCAGCACTGGAAACAGGGGCTTGGGCCGCAGCTGTGTATAGGGACGCAGCCGGGTTCCAAAACCGGCCGCCAGTATGATCGCCTGCATATTGCTCAATATTGGACTTGACTTGCGCAAAAAACCTTTCTAAATAATTCTCTTTCAAGCAGGAAACACAACCAACCGGCATGAACTGCAGCGGGTATGACCGGAGTGAGCACCGTGCCGGAGTAACCTTCTTTCACGGAACAGTTACCATACATCCTGTTTCCTTCCTGTACAACCTTGTACAGTGTCCTTATTCCCGTTGCAACAACTAGAGTACACAATACCATGATTACACTTCTTGATTACGGAGCCGGAAATGTTCGTTCGGTGGTCAACGCCATTGAACGATTGGGCGAGACCGTTGTCCTGGTAAACAGACCGGAGGACATTGATAAGGCCGAACGTCTGGTTTTTCCAGGAGTCGGAAACTTCGGCGCCATGATGCAGGTGCTGCAGGAGAAACATCTCACCGAGCCCTTATTGCGATACTTACATTCCGGAAAACCTTTTTTTGGAATCTGCGTAGCTCTCCAGGCGCTGTTTGAAGGCAGCGATGAAGCGCCTGACCAACCCGGTCTGGGATATCTCCCCGGAAAGGTACAGCGTTTTGCAACAGACCTGGCAGTCCCCCACATCGGTTGGAACGGTATCAAGGTGCAGCAGCCTTCGCCTCTTTTTGCAGATTTCAAGGGAGATGAAAAACTATATTTCGTCCATTCGTACCATGTGGTTCCGCAAAACGACACCGCAACTCTGACCACGACCGATTATGGATATGAATTTGTCAGTTCCATTCAGCAGGGCAATGTGATCGCCACCCAGTTCCATCCGGAAAAAAGCGGCAAAGCCGGCCTGAAACTCCTGGAAAACTTTCTCGCCGGCGACCGCCGGGCCGTCATTCCTGCCGGCTGCCCGCAGACCACTGCGCTCGCCAAACGTATTATTGCCTGCCTCGATGTCCGCACCAACGATCATGGGGATCTGGTCGTCACCAAGGGAGATCAATATGACGTCAGGGAAGAAGGCGAAGTCCGCAACCTCGGAAAGCCGGTACGGCTTGCAGAAGAGTATTATGAACAGGGAGCGGATGAGATCACCTTTCTCAACATTACCGGATTCAGGGATTTTCCCCTGGAAGACATGCCCATGCTGGAGGTGCTGGAACAGACTTCGAAAAACGTGTTCGTCCCTTTGACGATCGGCGGAGGCATCCGCAATTTCACCGACTGTAACGGAAAGTCCTATTCCGCACTGGAGGTTGCTTCCGCCTACTTCCGCAGTGGTGCGGACAAAATATCCATCGGCTCTGATGCAGTACTCATTGTCGAGGAGGTCATCAAACGGGGTAAGGCCACGGGAATGAGTTCCATCGAGCAGATTGCCGGGGTCTATGGGAACCAGGCCGTGGTCATTTCCATTGATCCGCGCAGGGTGTATGTCAAGTCGCCCGACGATGTCCCTCACAAGGTCATCCCCACCGCCGTTCCCGGTCCCGAGGGAGAAAAATATTGCTGGTATCAGTGCACCATCAAGGGAGGCCGTGAAGGCAGAGAGCTGGATGCGGTAACCCTGGCGGCAATCTGCGAACAGCTTGGCGCCGGAGAAATATTATTGAACTGCATTGACCGGGACGGGACCAATTCCGGCTTTGACCTGGAGTTGATAAACGCGGTGCGCTCAGCGGTTACCATCCCGGTCATAGCCTCCAGCGGGGCCGGCTGTGCGGAGCATTTCAGGGAAGTTTTTTCACAGACGGCAGCAGAGGCCGCTCTGGCTGCGGGTATCTTTCACCGTAAAGAGGTTCCCATCCGGGAAATCAAAAATTACCTTCAGGAGAGTATTGAAATTCGCCCCCTCTGAAACCATCGAACGTACAGGGTGTTATCTCCTTGAAACAGGCATTGGATAACACCCTTTTCCATCCATTTTCTTCCCTTCTCTTTCTCCTGTACTTCCTTTCTGTCTGGTTATATACTTTATATAAATAATAAGCTTTCCAGGCTGTCCGGCAAAACACTGATTGCCGGCTGAGGCCAAAGCGCAAGAGTGACTTCATTCAAAATCTTTCAGCCGACAGGAGGTTGCAGATGGTTTATCCCTTGAACAATCATCTCTTTTTCGTACTTGCCCTCCTCGCGATAATCCTGATGATAGCGCTTATCCTGGTTATCATCGGGTTCCCTGAAAGTGTTAAGATTCTCTTTTCAACAGCGGAAAGGGTGAAGCCTGTGCACGAGGCGTCCTCACTTTCAAAAGAAGGGCGGAACCAGGAAAAAAGGGCTCACGAACGTATCCCCCTTCCCGACACGACCATCAATGTTACAGACGGGTATATCTTCTGCACGGCTCTGCTGGATAATATTTCCGCATATGGAGTCTGTCTGAAAAACCTCCCTGACACCCTGTACAAAAATTCCGAAAACCTGACCCTGTTTTCCCATGCCGGTGGCGAGCTGCCTGTACTGCATGTCCGCCCCCAATGGGAGCAAAAAGATCGCAGCGGCAAACGCATCGGAGCACGAATATTAAACAGCTCGGAGAAATGGCTTGTATTTCTCAACCGCTGTCAACCTATCCAGGGAACATAAATCCGACTGCATGACGCATACCCAGTTCATATACGAGTAAACCATGGATACGTGGAAAAAAATCATAATCGCCATAGACGACTCTCCAATGTCTGAAAATGCGGTTCGCTATGTGGGCAGCATGGTCGGCCGGCTGCCGGGACTGCAGATCTGCCTGCTTCATATCTTTCCGGAACCGCCCCCTGACTTCTACAGAACAGGCGGTCTGCTTCCTGAATATCAGGCGGAGGAAAAAGCCAAGGCTCTGCCTGTCATGCAGCGCGCCGAACAACACCTGACCACCTGCGGCATCCCGCCGGAGTCAATCCGGGAACTCTGTATCATGGCTGAACACAAAACCATAAGCGAGGCCATCCTGGAGCTCCAGACCGAGCATCATTATGGAACCATAGTAGTCGGTAAAAGAGGGATATCCCGATCAGAAGAGTTTCTTTTCGGTTCTATTTCCAGTGCTCTGATCCACAATGGAAAAGACATAGCTGTCTGGGTTATCGGCTGATGGTCTCCCATGCTTCGATTACAACCCTGCCGCCCCACATTCAGGATCGCCTGAAAAACCACCGTGTTCTAAACGGTCTCAGGCGCGCCCCGAAAGTTTTTTCAGATACCACTGATTTCACGGCCATTGATTACGGAGACGTCATTCGGATTGAAAACGAGTACTTTTTAGTCACCTCCTATACAAAGGAGGGGCGATTCGGCGTTGATGAACAGATCAAGCCATGGGTTCCAAAGGTGGAAGAACTGGAAAGCGGGAACCGTTATATTGTTAAACTCGTGTTCCATGAAAGGTTTGATATGCGCATGGGCCAGTTTACGGTCACCTGCTATCGCAGTCCGGAAAAGGAAGCACAGGTGCTCGAACTGGTGCAGGGACGGCCCCATTTTATGCAGGGAAGACCGCTCCTGGATGCGGTCGGTAACCTGGTCAGGGTCATTGACCCCATTAACGGGTATCGACTGGATAAATATATCCATCGCAGCGGTTCAAGCCATGAAGAATATTTCCATCATGAACTGCCGTCCATACTGGAACGTTTTCTTCAATGTGTTGAGGGGATCGTCTTTCTTCACAGTCACGGCCTGCGCCACGGCGATATCAGGCGGGATCATATTTATGTGGATCGTTCCAGCGGAGTATTTTCCTGGATAGACTATGACTATGACTTTTATCTGCCGGAGAGACCCTTTGCTCTGGATCTCTTTGAACTGGGAAACATTCTGCTCTATCTCACAGGACAAGAACATTTCACCATTGCCGCTCTGTCCCGGGAAAAACCGGATGTATCCTCACACATTACTCCCGGCGACATGGCGCTCCTGGTACAGACCAGGGTAGCCAATCTGCAAAAGATCTTTCCATACATCCCGGACCAGCTGAACAACGTACTGCTCCACTTCAGCACGTCGGCCAATGTCTTTTATGAAAATGTGCAGGAGTTTTACGACGACCTGGCGCAGGCCCGGGAGGAACTTGGGTAATCAGAATTACAAACAGATTTCTCCATGTTCATCCTCGCTCATGCCGACTACGACGATGCCTGCCTGATCAGCGGCCCGGATCATCCGTTGGGGATCAAAGAGCAATGATTGTCCGGCCTCCACGGCCAGGACTGAAGCCCCGACCTCTGCCATGGTAGTGATGGTCTGCTCTCCGGTAGCCGGAAGATCAAAACGAAAATCCTGTCCGGGTTTCCGCAGCTTGACCACCACCGCCCCGGAACGGGAAAGCGAGCCTCCCCTGCGGATTGCGGCATCCGTTCCCTCTATCGCCTCCACAGCCAGGACGGTCCTTCCCTGTACGACCACACACTGACCTATGTCCAGCCGCCCTATCTCCCGGGCTATGGACCAGCCGAAGCGAATATCTGCAAGCTGATCTCTGTCAGGCTTTTTACGGGTAAGAATCCCCGGGGGAAAGAGCAGATGTTCCAGATAGCAGGTAGATGCTGTTACCCGGATTCCATCCCGCTCAAGTTCACCGGCAACGGCTCTGAGGATCGCATCGTCAAGGCGCCGGTCAATCTTGTTCCAAAGTGTCAGTCCACGCAGATCAGGCAAAACATCCCTGAAAATCCTGGTTTTGGTGATGGTTCCGCAAAAGACGGCTTCTGAGACGCCCTCCTGTTTGAAATACCTGATCACCCTGCCGAGCTGCCCGAGTTTAACCCAATACACGACGTCTGCCGACTTTTCAATTTCACTGTCGGTTTCACCTCCATGGGCAATGACCACCACTCTTCGTCCCTTTGCCCTTGCCGCCCGGGCAAAAAGAAGAGGGAACTGGCCGCCGCCGGCGATAAGCCCTATGGGATCCGTTTCAGGCATAGTCGAAGATTGCAGCAGACTCAATCATCAAGGGTTCGTTTGACCACACCGCGTTTGCTGGTCTGGAAGAAGGCCGCCATCGCCTGAACCTCCGCGCAATCAGCCATCTCTTCTTCTATCTGAGCCAGTGCATCTTTCAAGAGCAGATGCGGGGAACGGAAAAGCAGCCTGAAAGCCTCGTCGAGCAGTTTAATGGTATCGCGATCCATGCCTGCTCTTCGCAGTCCGATCTTGTTTATGCCTGCTATGCGCATCCGGTTTCTGGTGCCTTCCATGATCACAAAAGGCGGAACATCCAGGGAAATCCCCGACATACCACCGACGTAGGCATGGGCGCCTATCCGACAGAATTGATGGACGGCCACCAGCCCGCCCAGGTTGGCATGGTTGCCGATTTCCACATGACCGGCCAATGTCGCCACATTGGCCATAATGACATTATCGCCGATGATACAGTCATGGGCAATGTGGCTGTAGGCCATGATCATATTGCGGTCTCCGATCACGGTCTTGCCCCCTCCTTTATCCGTTCCGCGGTGGATGGATGCATATTCCCTGATCCGATTGTCATTGCCGATGATCAGTTCGGTTTCCTCCCCCTTGTAGTGCAGATCCTGGGGCGGAGCACCGATGGAGGTGAAAGAACCAATGACATTCCCGGCTCCGATGGTGGTTTTTCCGGAAACGACCGCGTGTGCGCATACTCTGGTATCGGCGCCTATGATTACGGGACCGTCAATGGTCACATAGGGCTCTAAAACCGCAGAACTGTCTATCTGCGCCTTGGGATCGACTATGGCGGTAGTGTGTATACTCATATTAAATCCTAGGCAAAAGTTGCCATCATTTCAGCTTCCGTCACCAGCTCATCAGCTACATAGGCTTTGCCGGCCATTTTGGTCAGCTTTGCCTTATGCTTGATTAACTCGAGCTTGAAAACCAACTGATCCCCGGGACGCACAATTTTGCGAAAGCGCACCTTATCGAGGCCGGCAAAATATACCAGCTTCTCACCGATCATCTCCGGATCGGTAAGATAGGCAAGGATACCTCCTGCCTGCGCCATTCCCTCCAGAATCAAAACTCCGGGCATGACCGGTTCACCAGGAAAATGCCCTTGAAAATATGGTTCTCCCATGGAGACGTTCTTTAAAGCCGTAATACTCTTTCCTACCTCGATTTCCGTCACCCGATCAACCAGGATAAAGGGATATCGGTGGGGAAGGAGCTGCATAATCCTCTGTATATCAATGGGAAGTTGAATTTCCTGTTGCACTGTCATAATACTGTCATCCTTTCCTGTTCGCAGCAGCTGTTAATTGATCCAGTTCCTTTCTCAGCCGGCGCACTTCCTTAATCATTTCCGGCAGACGGCTGTAGGCCGCAGAGGCCCTGCCCCATTTCTTGACTTCAAATGCGGGAACGCCGCCGACCACTGCTCCCCTGGGTTGACTGTTATGCACGCCCCCCATGGCCGCCACCATAACGCCGTCGTCCAAATGAATATGGCCGTTTACACCTGCTTTTGCTCCCAAAACAACGTTTCTCCCCAGTCGAGTACTGCCTGCGACACCTGCCTGGGCCACCAGGATGGAATTCTCGCCGATCTCCACATTATGTCCGACCTGGACGAGATTATCGATGCGTGTGCCGGATTGTATCCAGGTTACGCCGAAAGCGGCTCGATCTACACAGGAATTCGCCCCTATCTGCACATCATCGTCAAGGCGAACCGTTCCAACCTGCGGCTTGGTGACATGAGCCCCTGTGGTCATGTCGGTCACAAAGCCGAAACCATCGCTGCCGATAACGGCGCCATGGTGCAAAACCACCCGCCGGCCAAGGGTACACCCGTCGGCAACGGTAACATTGGCATACAGTATCGAATCATTTCCAATGGTTACATCGTCACCCAGGACCACTCCCGGGTGCAGGGTTACCCGTTTACCTATGCGCACCCTGTCGCCGACGGCCACCATGGGACCGATGGTTACCTCTTCATCGATCTCACAATCGCTCCCGATCACTGCGCGGGGATGGATGCCTTTTGCCTGAAAAGACTTTTCCAACAACAGATTGTGGATACGGGCTGCGGCTATATCGACGGGATCGACAACGATACAATTCACAGGCATGGAGTCGTTTTCCACAGGAACAATGCACGCTCCTGCCCGGCAGAACTGCAGCTTTTCAGCCATCTGCCTCTCTGTATTGAGATATGTTATCTCTTCCGGACCGGCAAGCTCAAAGCCGTTGAGCCCGCAAATCTTCTTCGATGGGTCACCCGCAACCTTACCGCCCACATATTCTGCCAGTTCCTGAAGAGAGTATGAACGTGACATGAGAATTCTCCTATGATCAAGTCTTTCCATGAGCCTTTTTCGAACCGACAGAACCGATTCCCGACGGCGGAAGTAAACGCCGGCAATGCATGCGGCTGTTACCCGACAAAAGGATTACGGCGGCCTGCGCGCGGCTCGACCATAGCGCATTTCTTATGTGTCGTAAAGTAAAACAGCAGCACGTTTTTGCCGAAACTCCTCCAATTCATCGCCCCAGCCGGACTCAAGTTCCTGCACGGGGACTCCCTCTTCCAGTGCCTTGCGCAGGCTTCGGCTGCCGAGGATCAGGTCCATGGGCAACCGTTCAAATTCATACTCATACGGAGGTTTTTTGTAGCTGAAATCCTCGGGATAAAGCTGCATGAAGGCCTGAAGCAAGGCCAGGCTGGTTCGGTAACTGTTGTACAGTTGAGGCTGATCCACATGTATTTGAAAGCCCGCACAGGCATTGCCGGCCCACTTACCTGAACAGGGTTCAAAAATCAGGGGCCGCAGCCTGCATCCATTGCTGTCGCCGGGGCGTAAAAAGTCCAGAACCTGCTGATGATCGACATACGGCGCCCCGAACAGTTCAAACGGCAGGGTTGTTCCTCTGCCTTCGGAAACAGTGGTTCCCTCCCAGATAACCTGCCCCGGATAGACAAGTGCAGTTGCCGGCGAGGGCATGTTGGGCGAGGGAAAAACCCAGGGGAAACCGGTATCGGAAAAAAGCATGGATCGCTTCCAGCCCTCCATGACAACGACCTCGCAGTCAACATCCAGGTGCAGTTCTCTGCAGCAATACAGAGCGAGTTCCCCCAGGGTCATGCCGTGCCGCATGGGTATGGAGCACAGGCCGACAAAGGATCGGCAGGCAGGATCCAGGATATTACCCTCTACAAACTCACCGCCGATGGGATTGGGCCGGTCAAGAATGACCACTTTGACCCCGGTTTCAGCTGCAACCTGCATGCAGTATACCACAGTCCAGATAAAGGTGTACACCCTGGTACCGACATCTATCAGATCCACGAGCAGGATGTCGATGTCGGCAAACATTTCCGGATACGGTTTCCTGGTTTCACCGTACAACGAATAGATCGGCAGTCCGGTCACAGGATCTTTTCCATGGGCGGATTCCACCATGTTGTCCTGCTTTTCACTGAAAAAACCATGCTGCGGCGAAAACAGGCAGCGTAACCGGCCTGGAAAACGGGCCGCTATAAGATCACGGGCATGGGTGAAATTTCGGTCGGTGGAGGCCTGGTTGGCAAGCAATCCAAGGCGCTTTTCCTGCATCAGGACAGGCGGGGATGAGACTAGTCGTTCAAGACCGTTACGTATCATTGCTGCTCCCGAAAAAGGTTTAATATGTATCTCCCGTTTCTCTCACTTGGCATGTTTTCTTCTCCAGGCGAGGCTGACGTTAGCCCCGAAAAGCAGCACAGCCCCTATCCACCCGGAAAGGTGCAGGGCGGGTTCCGCCACCAGCACGGGCCCCAGGAGAGCGGCGAGCAGAATACGGGTGGAAGAAATTACCGCTCCTTCCACGGCAGTGACATACAGAAAACCGAATGTCAGGCAATATTGCCCGATAACGCCCGCAATGGAACATGCAGCGAGAAAAAACAACTCCATGGGGTCAGGCCAAAACAGCCTGTCGTGGAAGATAAACAGCATCAGCAGTGCTCCGAGACCAAACATAAAAAAGAGTATGGTTTGTGAATCATGATACCTTCGACTGATGTTCAGGTAGACAATGGCAAAGGCTGCAGTTCCCCCTGACGCAAGACCCCAAAGACTCTGCGCATTCACCATTTCCATGCTTCCGGGATTGAGGATTAGCCAGACACCCACAAAGGCTACGCCAACAATACCCAGGGCCACGGAATCCCGCTGTTCCCTGATCCATAACCAGGATACCAGGGCCACAAAAAGCGGATACGTCATGTTCAGAATGTTGGCCTCCGCTACGCTGGTGACCTCCACAGCTTTATAAAAACAGAACACCGCAATGCTGTTGGCAATGGTCCTGCCGAGCAGGTAATGATACCGTTTCGGTCGCAGCCGCTGCCCGTTCACCAGCATGGTGCAGCAGACGACCGCAAACCCCAATAGAAAACGGCTGAAAACGTAAAAAGAGGTGTCAAGGCTCACATACGGTTGTGCCCATCTGATTATAGCTGTGGCCAGATAGAAAAAAAAAGCCGACCCGAAAACAGCCAGCCAGCCAAGCAATTTCTGATAACGAACAAGGGACGGATGTTTACCGCTCATAATTTCAAGGCGCCCATATGTCGAGGTGACAGGAAGAATTACCAAGGAGCCGACTTTGGCTTTTATAACCAATACCTTTGCCATTGCCCGATCCCGGGCAGCCACTCTATCTGTGTTCCGTGGGGATGGCACCATGCCAGATGAAAGGAGGTATGTTCTGCTGCCTGCCATAGATCGGCGCTCCATAAAACCCAGCCCAGATCCGGCGGCTTAGACGCAACAGTATCAGCTGCGGGAAGATCCTGCTGCAACCACAGGATAGCACGCTCCTGCCCTGTTGCCCACTCTCGAATGATCTTAAAGAGTACTTTTCCTTTATCAGGGAGGTAATTTTTGATGTAACTGGAAAACAGAATCAACGGCTCCGTCGGCCACGTTGCCTGTATTGTATCCAGGAAGGCGGCAAGTTCTTCCGGAAGATCGACCCTGTGGACAGGAATATCACTTTCAGTCCTGCAGCATTTTCGAAACGCCTGTATGCCTTCGTCCAGGCGCTGCATACGCAGGGGTTGATCAGCCCAGACAAAAGAGCGAAGCAGACGTTCATCATGGGCATTGGCCAACGCCAGCGGGTTCCGATCGCATCCCATCCGCAAGCCGATATACGGAAGATTCTGCCTGACTGGCGGGCTCCAGGAACCTCTGCATGTCAGGGCAAATTGTTCTTCAGCAACTGTTCCCAGTTTGAAATTCTCAAATCCGGGAATGTCAGATGTAAGGAGAAAAGAACGTTTGTCAGCAATCAGATTCAGACCGGCACTGGCTCCAAGATCTACAACGCCGACGGAAGACCATGGGGTGTATAGAAGCGGTAAAGCCCAGCCAAGCCCCCTGCCGCTTTCATTTGTCTGCACCCTCACTGTGGTTATCCACTGTTCGAGAAATGCCATGTTGTCACGAACAGTCTGCTGGAGAATCGGCTTCAGATCCTGTGCATCAGGCTGCCTGTCACCTCCTGCTGTGGGGAAAAATTCTGCCAAAGCTGCAGCATGCTTCCCCTCAAGAACCAGGTAATGCAACCCCGCGCTAATAAGCATGGGAATGTCAAACGATGAGCGGGATTGGGCTGCCTGAATCAGCCAAAGTCCGGTGTCGTTTTTTTCCTGCAGCCATGTACCGATACTGCAAAAAAGAGCAGCATATAATGGGGAATACTGCTGACAGAACGAGCGCTGTTTACGAAAACGGTGCAGGAGTTTTTCAGCAAATGGATGGGAAGTTGCGCTGGTCATGGTGTTTGATGTTTTCAGCTGAAAGGGTTGTGGAACACACCGGCACTTGAGATGCGTACTCCCATCAGGAGTACGCATCTCTTTGCTATCAAGTATACAGCGTGTGAACAGATACAGTGAAGCCGCCATTTTTATTACCAAACAGGATATATGTAATGCAAGGCAAAGGTTAGAAGATACATCCTGTCGGGAGAACAACTCAAGCATAGATCCAAGCCATGTCACATGCTCGACAATTATGTCTATATCTTTTCAAAATTGAAATTTTCCAACAAATCCCATACCCATGCTCCTTCCTCAAGCCGCCCAATTTCAAATAAAAATAAATAATATCAGTTACTTATAATAAAAACATTAGAATGGCATTATTATTGATAACATATCAATATCGTTATTCCCTGCAGGAACAACGGAGATGCTCAGTACAAAAACTCTATCTCACAAACCCAATATTGTTAACATCTACAGGCAAACCGCCAAGGAGGAATGTATGAAAAAGATCAATTCTTCATGTATGGTACCACCGGAATGCTGCGTGGTAATTGAGATGGAAAAGGGGGCACGACTTGGTTTTCGCAAAGCTGTGTTGTTACAGGAAATAGCAGCCCTCGGCTCCGTGAAACAGGCGGCAAAAGTTTCCAAGATTGAAACCTCCCACGCCCTGGAACTCATCCAGGAAATGAATACGAATTTCACCACCCCCCTTGTCTCCTACCCGCAGGTACCTGAACCGGAAGACCGTGCCTGTCTCACTCCATACGGAACCCGGATTGTTGCCAAATACTGGCAGCAATTCGAACCGATCTGGCTGTCAATTCTGGAGGAGAGGGCTCGTCATTATTAACATGGACATCAAACATAACCAGCTGATACTTAAATAAAAACACGGGAGAACCCAAATGCTCACCATCAAGGTTCCAAGACACAAAACCGGCGCAACATGTAATATGGACCAATTCGATCTGCTGATGAAGTGTTCCGCAGAGCACGACATGACGGAGTGGAACGAGTGGAGAAAACATAATCCGAATGTGCCGGTGGTATTGCGCAATGTCAATATCAAGAACGCCTATCTCAGAGGTGCTGATCTTCGCAAGGCTGATTTTCGCGGCGCAAACCTGCGCGGACTTGATCTGAGCGGCGCAAAACGTCCGGATTTCACAAGACGTTGGGCGGACCTAAGCGGCGCCGATTTCACAAAGGCTGATCTTTGCGGAACCGATTTCCGGGGAGCAAATCTGAGTGATGTCAATTTTGACCAAGCGTATCTCTTTTTCACCAATCTCAGCTGGACCAACCTGAAGGGAGCCAGTTTCAACGGCACAGATCTCTGGGCTTTTCTGTACAGAGCTGATCTCACAGCTGTAGACCTGAGCCGATCCAACAGAAGAATATCAGATTTCACTAAAATCGGGTGTAAACACACAAAGCTGGGAACATCTCCATGTAAACCGGCATGGCTGGACCAGATCGGCCGGCCACAACCAAGCATGAAAGTTTGTCAATCCGGCATGGAGCCTTCTGCTCGCTGCCGGAGACTTTCGGATAAAGGCGTCAACAGTATACTCAGGAATTTTCCCGACAACGCGTTGGACACGGTAAAAAGAAAGCGGTTGCTCACCCTGGTCACGTATCTTGACTCAGAAACCAACAGCATTGCAATCAGCCGGGAATCTCCTGATTTTGCGACCATTTCAGCAGGCATGCGCGCGGTTGGATAATGTGCTCGCCCAATAACCGCTGAGCCGAATGTGCGCTGATCAACGATCTCGGACAGAAAGACCGGTTACCGTTATTCTAAAGTTGAATAACGGTGAAAAATTGTCTAAGGTGTCCGTCGTCCGGATACGGCTTCACAGTCTTGCGACATATAGCGATTGTCACAAAGTCAAATACAACATAACCAGCATGGCTGGACCAGGTTGGCCGGCCACAACGATGACACCGCTTCGCTGTTATGAAAGTTTGTCACTCCGGCGTGCGGCCTTCTGCTCTCTGCCGGAGACTATCATATAAAATCAGGAGAAATACATGCAAACAATACTCTTTGTACACGGCGCATTTCAAGGGGGATGGGTCTGGAAAGACGTTTCCCGGCATCTGGAAAGGACAGGTTATCAGGTACACAGACCTACACTGAGCGAGTGCGGTTACCTGGGCCGCGGCGAAACCCGTACCACCGGGCTCAACACCTATATCCACGATATCTGCTCCTATGTGGAGATGGAAGACCTGGACGACTTCACCATCGTTGCCCACAGCTACTCCGGAATGATATGCAGCGGTGTCATGATACGCATGCAGGAAAGAATTCGAAGCGCCATATTTCTCGATGCAGTGATCCCGGAGCAGGATGTTTCCTTTGCACAGCTTGCCGGTGATCAGTTCATGGGCATGCTTGAACAGCACAGGCTCGGTGAAACCGCAGTCAGCCCCTGGCCGCTCAAAGTTTTCGGGGTGCATGGTGATGCGAGTGCATCTTTCCAGTCCAGGCTGCGTCCTTTTCCCATGCAGGCTTTTCTGGATCCTTTCCCGGAATCTTTCCAACCCCGGGCAGTCAGAACCACATTTGTCACCTGTACTGAAACAGTCAGCGGATTTATCAGGGCAATGGCTGAGAAGGCAAAAAATAACGACTGGCCGCTGCATTCCATTCCATCAGGTCACTGTCCTATGATCACCTGCCCGGAAAAAACCGCAGGACTTATAGCAGAACTCTTGTAAAGTATAAGCTGGAGAATCCAATGAAACCCTTCCTTCATAAAGGTTTGAGCTGTGCAATCGATAAGGAGCTGTCAACGTTCAGACTGCAGGTTTCCTTTCATTGCGATCCAGGAGAAACAACGCTTCTTGTGGGACCTTCCGGTTCCGGTAAATCCACGCTTCTCCGCTGCCTTGCCGGACTGGAAAAACTCGATACAGGGTATATCCAGTTTGGTCAGGAGTGCTGGTGCAATCGGGACATGCACCACGCTCTCTCCCCCCAATCTCGCCGGGTGGGTTTCCTGGCCCAGGACTATCCCCTGTTCCCCCACATGAGTGCGCTGGAAAACGTCCTGTTTGCCGCTGAATCAAAAGGCAAAGCGACCTCTCTCCTCAACCTGCTCAATATCTCCCATTTAGCGAAAAAAAAACCGCACCAGCTTTCCGGTGGTGAGAAGCAACGGTTTGCCTTGGCACAAACCTTGGCAAGGGGACCCAGGGTTCTTTTACTTGATGAGCCGTTTTCAGCCCTTGACCTGGAAAATAAACGGATTCTCCAAAACGTGGTCGCCTGCTTTCAAAAAGCCGAAAACCTGCCTGTTATTCAGGTTACCCACGATCTCCACGATCCCCTGATACAGTCGGCACAAGTGTTGGCAGTCAACCGGGGAACCCTCGACAGGACTTGGCTGCAAAAACAATATGCTGAGCTTGAACGGCACACGAACCTTCCTTCTGTTAACCCTTTGAATCAGGAATTTCCTCCGGGCTTTCCTGCATACCAGGAGTACGCACAATGAAAAAAAGCGTTTTTTGTCTGCTGCTCATTGCAGCCCAATTCTGTATTCTCCAACCGGCCTCAGCTGAAGCCCCCCTGACCATAGCAGCAGGGGCAGGCTACAAGAGGCTGGTTCGGGAACTCTGTACCGCCTTCTCAGCTGAACAGGGCCAAGACGTACAACAGATATTCGGTAACATGGGCCAGGTTACGGCGCAGGCAAAATCGAGCGATCAGGTTGATTGCATCATCGGGGATGCAGCCTTTCTTGACGTCACAGACCTGCCCTTTGCCGGAGAGGTGGTGATTGGACGCGGCAAACTCATTGCCGCAGTCGGCAAAGGGGTGCAGGAGGTCCGATTGGATGCGCTTGACGCCCCACATATAACCCGAATCGCCTATCCGGACTCAAAAAAGGCGATTTACGGCAAAGCCGCCCATCAATTTCTGGTCAAACACAACTATGCAGAACAGTTGGCGAACAAACTGCTGATGGTCGGAACGGTTCCCCAGGTTTCAGCCTACGTGGTCAGCGGCGAGGTTGATGTCGGATTTATCAATTCAACCGAAGCGTTGGCCCTTGAGGGCAAAGTCGGCCGGCTGATCCCTGTAGGGCTGGATGACTATACCCCTATTCTCATAGTGACCAGGCAACTCGCTCGCAGCCGGGAAAAGGAGAGTGTGAACAATTTTCTTACCTTTCTCAAAGGTCCCGAAGCGACTCAGATAAGCCGCCGGCACGGACTGTAAGCGGCATGCTTTGGGAAACCGTCTCCATAGTCCTGCAGGAACCGGCCACCAGGGAGTCTCTTTTTCTGAGCGGAAAGGCGGCGCTGGTCGTCTTACCGCTCCTTGCCCTGTGGGGTGTCTCACTCGGATATATCCTGGGACGCTTCCAGGGCAGGCTGATTTCTCTGCTGGACTTCATGATCACCCTGCCCCTGGTCTTTCCGCCCATTGCTTCAGGATTCATACTGCTGATGTTGTTGGGACGGCGGAGCATGGTCGGTTCGTTCCTTCATGCCTCAGTCGGTCTGGACCTGATCTTCAGCTTCTGGAGTGTGGTTCTGGCTTCTTTTATCACAGGGCTGCCCCTTATCGTGAAACAGGTGCAGGCCGCCATCCGCAGAGACACCGCAAAATTAATCGAATCAGCATATGTTCTGGGAAAATCCCCGGGGATCACCTTTGTGCAGGTGGTTCTGCCGTCCATACGCACCAATATCATCATCGGTCTGTCCCTGGCTTTTGCACGTTCCCTGGGAGAAGTCGGAGTAACACTCATGCTGGGCGGAAATATCAGCGGTAAAACCAACACTATTTCCCTGGAGGTCTATAACGCTGTTTTTACCGGTGAGTATGAACGCGCCTATGTACTTGTCGTTATCCTGGGAATTATGTCCTTCCTGCTCATCATACTTACCAGAGTCCTTTCCGACAGTGCATGATCAACGGATCTCGAGTCTCGCGTTTTTTGGGTGCCTGGGAAATTGCAGATTTTGCGGAGCGCCCTTATGGACATACTTGAAATTTTATCCGAAAAGACGGTAACGCTCCGCCGGCCCTGCCGGACGTGCATATATAGCCCTTTGCAATTTTTTCCCAACGCCATGGTTTTTGCCGCAACCCCACATGTGTTGACAAAAAACAGATAAAAATCAACAAATTCCGCAATTTCGAATTTTCCCATCCAGTATACCGTAAAAAAAACAGACTGTACCCCCCCACTCTTTTTCCCGGCTTCTTGCAAACGCTATTTTTTCCAACCTAACATCAACAAATTACATCAAAAACAAGCATGCAGAGATATCCGGCATGATTCTCGCATTACACTGTCCGACCCAACCATCTTTCAATTTTGTCGATGATGACGGGTAATGGCGTTTTGAAATGTTTACCAGACATTTACTGTGCGTCTTTGCGTGATTGCCCTATGCTGACAAAAACAGCCAAGACCAGGGTGCGTCATCCGCACCGTATCATACAATACGGCTGGATTTCGTCGGTGGTGACGAAAAAACATGCAAGTGCGCCATAGAGGTGTGATGCAGCACGTATCCAATGCTCCGGTATACAATTACCTCTCAATCAAATTCTCCAGACACACGACCAATGATTTTTTCAATTTGCACCATTACATTTTTCTGTATCATTTCAATCTTGTACGACTCACTGTCAACACATACATATGAAAACATCAGCAGTCAGCTTACCTCAACACCAGTATCCGGAGTTATGTTATTATTCATCATTGCAATACTTACCCTTGTAAGCGCAAGAAAAAAATAACCCCCCTCTTCCAGCAAAAATTCCACATCCCCTTTACATGTTCATGTTATTTCGTCAGATGCTTCCCACCCCATCTCGGACAGTGCGCAACTCCATTTTTTCGCTTGCCTTTGTCCTGTCATTCCTGCTTGCGGGCATAGGAAATGCGACGCAACAACTTTCCCATGCATTCTGGTACGCGAACAATCCGCCCATTGATCTGCTTTCCCAATTCGACAGGATAGTTGTGCAGCCGGGAAATATCTCAAACAACGAAATTCAGCAGTTACAGCAGCACGGCGGGAAAATACTCGCCTACTTAAGCATAGGTGAAGACGGACTGGGTGCGGCATCCGGAAACGCAGCGCTGCACGATGCCGTCTTAGGTGAAAACACAGCATGGCAGACTTCGGTCATGGATCTCTCCTCTCCGGCATGGCAGCAGCATCTCATCGAAAAAGCGCAAGTATTCCTAAAACGAGGAATTGACGGATTTTTCCTTGACACCATGGACAGCTACCAGCTTCCGGAACTATCGAGTGAACAGAAAGCTGTACAGCAAAAAAGTCTGATCGACATCGTACAACGCATCCATGCACTGGGACCCGACATTCCTCTTACAGTCAACCGCGGCTTTGAAGTTATAGAAACAATTGCACCTTTTATAGAAGCCATGGCCGCGGAATCTCTCTACCAGAGTTGGGATAACGGCAGCCGCAGGTATCAACCGGTACCGGAAGAAGACAGAAACTGGCTCCGCTCACAACTCACCGGCATACAGTCCGAGTATAATCTGCACATAGTGGTTCTTGATTATCTTCCTCCCGCGAAACGGACGGAGGCCCGGGCGCTTGCCCTCAAAATAGCACAGGAGGGATTTATTCCATGGATAGCGACACCTTCCCTTGATTATATGGGTATCGGCCTGGTAGAAGCCGTTCCCAGAAAAATTCTCATGCTGTACGACAGCGCAGCCGGTCATGTCGAGCTGGTCCAGAATGCCGTTTTCTGGCTAGGGGCACTGCCGTTGGAATACCAGGGCTATATTCCCACCTTCGTCGATATACAACAAGGACTCCCACAAGGAATACTCAGAGGGCGATACAGCGGCATCGTCTCCTGGTTGGAAGACACCCCCGCCACAGGTTACCGAAAATGGGTACGGCAGCATATGCATGACAACATTCCAGTTGCCGTGCTGGGGGATACTACAATTTTTGACGACCCCGGCCTTGCAGCTGAAGTTGGGGTTCAGTCTGCCGGCAGCATAGAGACCAACGCACTCAAAATAGAACATCAAAGCTCACTGATCGGCTTTGAAACCTCTCTGCCGCCCCGTATCGCCCCAACCGCCTCCCTGGTGATCAAGGATGATTCAGGTAATACCAGTCACCTCCGGATGGTTGACGGACACGGGAAAAAAACCGACCTGGCAGTTACAGGAAATTGGGGGGGATATGCCGACTCAGCCGCTCTCCTGGACCAGGATTTCGATACAGAGGTCTCTTGGGTACTTGATCCTTTTGCCTTTTTTAAACAGGCCCTGCAGTTACGCGACATACCGGCGCCTCAGGTTACCACGGAAAACGGAAGAAGGCTTTTACTCATCCATGTAGACGGCGACGGATTTATGGAGGAATTCGAAACGCACGGCAAGGGGTATGCCTCAGAGGTATTGTTCGAAGAAATTTTCACACAATATCAAGTGCCCCACACCATCTCAATTATTGAAGGAGAGGTGGGGCCGCAAGGCCTGTATCCGCTGTTATCTCCTGATCTTGAAGAGGTTGCTGAAAAAATATTCAAACTCGATACCGTTGAAGCGGCGAGCCATAGTTTCAGTCATCCGTTTTTCTGGAAAAAAGCCGTGAATGCTGCAGGGGAAGATGACAGCGGCGATTACCACCTCTCCATACCCGGCTACAGGTTTTCACTGGAACGTGAGATCCAGGGATCGATAGATTATATCAACACGCTGACCCCGCCGGACAAGAACACCAAGGTTTTCCTCTGGACGGGGAATTGTCTCCCCACGGAAGAAGTACTCCTGGAAATAGAAACCCAAGGACTCCAGGCAATGAACGGAGGCGAAACCACTATTACCAGAGAACATCCAACCATCAGCAGAGTGGCACCTCTTGTACGACCGGTGGGGGAGGCTGTGCAAATTTACGCCCCTGATCAGAATGAAAATGTATTCACCAATAACTGGAAAGGACCCTTTTACGGTTACAGGAAGGCTATCGAAACCTTTCAGCTTACAGACCACCCACGGCGCCTGAAACCCATTAACATTTATTATCATTTCTATTCGGGATCCAAACACGCCTCGTTGAACTCGTTAAAAACTGTTTATAATTGGGCCATGCAACAGGAAACCATGCCCGTATATACGAGTGAATATATTAAAAAAGCTCAAAATTACAGAAAAGTAGGTATTGCACTGACCAATGACGGCACATGGCGGATCAGCGGTTTGAATAGCATTAAAAGCCTGCGTTTGCAGGCGGAAAAGTATCCGCCGAACTGTTTGGAGTCTGGGAATCTTATCGGCTGGCGAAGACTTCATGACGGCCTCTATCTTCACGCAGGCCCGAAGTCAACCATGCAGTTCAAGCCGGGTTGCAGCCCAGGAAAAGCAGACGGCATACGACTCTCGCAGACAAACGGCCGGATAACACAATGGGACATGGCCGACGATAGTGTAGATTTTCATGTTCAGGGCCATGTACCTCTGCTCCTGGAAGTGCAAACCGCAAAAAAAGAGTGTTCGATCACCTGGAAGCATGGACAACTGCAGCCGACGCAGACAGACAACGATATCTTCAGCTTTAATTTCCCTGACACGGACACCGGATCAGCCAGACTGGAGTGCACTCGATGAACGTTGCCTTACAAACCATATTTGCATTTCTGCTTGTCCTGATGCTGCAGCCCTCCTGCCCTCCGGTCGCGGCTGCGGAAAATGATCAGGCAGCGGCGGTTGACTGGACCGAAATAGCGTTTGAAAAAGCCCGGGTGCTTGGCGGTCATGCCGATCAAGAAGAAGGGCTGAAGCTCGTCAACCGGTTGCTGGACCTGGGGCATGTTGATTCGGCCGGTGAGGTTCTCGAATATATAACCTCAGGGAAGCAGCCTGAGCCGACACACGTATCACTCACCAGGCTGCGCCTGCAGACTGCAACATATTTCAGTGTCGACAAACAGCCCGCTCTCAAGGAAGAGATAAAAAAAACAATTCAAACTCTTCTGTTCAAACTCGCACAAACAGAGGATCTGAGCCCACCCCAGCTTCGCTTCCTGGAACAGCAGGCTGAACAGTTTGACCAGAAACCGGCAGTGGTCATACTTGCGGAAAAACTTGCCTTGACCGACCCGGAAACAGCAAGTTTATGGTGGTTTAAGGCCGGTGAATGGAGCCTTGCTGCAGGCAATCCGGAAAAGGCAATCCGGTTTTTCCAGACAGCAGAGGAGACCGCCGCCTCGGACCGGCAGCGCTACAAAACCATGACAGCGCGTCTTCGGGCCATGTATCTGGACAACCGCAAAGAACAGATCAGCATGGAACTGGAAACCATGCTGTCTGCAGCTCCCACTGCCTTACCTCTGGAAGATCTCGCCCGATTCTGCCTGGAGATCGAGCGGCCGGACCTGGCCTGGAAGCTGTACGGCAGGCTGTATCTTCACAAGCCGCAATCACGGGATACCTGGCTGGCTCAACTGGAAAAATGGGCGCTTGCCGCCGGGCAGGCGCGTGCAGCTTCACAATTTCTCCAGGATGCGCCTGAAGAGAAGCTCTCCGGGGAACAACAGCTGCAACTGCTCGGTGCCCGGTTAACCCTGGCCGCCAATGCCGGAGAGAAGCAGGCGCTGTCCGATTGTGTTACGGAAATCCTTGCCGTTCCCCAGGCGGATGCTGATTTTCTCGAACAGGCAGTACAGGCCGCAGCCCGTGCAGGCTCGCCGGCAGAAGCCTTATTACTGAATGAGAGACTGCTTGAAGAGTCCCCTGGGGACAAAACCCTGCTGAACAGGAAACTGGAATTAGCCCTGGCCTGCGGCGCTCAGGAAAAAGCACTCGATGCGGTACAGAATCTGATTGCCTTGTCTGCTGATGACCCGGAGTTACTGGAAACAGGCGCCTCCCTCGCCCTCTCCGTCGGAAAACCTGATCTCGCCGCCGAATGGAACGAGCAACTGCTGGCCGCTGCACCTGAAGATACACGCCTCCTTGAAAAGCAGGCTGACATAGCGCTGGCCGCCGGTGATCCTCAAACTTCTGTTCAATTCTTACGCGAGCTGTACCGTCAGGATCCGACGAATCCAGACACAGTGATCAAACTGGCCAAAGCTGAAGAATGGAGCGGTAACCTGCCTGAAGCCATGACGCATTGGCGCAGATTACTTTCAAAGGACAATTCCGAGGAAGCCTCTGAGCAACTCCTGCGCCTTGCTCTGGCGGTGAATGACTATCCACTTGGAATACAGGCTCTGCAGGCCCTGTCCTCCTGCCGCCCCCTGAAACCCGGAGAGGCCGTCCAAAACCTGTTGCTGCTGGAACATTTAGGGATGCCGGATAAAGCCGCCGCTTCCGCGGAAAAATATCTGCAACAATTCCCTGCCGCCCATGGTGTCCGCCGGGAGCTTGCCCACCTGTTGATGCGCGCGGGTGACTATGCGCATGCCCTTGCAATCTGGGAGGAGATTGCCTCCCGTCTCGGCCGGAACAATGATGAAACGCTTTTTCGTGCCGAATGTTACTGGAGACTCAACAAAAAAGATGAAGCCTTTGCTGTTGTACAAAACGGCACGCAATACATCAACGGAGCAGACAACTGGTTCCATGCCGGTCTCCTTGCCGAGCTCGCCTGGCTTTACCGTAAACCGGAACTCACCCGATACAGCATTGCTTACCTCATCGAAAATTACGACAAAGAACACTTTGCTCAACTCGAACGAATTATCGCCGTGCAGCGGGAATCCGGCAACCTGCAGCAGGCCGTAGAAACAGCCAGGCTGGCTGCACTGAAAAGTGCTGACCCCCGTTTTTCCCTTCTGAGGCTGCAGCTGGCTGAGACCGCAGGAAATGAACAACTTGTGAGTGAACTGCTTGACAAAATGCAGACGACGCCGGAACAATATAGTGCCGACCTGTCGTACAGGATTATTCGTGCAGGACAGCATTACAGGCACGGAGAGTTTGCCGAGGCCAAAGTCCAGTATATTCAAGCCCTTTCCCTTGAGGCCGAATCACTCACAGCCAAAGAAGGCCTGCTCTGGACCCTGCTGGCTCTCGGCGAAAAGCAAGCGATTGCAGACCGGCTGGACAGCTGGCAGGAAGACGCCCTCAGCCACCATGAACTTCACCTGGTGTTTGCCCTCTGCAGGCAGTCGCTGGGAGAATACAGGCAGGCCGGAGCCTGGTTTGAGCTGTTGATCGAGCAAGAAGATGCAGGGTACGGAATTCTGCTCGGCTACGCCGATGTACTGGACGAATGCGGCGCCGTGGACCGGGCATACAGACTTCGGCAATACGCGCTGTTGCAACTGCGAAAAGAAGCCGTCGAATTCCTGGCGGATCAACGCAACCTGACGGAAACCGTGCAGAATTATATCCGACTGATACATCGTTATGGAGGTGTCCGTGAGGGCGAGTATTGGACGGAGGTACTGAAAGAGCATCTGCAAAAAACGCAGGATTCTCAACACATCAGGGAAATGATCCTCTCGTGGCATTTAAACAGAAAACTGCCTGACCAGGCGCGCATCTGGATGTCCGGCGTTCACGAGAACCGCATTACAACACCTCAATGGGTTGAAATTCTCTTTGCCCTGGAAAATCAGGACACCACGGCCATGGAGACACTGCTGGCCGCATCTCCGGAGATGAACCGGGAAAACCGAATAGCTCTGCTGCAAAAACTGGGCCGCAGACGTGAGGCATTGCAGCTGGCTGAACAGGGCATAGATACGAAACAAGGGCTCTCCGAGCGCACCTTCTCCAGGATGGCTGCCGCCTCCTTGAGCCAGGAATTTCCCCAATACTGGACAGCCGGCGGCAGTTCCCGTTTTTCCGACGGCCTGGACAGTGTAACCATGCAGATGGACGGCATGTACAGTCCCCTCGATATGCCGCTTTCTTTCGGCGCGAAGTATCGGCACTATGACTTTTCCAGTTCCGTCTACCAGCTTGACGGACGTTCAAGTGCGGACGATCTCGCCCTGTCCGTTCACCTGGGAAATGGAACAAACGGAGGCAGCCTCGTCATCGGCGGCAACTTTCAGGAAACAGACAATATCGGCTATACTACCCTTGCATACCATCATACTCTAGGCGAACATTCCACGGGCAAGGTGGAGCTGGCCCTTCATTCAGTACCGGATATTGAATCCATACTCCGGCCGGCCGCCCTGCAAAACAGGATGGATTTTTCCCTGACCGGAACCCTGGCCGGCACATATTACTATCTTGTCGACCTCTGGGGAAGACAATACATGTCTCGCGAAAACGATGAGATAGCCAAAGGGTACGGCAGTACGGCTGAATTCGGCCTCCGGCATAAGCTGGGCGCCTTTGAATGGCAGGCAGGCATACAGGGAAATTTTGAAAAAAATTTCGACCGAACAGTACCGGACGACCTAAAAATGATTTTACCTTCCGGAGCAACCGTCGACTCCCTTGTCGCCGGAGAAGCCACCTCACTGCTGCTCGGCGGTCGTTTCGGCAGAGGCGATATTGCCGCCGCCTACCCCACGGCCGCTTCACTGCGTTACTTTATTTCAGCCTGGTGCGGGCACACCTGGCCGCAGAACTCCCTCACGGCAAACATTCAAGTCGGAGCGGGGTTCCGGGTACTGGGGCATGACGAACTTGGTTTTCGTCTGCATTACAACCAGTCCGGAGATGTTGTCGGCCAAAATGACGACACCGGCATTTCAGTCATATACAGATATTACTTTTAACATCTTGAGGCACTCATGAAAAAAATGATTCCTGTTTTCTGTCTCCTTTTCATGCTTTCTCTCTTTCAGAGCGGGTGTACCAGACTCAACTCCAGTGCGTCCATGACGCTTTCACCACAATCATCACTCATTGTTTTACCGATACGGAACCTTGCGCAGACGCCGCAAGCCGGGAAAAAGGCGGAGACATTGGTTGCATCCCTTCTCTACAACAAGGGGCTGAAAACCGTACGGCACTATCCTGAAAGCGAAGGGCAGAGCCTGGCCATGTTCCTGGATGACGCAAAGAGACTGGAAAAAGAACAAATTGCCGCACAGGAAGCGGGAATACAATACGGCCTCACCGGAACTGTCCAGGAGTGGAGCTATAAAACAGGGCTCGATGGTGAACCGACGGTCGGCTTGACCCTTACCCTGATAGATCTCCAGAAAGGGCAAGTCGTCTGGACAGCAACTGCATCACGCACAGGATGGGGCTCTGCAAACCTCTCCTCCACCGCTGCAGAAGTTATCGAAACCTTGTTGGGAACACTTCATTTTCAACCATGAAAATGAGTCAGGCACATCGACTGTTGCGCAGTCGATCCTCCAAAAACTCCCGCAGGGATCAGTGGCTTGAAATTCTATTTTTGAGCGTGCTCCCCATTGCAGTAGGATTCCAGTTCAATCCGGCGGATCCCTTTTTCATCAGGGCTGAATTTCCGGTTCTCATACTTGCACCTTTTATACTGGCACTGCGCTACGGTAAGACGGGAGCACTGGCGAGCTTTCTCATCATTGCATCATGCATTACCCTTGCATCGCTTCAGCAGTGGGGAAATATACAATCTTTTCCGGGGTTACTGCTTTTCGGACTCCTGGTTGTCGCCCTGACCACGGGTGAATATATAACTTCCCTTACAGACGAAATAGAAAGGAGTAACGCAGAAAATCAATTTCTCACCATGCGCTTTGGAGAATTCACCAATGCCTACCATGTGATAAAAATATCCCACGATCAACTCAAAGAAGAGGTTGCCAATACCAGATTCAGCCTGCGTGAAGCCTTTACGGCGGTCAGGAATTCACTCCAGAAGCAGCATAAAAAGGGCAACAGAGGACTCAGCAAAGAGATAGGCAGTGAACTGCTCTCCATCCTGAGCTACTTCTGCTCTATCCAGATAGCTGCCGTTTACAACATAGATACAACAGGTCGGATTTCACCGGTCCCTGTGGCCGAACAGGGAAATGCCCGTCCTCTCGATACGGACGACCAGCTGATCGCAAAAGCCATGGAGGAAGGCACACTGGTCAGCATTCGCCCGGACAATTTTTCCGACAAATCTGAACAGAAGTTTGAAAGCGACCTTCTGGCGGTAATTCCAGTCAAAGATATTTCCGGGTATATTTGGGGGCTGGTGATCGTATCTGAAATGTATTTCACAGCGTACCAGGATGAAAACCTCAATCTCATGCAGTTGCTTGGTTCATATACCGGGGACCTACTCAGTCACGCAGATAACATATTTTACAAAGAAGACGATCGCGAGAAGTTCATCGCCGAACTGGAAAGCTGTTGGCGGCTGGCCAGTGAATTCAGGATCCCCTCCTCGATTATCAACATAACCTTTCGGGAAAAAGTACCTGAGGAAAAATTTCTCCAGGCACTCATCGACAGAACACGGGGACTGGATAAAGTCTGGTTGTACAGGGATGCGAAACAACGGCCTGTTATCTGCATCCTGCTCCCCCTTATGGAAGAAAGTGAATACATACATTACCAAAAAAGTCTCAATATGTATTTGCACGAGCATTCCGGTCAAACAATGGAAGAAGCCGGCGGAGCATTTGCTTACCTGGAAATCAGCGGCAAACGGAGACTCTATGATTACGTAGGGTTTATTTCCAAGACGGTTGATACAGACTTCCGCGGACTGCCGGAATTGACGCAAAAGCCCTTCAGCCCCGCAGAAGATTCCGTCACGGATTTGCTCGAGGAATTCGGGGAGATTGAACTCAAAGACAACCGGACCGGCGTTGAACAGGTCTCCATCCCCAGGAATTATTTGTTACCGCCTAAGACAACAAGCCGGCGGCCTGCTGCGGAGAAACTTGGCCCGGCAGAACTGCAGTGGCTGTATAGAGCGCTTACCAGAAGCACTCCCGATAAATTGCGCCTCAAGGGAAACCTCTGGACCCGGGATGCCGTATGTGATCTGGTACAGGAAAAATTTCGGATACAAACAACCCCGCTGGTTGCCGGGAAGTTACTCGCCACCATGGGGATTAAAGCAAAAAACGTGCTCTTTTCAGCGATTGTTGATAATCCGAACATCGTCCTTGACTGGCAGGTGAATGTGCTGCCTTCAATTATCAGCCAGGCCAGAAAGGCGGAAGCACTCCTTTTTTTCATTGACACCTATCCGGTGGAAGATATTTTTCTTCCTGCGCTGGCAAAGCTTAATCTTCCTGTGCATGCACACGAAAAAAACAGGCAACAGATCTTGTACTCGGCGGTTCATAACCTGGGCGATCATTATTTCATGGTCAGTGAGCATGCTGTGGACCCCGGGATAATGTGCGCTTTTCTGGAAAACCTTGCCGAACAGATGCGAAAGCCTCTTTTTCTGGTTGCGGACAACAGCCCCATGTACCAACACCCCGAAATGGTGAACTTAATAGAAAATTATGCAGGAGACATCAAACTGTTTTACCTGCCCTCGGCAGGAGGAAAAGCATGAATTCCGACGAAACTGCAACCTTGCCTGAACCAAAAGATATGTTTCCCGTCGCAGTGACCTGCGTTTTTGCCCTGCTTGTAGAATGCCTACTGATACTGCTTTTGTACACAGACACTCACACAGCCCTTTTTCCGCAGCTCTTCACCGTACACACTCTTCTCTGCCTGATACTTGCAGGCTCTCTCTATCGGCTGCTGCCGGATACCTATAGACACCGCCCCCTGCTCGAAACCGGCTTTTTTTTCCTCCTTGGATTTTTCCTGCCTGTTATCGGTCACATCGGACTTCTGCTCATCCTGATTCTGGGCATATACCGGCAGCAAGATACCACCGCCGGTACCAATGACACCTGCCGCATCTCATCCGTCCTCCTCATGCCCGACAGGCCTCCGGAATATATGAAGGGTTCACAATACAGCGCCCATGGAATGCACAGTCGATTGCAAAAATCACAAGACGCTTCCAGAACCATGGGAATTGTCCTGGCCACACGTTTCATGAAAAACGAACATGCCGTGCCTCTACTGAAATCCGCCTTAAAAAACAAGGAAGATGATGTGCGCCTGCTGGCGTTTCTGTTACTTGAACAGAAAAACAACGATATCAACAACAAAATAGAGACATTGCAACGTCACCTGGATCAGGAAACCGATAACGTGAAACCCCGTACTCTTCTTGCCCGAACATACCTGGACATGGTCTCCCAGGGACTTATTCAGGATGAAATGAAACTCCAGATCCTGGCCAAGGCAAAGCATCACCTGGAAAAAGCGTTACAGGATAATCCCAATGAAGCAAACGCCCATTTTATGATGGGACAGGTGCACCTGGAGCTTGGTGAGTACGACCCTGCCCATGACGCTTTTACAAAATCCATGACCTTTGGGTTTCCACCGGATACGGTCTCTCCGTTTCTGGCACGGATAGCTTTTCAACGCCGCTGTTTTGAAGACATCCCGGGTTACCTGAAACAAATTCCCCAAGAAAGAAGAATGTTGACGCCTCTGGCAGATACCTATGCATTCTGGTTACAGGAAGGTACTCCATGAAAAGCCACGGACAGGAAGCAGATATCTGCCTGCTTCTGGAAAGTACCTATCCCTTTATCAGAGGAGGAGTATCGAGCTGGGTCCATCAGCTGATCTCCGGTCTGCCTGAATTTTCATTCGCTCTTTTTTTCATTGGTTCCACCCGTAATGAATATGGCGAAATCAGCTACGATCTTCCGGACAATGTCACGGTATTGCAGCAGCTGTTTATCATGGAGCCCCCCGCGAATATCACCCCGAGGCGACGACAGGGAAACAGGCACACCTTTAACGAGATTCAACGGATACACGATCAGTATCATCAGGAAAATGATTTTGATCCCAAAGCACTGGCTTCACTGCTTACAGATCAGGACAAGCCGGACATCAAAGATTTTCTGTTCAGTGAACGGGCGTGGGATATGATCCGCCAAAGTTTTACGCAATACTGTGATCATCCTTCTTTTCTAGACTATTTCTGGTTGGTACGCAATTTACATCAACCTGTTTTTACACTGGCAAAAGCGGTATCGACTGTCCCGGAAGCACGGATATATCATTCCATATCCACCGGATATGCCGGGTTGCTGGGCGCTCTGCTGCAACAGAAAAAAAAGAAGCCATTTCTGCTTACCGAGCATGGCATTTATACAAAAGAACGTAAGATAGACCTGGCAAAAGCTGCATGGATTGCGGAAAAGGCAAACCCGTTTAAAACCGGCATGGATGAACATGTCGGCTATCTGCGCAACCTGTCCATTCACTTTTTCGAGATCCTCGGAAAAGTCGCTTACCAGACTGCAGATCCCATTATTTCCCTGAGCAATGCCAGTCGAAGAAAACAGATTCAGGAAGGAGCCCCAACGGAAAAAACACGAGTGATCTCCAATGGAATCAACTTGACCCGCTTTTATCCCATCAGGAAAAAACGCGAAAACCATCCTCTGCCGGTACTTGGATTCATAGGCAGAGTCGTTCCCATAAAAGACGTCAAAACATTCATCCGAGCGCTTCGAATTCTCTGTAACTCTATGCCGGAGGCTGAAGGCTGGATAATCGGACCGGAGGACGAAGACCCGGGTTACGCCGCTGAGTGCAAAACCCTTGCCGCTAACCTGGACCTTGAGGGACATATCAAGTTTCTGGGATTTCAGCGCATTGACAGTTTACTGCACAAGCTCGGCCTACTGGTCATGACTTCCATCTCGGAAGGGCAGCCCCTTGTCATCCTGGAAGCCTTTGCCACGGGTCTGCCCGTCATAGCAACGGATGTCGGCTTCTGCAGCGGCATGGTTCTCGGGGAAACAGAAGAAGATCGGCTTCTGGGAGCAGGCGGCAGGATCACACCGATAGCAGACCCAAGCGCCACAGCCCATGCAGCCGGGGAACTTCTCTGTAATCCTTCAGCATGGCGGGAGGCCAGACGAGCGGCTGAACAGCGGGTCGATAGATTGTACGACGAAGCACTCCTGTTTGACCAATATCGTTCGCTCTACAGTCATGCCGTCTCATCAACACTCTCTTAACCGACTTTTTCAGAACTCGTATATCTTCAGGCGGGAACATCATGGCAGGAATAGGCTTCGAACTTCGTAAATATCTGGAAAAAGGGACCTATCTAGACACGCTAAAGGCCTACACATATGCCGGCATCATCAGTGCAGGACCATGGATTCTTTCGATTCTGGGAGTTATGCTGGTGGGAATTCTCAGTGTCAGCCTGCAGATGGAACACCAGTATGTTCATCATTTTCTCATCTCAGTGACCTGGCTGATGATGACGTCACTTATTACTACCGGAGCGTGGCTGTTACTTTTTGTTCGGTTCGTCGCAGACCGGCTGTATGAAAAGGCTGAAAACATTATTCTGGCAAACGTTGTCGGCCTGTTGCTTGTAAGCACGGCTGTAACCGGAACCTTAAGCGCCGTAATCATGCTGCTCTTTTTTCAGGAGCAATCGATTCTGTACAAAATCCTGATGACAGCCAACTTTACCACACTTTGCAACATGTGGTCCGCAATCATTTTTACCTCGGGAATGAAACAGTACCGCCAGATACTCTTCGCTTTTCTCCTGGGCTACCTCATTATGATCTGCTCTGCTCCGGCTCTGCATATGTTCGGGTTGGAAGGGCTGCTGACCGGACTGCTCATGGGGCACAGCACCATTCTTTTTTACATGCTGGTGTTGATTTTCCGCCAATACCCAGGATCGGATTTCGTTCGTTTCGATTTTCTCTATAGGAAAAACATCAAACTTCGTCTTCTTTGCATAGGGATCTTCTACAGTGTCGGCATCTGGATCGACAAACTGCTGTTCTGGATGACGCCCCATGTGTCGGAACAGGTAATCGGCCCGCTGCGCGACTCGATGATTTACGATCTCCCCATTTTTCTGGCCTATATCTCCATTATTCCCGGTATGGCTGTTTTTCTTGTCAAAATAGAAACGGATTTCGTTGAAACCTATGATCGTTACTTCCAGGCGGTTCGAGAAGGGGAGACACTGCAGGAAATTGAAAAACTCAGCCGGGATATGCACAGCTGCGTCAATGAAGCCCTGTTAGGCATCGTAAAAGTCCAGGGCCTGACAGTCGTCATGATTTTTCTGCTTGCGCCCTCACTTATATCCTGGCTCAACATTTCACCCTATTATCTCAACCTGTTCTGCATCGACATTATCGCTGTCGCTCTTCAAGTCATTTTGCTGTCCGTATTGAATGTGCTGTTCTATCTGGACAGGCTGACGACCGCCTTACAACTGACGCTGACCCTGATGGCCGGTAATGCATTCCTGACCTGGGCGTCCCTGCAGTTTGGTCCGGCCTGGTATGGCACCGGTTTCTGCGCATCCATGCTGTTAAGTTCGATTATCGGCCTGTATTTGCTTAACAGGACGTTCGCCAAACTCAACTATTTCACCTTTATGTTGCGAATATGATAATCGTTTTTTCACCCAGGGGATTTTCATGAATCCAAGCCTGTCAGTGCAACACAGGCATTACAAATCGGTCATATCAGAATATTCTTCCTTTTCATCACTCGCTTTTAAGTGTACATAGCCATACAAACGGTTCTTCCAATATCAATACCGCCGTATTTGAGAGGGTTCATGAACAACGACCGCTACAGCCTTTCAAGGAACAAGCTGTACTGTAACTTTTGCCCGGGCTATTGCTGTTACAGGCTGCCCGGAGCGACCCTCTTTCTCGACAATGACGATATCAACCGAATAGCCAGGCATTTTGACATGTCCGACGGTGACGTTCGAAGCACCTTCCTTGAAGGGAAAAACACCTTCCGTGTACGGGAAGACGGCTCATGCATTTTTTTAATCAACGGTAAAATGCGGGCACGCTGCTCCATACACACAGTCAGACCTCGTCAGTGCAGAGAATTCCCGTACAATAAATCGTGTCCGTACCTGGAAAGTGAGGAGTTACTCTCCACTATCCAGCCCAGAATCGAACAGAGTATGGGAATACTACCCTGAATCCCGTTCACCGCCTGAAAAAAGCAAGTGATACGGGAACACTACAAACATACGGTCTCCTGTTGAGCCGGCGAACAGAAGCAGGGAGCATTCCTCATACGGCAGAACAATCAAGTATTCAGTCAACACCCTATGCGCCAGGTCAATTTTTTTTCATATACGCTCAGGAAACGACACCTGATGTATCTGCTCATTTTTACCGGGCTCTACCTGCTCAGCTCGGCGCTCTATCTGCAAAGCAGGGTGGAAGCTGAGGAAAAATCCTTTAAAAACCATGCCATTATCCTGGCAAATGATGTCTGGGCCCTGGATCAGCTCGCCATCAAATCCTATCTGCAGCTTGCAGGAAAAACCGGTGAATTCC
Organism: Desulfobulbaceae bacterium; assembly: GCA_963678525.2. Classification (GTDB taxonomy): domain Bacteria; phylum Desulfobacterota; class Desulfobulbia; order Desulfobulbales; family Desulfobulbaceae; genus Desulfogranum. Next base: position 1,888,211 of record CAXXDG010000003.1, read on the forward strand.
AGTCCATTGACGTCGCCATCCCCAACAACCAAGAGTTTCTCCGTATTACAGGGCATCTTTCCGGGACCCTGGCCGGATTCATGCAGCATCTCGGCTTGATCTGGACCAGGGAGATGCACGCCCCGATAACCTATAACGATCTGCCCATAGGAACCCTTAAGGGGCGTAAATACGTCACGGTTATTTTCCCCCTGTTGAATATCCTGATGCTGCATATCCTGCTCACACTTCTCGCCCTCTTTGTCGATCACCAGTTTCGACGTCGGCGTTTGCTGGAAAGGGAAGTGGAAAGCACCTCCCAAAGCCTTGTTGACAGTGAACGACGCTTCCATGACCTTGTTGATCTGCTGCCTGAAATGATCTTTGAGTTCGCTCCGGACGGCACGATACACTATGCCAATCAACAGGCCTGCAAGCGTTTTGATTTTGATCCGAAAAAATTCGGGAGCAACGTATACGACTGTCTGCATCCGGATGATCAGCAAAGAGCTCGAAACAGTCTTCAAAACCTGATCGCCACCGACAGTACGTCTTTAGTTGAATACATGGCTGTTGATAAAAACGGAAAAAACTTTCCCGTGCTCGTAACAAGTGCGCCCATATATCATCAAGGCGAACTCAAGGGCGCAAGATCGATCGCCATTGATATTACGGAACGTAAGCAGATGGAGGGAAAACTGCAGAGGGATCAGAAAATGAAAACCATTGGTCTCATGGCCGGCGGAGTGGCCCACGACCTGAATAACATTCTCTCCGGCGTGGTCAGTTACCCCGACCTCATTCTCTTGGATCTTCCGAAAAACAGTCCCATTCGGGAGCCTCTGGAAGAAATCCGCAAGGCTGGATTCAACGCCAGGGAAGTTGTGGCCGACCTGCTGACCGTTGCCCGGGGCGTTGTGGTGGAAAAGGAACTTCGCTCTCCCAACGAGCTCATCAATGAGTACCTCACCTCACTTGACTTTAAAGAGCTGCAAAAGCAAGCAAACGAAATCACTTTTTCCACCTCCCTTTTTCCCGACATCCACAGTATTGACTGTTCCCCGATTCATTTTCGAAAATGTTTAATGAACCTGATAAACAATGGTATCGAAGCCATTCAGGGTGCAGGATCCGTTCGCATAACATCTTCCAATGTGGAGATAACGGAAGAGGAAACAGCCACGAACCGTATCCCTGCTCCAGGTACGTATGTTCAAATAACCGTGGAAGATTCAGGGCCTGGAATTCCCTCGGAAATACTGGAACATATCTTTGAACCGTTCTACTCGAAAAAGGTCTTGGGTAAAAGCGGCACAGGCTTGGGTCTGGCGATTGTATGGAACACCATGCGTGATCACGGCGGTGTGGTGAAGGTTGAGAGCTCAGCTTCGGGCTCCACCTTTACCCTGCTTTTCCCCTGTGCGCTTTGCACCATTCCCCGGCCTGAAAAACAGCAGCAACTCCTGCCCGATACAGCTCCAGGAGAGTCTATTCTGGTTATTGATGACGAGCCCGGCCAGAGGCAGCTTGCCGTAAAAATATTGGAAACACTCGGCTTCAACGCCCAGGCAGTCGCATCCGGGAGTGAAGCGGTTGAACATTTGCGTCAACAACCGGCAGACGTTATCCTTCTCGACATGCTGCTGGGACCGGATCAACCAAACGGCAGGGAAGTATACCGGCGTATCATTAACGAATTCCCGAGCCAACGAGCAGTTATAACAAGCGGTTTTGCAGACCATGAAGACATCACAGCCACCATAAACATGGGGGCCTGCAGTTTTGTACCTAAACCGTACACCCTGAACCAGATACGCGAGGCGATATACAGCGCACTCCATCCTTCGTAACCCAAGCTGTGTGAACAGGAAAATGAAGTCTTTAAAATCCCCCCTTTGCATCTTGCTGACTGTCCTCTTCTCCATACTTCCAGCCGGCGGCGCGAAGAGTTCCCCGAAAGGGAAAAAAATCTACTGGCTGGAAGCTGACGCCCCGCCTTTTTTTATCCATCAGGGTGAATTCAAGGGACAGGGATATGAAGATCTGATCACGGATATCGTGGTAAAACATCTGCCGCAGTATGAACATATTCACATGACAGCCAATATCTCACGGCATTATCAGCAATGGCAGAATGGTGAACCTGCATGCAGTCTGGCCATGTTTAAAACTCCGGAGCGCGAAAAATTCGCACTTTTCTCCATCCCAAGCACCTTGACCCTGCCCCCTGTATTGATTATCAAAAAGGACCGGTTCGACACGTTCGGCAGCACAAAGACGGTCAATCTCACCCGTATCCTCAAACAAAAAAGTCATCTTATCGGCAGGCCTGAACACCGCTCGTACGGGAATGCCATCGATACCATCCTCGATACCCACGGCAATTCCGAAAACATGTATTGCTATGAAGGCTCCCAGTTGTCCCTGAATATGTTCAAAATGCTGATGGCCGGCCGCATAGACGCCCTGCCCGGCTTGCCGGAGGAGGCCATGTACATGGCGGAAACCCTTGATATCCGTGATCAGATCATGACCCTGACCATTGAAGAAAATCAAAACGAGTATGATGCAATGCTCTGCTATGTCGCCTGCTCAAAAAATGCATGGGGAGAAAAAGTCATTGCAGAAATCAATGAGGTGCTCCGCGAACAACGACCCACGGAACACTATCGAGGGGCCTATGAACGCTGGCTTGACGAAACCACCCTGCCGATTTTTCGCAGACTGTATCAGGATGTTTTTCTTCGGATTACCGAATAACCGCTGCCGAACAGGAAAAAACAGGTGTTATGGAAACCTCATCGAATAAAGCCATATACGGCGCCATAGCCGCAAACATCGCTATTGCCGTCAGTAAGTTTATTGCCGCTTTTTTCACCGGCTCCTCAGCCATGTTTTCAGAAGGCGTACACTCTCTGGTCGATACCGGCAACGGCATCCTGCTCCTCACAGGGATACGGCGGAGTAAAAAACCGGCTGATGCAGTACATCCTTTCGGTTTCGGCAAAGAGGTTTTTTTCTGGAGTTTTGTGGTGGCTATTCTCATCTTTGCCCTGGGGGGAGGCATCGCCCTGTACGAAGGAATAAAACACCTCAAACACCCGACACCAATGGTTTCGCCTGTATGGAACTATGCGGTTATCGGCCTCGCCATGATCTTTGAAGGCAGCGCACTCAGGGTCGCTCTCAAGGAGTTCGGCCGCACCCGCGGGAGCAAACCGTTTCTGCAGGCACTCAGGGAAAGTAAGGACTCCTCCCTCATCGCCGTAGTTATCGAGGATACCGCCGCCCTTGCAGGGCTTGCCATTGCAGGGCTTGCCGTTTTTTTAGGCCAGATCACCGGCATGCATGTCTTTGACGGACTGGGTTCCATTTTCATCGGCCTGCTCCTGGTTTCAGTCTCCCTCTTTTTTGCCGTAGAATGTAAAGGTCTGCTCATAGGAGAAGGCTTGCTGCCTGAACGCGTCGCGATCATAACGGACATCCTGCGGGACGAAACCAGCATCACGGATTTTCGCAGGCCGCTCAGTCTCTATCTCGGGCCGCACCAGGTCTTGATTAATCTGGATGTTCATTTCCGGGACACCTTGAGCCCGGATGAAATCGAACAAGCCATCGATCGTATAGAGTCCCGGATCAAAACAGCTTTACCTGTTGTCAATCGCATCTGTATAGAAGCTGAGAATTTACGCAAAAAAAGCGCGAAAACCTCATAACCGGCATGGCTGGACCAGGTTGGCCGGCCACAACGATGACACCGCTTCGCTGTTATGAAAGTGTATCACTCCGGCATGGTGCCTTCTGCTCACTGCCGGAGACTTTCATATAAACCGGCGGGTAAAAATCGTCTGTTTAAAGGTAGCCGGCGTGCTGCAATGCTTCAACACTGCGAAACGGACTTTTCTGCCGAAACGGTTGATCAGCGGATCTTTTTCCCCTGTTGAATAAGACGAAACTCCGTATGGCAGCAAGAAATCTGATCCGTAAATCTCGTATCCGCCTGGGACATACCTGTAAATCCCGAGCATTAAACCAGCGGGGATCAAGGTATGCGCTCCGATTCAGCTCAATCTGAATCCAGGGCAGGCGGCTGCTGTGCCGCTGCACGATATATCCGCCTATAAACGGATCATTCAAGGTAATATCCTGCCTGTGCTCGGGAAACTGTTCGCCAAGGAAACAGGCAAGTGAACGAATCATTTCCGGAGGGCAGGTCAAGGCCCTGCCTTTTGCCTGATTTCCGTGTCGATCCCCTCTGTTGCTCAAACAGATAAACGGCCTTTTCTTCCCGCAGCGCTCATTATAAAACGGCGCATGGTCAAGCATGGTGTGGCAATCCAGCCCGCAAAACAGATACTTCTTGCTGCTTTTTTTACTGAGTCGTTCATGATACGGGGCATGGTATTTTTTCAAAAGATGTTTGAGCAGTTTTTTACGAGGAACCCTGTCCCCCGCATAAATGTTTTTTCCGGTTACCGTGAACGTTTTCACAACACCGTCATGATTGGCAGGCGGCAAATCCTGAGGCGCCCGATTAAGATCCACGCAGGCGCGGGCAATATCGGTTTCAACATAAAAAGCCGCCTCGTTTCTGAAATCATAGATATCCCTGGTCAAGGGATCGCCGTCGGTAAAAACATCTTCCCTGGATACCAGTGTTTGGTCGATTATCTCCGGTGCAATGATATCTCCACCGTGAGGAACTGAGACAATAATCGGTAATGTATTGAGCATATTCTCCTTTTATAGTTATCCTGAATTCGAGACGGTTTCATGAGCCTGCGTCGGCTGATGTACTGCAACTGCGACTGCAGCAACAGGCCATTACCAGGAACAAGGGGGAGGGGCGTCTCACATTCAGGAGTACAATTCACTTCTATTTCAGCTGCTTGTGTGTACGCAATGAGCACAATTCGAACTGCAGGACAAGAAACCCTGGAACGGGTTATGGGGACCCCCTGGAGAAAACGCGTGATCTCTCTACGCCTGGTAAGAGTATATCAAAAATGCATGCTCAATGCAAACCAGGGTCTAACATCCTATAATAGAAGTAAAAAAACAGAGAACCTCATACACAGCGGCAGCACTGTCTTTCCTGCGATGACCATACCGTCGGATATCATCCCGGCTTATTCCCACTGTATTGAAAAGAAATTCCTCGCGCACTTTGACTTTTATCTTGCCTGTTCCCTATAATCTTCCATAGAAGATTCGTAACTGCTCACAGTACACCTGATCTTTCCGCAAGCAGCCCGGCTTACGTATGACCAAATACGCTGCACCAGTCCGTGTGCTGTCAGGCACCATGTAACCGGTTACAAATACGGGGAAATTATCAAGCTGGACTGTGCCCCTATGAGTAGTTACGAAGATTGTACCTCTTATCAATACGTATGAAAAAAATCGTGTGTTTGCGTCAATGAGTGTTCGAACCAAGCTTATCCTAATTTTTGTCTGTATCAAAGTACTGCCCCTCATGATCCTTGCCTGGCTTTCCTGGGATGTGATCACCCGGTTGGCATCCGACCTCGGCAACCAATCCGTCAAGATGGACAGGGAAACCAACAAGCTTGTCGGCGGAGTATCGGAAATGGCCAAAACCGATTCCATCGAGGCCCTCAACAATCTTTCCCGCGATGCCATTGAACGGCTGACAACGGATACGGCGCGGCGGGTTGCCCGGTTCCTCTATGACCGCGATACGGATATCAGGCAGGCAACCCGGGTGGAACCGACCCGGGAAGCATATCTGCATTTTCTTTCGGGCAGAAACCTCGCGCTCATCTCCGAAAACAACGCCTGGAAAATGAATGCCGAAGGAAATGCATGGGTACAGGAGGTCTCCGCCCCGGTCTCCTCGCCTGCAGTTACCGCCGGGAACAAGGAAAATCAGAAAAATTTCCATTATCGTCCCCCGGAAAAAGACTCGAAAAGAGAAGAACGTCCTCTGTACCTGGAAATGACGTTTGTAGATCCCGACGGCATGGAACAGATCAAAGTAAGCAATTCGGAGCTCCTGTCCAACGAACGTGTGGATGTATCAAAAAAAGAAAACACGTTCTGCAAGGCAGAAACCTATTTTAATGCACTGAAAACGCTGAAGCCGGGAGAAATCTATGTTTCCGAGGTCATTGGTCCCTATGTTAAAGGTTTCCTGATCGGCGGGCCGTATAGTGAGGCCAGGGCGAAAGAGGCCGGCATTCCCTTTGAGCCTGAGAAATCAGCTTATGCCGGCAAGGAAAATCCCCTCGGCAAACGGTTCCGGGGATTGATCCGCTGGGCGATGCCGGTGGTCGAAAACGGGCAGATCACAGGATATGTAACGCTTGCTCTGGATCACACCCATCTCATGGAATTCACAGATCACATAGTTCCCACTGACGAGCGATACGTAACCACCTCCGACGCCGGGAGCGGTAATTATGCGTTCATGTGGGACTACAAAGGCAGGAATATCTCACACCCAAGAGATTATTTTATCACCGGATACGACCCGGCATCAGGGAAACCTCAGGCGCCGTGGCTTGAAAAGTCCCTCTACCCGATATGGCTCGAGCATAACGGCAACATGGCCGAATTCGAACAGTCCGTAGAATGGTTCGACATGCAATCCAATCAAAAAAAGCCCAGCCCCGAACTGACACGGCAGGGTAATGTCGGGCTTGACTGCCGTTTTCTGAATTTCGCCCCTCAGTGTACCGGATGGTTTACCCTGACCGAGCAGGGCGGATCAGGCTCTTTCCTGATTTTCTGGAGCAATCTCTGGAAACTGACCACGGCCGCCGCGATCCCCTATCACACAGGGATGTACGGCAAGAGTGAACGTGGATTCGGCTTCGTCACCATCGGTGCCAATATAGATGAATTCAATAAACCGGCAATGGTTACTGCGGAAAAAATCAAATCAGCACGGGATGAATTTGAAACAAAGCTGCAAACAAGCAGCGAAAACAATCAGGCGTATCTTCGCACCGCTCTCCGCTCGACATTCACTCGCATGACCGTTTCCACCTTTGCCATGATCGCCATAGTCATTGTCATTGCAATCTGGATGGCCGGCACCCTGACCGGAAAAATTACCCGGATCATTCATGGAATAAAAAAATTCCAGGCAGGGGATCACGACTTCCGGCTCCGGATGAGCTCCGGGGATGAAATAGGACAACTGTGCTCATCGTTCAACCAGATGGCCGGCAACATACAGCAATACATCGGCGAAGTGGAAAACGCCAAAACGGTCACGGAGCAGGTCAACAAACAGCTCGAACAGGAAATCGCCGAGCGGACATCGGCACAGGAAGAATTGTCCCGCCATAGAGATCACCTGGAAGAAATGGTGCAGGAGCGGACAACCGAACTTGAAAAGACGATCCAGGAGCGGGAACGGGCAGAGAAAGAACTGATTCAAGCGGAAAAGATGGCTGCCCTTGGTCAACTCATTGCCGGCATTGCCCACGAAATCAATACGCCCATGGGCGCGATCAAGTCCAGCGGCAGCAATATCAAGGATGCCATGGAAAAGGTGCAGGCGGACATGCCTGCTCTGCAGAAAAAGCTTGAAACGAACGACTTGGATCTCTTTTATGAGCTTCTCCGGCACTCGCAGCAAAAAACCGTCTTGCTCACAAGCAGGGAAGAGCGTAAACTGGTGCGTGCGATCAGTGCGGAACTCGATGCGGCCGGTATCAGGAACAGCCGAAAGGTCGCCTTTTTTATGGTTCAGCTCAACGCGACGGAAAACTGGCAGCAATACATGCCCCTTCTGCAGCATCAGGAATCGGAATTCATCCTTGAAACCGCATACGGTCTGCACGCCGTCAGCGCCAATACAAATAATATCAATCAGGCCGTGAACCGGATCAGTAAAATAATCTATGCGCTGAAATCATTTATCAGACAGGGTGACAGCAATGAAGTTACAGAGACCGACATCGTTGAAGGCATGGAGACGGTCTTAACTATCTACCATAACCAGATTAAACAGAACACCGAACTCATTAAGAAATACGAACCGGTCCCGCACATCATGGCCAACCCTGATGAACTCAATCAGGTCTGGACCAATCTTATCCACAACGCGCTGCAGGCCATGGAATATAAGGGTACACTGACAATCAGCATCGGTTTGCAGAAAGACGACGTAGTCATTGCGGTAACTGATACCGGCTGCGGTATACCGCAAGAACATCGTGAGAAAATTTTTGAGGTCTTTTTCACGACCAAAAAAAGAGGAGAAGGCAGCGGACTTGGGCTTGATATTGTCAAAAAGATCGTTCAAAAGCATGGTGGAACAATCAGCCTGGAAAGCACTGTAGGTAAAGGGACCACCTTCTATGTTTCACTGCCGGCTCACAGGGAGGCGCCATGATTGCGATAGACAACGGCCTGATTTTATGCGTGGACGATGAACCGATTGTTCTGCATGCGCTGCGCGACCAGCTCCTCAAGCAGTATGGCCGAAATTATCTCATTGAAATTGCGGAAAGTGCGGAAGAAGGGCTGGAGATACTGGATGAACTGTCTTGCGACGGGATGGTCCCCCTGATCATCATCTCCGACTGGTTGATGCCCGGCATGAAGGGAGATGATTTTCTCATTGCGGCGCACAAGCGTTTTCCCTGTGTCATCAAAGTGCTCCTGAGCGGACATGCCGACGAGGCAGCCGTACAAAGGGCAAAAGATGAAGCTGATATGTTTGAGATGATCGCCAAACCATGGAATATCCAACAACTGACCAGATCAATCGACGAAGGGCTTGAGCTTTACAGTAAAAAATACGGCAGGAATGGATTATGACAGACAAATCGTCAACGCAGAAAGCCATCCTCTGTGTGGATGACGAGCCCATCGTCACGGAAAGCCTCCGCACCCTGTTATTCCAGGAACTCAAGGAGGTAAAAATAATCGAAATAGCCCATAGCGCAGAAGAGGCTATGGAGGTGATCGAGGAGTTTATTGAGGACGGCGTGGAACTGCCTGCCGTCATATCAGATTACATCATGCCCGGCACCAAGGGAGACGAACTGCTTGCACAGGTGCACGCAAGACTCCCAAAAACCAAAACAATCATGCTGACCGGTCAAAGTGATATAGGCGGCATCAAGCATGCCATCAACGCAGCACATCTTTATCGTTTCCTGGAAAAACCATGGATGAATGATGACATGGTACTGACAATCTCCGGGGCAATCACCTCGTATAACCAGGAAGCTCTCCTGGAACGACAGAACCAGGAGCTGATTCGGCTGAACCAGGAGCTGGAGGAAAAAGTCAGGGAACGAACCAAAGAACTGGAAGCAAAAAACAGAGAACTGGAGCAGATTGCCCTCCTTGACCGGCTCACAGGGTTGTTCAATAGAAGAAAACTCGATGAGGTGCTGGAAGCGGAAATCGCCCGCTCTCAACGTTACGGCAATGCATTGGGTATTATCATTCTCGATATAGATCACTTTAAAAACGTCAATGATACCTTCGGTCATCAGGTTGGAGACCAGGTACTCCAACTCTTTGCCGGTCAACTGAGCAAATCCGTACGAAAAGTGGATGTTCTCGGTCGCTGGGGCGGAGAGGAATTCCTCATTATTTGTCCGGAAACCTCCCGAAACGGTCTGCTCAACCTCGCTGAAATGCTGCGCAGGAAAGTTCAGGAGGAGGCGGTGCCGGAAGTCGGTCCCCAAACCGCAAGCTTCGGCCTGGCGCTGTTTGAAGAAAACGACACCGTTGCCGCCTTAGTAAATAAGGCGGACAAGGCATTATACCAGGCAAAGGAAAACGGACGCAACAGGGTCGAATTGTGAACTCAACCGTTGATATTCTTGACAAAAAGAGGTAAATTGCACCGTTAATATGAGCACTGTAACACCCCCCTCTCCTCTTCCCTGCCCGTGCGGCTCCGGCTCCCCGTATGAACATTGCTGCGAGCCCTATCTTCAAGGCAAAACACACCCTCCGACAGCTGAAGCGCTCATGCGCTCTCGTTATACGGCGTATACATGTGCTGATTTAGAATATCTTCTCCAAACCTGGCATCCCGATACACGACCCAAGACAATAGACCAGGAGACCATTCCCCATTGGTACAGCCTCCGGATTATTGCAACCACGCAGGGAGGGGCCGAAGATACGAATGGAACGGTGGAATTCCTGGCCTTAGCGCGTGCCGACGGCCGAATACTTGATCTCCACGAAAAAAGCTGTTTTGTGCAAAAAGACGGCATATGGTTGTATCACTCCGGGGAAACACCCGCGCAAACAAAGATGAAAAAACCGGGAAGAAACAGTCCCTGTCCCTGCGGCAGCGGGAAGAAGTATAAAAAATGCTGTGCGTAACCTCTTTGTACGACTTCCCGACCGAAGCAACTTCAGGATACTGAAAAGCCAAACAGGAGTCTCTGCAGTATGACCCAAAAAACTCCGGTCCTTTTTTTCGATAAAAACGACTATGAACTCCTGGAAATGGTCAATGAGGTGCTTAACCGCAGGAACATGCCGGAATCGATCAGCAGTCGGTCCGCCGCCCATATGCACCCCCACGGCATCAAGGAGTTGACCGCTCCCAGGGGACTTCGCATTGCCTTTGCTGTTGTCAACCTGCTTGAGTCATTTGAAGCAGGGACTTCGGAAGAACGGCTGTCAAATCTGCAGGCCCTGCACGATGAAGTGCTCTTTTCCTCATCCGCCTATTTCAAAATAAACACGGCAAGGGTGCTGATCCAGATCATGAAGGAACTGATCCGGCACCGCGGTAATGAACGGGAACAACTGCAGCTTGCCCATGATTTCCGCATGGTCTCCACCGGACGTCCCGCCCGTGTCAGGGAAGAATTGAAAAAGTACCACCTGTTTGAAATGCCTGAAGAGTGGAACCAGCTCGCTTTTGACGATCGCGTGCACGACGCCCATACCAAAGGACGCAAATCCCCTTCACACCTGCTCATGGATGCGTGGATTAAAGGAATCCGCCGCCTGACCGTCGTCTATTACAACTTTATCGACAACCAGGCTGCAGAGGAGCTCCTTGAAGCCGGGGATCTGCTCGGCATCAAGACAACCATCGGCATTGAACTCTCAAGCCGTTTCAGACACAAATACGTAAAATGCATCTGGGAACTGCGAGGTTTTGCCGAAACCCAGTCTCTCCTCGATTTCCTCCATGAAAAACCCATGCAGGAGATGATGACCCAGGGCGCCGATGTTTCACGATATCAGCAGCAATATGTGTTTGATGTCCTGGAAGAATGTAACACGACCCATCTGCAGGCCGTCAACCGGGAATACGGGTTTGACATCCCCCGGCTCACGATCGATGCTTTCCTGGCCTTTGTAGGCAGCGGCCAGCCTTCACTGCTTCACCTTGCCCGCTTTATTCACCAGCATACTCTTGAACCTGCGTCCGGCCATACGGCAGCCGCTCTGCCGGAAAAAACAGGACCACATCCCCTATCATCAGATGCCGCTCTAACTCCGGAGACAATCATTCGCAAATATCTGCTTCCCTGCCGGAACCCGAATCTCTCAGACCCACGCATACCCGGTGACCCCGCTGACATCCCGGCTCTGCTGCAGCTTTCCGTACAGGAACTCCTTGCAAAACTCCACGATCTCCACGCCGGTGCGAACATAACCCTCAGTCTGTCCAACCTCTCGGTGCAGGACACCCTGGAGCTGCTGTATATCTGTCGAGGTCATATCACCCATCTGGAGATCTTCAACCTGAAGGATGCGTGGCACGGACTCACCTCCGCAGCAACCAGCCGGAATCACGGCTTTGCCGGTGAGGCTGTCGACATTGTCAACCCTTTGAAAAGCTACAAGCTGATCAATGATCTGCAAAAGGCGCTGAATACGGATAACGTAATTGCGCTCAAAGCCTCGGTGCGGGCGATTCTCTGGGATTTTGAGACAACCAGGCTTGATCTTGTCCGCAAAACGCAGCTGCACAGGGAAGAACGAGAACCTCTGGATGCGCTGGAGCTTGAAATGTCGGAGATGGAAACCCGTAAGGAGGAGCTGGTCGACATCCTGCATCACCTTGAGCAATTTCATGGATTCTACCGCAAACGCGAACTTAAATCACGAATCGGCACAGGCTCCACAGGACTCTATACCAAGCACTACGGCATGGGCCTCGTGGTGGTAAACACCCTGCCTCCAAAGGAACAGCGAGCAGCAAGACTGAACGTCGCCGACCGAAAATGCAAACAGCTGCCGCTGCTTGCCCATCTCATTTACCATCGCTATCGGGCATGTTCTGCCGGAGGTTCATCCGGAAGTGAAAACGGCTTCCTGCATAGACTGTACAGTCATTTTTTCAGGAAAGGAAAGGAAAGGCAGGAATGGCAGGTAGCATCCACAGAGCTTACTGCGGAACCCCAAGGCAATATCATTACCCTGGGAGGTGTTCGTGATCGAATGACGATCGCGGACAGCGAAGACAGTGGCCGGACAAAGTATCTCAACACCCATCTCAGCAACGCACTCAAGGTGATCACAGGTTTTATTCCCGCCTTTCTCACCTTCAGCCTAACCAAAGACTGGTGGGTGCTCGCCTATTTCGGAGCTTTCATATGGTTCGGCATCACCGGGGTACGCAATATCATCCAGGCGGTTCTCGGGGGAGGCGGATTACGACGCTCTCCCCTGCTGCCCTGGAACTCGCTTGTCAGCTGGAGCCGTATTGCCGACTCGCTGCTGTATACGGGGTTTTCCGTCCCGTTACTGGACTACCTTGTGAAAACGGTTCTGTTGGACCAGGGTCTGGGCATTACCACAACCACCAATCCCCTTATGTTGTATTCCGTAATGGCGCTGGCGAACGGACTCTATATTTTCAGCCATAACATATTCCGCGGGCTCCCGCGCAGCGCAGCCATCGGCAACCTCTTCCGTTCCCTGCTCAGCATCCCCCTTGCCATGCTGTTCAACAGCGGCATCGGCGTGGTATTACAGGCAGGTGGGGTTATGCAGGTTGAGATCGTTTTGCAGAAATGGGCTGCGGTTATCTCCAAATTCGCATCTGACTGTATCGCCGCAATCATAGAAGGTCTTGCCGACCGGCAAGCCAATACCCGCATGCGTCTTGATGATTACCGGTCCAAACTGCATCAGCTCTTTGCTGCGTTTTCAAAACTGGAAGTGCTTTTCCCTGATGAGGATGTCCTGGAGCTGCTGCAGTCTCCTAAAAAATTGTTGAAAACAATGGGCAAAGAGGCGCGCGATCTGGAAAATATTTTCATTTTAAACGCTCTGGACTGTATGTACTTCTGGATGTATCAGCCACGATCACGCAGAGCGCTTTTAAAGATACGCCGGGAGCTGACAAACGAGGAATGGCTGATCTTCTATAGATCGCAATTTATTCTCAAACGATACAGAAAGATCAGCGAAATAATCGTGGACGGCTTAATCGGAAAGCATTTTTCCAAAGCTCTGAGCTTTTACCTCGGCAGATATGACACCTACCTGAGTGATTTACAAAAACTTTCTAATACCTGAACCCGTGGGTAAATCCTCATTTTTCATGATTTTTTCAATTTTTCCTTTTTTCCGAACAAAAATCTCGACAACCTGTCTTTTAATAGGTATATTTTTCCACATTATGGATGACTCCCAGGTATACCCCCTTAGTTGGACAGCATCTATTCTGCCCTTGCAAACGTTTTTCATTCAGGACTCATGAACATGGCGGCGCTCACACAATCCTATATTAATCAAACCGGCCTTATTCCCATAGAATGCCCGTACTGTAATCGTGTTAAACAGGTTGCAGCCGAGAAAATTCCTGCAAAAAAAAGAAAACTCAAAATCAAATGCACATGCGAAAAAACCTTTTCCACGCAAATTGAATATCGCAGGAAGTATCGTAAACCCACCAGCATAATAGGGGAACTTTTACTTCCGGAAACCGGTAAAGGCAATGCCGTCGCCTGTCAGATACATAACCTGTCACAGAAAGGAGTCGGCATTCAGTTTTTTACCGGAACACAGTTACGGGAACAGGATACCATTCTGGTTCGTTTTCACCTGGATAATAAGAAACGCACTCTTATTGAAAAAAAGGCAAGGATCGCGCATGTGGGCAAAGAATGTATAGGCACTGAATTTCTCGACCATTTCACAGACGGCCAGGACAAAGAGATCTATTTCTTTCTCAAACAGTAGCCGGGCAGCAGACTGCCGGCCGGGGGAAAATATCCAACCGTCTCTCCTACGAAAAGACGGTTGGATCTCTTCGTCACTCTGCGTTCCCCTGGGACGAGTCCTCCGTTACCTTGAACAGGGAAATCATCTCCCGCAGCCTTTCAGACAAGTCCGACAGGCTCCGGACACTTCCCTGCATGACGGTACTTTTCTCGTGCATATCGGCTGCATAGGACTTCACATCGGAAATGTCTTTTGCGATTTCAGCAGACACCTGGGAACTCTGTGAAACATTCAAGTTGACCTCCTGAAGGCCTGCCCCGGCCTGCTCAATATTACCGGCCACTTCCCCGGCATTTTCGGATTGCTGTTCTATGGACTCCACGATGGTCTGAATAACATGCTGAACCTCACCGAATACGGACTCGACCTTTTGCACGTCTTCGACGGTCGTGTTGGTGGAGTTCTGGATTTCTTCTATCTTCTGACGTATCTCACTGGTAGCGCCGGTAGTCTGGGCGGCAAGTTCCTTAATTTCGTTGGCAACAACGGCAAACCCTTTGCCTGCATCACCTGCACGGGCAGCCTCTATGGTGGCATTCAGGGCAAGCAGGTTTGTCTGGTCAGCGATTTCCGTGATCACCTCTGTGATGTTCGAAATCTCACGGGCGGCATTTCCAAGCAGGGTGACCCTCTCGGAAGTGGCTGCCACCTGTATGCCGGCCTCGTTGGTTACATCCCGCGCTTTCTCACAATGTCCGACCGCACCCTGGAGGCCTTCCTGCATCATTGCCGCAGCATCGGTCACCATGGAGACATTGGTAGAGACTTCTTCGCTGGCCGCTGCGACTGAACTCATATTTGAGCTCATTTCCTCAGCAGCAACAGCGACAGAGTTGGATTTGGTGTTAAGATACCCTGAATTCTCCATAACCTGCTGAGAAATAGATGACAATTCTTTTGATTCCGATGTCAACACTTTATAGTTGACCCCGATATTTACGATGATATCGTTTATCTTTTTCATAAACAAATTGAAATTTTCAGCAAGGGAGCCTATTTCATCTTGACTGAGCACCGGTATTCTCTGCGTCAGATCACCATCACCGACGGCAAGATCATTCGTTTTTTCGGTAATTTTAGTAATGAGATGTATTACTTTTCTATCGACAAAGAATATAATAAACAGGAGCAACAACAAAAAAAACAGGAACATGCCGACAGATAACTTCAATATTGTATTTCGAAGCTGATACATATCTTCCATAACAATATCGGTTCGCATTCCTACCAGATACAGCCCTGCCCGGTCGCCATCGAATCCTTCAAAACGACCGTTAAGGGTGACATATCGGTCATCTGCCAGGTAGTCGTTTTCGAGTATTTTTTCAAAAATTCCCTTTTCCGCCAGATAATTGGAAAACCGCTCATCAACATCTTTCTGGTTAAGTACATACGCGCCTATTTTCTGTGCATTTTTCATGGACGGTGCGATAGCCAGGTCTTTCTCATCCATAAAATAGACAAAATCAAGATGATATGGTTCCAATGTCCTCTTGATGGAGTTGAGTCCCCCTTCAAAATTGGCAATGCCTAAAAATTTCCCTTGATAGGTAACAGGGAACAACCCTTTTAAACGGATACCCTTGGAAGACATTTCCATGGCAACCCTGGAACTTCCCGTGGACTTTACCACGGCATATCCCTTTGAGTAGGTTAACGGCTCTCCGAAGCTGTCATTATCCCACGATTTGTAAAAAGAATGCAGATTGCTGTCAATCAGGTGGACCTGGACATTCTTGAACCCTGTATTCTCCTTAAAGACCTTGCCGAGGTTACTGAGAACCCCATGGGCCGTCTCCCTGTCTTCATCGAGCAGGGCGGTTATGATTTTTTCATTGTTTGCAACCTGCAGCGCATTGGTCTGCCAGACCTTTTTCTTCGCCTCCATGGCGACCTGAAAATTATGCCGGGCCTCCTGTACGGTTTCGAGTACGATACGGTCTTTTTGAACATTCAAATAATAGGTTGTGGCTGCGACGGAACACAAGGCTGTTACGGCGACCCCGCCAAGACTGATTGCAAAGAGTTTAGTTCTCAGTTTCATGATGCCTCACGTATTTGTAAATTCTCATTTCCAGGGTCGACATGGACTGTATCGCGGGGTATACAAAATGCGACACAGCTCTCATTACTCTTGCCGGTGGTTAGTATCCAATTTTTAACGAGAAAGAACTGCCGTAAAAATACTTTCCTGAAAGGTAATAAGAACATTTCCTAAATTTTATTATAGGCGAGGAAAAAAACTTGTCAAATATCTCAAAAAAGTCATGATAAATGCAGTCTGACAGAAAAGAACTCCTCCGATGCAGGAACGTCAATCAGCGCCATAACAAAAAAAAAGCCGACTTTTTACTCGCTGAAGGTGGGAATATGCCTTTATTCAAGGTAAGATAGATATAACGTAACTACTCATAGGGGCACAGTCCAGCTTGATAACTTCCCTGTATTTGTAACTGCAATGACATGCTGAAAAAGTTTTCCCCTGAACAACAAATTCTTGTCGAGCAAGTTCGATACCTTTATGCCAACTCGCCGGTTGCGCTGCTCCTGTCCACCATTGTCAGTGCACTGCTCTGCGGGCTGCAACGGGAAACAGTCCCTCCTCTCCTGCTTCTAACCTGGCTGGTCGTTTTTCAGCTGATCATCCTGGCCCGTTTTTTCCTGACCTTGCAATACAGACGGCAAGCCGCCCAGGCGGAACCACACGTATGGCACAAAAGGTTTCTCATAGGGATAGTCCTCACAGGCTGCATGTGGGGCGCTGCTCCATTTTTCATGCTCTCTTCCGAATTTGACGCCGACCTGGTCATTTTCGTGCTGATTGAAGCAGGGCTTGTTGCCGGTGCAATAACCTGGCTTTGTTCAAGCCTTGGCGCACTCCTGATTTTTCAGATCCTTCTCCTGATTCCCCTGGCGCTGAAAATGATCCTCATGGGAAGCCCAAACACCCTGTTCATGGCTTTACTCCTCTTTATCTTCTACGTTTCCGTGTTTGTCAGCTCCTTGCGTATACATCAGAACATCAAGGAGAACATGCAGTTGAAACTGATGAGCGAGGAACGGGAACGGGAAATGCGCATAAGCGAGGAGAGGTATCGACACCTGTTTAACCATGCTCCCCTGGGCTTGTTCCAATATGATGATAATTCGGTGGTTGTCGCCTGCAATGACACATTGCTCCACATGCTGAATGCCGATCGCAACGATCTCATCGGCATGAATATGCCCATAAGCATCAAGGACAAAGGCATGCTCAACGCTGTCAACGATTCATTCCATAAGGGCGAAGGATATTATGAAGGGGAGTATACGAGCGTTCTCACCGGGAAGCATATCTCCATCCGTGTGATCACCAAGGCCATAACCGGACATGACGGGAAAGTCACCGGCGGGATGGGAATACTGGAGGACCTCACAGAAAGAAAACTTTCCGAGGCCCGAATTCAGTACCATACCACCTGTGATGAGCTGACAGGACTTCCGAACAGGCGCATGTTGCTGCACCAGCTGGAAAATGAAATCAGCCGTGCTGAAAGATACAACTCTTTCGGCGCCCTGCTGTTCATTGATCTGGACAACTTCAAGACCATTAACGATTCCCTTGGTCATACCGCAGGAGACGCCCTGCTGCAGCTCGTGGCTGACAGGATACGGGAAAATATCCGCAACGAAGACACCGCCTCCCGCATGGGCGGCGACGAGTTCATCCTGATCCTCACTGAACTTGGCATGAGTGCGACAGAGGCGGCTGCAAAAGCCAAAGTCATTGCGGAAAAACTCAGCGCCGAACTCTCCCTTCCCTGTCGTATAGAAGAACATGACATCCACATAACTCTCAGTATCGGCGTTTCCATTTATCCCAAGCCGGAATCCAGGGCGGAAGATATCCTTAAACAGGCTGATACGGCCATGAACAAAGCCAAAGCCACAGGCAGAAACAACATTCATTTTTTCATGCCCGGCATGCAGGAAGCAGCCGATGAAAGCCTGCGCCTGAACATGGAGATTCGCAAAGCCCTGAAAACCGAACAGTTCGCCCTGTATTATCAGCCCCAGGTAACCAAGAACGGGACACTGGTCGGCGGAGAGGCGCTTTTAAGATGGATTCACCCGGAAAAAGGCCTGATACCGCCTGTCGATTTTCTCCCCATCGCCGAAGAAAAAGGCATGCTGGAAGAAATTGACCAGTGGGTTTTCCGCACAGCCTGCTCCCAGGTCAAGCACTGGCAGGCACTGGGTATCATCAAAGAAAACCAGGTGTTTACCGTCAACATCAGCAGCAAGGAATTTTCCAGCCCCCATCTCCTGCAGACAATTGAGCACATCCTCCGGGAAACAAATGCCCCGGCAAAGCATCTTGGCCTGGAAATAACAGAGGGAGGCATCATCTCCACCGACGTTGCCAATGTGCAGAAAATAATGGCCTTGCGCGAATTGGGCATGAAGGTCTCCCTGGATGATTTCGGAACCGGGTATTCATCGCTGGGGTACCTCAACAAGCTCCCTTTGAGCACGTTGAAAATCGATCGCTCCTTTGTTCAGGAAATCGGGAAACAAGACAAACCTGCAGTTCTTGTTGACTCCATCATCATGCTTGCCCGAAACCTGGGCATGGAAGTCATTGCAGAAGGTGTTGAACGGGAACAGGAAGTTGTCTACCTTTATGAGCGTGGGTGTCACGTCTACCAGGGATATCTGTTCAGCAAACCTGTCCCGGCGATGACCTTTGCGCACATCCTTAAAAACGGCTTGACATGTGTCTCCACTCAGTGATTCCGTCGGCCGTGATACTCACCTGTCTTGACAGCAATCCAATCAATGTTGTATTACAACCTCTTTCTCTCGTAGAAGCTCAGATACACCTTGCAGGAAAAGTTTGACTCCCCTTCCCTGCCAACCTATTCGTATGTTCATGAACCCACAGCCGACAATTTCCCTTTTTATACAATGTCTGGTCGACCACATGTATCCACAGGTCGGAGAATCCATGGTCAACCTCTTCACACGCCTCGGCATCCCCGTGGCCTACCCTGAAGGTCAGACCTGTTGCGGGCAGCCGGCCTTTAACAGCGGACACCGACAGGCCGCACGCGAGGCCGCCCTGCACTTTCTCCGGGTCTTTGCCGACAGCGAGGTCATTGTCTGCCCGTCCGGCAGCTGCGTGGACATGATACGCCACCAGTATCCCCTGCTCTTCAGCGATCAGCCGGACCTGCTGCGCCGTGCAGAGAGTATTGCCGCCAGGACTTACGAATTGAGCGAATATCTGGTGGACACCCTGGGTATTACCGATCTGGGCGCAGTGTTCAAGGCAAAAGTAACCTACCACGACTCCTGTCACTTGAGCCGTTCCCTGGGCATTCGCAGTCAGCCCCGCGCCCTGCTGTCCAAGGTTGCCGGCCTGGAGTTGGTTGAGATGCAGGACAGCGACACCTGCTGCGGATTTGGAGGAACCTTTTCCGTGCACTATCCCGAAATATCCACTGCCATGGTGGACGACAAACTGCAGGCTGTTCTTGCTACCGGCGCTGAATATGTCACAGGATGCGATATCAGCTGCCTCATGAACATGGAAGGGAGGGCAAAAAAGCTTGGCCTGCCTGTACAGGTCATCCACATTGCCGAAATCCTTGCCGACCAGGGGGAGACACGCCATGCCTGAGAGCACTGCATCATATACTGAACTGGCCAGGCAGGGAATTGCCGATCAACGCCTGCAGCAAAGCCTGCACAACCTCCAGCAACGGTTGGGAGACGGCGCCATGGAGTTGTGGAACAATCTGCCCGACCAACAGCTCAGGGCAAAGGCTAAACAGGACAGAATGCAGACCCTGGAGCACCTGGATCTTGTGCTGGAAGAGCTGGCCGACAAGATCAGGTCCAGGGGCGGCAAGGTCTTCTTTGCCGCAACCGCCGCAGAAGCGAACGCCTATATTGCACAAGTTGCCGGGCAGCATAACGTCCGCACCGTGGTCAAGGGCAAGTCCATGACCTCTGCGGAGACAGGTATAGATCAGGTTCTGGAAAGCCAGGGCATCGAGGTGGTGGAAACAGACCTTGGCGAGTACATTGTCCAGCTGGCTGAAGACACGCCTTCCCATATCATTGCCCCCTGCATCCACATGGATCGGCACCGGATCAGTGAACTGTTCGTCGACAAACTGGCCATTCCCGCATCCACGGATCCCCCTACCCTGACCCAGGCCGCACGCACAGCACTCCGCCGAAAGCTGCTCGCGGCAGACATGGGGCTTACCGGTTGCAACCTGGCATGTGCGGAGACAGGGCACGTTACCCTGGTTTCCAATGAAGGCAACATTCGCATGGCCACTACCATGCCTCCGGTGCATGTTGCGATCATGGGCATGGAACGGGTGACTGCAACCATGGAGGAACACAAAATTCTGCTGCAGCTGCTGACCCGGGGAGCGGCTCTGCAAAAACTCTCCACCTATGTGAGCTTTCAGGGGGGTCCTGCCGCAGATGATGATCCTGACGGTCCCAGGGAATTTCATCTGGTCATTCTGGATAACGGCCGTTCGCGCATTCTGGCTGATCCCGAGTTCAAGGAAGTTCTTGCCTGCATCCGCTGCGGGGCCTGTCTCAACGTCTGCCCCGTGTATGGTAAAATAGGGGGGCACGCATACAATTCTCCCTACAGCGGCCCCATCGGCGCAGTTGTCTCACCACTGCTTGACGGCATCAACAAACATGCCGACCTCTGCAAGGGAGAAACCCTCTGCGGCGCCTGCAAGGATGTCTGCCCTGTGGAAAACGACCTGCCCCGCATGCTCTCCGCCCTGCGACATAAACTGGCGTATGGAGATGACAATTGGGACGTGCGGCCTTCTTCAAAAAGCGAGCGCCTGACTTTCAGGTTCTGGGGATGGCTTATACAACGGCCTCGCCTGTATCATGCCGCTATCTCAATACTGAGCAAGCTGCAGCACGCCTGGATCAACCGGACAGGCATGCTGGATAACCTGCCCGGCCCGGCGGCAAACTGGACCGGAACCCGGCTTCTTCCCCCTGTCGCCCAGAAAACCTTTAGAAAACGATGGCAGCAAAGAAGCCGAACAATCACTACGTCTCGTCCACACAGAGGAGGTCGACATGAATAATCAGACCGCTTTCCTGAACACCCTGCGTGCCGCCTGCAACAGTTCCGGTCAGGAAAACCGGTATGCTTCTTTTGCCGAACTGCTCAGAGCACGCGAAAATGCCCCGACACTGTCCATCACGGATATGCAGGCGGCAAAAGCCTTACCACAGGCAGCTTTGCTTGAACTCTTGTCAGGTAACGCTGCGCAGCTTAATCTCAACCTGCACGCACCGGGACGACTGCAGGATGCTGCCGGACTTATCCTGGAGCTTGCTCTGGCCGCGCCGCTGGAGTTCACCAGCCGTAAACAGATTGTCTGTCACCCTTCTCCGGCTGTTCAAGAGATGGGGCTTGCGCAACTTCTTACAGACCATGACATCCCGTTTGTCCTGACCGATACGGATACGGTGAATCTGCGGGAACAGACCATTCAAAGTTATATCGGCATTACCTTTCCAAGCTTCGTGGTTGCTGATTCAGCAACCATTGTGCAGATATGCCGCCCGGGTTTTCCACGCTCGACCTCACTTGTTCCAAGCATCCATATTGCTGTGGCGACATATGACCAACTTGTGCCGTCCCTGGATTGGGTGTATGATTCGCTCAAGACAGAGGCGTTGCCCAACGCACTGACATGTATCAGCGGACCTTCCAAAACCGCAGACATTGAAGCCCAGATGGTGCATGGAGCCCATGGTCCCAGAGAAATGCATCTTATACTCGTGAAGTAACCAGCCGCAACGAAACATGAAAATTCTGATCTCCGTCATAGTTCATCCCGGTGCTTCTTAAAAACCTTCGAAAAAAATATCCCCATGGAGAAGACAACACCGATCATCGGTTTTATCGGCTGGCACAATTCAGGCAAAACAACCCTGGCCGCCAAGGTGGTCCAACACCTGAAACAGCGAGGATATGCGGTTGCGGTCATCAAATCCACCAAAGAAACAGGCATCCCCTTCAACCCGCCGGGTACAGACACCCACACCTACCTGCAGGCAGGCGCGGACGATGTCACCTTGATTGCGCCGGATCAGACAGCGAGTTTTTCCCCTCCTACCCGGATCGATCTGCCGACCATGGTCAACTCCCGGTTTGCCCATATGGATCTGGTCGTCGTCGAGGGATTCAAACACCACCCTGATATTCCCAAGATCGAGGTAGCGGCAGCCGTTGACGACCTGCTGTTCCAATCCGTTCCGGGGGTTATTGCCGTTGCCGCCGATATCCCGGTTCAACACCCCACGGTCTTTTCCCGTGACCAGATCGCCCATATTGCTGATTTTATAATCAAACGACTTGAAATTTCCAAAAAATAGTCAATAAACCAGGTGTGCAAGCCCCTCATCCGGTCACACACACCTACAGGTAAAGTTGTCAGACAAAAACATAACCGACTGATACTGCTCCTGATCTCAAGACGCCTTTGACCGAAATTTTCCATTCCGGCCATTGCCGGAAAAGCATATCAGACTTATTGTATATTGAATTTGTGCGTAAAATACAGACAATCACATAGACTGATAAACCTGTATGACCAACAGGCCAATATTCCATAACAAGGAACAAACCATGTACACACATAATCAGGCGACCCTTGAAACCCTGGAGCGGCTCAGGGCTGAATCCATTGCTGCCGGGGGCGAAGAAAAGAAGGAAGCACAACATAATCAGGGCAAACTCACTGCCCGGGAGCGGTTGCATCTCCTCCTGGACGACAACTCGTTTGAGGAATTTGATGCTCTGAAAACAGGTCGCGGAGGCAACATCGGCGACAAAAAGAAATATCTGGGGGACGGCGTTATCACCGGTCATGGAACCATTGACGGCAGGGAGGTCTTTGTGTTCAGCCAGGACTTCACCGTTATCGGCGGCTCCCTGGGTGAAGCCCATGCCCAGAAAATCTGTAAAGTCATGGATCACGCCGTCAATGTGGGTGCGCCCATCATAGGCCTCAATGACTCAGGCGGCGCCCGAATCCAGGAGGGCGTGGATGGTCTGGGCTCTTATGGCGAGATCTTTCACCGCAACGTGCGGGCAAGCGGGGTTGTTCCGCAGATCTCCTGCATCATGGGCCCCTGTGCAGGCGGTGCGGTCTACAGCCCGTCCATCACCGACTTTGTCTTCATGGTTGAAGACAGCTCCTATATGTTTGTCACCGGACCCAATGTGGTCAAGACCGTCACCCATCAGGAAATCAGCGCCGAAGATCTGGGTGGTGCGCAAATGCATGCGGAAAAAAGCGGCGTCGCTCATTTCAAGATGCCCAACGACATCCTCTGCCTGCGCAAAATCCGTCAGCTATTCAGCTATTTACCGTCAAACAATCAGCAGAAAGCGCCGATCCTGGACCTGAGCGACTCCTCCAAGCGCACGGATCCGGCCCTTGACTATCTGATTCCGGCCAATTCCACGGAAAGTTATGACATGAACGTGGTCATCCACTCGATTCTGGACGGCGCTGAATTCATGGAGATACATGCCGGGTTTGCCCGTAACATTATTTGCGGGTTTGGTCGCCTCGGCGGGCAGACCGTAGGCCTGGTCGCCAACCAGCCTGCCGTCCTTGCCGGTGTCCTGGATAACGACGCCTCTTCCAAGGCCGGTCGTTTTGTGCGCTTTTGCGACGCCTTCAACATCCCTCTGATCACCCTGGTTGATGTACCCGGGTTCATGCCCGGACCGGACCAGGAACACGGCGGCATCATCCGTCATGGTGCCAAGCTTCTCTATGCCTTCACCGAAGCTACTGTGCCGCGTATTTCAGTTATTATCCGCAAGGCATATGGAGGTGCGTACCTGGTCATGAACTCCAAACATATCCGCTGCGACGTCAACTATGCCTGGCCCACAGCTGAAATTGCGGTTCTGGGCCCCAAAGGCGCGGCAGAACTCATCTATCGCAGGGAAATCGCCCAGGCGACGGATCCGGAACAACTGCTCAATCATAAAATGGAAGAGTACCGAGAGGCCTTTTCCAATCCGTTCCTGGCTGCGCGGCGCGGCTATATCGATGATGTCATCTTTCCCCGAGATACACGTTCCCATCTCATTCGCACCCTGCAGATGCTGGACAGCAAACGGATCGACGGCCCCCATCGCAAACATGGTAACATTCCCCTGTGAGGCAGCTTATGTTCAGTAAAATACTTATCGCCAACAGAGGCGAAATTGCCATTCGTATCATTCGCACCTGCAACCGGCTGGGCATAGACACGGTGGCAGTCTATTCCGATGCCGACATGCGCAGCCTGCATCGTCAGCTGGCCGATGAAGCCGTGCATATCGGTGAGTCCGCCTCTCAAAAATCCTACCTGGTGATTGATAAAATCATAGAGGCTGCCAAATCCACAGGTTGCGAGGCCATTCATCCCGGCTACGGATTCTTGTCTGAAAACGCGGAATTTGCCGAGGCAGTGGCTGCTGCGGGCATGGTGTTTATCGGTCCGGGAGCCGAAGCCGTCAACATGATGGGGGACAAGATCACCTCCAAGGATCTCGCTAAAAAAGCCGGTGTTCCCGTCATTCCCGGTCATATCCAGGCGCTGAAGGATGAACAGGAAGCGCTGAAAATCGCCGAAACCATCGGTTATCCTGTTTTGCTCAAGCCGGCAGCAGGAGGTGGCGGCAAAGGCATGCGCATTGTTCACAAGCCCGAGGAGATGCAGGATGCCCTGGCTGCTGCCAGGCAGGAGACCCAAAAGGCGTTTAACGACACCCGCATCTTTGTCGAACGCTACATTGAAAACCCGCGCCACATAGAGATACAGGTGCTGGCAGATTCGCACGGCAATGTCATTCACCTGGGCGAACGTGAATGCTCGGTGCAGCGACGCTACCAGAAGGTGATCGAGGAATCCCCTTCCCCTGCTGTTACCCCTGAACTTCGCGAACAGATGGGCCGGGCCGCCTGCGACCTGGCACGGCAGGCCGGGTATGTCTCTGCCGGTACGGTTGAGTACGTGATGGACAGCGGACATAACTTTTATTTCCTGGAAATGAATACCAGGCTCCAGGTGGAACACCCGGTTACAGAGCTGGTCACCGGACTGGACCTTGTTGAATGGCAGCTCCGCATAGCCGCCGGCGAAAAGCTGCCCCTGACCCAGGACCAGGTCACCTTGAACGGCTGGGCCATTGAAGCCCGGATCTGCGCCGAAGAACCCACCCGCGACTTCATGCCCTCCACCGGCATGATCACCCGCTACTTTGCGCCCCGAGGCGCAGAGGTTCGGGTAGACAGCGGGGTGAACATCGGCAGCAGAGTGGATGTGTACTATGATTCCATGCTGGCAAAACTGATCTGCTCAGGTAAAACCAGGGAAGACGCCCGCCGCAACCTGATCGAAGCCCTGAACGGCTATCATATCGAGGGCGTTTCCACCAACATCGATTTTGTCACCAGTGTTCTTTGTCTTCAGGAATTCGCAGAAGGCGAGCTGAGCACCAACTTCATCAGCCGGCATTTTGAGGGCGGGGTCTGTAAACAATCCCCTTCAAGGGCACATCTGCGACTCTGCGCATTGACCGCAGCCCTGATCTACCACGTCAGAACCGTTGCCGTGCGCGAATCCCTGCGTCCCATGGTTTCCGATATCGGCGGTAAAGATGACATCGGGGTCATCCATCGCTACACGGTCAGCGAGGGAGAAGACGCCTTTGACGTTGTCCTGAACGGACCCATTGTCAGTGGTGAAACAATGACCATTGAAGTGGACGGCACAGTCTATGACGTAAAGGTCCCGGTGTTTGAATTTTTCCGCAGACGCCTGAAACTGATCATCAACGGCCGGCCTTACCGGTTCCGAATGCGCATGGAACGCTCTTTTCTGCACATGTCGTTCAACGGTATCTCCGGTGTGTTCGAGGTCTATACGCCCACGGAATGGGACATGTTGCGCTACATGCCCAGGAAGGAGAAAAAAGTCCGTAACGACCTGCTCACCTGCCCCATGCCCGGCATGATCGTCGATGTGCAGGTGCAGAAAGGCGATCGCGTCTTCAAGGGACAGAACCTGGTCATCCTGGAATCCATGAAAATGGAAAGCGGCGTTGCCTCCCCCATAGACGGAGTAGTAGCCGAGGTCATGGTCGAATCCGGCCAGGCCGTGGAAACCGAACAGGTCCTTATTCGTTTCGAGGTCTGAGAAGTGTTGCCTTTCCTCCCGGCATCCTTGCCGGGAGGAAAGGTTTGCAGGGTCAGCCCGCATTTCTCATGACTTTTTTGAATACTTGCCATTATCCGATCATGCGAAATAATTTTACCATTCTGTGATCCCTGATTTTCTGTTGAACACCAAGGATTATTCGTCATGAGAAATGCGGGCTGACAGCAGTAGATGTAGTATTGTCGGCAAGGGCACCCCCTGTTCACCGTTGCTGCCGTCATTACCGGAATTATCCGTTTCCGTATGTATATCAAGCAGGACGCTTTTTCCACTTAACGTGACGCTTCTCGTGTAAGTATCGGTAAGCTCTCCACCACTGAAAGAAACTGAATAGATGCCATTGCCGACAGGAATTGCATAACCACCGGCGTTGCCGGTGACGGCATAATATCCGCCTTGATCGGGTTTAACCGTCACATTTCCTTTTCCTTCACCAGGATCATATTGATCATTGCCATTGGTATCTGTCCACACGGTTCCAACGATGAAGATATTATAGTGATCATCATAGTATGTATTTGCCTGACAATAATTACCTGTTGTGACGTATTCGCCCACCTTGGTAGCGGTGTTGGTTTCATGGACAGCAGCAATGCCGACATTGGTGTAATCACCATCCACTGACATCGTAGCCATACGATGCCCCCGACCTGTTTGCATCCCATCCTCCTCATCCCCCCAATCTATATTCCAGGCAGCATGCGCATTGATGCCGGAAGAGGCATAGGAAAATACGTTTCCCCTTGCCTGACTATAATGAAAGCCTTCACTGTCTATCCTGGAAAATTGTTGATCATGGTCTTGGGCATCTCTTGATATGAGGTCCATGGAGTGGGCATAAGCAGCTGCATAGAGACGCTTATCAAAAGCTGCCGGCCCCTTAACGGCAATCGCTGCAAATTCACTTCTAAGCTTATCCTTGTCAACATCAAAATAGTCTCTCCCGGAGGCTACTTCAGGGTCAGTTGAAGATGCCAGCCATATGCCCTCCTGAGTCGGGTTGGAACGGGCTCTGTTCATCAGCCGGAGAGCTTGTTGCTCATGACCGCTGGGATGGCTGCCATCAACTGTTTTATGATAGATCCATTCTGTCGTTGCTGCCTTGGTGCTCAGCCTTTTTTCAACAACGGTTTCGTCCCGCACAATCCCACTCCGGAAAAAAGGAGGGTCCAATGCAGGGAAAGATTCCTCGGCATACAGGATCCTTGGCAGAGTAATCCCTACAGCAACGGCCATAACAGAAAGCCATACAATGTTTGTAACCGGCAGCGACATCCTTTGTTTTACCATATTTCCTTTCATTGATGCTCAGGGATAATGTCTTGAAGTCCTGCTGCCTTGACAAGACTCATTGTGACGATTTGGGTCCTCTCAAAAAACACTCAATACGACCCACAAAAAATCCATTTGTTTACCTTTTCAATTATAAACGGAGGGGCTCCAATGAAAAAAGAAAAATAAAATCTTAATGACACCTTGAAAAAGCAAAAAGGGGACGCATTTATTTCTGTGGCGGTAGAAAATACCCTGCTCGGGTCCTGTGGTGGAT
The DNA here is from genome assembly GCA_963678525.2 of Desulfobulbaceae bacterium. GTDB lineage: Bacteria > Desulfobacterota > Desulfobulbia > Desulfobulbales > Desulfobulbaceae > Desulfogranum. The sequence continues at coordinate 1,916,211 of CAXXDG010000003.1, forward strand.
AACACAAGCAAAAAACAGGCTCAAAACCTTTATTATGGCTGAATTGCAGGTCGTGGGAAGTGAGACTCTACACCTGTATCAATCAAAAAGAATTTCTGAGCAACGGCATTTTTTTGAGCACCAGGGTCGAAAACATCCAGGACAAAGCAAATCCCCCTGTGATGACCACAGTTGCCTTGACAAAAAGCGGCAATGGAAGCGGTCTGAAGATATAGGCCAGGGGATAGAGGATAAGGGGGTGGATATAATAGATACCATATGAACTGGTTGAAAGGCTTTTCCACCCAGGTCCCGTGGAATCGGCAATCAGCTTGAACAACACGATCCCGGCCATCAGGGAAGACAGGCAAAAGGTATTGAACAGGGCGGCATTTCCGGTTTGCAGCAAAAGAGTGGTCTGGGCTGATGCGGGAAGATGGAGACGGTATGTCAGGTACAGGTACCCTGACAGCAGACAGAGAATTCCCCAGGGGATAAGACGGGGCATATACCCATCCTGGGTAAACCAACCGCGATGATAGGCATACATTCCCAAAGAGAAATATCCGATATACAGGGGCGCTCGCAGGGGCTGGAACACCAGAATATATGTTCGGGTATACCAGGTATCCAGTGGGAAAAATTGATTGACGGTTAAAAATCCCGCAGTCATGAAAGCAGTAAATCCCAGGAAAATTTTCCAGGTGGGTTGTACAGGGGTTGGCTTCAAAGAACGGAAACGCCGGCTGAACGAATGAAGCAATGCCACGGCCATAAAAAATACGAACAAAATACCCAGAAACCAGTATACAGACTGCTGAAACATAGTACTCCAGAACTCGTGGGTCCAAAAATGGAATAAGCTGACCGGAACCTGTCGGGAATACAGGATCATATAGGCGGTGGGGGGCGCCAGAAGCAGAACTCCGAAAATCCAGGGAATGCCGATACGGATGAACTTGTTCGTGAAAAATGCATGCGAGCCGTGCCTGGCCAGGGAAGGATAGGCAAAAAAACCGGCCAGAAAAAACATGACCATCATGATGGGCACATCAATTACCAGCACCATCATGGTGAAAACAATACTGTTTTCCGGGTTGAGCACATACCACCACTCCGGAGCATATGCCATATAGATCAACGATCCGTGTAGGATTACGACCAAAAAAACTACAAAAACGCGCAGATTATCAAGGAAAAAGAGCCTGGGAGCGGCAGATGGCATGTGGAACCTCTTTGCGAACTATCAACCATCGGCAATTCAAGGTACCCTGAAGGTAACTACTCATAGGGGCACAGTCCAGCTTGACAACTTCCTTGTATTTGTAACTGGTTACAGGGTTCCTGACAGCACACAGACGGGTGCAGCGTATTTGGTCATACGTAAGCCAGGCTGATCGCGGAAAGATCAGGTCCACTGTGAGCAGTTACCCCTATAGAATTAATTGATGCTGAAAGCACTGCTGTAGAATTAAGGTGATGTCTGGAATATGACCAGAAAAAGTTTCATTCATACAATTGCGCTTCTATCATAACCGGCCGCTGACATGCAAGGTATCCGTGTCAAAACCTTCCGAATTTATTCAAATAGACTTAAAAACATTTCGTATCAAGGCCAGGGCAGTATGCTGCCTGTACTCGGCTGTGGAACGTTGATCCGTGATCGGGTGCAGCAATTCGCCGTACATGGCAACCCACTGGTCTACACGCTCCGGCAGCGTGTCAACGCTCGTGCCGATAATGAGCTGTTCCACCTGAGGGCTGCGCACAACGGTCGGACCACATGCGCCTACGGCAAGGCGGAAATCGCTGACAATGCCGTCATCCACTTTCCAGAGCGCAGCAAGATTGACTTTTGCAAGGGCGTTCACTGCGCGGGTACCAACCTTTCGGAATATCCAGTTGCCGGCTTGACGCCCTGCATCGGGGATTTCACAACTTATCCAGGTTACCAGCTCTGTCGGTTCAAAAACGGTCTTTCCAGGACCGTTAATACATTCAGCAATGGGTATGTCACGTCGGCCTGAAGGCCCGACAACATGGATGGTTGCATTCAGAATATAGAGCACCGGCAAGGTGTCTGCCGCCGGACTCGCATTGCAGACATTCCCGGTCAAGGTTGCAACATTGCGTATGGCCGGAGAAGCAAACGAGGAGAGCGCTTCTTTAAGAAGAGGAATACAATCCGGGGAGGCCATAATCTCACTCAGCGACATGCTGCTTCCCACATACAACCTGCCTGATTTGCTGTACATGGAGTGCAATTCAGTAATCTGCGTGCAACTGAAGAGTCCGGGTACATCGTCTGCATCCTGGAAAAGCCGGAGCCCCTTCAACGCATGTTGTCTGATGATCAGATCTGTTCCTCCTGCGACCGGCCTATATCCGGTTTGCAATAGAGCAGCGGCCTCAGCAACAGTATGGGGGACCAATGGATGGCGTGTAGTGAATGAAACGCTTGTCTCAATCATCTGACGGGAACACGGTTCCCGACGCAGGGTATCCGCGACCTCCTGCACAGCCTGAGCAATCTGTGTATAGCCCGTGCAACGGCAGAGATTGCCTGACAGGCCTGTACGGATATCCGCTTCCGAGGGATGGGGAGTAGTCCGGAGCAGAGCTGCAGTAGCCAGGATGAACCCCGGCGTGCAAAACCCACATTGCACTGCTCCAACTCGGGCAAATGCCTCAGCAATATGCCGGTACAATGCTGTTTGCGCAAAACCTTGAATGGTTACCACACTGCATCCCTGGACACTGAGCACAGAGGCACAGCAGGCATTCACCAGCTTTCCATTGACCAGTACACTGCAGGAGCCGCACTCACCTTCCCCACACCCTTCACGAACACCTGTAATACCGGCATCTTCACGTAGCAGGTCGAGTAATCTCCGCTCCGGAGGTGTTTCAAAGGTAACAGGACGACCATCAAGTTCAAATACGACTTGCAGTGTTCGTTTCATCGATGCTTCGCTTCCAGTAATTCAGGGGTAATGGGGATTTCGGTCATCAACATGCCGGTTGCCTGGGAAACAGCCTCGGCAAAGGCTGCCGCAGGCCCGACATGGGGAAGTTCCCCCGCACCTTTTGCTCCAAAAGGTCCATACTGATAGGGGTTTTCTACAAAGAAACACTCAAGCGCCGGCACATCACGAATGGTTGGGATGATGTAATCCGTAAAAGAATGCTGGACAGGTTTGCCGGCAGGCATTTGCATGTGCTCCAACGCTGCGTAGCCAAGGGCCTGGGCAACGCCACCCTGCATCTGCCCCTGCAGCATATTGTAATCAATGGGAATTCCCACATCATACACCCCCCAGGAACCTATGATGGTAATGGCATAGGTCAGGGGATCCACCTCCACCTCAACCACATTGACCGACCAGGAGTATGCAGGATAGGCATCTCCACAAAATCGGTCTTCATCCCAGGTAAGCTCGGCAGGATGTACGTAGCGCTGTGCCACGGTAATGGGTCGCCCCTGTTTCGGCAGGTGGCCGGAATCCAGCAGGCCACGCAGTTCTACAGCGGCCCGCTGCAGCAGTTTCCCCACGATCAGTACTGTACGGGAAGCCACGGTTGGGCCTGAATCAGGGACCCTGGCAGTGTCAGGCGTGGTAACGACAACCCGCTCCAGCGGCATGTCCATGGCCTGTGCCACAATCTTTTGTAACGCCGTGGAAGTGCCTTGTCCCATATCCACACTGGAGACAAAAATACGCACTACATATGAATTGGTTCCTGCTTTCTGATCGTATTCGGCTGCGAGTCGTACAAGGCTTTTAATCAGTTCCTGCTCACCATTACCAGTAAACGCACCGCCATGGGCTGCAAAGGAAATCCCTATTCCTCTGCCGACAGTGCCTGAAGAATTCCGGTGATACTGTTCCCATTTGCTGCTGTATTCAGAGTCCTGCTCTATACGGGTGAGCATTGCATCAAAGAGGATCGGGTATCGATAGGTTCCTCTGGTGATGGAAAGGTCCCCCTGCCGGGTCAGGTATTTTTTCTTGAGCGCAAGGGGAGGCAACCCAAGTTTTACTGCAAGGAAACTCATATTCATTTCAGCCGCGAAATGTGCCTGGGGACCGCCAAAGCCACGAAAAGCTCCTGACGGGACATGATGGGTTTTCATGGTCCGGCCTCGCACCTTGACGTTTGCAATGGTATACGCGCCTGTACAGATAAACATGGCTCGTTCGAGAACCACCCGGGAGAGCGTTTCATAGGCTCCGGCATCCAGCCGGCAGTCAATGTCCATACCGGTGATATGCCCGTTGTCATCTATGGCGGAACGGATGGCGATCAAAGAAGGATGCCTTTTAGGCGTCAGCAACATATCCGTGCGTCTGTCGAGCACGACTTTGACAGGTCGGCCTGTCTTCATTGCCGCAACGGCAACCTGCCCGGCAAGAATGGTAGGGAAATCCTCTTTGCCTCCAAATGCGCCGCCCGTGGTTGTCTGTATCACCCTCACCTGATCAGGTCCAAGGGCCAGGGCTTTAGTCAGGCCGGCATGAATGTTAAAGGGGCACTGCATAGATCCCTGCACAGTGAGTATGCCGTCTTTAAAGTCGGCCGACATCCCTTGCGGCTCGAGGTAGGCGTGTTCCTGAAAGCCGGTCTGATAGGTATTTTCAAAGACCTGGGCAGCCTCCTGGAAGGCCGTTGCCGGATCACCTTTGATCACTGTGTAGTCATTGAAACTCTCCCTGGACTCCTGAATAGTGGAAATGGGTTGGAGTCTTTCGTATTCCACATCAACTCCTGCACAGAGCTGTTCACAGGTTACAGGGTCAGGGCCCACTACGGCCAACAGTGGTTGGCCGGGGTACAGCACCTCCTGCTCTGCAAAAAACGGCCAGTCTTCTGCGACGATGGCTGCTCGATTTTGCCCCTTAAAATCGCGCGCATCTACACCAACATATCCTTCAGGAAGCTCGGGAAGGGTAATGGAGAGAATACGGGCGTGTTGTACTGAAGCGGTTTTACACACCATAGAGAGCATACCGGGGAGCCGGAGATCTGCTATATACAGTGCTGCACCCGAGGCTTTCTCCATAGCATCGTCACGTACCACTGATCTGCTTATGTTGTGCACGACATCCTCGTTGGTCCATGGAAAATAAAGTGATTATCCGACTTCCCCCACAGGCTCTCCCACCAGGCCCAACTCAAGGGCAGCCTTCTGCATACCTGCAATGGTCATGGCAATGAGATCACCTGTCTCCATACCAAGAAGCGCGGCACCCTTCTCGATAATCGAGCGGTCGACTCCTGCGGAGAACCTCTTGTCCTTCCACTTCTTTTTCACGGATTTGACCTTGAGGTCCATGATGCTTTTTGAAGGACGAACCAACACGGTTGCAGTGATCAGACCGGTCAACTCATCAATGGCATAGAGAACTTTTTCCATCTCATGTTCGGGTTCCACATCACTGCATATCCCCCAACCGTGGGATACAACCGCATGGATAACGTCTTCCGGCCATTTTCTTTCACCCAGAATTTCCGCCGCCTTGGAGCAGTGTTCATCGGGATATTGCTCGTAATCAATGTCGTGAAGCAATCCGACAATTCCCCAGTAATCGGGATCATACCCCCGCTCTTCCGCAGCATGCCGCATAACGGCTTCCACGGCGAGAGCGTGATTGAAAAGGCTTGCCGAGGTGTTAAACTCCTTGAACAGTTTCACTGCGTCTTCCCGACTGAAGTCCATATATCCTCCTTATATAATCAAAGAATTACTTCTGAAAAAATTCGGGCCTACATTATGAAATACTCATTAACCATTTCGTTTTTATAAACGATTTTGCTAAACTATGATAGTGATTGGTGGATTCATGCCCTGTAACCAGTGACGGATACGCAAAATTTATGGATACTGAAAACACACGTACATACTCACGGCGCAAGGCTTTTCGTTTTTCCTGTCGGGAATTTGCGATCCGATATCGGACAGCATATGATGAAAGAAAGGCCCACCTGATTAACGTCTCAACGACCGGGTGTTTGTTCCGGGACCAGGGGCATGAACTGGCTGTGGGAGAGAAAATCCTGCTGATATTTCCGCTTTGGGAAGACAAGCCTCCGTTTGAAACCAATGGGCACGTTGTCCGCGTCAGGGACAATGATGCAGCAGCACATTTTAAAATAATAGAACAGGACACCGTAAAAAATCTTCGCCTGTTCATTTTTCAAAACCAGGAGTCCGGCGGGAAGACTTTGACAAGGCCGGCAAAATAATGTAGCCCCTTATTTACATGAATCAATTTATTGCACGACAGCCGATATTTACCCCCTACCTGAGAGTTCATGCCTATGAACTTCTCTATCGCGGGGCATCCGATTATGCGCTGGAAAATGTGAGCGGGGACAAAGCTACGACGAGCCTGCTTTCCAGTACGTTTCTGACAAGGGAGATCAAAGATATTTCAAGCTTCAAACCCTGCTATATCAACTTTACCCAGAACCTGCTTGAAAAAAGACTTCCTCTTTCCTTTCCCAGCACCACGGTTGTCGTTGAAATCCTTGAATCCGTGGAACCCACTGAAAAGGTCATCAGCTGCTGCAAACTCCTCAAGGACGCCGGGTATACCCTTGCGTTGGACGACTTTGTCTTCGACCGACGCTTTATTCCATTATTGGAACTGGCAGATGTGGTTAAAATCGATTTTCGCCTGACCCCTATAAATATCATTCATCGCACCCTGCACCACCTTGCTCCATACAAGGTCAAACTGCTTGCTGAAAAAGTGGAGACCCAGCATGAATTCGAGTCAGCCAACAAATTGGGATTCGCCCTTTTTCAAGGGTATTTTTTCAGCAAACCTGAACAGATACAAATAAAAGAACTCACGGCCAACAAAATCACATATCTCAACCTGCTGGCTGAAGTTGCCCGAAAAAAGACCACAATCGACCGCTTGCATCAAATCATCGCCAATGATGTTTCAGTAAGCTATAAACTGCTTAAATTTTTAAATTCTTCCTATTTTTACCGTTTACAGGAAATTAAAAATCTCAAGCATGCCATTGCCTACCTCGGGAAAAAAGAATTGCGTAACTTTCTTATGCTGGTCATCATTTCCGAGATGGCAACGGACAAACCAGGAGAACTCATTCGTCTGGGACTGGTCCGGGCCAAATTTTGCGAGCTGCTCGCTCCTGAGGATGATGAAATTGTAGACTCTTCCGAACTTTTCCTGGTCGGACTTTTTTCCTTACTTGATATCATGCTGGATCAGCCCATGGATAAGCTCTTCAACACAATTCCCCTGCATAAATCCGTAAAGGATGCCATCATGTTCGGCACAGGCCCATATGCAGACTATCTTGATCTGGCAAAAAGTTATGAGCAGCAGCGCGAAAACAGATTTCTTCCCATCCTCAAACGCCTCCGGATAAGCAACGAGGAGGTAAGCAACAACTATATGACCGCACTGAGATATGCCAACGGCCTTATCAGATAGGTAATGCACCTACACCTGCAGCTTATACCCCAACCCGTAAATGGTGAGAATAATATCCCGGTCCGGCAATTTTTCGGCAATCTTTTTACGCAGATTTTTAATGTGACTGTCCACTGTGCGGTCATACCCGTCAAACCGATATCCCTGCACCTTGTTGATCAACTCGCTGCGCGAAAAAACACGGCCGGGCGCTTCGACCAATACCTGCAGTAAGCCAAACTCCGATGGAGTCAGGTTCAGAGCCTGACCGTTTATACCGGCAGTATGTGTTTTTTCATTGATCTCAATGGGACCGGCAATGAGTTCACGGTAGTGTTCGTTTGCGGTTGCCCTGCGTAACACAGCCTTGACCCTGGCCACCACCTCTCGGGGACTGAACGGTTTACAGATGTAATCGTCAGCACCGATTTCAAGACCGATGAGTCTATCTACCTCCTCGACCTTTGCAGTCACCATGATCACAGGGACATCAGTAAAACGACGCATCTCGCGACAAACGGTTACGCCATCCATTCCAGGGAGCATCAGGTCGAGCAGCACCAGGGAAGGTGACAGTTTATGGATAGCCTCCAACACCTGATCTCCCCGGTACACACAGGTTACCTCATACCCTGATTTGAGCAGATAATCTCGCAGGACGCCGGCAATTTTGGGTTCATCCTCCACAACGAGAATATGTTCCTGTTTTTCACCCATACTGTAACTCGCACCTCTGCAGCATTAAACATCATCCGTGAGCTTTTATATGAAAGTCTCCGGCAGAGAGCAGAAGGCGCCATGCCGGAGTGACAAGCTTTCATACTTCGTTGTGGCCGGCCAACCTGGTCCAGCCATACTGGTTAGTCCGTACTTCAGTTTCGTTGTTCACACCCCCTGATCCGTAGTATGACACGGCTCATAATTCGTGGGGCAGTGATATGCAGACGGCCAGCCCGCCCTTGTCACTCTGCCTGGCCTGGATTTCGCCTCCATGACCTTCTATGATCTGTCTGCAAATGGAGAGCCCCAGTCCACTGCCTCCGAACTCCCTGTTGCGGGAATCATCAACACGATAGAGGCGATCAAAAATTCTGCCAAGTTCTTTTTGTGATACTCCCGGACCGCTGTCTTCAACACAGATGGATACTGCATGTTTTTCTTCCCGGGTGGAAATATATACCTGACCGTGGATATCACAATATTTGCAGCAATTATCCAGAAGGTTCGTCAATACCTGTTTCAATCTGTCGGGGTCGGCATACAGCTGCAGGGCATGGGGTCGCTCAAAGTTACAGGTTACCTGTATACCCTTTTTTGCCAATGCGACCTGGTATCCATCCACACTTTCCTTGATCAAGCCATTGATGTCAACAGAGGCCTTTTCAAAACCGAAGCTGTATGAATCTGCCAGACTCAGTTGGTGCAGATCTTCAACCAGTGTGCTGATACGGACGACTTCCGCGTGCAGGGAGGCCAGATTTTCAGGTGTGGGTTCTCGGATGCCGTCTTCTATCGCCTCTATCTCCCCCCGGAGAACTGCAAGCGGGGTACGCAGTTCATGGGAAATGTCGGTCAGCCACTGCTGCCGCATACTCTCGTAATGCCGAAGAGTCTGGGCCATACGGTTAAAATGTTCAGCAAGCAGGCCGAATTCATCTTCAGTTCCCGTCTGGACGACGACATCAAAGTTACGCTCTTCGAGTTCCCGGGTCCCTCGGATCAATTCCCGGATGGGACGCACCATGCGCCTGGAAAACAGGTAGGCTGCCAGTCCGATCAGGGCCACAACGGCCAGTCCCAGTATACCAAGATGCCTGGTCTGCCGCTTGATCAAATCGGCCGGAAGGCCTGAACGAAGCGGTTCCTTTTTTTCCAGTCCGAGCCAGCCGACCACTGCATCGTCAACCGTGACAGGAACCAGGCGTACATAATCATCAGGTTCAGGTGAGCCGAGCACCGGACGACATTCCGCATCACAGAGCAATACCCGTGGGGCGCGGTTATTTTTTCGCTTCCGTCTTTCCGGAGGAGGAATAACCTTATGCATTTCAGCGGCTATGTTGAGTACATTACCCCAGTGATCCTCATCGGATTTGATCCCCTGCCAGCTGCCGTGCAGGAGATACTCCTGCTGCAGCACAGGGACAAGGGCCTGCAGCTTTTCAATCTCCACCTGACGAATATAGGTGCGAAAATTGTATGAGAAAATCTGTCTGGCCAGAAACATGGCGCCGACCATAACTGCGAGAATCAGCAAAAACGCAGCAAAGAGTTTATGAGTAAGGGTAAAACGTATCTTCATTATGCAGGCCGTAGCGTATATGAACATGGTTGCCGGCAAGTCCACCGGCGGCAAAAGGAAACAGCAGCTTCCATATTGAGATACAAATACCATATTCTCCGTTCTTTCAAGCCCGTTAAGCTCATTTTCACAAATCAACACAATTTCTCCATATTCTCTCCACATTTGCAGTTTATTGTAGGGAGAATGAAAAAGATGATACATTATTATCCGCACATCCTGCAGTTTTGCGATGTGCCATTGCAGAAAACTCACGGCAACCATTAACGAACAAGGAGCCGCCTCATGAAACCCAATATGTGCGTCCGGAAAAAAATGTTTTCTCAACTTACCTCTGCTGCGTGTATTGTCGCACTCCTCTCCTGCAACACTGCCCTGGCCGGCAACAAAGGCCCCGGCGGTCCCCATGGCGGACCAGGTAATCAGCCCATGCAGCAATTGCCGCAAGGGCACAGTGTTATCAAGTATCACGGCCACGACTACGGATACCACAATGGACGCTATTACCAGCCTGGCCCCAAAGGATTCCGTCCCGTTTCCCCTCCCCACGGCCTTGTTATAAGGCGGCTGCCCCCGGGTTTTGAAACTCTTCTTATTGCAGGTGCGACATATTTTCTCTTTGCAGGGATCTATTACCAGCAAGTTCCCCAGGGGTATGTTGTGGTCGAAAAACCGGTTATCCAGCCCCAGCCGGACGCGGTGACCGGACAATTTCTTGTGGTGGACGCCTACAGCCTGAATGTGCGCTCGGGCCCGGGAACCAATCATCCGGTTGTCAATCAGGTAAGCCAGGGAATGCAATTGGAGGTCAAAGGGTCTGCACCAGGGTGGTATTACGTACGCCTACCCAGCGGGGCTTTTGGCTGGGTAATGGGAAAATATACCCATCTGCTGCCCAGTCCGGCGCAGGGGTGATATTTTCATAAAAGAAAAGAATGACGTTCTCTTCCCAGACAAAGAACAACTCAAGACCGAATAGCACCAAGAACCCCTTTTACAAGGCGAGCCCAATGAGTACAAAAAAATCACTTTCAGGACTGTGTCCTACCTTGACCATACTGCTCTTCATGCAGGTGAATCCAGCATTTGCAGGGCAACAACCACCTCCACAGCAAAATACCGCCTCCGGACAATCGATTCTTGAACGCTACGATCAGGATGGTGATGGAAGGATCACACTTACCGAGTTTCCTGATTCACCGGAACGTTTTGACCAACTGGACTTCAATGGCGACGGAGCACTCACCATCGAAGAGCTCCCTCAACCCAAAATACCTGAAATCGAACAAACAGGTGACAGTCGACAAGGCCCGGGACATGGAGGTCCTCCACAGGGAAAAGGATTTGAGGGAGATGATGTCAACAAGGATGGGAAGGTATCCAAAGAGGAATTCAGCGGCCCTTCAGACCTCTTCAGCAAGCTCGATGCAAATGGTGACGGCTATATCACCAAGGAAGAGGCTGAGTCCCCACGAAAAGGGGCTCCTGGCGGTCGTCCGCCCATGTAAAACTCCAGTTTTTTTTATAATAAGAAAGCGAATATGCATATCAAAAAAATGTACCCCTTCGCGCTTCTGTTCCTCTTGACAGGATGCAGTGCCGTCGGTCCGATGTACGCTCCTCCGGAAACGGAGATTGCGGACAACTGGTTCTCTGCAGATCAGTACCGTCAGGCAGTTAAGGAGCAAAGCACGGCATTGGCCGAATGGTGGAATACCCTTGAAGACCCTCAGTTGCCGGCCCTTATTGACCAGGCGCTGCAAGACAACCTGGATCTACAGCAGGCGCAATCACGTGTGCGCCAGGCCAGACTGGAACGTACCGTCAGTCGTGCATCGCTCTTTCCTTCGCTTGACGCCGACGGCTCGGCAAGAAAAAGTTATATCAGAGATTCAGGTGGGAGCGGCAGTGAAGCAGACGCCTTTTCCGCCGGCTTTGACGCCTCCTGGGAAATTGATCTTTTCGGAGGGGTGCGAAGGTCCATTGAAGCGACCCAGGCCGACTATGAAGCTGCTGTGGAAGCGCTGCGGGACACCCGCATCAGCCTGATCGCAGAGGTTGCCCTCAACTATGTTCAGGTTCGGACCTACCAGGAACGTTTGCGGGTGGCAAGGGCAAATGCAGCCTCCCAGGAACAGACTCTGGAACTGCTCACCGCCCTTTCCCAGGCAGGACGGGGAGACGAACTGGCCATAGCACAGGCCCGCTACAACCTGGAAAGCTCCAGAGCAGGCATTCCCGACTTGCAAACAGGGCTGCAGGAATCCATGAACAGTCTGGCCATTCTCACGGGAAAGCCTGCCGGAGCCCTGCAACGACAGTTGGCGGAGCAGGCGTCCATTCCGACAGCTTCCGTGGAACTGGCCGTCGGTGTGCCCGCCGACCTGCTTCGCCGCAGACCGGATATACGACAGGCGGAACGGGAACTGGCAGCACAGACCGCCCGTGTCGGAGAAGCGGAAGCCGACCTCTATCCGAAGTTGAGTTTAACGGGTTCCATCGGCCTGGAAGCCATTTCCGCCGACAAACTGATCAATTATCCCACCCGTCTCTGGTCAATCGGTCCCAGTGTGAGCTGGCCGATCTTTCGTGCAGGAGCGTTGCGCAACCAGGTGCGGATTCAGGATGAACAGCTGCAGGAAAAGCTCATTCTGTACAGGGCGTCCATTCTCAACGCCACGGAAGAAGTTGAAAATGCGATCATTGCCTATGCCAATGAACAGCAGAAGCTGCAACGCCTGCAGGAGGGAAGCAAGGCAGCCCGCCTGGCGGAACAACTTGCCGAGCACCAGTATGCAACGGGTATGACGGGATTCAGTGACGTCCTGGACGCTCAGCGTTCGTTACTCTCCTTTGAAGACCAGCTCGCCCAAAGTTCAGGAACGGTTGTCTCCAGCCTGATCCAGCTGTATAAGGCCCTGGGCGGAGGCTGGCATCCCCTGTCCCGGGCAGATGTTTCCCGCACAGACACTCTCGAAAGTCAGTCCGGCCGGCAACTGTAAAAGAAAACAAGATACAGACATCTGAATACCAGAGACACGTAACAATGCAAAACGATTCAGAACTATCAGTACAACACGTTATTGAAGAGGCAGGAAAGCGTAAAACCGGCACAAGGCGTCGTCTGCTTTCCATTCTGCTTATTGCAGCCGTGATACTTGCAGCCTTCTTTTTTTTGAGAAAGCAAGGCCCGGGCAAGGAACAGGTCAATTTCCGGACAACCCCTGTTCAACGGGGTGATCTCATGGTTACGGTAACTGCCACCGGCAACCTGGAAGCTACCAATCAGGTGGATGTAGGCAGTGAGTTGTCCGGACGGATCATTAAAATGACAGCTGATTATAACGACACGGTCAGTGAAAACCAGCCCCTGGCATATCTCGATGATTCCAAATACAGGGCAACGGTTGCCAAATCCAGGTCCGGCGTGGCAACGGCAAAAGCTAATTATCAGGAAGTGCTGGCCACCCAATCAGCCTGCGAAAAGAAGCTCGACAGGTACCGTAAGACCAGGGACCTGACCCATGGAAAATTGCCGTCCCTGGAGGATATGGAAGAGACGGAAGCGGATTGCCTGCGTGCGGATGCCGCCGTGGCCGCAGCCCAGGCAGCCATAGACAGTGCACAGGCATCCCTGGATTCCGATGTGAGTGATCTGAAAAAAACCGTGATCTACTCGCCCATTAACGGGGTGGTGCTCTCCAAAAACGTGGAGGTCGGCCAGACAGTGGCTGCTTCCCTGGAAGCGCCTGTGCTCTACACACTGGCTGAAGACCTTCGTAACATGGAACTGCTTGTAGATGTCGACGAGGCTGATGTGGGACAGGTGCGGGAAGGTCAGTCCGCAATGTTTACCGTGGACGCCTATCCGGAACAGGCCTTTCAGGCAAAGATCACCCAGGTGCGCTATGGCGCGGATGAAAATGACGGAGTCATTACCTATGAAACCGTGCTCAAGGTGGATAATCCGGATCTCATCCTCCGGCCCGGCATGACGGCAACAGCCGACATTACCGTGCAGAAACATGAAGACACCCTGCTTGTGCCTAACGCGGCCCTGCGTTTCTCTCCTCCCAAACCAACTGAGCCGCCGCAGGAAAAACGCGGATTCATCAGCTCCATCATGCCCGGACCGCCCCGTTTCAGGAGACCCAATAAACAGGTTGAAATACGGCCCGGTAACCAACAGAGTGAAGCAACCGTCTGGGTTTTGGGCCAGGAAGGGCCTGAGCCGGTCAGGGTAACGAAAACAGCTACAGACGGCGTTATGACGGCTGTTCAATCCGATCAGCTTACTGCCGACAGCCGGGTCATTACCACGGCCGTCAGTCAGACTCGATAGGCGGAGACATGCATACAGACACCGTTCCCCTTATTCAGTTGCACGGGGTAAGCAAAATTTACGGAAAAGGACAGGCCGCGGTCAAGGCACTGGACGCCGTTGACCTGCAGATTCATCAAGGCGAATTTGTAGCCATGATGGGTCCCAGCGGATCAGGAAAATCCACCAGTCTCAACATCCTCGGCTGTCTCGATACTCCGGGCGACGGCCAATACCATTTTGACGGCGTTGCCGTGGGAGGACTTTCCAGGGATCAACGGGCTGTGCTCCGCCGTCGGTTTCTGGGTTTTATCTTTCAGGGGTTCAACCTGCTCAACAGGACGTCTGCGGTTGAAAATGTGGAGCTCCCCCTGATATACCGAAAAATTCCGGTGCGCCGACGCAGAGAGATGGCCAGGGAGGCTCTCTGTGCAGTGGGTCTGGAGAAATGGCTTGATCACACGCCGGGCGAACTCTCAGGCGGACAGCAGCAGCGGGTGGCCATTGCCCGGGCCATTGTCGGCAAGCCCAGAGTGCTGCTGGCGGACGAGCCCACCGGCAACCTTGATTCGGTACGAAGCATTGAGATCATGGAGATGCTGCAAACATTTAATCAAAGGGACGGCATCACTATCATCATGGTCACCCATGAACCGGAAATGGCTGAATTCTGCAACCGCCGGGTGCAATTCCAGGATGGGCGCATCATTGCAGATAGTGCCGGGGAGGATGCATTATGATGCTTTGGGAAACCTTCCTTCTTGCCCAGAAAACGATCAGGCGTAACAAGCTGCGGTCTTTTCTGACTATCCTGGGCATTGTTATCGGCGTCGCGGCTGTCATCAGCATGGTCACCCTGGGCAGCGGGGCGACACAGAAGGTCACCTCTGATATTTCCAAACTCGGGTCCAATGTCCTCCATGTGCGTCCCGGTCAGGGGATGCGGGGACCGGGCGGCGCCCGCAGCAGCTCGGATCAGTTCAAGACGGAAGATGCAGTTGCCATCACAAACAGCATCGCAGGGCTTGAGGCTGTAGCCCCTGTCGCTGAAACTTCCGGCCAGGCAATCTACGGAAGCAGCAACTGGTCCACCTCCGTCACTGGGGGAACCAATGATTTTTTCATCGTTCAAGGCTGGGAACTGGATGACGGCCGAACCTTCATTGACAGTGAGCTCCAAGCGGGAAAATCGGTCTGCCTGATCGGTAAAACAGTTCAAAAGGAACTCTTTGCTCAGGAATCGCCGCTTGGGAAAACCATGCGTCTGGGAAAAATTTCGTTCAAGGTCATTGGAACGCTCAAGGAAAAAGGGCAATCCAATTTTGGAACCGACCAGGACGATCTAGTGGTTATTCCCTTGAAGACCCTGCAAAGGAGGATGGCAGGCAACAGCGACGTGCGGACCATTCTGGTGGCTGTGCATGACGGAGTTTCAACAACGACCATACAGACGGAAATCGAGTCGCTTATGCGAGAGCGAAGGGGTATTGCCAACGGACAGGACGACGATTTCCATGTCCGTGACATGAAGGAGATAATCGAAACCCTTACCGGGACCACAACCGTATTGACGGCCCTGCTCAGCGCAGTGGCCGGGGTCAGTCTGCTGGTCGGAGGCATCGGGATCATGAACATCATGCTGGTTTCAGTAACGGAACGTACCAGGGAAATCGGCACCAGGTTGGCAATCGGCGCCCTGGAACGCGATGTCCTGCTGCAATTCCTGGTCGAATCCGTGACCCTGTCTTCCCTCGGAGGACTGATCGGTATCGCGCTGGGGCTTGGGAGCGCCGCTCTCATTTCACAGCTGATTGGAGTTCCCTTTGTATTTAAACCCGGCATTGTCACTGCGGCATTTTTCTTTTCCGGTGCAGTGGGGATTGTTTTTGGGTATGTGCCTGCAAAAAAAGCCGCACAAATGGATCCCATCGAAGCGTTGCGTTATGAATAAACCCGGCGGACATATCTCCAGCCTGAATCCGTGACGATTTTTTTGAACTGCTAAATGTACCTAATAGCAATTACAGGAAAATTATACTTTCGGTATTTCCACAAGGATGTAACCATTCGCCCTTCGGGGCTTTCGTCCGCACCCCATCTTCATTGCCCGCAACCACCTGATAAAGTTTACTTTAATCAGGTAATCCCGGACAACGAAGCTGAAGCAAGGACGAAAGCTCACGGATTCAGGTCCAGGTTTATGAGGCGGTTATTCTCAAAATCGAGAACTGAACCGCTACGAATCCAGGCAGCAAAAATTTTAGCGGTGATATCCGACAATGGACTGGCAAACCTGACAGAACTTGGTACACTTATTCATACGGCATGGCGCCTTCCGCTCTCTGCCGGAGACTTTCAATATCAAGCACCCTGCAACCAGTTACATATTGGGTTAATTACACTTGCTACTGCTTCCCTGTGAGTAGTTACCATTTGCCTTATGTTTAGAATGTTGCTGTACGGTTTTCCAAACCTTCAAAACATATCTGCCGGTTCCATTGCATCCTCAATCAGGTGTCAGGTGATGCACGCCTGTACAGAGACGGCTTTTCATGCACTGAGTTCCTCTCTTATCTTCGACATCATATGCATATCCAGGAACCAGCTCCAACAAGCACCCTGCGATCCGGATCAGCTAGGAGCCCTTGCAGAGTTCGCAACGGTTGTCGTACTGGGAAACGAATCCGACTATAAGACGAGACAGATTATTCCCCAATCTTTGCAGGAAAAAATTATTTCATCCGTTTCCATCCATCCGGAACAGATTATTCCCTTCGCAGATAAGCTCCATCAAGAGCGGCAGTCACGATTCCGGCAGCAGTATCTCAGCGGTACAATGAGCAGCACCCCCGGCATAGAGGCGCTGGTAACCGATAACCCATGTATGACGGAGGTTGTTGACGGTATCAAGTCCGTGGCAAAAAGCAACTCAACGATTCTGATCAGTGGTGAGACCGGAACCGGAAAAGAGCTTATCGCCTCCATTATCCACAATTGTTCAGTGAGAAAAAACGGTCCCTTTATGGCCATTAACTGCGGCGCACTCCCGGACAGCCTTTTAGAAAGTGAATTATTCGGCCATGAACGGGGATCATTTTCCGGAGCATTCAACCAGCGAATCGGCAAGCTGGAATATGCCAGTGGAGGGACGCTGTTTCTGGATGAACTGGAATCCATGTCCCCGGCGATGCAGGTCAGACTGCTACGAGTACTGCAGGAACAGAAATTACAACGCCTGGGCAACAACAGGGAGACCGAGCTGAACCTGCGCATCATCGCAGCAACCAGTATTCAACCACAGCAACTTCTTGATTCCCGCAGGCTCCGGTCCGATCTCTACTATCGTCTCGCGGTCTATCCTCTCTCTTTGCCGCCGTTACGTCACCGCTCGGAAGACATCACCCTGTTGACCACACACTTCTTTCATAAAAAGAGAACCCCGATCCGAAGTTATGTCGAAAAAATAGCGCCCGAAACCATGCGGCTTTTTGCGTCTCATCAATGGCCGGGAAATATCCGGGAGCTGCAGAACGTGGTTGAACGCGCCCTGTTAAAAGCAAACGGGCCGGTCATTGATCCGAGATTGATAGACTTTGTCACAACTCCGCACGATCAGCCGCCGATCCGTGATTTGTCCCGACAACCGGCCTTCAGCCCGGGAACAACACTTAAGGCCTATAAATCAAGCCAGAACCGTGATGCTGAACGGAGATACCTGGTTGAACTTCTGGAGCATACCAAAGGACGTATCGGAGAATCAGCCCGCTATGCAGGACTCAGCCCCAGGGCCTTGTATTCAAAAATGCAGGCCCATGGTCTGCGTAAAGAATATTTCCGGCAATCGGAAGCAAGGGTTCCGGAAGACGAGAATCCAGATATTCTCATGCAATAACGATGTATTAGAATACAATATCCCAAACCATGAAAATAGTGCAGGAACCTTTTGTGCATAACCCCTGCTCCATCCCCGGAACAAAAACTCCAACATTCTGTTTTTCTGTGTTTTCTCATCATTACATTTTTTTGGCATGTTACCTGCTAGCCGAAATTCACAACTGCCTCTGTCACCTATTCCAAAATAGGTGACAGGGAAAACAGACGGCTATCCCGCATTTCTCATGACTTTTTTGAATAATTGTTTAACAGCTTGAATTAATCAAATTAATCAGGCGAACCCGAAAAACAGTGTGTTTTTCGGGAAAATTCAACAAAGTCACCCTGCTCGTGAGAAATACGGGCTATTTGTCAATACTTTGCATAGCGCCCAACAGCTGTGGGTTTACTGTTTATTTTTGGCGTACTTCAAAGGAGAAGGAGATGCTTGCTGAAGATTTTTTGGAAGATGATGAACTGAGTGTTGAATGCGAAATTTGCGGTGGTGATGTGATCATTGATGACTATG
Organism: Desulfobulbaceae bacterium; assembly: GCA_963678525.2. Lineage (GTDB taxonomy): Bacteria > Desulfobacterota > Desulfobulbia > Desulfobulbales > Desulfobulbaceae > Desulfogranum. The sequence continues at coordinate 1,934,666 of CAXXDG010000003.1, forward strand.
TCGAAGAAAACGACATAGTCTACTGCAATGATTGTGAAGCGGAATATCTGATCGACTCGTTGTCTCCCGTCAAATTAGAGTTACTCGAAGATGATTATGATGAGGTGGATGACGAAGAGGATTTTGACTGAGCGTTCTTACGGAATTTTCACCAACAGGGGACTTTCAAACTGACGCGGCTTTATAGAAGAAACCCTTCCGGATCAACAACAGGCGGCCGGAAGGGTTTCCCCCACGATGTGCTCAGTTCGGTTGCAGCCTATTTTCGTGTTCCGGTACCATACAAACGGATTCTCCGAAAACGGAAATAGAACCCGCTGCCTGAAAGCAGGACCCCGACGGCTGTTACCCCGTATCTGGCAGCCGGCACATCAATACCGCGCAAAGCAATGACCGCCAGCACAACTCCTACCACAACCAGCAACCATTCCACGGTTGCGTGAAACAGCATGTTACATCTATCCCAAATGCTCATGATTTCTCCACATGGTCCATGGCTTTACTTAACGGCGGGTGCGGGTTTCTTTTTTCTGCCCGGCTTATTGTCTGAACGATTCAAGGCGCTCAATAATGCCTTGATGGATGAAATGATAATATCCGTGTCCACGCCTGCACCCCACCAGCTTTCATCATCCTCATCAAAAATCTCGATATAGGTTACAGCCTTGGAAGAGCTTCCTTTGGCCAGGGCGTGCTCATGATAGGCATGGAGGACAAATGACAGACCGGCCATTTCCCGCAGGGCTTTGCAGAATGCGTCCAGCGGCCCGTTCCCGACGGCATGGATGGTCTGTTCCCGGCCATGAATGGTAAGCAGAGCCTCAACTTCCGCGGAAGAAAGCTCTTCATCGGAGTCGATATGTCTTTTGATCACGTTAAAGGCTTTCAAGGCGAACCCGTTACTGTTGAACAGATACTCTTTTTCAAAGGTGTGCAGGATCATTTCCGAAGTTAATTCGTCACCAAATGCATCCGCCACTTCCTGCACGACTCGTCCGAATCCCGGATGCATTTCCTTGGGCAGCTTATAACCGAACTCCCGGTCCATAACATAGGCTACGCCGCCCTTGCCGGACTGGCTGTTGATCCGAATGATTGATTCATACGTCCGCCCGACATCCCTTGGATCTATGGGCAGATACGGCACGGCCCAGGCATTTTCCTCACACTCCTCGATGGCGGCCATCCCTTTGTTGATGGCATCCTGATGGGAGCCTGAAAAGGCGGTATATACCAGTTCGCCGGCATACGGGTGCCGGGGATGCAGATTAATCTTGGTGCATCGTTCCGTCACATTGATGACTTTGTTGATGTTGGAAAAATCAAGTCCAGGCTCGATCCCCTGGGTGAACATGTTTAAAGCAACCGTCACCAGGTCGACATTCCCGGTCCTTTCTCCGTTGGCGAACAGGGTGCCCTCGACACGGTCGGCGCCGGCCATCAGGGCAAGTTCGGTTGCAGCCACGGCAGTGCCCCGATCATTATGTGCATGGACGCTGATAAGAGCGGCATCACGATTTTTCATATTTCGACAAAACCACTCAATCTGATCTGCATAAATGTTAGGGGTGGACATCTCCACTGTAGCAGGCAAATTGATAATCATGGGATTGTCGGGAGTGGGTTCCCACACGTCCATGATCGCATGACAGATCTCGAGGGCATAGGGCAGTTCCGTACCGGTAAAGCTCTCCGGAGAATATTCATAGCGTATGCGGGTTGCCGTTTTTGCAGCCTCCTCCCGAATCAACTTCGCTCCTGCCGTTCCCAGATCAATTATTTCCTTGCGTCCTTTTTTAAAAACAACATCACGCTGCAGGGTGGAGGTGGAATTGTAGAGATGGACAATGGCCTGCCTGCAACCCTTGATGGACTCAAAGGTCTTTTTTATAAGATTTTCCCTGGATTGGGTCAAGGTTTGGATAAACACGTCATCCGGGATACGATTGCCGTCAATGAGCAGCCGCATGAAATCATACTCTATTTTGGAAGCAGAAGGAAAACCGACTTCAATCTCTTTGAATCCTATGTCAATCAGCAGCTTGAACATCTCCAGTTTCTCTTCCAGGTTCATGGGCTGGATGAGCGCCTGGTTACCGTCTCGAAGATCCACGCTGCACCAAACAGGTGCCTTGTCTATCATTTTTGCCGGCCAGGTGCGATCAGGCAGATCCACAGGCTGATAAGGTCGATATTTTTTTAATGCTTCCGCATCCATAAGTGTTCTCCACTGTGCAGTCAAATAGGAACCCTTTACAGGGCAGGTCAAGTTACGAGTACGTTGTTCGTGCCGGATACAAAGGGTAGTTCATCAATTGCCGGGTCTTTTTCCGGCCCCCCTCTCCCCCCAAAAAAAAAGCCACGGTTTGTACAAACCGTGGCTTAAAAGGTATATGTGCGTACTGTCTCGCTAAGGCAGAACTCCCTCTTGCACCACGTTTGTGGTTCCTAGTAGATTGTAAAGAGGTAGAGCGAGGTTCTGCATGCGTGTGTTCCTTAGGTTGAGTTTCTCCTATAGTATATTCTGGGATATGAAAGTCAAGCAGGAAATGTACATCTCCAATAATAAACAACCTGTTTCAACCGGGTCTCATTCATTTGCCAATTTTTTTTCCAGCTTATCGGACACCAGTGTATAGGAAATATAATATTTATAAATATTGGAAACATACTGTACGGTCTCCCTGCCGATTCTTTTAGCGGCAATTATTTCCACATTATTGAACCACACATTGGGATCCAGCCCGGACTCACGGGCCTCCTTGCGAAGCTTGGCCACCCGCGCCGGCCCGGCATTATAGGCTGCGAAAGCAAAAAGATGCCTGTTAAGCCTGTTTACCTCTTCAGTGTCAAAATAGCGGTCTACCATGAAGCGAAGATATTTGGTACCGGCATGGATATTATTCTCGAGCACTTCTATTTGAGAAACATTGACGTTTGGATCTGCCGCCGTACTCGGCAGCACCTGCATAATCCCAATGGCCCCTGCAGCACTTTTTTTGGATTGATCCAGTCCTGATTCCTGATAGGCCTGCGCCGCAATCAATAACCAGTCAAAGCTGTACTTCCGACCATATTGCTTGAACAGATCAACCAAACGACGAAATCGCTCAAGATCAGACTCGGATATGTTGTTTTTCAAGTACTTGGTATTTTGCAGGTAGCGCTTAAACAGCATGTTAAAATGCAAAGACCCTTTCCTGTTCTGAGCAACAAAAGCATTGATTGCCTTCCTCAACTTCGGGCTGTCTTTACGGATTGCCCAGGCAATCATTCCGCCCTGGTGGACGCTCGCGCCCAAGGTCAGATCAGGAAGAACCTGTTTCCATAAATCAGCCTTATGCTTATCAACCACTGTAACAGGAACGACTCCTGCGCTGACCATTTCCAGAACATCCTCGTCTTCAAGAAGCTCATCAGCAGGTTGAATCGTGATTTTTTTCTTGCCCCCTGCAGTCAACTTTGCGTTTAGCTCCTGTAGGTGCGTGTAATAGCTGCTTGATTTTCGGGCATACACGGTTTTACCTGCCAGCTCCTCCCAGGTTTGTATCGGAGCAATATCAGGGCCGGTCACCACGACTTCCTCTGCCTGCATGGCAAACGGAGCAGCAAAATCCACCATTTTCAACCGTTCAGGAGTGATGGTCAGATTACCAGCCGCCACATCACCATATCCCTGGGCAAGGCTCTCAAACAACTGATCACGTCCCGTAGGAACAATCACCACCTTCAGAGGCAGCTGCCCTTTCTTTCTGTCTTTGTTCAGTTCTTTTTCAAAAAGGGTGACAGTATCAAACGTAAGTCCTTTTTGCCGCCCTTTGTCCAGAAAATAAAATGTTTTATTGTAAGGGACCAGAAAACGGATGGCATGTTTTTTTTCCATCACGTCCAGATCACCTGTCCATTGCACTCTCTGGGCAACAGCCTGTCGTCGGTTTCCCTCGCTTGTATCACCGGCAACTGCGAGACACGAAAAGGCGCTGACAAAAAAAATACTCAGTAGTACAACAGAACACGACACCATTTGCTTCATAAAAAACCTCGTTCGACATTCAAAACAGATCTATATTCATGCCTTAAAAAAGCTCTCCGCCAGATCAACCTCTTTTTTGGAACCGATAATCAACGGGACGCGTTGATGCAGACTGGTCGGTTCGATATCCAGGATTCTTCTGCCGTCATCAGTAACAGCACGCCCCCCGGCCTGCTCTACCACCATGGCAAGGGGAGCCGCTTCATAGAGTAGCCGAAGTTTACCTTCTGATTTTTCAGGACTTTTTTTGTCTCGAGGATATAAAAAAATACCCCCCTTAACCAGATTACGATGGAAATCAGCCACCAGGGACCCGATGTAGCGTGCGCTGTAACCACCCATACCTTCAGCATCACTTTTTAAGTAATTGATAAATTTCCTGGTGCTTTCATACCAGAAAGGACTGTAGGCTTCATTCACACTGTAATAGGGGCATTTTTCGGGAATTTTTATATACGGATGGGAAAGAAAAAACTCACCGACGCTGGGATCCAGGGTAAAACCGTGCACCCCTGAACCGGTGGTATACACCATCACGGTTGAAGAACCGTAAATAATATACCCGGCCGCAACCTGCTTTGTTCCTTTCTGCAATAAATCAGCTTCCGTTCCCTGTCCTGATTCGGTCACACGGCGATGAATGGAAAAAATCGTGCCGATGCTCACATTTACATCTATATTGGAGGAACCGTCCAGGGGATCAAAAGCAATGGTATACGTCCCCTCATACCCATCCAGGACCGGGATCGTTTCGTCATCCTCTTCAGATGCCATGATGCAGATATGCCCGCACTGCTCCATACGTCTTTTAATAGTCTGATTGGCAAAGACATCCAGCTTCTGGACCGTCTCTCCCTGGATATTGACTTTTCCGGACTGACCCAGCACATCAGCCAGCCCGGCCATGTTGACCTCCGCACTGATGATCTTGCCCGCTACAACCAGATCGTTCAAGACGCCTGTCAAGGCGCCGGTAGCGTCACGGTGCAGCAACTGGTCATCCATTATCTGACGGGATACGGTAATTCCTTTACGTTTCTCGAGCATTGCTCCTCCACTGGTTATACTCGTTGATTTTCACCTGCAGCAGGGGGTATCGGGTGAGCAGACTCCCCTCCCCTTCACGAAAAAACGCACGCTGCGATTTCAGGCCTGCCGGCCGCATTGAAAGATTGCGTTTTCAAGGCGGCCTGCGTTACCTTGATCCGATATGACGGGGTTGTCACTGGTTCTGTTCTTTTTTGCTCAGGGGTTTCCACTCGCGAACAAACTCCACCAGGGTGCGCGTCCCTGTACCGGACGGACCTTTTGGAATATACGATTTTTCAGTAAAATCCCAGGCCGTGCCGGCGATATCCATATGGGCCCACGGCGTGTCACCGACAAATTCCTGGAGATAGCAGGCCGCCGTTATGGCGCCGCCTCCCTTAGTACCGGTATTTTTTATATCAGCCACCTTGGAATCCATCTGTTTACGATATTCGGGTCCCATCGGAAGTCGCCACTGAGGTTCGCCTACCTGGCTTCCGGCGGCCAGCAGGCGATCTGCAAGTTCGTCGTTATTGGCCATCAGCCCGGTCCTGTGATGTCCCAGCCCGACGATCACTGCGCCGGTCAATGTTGCCAGGTCCACAATGGCTTCGGGACTGTACGTTTCAACGCCGTAGGCAAGCGCATCGGCGAGGATCAGGCGCCCTTCGGCATCGGTATTGATAACCTCGGATGTTTTCCCTCCGTAATGGACGATAACGTCACCGGGCTTAATTGCAGCGCTGCCGGAAAGGTTCTCTGTGGTAGGCACCAGGGCGATAACATTTACATCTGCAGGTTTATCCATGGCAATCGCCTGCATGGCGGTGATAACGGCAGCACCGCCGCACATGTCGTATTTCATATCTTCCATGCCGGCTGCCGGTTTAAGACTGATTCCCCCTGAATCAAAGGTCAGCCCCTTGCCCACCAGCATGACCGTGGGGCTGTCCTTCTTGGTACGGTATTCCAGAATTACCAGCTTTGGAGGCTGTGCAGACCCCTGATTAACGCCTAATATGCCACCCATACCCAGCTTGACCATGGCCGCTTTTTCTATTACCTTGCATTTCAGCCCATGCTGTTTTGCAATTTTCTTGGCAAACTCGGCAAATTCGGAAGGGGTCCAGTTGTTTGCAGGCTGATTGGCCATATCGCGACAGGCATACACCGCCTCAGCCATGATCTTACCCCTGTTCATCCCTCTGCGGACAGCCGTGGCGGACAGCCCTCCGTCACTCAGGATAAAACCGCCGACAACCTTTTCTTTTTCGGGAATATCTTCCTTGGTCTTATAGAGGGTAAACCGGTAATTGCCGAGGAGCAGTCCTTCGGTCATACATTCCGCTATTTCATTGGGGGCCAGCATGTATTCCTTCGGTAACACAGCCAATAACTCCCGCGCTTTCATTTCCGCCCCTTTTTTGGCTGCCAGGCCGCCGGCCAGTCGAAGCCGTTCCCTGCGGACGGCGGGATCGTTGTCCTGTTCGCCAAGTCCGACGAAAAGCACGGCTTTTGCACCGCCGATATCATCTTCACGTATCAAGCCTGGATAAAAAAGAAACGTTTCATCTTTTTCTCCGGAAAAATCTCCAAGTTCTCTCGCTCTGTGCAAGGCGCGATTAATCAATTCGTCTGTTTCCGTGGAAATCTTTATTTCTTCCTTCTCCACAAAATACACCAGGAGATCCCCACTGAATTCACCAGGCGCCTTACTTGTGAGTTTAATCATATTTTCCTCTTATCATTTCGTATTATCCGTCATACATAATAAAGAACGGTCTCGATACTCGTACGGCCCCTCTCACCTGTATACGCGCGGGCCCTCCGACAATCTCGGATTATAATCTTTTTTTCATACACCAAAGTCTGATTAAGCTCAATTGGCAAAACTTTTATTTTCCGCTAAGATAGCAGAAAAAATCCTTTTACCAAGGAGGAACAATTGGTCGCCGTACTCGTCATATCTGTTTGCTGTGCCATCCTTATTTCTGCGGCATGCAGTGTTTTTGAAGCTGTTCTCTACTCAATATCCAAACCCCATGTAGAGTTACTTGCCCAGGAACAGCCTCAACAGGCGCGGGAGTTGATGGAACTGAAAAATAATATCGAACAGCCCATCACCGCCATCCTTACACTGAACACCATTGCAAATACCATCGGCGCTTCAGTTGCAGGCGCTGCAGCCGTGGCTGTTTTCGGTTCCGGAAGCCTGGTCTGGTTTTCCATTGTCTTTACACTTGCCATTCTCATGTTTTCAGAAATTCTCCCGAAAACCATCGGGGTGGTCTACAACAGAAAGCTGGCCCCTGTCATTGTTACGCCCCTGCGGGGAATGATTTTCATACTCCGCCCGATAATCTGGCTCTGCCGGGTCATTACACGCCTTGTCCCCTCAAGCGGTCAGGTGGATCATGTTTCAGCGGAAGAAATTAAATCCATTGTCAGCCTCAGCCGCCAATCCGGCCAGATAGAAGCGGACCAGGAACTGGTCATCGGCAATATTCTGCAACTTGGTCAGAAGACAGTCCGTAAGGTGATGACGCCACGGACAGTAACTTTTTCCATGGAAAAATCACTCACCGTTCAGGAAGCAACCACCCAGAGTGAAGAAGGATGGAAAATGCACAGTAGAATTCCCGTATATGACGGGGATCCCGACAATGTCGTCGGGCTTGTCCTGAGCCAGGACGTCCTGGTGGCAGCTGCACTGGATCAGGATGACATCCCCCTGGAAAGGTTGAAAAGACCTGTTCATTTTGTGCCTGAGACTGCTCCCCTGGACAGGGTGTTCATTGATTTCTTCGAAACCCATCAACATCTCATGGTAGCGGTTGATGAATACGGCAGCGTCACCGGCGTCATAAGTCTTGAAGATATTATTGAAGAAATTATCGGCCGGGAAATCGTCGATGAGTCTGATGAAAATAAAAATATGCGGGATCTGGCAAGGCTCAGAAAACAGAAGAAGGAATACGAACAGACCATTGACATTAACACCCTGGTATCGGAACCCATACCATCGACTGAGGACGGCGCGCAAATACCGCCCGCAACGACCGAGGGAACATCAGCCGGCTGAAACCTGGGCCTGCATTTGCATACCTCCCTGCGTTTCAGGGGGGATATCGGTCCTTGCAGACGGTTAACCGGGCAGCAGGAAATATCATAAAGAACCTGGCAACTGCCGGCAAAGAATGGTAGATATATCAACTTTTAGCGAAATGCCGGCAATCAATATATTTCCAAGAGTATGTACATGAAGTTAACAGAAGTGAATCACTCTCCCACAACACGTTTCTTATGCCGCACCGGGCAAAGCCTTCTTTTCTGGCTGACATTTTTAACCGCCTTTGGCCCTCCCCTGCAGCTTTCAGCACAGACTCTTTATATCAAACCCACTGCTGAGATACCTGTTCGTCGAGGACAGGGAACCGATTACAGAATTGTTGCAGTAGTTGAAGACGGCAAGCCTGTTGAGTTGATCGAGTATTCAGGGGACTGGGCCAGAATACGTCTGAGTAACAACAGGGAAGGCTGGCTTCTCAAGCGATATTTAAGTGCGAAACCGCCTCTGGATCAACAGGTGGAAGGCCTTGCCGCGGAAAAAGAGACCCTTATCGAAAAAGCGACTATTCTGGAACAACAACTTGCAGAACTCACCGAAGTGCATGGCCAGACGGAACATAATCTTTCGGCATGCATTGCCGAGCGAACCGACATCAGGGATCAGTACGAAGGACTGAAAAATGATACGGCGGATGTGCAGCTCACCAAGCGCTCTCTGGCCGAAGCCCGTTCTGAAATCTCGGAGATGCAGGAACAACTCTCCAAACTGCAGATAGAAAATTCCGTGTTGAAAAAGAATGAAACCATAGTCTGGTTTCTGGCAGGAGCAGGCGTACTTCTGTTCGGCTGGCTGCTGGGTCGTTTCACAAAAAGCAGCAAGAAGAGACGCTCCAGCCTGCTTTCGTGACGGGAATTCAGAGTATCCGCACACCGGCCCCGGGATTGACCACGGGACAACCACAAACCGACGAGGACAGTAAATGAACAGTGAACTTGAAAAAATCAAAACTATTTATATAGGCTACCACCCCCGGACGCATGATGGCAGCTCTCCACAATCGCGCACCCTCAGTGAAGCCACTGCAGTGATGGACGCCTTCAACAAAAGGCAGAAGGATGGGAGTCTTCGGGCCGAGCTTGTCGAAATCGCCTGCAGCGATCTTTGCGCCGTTGCCGTTATGAAAACAACAATCGGCAAAGTCTGGCAGTATATCTAAGCAATCCGGCCTCTATTGAAGCTGTGAGCCGGACTGCCCGGATGAAAAAACGGGAAGCTCCGGCACAGTTTCCTCAATTCATAGCTTCCAGGGTCACGTTCACCTGCATCTCCCGCCCATCCCTGGAAACACGCAGCTCCACGCTTTCTCCCACACGATACTTTTCTATCTCGTCTCGCAGTGAGTTGTAATCCTTGACCTGTTTGCCATTAACCGCCAGAATAATATCGCCGAGGATCAAACCTCCCGGAACCTGCCTGGTCCCCTGCAATCCGGCTTTCTCTGCGGTTGACCCGGCAACGACTTTGAGGACCAGGACACCATCCAGCTGCAGTTCATCTGTTAACCGTGGATTCGCCAAGGTGATGCCGAGGCCCGGCCTGATAATTTTTCCGTGACGAATAATTTGCGGCACCACCCGGTTAACCTCGCCCACAGGCACGGCAAAACCGATCCCGGAACTGCCCCCTGACGGACTGTATATGGCTGTGTTAACTCCGATCAGACGACCAGCGCTATCCAAAAGAGGTCCTCCGGAGTTACCCGGATTGATGGCAGCGTCCGTCTGGATAACATCGTGAATAGTTCTGCCTGTCACAGCAGTAATTTCCCGTCCCAATGCACTGACTACTCCTGTTGTCAGAGTCTGATCAAGTCCAAAGGGATTTCCAATGGCAAAAACCTTCTGTCCGACAAGCAGGTTTGTTGACTCACCAATGGGAATGGGCTTGAGCTTACCTGCCGGGGCAGATATCTGTAAAACAGCCAGATCCCTGTCCGGAGCAGACCCAACAAGCACGCCTTTCCAGGTGGTATGATCCGCCAATGTCACTTCAATACGATTTGCATCGGAAATCACGTGATAGTTGGTGACAATTCTGCCGGAAGTATCCCAGATAAATCCGGAACCGGTTCCCTGGGGCATCTCATAGATATTCAGGTTGAACAAATTTCGTCTGACCGCAATACTGGTGATATACACCACTGAAGGAGCGGAATTGCGAAAGATGTCAATGGTGTTCTGCTCGTCTGCTGCAAGATCGCCGCGGGCGACCACGGAACGGGAGACAGCCTCCGGGTCAAGGAGAGAAGGCTGAAAGGTCTGGTACAGCAGCCAGAGTACAACAGCGGCAAGACCGACAATGAGATAGGGACGGTTTGTCAGCCCTCCCCTTGAAAAACCTTTTCTATTCATATTTACAAATGGAGCATAACCTGAGCGACAAAGAAAAACAGCCCGACCCCGAGCACGTCGACGGAGGTGGTGATAAAGGGTCCGGTGGCCACGGCGGCATCTATGTTCAATCTTTTAAGCACCAGGGGAACAATGGTGCCGACGGTAGCCGCCATGGTCATGACGACAAACACAGAGAAACCAACAACGAAACCGAGTTGGACCGGATCCGAATAACTGAAAAAGGCTATACCTCCCAGGAGCAGACCGAAAAAAGCCCCCAGGGCGACACCGACAACGGTTTCCTTGACGATCACATGAAAAAACTGTTGGAGGTTCACCCGGCCTGTAGCCAGTCCGCGTACGATAATAGTGCTTGACTGCGTTGCGATATTCCCCCCCATTCCGGTAATAATAGGGATGAATGAGGCCAGTGCCAACACTTTCATAAGTGCGTCTTCAAAGGAATTGATTATGAACATCGAGCCGACGCCGCCCAGCCATGAAGCCACCAGCCAGGGAGCGCGTATCATAATTTTTTTATGCAAAGGTTTCAAAAGAATTTCCTGATCACGTCCGGCGCCCGCCATCTGCATAAAATCTTCGTTGGCTTCCTCCCGCAAGACATCGATGACGTCATCAACGGTGACAATTCCCACCATGGTAAAGGCGGCATCCACGACAGGAACGGCCAGCATATTGTACTGCGACACAATATGCGCCACCTCGTCCTGATCGGTATCCGTGGTCACTGTGATCACATTGGTGTTCATGATATTTTTTAATTTCCTGTGCATGGGATGCAGCAGCAATTCACGCAGGGAAAGTACGCCGGCAAGCTGCCCTTCTTCACCGTGCGTGATATACAGATAGAAGACCATCTCCTTTTCTTCACTTCGTTTCTGCACCTTGGAAATGGCATCCTCAACTGTCAGATCTTCATCAAGGTACATGAAATCCGGAGACATGATACCGCCGGCGGTGTCGGGGTCATATTTCAGCAGTTCCTCTACTTCGTATCGATCCTTCTGTTCCATGTGCGTGCGGATTTCCATGGCCACTTCCTGAGGCAGCGCTTCAAGCAGATCCGCTGCATCATCATATGCCATTTCGGTCACCACATTTGCCATGAACTTCGGCGGCAGTCCCTCCACCAGATCGAGCATGATCTGCTCGTCGAGCTCGCTGAGGAATTCAGAAACGATATCCGTATGAGCAAGAATCTCGAAAATATCTTTCTGTTCGACAAAACTCAACGAACGGAAGACATACGCCATATCAGCCGGATGCGTTTTATTGACGAGCTTACGGATATTTTCCACGGCGTTTCGCCTATGTAAACGGCGCAAGGTATCGCGCAACACCTTGCCCTCGAGCCCAATCATTTCTCTTCTTGTTGTTTTTTCCATAATAGGCTCCCACTCCTGAGGAGGGTTAAAACTGTGGATAACTCTTCTACGAGACAGGTACTCTTCCGAGAAAGTTTTTTATGTAACAAGGTAAATGTAAACTCCGGGAAATTGGATCGAAAAGCGAGGCCCGGGACTCCGAGAAGATCATTTAGGGACAGGTACTGTAACCGTTGCTCACCAGCTTGCCTTGCTGTTTCGCTGACCACAAAACTTGTACACAACACCTTACTGAACGACTCTATGCAAAGTCAAATGGTAACTGCTCACAGGACACTCGATCTCTCCGCGATCAGCCTGGCTTACGTATGACCCAATACGCTGCACCAGCCTGCTTGCAGAGATATCAAGCACCCTGCAACCAGTTACAAATAGGAGGTTAATCGAACTTACCGACCCTCTTCTGTGAGCAGTTACGTCAAATGATTAACAGGATGGACAATCTAAAATGTCAGGTCGGCACAGCGGCAGCGAAAAAAAGCTGTTCATTGATCTGCGTATCAACCGAACAGGCCGCTTTTCTGCCCGATCCAACAGAGGAGAAAGCCTATGACCATGGACGTGGCGCCGACTACACGCAGCTGGTCCGTCGACATTTCCAATATCTGACGCAGCCAGCGTTTCATGGCCTCCGGAGCGACCGTATACGGCAATCCTTCCAGGACAAAGACCAAACCTATGAGAGTAATTAGCAGCTTCATGGGTTACTCCTTACCAGAAAGCAAGGACGGAAGCAATCAACGACAAACATATTGACAATACTCAACTAAAAAAAGTAATCTGAAGATACGAGCAGCCACTGTCGTAAAAAACAGGCGGTCACACTGTTATTTTAACTGCCGGGCGAGATACAAATTCAGCCTGCATACAGAATATACATGACAAATTCAACAAATAAATACGCCGAAGCCGGTGTAGACATAGACAAGGGAAACCTTTTCATATCCAAAATCAAAGACATGGTCTCTGAAACCCACCGCCGCGGCGTACTGAGTGATATCGGCGGGTTTTCAGGACTTTTCGCCATAGGCAACTCTGAGTACAGTGATCCGGTGCTCATCGCCTCAACGGACGGGGTGGGAACCAAGCTGGCCATTGCCAAACTCTGTGACAAACATGATACCATAGGAATCGACCTGGTTGCCATGTGTGTGAACGATGTTGTGGTCAGTGGAGCCAAGCCGCTTTTTTTCCTGGATTATTTTTCTGTCAGCAAGCTCGACCTGGAAGTTGCCACCGAAGTGGTGAAAGGGATTGCCCAGGGCTGTAAAATAGCGCAATGCTCCCTGATTGGGGGTGAAACCGCCGAAATGCCCGGTCTCTATCAACCTGGAGACTACGACCTTGCCGGCTTTGTCGTCGGCATCGGCGATCGTAACGCCATCATTGACGGCAGCGATATCAAGGTCGGCAATAAGATTATCGGTCTTGCATCATCGGGACTGCACTCCAACGGGTACTCCCTGGTTCGTCATGTAATGTTCGAGCAACTGGGATTGACGGTTGATCAGGAAATCGAAGAATTCGGTTGCACCTTGGGAGAAGAACTGCTTCGGCCCACCCGGATTTATGTGGACGCAATTACCAACATACTCCGCCGATACCCCATTAACGGGTTGGTGCATAACACCGGAGGCGGATTTATAGACAACATTCCCCGTATTCTGCCAGGCGGCTGCGATGCTCATCTGCACCCCGGCAGTTGGCCGGTGCTGCCTGTTTTTTCCTATCTCCAGGAGCATGGCAACATCTCGGAGGAAGAAATGTACAGAACGTTCAATATGGGCATAGGCATGTTGGCCATTGTTAACGAAGAACATGTGGAGGATATTCTCCATCAATTTACCGCCATCGGTGAAAAAGCCTACCTGATCGGAGAGATCACCGCCGCAAAAGGCAGTCAGGGCAAACAGGTTGTCTTTATATGACCTGCCGAAAGCGACACATCTGACACAAAAAAAGCATGATATCCATGGATATCATGCTTTTTTTAATATATCACCTTTCACAAGCGCACACACTCACGTCAGGCCGCAATCCGCCGTTCCTCCCTTAAGCTTATACAATCCATGCTCCAATGCGGGCAACACCGCCTCAAGATTTTCCTTTGCCGCCTTCTTGCTCCCCGGCAGATTAATGATAAGAGACTGTCTGCGAATTCCGGCGACTCCCCGTGACCAGACCGCCTGTATGGTTTTTTCGAGACTGGCCAGGCGCATTGCCTCACTGATTCCAGGGAGTTCCATTTCAATAACCTTTCTGGTAGCCTCAGGCGTACGATCGGAAGGAGCGACGCCTGTCCCTCCTGTGGTCACGATCAAATCCAGTCCCAGCTCGTCGACCCATTTGAGCAGGATTTGCACTATCAGGTCCGGTTTATCAGGAAGAACAGAATATTCCTGAACAGAATAACCGGCCCCTGCAAGCATCTCGCTGATCAGGGGACCGCTGGTATCTTCACGCTTTCCCTGGGAGCCCTTATCGCTCAAGGTAAGAACTCCACAGGTGTAGTGCGGTGCTGTTGATTCAGCCATTCTTACTCGTCTGCCTGTTGTTTGTGTTCTGCAATTATTTTCTCGGCAATATGCGAAGGAACCTCTTCATAATGTGAAAAATTTACTGTAAAGACGCCCTGTCCGCCTGTCATGGATGTCAGGTCCAGGGAGTACAGCAATATTTCCGCCTGCGGCACATGGGCGTTGATGATCTCAACTCTATCCGCTGAGTCCATACCGAGCACTTTTCCCCTGCGGCTGTTGAGATCGCCCATCACATCACCGACAAAATCCTTGGGAACCCTGACCTCCAGCTCCATGATGGGTTCAAGTAAAATCGGCTGGGCATCCATAACACCTTTCTTAAAAGCCAGCGATCCTGCAACCTTGAAAGCCATTTCCGAAGAATCAACGCTATGATAGGAACCGTCAATCAGGTTGACTTTCAAATCCACAAAGGGGTATCCGGCCAGCACGCCTTTTTCCATGGCTTCGATAATCCCCTTTTCAACCGCCGGACGATACTGCTGTGGAATGACGCCGCCGACAATGGAATCGACAAACTCAAACTGCTCCCCGCGGGACAAGGGGCTGAGTTCGACCGTACAGTCCCCGAACTGTCCTCTTCCGCCGGATTGTTTTTTGTGCTTACCCTGAACAGTGGTTTTGCCTTTAATGGTCTCTCTATACGGCACCTTGGGTGTCTTGAGGTCCATTTCAACCCCAAACTTCCGCTTGAGTTTTTCACCGATGACTTCAAGGTGCACCTGTCCTACGCCGGAGAGGAGGACCTCCCTGGTCTGCTGTTCCCTGGTGAGTTTGAGGGTCAGATCTTCATCCAGCAGCTTGGTAATGGAAGCAAACAGTTTTTCTTCGTCACCTTTTTTTGCAGACACGGCATAGGAAAGAACTGAAGGCAGCGGTTCAGGGCTATCCAGAATCACCGGTTTGCCCTCGGTACACAAGGTGTCACCGGTGGTGGTATCTTTGAGTTTCGCCACAGCCACAATCATGCCGGGTATGGCTTTTTCCACCGGCTTCTGTTCTTTCCCTTCCATAAGGTACAGTTGGCCGTACCGCTCGGAAATTTCTTTGTTGGCATTGTAGAAGCTGTCGCCGCCGAGCGTCCCGGAATAAATGCGGAAAAGGGTCAAGCGGCCGGCAAAGGGATCTGCCATGGTTTTAAACACCAACGCTGAAAACGGGGCGTCCACAGCCGCATCCAGTTCAACGAGTTCACCGTCCTTGGGGTTGGTTCCAACAATGGCAGGCCGTCTATCGGGTGACGGCAGCAATCCTGCGATGGCGTCCAAAATGACACTTGATCCATAATTTTTGAATGAAGCACAGGGAATAACCGGGGCGATAAGGCCTTTCTCAACAGCCCGGCTGAGTCCTGTCTGCATTTCTTCGGCGGTCAGTTCGCCTTCTTCGAGAAATTTTTCAAGGAGATCATCGTCACTTTCAGCGATATACTCGCTAAGGGTTTCATACAGCGATTCCGCCTCATCCGCCATATCATCCGGGATATCTTCGATTTTGGCCTTGCCTGTGTCGTCAAAAAACAATGCCTTTTGGGCAAGTACGTCTACCACGCCTTTGAAATCTTCTTCAGCTCCGATGGGAAGATGCGTGATCACAGGGTTGAGATCAAAATTTGAACGTATTTGCTCAAATGTAGTGTTGAAATTCGCCCGCTCACGATCCATCTTGGTTATGCAGATCAGACACGGCAGCTTTTTAGCCTGCACCATTTCCACGAATTTCCCGGTCTGCGGACGAACCCCGAGCACAGCCCCGACGGTCAGGACGGCGCTGTCCGCTACATGAGCCGCAAAAAGCGTTTCATTGACAAAGTTATCGTCCCCGGGGGTATCCAAAAGAAAAATATCATTTTTCTGCCAGGCCAGATGATTGAATGCAGTACTGATGGAGACATGACGCTTCTGTTCTTCGGGCTCGTAGTCCATTGAGGCCGTACCTTCATCAACCTTACCCAGTCGATTCACCGAACCGGAGGTAAACAATAACGCCTCCGCAAGTGTTGACTTCCCGCTGTTGCCATGTCCAAGAATTACCGTATTCCGAATTTGCTGTACGTCCTGCATGGGTGCCTCCGGTGAAAGGGGTGTTTAGGTTAATGAGTGAGTGCTGGGATCTACCGATTCATATAAATTTCTTTCTCTTTTAAAACAGGTCTGGTAACCATCTATGCCGCAAGTGAATTTTCTATATATTCAGATTGAACGAACAAAGTCAAGGGATAACCTAACCGCCCCGGAAAGCGCCGATGCATGAACCACAGCCAGCCAAACCAAGCAGTTCGACAGGAAAGATAGCCCGATCAGCAGGCGCCGTCGGAAGCGCCGTTATGTGCAGCAGGGTTTTAGGCCTGATCAGAGAGCAGCTCTTTGCAGCACTTTTTGGAGCAGGCACGGCCTACGACGCCTTTGTGGTCGCCTTTCGCATCCCAAATCTTTTACGGGATCTTTTTGGAGAAGGCGCGCTTTCCGCAGCCTTTGTCACGGTTTTCACAGAGTATGACACCAACAAAGGACAAAAGGCGACATGGGAACTCGCCTCAACAGTGCTCATCTTTTTTGCAACGGTCCTGAGTATTCTCGTTCTCATGGGGATTTACTGGAGCGAATCCATTGTTCACCTGCTTGCCCATGATTTCCAGAACGTGGAAGGTAAAGTCGCGCTGACATCCAAGCTGACCACAATCATGTTCCCCTTTCTGGTCCTGATTTCACTTTCTGCCGTGGTCATGGGAATACTCAATACAAAGGGACGCTTTTTCATCCCCGCCCTTGCTTCCAGTTTTTTCAACCTGGGCTCCATCGTGGGCGGAGTCAGCCTTACCTTCATTTTCCCGCATTTCGGGCAGCCGGCCATTGCAGGCATGGCTGTGGGGACCTTGATCGGCGGGTTTCTCCAACTAAGCATACAGCTGCCCGCCCTGTTCAAGACCGGGTTCCGTTTTACCCCCAAATTACAGTTGAATCATCCCGGTTTGAAAAAAATTCTCTGGTTGATGCTGCCTGCAACCATCGGCCTTTCCGCTACACAGATCAATATCTTCATCAATACCAACTTTGCCGCCGGCTGCCAGGAAGGCGCCGTTTCCTGGCTCAATTATGCCTTCCGTTTCGTCCAGCTTCCCATCGGCCTTTTCGGCGTCGCCTTCTCCATAGCCGCCATGCCTGTACTGGCAAAACAAGCTGCGGAGAAACAGCTCGACAAACTGAAAACCACCTTTATCTCATCCCTGGTCATGGTGTTCAGCCTGACCATTCCAGCTACGATAGGACTACTTGTCCTTGCTGAACCTATTATCCGTCTGGTCTTTGAGCATGGTGTATTTACGAATACAGACACCGTGAAAACCGCCCAGGCGCTGCAATTTTATGCCCTCGGCCTCTTTGCCTATTCGTCGGTCAAGGTCATGGTGCCGGTTTTCTACGCCATTAACACGACCAGGTTTCCGGTTATCGGCAGTTTTATAGGTGTTGCCGCCAACCTGATTATTATTGTCCTGATTATTGATCGGCTTGAATTTCGCGGCATCGCACTTGCCACATCCTGTGCCATGAGCTGCAACTTCCTCTTTTTAGCACTGGCTCTGACACGAAAACTGGAGGGATTACCGCTTGGCTATCTGATGCAAGGAATATTGAAAATCGGGATCGCTTCAGCAATCATGGGGAGTATTACCTGGTGGGGCCGTAATTGCGTTGACGCCTGGCTGCATGGCCCCCTGACCCTACAGGCGGCAGGAGTCTTCGGGTTGATCCTTTGTGCCGCAACCGTCTATGGTCTGTTGTTGCAACTCTTGAAATTACCGGAATTTACCGTGCTCACCGAAAAGATGCTTCATCGATTCGCCAGATCATAAAGCAGTTGGACTTGTGCCAGTAGTGCTACCACTGCAGTATCCACATGGAGGATACGTTTACCCATGGAAAACGGGAGAAATCCCTGCTCCGCAAACGTATCTATTTCAAACGCATTCCAGCCGCCTTCCGGACCAATGGCCAGAATCATCCGCCCTCCTGCCGACCAGGGGTTGTCCATGGCGGCAAAGTTTTTTTCCGTCCTGGGATGAGCCAACAAGCGTATACCTTCAAGGTGAGGCAGAATATCCTGGGCAAAGGGTTTGAATCGCGTGTGAATCTCCACCTCGGGCATCCTGGTGTCCACAGCCTGTTCCATCCCTTCGATAAGGAGGCTGTCTATTTTTTCTTTCTCCAGTACCGGGCTGTGAAAAAACGATTTTTCAACCTTTTGACTGCGGATAAGAAAAAAACGCCGCACACCCATGACCGTTGCCTGTTTGAGTATGCGTTGCAGCATGATAGGCCTCGGCAGGGCCAGAATCAGATCAATATCCATGCCGTTCTCCGGACGCTGCACAAGCTCCACCTGCAGGACAACCTGTCCGGCGGCAGCGGACACCACAGTACCCTGGCCTGCAAGCCCGTTCACCTGACCGACCCTGACCTGATCACCCGGCTGAACGCCCAGCACCGATGTCAGATGTTCAGCCCTTCGATCTGTCAGGGTTACAAGGTCTAGGTCACGCTCTTCCTCTCTAAAAAGAAGCAGATTCATACTATCCTTGCGGCATCAAAGGGATAATGCATCGGCTTCAAAGTCAAGGGTGGCAAAGTAGTCGTCGGGCCTCTCCTCCCGCCTGATCAACTCCACCTGTCCGCTTGAAGTGAAAAGCAGCTCTTTGGGCCGTAACTTGCCGTTATAGTTAAATCCCATGGCATGGCCGTGGGCTCCGGTATCATGAATGATAAGCGTATCTCCGTCGACGATCCTCGGCAGCTTGCGTTGAATGGCGAATTTATCATTATTTTCACACAGGGAACCGACCACATCAACCACCTCACACTCACGCCCTTCATCTTTACCCAACACCTCGATATGATGGTAGGCGCCGTACAATGCAGGCCGCATCAAGGCGCTCATACAGGTATCCACTCCAATGTAAGTGCGGTATATATCCTTACGGTTAATGGCCTTCACCACCAACACGCCA
Organism: Desulfobulbaceae bacterium; assembly: GCA_963678525.2. Taxonomy (GTDB): domain Bacteria; phylum Desulfobacterota; class Desulfobulbia; order Desulfobulbales; family Desulfobulbaceae; genus Desulfogranum. Next base: position 1,954,142 of record CAXXDG010000003.1, read on the forward strand.
TGGGGTCCGGTCATGAATCGACCACTTTCCATGTACAGTGCGGGCATATAGCCGTTCTTCCCCTCAAAGGTCTGAAAAAGCTCTGTAATTCCGGCAGCCATTGTCTCCAGATCCAAGGCGGCGGCATCGGGGGTATAGGGTATGCCCAAGCCTCCTCCGATATTAATAAACTCAAACCGGATTCCCAGTTCAGCGCTTATTTCCTCAACCAGATCCAGGAGCATCTGTGCAGTCTGCACCATATAGCCATGATACAGTTCATTGGACGCGAGCATGGTGTGCAGGCCGAAACGTTTGGCGCCTTTCTGTTGAGCCTGGCGATAGGCGTCTATGATCTGTTGGTGACTGACACCGTATTTGGCTTCCACGGGGTTGCCGATGATATCATTTCCTGACCGACGGGCCCCGGGGTTATAACGGAAACAGATTAATTCAGGCATCTGCTCTACCTTTTGTATCAGGCTGATATCGTCGAGATTAAGAATGCAGCCTCCGTTTTCCGCAGCCAGGGCAAATTCCTGGTCGCTGGTATTGTTGGAGGTGAACATAATAGCATCGCCGCTTGCTCCAATCCTGCGACTCAGAAGCAATTCGGTAATGGAACTGCAGTCAAAACCAAACCCCATATCCTGCATGATCTCAAGTATACGTGGATTGGGTAGAGCCTTGACCGCAAAATATTCCCTGAATTCCCTAATTCCTGCAAAAACCTTTTTCAACCGTTCACCTGTTTCCCGTATGCCGGCTTCATCATAGATGTGAAACGGCGTACCATAATGCCTGCATATGGCGGGAAGGACTGGGTATAAACGGGATCGATAATTATCTGAAATGGGCATGTTGGTTCCTCTTTTTTCTCAACTGTTTATTAGCGGCAAATTTGCGGTTTCTTTAAAGGTATGTAAAACCTGGGTTGTATGGGTAGCCGTAACCCCGGGCATGTTCATAATTTTTTCCTGCAGAAATTTGTACAATTCCCGGTTGTCCGCCATCCTCGTTTTCAGTAAATAACAATCTTTTCCTGCAACGTAGTGGACCTCCTGAATTTCCTGCAATTTTGCAAAATACGGGCCTAAAGGCCGTTTCATCTCCTGCTCACAGACATCCACAGAGATAAAGGCAATGAGACTGCGATTGAACTGTTCAGGATTCAAGCGGACCTCATAGCCGTCAATAACTCCCTGACGCTCGAGTTTGCGGATACGTTCCAGAACGGCCGAAGGGGCCATATCCATTTGCCTGGCGACTTCCACATTAGGGATACGCGCCTTTTCCTGTAAAATCTGCAGAATTTTTAAACTCACATCGTCAATCATGGTTCACCATAATACAAATATTTCCTCATCGCCTCCCTGTAAAACCACCGACACGCTAACAAACAAATCACAAATATGCCAGACGAAATGCGAACTAAATTCTTTAAAGATATTTTTAAACAGAATATTATTCTTCAAAATCTGAAAAATAATGAACTTACCCCCCAAAAAACGCACCAAAAAGGGTTGCCGAAAATGTATCGAAACACACACTGAACGACGATTTAGTAGAAACCCATACAAACAGCCCCCTGACCCGTATTGCTCACCCGGCAGGGCTAACCAGCATGGCTGGACCAGGTTGGCCGGCCACAACGAAGCATGAAAGTTTGTCACTCCGGCAGGGCGCCTTCTGCTCTCTGCCGGAGACTTTCATATAAACATCATGTCATCTCTACAGAGCCACTACACATACAGTATGTCAGGCTACCGAACGTCTTCGCACAGCTTTGCCCCTGTTTCCGCACACAAAAATACTGAAAAAAGATTCAAAAAAGGATAAAGTGACGTCAACCAGAGGCGCCTGAAAAGATGCAGACGCCGGCCCAACCTACCCTGAATCCACTTTAGCAACGAGGGATGAGCGTGAAAAAATATACTGTCAAGGAGCTTATGGTTCAGATTAACGAATATGCCACAGTTCCTTTAGGCACTACGCTTTTCGATGCCATACTCGCTCTTGAAAAAGCTCAGGAAAATTTCGACCACGGCAAATATCAGCATCGAGCAATCCTGGTCCTGGACGAACATAACAAGGTTGTGGGGAGGATCAGCCAGCTTCGTGTGCTCAAGGCTTTGGAATCGGCAGACACACGTAATGGAAATATTGATCAATTAAAAATGTATAAATTCAGTGACGCCTACATCGGACAACAAAGAGAAAAAGCCAGGTTGAACTGCAAGGTATTCACTGAAAAGCTGCTCAAAGAGGCGGCTAAAAAACCGGTGGATACATTTATGCAAAAACCAACCCCGGACGAATATGTGGCGGAAAACAGTGAACTTGACCTTGCCATGCACAAAATGGTCGCCGGAGCCCATCAATCTCTTTTGGTCACCAGGGGAGACGAAATAGTTGGAATACTTCGCCTCTCCGATGTTTTTTCCGCCGGTTTTCATGCAATGAAAGAACTGGACATTTCCTGAAGGGCCTGTGAGATCCTCTGCTTCCTTGAACCTCAGCCATTACTGCGGTGAGATATGCTTGAGATTGAAAAAATATTTAAAAAAATAATCCAACGGGTCAACATCAACCTGAGAGACCTTGGATTTGATGTCAGCCCGTTCGTCAGCCGCCATGTCGACTTGGAACAACTCACTAAATTTTATGCTTTTTACGGCATTACCTCTGATATCCCATTAAACCTGAAGTTCACTCACAGCAGCCTGGCCGGCAGTTACTTTCTCGGCAAGTGCCGGGTAACGGATTCCCTGCTCTATAAATCGGATATACGAGGTGACGAACTCAAGCGAAAAGGCTGCACCTTTCAATATGAAAATTATAGTATCGATCTTACGGAAGACGAATTTTTTGATATCCATACCAGTGCGCTGATCAAGACCCTGGTGCATAATTTTTCCCATGATCCTGAATCACCGGACAGTTTCTTCATAAAAAACACCCTCTCACTTGATTATGCCAACATTCACGGCGCCCCCTGTGACGGCTGCTTTCTCGGCCCATTTGCCACCGTTGACCTGACTACCATGCGTGACTGCGCAATTGGTGCATACGCCTATGTACAGGCGGGAGAGATCAATCATCTCGACGTGCAAGCTGGTACGGTCTGGGTGCACAGCCCCGGCCAGTGCAACTTTTTTTATCAATTCCCGGCGGACAAGCTGCAGTATTATATCCACCAGGATGAGGGAGGCAAACCTCGGGGCTTGCTTGTCGATTTCATCAACGAGCACAAGGACGCTTTCAACAAGGTGTTTGATGCTGCAAATTCCGATGAGGCCGTCGAGGCGCCTGAAACCGCCTCACTGGACCGATATGCAGTAGTACTGCCGGATACGCAGATCTGTGAAAACGTTCTCGTGGCCCAGAGGGCGTATCTGGAAAATTCCTACATGGGACCAGGATCAAATGCCCAGGAAAATTGCTTTATTATCAACTCCCGATTGCAGGGGTGCGACGTTACCGCCCATGGCGCAAAGATCATTGAAGCAGACCTGGAGCAGAATGTTTTTGTCGGATTCAACAGTTTTCTTCATGGAAAGCCTGAAGGCAGACTGGCCATAGGGAACGGCTCCATCATCATGCCGCACACCATAATCGACTGCGAAGAGCCCATTGAGATACCGTCAGAAACATTAGTGTGGGGACTTATCACCAATGCCGAAGACCTGGAGAACAACAGTATTACCTTGGATGATCTCAGTCTGGTATACACTTCAATACAAAAAGGCGATATGCATTTTGAGGGTCGGGGAGCGGCTTTCACAGACGGGTTCAAACATAGAATCAGCCATATACTCGAGGTAAACGGCGCATTTTTTCATCAGCACAACAACAACGTCAAGGGGCACGCACAAAACAACCGTAAGCTTTCACTCAACAGTATCCAGCCGTTTCTTTTCGGAGACTTGCAGGGAGTACACCCGGATATCACAATCTTGCCTCCAGGATAATTCCGGCACGACAATATTGAAAAAACAGAAACATCGAACCTACAATATTGTCATGCCCTCCACGCCAAATCCGGATTACGTACCCTTCTCCTGTCTACAGGAGCAAGGCATCGGACCATATACATTATACGCTGTTTTTTGAGACCTTTTCTTTTCCCGTAACTACTCACAGGGGCACAGCCCAGCTTGATAACTTCCCTGTATTTGTAACTGGTTACAGGGTGCCTGATAGCACACAGGCTGATCGCGGAAAGATCAGGTGCACTGTGAGCAGTTACCTTTTCTCCACCCCGCTGTTCATCATCACCGGCATCTGAAAAATAATACTGGCATGAAACTTGTTTTAGGTGTAAGCATTCGTAGCGCGTTATGTTTTTTAAGAACAACGAAAACAGGTCATCGATGACAAAACAACACGTACAGATTCATGAAGTCCTCGGCTGGAAGCCTCATAGTCCAACAATCGAGTTATTGCAGGTGCTTGATCGAATGGGGTCAATCAACTGTGCAGCCAAGGCTGTCGGCATCAGTTACAAATCGGCCTGGCAGAAAATTGATCAACTCAACAACCTTTTCCCCCAGCCGCTGATCAGTAAACAGACCGGCGGAAGCGGAGGAGGCGGCACAAGGCTGACCGAGGAGGGGAGGCAACTTATTGAAAACACAAAACAATTTCAAAAAGAGTTTTCCCAGTTCATGCAATTTTACGGCAACGACCCAAAGGCAGCGTTGGATACGCTGAAAAAACTCAGGAGAATTGAATTGAAGATCAGTGCCCGGAATGTCTGGTTGGGACAGGTCAAACACATAGAAGAGGGTGTTGTCAACAGTGTTGTCACCGTCACACTCAAAGGCGGCGACATCCTCACATCTGTTATAACCCATAACTCCGTACAACGCCTGGAACTGATCCCCTCGGCAGAGGTACTGGTTATCGTCAAGGCCCCTTCAGTGATGTTGGCCCATGACATTGCCCCTGAATGCATATCAGCACGCAATATACTCAAGGGAACCATCAGTCAGATACTCAAAGGAGCAGTAAACGATGAAATAACCATTGATCTGCCCGGAGGCAGTTCAGTCACCTCCATTGTCACCTCAGCAAGCGTTGAGCGCCTCGGCCTTGAAATCGGCACACAGGTTTCAGCTGTTATCAAGGCATCGGACGTACTGCTGGCAACAACCTAATACACTTCATCGAAACTTTAAGGAATAGAATACCATGAAAACCATGAAACGAATTTTGCTCTGCACTGTTCTGGCAATATTGACCTTTGCCGCGCCGATTATGGCGGCAGATACCATCTACCTCTCAGTTGCGGCCAGCATGACCGACGCATTCAATGAACTCATCAGCACATTCAAGGCTGATCATCCGGAAGCAAATCTGCTGCCTAACTATGCCAGTTCAGGCTCCCTGGCCAAACAGATCGATCAGGGCGCACCTGCGGACCTGTATGTTTCAGCAAATCCAAAATGGATGAAATTTCTGAAAGAAAAAGAGATGATCGCCAAAGATACGGACCGCATTTTTGCCTATAATAAACTCGTTTTCGTAGGCGATCCCAACAACACCATACAAACCATGGAAGGATTGACATCCCTGAAACGTATAGCCATAGGAACCCCGGAAAGCGTTCCGGCAGGCCAGTATGCAAAACAGGCCATGGAAGCGGTTCATCAGTTCGCCCCTCTGCAGCAGAGCAATAAGCTGATGCTGGCAAAAGATGTTCGCCAGGCTCTGCTCTATGCCGATAGAGGTGAGGTTGACGGATCTTTTGTCTACCGAACAGACGCCCTGGCGGCACAAAACGCCAAGATTCTGTTCACCGTACCCGACGATCTGTACAACAGGGTCGCCTACCCCATGGGCTTGACGGTTTCCGGGGCTGAAAAATCAACCGCCCAAGCGTTTCTCAGGTTCATGGAAACCGAGCAGGCAAAAAATATTCTCAAAAAATACGGTTTTGATCCTGCTGAATAACTTCCAGTAACAAGCTGCAATTACAAAATTAACGCTGTATATATGCTTACATTATCTCCACAGGATTATCAGGCAATCCTGCTATCCCTCCAGGTGGCAACCACGGCAACCCTGATATCCCTACCCATCGGCTTTGCCGTCGCATACATACTTGCCTTTACCCGCTTGCCGGGTAAGACAATTCTTGAGGGAGTGATCAACCTGCCGTTGGTCCTCCCGCCGGTTGTCATCGGATATCTCCTTCTCCTGCTTCTGGGTCGTAACGGATGGATAGGCAGCCATCTCAAGACGATGAACATCCAGGTGATATTCACCCTTACCGGCGCCATTATCGCCTCATCGGTTGTCGGCTTTCCCTTACTGGTTCGCTCCATACGTCTGGGCATGGAATCCATTGATCAGCAGTATCTCCAGGCCTCAAGAACCCTGGGCGCCCGCTGGTGGGATACGGTGCTCACCATTGTGCTCCCGCTTTCAGGACGGGCCATACTTGCCGGCATGACACTGATGTTTGCGCGCAGTCTCGGTGAATTCGGTGCCACCATTGTTCTGGCGGGAAACATTCCGGGGGTAACTCAGACCATTCCCCTTGCAATTTACCAGTACACCTCCTCCCCAGGCGGCGACAAAATGGCGCTTTCCCTATGTTTCGTGTCCATTATTCTGTCTTTTATCGTTCTGCTGGTGGGGGAGACAATAAACAAAACAATGGCCAGGAATTGAAAATGCAGTTGGAAATAGACGTTCAAAAACAATTCCCTGAGTTCAGCTGCCACCTGCAGTGCACGCTCAACCAGAGCCGTTGCGGTGTATTCGGCCCTTCCGGGAGCGGCAAGTCCACCCTGATGAACATGATAGCCGGGCTGCTCAAACCGGACGAGGGCTTCATCAGGCTCAACGGCAAGACGCTGTTCGACAGTACAACCAATATAAACCTGCCTCCTGAAGCACGCCGTGTAGGAGTGGTTTTTCAGCATGCGCATCTTTTTCCCCATATGAGTGTGGAAAAAAACCTTTTTTACGGGCGTAAGCGAACTCCAAAGCAAGAGCGCAACATTAACCCGGAGCAACTGATCAAGGCATTACATCTCGACCCGTTGCTCAGTCGACGGGTTACCCGTCTCAGCGGCGGGGAACGCCAGCGTGTTGCTCTCGGGCGCACCATTCTTGCCGACCCTCACCTGATCTTACTGGATGAGCCATTGACAGGACTGGACGGTCAGCTCAAATATCAGATCATTCCCCATTTGAATCGTGTTTTTGAGGAATTCTCCATTCCCATGCTTTTCATCAGTCATAGTATGCGGGAAATGCGGCTGATGACGGATGAAGTTCTTGCGGTAGAGCAAGGCCGTGTTAAAAACACCCTTCGCACCGAGAAATTGGCAAGGAGCTTCATGGGATTGAGTGGTCAGGGCTATGTCAACATGTTAAATCTAACCAACCCGCAGACCGTTGACGACCTACTGGAATATAAATGGGGAAAGGTTCCACTTATTCTCGTCAAAGACGATAATCCCGGTTCCGGACAATTTGAGCTTGATGCACGCGATATTCTGTTATTCAAAAAACACCCGCAGGCGACCAGTGCCCGCAACATGCTCCCCTGCGTTGTCAAGAAAATGTTTCAGGTACGCAACAGGGTCGGAGTGGAATTGAACTGTCAGGGACAGACTCTGGTTGCCCAAATCGTTCCCCGTTCGGTTCTCGAAATGAATCTTACCCAAGGCAGTCATGTTGTCGCGGTTTTTAAGGCTTCTTCGCTTCAACGGTTGTATTAAGTCCACTATAAAAATTAAAAATTTCGTACTTTAAAGGAAAAAATATAATGAATGTTTTACTTATAAATGGAAGTCCGCACGCAAATGGATGTACACAGGTAGCGCTTGACGAAATAGCAGGCGAGCTTGACAAACACAATATTGCAAGCACGATGTTTCACATCGGCAAGGAAGGTATACGAGGATGCACCGCCTGCATGGGATGTGTGAAAACCGGCTATTGCATCTACAAAGACGACCCGGTCAATGAATGCATCGACCTCTTAAAAAGTGCAGATGGCGTAGTCATTGGATCTCCCGTTTATTTTGCCGGGCCGAACGCTTCATTATGCGGACTTTTGGACAGAGTCTTCTATCAGAAAGCGGACCCGTATGCCTTCAAGCCTGCCGCAGTCATCACCAGTAGTCGAAGATGTGGCAACAGTGCAGCGTTTGACAGGCTGAACAAATATTTCACTTTCGCGCAGATGCCGATTGTTTCATCCCATTACTGGAATGAAATCCACGGCACCAAAGCCGATGAAGCCCGCCAGGATACAGAAGGACTGCAAACCATGAGGATTCTAGCAAAAAATATGGCCTGGCTGCTTAAATGTATTGATGTCGCCCGATCGGCTGTTCCCTATCCGGAATTAGAACAACGAACAAAAATGAGCTTTATTCGATAAAAACAAAGTTAAGCAATTTAATTATTTGCTGTAAACGGACTTGCGGACTTGCTCTCCCGGTTTTTGCAGGGAGCCGGGAGTATATCCCGATACGGCCTGTCACACGACGCCCTTTCCCAGAGCCGGACGCGTCGAACAACCGGAAATCCATTCACCAATCGATCCTGAACCGGCTCCCCTCTTTTTCCCATAGCGATCTCTCCGCAGTCATGCCCCCACCATGTGTGCGCAGTTTATACTCACCATAACCTATATCGAGAAGGGAGCCTCCCCCCCACTACATTAAGCATAATTTTGGAGAATCAGACAAGAACTCCGGAGTATCATTCTAACAGTTTTCTCTTTACCGGCATATAGTGGAATCATCCAATCAGGATACCCATTCATGACCCTTAATAAGGAGAACACAATGAATTTCGAATTTTATAATCCCACCCGTCTTGTTTTCGGCGCAGGTTACCTCAATCGCCTTGGTGAAGTCGTAAAGGAAAACGGTAGTCGCGCACTGCTTGTGACCGGCGGCGGCAGCGTGAAACGGAACGGAACATTCCAACGGGCAGTCGACTCACTCGAGCAGGCCGGCGTCGCAGTCTTCGAGTGTTCCGGCATAGAACCCAATCCAAAAATAACTTCCGTTGCCCGCGGTGCACAAATAGTTCGCGATGAAAAATGTGATGTTATCGTGGCCCTTGGCGGAGGATCCACCATGGACGCCTCCAAGGTTATTGCAGCGGCAGCCCTGTATGATGGTGACCCCTGGGATTTGATCGGCCATGGCCAGGAAAACTGGATGATCCCGACAAAAGCCCTGCCCCTCGTCACTGTCCCGACTCTTGCCGCCACCGGCTCGGAAATGAACTGCGCTGCGGTCATCAGCAATGAAGACACCAAAATCAAATCCTTTGTTCAGACCGAAGCACTTTTTCCTGCCGCTGCTGTTGTTGACCCGGAATTGACTGTAACAGTCCCTAAAGATCAGACCGCTTATGGCGTCTGCGACATCATTGTCCATGTGACCGAGGCATATTTCAATGGCATGGACAACACGCCCATCCAGGACCGTTTCGCTGAAGGCGTTATTCTCAATACCATCGAATACGGCAAAAAAGCAGTTACCGACGGCAGCGATCTCGAAGCACGTGCGCAACTGCAGTGGGCTTCCATCCTCGCGTTGAATGGTTTCATGGCCGCAGGAATGAATCCGGCAGGTTTTCCCGTACACATGATCGAACACGCCATCTCCGCCCATCATGACATCACCCACGGAGCAGGCCTGGCAATCGTGAATCCTGCCTGGATGAGATTTGCAGTCAAAGTTCGTCCGGCTAAATTCGTCCAGTTCGCCGAACGTCTCTTCGGTCTCCAGGCAAAAAGTAACGATGATCTCGACTGTGCTCTTGCCGGTATTGATGCCTATGAGGATTTCCTCAAATCCATCGGCTGCCCGACACGCCTGCAGGAAGTCGGTATTGGGGACGAGTTGCTTGCCAAATATGCAGAAGATTCTGCGCTTGTTCTGCATGATGAGGAGGGCAAACTTCTTGGCCGCCCGGCCATGAGTAAAGATGATATTGTCGAAGTGCTCACAACAGCTTTGTAAAATATAAAAACGAGGAGATTAGCATGAAAAAAAATCTATTTCTTACCATCTTGGCAGCCCTGGTAATGAGTACGCTTGTATTCATAACCAATGCTGCTGCGGCAGAGGACAACGCATGGGATAAAACCTTTGCAAAAAGCGAAAAGGTCATTCACGAAAAAGTTTCCTATCCCAACAGATACGGTATCACCATCGCTGCAGATCTGTATCTTCCCAAAGATATAGATAGATCTCAAAAATATGCAGCCATTCTCATCGGCACACCTTACGGCGGGGTGAAGGAGCAAGGTGCCGGCATTTATGCTCAAACCCTGGCTGAGCGCGGCTTTGTCACCATGGCATTCGACGAATCCTTTAACGGCGAAAGCAGCGGTGAACCACGACACGTTTCCTCACCTGATATATTTGTTGAAGATTTCAGCGCCGGCGTGGACTTTCTCGGTACACGTCAGTTTGTGGACAGAGATACAATCGGGGTTATCGGTATCTGCGGCAGTGGCGCATTTGCTCTTACTGCAGCACAGGTTGATCACCGGATTAAAGCCGTTGCCACCGCAAGTATGTACGACATGAGCCGTGTAATCCGTAATGGTTGGAAAGATGGAATGTCCACTGAGCAGCGCAGCCGGATTCTCGATCAGCTTGGAGAGCAGCGCTGGAAGGATTTCGAAAACGGCAGTCCATTATTACCTCCGGGATTCCCGGAAGAAGCGGCTGCCTCAATCCCGGAAGGACTGGATCCTATTTCAAGTGAGTTCTTCGAGTACTATGGAATGGAGCGTGGTCATCACCCAAGATCACACGGGCCCTTCACAATGACAAGCAATATGGCTTTCATGAATTTTCCTCTACTGAGCTATATAAAGTCTATTTCTCCACGACCAATTCTGTTCATCATGGGCGAGAATGCTCACTCAAGATACTTTACAGAGGATGCGTATGAAATGGCCGCCGAGCCCAAAGAACTCGTTATTGTTCCAGGGGCGAGACACATCGATCTGTATGACAGAATGGATATGATTCCATTTGACAAAATCACATCCTTTTTCCAGGATCACTTGAAATAAGCGGAAATAGCAGGTGAAGTTTGCCTGCTGTTGCGATGGAATGCAACGCGATCAAGGCCCTCAAATATAGGAGGGCCTTGATAGATGGTGCTGAAAGCCTCGTAATCACGGGGTCAATACTATGGGCCTTGCAGTCAGTCGATGAAACCCGCTCGGCAAAGATGATCGCCTGGGTGGGAATGTCTATGTTCGCGGCATTTGCCGCCGGGGCGCCGATTGGCAGTTTTATATTTGAGAAATGGAGTTTTTTCGGAATTACCCTGGCAACGATATGCATGCCTGTTGTTGCTCTGCTCCTGATCCAACCGGTTTATTCCGCTGTTCCGCCGGCATCCGTAAAACGCCATGGTGCTGCAACTATTCTCAAGGCAGTATTTTTACCTGGAACAGGTTTTGCCCTCAGCGGCATAACCTTTGGTGCGGTCACCACCTTTCTCACCCTTCTATTCTCGGTGAAGCACTGGGATCACGGGGCCTATGCGTTTGCCCTTTTTGCGTCGATGCTCATTCTTACCCGAATATTCTGCGGACATCTTCCGGATCGATTCGGTGGAGCAAAGGTCTCTCTCTATTGCCTCATCATACAGGCCGCTGGTTTGCTGCTGATAGCAACAGCATCGTCAGGCTGGGTTGCCATGGCCGGCGCCGGCATCTCGGGAGCCGGCTTCTCCCTGGTGTTTCCAGGATTGGGAATTGAAGCATTAAAACGTGCACCGCTAGAAAGCCGAGGCATTACCATGGGAAGTTACAATGCCTTTCTCGATGTGACCCTTGGATTTGGAAGTCCGGCGTTGGGATTTCTTGCAGGAACCTACGGAATTGAGTCCGTATTTTTAGCAAGCGCAATCACAGCGGTTTTCTCGTTATTCATAACCATATACCTGCTGACCCAAAACGCAGTATCCCCCTCCCCCGAGACATGATACGCAGCAGCGTGACTGGCTCCCAAATTTTGGAGTATCGGGCAATCAATTCAGAGAATCGGATATAAAAAAAATCCGTGTTTACTATACAATATCCGAGAATTACAGAAAGTCTTACTCTTACAAACGTTGTTCGTTGTAAACAGGGCCGTTTTCACCACGGTGTTTGCAGCTGAGCCTTCCTCTAAAAATAGTACGAACCTCTACACTCCAGCTACAATGAAAGAAACAGCAATAATATTAACAATCGGTTCAACAGAAATTCCAGCTGTTCTGAACAGCAGCACCCCAGCCAAAGCACTCATTGCCATGCTGCCTTATACGGTAAAACTGCATAAGTATGCCCATGACTACTGCGGTGTGATGACAGCCCTTCCCTATGAGCAAAATGAGTTGCGCAACGGCTGGTCAAACGGAGATATCGCATTTGCGGCAGATGGCAACTATTTTGCCATCCTCTACAAAGATGAAGAGATATCACAACAGTACGGTAATATGGTTACCCTCGGCAGACTGATGGTTACCGCTTCAATAATGGATACACTTGAGGATGCCATCTCCGTCACCATTACCTTGAAATAACCAGGTAGCGAAGAGTTTAAGATACCCTTAAAGGAAAAAATATGAGTAAAAATATACTTATAATATCAGCCAGTCCTCGAAAAAACGGTAATTCCGACATCCTATGTGATGAATTCATGAAAGGAGCCAGGGACGCCGGACATGAGGTGGAGAAAATCAGGCTGTCTGAGACAGACATCAAGTATTGTACAGGATGCTGCACCTGCATCGGAAAGCCGGGGGCATGCGTACTGCAGGACGATATGAATGACATCCTGGCCAAAATACTCGCTGCAGATGTGATGGTACTTGCCAGTCCGGTCTATTTCCGTTCCTTTAATGGGCAAATGAAGACTTTCATCGATCGAGTCTGTCCAATTTACCCCTTGATTCATAATAAAGAAGTGTACTTTATCGCCTCTGCAGCCGGTGGCCGTTTACCGGTAGACAGCACCTTTCAGAGTTTCAGGACGTTCACCGACTGTCTGGACGTTGAGGAGAAAGGAACTGTCGCTGTAACCGGCCTCTGGGACGCCGGAAAGGTGAAAAACACCAGTGCCATGGGCGATGCGTACGCCATGGGGAAAGACGTCTGAACTACGATTCGCCCCATTGGCAGGTATGACAAGACGGCAATGACTGGAAACGAGAAAAAGCAGCACCGCACATGACGTATTCTGTCTTCAGGGAGCATGTTGCAATGTTGCCAAGGCGTGAATATGGAGTGTCAATTGACTGCACTTTCAAGCAGCTTTTTAATATCCCGTGACGGAGGAGATCCAAACAGACGGCTGTACTCACGACTGAACTGCGAAGGGCTTTCGTAACCGACTTCAAAAGCTGCTGTTGTCGCATCCTTCTGTTCCATAAGCATGAGCTGCCTGGCCTCATTCAAGCGCAGCCTCTTCTGAAACTGCAACGGACTCATGGCTGTCATTGCCCGGAAATGATGATGCAGACTTGACGTGCTCATCCCAGCGTATGCTGCAAGATCATCGATTTTAACAGTTCTGTCGTAGTTTTCCTTCAACCAGTCTATTGCACGTGCAATCTGGTTACTGTGACTGCCGACCATTGCGATTTGCAGCAACCTGCGGCCCTGTTCCCCTGTAAGAAGACGATAGAGTATCTCCCTCTGGATGAGAGGGGCAAGGACAGGAAGATCCTCAGGATGATCAAGCAGGTCGAGCAGGCGTAGAATGGCCTGAACAGTGGGCAGCGATATTTCGCTCACAGCTATACAGCGGTCGGCTGAGCTGGATCGGTTAACCGGAACATCGTTCTCCAGCATCATCTGGGCGATAATTTTCCTCTCCAATTTAAGGGTGAGTCCCAGGTAAGGTATTTCTTTGCTCGCCTCCTGAATCTGGGCTACCAGCGGTAAATCTACGGATGTCAACAGGTAATGGTGCTGGTCATAAACATATTCGTCGTCTCCGAGGAATACGCGTTTGTTCCCCTGGGCGATCAGGCAAATGCTTGGTTCCTGCATATAGCTGGTCAATTCCGTGGGACTTTCATATCGATAAATCGACAGGGCCGGGTACTGTGCGACAGGCTCGTTTGCCTGGGCCAGGGTCAACTGATCCAGTTTCTCTGCTAAAGAGGCAAGTGAGGCAGCCGGGGCATGGTCATCCTGTTCGGATATCGCATTGTCAGGACACATAAAGTCACTCCTGTATGAGAATTTGTTATATATGAATCGATCAATGACCTTTTACAAACCAATATATATTTTTTGGAAAATCAGGCAAGGGTTGTAGGGGATCATTGAAGCTGTATTGGAGCCGCTTCTTTTATTTTAAAGCCACAATATAACTCCTCACAGACAACCTCAGCTAATAAAAAACCGGAGCTCGTCCAGCCCTGCTGGTTGAGATTACCAACGCATTCGCCTGCATCATGCAGATTCTACGGCTCCATTGAGTATTCAGAATCACTTTCAGGTGGTCACATTTAATATTTTTAAAAATAATCTGTTCAGCTTTTCCGGAATATCTTCCGCATTCTGGGTTCCCATGATGGCCTCGTCGCATCCCCCTCGAAAGCTGTAAAACATGACCACAGCGGTCCAGTGTTCATCATCCACCGTCCAGGCTCCAGCCCGCGCACCGTCACGAATCAACTGAGTAAGATATCGGGTTATTTCCGCATCCGCCATTGCGTTGCGAAACGGCATCCCAGTGCCGTAGATAACTACGTCATGGAGCTCATGCATTGCAAAGTAGGCATCAACGGCACCATCTATCCATGCTTTGATACGACCTCGCCAATCATCATCCTGACACAGATCCACACGTGAACGGATACGTTTCATAACTTCTGATTCAAACCCTTCCCTTAAGACCTTCAGCAATTCAGCTTTATTTGCAAAGTAGTGGTACAGTGTACCTTTTGCGACATTAGCGGCAGCGGCTATTTCATCCATGGTGGTAGCTTCGTAGCCCTGTTTGACAAAAAGTTTACCGGCAGCCTCTATCAAAGTTGCCCGCTTCTGATCCGCTTTTCTCGGTCCTGAGGGCGCACCTATTCGACGAGTGCTCTTTTGGTCGGATCGGGTTGTAGCCGTAGCGGACTTTTTCATATTTTCTCCTCTTGATCTCTGTTGCGAGATCCCTTTGGTGTCCATGGGTCATTTTCGACTCAAAGTCGATTTAAAATTGACTGCCAGTCTATTTTAACATATATTACAGTAGATATGAAAGAGTATATTGAGACGGAAATACAGCGTGACAGCATGGAGAAAACATGTCTCTATATACCCGGATACTGCTTCTTACTGTTGGTATACGTGGAACAGGTTATTGAATTATATGAAAGAATGGTTCCCTTGAGACCGGTCGTTCCATGGAACGCATTGCTGTCAACCAAGTCTGGAGACTCACATGAAGAAAATTCGCAGAAGTTATTGTGGCCTTTGCCATCCGCGATGTGGAACCCTGTTGCATATTGAAAATAACAAGGTTGTCAAAGTTACCGGAGATCCGGATCATCCAATCACTCGAGGAGTCATCTGTGAACGTGGCCGGTTGATGCTGGATCACCTCTATCATCCGCAACGTCTGAATCATCCATTAAAGAGAATTGGTGAAAAAGGGGAAGGCCGCTGGCAGCGGATATCCTGGGACCAGGCCCTGGATGAAGTAGCCGAAAAACTATCAGGTTTACGAGATACATATGGTGCCGAAACGCTCACGTTTACCCATGGTACCAAACGGACATACCACTGGGATTGCCGCCGCTTTTTCAATCTTTTCGGTTCTCCCAACACCTGCGGCGTCAACACCATTTGCATGTGCCCCAGCTATGCAACTGAATTTGCGACCTACGGCGGCATGATTATGGGCAGCGAAGTTCCTGCTGCCAAGTGCGTTGTTTTATGGGGTTGTAACGCTTCCCAATCAAGTCCGGTTAATCTCTACCCCAAACTCGTTGCAGCTCGAAAAAATGGCGCCAGGATGATCGTCATCGATCCCAGAAGGACAAAAGAGGTGGAAAAGGCGGATTTATGGCTGCAGATTCGCCCTGGCACAGACCTCGCTTTAATGCTCGGCTGGATTCGCCTGATTATCGCGGAGGATTTGTATGACCATGATTTTGTATCCCGCTGGACCGTTGGGTTCGACGAGTTACAAAAAGCGGTTGAATCCTATACCCCTGAGAAGATTGCGGACATCACATCGGTGCCTGTCGACCTTATTCAACAATCGGCAAGAATGTATGCCGCAAACAGCCCGGCCGTAATTCCTTTCGGGCTGGGGCTGGATAAACAGGGAGTCAATTCCACGCAGTGTGCCAGAGGCCGAGCCATTATCCGAGCCATTACCGGCAACCTGGAGGTTCCCGGCGGCGAGGTCTTTTCCCTGGCCGGTGATATAGGAAAAATCCGGGATTGGGAATATTTTGAGTTAAACGATATGATGCCTGAAAGTCAAAAAGGCAAGCAGCTTGGCGTAGACAGATATCCGTTTTTCGGCTTTCCAGGGTGGGAAAAAAACATGGCGGCCAACAAGAAGCTGCCGGAAGGTTATATGTCCGCACCTGAGGCCTGGCATTCCAACCTGGCACATGCCAGAGAGGTTATGGACGCTATTATTACCGGAAAACCCTATCCGGTAACAGCCGCAATTACCCTGGCAAATAACCCGCTTCTAGCCCTGCCCAACACACAACGGGTATTCAAGGCCCTGCAGGCCCTGCAGCTGTACGTGGTGGTGGATTACTACATGACCCCGTCTGCGGCTTTGGCTGACTATGTTTTTCCTGCGGCCTCAACTGTGGAAACCTCTGAGCTCTGGTTAACGGGAGGCTTCTGTATGGCCTGTCCCCAGGGCATTGAACCGGTATCTGAGCGGCGTAACAGTTATGATTTTTACCGCGGACTTGGTATGCGATTGGGCCAGGAAGAATATTGGCCCTGGGAAACCATTGAAGAGGTATATGACCATGCTCTGGAACCGGTTGGCCTGAACTTCAAGCAACTGGTGGATCAATACGGTGTTTTCGGCAAAAAAGAATATCGTCGTTACGAACAGCTCGGATTCGGAACGCCTTCAGGCAAGGTGGAGCTTAAATCATCTATTTTTGAAGAACTGGGCGCAGATCCCCTTCCTCAATACCATGAGCCGGTATGGAGTCCCAAGGGAAGTCCGGAACTGGCTGAGGAATATCCGCTCATCCTTATTACCGGAAGCCGCTTTATGCCCATGTATCAATCAGAACAGCGGCAGATCGAAAAAGCCCGTCTGAAAGTACCAGATCCTCTGGTTTCCATACATCCCGAAACAGCGGAAAAACTGGGGCTGGCCGAAGGCGACTGGGCTGTGATCTCAACGCCGCTTGGTTCCATTCGTCAGCGTGTCAGAATTACGGAC
The DNA here is from genome assembly GCA_963678525.2 of Desulfobulbaceae bacterium. Classification (GTDB taxonomy): domain Bacteria; phylum Desulfobacterota; class Desulfobulbia; order Desulfobulbales; family Desulfobulbaceae; genus Desulfogranum. The sequence continues at coordinate 1,971,550 of CAXXDG010000003.1, forward strand.
GTCATGCACCCCGAGATGGTGGATATACAGCATTCCTGGTGGTTCCCGGAACGCGACCCAAAACTTCCGGAACTCTTTGGTGTCTTTGAATCAAATGCCAACGTTCTCTGTCCGGATGATCCTGAATTCTGCAGTCCGGAAATAGGCAGCTGGCCGCATTCTGCATTGTTGTGTCGTGTTGAAAAAGAAGGGAAAGCAGAGTAGGTCCACGTATTGGATGCAGTGAGTATGCGATAGCCCTTCATCAAGGGGAAGAAGGAAAAGAGTCATGGCCGGAGGGCCATGACTCTTTTCCTATAAATATCTGACAAGGTCAGACTACCCGTTATTTCAGTTTGTCGTACTCGTCTCGGTCCACCGGCTCCTGCCATTCATTGGAGGTGTTCTCTCCAGGAACTTCCACGGCAATATGAACAAACCAGCTGTCTTTTGCAGCTCCATGCCAATGTTTGACACCAGCAGGGATAACGACCACGTCGCCGGCATGCAGTTCTTGGGCTTCCTTGCCGAATTCCTGGTACCAGCCGCGTCCGCCGGTTATCAGCAGGATCTGACCACCGCCCTTGTCAGCGTTGTGGGTGTGCCAGTTATTGATACAGCCGGGTTCAAAGGTTACATTGGCGGTTACAACGCCTTCCAGGGTCAGCATATTCAGATAGCTCTTGCCTGAAAAATATTTGCCGTAAGGATTCACCTCACCTTTGTCAAAAATCACACTGTTTTCCAGACTGTTTTCCAGACTGTTTTCCATGTGTTTACTCCTTATGTCATGTAATGCTGAAGTCATGGGAGATGCAGGTCAGAAGCTTTCTTTCAGAATCTCAAGTATTTCATTGCTGCTCAATTTTTTATAGCCGCCATCCAGGAGAAAACTTGATGCCGCGATCTTGGGCAGCATTTCTTCTGTGGCTCCAAGTTCTTTGATTGAAGTCACAATACCACATTCCTTGCAGAATGCTTCCAGTGCATCAATTCCTGCTTTGGCCAACTCGTCTTTTGATTTGCCTTCAGCCGGGATACCCCATACTACCGTTGCAAAACGTGCAAATTTATCAACCCCATGGGCCATGATGTGACGGTAATAGGGAAGTGAAATTGCAGCCAGTCCCATACCATGGGCACAGTCGGTATATGCGCCGAGCTGATGCTCAATCATATGTACTTCCCAGTCCTGTGTTTTTGACAGCCCTGTCAGGGTATTAAGCGCCAGGGTTGCATTCCACATGATATTACTGCGAGCCTCGTAATCTTCAGGATTGGTCAAGGCAACACGCACGTTATCAATGGAGGAGCGGATCAATGCTTCGATGAGGTAATCAGTAGTATTGTTATCGTCTCCGCAAAAATACTGTTCCATCAGGTGAGACATGGTATCAAAGACACCGCTCACCATTTGATACTGAGAAACCGTATACGTATACTCCGGGTTGAGGATGGAAAATTTCGGATACACTTCCGGAGGGAATACCCTGCCTCCCTTGATTTTCATCTCTTCATGGGTGATGACCGAACCGCCATTCATCTCTGAACCGGTACCAGCCATGGTAAGAATGGATGCCACCGGAACCGTTGCATTGGATACGGGCTGGAACTCGAGCCAGTATTTTTTAAAGGGCTCTTCCTCGCAATAGGCTGATACGGAAATACCTTTTGCGCAGTCAATAACGGAACCGCCGCCCACAGCCAGGATAAGGTCAACCTCATGGCTTCGTACAAGTTCACAACCTTCCAGCATTTTGCTGTAAGTGGGATTGGGCATCACCCCTGAAAGCTCGACAACCTTTTTGTCCGCTTCTTTCAGGATGGCCATGACTTTGTCGTAGAGGCCGTTTTTCTTGATGGCGGTCTTTCCGTACACCAACAAAATAGTCTTGCCGTAGTTGGCCAGCTCGCCGCTCAGATTCTCCAGCGCCTCTTTGCCAAAATGAATGGTGGTTGGGTTATAATAGGAAAAATCCAGTAACATGGTCCTATCTCCTTATGTGTTTTTGAGTATGGTAAGTATATTTCATGTCCGTTGTCTCGGTCCCGGTTTCGGCAGCTGCGGCGGTTATCGGAATGACCAACACCACAAGCAGTACTGTGGTCATGAGCCGCACATACAGATGTATTCCAATGTTGGTTCGTTTTATCCCGCACCGTGTTTATCTGATTTTTTTCAATGAAGGAAAGCCGGACATACAATACAAATCGCAATCAGCTTCTTTATACAGGATACTTCACACGGTAAAAATCCGTTAGAATGATACACCACAACTCTTGCCTGATTCTCCAAATTGCTGCATACCTTTCCCGTCGAGTAGCCCTTGGGCCCGACACAACCTGCATTTTTGGGCTAACTCCTGAATCCGTGACGATTTTTTTGAACTGCTAAATGTATCTAATAGCAATTACAGGAAAATTATACTTTCGGTGTTTCCACAAGGATGTAACCATTCACCCTTCGGGGCTTTCGTCCGCACCCCATCTTCATTGCCCGCAACCACCTGATAAAGTTTACTTTAATCAGGTAGTCCCGGACAACGAAGCTGAAGCAAGGACGAAAGCTCACGGATTCAGGTAACTGACGTCAGGATAGATCTATATACCGCTGAACGCCCGCGTGTAACCTATCCAATCCATCAAGGACCCTGCTGCGCTGCGTTCCGAGATTCATGCGCAAAAAGCCCTGTCCACTTTCTCCATAAGATGAGCCTGCAGACAGATACAATCCGGTTTCTTTCCTTAAAAATTCATCAAAAGGCATATTACCGTATTCCAGCCCCTGGCAATCAATCCAGAGCAAATAGGTCGCCTCGGAGGGGACGATTTTCAGCCTGGGAATCCGATCCCGGATATATGTCGAGGCCAGGTCTTTATTGGCTGTAACTGCTCACAGTGTACCTGATCTTTCCGCGATCAGCCTGGCTTACGTATGACCAAATACGCTGCACCAGTCTGCTTACGAAAATGTCAGGCACCCTGTAACCAGTTACAAATACATGGAAGTTATCAAGCTGGACTGTACCCCTACGAGTAGTTACTATTGGCTTTAATATAGGCGCGCAGATCGCCCAGCCAGTCTTCACCATCGCTAAACGCAGCTATGGTCGCATCAATGGCAAAGGCATTCGGCTCGGCCACCTCATCTGTATTCAATTCCCGCGACACTTTATGGCGTAACACCGGATTAGGGACGATAACACAGGCTGTTTGCAAACCCGCCAGATTGAAAGTTTTTGTCGGCGCTATGCACGTCATACTGATATCGGCGCACGTTTGGGAAACAGAGGCAAAGGGGGTATATTCAACTCCTGGGTCTGTGAGGTCACAATGAATCTCATCTGCTATAACCAGGACATTGTGCAGGGCGCAGAACTTTCCTATACGAGCGAGTGTTTCCCTGCTCCACACTTTGCCTATGGGATTGTGAGGATTGCACAAAATCATCAACGACGTCTGCGGATCAGCAAGTTTTTCTTCCAGATCTGCAAAGTCGATGCTGTATGCGCGACCATTTCAGCTGTATCAAAAAAAATCATTCCCCGTTCAACAGCGACATGCAGCAGTTTGATCATTTCCGCACGGTCGGGAATGTCCCGGGATTTACCGTATCCCATACAACCCAGCGAAAGGGCCGATACCTCTAATCCTTGTCCGAGTGTTCTTTTTTGCATTTTTTCAACTCATCAGTACTGTTCGCGAACATCCCCAACCTGGAAGCATAATCAAAACCGGCCTGTACCAACGGTCTCATAAAGAATCTGAACCCTGTCCTTTGTTGCGACGGCCAACATTGTACAGATATTTTTTTCTGCAGAAATCACGTTCAAACTGTCAATATTCCCGCTTAACCCGCATTTCTCAGGTCCGGACGCCCTTCACTATTTTAGACCGTACTGCCGGGTGTATTCTGCTTTCTTTTCTTCCGGCAGACCGTTAAAGAATTTTTTCCAGCCCGGACAGAACCGTATGTGCCATCTCCAAAATCTTCCAAGCAGGGATTTCGGGTTTTCTTCGTATTTTTTTCTCAATGGACAGTTTTCACACATACTCATCGGTATCTCCTTTTTAGCGACAATACAAAACAGCTGCGACTGGCTCACTTTCTCAAAGGTCCATACTGCTTACCATTCAAGGTGCCCTCAATTAATTATTCAGCCTCGCGCAGCCATTTGAAATATTCTTCCATAAATTCAAGCTGGGCCTTGTTTGCCACCGGACCCGCATGGGAAACAGAACCTTTCAGATGCATAACCCTATTATGCCCTTCATTACATTGCGGCCATGCAGGCAGTCCTTCCTGATTCGGGTTGCCGTTTTTTGCAAAATTAACCCAGTAATCCATCATCAGGGAAGAAAGCTGTCTGTCCTCATCCGTATACTGAAAATGGAAGTTATGATCGACGTGGCCAAAAACATAATTAATATCATCGGCATGGGCTGCGTCAGCAAGAGAGTCCCCATGGAGTCTCGGAGGCTGTCTTTGATCGAAGTAGTAAACATAGACATTTGAATGGCCGGTTTCTTTCTGCAGCATCGCCCACGCTCAGGAAGGCCATGCGAAAATCGTGTCGCGAAAAATATTGCGGGCCGACTGCAGGGCAACCGCATCGTTGGCTGCGGGATAAACGCTCAGAGGCTTTTGTGCGAGCGGACCAAATATTTTCTGCAGCGATGCCTTGTGCTGTTCTGCCGTAACTCCGTGTACAAATATTGCCCCTTTGTTGGAGTTTGTGCCGATAATGACATCAACATCGTTGTATAGACCCTTTGAATACAGTTTATACTAATCATCCATGATAACATGACCATCACAGACGGGCCAAAAAACACCCATATTTGCGGCCTCAGGGTCCTTGAGAAATTGATCCGGCGACATGTTGCGTAATTCAGCAAGGGACTTTGCCCCCATTCTTTCAGCAAAATGCACTCCCTGGGTTTCCGCTCCTTTTAAACTCTGCACGGTACCATTCAGTTCCTGATCCCTCACTGGTCCAAAGGAACCGCCGCTCTGGCTGATGGCCTTTTGAAACAACCCTTTTCCCAGCGGAGATGCACTCAACATGCTGACGGAGATCCCTCCTGCCGATTCTCCAAAGATGGTCAATTTTCAGCATCACCACCAAAAGCAACAATATTATTGTGCACCCATTTTAGGCCGGCAATCTGGTCCAGAAGCCCATAATTACCTGAAATACCCAATTCATTTTCAGCGGTTAATTCCGGATGGGCCATGAATCCCAACGCCCCTAAACGATAGGCAATACTTACCAGGACCACGCCTTTTTGAGCCAGTTTTTCACCATCGTAATTTTCAATACTCGGAGATCCTATGGCAAAGCCGCCACCGTGGATCCATACCATAACCGGCAGTTTTTCGTCTGCTGATGCAGCCGGTGCCCAGACATTCAGATACAGACAATCTTCCGAGGTCTCTCGCACAGCATTTTTCATGCTTGATGTGTCCGGAAACGGAACCTGAGGGCAAGCCGGTCCGAAACTATCGGCTACCAGCACGTCTTCCCAGGAGGAAACTTCCTGCGGAAATCACCGGTGGGTGCGGCAGCAAATGGAATTCCCTTGTAAACGGTCAGGCCATTCTCAACGACGCCTTGCAACAGTCCACCTTCAACTTTGACTTCAGCCTGTGCTGAATATGCAGCGAACAGCAGTAACGCCGGCAGCATCAGGCTGACCAGAATTCGATGGAATGTACATGATGGTTTCATAATGTATCTCCCTTAAATAAATGGATGTGCAGAATCCATTGAGGGAATCTTGAGCCCCATGGGCTAACCCATGAAAAATGCGATGTGCTGTTTGTTTGACAGTCATCATATATTTTCTCCAGCAATCACCTATTCACCTATTCTTCTACAAAATACATGAATATCCTTATTGGATACGACAACTATACGCACGTAAATAAAGAAGCGGTAGACAGATACTCCAGAGTTATTGCCTGTTTCGCCGAAGTTTCATCGAAATGATGTGTGATGTGAGCAGTTACAAATACAGGGGAGTTATCAAGCTTGACCAGCCCCTATGAGGAGTTACGCTGGAGAGTATCAGACAGGAGTTTATCGGTTAGAAAATATTAATCTTGCCAACACACTGTTTTGTCGGCGCAATTCTTCTCTTGTCATTGTAAGACCCCATCGACTATCTGTGCGCCAAAAGCTCGAATAATCTGATTCTGTAGGTCATCAGGCTCCTCCAGCATCCTGACGGCTTCTTTCTTTTTGGGCATAAACAAGAGACACGAGTGCAGTTGACGCATGCTCTGCATGGCGGTTTTTGCCGTAATGTTTAGACCTGCACTGCGTAATCGCAGTTCAATGAGCCTGAGGATGGTCAGGGCCGCTATGCATGTGAATATATGGCAACGTATTTTGCTGTCTGTCCAATGGCGTATAGGCCGCATGGCTATCTGTTCTTCATCTTTAGTCAGGCGAAAGCCCTCCTCCACAGCCCATCTGTCGAGACTGGCCTGCACAATCTCCTCGGTTTCCCAGTCCTCAATATCGGTAATGAGAATATTTTTACCAAACCTTTCGATATATCGTTCGATTTTATAATAATTTTTCTTGAAATTAAACTCGAGTGTTCCGTCGATATCCGAAATCTCCACCTTGTAGAGCTCTGCCGGCAAATGGAGTTCAGTGCACCGTTCCTTATAACGTTTTTCTATGGTCGTTCTGTTGCGCCAATTGGAAGTCCCGCTGTTCACTTTACTTTGGGTTTCAAATAGAAAATCCTGCAATTTAAGCAACTTTTTTTCAAGACCATAGCGCTGCTTTGCGGCGGTCAATGGATTATAGGTCACAATTACGGTGCGCTGTTTCCCCCAATATTCCCCCGTTGCTCGATAGGCCCGTAAGAGATCGTCGTGTTTATCATTTTCGATCAACTTTTTGTTTTTATCCGTATCAAGTGGCGTGAACATATCCAACTTAGTAGAGGCTAACTTCTCACCGAAATATGTGGAGTATGTAGTGATAAAATGCACATTCTCTCTGGCATCGATTGCTGCTATATTGTCCTCGCTGTTCATTCCTTTGTCAAAAACAATGGTCAGGGATGTATCGCCTGAAGTTTCTTTTCTCATCACCGAAAACAGATCGTCTACAACATCCAAAAACACCTTGGAATCGTGGCGGTTTCCCTTGTATTCCTTGTAATAAAAAGGGATACGCTTATCCCTGTCCACAAGGAGTGCAAGACCGATCTGGCGTAACCAGTTGCGACCCTCTTTGCTTTCCCCTCTTTGAGCAAGTTCAGAGTTTGTTTGACTGGCCATAAATGTGTAGTAATTGGTCGTGTCGAACATAAAGCAATCAGAAGCAGGTGGCTCAATTTCGTTGACACGTCGGAAAAACTCTTCGGTTATGGATGTGATATGTTCTTCGCTTACCTGATCCCATTTCAGCCAAAACTTTTGAGAATTCAATTCCGAAATTTGAACAGGTCGGATGTGTTGAATCGCCGTGTGCTTATACCATTCGGGCATGGCGCGTTTTGAGCATGCGGCAACCATACGATTATAAATGGCATAAAGAAAATAGTCACCGATTGAGGGCTTACCAGTCCCCTTGGTTTGGGGAATAATGCCATCAATTATCCCGGCGATACCAATCTGTTGCTCAATAAGATTTGCCAGCCATAGGGAACCAAACTCCTGTGTTTGTAACTTGCTGGGGAGCTCATTCTCCCCTTGAGCCATTTCGAGAATCCGGGCAGGAGATCCCAGATATACTTGATTGATAACCTTTGGCTTGCCATCAACCCTGGCCATCTCCCTGACGTAATAATAGGGCCTACCATTTTTCATTTTTTTGTGTATGTGTGCCATGTTGTGATTATATTAATTAGGTCTTACAATGGCAAGATAAAAATAAAAAACAGTTTGTTTTTTCGTGTTTTTTAAAGGGTGGAAATTAAAAAGCGGAGGGGTCTTACAGATTAAAGCCAAGTAACGTACTGATATTATATGAAAAGTTGCTTCGCGGAATTAAAAAACATTAAACTCCTGTCTGAAAGGGGCAAAGAAAAAAATGGGTTTGTTGTCTCAACAACAACGATCTTGGAAGCTGGACAAAGAGATGGCTCCAAGCGTATACTACATGCAACAGCCTCACCCAAAAAAGCTCCATAAATAGTAAAAAATGGATTTTGCAATGATCAGTTTCGACCCAGTTAGAAAACTATTTCGCGCTATCGTATACTCAATATCCTTTTCTATTTCTCTTTCTGCCGCCAACTTGCATGCTGCCGTAATTACCCTCTCATGTGGTCCGGATCCCGGGTATGCTGGAGCATGCCGTGAACTGGCCGAAGAGTGGGCGGGAAAGAGTGGCAATACTATCAAAATGATGTACCCACCCGGCGAGGCTAACGATCAACTTGCCATCTACCAACAACTCTTTGCAGCAAAAAGTCCGACACCGGATGTGATCAGGGTAGACGTCATCTGGCCTGGGCTGTTACACCAATATTTGGTTGACTTAAATACCTATCTCTCCAAAGAACATATCGAGCAGCATAACAGCTCTCTGCGTGATCCGTTAATCATTCAGGGCAAACTGGTTGCCATACCGTTCTATAACGAAACCGGAATCTTGTACTATCGGAAAGACCTCCTGAACAAGTACAACCGTTCGATTCCCACCACCTGGAAGGAATTGGAAGAAACAGCGACACTCATCATGAAGGAGGAACGAAAGCACAACCCTGAGATGATGGGGTTTATCTGGGATGGTCGCCCTTATGAAGGGCTGACCTGTGAAGCATTGGAATGGATTGCTTCAATGGGAGGAGGTAAAATTATTGAGGATGACGGTACTGTTTCAATCAATAACCCGAATGCCGTTCAGGCACTGGAGATGGCTGCATCCTGGATCGGAACAATTTCTCCCAAAGAAACACTTTACGAACTGGTTTCTCCGATATTCACCACCGGTAATGCAGTCTTTAAAAGAGGGTGGTCCGGTGGGCTGGGTGTAAAGCCATGGTGGTCTAAAGGGAGATCCGTCATTAGTGACAAAGTAGGTGTTGCCCCACTTCCGAAAGGGGTGGGCGGTAAATCATACGGTACAATTGGAACAGAAAATCTTGGTATTTCAAAGTTTTCAAAACATAAAAAGGAAGCTGCAGAGCTGATTTTCTATTTGACCAGCAGAGAGGCACAGATAACTCTGGCAAAAACAGCCTCATACAATCCGAGTATCCCGGCCATCTATACACATCCAGCTGTTATGCAGGCCTTGCCCTATTTCCAGTCCGATGTGATGAAAGGTGTAGCTCCCATTGGCCGTCCGTCTATTATTACCGGAAGACGATACAACAAAGTAACCAAGAAAATATGGGAAGCAGTTCATAACGTCTTATCGGGAAAAACGAGTGGAGCTGAAGGTGTTGCATCGCTTGAGCGGGATTTACAGAAAATAAAGAGAGAAAACTGGCCCGGCGAGCCTTCTCATTAACAGATTCAGGTTTTCATACCATGAGACGTATACCGACCCTAGCCCTTGGCACCAAACTGGCCCTGGCCTTTGCATTTACCGTTTTCATGGTATTTTTCGTCGGTAACAGTATTCAGTTGACCGTACTCCAGAACCACCTCAGGGAACAAGGTGAACAACAGGTTCTTGAGCAGCAGAAAAATTATGCTCAACAAATCGCCCAAGCCAAACATGACCTGATTATTCAGTTTAAACCGCTCATGGGGATGCTGGCCGATTTTGCAACCACCCCTCTCCTTGCAAGAATCAGCGAGACGGATCATTCCGATTTCGACATTGTCGATTCTCTGCAAAATTGTTTTACCTATTACCTGGAAAAAGAGGACATAAAACAGTGCACCGATCTCCTCGTATATCGTTTTGGCATTAACAGTGAAATTGCCAAAATCAACCAGTCGTTCATTACCAGTGCAATACATTTCCTGATAGAAAATGAAGATCTTGTGGGTATCAGGATAGAAGACTGGAATGAAAAAAACTATATCGGTTTTTCCAAAACCGGGGACGGCTCCCTTCAGGAATGGGTTGCACACGATCAACTCTCCCAGCTTCCATTTTTGAAAATAGATATTGAGGATGAAGAAGGGGAATACCTCGGCAAGATCGTTTTCGCTTACAGTAATGCGCGAATTGAGAACCTAGAGAAAGACAGGAAGCTTCAGCTTGAAAAGGCAACCGGAAAAATCAAGGAGAATATACGCAATAACCGTAAGAAAGTAATTAACAGCAATATTGTCAAAGCGTTTGTTTTTTCGGTTGTCCTGGTTGCCATGTTATTTTTGATGTCGATCAGGGTTATCATCCGCCCGATCCAGGACTTGAAAGCGAGTGCCGACCGGATTGCCCAAGGCCACCTTGATACACGCTCCACAATCCAATCCAATGACGAGGTTGGCTCTCTGGCACAGTCCCTTAACAATATGGCGGCAAACCTCCAGGCTACAATGACTTCACGCGACTCATTAGCCCATGAAGTTGAACAGAGAAAACTGGCGGAAAAGAATCTTGAACGAACCATAAAGGAGCTTGAGAGAGCCCTGGCAGAGGTGAAAACCTTAAGCGGTATGCTGCCTATTTGTGCCTCATGTAAAAAGATTCGTGACGACAAGGGGTACTGGAATCAGATAGAGTCATATATCAGTACACACACTGATGTGGACTTCAGTCATTCTATTTGCCCTAATTGCATAGAAGAGTTGTATGGAGAGGAGGAATGGTTTCAGGAGGCGAAGAAAAAACAAGATTGAGCTGAACTGAAGAGAACGGAAACTAGTTTTAAGATCAAGTCAAAACTAATATATTTTAAAGGTGGAGCAATAGCTAACTTTACCTTAGTAAGTCGAAGGTGATGAATCTTGTTACCTGCTAAACCTTGACATTCTTCCGGTATCTCTAAAATTCACCTGAGCACGCAGGATAAGTTATTTTGCTGTCTGTTCAGTGCATCCTTTTTGTTGTGCGCCGATAACCGTTCCTATTGGTGTTTAAATCGAGCCGAGATTGCCCCTGGTTTACAAGCCGCTACACCTAGTCACCAATAACGCCTGTATTATGGAGATTATATCGTATGCAAAGAACCGTTCTTATTACCGGGGCAAACCGTGGCATTGGTCTGGCCACTGCACACCAACTCGCAGAGCACGGATATACCGTCCTGCTCGGATCGCGTGACATCTCAGCAGGTGAAAAAGCCGTGGCATGTCTCAGAGATCTCGGCTTTGACGTCATCCCTGTTCAGATGGATCTCAATGCTTCGGAAACAATTGATGGGGCTGTCAATGAAATCGCCCAAAAAGGTTATCAGGTTGATATACTGATTAATAACGCTGGAGTGCTGTACCAAAAGCCACTTCTTCAACTCAATGACGCTCAGATTGCAGATTCTATCTCCGTACACCTTACCGGCCCGCTTCACCTCACCCGTTTACTCGTGCCGGATATGATCGCCCACGGATATGGCCGTATCGTCAACGTCTCCTCAGGTTGGGGAGCATTTGCCGAAGGTTTGGGTGGACCTGGCCTCTACGGGGTTACCAAAGCTGCTCTGAATGCACTCACGGTACGCCTGGCAAAAGAACTTCCACGGACGGTCAAGGTGAATGCAATGTGTCCCGGATGGGTACGAACACGGATGAGCGGAGGAGATGGAACCAAAACGCCGGAGCAAGCGGCGGATACGGCCGTATGGCTTGCGACCTTACCGAAAAATGGGCCCACCGGCGGCTTTTTTAGAGACCGAAAAATCATACAATGGTGATTGCTTCTCTGGACTAGCACACCTGAACCTAACACGTTCGAGTCACTTCTTTCCGCTCAACGTAAACAGTTGTTTTGTTGGCAGTTTATCCGTGCCCAAACCGGTGGCACGTGCAACTCGTAACAACTGGCCTGAATGCCTAAACTGACTGCCTTCCAGCTATAATTGTCTTCAGAATACCACTGAACACTATAAGGCAACAGCCGGTTATCTGCATTGGATTAAGCGATTCATGAAATATCGTCCAACCAAATATTACCACCGCAACGGGTTCAAAATACGCAAGGGTTCCAAACATGGCAACGGGTAATCGGCTGAGTGCGGCAACTGCAAAAAAAATGGCCAGGAATCCAGGAAAAAATCCCACCGCAAGCAGCCACGGTATGTCAGGCAAACTGACCTCGTGTATGGAGAAAACGATACATGGAATCATTACAGCACCACCAACGAATAATTGCCAAAACGTCCTGGTGTAGACATGAATTTTCCGATTGATGCCCCTGTTGACAAGGATAAATCCTGTATAGGAAGCGCTTGCCAGCAAACCGTAGCAAATTCCGACAAACTCCCGACTTTCTCTGCTGATTTCAATTTTAAACTCTATCATCATTCCAAAACCGAACAGAGCAAGACAAATCAGAGCAAGAGCAGAGAGTGTCAACCGTTCACCCAAAAAAAAATGGGCAACAACAGAGGCGGCAAGTGGCGCAAGATAAACCAGCATAATGGCATTGGCCATGGATGTGTAGTTCATTGCCTGCACATAAAAAATAATAAAACCTGCCAGAAGGACGCCATTGAGAATGACCGGCCAGGTAGGCCACTCCTTTGCCAGGTGCTTCTTTCTGATTATTGTCAAAAAAAGCATCATAAAGCCGGCACCGAAAATGAGCCTGAAAAACGTTATAATTTCAGCAGGCAAGCCGGTCAGTTTTGAAAATACGCCTATCGTCCCCATCAGGACTGCAGATAAAACTGCATAGACACATGCAATTACATCCATGAAGATATATCAGTTATGTTCATTACGAAATGCCGTGAGGTCATTCATGCTGGAGAGAGTGACGATTGTTCTCCAGCATGAATGAACTACACCATTAATTTGTCGTCGTTTCAAGTAGTCTTTTGATATCTCGTGAAGGTGGAGCCCCGAACAGACGACTGTACTCACGACTGAACTGCGAGGGGCTTTCATACCCGACCTCAAATGCTGCTGTGGTCGCGTCTTTCTGTTCCAACAGCATTCGCTGCCTTGCCTCGTTCAATCGCAGCCTTTTTTGAAACTGCAAAGGGGTCATGGCTGTCACTGCCCGGAAGTGATAATGGAGACTCGACGTACTCATCCCGGATAGCGCGGCCAATTCATCTACCTTGAATGCCTGATCAAAATTATTTTTCAACCATTCAATTGCACGCGCAATCTGATGGCTATGGCTCCCAACCATGGAAATCTGCTGCAATCGTTTTCCCTGCTCGCCGGTAAGCAGACGATACACTATTTCCTCCTGAACAAGCGGGGCCGGCACCGGGATATCTTCAGGGTGATCAAGCAGAGTTATCAAACGCTGAAAGGCCTGGGTAAGAGGTACATCCAGCCTGCTTACAGCCAATGCTCTGTCAGCGGGCAGGTTTCGGGAGTTCGAGATGCGGTCATTCAACATCATCTGCGCGATCTGCTTTTTGTCGAGTTTCAAAGTCAGGCCCAGATAAGGTTTGTCTTTACTCGCTTCAAGTATCTGGGCTGACACCGGCAGGTCAACCAATGTAATCAGATAATGCTCTTGATCATAAAAATACTCTTCATCACCGAGCAAGACACGTTTGTACCCTTGTACAATCAGGCAAACAGCAGGTTCCTGTACATAGCTGGTCAGCTCGGTGGGAGCCTCATACCGATACATCGTCAGCGACGAATACACAGAAGTCGGCTCATTCCCTTTTGCGAGGGTATAATAATCTATTTTTTCGGCCATTGTCTCTATGAGGCCGTTAAAAGCGTTATTCTCATTCTCAAGTATTCCGGTTTCAGTTTGCATACATTTCCTCCTGATGCATATTTTCCCAAATACTATCCCGATAATGCACGTTTACAAGGCAATTAGTAGTTTCCGGAGAATCGTGCAAGGATTGTGGAGGATCATTCTAACAGGATTTCCAAGGCCTGCTTATACTAGTTCCCATGAGAAAATCTGTTTTGATACACTCGTAGTTGTAGTTCAAACTTGAAAATCAATACTGCGGGTTTCATAACAAGTCCATTGTGTACAGTTCCAGACAAAACATGACAGGAGAGAGCAATGATCTTAAGCGAAACATACACCTTGTCTAATGGGGTTGAAATTCCAAAACTAGGTCTTGGCACATGGTTTATCAGTGATGATGAAGTTGCGCAGGCAATACAGGAAGCTGCCAATTTGGGTTACAGACACATTGATACTGCCCAGGCTTACCAGAATGAAAAAGGCGTTGGAGAGGGTGTCAGAACGTGCGGCATTCAAAGAGAAGAGATGTTTGTCACCACAAAACTTGCCGCAGAAGTAAAGTCCTATACAGAAGCGGTTGCCTCCATTGATACCTCATTACAAACGCTCGGGCTTGATTATATCGATATGATGATAATCCACAGCCCGAAACCATGGATGGAATTCCACGAAAGCGATCCGTACTTCGAAGGTAACCGCGAAGCGTGGAGAGCCCTTGAAGAAGCTTATAAAGCGGGAAAACTTCGTGCCATCGGCCTTTCCAACTTTGAAAAAGCAGACCTGGATAATATCCTGCAGTCCTGCTCTGTCAAACCAATGGTCAATCAGGTTTTGGCACATATCAGCAATACACCCCAAGAGCTCATTCAATATAATCAGGACAAAGGAATTCTCATTGAAGCATATTCTCCGGTTGCCCATGGAGAATTGATGAAGAATAAACAAGTTACTGAACTTGCTGATAAATATGGAGTTTCAGTGCCACAGCTGTCCATTCGGTATTGCCTTGAGCTTGGCCTTCTGCCATTACCGAAAACTGCAAATCCGGCACATATGAAAAATAATGCCGACGTGGATTTTGTTATTTCAAAAGAGGACATGGAATCCCTGAAAAATCTTGAAAAAATTAAAGATTACGGGGATGCAAGCGTATTTCCTGTCTATGGTGGAAAGCTCAAGTAAAAAATGAGACTACGGAGAAAACTTACATGAAAAAGATGATATTTGCTCTTGCAGCGATATTCTTAGTCACCCCAATGGCATGGGCTAATTCCGGAGAAGACCAAGGAATACAGGAAGTATACCGTGCAGGATCACAAAAATCCTTTCAAGGGCCCGAGGAATATTTTACCGGCGATGTGCAGGTGGATATGCTGTTCCCTTCCAATGACACGGCCCATTACAGTGGAGCATATGTGACATTTCAACCTGGTGCCAGAACCGCGTGGCACTTTCATCCAGCAGGCCAGCACATGATCGTGACATCCGGTATCGCTCTGACAGGGACTCGCGATGGAAAAATTGTCAGCTTCGAGGAAGGTGAAACTGTCTGGTGTCCGCCTGATATTGATCACTGGCACGGAGCTACGCCCGATGCCCCAATGACACATCTGGTTATTACCGGTTCCAAAGCCGGCCAAAATGTCATCTGGAAAGAACAAGTGACAGATGAACAATATCTTAGCAAATAAGGAGGGAACCATGAACATCCGTTTGAATATAATAGTAATGATGTTGCTTCTCTTTACCCCTGTTTTGGCAATCAGTTCCGAGGATACTACAATGAGTAACGGTCAATCACTGAGTCCGCGTCAGCAAGCAATAATTCCCATAGCCGCGTTTACCGCTGATGGCGATCTCGACAGCCTTAAACCCGCATTGAACAAAGGGTTGGATGCAGGCCTGACGATCAATGAAATCAAGGAAGCGCTTGCGCATCTGTACGCATATACGGGTTTTCCCCGCAGCCTGAATGCACTGGGCACGTTTATGGCGGTTGTTGACGAACGAAAAGCAGAGGGTATCGAAGACGTCGAAGGAAAAGAGGCCAGTCCTGTTCCCCCTGACTTTGATAAAGATCAATACGGCGCACAGATACGGGCAAAACTGGCAGGCCTGGAAAAGGATATCTCCGGTGCAAAATGGCAAGAGTTTACACCTATTATAGATACATTTCTCAAGGAGCATCTGTTTGCTGATATCTTTGTCCGTGATATCCTCAGCCACCAGGACCGAGAGCTGGTAACCATTGCTGCCCTTGCCAATCTGTCCGGAGCCGGGGGACAACTCGGTTTCCATCTTGGAGCAGCCATGAACACCGGCCTGACTGAAGCTCAAATGCAGGATTTTATATCTGTCCTTACTGCAGAGGTTGGCAAAGCCCAGGGTGATGCCGCCCAAAAAATTCTGGCAGAAGTCCTGAAAACAAGGAAATAACGTTCATGCTACCAGAGAGATCTGGTGATCGTACAACAGCAGTTCACCAGATCTCTTGACGAATAAACCATGGAGACACGACTATTGATCACATTGGGATGGATTCTTGCGGCATCCGTCTGTTTCACCTTGGGTGCTTGTGCAGTATTCAACCAGCCCCGGTTCGGTAAACTTCCGCAGGGAGACAGGCTTGAGCGCATAACACAATCGCCGAACTACAAGGATGGGGAATTCCAATACCCTCTACCTACCCCCCTCTTCTCCCAGGATGTCAGCACGTTGTCAGTAATCTGGAGCAATCACTTTGACAAAGTTGAAGGGCTGATTCCGGATGCACCGGTGCCTGCTGTAAAAACAGATCTGAAGGCGCTGAACCTGCAAAAGGATGTTGTTGTCTGGCGGGGTCATTCTTCCTGGTTCATCCAGCTCAACGGGAAACGTTTTCTCATCGATCCGGTGTTCAATGATCACGCAGCCCCTTTTTCCTTCATCAACAAGGCATTCAAGGGTACCAATATCTATACGGCCCAGGACATGCCGCAAATAGATTGCCTGCTTATATCCCATGATCACTGGGACCATTTGGACCATCCTACGGCCATGGCACTTCAATCAAAAATCGGACAGGTGATTTGTCCTCTGGGAGTTGGTGCATATTTCGAGTACTGGGGCTACACACAGGAGAAGATCCATGAAGGGGATTGGCATGATCAGGTACAAATAGGACAAGACGTTATAGTCCATCTGCTCCCGGCTCGGCATTATTCTGGACGCATGCTGGAAAAAAACAAGACCTTGTGGGCCGGTTTTGCCCTGGAAACCTCTGAACGAAGCATCTTTTTCAGCGGAGACAGTGGGTATGGACCACACTTTTCAGAGATCGGCCGGACCTTTAACGGGTTTGACCTGGTACTCCTGGATTGCGGTCAGTACGATCCACGATGGGCCTATATCCATATGACACCGGAAGAGGCCGCACAGGCAGCCCAGGATCTTGGCGCCCGCGCTTTGATCCCCGCCCATGTGGGCAGGTTTACCATTGCCGATCATTCATGGGACGAGCCCTTATGCGGGTGACTACAGCAAGCCGGAACAAATCATATCAGCTCCTTACACCGAAGATCGGAGAACCTGTATCCATGGCCCCTCCTTTGCCGCAGTTTAGCGCCTGGTGGAATAAAGGGAATGGCTAAACATCGAACCAATAGCTTGTGGGATGTCCCGTAACAACGCCTTCAGGAGGTTTATATCCATGATGATGAAAAGGATACATAGCATGAAACCTTTTGTATCAATCCTTGTTACTGCAATGATGTTTTTCACCTTCACAACCTGCTTCTCTAACGGACTGCAAGCTGCAACTGCGGATGAGAACATGCATGGCCTGCCTTTGTCCGATATGCAGGTCAAAATTACTTCACAGGGGCACACGGCTATCTTCCAACTCTATGATACGGTTGCTGCAGAGGAGCTGTTTAATCAGCTGCCGCTACGATTGGATTTGGACAATTTTCGTGATGCCCAGTGGATGTTCTACCCGCCGGAGAAACTGCATGTAACGCCGCACGAGGCGTATCACGACGGTAAAAAAGGTGAACTGAGCTATTATGCTCCATGGGGCGATGTGTTCATGCTCTACAAAGATTTCCATGCCGGTGACGAAATGCATCGTCTGGGAATCGGCCTTACCGGACTCGAGGACATTGCTTTGATGTCAGGTGATGCAACAATTGAAAAGAACCAACCAAATATATCAGGAAACAAAACAGCCATGTTTATACAAGTCCTTGCAAACGATATGACAACAGTATTCAAGCTCAACGAGAGTCAGGCGTCCAAAGAGCTCTATGCCCAACTGCCGCTGAGCATTGCAGTCGAAGATTATGGTGGTAAGGAAAAAATATTTTATCCTCCCAAAAAACTCGGCACTTCAGGGACCCCAAGCGCCAATGCCCAGGCCGGAACCATTGCCTACTACGCCCCCTGGGGAGATGTGGTCATGTTTTATAAAAAATTCGGCTCTGCCTCCGGGTTATATGAACTGGGAGAGGCAGTATCAGGAAGTGAAAATATACAAAAGATGTCAGGCAAGATAGAGATTGACAAAAGCAGTGGTCAATGAACCTGATGCGCATTTTTAACTGCCCTTTACTCGGATGAATCTCAAAGAGGAAACCGGCTATTTCCAGCAGAGGCTTACCCTTCGGCGAGCGCATTATCAGCCAACCGTTGCATCAGACGCAAACTTCAATTCAGCAGAAACCTGCCTGATCAGGCATATCCGAGTATTTTTCCTTGTCTCCGGCCGGTGATTTCGGTATTGATTTCGGACAATGACCCAAAATTACCTTGAGAGAGACAACTTGTATTTATTTTATAATCTCCTGCAGATCCTCATTTATCCCATACTCTTCCCTATACTTGTTCCGGTTGCACTGACCCGGAAAAAATATCGCTCGCGGATCAGGCAACGCTTGGGCATCGACCTTTCCAAAGCATGCGCTCCAGATCGGTCCGGGAAGCAATCCCACTTCCCTGTTATATGGATACATGCGCTCTCCGTAGGCGAGACGACTTCCGCCCTGCCACTGGTCAAACAACTTAGAAAAGAGTTCCCCAACGGCCTGCTCATTTTTACCGTTACCACACGATCCGGCTCACAACTGGCGAAAAACTGCATATCCCCCTATGTCGACCTCCTCCTCGCCTCTCCTCTTGATCTGTTTTTTACAGTCAGGCACTTTATCAACACCCTGCAGCCGAATCTGTTCATCCTTATTGAGACAGACTTCTGGCCGAACTGGCTGCATACATTACAACATAAACAGATCCCTGCCGTCCTGGTTAACGGAAGAATTTCTGCAGGTTCAGTCCGGCAGTATCACCGTTTTCGCTGGTTTTTCAAGCCGCTCTTTTCCTGCTTTTCACTGCTCTGCATGCAAACGGAACAGGACGCAAAAAACATGGAGGACCTCGGCGTAGCTTCTGAAACCATCCGCACATTGGGCAATCTGAAAATGGACCTCGCCCTGCCGGAGGTCCAAGCAGACAACCCTTCTGTTCAAGTGTTGAAGCGTGAATACGGTCTCCCGGAAAACAGATGCATCTGGATATGCGGCTCCACCCACCCGGGAGAGGAAGAACATATCCTCTCCTCCTATGAGCAGTTGCATACGAAGTTCCCCATCACCCTGGTCATAGCGCCACGAGATATAGGTCGTGCAGACACGGTACAGGATCTTTGCCGTCAAAGAGGATTCCGCTGTACAAAACGAACAGAACTCCGCAGGGACGAAACCTGTGACATCCTGCTCCTGGATACCATCGGTGAACTGGCAGGTTTGTATATAACAGCCGACCTGGTATTTATCGGAGGCAGTCTCGTTCCCTGCGGCGGACACAACCCTCTGGAGGCTGCCGTCCATGGGAAAGCAATCCTCTTTGGGGTACATATGGAAGATTTTAGCGAAATCGCCGCCGACCTGGTTGCCGGTAACAGCGCTTTGCAGATGGCTTCCCCCGAGGAACTTACCGTGTGTGTAAAGCACCTGCTTCAGGACAGACAACAACGAATCAACATGGGAGAACAGGCCAGGGAATGGATTACAGCGCATCATGGAACTGTTCAACGTATTGTCGCGGAGATAATGGCGTTCTTACCCTTGCACAAGTAACTCCAAGCCGTGAAAATCCCGATTCAAAAAGGAGTGGAACTCTGCAGACATAATTTACTCATCCCTGTTACCTGCACGTATGCCGCCGGGGTTGCAGCAGCACTGCAGACAGAGCTCCCATGTTCCATTGTTACCCTCTCCGCGCTCACCCTGATTCCATTTTCGGCAGGGCTCTTCGCGTATGCCCTCGCCTGCATGAGAATCTCGCTGATTTTGCTGATGGCGGCTTTTGCTGCGCTGGGTTATACAATGACTGAAGTCAGGGAAAGACAACCTCAGCAGAAAGACAGCCTGGCCGCACAAATCCATGAGAAAACCCAGGTGACCCTCATCGGCACAGTCATGTCCATGGTCACCTTTGATGGTGAAAAAAGCAGACTGGTCCTTGCAGTTGAGCAGATGCTCGATCATACACAGGAGCAGCCCAAAAAGTTCACGGCAATCAAGGGAAAGGTGCGCCTTTCCATCCGCGGACAGCTCGGACCTGAGATACAGGCCGGGACCCCGCTCATGACCGTGGCCACGCTCTCGCCGGTACGTCCGGCACAAACACCCGGCACCTTTGACTATGCACGCTATCTTGCAGAAAAAAACATCTATATTACGGGATGGATTTCAGAAACGACCTTCATTGAACGCTTGCAGCCTGCAGATATATCTCTTCTTCACAGGTTGAAGTATGTACCGGAACAGCTTCGCCAACGATTCGCAATTTTTTTCAGTTCCAATCTCTCCCCTGAAAGCGCCGGTCTGTACCAGGCCCTGCTTCTCGGGAGCAGGGCAAATATTCCCCTGGAAACACTAGAAAAATTCAAGACCGGAGGAGTTCTCCACCTCCTTGCTATCAGCGGCCTGCATCTTGGTCTGCTTGCTGCAGGAATGGCCGCCCTGACCCTGTTCTGTCTCAAACGCTCCAAATGGCTTCTCCTGCATACACATGTACAGTCCCTGGCCCTTGCTTTAACCTTGCCGGCACTCCTTACCTACAGCCTGGTTGCGGGGATGAACCTGCCGGTTTTCAGAGCCCTTATAATGGCAATGCTCGCCGGCTACGCCGTCCTGATCAAACGATTTGCCTTACCTGTGCATCTGATTGCAGCCGCAGCGCTGCTGGTCCTGCTCGTTTCACCTCTTGCCCTGGGCACAGCTTCTTTTCAATTATCCTTCACAGCCGTACTCGGCATAGTAGTTACAGCTGGGAAAATCGGCCGCAAATGGCTGGATATCAAGAAAAACAAACCTGTCATAGGATATCTTCTCTTTCCGGTAACGGCACTCCTTGTTTCAATCTGCGCCACCCTTGCGACCCTCCCGATCATGCTGGTTCATTTTGGCCGCGTGTCCCTGATCGGTCCTGTGGTCAACCTGCTGGTAGAGCCTCTGCTCTGTTTCTGGGCGCTTCCCCTGGGCCTGCTTTCCCTCCCTCTTAGCTGCGTAGCGCCAAAGGCTGCGCTATGGTTACTGCACCTTGGTGAAGCAGGTTTCCACATCAGTGACTATATCCTCACCATCGGTTCACACATACCTGCTGCATCAATTTGGACCATCAGTCCTGCATGGTGGGAAATATTTCTATATTATGGGCTGTTGACACTCCCTTTAATCCGTTCTCTTTCCCGGGCAGTGCCGGTCGTTTGCCTGTCCGCGGGTATACCTTTTCTGCTGCTGTCCTTTACCTATACCCTCTGGCATACGCCTTCACGGTCTGAGACAATGGTCCATTTTATCGATGTCGGCCAGGGCAGTTCAACCCTTCTGGAGCTTCGAGACGGGGCCAACCTGCTTATCGATGGGGGAGGAAGGGATTCTGCAAGGTACAACGTCGGTGAAGGTATCATTGCCCCGTTTCTAAGAAGCCGAAGAATCTGGAAAATTGATGCGGTCATTATTTCTCACCCGCACAGCGACCACTATAACGGCATACCATTTCTCCTTGAACAGTATGCTCCCAGACGTCTTTACATCAACGGTCAAAAAACAAGGGAGTGGCGTTATCTGAAACTGCTTGCCGATGCGAAAAAACGCGAAGTGGAAATACATGCACTGCAAAAAGATCACATAGTCCACCAAAGCGCTGACGATACGTTAGAGTGTCTCGGTACGCCTGGAATGGAAGGCATAGAGAGCCTCTCAACAAACGATAAAAGTCTTGTATTGCGCCTGCGCAGCGGTGCTTCACAATCAATTCTGCTGCCGGGAGACATCACCGGTTCCGCAGAAGAACTTTTCTCCGGTGGCACACTTTCCAAGGTGACCGTGCTCGTAGCGCCGCATCATGGGAGCACCACTTCAACGACCCCTGCATTTCTTCAAGCCGTGGACCCTGAGTTCATAGTAGTTTCTTCCGGATATGCTCGACGGGGAAAATTACCTGCCCCCTCTCATGTTGCAAAATGGAAACAACTCACCATCCCTTTTAGCACAACAGCACTATCCGGAACCATGCGTTGCACTATCAACGGCAGACACCTGCAACTTCAAGACTATAAAGGAAATATTCTCTTGCGAAAGTGACCCTTTCACAGGATACCTGCCTCTCGTTAACCCAACTGCTTGAAAAACGTCACGATTATGTGTACATTTCCATAAATACTCTTCTTACACATTCTATCAAAGAGCCAAGGTGCCAGGTTAACCTGCCGTGCAATGGTTGAAGCAGAGGCTTGTTACGCTACGATGAGTAAACTGATGGTGATTCTAGGAACAAAATGCCCACAGTGCGGCGAAAGATCTGATTTTACCCCGATAAAGGGTACGACTTGGATAAGCAGACTTCCCCTTTCTTCACGCCTGCGATGTAACAGTTGCGGGAAAAACCTGCTGTCGTTGAAAATCTGTACAATGAGCCATGACCTTCGTAAACATCAGCGGGTCAGGCTCCCCCGGACCTTTCTTATGAAAATCCCAGGGAAAAACATCCAATATTCCCGTATAGAAAACATAAGCCAAGGCGGAATCTGTTTTGACTGCAACTGCGATGTGTGCCTGCAACACAACCAGACCCTGCTCATAGATCTCTATTGCTGTGATGACGGCTCTCTATTGGAGAAACTGCCCATAGAAATATTGGCAACATATGAGCAGGCTCCGGAAAACCTGCAGACGCCTGTTCCCAAACTGGTCACAGGGGCACGTTTTCTGGAGCTGACCCAAGAGCAAAAAAAAGTACTGCACCAGCATATCACCTATCAGGCGATACATCCGGATATTTCAGGCGGTATACCTTTTAAATCTCAGTGAAATCGACAGGATTCTTTTTCAGAAATTTAGCGAATTTGGCTTTTTCGATACAATTGGAATAGGCATCTTCCGGACTGATTCTTTTCTTTTCCAGATGGGCCATAATTGCATCGTCGAGCGTCTGCATGCCGTATTTTTTCCCTGTCTGCATAACTGATGGTATCTGATACGTTTTTGATTCGCGGATCAGGTTACGCACTGCAGGAGTACAAACAAGGATTTCCAGTGCAGCCACCCTGCCCTTTACATCAACTCTTTTAAAAAGAGTCTGTGATACCACGGCTTTCAATGCATCAGCCAAGGTTGAGCGCACCTGTCCCTGTTGATTGGCGGGAAAAACTTCAACCACACGATCAACGGTCTTCATGGCATTCATGGTATGCAGAGTTCCAAAAACCAAATGACCGGTCATTGATGCTTCCATGGCCAGGGAAATAGTTTCAAGGTCACGAAGCTCACCAACCAGGATGATATCCGGATCTTCACGCAAGGCGCCGCGAAGGGCGGCGGTAAAGGTTTTCGTGTGGGTGCCTACTTCACGGTGGTTGATTACGCACTGCTGGGATTTATGCACAAACTCAATGGGATCTTCAATGGTCAGGATGTGATCTTTTCTGGTTTTGTTACATTCGTCCAGAATAGCCGCCAAGGTTGTCGATTTACCTGAACCGGTAGGGCCTGTGACCAAAACCAGACCTTTGGGCAGAGCTGCCAATTTCGCGACTACCTTGGGCAGACCAAGTTGCTCAACGGTCAGGATATCACTGGGAATCTCTCTGAACACCGCCCCTATCCCGTATTTTTGTTGAAAGTAATTGCAACGGTAGCGGGCAAGCCCGGGAATCTCATAGCCAAAGTCCATGTCCCCGGTTTCTTCAAAAATCTTGATTTTGTCTTCAGGACAAATCTCATACAACATCTGCTTAAGCGTTTCATCGTCCAACGTTTTGAACTTGATCCGCTCCATATCGCCGCGAATACGCAGGACCGGCTGCTGCCCCGCCATCATGTGCAAATCCGAGGCGCCTTCATCATTCATGAGTTTAAAAAACGCATCTATCTGAGCCATGCTCTACTCCTTTATTCTGTACAAAATCCTTCTCAGAGAACGAGATTTTTTCGAATATATCGTACAACTTCATCCACATCGTCCATTACATCAAAAAGCAGAAGATCATCCTGCGAAATTCTTCCTCCGCCCACTAACTGGTCACGGATCCAGTCAACCAGCCCTCCCCAAAAAGAGGAACCAAAAAGAACTATTGGAAACGGCTTTATCTTATGCGTTTGGATCAAAGTAAGCGATTCGAACAACTCATCCAGGGAACCGAATCCGCCCGGCATACAGATAAAGGCCATGGAATATTTCATGAACATTACTTTGCGGACGAAAAAATATCTGAAACCCAACGGCAAATTAACATATGGGTTTGGTTCCTGTTCATGGGGCAGATCAATATTCAATCCTATCGACAGTCCCCCTGCATCAGCAGCACCTCTGTTGGCAGCCTCCATAATTCCAGGCCCCCCTCCGGTTATTACAGGGTAACCCAATGCCGCTATTTTGGTTGCCAGTTCCCGGGCAACCACATACTCCGGACTCGATTCATGAGTTCTCGCTGAACCGTAAATAGTTACAGCCGGCCTGTTAAGTCCGGACAGGGTGTCGAACCCTTCCACAAACTCAGAAAGAATGCGGAACATTCTCCAGGAATCCCCCCGTTCCATGTTATCCAGACAGTACTGTTTTTCCCGCTGAACAAAATGTTTGCTCACAATTGGGCTCCTTTATATGAAAGTCTCCGACAGAGAGCGGAATGCGCCATGCCGGAGCGTTAAACTTTCATAACAGCGAAGTGGTGTCATCGTTGTGCCCGGCCAACCTGGTCCAGCCATGCTGGTTCGTTACGCTCCGGCCAGACTCTTCAATAATTCTATCACTTGTTGCTTATGCTCAGAAGAAATCTTGTTATTTTTTTTCAATCTTTTCAAAAGCCGCATAGCTTCGGCAAAGTCTTTCCTGCCTATATGAACTTCAGCCGTCAGAAGAAGAGCTTCGTACCGAAGCACAGGGTTGTTCAACAGAGGTTGGAGAAACAGCGCAGCTTCATCCCATTGCTGAGCAGCCACAAGACACCCGGCCAGGCGGATACTGTTTTCTAAATTTCCGGAATCGAGCTCAACCGCCTGTCGACAGAGGCGTATTCCTATATCGGTCCCTTCTCCCTGCAGGACGTAGCACGTTCCAAGAATACTGAGACTGATATTGTCGTTGGGACAAATACGCAATGCCTGCTGACAGGCAACGGAAGCTTCCCGGAAATTTCCCATTTTGTAATGGCTCACGCCCAGGAGACGATACGCCATGAAATTGCGGCCGGACTGCGCAACCCAACGGTTAAGCGCTTCCACGGCTCTTCGATATTCTTTTTGATCCACAAGCAAAGTGCAAAGAGAGAAGAGAAGCTCTTCATCGATGCGGCTGTCTTTCTCCATACTCGAATAGGCTCTGGACAACAGCTGGAGCGCCTGTTCCGTGTTACCGAGGGTCATCTGCACAAACCCTAAATTGACCAGGGCCATAAAATTCTCGGGATCTCTGCCTAAAACCGCTTCAAAAAATTTCCCGGCACTTCTTGGCTGCCCCAATTCGGTCAGGGTTACACCAAGAGTGTTGAGCAGATTGGCGTCTTCAGGCGCCATTTGCAGCCCCATTCGATATTCCCTGGCTGCCAGCCTGTAATCGCCTTGGTCAAAATAATAATCCCCGCTGATATTCAGAGTAAGCGCATCACACTGTACAGCCGATCCAGGATCAAGAAATGTGCAATGTAACAGTGCTTTCAAACAACTCTCCACTGTCTGGCTTTTCCTTTTATGCAGTCCGGGCCACTGACTCAGCCCCAAACCGCGTATGCCGGTACGGGCAAGGTCTGACTGGGCGGAAGACAGGTTGGTAGTAACCAGAGTATCGTTCTTTCCGTTTTCCCCTGATACAATGAAATACCCTTTGCCTTTCCAGTACCCGCGAAAACAACAGCCTTGCTTTAAAAAGCTTTGCACTACATCCAGAGCTTGCTCGACCTCGGCTCCTTGATCAATTTCAGCGACAACCACCTGAAAGGTTCGCAACCCGCGCCAGACTTTTTGCATATTGTTTACAAAATCTTTTTCCGGAAGCAGAAACGGACATACAGACTGCACAGAAGTGTCATATACGACATAAGGTCCGCGTCGTTCCGCTTCCATCAGCCCCTCCCAGGCCTGTTGAAACAATTTACAGCCTGAATCGATGCGGCAAAGTGCAACCTGAACACGGCGCACCCGCTCCTGTTTCATTCCCTTAAGAAGCTGCCTGGCAATTCTGAGCGCTTTATCGCGGCCTGTTTCAAAAAGAATCATACCGAACAGATTCGCGCCCAGAGAAAAATGACAGCCGCTCCCCTGGGTATGAAGAAGTTCAAGAACCTTCAGGTACAAGGAGGATGAAGCCTTCAAGGCCAGGCTTCCCGGGACAACATGAAAAAGAAAAAACGTTCCTGGGTATATGACGCCTGAGGTATCGAAAGCATGCAAGGCACGTCGATTGTACATGCCGCTGACAGGGTCGATGTAGGCCAGGCGCAAAAGACCAAGCTGATGAAAAATCTGTTCCTGCAATTGCTTGACGAAACTCTCATCAAGCTTTTCGTGAAAAGTCGAATCATAGTCGAAACAACGTATCAGGACATTTCCCTGTTCTCCGGCGGGGGCACAAAACAGGAGTTCCGCCTCGGCAGAGTCTTTCTGGCCATGTTCGCCGCCTGTATCCTGGTTAAACACAAATTCAACACTTGTCGGCACTGGAAACAGTCGTTGCACCTCCTGAACAAAAACGGAATGAAGCAACACAAAATCCAGCTCCTCAAAATGAGGTAAAACTTCTCTCTTCTGCCCCACGATCCCTCTCTTTAATCCGCAATCTCTGAACAGAGTGCGTTTATGGATTCAACAATTATCGATATATCATCCTCCTGGATGGTGCGCATATCCAAAAGAAACTGCTCATTTTCTATCCGACCGATCACCGGAGTTCCCATGCATCGTAGCCTCTCTTCAAGCTCGACCAGAGACATGCACTCAGGCGTAATGGCAATGGCCTTGCTTGCAAGATTTTGTTCGGGCATGGCGCCGCCGCCTACACGGGCTACACTGTCCACCACCAGGAATCGACATCCGCGTAATTTAAAATTATGGAGCGCCTGTATGCATGCATCTGCCTTTCTCTGCAAACTTTCAAGGGAAGCCGCAATCATTGCAAGGGTTGGAATCCGGCTAAAAGCGACGGCCTCATCTCGGTATAGCCGCAAAATAGATTCAAGCGCCGCCAGAGTAAATTTGTCTATCCGGAGAGCACGGTTGAGCGGATTGCGCTTTATCTGTTCAATGTATTGTTTCTTGCCGATAATAATCCCGGCTTGTGGACCTCCCAGGAGTTTATCACCGCTAAAGGTAACAACATCCACACCTGATCGGACAACCTCCTGAACGGTTGGTTCGTGCTCCAGACCGAACCGGCGCAGATCGACAAAACACCCTGACCCAAGATCTTCAATGACCGGCAGGGAGTACTGTCGCCCCAGATTGACCATTTCTTCGTTAGTGACTTCCTTTGTAAACCCTATAATACGATAGTTGCTGCAATGTACCCTCAGAAGTGCGCCGGTTTGCTCCCCTATCGCTGACTCATAATCCCGCAGATGTGTTCTATTGGTTGCTCCCACTTCAACAAGTCGGGCTCCGCTCCTTGCCATGACATCCGGAATACGGAATGAACCGCCTATTTCAACGAGCTGCCCCCTTGAGACAATCACTTCACGCTGTTTAGCCAGGGTTTCAAGAACAATGAGCACTGCTGCTGCGTTGTTATTAACAACAAGAGCAGCCTCAGCACCTGTTATCAGACAGATAAGTTCTTCCACATGACTGTAACGACTCCCGCGCTTACCGGTTTCAAGGTTGAATTCCAAGTTACTGTACCACTGTGCCGCGTTCATCAGCATAGTGGTCGTAACCTGGGGCAGAAGGGAGCGTCCCATATTAGTATGAATGATAACACCGCTGCCGTTGACCACGCGTTTGAACCTGGGCATGTCTGAACGGAGAACATATTCGGAAAGTCCGGCTGTAAATCGTTCTTCATTCTCCGTAAGTTCGGGACATGGATTGCCGGCCACCAGGCGTTGACGAATACTCTCCAGGTATTCACGTACAGCGGCTTTCTTCTGCATAAGGGGAATCTGTTCAAGCTCAGGCAGCAGTTCTAATTTGCGGAGGCATTCGTGAACATTCGGGATAGCTCGTAGTATATCGTTAATAT
>CAXXDG010000003.1:2002500-2007500 GCA_963678525.2 Desulfobulbaceae bacterium
CTTTTAAACTTTCGGGTTTATAGATCTTTGACAATTGAATAGCAGGGTATCTAAATCGTAGTACCTTTCGTATGCACGGGTTGACCGAATGGTTCGAGTGCAGGAGTTACGGGAGGTAAGTACTACAAATTTAAGCGTTTAGTATAACTTAGTTTACAAAAGACTTATGGTTAAGCTACTAAGGGCTGATGGCGGATGCCTTGGCACTGGGAGGCGATGAAGGACGTGGAAAGCTGCGATAAGCTTCGGTGAGCTGCTAACAGGCTATGACCCGGAGATTTCCGAATGGGGCAACCCGGCAGAGTTCAAACTCTGTCACGTATTACTGAATACATAGGTAATGCGGGCGAACGAGGGGAAGTGAAACATCTCAGTACCCTCAGGAAAAGAAATCAATTGAGATTCCGTCAGTAGCGGCGAGCGAACGCGGAGGAGCCCAACCTACCCTAAGAAAAACGAGACATAGCGGAACGGCATGGAAAGGCCGACCATAGAAGGTGATAGTCCGGTATGCGAAATGTTGAGTTTTTTGGGGTTAAAAGAGTACCACGGGACACGTGAAACCCTGTGGGAATATGGGAGGACCATCTTCCAAGGCTAAATACTACCCAGTGACCGATAGTGAACCAGTACCGTGAGGGAAAGGTGAAAAGAACCCCGGGAGGGGAGTGAAATAGAAACTGAAACCGTCAGCTTACAAGCAGTTGGAGCATCCATGTGATGTGACAGCGTGCCTTTTGCATAATGAGTCAACGAGTTATCCTGTGCAGCGAGGTTAAGCCGTGAGGTGTAGCCGCAGCGAAAGCGAGTCTTAATTGGGCGTCGAGTTGCATGGGGTAGACCCGAAGCCGGGTGATCTATCCATGTCCAGGTTGAAGGTCGAGTAACATCGACTGGAGGACCGAACCATTGTAGGTTGAAAACTGCTTGGATGAGGTGTGGATAGGAGTGAAAGGCTAATCAAACTCGGTGATAGCTGGTTTTCTCCGAAATATATTTAGGTATAGCCTCGCGAGTTGACTGACGGAGGTAGAGCACTGCTTGGGCTAGGGGTCCCACCGGATTACCAACCCCATGCAAACTCCGAATGCCGTCAAGTTCCATCGCGGGAGTCAGACTGCGGGAGATAAGTTCCGTGGTCGAGAGGGAAAGAACCCAGACCGTCAGCTAAGGTCCCTAAACCATGCTAAGTGGAAAAGGAGGTGAAATTGCTCAGACAACCAGGAGGTTGGCTTAGAAGCAGCAATCCTTTAAAGAAAGCGTAACAGCTCACTGGTCTAGTGAATTTGCGCCGAAAATTTAACGGGGCTCAAGCATGGTACCGAAGCTACGGATTCAGAAAGCTGATTCAAGTGTATCAGCTTCCATGGGGAAATTTCACGAGCGTAAGCGAGTAAAATTCCTTTAGCGAAAGTAGATGCGTTTGCGTCAGCTTTCTGGATGGTAGGAGAACATTGTGTAGGCCTGAGAAGGTGCATCGTGAGGTGTGCTGGAGGTATCACAAGAGCTTATGTTGACACGAGTAGCGATAAACAAGGTGAGAAACCTTGTCGCCGAAAGTCTCAGGTTTCCTGAAGTCAAGTTAATCTGCTCAGGGTTAGTCGGCCCCTAAGGCGAGGCTGAAAAGCGTAGCTGATGGGAAACAGGTTAATATTCCTGTACCGCTGATGTAGACATTGTATAAGGGGGGACGGAGAAAGATAGGCCATCCAGGCGTTGGTTGTCCTGGTTTAAGCGTGTAGGCGGAGGACTTAGGCAAATCCGGGTTCTTAACGCTGAGACGTTATGACGAAGCCCAAACGGGCTGCAAAGTGGTTGATTCTATGCTTCCAGGAAAATCCTCGTATACATTTACATTGGTGACCGTACCGCAAACCGACACAGGTAGACTGGTAGAAAATACCAAGGCGCTTGAGAGAACTCTGGTTAAGGAACTCGGCAAAATAGCACCGTAACTTCGGGAGAAGGTGTGCCTCCATGGTGATCTTTTTTTACATTTGAGAGCCTACGGGGGTTGCAGTGAAACGGGGGGAGCGACTGTTTACTAAAAACACAGGACTCTGCGAAGTCGTAAGACGATGTATAGGGTCTGACGCCTGCCCGGTGCCGGAAGGTTAAGGGGACGTGTTAGCGTATGCAAAGCACTGAACCGAAGCCCCGGTAAACGGCGGCCGTAACTATAACGGTCCTAAGGTAGCGAAATTCCTTGTCGGGTAAGTTCCGACCTGCACGAATGGCGTAACGATTTCCCCACTGTCTCAACCAGAGACTCAGCGAAACTGTAGTACCGGTGAAGATGCCGGTTACCCGCAACAAGACAGAAAGACCCCGTGAACCTTTACTACAGCTTGGCATTGTGTTTAGGGATAGTATGTGTAGGATAGGTGGGAGACTTTGAAGCATGCACGCCAGTGTGTGTGGAGTCAACCTTGAAATACCACCCTTGCTATCTTTGAACTCTAACCGCGGTCCCTTATCGGGATCCGGGACAGTGTCTGGTGGGTAGTTTGACTGGGGCGGTCGCCTCCCAAAGAGTAACGGAGGCGCGCGATGGTTCCCTCAGGCTGATTGGAAACCAGCCATAGAGTGTAAAGGCATAAGGGAGCTTGACTGCGAGAGAGACATCTCGAGCAGGTACGAAAGTAGGTCTTAGTGATCCGGCGATTCCGCATGGAAGGGTCGTCGCTCAACGGATAAAAGGTACTCCGGGGATAACAGGCTTATCTCCCCCAAGAGTCCACATCGACGGGGAGGTTTGGCACCTCGATGTCGGCTCATCACATCCTGGGGCTGGAGCAGGTCCCAAGGGTTCGGCTGTTCGCCGATTAAAGTGGTACGTGAGC
The DNA here is from genome assembly GCA_963678525.2 of Desulfobulbaceae bacterium. Taxonomy (GTDB): domain Bacteria; phylum Desulfobacterota; class Desulfobulbia; order Desulfobulbales; family Desulfobulbaceae; genus Desulfogranum. The sequence continues at coordinate 2,005,344 of CAXXDG010000003.1, forward strand.
TGGGTTTAAAACGTCGTGAGACAGTTTGGTCCTTATCTGTTGCGGGCGCAGGATATTTGAGGAGATCTTTCCCTAGTACGAGAGGACCGGGATGGACGAACCAATGGTGTACCAGTTGTTCTGCCAGGAGCATGGCTGGGTAGCTAAGTTCGGAAGGGATAACCGCTGAAAGCATCTAAGCGGGAAGCCCACTCCAAGATAAGATATCCCGTACCAATAGGTACCTCAAGGCTCGTTGGAGACTACAACGTTGATAGGTCGGGTGTGGAAGTGCAGTAATGCATGGAGCTAACCGATACTAATTAGCCGTGAGGCTTAACCATATCCTTTTGTAAACAAAGTTTACCCTGCTATTTTAATTGTTATGACTTTACATAGATTTTCGGTAGCCATAGCGAAGAGGATCCACCCGTTCCCATTCCGAACACGGTAGTTAAGCTCTTCTGCGCCGATGGTACTGCACGGGTGACTGTGTGGGAGAGTAGGTCGCTGCCGACTTTTTTACATAACCGCTTTAAGGAATTCTCCTTAAAGCGGTTTTTTTTGTTTATGGCACACCGATATCTCTTTTCCCCTCCCCCGCTGTCTTTCTCAGCAAATCACTGCTGCTTTATAGATGTAATATGTTGAAATATAGTATGTAATTTTAGCATTCTTTTTTTTGCTGGATGAACTTAAGATTTTTTAGCTTCATGCCGATATATGTACAGGAATGTCAACGTGCATAATTCAAGGAGGAATGGCATGAGCAATATTTCAAATCAATTACCCTCGTCAGGATATCTCCCCAGGCAAACCAACCTGCCCGCCTATCAATCTGCGTCTTATACCGATGAGCAAACAATCAATTACAGCGAAAACCTGGATGCCGGATTAACTCTGCAGACCAAGGAAGGCGATACTGTCACTTTAACAGCTGGTAATTATACACAATTAAACGCCTATCAGTATACCAGTTCCGGACGTATCCAAAGCGATCAGGGGACGGCCTCCTACAGTATGAGGCATCAAGAAATTACCTTGGCTTCAGGCCAAAGCTTTTCTTTTTCAGTCAATGGAGAACTCAGCGAAAGTGAAATCGATGAAATCAAGGACCTGTTAACAGATCTTGATGCGGTTATCTCTGAAGTGAAACAGGGCAATATTGAGGATGCGCTGGGTTACGCCCTTGAAATGGGAAACGATAGTGAAACCATTTCATCGTTCTCTGCATCAGTAAAATACACCTGGACATACCAAACAGAGTCATCCCAATCAGCTCAAATCATGGAAAAAGGTCATGGCGGAAACAGCAACACCGATCATGCGGAATCCACAATTACCGACGTTGCTGATCAGAGCAAATCTCGAGGCCGCAAATATGGACATTTTGACGGCTTTGAAAAATTTCTTCAAAAAATGACTGACCACCTGGAAAAGCATGACAGTCAGCTCCTGGGTTTCGCCAATGCCCCGATCAATAAACTTCTGCATCAGCACCTTGAAGAGGCATCGGCAAGCTCAGAACAAAACTATGGATTCGCCGGCATGCTCCAGGATATGATGAATAGAATGAACGCTTTTTTTGAGAATTCAGCGATCAATTCCACGTCCACCACAGGGCAAGAGCCGGTGATAGCGGAGGATTGACAGCACGGGGTACTTGTGACGTCAACAAAATAATTTCCCGACTCACGGTTTACCGCCGAAGATTAGTATTAACGGAGATACATGTATCGGAGGCGGTAACTCTGCTTATCAAATAGTTAATCATTACTGGTCGCATTCTACATAAAGAATAATTTTTCTGCGCACTATGCATTTGTCCTTCTCGAAAAAATTATTCCGCCAATTCAGTGCAATATGTACAAGGTTATCACGTTCCTCTGCCCTTCCCTGCTCTCAATTATTCAAAAAAGATATCTTTCTCGAAAAAAGAGTTTGACAACGTGCTGGTGATCCTGTAGATTGCCGCCCCGTTGCTCATGACAACACAGCGTCGCGGGCGGCATGATAAAAAGTTAAACTTTTCTGTTGACGAAAAAAACAAAACAGGTTAAGTTGAGCTTCCGCGCTGAAGCAAAATGTCGCAGCGCGAACGGCCTCATCGAGGCTTTGATCTTTGAAAACTGAACAGTAAACAAGCGGGCCAAAGAGTGCAAAGCACTCAGAAGTATA
>CAXXDG010000003.1:2015000-2377500 GCA_963678525.2 Desulfobulbaceae bacterium
AAACCTGTAGAAACTGCACATTGCCGGCAGCATCTGTCAATTCGTATTCAAAGCGGACGGCTTCCGCCTCCTTCAACAGGCCCGATATCAGCTGTTGAATCAATGCATTGGCATCTCCGTGTTCCCTGTCGCTGAACAGCTCTATACAATCTTTTTCAGTGTCTCTTTTCACAAGATTGCCGAATGCAGCATTGGCAGAAATACTACGAACCAATGCTTCCCCTTGCCGAAGAAGTGTCCTTTCTGCTGACAGATACTCGTCCAAATCCGCTAATTCAAGTTGCTTCAAGCGGTTGCAAGCTTTATGCAACTGCGTAATGTCCAGTACAAAGGCGGCTATCTGACTATTTTCAGGCATCATAACAAACTATTCTTGACCAGGATTGAACTTTCAGTATACTCGGTTCTGCTGTAACAAGGGCGAGCAACCATGGAAATTCCACTGTGGAAATTGCAAGGTCACAAGCTGCTCACAATACATGCTCTATCAATACTCCATTTTTTCTTACCACAATCAGACAGCTATCCCATGAAAAATATGCAGGACAATCAGATTCCCGGGAAAAGCGCCCCTGGAACACTTTATGTGGTCGCCACTCCCATCGGCAACCTGGATGATATGAGTAAACGCGCATGCTCGACCTTATCCCAGGTGGATTATATTGCCTGCGAAGACACCAGGCATACAAGGAAACTATGCTCAGCTTTTGGTATTTCCACACCACTGCTGAGTTACTACCGTGAGAAAGAACAGGAACGTTCAGAATTGCTCATCGAACATTTGCTGCAGGGAAAACAGGTCGCATTGGTATCTGATGCAGGCACCCCGGGTTTGTCGGATCCAGGAGCCATACTGGTGCGCAAAGCCAGAAAACAAGGAATTCCCATCCAGGCCATTGCAGGTCCCTCTGCTTTGGCTGCAGCACTTTCCATTGCAGGCATAGCTGAGGGCACCTTCCTTTTTGCAGGATTTCCTCCGTCTAAACGAAGCGCCAGAAAGAAGTGGCTCAAGGATTTTAAGACACTCCCCTACCCCATTATTTTTTACGAATCTCCCCATCGTATCCACACTACCCTGAAGGATATATTTCAAATATTCGGAGAAAGACGAGCCCTTCTTTTCCGGGAATTGACAAAAATACATGAAGAGTGCCTGGAAGGTGAACTTTCCCAGCTCATCGACATGACCAGTGGTACAGTCAAAGGAGAACTGGTTCTTATTATTGAAGGAGCCGAATCATCCCATGAGTCCAAACCCGATAATCTTGAAGAACTCGTCAGATGGTACAAAACAAAGCACCAGGCAAGTCTTCGTGACACGGCCAAAGCCATATCCCGAGATCTGAATTTACCGCGCTCTCAAGTGTATCAACAAATCCTGGAATTATGGGATACTATTGCCTGACCTGTTCAACCAGGGTATTCCACAGCCCTTCTTCCAAATCCATACATTTATGACACCAACACGACCGAATCCGTGGACCGTACATGCTCTGATGCTATGCTGTGCGATACTTGTCTCCACCTCATTCACCGTCGGAAAAGCTATAGCTGCTGATCTCGATCCCGCCTGCATTACCCTGTTCCGGTTCCTGCTGGCAGGAATCCTTTTTATGCCCCTTGTTCATCACCGGCACCGCATCGCGCTGCCGCCTGTGCAATCCCTGCTGGGTTACACTCTTATCAGCGGAACCCTGGTCGGCTTTTTCTACCTGATGTTTCTCTCTCTCCGATACACCACGGCATTGCACACTGGGGTTATCTATACACTCGTCCCTTCGATATCAGGGGTGTACAGTGCAATCATTCTCCGGGAACATTTAGGAACAACACGAATACTGGCCATAATACCTGCCATGTTGGGAGCAATCTGGGTTATCTTTGAAGGGCGCCCTTTGCAGATTTTCACGTTGGACCTGAACAAGGGAGACCTGATATTTTTGGCCGGGTGTCTGATAATGGCACTATATACACCGTTGATCCGTCTGTTCCATAAGGGTGAGCCCATGGCTGTGATGACGTTCTGGATTCTCATCTGTGGATGTGTCTGGCTTACCCTCTTAACGGGATATGACGTATTGAACCTCTCATGGCGAAACATTTCCTACAGGGTGTGGTTTGGAATCGCTTACCTCTCCGTATTCACCACCATCATCACCTTTTTCATCAACCAGTGGGCTACGCTGCACCTGGGGCCGACCAGGGTAACGGCGTATTCCTATCTCTATCCACCACTTATCGTCATGATAGACTGGATTCTCGGACGCGGCCTTCCTTCGATGCAAACCATGCTGGGTATACTCTTCATTCTGCCGGCTATGTTTATTTTGCAGAAAGGAGAAATCGATTATCGATAAAAAAGGCCGCCAAATCAGGCGGCCTTTTCCATTTTTTCAAAGATCTTTGCAAGTGAGGAAATCTCACGTTTCCGACAAATAATCCTCCACTGCGAAATACACTCCCAAAAGATTCAGGGTAAGCAGAAAAAACGTCCACATATCACACCCGGGCAGAGATTACCTCTGTGAGAAGATTTTCAATGACTTGCATTCCCCCCTGCCAGAACTCAGGCTGATCAAGATCAATGCCGAATGGGGCAAGCAGAGTATAGGGACTGTTTTTCCCCCCTGATTGGAGCAGATTGAGATACTTTTCCACAAACGCATCACCTTGCTGTTCATACTGGGAATACAGTGACAAGACGAGTAATTCACCAAAAGCATAGGAATACACATAACCGGGCGTGCTTAAAAAATGAGGAATATACGACCACCATATTCGATACTCGTCGGTGAGTTGAACAGAGTCTCCAAACATGGATGTCTGCGTCTCTATCCAAATCTGTGAGAAATCCTCGGCTGCAAGCTCTCCCTGTTCTCTTCTTTGAGTATGCATTGCATGCTCAAAACGATTCATGGCAACCTGCCGAAACACTGTGGCAAAAACGGATTCAATTTTCTGACAGATAAACGCTCTCTTTTCTGCGGCCGATTCAAAAGATTGCAGCTGTTTCTTAAACACCAGAAACTCAGCAAAAACAGATGCCGTTTCAGCCAGAACAAGGGGGGTATCACTGTTATACAGCCCCTGCTCCGCAGCGAGATATTGATGCACACCGTGCCCCAGCTCGTGAGCCACGGTCGCCACATCCCGCATTCCCCCTGTATAATTAACCATAACATAGGGGTGCGCATCAGGAACACAGGGGTGCGCAAAAGCCCCTCCCCTTTTTCCATCCATAACCGGCGCATGAATCCATTCTTTTTCGAAAAAAAGCAATGCTATCTCATACATTTTCGGTGAAAAAGCAGCAAAAGACTCGAGCACCATATCCCTACACTGCAACCAGTCGAGCCGTTGTCCGCCTCCCGGGGTCGGAACCGGAGCATAACGATCGAAATCATAGAGCGTGTCGAGAGCGAGCAAATCTTTTTTGAGCTGATAATATTTTTCAACCAAATCATACCGACTCACCACCACCTGCACCAACGTCTCGACAGTATGAGATTCCAAGCCGTTATCCAGATCCATTTGAGCACACCAGGATGGATATTTCCTTACCCGGTCGGTTATCATTTTCTCACCGGCAAGGGTGTTGAAAATATGGGTGAGAATGTGGAGATTCTCCTCCAATCCTCTAGTCATATCTTGCGCAGCCTGACTCCGTACGCTGCGCTCTGCGGCATACAGATCGCTGAGCACCTCTTCCTCTGCTCGCCCCTCTTCTCCAAACTTCATATTGGCCATAATTTTATCAAACAGCAGGGTCCACGCATTTCGGCCGACCGGTCCATACTGCTGTAGAAGCTCTTCTTCACTCAGTGAAAGCTGGTGTGGTGCGAAACGTCGCAAGTCTTGCAGGTAGTAGCGGTATTTTCCGATCGAAGGTGCGGCAAGGATTGACTGAGCCTGTGACTCTTCCAGACGGTTCCATTCCAGGCGGAAGAAAATCGTTTGCCGGCCGACCTCCGCAGCCAGCTCTTCAATTTTCTGCAGCAGCGAAGAAGCTTGTGCATTCTTCGTCTGTGTGGTGAAATTCAAAAAGGCATAGGTCGATAGTTTCCCCAGGAGAGCATCGTTTTCCTCAAGAAGACCCAGCAGCTCGGCCAACTCCTCTGCGCTGAGAGACGCCACAGTGTCTGCATATTTATTCTGCAATGCATCTGCCTGTGTGGCACAATGGCTCATATCAGCTGATAATTGCGGATCATCCGCGCCGGAATAGAGGTCTCCTAAATTCCAGACAACACTCTCAACGTGCAAGGATGTCTTATCTGCCGTACTCATAATGATTTCTCTTTTTCCGCCTAAGCGCCAACGTTTTCCCTTACTCTCAGCTTCTCAGGCCGGCAATGAATGGTCCCACAGCTTCCGGTCCCTTCTCATCCACCAACCTGATGGTTGCTGTCCCTATTACGGCCATATCCGCTCTGCCCACCAGTTTATCGACATCAGCCGCACCACTGATTCCAAAGCCGACAGCCAGGGGAAGATCAGTTGCCTCTCGACATTGCTCCAGGTAAACGGCAACCTGCTCGTCCAATTCGGTCTGCTTTCCGGTCACCCCTTTGCGGGCTACACAGTATACAAAGCCTTCTCCATAACTTGCGACCTCACGCATGCGGGCCGGACTCGAGGTAGGAGTGAAAAAGGGAACAGGCGCCAGTTCCAGTTCTCTGCTTGCCGCCACATAGCTCTGACCTTCTTCCGGTGGAATATCTGCTATAATTGTTCCTTTAAAGCCGATTTCCCTGGTCTTTTCCAGAAATGAGCGCTCACCGTATTGAAACACGATGTTATAATAACTCATGAATAAAAACTGCACCCGGGGAAATTCCTTTGCCATCTGTTCTGCGAAAACAAGACAGTCCTGCACTTTTGTCCCCTTGCTCAGGCTTTCCTGATTGGCCTTTAAAATTACCGGGCCGTCGGCAATGGGTTCGGAAAATGGTATCTGCAGTTCAATACAGTCCACCCCGTTCTCGGCCATCTGCCTGATCACCTTCCTGTTAACCTCAAAAGAAGGGTAACCGAGTACCAGATGGGTCATGAGAAGTATGGACTTTTGTTCAAGTCGTTTTCTAATCTCTTGTTCTAATTTCATATTCAGTCAGTTACAATCGGTTTACTGTAGCAATCCTGCTCTTTACCCTGACGCGCCACACCGTCCGGCCGATCCATTTCAGGGCGTGCAGAGAACCTGCGTTCACACATTATGAATCTGTTCAGCTTGTATACTCTTCCGCCCGCCTGATAATAAACTCTTTCCAGGAAGGATCTCCGTAGGCATGGGCTATGGTAAAGATATCCTTATCTCCTCTTCCGGACATATTGATAATAACGGCCTCATCCCGACTCATCTTCGGTGCCTCCTTTATTGCCTGAACAAAAGCGTGGGAAGACTCCAAGGCCGGAATGATTCCTTCTGTGCGCATGGACAACGTAAGCGCCTCCAGCACTTCCTCATCGGTTGCAGATTCAAACCTGACTCTTCCCTGGTCGCCAAGGTCAACGAGTAACGGAGATACACCAACATAGTCAAGGCCGGCTGCAATGGAGTGAGTATCCAGCATCTGTCCTTCCTCGTCCTGGAGAAACATGGTTTTATACCCCTGCGCCACGCCGGGCCGAGCTTTTTCTCCAACCATTCTGGATGCGTGCATCCCTGTATCTATTCCCTTGCCACCCGCTTCTACACCTACAAGCTCAACCGCTGAATTATCCAGAAAGCCCTGAAAAATACCCATGGCATTTGAGCCGCCTCCCACACAGGCAAACACGCGGGCAGGCAATTTACCGAACTGCTTGTGAATCTGCTCATGGGCTTCCAGACCGATAATGGATTGAAACCAGGCAACCATTTCAGGAAAAGGATGGGGACCGCAGACCGTCCCTATCACGTAATGGGTAGTATCCATTGAAGAAACCCAATCACGGAAAGCCTCGTTCATTGCATCTTTGAGGGTCTTAGATCCGTCTGTAACCGGAACAACCGTTGCCCCGAGTTTTTCCATCCAGAATACATTGGGTCGTTGACGTGCTACATCTTCTTCACCCATGTAAATGGTGCATTCGAAACCAAATTTAGCCGCCATGGTTGCGGTGGCCACCCCGTGCTGACCTGCTCCGGTTTCGGCAATGACGCGTTTTTTTCCCATCCTTTTTACCAGCAGCCCCTGGCCCATGACGTTGTTGGCTTTATGGGCGCCGGTGTGGTTGAGGTCCTCTCTTTTTATAAAGATTCGTGCCCCTCCCAGATGGTTGCTCAGATTTTCAGCATAGGTCAACGGAGTGGGCCTGCAGGAATAATTCTGCATAAAATGGACATATTCCTGCCAAAACCCTGTGTCAGCCCGAGCCTGTTCGTAGGCTTTGTTCAGTTCTACGAATGTCGTATGGAGTACCTCTGGAATAAAAGCCCCGCCCCACTGACCGAAATATCCTTTTCTCATTGTTTCAACAACCTTATCTTTTAAGCTTTTCAAGAGTTGCCCGGCAATACGCCGCCTGAAAATGCAACCGCTTGTTCTTTTGTCTTTCTTCGAAAAATATTCAAGGCGTCCTCAAGATGTTTTCAAGTGTTCACCTTACCAAGGCTTCGCCTGCACGCCCCTGCAAAATCTTCGGGGTAATGCCCGCAAATAAAGCGATACTGGGCCTCACTGAAACCGCCCATTGACCATGGCAGCTTCGGCAGGAGTGCATACAAAAGCCGCTGACCGTTGTCCAATGCAAAACGCTTGGAATATTCAATGGAAGTTACCATTTCAGCACCAAGCACCGCCAATGCTTGTTGCGCGTAAAGCAGCGCCGTATCCAGGCTCTCCCTGACTTGCTCTGAGGCTTCGAACACATTGCCTACAGGGCCGTTTTCATCAGAGGTTACCATGACCTGAAGTTCCCACTGGGAGACCTGCGCCTTGGGAACAAACAGGATAACTCGCTCATCCTGCCAGACGATCAGGGAGTCCGGGCCCAATTTACCGTCAATCCGACTATTGGCGTAAATGTTTTTCAGGTAGTCTGAAAAAAAATCAGAATCATGTTCCTCTCCATACTGCTGAATTACCTCTGCCACCATATCCCCGTTACTGAAAGGAACAAGACAATCTCCGGCAAGGGTGGGGGCGGTATCCCTGATAAAGGCATACTGCTGATGAATCATCTGATGGGAGGCATGCAGCCTGTAACCCGTTCCGGAAAAATCATAGCCGAAATTCCACCCCCAGAGCGTTGCCGGGTTGGGGAGCCTGCCGCCCTTGTCCCTGACCTTGATAATGTCCCGGCGGAGTTGTTCCAGGTCCGCAGCAGTATATCGCATATCATTTTTTTTCGGAAGAGTGACACCGAGCTGCTCTGCCATCTGTACATAGGCCCGTTGATAATACAGATGACGAATACCCTGCATGTCTTCAGGGCTCAAATGATCTATTGCATATCGAATACAATCCTGGGCACAGTTGGCAGCATAATGTCCCCAGGGAATATACGAATTGGTACGAAGATATTCATATACATGGGTTTCTCCTTCCCGGTAATCACCGACGATTTCGCTGCGTCCCTGAACCCCCGGACGCAGCACCATGACTTCTTTGTAACGGTCGGGAAGACACGGGTTGTTGGCAATGGTCTCAAACAGCTCAAAATCCGTTATTGCCGCCCTGCTTTCTTGGCCATGCCCGTTATACATAAGCCCTGTCGGCCCGCCCTCTGCGTCATGGACAAAGGTACAGCAATCCTCTGCCAGAATGACCAGCTCTTCACTGTCACGTGTAGAGGCGGCTATGGAGCACCTGATGCTTCTGGGCAGGTTCACCAGCGCCTCATTAACCTGTTCGGCAGGGAACTGCCGTGCCAGGCATTGCCGAGTGGAAGACTCCCGGGCTTTCTTAATGGCCATACGTCCGGGATTTTCTGCTGCAGTTTCAGCCCAGCCGGAATCAATGAACGTCGCTCCCCGGAAAGAAAATGCATTGGCGATTTCATAGATGGTCTTTGCCTGCTCGACATGAATATCATGATCAGGAAAATTCGCATCATTTCGGATCAACTCCCCGTTCTCTCCACGCCCCAGGTCCATGACACGGGTTTCCCGGCGCAGGTTGACTACGCGGTATCGGGGCGCATGTTTAACAACTCTGAATCGTCCGTCCGGGCTTACACAGGTACGCATAGTAAAATCTTTTATTTATCAACACATTATATCTTTGCAGACAATGATAGTTTTTTTCTTACCCCCCTTGTATCAAGAGATAATTTCCAGCATAATAAACTAACACTCAATTTAATTCATTATCATTTACGATCACCTTTTCCTGTGCAAATATAGAAAAGGGCCTCCAGCCCTTATTTCTATATAAAAGCTTACAACCTCCCCGGAGTACCGGCAATGGGTTTTCCCAAAATAGAATTTCGTATATCTGAAGTGTCCGACTGCCCGCTGTACCGCTGGGGAGATATTTTTCATCTCTCCGGCATCTCTATTACTATGCAGAACGAACAGGAAAATTCCTCTATCTGCACAACGGTGGTCCACACGCCCCTTGGTAGAAAAAGCTGTAATATACTCAATGCCGATCTCAACAGAATCATAATCAAATACGAGCGGGCGGATCAGGTTCCGAACTGTCTTCTCTCTTGCAGCGGCTGCAGCGGCTCCATCAAGCTTGAACATCTAGCTGCCCGGGATGCAGATACTGAAAATGAATTTACAAGCAATCAGATCGGTTCGGTCATGCACATGCTGGGTAATTTTTCTTTTTTTAAGAATATCGATAAACAAGAGTTCAATGAAATAATCCGCTATTTCAAACTGAAAACATACGAAAAAGACACCATCATCATCCGTAAAGGAGATCCCGGCGGTTTCTTTTACATAGTCGTCGAAGGACAGGTGGAAATACTCAATGATGCGGGTATCCCAATCACCAGTCTGCACCGCGGAGAAGTTTTCGGAGAAATGAGCCTTATCTGTGAAGATAATGTCGGTGCAACCGTACAGGCAGGCAGGCAAAGCAGGCTCATGTTCATCAACCACAAACATTTCAAGAAGCTGCTTGAAAAACAGCCGGGATTACAGATGTACTTTGCCAGACTGCTGGCCAAACGTTTGACCGATTCCAACAAGGTGAGAAACGATGATTATGCATCGGGTATGATTGGAAAGCTGGAGGAGATCCCTCCTGAGGCCCTTTTTCAAACCCTGAACGTGAACCATAAAACAGGGATATTGACTATCACTCAACTTCCCAAGGGAACCGCGAGATTTTCCATGCGGCAGGGAGCGCTCATCAAGGCAAGCTACGGAGGCGGAAAGGGAGAAACCGCATTTTACGAAGTATTGCGTGCAAAAAACGGCAGGTTCAAATTTACACCCGGCCTTCCGCCTGAAGATCTGGAGGTACCTGAAATCGGCTATTTCATGAAGCTGCTTATGCAGGGGCTGCAAAAGGCGGACGAGCAAAACATACCAAAGACCAACTAGATCAAATATGCATATTGTGCATTGTAGTTTCTTCTGAATCAGGGTCTCTTGATCCTTGTCATTATAACTCAAGTCCCATTCCACGACTACGTAGGTCCCATTCAAAAATGAGACATTACTACCAGTAAAAGTCAGCGTTCGAACGAAGACCAAGCCACCCGTACAACAGGCACTGTTTGCACACTTCGCACATCGCGAGATTTATAGTGGCAAATCATACAGATAGCCCACATCCTCCGGTCAATTTTCCCATCTTTTTTTCTTGACAGTGCGGCAACATGCCTGGTAATGAATGATCATTCAGTTGAAGGGGGGGCTCTTCACGAACTGAATGGTGGTCCGTTGCCAACCCTGGCAGAAACTCAGTCCAGCGTCTGCCCAGAAATGAGGATTTTGGTTCGAGAGCAAGGCTTGCACTAAATTTTACCACAGGCACGTGCTTAATTCGGAGCTTACGCGTATCTCCATATATTAAATTTTGAGCATAGCGGAACTGTTGGGACAAAAGACCATTTCTGGATGGGCACTAAGTATGTTGTTTGATTTCCGTTAACCAAAACACAAGGTCAACAGCTATGTCGTGGTTCATTCAAACTTGTCAGTCATCATTAGGCAAAAAGTACATCATGGCTTTAACCGGTCTTATGCTGGGGGGCTTTCTGCTCGTCCACACGATCGGTAACGCCACCATTTTCTGGGGGAGAGAAGCTTTCAACGCTTATGCCCACCACCTGCATTCGCTTGGACCGTTCGTGCCCATTTTTGAAGCAGGCCTGTACACAATTTTCTTCATTCACGTCATTACGGGCGTGCTGCTTTTTCTGCAGAATAGAAGTGCACGGGAGCAAAAGTATGAGGTTGAAACTTCTGCCGGTGGTCGCACCATAGGCTCACGCACCATGCCATACACAGGGGCGGCTATTTTCATTTTCATCTTCATCCATCTCTTCAATTTCCATTTTGTTGAAAAAACAGAGGTTCGTACCATCTCAGACGTGGTCACCGATATTTTGAATAACCCAGGGTTCACTTTGATTTACGGTGCGGGAATGGTTCTTCTTGCACTGCACATCAGCCATGGCTTCTGGTCACTGTTCCAGTCACTTGGAATCAGTCACCCCAAATACGACAGGCCCATTCGTGTAGTCACATGGGCCGTGGCTGCTGTCATGATCGCAGTCTTCCTGCTCATTACCCTTCTGCTGCTGGTTTCCCGAAGCCACCTGCTTGGATAGGAGCAAACTGATCATGATTGTATCCAGCTACGTTCAGAAAGGAACACAGGCTGGGTAGAAAATGGATATGTATACTAAGGAACGACTCTAAACGTCGGCCTTCACTTTCCACCCTTAGCAAGAAGAAAACATTATGCAGCTTGATTCTAAAATTCCAGAAGGACCATTGGCAGAGAAGTGGGATAACGCCCGATTTAAATACAAACTTGTCAATCCTGCCAACAAGAGAAAATACGAGGTTATCATTGTTGGAACAGGGCTTGCCGGCGCATCCGCTGCAGCAACACTTGGAGAGCTTGGGTACAACGTGAAATCATTCTGTATCCAGGACAGTGCCCGTCGTGCGCACTCCATCGCCGCTCAAGGTGGCATCAATGCCGCCAAAAACTATCAGGGTGACGGTGACTCCATTTTCAACCTGTTCTATGACACCATCAAAGGTGGTGACTTCAGGGCACGCGAGTCCAATGTCTATCGTCTCGCACAGGTTGCCAACAATATCATAGACCAGGGTGTCGCCCAGGGGATTCCCTTTGCAAGAGAGTACGGCGGAACACTTGCCAACCGCTCATTCGGTGGCGCACAGGTATCACGTACATTTTACGCCCGAGGCCAGACGGGACAGCAGCTCCTGCTCGGCGCCTACTCATCGATGATGCGCCAGGTTTCAACAGGGAAAGTAAAACTGTATACCCGCCGGGAAATGGTAGATCTGGTTGTTGTTGACGGCGTTGCAAAAGGTATCATCGTCCGTAACCTGATAACCGGTGAACTGGAGAGACACTCCGCCCATGCGGTTGTTCTGGCAACAGGCGGATACGGCAACGTATACTTCCTTTCCACCAACGCCATGGCATCCAACGTTACAGCCGCCTACAGGTGCTACAAACGCGGTGCAGGTTTCGGTAATCCCTGCTATGTCCAGATTCATCCGACCTGTATTCCCGTCCATGGAGACTTTCAGTCCAAACTCACACTGATGAGTGAGAGTCTCCGAAATGACGGCCGCGTATGGGTACCGAAAGATCCAAATGAAACACGTCACGCACGGGATATTCCTGAATCGGAACGTGACTACTATCTCGAGCGCAAATATCCGAGTTTCGGTAACCTTGTACCTCGCGACGTTGCTTCCAGAAACGCTAAACAAGCATGTGATGACGGTCTTGGGGTAGGTGACACCAAACTGGGTGTGTACCTTGACTTTGCCGAGGCTATTCAGCGTGACGGTCTGGATGTTATTCTCCGGAAATACGGTAACCTGTTCCATATGTACCAGAAAATCACCGACTCAGACCCGACCAAAGAACCCATGATGATTTACCCTGCGGTTCACTATACCATGGGCGGTCTCTGGGTTGACTATGAGTTGATGACCACCGTACCCGGCCTCTATGCCACCGGTGAATCCAACTTCTCAGACCATGGCGCCAACCGCTTGGGGGCATCTGCTCTAATGCAGGGTCTGGCTGACGGTTACTTTGTTCTGCCGTACACCATCGGTAACTATCTGGCTAATGTTGCACCGGAGCCTACCGACACCAATCACGAGGCTTACGACGCTGCCGAAAACAACGTTCGTGAGATTACAGACAAACTGATGAAAAACACCGGACAGAACAAACCCGGTGCACAGACCGTAGACCATTATCATAAACAACTTGGTCAAGTAATGTGGGATTACTGTGGTATGTCCCGCAACAAAGAAGGGCTCGAAAAAGCGCTCAAGGAAATTCCTGCCATCCGCGAAGAGTTTTGGGAGAATGTTGTTATACCAGGCGGTAAAAACGAATTCAACCAGTCTCTGGAAAGGGCAGGACGTGTTGCCGACTTCCTCGAATTCGGCGAACTCCTGGCACGAGATGCTCTCATGCGTGAAGAGTCTTGCGGTGGCCACTTCCGAGAAGAAAGCCAGACTGAAGAAAACGAAGCGAAGCGTGATGATGAGAACTTCGCTCATGCTGCAGTATGGGAATACAAGGGAGAGGGCAATGAACCTGTCATGCACAAGGAACCACTCACCTTTGAAAACGTCAAACTGACGCAACGAAGCTATAAGTAACGTAATACTCATCTATCGTACTGGAATGTGGGTGTACCACTGGAGCATTAACCACAACGCAGAAGACATCTCATGGCATCGAAAACGATTAATATCATAGTGAAAATATGGAGACAGAATGGCCCTACTGCAAAAGGCCATTTTGAAGATCATGCTTTGAAAGACATCAGTACCGACAGCTCTTTTCTTGAGATGCTTGACGTACTGAATGAATGGCTGGCAATGAAAGGTCACGAACCTGTATCCTTTGACCACGATTGCCGCGAAGGAATATGCGGCATGTGCGGGGCTGTTGTCAACGGAACGGCACATGGGCCCGAAAAAGAGACAACACTGTGTCAGCTGCATATGCGCAGTTTCAAGGACGGTGACACCATTGTTATCGAACCGTTCAGGGCGCGCGGCTTTCCGGTTATCAAAGACCTCGTCGTCGATAGATCCGCACTTGATCGTATCATCCAGGCAGGTGGATTTATATCCGTTAATACTGGGTCTCCTCAGGATGGTAACAATATACTCATTCCCCAGCATGTTGCTGAGGCGGCAATGGATGCTGCAGCATGCATTGGTTGCGGCGCCTGTGCCGCTGCCTGTCCTAATGCCGTACCAATGCTTTTCTTAGGTGCAAAAGTTTCACAGCTTGCCCTGCTCCCGCAAGGTCAGCTCGAAGCGAAAAAACGCGCATTGAGCATGGTCGCATGCATGGACCAAGAAGGTTTTGGTAACTGCGGCAATGAACGTGAATGTGAAAATGTTTGTCCAAAAGGCATTTCCATCCGCAATATCGCCCGCTTGAACCGCGAGTATCTCAACGCAGCTTTTACCTATGCCGAGTAACAATCGGTAACATGTAGCGCAACATAAACGCCCGATCTACAAAAGATCGGGCGTTTTTTTATGCTGCCGGCCTGCATTTCTGATGACTGTTGTGAATAATTGTTTAACAGGTTGAGTTGCATGCGTTCCCGCCTTGACCGATGCCTGCTTCAAAGCCTTCAACGTGCAGCTATTCATGTGGGAGGTGGTTAACCTGACAATTCTCCCGTGTTTGTGACTGATTACGGTGAGCCCAACGTATTTGGTCATTTATGGACAGACACCCGCCTGCTGATCAGGTGCACTGTGAGCAGTTACCGTCAAAGTTCATTTCCACCCTCTTGCTTTTAGTGTATATTGAAGAGCGAATGCAGTTATCTTTCCATACTCTTGTAACATTTCCATCGTAAAAATATTACCGTGCATGTATTACAACTGAACCTTATTGGTCTGCTCATTTGCTGCTGCCTTTCCCAGAACGCGTTTTTGCTTTTCACAGATGTCGCAAGCGCGCAACAACCGGCTCAGTCTCCCACCTCGTTGCAATTTCAGAATGGAGTACTGAGCCATGTCCGTGGTGGACAGAGTGAACATGGAAAAGTTACCTCCAGGACCGGAACAATCAATCGCGCTGTTGCCCTCTATTACAGGCATACACATTTTGATCCGCTCTGGGTCACATCATCCGGCCCCACCCCAAAAGCAAAGGCTCTGTTTCTGGCTCTCACCGAAGCATGGGCTGACGGACTCAATCCAAACGACTATTTTATCGAGGAAATCAATCGACATTGGAACCTTCCATTTCCTGAGCATGCAGCAAGACTTGAATTCCTGCTGTCCAGTGCGCTTGCTCACTATATAGTGGACACAATGGAAGGGGTAACACCGCACGAAACGCTGCATGATGACGTTTATTCACCACAACAATCCGTTTCAACAGATATTGAGCTCCTTTTCAAACAAGCACGCACTTCACATAATCTCAGCGAACTTATTAATCGATACAAACCGCAGCATCACCAATACAAGGCGCTTAAAAAAGGCCTGGCCCGCTATCGGACCATCGCCAAAGCTGGAGGCTTTCCCACCGTCCCTTCCGGCCCTGTACTCAAACCTGGAATGTCTGATAAGCGGATCCCCTTACTGGTAAAGCGATTACAAAGTGAAGGATATCTGAACCGGAACTCTATCCCTGATACACCATATCGATACAGCCCGCGCATCGTTGAGGCAGTGCGCGCCTTCCAAAAGACCTTTAACCTCACCCGTGATGGAATCATCGGCAGTGATACCATAATAGCTCTGAATACTCCTCCGTCCGCTCTTATCCAGAGAATTCGAATCAATATGGAGCGATGGCGCCGGCTGCCGCATCGCATGGCGGGAAAACAGATTCTTGTCAACATAGCAGGCTTTCAGCTAACTATTCTCAACAATGAAAAGATAGATATGCACATGCCTGTGATCGTAGGAGAAATTGACCACAAAACACCCCTTTTCAGTGACAGAATGCGATATCTGGTAATGAATCCATATTGGAATGTTCCTGTCAGCATCGCTGAGCGCGAAATTCTGCCCAATCAGATCAATAACCCAAACTATCTCAAGGAAAAACAGATGCGCATGTTTGCCGGCTGGGACCAGGATGCACAAGAGATAGAACCACAAAGCATAGATTGGAAAACCCTTGGTCTAGGCGTACGACGTTATCGCTTCAGGCAGGACCCCGGCCCTGACAATTCTCTTGGGCAGCTGAAGTTCATGTTTCCCAACAAATATGATATCTATCTCCATGACACTCCCGGCCATAATCTCTTCCAGGATACAAACAGGGCGTATAGTCACGGCTGTATTCGGGTCAGCAGGCCGGTGGAACTTGCAGAGTATCTTCTTGCCGGTAATAAACGCTCCTGGTCGCGTCAACAGATAGATGACACCCTCGAACAAGGGAAACGAAAAGTAGTCCTTCTTGACACCTCGGTGCCCGTGCACCTGCTCTACATGACGGTATACGCAGACCCGGAGACCGATGAACTCATCTTTTACCGGGACATTTACGCAAAAGACATACAGCTTACAAGAAAACTTTTAAAGCGCGGGTCGTGAAAACCTGCCGATGAGAAGCTCCCCGCATGCAGAGTGCGTGCGGGGAAAAGGCTTTCCTCAATTGATGGCCCCCCTATCCGGACCGTCAATTATTGGGGATGAGAAAAACCGGGATATCACTATGACGGGTTACCCTTCTGGCGCAGGTACCCATCATGGTATTGCCGAAAAAACTATGAGCGCTTTTGCCCATCACAATAACATCGACATTATTTTCATGGGCTATGCGGATAATTTCCCTGCTCGGCATGCCAAGGCTGACGTGTATCTCAATATCAGGAACACGTTCAGGAGTCTCTTCTTTCAACTCCTCTTCTGCGAATTCGTGTAACTGACGTTTCACCCGCTCCATCACCTCGGACATTCCACCGTTTTTGTGTATCTTTTCAATCGTTTCCTCAGAAAGATACGTGTCAATAACAGACTGCCCCGCCGCTCCAAGCGGTTCCACTACATGTACCATCAACAGATCAGCCTTGTATCGCCTGGCAAGACTGACAGACCTGGCAAAAACAGGCCTTGTATGTTCACCTAAGTCACTTGCATACAGAACTTTTTGTATTTGGGGAATCATGAAACATTCTCCTCCGGAAATATATGCCATACTGAACATGCCGGAAACCCTGCCGTAACAGGGCCCCCGACGTTGAATGCAGCATTAATAGCCATGCATTTTATCTAGGAATTCAGGTAAGAACAACGACACCTGCGGCACATAGGTAATGATAATAAGAAAAAACAGCAGCAGGAGCAGCCACGGCAGAGAGGCGCGAATGACCCAGCCGATGCTGTTTCCGGTTATGCCGGCAGTGACAAAGAGGTTCAAGCCAACCGGAGGAGTCAGCATGCCGATCTCCATGTTAACCACCATGATGATACCCAGATGGATGGGATCAATGCCCAATTGAACGGCAATGGGAAATAAAATCGGTGCCATGATCAGCAAAATGGCCGATGGTTCCATGAAGTTGCCGGCCAAAAGTAAAAGTAGATTGACCACAATGAGAAACATCCACGGCTGCAATCCCCATCCGACTATCACCTCTGCAAGATGATGGGGTATGCGCTCCGTGGTCAACACATGGGCAAACAGCATGGCGTTAGCGATAATGAAAAGCAGCATGATGGATACTTTGGAGGCGTCCAGTACAATCTTGCGCACATCTTTATCAACCGCACATATGGGAACGGCTGCAACCATCCTCAGGCAGTTACGGCCGACAGCGGCGCCGATACTTTCATCGGGTTTGCGCCAGACAGTATTTCGCAATGGTCCAACGTCTCGATATCCGAAAATAGCTACAAGGAACGCATACACAGCTGATACCGCGGCAGCCTCGGTGGGACTGGCAATTCCACCGTAAATGGAACCCAGGACAATGATGATGAGCATCAGGCCGCCGAAGGCGGATGCTCCTGAAGAGAATACCTCCTTAAACCCGGCCCATGGTTGAGCGGGAAGATTTTTAATTCGCGCTGCAATATAGATCGCAACCATGAGGAGCCCTCCCATCATCAGACCAGGGAGAAAACCAGCCATGAACATACGGGCGGCTGATTCCTCTGTTGCCGCCGCATAGACCAGCATGACGATGGAGGGCGGAATCAGGATTCCCAAGGTTCCGGCATTGGTAATAACGCCGGCTGCAAAACTTTCCGGATATCCGGCCTTTACCATTCCCACAATGACGATGGAACCGATGGCGGCAACCGTTGCAGGTGATGAACCTGAAACTGCGGCAAAAATCATACACGCCATAACAGAGGCCATGGCCAGGCCGCCTCGGATATGGCCGACCAGGCTTAAGGCAAAGCGAATGATTCGCTTGGCCACACCGCCGGTGGACAAAAAGGCGGACGAAAGAATAAAAAACGGGATAGCCAGTAGGGTATAATGCTCTGACAGCGCCTCAAAAAGTTTGAGTGCTATTGACGCCAGGGAATCGCTGGAAAAAAACATGATGGTGGTAATACTGGAAAGCCCCAGCGCCAAGGCAATGGGCATCCCCAGAAGCATACACGCAAAAAGCAGAATAAACAGTGCAGCTGTTGTCATGCCGTGCCCCCTTCTTCTTTCAGTTCCTCAACAATCTCCATGCTTTCTTTGGCCTCATCCACATGACGAAAACAGTCTGCCTGACCCAGGATTACCTGGCCCAGGAGAATAAGCAGGCGAACACTGATAAAAATAAATCCCACCAGCAGCATGCCATGGGCCAGCCAGGTGGGTATGGGCAGGTCTTCCAGCTCAATGCCGATTTTTTTCATTTTGCTCAGGTAGATCCAGCTACCATACAGAATCATTCCGCAATAACAGAGCGCGAGAACGCAGGCCAGAGCAGTCAACAGGCGCCGTATCCCACTGGGGAAGAGTTTGACAAAGGCATCCACCCCGATATGGGACCCGACCTTGATGCCGTATGAGGTACCGAAAAGGACGAACCAGGCAGACATGTGCAAAGTCAACTCCTGGGTCCAGAGAAAACCTGTATTGAAAACGAACCGCATTACCACATCTGCAAAAACAAGCAAAGTGGTTGCGATTAGAAGCAGACTGATAATCGCCTCCTCCGTTTTATTAATAAATCGAAAGAACATAAAACCAATCCCCTAACACCACAATGGGCGGGGATATATTTCCCCACCCATTGCAGCAGTGAATAAAATGAAAATATTGCGAGAGAATTTACATGTTCGAGTTATAGGCCGCATCGATCAGATCTTTTCCAATCTCACGCTCAAACTCTTTCCACACAGGTTTCATAACCTCTACCCACTGCGCTCTCTCTTCAGGGGTCAAGGTCAGGACTTCACTGCGTTTGGATTCAATAATTTTCTGCTTATCTTCTTCAGACTTTTCCGCGGCAACCTGATTGCCATAGGTAATGGATTCATCAAGCAGTGCCTTGATTTCATTGCGCAGGCTTTCCTCCAATCCCATCCAGAATTCGGTTGAGGTAACCACCATATAGTCAAGCAGACCATGGTTGGACTCGGTGATATAGGGTTGTACTTCATAAAACTTTTTGGAATAAATATTAGACCATGTGTTTTCCTGGCCGTCGATGGCTTTGGTCTGCAACAAAGTAAAAACCTCGGAGAACGGTTTTTTCAGGGGCACGGCATTCACAGCCTGAAACTGCGCAGCGAGCACATCTGAGGCCATGATGCGAAATTTCAGGCCGTCGGCATCTGCCGGCACACGCAGAGGTTGTGATGAAGAAAGCTGCTTCATGCCATTATGCAGGTATCCAAGCCCTATCAGTCCTTTTTTCTTCATGGAATTTAGCATGTCCTGGCCATGTTCACTGGACTGAAATTTATCGACAGCCGCCATGTCTTTAAAAAGAAAAGGCAGGTCGTACAGTTGTACGGCTTTAGTGTATCTCTCAAATTTTGAAAGTGCCGGCGCCCCCATCTGCACATCACCCAACAACATTGCTTCGAGGACTTTGTTGTCCCCGAAAAGCTGAGAATTAGGATACACCTCTACAACGACCTTATCTCCCAGTTTTTCAGCTACAAGCTCTTTAAATTTGGTCGCCATCTGCCCTTTCGGGGTGTTTTCAGCTACAACATGAGAAAACTTGATAACAATCGGCTCAGCCATTACCGACGTACAGGTAAACGCTGCTGCGAATGCTAATGACGATAACGCCAGTGTAACTTTTCGAAACATACAATCTCCTCCAATATTGTTTTAATGACGCAGAACTCGGACAATCCGGCTGCGTATATCCCCACCCATGCGAAAAGCAGGAAAGAACATGTGAAACGTGCTGTTCACAGTATTTCTTGAGCAAAGAGAGTGCCGGTTCCAGACAAAACAGCATTGCACTCTCTCAGGCAAGGGAATAAAGGAGGACAAAACAACCATCCACAGCAGCTATTGCCGTAGACAGCTTCCTGATATTGTAGGGCATTTGTTTCAGAAAAAATGATGACGCCGCTATCTATCTTCAACACCGAAAAATATGAAGGAGCCGGAACGACAAGGGTCTAAACAAAAGACCAATGGGTGGATTTCCACCCATTGCAAAGATATCATCAGGGGAATTTCACCCGTTGGGTATTATTCTCAGGAACGTCGAGGGGCAGGCACAGTTCACACGTCATTTATAATCGTTTTTATCCAGCCCATGTTTCTGCAGTTTATCATACAGTGTTTTTCTCGGTAGAGACAAGGTTTCCATAACCTCTTTCAAAGAACCTTTATGAGCAGCCAGGGCTTGTTCCAAGAGAGTCTTTTCAAAGAGTTCCACCTGCTGGTTCAGGCTTCCCGACATTTCTGCCGCATCCCAGGAGAGAAGTTTATCAATGGACCATCCCGCCTGACTTCCGAGCAGCACATACCGTTCTGCTAAATTTCGTAATTCCCGCACATTGCCCGGCCAGTCATAGGCCATGAGCATATTGACTTCCGGGGACTGCGGAGCAGGCACCTCTTTTTGATACCGATGCCCGGCAACGAGCAGATAATGATGGAAAAGCAGTGGTATATCCTCTCTCCTGGCGCGAAGCGGGGGGATTTCTATGCAGACAACATTCAGACGATAATAGAGATCCTTTCTGAACTCTCCCCTGTCTGACGCCTCCTTGAGATCAACCTTGGCTGCCGCCACAACCCTTAAATCCAACGGTATTATCTTATTGGATCCCAAACGTTCAACAACCCTTTCCTGCAGAACACGCAGCAGATGGATCTGCATCTGCAGCGGCATACTTTCGATCTCGTCGAGCAGCAGAGTGCCGCCGTTGGCATATTCGAATTTTCCGATGCGTCTTGCTTTGGCATCGGTAAAGGCGCCTGCTTCATGGCCGAGCAATTCACTCTCTATCATATTCTCCGCGATGGCCCCGCAGTTGACTGCAACGAAATTTTTATTCCTCCGCCGGCTATGTTCATGAAGCGAGCGTGCAACCAGTTCCTTGCCGGTCCCGGTTTCCCCCACTATCAGGACATCCGCCCCTGTATCAGCTATCTGAGTAATAGTGGCTCGCAGACGTTGGGTAGCAGGAGTTGTTCCTATAATACGCGGACCGGGTGCGCTATGTGCTTCCAATTCAGTGCGCAGCTGCCTGTTTTCCAACGTAAGCATGCGCTTTTCCAGGGCGCGTGTAACCGTTTTGACCAGCCGTTCAGATGAATAGGGCTTTTCAAGAAAATCATAGGCGCCGTTGCGCATAGCCCTGACAGCTGTAGACACGTCACCATGACCTGTAATAAAAATAAGCGGCAGATCCCTGTCTATGCCCTGCAATTTTTCCTGCAGTTCCATTCCGCTCATTCCCGGCAGTTTAATGTCGCAGACAACCACCCCGGGGAAATCGTCGGAAATAATCTGTAACGCCTCTTCGGCAGTTTCCGATGTAGTCACCTCGAGATCAGCCAGTTCAAGCGTTTGACGATTGGCCTGGCGAATATGCATCTCATCATCGATAAACAGCACCCTGCTCAACTTTTTCATGGGTATCAATCATTCGGTAATTGGAGTTCTACGACAAAACAGGCTCCTTGCTCCAGATCCTCATAGGAAATACTTCCGCCCATTTCGCTGACAATACGTGAAGTAATGGTCAAGCCCAGGCCGAGTCCCTGGCCGGGTTCCTTGGTGGTTACAAAGGGCTCAAAAACAATTTCTCTGAACTCAGGTTCTATGCCCGGTCCATTGTCCTGAACCGTTAACCGAGCTCGATCATCGATGATTTCAGCATGTATGAATATCTTTTTAATTGTCTGCCCTTCCACCGCCTGCAGGCTGTTGCCGATCAAATTCACCAGCACCTGCTGAAGCAGTACGTTGTTGGCGCACACGGCAAGGTCTTTCGGTACAATACAGACGCTTAACTCAGCGCCTGATTTTTTTATCGAAGGACCGAGTATCTCCAGTGCGCCGTCAAGACATCCATGCAGAGCAACAGTCGTTGCTTTGTCACTTTCCTTGCGGGCAAACAGCTTCAACTGGCTGCCGAGCTTGGCCATACGCTCAGTCAACTCACCGATCTGCTCCAGATTCCACATGGCATCCTGCTGTCGTTCCTTTTGCAGAAAATGCACGGCGTTATCAGTATAGGCGCGTATCGCGGCAAGGGGCTGATTCAATTCATGGGTAATGGAAGCGGACATCTGGCCTAGTGCAGCCAGCTTGGCTGCATGGATGAGTTCTTCACGTACGCTGCGCAGCTTGGCTTCCGTCTTTTTTCGTTCACCGATTTCCTGGCGCAGCTTGAGATTTGATTCAGTCAAGGCATGGGTCCGGGCGGCTACGCGAGATTCAAGCACTTCGTTGGCATGCTCCAGTACCTTGCGGGAACCTTCTTCATGTCGTTGTCTCTCCGACATTTGCTGCTGGCGCTGCCAGAAAAGAAGAACGAGCATAATGGCAATGACCATGGCCGAACTTATGCCGATAATCGTCCGGATTACAAACCGGTCAACGCCCTTGATATCGGAAAGCACCTGCACTTCCCAGCCGGCATGGGGCATTCCGGCGGTCAAATGCAGGTAACGTCGAACAATACCTGTTGTCTCATCCTGTATCGAGACCAGCGAATATCCGCCGCTGTGTTCATGCCTCTCGATCAACAGAGGTTTCAATGAGGCATCCGGATATCTTTTAGAATCTACAATTCTTTTTTTGGCCTGCGCGGATAAAGATTCTAATGTTCTGTAACGCCAGTCCGGTTTTGTGGTTATAAAAATCACACCGTCCGGATCCGTAACCAGAAAAATCGCATTCTGCTTTTTCCAGTTTTCCTCAACGGAATCAATATCTATTTTCATAACCAGTGCCCCCAGGATATCCTCATCCCGACGAACGGGATAAGCGAAATAATATCCTCGCTGGCTCGATGTCGTACCCAACGCAAAATATCTGCCTAACTGCCCCTGCATGGCTTCCTGGAAATATGGACGATAGCTGAAATTACGACCTACAAAAGGTCGCGGCGCCTGCCAGTTACTGGCCGCTATGGTAAGTCCTTCCCTATCCATAAGGTATGTGTCCGCTGCATCGCTGATAGCGTTGGCAGTTTCAAGGTAGCGGTTAAATGCTTCAATGCGTTCCCGCCCGCCGGGACGCTCCAGAAATGTTATCAGTCGTTTATCCTTGGCCAATAACTCCGGGAGATACTCGTACTTCTCCAATACCCCGCGAAGGTATGACTGATACAACGCCAGTTGAGCCTCAGCTTCACCGGCATGTTCGGCAACGCCCTGCCTGTAGGCCCATTTAGCTACCCCGACAACGGAACCTGCTAAACAGAGTATAGCTATAAAAATGACAGTTATGAGGGAACGCTTCATCATACCCGGAGACGTTATGCAGACTATATCTTTTGAAAGTTAATGATCAGTGCATACTTATACCATAACGAAATGGTTCTGGCGAATCCGGGGCATACTGCGTATACTCATCCGTACACTCATACTTCAATCCGATATAAGATGACAGGACAGATGCAATCAGTCACACATATAAAGAAAAGCCATATCCTGACCGAAAATGCCGTTACTCGACCTGAGCAATTGAGCGATATCCCGGGAATAGATATTGCTCAAATAAAAAAAGTTCATGAAAAATTTCCGCTGAGGATCAGCTTCTATTATGCTGAACTCATGCGTAAACACGGACAGCCGTTACAAAAACAGGCGATACCCGATCCTCTGGAGTTACGCGACCCCGACGGCATGGTTGATCCTCTTGACGAAGAAAATCTCAGCCCTGTTCCCAACCTGGTTCATAAATACCCGGACCGCGCCCTGTTCCTGGTTTCCAATGAATGCTCCATGTATTGCCGCTTTTGTACAAGGAAAAGAAAAGTGGGCACTTCCTCCATGGTTATAAATGACCATACCATATGTCAAGGCCTGGATTACCTGAGAAGAACTCCTGCCATAAAAGACGTTCTGATTTCCGGCGGTGATCCCCTTATGCTCCCTGATCACAAACTGGAAGATATCATCAAAAACGTTCGAGCAATCCCATCTGTAATCAGCATACGTATAGGCACCCGAATTCCGTGCACAATGCCGGCCAGAATCACACCGAAGCTTGCGGCAATGTTGAAAAAACATCACCCTCTCTATATAAATACCCACTTCAATCATCCTGCCGAACTGACCCCTGAAGCCATGCAAGCCTGCACCCTGCTTGCCGATGCGGGAATTCCTCTTGGCTGCCAGACAGTACTGTTGCGCGGCGTCAACGATTCAGCCGAAATTATTCGCGAACTCATGTACGGCCTCATCCGTATGCGTGTCAAACCCTACTATCTTTTTCAGGCCGACCTTACACAGGGAACAGCTCATTTCAGAACCAAAGTGGAAAAAGGCATTGCAATCATGCGTGAACTCATCGGATCAGTCAGTGGGATGGCCGTTCCGACCTATGCCCTGGATGCGCCTGGGGGTGGAGGGAAAATTCCCATTACCCCTGACTACATACAAAACATCGGCGATACATTTGACTTTACTACCTATCAGGGCCGGAAATGCAGCTATCCCAATACCGAGATAAACCTGTAACCGGTTATCTTTCACCAATCAAAACTTGAACCGGATTCAATCACCATTGTATAATGAATAGGATAAGGAACATCCCGCCAAGATGGTTCAGGATATTCATCCCGAGTCACACCTGATTATCAGACAGGACGATCCGTACAGGAATACATACAGGAAAAATTATGACGCAGCCACCGGAAGATATTCTCAACTTCATTATCGAGTCAAGAGAGTTACCGACACTCCCTGTTGTTGCCTCTGAACTGTTGACTTTGACAGCCAGGGAAGATTCGACGCTGTCCGATATAGCGCATCTTATTTCCCAGGATGTGGCCTTGTCTTCAAAAGTGCTCCGTGTTTCGAATTCCTCCTTTTACAGTTTTCCTCAGCAGATTTCGACCATAAATCAGGCCGTTTCAATTCTGGGCACCAACGCCGTACGGAGTCTGGTGCTGTCCTTTTCCTTTTTCAGCATGAATAAAAGGGATGTGGAAACCACATTCGATTTCCGAAAATTCTGGGAAAAATCACTGGTCAGGGCGGCTTCCGCCAAATTAATTCTGGAACAGATTGAAGGTGCCGATACAGAGGAAATTTTTATTTCCGGGCTGCTGCAGAATATAGGTGAACTCATTTTTGCAACTACACTCCCTGAAAAGTACGCACAGGTGCTGCAACGTGTTCAACAGGAAGGTGATGAAGCGGAAGACAAAGCCGTTGAGGAAGAAATCATCGGGGTAAATCACAGCGAAGCAGGCTATATGGTGGCCAGGCATTGGGGCTTTCCTGAACGCCTTCTTTTTCCAATCCGTTTTCATCATGTGCCCCAGGATTTTAACGACCATGATAAACAGCTCATTCACAGTGTGCATGCTGTATATCTCTCAGATTTATTGACCAGAGTTTTTTACAGTGAGCGTCCTGAGCGTTACCACAAACAATTTCGCCAGGATGCGCAAAAACTCTTGGGATTGAAGGCAATAGCCGTCAATACCATTTTACGTAAAGTCGACAGGGATATACGTGACGCTGCCGAATATTTCGGTGTAAAAATAGGCGAGGTGAAATCAGTTGCTGAAATTCTCCAGGAAGCCAATCTGCGTTTGAGCCTGCTCAACCTCAGCTATGAAGAGATGAATCGTGAACTTATCAAGGCAAAGATGGCCCTGGAAAAACTCACTGATGAGCTCGCCCATAAAAATGCACTATTAGAAAATCTCGCTAACATCGACGGCCTGACTGAAATAAACAACCATCGATTCTTTCAGAATTTTCTCGACAAGGAAATTAATCGTTCAATACGAAATGAAAAGACCATTTCCATCTTGCTCACCGATATCGATCATTTTAAGATATTTAACGATCAACACGGACATCAGGTGGGTGATTTCATTCTCAAAGAATTTTGCAGGGTCGTGAAAGAGGTTATCCGAGAATACGACCTCATTGCCCGCTACGGTGGAGAGGAATTTGTTTTTGTTCTCCCTGAAACAGAGCCGGAAGACGCTCTGCTCGTCGCAGAGAAAATACGTCAAACCGTTGATGACTATGTCTTTGACGACGGAGAGAAGACGTATCGGGTAACCATCAGTATCGGTGTGGCAAGTGCAAGGCCTTCGGGTGAGGGATTCAAAAAGAATGAGTTCATCGGCCTGGCTGACGAGGCACTCTACGATGCCAAAAACAACGGACGCAACCAGGTTGCCATGTACAAGCCACAGAAAAGGAAAAAGTGGTTTCAATTGTAACCTGTTTCCGCTCCTCACCGCTTTTCCTCAAGTATCCGGCAACACCGTGCAAGTGTACGCGTGCGAAAACGCATTGAAAATCATCATACTGTAAGGAGTTTCCATGAAACCAAGACGTTCAAATCTATCGGTTCCAGGCCATGTTGCAAAAATGCATGCCAAGGCTGTTGAATGTGCAGCAGATGTTGTTATGCTCGACCTGGAAGATAGTGTTCCTGTTGACCGGAAAGGACAGGCTCGGGAGCAGGTAATCAAAACACTACAGGAGCTTGACTGGTCTGCGAAAACTGTGACTGTCCGCATCAACTCACTGGATACGCCTTATGGTTACAGGGATTTGCTGGAGGTTGCAGAGAGCAGTGGTGCTGTTATTGATGCCATAGTTATTCCCAAAGTAAACACGGTAAGCGATATTCATTTCACCGATCATATGCTTAACGGCATTGAAATGGCACATGGATTGACTGGAACCATAGGTATAGAGGCTTCCATTGAAACAGCGGAAGGACTCCTGAATGCGGCGGATATTGCTGCGGCTAGTCCACGGATCAGCACTCTGGTTTTCGGGATTGCCGATTATTCTGCTTCGGTAGGCGCCCGACTGGTCTCTCTTTCGGGTCATGGAGAAAAAGAAGAAGACCTTTATCCCGGCCACAGATGGCATTATCCCCTGTCTCAAATGGTCATGTCTGCAAAGGCTGCAGGTGCAATGGCTATAGATGCACCGTATGGCAACTTCAAAGATTCGGAAGGCCTCCGCAAAGCGGCTGTTATGACCTGCGCTCTTGGGTGTGACGGAAAATGGGCTATCCACCCTTCACAAATCGACGTTATCAACCAGGTATTTACCCCTGCTGATGAGGATATCGCCCTGGCGCAAAAAGTTTTACAGGCAAATGAAGAAGCGCTTTCCACAGGAAAAGGCGCCATTGCGGTTGAGGGGAGGATGGTGGATCAGGCGACGGTAAGAATGGCCAGACAACTCTGCTCTCTGGCAAAACATCTTGGCTTGTTATAGACCTGCGAGAGATATTTTCCATAAATAAAAAAAGGGCGCTCAATGAGCGCCCTTTTTTTATTTTCTTCAGAGGCTTTCTTAGCCGATTACGGCAAGTACAGCACCCTTAGTGACGTTATCTCCGGCGTTAGCACCCAGTGCCTTCACCTCGCCATCACATGGAGCGCCTAAAGCATTCTCCATTTTCATGGCTTCCAGGATAACCACGGTATCACCGGCACTGACTTTATCACCAACATTTACTGCATATTTGATGATCAGGCCAGGCATTGGAGCTGTCAGCGGGGTTCCGTCTCCTACGTCAACCGCAGGTGCGGCAGGAGCGGCTGCGGCAGCCGGTTTGGCAGCCGGAGCAGCGGCAGGCGCGGCTGCAGCTGCAGGCTTGGCTGCCGGAGCAGCAGGTGCGGCTGCCATAACAGGCATATCGCCCTGTGGATCAACCTCAACTTTGAAATATTCACCATCGACGAATACGTTGAATTCACGTACATTCGCTGTTTTGTCAGGTGTCTCAGGTTTACGCTCAAAGAGTTTGCCGGCTTTAGCTTTGGCAATCATCTCATCACGCTCTTTGACCTGTGCCAAGGTCAGCGGTTTCACCTCTGGAGGCGGCTCGGCAACGCCATATTTCCACTCGAGGAATTTCTTACCTGTTACAGGATACAGAGCGTACAGGATGAGATCATCCATGTCTTTGGCAAGATCACCGATTTCAGCCTTTGCCTTCTCCAATTCAGGCTCAATAACCTCTGCAGGACGGCAGGTGATAGGCGTTTCGCCACGCTCATAGCCTTTCAGCGCTTTTTTCTGTACCTCTTCATTAATCGGTACAGCGGTTTTTCCGTACAGACCATAGCACAGGTCTTTTACCTGGGCGGTGATCATTTTGTAGCGCTCTTCAGGAGTATCGAACAGGACGTTATTGACGGTCTGGATGCCTACAATCTGGCTGGTAGGCGTAACCAGAGGAATCTGTCCAAGGTCTTTACGTACTCTGGGCAGCTCTTTGTACACATCGTCGATCTTATCCAGTGCATCCATCTCGCGCAACTGGTTAACCAGGTTGGAGAGCATGCCGCCCGGGGTCTGATGCAACAGAACATTGATATCGATGATGGAGAATTTGGAATCATCCTGGAGGTGCTTGTATTTGGGCATAACCTCTTTTTCCAGGATGGTATTGATCTCAGCAAGTTTCTTGATATCAAAACCTGTGTCGCGGTTGGTGCCGAGCAGTCCCATAACAAAAGGCTCTACCGCAGCGTGGGCTGTTCTATATGCATATGGAGACATGCAGGTGTCAATGATATCAACACCTGCCTCGATAGCTTTCAGATGACTCAGAGGAGACATACCCGAAGTAAAGTGGCTGTGAAGATGAACCGGCGTATCGGTGGTTTCCTTGATGGCCTTGACAATGGCATAAGCATCGTAAGGAGCGATCAAACCTGCCATATCCTTGATACAGATGGAGTCGGCCCCCATATCGACAAGATCTTTGGCCTTGCTGGTGTAATAATCGATGTTATAAATATCTCCACCCAGGCGAGGCTCAGTCAGGGTGTAGCAGATACATCCCTGAAAATGCTTACCGGCGGCTTTGATGCCTTTTACAACTGTCTCAAAGTTACGGTAATCGTTCAGCGCGTCAAAGGTACGGAAAACATCCATGCCGTTTTCTGCTGCACGCTCAACAAAGGCTATTGCCGTATCATCTGCATAGTTACGGTAACCAACCAGGTTCTGTGCCCTGAGCAGCATGGAGAAAGGCGTCTTTTTGATGTAGCGCTTCAGGGTGCGCAGACGCTCCCATGGATCCTCATTGAGGAAACGGTGCATGGTGTCAAAAGTAGCTCCACCCCATGTTTCGATAGCCCAGAAGCCGACTTCATCCATCAGCTCTGCGACAGGAATCATATCCTCGGTACGACCGCGGGTTGCAAACAGTGACTGATGTCCGTCACGGAGGCTGAGGTCCATAATTTTTACTGGATTATCCGCCTTGGGACGATCAGCATCATAATTCATGGCGGTCATTGTTACTTGGTCGCTCATTGTTAGTTTCTCCTCTAATACGTAATCGTTAAATATCGAAATCTAAAAGGGAGCTATCAAAACGCTCGTAATTGCATCATCCTACGCATGGACATCATTTCCTGACGCCCGCTTATAGCCCATATACTGGGCCCGGCTTTCGCAGCCCTGGCTGCAGCGGCCTGCTGCTCCAGGTATGCTGCCTCAGCTTCCTGCTGGAGGTACATATTGACCGCGGCAAGCGCCGCTGCCATTTTCTTGCTCTTTAGTGCCATCTTTTCACCCGTTGAGTATTGAATTAATCAGCAACACCCCAGTGTATTCCCACAATGGCAGGGTTTACAGAGGAATGTTACCGTGTTTTTTCGCTGGGTTAGTATCACGTTTAGTTTTGATGGAATCCAAAGCGTTAATGATACGATAGCGAGTCTCCGCAGGTTCGATGACGTCATCAATATACCCACGCTCGGCAGCACAGTACGGGTTAGAGAAGTTCGTATTGTACTCACTCTCTTTTCCAGCCAGAAATGCTGCAGGATCGTCCTCTTTCTTAGCAGCCCTTGCATACAGGACCTCAACAGCGCCCTTTGCACCCATAACCGCAATTTCACCGGTCGGCCAAGAGTAGTTAATGTCGCAACGCAAGTGCTTGGAGGACATAACACAGTATGCACCACCGTATGCTTTCCGAGTGATAATCGTAATTTTCGGCACGGTGGCTTCACCAAAGGCATACATCAGTTTGGCACCATTTGTAATAACTCCACCGAATTCCTGATCCGTACCCGGCAGGAAGCCTGGAACGTCAACAAAAGTGATTACGGGTATATTAAAACAATCACAGAAACGAACAAAACGAGCACCTTTTTTTGAAGCGTCAATATCGAGTACGCCTGCATAGTAATTAGGCTGATTGGCTACGATACCGACACTTTTCCCACCATAGCGGGCAAAGCCGACGACAATGTTTGCTGCAAAATTTTCTTTGATTTCGAAAAAGACGCCGTCATCAACTGTTTCTCTGATAACGTCTTTCATGTCATATGCGGCATTGGGATTATCCGGGATAATCTCATTGAGCTTTTCACTCCGACGCATGATGGAGTCTGTGCATTCAACGTCGGGTGGATCTTCCATATTGTTCTGCGGCAGATAGGAGAGCAGTGTTTGGATGTACCAAATGGCCTCATCCTCGTTTTCTGCGCCATGATCGGTAACACCGGACTTGGTTGTATGCATGGAAGCGCCACCAAGTTCCTCTACGGTCACATCTTCGTTGAGTACGGTTTTGACAACTTTTGGCCCGGTCAGAAACATGTAAGACTGTAATTTGACCTGGATGATAAAGTCTGTCAGGGCCGGAGAATATACAGCACCACCGGCACAGGGGCCGAAAACGCCGGAAATCTGCGGAACGACACCGGATGCCAGAATGTTTCGCAAGAAGATATCCGTATACCCGCGAAGCGCTTCAATAGCTTCTTGAATACGCGCGCCGCCTGAGTCGTTCAGACCAATGACGGGAATACCGTTTTTCATCCCCAGTTCCATGACCTTGACGATCTTCTCAGCAAGGGTCTCAGAGAGGGAGCCTGCCAATACGGAAAAATCCTGTGCATAAATATAGACAGGACGACCGTTGACTTTTCCGTATCCGGTTACGATACCATCACCGTCAAACTGGATCTTTTCCATGCCGAAGTTATGGCAGCGATGCCTCTTAAAACAATCATACTCCTCAAAAGTACCGGGATCGAGTAACTGAGCGATCCTCTCGCGGGCTGTTTTCTTGCCTTTGGAGTGGATTTTGTCAATCTTATCTTGACCACCACCGAGGAGAGCCGCGGCTCTGCGCTTTTTCAGCTCTTCCAATTTTTCTTTTGTTGTACTACTCATGCTGTCTCCTTGCTGCAGAATTCAATGAAGATTCCGTGCTCCTGTTATGCAATCAGGGGGCAGGTGCGGGTGACACCTTGCCCCTGGTTGTAACATTCGGCTGTTTAGAAAACCTTTTTACAAAGTTCGCCAATTTTGCCGAGGTTTTCGCAATGATGCACACCACTGGCTTTCATGGCTTCGATTTTTGCTTCAGCAGTACCTTTTCCGCCACTGACGATGGCGCCGGCATGACCCATACGACGACCTGGAGGAGCTGTAAGACCGGCGATGAAACCGACTACCGGCATATCGATATTCGCCTTAATGTAATCGCAGGCATCCTCTTCAGCATTACCACCGATCTCACCAACCATGACAACAGCCTTGGTCTCAGGATCGGCATTGAACGCTGCAAGGCAGTCCAGGAAGTTGGTGCCGTTAATGGGGTCACCACCGATTCCGATGCAGGTTGATTGTCCCAAACCTACCTGGGAAAGCTGATGGACGACTTCATAGGTCAGGGTTCCTGAACGTGATACAACGCCGACAGGACCTCCGCCTTTGCCCATGGTATTAGGCATAATACCGATCTTGCACTGGCCGGGAGTCATGAGACCGGGGCAGTTCGGTCCAATCAGGCGGGTGTTTTTGGTTGCAAGATAATTTTTTACTCTCATCATATCCATCACAGGAATACCCTCTGTGATGCAGACAACCAACTCAATGCCGGCGTCGGCTGCTTCCATAATTGCATCGGCAGCAAAGGGAGGCGGTACAAGGATCATGGATGCATTGGCGTCAGACGCTTTTTTTGCAGCCTTAACGGAGTTATAGATGGGCACATCATCCATTTTCTGCCCACCTTTACCGGGTGTTACACCGGCAACGACATTGGTTCCGTATGCGATGCAGGATCGAGCATGAAATTGTCCTTCGGAACCGGTAATACCTTGAACAAGTAAACGGGTGTTTTTATCTATGAAAACGCTCATTATATTCCTCTATGAGTATGGTTTAAATTCTGTTGCCTCAAGATACCGGCCGGCCTGTCTCCACGTATAGACAAAGACCGCGCAGGTATCCCTTCATGCAGTTCCTGCGAAAGCCGTCAACAGGAACACATCAAAATTTACTTAGGCTACAAGTTTTGCAACTTTCTCTGCTGCGTCGGCAAGGTCGACGGCGTTAACCAGTTCAAGACCGGAATCAGCAAGAATTTTGCGACCTTCCTCTACGTTTGTTCCTTCCATACGAACAACAACGGGAACAGACAATTTCAGTTTGGTTGCAGCCTGAACCACACCCTGTGCGAGGATATCACAACGCAGGATACCGCCGAATACGTTGATCAGGATGCCTTTCACACTGGGGTCACTCATAATCAGTCGGAAACCGTTCTCAATGGCCTCAGCATTAGCTCCGCCACCAACATCCAAAAAGTTTGCAGGCGAAGCGCCTGCCATCTTAACGATATCCATTGTAGCCATTGCCAGGCCGGCGCCGTTGACAATATTTCCTACGTTACCGTCAAGGTTGATGTAATTGAGGCCGTACTTGCTGGCTTCCAGCTCGATGGGATCCTCTTCGTCCGGATCATGCATTTCTTTGACATCCGGATGACGGAACATGGAGTTTCCGTCCACATCGATTTTTGCATCAAGGGCAATGATATCATCTTCTTCAGTGATGATCAGGGGATTGATCTCCAGCATGGAGCAGTCATAAGCGACAAAGCACTCATACAGATTCTTCACCAGCGCAGACATCTTTTTCATCAACTCTTTCGGAAGTTCAAGGCCGAAGCAGACCTGACGGAGATGAAAAGGCTGAATACCTGTTGCCGGGCTAACGCTTACGGTAATGATCCGTTCCGGAGTTTTCTCCGCGACATCCTCGATATCCATGCCCCCGTCCTGGCTGCATACGATGGCAACACTGGCGGTTTCACGATCCGGAATGATGGAGAGATACAGCTCTTTTTTGATGGACACACCCTGCTCGACCAGTACCTTGTTGACTTTCTTGCCTTCAGCGCCGGTTTGCTTGGTTACCAGGGTCATGCCGATGATTTGATCAGCGACCTCTTTCACTTCCTCTTTGGTTTTGGCGAGTTTTACACCGCCGCCTTTTCCTCGACCGCCGGCATGGACCTGGGCCTTAACAACCACAGGAAGTCCAAATTCGTCCGCAATTTTTTCAACTTCTTCAGTTGTGTAAGCGACCTTGCCATTGGGGGTCGGTACATTAAATTTCCGGAATAATTCCTTGGCCTGATACTCATGAACTTTCATAGACGCATCCTTTTGCGGAGTACCGATCGCAATCGACGGGCGGCCTCCTCGAGAAATAGAATTGTTTGAAATCCTGTTGACACTGTTTTGCGAGCTTCAAGTGACATGCACCCGCTTTTTCGGGGATGGATTCGGCAGGAAGAGTAAAAGACAAGGAGAAAAAAAGCATAGCAGCCCCCCCCCCATTAAAACATGCCGCGCGATCTCCCGCACCCCTAAGAAAAAACGTCAGGTAAGCCGGGCAAGTAAAGGCAGCATACAAAACTCCCGGAGAACTCCCCCAACGAGATCTCGCAGGTATACACTACGGCATTCCGACCCGACAGAACGTTTTTTCAGAAATAGGACAATGAGAATGAAACCGCGAATCCGTTACCACACAGACCCGGCATTACCGTACCAAGGAAGTTTGTAAGGCAGAGGCCTTAAACTGCTCCCTCAAGCACTTTTTACCGCTACCACATCCGAAAAAACCACTCAAAACCCTGCACCACTACCACAAACTGCAGAGTACGAGTCAAGTGACATTCGAAGACGATGACACGGTGAAGGTATCGATTTTTTGTATAACTAGATGAAATACGGGATAGAGCTGCACTTAATCAAAACAGCCTGACTGAGTGCATTTCCACAGAAGCAAGCCCGCCCTCACCCACAATCGACGATTCCACCCGGCAAACTGCTTTCAAAACAATCACTCAAAACACAGGTTGTATAACAACATTATAATTATACAGTCAAGGGATAAATAAAGGTTTGGGGGGGTTACCCCCTGTCCCTCAATGAATGAAGACTCAGTTAGAGGTTGTAAAATGGAGGGGTTAGATAGATTGACCGGTATTTAATCTTCGTCATTTTTTTTGTCGTTTTCGTCTTTCAGCTCTTTTTTTCGCTGCACGACTTCATCGACCGATATCTCAAGCGATTCGAGAAGAATACCTGTATATCGCTGCAGGCGGTCCGTAATATAAGCCCGCAGGCCATGGAGTCCTCCTGCCAGAGTTTTACCATAGGGCACCCCTATAAACAGGTTGATTCCGTAACCGGCACGCGCAGTGCGGACCCTGATCTTTTTCACCTGGATCTCACTGTCGAATTCATCGATGCAATGGAGCAGCATCTGCGTCAATGCCGCCTCGGAAATATTGACCGTTCCCGAGATGACGCGATCATTGGCATGGAAATCCGGCTGCACAACGGATTTGTCGAAAAACCGCGATTTTTTCACGCCCGCAGCTGTCTTACCGCCCTTGAAAAAAATTCGGATGGAATCGGAAAGAATCTGGGCGTAATCACGTCGAATTTCAATGGCTGGAACGGGAATGACGTGCTTGCCTTCTTCAAATCTGGATTTGATTGCATTCTCGATGTCTTCCTTACTGGCAATTTCCTCAATTTTTATGATACGGGTAATCGGAGGCAGTTCCAACCGCCTGGCCATCCTGGAAACCATCTTATCGGAAGTGCCGATAAGCAGAATCTTTTTAATCTTTCTTTTTTGTATAACTTCAACCACCTGATCACGATGAACCGAATCGGAAAAGAGCGCCGTTTTGATCGCACTGATATAGTTCTTTTCCTGTTTGGCGGATCGCCCTGCCAGAATGGTCGTGTCATGAATGAGCAGTCCGTCATCGATAATATATGGTATCCCCATTTTTTCAGCGAGCAGGCGAGCCCGAAAGCTTTTGCCCGTACCGCTTTTACCCACCAGCGCATAAACGGTAATTCCCTGCAGGCGACCCTTCATTTTACCGAAAAAATCGTAGATCTCCTTACCGGTGAGATATACCCATGGATATTCTTTATCTGTTTTATCCATCAAAGCGGCCATGATTCCCCGTTACTTGGACGGTTATTGCCTTTTTCGGAAACGAAACAACCCCTGTCCGCGAACCGAACTGCTGCATGTTTAAACACATTTATATATGCAAAAAAAATGCCGGCACGCAGCCTCTTCATTTCTCCCGCCACCAAGTATGCAAAAACTGGTCGTAACCATAGTAAAGAGGCAGGGTGTCAGGATAACGGAGGCTGGTCGAAAAGGTCATTCGATGCGTGTCAAGGTACCAATTAGGGACCACATAGTATCCGTACCACAATACCCTGTCAAGGGCCCGACATGCAACAGTGAGCGCCTTACGATCCTCTGCATAAATCACGGCGTCCACCAGGGCATCGACAACCGGATCGCTTATTCCCGCCACATTCCGGGAACCTTTTTGTCGAGCGGCCGCACTGCCCCAAAATTGCCGCTGTTCATTGCCGGGCGACTGTGATTGCCCGAAACTTCCCACAATCATATCGAAATCGAAATTCTTCACCCTGTCCGTATACAAAGCGCCATCAATGGTGCGGTAGGATGCCTGTACCCCAAGTTTTTGCAGATTGTCGACATACCCGGCCATTACCCGCTCAAATGTCGGTGAAACCAGCAGGATTTCAAAGGCAAGGGGCTTGCCGCCTGTATCAACGAGTATGCCGTCACGTACCTGCCATCCTGATTCCTTCAACAAAGCCATGGCCTTTCGCAGGTTCCCCCTTAGTCCTCCAGGCCCTTCCGTGGTCGGAGGTGTGAGGGGCTGAGTAAACACTTCAGGAGGCAGTTCCTT
The DNA here is from genome assembly GCA_963678525.2 of Desulfobulbaceae bacterium. Taxonomy (GTDB): domain Bacteria; phylum Desulfobacterota; class Desulfobulbia; order Desulfobulbales; family Desulfobulbaceae; genus Desulfogranum. The sequence goes on from CAXXDG010000003.1 coordinate 2,050,791, forward strand.
GCGAAAAGGTTCCAGCAATAGCAGCTCAGCTTCAGAAGGCAGATCCACGGCAGCCAGTTCTGAATTGGCAAAATACGAGTCGGTTCTCTTGTATTGATTGTAGAACAGGGTTGCATTGGTCCGCTCAAAATCCAGGGCTAGTCCTAACGCCTGTCTCACCCGTCTGTCTTGAAACAGTTCGTTGCGTGTATTGAATACAAATCCCTGCATGCCGGCATTATTTTTATGGGGAAAGGCATGCTTGGTCAACAGCCCCTGATCAAATTTCCTGCCGACCAGATCACGCTGCCATTGTTTGGCGATATTTATATACATGCAATCAAACTCGCCGGCCTTGAAAGCTTCGAGACTGACTGTCTGATCTTTAAAATATTTGATGGCTATGGTGTCAAAGTTGAACATTCCCTTCCGCACAGGCAGATCTTTTGCCCAATAGTCAGGATTTTTTGCATAGGTTATGGTTTTCCCCAGATCATACGACTTCACCACATAGGGACCTGAACCAAGGGGCAGTGCCAAGGTATCTTCGGCATTCGTGGGCTTGAACGTATGCTCGCTAAAAAATTTCCTGCTGAGCACGGGAAGCTGCCCGGCAATCATATGCAACTCCCTGTTTGTTCTTTTAAAATGAAAAGTGACAGTGTGTTCGTTCACGACTTCAGCACGTTCAATATCCTGGAAATATATCTGATAAAAAGGAAAAGCCGCCTCACTTTTCAATATTTCGAGACTGAACAGGACATCATCAGCGGTAACCTGTGAGCCATCGGAAAAACGAGCATTTTCGTTCAAGGTAAAGGTGACGGATTTCCTGTCCGGGGCCACTTCGATATCTTCGGCAACCAGTCCGTACTGGGCAAAGGGCTCATCCAGGCTGGGGACGGTCAAAGTTTCAAAAACATATTCCACCAGCCCGTCCGGGCTGACCCCTTTTATAGTAAATGGGTTCATTTTGTCAAAACCACCCAGGCTATGCAACACAAGACTACCGCCCTGCTTCGCGTTGGGTGAAACATAATCAAACTGTTTAAAATTTTTTGGGTATTTCAATTCTCCATCAAGGCTTTCACCATGTCCGGCCCAAAGAACCCGGGAGGGAGACAGCGTGGCTATGAGCAGAAGGCAGATGAAACACAACCCCGGATGCCGGCATTGTTCTGACAATTTCTTCCTGGCTTTTGACATGCTTCTTTTTATGGTCACAATCTTTTCCCTGCGGTTATGGATCTAAAGGCCCCTGTGTGCAGCCGTTGTTTAACAATCTCATTACGAAACACAATCTTACTATAGATCATCCTGGCGCCGACTGCATCCGCTCTTTCACCTGATGGGTATCAAAACCTCCCCTTTCCGGAATAAATTGACGAATTTTTCCCGGAGGTGTACAAATGAACCCCTTAAACCGGCCCTGTATGAGTATAGACAGGGACTGCTTTGTAAACAAACATACGACTATACTCAGAAGCACTACCTTACCAGGAGAAAGGAATGGGACAAACCATAACCGAGAAAATTTTTCAGGCTCACCTGCGAGATACCCCTACCCCGGACAACATGGTCCTGGATATCGATGTCATCATGTGTCATGAGATCACAACTCCCATAGCAATTATGGATCTCATGGAAAAAGGCATGGACCGGGTATGTGATCCCAATCGAATCAAGGCTGTTATCGACCATGTAACCCCGGCCAAGGATTCAAAAACCGCGACCCAGGCAAAAATAATGCGGGATTGGGCTGCCCGACACAATATCAAGGACTTTTTCGACATCGGCCGCAACGGAGTCTGTCACGCCCTGTTCCCGGAAAAGGGATTCATCCGTCCCGGTAACACCGTCATCATGGGTGATTCCCACACCTGCACCCATGGAGCATTCGGCGCTTTTGCCGCGGGTGTAGGCACCACTGACCTTGAGGTGGGAATCCTGAAAGGAGTCTGCGCCTTTCGAAAGCCAAAATCTTTGAAGATTGAGCTCCAAGGTGAATTGTCGAAAGGAGTGGTCGCCAAAGACCTTATCCTGCATATTATAAAGGAACTGACCGTCAACGGGGCAACAGACATGGTCATCGAGTTCAGGGGAACGGTCATCGAACAGATGAACATGGCCTCCCGCATGACGCTCTGCAACATGGCTGTGGAAGCGGGAGCAACATCCGGAGTCTGTCTGCCGGATCGCACTACCGCCGAATATCTCTGGCCTTTTATCCGGGATCAGTACGATTCCGTTGAGGCGGCAACAGAAGATTTTGCACAGTGGCACTCCGACCCTGACGCTGTCTATGAAAAAGAAATGGCCATCGATGTCAGTGCACTCGCACCCCAGGTAACCTTTGGATTCAAACCGGACAATGTCAAACCGGTTACGGAAATGCAAGGTGCCAAAGTTGACCAGGTGTACATCGGCAGCTGCACCAACGGCAGGATCGAAGATATCCGGGAAGCAGCCGAAGTGCTGCGGGGGAAGACCGTCGCCGATCATGTTCGCGGCATCCTTGTACCTGCCACGCCGGACATCTACTCCCAGGCGATGCAGGAAGGGCTTCTTGCTCTGTTCATGGAGGCGGGCTTCTGTATCATGAACCCCACCTGCGGTGCCTGTCTCGGCATGAGCAGCGGCGTATTGGCTGAAGGCGAAGTCTGCGCCTCCACAACCAACAGAAACTTCAACGGACGCATGGGCAAAGGGGGTATGGTGCACCTTATGAGCCCTGCAAGCGCAGCGGCTGCTGCAGTTACCGGTGAAATCACTGACCCCCGTCAGTTCCTCAATTGAGATTTTGCGCACGAGGTAGACATATCATGAAACAATTCGGCGGCCCTGCCGTTTTCATAGACAGAAGCGATGTTAATACAGATGAGATCATCCCTGCCAAATACCTGACAGAGATAACCAAAAAAGCCCTTCAGCCGCATTTGCTGGAAGATCTGCATCTTGAAGGCCGGGACTTTGACCCTCACAGCGCCGACATGGAATCGGCCAGGGTACTGGTGACCCGCTCCAATTTTGGATGCGGCTCATCCAGGGAACATGCAGTCTGGGCGTTTGAAGTCAACGATTTCAACATGGTCATAGGAGAAAGCTTTGCCCGCATTTTTCGCCAGAACATGTTCAACTGCGGTATTCTGGCTGTTGAGCTGGCGCCGACGGATATTGATAAACTGGTGGCCATGTCCGGCACAGTGAGCATCAGCGTGGACCTGGACAAAGAAGAGTTGACCGCCACAGCTGAGGATCTGCAAGTTACCTGCAGCTTCGCCCTGAATCCATTTGACAAGGAACTGGTTGCAGCAGGCGGCTGGCTCAATTTTGCCGATCAAAAGTATTAACAGACACGGGATAACCACTCACCGCGACACCACAGGATTAAACGTCTGTGATACATTGCGGCATGGCAGACGATCGCAACCGACAGCTGCGACCGTCTGCTGATGCCGATTTTGCAGGAAAACAGAATGAACTCCCTATTTGCCGACCGTATAGCCGATGTCCCTCAATCTTTCATCCGTGAAATTCTGAAAGTAACCCTGGATCCCTCCATTATCTCCTTTGCCGGGGGACTGCCGAACCGGGACCTGTTTCCGGTGCAGGGGTTACGGCAGGCAACGGAAAAAGTGTTTGCATCCGCCGGTAAGGAAATATTGCAGTACGCCAACAGCGAAGGATACCCGCCGCTCAGGGAATACATCGCCAAACGGTACAAGAATAAACAGGGACTTGATATCAACCCCGAGCATATTCTGATTACCACCGGTTCACAGCAGGGCATAGACCTGCTGGGGAAGGTTCTTCTCAACAGGGGCGACCATCTGGTTATGGAGGAACCCGGTTATCTTGGCGCCATCCAGGCTTTTTCTTTGTACCGTCCCGGATTTCTGCCTGTTTCCGTGAGCGAGGAAGGTATGGATCTCCCCGGATTACAACAGGCACTGGAAACACAACATCCCAAGCTGATGTACACGGTTCCGAACTTTCAAAACCCGAGCGGGATCAGTTACAGTGAGGAAAACAGGCAACAATGCGCCCATTTGCTTGCAGATAAGAAGATGTATATCATTCAGGATGACCCATATGCAGATCTGTGTTTCGTGGATCAGGTAAAAACGAGTTTCCTGAAACTCCTTCCCGAAAAAACAGTACTGCTGGGCTCCTTTTCCAAAACAATAGCCCCTTCACTACGCATAGGCTGGCTCATTGCGCCGCCGTCTTTGATGGAAAAATTGCTGGTGGCCAAACAGGCTGCGGATCTTCACACCAATTACCTCTCACAGCGCATCATTTACCAGTTTCTATGTGACAACGACCTGGACGAGCATATCAGCACCATCACCAGCGCGTATGGCGCGCAAAAAGAAGCTATGACGGCAAGTATCAAGCGGTACTTTCCAAAAGAAGTCAAGTGCACCGACCCTGAAGGCGGAATGTTTGTATGGGTGACCCTGCCGAAAGATTTTTCGGCGATGACACTATTTGAACATGCGTTGGCTGCAAAGGTGGCGTTTGTACCCGGTACGCCCTTTTATATCAATACAAACGACACCAACACCCTGCGGCTGAACTTCTCGTGCATGGATATCCCCACCATTGAAGAGGGTATCAAGCGCCTGGCCGATGCCGTCACACAATTATTAAACGTTCCCTGAAGGTAACTACTCATAGGGGTACAGTCCAGCTTGATAACTTTCCTGTATTTGTAACTGGTTACAGGGTGCCTGTGAGCAGTTACCCCTGAAGACCCTTTTGAGGATGCAGCAACAGGGAAAACATCTTTCCGTCCTGCGGCGGCATCCTCAAATTTACAGGGACAACGCTGCCAGTGATTTTACGATATCTTCCTGTTCTCTACTGAGCTGCTTCGGAATCTGCACTGCGATCTTCACATAGATATCCCCGCGGGTTCCATCGGGTCCCTCGGGCAACCCATGGCCGCGAACCCTGAGTTTTGACTCCTGCTGCACGCCGGCCGGAACCTTGAGCTTAATTGTTTTCCCTTCCAGAGTGGTGATCTCCACACTTGTTCCCAGACATGCCTGGCTGAAAGGAACACGTTTCTCAATGATCAGATCATCACCCTCACGCGTATATAGCGGATGGTTTTCCACCTGAATTTTCAGATACAGATCACCAGGTGGGCCTCCGGCAGGGGATGGATTACCCTTGCCGCTCAGACGCAGCCTTTTTCCGCTTTCAATCCCCTGGGGTATTTTCACGGATACGTGCTGGGGTTGTCCGCTGTGATGGCGCAGGGTAATATTTTTATCCGCCCCTTTGAGCACATCCTCCAAACTGACAGTGATCTCATAGGTCAGATCCTGCCCTTTCACCTGCTGAGATCCGCAACCGCCACTGCCACAGCCGCCTCCTCGCATCCCCCCCTGGCTGAAGAAGGTTTCAAAGCCTCCCCTGCCCTGTTGTCCACCGGTGAAAAAATTACCACTTGAACGAAATCCTCCACCGCCAAAACCGAATTGACGCAAAATGTCATTGAGGTCAAAGCCACGGAAAATATCTTCCTGGGAAAAGCGCTGATGAAACCCGGTAGATCCGTACGTATCGTATTGTTTTCGCTTTTCCGGGTCGGAAAGTACGGCATAGGCCTCACTGATCTCTTTGAACTTGGCCTCGGCCTGTTTGTCATCCGGATTTTTATCAGGGTGATATTTCAAGGCAAGTTTGCGGTAAGCCTTCTTAATTTCTGCTGCTGAGGCATCCTTGGATACCCCAAGTGTTTCATAGTACTCCATTGGTGCTCTTATCTTCTCTCCATAAATAACTGATAAAATGCATCTCTCTTTTCATGTGGTGTTAAATATAAGATCAAAGCGGATAAAGTCTATTCATGGTCGGCAATAATGATGCTTTTAATTTCACCGGATGCGCTTACCTCTGCCGCTGTAATCAGCTCCCCTTCTCTCCCTGCATGCGGATCAGCCGTCTCAAAACTTTGCGCCGCCCATTGTTCGGCTGGTTGAGATAAATGACAAAAGCGGTATGATCATTCAGGTAGCCGGCGTAATTGTAAATTCCCTCCATGGTGCCGGATTTCACAAACACGCTGTCTCGTTTTTTCAAGAGATGATGGTATGGGAAAAAACTCTCAAGAAGAGTGAGCGTGGCACGGATACTCAAACGATTTTCCCTGCTGAGCCCGGCCCCATCATATATTTTCCAGGATTGTGCCGATTCCTGCCCAAATACCCTTCCCAGTATCTCCCTCTCTACCCGGGCAGCCTTTTCCCAGGTCGCCGGCAGTCCGTACTGCCTGGCCCCGCAGGCCAGAAAAATCTGGTTGGCGATATAATTGGAAGAGTAGTGGAGCATGGATACGAGCATGTCCTCCAGACGTTTTTCAGAAAACAACACACACAGGAGTCTCGCATCATCAGGGACAGGACGCCTGCCAGGAATGCCGGTAAACTCAATTTTATGTTTACTGAAGAGAGATTGAAAGAGTTGGGCCGTATATCGAGCTGGTTCCACCTGCTGTTGTTCTGGTGAAGAACAGATATTGACCCTGTACGCTCCAGGCTTTCTGCCTTGCGCTTTTTCCTGCATGATCGGCAGAAAAGGTGTTTGCGGTTCTCCCGAACGTACCTGCCCACCGGCATCAACCACAAACGCAACAGAGTTGAAATTGACGGCAGCAGCGCCAACCGGCGCGTCATACGGGTTGTCGCTCAACTCACTTCCCGGCGGGATATGTTCCAGGGCATAGGCCGTATCATCTATGAAGAGATTATGGACCGTGCTGACTCCCAACGCTGCGAACTGCTCAATACCCTTGTCAACGAATTCCGAGACCAGAAACGGATCGCCGAATCCCTTGATATACAGGTTGTGTTGAGCATCCAGATACACCTGTGTCTGAAACCTGTAATCAGGTCCCAGAATTCTGAGAGCAGTATAGGCTGTGGCCACCTTTATAACGCTGGCCGGGACATAGAGGGCATCCAGGTTACACCCCCGGACACCCTGTTGTTTTAGATTGAGCAGGCCGTAACCACCGTTATCGATCAGATCATCATACTGTGTGCAGGATCCTGCAAACGTGACCGCACACACACAAAAGACAAGCAGACAGATAAGCGTTCCTGAAGTCAATCTGCCGGCCATGGAAAAAAGCATGCCGGTCAGCCGATCTTGGGCAGTGACTCCAGCGAAGCCTGGATCTGATCCTGGGGAAAAGCATAATCGTGGAGTTTCCCACCGAGGTAATTGTCATATGCAGCCATATCGATCAGTCCGTGCCCGGAAAAGTTAAACAGGATCGTTTTAGGATTATCAGGTTCTTTCAAAGCCTCGATGATCGCGCCGCGGATGGCATGGGTGGTCTCCGGCGCAGGAATGATGCCTTCAGTCTTGGCAAAAAGAACCCCGGCTTCGAAACATTCCAATTGGTGCACAGATCTGGGGGTAATGATATTGTCTCGTACCAGGGCAGAGACGATCGGGGCCATTCCGTGGTAGCGCAATCCACCTGCATGAATCCCGGGAGGCATAAAATTGTGGCCCAGGGTATACATGTACAACAGCGGTGTCATCATCGCCACGTCTCCGGAATCGTAAGCGAGTTTTCCGCCTGTCATGGTGGGGCAGGAGGCTGGCTCATACCCTGCGAATTCAATCTTTTTCCCATCCAGGTAATCCGGGATGAAGGGTGCCAGCAAGCCGGCAAAGTTAGACCCGCCGCCGCAGCAACCGACGATCACATCCGGATATTCACCGGCTATTTCCATCTGCTTTTTTGCTTCCAGTCCGATGATGGACTGATGCAGTACAACATGGTTCAGCACCGATCCCAAAGCATAGTTGGTGTCCTTATTCTGCGAGGCGTCTTCCAGGGCCTCGGAAATGGCTATCCCCAAGGAGCCGACGTTGTCCGGATCCTTCTCCAGGCAAGCCCTGCCCGTAGCAGTATCCATGCTTGGACTGGCAACGATTTCACCGCCGAAGGTCTGGACAATAAATTTACGATAGGGTTTCTGATCGTAGCTGACCCGAACCATATAGACCTTGCATTGAAGCCCGAACTTGGATGTTGCCAGGGCAAGCGCGGACCCCCACTGTCCTGCCCCGGTTTCAGTTGCAAGTCGTTTTATGCCTTCCAGTTTATTGTAGTATGCCTGGGGTACAGCTGAATTGGGCTTATGACTTCCGACAGGAGAAACACCTTCATTCTTGAAGAATATCTTAGCCTTAGTGCCGATTGCCTCTTCCAATTTGCGAGCCCTGACTAAAGGAGAAGGCCGCCAGATGGAGTACACCTCCATTACTTCCCGGGGAATATCCACCCAGTGTTCCCGGGTCATCTCCTGCTCCAGCAGTGACATGGGAAAAACCGCAGAAAGTTTTTCCGGCCCCATGGGCTCATGGGTTTGCGGGTCAAGCGGAGGCTGTAATCCATTGGGAATATCAGGGACTACATTATACCACCTGGTCGGCATCTGGTCGTCACGCAATACTATCTTTTTCATTATCACTCCTCCACATGATAAATTATTTTACCAGGCCCCTGCTCATCTCCTCCAATGGGCAGAACGCCTAAAAACACATGCTATACCGTATCGGTATCCACACCTCAAGCCGTTGCCTCGATTTCCCGTAAAGAAACTTTACGCATCCTGCAGAGAAGGCAGACCTCCGCAGAGAGGCCCAGGCCCTTTTCAAGCACTTCCCGAGGATTAGTACCGGCTTTGCCGTGATAATGATATAGTTCCATTTCCAGCATAACCCGGTCTCGTTTTATGGAGCTGACAAGGCTGCGAATATTGATCCGTTGTTTTTTCCGTTTACGTATACGTTCAATCAGGATTTCTTCGCATGCCATAAACTGGTGTAGGGAATCGTCGATTCCCGGTCCAAGAAAACTCTGCGAAAAAATGTGATATACAGCCTTGTAACCGGATTGCCTGACTCCATTCACCGCCTCTACCAGATAGACCTCCATGGTATCGGGAAACTGCCGATTCAAATTGGAGCACATATTTTCCAGGTCTTCAACAGGTTCACGCAACTCAACGAAAAAGAATTCCACATCACTTTCCATCCCCACCGGCAAAGCCGGGCTGAATGAAACTTTGGGAGACGGATTGAATCCCTGGGAAAACACGACTGGAAGGCCTGAGCGCTGCAGCGCACGAAAAACCAGCTGCAATATCTCCAGATGTCCATAAAAACGGCTGTCACCGATTCGGCGGTAATGCACTTTATAAAAAAACACCGCTTGCTCACCACCCTTGGAATCCGGTACTTGACGCCGTGAATCTGCCGGCAGCTGCTCTCCGGCATCATCATGGACAATCGGCCGTAGTGATTTGAAATCACACAGCCCGCACTTTTGGCAGCCATGAACGCGACAGTCCGGCGTATACTCACGGGCTAAGGCACGCTCGTATTCCCGGCGCAGAAAATGTGTATCTACCCCGCTTGCAAGATGATTCCAAGGTAAGGGGCTATCCATGTCCCAGGCATCCAGGTATGTTTCCAGACGCAGATTGCAATGCCTTGCCGCCTCCTGCCAAAGATCGAGATTAAAATGCTCGGACCAGCCATCCAGACGCGCCCCCATATTCCATGCAGTCTCGATGAGTTCAGCCAATCGTCGATCGCCGCGAGAAAACACTCCCTCAAGAAATGACTGTAATGGGTCGTGCCATTTCAGATTAAATCCCTTTTTGGGCAGGAATTCTTTCAGGCGTTGTATCTTTTCCCTGCTTTGTTCGAGACTCAGCTGAGGGCTCCACTGAAAAGGCGTGTGCGGTTTGGGAACGAACGTGCCGACACTGACATTTATTGTAATTTTGCCGGCATTGGGACCGGCGCCTGCGTGGCGCGCTTTCTTTGCCAGCTCGACAATGGCATCGACATCTTCTTCAGTTTCCGTCGGCAAACCGATCATAAAGTAAAACTTTATCAGTTTCCAGCCCATGGAGAAGGCGTCGTGACAGGTTTTGAGCAGATCTTCTTCCGTAATCCCCTTATTTATCACTTCCCGCAATCTGTCGGTTCCTGCTTCAGGAGCGATGGTAAAGCCGGTTTTTCGCACCCTGCGAATCTGATCCATAATCTGTTCCGTTATGGTGCCGACACGCATGGAAGGCATGGATATGGAAACATGCTCGTGGACAAACCGATCCGTAAGCTCGGCCATCAGGTCACCGAGACAGGAATAATCACCTGTGGAAAGGGAGAGTAAGGCAAGCTCATCAAATCCACTTTCGGCGATACCTGCGGCAGCCATTCGCATGATATCTTCCCTGCTTCTTTCACGTACAGGGCGGTAAATAATGCCTGCCTGGCAAAAACGGCAGCCACGGGTGCACCCTCTGGCAATTTCAATTCCCAATCTATCGTGAATAGGCTTGACTATCGGAACTAGGGGATAATCCAATACTGCAGGATCAGGCATCTCAGGCAAGACCGAACGTCTAACCTCCCGGTAACCTGGAAGCAGAAAATTTATTCCTACAAATTTCCCATCCTTATATTCGGGCTGAAACAGAGAAGGGATATACATTCCCTCCAGTTTGCTCAAAGCTTCAAGGGTTTCTGCCCTGCTGCAGTTCTCACGCTTACACCGCATGAGTACATCGGAAATCCTCTCTATGATCTGTTCACCATCGCCCAGGGCTATGCAGTCGAAAAAGTCGGCAACAGGCTCGGGATTCATTGCTCCCGCTCCCCCGCCGATGATCAATGGATGCGATTCCGTCCGTTGCCGGCTGTATAGAGGGATGCCGGAAAGATCCAGCACGGAAAGAATGTTCGTGTAACACAATTCATAGGGCAAGGTGATCCCCAGCACATCGTAATCTGCCAGGGGACGACGGGCTTCCAGGGAAAAAAGGGGTATGCCCCTTTTTTTAAGCTCCTGTTCCATATCCACATCAGGCGTAAAACAGCGATGCGCCAGGGTGTCGGAACGTAGATTCAAGATGTGGTAGAGGATCTGCAGTCCCTGATGTGACATGCCTATCTCATAGAGATCCGGAAAAACAAGACAGTAACGCAGAGGATGATCCTCCCAATCTTTGTTGACGACATGCAGCTCTCCGCCGATATAACGTCCCGGCTTCCTTACCAACGGCAGAATAGTATCTAAATTAGGTTGGTTATTCATTGACATTCTATGTTATTTACGATGTAATCCCGTTCATCTTTATCTGCATTGCTGCGAGGTATACATACTATGCGTATATCAGACGAACTTTAAACCGATTGTTATGTGATTGATATGAACTTTTTTCGGTACTTTTTTCTCCTCCTGCTCTGCCTGGCTGCGGGACCCGACCCGTCATCGGCTACCTCCGGGAACCAACGGATCGAGACCATCGGCTATCAACAGACAGGTACAGTGGAACAGGTTATTTTTACCCTTAACGTTCCCTTGACGCCCACGATTTTTACGCTTGCAGGCGAAAATCCAAGAATGGTTTTCGATTTTGCAGATGCGACTATCAGCAGAAAAGTGTCTTCCGTTTACCCGGCCGGCGGCAAATTGATCAAGCGCATTCGGGTAGGCCTCCATAAGGGGGCAACCCCTAAAACACGAGTTGTCCTGGACCTGACTACCCCAAACGGAATTTCGGTCGATCAGTCCTTTAACGACCAGGCCTCGGTACTGACCGTTACTCTGAAAAATACGGAGCTCGTAATTAAACCGGTGAAAACCAAAGCAAAAATCTCCTCTTCAACTTCGTCTTCCGAGATGGAAACAGCAAAACCCACTTCCCCTGCCGCTGAACAGTCTACGGAGAACTCAACAGTGGATATTCTTAAGGAGCCGGAACCGGAACCCGCTCCGGTACAGGCTGCACCCGCCGTCACGGATTCGGTCTCGGAACCGGGGAAGGATGATTCTCCACAGCTTCAATCAATTATCTTTGACAATGCAACCGATAATGGAGAAATGGTTGTCTTTCAACTCAATGGCTTTTATCCTCCAACAGTCAAAGGTATTGAGGAAGAGAACCCCAGGGCAATCTGTGATTTCAAGCAAACCGCCATTGCGCCGGAAGTCGGCAGCATCGAAGAAACCGATGGGAAATTCGTCAAATCCATACGGGTTGGGAAACATGCCGATCCGGACATGATCCGCGTGGTCATTGACCTGGCGCCGAATAAGAACTATGACCTGCAACAGGTATTTTTCAAGGAAGACAACCTTTTTGTTATTATTGTGAACGCCCAGGCATCTCAAAAGCTGAAGAAAATAAACAATTAATCAAATTCTGTCCAGAAATGAGCACATGTACGCTCCAGGAAATTCAAGTGCCGCCAAGGTACGGAGTCCGTCAGAAACCATCCTGATGAAAAGGCATGCCGGTCAGGGAACCGACTCTACGGAAAAATGTTCGGGTATGGTAACGGAAAAAGCAGCCGGCGCAATCGACTCCAGGGAATACACCTTGGTCAGATCTATGGTGTAACTCCCATGGACCGCCTCTCCGCTTATTTCGATGAGGGATGGAATCCGGTAATCCTCCTGCAGGTGATAGCCTTTGTATAGAATGCTCACAAGAGGTTCCCTGTTCCCATCGGCAAGCACATATTGAAGAATCACCGACTGCAGGGGGTCAAAAAAAAACCGATGCGTTCTGCCCGGAAAACCTTCCTCCAGAAGGCTCAACCATACCCCTTCACGTTGTTCCTCTATTGTACCGATCTCGGCAACATCAATGTAATCAAGCGGGACGCGTCCGAGCAGCAGAGGCAAAATCCGATCGGAGGTGAGCTTTGCCGGTACGTACTCATGCCAGAGATTTCCATATAAAGGACTCTGAAAAGCCTTGGCTGAGGCAACTTCAATTACGGTCAATATACCTCCGTAACCTGTGCCGATAAATACAGGACGACCGAGAGGATCGAGTATATTTACACGAAAGCTGCCGTTTCTGAGCGATTGAACAGTCCCGTCCACACTGCCGTGCCGACCAAAAACCGACCATTGCAGGTGTACATCAGCGTCCAAAGCCTGTACAGGCTGCTGTTCAGCAAATTTATAAAATCGTTCCCGGACGGCAGAACGATCCGGTTCCGCCAGAGGTTCTATGCGAGGCAGCCTGGTTCCGCAGCCGCCAAGCAGCAGTACCGCGCACAGTAAAAAGACCTGCGCTACTCTATCTTCCCGAAAATACATCAGTTACATCTGCTCTTCTATGATTCGGATCTTTCGCTGAATCTTTTTCAAGATATCGCTGCCCTCCTGCTCAAGCTGTTCAGCCTGTTTATATGTGTCCAGGGCTTTCCGCAGATATCCTTTATCCAGGTAAACATCTCCAAGGTGGTCATGGATGGCCCCATCGCGAGGCGAAAGCTCTATCGCTTTCTCTAACTCCTGAATAGCCATATCCACCTTTCCCATTTTGAAAAGCACCCAGCCGAGACTATCTCGTATGTAACCGTCATCCGGCTTCAGATCAACAGCCTTCTGAATGAAGGTCAACGCCTGTTCCAGGTGCTGAGAATTGTCGGCCCAGGTATACCCGACGAAATTCAAAGCAGCGGCGTTGTCGGGGTTCAAGGCAATGACCTCCTGCATAATTTTGAGTGCTGCAGCGTGTTCTCCATTGTTTTCGAGATATAAACCATACTCATACAGGAGTTTATCCTCCTTGGGAAAAGCAGCCATAGCCCGTTTATAGGTTGTTTCAACCATGTCTTTTCTGTCTTGCACCTGATAGAGCATGGCGAGAATAACAAAAAGTTCGGGTGATCGCAGCTCATGTTGAAGAAGCATCTCCTCCATAATGGTTATCGCCTCGTCCGTTCTCTCCTGTTCCTGCAGAATGCGCACTTCCAGGTAGAGAACATCCTGATAAAAATCCTCGTGAAAACTGATGAGCTGCAGTTCTTCAAGCGCCTGGTCGCTTCTCTCCATGCGATAGTAAAGCTGGGCCAGAAACAGCCTTGCTTCAGGTAAGGAATCTTCTTCGAGGAGCTGCTCAAGCACTTGAACAGCCTTTGCATGTTCACCATTACCTGCATGCAGACGTGCAATGGTAAAATCAATACGGGCGGGCCGCTCGGAGACTGCCCGCAAATTCTGTAACTCCGTCAGGACCTGCTCCTCGTCTTCCTGCAACTGGTAGACATGGATAAGGCCGATACGTGCGTTTTCATCAAACCTGTCTTCGGCAAGAATTTGCTTATATGTGGCAACGGCGGCTTGATAATCCTGGGTGTCAACCTGTAATTCACCAATTTCCATGAGAATTTCTGAAGACCAGTTTTCTTTCAGAGCTTCCTGGTACCATTCTATGGCACTGATCGTTTCACCCTGTGTTTCAAAGGTTTGAGCCATGAGAACTTTTGCGGGATACGAGCCGATATCGGCGTGAATCATTTTTTCAAGGACCTGCCTGGTGTGAGCAAATTCATTTCGACTTAAATACAACTCTGCCAGGAGCAGTTGCGGACCCGGAATTTCAGGATCCTGTTCGGAGAGCAACTTGTATTGTCCTATGGCCTGATCGATTTTATTCTGCTGTACAAATGTTTTTGCCAGCAGCATTCGCATATCTGCAATATCAGGATGTTGAAGCAGATATCCTTCAAGCCAGGATTGCGCCTCATCCTGCCGGTTCATTTTCATCAGGAGCAGCGGAATTTTACGGCAGAGGAAAATATTGTCAGGATCACATATCAGAGCTTTTTCATATGCCTCCAAGGCTTCCTCAAACTGTAATTGCAATTCAGCATACCGTCCCCAGAGAAAATAAAAATATGAGCAGCTGGTATCAGCCTCACCGTTTCCGGAACCGCCGCTCTCCAGAGGAACCTGTCCCTCATTTTTTACAGCGAGTTCGACGCCCCCTACATCTTCAGGGAGATGTGTTGCGTCACTTGATTGCAGCGCACACCCCTGCAGCAGATACAGACCAAAAAGCACGAAAAAAAATACACATTGCACATATAATCGCATGCCTTACCTCAGAGATCAAACCTGTTGCTGACAATGGAAATAATATCTTGCCGGACAACCTCAAGAGGCCGCGCTGCATCCACATGAACAATGGCTGGATCCGTAAAAGAGGCAAACAGCTCAGCAACCCGTGACAGCTGTTCCTTCTGCTCGAAATCATTCAGAGCTTCCCTTCGCAGCTTCTCTATGCGACGGACGCTCTCTTCACAACTCATGGTAAAGAGCAGGACAAGGTCCGGTACAGGCGCAAAGCGATTTTTCCTGAAAACTTCCTGCGGATCCGCACCTCTCGCACCCTGATATGCGGCGGTTGAGTAATAATAGCGGTCGGTGAGCACAAATGTCCCCTCTTCAAGAGCCGGTACAATACATTGCTCAACATGCAGCCGTCGATCCTCAATAAAAAGTTCTAATTCTTCATCCAGGGAAAGGCTTTGTCTATTATGGAACAGTGATCTGATTTTTTTTCCTATCAATCCATCTGTAGGCTCCTTGGTTTCGAGCACTCGGCGACCGCGTTCCCTGAGAAAGGCTGCGAGGAACTGAAGCTGTGTCGATTTTCCGGTACCGTCTATACCTTCAAAGGCAATGAGTTTACCTTTCATTGTTTTACCCGCAAACGATTAGCGACGATTTTGAGTGCCGTATCTGCGGCGGCAACCAGGCTTGTTTCGGATGCTCTCCAGGTACCTGCAAGATCATATGCTGTTCCATGATCCACAGATGTTCGTACAATGGGCAGTCCAAGGGTGACATTGACACCATCTTCAAAATGCAGAAGTTTGAAAGGAATAAGCCCCTGATCATGGTACATGGCAATGACTGCATCAAACCTTCCTGATGCAGCCAGATGAAACACCGTATCCGCCGGCCATGGTCCGGTCACATCGCCGAGCGACTTGCATTCCTGTACAGCAGGAGCAATATATTCCTGCTCCTGCAGACCGAACATGCCGTCTTCTCCTGCATGGGGGTTCAAACCGGCAACTGCCAGCCGCGGGCGGTCAAGGGCAAAGTTTTCCTGCAATGCTTTAAAAGTCAGAGCTATGCACTCTCTGACTTCAGCCTGGGTAACCAGTGCAGGAACGTACTCCAGAGGTTCATGAATGGTAACCAGGACCACCTTGAGCCGATCCCCGGCCATCATCATGCGAAAATGGCTTGTCCCCGTCATATCTGCGAGCATTTCGGTATGCCCCGGATAATTAAACCCGCCCATATTCATGCTTTTTTTATTGATCGGACAGGTAACAATACCGGAAACCTGGTCTTTGAGAGCGAGTTTGATCGCAGTTGCTATATATTCTCCACTGGCCCTGCCGGTCGCCGCATCCGGTTTTCCCCACTGCAGATTATCAAGCGCAAGGACACCGGTATGCAGTACGGGGACAGTGCCGACTTTAATACGCTCACCCGGGCTCCAGGCAACTATCTCCAGAGGGATCTGCTGATCATCCAGTAACCTGGTCAGCAGATGCCGATCACCGATAATCACACCGGGGATCTCTTGTTGCGCTGCTTTGCGCTGAAACAATTTAAGCAATAATTCCGGGCCAATGCCCACAGGGCATCCCATGGTCAGGGCAAGAGGGGAAAGGGTATTCATGGCTCAATTAACTCAAAGGCATTTTGCAACAGTTGAATGTGCGGTTTGCTGTCCTTACTCAGCAAAATAGACACAACATCAAAACGGGCCGGGCTGTCGAGCAATCTTTTGCGACTCAAATAATCCAGTGCGATACGGGAGAGGCGTCGTTGTTTCTGGATGGTTACGGCATCAAAGCCGCTGCCGAAGGTTGTAGTGCGCCTGGTTTTAACCTCTATGAAACAGATAATATCGTTGTGTCCGGCTATGATATCGACTTCACCAAAACGTTTCCGATAATTACGCTCCAGTATTTTATATCCCAACTTCCGGAGTTTCTCGCACGCCAAATCCTCACCTCGATTACCGAGTTGCGGACGAAAATTTTTCATTTTCCGGACTGCCGTCATAGGCCCCCGTCTGTTCTCTGCATAACCTGATGTAATTTACCCTGATATGCAGGAAAAAGGAGAAACCACTCCAGGGGATGATGAAAAGCGACTGCAGTTACCTCTTCATCAGCACGTGCAATCACTCCCTCGAGGGATTCTATAGCCAGATTACTGTGCTCACCTTCAAAAACCACTTTGAGCATACATTTCATTCCAATATATCGGCGAGGGATCGAAACATCAAGTGCAAGACCAGTCACGCTCACATCACGGCTCAAACCGGAAAATGAGACATCCTCTTCTTTGAGCTGTACGTCTACTTTTACCTGAAATGTAAAACGTATCCCTTTCCGTCTATCATCGACATCTTGTTTGAACTGCATAAGCCTCTTCAGGGTTAGGATTACAATCTCATACTTCGGCATAGTGAGATAAAAAGCAACAGGTATGAAACTGTACCACATTTCGGGCTAATGAGAAATGTATGTTCCGCTGAATTCAGCATCTTCCATATGGTACCCATCTTTTTTATAATCGGGAGTAACAAGAGGGAGCTATATATGGAAAAAACATTGGAGGGAAAAAATGCGCTGCGAAAGCAGCTGAGAAATACGGGTTGCTTCGATGGTGCGCAGGCCTGGACAAAATGGAGGGCAAACGTGTTGACAAGATACATATATCCGGGGCTGTAACGGTTGAACAGCTCCATGCTGAGACGACGGGCTACCAGAGACGGCCCTGTTCGATCGTGGTCTTCTCAATATCAGGGCAATATTCTCGAACCCCTTTGAAGGTCGTTCTGTGGATGGGACAGGGGCCGTACTGAGCAATCGCCTCCCTGTGTCGTTGAGTGGGATACCCCTGATTATCAATGAAACCATACTGTGGGTATCGATCATGATATTCCGCCATAAGTCCGTCCCTTGTGACTTTGGCGATAATCGACGCTGCGGCTATGGAAATGCTCTTTGATTCCCCTTTCACAAGAGTCAGTTGCGGTACTGTTTGGGGGACCTTGAATGTGCCGTCAACCAAAAGAAAATCGGGTTTGATCCTGCAACAATTTTCCACCGCTCGAAGCATGGCCAGTAAAGAGGCCTGTAAGATGTTGAGTCGCTCTATCTCTCGTGCATCGGCAATTCCAACGCCAAAGGAGGCGTTACTGCTTATCAGTTGTTCATATAACTCTTTTCGCCGGCCGGATGAAAGGGTTTTGGAATCGGAATATCCCTGGGGGCGGCAATCCGGAGAAAAAACAACGCACGCAGCAACCACAGGACCGGCAAGCGGACCACGTCCGGCTTCATCAACCCCTCCCACGGAATTGAATCCCTGCAGAGCGAGCTGTTGTTCATAAAAGAGGTGTGATCCATCCCATGCTGAGGCGTGATCGGCAAAGTGACTTGAGGGAGTTTTGTTCGTCATCTTACTCACTCAACATCTTAAGGCCCCAATGCACCTTTTCATTGGCCGAATACATGTGTCTGCAGCGGGAAAAGCAACGTACCTGTTTATCTCAAAAAAAGTCGACACGGCACCAGCCTGCCGACAAACGCCTTCCGATTTGGCGTTGGTGAAAAAAGGAGACAAGTTGAGGTGCTCTTCCTACAGGAATGTCCGATCATAACCTGTCTCCTGATGTATGCTAATTGATACCGCGCTCTTTGATACGAGCAGCCTTTCCGCGTCTCTCTCTGAGGTAGTACAGGCGACTTCTGCGTACGCGCCCTTTGGTGACTACTTCGATTTTCTCAAGGCGCGGAGAATGCAAAGCAAATGTCTTCTCAACACCAACACCGTGGGAAACTTTACGAACAGTGAAAGTCGCGTTCATTGTTCCACGTTTTCTCTTAATTACGACGCCCTGAAACACCTGAACACGTTCTTTATTTCCTTCGACAATACGGATATGCGCTTTAACGGTGTCTCCCGGACGAAATTCAGGAATATCGAAGCGCATTTGTTCGCGGTCTATTTTATCTAATATATTCATTGTTTGTAGTTTACAGGCGCCCAGCAATCATCCATGCTGCACCCCTGAAGGATGCCTCCATATCATCCATTGTATTTCCATTTCACAACAATAGCCTCAACCACGAAAACAGTTACGGTCTTCCGGTTTATGACCGAATAGTGGTTGCTGATCTCAGTAGTCGCCCAACAGCCGATCAAGAATTATTGAGGCTGCCGAGCGTACAGATAGGTGATTAAATGCTCCTTTTCCTTTAATCGGAGGTAATGCGGCATCTGCTCTGTGCATAATCTCAGGAGCAAGCCCCCAGGCTGTGCCGAACATCAAAAGCACCGGCTGGGTAGTATTCAAATGATTCTTTAGTGTTTCATACCCAATCATATTGGCTTGGGTGGCAGCGCACGTCGCTGTAATCAGTGGTTTTCGGCCATAATGCTTATGCATTTCAGTCACGACTTCATCCATCGAGGTTCGCACCTGCACCAACTCGAGGGCGTGCTGCCTGTCAGGATTCACGGCGCCGCCATATCCGTGCGTCCAATGGCCTATAATCTGTTCAACAAGCCTTTGCTGTTCATCAAACGGGGTGACAATCCAATACCTGTATACTCCAAAAGTTTTACAGGCCCTTGCTATATCATGGATATCAAGATTGGTGACAGCCGAGCCGATTTTTTCTCCTTTCTTATTGATCACCGGCCAGTGAACAAGAACCACCTCTAATGTACAACCAGGTACGCCCTGGTTATACTCGCTCTTTTCTTCACACATATTTTCCGTCATGCTCAAAATTCTACCCTGCAAGCTAAGTGTAGGTCAAAATCATGATATGCCTACGGTAAAATTCTTCGCACACCTCAGATTTGAGCAAAATATACACTGACTCAAAAATAACCGTTTCAGGGACAGAAGCTTTCAGAGCCGTTGGACAGCGTTACCTGTAATCTCGGTAACATTTTTCCAGATTCCTCTTTTTTTGAGCAATCTCACTTCATAATCAGAAAAGGTAACCTCTGTAAGAAGATCAGGTCTTCGTTCAAGGGTCAATTCGACCGATTCAAGAAAACGAAATTCTTCAATGGCCGCATGATTTCCTGAAAGCAACTCCGGAGGGACATCTAATCCGGAGAATGTTCTGGGGCGTGTATACTGGTGATGCTTTAACAATCCTCGGCTGAAAGTATCGTTTTCAGCAGAATCACTGCATCCCAGCACCCCGGGCAGGAGTCTGGTGATTCCATCAAGCATAACCATAGCTGCGAGTTCTCCGCCACTGAGGACAAAATCACCGATGGAATACTCCTCATCCACACATGTCTCACAGAATCTCTGGTCAACCCCTTCATACCTGCCGCAGATAAATATCAGCTGCTGCAGGCCGGATAGCCTGACAGCGTCTTTCTGGGTAAACACTTTACCCCGCGGTGAAAGCAGAATAACCATTGACTCTTTGTCTGTCCGTTCAATGGCAGTCACACATTCAGCAAGGGGTTCCGGTTTCATGACCATACCCTCGCCGCCGCCGAATGGACGGTCATCGGTCATCCGGTGTTTGTCTGTGGCCCAGTTACGTATATTATGAACCCGAACCTGAATATTTTCAGATTCGATCGCTCTGCGTATGATACCCTCCCGCAGAGGTGAATTGAAAAATTCAGGAAAGATGGTTGCTATATCAAAAATCATAGATCGCTTGTTTTACATATATAGTTCAAGCAATCCCGGAGGGAGATCAAAAATCACCCTGTCGCCATCGTGTTCAACGATAAACTCATCAATCAGAGGAATGAGGATGTCTTTTCCGTCGTCTGAGACGACAAGCAAGAGATCATGTCCTGATCCGGATACGATATTACATATCGCGCCGAACGGAGTCCCGTTGAAAACAGCAGTTTTACCTAAGAGCTCCCGCAGGTAATATTCATCTTCATCAAGCTCGGGCAGTGCACTACGCTCAATGTAGATTTCCATCCCTGCCAGTAACTCAGCCGTGTTTCGATCAGGACATTGATCAAGACACATGATTACATACTTTCCCTGCACTCTGCCCCTGATCAACTCCCGTATTTCAGGGTCGAACGAATCCGCAGGCGAAAGAAGAAGCTCTTTATAGACAAGGATATTTCCGGGTTGCTCCGTGTATGGATATACTTTGAGTTCCCCTCGAATACCATGGGGCTTAACTATCTTTCCAAGCAGGACATAGCCACCGGCCCGCTCTCCGGTCATCGCCATCTTACTCGAGAATTTCCAGGCGGGACCGCTTACTCTCTCCGGCAACGGATGCAGCGAGCACGGTACGCATGGCCCGTACGGTTCGCCCCTGTTTGCCGATCACTTTGCCCAGATCTTCCTGGGCAACACGCAGTTCGACAATAACGTTGTCCTCTTCTTCTCGAAGAGCGACCTGGACCTCATCGGGTTTGTCGACGAGTTTACCTGCGATAAAGTGGATGAGTTCTTTCATTTACGCCGCTTCTGCAGTTGCCTTGGAATGCTTCTTAATGAGGCTCTGAACAGTAACCGTAGGTTTGGCTCCCTTACCCATCCAGTCATTGAGTTTTTCATTATCAATATTAATGACTGCAGGTTCCTGCATGGGATCATACGTTCCGACGATATCCAGAAACTTCCCATCACGGGGAGCCTGGCTGTCTGCTACGATTATACGATAAAACGGTTTTTTCTTACGACCTTTTCTTGTTAAGCGAATATGCACTGCCATTGTAATTACATCCTCCTGTGGATAGAATAAATCCGCTCTGCGACATGGCCTGCCTGCAGAGGATTATATATCTCAGGTAATCAGCGAACCAATCCTTTGGGCAATTTCCTTCTTTTGCCGCCCTTGACAACTGATTTCCCTTTCATTTTTTTCATCATCTTCAGCATCATGGTGTAGCTTTTCAACACGCGGTTCACCTCGGCTACACTCGTCCCTGAACCCTTTGCGATGCGTTGCCGCCTGCCGGCATTGATAATACGATGATTGCGACGCTCTTTAAAAGTCATTGAGCGTATAATAGCCTCGGTCTTTTTCAGCTCTTTTTCATCGGGTTTCGGTGCATCCTTGAGCTGTTTCAGCTTATTAATGCCGGGTATCATCCCCATGAGCTGCTCCAGGTTACCCATTTTTTTAATCTGCTGAATCTGATCAAGAAAATCTTCCAGGGTAAATTCATTTTTCTGAATTTTTCTGGCCAGCTTCTGAGCCTTTTTCTGATCGACAACCGCTTCCGCTTTTTCAATCAGAGAAAGAACGTCTCCCATCCCAAGAATACGGGAAGCAGTCCGATCCGGATGAAAGACTTCAAACGCATCGACACTCTCGCCGATACCCACAAATTTTATAGGCTTGCCGGTAACCTTCTTAACAGAGAGCGCAGCGCCTCCGCGGGCGTCACCTTCCATTTTGGTGAGGACAACGCCGGTAATTTCAAGGTCTGCATTAAATTTATCAGCAACAGTAACGGCGTCCTGCCCGGTCATGGCATCGGCCACAAACAGGATTTCACTGACATGTACTGCTGCACGTATATCCCGAAGCTCCGTCATCAGGGCTTCATCAACGTGTAATCGACCGGCTGTATCTAAAATAACCGTATCATATTCACCTTCCTGGGCGACCTTGACTGCGGCTCTGGCAATATCAACCGGCTTTTGATCAGTGGATGAGCCAAAAACGGGAACCCCTACCTGCTCACCAAGGACATGGAGTTGATCTATAGCTGCAGGCCTGTAAATATCAGCAGGCACAAGATACGGTTTGCGCCCCTTACCTTTCAGCATTTTGGCAAGTTTGGCGCAGGTAGTAGTTTTACCGGAACCCTGTAAACCGGCAAGCATTACCACTGCCGGTTGTCTTCCATCGAGTTTCAGGGGAACGGTCTCTGCGCCCAGCAACTGAACGAGTTCGTCATGAACTACCTTGACGACCTGCTGCCCAGGTGAGAGGCTTGACAGTACTTCCTGCCCTACAGCCTTTTCGGTAACAGACGCGATAAAGTCTTTGACGACTTTAAAGTTTACGTCGGCCTCGAGAAGCGCCTTTCGAACCTCTCCCATTGCCTCCTGAATATTCTCTTCAGTAAGCTTACCATGGCCGCGAAGTTTTTTAAAAACGTTGTCAAGTCGATCAGTTAAATTCTCAAACATGTCCGAGCACTATATAGTCAAAAGCGACCACCCTACGTGACCGCTATTTTTTGCAAGCAGAAATTTTACATTATTACCCTAAGCAAAACTGATTGTCAAGCAGTATAAAACAGATGGTGGTTCAGGCAATTAATCCTACATTTCTCCCTTAATACAGGCGGCAACCTTTCCAATCGCCTCCGGAGAGTCAGCCTGCAGACAAACGCAGGAGGATTTACGCGGCAATATCTTTTTCATCATACCGGTGAGCACATTCTTAGGACCCAGCTCAACAAAAACTTCCACACCAAGGGAAAGCATCTGTTCAATGACCTCGACCCAGCGAACGGGAGAGGCAATCTGCTTAGCCATGACATCCTTAATCTCATCAGGTTGCTGCAGAGGCGCGGCGGTGACATTAAAAACCACCGGCACCTTAGGCGCTTCAAAGGAGATACCCTGCATGAAGGCTGCAAAATCAGGGACGGCGCCGGCGACCAACGGGCTGTGATTGGCAACACTCACTTTCAACGGAATGACTTTCGCCCCCTGTTCTTTACAGATCCCGCTGAGTGCTGCAAGCCCACTTTCATCACCGGAAACAACAACCTGGGACGGAGTATTGTAGTTTGCTACTACCACCTGCCCCTCATTTCGACATTCAGCGACCAACCGAAAAACCTCTTCACCGGACAAGCCGAGGATTGCCTGCATTCCGCCGGGGTTGGCATCACCTTCACGCTCCATCAGTTCGCCACGCTTTGTGACCAGGGCCAAAGTATCTTCCAGAGACAAAACGCCGGCGGCATGCAAGGCGGAATATTCACCAAGAGAATGGCCTGCCACACAGGCGGGGGCAAAATCCGGAAGTCGTTTGTGCAGTTGCTGCCAGCAGATAAGATTAACAACAGTTAATGCGGGTTGCAGGGCGACTACCTTAGTTAAATCTTCCATAGGGCCTTCAAAGCACAGCCTTTGAAGAGGAAGTCCTGCAATACGATCGCCCACGGCGAATAATTCAGATGCCTCAGAATCATCTTCTGCAAACACCCGGCCCATGCCGATATATTGAGATCCCTGTCCAGGGAAAAGAACAGCTGTTTTTTTCATACTACTTCTATGGTCCCAAAATTTGTCCCTTCCGCTGTTTGCGTTCCAGAACAAAATTAATAACAAGAAAAGAAATGACGCCTACAGTAATAGCTGAGTCAGCCACATTAAAGGCCGGCCAGTGATATTTACCTATATAGACATCGAGAAAGTCTATCACATGCCCCAAACGGATTCGGTCGATCAAGTTACCGACAGCTCCTCCTGCAATTAAGCCGAAAGCCGGCCCGTAGAGTCTATGCGACCTGGAAAAGCTTCTGTGAGCGACCACAAGGATAACCAAGGCGGTTGACGCTGTACAAATAAAGAATATCTGCCGCCACATAGCCGGTTGACCGGCGAGCAAGCTGAATGCCGCCCCATTGTTGGTCATGAATGTCAAATTAAAAAATCCCGGCAGCACAGGTATGGACTCATACAAATCCATATGGTTCAGTACCAGGATTTTTGTGAACTGGTCCGCACAGACGACCAGCAATGCACTGATAAGAAACAGCATCGGTCAGGCGGACAATGTGCTTACGACTGTCGCACAACGAGAACAGAGTGCAGGATGCGCTTCCGACTCGCCGACAGTCGGGGAGATCATCCAGCACCGTTCACACTTCTCTCCAGGGGCGGCAACTACAGCAGCCTCGACATCCGCCGGTCCCTCTTCAACAGATAAAAACCGTGCATCTGCAGGAGTCTGCTCGGAGTCCATAACCAGCGAAGACACTATGCAGAGTTCCTGGATCTGTTGCAGATGTTCCTCCACAAAGGGCCGGAGTTTCTCACCTACTCGAAGAATTACCTGAGCGTCCAGGGAAAGGCCGATTGCTTTATCCCTTCTTGCAAGCTCCAGAACACGGGTAATGGTTGATCGCAAGGCTAACAGGGTATCCCAGCGTTCCATACGTTCCGTATCGATTTCAATATCATCGACATCTGGAAAATGTTGGAAGAAAATGGATTCTTCAATAGCGGCATTTTGAGGCAGAGAGCGAAAGTAACTCCAGGCCTCATCCGCCGTGAAGCAGAGGATCGGAGCCATAAGCTGCAAGAGTCCTTCACAGATGCGGTAAATGACGGTCTGGGCAGCCCTGCGCTCAGGTGCATCAGGGGCTGAACAATACAGTCGATCCTTAAGCACATCCATATACAGACTGGAAATAACAGTACCGCAGAAATTGAACAGACTATGATAGATGACGTGGAATTCAAAACGGTCGTATGCTGCCAGAACACGCTTGACAAGAGCGGCATATTTGGCCAGAGCCCAACGATCGAGATCGCTGAATTCACTTCCGGCAACGGTGTGCGCAGCAGGGTCGAAATCATTGATGTTACCTAAAAGAAATCGGATAGTGTTACGGATTTTCCGGTAGGCGTCTGAGACATGCTTGAGTATCTCATCGGAAACCTTGACATCGTCCTGATAATTTTCACTGGAAACCCAAAGACGAAGAACCTCGGCGCCGTATTTGTCGATTACTTCCTGAGGAGCGACTACATTTCCCACGGACTTGGACATTTTCTTGCCTTGCCCGTCCACCACATATCCATGGGTCAGCACACCCTTATAAGGCGCCTGCCCGCGCGTGCCGACCGAAGTAAGCAGGGACGATTGAAACCATCCCCTGTGCTGATCGCTCCCCTCCAGGTACAGATCAGCGGGAGAATGTAGTTCTTCCCTCTGTTCAAGCACCGCAGCATGACTGGTCCCTGAATCAAACCAGACATCCAGGATATCGGTTTCTTTTTTAAAGGCAGAGGATCCGCAAGCGCAGGTTGTCCCGACTGGGATGAAATCTGCAGCAGGATGACTGAACCAGGCATCGGCGCCTTCTTTTGCAAAAAGGCCGTCAATACGTTCACAGACTTGCTCGTCTTTGAGGATTTCGCCGCATTGCTCGCATGTCAACACCGTTACAGGCACACCCCAAGATCTCTGACGGGACAGGCACCAGTCCGGCCGCGCTTCCACCATACCGTAGATCCGTTGTTGTCCCCAGGCGGGCGTCCAGCGTACCTGCTCAATGGCCCGCAAGGCTTTCTGACGAAGGTCCAGTTTCTCCATGGATACAAACCACTGGGCTGTGGCTCTATAAATAACAGGTTCTTTGCATCTCCAACAGTGGGGGTAACTGTGGCTGATCTTTTCTTCCTTAACCAGTGAGCCGTCGGATTGCAGATCTGCATTGATATGTTTGCTGACATCAGGAACCTGTTCTCCGGCATACTTTCCAGCTTCGCTGGTAAACGTACCGTCATCGGCAACCGGAGAAAGAATTTCAAGCCCATAACGCAGCCCGGTAAGGTAGTCATCCGCACCGTGACCAGGTGCGGTATGTACGCAGCCTGTGCCTGCTTCAGTGGTGACATAGTCGGCAAGAACCATCAGGGAATCCCTGTTCATGAAGGGATGACGGCAATTTTTCCCTTCAAGTTTTTTCGCTGAAAAGGTAGCGATGACCGAATACTCTTCCTGCTCAAAATTCTCCATGCAGGACTCGACAAGATCTTCAGCTAAAATCCAGGATTCATCTCCGACACGTACTGCGGCATAGGTTATGTCAGGGTGGAAGGCCACGGCAAGGTTTGCCGGCAGCGTCCAAGGGGTCGTTGTCCAGATGAGAACGCAAACGGTCTGATCCGCCAGTTCGGGAATGACATCGGCAAGGCTTTCCTTAACCGAAAATTTCACATATATGGATGGTGATACATGATCCGCATAATCAACTTCCGCCTCTGCCAGCGCCGTGCCGCAGGTAGAACACCAGTATACGGGTTTCTTTGACCGCACCACGGCTCCGGAGAGTAAAAATTTATTGAACTCTTTCGCGATGGCCGCCTCATAGGCAAAGTTCATGGTCAAATAGGGAGTATCCCAGTCTCCAATCACTCCCAAACGCTGAAACTGCTCTTTCTGGGTATTAATCCATTTTTGGGCATATTTTCGACAGGCAGCCCGTTTAGCAAGGGTTGAAATCTGTTCTTTCTTTTTCCCTAATTCAAGATCAACGTTGTGCTCGATCGGCAGGCCATGACAGTCCCAACCAGGTATATACGGCGCATTAAACCCGCTCATCCTCTTGGAACGAAGAATAATATCCTTAAGCACCTTATTAAAAGCAGTGCCAAGATGAATATTTCCATTGGCGTAGGGAGGACCGTCATGCAGAATGTAGGTCGGTCTGTCAATCGCATGCCGCTGAATTGTATGATAAAGATTTTCCTTTGCCCACCTCTTAAGAACCATTGGCTCTTTTTGGGTGAGGTTGGCTTTCATTTTAAAATTGGTTTTGGGCAGATTCAGCGTTTCCCTGTAATCCATAAGTATTCTCTAATTATATTGGATGTGCTGGTAAACCAGGCGTTATAAGACTCATATCGGCCTGGACAAACGAAAAGACGTTCAAATGATTTTCCGCATTCTTCCTGAAGGGGGAGACCGGCGCCTGTGCTCCATAACGGCTAATGCGACATTCCTCCAAATGGCCGAATCCAAAAGCATACCAAGTGACGATGAAGATGCAAGAGAAAAGCATCTATTTCCGGTGTAAAAAATCACATCCCTGCTTCTATTTTGGAGTCCCGTGTTGTCTGACGTACTCAAACATGGCTACGGAAGCGGCGATACTGACATTCAGGCTCTGAACTTTGCCCCATTGCGGTATTGTCAAAGGCTGAATATCGTCATATTCAGCAGGATTAAAGCTTAAGCCGAACTCCTCATGGCCTAAAATAAAAGCAGTTTTCTCAGGCAAGGAACATTCCCCCAAAACCTTGCCGCTTTCCGGCTCCAGACAGAAAAAAGACAACCCCTGCCCATGCAGGGTTTCGTAACAGGCGTCAAAATTCTTGTGCTGATGGAGCACGACCCATCGCATGGAGCCTTTAGCCGGCTCAGGGTCAAAAAATTCCACTCCGATCAGGTGAACTTCACGTGCAGAAAAAGCGTCTGCAGTTCGAATTATTTTTCCGATATTGAAATCAGGTTTCAGGCCGTCTAGAATAACAACACAGTCGTGCATCCCCGGTCTGGCGTATGCCTTGTTGCGCTGTCTTGCCTTGGTATACCTGGTTTGCATATCCTGACGACGATTAAATCTACTACGCATATTCTCATTTCCGCTGTAACGTACCATCCTGAATGTGGCAGATGGCATGTATTTTACTGATAACCAATTCCCTGAATCCGTGACGTTTTTTTTGAACTGCTAAATGTATCTAATAGCAATTACAGGAAAATTATACTTTCGGTGTTTCCACAAGGTGTAACCATTCGCCCTTCGGGACTTTCGTCCGCACCCCATCTTCATTGCCCGCAACCACCTGATAAAGTTTACTTTAATCAGGTAGTCCCGGACAACGAAGCTGAAGCACGGACGAAAGCTCACGGATTCAGGAATTCTAAAATTGGACTGCACCCAGCGTTTTCCCGATTGCAATTCATCACGCCGATACACTTGAAGCCGGCACCTCCTCAGGCTCATAATTCTGCCTGAAACGGGAAAATGTCAACTTTTTCTTTGCTCAGGTACAGCAGGCGGAGTATAGAACAGGAAAGATTACACACAGATCGAGCTACTCTGGTCCGGAGGGTGTTTTGAAAAAGCAGCATACTACACATACCTGTCAATTCTGCGGTAACACGGTATCGGCCGACGAAAAGGATGACTTCACCTGCAATACCTGTCGACAATTACGGCAAACAGTTATAGAGCACCCTGAGGTAATAAAAAAAATCTGGCGGGAATATGAGGACGAACCGATTTTGATCCATCCCCAGACCAACAGAATAGATGCGGAAATAGAACTCCCCGATGTGCTTGACGGCAAGAGATACAGAACCATCGACCGTGAGTTTAACAAATGGTACCTTTCAGTGAGTGAAATTGACGGCAGACCTGTGGAAATTTTTGCATCCACCGCTTTTGACCGTGATCATCAATTGCAATCACGAATTTCCAATTTAACCACCATCACCAGGCTTATTTCTCTTATCCTCCGCCATGTCATGCTCGGAGAACGACTGACACTTGAAAAATGCCTGAAACAGCTCCAGCGGAGTTCACGACAACAGAACGATCTGCCCGACATGCTCTACCGTGTGTTGAACAAGTACAGCCGGCAATTAAAGAAGGAAGGTGATACTACGGCCGGGTAAACTGCATTCTCGAATATAATCTGAAACCGGCAGAGCATCCTTTTTCTTAAAGCCGGTATTGGACCTGTTTGCTCCCTATGTTCGGGCCGTTAACATCTCTATTTTTTATTCGACGGGTGATGTTATTTTAGCCATGAACTCTTCGGAATTTATTATAAAACGTTCGTGTCGTCCCTTGCCGATAACTCCGGCTTCATCCTCTGCTTCGACCTCGAACACAAGCCGGCGACGATCGACTTCCACAACTCTGGATCTGCAAATCACCTGCATGCCCACGGGTGTTGCCTTGGTATGGGTAATATCAATTCCTATCCCCACACTGCCATAGCCGCCTGGGAGGAAAGGGAGTATGGACGTCAGGCAGGTTTTTTCCATTAAGGCTACCATGGCAGGAGTTGCATAGACTTCCACCAGGCCGCTGCCGTAGTTGGCTGCCGTATCTTCGTAGGTAACGATCAGTTGCTGTTCGCCTTCCGTTCCCACAGGAATTTCAAAAGTCATTATATCTCCTCATTTTTAGGGAGCTTCAAACAACACTCACAAAAAATCATGAAAAAACGTAACTGCTCACAGTAAACCTGATCTTTCCGCGATCAGCCCGGCTTGCGTATGACCAAATGCGCTGCGCCGGCCTGTGGGTCTTCAGACATTCTGTAATCAGTTACAAATACAGGGAATTGTCAACTTCCTAACCATTTCCCCTCTGAGTAGTTACAAAAAAGCGTGGATATGTCCACCGCATATCCACGCTTCACCATACTGCAAAATATACTGCTCTCATCACAAGAGCAGCCTGAAAATATTACTGCTCAGCAGGAATGTGAGAATCGTCAGGTCTTCTCAGCATAAGAGCTATGACGACCGACACCACAAGCAATCCGGCGGACAGGTAGAATGCTGTATCCAGACTGCCGGTTTTATCCTGTATAGTTCCTGCAAGGCGCGGCATGAAAGCGCCAAGCCCCCAGCCAAAGAATACAACACCAAAATTCACGCCAAGGTTTTTAGGTCCAAAAAAGTCTGCGATAAAAGACGGCATAAGAGAAAGCAACCCGCCATATTGCCAGTAGCCGATACCTACAGCAAGGAAGAGCAGGAAAATATTCTGTGACGCCATAATCATCGGCATGCAGGCCAGAGCCAATGCGGCGAGCCCGCTATTCAAAGCATATGCTTTCATTCGGCTCCATGCGTCGGAATAAATGCCTGTTGCAGGACGCCCTGCAGCATTCATGATACCGCCGTAAGATGCGAGAATCCAACCATTGGCTGCAAGGAAAGGTATGGCTTTGGAGGTTTTGGCCAGCATACCGGCTGCTTTTCCGATGATAAGCAGACCTGATTGCGTGGCAAGAATGAACATAACAAGCAGCATCCAATACTGAGGGGTCTTGATCATTTGCTGCCAGGTCCAGTTTTTATGCGTTGCCACTGCATGCTTCGGGGCAACTGCGCCTTCCTTGACAACTGCGGCAGGCGGTGTATATCCAGCAGGCGGAGTGAGCAATAGTTGACCGGCAACTATGACGACTACGGCAAAGAATATGCCAAGAGTGATGAAACTTCCAGTGATTCCAAACTTATCGATAAGGAAACGGGCCAGAGGTGCGATATATATAGCTGCACCGCCATACCCCATGACAACCAGACCGGCAACCAGGCCGCGGCGATGAGGTCCAAACCAAGCCAGAGCTGCAGGCGTAGGAGAGGCATAGCCGATTCCCATAGCAGAACCGCCAAGGATACCGAATCCGAGGATTAAGCCGGTATAACTCTTCATCAATCCAGCCACTATACATCCGGCAACTAGAAGAAAACCGCCGAGCGTCGCCCCAAACTTCGGACCAAATGCGTCTCTGATTTTACCACCAGGGATCATGGTGAGGGCAAAGAATATAACACAGATGGAAAACGGAGTAGATGCCTGTGCATTGGTCAGGTAGGTCCAGCCGGCATTCACGCCTTCCATTGTTTGGCCGGCAAGCTCAGGGTTAACCAAAGCCTTGCCCCAGACGCTCCAGGCATACAGAATGCCCAGACACGCGTTAATTGCCGTACCCGCGAAAGTAGTGATCCAAGCTTGAACAGGCACTTTGTCTTGACTCATAAACAACCTCCCCCTTTGTAATGATTCACTATTGTTAAAGCCACAGAGATTTGTCTCCATGCCTATGGTGGACAACGCAATCAATACAACCCACTTCGTCAAGAAAAATTACTGAAGCTAAGATCTTATAACAGCCTGAAAAAAGCGAGTCAAGAATTAAAAGAGCACACCACTCCCGCACAAAAAAGGTCAATTTGACACCTTACAAGCACGAGATTATAATAAGAACGGTATACTTTTCGAGGGTAGCCAGGAAAGAAATCTGAAATCGAAAAAAAATTCCGAAAACAGGATAACAGCCTTAAATATTTAAACTTTAAGCTGCAGAGAGCCCCTGTTTTTTTTTAGGGGGCGGGATAATGAAAAAAATGAACGACCGGTGTGTTTATAAACCAACGGAAGAAAGAGAAAAATTCTCTTTCTTCCGTTGGGACCTCTACATGTCATTAATTGAGCAAGGGTTTACCTACCGGCAAAATCGGTCGCCCAAAAAGTTGCGCATAAATTGCCGCCGCCATCATATACCAGGCTAATGACGCACAAACAATCAGATCGATAGCTGTGATTTTCAACAACTGCGCTTTCATACCGGCGAGGAAAACGAGATCCAAGCCGATAAAACCAAGCAGCAGGGTGGTAAAGGTTAGGAACATGGCCATATGGACGCGCATGGACCCGATCCACATAATGATGGTGTACATGGTAAACCCGACCAAAAAGAAGCCTATGTCGTTACCAGTGATACCAAGATGATGCCAGGTCTCCGGAGCGGCATCGGCAAGCAGCCAAATCGTCCCGAGAGCCATCCAGAAGCCGCCGTAGGTGCAGAATGCACTGTAGCCAAAGTTGTTCCCACATTTAAACTCTTGGAATCCTGCAATAAACTGCATCAATCCACCAACAAACATCGCACAACAAAAAATAGTGCCGGTTCCCATCCAGCCCAAGTTGTGAAACTGCAGCAACATAGTAGTTAACCCAAAGCCGGCCAAACCAACCACTGCCGGATTACCTACCGGTTTTGCATCTGCCATACTCCCCCTCCTTGTAACAAGATTGTTGTTTAACACCTAGAGCAGCTCTAGGTGTTGAAAAAAAGGACTTCTTCAAGGCAACAGTTGCCGCAAAGTCCCTACTCACCTGTTAACACCCTTGATTTCCAAGGGAATCACCCAATAAATAAGGCAAAAAAACGCAATACCATCTTACTAATTAAACCGGACTTTAGATATTGTTTAGGATTTCACTTCAATCCTTAAAGATATCTACGTCAAGGTTTCATTACAAAGCCGATCAAAGAACGATGCAAACAATAAAAATCATTGTAAAGGGAGAAAAACAAGGGAAATTGAACAGCATTTTCTATGTGAACTCTGAAATCCAGCTACACATATATGAAAAGTCCACCACAACTCTTCATGATCTGCTGTTTATCATTTGTTGTCCCTGCAACTCCACCATTATTTGCAGGGCCGACAAAGCAGACATCTGAAAGCTCCTATTTTTTTATACTGCGGAGCTACAGAATGGATGAAAACCGATAATCATTATTATTACACGATTATCTTTTACCCCAATTCAGTTTTCAACAACAAGATATCTAACACGATACACCTGTTTGTCAACATCAAACATCAAGATTCCGGATAAAATATTCATTTCAACATTACGGTCACCACAAAGTAGGTCATATTTGGTGTAATAAAAGGCTTGTTTTTTACTACCGAATCAACCTGCTGTTCAGTTTTTGCAGTACCGCCTTTTTCAGTTCTTCCAACGTCCGGCCAACGATTCCCCGTACCTCGCCATCAAATTTTCAAGAGCCACTCAGTGGTAATTATTTCTCAGTTAAAAAGCCGACGACATCGCTACGTTCAGCAAGCCTGGACCAGTCCTCTACGTTTATTGAGAAAAAACATGCACCCCTTACCAGGATACAGCAGAGTGCTGTTGTCTATCTGAATATAATATGCTACGATGTGTCGAATTTTTTATTAGGGTCAGGGGACAGATACGTGTTTTTTCAGCGGTTGGATACAGTTTGGAACGTTACCTCTACAGCAGTTCCCGCACGATCGTATTACCTGAAAAACACTTCTCATTTACAGCAGCATAATGGTCCACATCATGGATACAGATGGTACAGATCTCTCATCCGAGAATCTCGATGACGAGGCGCGGGCGCTCAGTGATATTTATTCGTTTCTGGCACTGACCATGCGCTACCCTGATGAGCGATTTCTTGATCATCAGTTCCTTGAAACCTATACACTGCTTCTCCGTTCATTGGGAAGGGAAGATCTGGCGAATGAAATACAGCCTTTGCTTTCCTGCAGCGATTCCATCCTTGATGACCTGCAAGTGGAATACACCCGCCTTTTCATAAACTCAGTGCCAAAATCCACAGTTCCCCCCTACGCCTCGGTATACATGGACGGCGATAAAACAATCCAGGGAAAAACCACGCAAAAAATCCATGACTATTACAGGAACTGCGGATTTGATATAACCGATTCAAGCGAACCGCCTGATCATATCCAACATCAACTGGAATTTTTAGCTGCCATTGTCAAAGAGAAACGTTTTGACGAAGAGGATCTGTTTTTGACGACTCTCTTTCGTCCATGGTTTAAACGGTTTAAGGAGCAAGTATTGAGAGAAGCTCGACATGTCTATTTTATCGTGTCGATACAGTTAATTGATTTTTTCACCAAGGAGGAACAGTAAATGGCAATACATCTGTCCAGGCGGAGCTTTCTTAAAACCGCCTCCATTGCCGCTGCGTCCGTGCCATTATCACAAGTCGTGGCAAAAGCAGAGTCTGATGTCGTAAAAGCGCCTCTGATGCCGCCTGGAAGCTTTAAAGACACCCAGACCGTAGTCGGGGGTGTCTGTGAAATGTGTTTCTGGCGCTGTCAGCTGGTGGGTAAAGTCCGTGACGGCCGGTTAGTCAAGATTGAAGGAAACCCAAAATCAATCGACAACGGCGTTTCCATCTGCGCCCGTGGAAACGCCGGCGTCAAGATGCTGTATGATCCTGATCGGCTGAAATATCCGTTAAAGAATGTCGGAAAAAGGGGTGAACCGAAATGGCAGCGTATTACCTGGGAAGAAGCCCTGGATACCTGTGCGGGTAAGCTCAAGGCTGTTGTTGAAGAATACGGCCCGGAAGCTTTGGCTATTTTTCCTCATGGCGCTTCGGCAAGCTATCCGTTTCATTTTTTTGAGCATACTGTCGGCACTCCGAACGTTTCTGAGGCTTCCTTTTTTCAATGCCGCGGTATCAGAGATATGGCCTATGTGGCAACCATCGAACGACCACCTGGTGAAAATGTTGATATGCCTAACACCAAGGTATTGTTCCTACTTGGAGGTCATTTCGGAGAAAACGTGCATGTCTCGCATCTTAAGAGATACCTTAAGGGATTGGAGAACGGAGCGAAACTGATCGTTGTGGATCCACGTTTTTCAGCTTCAGCTGCGAAGGCGGATGTCTGGGTTCCCATTCGTCCTGGAACGGATACGGCCATGCTGCTTGCGATCATGAACTACCTGATCGAGAATGATCTGTATGATGCGGACTTTGTCGACGAGTACGGTGAGGGTTTTGAAGAGTTTGCAGAAGGCATCAAGGAATGGACACTGGCCAAAGCCGCCATTGAGTGTGACATTCCGGTCGCACAGATCAAACAAATTGCTGAAATGTTGGCTGAAAACGCCCCCAACGTGGCCATTCATCCAGGCCGTCACGTATCATGGTACGGCAACGACTTTCAGCGGCAACGCGCCCTTGCCTGTCTGACAGGTCTGCTTGGTGCGTTTGGGGTCAAAGGCGGATTTGTACCGCCCAAAGGCCCGAAGGGACTGAAAAAAGTGTCCTGGCCCCATGGCGATCATGATCCGGACCTGTTAACAGACTACTCCGACAACCCATACACCTACTCTCCTCCAGGTACGCCCACCGACCTGATAAGGGATGCCGCCATTACCGGAGAACCCTACCCCATTAAAGGGTGCGTTGTCTGGGGTCAGAACCCCATCCAGACAATCCCGAATCAGGAAAAAACCATTCAGATGCTGCAGCAGATGGATTTTGTCATGTGTACTGATATCCAACCCACAGACATCACCATGTTTGCCGATATTCTTCTCCCGGAATGCTCCTACCTGGAGCGATATGACTATATCAAAACAGGCACCCAGTGGGATTTTGCCGAGGAGCATCAGCAATACATTGCACCGCGCATGCCCCTGGTTGAACCGGGTTTTGAGCGAAAAGACGGAATTTGGATTACCAATGAAATTGCCAAACGCATGGGATACGGGGAACATATCCCTGTAAAAGACCAGGTGGAGATGGTTAATTATCGTCTATCAGGAGTCGGTTTATCCCTGGATACAATTCGTGAAGAAGGCGGTATCCATCTCCAGCCGGGAGAGGATCCTTATGGCGTAGACGAAGACATGATCGTCTATTTTTACAATGAAGATCTGGAAGACGAAGATTACCCACCCATTCCAACATATATTCCCGTGGAGCGTGCGCCCGCCGGATACATGCGCCTGCTGTACGGACGCACTCCCCTGCACACCTTCAACCGGACCCAAAACAACGCATGGCTGATGGCCGCAGCTGATTCCAATCCTGTCTGGGTCAATGATGCAGTTGCAGCCTCATTAGGCCTCAAGGACGGCGATACGATCAAATTGATCAATCAGGATGGAGTGGAATCCAGAACCACTACCACTGTCAAGGTTACACCCGGTATTCGCAAAGATGCTGTCTACATGTATCATGGTTTCGGTTCCCGTAACCCTGAGCTGACCGTTGGACACGACAAGGGTATTGACGACACGAGCCTTATTACCAGACTGGCGGTTGACCCTGAAACGGGATGCCACGGCATGCGTAACAACTTTGTCAAACTTGTGAAAGTAAGTTGAGTAACGACGCTGGTCTACCCTCAACTGTTGTAGATATCTTCCGGAGGAAAAAAAAATGCATTACGGCATGATAATAGATATCGATAAATGTATCGGCTGCCATGCCTGCACCATTGCGTGCAAGGCTGAGTGGGAAGTTCCCGCCCAATTCGGCCGTAACTGGGTCTATCGTCTGGGCCCTGCCCAGACCTCCCAGGGCCTTTCCTATACCTACTACCCTGGCTTATGCAACCATTGCGACCAACCGTCCTGTGTGGATGTTTGTCCCGCAGACCCTGTTTCCATGACATTCAAGGACGCCAAAACAGGCAAAACCGTAACCATGGAAGTAGCTGCTACCTGGAAAGACCCGTTTAACGGCACGGTACAGATTGATAAAAAACGGTGCATAGGTTGCGGTGCCTGTCGCGACGCCTGCCCTTACGGGGCCAGGTACATCAATGAAGACCTGGCCGATGATGAAAGCATGGGTAAGGCTGATAAATGCACCTACTGTGTAGAAAGGTTGGCTGAGGGGCTCGAACCTGCATGCGTGCAGACTTGCCTGGCAGGGGCTCGTATTTTCGGAGATCTCGACGACCCTGAGTCCGAGGTTTCTAAATACGTTAAAAAAGGTGCCAAAGGACTCACTTCCCCTGCTGTTCAGATTGGGCCGAACAGCATGTATTACGGCAGCAAAAAGGCGGACATGGAGCTGCTTATGCAAAGCGCGCCCCAGGAAATGCCTGAAGCTTCTTTACGTCGGCGGATGCTGGCCCAAATGGCAAAACCGGCTATGAAAAAGCTTGAAAAAATTGGTTTGTTAGGAGTTGCGGGTTCCTTACTGGTCAGCTCCTTGAACAAGGATGCAACAAAGTAATCTCCTTTCCCCAGCACGGTTCGCTGGACTCATTCTCCCGCACTGTTCATCCAGGGACAGTGCGGGAAATTTAGCCGGATACCCGAGCCATGATCCATAAAGCCTTCCGGAATTACAAACATCTCACTGAGAAAATTTTTATTAATGCCCCGTACAGCAGGTTGTGTACGGACTTGCTGCAGACCTTTCTCGACAACGACCTGCAACCGGAAATCGGTCTGGAAGGAAACGACCTTTGGGATGTTTCCCCGCAGAATTTCAGAGAACTCGCTCGAGTGCTGAGAAAAAACGACCGGAATTGCACACTGCACGCCCCCTTCCATGACCTGACCCCCGGTGGTTTTGATCGTGAAATTACACGGGTGACCCGAGAAAAACTCAAACGAGCATTCGATCTTCTTCCAATTTTTCAACCTCAGAGTATTGTCTGTCATCTTGGCTACAATGAGCTCAAACACTCGCAGGATTTTAAAAGATGGCTGAATGTCAGTACAGAAACCTGGAGTCCTTTGCTTGCATTCGCTCAACGCATGCATGTACCGGTAATGTTTGAAAACACCTATGAGCGTGCGCCTGATGTTCATCTCTCCTTACAGGAAAGACTCTCCCACTTAAAACCTCAATTCTGCCTCGACACAGGTCATGTACTAGCCTTTTCCAATACTGACTGGCAATCCTGGCTGTCAGCTTTCAACCCGTATCTCGGGCAATTGCACCTTCATGACAATGACGGCCACGCAGACCGACATTCCGCCCTTGGCACGGGTATTTTTGATTTCAAATCTTTTTTTTCCGTCCTCCAAAAAAGGCCGGAACTCCCCATTATTACTCTTGAACAGCGTTCAGCTGAAGACATACTGACCAGTTTATCGTATCTTGACCGAAACCTGTCGGCACAGTAAGGTAAGACCTCTCTCCCTTCATACGTGAGCCTGGCTGATCGCGGTACGATGGAGAGCCCTGTAAGCGGTTGCTTAAAAAGTACTTTTCTTTCAGGAGCATAATGACGATAATATTGTATGGCACACGACGACCCAATAAAAAATACAGCGCACAGTCCGAACCCATACGAAGAACCGCCTGATAAAGAAACCATTGACCAAGATGGTGTCAGCAGGCCGCCTGCCGACTATCACATTGACACAGCACGCCCGGTCTTTGTCATAGAAGATTCCTTTTATCGTTCCCGAACACCGAGAGCCGCTCATTGGTCCATTGCCTGGTCTGACCTCATGATGACCATGTTTATACTTTTTCTGACTCTGTTTATCTATCAGCTTGCGCACCGCGAGTTTCTCGCTCCAAATGAGGTGGAAGTCGTATCCGGCTCAGTTATATCCGTCCCGCCTGAAACAGATCCTTTTGCTGTCCCTTTTCACCCCATTTCCCCTCAAATTTCAGAACATAAGGCAGACAGACTCAAAAAGCTGGAATCAACAGATGAAATAATCCAGGGAGACATGGAGATTACTGCACAACCTCCACCTATTGGACCGCCGATTGAAACCGCATTAGACCGACCAGTGCCGACTCCCCCTGAGCCTGAACCGGCCCCTTCCTCCCTGGAAGTTGGTGAACTGACTATAGCTGAGCCGAAACAGAGCGTCGACAAAACTGATCAACCTTCTGACCACGTCATAACAGGTGAATCCGGGCAAACTACGGTTACGCAGACTTCTGAGCCCAAAAGTGAGCAGGAAGAAATCATTTCAGAAATCTACGACTTATCGCAATTAACCGTAACAGAGGAAAAATTGGAACGATTCGCCTCTGTTGAACTGATACCGGATAAGGCCATGCGTATAATACTTACCGGTGATCTTCTTTTCGCAACCGGAGAAGCTGAACTGACAGTTCCGGCGCGGACATCTCTGGGTAAACTGTTCCCAATCATTGCCCAGAGCCCGTATATGATTAATGTGGTCGGTCACACGGACTCAGTACCTATGCATTCGGTCCGATATCCCACCAATTGGGAACTTTCCACGGCCAGGGCCAGTAGAGTCGCCAGATTCCTGATCGAAGAGATGGGCCTTCCGGGATCACAGATTGTTGTTTCAGGATTCAGTTATTTCAGACCGGTGAAACCCAATACAACAGAAGACAACAAACGAGCCAACAGGCGGGTGGAAATCATCCTTTCCAAAGAACTGCCGCCGGTTGTACAGGCAGATGCAAACAACCTCTCCAACACAGTGATTCAACGATGAAACGACTTAATCTTATAGGTCTTCTCCTGTGCGTAGCAATTTTCATCACCGGGTTTGTATTAAAAGGCAACCTCAGCCTTTATTTCAACATTTCCGGTTTGCTTATCGTGGTCGGCGGCAGTCTGGCCGCAGCACTTATCAGCTTTCGCTTACAACGTCTGAAAATCGTTTTTCAGGTGGTCCGTTCTTCTTTTACCCAACGAAGGGTTTCGGAAGCTGAAATCGTAGACATCCTGATTAACCTGGCAATAAAATCCCGTATTGAAGGAATTCTTTCCCTGCAGGAAGATGAATATGAGACCTCTATCCTCTTTCTTCGCCGGGGGCTTGGCTGCCTGGTGGATAATTACACGCCGCACCAGATTCGCGACATCCTCAACACGGAAATGTATTTTTTCAAAATGCGCAGGGAGGACAGCGAACGAGTACTCCGAACCATCGGCGATTTTCTCCCGGCTTTCGGCATCATCGGCTCAGTCGTCGGCCTCATCTCGATGCTTGCCGGAATAGGAGACACGTCTGTTATCCTACAGACGGTTCCGGTGGCGTTGACTTCAACTTTATACGGTCTTTTGTTGTCAAATTTCTTTTTCATTCCCTTTGCCTCCAATTTGCGTGAGCGAACCAACCATGAACTGCTCCTTCAAAAAATTATATTGGAAGGCGTCATCGCCATTGAAAGCGAGCTCAATCCGACTATTTTGAAAACAAAATTACTCTCTTTCCTGACCCCTTCTGCAAGAAAAGACGATCTCGTACCTTTGGCCAAAATCCAGGAAAGATTCAACATTCAAAAAACGAAAACAGGGCAATCCATTGATATCAGGGGCTAATGACTCTTTTTCGAGAAGTTCGTAGCCAAACACACCGGGACATGGCATAGTACACCATGTTTTACGTATCATTTTCAGCTGAGAGGGACGCTTTTCTTATGATAAGAATTCTTCTTTGTCTCTGTATGGGTTTGCTTCCAGCAGGGTGCGGACCGGTTACTGTCGCCTCACTCTCCAAACAGGGAGACGCCCGCCTTCTCACAGCCCGGGAAACCTATTCCCTTACAAATCAAAACACCTTGTTACTGCAGGGGCAACAAGGGAGTATATACCTGTATTTTCATGACTCAGGCCGCGTGTACGCTCAAGATATTCGGAACAACAAGGACACCGGCAGATGGGATGTCAGTGAACAGGGAGAATTATGTTTTCGCATGCGAAAATGGTGGTTTGGAGATCTCCGATGTCACACTTTGTACAATGCGGACAACAGATATTATCTTGCAGACAGCGCTTCCGTAATCACTTACACCGCCGAAATGTATGCCGGGGACAATCAAGGCCTGTACAATGCCGAAGTTTCGGTTAAAAAAAGCTATCGCAGATCCCTGCATAAGGACAATCCGCCCCCTTTACCGAAAAAAACCGCGAGGCCGGACGTTCACGATAATTCCTTCTCCACGGATGACGGGGGAAACAATGGTGAAAGCCGAGACATTCCGGCTACGGTAAAATGGTTGGCCAAAAACTGCCCCAACTGCAACCTGAAAGGAAATGATCTCTCACACGCAGACCTGATTGAAGCAAATCTGGGGGGAGCCGATCTGGCAGGCTCGAATCTTTCTTATTCCAACCTTCGCAGGGCAAATCTGCAAGGTGCGAATTTACGTAACGCCGATTTGCGGCTGGCAAACCTTCCCGGAGCCAATCTGCAGAATGCGGATTTGCGTGGAGCCGATCTCAAGGGTGCAAACCTGATACGTGCGGATTTGCGTGGCGCACAAACGGAAGATGCAGTTTTTGACAATGCTCTTCTGGACGCGGTCATTGGATTTCCACACTGAAACTTCCAGACCATACAAAACAGAGTTTTCCTCAGTTTTTGTGCAATCCGAGCAGTGCCGGACGCTCCGTCTGTAAACATTTCTTTCCTTTGTATGCAACCTATTATTCACCCTATCCAAAGATAATCTGATTATGAGCGCACCATTTGTTCACTTGCATGTACACAGCCAATTTTCAATGCTGGATGGCGCAATTCGTCTGGGAGACCTTATTGCCAAAGCCAAAGAATTTGACATGGAGGCTGTGGCGCTGACCGACCATGGAGCGATGTACGGAGCTCTTCAATTTCACGAAAAAGCAAATAAACAAGGAATCAAGCCCCTGGTTGGCTGTGAATTCTATATTTCTGAAAAAGATATGCTGCTCCATGACCGCTCAGCTGGTCACAATTTTCATCTTGTTGCCCTGGCCATGAACGAAACAGGCTACCGTAATCTGATGAAATTGGCTTCCCTGGCGCAGACTCAAGGATTCTATTATAAACCAAGAATCGATACACCGACCCTGTTCAAACACCATGAAGGACTCATTGTGCTGACGGCATGCCTGCATGGTGAAATACCTTATCGCATCACCCACAACAATCCGGATGCAGCCAGAACAACGGCTCTGCAGTATAAGGGGGTTTTCGGCGATCGCTTTTATCTTGAGATACAGGAAAACTCCATACCCGAACAGACCGTGGCCAACAAAGGATTGATGCAGCTCGCTGAAGACCTGGACATCAAACTTGTTGCCACCAATGACTGCCATTATTTAAACGCTGAAGACGCCTATGCCCACGAGGTGCTTCTCTCCATTCAGACAGGGAAAACCATTACCGATCCTGACAGGTTTCGCTTTCCAACCCAGGAGCTGTACTTCAAGTCTGCTGATGAAATGGTCAAACAGTTCAGTTACTGTCCGCAAGCCATTGCCAACACCCTGGAAGTTGCAGAGCGATGCGATCTGCAGCTGGAATTCGGCAAGCATTTTTTTCCTATTTTTCCTGTTCCGGAAGACCAGACACTGGAAACCCTGTTCGAACAGGGCTGCTGGGAGGGATTGAAAGCCCGTTTGAGCCATCTCAGAGAAATGCAGGAAGTGGACAAAGAGCTGGAAAAAGCCTACTCCGATCGGTTAATCATG
Source organism: Desulfobulbaceae bacterium (assembly GCA_963678525.2). Taxonomy (GTDB): domain Bacteria; phylum Desulfobacterota; class Desulfobulbia; order Desulfobulbales; family Desulfobulbaceae; genus Desulfogranum. Next base: position 2,093,145 of record CAXXDG010000003.1, read on the forward strand.
GAGATCGATGTCATCAAAAAAATGGGTTTTTCCGGATACTTCCTTATTGTCGCAGATTTTATTACATGGGCCAAAGAGCAGGATATCCCGGTCGGTCCCGGCCGTGGTTCCGGAGCCGGCAGTCTGGCGGCATTCTGCCTGAAAATCACTGATATCGACCCGATACCCTATGGGCTTATCTTTGAACGTTTTTTAAACGTTGAGCGCATGTCCATGCCTGACTTTGATGTGGATTTCTGCAAAGATCGCAGGGATGAGGTAATCGACTATGTTCGTAAAAAATACGGCGGAGATGATTACGTTGCTCAGATCGTAGCCTATGGATCCATGAAAGCCAGGGCAGTGCTGCGCGATGTTGGCAGGGTGCTTGAGGTTCCTTTGCCGGTCGTTGACAAAGTTGCCAAACTGGTTCCCGAAGAACTTAAGATTACACTTAAAAAGGCCATTGATAAGGAACCGAGGCTGCGGGACGCCATGCAGGACAAGGAAATCCACGGCCTGCTTACCGTGGCAAAATCCCTTGAAGGCCTTTCCCGACACAAATCCACCCATGCCGCCGGGGTCGTTATTTCACCCACGCCTCTGGTGGACTATCTTCCCGTATGCATTGGCCCCAACAAGGAAATCCTGACCCAGTACGACATGAAATACACAGAGAAAACCGGCCTGATCAAGTTCGATTTTCTCGGTTTGAAAACCCTTACCGTTATTGATCGCGCGCTGAAATTAATTGCGTTCGATGTTGGAACTTCAATTGATTTGAGCAAAATTCCCATGGATGACACCAAGACCTATGACCTGCTCTGTCGAGGGGACAGTCTGGGTGTTTTTCAATTGGAAAGTGACGGCATGCGCGAACTACTGGTTAAAATGCATCCGGAACAGTTCACTGATCTCATTGCCTTGGTCGCTCTGTACCGTCCAGGGCCATTGGATTCCGGCATGGTTGACACCTTTGTGGAAACCAAACATGGGAGGATACCTCCGGAATATCCCCTGCCCCAGATCAAACCCGTACTGGAAGAGACTTACGGAGTTATCGTGTACCAGGAGCAGGTCATGAAAATTTCTAATATTCTTGCAGGATACAGTCTCGGGGACGCAGACATTCTTCGCAGAGCCATGGGTAAAAAAATACCCGAGGTCATGGAGGAAGAGCGTGAAAAATTCATGGCAGGAGCCAAGGAACTCAATGTCCCTGAGGATAAGGCAAAATACATCTTTGATCTCATGGCCAAATTTGCCGGATACGGCTTTAACAAATCACACTCTGCAGCCTATGCTCTGGTAGCGTACCAAACGGCTTATCTCAAGGCGCACTACCCTTCCCAATTTTTTGCGGCGTTGCTCAGCTGTGATGTTGACAATACCGATAAGGTCGTCAAATACATCAACGAATGCCGCATGCAGGATATCGACGTCCTTCCGCCGGACATCAATGATTCATATAGCGACTTCACCGTCATCAACGATCGCATTCGTTTTGGTCTTGCAGCTGTAAAAAACGTGGGCGGTGCCGCCTTGGAATTTATCCTGGCAGAACGTAAAGGAAGCGGCAAATTTCAATCATTTTCAGATTTTTGTAATCGCATTGATACCGGCAAGGTCAACCGAAAGGTCATCGAGAGTCTGATTAAAGCCGGGGCCTTTGATTCCATGGGGGGAAAACGAGCACAATTTATGGAAGTGCTTGATCAGGCTCTGGAGCAGGCAAAGGCTGTCCAGAGAGACAGGCTCAGCGGCCAGATGAGTTTGTTCTCCCTTGGCGGAGCAGCTGTCTCCGAATCGGCGCAGCCCAAAGAAATTCAACTGCCGAACATCGAAGAATGGCCGGATCTGGAACGGCTTGCCTGTGAAAAGGAAACCATCGGTTTTTTTCTCACAGGGCATCCCCTGGAAGGAGTCAATCAGGATCTGATGCTGGTTGCCGATTCGGCTATCGATCAATCAGAAAACTGGCACGACGGCCAGGCGGTCCGTATAGGCGGACTGGTGAACAGCTACAAGGAGCATCGATCTAAAAAAGGCGACCGGATGGCTTTCATTTCCGTCGAAGATATGACCGGAAAAATCGAAGTGGTTGTGTTCCCATCCACTTTTTCCGAATGTTCAGAGCTTCTGTGCGGTGAAAAGCCGCTTATCGTCCTTGGTGATGTGCAGGTCGGTGAACGTGGCGCAAAAATGATTGCCCAGGAAATTTTAGAACTGGATGATGCCATGGAGCGCTACACGGAAAAAGCTCAAATCACCCTCCAGGCAAATGCCACCTCCAGACAGCATATGGGAGAGGTTAAGGAACTTCTCTATCGGTATCATGGTTCCACTCCCCTGAGCCTTACCCTCCACTTTGACGGGCGAGGCGAGGTGGATATAGATATCCTTAAAGACCTTACCATCCGGCCCTGCCCACAGTTTTTCAAGGAAATACACGACCTTTGCGGCGGCAAAGCCCTGCAACTGCAAATGCGGAATACGGAAAGCGGGCGCAGGAAAGGAAACGGGAAATTCAGGCAGCAAAATGCCGGTTAGTCCGTGTCTGTCCGTAAATGAGGATTTTTGCTCAAATTCAGGTAAGTAGAGACTCCATGGCATGCGATAAATTTTACCGCAGACGTAACTACTCATAGGGGCACAGTCCAGCTTGATAACTTCCCTGTATTTGTAACTGGTTACAGGGTGCCTGATATGTTCGCAAGCAGACTGGTGCAGCGTATTTGGTCATACGTAATCCAGGCTGATCGCGGAAAGATCAGGTGCACTGTGAGCAGTTATCCGCAGACATATAGTTGATATCGGAGTCCCTGCTTACCTTCGAGGATAAAATTTTGAGCATAACGCAAAAATTTGGTAGGTAAGCGTGGAACGAGACTCCGAAATCCTCATTTTCGAATAACCGCTACAGAATGTAACGGCTCAAATCCTCGTTATCTGAAATATCTGCAAGCTGTTTCCGAACATATTCCGCAGTTACGGTAAAGGTAAGATTCTCACGATCGGCGGCATCAAACGATACCTCATCCAATACTCTTTCCAGGATGGTATGTAACCGTCTGGCGCCGATATCTTCAGTCTTCTGATTGACATGGACAGCTATTTTCGCCATCTCGCGTATCGCATCATCGGCAAACTGCAGATCAATATCCTCTGTTGCAAGCAGTGCTTTATACTGTCTGATCAATGCGTTCTGAGGTTCGGTAAGAATCCGGAAGAACTCCTCTTCTCCAAGGGCATTGAGGTTCACCCTTATTGGAAACCGCCCCTGCAGTTCCGGGACAAGATCAGAGGGTTTGCACAGATGAAAGGCTCCACTGGCAATAAAGAGAATATGATCTGTTTTGACCGGACCATATTTGGTGGTAACAGTGGCTCCTTCAACAATAGGCAACAGATCACGTTGCACGCCCTCGCGTGACACTTCCGGCGTTCCGCCGCTGTTTCCTCCCCTTGATGCGATCTTATCAATCTCATCAAGAAAAATAATGCCGGATTGCTCTGTACGGCGAATGGCCTTTTCAATGACACTTTCGTTATCCACCAGGCTCTCGGCTTCTTCTTTATTTAAAGCTTCCAACGCCTGGGGAACTTTCATTTTTTTTGTCTGCTTCTTCTTCGGGAAGAACTTGGAAAAGGCATCCTGCAGAGAACTCTGCATGTCCTCGACTCCGGAAGCGGAAAACACTTCTACCATGGGCGCCCCTGAAGCAGTGACGACATCCAGTTCGACTTCCCGTTCGTCAAGCAGACCTTTGTGCAGCATCTCACGGAAACGTTCTCTCGTTGACGCCTGACTCTGTCGAAAATCTTCACCTGAAGTTCCCTCTGAATCAGGACCATACCCCAGGGAAATGACGTCGGGCTGCCTGCCTTCCGTGCGCATATGAGACGGCCGAACCGGCGGCGTATATGGAAGTAATAAATCCAGCAGACGTTCCTCCGCACGTTTGGCAGCCTGCTCCTGTACGCCCTCCTCAGCCTCTTTAGTAACCATATTGACGGCAAGCTGGGTCAGATCCCTCACCATGGATTCGACATCGCGGCCGACATATCCGACCTCGGTGAATTTCGAGGCCTCCACTTTGACGAAAGGACTCTGCGCCAGGAGAGCCAAACGCCGGGCTATTTCCGTTTTCCCCACACCGGTCGGGCCTATCATAATTATATTTTTAGGCGCGATTTCCTCGCGTAAGCCGGGTTCCACCTGCTGACGACGCCACCTGTTTCGCAGGGCAATGGCAACTGAACGTTTGGCCTCTGCCTGGCCGATAATGTAACGGTCGAGTTCGGCTACGGTTTCTCTTGGGGTCAGTGAGTTAATTCCGCTCATCGTCAGTGGTTTCTATAATGATGTTTGAGTTGGTGTAGACACAGATAGAGCCTGCTATCTCCAGTGATTTACGTGCTATCTCCGATCCGCTCAGATCGCTGTTTTCCACAAGCGCCGTGGCGGCCGCAAGCGCATACGGGCCTCCGGAACCTATGGCCAGAATACCGTTATCGGATTCAATGACATCACCCGTCCCGGACAGCAGCAATGAATATTTACCGTCAACGGCAATAAGCATGGCCTCGAGCCTTCTGAGCATTTTATCCGTGCGCCAGTCTTTTGCCAGCTCAACGGCTGCACGCATAAGATTCCCGTTAAACTGCTCCAGCTTTCCTTCCAGCCTGTCATAGAGGGTAAAAGCGTCGGCCGTTGACCCTGCAAAGCCGGTAATAACCTTGTCGTGATACAATCGCCTTACCTTACGCGCCTGGTGCTTGATTACGGTTGCTCCCAAAGACACCTGCCCGTCGCCGGCCACCACAACCTCACCCTTATGGCGCAGCGCCAGTATGGTTGTTGAACAAATTTTATCCATGAATCCCTGTATAAATAAAAGAGTAGAATGTGCTTAATGGTGGATGACATTAACCATTTGTTCAAAAGAGGTCAATGCCGCCCGGTCAATATCCACAACAGCAACGCCTTATTCCTTGAGAGCATGCGGGTGCGCCTGATCATACACCCGGCTGAGGTGTTCCACATCAACGTGGGTGTATTTTTGCGTGGTCGACAGGCTGACATGCCCCAACAATTCCTGCACAGTCCTGAGATCAGCTCCCATTTCAAGGAGGTGGGTGGCAAAGGAATGCCGTAGCGCATGCGGTGTGACCACAGTGGCGATACCGGCCGTTTCACCATATTTTTTTACAAATCGTTCAACGCTTCGAACAGTGAGGCGCCCTCCTCTTGCGTTGAGAAACATGGCCTCTCTGTCAGCTTTTTTGCCCTTGACGGCTCGATCAATGAGTATCTGTTCCCTCCGGCGCATATAAGCCGCGACAGCCTCCGCGGCAGCTTTCCCAAAGGGGATAATTCGTTCTTTATTCCCTTTTCCTCGCACGCGTACCATTTCAGAGGGAAAATCATAGTCGTTCACATTACTCCCCACAAGCTCTGAAACACGCATACCTGTTGAATAGAGCATCTCCATGATCGCTTTGTCACGCTGCACGAAAGTTTCCTGTTTTCCGGGGGCGTCCAATAATGCGAAGACTTCGTCCACAGTCAAAAATCCAGGCACATACCTGGCCTGGCGCGGGTTTCCTATGTCCGCAAGAGGATCCCTGTCCGCAATACCGCAACGAAGCAGATACTTGAAAAAGGTCCGTAACGAAGACAGTTTTCTTGCAATGGTCGTGCTTGAATTCCGTCCATACAGAGAGGCTATAAAAGCGGATATCCTGTCGGCATCGATCGCCTCGACATTTTCAGGTTCACCGCAATAGCCGTACAATTCGCGAACGTCGGCGGCGTATCCGGTAACTGTGTGCGGAGAATAGCCTTTTTCCACCTGCAGCCAGAGAATGAATTGTTCTATGTTTCCGATCATAATGAAACAGTTATTGAAAGCCGGGAATATTATGTTTACATTATATGATTACCTTTCAGACAGATTGAAGGCAAGAAAGAATGCCAAAGCCATGGAAAACAATGTGACAAGATAATGGCCAAAAAAAATTTTGAAAGCGCACTCGCCAAACTGGAGCAGATTGCAGAGGAACTGGAAGCCGGCGACCTTCCTCTGGAGTCGAGTCTAAAAAAATTTGACGAAGGCATCCAGCTGGTTCAGTTCTGCAGCGGCAAGCTGGAAGACGCCAAAAACAGAGTCGACCTCCTGCTTCGGAAAGACGGGGCCGTCGCGACTACTCCCTTTGATGAGGAAGCTGGTGCTTAAAGAGTATCTCAAAGACAAAAAATCAGTTATTGAAACTGCGCTCAACACCTTTATGCTTCCTGCAGAAGGTCCTTTTAGAGAGCACATCGAGGCTATGCGCTATAGCCTTTTTGTCGGCGGGAAACGCGTTCGACCCATTCTCTGCCTTGCAGCAGCGGAATCCGTTGCCGAAAATGAGGATATCGATCACATCGCTTTGCCCATAGCCTGCGCCCTAGAGTGCATACACACCTACTCGCTTATCCATGATGATCTCCCTGCCATGGACAACGACGCATTACGTCGAGGCAAACCTACAAATCATGTAGTCTATGGTGAAGCTGAAGCAATTCTCGCCGGTGACGGGCTGCTCACATTCGCCTTTGAACTGCTGAGCGGCAATGAAGCCGTATCAATACCGCCCAAAGTCCGGCTGCAGATTATCCAGGTCATAGCAAAGGCTGCCGGCTCCGCCGGAATGGTAGGCGGGCAGGCTCTGGATATAGCCAACGAGGGGAAAAATATCCCCTATGAAGCGCTGAGGATCATGCATAAGAGTAAAACGGGCGCTCTGATTACAGCTTCGGCAGCCTGCGGAGCCTTGATTGCGGGTGCGACGCCGGAACAGCTGCGAGCGTTGACCGCATACGGAGACAATATCGGTCTCGCCTTCCAGATTGCCGATGACCTGCTGGATATTGAGTCAACAACGGAAGAACTTGGAAAGCCTGTCGGCAGTGATCTCACCTCACACAAAGTGACTTACCCGTCACTTTTCGGACTTGAACGGTCCAAAGCCATGGGCAGAGAAGCTGTAGAAGCAGCGCTTGCAGCCCTGGCTCCTTTTAACCACTTTGCTGAGCCTCTCCGGGCTCTGGCAGTATATATTATCGAGCGGAAAAATTGACATGTTACTAATGGATCCCCAGCTTAATCAGCAGACTAAAGTGCTTGAGGATATTCAGTCACCGGATGATCTGCGCAAGCTGAATTACAGGGAACTTCTAACCCTTGCAAAGGAACTGCGCGAAACCATCATCACCACAGTTTCAGAGACCGGCGGTCATCTTGCCCCCAGTCTGGGTGTTGTGGAATTGACCATGGCTCTCCATTATGTTTTCAATACCCCTGAAGATAAGCTCATATGGGATGTCGGGCATCAGGCATACGCACATAAGCTGCTTACCGGCAGAAAAGATGCTTTTCACACCCTGAGGAAGCAGGGAGGGATCAGCGGTTTTCCCAAGCGCTCCGAAAGTGAATATGATCATGTAGAAACCGGACACAGTTCGACCTCCATTTCCTATGGTCTCGGTATGGCCACAGCAAAAGAATTGCTGGACGATGACGGCAGAGTGATTGCAATTATAGGCGACGGCTCCATGACGGCCGGCATGGCCTTTGAGGCGCTGAACCATGCAGGGGACCTGGATAAGAATCTGATTGTCATTCTTAATGATAACGAAATGTCGATTTCAGAGAACGTCGGCGCCATGTCCAGTTTTCTGAGCAGAAAAATGACCAGCAAAACCATCCGGCGACTCCGTGATCATATTGAAGAGCGCCTGATGGCACTAAGTTCAGTTGGGGAGAACATCCTTTCCGTGTTGCGGAGAAGTGAAGAGAGCCTGAAAGTTTTCCTTACTCCGGGCATTCTTTTTGAGGCTTTCAAGTTCAAATATGTAGGTCCCATTCCCGGCCACGATCTAGACGCCCTGATCACAACCCTGCGTAATGTACGCGACCATGAACACCGTCCGGTGCTTGTGCATGTAATTACCAAAAAAGGCAAAGGGTATGATCCGGCTGAAAAAAATCCCGGGGCGTATCACGGCGTCGGTCCTTTTGATATTCAGACCGGCAAAGCGAAACCAAGCCCTCCGGCGCCGCCGTCTTATACGAAAATTTTCGGCGGCACATTGTGCAAGCTTGCCCAGGAAGATAACACAATAGCCGCAATCACCGCCGCTATGCCTGGAGGTACCGGATTACAGGCTTTTTCCGAGCAGTTTCCAGAGCGCTTTTTCGATGTAGGAATTGCAGAGCAACATGCCGTCACCTTTGCGGCAGGGCTTGCACTGGAAGGAATGCGCCCGTTCTTCGCGGTCTATTCATCCTTTATGCAGAGAGCCCTGGATCAGCTCATTCATGATGTCTGTCTCCCTAACCTGCCTGTGGTTATAGCACTTGATCGAAGCGGGGTTGTAGGAGCTGACGGCCCGACCCATCATGGCATCTTCGATCTTTCTTTTCTGGGGTATGTGCCGAACCTGACCATCATGGCCCCCAAGGATGAAAATGAGCTGCAACACATGCTTTTTACTGCCGGCAGACACAATGGCCCGGTGGTCCTGCGTTATCCCCGAGGAAAAGGGCTCGGCGTCCCCCTTGATGAAAAGATGAGGGAATTTGCGCACGGAAAAGGAGAACTCTTGCAGAGCGGTCAGGATATTCTGCTCCTGCCGGTGGGAAACCGTGTATACCCGGCACTCGCAGCTGCAAAAGAACTGGAAAAATCAGGTATCAGGGCAGCAGTCATCAACCCGCGGTTCATCAAGCCGCTGGATGAGGAACTCCTCTCCAAATGGGCGCTGCACACCGGCAGGGTCATGACCATTGAAGACAACTGTGTTCAGGGCGGATTCGGCGCCTCGGTGATGCAAATGCTGGCCGCTCAGGGAATCCATATTCCCATAAAAATACTCGGACACCCAGGCCGGTTCATTGAACATGCTTCTCAACAGGCGTTGTGGGAGAATGCCGGGATAGACACCGCAGGTATTGTCAGGTCGGCTCTGGAGTTTGTGAAAAAAGAAAAATAACCTGCTCTTTTTCATCCACTACGATCACTGCCCGGCGTCTCGCTGTTGCAATACAATGCTTGCGAGAAACCGGGCAGCGCTAGTTTTTTCCAACCTTACAGGTTGTCATATCAGCACTTGTAATATGAGCGATACCAGTCTACAAATTTCTGCACACCCGCCTCAATGGAGGTCTGCGGTTTGAAACCCACTACCCGGACGAGTTCATCCACATTGGCATAGGTGGCCGGAACGTCCCCATCCTGCATGGGCAGGAAATTTTTCCGGGCTTCAATACCGAGGCACTTCTCCAGGACCTCCACATAACGCATCAACTTCTCTTTATTATTGTTGCCGATGTTAAAAACCCGCCATGGACAATAACTGGTTCCCGGATCAGGAGCATCTCCCCGCCACTCGGGATTAGGCTCCGGGACGTGGTCAATGACCCTCACAACCCCTTCGACAATGTCGTCGATGTAGGTAAAATCCCGTTCCATGTTGCCATGATTGAAAATATTGATCGGCTCTCCGGCAATCATTGCCCTGGTAAAAAGAAACAAAGCCATATCCGGGCGGCCCCAAGGCCCGTACACAGTGAAAAAACGAAGGCCTGTGGTAGGAATGTTAAACAGATGGCTGTAGGTGTGGGCCATCAATTCATTGGCCTTTTTAGATGCGGCATAGAGGGAAACCGGATGATCCACATTATCGTGCACGGAAAAGGGCATCTTGGTATTAGCGCCATACACGGAGCTTGAAGAGGCATACACCAGGTGTCTGACCCCGCTGTGTCTGCATCCTTCCAAAACATTGACAAAACCAACCAGGTTGGTGTCCACATACGAATGGGGATTGATCAGAGAATAGCGTACACCCGCCTGCGCAGCCAGGTTAACCACTGCATCAAAGGAATTATCTTTGAAAAGCTCCTCCATTTTCACTCGATCAGCCATATCACAGTTCACATGACAAAACGACGGATACGCAGTCAGCTCAGCCAAACGAGCCATTTTTAACTGGGGATCATAGTAATCGTTCAGGTTATCCAACCCTACGACTGAACGCCCCTGGTCAAGGAGACGTTTTGCCAAAGCATGGCCGATAAATCCGGCAGCGCCGGTAATAAGTATTGTCTTCATATATCTCTCAACAACTTTTTCCTGCTTCCCTCTTTCAAGGTGCCCGTCGATACGGGCTGGAACGAATTAATCATCAAACTCCCCTGCCGGACCTTTATCCGTGTCCAATGCAGCGGCTTTCGTCTTAATTTTTTCAGGAGTCCAGTCTTCAATGGATTCGATGCGTCCTCTTTTAGGCCCCACATCATACCCCCCGGCATCGAGTATTGCCTCAACAGCGTAGCGGGCCGTATCTCCGGCGTTAAAAACTTCGGTCAACAAGGTATAGACGAAATTCTCCACTCTTGCCGCCATACGTTCCCGTATCGCGCGCGGCTGTCCCATAATCTTGTTTTCAAATGCGAGATTCAGTTTTTTATAATCGCCTTTCTTCCAGCCTTGCGCATCGGCATAAGACCGCATCTCCTTCCACAGTTCTTCACCGACGCCTTCACCTTCCACTTTGATAAAGTTACCGTCGGCATCCATGGCGGCATTTCCATAATCATTGACAACCAGTCCCCAGGAAATCATCTGCAGCGCTGTGGCTACATTGGCCTTTGTTGAATTGGTGTCGGCGGCTATGGAACGGAGACGATCAGAATTATTACCCGACGTTCCGTGCTGAGCTCCGGACACTCCGTAACGTTCCAAGGCTTTATGAATTTCTGCAGTCAACTCAAGCTGAATGCCTTGCGCAGAGGCTTCAATGCCATGGGTTGTTCCATTGTTCAGGGCAATCCAATCGGGAAACACATCATGGGCGTTCAATCCCTGTATAAGGAAAAGCGCCTCAGCGCTTGAGGATAAGCCCTGGCTCCCCTTTATCTCTCCAACCTCTGTTTCAAATCCGGCCCAGGATGGAACGGATTGAGCCAGTTCAATGCTTGCGAGCAGATTCTGATCATCCGGCATATGGGAAGCGTCGATTGCTATGGAAGTTATACCGGCATCAAACAAAGAGGGAATTTCCTGTTTGGCAAAAGGAAGATCCGCGGTACTTTTTATGCCGTAATGGTCAGCATGAACGGCAACAGGAACAGTGATGCCGAGTTGATTGCACAGAGCGTCGACCTGGCGGGCAATATTCCAGTAGTTCACACCGCAATACGCTGAAGCCCCGCCCTCGGAGCGGGCAATTTCGATAATAACGGCAGCACGGGCCCTCTGTGCGGCTTTCAACGCTCCCCGAATTACCAGGTGGCTCCGACCATTCGCCGCAATGGTCATAGCCTTTCCCTTGGCAATCATAGCGCGATCAATGACTTTTCCGCTTACCAGGAGTGCTCTGGAATGTGGAAAAAGTTCTCCAATATTCGGCGGACGTCCAATTGCAAGTGCTTTTTCAAAGTCGGCATAATAGGACATATTAACCCTCCTTGAAGGCAAGAGTTCGACAGGTACTGCCGGGAAGAACCCAGCGTTTGGTCATACAGCATAAACTGACAGCGTCTCGCTCCCCGGCAGGAAACTACTCTTCTTCCTGTTGCTCTGAAAAACCGAGAAATGTTTTGCGGGCAAAAAATGACACAGCCACAATACTCACTTCATATAAAATGATAAGAGGACCAGCCATAAGACACTGATTGACCACATCCGGCGTAGGGGTCAGGATTGCTGCTGTTACAAAAGCTATAAGTAGAGCATATCGACGATTTTTCTGTAAAAATTCTTTATTTACAATACCGGTTTTTGCAAGAAAAACCATGAAAACAGGTAACTCAAAAACTATGCCGAAGGCAAGTAATAATCGAAGAGCCAGCGAAAAGTATTCACTCACAGCAGGCATGGGTTCCAGGAAAGAATTCGAGTACCCAAGCAGAAAACGAAATGCAGGCGTCAAAACCACGAAATAGCAGAAAGCCGCCCCACCGGCAAAACATGCTGTTGAGATAAGTGTAAAGGGAAGAACTATGCGTTTTTCATGGTCATACAGGCCAGGCGCGATAAACCGCCATAGTTGGTAGAATATTACCGGACTTGCCAGAAAGATGCCGCAGACAAGGGCGAGCTTCAGATAAAAAAAAACCCTTCCTGGTAGGAGATGAAAATAAGTGATTTGGTTTCAGGCAACACCTTGATCAGAGGAGCGAAAAACCACTCTGCAATGGGTCGGATCACACCATAGGATGCAGCGAATCCCGCAACTACGGCCCCAAGAGAAAAAATCAGGCAAGACCTGAGATCAGTTAAATGTTCGCTTAAGGTCTGCTTGTCAAAATGTTCTTGATCACTCACAAATGGCCGGCGCTCCTTGCGAAAAGAATCCGTGCCGGCAGGATGCGCCCGGCTGCCGAACTGATGCAGGGGAACGGTGTGTTGTCGTCACAGCTTCTTTCTGATACTCGATTTTATACTAATATATACTGTCTGCCCATTCTACAGCATCTCCATGTACTTGTAAACCGATACCATGATAGTGATTGACTTGAGCAAAGCGCGCAGGATACACTGCTCTTAGATGTAATGATTTGATTTAGCCCGTATTTCTTCCAAGTGAAATCCGGCGGCACTATTTTCAGGAAATACTATGGCAAGACTGCTCGTTGTAGATGATGAACTCAGCATGCGGCAATTCCTCACCATTCTTCTTAAAAAAGAAGGGTATGACGTGATAACCGCAGGTAATGGCAGGGAAGCTCTCGATATAGTCCTGCAAGAGGACAACCCCGTAGATTTGATTGTCACCGACATTCGCATGCCCGGTATGGGAGGCCTTGAACTTCTTTCCTACATCAAAGAGCATGACAGTTCCATCGGGGTGGTGATGATAACAGCCTTTGCCAGCCCCGAGGATGCTGTAGCCGCCATGAAGCACGGCGCTTTTGACTATATCACTAAACCTTTCAAGGTCGAGGAGATTACATCCGTCATCCAGGCTGCCCTTGCCAAAAAAGATGATTCCAATGGGAAAAAAAGAGAATATTTCCCTGGAATTATCGGCCAGAGTCCGGAAATGCTCAAAATCTTTGACCTTATAAAAAAAATAGCGCCGACACCCGCAAATGTCCTTATTTTAGGCGAATCAGGTACGGGAAAGGAACTTGTGGCCCAGGCTATTCACAATCATTCCAGGGTCTCGGAAAAGCCTTTTGTTCCAATTACCTGCAGCGCCATTCCTGAAAGCCTGCTTGAAAGTGAACTGTTCGGTCATGTCAAAGGCGCTTTCACCGGCGCCATCGCAGACAAAGCAGGTTTGTTCCAGCGTGCCGACGGCGGGACCGCCTTTCTTGATGAAATCGGGGAATTGACCCCGATCATTCAAACCAAACTCCTCCGTTTTCTGCAGGAAAGAGAGTTCATGCCCGTCGGCTCAACCCGGAACAAACAAGTTGATGTGCGGATTATTGCTGCAACCAACAGAATCCTCGAGGAAGAAATTATTTCAGGTCAGTTCAGAGAAGACCTGTATTACCGCCTGGCTGTGGTACCTATACGGGTCCCTCCCCTGAGGGAAAGAAAAGGCGACGTCCCTCTACTGGTAGATCATTTTCTGAAAAAGTACAGCATACGACTTGGTAAAGAAGTACAGACCATCTCCTCCTACGGGCTGGAAGTATTGATGGAGTATGATTTTCCCGGAAATGTACGCGAACTGGAGAATATCATCGAACGCGGCGTGGCCATGGAATCCTCGAACATCATCCTGCCTGAAAATCTCGTTCTTTCAACGCATCGTAAAAAGAAGCAGGTGCAATCACACTCAAGTGCTTGTCCCGCACTTTTTGTTGCAGCTGAAAACGAAGATGAACTCTTTGAGCGCGGTCTGGACGATATTCTCCAGGATTTGGAACGGCAGATGATTCAATATGCTCTGGAAAAAGCCGACAACTCAAAAATGAGGGCGGCTGAACTTCTCAAAATCAGTTTTCGCAGTTTACGCTATAAAACCAAGAAGTATAAAATCGATTGACGGCAACTACTTCCCTGAACGCCTATGAACGCTGCTCATACCTGGATAGACTTCTTTTCTCCGGTTATCGATACGGAACAACAGCTGAAGCGCCATCTCCTCTCTCTGCTGCTGGTCCGTGTCCTGCTGTATACGGCCCTGCTCATCATCACGACTCTGCTGCACTTCAAAGGACATGGCGGAATCCTTCCACCATTTAATATAATCGTCATATTTATGTTCGTACTGACGGCGTATTCCGCCTTCTCGGCGGTTCTTCTCCAACGTCCGGGAATACATCTGCGAAAATTCGGGATGATACAGCTTCTCTCAGACACGCTCTTTGCAGCTTTTCTGGTGTACGGCACAGGCTGCAGCCAATCCATATTCACGCCGGTTTTTATCCTGCCCGTCATAGCAGGAGGACTCATCCTCTATAAAATAGGAGGGCTTATTCCTGCCGCTTCCGCGACCCTTCTGTATGGGGGCGTCCTCTATCTGGATTACGCCGCCGTTATCCCGGAATACCTGCTCACAACGCCGTACAAACCGATGTTGAATCCCCTGACCGGGTCGAACCTGTTTGCCATTCACGGGATTACTTTTTTTGTTGCCGCTCTAGTCAGCGGCCAGATCGCAGGCAGGCTGCGAACAACGGAAAAAGAACTTTCAAAAACAGCCCTTGAGTATGACCGTCTTTCGCTGCTGTATAAACAGATTTTCGATGACATTTCCACAGGCATCATAACCACCAATGAGCAGGAGCTCATTACCTCCTTTAACAACGCTGCTGAAAAAATCACAGGATTTCTCAAGGAACAGGTGCTTGGCCGGCTGTTCTACACGGTCTTTCCCAGTATTGTCCTGGACAGTCCGCAAACCAGAAAGGTCTGTGATCTGGTGCGTGGTGATGATCAATCCTCTATCAGGGCAGGTTATTCCTTTTCCCATCTCCGCATGCCTTCGGATAATTCAGCCAAACAGCCTCCCCATAGGTGGAAGGTCGTGACGATTGCAGATATAAGTCAGGTGGAAAAGATGGAAAAACAAATTCGAAAAGCAGAAAAAATGGCTGCCATTGGTGAGTTGAGCGCTTCCATAGCCCATGATTTCAGGAATCCATTGGCAGCCATTTCAGGTTCTGCCCAGATTCTGGCAGGAGCGAAAGACCAAGGGGAAATAACGGATCAGGAGACAGTCCGTACCCTGATGGCAATCATTCTCCGTGAATCAAACCGCATGGCCGGAACTATAACAGATTTTCTGCAATTTGCGCGCCCTGTCCCATTACAGAAGGAATGGTTTGCCGTCGATCACATGGTAGCGGAATCGCTGAACATATTAAAAAAAGAAAAAAGCGACCTGACCGGTCACACGATTCTACAGGATATCGAGGCGAATCTCTATTGCTGGGCAGACCTTCAGCAGGTACAAATTGCACTCAAACACCTGTTGGAAAACGCCATTGCAATGGCAGGTGATTCCCAGGCAGCCATTGCAATAAAGGCCTACGAAAAGCAGATACACAACCGAACCGTTGTCTGCCTGGAAGTTTGTGATACCGGCCCCGGGATTCAAACAGAACTGCAGGACAAAATATTTGAGCCTTTTTTTTCCACTCGTGAGGACGGCAGCGGATTGGGGCTGGCAATTGTCAAGCAGATTGTGGAGAATCACGATGGGACTGTAGAACTCACTCGTAACGGCGTCTATTCCTGTATCGTGCGTTTTTATTTACCGACATATGCTGATGCGGAAAAACACTCTGCATTCTCAGATAAATTCAAAAAAGCCGTCCTGCCGGATGATAACCAACAGGCTATTCGGAAACCCTGACTATATCAGCTCCAAGATCGGCAAGCTTTTCAATCATGTTCTCATAGCCGCGTTCGAGATGGTAAATACGTGAAATCTCAGTGACGCCGGAAGCGGCAAGGCCGGCAATTACAAGTGAAGCACTGGCCCTCAGGTCCGTCGCCATTACCTGAGCCCCACTCAAGAAACCGCGGCCCACGCCGCGAACCACGGCACTGCCTCCATCGATCTTGATATTAGCTCCCATACGTTCCAATTCAGCAACATGCATGAAACGGTTTTCAAAAATCGTTTCGTGCACAACGGCGGTTCCTGTTGCCAGGGCCATGAGAGCCATGAATTGCGCCTGGAGATCGGTAGCAAACCCGGGATAGGGAAGTGTCGTCACATCTACACTGCGCAGACGACAATGATTTCGCTCGTTGTTTTCAGGACAGCAAACCTGGAAACTGTTCTTTCCTACCCTGATATCAACACCACAGCGTTCCAATTTCTCTGTGAGGGCAGGCAGATGCTCTGGAACACAATCTGTAATTTCAACCTCTCCTCCGGCAGCAGCCACTGCTATCATATAGGTGCCGGTTTCTATTCTATCCGGAATGATGGAAGCCGTTGCTGCATGCAGACGTCCAACTCC
The DNA here is from genome assembly GCA_963678525.2 of Desulfobulbaceae bacterium. Classification (GTDB taxonomy): domain Bacteria; phylum Desulfobacterota; class Desulfobulbia; order Desulfobulbales; family Desulfobulbaceae; genus Desulfogranum. The sequence goes on from CAXXDG010000003.1 coordinate 2,109,608, forward strand.
ATTAATGGTGAGACAGTCAGTGTCCCTCCCCTCGATACTTGCTCCCATACTCACGAGCATATCAATTAAATTTCCTATCTCAGGTTCTCGAGCGGCATTTTTTATTACGGTTGTACCTTTGGCATACACAGAAGCCATGAGGATATTTTCCGTACCCGTGACCGTCGGTTTATCGAGATAAATCGTCGCTCCTTGGAGTCCTTCGTTTTCTGAACGGACTTCAACATATCCCTGTCTCAATTCGGTTACGGTTCCGAGTTGCTCAAATCCGCTTAAATGATAATCAATGGGTCTGGCGCCTATGGCGCAGCCACCGGGCAGAGAAACTCTTGCATACCCGAAACGGGCGATGAGAGGTCCAAGAACAAGCACGGAAGCACGCATGGTTTTTACAAGCTCATAGGGCGCCACAGCATTCGTTAAATGAGACGTCTCGATAATCACGGTTGAACCGGTACGTTCCCATTTCGCACCGAGTATTTCGAGAAGACGAAGCATTGTGCGTGTGTCTCGTAAATCAGGAACATTATGCAGCCTATGTGAACCCGGCGTAAGCAGCGTGGCTGCGATCAATGGCAGGGCAGCATTTTTTGCTCCACTCATGGCCACCTGTCCATAGAGAGGCGTACCCCCGTGAATAATTATCTTATCCATCTCTCCCCTTTGTATATGCTGAAAAATATTTTGCTTTGTTACCCGTAGATGCCAGGCAACAACTGACGGCGTTGGAGCCTTGAGTATCAAATGCAATTTTCACGCCGCTATATCAGCAACGTCCATGAAATACGCGGTCTCTGCCGGACCAATCTCTGGTAACAGAAGCGTTCCTGTAACATCCCACTTGAGCTGCCGCCGAAAGAACAGCATCTCCCTGGAGAGCGCCTATTTCCAAAAATAGAGAGCCCTGGGAACGAAGATACTTCGGGGCATGACGTAAAATCGACCGGATACAATCCATTCCTTCTTCACCACTGAACAGGGCGAGATGTGGATCATGATCTTTAACTTCCGGTTCCAGTTCGTTTTTTTCATGCAGGGCTACATAGGGAGGATTACTGACTATAAGATCAAATTGATGCGTGGGAATAATGGAACTGAACAGATCACAGCAAAGGAGATCAACCCTGTCCAGACAAGTATGCCTTGCAAGGTTGCGTTGCGCGACGTGCAATGCCGGCAGAGACAGGTCTGTAGCCAAAATTGCGGCATTGAGTTCTCGGGCCAGTACAGTAGCAATAACCCCGCTTCCCGTACAGAGATCAAGAGCGAGCGTGATTGATTTTCGATTAACCGACTTAAGAACACACTCCAAAAGAAATTCCGTTTCAGGCCTCGGGATGAGCACTTCAGGTCCAACGGCAAAATCAAGGGACCAGAATTCGCAGTGTCCGGTTAAATGCTGTAAAGGAATCCGACGGGAACGAAGGATGATAAGATTGAAAAATACTTCCTCTTGGGATGAAGGAAGTGACTTGTCGGAAGCGAGATAAAGTTGGGCCCTGGAACAATCAAGCACATGCTGCATGATACGTTCCGCTTCCAGAGAAGCATCAGCTATACCGCGGACACGAAGTTTTCCCGCGGCCTCGGCAAGAAGCTCTGCTATTCGCATTCGGATCGCGCTCTGTATTTTCAGGCGTTTGCCTGTTTTAAAGCTTCTGTCTGGTAATGGGTAATAACAGGTATAATGACGTCATCCATGCCGCCTGCAATAACCTGATCAAGTTTATAAACCGTCAGATTAATGCGATGGTCGGTAACTCTTCCCTGGGGAAAGTTATAGGTTCGAATACGCTCACTGCGGTCCCCGCTGCCGACCTGATTTTTACGCTCAGCGGAGATCTTGTCGTGCCGCTCCTGCTCCATTTTATCAAGCAGACGCGCACGCAGAACTTGAAGAGCCTTGGCCTTGTTTTTATGCTGAGACTTTTCGTCCTGACAAGTGACTACCAGGCCTGTGGGCAGATGGGTGACACGAACGGCAGAATCTGTTGTGTTTACCGACTGGCCCCCGGGACCTGACGAACGGTACACATCAAATTTTAACTCATTGGGTTCTATGTGCAGATCTACCTCTTCCGCCTCCGGAATAATGGCGACCGTCACGGCGGAGGTATGAATGCGCCCCTGGGTTTCAGTGTCCGGAACGCGCTGTACTCTGTGCACCCCTGACTCGAACTTGAGTTTGGAGTAAACGCTGCCGCCGCTGATCAGGGCTATAATTTCTTTGAAACCGCCTATACCGATGGGGTTGGAGCTCATAACTTCCACTTTCCACCTTTGACTCTCAGCATACCGGCTGTACATCCGAAAAAGGTCGGCAACAAAGAGTGCAGCCTCATCTCCGCCTGTTCCTGCGCGAATTTCCAGAAAAATATTTTTCTCGTCATTGGGATCTTTCGGCAACAGGAGAAGACTGATATCCTGCTCAAGCTTGGCCTTGTTTTCGACCATTTCTTCCAATTCAGCCCTGGCAAGTTCAATGAGTTCAGGATCCTCATCTTCATCTTTGATCAAAGCCCTGGTATCTTCCATTTCCTGACGCATTGCCTGATATCGAGCATAAAGCGATGCGAGCCTGGACACAGTAGAGTGATCTCGCACTACTTTCCGGTATTTTTTCTGATCCTGGACAAGATCAGGGTCAGAAAGCTGACGCTCAAGTACGGCAAGCTTCTCGTCAATATCACGAAGATTTTCAAACATGCAGGTTATCCGAGGCTGAAGACAAAAAAATCCACATGACACCGGAAAAAGAGGCCATGTGGATTAAAGAAAGAAAATTACTTCTTATTGAGATGGGCATATTTTTTCTTGAATTTCTCAATTCGACCGGCGGTGTCAACCAATTTCTGTTTTCCTGTAAAAAAAGGATGGCAGCCTGAACATATCTCAACTTTCATTTCAGGCAGTACGGATCCGAGTTCAACCTCGTTTCCACAGGCACAAACAGCCTTAATTTTGTGATATTCTGGATGTGTATCTGATTTCATTGCTCATTACTCCTTGTGAAATTTCCTCGCGCTGCTTTTGCACAAAAAAATAGTAATATACACTCTTTTCCAGATTTTTAAAGTAAAATCTCTTTTACCGGTTCATGGAAGCGAAAAATTCCTGATTATTTTTGGTCTGGGACATTTTATCCAAAAGGAACTCCATGGCATCCGCGGGATTCATGGATGAAAGGAGTTTCCTCAGTATCCATATACGGTTGAGATCGTCCGGAGGCAGGAGAAGGTCCTCTTTACGGGTCCCGCTTTTCTGAATATCTATGGCAGGATAAATTCTGCGGTTAGCCATTTTGCGGTCAAGGACTATTTCCATATTGCCGGTGCCTTTGAATTCTTCAAAGATAACCTCATCCATGCGGCTGCCGGTATCGATAAGCGCCGTGGCAAGAATAGTCAGGCTTCCACCTTCTTCTACGTTTCTGGCCGCACCGAAAAACAGTTTTGGCCTATGCAGGGCATTTGCCTCAACACCACCAGAGAGAATTTTCCCGGATGCAGGGGTTACGGTATTGTAGGCCCTTGCAAGCCTGGTGATGGAATCAAGCAGGATGACCACATCCTTTTTATGCTCAACCAGTCGTTTGGCCTTTTGAATAACCATCTCAGCAACCTGAATGTGACGCTGGGGCGGCTCATCAAAGGTGGAACTCACTACCTCCGCATCCACATTTCGCTTCATGTCGGTAACTTCTTCAGGCCGCTCGTCAATGAGCAGGACTATAAGGTGGGCCTCTTTATGATTTTTGACAATGGAATTGGCGATTTTCTGCATAAGGACCGTTTTACCTGTACGTGGTGGTGCAACGATCAACCCTCTCTGCCCCTTTCCCAACGGGGCGGTTATATTCATGACCCGCATGGAATAGTTATCAGGAGAAGTTTCCAGATTAATGAGCTCATCCGGGTGTAAAGGAGTCAGGTTAACAAAGGCGGTTTTGTTCTTTGCAGCTTCAGGCGACTCAAAATTGATTTTGTCGATTTTCAACAGAGCGAAATAACGTTCGTTATCCTTGGGCGCCCTCACTTCTCCTTCAATGGTATCACCGGTGCGCAGGTTTAATCGACGTATCTGGGAAGGAGAAACATAGATATCATCAGGGCCGGGGAGATAGTTGTAATCAGGAGCCCGAAGAAAACCAAATCCATCCTGGAGAACCTCAAGAACACCGCTCCCCCTGAGTTTTCCGTCACCATCCGCCTGGGATTTAAGGATGGCAAAAATAAGCTCCTGCTTACGCATATTGCTGTAATCTTCAATGTTAAGCGAAGCAGCCAGGGCGACAAGCTCTTTGATCTTTTTATTTTTCAACTCAGTAGGATTCATCGACCGGTTTTTCCTCCGTATGGTCTTTCAAGAGTCCATGAGCGGCACATATGCAGCTCAAGGGGTACGAAACAGTGCTGTTACAGTGTATTTTTACAAATAATGGATGAACACATAACCGGACTGCCAACTATATACTACTTTGAAATCTTGCGGCTGATGAGGAGACGCGAAGTTTCTGTAAGAGGATACGTACAGTTAGTTGAAAAAATGTGGCAGGGTCGTTTTGATGGTATGTTATTGCCAGGTAAACAGGTTAGGGAAGCGGTCTTCCCTCGGACCGTGTCTGGACGTTTTATCCGTTATTGTTTTATATGTGAAATATCAGAACTAGAAATCAACTGTCATCGGAAGACTTGCTGAGGTGCATTCAGCTAAGCTAGATATTGGGTAAAGCGCCAACTGTCAAGTTTTTTTTCCTGAGCAGCCAAATTTCTTTTCCAGGAGAAGACAGAGCTTTACCACTTTGTTCCTAGTATCTGCCCAGGCGCCGTTATTGTCAACTACATAATCTGCCAGGGCTATTTTTTTCTCAAGTTTCATCTGGGCGTTGATGGACTGCTCGGCCTGCTTTCTTTCAACCCCGTCACGAAAAAGGATGCGTTGAATCTGAACAGCAGGATCCGCAGCAACGACGATCACGTCATCGAAATCTTTTTGCCACCCGGCCTCAAAAACCAGCGGCACCTCTACAAATAACAGCTCACTGTCATACTGTGCGATTTCTTCAGCCAATGTTACCCGGGCAAGCGGGTGCAGCAAGCCGTCTATCCGAGCACGAAGTTCAGGCTCTGCAAAGAGCGTTGCACGTAATCGTTGCCTGTCCACACTTCCTGATGCATCAAAATAGGTGTTTCCAAAAGCATCTTTGAGCGCCTGCCATCCTTTGTGACCTTTACTGAGTAATTCTTTGCAGGATGTGTCTATATCTATGAGCGGTGCGTTGGCGTAAGCGGATAAAAGTCGGGCGACAGAGCTTTTACCGCTGCCGATGCCGCCTGTTATACAATACACATTACCCATGACAACCGCCTTGACTGTCCAGGAGATTTAACAAGTCCTTAAAATCCGGCCACAGCTCAGCGGTGAATTCCAGCCCCTTGCCGGTGACGGGATGAGGAAAGGCCAAACTGCGGGCATGCAACATCTGCCGAGAAACGGTTTGCGTTCCAAAAGTATGTTGTTTGCCGCCGTACAGTTCATCCCCGACGATCGGCGAGTTTATGGATGCCATATGCACCCTGATCTGATGGGTCCGCCCGGTTTCTATACGCACCTTTACAAGACACATGCCGTTTGCATACGATCTGACTACCCAATAATGCGAAACAGCGTGACGTCCTCTCTCAAGAACGGCCATTTTTTGTCTGTTAACCGGGTGCCTGCCGACGGGAGCGACTATGCTCCCCCTATCCTTAAGTGGACGGCGCTCCAGTATTGCATAATAGGTCTTGCTTACGGCCCTGTTCCTGAAGGATTCCGCAAGATTTCTCAAGGCATCCTCAGTCTTGGCGACAAGCATGACGCCCGAGGTATCCTTATCCAACCTGTGGACAATTCCGGGACGAGTGCTGTCCGTACCCGGTAAGTTCCCGTATCTGTGAAGCAGACCATTTACAAGGGTCCCCTGTCTATGCCCGGCAGCAGGATGCACGACCAATCCGGGGGGTTTGTTAATGACCAGAAGGTGGTCATCTTCAAATATCAGTTCAAAATCAATGGCCTCCGGTTCCAGCTCATTGGAAGTCGGAGCAGGCTTACGCAGAATAATTTGATCATTGAGTCGAAGTTTATAACCGCCTTTGACGGCATGCCCGTTGACCAAAACATGGCCTGCAGCAATTAACCTACCGATATTTGATCTGGAAAGATTCGGCTGTAAACGCACAACACAGTGATCCAGGCGCTGTTTTACTTCATTGGCTTGAACCGTATGCGTTACAATGGATTCAGTACAGACTTCGCAAGACACTTTGGAGACGATCGATGCGTTGTGTCAGAGTTTTCTCATTCAGCAGAACAACTGCTCAATCTGCTGCTCTATTGATGTCTCTTCCAGTTCCTGGGCCAGTGAAAGTTCCTTCACAAGAAGACTTTTTGCAGTATCGAGCATCTTCCGTTCCCCATAGGAAAGTTCTTTATCTTCTTTCAGCAAAAACAGGTCCCGGAGAACGACAGCTACCTCAAAAACTGACCCGGTTTTAATTTTTTCCATGTAATCACGGTATCTTCTATTCCAGGTCTGAGCATTGATTTTGATATCACGCTCTTTCAGAATATCAATGACCCTGGTTACCTCATCACCGGAAATAATAGCCCGAAGCCCTACATTCTCACTATTGGAGGTTGGAATCATAATCGTCATGTCATTGTCTAGAATTTTCATGACATAAAAACTCTGATCAACCCCGCCAATGGTTTGTGTTTCAATGGCTTCTATAAGTCCTACGCCATGGGCAGGATAAACAGCCATATCACCTTCTGAAAACACGAGATCCTCCGGAAAACATTTAAAATTCTGCGTGATGCACGTACAACGATTTCATCCCGAAAAGGTTTTCAAGAAAATGTATAGTACCATATTTTTCCGGAATAGCAAAGAGTAGCGACAAGTTTTGTTAGGTAGTGTCTGTTCAGAAATGCAGATTATGGTCCAAAACAGGGCAACCTGTTTTCCTGATCAATCAATAAGCGGCATGCCGTTTATTTCATTCATACAGGCAGCGAGCCCTTTTTGCACCATGATCTCCACAGCGTCCCCAATGCGGGCGCATACTTTAGCCAACAAAGCCTGTTCCACAGGTGCAAAACATGAAAGGACATATTTATCAACAGGCATCCCGCGACCGTCTCCTTCCACTCCCGGACGTCCGACACCGATCTTGATGCGACAGAACTCAGTTCCACCTATGTGCCGGATAATTGATCGAATGCCGTTATGTCCACCGGCTCCGCCTTTCGCAGCCACTTTGACCCGTCCGAAAGGTAAATCAATGTCGTCGTGAAGAACCACAAGGTGATCCGGCTTTACCTGGAAATAGTCCATAAACCTGACAACAGCTTCCCCGGAACGGTTCATGTATGTTTGCGGCTGTAAAAAAATACATCCGCCATGGGAGCCCCTGGTCGTCCGAGTGAACAGGCCCTGCATCTTCATCTTCGGGGCAGGACAACCATATTCGGCGATGAGCGAGTCAACGGCAATAAATCCGATATTGTGCCGGGTATCGAGGTACCGGCTTCCAGGATTGCCGAGTCCGACAAAAAGATAATCCATTACAACACGGTAAAAAAAATGAGCCGGTTGGTTAACCGGCTCATCACAAACAACAAATTCCTGCCAAACCTGGGACGTTTACTGCACATACACGCAAGTCAAACCGGGTTTTTCAAGCATGGTCACATTCTCCGGCATAGCAAGATCACTGTATTTGATTCCTGCACCGCCTTGCTCGAGGTCGGTAATGTCAGCTGAAATACTGTCTGGAATATCCAGCGGACATCCACGCAGCTTTACGCTGGTTCGACTGACGACCAACTCACCACCCAGATCGACGCCTTTTGCGGTGCCTTTGTATTCAAGGGGAACTGTAAACTCGAGTTCTTTGTCCAGTTCGATCTCACGAAAATCTACGTGAATAAGACTTCCGCTCACCGGGTCTTTCTGAATTTCCTGCACCAATACATGCCGCTTATCCTTGGCGTCCCCTTCAACCTGTAAGGTGACCACGGCATTACGACCATGGATATGGAGCAATTTTTTATACAATTGCCCTGCATCAAACTGCAAAGCCACAGACTCAGCACCGCCACTGTACACTACTGCCGGCGTAATTTTCTGCATCCTCAACTGACGCATCGGACCTTTACCGAACACGGTACGCACTTTGGATGCCATATCGACTTGTAACATGAAAGCCTCCCCTATTCCGGGTTACGAATAAATACTGTATGCGTTACACAAAAAGATAGCTGACGGAGTCTTCATTATGAATCCTTTTAATTGCCTCGCCAAGCAATTTCCCAACCGACAGCACGGTTATCTTATCACACTGCTGAGCCTCTTCCCTTAAGGGGATTGAGTTGGTCACCAACAATGATTTGATTGCCGAATTATTAAGACGCTCTATCGCCGGTCCGGAAAGCACTGCATGAGAACAGCAGGCATGCACTTCCTTGGCGCCGTGCTGCATCAATATCTCAGCGCCGTTACAAAGCGTGCCGGCGGTGTCAACCATATCGTCAAGCAATATGGCGACTTTACCCCTTACATCTCCAATAACGTTTTCCGCCTCACACTCATTGGCCTGCTCTCTGCGTTTATCAACGATGGCAAGTCCGGCATTGAGCCTTTTGGCAAAGGCGCGCGTCCGTTCGACGCCTCCTGCATCAGGAGAGACAAGGATAACGTCCTTGAAATTCTTCCTGATATACTCCAATAGAATAGGAGCTGCGTAAAGATGATCAACAGGGATATTAAAAAATCCTTGAATTTGCCCGGCGTGGAGATCCATACTCAACACACGCCTCGTTCCGACGACCATGAGCATTTCCGCAACAGCCTTTGCGGTAATAGGGACACGCGGGCGCACCTTTCGATCCTGCCTGGCGTACCCGTAATAGGGTATAACGGCGGTAATCCTGCGCGCCGAAGCCCTTCGCAAGGCGTCGATCATAATCAGCAGTTCCATGAGATTATCATTCACCGGAGGACATGTAGGCTGGATGACGAACACATCAGTTCCACGAACATTTTCCCCGATTTCGACGGATATTTCTCCGTCTGAAAACTGCTTCACCTCAGCGGCGCCTAAGGGTACTTCAAGATAATCGCAAATCTCTCTCGCTATCTGCGGATTGGCATTACCTGTAAAAATCTTCATCACATTGGGCATAGCTTATCCCCCGTGCATCTCATGTTCACATATCGGTTGCTACTGCAGGCAGGATTTACGAGAGACCGACTAACCGCCGGAACACAACATCTGGCTGGGGCGGAGGGATTCGAACCCCCGAATGCAAGGATCAAAACCTTGTGTCTTACCGCTTGACGACGCCCCAACCTAATCTTTTACTTTGCCGGCGCCTCCCCGACCGTTCAAGGCCCGGGTGAGACATGCAAAATATCCGTTCTCCTCAAAAAGCTGCGCACTTCGGGCAGCCTGACGCTCGCTTGCAAACACTCCAAACACAGTTGGTCCGGAACCGGACATGAGCGCCTGATCCGCTCCATTCTGCATCAATGAATGCTTTATCTGTAAAATTTGCCCGTAGCGAGCAGCCGTAACCTGTTCCAAATCGTTATAGAGGCAATCCATGGGGAAGGGAACACTTTCCCCTCGCTCACAAGAGCGCCACCATTGCTTGACACGTGAACGATTTAGGTTAATTTCTTTTTCAGCTACTGTCAAGACAAAATTTTCATACGCCCATTTTGTCGAAACGGAAAATCGAGGATTGACAACTACAAACCAGGCAGAAGCATCTGCAGCGACAGGGGTCAAAATATCGCCAATCCCTGTAGCCAGGCAAACTGAAGCCGAGTGCAGAAAAAAGGGAACATCCGCACCAAGCGAAAGCCCTTCTTCAAACAACTCCAGATGATCCAAAGGGAAGGCACACAGCCTGTTCAGACCGCTGAGGACGGCTGCTGCATCACTGCTGCCGCCACCGAGTCCTGCGGCCACAGGAATCCCTTTGCGGAGCACGATAGAAACCCCGTACCCGGTTTTTCCTTTCCCGGCCAAAGCCTGCAGAAATCGTTCGGCAGCCTGATAGGCCAGATTTGACCTGTCCTCAGGCAGCGAACTGTCAGGACATGCCAGGCTGACCTCCGAAGAATTGGTCAACTCCAACCTGACTGTGTCATACAGCTCAATTTTCTGCATGACCGTTTCCAGGGTGTGATAGCCGTCTGATCGTTTACCGGTAATTTTCAGGTAAAGATTGATTTTTGCAGGAGCCGAGAAAGTAAGAGAATAACCTGGTTCCACGTATCTTTACGCCTTCCCAATCCGGACGAATTTCATTTTCAGCTCGTACAAAACCCGGCTGAGCAACTCCTTTTCATCCCCTTCCAGATTACCCCTGGTCTTCTCCTCAAGCATTGCCAGGGTGTCGATGGTATGTTTCGCAAGGGCGCGGTCAACCACACGCTGCCCACTCTCCGGATGGGGCAGCTCACCCATATGAAACAAGGCTGAAGTATTCAAAGAAAGCACAAAGGATGCAAAAGTCACGCAGGGCATGACACATTGCCCTGATTCATCCTTGACCATCCCCTCGGGACATTCGCCACAACCTGTCTGATTCTCCATTGTCACATTCTCTTATTCTGTATACAGATAGTACTGGGCAGCACCCATTCTATTTATTCGGGGCACGGAAAGGTTCACATTTTCCTTCCCTATACGGTTCTAATCCTTCCGGCATGATTATGGATCCGAGCTTTTGCTCTACAGGAGAACATCCACCGACAAAGAACCATCCTTATACCGAGGCTTCCAGCTTGCACAGCATGGGGTTGTCTTCTATTGCCCTGAAATCAAACAAAAAAAACAAAACACCCGCAAGGGCTGCAACTAACGGCCGTACACGCAAAAGATGCAACTATAACGAGATGCCCCCTGCCATACAACTTTTTTATGTCCGTCTGCAGAAGATTATTTCCTGGTTTCCGCCTGATCAAAACCTTGAAGATATCTTATCTTCAGGCTATAACCACTGTTTTTTCCAACATCAATGGCCGGATGCTGTTTTATTCGCCATCGGCCATGGCTGCTTTACCCCGCATTTCCCACGAGTATATTTTGCAGTAGATGCGCGGCGCCGGACATGCAGCCGTAGTAAACCATCGGAGTCTACGCTTACCGGCAAATACCCGATAACAAAACAGATGCTGTAAAATATGATCGTCCGGCAGGGTGACTTTTTTGAATTTTCCTGAAAACACACCGTTTTTCACGGTTATCCTTATTAACTGTATGAATTCAAGCTGTTAAACAATTATTCAAAAAAGTCATGAGCAATACGAAGTACAGATTACAGCCTAACGAATCTTTCTGAGATATATTTTTTGCTTTTTTCAACAAACAAGATCTTCAATCAATTCACAAAACCGTATATATTTGATCACAGAAGCCATACGTTGCCTTCCGTCATTCACACACAATATGTAAAGGAGTTCCCATGGTAGACGTTCGAGTTCGTTTCCCACCAAGCCCAACCGGGTATCTGCACATCGGCGGCGCACGCACCGCTCTCGTCAACTGGCTTTTTGCAAAAAAACACAACGGCAAGCTCATATTGCGTATAGAGGATACAGACACTGAACGTTCTACCCGGGAATCCATCGAAGGCATTCTCGACGGCCTCAGATGGCTGAATCTTGACTGGGACGAGGGGCCGTATTTTCAGACGGCATTCGAAACCGACCATGTACAGGCCGCTCATCATTTATTGACGGAAGGTTATGCGTACAAATGCTTCTGCAGCAAGGAGGAGCTGGACCGCAAACGTGATCATGCCATGGCCGCCAAACTTCAGGTCGGATACGACGGCGCCTGCCGGCATCTCTCTCCGGAAGAAGTTGCCGTCAAGGAAGCGCAGGGCCTGCCGTATGTGGTCCGTTTCAAAGTTCCCAGGCGTGAGGGAGTACTCTTCTACGACGATCAGGTACTGGGAAGGATAGAGCGCAAATACAGTGAAATGGAAGATTTTGTCATTGTTCGCTCCAACGGCAAACCACTCTACCTTCTCTGCAATGTTGTGGATGACATACGTGATCGCATATCCCACGTCATCAGGGGACAGGATCATATGACGAACACCACCAGACAGGTACTGCTTTACGAAGCTCTGGACGCACCGCTTCCTGTCTTTGCCCACATGCCCCTGACCCTTGACCTGCAGAAACGCAAGATATCCAAACGCAGCCACGGGGAAGTGGTTGCCGTCCAATTTTACAGGGAGAAAGGGTTTATTCCCTGGGCGCTGTGCAATTTTCTCTGCCTGCTCGGCTGGAATCCAGGAACAGATCAGGAGATATTTTCCAGGGAAGAGCTTATTGAAGCGTTTACCCTGGACAGAATCAGTAAGGTCAACTCTGTGTTTAATTTCCGCCCCGGAGACGAAAAATTCTTCACCGACCCCAAACTGATTGCCATCAACGAGGTCTATCTGCGAACCATGGATATCGGCGAACTTGCAGAGATGGCGGCCCCGCGATTGCAGGCGGAAGGGCTGTGGAAAGAAGAGTATCTGGGAGAAAAAAAGGAGTGGTTCCTAAACACCCTGGACATGATCCGTGACAGGTTCCATACCCTGGAGGATTTCACCACAATGGGACGGGCCTATTTCTCCGATGAATATGCAGTGGACGAAAAACCTCTGAAGAAAAACGTTCTCAAACATCCTGATCTCGTCACCTGGTTCCCCATGCTTGCAGACAGGTTCAACGTACTGACCCCGTTTGACAAGGACAGCGCAGAAGCTGCCACCCGTGTGCTTGCCGACGAACTGGAAATCAAACCAGGCATCCTGATTAACGGGATGCGTACGGTTCTCACGGGACAACTGGCAGGGCCTTCGATGTTTGACATCCTTGAGACACTAGGAAAAGAGACGGTGGTAAAGCGCATGGCAGACATACGTCACCTCTACCCTCATAATTAAGAGCGCCGGTACACATCATGAACGAAGACAACAAACCCAAACGCCCCCTGGATTTTATTCGCCAGATCATTGCCGACGATCTTTCTTCCGGAAAACACGACACCATAGTCACCCGTTTTCCTCCGGAACCCAATGGATTTCTCCATATCGGTCATGCGAAATCCATATGCCTGAATTTCGGAGTCGCCGTGGAGAACAACGCCCGTTGCCACCTTCGTTTTGACGACACCAATCCAGGCAAGGAGTCTTCCGAATATGTCGAGGCCATAAAAAACGACGTCCACTGGCTCGGCTATGACTGGGGAGAACACCTCTACTACGCCTCTGACTATTTTAACCAGTTACATGATTTTGCGGTGGAACTCATTACCATGGGAAAGGCGTACGTCTGTCACCTTTCCAGCGAGCAGATGCGCGAACACAGGGGTACCCTCACCGAACCCGGCAAGGATAGCCCCTACCGCAACCGATCCGTGGAAGAAAACCTGGAACTATTTTCCCAGATGAAAGAAGGGAAACTGGAGGAAGGTACCTGTGCGTTGCGGGCGAAAATCGACATGAACTCGCCCAACATCATCATGCGGGATCCCGTACTGTACCGCATCATGAAGACACATCATCACCGTACAGGCGATACATGGTGCATTTATCCAATGTACGACTTCACGCACTGTCTTTCAGATATGCTGGAGGGCATCACCCACTCCCTGTGCACACTGGAATTCGAAAACAACAGACCCCTCTACGACTGGGTACTTGACACTCTGAATACGCCGTGTCATCCCAGGCAGATCGAGTTTGCCCGCCTGAACATCAATTTTACGGTTACCAGCAAAAGAAAGCTCCTTCAGCTGGTAAACGAAGGCCATGTCTCCGGTTGGGACGACCCCCGCATGCTCACCATTTCCGGACTTCGGAGACGAGGTTATACCCCTCGTTCCATAAGAAAATTCTGTGAAGGGGTGGGCATCGGCAAAAGAGAATCATGGATAGACATGGGGGTCTTGGAAAATGCCGTGCGGGATGACCTCAATATCTCTGCGCCACGGGTCTTCGGAATACTTGACCCTATCAAGGTCGTCATTACCAACTACCCGGAGAATGAAACCGAAATGCTGGAGGCGCAAAACCATCCGCAAAATCCGGAAATGGGAACCCGTAAGGTTCCCTTCTCACGAGAATTGTATATCGAACGATCGGATTATATGGCAAACGCCCCAAAAAAATTCTTCCGATTTACAGAGGGGCGAGAGGTACGGCTGCGCTACGCCTACCTGGTTACATGCGACAAGGCGATTACAAACAATCAGGGAGAAGTGGTCGAGCTGCATTGCACCTATGATCCTGACAGTCGCGGCGGCAATGCCCCGGACGGCCGCAAAGTAAAAGGCACCATTCACTGGCTCAGTGCTGCGGAAGCCGTCACTGCTGAAATCAGACTTTATGACCGCCTTTTCAGCGTTGAATTTCCCGACGCGGACAAAGAAAGGAATTTTAAAGAATTTTTAAATCCTGATTCTCTGCAGATTCTGCCTGACTGCAAGGTTGAACCGGGACTGCTCGATGCCGGCCCGGAAGACAGGTTTCAGTTTGAGCGACAGGGATATTTTTGTCTTGACGCCAAGGAAAGCGACACTGACAAGCTTGTATTTAACCGCATTGTCACCTTAAGGGATTCCTGGGCCAAGCTTGCCGGAAAAGGATAACACATTTGCCGGTTTGTTTTTTCCTTGAGGTTGTTTCTTTGCTGCGCACCAGCCGGATTACCGTGAACATTCTGCCCGGTTGACATGAAAAAAGCCGGGCAGATGCGAATACTTTCCACTCCTCTATATTGAGCAAGGAGCAAATGGCTATAATTAACTTACGCCGGATGGCGATTAACCAGAGCGGAACCATTACCGCAGTAAAAGCCGGCGGAGAGCTGGGCAGAAGAATACGTGAGATGGGCCTGGTGCCAGGGACCACCATCACCGTCAAACAGAGAGCCCCCCTCAATGATCCGGTTGCTCTGAGAGTCATGGGAGGCACCCTGACCCTGCGAAACAACGAAGCGGACTTCATCGAGGTGGAGACTTGAAGATACCGGGCAGAAAGAGCATGCACCCGTTTGATCGTCCGCCGACCCATTTCCTTTACCCGTCACCTCGGGCATGATGTAATATATTCACTTTTCCCCTTTTCAAAGCTGTTGACAGTACCCATATTTTTGTTGTACCTAACATTGATTCATGTTTATAGAATACCTGGAAGAGAACCTGTTTGTTTTACGGCGAGAGCCTGCAACGGTAACAATGTATGAATGACAGTCAATTCGCAAAATCCTGCCACTTTTTCAAAAAAATAGGAAAACAGTGTACAGGAGGAAAAAAAAGGCGTCATAGAGGCATTCATCCTCTGTCTGATACCTGCTGTTGCGGCAGGGTGAAGGTGTGTTCCGTACAGGGTGATCGTGAAACATGCGCCCGCATGGCTCATATGGGAGTCCTGCCGGGTACGGAACTGGAACTTATCTGCCCCAACACCGGCAGTCAATGTATGGTAAAAATTAACGGCAGCACCTTAAGCCTTGATCATCTGGCAGCGACAAACATCATGGTCACGGCAAGTGAATCGGGCTGAAAGATCATCCTTCCTGATGGGTACTTTACATGCAGCATCTCATTATTTTTTTCGTTGTGGCCATAGCCGTTGTCTACCTCGGGCGTCACCTGTCGGTATTCTTTAGATCGGTGCGGCAAGGAAACTGCGGAGGTTGCGGATGTCAATGTAACAGTGACGTCACCTGCACCCTTGATGACCTGAAAAATATGAAGGATAGCAAACATTTTTGCAATTTGTAATTTTCCGCCCCTGCATACACCGGATGTTTGTATCCACCGGCGATCAACAACCATAGAGCATCGGTAACATTCCCCTCCAAAAAACACCTGTCGTTATTTCATTCATGGAAAACGTTATTCACCTCGCCCTGGCCGGTAACCCCAATGCCGGTAAAACAACCCTGTTCAACTTACTCACCGGAGCACGCCAGCATGTAGGCAACTATCCGGGAATCACCGTGGAACAAAAAGAGGGCTGTTGCATCCACGACAACTTCGGCCTGTCCATTGTCGATCTTCCCGGCACCTACTCACTCACGGCATATTCCGCAGAAGAACTGGTTGCCCGGGATTACCTGGTCAACAACACGCCTGACGTGGTAGTCAATGTCGTCGACGCCTCCAATCTTGAACGAAATTTATATCTTACCTGCCAGTTCCTTGAACTGGGAGCACCGTTGGTCATAGCTCTGAATATGGTCGATGTTGCTGAATCACGGGGCCTCATTATCGATGCGGAAAAACTCAGTGAACGCATCGGTGTTCCTGTCGTTCCCATTGTAGCACGCAGCGGAAAAGGTGTGGACGCCCTGCTGGACCAGGTTGTGGCAACAGCGGTTCAAAAAGCGCCTGCCGAACCCGTTCTCTTACGCTATGGTTCTGATATCGACCAGGTCCTGACGGACATTATCCCTGTAATAACAGAGCACAGCCTGTTGACCGATACCTATCCGGCGCGGTGGATCGGGGTAAAGCTCCTGGAAAATGATGAACAGATCGTCAGCATCGCCCGTCAGGGACAGCCTGTTATAACTCAGCAACTCCTCAAACAATGTGAAGAGGTGGCTGCACATCTGCAGAACACTGCCGGAGTGTATCCGGAATCCGTTATAGCTGATCACAGGTATGGCTATATTAAATCCATCCTGCGTCAAAACGTGGTGACTAAAAAATTTGTCGGAGACAGGCTTTACACTTCGGATCGAATTGACAAAATCGTAACACACCGCCTGTTTGGGCCTATAATTATGGCCGCAGTACTCTTTGGGCTCTATTACTTTACCTTTACTTTCAGCGGATCCCTGGTCGAAGCTTTGGAGTCTGTGTTCACATTCCTTACCGCCGCTGCCGACAACCTGCTGCCTGACGGTCCCATCAAATCCATGGTGATTTCCGGTATTATTGACGGCGTGGGCGGAGTGATGGGATTTGTACCCATCATCATGTTCATGTTTTTCGGTATCGCCATCCTGGAAGACAGCGGATACCTGGCCAGGGTGGCTTTCATGATGGATCGCATTTTCCATGCGTTTGGTCTGCACGGATCATCGGTTATGCCGTTCATTGTCTCCGGCGGTATCGCCGGCGGATGCGCCGTACCCGGAGTAATGGCCGCCCGCACACTGCGAAGCCCGAGGGAACGACTCGCCACCCTGTTAACGGTTCCCTTCATGAACTGCGGCGCCAAATTACCTGTACTGACCTTGATCATCGGTGCATTTTTCGCTGATCATCAGGCGGTCTACATGTTTTTTGCGACCCTGCTCGCGTGGATGGTAGCCTTGTGTGCAGCCAAATTTCTTCGCATGACAGTATTGCGGGGGGAATCCACGCCTTTTGTCATGGAACTGCCTCCCTACCGATTTCCGACTTTCCGCGGCCTGCTCATTCATACCTGGGAGCGCACCTGGCAGTACATGAAAAAAGCCGGGACCGTTATCCTCGGCATCTCCATCCTTCTCTGGGCCATGATGACCTATCCGTCCCTGCCCGAGTCCCAGGTCGCCGAATTTGATCAGCAACGTCAGGAAATAGTTTCCAGTCACGGGGAATCAACCGAGGAACAATCCGGGGAGACATACGCAATGCTCCTGGAAGACCAGCAAAAAAAGGAAACCATGGCAAGACTGCGCTACTCTCTGGCAGGTCGCATAGGAATCGGCATGGAAAACCTCACCCAGTTCGCCGGCATTGATTGGAGAACCAACATCGCGCTTCTAGGCGGTTTTGCAGCCAAAGAGGTGATCATTTCCACCCTTGGAACAGCCTATTCCCTGGGAGAGGTGGATCCGGAGGAGGCTGCGCCGTTAAAAGAACGATTGGCAGCCGATCCGAACTGGAATCCTGTTGTCGCCCTGGCTGTTCTTGTTTTTATTATGTTTTACGCGCCTTGTTTTGTCACCGTCGTTTGTATTGCCAAGGAAGCAGGCTCCTGGAAATGGGCATTTTTCTCCATCGGCTTCAATACAACCCTGGCCTTTCTCATGGCCGTGGGCATTTTTCAGATAGGTACGGCCTTGATGTAAGATACATTTTCAGGAAACATAGTAAGGGAACCTTGTGAATATATGCCTTCTGTAATTTTTTTCGCATGTCTCGGAGGCTACCTTGGTATGCCGCATGTAAACAGGATGTGAATTCGCAAATGTTTACTGATAATTGGGTCTAACCAGCATGGCTGGACCAGGTTGGCCGGCCACAACGAACATTGAAAGTGTATCACTCCGGCATGGTACCTTCTGCTCTCTGCCGGAGACTTTCATCTAAACAAACATCTTGAATGCATGGAGAATGCTGCTTATATGGTCCAATATGAGTACAAGGAAGGGAAGAATGAGAAATTTTTTCTCATGAATTTGCCAATGGCGAAATATCAGGGTTTGTAGTCGGCAAAGCGTTCCAGCACCTCCTCCATTGCCTCACGACTGAGAACAGGCGGGTCCGGGTTAACCTGGAGCATCTGAACATATACCCTGGCAAGGGTCTCAATTTCGACGGCAAGGGGCAGGAGTGCCTTCGGGGAAACCGTATGGCAGAGCATCCCGTGGTGCCCCATAAGACAGGCCCTTAACGGCCCCATGGCTGCGATAATGCTGTCGGAAAGTTCCTGCGAACCGAATGGCTCATACCTGGTGCAGGGAATATGATCTCCCCCTGCCATGGCGACCATATAATGACATGGGGGAATATCCCGTTCCAGACAGGCCAGTGTAGTGCACCAGGGAGAGTGTGCGTGTAATATGGCCTTGCTCTCCGGATGATTGAGATATACATCCCGGTGCAGGCGCCATTCCGATGACGGTTTCCGCATTCCCTGAAAAGTTCCGTCCTCCTGGACCAGCACCATATCGTTTTCCGTACAGTCTGCATAGGGGATCGCAGACGGGGTTATCAGAAACCCCTCCTGTACACGAACACTGATATTTCCGGCTGTCCCCTGGTTAAGGCCGCAGGTATTCATTTCACGGGCCGTCTCCAGAAGAAACCCACGCATTTTTCGTGATTTCATACCTGTTGCTCAGGGTATATGCTCAACAGCCCTTCCTTTGAAGCGGAACATACTCCTCGTTCGGTGATCAGGCCGGTGACCAGACGCGCCGGAGTGACATCAAAAGCATAATTGGCTGCAGGGGTTCCTTCCGGCGCAATGCAGACCGTATCCACACGGCCGTCACTGAACTGTCCCTGGATAAAGAGGACCTCGTCTTCGTCCCGTTCTTCAATGGGGATGGAAAACCCCTCCTGCATCTGCCAATCGATGGTAGAGCCCGGCAAAGCAACATAAAAAGGCACCTGGTTGTCTTTTGCAGCCAGTGCTTTCAGATACGTACCGATTTTATTGCAAACATCTCCATTGGCGGCAGTCCTGTCTGTTCCGACGATGCACATATCCACCATGCCGTGCTGCATCAGATGTCCGCCGACATTGTCCACAATCAGATGATGGTCAATGCCTGCCATACAAAGCTCCCAGGCCGTCAGGTGCGCACCCTGGTTACGGGGCCGGGTCTCATCGACCCATACATGCACGGGAATCCCTTGCTGCTGGGCCTTGTAAACCGGCGCCAGTGCAGTCCCCCAGTCCACCGTAGCCAGCCACCCGGCATTGCAATGGGTCAGGATGTTCACAGGCCGTGATCCGCCATTTTTTTCCCATAGTTCCCTGATAAGAGCCGCACCATGACCGCCCAGGGATTCGTTGACCTCAACATCTTCGTCGCAGATACGAGCTGCTTCCTCATACGCAACCGCAAGCCACTGATCCGGATCAATCGCAAGCAATCTGCTCTGCATGCGATTCACTGCCCATTGCAGGTTCACCGCCGTGGGACGACAGTCAATCAATTGCCCGCAGATAGTACGCAGATGATCCGCTGTACATTCGTGCTGCAGGCCGAGGCAAACCCCGTAGGCTGCCATGGCGCCGATGAGCGGCGCTCCGCGTACCCACATATCACGGATGGCTTCCATGGCATCGTCTACGCCCTTTATATCGGCAATGACAAATTCATGGGGCAGCCGGGTCTGATCAATACATTCGACATCCCGGCCGTTAGCAGCCAACCAGAGTGAACGATAGGGTTTTCCTTGGACCTGCATGGTATATCCTCTTTTTGCTGCTGTTGGTTTATTTATCCGAGGGAACCAGCTCGGGCGTCCAGAAAATCACGCCTTTTCCTTCCGCCTCTTCCCAGAAGCTGTGCCCGTCCCACTCCATCTGTTGATCATGATATCCGTTATGCATCACCTTCATGGTAATCTTATCTGTGTTTTCAAGCGCATCTTCCTTGAACTGATGCACGCCGCGCAGGGGAGTATTTCCCAGGTAAATCCATTTGTCGCCGCATGGCAGCTCGGTGCCGGTAAGTTTATACAGCACCTGGGCCCCTTCAGGTTCAGAGTTTACTTTAAATCTGACGTTAGCGGTTTTGGATGAGCAGGCGCCGAGCAGGCAGATACAGCAACCGAGGACTGCCATGGCCCCCAGCCGGGAGCAAAAAGATTTTTTAATTGGTCGCGGCATGGTCAATTCCCCCTTTTTATCAAATCGGCGTTAATGGGCAGCGCATCTTTCTCAGCCTCCTCACGGGTGTTGTGACGAGTATTTACCCAGAAAGAAGTAATTTCCTCTTTATACCCTGTTTTACGCATCTCAACAGTGACATACTCGGGTTTGCCCTCCTCCGCCTCCCAAAACCCCACGCAAGGCGTAGTGCATAACGAGGCGTCGTCCTTCAGGTTTACAACCTCTGCACCTGGTGGCTCTGTACTGAATTTTACAGCCCCGTAGGTTTTCTGTTTGGCGCAACCGGTCAAAACGGCGAGGCAGCCGGCTAAGGCAAGGGAAGCAACAGTCAGTTTCCTGTTTTTTGTATGCATTGTTCTCCTCTGGTATTCCCCGGAGACGGCAAAACGGGGATATATGATTGTATTGTGTGGAGACAGAAGACTACCTAAGGAAAAGCTCCGGGGTCAAGGTAAATCTGCAAGAAAACACACCGGTTAATGAACATTTTCTTAAAATCTGCCTGCAAAGTCCACCTATCTCTCTAATCGGAGCACCTAAGACACGACACGTACTATTTTTGCTCCGGCAATAAACGGAAAAAAGACAAACATGCCGGTTTAGGCCTTGCAATTACAAAAGAAAGTCTATTAAATTTAAATAGTGTCATTTGTCTCACATGCAACAAAGGACGGACGCATTTCACCTTTACATTGCCTGCGGCAGTAATGTGAACAGTCCCTGTCACCAAGCCCCCTTTACCAGCCCAGCCACTCAATGCAGTCGTACACACGGGACAGTATGAGTAATGTGACTCTCACTACCTTAATGAACCTTTCGATTCTGATCATAGACGATGATCCCCTTTTCTGTGCCGGCCTGGAAACTCTTCTTCAGGAAGAATGCTATGACGTCACCAGCGCCAATTCAGGGAAAGAGGGGTTGTTTTATCTTGAAAACAACACATTCAACGCCGTTGTCATCGATCTGGGCCTGCCGGATCTCTACGGCATTGATATGGCGGAGGAAACTATCCGGCGATTCCCGGACACCGCTGTTATTATACTTACAGGAAACGCCACTGTAGACAATACGGTTGCAGCCCTTCGTCAGGGCGTGTACGACTTCCTTCGCAAGCCTTGTCCCCCTGACTCCATCCTGCGAACGCTTAGACGGGGAATCCAGCATAAACAGCTGCAGAAAGAAGTACGTAAAAGTAAGAAACAATTCCAACAACTCTCTCAGTGCACCTGGGAAGGCATTGCCGTTTATGATGAAGAAAGGCTGCTCCTGACCAATAACCAGCTCTGCGAAATGTTCGGTTATAGTGAAGACGAACTCCTTGGCCGAAGTATTTTTGAGGTGCTGCTCGACAAAAGCTCCATTGAACAGTCTCATCCGGACAGCGAACTCTTAGCTCCCAGCCCGTTCAAGGCCCATGGGATAAGACGTGACGGCAGCCGATTTCCCATAGAAATACGGATCAAACAGATTGAGTATCAGGAACGACAAGTTCAGGTTGCAGCCATCCGTGACGTGACGGATCATGAAAGAGCCATGCAGCAGAAACTGCTCCTTCAGGAAAAGCTGTCGGAAGCAAGACGCATGGAATCGCTGGGATTGATGGCGGGCTCGGTGGCCCATGATCTGAACAACATCCTTGCCGGGATCATAACTTATCCGGAATTACTCCTTCTCGACCTGGACGAAACCTTTCAATACCGGGAAGAAATCCGCATGATCAGAGATGCCGGCAAGAGGGCGGCCGCACTGGTAGACGACCTGCTCACCGTTGCCAGAGGCGCGACAAGCAAAAAGGTCGTACAAAACATGAACACCATCATTTCGAGCTATTTCAGTTCCATGGAACATCTGGAACTGGGTAAACGATTCCCGGAAGTGACCACGGAATATTTTCTGGATACGCAACTGCATAACACCTCTTGTTCTTCCATGCACGTTTCCAAATCCCTTGTGAACCTGGTAAACAATGCTGCAGAAGCCATTCAGAAGACAGGCAAAATTCTGGTGTCTACCCATAACGCTCAGCTTGATGCTCCTGTCCAGGGGTATTACGAGACCATAGAAGCCGGACTCTATGTTGTTATTTCCGTATCCGACGACGGACCTGGAATCTCAGATACTGATATTCAAAAAATCTTCAGCCCGTTCTATAGTAAAAAGGTGCTCGGCCGCAGCGGTACAGGACTGGGACTCGCCGTTGTCTGGAACACTGTGCGTGACCACAACGGCTACATCAATGTGGAAAGCTGCCCGAAAGGAACCACTTTTTCCCTCTACTTTCCAGCAGAAAAAAGCCCTGTATTGAATATTCCCCTGGACCCTCTTCCGGAAACCATCCAGGGGAACGGCGAGCGAGTCCTGGTTGTGGATGACCAAAAAAATCAAAGAGAAATCGCATCACGTCTGCTTCTCCGCCTGGGATACACCCCCTTTGCCGTTTCATCGGGAGAGGACGCCATAGAATTCCTGAGGAAAAACCAGGTGGACCTGGTCTTGCTGGATATGCTCATGGATCCCGGCATGAACGGATATGAGACGTTCCGCATGATCCAGGAATATATTCCGAATCAAAAAGCCGTTATCACAAGCGGCTATGCTCCGACAAAAGATGTGCAGCGTGCTAAAAAGCTGGGAATTTCACAGTTTGTAAAAAAGCCGTTTACACTTCAGGAACTGGGGCAGGTTCTCCAGAGTGAACTCAACGGTTAACGCTTCTCCTTCTCCTTTTACACACCCAAATCATTCTTTTTCTCAAGCTGAAGAATGCATTTCATTGACTTTGCACACATGAAACAATACCCTTACCGGAATTTCTCATCGTGTATGTAAAAGTAATGAATCAACGGACTGAATTTCAGCGAACCACGCCTGGCCGGGCTGTGCATGATTATCATGCAATACCTCATCAATTTGAAAGACTATTTCCCTTACGGACTAACCAGCATGGCCGGCCGCAACGATGACACCGCTTCGCTGTTATGAAAGTTTATCACTCCGGCATGCAGCCTTCTGCTTTCTACCGGAGACTTTCATTAAAAAACACCCTCTTACAATGAAGGAGTTGTCATAGTGAAAAAAATTCTTAAAATCATAGGGTTCCCATTCTGGCTGCTCTGGAAAATTTTCACCATTGCAGCCTCGATATTTGCGGCCGTAGCGTTTATTACAGTCGTGGGCGCTGTTTGCGCTGCATTTTTTTACAAACCGGCTGTCACAATCCCTGCAAACTCAGTCTTTCTCCTCGCCCCGCAGGGGGCTGTGGTTGAACAACGATCTACCATGGACCCCTTCACACGAATGGTGAACAACATGGTCGGGATACCTCTTGAGAAAGATACGTTTCTTCAGGACATTATCGATTCCATTGAAACTGCTGCAGACGACGTCCGCATCCAGTCCATGGTTCTTGATACCGACAGGCTGGAAAAAATTACTCTGGACCAGGCCCAGGCCATCGGGGATGCCCTGGAACAGTTCAAACAAAGCGGCAAAAAAATATTCGCCCGCGGTAACACCTTCAGCCAGGGACAGTATTTTCTTGCATCCTGGGCTGATGATATAAGCCTGCATCCCATGGGCAGGGTGGGCATTAAGGGGTTCGGCGTGTTCCAACTTTACCTGGCCGATTTTCTCGAAAAGACAAACATTGATTTTCATGTTTTTCGAGTAGGCGCCTACAAATCAGCGGTAGAGCCGTTTCTTCGCAATGACATGTCGGAAGAAGCCAGGGAGGCAAACCGACTCTGGCTGGAAAAATTATGGCTCATTTACTGTGGAACAATTGCAGAACACAGAAACATCCCGGTAACAAAGCTGAAAACCTACGCCGACAACCTTACCGCAAAACTGGCCTCTGCCGGCGGAGATCACAGCCTGGCTGCCCTGAACAACGGTCTTGTCGACCATCTGGAGACCGATCAGCAGTTCAGACAGCGTCTGCTCGAACAAGGGGCGAGAGCTGCTTCCAATCCTGTCGGCTATCAGTATGTCGGCCTTGATAAATATCGCCAGACCTTTGAGCCGTCCTACAGTATTCAACCTGCCGAAGGTGATGCCGTTGGTATTATTTCCGTATCGGGTAATATTCTCTATGGAGAAAATATCATGGACCAGATAGGCTCTGAAGATCTGATCAGACAAATCCGCCTGGCTGAACAAAATCCTGATATAAAGGCACTTGTCCTGCGCATCACTACCGGAGGGGGAAGCGCGTTTGCCTCGGAACGTATTCGCCGGGAACTTCTTACGTTCAGGGAATCAGGACGTCCCGTCGTTGTTTCCATGGGAGCAGTCACCGCATCAGGAGGATACTGGTTGGCTGCAAATGCAGACACCATCTTTGCCGCGCCTACAACCCTGACAGGCTCCATAGGTATTTTCGGCGCACTTCCCACTGTTGATCGGGCAATGCAGTCGCTGGGAATCCATGGTGACGGAACGGCCACCACCAGAAACACCGACTACGGCAACCCCATCACTCCCATGTCTGATAATGAAAAACAGTACTTCCAGCTGAGTGTTGAAAGCGGTTATAGACAGTTTCTGGATATTGTCGCCCAAGGCAGAAATATGAGTATCGAAGAAGTCGAGCCAATAGCTGAAGGACATGTCTGGGATGGGACTACCGCACAGGCGCTCGGCCTGGTTGACGAGCTGGGTCATTTGAAAGATGCCGTTGCCCAGGCTGCTTACCTGGCTAAGGTTCCGGAAGAAAATGCCGTGTACATCACCCCTAAAGGCAGAAGCCTGCAATATATGGTTGAACAACTCAGCTCATCTGCGTCCAGCGCACTGCTGCAAGCTCTGAGCTCCCCCTTTCAGGTACTGGCCAACATGGCTGCAGATCAGGGAGGTGCCGTACTTGGTTCAGACCCCAATGGCGTTTATGCCCATGCGTGGCTGCCGGACGACGTGGATCAACTTTAAGCTGCACAATCTATGATTTCTTTGAAAAAAATCACCCTGCCGGGTGAGCGCATTTCCCAGGAGCGATGAAGATATTTCTATGAATGATCCGTCATTGCTCCTCTCACTCTGGCATGGTTTGGCCTTCCCCCTGCTGCGACTCCTGCTGTTCATCTCCGTCGGTCTGCTGGTTGCCAATTTTATCGAAGCCCTGAACTGGACCAGGAAAATTTCTGTTGTGGCTAAACCGTTGACCCGGTTCGGCCACCTCTCGTCCCTGACCGGTGCATCTTTCTCCATGGCCTTTTTTTCGGGTGTTGCGGCCAATACCATGCTTTCCGAAGGGTATGAGCAACAAAAAATCAGTAAAAAAGAGCTTATCCTGGCAAACCTGTTCAATAGTCTGCCGACCTACTTTCTCCATCTGCCGACAACATTTTTCATAACAGCTCCTCTGATAAAAGGGGCGGCGGTCATCTATGTCGGCCTGACTTTTGGGGCGGCCATATTGCGAACCCTTGTCATCGCACTGCTCGCTCATTTCCTGTTGCCGATTCCCGTTGAAAAAGCCAGGGCTCAACAGGAGCAAAAACGTACAACCATGAAACAGGCAATGAGCAACACCTGGAAACGTTTCACAAAACGGATCAGGAAAATCGCGCGATTTACGGTCCCAATCTATATTCTTTTTTACTTTCTTAATAAATTCGGGCTATTTGACTACCTGGAACACTTCATTGCCACGTACTTTACCTGGTTGTCCTGGCTTTCACCAAAGGCTATTTCCATAGTGGTACTCCACGTTGCTGCGGAATTCTCAGCCGGACTGGCAGCAGCCGGGGCCATGCTCGCAGACGGTTCGATGAGCACCCGTGAAGTTATTCTGGCTCTGCTTGTCGGCAATATTCTCTCTTCTCCGGTTCGGGCGGTCCGTCACCAGTTTCCTTACTATGCCGGTATATTCAAACCCGCCCTGGCTTCCCAGCTTATCCTGTTCAGTCAATCCTTCCGAACACTGAGCATCGCGGCCATGGCATTGATGTATTTCATCATCACCCTGTAGCTTTTCAAACAAAATCGATATATAATACATTGTATTCCCAGATGGTTGCCTCTCCCATTGTTTCATCCGATACAGGAGCCTTCCATGAAAAAATCGATCCTGGTTGCAATAGACGGATCTGTCTACAGTTCCAACAGTCTTGATTATCTTATCAAAATTTTCGGGCCCCAGGCAGACATGAACGTCCATCTCTTCAGCGTTGTACCCTCCGGCGGTTCCGGACAGGACTGGATGTTCGATGTTGATCCCCTGCGTGAAAAAACACCGCTCTCTGAAAAAAAAACGCACATGGCCCACCGCTGCCTGAAAGATGCAAAGGCGCGACTTCTCAGAAACGGTTTTATCAAGGAAAATGTTGATTACAGCGTCAAGACATCCGTTTCAGGCATCTCCACCACCATTCAGCATGAAGCTGATCAGGGAAATTACGACGCCCTTCTCTTAGGACGGAGGGGGATCGGCGCGATGGGCACCATGTTGTTCGGCAGTACTTCGATGGAATTGATAGAAAAGTGTCATGAAACACCTCTCTGGATAACCGATGGAGAAGTCAATTCCAACCGTTTCCTGCTTGCTGTCCAGAGTCGACCGGAATCTCTTATGGCCGCGGATCATCTTGCCTTTATTCTCAGCGATCGTCCTGAGGTGGAAATCTGTCTGTATCATTCGAACACAGTGTTCGGACGGCAGGAGCCCTCACCCAAAGAACACTTCCATGGACAATGGGGAAAAGAATGGTGTGATCAGTACCTTGATATGGAGAACTTTCTTTTTTATGCCCATGCCCAGGTGCTCAAAGACAACGGCATATCGCCTTCGCGCATAACGCAACTTCCGGCCCGGATGCACGTGGATGTCGGTTTTGACCTGCTGCGCCAGGCAAAAAAATATAACTGCGGCACCATTGTCATCGGCCGCAGGGGCCGCAGCGTAGATAAGGGACTGCTCAAAGGAGTTTCCGACAGAACGGTGCAGAAAGCACAGGATGTGTCGGTGTGGCTGGTTGGATAATCCACGTTTCCCAAAAAAGGATGGGAAACGCGGATTCGGATCACATGTTAACGAGACGAAACAATCACCACGGCAGCCTTTTCCGGCTGCAGATAACTGACCGCAAGCTGCCGAACATCGACAGCAGATATGGACTGAAAGTCCGAAACTATGGATAGAGGCCATTGCAGCTGCTGAGGATGGCGGCCGGCAAGTGCGAGAACCGAATTCAGCCAGTACCGATTGTCCCGCTTGTAGTCACGGATGGATGTCAATGTCGGTTCCAGGGCTCGTTGCAGTTCACTTTCCGAAATTGACGCCTCCGTGAGCTGTCGGGCCACCTGTTTAACAATCCCTGCAATCTTTTCAGCCTGATCAGGGGCGACAATCAGCTGTGCCTGCAGTATGCCGTAGCCCGGGTAGACCCTGCTGGACCGATTGTACACCACCGGCGAGTATGTTGCGCCCAGCTCTTCACGGATGGTCATCCGCAGCCGATCGTCGAGCACCGAGGCAAGAATGTTGAGCCTTCTGGTTCGAGAAATATCCCAGAAATCGTCAGTCTTCCAGGCCACAGTCACCATGGCTTTCTCGATGGAGGATTCCACATCGACTTTTTTATGTTCGCCTGCTGGAAAAGACACCTGAACAGGCGCCGGCGGTTTATCGACCACACGCTCCTGTCCGCCGAACCAACGACTTACAAGCGCAATTACCTGTTCCGCATCCACATCTCCGACAACATTGATTTCAAGCGGAGCGGTTCGAAAAATCGGTTCCAGCCAGGACACGACCTGTTTCCTGGTCAACGATGCCACCTGCTGATGTTCGGCAAGCCCATAGAGGGAGTTCCCATCCTCAAGAAACGGGGCGCCCTTGATGGACATCATACCCTCGACACTTGCCCCAAGCTGATCATACAAATGATTCAGACGCTGCATGGTTGTCCCCCAGGCATTTTCACGGAATCCGGGATCACTGAGGCAGGTATGCAACAGCTGCAGCAGCAGATCCAGTTCACTGTTCAGCCCGGATCCGGAAAAGGTAAACCTGTCCGGATTCACCTTGAATCCATACTCAATGTTTGTACCGGCAAGCGCTTCCTTGAGCTGCTCGGCAGTCAACCGTCCCAAGCCGCCTTCACGGACAAAGGGCTCTGCAGCCATGGCCATTCCAGGCTGAGGCTCACCAGCCTTTCCCTGTCCGAAATGAATGTCAATATGCACCTGATTTCTCTGATAAGGAGTGGCTTTGATCTGCAGCAAAATATTATTTTCCAGACTTACCCGCTGCACGTCGATCTGATCCGCCGTTTCCCTGGAAATGACGGCAGCCGGCGATTTCGGAATCTTCAAGTAGGGAAACCGTACGGATTGATCCTCTTTCCAGCTGTATCCGGCAACAGAGACCGGATGGGCGACGGATTCGAGAATAATCTCCTCCGGACTCTGCTTCTGATTACGCAGGTCCGCCGTCCCGACAACTTCATAAAGACGCCGTTCCCTATCCCACAATGCCTTCAGAGAACTATTCACCTGCGCCAAGGTCATGGATTCCAGCATAGGCAGATAGAGTGCAAGCTCCTGTTCAGGGGAAAGGATGACCTCGTGGTTGTTGATTTTCCGAATTATATCTTTTGCCAGTTGGCGACTGTCCCTGGTTGCTGCAGTCTGCACCTGTTTATGCAGGTATGCTGTGAGTTCTTTTTTCACCCGCTCAAACTCCGTCCGGGTGACACCCTGGCTGAGGATCTCTTCCAGGTTGTTTTTCAATAGTGCCATGCTCTCCTGCCAGCGCTCTTTATCTGTCTGCACCACCAGATTGACGTATCCGAACCTGTTTGAAAAGACGCCCCTGTATACATTCGCTTCAGTAAATGGGCTGCCGGCCTGTCTGCTGATTTTTTCAAGCCGGTTGTTGAGGATGGAAACCGCCACATATTCCTGTAGTTGCAGTTTTTCCCATTCTTCGGTATCCGGATGAGGCTGCATATTATAGACAGTACCAATGGAAAGCTCCGTATATCCCAGCTCAGGCTCATAGAGATACAAGACGTCCCTGCCCTTTTCCGCAACCTTTCCCAACTCCGGGCACGTGATATCCTCAGGATCTCCCTGCAGCGGGACAAAATGCTTTTTCAGCATGGTTTCCGCCTGATCCACGTCCATGTCTCCAATAGCTACGACTACAATATTTTCCGGCCTATACCAGGCATCGTAATAGGAGCGTAGGAGCTCGGCATCAGCAGTATTCAACACTTCTTCTATGCCGATGGGATTACGTTCGGCTATCTTGGTTCCGGAAAAATCAAAAGCCAGCTGTTTTTTACGAACTCTTGAGGCTGCGGTGTCCCTGGAACGTTTTTCCGAGAGGATCACACCACGTTCCCGATCAACCTCCTCCTCAAGAATCAAAGCACCTCCAGCATAATCAGCAAGCACCAGAAATCCCTCATCAAGTGATATTTCATCAGCTGAGGGAAGCAGCAGGTTATATACCGTTTCACCATATCCGGTGTAGGCGTTGGTATCGGCCCCGAATCCCATGCCGATGGATTGAAGATATTCCACCAGTTTACCGGGGGGATAGTGGGTGGTGCCGTTAAAGAGCATATGTTCCAGAAAATGGGCCAGGCCCCGTTGGGAATCCGTTTCATTGAGTGACCCTGCCTGCACATTGAGATACAAGCCCACACGCCCCTTTGGTTCAGCATTATGCATCAGTACATACCGCAGGCCGTTATCCAGCCTGCCGAAACGCAGGGATGCATCCGGCTGCAGATCGCTCTCTTCATGGGGCCAGACAGTTGAAAGACAAGCTCTGTTCAGGGAGTCGGCAAAAGCATCTTGCCGCATATACCCGGGAATCAGACTGACGACCGTCGTTATCACAAGGCAGACGTACATTCGAAAAACAGTGTACATTACAGATATCATGGTGTATTTTTTTGTCAGTTGAAAACAATTGCTAAACAGATTTCTCACGTTCTAACCAGCATGGCCGGCCAGGTTGGCCCGCCACAACGATGACACCGCTTCGCTGTTATGAAGCTTTATCGCTCCGGCATGGCGCATTCCGCTCTTTGCCGGAGACTTTCATAGGAAAGGGAGACAGGCCCAATGCACTCACCCGAACAATACGCCCTGGTTCTTGGGGGCGCACGAAGCATCGGAAAAGCCATCGCATCAGCCCTGGCGGATAAGGGCATTATCCTTGCCCTGCCCTGGTACGACTGGCCCGAAGACAGTGCAGCCATGGTTAATCATTTTGCCGAAAAATCTTTATTACATGTATGCATGCAAACCAATCTCTGCAACCCTGAAGAAATCCATAATCTGGTTGCAACCATAGAAAAAAATTTCGGCAGGCTTGATATTCTGATAAACAACATAGAACGGGGCGGCATGCCGGTTATCCATGGATCATATCAAAGGCCCGTAAACAGGAACCAATGGCAACTGGAAATGGAAACGACCTTACATGCCAAATGGCAGGTTTTTGAACAGTGCCTGCCTCTGCTTGAGAAGAGTGCATCCGCCAACGTGATTAACATCTCTTCTATTGCAGGTGTCGTCGGCAGAACAGGTCCAACCGGTGTTCTCTTCAATGACGGCTACTGTGCCGCCAATCGCGGCGTCCGTTCGCTGACGGAAACCTGGGCAAGAAGATGCGCACCTTCCATCAGGGTAAATGAGCTGGTACTTGGTATTATAGATGAGCGTCACGGACCGGATACGAGAGGTTGGGGTGAACTGAGCAATGTACAGCGACAAGCAATTCTTGACCATACATTGCTTGGACGAACCGGCTCTGCACAGGATGTGGTGCAGGCCGTGGAGTTTATCCTTCAATCTGAGTTCCTGACAGGTGCGTCCATTACCCTGGATGGAGGCTACCTTCTGGGAGGAGAGGACGTGCCTCCCATGCCGCCGGGGGTCATTTAAATAAGGGTGTGAACAGTGAAACCTCCAGTCTCATCAAGCGTCTCTTCCACTATACAGCAGTTGATACGACGCAAGACCTGTCCATTCATGCAGTGCACCGGCAGTTCCCTGCAAAGTTGCTGCATTGGGCAGCAACGCCGGCCAGGAATATTTCTTATCCTTCCAAGTAGTCAGAGCGCACGGAAACGGAACAATCTGGAGGTCCATTTCCGTGAAGACAAACATGGCGCGGCGCATATGCATTGCTGAAGTGACCAGCAACGGGTGACTAAACCCATGTTGATCGCAAATTTGTTTGCTGTAGAGCCCGTTTTCCCAGGTATCACGGCTGCGATCTTCCACCAGTATCTGCTCTGCCGGCACTCCGAGATCAACCAAAAATCGGCGGACTATATGGCTGCTGGCTACCTGTTGCGGAGGGACCAGACCACCGGAGAGGATTATCGGCAGTTGCAGACGGTGGTTAAGACGGGCGGCTGTCACCAATCGTACCATGGTGTTTGCGGCCGGGGCGCCGATGCCGCTCATGTCCTGCACATAATCATAGGAACCGCCCGTCAATAAGATTATCACATCCCCGGCAGGCTCAGGAGGAATGGAATACGCGTTTTCCAGCGGCCTGATAAGCATATCTGCAAAAGGGGCTGTCGAACATAGCCAAAGAAGCAGGCCGATTGGCAGAAACGTGAAAAGCAAACCACGGCGTCCTCGCAATAAACTCATAAACGCTATTCCAAGTAACAGTACTATGAACAGCCCTGGCGGCAGGAGAAACGCGGTAACGATTTTTTTGATAAGGAAAAACACGATTCAATAAATACGAGTAGTTATGGCTGTAAGAAATTGAAAATTATATCACGCTAAACGGTGAGCTTTGGTGATGGCTCTATTTCATTGGCGTATGATTATACTTGCACATTATGCTCGGGGCCTGCTGTCACTAGTGAATGGTATTCCTGAACAAAAATCGAGACAACTTTTCATATTAATAGGAGTAACCTCATTTCGTAATCACATTGCCTCTTTGAGAGGTTTCACAAGGCAATCTACACTATTCTCAGGTGACCGACTAGAAAAAACACGGCCAGAAAAATACTGTGATTCTCAGAGGCTCGCGGTTTGTCCTTAACCGGAATAAGGTAAACTTGCGGTTTTTTGTGAATGGTTAACATTACCAATGCTAGCCTAAAATCTTTAAATATACCTACGTGTAACTAAGAGCGTTTTATCAATAGTCCCGCCCAGATTTGAATCCCGATGTTTCTCGCCAGATCAGAAATAGCCGTCTCCCCTGAGCTTCCAGGCAAAAGCGGGATTGTTGATAAAACGCTCTTAGTTATGTGAATGAAAAAATACAATGATACTGTTCTTTACTAGTCGAAAAGGTTTTGAAAATTCAATAGATATGATCAAACAAAATCATTGGCCTGTATGGTTAACCAAAGGCATATTAACAAAAGAAGAGATTGTAAAAATTAGAAACAAAGGGATTGAATTAACAGAATTTAACTACGAAATTGATAATAAAGACAAAAACAAAATTGAAGAAGCTCTTTACACTATTCAGGAGCATCATCCAGAAGATCAAATTCTTGTCGAAAGAAGAGTGGAGTTATAAAAAAACAAATAATAATAAACACATAACAAAACGTTTCACCATCGCTCCACTGCGTTCCGCTGGACGCGCTGAAGCGCGCCGGTGAACTCCACGTTGACCTTGCCACGCCGAAGCTCTCGACATCTAGCCCGCGCCGCAATTTTATCTTCTTCCGGTACAGCTAAACCTGCCTAACGGGATATTTTTCCAGCAAATAAATGTGAGGTATAGATATTCAGCATTTGACCTTGCCAGCACATCTATTTACCGGGTTTCCACTAAGAACCTAAGACCTGATCCTTGTGGTGGGTTATGTACCTTTGTTTAGAGAGACCCAGCATCCAGGGGTACTCCCAAAGCTGCTTTTACACGCTTTACCGTGGAGCGGCTTTTACCGGTTATCTTGGCTGTTCTGTTGATAGAATGCCCCCTCTGTAGAGCATTCACAATCTTGGCGTGCTTGTTCAGAAATTCATCCGTGCTCAAGGTCGTTCCCTTTGGACGTCCGAACTTGCTGTTCTCACGTATTGGCCTAATGACCACATAGCTGCGATAAGTGCCAACTTTTTCTAGTCATTGCCTGTGAACTTAAGTGGCTTGCTGGAAATTCTATAAAAATCAATCACATATAGCGCTTTTATGATTCATTGAGTTTCAGATATCTATAATAAGTAGCTCTGCTGATCGCCAATGCCTGACAGATATCTTTAATTTTCATACCCTTGGTCGTCATCTCCAATGCAAGCTGCACCTTTTTGTTATTTTTTGTTACAGGAGGCCTCCCCCCAATTCTCCCTTTCTCTCTGGCTGCAGCAAGACCAGCGTGAGTTCTTTCCTGAATCAACCCTCGCTCAAATTGAGCCAATACTGCAAAAATCGAAAAAATTAGCTCACCAGCAGGATTGGTAGTGTCAACGACACCCTCTGTCAGGGATTTGAAGCCAACCCCTTTCTCTTTCAATAAAGTCACAACTTGAACAAGGTGTGGCAGGGATCGTCCTAATCGATCCAACTTCCACACTATAAGAGTATCTCCTTCTGAGAGATCATCGAGGCACTGTTTCAAACCTGATCGTTCTGATAAAGCTCCACTTGCAATGTCTCTGTATATCCGTGTCCTTTCGGCAAGCCTGTCTAGTTTGACAGCATGAGGTTATGGTAAAGTGGGGAGGAGGAGGGTTGGGAATCAGTTCAGGGCGCTGGACTGGTGAAGTTCTCATGGAAATTCCAGGGCAGCCAGCGATGTGGATTGGCAAAGAGGTCCGCCTTGTCTTTTTGTAGGGCAGTCAGGTATTCGAACGGATTGACCTGAGCAAGCGAACAGGTGTGGATGAGACTCATAAACAGGTCTCCGATGTAGGCTCCGTGTGCGGTTTTGTAAAAAAGGGAATTTTTTCTGTGCAAAATGGCCTTTTTAAGGGCTCGTTCGCAGATATTATTATCAAGCGGCGCTTTTTCGACTCGAAGAAAAAGCGTCAGTTCTTCCCAGTGCTTGAGCATGTATTTGATTGCTTTTCCCAGGCCTGAATTGGGCTCGACATTTTTCTGCTCGAGCTGGTCTTCCAACCATTGATGAAGATCGTCCATCAGTGGTTTGCTCTGTTTCTTATGGAAATTCAATCGCTGGGCAGGCGTCAGGCCTTTTTTGACGGCTGTCGCCTCATTGTGATAAACCTCTCCCAATATTTCCAGGACATGCTCACATTCATCTGGGAAGTTATCGGATACCTCGACAAAATAACGACGTCCGTGTGTTAAACAGTTTGCTAGTATGGTCTGGAAATCTTCAGAGGTGTTGCGCGACAGAGCATCACACATCTGAATCGGCGGATCAAGTCCTTGCCGTCGTTCAGCAAGAACAGAGGCCAGGTTTTCTCCAGCGTGTTTACCACCGGTAAAAAAGATGGCTATTTTACAGTTGTCACGTATAGACATAATACCGGTAGTGAAAATCCCTGTCCGGGATGATTTCTCTGTCGCCGTGTTGATCCCCATCATCTCCAGGACTTTCATTGTGGTATCGTCGTTATGGAAAATTTCTCCCTGGGCCGCCTTCCTGACCAATTCATCAAAAGCCGGATAAACCCGATCCGCCAATTTTTCGCTCAGATCCCAGGCTGTGGAAGCGGCCAAGGGAATCCCCAGGTTTGCCTGAAGACCGGCCAGACGGTATAGAGGCAAGCCGCTGCCGTAGCGCAGAACCGCCAGCATGGCGGAGGCCGTTTTGTCATATTTTTCTGTTCCTGCCTCTGGTGGTGGATCTGCTGTAAAAATTTTACCGCAGATATTGCAACGCAACTTCTCCATCTCATAAATCGTTCCCTGCAGAGGTGCGCAACCAGTGATGCGTACCAGTACCCCCGGAGTCTGTTGCCGATAAAGCCGACCATCTTCACAGGCTGGACAGGGATCACAATGTTGCAGTGTCTGGTGCTCGATTGCTACGGTCCCTGCGCCGGTGTAGTCCTTCGCGCTTTTTCTGCCGTGGCCTTGAGCTTTCTCACCTTTTTGCTTCTTGGAGCCGCTGCGTTTTTTCCGTTTCTTTTCGGTTTTGATCCCGAAGATCATCTTCAACAGCCGTTTAATGGAGGTTGTCTTTTCACGTACTGCCTGACCCAGCAGCAGATGGGTGTTGACAAGTCCCTTGATTATTTGAAAGTCTTCATCCGTTAAAACGGACTGCACACGCTCGAGCAGAGCCTGCGCCTCTTCACCGTTGATTTCGATGGGGTCGACTTTCATTGATCAATTCCAGTCAGGAGGCATCGAAAATTTTTGCACAGGGGGTAAAGCCAGATACTCTTGGTCGGCACTTCACCTTCCCGGTTGCCCAATTTCCCTTTCCCACGGGTCTTGCCTACACACGTCCAGTTGGCTGCCTTGTAGCAGGTCCCTTGAAAACGCTGGATTTCGACAAAAGTTTCCAGCAATACCGGGCAATAGTTATAGTGGTGCTGCCAATCGACGCGCAACCGCTTGACAGCCAGTGACAGGATTCTTGACCCCAGGTTTTTCGAGTGTACCCAGGGAAGAATCAGAAAGCGGGCATTGTTGACTATCAGATGCAGATTATTTTTTCTTGCGGCTTTGTCCCAGCCTATATAGTTGTCACGAGGAGCGGTCTTCCAGGCTGCCGCCCCGAATCCCAAAAGAGCCAGGATTCGTCCCTCAGCTTTGACAAAATAACGCAGTTGTGCTCCAGGTAGGGGCGTGTAGCCCAGATAATGATAGCGATCAATGAACTCGTTCCAGAGGGCGCTGGTCTGTTTGCTCACCACTTCGAAAACCAACTCAAATTCACCTGCATTTCGGGTGATCTCGGCTTGTTCTGCGGCCCACAATGTACGGTTTTTTTTGTATGGCTTGGTGTGTTTCGTTCTTGGTGGAGGTAACACCAGGTGTCCATCACGTTCCATTCGCAACATGGCAACCCGGCAACTCATGTCTTTTAAGCCGCCGTCCGCTTTGAGCCAGTTTTTCTCCCGGCAGAAAAGAACCGACAGATCCTTGCGGCTGAGCTCCGATCGGTCGGCGATCAGCTGTCTGAGCCAGGCAAGTTCCTCCTGGCTGAATTCTCGTCCACAATAGCGCATACAACACTCCTCGATCATTGATCTATTGGGATATATACATACCCTGTGGTATTTCGTGTGTCCCGTGAAAAATGACTATACATTGATTTTTTTCCACATCGAGCCTATTGAGCTGTAATCAGGGTTGCCATTCCAGAGTAGCAATTGCAGTTCATGGGCAGCCAGCTGGTGCTTTTGGTCGTCTCTTACTCCGGGCCACCAGCAAAATCGTCCCTTAGACAGACGTTTTTGACAAAGCCAGAAGCCTTGACCGTCATAGACCAAGATCTTGATCGCCGTTCCTTTTTTATTACGAAAGACAAACAGACTCCCGCTAAATGGATCTTCCTGCAGCACCTTCCGGCACAGACCTGCAAGGCCGTCTATTCCTTTGCGAAAATCCACAGGTTCGACAGCCAGCATCATACGCATATGAGGAGTTATCTGAAGCATGCACCTCAGCTCCAGAACGAATCGACAAAAGATCGCAATTCGAGATCTGTCTGACCTTTGAAATGCATCCTCATCTTATTGCCGTTGCGATGTTCCATTTCGATAAGGCATTCACTGGGCAGAGGTTGTTCCATATCTATGGCGATAAAACCCTGCGCCGTAGGAGACGTATCCATTTGCATGGCAGCTGTATTGCCTGTTCGTTTACGCAGATCGTTATAGTTGAGATGTAAGGCTTTTGATATTGTATTGACGGAGTGATACTCACACAGTTTTACTGCCGCAGACCAGAGGGCTTCGGGAATACGTTCGCGCTGATTTTTCCTGGTGTTGCGCCAGGCTGCGAATTGAGACTGTACTTCGACAAGAGAGTGATGATGAGAAACTGCGGGGGTGGTGTTTGGCATCGGCTATCCTCCAGGATTGAAATGATAGGCCGACTGTACCAGGGTCGCCTCAGCAATTCATGGCAGGCTTACCGAAAAGACACGTATATCCGCGCACAACCAGCTCGCCTGAGAGCTTCTTCCTGTGAATCAGAATTTTGATCTTTCGTACTCACACGAACGTATCCTAAAACTGTTCCCATACAATTTCCTCCTTGTCTCATTAAACGTATTTTACGGAACAAATCCAGGATTAAATAAACGAGACGGGTTGTTGATACACTTTTCGACAGAAATTAACATGTCACGAAAAACGAACGTTTGTTGAGATAGAAAAGAATTAATTGAAAAAAGGTGAAGTCGTAGAGATATATAAATAGTCTTAATCCGACGTGCATGGGGAAGCGGTTGTGACCGCAGATGTATCTTAGGGGGCTTGCGCCCCTATCGCTTTGTACGTAAGCTTGATCTCCAGCCTCGAATTCTTATCGTAATAATAAAATTCTGTTCACAAAATGTGTAATCTGTGATGAACAGAAACAAGTATTTTACGAGGAATTCGTTATGAAACTCACGCCCAAGTTATCCATATTACAGCTCGTTCAAAGCTATCCGTTTCTTATTGACGATCTAGCTGCAAAAAACCCGTTGTTCAGCAAGCTCAAACAACCAGTACTGCTCAAAACCATGGGACGATTGGCAACATTGGAAAAAGCTGCTTCACTGGGGAAAGAAAATTTATTAGATCTTATGCTTTTTATCGCAGGAAGGATCATGGAAATCACGGGGGAAAACGTAGAGATTGAACCACCGAAGGCCCATGGTGCCTCGGCTGCTACTCTCAGCAAGTCAGAACGAATGGAAGGACTCAAAGATATTATCCGGGAACTCCATACTGGTAAGGATCTCAATACGCTCAAAGAAAAATTTGCAAAAACGGTTGGTGATATCACTCCAGAAGAAATCGCTCAACTGGAGCAAGCCTTGGTCAAGGAAGGGCTTGAGGAAACGGAGATAAAGCGACTTTGCAATTTGCATGTGGACCTTTTTAAAGGGGCGTTGGATGTCCAAGAGCCGCCCTCCGTCCCACCTGGTCATCCTATCCATACCTATATGAAGGAAAATGAACGAATAACTGAATTGACCAATTCACTTATCCAGGAATTGCAGAGGCTAGGTGAGCGCCCCAATGACACAATCTGGTCATTTACCGTCGGCCACCTGCGAAACTTGGTTACAGAGCTTTCTGGTATCAATATCCACTATGTTCGTAAAGAAAACCAACTGTTCCCACTGCTTGAGCGTCATGGGATTGAAGCACCAGCCAAGGTAATGTGGGAAGTACATGATGATATCCGTTCACTGCTCAAGAAAAATAAGTCACTGTTGCAGGGTGAAGACCGTCCCGTCATCTGCAAAGGGCTTGAAGAAATGGCCCAGGCGATTGAAGATATGATTTACAAAGAAGAACGTATTCTATTTCCTATGGCCCTCGATACATTGACATCTGAGGAATGGACTCAAGCAAGGCATGGTGATGA
Source organism: Desulfobulbaceae bacterium (assembly GCA_963678525.2). Lineage (GTDB taxonomy): Bacteria > Desulfobacterota > Desulfobulbia > Desulfobulbales > Desulfobulbaceae > Desulfogranum. Next base: position 2,148,699 of record CAXXDG010000003.1, read on the forward strand.
TGAGATAGGCTACTGCTTTGATATAATACCCGGATCCGAATGGTTACCGGACGAGGAATTCGAAATTGCTCCTTACCAGGCTTCTGGTCTTGTCAATCTGGATACAGGAGCTCTATCGGTCGAAGTGATAAACAATATGCTCTGCAACCTGCCTGTTGACATGAGTTTTGTCGACCCGGAAGGAAAGGTTTCGTATTACTCTGACTCAAGTCATCGAAACTTTCCACGGAGTCCTGCAGTAATAGGGCGTAATGTCATCAACTGTCATCCGCCTAAATCTGTACATATGGTCACCGAGATTCTGGAAAAATTTAAAAGTGGAGAGCGAGACCGTGCTGAATTCTGGCTTGAGCTCGGAGAAAAGTTTATTCATATCCAGTATATTGCGCTCAGAGGAGAAGACGGCGAATACCAGGGCTGCCTTGAGGTCGGCCAAGATGCCACACATGTACGTTCCCTTACAGGTCAGCGTCGGCTGCTGGAATGGGAATAATTGAACGATCTGATGAACGTAGTATGCGTTAATAACTGTAGCTCAAACCGGATCAGATATCGCTAGAGGCTTCGGAAAACCGAGATTCCCTTTTCACCGAAGGAGGAATCTCGGTATTTTAAGATTGATGAAATCAAAGCTTACTCACAAATTCACGACCATATTCTCTACATTTGTTCTTGCTTCCCTCATCAGGAGACCAGCTCAATCGCAACCCCTCGTCAACGATATCAAATCCTGATCCTTCCAATTTTTCATTGATAATTTTTACGGCTTCTCCGCTCCAGCCATAACTGCCAAATGCAGCTGCTTTTTTATTTTTGAATTTCAAACCTTTTATTTCCTCAATCACACCAGCAACGGCAACAAGGATGCCGTTATTTACCGTTGGAGAGCCCATCAGTATCGCTTTTGATTTGAACACTTCCGTGATGACGTCATTCTTGTCTGTTTTTGCCAGGTTGTACAATTTGACCGTAATCATTGGGTCGGCGTCTCTGATTCCTGCAGCTATTTGCTCGGCCATAACACGAGTGCTGTTCCACATGGTGTCGTAGAGCAGGGTAATCTGATTTTCCTGATAGCTTTCTGCCCATTGCAGGTACTGTTTCACGATCTGTGCTGGATTGTCGCGCCAGATGACACCGTGGCTGGTGCAGATCATATCAAGCGGTAGGTTGAATCCGAGTACTTCATTGATCTTTTTGGTTACCATAGGGCTGAATGGTGTGAGGATATTTGCATAATATTTAATGCATTCCTCCATCAATTCATGCTGATCGACAAGATCGTTAAACATATCTTCTGAGGCTAAATGTTGACCGAAACCATCATTGCTGAAAAGGATTTCATCACCGGTCAGGTAGACAAACATGGTATCCGGCCAGTGAAGCATGGGGGCTTCGACAAAAACGAATTCTTTTGAGCCTAGTGAGAGTTTGTCACCGGTTTTGACAACGTGGAAGTTCCAGTCTTGATGATAAAGTCCCTTCAGAGACTTGACCCCATTTTTAGTGCAATATATTGGTACATCCGGTATATGGCGCATGAGTTCCGGCAAGGAGCCGCTGTGGTCATTTTCACCATGGCAGGCGATAATATAGTCAATTTTTTCAAGGTCAATCTCTTGTTGCAAATTTTTGACATACTCCTTAGCATAAGGTGTCCACACTGTATCGATCAATGCAACTTTTTCTTCCTTGACCAGGTAGGAATTATACGAAGAACCTTTATGGGTTGAATATTCATCTCCATGGAACTTTCTAAGTTCCCAGTCTATCTTACCAACCCAATGAACGTTATTTTTTACCCGAAAACTCATCTTCACTCCTCCTGTGAAATGCTTATTGGTTGGGGATATTTGTTATGGGTTACTCGATGCTATTGCACCTTGTTGGCCAACGCCTCATCTCCCGTGTTAGCATCATTTCATATATTTTAGCGTACATTTCTTTCGCAGTGCAAGTATACTTCTATATGTGCCTTGCTCTTTCATATAAGAATATGTTTAAATGATAACCAAAGGTTAATGGTCGTTAACATGTCTCCGCCCGTGAAACGTTTGAGGGTAGAAGCAGGCGTTACATTCAGTATATACGGCCAAGCTATATAAATATTCAGGAGGAACTCCCCCGTTGCCGGTTACAGGAGAAGTGAATCAGGCTGTAGAGAGAGTAACGCATAAACCTTAGAGACCTTTCGCCTATGAAGAAATTTTTCATGTTGATGATAGTTGGCATTTGTTTTGGTGTGGGTATCTCACTCATTGGTGCAGAGATGATTGAGCATACTTCAGGCGACGATTTCTGCGTACGTTGTCATTCCATGAAAGGAGCTGTATCTGCGTATACGGATGATATCCACGGCGGCAATAACAAAAATGGTTTCAAGGCAAAATGCGTAGATTGCCATCTTCCTCATGATAACGTTTTTTCTTACGTAACGGCCAAGGCTCAGACCGGCATGCGAGATGTACTGGGTGAAATGTTCTGGGCCGACACTTTTGATTGGGTTGGCAACCTGGAACACAGAAAAGAATTCACCTACACAACCGGCTGCCAACAATGTCACAATTTAGATGTTATCCAGTATGAAATACCTAAAGCTTTTCTGGCACACAGGGATTTTAAAACTGGCAAGGTCGATAACTGTATTCAATGCCATGAACACGTTGGTCATAAGAATATCAAGGCCCACCTGTAACCCGAAGTCATAGGAGGAAAAAATGCGCCTACTCATCACAGGATTCTTAACCCTTGGGCTGGTTTCTTCAGCTTTTGCGGTTGAGAGTAACATCAAAACGTTAAAGGTGGAACGCGGCTTGTCCCCTGAAGGGCAAAAATGTGTTGAGTGTCATGCCGAGAAGCAGCCAGGCATTGTTGCAGACTGGAAGCAAAGTCGACATGGCCACGTAGGCGTCTCCTGCATTGACTGTCACAGCGTCGATCCCGGTTCGCCTCTCGCATCACAGAGTTGCCCGGGGGTCAAAGGAACAGATACCTACATCACTGTTGCGGTCACGCCAAAAATCTGCGCCCGTTGTCATAACCAGGAAGTTGAACAATTCAGTGCCAGTGGACATCACAGGGCGAACCTGCAATACAGTGCCGAAGACGGACGCAACCACACAAGTATGAAAGCTCTTATGCAGACCCACGAAGGCCAGGGTCTGGAAAAATTTAAAAATGCTGCCGAAATGACCGGCTGCATGCAGTGCCATGGTTCGGTCGTCACTCTCGATGCCAACAAGAGACCAAATAAAGAAGGGTGGCCTGCTGCCGGTATCGGTACCGTGTATCCGGATGGCTCAGTCGGTAACTGCGTAGTTTGCCATACCAGGCATCGTTTCAATATTGCAGAGGCAAGAAAACCTGCAGCATGCGCGAGCTGCCACCTGGGGCCTGATCATCCTGATATTGAAATATACAACAACAGCAAGCATGGCCATATCTATAACAGCGAAGGTATTGAATGGAACTTCGCCAGCGCACCCGACGCATGGGAACCCGGCGATTACCGAGCACCCACATGTGCCGTATGTCACCAGAGTGGTATTGGTGAGCTTCAGACGACTCACAACGTCTCCGAACGACTTAAATGGAACCTATGGGCTAAACGAAGCAGCATCAGGAACTCACCGGATCCTCTCAGTATGTTAACTGGAGATGGCGTAAAAGGGCGAGAGCTGATGAAACAGGTATGTAGTAATTGCCACAGTGCGACCCATACGGATAACTTTTTTGCCCAGGCAGATAACCATGTCGAACTATATAACGAGGGATATTTTGATGTCGCTGACAAGATGCTGACGGAACTCAAGGAAAAAGGGCTCCTCAAAGAGAACCCCTGGGATGACGCATTTCAAAAGATTTATTATCACCTGTGGCATCATGAAGGCCGGCGGATGCGGCAGGGTGCTGCCATGGCCGGACCAGATTATGCTCACTGGCACGGCGTATTTGAGCTCCAGCAAGATCTGTATGAACTGAAACACATTTACAAACAGCGCATGGAATCAGGAACAATCGAATAGATTTTCGATCGTTTTCAGAACAACAAAAGAGGAGCTGCCTGGCATGCAGTTCCTCTTTTTTATTCTGTACGTAAGCCAACTCCCCACAGTCACGGATTGGTATATGGGGTATTTATCAATAGCTTCGTAATCCCCTGTTTCTTCATGGACGGGAGGACGTCAACAGCAGGAGAACCAAATGAGACTTCATTATTTGCAACATGTACCTTTTGAGGGACTCGGGAGTATCGAACACTGGGCAATGGCCAATGGTGTCGAGACCTCATGCACAAGGCTATTTGCTGACGAATTGTTACCGGCCATTGGGGATTTTGATTATCTCGTCGTTATGGGCGGGCCAATGAATATTTATGAGGAAAATACATACCCATGGTTAGTGCGGGAAAAAGATTTTTTAAAGGAAGCTATCGCCGCAGGGAAGCCAGCCCTGGGAATCTGCCTAGGTGCTCAGTTGCTCGCCGATGTATTAGGAGCCAAAGTCTATCGTAACAAGGAAAAGGAGATTGGATGGTTTCCTATCCGAATTACTGAAGATGCACCTGCAGAGGTTCGTGCCCTATTCCCACCTAATCTTGAAGTCATGCATTGGCATGGCGATACTTTTGATTTGCCAAAGGACAGCATATTGATGGCAGAGTCTCAAGCCTGCTCTCATCAGGGGTTTATCTTTAACAACAGGGTGATAGGATTACAATTTCACTTGGAAACGACCAGGGAAAGTCTCCAAAGCCTTATCACCAATTGCGGAGATGAAATCGTCAAAGCTCCCTATGTCCAGCAGGCACCTGTGATGTTGCAAGATGAAAGCCGTTTCACAGCAATCAACAAGGTGATGGGTAAACTCTTAACATACTGGACCCGATAATTGAGAAGGAATGCTGCCATACTCGACCTGGATCAAGGAAATAGTCACAACACCTTATTATGATTAAAAAATAGTTTTAAATATAAGGAGAAGGCATGGCAGCAAAAGACTATTTTCAAAACAGTATCCCTTTCATTAGAAGAGTAGTACAAGCATCATTTGGATTTTTTACCCTTTACGTAGGCTATCAATTTTATTGCTTCTACCTGTGGACTCTGGATCAAGGACAGTATGTAGCCAGACCTCCTGCCGTTGAGGGCTTTTTACCAATCTCCGCATTGCTAAGCTTCAAAAGGTTTCTTCTCACTTCTAAATTTGACCCCATCCATCCTGCAGGACTCGTCATTTTTATGGCAATTCTGGCAATCGCGTTCCTGGCGAGGAAGGGGTTTTGCGGCTGGATTTGTCCTGTAGGATTTTTGAGCCATCAGGTTCAATGGCTAGGGAAAAAATTCAACACCCTGCGCAACACTCCTCCATGGTTGTCCTATCCGTTGAGCAGCATTAAATATCTTCTTCTTGGATTTTTTCTCTATATCATCTTCTGGAAGATGGATGTCAATGCAATTACAGCTTTTTTGCAAACTCCATATAACTTGGCTGCCGACGCCAAGATGCTCCTCTTTTTTCTTTCTCCATCAACTCTGACTTTGAGCATCATGATCTTACTTAGTGGGTATATCTTGTATTATCCCTAATTTCTGGTGCCGTTTTCTTCGAGCGAAGCTCCAACTGAGCAACAATATGCGGGTATGAAGTTCGTGCTCATGATGAATATAGTGTTAACCTATGGTGCCTTACTATATCATCTTCTGGAAGATGGATGTCAATGGCTTTTTTGCAAACTCCATATAACTTGGCTGCCGACGCCAAGATGATTCTCTATGGTGCCTTACTCGGGATTCTCGCTTTTTTCAGTCCACTACATGTTCATCGTGATCCCAGGGCCTGTATTGAGTGCAAGAAATGTGATAGACAATGTCCAAGCGGAATAGAAGTCAGCAAAAAACAGACTGTTCGTTCTCCAGAATGTATCGGTTGCCTTGAATGTATAGCCGTTTGCCCAAAAGAAGAATGTTTAACCATACAAAGACCGCGCAGGCAAAAAGTTCCCACCTGGCTGATTCCTGTCTTGACGATACTAATTTTTCTGGGTTTTTGGTTGACAGCCCGTATTAGCGATCATTGGCAAAGCAAGGTATCTCCTGAAACTTTTCGGCAAATGTATCAGATATCTGAAAGCGTCAGTCATCCAACGTACTGATATTGCCCTCTCAAGCCATTGACACGCAATGCTGTTCTCCTTAATGTGAATTTAAATTCACATGGAATAGCGAGATGAGCACAGAAAAACTAGCCTCTGAAATACGAAAAGATCAAATTGTGGAAGCTGCGCTACACATATTGAGCGACAAGCGGGTTAAAAAATTAAAAATTACTGAGATTGCCTCACATCTGGGCCTGGCGCCTTCAGCGCTTTACAGACACTTCAAAAATAAAGACGCGATTTTAAGTGCGATCCTCGAACATATACGGGAGAAAATGTATAAAAATGTGGAGCATGTTCGAAGGAAACGAGACAATGCCATAGATCGTCTACAGGAGTTACTCTCTCTCCATGAAAATTTGATTTGCCAGCATCAGGGAATTCCCCGTATCGTGTTTTCAGATGAATTGTGGGGGCAGGAGAGAATCAAACGGCAAAGGATGTATCTTATTGTTAGCGGCTATTTGCTTGAGTTGGAGGCAATCATCCGTGAAGGCCAAAGTAAAAATGAAATTAACCCTGATTTGAATCCTGAAGCTGTGGCAAGGATGTTTTTCGGCATTGTACAGCCGGCAGCTCTCTTGTGGCATATGAGCGAAGGTACTTTTGATGTAAGTGGTCATTTCACGGCAGCATGGCCACTCTTTCAATGTGTTTTACAAGTCGAAAACAGGTATGAGCCTTAACTCAGGAGCTGAAGATGTTTTTTATTTACATTTTTCAGATTGGCTTATCATAACCGTTATATGAATTCAACTTCACAAGGAGGAAATTATGGCAAAACCCGTTGTTGATCAAGAGTTGTGTATTGGTTGTGAAATATGCGCTGATCTCTGCCCCGAGGTCTTCGAGATACAGGATGGCAAATCCTATGTCATCGGTCCGGATAAATGTTCAAGCTGTGATTGTCAGGAAGCGGTTGATTCTTGCCCTACCAGTGCGATCGAATTTGAAGAGGATTAATCCTGGTCGGAAGTAATAAAATTACTATCACCGAGATGAAATTCTTCCAGCTTTGATACCAAGCCTAAAAAGAGGTTATGTATGAAGAAAATGAGCCTTAATGAGACGCGGGAATTCACAAAAAACGGAATGAAGCGTTTTTTCCTTGTCGAGGACTCACCACATTTCAAAATTATCAACTTCAACCTTTCAGCTGGTCATACCTTTCCTGTCCATTCCCATGACCTTGATGGTGAACTCTCTATTCTTGTCATTGAGGGGGAAGGATATTTTCTCGGTAAGGATGATGCTGAACTCCCGGCTAAAACTGGAGATATCCTTATTTCAGAGATCAGGGAACCCCACGGTGTGCGCGCGGAGAGCGATATGCGCATTCTGGTTACCATTGCTCCGCCCATTTAATTTTATTGGAAGTATTTTTATAAAATTGACCTACGTCAAGGCCATAAACCGAAGAATAAAGCACCATAGAGACTGTAGCAACATTGTAATCAAACCGAATTGCGTTTCTATAATATTCTGATTGAGAGGAGAATCATTATGTTTTGTAATCAATGTGAACAGACTGTCAAAGGAATCGGTTGCACTAAGATTGGGGTCTGCGGCAAAAACGAAGAGGTGGCAGGTCTCGAAGATTTACTGACGCATGCTGTGCAGGGACTTTCCATTGTTGCCCATGCAGGGCGTCAGGCAGGTGTTGTCGACAATAATGTTGACCGCTTTACCTGTGAGGCCATTTTTTCCTGTTTGACAAATGTTGATTTTGATCCGGCTCGTTTCGAGGAATGGATCAGAGAAGCGGTAGCGTTGCGTGATCAGCTTAAAGAGAAAGTGGAAGCTGCCGGTGCTACGATTGCAAGTTCGGCAGCGGCATTGACCTTTACTCCTGCTGATAGCCTTTCGGGTCTTGAAGAACAGGGCGAGAATCTAAATTTTATTCCCAATCTCGATACCAATGAAGACCTGCGTTCTCTGAAACAGATTATTCTTTACGGTCTGCGAGGCCTTGCCGCTTACGCTGACCATGCAGCCATTTTAGGTCAAGAGGATGATATGGTTTATGCTTTCATCCACGAGGCTATGGCAGCTCTTACCGGTGAAATGGAACTCAACGATCTCGTTGCCATGGCACTTAAAACCGGAGAAGTCAATGTACGTGCCATGGAACTCCTGGATGCCGGCAACACCGGAACGTATGGTCATCCAGTTCCCACGGAAGTTCCCCTTGGGCATATCCCCGGTAAATGTATTTTGGTTACCGGCCACGATTTGAAAGATCTGGAAATGCTGCTTAAGCAAACCGAAGGCAAAGGCATCAATATCTACACTCATGGTGAAATGTTGCCTTGTCATGGATATCCTGAGCTGAAAAAATACTCCCATTTCTATGGACATTTCGGTACGGCCTGGCAGAACCAGCAAAAAGAAATGCCGGAGTTCCCAGGTGCCATCCTTTTTACTACAAACTGTATCCAAAAACCGCTGGACTCCTACAAAAACAATGTCTTTACTACCGGACTTGTGGGTTGGCCAGATGTCGCCCATGTGCCAGGCAGTGGTGAGAAGGATTTCAGCGCGGTCATCGATAGAGCCCTGGCTTTAGAGGGATTTACCGATGAAGCAGACAAGGGCAGTGTTATGGTTGGTTTTGCCAGAAATACCGTACTGGGAGTGGCTGATACGGTAATTGAGGCTGTCAAAGCTAAAGCAATCCGTCATTTCTTCCTGGTAGGTGGCTGTGACGGAGCTAAGCCTGGGCGTAACTACTACACTGAGCTGGTCGAAAAAGTTCCAGAGGACTGCATGGTTCTTACGTTGGCGTGCGGTAAGTTCCGCTTCTTTGACAAAAAACTTGGTGATATAGGAGGAATTCCACGGCTGCTCGATGTAGGTCAATGCAACGATGCCTATTCTGCAGTTAAAATTGCCATGGCCCTGGCTGATGCTTTTGATTGCGGAGTTAACGATCTCCCCTTATCACTGGTTCTTTCCTGGTACGAACAAAAGGCAGTCGTTATTTTGCTGTCACTCTTTTCCCTGGGAATCAAAGATATCCGTCTCGGACCAAGTTTACCGGCGTTCGTGACCCCGAATGTTCTCAATGTATTAGTGGAGAATTTCAATATCATGCCCATTTCCACTCCTGACGAAGACCTGCAAGCTATTCTCGGCTGAATCATAGGCATGGAAACGCGGGTAAGTCTCATATGATTTGCAATCACTGAGCTTTCCCGCTTCTTCCTACCGTTTACTCATTTGTTGTACACTCTTTATGCTTTATGTGAATATATATTCACATATCTTGAAATTCTGAACCGCTGTTAAAGGCATTCGAATCTTTAACATATTGCTGGAAACAAGCGATTATTTGGCCAATATAATGATACAAAAACGAACACATACAAACGGTGACATTCAGGTTGAGGTAGATATTTCTGACGATGATATCCACACTGCCATGCAGGAAATTCATGGTTACCTGGATATTACTGCTGCGGATTTCAAGTTGCTCTATCGCCACGCCTATCAATATGCACTCAGCCGTTTGAATTCAATTACGGTTGGAGAACTTGCAAGCGGTCAGGTTGTTAACGTGAGAAACTTTACCCCTCTTGTCGAGGTGGCGGATATAATGGCTACTGCCAGCGTGTCTGGTGTTCCAGTTCTTGATGAAGACGAAAAAATCGTTGGTATCATTTCAGAGCGGGACTTTTTTAAACATATGGGGGCTGATGATCAATCTTTCATGGCTGTGATAACAGCCTGCCTACAGGGCAGAGAGTGTGCAACAGCTTCCATCCGTAAAGCCACAGCGGCCGATATTATGAGCACACCCGCAATAACCATTCGGGAAGACAGGGGGGCTACGGTAGCAGCAACGCTTCTTCAAGAAAATGGGATTAATCGCTTACCGGTGTTGGCCAAGGACAGTGATAAATTGATCGGTATTTTGACCAGATCTGACCTCGTTCGTGCTCACATCATGCAGGCCAGGAGGAACTCATGAAGTATTTCAGGAAAATGAAAGGGTTCACTCAAAGTCCTCCCAGGCCACCTATAAGTGAGGTCTTTTGGTCGTGGCTTGGAGCGTTTCTCGGAATAACCGCTGTAGCCTATAGTCATTTCAATCTACTTGCTCAAAGTGATATGGTAATGATTATCGGAAGCTTCGGGGCATCAGCCGTACTGATTTACGGGGCCATAAAAAGTCCTTTGGCCCAACCCCGAAATCTGCTTGGTGGCCATATTCTTTCTGCTTTTATCGGGGTATTCTGTTACCAGACTTTTAGTAGCCAGCTCTGGCTTGCTGCAGCCTTAGCTGTGGCAACGGCTATTGCTGTCATGCTCGTTACGCGAACCCTGCATCCCCCTGGCGGTGCTACTGCCCTGATCGCGGTTATCGGCAGCAGCAAGGTCCACGCCCTTGGATATTTGTATGTTTTGGTCCCTGTAGGATTGGGAGCAATCATTATGCTGATCGTTGCTCTGCTCGTTAATAATTTGTCATCGAAAAGGCAATATCCTGAATTTTGGTTCTAAGCGAAAGCCAAATTCAATAGCATTTTTATGCAGCTGCACGAATCGCCAAGCGTTCGTTCATATCCAGTTCAAAAATACCGTATGGGTTGATATGACTATAAATTAATGGCGACAACGCTCGATAGTCTTCCTGTTTCATTCGTAAATGCCAGGAAGACTCGTTGAGCACTTGCTGAATCATAAGAGTATTTATATAGACCAGACAAATTTGCAAAAGATGGAGTGCCAAAACAGACAACTCCTGCTCTTCCAATCTATTAGTTGCGACTTCGCCGCCCTTGCCATAAAAAATGAATGAATTAGCACTGTTCCAGTTCTCAACTACATTCAATCCTTCGTTAATTTCCCGTCTTAATGCTTCAGAGCCGAGGTAACGGCAAAGAAAAATGGTTTTAATGGCTTTTCCAAGCTCAGAAAGTGCTCGATAAGTCGGGTGTTGAACATTATTCCGGGTGAAGCGGCGTAAAATGGCTTCTGGATTGGCGATACCTTGCTTTAATGCTGTTGCGTATTTGATCATCTCATCGTACTGCTGATCAATCAGTTCCCAATTAATTGGTCGGGTCATAATCAGTTCCAGATTTGAATAAGAGCTTCCACTGTCCGTGTCGGGACGATAAAGTTTCTGTGACGCTATGGCTTTCAACCTTGGCAACAGATCAAAACCCAGTAAATGGCAAAAAGCGAAGGCTACCTCGCTTTGTCAATGACTATCCACGTATTGCCTGTCGATCGTCATATCTGTGCAGTGCCGCAAAACGCCTTCAATCATGGCTGCAACTTCAGACGAAGAGCAACGTTTCAATTGAGAATAGATGCAGGTGGATTTCTTTTCAACATGCCAGTAGATCATGACTCCACGACCACCATAGCGGATATGCCATTCTGTCATAAGATTCTGATCCCATGAACCAAACTTTTTTGAGTCGGAAGCACATGAGGTCGAGCCCTCTCCCCAGACATCAGCTTTTCGAATATTAAAAATAGCATTAGCAACTTGGCCAATCGCGTTACGTAGCGCTGCTTTGTGCACATAAAGCCGTCTGACATGCAACAGTTCTTTATAGGCTCAGTGACCGGGTAGCGCTCAGCGATCGAGTGCAGGGTGTCAGTTGCTAAAACATATTCTGTCATGGGTCACTCCTGTTGCTTCAAGATTTATTCCTTTTCCTCTGAGGGAATGATCATAGTTTAGCGTGAATCGCAGATTTGAAATTGATCCACGTCAAGAACCCATTTTTTATGCGAATAAATCTTGAAGGAATGAAGGAAAAACAAAATTTTCTTTGGATTTTCCATAGATTTGACCTGGGTCAAGGATAACTCCAACAGAGCTAGTAGAATGGTAAGGAAAATGAGGACAGGGGGCGTTTGCGAGGTTTCCCACTGTCTTCAACCTTTGTTTCTCTTTGCTCTATAAAAAAGAAACATACGTCCAACAAACAAGGCTGAAGCAAATCCGCTCAGCATCAACAAACATGAGGTAAACGATATGAGTATGTTCTGTTTTCAATGCCAGGAAGCGGCAAAAGGTACAGGGTGCACGGTCAAGGGAATGTGTGGCAAAGAGGAGTCAACTGCAAAGCTGCAGGACCTGCTCATCTATGACATGAAAGGCATCGCGGTCCTGGCCAAGAACCTGAAAAAGGCCGGTGTCAAGGTTGATATGTCAGTAGGGCTGTTTCTTGCCCAGGGGTTGTTCACGACCATAACAAATGCAAACTTTGACGACGAAAGTCTCAAATCATGGATCAATCGTTCCCAGGTTATCAAAGGCCGGCTCAAGGAGCAGTTTGACGCCATGAGTGCCTCCGAGGAAAAGACTTCTATTTGGGCAAAATTGATGCAGTTTCTCGGTGGTGGTAAAGAGCAAAACGAGGCAGAGCAGCTGCACCACTCGGCCCTGTGGTTTTCCAGCGACAGCTCGATCTTTCAGGAAAAAGCTGCGGCCGTGGGGGTTCTCGCAACAGAAAATGAAGATGTTCGCTCGTTGCGTGAACTGCTTATTCTTGGTCTGAAGGGTATTGGTGCGTACGCAGAACATGCGGCGGTACTCGGTGTTGAAAAAGAGGAGATCTATGACTTTGTTATAGAAGGTCTTGCTTCCACTACTGAAGAGCTGTCCGTGGACGAGATGGTTGCTCTGGTTTTGAAAGCGGGAGAGTGTGCGGTAACGACCATGGCGGTTCTCGATGGTGCAAACACTACAGCCTACGGAAACCCTGAAATTACCGAGGTGAACCTCGGTGTTGGAAAAAATCCAGGCATTCTCATCAGTGGCCATGACCTTAAAGACATGGAAGAACTCCTCATCCAGACCCAGGGAACTGGCGTGGATGTCTATACCCATGGCGAGATGCTTCCGGCGCACTACTACCCGGCTTTCAAGAAATATGATAATCTGAAAGGCAACTATGGCAGCTCATGGTGGCATCAGAACCAGGACTTTGAATCATTCAACGGTCCCATCCTCATGACCACCAACTGTATCATCCCCATAAAAAAATCCAACACCTACAAGGAAAGGATGTATACCACCGCCATGGCGGGGTATCCCGGGGTGACACACATCCCTGAAAGGGTGAATGGCAGCCCGAAAGATTTCTCGGCCATCATCGAGCAGGCAAAAAACTGCAAGCCACCGCAGGAAATTGAGACAGGCAGTATTGTCGGAGGCTTTGCCCATGACCAGGTACTTGCTCTAGCGGACAAGGTGGTGGAGGCGGTCAAATCCGGGGCTATCAAGCGCTTTGTTGTGATGGCGGGTTGTGACGGCAGACAAAAAGGCAGAAATTATTTCACAGAGGTAGCCCAAAGCCTGCCTCAGGACGCGGTGATTCTGACAGCAGGTTGTGCCAAGTATCGCTACAACAAGCTCAATCTTGGTGACATTGGCGGTATCCCTCGCGTTCTCGATGCAGGACAGTGCAATGACAGCTATTCACTTGTCGTGATCGCGCTGAAATTAAAAGAAGTGTTCGAGCTCGAAGATATTAATGAACTGCCGATCTCCTTTGACATTGGCTGGTATGAGCAGAAAGCCGTTGCAGTTCTGTTGGCCTTGCTGCACCTTGGTGTTAAGGGTATCCGTCTTGGACCGACCCTGCCAGCCTTTGTTTCTCCGACCGTGCTGAATGTTCTTGTGGAAAACTTCGATATCAAGCCCATCGGTACCGTCGAAGATGATGTTGCTGCGATGATGGCCGGTAATTGATAAGGTGATTGTTCCTGCTGTCAGTTGTTACTGACAGCAGGTTATTAGACAATCGTGAAATACAGCAACCACCTGAACATATGCGGTTTGGGCCTAAATGTCCGCCCGTTTTAATAACTTAAAGGTTATGAAGAAGGTATTGTCGGAAATCGACCAGCTGACAAAGTCTGATATCTTCAAAGAGTTAACAGAAGATCAGTATGATTCTATAGTTCATTTGGGTAACAAAATACAAATACCTCCCAAAACTTTTCTGTTTCATCAGGAAGCTCCGGTGTCACAATGCTATATGGTGACAAAAGGAAAATTGAAGCTGACAAAGCTCAACGAGCATGGCAAGACAGTCACCATTCGATATGTGGGAAGCGGAGAATTAACAGCCGCGGTTACGGTCATTAAAGGAGGCGTTTATCCCGTTACCGCCGCATCTATCGAAAAAACTGAAGTTGTTGGGTGGGATCAAACAACGATGATGGAATTGATGAACCGGTTTCCGGGACTAGCTATCAACCTGTTACACCTTGTTCTCACCAGAATTGAAGATATTCAGCAGCGTTATTTTGAGGTTTGTACTGAACAGGTTGATCAACGAATTGCCCGTTCGCTTCTCAGGTTAATGAATTGGAAAGGAACGAAGAATGAAAGTGGTGTTCTCATTGACATTCCTTTAAGCCGCCAGAACCTGGCTGAGTATTCAGGAACCACACTCTACACTGTCAGTCGCACCATGAGCACTTGGGAAAAAAAGGGATGGGTTCGGTCCGGAAGAGAAAAAATCACCATTACCAACCCCCACGCTCTAGTCACTTTTGCCCAATAAGCCCTCTTTTTTTCTTTCCAGAAGTATTGTGCTGTTTGCGCTAGCGCAAAGACATGACACCCAAATCAGGATAGATTCAATTCATTCTGACAAGCAACTCAACAGTAAAAACTGCTAGAGTTCCGTGCGAGCATCTCAATGGAGGTCTGAATGTCACCAAAGCTCACTGAATCCTGTTTATCTGAATCAGCATCTATAAAGGAACTGCTCGATTCACATCCATATCTATTATCCACGTTTGTTGATCTTGGGCTAATGTGCGTTGGTTGCCCTGCGGATGCGTTCCATTCTCTGGCCGACGTGGCCAGGGAGTATAAACTGGAGAGAAAAGAGTTGGTTGCTCGTCTGCAGGCTGTGATCAATGACAACATGGCTTAAATACAGGTTGTTGATCCGGACAGGATATAAGACCAAATTTATATCAACGCAAAGCTTGGGTATCGCTGACCAGAGTTTTCTGTCCCCATTGTCGGCTTAATATTCCGATAAGCTATTTTACGTTAAACTATGCAGTTATACCGTCTAACATGAAAAAATATTTATTCAGATTTTTTCTGGTGATGATAGCAGCCATTTTGCTCCTATCGGGGATCGTTCTGGTGCGTCATCGTAAAGCACAACTCGCAAACAAACCCACTCCAACCCCGTTGCCTGTTGCCGTTTACACCAAATCAGGACAATGGGGCCGTTTATCCGTCACCCAGCATTTTCTTGGGACCATAACCCCTCAAGCCGAGACGACACTCTCCGCTCAAATCACTGGATATATTACAAAGCTTCATAAAGATGTGGGGGATCGCCTTCAAAAAGGTGAGGTGGCGGCTAAAATTGACACAAAACTATTGGAAGCACAGGAGAAGGGTCTGTCAGCGGAACTTTCCGGTGCCAGAGACGACCTCTCCATGAAAGAAAAACTCCGTATCCGAAGACAAAAGCTGATCCAAACCAGAGCCATATCCCAGGAAGTGCTGGATGAGGCTGACTTGGCGGTAAGTTTGGCTGAAAGCCGAGTTAGACGCCTGGAACAGGAGCTGTCGATGGCAAAAGTCTCCCTGTCATTTTCCAAACTTGAATCTTTTTCAGACGGGATCATCACCGAACGTATGAAAGATACAGGGGATCTGGTCACGATAGGAACACCTGTTTTCAGGATAGAAAATCCAGATCAGGGATACAAAGTCTTGATCCAGGTGCCTCAGGAAACTGCGGCTGCTCTTGCTCGAAACACCCCAGCCCGCTTGGTACACGGAAACAAAGTTATGGATACTACGGTTGACCGTGTGCATCCGGCAATTGTATCCGGACACTTGGCGACGGTTGAAATCAGGCTACCGAACCGCCCATTCGACCTTCCCAGCTATAGTGTGGTCGCTGTCGATCTTACTGTAGACCAACCGGAAGGGTGGATTGTGGATGCGGATTGTCTCCTGGAAACCGGATCCAATACACTGATGTATCCTGTCTCCGCTGAAATGAAGGTTGCTCCAGTGGAGGTAACTGTACTTGGGCTCTCCAATTACAAGGCTGTTGTCGACGGCCCTCTCGCGGAGGATAGCTCATTTGTCTCTGGACCAGAATCCATGCTGCTGACGCTGGGGCCAGGGCGTCGTGTCTTACCGATTGCCGGAAGTGACCAATGAATTTGGTTGATGCCTACTTCAAAAAACCTCATGCTATCATTGCCATGGTTTTATTAGGCGTGGCGTTCGGGGTGCTGGGGTTCAACACCCTGCCGCTTAATCTCTTTCCGGACTCTAACTATCCCCAGGTTTCCATACTGCTCACCTGGCCGGGCGCAGCCGCCTCGGATGTGGAGGACAAGGTTTCCCGCAAGGTGGAAAAAGAAATGGCGACCCTTGATCAGTTTCGCTCCATCAAGGCGACAATCAGGGATGAGACAACTGCCGTCAAGGTCGAATTTGACTATGACAAATCCCTGGACGCTGCGGTAACAGATGTCAACGCAGCCCTCAACCGAATCATGGCCAGCCTACCGCCTGACCTCATTCCCCCGAGAATCTATCGGGTCAGTGATGCCACAGCACCAGTGCAAACCCTCGCGGTTTCTCCCAGGCCGCAATCAGTGATCCCCCTGGTCAAGGTTCGTCAACTCTGCGATAACGACATCCAGGAAGCGCTGTTGCGGGTTCCCGGCATTGCCGACGTAGAGGTGTTTGGCGGCAATCTCCCCGAAATCCGTCTTGTTATCGACCTGCACCGCCTCGCTCAATATGAACTTTCTGCGGATCAGGTAACAGCGGCCATTTATTCACACAATCGCAACATTCCCAGCGGAATGCTTCTTTCCCGTTCCGGAGAGCAGGTGATAACGATCCAGGGGGAACGATCTCTGCGAAACAGTCTGGCAGATATCGTTCTTGCTCAGGATAGTCGAAAAGGCGAAGTGCGTCTGCGGGACGTGGCGAAAATCACCACCACCATCCAGGAGAGTCGTTCCTTTTTCCGTGGCAACGGCCATCCAGCCATAGGCTTGAATATTTTACGGGGTGAAGGGGAATCGGTCACAGAGACCTTGTCCGCACTGCAAAAGGCCATGGTTAAATTGAAAGTCATGTTCCCGGAACTGGAATTTGAAGTTGCCGACACCCAAGGGGAAATTATCGAAACCTCCGTAGCCAATCTTATTGACGCGCTTCGAGATTCAGTAATCTTGACTGTTCTGGTTATCTTCCTAATTATGGCCCGCATCCGGACAACACTTCTTGCCGCCGTGTCTATTCCCTTTACATTTTTCATAACCTTTGCCGGTATGAAGCTTATTGGCTACGAGCTCAATATTGTGACCATGACCGCTATTATCTTAGCGGTAGGACTCCTGGTGGACGATGCCATTGTCGTAATCGAGAATATTGACCGCCATGCGAGTCCGGGAGATAAATCCCTGTTTCAGGCAGCAGTGGACGGCACCAGGGAAATTTTTCTCGCGGATTTTGCCGGTACCGCCACAACACTTGCAGTGTTGCTCCCTATTATTTTTGTAGGTGGCTATTCCCAGAAAATTCTGCGTCCTCTGTCTATAGTGTTATGCTTGGCCTTGTTTTCATCATACATTGTCTCCGTAACCGTCATTCCCCTGCTGGCCCCAAAACTTATGAAAGCGAAGTATGGGGCCAACCGACTGGAACGTATTATTGAAAAAACGACTGCACTCTGGCTTCTGCCCATGCAGCGTTTTTTTGTTCGCGTCTTTCGGTTGACCACCGGGAAATGGGGGTGGCTTTTCGGCTTTTTTATCCTGGCGATGCTCCTGGTCAGCTTACGGCAAATGCCTCTGGCAGGAAGGGATCTTATGCCGCCAATGGACACGGGGATCGTCAAGATAGACTTCGAAATCTGGCCCAACAGCCCGGTTGCAGTGACCGAACAGGTGGTAGCCGAGATGGAAAATCGTATTATGGCAGTACCCGGTTTTCTGCGTATGGCTGTCGTAGTCGGTGCGGAACCCGGCGTAATCAGTTTCGGTGCGGATCGAACACCCCAGCAGGGTATAATCACCGTCCATTTTCGGAATAGGTTTGAGCGGGAGGCATCAATCTGGGAAATCGAAGCCCGCCTTCGGCAATCGTTTGCAACAATTCCCGGCCTGAAGCGGGCTGACGTCTATGATTACGGGGCGACACCCCTGTCTTCCATTGCCGCCCCCATTGACGTTATGATCTCCGGTCCCGACCCCAGCCTGCTCGATACATTGGCAGTCGCGGTTGAACAACGGCTCCGCACGGTTCGAGGCCTGACGACCGTCTCCCGATCCTGGGACTGGTCCAAAAAGGAACTTACCGTGATCCTGGACGAAGCAAAACTTGCACGATACGGTATGTCTCCAGGTGACGTATCCTTCATGCTGGTAACAGCAACCACAGGACGAGTCGCATCACGCTTTAGTATTGCGGCTCAGGAAGGCTATAATGTCCGGCTACGTTTTAACCAGGACGACATGACCGCCATCGCAGACCTGCAAACTCTGCAGATCGTTGGCTCAAAGGGGGCCGTTCCCCTTTCCGATATTGCCGACATTAAACCGATCTTTCGCCAGTCCCGGATTACTCGCCAGGATCTCCTGCCGGTGATCAATGTGCGAGGGTATCGTGATACAACCGCGATTACGCATATTCAGGATCAAGTGGCAAGTGCATTGGCGAACATCCAGCTTCCCGCAGGATACAGCATCAGTCAGGAAGGCGAAATTCGACAAATGAAGGAAAGTTTTTCCGAACTGGGCTTGGCCATGGGATTGGCGATACTTTTTTTATATTTCGCCATGGTGATCACTTTCTCATCTTATCTGCGGCCATTTATAATCATGAGCGCCATCCCTCTTGCATTTATAGGCGTTCCATGGAGCATGCTCCTCTTGGAACGGCATTTCTGCATGCCTGCAGCCATGGGATTGATTCTTCTGGCAGGCATTGTTGTAAACAACTCTATTTTACTGGTGGAATTTATAGAAACAGCCAGGGCCAAAGGTGAAACTCTTGAGGTCGCTGTTGAAGAAGCAATACTCCGTCGTACTCGGCCAATCCTTATGACGGCATTTAGCACAGTCGCCGGCATGTTGCCGGTGGCAGCTCAATCCGCCGTGGGACTGGAACGTCTTTCTCCACTGGCAGTGGTTGCTATTGCCGGACTCCTGGTCTCCACGTTCCTTACCCTTGCCTGGGTACCGTCATTGTATGTCAGTATAACTCGACTTAAAGGAAAACTGCAGGTAATACGAATGGGGTAAAATGGTTGAGAATCTCCAGTCACAGGGCAGTATACTTTTCCCGCAACATTGCAGGAAGCTCGTTTACCCTGGCAAATGCATTGCCAACTGTCTTACCTTGATCTGGATTAACCAGACAACACGTTGCTGGAGATAAAAGGCTTTGTGCTACCAGTTGTTCAAGATCCACACCTTTTCCGGCCAGGTGTTTCCAAATTCCTTCCAGTTTCATTGCGAGAAAGCCCATACTTTCTTTTGCGTAGGCTTCATAACCTGTTGGCACTATACCCCAAACCAGTACTCCACCTCGATCAAGAAACTTCTTTATCGAACCGGCACATGAGGCAAAAATATCCGCATTGGTGTAAATATCCAGTGACAGGATATCCAGATCCAGGTTCAGTAAAAAATCCCAATCCGGATTACCACAGAGATGTATTCCACGAGGCTTTTCAACCATGGCAAAGAAATTATCCAAGTCCTGTTTTGCTTTATTATCGTCGTAGCCGGACATTGCCGAAAAGATAAACTGCAGACCAGGTTCGTCTACAAACATGAACGCATTTGGATTTCTTTTGTGTAATTTTTCGAGCTGAACATTTAGTCTTTTTGCGAGAAACTCAAACATGAAAGGCCGTATTGTGTCATCAAAAAGAATCGGTCGATCATCCTGATCAAGGATGTTTGAATCCAAAACTAACAGGTCCTTCCAGCTGACCACGAATAGCATATCTGTCTGAGAGTTCAAGTGATAGAAATTCATGGTACACGACCGAATAGTCGGGACTGATATCAAAAAGTTCAGGCTCTTCAAAATGGGCCATAACCTCTTCAAATTCGGAGATGAATTTATCCATCGAAAACCTGAGGGTTCGTTTGTCCATATCCAGCAAGATGCCTGGAAAGGGGTTTGAAGTCCAATGGAACGATTATGTAAAGCTTTGCATAATCGTTCTTATGAAAAGAATATTTTTATGGAAAGTGAAACCAATCATTGTCCCAGACAAGCTTGATAATTGGCTCGGATTACTTTCCATAATAACGGTGCCGTTGCAGCAAGTAGCTTCCATCAGAGGTGGGAATAAATCACTGCACCTTTAAAGACGGAGTTAGCTTGTCTGGCAAAGTAAACCGACCAAACTTGAAATTGAGCCCTGATCGACGACGATGTTATGTGAAGTTGGCCAGAGCATTGTGCTTGAATTTGACTTGGTAAAACTGGCCTCACCGTCACCATACGACAGCTTACTCCGCATAACGATAGACTTTCCATAAGAACGAAAACGTACGCTAAGGGTTTGGGGGAGAAAATACGGTCAGCACCCAAAAATAAAGAGAGGAAAGCCGTTGCGTCCATTGTCTTTGTCGAAAATGGAGCAACTATCTGATCGATTGCTTGTAGCCTTCTGGCTTTACACAATGCTCCATTTACAGGAATTTCTACCAAAGTTGCTAGTTCTACCCTGTGTAAGAAGGTTAAAATCCCTCCTGCCAGATGACAGTTAACCTTGGCCGATCCAAGCTCTATTTTTTCTCTGCGTAATAGAACCTCAACGCAATCAACTGGTTGTTATGGTAACGGATTTTCAATTTACAGGAATAAGGTAAACTTGCGGTTTTTTGTGAATGGTTAACATTACCAATGCTAGCCTAAAATCTTTAAATATACCTACGTGTAACTAAGAGCGTTTTATCAATAGTCCCGCCCAGATTTGAATCCCGATGTTTCTCGCCAGATCAGAAATAGCCGTCTCCCCTGAGCTTCCAGGCAAAAGCGGGATTGTTGATAAAACGCTCTTAGTTATGTGAATGAAAAAATACAATGATACTGTTCTTTACTAGTCGAAAAGGTTTTGAAAATTCAATAGATATGATCAAACAAAATCATTGGCCTGTATGGTTAACCAAAGGCATATTAACAAAAGAAGAGATTGTAAAAATTAGAAACAAAGGGATTGAATTAACAGAATTTAACTACGAAATTGATAATAAAGACAAAAACAAAATTGAAGAAGCTCTTTACACTATTCAGGAGCATCATCCAGAAGATCAAATTCTTGTCGAAAGAAGAGTGGAGTTATAAAAAAACAAATAATAATAAACACATAACAAAACGTTTCACCATCGCTCCACTGCGTTCCGCTGGACGCGCTGAAGCGCGCCGGTGAACTCCACGTTGACCTTGCCACGCCGAAGCTCTCGACATCTAGCCCGCGCCGCAATTTTATCTTCTTCCTGTATCTACAAAATTCTACCGTAACCAAATCCTAACAACATTTTCGGAATCTCAAAGTTGAGAATATCCATGAGAGCCTACTGAGGTGACAATTATCAAGGTAGCAAAGGCTCGTAATGGCAATGTTAACCATTTAAGCAAATCTGCAGATTTACATGTTTCCGGTATCTCTAAAATTGGCCTGAGCACGCAGGATCAATTATTTTGCTGTCTGGTTTAGTGCATCCTTTTTGCTTTCTGCCAATAACCATTCCTATTGGCGTTTAATTCGAGCCGGGCTCCTTGTTTGCAGGTCCTTGGCTTTATATTTGAAAGCCGCTACAAGTAGCAAGGCTGCACAATATCATCACCAACCAACGGAATAATTTTCTTCACAAAGCCTCTATCCAGATATTGCGCGATAACCAAGCTGAAACAATAGCCCTGGAAGATCTGAAGGTGAAAGAAATGATCCGGAACAAAAAACTCGCAAGATACCAGATGTGGCCTGGGGCAGATTTGTTGGATTTGTGCAGTACAAAGCTGACTGGTTAGGGAAAAATGTGATCATTTGTGATCGTTTCGCACCCAGTTCCAAACTCTATAGCTGTGATTACAAAAACGATCATCTTACCCTGGCTGATCGGACATGGATTTGCCCTGAATGCAAACTATTCCATGACCGGGGTCAACTGGCTGCAAGGAATATCAGACGATTTGCCTTGGAAAAATTCGCTGAAGCGGCAGGTTCTGCCGACGACGTAAAGTGTTCCTCCGTAGCTATACCGATCAGCGTCGGTGCTGTGGCGAAAGGTGCCGGATTACCGGTGCAGGTCGTTGGAAGCTCCGCCTAGAACTGCATAGCAGTTTAGGGGGAGTAGTTCACAAACTGGGACGATCAAATTGTATCCCAAGGATTGAGTATCGGGACACCTGTTTTTTCAAAATCAGCGACATTGCGAGTGATAACAGTCATACCATGGACTAAGGCAGTGGCCGCGATTAATCCATCCCTGATCGGATGAGGATCAGGAACATGTAACCTCGCACTTTGCAGAGCGACCGCTAGGTCGACCGGTAGAATACGTCCCTCGAAGGCCGGCAAAACATGACCGTTGAGCCAAGCCCTGAAAACCGCCCCTTTTCCAGCATCCCGTCGTTCAGCGAGAAACACTCCAATCTCTAACTCCCGAATCGTTACCACAGAAAGATAGAGATCAGTAGTTGTGACACTATCAGCCCACCTGGCAACATTTTTATCAGCTTTGCCGGAACGGATTTTTCTCAGTTCGGAAATCACATTCGTGTCAAGAATAAACATTATGAGAGATCAGCAGGGCGTGGAAGATCACGCATCAGGGGAATCTCCAATTCAAGGTCTTCGATGCCAGGCATGGCGAGAAGGTCTGCAATTTTCTGTCTACTACTCGAAAGCTCTTGATATTCTTTTATGCTTAAGAGAACATGGGCTGGACGGCCTCTGTCAGTGATAAATACCGGGCCTTTATTTGCGGCTTTTTTTGCCTCACTGATATGTTGATTGAATTCACGACTGGATATGGTTGTAACAGTCATAAAGCACCTCTTTTAAAACCTTTGTAGTAACGTTACTACATAAGACGCGGTTCTGCAAGTAAATATCACCTACGGCAATTTTGCAATCGCAACATCCTTTTGATTCAAAAAAAACAGCCGTTCCGGTTGCCCGGAACGGCTGTTCAATCAAGTACCTGCGTCGTGTTCAGGAATTCACGACGTAAAGAGACGACCTCATGCACTGTTCTTTATGCAAGTACCTTCATGGAGGATAGCTTTCTTCCCTGGGGATTGACCATGTGGATGGCGCAGGCCATACATGGGTCAAAGGAATGTATGGTTCTCAACACCTCGAGCGGTTTTTCCGGATCTGCGACCGGATTTCCGATCAAACACCTCTCATAGTAGCCTGGTTCATCGTTTGCGCCCCGGGGACAGGAGAGCCAGGTTGAGGGAACAACAGCCTGATAATTTCTAATTTTACCACTTTCAATAACAACCCAGTGGGAAAGGGTTCCGCGTGGCGCTTCGTGAATACCAACCCCCCGTTGCTCGCCTTCAGGAAAATGAGGTGCATTGAAGGTTGAATAATCGCCGCTGTTGATATTATTGATCAATCCATCCCACTGCGCAGCCATGGCGTCCTGGACAACAGCAGCCCGAATGCAGCGTGAAATATGCCGCCCCATGGTGGAGGGCAGGATATCAACGCCGACCTGACTGCTGCCGAGTGCTGACATCTGATCAAAGATCGCCCTGCTGTATTTCAGAGCAGGCTCAAACCTGGCTGCGTGCATGGCCAGGACCGAAGCAACCGGACCGACTTCAGCTGGTTCGTTAAGAAAAGACGGTGATTTAACCCAGGAATACGCGCCTTTTGTTTCGCCTGCAGCGTAGTTGGGTTCTGTCTCTTCGACGTATGGATGCCGGTTCCAGTCGCCACTGTAAAAGGAATGCTTGATACTTTCCTTGACGTTGTCTTCAAAATAGGGATCCTGGGAAGAACTGATACGTCGGAAGGTGTTCAGGTCATCACCTTTGATATACCCGCCGGGCATGGCAAAGGTCAGGCCTTTGGTATCCAGAGGCATTTCAGGGACGGAAAGATAGGTTCCATTCCCCTTACCGTAACTGCACCACTCGGGATAAAAAGCGCCCAGGGTGGCGGCATCGACCATATAGACCTGATGCACAAAGTCACGCACCTCATCCATCAGAGTTTTGATGTAGTACAGTTTTTCCAGGGTCAGGGTAGCAGGACTGTCCAGGTTGATCGGGTTGGCAACGCCACCGACAGCAAGATTCTGAATATGCGGGGTCTTGGAACCCAAAATCGTTACGATTTTATTAAGTTTCCTCTGGAATTCCAGCGCCTGAAAATAATGAACGGCAGCCACCAGGTTGACATCCGGGTCAAGGGTCATGGCAGGATGACCCCAGTATCCTGAGGAAAAGGGTCCAAGTTGACCGGATCCGATCAGTTTTTTCAGCTTCTCTTGGACCTGTTTGAACTCCTGGTAACTGTTGCGTTTCCAAGGAGAAAGTTTCTGTGCAAGCTGTGACGCCGACTTGGGGTCGGCTTTCAGGGCTGCTGAGGCGATATCCACCCAATCAACAGCTGAAAGAATATAAAAGTGGATGATATTGTCGGCAAGACAATGGGCCCCCACAATCATATTCCTGATGTATTGGGCGTTGAGCGGCACTTCGAGATCCAGCGCATTTTCAACCGCACGCACGGAGGCCATTGCGTGCACTGTAGTACAAACGCCGCAGATTCGCTGGACAATAATCCATGCTTCGCGCGGATCCCTGCCTTTCAGGATGGTTTCGATACCGCGCCACATGGTGCCTACGGATCGGGCATCCTGCACTTCGTTGCCTTCAATCTCGCATTCGATGCGCAGATGGCCCTCAATACGGGTAATCGGATCGATAACAATTTGTTCAGACATGATGTCTCTCCTTAACTATTTGACGCAGTATGCTCGTGACTGCTGAATACCGGAAAAATTTTAACAAACAGAGTATATGCAGCGATTTCAAAGGCGATCAAGCCATATGTGATCATCTGCTCGCCGATGGATGGGAAATATTTCCATCCCGTCCCCGGATCAAAACCAATGATATAGGTATTGAACCGGAACAGAGAGCCGCCGATTAAAATACAGACTGCAGCAATGAAGAGGAGCCGTGGACTTCTGCGATTATTGGGATAGGCAAGAATCATCAGCCCTATGAGGAGCATCAGGTTTTCCAGCAGGAACATGTTTCCAAGGAAGGTTCCGGAAAAAGCCGGTCCTATCTCACCGCGAACGAAAATATTCTGGAATCGTATGATCAAGTAGAACCCTATCACCCAGACGATGATGCGTGCAATCTTGCCCAGCATGGAGGTTTCATCACCGAGTTTATACACTCTGGAAGAGATGCTTGCTTCAAATACCACCATGGCAAATCCCATGAATACGGCTGTAAGGAGAAAAAGTAAGGGCAATGACTGCGTATGCCAGAGTGGAGAAAGCTTGAATCCGGCCATGAGCATCATGGTGCCCAGGGAAGACTGATGCATGGTCGGCAGCAGCACGCCCATGGCAATGAGGATGAAGATAACCTTGTTGAGCCGTTCCCCAAAATTTTTCAGTTTCCATTTCTCAACAAAAGCCGGGGTAAATTCCAGCCAGAGGACGAAGATATAGGTTCCGATACACATGGCAACTTCAAACATGACGCTGTGGTAATTCATCTGCCACGGAAGGTACAGGTTGTACACGTTGAGGTAACGGCCGATATCAAGAAATACTGAAACGCCGGCCAGGGTATATCCAAACATGGAAGCCAGTAAGGCCGGCCGCACCAAAGGATGAAATTCACCTCGATTGAGGATATACACCATCAAGGCCATGACATACCCGCCGCAGGCAAAAGCGGTCCCGACTACAACATCGTAGGCGATCCAGATACCCCATGGAAATCCATCGTTCATATTGGAGATGGAGCCGATTCCGAAAATCAATCGCTTTACCGCATAAAACCCTGCTATACCGACAATTATCAGACAAATGATAAACGTTGGCGTAAAAATTCTACCACCAATCGGTTTTGCATCACTCATGATCGCCTCCCTGTTGCCGCTCCGGGCTTTCAGCCTGTTCCGATTTCTTGTTCTTTTTCACCATGACAACCAGACCGGCCAATACTACCAGAGGGTAGACCATACCTTTATAGATCGCATACTGGATGCCGCTTGCCATGGAAACAAAGCTTTCCTTGGGAAAAGCCGGTAAACCGAACTCCTTGTACGGCATTGCCGACATATACATGACCTGCGTTCCACCAAGTTCCTCAAGTCCGTACACATGGCGGATATAGTGCGGAGCCTCAAAGGAGTGTGTTTCACCGGAATCGATCGATCCGACCGGAAAGGAGTAGGTTTTTCCCGGCTTCATCTGCAGTCGGCGGCGGCTTTCCTCAATCAGCTCCTCAACCGGACCGAAGAGTGATGCCCCAGTGGGACACACCGAGCAGCAGGCGGAAATGCCTCCCTTTTCAATCAGGTGGGAGCACAGCTGACATTTGACGATTTCAGGATAGGGATCATCCCATTCGAATTTGGGAATGTTGTATGGACAGGCAACCTGGCAGTAACGGCAGCCGATACAGGCATTTTTATTATAGTGAACAATACCCGTTTCCTCGTCTTTGGTCAGGGCGGAAACAGGACAGGCCGTGACGCAGGATGGATCTATGCAATGCAGACACTGTCTCTTAATAAAAGCATAGCCGTCGCTGGGAGAATCTTTTGTTTCTCCTGTTCCCACTGTTGCCTTCTTGATCACGTTAAGGGTGGATGCAGAAAGATCCTGCGGGTTATCCCAGGTGCCTGGATTATCAACCGGTTCCGGTACCATATCGTTGGCTTTTTTGCAGGCCGCCATGCAGGCATTACAACCGACACAAAGGGTTGAATCGTAGAGTATACCGACAGCCCCGGGCGGCAGAGCCTGCACGGTGCGGGCATTGGCTATCCCTGCACCGGATGCGGTGGCCAGAGCCAGGCTGCCTACGGCTCCTTTAATGAATTCACGCCTTTTCATTTTCATCCGTCTTCTCCTTACCGCCTAATTTCGCAGCAAACACAGCGCCTGCACCAAGGGCGGCGCCGCCAAGTCCAGCCATGAGTGCAGCGGTCTCAGCAGTAACACCTTCACCCCGCTCTACGGTTATGGGAGCGTGGCCTGCGGCTGGTGTGGCAGTGTGGAGAACAGGACTGGTGTTGAACTGCGGCATATGAAAGCCGACACCCTGCTCGGTACAACCATAGCAGGGATGACCGGTTCCAACCGGCCAGCACCCTGACCCGGCATCGCCGAATTGAGAGGTGGAACAGTTGGCATAGGTCACAGGCCCTTTGCAGCCCAGGTAGTAGAGGCAGTAACCGTTGCGATGGCCTTCATCACCGAACTGGCGGGCAAAGCGGCCATTATCAAAATGCGGCCGGCGCTCGCAATGTTCATGAATCAGACGCCCATATGCGAATTTAGGACGATTTTTATCATCCAGGGACGGCATTTTTTTAAAGGTAAGAAAATGAATAATAGTGGACAGCAGGTTGTAGGGATTGGGCGGGCAACCTGGAATGGATACAACCTTTTTATCTGTCAGGACTTCCTGCACCCCCACACAACCGGTTGGGTTAGGATCCATGGCCGCAACGCCGCCCCAGCTTGCACAGGATCCAACTGAAATCACTGCGCCGGCATCGGCGCCGATTTCCCGCACCGTATCAGCAAAATTTTTCCCGGCAATGCGGCAGTAAATACCGCTTTCCTTCAACGGCACCGCACCTTCCACCACTAAGATGAATTTTCCGTAATTCTGTTCAACTGCGTGATGCAGCGCGGCTTCAGCCTGTTCCCCTGCTCCTGCGGCCAGGGTTTCATGAAAATCCAGGGAAATAAGATCAAAGATCAGTTTTTCAACACTTGGATGCTCGGAACGTAGCAGAGACATGCTGCAGCCTGTACATTCGGAACCATGGAGCCAGATTACCGGCGGACGATCCTCAGCAGTGATGGCCTGAGCAATTTTCGGCGCTACAGCTTCCGGCAGCGCCATACCTGCCGCTACAGCTGAGCAGAATTTCATAAAATCTCTTCGCGATACTCCTCCGAGACGATGTCGAACTTGTTCAAATTGGTTTTCCTTCATAAACCCTCCTTGTGATTGCGGCATGGACCTTACAACCTTATCTACTCCTGACAACCGACACGGCATGCATCATTTTGCTTAAACTGCAAGGCGTAGTAATAAAAAACCATTTGATTTCAGAACGTAACACGGGAAACCAGATACGCGACACGCAGCCCAAGATGAATATCACCGTACATATCTCGATAATAACTGAGCGTGACAATAGCGCAATTTGCACAATTTGCACACATTTTAATATTTTTTTATTAATTTTTCTTGACGAACAGATCAGTTAAACTTACAGGAAACCACAGTGACCACCTGAACAAGCAGCGTATTTTAAGGATGTTACTGCTAAAATGAGGCAACAAACACCAATCAGAAAAAAACACCCAAAGAAAGACGATACTATTTCTTGCACAATAGGCACAAGTCCACTCTGATCAGCATTTCCCACGACTATCGGCCGCCTTGAAAAATTAAAGAATATGTTCAAATCTGCGGCGCGAGAAGAATTTTGCCGCAGGCATATGGTTGACATTCTAAGGATAAAATTCTGAGGGCATCCTAAAAGGTGGGCAAATCAGCAAATTTTCAAGGCCCATATATGTCACAGTACCTATCCGGAACCAAGCAGATGCTGTAAAATATGGTTCATCCGGTAATCGCGTACCTGAGTCAACATGCTGATTTAAAATGAGATTCATATTTACGCCTTTTCGGGCTACCGGTTACCCCGCATCTGACAACTCTTTGAAATCAAATGAGATAGAAAACATCAATACTTCAAATGAAAACGCGAAAAAGTTAACTCCGCTACCATTTTTCTTTCTAAGAAAAAAAGAATAAAGAATTCTATTTCAGGAAATTAAGGGTCTTTTACGGTAGCAAGCCTAATCCCAGGTACGCGATTACCGGAAGAGCTTAAAATATGCCCGCCCAGCAGGACTGACGGCACAATATTTTAGATCAGCCCTATGGGGTGTGGAGTAAAAAAAGGAGAACTAACTTGGAAAACAAGACAGGTCAGGTCAACTGAAACCACATGTGTTGTCAAAATCACCATGTGCATCAGTTCACGGCAGGGAGAGGAAAGCCGCCATCGCCTTCCACAGAACAAACGTGATACTTCTTAAATGAAACAAAAAAAGGTGATGGAAGATTCCATCACCTTTTAAAAACTATATTTCCAGCGCCCAGTCCGGTATGCGTTGCAAAATATATTCCGTTACTTTTTCCTTCGCTTCAACGTCTTTTTTGTCAACACCGGCATCTCGCATAACCTCTTCGTAGTCGAACCAGCATATCTCCTTATTTTCATGGTTATACACGGTCAGAATTCGATGGTCAGGGCGATGCACATCTTCTTCCTCCTGAATTGCTGCGACAATTTTTCCAGCATCTTCAGATGACAGAAACCTGACTTCTTCGCTCATCGATCACCTCTTTAACGGCATGAATGAAGCGGTTAGGAACGCATTCGAAATCGCGTCGACATCTACAGAAAGAATTCAAGCAGGCTTTACGACTGCACCGGAACGGATACAACGGGTGCACACATTCATGCGTACAGTCTTTCCGCCGGCATCAACGGTTCTGACTCGCTGCAGGTTCGGTAACCAGCGACGTCTGGTTTTGTTATGGGCATGGCTGACGTTATTGCCAGTCGCTGGGCCTTTACCACAAATTTCACATTTACGTGCCATTGTATTATCTCCTCAGACAGACATTTTTTTCACAAGCTGTCTCTTTTACACAAAACAAACTACAAATGCAAGCATTTTCCTCTTTCACCTTGGCCAATTGGATTTTTCAGAGTTCCCAAGGCGCCTTGCACCTGCTTTCATGCGGTATCAGGTTTTCCTCCACCATGATTACATACTTATTGGGTGTTGTTCCGACGCAAAAATTGTTCAATATCAGCAGCAGGAAGAGGCGGTCTGAAAAAATACCCCTGAGCCTCCTGGCAGTGTTTATCCGATAAGAAATCTATCTGTTGCTGCTTTTCCACGCCTTCAGCAATAACTCGAAGTCCCATTCCCTCCGCCATGGCCATTATGGCGCAGATGATAGCCTGGTTGTTTGCCCCTTCTTCTATCCCGTTCACAAACAGACGGTCGATTTTCAAACAATCAATGGGTATTTCTTTCAACCGACTGAAACTTGAATAACCGGTGCCGAAATCATCGACCGCGATGCTGATGGATAAAGCCCGCAACTGTTCCAGAAGTTCAGATATGTTGGAGGTGTCGCGAGCTAATAGGGTTTCGGTAATTTCTATTTCAAGACAGTGTGGAGGCAGGCCGGTTTCCTGCAATATGCGCTCAACCATGCCGACAAAATCAGGATGCATGAACTGTTTCACCGAAACATTGACAGCTACGCGTTCAATGTGCAACCCGCTTTCCCTCCATTTCTGCACCTGCCCGCAGGCCGTGCGCAGAACCCATTCGCCAAGGGCCACTATCAAACCGCTTTCTTCTGCAATTGGAATAAAATTACAGGGGGGAACATTACCAAGTTCACTACTCTCCCATCGCAACAATGCTTCCAAGCCAACCGCGTTTCCGGAAGAAAGCTCCACCTGAGGTTGATAATGCAGCTGCAATTCGCCGAAGGATACGGCCCGGCGCAGTTGGTTTTCAATGGTCAACCGCCTCAAAGCTGCAGCGTTCATTGAATCCTGATAATATTTGAAATCACCCTGATCCGTATTTTTGGAGCAATACATTGCCAGGTCCGCATTTTTAAGCAATGTTTCAACATCAACACCGTCATCCGGAAATATGGAAATACCGATACTTGCGGTTATGAGCAATCTCTGACCGCCTATGGTTATCGGTTCGGCAAGATGTTCACCGATACGCCTGGCAATCATTGCGGCTTGATCATGATGGCTGATTTCCGGTAATATAATAGTAAACTCATCACCCCCCAGGCGTGCGGCTGTCTCATCTACAGGTGCACGCGACACCGTATCCGTAATCCGAAGACTTTCAGCAATACGTTCCGCCATCACCTTCAACACTTCATCACCGACAGTATGCCCCAAGGTGTCATTGATACGTTTAAAATCATCCAAATCAATAAACAACAGCGCCCCGGCATGCTGATGACGTTGAGAAAGAGAAAGAGCGCTTTCCAACCTGTCGAGGAACAAAACTCTATTTGGCAGACCTGTGAGATGGTCATAAAAAGCAAGCTTGTTCAGCCGCCCCTGAATTTCCCGGTTCAACTCCCATTTACGAGTCAGCGCCTGGGCTAATTGCAGCACCTCCACATTATCAAACGGCTTTTTGAGAATCAGCAGACTGTCGTTCTTTCCAAGCGCCTCTTGAATCTCCTGCCAGGAATAATCGGCATAGGCAGTACAGAGTACAACCTGCAATTCAGGACACTCCTGCCATAAACGGTTTATGGTTTCCACACCGTCCCACCCGGGAGGCATTCGTCCGTCGACAAAGGCAAGGGAAAAAGGTCTCCCCTCCTCCTGGGCCCTGACCACTTTTTCCAACCCTTCTTGTCCCTGGTAAGCACTGACAAGTTCAAACCTGTTTTCAGTATCTTTCCTGCTTTCTTCCCCAAAAAGTAATGACTCCATGTCTTCCAGGGCGGCATCACTCTCAGAGGAAGGTGTGAGTATCTTACGAAAATCCTCGTGGATTGCTGGGTTGTCATCAATGACAATGATACGGTATTCGACCTTTTTTTCCGGGGAAATCATATGCCGTCTCCCTTGACTTCCCGAGGGATCGATAACGTGAAAGTGGAGCCGCACCCAACTCCATCACTGAGCGCCTGCAGGCTCCCTCCCATTTCCTTTGCTACCAACGCCCCGCTGTGCAAACCGAACCCATGCCCTGTTTTACGGGTGGTAAACCCGTGTTGAAAGATACGGCTAAGGTTATCGGGGGGGATTCCTATGCCGTTGTCGCTGACTTCCAGACAGACCTGGTTTTGCTTACCGTTATAAATTTTCAGAGCTATGGCTTTGTCATCTTGACTGCTCTCCGAGCACGCATACTTGGCGTTGTTGATGAGATTTACCAGAATTTGCAGCACCTTATGTTTTTCGGTCCTGATCGGTTCCACCGTATCATACTCTTTGACAACCCCTATATCGTGCCGGGTCAAGCCTCCGGAATTGAGCAACAGCGCATCTTCCATCAGCAGTGATGGAGAAACATGTTCACTGACCCCCGAGACTCGTCCGTAATTCTGCTGCATGGTAACAATTTCTTTAATGTGTTCTATACGGTCGCTTAACAGCTTTGTTTCATTATGCATTACCCGATGTTCCTTCACAAGAGCGTCCCCAAGAGAACTCAAATATGCCGGTATTTGCCGCCCTCTCTCATCCCGAGTTAAAAACGCAATAAGTCCTCCAGGGGCATTTTCAAGCATTTCCGCAATTTTAGCGACATTCCCAGCCCGTGAGCCCCGAATTTCTTCCGTAAGCAGAGTGCATGAGACATTCACACTATTCAAGACATTGCCGACATTGTGCAGTACACCGGTCGCCACCTCCGCCATGCCGGCCGCCCGCGACAACTCAACAAGGGAATTCTGTGCTGAGGCGAGATCGGACAGAGCCTGTTCTTTTACCGCCACCTGATCCCGCAGTTCGCTTGTACGTTCGGAAACCCGCTTTTCCAGATTCTTTTTAGCATCGAGCAAGGCGGCTTCAGCCCTCTGCCTGGCAATGGTCGCCCCAAGCATATCCGCCCAGGTTTTCAAACTGCCTTTTTCGGCGTCAGTCCATTTACGACGACTTGTGCAATCATCAAGAGCAAGCATCCCCCACCATTGCTTTTCCACAAAGACAGGAATTAAAATCAAGGAGTTAACGCCCATGGGTTCAGGCACGGCTTTGTCTTCCCCGTTGCTGGAGAGGGCAGAGAATTCAACAATTTCATTTTGCTCCAGAGAAAATTTCATCAGAGAAAAATGCTGTTCTTCAAAGCAGTATTTTTGCAGGGATAAGGAAGAATCCCCCACACCTCTTTCCCGGTTGAACCATGCATGCAGAAGTTTCGCGCAAAGCGCACCGGAGTCATCCTGGACATTGACGTACACGGCTGCCCTGCAGACCCCGGTGGCCACGCCGATTCTCGAGAGCACCTCTTCCATGCAGTCTTCCCAGCGGGCTTTTTGTAAAAATTGTTCGGCTGCGAAACGTATGCTTTCAAGCATCTGATTTCGATGAAGAATAGCTTCAGCCATTGTATTGACCGATTCCGCCAGATTTCCGAGTTCATCTTTTCTCCGCTTGTCGGCTCTTACGGAAAGATCACCCCGGGCAATCTGTTGTACGACCGTGCGTAACCTGAGAATGGGCCGCACCATTCGGCGTGCGTAGGCAATTGATGCAAGGAGGCTGATTAAAGCACAGGCAATCGCCAGAAGTATGGTGTCTCTGTAGAGTGCTGCAACAGCGGTATCGTAGTCCTCCAGAGATAAGCCTACATGAATCCAGCCCCACTGAATGCCGGAATAATCAAAAGGCTGGGAGTAGTGGAATATACGCCCCTGCAGAGGCGCATCATTTTCAATAACCCCAGAAGCTTTTCGTTCCCCTTTCAACCAATACGAGCCGGCTAACGATTCAACCCGCCACTGAGTCCGTTCAACCACCAGAGCAAAGCCGTCGTTTTTCATAACAACGAGAAACATGAGTCCCGGGTCACCGGTCAACAGTGTCTGTGCCGCGCTTACCACACTTGAATAATCTTCATTTATCGCAGCACCCGCAGCAACATCATGCAACGAAACGGCCAGGCCGTTGGCCTTTGATTGCAGATTTTGCAGATATATCTGTTTTTGTCTCGGAACAGTAACCATCATAAAGACAATCAATACTGCCACACTTACCGTCCATGCCAGCAATGCTATACGCATGGCGATATTGACATGGCTGAATTGCTGGTTTCGAAGTTTCACATTCAATCTTGTTTTCATAAAACCTTGTGCAAAAATATTTGCACATCTTGTTCCCGTCACAACTTTTTGCCGAACAATTGCCGATATTCCTTAAGAAAGGATACCGTACCGTTCAGGGCATTGGCTGTATCCGCCCGCAGATCATCAATTTGAAAAATCATTAATAGCTGCTGACCGGCCGGGGCATGCAGCCAGGTCTCTAAGTTTACCAGAATCTTTTCTTTGAGTTGCGGCGCCTCATAGGCCTTACGGAAACATAAAAGCGAAGGCACGTATAATGAGGATACCTCGATTATTTTCATCTGGTACGATATTTGCGGGTTCAGTTCTGCAATGATCTCAAAATCGGAGCGGGTAACAAGGCAGGAATCCACTTTACCAAAAAATACCGGGAGAATAGTATCGTTGAGCTTATCGCTTTTTTTAATTTTTCCAAAATAACCGGACGCAGATTCGAGGTGATGTTTTTTCATCAATGTGTCAAGCCAGACGTCTGCCAGGGACATCCTGCCGGATTGCAGGATGTTCAGTGATGCACCCTGCAGGTCAGCAATCCCGGAAATTGCACTCTTCTTCTGTACCAATAGGACATACTCTTCAAATATGGAATCATCTTTTACAGGAAGAAGGACCACATCCTCTGCTATAATGTCCTGTAAATTCCAAAAGTTCCGGATATCTATGTAAAAGAGGTCAATCCGGCTTTCCCGCACTGCACTTTCAATTTCCGCGTCTGTCTGGTAAATACTGGTTTCGATGTCCGCGGGAATATTTTGATCACTGATTAAACTCTCCAACCAGACACGGGTAGCGGCCATGGCATCATTGTCATTAACAGTGCCGTATATTGATTTCACAAAACCAAAACGGATATGTTCTCTGTCCGCATGTATCACTTCGGTCTCTGCAGTATGAGCACTGCGCGCCGGCAGGCAAAGACAAACCAGCAGGATACAGAGAACCTGCATAAGTATTCTATTTACTTTATTCTGTTTCATAAATTACTACTGTACCTTGACTTGTACGCTATGCCCCTGACTCGTATTACGCTGAACAGGATCCACAATGGGATGCCGATCAAGGAGTGCAAAGGTGCTTTCCATACAATCGACAGGCCGGAGAAGCAGCCGATCGGCCTGAAAAATTGTGAGAATCTGTTGTCCGGCCACGGTTGTATGCCAACGCTCTACCATCTGTACAATTCTGTTCTTGACCGATCCCTTATAACTTCTACGAAATCCAAAAACAACCGGCACGTATTCATGGGATTCAGCTACCACTGTAAGTTGCTGCATGAGTTGCGGATTGAGTTCCGCCATGGCGGCAAAGCCTTTCCGTGTTACCAGACAGGCGTCTGATTTTCCAAAGAACACAGGAAGGAGCGCATCCTGCAGTTTAGTTTTAACACGTATTGAGCTTAAAAAACCGTGTGCTTTTTTAACCCCGGCCTTTTGCAGCTCACTCTCAAGCCAGGGTAAGGCAAGTAACATCCTCGGGCCTTCCAGAAGTTCAAGTGAATGTCCTTCAAGTTCGTTTGCCAGGTGAATATTGCTCTTCTTATTCACAACAAGCACATATTCTTCAGTAAAAGAATCATTTCTCACAGGAACGACCAGATCATCCATGGACATCAGGTTTTGCAGCGATTTAAAGTCCCGGCTCGCCATACTGATGCAATCGACGCTCTCTTTCTTGAGCGCCTGTTCAATCTCTGTAAAGGAGGAAAAGAGTATCGGCTGCGGCTCTACATAAAGCCCCTGTCCTTCGGCAAAATTCCGGGCAAAGACTTTGATTGCCGCCAGGGCGTCATTTTGATTAATCGGGCCAAGGGCTTCTATGGAAAAACCGATACGAAGCGGTTGTTCTGCAAGACCTTCAACCGGTTTCAAACACAATACAGCCATGACCACAGCTGCAATGACAGGCAGGATCAGTCTGTGCGGCTTTACATCCTGAAATACAATCACCTTCATTGAATACGTTTAAGGACCTCTACGCCGACAGTCAAATTCAGCCTTGACAACAGGGCCAGATGTTCGTAGCGAGCTTTGTAATGCTGGGCGGCCATCATGGCTTCCAGCAATTGTGCGCTGACGACATCATCGGTTTCAACCAGTCCGTTCTGATACGCACGCGTATTAAGCTTTCGATTATCCGTCGCCGAGTCCATGGCCTCCAGGGTAGCTCCATGGGCCTTTTCTGCTGCAACGAGAGAGAGAAAAATATCTTTTACCTGTAATCCAAGCCCCTCTTTAAGCAACAATTGTTCTTCCCGTATCTTGGCTATCCGGGCCTTTGCTTCGGCAATCTTATTGTGGGTCAACATGCCGTTGAAAAGAGGCAGTTCAATCCCGATTCCCACATTCCAGCCGTCTTCATTTTCTTCTGTAGCAAGACCTGCATCGCTGTCATGCCACCATCTGTAAACTTTTCCGGTTACTGCCAGTTTTGGGTAGTGCCCGCTCCGGGCCGTTTTCAAGGTTCCCTCTGCAGCCCTGAGTCCGGCCTCGATCCCGGACCAGTCCGGATTGAACATATAGATGCTGCTTACCAATTGATCGAGCTGCAAATCAACGCTCGAATAGGGCATGTCCTTATCAAGCGGAACAATATCCTGATCCCAGGACAATCCCATGGTATTGGCAAGGGCGGATTGGGCAACACGTTCATTCTTCTCCAACAGTGCAACCATGGATCGAATGGTTTCAACCATAACTTTGTTGTTCAACCAGTCTGTTTTTTTAACCCGGCCGCTGCCTTCCTTATACATGGTCTCTGTGAGATTGAGTGTGGTCTCCATTCGAACAAGGGTGTCTCTGCCGACCTGGTGAAGTTGACGCGCGAGCACGGCTCCCCAGTACAAACGTTTCACACTGTCCACCACCTCCAGATCGGTTCGACGGAGTTCCTGCTTCATCATATCGACCAGAGCTCCTGTCTGTTCACGATACCCCTTCCTGGTTCCTCCATCATACAACAACCAGGTCGTTTCGAGGGACGCCCTGTAATTATTGTCATCAAGAACCGTGATCTTCTGAGAGGGAATCGGGATATTACCAATGGGCAGGCTCATGACCGAAGAAGGATATGTAAACGTAATGGATTCATCCATCTTTTTGTATCCCGCTGCGGCGGTCACCTGCGGCCAATATCCCGACAATGCCTGCTTATGCTGCGCTTCAGCCATTTCAACGGCATACCTTGAAGCCGGGCGCCGGTGATTGTTATTAAGCGCTTCTTCCAGACACCCGTCAAGGCCTGCCTGACGAATAGAACCGGATTCTTCAGATGATCCTCCCCAGGCAGGAGCTGCCGCAAACAAAAAAGACGCCGCAAAAATTGCGGCCGTTTTTTTCAACCTGTATTGTCGTTTTCTCTTGACAGTCACTATTTTCTTCTCCATATCGAAGGGGTCGTTTTTCTAAAACGTCAATCAGTACATAGGCGCCGACAGAAATTAACGAAACTCGGCATACTCAATATATCTCACATGCAATATCTAAAGTCAAACCTGCCCCCAACAATGTTACCAAATCTTTATCTACCACAACGTGCCTACAACGACTGTTATCAGGCGAATATTAAAGGAAAATTTCAGACATACCCCGGATACAACGATGATGTCTTAGTACAGATTTACAACAATCACTGGAGGACATCCGCCAAACGCAATACACCTCCATCATTACGCACCTCTTATCATTGATGAAGCAGTACAGGAGCATATACAATCGATACCATTACAGTAAATGCACGTGATACAATGATTCCCCGCCGACAACTGCTGCGCATGCTCCGCTCTCATCTGTCTGAAAGCGCACTGACGTTCATCCCGCACAGCTACGATATAGTAGGAGATATCCTGATCACGGATCTGGGACGACTTTCAGACAGCGAAAAACAACACATAGGCCGGGCATACCTTGACATCCACCCGAAAATTCGTACTGTCGCCTCTCCAACCGGACGCTATGAAGGACCATATAGAACCAGAACGCTGCAGGTCATTGCAGGTAATGACTGCCTGGATACCATGCACCGTGAAAATGGAGTAAGGCTGAAAGTTAATCCAGGCAAAGTCTATTTTTCCCCGCGGATGGGAGGAGAGCGTTTACGCTTAAGCAAGGAAATCATTCAGGGTGAAAGGATTGCCGTTCTCTGCTCCGGAATCGCCCCCCTGCTCCTTGTCCTGGCTAAAAACAGTGAACCGGGATTCATCCTCGGTATTGAAAAGAATCCGCAGGCACATGCATTTGCCCGGGAAAATGTATCGCTGAACAAGATGGACACAACCATTTCACTTCTTTGTGGGGATGCCGAGACGCTCAACCTAGTGGAAAATAGAGATTTTGATCGGGTCATCACCATGCTGCCCACAGCTCACACAAAAATGATTGCACCGGCCATACACATGCTCCGCCCTGGCGGGACTCTGCATCACTACGCAATGGTGCGGGAAAAGAACCATGCAGAAATCGCTGCGGCAATTCACCGTGCATGCACGGATGCAGGACGCTCAACCGACAATCTGCAACATCACCGATGCGGTCACTGCGGCCCTCGGACCTACAGGTGCTGCTTTCGTGCGGTCATCAACCCGCATTTTCCATGACCGGGGAGAGAAGAACTCCTGTTTCATTTGCACGCTGTATTTCAATATGGTATGAGAGCACTCCGTGGCAGTGAAAATGAGCGCTGCCCAAAATTGGACCGCCCTTATCCCGTGTCTGTCAGGAGTACACCATGTCATCCCAACATAAATCGGTCAAACCTCAAACCTTGTACCTGAGCATTGCGGCTGCGTTACTTGCCGGTTTTCTGCTCGGTGTCGGCTACAGTTCGTATAAACTTCCGACTGTCAATGAACCGCAGAGCAGGCAGACCAACCAACTCGCAGCCGTTATTGAACAACTCCTCACCCAAACTGAAAACAATCCGGAAGACAGCCAGGCATGGGTGCGGCTGGGCCATGCCTATTTTGACGACGGCCGGTTCAGCGAAGCCATTGAAAGTTATCAAAAAGCACTGAATATTCTACCCGGCCAGACAGACGTCATGACGGACATGGGCATCATGTATCGGCGCAGCGGCCTGCCGAAAAAGGCCGTAGAAACTTTTGATGCGGTCATTGCCATTGACCCGAATCACCAACAGGCGCGATTCAATAAAGGAGTGGTTTTGCTTTCAGACCTGCACGATGAAAAAGCAGCCCTGGCCGCCTGGAAAGAACTGCTTGCCGTGAATCCTTTGGCAGCAACGCCGTCAGGCGGCATGCTGTCGGACCTGGTTGAACAGATTGAAGAGCAGATGCAATAGTCAACGCCGTCCGGTTGTATTGCAATCTGTGCCGGGTATTGCATATTGTCCGACGATGAGAGAGAAAGGTTATCTCCGGCGCACATTCATCAGTACATGTCATGAAAGAACAGGTTTCCTCCTTGACAGCCCATTTTATCGCCTATATATTTTTTCTTTGCGCTCAAAACCATACAATGAGGCCTGCGAAACAGTGTCGCCCGGAAGCGATCGTTCCATCCACGTTTACAGGTTGCCTGAAACGCCCCGGACCATACCTGCCGGCGCTCATCAAATGTATAATGACCGCAATTCGTTCCAACCAACGACCC
This sequence comes from Desulfobulbaceae bacterium, assembly GCA_963678525.2. GTDB lineage: Bacteria > Desulfobacterota > Desulfobulbia > Desulfobulbales > Desulfobulbaceae > Desulfogranum. The sequence goes on from CAXXDG010000003.1 coordinate 2,188,627, forward strand.
GCCTGAAAACCCCGAAGCAAGAAGAGAGAGGATAGAAAATGAGTACAATAGTAGGCTCTCAGGCAATTATCCGTTGTCTGAAAGAACAGGGCGTCGACCTGATTTTTGGGTACCCGGGTGGTGCTGTCATCGAACTCTACGATGAACTCTGCAAAACAGACATCAAACACATTCTGGTCAGACATGAACAGGGCGCTGTACACGCAGCCGACGGATATGCACGTTCCACGGGCAAGGTGGGGGTAGCCGTATTGACCTCCGGCCCGGGAGCCACCAACGGCGTAACAGCGATCGCCACCGCCTACTGCGATTCCATCCCGCTGGTTGTACTCACAGGTCAGGTTCCGAGGGCGCTCATAGGTAACGACGCCTTTCAGGAAGTGGATATCGTCGGCATTACCAGACCATGCACCAAACATAATTACCTGGTAAACGACCCGGATCAGCTTGTCCCAATCCTCAGAGAAGCCTTTTACATAGCGGCCTCAGGTCGTCCGGGACCGGTGCTGGTGGACCTGCCCAAAGATGTCATGGCCTCTCAGATAGTCTATCCCGAACTGAAAAAGACACGCATGCAGACCTACCAGCCAAATGTGAAACCGCATCCCGGTCAGGTTGAAAAGGCTTGCAGAGCACTCCTTCAGTCTCAAAAGCCGGTTCTCTATGTGGGAGGCGGGGTTATTCTGTCCGATGCCAATGAAGAACTGACCCATCTGGCAAAAAAACTGAATATCCCGGTAACCATGACTCTCATGGGGTTAGGAGGCTTCCCCGGTACGGACCCCCTCTCGCTGGGCATGCTGGGAATGCACGGGACCTATGCCGCCAACATGGCTGTTGCCAAAAGTGACCTTCTTATTGCGGTGGGTTCACGATTCGACGACCGGGTTACCGGAAAGCTGGACGCCTTTGCTCCGAACGCGAAGATCATCCATATTGACATAGACCCCACCTCCATCAGTAAAAACGTTGAGGTCGACGTTCCCATTGTCGCCGACTGCAGGCTCGCCTTAAAGGCTATAAACGCCTGTCTGGACGCCGACTCATCCTTTTCCGAACAGGAAATTACCGCCCAACATCAACCCTGGGTGGATCAGGTGAAGGAATGGGACAACAAACACCCCCTGGCATATCAGGAAGAAGGCGACATCATAAAACCTCAATATGTTATTGAAAAAATCAATGAACTGACCGGAGGGAACGCACTCATCACCACGGAGGTGGGACAAAACCAGATGTGGGCGGCCCAGTTTTATAAATTTAACCAACCCCGCCGTTTTCTCACATCCGGCGGACTGGGAACCATGGGTTACGGTCTGCCGGCAGCCATCGGAGCGAAACTTGCCTTTCCTCATCTGGATGTTATCGATATAGCGGGAGACGGCTCCATTCAGATGAACATTCAGGAACTTGCAACAGCCAGACAATGGGGGGCCAATGTCAAGGTAGCTATACTCAATAATAATTACCTGGGCATGGTGCGCCAGTGGCAGGAACTTTTTTATAATCGCCATTACGCTTCGACAGTCATGGAGCATACCCCTGACTTTGTTGCTCTGGCTCAAGCTTATGGTGCCGTGGGATTACGCGCGAACAAAAAAAGTGAAGTTGAACCGGTTATCAGGGAAGCGCTTGCAACTGATAATGTCGTGATAATGGATTTTGCCGTCAGCCGTGAGGAAGGGGTATTCCCCATGGTCCCGGCCGGAAAGGCGACAACGGAAATGCTCCTGGTATAACCAGCACGGCTGGACCAGGTCGGCCGGCCGCAACGATGACACCGCTTCGCTGTTATGAAAGTTTGTCGCTCCGGCATGGCGCCTTCTGCTCACAGCCGGAGACTTTCGGATAAACGTTCACAGGTGACTGCAGTACAGGAACAGCGATATACACCAAACCGGTCAGACTGAAAAATAAGGACAACGAATAATGAAACACACCTTGTCGGTTCTTCTTCAAAACAAACCAGGAGCACTCTCACGGGTTACAGGATTATTCAGCGGCCGCTGCTTCAACATTGAGAGCCTCTGTGTCGCCGAAACCATGGACCCTTCAGTCTCCTGCCTTACTCTTGTCACGCGAGGTGAAGAGGGCGTGATCGAGCAGGTCATGAAACAGCTGCACAAGCTCATCGATGTGATCAAAGTCATCGATATCAGTGAAAGCGAATACGTTGAGCGGGAAATGGTCCTTATCCGGGTAAAAGCCGATGCAGGAACCAGAGCTGAAGTTCTGCGCATTATAGACATTTTCAGAGGCAAGGTCGTCGACGTGAGCGCCGGCTCCTATGCCGTTGAAGTAACCGGATCGGAATCAAAAATCAAGGCAGTCATCGATATCCTGAAGCCGCTGGGCATTAAAGAAATCATACGTACGGGCACCATAGCCATGCAGCGGGCGCCCAAAAATAGATAACCCGATTTTTATTTCACACAGGCGTTACCATGGAACAACCACGTATTCCGGTTCACAGGGAAGGCGTCCCCTTCATAGGACTGTTCGCGTTCACGACGCTGACATTTGCCCTGGCGGGCTGCCCGGTCATTGCTGTCCTTGCCCTGGCTGCGACTTTTTTTTCCACCTATTTCTTCCGTGACCCAAGCCGAATTGTTCCGGAAGAGGAAAACGGGATTATTTGTCCTGCCGACGGCAAGGTTATCCGCATTGAAGAGCTGGATGACGACCGGTTCCTCAAGGAGCGAGTGAAAAAAATTTCCATCTTCATGAATGTTTTTAACGTCCATATCAACAGACTCCCGATGAGCGGTACCATTGAAACCGTCCAATTGCAACCGGGCAGGTTTTATGCGGCAGACAAAGACAAGGCTGTTCTTCATAACGAATATTGTGCTATGATAGTACAGACTGACAACGATATCAGGTATTGCGTCGTTCAGATCGCAGGCCTGATCGCCCGTCGAATCGTCTGTTATGCCCGCCCGGGAGATACACTTGAAGGCGGCCGGCGCTACGGACTGATCCGGTTCGGTTCCAGGGTCGATCTGTACCTGCCTGAGACAAGCAGAATAACGGTCAACGTGGGGCAAAAAGTAAAGGCGGGAGAAACATTGCTGGGACGCATTGTCTAACGAGCGCTCCGGCACAGCATCTCCACATGTGATCTCCGAAGAGACAACGAGAAGATTTACCATGCATACAGAAGAAACAGACCAATCGCTTGAGAGCGGTCAAGCCAACAGATTTTATCCGCTCCCCTGTCTGATAACCTGCGCGAGTTTATTCAGCGGCTTTTATTCCATCGTAGCGTCTTTTAACGGCCATTTTTTTGCAGCCGCAGTAGCCATATTGATTGCCGGAGTATTTGATTGTCTTGACGGACGCGTTGCCCGCATGACCAATTCCACATCCCAGTTCGGAATGGAACTTGACTCCTTGTGCGACATGGTCTCTTTCGGAGTTGCACCGGCCGTGCTTGCCTATCTCTGGGCATTGACGCCCTATGGAAGATACGGCTGGCTTGCAGCCTTTCTCTATGTGGCAATGACCGCTCTTCGCCTGGCACGATTCAATTCACAGACGGATGACCTCCCAGGCCATGACTTTGTCGGTCTTCCCTGTCCGGCTGCAGCAGGCATGATAGCCACGACTGTCATGTTCAGCCGTTTTCTGGGAGCCACGGATACGGTAAAACACGTTTCTATTCTGCTGCTGGTCTATGTGTTATCCTATCTCATGGTATCAACCCACCGCTATCTGAGTTTCAAGCAGACCAACATCGGCAGGGAGCGAAAATTTCAACTGATTGTCGCCATGTTGCTGCTCTTTATTCTGCTGGCAACGGAACCCCCCATTACCCTGTTTTTTGCCTCCCTGTTCTACATGCTTCACGGGCCGATTCTTGCATTGAAGGATCTGCAGGCACATAGAAAACAGAAAAGACAAAAACGCATTTCCCATACCAACGGTGAAATGTAGACAGTGCGCATTACAGGCGGGCGATGCAGGGGCAGGAAGCTTTCACCTCCTAAAGGGGATTTTATACGCCCAACCAGTGACCGGGTAAGGGAAGCACTTTTCAACATTGTGGGCTCCAAAGTTCAGGGTGCAGGGGTTCTGGACTGTTTTGCCGGCACCGGGGCACTGGGAATAGAAGCCCTCAGCCGGGGTGCCGAATTCGTAGTATTTATCGATCAGTCCCGCAAAGCCATTGAACTCATTACCAGAAACCTGCTTACCTGTTTCGATAATCCGCAGGCGCAATGCATCCTGCACAGTCTCAATGCCGGTACCAATATCGTAAACCTGAGCAGGCATCTGCCGAAACAGATATCGTTTGACCTTATCTTCATGGATCCTCCCTATGGAAAAGATCTGGCCCTCCCCGCCATTTCCCTGATCGAACAGGCGCATTTTCTTGCCGACAAGGGGTTGGTTTTGGTAGAAGAGCATCGGGAGGTGCAACTCCCTGCGACAACACAACAGATGCAGCTTCTTGATCACCGAAAGTATGGTGAAACCGGCATCTGGATATATGGCGCCATCGCTTCAACAACCGACTATGCCCACAAAGAATCTTTCCGGTCCTGATTCGGCCGGTCGTTACACATCGAGTCCCTCCATAGCCGTCTACCCTGGAACTTTCGACCCAATCACAAACGGACACCTGGATATCATCAAACGCGCCATGTGCCTCTTTGACAAGGTGATCGTGGTCATTGCCGTGAATCCCGGTAAAGCGCCGCTCTTCTCCCTGGAGCAGCGCATTGCTCTTATCCGAAAATGTTTTGATCCGGCAGATGCACGTATCCAGGTCAGTTTCACGGAAGGACTTATCGTTAATTTTGCCCTGCAACACAACGCAGCCACCATTATCAGAGGATTACGGGCTCTCTCCGACTTTGATTATGAGTTTCAGCTTGCCCTCATGAATCGCAGACTGGAACGTAAAGTGGAAACCATTTTTCTGATGACCGGGTTTCGCTGGATTTATATCAGTTCAACCAGCATCAAAGAGGCGGCAAAGTGCGGAGGGAATATAGCAGGGCTGGTGCCGGAGCATGTTGCCGACGCCCTGAAGGAAAAATTCGTCTAATGTCCGGAATTACTCGATCCTCATCCAATTCCGGGGCCGGCAGATCCCGAAGGGTTCTCATGAAAAGGGTGTTCGGCTGGTCCCTTACGGGCATGCTCCTTGCCCTGTTTTACCCCTTTTTTCGTTTTACCCGGTATCAGCTCAAGCCTGAACCCAGATATGTGACCGTTCCCGGTCCCCTTCCCCTGAGCGGTTATCATCAGGAAAAAGATTTCATTCTATTCGCCGACGAGACAGGCGCGCATGCGGTTTCCCGTACCTGTACCCATCTCGGATGCCGGGTCAACTATCTTGAAGATAAAAACTATATTGAATGTCCCTGTCACCAGAGTAGATTTTCACAGGTTGGGGAGCGTCTGGCAGGTCCGGCTGAACGTAATCTTCCGACCTATGCCGTTGAGATACAAAAAGATGACCGAGACAATGTGCAGGCCTATGTGGTGACCCTGGTATGAGTACACCCCGGTTCTCACGCCTGATCAACCGAGCGAAACAACTCCTGATCGATAACCGTTGGGGCGGTCAGGCCCTGATCAGCCTCTACATCTCATTGATTTCAGGAATTATTATTGCATTACAGTATGATCCGCACTCCCCCTATTACTCCACTGCAACCCTGGAGCTCATAGTCCCGTACGGCAGGTTTTGGCGAGCCCTGCATTACTATTCGAGTCAGGCTTTTTTTCTGCTGCTCCTTGGGCACGTCGCTGCGATTCTCTGCAAAAAGCAGGAAATCCTTTCCCGGGCAAGCTGGATACGACTTTGCGCGTCATTCCCCATAGCGGCCCTGCTGCTTTTCACCGGCTATGTTCTACGCGGAGATGCCACAGGAGAAGCAGCCGGACTTATTGCTGAAAATATCTGCCTCTCCGTTCCCATTGCCGGTCCCTGGCTCAATGACCTGTTGTTTGATATTACTGAAAGCGGCCTGCGAAAAGTGTATCTGCATCACCTCATCGGGTTTGTCGCTCTGGGCGCCTACTCTCTGTGGCCCCACCTCCGACGTTACCCTGCCTTCTGGCACAATCACAGCGTTCTTATTGTCTGTGTCCTCGCCGCTTCCGTCTTTCTTACAACACCCATGGAGCCTGAACGCTTCGGACTGCTTCATATTGCCGGGCCCTGGTTTTTTCTCGGTCTGCAGGAACTGCTTCGCTATCTTGCGACGTTTATCGCCGGGGTGGTCGCCCCCTGCATCCCTGTTGCCCTGCTGTTTTTCCTTCCTCAGCAGTCAGAAAACAGAAAAGGGGCATACGCTCTTCTAATCCTCTGGTTTATAGCCTATACCGTACTGACATGGATCAGTTATCAGAGGATATGATCACCCGTTGACTGCATGACGCATCGGCAGCCTCCTATCGAATACATCTGTCCCCAAATGTACCGCCGTTATAAACGACAAACGCAAGGGGAGGTAGAGTAGTTGAATTTTGCTTCGAGACGGCGTCATTCCATGATGGGAAACATGGACGGTCCTTGCGCTTTCCCCGGTATCAATCCACACGCAGCAGATGCAGACGTTCCGGGGCGAGGAAATCCTCAAGCAGGATAGTCCCGTCAAGGCTGTCGATTCGGGATGGGGCAGCTCCCGCCAGTGCAGTGTATAGATCAAAAAGACGTTCCCCATAGCGATGCAGGCTGAAAGTGTTAAGGATCACTTCTCGATTGCGATGGATGACTTCCACGGAACACTCAGCCGGTATCAGGCTGTTTGGATGCAAGAGAGCACGATCCATGGCGGATTTGCGAACATGCCGAATGACTTTTTCCTGGAGCGCCTCGTTCAGACGGCCAAAATCGACACAGTCATCATGAATCCAGGCAGCAAGGGTTCTTCGGTAATCATCCTCGTCAGGGGAGCGCCCATAGGCGGCCATGTATTGCTGCAATCCCTTCCGGGCAGCGGCATACAGCTCCTTTTTCCCTATCCATTGCAAGGGGATGTCCAGACGTTGGTACACATGGGAAAGCAGCACCCCTTTTTCTGAAAATTCATAGGTGATCTCCGGAAGATTCCTTCCATAGACCGGTCGTTTCACAAGCCAGGGCTCAAGGAACGCCATGCCGAACCCCTCAGCCACACTGGTGGTGACAAGCCCGCGGGCCTGACGCAGGACATCATAAAAAGGACATCCTTCCAACACCCCTTTTTCAAACTCTACGGGCAGGGACAGTTCCTTTGCCAATCGCATCCACTGTTCATACCGTTTTCTTTCTGACGGATTTTCCGGGCCGAGAGTCGTTGCAAAAGTATTTCCCTGTTCAGCAACAGCGGACCAGAGAAGAAATTCGCCTATATTTTTCCGCCGAATGGCCCGGGTGGGATAGACCCACAAAGACGAATCAAATCCGGCAGGCGTATCTTTTTGACAACAGCCGGGGTCTATATACACCGGATTGGCCAGCAGATGTATACGGTCTTCATCTGCACCGGCTGCCTGCAGATAGCAATAATCACGGGTATTCAATAGCGCATAATGAATATGATCCGACCAGGGATACAAAGACGCTGAAAGAGCGGCTGTACTGCCTGAGCCTATCTCGGCAAGCATGGCTCGATAATTGCCCGGCCGGCCGTCTTCGGCAAAATCGTGGATATGCAGAAGCAGTGGATATCCCTGCTCGGCAAGTGTACACAGCGCATTCGGGAGAGCAAGATTTTTTCCCAGACTATGATTGTGCGTATGCCAGAGATCAGGCAGCCCCCCCAGGGCTGCTGATGCAGCGCGGATCATCTCGTCGGCCAGGACATTCGATGATATTTTCGGTCGATGAATTTCATACTGCAGACCGGGAACAACAACCGTCGGGCATGGAAACGGCATGTCCGGCGCTTTCCCCGTTACCACGACAATGGAAACAGGAAAATCGGCCAGGCTGTTCACACAATGCTCGATTATTCGCGTAACACCTCCACGCTGCAGATGATAGTGCACCAGGGCGACTCGTATTTTTTCGCTCTCCCCCAACAGTTCAATTCCCCCAATAAATACCAGACCTGTGTGCAGGCCTGGTTGTTATAGCTTTTCACCCTATTTTGACTGTCCACTCTCCCTTGTAGTAAGCTTACCTGTTCAGACGGGAAATCTTCAAGATGAAACTGTAAAAAACACAGGCCTGCAGAGGCGGACAAGGGCAAGCACTCCGATAAATTTCACATAATATCATTGTGCTTGTCCTAACAGGGCGCCGAACATAAAAACGCTCTATAATTCTACTTTTTTTTGGGGGGAACACCACAAATCAAGTATACTCGTATACGAATATATTCGGACAGACTCTGCTTCCGCCCATTGTACACGACACCAGCAACCGGTTAGAAATATGACTGAACAACTCAACTGTTCAATACTCATCTTTGAAGACGATCCCGTCACCTCCACCATGCTGAAAGCCTTCTTTCAAAAACAGGGCGCTACGGTTATCCACGCCGACAGCGGCAAGAACGCCCTGCAGATCATCACGGAGACAGCTCCGGACATCCTTATCCTCGATATTATGATGCCCTATAAGGACGGGTTTACAATAATCAAAGAGCTGCGGGAGGTTGATGTCGATTTGCCGGTTCTGTTTCTCACCGATAAAAGCAGAGTTGACGACAGAGTAAAAGGCCTGGAACTCGGCGCTGACGATTACATCCCCAAGCCATTCAGCCTGAAAGAGTTGCAGGCACGAATCAGGGCGCAATTACGCAGACTGGAACGCAGCAAAATTCCCCAAAAACAAGTGGTACAGGTCGGCCCATTTACCATTGACCCGAAATCCCGGGAAATTTTTATTAAAGAGGACAATCCGCTGCGATTAACTAAAACCGAATTTGATCTCTTTTACTATCTTGCAGCCCGGCAAAAACAGGTTGTCGGTCACGGCCAACTCCTCCAGGATGTGCTTGGATATGAACCAACGGTTGAAACCAAGTCCCTGGTTATGCATATTGCCAATATACGTCGAAAACTGGAAAAGGCCCGTCCGGGAATGATTGAAATTATCGCGGTTGCCGGGGTAGGATATAAGCTTGCCCCATTGCAATAACGCAGATCCTCGTTCCCGTTATCAGAGAGAGTATCATGAATGTATCCCATGGAACGCTTCCTGGAAAAAAATTACACATTTTTTTCTTTACGTTGTGTATTCTTCTCGCTGCATGCCCTTTCAGTCATGCAGTGGAACAGCTTATTCCCATATATGTTGAACCGGGAACCAACCTGATCCATATGGCAAGGGATTATTGCTATTCTAAAAATTCCTGGAAAATCATTGCCCGCATCAACAAACTCAAACCGCCCTATCTTATACCGCAGGCAACCAGCCTGCATATCCCTCTGTCCCTGTTGATCGCCGAACCGTTGCAGGCGGAAATCACCCACCGGAGAGGCACAGTCTCCATAGAGCGCAATCAGGAGAAAGAAAGTAATGCACACCCCGCTCGGTTAGGGGCCGGCGACACCTTAATAACAGGCGCAGACGGATATGCGCAGCTGGTCTTTCCGGATAACAGATCCGCCCGTATCGATCCCGGCTCACGCCTGTCTTTCAACTACCTTATTCGCCTGACGGACGGCAGTGTCAAAATCGATTTTATCGTGGAACAGGGATCCGTTGTCAACCAGGTCGAAAAGCTTCTCGAACACAACGACAGTCACCGAACCGGAACCCCGACATCCATAACAGGTGTAAGAGGCACGGAATATCGTCTAAAGACTGACGATACGCAAAGCACCATTGAAACGCTCAGAGGTCTCGTCTCCATACATGCTGCAGATAGCGCCATCCTCCTGTCAAAAGGGAAAGGCACGAAAATTACAAAAGGAGAAAGACCGACCCCTCCAAGGGTGCTGCCTCCTCCACCGACTATGGGTGATTATGATGCCGTTCAAAAAATACTGCCTGTTCGCATACCTTTCCCCATGACCGCTCGGGCAGCCTCCTGCACCTTGCGAATATGTTCGGACCTGGGGGGACTCAAAACGCTGCACAAAATAACCGGAGCCCCGGATTCCACCTTCGTAATACCCGACATTGCGGACGGGCATTACAGCCTCTACCTCACAGCAACCGATAATGACGGTTTTGAAAGCGTCCCGTCCGGCCCATATCCATTCCAGCTGCGTACGATACCCGCAGCTCCTGTACTATCCAGTCCGAACAACAATATAACGACGTGGACTCCTGAGGTTACCGTACAGTGGCTGGATGCGGATTCCGTCAGCCGCTATCACTGTCAACTTGCAAAAAACAGTGACTTTACAGAGGTAGTAGAAGAGAAAACAGTTACTGGGAAAAGCTATAAATCACCTGAACTCGATGCGGGCAGCTATTATTTTCGAGTTCAGGCAATCGCCGAGGACGGATTTACAACACTCTACTCTCCTCCCCTGCACTGGACCATCTCGCAAAAGCCGGAAATGGGGAAGACAACATTCAATCAGTCCTCTGCCGTTACACTCAACTGGGCAAGCATGGGTGAGGAGTGTGAGTATGACTTACAGGTTGCCGAGGATCGGCAGTTCAAGCGACTGCTGGTAGACCGGAAAGCTCTCTCTACCAATTCCTACACCATATCAACTCATCTTTTACCAGGGAAATACATGGTTCGCATTCGAGGGACGTTTGGAGACGCACCCACGCCATGGACTCCGCCGCAAAAACTCACAGTCAAGCAGGATCCCCCCGGCTGGAAAGAGTTTTTCATGGGTGTGGTTGCCTTCGGCTTCATTATACTGTAGGACGACAGACTCCTCGTTCATTTGTTTCACATTCCCATTCTTCGGAACTCTAAACGTATGCACTGATGCAATGAAATTCGTTGTTCGCCTGTTTTTTCTGTTCCTTGTTGTAATCGCCGCAGCCGTGATCTTCAGGGCTCCTTTACTGGAATTTGTCGTCCCCCTGTACATCAACCGGCAGACACCGCATACCCTGAAAGTGCGACTCGACACCGTCTCACCAAGCAGCTGCCTCTTACCGAGCCTGGAGATGAATATTGCCGCCGGCAATGATTCCATCCATATCAGCGCCGAAAAAATCACCTGCACGTACTCCCTGCAAAGCCTTAAAAACGGAACACTGAATGAGCTTCATGTCGGCAGTTTGGAGATTTCTTTGCCCAAGGGGCCTCAACAGGAGGCTGAATCAGGACCACGTCTTTCCCAAACCTCTTTCGACCGTTTTTTTGAACAGGTATTACGAGCAGCCGTCCCGGTTCGGCAAATCAATATAGATCGATTGCATGTAAACGGCTTACCTCCTGCGCTTTCCAACCAACAGCCAATTACTTTCCAGCTTAGTAATCCGGAACAGCAAAAAAACATGGAACTGAGAACAGGTCTTAACAGCGGAGCCCTGCTCAAGCTCAACCTTCTAATGGCTGCGGAGGGTAAAAAGGAAATTGAGGCAACGGCGAGCCTTACTGCACCGGATATTACGGAACAAAAAGCGCATCTTACCCTCACCCCGGAGAGGCTGGAGGCAACCGTCAACATCTCACTTCCCCGGATCAGCAACCTCCTGGGACCGGCCTCGCAATTTAAGGCACAATCTCGTATCGATATACAAGGTACAGCATCGTGGGGTGACGGACTGCATTTTTCCATGGCATGTTCAGCACGTGACACGGCTGTGGGAAACAATAGCCTTGAGGCTTTTACCATCCAAGCCGACGGCCGGCTGGAACAATCCGGAAAACTCTCTCTTTTTCCGGGCTCCAGGCTGCAGGCAAAACATCTGCAAACCGGCGCGGCTTCATTTGATACCCTGCAGATGGGGCTGGCTGGTGAATATACATGGAAACAACAACACTGGTCGGTTACGACAGCTCCGGGCGCCTCCCTTGAAATCCGGGAAATAGGAACACCAGGATGTTCCATGGAAACTCTGATCATACAACCGCACAGCGTATCTGCGGACCATAACTCTCTCTCTCAGATGGAGATCAGCGCAACCATAGCTGCTGTTTCCGGACACCGAGTGGATTGCAAGACATTGACAATCCCGGAAGTAACCATGGTCCCTGATACCCCGGTGCAGCTGACCATTGCTCCGGGACGTACCGTACTCGCTCCCCTACGGGCGCACCTGGCACCCCTGACGGTTCAAGCCGGAGATATACGTGCATCAGTGCAAGCGACTGAACTGGATCTCAACCGCTTTGAATATGCTGCCGAAAGTGTTATCAGCCAGGTGAAGGGGCATATTACCGGAGTAAAACTCCAACTCCCCCAATACACCATCCCGCTTCGCACACTTGACGCGGAAATCTCTTCTTCTGGAAAAACCATTGCAGGAACAATGCAGCTGATCCCGGAAGGATCGGAAGGCATGGTGGAGTTACAGATCTCCCGGGACATCGACACCGGTAAAGGCAGCTTCAATGGCAAAACCCTCAAGCCTTTTGCCTTTCAGGAAGATTCCCCTTTGCACAATTTTATCCAGGGCAAACAGCTTCCGTTCGACCTGACAGGCGGACAGGCCGCATGTTCCTTTAACGGTTCATGGGGAGGGAGGGTGATACCGGAAGCAAGCATTGAAGTGCATCTGGAGAATCTTGCCGGCTCAGCCCGGGGATTTCTTTTTACAGGTTTAAATACCATACAGACATTGCAGTTCGGAGAGAAAATCCATACCCTGAAACCAGGCGCCTTAACCATTGACAGGTTGAACACGCCTGTCCCCCTTGAACACATACAGATTCTCGCCGAAGTCGAGGAACAGAAAAAAACGGAAGCCCCAGCCATTCTTTTCCGGAACATCTCTGCCGATGCCGTAGGGGGAACAGTTCTGGTTGAGCCGTTTTTACTATCCATATCAGAAAAAAACAACAAAACAGGAATATCTCTCAAGAATCTGGATCTCGCCGCCTTGATCGGATACTTTAAAATTCCGAATCTGGATGTGGAAGGAACGCTGTCCGGAACCCTTCCTGTCCGGCAAACAGAGGCAGGCTTCATCATAGATGAAGGGAAGGTGCAGGGGGGTGATATCGGCGGGGTTATTCGCTACCAGCCTCCCGACACCGGAGAGCGGAACCAATATACGGAAACGGCACTCAAGGCACTGCAGGAATTCTATTATTCACTTCTGCAAGCTGAGGTAACCTACCAGCAGGACGGCAATCTGCTGGTTGACATACATCTTCAGGGCAAGAGTCCGCATCTTTCCAAGACCAGGCCTGTACATCTGAATATTCATACAGAGCAAAATCTGCTTTCGCTTCTGCAAAGCGTCCAGTACAATAGCAAAATCACATCGGGCCTGAACAAAAAAATTCAGAATTCGTCCAGAGCCGGATCACACAAGCAGGAGGGTGACTGATCACGGAAAGATCAGGCACACTGTGAGCAGTTACTCGAAATGTAGATCACTTTCAGGTGCATTCATGCCCCAAGGAATCACTATGAACAAACTTCCCTACCCTTTCTTGGTTTTCCTGTTCTCTTTCCTCATCCTTGGAGGATGTACTCCGAGGGTGGAGGTAGCCCCTCCGGAAAAGCCGATTACCATCAATCTCAATGTAAACATCAAACATGAGATTCAGGTGAAGGTGGAGAAAGATCTGGAACAGGTATTCAGCGAAGACAGCGGATTGTTTTAAGGAGCCCTTTATGAAAAAGTTATCTGTATATATTGTAGCCGCCCTGCTTTTCAGTTCCATCTCGGTCTGTGCCATGGATCTGCAAAATGCTAAGCAGAGAGGGTTGGTAGGCGAAACCCCCAGCGGATACCTGCAAAGTGTACAACCCGGCAATGGAGAAGTCGATAAACTGGTTCAATCAATCAACGCCGCACGTAAAAAGCAGTATCAGGAAATAGCGCAGAAAAGAAACACATCTCTTCAGGCAGTGGAAAAGCTTGCCGGAAAAACAGCCATTGAAAAGACGCCGGCCGGCCAGCTCGTTCACATTAACGGCAAATGGGTAAAAAAATAAGGGCGGACACTATGTAAGGCGCCTTGAAACAAAGGCGGCGGACATCTGCTGCAAAACCATACTCATGAGAAATGCGGGTTGATGTCCGGCCTTTTTCAGTTACATGCGCCCATGCCGAATGATGGACAGCAGCAGCCAGAATCCCATTATGCCGGCTACAAGAAACCCGATAATGCCGATAAGCGGGATATCGCGCCAGCGAGGCGGAATATCTGAAAGCACGATCAGTGAACTGCCGATAATGAGTGCGGCAAGGACTATGGAATATGCAATGCGGTTTGACACCCGATCCAGGGTCATGCGGAGCGACTGCAAGCCCAGGTGCTCGAATTCCACCTTCATCTTGCCGGTGCGCAATAATTTAAGAATGCTCAACACCTCATCGGGCATTTCCCGGAGCAAATGCACATAGGCCTCTGAGGTATCGCTTAGATCTTCCGTTAATCTTCGAGGATGGAGGCGATTCAGCTGGATTTTGCGCATGAACGGTTTGGCAAGCAGAATCAACTGCAGATCCGGGTCAAGCATCAGGCCGACGCCTTCCACCGTGCTGAGCGCCTTCATCATCAAATACATGCTCGGCTTGAAAGACAGCTTATGCCGGGAAATTAAATCCAACATGTCCTGAAGCAGCCTGGCAGCTTTAATTTCACCCAGCGGACGGTAGAGATACAAATCGATGAGTCCGGCTATATCGCGGCCAAGCAGTTCCCTATCCACTTCTCCCTGCTGGATGGTGACATGGAGAATACCGCTGATGATTTTCCGTTCATCACCGGCTACGAGGCTGAGCACCAATTTGGTAAAGATCTCCCGGTCCCGCAATGAAAGACGCCCCATCTGGCCGAAGTCGATAAAGCTGATCACATTGCCCGGCAGGATAAGAATGTTTCCGGGATGGGGATCGGAATGAAAAAAGCCATGAACAAAGATCTGCTCCATCACCAGGTTGGCTCCACGCCTGGCCAACAGGGAAAGATCACAGTCCATTTCCTTCAGTTTATCTAAGCGGGAGCACTTCACACCGGCTATGTATTCCATAACCAGAATGCGCTCCGTACTCAGCGGGGGGTAGACTTCAGGGACATGGATAGTATCATTATCCTGAAACTGCCGACTGAACCGCTGTATATTCGCCAGTTCGGTATTGAAGTCTATCTCCCTGCTCAGACCCCTTGCAAACTCCTCGACAATCTCTGAAGGGCGGTGTCCCTGCACCTCTTCCAGGTACTGCTCCATCAGGCTTGCCAGGTGGGTGAGAATCTCCAGGTCCACGGCTATGACCTGGTCTATCTTAGGCCGCTGCACCTTGACCACCACCTGGTCGCCGTTCTCCAACTGCGCGCGGTGCACCTGCCCTATGGACGCTGCGGCTAATGGTTCCGGATCAAATGAGAGGAACATTTCTTCAGGAGCTTTTCCCAGCTCTTCCTGAAAAATTTCGTTGACAGCCTCTGAGGCAAAAGGGGGGATGTCGTCCTGGAGCTTGGTCAGCTCCTGAACATAGGATGCAGGTATGAGGTCAGGCCTGGTGGAAAGAAGTTGGCCGAGTTTGATAAAGGTCGGCCCCAGCTCCTCAAAGACCAGGCGTAATCGTTCAGGACGTGAAAAACGGGTTATCTGCTCACGAGGTTTACGGTTGATCATCTGCAGACCGGACTCGAGATACTGGTCTATATGCAGACGATCAACCAGGTCTTCAAAACCGTATTTAAAAAGAACGCGCAATATCCGGTGATACCGGTTTAAGTGGCGATATGTACGGCCTATGGCCCCCAGTTTTCGGATACTGAGCATCTGCCGCGATCAGGGTTCGTCACTGGTGCGCTTGTTCAGGGCGACCTGCAGCTCCTCAATCTGCCTGCGCAGCTCCTGCACCTCGTCCGTGGTCGCCAGGTTGAGCTGCTTTATTTTTTCCTCAACCCGTTTGTTCAGCCATAACTCAAACTGCTCCTTGGCCTGTTCGGATTTTTTCACCAGGTCATCAACAAACTGTTTTCCTTCCTCCTGGCTCATTTTTCCTTTTTCTATCAGGTCCGCCTTGATCTCTTCGATCTTTTCCTTGGTAAGGAATGCAGCACCCACACCGGCATACACGACATTCTTAAACAGTTCTTTCATCCGATCCTCCTCAGATGGTTGCGGGATTACATAAGGTATTATTCTTTTTCCACGTCACGGTGAAATGCCTCTACTGGAAAGGGATTCTCATCCAGGAATCTTCTCAGATGCTCCACCACAGCCACGCTCCTATGTTTTCCGCCGGTACAGCCGATGGCTACAGCGAGTTGCTCCCGGTCCCTGGCCGCATGTTCTTTCAGCAGGAAGTCGAGAAACGGTTCCAGGTATTCGAGAAAACTCCGCCCGCTTTCATTACCCAAAGCATACAAGGCCACCCTGGGATCGCAGCCGCTGTGCGGTTTCAGTTCAGGGACCCAGTAAGGGTTGGGAAGAAAACGAACATCCAGAACCATATCCGCTTCAGGAAATCCATGTTTGAAACCAAAGGAAAAAAGAGTGATTTTCACAGGGAACCTCATAGTACGCTCAGGGAAGATGTATAAAAGTATTATACATCAGAGGGACATAATCAACAGGTATAATACTATTTTCCCTAAGAGTTCACTCTTTGAAGCGGATTCAGGCGGCGGAACACAGCATGCGAATGGAGTCGGCTTTTTCGTTAATCCCCCGATTCAGCATTTCGTGATTGTAGGCCGCTATGACATCCTGACGTCTGAGCATACCAAGAACCCACGGTTCCTCATGGGACTCAACCACAGGTATTTCATCAATGCCTTTGATGTCAAAAAGCTGCATGGCCTCATAACAGTTGTCATCCGGGGTCAACATGATCACGTCCCTGGTGCAGATGGCGCCGACCAGATAACAGACCCGCTGCTCTTCATCATGGAGAATGGTCTTTACATCCTGCATGGAAACAACGCCCACCATGAGTCCCTTATGGTTGACAACCGGAAAATAAAAACTGTCCTTTGCAAATCGAAACAGTTCGAGAAGATGGTTGATGTTCGCATTTTCACTTATAAAATCGACATCCTCGGTGATAGCCTTTCCCACGCGGATGGATTTCATGATAGCCACTTCCCGGCCCTGGTGTATGTCAATGCCTTGACGCGTGAAATCAACGGTATCAATGGAGTCCGAATAAAACTTGGTGGCGGTCATGGTTCCGAGAACCGCAGTCATCATAACCGGTATGATAATCATATAGTTCCCTGTCATTTCAAACAGGAGAAAAATGGCGGTCAGTGGGGCGTGGGTCGATGCCGCCATGAATGCGCCGATCCCCACTGTCGCATACGCACCGGAATCTGCAGTAAAACCGGGAAACCAGTGATGGACCACTCCACCGTAGGCCCCGCCGATAACTGCACCGATAAAGAGAGAGGGAGCAAAAACCCCTCCCGCTCCTCCCGAACCGAGCGTAATGGCAGTACCAATGGACTTGAGGAATATCAGCAGGAACATCACCCAGACAATACCATGGCCTGTCAGGGTCTCACCGATATACTCATACCCGTCCCCCATAACCTGAGGAAAAAATATGCCTATACAGCCGATGAAAAAGGCACCTAATATCGGCTTTGCCTGAGGATGCAGGGGCAGACTTTGAAACTTATCCCGTACGAAATAAAAGAAACGGATATGAACAACGGCCAGAATACCAACCAGAAAAGCCATGATGGCATATAAAGGCAATTCCACGAAGTAGTTGACAATCTGGTAATCAGGTATCGGAAAGGCCGGGACCTGTCCGTAATAGGCGCGGGAAACCACTGTGGAAAGCGCTGAGGAGATCACCAGTGCAGAAAAGGATGAAATCTCATAAGTGCCCAGAAGGACAATTTCAGCAGCAAAAAAAATGCCTGCCAAAGGGGCGTTGAAAATGCCTGCTATTCCCCCGGCACAGCCTGCGGCTATATACACCTTCATCCGCTTTCCCGATACGCGGAATCGCTGGCCCACCTGTGAGCCCACCGCACCACCGATCTGCGCTATGGGACCTTCCACTCCTGCAGAATTCCCTGAACCGATGGTCAGGGCTGTAGCCACGATTTTAATAAAAATGTTGCGGGCCCGGATGACGCCGTTTTCCAGGTTTACCCGGCGAAGAAAAGCAGGCAACCCGTAGCCGTTGACTTTGCCTGGAAAAAGAAGAGACAGGGGAATAAGCCCCAAAGCGCCTGTCATGGGCAGCAGGGGTATCAGCAATCTCCGCCAGCCTCCCTGCTCAATGCCGAGGAGGTGGTGTCCGCCGACGAAAACGACTTCATGAACCAGCTCCACCGCCTCACGGAAGGCGATGATGGAGAAACCTGCCATCACCCCGATAAAGGCGGCAATGGTTATCATCCTGGTCTGCTCGCCGGGAAGGAGTAACCTCAATTTTTTACGCATAGCCGCTCCGGAACATCACACCCGATTTCCCGGGCTTTACGCAGGAAGAATTTATCCGTCATTCCCGCGAGATAGTCTCGGACCAACTCCACATTGCTGTGTTTCTGTCTGTATTGCGGCGACATCGAGCGGAGAAAGCCGCCTGTTTCTTCTACATTCATTGTTTGCTGTAAAAAATAATCGAACAACTGTTCATAACAGCGGTGGATTTTCTTAAAATCCGGCTTAAACGCTGCATTTGTATAAATATTTTCGTAGTTGAACCGTTTCAACTTCAAAAGCTGCTCTGCCACAGGTTCACTGAAGCCGATATAATCCTGTTCGCCTGCCGGTATTGACGCAGTACGGACATGGGCGCTGTTACAAATGAGATCCGTTACCAGGGTGTGTACCATGGTCCCATTGGTCGAGCCGAGCGCGGCAACACAGGAGGCCGGAATATCCGACCTGGAGATAAAGCCCAGCTCTATGGCATCTTCTATATCCCTGCCGATATAGGCTATGGTATCAGCCAACCTGACAACACACCCTTCCAGGGTCATGGGATACAGGGGGATTGCCGGGTCTTCGGATTTTCTTTCCAGCTCCCGGTCAAACAGTTCAAAGGTCTTTTCCCGTTGGGGACGCAATCCGGTTACATTGACCTCGCCGTCGTGACATAAAATACCGTCAAGAACCTGCAGACTTAAATTCCAGCCTGTCCCTTTGCGCTCAAAACAATCGAGGAACTGAATTGACTGAATATTGTGCTGGAAAGACGGCAGGCCGTGTCGTCTGCAGATCTTGGAAAGAATCCTCTCACCTTCATGCCCGAAAGGCGGATGGCCGATATCGTGTCCAAGGGCTATGGCTTCGGTAAGATCTTCATTAAGAGCCAGAAACCTGCTGATGGTCCTCGAAATGCGGGCAACCAGCTGGACATGCAGAACGCGATGACTGATATGGTCATTTTCGATGAGAGAAAAAACCTGGGTTTTATCAATATACCTGGAATAGGATTTGGAATGCAGAATGCGGTCGGCATCCGTCGCAAAATCCTGTCTGTACCCGGGACGATTTTCCGGCCTGCGACGAACGGCCTTCCGACCATGGCAGGCAAGAACGCTCGACTTCTCCTGCTCCAGGGAATCCAACTGTTTTCTTATTGTTTCAACAATATTTTCCTGTGAGGACACAACACAACGCCACTATAAAATTTGATTTCCAAAAGACGGCACTATACCAGAATCTCTTCCACGTCCAAACATTTTCTACAGAAAGTTAAGAATTTGAATAATTTTTCAAGAAATAGCGCGTCCTACTCATGTGCGACGAGGCAACAGCAATTTCAAGAACACCTTGTTTACTTGCAAGCCGAAAGTGCATAGTCTATAACCATTATACAAAGAAAGCTTCCGAGTCCAGGTTCAGCACAGAGAGCATAACGCCTTGTGTGCGTGAGTAATTGACCCCGAGATCGAGTTTTCGGATAAACGCAGACGCATTACTATACAGCTGTCAAAAAGAAAAACATAAACCATTTCCCATCTTTTTTTCGAGGAAATCCAATGCAGACGCCCGAGAGAAAACCAAACCCTGAACGGGTCGCATTCCTGAGAAGCCTCCCACTGGAAGTCAAACAACAGATTAGCGGCGAGGAGGCCGAACAATTCATGTACCAAGAGGAAATTCCACATTCTTTGTATGAAAAAATCAAGGATTTCGTCGAAGAAGCGAGCGACTGACCCCGTCGCTCCGACCCTCTCCTCGTGACCGAGCCGGCAGCTCCAAAAAAAGAGGGCGCTTTCCATTACGTTTTCTTTTCCATTGAAATGATGCGTTTTTCCCCGCATCATGGTTTTTTACCTGCAGTGTTTCAGCTGAGATCTGCAACTGTAAGGTATCCCGATATGGAAAAAACAGGCTATCCGATGCATGCTTTCCCTCATCAGGAGATGCTGAGATTCCGCACGGCGCTTACGGAATCGGTTTCGGCATCTTCCTGTTTTCACCGCCTGAGCGGTCAACTCCTGTTGCCCCGCAAAGGTCCACTTATCCTACCCATTTAGAGCGTTCTTTACCGTTGCATTATAATTTTTTTTAGTTTATCTTTCCCATCGTTATATGATCTTTGTTTTTATCTGCGGTACATAATCGTCGCCGTTGATGTTGAAACAGGTCTCGTTCCAAGAAGGCCCAACTGTACTGGGGGGGAAGTAGGGTTTCTTTCGGATGGCTGATTCGTTGTGATTGAATGAAGCGTCAATCATTTTTTCAGGATTAGTCCGTCCCCGCCCTTATCTTCCGATGTTTAAAAAAATGTGGCTCTTTGTCTCCGCACAGAGAAGTCCTCTTTTTTCAAAACAATTGCCGACGGGAAGACTGCCGGCAAAAAGTAACCATCGTGTAAGGAGAAAGAACTATGTCGCGAAAAATGGTCACCATTGACGGCAACCAGGCATGTACCCATGTTGCGTATGCCACCAGTGAAGTCATCACAATTTATCCCATTACGCCATCATCTCCGATGGCTGCAGAAGCTGATGCCAAAGCCAATGCAAAGCAACAGAACATCTGGGGAACAATACCTGTCATCGCTCAGATGCAATCTGAGGGCGGCGTTGCCGGCGCGTTGCATGGTTCCCTGAACACAGGCGCTCTCTGCACTACCTTTACCGCGTCCCAGGGTCTGCTGCTCATGCTGCCCAACATGTACAAGATCGCCGGTGAGTTAACTCCTACAGTCTTCCATGTAACCGCCCGTGCTCTCGCGTATCAGGGGTTGTCTATTTTCGGTGATCACAGTGACGTTATGTCAGCCCGCCAGACCGGCTGGGCAATGCTTTGTGCCGAGAACGTACAGCAGGCACAGGATATGGCACTTATATCCACCTCAGCTACCCTTGATTCACGCATACCTTTCCTGCACTTCTTTGACGGCTTCCGTACCTCCCATGAGGTTGCCAAAATCGAAGAACTGACCATGGATGACATGCGTGCCATGATCAATGATGATCAGGTTATAGCCCACCGCGAGCGCGCTCTGACCCCTGATCGCCCAAGCATGGGCGGTACTGCACAAAACCCTGACGTTTATTTCACCGGTCGTGAGACGGTAAATAAATATTATGACGCCGTACCCGGAATCGTACAGGCAAAAATGGACCAGTTCGCCAAGATGACCGGTCGACAGTATCACCTGTTCGACTATTACGGTGCTCCCGATGCGACCGATGTCATCGTCATCATGGGTTCCGGCGCTGAAGTTGTTACTTCCACCATTGACTATATGGCAAGCCAGGGCGATAAAGTAGGTCTGGTTATTGTCCGCCTGTTCAGGCCTTTTGATCAGGCAGCCATGGTCAATGCCCTGCCCTCAACAGTTGAGCGTATCACCGTTCTGGACCGCACCAAAGAGCCCGGCGCCCTTGGCGAGCCGCTGTATCTGGATGTTCGTGCAGCTGTTGGCGAGGCCGTTGAAAATAATCCGACCATGATCATGCCCATGATCCTTGGCGGACGTTACGGTCTCGGCTCTGCAGAGTTCACACCTGCCATGGTAAAAGCCGTCTATGACAACATGGCATCCTTTGCACCCAAGAAGAAATTCTGTGTCGGACCTGACGACGATGTCGCCTTCACCAGCCTGGATTACGATAAAACCTTTAACATTGAAAGCGAAGATGTTTACCGCGCCCTGTTCTACGGTCTGGGCTCAGACGGTACGGTTGGTGCGAACAAAAACACCATCAAGATTATCGGTGGAGAGACAACCAACTCTACCCAGGGTTACTTTGTCTATGACTCCAAAAAATCAGGTTCCATGACCGTTTCTCACCTGCGTTTCGGTGCAAACCAGGTCGTTGCTCCATACCTGATCAATAAGGCTAACTTCATCGCTTGTCATAACTTTGCTTTCCTGGATTCCTATGACATGCTGGCCAACCTGGAAGACGGCGGCACCTTCCTGCTGACTACGGTTTTCTCCAAAGATGAGATCTGGGCGCATCTGCCTGCGCTGGTACAAAAACAGCTGATCGAGAAAAACGCAAAATTCTACATTATTGATGCAGTTAAGCTTGGTCAGGCAATCGGTCTGGGTGCGCGCATCAACATGATCATGCAGACCGCATTCTTCATGATCTCCGGAATCCTCACCAAAGAAGCAGCCGTTGATGCAATCAAAACCGCCATCAAGAAAACATACGGCAAGAAAGGTGATAAGATCGTCAACATGAACTACGCTGCTGTTGACGGTGCCATTGAAAACATCGTAGAAGTCAGCCTCCCAAGTGACGTATCCGGTCATGAAATGCCGCCAACTGTTCCTGAGGAAGCTCCTAAATTTGTCAAAGAAGTTACAGCTAAAATGATGGAAGGCCGCGGCGAAGAGATTACCGTTTCTCAGATGCCTGACAATGGCCGCTGGCCCACCGGCACCACCCAATGGGAAAAACGTAACATCGCAGTCAATGTTTCCAGCTGGGATCCTGAGACCTGTATCCAGTGTGGTCGTTGTTCACTGGTATGTCCCCATGGCTGTATCCGCATGAAAGTTGCTACCCCGGAAGCGTTGGAAGCAGCCGGTGCTACCGCTGATTTCAAAACCGCCGACGCGGTTGGTAAAGAATACAAGGGCATGAAATTCACCATGCAGATCTCCACCGCTGACTGCTGTGGATGTACCCTGTGTGTGACTGTTTGTCCGGCACGCAAGAAAGATGCGGACGGCAAGAAAACAGATACTCCTGCGCTTGTCATGATCCCCAACACCGAAGAAGTGTATGCGCGCGAGTCCAAAAACTGGAAGACCTTCATGGCACTGCCGGAAGTGGATCGTTCCACTTTCAATCCGACAACCATCAAAGGCAGCCAGTTCATGCGACCGCTGTTTGAGTTCTCCGGCGCTTGTGCAGGATGTGGTGAAACTCCATACGTCAAACTCATCACCCAACTGTTCGGTGATAGAATGCTGGTAGCCAACGCTACGGGTTGTTCTTCCATCTATGGTGGTAACCTGCCGACCACTCCATATACTACACGTGCAGACGGACGTGGTCCTGCATGGTCCAACTCGCTGTTTGAGGACAATGCAGAGTACGGTTTGGGTATGCGTCAGTCAGTTGATAAACTCGGCATGCAGGCTGTCGAAATGGTTGAGGCTGCTGTTGAAGCAAAACTGATCGACAAAACCATGGCTGACGGGCTGCTTGATGCAACCCAGACCACCCAGGATGAGATCGAGGCACAACGTGATCGCGTTGCCGCACTCAAGGCTGCCCTGGCAGGAAATACCGACAAACTTTCTGTTGGGCTCACCTCCCTGGCCGATTACCTGGTGAAAAAATCCGTCTGGATATTCGGCGGCGACGGTTGGGCATATGATATTGGATATGGCGGATTGGATCATGTACTGGCCTCTGGACAGAACGTCAATGTTATGGTCCTTGACACCGAGGTATATTCCAACACCGGTGGTCAGATGTCCAAATCTACCCCTCGTGCAGCGGTTGCACAGTTTGCCGCTGGTGGTAAAAGAGCGCCTAAGAAAAACATGGGGATGATCTTCTCCACCTTTGGAACTGTTTATGTTGCCCGCATCTCCATTGGTGCAAATCCACAGCAGGCGATTAAAGCCATTGCCGAGGCTGAGGCATATGACGGACCATCCCTGATCATTGCCTACGCTCACTGCATCAACCACGGCATCAACATGGCAACCGGACTTGAACAGCAGAAGAAAGCGGTTGAGTGCGGTCACTGGTCTCTGTACCGCTATAACCCAACCCTTGAGGCGGAGGGTAAAAACCCATTAACCATTGACAGTAAAGAGCCGACCATGTCCTTTGCGGATTACGCTCTGAATGAAAACCGTTATCGGATGCTGAAAATGGCCAATCCGGATATGGTTGACCAGTTGATGACATTAGCACAGACCGATACCGACAAATCGTGGAAAATGCTGAAAGCGTGGGCAAAAGCCCTGGATGTTGAATAAACTCCATTTTCCATTCGTTGTAAAAGCCCTGCCGGATTACCGGCAGGGCTTTTTTTATGCGAATATGCTTTCCAGGAATTCAGCCTGCGGGTTAATGGGAAGTCTCATCCGATTCGTATCCAGCGCAGGTATGAGTAGTTGAAAATTTACGATATAACTGGATTTTTATATTGGGGTATTGCATAAATACTCTAAGGGATGTATGTAATCCCCGTATTTCTCTTCATGTAATGAATACTGAAAACCTCCTTTGACTCGGAATGACAAATTCGGCACGCCTCAATAGTCAGGACGATGAAAAGCTCATGAGAAATACCGGTTATTTCCTTTCAGATGAACCAAGGAGTTGAATATGCAGCTGTTTGCCAAAGATATAATGGTAAAAAACTTTGACACCATACATTTGGATGCCCCAGCAGAAAATGCCATCCGCCGAATTCTCAATGCAAAAATTCGCCCAACCGGACACAAAACCGTCAGCCTTATGGTTGTCGATGATGCTCACAGACTGGTGGGCACCATCAGCATGTTTTACATACTGTACCATTTGCGTCCTTCATTTTTGAACTACGGGATTGATGGAGATACCATTTCATGGCAGGGAGAACTCGATCAATTCATTAAGGGGGTAAAAGAAAAGACCGTTCGTCAGATTATGAATCCGAATGTCTTGAGCATTCCTCCCGATGAACCTCTCATGGCCATAGTCGATCGCATGATCAAGGATCGTATCCGCAGGATGCCGGTGGTAGATAACGGAAAACTTGTGGGAGTGGTGTATATTTCAGATATCTTTTTTCATCTGTTCAGTGACTGATTGATAACGTCTGTCCAGAAATCTGCTTACTGGACAGACGTCAGCCTTTCATTTATGCTTTGCGTTCCTGACGCATTCTGTCACGTTCTGACTTCAGTTCCTTATATTCCTGCTCAGCCTTTTTCAAGGCATCATCCTGGCGCTCTTTTATCTCTGCGACTTTGGCCTGTATCTTTTCTTCCTTGATTTTCAACTCACCGGCTCCAAACAGGGTGTGGGCAAGATACTTGAATGAAAACAGCATGAGTTCAACATCATCTTCCTTAATGGAGGCGATGATTTCCGGTTCGACTTCATAGGTATCAAGAAAGGAGCTGTTGAAGACGAAATTGCGAAAGGTATCCAGATCAGTGGATGCCATAAAGAACATCCGTTTAGCCGCATCACTCAAGGAAGCCTGGTGTCCGAAGGACTTTCTACGCATTACCAGGCGAAGCCATTCCTTGTTCATTTCATCACGCACATCAACGCCCTGGTCTGCCCGCCACTCTCCTATTGTCCACTGTTTGGGCTCTTCATGCCCTTTACAGTGAGGCTCCCTGACCAGAAAAAAGAACTTCTCCTCATCTGCGTCATCGGTTCCACCTTCATGAAAATCAGCCATTCCAACCGGATAGTAGCGGCATGCCGTGGGTCGATCCTCGTAAACAGTACAACCTTCAGGAGTTACAAAAGGACAGCCGTTTTTTTCCCCGCCCAGTTTTATCTGTACCCCGGGCATATCCGTTTTTTCCAGATATGCAGGTTCTGTATATTGTGTTACGAATTCACTTGATGAGATTCCAAGTCGCCTGCTTAAGATAAGAATATCGTAAGGGGTTAAAATAATTTTAATATTATGGCAACATGCCGTAAAACAACTCACGCCGGGGTGACAATCGAATTGCAATTTTGAATCCAGTGTCAATTTCTCCGGCATTATATTGGACGGATTTTTATCCGTGCTTTTTAAGGTACTGCTCTGAATGGTTTCGCTCTCTAACATATCGGACATGCTCTAATCCCTCTCCTGGTGGACCTGATAAGCTTTTCTGGGCCTCGTCGGACACCCGCAAATTTGTATCGATATACGGCTATTGAACCAGCCCTCGTCAAAACCGCCGCTTATCCGGCTGCCCTCCTGTTCAAACGCCAGTACACCTATATATGAAATGAACCTGTTATTTTACCATCTTCCTTCTGCCTGTCAAACCTTATTCTCTTTTTAAATAAAATAACACAATATTAGTTAGTTACAAAAAAACAACCTGCTACCCATGACACCACATGCGCCGTTTGTCTTTTCACTGAGAAGTATCAGACGCAAACATTTCTGAAAAAAGTGCTTCTCTACAGAGTAATTTTTTATATGCAATTACTGCTTAACCTGTTAATAGATAGGTGTGCATCACATGTTGCAACGTAATGTGTTGCCGTGTGTTGCCGCCGGTGTATTAGAATGCGGGCAACCGTTATCGGGTGTCAGTGAAAATATTTGGAACATCACCAATTTTGCACAGAGACTCTAAGTTTTACTCGGAAGTACAGACACAATACTGCACTTCCCCTCTTTTTACTTTATGAAGAACATTTTCCCAAAGACAATTGACTTTTCGAAAGTCGATACTCTCATTTACCATCTTCCTGACGGCCCGTCTTTTTCCCTGGAAATAGAGGGGATCGGAGATCTTATAGACATAGAAATGGAACTTGGTGACTTTTGCGACACCTCAGAGATTGACGGTGTGCTCCATTTCTTTCCCCGAGGTAATGCCTGAGCGTCACCATCCGCTTGCAACAATTCCTGCAAAGTATGCCTTATGATACAGGCCACACATATTGACACAGGATTTGACGGCCATATACATACCTCCCTTTGTCAACATGCTACCGGTAACATGGAAGACTATGTTCGGGCAGCTATCGATAAAAATCTCCACACCATATGTTTTCTGGAACACCTGGAAACCGGGATTGCATATCAACCACGGAGTTGGCTGACCGAAGAGGATTTTCAACTCTATTTCTCCGAGGGAAACCGCTTACGCGAACGTTATCATGGTAAAATCACCATCCTTCTGGGCGCTGAAGCCGGAATCAATCCTGAAAAGCGGGAAGAACTGTACGCCCGCATTGCCGGTATGCCCGTAGATCGCGTCGGAATATCCCGCCACTTCTATCGAATCGGCGAGCGGCATCACAACCTGCTCAGCAGAAAAAAAGAAGGCCTTGTACAATTGTCGGCATACGGCAAAGATCGGGTGCTGGAAGACTATTTCACCTCTATCCTGCGAACACTGGGTGATATACCCATTGATGTTATCTGTCATCTGGATGCAGCCCTGAGACACGTGCAGGATATCAGCTTGAAGGAACAGCATTTTACATTGATAGAACACATCCTTGATACAATGGTGAACAAGGATGTTGCTCTGGAGATCAATACTTCAGGATTTGTTCTGCGCGGGCACCCATTCCCTGACAAAAGGATTTTACGCATGGCGCAGAACAGAGGCATACGCTTTCAAATAGGGTCGGACGCCCATGCCCCGGAACAAGTCGGACGCGATTTTGATACGCTGTCGGATTATCTCAACACCGTTAATTCACAGTAATAAATTGCTGCATCACCCTGCGCAGGGAGTCGGCACTGAACGGCTTGATTAAGATTGCGTTGACTCCTGCGGCGGTAGCTGCCTCATGATCCTGGACGTCTCCCTGTGTTGTCACCATTATCACAGGTAACTCATCCACCTGATATTTCTTCCGCAGACGTTCGGTCAGGTTGATACCCGAAATCTCAGGCATGTTGAGGTCAGTGAGTACAAGGGCAGGTTTTTCCCTACCAAGCCACTCGATAGCACTGGCAGGAAACTCAAACAGAACCGGTTCAAAACCCAATTCATGCAGAGTTGCCTTGTAAATATTGAGAATCATTCTTGAATCATCAACAGCACAAATCTTCAGACGCGCGGCATCTTCGCCGTTGACTTGTCCGCCGAGTTTAGCGACAAACTCGATCAGACCTTTTTGTTGCAGCAATGCCAGGTAATGTTCACGGATGTCAGGATGGGCATGGGACAGGGACGCCGATGCAAGGTCCTGGAAAAAATCTTCTTCCGCCAGGCTGAGGAAAATATTATCCACCTGAGCGTTCACGATAATTTTGACAATATGTCGTGATTCCTCAGTCTGCGGTCGAATCATATTTTTGATGCCGACAGCCAGCACTTCACTGAAATTTCTGTCTATTGCCCGGGCGGCAGCCGTACAGACATGATCTTCCTTATCCGTAAGTCCGGCTGCCAGAGTATAGGCGCCTTTGCGGAGAGGTAGCAGGGCCAGGGCTTCATAGGCTGCAAAACGAACATTGGCATTTTTAGGTACACTATTCAACAACGTCCGAACGGGCATGATGGCACTTTCATCCCCGATATCTCCTAAAATATTCAGGGTGTGAATAAGCAGATCACTATTCTCCTCCTTAAGATTTTCTATGAGAACAGGCACTGCTTTCGTGCCTATGGCGACCATACTGTCCTTTGCATAGATACGCATATGCGCATAATGTGAACGAAGCGTATCATTGAGCTTTTCAAGGGACACCTGATCCTGAACTTCTGCAAAAATCCCAAGGATAATGAGATCCAGTTCATTATCAGTTCCCATCCGTTCCGCCAATCTGTGCATGGCCGTGTTGGTGCCGACCATCCCCAATGCATGAATAGCGGCTATTATCAGCTCTCGGTTTGCAGAATAAAGAAATTCCGTCAGGGTGTTGACACCTTCAGGATCACCGATAAGACCAAGATTGTCGATGATCAATTTCATGGTAAAGCCGTCATCCGACTTTCCAAGAAGCTCAATCAAAGGCCTGGTTGCTTCTTCCAGTTTGAGTTCTCCCGCTGTTTCCACAAAAAGTGTTTTATATTCAATTTCAGGAGAAGTAAGACAGTCGATCAGTACCTCCGGATGTGCGATCAGGCTGGAAATAAGAGTCTCCCTAATAACAGGGAGACTCTCTGTCAAATCAGGCTGTGTTGCAAGAAGATGGTTAAGCAGGGGAACAGTAAAATTGACATCTGCACGTGACAACTCATACACCAGACGGTTCTGGGTTTTCTTGTCTACAGAGCCCAGATGATCGAGGACCAGCCGTGCTTTCAAAGCGTCACCAGTGCCGATGTTGGCCTGAATCTCCTCAATCATATGCTGCGCATTCAGTTCCGCCATATATCCTCCTTGCTCTGCAGGACCATGGTGAGTCGCCCATGGCCATGGCCTTCTATTTTATGTACCAGTCAACACCCAGCCTGCTGATGACATTTAAACCACCGCCTAATACCATGCTATCTGTTTTCCCGAGATGGTCAAGGAAGATCTGGACTTCATAGGATCGAGTACCCGCATTACACAAAATGATACAGGTTTTCCCTTCAGGTATCTCTGCGTATTTTTCGCGCATCTGCTCATATTGAACAGCCACCCACTTCTCAGTACCATATCTCTCCACATACGGTGCGGCTTCCACGGGATGCCTGATATCGAGGGCGATCCAGTCCGGCTCTGTCTCCATGTTCGCCATCCACTCGAGAAAATGTTGCACTTGCACTTGCCGAAGCCGGTTGTCACAGAGATTTTCAGCAACAAAACCAGCCGCATTGATGGTATCGATTGCAGCGGAAAAGGGCGGAGCATATGCCATCTCTACACCAATAAAGTCATCGATTGACCCGCCCTTTCCTATAAGAGCGGCCGCAGTATCGATACGGGCGGAGATGCTGTCATTCATCATTCCGAATCCCTGTGCTCCAAGAACTTTCCTGGTCCTTCTGTCAAAAACCAACTGAAAAATAACCACAGCCTGGTTTGGGAAAAAATGCGCCCTGTCAGGAGGAGACGTCAAGGCATAGTCAGCATCATACCCTTCAGCGATTGCAGTATTGTAGCTGATACCTGTGCAGGAAATACAACGCTCGAAAGCCTTCATGATAAAGGAACCGCACACCCCGCCGAAGGTAGAAGGTTGGCCGGCAATGTTATCTGCGACGACCCGGCCTTCGCGATTGGCAAGAGATCCAAGGGGAGCATAGGTCTCTTTGCCGGTTATACAGCTCACGGAAGCAATACAGTCTCCGGCAGCATAAATATCCGGATCTGAGGTCTGCAACCGCCTATTGACACGAATGCCTCCCCAGGGAGCGACGGCAAGCCCCGCTTCCACTGCCAGCTCACTTCGTGGGCGAACTCCCACTGCAATAATGACAAGGTCGGCTTCCAGTGTACGGACTCCTGTTTTTACACCGCTCACCCTGCCTTCCTCGTCGGCCAATATTTCCGTTGCAGACTCGCCATTATAGACATCCACCCCATTTTCCAACAGATGAACCTTCAGCATTTCAGCAAAATGGCGGTCAACGATACTGGGCAGGAGTTGGGGCGCCAGTTCAATCAGGGATGTTTCCACCCCCCAGAGGTCCTTCAGTGCTTCGGCCATCTCTATGCCTATCGCTCCGCCCCCAATAACCACTGCTTTGGATACCTTGCCCTGGGATATCCTTTTTCTGATTTCGATGGCTTTATGCAGGTTGGCGATGGTAAATACGCCGTCAAGATCGGTTCCGGGAATGGGAAGCTCAAATGGCCGAGCACCGGTCGCCAACATGAGTTTGTCATAGGGCAGTTCTTTCTGCTCACCACTTTCCATGTGCTGCACCTTGAGAACCTTACGCTCCCGGTCAATGGCCATGGCCCGGGTACGGGTCAGTACATTGAGCCCCTTGGCGTGCTCAAAAAAGTGCTCATCGCGGACTACATGAAAACTCGTTGCCCTCAATTCGCTAGCATCTGAAACATCACCGCTGACATAATACGGAATACCGCAACCACCATATGAAATAAGGGAATCCTGGTCAACCATGGTTATTTCACAGTCAGGATCCAGACGTTTCAATCGGCAGGCGGCTTTAGGGCCGGCAGCCACTGCTCCTACAATGACGATTTTTTTTCCCACAATACTTTCTCCTCAATATTAAAAGAACAATAACAACACAAAAACCGACGAATACCGAAACAGATCACGGACCGTCTTTTTCGTCGGACGTGTTGATGCAATAATTTACCGTGCCGCCATTTTTTCAGGCAATGAAACAGGCAGACGCCGGCATGGGATCATCATCATTTCCGATGACGATACATGCGTATTGCCAGCTCCTGCATGGTGACGATACCTTCAGAAACTGCAGGATCAATGCTGTCAAGCAATTGCTCCAGTTTGCCTGCCTCATCGATCATCTCGACTACAACAGGCATGTCGTTGGACAGACGCAAAACTGAAGAGGTTTTTATACGCGAGTTTGCTCCATATCCCATAATCCCACGATACACTGTCGCTCCGGCTATTCCCTGTTTCCTGGCCTCTATCACAATCCACTCATAGAGCGGCATGCCTTGGTAACGTAGAGCTTCACCCACTATAATTTTCAACAACCATCCTCGATCAGGTAATTTCATTCTACCTCCAGATTAGTCCGGCCGCAGCTCTGCCCGTCCACACCATCGCCACCCCGACAACAACCTGTACGACGCTGTTCAATGCCGCCAGGTCAAACCGGCCTTCCCGCATCAGCATCAGGGTTTCATTGCCAAAGGTTGAAAAGGTGGTAAATGCGCCCAGCATTCCTATCAGCAGAAAGCTTCGGATCTCAACGGTAAAAAAAGAACGGGTTTCAACAAGCATGGTGAGAAAACCTATACAGAAACAGCCTATCAAATTCACGCCCATGGTTCCAATGGGGAAAAGAACCAGATCCGACCTGTTCTGGATCCAGCCGCTGACCAGGTAACGCATAACCGCACCGACAAACCCGCCGGCTCCGATGATAGATAAATGAACTATGCTTTCCATGACATTATTTTGAAAAAATCTTATCCCATAATCCAGGTACCGCCTGCAGCACTTCCTCTGTGATGCTTTTCCCTGCCGCCTGTTTCAGGAGTTCTCCCAATTTTCGCCGTAATTCCTCAACATCACACTGCGGCTTGCTCACCGTTCCGGAAACCGGAACTTCCAAAACAGTGCCTTGCAAAACTTTGTACGCTTCCCTGCCTACAAGTCCCTTTGTTACAGGAATCTGGAAAACATACTCCAGCTCACCGCCGTAACTCATAGAGCCGGTCAGGGTTATTGCAACGTCTTCCACCAGAAGACGCACCGGCGAACAGGTCACTTTTGCCGCCTTACCTTCACAGGCTATTTCGCTGTCCTGCAATTGCAGCTGTCCTTCCTCCATGCCTGCGGCTGACAATACAGCGGCCAGCAGACCATTTCGTTCCACTTGGACATTGCTCGTATTCAAGATACTTGTAAACAAGAGGTCCTTCGGTTTTTCAATTGGATACAACAGATGATCAACCCGCATCGAAAGTGTTCCCGTGGGTTGGACGAACACCCCAAGAAGAGGGTGCACCCTGGACAGCAACTGTTCATTCAACGCCGCTGTTATACTGACCTCACGCAATATTGTCTGCGGATTTTCAACTACCAGAACATAGGGGTGCTCACTGAAATCAAGGGAAGGCCGCAACTGCAACTCCCCTCCGTTGAGATGTCCCTGCAGGGTAAGACCGCCGACACCTTTTTCCAGCTCAAGGCTGGAATGAATTTTCGAGGCATGGAGATTTTTCAGGAAGAGACTTTCCAGCTCACCGGTGTAATGAAGTGATGGAAGGCGCTGATCTGATCCCCCTTCATCACCCTTTTCCAGGGTAAAATCAAGATGAAACGGTTTTCGACCTTGCAGCTTGATTTCTTTGCCGGTAAAGGAACTGACTAATTCAGAAACAGCAGTATAGCCCGGCTCAAGAGTGACACTCGCTTTCAGATTTTTATCTCCGCCGTGGTACAGAGAGCCTTGCAACATCCCCAGGTTCGAGTCTAAGGTTATGTTATCCAGTTGCAGTGCGCCTTTTGCCTGATCATGCAGAAAAGCAGTACGCAGGCGGACATCCTGTTCAGGAAAAACTATCTTGTTATTGTGCTTCACTTCTGCTTTTTTAGCATCAATTCGCAAGTTTCCGTGCAGGCCCTGCTTATCCCCGCTTGTCTCAGCTTGCAGGTAGACCTGGCCGCGCATGGAAACATCTTCCGGTACCAGCTTTTTTTGCGCTAGGATTTCGATAACATTCTGCACCTGAAAAAAGGCTTGAACATCTGCCTCAAACTGTTCCAGAGGCCTGGAAAAATCAGTGATAAAAAAAGATGAATCATGCAGTGCCAGCAAACCGGTATCCAGATTCAAATGCTGCACACTCAATTGACGTGTCTCAAGCAGAAACCGAAGGCTTGCCGTATTATGCAATTGAAAATTCTTTCTGTCCCTGAATACCCGTAAAGGCGCCACCCAAATGTTTTCCCGTTGATCAGGAACCTCAAAAGTCGGCTGCAGCTTGAGTTGCACATGCGTGTCCTCATACGCAACCGGGCCATGCTGGAAAGAAAAATTTTCTATATCCAACAGGAGCTCGTCGATATCATACATATCAGTGCCATACCTGCCCTTAGCGCCCAGGTCTACAGTTCCGCGGGTCTGTAATTCAACTGGTGACAGCTTCAAAGATTGCAGAAGAAAAGAGAGTTGCTGCAAATCAAAATCGCCGTCAATGGAATACGTCGCAGCCGGCGCCGGTTGGATTCGTATATCAGCGGCGTGCATGTTGAATGCGCCGAGCCATGAATCCAGACGAACGTCGCATACGCCTGAATCTCCTCCCTGAAAAATGTCCGGCTGTCCGGATGCCAAAATATACAGCGACAGGGAACCGGGTGCCCCCTCTTGAGCGAACATAAAATCCGCTACCTGCAGTTCGGTTTCAAACTGGTACACCTCCTTTTCTTCGATGGTGACCGAGCTGTCCCAGCTAACCTTGCCCTTCAGGTATTCCGGCAGCTCGATCAGCTGCCCGAGCTGTTCTTGCACCAGCGCAAGGTCCGCCCAGCCCTGCATGGCAAAATTATCAATTGCACCACTGCCGTTCATCTGTGCGAAAGGGGTTTGAACCTGCAGGCGCTGCAGGACATAGGCGCCCTGATCAACGAACAGAGAGATTTCAGCTGTTATGGGATGATCCCATTGCAGAGGAAGGGAGCCGATGTGACCACGTAGAGTTTCACTGGTGCACTCAACTAACAGATCACTATTTTGCTTGCCTTTGAGATTGTAGAAAATGGAAAAATCGACCTGACCGTTATCCAGTTGCAGCCCTTCTCTGCTTCGCAGGGCATGGGGAAACATGGTAAACAAACGGGGGAGTTGGATATGTCCGTCAAGCTGCAGGCTGCCTTCCGTACCTGACAATTGACCGACACCTTGAAAATCGAGCAGCTCTGAACGCAGCTGCAGGGTATTTATCTGAAACCGATCTGTCTGCTGTTTCTGCACGTCCACAGCAAGTTCGATCTCGGAAAATTTCGGCCGATCCATACCCAGAATCCCGCCATAAAGCTGCAGATCCCGTATGGCGGCATTGCCTTTGAGATGCAGGTTATCAAACCCCGCCGTCTGTATGTGCCATTGACCGCTAAGAACCCCTTCCCCCTGAGGTGCTGTTCCAAATGAGGCAGCGAACTGCAAAAAAGGCTGGACGTCAAGCTGTTCTACTGCCAGGGTTGTATTTGAAACCAGAGATGCAAGGGCGTCACCATTGTCTATGGGAAGATTGAAAAAACCTGAAGCATTGGCTTTCCCGTTCCCGACAGAGGAGGCGAGGCTGCAGGTATATTCCAGAGAGCCGTTAAAGAGTTTGGCCTGCAGATCAAGCCCTGTGAGCACTCCAAAACGTTGTCCCGCATTATCCTGACGCTGCAGCGTCCCGTTCAGTATCTCTACTTCAATGCTGAGCCCTTCCCAGACAGGTTTACCCTCCGGACTTGCGTCCTCCCGGGAAACCGTTTTTCCAGGCGCAGAATCCCCCTCCTTTGTCACAGGCTCCTTGTCCTTGTTTTTTTCGGGTGGAAGTACGATTATGGAAGGTTTTGTAATTGTGATCTTTCCAGGATTTTTTAAGGCAAGCAGGAGCTTTAAAAAACCACGGTCAAGATGTATCTCATCGGCTGAAAACTCAACATTGGCGGCCTGATATGCCGGACCGGAACAGGAAAGCGGCGAAAACCAGCCAAAAGAACATGACTCTACCTGAAGGTTGAAGGGCCGGTTGGTATTCAGATAGGAGGTAATTCGTTCCAGAACAGGAGCGAAACCGACACAGGCCGGCAAGCCGGCTATGCACACAAGACAGAGACTGATACAGGAATACAGCACCCATCGTATTCGTTGTTGTTTTCCCATCACCTCCGTGCTCCAGCCGGCCTTATCTCTGCAGTTACGTCATGCAACATGCCGCGAAAAAGGGCTGATGTCAATGGGATTTCCAGTTTGTTCGAAGAGATATCATGCTTACAGAGCGGAAAACAACCACGTTGTGTGAGGAACAGGATACAACGGCTACAGGGCCTGATTTTTCAAGATAGTGCCTGTTTACAAACTCCATCTCGTATAATTTAAGAAATAAGAGTAATCTCTGAAAACGGATTTGGTTTATTTCTCAGTAAAAGGAGGTGAAATATGCGATGGAAAGATGGGCGTAGAAGCCAAAACGTAGAAGATCGGCGGGGTAGGACCTCAAACAAAACCGTTGGAGGCGGCATAGGTGTGCTGGTTATTCTCCTGATTGGAATGTTTTTCGGGGTAGATCCTTCAACCTTGATGCAGATACTCAACCAGGGCGGAGCATCTTTCGACGGCGGCTCCTCTCAAACAAGCGGGGTGTCACGATCTGCAGCGGAAAACGAGCTTGCCGACATGGTGTCCGTGGTACTTGCCGACACAGAAGATGTCTGGCATGCGCAATTCAGAGCCATGAACAGAACTTATCAGGAACCCAAACTGGTTCTGTTTACCGGTTCAGTGAACTCGGCCTGTGGGTTTGCCCAGGCCGCTGTGGGGCCCTTTTACTGTGCAGCGGATCAGACGGTATATATCGATCTGAGTTTTTATCAGCAACTTCGCGACCGATTCAAGGCTCCGGGTGATTTTTCCCAAGCATACGTTATCGCGCATGAAATCGGACATCATGTACAAAATCAGCTGGGCATTTTAGGTAAGGTCCACCAGTTACAGAGACAGGCCGACAAGACCCAAGCAAATGAACTCTCGGTACGTCTCGAGCTCCAGGCCGACTGTCTGGCCGGTGTATGGGCGACCCATGCAGACAAAGCAAGAAATATTCTTGAACAAGGCGATGTGGAAGAGGCGCTGAATGCCGCAGGCAGCATCGGCGACGATACCATTCAAAAACAAAGCCAGGGATATGTGGTTCCGGATTCGTTTACCCATGGCTCATCACAGCAACGCGTACGCTGGTTTACCGCCGGACTCAAAACAGGGAATATAAACGCCTGCGACACCTTTAAAGCAGATTCGTTATAGGTCCAAGGGACAGGCGTCACAGGCCGTCCCTTGAAAAATTCTTTATGAATGAATACTGCAACGGTATTGATCACACCATTCAAGACCCAGCCGCTTGCTGTGAATGTAGGCGTCAATGTAATCTGCGAACTTGATGTACTCGGGATCCAAGGCTAAGACCATGCCGAAAGTCTCTTCCAGACCGACGGAGGCTGTATTTTCCAGGTACTGACGCGGTGCAACGGCTGCCACAGGTAAATCACCTGTCTCTGCGTCGGCATTACCTGTCATTGCGGTGAAGAGATCGAGGATTTGCGGATTGTCCGTGCAACTGCCCATGTGCAGGACCGGCGGGATATCGAGATAATCGCAGAATTCCGCCAACCCATCACTGGCCGAGGCTACAGCTTCTGGAGACATCAGCCCCGCCTCATCCATGGCCGGACCTGCGCAACCTGACACTATCACCAGAATGTCACGCTGAATCAGTTCACGGGCCAGGCGCGCATGTACAGAATCATGATCAGGCTTATGATCGCTGCACCCCACAATGCCGATTACACCGCGAAGTCGTCCGGCTTTAAGTGCTTTAAAAAATACATCAGGGGATTCCCGGCAAGTCTCCCAGGTGACATCCTTTCCTGCAAGTTCTCTGTCGCACATGGTGCAATAGGGGGTCTGGTTGGATTTATGCCAAAGCGCATCCGAACTTTCATGCCCTGCCTCGGCTGTCAAGGATCCGGCATGTTCAATCTGTATAGTGCTGGTCATGGTTCTTCTCCTGATCTTGCCCGACCCTTATGTCGGAATTATACCCTGGATGTTCCCGTATGCCCCATCAGGAAGACATACGGATGAATCCCCTCAATTTGGCCCCACTATACATCAACTGCCGAGGTCTGTCTGTCAGCTGCATGACACTGGTAAAAAATTTGTTCCGATGGGTCGGATTGTATCCTACACAGAAGTCTTGTCATCTCTCTCGTTTTGAGAGAGCACATACGAGGGTCTCTCATCTTGAGAGATGTGTTATCGCCGCAGACATCCATAAAACAACGCAAAGACTGCAACATGACTTTTTTTTAAAGTTGGCGCGGTTTTCGCAAACCTGAAAACAGAAGCTCAACCCGCATTTCTCACGAGTATATTTTGCAGTAGCTGCGCGGCACCGGACATGCAGCCGTAGTGGGCTACCGGAGTCTGCGCTTACCTGCAAATGCCCGGCAACAAGGCAGATGCTGTAAAATATGCTCGCCCGGAAAGGCTAAGAAGAAAGCCGTGTTCACCAACCTCTTTAAAAAGGAGAACATGCCATGGTCAAGAACAAAAAGTCGTTGAAATCTCAGAAAATCTTGATAACAACTTATTAATCACACAAATCAAGAAGAAACCGGGCGATTGTCTCTGCCCCGTCCGCTGCAGGAAAGGAGCAGGGTTGTCTGCTTTTTCGCAATAACCAGTCCAGCTGGTCGGTCCATGTTCCTTCCCGCAGCTCTTTGCGGGATACGGCTGTGCCGGTCATGTTCTCTGCAATGTACTTTATAAGATAAGCTGACTCGGGAAACATGGGCCGGTCCACATAACCGAATGGTTTACCGGCTCGGGCGACCTCTGCTGTAGTTGAATAGCCCACTTTACCGATGACA
Source organism: Desulfobulbaceae bacterium (assembly GCA_963678525.2). Classification (GTDB taxonomy): domain Bacteria; phylum Desulfobacterota; class Desulfobulbia; order Desulfobulbales; family Desulfobulbaceae; genus Desulfogranum. The sequence goes on from CAXXDG010000003.1 coordinate 2,226,910, forward strand.
ACGTCAACGGCTGCAACCAGATCAGGGTGGTAATAGGAAGAAGACACGGGAAGCGCGAGGACATTGGCAGGCTGCACGCCATGCTCATATCCCGGCATAAGAAAAAGAGTCTCCGGAAACCCATCGACAATATCCAGGGCGATTTCCCCCCTCCCGCCCCCACCCATGGTCAAAAGAACAAGGGACGAATAGGCTGTACCTGAGAGTTCCTTGCGGATAGTTTCCGCACTACCGTGTAAAGCCCGGGCAACCGGGTGAACGATCAAATCCGACCGGTTTGGATAGCAGAACGGCCGTGCCTGTATATGATAGTCCGCCTGGGCAAAAACACCCTGCAAATATTCTCTATGAATCTGCAATTTCGGACATGCTTCCAGGTAGGACTCATACATCCGATCCCAGGTAAAATTTTCAATTAACAGAGAGGGAACACCCAACTCACGAGCGGCAAGGATACCCAATGGAGCAATATCGCAGATAACGGCCTCACACCCATGAAACAATTCAGCGCATGCGGCAACCCTTTCAGGGGAAAGCGGGTAAAAGGCATCCAGAGCGATGCGCGTTTGTTCAATATCTTCTTCAAGGGAAGATATCTGCACAAACCCCACATCTGTCTCCAGTAAATGATGCGTCACCGGCCGCCCAAGGGATTCTTCGAAAAAGAACCTGGGGACCTGGGTGACAAAAACAGGTTCAATGGGCTCCAGGCTGCCCAATTGTTCGACAACGGCGGTGGTTCGGGCTGCATGCCCCCATCCATGGGAAGTTATGCAACACCCTATTTTACGCATCCTCACCTCTTGCAGCCTCCGCATGGACAGGTAAGCTGACAACGAACCGGCTGCCTTGGTCTACGACGCTGTACACCTGTATGCGGCCATTATGTTTATCGACGATATTTTTTGCAATTGCCAGGCCTAAGCCTGTTCCCTTATTTTTGTCAGTATAAAACGGTGTAAATACCTGTTCCAGATTTTCTTCTGAAATGCCTATACCGGTATCCTCAATGGACAGCTGCACCATATTCGTTTCTCTCTCAAAACTGGTGTGCAGTTGGAGGGAGCCTCCATCCGGCATGGCCTGCACTGCATTATACATGATATTGAACAAAACCTGATAAATCTGTTCGCCGTCCATGAACACTTCCGGAAGGTTCGGGGATAAACGCAATACAAGTTCAATGTCTTTCTGAGAAATCTCAGACTCCATAAAGCGGGCTACCCTCTCTACCACAGGATTAATGAGGTCTGCTTTCATTGCTCCTTCTTTGGGCCGTGCAAAATCGAGAAATTCACGGACAATACGGTCAAGTCTGGAGGTTTCCTCAACGATAATACCGGCCAAATGTTCATTCCCCGGTGCGATTTTGGAGATACGCTTTTTAAGTACTTCAGCGGTGGAACGGACAATGCCCAAGGGATTTTTAATCTCATGGGAGACCGCTGCCACCATCTTTCCCAGAGAGGCCAGCCGTTGGGACTCATTGAGCTGTTCCTCAAGCTCGATACGCTCTTCAGCCCTTTTTGCCATAATTCGGTTGGCCCTGACAACTATCAAACTGAGAATGGAGAAGAGGAAGGTCATTATCACCAGAGAGGTAATTATGATACGCGCCTGTAAGAGAATGATCGCTTCAAGGTCTTCCGAGAGGTTCTGGGTCACCTCGACCACACCCATGATTTCGCCGGTACGCATCCCCAGACGGTCTTCCTGCCGAAAAGGCACATAGGTTTTCAGAGTGCAGTAGACCTCCGGCATCCCGGGGATGAGGCTGAAAAGAGAGCCTCCGTAGACAATCACTGTTGAGTTCTCTCCATCCAGCGCCTTTTTATACTCTAATCCCCCCATATTACGCTTGCCTTTGAGTTCGGATTGGGTGGAATAGCTGATGCGATTTTCCTTGGAATCAAAAATTGTTACCGATTCAATGCGCATACCCCGGGTGACGTTCAGGACAATACGGTCAAGGCGTGCATACTGGGTTTTATCCGCCAGGGCGATGCGGCCGTAACGGACAACGGTGGGCAACACAAACTGGAGAAACACCTGACGGTTGAGATTGTCTGCAAAAAGCTGGGAATAGGCCTCACTTCGTTTCAGCAGGACTGTACGGGCGTTATTGGATACCATCCAGGCAAGAACCAGTGAAGCCATCAGCATTGCCAGCAATGCGGTAAAGGCGAAGTACTTAACCAGCTCAAAGGGCAGCAGCCCCCCTGCATTATTTCTTTTCAGAATCGATTGAATCCGGTTTCGGGATATGCGTGGTACTCTCTTGACAGACGCCGCAACTGCGGCAATGAGACGGCCGGCATGGCGGAGTACTTTTTCCTGCCATTGATTTTTCATATTCTTTCCACAGATATGCAGAGTGAATTCCGTGATCTAGTATTTCCCAACAGAGAAACTCGTCTCTGGTACGTGGACGGAGAGCATACTGCCAGTCCTCGATGGAACGCCTGCGCACCGCCTGTTTAAAGCTCATTTTCCCCATGCCCAGCTCAAGCAGCACTGGGGCGATGCGTCGATCAGCCCGTGAAAACACGGCCTGTTGATACACACGTTCCGGATGATCGGTTTTTATGCGCACATTGGCAAGTTTTGCAAGCGCTTTACGAAGATACTTGATTTTTCCCTTAAGCGCCAGGATTGCCTGTCCTGCGGAATCAGGATCCCCGGCATGCGCAGGATGCAGTCCTCCGAACGAGGTGTATTGAAAGGGGGTCCAGGGTTTCGGCACAAATGAATTGACTGACAGGGTAATTTCCGTTAAACGGCCCCGTGCTTTACCGACGGCAAGCAGATCACCGTGAATGTCCCTGATGAGCTCAACAAGCTCATCAAGGTCAGCCGTCGTCTCTGTCGGCAGGCCTATCATAATATACAATTTCAGGTTATAAATACCGGCCTCGCAGAGTCGGACGGCTGCAGAACGTAAATCCCGGGTGCGGAGCCCTTTGTTGATAACGGTTCGTAAACGTTCCGATGCGCCGTCCGGGGCTATGGCCACGCTTTTCAACCCTGAATGGGCCAGTACATCAAGAATCTGATCAGAAATATGATCTGCGCGAAGGGATGAAAACGACAATCTGCACTGATGAAGGGAAAGAAATTCCGCAATCCGGTTCAAGGTTTTCTCAGGCGTCATCTCCATACCGAGCAATCCTACAGTATCCACACCTTCCGGCCGCGCCTCAAGGGCTTTGAGGATGGAATCGCCTTCCCATAGCCTGGGGGCCCTGTAAATATAACCGGCTGCACAGAATCTGCACCCACGGCTGCAGCCTCTTCCCAATTCCACCATATACATGCCGAGTTCGGCTTCACTGGAAAGTAAGGTGGAATGACCTGCAATGGCCGGCTGCCTCTGGCGCACCTTTCTTACCCGTTCCGGCAATTCCGCGGCAGACGTGACCTTTTCCACTCTGCCGACGGCATCATACCGGAAATGGTAGTGTGCCGGAGCATAGATGCCGTCCATGAGGGCAGCAATCTTTCTTGTAAATTCAGGACGCGGCAGATTTCGATACTCCTGCAGCTTATCCACCAGTGTATCGAGGATGTCCTCCGCTTCACCTATAACCATAAGATCAGCAAAGGGGGCAAGCGGTTCCGGGTTCATAAACACCGCAACTCCTCCCAGTATGACAAGGGGATCTCCAGCCTGGATACGGGTTTCCCGTTGATGGTGAAAAGGAGGTATTCGTCCCGCCGCCAGAAGCGCGGCCATACGGGGGTAGTCATCCTCAAAGCTGATCGACCCGCATACTATGGGAAAATCCAGCAAAGGACGACCGGACTCGAGGGATACAAAAGGCTCGTGAGGCGCAGGATACACGAAGCGTTCACATACCACGTCGTCACGCCTGTTCAGCAGGCTATAGACTATCTGCAATCCAAGGTTGGATGCAGCCACAGGATATGCATTCGCATAAATAAGGGCAATGGGGAGCCGGTTAGTCCATTTTTTATAGACTGTACCGGTTTCCTGAAGCACGGCTTTTCGCAACAATTACTCAGCTACAACGTGTTTACAACCCCGGCCCGTAATTTCTTCCCGGACCGGGATCAGCGGCATGCCGGCATATCGACGGGAAGCGGTTAGCAAGCGCCTGACAAAGCAAAACCGCATCCAGAGAAAAAAATCAATTGGCTTTTTTTCGCAGATATGCAGGCTTATCGTATCTATCGTCATGATACTCCGTGTCATCAAACACCGGCCGCGGCATACGCGGCAGACCTTTCGGCATTTTGTTGGGTTTGGCAATGGAAAACGTATTCGGTTCCTGGGAAGGAGGCTCTTCGTCCAGACCATTGACCACTGCCACTCTCTGATTCTGCACAGGCTGAGCCTGACGACTTCTCACCATCTCCAGCTGGGAAATGGTCTCGGAATCATCAATGCTTTGAATGCCCGTAGCAATGACGGTTACCCGCAGTTCATCACCAAGGGATTCATCAAACAGCGCACCAATAATGATATTGGCGTCATCATGCGCTTTTTCCTGGATAAGAGCAGACGCTTCCATAAATTCATTCATGGTCAGGGTTTCCTGAGCAGCGGAGATGTTGATCAGGATACCGCGGGCGCCGTCGATTCCCACATCTTCAAGGAGCTGGTTGTCAATGGCGCGTTTGGCGGCCTCACTGGCCCTGTTTTCTCCAACAGCAGCCCCTGAACCCATGATGGCAGGACCGACCTCTTTCATGACGGTTTTCAAGTCTGCAAAGTCCACGTTGATATGGCCGGGCAGATTAATCAGGTCGGTAATGCCTTTGACTGCCTGCAGCAGGACATTATCGACCATTTTCATCATATCGACCAAGGTGGAATTTTTATTCATCAGCCCCAGCAGGCGATCATTGGGTACAGTAATAATCGTATCTGCATATTCCTTAAGCTGTTCCCATCCACGTTCGGCATTAGCCATACGTTTTTTGGCTTCAAAATAAAACGGCTTGGTTACCACCGCCACGGTCAGGGCGCCGGCTTCACGGCTCAATTTGGCAATAACCGGGGCCGCGCCCGTTCCTGTACCCCCGCCGAGACCGGCGGTGATAAAAACCATATCAGCCCCTCTCAGAGCATTCTGAAGTTCATCGTAACTTTCCCTGGCAGCTTCCTGGCCTGTTTCAGGATCCGCCCCGGCGCCCATACCTTTCGCTACGCCGGACCCGAGCTGCAAACGAATATCGGCCCGCGATTTCTCCAGCGCCTGCATATCGGTATTGGCCGCGATGAACTCCACACCCGCCAACCGGTTCTCCACCATGGTATTAATGGCATTGCCGCCACCTCCGCCAACGCCGATTACCTTGATTACTGCCACAGACTCTTCTTCAGCCATTCTGAACGGCATATGATTCTCCCGAGATCTGATTTTCCTGTTTCAATTTACCCGAAATATACCAACTATCTCACCCAGCCCAAACCACTTTTCATCTGATTCAGATGATATTTTTCAACCAATTCCTCAACTTGGCCAGTACCCCTCCATGTTCTACCGGAGAATACGTGGTCGCCTTACTTCCGTACATCACCAACCCGACACCTGTGGTGCATCGAGGAGAGTGAACATCTTCACTTTTTCCGCCGACGCCTGACGGATACCCGATTCGCACAGGCATATCAAAAATCTGTTCAGCCATCTCAACAATATTGGACAGCAGCGCAGTACCACCGGTAATGACCACACCGGAATTAATTCTATTTCTATATCCGCTGGCATGGATATTTTTGTTAACCATCTGCAGGATCTCTTCAATACGGGCTTCGAGAATCTCGACCATGACCCGTTGGGAAACCTTCCGAGGCTTCCGATCTCCCACGGTCGGAACCTCTATTATATGATTTTCCTTGACCATCGAGGAAAGCGCCCCGCCGTACATATATTTTAATTCCTCTGCTTCGAGTAAAGGGGTCCTGAGGCCGACGCTGAGATCGCTGGTCAGGTTATTACCCCCCAGGGCCAGTTCCCAGGTGTGTTTGATAGTCCCGTTACAAAAAATGGCGACATCAGTTGTCCCTCCGCCGATATCGACAAGGGCGACACCCAGCTCCATTTCATCTTTTTCCAGTACGGCATGGGAAGAGGCAACCGACTCCAGCACTATTTCGGAAACAGCAAGGCCGGCCCGATTGCAACTTGTTACAAGATTGTGCAGCGCCGTCACGTCAGCGGTCACAATATGTACATTGGTTACCAGTCGAACGCCTGTCATTCCAAGGGGATTCTGGATACCTGTATGATCGTCGACCATGTATTCCTGGGGCAGCACATGAACAATCTGCTGGTTGTCGGAAATTTTCACCGTCTGGGCCGCCCGAATGACGGCTTCGATATCTTTTTCTTTAATTTCCTGATTATTTACCGCTATAATACCCGGTGAATTAAAGCCTTTGATATGGTTGCCGGCAATGCCGACATACACAGTCTCAATATCACAACCGGCCATATCCGAAGCTATGCGCACCGCTTCACGAATTGCCTTGACAGTGCCTTCGATATTGACGACTACTCCTTTTTTCAAGCCCGATGATGCAGCCGTCCCCACACCGATTACATCTATTCTGTCATCAAAGACCTCACCGATTACGGCAAGAACCTTGGTTGTTCCAATATCAAGACCTGCAACCAGGTCGCCGGTCTCTCTGAGTTCTACATTGTCCATGCTTCTCACCTGTCCATCTCCGCCCTGGCTACCAATACCTTATTTTGCATATAATCCATCCGAATGGCCTTTACGCCTTCGATACTGTTTTTTTTGTAAAGATGATCAAGGATGGCAACCAGCCGATGATATTTCGTACGAATTTTTTCATGTCCAAAATAGATTGGAAATGTTTGATCGACAAGGTACACCACCACTCCCTGCTGCATATCCAGATGAACCTCTGAAATTGACTGTATCGGTAAAATTACGTCTCCCCTTGCTGCGAGCTTGAGCAGGGTCAGGGCTGCGCCGGTCGGACCCTCGTTCGGCAATGACACCGACCTGGGCGGATCGGGAATCTGAATGCCGGTAATCACAGGAAAGTCAAGTTCCTGTCCCGGCTCCCTCTTTGCAAAGAGCCTGCCGTCCTGATCCATGTAATACAATCCATCTCCGGATTCGTTTTGCACGTACACCATCGCCATCGGAGCGAACTCTCTGACACGTATGGCTAACGTTGACGGCCAGTATTTCTTCACCTCGGCCGATTCTATATGATCCAGAGCTTCCAATCTGTCCTTCAACTCCGAACATTGCAGACTGATCAGGGAATTGCCGAGGTCAACACCCGCCGTACTGAGAACACTTTGCCGGTTGATCACCTTATTGCCGTTGACCTGAATATCGGCTATGCGGAATACATCCGAGTTCTTCAATAGTTGCAGCGCTGACTGAGCGGCAAGCATGCAGATGACTGCAGAGGCAAGCACAATCAGACATCGCAGGCAATACTTGACCGGAGGCGTCTTTTTCCGCTGCATTCCGGCAACCACGCTCTGCGGAGTAGACGAACGAGTTCGATGCACTCGCAGCGGACGCAGCCTTTCCCATAATTTTGTGAACCTGCTTGATTTCTTCTTTTTGGAAGGAGCGGTGGAATAACTCCCCCGAGGTACGTAGGCAGCCATATTGTTTTCTACAAATCAGTAAATTTGCACTTCAGGTTCCAGGTCTATACCTGACTTTTTTTTCACTTCTTCCTGGACAACCCGCATAAGAGCAAGAATATCTGCTGCTGTCGCCTGCCCTTTGTTGACTATGACATTGGCATGTCTGGAGGATACCTGGGCATTTCCTATGCGTCTGCCCTTGAGCCCCGCATCTTCAATGAGACGGCCCGCGTACTCTCCTTTGGGATTTTTAAAAAAAGATCCTGCAGAACCGGTGCCACCTGGAAGATTTTGCTTTCTTTTTTCAATATGTTGCATACTTAATCTGCGTATCTGCCGTTTTTCGCCTTGCTGCAGTACAATAGTTGTACCAAGAATTACAGGAGATGGCCCGACAATATTCTCTGGGAACACGGTTTTTCTGTAATGAAACGCCACATCTTCTCCGGACAACTGATGGAGTCGCCCTCTCAGGTCCAAACACGTAATATTTTTGACATGTTCTCCCATACAACTCCCATATGCCCCTGCATTCATGAAAAGTGCGCCGCCTACGGTTCCTGGAATGCCGGCAGCCCATTCCATTCCGGAAAGACTTCTTTTCATGCACAGTACGGCCAGCCGTGACAAACTGTGGCCGGCTCCTACCCGGAACATCTGCTGACTATCCGAGTCGCATGCCGAAAGGATGCTGTCCATTTCCCTGAAATCCCCTTTCAGGCGAATGAAAATCCCTTCAAACAATGCTGATGCAACCAGCACATTGGAACCCGCCCCCAATATCCGCCAGGTCAGGTTGTTCTCTGCACACCATGCCGTCACTTCGGATAAGGCGCGGCGGTCATAAACATCAATCAGCGCCAAGGCTCTCCCGCCTGCTCCAAAGGTAGTGAACAAGCCCATGTCGACATCCGGCCGGATATCCAGCCGCAGCTCGCAGAGAGAAGCAAATGACGGCAAATCCATGCAGGTTCTCTATGATTGTCTTTCCAGCAGGTCAAGCACCTGTTCACCCACCCGGACTATGGAACCTGCGCCCAATGTGATCAGAAGATCACCGGGTTTGAGAATTTCCAGCAAGGCTTCAGGCTCGGAAACCAGGTCCCCTATAAAATGAGTATTTCGCTGACCATGCTGTTTGATCGCCTCCAGTAATGCCTGTGCGGAAACGCCTTCTATGGGCTTTTCACCTGCAGGATAAATATTGCACATGATCAGGTTATCAGCCCGATGAAAAGAGGTTACAAATTCCTGGAACAGCCCCTGGGTTCGACTATACCTGTGGGGTTGGAAGGCAACAACCAACCGCCTGTCCGGCCAGCCGTCGCGGACAGCGTTCAAGGTGGTTTTGATCTCCGTTGGATGATGGCCGTAATCATCCACCACCAGAATCCCCTGTTTTTCACCCTTGACCTGCAATCGGCGCTCAACCCCTCGAAAATGCTCCAAAGCTCTGACGATTACCGCGAAATCGATATTCAACTCCAACCCCACCGCAATGGCTGCCAGGCTGTTGTAGATAGTATGCCGCCCCGGACGGGGAAGGCGAACAACACCCAATTCTTTCCCCCTGTGGCGGACGACAAATTCGTTCCCCATTCCAAGAGAGACTATTTTGGTTGCATATATATCAGCCTGCTCGGTCAGTCCGTAGGTAATGGTTCGTTTACCTATCTGCGGCAGAATCTGAGCCACGTTTTCATCATCCAGGCAGACAATGGCAGCACCATAAAAAGGCAGTTTATCTATAAATTCTATAAACACCTCTTTAATATGATCCAGGTCGCGGTAATAATCCAGATGTTCCAGATCAATATTGGTGACTACATTGATAACCGGTGAGAGCTTTAAAAACGAGCCGTCGCTCTCATCGGCCTCGGCAACCAGGAATTCACCCTCACCCAGTTTTGCATTACTGCCCAGGCTGTCCACTTTTCCGCCCACAACTATGGTCGGATCCATGCCGGCCTCTCCCAGAACGGTTGCAACCAGCGAGGTGGTTGAAGTTTTTCCATGGCTCCCGGCAATTGCGATGCCGTATTTTTTCAGACGCATGAGCTCCGCCAGCATCTCCGCTCGGGCAACGACAGGAATATGCTCCTCACGGGCCTGCAGGACCTCGGGATTATCAGCGGCAATCGCGGTGGAAGTAACCACCACTTCAGCTCCTTCTATCCATTCTTTCTGATGCCCCTTGTAAATCCTGGCTCCGAGCTCTGCCAGACGTCTGGTAATGGCTGAATCCGCCAGGTCGGAACCGCTGACCGTATAGCCTAGATTAAGCAAGAGCTCAGCGATCCCGCTCATACCGATACCGCCGATGCCTACAAAATGGATATGATTCGTTTTTTTATACATGAACTACAGAGCTTTCCTCATGGTGTTAAGCCATACGTTATCCGCGTTTTCCAGTCAGTTGCATGCATTGGTTCACTATGGCTTCTGTAGCATGCGGCATGGCCGCGGAAAGCATACCTTCCCGCATTTGCGCAAGTCGTTCAGGCTCATTCAATAACCGCCTGATATAGCCGGCCAGCAGTGTTCCGTCCAGTTTCTCCTGCTCGAAAACCTCGCATCCTCCCTTCTTCTTATAATAGAGGGCATTACCAAGTTGATGATTATCAGCAGCATAAGGATATGGTATCAAGACGGCAGGCAAGCCCACCACAGCCAGTTCGGCCAAGGTCGTCGCCCCGGCTCTGGAAACCGCTATCTCGGCCTGGGCATAACAGGCTGCCATATCTTCAATAAAGGGGGCGACGACCGACTCTATACCTTTCTGATCATAAGCCTTCCGCACCATAGCGGCATCATTTTCTCCTGTCTGATGGATCACGGACATGGCCGTCCCCTCTTCATGCAGCAATCCTAAGGCCTCCACAACCAGCTCATTAACCCGGTGTGCGCCCTGGCTGCCGCCGAGAACCAACAGTACCGGGTGAGCTTTGCCTCCTTGTATTTCTTTCTGTGCAAGCTCAAGGATTTCCCGACGTACAGGATTTCCGGTCTGCACCGCCTTTGAGCCCGAAAAATAGGCGTCGCACGGAATAGAGGTGCAAATGACATCCGCCAGCCTGCCGGCCAGCCTGTTGGTAAGACCGGGAACGGAATTCTGTTCGTGGATACACACAGGTATTCGTAATAATTTTGCGGCTACGACAACCGGACCGGTCACATATCCTCCCACTGCAAAAACCACTTCCGCCCGAAACCGCCGTAAAAGTCGTACTGCTTCAAGTACCGCAGGCGGCAGAGCCAGCAGGCTTTTTAATATACCAAGGAGGCCGTACCCTTTAATGCCGCTACCCCCGATGGTTGCACACTCAAATTTTTCTGAGGCAAGGACTTTCTGATCTATAACTCTGGAGGTGGAAATAAAAAGTACCTCGTCGTCGTTATGAGCGCCGATTACGGCCCTCGCCACAGCGAGCCCCGGAAACAGATGCCCACCTGTCCCCCCTCCTGTAATCACCAGTCGCATTACGCTCGCCCTAACAAAGAGAAGCGGGAAGACTGCCGGCGCCCGGCAATGCAAATACCGTTTTTTGTTCTTCAAGCTGATTCAGCACCTGGAGCGCCTTAATAAAACAATCAGGGCAATATCCATGTGAGACCAGTTCATTACCCGGCAGATTCTGCTGACACACCCATTCCCCGTTCTGCTCTATTTTGCTGCACACACAGCACTGCGTAACCATTATCCTTCTCCCTCCCTGCAAAATGCTTGTAACTGCATGACACAATCTGAAAACACCCGCCCCCGCTCAGCGTAACCGGAGTACATATCAAAGCTGGCACATCCCGGTGCAAGCAAAACCACATCCCCGGCCTGTGCAAATTTTCTCGCACCTTCAACCGCCTCACACATGGAGTTCACCATGGATACAGGAACAACCGAAGCAAATACCGCCTGCATGACAGGGGCGGCCTCACCGATGAGAAAGAGATGCTTGACCTTTTCCCGTATCAGAGAAACAAGGAGGCTGAAATCGCTCTGTTTATCCCTGCCGCCGGCTATGAGGAGTACCGGCTGCATACAGCTCTTCAGGCCCGCAGCCATGGCTCCGATATTGGTGGCCTTGGAATCATTGATATACCGGACCCCGTCAATCACAGCTACCTCCGCCATTCTGTGAGGCGGCGGGATGAACGTTTCCAATCCCTGCTGAATTACCTTCTGCGCTGTCCCCAAAAAGCGAACTGCCGAAATGGCTGCAGCGGCATTCAGCCTGTTTACCAGCGAAGAGAGAACACCTGCCGACAGTGAGTAGCATTCCGTTGATCCTGCTTCGTCTGTGATCAGAATATCCTGTTCGTTTACTTGTGCAGCCATTCCCTTTGCCTGTCCAAAACACCGTAAAGTCACCCCGTGGTTGACGGTCCACGATTGCAGAACGGGATCATCCCCGCCAAGAACAGCCATATCGCCCGGCAGTTGATTGCTGAGCAGATTATTTTTGGCTCCGGCATAGGCTGTCATGCTGTGATGCCTGTCCAGATGATCCTGGCTGATATTGAGCGCCACGGCAATATCCGGCCTGAATGCGCCGACCAGTTCCAACTGAAAAGATGAAAGCTCCAGTACGACGACATCATATCTCGACCGGTCGGTAAAAAAATCAAGGAGCGGCGTACCGATATTACCTCCCACAAATACCCGTTGCCCTCCCTCCGCAAGCAGATGACCGATGAGGCTGGTGACCGTAGTCTTGCCGTTTGAACCGGTCACCCCAATCACCGGAACCTGGAATCTTTCCGCTGCCAGCCCCAGCTCCCCGACGATTTGTACGCCCCGGGACTTGACCTGTTCTATAATGTGCGAATCCAATGGTATACCGGGACTTGGAACCACAAAATCCGCCTGACGGACAAACTCAAGGGTATGACCGCCGCACTCGTAAGCCTCCACATGGTCCCTGAGCAAAGACCGGATCCGGTCGGGCAATGCAGATTCTTCACGGGCCTCTGAAACACGTACCCGCACACCATGTTTCTGCAAAAAACGCACAACGGCAAGTCCGGATGTTCCACACCCCAGGACGACCGCCGTATCAGCTGAAGACAATTTCATTGCTACCTCAGCTTCAATGTTGCCAGGGCAATCAACCCGAGTATGACGGAAATAATCCAAAAGCGTACAACCACTTTGGGTTCAACCCACCCTTTTTTTTCAAAGTGATGATGAAAAGGGGCCATGAGGAAAATCCGTTTCCCACCTGAAATTTTGAAATAGCCTACCTGGATAATCACGGATAACGCTTCCATGACAAAGATGCCGCCTACGATGGCCAACAGTATTTCCTGCTTTGTAATAATGGCTACAGCCCCCACAGTACCTCCCAGGGCTAGGGAACCTGCGTCTCCCATAAATATCTGTGCGGGATAGGCGTTAAACCAGAGAAAACCGAGACAGGCTCCAACCAAAGTACCGCAGAATACAGCCACTTCCCCGGCGCCCTGCACAAAGGGAATCTGCAGATAACCGGATACCACGGCATTCCCTGCAACATAGGAAAATATCAGGTATACGGCGCCGGTAATGATCACAGGTCCGGCTGCCAGCCCGTCCAGGCCGTCCGTCAGGTTGACTGCGTTAGAGGCTCCCACGATGATCATGACCGCAAAAGGGACATACCACCAGCCCAGGTCGGGGCGGATCCCTTTAAAAAAAGGCAGGCTCAGAGCGCCGTCATATTCAGGATGCACCAGTAGATACAATCCCACCATAGATGCGCCGAAAACCTGGAGCAGCAGTTTTTCGCGGGCAGTCAGGCCCCTTGAGTTTCCCTTTCTGATTTTCTTCAAATCATCCACAGAGCCTATGAGACCGAAAAAGATACTGATTCCAATTAACAGCCAGACAAGACCATTGGTCAAATCCGTCCACAGCAATGAAGACAGAGTCATGGAAAAAAGGATCAAGACCCCGCCCATTGTGGGAACACCCTGCTTTGAAAAATGAGATTCAGGGCCGTCATTCCGGATTACCTGACCTATCTGCTTTCGTTTGAGCCAGGAGATACAATGCGGCGCAGCAATAACCATGATGACAAAGGCGGTTACAGCCGCCATGATGCTCCGGAAGGTAATATACCGGAACACATTCAGCCAACTGTAGTCTATATGCAGGGGATAGAGAAAATTATACAGCATTGCTTTCGCTCGCCTCAGGATTCAACTGTCTTCGCAGCTCATCGATTATGGTTTCCATCCGCATTCCCCTTGAACCCTTCACCAGAATCCAATCCTCTTGCGTCAACACGCCATCGGCAAAAAGATGGTACAGCCAGGTTGCAACAGACAGGGTCGTATCAAAAACAAAAACCTGATCCGCAGCCATGCCGCATTTACGGCCGCCTTTTGCCGACGCCTCTGCAAAATCACCGGTAACCGCCAGCAAATCATACCCCTGCTTTCCCACTTCACATCCCACCTGCTCATGCAGGCCGACAGCCTCTTCACCGAGTTCGAGCATATCTCCGAGAACAGCTACGCGTTTACAGTCTCCGCCGAAAGTTGCCACTGTTTGCAAAGCTGCTGCCATGGATGAAGGATTAGCATTGTATGTATCGTTAACCACATGCAATCCTCCGGGAAGCTCTTCAATCAACATCCGTTTGTCAACGCTTCGGTAGCTCTCGACAGAGCGGAGTATTGTCGCAAAAGGTATACCTGCAGCCCAGGCAATGGCGGTTGCAGCCACCCAGTTGCTTACATTGTGAGAACCTGGGACAGGTAACTTGACGCGCTCCTTAACATCTTCTATCTGCAGAGTGAACGAACTGCCTTTGTCCCCCCGGCCGGCTATACGGGTTGCCCGCACCGCAGGAGAGAGTTTTCTTCCTCCCGGAGTCACGGCAAAACCTATATGCCTCCCCTGGAATTGTTTTGCCTGCGCCAGGCAGTGTTCATTGTCGAAATTGACAATGCGTACCGCATCAGCTCGCATGCCCGCAAACATTTCTCCTTTGGCCAGCGCGACGCCTTCGATGCTTCCAAGGCCTTCCAAGTGCGCTGCCTGGACATTGTTGATGCAGCCGATATCAGGATCGGCAATCTCTGTCAGACGCTTGATCTCACCGAACCTGTTCATACCCATTTCCAGGATCACCGCCTCATGCTGCCCGTTCAAAGGCAGAAGGGAAAGCGGCAGCCCGACCAGGTTGTTGAAATTGCCCTGGGTTTTCAAGACTCTGTCCGGCGTATTACGCGCTCCCTGCCAATGTTCTGTAAAAATCGTTCCAACCATTTCCTTGACGGAGGTCTTCCCGGAACTCCCGGTAACGGCGGCAACGGTTATCCTGTCCCGCATCCTGTCCCGCAGATAGCCGGCCAGGTCGCCAAGTGCATGCAGCGTATCTGTAACCTGAATGCAAAGAACGCTATCCGGGAGATCCCGGACCCCTTCTTCCACAATAACCGCTGCAGCACCCTGCTCTACAGCACTCTCAACAAACTGACGACCGTCAAAATTTTCGCCTCGGAGCGCTACAAAAATATCACCTGGACCTGTTTTCCGACTATCGGTTTTTACCTGTTCATACAGACAATCCTGGATTCCTGAGACAACTCGCCCTCCTGTTGCGGCAAGAAGCCTGGAAGCATTCCAGGTCAGCAGACCGGTCACCGCTTCCCTGCGATCATCAAAATAGCGTTTCTCCGTACCGATGATCTGATAATCTTCATGGCCTTTTCCGGCAATAATAATACAATCTCCGTGAGTTGCGAGCGAACAGGCGGTATGAATCGCCCGGGCTCTGTCTTCAATAACAAGGAATCCACCCGACCATTCCGGATTCCGCCAGACGTCCTTTTCTTCCGATCTTTTGGCTCCTACCTGCTCCAGTCCGGCGACGATGTCTTCAAGGATTACTTCGCTCTTTTCAGTTCGCGGATTATCTGCGGTCACAATCGCCAGGTCAGCCAGCTCGGCGACAATTTTTCCCATTTCAGGCCTTTTACCCCTGTCCCTGTCACCACCGCAGCCGAAAACACAGACCAGACGACGGGGATTCAATTCCCTTGCCGTCTGGAGAACATTGAACAGCGCATCCGGGGTGTGAGCATAATCCACAAAAACTGCAGGTTGATCCGCATCGGAATCACTGTACAGGCTGACCCGCTCAAAACGGCCCGGCACCCTGTGTACTGTCTGCAAGGCGGTACATATGGAGTCAAGGGCAAAGCCTAATCCAATCCCCACACCGACCGCAGCAACAATATTGCGCATATTAAAACGGCCGGTCAGGGGGCTTGCAAACCTTGTCTTTTCACCACGGGAATGGACAAGACAACGTGAGCCTGCATAGCTCTGCTCCAAATGCTCCACATACACATCATTGCCTGAACGTAATCCACAACGCAGCAACTGTCCGGCCGGAACCAACCCGGCCATTTCAGCGGCCCAATCTCTTTCCGAGGCTTTTTCAGCCATTACCACTACTGCATAACCGGCATCTTTCAAATGACGCGTAAACAGCGTAGACTTGATCTGAAAATATTCCTCCATATCCCGGTGATAGTCCAGATGGTCCCAACTCAGGTTGGTGAAGACCGTTACATCAAACTGCATCCCTCCTATTCTCGACTGATGCAGGGCATGGGAGGACACTTCCATAATCAGGTGCGTTACCTTGTTTTCAGCCATCTCTTTCAAGGTTTTCTGAAAGACAAGCGGATCAGGCGTGGTCATTGGAGCGGCCTGTAAAACTGTTGTCTTTTGCCTGTCCCTGTACCGATAATTCACCGTACCGATAACCCCGGCCTTAAAGCCGCAGGCCACGAGCATTTCCTCGATCAGCCAGGTACAGGTCGTTTTGCCGTTGGTTCCGGTGATACCGACCTTCACCATCTGGCTTGCAGGATAGTCATACCAGGCAGCCGCCATTTCAGCCAATGCCATGTGGGTGTCGGGAACAATCACAAGTATCGTCTCCCCAAGATGCAGCGCATCAAAATCCATAGCGCCTTCCTGCACGATTACGGCGCAACAACCAACGACCAGGATCTCTTCAAGAAAGGCATGGCCATCCCGCTGAACCCCCTTGAGCGCAACAAAGACATCACCTTTTTGTGCCTTTCTGGAATCTGCAACCAATTCACGCACCTTCATTGTTTTCTGTATGTGTCCGACACACACAGGCCCCAGGTGCTCAATACTTTCCAACAATGCGCTGAGACTTTTCATGGTTGCACTAATATATTCCCGGTTCCAATCTCAGGGTACATTCGGTAATACCCTGAAGAGACTGTCCTGCAGCGGGTGCCTGGCCCACAACTGTTCCTGTTCCCTGAATACGTACCTTCAGCCCGTTACTGCCGAGTCTTTGCAGGGCTTTACGCAGACTCATTCCCGCCAGCTCCGGCATATCCACGGACGGCTCGCGAACAGGAACATCCGGAAGCTGAAAATCCAATCGCTTATTGACAAAGAATTTGTTCATATTTTCCTTGTCTTTCTCCCCGGGATGTCTGTCTGCCACCGCAAGATCGGCAGCTATAGCCCGGGTTAAAATGTGTTCTCCAACCGTATCCATGTTCAGGACGGCATCGTCAGCGGAACCCGGTCGGGGAAACAGTTGGTCCGCCTCAACAGCCATCACCAGAAAATATTTCGGTTTCCCGGGAGGTATCATGCCGACATAAAGCTGTTGCTGAACATATTCGGATTTCTGCTCAGCAAAATGAATATCAGAATGGGTAAATATTTCGGAAACGACCCGGCCTTTCTTTTTTTCTTCCCCGTCTTTCGATTTCACCCTGTCCGCAAACAGTTCACGCCGCAACAGCACACCGGAAAACGGCTCAAGCACCATGCCCCGTACAATTTTTTCTTCATCAAGAGGATACGTCCGTCCGGTTCCGTGATCATACAATCCTTCCAGCATCCAGGGCGCGATTCGCCACCCTCCGTTTATCAAACTTGCCAGGGCCACCTCAATCTGTACTCCGGTCAAAGTACTTTCCATCCCGTGAATCGATTCCCGAACTGCCTGGAGTCTGTCATTGTAACCGGACTCCCAGCTGCTCTCGACAGGAGCAAACAGACGTATTTTTTTCTGCAGAGACGCTATTGCTTCATCGGAAACCCCGTAATTGGGGGCACGTATCCCTTGCGGCAACATTCCTTCATAAGAAAGGCCTTCCCGCAGGATTGCCGCCGTTCGTGCAAGAATAGGCGTTATCAGTTCCTTACTTAATTTCTGCCTGTAAATTTTGTCTTCCTGAACAGCGGCATCAGCCTGCCAGAAAAAATTGGGATTATAGCCGGGCAAATTACTCAGAGCAAGAATACGGCCTGAATGCGGATTAACCAGGATGCCGATACCCTTTGACAGCCCCTGTGCATCAAGATATTTCTGCAGTTGCCGGGACAGTTCTTTTTGCAGGGACAAGTCCAGGGAAAGCTTGATATCAGAAACGGTGTCACCGAGAATTTCAGTTGAACCTATGTCCAGCTCCGGGACATCAGGAGCCATAAACTGACCCGGCTGCAAAACAACATCATAGCGGCCTTCAAGGCCTGCCAACCCTATCTTTTCTCCCACAAACCCCAAGACATGCGCCCCCACGTTCTGCGCAGGATAAAACCGCACCTCTTCTTCTATACAATATATTCCCTTCACCCCGAGTTTATCGATCTGTTCCGACTGGTGTCGATCCAGATTTTCAGCTAGCCTGACAACGGGTTTATGGCTTTTCAACAAGTCGGACAATTCTTTTTCAGAACACCCGGTAATGGAGCTCAACGATGAAATCAGACCCGACTCAGACGCCATCCCAACAGGTTGAGCATATAAAGAATACACAGCATAAGAAACGGCAAGCTCCTTATATTTGTGATCGTATATCGTTCCCCTTAAAACAGACTCAGCGGGTTGTACGCCCGCTGAGTTCTGTGTAATTTTGCCGACTACCGATTCCGCAGTCGTCACAAGCTTCCGGAGGGAAGGTGGAAGTCTGTGCATCATCGTGAAGATCACTGCCGGCAAAATAATCGCAACCGCCAACGCAATGAGTCGACGCGTCCTGCGCCGTTTCACAGGGGTTGCCGACCTGTTTTTTATCTTTCCGGACATCTCTTACATGTGATGCACTTGATTTTTACCTGGAGCATACAACCCCAGCTTATCTGCCGCCACAATCTGCACTCTGGATTTAGACCGGAGATGCGTATACTCCGCTTTCAGACGAACATGATCGTCCGCCAGCAGTCTTCCCTGCTGTTCCAGCTCGACAGCCTGCATCCGCACGCCTTGAATCTGCAGGGAAAAAATATACCCCGCAGCCAAAGTCGCACACATCGTCAACGCAACCATGAAAGCCAAAGGAGCTCTGTTTTCCTTTGCCGCTGAAAAAGAAGACGGCCGGCCGGCAATCCTCTGGCGAGGAAGAATATGTGCCTTTCGTGGTCTGTATGCCTTAACATTCACCTGGGCTATCATGGCTATCCTCCAAAACATGATTGATACGTGGAGATACTGCTAGTTCTTTTCCGCAACCCTGAGGCGGGCGCTTCGTGCTCGCGGATTTGCGACCAGCTCAGCATCTTCCGCCTGAATGGGTTTTCTCGTGAGTATGTTATAATTTTCTTTCTGAAACAATTGCTTGACCATTCTATCTTCCAGTGAATGAAAGCTGATGGCGCAAACTCTTCCCTGATCAGCCAAGACTTCCGGCGCCTGTTCGAGCAGGGAGGTAATGTTTTCAAATTCATGGTTGACTGCAATCCTGAGAGCCTGGAAAACCTTTGTGGCCACATGGATTTTTTTTGGGTGAAACTTTCGCGGCACTGCCACAGAAACGACCTCGGCCAGCTGACGGGTTGTCCTGATGGTCTCCACCTCCCTGAACTGAACTATTCTACGGGCGATTCTCCTTGCCTGACGTTCCTCACCGTAATGGTACAAAACATCCGCAAGCTGTTCTTCCGGCAAATCCGCCACCAGGTCCGCTGCCGTTACCGTGATGTCCGCCCCCATTCTCATATCCAGGGGAGCGTCGTTCTGGAAAGAAAATCCTCTTTCCTTCCGATCCAGCTGCAGGGAAGAAACACCGAAATCAGCCACGATGCCGTCGACCTTTTCCACACCGAGCATTTTCAACTCTCCGGTAAGTCGGGTATAGGACGCAGGGATCAGCGTAAATCTTTCACCATAGGGAGCAAGCCTTTGCCCGGCTATTTCGGCGGCATCGGGATCCCATTCAAAACCGATGACCCGGGCCACGTTCGCCTCACTCTGGAGGATCAGTTCAGTGTGTCCGCCAAGGCCCAGCGTCGCATCGACATATGTCCGTCCCGGTTTCAAATTGAGCCAATGGATCACTTCTGCTGCAAGAACCGGGATATGCTCCTGCCGCGATTTCACTCTTTACCGCTTGCCCTGGTGCGACTGGTCACACCTCTATAAATTTGGGGAAAATCACGTTTCAGCATTTGCTCCTCAACTTCCCAGGTCGCCTTGTCCCAAATCTCGAAAAATTGCAGCATTCCATTGAGGATAACTTCTTTGCTCAGGTTGAATGAATTGCGCAGATTAGCCGGCAGAAGTATTCTTCCCTGTTTATCCAATTGACACTCAGCAACACCGGATACCACATACCGGATGAACTGTTCTTCCTCCTCCGTGGGTTGTTCCCTGGCAAGCAGATCCTCTTCAAATTCTTCCCATTCGTCTTCCGGATACACTCGAAGACAGTTATGCCAGTTGGTGACTATGAGAAATTCCGACTCATACTTTTCTTTCAGGATTTCACGAAAACGTGCAGGAATATTCAAGCGCCCCTTATCATCAAGGGCATGCTCAGATCGACTGCGAAATCTATGTTTCGTGACTCGTTTCTTCAAACCATCATCCGCCGGTGTTCACCCCTTATTCACCACTTTGCACCACTTACTACCATTTCTATACCAAGCATCACCACGAGTCAAGAAAAATCACCAGAGAATCAAGAAGTTGTCCCCGAGCGATCAACAAGCGAAACACACAAGATATAGCGCACCCTCTGCAAAACGAGCACAAGAGGACACCTGAACAAACCTTACACAGAGAAAGATTGACATAGCTACAACACAAAGACCGCAGGATAAACAGATGTCGACAAGCTGAAATACAAGTAGTTTAGGGAAAACAGAAAGGTGGGGGAAAGTGGGGAGATGGGTGGGAGAAAAAAATTAAAACAGCCTCGGTTGAGGATTCTCGCTTGTTGGTACAGGGATCTGCAGGTGGGTATAGGCCAATTCCGTGGCCATTCTTCCTCTGGGGGTTCGGACAAGAAATCCGGACTGAATCAGAAAGGGTTCGTACACATCTTCAAGGGTGTTTTTTTCTTCACAGACGGCTGTTGCAAGGGTTTCCAGACCGATCGGTCCGCCGCTGAATTTCTCAACCAGAGTAACCAGAATACGACGATCCATTTCATCGAGACCATATTGATCCACATTCAACATGTTCAAGGCAGCGTCTGCAACAACACCGTCAATGATACTATGTCCGCCGACCTCGGAGAAATCCCTGACCCGCCGCAGCAATCTATTGGCGATACGGGGCGTACCCCTCGATCTTCGACCGAGCTCATACGCGCCTTCATCATCAATACCTATATTAAACAGCTGTGCTGAACGCTGTACGATGGTTTTAAGCTCTTCTGCTGAATAATAATCCAGACGAAGCAGGACCCCGAATCTATCTCGCAGAGGAGGCGTCAACAGTCCGGTTCTGGTCGTGGCGCCGACCAGGGTAAATCGGGGAAGATCCACTTTGACCGACCTGGCGCCCGGTCCCTGTCCTACAACCAGATCGAGCTGGTAGTCTTCCATTGCCGGATAAAGAATTTCCTCCACTACATGATTAAGACGATGGATCTCATCAATAAACAAGACATCGCCTGCCTGCAGGCTGGTCAGGATGGCGGCCAGATCACCGGGCCGCTCAATCACCGGCCCGCTGGTCACCTTGATACCCGCCCCCATTTCATGGGCGATGATGTAGGCAAGCGTTGTCTTACCCAAGCCGGGAAAACCATGGAAGAGAACATGATCGAGCGGTTCCCTGCGCAGGAGTGCGGCCTTGATAAAAATACCCAGACTTTCCTTGACACGCTCCTGGCCGATATACTGTGCCAACTTTTTGGGACGGAGATCGACACCTGCTGCCTGGTCCTCCTCCTGGAGATCCCCCGCCACCAGACGTTTTCCGGTAAGATCTTCCTCAAAATTCATGCAATTTTCCCCACGTATTTCCGATCAGCCTGATCATCATTGCTGTGCCAGACCCTGGAGACTCAGGCGAATGAGTTCTTCTACACTGACTGCACGGTTCTGCTCACTGTTGCGGGGGTATACCCTGCGCAATGCCTGCCAGGCGACGTTCTGCGGATAGCCAAGATTCACCAGGGCCGAAACGGCATCATGCATAACCGAACTCTCGTCAACCGCGACAGCGGGAACAGTCCGGGCGGCAGATGGTTCGTCCACCTGCAGCCCCCCGATTTTTTCCCCCAGCTCCATGCATAACCGCTGGGCGGTCTTCTTGCCTACACCCGGCAATGATGTCAGGCGGCTGTAATCCTTGAGCATGACGGCATCGCGCAGATCCTTACCGCTGAGGCCTGAAAGAATGGCCAGACCTAACTTGGGCCCTATCCCTGAAACCCCGACCAGCAGGAGAAAAAACCGCTTTTCTTCATGATGCTCAAAGCCGTACAGGGTAATGGCGTCCTCACGTACGTTGGTATACACGTGAAGGAAAGATTCCTCGCCGACAGCAGGAAGACGATCATAGGTTCGACTGGATATGGACAACTCATAGCCGACCCCCCCCACATCGAGAATAACGGAGGCAGGAGTTTTATGGCGGACAATCCCGGTAAGTGTTGCGATCATAGATTAGCTGAACATCCTCAACTATAGAGAACACAAATTTGCAAAGGTGCTGTGCTGGGCGTGGCAAATGGCTACGGCCAGGGCGTCTGCTGCATCTTGACTTGGACAATTATTGAGTTCCAGCAAGGTCCTGACCATATGCTGCACTTGTTTTTTATCGGCCTGCCCGTACCCGGTGACAGTCTGTTTCACAGTACGGGCAGAATAATGATGCACCTGAACGCCTTGTTCCATAGCAGCGACAATTGCTGCTCCCCGGGCATGACCGAGTTTAAGGGCGCTGCGAACATTTCGATCGACAAAGACATCTTCCACAGCCGCCACCTCAGGCGCATGGGTTGCAATCACCTCGGCAAGGCCGGAAAAGATAACCCAGAGTCGCCTGGAGAAATCCTCTTCATGGGTTGTGCGTATGGTTCCACAGGTAACAAATCCCAAATCTGTTCCGGAACAATCCACAATTCCATACCCTGTAACCCTGGAACCGGGGTCCACGCCGAGTATACGCATGGTCGCCCTTCGGCCTTGAACAATCAGGAGAGCTCTTCCATCAGCTCATCGGGGATATCAAAATTAGCATGAACCTTCTGCACATCATCATGATCTTCAAGATTTTCCAGGAGTTTCAACAATGACCTGGCCGGCTTCTCTTCAGTAACATCGACAACGTTTTTGGGGATCATGGTAATGGTTGCCTCAGTACAGGCTATTTTACCGTTTTCCAGGGAGTCGACGACCTCGCTGAAATCTTCGGGTGCGGTTATGACCTGAAACGCATCGCCTTCGTCAACTACGTCCTCCGCACCCGCTTCAAGAGCGAGGTCCATGAGTTCTTCCTCGTCAACACCCTCCTTGTCAACAAGCATGGTCCCCTTTTTATCGAACATCCAGGCCACACAACCCGTCTCACCTAAATTGCCGCCGCTCTTTGAGAAAAAATGACGAACATCGGCAACGGTCCTGTTTTTATTATCGGTCATGGTTTCGACAAGAACCGCGACTCCGCCGGGACCATATCCTTCATACAAAATTTCTTCATATACTGCACCGTCGAGATCGCCGGTGCCTTTTTTAACGGCACGATCAATGTTATCTTTGGGCATGTTTTCGGCTTTGGCGGCTGTTATTGCACTTCGCAGCCGTGGATTGCCTTCAGGGTCACCCCCCCCCATCTTTGCAGCAATGGTAATTTCCTTGATCAGCTTGGTGAAAATTTTCCCCCGCTTGGCATCATTAGCCCCTTTTTTCCTCTTGATTGTGCTCCACTTCGAATGTCCTGACACTGCCGGTTTCCTCTACTTGTTTCAACGTTTTATTCTTTCACTGTGAACGGTCCATCGGAAATTGCTTCTGATTATACCATTCCAGCGTCACTTATTTCTTTTTACAGGTATAAAATTACGCCCTAAAATAAATACTTCACGACTCTCCTGCCTCGAGCTTTTAGGCTTGACCACCTTAATGGTTTTAAAATACGGCTTGCACTCTTCCACCAGAGCTGGAAAATCTTCTCCCTGAAAGGCTTTACAATACATTGCACCGTTTTCGTGCAGCAGTTCCCGGGAAAGTTCCAGGACCCGGCGGACAAGCCGGAGAGAGTGCTGATGATCAGCATACTGGCTCCCTGTAGTCCTCGGAGCCATATCACTGAGAACCACATGAAAGCCGGGCCATTGTTTTTTCAACAGTGCGGACAGATCATCGGCGTAGACATCATAACAGAGCCAATGAATTTCAGCATTGGGTTTTTGAGTCGGCATATCCGTTGCTTGCAGATCAACTCCGACCACCACTCCATTTTCCCCTGCTATGGAAGCCGCATACAGGCTCCAACTCCCGGGATGACAACCGAAATCTATGATACGCTGCCCTTTTTTCAGGAACTTGTATTTCTGCTGGGCCTCTTCCAGTTTATATACGGATCTGGCCGGATAGTTGTCTTTCTTGGCTTTTTTAAAATAAAAGTCCTGATATTTACGCATGATGTTTCAAATAGATTATGAAGAGATTGTTTATTGACCAGCAAGAGAATCAGCCAGGCTTAAGGCCTCTTCTTTTGTCTGCACAGTTCCTTCAATCTGTGCTTCCTGTACCGCCGCCAGGATGGTTTTGAATGCAGGCCCCGGCTGCAGCTTCAAGTGCTGAATCAGATCGTTGCCGTTAAGCAATGGGGGCGCCTGGAGTACAGGCGTGACGTTTTCCCGCTGCACATACAGCACACGATCAAGTACGCCCTCCAGTTCCTGTTCGAGCTCCAGGGGGCGATTGTCTCCCTTGCCCGCCATGGTGTCGGCCAGGGCAAGCAGAAACAGTCCGGCAAGCACATCACCGGCCTTGCGTATCAAACGTGAGCAGGCCCGAATGGACAGCACATCCTCCCTGGCCGCATTCCCCAGGTGAAACGGCCGCATATGCAAACCGATAAGCTGCTCGACATGCCGGCGGTCCACACTGCTCATTCGAAGTCGCGCGGCTATTTCAGCAAAAAGGTCTCGTCCTTTCCGATCATGATTGTAGAAGGTTATTTTGCCGTCACGACTATGGTCAACGACATTGGTAAGCGTTTTACCCACGTCGTGAAACAGAGCCGCCCATTTCAGCAGTACCCTGCGGTTCTCCACAGCCAGCCAGTTTTCCACCTCAGGATATTTTTTACTGAAGCCGCGGCATGGATCGAGAAGTATCTCTTCCAGACAGCGGAGAGTCTCCAGGCTATGCGCAAAAACGTCCAGGTGATGACTTGCGGGCTGCTGCATGCCCACACCTTTTTCCAGTTCAGGAAACAACGCCCAAAGCATACCGGATTGCGCCATGGCCCCGATTACTCCAGCACAGGCGTCAGACTCCAGAATCAGGCGGAATTCATAATAGATGCGCTCAGGGGCGCAACGCACGACTTGTCCGCAGAATTCCTGAATCCAGCTGCCGGTCCGTTCCTCGATATCAAACCCCAGAACGGCACTGAACCTGTATGCCCGAAGCATCCGTAAGGGGTCACTGTGAAAAATCTCTACAGCTGCACAACGAATCAGCCCGGCCTGCAGGTCGTGCAATCCGGCACAGGGATCAAAGAGGATTACCGATGCATCATCAACCGTATCACCTCGTAAAAAGGGAGTGATACATATCGCCATGGCATTTATGGTCAGGTCTCTTTTGGCCAGATCCTCTTCGATGGTGACGGCACCTTCACGAAAAGAAGAAAAATCGATCACCTGCGACCGATAAACAACCCTGGCAGCGTCTTCATCTCCAAGGGGAACGTAGGCGCCGCCGATTGCATCAGCCAGATTCTGCGCCCATTCATGACTCCTCTCGGGAACGACCAGATCCACATCATGGGAGCGCCGACCAAGCACAAGATCACGCACAGTCCCGCCGGCGAGATAGACGTCCGCCTGCATCTTTTCCCGGAGGGCATGCAATGGGGGACGTAACCATGAAGGCAGTATGGAAGCGATCCGGTCAGGAGTCGGGGTCAGAGACCCTTTGCCGTGATATTTCAATTGATCTGCCACGAACTGACCACCTCTTCATGCAGGGGCTCGAAGGACCGGCATGTCTTTGAATCTCCCATATCAACACATACCTCTGCCGCGACATGTCTGCCGGCCACCCGTTTGGCATACCTGGTGACAACCCCAGCGGCAGATCGCAGCACGCTCTCCCGATCCTCAGTTACAACATTGTCTTCCGCTCGGCGCAACAATGCCGTGGGGCCGGGATGATTTTCCATGCTCAAAAGCCAGTCGCCTTTCTCCTGCAGAGAGACTATCCGTTTGTTCTCTTCCTGGTTACGCCCGACAATGAGCCAGTGTCTCCCTTCAATCTGAAACTGTCTTCCCACAAGAAGCAGGCGGACATCTTCCGCTGAAATGCCCCCATCCACCAAACGAAGATCACCATTATACAGGGCTTTGATCCGTGTTCCCAGGTTAGGATCGGTCAGAATACAGCCGCCTGCCGGGTTGGGGTAATCGGTCAGTGAAAACCTGGCGGCCAGTTCCATTTGCGCCTTACGGCCCCTTCCTGCAAATCGGTGCAGCCGATCTCGATCGACCAGTCCCAGTTCTTCCATCGGGGTAGGAGGCAGCAGCAAGGCGGACAGGGGGCGCAACAGCAGCCCTGTGCAATCCGAGTCCCGCTCGATAACACGCATGGTATCCCGACGCTGGGACATGGGACGTTGACCTACGACTTCTCCTGTTATCAAAAAGGATGCATTATAGACGGCCATCAGCCGGCGAGCCCTACGCAACATCATGATTTTGCAGTCAATACAGGGATTAAAATGTTTCCCAAAGCCATGGACCGGATTATGTAACAGCTGCAGATAGTCCCGGCTCAGATCAACCACTTCCACGCGCAGGCCGTATTTGTCCTGCATTTCCGCCTGGTATTTCTCCCTGCATTCCAGGATGTAACTGTCAAAAAACGGGGTGACGAATTTCAGGCCGATAACCGTAATTCCCTGTTCGGCCACTGTCCGGCAGGCAAGGATGGAATCCAACCCGCCGGAAAACAATCCCAGCGCTTTAACATCTTTCACAAACTACTCCACTCCCCCTTTTCTGGCCACCAATTCTCTGGCATAGGCCAGGGTCTGTTCCGTCGGCCGGCTTCCACCCAGCATGCGCGCCAGTTCCGTGACCCTGGCCTCCGGGGTGAGTTTATGCACCACCGTTCTGGTACGACCGTCTTCCACGATTTTCTCTATTTTAAAATGCATATCAGCCCCTGCGGCAATCTGAGGCAGATGGGTAATGCACAATACCTGATGATGATTTGCCAGTTCACGAATTTTGCCGGCCACGGCCTCAGCAGCATCTCCACTGATACCGGAGTCGATTTCATCGAAAATCACGGTGTCGACCTTATCCCTCTTGGCAAGAATACATTTCATGGCAAGCATAAGGCGGGATAATTCTCCGCCAGAGGCAATTTTAGCGAGCTGCTTGGCCGGTTCACCCGGATTAGCCGAAAACTGAAAAGTAAGCGTATCCCTTCCGGTGGACTGGTATCCCTCGAGTCCAAGGCCTTCCGGCTGACAAAGATGCACATCGAACACTGCCTGATTGAAACTTAGAGAAGCAAGCTCTTTCTCCATGGCGGCTTTCAACCGCCCGGCCGCCTCGCGTCTGGCCGCAGAAAGCTCGGTGGCCTTGAGCAGGGCCTCTGTACTGACCATTTCCAGGCGCTCTTCAAGCTTTGCTATCGCTTCCTCAAGTCCTTCCAGCTCTTCCAGTTCCTTACGGTGTGACGCAGCTTTAACCAAAACGTCCTCCAGAGTGGGGCCGTATTTTCGTTCCAACTGTTTAATTTGAGCCAGACGCTCAGAGATCTGTTCCATTCGACTCTGGTCGGTTGGGATGGTTTCCAGATACCTTCCAAGTTCCTGCTCAATATCGCCGACTTCATAACAGGCGGATATGATTCGATCGGCAAGTGATGACGCCTCCTTGTCAAGGGCGGCTACCCGTTCCATATCTTTTCTGATCTCTGAAAGGGCATCTATAATATTGACAGCAAAGATGTGCCAGGCGTTTTGTGCATGTTCCGCCAAAACACTCGACATTTTCATCCGCTCCTTTTCCTGGCGCAGCTGCTCATCCTCTCCGGGAATCAAATGTGCATTTTCAATCTCCTCCAGTTGAAACGCAAGAAATTCCTTGTGCTGCTCTTTCCCATCCTCCTTATCCAGGAGATGACGCAATTCACTTGAAAGTTTCTGCCATTTCGCGAACAACCGGCTAAACTGCACGCGCAAAGGCCAGAGATCGCCATAGGTATCCAGAAAATCCAGTTGATGACGACTGTTGAGAAGCTGCTGATTGTCATGTTGTCCGGCAATATTCACCAGGCCGGCAGCCAGGCTGCCTGCGGCGCGGGTAGTTATCTGCCCGTCATTGACGAACATCCGGCTCCGGCCCTGGCTGGTGATAACCCTGCGCACCAGACAGCCGGTGCCGTCACGCAGGGACAGTTCTTCCAGGATTTCAAACATATCGTCATGCTGCGGATGAATATCAAAAACAGCCTCAATGTTCGCCTGCTCACTCCCGTTACGGACCCAATTTGCAGAACTGCGGCCTCCACCGAGCAGATGAACAGCCTGAAGAATAATGGATTTTCCTGCTCCGGTTTCCCCTGTCAGGACGATAAGGCCAGTCGTCTGCTCGGAAAAATCCAGGTGCAGACTGTCAATGAGGGCCAAGTTGTTCACGCGAAGTTCGTATAACATTATCTCAATGAAAAAAGGCAGTTATTTTATAAACCTATATAATTCTTGACGCTCAAGGTCGCACACAGTATCTTCCCAAGGGTATACAGTGATTATAGAAACAACGGAGGAGCCGTGTCTACCACACCGCAACTGAGCGCCAGCCTGGAAGATTATATCGAAGCCATCTATCATATTATTGAAGACAAACAGGTTGCCAGAGGCAAAGACATTTCCGCAAGACTGCAGGTCAGCGGCCCCTCTGTTACCGAAGCCCTTCGAGCCCTGTCCAAAAGAGGACTCATTAATTATGCACCCTATGAAGTCATCACCATGACCGACCAGGGACGTCTGGTTGCCGAAGACGTAATCAGGCGGCACAATGCACTCAAGCAGTTCTTCACCAATGTGCTGGCCATTGACAACGGAATCGCTGAAGAAGGCGCGTGCAAGATCGAACACACGGCTCCACGGGAAATTATAAACAGAATGATCCAGTTTATCAAATTCCTTGAGGTATGCCCGCGTGGGGGTGAAGACCTGATCCAGGGATTTGCCGATTTCTGCGAAAAAGGCGAGACAAAGCACAGCTGCCGTAAATGCATAGCCCAATGCATGCCCGATCGCAACACAGAACAGTGATCCGCTGAACAGAGTCTCCATGGCAACCCTAATACATACTCTGCTTCTCTTACCGTTGATTTCCGTATTCAAACCGGGCTATAATAGCATACCATAATGATGGTGCAATGGACATGTCAGGTTATCAACTATTTTCCTTGTGGATAATTACGCATACAGTCGCGCCGCCCCACAGTCATCTTCCTCAGGTTCCTCGCCATGCCTGTTTTTGAGTATACAGCCTTAGACAACGCAGGGAAAAAACGAAAAGGCATCCTGGATGCGGATTCACTCTCTGCCGCCCGTCAGAAAATTCGCAGCCAGGGCAGCTTCCCGGTCTCCATCAAAGAAGCCTCAACACGAAAAAAGCAACAAGGATCAATTCTTTCCAGACAGATTGGAAGGGGAGTCAAACAAGAGGAGATAAATATCGCCACCCGGCAGCTGGCCACCCTGCTTGGAGCGGGTATTCCACTTATTCCCTCCCTTGACGGCCTGATCCGGCAGACCAATAACGCCGCGCTGAAAAAAACCATTGCCCAGGTGAAAGATGCCGTCAATGAAGGGAACTCCCTGACGTCCGCCCTGGAAGAACATCCCCGGCTGTTTTCCAGTATCTACATCAATATGGTCCGTGCAGGAGAAGCCTCAGGATCCCTGGATGTCGTTTTGGAACAGCTTGCTGAATTCAATGAAAACCAGCAGGCACTGCGCTCCAGAATCAAAGCCGCATTGACCTACCCGGCTATCATGGCGATAATTTGCGTGCTTGTTCTCACCAGTCTGCTCGTTTTCATTGTCCCTAAAATCACGTCGGTATTTGAAGAATCTCAGCACGCCCTCCCCTTACCCACAATAGTACTCCTTGCCGTGAGTGATTTCGTCAAGCAGTACTGGTGGCTCCTGGGCGGAATCCTGATCGGTATAGGAGTCGGGCTGCGCGTCTACATACGGCGCCCGAAAGGAAAAAAACAATGGGACGGTTTTAAGCTGACCTCTCCACCGTTCAATGAACTGAATAAAAAAATAGCATCTGCCCGCTTCGGAAGAACCCTCTCCAGCCTCCTGACTGCGGGAGTCCCTCTTACCACCTCTCTCAAAATTGTCCGCAGCGTAGTCAACAACGTCATGCTGGCGGAAACCATTGACAAGGCCGGCGAGGAACTGGAAAAAGGGCACAGCCTGTCCCAGTTTTTCAAAGACAGCAAGTTGCTTCCTCCAATGCTGGTACAGATGATCGGCGTAGGTGAGCAAAGCGGTGCACTGGACAAGATGCTGGCCAAGGCTGCCGACGCCTACGAAAAAGAGGTAGAATCCAAGATCCTTGCATTAACTTCGCTGATTGAACCTATCATGATCCTGCTCATGGGAGTGGTGGTCGCCTTTGTGGTCGTTTCCATCCTGTTGCCGATTTTTGAAATGAACCAGTTAATCAAATAACACATTGACGCAACTTCATGCCCTGGGCGTCTTTTCAGAGTGCAGAAATACAAACTGACATTGCAAATCGCCGGCCCTTGTGAAGCGCCTCCCCTGTACAATTCAATATCACAATAAAAAAATACATGAGATATCAACAAGGAGATTGAAACGGTAATTCGAGTGAATCGAGTGTTTATTGATATGAGATCTCTTTGTGGAGGGTAAGCAGGCATGATTTTTATACCACGGCAGTACATTCATGTACGCTGCAGTGGTACCACATTACGGCTCTTTGTTAATTCAGCTCAAATGCCACTTTCTTGATCCGTCCATTAAACGCATACGGAGCCTTCTCATGGTATGACCGAGAAACAACGGCACCGAGGTCCATACCGATATCCAGCGTTTCTGTTGCCGAATAGCGGGCAGGCGGCACCTTGGAGATCTTACCGCCGGCCACTTCCTTACCATTCACAAGCAGTTTGGCAGAACCACCTTCAGGGGCCTGCCCTTCCTGGGTGTATTCCATGGTCAGGGTCACCTCACCCGTCGGCAGAGCTTCAGTAGATTCGACCCGATACTGTTCTACTCCGAAGAAATTCATTTCATATACCGGTTTACCATCCATGATATACAACATATAGCCCGCACTTGAACCACCATTGGCGACAAGAACGCCCTCCCCGCCTTGCGCAGGCATTTCGAGTTCTACCGTGATGCTGTGACTTCGAGCATAGGCCGGAGGTGCGCTGCCCTCTGGAATGCGCTTGGCTCCGGCTGCATATTCAAAGTGCCTCTTCCCGCGTATTACACTGGGACGTTCCGGATTTGTGACGCGTTCGGCGAATCGATCATCAAGAGGATAGACATTGTATCTCTTCGCCTCGGTGTCGAAAAGAGCAACCAGTTCCTTTAGCCTCTCAGGGTATTGCTCTGACAAATCAAAGGCTTCTGAAAAATCTTTCTCGATATTGTAGAGTTCCCATGTACTGTTTTCAAAACCGATTGATCCGGTCAACTCCCAGGGAACGCCATGAAAGGAGGCGGCGACCCAACCGTCATGATATATGGCTCGATGTCCGCCGGTCTCAAAATACTGGGTGGTGCGACGACTTGGAACGTTTGCATCATCAAAGGTATAGAGCATGCTCATGCCCGCCATCGGGATCTGCTCGGTACCGTTGACAATCTTTGGCTCTGGAAGGCCCACCGCCTTAAGAATGGTCGGCGTTACATCGATGACGTGGTGGAATTGAGTTCGCAGACTGCCGGTATCATGAATTCTTGCCGGCCAGGAAATGATCATGCCGTTTCGAGTACCGCCGAAATGAGAGGGAACACGTTTCATCCACTGAAAAGGCGAGGAACCGGCCCAGGCCCAACCGACCGGGAAATGATTTTCATACAAAGGACCACCAAGTTCATCAATTTTAGGCAGCTGATTTTCAACAGTATCCGGAATATCGTTCTGGGTCATCATGTTGTTGAGCGTGCCTGTGAGGCTTCCTTCTGCACTGGGCCGTTATCACCGGCGATCAGGATGATCAGGGTATTATCCGCATCCGGAAGTGAGGCAACACTATTCAAGAGACGCCCTATATGGTAATCGGTATGGGCGGCAAACCCGGCAAAACACTCCTGATGACGTGCGAACAGTTTCCTTGCATCTTCCGGGTAAGAATCCCATGCGGAAATCTCTTTTGGACGGGGTGTCAACCTGGTGTTTTCCGGAACGATTCCCATTTCTTTCTGTCTGGTAAGGGTCTCCTCCCGCACCTTATCCCAGCCTTGGTCGAACTGTCCCTTGAACTTATCAAGCCATTTCTGAGGTGCATGAGTGGCTCCGGTTGCAAAATAGACGAAAAAAGGCTTGTCCGGGGCAATTGACTGCTGCTGGTTGATCCAGTCAATGGCATCATCGGCAAGGTCTTCTGTCAGGTGATATCCCTCCTCCGGCTTTTTCGGTGGTTCGACAGGCGTGGTATTTCGAAAAAGCCGGGGTTCCCACTGGCTGGTTTCACCCCCCTGGAACCCATAGAAATACTCAAATCCCAATCCGGTCGGCCAATGTTCAAATGGACCAATAGGGCTTGTTTCCCAATCCGGCGTGTTGTGCCATTTTCCAAAGGCTGCTGTATTGTATCCGTTATCCTTCAGTATTTCGGCAACGCTTATCGTCGACTTCGGCCAGACACTGTGGTATCCGGGATATCCGGTGGAGAGCTCAGTGATTGTACCGTTTGCGACCTGGTGGTGGTTACGGCCGGTCAGCAGAGCCGCCCGGGTGGGTGAACAGATGGCTGTTGTATGAAAGGTGTTATAGCGCAACCCGTGATCAGCCAGACTGTCAATGGCGGGGGTCGGGATTGGTCCTCCAAAGGTTCCCGGGTGCCCGAATCCAAAGTCATCGATAAGTATCAGGACAACATTCGGTGCACCTTCAGGCGGTACAACAGGCTACGGATAATCCTGTTTCGAATCGGCAAAGGTCTTGCCGATCTTGCCTTTGAACTGCGGATCTTTAATTGGCAATATTGCCCTGTCCGGTCCGTTTTCAGCAGCCGGAACGGCTGAACAACAGAAAAAAGCGGAAACGAAGATCACAGCGGCAGTCATCCGTTTCATTATCAGACATCCTTGTTTGTAGTATCTGTCAAATTCGGTAACTGTATGATTACCGGCAACGTCA
Organism: Desulfobulbaceae bacterium; assembly: GCA_963678525.2. GTDB lineage: Bacteria > Desulfobacterota > Desulfobulbia > Desulfobulbales > Desulfobulbaceae > Desulfogranum. Next base: position 2,260,353 of record CAXXDG010000003.1, read on the forward strand.
GTGACTATTTGCAGCATGACAAGAAAACAATATATTAACCAGTGACCGTTTTTAACCAGTTAATTACAAAATTATACTTCCCATGTTCCCTGAATGGAGTCTCATTTATATTTCAGCGACCAATCCGAAAATTTATATCAGGGAAGCATGAGATATGTATAAGGAACTCGCCCTGAAAACTAAAAGTATCACCAGGCTTTGCATAAAACAATGCTTGATGTAATATATTGAATTTGATAGTTATAATCCAAATTATACAGTACAGCTCAACGCAAACAAGGGCCGGATGAAACAATTAGACATTCAAATATCAGGGACTATCCAGAGTAGTAATTTCCCTTTCTGGAGAGAATCGCTTCTCAAAGATATTAACTCGGTAAATCTGACCCTGATAACTGATCAGGATTTTGCGGCCGCAACCGAGGACGTGAAGCAACTGAAGAACGCTGAAAAAGCAATCCAGACCGCAAAAATACAAGCCATCGAGCAAACCGAAGAAATTCAGCGGCTCTTTGAGGCGCTTGATGAAATTGCTGACCGGACAAGGCAAACACGCTTAACCCTTGATCGGCAGATCAGGGCAAAAAAACAGACTATCAAACAGGATCTGCTTGAAAAAGCCATGAAAGAGGTTCAAGGGCATATTGACGATAAACCGGACATCTTTCGTCGTCAGCAAATGAATGCATATCTGCACCCATATCGCTTTGAGTCGGCAATAAAAGGTAAATGCACCATCCACACCGCCGCAAAGGCCCTGGAGGCCTTGGTGGCTGAATTAAAAAAGAGCATTAACAGGGCATGCGAAGCTGTTCTGGCCAATGCAGAGATACTTACAGGGATTCCTGATAATGACAAACTTCTTTTTCAGGATATCGACACCCTTGTAACCCTTCCCAAAAACGAACTGCTGTTGACCATTGAAAACAGAAGGGCGAAATTCTCCGAACAGAAGGCTTTGAAATATGCTGCGAGTGTTGACAGCGAGCTGCAAGCCATAGAAAAAGAGACATTGCACGGCACCCTTGACCAGGAGCAACATCACTATGTTTTGAGCATTGAAATGTTCTGTGCGCGAAACCAAGCGGTGAACCTTGCTCAACAGCTCAAAAATTCAGCAGAAAATGTCGATTTCCACTTGGACATGAAATTAACAAAACGCCATGACCTCTAGCTGACACAGCTGGTCGAGACGAAAAAACAAATGTCCGCAATCAGGTGACCCGGAATACTTCCTCCAGGGTCGTCAGACCGGCAAGCACTTTTTTCAATCCGTCCTGACGGAGCGTTCGCATGCCCATGTCCGGTTGAGACAGGGCCATCTCTTTAATCTGGCCGGCATCCGAAGTTGTCATCAAAAAACGCTTCAATTCATCCGTCAGCACCATCAACTCAAAGATGCCGATTCGCCCCCTGTAACCGGTCTCAAAGCATTCACCACACCCCCTGCCTCTGTAAAAAGTTCCCTGCCTGAGTTCTTCAGGGGAGAGACCGGTTTTTTGAATGAGTTCAGAAGAAGGATTGAAAGCTTCCTTGCAGGAGGGACAAATTTTACGCACAAGACGTTGGGCAAGGATAGCATTGACAGAGGAAGAAACAAGAAACGGTTCAACCCCCATATCAATAAGACGGGTAACGGCGCCGGCTGCATCGTTGGTATGCAGCGTACTGAATACAAGGTGACCTGTAAGCGCTGACTGAATGGCTATTTCAGCAGTTTCAAGGTCACGTATTTCACCTACCAGAATGACATCCGGATCCTGGCGGACAATGGTTCTCAAACCGGCCGCAAAGTTCAAACCGATTTTGGAGTTGACCTGCATCTGACTGACCCCGTCAAGCTGATACTCAACCGGATCTTCGACCGTAATAATATTGACATCCGTAGTGTTGAGAATGTTCAGGGCTGAATACAGGGAAGTGGTTTTACCGCTGCCTGTTGGTCCGGTGACAAGAATAATCCCATGGGGCATGCGGATCAATTCCATGAAACGGGCCAGATCAGCCGTACCAAAGCCGAGATCCTGCAGATCAAGCAGGACGCTGCTTTTATCCAGTAAACGCATGACCACCCGCTCACCAAAGGAAGTGGGTAAAGTGGAAACACGAATATCGATATTTTTATCAGCAATACGGATTTCAATACGTCCGTCCTGGGGGAGACGTTTTTCCGCGATATCCATTTTGGCCATGATTTTTACACGAGAAATCAATTTGCCGATAACATGCCTGGGAGGAGTGTACATGTCATAGAGCATACCGTCCACCCTTTTACGGATCTTAACCCTGTCTTTATAAGGCTCTATGTGGATATCACTGGCATTATCGCGAACTGCCTGGGAAAGCACCAGGTTAACCAGTTTGATAACCGGAGCATCACTGGTATCGTCAAGCAGGTCTGAGGTCTCTTCTATTTCATTGAAGATGCTCTCCGGGTTTTCTTCATTCATGTCCTGCATGACCTGGTCCGCAGCATCCTGACTGGTGGTGTCATAGGCGGCGTTGATAGCCACAAAAATCTCATTTTGCGGGCTGAGCACGACTTCAATGCCGTCCCATTCCAGTATTCGGGCAAGATCATCCAGGGCCTGGAAAAAATGAGGTTCTGCAATGGCGATAAAAGAACGCTCACTAGTGGCTACCGGGATCATCTTGAAGCGTTTCAGGTAACCGATGGGCACACGTTTAACGAAAAAAGGCTCAATGTTAAACGGCAGCTTCCGGACCAGGCGCAAGCCGCACTGTTCACTCCTGGCAATGAGCAGTTCTTCTTCAGTAACAGCGCGCATGTGCACAAGAATTTCGCCGATTCGCCCGCCTTTCTCCTGTTGCGTTGCCAGGGCCTCGTTCAGGCTTTCTTCACTCAATCCGCATGTTTGCTGCAAAATAGCTCCCAGTTGCTGCATTCTGGGAATGGCGATTTCCGGAGATACATTTTCAAGCAGTTGTTCCATACCTGCCTCTGCAATTACTGCTGTTGTTCCTGGAGTTGTCCAAGATGCATCAGATTCTCCCTGGCCAATCGGCGAAGATCTGCATAGGGGTATCCGGGATCGGTTTCTTCATCCTCGGGTTTCGGCTGCAGTTCGAGCACCCGCTTATACATCTCTTGCGCCTGTGGATACATCTCCTCCCGTTCATATACCACTCCGAGGTTGATGGCGGCATAGGGATTGTCGGGATCGATTTTCAAAGCCTGCAGAAAATAATCCCTGGCGGCGGGATACTGATTTTGCCGCAACTTGGCAAAGCCCAGATCAGTGAGAGCCGCAGCATGATCCCTGCTGGGTTTGTCATAAAAAAACTGATCCGCGATATCGCTGGCTCCCGGCTGCAAATCTTCCATGATGTCGCGTTTTTTATAATAAATCTCGGCAAGCTCGGCAGGATTTTCAACAATATGGGGTGTAATAAAGATAAACAGATTTGTTTTTGTTTCCGATGAAGCTCGGGATTTGAACAGCCACCCCAATAGAGGAATATCGCCGAGCAGGGGAACTTTGTACTCACCAGAGCTGGTGTCCTGTCCTATAATGCCGCCCAGTACTACCGTTTCCTGATTATGAACAATGACCGTGGTGTCTGCGGTACGGGTAAAGGTCGTAGGGTTGCCGTCATTCAAATCCTTGAGCTTAATCACCTCAACCCCTATCTCCAGTCGAACCACGTCCGCCTGGTTGATCTGGGGTGTAATTTTCAAGGTAGTGGCCACATCCTTATATTCATAGTTGGTGTAATCATTATCTGAAGCGGTGGTATTTTTACTGGTAATATAGGGAACGTTTTCACCGACCTTGATGGAGGCCTCTTTGTTGTCGGTTGTCAGAATCTGCGGTGTGGCGATAATGTTAATGTCTTCATCATTTTTATAGGCATTGATGACTGCTCCCAGATTCGGAAAGTACATGCCTCCTATCTCGACGCCTTCTTGCAGCACACCTAGAGTAAAACCGGAGGCTAAAATCTGATCATCGGATGTCATTCCCGAAATAACGCCATAGGGATCATCTGCGCTGCCGCTGAAACCGCTGAACAGCGTTCCTGTTTCATCATTATATGACCCTGAGCCGCCCCACTGAACGCCGATTTCAAAATTCTTATCGACCTGCACCTCCATGATCAAGGCTTCCATGTAGACCATTCGTCTTGGAATGTCGAGTTTCTTGATTACATCTTCAAGCACCAGGTATTCTTCCCGAGGTGCGGTAATAATGATCGAGTTGGTTTCCGCATCTGCAACCATTTTTACATCTGAAGAAATGGCAGGCGCCTTGACCGCTCCCTGTTTGTTGGCGGTGCTGTCCTTTTCAGGCAGATTGGTCAATACCTTGACCAGCTCTTCGGCATTGGCATGCTGCAGATAATAGACCCGTATATTGCCCTCGCCCCTGGGGACCTCGGCATCCAATTCATTGAGCAGTTCCTGAATCTTATCAATCTGCGCCCTTGGGGCAAACACGATCAGGGAATTGGTTCTCTCATACGCGATAACCTTTACGACCTGATTGTTCCGTACACTTTTCGCGGTCCTCTGCCTGGCGAACAACTCATTGATGGACTTGGCAACTGATTCCACATCAGCATGTTCCAGCTGAATGATCTTTACCTCTTCACCAATACTTGGCACATCAACCGCCTCGATAATTTCCATGAGCCGATTAATGTTGGACTGCACGTCGGTGATGATGAGCATGCCTGAGGATGAATGCGAGATGAGGACGCTGGTCTTGGAAACAAGGGGTGCAAGAATTTTCTTGAGATCATCCGCATTGGTATGCATCAGTGGAATAATCTGGGTAACCACCCGGTCCGACGGATCCGCATAGTCACTGGACATCAGGGTGGCGATACTTTTGGAACGAGCATTCACCGCAGGCACGATTTTCGTAACCGAACCGCTCGGCACGGCAGTATATCCATTGACTTCAAGCACGGATTCAAAAACCTTGTAGGCCTCCTGCTCAGATATCTGCGTTGGGCTGATAATGGTGACATTACCCTTGACGGAGCGGTCCACAATAAAATTTTTCCCAGTCAGTTCACTGACATACTTAATAAACAGGTTGATATCCACATCATTGAAATCAATGGTCACGAAGCGCTGTGCGCTCGTCTGCGGAGTACCCTGACTCACAGGAGCCCAGATGCAGGCAAAAAGCGCACACAAAAAAATCACTGCTGCCCTGCCCCACACGGCTCTTCCAAATCTTGTATTTCCATTATTCATAGATCGCACCACATTGAACTCCATACCGTCCCGTATATAATCCGTTCCCCCTGTTCATCGTTCTCATGAGCCGGGGGTGTTGCCGTTTTCCACTTCATGAAACTACTGAACCAGCTCATCGGGCGGGAGGTCCTCTTCATCTGTGCCCGCTTCCGGAATATCCTGTTCCTCATCGAAATTGTCTTCCGGTAATTCCTCATCATCTCCATCTTCAAACTGCGCTTCCTCAACCTCCTCCAGGTCAAACCCCTCGTCCTCCTGTGCGTCTTCCTGTTCAGGGACGGCTTGCCGCTGCCTGAACGAAATGCGTCTTCTCGGCCGCACGACAGGCGCTCTCGCCTCAGGAACCTGAGGTTCGATATCAGGAATATCAAAAGGTTGATTGACAAGTGCGCCGGACCGCGGGGACGATCCTCCTGATTTTCTCTCTTTCAAAACCAAAATTTCGCGCTGCCCATTATGTTCAAGGACAATTCTTCCCCTTTCGATCTGCGTGATGACGGCATTCTGCACGGAATCGCCGACCCTGTACAGATCCTGACGCTTTTGACGTTCATCTATGATGATTGCCCTCGCATCCTTGTCGGATCCGGCTACCGTACCCTGCAGCACCAGCTTAAGGCTTGTCTCCTCAAGGTTTTCAAGGTCCAGATCAGGCTCCTCCTCTACAAGAGGAGCAGCCTTCAGATTTGCCTGGAAAATATTGCGGGTGACAATGATATCATAGGAAAAACGAGCATCTGTAGGCTCTATTGCCTCTTCAACGGCATCATCCCCCGCAGGACCGATTTCTCCAACCTGATTGTTGCCAGTCGGAACAGCAGCGTCAAGACGCGCTTTAACCTCGGCATACAGCTGCGAAACCCCAAAATACAGGCAGGCTGTAAGTACGGTTAGTATGGTTATGGATTTGATCACAGGATTTCCTCAATTACTGGTCAATGCGTCATTGAGCAGAGAATACTCCCCCATGCTGAGATGAGGTTCGGAGAGTGATCCGGACACATGTATCTGTAACGGCTTCTGCTGCAGTTTCCGGCGAAGTAGTTGTTTTGCCAAAGGACGTTCCAAAGTAGAAAAAAACTGCTCCTTCGGAGTAACGGTACCCTTCACATCCATGGATGACCGGCTGAAAAATCCAGCCGGCAGGACTTCTCCCTTAAACTCCACATCAAACAGTTCCGAATTCAGCCGGCATGGATACACCGCCAGACGCTCCCCGTCACCCTGCACTGAACAGTCCAATGTGTCATATGTAATTGTCGTCAAACCAAACACCGGCGTTTTCAACTCTATACTGCCGTCGACCGCATGCAGTTTTCCTGTAAGGGACCGCACCCGGCCGGTCTGCAGTCCCAGGTGTATTTCCATATTTCCCTGAACCCTGCCGCTTACCTTTCTCTGCACTTCCTTGCTGAGCCAGTTCATACGCTCCACTTCTATCCGTTCAATCAGGGCGGTCACGTGCAGGGCGTCACCAACAGGGACCACTTGCCCCTGCACTGTCCCACCGTACAATTCTGCGCTGTAATCCATGGAGATATTTCCTGGGTGGAAAATATCCTGAACATGCAGTATGCCCTTTACCTCCTGCAGCTCGACGATCGGAGTTTGCGCCGAACGATTAAGGATCAAGGCGCGCGTGCAGGACAGCCGGAACGGAAAGCGATATCTGACTTCTCCCAATATCAGCCGGATATTCGGAAAACGTGCATTGATATATCGCTCAGGCCATTCTTGTACATATGTTGAAGGAAAAAGGAACCAGAGGAAAAAAACACAGACCAGCAGGCCGTAGGCCATATAGCCTGCAAGTTTCACTCCCCTGAACACCAATTTCATGAGTCTGTCCCCCAAATCCTGCACGCACCTCAGCTATCTGCTTCGTGCAGATCGTCAATACTGACAATCTGCATAACCACATCCAACGTTCCGGTTTCCTTGCTGTTGCGCTGAATGGAAAGCCTTTTAATTCCAACCAGGTTCTCTGGTGATTCGACCAGCTCAAGAAAACGAACCAGCCGTTTTAAATCAATGGACTGGAGCTTCATCTCCACCTGACTCTGCGAAACAGCCTCACTGCCGCGGAGTTCGGAAGGTTTCATGTACACGATATGATCCTTGACCCGGCTTTGGGCGGCATGCATTTCTAAAAATGAAAACAGACTGAATCCCGGATTGCGATTATTGAACATAGTCTGCAACGATTGATTTTGTGTACTCAGCGATCGGTACTCAGCCTGCCATACCTCCATTTCCTTTATATGAACAGCCTGTTGTTCCACCCTGGTTGACAGGCGTGAACGAGAATCCATCAGAGGCAGTAAAAAAAAATACAAAAACAGAAAGATCACCACACAGACTCCGCATCCGGTGACCATTATTTTTTCTCTTTGCGACAATGCCATCACACGTCACCCAATTGCAATTGAATTTCAAAACGGATCATTCCGGTTTTCTTGTCTGCGGTCGCGGAAACGATCTGAACCCCAGCATATCGACCGGAATCGGCAAGCGCGTTTTTTATTGCATCAACACTGTTATAGGTTGCGGTTTCCCCTCTGATCATAATTGCTTCCTGATCTATTACCATACGTGCAACCTGTATTTCCAGATCATCGGGAATCCGTGAGGAGATGTCAGCCAAAAGTTCGAGATTTCGTTTTTTATCAGAAAAAACAGGTGCGGAGGTTCCAGCCTGCCGTAGTCCTCTGAGGGCGATTTCCATTTCCTTATACGCCTCGCCCGTCACAGCAGGCTTTGCAAAGGTCTGCTGGAATATGGCTGCCATTTCTTGTTTCTGTATCCTATCCTGCCGTTTCAATCGATAGTTATCAAAGGCGAAGTACCCTGTTCCCAGAGTCAACAACAAAGCTCCCAGAGCGCCGGCTGCGACAACGTGTTTACCTGAGGACAACAGGGACATCCGTTTACTGAGTTCTCCCTGACGCAGGTTGAGGGAAGCTTTTTTCTGCAGCCCGGCAAGGGAAAGACAAAGCGCGGTTTGAAATATGTTTCCCTGAAACATTCCTTCCCGCACAGGCCGCAGGTTCAGGTTGAACAGGGCTGTCACATCGACATCTTCGACCCCTGCGGCAAGATATTTATGCAAGATAGCTGAAACAGTATCATTCCCGGACATCGGCCCGGTAACAAGGATACGTTCCACGTTTCCTACAGGACGATCCTTGAACTGCAGAAAATCAAGACTCTGACGAATGGAGACCGATACCTGCTTCAGGCACTGCTCTGCGCGATTCCGGTCCGTGATCTCGATGCTGCCGTCAGTAAACAGAAACGGCGGCTGCACATCCATTTCTTCAGGGTAGGCTATTCGCCTGCAGAAAATGCAGACGCCGTCTGAAAGCAACACCAGGCTCAGGGATGAAATATCAATCCACAGCAGCAGGCACAGACCGCCGGCATGTTGTTTGCCGACCGCATTTGCCAGGGCGAAAATGCGGGGCATGACCACTACAGGATCAATATGGTGTGACTGCAGCGCGGCCAGAACTCGCAGCATATCCTCTTTAAGCAGTGAAAAGGTGAGAATATTGCTTCCGGTTCCCCCTGAACCGACCAGGCTGTAATCAAAAACCTGATCATCGATGGGATGAAGGATCTGGTCGTCGAGTTCCAGCGGCAAAGCCTGGACAATTTTTCTATTATCCTGAAAGGGCAAAAAGAGATTGCGTACACTCAGCATGGAAAGAGGAACCCCGCAAAACACGGTATCATTATCCCATTGCAGGTTCCCAGCCAGGTGACTCAGCTGCTCTTCGAGATCTTCCTCACTGCCCCTGGGAACACTTTGCGCAGAGATTACCTCACACAGCTTTCCCTTCTGCCGAGTTATAACCGCAGTGATAAAATCATCGCCTATGTCTATTCCCAGGGCTTTTTTTGCCATGCCTCTATTCCAAACAGAAACCTATTTCGCACTTTTTATTCCACGTGCCACTGCAAGAGTGTTTGTCCGCCGTTTTCGTCACGTTCCAGAAGACCCGTAGCCTGCAGGCTGCCGGTAACCTCCCTGGATATGATGTACACGGAGAAATAGTGCGCCTGTACAGTGACCACATCTTTATCCAGCGTAATATCACCTGGAAATTCGTCGACCTGCTTATACCATTCTATTGATTCCAGAGCATCCTGATTATCCTCTTCTTCCCGGAATGCTGTCATGCCTTCGACCATATCCTCGGTAATATCCTCGGCAAGGGCTGCCAATACCAACGCCGGAGCAGTATTGATATTGATCTTTCCATCGGCGCCGCTTGCGGTAATATATCTGAGGATGCCTTCATGCCCGTCATCTCCATAAAGCAGTTCTTTGCTCATGCCTTTGACCAGGTCGAGCTCGCTGAGATGTATAATCCGGTGATTACCAGTGTCATAATCCGGAGAAAGCGACTGGTAGTAACTGCTTTCCGCTCCATATTCCCGCGGCTCATCATCCTCATCCAGCCAGTCGCACAGCGAATCCAGCACAGTTCTCGCATCCTGCTCATCTTCTATGACAAAATTGCCGGAAAGCAGAAAACGCATCCACAGCTCCTGCTGTTTTTCCATTATCTTGGCCGGATCCGTGGTGTTCTGCTTGGTTTCCACCTGTTTTTCCTGTACCAGGGCATTGACCTGCAACAATCCGGTGAGATCCGTGACCTCTATTTGCGGCGCCGCATCACCAAAAAGTGAACCCAATGTTTCCTGGTCAGGATTTGACCAGACATCAAGATAACTGTCGCCCTTGTTATTCTGCAGATCTGCAAACAAGGATGCCTGAACGAGCGCCAGACCGGACATCAGGCGTTCCCGGCCCTGGACTCTGTTGATTGCGCTCCTGCTCTCATGCACCTGCCGGTTCACATCCGTAAGCAGCTGTACGGTAAGCACTATCATAAAGCTCATGGTAAGAAGGGCAAGCAGCATTGCCACACCATTTTGGTCAATACGCAACCGCACCCTAGTTCTCACGCGTTTCGGCGGCTATGACCACTGTCGGCAGCCAGATTAAGGTCTCCAGGGTCAGCGTTTCATCCTGACCGCCATTGACAAAGAATTGCAGTGTAATGCGGACGGCCTGCGGAAAAACCTGATCCGTTGCATCTGCGTCGTCCTCAACCAGGGATAACGAATCCCAAGAGTCAGCTTCTTGACTCTCCTGATCAATAAAAGCAAGCTGCACTTGGCGTAATCCCCCGGCAAGTACAAAACCTCTGATTTCATCTTCCTTATCGGATTGTCCCGGCAGAATACGCGTATCATCTCGTAGGAGTTTCAAGCCATCTTCACTGTCGGCATCTCCGCTGAGACGATATTGAATTCTCGCAGGCGAGGCGCCTGTTTCACTGCCGTCAAATGACAGATGGGCCAGAGAGACCAGACTCAATATGCTTTCCGCTTCAGCATCTTCGTCAGGGGAAGCACCCTCGAAGCCAATATCCGGGTAGGCGACCACACTGCTCAAATCATCGGAAATACGGGAAAAAGCTGTCTGAGCAAAACGATACACCTCACGTTGGTCACGTGTTGCCTCCACAACCTGCACGGTTGAATGCAGTCCATACCCGATCATGGTCCCCACCACAGCTAAGATGGACAGGGCGAGCAGAATTTCGAGCAGGGTAAACCCGTTTTCATTGCTCATTATCGCTTCCGTCCACAGATCGACAGACAAGGGCATGGAGTTCAGTGGATAATCCCTGGTCAGAAGATGAGAAAACAGAGAGTGCCACAGACTTGATCATATCTCCGGCCCCCTCAATGTCCAGCTCACTCTCCGACAGGAGTCTCACTTCCGTCTTCCATTGAAAGTTTGCAAAATCCTCGCCAAATTCACCGCTATCACTGTTCAAATCATCAAACTCCATCAGGTGCAGCTCCGCCAGTTTCTGCTGTGCCAGGAGTGCGGCTGTGGTTTCAAACTGGGCCTGGGTAACCAGAGATACGGATTGGGACTGGCTGCCGATGAGGGTGACCATGGTTATGGATATCACGGCGACGGCGAGCAATACTTCGAGCAGGGTCAAACCTTTTTGCTGTTGCATGGATACTCCGCTAGCCATGAGGTCAGTGAAAGAGCTCCTCGCTCATGGAAACATAGCCTTGCAGAACGCGGGCGGCGCCAAGAAACGGTTCAAGCTGCAGGGTGAGTTCACTGCCGCTGTCTTCCTGGAGATGAATAACGGCCGGCTGCAGATACCCGTGCCGGTCAATCTGTATGGAAAAGGTTCCGGTGGACAGAGTTCCGCCAGTATACAATTGCACATCTCTGACTGTCACAGTTTGATTCAAGGTAAGTTGAGGGAGCGTCACCTCCCCAGGATCTCTATCTGCTTCCCAATCTGCACCGGCGGTTGGTTCCAAGGTAAACGTACGGGTTGAAGGAGTATAATGAACCCGAAGAGAACGCGACTGTTCCTGGGCGACCGTGGAGGCTTCCGCAAAAAAGGCGGAAAGTTGACGCGCTGACTTCTGTACGGATCCGGTGGGCGCAATATGACTGAATTGCGGCAGGATAAACATAACGGTAACGGAAAGAACAACCAGCACTACAATGAGCTCAACCAGGGTAAAGGCCCGGGACCCTTTCACAGTGAAATACACAGGTGGAAACGCAGGTGACATACCTAATTTTCGGGAATCATCCTCTGCCGCACCCGGCCGGAACCATGGGGCGCCAGGGATCCCGGCCGAAACATCTACCGAATGTGGAGTTTGCATTCACATCTGCACAACTGCAGGTTATAAACAGGGTTGATTTCCGATCGACATTTATTCCAACTCCCAGTTATTGACGTCAGCGTCCTTATCCTCTCCCCCGGGTTCATTGTCCGGACCATAGCTGGTCAGATCGAAATCTCCATGAAGCCCCGGGCTCAGGTAGATAAAATCATTCCCCCAGGGATCACTGGGCACCTTGCCCTTTTCCAGATAACCGCCCTCTTTCCATTTTCTGGCCAGTTTCCCCACAGAAGGCGCTTCCACCAAGGCCTGCAGCCCCTGCTCGGTGGTAGGATAATCACCGTTATCCAGCTTATACAGCTTTAATGCCTGCTCAATGGACTGAATCTGGATTGCGGCCTTGGTCCGCCTCGCCTCTTCAGGACGATCCATGATTCTGGGAGCAATGAGCACTCCCAGGATACCAAGTATTACCATCACCACCATCAGCTCGATCAGGGTGAAGCCCGCCTGGAGGCGGGAGGTGGTTCTTTTCCCGATAAATCGACACATACAGCTCATACTGTCTTCCTTAAATATTTGTATAAAAACAACCTGTTGAATATCATCAAACAAGGCTTCCAGCCTGCAGAAACCCTCTTCTGCGAAGATACACTATCGCAGCACCTGCCGGAATCACTGCATAGAGGCCCAAAGCTGCGTATATTCCACAATGAACGGCAAGCCATGAAAAACCGATCAACGGGAGCAGGAAAATCCGCACCAGGGTCCGTGCCCAGGCATGCTCTGCTATATAGGCGGCAATGGGCGGCGACTGGTGATAATACAGATTTACAAACGCCTGCCCGGCCCCGCTCGTCAGGAGATACCGATCACGGAAATCCCTGAGCACCTGTACGCAAGGGTGCAGCAAGGAACCGTAAGAGGCTGTGGCGATAAAACAGGCGTCCGCGGTTTTGAAACTGTATTGGTTTCCGTAATACACGGAGGAGCCCGTAATCGCATAGGCCCGTACATAATAGATGGTGCCGGGTTTAAGGTTCTCCAGCCTTGAGGTATAAATCCCGATACCGGAGCCGTCTTCCGTATAGCCTTCTTCGTCAAAGCTGTCCTCGTCTGAGGAATTCACACTGCTGAAAATGCCGCTGCTGCCGGAATCGTCGTCATCATCATCGGCTGCAACGGCATCGGCTACCAAAAAACTCCCCATTTTCTGCAATACCTCCTGAACTATCTGCTTCGTCGCAGTCACGTTGAAGTTTACGGAATCGGAGGCCTCATCGCCGTCACTGTTTTGACAGCGTACATACACTCCATCATCACCGGAACTCACGGTGATAGAAGTTTGATGACCGGTTCCGGAGGTAGAAAATTCCTCCATGGAGTCGTAATCTCCAGGATCAGAATTTTTAGAATACGCGCAACTTGCATCCTCAGAGGTTGTCACCGAAAGAGTGACAGAACCTGCATCAAGACTATCAGACTCATCAGGATTAGTAATAGTCGCAGTAAAAGTGGTCGTGGAACTGTCGTCATCATCGCCGGCATCAGCATCATCATACACAGGATAAGGATCGGTGCTGAATACCACTCCTCGCTGGGTCACTCCGCTCAGACCACTGAGAATGGTTCCACCGGTCAAGGCTCCTGTCCGGTTAATATCAGTAAGCTCGGTGGTCACGATATAGCTGCTGGTCGCGGCATCGTTACCGCTGTCCACGGAACTGACCTTGGCGGCACTCACCCGATCGGTGGAATCGTCACTGGACGTACCAACCACAACCACATCCTCGCCATCGACCACGCCGATGCTGTAACTGATGGAATCACCGGTTCCGACTTCGATAACAGTCGCTTCGACCGTCTTTTCTGAGGATTCTTCTGCTGCGACCGGGGCAACGAGAAAATTGCCGACCATGGTCAACAACTTCCGGCATGCTCCTCCCAGACTAAAATGTTCCTCTGTCTCGGCAATCCGGCCCGGGTTAAACAGATACTGCCGGTAAAAAACATTGACACTTTTTGAAGTATAAAGGAACGATTCCAGAGAACTCTCCACCTGCAGGCTGCGGACCTCGATTTCAGGAACAGCATACAGGGAGCCCTCTTCAACCACTTCAAGCTCGGAAACCCTCACAGGACTCACCACCTCTGAATCTGTCGAGTCTTCGCCTGTTGCATCCGTACTTGCCTCGTCATTTATTTCTTCGCTGTCGGAATCGGCCGCTGATTCCTGCTCACCATAGCGGATCAGGAGAAATTTCTTCTTTTCATCTTCCGTTGTAAAGCCTCCGGCAACGAGGGTCCCGCTGGTAAGCACCTTCACATCATACAGGGCGTCATCTCCCTCACCGGCATAAGCAACAAGGTACTGGCTGCCGTCGAAATACAATCCGGGCTCCCCGCTTTCAGTAAACTCAAACAGCGCAGCATCCCGCTGCTGATCAACACCGACTGCGGCGGCAACAAAAATTTCTTCTTCTGCACCTTTTGCCAATCCATAGCCTTCACTGAATTCAAAGACCGCAGAGGGTATGGCTACGCCCTGTTCGGCAAAAGATTCGTCCAAGAACCCATTTGTCAAAAAGCCGATGACAAAAAGTGAGGTGACATCATCTTCCTGGTAGGTGCCGGAGACCAGAATCCGTCCGCTCTCCTGTATCAGTATTCCCTGGCTGACGGCATCGTCCCCCACTCCCACCAGGGCCCATCCCTCCTCACCAAAGGAAGTGTCCGGGGATCCGTCGGCAAACAATCTCCCGATCACTATTACTCCGCCGCTGGTACCCTCGGCAATGCCTGCAACGACTATACGCCCCTCTTCGTCAGAGGTAACGGCGGTCAGCTCATCATGACCGCCGCCCATTGCAGCGACAACCAGCCCCTGTTCTCCAAAGGCGGTATCCAGGGACCCGTCACTTTCGTAGCAGACCAGGGCAAAATCCCTGTTCCCGTCATTCATTGTATACCCGGCTGCCACAATACGACCGTCACTGAGAACCGTGACCGCCAGGGCCTCGTCATCACCACTCCCCACAGCTGTGGTCGCCTGGCCGGTCAGGTTAAACGTTGTATCCATGGCGCCGTCCTGCAATAACCGCAGCACGGCGAAATCGTCATCAGCAGCATTGGACGACGATCCGGCAATAACCAGCTTACCGTCTGCCTGAACAGCCGTCGCATGTCCACGGTCACCATAGGCGCCAAGGGTGGTGTCAAGAATACCGTCTTCCCCAAAATCAGAGGCCAGACGCAGGATTGACGCCTGTACCGATGTTGAAAAAAGGATAAACAGAAGTAGACCTGCTGCAAATACGTACCTGAACATTGGTAGTCTCCGTGTAGGAAAAACGTCTTGTGCACACTGATAGTATACTCGTAAAATCAATTTGAACAAAATACTATTGTAACTGTCTGTTCAGACAGAGTTACATGCTGATTTTTTTGATATCGACCAGTACGCATTTATCACGAATATATTTTGCAGTAGATGCGCGGCACCGGACATGCAGCCGTAGTAAGGTTACTGTAAATGTCCGGTAACAAAGCAGATGCTGTAAAATATGCTCGCCCGGCAGGGCTAGCCGGCAATACGCTCTTGCCGATGGAACTATTTTCCAAAGCTGCAGACCGGATACTGACACACCTTGCAGTTCCTGCACAATCCGCCATGCCCCAGTTCAGCCAATTCCTTTCTCCCGATTTTTTCTCCGGCCAGTATTCTCGGCAGCACCAGGTCAAAAACCGTAATTTTGTGAAACATTCCGCAGGCAGGCAGCCCCAACACAGGAACTTCCCCGATCCGGGCAACCATAAACATGGCTCCCGGTAATACGGGCGTGCCGTATTCCATATCCACCGCGCCGGCAGCCTGAATGCCAAGACGGGTTACGTCATCAGGATCGACCGACATCCCGCCGGAAGTGACAATAAGGTCTGCACCTTGTTCAATGGCTTTGGCTATCTCCGAAGCAATATGATCAATATCATCCGGTGCAAAGGACACACTGATGACCTCTGAGCCCAATTGAGCCAGTTTCTTCCGCAGTACAGGTTCAAACTTATCCTGGATGCGTCCGGAATATACTTCCGTTCCGGTAATGACCAGACCCGCCCGGGACTTACGCAACTGCTTGACGGAAACAGCCGGTTCCGCCGCTTCCCTGACGGCTTGTATCGCCTGTTCCACAATCGCACGTTGGCTGATCAGTGGAATAAGCCTTGTTGCCGCCACCTGTTCGCCCTTCTTTACAGGGGTATTGCTCTGCAGCGTGGCGCAGATCGCCTCGCCGCTCATATTCAGAGCATACAGCGCCTCTTTATTAATTTTCAAAATCCCGTCACATTGGGCGAGTAATTCTATCTTGCCTTCTGATACTTCTTCTGAATACCCGACTCCAGGCCCTGCAAGCGCTTCGGCAAGAAGGAGCGCGGCTTCGTTTTCGTGGATTTCTTCCGGAGTCAATGCGAACACATAGATATGCTCCTTGCCGAGGCGCTTCAAATGCTCTACATCTTTCTCTCTGATAATATGTCCTTTTTTAAAGGCCCTGCCCTTAAAGGCGGTTCCATTGATTTCAGTGATGTCGTGTGGCAAAACCATGCCGACAGCCTGGGCAACAGGTATACTTTTTTTGGAAAGCTTTTCAGTCATTTTTTCGTAAATAGATGTAAATGTTCCACAGCATTGTAAATATTTCCTGCAATTATTGTTCCCGGCTTTCCATCGCTCATGCCCCCCGGCAGGAACGTTCAACGCAGAACATATTTCCTGAATGTCAACGCATGCCATTATACCACACATCCAATCCGGATTCTTGTGTAAATTGCCGAGCGCCGGCTTTGATCCGGGAGGATATCACGTTCTATCTTCTCCCGAACAGACTGAAAGTTCCAAACACACATCTGCCAGCAAACCATGTTATTATGCATAATTCGTTACAGTTTCATTACAGGAATGTTTGCGACATAGAGACATCGCCGCAGGTAAAAGGGACTCATTACAATCTATCTCGGCTCCAAACCGATCTTTAACGACCGACACAATGTCATAAGTCTTGAAAAAGATTTCCCACTGGTTCATAATACCCAGGAACAAAAAACCTGGTAAACGCTCTCTTTGAACCGGAGCTACCTCATAATTTACCATAGCCATTGTCCATGCCTTCACCTGTCGGTCATACCCTGAGTGTTTGTGTCGTCCTGCCGATTTTGGGACGGAATCTGTGGGAAAAAAAATCCGGTTTGCGGTTTGTAGCGGCGAGCGTCTTTGCTGCCAACAGTCCGGATATTGACTTTCTTGCCGGATTTCTGGCCGGCGCGCCCAATCGGTTTCATCATCAAGTCACCCACAGCTTTTTCTTTGCATTGATCATGGGCTTGCTCTTTGGTCTGCTGTTCAGCAACGGCAAGAGGGAAAAAAAGATATCATCGGAATTCCCCAGGCTTTTCACTTACTTTAGCTGCCTGGCTTCCCTGCACCTCATTCTCGACCTCTTTTGCGCAGATACCACCGCACCTTTCGGTCTGATGTTTTTCTGGCCGCTTTCTCTGGAATATTTTATCGCTCCTGTCTCTCTTTTCAGCGATATCAGGCGCAGTTCGGATGTGGGCAATTTTATTCCCAGCCTGTTTTCCCTGCACAACGGTCTGGCCGTTGTCCGGGAAACAGCAGTGCTGACAGGATTGTACCTCATCACCTGGTCAGCCAAGATAAGGGCGCAAAAATTTCTGCTGCATTCCAGATCTTCCCTTCCATAATTTTATGGGCGTGAAAAACAGAGCCCGATAACATTTCCCCTGCAGATTCGACTTATCATTTGCAAAGTTACCAGGCAGCCGGCAATGTAACCGCGACTTTTCTGAGGACCCTGTGCCCCGCTTAGCCCGCATTTCTTCACGAGTACATTTTGCAGCGGATGCGCGGGATGTATTGCCAAAACCTTTAGCCTGCACCCCATATCATGAACAAGGACTCCATTGTAACCCGAGATATCCTCCCCCTTATCCTCCTCATTGCAGTGTATCTGATCATCATTCTACCGACGGTTCCGGTGCATGGCATCTCCAATGATGAATTCATAGATTACTCAATCAGTCAGACGCTTTTTTCATCCCTGAAAGGCTGGTGGAACGGTTCAGATATCGACCCGACCCAGGCCCGGCTGCCTATGTTCCTCAGCGGACTTTTCGGCACGCTTTTTGACAATCCCACTGTATATACGGCACGCTACTTCAGCTGTATCGTCAGTGTATTTACCCTGATCGGCATCTATCTTTTCGGACGACTGGAATTGAACAGGAGGGTTGCCCTGCTTGCCACGGGAGCGGTTGCCGTAAGCCCTTATTTTCTTGCCTATTCAAAGACAGCCATGACTGAAGGGGATGCCTATCTGGCCTGTTCAGGAATCTGGCTCATGCTGGCCTCGGCATATTGGCGACGTTGTCCTGACCTGGGGAGAACCGGTCTGCTGGCCTTTGCAACCGGCATCATGGTCTCCACCAAAGTCATGGCTGCAGTTTGGATTCCTTTTTTATGCATCCCCATGTTTTTTCTACGACCTCAACAACCCAAGAGCGCCCGGGCCGTCATCAGTCCCCTGCTGGTGGTGCTGCTGCTCGCTGCGGGATTTTTTTTCATAGTCAAAGGATATTATACCAGCGGCGCCCATCATGTCGCTAACATGAACAAGTATTACGACCACCATTTCCTCAGCTTCAAAATCAACCACTATAAATCGGTTGCAGTGTTCTGGGTCGCTGCGGCAAGTCTTATTTTCATACGCCGCAAACAGCGCATTTCTTTCGTATGGGCTATCGCCGTACTTTCCACGGGTTCGTTACTGACTTTTTTCGTTTTTCCGCCGACAAACCTCACGAACGGTAACCTGCTTCAAGGACTTTACAGAGAATTCTTCAGTAACGGAAGCGGCTTGACTCTGATGAAAATTTATTCGGCTGCAGGATTAAATATCCTCTCTCTCGTTATCAAGTCAGGACTCAGCACAGGTCTGTTCATGCTTGCCGCAATCCTTGCGGCTCCCTTTTTTATACGTCGAACCCCGATCCTTATCCTGCCGGTGACCATGGTGCTGACCTATCCCCTTGCCTTGATCTGCATCGGCCGGGCTCAGACCTTTTACATGATGGCTGTTCTTCCCCAATGCATCTTACTGGCCGCCTGGCTACTGGACCGCATCTGGAACGAGTCAAAAATAACCGGATACATCCTGACACTGCTGTTCTGCGGTCATTGCCTCCACGATGTGCAGCTTACCTACCCTGATTTCCATTTAAACGGCTATCAATGGCTCGGCAAACGCTACATAGCCGGCAGAAGCAGCCTTGGCTATAAGGGTATAGTGCAAATTCCATCTGACGGTACAACCCAGGTGCTGGAATGGGCGGTTGCCAATGTTCCGCCGGAAAACAATGTGGTTATCTATCTCAATTACAGAATGGCGGCCCACTATTTTTCCCAGGTCCCGTTTTATTGGCATTCCGGGATGGATATCCCATGGTCGCCTGAAAACGCAAACTATGTCCTGATACACTTCAACTACATTGTGGATATTGATTATACCAGGAAAAATCCCAGGGATACTATTTTCAACTTCCCTTTTGACAGAAAGCAACTGGAAAAAGAGTTTGAGAAGGTATATGCCGTCAAACGAAACTTTGACATTGAAACGGCAAGTGTCTGGAAACGAAAGACCCCCATAACGGTAGACCAGGCAACCGGAGAGGTTCTCCCGAAACAGGAATAATACGTTACAATATAACGCCCGGCACACCTGTACTGTTGGCAGCAGATGTGCCGGAATCAGCTGTTTACGCTTGCTGCTGTTCCCTGCCTAATACCTTACGGACATAGTAAATGGGTTTATTTTGGGATTCATGGTAGGTCCTGACAATCAGCTCCGCCACCAGACCGATGGTGATAAACTGAAAGCCGATGAAAATCAAAAGTATAGCCAACAGAAGGAGCGGCCGACTCCCCAGGGGAATACCCATAAACTGGCGTTGAAAGGTCATCACCAAGGCTATAAGAATACCAATGGCGGAACTGAGAAAGCCTATGCCGCCAAAAACGTGCAGGGGTTTGGTTGCGTAGCTCAACAGGAACTTCACGGTAATCAAGTCCAGAACGACACGAATGGTCCTGGAAATTCCATATTTGGAAGTCCCATACCGGCGGGCGCGATGGTTGACCTTGATCTCTGTAAAACTGATCCCCATGCCGCTGGCAATGGCAGGTATGAAACGGTGCATTTCACCATATAGCCTCAGGTTGCTGGTAACCTCCTTGCGAAAAGCCTTGAGCGTGCAACCGTAATCATTGAGTTTCACACCGGTGATCCATGAAATGAGCCGATTGGCCAGCATGGACGGGAGTTTTCGCGAAACAAAAGGATCCTTGCGATCATGTCGCCATCCCGTGACAACATCATACCCTTCCTCTACCTTGGCAACCAATGCAGGAATGTCCTTCGGGTCATTTTGCAGATCCCCGTCCATGGTGATGCAAACATCCCCTTCTGCATGGTCAAAACCTGCTGACATGGCTGCGGTCTGGCCGAAATTTCTCCTGAAAGCGACCACAACAACATGCTCATCTTCCTGCTGGAATTTCTGCAGGATCTCCATGCTGCCGTCCTTTGAACCATCATCGACAAACAGCAGCTCATAGCTGCGGTTCATCTGCTGTAACACATCCGTAACTTCTCTGTAGAGATGGGGGATGCTTTCTTCCTCATTGTATATGGGGACAATAATCGATATATCCACAGTGGGTTTCCTCACGGGGTAATGCTTACCGGTTTACTCCATATCTGTATATGGCATAAAATTACATATTGTGGTGGTCCGGCCTAGCAACCTGCTTCCAGCTCCGTAACTCTCAAGTTGCAAGGTACAGGTGCCGGGCATTTCTTTGTCCATATGTGCAGACAGGCGAAACCCCATGGGCTGGTGTTGAAATGCCGGATACACCTGTTCCACATCAGGACGCAAGTCCGTTGGTACGACTTCTCCCAGTTTTTCTCCATCCAGGTTGAGCTGAATACGTACAATGGGTTCGGTTGCTGCAGCCCACCCCCTTAACTGGAGCAGGTTTCCCGGAAAAAGCAGGACCTCATCCAGATGCGCGCGATACTGTTTACAAAGCCTGTTTTTTAATGATTGCAGGACCGGAGAACGCAACACTCCCTGCTGAACACCGTCAAAAAAAGAAGGGTGGGCGTTGGTCGCGACCTGGGGGATAATGATCGGAAGTTTCGCCAGAGCCTCCATGGGATAGCGCTGAGAATGGAACTCGGAATGGGTCACCACAAAAAGCAGAGAATCGACACCGAGCTCCCCGGCTTTGTGCTGAGCCTCGATGAGTTCTTGGTCACTGTCATTGAACTCAAAAAGTATATACTTCCAAATGACCACAGGTTTACCCTGTTGTTTATCCGCAACCGCGTCGGCCATAAAGCGGACAACCTTGTCAATCTTACCTTTTACCCTGTATTGCTCATAACTCTGTTGGCGAATCCCGTCGCCTGCAACCATAATTTCATCGACAGACGTGCCCTGCAGGGTTTTGGCATAGGAAACGTTAGCGTTTGTGATAACGCGCTGCCAGGCCTGGGGGTACACCTCACGGGTGACAGCCAGGAGTTCTCCGATTTGTGGATGCAAGAGGGGTTCACCCTGCCCGCAATACTCCAGACTGTCCACCCGAAATCCGGCTCCATGCAACGCCCTGAGAAACCGGTCATAGGTTTCCGCAGCCATGACATGCGGTTCCCGCCTGGTCTGCACCTGCACATCATTGGTGCAGCAACGGCAGTTAAGGTTGCAGAGCAGTGTGGGTTCCAGCTGCAGTTTGGTCAGCCGCTTTCCGGCTATATAATCCGTAAACTCATCATTATGCCGTAAAAAAGCACAGTGCTCACAAACATCCGGCCAGGGAACGACACCCTTTTGGAAACTCTCCCGAATATGCGTATATTGGGAATTGGTAAACAGGGCTTCGATATCATCCGCGGTCCGCACCGAATCAACATGGCCCAGTAAAATACGCTCACCAAAGTCGTCGTTGCAGAGTATTTCCCCATTGCATTTCACATAGAGGATATTGAGAATTTCACAATTCATGGTTCATGTTCCTGGCTGAAAAACTGCACTGTTCACGGTCTATAAGGGCCATCGATTCCCTGCACTCCATGCACGAGGCCCTGCATGAAAAAAGTCAGCCGTTGTTTTCTGTTACCTGCAAAAAGAAGCTGGGCGAGCAAGCGACACAGTACACGACGTACAAAAAAATGGAGAAGGAGAACCGCGGGAGCACTTCGGTTACGCATAAGCAGCACTATATTTCGGGACTGATAATAGCCGCGCCAAGGTGCATGCACACTCATTGTCGCCCACTTTCCCACCGGCAAAGGCCGGGAGACTTCACCTACCTGGTGCTGCAGCCGGGCCGAACATAGACCGAAACAAAGCAACCCTAGTTTTTTCGCACGAAAACACCACTCCAGATCCACCAGGTCTATGAACAATTTTTCTGCCAGTAGACCGACCCGATCAAAAATCCGGGTACAGACAAGACTGCCGGACGCGTGGAGATAGGCGACTTCGATGTGTTCCTGGGGAGAAAGGCAATGCCGGCTCCCTACGCCCCAAGGGGATGCGGTATAAAACGGCTCCAGAGTATCTGCGCTCTCTACAAAGGCGGCAGGCCCTACTGCTGCAACAGGCAATCCCTGTTGTACAAGATCATGGAAACCGGCTATCAGTCCTTTGACCATCCCCCTTGTCGGCCTGCTGTCCTGATCAAGAAAAAGAACAAAATCAAACCCCTGCTCCTTTGCCCATCGCGCTCCTCTGTTCTGAGCGGCCGCAATACCCAGGTTCGTGCCTAATATCCGTACACTTACATTCTCGGTGCAGAGCTCATACAACCATTGCTGTTCTTGTTCGGAATTATCAACCAGGAGAACATGATCAACCTGTTCAGCAAGAGCGGTACAGAGTTCTGCAAGGTGGTCATGCTGCGGCAGATAGGTCGGCACCACCGCGAGTACACGCTCATTTTCAGATCCGTTAGTCGCCATATCCACCGCAAAGGATCGTTATGTCGGTAACGGTTCGCGCCTGGTGAGGGTACTTCATTGGTTGTCCTTCAATCGATATCAGTCTCAAAACCGGCTTCTTTGCCCTTCTGTTGCAACAACGGTCGAAAATGGTGAAGAACTCGCTCCAGTTCCGCACTGCGAGTCGCGCTATCCCAGGCGAGTAGGTCCCCCATATCAGCACAGATTTTCTCGAGCGCCTGTTCATTCGGCAGCCCGACGGTGGCCAAACCTGTCCGGCGAAACAACAGATCATCAAAATGCAGTGCCATTTCCTCTTCAACAGCAAATCTGATTTCTTCTCTGCTGAGAGAATTTCCGGCATCGTTTTTTTCCAGGGTTGCCTGCGGCAGTTTATGAGCAACAGAGGCCGCCGCCTTCCCCCACCTGAGCACCAGCCAGTCAGGGAGTTTTTCCAGGCCATTGTCTCTTCCAGGCAGGGCAAGGTCGTTTCGAAATCGTTCCTTCAAAACCTGTCCGTCTATCGTCCCTTTTGCGCATAGGAGGGACAAAAAATCTCTGCACAGAGTGAAGGCTGTGGTAAATTTCACGGTTTTGATGCTGAACAGGCCTTCCATGCCGCCTTTTGCCTGGTGATCAATCACCATTTCCTTTTTATCCAATTGCACGTCAAAAGGACCTTGATTCCCCCCTCGCATGCAGGGCACAAAGCCGGCATGATAGTTAACCACATCAGGTATCTGTAACCGGGCAGGAGGATAAATCTGGTTTATCTCTGAAAGGATGGCTTCAATTTCTTCCCTGCTCAGTTCCGCCTTTTGGTCCACGTTTTCCACATGGGTATAAACGGTACCTACCATTGTCTTACCTCTCCAGGGAACGAAAAAAAACAGGCGTTTTCCTTTCTGCACCAGGGCATCTTTGTCAATAAAACTGCTCGTGCCCTCCAACCCGACCGCATATTGACCAAATAAACGGCGGTCCAGTACCAGGTTGACAGCCTTACTCCATCCGGAAAGACTCTGCTGGGGAATTCCGTCCGCATCATACTGAGCCAGACCTGAACCGGTGGCATTAACAACGGCGTCAACCTGTATTTCAAATTCTCTCTGCCCCTCAATATCCCGGCAAAACAGCCCTGTAACCCTGCCCCCTGAAGAACGGATATTTTGCACGTCCACATAATTTGCAGCCGTCCCGCCGTTATCTGCCAGGCAATGCACCAGGGTCAAGACAATACGTTCCGTATTAACTGCAAGCCCGTCATACCATAATGCGCCTCCGGTCCACTGCTCTCCTGTAAGCCCTGGAATAATCTTCCGGCAATGCCCAAGTGAGACGGTTCGCCCACGCCCCAGATGTTTATCCGCCTGTACGCCACGATTTCTGAACAAGCTGAAGAGGTCGTTGGCAGCTAACCCCAGAGCCATACCCTGTCTGCTTCGAAATCCATGCCCAGAGGTCAGAAGCATACATTCCAGCGGCTCAACAATCTCCGGAAAGTTAGCCATCATCCAGCGACGGCCGGCGATGGAATCCCGAATCCTTGGAACATCAAAATGTTGAAGATAGCGGAGACCGCCATGCAGAATTTTCAGGCTGTTTGCAGAGGCAGCTCCACAGAAATCTCCTTTTTCAAGAAGCACCACGGAAAGCCCGCAGGTTGCGGCCATGGCAGCAATGCTCGCGCCATGTATACCGGCTCCGATAACTGCCAGGTCATACTGCTGACCGGCCAGCTCAGAAATTTCTCTTTTCATGAAGTATACTTTGCTCCTCGCAGCGCCAGCTGGCTGCGGAAAAAAGAAAGAGTTCCCTGAAGTTTGCCGTACGGATGAATATTGGCCGGCCACATCTTCAGATGGGAGCATAAACTGCGCAAGGGGTATTCAGGATCCAATGTCTGCTCAATGATGTGTCCATAAGCGCCTACCCGCTGCATTTGACCGGAAATAAACAGGGGATCAGTTCCTCTCAACACAGGTATATTCCGTTGTTTCGCCGCAGTAAACTGAGGAACAGATGTCCACCATCGGGGCCGGTTGCCATTATCCCCAAGAAAAAAACGAGGATCAGGATCCTGCTGCAACGCTTCATTGATGATTTTCCCACGTCTTCCCAGCCATTTGCCGACCCCCCAAGGGAGAATGATTACTTGCGGCCCGTAAACAGATTCAAGCTCAAGATACTCCTGTAAAGGTCGCTGAGGCGTCACTTCATCCCGGCCGAAAAGTAATACTTCCAGCTTTTCGATTGTATTGATCTGCGTTCCCATAACACAGTACAGACAATCTCCCAGATCATTCCTGCACCGTATACTCCCGGATTCCAGCGTCATATTGAGCTCCCAGGAGTATTTTCCCATGCTGGTTCGTCCTTCACTTGCCGAAAGCAGGAGTTGGTCCGCGATATCCTGCCCATGAATCTCGGCCAACAGAAGAAGAGCGGTGAGTTTTGCAGCACTGCCTGATCGTTTTTCATGTACGGCCCGCAGATTTCGCGCGCAACCATCCAGCATATCAGGGAAATCACGAATAGAATCTACATGGACATGACTATCAAGAAAATACAATTATAGAACCTATGGATAGAACGAATTAATATGAAGGATTGTAACTGATCACAGATCAGGGTTGAACAGGAAAACAATTTGTGAGGATCCCGGCAAACAAAGAGCAGGAAAGAGGGGTCCTCTTTCCTGCTGAAAAAATGCCTTTTAAAAAACAGCGCTTCTTTTATGCACAGAGCAGCCTTTTTCGTCTTCTCCTCAATTGTACCAGTAATCCGAGTACACCTATGGTTGTCAGGAGAGCTGCTGCCTTGTGCAGCAAAGAGCCTTTCACCACAATATAACTAAATCCGATAAGTGGATACAAAGCAAAGCGAACAACCGAACGTAACCCGTCATGTTGAGCTATAAAATCAGCCATCGGCGGTGAATAGGCATAGTAGAAATCTACAAAAGCGGTTCCAGGCACATTTGTCAAGAGATACTGATCCCGGAACAGGGTAAGCAGCTGTACATGCTTCTCCAGCGGAGAACCAAAGGCCGCTGTGGCAATAAAACAACCGCCTCCGCCGCCTCCGTCGCTGCTACCGCCCCCTCCCCCACCGGAAGAGACGGCGCCTGCCCACATGTTTGCAACAACCTGGTAGCCGCTGTCATTGGGGTGAATACCGTCGTAATTCAAATTATCCCAATTACCTGCCACGGCACTGTACATATCCACAACACCGACCCCTTTGCTGGAACCGACCGATTGAATCATGGGGTTATAGGCTCCCTGTATATCCTTGTAGAGATGTCCTTCTCGTGTGTCAGGGGTCAAGGTGGCAAGAATGGGGGTGATACCGTAAGCACGGCTTTTATCGACCATGGCCTCAAGATTATGCTGAGTGGAGCCCAAAGATATACCATGGTAAACATCATTGGTACCTTCCATAATCAGGATGAAGGAAGCATCGGGATGTCCGGCCAAAGGGCTGTCAATCCTTGCCGCACCAGAGGCTGTCGTTTCACTTTTTACCCCATAATTCCGCACGTCGTCCCCTGTCAGGGCCGCCAATTTGGGAGGATATCCGCCTGAAGAACTCCCTGATCCATAGGTTATACTGTCTCCAAAAGCAATAATTACTCCAGCCTGTGCACCCTGTACCAGGGCAAGCACTCCCAGCAGTCCAATCAGACACTTGAGACAAATCTTCTTCATGACGTTCACCTTTGTCGTATTCTCTCCAGCAGTTTCTTCAGGGTAGCTTTTATTCTGTTTCACCCGTTTCATCCTGCAGATACTCTTCAATCATACGGTAAGGAAGAGATTGCACTTGTTTTCCCGGAATATAGAATGATGCTGTTTGGGGTTTCTCTATAAAGGCGGGGACATCGAGGGACGAAACGTGTTCTGAGCTTTTGGCGTCCGAAGATTTCAGAGTCATGATTTTTTTCAGGGGAACCTCACCCTGGTCTTCTACCTGTGAGGTTAGTTCCCATTTCGATTCGTCTGCATCCCAGGTCGCATACCGTGCAACATAGCCGTCATCACCATAGAATTGCCATTGTACCCAGAGGCTGCCCCCATCAGTCATGCCGAGCACGGGCTGAACATCAGGAACTTCGTTGTCGGTAATCCTGGCAGGCGCTTCAAAATTTGAACCGTTCCAACGGGAATAATAAATATCATCGTCCTGGCCGTCGTCGCCTGCCCATGCCAGCCAGAGCACATCTTCCTCATCAAAAATGAGGGAAGGGGCGATGCTCGAAGTCTGACCGGTTTCGATTTTCTCTTCTTCACTCCAGACACCGGCAGTATATCGTTTCATATACAGGCTTGTCTCTCCTTTATGGAAGACAGCCCAGACCACCCAGATATCGCCATCATCATTCACCGCCAGTGAAGGTACGATATTCAGGTAATCATTATCTGATAAGGTTACAGGTGATTGCCAGATACCGTCTTTTTGAGTAGTCAAAAAAATCGAATACCGCCCATCGTCTTCCTGGGAATATACGGAGATTGCGTCATAGTCCTTCAAGTCTGCGGCAGCTGATATGTTGTGCTGTCCCGTCAGTACGATGTACAGTCCGGCGCAGAAAACTGCAACACAACACTTCCATAGCTTTTGGAGTAGTTTTTTCATTGTAATATACCTCAAGGGCTCAGACAAAAATGTACGCGCATCAGCAGTGTTTTCTCCCCCTGATAATCATGGAACAAACACGCTGCAGTGCAGTCTCTCCGCAATTTATAGCGCTTTGCTTATAATTCGCCAGTAAAAAAAGAGAATTTTGTTCAAAAAATTGTACCCCAGCTGTAATATTTTGGATGACATTTCATCAGTGTATACGAAAATATCCCCACATCCCATGAGCTCCCGGTCAGGAGTTCGTCTGTGGGCCTGGATCTTTCGGCGAGCACGCAAAATACCCGGCAACCGTTTCAGCATGTGTCCCATACCACTGAAATAATCTCCAGGACGTTTCTTCATGACCAAAAAAAGAAACAGGGGAATTTCGTAAAAAAGCAATGCCGGTGAAATCAGCGCCAGAGTTTTCAACGAATACATTTCCAGGAGAAAACGCCACCTGTTGCTGACGCTTCCCATATATCGCTTTGAAGCGCTGTGGCGCTTATGTATCACCACTGACTTAGGAATATGGTAACAGTTGAGTCCGGCCATATTCAACTTATGATTGAACTCGCCGTCATCTCCCCACCCCATGGGATACGCTTCATTGAACCAGCCAAGGGGTTCACAGAGTTTCTTATTGATCAGTTGTACTCCCCAGCCGATACTGAGCCGCGGTTCCGTGTCCGCCTCACCAATGGAGGCTTCACGGTTGATATTGGGAGAAGCTCCTATATAATGCAGCATCTGGCCGTCCTGATAGATGATATCCGGCCGATCATCATACACAGCCCTGGTCATGCAGACAGCAGCATCGGGCAGGGTATTGAGACCGTGCAATGCTTCCTGAAGGCAATCCCGCAGAAGAACGACGTCGTTATCCACAATGAACACCAGGGGTTTGGCGGCTTCGCGCAATGCCCTGTTTCGCACTATGTTGAGCATTCCGCCGGAGTTCTCGGAAAATCGAATGACACGCACCTCGGGCCAATGTTCCTCTACCCAATCCGGACTGCCGTCATTTGAGCCGTCATCAACCATAATGACCTCACCGGGGGGCTCCTGCAACCGGGGAATGGACTCAAACAGGTCAGGGATCTTGTTCCTGCCGTTATAATTGATGACAGCGATGGTTACGTCAGCGGCTGAAAACTGTTCCACTGTATTCTCCTGATCAGTGCCCGGACGGCACCTTGTTTTTATACGCTATGTAAAAAATACCTCCCATCAGACCGATGAGGGTAACCATAACCGAGTTGGTGCCGGAAATAACAAAGGAGTCATTGACACCTATGCCCACAAGCCCGAACAGACTGACAAAGGCGCCTTCCCGCACTCCAAGCCCCCCTACGGAAATGGGAATCATTATTACAATTACCGTAATGGGTACCACAATAAAAAACGTCACGATTTCGGCATCAATACCAAAAGCACGTGCGGTGACGTACATGGTGATCACCCGTATCAACTGCAGAACAAGGGAAAACAGAAAAGAGATAACCAGAATACGGGGAAACTTTTTAAACTGGAGAAACGCCCTGTGCATGCTGATCAGTTTTTTACCCAAAGCATGACTGGTAAAAAAAGGAATTTTTCTTTCCAATACATCGGAGACCCAATCCAGATGTGCCAACACAGCCAGGAAGATGAAAAAAAGGCTGCTCAGTACCACATGCTCGATTACCGAAG
This sequence comes from Desulfobulbaceae bacterium, assembly GCA_963678525.2. GTDB lineage: Bacteria > Desulfobacterota > Desulfobulbia > Desulfobulbales > Desulfobulbaceae > Desulfogranum. Next base: position 2,289,663 of record CAXXDG010000003.1, read on the forward strand.
CCTGCAGTTTGGAACTGTAGACAGCGATACTGACAAGGCAAAGAAAAAGCAAGGAAAAAAGTCCCATCATTCGATCTACAACCACGGAGGCTGCAGACAGCTCCATATTCCTGGTATTCTGGGAAAGATAATATCCTCTGACCACATCGGTGCTCAGGCTGGAAGGCAGAAACAATCCCCAAAAGGCGCCGATATTATAAATCGCAAACAACGTCCACCAGGCGATAGCTGCCCCCTGGGTGCGCAGGAGAAAATGCCACTTTACCACCGCCCAGCCGCGCTCGACCCACAACAGGATAAAGGCCGAAACCAGGAGCAGCACATCACCACTGCACAAGGTCTGGAGAAAAGTCTGCCATTCGATTCGGGTCAGGATAAAACCGATAATGGATACACTGATCAGCAGTTTTATCCAGTAGGACACCCCGGGCGACTGTTTCACGCAGCCACCTGCTCTGTACGTGATCGTATTACGCGTGCAGGGACGCCTGCCGCAATACTGTACGCTGGAATATGCCCCCGCACTACGGCACCGCTGCCGAGAATGGAATCACGTCCAATGGCTGCTCCGTCCTGAACAAGAACGCCGCCGCCGAGCCAGCAGTTCTCTTCTATGCGAATGCCGCGCACCACCTGCCCCTGGCTGATGATCGGGATATCAATGCGATCAATTTTATGGTCACCGCCGCCGATTACGTAACAGTACGCGCCGAACAGAACAAAATCTCCAATATGAACATCCCCGGCGGACTGAACAAAACAGTTCATGGCAATGTTGGTATTATCGCCTATGGAAATATCACCGTTTTTGCAGCTCAACACCGTTGATCTGCCCACCATGACATTACTGCCGATACGGATGCCGCGGTTATCTTCCCCCTTGGCATCCAACACAGCGTAATCGTCAATAACCGTATTGTCGCCGATATGTATTTTATGGGGATGACGAATGGTCATTGAACGGCCGAACACCACCTTCCTGCCGACGGAAGCAAACATCAAGGGATAGATCTTGCTGCGCAGCAGCAGACCCAATGCTCCGGGCAGGGGCGTTATAAACAGGGTGATCAGTTCCATCAACAGGAGTTTCATCAGGCCGGACCGACCGACCACCACCTGCTGATATTTTTTCAAGGCAGATGTTTTTTTATCCGTCAAAGCGGACTGCAGGGCTGTCTTGCCTTCCGCAGCCTGCTCAGCTGAAAAGACTTCCTGTTCCTCCCTGTTATTATCAGAGCTCATAACCAACCCTCCCGGCGATACCAGTCAATGGTTTTTCTGACTGCCTCACGCAGAGAAACCGCAGGCTGATACCCCAGTTTTTCTTTGGCCTTGGAAACATCAAACGCCCGGTTATTCTGATAAAAACTCACCCGCCTTCTGTGCAGGGGAGGTTCAATATGCAAAGGCACGCACACAGCTTCGCAGAGAGAGGCCATCCAGAGTACCGGAGCGAGAGGGATGCGAATTTTCGGAGGAGCGACCCCCAGCTCATCGGCAATAATCTCAAACAGCTCCTCCAGGGGAACATACTCGTCACCGCCGATGATAAACACCTCACCCAGGGCTTCTTCATTGCCCAGACAGGTGATAAACCCTTCGACCACATCATCGATATAGGCAGGCTGAAAATAGGCTGTACAGGGACCGACTTTGAAAAATTTCCCCTTCTGAATCATACGAAACAGCTTGAGCATGCGCATGTCTCCAGGCCCGATCAAAGAAATCGGCCGGATCACAGTGGTCGGCAGGTTTCTTTCTTCGGCAAATTGACGAACAGCCAGCTCGGCTTCCAGTTTGGTTTCCTGGTACAGGTCCCCTGGATTGTAGGGTGTATTTTCAACGGCGGGAATTTCTTTAACACTTCCATGTACACCTATGGTTGAGCAATGGATGAGCTGTTTCACCTGAAATTCGCTGCATGCTTCAAGGACATTCAGGGTACCCTCCACATTGATTGCATGGGCCTCATCCTTGTCTGATCCGCCTTTACGAAAATTGGAAATAGTATGGATGACACGATACATGCCCTTGACTGCAGTACGGACAGCCTCTTTATCCCGAACATCTCCCCACACTGTGTCAAACCCTTCCCTGCCGGGTTCCTGCCCATGGCGGCGTGCAAAAATGCGCACCTTATAACCGAGGGCTTTCAGTCTGTCGGCAATGTGGGATCCGAGAAAACCATTCCCACCGGTAACTAGTATTGATTCCATTATATACTCTCTTTTATCAACATCCTTAAAAGGAATTATTTCATTTACCTATCAGTATCTTTACCTGTCAATTCGGCATACCCTGCCAGGAGTTTGGCGGAAAAAACATCATAGCCAAAACGAGTCTGCACATCTTCCCGGGCAGCCGCTCCTTTTACCGCCACAGCGTCCGGATTCTCCAGCACCTGCAAAAACGCCTCGGCCATGGCCGCTGCCTGCGGGGCAACCAGAAGAGCTGTTTTGTCCGTCAATACCTGGGTATGGGAAACGATATCCGTGGCTATAACAGGTTTACCGGCCGACATGTAACTGTAAATTTTCAACGGGGTGTTTTCTCCTGCCGCCCGTGGAGAAACCAGGCAATCCGCATGGTGCATCCAGGCGCCCATCTCTTCGGCAGGCCGCCGGCCTGCGAAGACAACGCCGCAAAGCCCCTGCTGCTCTGCTTGTTGTGTATAAGCAGCAACCGCCTGTGTTGTTCCCCCGACAATAATCAATCTTGCCCCGGCCATATTCTCGGAAGCGCGACATCCTTGCTGCCATGCCTCGAGCATGAGATCTATTCCCTGGTACGCCTCCAGATTTCCCGTATATATAAACAACAGTTTATCGCCCAATTGCTGTTCTCCAAGATATTCAGCCACAGCCTGCATGCTTGCTTCTTTCTTTTCTTGAGAAAGGGGAAAGGCAAAATCAAGGGGAATATCTTCAATCTGCACTACATCGCCTTCAGGATTTTTGTCCCTTGCATGAACGGACAATGATCGGCAAACAGTAAGTACCAGGGATGCCTTGCGGATGGCCAGACCTTCCACCCAGGCTATCAGAGAATGCAAAACTTTTGCAAAACCACGGGAAGGAAACTGGGCTGATATCACTGAATCCATATCATATACGCTCCGGCAGGCAAACAGTTTTCCAAGGCCGACTGCAATCACCCCTCCTTCTTCAATGCCGTGAATAACCTGATAGCGGTTACGCAGGCAAAGACCTGCTGCATAGGGAATAAGGATGCCGTCCATCATGAGTTTTGCAGGAGAAAAACCTATGGCAATGCGCTTAAATCTAAACAAATTCGGAACCCGCAATATACGCACCCCGGGTATCTGCAGATCGTTTCCGGTGGGAAATACCAACAGGTCCACCTCATATCCGGCTTTTCCGAGAATGGCGCACATAAGACGGACATTCATGGGGGTGCCCCGTTCCTGATAAAATGGCTGCGGGGCAAGCAGAAGAACACGCACGTCCTTCCGCCTCTCTGTTTTTTCTATTCCCTCCACACTGATAACTCCCTGGTAATGCCGATCTTGATTTTTCCTGAGACAAATACTGTCTGTCCGTCTATTTGCTGGATTTTGCTTGTCTTACCGTTAATTTTCATGCAACCTGTATATTTTCTGTTATACTAACCAGCATGGCTGGGCCAGGTTGGCCGGCTGCAACGGACCATGAACGTTCATCTCTCCCGCATGGCTCCTTCTGCTCACTGCCGGAGACTTTCATATAAACACAGCAAAAAGATTGTAATATAAAGAGATCTCTTTGCCGCTGTGCTATCCGACGGGGTATGGCGGAGAGATTAATTTTGCGATTCAACGGGCAGTGTTCCAGTGATATTCAGCTCAACGGTTTTTCTCTTTCTCTTTCTTCCGATTGTTCTCACAGGCTATTACTGTACTCCCGGTATTCGGCTCCGCAACCTCTGCCTGCTTTTTGCCAGCCTCTTTTTCTATGCATGGGGGGAAGGACTGTATCTCATCCTCATGCTTTTCTCCATCTTTTTTAATTACGGCATGGGATTGCTTCTGGCAGGGGACGGTTCCCGTTCTCGGTCCAAGCTCCTCCTGTCACTGGCAATTGTTATCAATCTCGGCCTGCTGGGAACTTTCAAGTATGCTAATTTTATTGCCGACAGCATCAACGTATTCTTGAATCTGTTCACCATCGCGCCCCTTGACCTGAACCCGGTTCATCTCCCCATTGGTATTTCCTTTTTCACTTTTCAGGCCATATCTTATGTCGTCGATGTTTTCAGGAAACACACCCGTGTGCAACGCAATGTGTTTGACTGCGGGCTCTATATCGCCCTCTTTCCCCAATTGATAGCCGGCCCGATAGTTCGCTACCACGATATTGCCCAGCAGCTGCGCAGCAGAAAGCATACACCTGCCAAATTCCACAGCGGCATAGTTCTCTTTATAATAGGATTGAGCAAAAAAATGCTGCTTGCCAATCCCATGGGAAGCGTTGCCGACCAAATTTTCGCCCTCCCTGTGGAGGAACTTTCCCTACCCCTTTCCTGGAGCGGCGCTATTGCCTATGCTCTGCAGATCTATTTTGATTTTTCCGGCTACTCTGACATGGCCATCGGCCTGGGACGGATGTTCGGTTTTGAGTTACTTATCAACTTTAATTATCCCTATATTGCCGGATCTTTTCGCGAATTCTGGCAGCGCTGGCACATCTCTCTGAGCCGCTGGTTTCGCGATTACCTCTACATTCCCCTGGGAGGCAACAAATGTTCTCCCGGGCGTACGGCGGTCAACCTCTGGATCGTTTTTCTTCTCTGCGGCCTGTGGCATGGAGCCAGCTGGAATTTTGTTCTCTGGGGAGCCCTGCACGGCGGCTTCCTTGTAAGCGAGCGTCTCTTCTGGGGCTCCCTGCTTGAGAGACTTCCTGCTTTTCTGCGCCACATCTATCTGCTTTGCGGAGTACTTGTTACCTGGGTCTTTTTTCGCAGTGATTCTATCCAGACCGGTTTCCACTATACCGGAGCCATGTTCGGCGGTGGTTCATTGTCATCACGCATCTACCCATTGGACCTGGTATGGAACGCGCACACCCTCTTTATCCTGGTGCTTGCCTGTGCCTGTGCAACCCCGATTTTGCCACTGCTGCAGAGCAGAATTCTCTCCTCGGGCTTGGTGAAAAAAAATACAAGCATCTTCTGTCTTGTGAGCTTTCCGATTTTTGCACTGCTTTTTCTCCTCTGCGCCATGGAACTGGCTGCCGGAACCCATAACCCTTTTATTTATTTCAGGTTTTGACATGCAATGCCCCAAGCCCCTCCATCTTCTCTTTATCACTACATTTCTCGTAACACTCTGGGTGCCTGTATTGCTGCTCTGGGCATCGGGAACCCAGGAGGTATCCATACATGAAAAACGAAAACTGGTTTCCCTGCCGGTGCCGGCTGAAACAGGACTGACCGGCTATCCTAAGCAGTTTGAGAAATATTTCAACGATCAGTTCGGGTTACGAGAACTTCTTCTCAAAGCCCATTCCTGGTATCAATTTGCTTTTTTCAAGGTTTCTTCTTCAAATACAGTTGTGGTCGGCAAAAACGGCTGGCTGTTTCAAAATGGTCCCCAACATCGTGAAGACATACGCAACCAATGGCCGTTTTCAGAGGCTGAACTGCGGCACTGGGCCAACGTGCTCACAGAAAAACAACGCATGCTGCAGCAACAAAACACCCGGTACATGTTCGTCATCACGCCCAGCAAGCACCTTGTGTATGGAGAAAATCTTCCGGATGCCTTCAAACCGGTTAATCCCGAGAGTCGGGCCGACCAGTTGGTTGCATACCTGCGGCAGCACACAGATGTTCCTGTTGTCGATATGCGGGAAACGCTGCTGCACAGTAAAAAATATGGACAACTGTATCATAAAACTGATACACACTGGAACAGCTTTGGAGCGTACTTCGGATACCGTTCCATGATCAAGGAAATCCGTCAACTCTTACCCGAGGCACGTCCGGTAAAGCTTTCCCCGAAAGATTTCGCACCTGTACAGCAGAAAGGCGGTGACCTGGCTGAATCACTGAACCTGGGCAGGAATTTGCAGGAAACTGCCTTGAATCCGCAAAAGTGGCAGCCGGAATGTTTCAATCGCGCCGTTCGGGAACAGAATCTCCCGACAGCGGCAGACCGTAACCGGGCGTGGTTTACTACAACGTGCAAAGGCAAGCCGTATTCGATTCTGATGTTCAGGGATTCCTACTCATTGGCTCTCATGCCGTACCTCACGGCAACCTTCGGGAGCATTACCTACATCCCGCACAGTCCGGTACGCAGAGTCAATATGCAGGAACTGGCCCGTAAACACAAACCGGAGTTGGTCATAGAGCAACGTACCACTCGCTGGCTCCGTACACCTGAAGGATAACAGATGTCCGGATTTCAAAACCACTATCTTCCTCTTATTCTGGCAATAATATTGGCCGGCGTTTCCACCTGGTATCATAATCTGACGGGAAAACAACTTGTTTTCAAGACTGCCGTCACCCTCGCGCCGACATCTGTTTTGCCGGAGGACAGCCCGCTCGTCTTTCAACTCTTTTATGATATAGGAGACGGCTATACCGAAGACGACTCAACCAGTTTTCTTTTCGAACCGGAGAAAACGACGACTCTCTCACAGACCATTGCCTGTTGCAAAGTCCATGGACTACGTCTGGATATAATGAATGTACCCGGCTCGGCGATTATTGAGGAGGCGGGAGTATACGACATCACGGGAAAACGACTCTTCGACCTGCTTGATGCTGTGCCTAGTGCAAGCAACCAGATCGCGGCATTCAATGAAATCAACAAGGAAAAATGGAGGGTGCAGACTGAAGAGGGCGCTGTTGATCCCTTTATTGTGTTTACCTTTTCTCCGCCTCTAAAGGCTCAGCAAAAAGGTGACCTGGGTTTTGAACTGCTTTTCGGGCTAAAGATATTCTTCATGCTCTTCATAGGCATGTGGATCATGCTCTGGGTTGTTCGGTTCAGCGAGCCGAAGGATGGGCCAGGTTCCAAAAAATAACGAGGTCTTCAAGGCTCATCATATTTCCTTACAGTCATTTCACATTGCCTGCAGTGAAATTGCAGGAGGTATTTTCCTGTTTTGTCGGACAGGATCAACGGTTCTGCAATGGCTTGCTCCTGCGATGTACTATGTGAACACATTCCCAATTGAAAACGAACACAATACCTGGTTGTCATAAGAGGTGTGTTTGCAGGGAGATCGGCACGCAATTTTTGCTGCGAAAACGGTTTCACACCGTGACGTTTGTAAAAAGCGGCAGCACTGCTGTTGGTAATATTATCCAGACTGGTTACGGTATCGGCTATCCATGGATACGAGTTGGGTCGCAACTGACGGCTCTCCCGTCGATACCCTTCCAATCGCGACTCCGCATGAACATCAAGCGCGCTTCTGCGCAGCTCATTCAAAACAGCAGCCGGGACAAAAAGGTCGTCGGCAAGATAAACCTTGATTTGCCCTATGGAGAAAATCGTGTCGCCGCACTTGCGCAGCTGCCTGCCGGCAACGGCTTGGAGTGCGCCCGGCTTACGGGCCGTCTCCCTCTTGATCGCTACCTGCGTGCTCGAGGTAATGCCGTCCTCATCCCTGCATTGCAGTTCCAGGGTATCTCCATGATCGTATAATGTCAGGTCAAGGGCTATACTGCGACACAATCTGCTGTTCTGGAGCTGCCTGGAAAATTCGACATCCTGATTTCGAAAAACCTCCATCCCCTTTTTCAAGCCCAGGTCAGCGACTCCACTCCTGGGAAAAAGCCTCTTCCCCTCCACCATGTTCACCCTGAGCCCGATTAACTGATTCCGGTTATCGAAAAAACAAAGACCATCACCATTGGCAACAGTTTCACTGGTGTTCAGGGTAAAAAATCCGGATTGGATGTCCACAACCCGGCCGAGCTTTTTACCCAGAGACTTGGGTGTGTTGATTTGGGCCGTCCGATTTCTTTTTCCAGCAAAAAAATAGGAGCACTGTCCTCGGTTGAATACCCGCTCCGGGTCGGGGACAAACCCAAAGCTGCAGCTCCCGGAAGAGGAGGGAATCAGATCATCCCGCGCTGCCATCAGGTGGTCCAGCAACTGCCGGTAATACGCTGTAACATTCTTGACGTACTCTTCATTTTTCAAACGCCCTTCTATTTTAAACGAATCAACACCTGCATCGATAAGGGCTGTGAGACAATGAGAGAGATTCAGGTCTTTCATGCTCAGCAGATACCTCCCCCGAGCAAGCATTCGTCCCTGCAGGTCATGCAAATCATAGGCATGACGGCAGAATTGAGCGCAATTCCCTCTGTTCGCGCTCCGTCCGACAACAACTTCGCTTATGTAACACTGCCCGCTGTAGGAGACGCACAACGCCCCATGAATAAAACATTCCAGGGAAACATTTGTGGCGGCACGAATAGCCCGAACCTGTTCCACACTCAATTCCCGGGCCAGAACAACCTGGGAAAACCCAACCTGCTCAAGAAAACGTACTTTTTCAGGGGTCCGGTTATTCATCTGGGTTGAACCGTGCAAAGCAATGGGCGGCAGATCGGATTCCAACAGCCCCACATCCTGGATAATAAGGGCATCCGCCCCCAGCTCATAGAGCTGCCGGGATAAATCAACAGCCTGCTCAAGTTCTCTGTCGGAAAACAGGGTATTCAACGCCACATATACCTTTGCATGAAACCGGTGACTGTGGCGAACCAATCGTTCAATATCGCTCAGACTATTGGATGCTGCGGCACGGGCGCTGAACCCCGGGCCGCCGATATAGACCGCATCAGCGCCGTGATTCACGGCTGCCAGGCCGCAATTGAGATCTCCGGCCGGTGCAAGTAATTCAATTTTTCTTTTTGCTGTGGTCATGCATTACATTGTAGGAACGACACTGCATATTGCAAATACAAAGATAGAGCCTTAAATGCCCTGCCCCATCCTGCCGGCATCTTTTAACCAGGGCGGCTTAATCCTCAACCACATGCTTTTTAAATATTTCACGATAGCGCTGCCATTGTAAAGCGTCGAACCGTCCATCCTCGCGAAGGCATCGAGCCGCACAATATCCCATAAACAATGCGTGATGCGTATTATCATGGGCAAAAAGCCCCTGTCTGCCAAAGGTCACCAGACCGTTCAGATCTCCCATCCAGTCGTCGAGCTGGTCAAAGTCAGCATCATATCCGTTGGCATAAATGGGATACGCCTGGGGCAGACGACGGGTAACTGCCTCCAGAACAGGAGCCTCAACAGGAATGCCTGCAGTTGCCAGGCTGTCACACACCAGATTGCCCAACTCTTCATCGCTTTGCGACCAGACATCATCCTCTTGGGAACAGGGTAACTCTGCACACAGGATTGTCTTCCCTTCCGGATGACGGGAAGCGCTGTAGTTTTTTGGCTCTGAGAGCCTTGAGATGCGTATGGCTGTTTCAGGAAAATAATGGGCGTCGTATTCCGTAAATTGATTTTGTTCCAATACCAGATAAATAAGGATCATTGACCTGTATTCTACCTGTTGTGCCGCCACCAGAATTTCGCCGGGCGTTGAGGGCGCAAGTGAGCCGGCCAACACATTGACAGGTATGGTTGACCAGACATGGTCGACTTCCAGGCTGGACCGCCGACCATCTTGCGTAAACGATACAGTCCAGGGCTTCTCCATGTTCACGTGGTTCAGCGTTGCATCAAAGTAGAACTTCACCCCTTGTTCGGCAGCAGCATGGTGATAGGCTTCTGATATCCGGCCGAACCCTTGGGCAGGATAAAAAAATCGTCCTGCGCCCTCCGGCTTCAACCCGGGAACAGCTGACAGCACTTTACGGACCATCTTGGTCAGGGAACCGGCGGACACCCTGCGATGGGCTTGAATAGCGGACAAGGCCTCCGGCTCGACACCCCATAATTTCCGTGCATAGGGGAAATAAAAATCCTTACAGATGGTCCTGCCGAGTCCGGCCTGCAAAACAGTGGCAAAGGTTTCAGTACCTGACTTCAAGTCTTGGCCCCTTCCCGGCATCTGTTTTCGCAGGATATCGATCGAGGTTCCAAATGCAAAGGCAGGCGGGAGTTTGAGGGCAAGATCCAGGGGTTTGAGAGGAAAATGAATCCAACGCCCCCGTAGACGGATACGCCCGTGTCGTGGGCGATCAAGCAGATCTTCTTTGAGCAGCAAACGGATATCCTGCAGCACCTCGGGATCACAAGCGGGATGCAGTCTGTGGCTCCCATAATCCACGCGCATGCCGGAAAGATCGAAACTGCCGGCATTTCCACCGACACAATGGTCCTGCTCAAGGACGAAAACCTCTGCAACCTGTTTCCGAGCCAACTGATATGCTGCACCAAGACCCGCAGGTCCTGCGCCTAAAATCGCTACACGCGGCTTACTCATATACGTGCTCCATACGTCAAGATATTAAAAAAAACTGTAACTACTCACAGGGACACAGTCTAGCTTGATAACTTCCCCGTATTTGTAACTGATTACAGGGTGCCTGATAGCACACAGACTGGTGCAGCGTATTTGGTCATACGTAAGCCAGGCTGATCGCGGAAAGATCAGGTGCACTTGAGCAGTTACAAAAAACTTTTTTTGCCTTTCTGCCTGATCAGGCGTCATCATTGCCCGTTAAGATTGTCGTTCCCAGTTCTCGGGCAGTTGGCAAGTGATGACTGGCTACAAAATAATACACGCCTCCAAGCAGACCGCCGGAAATCAAAACCGCCTGCCACATCAACCCCAGACTTACCGCCGACGCCATGCTGACTCCGAACTTGCCGAGAAACACAGACAGAGCAGCCTCTCGAACACCCAGGCCTCCGAGACTGATGGGCAGGGCAGCTGTAAGTTTCGCCAGAGGCCAGGCCAAAAACCATACGGCCAGGGGCAGGTCAAGTCCGATCTGTTGTCCAAGAAAGGCATTAATCATCACAAACGCACTCTGAATCAGAAGAGCCAGGCAAAGCCCCAGGGCAGCCTTCTGTGGACGAGCAAACAATTGTCTGAGGATATTTCTGATACGCTCTACAAGCGCGGTCAAGCCTGCGGGAAGATTCGAGGGTAAGGGAACAGCCATGAACAGGAGAACACAGACAAGCAGACCGGCAAGAAGCATACACATCCAGATCAATCCTGTCAGCTCCTTACCTTCCAGGCCAAGGGGAGAGAATACCGCTCCGAAAAGTATAAGCAAAGCCAGGGCGATCATATCCAGAAAACGATCCAGCAGGCTTCCTAGAACAACGGCTTCCTTTTCCCTGCTGTTTTGACGAATTGCCAATCCTGCTCGGACAACATCGCCCCCTGCTATGGAAGGCAGGAATAGGTTGGCAAAAAGGCCTGCAAAATAACAGCGAACCGTAGGCAGATAGGAAAAACCTCCCGTGCCGATATTTATCAGCACATTCCATTTTGCCGCGCCGATCAGATGGCCGAGCACAAACACACCTATAATCAGTCCCCAGAGGGTGAAGGAAATGTGTGAAAACGTCTGCCCCAGTTCCGCAAGCGGCAGCTGTGTAAACAGAGCCCCGAGGATGAGCAGGCTGGTGACCGCTCTGGCCAGGGGTTTCCGCCAGACCTGTTTCAAAAAAGCCAAAAAGCGCTTCATGGTTATTCTCTATACAGGTTTATACCCAGCTTGGCGATTTGATCGGAAAGCAGTCCCATCCCCCAGAAGACAAAAGAGCCCAAAAATCCAAGAAGTGCGGTTTCAGACAAGTTACCCATTAAAAGATCGTACATGAACTTTCCAAGACCGGTGGCAAAAAATATTGCGCCGATGGGTAAAAACACCTTCAAGGGATTGAAATAGACAATGGTGCGAAGAATAAGCAGAAAAAAATGATAGGCGTCCACCGGTTTGATTTTGGACTTGCCGACACGTTGAAAATAGTCGATGGGATGATAATGGACCAGGTAATCGTTACATAGCATGGACAACGATATGGTGGTGGTAAAGGAGAAACCGGAAGGAAGGATATATTCAAAACGCTTGACCACGGATTTCTTCATAATCCGAAGTCCGGAATTCAAATCTGGAATAATTTGACCGGCCAGATAGCTTGCCAGTATGCGCAGAAACCATTTTGCAGGTTTACGGACGGCAGGGATCTGTGCGTTGGGTCCGACCCTTGCTCCGACCACCATGTCATATTCAGTACCTAACTCGAGCATTGCGGGCAGAGCTTCCGCCGGATAGGTGCCGTCGGCATCGGTGATGGCGACATAGTCGTATCGGGCAGCATTAATTCCGGTTTTCAGTGAGGCCCCATACCCCTTATTCCTGACATGCCTGATAACCTGAACTCCGGTACTTTCCGCTTCTGCACCGGTCCTGTCCTTTGAGCCGTCATCCACCACTATAATCTCGTAGGTAATACCGTACTTATCCAGTACGTTCTTGACGTTCAGTATTTCCCGGGCGACTGCGTTTTCCTCGTTATACGCCGGAATTACAACTGATATTTCCTGCAAACCGGTCTCTGGCATTATTTTTTACTCCTTAAAAAATGACTAAAAATGCAATGTATATCGCAAAGGTGTTTTTCCACTGATCAGGATTTTCCCGAAAGTGTTCAGCTGCTACCCTGTATATGGACACATTTCCGGAGAAGATGAAGCTCGTCGTCTCGACATGAATCTTGGGGATCTGCAGGAAAGGCGAAAAACGTTCGACCGAAGAGGAAAACACTATTCAAAACCACACCACAACATACTGCAATATTTACATGTTTTCAATAAAACACATTATAGAAAAGTGCTTTCACATGATTTTTTTTATCATAATACTCGCTGGGAAAAGCAAATGTCTACAAAAAATTGTGTTTCCATGGGAAGGAAGGAGTACCGGACAGATGATGGTATATATTGAGTATACCGATGCGATCCAGATACAAGGCGAGGAAGCAAAAACTGAAAAGAACACTGTTTGCAGACTCTCCAGCCGATGGCTGGAATCACTGGAACAATCAACGGACTTTACAGGCAGGAGTTACATTTCATAAAAATTAAATTATAGCTAAATCTTTCCTTGTATGTAGCCGAAAACTGACATACTGTTGAAGCAACAGGAGCGCTCCAGAAAAAACCAACCAAAACAAACCGTATATTACAAAAAATTGTCTACTTTTAAATTAGATCAAAATCAGGCGGCTCTTATTCTCACCCTTGATACCAACGGTGAGATGTTTGTTGACGTCATAGGCCAGGAAATGCCTTCACTCTCAAAAGAGATATGTGAAGCCATTGCCCTGAAACTGATTAACGAAAGTGATTTTCAGGATGAAGTGCTCGTCTGGACGTCAGATGTACCGGTGGAAGCAGCTCCCACCTGTGACACACTGGAATCTGCGACCACACAGAAATATCTTAAACACAGATAAAACATACCCTGTGGGTATGGGCCCCAAAAAACGCATTCCTCTGTTTCTTTTCCTCTGTTCCAATGTATATTCATACTGAGTATACACTCCAAAACAACGGCACAGCCACGACCACCGTTTGAAACAACCGGTGGTCGTGGCAACGATATCAGGCTGATACCAGGGCGTTCACTATATCTTCGCCATAATTTTCGTAAGTAACAGCCTCCGTGAGCTGCTGTGTTAACGGCAGAAAAATTTCCTGATCCGACGCTTCGAATAGATCATGGCCGTTTGCGGCAACAGGCTGACCGCTGGCATTGAATTTGATTGTAACCTCAAGAATTTTGGTATTACCATCTGAATCAATTGAGGTAATTTCCAGTTCCAACGAATCAGTACCGGCAGGGGGGGTACCCGTGATTGTTATTGTACCGGTTTTGGATGTAATCCGGACCCAGTCAGGCAACGGTACACTATCCTTCAGGGTTACCGTGTAGTCCGCGTACATTCCATTGCCGGCGGTATCACTCACCTCCATAGTAAATCCATCACTTTCGATATTCAAATCCTTGACAAAAAGACCGTCGATAACCTGATTAGCATGATCCTCTCCCCAAATGACTTGTCCATCAGTACTGACCTGGATGTTTTCACTACGGTGGTTATCGATCTTCTCTCCTCCGGCCGCACCGGCATTGTTTCCGGCGTCACCAAACATACCCGGGAGGTTGTCTCCCTGGCCGCCTGCATCCCCTTCTGCTACCCCGTCCGATCCTGCGGCACTCTCTTCACCAAGCAGGGAGTCTGTATCACCGCTCAATGAGACATCAACCCCGCCAACCATCTGGTCGCCGTTTCCTCCCATGGAAACCTCAACCCCGCCGATGCTTTCGTTTCCCTGGTTGCCGGTCAGCGTCGGCTCCAAGCCTGACTGCGCAGTGGAGGGAAGATCTGAACCAGGTGTCTCGGTGGGGACCACCTGAGGCAATATTACGGAGTCGTGTACCACCGGTCCCTTTGGAGCTTCAACAACTGTCAGAGAAAAATATTGTGCTGTTGTTGCGCCAGACGAATCCGTGGCAGTAATAATAATGGTGTAGAGGCCTGGAGTGGTCGGCGTTCCACGAAATGATAGTGATCCGCCATCAAAGCTGACGCCTTCGGGCAAACCGCTGACAGAGTACGTCAACCGATCACCGGCGTCGATGTCTGCGAAGAGGTTCGAACCCACCGAAAAGCTCCACGGATCACCCTCGCCTGCTGACTGATCGCTGATGGAGCCGGCAGTAGTCGGTTCATCATTGACAGCATCCACAGTAATATTTGCGGTCGCATCATTTTCGGAAAACGGCGTGCTGCCGCCGGAGTGAGAAACATCAACCCTGCTCCCGGAACTGCCTTCGGACTGATCCCACGCCTTGTAAGCGAAGGACGGTGCTGCGCCGTTGTCTCCGTTCGGCATGAAGCGGACCATATCGTTTTCTCCCAGCAACAGGGCACTGTCAACACTCACCTGTCCGAAGTTACTCCAGCTGCGGCCGCCGTTGGTTGAGTATTGCCAGGTACCGTTGTCGGCATCGGCACCGAAAACGGCGATCCCATGAAGATCGGTAGTGTCAATATCTGTGACATCCAGAATATCAGCTACTGTCTGCCCATCATTGCCGGTCATATCTTCGTTGATGGTATCCAACATTGCGTCTACACTCACCAATTCCGGCGCGTCGTTAGTACCGGTAATAGTGACAGTCACCACCTGCTCAGCAATCGCACCTTCGGAATCGGTTGCTGTCACAGTGTAATTGAGGACCAACTGTTCACCTGCAGCAAGATAATCAAAACTCTCAGTTCCTTCTCCGCGGCTGCTGTTAAAACTCCACGCAATCGTGCCGGTTTGACTGGAGTTGTTAATCGGCTCATCCGTTGCATCAAACATTGCCAGCAGATGCTCATACGACGGCTGACTACCGTCGGCTGCCATCACATTGCCGGTGCTGGAAAATTGCGTGGCGCTTACGTCGGTGGTGACAGTAACGATATTGGGAGTATCCAGATCGGAAATCGTTACTGAACCCAAAGAGCTCAGCGCGGAGTCTGTTTCCGTCAGTTCGGCAGTTGCATTATCATTTTCTCCAATGCTGATTGTTGGAGCGTCGTTCGTGCCGGTAACGGCAATGGTCACGCTATGATTATCAATTGCCCCCTGGGAGTCTGTTGCAGTCAGCGTGTAGGTCAATTCCAGGCGTTCGCCTTCTGCGAGGTAGTCAAAGGCCTGCTCCAGAACGCCACGGCCACTGTCAAAACTCCACTCGATGGCCCCGGCCTGACCGGAGCCGTCAATTGCAGGAGAAGTGGCATTCAACATAGCGAGCAGACTCTCGTTGTCCGGCTGTTGGACGGTCGAAACAACCTCCTCTCCCGAACTGTCATACTGCTGCGCAGCAACCTCTGTGGTTATTTCAACTACGTCGCTGGTATCCAGGTCCACTACCGAAAGAGTACTGCCGACAGTGAGAGGCGCATCATTTTCGCTGAGATTCTCTGCTGAGCTGTCACCCTCTCCTACCCTGATAACCGGGGCATCGTTGGTGCCGGTGATGGTGATGGCCAGGCTCTGACTGTCGGAAAGACTGCTTCCTCCACTTTCCGTGGCACTGTCATCGCTCACGTCGATGGCATAGGTGAGCACCAGTGTCTCTCCTCTGGCCAACCAGTCAAAATTTTCACTGTCCGAATTAAACGACCAGCTCAGGTTGCCGTTGTCAGCCGTTGATGAAAGTACCGTTGTCGCACCGATGGAAAGCATGGACTGTAAAACAGCGATCTCCGGAACAGGGGCAGCCTCATTATATGTACCAGAGACTGTCACGCCGCTCACTGTGCCCAGGACGGTATCTTCAGTGTCAGGATCATTGACCGTCAAGGTGCCGGAACCGGTCAACGCGCCGTCGACTTCGCTGAACGATGTCGTCCCCGTACCGGAAATATCCGGTGTGTCGTTTACCCGAACCGGGGTGATGGTAAGGGTCTGGCCTCCGGCAGTGCTGTCGGCACTGCCGGGGATCATACTGACGTTTCGGGCGCTGGTATCCGGATTATCACTGAAATTCTGATATGTAATGCTTCGCAGCGCCGCCTGATAATCCTCAACAGACGCCTCACCGCTCAGGGTCATGACATCGGTGGCAGAATCGTATGCCATGGCAATGGTTCCACTGGTTCCTGCAAAACTCCAGCTGCCGGCAGAACCCGTTATGTTATCACCTTCTGCAAAAAGACTGTCTTCACTGCTGTTGAAGTTGGTCGTGATGATCACCCTGGCGGCATCCATGGTCGTGGAATCAATATCTGTAATGGTCAAATTGGGATCCAGGAAGAAACCTGTGTCATTTTCGATATACTCTCCGCCAGCAGTTTCGGACAGTGTCAGCTCCGCAGGATCATCAACCGCAGATATGGTTATCGTTGCGGTTCTGTCAACCTCCAGAGCAGTGCCTGTAGCGTTATTGCCGCCGTCGTTGAATGTAAAGGTTACGGTTCGGTCGGCCGTGCTCGGATCATCTGAGCTGTTACTGTAGGCGATGGTCCTGCCAAGTGCCTGAACAGCCGTGGTAGTGGCGCTGCTGTTGAGATCAATGTGCAGGGAAGTATTGTCGGCTCCGTCTAGGCTCGAATCGATAGTACCTATCACTGTACCGGCATAGGTAATATCGCTTCCGGAAACAGCGATCAGCCCGGCGGATGCCACGACGAGTTGATCTTCTACAGCGCCATTACCCGTGATTTCTACCTCCAGATAACCGCCGTTCCACCCGGTCGGATCAGGATCGGTCAGGGTTATTGCTGTATCAATGGGTGTTGGGGCCTGATTCTCTGTGTATTCCAGGGTCTGGATTGTGCCGCCCACGATCATGGTATCGTCAACCCCGGTAATACTAAAGGCAAGCTCTGTCGTATCCGTGCCGCCATCGCCGTCGCTGACCATGATCGTGAAGGTATCGGTCACGGAAGTCCCTTCGATCAGCGCATTGATACTCGTATCTGCCGGGGTATAACTGTATGCGCCTGTAGAACTTATTACGGACAGTGTGCCGTAAGCACCCTGAAAAGTTGAAGTGCCCCCAGAGCTGGTGGCGCCTGTCTCAGAAACGGTATAGGTAAGACTTGATGAATCAATGTCACGGGCTGAAATGGTTCCGTTGACAACGCTGAAATCATCTGATGCTGCGGTATCACTGATGGTATCTCCGGAAACGGCATCCAGAACCGGTGCGTCGTTAACCGGCAATACACGTATATCCGTGGCAACATCACCGGTGTATTGACTGTTCACAGAATCCCAGCCTTGCCAGGAAAATGAGTCGTCACCGTTATAATCCCCATCCGGAGTATAATTGAGAGCGTCAGGCGTGGTTACCACATAGTTCAAGGTGGTGATGTCTTCTCCATCAAGTGACAAGGTACCATGATCAGGCAAATCAGTGATTTGGATCTGAGAATAACTACTCCCTTCAGCGTCTTGAAAATCAGTGGCCTGAAAATCAATGGCAGTGTCTTCCGATGTTTCCATGGCTGTTGAGCTCGCTGCACTAATGGTTGCGATGGTATCTTCAACCGAGGCATCGTCAAGACTGGTATAAAAGATAAAGGTGGTGCTGTCTCCAGCGGCCAGGGTGGACTCCTCGATACCGATGGAGATGCCCACATCACTTGTCGTACTGAGTGGCGCATTATCCATCAATGCGCTGCCATAGGCATCCGTTATTTCAAACGATTCGCTTCCAATGGACATCATGGCTCTGGAATCATCGCTGAAAAACAAGATCGTCGCAGGGTTGCCGTCATTGGCTGTAGAATAGTTGTCAGGCTGGCTGGTGGCGGAGACAACGGCAAGACCATCATCGGCAATGGTTTGCTGGATCGTGTTGATAGTGGTGTAATCGCCACCATAAAATTGTGTATTATCCGGGTCAAAGCCGCGTATGTAACGCACATCGGTCATGGCGTCCCCGGTAGTGTTGGTCATGGTGACTTCAGTGCTGAAAAAGGTGTCATTAACACCAAAAGAAATCGTCTTTGCCACATGCAAACCATCTACGGTGAACTCCACGGTTGCTGAAAGCGTATCACCTGAAGAGGTATCGGTGACCGTAACCTCACTGATGTCAATATCGCCACACAGCCCATAATTTTCATAACTGGTGCCGTTCACTCCGATGGCAAAGCCTTCGGCCGGGGTACCAGGAAGAAAATAATCAATTCTCAGATCCGTGCCGACGTTATAGCCGTCTGCATCATTACTCAACCCGACATTAGAACTTGAAGATGTGCCGAAAAATGTGCCGGGAGCTGAACTGGAAGTGCCGTAACTGCCGCTGTAATGGATTCCGATCTCTATGTAATTGCCTCCCAGAAAAACTTCATCACCATTGGAAGTAGAAACAGTCTCGCTCCTGGCTCCGGGAAGTCCAAGAATGCCGGCAAAGGAATCAATGGACAGTGGTTCCGCATCGATATCACCGACATGCTGTTCCAGATCCCAGTCTCCCCCCTGGTCTGCGTCGCCGGTAGTATCATCTGATGCCGCCACATCCGCATCCGTTAGCTCAGACAGCGAAGAAATGAAATCAAGGCCGCTGTCGCCTTCTCCGATATTACAACCATATAGCAGAATATCACCGTTCTCGCTCAGCGCTGAACCGATACTTTCCAGTTGGTTGTCATACTGATCGAGGTTCTCCCCATCAAGGGTCGTATTGCCGAGTGTAAGCGAGCCGGATTCTCCATGACCAAGTATATGAACAGCACTGATATCAGTACTGTCTTGAACGGTCTCTGCCATGAAAGCGAAGCCGTCCACATCTCCATCAACGACGAACACCTGCATCTCAGAACTGATTGTGTCAACCAACTGCTGATACTCTTCCACACGACTGTCTACAAAGGCCACTTCCTCACCGGGGGCGATAGTTACCGTATCAAACGCTGCGGACTCGTCATTCTGATCAAGGACGTCATCCACGGTTACGGTCTCGGTTTCCTGATCGGCAGCGTCATTATCATCGGCGCTTGCATCACCGTCTTGGTCCGTTGTATCATTCTCATCAACACTTCCCGCAGTGTCTTGGTCTGTTGCATTACTGTCGTTATCATTAGTAGTATTGTTTTGGTCTTCCGTACTCGTGCTCTCCTCCGCGCTCTCCTCCGAACTCTCCTCTGTATCTTCCTCGGTTGCAGCAGTACCTTCAGCATCCTGAACTGTTTCGGAATCAACGGTGTCGGTGGAATCATCACCCTCGGTCTGCTCTGTGGTGTCGGGCTTATCACCTGAAGAATCTGCGTCCTGCACGCCTGAGTCGGTCGAGTGGGAATCGTCGAGCAATACATCCGTAACCTCTGCCGTGTCCTGGACATCAGTATTGGTGCCGGAATCAGAGGAATCGCCGCTATCTTGAGCTGCATCTCCATCCGGTAAGGTTGCTGCGGCAGCGGCAACTGCTGCACCGTCAAACATCATCCTGGGCTCCAGACTGCCGATTAATCCATTATACCATGTTGTTTCTGCCATAATATCACCGTTTATTTGTAAAATTTACGTATCTCTCTTTCACACAGGTACCAGGTTTATGTTCTCTCATTTGAAGAGAGTCTGATTCCCAACGGGCTCTTTTTAAAAGATGCCCACATGAACATTTGCGACCAACAATTAAAAAGAAAACTCTCTGATGAGTACTGCGGCAGCGCTCTGATACATCCTTTTAAAAAGACTATCCTGACGACAGTTGACGCGGACGACTCCAGAGGTAATCCTGGTACAGATTACATCAGGTGCGGCAACGGCAAAGTCAACCCGATAAAGCCCTTTTTCCGGCCGCAGTTCTTCTTTATCTCCGCGCACCGCAATCGCCCCACCGCAGGACGAAGCCAGGATAGGATCTTCAAGGGCGGTGACCGCCGTTCTGCTGACAGCCTGAAGGGTTACCTTAATGTCTGGTTGATCCCCCTCCTGTCCGATAAAAGATCCGGTCGCATCTGCCGTTATACGATGAAGCTCCCCTTCAGGAACATAACCGGAGACGCGACCGCTGCCCGGTTTGGTCAAGGAAAGCAGAACCTGCTCCCTGGAAATCCACTCCCCAGGGTTGGGAATGGAAGCCATCTCTACCACCCCTTCAAACGGTGCTTTCATCACCAGCATCTGCTCTCTTGCATACAGAGCTTTTTGCCTTGTCCGTAACTCATTCAGACGAATTTTCAGCACGGAGATTGATTTCAATTCACTCACCGAAGCGGGATGCCGTTCGATCAGGGTCTGCAAAAAATTCTCATCAATATCGAGTATGCTCAGCTCCTCGTTGACCTCTTCCTGCACCACGCGAAAAAGCGGTTGGCCTTTTTTTACTTTCTGCCCATTTGTTACCCATATTTCCGCCAGCCTCCCGGGTTCGGGAGAATAGATCTGTGAATGTCGGGCGGCTTTCCAGACCGCCGGAATCACCACACGGCCCTGCCAGGGCACAAAGAAAAACAGGCAGACTGTACCCAAGAGCAAAACAGTGACAAAGGGATGTACAGATCCCCGCATATCGTTACGTCGCTGGTACCAGACTTTAACTTCACGCCAGAGGGGCAAGATGATGAACCAGCTTATTTCAACTAAAAAAAGGAAGAATCCCAGAGCTTTAAATGCAAGATGATAGACCATCAGAGCGATACCGAGAAAAAGAAAGAAACGATATATCCAGACTGCCCAGGCATACACGATAAAAAAAATAAGACGCGAACGAGACAACGCCTCGGGCAAAGGATCGTCTATCCCGAAAAACAGCCGACGTAAATGCCGGCGGGCAAGATTAAAACTACGCGGCTGCAGGTTCTCTTCACCCAACCAATCAGACAGAATGTAATATCCATCAAAACGCATAAGCGGACTGAGGTTGATGGCCAGACTACTCAACCAGCTCACCGAAGCAAGAAACCAGGCGGCACTCCGCAAGGGGCCATCGTCAAAAAAACTCCAGGCAAAAAGAGCAAGCATCCCGATCGCCAGCTCGACCTTTACCCCAGCCAGCGCGATTTCCATCCGTTGACGGTGAGAAGTCAAACGCCAGGCATCGGTAGTATCCGTATACAGCATCGGATACAGCACCATAAAAGCGACCCCCATGGTCGGTACGCGGCATCCGTACCGCTTTGCCGTAAAGGCATGCCCCAATTCATGGGCAGCCTTTACAACGATTGTGGTCATGGTAAAAATGAACAGGCCGCGAAGGTCGAAAAAATAGAGAAACGTAGACTGAAATTCGGCCCATCGACGACCGGCAAGATACAAGCCGACCATCCCCAGCAGTATGATGAGTGCTCGGACCCATCCTCCAAAAAAGGACGCCACAAGAGGATACGTCTTTTCAAGGAAGCGATCCGCCTTAAAAAGAGGGATGCGAAAAAAGAGATAGTTATGAAGCAACCGGCCGGCAATGCTCTTACTACCGGCCCCGGTTGCCATAATGAGCCGATCAACGTCCCCACTGTTACAGGCGGCTGTCAATTCGTTGCCTCGCAGGAAACCGTGCAGGGTTTTCAATTCTTCATTACCTGCATCAATCCCTTTACTTTTAAGAAGATTACCCATGTCTGTGATGGTTTTCCCTGGCTGCCAGTGACGCAGGATATCGACGCCGCGCTTACCCAGCTTGAAATAGCGATTACGGGTCGGATCGTAGAGCAGCCAACTTGGCCGTCCGTCGTTTTCCGGGACACCGGCGAGCAATTGAAGATCCTGTCGCAAGGCAGGAAGAACCATATCTGCGGGGTTACCGTTCTGAACCGACATCTTTTTCCTCTTTTACAGACCTGTATGCTGCCGTATAAAAGTCAGCGGTTTTCGAAAGATTGTATACAGCAGGGAAACTTTCGGGCCAAACAGTGTGGCCGTACCCCGTAATCCGATGCGAGGAGGCGGGGTGGAACCGGTAAGATTAGCCTGGAGCCGGTACGCGTAAAACCCCATGGGACTCATTTCCGGGCTGTACCCGGCCCAGTCAAGTTTTGCTGCAAGCGGGTTAAGGGGATCACTGTGCAGAAAAACCCGCATGGAGCTTCCTTCTTCCAGGGTAATGGCGTCGTCCACCGGGAGGAAAACTCTTACCTGGACCTCGGCAGGGTCGGCTACCTGCAAAATGGTGGTACCCGTGGACACAGGCTTACCCTCCCACTGGTCTCTGGGGGCACCTATAACAGTACCACCGGAGTTTGCGCGGAGCCTTGTCTGCTCCAGACGATCACGTGCGACCTGCAACTCGGCCTTGTACCGGTCGACCTGCGCCCGCAGTTCCGCCACCAGTGCCTTGCTTTCCGCACTGACAAAAGCGCTGCGGCGGGTCCGCTCCAGTTCTTCCACGGCAACGTTCAGTGCCATTCGTGCGACCTCCACCCTGTTGCGTAATTCGGTATCGTCCAGGAGCACCACCAGGTCACCGGCAGTAATCATCTGATTGGGTTCGACAACCACATCTTTGACAACCCCGTTCTGAGGCGAAGCCACGGTGTGCGGATGATCCGGTACGATCTCTGCCGGAGCAGTTGTGGTCAACGGTACCTTGATCACATAGGATGCCAGCAACAACGCAATACATAGAAACAAAGTGAGACGAGTCGGGGTACTGTTCGTTCCAAACAATACCCAATACCGTGACCGACGAAACAGACGCAATGCGTGGCCGTATACTTCGGCAAGATGATTCAACAATACTTCATGCTGCTGATTCCATTGCGTACCGGCGGCGAGCAGCAGGTAACCACTGGTGCCGGAAAACGATTGTAATCTGACCCAGGCGATATTTTCGGGAAGATATTCAGACCACTCGTTTCGAAATCTTTCATCTACCCCGGCACGGGAGAAAAAAACAACCTGCTTGCTCTTTCCGGATGGCTGTTCACTTTCTTTACGCAGTGTTGTCGCCAACCGCTCCAGCCAATGAATCATAGGGGCGGAACGGTCTATTTGGGACTGATTGGCGATTGCCAGTGCCTTGACTTTGCGACGCCCGACTGGGAGAAAAACAGCAGCCTGTTCACTTGGGACAAGCATGCCTGTTTCATTAACCATACGAACCGCCAGAGCATCGAGGCTCTCGCAACGACGCACGGCCTGTTCGATCTGAAGCAGGGTGCTGAATCGATCGCTTTGCAGATTTGGATTATTGCTCATCACTTCTCCGGTGTTAGCGGTGTTTCAGTCGACTCAGCGGAGTAGGCTAGTTTCTCCTGGTCATCAACAGCGCCGAGTGCAGCAGGATGCCGACTGAAAAAGACGGCAGCTCCCATCCCCGGTACCAGATCAATACCCGGTTCTTTCAGGGCCCCGCGTACCAGCACCATCTTGCTTACAGGATCAACGGCAGCGCCGACTGCCTCGACCTCTGCCTCGTATTCATCACCAGTCTCATCGACCCGGAGAGTAAAAGACTCGCCGGGCTTGATCCGTCTCAACCAGTCTGAAGGAATCATCGCTTCGACTTCGAGCTGACGGGTTGAGATGATTTCCAATAAAGGTTGCTGGGGTTTTACGGTCTGATACTGATTGACACCGAGGACAACCACCCGTCCTGAAAACGGGGCGCGCACCAAACATCGTTTCACTGCCAGCGATGCAATCCTCGTCTCGGTTGCAGCCACCCTCAACGCAACTTTATCCAGCTCAACTGCAACAAGACCAACTGATTTATACTCCTGCAAGCGATCGTTATATGCCACTTTTATCTTTGCTGCGGCTTCCCGAGCCTGCATCTTGTCCCGTTCAGCTTCAAACAATTGGCAATCAAAGGTTACCAGTGTGTCCCCTTTGTTGAACGAGTCGCCGGCCCGATAGGGCAGCTTGATTATACGACCGCTGATCTCACTGGAGAGCTGGGTGCGTTCCAACGATTTAATGAGGCCACGCACCGGTTCAACGGCATCGTTGTTCTGAGCATATAGGACCACTGGTGTAGAGATCCCGAATATGATGCCGAACAACAGGCCGGTAAAAACGAACCTTGATAGTTGCGGTATCGTGGAAACAAAGCGGCTCATAACCTGGCCTCATCAGCAAATTCCAACGGGGAAACTTCGGCGGATACATCAGCCACATCTACGGGCAGATCATCACTTGCAACTTGAGCTTTCTCCTGGGTAATTGACTCCAACATGGTATCCATCTTCTGCTGATCCCAGGTTTCGATGTTGTTTTTTATATTTTCCGCTAATTCAACGACCGTTACCCCCGGCTCTACCTGATCAATCGGGTCTATACCGACCGAAACCAGAAGCCTTCCATAACTGTCCTGAAGAGAAGCATACGCCTTGCTGCGACGAACCTCGGCAAGCAACATCTCCAATTCCTCTCGAATGACCTCGTTTTCGCCCTTCAACATGGAAGCACTGTGCAGGGTCTGCTCCATGATGCGATTCTGGATGGAATAATATTTATCGTCCAGCTGATACGCGTTCAACGCCATGATATGATTTAGTCGGGCAAGATGCACCTGCATGAGTACGGTCATGGACAATGCGAGGCGACGCTGTTCCGCCACATTCTCTCTTGCTTCAGCGTTTCTCAACGCTGCCGGCGCCTTGAATACATTCAAGAGGTTAAAACCGATATGTGCACCCCAGTCCCACCAGTTATTTTCCACCAGATATGTGTTTGAGTCACTGTTCCAGCCGAAATCGAGATTGAGATGCGGCAGCAGGGACACCAGGGCGGCACGTGCTTCCTGGGTGGCAATGCGTCCTTCGTAACGTGATTCCATAAGTTCGGTACGCTGGACCAGAGCAATTTGCTCCAGAGTATCCGTCTCCCATTCGGGCGCTACCATGACCGGATATTCACCGGGATCCACTACTGTATATTCAACCCCGGGAGGCAAGCCCATAAGGGCGGCCAGTGTATAAGAAGCACCGCTGAGTTCTCGGCGCAGGGAATGCAGCGACCTGAGAACCTGCATTAACGAGCGTTGAAAGCCGAGCGCATTAAGTGGATCCTGCAGGCCGTTGTGTTCCATCTGTTCCGACTCGTCGAGCACCCGTTGAATCTTTTGAGCCAGCAAATCAAGCCTCCCGCTGAGCCGCTGGGCGGATAGAGCTTCCCACCACGCTTTACGCACATCCCGCAAGAGCAGGTGAATCGCCTTCCGTTCCTTTTCCAGAGCGATAAGATGCCGATCGCCCTGTTGGTTGGCCCGCACGTAGGAAAGGCCGAAATCCAACACGTTCCAGGTGAAGGTGACGTCGGAGCCGATGATATCCTTCTCTGTGCTGTAGGAAGGCTCGAGAGATTCTTCACCGGTACTTGCAGATACGCTCGATGAGCTGTTATAGGAATCTCGACCGGTATAACCGGCGTTGGCAGCCAAATCAGGCAACATATCCAGACGGGCCAGTTCCGCCTGATTTCCGGAGAGCGCTGACTCCATCAGGGCGAGGCGACGTTCTCTATTATAGAGAACCGCTCTTGCCATGGCCTCATAAAGATCAATGGGCGCTTGGGGAAATTCCTGTTCAGCGCTGATCCGGGTCATATCCTCTTCCGCCTGTTTAAGCGCATCACTCGGATTAATGTTTTGAGGATGAAACGAACAGGCTGACAGGGTCAAAATCCCCAGCAGCATAACAATTCCTGAGCGCATACCGAATGTCCGTCCAATCGGACGTTTCCGGTTACAATTAGTGGTGGTGACAGGCACGATGGTAATCCTCCTTGACTGATTTACATTGCGACGTTAAACGGTGGCCCGAGCACTTTCGACATTTACCCGAGTAAATGTGAAATGCAGTATGTTGGGCCATGAGTATCTGGCATCGCATTCAGCAAGAACAGGGCCCGTCAACGACAAAAAACGAAAAAGCAACCTCATACCCGTTACTGTTACATGGGAAAATGTGATAAAAGAGTCAGCCTTTACCTTGAAATTAAAGAAAATTTCCCAGGAAAGGGTGGAGTAAAAAAATATACAATACGTTTGAAAAACAGAGCAAATTCTCCAGGTATGCAACCTGCCGGCTACCCTGTATCTGATACAAGCCGGCCAATCTCTCTCATTTTGAGAGAGACATTTGCAAAAGCACATTCAATTTGAGAGATAAAGAGAAGTGTGGGGATTTGATAATGCGAAAAGGAATTTTTTTTTTGGAGTCACTTCAGCAAAAATGGTTTTTTGAAGCACATTCAAGCCTGCGTGATGGAGGACTGCATTTGAGAGGATACGGCCTGCGGACAGCATGTGAAAGGACTATCAATCAAGATCTCGGAATATCAGTACATTACAGCTCCCCCCGGCTGTATAGTTCGTGAATTTCCCTGATTTTTCTCCTGCAACTGAAAAATGCGTTAAATACCTCTGGGTCAAACCGGGTGTCTTTTTCCATTGTCATGAGCTCCACGGCCTTTTCATGGGACCATGGTTCCTTATAGCTGCGCCTGCTGCAGAGGGCATCGTAAATATCAACGATACCTACTATCCTGGCTGACAGGGGGATCTGCTCACCCGACAGACCGGCTGGATAGCCGCCGCCGAGCCACTGTTCGTGGTGACAGGCGGCAATATCGCGCGCCATCACCAGAAACGGATTATTCTCCTCCGCCAGAACTTCTTTGATCATTCTCAATTGGGAATCAAAACCTAGTTTTTGCAGGGACGCATCCGAACCGAGAATCTGCCTGCCCAATTCGCAGTGCCCTTTCATGATCTCCCATTCTTCTGCGTCAAGTTTACCCGGTTTCTGCAGGATAGTATCGGGAATACCGATCTTGCCGATGTCGTGCAACGGACTGGTCAAAAAGATAGTCTCGGTAAAGGCACGGTTCATGCCCAGTGTTTCCGCCAGAACTTTTGAGTAAAACCCCACCCTGATAACATGATTGCCGGTCTCGTCGCTGCGGTACTCAACCACCTTGCCCAGTCTCCAGATGACATCAAGACGGGTCGCTTCGAGTATTTTGGTGCGTTTGTGCACCAATTCTTCGAGGTGAGCATTCTGCTGCTTGATCATGTCCTGGCATTTTTTCAAATGAAGCATGGACCTGATTCTGGCAAAAAGTTCCTCCGGATCAACCGGTTTGTTGAGCAAATCGGTAGCCCCCAGGTCAAGGGCGCGATTTTTCAGCCCTCCTCGATCGAGACCGGTGAGCATGACTACCGGCAGGTCATGCTTTTCCGGCGACGCACGCAGAATACTGAGCAGGTCGAACCCGTCCTTGCCAGGCATCTTAATATCCGAAATCACTGCATCAACCTTCTGAGTCATTATGACATCCAGTGCCTCATCCACTCCGGAGGCAAAGGTCGTCTGCCAGGAAACCCTGTTTTGGTGAAACAGCCGCTTCACGCCCTTCAATATACGAATATCGTCGTCGACAAAAAGAATTGATTGCAATGCATTGCCTTCTCTTTCAACAACGTTCATAGCACCTGCCTGGTAATTGTATTTTTCTCTTTGTCTTCCATATCAGCTTTCCGGCATCCGTCCCAACCGTCATATAGTATGCAACAGAGAGCCCGAAAGCAGGATAAGGAGCCGGGTCTCGCTTTCACGATTTCCTTTACCTGTATATTAATATAAACAGCGGTAGCAATCATCATACCACTTTGTAAAGTCAACACAGGGATATGATCAGTGCAGGTATATGATTTGGGATTTACGGGATAAACAGGAAATGCAGCACGACCAGCGCCGCAACGACTGCAAAGGGCGATGCCTTATCCGGCTCGCAAAATGAGCGATAAAGCAATGCGGTCTCTCAATTTGACAGACCGTATTGCTTCATTTTTCGATAGAGTGTGGCTTCGCTTACACCAAGCAGAGCAGCAGCCTCACGCCTGTTACCGTCTGTTTTGCGAATGGCGTTTTCAAAAGCAAGCTGTTCATAGGCCTCAAGCGTGTCATTCTCAGGCATCTCCACTCCACGTTCCATGTTGGTTGACATGGCAATTGTGGCAGGCAGATCATCGGGAGTTATACACATGGTCTCACAGAAGGCCTTGGCCCTGCTCAGCACGTTAATCAATTCACGCACGTTGCCGGGCCAACGGTAATTGGATAACAATCGCAGCGCTGCGCTGGAAACGGTAAATCCATGGTCTTCATTATCAGCACCCAGAAAATGGTTGGTGAGCATGAGGATGTCCTCTGTGCGGGTGCGAAGCGGCGGCATGTCCAGGGGAATGGCGGCAATCCGATAATACAGATCCGCCCTGAACCGGCCTTCCTTCACCTCCAACTCAAGGTCCCTGTTCGTGGCGGCGATCACACGGATATCAACGCTATGGCTTTTCTGATCACCGACCGGCCGCACCTCCTGCTCCTGCAGAGTACGCAACAGCTTCGCCTGCATGGAAAGCGGCAACTCACCGATTTCATCAAGAAACAGCGAGCCTTTGTCCGCAGCCCTGATAAGCCCGATGGAGTTGGCGTCCGCTCCGGTAAAAGCCCCCCTGGTGTGTCCGAAAAGCTCACTTTCCACAACCGTCTCGTTGAGCGTCGCGCAATCGACGGCAACAAAGGGCCCGTCCTTACGTCTGCTGTGGACGTGAATAGCCTTTGCTCCCAGTTCTTTACCCGTACCTGATTCGCCGAGAAGAAGCACCGGAGCTTCGGATGCAGCCATCCGTACGATCAGAGACTTGAGACGCTGCATCACAGGGGAATCACCAACCATCTCCGGAAAATCAAAAATGGATGTGGGTGTATCCCGCCCCGGTGCTTTTTCTCGCCACAGCGCCACATAGGGCTCCAGACGCAAGACAAGCTCCCTGGAAGGAAAAGGTTTTACCAGAAAATCATCGGCACCCAGTTTTATGGCCTGCACGGCATATTGAACACTGTCATGACCGGACAGCATAAGCACCGGGATTCCCGGATAAAGGCTGACAATATCCTCGAGCAGGGAAAGACCGCTTTTTTCAGGCATCTGAACATCGAGCAATATCAAATCGATTATTTTTTCATCCAGAATAGTCTGTGCATCCAGATGATTGTCGGCAATCTCCACATGAAAGGATTTCTTGGTCAAGGTACGTTTTAGCGCATGCAGAAAAAGTTGGTCGTCATCGACGCTTAAGATTGTAAATTTCTTTTCCATGCTTCCGGGTTCCGGATGGTTGATATATATATTATTTGGATGCAAACACGTATCTGTAATCAACGTACGATTTGCGATTTTATGACTGCCTAAAAAACACTTTTCCTACTGATTGATTTTATCAAAAAAAATATTTTTTTTAAAAATTTTGTATGTTTCTTCACACATTTTCAAATCGTTCCCCGAGTACCTCTACGAATGTGACCTCTATCACCTTAATTCCTTGAGTTTGCGATGATTAAAGTTATTATTCGCCGCACAATTTGCGGTCTTAAGTTGCCTTTAGGAGAACAATCAATACAGTATCCGCAATTGAAACGGAGATAATGCATCTGACTAGTACCCATAAATTATCCTGAACAAGACACTTACTCTGTGGCACAGTTAACTCATGCAGAGCTATCTTGAAAGGTTTAACAGCGACTGAGCTATAAGCTCTACCTTGCCACGTCAAAGGTATTGAATTTGATCACATAGCCAAACTTTGGATACTTCTGTGAAGGTGTCGTTTGATTTCTTTGAAAAGTGGCTCCATTTTACGCAATAGAGTAGTGGTCTTATATAGTACTTTCATTGTTAGTACATATTAGGTGCGCAATTACGGAAATCTGGTCAAATTATATATTCAGCCGACACCAGTAATAAAACAAATTCACTGCTGGAAGTGCTCATGTATACAGATCAGAATTTCACCCTGCAAAACAGCCTTATGAACACTCATATTCTCCGTACTTTGTTCTGAAGCGTGAGGGCTGGCACCTATCTCTGACATAAAGTTCAAATAATCTCTGTGGTTACTTTTCCCAATCGTTTCGTCATATAGGTCGGTCAAGAATACAGCCACGTATAAAATGGATATATCAGCCCCTGCAGCCAACGTACCTGCAGTTGTATACAAGAGCTGATAGCGAACATCAAACATTGACACGTTAGGTTGCGTGAAATGCATTGATAGCAGCTGTTCAACTCTCTTGGGGGCATTTGTTGAGGTGCCGGTTACCTGTTTTGCCTTTGCTGCTAAATAGTAATCATGCACAGTGAGGCCGAAGGTCTCATCAACTTTGGCTTCAACCCCGACAAAAACGGTTTGGCCATTCAGGCTTTTCCCGAATATTGCCAAGTCATGTACCCGCCCGCGGCCAAAGTTATCAAACCGTACTTCATATTCAGGTACAACACGATCAAAAACAATGTCTTGTCCCACTGCTTTACTCACACGGCTCTGGAAAATACTGCAGCCGTCATGATGTAAGACGAAATCGGCAATTGCATGGGCACTTTGACCGACTTTCCATTGATGCGCAGTTTTTGCAGAGTCATAGAGCTGAGCCCAGTCCGCGAGGGTTCTTATTGGTTCACCTGAAGACGTTTCAATACGCATTTGTTCATTATTATCTCTTTTTTGCCCAGCTGTAATGGTGAGGATCTTTGTTTAAGAGGAAAGCACGTAACTCTTCTCGCTTAGCAGGTGTTGCGCGCATGAAGATACTGCGGAGATCATCATCAACTGATTTTTCACTAGCACCACGTTCGATAGCTTTTTCATACCATGTCTCTCCCAGACTGTGATTTCCCATTTCCATATTCACAGCGCCCAGTAATGTGCAGGGGCGAAAATCTTTTGGGGTAAGTTCGTGTGCTTGTTCTCCCAAAGTTATTGCTTCGTTATACTTGAGTAGATCTCGTTTAACCCCGCCATGGGTCGTGCAAAGGGCGGACCTCAGCTTTTTTTTCTTTATTTTTGAGGTGTTGATCGTTCCCAACATGGTGTCAGCTTCCGTAGCTCTTTGACATTTGCGGAAATGGCTACTCGCGTTCACTGCTAACCATGGATCTTTGAGCTTTTTAAATTCATTAGCATAGAATTCAGCTTCGTTTTCATGGTAACGCTCTCTGAGTTCTTCTGTGTAATATCCGTACTCATAGTCTTTAGTCGTGAGCCAGGCGATATCATTTTCCGTTAAACGAAGCCCTTTATCAACATTCCGAAGAATATTCATGAGTTTTGGGAAGTGTTCTCTTTCAATATAAAATGACAGGTCATACCTGGCCCGAAGTTTATTTTGCTTCCGCTTGGCGATGGTTTTAGGGTCATTTTCATAGGCCCGTCTCATTGCGGCAGCACGTTCTTGCTCTTGCCTGGCTTTAGCGAACAGGGCCTCTCTTTTCTTCCTTCTTTCTGTCTCTTCCCATGATATCCTGGCTCTCGTTAGCTCTTGACACTTGGCCTGTTCCGGTTTTGCAGCTTTTTGAAAATCAACGAAAGAAATCTCATTTTTCACATAACTCAACAAAGCGTGAAAACCGTTTTTCTGTAGATATTGGAGGGTAAAGTTGGAGAGTGGAGATCCAGACTCTACCTGTTTCAATATATTGTTGATTCGACTGCCGGGAATGGCTGCACCGGAAAGATCCTGCACGAAATACTTACGAGCAATCTCAATTAACGATTGTGCTGTTGGCTTGGATTCGAGGAACATCTTTCCAGGTCTAGTCATTTTGATAACCACCTCTCGTCATACAATACGGATTGCAGCTTTTCCAAAGCAGTTTTGTGCTTTTCAGCAGGCATCTTACCCAGGTTTTGCTGTTTCCATTTTACTGCCGGCAACTCTTTAATCCCGGCTAATCCAAGCAGTTCCCAATCAGGTTTATTCTGTTTGAAACTCAGCAGAAATTGACGTTCATATTCAGTTAGACCGGAATTAATTGTTATTATAAGCTGCTTCAACCCCTCCTCCAGCCTATCTTTACTTACATGCTCTTCCGTCATATGCCCAAACTCGCCATAATAGGTGGCCGAGATGTCCTTTAAACCTGGCTGCAAGAGCTCTGAGATTGGTCTTGGATGGCTTATGAGATAGACAATGAAAGCTCTTCGTAACTCCTCATTAATCCCATTATCTTCCAGAAGCAGCAAGATGTCGTAAAGGTCTCTCGGGTGCCGGCGATCAAGTGCGGCACATATTTTCCCGGCATACAGGTCGGCAGGGTGGACCACTTGTATCTCTGTAAACCCGAACTCCTCTTCAACCTTGTCGCAGACACTTCTCATTTCCGGCTCGTAAACAGTCCCACGCAAAACAGGTGACAATTCAATTTTAATCTGAACACCATTTCTGGAGACGATAAGCCGTAATGCATCCTGCTTATTTTTGAAGGCTTCAACTACGCGAGCTTCCCTCCAGGTTTCTCTGATTTCTTTTGCAATCCTGGCTAAGGCCGTAGAAATTTCCGTCAGCGAAGCTTTTCTGTCTAATACCGGCAGAAAAACCAGATCGATATCGACTGACAGGCGTGGGAGATTTTTTTCAAACAGGTTGATCGCTGTCCCACCCTTCAGTGCAAAACAGTCTTCCTCCGCGATGATTGGAAGGATCTGAATGAGTAACTGTACCTGCTTATAATATGTTGAAGTCCTATCCATGCATACTCTCCGGGACCGTTATCAGGAACTCAGTGTCAAGTTTGCCACCTGGTGCAACGACCCTTTTACCGCTACCCAAATCAAAATCATCCGGTGTTATTTTCTGATACCATCTGTAATTGTGCCTTCTTCCAAACCAGAAAAACAGTCTCTTCACCTTCACATGACAGCAGGAAGATAGCAGGAGATTCAACCTGTTGGGAGACAAGTTCGTTAGTCCCTGCATTATCTCATCTGCGTGTTCGAAGCTGATTGTTCCTGGAACGTCCATCAGCATTTCCAGGTACCCTTTTTCAGGGCTTGAAGCGCAAAAAGAGGGTAGATCTTCCCGCCAACTGTGTTCTTTTACAACTTTTGAACTTTCCATCACACCTGGTAACCATATTTTCTTGGCAGTATGGTGACGGAATTCATATTTGGACGAAACTCTGTTAAGCCATGTCGGTAGTTTTTCTTCAGAAAAGAGATGGATTAGTTTCTTTCCATGGGGAGTGAGATAATGGGCGAAACCTGACAACTCCAGCGAAGATATGCCACCTACATGCACAGGCCACTCGGACATTGTCTGAAGAGAAGTTACAACTCCTTCCCAGGTTATCGGTATACCTGCTCTGCAATACAACCCCGGTGTTATGGAGATTATGCTCCCGCTTTTTACGCCATTATCCAGGAAATGTCTGCTTATCCCTTTGCTTGTCAGCCACTGTTTAGTGGCGACCATGCCAAACGGTAAGAGTTTTTCGAGCTCTGCTTTATAGCGTGCCTTTGTCATAGTTTGCTTGTTTGTGTATTTGCGGCGAATGGCGCCGTAAAAAGCTAAAGCTATAAACTATCAATTTTTAGCGAGGTTTGCAATATCTCTTGTGTGCGGCATATTACGCCGCATAGTAGAGATAATGTAAACTATATGGGCTGGTTTTACACGTATAGGAGAGAGGATATAACGACAAGAGTACCTGAGGTGATGAACAGCCACTGGTAATAATTGGCCAAAAAAAAAGCCGCGATCATGGGGAGTGCTGATTACGGCTATTTGAAAACTCATAACGGCGAGAAGGAGAAGGAATTACGCATTAACCTCATCACCCAAGGCCTTTCCCGCCTTGAATTTGACAACTGTCTTGGCTGGGATTGTCATTGGCTTGCCGTTCTGCGGTTTTTTTCCCGGCCCATGAGTGGATACCGGCCTTGAAAAAAGCTGAACGTAATTACCGCCCGATGATACAGACAAGACACACCTTTGCTACTATCACGATAGATTCCGGTGCAGATGTGGGTTGGGTTCAGCAGATGATGGGGCACAGTTCTCTTCAGATGATATATACCAGATATTATGGCTGGATAAAAAAGAGAACAAGGAATGATGACAGTGCTTTTACAGCAAGTTTTGAAATAGGCGTTGTTGAGAAGGAAGAAGATTAACGCCAACGGCAAAAATAGTAAAACTCGTACCAAGCAATAAAAAAAGGAGTTAAGCCAAATTGGCCTAACTCCTTGAAATAACTTGGTAGCGGGGAGAGGATTTGAACCTCTGACCTTCGGGTTATGAGCCCGACGAGCTACCGAACTGCTCCACCCCGCGTTGCGAGATCTGTATATAGCACACCAAAAAAAATGTGTCAACAGAAAATATGTTTTTTTATAACTTCTTTGGCTCTGCAACCAGAGGAATGATTTTATCCATTACCTCTTGAGGGAAAGGAGTCAGTTTGCCTGTGAGATCCACGCAGGCGTGAGCGGTGAATCCTTTAACCAGCAAAGCCTCTTTTCCATTTTCCGTTGGCCGGGTTATGGCATAGTGAAAACGGCAGGAGACTTTTTTTACCTCTACCAGAGAGGCGGCGATGGTGATCAACTCATCATATCTTGCCGGGGCTTTGAAACGGATATAGCTCTCCGTTACCGGGAGGATGCATCCCATTTTCTCGATGTCACTGTAGGGCATGGCCCAGGCGCGCATCATCTCGGTTCGTCCGATCTCGAAGTAACGCAGGTAGTTGGCGTTATACACTACACCCGCGGCATCGGTATCCCCATAGATCACCCGATACCGGGTGTGAAAAACCTGTTCTCCAAGAGATGTCGCCGGTTTTCCGACCATGGCTTACCCCCGCTCCAGAAAATAGCGGAAAAAATCCGTGCCGGATACAAATTCCTTGCCGCCATGGGCAACGGCATCCAGAACATTCTTTTCGCTGTAGACCTTACCGTCGGCATCGGCCGCCCCCCGTGAATCATACAAAAAAAGGGGAACCGGCCATCCTTCATGGGTTCGGCGGTGTATGGGGGTGTAATGGTCCATGGTCACGACAACTCGAAAGTCCTCGCCCTGCTCTTCCAGGGACTCCACAACGGGGCGAACGATCTTTTGGTCGAAATCTTCTATTGCACGCACCTTTTCAGCTGCAAGCCCCTGGTGTCCGGTTTCATCGGGTGCTTCCACATGCACGATTACCAGATCTTTCTCCTTCAGAACATCGATCGCCGCATTGGCTTTGCCCGCATAGTTGGTATCCAGATAACCGGTTGCACCTTCCACTTTGATAACTTCCAGTCCGCTGAGCACGCCCAGCCCCATAAGAAGGTCCACAGCCGAAATCATGCCGCCTTCCACACCGTAGAGTTGGGGAATGGTTTCCATTGCAGGACGTTTACCTTCTCCCCAGAGCCAGATGCCGTTCCCCGGTCGCTTGCCCTCTGCAACCCGTCGGGCATTCACAGGGTGCTCTACCAGGACCTTGCGAGCTTTCTCCATCAAGCTGCAGAGATACGTATCCTTTGCATAACGTTGGTAATGTTCCGTGACTTCCTGGTCTGAATAGTCATGGGGCGGCACGGTGTCCAACCCGTCAGCAGGCTGACCGGAGTAAACCAGCAGATGCCGATAGCTGATCCCCGGATAAAGACGAACCACCTCATTGCCGCATTGCTCCTGAATACTGTTGATCAGTTGCGTACTCTCTTCAGTGGTTATATGTCCGGCACTGTAGTCCTTCATAATAAGACGGCCGTCGGCTTCAGGCTGTACATTGACAAGATTACAGCGAAAAGCTACCTGATCGGAGGCGAGTTCCACTCCCATACTGGCAGCCTCCAACGGGGCGCGGCCCGTATAATACCGTTCCGGCGCATAACCGAGAAGTGAGAGGTTTGCGACGTCACTGCCCGGCGGATAGCCTTCAGGAACCGTATGCACCAGTAACTTTTCCGCCGCAACAGACAATCGATCCATTGTCGGAGTATAGGCGGCCTCGATCGGGGTCCGGTCACCCAGCTGCGGCACAGGTATGTCACCCATACCGTCTCCGATAAGTAAAACATATTTCATTGTATTTCCTCTTACATCACATCATCGCCGAGAAGCCGGATCTTGACCACAGGCGCTACCACTGTCTCAAGTTGACTGATTTCCTTAAGCGCCTCGATAACGGATGACTCCCGTGCATCATGGGTCAACATCACCAGGGGCACGGCGCCTGTTTTCTTTCGCCCTTTCTGCACCACCGACTCAAGGCTTATACCGTGCCGGCCGAGTATTCCTGCTATCTCCGCAAGTACACCCGGCTCATCTTTCACCGTAAACCTGAAATAATACGGTCCATACAGTTCATCCATTGGGGTTACCCGCAGGGCCTGGATGTTTTCCGGCAGGTAGGATAAAGGCGGCACGCGTCCAATGGATTGGGCCTTGATATTCCTGGCGATATCAACCACATCGGCGGCTACAGCGCTGCCTGTGGGAACCATCCCTGCTCCGAGACCATACAGCAAAACATTGCCCACCGTATCTCCGGTAAAATGAATGGCATTATAGGCGCCGTTGATAGAGGCCAGCAGGTGCGACTCCGGCACCATGGTGGGGTGCACGCGCGCCTCGACGTGCTCACCGTGATTACGGCTGATAGCCAGGAGTTTGATACGACAGCCGAACTCGCGGGCAAGCTCAATATCCAACGGTTCTATCTGAGAAATGCCCTCAGTGACTATTTCATTATGGGTAATGTTCATGCCGTAGGCCATGCTCATGAGGATGGCCAGTTTATGCGCCGTATCGATGCCTTCCACATCATAGGTGGGATCAGCCTCGGCAAAGCCCTTTTCCTGGGCTTCCTTGAGGACTTCGGCAAAGGGCACGCCCTCCTCGGTCATCTTGGTGAGTATATAGTTGGCCGTGCCGTTCATGATTCCCATGATAGAGAGTATCTTATTGGCGACCAGGCCCTCCCTGAGGCTTTTAATCACCGGAATACCGCCGCCCACGCTGGCTTCAAAGCCGACCTCCACGCCTTTCAGTGAAGCAGCTGCAAAAATATCTTTTCCTTCCTGGGAAAGAAGCGCTTTGTTGGCCGTCACTACATGTTTGCCGGCAGCTATCGCCTCCAGGACAAATGTCTTGGCAGGCTCAATGCCGCCGATGAGTTCAACGACAATATCGATATCAGGATCATGAAGTATTTCCCCGGCATCACGCACCAGGGTCACTCCCTGAAATTTTTCAGGCAACTCAGTCAGACTCAGGTCAGCAACTTTGCTCAGGGTTATGGACATACCGGTTCGTTTGATCAGCCGCTCTTTCTGGGAGTAGAGGACCTCGGCAAGACCTCTGCCGACCGTGCCGAAACCGATAATGCCTATTTTGATCTGTTTCATAATGTTCATAATCCGTGGTGTTTTTTGTAATTGCGTCCGGCCGCAAAACAGGGGAAATCGCATCGAATATCCAGGCGGCCTTATGGAGACCGGACCGGCTATTTTCGGCAAGACACCGGATCAGGTCTGTAGCGCCTTTTGTACTCAGTTTGCCGACGCTTGTCAAAAAGTATAGTCGGCAGGCGGCTCATCTCCCTTTATATAACTGTATTGCCGGTTTCATATCAGCCGGACTGATATCATTTTCATAGCAAAACCGGGAAAGTTGCTGTATACTCGCCCGATTAATGAGAAGTCATTCATTTTTTTCACCTTGATTTTAAATGAAAATATAAGGTGTTATACGGCTTTCCCGTTTGAATCAATCACAAAGGAGAACGGCATGAACATTCTTACCTTCGGCCCCAACGGCAGTGGCAAAGGCACCCAGGGTGCAATCATCAAAGAAAAATACGGCATCGACCACATTGAATCCGGTGCAATTTTCCGCGAGCACATCAAAGGCGGCACCGAACTTGGTAAAAAAGCCAAGGAATTTATCGATCGCGGCGATCTGGTTCCCGATGACATCACCATTCCCATGGTCCTGGAAACCTTGGACAAATCCAAGGAAAAAGGATGGCTTCTCGACGGCTTTCCCCGTTCACTGGCTCAAGCGGAAGCCCTTGACAAAGCTCTCAAGGAAGCGAACATGAAGCTTGATTGCGTGGTTGAAATCATGCTGGATCGCGAGATAGCAAAAGAGCGCATCATGGGCCGCAGACTGTGCGCCAATGACAATAACCACCCCAATCACATTGCCTTTGACGCTATCAAACCTGTAGAAAAAGACGGCAAACTGGTCTGCCGCGTCTGTGGCGGAGAGCTCTCCACCCGCGCCGATGACCAGGATGAAGATGCAATCAACAAGCGTCATGACATTTACTATGACGACAACACCGGCACCATGGCTGCTGTCAATTACTTCAAAAAACTGGACGGCATCCCTGTCATCTCCGTTGACGGCTCCCTGCCCATCAAAGAAGTGACTGATTCCATCATCAAGGATCTGCCCTGATCCGGTTAGCCGGCATCTGTCTTTAAAAACGTTTTCGCATCCGGGATGCGAAAACGTTTTTTTATTTGACACCCGGAGTTATTTTCTTCATTGTGGAGAACATGAAAACACGTATCTCAAACAGTCTTGTTCAGTCCATCATGGCAAAGGAGTCCTTTGCTCATCAAAGTCTCGATGACATCATTCTTCTCTGTTCCTGGATTAAGGAGACCTTTGAAGACGGCGGCAAACTGCTGATTTTCGGTAACGGCGGCAGCGCCGCCGACGCCCAGCACCTGGCAGCGGAATTCGTCAATCGTTTTCTGATCAATCGCAGGCCCTTACCTGCCCTGGCATTGACGACCGACACCTCCATCCTCACGGCTGTGGGCAATGATTTTTCCTTTGACCTGATCTTTGTCAAACAGATTCAGGCGCTGGCAAAGCCGGAGGATCTGGCATTGGGAATATCCACCTCCGGCGCCTCGACCAATGTTATCAAAGGCATGGAGACAGCCAAAGAGATGGGACTGCGTACAGTCGCTTTCACCGGGGGAACCAAACGATTGGGAGGAGATCTTGCGGCTCTCTGCGACCTCACCCTCAACGTACCTTCCGATTCCACGCCTCACATCCAGGAGACCCACCTCTGGCTTGAGCATATTGTCTGCGAAATAGTCGAGCAGGAGATGTTTTCCGCCGATTAGCAGCAGATCGCCTCTACACAATGAGCTTTTTTCCGATTATGTCTGATTATTCCATAACTCCGCTTTGCTTTGACCAACTCAATACCTACTCCATCCACGATCGGCACTCCAAGGTAAGTGTTGACGACTTTGCCAAGCCTCTGCGTCCCGGAATAGGTGTTAAAGAACTGATCGATTGTCTGCCCGGACAACTCATGGGAATTGATTTTCCTGAATTTATTGAGAGGACGGCCAAGGCTTTTGCGGCAGAAAAACCGATCCTGCTGGGAATGGGAGCCCATGTGATCAAGGTCGGCTTGAATCCTGTACTCATCGACCTGATGCAGCGCGGCATCCTGAGCGGTATAGCCCTAAACGGAGCAGGAATAATCCATGACGCGGAAATCGCCATGGCCGGACGTACCTCCGAAGACGTGGCTGAGGTGCTGGGTGCAGGAGCATTCGGTGCGGCAAAGGAAACAGGGGAAGTACTCAACCAGGCCATTATAAGAGGCGCGGACCAAGGCTTGGGAATCGGTGAATCCGTGGGAAAGATGCTCAATGAGCGGAATTTCCCCTATAATGATCACAGCCTGCTTGCCACGGCATACCGGTTGAAAGTCCCGGTTACCGTACATGTCGCCATGGGAACGGATATTATCCATATCCATCCGAGTGTGGACGGAGCAGCCATAGGAAAAGCAGGCCACCAGGATTTCCGCCTGTTCTGCACCCTGGTCAGCGGCCTGCAGGAAGGCGTCTACCTGAATGTGGGCTCCGCAGTGCTGCTGCCTGAAGTTTTTCTCAAAGCCCTGACCGTGGTTCGTAACCTTGGATTCAAGGTTAAACAGTTCACCACGGCAAACTTTGACTTTATCCGCCATTATCGGCCGGCAACCAACGTGGTGCATCGGCCGAACCTCGAAGGAGGAAAAGGATTCAATTTCACCGGCCACCATGAACTGATGCTGCCGCTTATGGCGGCAGCGCTTCTCGATGAAATTGACAAGAGATAATGTAGCCTGTATAAGGGAGCTTCGTTTTTCCTATACCTGGTGACACAAACAAATTGTAGCTCATGAAATCTCTTTTACGTATCGGTACACGATCCAGCGAACTTGCCGTGACCCAAGCCGAATGGATCGGCAAACAAATCACGGCAGCCTATCCGGATATCTCCATTGAACTGGTCAAAATAAAGACCAAGGGTGACAAGATCCTTGATGTACCGTTGG
This sequence comes from Desulfobulbaceae bacterium, assembly GCA_963678525.2. Taxonomy (GTDB): domain Bacteria; phylum Desulfobacterota; class Desulfobulbia; order Desulfobulbales; family Desulfobulbaceae; genus Desulfogranum. The sequence goes on from CAXXDG010000003.1 coordinate 2,330,207, forward strand.
CAAAGGTCGGCGGCAAAGGGCTGTTTGTCAAGGAAATCGAAGATGCCATGCTCGCCGGAGAGGTCGACCTTGCCGTCCATTCCATGAAGGATGTCCCCACCGAACTGCCGGAGGGCCTGCATGTACCCATCGTCCCTGTGCGGGAGATTCCGGAGGACGCTTTTGTCTCCGGCAAATACCGCTCCCTGGACGAACTGCCCCAAGGGAGCACGGTCGGCACTTCCAGCCTGCGCCGGAAAGCACAGCTTGCCGCATTGCGCCCTGACCTTGAAATTACGGATTTAAGGGGAAATCTGCAGACCCGCCTGAAAAAAATGGAAGACGGCCTGTATGACGCCATTATCCTGGCAGGAGCGGGACTCCAGAGGATGGGCATGCAGGATCGTATCCGTACCTTATTTACACCTGAGCAGATGCTGCCGGCCATTGGGCAGGGAGCGCTGGGAGTTGAACTCCGTAAAAGCGACACCAGGCTTTTTGACATGCTGCAAGCCCTGCACGACTGGACCACAGCTGTTGCCGTAGCCGCTGAACGAGCTTTTCTTCTTCGTCTGGAAGGCGGCTGCCAGGTACCGATCGGCGCCCATGCAACGGTCAAGGATCAGCAGGTGTCCCTGACCGGTCTGATAGCGAGCCTGGACGGAACGACCCTGCTCAAGGAAACAGTTGCCGGCCCGACAAGCAAGGCTGCCGAGCTTGGAACAAAACTGGCGGAGTCTCTCCTGCTGCAGGGTGGCAAAGCTATTCTGGAGGAAGTCTATCGGGCGTCTCTTGATTCCTGATATATACTTTTCTTGTAACTACTCACAGGGAAGGTGGTTACGTTTGACAATTCCCTGTATTTGTAACTGATTACAGAATGCCTGAGGTTTTCGCAAGCAGGCCGGCACAGCGTACTTGGTCATACGTAAGCCGGGCTGATCGCGGAAAGATCAGGTGTAGCGTGAGCAGTTACCTTTTCTTTTCCCAAACATTAGAATAAACCGTGACTGAACAATTGAAAAAAAACACGAAACGTGTAGGCAAAGTGTACCTGGTAGGCGCCGGCCCAGGAGATCCGAACCTTATTACTCTCCGCGGCAAATATCTGTTGGAACGGGCAGATGTGGTTGTCTATGATTATCTTGCCAACAAAAAGCTGCTCAACCACGTCCCGCCGACCGCCACCTTTATTTACGCCGGGAAAAAAGGCGGCGGTCTGCATGCTTTTACCCAGGAGGGTATCAATCAGTTATTGGTGGAAAAGGCCAGGCAGGGCAACATGGTGGTCAGGCTCAAGGGAGGCGACCCCTTCATCTTCGGCCGCGGCGGTGAAGAAATCGAGGAGCTGGCTGCAGAGGGAATCGCGTTTGAAGTTGTTCCCGGTGTAACCTCTGCTACTGCCGCCGCCACCTATGCGGGCATACCGATCACCCACAGGGACTATACCGCCTCGGTGGCATTTGTGACAGGTCATGAAGACCCTACCAAGGAATATTCCAATCTTCACTGGGACAAACTGGCAACAGGTGCGGGGACCATCGTCATTTACATGGGAATCAAAACGCTGCCCCTGGTAACCAAAAAACTCATGGATCACGGACGCTCGCCGGATACTCCGGTTGCGGTGGTCCGCTGGGCATCAACACCGAAACAACGTTCAGTCGAAGGAACTCTGGCAACCATTACCCAGGTTGTCAAGGACGCCGGTATCACTCCTCCCGCCCTGGTCATTATCGGTGATGTGGTGAAACTGCGCAGCACCATTGACTGGTTTGAAAAACGCCCCCTGTTCAGTAAACGCATGGTCGTAACCCGGACAAGGGAACAGGCAAGTGAACTGGTAGCCAAACTCGAGGAAAACGGAGCGGAATGCTTTGAATATTCCACCATTCAGATCGAGCCGGTAGAGGATTACGCGCCGCTGGATCGCGCTTTGGCAAACATAATCGGCTACGATTGGATTCTCTTTACCAGCATCAACGCCGTTACATACTTCTTCAAGCACCTGCACGCAGTGGGCAGGGACAGCAGAAGTCTTGCCGGGCCGAAAATTGCAGCGGTTGGTAAAGCAACCGCAGAGGAGCTCGGCAAATACGGAATTCGCGCGGATCTGCTTCCCGAGACCTTTACCGGAGAAGGCCTGGCCCAAGCCCTGCTCGCCTCAGAGGTCGGGGCAGGCTCTCAGATCCTCCTTCCCAGGGCGTTGCGAGCCGGCGAAGCACTCCCGGAAACGCTTACCGATGCAGGAGCTGCAGTACATGTAGCGCCGGTGTATCAAAATGTTCCGCCTAAAGGCAGACAGGAGGAACTGCGACAACAGCTTGCCCAGGGCGAAATCGACCTGGTTACCTTCACCAGCTCATCCACAGTTACCAATTTCATTGCCATGGTCGCCCCGGATGATGCGGAAGAACTCAAGAAACTCATGCAGGGAGTAACCATAGCCGCCATTGGTCCGATCACAGCTGAAACCATACGCGAAGCAGGACTACAGGTCGACATCCAGCCGGAGCGGTATACCATTGCCGACATGGTGCGCGCCATTGTTCGCTACTATCAGGCAGAGCAGCCGTAACTCCACTCGCACACCTGTTGCATTTCGCCTGGATATTCTTCCTCTGAAAACCAGGAAACGGTTCAGTGCCGGCTCAGAGGAAGAAGATGCAGGTAAGGGAAACAGCATTCTTTGTGCAAACTGTTCCCATCCCGTTACCTCCCCTGAATTCCGTACCTTAATAGCCGGGACTCATGAGCACGCCTTTTTCAACCCTGCGGGGGTTATTTATGAGATTGGTTGTTTCAGACAGGCTCCCGGTGTATATGCCGAAGGGTTTGCAACCGAAGAGTTTACCTGGTTTGCAGGATATCAATGGCAGATAGCTCTCTGCAAGATATGCAGGACGCACCTGGGTTGGTTGTATTCCGGGAGAGATGATTTTTTTTACGGCTTGATACGCAGCCGCCTGATCGAAAAATCCGGCTGATCGCGCAACGACCCCGGTCTCCGTCTCACGAAAACTGCCTGATACGAACGTTCAAAGTTTGGGTACGCCTGCACGAAAACCGGCCAGACGCTCTTTGATGGTAGCGATACCGTTCAGGGGAAAAGCGCGGATGGTCTCCTTATAGGCAGGAAGCCTGTCAAACATCTCGTTGAGCTTGAATGCCAGTTGCTGCTCATGCAGTTCAGACCAGGGCAGGTAATCGATAAGCCCTTCCCTTTTAAAGGCCATGGCACGTAAAAGCTGTTCCATTCGCGGACTTTCCCGTGGAATGATAAGCGCAGGCGTTCGCTGGCTGAGCGCCTCACACATGGTATTGTATCCTCCCATGGAAACAACGACATCCGCAGCACCTATCAACTCCTCCATCCGGGCGTAAAACGGCAGCACCTTCACGCGTGCCTTCCGTCCCCTTTTTGCCAATTTTCTACGCAGGTTAATGGGCATGAACGGTCCGGTCACCAGGATGCTTTTCCCCCGGGAAAATAATCCAAGCTCGAACATCTTCATATAGGCGTCCATGACTGCATATCCGTCCCCGCCGCCCCCGGTGGTGACCACAATCATCTGCTCGTCTTCCTTGACGCAAAACTTTTTTCGTGCCTTGGCAATGGCTTTAGCACCGGCAACCTGTCGTGGTAAATACCCGGTAAAGTGTACTTTGTCGCGAACAGACTCAGGGATGCCGTATTCAGCAACAGCATCGTAAATATCCCGACAGCCGTAAATCCATATTTCAGAATACAGACTGTCAAGCAGCCTGTACACATCCTTGTTTTCCCAGTCGGCGCGTACTGTCTCGCGGTCATCCATGATGTCTCTGAGCCCCAGAACGGTCCTAGTCTGCGGACAGTGCCGGCGTATCCACTCCAAAGTTGGGAGCACCTCTTTTTTCAATCCCAGGGGCTCTTTATCAACTAAAAAAAGATTGGGCTGAAAGGTTTGAACCGTGGTCAGGATAATAGATTGGCGGATGTTAAGCGCATGTTCCGGATCAATGCGTATGGACAGGGACTGATATTCATCATTTGTTTTTTTTATCATCCCTGGAATACGCACAAAATCAACATTTTCAGGAAAAGAGAAACGTCCGGCGATTGGAGACCCGGTGAGGATGAGCACATTGACGCTCTTTGAGCGGAGCTGCCCGGCAATGGCCATGGTTCGTCTGATATGACCAAGCCCGTAGGTATCATGGGAATAGATGAGTATATTATAAAGGTCAGCCACTCCCGCTACCAATGCTCGTGTTTAATGATTATAGAAGATAATAAGAGATGCGGCTCTGTTCCAGGCCTTTTATGAAAACCGCGTTCAGCCTAACGCGTACAAGGCAAAGCTTCAAGCAAAATTAACGTATGCCGGCATCATGAATGCTGCCGGAATACAGGAATAGCCGGGTCAATACAGAGACTATTTCCCATAAAGGAGTATACCATGTTGCTGCATGCCGCAAAGCGTATCCTGCTGTTGAGTTTCTTTGCAGTTTTCGCACTCTCCGGGTGTGCTTCCACAGTCCCGCATGGGAACTGGCAAGTAAGCAGGTCAGCCGTGGATGATTTTGTCCATGGAAAAGTCAACGACGACCATCGTTACTATTATATAGGTTCAAAAGGCGAGCCGGACGCGGTGATTGCCGTTCATGAAGACTTTTCACTGCGTTCCAGGATATGGGTTCCCATCGAAATGACTGTCCGGCAATTGAAAGACTGGAATTTTGCCTTTTCACTGGATCACAGCATGGGCTGTCCGTTCACAGGAGGGTTTATCATCTCTGCCGACGGAAAATACGCTGGATTCTGGTTCGGCAAAGACAGGTTAAATACCGTTCGCAATCCTGAACCAGGCATTATAGAGGTATACCGCCCCTATTCCATGCCCGGTTCCATGTGTGAGCGGGATAAATATCTGAGGGATTTATAGGCATAAAACTCGACAACAGCCACAAAGTTCCCCTGTTTTTTAGATTGATTTTACCCTGCCCGCGATGTACATTTTAAGTATCTAAAAAAGGGAATCTTAAGATATGTGTACCAATAATCGCTTATATATCGTCTGGTTGCTGTTTTTTTCCCTTATCTTGATCCGAAGTCAGACGAGCCTTGCAGCCGGTCGGGGGCAATCTCCCCAGGCTGGATGGGATAACACCGTCAACAGTCTGCCGGCAACCGGAATGTATGGAATCGGCAACGATCAGAAAACAGGACCGGCCATTCAGCTCCAACACGCCGAAAATCTGTATAAAGGCTTAAGGCCTGATCAGGGTGCGCTTGACGGCAACGCCATCACCTTTTCCTATGACGGCTCCTCCGGACTTCTCGAATTTTCAGCCGGATATATCTACGCAGATGAACGGCAGGGCGAGGGAACCGTTTTCCTCGGCATTGACCCTGTTGACTATCAGAGCTTCAACCCTGCCCGCTCGTGGTACATGGCTTTCGACCTTTCCGGATCATACGCCTATGATGAAGACATCCGTTTTGGTTTTGGAAGTAAAACCATGCTGATGGAAAACCCTTTTGAAACCGAAGAGGGAAAACTCTTTTCCATTCTCTTCAATATGCCCATATCCTATAAAAGTTATATCACCATAACCCCGCAGGTACAGTGGTCACGGACATTGCCGCCTGAGGAGGAATCCCTGTCCTCAAGGCCGACAGCGGACAAAGATGAACTCGGTGAAAATATCTTTTACGGCGGAGTGTCCATATCCTTTTCTTACTGATCCCCGTTTTTCTTTCCTTCACGCTACCTGTCGCAGAATAGACCCGTTTATGAAATTTCCAGTATTGGATAAACGCTTTTTTACAAAACCACGCATCTCCTCACCACTTACATCTTTATTCAAGTAAAAAATGAGGTATAGTAGCAGTCAACTGATCACACCGTCGGAAAGCTGCTCCTTTCCGGCATGAACGGGCGCCTTGCCTCTTGCCGAGGTTTTGCTTACGGTGAACCGCTCAGAATGACTACTATAGAAAATTACCCTTTTTCGAGGCATTGCCCTCTTCTTAACCAGCTTGAAAACCGTGGAGTCCATGTATGCTTACACGTATTGCTCGTTTCTTTCGTCTGTATTCCTGCCTGATAGCGTTAGTCTACCTGTTTCCGGCTCTTCAACTCTCGGCGTCTGCAGCCTCTCCCCAAAAACCGGAGTCGCAGCAGAGGGTGGTGTTTCTCCCCTTTACAGTACAGGTTCCCGGCTCATACGATTATCTGGAAGCCGGATTGAGCTCAATCCTTAAAAGCCGCCTGGCCTCTCGTGCAGATATCCTGCCGGTAAGCAGTGATGAAAACTCTGAACGTCTCTGGCGCAACCTGCAAAGCAGCAAATTTGATGCCTTTGCCAGAGAACTCGCGGCTGTAAAAGCGGAATATCTCATCCTTGGATCCCTTGATTCCGTAGAAAACGGCTATAGTGTGTCCGCCTATGTGTTCAGCAGGAATATGGCCGCAGGCCCCCATACATTTGAGGAATCCATCACCTCCATCGACGAAGCCATGGCAGCCATGGACAGTCTTTCCTGGGAAATCAGTGAAAAAGTTTTCAGGCGCAAGAGGCCGGAAACAGCAGGAAACCTTGTAGACACCAGTTCAGGAGTTGCAGCCTTTCACACCAGCCACCCTGATCGAACCTACCGGGAGGGCCTGCTTTCCACCATGGGTATAGATTTTGTTTCAGGGGGACAGTTCAAGCTGTTATCAACCCACAGGTCACCAAAAATCAGCTATGATATCATGGATCTCAATGTCAAGGATCTCGATGATGACGGTACGACTGAAATCCTGCTGCTCAGCAATACCAGGCTGTTCATCTATCAGTTTATCGAAGAGAGTTTCATCAAGGTTGACGAGATTCCTCTTGCCGGTCACATGCGCCTGCATTCCGTAACAACAGCCGACCTGGATACTAACGGGATCCAGGAGATCTACATCAGCGGCAATAACGGCAAGGACGCCTCCTCAAGCATTATTGAATGGCGCAACGGCTCGATCCGACAACTTGCCTCAAATCTTCCCTATTACCTGAATATTATCCAAGAACACGGAACCCCGATACTCTATGGCCAACGCAGCGACATCAAGCTGCCCTATGGCGGCCCGATCTTCAGATTGAACATGGCTTCCAGCTATACAGTAACCGAGTCCGAGCGCATTGCCCTGCCCAAAGGCGTCTCAGTATATGACTTTAACAGGGCGGATATGACCGGTGACGGAACCCTTGAAACCATAGTCATTACCCCGGCAAACCATCTCCAGGTAGTGGGTGCCGATGGTCGCCCCCTCTGGAGCAGTCAGGATCAGTACGGTGCAGGTAGAAATTTCTTCGGCACCCTGCAATCAAACGAAGACAAGGATATTTCTCAGGTCTATATTAAAAGCCGCATAATTGCCCGTGATCTCGACCATGATGGAGCCGAAGAATTGATAGTGGTTCGAAATCGGGCAAAACACGTCAAATTCATGCCCCGGCTGCGTTATTTTGACGGCAGCACCATTACTGCCATGGGATGGGAAAACGATAAACTTAAACCCCTGTGGGAAACGCAGAAACTCGGAGGTTATGTGATCAATACCCAGATTATTTCCCCACAGGACGGCAGCTATCAACTTATTTTTGGTGAGGCGGAAACCAGCTATCCATTTGTTTTCTGGAACGCGTCCGCACTGACGCTCAACAACTACACCTTTGAAAAAACAACCGACAAATAGAGCAAAAAATTAAAACATACCAGAGTGATACTTTTTAAACGGATTTCTGGAAAAACAGGCCGGGCAGGGATGCGGCCAAGCTACTTTTTTGTTACTATTTCCAACGGCGAGCGGACAAAGTAAAAAAAATTATACCTGCGGTAAAAAAAACTTGACGTTCATCTCCTCTCGTTTTACTCTACGAACATAAGATGAAGTTGTATACATGATGTATTTGTTGCTTGAAAGAGGAACTTTTATAACCCCTGAAAGGAGATGAAGATGAAAAAAGTAATAGCCACAAGTGCCGCACTGCTCATGGCCGGTAGCTGCTTTGTTGCCGGCAACGCGTTTGCTGAAGACGAAGCCGGTGTCAGCCTCAGCGGTGATTCTCGTGTTCGTTACAGAATTTTGACTGATCGTGAATTTGGTAACGGTGATAACCCTGATTACGACAAATGGGATTCCCGTGTTCGTCTGAAAGTCAAAGGCCAGGCTGCCGGCGGTGCCTATGTAACCGCTCGCATTCGTCTGACCGACACTGACTTCAATGGCGGACCAGATGCAAGTAGCGACTATAATGTCTGGTCTGACTATGCGTATCTTGGAATTCCCTTCGGTGACAACTTCAAGATCGAAGCCGGTAAATACCGTGTCAACTACGGTAACCTCTTCCTGCTCGAGGATATCGGAATGTCTGGTGTCCGTGGTTTCTACACCACCGACACCCTGGAGATCATTCCTTTCTACGAGGTCATGAAAGAAGGTCATTCCAATGACAACGCATATGACTACGATGAAGACAACGATACCCTGCGTTTCGGTGCAGCTCTGACCGCAAAAATGAACGCATGGAGTGCAGGTTTCATCGCAGCTTACCAGTCTGACGACACCACCACCGAAAACACCGATGAATTGACCGGTGCTTCTACCTACACAGACAATGAGAACGAAGGTTTCTTCGGCTCTGTATATGCAACCGGTGACCTGGGAATGTTCGCCATCGATACAGAGGTCGCCTACGTAGAAGAAGGTCTGAGCGACTGGAATAAAACAGATGATGACGGTTGGGGTGGATACATAAAAGGCACCTACAAAATGGATGCCCTGTCCATCGCCTTGGACGTTGCATTGACTCAGGACGGTTTCATGCCTGACGCCATCTACGGTTACCAGATGATGGGTGTTGATGAGCCTACCACCGTTGTTAACGTCGGTGAAGGCGGAGACTGGTTGATCATGGGTCTGCGCACCAACTATGCCGTATCTGAGGCTCTGGCCTTGACCGGTAACCTGGCTTGGGCAATGATCGATGGTGAAGAAGACTATCTAGACTCTGATCTCTTTGAGATTTCCGGTAAACTGGCATACACCATTTCTCAAGGCGCAACCTTCTCATGGTACGCCGGTTACCTGATGCCTGACTTCGATGACGCTTCCCTGGAAGACGATGCAGCATTTGCTACCTATGGTAAATTTGAAGTAAGCTTCTAATATACCATCGTAGTAGTCGGACCACATGTCCGTATAAAGATAAAAGCGGATCCTGCTTTGCAGGGTCCGCTTTTTTTATTGTCGGTAATACGGGTAAAATTAGCGACTTCTTTTTTACAACTGCGCAGTAAGGTTACAAGCTTTCACAGGGGCAGTCTGATAACCGCCTCAGTTCCGCCTCCCTCTGCATCCTGCAAGCGAAATTTCCCTTGATGATCTTCAATAATACGTTTTACAAGAGACAGTCCCATACCTGTGCCAAAGGTTTTAGTGGTATAAAAGGGATCCGTGGCATGTTCCAGGTTTGAAGCGGTGAGTCCGATCCCGGTATCCCGCACACTGATTTGAAAATGATCATCTTTCCTTTGCACCTCTACAATCAGCTCGCCGCCGGAGGGCATGGCTTCCACAGAATTGCGAATAAGATGCACCATCACTTGCTGAAACAATCTGGGGTCTACAAACACCCTCGGATCATCGCCCTCTTCGGTGATGAGTTTGTAATGGATTCCGGAATCGGTAAAGGTCTGGTAATGCAGGAGTAGAGATTTCTCCAACAGATCATGGAGCGCAACATGCTCTTTTTCCGGCCGAATCTGTTCCACAAAATTGAACAGATCTTCCAGCGTACGTTCAATTTTTTCAGCCTCAGAAGTCATCATATTCAAAAACTGCAGCCAGTTCGGGTCATCTGTTTTCCTGGATAACAACCGTGCCGTTCCTCCGATGGAGGTGATGGGATTGCGAATATTATGGGCTAACTGGGCTGCCATGTGACCGACGGCGGAATACCGCTCAGCCTCCACCAGGAGATCTTTATTCTTTTCCAACTCTTCGGCCATGGCCCGCAGCTCTTTAATTTTGCGTTCCATATCCATATAGAGATGGCAGTGCTCTATGGCGAGACTTGCCTGGCTGGCAAAGCTTTCCAATGCATTGATTCGTTCATCAGTAATCGGCCGGTGCGAAACGAAATGATCTGCGATCAAAACCCCTAGGGAGCGATTGGAGGAATAGAGGGGAACAATGACAAAACTGTCCTCCTGCAGCACCCCCATGAGCTCCACCGAGACAGGATACTCTGCCTGGCCGTTGACCACGTTGATGGTTTTGCGCAGATTGACCGAACGGATAAAAATGTTTTCCTCATCAGTCGCCTTGATTCGCAGGGACCGGACAATGCGGTTGACTTCCGAGTCGCTGACAAGAACGTCACTCTGGCTCAACAGGTCGTGGAGCCCTAAATCAAGTTCACGGATATTATTCCAGATCCGGTCTCCGTCTTCCCGACTCCCCGGCCCGATGGCCATGCGCCCTTTCAGCACCGTGTTCTCCTCATCAAATAAAAGTAGAAAGGCGCGGTTGAACTGCAGCCCCTCATCAGCTGTTATGCCGACAAGAACCGCCTGGAGAATTTCATCGAGTTCAACCAGACTGAGGTAGGCTGTATTCATCTTAATGGCCAGTTCATGGGCCAGCTGAATGCGAAAACGTGCCTGCTCGATCTGACGCTGATAGCGCCTGTTGTTAATTTTCAGGCGCCTTTTTTCCAGTACCTTACGCAGCGTGGTGAGAAGATCTGCAAAGTGAACAGGCTTTGCCAGGTAATCATCCGCCCCGAGGCGCAGGCAGGACAGGGCTGTCTGCAGATCATTGACCGCCGTCAACATGATAATGGACAGATCAGGATAGGACTCTTTGAGTACAGGGATCAAATCCTTACCGTCGGCATCGGGCAGCCCGATATCCAGCAGAACCATGGCGACGCGCTTTTCGGCGAGCAGAGTATGCAGTTCCGCCGCAGACCCGGCCGTGATGGTCGGCATGCTTTCCTTGTCCAGAAATTCCTTGATCAAATCTACGATATCGGGAAAATCGTCGACCAGTAGAATAACTTCTCCCTGACTCAGCAGATCATCCGTCTGCTCCAGAGATTCATCCATGTAGTTTTGTGAATCGTGCATCGGCCTGGGGGATTGAAAGAAGAGCAATAAAAAAAGCCATTTCTTTTCTTCTACTCTCGAATATAGTATGTGTCAAGTTCCGGGAAAATCAGAAGATACAATTCATGCGCCCATGGCGCAACAAGGAGGTGCTCAGCCTGTGAAGAGTACGAGCGACAGCCGGACCTTTTCCCCTCTGGTTGCAGAACACAAACAGCCCGAGGTGAGTGATGAAGAATTAGTCCGTGTCATGGCTGATTTTCTTGCCATGGGTCATGTGGAAAATATTGTGGCTATGTTCAGACAGGAAGAACGATATTTCGATTGGGTGGATCACTTTCTCGAGGATGAGCGGTTTTCCGTCCGCCTGGGAACGGCAGTCCTGTTTGAATACCTCCTGGCCGATGGTTCAGACGCCGCAACCCCGGCACTACCTGCCCTTGAAAGGGCTCTGCATCATGCTCAACCGTGGGTCAGGGGTGAGGCAGTCAACATATTGGGGATGCTTGGCACCGTGAAAGCGCTTGAACTGGTTGCAGACGTCAAACAGGATCCTGACGCCCAGGTCCGTGAGATTGCAGCGGATATTTTAGGTAACAATGAAAATGGATAAGTATTTCGGCTCGGGCGGGATTCTCGCAAAGCACCTGGGAAATCACGAGCCCCGTCCCGGTCAAGAGCGGATGGCAGAGGCGGTGAATTCACTTCTGAAGCGCGCACTTGAACAGAACCTGGAAGGAAATGCCCAGGCGGAAAGCCTGGTGGTCGAGGCGGAGACCGGACTCGGCAAAACCCTGGCCTACCTGGTCCCCGCAGCGCTCAGCGGTAAAAAAATAGTGGTATCCACCAACACCAAAAACCTGCAGGATCAGATACTTGACAGGGAAATACCTTTTATCAGGGAGCATATCCAGCCCGGCCTGCAGGCCATGTCGGTCAAGGGGCGGCAGAATTATCTCTGCCTCCACAGGTGGAACCAGGAACTCAGCAGTCATCAGGGAAGAGTTATTCCGGATGCGGATATCCAACACATTGAGCAATGGGTTGCTGAGAGTGAATACGGGGAACGGTCGGAAATAGGATGGCTGCCCTCTTCTTCTCCGCTCTGGCAGCGCATCTGCTGTCAATCGCATACCTGCCTGGGGGCAGACTGCCCGGAAGCTGTCAACTGCTTTTTAACCAGGCTGCGAAAGGATGCCGCCAACTGTTCCATACTCATCGTCAACCATCACCTTCTCTGTTCCGATCTGGCAGTTCGAAAAAGCGGTTACGGTGAAGTGCTGCCCAGATATGAAGGCGTTATTTTCGATGAAGCGCATCACCTGGAGCAGGTGGCTACGACATTCTTCGGCCACACCGTCTCCCGGTATCAGGTGGAGGACCTTATCCATGACATTGAGCGCAGCGCAGACGCTGAACTGGGAAGCGAAAAACGAAAAAAAACGTACAGCCGCACCACCAGATGCTTCAGGGCCATGGACGCCCTGGCCCTGCTCTTTCCTCAGGAGCGGGGCCGATTCCCCCTTGACCCTGCCTTCCTGGACCGCAGTTCTCTCAAAGAGGCCATACAAAGCGTGCAGAGCAACCTGGATTTGCTCGCCCAAACCCTTGAAGCACTGCCTACAGGTGATGCTCCGTGGGAGCATTACGGCCAGCGAAGCAGAGAACTGAGCGAAAGACTTGAACGAATCACCGATGTCCGACCTCCTGAAGAAGATGGTGAGCCGGTGTACTACACCTACTGGTATGACCGGACAGAAAAAAATCTTTCTCTGCACGCAACACCGGTAGACATTTCCCATGAACTGCAGACAACGCTGTTTGCCTCGGTACAGAGCTGCGTGTTTACCTCCGCCACCCTGACCGCCGGGGGCGACTTTTCCTATTTTCTCAGCCGCCTGGGACTGCCCGCGTCAACCACAACCCTCTCCTTTCCCTCACCGTTTAATTACGCACACCGGACAAGATTGTACGTACCCGACAAACCGTTTCCAGAACCTACAGCTCCCGGCTATGCCGAAGCAGTGCACCAACAACTGGAACAACTGGTCACCATGTCAGAAGGGAGAGCACTGTTGTTGTTTACCTCCTTCAAAGCCATGGAAACAGCCTATCAAGTGCTGATAAACCGCCTGCCGTATCCCTTGCACATACAGGGAGAAGCACCGAGAAAAATGCTGTTGGAACGTTTTACCAGGGATATACATTCCGTCCTGTTTGCAGTTTCAAGCTTCTGGGAAGGCGTCGACATACCGGGAGAGTCATTAAGTCTTCTGGTCATGGACAAATTACCATTTGAAGTCCCCAGCGACCCTGTTATTATGGCACGTGTCAACCGCATTAAAGCCGCCGGCGGCAATCCATTTTTCGATTTTCAGGTGCCACGGGCGATTTTGAGTCTCAGGCAGGGAGCCGGGAGACTTATGAGAACTGCACAGGACAGGGGAGTTATAGCCATACTTGACATCAGGCTTTTTACTAAAGGGTATGGTCGTCGCTTTCTCAAAAGCCTGCCTCCAAGCCCCCTGGTACGTGAACATCGCCAGGTAGCCGATTTTTTCCAGAAAAAACATGAACAAGATTACAACTGATCACAACAGGGATAACCTGTTACTCCTCATGCAGGAGATACGCACCCATATCGACGCGGCCATGCGCGAGGATATTACAGCCTCACTTGAGGGCTCTGAGCCCGATCTCTGTGAGCTCATAGAGTATGCCTTATTCGGGGGCGGCAAACGGGTCCGTCCCGTACTTGTAACAACCTGCTCCCGCCTGTGCGGCAGGGATGACCCGTCCCTGTACCGGTTGGCTGCAGCCTTTGAATATCTGCATGTGGCAAGCCTGGTGCACGATGACATTATCGACAACGCCGCAAAACGGAGAGGCCGCCCGTCCCTTGCAGCCCGCTACGGTCAGGCTAGAGCAATCCTGGCAGGCGACTGGCTGCTCTCGCGCAGCATGTTCATCATTGGGGAATTGACGGGAACCAAAGGCTTGACCATTTTCTGCAAAGCCAGTGAGGGCATGGTTAACGGCGAATTCCTGCAAAGCAGGTATGTGACCGACCTTTCCCTGCAGGAAAAAACGTACTTCAAAATAATTGAATGTAAAACAGGTAATTTAATCGCCTCTGCCTGTCAGGTGGGTGCTCTGTATGCCGGGGCTGATACGCGGCAAAGAGAAAATCTCGAGGTCTATGGGCAATGCCTGGGCTCGGCGTTTCAGATTATCGATGACTTGCTGGACTATCAGGGCGAAGAAAAAAACACCGGTAAAAGCGTGGGCAATGACCTGGTTGAGGGCAAAATAACCCTGCCCCTGCTGCGCGCTCTGCAGAACAGCCCTGAGCATGAAAGGCTGGAACTGGAGAGACTGATCCGACATGAACGGACGACACCCCAAACCTACCAAAAGGTCTGCAATTTCATCAAGACCTATCAAGGTTTTGCTTCTGCAGAAGCAACCGCACAAGAGATGATCACCCTGGCAAAAGAGGCGCTCACCCTTTTTGACCGACAAAAACACCCAGCCCCGCTCTCTTTGCTCCTCGGCCTGGCTGATTACATCCTGTCACGTAAAAAATAATTTCTTATGCATGCAACTTTTCGATTCTTTTTGCTGATAGCAGCACTCTGTCTGCCGGCGGCCGTCTTTTCGGCCTGCAGCCGGCCGACCGCTGAAACACCTTATGAAGCACAGCTTGCAGCACGTCCTGATCCCGAAACGGCATCATCCATGGAGGACTCCATCATCTTTGAGGAGCCTGACTCCCCCAGCCACAACGTACTCCAAGAACTGCTGGGCAGACCCGATACAGCCGCCGCTGAAGACATAAACGACCAGGATATCCCCCGCGTTGCCCTGATTATCGACGATATGGGGTATCACCAGGAACTTGGTGAAAAATTAATTGAACTCAATCTCAACCTCACCTTTTCCTTTTTACCAAATGCACCGCACACCCGGGAACTGGTTGAATCAGCCCATGCAAGAGAGCGGGACATACTCGTACACCTGCCCATGGAACCCAAAGGGCAACAGTGGGACCCCGGCCCTGACGCCCTCATGATCGAGGAATCCTCGGCCCGAATCCAGGAAAAAACCAGTACGCTCATCGGCCTTGTTCCCCATGCAATAGGAGTCAACAACCACATGGGCTCTCTGTTTACGGAACAGCCTGCGCCAATGCGGGATGTACTGACGGTCATTGACAGGCACGGCCTGTTTTTCGTGGATTCTTTTACAACGGCCCAGTCGGTCGGTTTCAGCGAAGCCCGCGCCATGCATATTCCCACTGCGAGACGGCATGTTTTTCTGGATAACATTCACCGGAGCGACACAATCTGCGATCAACTGGAGCAGCTCTCTCAGATCGCCCTCAGTAAGGGATCCGCCATAGGAATCGGTCATCCCAACACGGCTACGCTCAAAGCGCTCGATCAGTGTGCGCCCTCTATACTTACATCCGTTCAACTGGTTGGAGTACATGAACTTGTCCATTGAAAAAAGCCGGGGCACGCAGCCGACCCTGGCCATGATCCTTAAAGGCTTTCCTCGCATTTCCGAAACCTT
Organism: Desulfobulbaceae bacterium; assembly: GCA_963678525.2. Taxonomy (GTDB): domain Bacteria; phylum Desulfobacterota; class Desulfobulbia; order Desulfobulbales; family Desulfobulbaceae; genus Desulfogranum. The sequence goes on from CAXXDG010000003.1 coordinate 2,345,895, forward strand.
CATATCCAATGAGATCCTCCGCCTGGAGCAACTGGGCGTCCCCATCCGTATTTTTTCCATGCGCCATCCCAGGGAAGCATTCTGTCATGAATCGGTGACCCGTATCCAGGCGCAGGTGGATTATCTCCCCACAGAACTGTTTGAGGAATTCAATCGATTACTTTTCAGCGCCGCTCTCTGCGCGGTTCGCAGACCCGGCAGGTTTCTCCGTACACTGAACAAAGCCGGCGAACGTTTTCAGAGGACCCGCAGTCTGGGAACGGTCAAACATCTTCTCCAGGCCTGTTATGTCACGGAACGCCTATTATCTAAAGCCCCGGAGATTGTCCACCTGCATGCTCACTTTGCCCATTCCCCCACTTCCGTTGCTTTTTTCAGCAGTATGCTCAGTGGACTGCCCTTCAGTTTTACCGCCCATGCAAAGGATATCTACACCTCCAATCCGGAGCAGCTCCGGGAAAAAATTAATCAGGCAACCATGGTGTTCACCTGCACCAACCATAACAAAGAATATCTGCAGAACCTGTGTGGGGCTTCAACTCCGTTGTATTGCCTGTATCATGGTATTGATCTGTCACTGTTTGAACAACGCAGGAGAAAACCTGTTCAGGCGCCCTTCAACATCCTTACCGTGGCCCGGATGACTGAAAAAAAAGGGATCCCGGTCATCCTGCGAGCCCTGAAACGCTTACAGGAGAAGGGGGTGGATTTCATCTATACCCTGATCGGTGACGGAGACGACCGCAGACAGATCCTGGAGATGATGGGAGAGTTTGGCCTCAGCGATCGAATTCGACTCCCCGGGACCCTGCCCCATGAAGAGGTTATCAAAGAACTGGCGGCAGCCGATGTGTTTGTGCTGGGGTGCCATATAGCCCGGAGTGGAGACAGGGACGGCATTCCAAATGTACTGGTGGAAAGCCTTGCAGTCGGCTGTCCGGCTGTGGGAACCAATGTCTCAGCATTACCGGAGATCCTGATCAATGAACAGACCGGGCTGGTGGTGGAGCCTGAGAATGACGCGGCCCTGGCTTCGGCCCTGACTCGACTCATTCAGGATACGACCCTGCGGGACAGGCTCATCCCCCAGGGACGAAGACATGTGGAAGAACATTTTGACAACAGCAGACTCATCCGCCGACTTTCAGAACTGTATCGACACTATATCCCTTCCCTGGCCCATGAAAACTGACTATTTGACGAGCCATGCACATAGGCTTCTACGCTCCCTTTAAACCGCTGAATCACCCAAACCCATCAGGGGACCAGACCATTGCCAGAGGACTTGTTGCAAGCTTTCAGGCACAGGGAAACCTGGTCACCATTCCCAGCACGCTGCGCTGCCGTTGGATCTATCGCCGTCCCCGGCAAATGGTGCGGGCGGTCAAGGAATTCCGCCGCTTGGCAGCCGGCCTCCCTTCCCGTGACCTGGACTGCTGGTTCACTTACCATTCCTACTATAAATCCCCGGATATTCTCGGCCCTGTTCTCAGTACAAGACTGCGTATCCCTTACATTATTCAACAGGGGAGTTATGCCACTAAATTTTCCCGGCAATGGCGAACCTTGCCGGGATTTCTGCTCAATCGTTATGCCTTGCAAAAGGCAGACACCCTGATTACAGACAGAAAACGGGATTACCACAACCTCCGGCGCCTGGCAGGCCCGGAAAAACTGTACATGGTCAAACCCGGAATCACAACCGGGCATTTTCAGTATGACAGGCAGGCCCGGGAACGTCTCCGACGCCGATGGCGGATTGCCCTTGATACTCCGGTGATCTGTACTGCAGCCATGTTCAGGGCGGATGTCAAAAGCCTGGGCATAGAATGGATCATCGACTGCTGCCGCCGGCTGGTAACAGAACAGGTTGATTTTCATCTGCTCATCATAGGCGACGGGGTTGAACGGGAGCGGCTGCAGACATACGCACAACAGCTGCCGCCTGATCGATATCATTTTACAGGCAAGGTTGCACACCAGGAAATGTTTCGTTATTTTTCCGCTGCAGATGTTTTCGCCTTTCCGGGTTTCAATGAGTCCCTGGGCATGGTATTCCTGGAGGCCCAATGCTGCGGCCTGCCGGTGATCGCCTGCGATAACGGAGGGATTCCGGAAATCATGCGGCACGGGAAAACCGGATTTCTCATCCCGCTCAACGACCGGGACGGCTTCACCCGTTACCTGCGTCTTCTGGCAGAAGATACCGGGCGGCGAACACAGATGGGAGTGGAAGCCGCAGCATATGTAACGGCTGAATATGACAGAGAACGCAACAATCTCCAGATAGAAAAAATCATTGCCCGGACAATTACCACCTACCGGCAAAAACATGCATAAGACCACACACATCGGACTCATCCGCCATGGCCTGACGACCTGGAACAGCGATAAACGCATCCAGGGACAGGCAGATATTCCGCTCTCCACCAGGGGCAAGGAGATGGTCGATTGCTGGGGCAAGAAGCTGCTCCCCTATGAGTGGGATCTGCTGGTGACCAGCCCTCTTGCAAGGGCCGGGGAGACAGGATGCATTCTCGCCCGGAACCTGCAGTTGCCGCAGGATACAGTCCAGGGTCTCCAGGAACAGGACTGGGGCGGGTGGACGGGTTGTACCATCAGAGAACTCAGGCGGACACAGAGGGAAAAATTGCAGCAGGCTGAAGACCTGGGCTGGAGTTTCCAGCCTCCCCGGGGGGAGTCCAGAAAACAGGTTTTACAACGAGCTGCCGGTGCACTGCACAGGCTGGCGCTACGCCATCCCGGGAAACGGATCCTGGCGGTCAGCCATCAGGGAGTAATCAAGTGCCTTCTCTATCACCTGTTGCACAGAGAATTTCTTCCCTCTGAACCGAACATTATCCTTCCCTATTGCCTGCATCTTCTGGAGGTCGACAGCAAAGAACTGTCTCTGAAGAGGATGAATGCCCTGGCACTGGAGCAATAAGCCATGCGACTTTTCGTGTATTGTCAGCATGTCCTCGGCATCGGTCACCTGATCCGAACCCTGGAGCTGATCAAGGCCTGTTCAGATATGGAAGTTTTTCTTGCCCTGGGCGGCAAACAGACAACGGTCAACCTCCCGGAATCGTTGCAGTTGCTGCAACTTCCTTCCCTTATGATGGATGCGGATTTTTCCGGTTTACAGACAACTGATACCGCACATGACCTTGAGCGGATCAAGGAACATCGCCGCCGAATATTGCTCAAATTTTTCCAGGATATCAAACCGGATATCCTCCTCATGGAGCTTTATCCCTTTGGCCGCAATGCCTTTACCTTTGAGTTGGAGCCCCTGCTCAAGCACGCCCGTGCGTCTGCACCAGGCTGCCTGGTTGCCTGCAGTGTCAGGGATATCCTGGTGGAACGGGACAACAGCGTCAAATTCGAACAACGGGTTGTCGACCGTCTCAACCGATTCTTTGATCTGGTCCTGGTGCATGCTGATGCTTCCATCATCACCCTGGATGCTACCTTTTCCAGAATGCATGATATCGATATACCTGTGCATTATACCGGCTATGTCTGCAGAAAAGACAGACAAGCTGCATCGATAGCAGAGGATTCCCTGCAACCTTCTCTTCCCATGATAGTCGTCAGCGCCGGAAGCGGTGCTGTAGGCATGGATTTGCTCACGGCTGCGGTGCGGGCGCAAAGTATACTGCAACACAAATTCGCAACCTGCATGAGAGTCTTTACCGGACCATACGCAAACCAGGAGGACGTGGAACAGCTCAAAACCTTGGCAGGAGAACACACCCAAATCGAAGCATTTTGCAGGGATCTTCCAGCCCTGCTCCGCCGGGCAGTACTCTCCATCTCCATGGGCGGATACAACACAACCATGGAGCTGCTCCGGGCAGGTTGCCCTGCTCTTATTTTTCCATTCCCCCAAAATCACGAGCAACGCATGCGGGCGGAAAGGCTTTCCGTCAAGGCACCGTTTTTCCTCCTCGAACATACGGATCTCGACCCTGTTGTATTGGCGGGTCGAATGCTGCAAGGTCTGCGGCTGCAAACAGCGGACATCGATATCAACATGAACGGTGCTGCAAAAAGTGCGGCAATACTTCGCCGTGCAGTTACGGAAAAAAGGAACTCTCCATGAAATACGTTCCCTCAAGCATATGGACGGAACCGGCGCCTCCATGGGTTCAACACGAACTGGAAACAATTTTTTCCACTGTCCCCGCTGTAAGCGCATTCTTTCGTGTTGACGATGTCGGTGATAATGCTGAGCAGTTTCCGAGGCTGATGGAGCTTTTTATACGCTACAGGACGCCGCTCTGCCTTGCTGTGGTGCCGACCTGGTTCAGTGAGCGGCAATGGCAGGCGTACACTCCTTTTGAGCCCTGCAACGAACTCTGGTCCTGGCATCAGCATGGCTATGCCCACCAGAATCATGAGACTGCCGGCAAAAAATCGGAATTTGGAAACAGCAGGACCACCAAGGAAGTAGCTGCGGACATTCAAAGGGGGAAGGATATCCTGGAAAACATCATGGGAGATGCCCTGCGTCCCATGTTTACCCCGCCATGGAACCGATGCAGCAAAGAAACATTATCAGCACTTGCAGACCATGGATTCCAAATACTTTCCAGGTCTGCTGATCCACGCAATCCACATCTGAAGCCGCTTGCAGAGGTGAATATCAACGTGGATCTGCATACGAGAAAGGAAGCTGATCCAGAGGCAGGCCGGCAAAATCTTTTCCGGGAAATCGCCAGTGCCGGCCAAAGCGGCGTGATCGGCTTTATGCTCCATCATCACCGCATGAATGCCCACGCCTTTCAATTCATGGAGATACTTCTCCGCACGATGCAGCAGATACGGATCCCGGTCCAGGGCTACGAACAGTTCCGACAAAATCAAACGTTAAAATCGGGTAATTGAAAGGCAATATTTTCAGCCTTACCCTGCATTTCCGACACCGACACAGAACCAAGTTGCCGTAACCACTCAATAACCTGTGTCACCAGATGTTCCGGTGCGGAAGCCCCTGCCGTTATGCCCACGCTCTCCACGTCTGTCAGCCATGCAGGATCGATTTCACCCGCATGATCGATCAGGTAGGCGGGGACGCCTTCCTGTTGCGCGACCTCACGCAGTCGATTGGAATTGGAACTGTTTTTTGAACCGACCACAAACACCATCTCAACCTGCCCTGCCAGCTTACGCACAGCCTCCTGCCGGTTGGTGGTTGCATAACAGATATCAGTACGTTCCGGAGCGGTCATCTCCGGAAATTCCTTATAAAGAGATTCCAGGATTTCGTTGGTATCATCATGGCTCAAAGTGGTCTGGGTGACATAGCCCACTTTTTTCTTGTCGTTTACCTGCAGAGAAGCGGCCTCATCGGGATTGGAGAGCACATGTACGGAGCCCACCGCATGGCCGCAGGTCCCTTCGACTTCAGGGTGGCCTTTATGGCCTATGACGATGACGTCATAGCCTAATTTATTTAATCGCGTTACCCGCCGATGGACCGCAGAAACCAACGGACAGGTGGCGTCAATGGTTCGCAGTCCAAGATTCCGGGCCCGCTCCTGGACCGCCATGGAAACCCCATGAGCGCTGAAAATGGTAATGGATCCGATGGGAATATCTTCCAATTTTTCAACAAAAACAGCGCCTTTAGTGGTCAGCTCGGCGATAACATGGGTATTGTGAACGATTTCATGCAATACATAGACAGGCGCCCCGTAACGTTCCAGGGCCTTGTTGACTATGGCAATCGCGCGGTTGACTCCTGCGCAGAACCCGCGTGGTTGTGCCAGCTTAACGTGCATTTCGTTTCTCCTTTTACATGCTGCAAGGTACCCCGGGCGCAGAAAAATACTATCCTGCGATGGTAATCCTAACAAAATCCTATGTTCCAATTCATGATGAGCTTTGGTATACAAAAGAAAAGGCATTTTTTTAGGAACTGTGCATACAAGGGTGAGCACGGTTCCATTTATGCGCACCACCCACTGAAAATACCTGTACGATGGACATGCGCATGGAGTCCGGCCTGCTTGACACCCATGCCTGCCGGGTATCCTCCCAAAAAAAAATGCTCCCCTGTTTCCTAATCTAAAAAAGAACATACATATATCTAAATACACATATTGTACATAAGAAAGACAAACAGATGAGCCGGTCGACGGAACCTGCCTGGAGAACGATATGGAAAGGCTTCCCCCCCTTCCTTTGAGAAAATCCCTGGAAATAGCATTTAAATCCATACGGGTGCGTTTTTTCCGTTCACTGGTAACGACCATCAGCCTGGTGCTTGCCGTTGCTTTTCTCAGTTATACCCAAACCTGGAACGACCTGGCCAACAGTCTTTTTCTTTCCGGCGACCAATCCGCCATCCAAAAACTTATCCAGGCCGGCATTGATATCGATGAAAACACCCGCGCCATAGGAGAAAGTCCCAAACAACAGTGGCTCATGATCCTGGCACTGCTTGTCTGCGTGGTAGGCATTATCAATGCGCAGCTCATGGCAGTGAGTGAACGTTTCAGGGAAATAGGCACCATGAAATGCCTGGGCGCCCTTGACAGGGTGGTGCTGCTCCTTTTTATCCTCGAGGCAGGCATGCAGGGACTGGCAGGTTCCTTTGTCGGCGCCTTGCTCGGAAGCGCCGCCGGCCTGCTGCAATCACTATTCACGTTTGGCCCGCTTATTTGGAATGCCTTTCCCCTGTCGGCGCTCTTGCAAACCGCTGCCGAAGCTCTGGCAACGGGCTGTCTGCTCAGCCTGATCGGAGTACTCTACCCCGCCCTGCAGGCCGCCCGCATGCAACCCGTGGTGGCCATGCGCATGGAACAATAGACCGGAAAACGAGGCACCCCCATGGAACACGCCATAGTACGGACAACAGACGTTACCAAAAGCTTTCAATTGGGAGACCACACCCTTGAGGTGCTCAAAGGCATCAGCCTGACCATTTCCGCGGGCCGCTACATCTCCATCATGGGGCCTTCCGGTTCCGGTAAATCAACTCTGTTCAACATGATCGGCGGGCTGGATAAACCAACCTCCGGCAAGGTATTTATAGATGAGGTCGATGTAGCCCAACTGGACGCCTATGAACTGGCCTGGCTCCGATGCCGTAAAATCGGCTATATATTCCAGACCTTCAATCTTATTCCCGTTATGACCGCCCTGGAAAACGTCACCCTGCCCATGACCTTTGCCGGCACAGGGAGCGACGAGGCCAATGAACGGGGCATGAAACTGCTCAAGCAGGTCGGGCTGGATCAGCGTTATCACCATAAGCCGTCGGAACTCTCCGGCGGACAACAGCAACGGGTTGCCGTTGCCAGGGCCCTTGCCAACACTCCGGCCATCATTCTGGCGGATGAGCCCACAGGCAACCTGGACCTGTCAACGGGTGAAGAGATTATCACCCTGCTCAAGCAGATGAGTGTTGAACGCGGTGTGACCGTTATATCGGCCACCCATGATTTCAAAATGCTTAATGTCTCTGACGAGGTGATCTGGATTCGCGACGGACGTATCGACAAAATCGAGCAAAGAGAAGAGCTCAATATCTCTGTGGGGACCATTGATGAAAAGTGATTACTTTTTCAGACAATGGCCTGTTTTTTTAGCCGCCTCTGTACTGTTCCTTTTTTTCCATCGGGCCTCCTGCACCCTTGCTGAGGATGCACAGCCACTCCTTGCAGATCTCCAACAGACCGTCACCCGCCTTGCCGAATATGGCGACCGTTCCACTGGAAGCAACGGTGAGAAGCAGGCTGCAGATTATATCCTGAACCGTTTCAGCGAGTCGGCACCCGGGGAGACAGGGACGCTCCCCTTTACGCTTCCTGTACGCAAGCATGGAGGTTCAACCCTTCAGGTGGATGGGCGGAACATTACCCTCCATCCACTGTATTACAATGTAATCACACCGCAAAATTTGCCTGCAGAGGGGATACAGGGGCCGCTTATTTATGCAGGAAGAGGAGAACTCCGCGATTTCAACGGCCTGGATGTCAAAGGAGCCATTGTCCTGATGGACTTCAACTCCGGCGCCAACTGGCTCAATGCCGCCGAGCTCGGCGCCCGGGCGTTAATCTACCTTGACAGCGGCCCAAGTTTCAGAGAAGAGTTTGCTGAAAAAAAAGAACTCACCCCTATCCAGTTTCCCTGTTTCTGGATGCCGCTGGAACAACTTGCTTTCCTGCATCCCGGTCCGGAGCCGGGTTTGGTGGCCAGGCAGGTTCTCCTGACAAGTGCGATGCAATGGCAGGCGCAGGAGTCTGCCGATATTTACGCCTTTTTCCCTGGAACCGATGCAGACGAAAAAGAGCAGCTCATTGTGGTAGAGGCCTTTTATGACGCCTCCCAAAATGTGGCAGACATTGCCCCGGGAGCGGACGAATCCCTTTCCATGGCATCACTGCTGCAACTCGCCGATTACCTGCATGACAATCCGTCACGCCACTCCTTCCTCCTGGTGGCCACCAGCGGACATCACCAGGAACTCGCAGGAATGCGGGAAATGATCTGGTCGCTGACGACGACGGGAAAATCGCTCCGCACCATGGCCAGGCAGATCAGAAGCGACCTGAAAACAAGTACATCCTACCTGAACACGCTCTCCACCTTTCTCCAGAGCAGGACTGTAAGTGAAGCAGAGGGATCTTTCGGGGAGAGTGTACAGGAATCACTCAAACTCGGCATCGACGCCATCTCCACCCGCCTGATGTCACTGCGCATGCAGGAACAGTCAACGCAAGCCAAGCAGGAAATACAACAGCTGGCCGATACCAGGCTCAAACTTCGACGCCTGTCATGGAAAAAAAATTTCAGCGCTCTGACGCCGGAGGAACGTGAGCTGCTCGTTCCCTTAGCTCAAAAGGCGCAACAATCGCATACGGAAGTAATCAGTGAGCTGAAAGCTGAAAAACAACGCCTGGACCAGCAAAGAAAATTTCGCTCACTGGTACTGGAATATGACGCCAGAGTGTTTATATCCCTCCACTTATCGAGTCACGGAGACGGATTGGCCGCCTTTCATCAGGGGTTCATGTATCCCTTGCGCGAACGGATCAACAGAACGGGCGCTTACAGGGATATCCACCAGATACTCCAACAGGCGGCGCCGCCGGGGGAAACACCGTTCCCTTTCAGATCAACCCTCAGGCCCGACCGCCTGCATCCCTGGCAGGATCTCCTGCCGGATAAACCCCATCTGGGAGGCGAGGCAGCCGCTCTGGCAGGCCTGCCCGGCATAACCCTGGCGACCAGTGGGGACAATCGATGCTGGTGGGGCACGCCTTTTGATCAACCGGAAAGAATACAGTGGCAGAACGTGCTCAAACAACACCAGGTTATCCAACATCTGGTGACGGCATTGGATCAGGCCCATATACCGCCTGCCGCCTCCTTACGCGAAGGTTTCTCCACCGTATCCGGAAAAACCAGCCTGCTGCTGCATGGGGAATTATTCGCCGAACAACCGGCGCCGGATTCCATGCTTCTGATCTTCCAGGGACCTGCTCGATATCATTTGCTGGCAAATCGTCAGGGGCATTTCCTCCTCAAAGGAGTTGCCGACAAAAAGCATGTGCAGGACAAAGTAATCTTTGAGGGCTATACCTTTTCCACAGACGACGGATCCGTCCGTTGGGCAATTGATAAAAAACTGACAGGTAAAGACGCCTATCGGGTGAAAATGCAGCGGCAGGACATGCGCACAGACCTGATCATGTTCAATTGCGCCCAGACAACCATCTTCAACCTCCTGGAACCCCGCAGCCTGAGATACATGACCAAGCTGCAGCTCATTGACGGTGCCAGGGAAGCGCCGCCGGTACGATACTGGTACAGCCGCATAGATACCAGATCATCAACCATTGCCTCCCTGTTTGTCGACCCTGACACCAGATTGAAACTGACCCTTTCCGACACACTGCTGGATAAAAAGCTTATCCTGACCAACGGCTCACCCGAGGTTCCAATCGGTACGGGCTACAGGGTGGGAGACAATCCTTCACTGTACAACACCAGTTACCTTGTGGCCCGTGATATGTGGGCTTTGCTCAGCCCCAGGATTAACAATCTGGAGGAGCACGGCATCTACAACGAACACATCAACGCCCTGCAGCAAAAGGGGATCGAAGCGCTCCGGCAAAGCCGCCGGGCGCTTCAAGACAAACAGTATGACCGAATGTTTGCCGAAGCCGCAGCATCCTGGGCTCTTGCAGACCGGGTGTACACCCATGTCGAAAAAACCCAGAAGGATGTCCTGTTCGGCGTGTTGTTTTACATAGCCCTGTTTGTTCCCTTTGCCTTCTGTATGGAACGGCTCCTCTTTGCCTACACATCGATTTATAAACGTATTATCGCCTTCATACTCATTCTTCTTCTGCTCATCGCACTCATAGCCGGCGTACATCCGGCCTTCAAACTGGCGTACAGCCCCACTGTGGTGATCATTGCTTTTTTCATCATAGGGCTCTCTTTTCTGGTGACAATGATCATTTTTCTCCGCTTTGAGCAGCAAATGATCATGCTGCAGAGGCGTGCATCCCTGGCCAAGGGTACGGAACTCTCCAGTTGGAAGGCATTTACAGCCGCCTTTTATCTCGGCGTCTCAAATCTTAATCGACGCAAGATGCGAACCGCCCTGACCTGCCTGACCCTGATCATCCTCACCTTTACCATCATGAGCTTTACCAGTGTCAGTTCCATCAGGCGCCAGAACGAACTTCAGTTTGCAGAACAGGGAAGCTACAAGGGATTTCTGATCAAGGATATGGCGTGGAAAGATCTGCCGAGACAAGCGCTGACCATGTTTTCAACCCTGTATGATTCCCGGATAACAGTTGGCCCCAGAATCTGGTACAGCAATGAAGACCTGACCAGAAGCGCTGATATTCAACTGCGCAAAGACGGCCGGCAATTCTCCATCCAGGGATTGGTGGGGCTTTCCTGGCAGGAACCGGAAATCAGCAGGTTCCATGAAAGCCTGGTCGCAGGCCGCTGGTTCAACCGGGATGAACGTAATGTCATTCTCCTTCCTGAAAAACTTGCTCACAGGGCGGATATTCATCCCGATGTTCCCGGAAAACAGACTATTGTTCTCTGGGGAGCGCCGTTCAAAGTGGTCGGCCTTTTTTCCGAAGAACGTTATCGTCTTCATCCCGACCTGGATGAAGAAATTCTGACTCCTGTGGTTTTTCCCTCTCAGTCGATGCGGGAATTGAGTGATGAAGAGCAGGAAGCCATGGAATCAGGCGAGGACATTCAAACATATCAGGGAAGATACCGTCATATCGAGCCGGAACAGATTGCCGTCATTCCCGCCGGCGCTCTGCTCGCCATGGGAGGAGCGCTGAAAAGCGTCGCCCTGATCATCCCGGACGACATACAGGACGACACGCTCCCATTTCTTTCGGACCGCTTCAACTTCACCTTGTTCCACGGCAATGACCGGGGAGTATCCGTTGTTCAGGCAAGTGACAGCATGAGCTATTCCGGTATGCCCAACATCATCATCCCGCTGCTCATCTCCATACTCATCGTCCTCAACACCATGATCAGTTCTGTTTTTGAACGAAAAAGGGAGATCGGCATCTATACCTCGGTGGGACTCGCTCCCCGCCATGTTTCATTCCTGTTCATTGCCGAGGCCATGGCGTTTGCGATTATCTCCGTGGTACTTGGCTACCTGCTGGCCCAGACCCTAGCAGGATTTCTCGCCGAAACGCCTCTATGGCAGGGAATAACCGTCAATTACTCCTCCACAGCCGGAGTGGCTGCAATGTTTCTCGTCATGGCTGTTGTCCTGCTCTCGGTGATATATCCCTCCCGTGTAGCCGCCGATATCGCCATCCCCGACGTCAACCGCAGCTGGGTTATGCCTGAACCTGAAAAAGACACCATGGGACTCACTTTGCCTTTTCTCATGCGCTACCATGAACACCACTCCATCTGCGGCTTCTTGTATGAGTTTTTCAGTAACCATCAGGACGTCTCCCATGGCATATTTTCCACAGGCCCCATAGAAATAGTGGAAACCTGTCAAATTACCGCCCCCGGACTCAAACATCTGCCCATGGCTGAAGACTGTCTGCACATCAGGGCAAAGGTCTGGCTGGCGCCCTTTGACTTCGGGATCATGCAGTGGGTGGATCTCAGCTTCTGCCATGCAGGGGAAGGCGAGGATTTTCTTGAAATCAGCGTACTCCTCAGCAGACGATCCGGTGAAGCCGGGGTATGGCGAAGGGTCAACACATCCTTTGTCCACAGCCTGCGTAAACAACTGCTCATCTGGCGCTCCTTAAACGAGACAGAGAAAGAGCACTACGGCCGGCTTCTCTTGCAGGTCAGGGAACAGGGAGGTCGATAAAGATGAACAAACAGAAGACCTCGGCATCCCGCATCCGTCTGCGTGCCGTCCTGATCGGCCTTTTACTGGGAACAGGAATCTGTATACTGACTCCGATCAACAATATTTATCACCACGCCACCCCCCTTGGCGGGGGACATTTCCCCCTTGCGCCCTTTTACCTCTTTCTTGTCTCCACACTCTTGAGTGGATTGCTGACTCGCCTATTTCCTGGTTCCCGCCTCATCACCGGACCTGAACTTCTGGTGATCTGGATGCAGATGGTCATTGCCTCGGGAATTGCCTATACAGGTCTGGCGAGAACCCTTTTTCTCAACCTGACCGTTCCCTATCAGTTCGCAAGCGTTGAAAACGATTGGGCGGCTATTCTTCAGCCGCTGCTGCCCCAAGGGCTGTACCCGGACGAAGGAGCGATTAAAACCCTGTATGACGGTCTGGCTCACGGCAGGCAGATGGACTGGCTGGAGGTGTTTGCAGCCATCCCCTGGCAGGCGTGGTTTGCCCCCATCCTCTTCTGGGGAGTTTTTATCCTGCTTTGTTACACCGTACTTGTCTGCCTGATAAACCTCTTCTCCAGGCAATGGATTCATAACGAGCGTATGAATTTTCCCTTGCTCCAGGTTCCCCAGATGATGAGCCGCAGCCTGGAGAAGGGGGGGATAGGCTCCTTTTTCCTGCATCCGTATCTGCTCATTGGAATCTCGCTGCCCATCTGCCTGCACCTGCTTAATGGTCTAAGCTATTATTTCCCTTCCGTCCCCTCCATTCCCACGCTGGTGCTTGCAGGACCATATTTTCCTCAAGTCGGTCTCCTGTCGGGATTCAGCAAGCTCAAAATCTATTTGTATCCGGCCTTTATAGGATTTGCCTTTCTCACCGCCAGACAGGTTTCAATGAGCTGCTGGCTGTTTTACATCCTGGGGTGTCTCCTGTTCGGCCTTCTTGCTGTTATGGGATATACCATCCCCGCATCTTCACTGGGCGTTACCTTCGGACCGACCCTGGCTTTTGTTGAGGAAACCCAGATGATCGGAGCCTACGGCGTATTCTTTTGTTTCCTGCTCTGGCTCTCCCGCAACCATTTACAACATATTGTGCGACAGGCTTTCACCACCGGCCCGTTGTCAGTGAACACCGAATGGTTTTCCATACGCCTTTCCTTCTGGCTTGCCGCAACAGGCATGGTCGCCCTGGCCGGATGGGGAGTCTGTTTCGGTATGTCTCCCGGAACAGCCCTTCTGACCATCTGCGCATTCTTTATGATTACCCTGGTAGCATCGCGTATCATCTGCCAGGGCGGGTTAGCTTACTTTACGCTTACAGCCGCTCCTCTTGACGGTTTGCTGGTCCTGTTCGGCCCCGGAGTATTCAGCAAAGTCGGCTTGATAGTTGCTGCAGCTGCGCAAAAAATGCTGTTTGTCGATCTGCGCGAATCTCTCAGCCCGTCTTTGCTCCACGCCCGTCAGATCCATCATACCATGGCAAACAGGCGTCTTCTGCTTCTGGGCGTCGGACTGACCATAACTACTGCGGTTATCGCCTCCTTTCTGGCCATGATCATGCTTTGTTATAAATACGGCATCAGGGAGTTGCAATTGGAATGGGCTACCCAGACCTCCCTGACCATGTATGAAAATATCGTCCGCCTGAATGAGACCGGAGTTGAAGCCGGCAACTGGGTGAGAATCTTTGCGGTTATCGGCGCCCTTGTCATGGGCGTGCTGGTGACCTGCTATCATCGTTTCTACTGGTGGCCCATCCACCCCATAGGCTATCTGACCGCCTACTCATCGGCAATGCGCATTCTCTGGTTTTCCTTTTTCATCGGCTGGCTGTGCAATGCCTTGTGCATGCGCTATGGAGGGGTGGGACTGTTCAGGAAGCTCCAGTTTCTCTTTATCGGCTTGATCATCGGAGATCTGCTCATGGGCGGAACCTGGGCACTTATAGGTCTGTTTGCCGACGGCAGCTATCAGGTGCTGCCTGACTGACCTGCACATGTACATTCAACCCATATACCATGATGACACAGGCAGGCTGTGAGGAACCATGTACGATGATAAGGAACTGAAAGAATACCGTGACCTGCTGCAAACGCCGGATCACTTTGAAGAAGGATTTGACTGGAAATCCATTGTCGGAGCAGTTTTCATCGGTTTTCTGATGATGCCCGGCTCCATGTACCTGCAGCTGGTTATAGGCTCGGGTATCGGCCCGGCAGCCAGGTGGGTCACCATCATTCTCTTTGCCGAGATTGCCAAGCGCGCACACACCAGCCTGCGGCAGCAAGAAATATTCCTGCTGTACTATATGGCGGGCGCTGCCCTGGCATCGCCGTTCCAGGGACTCCTGTGGCATCAGTACCTTGTCCAGTCCGATGCCGCGCAGATGCTCGGCCTTACCGAATACATCCCCACCTGGATTGCACCGTCCGCAGCATCGGCGTCCATTGCGGAACGAACCTTTTTTCACAGGGACTGGCTCATCCCGATCCTCCTCCTCATCGGGGCTCAGATTATCCAGCGTGTGGATCGTTTCGGTCTGGGATATGCCTTGTACAGAATAACCTCTGATGTGGAAAAACTTCCCTTCCCCATGGCCCCGGTCGGCGCTCTTGGAACCATGGCACTGGCTGAATCCGCCGATGAGCAGGACAAAGGCTGGAAATGGCGGGTCTTTTCCATCGGAGCGGTAGTCGGTCTCGGATTCGGCGGGATCTATGTGCTTCTGCCCGTGGTTTCAGGACTCATTTTCACCGAACCCATCCACCTGATCCCCATCCCCTGGATCGAGCTGACCAGGCATACGGAAGAAGCCCTGCCCGCTGTGGCCACCGGTATTCAACTGGATCTCGGCCTGGTGTTCATCGGTATGGTACTGCCTTTCTGGGCTGTCATAGGCGGCTTCATAGGCCTGATCATCACCATTGCGCTCAACCCCATACTCTGGGACAAAGGGATCCTCCATCGCTGGCACCAGGGCATGGGTACGGTGGACACTGTTTTTGCCAATAACTTTGACTTTTACATGAGTTTCGGCATCGGTCTGGGGCTTTCCATCGGTCTTATAGGGATCTGGTCGGTGCTCCGTTCTTTTCGTAACAGCAGCGCCGGAAGCATAGATCTGCATGCCCTGTTCAATCCGCCCAAAGGGCGTGGAGATTTTAATTTCTGGATATCCATAGGTATATACTTTTTTTCCACCCTCTCCTATGTACTGCTCTGCGTCTGGCTGGTACCGAACTTTCCCTGGATATTCTTTCTCGCCTACGGGTTTATTTATACCCCTGTTATCTCTTATATCACGGCACGCATGGAAGGTATTGCCGGACAGTTCGTCAGCCTTCCGCTGGTCAGAGAAGCCAGCTTCATTGCCGGTGCAAAATATTTCGGTTACCAGGGAATTGAAATATGGTATGCCCCCATCCCCATACACAACTATGGGGAAGCCACGGTGGGTTTTCGCGAAATCGAACTCACAGGGACTTCCCTGCGGGGCATCATCAAAGCGGAACTGGTCGTGTTCCCGATAGTCATGATCTCAAGCCTGCTCTTTTCCCAGTTCATCTGGAGGCTGGCTCCCATACCTTCGGCAAGCTATCCCTACGCCCAGGAACTCTGGCACCTCCAGGCACTGAACACTCTGCTGATGCAAACCTCCACACTGGAGGGAAACTCTCTCTTTTACCAGGCGCTCAACGGGAGTTATGTCGCCTCCGGAATCGGGTTGGGGCTGATTGTGTACATGATTCTATCAATCTTCGGCCTGCCGGTGCTGCTCATCTACGGGGTAGTGAGAGGGTTGGGGCAGTCAACTCCCCACGGCGTCCTGCTCGAAGTTGTCGGGGCACTGCTGGGACGGTTCTATTTTCATAAAAAATACGGTTCTATGTGGAGGCAGTACGCTCCTGTGCTCCTGGCCGGATTCAGCTGTGGAATGGGATTGACGGGTATGTTTGCCATGGGCTTTGCCCTTATCCTCAAATCATTGAGTTATATGGCCTATTAAGCTGCGATAATGAGACTCTGCATTATCTTGAGCAACACAGAGTCTTTGATTGAAGGGAAACCCGGACAGCACGTCAATTCTGTGATTTTTTCAGGGCATCATTGATGGATACTGCATACGGATGGTGCTTACGAAGAAAAACCGGCATGGAATTACGCGCCTCCCTGGCCTGATCCATGGAATCATAGATGCCGTAATAGACAAAGAGCGTCGGCGGCGTAGTATTTTTACGAAGAATATACAGTTTGTTTTTTATAGCATAATACTCATCCTCGGTCATCATTCTCATCAGATTGGACTCTGCATGATTTGAGGAAAGCATCATCAGCTGTACGGTAAACGCCCCATGGTACGCCTCTGCCAGCCAGGTAGCGCTGGCCCGACGTCTCTCACGGAAGATCTTTTGACCGTCTCGGCCGTTAACGGTCACCGGTTCCCGCACGTGATTCACTGGAGCACGATCAGCAGAAACTGTCTTTTTCAGGTTGGCGGAAGTAACCTCGAGCACAGGGGGAGTGGTCTCTTCACTGAAAGCTTCTGCAGCTTCCCCATAGGTCCGTTTCCTCCCTTCCGGGCCAACCGTAATGACCTTGAGCCTCTGCTGCGGACCACCCGTGAGCGTTTCCTGCTGTTCCTCCGGAAGCGGCGTATCCAAAGGCTCGATAATCACTTCAGGAACGTCGTCGGTTTCAACGCTCATATTCTCTACAATCGGCTGCTCCATGATTTCTTCACTCAGATCCATATCTTCAGAGATGACATCTGCCTCGAGCATGGCGTTTTCAATTTCTTCAGGAGAGCCGACGTCTTGAATACCCGCAACAGTATCCGCTTCCCCTTGATCCGAAACAAGCGCCTCTTCGTCAGGAGCAGGCAGAACAACCTTCTGCTCAGGCGGCTCCGAAGAACCGATCACGACAGCCTCCTGTTGCTCCTGAGCCGTTTTTCGATCGCCGCCTCCAAGAAGCATAGCGATGATCACAACCAGAACGACGGCCGCACCGATTGCCCCGGAAAGCACCGTATTGGCACCTACAAAATTCTGAATGCCCAGACGTATATCCTGGATCCGCCCTGCCCTGTTTGCGGCGCCGTCTGAAGGGACATCCTCTTCCACGGCCACATGGTCAAGCAATACCATGAACGATTTATCTGAAAAAGAATTCTGCAGTGACTCTTCGGCAAGGATATTGATCAGACGCATGTTCCCCTGCGAAGATGCGTAAATCTTGCCGACCGCCCCTTCTGAAAAAATCTCCGCATGCCTGTCACGGGACAACCCAGCCTTTTCCAGGCGAAAAAGCATGTATTCACCAGTCTCCTCTTCGGTCAGGGGCATCAGAGCGTACCCGGCGTTGATGTCCACATTGGCGCAGAACACGGACAGTTGTTCCAGGTTGGCATCCAGCCCTGGACGACCGGAAAGAAGAATTCTCAGGGTATCATTGTCCTCACCGCTGCAGATCGTTCGTACCAGACGCTCGAGCGTCGCCAGAAAGAGTTTTTCCGCTTCATCGATAACAAGCAGGACATTACGCCCTGCGGCCCGCCGCTGGTCGACCTGTTTGCCAAGTTCATCGGCAAAGTTAACCTGATCATCACCGGTGGTCGGGTGCATGCCGAGATCGAGACAGACAATGCGAAGCAGGTCGTCAAAGGAGCCTATGGGATTGTCGATGAAGACGACATCATACTCTTTGGGCAGATTTTCCAGGACAAGACGGCAAAGAAGGGTTTTACCGGAGCCCTCCCTCCCTGTCAGTTTAATCAGGCTCTTACCGCTGACGACATCACCAAGCAACTCCTGATAGACGGTCTCTCGACCTCCACCTCGATAAAAGATATGAGCATCGGGTTCTTCCATGAAGGGCGAATGGTTAAGCTGAAAATGTTCCAGGTACATTGTTTTTTTATCTTAGCGGCTAAGGTTGGTATTGCTTGCAGCACACAATTATGCTCTGATTGTAACATACGACTGGGGATTATCAATGAGTTAGGCTTTCCTGGCAACCTCTTTTTGACGGGAAATCGACTTTTTTCTTCACAGGTTGTCGACAGAGATTGTTTACAGTAAAAACATTTCGGTTCCCGGCATGGATAATAGCGCTTGCAATTCCCTCTGTTTTACCTCAAAACAGAGAACAGACGCTTACTCTTCACTACTCAACGGAAATCATGACCATGCATGCATGCGACCTTCTCCCGGTATCCTCCCTTGATCCATGCACTATTGTAATCTTCGGGGGGTCCGGGGACCTGACAAGCCGAAAACTGATACCGGCCTTATTCTCCCTTTTCTGCGAAGGGCGGCTTTCCCCTCCCTTCCGTATTGTCGGTGTCGGCAGAACACAGCTCGATGACCAGGATTACAGAAATCACCTCAACGCGCAGGCGCCGGAAAACAGCACGCGACATGACCAATGGCGGGAGTTCCTCAGTCACATCCATTATCATCCGGTTGAGTATGAGCTGCAACACTTCGCCGCCCTGAAACGATACATGGACACGCTGTCTGCCGAGAGGCAAACCGGGGACAATATCCTTTTGTATCTGGCAGTTCCCCCGCAGCTCTATCCAACCATTGCCCATTTATCAGGAACAGTGGGACTGGCTGATGAAAAAACCGGCTGGTCGCGCATTGTCGTGGAAAAACCTTTTGGTCACGACCTGAAAAGCGCCCTGGACCTGGACATGCAACTCCACGAACATTTCAATGAAAAACAGATCTTTCGCATAGACCATTATCTGGCTAAGGAGACCATACAGAACCTGCTGATCTTTCGCTTTGCCAACACCATTTTCGAACCCGTATGGAATCGGCGTTATATTGATTCGGTGCATATCCTTGCGGCCGAACAGCTGGGCATAGAAAAACGGACCGGCTACTACGAAAAAGCAGGCGTTATCAGGGATATGTTCCAGAACCATCTCATGCAGCTCATGGTGCTGATCGCCATGGAGCCGCCTGCCCGTCTAAGCGCCGAACATGTCCAGGATGAAAAGGTGAAGGTTATTCGTTCATTACGTGATTTTGCCTCCAACGGCGGGAGTAAAATCACGCCGGCACAGTACACACGCGGCCTCATCAACGGGAAACCCGTTCCCGGATACCGCGAAGAACAGGGTGTCGCCTCCGACTCCCAGACACCTACCTATGCCTGCCTGGAGACCTACATCGACAACTGGCGCTGGCAGGGAGTGCCGTTCTACCTGGTATCCGGAAAAAGAATGCCGGAAAAGAAGACCCGGATCGCCATTCAGTTCAAGGAAGTTCCCCATCGTCTTTTCCAGGGGGGCCTGGGAGACAGCATACAAGCTAATCGTCTCGTTATTGAAACCTTTCCCCAGGAAGCGATTCGCCTCTCATTTCAAACCAAGAATCCCGGCCCTCAGCTGTGTCTTCGTTCTATGGATATGGATTTTCTTTACCATGAACATTATCATAAACCGGTCCCCGACGCCTATGCACGGGTTCTTTACGACTGCATTGCAGGCGACCATATGCTGTTCTGGCGCCAAGACGGCGTAGAGGCGTCCTGGCGCTACCTGACACCTGTTCTGGAAGCATGCGAATCATGTGAAAACCTGGAACTTCAGTTTTACCCGGCCGGTTCCTGGGGGCCCGAAGGAATGACCATACCGATACTTCCGGAGAAATAACTTCGAATCTACACTCCCCATTACCATTTGCTTTCAGTACTCAATGCCTGTTTTCCGCTTAATCGATGACCCTATATTTCCGGCGCCTGAACTAGCCGACGACAACGGCCTCCTGGCCATAGGAGGTGATCTCTCACCGGTAAGGCTCCTCACTGCCTATTCCCAGGGGATCTTCCCCTGGTACAATGAAGGAGATCCCATTCTCTGGTGGTCGACAGCTCCGCGTCTGGTAATATTTCCTCCAGAATTTCACTGTTCCAAACGACTGGCTAGAACCATGCGGCAGAACAAATTCCTGGTCACGGCGGATACCGCCTTTGAACAGGTTATTACCTCCTGTGCGCAAAACGAACGAAAGGGAGAAAAAGGAACGTGGATTACGGCAGAAATGAAGCAGGCCTATGTCACCCTGCACCATCTCGGCTTTGCCCATTCAATAGAATGCCGGTTTGAAGAAAAACTTGCTGGAGGGTTGTACGGAGTTTGCTTGGATGGTGTTTTTTTCGGCGAATCCATGTTCACGGACGTAACCGACGCTTCCAAAGTTGCCTTGGCCTCATTGGTCAACAACGCAGAATCACTCAACATCAAGATGATCGACTGCCAGATGACCACCGCACATCTTGTCAGTATGGGAGCCAGAGAATTGAACCGCACCCAGTTCATGGCACAGCTTGAAAAAAATATCGATACCTGTCTGCCGCAAAAAAAATGGCGTCTTGTACACAGGTAAGGAGGGACCTGCAACTAAGACGCCGGAGGAAGGACATATGCCACACCCTTCAACAGATTGTCTCAAGGAGTGATATGGTTGTGAAACGATGTATGCTGCGGTTGCTGTGATCCAGACTCCATCATTTTCAACCATGCTTTTATATTAAGTACCACATTGTCTCTTTTCAAGAGTCATTCTCAAAAAAAATTAAAATTCCAGATCAAAATCATAACGCAAGGATGAGCGCCTGAGGTGACGACTGATTTTTACCAGTCCATACAGATCCATAACCTTGAAGTTAATTTCCCAGTCTCCGATAACAGAGGCGCCTTTACCGAGGTAGATAGTGTCCAGCACTTTCATTTCCTGCGGCGCAACCGAAAGGAGCATAAAAAGTCTGT
Organism: Desulfobulbaceae bacterium; assembly: GCA_963678525.2. Taxonomy (GTDB): domain Bacteria; phylum Desulfobacterota; class Desulfobulbia; order Desulfobulbales; family Desulfobulbaceae; genus Desulfogranum. The sequence goes on from CAXXDG010000003.1 coordinate 2,367,031, forward strand.
TTCGAGTAACATCCATGACAAGCAGCTTCTGCGGTTTGTCAATCTTGGTTTCTTTTCGCTTCCAGCGCACCTCGACTGCATCTTCCCGTTGAAACCTGATTTTCTGGAGTTGTTCGCAGTCTTTTCGGTGCAGTGAAAGTCCCCGCTCGCTGAGCAACCCTATAATTCCCTTATCCAGTGGATTTGGTTTACAGCAGGCGGAAGATTTCATAACCACAGGGTCCAGGGTTGAAAGATCCACACGATTAAAGACCCCTGTGGGCTGGTACAAAGTCGGCCTATCCACATATAATCCGTTGCGGATTTCATAAATCAATTCACGCAGGCGAATTCTGCCGATGCCCAGTTCAAGAAACAATGCGTCCAGGTCAGGGATATTGAAATAGGCTAAAATCGCCTCCATACCTTTTTTTTCAAGAACTTCAAAGGGGACACCGTACCTGCGCATCTCCTGTCGGAGAATGGCCGCCCCGATTTCCGTCAGTACGATTTCCCGGCGCTTGCGAAAAGTTTTAGCCAGTTCCGACCTGGCCTTGGGGGTCTGACATTTTTTCTGGATCGAGGCGGGAAACCTGACACCCTTTGCCTGGCGTAAAATTTTGACCACATTGCCGTCTTGAAGAACCGCGTCCGCTCCTACCCGGCGGTTGCCGATCATGGCACCGGTACAGGTGTGCCCGATGGCGGTATGCACTCGAAAGGCGAAATCAAGAACAATACTGTTCAGCGGCAGACATACCAAATCTCCGTCAGGAGTGTAGGTGTAGATCTCCTTTCTTCCCCTGGCTGCGATCAGGTCGCGATAACCGACCGACTCCTCATGGCCGAGGATATCAAACATTTCCTTGATTTCCCGAACAAATCTCCCACGCGCTTTACTGTCTGTATTCCAATCCTTAACCAATCCGCGCTGCGCACTCCGGGCCATCTCTTTCGTGCGGATCTTGAACAGGTATTTTCGGCCGTTGATATTGTGACGCGCATGCAGCCCCTGATATCCGGAAGGTTTAGGATTAGCGATGAAGTCACGTATGGTTCTCGGAATAGGCGGGTAGATTTTATTAAGGGCGCCCAGCGCACTGTAGCAATGCTTACGATCTTCAACCAGAATAAGAACTTCCTGCGGCGTCTCTATTTCTTTGATCAGGATGCGGTTTCTGAAATCATAATATCCCCACAGACCTTTGGTGCGCAGGGTCACCGTATTTTGCAAGCCTTCATCTGTAAAAAATACATGCAGCTTTTCGACAATGTCCTTGGCTTCAGGATCGCTTTGCAGTTTATCGATTTTGGACTGCAATTTTGCTCCCTGACGGGGATATTTATAGGCCAGGGCAAGGTTGTACAGCTCACGTTTGATATCGAACAGGCCAAGGATGGTGGCCATGGGCGCATAAATATCCAGGGTTTCAGCGGCGATTTTCTGCCGTTTATGCCTGGGCATGGAAGACAAAGTCCGCAGATTGTGCAGACGATCAGCCAGTTTCACCAGCATGACTTCAGGACGCGCCGCCGCACCGCTGAAAATTTTTCGATGCACTCTTTTTTTAAAATTCTGTCTGTCCCCTGAAAAATGGGTTACTTTAGTGCATCCATCAACTATGGCGGCGACTTTTCCGCCGAACTGCTTCACCAATCCCTCCTTGGTTACGCTTTCCACATCTTCAATGGTGTCGTGAAGCAAGGCGGCTGCAAGGATTTCCGGATCAAGAATATCCAACTCTTCTGCAAGGATGCGGGCGACGTTGCACGGATGCATGATGTAGGGATCGCCGGAACGCCGCCACTGATCCCCATGGGCTGCAAAGGCGAAATCCAATGCATTCCAGAATACTTGCGAGACTTCATCATAGCCTATGAAACCGGCCATCACCTCTTTATAGGCATCCAGATCAAATGTTGAATATTGCATTGCTCTCTATGATGTGGCAACTTACATATGCAGTTGTCTTTTCCGCAGCCACGTGCAGAATTGTTACATGCAGCATACCTATCCTCCTCTACCAGGTGCAACACGTGAAGAAACACGGACGTATCAGCACGGAAGTTCCTGCTTCAGGTTCCGGCTTACCGCTTCTTCCGGACCGACGCACCTTCAAAACACATACAAACCGGTTTACGCCGCCTTCCCGCACCGAAGCATAAATACTATAATTAGCCTCTTTTATGACAATGACCAGAAAAAAACACTGCAGGGCCCAGAAAAAACGTTCTCTCCCACGATCCAACAGACGAACAACACAGAAAAAAACACATGTATTGCCTTTTGAACATCAGATTCTCGCCTTGCTGGGTTCGCAAAGCCGGCCCATGGCACTACCGCAGATCATGAACGAACTGCACCTCTCCAGAAAAGAACGGGGAGCTGTCTCCAAAACCCTGACAGCCTTAACAGAACAGAGAAAACTGCAGAAAAAAAGCAAGCAGTATCTGCTGAGTAGTCAGGAAAAAACCGTAGAAGCCACCCTGGACGTCACCTCAAAAGGTTTCGGTTTTGCCGTGACGACCAATACTGAAGATACGGAAAAAGATATTTTCATCGCCCCTGAGGATTTAGGCGGCGCCTCCCACGGTGACCTTATCCAGGTAGCCGTGACAGGGCATTCAAGGGGACGACGGGTCGGACGAGTCGTTCAGGTCGTCAAAAGAGCCGTGAGCAGCCTCTGCGGAATTTATTACAGCAGCGGCAAGCACGGTTATATCAGTCCTGACAACGACAAACTCCCCTACACTCTTCGCATCTCCCGGGATGATGCTCTGGGATGTGAGGACGGCATGGCTGTACTGGCTAAAATTACGGACTACGGAAACGAACGCTCCGGCCCGCAGGGAAAAATCCTGGAAATACTGGGAGATCCCTTTGACCCTGCAGTACAGATCCGTATGGCTGTCCGGCAGTTCAATCTACGAGACGCTTTCCCGGAAGAAGTTCTCCGGGAAGCAGAGGAACTGTCCTCTTTGACCAAATGCGACACACACCGTGTTGATCTGCAGGAATTATCCCATGTCACCATTGACGGAGTAGATGCCAGGGATTTTGACGATGCAATCTGCGTTACGCGAAACCAACGGGGATACACGCTCTATGTCTCCATTGCGGATGTCACCCATTACGTTCGTCCAGGCTCCGCTATTGACAGAGAAGCCCTGCAGCGGGGAACCAGCGTCTATCTGCCGGACAGAGTTCTCCCCATGCTGCCCGAACGACTTTCCAACGACCTGTGCAGCCTTGTGCCTCAGCAGCCGAGGCCGGCCTTCACAACCATTCTCTCCTTTGATCATAAGGGAAACCGAACTGAAGAGAAATACTGCAAAAGCCTCATTCTCAGCAAGCAGCGCTTCACCTACGACACCGTCAACAGGATTCTCTACGAACCTGAACAGGAACTGGTCGCCGGGTATCAGGAATTTCTACCCATGCTCTCAGAGGCGAAACAGCTGGCAGCGCTCCTGCGAAAACAACGCATGGCCAGGGGAAGCCTCGACTTTAACTTGCCGGAGGCAAAAACTTCCATTGAAGAACACCATGTTGTCGCAGTCAAGCTCAGCGACCGTAACCAGGCCCACCAACTCATCGAAGAATGCATGCTGGCAGCCAATGAGGCTGTTGCCGAAACCCTTGAGCGTGCCGGATGCAGGACCCTGTTTCGCATCCATGAAGATCCTGATACCCTCAAACTGGAAAGTTTTCGTGAGGTCTGCAAGCTTCTCGGGGTCGACCTGCCTCGGGCCGAGCCTTCTCCTGCATGGTTTGCCGAAGTGCTCAGACAGGCAAAAGGCGAACCCAGGGAATATGTGATCAACAACCTGTTGCTCCGTACCATGCAGCAGGCGCGTTACACAAGCTACAATTCAGGACATTTCGGGCTGGCAGCCCAATACTATCTGCATTTTACCTCCCCTATCAGACGGTATCCTGATATCATTGCCCATCGCGCCCTGCACGCCTGGTTGCTGAAAGACGATATGCCGCAGCTCCTGGGAGCGGCCGAAGATGCGCCTTCCCTGGAGGAGTCAGGTGCGCTGCTTTCCCGATGTGAAAGAACCGCCATTGATACGGAACGCAGCGTACATGCCCGTATGGCCGTCCTTTTTCTTCGCGACAGGATAGGAGAACGGTTTACAGCCGTTATCTCCGGGGTGACTTCATTCGGCCTTTTTGTGGAATTGGAAGAGTGTTATATCAGCGGGGCAATATCAGTCAAGGACATGAGCGATGATTACTATCTCCATGATGAGCGCAGGCATCGTCTCATCGGGGAAAGAACCAACAAACTGTATCAGCTGGGTGATGAGGTTGAAGTCATTCTGGACAGGGTGGATATACTCAGTAAACGAATCAATTTCATCCTGGCGGATACCGTTGACCCGATTGAGCGATGAGCTATACAGCTGAAGGCCGGGTTGTTTCTCTTGACGAATACCGCCTTTTCAAATAAAAAACTGCACTGCCTGAAAAAAATAAACCCGGGTTATCAATCAGTGTTCGGATAATTGGGTAAGTGCGTGACACCAACGGCTGTCCGTCGTTTTTTGCGGCAGCATACAGACTGTCGATAACCTGAAAAAGGCTCGTCCCTTTATTTTTGCAAAGATCGAAGATAAACATAATTGAGGTACTCTTATGGAAGATACAAGCTGGATCAGCAATATTCTGGCCAACCCGTTCTACCGCGGGCTGCTCCTGGGACTCTTTATCGCCCTGCTTCTCTGGCTTCGAGGAGCTCTCAAAGCCCGGCAACTTACTGCTAATTACAAGAAACTCAAAGAGCACCTGCATACGAAACTGGAAATTGATGCAGAGGAAAACGAGCGTCGCAAAGCCCAGACAGACCAGATCAAACAGGAACGGGACAACCTGCGCAATATGGTCCAGGTCCTGAATCAGAAACCCGGCCGCCAGGAGCTTCGCCAAACTCAGGTGTACCAGAAAGCAGTGGAAATCATGTTTGAAAAATCTCCCGGCTTTGCGCCGGCCTGGCAGATTACCCTGAAAGAGGCGGAAGAAGAAATCCATAAGGCTGAAAAAGGGATAATCCCATTCTTCAAACGGATGACCTCAAGTTCTTCTTCCCTGTCGGACAGAAAGCAGCTTGAGCAAGCCACCGGCGAATAGTATTCTCTTCTCCGATAACAGAGTAAACACAAGCGTTACTCTGTTATCGGTCTTTCTGAAACAGATCTTCAGCCACTCCCTTCAGTTACCTTTTCGCATCAGCCTATTCCATACATCGATTATCCATGCAGAGTACAGAAACATCCACTGACCCAGTGGGAACAACAGGCATCATTCTCGTGCATCCCCGCTATCCGGAAAACATCGGAGCCTCTGCCAGGATAGCGTTTAATTTCGGCATAGATCAGCTCATTGTGGTGAGTGAAGAGCAGTATGAGCTGGAACGAATGCTAAAAATGGCCACCCATAAAGCCGCCCACCTGATTCATAACATGAAACAGGTGGCCACCACAAAGGAAGCTGCTGAAGCCTTTCATTTCATTGTTGCCACAACTGCCCGCCAAGGCAAACAGCGTCCTGTTGAACAGACGCCCAGGGAAGTCATAGAGGAAATCGCCCCCCTGCTTGCCCATAACAATACGGCCTTCATGTTCGGTCCGGAAAACACAGGGCTGACCAATGAAGACGTGGATCTCTGTCAGTATACCTCGACCATCCCCACAGCAGGTTTTTCATCGCTTAACCTCGCCCAGGCTGTGGCAATTCACTGTTATGAATTGTACACGGCAGTTTCCCGCGCCCTGCCCAGGCATGTACCGGCCCAGGAGTATGCCAATTCTTTTGACTTAGAAGGCATGTACGAACATATTGAGGAGGCACTCGGTGAAGTGACCTTTCTCCATGGTACTAATAAAGAATACTGGATGCGCAGCATGCGTCAGTTTTTGAGCCGACTCCGCCTCAAAAAGAAAGAGGCGAGTATGATCCGGGGCATCTGCAGAAAATTTCTCTGGCATGCTTCCCAGGGAAGGCGTAATCAAGGTTCTGCAACTCGTCGAACAGATTGAACGATAATTAACTGCCCGGGGAAATTAAAAAAAATGCAGGCTGAACCTCTTACTCTTCAACAGCGGCAATCCATCCATCACCTTCCTGTAGCGGGCACTCAGTGCAAAGCGGTTTGCTCTTACGACAATACTGCTTGCCGACCCGTACCAAAAGTGCATGAAATTCATTGAACATTTCAACGTCATGGGGGAGATTCTCCATGAACAGTTCCTGTAATTCGTTATAGGTCATGGCATCTGCAAGCAACTGATGCCTGTGAAAAATACGAAAGGTATAGGCGTCAACGACAAAAAACGGCTGCTCTGCAGCATACAAGAGTATAGAGTCTGCTGTTTCCGGCCCTATGCCTTTGACGGACAAGAGAATCTGCCTGAGCTCCACCGGATCCAAAACAAGAAACGCCCCGACATCCCCTTCTGCAACTTCCCTTATGCACTGACAAAGATTATGCAAACGCTTTGCCTTGACATTGTAATACCCTGCGGGTCGGATATATCCGGCCAAACAGTCAAGAGGAAGTGCCGCCAGGCTCTCCAGATCCAGAACCCCGGCTTCCTTGAGGGAGGATACAGCCTTTTCAACATTCGTCCAATTGGTGTTCTGCGTTAAAACCGCACCAACCATTACCTCAAAGGGAGTTTCCGCAGGCCACCAATGCTGCGGCCCAAAACGGTTGGACATCTTCATATAAAAATTTTCCAGAATGTCTTGCATTGGAGTACTCACGGCAATATCACCTTGAGATATTTCACAGCCATACCACGGATTGAAATTCCGACCTTTTTCAAATTTTCACCTCTTTTTTCTTGCCACATTATATGCTATCCTGATATGAAACGTGGTTACGATCGCGTCTCACTATGTAGGAGAAGAGCATACCTTCTTCATTGACATCGTACAAGAAGACCTTAATTTGTGTTGTATAATAGCGCAACATTCCATCAAGATTGATGGGTTGAGATGAACACCTAGGAGGTTGTAATGTTTGAAGTAACGGATACGGCAATTGAAAATCTCAAATCGTATTTTGAGCAGAACAAGATTGATTCTGCCGTCCGCATCGCCCTGATGCAGGGTGGCTGAGCAGGCCCATCTTTGGGATTGGCTCTGGATGAGCCAAAAGACACGGACAAAACTTTTGAAAAAGATTCATTAACTTTTCTGGTCGAAGAAAGCCTTTTAACCTCCTGTGGAGCCATTAAGGTTGATTTCTTAGAGGCAGGATACCGCTCCGGATTTTCCATTACCTCTACAAACCCCGTCGGCGGTGGTGGGTGCAGTTCCGGCTCCTGCTCTTCCGGCTCATGCGGGTAAACCGACGCGCCACACTTCAAGCCCCTGTTGCAATTATTGCAGGGGCTTTTTCCATGTCTGTAAACAGGCGTCCTGAAAGTCTATAATTCGCCCGTCTCCTCTCCACCTTCATCCCGCAAGGGGCAAAGATGGAAAAATCGCCCAATCACCTGTGCCAAATTCTTGACACCCACCCCATAATTCTTATTTTCTTCTCTGAACAAGCACATCCCTACGATGCAAAAGCACACAAAAGGGGAAAAGGAGAGAAGAATGCAAATAGACAAATTTACAGTAAAGTCACAGGAAGCAATTCAAGCTGCACAAAATCTGGCGCAAAATCTTAACCACCAGGAACTGCAGCCTGAACATCTGCTCAAAGTGATACTTGAACAACCGGAGGGGGTAGTTGTCCCGGTTTTGCAAAAAATGGGTATCACGCCCAGTACGGTTTTGGCTGAAACCAATGCACTGATAGACCAGTTGCCCAAAGTAACCGGTGCGACGGCTAATCAGACCTATGCCTCACAACACTTGAGAAAACTGCTTGACGACGCCTTTGCAACAGCCAAAAACATGCAGGATGAGTACGTCAGCCAGGAACATCTGTTTCTGACCATGCTCAACACTTCCAGCCTGAAAGCGACTTCCATGCTTCACAGGCTCGGCATAACCAGTGATAACTTTCTCAAGGCCCTGACCGCAATCCGGGGTAATCAAAGAGTAACGGATCCATATCCTGAAGAAAAATACCAGGCTCTTGAAAAGTACGCCCGTAACCTGACCGATGTAGCCAGACAGGGTAAGCTCGACCCGGTCATCGGCCGTGATGAAGAAATTCGAAGGATCATACAGGTCCTCTCGAGAAGAACGAAAAACAATCCTGTGCTCATAGGTGAACCAGGCGTAGGCAAAACAGCCATCGTCGAAGGACTGGCCCAGCGCATCGTCAACGGAGACATTCCGGCAACTCTGGAAGGTAAGCAGGTCATTGCCCTTGACCTCGGCTCCCTGGTAGCAGGAGCAAAATACCGCGGCGAATTCGAAGATCGACTGAAAGCAGTGCTCAAGGAAGTGGAAAAACGCGCCGGCGAGATTGTCCTCTTTATCGATGAAATCCACACCCTGGTGGGCGCCGGTGCAGCAGAAGGCTCCATGGACGCTTCCAACATGCTTAAACCCGCACTCGCAAGGGGCGAACTGCACTGCGTAGGTGCCACTACCCTGGATGAATACCGAAAATACATTGAAAAAGACGCCGCCCTTGAAAGACGGTTCCAACCGGTCCTGGTACAGGAACCTACGGAGGAAGACACCATTGCCATTCTGCGAGGTATTAAAGAGAAATACGAAGTGCACCATGGTGTGCGCATCCAGGACATGGCAACGGTTGCAGCTGTGGCTCTGTCCAGCAGATACATCACTGATCGTTTCCTGCCTGACAAAGCCATTGACTTGATAGACGAAGCGGCGTCCCGTCTGCGTATCGAGATTGACTCCATGCCCACGGAAATTGACCAGCTGGAGCGCAAAAGGATCAAATTGGAAATAGAACAGGAAGCTCTGAAAAAAGAAAAAGACAAGGCTTCCCAAGATCGACTTGCCAAACTCAAAGAAGAAATGGCTAACCTGGATGACACCTTGAATGCGATGAAGGGGCAATGGACCCTGGAAAAAGACATCATTCAATCAATCAGGGAGATTAAAGCTCGGATCGATGAGGCCAGGGTTGCCGAACAGCAGGCTGAACGACGCGGGGACCTGAGTAAGGTCGCAGAAATTCGTTACGGGCAGATCGTTGAACTGGAAAAGGAACTGGAAAAAGCAAATGCCCGGCTTGGCGAGATACAGGAAAGCAACCAGATGCTCAAGGAAGAGGTCTCTGCAGAGGATGTCGCTGCCGTGGTGGCTAAATGGACAGGCATTCCGGTGGATAAGCTCCTGGAAGGTGAGAAAGAAAAGCTGATCCAGGCGGAAAAAGAACTCGCTTCCCGCGTGATTGGTCAGAAAGAGGCTATCAAGGCGGTTTCAAATGCCGTGAGACGTGCCCGTGCAGGATTACAGGATCCGGATCGCCCTCTGGGATCATTCATTTTTCTCGGCCCTACAGGTGTTGGTAAAACAGAACTTGCACGCAGCCTGGCGGATTTTCTCTTTGATTCGGAATCTGCCATGATCCGAATCGATATGTCTGAATATATGGAAAAACACTCGGTAGCGCGACTCATCGGCGCGCCCCCGGGGTATGTGGGATACGATGAGGGGGGCATGTTGACCGAAGCTGTTCGCAGACGCCCTTACTCAGTCATCCTGCTTGACGAAATAGAAAAGGCTCACCCGGATGTTTTCAATGTCTTGCTGCAAGTCCTGGATGACGGCCGTATGACCGATGGAAAAGGACGAACAGTTGATTTCAAAAACACTATTTTGATCATGACATCCAACTTGGGCAGCCATATCATAATGGAACTTGGACAAAGCAACCCGGAGGAAATGCACAGACAAATCCATGATCTTCTGCACAGGCAGTTCAAGCCTGAATTTCTCAATCGTGTGGATGAAATCATCACCTTCCACGGACTGACAAGAGAAGATCTGATGCAGATTGTCGACATCCAGATCAAAAGGATGAGCAAACGCCTTGAAGAGCAACAGTACAGGGTTACCCTCACCAAAGAAGCAAAACACTTTCTGGTTGAGGCAGGATACGATCCGGCTTTTGGTGCCAGGCCGTTGAAAAGAGCCATTCAGCGTTACATAGAAGATCCCCTTGCCATGGAAATTCTCGAAGGACATTTCAGTCAGGGTGATCGGATAATAATAGAACAGAGTCAGTCTGAAGGATTACAGTTTCGCAGAGAACAGGAATAATCCGAAGCTCATGTTGATTACCGCTGCTACTCCGGGTGCCTGAGACAGGGCCCCCGGAGCCGGCGGCAGCAAGTCAGTCATAAAAGAGTGTCCGTAACCATGCTGCATGAGCAAATGCATTGATGAAAAATCAGAGGTAGGACGTTGCCTTTTTTATCCATTTACGATACCGTCAGCCCGAATTTATCCTTAACACAATCAGTACAGGAGAACACATGGCGGAAACACCAGATGAAATAACCTTGAATTATGAGGAAGACGGCACCCTTATCGTAAAAGAG
>CAXXDG010000003.1:2385000-3380860 GCA_963678525.2 Desulfobulbaceae bacterium
GCCTACTGCGGCGGCGGCAGAACCGCATTTCAACATCATTCCTCAAGGAGTAAACCGATACAGAGAAGCCTTGAAGCCATACTACGAGACCTGCATATCCTGAAACAGTATACGGACACCCTCTACATCTGTTATGAAAATGACCAGCAATACCTGGTTGCGTTATTCCAGGCCGTAGCCCAAGATCCTGGATTGCGACAACATTTCACCCTCAATTACGGCGCATGGCATCCCATTGACGACACCTTTCTCGACGCTTACCTGCAGGCCTTTCGCATTGATGTCGGAAAGCCGATTTTCGAATTCTCACCCGAGGTGATTTCCGACCAAAGCCGGCGTACAATCAAAGGGAATCTCGCGTCCACTCTGGACCAAACCCTTGAATCAGCGGCAACCATTCACAAACGTTTGCACGGTCACGCAAAAATAGAACTTTTTTTCAGTCGGTATCATCCAACCGAGATGAGTTTTCCTCTACTGTGGTCTGAGATTGAACAGATTTACCTCCTCAAACACCGTATGTTTGCAGAACATCTTTTTTCCGTTCATATCCGTTATGACCATCTGTCCACAGATATTGCTTCAGACTACTGGCATACAGTCATCCAGGGTAAAAAAGGCTTCTCCTGGTTTCTCGAGACCAAACAGGCCATCGACGACCAACGTCTGTACCCTTTTCCCGTGGATAACCTTTGCCTCTATATACCCGAAGACATTCCCCGTGATCACCTGACGATTTTGGAAGGAGTCATAGAAGTCCTTGAAGAAATGGAACAGCGAACAGGCGAGCTCTTCCATGTTCTTTTTGCCGCCCTTTCCCCTTCCTGGCCAGCCGCCCTGAAAAATATTGTTGCCGACCTTATCCGAAAGGATGGGGAAGATTTTTTTCAATCTCTTCCCATGGCACTTCTGATCCAACGCCTTGAGAAGGCCCTGGAAACAGCATACCGCCCGGAACATAAACAGTATTTCCCGGATCTCTTTCGCTATACGTTGCAAAAGCTTGCCTGTGAAAAAGAAAAAACGACAATTGCTCATCAGCCTATGGGGACAGACAGCTACATTCTTGACCATCGGCGAGTTTCCACCCACGCATTCAATTATGCAGATATTACTGGTTTTGTAAATCGCATCTACAATGAACAAGGACAATTTGCCGGGTACGAGAGGACTGTTTGTTTTTTCCTGAAGGATAGAATCATTTCCATACCTCACAAGACCTATCGCTTGACGCTGCAATCCTTTGAAAAGCAGCAAGTAAAGGCTGCATACATGTCACATTTACGCGGAATACCGGGTCTTGATCCTCGGCCGCATGAAGAACTCTTGGAAATATTGATAGAGCAGGGCGTGCTCCTTCCCTGCAGCGGTTAAAAAAATGCGATCCCCATATCATTCGGCAATGGAAAAGGCCTGGTCAACAGTCTTGAAAGGAATGGCAAAACCTATTCCTTGTGTATTTCTGATTATCATCGTATTCACGCCGAGAAGCTTCCCTTCCGGCGTTATCAATGGCCCGCCGCTGTTTCCCGGGTTGATGGGGGCGTCAATCTGAACGTATTCTTTTCCCTCATAACTTCGGTATCCGGATATCACACCGGAGGTGACCGTATGTCGAAGTCCCACCGGGCTGCCGATGGTGAAAACCTTCTGTCCCTGTGCAGGCCATTCACCTTTGGCTGCAGGTTTTATAAAGGGTGAGTTGTATACATATACGGACAGCATAGCCAAATCGTGCTCAGGACTGATTTGAAGCGTCGAAACCTGATACTCTGAACCGTCAATTAAAATCACCTTGCCGTCACGGGCAAAATCAGATTCTTCCATGACCTGGAGGCGCTCTTGAAGCTCTTGGTATCGTTCTTTGTTGTTCTTATACTCCCGTTCTCGAAGCTCTGTATTTTTAATAACCTGTCTTTTATAAGCCTTATCCTGTATAGAGGGAATTCTTTTATGAATAAGGGCTAGATTCCCCCTTTCATTTTCCAGATATTCGTTAACCCGTCGAGCCTCTTGCTGCAAGATATGGAGCTGCGCTTCGTCCACCTCCACCACATGCCGGTTGGTTATTATTGTACCGTGACTGTCAATAAAGAATCCGGTCCCGCTTCCCCACGGACTGACAAGGGACACCGTGGCATTGCGCGCTGTCTCTACAGGGCTGCGGGCCGGCGCAAATTCTTCCAGTTGTCCTGCAAGGCCCCCTGTACCGGCAGATTGCGGTTCCTGGAATGACCTAGTCTTGCCGACAGCGGATCTCCGGGGAATTTCACGGGGATGAACAGGCTCCTCAGTCTGCGTCACAGCCTGTGTAGAAACAGTTGTGTCAACATCTCCGGAGGGGTCTTCACCGTTTTTACCGATAAAGATGCCAACACTCAGCGCTGCGACGATCACGGCCGCCAGGAAAATAAGTGAAGCGCCTCTTTGCCTCTGAGCCTCTACAGGCTGTTGAGCCCTCTCCTGCTTCTTTTTTTGGGCAGCCTCAAATTTGGCGAATATAAGACCGCATTTCCGGCACTCCGTACCATCTCCTTGCCGAAAACCGCACTTGGGACACTTCATGTTACTTCACTCTCAAAACGTAACGCTCTTTTCAGTACCGCATACACACGGTCCCGCAACTATTCAAGATACCCTGTAATCAATCCATGGGATCAAACTGATCTTTCGTCGCATAGCACATGGGGCAGACCCACTCTTCAGGCAAGTCTTCAAAGGCTGTACCCTGGGGGACGGCATTCATGGAATCGCCCTCTTCAGGCTTATAAATATAGCCGCAATTCACACAAATATACCATCCTTTACCTGTTTCCTGTTCCATCTTTACACCGCAAAATATTTGGCCTGTGGATGATGTACCACAATGGCTGAAGTGGTCTGTTCAGGCACCATCTGCATGTTTTCCGTCAATGAAATGCCAATTCGTTCAGGTTTTAAAAAGGCGAAAAGCGGTTGATGAATATCAAGATCCGGACAGGCAGGATAGCCGAATCCGTATCGACTTCCCTGATACCCCTGTCTTACTGCGGCAGCAACGTCACCTGTTTCATCGCCGCTTATTCCCATTTCCCTGCGCATGACCGAATGCCAGTATTCGGCAAGGGCGTCGGTTGCTTCAACACTGAACCCATGCAACATGAGGTAATCATGGTAGGCATCGGCTTCAAACAGTCTGGCCGTTTCCAAACCCATTTGCTCCCCGATGGTGACCACAAAAAATCCAGCCACATCGCCGCCATTCTCTTTGGTTTTGAAATAATCGGTAATACAGCGAAATGGAGCCTCTTTTTGCCGGGGAAACGTGAAAGGATAAACTTGACCATCTGCCTCAACGTACAGGGTCTCGCTTTCAGCATAGCAGGAGAAGTACCCATATGTGATTTTAGGACAGATCAGATTTTTCTCCAAGGATTTGCGAATAATTTTTTCATACAGCGGCTCCACTGTCCCGCTTATCAGTTCCCGGTATTCATCGGCGGTCATTTTTCCCCTGCGATAGCCCCATCTTCCCCGGAACAGGGCCTGGGTGTTGATCAGGGATAAAAATTTCTCAGGATCTACCTGCTCAATATATTTCTGTCCTATAAAAGGAGGTTCAGGGACGGGGTTATCTTTCACTACAGCCGCATCCTTGACGCCGGGTTTCATCTGTTCCGGTACTGCTCCGCCGTTGAAAACAGTTGCGGACAATACACCCTCTTCAAATTCCCTCACAGCCTTTAAGCCTGCAAAAGCATCCGGACAATACACGACAGGTTCACCGTGACTGGAAACACAATTTTCAGCAACAAATCTCGGCGTCAGGGCCGCCCCTCCCAGTAAAATGGGTGCTTTGATGCCGGCATCCCTGTATTGCGGCATGGATTCCTGCATCACTATGGCGGATTTCACCAGCAGACCGCTCAACCCGATGAGATCGACGTTGAGCTCCCTGGCCTTTTCTATGATCATTTCCGTGGGCACATTGATGCCTATATTATGCACTTTGTAGCCATTATTGCTGAGAATGATGTCGACAAGATTTTTCCCTATATCATGAACGTCTCCCTGGACGGTTGCAAGGAGTATACTGGTAGCGCTCCCTGCATCCTCACGGTCCATATAAGGTTCCAGCACATTAACCGACAGTTTCATCACCTCTGCGGACTGCAGGACAAAGGGCAGCAGGATTTCACCTCGCCCGAACAGCTCTCCCACATGCCGCATGGCAGGCACCAGTATCTGATTGATAATGGCGATTGGTTGGAATCGTTCCATCAAAATGATGAGCAGATCTTCCAGCCCGTCTTTATCTCCGTCAACGACTTTAGCAAACATCTGTTCTTCAATGGTTTTACCGTCCCCATCATCAGCCTGTTCCGTATCATCGACGATGCCTTGAAAATGCTCAATAAACCGCATCAATGGTTTCTGCTCATGACCTTCACGGCGGTCAAACAGCAGGTCCCGACAGATCTCCCGGTCCTGCTCTGAAATTTTAGCCAAAGGCAGAATTTTTGCCGCATCTACAATAGCGGCATCCAGGCCCGCCTGGACAGCCTCATGGAGAAAGACAGAGTTAAGAATGCGGCGGGCTTTCGGAGGCAAGCCGAACGAGATGTTACTCAGCCCAAGGATGGTCAGGCAACCGGGGAGTTCCCTTTTCACCAAGCGTATTCCTTCCAGGGTCTGAATCGCTGCGTCTTCAAGTTTTTCATCACCTGAGCCCACGGTAAAGGTTAAACAGTCAAAAAGTAGATCATGGGGACGCAGCCCGCATTCATCAACGGCAATATGATAGATATCCCCGGCTACCTGGAGCTTCTCCTCAGCAGTCATGGCCATACCCTTTTCACCGATGGTCAGAGCCACCACAGCGGCGCCATATTTTTTTGCCGTCCGGCAGACTCTTAACAGCGTTTTACCCCCGTCCTCCAGGTTAACGGAGTTCACAATCGCCCTGCCCGGATAAATTTTCAGGCAGGCCTCGATACAGTCAGGTGTCGTTGAATCAATCATCAAGGGGCACTTCAACGACTGCACACACATTCTGACCAGCGTGGTCAGGTCTTTCAATTCGTCCCTGCCGGCATAGGCTGTACAGAGATCAATGATATGCGCCCCCCTTGCCTCCTGTTCCAGGGCAACTTTCAGACAGGCGTCATAGTCATCTGCAAGCAGCAGTTCACGAAACTTTTTGGAACCATTGGTGTTCGCCCTTTCGCCCACCAATAAAGGCGGAATTTCCTGTTGTAGCTCTACTGCCCTATACAGGCTTGATACGGAAGGTTTCATGCACTCACCTCCCGAACACCAGGTTTTACATCTTTCAGGGTTTCAACCAGTCTCCTGGTGTGTTCAGGTGTCGTCCCGCAACACCCGCCAACCACACTGACCCCGTAGTCTTCTACAAAACGTTTCATTTCCTTTGCATACTGTTCCGGGGTCAGCGTGTAACTGACCTTTCCGTCAATTACTTCGGGAAGTCCCTGATTCGGCACACAGGAAATCCTTCCCGGCCAGTGCCTGCTCAAGTAACGGATATGCGATTCCATATCCCGAGGGCCGGTAGCGCAGTTAAGTCCAAAGGAGAACAGGGGATATGGTTCAAAAGTTACTGCGGCGGCAGCAATATCCGAGCCAACCAGCATGGTACCGGTTTTTTCGATGGTAATGGACGCCATTACCGGGATGTCCGCATGCATTTCAGCAAGCACGTCAAAACATGCGGTTAAGGTTGTCTTGACCTGCAGCATATCCTGGCAGGTCTCGACAATCAGCATATCCACCCCGGCCCCGACCAAGGCGCGAATCTGCTCACCATGGGCCTCTGCCATGGCATCCACGGAAATATGGCCCAGTGAGGGCAGTTTGGTTCCCGGCCCTACCGAACCTCCAATATACACCTTGGGCTTATTGCCGCCGGCTTTCCTGGCATTCTCCACCCCGGCGCGATTAAGTTCCTCCACCCTGTCCTGCAGGCCATATTCTTCAAGAACTATCCTGTTTGCGCCAAACGTATTAGTTTCCAGGACCATGGCGCCTGCATCGACAAACCGTGAATGCAGCTCTATCAGCACTTCCGGTGCGGTTACATTGAGTATTTCAACACATCCCTCTTTGCCCTGCCAGGCTGACTGAGGTATTATCATCTGCTGCAGGTTGGTCCCGCAGGCTCCATCCAAAATCAGTATTTCATGGTCTGTTGGCTTCATAGGTTACATCTGTTTCCGATTCGTCCCTCTCTGCTCGCTTCTTGAGGAAGGGAAAACGTTAAATTTGGTTGTACTGTGTATTTCGTTTACATCGATCTGCCGACAATCGAACAAGCAAATAAGCGGTAGAAATCCGACAGGTCATGCCCTCTCTTTCATGCTGTAGACAATAGCACTGACTGGAGAGAGGGACAAGGTGTGCACCCTACCATTTTGTTCACGAAAGAAAAGAGAAAAAAACGACGCCAAAACGTGGAGAAGCATTTTTTCGCCCTTCAAAGATCCAGTTCATGCACCAGTCTATGGTCACAGATCCCCATAGCGGCATTTTTTCAAGCCGCCCTGGAAACCGCCATGTCTGAATCCCGCCATGGCTTGCGAAGTTGAGATTGCAGGGACGCGGTACATATCCACATGGAAATCTTTCCGGAACTACCGGGGAGATGACCGAAAAATCTGGAAGCAGCCGTCAGATATTTGAACTGCTCAGTGGAAATTTTAGAGAGCAGAGAGTTCCCGTTCAAAAAAAAATCAACCCCGTTTTTCCCTTTGATCATGAGTACGGAGTTTTGCTCTTCCATCATTTCGTCTGTCAGAAAGCGAACCGACTGAAGTGTTGCTTTTCCATTTTCAATACCCTTGAATGTGAATAATGCACGACTGATGATCATTTTAAATTCCATGGTTACCCTCCTTTGAGAATCGTTTTTCTTGACTCTACCAGGGGAGGTTTGTCATATAGTGAGCAACCCTAATTTTTTTTGCAGAAAAAATGAGCCTGCTTGAACGTATATACTATTTTCACAACCGGATACAGCGGAAGAAATACCCCAATGCGTCGGATCTCATGGAGGAATTTGAAATATCCCAGGCTACGGCGCATCGTGATATCGGATATCTTCGGGAACGTCTGCTGGCGCCGCTGGCCTTCAGCCCGCAAAAAAACGGTTATTATTACGAAGCAGAGGAATTTCGCCTGCCTTTTGAAGACAGCAGCAAAATTGTCCTGTTTCTGGGACTGCTCACCTCCATTGGACAGGAAGCCGGCCTTGCCGACCTCCCCGAGCTGGTCAAATTGCAGGAGAAGCTTACCGGTTTAGCTGCGCCCGGAGAGACGAACCTGCAGGACAGCATACACTGTGAATGGATCGAGACGGAACCCGTTTCCGCAGACATTTTCCAAACGGTACTGGAAAGTTTCAAGGGAAAACGCCAACTCAGCATCCGTTACCACAAAGGCGATTCCGTAACGAAACGGACAGTGGATCCACTCAAGCTTATCCATTATCAGGGACGCTGGTACCTCTATGGATGGTGCACGCTCAGAACCGGCAAACGGTTGTTTCATCTTTCCCGCATCGTTGAAGCCCGGGTAGAGCCCACTGTGGTTGCCCGATCTGCAGCTGATTACAACACGGACATTACCGGAGTTTTCGGCATTTTCAAAGGCCGGGCCAAAACAACCGTCCGCATTCTGTTCACGGGAAATGCGGCCCAAAGCGTTCGTTACCAACGTTGGCACCCGCTGCAGACTCTCCAGGAGCACAGCCGGGGAATCATATTGACACTGCCCGTGGCCGATGAGCGTGAGATACTGATGAAAATTCTCCAGTTCGGCTCCCAGGCCCGGGTTCTGGCCCCGAAATCACTTGAACGGCGGATAGCCCAAGAAATTGCGGCCATGGGCCGGCTCTATGCTGACGATATGAACACCTCAAAAAATCATGCAGCCGATGCGCATCATGACACCATACACAAGGAGTAAATAATGACCCCAACGATAACCGCAGTGATTCTCGCTGCGGGTAAAGGAACGCGGATGAAGTCAAACAGGGCCAAGGTCCTGCATCAGGTCTTTTTCAAGCCGATGGTTCATCATGTACTCGATGCCGTTGCCGGCTCCGGAGTCGGACATGCGGCGCTTATCATCGGGCACCAGAAAAACGCAGTACTCGAAACCTTAAAAGGATACGATTGCGTAACAGTGGAGCAAAAGGAGCAATTAGGTACGGGACATGCCGTACTCTGTGCAGAAGAAATGTGCAGTAACAGCGAACATGTACTCATACTAAACGGCGATACCCCGCTGATAGAAAGCCACACCCTTAAGGCGATGATCGATCAGCACCTGCAAAGCAAAGCCGCCATTACGCTGACGACCACCAGACTGGAAAATCCATTTGGTTACGGCAGGATAGTGCAAGACGCCAAGGGAGCGGTTACAGCTATTGTCGAGCAAAAGGATGCGAATTCCGAGCAACTGCAAATCAAGGAAATCAATGCAGGCATGTATCTGGTGGAACGCGCTTTTCTTTTTGAAGCCCTGAAACAGGTCGGCACAGACAACAGCCAGGGAGAAGTATATCTCACGGATATTGTCTCCATTGCCGTAAATCATGGGAGGGCGGTGGAACGTTTTGTCCACTCCAGTCCTGTTGATGTGCTTGGCGTCAATTCCAGGGTGGAACTGGCCCAGGCCCATGCAGAACTGCAGATGCGCTACAACCGCACTCTCATGCTGGCAGGAGTAACCATGCTGGGCCCGGAAAACATTGTGGTGTCACCGGGATGTTCCATCGGCGCGGACTGCGTTCTCGAATCCGGGGTTTCAGTGACCGGCGGATCTCAAATCGGTGAAGGCTGTATTCTCAATCGAGGTGCGGTTATAAACAGCTGCACCCTGGGCGGGGAAGTGGTTGTCGGAGCCAATGCGGTTCTGGAAAACTGTTCCATCGACAGTCATGAACATATCCCGCCTCTGCTGCACCGTGTCGGATGAGATGAGAACACTCTCCAGACTGCGCACAGCAAGATCAGCTCCGGATAATCATTATCCGTAACACGCCCTTTTTCAGATTACCTGGTGTAAATTTGCCTGGTATTGTGGTATGAAGCCCCTTTCAAGGCATCACAGATTTGATCACATGCACCATAGAGCCGTATACTGCAGGTATGCCTGTCATGTTTGCCGGCTCGATTACTTTATATGCCCCCAACGCGGAGGATCCCCCTTATGAGTGACATAAAAAAAATGTATTCGTCCATCCTTGGTGATTCCTTTCCAATGGATATGACCATTACCCTGGGCGACCAGACCCTGGTGTATCGCAAAAAAACATGGAATATTCAAAAGGTAGACGGAACCAGCGAAGAACGCGGACTTCGTTACGGAGAGAACCCCAACCAGGAAGCAGCCTTGTACGAACTGGTCAACGGCAACCTCGTCCTTGGTGACTGCTCATTTATCAATCCGGGAAACGGCCTGGTCAGCGGGATCGCTGTGGAAGACATGCTCCAGGTCGGCAAACATCCAGGGAAAATCAACCTGACTGATGTGGACAACGGGCTGAATATCATCAAGTACCTTGTGGACAAGCCTGCAGCCGTCATCCTGAAACACAACAATCCCAGCGGGGCCGCCGTGGCGGCAACCATTGCCGAAGCCTACGACAAGGCAAATCGGGCGGATCGAATTGCCGCTTTCGGAGGCGCCGTTATCACCAGCGCTCCCATTGACAGAGAGACAGCCCTACTGATGGCGGATAATTATCTCGAGGTGGTCTGTGCACCGGATTTTGAAGAAGGCGCTCTCGACATTCTCGCATCACGTAAGAATCTGCGCATCATTCGCATGCAGGGGATACACAAACTGGCAGACTTTGAAAAGTACCGTTTTCTTGATTTCAAATCACTCATCGACGGCGGCATTATCATTCAGCAGTCAGCCATCAATACCATCCGCAGCAAAGAAGATCTGCTGCCTGCAACCACTGAACGGAAAGGGTTAACCTATACCTGTGAGCGGCAACCTAGTGAAAGGGAAATAGACGATATGCTCTTTGGCTGGGCCATAGAGCACGGTGTAACCTCTAACTCCGTTCTGTATGTCAAAGACGGCTGCACTGTCAGCATCGGCACCGGTGAACAGGATCGAGTCGGTGTGGCGGAGATCGCTGTGCACAAGGCCTATGTCAAATACGCGGACCTGCTCTGCTTTGACGCTTACAAGATGTCGTATGCCGAGCTCGCTCTGCAGGTTGCCCGCAACGAACGGGATACAAGTGAACTGGAAGCCATTGATCGCCGGGTTCGAGAGGATCACGCAGGTATCAGCGGTTCCGTCATGATTTCCGACGCCTTTTTCCCGTTCAGGGATGGGGTGGATGTGGGGATTCGGGAAGGAGTCTCCGCCATTCTGCAGCCAGGGGGCTCTATCCGTGATTTTGAAGCTATAGAAGCCTGCAATGAGGCCTCTCCGCAGGTCGCCATGATGTTTACCGGGCAGCGATCCTTTAAACATTAACCCGGATGTTGCGCCTGTATATGGTGCAACAGGGCCGTTGTGGTCAGCCCGGCCGCAGCGGCCTGCTATACAGGCAAGGATCCGGGACCGAGACTCGCAGGCTGAACCTCTACCCAGCGCTCTTGCTGCGCAGACCGCAGACATGCCTGACAAAGACGTACGGAAGCATATCCTTCGGCTGCAGTTACAGGGTTTGCACCGTCACCTCGTAAAAAACGCTCCCAATCGCGCAACAGGGGGACAATGGTGTTCACCGGAGATATAGGGCTTATATCCGTAATATTCGTTCCCTTGACTCTTCTGCACCGATTAAAAATCTGTTCTCCCTGCAGATGCCCCTCTGCACCGATGAACTCAATCAATCCGGAACGGGCCTGACTGACCCTGGAGCAATCCAAAGTGCCGGTGACCCCGCCTTCCATTTCCACAAGTACCAGGAGAACATCCTCCAGCGCATTGTTGCACTGCTGCCGGGTCAGAGCCATGACTCGTCGTGTCTCAATCTCTGTAATATAGTGTAAAGCGTCAAAGACATGGACGGCTGTATGGAAACTGATGCCTGCCCCTGCAACTTCGGGTTGATGATGCCACTTGAGCGTAGAGGGCTCAAGGCGCTGGTTCGCTGAAAATGTATGCAATCGACCGATTGACGACAATTCCTTACGGAGGGTCTGAATAACTGCATTGTAGCGCAATGTCTGCCCGGTGGTAACAATCAAGCCTTTATCTCTTTCCAGGCCGACAATGGCCTCAGCATCCTGCTCGTTGCCGGCCAAAGGTTTTTCCAGCAGAAGAGGTTTGCCGGCCAGGGAACAGAGCCCGGCAATATCCAGATTCAGCGTAGGAGGGACTACTGAAATAACACACTCCACCTGCGGGTCCTGAACGAGATCCTGCCAGTCAGCGTGCCAGGTGCAATTCCAGTGTGCCGCCTGCTCCGATCCTTCCGGGCTACGACGGGATACAGCGGCAAGTCGTAATCCCGGACAATCTGCGATCACATGCGTTGCGTATCTGCTGCCGTGCTTTCCTGTTCCGATAATGCCGACAGACAAAGGGGCGGATGCATTTTTCATATGTATTCCTTCCGGCAGTCTGTGATGTCACTCAAGTTGTCGTCTGCATGTTCTGCAAGCCGCTGCCAGCCTGTCGGCAGATCTTCAGGATCAAGGCCAAGCAGGTGTGCGAATGCGATTAATGTCTCAAGCGAACAGTTAAGCGAAGAGATCCGTTTTCCGGAAGTCACATCTTCGAGTTCCTGACGGAGAAAACAGGTGAGGCAGGCAGCCACTTTGTCGGCGTATGGGTGCGCATCAGTGCACATGCGTTCACAGAAACGTACAAATCTCTGCCAGTTCACAAAGGCCCGCTGCATTCCTCTAAAAATTGAAAGATCACGATTCCCCGGATCAAGATCCCTGCAGACGATTTCAATATAGCGCTCCCTGGCTGCCTGCTGCAGAACCTGCAGCTCCACCGGGGTCAACTGCAATCGTGGTCCTTCAGGATCTTCGCAGAGATAGGTCAAGGATGAATGAAAGACAACCTCAGGCAACTCACCGGAATGACGAACGATGAGCACTTCTTCTTCCAGGATATGCTCTCGATCCGGGGAGCTCATCCGATAACGTCCTGTTTACTGTGATCAAGCTGAAAAAGGGTGCGCACCAAACCGATTCGCTCTGACTGGCTGGTGCAGTGCTGCTCTGTTTTCAGGTACTGCATGGGGTGATGCAATATTTTGTTGGCAATGGCGCTCGCCATTCGTTCAATGGCCTGCTGATCAGCCGGGTTTAAATGTGACAGTCGTCCCATGGTTTTGTTCACCTCCTTCTCAACGAGACAATTCACCATGTTCCGGAGCTCGACAATGGTCGGCGTAGTCGCCATGCTCGCAAGCCATTGCTCCATTTTTACGACTTCTTCCTGAACAATCCTCCCGGCCTTCAGAGCTTCGCGATCACGCTCGGTCTTGTTGAGCTCGACCACATTTTTCAGATCGTCAATGTCGTACAGGTAGACGTTGTCCAACTCATTTATTTTGGGGTCCAGATCCCTGGGTACGGCAATATCTATAAAAAACAGGGGTCGATTGCGACGTCCGCGCATGACGGACCGGACATCCTGTTTATGAAGTATCAGCTCTGTTGCACCGGTGGAACTGATAATGATATCCACCTCGCCCAGCTGATCAAGGATTTCTTCCAGGGCCACAGCTTTGCCGTTATAACAGCGGGCAAGCTTGACGGCCCGCTCCAGGGTGCGATTAGCCACTACCACCTGGGCAACCCCCTGCCCAACCAGGTGCTCGGCGGCAAGCTCCGCCATCTCTCCGGCGCCGACGAGCAGCACCTTTTTGTCATCCAGACTGCCGAAAATCTTTTTAGCCAGTTCCACGGCTGCAAAGCTGATGGAAACGGCGCTGGCGCCTATCTGAGTTTCAGTTCTCACCCTTTTGGCTACGGAGAACGATTTGTGCAGCAACTTGTTCAACACCAGTCCACTGGATTTTTTTCCGGCAGCATATCGGTATGCTTCTTTCAACTGTCCCAGGATCTGCGCCTCTCCAACGATCATGGAGTCAAGACTTGAAGCGACCTCAAAGAGATGCTCCACAGCATGACCATCCAGATGCGCATACACATACTGATCCAGTTCCTGCTGCTTCACACGACTGGCAAAGAGCAGCTCCAACACCTGTTTTTTTGCCAGGTCAATCGACTCACCGGCACAGGTAAAAAGGACCTCCACCCGGTTACATGTGGAAAGCAGAAAATATTCCTTTATGGCCGAGAGCTGTCCAAGGTCGCGCAAAGGAGCTTCGTACCCCTCTGCAAGAGCTAACTTTTCCCGAACAGCCAGCGGGGTGGTTTTATGATTCACCCCCAGGAGAATAATGACATCACGCTGCATAATTATGCGCACCTTTCAAAAGAAAGGAGACTCCCCACAGGGTAAAAAGAACGGAAACAAAGGCAAGAATACTTAATATCGCAACACGGCGTCCCCGCCATCCCACGGTAAAGCGCTGGTGCATGACCGCTGCGTAGAGCAGCCAGGTTATCAGAGACCAGGTCTCCTTGGGGTCCCAGTGCCAATATGCTCCCCACACCTGTTTTGCCCAAAGTACGCCTGTTATCAGCCCCAGGGTAAGGAGAGGAAAACCGATACTCAAACAATGATGATTCAAATTATCCAGCGCATCAAGTGAAGGCAACCGGGAATAAAACAGGCCGAAACGTTTACCTTTTATTTCCCGTTCCTGAAGCAGGTACATCACACTGCCGAGACAGGAAATGGCAAAGAAAGCGTTGGCAACAAGGGTAACGGATGCATGCACCGGCAGCCACCAGGACTGAAATGTCGGGGAAAGCGGAATAATCTTCTGGGAAGCCATGGCGGCAATGGTCATGAGCAGAAGAACGAGAATGGAGGCAAAGGTGCCGAGATTTTTCACCGTATAGCGCCAGCGAAAGGAAAGGTAGCACCAGGAAACCGACCAGGCAAAAAAGGAAACCGTTTCATGATGACTGGTGATCGGCGTATGACCGGCCTCTATATAACGAAAAATTATATTACATGTATGCAATATGGCAGCGATAAAAAAAATGTTTCGCGCCACTGGTCGAATTTTCTTTTTCTGCGAGAAGAAAAAGGCCAGATACCCTGCTGTTGCGAGAAAATAGCCTGCAAGACTGAGCTGAAAAAGTAAAAAACTCATAGTGTTCCCTGTGTTAAGCCATCCCAGTCAATATCCGGAGTGTATCCCAAAACACGGGAAACATGCTCCCGAATGCTCTCCCATTGACCGCATTTGATCCATTCCAGCATATCAGGCAGCAAAATGGCTTGAAACAACTCTCTGGGTTCCTGTTTTCCTGGAAATTCAGCCGCCAGCACTTGAATGCGGAGTTGAGTCATGAGCTGCAAAAGCGTACCGTATTCCGGTCCCACTTCCTTCTCAAGCCGCTTCTTCACCATGGCTGCCGTTGCCGGACTTTTCCCATGGGTGGATACAGTAACACAGAGATCTTTTCTGGTAAACGAAGCAGGTACATGAAAAACACTTTGCTCGGGATTATCGGCAAGATTTATCAGCAATCCCAGTTCCCGGGCTCTGCCGAGGACCTGTTCCTGCGTCTCAGGAGAGGAGGTGGCTGCAAAGACCAGAAAGGCCCCTTCCAGATCAGCCTGTTCGTAACAGCGAGTGCGCCACTCAAGACGTTGTTGCTCAGCAAAAGTACGCAGCAAAGGGGTAAGCTGCGGGCTGATCAATCGCACCCTGCCGCCCTGTGCAAGGATTCCCTGAACCTTTCGCTCCGCGACCTTACCGCCGCCGACTACCACACAGAGCCGGTCATTAATATCAACAGAGATGGGGTACATGTTTAGCTCTTGCTGCCGGTTATTCGAAAAAAACTGTCTGCCAAAGCTGTTATACGGAAGTGTGTTGAAAGTTACCGGCGCATCATGCGAGTAAGCAGGATAGTGGTGTCCCCTTCCAGACTTTTCAGCCTCTTTTTTGCCATTCCGATAACATAATCCTTCTGGGCCAGTTCAAGAAAGGGCTTGACACTCTTTCTTCTCTCATCATGGGCGAGGAAAATCACACCGCCCGGCTTGAGCGCCTGTTCAAAAACATTGAGCAAAGGCTGGAAAAACTCTTCACGATAGAGCACTTCGGCTGCTGCAATAATATCATATTGCTCCATGTGGGGCGGATTGAGCCAATCGAGCAATGCAAAATGCACATTGTCGATCTTACTGGCAGCAGCACTTACACGTTGAAAATTGAGTATATGCTCTTCATAATCGGTCATGGTAACACTATAACCGGCTGCTGCGGCAACCAAACCGGTTACTCCAAGCCCTCCTCCCAGTTCAAGCAGAGTAGTTCCCGGCTCAACCAGTTGACCGGCAAAATAATCTGCAAGCACAATGGCCCCTTCCCAGAGTTTAATCCACACAGGAAACTGGGAAACATCTTCAAACGGGTCTTTTCCATCGAGAATCTGTTCCAGGTCCGTGGGTTTCAGGACATTTAAACGATGGGTTCTAATGGTAAGAGGTTCAAAAGCGACCTTATAGTGTTTTTGAAGCTCGTTGTAGATGGCCAGATCTTTTTCCGGCAGAGTTTGTGGATCCATGAATCAGTTCTATTCGTATGTGCAGGGATAAGCCTTGAAAAGCTGTCAGCTGATACAATAATGTAAAAAGCCCAAAGCGGAAACAAGGTAACAATAATAGCCGAACCAGTGGAGCTGACCTCGACGCACAAACCGCATCAGGCAAAGGATGGCTAAATATCCGGAAATCAGCGAAGCAACGGTTCCCGCTCCCAGTGCTGCGATCTGGTCTCGGGTCGGTGGAACAGCGAGAAGATCGCTCAACTGGAGCGTACTGGCGCCCAGGATAGCAGGGATCGACATAATAAAAGAAAAGCGCGCGGCTTTTTCCCGCTGAATCCCAAGCAGCATACCGGTAAAAATAGTTGAACCGCTCCTGGAAAGACCCGGCAGGATGGCGGTTGCCTGAGCGCAACCGATAAGCAGGGAGCGAGGACAATTGACCCGCACATCCCTTTCCCGTATTTTACGGGTCAGCAGCATAATCGTGCCTGTAACGGCCAGCATAGCGTAGGTTATTAAAACGTTATTAAAAATGTCTTCTATGGAGTCCTTGAGAAACAGTCCGACAATGACGGCAGGAATGGTTGCTACCACTATGTATATATCCCACATAAAGGCTCTGCGCAATCGCGGATCAGCCCTTCTCGTTTCCGGAGAAACAAAAACAGCCTTGAGCATCAAAAGGATGTCTTTATAAAAGGCAATGATGACAGCCAGTAAGGTTCCCATGTGCAGAAAAACCTCAAAGGCTATTCCCGGCTCATGAAAGTTCAGGATCTGCGAGCCGATTACCAGATGCCCCGAACTGGAGATAGGGAGAAATTCGGTAAGCCCCTGGACCACACCCAAAATAACAGCTTTTATAATTTCCATGAATATCCAGACAAAAAAAAGCGGGGCGGTGAATCACCGACCCGCATGGCATTTCTCGGCAGGAGAAAATATTCGTGCCTCGGAAGATAACGGGGCTGAGACGTCCGACTATGCGGGAACGCTGCAGACAGCCTTTTCCGAGGGAATCACGAAGATTAGCAACCTTCGATGGCTTTTTTCTTGCTGGTTTTGACTTTTACTTCAGCACCGGCTTCCAGATCTGACGCATCCTTGCAGGTCATGGTGACTTTATCACCTTCAACAGTGTCAACAGTGCATTTTACGGTAGCGGCAAACGCAACACCGGCACTTACTACAAACGCAGCAATCATCACAGCAGATATAACTTTTTTCATAATGATCTCCTTCTTGGTGTGGAATATTGGCTTATTGCCCTATACCTCTTGGAAGCGAAGGTACGCAATTACAGGCTTCTTGTCAACCATAATCCCTAGGGTTTCAGGGGATTACCCAAAAAGTTAAAGAACTGAATTAATATCTTTTTCAAGCAGGGAAGTTGGAATATACCCGGGATATGTTTTCACAACTTCTCCTTTTTTGTTTATCAGAAAAGAGGTGGGAATCGCGGGAACGCCCCCAAATTTTTTAACGGTTGCACTATCAGCCAGAAGAACGGGATACGGAATCTGTTCCTGTTCTATGAGGGGGACAACCGCCCCGGCCCCGGATTCATCAACAGATATCCCTATTACGGTAAACCCCTGCGGAGCATACGCCGCATGCACTTTTTTCAACACAGGTATCTCCATCCTGCACGGGGCGCACCAGGTAGCAAAAAACGTTACCAGCATGGCTTTTCCGGCAAAATCCTTACTGTCAACGACCTCGCCTTTAGTTGCCGAGGACAAAGAAAAGGCCGGCATCTTCACGCCGGCTCCGGCGGAAGTCGGATGGCAAAGGCAACCCATGCAAAAAAGAACAGCCACGACCAACGAGCCGAAGCATCTTGTATTTTCCCCCATAGATCCAGCTCCTCAATAAAGTGTATTGTAATGAAAATATCTGCATTGTAACAGCAAAAGTACTGAGGGGGAACAACATTGTTCTTTCAACACGGAAAGAACAATGTTGCAACTCGGATTACAATTACGTAACCACGGGCGGGTCGATATCCACACCGCTTACGCTTTGGCATCCAACAAGTGCCCCATCATCTCATCGACGGTTTCAATGGTCTTGAGGTTCGCTCCATAGCTATGCCGGTTCATAATCATTTCCGGCATTTCCTCAGTGAGGTCGACGTTGGATTTTTCTATCGTTTCCTGACCGCTGCCGGTTGACTCGAGCTGATACGGACCTTCGACGTCGACCTTCTCAAAAACGGCCTGCACACCCTGAGGCGCCTGTTCCGAAAGCAAGACTCTTCCTTTTTTAAAACCATCGGTATTCAAATTGGCCACGTTATTCGCATTGTTATCCACTTTGGTACCAATGGCCTGCAGACCTGATATTGCGCTGTTCAATCCAGATATCATAGTACTCCTCCATAGGGATGCTGTTTACAACTCATTTGCAAATAGCAGACCTCAATGCAAACGAAATTTCAAGCCGTCCAAAACCTGTTGCGCCTTTTGTCACGAATGAGTAAAAAAGTATGCGCTGTTATGGTATAGGGAACTCCATAATCAAACTAATTTCTCTATGCCATACTGAAAATCTTAATTTCACATTCCCTGTCACGACCATGCGATTTCTCATTCTTTTTTTTACGGTAGTCGGTCTCACCTTTTTTCCACTCACCTCTTCAAACGCCGAGGTGATCGACAAAAGCGTGGCTGTTGTAAACAACGATATCATAACCATGTCGGAGGTCAACGAATTAGGTCTACCCATGTTTCAAAAAGCCGCAGCTGAAGTGCCTTCTGAACAGCTGCCCGCAGTAACGGCGCAGATCAAAGAAAATATCATCAAAAAACTCATCGACCGAAAGCTTCTTGTGCAGGAGGCTGCACTGCTCAATATCAGTGTATCTGAACAGGAAATTGATAAGGCCATTGAAAGAATTATGACGCGAAACCAGGTCTCAAGAGAGCAATTTCTCGATGACCTGAAAAGTATCGGTATGGATGAATTACAGTACCGTGAAGATCTCAAGGAACAAATACTCTCCTCCAAACTGGTTGGATACGAGGTCAGATCAAAAATTATCATCCCGGAAGAAAAAATTATTGATTATTACGATGAACACTACACGGAGCATCTTCAGGAGGATGGGTATTATATTCTTCAGATAGGAACGGAAACCGGCAAATCCCAGGGACTCAGCGAAGACCAGGCAAAACTTGCAGCCAGGAAGAGAATTCAGAAAATACATGATCTGGCTCGTGAAGGGGAAGATTTCAAAAAACTGGCAAAGGATCATTCTGAACTGCCTTCCGCTGCTGACGGCGGTGATTTAGGAACATTTCAGGAAAATGAAATGGCTCCCTTCATGAAAAATGCCGTGGTCGGATTACGGCCGGGAGAAATCAGTTCGATTGTGGAAACTCCGTCCGGATATCAGTTTTTCACCACCCTCTCAGCTAGAGAGGGCAAAATCATCACCAAAGTCCCTTACGACTCCGTAAAAGATGAAATCCGGGACATCCTCTATGAAGAAGAGCTGCAGTCACGATTTGAACAATGGCTCAAAGGCATCAAAGAAAAAGCATACATCAAAATCCTGTAATTTTAGTGAATACAATACTATGCGGGGAAAAGAAAAAATCACCGGGGAACCTGCCGCACCGGAGGACATGGGGCTGCTACTGAAGAAGGTGCGCGAAGAACTGGGGATCAGTTATGAGCAGGCCTTTCATGACACCAAAATTTCCATCGGCAATCTGAGAGCCATGGAAGATAATGCGTATCTGAAACTTCCTGCCGATACCTTCACCAAAGGCTTGTTGACACTCTATGCCGAATACCTCGGACTCGATGGTCAAGAGACCGCAGCCAAGTTTCTTCAGCAGCGAAATGCAAAGGGGAAGAATCCCATCCAAACCCCGAAAGAAACGTTTCGCGACTCACAGACACTTGCGGCAAAACGACTGGCAGAACCAAATCACATTCCATCTTCAACGATGGCTGTCATTATACTGAGTTTAATCATCCTGTCCTTTACGGCTTTTTGTCTCTATACAGGATGGAACCCGTTTACCTTTA
Organism: Desulfobulbaceae bacterium; assembly: GCA_963678525.2. Taxonomy (GTDB): domain Bacteria; phylum Desulfobacterota; class Desulfobulbia; order Desulfobulbales; family Desulfobulbaceae; genus Desulfogranum. The sequence goes on from CAXXDG010000003.1 coordinate 2,404,668, forward strand.
TAACAGATAAAACAGGTTCATTTTCTTCAAAAGTTCTGGAAACAATTCAGCCGTCTCAGGCGCCGGAACCGGAAGTAGTAGAAGCTGATTCTCTGCGGCTGGAAGCAACCTTCAAAAAAGACAGCACCGTCGAGGTGACCATAGATGAGCAGGCTCCTCTGCAGGAACTTTACACAAAGGGAACAAAAGCGACCTGGATCGCCAAGCATGAAATGCTTATCATCTTTCCTTCCCCGGAAAGCGCGGAAATCAAATTGAACGGTTTCCCCCATATTTTCCCAAGTGAACAGGACAAGGCATACCCGCTTCATATCCAGACCTTTCGCCCCGAGTAATGCAAACGCATCCAGCCTGCTGTTTTGTGCTTAAAACGACTGACCACGGTGAATCTGACAAAATTGTCACTTGCTACAGTCGAGAACGTGGGAAAATAACCGGTATAGCAAAGGGTGCCAAACGAAGCAAACATCGTTTTGTGAACAAACTTGAACCATTCAGTAAGTTGGATCTGATTTATTCACAACCGCGAAGCGGTACCCTGCTGTTCTTCAACGAAGCCGAACTGATTCAAGCGTTTCTCACCCTGCGCCAATTTTACGAACGTTACCTTGCCGCCTCTTTCATAAGCGAACTCATCCTCAAATTCACCGGAGAAAATGACAGCGACGCAAGCATCTTTGACCTTCTTGACTGGGCGTTTTCATCTCTGGAACAAGGAGAGAAGCCGTTACAAGTCGTAGCCCTGTTTCACGTTCGCCTCATGGGGCTGACAGGATACCAGCCGGAACTGCATTGCTGCTCCATTTGCAGGCGACCTGTGGAGGGTGGTCAATCATATCGTCTGCTGCCAAGTGGTGGAGCCGTGACATGCTCCATCTGCACTCCCCGCACCCACAGTCATGACGACCTCATTTCCGTGCAAACCTTAAAATTTCTTCAACTGGCCCAAGAAGTCAGCCTGAACCGTCTCAATCGCCTGCAGATGCCGTCTCCTGCAATTCGTCAGTCCATCGAAACACTCCATCGTTTTTCTCTCCACATACTGCAGCAGGATATCACAGGATGGAAGGGGTTGAAGTCGTTTTATTTTTAAATAGACAAAACAGAAGCTTTCCGGAAACAACACGCTTGGATCAAATCCAAGAATAACGGGTCCCAATATCTGGTATCGTGCCCCTGACTGTAAGGAAAAGGTCACGTGCTTCGAATCAGTTCCAGCAGTTCTTCAGCACTGATGCGGGCGCTCACATCTGTTCCTTCCAGAAGTGAATTGGCAAGATCCCTTTTCTCCTGGTGAAGGCGGACGATCTTCTCCTCTATGGTTCCTGCCGTCACCAGCCGATAGACTGTTACAGGACGTTTTTGGCCGATTCTATGCGCACGGTCCGCAGCCTGATCTTCCACTGCCGGGTTCCACCAGGGATCCATGTGAATGACATAATCCGCCGCAGTCAGATTCAACCCCAGGCCTCCTGCTTTGAGACTGATGAGAAAGAGATCTCCATCGCCTGCCTGGAAACTTTCCACCTGGCGCTGACGCTCCTTGGTCGGGGTTGTTCCATCGAGATACTTGTACGCAATCTTCTTTTCATCCAAGAACGCACGAATCAGGGCCAGATGCCCGGTGAACTGACTGAACACCAGTGCTTTATGACGACTCTCAAGCAGTTCCTCAACAACTTCTGCAAAAACCTGCAGCTTTGTGGATGGGATTTCAACGTTTTCGTTGATCAGCTTGGGATTGCAACACGCCCTTCGCAGCCGCATTATCTCTGCGAGGATACGGAGATGTCTGCCACTTTTCTCTGCACTTCCTTCAATATTTTCAATGGCCTGCTGGCGAAGAGCTTCATAAAACCGCAGTTCCTCCGGCTGCATTTCCACTCTGAGGGTAATTTCGGTACGAGGCGGCAGTTCATCAAGCACCTGGGATTTGATCCTGCGCAGCATAAAAGGTCGTATCAATTTTTTCAGAGACTTTCTTGCATCTCGGTCATGATATTTTTCGATGGGAATGCCGAACCGGCTGTTGAACTGCTTATACGATCCCAATAAGCCGGGGTTAATGAAACTGAACAGGTTCCAGAGCTCACCCAGATGATTCTCAATGGGGGTGCCGGTGGTAATTAATTTAAACTTGGCCTTAAGCTGCATGGCCGCCCTGGATCGCTTGGTCGCGGCATTTTTTATAGCCTGTGCCTCATCGAGCACTACGGATTGCCAGGGGACCTGTTTTAAAAGCTCTATTTCCTGCTGCAGCAAGGTATAACTGGTGATGAGCAAATCGAATTTTCCTAGATTCTCGATGGTCTGCTCACGGTTCTGACCGGCAAAAATGTGAATATTGAATGTAGGAGCAAATCGATTCACCTCTGTTTCCCAGTTCATGCAGACAGAGGTCGGTGCAACAACCAGGGTCGGTCCCTGATCAGCGAGACTCAAGATGACTGTTGTCGCCTGCAGGGTCTTTCCAAGCCCCATATCATCGGCAAGACAGGCGCCGATGCCAAGATGGGCCAAACGACTCATCCAGACAAACCCTTCATTCTGATAATCCCGCAGTTCAGCTTTCAGCGTTGAAGGCACCTGGGGAACAAATTCCTGAGAATCACTTATGCGCTGCAGCTGCTGTCTCCAACCGTTGTCAGCCGTAGTCTTAGCCTGGTGTGTCAAATCTTCCAGCGCAATTGCCGCAAGAGGATGGATACCTATCTCGTCAGGATCTGCCTGGGAGGCATCTCCATACAGGATCAACTCTTCCAGCCGATTACGGAATTCTTGGGTAAGGGCCAGAAACTGCCCATCACCCAAGGGAATAAAACGGCTCTTGGCCTCGATCATTTTTTCCAGGAGCGTCTTCAGTTCAATGACCTCATCCTGGTCTATTTCCAGTTGCCCGGAAAGAGCGAACCAATCCTGCTGACTGGTCCGGATGTTGAGGTTAAGCTGATTGACACCTATCTGCCTGCGGACAGCGAGTTTTTCACCTTCAGGCCATTCCAGGGCTATTCGATCGCGAATTGCCTCTATTTCCAGCAACACCTGCAGACACTCCTCAGGATCAAGGAGATGCCATTCCCGCTTGTTTTCCTGTTCAAGGTCTATGGCAAGGTCCAGCATGGGACAACTCTCTTCAATTTCCCTGGCCTTTTTTTCTTCCAACAACAGATTTCTACGTGTCTGCACCCTCCTTCCCTGAATTTCAGCCATGACGTTGGCAACGCCTTCACCGGGTTTCAGATACGGCCCGTCCGTTGAGAACGGCCGGACAAACATTTCCAGACGAAAACCGCTGCCGTAAGGAATAATGTGAACGTGTATCTTGGGATCACTTTCAACCAATTCAGCCTGCTTTTGTTCACCGAGTACATCGATGGCGGAATGCACGGTCATAAACGAAGCAATGTTTCCGATGGCATCCAGTACTTGTTTGCTGGCCTCCAGGGGAACATACAGCCCCTTTTCACCGGTAATGGCGGCTACCTTGCGGTGGTCGTCGTTGATCTCAATAATGCGAAAACGTGTGGGAGTCTCCTTCCATACTGCAATCCTGCCGTCCCCTATCTCCTGGGTAAAATGGATAAACAGTGAATCACCGGTTTGTTCAACAACCAGCTCAGGTTCACCTGCCACGAGTTCAACCGGTATTTGCGGCGATTTTTCGAGATATAGAGAGGGATGCCCGACTATCAGAGGAAGAGCTTTTTCATAATCAAAATCACAGCCGCCGTTTTTTGCCGTCGGTTCAGCAACCTGATAAATGGAGGAACAGACCTGTTTATCCTGGCCGGTGAGATAATCAAAATCTTCAACCACGGCCAACCTGTTAAGAGCTACGGCACGCCCTTTTGTCCAGCCTCCGGATGATGTGCGCTTCTGCTCTTTAGGCAACAGGGAGAGGGTGTTGTCATGATAATGAACAAACCAGGCCAAACGAACATCCTGATCCGCTTCCCTCGCCTGACTGGTCAGGCGAATAAGCTCGTCCAGGCTTTTCTTCCAGGAATCATGCGGATGCAGAATATGGGTGAGCGTACGACATCCCATGGATTCAGCCATCTTTCTGGCTTCCACGTCTTTTGCACCCTGATTTTCGTCAACAGCGGCCAAAAGCTCCAAGGTTTCCATGGCCAGCCAGTCAAACGTGTTGACAACCGCCTGTTCATGCAGGGCCTTTAACCCCTCCTGGAAGTCTTCCGGAATTTCAACCCCGATCCAATACAATGACAGTACTGCGACTAAAGTAGTCAAGCTTCGATCATCTGCAGCCAGACGTTCCGTGAGCCTCATCATATCCGGCAAATTTCCTTCAGGGGCATGAATGACGGCATGAAGAAAAAGATATGGAATTTCTTCAGGGCTGCCTGCACTTCTTTGCAGGACGCTGGCAATGGCTTGCAAAATACGATCTCTGTCTCCCTGACTATCCCGTGACAGCAGGGCAAATATACAAAACAAGCCTGTTATGCCGTAAAAAAAACTTGAGCTGTCCTCTGTATAGGTTCGCAATACCGCCAGATCTTCCTCAAACAGGTTAAGGGATTCATCGATATCACGGCAGAGAAAAGCAACACAGCCGGCATAACCGGATCCCTGGAATGAATCCCCATAACGATCAATAAGCTTCTCCAGATCAGCAAAACGGCCCTGCAAAAGATAATAGTTTGCCAAAAGCCGGTGAAAAGGGACAAGCTCAATTTTTGAAATGGAATCCGCCACCTCACTTTCTAGATAGGCCAGCACTTCAGGATAATGGTTAAGACTCTCCAATGAATACCGGACTACCTGCTCAAGGAGATAAAATTGCAGAGAACTGGGAAGCCTTCCCAACCAATCGGGATCAAAATATCGGGCAATGACCAACACAGCCGGAGGCTCTGTCTGCAGATGTCCGGCACAGGAGTCTTCAATAAACATCAAAGCTTCATCAAGTTTATCAAAATCCTGTTCATAGACACCCATACGAAACTGACGCAGTGCACGCCAACATCTGGTGGGCCATTTTCCATAGGAAAAAGAAACCGGAGCTTCCTTTTCCACAACCGAGGCCAGGGCCGTAAAATTTCCCTGGTCCATGGCCTGCCTGGTATAATATTCCGCAAGACCTGGAGACAGCTGATTCTTGCTATTCAGTACGCCGGCACCTTTCAGCGTTTTCAGCAGGCGGCTGATCTGCTCTTTGGCCGGTTTCTGCTCCCTGGGCAGTCCTAGATCAACCTGGGACATACACTTGGTAAGAAAGGTGATGGAGACAGGCTCGTAAATGATGGAAACAAGCTGGAGAATGAGCTGTTCCTGGTAGGTTGAATCGGTCAGAATCTCGGGAAGGATGCTTGCTTGTTTCGTTTCCGACATGGCTTTTTGTTAAAAAATTATAGGGGGTTACCTTTCAAGGCTTTTTATACATTAGTATCTTATCTCTTTTTCCATGAAAAAACTAAAAGATACGCACAACAAAAAAACCCCGGCGATATATTGCCGGGGTTGCAGCTCGTATTATCTGCGAGCTGATATACTGTATCGTAAGCTGTTATTGGAGCACATCCTGATTTATCCGAATAGTAGCCTCTTTATGAAGTTTCTGCAACCACTGGTTCACCAGACGATTTTTCTTGCTCGCAAGCAGTTGCTGTTCCAACTGCTCTATCTGGGCTTGGGGCAGGTCATCTTTGCCAAGCCTCGTCTCTAGGACAGCATACACATAAAAGGAATCACCCACATCAATAACCGTGCTTCCCAGGTGTTCTTTTCCATCAGAAGAAAAAGCCGCTTCCACAAGCTGTTGAGGAATCCCAGGCGTACCGTTTCGCTTGAAAAACTCCGACTCTTCCGGAGCAGGTTCTTCAGCCAGGGCATCCTTCTCCCTGCATTTCTGCAGATATTCGTCTGCCGCCTGACTCGCGAGCTCCCTGCTCCTAGATTTTTCATAGGCTTCGGTCACGGCCTCTTTAATGGTCTCGAGTTCGGGGACCGCAGGTTCTTCCCTGTCTTGTACAAACAAGATCATATACCCGTCGCTGACTTCTAAACGTGAACTTAACTCGCCTTTCTGCAACGAAAAAGCCGCATCAAGCATAGCCTGTTGCTCAGCAATATCTTCCGGCGCTTCACTTCTGGCAAACAGGTCTGTGACTTTCAGTGACACATCATTCTGTTCTGCATATTTGCCCAGACTGCCGGCACGCATAATATCTTCATAGGCCTTGGTTGCCCTATCGTAGGTAATGTTTCGACCCGTCTCTTTTTGCATGTCTTCAGTAATCTGCCGGCGTACGTCGTCAAAGGAGGTAACCTGACCGGGTTTAATCTCTTCCAACAGGATTATATGGTACCCGAACCGGGTGAGGACAGGACCGAGAATTTCGCCCTGCTCCATCCTGAACACAGCCTCATCAAAGGCCGGGACCATTCTCCCTTTTTGAAAAAAGCCGAGATCACCGCCTCTGTCTTTTGTAGGTCCTTCACTGTACTGCCGGGCCAGCTCAGCAAAATCTTCTCCCTTTTGAGCGCGGGCCAGCACGGCTTCGGCTTCCTGTTTCTTGGCGTCCTTAACCTTTTCGGAATCAGTGGTATCCACTTTGAATAAAATGTGCCGCGCATGGCGCTCTTCCGGAATTTGATAGTCACTGATCCTGGCATCATAACGCTTACGGGCGTCATCTTCAGTAATGTGTACGGAAGCTGCGTCATCTGCAAAGGGGTAATACAAGTATTTGATCTGCACCCGTGGCTCTGTTTTAAACTGATCCCCATGCTGCTCGTACCAGAGCGCAAGTTTTTCATCATCTATTTCGACGTCTTTTCTATACGCATCAGCCGTAAAGGCGACAGAGGCAAGCTTGATTTCTTCACGGGCAAAATCTTTCCATGCAGCCAGCTCCGAAGGCGTGACATCCGTAAATGTTCCAAGTGTCCCGGTTACTTTCCGGATAACCAGATCTTCCTTCAATCCTTTCTCGAAAGAGGTCGGCGTAAACCCTTGACGGTTGAGCAGTGCTTCATATCTCGCTTCATTAAATGCACCTTCTTCCTGAAAAACATCCATCTCAAGTATAGTGCGCCGGAGCTCTTCCGCGCTGACCTGCAGTCCGAGTTTTTCAGCGCCCTGACGGAGCAGCTCTCTCTGAATCAACTCTTCAAGCACCTGGCGCCTGATACCGAGACTTTTCATCATTTCAGGAGACACCTTGCCGCCAAACTGCTCCTGATATCTATCCGCAGCCCTCTCGTAGCTTTGGCCGAAATCCCGGCGTGAAATTTCAACTCCGTTTACAACCGCTGCAGCATTGCCGTCGCTGTTCATGTATGTCCCCACACCCCAGAAGACGAAAACAATAACAATGATCAGCACGACACCCTGGATCACCAACGACTGTCTCTTTTTTCTAAATATATTCAACATGATAAAACCACATCCTTTTCATATGTAAAACGGTCAACCAAATACGGAAAATGGAGCATTATGTTCAATTTTTCCAGAAGTTACCAGGGAAAAATGCACATATTGCAATCAGCAAAAAAATGATTGATCATTCACTCAAAAAAAGAGGTGTTTGCTTGACAAACACCTACCCCTATAGTAAGAAATTGGTGATTTTTTCAAAATAGGATTTCATTACTCATTCATATTAATCACTTGGCCAAGGAGGAACACATGGCAACAATCGAGCACAATGGAAAAGCCTACGAGGTAGACGAAGACGGTTTCCTGCTGAAAGGTGCTGAAGATTGGGACGAAAACTGGGTTGATTACGTCAAAGGTGTTGAAGGTATTGCCGATATCACCGACGAGCACCAGAAAGTTATCGACGCTCTGCAGGAGTACTACAAGAAAAACGGTATTGCTCCCATGGTTCGTATTCTTTCCAAAACAACAGGTTTTCCACTGAAGCGAATCTACGAACTGTTCCCCTCCGGACCAGGTAAAGGCGCTTGTAAAATGGCTGGTCTTCCTAAACCAACCGGTTGTGTCTGATTCTTACTCGTAGAATACGGTCGAACAACACTCAAGGAGGTTGCCCCGGCAACCTCCTTTTTTTATTATTCTTGCCCCTTTTCTTTCAGGACGAGCACCTTCTTGTCCGGCAACGCCTTAAAAAGACATCTCGAGAAAGTGCGCATGATAGCGGGAAAGATCCTCGCCACACTGTCCGCAGATGAACTTCACCGCTCCAAAAACCTCTGTATCATTCTCTTCCGGGGTGAATGAACCATCACTGTTCTGCGTGTACCTCGTGGTAACCAAAACATTCTCTGCAATCTCTACGAAATCCGTATTATTCCCACACGTATTGCAGATGATCCTTCCCGCAGGGTCACCGACCGGTATCTGTACTTTCTTCATATAGTTGTAATGACCTTTACCAAATTACATGTTTTTTATTATCAGTCTTTCTATGAGATTGAGGCTTTCCAGAAGTATCTGACGGGCACTGCTTTCAGGCCGCCCTTTAAAAAGTGATCAAAAAACCCTTTAGCTTCATCCTCTCTTCTTCACAGGTATCAACCCGCCTTACCTGGGCATACGGAGAACCTGTTTGCAGCCACGTCACTAACTCCTCAACCTTTCTCAACGGTCCCTGTGCAAAAACTTCAACCCGTCCATCGGCCAGATTCTTCACCCATCCTTCAAGTCCAAGTTCAACAGCTTTCCTGCGGGTATACTCTCTAAAACACACTCCCTGCACTCTACCGGATACGTAAGCTCGTATGGCTTTTTTTTCCATCATTGTCTCCTTGCCGGCAGATTGTAACGGACCGGCAGTACCTGCAGACGACAGGAGCCTCAACAATCAAGATCATCGACTATCGAGCAGTGTTAAAAATTCTTCCTCATTCAAAACACGTACGCCTTTTCCACGGGCGGCGGCAAGTTTACTGCCGGCCTTTTCTCCTGCGACCAAGTCTGTTACCTTTGCACTCAAGGAAGAAACAACCTGAGCACCCTGGTTTTTCACCAGTTGTTTAGCCTCATTTCTGGACAAACCGGTAAGCGTCCCGGTAAAGAGGAAGACTCTTTCCGACAGCGGTGACGCGTTCTGTTCCATCGGCTGCACCTGCATACCCGCCGATTGCAGCCTCCTGAGCAATTCTTCTGTTGATGCACTGTGTACGAATACATCCAGGGCCTCGGCAGCCTGTTCGCCGATACCTTCGATCTGGACGAAATCCTCCTTTCGACCTGCAAGAAAAGCTTCCAGGGAGCGAAAGTGTGCCGCCAGTAATTCCGCGGTCACTTCACCCACATGCCTGATCCCCAATGCCCGGATAAAAACACCTAATCTTGGCGCCTTAGATCTTTCAATGGCATCTATGGCTTTTTGGGCCGACTTTTCCCCCCACCCTGCCAATCCTGCCAATTGCTCTTTGGAGAGAAAGAAAAAATCCGCTATATCTTCAACCAAATTCTCTGCAACCAGTTTCTCAACGTTCTTTTTTCCAAGCCCGTCAATATCAAGCCCGCTTTTCCCTGAAAAATATATGAGTCGCTGAATTTGTTTTGCCGGACACCTGTTGTTTTCACATCGAACGGCTACTTCTCCAACCCGTTGGATCAAAGGTGAACCGCACTCGGGGCAGTGGTCGGGAAAGATGACATCTTCCTCCGCACCTGTTCGCTTGTCCATGATAACCTGCACAACTTCGGGAATGACGTCCCCGGCACGTTGCACAAGAACCGTATCATGCACCTTGAGTTGCTTACGCTCTATTTCATCACGATTATGCAGACTGGCACGCTGGACGACTACCCCCTCAACGGTAACCGGCTTTAGCCAGGCGACCGGTGTGACGACGCCTGTTCTCCCCACCTGAAAGTCCACTTTTTCCACAACGGTCGTAGCCTGCGCTGCAGGAAACTTCCAGGCAACCGCCCATCTCGGCGCTCTGGCTGTATTCCCCATACGTTCCTGCAGGGAGAATGCATTAAGCTTGACCACCATACCGTCGATTTCATAATCAAGTGCATGACGGGTCTCGTGCAAACGAGTATATTGCCCCCTGGCTTCAAGACTGGAGCTGCAAAGAGACACCAGCGGATTTGTTCTGAAGCCCAGGTTACGAAGATAAACAAACATCTCCTCCTGGGTCGCACAGGGAGCATCTCCAATAAACAGAGCAGCATAAGGAAAAAAGGCCAGGGAACGTTGTGCAGTAACTTTTGGATCCAGCTGGCGAAGGGATCCGGCCGCAGCATTTCGCGGATTGGCAAAAACCGGCTCCCCATTTTCCTCCCGTATTCGGTTAAGCCGCCTGAAATCCTGTTTGGGAAAATACACTTCACCGCGCACCACCAGTCGGGAGGGCGCCTGCTCCCCATTCACAGGGAGCAACTGAAGGGGAATCGTACGTACGGTTTTCAGTTGGGCGGTAATGTTTTCGCCCACAATACCATCTCCCCTGGTGGAGCCGACTGTCAACATCCCATTTTCGTAAACGAGTTCGACAGCAAGACCATCGAGCTTTGGCTCCACAAACCACTGCAGACTCTCGTGCTGCTTGAGATAACGACGAACTTTTTCTGTAAATTCTTCAAATTCCGCATCGGAGAACACATTATCCAGGCTGAGCATGGGCTGCATATGTTCAGCCGTATCAAACGCATCAATTGGAGCCCCCCCCACACGATGAGTGGGGGAGTCGGACGTTTTCAGATCCGGATACCGCCTTTCAAGGGAAAGCAATTCCTGGAAGAGCGCATCGTATTCACCGTCAGCTATAATTGGCGCATCCAATACATAATAGCGATGGGCATGCTCCAGCAGTTCTTTGCGAAGCCATGCGGCACGTCGGGCCGCCTCAGCGTCCATGGAAATTACATATCCTCCATCAGGACGCCGGCTTTGGCGATATTTTCCCGGGACTCTTCATCAATAAAAATAAGAATAGCCTCTTTTGGCTTATTTGCAGCCTCGGAAATAACATCGGTGACCCCCTTGGCTATTTGCTGTTTTTGTTCTTTTGTCAGAGTTCCTGCAACTCGAATGTTGACATAGGGCATGGGTGACCTCCCTCAATTAAACGGTTATGATATAAAAATGTTCTTGCCGGCAGCACGATTCTGGTGAAGAGTGCAGTTGGCGTTATCTTCATAGCAGATAATTATCGGTTCGTCGATCAGCTTGTGGGATAAGGGACAACGATTTGTACAGAGCATCGCAACTGAGCTCCACCAGTCACACATAGAGCTGTATAAGCAAGCCGGTTCTTGAGACAGGCTGCCGGAGCAACTCCCGACACATCAAAAGCTACAAATATATTATAATCATTATCTGAAAGGGAAACACATGCATATACTTGTTACCGGTGGTGCCGGCTATATCGGAAGCCACACATGTCTGGAACTCTTAAAGGCCGGATACACCGTCACAGTTATGGATAACTTGTGCAACAGCAGTGAAATCGCCTTACAAAGAGTGGAACAGATTACCGGCAGATCACCGCTTTTTTATAATGTGGATCTCCAGGACATGGAGGCGCTTCGCAAGGCGTTTGTTGCATGTGAACCAATCGATGCGGTCATCCATTTTGCAGGGTTGAAAGCAGTCGGTGAGTCTGTTGCCAAACCCTTGTTGTACTATCACAACAATCTCACCGGCACGACTAATCTGTGTAAAGCCATGGTTGAACACGGCGTATTTGACATTGTCTTCAGCTCTTCCGCCACCGTTTACGGTGACCCGGCCTCCGTACCGATTTATGAGGATTTTCCCCTGTCCTGCACCAACCCTTACGGCCACACCAAACTCATGACGGAACAAATTCTGCGCGATGTTCACACCGCAGATCCACGCTGGAACGTAGCTCTTCTTCGCTACTTCAATCCTGTGGGCGCCCATGAAAGCGGGTTGATTGGGGAGGATCCCGGAGGAATCCCCAACAACCTCATGCCGTACATTTCCCAAGTTGCGGTGGGAAAGCTCACTCAACTCTCTGTTTTTGGTGATGATTACCCAACCAAGGACGGCACGGGTGTAAGAGATTTTATCCATGTGGTTGATCTTGCCTTAGGCCACCTGAAAGCCATTGAAAAGCTTAAGGAAAAACCTGGAGTGGTCACTTATAATCTGGGGACCGGCCAAGGGTACTCCGTGCTGGAACTGGTCCATGCTTTTGAAAAAGCATGCGGGCATCCAATACCATACAAAATTGCGCCGCGAAGAGCCGGTGATATCGCTGCATGTTTTGCATCGCCTGATCTTGCCGAAAAAGAGCTTGGCTGGCGGGCGCTTCGCAGCATCGAGGAAATGTGCGCCGACACATGGCGCTGGCAGACGGCAAACCCAAACGGATATGCAGGATAAAAAATACTATGTCTGGTTTAATGCGCACAAACCGTCTGGTCCTAATTATAAGCGCTCTCTTTGCCGTCGGTTATGTTCTTACCAGCCTGATTATATTCCACAACATCTCACGCAGTTACCAAAAGCAACTGCGTGAGGAGATCCTCCCTCTTGCATGTAAGCTTATCTCGACGGTAATCAAGGAAGAAGCCCAAAATCTTGTCTCCGTGTCCGCCGATATCTCCGCGGAAATTTCACCTCAGGATGCGGTCCTGCAAGATGCGACTCCCCTGCAGATAAGCAACCACCTCCAGGAAATCCAGCGAGCACATCCGAACAGTGACATCACTTTTGTCTCCGAAAAATCACCTCGCTTGTATTTCGGAAATGGTTCTGTCAGGAACCTTGCAGAGAATAATCCCGAAGATACCTGGTTTTTCAGGATGCGCTCACTTCCCACCCCATATGAAGTGCGCATCGAAACCGCCCCCGATGCCCCTCACCGTTCGCATATTTCAGTAATCCGCCAGGTGTTCGATAAGGACAATGTTTTCATAGGCGCACTCCGATACACAACCCCTGCTTCCAGCCTGCAAAAAAAACTTGATATCCATGCCGAGTACGCCGGGTTTAATTTCTATCTGGCAACCCCACAGGGGTTGCTACTTCTTGCAGGGGGGGACGCCCTACAGCTGCTCTCCTCTGTAAAAGACATCAAGGCGTTGCAGGAGTTACTCCGCCGGCCGGTCAACGACCAGACCCGCCTCACGTATAAACACGAGCACACCAAAAGGCATGCCTGCGCTCTTTTCCTCAAAGATATCAATGTATTCCTGCTGATAGAAAAGCCACAACCGCAGACCATGTTTCTCATTCTGCCCGCGCTCCTGCAAACGCTCTTTGTCTTCCTGGCAGTCGGCAGCTTTGCCGTCGGAATTTGTGCACTCTGTCTCAGTCTGTACAGAAACAAACTCGCATCCATGGAAACAACTGATAAGCTGACCCTTCTGACGAATCGTCATGCTTTTGAACCCCTCTTTGAACATGCCTTGAGGGAAGCTGACCGTAATCAATCGCCGTTAACAATCGCCCTGTTTGACGTGGACCACTTTAAGGAACTCAATGACCTGCACGGCCATCTGGCAGGGGATGCCGTGCTGATAAGCATCGCTGAATCGATTAACCGCGCTGTTCGCAGAACAGACTGTCTCTGTCGATGGGGAGGTGAGGAATTCCTGCTTTTGCTCAAAGACTGCAGCCTAAATTCAGGAATAACCCTGGCGGAAAAAATCCGTAAAGACATTGAAGAAACCACCATATTTTACGAAAACGATCCCATACACGTTCAGGTGAGTATAGGTATAGTTGAAAAGCAGGAGCATGAGGATATGGAGTGGCTGCTGCAACGAATTGAACAGGCGCTGCTTCAAGCAAAGAATAGTGGAAGAAACAGGGTTGAAACCATTTAGTTCACGGGACTCCCCTGAGAAATCCCGTGAACAGAATCAGTTACGGCGCGTCATCCCTGAGCCGTGGTCCTCACAAAAGATATTTGTGAGAAATAAAAACGGTACTCCGTATCAATAGCCGCTTCCCACAGTCAAGCCGCCGCTTGTTTTTTTGGCGTAGGTATTTTTCTCTTTGCCGTTATACTCATAGGTCAGCCAGACACCTTCCTCAGTAGCGGCCTGGAGAGCTTCGTAAATAGGCATTGCCTTTTCTTTAAGATCCTGACCGGCCAGACTGGGATGGACCAGCAATGTCCCGTCCGGAGCCATGATAAAGGCGTAAGGAGTATACGCATCAGGAGCAAAACTTGCAGGCTCCTTACCACCGTCAATGGCAGCAACTACTTCATCGACATGGCTTGATATGGCAGCTTTGTCAGCTGCAAAAGCCTGAACGGAAAAAAGCACAACTGCCATCAAAGAAACTGCTACAACCAAACGTTTCATACTTCCTCCTCCGATTAAGTATAATTCGAACCACCCACCCCATGCAGGTATTCGAAAGCGGAAAGCAGTGTTGACAACGGTAAGCTTGACCGTGTTATAGCAATACGCACGCCAGTTTTACAAAATGTATCATGAGACCTGAAATGTTATCGCTTTCAAACCCAACATGCAAATATACAATATCAGTGGCATGCTTTTCCAACCTGTATTTTGCTCAAGCATACCTTACTGCAACAGACCTTCGAGATACACGCGCAAAAGAGTCTGCTTATAGAGACAACAGCAAAAGAAAATTGCCCATCCATGGGGCACATATCCCTGCTCTACGCCTTTAACGGCGCACCTCTCGTTGTCGCAAAAAAAAGACACCCTCCATGCAGTACACGCCTTCATTTTCCGAACCGGCTGTCAGTGCGCATCATGGGGATCCGAATCTCCGTGCGCACCCCCTGCTGCATCATGTTCGTTGAAAGCAATCAAAGGCTGAGACTGTGGAGTATAGGAAGTGATGGCGCAGGACTGAGAAGCGCTCCGGGTGTGGAGAAATTTCCGATCTCTTAACTCCACGGATATGTTTGTTTCCGGAAGCAGCTTTTCATGAATCAGCCAGCTGTCGGTGTCGACATACCTGCCGGATTCATCAGCAAACGTACAGGTAACGATGACAGAGGAAATGGTCTGTACACTGTTATTGGAGAGATGAAACCGGGCTGATATCCACTGATCGCCAAGCTTTTGCAAAACAGCATTTTCCAGAATCAAACCTTCCTTATCTTTGAAAACAGCAGTTTGCCTGGATGACTTCGCGGTAAACAGGCCGTGCGGTCCCATATATGTCCCCACGGAACCGACAAAAACAAGAAACAGGACAAGCACCGCAAGACTAATCGCCACATTTGCGTATTTTTTCATATTCATGACATGCTCCTTTATGCTAGAGAGTGTCTGTTTGGAGATGATGCATTCAAAATCAACGTTTCCTGCGAGAATAACCGTCTGAGCAGTATGCAGCTATTCCGACACAGAAACGCACAATCCTCGATATGGTCTCCGGACAGGCGCGAAAAAGTACAATATAAACACTACCCAGATGCATTTACAGCTGAATTACTATGACAGATCGAGAAACACAAGGCAAGGATCGATTATTTGCAGCCAGTGGCGTTGCAGAAGATTTTTCCTTTACAGAGCAGGTTGCCGACGTTTTTGACGATATGTTGAATCGTTCAATACCGTTTTATGAACAAGTCATTCAGGCGACGGCTGATCTCCTGGAACGCAAACTCGAAGACGACACAATAGTTTATGACCTGGGCTGCTCCACAGGGGCGACCCTGCTGGCCCTCAGCAGACGGTTGGAACATAAAAACGTTCAGTATGTCGGTATGGATAACGCAACTCCGATGATTGAAAAAGCCAGGCGAAAAAGCGCCCAGTATCGGAAAGATCACCTGCTGTCCTTTCGTGTCGCGGACATCACCAGCGCCCCGTTTCCCAACGCAGGGGCCATTATCTGCAACTACACCATGCAATTTTTACGTCCGATCAAACGTCAGGAGTTTCTCACGAAACTCTCTGCATCACTACCGGAAGGCGGCCTGCTCTTTCTCAGTGAAAAAACCATCTGCCCGGCCAAACAACTCAATCGTGATTTTATTTCCATTTACCATACGTTTAAAAGGCGTCAGGGATATTCTGAACTGGAGATCGCTGCAAAAAGAGAAGCCCTGGAAAATATTCTTATCCCGTTTTCTATTCAGGAAAACACACTTCTTCTTAAGGAAGCGGGATTCAGGGAAACGGAAATATTCTTTTCATGGTTTAATTTCACCTCCTGGGTTGCCGTTAAATGAATTCCATAGACATTCTCAAATACTTCCCCACAGCCGAGCATCAAAAACTGACCAGTCTTCTTGACCGGAAAGCTCAATGGATTTCCAGACCCAAAAAAGGATTCCTGCGCTATAGAAATCCGTTGCTGCAACTCGCTCATATTACCGCCGAGCACCGTGATTACAGCGGAGATATAGTCCAAATCGGTGCAGAAGCCGAGCTCAGCAGCAAAGAACATGAAATGTTACTCGCAGCCCTTACAAACCTTATGCCCTGGCGCAAAGGACCGTTTTCCATCTTTGGAGTGGAGATTGATTCCGAATGGCGCAGTGAGCGAAAATGGAACCGCATTCTCCCATATTTACCGAACCTGCAAAATAAGCTTATCGCAGATATCGGCTGTAACAACGGCTATTATATGTTTCGCATGGCTCACCATGCGCCCAAATATGTACTTGGTTTCGAGCCTTATGTGCATCACTATTATACCTTCCAAACACTCAACACCTTTGCTCAACAGAAAAACCTGGACGTGGAACTTCTTGGAATAGAAAATCTCCCCCTGTTCCCGGGATGTTTTGATGTCATCTTCTGCATGGGCATTCTGTACCATCGCCCGTCTCCCTTAGCTGCTCTCACCGACATCCGGGGAGCCCTGGCTGATGGAGGAACCGCTATAATTGAATCACAGGTGATCCCGGGCGATCAGCCCCATGCATTGTTCCCGGAGGCGACCTATGCAAAAGCGCCGGGGACATGGTTTATTCCCACGGCAACCTGTCTTGCAAATTGGCTTTCACGGGTCGGCTTCTCTTCAATAGAGCTGTTTTGTCAACACCCCATGAGTAATCTGGAACAAAGGAGAACCCCCTGGATGATCTTTGAGTCCTATGAAGATTTTATTGACAAGAACAACCCTACGCTTACTATAGAGGGGTATCCTGCCCCCCATCGCGTATATTTTAAGGTAAAAAAATAATTCCAGACTATAAACGGCACATACAGAACCAATCGTGCCTTACTTCAAACTAAGACAAATAGGTGACCAAGAATGATTGCAAGCGACTGCACCCTGTACCACGGAGGCCTGAAAGGAGCAGAAACTGTATTTGGCGAGCAAGCGGAAAAATATGGAGTGAACGAAGTTATTTTCTCATTTGAAGGTCATCGCCTGAATCGCGACCGTAATTCCGTCATCCTCTCGGAAGAAGAATTGCAGCGTGGTGATATAAGCATGGAAATCGCCTCAAGAATGATGAACAGAACATATTATGAGACTGAAAAAATCCGCAGAGTTCTGCAAACAATTTTTCATATGGTCAACAAAGGACATCAGGTTTTTGTAGTCGGCACTATACTTGACGATAATTCCGTTAAAGGAGGTACAGGCTGGGCGGTTGAGCTTGCAAAACTTTTTAACCGGCCCCTTCACGTATACGATCAGGGACATTCCAGCTGGTTCACCTGGAAAGAAGGTGCCTGGAAGGAAGACACCCCTGCCATCGGTTATACGTCCTTTGTCGGTTCCGGCACCCGCTATCTAAGTGAAAACGGTTTAGCAGCCATAGAAGAACTCTTCAGTCGCAGTTTCGGCGAACGGTAAACAACTTCCCGGTTCTCTCAGAGCCGTAAAGCAATACTTCCATTTTCCCGGAAACGGAGGCTGAAAAGGCCTCCGCTTCCATTCTTACCATTGCAAACCCCCTTTTTGCCGGGTATAAAATATATAAGTATTGCATAAACTCCGGTAGATTTCTTTCCCGTCCACAATCTCAATATGACAGGGGTTCTGCCGACATTATCCACTTCAGGCATCTGCATACGTTGTCCTTCCATGATAGAGGCCTCAATTTTACACCTGGAAAAATGCGTAAAGACAGACATCTGCACATAATCCTCACCGGTGAATCAGGACCAGGAAAAACTTTTGTAGTTCATAAACTTCTTCTGCAAAGAGTTATATGCATCGTTCTAGGTGTATTTCTCATTTTGCTTCTTGGTACGGCGGGCGGTTTCAAATACTTTACTTCCACCTGCATGCTTCAAAACCAAGTCGCACAACTGCAGGCAGAACTGAACAATTCGTCCATGGTTTCCCTCTCGCAAAAACAGACAAGTAAAGCCCAAATGGCGGATATCAAGGTCAAGGATGCACTGCTCGCAAAATATAAACAGCAGTTGACCCGGCTGCAAAAAAAGCACGATGCCATGCTCGAAGAAAGCATAAGCCGCCTGGACGAACGCTCCAAGGCCATTGAAACCATAATCGATTCACTGGGTATTGATATCCAGGTTGAAGAAGATCCGGAACACAGCGGCGGATTATTTGTCCCGGAATCCGGACAGGGGTACGGAGAACAACTCCTGCTCCAGAGTGATCAATACCTTGATTTTCTGATGCACACTCCGATCGGCAAGCCGATCGACAGTTCAATCACTTCCAAATTCGGGCCACGAGTTGATCCGCTGAATAAACGAAAGGCATTCCATGAAGGAATCGATTTCCGTGGAGTAAAAGGAGATAAAATCGCGGTAACCGCAGATGGTCAGGTGCAAAGATCTTGCTATTTAAAAGGATTTGGCAACACTATTGTTGTAAAACATAAAAACGGCTATAAAACCGTTTATGCACATTTAAACAAACGACTTGTCAAAAAAGGTCAAAAGGTTCAGCGCGGCCAGATTATCGGCTTGGTTGGCAGTACAGGCCGAAGCACAGGACCCCATTTACACTATGAACTTCATCTGAACGGCAAGCCCGTTGATCCAATGAAATATGTCAAAGTTGCTAACTTGAAATTTTCCGTACATTAGAGGAAGTCTTTTAAACATGGGTATATTTACGAGCAAGGCAAGCAATCCTCCCCCATCCGGTTCGATTACAGACGATAAAAAATCGCCAAACCGTAACGAAGCCATCTCTTCAGTTATCGCGACCGAGATGGAGATCATCGGCGAACTCCGCTTTAGAGGTAAAGCTCGCATCGACGGCAAACTGCAAGGCAATCTCCATGGGGAAGCGTTAGTGCTCAGTGAATCAGGGTGCATTGAAGGTGATATGATACTTGACAATCTCATCTGCCACGGGAGCGTCACAGGGAATATTACAGCAAAAACCGTCACTGTTCACAGCACGGCGCATATCGAAGGGAAGCTCATTGCCGATAGTTTGACTGTAGAGCCCGGCGCGCTGCTCAGCGGAGAAATTTCAGCTGCAACTCAACAGACAGAGAAGACAAAACAGGAAATACCTGTATTAAAAGGACCTCAAAAAGTGATATCCGCTTCTGACGAAAACGGAAAAAAAGGCGGGGCTGTATCGGCCGGCTGAGGAGACCAGACAGTGTATCTATTTTCCTATGCAGAATTGGGAGAAAATAACATCCAACACATCGTCGGGAGTTGTTATACCGACAATGTCAGAGAGGCAGTCAAGCGCCGCTTGAGCCTCAACAGCCAGTAAATCGCAGGGGGCCTCTGATTGCAGGGCATGGCGCATGGAGCATGCAGCGCTCTTAACCTGTTCCAGTACGGAAAGCTGCCTGGTATTCGGCGCGCATTCAACAGAATCACAAAAAGGTTTATCGCCAAGGACAATACGATAGATGGCGTCCTGCAACGCTCCTATTCCTGAAAATTGTTTTGCAGATATCCGAATGCACTCCTGCGGGGTAAAACGTTTTGCCAGGGCGCTTAGATGCTGTTCTTCGGCAGAATCCACTTTATTGAGCAGAACAAGATGAGGCTGCCCCTGGATAATATCGTAGAGTTCTGCATCCTTCTGTTCATAAGGTTTCGCCCCATCGAGCATATAAAGTACCAGATCCGCCTGACGCATTTTGGCGAGCGCCCGCTCTATTCCCAGTTCTTCGACGACGTCTGTGTGTGCTCTGATTCCCGCAGTATCTACCAGCCGAACAGGGATGCCCTGGATTGATATCAGTTCTTCTATGGTGTCACGGGTAGTACCGGGAAGATCCGTAACAAGAGCACGCTCTTCTCTCAGCAGGACGTTCAACAGGCTGGATTTTCCCACATTAGGCCGCCCGACAATAACGACGCTGATACCTTCTCTATAGATCTTGGCCTGGGAGGCCAAAGAGATCAACCGCTCCACGGGTTGAAGGATATCGTCTTCAACCTCGGTCAGTAGATGATTCCGATCAATGAGCTCAACATCATCTTCAGGAAAATCAATTGCCACCTCCAGTCTTGCCAGAATACCGATAAGGGCGACTCGTACAGGTTCCAACTCAGCGCTTAATCTTCCCTGTAGCTGCTGAACTGCGAGTTGGGCCCCTTTATCGGTACGTGCATGGAGCAGCTCTATGACGGCTTCAGCCTGGGTTAAATCAATTCGACCGGCAAGAAACGCCCTTTTGGTGAATTCTCCGGGATCTGCCGGACGAGCTCCGCACTCAAAAACCAGCTGCAGTATTTTCTGCAGGAGCAGATACGAGCCATGACAGTGGAGTTCGATCACATCTTCACGGGTATAGGTTGCAGGCGCCTGCATGTATACGGCCAGGATCTCATCCAGTATACGGCCGTCTTTTCGGACGACCGTTCCATAATACAATCTATGACTTTCCAGATTCTCGCATGCGTATTTAGGGATGAATATTTTTTTCAATATAGCGAGAGATTCATCACCGGATACCCGAATGATACCGATTCCCCCGGTTCCGGGGGGCGTCGCAACGGCAGCAATGGTATCAGTCGTTCGAGCGCCGATTCCCATGTTGGACCCTTTTCTTTCTGCCCGGACCTCTTCGATTTTTCCCAGGCTTGTAAATCAGCACCTTTTTAAATAGCCCGTCACCCACGGAACGACTCCGTACACTCTTATCGTCCTGCAATGCTATATGCACAATTCGCCGTTCAGACGGATTTAGTGCAGGAATAGCCTGAGTTTTACCATCCTCCTTGACTAATGCGGCCAATTCAACGGCCTTTTGTTTCAACTCTTCAGCGCGCTTTTCCCTGAACTCACCGACATTAACAGCGAGCAACACTCTATCCGGAAGCAACCGGGCTATCATTTTGCGCAACAAATACTGCAAACTATCCAGGGTTCTGCCGTCGGGTCCGATAATATCCTGTTCGTGTTCACTGGTAATCCGGCACTCCACCGTATTCGAGCTGAAGGTGACCTCTGCCGTTCCAGGGCAGTTCATATACTCGAGCAGCTGAGTAAGGGTCTGCCTGATGGAATGCAGCGTATCCTGATCAGGCGGTTGGATCTCAGCAAAATCTTCCGCCTGCACTTCTCCGGCGGATTCGGCTTCGCTCTCTTTGTACGGAGAGGAAACCGCCACGATTTCTTTGCCTTTTTCTTCCGTATCTGTCTTTTCAGGAGAAGGTTTCAGATCAGGCTTTTTTTCCTCTGCTGCGACATTTTTTCCAGGCTGCTCATTGCTGTGCTCGCTCATTCCTGCCGGCTCGGCTGCGCCGGCTTTTTCATGCACTTTCGTCTCCGTACCGGAATCAGTCGACTTTTCCCCATGCTCGGCATCCATTTTCGGGACTGATTTACGGGTAACCCGAATATGCGCCTGTTTTTTACATAAGCCGAAAATTCCGGCTGAGCCGGTTTCAAGCACTTCAATGTCCAGTTCGTCCTGCGTTGTCTGAAACGTGTTACATGCCTGTTCGATTACATCAGTTATATCTTTGCCAAAAAAATCCTTTCCTTTTGTCATACACATATATCCTTGAAGTGACTCAGGCCTTCTTTTCGCGGTTAATCAGGTACTGCTGCAAGATAGAAAGAAGATTGTTTACAAACCAGTATAAAACAAGACCGGAGGCAAAATTAAGAAACATAACAGTAAAGATAACAGGTAAAAATTGCATTATCTTTGCCTGTGTCGGATCTGCAGTGGTCGGCGTCATTTTTTGCTGCAGATACATGGATGCTCCCATGAGCAATGTTAAAACGGGTATCCCATGTAAATATGGGATATCCACACCTATCCACAATCTATCCGGAGCCGAGAGGTCGTTGATCCAGAGCATGAACGGTGCATGCCTGAGCTCAATGGAAACCATGAGAACCCGGTAGAGTGCGAAGAAAAACGGAATCTGAATAAACATGGGAAGACAACCGCCCAACGGGTTAACCTTGTAGGTTTTGTACAGGGCCATCATCTCCTGGTTCATTTTGGCGGGATCGTCCTTGTATTTTTCCCTGAGTTTGGCCATCTTCGGCTGCAATTTCTGCATATTTTTCATGGACTTCATCCCCCTCTGGGTGATGGGCCAGAATGCAGCCTTGATAATAATGGTGACCAGAATGATAGCTATTCCATAATTTTTCAGATAGTCATGAAAGAAATTGAGCAGCCATAGCATCGGTTTGGCCAGCATGTCGAACCAACCGAAGTTCACCGCCTCATCGAGTTGATCACCTGCCTGTTTGAGAACGTCTATTTTTTTCGGCCCCAGATACAGATCATAGGCGTATTCTTTTTGATTCTGCTCGTTCAGGGTCCCCAAACCTTCGGACAGTAATGTTCGCACGCGATCATCATTTTTAACTAAGGTAACTGAAGCAAGCTCTCCCTTTTTGGGAATGATGGTGGTCATAAAATAGTTGTCCACAAATCCCGTCCAGGTAACGCCTCCGGACAAAGATAACGGACCGTCCTGTAACTTCTTTGGTTTGGTTTGAATCAACTCACCATTAAGAAGCGAAGTAGGACCTGAAAACTGAAACCTGCTGTTAAAGCTGGAATGGGAGAAAGGTCTGTTGACCATGGACATGGCTGGAGAAATTTGCCGGGGGGCTTCACCGCCATTCTCAACCACATAGGAGTCATTAATCAGGTAGGTATCTGCATGGAACACCAATGTACGGGTAATCCGGACGTCTCCAGGCATGGCAGCCCGCATTACAAGTGTTTTGGATTCTCCCGGGCTGCTCAGGGTTACGTTCTCAACGTCGGCACTGAAGGCGGGAATCACACCGTTACCGTTATCCAGCGAAAATACGGCGACTGAATAGGCGGGATTGTCAGTGACAATCAACTGCATCGGCCCTGATTGAGGGTCAATGTCAGTTCGGTATTTTTTTAACACAAAACTTTTTATACCGCCCCCCTGTTCATCGATAACAGCAGTATACAGTGGAGTATCGACGGTTATATCGCGTGCTTGAGAGTCGACAGCAACGGTAGGCACAAGCTTTTCCCGGGATACGGGTTGTTGTGCTGCGGCCTCTTGGGTGTCAGTAGTCCGCCCTTCCGATACTACCTGTTCCTGAGCGATTTTGCTTTGCTCCTCAAGAGCGGGTTTGACAAAAAAATACTGATATCCGAAAAGAATCAGAAAAGATATGGCAACGGCCAATACGGCTCTGTGTAAATCCATTTTATATCCTTTATGGAGCTGCATGCGGCATAAGAAACGCTCAATGACAGATCAGCATTGCTCCTTGGTTATTTCACGGGGTCATAGCCACCTTTGGAGAAGGGGTGACAGCGAAGAATACGCCATATAGCCATTCCAGCGCCCCTGAGGGGGCCGTATTTCCTGACCGCGTCAATGGCATATTGAGAACAGGTAGGACTGAAACGGCACGAGGGGGGGAAAAGGGGAGAAATACACAGCTGATACCCACGGATGAGTAATAGACAGAATCGAGTTGCCGTTTTTCCCGGCAACTTCCGGAATCTCGCCTTCACATGCTTTTCAGGCTCGGGCATGTTGCCTCTTGATTCTGGATTGTTGAGTCGTTTTTTCCCCGGAAACCGCGAATACGGAAGCCATGGCCGCATACATCTCATCGGCAGTGTTGACGGCGATATCCGGTCGCACAGTGATTACGATATCCGACTGTTGCGGAAACTCAGTACGATGCAGACGAAATGCTTCGCGCACCAATCGCTTAATGCGATTTCTCCTTACAGCATTCCCCACCTTTCGCTGTACACTAATCCCCAAGCGACTCTGCGGCAGGTTATTTGCCGTGTATATGATAGCAAAACCTTCACCATACAGTCGTCGACCAACTTGGTACACCCTTTTGAACTCCCTGTTATTTTTCATTATACATTGCTTAGGGAGTCCAAATTGTTTCATAAGAATTATACAGCCAGTTGTTTACGCCCGCGTGCACGCCGTCTTTTAATCACTGCACGACCGGCATGGGTTTTCATGCGCACGCGAAATCCATGGGTGCGATGACGTTTGGTATTGCTTGGTTGAAAAGTTCTTTTACTCATAATGTGTTTCCTTATAAAACTGTGATAAATTCCTTAAAAGCTCCGGCCACTCAATCTCCCGAGTTCTGTCGAATAGTTTGCCTTGCTCCATGGTTCACAGGACGCCATACATACAAATGGCAGCGCGGCTGGGAGGTACATCATCTCAGTCTTGGCATGCCGAGCACCTAATCGAAACTGGCTATAATAATCACAGCACATGCCTTCTGTCAAATCATTTCCCACGAACGGTGTTTCCATTGCAAAAAAATGTCATGCACTCTATACTAACGATTTTACATTCGACCTTCCTCACGTTCTGAGACAGATTCGTATGTTTCCCCCCATTTATTTCCAGGTATTCAGATAGAATAATTGTGTATGACCGAATTTGACGTAGCAGTTATCGGCGCCGGACACGCCGGTTGTGAAGCCGCACTCGCCGCAGCCCGCATGGGATGCCGTACGCTGGTTTGTGTGATTAATGTCGACACTATCGGCGCCATGTCATGCAATCCAGCAATAGGAGGCCTTGCAAAAGGGCACGTGGTCAGGGAAATTGACGCCCTGGGCGGTGAAATGGCCCGAAATATCGACGCAACCGGTATTCAGTTCAGGCAACTCAACACCAGCAAGGGCCCGGCAGTAAGAAGCTCCCGGGCACAGGCCGATCGTCTCCTATACAGGCTACGGATGAAGAATGTGCTCGAAAATCAGCCTAACCTGCAAATCCGCCAGACAGTTGTCGACGAAATCTTGGTTGAGGACGGCAAAATTACCGGCCTGCGCACCTCTCTGGATGAAACTTTTCGAGTCCAAACCGTTATCGTCACCACCGGAACGTTCCTCAACGGACTCATACATATAGGCCTGAAGAACTTTCCTGCCGGTCGTATGGGCGATGTCCCATCCATACAGTTGGCGCAGTGGTTTCGGAAACACGGCTTCAATGTCGGGCGAATGAAGACCGGCACCGTGCCGAGGCTTGACGGAAACACCATTGACTACAGTAAACTTGAAGCCCAGTACTCAGACGATCCGCCCAATCTCTTTTCATTTTCCTCTCAGCAAGGGCCGGTCCTGGACCAGAGACCCTGCTACATTACCTATACCAACGAGAACACGCACCGGATTATTCGCGACTCCATTGACCAGTCTCCAATGTTCGCCGGAATAATAGAGGGAATCGGAGCGCGCTATTGTCCCTCCATAGAAGATAAGGTCATGCGTTTTCCAGAAAAAGGCAGACATCAAATTTTCCTTGAACCTGAAGGCCTGGAGACTGTTGAAGTATATCCAAACGGCATCCCCACCAGCTTACCGCTGAGCACGCAGATAGCCATGGTACACTCCATTCCCGGATTGGAACATGCGCGCATTATCAGACCCGGGTATGCCATAGAATATGATTATGTCGACCCCAGAGAATTGAAAGCCACCCTGGAGACCAAAAAAATAGCAGGCCTTTTCCTGGCCGGGCAGATTAACGGGACCTCCGGATACGAGGAGGCTGCAGGCCAAGGACTGATTGCAGGCATCAATGCCGTTCAACTGGTACGAAACGAAAAACCTCTCATTCTTGATCGTTCCCAGGCCTATATCGGCGTACTCATTGACGACCTGATCACACTCGGCACCAAAGAACCCTACCGCCTGTTCACTTCCCGCGCCGAATATCGGCTGTTGTTGCGGGAAGACAACGCAGATATCCGCCTGCGTGAAATCGGATACCGTCTCGGTCTCGTTGACGCAACCACCTGGCAAAACTTCTGCGCTAAAAAGCAGCACATCGACCAGGGAGTAGACGAGCTTCACACAACTCGCATCAAGCCGACAGAGGCTGTGAACAACTTCCTCCTTTCCATACAATCCACTCCCCTGACCCAAAGTCTCACCCTTGCAGACCTGCTGCGGCGCCCGGAAATCACTATAAAATCGCTTCAAGAGCTGCTGCAACTATCAAAGACAGCAGCTATAGCCTGTGAACATGCCTTTCTTCAGGAAATAGAACTCCAGGTGAAATATTCAGGGTATATCAAACGGCAGGAAGAGCAGGTTGCTCGTTTTAAAAAGCTTGAACGTATCCGGATTCCTGAAGATATGGAATATAAAGGGATGCCTGGATTATCGAATGAAGTCGTCGAAAAACTTACAACTGTTCAACCCCGGTCATTGGGCCAGGCCTCACGTATTTCCGGGGTGACGCCTGCGGCAATTTCCATTCTCCATATTTATCTTAAACGCAAAGGGCTCGTCTGAGCATTGACCATGCTGCAATTTCCAGCCATTGATCCTGAAATTTTTTCCATAGGGCCGCTACATTTTCGCTGGTACGGCATGATGTATGTGATCGGATTCGCAGCAGCGTACATTTTGGTTGTCTACCAGGCAAAAAAATTTAAATGGTACGAATTTGTCAATCAGGTAGACAGCCTGAACGTACAGCTTATTTTGGGCGTTATTCTTGGCGGGCGGCTTGGATATATCGTTTTATACAATCTGCACTTTTACCTGGAGCATCCCCTTCAGGTCTTTGCAGTCTGGGAGGGAGGCATGTCCTTTCATGGCGGATGCCTGGGCGCTCTTTTGGCCGGCCTGCTTTTTTGCAGAAGGCATGGTGTCTCCTTCTGGAAAGCAGCTGATATCTATGCAGCTACAGCGCCTGTAGGCCTGTTCTTTGGGCGCCTGGGCAATTTTATCAATGGCGAACTGTACGGGAGAACTACAGATGTACCCTGGGCAATGGTTTTCCCCGGAGGTGGTCCGCTTCCCCGTCATCCGTCTCAACTCTACGAGGCTCTCCTTGAAGGGCTGGTCCTGTTTTGCCTTCTCTGGAGCATTAAATCAAAACCATGGAAATATTCTTCCCCAACAATGCCATGGGTGCATGGCTCAGTTCTCTGCTCTTTTCTGATCGGTTACGGGGTGGCCAGATTTGCGGTGGAAAACTTGCGTGAACCTGACCCACAGCTTGGTTTTATTTTTCTGGGTTGCACCATGGGTCAGATACTTAGTTTTGCAATGATCTGCATTGGACTCGGATTATGGATCACACGCTGCTTTTCACAATCAAGCCGGCGATCGCAATAACAATCCTAGTCCACTTGCCAAAGAGAACGACATCTCACTGCAGTTTTTCGGACAAATGTTTACCGGGTTTGAATTTCACTGCCTTACGTGAAGGAATAGGAACGACATCGCCGGTCTTTGGATTTCTCCCGGTTCTCGGGGCACGATCAACAACAGTGAAACTGCCGAATCCGGCCAAGGTTACTCGCTCGCCATCCTCCATAGCCGTTGACATCATGGTCAACATACTGTTCAGGCCCCTTTCTGCAGAGGCCTTGCTGATCTCTGCTGTATTGGCGATTGTCTCAATCAGATCATTCTTATTCATCACATACTCCTTCTCAACTCATAATTCCTTTTTTCATAACATACATTGTCTATGCAGACATTACTGCTTTTGTGATTATGCAAGTATACGGAGAATTAAAGAAAAAACAATTGAGGGAATTACCTAGGAGCAACTAGGTAAAATTACCTAGTTGCCGAAAAAAGACGATTGATAGAGAGAAGTTAAGATCAGTACCTCTTGCAAAAAAAAATGCTTTTGCGAGATTTTTTTTTCATAATGTTATCCATCAATGAGAAATCCGTTGCGCACAACATAATTTACCATATCAACAGTATTCTTCATATTGAACTTTTTAATCAAATTTGCCCGATGATGATCCACTGTACGGGGACTCAATGTTAATATTTCCCCTATTTTCTTACTGGTGTACCCTTTAACCACAAAGCCGAGCACTTCTTTTTCCCTTTTTGTCAAAAACACATTGGGTCGGCCGGCCTCATCTCGAAGAGCGGAAACAATATCCCCGGAGATACCTTGACTGAGTTTCGGCGAAACATAGGTTTCGCCCTGTTTTACAGAAGCGATTGCCTGGAGGAGTTCTGCCTCTGAATCATCTTTCATCATGTATCCATGTGCGCCGGCTGCTATGGCCTGATAAAAATACTGGGTGGCGCCATGCATGGTTACAACCAGAATCTTGAGATTCGGCTGCGATTCCTTAACCTGAGAAATAGCCTCCAAACCATTGATCTGCGGCATAGTTATGTCAAGGATGATAAGATCCGCCGCATTGCATCGCAAAAAATCCAACAACTCTGTCCCGTTTGCAGCCTCACCAACTACGGACACAGATTCATCCTGGGCCAAGATACTTTTAATTCCCTGCCTGACAAGGCTATGATCATCGGCAATGACGATTCTGTATTTTTCCATATCATCCCGTCACTGAAATCTGATGCTTACAGGGCAGTGATCAGATCCCATGATGTTTTCATGAATAGAGGCGTCGATAATTCTGCTTCGGCCGGCCTCATCTACAAGAAAATAGTCAATCCGCCAGCCGATATTCTTTTCTCTGGCATTGAAGCGGTAGCTCCACCATGTATATCTTTCAGATTCCTGGGAAAACATTCGGAACGTGTCTTGCAGGCCGGCATCTGTATACCGATCCATCCACGCCCGCTCCTCCGGAGAAAAACCGGGATTTCGTTCGTTTTTTTTGGGGTTGGCCAGATCGATAGGTTTATGCGCTACATTGAGATCACCGCAGAGCACAACTGTCTTGATTGACTGCAGCTGCTGGATATACTGCAACATTTCCCGGTTGAAGTTTTCCTTAAAAGCCAAACGCTTCAGACCGGGTTGAGCATTGGGAAAATAGGCATTGACAAAGAAAAATGTATCATATTCAAGAGTAAGAACACGTCCTTCGTCATCAGAGGCGTCCTTCCCCATTCCGTAACGGACTGTTTCCGGTTCTTTCTTGCTGAAAATTGCTGTCCCTGAGTATCCCTTACGTTTTGCAGGATGCAGGTAGACATGATACCCGGGCATATTAACTATTTCTGAAGGGAGCTGGTCCGGTTGGGCTTTGATCTCTTGCAGGGCGAAAATATCAGCACCAAACGTTGAAAAAACATCAATAAACCCGTTTTTCAGGGCAGCTCGCAACCCATTTACATTCCATGAAACAAAGAGCATTCCCCCGCCCTTATTCCGCGCATTCACATTCCTGGGAGTCACACCTCTCTGCGGACAATATTTTGCGATTACACAACGATCACAATGTGGACGTTGAGGCGTGCATGTGCCCTGACCAAAGGCAACAAGGATGGAATTTATCTCCAGCCAATATTTTTCAGGAAGTTTTTCCCTCAACGCTCTCTCAGTCTGCAAAGGAGTTTCCGTTTCAACATAACCCCAAATATTCATAATCCGGTGGACATGGGTATCAACGCAGATTGCAGGTTCGCCGAAAGCTACCGCCAAAACGAGATTTGCGGTCTTCCGACCGACGCCTGGCAGAGCAAGCAATCCTTCCATGTCCGCAGGTACCTGTCCCTGGAACTTGGTTTTGAGCACCACGGGCAACTGTTCAAGATATTTAGCTTTATTACGATAAAACCCAACTGGATAAATAATTTTTTCCAACTGCTCTCTGCCGAGAGAGGCCAGATCATCGGGCACTTGCACTTTTTTGAATAGCTTTTTGACAGCAGCGGCAGTTACTTCATCTTTGGTACGGGCAGAGAGAATTGTGGCAACAAGGACTTGAAACGGATCCTTAGTCTGGGCGGCTATCAAATCAACCACCGGTACCTGATAATGGGCAACCTCCTCCCTGAGGATCGGTAAAACAATCTCTATATCAATGCCGGTCACGTTCCTGCCACCTCATTGTAAGCCATGGAATATAACAGCCTGAGCAACCTGTTCCAAGGGTTACAAAAACTGTCACTACGGACACCTGAAAAATACGAACTCTTTGTAAAATAGCACGAGATATACCTATCAGGCAATTGCTAACCTTACAATAGTTTTACCGGAAAAAAAGAGACGAAGAGGAACAAAAGGGAGGAATCACGGAGAAAAGTGGACACTTTTCTCCGTGTAAGATACTTACAGAACAGTGACCAGCCCTGAAGCCAGATCGTAATACGTCGCAACAACTTTAACCTCATCAGCTTGGACAAGGTCTGATATGATGGGCTCAGATTCGGCAATTTTTTCAGCCATATTTTTAGCCAGTACCTTGGCTGCATTATTGGTCCAATCGCCGGCCTGCCCCTTGGTTTTCTTCAAGGCAGCGTCAATAGGGGCGGTAAGACTTGCTATATGGCCGTTAAGTTTAACATTCTGAGACACTGCAGTAATAGCCCCGCAGGAAGAATGCCCCATGACCATGACCAGAGGCGTGTGCAAGTGGGCTACAGCATACTCGATGCTCCCCAGTATTTGATCATTTATAATATTACCTGCGACGCGAACCACAAAGAGGTCGCCGAGACCTTGATCAAATACATCTACAGGCGGGACACGGGAATCTGCGCAGGTCAGAACTACAGCCAGAGGCTCCTGACCGTTTATAAGCCCTTTTCGTGATTCTTCGCAATGGTTGGGGTGTTCACATTTGCCGGAGATGAATCGCTCATTACCGTTGAGAAGCATTTCCAGAACTTCGTCGCCGGATCGTTTAACATTTACCGTCTGCATCATATTTTCCTTGTTGTAGTGGTGTTCCCTTTTCCAGGTTCCTCCTGAAACGTCATGTTGACAGCCGGTGATGGATTTGTCCGTTTTCCGGTTAAAACAGAAAAAAATCGTTATGATCGGCAGCACATCTGCCGTGTCAAGATCTTCTGCCGCCAAGCCTGTTCACACGCTGCTTACCATAATCATCTCAGAGTGGACATTACCCTATGGCGCCATTAACAAAAAAATTCTTCCGCATGGCTAATTAACAACATGGAAGCCCTTCTTCAGGACCATGGCCTGTTAATTGACAGGATAGTCTACACGTTTTTACTGTTAAAGGGAAGTAATATGATGCTTCAATGAAACTGATACCTGATATCCTTGAGATAAAAGTCTCCGGCAAAGACTAAAAGGCGTCATGCCGGAGTGATAAACTTTCATAACAGCGAAGCGTTGTCATCGTTATGGCCGGCCAATCTGGTCCAGCCATGCTGGTTAGTCCTTACTGTAATAATATTTACTCTGGTAATCAGCATAATATCCAAATACTCTGGAATCCAGCAGGTTCATTTTATATGCGTTAAAAACCACGCCGATTACCTTATCGCGCCCAATGGTTTCGACCAGTGCCCTGATATGCTCCCTCCGTGATTGACCATGGCGAACGACAAGAACCACGCCGTCAACCTGCTGGGCGAGAATCGCTGTCTCCGCCGCCGCATTCAGTGGAGGGCTGTCCAACACGATCAGTCTGTCGTCATACCTTGATTCAAGTTCTTCGATCAAGGCTACCATATTCGATGAACCCGAAAGCTCGGAAGGATTTGCAGGTACGGGGCCGCAAGGGAGTACTGAAAGTTTCGGGACGCCGCCTTTGACAATAAGGTCTTCCAGAACCTCTTTGTTTTGGAGATAATCCGACAGACCTTTAACGTTCGAAATGCCAAACAAGGTATGTTGCGCAGGCCTTCTGAGGTCACAGTCCACAACCAGACAATAACTGTCAACACCCTGCGACAGTGAAAGAGCTAAGTTGGCGCAGATAAAACTCTTCCCCTCACCTGGAGAGGCGCTGGTCACCAAAATGGAACGCGGAGTTTTTCCCATAACAGGATATAAGATTCGGGTTCGCAATGTCCGAATATTTTCAGCCACCTCCGGCATATTATTCAAACCGAAACGAAATCTCTCGTCCCATTGCTCAGGAACGTCAGGTCCTTTGCGTTTTTTTCCTGAACCTGCAGCTTTACCGGATTGTCCGGTTTTCTTTTCATTCATTTCCATAGCTTCACTTTCAGCTGCTTTGCTTAAGGCGTTGCTGACTTTTCCCATTGCTACAACATCCTCCCTTCACTCTTTTAGGAACGCAGAACCAAATCTTAGGTTTCTGGGCAGAACCCATCAAGGATCAATAATTTGAATATATTCTATCTCTTTAACCTGAACACGACATCAACCGTTCAAGCGAGAAATGAAGTTCTACATAGTATACATGTCCGTTTTCTAACCAGTGTCTGCCCAACATCACACTCTCGGAACAGAGACTATTGCCGTATCCATTGCGCCGGTAGAAATGAGGACAACCAGGACACAAATGCAGTATCAGGCAAATATTCCCTTGCGAGAAAACCTGCACACAGAAGAAACACGACGATGAGCGCCATAAGCATATATTTACGAATATCTTTTCCCTTCCTCGCGCCCGCAGCCAATGGTAACGGAGTGTCCTCGCCTGGAAAGTGAAGGTCTTCAACACAGGATTTTATAAGATCGCCATTGATCACCTGCCGATTTTCGGCAAACCCTGTCAGCAGGGCATGGTCACAGACAATATTAATGAGCCTGGGCGTCCCTTTGCTGACCTCATGGATATGGACAATGGCCTCATTGGTAAATATATTGGGATGTCTCGCCCCCGCATTTCGCAAGCGGAACAATATGTACTGCTTGGTTTCATTTAAAGAGAGCGGCTTCAGGTCGTAACGAATTCCAATACGCTGACGCAGTGGTAAAAGGCGATCATCGCGCATGAGCTCGTTCAATTCAGGCTGCCCAACCAAAAAAATTGATAAAACATCCTGACCTTTAACATCCAGATTAGACAGCAGCCTGACCTCTTCCAACAACTCAACGGGCAGAACGTGGGCTTCGTCTATAATGAGAAGGATACGTTCATTTTCTTCATACGCTTTTTTCAGCATCTCTCCAAAGGCAATAAGAAACATTGCCTTGTTTCCATCCCAGGGGAGCCCGAACTTGCTTGCCATGTAAGAAAAAAACTCATCTCGGTACAAGAGTGGATTATTGAGCAGACAAAGCCGTACCCCCATATCCAATGAGTCCACCAGAGCCTGAAGCAAAGTCGTTTTTCCAAGCCCCACATCCGCAGTGAGCACCAGAAATCCTTTTTTACTGAGCACGCCATATTTCAATATGGCCAGCCCTTCCTGGTGAGCAAGACTGCGAAAGACGACCTTGGAATCAGGAGTCAGGTTGAAAGGTTTGCCGCTAAGGCCGTAAAATGCCCGATACATATCCGATATTTATGCAAATTGTTGACAGGAGATACACCTTTCAAATAATCAACTTCCCTTTAGACCACAAAAACCATATGCCCGCGGCAATAATACAAAGACCGAGAACAACATAGATATAAAATGCAACCAGTTTCACCCTGCTCACCTGCTTTTCTTTCGGCAATTTCACATCCGGGATGGAACAGGTAACAGAAAGACCGAGGTATTCTTCAATACTGACAGGATCTTTAAAAGACGTATCTATGAGATCCAGTCCCAAGGCCGCCCCTCCACCAAGCGCAAGTCCCAAGCCGACGGCGAGAATCATGATTTTCAGGAAGTTAGGTTTTACGGGTTTTTCAGGCAGGCGTGGAGGATCAAATATCTTAAACTGACTCCCCTGCTGCTTCTGCTCCAGATTCTGCACTGACTCCGCCTGCAAATTCTGCGCTACCAGATAATCGTAATGACGTTTAAGCTCATCATAATCTCTGGTGAGCGCATTCCACTCCGCTTCTCGGTTTGGTGCTGCTGCAACCCACTCTTCCAAATTCCTGATCTGTGCCCTTAACGTCGATTCATCTTGCCGCAAGGCCTCGATATTCAGGTCAATATCTCTTTTCTGGATTTCAGCTTGCTGCAACACCGGGTCTTGAGAATTGAGTGAAGTGGAAGAAGATGAAGACGAAGCATTGCCGGAAGTCGAGGCAAGAAGTCTTTCCATGGATGCTATTTTGGCGCGTATTCTTTTTACTTCCGGGTGAGAGTCTTTATATTTTACAGTAAGCGAATGAAGGTAGCCACGGAGTTGTGCAAGCTGTTGGTAAGGATCAGTGCCTCCATTCTCCTTATCTATACCAGACACCGTGCTGCCGGAATAATTATTTAATAAACGTTTACGGGCACCTATCTGTTCCTGAACAAGAATTTTTGTTCGTTCAAGTTCCTGTATATTATCCTGAACACCCTGCAACTTGACCTGCAGGGTATCCAGCCTGGCGACATTAAGCTCTCTCTGTTGCGGCATCTCATTGTAATATTTAAGCTTATAATCTCGCATTGCCTGTTCTTTTTGATCTAGACTGACTTTGGCAAGTTCCAGTTCATCGGCAATATAATTTGAGGTAACGGTTGCACGCTCTTCCCGGTATTTTAGATTTTCCTCAATGAACTTGGACGCCAATGTATTGGTTACGCGCAGAACTTTTCTTGGATCAGGGCCCACATAGCCGACCTCAAAAACATCCCCTTTGGTTGGAGTAATACGAACATGTTTCCGCATGATTTCGATCACGTCTTCCAAAGGGAGTTTATTTCTCTCCTCAACATACAAATCCATGTCTTGAATGATCTGTTCCAGAGAATTTCTACTGGTCACCTGTTGAGTGATAGTGCTGAGTATCTCCCTTGTTTTGGCCTGCAGGTCAGGAGACATCTTCGAGGGGTTCACTTTTTGCTGTTCATAGATCAGTAAAGCGAAGGCCTCGTAGGTTCTCGGCGTTACGGCGTATACAGCCAACCCTCCAATCACCCCGAGGAGAAACATCGTGAAAATAAGGGTTTTTCTTTTCAAAAAGACATCAACGTATTTCTTTATCAGTTGCTTTGACGGTTCATTCATATATGCAACTCATCATTATTTTGTTTACAAGATTAACATTTTATTGGATGAATACTGACTGGAAAAACAGATAGCGACATCAGACCACATTGAATAATTGCTTTTTCGCCCAATCTCGGGGTTATGTTCAAAAAATTATCCTCGAAATATCACTCATATGTCTGTGGTAATTTTTTCCACATGCCTTGACCTTGAACAAAAAATCTAATTATTCAAGATACCCATCAGTCTCAAGGCCTGCTTTAGAACTGGAAATCACTCCAAGTCAAGGGAACAACGGATTGAACATCATTTGTAGCTTGCACCAACATCATCAATCTGTCAAGACCAAGAGCAATACCTGCAGATTCCGGATAGCGGGAAAGCCAGGCCAAAAACGCCTCGGGTAAACTTGCCGAGCGGCCGGCCCTCTCCATGAGGCCCAATTCCTCAACAAACCTTGCCCGCATGACTGCCGGATCGCAAAGTTCAGAAAATCCGTTTGCAATTTCAATGCCGCAAATATACAATTCAAACCTTTCAGCAACAGAAGAATCACGTTTATTTTCTCTGGCCAGAGAAGCGAGCTCAACAGGATAATCATAGAGAAATACCGGCCTGTCAAACCCGAGGTGCGGCTCAATCTTCTCAACCAGCACCTGGTCGAAGCTATCTTCCTGTAAAACCTGCATGACATCGAGGCCCGCAAAACGTTCAAACGCCTCGGCGACGGTTATACGGGGCCAGGAACGATGTAATGAAACCTGTTTTCCATGCACGAAAAAATTTTCACCAGCCTCGGATACACCGGGACAATCATACAGTGCCGCTGCCACAAAACGGATGAATTCTTCGCATTCATCCATCAAATTATGATAATCCCACCCTTCATGATACCACTCAAGCATACAAAATTCCGGTAAATGGAACCTTCCGAGTTCCTCTTTCCGGAAACATGGGCAAATCTGGAACACTTTCGAGCAGCCATTGGCCATCAGCATTTTCATGCACATCTCAGGTGAAGTCTGCAGAAATGCGTTTTCACTTGTAAAGGGAAGGATGTTTGTTTCCGGTATCAGCACGGGCAGGCGAACAGGTGTGTCAACCTCCAGATATCCACGTGCACGGAAAAAAGTACGGACGGTCTGAAAAAATCGAGCCCGCTGCTTCAGACCGTGAAAATCAAGCACAAAATCACTCTTTTACCCGGGTCATATATGCGCCTGTACGGGTGTCAATCTGTATTTTATCTCCCTGCTCGACAAATGGCGGCACCTGCAGTTGAAATCCTGTTTCAACAGTTACAGGTTTGGTGTCTGTTCCGGAGGTGTCCCCTTTAACCCATGGATCGGCTACAGTGACGACTAGATTGACGAAGGTAGGAAGGCTTACATCTATTGGGCGCTCCCCAAAAAACAAAACTTCCACCTCCATATTGTCGATCAGATAATTCAAATTGTCCCCGAGCTGCTCTTTACTTAGAAAAATCTGATCATAACTGGCTGTATCCATAAAATGATACTCGTCATCTTGTGCGTACAGAAACTGCATGGTTCGTTCTTCAAGATTAGGTTTCTCAAATTTGTCATTGGAACGGTAGGTATTGGTAAATTGTGTGCCGGTTATCATATTCCGCATCTTGGTTCGATACAGCGCCTGCCCTTTTCCTGGTTTGCTGAATTCGAAATCGGTAATGATGTACGGCTCGCCGTCAATTTGAATCTTGAGCCCTTTGCGCAGATCAGAGGCTGAATACATAGTAATTCCTTAAGTTATAGTAATAATTTTTATTCGACACAATATAGACAATTGCCCTGCGGATTTCAAAGTCTACAGTGTTCCGCAAAAAAAGATGCGCTCTTTTCAAGGCGCCCTTGTCTTTGCAGGCTATCTTTAATACATTTGAACGACTACCACAAACGAATAGAGACAAAAGAGAAAAATGAAACTACGCGCAGGAATCTTATCCGACACCCATCTGAGTCGCCCGAACAGCCTGTTTTTAAGGAAAATCCGACATTGCTTTGATGACTGCAGTATCATCATACACGCTGGAGATCTTACTGATGCAAGCGTACTTGAAGCGTTCTCCAATAAAAAACTCTATGCAGTTCACGGAAATATGTGCTCCCATGAAGTGCATCATCGGCTGCAAAGGACCCTGTCTTTTACCCTGGGGGAGTTTGCTTTCGGCCTCGTACACGGAGACGGTCTTGGTCATGATATCGAAACCCGCTTATGGGATATTTTTCCGGAAGCGGACTGTGTCATTTACGGACATACCCACCGCCCTGTTTGTCGCAGCGTAGCCGGAAAACTTATCATCAATCCCGGAACTTTCAGGGATACCGGCCGGTTCGGCGCTAAGGGAACCTACGCCAAAGTGGAAATCGGCGACACTTTGCAGGGAAAATTATACGAAGCGCCGACAACCATATGAACCCGCGCCGGGAAGATAATTACAATTGCATGATCACATTTGCGAAAACACGTACCATCTCCCGGCATATCGATATTACGTTTGATCTTTTTCTTTCGCAAATGCAACGGTTATTCAGCGCCACCCCATACTCGTCATGACCAAAACTCCCAAGATCACTCCGATGCTCAGGCAGTACCTTGAAATCAAGGAACAACACAACGATGCCATCTTGTTTTATCGAATGGGTGATTTTTATGAAATGTTTTTTGAAGATGCCGAAATCGCCTCTAAAACGCTCGGCATAACCCTCACATCCCGCAGCAATAAGGGGGATGCGGATAAAGTTCCCATGTGCGGCGTACCCTTCCATGCTTTAAGTTCCTACCTGGGCAAAATGGTGAAAGCCGGATATCGGGTAGCCATCTGCGAACAAGTCCAGGATCCAAAGGAAGCCAAAGGCATTGTCCAGCGCGAAGTTGTGCGGATTGTTTCTCCGGGAGTGACGACCGATGATCAATTACTTGATGAAAAAGCGAACTGCTATATCTGCGCCCTGATACCAGGTAAAAAATCCGGCAAAGGGAAGATCTTCGGCGTAAGCTTCCTCGATGCGTCAACCGGCGCCTTTCTGATGACCGAATTCACTGATACCCCGGACTCGCCCACAGAACTCATAGATATAGCCACCAGGTATCAGCCGGCCGAGCTGCTTCTCGGAGAAACGACAGCCGAAGAAAATGCCGCAATCATACATGCACTGCAGACAGTGCTCCCGGACCTCTGCCTGACCACAAGGCCTGACCATATTTTCGACCAGGAACAGGCGCATATCACCCTGACGGAACATTTTCAAACCGTAAACCTTGCAGGATTCGGTTGTGAGCAGCTGACCACGGGAATCCGGGCAGCCGGCGCCTTACTCTTCTACATCCAGGACACCCAGAAAGCCGGTCTAGATCATATTCAGACAATTCAGGCTATCAGTAAAGATGATCATCTGATTATTGATGAATCTTCCCGCAGAAATCTTGAACTTACGGAAACACTTATCGGCGGCATGCGCTCAGGAACACTTCTGGATGTTCTTGACTGTACGACTACGCCCATGGGTGCACGTCTGCTCAAAGAACGTATACTTACTCCTCTGAAAGACAGACCGCGTATTACGATGCGTCTCGACGCCGTGGAAGAATTGTTGCTCGCACCTCGCTTCAGAGGCCAAATTCGCAATCTGCTTGACAAGGTATATGATCTGGAACGACTCTGCAGCCGTGTGGTGCTTGGGCAGGGAAATGCACGCGACATCAGTTCGTTGAAAACTTCTTTCCAGCAATTGCCCGCTCTTTCAGAAGTACTTGAACAATTTTCCACAGAACTGTTCACAGAGATCCGGCAGCAGCTCGACCCTCTTGATGACCTGTGCACCTTAATCGACCACGCCATCCGCGACGACGCCCCCCTCTCCCTGAGAGAAGGCCGGCTTATATGCGAAGGGTATAATGAACGTCTGGACCACCTTATTCATCTTCTTCGAGACGGCAAACAGCTTATCCTCAACCTGGAAGCCGAGGAACGTGAGAAAACCGGTATTGCAAAACTTAAAGTCGGGTTTAACAAAGTTTTCGGTTATTATTTTGAAGTCAGCCGAGCCCAGGCCGGCATGATTCCCGACACATATATCCGGAAACAGACCCTGGTCAATGCGGAACGTTTTATCACACCTGAGCTCAAAGAACTGGAAAACGAAATTTCCTCTGCCCAGGAAGAACGACTGGACCTGGAATATCGACTGTTTACTGAAATCCGTACTCATATTGCGTCGGAAAGCAGGCGTATTCTGCAAACCGCCCGGCAGATAGCCAGAATCGACTTCCTTGCCGGTCTGGCCGAGGCAAGTGCCAGATACAGATATTGTAAGCCTTCCTTTAATACCGACAAAGAAATAGAAATACGGGAAGGACGCCACCCGGTGATTGAGCGTTCCCTGGATTCAGGCCGCTTTGTAGCCAACGATGTTCATCTTGACCAGGAAGGACGCCAGCTGTTGATCATTACCGGCCCTAACATGGCCGGAAAATCAACCGTACTGCGCCAAACCGCTCTCATCGTTCTGATGGCCCATCTCGGATGCTTTGTTCCTGCGGAATCAGCCTCCATATGTCTTACCGATCGTATCTTTACACGGGTAGGCGCCATGGATGACCTGCGCAGGGGGCAGTCGACATTCATGGTCGAAATGAATGAAACCGCCAACATTCTTAACAATGCCACTGAAAACAGCCTTGTCATACTCGATGAAATCGGAAGAGGCACTTCCACCTACGATGGCCTTGCCATTGCCTGGGCAGTGGCAGAGGAACTTGTCAATAAAAACGACATCGGCATCAAAACACTTTTTGCAACGCACTATCATGAACTCACAGATCTTGCCGCTACTCACCAGCGGGTGCAAAACTATTCCATCGCCGTCAAAGAGTGGAACGAAAAGATTCTTTTCCTTCATAAACTCGTCAAAGGGGCTACAAACAGAAGCTACGGCATACAGGTCGCAGCACTCGCCGGAGTTCCGTCACATGTCATTAAGCGCGCCCACACAATTTTAAGAAACATCGAGCAGGGAGAATTCGATCACCACGGAAAACCCCGCCTGGCAACACAAAACGAACCGGCCGGAAAACAAAAGCCCTGCCAGCTTCAGCTCTTTGCTCCTGCGCCGGACGAGCTGCATAATTTGCTGCAAAATATCAATCCGGAAGATCTTACTCCCAGACAGGCTTTGGAGGTTCTGTATGAAGCATATGACCTGCTCAATAAAAAATAAACGCAAAGACGTCTGCTGGAAAAATCGAATATTTCATTCTCCTCAATCAGCCGTTTTTCTGCAATCTCAAGGAGAAATCAAGACAGATTGCAAAATCTTTTACTCAAGCGCCGGCATAGGGTATATTGAAACTGATTTGTTATCGAGCATTTTGTGTTCCATTGCCTGCCTTGACTCAAAACGGGCATTTTATGGAAAACACAAAATATCCAAGGCTCTCAATACAGCATGGCTCCCAGAGTGTTAAGCGGAAATAACGAAAAATTATTCCAGAACTGTCGTTCAATTGGTGTATCAGATGCCGTTCGGCTTCTTCTCGCTCTTGTCGTTTTTTGCACGTTTTCTTCACTGGAAATACACGCATCGGAATTTCAGACAGGTTCCCCTATCAAGACATTGTACCAGGCAGCAAAAGACAATTACTATCGTCTGGAACGGGACCATCAGTATGGCGGGGAGAGAAATAACTGGCTCGCAGGCGTCCGCCAATTTCGCAAAATTTATCTACAGCAACCCAAAGGCCCTTATGCGCCTTCATCGTTATACATGATGGGTCGGATGCAGAAAAAGATGTTTGACCAGTTCCACTATCCCATTGATCTGGAACATGCCCTTGACTATTTCCACGATGTGGCATCCATTTTTCCGAACAATAAACTTGCCGACGATGCGCTCTATAACCAGGCAGCCATATATCAATTCGATAAAAAAGACGATCAACTTGCAGCAAATCACTTTTTGGAAATAATCAACAGCTATCCCCAGGGAGACAAGTACGGCCAGGCCCTCAATCAAATTCAGAAACTCAAGCATTCTGCACAAATTTCGCTTCCGAAGACCGTAAAAAGTAATCACATCGAAAACCGTCTGATTCAGGTTTTACCTGTACAATATTGGTCGAGCAACGATTATACACGGGTAGTTATACGAGCATCAGGCCCTGTTCATTTCAGTTCAGATCTTCTGGAAAAAAATACTGATAATCCCCGAAGATTATATATCGATTTCCATCAGAGCCATATCCCGCCTCAATACCGGATGCCGGTTCCCATCGAGGACGGCTTGCTCAGGCAAGTTCGCTCCGGTCAGTACAATGACGCCACTGTCCGCGTTGTTTTGGATATTGAATCCATTTCCGATTATAAAATATTCAGTCTCAGTGATCCGTTTCGTGTAGTTGTTGACGTACATGGTAAAGCCCCCCGGGGCAATATCAAAAAACCGGTGCAATCTGCGCAACCCAAACTCCATGTTGTCCAGGAAAACACAAAACAGGCTGTTCGTCAAAGCTCAGGAAACGGGCATCCATTTCTAACACTGCAGGACACAAAGAAGCGCCCCCCTCAAGGCAAACCCCGGGGAAAAAACGGCAGCGGTTCTTTCAATGACATCTCGCTTGCCCAGCAACTCGGCTTGGGGGTGAGAAAAATTGTAATTGATCCGGGACACGGAGGCAAAGACCCCGGAGCAACCGCTTTTGGACTGCGGGAAAAAGATATTGTACTGCGTGTTGCAAAAAAAACAGCTCACATTCTTTCCGCTTCGTACGGCTATGAGACCGTTCTCACGAGGGAAACAGATATATTCATTCCCCTTGAAGAGCGCACTGCCATTGCCAATACCCAGAATGCCGATCTCTTTATTTCCATACACGCTAATGCGCATCCGGATCACAAGGTCAGCGGCGTTGAAACCTACTATCTGAATCTCGCAACCAATGCCGAAGCGATGCGTGTTGCAGCTCTGGAAAACGCGACCTCCACACACAATATCAGCGAGATGCAGGACATTCTCTCTGATTTGATGAAAAACTCAAAAATAAACGAGTCTTCCAGATTGGCTCAATACGTTCATGCCAATCTGGTCTCGGTACTGCAGCCTACCTATGACGTGAGAGATCTTGGCGTAAAACAGGCGCCGTTCTATGTGTTGATAGGGGCGGAAATGCCGGCGATTCTCGCAGAATTATCCTTTATTACCAACCCCAAGGAAGCCCAACTGCTTCGCAGCAACAAATACCAGACAACCATTGCCAGACAAATTGCAGCCGGCATAATCTCGTACATCGACCATCATACAAGTGCGGCGCTTATACAATGATCAAGCTCTTATTTGATCAGCACAAGAGGCACAATCTTCACAAGGAGCATCAGTGGATG
The DNA here is from genome assembly GCA_963678525.2 of Desulfobulbaceae bacterium. Lineage (GTDB taxonomy): Bacteria > Desulfobacterota > Desulfobulbia > Desulfobulbales > Desulfobulbaceae > Desulfogranum. The sequence continues at coordinate 2,447,012 of CAXXDG010000003.1, forward strand.
CCTTACAGTGACGAGAGGAAAATTGCACCGACAAAACAGCGCGTCAGCAAGATCAATATTTTTTAACCGATAAACTCCTGTCAAAGAATTACCTCGCTGACAAATTGATCACATCCTATTATAAAAAAAATGACAGACACGTTCAAAATAATTTTCTTACGACATTACAATGGTTCCCGTAACACAACACCTTTTTGAACAAACACTCTCATGGTATTTTTCCTATGCGGAATCGTATTACTCTACAAATACTGATTGTCAGGAACATATTCTCCTGAAAAAGAAACACAGCCTCCGGGTTGCAGCTCTCAGCGGTGTACTAGCCAGAAAGCTGAGACTCTCCAGTGAAGATATCGCCCTGGCAAAAATCATTGGCTTACTGCACGATATAGCGAGATTCGAACAGTACACCCGTTACAGGACCTTCCATGACAAAGCCTCCTTTGATCATGGAAATTTCGGTTCGAAATTGCTCTGCAAGGTAGATGTACTAGCGGGAATGGACAACAATCTGCGCGATATAATCATCTGCGCGGTTCTCCACCATAACAAAATTGATATCCCGGCCACTCTTTCCGAGCAGGAAACCCTGCATACCAGTATAGTTCGAGATGCGGATAAACTCGATATCATAAACCTCACTTGCAGGTATCTGAAAACCGGAAGAAAATTCCCCACGGTCTTTCCAGCGCGTAACGGTCGCTTATCCCCGGAGATTATGCAAGCACTGGCCCAAAGACAACCTATACAATACAGTATGATACAGTCCCTCTGCGACTTTCATCTGCTGAAGATCGGCTGGGTGTATGATCTCAACTTCGCAGCTTCTCTGACCATTCTCCATACACGTAACAACATCAACACCCTCAAGAAAGCTCTCCCCTCATCCACCGAGCTTGAGGAACGATTCGTTGAGATCGACCGCTATATTCAGGAACAAATAGGCTGATATTCCAGGGAAAAACACCCCTTAATCTGCACAACATCTACGTAGGAACAGCCGATGAATAGAACACCTGTTAACGAGTCCAAAGGCACGATTCTCTTTTTCTCCCATGGCGGAGGCCCCCTTCCAATATTGGGAGAGCCAAGCCATCAGGCCATGGTTACGTTCATGGAACAACTTGCCGGGAATATGAGGATACCAGAGTTAATTCTGGTTATCAGCGCTCATTGGGAAGAAAAACAGGCAACAGTTATCGGTGCACCTGCCCCGACAATGCTGTATGACTACTATGGATTTCCCGAAGAGGCCTACCGGATAACCTATCCCGCACCAGGGGCCCCAGAACCGGCAGCGCAAATTGTCGATCTACTTGCCGGCAGGGGAATGAACTGCCGCATGGACACAAAGCGGGGGTTTGATCACGGCCTATTCATCCCCCTGAAACTCATGTACCCTGCAGCGGATATTCCTGCCATACAACTGTCACTGGTACAAGGTCTTGTCCCGGATGTTCACCTGAAAATGGGACAGACGTTACAACCATTGCTCCAGCACAACATTTTAGTCATCGGATCAGGGTTTTCATTTCATAACATGCAGGAATTTTCCTGGGACGGCTCCAACCCAAAAGACACTGCCAATAATCTTTTCCAGGATTGGTTGGTGGAAACATGCACGACTCCACTCTCCTCCGGGGAACGAAGAGAGCGATTAGTTCACTGGACACAGGCGCCGTCAGCCCGATACTGCCATCCCAGGGAAGAGCATCTCCTCCCCTTGCATGTCTGTGCCGGCATAGCGGGCGATAGTCGCCGGGCAACAACAATTTTCGATGATTACATCCTGGGAAAAAGAGCAGTGGCCTTTCAATGGCAGTAAAATGTGTAATAGTCCGACTGGGGAAATGTCAATACGACATTCAGGAATACGGCTGAAACGAAAACAGGCTGCCTGAAAGGCAGCCTGTGAGAATATCTAACTATCTACATATAGGAAGCAAATTCATTTTTTTTCCAGTTGCTGATGCACCATTGCAAGCATGGCTTCCCGTTTGAAAGGTTTTTCCAGGGTAGCGATATCTCCCAGGTAGCCGGCCATGGTCAGATACCGTTCCGCTTTAATCGCCCCGCCACCGGATATAGCGAGTATTTTGATAGCCGGATAATCACGGACCAGTTCCATGATGAATTTCAGCCCGTCTTTAACCGGCATGATCATGTCGGTGATGATGAGATCAAAAGAATGCTTCCCTACCAGGTCCATACCATCTTCGCCGTTTTCAGCGGTATGCACCTCATAACCTTCCTGTTCAAGCATCTGTGTCAGCATTGTACGAATTTGCTTTTCATCGTCAACAACCAATATTCGTTTCAAAGGACACTTCTCCGACTTTTTTTATTTACTCAATATCACCCACCATAGTGTTGCAATACTACCTATTGGAACCACACCAATCAACTGTTTTTTCTATTTTTTGTTTCGGCACAGGCGGCCAAATCCTCCGGGAATCGTTCCCGAAGCCCAGAATGCACGCCCTTGCTTGAAATCCACAAACCAATACCCTCCTGGGTTTCTGACCGCATCTGCAAAAATAAACGGCTGGGCAGCGGAAAAACATGGATGTACATACTGATCCTTGTTGTTTTTCTCCCGCCGCATAAGCGACAATGCCTCTGCCATGGTTGGTATCCGCCAGTCGCCATAACCGGCGAATTCCTGCGCATTCAGCTGGGTAACTTTCTTACGCAGGCCCCGGTTACTGGTAATGTCCACCCCTTCACGCTGCCACATCAGACCACTGCGAAGATCAGTCACCGTCAGGCCGTCGCCATTGTCCACAAGCTCAGCCTCATAGGTTCCCTCCGGATTTCGCTCATGATCCACAAGGCGATATTCTCGCACCAATGCCGTAATGTCTTCTTCACTCAATTCGGCCGATTCAAACGGCAGCCGAACAGGAGCCCCCTTCGCCTCAGATCCCTCTGCAGAAGGCAAACCGGTATCCCGCAGAGTTTCATCTTTTTCTTCCAACAGGGGCACAACCAGAGAAGTGTCATCACTTTCCACCACGTTTTTCTGCAGCCACTGTTTCAGCTCGTCATTGATGGCATGGGTTCGCTCAAACCTGGCAACTTTTCCCTGTTGGGCGACGCACTGTCGAACCATATCTTCCGGTGCCAGGATTTCTGCAACAACCCTGGCATGTTTGATACCTCGTTCCATAAGGCACAGCTTCGGGTCATCTTCCCAGGCATCGATGAAAAAATAATATGTTCGTTCATTTTTACTCCGAATACGTTCCACCCCTCCCCAGCTTTCAAAGGTGCCGAATGTATACTCAGGAGTCATCTCCCAGTCGATGGTTGGTATTCCTGAAATCTGCAGCTTGGTAAAAAGTCCCATGGAACCTCCATTTAGATGTACTAATACAGTAAAGCGAGTAGAATATTGCCTGACACACGGTATACCCCGCCACCCGCAGATCGTATGAAGGCTCGTTACACACCGGTCTGCTGAAAGCGAAGTTTCCATTTCTTAATATGATTATAATAATTACTATTAAAAGGTCAATATGAAACAGCACACCGTGGTACTAACCGGTACACCTCTACCCCTTGGTACAACCATAATCCCGGAAGGAGTAAACTTTGCTCTTTTCTCACGCCATGCCGATTCCGTCACCCTTGTTCTCGAAATTCAGGACAAAGGTAAAGACAAGATAGTATGTATACCCCTTGATTCCAGGCAAAACAAAACCGGAGACATCTGGCACGTCTGCCTGCCGGACCTCCCTTTACCTCTGTATTACGGCTACATGCTCGACGGTCAATGGAACCCGGGGGGCAGCGGTCATGCCTTCGACCCTGACCTGGTGCTGCTCGATCCGTACGCCAAAGAGTTGCGGCCGGCCATGTGGGGTGCGGAAAGAGACTGTTTCGGCACGCGACCTTGCTGCCACCTTCGTCCCGACCCCTATGACTGGGAAGGGGATCTGCATCCGAAAACAGAGCTCAAAGACAGCATCATCTATGAGATGCATGTGCGTGGGTTCACCAGGCACCATTCATCCGGAGTCGCTCATCCGGGAACATTTCGAGGTGTCATGGAAAAGACCGGGTACCTGCAGTCCCTGGGCATAACAGCCGTGGAACTGATGCCGGTTACGGAATTTAACGAAAACGAATCGCTCTTTGTCAGCCCGACCACAGGGAAACCGCTCAAAAATTATTGGGGTTACAGTCCCTTATCCTTTTTTGCTCCCAAATCAGGCTATTGCTCGGAACCCGCCAATGCGCTCAACGAATTCCGTGACATGGTCAAACAGCTTCACAAGGCCGGCATCGAGGTGTTTCTTGATATCGTCTACAACCACACAGGGGAAGGCGGGCTGGACGGGCTGACCACAAGTTTTCGCGGCATCGACAATACCATTTACTACCTGCTCGATCCCTGGACACGCGCCTATCTGAATTTTTCAGGATGCGGCAATACCTGCAACTGCAACCATCCCATTGTGCGCAACCTGATCATCGATGCTCTGCGCTGGTGGGTGGTGGAAATGCATGTGGACGGTTTTCGCTTTGACCTGGCATCTATCCTGGGAAGGGATGCCAATGGACATGTCCTGCCCAACCCGCCCATGGTGGAAGCCATTGCAGAAGACCCGGTCCTTTCGGACGCCAAAATTATCGCCGAGGCTTGGGACGCCGCCGGTCTGTATCAGGTCGGCAGTTTTTCGACCCACCATCGCTGGGCTGAATGGAATGGCCGCTTTCGCGACGATGTCCGCATGTTCATGTGTTCCGCCAACGGCTCCATTCCTGCGCTGGCAACACGCATTGCAGGAAGTTCCGACCTGTACCAGCACAATGGCCGCCGCCCCACGAACTCCATAAATTTCATAACCAGCCACGACGGCTTTACCTTGTATGACCTGGTAAGTTACAACCAGAAACACAACGTTGACAACGGTGAAAACAACCGTGACGGCGACAACCACAATATCAGCTGGAACAGTGGAATAGAAGGTGAAACCCAAAGCAAACCGGTACTCGAGCTGCGCTCGCGCAGAATGCGCACCTTTCTTACCATCCTTTTCATCTCCCAGGGTGTTCCCATGCTCGTCGCAGGAGATGAATTCGCCCGGACCCAGATAGGGAATAACAACGCCTGGTGTCAAGACAGCACCATCAGCTGGATTAACTGGAATCTCTTGTCTCACAATGCGAACCTGTTTACCTTTGTTCAATACCTGATCAGGCTGCGTAAAGAGCATGAGGTCTTTCGCCGTGATGATTTTTTTGCCACGGCAGACCATGAAGGAGAACCGCTGCACATCCAGGAAATCAGCTGGCACAGCCTTATACCCGGCGAGCAGGACTGGTCACCGGAATGCCGAACCCTTGCCTTTCTCCTCAACGGCTCACATATTCCTGAGCCGGATGACGATTTTTATGTCATGCTCAATGGGCACAGAGAGACGGAAAAACAGTTTGTTGTGCCGGCTCCAACCGTACGACAGGAACCGCGGACATGGAAAAAAATCATCGACACCTGCCGTCCGGGGCCAAATGATGCGCTCCAGCCTGACAAGGCCCCGACCGTTGCTGCGGGAGAAAAAACAGTCGTATTGCCCATGGGTTGTGTGGTATTACAGTCAGCTCAACAGGTTAAGAAACCAACCAAATCTTCCGGGAAACGCACGCGAAAACCCACATCCCGATAAAGGAGGCATGCCCATGACCACAGTACTGATGCTCGGAGATTCCCTGGTGGAATGGGGGGATTGGCAGACATTGCTCCCCAACTTCCAGGTGATCAACCGCGGACTGGCCGGGGAGACCACCGAAGATCTTGCCGGCCGTCTGATAGATGAGCTGAATCGCCAGGACGAGCCCGACGCTTTGCTGCTGCAGTCGGGAACCAACAATCTGCTCATGGGCAACCCTCATTTCCCGGCCATCTTCTCCAGTCTCGTACCCACCATTCGTGCTTTATATCCCCACGCCCCGATCCTGCTCAGCTCCCTCATGCCCATGCCTGTTGTAACCGAACATCTGCTCGATAAAGTCAACCGGGAGCTGCTGGAGGTTGCAGAGGATACTGACAATTGTTATTTTATGGATATTGTGCCCCCGTTTATTGAGCAATGCCTGCCCATAACCCACCCGGGATTCCTTGCCGACCAGGTGCATCTCAGTACCCGCGGCTACCAGGTATGGGCGGCTGAAATAGACCGGCACCTGAAAAAAATATTGCAGATATAGTAATATACTGCGGAGCCATATCCCTTTTCCCAACATCCTTCAACATCATGGAGTATCCCGATGTATAGTATGAGTTTTCGCCCCCTTGCCGTCTGTTGCGCTTTTCTCCTCTTCAGCAGCCTTCATCCTGCCCTGGCAGATGATGCGCCCATGCATTCTTCCGACCAGGCAATGGCGGAAGACCAATCAATCCAGGGAACCGTAACGGAAACCATGGACAGCAGCGGATACACCTATCTGCTGGTGAACACCGGACAGCAGAAAATCTGGGTTGCCATCCCTGAAGCAACGGTAACTGCCGGACAGGAGGTCACCTGCCGCCCGGGAATGGAGATGGTTGAGTTCACCTCCAAGACCCTGAACCGAACCTTTGATTCCATCATTTTTTCTCCCGGACTTGCAGGAAATGCAGCCGCGGCAATGAAGGTTGTTTCCAGTCCACAGGATACGGCGACACCCGCCTCAAAGGAGACGATTGAAGACGACAGCTTTGCCCAGGCCCTGCAGGCGGAACAGCAGCAGGCGCAAAACCCACATGGGACGCAACCCATGGGCCAATCCGTGGGCAGCATTGGTGCGGTCGTGCCCATGGCTGAGATACAGGTAGAAAAGGCCGCCGCAGAGAACAGCTACAGTGTTGAAGAATGCTTTGAGCAGGCGGCAAAACTGGACGGAACAGATATCGTCGTCCGCGGCAAGGTTATGAAGGTCTCACCCAGAATCATGGGACGCAACTGGGTGCATATTCAAGACGGCAGCGGCAACCCCATGAACAACAGTCATGACCTGGTGGTCACTACCCAGGACATGCCCAAGCAAGGCAGCATCGTTACGGTAAACGGCACTCTGCACGCCAAACGTGATTTTGGGGCCGGATACAAATATGCAGCCATCGTGGAAGACGCTTCCATTCAGTAGCCATGGCCCGGCAGACATTTCACCCCCGGGAGATCGGCTTTGATTTTGACGGCGTCATCGCAGATATCGGGGAAGCCTTTATCCGTCTCGCCTGTGAGGAATATGACCACTGCGGCATCAGGCTGGAGCAGATTACCCGGTTTCATGTGGAACAGTGCCTGGACATGTCCGAAGAGATTGTCGAAACCATTTTTCTGCAGATTCTCGAGGATTCACTGGGCACGGGCCTTATCCCCATGCCCGGCGCGGTTCCCGTGCTCGAGGACCTGAATCAACAGGCACCGGTTACCATTGTCACAGCCCGCCCCATCGAAGCCCCTGTGATCGATTGGATGCAGCACTATTTCCCCCACGAGGTCCATCAACAGATACGCCTGGTTGCCATGGGCGACCACGACGACAAGGTGCGGCATATCAAGGAACTGGGCCTGACCTGTTTTATCGATGATCGGGTGGAGACTTGCCTGCAGCTCCGAGAAGCAGGCATTGCCTCCTATCTGTTTGCACAACCCTGGAATCAGGGCTGTACAAGCCTGCCCCGTATAGACTCCTGGGAACATATTCGCACCCTGTGCACAGATGAACCTGCTGACAGTCCATAACTCCGGTGTAACAATTATTCCGCCGACATCATGCATCATTGAGGTACCTCCATGCAATGCCCATCCTGTGGAACCGAAATCACAGTATACAGAAATCCAGTACCCACCGTTGATATCATCATTGAAATCAACGGTGGCATTGTGCTTATCGAACGAAAAAATCCTCCCCTTGGCTGGGCCCTTCCCGGCGGTTTTGTCGACTATGGGGAAGCCTATGAATATGCCGCCCGTCGGGAAGCTGAAGAAGAAACCGGACTTCAGGTGACACTGCAGACCCAATTCCATACCTACTCCAATCCGGAGAGAGATGAGCGCCAGCATAACGCTTCCACCGTCTTTATCGGCCGGGCGGAAGGCACACCGATTGGGGCTGACGACGCAGCCGAGGCAAAAATATTTAAGGAAGATAACCTGCCGCCCCTGGTGTTTGACCACGAACAGATTCTCAAGGACTATTTCCATTTTAAGAGGACCGGGGAGCGACCCGGGATGTAAGGGGTGAAGCGCAATCCTGGTCGTTTCTCCCTCATACACATTTCATCCTTAAAAAAAAATACCCCGATCGACAACAAGCCGACCGGGGTATTTTTTCGTGAGACCAGCAGGGAAAAGTGAAACCTTTTCCCTGTAATTCCATGGCGCTAAAAAAGCGCCCGCAGTACAAAAAAAGTGACAAGCCCCACACCTATGGAGCTGTACATCAACAGTCAGGGAATACAGTCACTGCCGTATTTTCGCAATGCCGCCGTAAAAGTAGCCAGACCGGCCGCGGCAGCGATCAGCAGAATAAACATCTCTTTCATAAAAACCTCCGGGTACATGCTGCTCTGCAGACAACACTGGAAATTCTCCCCGGATCAACCTCTGATTTTGGCTCCTTTTTTCTTTCGGAGACGAATGGCTTTGGGGGTAATTTCCACCAACTCATCATCATTGATATACGATATGCAGTCTTCCAGACTCATGTCAACCGGCGGGGTAAGAATAACCGCATCATCCGAACCGGCGGCACGCACGTTGGTCAATTTCTTTCCCTTTGCCGGATTCACGATCAGATCGGCCGGCCGGCAGTGCTCACCGATAATCTGCCCCTGGTAGGTATCCACCCCGGGTCCAAGGAACAACTGACCTCGATCCTGCAGGTTGAACAGGGCATAGGCCACAGTGGTAGCAGGTTCTTTCACGATCATAACGCCGTTAATACGATTCTGTATATCACCGGCATAGGGCCCCCATTCCGAAAAAATATAGCTCATCACGCCCATCCCCCGGGTATCGGTAAGGAACTGAGAACGATATCCCAGCAACCCTCGAGTGGGCACCTTGAAAATCATGCGGCTCATCTGGTTGTTCACCTGCATGTCCAGCAGCACCCCCTTGAGTTTACCAAGCTTTTCAATGACAATGCCCTGGTACTGCTCATCCACATCAACGGTCAGCTCTTCATAGGGCTCCAGAGTCTGCCCATTCTCTTCACGCATGATAACGTTCGGTCTGGTAACCTGGAACTCATAGTCTTCCCTGCGCATTTTTTCGATAAGGATGGAAAGGTGCAGTTCACCACGACCGGCAACCCGAAATCCCACTGCATCCTGCAACGGCTCGACCTGGAGGGCCACGTCTGCCAGGGTCTCCCTGTTCAGACGATCCTCGAGGTGTCTGGAAGTGACAAATTTGCCGTCCTGCCCTGCAAAAGGGGAATCATTGGGTATGAAATTCATGGAGATGGTCGGTGGATCAATCTCTATCAGCGGAAGCGGTCTGGGATCATCGGGATCAGTAAAGGTGACCCCGACCGTCACATCCTCCATGCCTGCCACGGCAATAATATCTCCGGCAGAGGCCTGGTCCGTCGGTGCCTTCTGGTCGCCTTCAAAATTAAATATTTTAGTGATGCGCACCGGCTGGATAGAGCCGTCACGTCGCGAGACAACCAGGCTGGAGCGCAGATCCAGCCTTCCGTTAACGACTTTACCGATTCCCAGGCGCCCCATATACGGCGAGTAATCTATGGTATTGACCTGCAGCTGCAGAGGCGCCTCAGGGTCTCCCGAAGGCGGTGGAACATGGTCCACTATCATCTGGGAAATCAAGTCCATCCCGGCTCCGGGAACGACTTCGTCCTCAGGGGAGGCAATGGCGTACCCAGCCTTGGCCGATGCGTATACCACAGGAAAATCAAGAATTTCATCCGGGGCTTCAAGACGATCCAGCATGCCGAACACCTGGTCGACAACCCAGTCGCAGCGGGCGGCGGGTTTATCTATCTTGTTGACCACTACCAGCAGGGGCAGGCCGGCTGCCAACGCCTTTTTCACCACAAAAAAGGTCTGGGGCATGGGCCCTTCCTGGGCATCGACCAACAGGACGGCACCGTCGGCCATCCGCAGTACGCGCTCCACCTGACCTCCGAAGTCGGCATGGCCGGGTGTATCGATAATATTGATCTTATAATCGCCATAGATGTACGAACCGTTTTTGGATGCAATGGTAATGCCCCGTTCCCGTTCAAGATCCATTGAATCCATCAGACGTTCAGCTACATCCTGATTGTCGCGGAACATGCCGCTATGACGAAAAAGCTGATCCACCAGGGTTGTCTTCCCGTGATCAACATGGGCGATTATGGCTACATTGCGAATATTTTCTTGCTGCATATGGTCTCACCTCCGCAGGGAGGATTTTTTAAATATCATTTTTGATCTCTGTCAGAAAAAATTCCATGCGTCCACCTTTTCTTGCGTGGGCGCCGACTTGCGAACATTTTCGATAACGGCAAACACTTTCCGGATGGCCGCCTGGTAGGCTGCAGTGAAACTCTCCTGGGGCGGGAAAAAGAATAGAGGGTGGAAATGAGTCGAATTACGGCCCTTCACATGTGCAGCTCTGTTTTTGCTGCATTATACTCAATCGATATACTATCTTTAAAAAAGGTACAGACTGTACAGTAAGAGGGTCAAAAAAACAAGGCTATTGCGTGCAATATCTACACAGACAGCAGCCGGGGCCGCTCCATCCGGTGCAAACTCTTGATTACCAGGAAGAAAAAAGCATCTTCCTGGTTTCAGCCGAGCGGGCGAGCAATGGAATTCTGCTGTCCACATAATCGATCACCCTGGCCTTTTTTCCCGGGGCCGGACGCATGACCCTCCCGACAACCTGCAGCAGCCTGCCCTCAAACTTGATAGGCGTTGCCAGAACCAGGGTCGTCAGTCCCGGACAATCGAAGCCTTCACCTATAAGCTGAATGGTTGCCAGCAACACCTGCAGCTTTCCCTGTTGCACGTCTTCCACAATGGCACTGCGCTGCTCCTGGGATATCTGTCCTGTCAACACCGCAGTTATGCAACCATGTTTATCCAGCATTCCGGCAATCTCTTCGCATTGCTGGACGCGGTCGGACACAACCAACACGATGCCGCCCGGGTCAGCTTTCACCGACCCGACCACATCCGCCGCTATCTGTCGGTTTCTTTCCCTGTCTTTGGCCAAGGCTTTCATCAGTTTACTGTATTCTCCGCGATAGCGGTAATGAAAATTCGTCTCTTTGCGAATCAATTCCGGAATGACCACAGCTCCTGAAGCGGCAAGGACTTCGCTGCTTACCCGATGCACCCTGTCTCCCATATAGAGATATATCAAGCGGGTCATGCCGTCCTCCCGGCGAAAGGCGGTGGCGGACAGGCCGAGCATATAAGTGCAGTCAAACGCAGAGACAACATCGGTAAACAGGCTTGCCGGAACCCTGTGGCACTCATCCACGACGAGCTGGCCGAAATTGAAGGGCAATGTATCCAGGTGTTTTCTTGCCGTATTCACAATGGCCACTGTTATCGGCCGCAGATCAAAGACCCCTCCTCCGGCCTGTCCTGCTTCCACACCGAGGAAACAACGAATACGTTCTTTCCATTGAAACAGCAATTCCTTGGAGTGTACAAGAATCAGGGTAGGCTGGGACCGCCTGCTGATAATGTTCAGGGCCATGACGGTTTTTCCCGAGCCGGTCCCGGCCTCCAACACCCCGAAAGAATGCCGGCAGACGTCTTCCACCGCCTGAGCTTGATACGAACGTAGTTCACCGGAAAACGGCATGTCTACAGGATCCATGCTCCGGCGTTGGTCGACAACGGCCGGGGTGATACCGGTATGTTTTCGGCAGATACGGACCGCCCCGTTGCCGAATCCGCGAGGAAAACAGAGCATATCTTTCTGCTCAGTATAGAAACGCAAGGTCGGCTTGAGCGTCTTTCCGACCCAGCGGCTGTATCGTTTTGCATCCCTGTATTTCGGGTTATCAATGGTCAGATACTTCCGAATTTCATCACGAACCGGCACCGGCGCCCCGGTCAGCCGGCATTGATTATCTACTTTCAGTGTGATGGCAGGCTTGGTCATAATGAGCAATGAGTATCCGAAAATCTAAATTGTTTAAACGACATTACATGTGGGATTACGAAGGGATACATCCTCTTTCACCTCATAACTCCAATCTACAAAAGATGCACTTCCAAAACAAGCAACACGTTGATAACTCATGCATTTTCATCCAATCTGTTCACAGGGGCTTGCGAACTTTACAAAAGAGGATACAATAGGCTTGTTGACTTTCCTAAAAAGCATATCCCATACCGCCGGTATCGATCAGCCCTGCATATTCCCATTATATCAGGGTTTGAAAAGACTCCGGTGAGAGCCGTCGCCTCTACATGCGTGCAGGCACACCCGGCCATGGATATAATGCCTTTTCCACTCAACCTTAATCTTTTCAATGCCTCTATGACTCGTTCAATTTTCACTGCCTGCGCGTACAGATTGCTTGGACTCAGCTGGCTGCTTGTTATTCTCTCGGTAGTCTCCGTGCAGGCAGCGCCCCGCAACATTCATTTGCAACTCCCTGCGGAGGCGTTACTTGCCTCCATCCAGCAGGTGCTGCCGCTGCCTTTGGCAACGGGAAGAACCGACCTGAACGGCGACATCATGCTCACCTCCCTTGATTCGCTCCGCATAGACGGCAACATCCTACATATACGCGGGACCGTGCATGGAAATGACCTTGCCGTGAATACGGAAATTGCAGGTCAAAATATCCGTCTGAAACTGGGTTCACTCCAGCTTCCCGTGACCTGTGATCTTGCCACCCGACTCGATACCGCCAACCGCATGCTGTATGTCACCCCGATGTTCAAGGCTGCGTCCAATGGAGCCGGGGGGGAACAGGCAGGACTCGATCCCCTGCTGGGCAGTCTCAGCAGCAGGGAATATTCGATTCCATTTGACAAGTGGAACATTCTCAATCTGCATATCGGTGGTCAACAGGTGCCGCTGGCCATGGACCCTGTGCGCATAGCCGGTTCTGAAAACACGCTGTTTGTGGAGATGCGCCCCCGCACCCCTCAACAGTGAACAGGATATACTGCCTGCGTAACGGCTCACAGGGCACTCGATACCTCCGCGATCAGCCTGGCTTACGGATAAACCAGCATGGCTGGACCAGATTGGCCGGCCACAACGAAGCTTGAAAGTTTGTCACTCCGGCATGGCGTCTTCTGCTCGCTGCCGGAGACTTTCGGATAAACCAATACGCTGCGCCGGCCTGGCTGCAGAGATATCAAGCACCCTGCAACCAGTTACAAATACTGGGTTAATTCAACTTGCCGCTGCTCCCATGTGAGTAGCTACCTTCCTGCTACTATAAGGAGAATCAATATGCCGACCGACTGTCTATTCTGTAAGATTATCGATGGCGACATTCCGTCCGAAAAACTCTATGAAGATGAAGAGATTCTTGCTTTTCGTGATATAGCCCCCCAGGCGCCTGTCCACTTTCTTGTTATCCCTAAAAAACACATTTCCGGTCCCGATGAGATCACGGAGGAAGATGACACGGTAATAGGAAAACTTTTACGGATCGGCAGCCAGGTGGCAAAGCAAGAAGGCATAGAGCAGTACCGCGTAGTCTTCAACAACGGTGAACAGGCAGGCCAGACCGTCTTTCATATTCACATGCACGTTCTCGGCGGCCGCGGCATGCAATGGCCTCCGGGCTGATAAAACCAGCAGACAGGCGCAGAATAATCAGGCTGTATCCTGCGCCTGTCGATGTATGTGTCTGAAGTCCGCTCCGGTATCAGGGCGGCATTAATCAGGAAGCATGCCGTACAGATAATTGATGATGTCTGTTCGGGTGACAATGCCTATCACCTCATCATCCTGGAGCACGGGCAGATGCCCGATATTCTTGCTTACCATGAGCTCTGCCGCTTCGCTTGCCAGTGCGTCGGGTGCGATATGGGTGACATTCCTGGTCATGAAAGCTTTCACCGGGCTCTGCCACTGGCGATCGCTCTTCAGCTTTTTAAAGTCCCACAGCACAACAATACCGAGGATGCCGGTTCCATTGGTAACGATCACTCCCCGTATCTTTTCTCTTTCCATGAGTGAGCGAACAGCATGCATCGGCGTGTCGTCCGGAACAGTCGTAACCGGGAACGACATCATATCCGCGACCAGCGCTTCACCGCCCTGATCATTTTCAAGCGCGCTGATAATCTCCTGACGGATAGTTCCGGGCGGTTTTCCATCATCCCGGATAACCGCAGAGCCGGCGCCCGGATGGCCTCCTCCGCCAAAGCCTTCCACCACTCTGGCCACATTGATTTCCGGGACGGCACTCCGTCCAATGACGAACTGACCTCCGTCATTATTGACAAACACGACAAAGACCGCATCGGCATTCACTATTTTACTGTAATGCTGCACCACCATGGCAAGCTCCGCGTGCCTGTCCACACGGACCACCCCAATACCGATATTGTGTCCGCGAATATCGATCACTTCGGCATCCCGCATGAGCCGGAAGAGAATTTTCTTCTGGGTCTCACCATAGGCCATGTTCAGAAATTCCACGGCAATATTCAGGTCGGCGCCCTGTTCGAGGAGAAAGGCTGCGGCATGGGCGTCCCTGGGCGTGGTTGAATTAAACGTCAACTGCCCGGTATCTTCATACAGGCCGATCAGAAAGACCGTTGCCTGCAGCGGCGTCAATTCCATATTGCGGGCAAAGAATTCCTCAACAAAGAGGGTAATGGTTGCACCGACCCGTTCCACTCGCTGCCACCCGGCGTTGATGTCTCCCATTCCCATATGGTGATCCCAGACCAGGATCTCCAGATTTTTTTTCTCCCTCAGTGCGTCCATTCTATCAAGTCGATGCCAGGTATTGGTATCCACAACAATAAGACTTTCCACCTCATCGGCATCGACTTCGTTGGGAAGCACCACGTTGAAAGCCGTTTTATGCAGGGCCAGAAATCGTTTGACATTGGGATTTACATGCTTTGGACAAACAGCTACACATCGAGGATAATAGACAGTAGCCGCAAGGATGGATGCCAGTCCGTCAAAATCAGTATTTTTATGGGTTGTTACAATTTGCATTACCGTAAATACGAAGTATCAGTTATACATAAGAAGAAAACACCGGCAAACATCCGGCAGACAATCCAGAGTCCGGACATGCTCCACGCCATGTGTACACTCAATCTACTGCGGCATACTCTACACCGGATATACGTACCGGCCAATACATTCCTGTCTTCCCGGGAACGCTTTAGCGAGAATACTTTTACCACTGTGAACAGTTATGAAACAGCACTCTCCTTCACACACCACAGCTACAGGGTTGTACAATATCGAGGATTCCAGGGACAACTGCGGTTTCGGACTGGTCGCCCATGTTGAAGGCGAAGCCAGTCATTCCCTTCTGGCAACGGGAATAGAGGCCCTCACGAACATGACCCACCGGGGGGGCATTGCAGCCGACGGCCGCACCGGTGACGGCTGCGGCCTGCTCATCCAAAAGCCGGATCGTTTTCTGCGTAAGGTTGCCGATGCATGCTGTACGGTCGGGCTCTCTGAACTGTACGCTGTCGGCTCGATCATGCTCAGCCGGGAGATTAAACAGGCTGAACATTGCCGCATGGTTGTCGCCAATGCCCTGGAAAACCAGGGCCTGCAGGTTGCAGGCTGGCGGGAAATCCCCACGGATGCCGGCTGTCTTGGACCGATTGCCCGGCAGTCTCTGCCCTCTCTGTTTCACATCTTTGTCAACGGAAACAACCTGAATGAGCAGGAATTTGCTTCAAAACTGTTCATGGCTCGAAGGATGGCGGAAAAAGAACTTGAAAGGGATCAGGATTTTTATATCGCCGGCCTCAGCTCCAGGATTCTTGCCTACAAAGGCCTCATGATGCCGGCGGATCTCTCCACCTTCTACCCCGACCTGGCAGACAGGGACCTGCAAACGGCAATCTGTGTATTTCATCAGCGTTTTTCCACCAACACCATGCCCCAGTGGAGGCTTGCCCAGCCTTTCCGTATGCTGGCCCACAACGGTGAAATCAACACCATCACCGGCAACCGCAACTGGGCTCTGGCCCGGACCCCCAAATTCATAAGTCCTTTGCTGCCCGACCTGAATAAGATCACCCCCCTGGTCAATCTCCATGGTTCAGACTCTTCAAGCCTGGACAACATGCTGGAAATACTTGTGACCGGGGGAATGGATCTGCACAGAGCCATTCGGGTGCTGGTTCCGCCCTCCTGGCAAAACGTGGAGCATATGGATGCCGACCTGCGCGCCTTCTTTGAATATAACTCCATGCATATCGAGCCATGGGACGGTCCGGCCGGACTGGTGATTACCGACGGCAGATACGCCGTCTGCGCCCTGGATCGTAATGGTCTGCGCCCTTCCCGCTGGGTGCTGACAAAGGACAACATCCTTACGGTAGCGTCCGAAGTCGGCGTAACCCATCACGCTCCTGAAGACATAATGGCCAAAGGCCGGCTGGGACCCGGCAAGATTCTCTCTGTGGATACGGTTACAGGCACTATCAGACATTCAAGGGAAATTGATGAACAGCTGAAAGGATGTCACCCCTATAAACAGTGGCTGAAAGACAATACCCTGCGGATTGAAGCCACCCTTGAAAAGGAAGATGTGGAGCGTAAGCTGCCTCCCCGGGAACTCAAGGCATTGATGAAACTGTTCCAGGTCACCTTTGAGGAATGCGATCAGATTCTCGCTCCCATCGCCGAGACAGCCCAGGAAGCAACAGGTTCCATGGGTGACGACACCCCTATGGCAGTGCTGTCCCGAACCCAGCGCCCATTATATGATTATTTTCGCCAACAGTTCGCCCAAGTGACCAACCCGCCCATCGACCCTCTGCGGGAAGCTATTGTCATGTCCCTGGAAACCTGTGTCGGGCCTGAGCTTTCCATCTTTGAAGAAACCGAAAACCACGCCGCCCGGGTGCGTCTGTCTTCGCCCGTGCTGTCCATCGGCCGTTTCAGAGCCCTGGTAAACCTCGATCGCTGGGGATACACAGTCCATCGTTGCAAACTCTATTACAATCCGGACACTGAAAATCTGCAACAGGCGCTGGAGAGGCTGTGCGAAAACGTCTGTGACGCCGTCCGTAAGGGAGCGGTTCTCCTTGTGCTCTCCGATGATTACCTGGAGCCGGACCTCCTGCCCATACATGCCCTGCTTGCCACAGGTATCGTCCATAACCGCTTGTGCCGGGAGGGGCTTCGCTGTGACGCCAACATCATTGTCGAGACCGCCACGGCAAGAGACGCACACCAGATTGCCTGCCTGCTGGGTTATGGCGCAACAGCAGTCTTTCCCTACCTGAGCTATTCCGTTCTCAATGATCTGCATGATCAGGGAAAACTGGACGTCACGGTAGATCAGGCTTTTAAAAACTATCGCAAAGGACTCAACAAGGGGTTGTTGAAAATTCTCTCCAAAATGGGAATATCATCTGTCGCCTCATACAGGGGAGCGCAGCTTTTCGAGATTATCGGCCTGCACAGCGAAGTCGTTGACAGCTGTTTTCACGGCACCCCCAGTCGAATACAGGGGGCTGACTTTTCCGACCTTGAAGCGGACCAGAAAATTCTCGCAGGGGAAGCATTCCACACGCCGCAAGAGCCGATCCGGCCGGGCGGCATTCTTAAATTCATGTATGGTCAGGAATTTCATGCCTTTAACCCTGATGTTGTTCATGCCCTGCAGCAGGCTGTCAATTCAGGGAACTACGATGACTGGCAGACGTGTGCAGACCTGATCAATTCCAGACAGAACGCCACACTCAGAGATTTGCTGCAGGTACGAACGGCGGATGAGCCGCTTCCGCTCAATGAAGTCGAGCCTGCCGACGAAATCGTTAAACGCTTTGACTCTGCAGCCATGTCCCTTGGCGCTCTCTCACCTGAGGCGCACGAGGCGCTGGCCATGGCCATGAATACCCTGGGCGGGCGTTCCAACAGTGGCGAAGGGGGAGAGGATCCGGAACGCTACGGAACCAACAAAAGCTCCAAAATCAAACAGATCGCCTCTGGACGATTCGGGGTTACGCCTCACTATCTCATGAATGCCGATGTTCTTCAGATCAAAATCGCCCAGGGGGCAAAACCCGGTGAAGGCGGGCAGCTCCCAGGCGGCAAGGTCAACGAACTCATTGCCCGGCTTCGTTACTCAACCCCTGGAGTGACGCTCATTTCTCCGCCGCCTCACCATGACATTTACTCCATTGAAGACCTGGCGCAGCTTATTTTCGACCTCAAGCAGATCAATCCCGAGGCACTGGTTTCCGTAAAACTGGTCTCCAGACCGGGTGTGGGAACCATTGCGGCCGGGGTTGCAAAGGCCTATGCCGACCTGATCACCATATCGGGATACGATGGAGGCACTGCGGCAAGCCCTCTCTCTTCCATTCATTATGCCGGTTCTCCCTGGGAATTGGGATTAAGTGAGGCGCATCAGGCCCTGCAGGCCAATGACCTGCGTGAAAGAGTGCGGCTGCAGACAGATGGAGGACTCAAGACAGGGCTCGATGTGGTTAAGGCCGCCCTGCTCGGTGCGGAAAGTTTCGGCTTTGGTACGGCACCCATGATCGCTCTGGGCTGCAAGTACCTGCGTATCTGTCATCTCAACAACTGCGCCACCGGCGTAGCCACCCAGCGCTCCGACCTGCGTGAACATCATTACAAAGGCACGGTGGAAAAGGCCATGCATTATTTTCGCTTTGTTGCCGAAGAGACCAGGCATTGGATGGCGGCATTACGTATACGAACGTTTGAGGAACTCATCGGCCGTGCGGATCTGCTTGTGCCGACCCATGGCCAAACCGAGAGACAGCAACGACTCGATCTCTCTCCCGTAATCCATCGTGACGCCATACATACCGGTAAGCCCAGGCACTGCACGGTCAATCGGAACCAGCCTTTTGATCGGGCGATACTTGCCGAGACCATGCTCAAAGATATGCTGCCGAGTATTGAAAATAAAAACGGGGGAACCTTCATCTATGAGGTGACCAATCGCGACCGCTCCATTGGGGCCAAAATCAGCGGCCAAATCGCCAAACGCTACGGCAATCAGGGCATGGCCGACACTCCCGTAAAAGTTCTCCTTACCGGTGTTGCCGGACAAAGTTTCGGTGTCTGGAATGCAGGAGGGCTGGAAATGTACCTGCATGGAGATGCCAATGACTATGTCGGCAAGGGCATGGCAGGCGGCAAACTGGTTATATCTCCTCCGGGCGGCTCTATCTTCAAAACATGCGAAACCAGCATTATGGGCAATACCTGCCTCTATGGAGCTACCGGCGGCACACTCTATGGAGCGGGGACAGCCGGAGAGCGGTTTGCGGTAAGAAATTCCGGGGCAATGGCGGTTATCGAGGGCGCCGGAGATCATTGCTGTGAATACATGACCGGCGGCATGGTTGCCGTCCTGGGAAAAACAGGGGTCAACTTCGGGGCGGGAATGACCGGTGGGTTTGCCTATGTACTGGATCAGGACAACAGTTTTGTGGACAGATACAACCACGAACTGGTTGAAATTCAACGCATTCATTCCGGCTACATGGAGGAATACCGCCACCACCTGCACCAGGTGATCGAAGACTTTGCCAGGGAGACCAACAGCGACTGGGCCTGGCATCTGCTTGATGATTTTGTCGACTATATCGGCAAATTCTGGATGGTCAAGCCGAAAGCCGCTGATTTTACCGACCTGCTCAACCGCCTGCGACAACGCGGCGAGTAAAAGGGGCTGACGGCCGAACATACTATAATCGCGGGAAATCCAGGATGGAACATCTTTCCGGATGGGTGCACGCTATGGATGCAATGAGGTCTTACCTATGTCAAATCGATTAAACAATGCCTTTCAGTTTCTGGATGTGGAACGTAAGCTGCCGCCCAAGGTCAGTATCGTTACCAGGAAAACAGCGTTTCGTGAGATCTACGAATCTGTGAATATGTCTGCGGTGCAGCACCAGGCCCATCGATGCATTGAATGCGGCAATCCGTATTGCGAATGGAAATGCCCTGTACACAACTATATTCCCAACTGGCTCAAACTGCTGAGCGACGGCAACCTGACCGCAGCCGTGGAACTCTGCCATCAGACCAACTCTCTTCCCGAGGTATGCGGCAGAGTGTGCCCACAGGACCGCCTCTGTGAAGAGGCCTGCACCCTCAACGACGGATTCGGCGCCGTTACCATCGGCAATGTGGAAAAATACATTACGGAAAAAGCCTTTAAATCCGGCTGGCGACCCGACCTTTCCCAGGTCAGGTGGAGTGATAAACGAGTGGCCGTCATCGGCGCCGGCCCTGCCGGTCTAGCCTGTGCAGATGTGCTTGTCCGCAACGGAGTGCATGCCACGGTTTTTGACCGCTACCCTGAAATCGGCGGATTGCTGACCTTTGGCATCCCTGAGTTCAAGCTGGAGAAAGAAGTCCTTCGAAGACGCAGAGAAATTTTCACCTCCATGGGAATAAGTTTCAGGCTGAACACGGAGGTGGGTAAGGATATTCCCTTTGCACGTCTTCTCGAAAAATTTGACGCCGTTTTCCTGGGCATGGGCGCCTACCAGTATATGAAAGGGAACTTTCCTGGAGAGGAACTCAATGGCGTCTATGACGCCCTGCCCTACCTGATCGGCAATGTCTCCCATCATCGGGGGTATAGCGTAGCCGATGCCCGATACATCGATGCAGCGGGCAAACGGGTCATTGTCCTGGGAGGAGGCGATACTGCCATGGACTGCTGCCGCACAGCCATCCGTCAGGGAGCGCAGAGCGTAACCTGTGCCTACCGTAGGGATCAGGACAACATGCCGGGATCAAAGCGGGAGGTCATCAATGCCCAGGAAGAAGGAGTCCACTTTCTGTTCAATCGGCAGCCTGTCGGAGTTATGGGTGAACATCATGTCAGCGGTATTGAACTGGTTACCACCGAACTTGGGGAACCGGATGAAAGCGGTCGCAGAAGGCCTGTTGTTTTACCGGACAGCAAAGAGGAGCTGTCAGCAGACCTGGTAATCATAGCGTTCGGCTTCAGACCAAGCCCGCCTGCGTGGATACGGGACCATAAAATCGACTTGCAGGAATGGGGAGGAGTCATTGCCCGGGAAGAAGGAAAGTATCCCATGCAGACAAGCAATGCCAAGGTCTTTGCCGGAGGTGATATGGTACGAGGATCAGACCTGGTCGTGACAGCCATATGGGAAGGCAGGCAGGCTGCAAAGGGCATTGCAGCGTACCTGCAGGTGGGGTGATGCGCCTATAACTCTATTACCCCTTGCTCATCTTCCACAAGCGGCGGCAGCAGTGACTGCACCTCAGCCTCTGTCCACTCGTTTTTTCCTGACAAGGTTGCCGCCTTGATCTGATTCAACCCACGGGCTATTTCCCCGTAACTCTTGCCTTTTTGCCGCAAACGCAACACGGACTGGGATAACTCTTCCCGTCGGAAGACCTTCTTGGGTATTTCGGCGGCAAGCTCCCGGTCGGATTCTTTCGTCTGTTCCTGCTCTTTTCCATTCTCCGAAACTACAGGTTTGTACTCCAGCTGGAAACCGACCATGAAACGCATCAGGTCTTCTATCTGGCGATCCCTTCTTGCCAATTGGGCACGCATATCCTCCAATTGCTCGCGGAGCAGCTGGACCTGTTCCTTGTAGACTTCGAGCAGTTCATCCAGATAGCTGTTCTGTTCAACCTGCCTCTGGCCACCTGCTCCAACTTTGGCGGCGGTCACCCTTGATTCGTCTCTTTTACTCGAACTTTCTCCATCCTGCCCGTAGGTTGAGAGAAGTTCGCGCCCATGGTGCCAGCGTTCCAGATCTTCTCGCTTAAAACGTACTTCCTGTTTTCCCGTAACAGGATTGAGGATCATCCGATAAGGCAACCCTTTTTTACGATACCTGCTGATGGTTTTGGTGGATACGTCAAGATATTCGGCTGCCTCTTTCTGCGATACCTGATATTCAGACTCACTCATCGACCACCTCTGTTATTTCATTCAAAACACAAACCATTACATGCCTGCAGTAAACCGCAAAAACAGGCTGGGGGCAAGTCCTGTTCATTCATACCTCACACGGCCCTCCTTCGCTCATTGCCTGTCAGGCGCGCTCATACTGCCTGCAGAGTTCTTTTCCGGATAGAAGCACATTATCAAGAAACCTCTCAATGGCCTCCTTGTCTACATTGACATTGGTTATGAGCAGCCGCATAACGACCTGGCCTTTGACATGCCCGGTTCCAACCAGCGCTCTCTGGGTTTTCTGCAGTTGCGCGCGCAAGGCAAGGGTAAATTGATCCTTCGAATGCCCCTTGGGAGGAATGTGACGAAAACAGATATTAAAGGATTCACGGGGGACCACCATCTCCAGGTTAGGATCGGCCAGGATCCGTTTCTCAGCATAGCTGCACAGCTCGAAATACTTTTCAACTCGTGCCGCAAGTCCCTGCTGCCCGTAAAATTTCCAGTCCAGAAACCATTTCAGGGCATCAACCTTTCTCCCGCATTGCAGGGAGAGGGTGCCCAGATCTCTGGTTTCACCATGCTCTCCCTCCCTGAAAATATAACTCTCATCTCCTGCGCTGCATATTCTGCGCAGGATATCGGAACGTCCGTTAAACAGCAGTACATTGCACATCAAGGATGATCCGAGCATCTTGTGAAAATCCAGGGTAAAAGAGTCGCTTTCTTCCAGACGCGGCAGATATTTCAATCGCAGCCGCTCGCTGAGCACTGCAGCTCCGCCCCAGGCACCGTCGACATGCAGCCAGAATCCATACCGATCCCGCATATCAAGCAGAGGTCCAATGGGGTCATAGGCGCCTCGTACCGTCGTGCCTGCAGTGGCTGCCACAAAAAACGGTATACATCCTCGCTGCTGCGCATCTTTGACGGCCCGTTCAAGCGCTTCCGGCGCCATCCGACCATGCTCGTCGGCGGCTACCTTGATCAGGTGATCCGTCCCGATCCCGAGGATAGAGACGGCCCGATCCATTGAATAATGGGCATCCTCATTTACGAAAGCGCACAACGGCGCCTGCCCGAACAGCCCTTCACTCTTGGTATCGGCGGCATGGATATTGCGTGCAGCCATCATGGCGATCATGTTGGCATTACTTGACCCGGTGGTCATCTGTCCGACGCCGTTTTTATACCCTACCAGATTCAACATTTCCTGGAGCATGTATTTCTCCATCAATGTTGAGACCGGTGCTGTTTCATAGGTACAGGCGGAGGTGTTGGAAATCGCGGTAACAATTTCCCCCACCATGGAAGGAAGATTAGCGCCGGCCCACATCCGGTTCAGATAGCCTGGGTGACCGGTCTTCACTGCATATCGCAGATATTTTTCCACCCAGTGAAAAAGCTGCTCCAGATCCTCCGGCCCGGTCTTTCTCTCCAGCTCCAGCAGATCACGCAGCTCCTGAGGCTCATGATAGTCAACAAAGGCGCCTTGAGTCTGCTGCCGATGATATTGTTCAATCAGCTGAAATAAATGTTCAAATACCTTTTCCTGTTCCATGTCCCGTACTCCACCCCCAATAACACACCACTCTCCGAACTTGCCGACAACACACCGGTTATCAGGGAAAATCCGGCTCATTACACCTTCCTGATCGGAGGCCATGCAAACAACATGGAACCGCGCTGCCAGGAAACTGCAAGGATATATATCCTATTTTGGCAGCTCTGCCTACAGCGTATCCCGCATTTCTCCTGACTTTTTTAATAATCCCACCGCACACATTGTCAAGAGATCTCTGTTATACGCTCAAAATATACTTGCTGAAAAAATCAGACTCAGATCCATATGAGAGGATATAAACGCCGCAACAACAGAGGCGAAATGTGATAAATAGAGGTATCAAGGAGAAATGCGAGGAAAAGAACTACAGGGAATGATCAATGTTCACCATGCCCTGGAGAAGAAGCGCATCAACTCGTTCGTCAAGCAAATGATCTTCTTTGTCCGGGGAGTTATTGATAAAAAACGAGAATGTTCCCTCTGTCCAGGTCAGGACATCAAAAAACGACTCCCGTATCTGCCGGCTGAGGCTCGCAGTCAGGTTGCTGCGGCGAATGTATTCCTTCTCGATGAAGATCTGCCCGAGTCGTTGTACATGACCATTCTGCTTTTGAATATCCAGACATTCACGAAGCTGTTCCTCCGTAATGCGACCGCCGGCAAGAAAAATCTCGCCTATTTTGCTTTGTTTGTTGTCCAACGCTCCAAAAATCAGGGCCCCTTTTTTGAAAAAAAAGTACCCGGTATTACTCACGCCCCGAACCTCGAGCTCACCGGTCAACCCTGCAAAATTAAACAGTTGAAAGACATCTTCCAGACCAATGGCTGCGATATCACCTTGCAGTGCAGGTGCAACGCCGTTGTCCAGAGTCTCTTTTTTAACATCCATGTCGATTCCAGGAGGTTCCGTCATGGTGCTGTTAATACCGCCGAAAAAATTTTGAAATACAGTTTTCATAGCAATAACACGTAAAGGATATCGGTTTAAAAATACAAATTTCCGAAATTCCCCTTATCTCGTTCAAGTTCCCGTCATGTCCCGGCTGTTGGTTGATCTCTCAAAGTGCCCTCACGTTGCACTCCTACATCCAGTTTCGCATCCAGCAGGAAAATGTCAAGGCCTTTTTGGGACACGAATTCTCGTCCATCTCAATGGGTATAGGCAAATTCTCTTGTCCGCGTTTCACCCCTGTCAGTAGAACCGGCCACACGGGATTTCAGATGAAGTACTCAAATTTTCACAGAGAATTTTAAAAAAATATGTTAAAAAAACTGCCCGGCAAAGGGAAAAAATCAGGTGATTAAGCGCTTGTGAGGAGAGCATCCATATGGAAATTTTAAATATCCTGGGCAGCCCAAGAAAAAACGGCACATCCGCCCGTATTGCACAGGCTTTTGCAGAAACGGCGGAACGCAGAGGCGCAGACATTCACAGCTATTACCTCAATGGTTTGCAATATAGAGGCTGCCAGGGGTGTGAAGGGTGCCACACCAGATCGGATAAGTGCATTCTCCGTGATGACGCGACGGAAATCCTTGACAGGATGTACACGGCAGATGTTGTTGTTTTTTCATCGCCTATTTATTTCGGCGATGCCAGCGGACAGTTTAAACTTTTCTACGACCGCATGTGGTCACTGATCGGGCCGGATTATAAGGAAAACCCGGAAAATGCCGGCCGGCTGCCCAAAGGAAAAACAGCTGTACTCATTCTCGCCCAGGTCGCCCGTTCAGCAGAACACGAGGACGTACTCGATCGATATACCATGTATCTGGAAATGTATGGTTTCAAGGTCACGCCCATCGTTGCCAAGGGCCTGGACATGATGCCGAACACAGATATCAGTCCTTTTGCCCGGGAAGCGGAACAGCTCGCCAGAGAGCTGGTACTGTAACTGCTGGAAGCAGTATACCAGGGTAACCGGTGGACGCCGGACCGATATCGACGGGCTTCGCCCCGGAAAAGGGGCCGCCTGGGTAGACAGCATTCCTCTGCCTGCAGACAAAAATGATTGACAATTCATTCGGAGCGCTGTTAATAACTGCGCTCTCACGGTAAGTTCCTTCAACCATATTACAACCTATCAGGGGGTTTTCGTCATGCGAGCAACATGCGCAATCCTGGCCACACTGGTCTGCCTTTCATTGTCACTTCTGTGCACGACCAGCGCCTTCAGTGAAGAAAAAATTGTCTGGAAAATGGCCACGTCATGGCCTGACGGCACCATTTTACAGGAAGCAGCCAACGAGTTTGCCGACAAGGTCACCACAATGAGCGGCGGCCGCCTGACCATAAAAAGCTATCCTGCAGGCGTTCTTATGGGAGCCCTGGAGGTCGCGGATGCTGTTCGTATGGGCACCATCGATGCGGCACACAGTTCCGCCAGTTATTCAGTGGGCCAATTACCCGCAGCGCCCCTCTTTGGTTACATTCCGTTCGGCATGGAACCCATTCCCTACCTGACCTGGATGTACGAAGGTGAAGGCAAGGAATTGTTTGCGGAACTCTATGAAAAATTTGATTACGGTTACGCAGCGCCCTGCGGCATCATCCCCAGCGAAGACCTTGCCTGGTCAAACAAGCCCATCACGAGCATGGAAGATTTCAAAGGCCTGAAATTCCGCACCTCCGGATACTGGGGGGAGATCCTCAGTGATGCAGGAGCTTCGGTAATGATGCTGCCCGCTGGTGAAGTGTATGAGGCAATCCAGCGCAAAGTCCTGGATGCCGGCGAATTTTCCATTCCCAGCATGGATAAGGACCTGGCATTTTACGAGATAGCCGAATACCTGCTCCTCCCTGGAATCCACCAGACGAGCACCATCCTTGATCTGAAGGTAAACAAACGCTCCTGGAACAAACTTCCGGACGACCTCAAGGCCATCATTGATGTTGCAGCCAAGGCGACCACCCTGGAAATCTTGACCAAATGCATCAAGGCAGACGTGCCTGCCCTGGAGTTCTTTAAGGAAAAAGGTGTAAAAATTCAGTACCTTGACCCGGAAATCCAAAAAGAATTGGCCAAAAAGGCAGAAGCCCTGATGGCTGCCAAGGGTGAAAAGGATCCATTTTTCAAAAAAGTCTACGAATCCCAGAAAAAATTCAGAACCGGGTATGACGAGTACCAACAACTCATGCAGCCTTCCTACTGAGATTCACACGCATCACAGAAGGAGCCGCCCGGTTGCAGGGCGGCTCCTTTATTATTTAGGATATCGTAAAACAACAGCACTCACCCTGTGAGTAGTTAGGTTTGCAGGTCATTTTCCATGAACGCTCTTCGATGTATTATCCGCACCATTGACACATTCAGCGAATTGTCCGCAAAGGTCATCATCTGGCTGGTACTGGTGCTGACCGCAGTCATCAGCTACGAAATTTTTTCCCGCTACGTCCTCGATGCCCCCACCAAATGGGCCTTTGATCTCAGTTACATGATCGGAGGCACGTTTTTCCTCATGGGAGAGGCTTGGACGTTAAAAAGAAAACAACACGTACGAATTGATATTTTTTACAGGAAATTTTCCCGCAAAACCAGAGCTTTCATTGATGTTATCATGTATCTCTGCCTGTTCTTTCCCCTCTGGGGAGGCATCCTCTATGCGCTGATTCCGTATGTGCAGTTTTCCTGGGAAATAGGGGAACGCTCCATGCAGGGATACTGGCAGCCGATCATCTACCCCTTTAAAACCGTCATGCCGGCGGCTGTTTTCCTGCTGTTGCTCCAAGGTACGGCTGAAGTGCTCCGCAACCTCATTTTCATCTGTGGAGGAGAAAAAATCAAATGAGTCCTGAAATTACCGTTCTCCTCATGTTTGCAGTCCTGTTCACCGGCATTTTCCTGGGGTATCCCACCGCCTTTGTACTTGGAGGCGTAGCGTTTCTTTTCGGCGCCGGGAATATGGGAATGGACATCTTCGGCCTGTTTATCGCCCGCCTTTTCGGTCTGATGAAAAATTACACCCTGCTGGCCGTCCCCCTGTTCCTGTTTATGGGCGTATTTATGGAAAAATCAGGCATGGCTGAACGTCTGTTCAACGCCATGCATATCCTGTGGGGTCGATTCCGCGGGGGGTTGGGCATATCAACCATCGCTATTTCCGCAATCTTCGCCGCCGCCACCGGCGTTGTCGGCGCGTCGGAGATCACCATCGGCCTGATGGCCCTGCCGGTAATGCTGGAAAAAAAGTACAACAAATCCCTGGCATGCGGGGCGATCTGCGCGGGCGGCACACTGGGAATACTGATCCCTCCCAGTGTCATGATCATTGTCTATGGTCCCATTGCCCGCATTTCCGTGGGCAAGCTCTTTCTCGGCGCCCTGATGCCCGGCCTGTTGCTGGTCGCACTCTACATGCTCTATATAGCCATCCGTTGTCACCTGAAACCGGAGGACGGCCCGCCGCTGCCTGTTGAAGAAAGGCAGACCACAGGTGGACAGAAGATACGAATACTGCTGACATCGGTTATTCCGCCTGCTTTTATTATTTTCTCGGTTCTGGGATCGATTTTTTTCGGTATCGCCGCCGTTACCGAGGCTGCCGCCGTCGGTGCCGTTGCCAGTATGCTTCTGGCCGCATCGTACGGCAGATTGAATTTCACCGTAGTCAGGGAAGCCTGTCAACAGACCCTGACCATCACCGCCATGATCATGATGATCGCCATCGGCGCCAGTTTTTTTTCAACCGTCTTTGTAGCCCTTGGAGGCGACGAGGTCATCACCTCCCTCTTTATGAAACTGCCCATGGGCAAATGGGGAGTGCTGGCCGCCATCATGCTGCTGCTGGTGTTGTGCGGCATGTTCATCGACTGGATGGGCATCCTGTTCATCATTGTGCCCCTGATTACACCCATTGCTGCAGATCTCGGCTTTGATCCGGTCTGGTTTGCGGTCCTGGTTATGGTGAACCTGCAGATTTCCTTTTTAACGCCACCCTTTGCCTACTCCATATTTTATCTTAAAGGCATTGCTCCTCCAGGCGTTGAAACCGTTGATATTTACAAGGGAGTCATGCCTTTTGTCGGGCTGCAGGCACTGGCCATTATCCTGCTGATACTTTTTCCTCAGATCATTACCTGGCTGCCCTCCCATCTGATTAATTAGCATTTATCATGAAAGAAACTCCACCTGTCACACTGTTCATACAGTGCATTATCGATACCATGTTCCCGGATGTGGCGGAATCCATGGTCAATGTGCTGGAAGGCCTGAACATTCAGGTTTCCTGCCCCACCGATCAAACCTGCTGCGGCCAGCCTGCATTCAATTCAGGTCATCGCAAAATCGCCAGGGCGGCAGCCTGTAAATTTATTGATCTGTTTGAAGATGCCGAGGTCATTGTCTCACCTTCGGGATCATGTGTGAACATGGTGCGCAATCACTATCCCGAACTGTTTGCCGATGATCCGGATATGCAGAAACGGGCCATTCAAGTTGGAAGAAAAACCTATGAGTTCACCCAGTACCTGGTGGATGTCTTCCAGATTGAAGATGTGGGAGCCAGATTTCCAGGCAAGGTCACCTACCATGCCTCCTGTCACCTGAACCGCTTTCTGGGGATTGACAGGCAGCCAAGGACCTTGCTTAATCATATCAAGGAGATGGAACTGATTGAAATGCAGGACGCAGACCGGTGCTGCGGTTTCGGCGGCACCTTTGCCGTCAAATATTCAGATATTTCCGAAGCCATTCTCAAGGAGAAGGTAGATAACATCCTGCAGACAGGGGCGGATGTAGTGACCGGATGCGACATGGGATGCCTGATGAATATCCAGGGCATGCTCAGCCGTCTCAATTCGCCGGTTCAGGTTAAACATATCGCCCAGTTGCTGGCGGAGAAATAATATGGCCGGTATAGACTCGGAAAAATATAAAGAGAACGCACATCAGGCCATCGCAGATCCGATTTTACAATCAGCCCTTACCGGCCTTCAGGGACGGCTGGGACCGGCAACCAAAAAACTGTACAGCGATCTTCCCGAAGGCGGGGAACTGCGAAAAATCGCCCATCAATATCGTCGCAAAGCAGTGGACAACCTTGATGTCTTGCTTGAAACATTGGCAGAAAACATTCGATCCCACGGGGGGCAGGTGCATTTTGCCTCCACGGCTGAAGAAGCGGTGGAAATCTGTGTCCACATTGCCAGGGAAAACGATGTGCGCTCGGTGGTCAAGGGAAAATCCATGGTCACGGAAGAGATCGGGCTCAATGAAGGCCTTGAACAGGCAGGCATTGAAGTGACCGAGACCGATCTGGGCGAATATATTATCCAGCTTGCCGATGAGAGGCCGACACATATTGTCGCCCCTGCCATTCACAAAACCCGTCAACAGGTGGGAGAATTGTTTGCGGAAAAACTCGGCGTTCCGTATACCGATGATCCGCCCACTCTGACACAGGAAGCCCGCAGGGCCTTGCGAGAGAAATTCCTTACCGCTGACATGGGCATTTCCGGCTGCAATCTGGCCTGTGCGGAAACCGGGCATATCACAACAGTCTCCAACGAGGGCAACATCCGAATGGCCACCACCCTGCCAAAGGTGCATGTGGCTGTCATGGGTATGGAACGTATTGTCGCCAACCTGGAAGAACAACAACCCATTCTCCGCCTCATGTCCATGGGTGCGGCCGGACAGCAGATCGGCGGATATGTGAGCTACATTGGAGGTCCGGCAGAACCGGGACACAGTGACGGACCGCAGCAGTTTCATCTGATCATTGTTGATAATGGACGCTCTGCAATTCTTGCAGATGAAACATTCAGGGAGATGCTCTGCTGTATACGCTGCGGAGCCTGTCTGAATGTCTGTCCGGTGTATGGGAAAATCGGTGGCCGCAGCTACGGTTCAGCATACTGCGGCCCTGTCGGAGCAGTGGTGACTCCTCTGCTTTTCGGCATCAACAATGCCCCGGATCTCTGTTCAGGGGAATCTCTCTGTGGTGCCTGCAGGCAGGCTTGTCCGCTGGAAATCAACCTGCCGAGGATGCTGCTTGCCTTGCGCTCCAAACTCTCTGAGGGCGATCCTCGGTGGCAGGTCAGACCAGCCCGCAACCAGGAAAAACGGCTTTTCCGCTGCTGGCAGTTCATTAACGGTAACCGCAAGATATACAATGCCTTTTACGCAGTGGCACGACAGGCGCAAAAACTCCTCCCAAGCCGGCATGGCATGATTCGTAAACTTCCCTTCCCTTTTAACGGCTGGACCAGCGGACGAGACATACAGCCCCTGGCGCCAAAAACATTTATGCAGCGATGGCAGGAAAGGCAGGAGGAAAAAAAATAATGCAGGAAGCGTTTATCACCACCATCAAGCAGGCCCTGGGACGACCGCAAGGATCGAAACCGGCAGCAGATCTCTTTACCGCCACGCCCTCTGAACATGAGAAAGAGGTGCTTGAGCAGATACAGCAACGCACACCGCTTCAAAGGGAAGCAATGCTGACGCGCCTGCGTGAGGTCGCAGGTCCCCTCTACGTGGATCTCCATGAGCACAACAGCCTGGAGGCGGCAGCAGCAGGCATTGCTGCATTGATACATAAAAAAGAACCGGAATGGGGAAAGGAAAAGCATGTCTGCCGCTGGAATCATCCATTGATCAACCAGCTCAAGCTGGAATCCCTGCCGGAATTACAAGAGATTCCTGTTCACACAACTCCCGTCTTTGATGCCACCAACCCCGCAGAGGCCATTCCTGCCGGTCAGAAACAGCAGTTTCGCGACCAGGTGGAGCAATCCTTCATCGGCATTACCTCTGCAGACTACCTGGTGACGGCTACAGCCACGATGGCCCTGCGAAGTCGACCGGGCCAGAGCCGGTCGGTTTCCCTGGTTCCCTCCATTCACGTTGCTGTTATCGAAGAGAAAAAACTCCTGGCCACTCTTGAAGAACTCTACACCCTCCTCAAATGGGATCCGGCGGAGCGTAAAGAAGGGCTGACCAACAATCTTTCCCTCATTTCAGGCCCAAGTAAAACCGGCGACATTGAACTCATCATGGTTCATGGGGCGCATGGCCCGCGTGAACTGCACCTCTTTGTTATACGTCGAGATGAGTGACCAAAAAGACAGGATGTGCCATACGCACCATATCGTTTCTCAGCGATACCTGTGGGTAACATGATAGGTCCATGCGTACAGCAGCCCTGCCTGGGTCGAGTGGTACCTGATCACAGGCATTTCATCGTTGAATGATCGCGCTTATCCATATCTGAAGCACCTATGACCAGTTACGTCGAGTGTTGTGTATTATCTCCCTGAATCCACGACATCATACATAATCATGGCTGCTATCACCGTCCATCCCACTGTATGAAACATAACAACACCCACCGGATCAAGAATGTCAGAGATGGTATTCAACACCGCACTGACCAGAAAAACCGTGCCTAAAAGCATAAACATGCTCAGGAGATGGGTACAGAAGAGAAGAATTTTGCTGTGTATTTCGTTGTAACTATACGAAGTCCAAAACTGGCAAATACATGTCCATACGACTGGAATGGCGACAAAGAACAGCAACAGATTGTTTTTTTCGGGAAGTCTGTAATTGAGATAAAACTCGAAATACCATACACCCAGAAAAAAGATCAGCAGATCTCTGACAACAACAAAAATTCGCATAATGAGTTGTACCGATTAAAATTGATCATGAATAATTCCATCACACCGATTTCCATCAAGAGATCGATGCAGCAGACAAAATTTACAAAATACAAGTATCACTTGTCAAATTCACTATGGGGCCGAGATTTATGCAAGAAGGAAACAAGGAGTTTACAATCGACAGTAACTCGAAGGAATTAATGATAAAATGGCAGAGAAAAGCTGAAAAGCTCAAAAAGCGGCACCCACAATGGGACGACGCTAAAATAGAGCGAAAGATGCAAAAGTATATCATCTCGGATGCAAAAAAGGCGTTTTCTTCAAAAGACACCAAAGCATATATTGAAGAGATGAAATCGATCCAAACTCAGGTCGAAGCTGCCAGAAACAGCGCCATAGAGCGTATCATGGTGTATATGGGACAAACAAGTCCGGATGCAGTCGCCACAGCATTATTTGAACTGGATTGCGGATGCATCAGGGCATGTGCTGTCTCAGAAGAAGGCGCCCCCATGGGAGAGATGATAATGGTCTCCGGCAGGCAGGTAGAAAAGGATTACGAATGCGACATCTGCCGAAATGATGGAGGGGCCTCTCCTGAGCGCTGTATACGGAAGGCAATGGTCTGGCCGGGGGAAGAATCGGAACTCCCTTCCGAAGAATTCAGGCTGAGTATCGGTAAGAAAGTTTTTGGTGATGAATACTCTTTAGACGACATATAACGCGCACTTCCGGTCAGCCCCCTTTGCCTGGAGGAAAACGGGCCTGAGTACAATTACTCCTTGTGATTCCGCCAATGGGCGAGGTATCCCGCCCATTATCTCATTTCTTGCCGTAATCGTCTCTATTCGACAGTGACACTTTTGGCAAGATTTCTGGGTTGATCGACATCACAGCCCCGTCGAGCGGCAATCTCATAGGAGAGAAGCTGGGCAGGGATGGTATAGAGCAGCGGGTTCATGGCTTCAGAGACCTGAGGGAGGAAAATTACATCTTTTGAGATATTACCGAGATGGACATCGCCTTCGCTCCCGAATAGAATAATCCTGCCCTGGCGCGCTTTGACCTCTTCAACATTTGAGATGGACTTCTGATACACCTCATCCTTCGGCACAAAAGCGACCAAAGGCATCTCTTTGTCGATAAGTGCGATGGGGCCGTGTTTCAGCTCTCCTGAGGCATATCCTTCCGCGTGGATATACGAAATCTCCTTGAGTTTCAGTGCGCCTTCCAGAGCAATCGGATAATTCACGCCTCTTCCGACAAAGAGAAAATCACGGGCGTCGTAATACTCCTCAATGAGCTCTTTAATCTCTTTCTGCAGTCGGGGCATTTCCGTCGCCATCAGACCTGCCATGTCGATGAGCTCCTGCCCGGCTTCTGCTCTTTCATGGCCTGTCATCGTCTTTTTTTCCTGGGCTAGGAGTCTGTCGGACTTTTACCTTAATTGGCAGACGGCTCAACAGTGGCAGGCCTAATAACTGTTTGTAATTGCGTTTTAATTTCTTATTTTCTCCTTGTGTTTTGTCGGCAACTATGGCATATTGCATGTAATTACAAACAGTTAACACTATATTCATCATGAGCACGAACTTCATACCCGCAGATAGAAATACTCAATACCTCTTGCCGCCCTCCATGCAGGATTGGTTACCGGAAGATCACCTTGCCAGGTTTATAGTCGATATTGTTGCTCAGTTGGAGCTTCGCTCGATTGTTAACCAATATTGCGGCAGAGGATCAAAGGCTTATCATCCGAGAATGTTGCTTGCCTTACTTTTCTATGGTTATGCGACCGGCGTATTCTCCAGCCGTAAGCTTGAAAAGGCTACCTACGACTCAGTAGCTTTTCGCTTTATTGCTGCCAATACTCATCCTGATCATGATACCATCGCTTCCTTTCGCAAACGTTTTCTCAGCGAGTTACAGGAGCTATTCGTACAAATCCTGATCATCGGCAAGGAAATGGGGTTATTGAAATTGGGCAAGGTAAGTCTGGATGGCACGAAGGTCAAAGCCAATGCGTCCAAGCACCATGCCTTAAGCTGGGAACACGCCTGTAAAATTGAGGAGCAGCTCCATGCAGAGGTCGCTGAACTGTTGCGACTTGCTGAAGCAGCAGATTCCAGTGAAATTCCTACTGAAATGGATATCCCGGAAGAATTGAAACGTAGGCAGGACCGCTTGGACGCCATAGCCGAGGCAAAGAAAAAAATAGAAGAGCGGGCCGCTGAA
This sequence comes from Desulfobulbaceae bacterium, assembly GCA_963678525.2. Taxonomy (GTDB): domain Bacteria; phylum Desulfobacterota; class Desulfobulbia; order Desulfobulbales; family Desulfobulbaceae; genus Desulfogranum. Next base: position 2,481,499 of record CAXXDG010000003.1, read on the forward strand.
AGATACTCCAGTGAAGTTGAAGAGTATGAAGAAAAGGTTGGCAAGCGTGAAGCCAAAAAGAAAGAAACCGGTAAGAAACCTCGAGGCCCGCAGCCAAAGCCACCGACCCCAGGACCTCGTGACAAAGATCAGGTTAACCTGACAGATGAAGAATCCAGAATTATGCCATCTTCTAAAGGGTTTGAGCAGGCATATAACGCTCAAGCTGCTGTTGATCTTGACACTATGTGTATCGTTTCCGCCCACATTACACAGGCTCCCAATGATAAGCAGGAAATAGTGCCGACTATCCAAGCTCTCGAAAAATTACCCGAAGAGCTTGGACAGGTTGACACTCTGCTTGCAGATACCGGGTATTTCAGTGAAGCCAATGTCAACGAGTGCGTAGATGCTGAACTCACCCCCCTCATTCCTGGCTGTCGTCAGAAACACAACCAACCCCTGATGGAAAGGTTTTCCCAGCCAGAACCATTAGCTGATGATGCAAACCCGGTTGAAGAAATGAATTATCAATTGAAAACCCAAGAGGGCAGGCAGTTATATGGAAAACGAAAGAGCACAGTAGAACCTGTTTTCGGAATCATCAAACATGTGATGGGATTTCGGCAATTCCTCCTTAGAGGTCATGAAGCAGTAACCGGTGAATGGACTCTTGTATCCATTGCCTGGAACTTAAAGCGGATGTTCGCGTTAAATGGATAAAAAAGTATCAGAAAACAGCTGAAACCTACCTTTTTGAGGATAAACTCAGCTGATTATCCGATAGTAACCATAGAAAAACCTAATACTATCAATCTGCGTCGATATTTCGTGTTTATAGGACTTTTGAAACCGACAGACTCCTAGGTACAGGCTAAAAAGAAACAGGGCGGCAAGTTGCGAGACAAAGGCCTTGGTCGAAGCAACCCCGATCTCCGGGCCTGCGTGGGTATAAATTGTCCCATGCGCTTCCCTGGTCATAGTCGAACCAACCACATTGCAGACCGTGATAACTTTGGAACCCAGCCTTTTGGCTATGCGCATTCCGGCCAAGGTATCGGCGGTTTCTCCTGACTGAGACAGAGCAATGGTCAAAACGCGCTCATTAACCAGGAGGCGCCTGTATCTGAATTCGGATGCGATATCCACTTCCACTGGAATATGGGCATATTTCTCCAGCCAGTATTTTGCAACCATGGCGGAATGGAGTGATGTCCCGCAGGCCACGAAAACGATACGGTCAATCTTATCCAGATCGGCAGCTGTGAGGTGAATCTCGGGCAGGCTTACCTCGCCCGTTTCCGGATTTATCCTGCCGCTGACGGTATTGGTAATCGCCTGAGGCTGCTCATAAATTTCTTTGAGCATGAAGTGCTTGTAACCGGCCTTTTCAGCCATGGCAGCGTTCCAGTCAATGGTGTCGACCGATTTTTCCAGCGGTCTTCCGTCTTCCAGTGAATAGACTTCATGATTGCCTGTCGTCAGGACGGCCAGTTCCATATCCTTGAGAAAAATCACCTGATTGGTATAGGGCAGCAACGCAGGTACATCAGAAGCGATAAGCCGTCCTCCGTCTTCGCTGACGCCGATAACCAGGGGACTCTGGTTTCTAACCGCAACCAGAGTATCCGGCATACCGGTCCAGAGTACGCCAAGGGCATAGGAACCTTCCAACAAGGTGACCGTTTTTTTAACTGCCGCTACAAGGTCGTTTTCAAGATGTTCCTCGATCAAATGGGCAATGACTTCCGTATCAGTTTCCGAACTGAAACGATGCCCCTTGTGTTTGAGCTCTTCACGAAGAGAATGGTAGTTCTCGATGATCCCGTTATGAACCACAACCACATTGCCCGTACAATCGCTGTGAGGATGGGCATTCTCTGTTGTTGGAGCTCCATGGGTCGCCCAGCGGGTATGCCCCAGCCCGATATGGGAAGGCGTTATGATTTCATCGCCGATAAGCTTTTCCAGGTTGGCCAGCTTTCCCTCCGACCTGTGCTTCAGCAATTTTCCATTGTCCAGGCAGACGACCCCGGCAGAATCATATCCCCTGTATTCAAGGCGTTTCAAGCCTTTCAGAATTACAGGTAAAACCTTCCCGGGGCCGCAATAACCGACTATTCCACACATGTTCTATCCTTCTATATATCCGCAAATTCAGGGTTGGTTACGGCGGCCCTGAAAATGTTCCTGCCGATCCTGCCCAATCCGTTAATTCCAATGCGTATGGTCATTACGTTTCTCCTGTTACAATTTTTCCACTTGAACCTGTTGCAACAATTGGTTGACTTGTGCAAGCGTGCCCACGGTTGTCCCGGTCTGGCTTGCCGTGGCTGCACCACAGGCAATCCCGCGCCGAAGGGCTTCGGGCAATTCAGCTCCTTCGCTGAGCGCCCACACTATGCCGGCCACCATGGAATCTCCCGCGCCGATAGGATTTTTTTCCGATATCTTGGGACTTGCCGCTTTCCAGACGCCTTCTCCATTTACAAGCAGGCCGCCGTCCTTGCCAAGGGAGACAATCACATTGGCCGGCCCCATCCGGCAGATGGCCGCACCGGCTTCAGCTATTTCCCGGGTGTTTTCTACCGGCAAGCCTGTCAGCTCATGGGCTTCTTCCGCGTTGGGTTTGACCAGCAACGGGCCTGCGCCACAGCTTTTTTGCAGAGCTTCGCTGCTGGTATCGAGGAATACTTGCGCGCCGGCGGAATGGATGATTGAAATCATCTCTCCATAAAAATCCACAGGAACTCCTGGCGGCAAGCTGCCTGCCAGCACCCACCAGTCTCCGGGGCGTACGTAAACCCGGATTTGTTCTCTGAGCCGGGAAATATCACCTTCCCCAATTATCGGACCAGGTTCGTTCACCTTTACGTAGTGGCCGTTATTATTGCTTACAATACTGACATTGGTTCGAGTCTCGCCTTCCACCCAGATAAAATCGGTTTCAATGCCGAGGGACCGCAGCCGCGTCTCAAGCAGCTCACCGGTCTTGCCGGCGGCAAAGCCAAGGGCAGTGCCGGCAACACCAAGGGATTTGAGCATACGAGCGACATTAAAGCCTTTTCCGCCGCAATCCACCTGCCAATCCGTGGCACGCAAAACAGTGTCAAAGGCAATGTCATCAACCGTCAACTCGCGATCAACGGCCGGATTCAGGGTCACAGTGAATATCATGTTTCACCCCTTCCAGTATTTTTCAAAGAGCGCTTCTTCCGCTTCTTTTGTCCACATATTGCCGGGGTCAAGTTTTTCAGCCACCTCTGGAAGGATATTTTTCAATTCGTCGAGTCCCACAAGCGGCAGATCCTCCAACTGTGGAAAAATGACTATTTTACCGGCATATTTGCCTTCAATAACAGCCTGAATCCCTTCTTTGGCCACATTCATCCCGCCAATAGCGCCGACACTGCGTCCCGGGGAAAGCGAGCCTTTGAAAGCCTGGCTCAGGACCTGCCGCTGGTCATCTAATGTCAAGCCGGAAGTGCCTGTATATTGAGCGTTACTCAAGTAGACATTGCTCAAATTCATGGGAGCCATAGTACCGTTGGGAACCCCGGCAAAAAAAACAAGCATGCCGTTTTCATTCATAAGGGTATCTCCCTCTGCCATAACAGCGGCAATGGGTACGCTCACCACGACATCATCGGCACCTTTGCCGCCAGTGACATCCATAACAAAATCTCGAAGTGACTGTTCACTGGTCTGCGGGTTGAAAGTCAGGAGTTTTCGACCATTCCTTTCTGCCAGAGATTTGAAACGCTCCGTGATGGAAGCGAGACGTTGGTCGCTTACTTCGGTGGCGATAACCGTTGTCGGTCCTTCAGGAAGCTCAAGAGCACGTTGAACATGCATCTGTCCCATGGGCCCTCCAGCCCCGACAAAAACCGTGGTTCCCTCGGGGGTCAACTCGCAACGGTTACGCTGTTCTCCGTAAGAGGCAGCAATATCAGGACCCTGGTTGCCGATAAAAGCGACATAGTCGTAATGGAGGCGGCCGACATCGGTGTCAACCAATCCATCCAACGGCGCTTTACCAACCATATTCATAGTCCCTCTGCGGGCGATGTATTTCGCCACCTTGCCGACAACCTCCGCAGAGGTCGGGGCAAGCATGACGATATCGTCAAAACCGAGACCCTCGGTTAATTCCTGGGAAAGATCATCATACTGTTCCTGGCTGATACCACTACGCTCGACGATCCGGGCTGATGTTTGACCAGCCAGGTCAGCAACACTCTTCGGCACATCACTGAGAACGATGACAGACGGAGCCTCGAGACCTTGTGAAAAGCTGTATTCAGCTCCGTCACCAGGCTGCCCGATGATCCACATCACACCACCTTTTTTGGGATACAGCCGCCGCCGCTGGGTATAAGCAGCCAAAACGCATCCCCAAGGTTCGAGTAGTGATGCTTCGGCATATCCCATGGAATCATCCACCGGCAGTAAACACTCACCTTCATCGGTATCCAGCATTTCAGGGCCGATCAAGTGGTACTGGATCAGGCCGCCGGGAATGGTGTATCCGTAAGCCGTACTTTTTCCATTCTGGTAGATGTCTGGCTGTACAGCGACTCGCTGACCGGGGCTGTAATGTCCCTTCAGATCCTCACCGACTTCAATAATCGTAAGCGATGCTTCATGACCAAGCCTAGTCGGTTCTTTTGTGAGATCACGGTTGTATAATTTGGGATGCTCTCTTCCCATTTTGATCAGTTTTACATCGGAAAAACAGAGCCCAACGGAATCAACCCGTACCAATAGTTGGTTAGGACCAGGTTTTGGTATTGAAAAGGATTCAGGTTTTCCGTCTTTTCCAATATTTTCTTCACCTGCTCCGTACATGTTCCATGCCCGGTTTTCTTCCGGTAAGTCGAAATCGACTGCATGGTATCGTTTATATTGTGATGTCATGGTTACCTCCCAGGAAGGTTAAAATGCAGATATTACAACAGATCGTCGTTAATTTTATACAACTCCATAACAGCTTCAGAACTTCCAAGCTGGAGTGCTTTATTCGCTTTTTCCTGCAATTTGCTGTAGTTCACTGCGCGAATAATATTTTTTACCGTTGCTACATTGGCCGGACTGACAGATAGTTCAGTCACACCTAGGCCAACTAGAAGTGTAGCCAGATTAGGGTTAGCTGCTGCATTACCGCATACTCCGACCCATTTGCCATGGGCTTTTGCAGCCTCTACCGTCATTTCAATCATTTTCACCAATGCCGGGTGGTAACTATCGGCTTCAGTACAGAGATCAGGATGGCCGCGATCTATGGCCAATGCGTACTGGGTTAAATCATTGGAGCCGATGGAGAAAAAATCCACTTCTTTGGCCAGATGATCAGCAATCATCACAGCAGAGGGAACCTCGATCATAATCCCAAGAGGCAAGGAGGGCGCATGTAACCGCACGCGAACAGCCTCGGCAATGTCTCTTGCCTTTTGCCACTCGGACATCCTGCCGATCATCGGAAACATGATATGAATTCCAGTCGATCCATCGGTCTCTTGCTGCCGGATCGCCGTCTTGTAAATAGCCTCAAGCTGACGGGCAAACATTTCCTCATGCTTGAACGAGAGCCGAATTCCACGCATGCCGAGAAATGGGTTTTCTTCATGGGGGATATGCATCCAGGATACAGGCTTGTCGCCACCTATATCTGCGGTACGTATTATCAACTGGCGGCCGCCGAGTTCACCGGCGATTGCTTTTAAACTTTCAAATTGCTCTTCAACACTAGGTTCTGCGCTCGAGGATTCAAAAAGAAATTCCGTGCGTAATAACCCCACACCTTCGCCGCCGTTTTCCAGGACTAGCTTGGCGTCTTCCGGTTTGGCGATATTGCATACAACATCGATGCGGTGACCATCCACAGTCTCTGCAACCTTGTGTTTTTGCGCATCTTCGGCCTTACGGATTTGCTCCCACTGCTCAATCCATTTTAATCCATTTTTTTGGGTAGCTTCATCCGGATTAACGTATATGGAGGATGCTTGGGGATCTACAATGAGCAATTCACCATCCTCAATGTTTTTGAGATTACCTTCACCCAAGCCTACCACTGCTGGAATCCCCAAGGCTCTGGCAAGGATGGCCATATGGCTGTTTGGTCCGCCAAGTTCCGTGCAGATACCTCGAACCTTCAATCCGTGCAGTCCGGCTGTTTGCGACGGTGTGAGCTCTTTTGCCATTAAGATGAAATCTGTTTCCGGATAATCAACAGCTGATGCTGCCGGTACCATCAAGGTCAACACTCTGTCACGGACATCGATAAAATCAGCAATTCTAGCCCTCAAGCGTTCGTTATCGACTTTTTTCAGGGATTCGATCTGCTTTTCAATGGCTTGACTAAAGGCCCAAGCAGCTGTTTTACCGTTGAAAATGAATTTTTCACTATCCGTTAACACCAGCTCATCTTGCAGCAACTGCTTTTGTGCATGTAAAATGGCAGCTTCGTTGGGTGCCTTACTTTGCAGGTCAGCCTGTAATTCATCCAGTTGCTGTGCGGCCTTGGTTAGAGCGATGGAGAAAAGTTTGGTTTCCTCTTTAGGATCTTGCGCATCCTCTTCATATTTAATTTTTTCCGCCTGTAAACGAAATGCAGGCGCCATGGTAATACCCGATGATGCCGCGGCACCCGTAACTGTCAGACGACACTGAACATCGGGCAAAGCAGAAAGCACGGACAAAGGTTGATATGAGGCAGCAGCATCTTCCTCCTCATTATCCAGGCCCCTGTTAATCATTGCTGCCAAAACCTGAACGGCTTTTTCCGCCTCAGGCCCTTGTGCAGAAATCATCAAAACATCTCCCAGGCTCGCGCCCATGGAAAGAAGGGATGCCATGGATTTGCCATTGGCTGTTCTCTGATTGTTGCGGACGCGAATACCCGTTTCAGAATATGTTGCAGCCTGCTCTGAAATTATGCTGGCGGGGCGGGCATGCATTCCCTGGGTATCGACAACTTTTGCCTCAGCTGTAACTTCGTAATCTTCAAGTTGTTCAATTTCTGCCTGTTCTGCCTGGTTCAGCGCACGAAGTATCTCGTTTTTATCCGTTGTGGCAGAGAGTTGTTGTGCTAATGGTTCATCCATGACCACCTCGGTAAGTCGCTGCAGCAGGCTCAGGTGATCTTTTCCTTTTGCTGCAATACCGACAATCAACCGTGCCACATCTCCCTTGTCATTCCAGGCAACACCTTGAGGTGCCTGGACAATAAAGACACCGGTTTTGACTACTTGATCTTTTGCTTCATTGACACCGTGCGGGATCGCAACACCATTAATCAGATAGGTGGAGACTTTTTCCTCGCGGCTGGCGAGTGCTTCTAAATAGTCTCCACTGACAAGGCCCAATGAGGACAAATTTTGCGCAATCAGTTTCAGTACATCATCTTTAGTGGCTACCTGGGCGCTTAATAGTATCTGTCCCGGGGTGATCGTCAGAGCGGCTTCCTCGACAGTTTTATTCTCTTGTTCTGTTGGTGGTTGAACAACTTCTTCTACTACCTTGGGTGCTTCGTGTTTTTCGGCACTTTCTGATTTATTTTGTCCACCGAGTAATTTTTTAAAAAATGACATCATGCCCCCCTTTCAATGGTGTCGAACATGGAGCAGGCGGCCGGCCTGCTCCTTACATACTGTAGTAGTGTCAGCGACGATCAGTCTTCTCCGGCTATTATTTCAACTTGGTAACCAAGTCATCGTAGAAGCCGGCATCCATGAAGTTATCAATGCTGAAATGCTGTGCACTCGGCAACTTGGTCCGGGCACGCTCAGTCAATTCATTTTGGGTAATAACGATGTCCGCATCCTTGAGATCATTGATAGCGGCATTGGTTACTTCGATATCCAGTCCGGCATCCTTAATTTTACCACGCAGTACAGTTGCTCCCATGGCTGAAGAGCCCATTCCGGCATCGCAGGCAACTACAATTAAACGGATATTTGCCGCAGCCATGGATGGCATCTCACCTTTTGCCTGAGCCTTACTTTCGGCAACAGCCGCTTGAGCAGCCTCAAGGTCATCAGTTTCTGAAGCGTCCGTGCGAATGAGGACACCCCCGATGAGAAACGAAGTGAGGGCGGAAAGCGCAATGGAGCTTAAGGTCAGGACAATACCCATTCCTTTGGTTGACATCAGGGTTAACGCAAAAACAGAACCTGGAGATGGAGGACCAACCAGGGCATTACCTGTGAACATGTTGAAACCAACTCCCACCATTCCGGCAGCGATCACGGCAATGATCAATCTTGGCTTCATTAAAATGTACGGGAAATAAATTTCGTGAATGCCTCCGAAGAAATGGATGATCGCTGCACCATACGATGATTTTTGCGCTGTGCCTTTACCAAACACCATATAGGCGAGAAGTATTCCCATACCAGGCCCGGGGTTGGTTTCAATCAGGTAATAAATAGAAGATCCAACTTTAGCTGCCTGCTCTGCTCCCAAGGGAGTGAAAACACCGTGGTTGATGGCATTGTTTAAAAACAGTATTTTTGCCGGTTCAACAATGATTGATACGAGAGGCAGGAGAGACATCTCAACTATCCAGCCCACACCAGCCGCCAGAGCCTTGGTAAGCGTGGAAACAACCGGTCCGATTATTACATACGCGATTAGGGCCACCAGCATAGAGATAATGCCAAGGGAGAAATTGTTGACCAGCATTTCAAAGCCAGGTTTGATTTTGCCATGTACCTGCTTATCAAATTTCGTTATCGCCAGGCCTCCCAGGGGGCCTGCAATCATGGCTCCCATGAACATGGGAATATTGCTACCAACGATTACCCCCATGGTAGTAACAGAGCCGGCTACGGCACCACGGTCACCTCCGACCATCTTACCGCCCGTATAACCGATCAAAAGCGGCAGCAAGTAGGTGATCATAGGGCCGACCAGTGACGCCAATTTTTCATTAGGCACCCAACCGGTTGGTATAAAAAACGCAGTAATCAACCCCCAGGCAATGAATGCGCCGATATTAGGCATCACCATACCGCTCAAGAACCTTCCAAATGACTGGACACCTACTTTCATAGCATTACCGGACATAAACAGACCTCCTCATTACATGATTAACAAACACTCCACTAACCAGCATGGCTGGACCAGGTTGGCCGGCCACAAAGAACAATGAAAGTTTATCACTCCGGCATGGCACCTTCGGCTCTCTGCCGGTGACTTTCATATAAACGACTTCCGAATGATCCATTATCAATACACGGAAAGGCGATGTATCACTGTCAGCAAGTCGCCAAGCACTCGAAACATTTATCGCCAGTACAACATCCTGTTTCACAGGTTTATGAAAGCCGGTCGGACGCCCCACTTATTTCGATTGCCCCCTGGACCCTTTCAGTAAAACTTCCAAGGTTTATATCACTATGATTAACTGTAAACGATTACAGAAACAGAAGTCAATATCTTTTTTTCAAATATCAGAATCAAATCCTTGCTCTAAAACAAATTATAATTATTTACTTAATGTTGTGAATGAACATTGACACGCGACGCCACCGCGATCCAGCTGTAGCACGGCCGTCAGCAATCAGTAAACGTTTGCACAATTGCAGTGTATTTCCAACCCTTTCAGACATCTGAACTCAACACCGGCAACGATCATGCACAATCACTGCATGGATTTCCTCCCGAAAATCCAAACCCGACGCACCTCTTGCCTTTTTCTGCAGCATCATAATCCATGAATATGCAAAATAGACATATACCGCCGGGAATGCGGCTAGTAACTACTCACTTGGGAGCAGTGGTAAGTTTAATTACCCTGTATTTGTAACTGATTGCAGGGTGCTTGATATCTCTGCAAGCAGTCTGGCGAAGCGTATCGACTCATACGTAAGCCAGGCTGCTCGCAGAGAGATCGAGTTCCCTGTGAGCAGTTACTGTGGCTATAATTTTACCTGTTTTGGTGTCACAGATATGTTGATGCCGAAAAATGAACCGGGATCATTGACGATGACGGTGTAAACGTTTACAATAGTCATGTGCTATTCCTCTATCCTCACCATAAACAAGAGGTTTTAATGGTCAAAATTAAGGATGTTGCCGATGCCGCCGGAGTTTCCACGGCAACAGTATCAAGGGTTCTGGCAAACAAGCCCCATGTCAGGGATGAAGTGAAAAAACGCGTACTGGCTGTTGTGAAAAAGCTCAATTACCAGCCGAACAGGGTGGCGCAGAGCCTTCGCTCCAATACCTCGAAAATCATTGCGCTCGTTGTCGCCGACATAGAAAATCCCTTTTTCCAGAGAGTGAGCAGGGCCGTGGACGATGCCGCCCAGGAACTCGGTTACAATGTAATACTCTGCAACACGGATGAAGATATTGATAAGGAAAAGAGGTGTCTCGACCTCCTGCGTGTTGAAAATGTTGCCGGCATTATCCTCTCGCCTACCCAAAAAGGGGTCGCAAATTTTACAGAGACCTATTCACTTGACATACCAATGGTCATGATCGACCGTCATGTCAGCGATTTCAATGTGGACAACGTTCTTATCGACAATGTCTCATCAGCCCACACCATCGTCAGTCATCTGATCGAGCATGGGTATCATCGGATAGCAGGAATTTTCGGAGCTGAAAGTACAACCGGCCGGGAGCGTCACCGCGGGTTTGTCAAGGCTCTTCAAGATCATGGAATCAAACCGGTGCAGGAACTGACCCAATATACCGTTCCCCGGGAGGATGAAGGCTTTGCCGCAGCCATGGCACTCCTGCAGATGCCTGATCGCCCTGATGCGATATTTACGAGCAACAGTATGCTGGCAACGGGTGTTTTGCGTGCAATCCGAAAAAGTAAACTCACCATCCCAGACGATATAGCCATTGCAAGTTTTGATGACACCAGCTGGGCGAAACTCATTGAGCCGGCGCTTACCGTCATTGAACAGCCTACATATGAAATAGGCCGGACAGCGACTGAGATACTTATAAAAAGAATAAACGATCCAAGCCGATCAATCCGTGAAATAGTACTGAAAACAAAGCTTATTGTCCGTCAATCATGCGGCTGCTCAATGGGTAATCAAGGGTAACTCCGCATCTGAAAAATATTACGAAAAGGGTTGGCGCCATGATTATCTGGACCATGAACGCTGCTGATCAGCCTCAGGCTGCGAGGGTGCATACGAAGCCTTTCCTCGACAGACCGGCTCATTCGAGTGGCTGGAGCGCACGTTGAAAGCGTCTCCGAGAATGTTGGGCTATACCGTAATTACAGCAGCAGGTGAAGTATTCATGGTCGCCCGAAACCCGTCACAGTCATCATCTCTTGCGGATTCCGGGATCAGGCCAGGAAAGATTAGCAGGAGGGGTCCATTGTGTAAGTAGGTTACGCACCTGCACCTCTTTAAACAGTTCGCCCTGATCGGGCAGTGCTGAAAAAGTATACCTCCTGCCGTGCAGTGAAAATTCAAGATACCAGGCATGCAGATAGGCCCTGTCGCTCTCCTTTCCTCCATATAAACTATCCCCAAGGATAGGTGTTCCAAGGGACCCCATTGCCACTCGCAGTTGGTGGGTTTTGCCGGTCAATGGTTTCAGCAGATACATTCGAAGTCCTGGAACCAGTGATTTTGAAAAGAACTGTGTCACAGCAGGACGCTCCATTGATCGCAACAACTTATATCTGCTGCGACGGGCTTTGGCCATGTCCCCGGTTACCCGCCCCTGCTTCTTTTTTGGTTTCCCCTCTGCCAGCGCAAGGTAATATTTCTGCACCCCATGGACGGCAAACAGGTTGGAAAAACTTCTCGCGGTTTGAGCTGTCCGTGCAAACACCATCAACCCGGAGGTCACGGTATCCAACCTGTGAACAGGATGCCGTTTTTGTCCTGTATCACGGGATAGCTGTGCAACCAGGCCGGGCCGGCCGGCCTGGCTGTGAAAATGAACACCTGCAGATTTGTTTATGACGATAAAGTCGTCTTCTTCAGCTACAATCCGGTACACAGAGACTCCTGATCCGTATTTCTCATGACTTCTGTATTCAGGGGTACCACAGGCAAAAGAAAGTTGAAACCTGAAATCATATCAAGTACCTCTACAGGCTATCTTGAAAAATAGCTTTTGCAAAGGGACGCATACAACGAAACTGATGGTCGCTGAACCATATAAGGGTTATACATGACGGATTTCTCTCAATTGATAAATACAGGTTTTCATGTAACAGGGAAGGATTCTTCACAATCCGGGGCATCAGCCCGAACCGTTCTTATATTTGGCGTTCCCCGAAGCGGCACTTCAATTATCTCAGGAGCGCTGCACCACCTGGGCGTGTTCAACGGGGAACGTTCATTCGATCCGATTTATGAGGATAAGATTCTTCATGAAGCAATTCTCAGTGGATCAAGGGACAAAGTCGGCAAGGTGATTGAAAATTATAACCGCCAAAATGACGTGTGGTTTTATAAACATCCAGACTTACTATCGGATTCCTTATCATTTGGAGCTTCCGGAAGAATAGCAGGCGTGATGAACCGCCTCTATGGAAAAGACCGGTTTCTTCCCCTCTCAAATTTTCTTCGCTTATACCGAATGTTTCGCAACCCGATGTGCATCATTACCTTTAAAGACATCTTTGCCATTGCCAATCGCAATCGCTTATCAATGGAATCCGATCTTCTTGAAAATATGGAAGATGTCATGCGGACTTACAGAAAGATTGTGGTCTTGCTCAAACAACTTGACCCTCACGCCTTACTTGTCTCCTCAGAAAAAATCGTGAACAACAAAGATCTTTTTCTAGATAAACTCATTGAATTCTGTCAGATAAACCCGGCACCCGAACAAAGACAAAAAGCGTTACACTTTATTTCTGCAAAACCGGTTGCTTACCTGAAGCATGCCCGGGTTGACAGTACCATCGGATATTTAGATGAAGTAACAAACACATGCATAAGCGGATGGGCCAGGTATGTCGATCATGACAAGGCTGCAAAGGTGGTGTTGATCATTGACGGGAAGGAAGTAGAAACGGTTTCAGCAAATCTCTTTCGCGAAGATCTGCTCGCAAACAAACTGCATCCATCAGGGGCCTGCTCTTTCCGCTTTACCCGGTTTAATCCTGATTTATTGTACCCTGGATGCGAAGTCAGAGTAAAAATAGCAAACGATGTACATGACCTTAACGGCAGCCCGTTTATTTCTTAAAAACGGGAGCCTATACCCACAGCTAAAAAACGGAAGCAGTATTTAAAGAACCTCCATCGACCGACTGCACTGTTGATTTACCCGCTCTCTTCAATCATTCAAGATGTCTTCAAAGCATCCTTAAATTCGTTTTCTCCGCCCTTCAATCCTTATTCTTCTACGCAAAAAGCAGGTACAGGCGACAGGGAACGTTCCGGGACAGGCTGAATCACAACCAGAACCGGGCACGGGGTAATAGAGGCAAGGCGTTCACTGACACTGCCCCCGATAACTTCAAAGAAGGACAGATCCCGGTGGCTGCCGATGATAATCAGATCGATATCATGCTCTCGGGCGTATTCCACCAGGCTCTTTTCCGGCAGATCCCATCTGACCGCTGAATGTACGGAAACATCTCGTGATTGCCCACGATTCACAAATGCCTGCAGTAGTTTGCGAGCCTTAGCTTCAGCTTCGTACTTGTGCTCATAGCGCAGTGATCTCTCAGCAGGCAAATCTATGCAGCTGAGGCCATGTACCTGGCTGCCATAGCTTGAGGCTATATCAAAGGCTCCGGCTTCAGCTCCCAGGCTTGCTTCCGACCCACTGACACCCACCAGAAGGCTGGTGAAACGCATTTCTGTCTCATCGGGTAGCAGCAAAACATCACAAGGACTATACGTGATCACATCTGCTAGGATTCGTCCCGACAACATACGTTCCACGTGATGGCGCCTGGAACTGCCGAGCAGAATAAGCGAAGCATTCACTTCACGGGCCACAGCTACAATCTCACGACCTGGCTTGCCCTTGCGATACAAGGTGTGCAACTCAAGGCCCAACGACTCTGCGTATTCCACAGCCTGATCAAGAAACTGTCGGAACGGTTCGGTCAGTTCCCGTTCTGCATCATCGATGCAGAAACGGTTCATATTTCCCTCATAGTTAGGAACCACTGCCACCAGAAAAACTTTCGCCCTCAGATTGGTGGCCAAGACCAAGGCTTCTTTAAAGACCACTCGACTAATTTGAGATGTATCAACAGCAGCTACTATAGTTTTCACATCATGCTCCTCTATGGTCGTATTGTTCTGCATGCTGTACCAAGGAATCTGTACGCCTTGTTTCTCCGGATGGTGAGTTACACCTATTTAAGGTTGGCTCATAGATGCAAGATCGGGCTTTCCAGCGCCGTGACATTGTTGACCCGGTCCGCTGTGTCAACGATTTACAACTATCAATCAATGAGTATTGCAGATAACAGCAAAACCACGCCGTCAATGCAGGCAGTACGCCATAACACCCTCCCCTTGTCCAGTACTCCATGATACTGTCTGCCTGTACAAAAAATGTAACATACAGCGAAATAAGGAATATAGCCTGAAGAGAGACCCACACAAACTTCCCAGTTCTTTCAGGTAAAGTTTGAGAAAGACTCCATCCGGCATGGCCCTTTGTTTCAGGTGCCGGGGATACCCTGACAGGCACCTGCTCTTTTTTTCGTAAACTGAAAACAGGTACGGTTGCCGTTGCTGCGCTGTATTCCTGAATCCCCTGATCCAAAACAATAAATTCCAATTTCCTGACCAGACGGCAAAGCCGATGTATGACCTTACTGATTTTGCCGGATTCAAGGACGTAATCAATTGCAACGTTCTTTTCAGCTGCTATCTGCTTGAACCGGTGGATACGATGATTCGCAACATCGCAAAACATCCGCTCTCTTCGCCCGCCATCCCAGAAAAAAGGCCAGGTGTTGACAAAAACAACCAGCACTCTGAAACCCAACCGTTCAGCGGTATCAAGGGAGAAGCGTATTGCCGAATGAGAGAGACGGCAATTTCTGGTAACGATGAGAATAACAGGGATTGAGGCATTAGCGTTCATTACACACCTTTTTTTCCTCATATTTCCAGCATTCGATATCAGGTTTGTATTGATAACGGAGTTACTCATTGTACATTTCTTCTACTGAATTTTACAAAAAGCGTACCACTTTGAAGAAATAAGACATATATTTGATTTTACATGATAAATACTGGAGTAGCAGTTGTACCGCCCATGCATTTGTTGCAAAATGCAACAACATCTCACCCTCTTTTTTCAACAAGGCGATTCTTGATATCAGCCGCACTACACTATCCGACCAAATCATAACGCAATAAAAACTATAATTCGGCTAGTTAAAACGACCACCCTTCACCTGAAAAATCTATACCGCCGCAAACTCTACAAACAGCTCAGCAGATTATAGTTGCATTTTGCAACACATCCATACTCACAATGACTATCCTTTTGATATTTTAGTAAAAAAACTACTATCAACAGAAAAATGTTGCATTTTGCAACAAAACACCAGCTTCCTCACCCATGCTATAACGATTTAAAATAACGGGAAAAAACTAAAAAACACCATCTGGCACCCCTGTTGCTTTACTACCTGCAATATCAGCCCATCACGATACACAATTATTACAGGTGATTGCCCGGTTGATATGTGCATCGTTGTCGGAAAAGGTCGAAAGCCCATTCATATTCTTAGCATAAGGAGATTCATTACCATGAGCCGGAATGCACAACTTCAAAGACAGGTAACATCCCGAAAAAGCAAACGCTCTGTTGCCAATCGGCAGAAGAGTACCTCCCCGGAGCTGGGTACGAGAGCGCAACCCGCCTTCAAGCCAGAAAAACCGGTCGGCAAAATGTTGTTGTTCGGAGCAGTATCCTTCGCTGCATATATGTACCTTTTCGCTCATGAAGGATTAGTCACCAAGACATACACCCTCGGTGGATGGCATGCGGCTTTCCCTGTTATGACAGCCTTCCTTTTTTCCTTTATCCATGGGGCATTTGCCAGCAACCTGCTCACTGTCCTTGGACTTGAAGCTAAAAAATAATTGTTTTTTATATCTGCAATAAGGAGGAAGACATGAAAAAATTGCTTTTTGTACTGCTGACGGTAATTGCACTCACCTCACTGGTGTGTACCGCCTATGCAGGAGGACCGCCGCCAAAGAATGTTATAAAAGGCGTATTCGTCCAAACAGACGTCAAGGCGGGAACGGCATCCATCAAGATCGACGGTCACGATAACCTCAAGGTCCTCAAACTTGGCGAATCCATGAAAGTCGAAGATGTTACCTTGGATAAAAAAGTACTTGTCAGCCTGGATACCCACGCAGGGCCGAACGTCATCAAGGACATTTCCATCATGTTCATGGACATGACCGTGACCAAAATCTGTTCATTTCTGCTCATCGGATTGATCGGCGGCTTGCTCTCCGGGTTCATAGGGTCCGGCGGCGCATTCGTGCTCACGCCTGCGATGATGTCACTGGGAGCCCCTGGAGCGGTAGCTGTGGCCAGCAATATGTGTCATAAATTTCCCAAAGCAATGGTCGGCGCCTACAAGCGATGGAAATACGGCCAGGCCGACTTGAAACTGGGCCTGGTTATGGCTGTAACGGCAATTATAGGGGTACAGATTGGTATCAAAATCCAAAAATTCATCCTGAACCACTGGGGGAATGCAGGTTCCAACCTGTATGTGAGCGTGGTCTTTGTCTGCGTACTCGTATTTGTCGGGGCATACGTACTTATGGATGCGATAAAGCTCTCCAGGGGAAATGCAGAACCAAAGCCTTCCAACCTCGCCATGTCAATGCAGAAAATCAACCTCTGGCCCATGATGGAGTTCAAAGTTGCACAGGTGCGAATCTCTGCCTGGGTTACCATCCCTGTTGGTCTGCTTACAGGTATGCTTGCAGCGACCATCGCCGTCGGCGGCTTCATCGGCGTTCCAGGTATGATTTATATTGTAGGGGCTTCTGCACTGGTATCCAGTGCAACAGAACTCGTTGTTGCCTTTATCATGGGTGCATGGGGCTCCATCCAATGGGGTATTTCAGGGCTTATCGATATTCGCATGACTTTGCTGATCCTTGCCGGTTCACTTGTCGGTGTTCAGCTCGGCGCTTTGGGAACAACTTATGTAAAGGACTATATGATCAAACTGGTTATGTCTGCAGTTATGTTGATTGTTGCAGTCTCCCGTGGAGCTAAAATTCCAGGGTATCTCGCTGACCTGAACCTGATCGGCCGGCTTGAAGACGGCATGGCCTTCGGACTTGACCAGTTGAGTTTCTGGGCCTTAATAGCAGCCCTTGCCGTGGCAGGCGTCATTATCTCGGTAGCCATGATTCGGGGCATGATGCAGGCAAAAGTAGACGAGCAGGCACAGATTGCAGGGAAAGCGCTCGAAAACAGTTGAACACTCCCTCTTTTACGTAACTGACTCTTCTCTTAACGAGGATCCACTCCCCATTTTTACGAGCGGTATACAACGCAGTAACAGGGTTATGGAAGTGAAACTTGATATAAGGAGGTGTTGTTCGACATCACCTCCTTTCAACTCGAGAGGAAAGCCATGGAACCAATACAATATTTTGCAACGGCTGTTGCCGTTACAGGCGTCCTGCACCTGCTCTCAATATGCATGCAATACGCACCCAGGCACGCCCCAGAGAAAAAGAAGGGTAGTAATAGGACGGAAAGCATTGATACCTGCCGAGATGATTGGTATGTATTTTTTCATTGCGACCAACTAAACGGAAAGCAGTCGATACCAGACAAAATACAGAGCCCACCTCATACAACACCCAACACAATAAAGAAGACGAGCAAACAACGTCGTCCTGTACTACGAGTATGATTTCCCGCTCCATATATACGAGTGGGACTATACGCATCCTCTCTTCAACCTGGCGAGAGCACCTTCAACCAACTGCATCTGGTTATTTCCAGTTGGTGCTCCTGTCAGGGGGGAGGCAAATACTACATACAACGATGTCATCCTGAAGTCAGGAGTCAACCATCTCAGTTGTCAGCACCCCTGGGAGTCCCTAAGATGTTCTTTAAAAAAAAGAGCGCCAATGTTGAACCTGCACCTGAAAAGGAAGCAGAAGATTCTCATCTGGAAGAACTCAAAGACAGGATCGCTAAAGCCGACCTTCCACAGGCTGCGGATGAGGCCGTTAACAGGGAACTTGAGCGGTTGGAAAAATCCGACCCCGGCCTCGCCGAATACGGAGTCAGCCTCAACTATATCGATCTAATCCTTGCCCTTCCCTGGAATACTTTTACCCAGGGACATCTCAATTTGCAGCGAGCGGCAGCCATACTGGATGAACGACACTTCGGACTGGGTCAAGTAAAGCAGCGTATCCTTGAATTTCTGGCAGCAAAAACACTTCGGGAAACAGTTGCACCAACTATCCTGCTGGTAGACGATGAAGATATTGCCCGTGCCAATATGAACCATTTTCTCGGTAAGGCGGGTTATATCTGTAAATGTGCCACCAACGGCATTGAAGCACTTGAAATCCTGCAAAAAGAAGAAATTGACCTTATTATCAGCGATTTGAAGATGGACCAGATGGACGGCCTGGAGCTGCTTGATAAAGTCAATCAGTCTTATCAGGACATCCCTATGATTCTGGTTACGGGATTTGCTACGGTTGATTCCGCAGTACAAGCACTCAAAAACGGTGCTGCGCATTACCTTGGAAAACCTGTGAACCTCAATGAACTGAAAAAAACCGTTGAGGAAACCCTTCGAAAAAAACGGACCAATGAAATCGGTAAAGGCCCCATTCTCTGCTTTACCGGCCCTCCTGGTACAGGAAAAACAACTGTGGGCCGTGCCATTGCCGAGGCACTGCACATGCAGTTTATCCGAGTCTCGCTGGCCGGATTGCGAGACGAAGCCGAATTACGAGGTCACAGGCGCACGTACGTCGGGGCAATGCCTGGACGGATTATAAATGAGCTGAAACGCGTAGGTGTGAACAACCCGGTTTTCATGTTGGATGAACTGGATAAAATCGGAAACGATTTTCGTGGAGATCCCGGTTCTGTGATGCTGGAAGTCCTTGACCCCGAACAGAATATTCGTTTTATGGACCATTACCTAGATGTCCCCTTCAATCTCTCCAGAATCATGTTCATTGCCACGGCGAACGACTTGAGCCAATTACCCGGTCCTTTGCGCGATCGCATGGAAGTTATCGAATTTTCAGGATATACCGAACGAGAAAAAACAGAGATTGCGCGGCGATTTATTCTGCCACGTCAACTGAAAGCCGCCGGTCTTGACAGAGAATCTATTACTTTCCAGCCGGAGGCGGTCACCAAAATAATTGCTGAATACACAAAGGAATCGGGCTTGCGAAACCTGGAAAGGGAAGTTGCGACAATCTGCCGGAAGCTGGCTTTCGCAAAACTCAGCTCAGCGGATAAATCCGTGGAAAACGAAATCCGCAGCGATATGATCAAAGAGTACCTGGGCCCTAGAAAATATTGTAAGGATGCGGCAGAAAAAGAACCAAAAATAGGGATAACCACAGGCCTTGTCTGGTCCGCAACCGGCGGTGAAACTATTTCCGTAGAATCCGTTATAATGAAAGGCAACGGCAGGCTCATTCTTACGGGTTCACTAGGTGAGGTTCTACAAGAATCCGCACAGACCGTGCTCAGCCTGATACGGAGTCGTGCTTCTGAATTCAATATCGATCAGAAGATGTTTCATGAGTACGACATCCATATCCATTTTCCAGCGGGAGCCGTCTCAAAAGATGGCCCATCTGCAGGAATAACTATTTTTACAGCTCTCCTCTCGCTGCTCACCCGTACAGCTTGCAGACGTGATATCGCCATGACCGGCGAACTTTCCCTGAGCGGCAGAGTTCTTCCGGTGAGTGGCATTCGGGAGAAACTTCTGGCCGCACAACGATCGGGAATTACAACAGTGTATATTCCCCAGGCCAATGGTGAAGAAGTGGAGGCTATTCCCCAGGAACTACGCAAAGGCCTGGAGGTGGTTCTGGTAAATCATGTTGATACCATGATTCCGGTCCTTCTTGACGGCCCCTGATATCCCCACCATGTTAGGAGGGTTGGTCGAGACCATACCGCTTGATCTTGCGCCAGAGGGATACCCGGTCGATCTGCAAAATTTTTGCAGCCTTGGATTTATTGCCCTCTACCTCATCCAGCACCTGAAGGATATACTGCTTCTCATGCTCTTCCAATGACGGCCAGGCGGTATTGCCGTCATTTGGGAAAACAAATGAGTCGGCCATGACAGCCTCTCTGGTTGCAGATGCCGGAACATCGCCGCTGTTCGGCAGCAGAAGACGCTGGGCGATGTTTTCCAGTTCGCGAATATTGCCGGGATACTGATAGGTAAGAAGATTCTCCATGACATCCCCGGGTATCTTGGGAATTGCGGAAATGGAGGGTGCATGTTTGGCCAGAAAATGATTGATCAATAACGGAATATCCTTCCTCCGCTCAGCCAGGGAGGGTACCTGGATCGCCAGGACATCCAGACGGTAAAAGAGGTCTTGACGGAAAGTCCCTTCCTGCGACTCTTTCTTCAGGTCCTTATTGGTGGCAGCCAATATCCGCACATCCACAGATATTTCCCTGGTTCCGCCAACCCGACGAAATGTTCGTTCCTGCAAAAACCGCAGCAATTTTACCTGCATGGCAAGATCAAGCTCACCAACTTCGTCAAAAAAAACAGTCCCGCCGTCAGCCAATTCAAGCAGACCTTTTTTCACCTGGGAGGCTCCGGTAAACGCGCCTTTTTCATGGCCGAACAACTCGGAAGTGATCAGGTCTTCCGTAAAGGCCCCGCAATTGAAAGCTACAAAGCGTTGCGACGCCCTCGGGCTGAGTTCGTGTATAACCCTGGCCACCAATTCCTTGCCGGTCCCTGTTTCTCCCTGAATCAGTACATTGCAGTCCAGCTGTGCAACCTGCTTGATTGTTTCCTTGAGCAACTGGGTAGTAGGACAATTACCGATGATTTTGGTTGCTCCGGACTGGGCGGCAACCTGCTGTCTCAGGCGCATAATTTCCTGCTTAAGCTTACGTTTTTCCAGGGCCTTCTGCACCAGAACCATAAGCTCATCTATCTGTACAGGCTTGGCCAGGTAGTAATAAGCCCCTTCCCGCATGGCCTCGACCGCGGTATCAATGGTGGCATAACCGGTGATGATAATGACTTCCGTATCAGGCCACAGTGATTTTACAGTGGCCAGAACAGCCATTCCATCCTGCCCCTGCATCCGCAAATCAGTCAGGATAAGATCATATTCCTGTTGTTTGAGCAGCTGGATGGCTTTGTCGCCGTTTTCTACTGAAGAGACCTCATACTGGTCATCTTTCCGCAGCATATAGACGATGTTGTCACGAGCGATCGGCTCATCATCAACGACAAGTATTTTCACCTCTATTCCATCCACAACCTATTTCCCGTTAATCTCGGCATACATGGGCAGCTTAATAAGAAAGGTGGTACCTTCACCCTTGGCGCTGTCAACAGTAATTTCGCCGTTATGCTTTTGAACTATACCGTAGGTGATGGATAACCCCAACCCAGTTCCCATCCCCTCCTCTTTAGTTGTAAAAAACGGATCAAACAAACGATCGCGAATTTCCTTGGAGACCCCGTCACCACTGTCGTGAACGCTTATCAACGCACACTTTCCATCGCCGGAGGTCCGAGCTGCAATATCAATTTTGCCTGGACCTTGAATTGCTTGACAGGCATTTATAATCAAATTGAGAAATACTTCCTGCATTCGTTGCGAGTCCATGGGCAGGCTCAAGTTCGCAGGGACCTGAATATTTACCTTGATGGACGCAGGCACCTGACTGCGAACCAGTTGGACAGCCCGGTTAACGATGTCCTTCAGATTTTCCTGACGCAGGGTAAATTCCTTTTCCCGGGCAAACTCCAACAGACTGAGGACAATACCACGGGCACGGGAAGTTTCCTGGTCGATATTTTTCAACATCTGTTTGATGAAATCAGGATCGGATGTGTCAAAATCGCTCCGGGCGATTTGACAGGAGGTATAAATATTATTGAGCGGGTTATTGAGCTGATGGGCTATACCCGCGCTCAAGGTACCGATAGAAGAGAGCTTCTGGGACTGCACCAACTGATCCTGTCTCCGTTCCAATTCGCCGACCATGGTGTTGAATGCTTCCAACACCTGTTGCATTTCATCACGGGTATTGACTACATTTACCTTTTTAAACTCACCCTTTGCAATGGAGCGTGTCGCCTCCTTTATAATCTGTAAGGGGCGCAGTACGTTAAATGACATGAGCATGGGAATGATAATCCCTATAAGAAGGGCAACCAACGACCAGAGAACCAGCTGCCTGGAAAGCTCCAGCAAAATGGACTGGATTTGTGAATGCTCAAATTTCACGAGTTCATCGCTGAGCTCCACCATTTCCTGACCATGGCTGCGAATGCTGTCTGTTAATTCTCCCTGCTCAATAATATATGTCTTGTAAAACCGACTGGATAATTCGGCCATGGCTTCCTGGTAGTCTTCCAACGTCTGTTTGAGCTCTTGAAACAGCGGCTGCGCCTTTAACTTCGCCCCTCCGGCCTCCATATTTTCAACATTGGCTATACCGTCCTTGATATGCTGTTTGTTGCTTTCCAGGGCATCTGTGGTTTCATACAGAAAAAAATTTTTTTCATAGCGCCGAATTTCCAGGACCACATTGTTCAGTCCATAGGCAAGCTCGATAACTTCCAGTTTCTCTGAAACCGTTCGCAAATCCTTTTGGGAAATGACAAACATCGAAAGCAGGCCGAAAACATAGCATGCTATGATGATAAGAATTTTTTGACCAAGGCTGATGGAAAATGGGAGTTTTATCATAAGGCCACGAAAAATCTTTAATCATTGAGAGGAGAAACAGTCGGAAAAAATATCTGCAAACGCAGTACCGCAAAATCGGTGTTTTCTAAAAAGCCTGCGACCGGTGCGATTACATTACCCGGCAGGCATCCTGCCGTTATCGTTTGTTATATATGTATCCAACCCCGTTTTCCTAAATCATCAATGATGAAAACATGTTCTCTCCAACGGCGTCAAGCCTGATTTTCTGAAAATCTTTTAAAGAGTGTGTTTCCGGGACTCATTTTGGTTGACTCATCACAAGGTCTATTCAGCGCCCCTTATCTGCAATCTTCTTCCTTTTCCCAAACAAGGTCTTGTGCGGTGAAAGGGAACATGTTAGTTTCTTACAATACTATTCACTACAATATTATCCTCCGATCTCCATCTCCCCTGCCCGGCGATTCCCGACCCGCCGATTCCGAGCAGAGGTAAGGACCTCGCCGGATTGCCGATCATATTTTAATGAGAAACAGTTGTATCATTGAAACATAAGCCACGCCCTCCTTTCGTTATTTTTCACACCAACTTAAAACCTTAACGCTTCCCTAACCACTGATCTGCAAATTGATTACAACGGATACACGTCATACCAGCACATTGAAGAGGAGAATGCGCCAATGGCCATGATAGAAGTCAAGAACCTGTATAAGATTTTTGGTCCTAATCCCAAACGAGCCATCCCGCTTGTCGAGAAGAATGTTTCAAAAGCCGATATCCTGAAAAAAACAGGATGCACTGTCGCAATCAACAGGGCGACGTTTACCATTGAAAGCCGAGAAACCTTTGTTGTTATGGGATTGTCTGGAAGCGGAAAATCAACGTTCATTCGATGCCTTAACCGCCTGATTGAACCGACCGAAGGGGAAATACTGATCGACAATCAAGACATTATGAAGATGTCTGCCGAAGAGTTGCAGGAACTTCGCCGTTATAAAATGTCCATGGTTTTTCAGAATTTTGGCCTGCTTCCCCATCGCAATGTCATCAACAATGTTGAATACGGGCTTGAAATAGGAGGCATGCCGAAATCGCAACGCAGGGAAAAAGCCATGAAAGCCGTTGAGATTGTCGGGCTCAAAGGCTTTGAAATGAGTATGCCCAGTGAACTTTCCGGCGGCATGCAGCAGCGTGTCGGTTTAGCGAGGGCACTGGCCAACGATCCGGAAATATTGCTCATGGACGAAGCGTTCAGCGCCCTTGACCCCCTGATCCGTACCCAGATGCAGGATGAACTGATTGATCTCCAGGCCAAAATGCATAAAACCATCATCTTTATTACCCATGATCTGGATGAAGCGCTGAAGCTGGGCGATCGCATAGTCATCCTCGGGCCGGATGGACGGGTGAGACAAGTGGGAACTCCGGAAGAAATCCTCTCTGAGCCGGCTGATGACTATGTTGAAGCTTTTGTCCGCAATGTCGACAGAACCCGTGTTATTACGGCAGGTTCCATCATGCGAAAAGTAAAAACACTTTCCATACCCAAGGAAGGTCCGGAATCGGCCTTACGCTCCATGGAAAAATCTGGGCAATCGATTCTCTTTGTGACGGACGCTGATCGCGGCCTGAAAGGCTATGTCACCCTTGAAGATGTGGTTGCCCTGAAAAAACAGAAGAAAAAAGATCTCACACCAATCCTGATTGATGACGTCTACACAACAGGACCGGAAACTGCTGTTTATGATCTCTTAGGCACAGCCATGAGCACCCGCCTGCCGATTGCCGTGATTGATGATGAAGGTCGGTTGCGCGGCATTGTCGAACGGGCGGCTGTGATCGCGGAAGTAAATAAAAATGTCGATGAAGAGCAAACTCCCACAGTACTCAGTGAAGTCAATGATGAGGGGGATACGGCTAACCAGAGTAAGGAGAATTAAATGTTAGACCAAATACGATCCGTTATCAGTATAGGAGGAGCATTTGAAGCGCTTATCAACTGGCTGACTCGCCATGCCGACTGGCTGTTTCATATGATTGGAAGTGTGGTTGAAGCCGTTCTCAGCGCCTTTAATGCGGTTCTGATATACCCACCCCCGTATGTAATGTGCATCCTTTTGGTGGCCCTGGCCTGGTTCCTTGCAGGAAGAGGGGTCGCCGTCTTTACCGCAATCGGCTTCCCTTTGATCTGGTATATGGACCTCTGGGCCGATACCATGGATACCCTCTCGCTGGTCATTGCCTCTGTTTTTATTGCCCTGGTTATAGGCATTCCCCTGGGAATATGGACCTCTAAAAGTGAACGAGCATGGAAATTCGTCAGGCCGATACTTGATTTTATGCAGACCCTGCCCGCATTTGTCTACCTGATTCCAGCTGTACTTTTTTTTCGTCTCGGTCCGGTACCGGGTGTTGTGGCGACCCTGATTTTTTCCCTGCCCCCTGCCGTCAGGCTCACCAACCTTGGGATAAAGCAGGTTCCCACTGAGATCAAGGAAGCCACCCTTTCCTTTGGCGCAACCGGCACTCAGATGCTCTTTAAGGCGGAACTGCCGGTGGCCCTGCCGACCATTTTAGCGGGAGTCAACCAGACCATCATGCTTGCCTTATCCATGGTCGTCATCGCAGGCATGATCGGCGCCGGCGGACTCGGTAACCAGGTACTGAAGGGGATCACCCAACTGAAAATAGACCTGGGCTTTGAAAGCGGTATCGCCATTGTTATTCTGGCCATCTTTCTGGATAGAATCACACAGGCATTGGGGACCGCCACTCAACGACAACATTGATGTGAAGTTTGTCGCTGAATGGGTTGGATATAATTCACTGTTACTTCAAATAGGGAGAAAAAAATGAGCATGAAAAGACGTTTTTTCGCTGCCGCACTGACAACTGTAAGTCTTTTACTGGTTGGAGCGGTTGTCGACACAAAACAATGTGAAGCCGCCAAAACTGCGGATCTTGTTTATGTCAACTGGGAAGAAGGTGTTGCCTACACCCACCTTGCAGCAGCTGTTCTGGAAGATAAAATGGGCTACAAGGTAAAATTAACGGCTGCCGACGTTGCCCCAGGCTATACAGCCATTGCCCATGGCGATAAAGACGCCTTCATGGAAACCTGGCTGCCCGTGCTCCACAAAGACTATATTGAAAAATACGGAGAAAATATCATTGACTTAGGCCATGTTTTCGAAGGAACCCAAAGTGGGCTGGTAATTCCCAAATACATGTATGACGCCGGCATTCAGACGATTTCCGACTTACTCAAACCGGAAACCATGAAAAAATTGAAGAAACAGATTACGGGAATCGATGCCGGGGCCGGTATCATGAGAACCACCGAGGAAAAAGTCATGCCTGCCTATGGGTTGGATAAAGCGGGATACACTCTTTTACCCTCAAGCGGTCCTGCTATGACGGCAGCCTTAAAAGACGCCGTCGAACATCAACGCTGGATCGTTGTTACCGGCTGGAAACCCCATTCAATGTTTGGATACTGGGATCTGACCTTCCTCAAACAGGATAAGGAAGAGATATGGGGTGAAGGAAATATCCATATCAAAGCCAGGAAAGATTTGCGTGAAGACAAACCGGAACTGGCACAGTTTCTTGAAAATATGATCTTAACCAACGAACAGCTGGGATCATTAATGGTATCGATCAAGGAATCCAACAAAAAGGACACGTTGGATGCGGCCAGAGATTGGATGCAAAAAAATGAAGATATTGTAACCCCCTGGATTCCAAAAAAATAAATGTATGTGAAACAGCCTGCCCGCAATCACGCGGGCAGGCTTTCCCAAGTTTTTATCCGAAAGTCTCCGGCAGAGAGTGGAAGGCGCCATGCCGGAGTAACTCACGTTCATAACAGCGAAGCGGTGTCATCGTTGCTGCCGGCCAACCTGGTCCAGCCATGCTGGTTAGTTAGTGTCTGTCCATAAATGAGGATTTTTGCTCAAGTTTAGGTAAGCGAAGACTCCGAGGCATGCGATAAATTTTACCGCAGACATATAGGTGATATCGGAGTCTACGCTTACCTTCGAGGATAAAATTTTGAGCATAACGCAAAAATTGGGTAGGTAAGCGAGGAACGAGACTCCGAAAAGACCATTTATGGACAGACACTAGTTACATAAACCATTTGAGTTGTCTCAGCGCATCGACAAGTTCCCTGTGCATGACCAGGAAATAGGATGCATCCTCCTTGCGATACGGATTGCCGCTGCCGATGGCACTGCAGCAAAGAGGTTCTCCCGGACGGGAAACACTTTCCAGGTAGGACATATGCAATTGTTCGCCCAGTAACCTGCCTAAAGACTCATACGCATCCATTGCAACCTGATGGTCAGCGGTTCCTATGATCTCAGCAAACTGACCAAAGGTCATTGAGTGGTTAAAAAATCTGTAATGCGCCTCCAGCATTTTTTTTTGCTGGTCACTCAATTGCTTTTTAATGGTTTTCAGCGCCTTAACATATTCTTCTACCGATGGTACGACAAAATCATAACTCACATTCATTGATATTCCCCTTCCATATCCTCAAAATCACAGCAGACGTCATCATACTGCTTGAGTTCTATCCTGCATATCCCCTGACGTTTCAAAAAGTTGCCTGCGCAAGAAATGTAACTCGAAATAGAAAACACCTTCTTCACACAAACGTCAAGGAGGATTTAAGCGCAGGGTGCGAGGGACACCTTCGTCTCATAATAGGGTGTCCCTTCCCCCACCGTGCTGGCCATATCAGCAGTCAGACGATTTAATCCATGACCGGCTTTCATCCAGCCCCCACGCTCACTCAACAGGCAATCCCTTCGCATGGTCGAATCGGTGCGCAGCATGGCTTTCAGTGAGCCGGTCCTGCTCATGACCATAACCGGAGCGCCTTCTGCAAGGCCCAATCCCGCAGCCTCATCCGGATGTAACACGACCTCCGGCAAGGGGGTATGATCCGCCAGGGTACGTTCTGAGCAGATGTGATTGTGGCCGGCTACCGTGAGCAGCGTATAGGGATATTCAGGATCCGGATCAGCAATATTTTCCGGATCAAATTCGGTCATGAATTCAAATTTTCCCGAGGCGGTCGGAAATTTTTTATCCAGGTACGGCGCCATGGGTTCCGGTATGCGAAACGGCGCCCGGCGTAATTCTTCCATGGTACAGCCCCACTCCCTGATGGGTGAACAGATGTCATACAGCCACTGCTCTTCTGTACGGCAAAATTGCTCAGCAAAGGAAAAACGTTTGGCAAGCGCACTGAACATCTGAAAATCGGTTTTACATGCACCGATAGGGTCTATGACCTTGTTTACCGGGCCCACATAATTGTGACCATAGCTGGCCATCACGTCGTTTTCTTCCAAAAAGGTGGTTGCCGGTAAAAAAATATCCGCCATGTCAGCGGTATCGTCAAGAAAATGTCCGCTGTAGACCACACATTCCATTTTTTGAAATGCCTCTCTAACCTTGGCTGAATTAGGCGCCATGCAGACCGGGTTGCCGGCAGTGATAAATACCATGCGTATCTTTGGGTTATCCGTCTTGAGCAGTTCCCGACCGATAACCGGCATGAGCAACGTTCTTCTAGGCGGATTGAGATGGTCTCCCCAATAATGCGGGTTATACGGACCATATTCTTCAAATCCCTGACTGACGCCTCCCCCCCGCACACCGATAATTCCGGCTATCGCCCCCAGGGCGTCAATGGCACGGACGGCATAATGGGCATCCTTATGGCGATGCAGCCCCCAGCCGAGAAGAATGGAGGCAGGAGCATACTCGATCAGGGTTTCCGCCAGATACAGGGCATCTTCCCGGGTGACGTCAGCCTGTTCACACAGATCTGCGACCGTACAGTGTTCCAGAATCTCCTGATAAGCGGCAAAACCTTGACTGTGATGGCTGAGAAAATCCGTATCTGCCGCCCCGCGCTCACAGATAATTTTAGCTGCCGCCATGGCCAGATATACATCCCTGCCGGGTGAAGGGGCGATAAACCGGTCCGCCAGGGCTGCCGTACGGTTCTTGAAAGGGTCAATAACAATTATTCTGCCGCCTTTTTTCCGGATATCTTTAATGATAGGCACCAGGCTGATATTGGTGGTCACAGGATTTCGTGCCCAGAGGATCATTCCTTTGGAATTGTAGTGGTCAAGAGGATCATGGGAGATACGATGTCCGAGGTCCAGATTCTGTGAAGCCTGCCCGGTGCCGCCGCATAAGGAGCCGCGCAGGGTGGTCACCCCTCCGAAAAGGTTGAAAAAATATCTGTTCAGCAGTTTCAGGGCGGTTCGTTCACCATATCCCTGATAATAGAGTATCGCTTCCGGTCCATCCTCGTTACGGATCTGCTTCATCTTAGCGGCGATAATATCAAGGGCAGCATCCCAACTGATCTTATGCCAGGTTCCGGCATCCCGAACCATGGGAGAGGTGACCCGTTCATCACTGTATACCCTGTCAATATACCTGGATGTTTTATGGCATGCGACACCACGGGTCAAAGGATGCCCGGATGATCCGGTCAGGCTGACCAGTCTTCCGTTTTTCACGGTAGCATTCAGACCGCAGGTATTGGGGCAGTCCCTGGTGCAGGTAGTCAGAATTGTATGGTTCGTTTCCATAAGTTCTCTCCTCTAAAAACTCTTCGACCGGGGCCGATATTTCCCTCCCTACCGCCCTGTTTTTTGTCAATGCATGCAATTGTGAGAAATCAGGGCCATGGGGCAAAGAGTATGGTATACGAATATGAATGATTCATCTTTTTTAAAAGAGGTAACGGCTCACAGTACACCTGATCTTTCCGCGATCAGCCCGGCTTACGTATGACCAAATACGCTGCGCCGGTGTGTGTGCTTTCAGGCATCCTGTAATCAGTTACAAATACAGGGAATTGTCAAGCTTAACCACCTTCCCTGTGAGTAGTTACTAACCAGCATGGCTGGACCAGGTTGGCCGGCCACAACGAAGCATGAAAGTTTGTCACTCCGGCATGGCGCCTTCTGCTCTCTGCCGGAGACTTTCATATAAAAAGAGTATGAAAAGTCAGGATAATGCTATGGGAAACACCGTACCGGAGATTCGCAATACAGCCAAGGCTATCTGTTATAATGGAGCAGGAGCCATCCTGATGCTGAAAAAGGCCTATGAAGACGGGACGATCTTCTTTACCCTGCCCGGAGGCAGTCAGGAACCCGGTGAAAGCCTTGAGGAAGCGCTTATTCGAGAATGTGAGGAAGAAATCGGTACAGCCGTCATCCCCGGAAAGCTCCAGTACATTCATGAGTATATAAAACACTCACGCACACCCGGAAAAAACCCGCGGCATAAAGTGGAGTTTGGCTTCAGCTGCACACTTCCCGACAGGTACGTTCCCCAAATGGGGTACAATCCCGATCCACACCAAACTGAAGTCCTCTGGTTGCCGTCAAAACAGCTACTGACAGCGTCCTTTATTCCTGCCAGGCTTCCTCAATGTCTGGAAGCCGGTAAAGCAAGCCCCTTGTACCTGGGCCTTGAATAGCCCTTATTGCAACCATTCCATGATGGCCCTGGATGCCTTTTCAAAATCCACACCACCGGAAAATACCAGAACCCGGCAACGGGAAAGAACTTCCAGGTACCGGCTTTCCGGCTGATTTTGCGGGCAACCGTTTGCGGGCAGGTAGAACAATCCTGTGTCTTTCATAATAGCCTGAAGCAGTTCACTTCGAGCGGCAAGATCAACCTCTTCCACTCTCACCGGCCCGGCGCCGAACCGCCAGTTAAGCAGCACAAGTCTGTCCAGTTGCGAATGCAGCCGAAATCGGTCCGGACCAAAGCACTGATCGATCATGACATCATATTTATATTCCAGGTTCCACAGTTCTTCTGCGGGCAGTTGACTGAACCGATCTTTTTCACCCGGTCTCATCACTCCGTGCAAAGATGGATTATTGAGAGCCGTGCCCGGATTGATGCGAGGCCATTTGGCCACACCGGACATGACCGGATGCTCGCCTTTGTCCTCTATCAGTAAACGGTCATTGGAGACAAAGTCCGCACCGGCATTCATCAGATGCAGGGCCAGGGTGGACTTTCCCATTCCCGAAAACCCTGCTATAGCAATACCTATTCCATTGCTGCGGACTGCAGCCGCATGTCCAAGCAGCGCCCCTTTATTGAGCTTATACTCAATAAATCGGTTATTGGTGAAATTTATCACCTGATTCGGATTGTCGCTGCAGGGACCGATCACTAGATTCTCTCCCTGTCCGAAAATCATCACCATCCCGGTAATAATTTTTCGTACCACACGGCCGTTATCCAGTGGAGCCCATTCTTCCTTGATCTTTGTCTTACCCGGCTCAGGTGTCCTTTGAGTGAACTCACAGTCTAATGGCGGTACTTCCGCGTCAACAGCCTGTATACGGATCTGCACATCCCCATGAAGAGTACCGAGCAGAGGCGCAAAATACCGCTGCAACTCACTTCGCAATGCCTCACTGCTGCACGATATTTCCAGGGTGCAATCATCCAAAGTCAGCAGGAACGGCTCTAAAAACCGTACATCCTTTGCAAGTTCCCGGATCAGTTGTGTCGGCTGACAGGCCTCAGCGTTTTTGCAGGGTATCGATGACATAAGTTGTGTACTCCTTTGCAGCGTCAATGGATCGGGCTTCCAGCAACCCCCTGAATCCGCCGAAGGCGGATACCTCAAACACTATGGGGCCCTGGGGTGTCAGGGCAACATCCACGCAGGTAAAGTCAAGCCCGAACAGGGCCTGGGACTTGGCAGCCAGTTCGATGATTTCCGGATCCGGGTCAAAGGCCTGATATTTCCCTCCGGACGCGGTGGTGGTGTTCCAGGCACCTTCCTGACGACAGCGAGCATAGGTGGAAAGATATTTTCCGCCAAGGAAAACAATGCCGAGATCCCGTTCTCCGAGCTCTATTTTTTTTTGTATATACATCAACTGGTTGTCCCGCTGGAACAGACTTACCTGTCCATGGCAGGAATCCCCCTTGTTGATCACACACATTCCTTTGGCTTTTGTGGAAAACAGCGGTTTGAACACCGCCTCTTCATATTCTTCCACTGCTGCAACAGCCTGGTCCACATCCTCGGTGACACTGGTCAACGGCATGGGGATATTGCCTGACTGCAGGGTAATGGTACAGGAAATTCTGTTCAAAACGCCGAGAATCTTTGTTGGACTTGAAAAAACGGGCAGTCCCCTGGCTTCCAGCAGCCTGAGCATTTCCAGCCTGTCAAGAAGCTGCGGAGAATAGGTTGTACCGATTTTTTTGATCAGAAGAGCATCCAGAGCGCTCAGGTCTACCTCACCATACCAGGCTTTCCCGGACGGCATATCCAGACGGACATGCTCCATGTCAATGAGCAACCTGTATCCGGTGGCTTCTGCAACGGCATCTGCAAGTTTCTGCGACGACCAGCCGTCGGCCACGCCTATAACTCCTATCTTCATATGAGCTCCTCACATACAAACTGTTCCAGGTTTTGCATCATTTGCCCGAGCATGGGCTCTTTGATTTTTGCCGCCGCACGTCCCGGGCTCATCCATTTCCTGCCACGGTGACGTTCTTCCCATAATTTTTCAGGCAGCATATCAGCCACTTCCTGAACATACACAGTCACCGTGCATACGCTCCCCCACTTGGAGTAGCTGTAACAGCCTATGGATTTTCGGGATACCGGCCCCTTCACTCCTGCTTCTTCGAAAGACTCTTTGGCCGCTGATTCACGGGCGGACATTCCCGGCTCATGAATGCCTTTGGGAACAACCAGGTGTTTTCGCTTGCTGGAACCGATCACCAGCACCTGTATACCTTTCTTGGTACGCTGAAAAGGAATCACAGCCGACTGGTTATAGTAGTAGGCGGGCCTTGACCGCAGCTCAGGACCATTGGGAGCGGGATAAGGAAACAGCGGCGGCAGTTCCCCACGGGAAACAGTAAATCCCGGAGACCATGTACTGCCTTGATCAGGGATAGAGTTTCTTTTCAGCTGGATTAAGGTATCTGCAGCCTGGCTATTCAGCCCCCAAGCCTGGTTTTTTTTCTCCAGATCTTCCAGGAAAAGCCAGGAGCCGATAAGCAGAACGCCGGCTTCCGATTCTGTTTTTCCATCTTCTATGTGCACAACACGTTCAAAAGATTGTCGATGACGTGCATCGAGGCTGTGTACCAAATTAATCCCCTGTCCCATGGCTTTGACAAGTTTGTGGGCAAGTTCTGCATACACAGGAATATCCTCGTGCAGCACCTTGCCGATGGAGATCCCTTTGGAAGCAAGATACGCTCCGGCCCTCTGGCCGTCACGCTTTTCGGAATCCGTCAGTTTTTTTCCAGACGGCTCACACGAGTAAAGATACAATTCAGATATCACAGGTACAACACCTCCTCGGGGAAAGTAAATTCCTGCCAGTTTTTGTGTTCTTCATCAAAAGTGATCACTTTTTCCAACAGGAAATTGGCGCGCATGACCATATCTTTCACAAAACCACTGTTCAGTTGAAAACGAGTGGAAGTATAAAAGGAACGCGCCAGGGCAAGTGTAAGACGCACATCAAAGGTCGTATCACCATGCTCACGGGCGAAGCCGCGGGCGAACCCATAAAAGTCGCGAATAACCAGGTCGATCTGCTCACGTACAGGAGATTCAAAAACCGGCAGGCGGAAATTGGAAATCAGGTACACAGAAACATCCTGAACATAGTCTGTTGCTTTGGAGCGGTTGAGGTCGATGAAATGTATCTCATCAGCCTGCTCATCATAGATGATGTTGTTGGCATTGAAATCGCCGTGAATAAATACCGAAAAAGGAGCAGGGAACAACCGCTCTATGCGTACGCATTTTTCCACCAGGGTAGCTGTTGAATCCACCTCCACATCTCCCATGGTCTGCTGCCTGCGCAAATAGCTATGTACCTGCAGAATGGAATCAAGCCTGGCGAGTACCTGATCCATATAGGAAGTGCCTACGGCCCCGATTTTTTTCGTCAACGGCCAAAGTTTTTGCCCCAAGAGTCGATGCAGAGCTTGCTGGGCGGTTTTCACCAACTGCATATTATCACCCAGAACAATTTCCTGCAGGTTATTGCCGGGAAAGAACTCTACCAGCAGCGCTCCCGTGCTCTCATCTTCACGGTAAAACGTAAAGACCCTGGGAGCTAATCCAGGTGCCAGCTTTTGCCATTTGTCAAGATTCTCTTTCTCTTTCTCAATCTTTTTCAGGCTGCCGGTTTTAAATATGGCTTCCCTGGCGGAGCCGGCAGGAAGTCCTGCGGGATCGTCGGCAATTTTGCTGATGTTACATCCGGATCTGGTCCCCCAATATGAATGGAGACTGATTTTATCCAGGGGGATATCGATGTCCGAATTGGCCAGGGTCTGTTGCAGAGCCTCGATCTGTCGGATGCGGATCTTTTCGCCGAGGATGGAAAACAGGATCGCTTCACCAATGTTGAGCAATGAATCGCCGATTCGCTCAAGATAGCGAAAAATAAACAGAATCGTAATATAGGACTCTATGGAGTCACCCTTCCGAAGCTCCTCCATGATTCGCCTGAAATTTTCCAGGTAGACACGGTCTATTTCATACTCACAATGGCAGATGCTCAAGGCGAGTCCGATGTCCTTGTTTTCCAGGGCCGGGACAACCTGCTCCAGACAATTCTCTATGATCGCGAACATGGAATGGGCGTCAAAGGTGAGCCACAAGGTCCTGTTGAACAGGTATTCCACCTGGCGAACGATATTAACACTGAAAGCGGCAATACGTTTGAGGTTGGTACTGATGGTATGCACGGCCCGCGCCCAATTCACCTCCTGCTGCCCTTGATCAGGCTGGGTCAGAATAAGGGAGAAACAGTCATTTTCAACGGTGACTTTCAGGTTGTCAATGTAGCCTTCCCGCTCCAACACCTGCCGGCCATGGGTCTGGTCAAAGGTACTGAGATAGCGCTCCGTGGTGGCGACCTGTCCCATGACCTCCATGAGAAGAAAATGGATGTTTTCACTGACCTTGGATTTAACGGCCATGATAGATTTCGCGCATCAGGAAGAAATTTTTACAGGCTTGGACTCTTCCTCTAAAGGAAACTCTTTTTTATCTGTCCAGCGCATTTCCAAGGTGAGCCTGTTTTTTCTCCCTTTTTTACGCGCTTCAATGGAAAAATGGAGGAGATTGCGTATTTTCAGATCAATACTGTCTTCCTCTGACGTCAGGGTGATTTTCCCTTCATCAATGGAGCGAATAAGCGATTTCAGATATCTCCGTACAGAGTTGACATCCTGAATGGAATCATATGAAAATTTCTGTTTTGACATTGATAATACCTTTGGGTGTGCTTGGCATGCTCAAAGCCGAGCTGTGTATTCCTGAATAATCCGAGGTCGATCCATTCCTGCTTTGAGCAGTTGTTTTCGTATCTGCATATCTTCCCAGGCAGGCTGCAACCCGATCTCCCGACAGGCTTTTTCTCTATCCCGGATCGCGGGCTCCTTGACCTTTTCGCTCAAATGGGTATCGTCGCCCATGAAGACCAGCAGCGGCCTGGAATTGTTGACCTGCTTGTTGCGTCGGTTCAGCACTGTAATCAAAAATTCAGTGTATTCCTGTGACTGCGGATTCCATACTTCATAGCCATCCACATCGTAGTCGGCCAGGAGAATGGGCCAGAACTGCTCCGGATGGGGAATGACGATACCCGCACCCAAGGATCTGGCTTCTTCAATCACTTCGCTGGTTCGATAAAAATAGGTCAAGGGGAAGCCCTCCTTGACCTTGTATTTGACCGCCCGCAAAAACGTTTGCGCCCGATCTATAAAGAGTCCGTCATACCCCCCCCTCAGGAGATCGATATAGTCCCGGATGAGCTTGTTTTTGATGGAGGCTGCAGGCACTGCGTCATACTGTAGATCCAGCAACCTTTCCAGCCGCTGGGCCTGGTACCTGACAAAATCGACCACCTCGGCCGTTGCTCCGGTCTCCTCTGCCGCCCATTGCAGAATCTGTTCATTGGGCCTTGTGAGCGCGTGCAGAAAATTGAAAAGCTGGGAAGACCTGTATGTAAAGGTATGTTTGAGAATATTTTTAAAAACCGAAGCATGTTCCAGCTTTTCCTTCTGAAAGTGAAGAAGCAGCTGGACCTTGCTGTGAAATCCGCTGGAATA
Source organism: Desulfobulbaceae bacterium (assembly GCA_963678525.2). Classification (GTDB taxonomy): domain Bacteria; phylum Desulfobacterota; class Desulfobulbia; order Desulfobulbales; family Desulfobulbaceae; genus Desulfogranum. Next base: position 2,517,525 of record CAXXDG010000003.1, read on the forward strand.
ACAATCCACCTCCACTCCGGCATACTTTCCATATTCCGTTATCTGATTGTGCTGGGTCGGTATGATAAGCTCGTCATGCCTGTTGGGGTACAGATTGTCAAACCGTTCACGGATCAATTCCATGGGAATATATTCCGGGTGCCAGTGCACAGCCAGCACAGCTCCCTGACGGGGATACGTTTCTTCCGGATTCGTCACCCATCCCCTTTGCAGAGAATTCAGCTCTGTGGAGATGCAGGACTTAAAACGCTGCTGTTCCTCTTCAAGTATGTCGGAATCTATAGCTTTCAAAAATACACCTTACTTCATAGGTTGCTGTGATTACTACTCCTATATACACAACACCTCACCACTTGGCAAAAGATTGCAGTTTTCTTTTTTGCGTCTCCTTTGCCGTCGACATCCAGCAACATATCCATCATACTGTTTATTCATCATAAAAAATCTAAAAATAATATTCAACGAATCCCCGTTAAATAACACAATGTGGGATCAATCAAAAAACTGCAACCTTACCGTTCCCTAACAATAATATAAACAAATTTCTCCGACTGCAGTAGCCCTGTACTCTTTATAATCTTTCAACGTCTCCTCAATCCATGAGAAATGCGAACCGGCACTAACCAGCATGGCTGGATCAGGTTGGCCGGCCGCAACGATGACACCGCTTCGCTGTTATGAAAGTTGATCACTCCGGCATGGTGACTTCTGCTCTCTGCCGGAGACTTTCATATAAGAACCTGCTTTACAAATCTTGACACACCCCACATTGTGGTATATTTTTTTAGGTAAATCTCTTTTACAGGATAGTTGATGTAAAGACCAAACCTGCTGTGAAACAGGGACGGAAAGCCACGGATCTCCATGAGAAAGCCGGGTCGCCATCGAAACGGTGACCCGGCTTTTTTTGTATGAGACATTACATCCTTTCAGGAGGCGCTTCCGATGACCATTATAACAGACCTTCAGATCTCTGATCTAAAATCTCATTTCCGCGGCATCATCATTACCCCCGAGGATGTGCATTATGACTATGCCAGAAAAATCTGGAATGGAATGTTCGATAAACGCCCTGCCCTGATTGCTCAGCCCCGTACTACCGGAGATGTTATCCAGGCAGTTAATTTTGCACGAGAGAATGCTTTGCTGATCGCCGTCAGAGGTGGAGGGCATAATTCTGCAGGCAAGGCCACCTGTGATGACGGCATTGTCATAGATCTTTCGCTTATGCGCAGAGTTTACGTCGATGCAGCAAGCAAAATCGCACGAGTTGACGGTGGAGCCCTTTTAGGTGATGTTGACAGTGAAACTCAGCTTCATGGCTTAGCCGTCTCGTCTGGAATCGTCTCACACACAGGAGTGGGAGGCTTAACACTTGGGGGTGGTTTCGGCTGGATAAGTCGAAAATACGGTCTTTCAATAGATAATCTTCTTTCTGCAGATATTGTCACAGCCCAAGGGCAACTACTTCATACCAGCCGGAAAGAAAATCAAGATCTTTTTTGGGGTGTTAGAGGGGGCGGCGGAAATTTCGGTATAGCAACCTCTTTTGAATTTCAGTGCGCGGAAATTGGAACGAAAGTGTTTTCCGGAATACTTGCGAAAAAATTTGAGACCGCTCGAGACTATATAGAATTTCATCAAGAATATGTGCGCACTTTGCCCGATGAAATGACGGTTTGGATGGTTGTACGGAAAGCGCCTCCTCTGCCGTTTCTCCCACAGGAATTCCATGGCAAGCTTGTCATTCTGATACCATTCGTCTGGCTTGGAAATCCGGCTGAAGGAGAAAAACTCATCAATCCAATTCAATCACAGACTGAATCCCTTGGTGAATACATCGGCCTTAACCCATGGGTTGACTGGCAGTCAATGTTTGACGGGCTGGTCACTCATGGAGCACGAAATTATTGGAAGTCACATCATTTAACCGAACTATCAAGCGATTGTATTTCTCAAATACTCACATTTGCCCAGGTGTTACCGACAGATGAATGTGAAATATTTATACCTCATATGGAGGGGGCTCCGAGTCGTATTCCAATTGAAACGACCGCATTTGCCCATCGCTCGACTCCATTTGTGCTGAATATTCATACCCGATGGCGAGATAAGAGCGAAGATGCGACATGTATTAAATGGGCAAAACAATTCCATACTGCAACTGAACCGTTTGCCAAGGGAGTGTACGTCAACTTTCTAAGTGATGAAGGTGAAGAACGGGTGAAAGATGCGTACACGGAAACTGTTTGGAAACGATTGGTGCAAGTAAAAAATAAATACGACCCTGATAATATATTTCGACTCAATCAAAACATACCACCCTCTCCATAAGGGTGGCTTGAATAATGGGATTTTTCAAACAGAATCAGGTAAGCGCAGACTTCGAGGTGTGCGAAAAATTTACAGGAGACAGACATGCAATATCTGCGTCTACGCTCACCTCCGAGGATAAAATGTTGAGTATAACGTAGAGTCCGGCAATAAACATTTTTTCAAGTTTCCCTTAATACGGCTGCTCTTCTGTGGAGCCGATAGATCAGCCATACACGGGTCCAGGGAATGGAGGAAGGGAGTTTCTCCTGTTGCAGAAGGGATCGAACGACCGCGGCATCACCTTGGCTCAGGTTTCGGCTTACATAGTGAAACCAGCTGCCGGACTGGTCCTTCAGCCAGGCCGAAAGCCATTGGCTGGTGGGAGAGAGGGACTCTTTGGCTCTGAACAGGGTCCATTCCATCAACTCCAGGTCGGGTATTTTTTCCAACTCTTCTCTCCTGGGCTGTGGAGCCCGTTTCGCATAAAAGAGCTCTTCAGCCTCGACGACCTGTGAATAAAGCTCCACCTCCATCCGTTCTTTCAGTATTTCACTGATCCTGCTACCTGCACCGGGAAGGGGAAGACAACCTGTAATCCAACCGTTTGGAGCAAGCTTTTCCTGCAGTTTCTGAGGCAGCAGGCCCTCCCCCAGCTTCAATATGCCGTCAAGAACTACGTGCTCCCAGGTCAGGGACAGCAGATCGGGATGCTCCAGCCATTGGAGAGTATCGAGGGAATGATTGACCACAAGAGGGCGTTCCGATTCAGGAAGGCTCTCCATGGAAAATTCAACGAGATTCCGATAATCTTCCCGGTCTGAGATTGCGGTAAGTCCTCCTTCCGGAACCATGCGAAAAAGTTCCCAAAAAAGCTGATTCCAACGAAGCGGCGCAAGGAGGATGCGGTCCGAACGGGTGATCTGCAGAGATTCGGTCAAAACTTTCAGCAGCTTGCTGCGCGAAGCTGAACTCCCCTGGACACGGCGAATCCAACGATCCCGCTCCTTGTCTCCCGGAGAAAAACTCAAGGTCTCCGGAGCCTCGTCGAGCATCCTGTCCAACTGCTCTTCACGGCGCCGAATGACTTCTGACTGGATGGTCCCCTCATAACCCTGTCCGGTGGGCTGGTAGAAAATCCGGCCTTTCAGGGTCCCGGGCAGATATTGCTGGGCCACCCAGTGTTCGCGAAATGCGTGGGGGTATTTATACCCTTTGCCGTGACCAAAGCTATGTTTGTCCCGGTTGGCGTCCCGCAGATGGGTGGGCACCTCGGCCTCTTCCGTCTCGACCGCGTCCAGGGCATCAAAAAAAGCCAGGGCGGAATTGGATTTGGGGCAGGTTGCCAGATACAATGCCGCCTGGGTTAAATGAAACTGTCCTTCCGGCAGTCCCACCCGCTCATAGGCTGAGGCAGCCGCCTCAACCACCCCCAATGCATGGGGATCAGCCATGCCGATATCTTCGCCGGCCGAGATGAGCATCCTTCTGAAAATAAACCGGGGATCTTCTCCTGCCTTTACCATCCTGGCCATCCAGTACAAAGCGCCGTCCGGGTCCGACCCTCTGAGAGATTTAATGAATGCGCTGATGGTATCAAAGTGATAATCTCCTTCTTTGTCATAGAGAACCGCTTTTTGCTGAATGCTCTCCTCTGCAACGGAAAGGGTGATATGTATCCGGCTGTTTTCCAGGGGTGGAAATGTTTCCGGGGTGGTTTCCACGGCCAGTTGGACGGCATTCAACAGGGAACGGGCGTCACCTGAGGCTACCCGTACCAGGTGGTCCAGGGCTTCCGCCTCAAAGTCGACCTGCCATTTTCCATATCCCCGCACAGCATCTTGCAGGGCTTGTACCGCAATCCTTCGCAGATCATCCTCTGTCAGCGGCTTGAGCTGAAAGACCCTGCTTCGACTGACCAGTGCTTTATTGACCTCGAAATAAGGATTTTCCGTGGTAGCCCCGACCAAAATTATCGTCCCCTTTTCCACCCATGGCAGAAGCGCATCCTGCTGGGATTTATTCCAGCGATGCACCTCATCTACGAACAAAATGGTGCGTTTAAAAAACATTTTCTCGTGTTTACGGGCCGCTTCAATGGCTTCCCGCAAATCCTTCACACCGCTGAGGACGGCATTCATGGAAACAAAACGGCCGGCTGTGCTGTTGGCTATCACCCTGGCGAGGGTGGTTTTCCCTGTACCTGGAGGACCGTAAAATATCAATGATGACAGCTGGTCCGCACGGATGGCTCGACGTAAAAGCCGTCCCTCCCCTAAAATGTGGTCCTGTCCTACATACTCCTCCAAAGTACGGGGGCGCATTCTGGATGCCAGAGGTTCAGAGGATAATGTTGATGACAGGGATAAGAGATCCATTACTGCTGTGTATCCGGTTCTGCGTGCCGATTTTGAAGGGTTTCCTTAACCGCCCTTCCCAGGGCTTCAACGGAATACGGTTTTTTCAGAAATTGTCCTGCTCCGAGCCGGAGTAGAGCCTTCACATCTTCACTCTCGGAAAACCCGCTGGTGATGATCGCTTTCTGCCCCGGATGCAAGGTGATGATCTTCTGAAAAGTCTCCCGGCCGTTCAGCCCCGGCTCCATAATCATATCCAGAACTATAAGGTCTACTGTCCTTTCCTGCACGTACTCTATGGCGGCTTCTCCGGAACCGACCGACTCAACGGCATAGCCAAGGGATCTCAATATCTGTTCGGCAAGATCCCGGAGCTGGGGTTCATCGTCAACAATCAGAACATGCTCTCCACGACCGTAATATTTTTCGTGTTCATTGCTGCGGCATTGGGCCTTTTCTCCTGCTTCAGCCAGAGGAAAGAAAAGCTGAAAACACGTTCCCCGGCCGGAGCTGTCTACGACAACCCTGCCCTTGTGATCTTCCATGGTATTCCACACCACGGTCAAACCTAGGCCGGATCCGCTCCTCCCCATGACCTTTTTAGTAAAAAACGGTTCAAAAATATGCGCCTTATCTTCCGGACTGATACCGGGACCATTGTCACTCACCTCAAGTACGGCATAACTGCCGGGCGTCAGTTCTAATGCACGTGCCAACCCCTCATCCACATTTTTTTCTTCAGTCAGCACAACGATATGACCGTTTTCGCCGAGCGCTTCCGCAGCATTGTTTACCAGATTCATGAGGCATTTTTTAACATGAACAGCAGAGCAATACATACAGAGGTCAGCTGCCGACAATCTGCAGTCCAAAGTAATCCCGGGGTGTCTCGAACTGAGGCTGTTCCACTCCGGTGAATCAAAGTACTCATGAACCAACGTATTGAGGCTGTAAATTTTTTTTGAGGATGCAACTCCCCGGGCAATGGTGAGCAGATCGGCAACGACCTCTGCCGCCCTGGTCCCGGATTCTTGAATAGCAAGGAGAGGCTTTCTCAACTCGCTCTCTTCAGGCAATTTTCGCAAGAGCAGCTCCGGGTAGCCGACAACACCTGCCAGAATATTGTTCAGGTCATGGGCTACTCCGCCGGCCATCAGGCCAATGGACTCCATTTTACTTGCCACATTGAGTTTTTCAGCAAGCTGTTCCCGCTCCTCCTCTGCCCTGATTTTATCTTCCAGCATCTTATTGGCGTTTTCCGCCATCCCATCCAGCTCATCATAATGAATCCGGGTTCGATCAATGGACTCATTTGAAAAAGCGGCTTTCCTGAAAAAAGAAATCAATATGTTTACATCGTGCATGAGCCTCTGATTCAGGCGGCTCAAAATAACAAGGAACACCCCGAGAATGACGGCTGCATTCAGGAAAAAATATACTATCTTTTCACGAATTCCGGCAGTTAACACCGCCTGCCTGTCTGCAATTTCTTTTTCGACATCATCCTCGTAAAAACCCGCTCCAATAACCCAATGCAGCTCCGGAATACCGTAAATAAAGGAGATCTTTTGCGATTCCACATCCGGAGAACTTAATTTACGAAGCCGATACTGAATATAGTCTCCTTCCGGCTTAAGGGCAGCGGCATATTCTTTGACAAAAAGAGCCTGGGTTGCTTGCGGATCTTTGTCGAAAATTTCCCACAGCTTTTTCTTTCCCTCAACTACCCGTCCATTGGCCAGGAGTGCGTCGCCGTTAATATGGTTGATAAAAATATACCCTTCCCGGCCGAAACGCACCTGGCTGATGGAATCAAGCAGATCCCGTTGAATCTGTTGTTCCATATCGTCAACGTACAACCCTGTGCCGATAAAACAATCAAGGGGAGGAAAATATTTAATAAAAGATATCTTTTTAAAGTCATCACCAGGCGCATCAGGTTTGCTCCAGTGATACTCATAGAAGCCTTCTCCCTCCTCCTTTGCCAAGGCAATCATATCCCTGATCACATACTTGCCCCGGGTATCCCTGGCATCAAGCATATTTTCCCCTTCCATTTCCGGCCTATCGGCAAAAAGGAGCTCAACACCGTCCAATCGAGTGGCGAAATAGTAGCCGCTTTCTCCCAAAAAGCGAATGGGACGCAGGGCATCGGCTATCAATATCTCTATTTTTTGATCGTCTGCGTCTGTCCTGTATTGCTGATACAAATGTTCTGCGACGGCATAGGCTTCATAGACCCGCATTTTTATCTGCTTTTGGACCAGTTCCTCTTCCTGCGCTTTCTTATGCCTGATCAGCTCGGCAACCCATTTCACTTCCTGTTGAACATGTTGTTTTTGCTCAACAATATATTCCCGGCGGCTGCGTTTGGAATCGTGTCTGAAATCACGATACGAACCGGCAATATCAATGACGGTAATACTGATGGTGACCCCAAAAACCAGAACAATGCCCCAGACCTGCAAAATTCCGGCAAACTTTTTTTTTGATTGCTCCATGGCTGCTGAGACAACATGTCGTTAATTTATATGAAAGTCTCCGTTAGATCGCAGGAGGCACCGTGCCGGAGAGATAAACTTTCATAACAGCGAAGCGGTGTCATCGTTGCGGCCGGCCAACCTGGTCCAGTCATGCTGGTTGGAAGGAACGTGAGAGCGGCGGGAGCGCTCTGGTCACGTATGGTCAACTCTCTTCCTGAACACCCTGATCAGCATGATACCTGTGATACCTGTGATACCTGTGATACCTGTGATACCTGTGATACCAGCAGAATACCACAGTATGGTCACAAATGCTAAACTGCGGATGCTTTTCTCCTACACATCATCTCAGCGGGGAGCAGATCTTGTTTTTTGGCGATATTCCGGTTATACACAAAAATTTTAGAGGAAAATATCATTGCCGGTTGACTTTGAAAAGCCGAAGTATATACCTCAAAAATCAGACATACGAGCACCTCGAAACTCGGCCGAAAACGGAAATGAAACCAGTCACTTTTACCCTATGTGTTGAAAAGGTTACAAAACACCGGATCACCTGCCGTATTTTCAACGAGACAGAGGACAACAGGTTTGATTATCTGGTCGCAGATGGTACAGTGTTACTGACAACAGAAAACCAACTCGCCGCAACACTGCATAATAACATCCATCAACTTCGAAAAATTCTTCGCTCTGCCCTGAATGGAAACCTGCACGCCGGGCAAACCATGCATTGTGTTTTTCTCGAAGACTTCCCCTTCCTGACAGACGGCAGCTTCAACACATTCATTCGCCTTGACAGACGCAATGAGCATGTGAGCATCACCACCAGTGATTCTGCCTTAGCAAATGCGCACAAAATTTTTGCTGACGGCTCATGTAATCATGAAACCAGCCAGGCCGGCTATGGAGGGTTTACCGAATCCCCTGGCGGCGTACAAGAGCCTTTTTTTCAATCCGTTGCAGGCGGCAGCAGCAATCTGATGGAACTGATGGCCGTAACAGAGGGATTAGAGCGCCTGCATTCTCAGCATATTATCCAGATTAATACGGACAGTCGATTCGTTATCCGGGGGCTGGTGCAATGGGTTCATTTCTGGAAACACAATAACTGGCAGACAGCGCATGGCCGCGATGTCAAATATAGCCGGCATTGGAAGTACGCGTACAGATTATGTGAAGGAAAATATATTGAATTCAGATGGATCAAAGGACATTCAGGCAATGCAGAACAGGATTTCTGTCACCAGCTGGCAAAATCCGCTACAGGTTCAACAGTGGAAATGAAAAACACGGCATAGTATAATCACGCTTAGAGGGGGCCTGAAGTTTTCTCAAGCAGACTTGAGCAGCGTATTTGAACATACTTCCACCAGAACAGATTGCGGAAAATTAGGAGCGCTGTAAACAGTTATACCACAACAAACCAAAGAAAAAGGCCATCCAGGATTACCCTAGACGGCCTTTACCTTGCAGCCTCATTTAATTAGCTTCGAACAGGTTACACCAAATATTCCTGTCCAATCCATACCCGTACAACATTTATCGAATACGGGCAAAGAGCACCCCGTTCCTCAGCGCAGGGATAGACAAAAGTCCCATGCCTGCATGGAAATTGGTCACATCATCCCCAAAATCGTATTGCGTGCTGTCTGTTCCCTGGTAAGCGAAGGCAAAATAGTAGTAAGAGCCTGAATCTTCAGGCTCTTCAGCGAAACCGAGGGCGAGTGCTCCTGTTACCGGCTTATTCTGGGTCGCCGGATCATTTGGTGAGCGAAAGATGCTCGAACCGTTAAACGGATTTGTGATGTTTTTTTCCGGTGGTATGATATGCTCCACAGTATCTTCAGGCGGGTAGGGAGGTCCTTCTATACCTCCGTCTGTGATCTGGGCACGACCGACTATATCGATGAAATTATTAACATTTGCGTCAGCAGGAGTTCCCAAGTTCCAGTTATTTTCCGAATCTGTGGTTGCAATCCATTGCTGACCAGCACCGGCATCAACACCGTCTGCACCTGCTAGCGAGGCATAATAGTCAGCCAGAGTCGCAACAGAGTTTGCCTCATCCTGCGCCCGAATAGACTTCTCAGCCCACTGAACCGCATAACTTTTCAACTCTGATGCATTTTTCTCTACTATTCCATACTTCGCATTGATATTAGCGCGAATGGCCTTGGGAATAATAACCGCCAATAACACACCGATGATGCCTACCACGAGCAATAACTCGATTAAAGTAAACCCCTTATTGTTTACAACCATTTTTGTCTTTTTCATACCTGCTCCTAATCGGTTCGAATTTTCCAACATTTCATACAACTATCTGCTCAACAAATTCTCGGCCCCTTAACGCTTACGCCACAAACATCTCTATTTTTAATTGTACACCATCTCTTACCAGAGTAAAACCGCCATAATGAGAGTGAACCCAGTATGGTATATTTTACTGTCCCTCAATACTACGGGAATCTATATTATTTTCTCAATATCAATCAACAAGTACCTTTCAGCCCTGCATCAATTCTCTAAACTACTGAACAAGGCGGGTCATATAGACGCCGTTTTTCATGTTTTCAATATCCGGAGGAGTACCGTTGCCCATTCCTGCATACCAATCGTCTTCACTCTGCGAATCCGTCCCAGTGTAAACAAAGTAGTAATGATGCGTAGGCGGGCTGGTTGTATCCTGGTCATAAAGAGCAAGGTAGAGTAACCCAGCTACAGCAGTGTCGCCGTCATTTCCACCATTGGCCGAAAAATAGCTTACACCGTTAAACGGATTACGGGGCTGGCGGGCAGGATCAACCATATCAGCAACTGAATAAAGTATATCCCCGGAGGTTCTGCAGTCAGGATTGGTGTTGACGTTGATCCAATTACCCTCGGATGTATCACCAACATAGACATTACTCAAAGTCTCAATATAGTCATTGAGCACACATGTATCTTCGGCGTCCTGATTTTCAAGGTTCCGCTCTCCCCATTCAAGCCCCCACTTTCCTATTTCCGCTGCGGCCTGCTGGACAAGATTATACTTGGAAGCCGTATTGATACGAATTGCCTGTGGGACGATGACTGCTACGAGAACAAGGACAATTCCGGTAACCAGTAGGACCTCAAGCAGAGTAAAACCTTTTTGACGAAGTGTGGAATGGGCAATTGGTAGCATATTGCATCCCCTAATAATTTGAAAATATAGCGCCCATAAACTCATACATGGGCATCAGAATCGCCATAATCAGCGCCAAACCGATACCTGCCAGGAGCACAATCAGAATAGGTTCCATGAGTGCCAGAAAGATGGCAATTCGTCGCTCGAGAGCTTCATCATAATATGCAGCGACAAACTCAAGCTGCTCCGGCAGAGTTCCGGATAACTCACCAATATTGATCATACGAATGACCATGTTGGGAATAATTTTATTCCTCGTTTTCAGCGATTCCGATAGATGTTGGCCTTCCTGGACATCCTGGCTGCAGTTGATCATAATTTTTTGCAGGACCAGGTTATTAATGGATTGCGTGGCAAGCTCCAGGCTACGCAGTATATCCACCCCTGCCTTCTGTAGTGTTGCAAGATAACGGGCAAAGAACGCCATATGCATCTGTCGGAAGAATGTCCTGAAAAACGGCGTATTAATATCAAGCCAGTCAAAATAGTACCGAGTCGTTTTAATCGACCTGAGTATTACAATAACTATAATAAAAAATGCCACACCGGCAATTATATATAAACCATGGGCCTGGATAACGTTTGACAACTCCAGAAAAAGCTCGGTAATGGTGGGAAGCTTTGTGAGGTTAAACTCTTCAAACATTTGTTCTATGACTGGGAAAACTTTGCCAAGAAAAATGACGGCAACAAGGACGAGAGTCGCCAAAACGAAGGTCGGATAGATCATCGCTTTTCTCACATTTTTCTTGAGCTCCTCAATACGGGCATAATGCGTCACCAGTTCACCGAAAACAGTATCTAGCTGACCGGTGTTCTCACCAATCTCAATAACATTGGCGTAGAGTGGGGGGAAGCATTTAGGCCACTTGGACATGGCGGAATGGAGACTTTCACCGGACTGCACGTCTTCTATGACGTTGGAGAGAATCCGCTTGAGAGGTCCTGCCCGCTCCTCGTCTCTGAGCTCGGTCATCGCCTCGACAAGGGTCACGCCTGCGGAAAGGAGAACCTGCATATTGTTGCTGAATTCAATCAACGCAGACTTTTTCACTCCTCCCAAGGTGATAGCCTGCAAAGCCTTAATCATATTCGAAGACCGAATTTCCTTTGCCGTTAACAGGTCAAGATTACTGCCCTGCAGACGCTGTTGCAAATCAAAGATATTATTGGCGGCCCGAGTTCCCCGGGTTACCTCACCCTCTTTATCAACGGCTTTAAAAACGAAATTAGGCATCTTCTCTCCAAGTTAACAATCAATGGCCTGAATCTTTTTCTTCAATAACAAGGTTCCGGTTGGCAATTCTATAGGAATGACCAGCATGTATTCCGCATCAACCGGTTACGCGATATACCTCCTGCAGCGTCGTTTTTCCAGTTTTCACCTTTCTCAGCCCATCTTCCATCATTGTCCTCAGGCCCTCTTTTTGAGCCTGCTCCAGCAGGACGTCAGATGAAACCTGCTTGAGAATAAGATGGCTTAACTGCGGTGTAATGGGCAGAATTTCAAAGATTGCCATCCTCCCCTTATAGCCGCTCTCACCGCAATATGCACATCCCCTGCCTTGCATCTGAGAAATTAACTCCTGGTCCATTTTCTTTTCCAATTCGTCAATCTTAAATGCCCTTCGCTCTACATCATTAAAAACATGTTTTTCGCTGCAGCGCGGACAGACTCTACGCACAAGGCGTTGAGACATAACCGCTCTCAAACTCGATGGAATGAGATAGGTTTCAACCCCCAGATCCATGAGCCTGGCGATGCAGGATGCAGCATCATTGGTATGGATGGTGGAAAGAACAAGATGACCGGTCATAGCGGCCTGGAAGGCGATTTTGGCAGTCTCCAGATCTCGGATCTCACCGACGAGAATGACATCAGGATCCTGACGCAGAAAAGTCCTGGTTGCGGTGGCAAAATCGAGTCCGGCTTTTTTATTCACCTGGGACTGTTTTATATAGGCAAGTCGGTATTCGATCGGATCTTCAATGGTTAACACATTTCGCTCAAGAGCATTGATCTGTTGCAGTATGGAGTACAGTGTCGTGGTTTTCCCGGAACCAGTAGGGCCGGCGGAGAGAATAATTCCATGGGGTTTGAGACTGAGATCAACGATACGCTCTTCATCATCGGGTTCCAAGCCGAGACTCTCGAGACCGAGTACAATGTTAGCCTTATCAAGGAGTCGCAATACGATATTTTCGCCGCTTGCGGTCGGCATGGTGGACGTCCGAATATCAATATACCGGCCGGAATACTCGTAACGAATCGCACCGCCTTGGGGAAGACGTTGCTCAGCAATATTCAGATTCGAAAGCACCTTTACTCTTGTCACAAGACCCGAATGGAGCTTTGGGGGAAGAATATAAACAGCCCGCATGATACCGTCGACCCTGTAGCTGACCCTGCTTGCCTTCTCATCTGGAGAGATATGGATATCGGTCGCCTGATCGACGATGGCTTTTTTGATGAACAGATCAATCAAACGGACAAACGGCGGCTCATGCTCGTTTTGCGCTAGAGTGCCCCTGATCGCGGCGGCAATATTTTTCTCAATGTCCTCGTCAACATGAGCTTCATCACCATAATGTATCCGGATAGTTTCAGCCAATTTTACCCGATTAGCGAGAAAAACCCTGATTTCTTTATTTGTCGTCCGCCGAAGCATGTCAATGGCTAGCACGTCACTGGTGTTGTAAACAGCGACATGAATTGCATCTTCCACAATATCAAACGGCAGGATCGTATGTTTTTCCGCTAGACTTTTTGGTATGATACTAATCGCATCAGGATGGATATTTTCCGGCGAAATATCAACATACGGATATCCTGTGGCCTCAGCCCAGTAACGTGTAACCAAATCCCTGGGGAGAAGGCCAAGTCTGATTATGACTTCGAAAATCGGTTCGCCGGAGTTCTTTTTTTCCTTTTTGGCCGCTTCAAGCTTTGCCTTGAGGATTTTCTCCCGCTCGACAATTATATCAAGAAGTCTTTGTTCCTGATTCATTTTAGTCTCTTGTATCGTTTAACACCAATCCGAGCAGACCAAAGCAGAGGTTGAATCCTCCATTCTACTGTTCGAAATCACTTTCAATCGCTATATCTTCCGGAATCAAGACAGCATTGACAACAACCGGGTTGGTCCCGGTATATTGCCAGATATGGGAAGTGAACATGTTGGTGATGTCTATCCAGCGAGCCTGATACCCCTGCTCTCTTGCATCGAAATAGAGATAAAACACAGTGGCTTGGCCCAACTCAAAGACAAAAGAATAGTCTCCACCGGCATCGGTAACAGCAACCGGTATATGTTGTTCTGAGAGTGGCACATCTTTTTGGAGCGGCGGCGTTCCTTTGCTTAGATAAATCTGACACCCGGAAACCGGCTTATGAAAAGAATTCAATACTCTGCCGACGACAAAATACTGTTTCCGATCACCACTGTCCGTCACTTTCTGATACCGGGGAAAGGTGGCACAGCCACCTATAAATAAGATGAAAAAAAGAATACAACAGAAAGAGGTAGAGTATTTCAAAGCATGCCCCCGTTAAAAACTTTTTGTCTGCGCATAATGTTTCAATATCTGTATCCTTGTAGAAATCGCTTCATATTTCTCAGGATTGTCCTGCATAGTCATCTGGTTGAGACATTTTCTGTACAGTATCATGGCAGATCCGTACTCTTGTCGTTTCTCCTCAATTCCAGCGTAACCTAGAAGAATTTCCCTATTTTCCGGTTCAACCCTAACCAGTTTCTCGAAATATCCGGCGGCCTCGTCATACTGGTTATCGAGTTTAGCAAGATAGGCCAGATTCATAAGTGCTGTCTTTTCAACCGGATCGCATTGCAATGCCCGGCGAAAATATTCGTTCGCTGCTTCCTTTCTATCCATTTTCAGTTCAATCACCCCTATATTGACTAAAGCCTTCGCATTCTCCGGATTGATATGAATCACCTTGTCCAACAGTGAATGGGCTTCTTCAAATCGTCGTTCCTGAATATAGATCGCAGCGAGATTTATCAGGCAGTCTTCATGACGAGGTTTCTCACTCAGCACCATTTTGTAATAGCGTTCGGCTCTCCCGAACTTTTGACTCTGTTGTGCCTGCAGGGCCAGTTGGTAGAGATAATCCGGTGTATACACCGACTCTTTGATCAGTATTTTGCCGGCAGACTTTTTATCCCTTGGGTTATGGTTTCTTCCATCACCTATCTGAATCTGTGATGCGTCAGTCAACGGCTGTGGTTCATAAATGGTTCCAGTCCCTACATCCGTCTTATCCGTCTTCATTTGCCGCCCAACCACAACCTGCTCTGTTGAACCGAAAATGGATTGTGTAGGTGCTGCCTCCTGCCCGATACGGGTACTTCCACCTGATGCAACACCTTCGCCATTGGAATCCTGAATCGCCGCGACCTCCACTCCATTTTTAGCCTCTAGCTGAGATGGTATACTATCGGAGCCTGTGACTTGCAGCTTACCTTCTTGTGAAACCGTTGAAATCACCTCTACGGCAACGCTTTCATCCACGCTTGGATAAATGAGCAAAGAAGAAAGGCTCACCAGGGAGTAGGCGAAAAAAGAGACGCCTACCACCAGACTTGCGAACCTGATGATTTTTCTTCTAATATTGCTTCTTCCGGACTCTTCCTGTATCCGATGCAGAGCAGGGGGAACACTTCCGCACCCAGTCTTTACTTCGGCATCCTTTGGTCGACCGAGTCTTTTAAGGTAGTTGTTGATCAGGCTCATTGCATAACAACGGTAGTAGTTAAAAGAATAACCAGTTCCCTCTTTTGTGTACTACGATCCTGATGAGAAAAGAGCATATTTATAAAAGGAATATCTCCCAAAAAAGGCACCTTGGAAATAGTATCTTCCGTGGATTCGGAGATCAGCCCGCCGATGACGATGGTATTCCTGTCTTTTACCCTGACCATGGTATCGCTCGTCCTCACGGAAATTATGGGAATATCCGCGGTAACGCTCTCTTCGGATCCGTCTTCGATATAGGTAGGGACAGTAATGGTCTCTGTTCCAGTCTGTTCGGTAACTATTGGAACAATATGAAGGGTAGTGGTACCGTCTTCATCGATTTGGGGGGTAATACCAAGGGTGACCCCCTCGTTGAACCGGGACACGACGGGAACGGAGTCAATGGTTATATATTCTCTCCCGGAACTCGACTCAGAGGTGCTCTGTGCTATGGTGAAGTCAAGAAACGGGACTACACGTCCGACATTTATAAAGGCCGACTGATTATTAATGGCATTGATTCTTGGTGAAGAGAGAATATTGACTTCACCATTAGTAGCAAGGGCATTGAGAACAACATCTCCTATGTCAGCACCAAAAACATCAATGAACTGGGTAGAAAGGCCAGTGGTGGCCAAATCACCAAGGTTGACGCTTGAAACGATAGATGTTCCCTCGGTATTGAAGCCGATACGCGTATGATTCCAGTTGATGCCGAACTGGTGGCTCTTGTCCAAAACGACTTCTACGATTTTTGCCTCAATAATTACCTGTCTTTTTAAAGACTCCTGGATATTATCCAGAAAGGTTGCGATAGATTTCAAGTTGCTCGGGTGATCTTTAACGATAATTGTCGAACCCATCCTGCTGATCCTGGCCACTCCATCCTGGGAGAGCAGGCCGTTCTTGCCCTGCCTGGCAGGCTCCAACGCCTCCTCAATCTGCTTCCAGATATCCAGTTGATCCTCATCTTCTACGCTGGTAGTAACCTCGAATTCGCCGCTGATAGACGACTCTTGGGCTGAGACTGTTTCAGACTCACCGCCACCGCTGCCTCCTCCAAGTACATCCCCGCCGGTGGTCGACTCAGGTTTGGTATACACCAGGGGATAGTTAAGGCGAAAAACCCGTTCTTCCAGTGCTTTCACATTTAAAACACCTTTTTCGATGGTGTAGTAGTAATCATACACCTCCATCAAATTCTCAAGTGCTACCTGCAGTGGAATATTGGTGAACTCAATGGATATGAGCTCATCACGCTCAACTTTTCGATCAATCATGAGATTCAGATCCGCCTCCTGGGCTAAGGCCAGGAGAACATCTTCCAACGGCGTATCCCGAACTGAAAGGGAGAACAGTTTACTCTCATAGGGAAATTCTTCCAGGGTGGCGACCATCGGCTCCAAATCAACCATTGGATCCAATTCCGGCGTCGGCGGCATTTTGCCGACACTGTCAAGAATCTCCCGAGGCGAGGGAATGGTACTTTCAACCACACTGGCAGGCGGCGCTGAACCAGACATGCCGCAACTCGAAAGTCCCCAGATGAGTGATCCACAGACCATTGCCTTACACAGGCCCCTGGCAATTTGCATCTTGTTGTTCATTTGACTCATGTAATAAACCCTTATCCCGTTCAAATTACTGACTCTAGTTGCTTCCATGATGCGGGGTTGACGGCTGCATAATCTATTCCGTCCACCTGTTACCCACGTCTTCCGACATAATATTAACGATCCCTGCGCCCCTTTTTCTTTTCCTTAAAAATAGGCTTGATGATCAGATTGGCACTATGTTTCTCAAGTATATCGACTTCAGGATCGCCAAAAGACGACGACGGCATACGTATTCTCAACTCCCCGTATTCACCTGATAAGATAACAGATTTAGATTCGATACGTTTAACCACATGACTCCCGTAATGGTCAGCCTCACGAACTAAATTGCCGTCAAGCATCACACTCTTCCTCTCCCCCCCGGTTATAATCATGCCCAGGTTTGGAATCTCTACCGACATGATCACCTTTCCCGGCGGTTTTGGCGGGGGTGGGTCAAGTTCTCCAGGCTTGAGAAAAGGGTTACGTGTATCGCCATTCATCACCTTACCCGTATCGCCGCTTACCTCCGACTGCTCCAGTATTTTTCTCAAAGTGCCTTCATACGGCTTGATTATTACGCTATTGGGCGAGTCAACAGGCGGAGAGTAAGAAGGGGGAGGGGTAATCCGGGTGGTATATTCGGGATAAAACCAATATTTATTGCCTGCTATAAAAGCAGCAAACAACAGCACAATAAACACAACGAGGAAAATCCACTTCTTATCAGCCGCCAATGGACCCACTCCCAATATGTTGATTTGTATCAGAATCCTCTATTTGCGCCGGCAACAGCAGGGAAACATCTAAGTCGACTTTTGGTTTACTGCCTGGCACTCTCTCGATTTTCAACCTGTTCACCTTTAGCGGATAGTCCGGGTAACCTGTTTTTTCACCCTTCTGATCAAGCAGATAGCTCAGGACCATCTCCAGTTTTGTCACGTCCTCAAACTGAAATTGGAGATGAAAATCAGTCTGTTGCAAAGGTACCGGTGTGTTTTTGATAAGAGGCTCTGCAGAAATATCATACGATCCGCTCATGTTTCCCAATTCCGACTTATCCAGATAGTCCATGAACATGAGAAACTTTCCTTCAGGATCCTCGACCCCTTTCAGGATTGTCTCAGGTATGGATTTTTTTCCCTTCTCCATTACCCTCACAACCTGTTGGGTAGAAATGATTTCGTTTTTCTGGTTGGTTATGCGATTGTCAATCTCATGAAATGCCGTCCTCCAATTCTCCTCGTTTGCATCTCGGATCTGCATGTAAATGAGCATCTGGGCCAGAATCAGCACACCGATAAAAAATAGAAATATCTTTATTTTCATATTACGTATTTTATTGAGGTGTCAGGATCATTTGGATGACAACATCGAATGAAGTTTCCTCCAGGTTAGAGCCGCGATTTTCCTCCATCGGCGTATACTGGACATCAACCACATCAGCGTAGGGAGACCTGTTAAACTTAGTCCCGAAATCCCGCAACAGATTCAAACCTGTCTGCCACTCAGTGGCTTCGATGCGGCCTGTCAATATGCATTGCCAGCCATGAACGCCTTTGCTGTTTCCAGGGCTGATCTCGACATTGCTGAACACAAACTCCTTGGGAATCTCAGCGGCAAGCGAAGAGAAGAGTTTTGACCATGCCGGCTGGTTAGTATAGGTGTTCTTGTAAAAATTATCCCAGCCGCTGTATCTTTTCAATTCGATCTCATCTTGCTGGAGCGCATAAAGTTGCTCATTCACCTTTACCAGCTCCTCCTTTTTCTCGGCATAAAACGACTCGTTGCTCACCCTGCTCTGAGGAGCCGTCAACAACAGCCAGGTACCGGCAAATATAAAGCAACCGATAAGGAGCAGGGCGGCATACCTGTACCAGCTATCGAACCGCTGTCCCCAGGTAATGGTTTTATCAACCAGGTTATAGCCGTTACCGGAAAAAAGATTGCCTAAGAGATAATACGCCCAGGAGTCTTTTACCGGCAGATTTCGAACAGGGAGATGGTCAAGGGCATATTTCCCATATTGGCCAACACTGCCGAGGGGGAATTTCTCAAATATGTTGCTCAGCTTTGGGTTGCCGAGTAAATAGAAACTGGAACAGGCCGGGTTCTCAAAATTATCATTATAGAGGAGCAAGGTAGTCATGATGTCGCGGTCGAACTCGTTGGACACCTTTTCCATGTCCAACTCGTCCAGGTGATCGAAATCCATTGATATTGGGATATTTCGAGCGACCTTGATATCTCCTTCAGGTGAACTGATGGCATACACCAACGACTTCTCCCCAACCCAGACAACCATGAAGTCATCTTTGGGCCGTTCGGAAGACACCACGGCATTACAGAGCGCTACAGGCAGCGATGTGATCCTATGGATCTTGTGACGATATTTTGAAAAAACCTCCCTTTCGATTCGACTTACATCTTCTTCCGTTACAGCCAGGCTGGAGACAAGACGTTTCTCCAAAGAGTCAACGATTATCTTACCCTTGTCAGCAAAGTCTACCCTGACTTTGGCCCGTGTTTCCAGGTACTGAGTCGCATGCCTGTAAACCAGTTGCTTGAGATTGCGGTTGCTGACGTCCGGGAATTCACTCCATCTATATTCCGCACCGGGAAAAAGCCCGTTTATATAAATGCGATCGGCCCATCCTGCAGCCTTATCCAGGGATTTTTTGTCAACGCCTCGCAGGACCTCCCCCTTGGCGACAAACGAATTTCTGATCCCCTGTTCCAGCTTGAGGATGTCGATGCTGTCATCCAGGATTGATACTGACAGAACTTTAAGCGACACGTTAAATCCACCTGTAAAGAGTATATTATGGAAGGATTAGTCAAGCATTTACATCATTTCCTTTGCAAGCAACCGCAAACCAAAAACACATCTTATGAATGATGATTCATTTCGTTTTCCATACTTCACGCCCCCCGTATTGTCAATGAATTTCCTGTAAAGACAAAAGGTAATGACAATTTTGTAATTCCTTGGGTTATTGCTCAATATACTTTTTTAAAACAAAGGTGCCTAATAATCATCTTCAAGGAATAGGGTTGGCAATTTCCTCGGTCAGCCAATAGCCGGGTATTCGATCAGCGGCAGGCAGGATATCATCCGACGTATCATCCACTCCGTCGGGACCGGTGGAGTAAAACGACCAGTAATGAGGGTCCCTGACAAGATCCTGTGCTTCGGTAGCGTTATAGGTGAACGGGGAAAAGGCCGTTGAAGCCCCCCACAGATACCTGTTCCCCCAGGGATCGAGCAGTGAAGTCGATGCTGCATCGTAACCGAGTTTGGCCAGGTTGAGGCCGTAGGCCACAGCAAGATCGTAGGCGGGGCTGTGGTCGCAGTCATCCAGGGAGGCCACTCCCCGGGATGGATCATTACTCCACATCAACCCTGAATCCACTTCGGCAATCCGTACACATCCGGAGCCACCACCGCCCTCAGCCGCGCTGTAACCGTCTTCGTCAATGATCGCTTCGGGTTGCAATCTCCAAACGCTCATGGAAACCGGCTCAACATATTCATCTCCTTCAGAGATGAGCGTTGAAGAGATCGTCCCGTCAACATTATATCCTATAAGCGCTTCTCCGGCATAATTTGGATGATAGGATCCCGTATTCACCCATCCATAGACGGGATTATCAAATTCATCCGTATCGACCTGAACCCATTCTTTCACAGGCGTTGGTTCAGTAAGGTCTACCCACCTGGTTTCCGGAGGGTAATAAAGCGTGTCGAGGTCATTATTCTTTTTGTAGAAGATAGCATCATACGCCTTTGCGGTCTGCTGCAGCACTCTCACTGCATGGTTGGCAACTTTCAAAGCTTCCGCCTCCAGTGAGACCGCAACAACGAGATCATCTCCACCGCTTCCGACCGGATCGTCATATGGAGAGGAAAGGTTGCCTGCGGAAATAGTTTTATCAGGGCCGGGTGCGACCAGGACAGCCCCTACCTTATTTTCATCATCACTACCATGGACCCATATATTGCGTACCGTGGTCATGGCACTGCCTCCAGGCAAACGGTCATAGCGAATCATCTGGCCGTTGCTGTCGAAACGATATTTCTGGGGCAGGTTCAGCAGCACGGTGGGGACAGAGTAGGCAGGGGTTGTAGCTTCCGGATCCGGCAAATCGTAATGAATCAGGTAATAATTCCGGAGGGCGTTGCGTATTTCATCGAGGCGGGCCTGGGTTCCCCCCTCCTTTTCCAAACTCTTGACTTTGATCCCCACAGAGAGAAACATGATTGAGGCTGCAGCAGCTGCGGCAAAAAGCAGGACCATAAAAACAAGGGCCACGCCCTGGTTGTTTTTCAGAGGATTAAAGAGCATGTGTTTCATGATCAGTCAATAGAGTATAACATCATCATCTGTGCCTGCTTCGGTATCCGGACCTGCTGAGTAAAACAGGTGGTAGCGTGGATCGGTATTAACCAACCCCGCTCCCCACAGGTACGCATTTCCCCAGGGATCTGTGAGCAAGCTCGTTCCAAAGCCATACCTCTCCACTATTTCACTTAGCGGATCGTCCCTGTCGTCCAGAATGGCATAAACGCAGCTGGGATCATCAGAAGGATTGCACCCGCCTTCGTCTATCAATTCATACGAATCAGGGGTTTCCTCGCGTGGTGTAGAATAGTCACCAAAAACATCGGAATCGAAAGGCCAGACTGCATTACCCGGACCGGACCAACCTGCAAAGTTAGGAGGCAGGTCGGGCTCAATGGGGGGGGGAGGATAAGTTGGCCAGACAGGCCAATTTACGTAAATGTTTACACCGGGAGGATCGTTCGGGGGCCAATTGACATCGGGCTCATCATACGCCAGGTCTGCATCGGTCGGGGGCGGTTCCATTGCCGCAAAACCGGGATAGTAGGGCTGGTAAGGATAGAGCTGGGGCCAGTCGTCATAGTTGGTGTCATACTCATCGGGGTCCATTGGCGGCGGGGCGCCGGCATCTATATTCTCGTAGAGACTTACCCCCTCATCATTTTGAATACCCGCATATTCCCGTTGGTATCCCTCGACCGCCTTGCCGAGATTTTCCAATTCGGCCAGGGCAATGCCAACAGCTTCCTGGTTTACTTCGATGGGAACCAGCACGTCATCCCCTACGGTGGCATAGACTGTCCCATCCCCTGTGACAGTATAATCCTCCAGCTGATTTTCCCCGAGACTGATGATCACCCCGGCCGCATCCTTACCGTCCACCTGAAAACCCGAAGCACCGGATGCTGTGTAATAACGGAAGGGCCTTCCATGGGCGTCGAAGCGGTACTCCTGGCCAAGACCGAGGTCATCAACAGGCACAGAGTCGGGAAAAGAATCCCCTGCAGCCGGCAAGCCTTCATGACCGCTGAAATACACCCTGCAAGCGGCATTGATCCGCTCTGCTTTGCTAAAGCTGTCCGCCTGCTTTTTGCGGCTGCGCATAGACTGGTACATATCCAGGGTATACAAGGCCACCACGCTGAGGATTGCCATGGCCAAAGCAATCTCCAGCAAAGTAAACCCCCGGGTTGCTACATCACGCTTTTCTCTCATTGGTATCATACCCATTATCATTGGAGCTTATCCGAGAAAACCATGGCTTAAAACAGAGACTTCACATTATTCTATGAATCCAATGAAACTCAAGTCTTTTTCCACACGCCTCACCATTTCATTTGACGGTTAACCTTGAAGCAGTTTACAATAATCCATACGCAATCCGGCTTCCGTCCCCCTAACATACCTCACATTCCAGGACGTTACATGAGTTCCCCAAGAACTGACCCACCAAATGTGACTCACCGGCCAAAGAGAAAAAAAATGCCGCTGATGTCTACAAACTCAAGCTTACAAACAGGACAGCAGACACGGCCAGCCTGCCTGGGTGAAAACGGCTACACTCTGGTCGAACTCCTGTCTGTGGCAGCTGTTATCATGTTTGCGGGCATCTTTCTACTTCGCCTCAGCCACTCCATTACAGGCAGAGATCAGTTTACCACCACAGACAACCATATTGCAGTTATTGAGGCGAAAATCCGGCAATATTACCTTGCGCACCAACAACTGCCGGGAAATGCAGCCAACGAAATCCCTGTGGATATTGCCGCGCTCGACCTTGAACAAAAGTACCGGCTCGATGGTTGGGGACACTATTTTCGCTACACCACAGAGAACATCATCAGCCTTACAGATGTTGACGGCAGGGCCGCATCAATCGTCTCCGGCGGCCCGGACCAGAATATCACCGCAGAGGACGATAATATCACCGTATATATCGATCTGTCCACAGAGGCAGAGGAGATCACGAGGAAAAAAATTCGGCTGCTGATGGAAAAAGTGTCCACCTACGACTCCCTGTTTGCAGGCATCGACAACGATGGTGTCAATACAGACAACCCCGGTTCCCCTGAGTCCGCGCCGCAGATCGATGAGGATCCCCTGGATCCTGTCAATACAGAGGACGAAAACTGCCCGCCGGTTTCCGGTTTCATGAACGACCCGGCCAGTGGCCTGCCGACCCTGGACAGCATTGAAGCGGCCATGGACGGTGCAGGCGGCAACAGGTATGCATGCGCTACCGGTAGTTCACTTGCTACGCATCTGGTCATATATTACCACTTGAGAACAGGTTTTACCGACGACGGCATTGATCCCGGCGGCTATGACGTCGACCCATGGCAGAACTCCCTGCAGTGGGGCTACATCGGCAAAACACTTGATGACGGTTCGATCATATCGGATTCCATGAATCCCCGCTACCATACATTCTTCTCAAGTGGTCCGGATAGCACCACAATAGAAGACGACATTATTGTTTACCAGGAGTAATAAGAGATCACCACACCCTGCTTATCCTCTTAGGGTTTTTGGCAGCTGATGGACTTGAGCATAAGACCGTCAGCATTTACCGCCTGCCAGAGTTTTTCCACCTGTTCCTCGCTCAGATCACCGTCCGGCGAGTTATAATGCATCATAGTGTTGCTGGTTGCCTCTTCCGGACCCGGCTGATACCCCAGTGAATGGACAATGGCCCTGGCAAGTTCGAAGCTGCCGACTCGACCACCATATCTTGGGTCATCGGCAACAATAACGGCAAGCCCGTCACCTGCGGCATGTACAACAGTGGGAACGCTGGTCCAGCCATAGAGAATATGGATATATCCAGGCTCTTTGGCCACCATTTCCTGCATCACCTGCCTGGTATGTCCCAGGGGACGATCCATAAGGTCAAATTCGGCCGGTGAGAAATTGTCATCCACCTGCACATCCAGAGAATCGTTCACAAGAAAAATGTTCGTGTCATTCTCCCACAACAGCTCATTCACCTCTTCCATGAGAGCGGGGATCGTCTGAATACGGTAAGTTACGATCCGATTGTTTTCCCAAGGAATCCTGTGACGGGAGCTACGCGTGAATCCCACTTCCTTTCCCGACTCGGCGTCCTGTGCTGATTTGCCGACCATGATATGGTGCTTAACAAAGAGGATGATCTCACGTTCCGGGCCGACCCGGTCCGGAGAATTGTCTTCGCAGGAATACTCATTGAGCATTTCATCCATATGGGAGATGTAGGTTCCACCACAACCAGTAAGCATAAGCAGGATGCAGGAGGAGAGAAGAAGGCCAATTCGTGGTAAGGTGATATTCAGGTCAGCCACTCTGTTTCACTCCTTTCTGTTAACACGACCTCTCATCCATTTTGCCTTTACCGGCTGAATACGGCCACCGAATGGCCGCCGCCAAATCAATGGAAATGTCTTGCTGAGAGGTGGCTTCTATTGACATGTTGAAGTTTTCCATTACTTTTGAGCATATACTACATAGATTGGCCAGGGAACTCAAAGGAAATCTCTCTCTTTCTCACATGGTGGCATCCGACTCAAACTCATCAACTTTGTCACGTAACAGGAAGACATATGCAATACGGAAAAAAATTTTGCCCCATATCTTTCTCCAGCTGTTGCCGAAATGACGGCTTCTCCCTGATAGAACTTCTCATGGTGGTCATCATCATCGGCCTTCTTATGTCGCTTATCATCCCCAGTCTCATTGCTGCGCGCATCGAGGCCAGACATGAGTTGGTTCGCCAGTCATGCAGCGAACTTACCGGCACGGTACAACAATGGATACAAAAATCCATGGTGGCCCAGGACGGTCATCGATCGATTGCCACCATCTCCGACTATGTAGCCAGTCTGGCCGATAGAAAACCCGCTGACGACTTCATGCCGCCCATTCCAAAAACCGGCCAGTGGATCGCCACCGCCGGCAGGCCTAACAACTGGAACAATAATAATATCGACTATTCGAGAAAAAATCAGAGAAAATCCGTCAAGGGACGATGGGCTGGAAAAAAGATCAATGCCCCGCCGGAAAGCGTTGTCGAGGATTTCATTCCTGGAGAAAAAGTTATCACCAACCCGTTTTCATCTGAGAATATTTTTGATCCCGTCAACGACCCGCTCACCCAGAACATGCCCATTCCCGGGGCAATCGCATTCTGTTCCATCACCGGCCCGGGTACCACCATTTCATATGGTTTCTGTTTCCAGGGACACGAATCAACCACCGTGGAGTGGGACAAGGAATCCACCTTCCAAGGTCGCCAGAACCTTACCACACTGCAGGGCTTCCAGTATTGCACACTTTTCGCCCAGTTTCGTTAATGTTCGCAAGTCTCCTGGGGGCCTGCCCCATCATTTCCGTTTGGGAGAAGGAATCCAGAGTGTGCCGGTGATCAGCCATTCCCGTTTATCCGGTGTGGCATTGGGATCCTTCCTGAGATAAAGCACTTTCACTCCCGAATCATGATAGGTGGAAGAAACGAACCGCTGGAAAAAAAGAGCCACAGCCTTGGTTGGGTCACCATTTTCAACCAGGCTGACCGGATCTGAAGTCTGCAAGAGGACGGCCTTGTTCTTTTCGAATACGCCCTTTTTCCTCTCCTGTACCTGAGTATGACTTTTAATAGCCGGTCTGTTTCGAAACAGTGTGTAGCCGACCAGGGGATCGTCATAGTAGGCAGTGACTTCTTCAACATCTTTGTTGCCATGGGCTTCGGCCCAGTTGGTGACTAAGGCCCTCACATCCGCAAGATCCTCTACCTGTAACACATCAAGGGATGCCGAGGTCGATACAATAACCGGCGTAACCGGCGGCAACGCCTCACGGTCCAACTGTTCAAGCAAAAACCCGGTAAGGGTGGAATCCACCTGCCATGGGTAAAATGAGTGGCGATTGAAGAGAAAGCGTTTTCCGTCAACCTGGCCGAGGAGATAAAAGCCGTCCTCCAGTCGTACGTCACCCGGCAGCTCAACCTCCTTGCCGGCTTCAGGGCTCCCTGCCTGATAAACGACCGCCTTGTGCCTGTCCAGCTGGATCCAGATACCGTTCCAGCCCGTGGGAAGATTGCCAAAAGGGGAAGTTACCGCAGCAGGTATCACATGCTCCGGCAAAACACTTTCTTCCTGAACAGTTTCTTCCTCAGCACTGCTCACGGCAAGCTTTTCAGCTCCAGCGGTTTTCCCGACTTCCCTATCAATAGCGGACATCTCGCTTGCCGTCGCTTCACCGGCTAACTCCTGATCACCCTCATGTTTCTTCTCACCTGACGCCGGCTCTACACCTTTTACCAGTTCCACATTACCCTCCTCAATTTTGGGAGGAACAGCGATCTGCATAACGCCGTTCTCCAAGAGGACTGCAGCCTGTCGTACCTGTCGACTCGCTAATTGCCGCAGAGTTTCGCTGTTGTAGTAGGTCAATCCGACTGTCATGGCCAGGATCGCTGCCAGAGCAAATCCCCAATTACTTTTTGGTGTTGTTCTCGTGTCCCCCATCTCCCCGTAACCCAGGCTTTGGCTTGCGTTTTTGAGATGTTCCCTGGAGACGCTGCTTTTCCCATCCACATACGCGGCCATGAGCGATCGCTCGCACAGGGTATTGATGAGACGGGGCACCCCGCCGCTGATCTTATGTATTTGCTTGATTATCTTGGGGTTGAATCGGCTGACGTTACCTCCGCCTGCGATTTTCAGCCGATGGTAAATATAGTTGACAGTCTCATCCAAGGTCAGAGGCTCGATCCGGCAACGGATGGTGATGCGCTGATAGAGCTGGTTGAATTGATCCTGCTTCAACTTCTTCTCAAAATCGAGCTGCCCTACCAGAATAATCTGCAGCAGCTTAGCCTTATTGGTTTCCAGATTGGAAAGCAACCGCAACTCTTCCAGACTATTTTCCGGGATATCTTGGGCTTCGTCAATAATAACCAGGGTCCGCCGCCCTTCTTCCGCCGATTTCAACAAAAACTCCCGAAACAACTTCAGCAGGGCATCCTTGGACATCCCCTGCATATTTTCCGAGGCTACACCAAGATCCTCCAGAATAACCTTGTAGAGTTCCTCCGCACTCAATCCGGGATGAAGGATAAGAGCCGTGTTAACATTGTCGCCCAACTGATCGAGAAAGCTTCGGATCAATAAGGTCTTTCCAACCCCGGGCCGGCCTGTAATCTGCGCAAAACCCTCACCGTTTTCCACACAGTAAAGGAGTGTCTCCAGCGCCTCGTTATGTCGCTTGCTGGGAAAATAATAATCAGGATCAGGCGCAAGATTAAAAGGAGTCTCATCGAGATTGAAAAAAGTTTGATAGCTCATGGTTCCATCACTCTCTTGACTTCACGGCACTCCACCCGCTTCCTGACCGTATTCCAGCGATATTCTCTCCCCATGGGGTCTGGAGGAATCTGGACAATAATCCCGGCTTCAACAAGGTTCTCCAAGGTATCCGGATACTCTCCGGTACGGGTATGATATATTTCCGCCGCTTTTTGCAAGTCGATAAAGTTACGCAGTCGGGCAATCCGCTTCTGGTACACCAGTTGAATTCGCGGGTTTTTCTCGTGTTCGATCATCCTTTGGAGCACCCAGATTCCTCTCTCAAAATCGCCGCCCTTGGTAATTGCCGAAAGCAGGAGTGAGAGAAAGGATGTTGGTGCATTCGGCTTACGGGCCGCCTGCCAGAGGTAGTCACTCGCCATGACATCGTCTTCCAGATACAGATAGGCATTCAGCCCTATCCAGAAGGGCAGCTCCCAACTGTCTGGAAAAAAGGCCATGCCTTTTTTGATGATCGGGATGGAACGTAAGACATCCTCACGGCTGTGCAGCAACCCCATGCCGGAAAAGAGGTACGCACTGTAATACCTGGGGTCGATTTCCGTTACCAGATCGATCATCTGGTAACTCCACTCGTTATTGAACTGAAACCGGGGAGGCTTCCAGGCAAGACTGCCGGTATGAAGGATGACCTTTATAAGTAAGAGATCAGCAGCAAAACCTTTCTGGTCCAGGCTCATTGCCTCCACCACTTTCTGTTTTGGAATGAACATCAGCTCTTCCTGGATCTGCGGCGGATATACATGCCGACTGGTGTAGCTGATACCCACGGCAACAACCCAGCAACACAGGGCAAGGATTAGAGGACGAAAATGAACGAACCTTGCAGCCATGGCGTATCAGATGTCGCTTTTATGCATGCGGTCGACACTAAGCAACAGCAGCACGGCAAGATACGATACGCCGTACAGGGTAGCCAGCAGCAGGCTGCCCGGAGGAATGCCATCTCCGTGTATCAGGCGCAGACGAAAGTCAAACATGTCAAAATTCGGCAGGACATAGGACAACACTTTGATGGCGGCGAGGTACAAGGGCTTGCCCATCCTTCCCATGGCAACAAAACTCTCGATAGCCTCGTTAAAAGAGTGGCCGAAAACAAAAACGGCCAGGGTTAAAAACGAGTTCAGGGTAAAACCTATGCCGAGAGTGTAAAAGAAAAAACCTATCCCCATCAAAAGAGAAAATTCCAGAATCGCCAGGTAGACCTGCAGGAAAATCCCATAAAACGGCATCTGCCCCATATACCATGTTAAAAAAAATGTGCCGATTCCGGTCAGCAGAGCAAAAAGAGCTACGATACAGGCCGTACCCAAAAAACGTCCAAGAAGATAGTGTGACCGGGGTATCCTGCTCAGCAGGACATAGAGCTCATTTCTCTCACGTTCCTGGTACAGGGAATAGAGGCCAAAAAGGATGATACAGGTTACGCTGAGCAGGGAAATGCCTAACATGCCGGCATTGGCAATGACTCGACCGACTTCCCCCAACGAGAGCGAGCTGATATAAATGCAAAAACAGAAAAAAACCAAAAGAAAGACAAGCAGGCCGTAGAAGAGCTGGCCGTACAGACTCTCTTTGAAGACCCCCTTACTGATAATGTAGATCAAGCGCATTGAGCCTCCTGAATGAATGCTTCTTCAAAGTCCGTGGCCTGCCATTTATTGAGGAATTTCTGCGCAGTACCGATAAATTGAAGATTTCCACCTACCAGAATACCTATCTGATCGCAGAGCCTTTCCACTTCAGAGAGGATATGGGAGCAAAACAGGATTGTCGTGCCCTGGGCTTTCATCCGCATCAGCAGGTCGATAACCTCCCTTCTGCCCAGGGGATCCAGTCCCGATGTCGGCTCATCCAGAATGAGCATCGGCGGCGACCCGGCAAATGCCTGGGCCAGCCCCACCCTCTGCCCCATCCCTTTGGAGAGGTTGGAGATCTTACGTT
Source organism: Desulfobulbaceae bacterium (assembly GCA_963678525.2). Taxonomy (GTDB): domain Bacteria; phylum Desulfobacterota; class Desulfobulbia; order Desulfobulbales; family Desulfobulbaceae; genus Desulfogranum. The sequence goes on from CAXXDG010000003.1 coordinate 2,546,834, forward strand.
TCGGCACTTTGTCCATTCCTACTAATTGAAGCAACCGGTTCACTTCTGCGGCAATATCCTTTTCCTGCATACCTGTAAGACGGCACTGTATACCAATATATTCGCCTACAGTCAGGTTGGGATTGGGGCGATAACTCTCGGGCAGATAACCGATTTCCGTCCTGGGCTCCATACTGGTCATTCTTTTACCGTTAAAAACAACAGACCCTGAAGAGGGGATGATAAATCCCATGATCGATTTCACTGTTGTTGTTTTTCCTGCGCCGTTTGGGCCGAGCAGACCAAATATCTGGCCCGGCTTAATGGTAAGGTTCAATGCATTGAGGGCGTTAACGCTTCCTTCCTTGCTCTTATAGCTTTTAGAGAGATTACTGATGGATAAAATCATTGGGCGTCGTACGTTAAGAAAAAGTGCAGGGGAAAAAAGTCGACATTCGTGTGAATTTAGAGGGGGGCGACAATATCGTCATCCGTATCTGCGGTCTCATCTGGACCGGCGGAGAAGAATTTTTGATATCTAGGATCGGGATCGGCGTACGTCTCCCCGCTCCCCCAGACATAGCCGTTGAGCCAGGGATCAACGATATCCGCAGGAGAGAGGCTATAAACGCAGTATATAAAGGCCCTGGCCTGATCGTTGGTCAGCTTGCTCGGGTCAACGTCTGGATCCCCCACAAGCCCCCAGTGGCAATCATCGAAATCCGGGTTTCCACGTATCATGGGGACTCTGTAGTAATCGGGCTCGAGGCGGCCGCAATACTCCTCAGTTTCTTCCCAGTGATCAAAAACCTCCACAACACTACCTGGGTCGTCAGGATCTTCTAATTCAAGCCTCGTTATCCGTTCATAATCGTAATCCCACTGCTCTTCATCAGGAAGGTAATACCCATAATCACAGCTCCCAATGCTGGTATCGCAGAATTCCTCCTGCATATAATCGAGGGTGGGTCGGCCACAGCTGTAGTCATTGCCGTCATTCGGCAGATAGGTAGCACCAGGGTATACAGGATAGTTTTGACAGACCAGATCGGGATCGGCATCTTTATTTGATGCTACCGTATCGTAAGGGTCGTATATATTGCTCGCCCTGGTGGCGCCACGGAATGTAATACTGATTCCAGGTCCAGGATACGCATTTGCAGCACAAAAATTTTCATCGTAAAAGCCGTCACCATCATTGTTCTTGCCGATATAGCGGTCATCAAAAGCCCGTACTTTCTCCCCCAGCTTCCTGAGCTCAGCCTGGGCGATCTTAGTGGCCTGGAGGTGCAGGTCAATGGGCATAATAATGTCGTCACTGTCGGCATCCAGGGTAAAGGGCACCGGGTAGGCGTCCGCGGCCGGAGGTGTGTCGTTGTTGTACTCAAAGACATTGTTCGGCCCACTGCTGATCAATATGCCGGCCACTGCTCTGCCGTTTACCTGAACACCATTGATCAGTGTTCTGCCAGTGGGGGGATCTGCACTCAGGTCGGCCTGCTCAATGGTGACCATCGCCTCCGGCACCTCTGGTACTGTGCCCAATGATACCGAGAAGGGAGGAGTCGAGAGGGGATCGATGAGTATCTCACCCACCCGGCCATTAACACCATCATTTCTCACGGAAAAATATTGAATGGGCCGCCCCCAGGAATCGATCCTGTATTTTGCATCCAGATGGAACTCCGCCAACGGCACTTCGCCCATTGGGGCTGGAACCTCGGGTGTTGAAGTCGGCACAGGAAGATTTTCCCGTGACAGGTAATATTCGCCGGCTTTTTCTACAATAGTTTGCAGGCGGCTGCTTGTCAGATCAAGATCACCCTTTACTTCAAAAGCGCTAAGCATCTGCAGAAGAAGGGCCATGATAACGGCAAAAATAGTCGCACCGGCGAGTAATTCGAGCAGAGTAAATCCAGCATTTTTTGATGTTGAAGCGGCCATTTCACCCTTCAGGATATAGAAGTTAATACCGTTGTACGATTACCCGGCATGGCTGGATCAAGTTGACCGACCACACATACAACACACCATGAAACTTTATTATTTCGCCATGGCGCCTTTTGTTCTTTGCTGGAGACTTTTTGATAAACCATGCAGTCAGCATCCATAACAGTTACAAAACAGCCTACGGCAAGTCAATACTATTTTTTTACAACCACCTGTAGCCTCTTGCATTGCAATGATCTTTCCAGCTACGCAACCATTCCGGTTGTCGTTGGAATTGAACAGAAAAGAGTATGTCCAGTCGAAAGGAAATGGGCAATCAGGCAAGCAGGTGGACGCCACGCGCAGGTTAGCCTTTTCCCGCTTTGAGCCGGGTCAATTCAGTCACTAACTGTTTTTGCTTGATCTATGCGAAACAAAGCGTTCCGACATCTCCCGCTGCTTCAGGAGAGCAATGAAATAGCCGTTGACTTTTCCTATCAAATCAAGGGTTTCAGTGTATGGGGGAGGCGTGTTGTTGACAATGGACCCACAGCCGGCATTCCAGGCGGAAACTACCAGCTCCATACGTCCATGATACTGATGATTATACTTGGCGATCAGATAACAGGCGATTAACAGATTGATTGCCGGATCATAGAGATCATTGGGCTTTAAATTCCTGAGCTGATCATTGGTGACATACCGGAAAGGATAACCGGATTCCTCCAATTCCATGGCAGCTTGCCGGGCAGTGGCAAAGAGGATCTGGGTCAACCCGCGGGCATCTTTGGTCGAACGTGCACCTGGCTGGGCAGAAGATTCAGCAATAATCAGGGCCCTGATAAAATCAGGATCCACACGGTGACGGGGTTTGATGTAATACAGCGAGCTGAAATAATCGATCAAATGGTGGTGACGCACAAGGCGTTCACGAAGCGTTTTACCAATCTTCACCTGCTGGTATTTATTTACATAATGTTGCAGGACACTCTGCGCCTGAATGGTTACCGGCTGCAGAATCAGGCTGCACATTATGATCAAGAGGATGATCCTCAATATTTTCATCCCATTTCCTTCTGATCGGGCCGACCAATGGTAACAAATGATAGGTATTTGATAAGCAGTCGCTTTCTTGAGCACCAGGCAACGCTGCAATCAAGCGCCGCAACACCGAACGTTACCATCCGTAACTGTTACAAAACAGCGTCCGGCAAGTCAATGGTATTTTTCTGTACCTGAACCACAACCCAAAAAAATGAACCTGGCAACATCTTTCGCATGGACCCAGGTCGTAGGGTGCGTCACTCGCACCATCAAAACCGATTACAAATAGCCGGCCACCCCCCTGTGCATAAAAAAAAACGGCATGGCTCGACACGCTGTAGCGTATCGAGCCATGCCGCAACTATGATATGATAAAGCAACGATTTATTTATTAAAAACCAAGCTCCGTCGAAGCAAACTACTCATTGCAACGAACATGTTTGCAATACTCGTCAAAAGACCTAGCACCGGGTTTCCCGTTTCAGCTAACGCAATTTTCCTCTGATTACGTTTCTGTATAACACTGCTAGCCTTAACTTCTAAATCTATTATTCTGGAAATATGTACTTCTTTTAAGATTTCATCAATTGCAGATTCTTTCGAATAGGATTCGATCTCTAACACTTCATTTTTACCGTTACCAGTATCAATTACTACGGCATATCTTGTCTGGATCCTGGTAAATTTTCCACATCTTGAACACGTAATGGCATCTGTTTGTAACTCATACAAGCAATGTGGACATGAAACATCTACCTCACTAGTTTTTGCGTTTAAAGAATAGTGTTTACATTCTCTATCCTGCAATATATCCAGTTCTTTTTTGGTTTTTTCTCTTAAAGTTAAATAATTAGGATCATTCAGATCATACAGCCTATTTAAAATTACTCTGGCTTGATCATATTCACCTATAATTGATTTTTTTTTCGCTAAATCAAATTCATTAAAAAGATCTATGTAATATTTTTTTGTGTCAAGGTTACAACCGTTACACTCATCCATATCTCCAATCTGTTGAAAACAGTTGGGGCATTTAAACGTTTTTATTTTTTCTGCCATGATTAGCACCTCAAAAAGTGTTAAAAATCAATTTAATGCCACCTTGCCGAGCCCATTGGAGTCAGGTGCACCTTATTGTTGTTCAATGCTTACAGCGTTCTCAACGTACTGATTTTGCGATCACCACATTGGTCAATTGGCAATATTGATACCAATAGACACATATGGTGACGACAAAAATGCGGAAACTTATATTTTATAATAAATTTAAGATGTTACTGTTAACAATTCATGGCGGGCGGCAACTATTGTGATATGAGTTTCGTTGTAACAAACAATTAGAATTTCGAAACCCGAACTCGTATTTCGAAATCGTAATCAAACAACGGACACAATTGAGGAGAAAATAGAGTGTTCCAGATAACACCTACCGGATTTTTCTGAGACTAATGGATGTTTTATGTTTTAGCAGGAAAAATTAAAAACCTAGACACGACCGCAGGTGTTCATAGGGTGGTACACGAAAAGGCTTACAAAAGCCATGGCCAAGATCAAGCAGGTCTTGGTTGAGAAAGGCATACGTGAAATCGTGATTACCAACAAACCTCAACCAGTTTTAGCAGGCGCTGCTAAAACTGGTTGAGGTTTGTTGGTAATCACCTTATTGTATTCAATTTTGCAGTCCCAGTCTGACCACACTTAGGGTAAACAGACGCTGGTACCACTGAAAAACTCCGTCACACTTAGGTTATCTGTTTGCAAATCAGTCTATCAAATCTAAGATCATGCAATTCAGCTCTGAAACTGCCGGGCCTTGTACCAAATCGGCTACCTCAGGTTCTCCATCACATCTAAAATAGGCGTTAATGAGGATGCGATCCGCCAAATAAAATCTTTCTTGCTCGATCAACCTTTGAGCCAATACGAGGCTCCTCTTAAAAGTAACCAGAGAACCCCAACTAACGCGTGAAAGACTATTGTCCGCCACAGACTCGTCAAAGAACTCAATTATATCATCGATGGTCACGATAGAAGGCGTGATGAAAAGACCATAGGAGCGAGGTGCAGAACCTACAGCGATCTCAGAGGTCACTGTGCCAGTGGCCGTATCGATCACTGAAACCGTGTTTGGTCCATGCGCCACATACACGGCTGTTCCATCCGGGTGTACTCCAACACCAGCCCCTCCACCTTCAATTGGAATGGTATTTGTCACGGTATTGGTAGCCGTATCTATGACAAAAACGAACTCTACTCCAGTTACATACACAGAAGAACCGTCCGGACTCACAGCAAGCCCATGCGCGTCGTCTTCGACAGTTCCCACCACGATTGTGTCAATTACGGTATTTGTTACCGTATCAATAATATCAACCGTGTGAGATCCGACATTCGCCTGGTAGACTCTAGAACCATCAGGGTGCACTGCGATGTCAACAGTAAAACTTAAGCTAACCCCAGACTCTATCGTAGCGATCTCGGTACGCGAGGCCGTATCAATAACAGAAGTAGGCCCCTCTATAGATCCAACATAAAGCGTTAAACCGTTTGGATGTACAGCAATGCTCGCCGGCAAAGCGCCAATGTCTACAATTGTGTCAATTACGGTGTTTGTGGCCGTATCAATTACTGATATGGAGTTACTATATCCACCTGTAGCGTAAAGAAAGCTGCCATCCGGAGCCATTGCCACCGCATAAACAGGACCATCTCCCACCAAAATCGTATCAATCACCTCGTTTGAAGCTGTATCAATCACCGAAACAGTTCCATCGGAGCTATTCGTTACATAAACGGTCAAGCCATTTGGATGTACAGCAACACCATAAGGACTCCTCCCCACAGGGATTATGGTTATCACAGTGTTGGTGGCTGTGTCGATAACAGAAACAGTGTCATCGCCTGAATTAGTTATGTAAGCGAACGGTTGTGCATAGAGTCCACTCGGCAGTAACCATCCAAGAACAAGAACAGCTGTAACCAGTACGATTTCAAAGAACTTTTTCTTCATTCTGGACCTCCTCTTAGGATGAAAAAATTGACTTTCTTTACCACGAATGGCGTGAAAACAATATTACGAGCGTGCTGGAATAACGCTATTTTTTAAAACAATAGAATAATTATGGTTACTACTCATACGGGCACAGTCCAGCTTGATAACTTCCCAGTATTTGTAACGGGTTACAGGGTGACTGATAGCACACACAGACTGGTGCAGCGTATTTGGTCATACGTAAGCCGGACTGATCGCGGAAAGATCAGGTGCAATTACTTATTATGCACAAAACCAGCAATAATAATACGACAAATGTGATACCTAACAATCATGGATAATCACACCGCCGTACCTCGGGATGATATTCAGTCCGACTATGGCTTCGTTACCTCGTTTGCGATGAAACAGTTTCAGCGTTGTCCCACCGGCAGAATAAACGTGAATCCAATGGTTCTTTCTTTCAACCCGGAAGGAGCTTTCATCCACATGCAATGAAGGGGCCTGCAGAAGGGTCTCGATAGCATTTTTCCCCAGGACTCAAATGCCGGATAAAGCCGCAATACAAATTTCAAAAGGCCGGCTTCTGAAATAACCATACCGATTATCGCAGATCGTAACCTGTGAAGTGATAACCGTTTCACGTATTTCATTTAGTTAGTGTCTGTCCAAACAGAGTCAGCTATTTGATTTTACGGGAGAAAATCGCCTTTAAAGGGTGCCTTTTTTTACGATTCCTGGTATTGTTAATTGAGTAACCCGCTAAAATTACTCGATTAACTATTTCAAGGAGTCGAAAAAGATGCGAAAAGCTCGCAATCAGCAGCTACCTTTAGCAGAGGCTGCCCCTGACCACCCCAAGGCGAAAGAGTTGAAAACTATCAGTGATATACTTGATGACAACCCTATCATATATGACCTGGTTCTACAAGATATTGGCTCATCGCAAAATGGTGGCGGCAAAAGTGGTGCTACCGGTATGACTGCGGATCAGGCAATACGCATAGCAATCGTAAAACAAATGGAGGGCTGCAGCTATCGAGAATTGGAATTTCGCCTGGTTGATTCCAGGGCATATGGCCTTTTCTGTAGAATACCATTTGGGAAACATTTTAAAAAATCAACGCTGCAAAAAACAATCAAAGCCATATCCGCAAACACATGGGAAGAAATTAACAGGGTGTTGATCGGCTATGCCCAGGGTACAGATATTGAAAAAGGTCGCAAGGTGCGCGTGGACTGTACCGTTGTCGAAACCAATATTCACACGCCTTATGACTCGGAGTTACTTTTCGACTCTGTTCGTGTTTTGACCAGGATTCTTGATGAAGCAAAAACAAGACTGCCAGGGATCATATTTTCCTTCCGTAATCATCGATGTGCAGCGAAACGACGCAATCTGGAAATTACAAACGCCAAGAATAACGAGGCCAGACAGAGGCCATACATACAGCTTATAAGGCTCACGGAAAAGACCATAGATTACGCAGTGAAAGGTGCACACGGTTTACAAAATTATGTGGGCAGCTCGTTAAAGGAGCAAGCTGTAGCATCTCACCTTTGCAAGCAGTTACAGGAATATGTTCCTCTTATCCGTCAAGTGGTTTGTCAAACCAAACGTAGAGTCATCGGCGGCGAATCTGTTCCTGCACAGGAAAAGATTGTTTCGATTTTTGAACCGCATACGGATATTATTCGCAAGGATCGACGAGAGACCTATTACGGCCACAAAATTTGTCTCACCGGTGGTGCTTCCAATCTTATTCTCGACTGCGTTGTACTTGACGGCAATCCTGCGGACTCAACATTGACAGGAAGAATGCTTGACAGACAGAATGGTATTTATGGTCGCTATCCCTTAAAAGCATCTTTTGACGGCGGTTTCACCTCTCAAGCAAATCTTGAAGACGCGAAGGGTAAAGGTGTTAAGGATGTCTGTTTTTCCAAAGGACGCGGGCTTGAAGAGGAGGACATGTGTCGAAGCAAGTATGTTTATAAAGGGTTACGAAATTTTAGAGCAGGAATAGAGTCCGGCATCTCCTGGTTGAAGCGCAGTCTTGGCCTGACACGCTGTAACTGGAAAGGGCTTGAGGCATTTAAGAGTTACGTGTGGGCTTCTATTGTTTCTGCCAATTTGCTCACTATAGCACGTCAATAACCGGCTTAACAGCTGTTGTTTTGTGCTGTTCCTGCAATCTGACGGGAGAGGTAGGCCGTGATTTTGATTTTTAGAGCTATTTTTTATGACTGACTAAAAAACGAAAGCAAAAATTTGTTTCGCGCAGGAATCAGTTATGTTCGCCGTTGCAACCTGCAGCGGTCAATTTTCAAAATTGCTCATTTATGGACAGACACTAGTTAATATTTTATATGAAAATTTCACACTGACACAAGGCCACAGAGTGGTCTTTCACCTAACACTTTGTTATTATTTCAAAATAATATATATTTTTTACCGACAGCACTCGATGGTAGAATGAAACAGGATCCAGCGGATGGGAAAAGACCGAAATGGAATCAAAAAGACACAAAAAAGCCCGCAAACCTTGATGGCTGCAGGCTTTGTGGACTAATGTGGAACACGATGGAAAACTTAATGGTGCCGGGACCAGGATTTGAACCAGGGACACACGGATTTTCAGTCCGTTGCTCTACCGACTGAGCTATCCCGGCACCTCGTGTTGAGGCCATGTATATACAGAAATCAGCCGGACGTGTCAACTATTTTTTCTATTTTGTTTCCTTCTCCTCAAACAACTCCCCAAGATCGATATCAAAGCTATCGAGGGCTGTCCCGGTTTTGATGCTGGGTGCGTTTCGTTTCCCGATGAGTGGTTTGATGGATTTGGTGAGTTCGATTTCATCAAGCACCAAGTCTTCAAGGTTCCCCAGATCCCCTATATCGGGTTCCCTCTTTTCACGTTTCACGGGCTTGCCGGCAACGGCATCTACCGGTTCAGGCTCGGGCTCAGGAGCAATTTCCTGTTCTTCCACGGCCGGTTTGGCAGGTGGGGAAAGATCGGATATATCGATATCTCCAAAATCAATGGTTCCTTGGGCCCCTCCCTCCTCATCGGTTTCGTCTTCTCCAAAATCAAGGGTTATCTCATCATCTTCTCCGACTTCTTCCAGTTCATCGAGGCTGAGCACGATCTCTTCATCTTCATCATCCAGGGAAACGACGTATTCATCCTCTCCCATATCGATGCTGATTTCATCCAGATCTTCCACGGTATCTTCGGCGTAGACCTCGTGAAGTTCTTCAGGCACTTCCTCAACAAGAGACACTCCGGTTATATCACCACCTTCTCCGCCCGTTTCAACTCGCAGAAAAACGGGTGTTGAAATGTCATGGGTCGTTCCTTGTATTTCTTCCAGGATCTCCCCAATCGCTTTTTTACATTTCTTACATTTCTCCAGGTGATCAAATGAGATATAGCCACATTTCGGACAGCGCATATTTTTGCCTATGGTGTTTCAGATTACAGGTGTCCTGATTTTTAGTGCCGATCCATACACGATCTTTTTGCCCATTTTCTGTATTATGCTCAGAATTTTATTCTTTGAAATATCAAGCATATGTCTGCTGTACAATGTATAGCATGCCGTAATTTCCAACAAAAACCCTCACATATAGACAGACCCATTTCAACAGGACAGTTTCTCTATTTGGAGCATTATCGCATAGATACTCTTATAAAATCAAGCTGAGTTGCTATTTTCTCATTTTTTTTCTATTTCCATCCTCTCAACAGGGGAACAACTTGCATCGCCGAGGCGCTCATTTATATAATACTCGTAATCCTGCGCTCTCGAGATCAGACCCAAACACACCACAAAGGGGTACTCAGCTCTTTATGGAAACAGAACGATCTGCATGAAAAAACAACGAATCACACTTATTCATTCTTCCTGTGAATTACGGCACAGACCAGTCACTGTTCTGGCTGTTGATGACAGCCCGATGGCGCTTCACCTGCTGACCGGCATCCTTGAAGAGGACGGTTACTCGGTGCTCCAGGCCGCTGATGGAGAAAAGGCAATGGAAATCATTTATTCCCGGCCTGATGCCGTTGATGCTGTTCTCCTGGATCGAATGATGCCCAACATGGACGGCATGGAAGTCACCAGACGCATTTTACAGGATCAACACCTCAAATATATCCCCATTATCATGCAGACGGCAGCAGGCAAGCCTGAAGAAATCAGTGAGGGAATAAAGGCCGGTGTCTTCTATTACCTGACAAAACCCATTGAGCGCAGGACTCTTCTTTCCATTGTGTCCTCGGCAATTAAAGAAATTGAGCAACGCCGGGCACTTGAAACCGAAATGCAACGGCACCACATGAGCTTTAGGCTTATAGATGAGCTGAGAAGCAGGTACCAAACCATGGAAGAAGCTGAAAGTCTGGCCTCTTTCCTGGCCAACTGCTTCCCTGATTCGAGAAGGGCCCTGACAGGCATATCAGAGTTGCTTATCAATGCCGTGGAACATGGAAACCTCGGCATCAGTTATGAGGAGAAAACAACATTGCTGGAGACCAGCCAATGGCGCAACGAAATCAAAAAGAGGTTAACTGCGCCGGACATTGCAGACAAACAGGTAGAAGTCTTTTTCGAAAAAAAACAACGTATTTACTCCCTGCAGGTTACTGATCAAGGTGAAGGGTTTGTCTGGCAAAAGTATCTCGAACTGGATCCGGCAAGAGCGTCACATAATCACGGCAGAGGAATAGCAATGGCCAACATGATCGCCTTTGATCGCCTGATATACAATCATAAAGGAAACCAGGTTACAGCGATCATGGAGGTTCCCATGGAGTACGGGGAGGGACGAAAATCCTCCTTTATTTCACATTCCGTGTAACTTTCTCTTCGCAACAGGGGGGAATTGTAGTATTTTCATTAATATCATACTCACCCTGAGTCGAAAGATCTCAAAGCTCCAATATCCGGCTGTACACTCATCATCGAATATTTCCCATGCTCCAGAATAAACGCCGCTCAAATACAGTTTCCCTGTCTATCCTTGGCCTGACCAGCCTTCTTATACTGACCCAGATTGGAATAATACTCTATGCAGGAAATCCGCTCTGCCTGAATGAAGGCTGTGAAATTGTAGAACAACTCACCTTGATCCCCCCCCTGTATATTAACATCGCAGGGATTATCTATATCCAAATGCTCTTCTGGATTCTACGTTCAAGCCGGAAAACAGGAGACCCGTCTTATCGATTATATCAGCTTCTTCTCCTGGCCGGAATGGCGGCAGAAGCTGTTCTTATCAGCTTTCAGTACCTCATTGCAGACACCTTCTGCTCCTATTGCCTGATTATATTCGGCACCATCGTCCTGCTCAATCTGTCGGCGGGGATACAGCAATTCTTCAAGGCAGGTGTACTGTTCTGTACAATCCTGATTACCTTTTCCAGCCTCCAGTTCAAGCAGCCCTCTGCGGCCGGATCACTGACGGAAGGCGTGTTTGCCAGGAGGCCAGGGGCGCAGGTCACGCCCCAATTACAGCTTTTTTTTTCAGCACACTGCGAGCACTGCGAGAATATCATTGCTCAGTTGAACAGCATGCCTTCACTTTCCGTTACCTTTCACCCCATTGACACCATTACCCGGTTCACCCTGAACCGGGCTGAACAGACCGGTGAATACTCGACTGCTGCCAACAGGCAGATTCTTACCACTCTGGGCATCAAGGAAGTCCCTGTTCTTTTTGTCCAGGAAGAAGAAACGGTCCTGGTGATCCACGGTGAGCGTAAAATTCATGAGAAGCTGCTGCAGTTGAGCAATCCTGTCGAGAAAGAGGAAGCAGCCCTTGAACCGGCAGCCGATGAACCCGAGGATGCGTCGACTGTCTCAGCCGTTGATGATGGATGTTCGGTAGAAGGCCCATGTGAAGAAGAATTTCAAATACCGGGTCTGGAAAATTCGCCGGCCTATTGAAAATTCTTTTCTCTATATGAGCAGATATCATGCAGTCTGCAGCGCCTGATCAAGATCCCAGCAAATATCCTCGATATCTTCAAGCCCGACGCTCAGGCGAACAAGATCCGGACTGACCCCTGCAACCAGCATCTCCTCTTTCGTCAACTGACTGTGCGTGGTGCTTGCAGGATGAATTGCCAGGCTTTTGGCATCTCCTACGTTGGCAACATGGCTAAACAGCTGGAGATGATCGATAAAACATCGGCCGGCATCGGCTCCGCCCTTAATACCGAAAGTGAGGATGGCCCCGGCGCCTTTGGCCAGATATTTTTCGGCTCGTTCATAGCTTGCATGATCTTCCAGGCCGGGATAGGACACCCAGGCGACCTTGGGATGCTCCTGCAGAAACAGGGCGGTGGCCACGGCATTGGCTACATGACGATCCATGCGCAGGCTCAGGGTTTCCACGCCCTGAATGGTGAGCCAGCTGTTAAAGGGTGACTGGGTAATGCCGAGATCGCGCAGCATCTGCACCCTGGCTTTTACAATGAAAGCAGATGCCCCCAGATCGGCATACACCAGGCCATGGTAGGATGGATCAGGCTCGGTAAAATCGGCAAACCGACCGCTACGCCAGTCGAATCGCCCGCCGTCGACAAGTATGCCGCCGATGCTGGTCCCATGCCCATTGAGAAACTTGGTTGTACTGTGGGTTACAATATCCGCCCCCCACTCCAAAGGGCGGCACAGATACGGGGTAGCCAAAGTATTATCTATGACAAGAGGCAGACCGGCCTCGGCAGCTATGGCGGAGACCTCTTCGAATGGAAATACCACACCGCCGGGGTTGCCGATGGTTTCTCCATACACAAGCCTGGTATTGGGGCGAACGGCGTCGGCAAAAGACTGCGGGTCTTCAGGATCAGCGAAATCAACCTCTATGCCGAGTCGGGGAAGAGTGTAACGCAGCTGGTTGATGGTTCCCCCATAGAGACTGCTGCTGCTTACAATGTGATCGCCCTGCCGACAAAGGGTCAGAAATGTCAAGGTCTGAGCTCCGTGACCGCTGGCGGCAGCAAGCCCCCCGATGCCCCCTTCCAGATCGCTGATCCTGTTCTCCAGCACCTCGGAAGTAGGGTTCATTATTCTGGTATAAATATTTCCAAAATCCTTCAATGCAAAAAGATCAGCTGCATGGGCCGTATCCCTGAAGCCATAGGACGAAGTCTGATACAATGGCACGCTCCGGCTTCCCGTTGTCGGGTCAACTACCTGCCCCGCATGCAGCTGCCTGGTATTAAAGCCGAATTGCCGTTTTTTTCCCGCCATAACAAGCTCCTTGGCATTTGGTGTTCGATGATGATGTTACCTTACCATTCACAAACGCTTCTCCGGAAGCATCCCTGACAGTCGCTGTAAGCGCTTTTCGAAACCAGCTGTCAGGATGGTCCGGTAATACAAAAATCGTGACAAAAGGGTGAGGTGTAAGGACATACTTTAGGCCTGCTTGTCCGGTTGTCAAGCATGGGAAAAGCCTATACCTTAGACAACGCCCTCACGATGAAATGCCGGATCAACATTATCAGGGATCGTCCTCTATGCTTGACGCCGTTGTTTTTTTAAGGGAACATACAACAATATACAGATAAATCAGCATGGCGGACCCGGATCAACCAGCCGCAACGAAACATGAAAGTCCTGGTTTCCGGTATGGTTCATCCCGGTGCTCCGTAATTAACTTTCGGATAAACAGGGCAACCGCCATGTGGCCGGACACTAAATAACATGCCGAAGGGACTCGACCATCCATCCATCAGCAGAAGCATCCCGCTCAGAATCAGCTTTGTCGCCCTGATCCTGGAGAGTTTGTTTTTTATATCCTATGGCTGGTATGATATCCACGCATTCAATCAACAGGTTGATCATTCCATTGAGCGTTCACTGAGTATTCCAGGAGCGCTTATCTCTCAAGGGATCCTGGAATTCAGTTCAGCCGCCAATCGCTCCACCCTGAGCAAATTGATTCAACTCGAACCCCAGAGCATCTTCATCATCAAACCCGATGGCACTATCCTGCACTCAAGCTCTCCTGAGACACTGAAAAGACCGTATCGCGAACTGCTGCATCAACAAGAAAACAAGCTCCCTTTTCAAACATTTGAAGACCTTGCGTATACACAGTATACAACCGAAGAAGGCAAGCACTTCTACAGCTGCCTGGCCCCCCTTACTAACGGTACGATTTTTTACGGAAATATTTTTATCCGGGCGGCGGTCGACGAGTTGCAGCGTAAAAAAAACCTGCATCTAAGCAGATACGTTTTTGCCGCCTGCATGACCATGTTCTTCACAGTCGTCATCCTCAGCATCTTTATACATACGCTTATGGTTCCGCGTTTGGAACAGGCAGTGGAAACACTTTCCAAAATAAGCAGGTACCGCTTCAATGTCCGCCCCATTGCCCCGGGTGCAATGGATCAGCTCGGCATTTTCCTGGGCAAAATCAATGCAATTCTTGCAACCATCGCTGAACATAACCGCGACCTGCGCAACCTGAACATTGCCGCCGAACAGCTGGCTGCAACGGAAAACAAGCAGCAGTTGTATACAACCGCCACGAATATCATCTGTCGTTTTTTTGATGTCCGGCAAAGTGAAACCGACCAGCGCATCGAGAGCCAATCTCCGGACCTGTTTTCCGATGAAACCAACATGGTTACCCTCACGGTCAGTGATGACGAGACGCGTCTTTTCCTGTCCATGCCGATTCCGGAAGAACCGAACGAATTTGTATGGATCAAATTTTCCGGAAAAAACGACAAACCTATTCCCAAAGCGTCCAACAAACTGTATATCGCCCATCTTGCCCGCATTTTGAGAAGTGCAATCCACCGCATTAATACATTTCACGATATAGCCATGGCTGAGGAACGATATCGCGAGCTCTTCAGTTCTGCTGCCGAGGGTATTTTCCGTACCACGGCCGAGGGCCGCTTCGAAGCCGTCAATCCTGCGTTGGCAAACATGAGCGGGTATGCATCCCCAGAGGAGATGATCACAGGCATCAAAAACATCGGTGCCCAGTTTTATGCGAACAGTAAAGATCGAGCCAAGGTATTCAGCGAAATGCTGGAGTATGGAAAAATAGTAGACAGGGAGGTTTTTTTACGCCGCAAAGACGGTAGCGTTTTCCCCGCCGCCATATCAAGCCGTTATGTAACAAACGACCAGGGAGGAATAGTCGCCTTTGAAGGCAGAGTGATCAACATTGAAGAACGTAAACTCCGTGAACGAGAGGAGCAGAACAGAAAAGCAGCTGAAGCGGTCAGCCGGGTACAGCTGGAACTTGTCTCAAAACTTGAAGAGAATGAGCGTATACTGCAGCGCTCCCTCAAGGAAAAAGAAATCCTTTTACGGGAAATTTACCACCGCACAAAGAATAATATGCTGGTCATTATCTCCATGCTTAAATTGCAGATGCAAAAAATTTCCGATCCTGCCATGCACACGATTTTCCGGGAAACGGAAAATCGAATCCGTGCCATGTCCCTGGTCCATGAAAAGCTCTATCAATCAGACAGCCTGGTGGAAATCGACCTGGGTAATTATCTGGCCGAGATGGTTACAACCCTGGTCTCGACCATGGTGGTGGATGATTGCATTACAGTGGAGACAGACACCATTGCGGTACCCATATCCATCGATCATGCCGTGCCCCTTGGACTCGCAGTTAATGAAATTGTAACCAATTCGCTGAAACACGCCTTTCCAAAAGGGAAAAAAGGAATTATCGCTCTCCAGCTTTGCCTGACGAATGACAATATGATAGAGTTACACCTGAAGGATTCCGGAGTAGGAGTACCGGCAGATTTTATTCTTGAACAAAGCGCTTCTTTCGGCCTGCAGATGGCAAAAAACCTGGTTACCAAGCAGCTTGGCGGCACGATGACCATTGAAAAGAATCATGGGACTGAAATAACCATTCGTTTTATTGAGCCGGAAAGACACCGGCGCATAGACCTGCAATGAAAAAGAAAATTCTTATAGTTGAAGATGAAATCCTCATCGGCATGATGTTGGCTGAAAATATTCGTGATTTCGGATATGATCCATGTGAAGTAGTCACCAGTGCGAATGAGGCACTGCAGGCCGTCCGTGAACAGCATCCGGATGCAATTCTCATGGACATCAGTCTCTCAGGCCGACTTGACGGCATCGATGCCGCCCAACTCATAAGGGAATACAGCAATGTGCCCATTATCTTTTTCACAGGCTACCGTGACCAAAAACTTCTCAAGCGAGCCCAAGCCACAAATCCGGTAGCAATCCTTGACAAGCTCGGCCCCACCGAAGCCGTCCGGGATACACTGGGCTCAATTTTCGCAGTTGACTGATATAATCCTTGCCTCGCATATTCTTTCAAAAAAGAATATATGCCTTCCCTAAAATAGCAATTAATATTCCCCTCCCCTTTGCTATAATAGAGCAACAACGTTCTTCTTTCTTACAGCAACAATGAGGAGACACAACGGTGATCATAGGAATTCTCAAAGAAATCAAAACTGAAGAAAATCGTGTCTGCATGACCCCCGCAGGCGTTGAAGCGCTGGTACACGACGGCCACCAGGTACTGGTGCAGGCCAATGCAGGCGTCGGCAGCAATTTCACAGACAGCCGGTATCAGGAATCCGGAGGCGAAATAGTGGGCGCAGCCGAACAAATCTACCAACATGCTGAAATGATCATGCACGTCAAGGAACCGCAGCCTGATGAATATAATATGATCCGTGAAGGCCAGATTGTGTTCACCTACTTCCATTTTGCCGCAGCAGAAGAACTGACAAAGGCAATGATCGAGCGAAAAGCGATATGCATTGCCTATGAAACAATCACTGACCGGGACGGACGCCTCCCCCTCTTGACCCCGATGAGTGAGGTAGCCGGCAAAATGGCAGCCCTGGAAGCAGCCAAATATCTGGAGCGCAGCCAAGGAGGACGCGGCCTGCTTGTTGGCGGAGTCCCCGGTGTAGCCCCGGCCAAGTTTGTTGTCCTTGGCGGCGGTGTCGTCGGGACGAATGCGGCCATGCTTGCCTGCGGACTCGGAGCCCGTGTATACCTGCTGGACACATCTCTGCCAAGGCTGCGATATCTCTCTGAAATAATGCCGAAAAACTGTACCCCGCTCATGTCCTGCCCGGCAACGGTCCGTGAAATCCTCCCCCGTGCAGACGCTGTTATCGGTGCAGTCCTGATCCATGGCGGCAAGGCCCCGCACCTGATTACCCGGGAAATGTTGAAAACCATGCAAAAAGGCTCTGTACTGGTGGATGTTGCCATTGACCAGGGCGGCTGCTTTGAGACATCCAGGCCGACTACCCATAAGGATCCTACCTATGAGGTTGAAGGTGTCATCCACTACTGTGTCGCCAATATGCCTGGCGCTGTCCCCTTAACTTCAACTCTTGCCTTGACCAATGCCACCCTTCCCTACGCACAGGCATTGGCAAAACACGGCTGGAAACAGGCCGCTCTGCGTGATCCTGGTATTGCAGAAGGACTCAACATCGTTGCAGGCAGGGTAACCTGCCGGGGTGTAGCGGAGGCATTCGGCCTGGACCATACACCAGCTGAAAGCCTCCTTCAATAAGTCTCCTCTCAGCCGGTGAGTCCTCGCGCCCCTTACAGACTCATCGGCTGAATGTTTTCGGCATCTCCCTCCAACATGCAGTAACGTCCCTTCCTCTCCAGGGCCGGCTGATACCTTTTCTTCTTTGAGCGAGTATGTTTTACCCTGCTACCTGACCGCTCATCTCAGCTGCATATTGATCTGCATTCAAACCGGTCAGGAGATGAATACGCGAGTCATCTATCCGGATAACCGCCTGTATCCCCTTTTCTTTCAAATCAGCTTCCTGTACCGCGTTCATATCCTTTACTTTGATTCGTAAACGGGTCTGGGCACAGGATTCAACGGTAACAATATTCCCTTTTCCTCCCAAAGCCGGCAGCCAATTGGAAACTTTCTGCGGGGCCTCCTGGTCCCTGAGCTTCGGCTTTGTTTCCCGATCTTTATAGGCAACATCAGTACGCAGATCCTGCTCGGTAAGTTCGGCTTCTTTCCCGGCAGTCTCCAGATAAATCTTCATATCCGTCATTAAATTCTCAGAACGGGTGCCGAATATTGCCTGAAGCCCGTTCCCTACAGTGACGACACCAGCAGCGCCAAGGGTTTTGAGTTTGTCCGGACTGGCTTTACTCATATCTCTAACCTCGACCCGAAGGCGTGTAATGCAGGCATCCAGGCTTTGAATATTCGATTTACCGCCAAATGCCAGTACCAGCTGTTTAGCCATGGTATCGGCGGCCACGTCACGTGCTTCACCGACATCACCTTCAGCCTCTTCCCTACCGGGAGTTTTGAGATCAAACACCCGTATGGCAATACGGAAGACCGTATAATAAATAGCGGCAAAAACAGGCCCTATTATAAACATCATCCAGGGTTTGATGTCTATTGCATAGAACAGGAGAAAGTCTATCAGCCCATGGGAGAACGAATAGCCCAATCGAACCCCAAGCAGGTACGTTACCAAATAAGCTGCAGACGCCAGCCCTGCATGCAGCAGGTAGAGCATAGGTGCGAGAAACATGAACGAGAATTCAAGGGGTTCTGTAATACCGGTAAGCAAAGAAGTCAATGCGGCGGATATCAAGATACTGGCTGTCTTTACCTGGTTTTCAGGTTTAGCCATATGATACATCGCAAGCGCTGCAGCAGGCAGGCCGAACATCTTGAAAGCAAAACCGCCGGCAAGAATTCCGGCTTCACGATCACCTGCAAAAAAACGATTGAGAATGCCCCTGACGACTTCTCCATCTGCATTCGTATAGGTTCCCACTTCAAAAAAGAACGGTACGTTCCAGACATGATGCAGTCCAAAGGGCAGCAGCAGCCTTTCTACAAAACCATAAACAGTGACCGCAAGAGCCGGGTTGCCGGTTGCGGCAAAGTGGGAAAAGATATCAATAATATGCTGAATGGGCGGCCAAACAAAACTAAGGATAATACCCAGACCGATAGCTCCGAATGAAGTGGCTATGGGAACAAAGCGTTTGCCGGCAAAAAAACCGAGATAGGGCGGCAGAGTGATCCGATAGTATTTGTTAAAAAGAAAAGCCGCCAGGCCTCCAATCAAAATACCCCCGAATACGCCGGTATCAAGGGAATCCATCCCCATTACGGAACGGGTTTCAAGGTTGAACAAACCGGCGGCCACACCCATGGTGGCAACCATCACGGCGTAACCGACAGCAGCAGAAAGGGCTGAAACGCCGTCGTTCTTGGAAAGCCCCAAGGCAACGCCGATAGCGAAAATCAGGGCGAGGTTGCCGAATATCGCTCCTCCCGCAGCTTTCATCAATGAATTGATCAGATCGGGGATAATGGCGAATTCAGCGCTGCCGAGACCAAGTAAAATGCCTGCTGCCGGCAAAATGGCCACAGGCAGCATGAGCGCCTTTCCAATTTTCTGCAAAAAGGCGAAAGAATTACTCCACAGCTGCTTAATCATTGTTACACCTCTCTTGCTCCAGCAATTCACGGACTTCGCCAACCGTAGAACACTTCAATGCTTTATCTGCGATTTCTTTACAACGGTTTGCCGACCATTTTCGCACTTCAGCCTTTATGGACGGCAGGGCCGGTACTGATACAGACAGCTCATCTACACCCAACCCCAGTAAAACAGGCACGGCCTCAGGTGAGGAGGCGAGTCCTCCGCAGACGCCTACCCATTTCCCATGCCTGTGCGCACCTGCCGTGGAGTGTGCGATCATGGACAGAATTGCAGGGTGGAGGGCGTCTATTCTGGGTGCAAGCTTAGGGTGCCCACGATCCATTGCAAGGGTGTATTGGGTTAAGTCATTCGTACCAATGGAAAAGAAATCCACCTCTGCTGCAAAGGCACCTGCAAGGATAGCTGTGGATGGAACTTCGATCATTATACCGACGTCAATTGCGGCAGTGTTCAGTTTTACACGTTCTTCCTCGAGCATTGCTTTCGCATCTCGAAACTCTTCAATGGAGGCAATCATTGGAAACATGATACGAATTGGTCCGTGGGCTGCGGCTCTCAAAACAGCCCGTGCCTGCACCCTGAACAACTCGGGGCGTTCCAGACCTATGCGAATGCCGCGTTGGCCGAGAAAGGGATTTTCTTCAACCGGCATGGGCAGATAAGGAAGCGGTTTATCACCGCCCACATCCAGCGTTCGCACAATCATCGGCCGGCCGGCAAGGGCCAGCAATGCGTCACGATAAACTTCATACTGTTCTTCTTCGCTCGGAGGTGTTTTCCTCTCCAGGAATAAAAACTCCGACCGAAGCAGGCCCACACCTTCACCGCCCAGGTTTACAGATTCGCGGGCTTCGTCTACACCGCCGATATTGGCCACAACTTCGATACGTTTGCCATCCAGAGTCACTGCAGGATCTTGGGCCGCTGCCAGGTCTTTTGCTTTTTGTTCCTTCAATGCTGCCTGTACTTGCTCTATCTCCTTGAGACGATCCTCAGAAGGATTGATTCTCAGCCTCCCTTTGCCGCCGTCTAGAATTACGGTGGAACCATCACTGATATCAAGAGCCGCCGGATCAATGCCGGCAACAGCTGCAATGTCAAGGGACCTGGCCAGGATTGCTACATGGGAGGTTGCACCACCGGTAGTGGTGCAAAACCCTTTAATTCTGGTTGTATCCATGGTGGCAGTAAATGATGGAGTGAGCTCTTCGGCAATCAAAATCGCCTGCTCCGGCGCCTTGAGTTCATAGGGTTCCTTATCCATCAAAATCCGTAAAACCCGCAACCCTACATCGCGCAGATCATTGGCACGCCCTGCAAGGATTTCGTTATTCAAGCCGGCGAGTTGCTCTGCGTAGGTAGTAAAAGCTCTCTGCCAGGCATATTCGGCGCTCTTGCCCTTGGCCACAAGGCTTCTCGTCATGTCGATCAAATCAGGGTCATCAAGGATTTCACGGTGCGCAGCAAATATTGCAGCCTTTGTCGGCTCCGCCTGCTTATGCAGGTTTATTTGCAGGGCTTCAAGCTGATTTTTGCCTTCTTCCCAGGCCGTATCAAGGCGTATATTTTCAGCATGGGGCGCTGCGGCCTGTTCGTCGAAATCAAAACGTTCTTCCCGAACCTGGACCACCTGTCCTATCGCAATACCAGGTGAAGCGGCAACCCCAAGCAACAGCTCCGGATCATCGCTCTTCGGCGCCCGTATGGGTACCCTGTCCTCTGCAAATGCCATGGATGCAGGTGCGACAATCGGTTTTGTGCCTTCATCACCAAGCCCGCTTTCCAAATGCGGTAAAATCTCGGCTATAGCCTCCTCGCAGTCCACTCCGACAGCACGAAGCTGCACCTTGTCAAGGTGCGCGACGTTGAGTTTCATGATACCTACAACGCTTTTCGCGTTTGCAGATTCGTCTCCCTTAATCAACTCCACCCGTGCAGAGAACTTTTTGGCAAGCTCTGCGAGGACGGCTGCGGGTCTCGCGTGAAGTCCGGTCTCGTTTGGGATGATAACCGCCTCAGACAGTGCCTCACGTTGCAGACCCTGTTCTGTTTTTACCTGCGCTTCAGCCAGAGTAACAACCAGGAGCTCGCTTTCCCCTGCGTGTACGGGTTCTGTACGATCACATTTTTCGACTCGGCTAATCACCTCGCCGTTGGTCAGTATCACCTGGGTCATGAGGCTCTTTGCATGGGTGGCGATAAAATCGAGGTCGAATTCGATCAAGACATCACCAGCCTCGACCTGTTGTTCTTCTTCCACCTTCACAGAAAATCCACGGCCTTTCAGGGCAACGGTATCTATACCGATATGCATCATGACTTCCAGGCCGGCGCCATGGGTCAGGGCGATGGCATGTCCTGCGCTGTGAAGCTGAGATACTTTCCCGGAAAAAGGTGCGATCAGGGCATTACTGACAGGGTCGATGGATATCCCGTCACCGACCATTTTTTGTGAAAATACAGGATCCGGAACCTGCTCAATCGGATATACAATACCGGATAACGGCGCTTTAATGATGACCTGTTCCATATGCTTGTTCCTTGTTCGCGTGGCAGCACAGCTTTTTTGACCAACGGGCGGTCACATTTGAAAGAACTTTTCCAAACCGTACGGGTCGGCAACATGCTTCAATGAAGACATCAGACGGGGTCGATAGTCCAAACTTGTTCAGAAAACAGCTTAAACCTTGAAAGTCAGTGGAAATGAGCAGGCCATTTTTCTGCTGCATATGAGAGCAATCTTTGACAGTAAAAAATCCGAATTGCCGACGCTCAGACCTTCACAGTTCGATTGCAGCGGAGGGACCTGATTCAGGTCACGCTGATAGAACGTAAAAGTGTGACCTATCTCAATAAAAAAAGCAAGTACTGCTTCGAAGGGAGATATCAATTATTATGATAATGATGACAGCAACAATTGATAGAGCATTTACAAACAGATCTGTCGACTGTATGCAATAAATTCTTCAAACAAAAAAAGGGCTGCTCCTGAGGAGCAGCCCTTTTTTATCAGTTTATCGGTGTACTGTCAGCCTCGGGAAAGCTCGGCTGCACGTAACCTTGCCAAAGCACGTTGTAAGGCGGCTTCAGCTCGGACACGGTTCAATTTTTCTGTGGATTGAGCGGCTTTTGCCAAACGCTGTTCAGCGCGTTCTTTGGCTTTCAAAGCCCTATCAACATCAATATCGTTTCCGTATTCCGCACTTTCCACCAGGAAAGTAACCTTATTATTAGACACCTCGGAAAAACCGCCGCTTACCATGAGGTATTTAGCCTGTTTATCCTTTTTGAAACTTAAAGTACCGGTCTTAATAGTACTCAAAAACGGCGCATGGTTGGCCAACACGCCAAACTCACCTCCGACACCCGGTGCAGTGACGATGTCCACATCATCGCTGACAACAGGCCCTGAAGGAGTTACTACTTCGAGATGAATCTGTGCCATGGGTATACCTCAGTTCAGCAGTCTCGAGATTAGGCTTCAGCCTTCTGGCCGCTAGCCTTCTGAACAGCCTCTTCAATACTGCCGACCATATAGAATGCACTTTCCGGCAGGTCATCATGTTTTCCGTCGAGGATCTCTTTGAAGCTGCGCACAGTATCTTCTACTTTAACGTATTTTCCTGGGAATCCCGTAAATACCTCAGCTACATGGAAAGGCTGTGACAGAAAACGCTGAACCTTACGTGCACGGGCAACTGTGAGCTGATCTTCTTCAGAAAGCTCTTCCATACCAAGAATTGCAATAATATCCTGCAATTCTTTATATTTTTGCAATGCGACCTGTACGCCACGGGCAACAGCGTAGTGTTCCTCACCAACAACGTTGGGATCGAGGATACGGGAGGTAGAGTCAAGAGGATCAACCGCAGGGTAGATACCCAGCTCTGAAATCTGCCGTGAAAGTACAACCGTACCGTCAAGATGGGCAAAAGTCGTAGCAGGCGCAGGGTCAGTCAAGTCATCAGCAGGTACGTATACACATTGAACAGCTGTAATGGAACCTTTAGTGGTTGATGTAATGCGCTCCTGCAGTGCACCGAGGTCGGTTGCAAGGGTCGGCTGATAACCAACAGCAGACGGGATACGACCAAGAAGCGCGGATACCTCGGAACCGGCCTGGGTAAAACGGAAGATGTTATCTACGAAGAAAAGGACGTCCTGTCCCTCTTCATCACGGAAATACTCAGCAGCAGTCAAGCCGGTCAGTGCAACACGAGAACGCGCTCCCGGAGGCTCTGTCATCTGACCGTAAACGAGAGCAGCCTTAGGAAGTACACCGGACTCTTTCATCTCGTTGTAGAGGTCGTTACCTTCACGGGTTCGTTCACCAACGCCGCAGAAGACGGAGATACCGCCATGCTGCATGGCGATGTTATTTACCATCTCCATCATAATAACGGTTTTACCGCAACCGGCGCCGCCGAAAAGCCCCATTTTACCGCCGCGTGGGAATGGTACGAGCAGGTCGATAACCTTAATACCGGTTTCAAGAACGTTAACCTCGGTGTCCTGCTCGGTAAAAGCAGGTGCAGGTCTATGAATGGGCATGGTTTTTTCAGATGAAATTTCACCCATGCCGTCAACCGGACGACCGACAACGTTCATGATGCGGCCGAGGGATGCAGCACCAACCGGAATGGTGATAGGCTCACCGGTATCAACAGCATCCATGCCGCGCACGAGACCGTCGGTCTGATCCATGGCAACTGTACGGACAACATTATCTCCAAGATGCTGAGCAACCTCACATACCAAATTGCCTTCGGTATCATTAATTGCAGGGTTTGTGATGAGCAATGCATTCATAATGTCAGGCAGTTGGCCCGGCTCAAACTCTACGTCAACAACAGGTCCGATTACCTGTATAATTTTTCCAACTTTGGAATCACCCATTTGAAATGGCCTCCTCTATCTGAATAACAAATCTTTAGGTATCTCGTTAGCCTTTAAGCGCCTCAGCACCACCGACAATATCCATCAACTCGTTTGTGACGGCAGCCTGACGGGCTTTGTTGTACAACTGTGTAAGTTCCTTAATGATATCTTTGCATGCGTTTGTAGCCTTATCCATGGCAGCCATCCGCGCTGCGTGTTCACTGGCGCCGACTTCGAGCATCGCACGATAAACTTGAACATTAAGGTGAAGTGGGAGGAGTGCCTCCATGATTTCCGCAGGATCCGGCTCATAGATATAAGACCCTGTGGCGCCGGTTTCAACGGCAGCCTCTTCGCCTTCAGCCTCCACAGCCTTAATTGGTAGAAGTTCCTCAACCTCAGGCTTCTGAATAGCTACAGAGTGAAATTTTCCATATACAATGTCCACTCTATCAGATTCACCATTTAAAAAGGCTTCGGTAATTCCTTGAGAAATCTCTCTGGCGTTAAACATCTGAAACGAACTCATGATGTCGCTATAGGAAGCGCGCACTTTTCCGGTTCGTCGCAACGCCTGATATGCTTTTCTACCTATGGTTACAAAGCTAACGTTTTTACCCTCAGCTTCGTATTGTTTAGCCAGCTTCTCAACGGTTTTGATAATGTTTGCATTAAAGCTACCGCATAACCCGCGATCTGAAGTTACAGCGACGATTTCCACTGTTTTCACATCACGAACTTCCATCAGGGGAAGATCATTTCCTTCCATTCCACCTGACAGATCCTTCATGGCCTCGGCAAATTTCTCTGCATAGGGCCGAAAGGACTCCATTTTCTCCTGGGCGCCTCTCAACTTAGCAGAGGCCACCATATTCATGGCCTTGGTTATTTGAGCAGTCTTTTTAACACCACTGATTTGGTCTTTGACATCCTTTAATCCAGGCATGAGCTACGTATCCTCGTGTGTCTACTAGTTCAGGCCTTTTGTAGCCTTAAAAGTCTCGCCGAAGGTTGTCAGAGTCTTTTTCAGTTTCTCTTCGAGCTCAGGTGAGAAGACCTCTTTCTCTTTCAATTCAGCAAAAATTGAAGGCTCATTTGCCTCAATATAACCGTACAGTTCGTTCTCGTAGTCAGCCAGGGTGTCAAGCGGAAATTTGTCCAAAAAGCCTTTTGTTCCGGCAAAAAGGATCGTAACCTGTTTCTCCATGGGCAATGGCTGGTACTGCGGCTGTTTCAAAATCTCTACGAGGCGCTCACCCCTGGTCAACTGGGCCTGGGTGGCGGCATCGAGATCAGATCCAAAACTTGCAAAAGCTGCGAGTTCACGATACTGAGCAAGGTCAAGGCGAAGAGTACCGGCGACCTGTTTCATTGCTTTTACCTGAGCAGATCCACCAACACGGCTTACAGAAAGACCAACGTTAATCGCAGGGCGTACACCGGCAAAGAAAAGGTTAGGCTCAAGATACACCTGACCATCTGTAATAGAAATAACGTTTGTGGGGATAAAGGCGGAAACGTCACCTGCCTGCGTTTCAATAATCGGCAATGCTGTAAGCGAGCCGGCGCCGAGCTCGTCACTTACTTTAGAAGCACGCTCAAGCAGACGGGAGTGGTTAAAGAAAATGTCACCAGGGTATGCCTCACGTCCAGGAGGACGACGGAGAAGCAGGGAAAGCTCACGATACGATACAGCCTGTTTTGACAAATCATCATATATGATCAGTGCGTGTTGGCCTCTATCTCGGAAGTATTCACCCATCGCACAACCGGCAAAGGCTGAAACATACTGCATCGGTGCCGGGTCAGACGCACAGGCCGCAACCACTGTGGTATATTCCATGGCACCATGCTTACGCAACGCTTCAACAACCAAAGCAACAGTAGATTTTTTCTGACCGATAGCTACATAGATGCAATGCACATCTGTTTCTTTTTGTGCAATGATTGCATCTACACAAAGTGCGGTTTTGCCGATCTGACGGTCACCGATAACAAGCTCACGTTGACCTTTACCAACTGGAGTCATCGCGTCTACAGCTTTAGCTCCGGTGTAACATGGCTCATGAACACTCTTTCTGGCAATTACACCAGGTGCGAGGACTTCGATCTTTTGGGTTTCTTTGGCGTCAATAGGCCCTTTGCCGTCAATAGGTTGCCCGATACCGTCAACAACACGGCCTTCCATTTCCGGGCCGACAGGAACCTCTGCGATACGACCGGTTCGCTTTACGATGTCGCCTTCCTTAATGTCTCGAACGTCACCAAGAACCGCACAACCTACGTTATCTTCTTCAAGGTTAAGAGCCAGTCCGAAAATACCGCCGGGAAATTCCAGCAACTCCATGGCCTGACAGTTTTCAACACCATATACACGGGCAATACCGTCACCTACCGAAAGAACCGTTCCTGTTTCTTTCAAGTCGACATCACTTTCGTAGCCAGCGATTTGATCCTTAATAATCTGGCTGATTTCTTCGGCTTTGATCTGCATTTGACTATTCTCTCCCCTTGATAGATTCTTTTAATCCATTAAGTTGTGTCCGTATACTTCCGTCCAATACCAGATCACCGACCTTTGCGATGATGCCTCCTATTATAGACGGGTCGACCTCGGTCTTAAGTATAACTTTATTACCTGTTATTTTTTCTAAAGTATCTTGAATTTTGCTCTGCAGAGAGGCATCCAATTCAACGGCAGATACGACCGACCCGTGACTTATATTCTGATCCTTATCAAACATCACCTGCATTTCATAAGCAATGTCCGGCAGAATATCGGCTCTTTTCTTATCCACCAGCAAATTGAGGAATCCTGTCATGATAGCATCAGCCTTGACCGATTCGGCGATCTTAGCCATGACCTGCTGCCTGGCATCAAGGGGATAAAGTGGGTTTGTGAGCGCATCCCCCACATTGGCGCCGCTATCATCATAAAGATTGGCGATTGCGTTCAGGATTTCACTGTAATTATCTGTTTTACCTTGCTCTTTCCCAAGAGAAAAGAGCGCCTTTGCGTATCGGCGTGCTAGTATTGTATTTCTCACTGTACCGCACCTACTCTTTCAAGGAACTGTTCAGTAATCGCCACCTGATCTTCAGCAGTGAGATTCTTAGCGATTATTTCCTCAGCCATCGCAGTCGCCTTTTCGGCAACCTCATCTCGTAACACCCGTTTCGCTTCCTCGATTTCAGCTGAAATGGAAGCTTCCGCGTTGCGCTTGATATCTTCTGCAGCTCGTTCGGCTTCATCCAGTATTCGCTGTTTCTCGTTTTCAGCCTGGGCAATGGCCCGCGCAACTACGCTTTCCATTTCTTTTTCCATACCGGCCAGGCGTGATTCAAACGATGCATATTCAGCTTGAGCTTCTTCTTTCTGCGCTTCCAGTGTTTCAATCTCATCCTTAATCTGCTTCTGACGCCCGCTCAGTCCGCTGACAATGGGTTTGTTCAGAAAATAGACCAGAAGTACAACCAGGGCAAGAAAGTTAACCGTACGCCAGAAGAGATCCTTCAATTTTGCAGGGGAAAGAGAACCTCCATGGGCTTCTCCGTGACCTTCAGCAGCGTGTGCATCCGCCTGATGCGCAGCAGGTTCATCATGAACGGCCGGAGTTGTTCCGGCATCACCGGCATGACCGGTTTGATGTACCATCTGCTCGCTGTGTACTGCTTCTGCATGGGCGTCATCCCCATGTTCTTGCGCAGAGGCGAATACCGATGACGCAGTACCGATAACCAGCACCATCATCAAAATCGGCAATAATTTTTTTACAATACGCGATCTCATGCTTCCAGACTCCTCCCAAGTATCTTTCCGGCCATGTCCTTGGCAAAAATTTCTGTTTTCGCTTGCAGATCTTCTCTCGCGCTATCAATCTGCGAACGAATTTCAGCCAGTTTCTGCTCTTTCTCACTGCTCGCTTCAGCACGAATTGCAGCAAGTTTTTCTGCACCGGCAGCCTGGGCAGTCTCCCGGGCGCTATCCAGTGCTTGTTTCGCCTTATTGCTCGCCTCACGCATTTTCTTATCCAACTCTGCCTGGCGATGCCTTGCTCGTTCTTCCAATTCAACGACTTCGTTGCTGAGTGAATCCATTTTTTGCTTACGCTTTTCCAGGATCCCCAGCACGGGTTTGTACAAAATAGCATTGAGTACAAACATCAACACGATCATGTTGATGATGTGTATCACCATCGTAATATCAATTGAAATCATATCTACTACTCCTCGCTACAGATAAAGGCACCAGATAGCCAAACATAGTGAATGGCGGTTCATATCACGATCAGGATTACTACTGAAAAATGACCCTACTGTCAAACCTTTTTAAATAAAACTTATGGGTTTTTTCAGTTACGCTTGTTAGTCACGGGGTTGAATGGACCATTTACCGGATATAAACAGACGTTTCGCCTGATACCCCTCATCCATACCGTTGATTTTCCGAAGTAAAAAATTTAGGCGTCGGCAACGGTAACCCTAAAACACCATTTCCATCATGACCACAATCCATCCATATTCAAAACACTAACCAACCAGCATGGCTGGACCAGCTCGGCCGGCCACAACGATGACACCGCTTCGTTGGCATGAAAGTTTATCACTCCGGCATGGCGGCTTCTGCTCGGTGCCGGAGACTTTCATATAAACCAGGTTGCTATACTATATGTAACTCACCAAAAGAGGAAAAGCTTTGATTCCAGATTGCCAAAACTATTCCGGGTTATCAATTTTTCTGAGGGAACGAACAAGTCGCTGCAGTCCGTCGGAAGCTGATACCAGCTCTGAATAGCCGAGCAGCATTTTTGCTTTTTCATGGCTGAACCAATGGGATCTGGCCAATTGTTGAGCCAGAAAACGGGTCATTTTAGGCTCTCTGTCCAACGAAAAGAGGTCAAAAATACCCTCAAAAAGAGCCCCGGCACAATAGCCGGCTGGATAGGCGACTTTTTTACTGACCGGCCTGACTCCCAGTTCCTTAAACAAGGCATTGACCCACTCCCACAACACCACCGGCTGATCCTGACCGATAAAGAACGCCTGTCGATCAGCACTCCTTGTGTTATGGAGGTTTTGAGCTGCCAGGATATGGGCATGGGCGACATTATCAATATAGGTGATATCAACTCTGTTTTGCCCATTGCCGATAATTTTCAATTGCCCTTTTCGCCCTCGTTCGACCAGTCTTGGAATAAGATGCCTGTCTCCCGGCCCCCAGACAAGGTGCGGTCGTACGGCACAGGTTCTCAAGTTTTTGCTTTCCTGACCGAGTATGAGTTGTTCCGCTTCAATTTTACTCGCAGCATACGAACAGAGAGGATGCTCTGCATATGGCAGCGTCTCATCCCCATTTTCAATATCACGACCGTCAAAGACTACCGACGGCGTTGAAGTATAGACCAGAACGGGTACAGCGTTACACAGGCAGCTTTCCAGGACATTGCTTGTTCCCTGCACATTGACGGCATAAAACTCACTCTTCTTACCCCAAATTCCGGCCTTGGCGGCAACATGAAAAACCGTATCAGTTCCAGCTGATGCATTCAAAATTGATGCCGGATCGCAGATATCACCTTGAATGCAAGTTACTCCAAGCCCTTCAAGATGAGGATAGCGACTTCGCCCCAATACCCGCACTTCAATTCCCATGGAGATGAGTTTCCGGACCAACGCAAACCCTACAAAACCGCCTCCCCCTGTTACCAGCGCCTTTTCCATCAATCTACTCTCTACCCGGCAGCATTTGAAAAAACCGGAAGCCTTTCATCGGTTGTGTACATTGCATGTTGTACAAGCAATGCTCTCGTTTGAATTTTGAGGATTACTTTTATGACCTGACCAGGCCATAGCTTCTCATCAACAGCTGTTTCCTGTCTTTTTATCCGCCCAGTCAGCCAATTTTTCTCGGAAAATTTTCGCGTTATGTCGTATATCAACGGGGAAACGAGTGTGTATCAAAAACGTATCTATAAGCCGGGTATGTTCATATTGCCCGGCAATCTCTCTTAATTCACGAAATAATTTCTGCTTATTCCCGATTCTCTTGACAGGTTCAACGATAATGACAGGTTGTCGTTTTTCCTTTTGGCCCACCCCGACCAGGGCAGAACGGTATACAGCGGGATGCCGGTTAAAGATTGTTTCACACATCACGGAATAATACATGGTCCCGTTGCATTCAACGCGATGCGCCTTTCGGCCGCAAAACCAAAGTCGCTGCTTATCATCGAGATAGCCGACATCCCCCATTCGATGCCGGAATTCATCATCATCGACAATTTTTGCCAGACGAGTTTCCTCGTCATTGCCATCATAGGCTCTGGTCACAACCGGGCCCTTTACGACAATCTCTCCAATCTCGTACGGGGGAAGCACGGAAACATCCTGCCAGGAGTCGATGGGCGCTTCAGAGGGGGCTATAATTTGAATTTCTATTCCCGGCAGAGCCCTTCCCACACACGTACCTGCCCCTTCAGCGGTAAGCTGCAGGGTATCTTCCACAATTTCTCGCCCTTCCAAACAGACAATAGGCAGACTTTCCGTTGCCCCGTAAGGCGTAAAAATCTCGGCATCTTCCGGCAGAAGCTGTTGCAACTGTTGTATGAGTTCACCGGGGACAGGTGCGCCCGCCATAAGGATTTTACGCAATTCCAGCCGTATATCCCGCTCAAGGCAATAGCGGCTGACCACTCTCCAAATGGCAGGAGAGCCGAAAGAATAGGTAACACAATACTTCTGCAAACTGGAAATAAATTTTTCCGGATCCACCCTTGCCGGACGCGTCGGATCCATATCAGGAATAACGGCCGTGGCGCCGAGGGCTATGGAAAACAAACCGAAAAGGGGAAACCCGGGTTGATCGATATCAGCGCTGCTGATGCCGAAATAATCGCGAATATATTGCAATTGGGTATGAAAAATACCATGGGTATACTGCACTCCTTTTGGAGGTCCTGTCGATCCGGTGGTAAAAATAATTGCAGCAAGATCATCAAAGGCCGCTTCATGGATACGACTATGCCGATCTTCCATGACACCTGCAATATTGTGCTCTGCCGGAGGTAAAGAGTTCTTCCTCCACCAGAATGCTTTTCCCACACAAATTCGCAGCCTTAACGTCTGAAAAGGTCGACAAAAAAACAGGCTGACGAGCACGGCCCTGGGAATGCCGATGAGTACGTCAGGGCGCACAGAACCGATACAGCGCAAGAGGTTGCGAAGTCCCATGCCCGGATCAATGAGAATAACCACCGCTCCCAGTTGAAACAAGGCAAACGTCAGGGCCATAAACTCAATCGATGGTCTTACCATCAACATGACACGGTCCCCGGATGAGACCCCCTGCTCTTGAAGAAGTCGGTTATAGTCACGGGTTATTCCTGCCAGTTCGGCGAAATTCCAGGAGTCCCATGCAGCACCACGCCGACATATGACGGCAGCCTTTTTATCGAGTTCTTTGCCCAGGGTTTGCAGCACACGGGCAATGTTGAAGTCAGTCTGTTGTCTTTCCATGGATGTCGGCCAAAAAGCGGTGCAGAAGACTGTAAATCTCGGAATAGGAATCTTCAAGGATATAATGCCCGGCCAAAGGGAAGTAATGGGCAACGGCATTGGGGAAACGTTGTTTCCACTCCCTGTAAAAATGATCGGTAAAACAAAAATCTTTCCCTCCCCAGCAGATGAGCATGGGGACTGAGGCAAGTTTTTCCAGACCCGATTCGATGGACTGCAGCACGGCGTACGACCTATGCTCAGGATTCAGGGGGATATCATGGACGAATTCCAGGATAGCTTTTCTGTTTTTCCATGAATCATAAGGCGCAAGAAACCCGGCTGCGACCTTTTTCTCCATCGGTTTGGCTACTGCCATGAACAGGGCAGCCCTTGCAAACCCATTCAAGCCTCTCACCAGAAGGGATCCTAGTACAGGGATTCTGCACAGGGCAATACGCAGCGGCATTCTGCGGGATCGAAACGCCGCAGTATTGAATACGACAATGCCCTGCACCTGAGACACATGCTCCACAGCCCATCCCATGCCGATTGCCCCACCCCAGTCGTGGACCATAAGGGTGCATTGCTTGATCTCTAAAGAATCCAGGAGGTATTGCAGGTTGGCGATATGGTTTTCGAGGGTATAGGCAAAGTCCTGCGGTTTATCGGAAAAGCCGCAGCCGAGATGATCCATGGCGATGACCCTGTAATGTGAAGAAAAATCCGAAACAACCTGACGATACATATACGACCAGGTGGGATTCCCATGCACGCATACGATGACAGGGCCTGTTCCCTCATCCAGGTAGGCGAGCCTGTTCCCTTTTACATCGAGAAACCGCGGGGTAAACGGATATTGTACAAGCACGTCTGAATTCACCATTCAATCCCCAGAATCATTGAGTTAATACCGGAACCGATCCCCATCAGGGCGGCACGCTGTCCAGGCAGCAGCGCTCCCTGCTCCACACCGAGCGCCATGGTTATGGGAGCGGAAACTGAGCCGACATTACCAAGAAAGGGTAAGGTTTCAAAATTTTTTTCCGGACGTAACTCCAGTTGTTCAAAAAGTAATTTTGCATGGGCGCGCCCAACCTGATGACAGAAAAAACGGTCTATCTGGTTTGGGCGCCAATCCATGGCGTCGAGAAAACGCTGCCAGCATTTAGCGGCAGTGGCTACCCCCTGTTGCAACAGTTCTTCAGAATCAGTGGACATCAGGGTGCCCTGCTCTGAGTTCTGGCCGCCTTGGCAGAGAGTATTATAGGTCGTATTTGCCTCGCACGCCCCGCCAAGCAGGTAATGTCCGGTATCGAAACGATCTTTCCTGGTCATTACCAAAGCAACGGCGCCGGAGCCGATCGTGAGGGAAGCAAACAGCGGCTTGACGCTTTTACGGGTCAGACCGGTATCGGACAGCATCGCCGTTATGGTCGATTCAACCAAATCTTCCGCTGTTTCTCCGGCAACGACTATTCCCGCTTCAACCTGTCCCAGCTCAATCATATTTGCAAGGGCTGTCATGCCGTTCAGAAAACCGAGGCAGGCGTTGGAAATATCAAAAATCTGACAACTTGAGGGCAGTCCGAGTTCCCGGTGAACAAAAGTGGCGGTTGCAGGTTCCATCATATCCCGACAGACAGAGGTGAACAACAGGCATCCCAATTTTTCCGGGGGAATCCCGGACCGCTCTATGGCATCTTTACCGGCCAGCGCTGCTCCGCGGCTTGGCAGGGTTCCGGGGTTCCACAGGCGCCTGCCGGTAATGCCGCTCATCAGTTCCAGCCTTCCTGCGGGGAGTTTCAAACGAGTATAGACTGATTCCAATTGCCGCTCGATTTCTGCAGAACGTATCTCTCTAGGCGGCAGTGCATAGCCGAAATTGTGCAGACATACTTGTGAATAACGCATATCACTTTAAAATTCAAAGATTTATCTAGGAGTGGAGCACATTGACTGACGGACGAAACGTCTACGCATTTCAGGGCCGTAAGTATGAACCAAAGCATTCACCGCCCTTTATCCGAAAGTCTCCGGCAGAGAGCGGTATGCGCCATGCCGGAGCGATACACTTTCATTGTCCGTTGTGGTCGGCCAACCTGGTCCGGCCATGCTGGTTTACTCGATATAAGGACGCCTTGAAACAGTACCGGTTCACCCGGCTTCTTTATTACGTTCGGGGGTGTATCCTCGGAATATCTTCAGACAGGGACCAGACTTCAAAAAGATCGTTCCCCGGAAGGAATTACTCGTCTTCCCGCACTTCAAACCTGTTGGCCCAGCCAATCAATACAGCTGCCAAAGCCAGGTCATCAAGAACACCTAACACCGGAATCCACTCGGGTATCACATCGTAAGGGGAAAGGGCGTACAATAACCCGGCAGCCAACACGAGTTTCACATAGAACGGCGTTGAACGCGAAATAAAAACGCGATATGCATGGTTGAGCATGCGTATCATCCTATTGCCGATGTGCATGTTGCCGCCCATGATTTTACGAAACAGCCTTTCCTACGATTTCCGTGTCGAAATAATTCATTCCCATGCCTGCATCTACTACCAGACATTGGCCATTCATACCGGAAGAACGGGGAGAGAGAAGAAATGCCGCCGCATTTGCGGCTTCTTCAGTCTGCAGGGCTCGTTTACGAAAAGTCGCCTTTTCTGCAAACAGATATGAATCAATATATCCCGGGATGCCCGCAGAAGCTGATGTTTTGAGCAGACCGGGACAAACTGCGTTGAAGCGCACTTCTGAAAAAGCTGAGAAACTCTTGGCCAAGAAAACAATTGACGAATCCAGGGCCGCTTTTATGGGAGCCATATAGCCGTAATTCTCAGCAGCCATACGCGTTGACGAAATTGAAATGGTTATAACCGAGGCGTTTTTAGACAGAAGCGAAGAAAAATGATTGGCAATGGCAATAAGAGAGAAACAGCTGATATCAACAGCCTGCAGAAAATCGCGTTTTACCGTCTCATGGAAAGGTTTGAGCCCCCGGCTGTAATCGGCAAAGGCAATGGAATGAACCAGACCGTCGATGGGGGCGCTTACATCTTCCTGTATCCGGTCCCTGAGGGCGATGATATTTTCTTCATTCTCCACATCACAGGTGTAAACCCGTGAATCGGGAAAAAGTTTTTGGGCTGCTGCTACGCGCTGCTCACTCCGCACGACATGGATCACTTCTGCGCCGGCATCCTTGAGTACTTTCCCTATGTGAGCAGCCACGGATTTTTTGTTGGCTAACCCAAAAACAACTATGGTTTTTCCATCAAGTCCAAGAAAATCCATGTCTACCCCTTGAGTGCACAGGCGAAATCAACCTGTACCGCAGTCTTCGCCCCGACCTTGACCGAGCCTTTCAGAAACCACGCTCCGCCTACATACTCCTTGATGGAAGCTGAGACTGCAATGGTATCACCTGGACGAACCTCACGCTTGAACCTGGCCCCGTGGATCCTCGTCAACACAGGCACACCTCCTTTTATGTCCGCTTTCCCATCCTGTATCAGCTCACTTATGAGCAAAGCGCCGGCCTGAAAAACCGCCTCACAGAGAATAACCCCCGGCATGAGCGGATAATCAGGATAATGCCCTTTAAACAGTTCAAGTTCAGGCAGAATGTCTTTTTCTGCGACAATGGTGTCGTCGGATACTTTCAGGACTCGATCCAGCCAGAGAAACGGCGGTCTGTGAGGTATCCGTTGAAGGATATACTCCTTTCCTCGATTTTCCATCACAACCCTCCTGTAACCTCCAGAACGGCGCCGTTAATATACGACGCTTTCCCACTTGCCAGAAAAAGAACCGCCTCAGCAACCTCTTCAGGATTCCCGAAACGCTTGAGGGGTACCATCTTTTTATATTCTTTGACCTGAACTTCAGAGAGATCATCGATAAGATCAGTGGCTATAAACCCTGGAGAAACGCAATTTACCGTAATTTTCTTTTTGGCGACCTCCTTGCACAGCGACCTGGCAAGACCAACCTGACCGGCCTTGGAAGCAGCATAGTTGCCTTGACCCGGAAATCCCATGGTCCCCATGGGAGAAGTGATGAAAATAATACGCCCGTATTTCTGTTTCATCATCAGGGGAATCGCAAATTTGGACATATTGAATCCGCCGCCCAGGTTTACATCGATAACCTGCCGCCATTCTTCCGGTTTCATCAGGGCGACCATGGCATCGCGTCGTATCCCCGCATTATTCACCAGGATATCGATGGTGTCATATTGTCCTTCCACCTGCGCAAAGAACTGCTCGACAGCCTCATAGTCACTTACATCCAGTTGGTGCAGTGTCAATGTTCCTCCGAGCTGTTCAACGTCGCCGGACAACGTGTCCGCAGCCTCTTTATTACCGGCATAAATGCCGATGACATGTGCCCCCTGTGACAATAAGGCCATGGTGACGGCCCTCCCTATTCCACGGGTGGCTCCTGTTACAATAGCCTTCTTTCCTGTGAACTCCAATGCTCCCCCTTCAATCGTTATCAGCAGAACACAACATGTCGGCCTGATATTCAGGCCAAGCTAATTCTATATTTTCGCCGGCCACCCATGTTAACTAGTGTCTGTCCATAAATGAGGATTTTTGCTCAAGTTTGAGGCATGCTATAAATTTTACCGCAGACATATAGGTGATATTTCGAGGATAAAATTTTGAGCATAACGCAAAAATTGGGTAAAAAGACCATTTATGGACAGACACTAACTATGAAGGAAACCATCTACATCGTTTGCCACGATGACCCCATAGTTAATGGCCCCCAGCCAACCGGACATAATAATACCAACAGACCCCACGTGAAACAAACCGGGAATTTCTTTGTGCAGGGACCGGGAGACATCCAATCCCTCGAATTTTGTTCCAAACGAGGTCCCACGAGTATGCAGGGTATATCTGTTAAACGTTCGAGGAGTGGCGGACTCAACCGTATCAATTTTATCAGTCACTCCCGGCAGGTATCTTTCAAGATCCAGAAGACAACGTTCAATCATTTCCTGCTTTGCCCGGCCGTACTGATCGGAATCAAGACCTGCCCAGTCATCGTAATCAGCGTTCATCGAAGCAACTATTGTATAATCCGGCCGCTCAGGTCGTGTTTTGGGATAATACAATGAAAATGTCCTGCTTGAAGTGTCCATGCTGCGCATTTCTGCTGCGGAGAACTCAGGGGCTGAAGAAGAGAATATCAAGTCCCCGACATCGGCAATGGTCTCGCCTTTACGTATGCCGAAATACACCTGACAGCTTGAATTACTGACTTCAACACGGTCAAATTGTTCCAGGAAGGTCTCTCTGAACAATTCCCTGCCCACCAGTTTGTCAACGGTATTCGTGATTCCGGCGTTAGAAACCACGGCTCCGGCTTCGATCAGCGAACCGTCAACCACTACCCCTTGTATCCTTCCCTGCTCAATGACAATCCGCTCAACCAGTGCCTGGGTGACAATGGTCACGCCGTTGGTTTCCAGTTCCCTGTTCATAAGAGAAATAAGTTTGTCCGTCCCCCCTTCAAAGGTAAAGACGCCTTTGTTCATAAAATTTGAAAATACGATACCATAGGTAATAGCAGGCTCATCCAGGGTGGACCCGTTTGCATAAGTTATGGGTTCCATAAGCAACCGGTGCACATCACTCCTGCCGGGAAAAAACCGCTCAAACAATTCCCTGGTTGTCATGCTCCGGTCATCATAGAAATTCATGTTGTCCACAGTTTTAAAAAACTCGACAACAGTCTGGTTGGCTATATGGAATTTTTCCTGGATGATACGGATAAAATCATCCTTGCTGAAAGTGGTGGTCAGGCTGAACTGGGGGTTGTTGAAGACAATATTAGGTAAGGGAACGATGGCGTCCCTGATTGCTTTACCCCAGTATTTCCTGCACGTCTTCACCATTCCATAGGGAAAACCGTGCAGGGATACGTCAAAAATGTGCCCGCCGCGCTTGAACCAGGTCGCCAGACCGCCTAATTGAAAATGATGTTCAAGCAGGAGTACGCTGTGGCCTGCTCTGGCCAGCCTGTTGGCGCAGGTAAGACCACCTAGGCCGGAACCGATTACGACTACATCATAGCGGGAAAGGAGTTGTTTTCTTACGGCACTGTTCATGAAATCTTTATCAGTCTATTTGAGGCATTGTTCACTAAAGGACATGGAGATTTACCATCGACACACCGCTGAGCATGGAGCCGACGATTCCCAGATATCCCTGATCGGTTCCGGCAATATACAAATTTTCCCAAGGAGTTTCCCCGGTGGACAGTTTAACAGGGCTCCCATAAATTGCTCCAGCCTTTTTACGGGTAAATCGTTCGATTGTAAGCGGGGTGAAACTGTCCTGAAAGACAATGTCCTGCGAATAGGGGCCTATAACGCGCTCAGCACTGACGACAGCCTCCTGCGCGCAGCGTACTTTCTGCTCCCGGTACTCCTGTTCAGACAACGAATGCCAGAGCTGATAATTGGCGGCATGGGTAACCCGCACCTGCGGCTCGGTGTTTTTTGCCGGATCCTGAAAATTATCCGGAAAACAAATAACCCCCCACTTGGGATCAAACAAGTCCGTCGGCCGGCGATAGCAAAAAGAGTCTGAATGGCTGTAAAAAATAATGGTTCCCCTGCCATGAAAGGCGCCGGCAGCTTCCGGTTTAAGAACAGACAACGTTTCCATGAAACTCATCCGACCGGTATACTTGCCAATGTCAACCGGCCAACCGGTCATCCGTATTGTTTCCGGCAGCCCGACGGTGGAAACGATATGATCAGCTGAAACGGTCTCTCCGTCAGCAAATCGTAATCTCCGGACCCTGTTTTGTTCATGCTCTATGGCCTCAACAGGCGCATTGTAGCGAATTTCACCACCGAATCCTTTAAATTGATTCAACAAAAGCTGTAAAAAATCTCGGATGGTTCCTTCAGGACGAAACAATCCCTCTTCAAATATGGAGCGAAACATGATCGCAAACTGCCCCAGGTTCATGTCTTTTTCTTCTGCGTTTCCATATATCATGGCAGGAAAAAGAAGCATGCGTTCAAGCAGAGGGTTATCAAGGTGCATCTTTAAAAATTCCACGGCAGACTGCCATGGTCTCACTGAAAAGGCGTCATACTCGAGAATAGCGCTTTTCAGACGCCTGAACCGATCAATGCTCCCTGTAAAATTTTGAGAAATCTCCTCTTCCAGCAGTGCAGCATCATTTGAGAAACGAAATGATGCTGAAGGAAAGCGAACGACTGAATGATTCTGCGGATTAATCTTAAACGCTTTACGTGAGAGTTTGAGCTGACGAAACAGGAGATTGAGAGGCGCTCTTTTGTCTCCCGGCGGGGAAAAATTTGTCATGGCATGGAGACCGGTTTCAAAAAACCGGCCCTGCCTGTAATAATAGGAATTCAGCCCACCAGGCAAGGCGTGTTGCTCGACAATCAGTGTTTTAACACCAAATCGGGCGGCACGTATCCCCGCTGCTATCCCTGAGAGGCCTCCTCCGATGATAAGAAGCTGATAATCAGCCATAAAGGATATGCGTTTCCCCTATACCTCGGTTTTGCGGTAATCCGGCAACAGAAAAATCAAACGTCTTTCAGTTTAGGCTCCAGGTAGTCCACACAGCTTGTCAGAGTAGCCAGTTCAGGATACTCGTCTTCAGGGATTTGCAGCTGATACCTTTTGCGCAGTTCCATAACAATATCCAGAAAATCCATGGAATCCAGATCAAGCTGATCGCGAAGCGGCGCGTCAGCGTCCAGGTTGTCAAAATCTGCTTCTTCGTCTATTTCTTCTATGATTTCAAGGATAACATCCTTGATTTGGTCACGAGTCATTCCTTTTCCTCTTTATACACAAAAAAACCTGGGTCTCGATCCAATGGATTTCAACCGGGGCAAGTATTCAAGTAGCCGGCAGCCGGTTTGTGCGCTCTTCTCGATTATCAAGGGATACAGAAGAGCCGGGAGTCGCGGCAAAGCCGAAATCTTTACCATAGAAAATATCAGTTTGCCATAAATCTCTTGACAATGATCACTGAATTTATGCCGAGCATGCCAAAGGAATTATTGAGTATGGCATTCACTTCAGGCACTTCACGAGCTTCGTTGATAACCAGCCCCCGCAAATCGCAGGCCGGGTCAAGCTGGTCGATGTTGATGGTCGGGTGTACCATGTTATCGCTGAAAGAGGGTAAGTTGCCGGCAAGTTCAAGGACGCCTGCCGCTCCCATGGCATGACCGATGGTGGACTTGGTATTGTTTATCCAGGTGTCGACACAGTCATTGAACAGTTCTCCCACAGCCTGACATTCTTCACCGTCGCCCTGTTTAGTCCCTGTGGCATGAGTATTGACAATGGTAATATCCCGTGGAGACATATCGGCTTTCGCCAGAGCGGCTTCCATACACTCCTTCTGCCTGGGACCGTGGGGAAGGACAAAATCCTTGGCATCGGAATTCATGGCATAGCCGGCGAGTTCGCCGTAAATTTTCGCTCCTCTTGCCAGAGCCTTATCCAGTCGTTCAAGGGTGAAAAGGGCGCCGCCATCGGAAATGACAATTCCATTCCGGTTGTTGTCAAATGGTCGACTAGCCTTTGTAGGATCGGCATGCTCGGCCAGAGCTCCCTGGGCTTTGAAGCTGGCAAATATGCCGAACGATCCCGTGCATTCGGAGAAACCGCCGCACAGGGCCAGGTCCACCTCGCCGAGGCGAAGCATCTGTATCCCCTGGATCAGGGCGGCGTTACCGGCGGCACAGGCAGCGCCGATTGAATAGTGCGGCCCTGTGATCCCCAGATTCATTGTAATTTCACCCGCGGGATTATTAAGGACTGTTCGCGGGTTGTGGTGATGGGTCCAGTAATCGGTATTATTGTCGAATTGGCC
The DNA here is from genome assembly GCA_963678525.2 of Desulfobulbaceae bacterium. Taxonomy (GTDB): domain Bacteria; phylum Desulfobacterota; class Desulfobulbia; order Desulfobulbales; family Desulfobulbaceae; genus Desulfogranum. The sequence continues at coordinate 2,587,558 of CAXXDG010000003.1, forward strand.
GATATTATAGACCTCATTCTCGGTTTCTACCGTCCCGTGTTCCGTCAGCCCAAGATAGACCCCGGTCCTCCTTTTGTCATACTCTTCAAAAGTAATTCCGGCATCCAGCAAGGCTTCATTGGCACAGTATACCGCTATGCATCCAGCCCTGGTCCCCCGTTTATTTTCACGTTTTTTCCGGTAGCGGGTTTCATCAAAACTGCAGGTTCCCGCTGGGTGAGGCCCCATGTAACGTAAATCCAGAGTTCCTATCCCGCTTTTACCCGCCAGAAGATTTTGACGATACTCCTTCAGGGAAGAGGCGCCGGGGGCAACCAGCCCAACCCCTGTTATAACGATACGCTGTGAATCTGATAAATCGGTCATTCTCTATCTATTGCCTGTAAAACTGATATTTCTTCCAGCCGCACTCTGACGACTTTTCAAAAAATGTCTGTATTTCACGAACCTGAAGGCTGCAGCCTAAGATCCATACTCTTTCTGTCGCGGGAACACAGCCCGTCTTACGGATATTACTTCATGAGCGTCTGTACAATGTCCGGTACTTTAGCCATGGCTTCATCCAACTTATCGGGCATGGAGCCGCCGGCCTGAGCCATATCAGGACGTCCTCCACCCTTGCCTCCGACTATCACAGCCACTTCCTTCACGATGTCTCCGGCCTTGATTTTGTCCGTCAAGTCCTTTGAAACCAGGGTCAGCAGAGCAGCCTTGCCGGCAAATGCCCCCCCAAGGACCGCAACGCCGGAGGAGAGTTTATCCCGTACCTTATCGCCGATTTCACGCAGGGTTTTCGGACTGTCAAGCTGTACCAGGGAGGCGATCACGGGAACACCCTGGATTTCGACGGCTCCTGCAATCATCTGATCCAGATTGGCCAGAGACATGGATGCATTCAACGAGGCTATTTCCTTTTCAAGCTCTTTTTGTCTTCTTGACAGTGCCGTAATTTTGTCTGCTGCGGTCTCAAAAGGAGCGGCTACGGCTTCGGCGACAGCGGATATATGATCCATCATGCTGTGCATCCAGGCGATGGCCTCCGGTCCGGTTACGGCTTCTATCCGCCGTACGCCTGCAGCGATGCCTGTCTCATGGATAACTTTAAAAAGTCCGATATTTCCAGTGGCGGAGGCATGGGTCCCACCGCAGAGCTCCTTGCTGAATTCCCCTATACTGATCACCCGCACCTCGTCACCGTATTTCTCCCCAAAAAGAGCTGTCGCCCCTTCGGATATCGCCTGCTCACGCTTGAGCACGTTCGTCTGTACAGAAGTGTTTTCGCGTACCTTTGCGTTGACGATCTGTTCGATGCGAACAATCTCCTCAGCAGTGACAGGAGAAAAATGGGTGAAGTCAAATCGCAGGCGTTTGCCGTCAACCAACGATCCCGCCTGCTTGACATGGTCCCCTAATACCTGTTTCAGGGCGGCATGCAGCAGATGGGTGGCTGTATGGTTCAACGCCACATCGTTTCTTCGTTCGGCAATCTCCAGAGTCACCTCCTGTCCCTGTTGCAATACTCCCCGGCTTACCCGGCCATGATGAAGAATTATCCCTTCGGCCGGAGAAGTGGTCTGTTCCACCAGCATCGATCCTTCAGACCAGAGAATATTACCGGAATCACCGATCTGCCCGCCGGATTCCGCATAAAAAGGCGTCTTTTTACACACAATCCGTACAGGGGTCCCCTCTTCTGCGTGGTCAATCAATCGGCCATGTTCGTCAAGAATGCCGACCACACTGCTCACCTCGGATGTTGATCCATACCCGGTGAAAGTACAGACTTCCCCATTTTCAAGGAGATCAAGAATTCCCTTATCCAGATGGTCGACATCACTGCCTTTCCACGATTTTCGGGATTGTTCTCTTTGCTGCTGCATGGCGTGATCAAATCCTTTTTGATCAAATCCGACCCCGCGCTCTATGGCAACGTCACGAACGATATCAACAGGGAAACCATAGGTGTCATACAGTTTGAAAATAAAATTACCGTCAATGGTCGTATCGTCCGGCTGAACCTTGCCAAGCCGCTCTATCTCCTGATCCAGTTTCTGCAGTCCATGATCCAGGGTCTCGCCAAAACGCTTTTCTTCGTTTGCAACCACTTTGGCCAGCAACTCGGTTGTCTGGGCCAGGTGCGGATAGGCTTCTACCATGTTTTCAGTAACCAGAGCGCAGACCCCGGGGAAAAAAGAATCCAATCCCAGAGACCTGCCGTAACGAATGGCACGTCGCATAATCCTGCGCAGTACATACCCCCTTCCTTCATTTGACGGCAACACCCCGTCGGCAACCAGAAAAGTCGTTGCCCGGGCGTGATCGGCAATCACTCTGAGAGAGACATCGTCCTGATCATTTTCATGATATTTTTTCCCTGCAAGGCCGGCGATATAGTCAATAAGCTGCGTAAAAAGATCACAGTCGAAATTATTGAACTTCCCCTGCAGAACGGCGGCGACACGTTCCAGGCCCATACCCGTATCAATAGAGGGTTTAGGAAGCGGGGTCATATTGCCCTGTTCATCGCGATTAAACTGCATGAACACCAGGTTCCACAGCTCCAGGTAACGATCACAGTCACACCCCAGGACGCAATCAGGCTTTCCGCACCCCACCTGTTCACCCTGGTCTATGTGGATTTCGGAACAGGGGCCGCATGGACCGGTATCACCCATTGCCCAGAAATTATCCTTCTCCCCCATCCGGACAATCCTGCCGGGCGGCAGATTTTCCACCTGTTCCCACAAACCATAGGCCTCATCATCATCTTCATAGACCGAAACCCAAAGTTTCTGCGGATCGATGCCGAGTTCAACAGTGAGAAATTCCCAGGCAAAGGCAATGGCCTCTTTTTTGAAATAATCGCCAAAGGAAAAGTTACCGAGCATTTCAAAAAAGGTGTGATGACGGGCTGTATAACCGACGTTTTCCAGATCATTGTGCTTGCCGCCTGCACGGACACAGGCCTGGGCGGTAGTAGCACGAACGTAAGGACGCTGCTCCTCACCCATGAACACTTTCTTGAACTGCACCATGCCGGAATTGGCAAAAAGCAAAGTGGGATCGTCATGGGGCACAAGGGATGAAGATGACACCACCGTGTGTTGTTTTTGTTCAAAATATTGCAGGAAACGTCTTCTTATCTCTTTTCCGGTCATTGCGTAAAAAAAGTAAAAGTTTGAATGGGACCGGCATACCCGGTACTCACGAACAGAATCAACAGGTATATGCAGCCGGCTGGGGATGGCACAAAAAATAACTCTCCATGATATACATGAAATCCCCTAATGCCAATAAAAAAACAACTTTCTCTCCAACACGGCCCCTCAAGGCCGGCAAAACCGCAGCCTGGTCCGCGCCTGAATGCAAGGGTGATCTCAAACAAAAACAGGCAGAGCCGGTAAGGCTCTGCCTGTTGAATACCCACTTCGCCTTCCGGGCGTGCGTATATTTAGAGGATCAAGGTAACACTACTGATCCAGCTGCTTCTTTCCTTCTACAAGCTGATCGACAACCGATGGATCGGCAAGGGTTGAAGTATCCCCGAAATCAGCAAAATCATTAGCTGCAATCTTACGCAGAATACGGCGCATGATTTTTCCTGAACGGGTTTTAGGCAATCCCGGAGCCCATTGGATCGCCTCAGGAGTTGCAATCGGCCCGATCTCCTTACGTACATGCGCTCTCAGTTCAGCAAGCAGTTCATCACTTTCTTCAGCCCAGCTCATCAAGGTTACATAGGCAAAAATAGCCTGCCCTTTTATGGGGTGCGGCATGCCGACAGCTGCCGCTTCTGCAACGGCTTCATGGGAAACCAGGGCCGACTCGATCTCTGCGGTTCCCAGACGGTGGCCACTGACGTTGATAACATCGTCAAGACGTCCCATTATCCAAAAATAGCCGTCTTCATCACACCGGGCGCCGTCCTCCGGATCGTAAATCCCCTCATATTTACTGAAATAGGTCTTCTTATATCGTTCAGGATCTCCGAACACCCCTCTGAGCATCCCAGGCCAGGGCCTGCGGATAACCAGATGACCGCCCTCATTGGGGCCGGCTTCCTTGCCGTCCTCATTCAATATCGCTGCATCTATTCCCGGGAGGGGATAACTGGCGGAACCAGGTTTCAACGGTGTTGCATAGGGCAGAGGAGAAATCATGATACCTCCTGTTTCAGTCTGCCACCAGGTATCGACGATGGGCAGCTTTTCTTTGCCCACATTCACGTAATACCACATCCAGGCTTCAGGGTTGATCGGTTCACCGACCGATCCGAGTATTCGCAGGCTGGACATGTCATAACGCTCGGTATGTTCGACTCCCTCCCGCATTAAGGCGCGGATGGCCGTCGGGGCAGTATAAAAGATGTTGACTTTGAATTTTTCAACGATTTTCCAGAACCTGTCCGGAGCGGGATAGTTAGGTACTCCTTCGAACATGACCGTAGTCGCGCCGAGCCCGAGCGGACCGTAGAGAATGTAGCTGTGCCCTGTAATCCACCCGATATCAGCCGTACACCAATATACATCATCATCCTTGATATCGAACACCCACTGACATGTGTGCATGGCATACGTCAGGTATCCACCGGTGGTATGAACCACCCCTTTCGGTTTTCCGGTAGAACCTGAAGTATAGAGAATAAACAGCAGATCTTCGCTGTCCATGGGTTCAGGCACGCAATCCGCGGTGATATCATCAGCGGCCACCTCCTCATGCCACCATGTGTCACGCCCATCCTGCATGACGATATCAGTGTTACCGCGATTGACGACGATACAGCTTTCCACGCTTTCACATTCCTGCAGAGCCTCATCCGCATTTGCTTTCAAGGGTATAGCCTTACCGGCGCGCAGCACTGCATCAGCGGTGAGCAGTACCTTTGCTTCACAGTCTTGTATGCGGCTCTGCAAAGCAACAGCGGAAAATCCAGCAAAAACAACAGAATGCACAGCCCCAAGTCTGGTACAGGCCAGCAGTGCAACGGCCAGCTCCGGTACCATGGGTAGATAAATGGCTACCCGGTCACCTTTCTTGACGCCCTTCTTTTTCAGGACATTGGCAAAGCGGCAGACCTCGGTATGCAACATCTGGTAGGTGTAGACCTTTACATCTTCTTCCGGTTCCCCCTGCCAGATAATGGCAGCCTTGTTTCTCCGACCGTCTGTCAGGTGACGATCAAGGCAGTTGGCTGAGACATTAAGCTTCCCGCCTTTGAACCATTGCACTTCAGGGACGGTCAGGTCAGCCTCCAGAACCTGATCCCACTTCCTGTCCCAGGTGACCAGTTCTTCCGCCCTCTCCGCCCAAAAACCCTCGGGATCATCCATGGACCGCTTATAGGCCTCCTGGTACTGATCCAAAGATTTGATCCAGGCATTCCCACAGCCCTCCTGAGGAGGATCAAAGGTTTTCCCTTCACTCAACAAACTCGTGATTTTGTCTTCCTGCGCGCTCATATTTCCCTCGATTAAAGCTTTGAAGTGGAACTTTCCTTCTTTCAATGGTCCACTGAAAGAAAAACCGTCGGATCGGCCCTGCTTATCTGTGACACTCTCGATTTCTAACGGCCAATGAAGAATAAAAATCGAACGTTATCAAGAACCTCCCTTTCCTGATATCCTAATACGAGTAATCTCCCGGACCTACTTTGTCAAGCGTTATGAACCTGCCGGCGCCACCGAAACGGCCCGACAGCACGCTCATTGGCGGCTCTTCCCGCCCATGTTTGCGACACAAAAAAAACACAGCAAAATGCATGTAAATATACAATCTTATTGTGGCATTGAAACTTCGCTCCATAATGCATCAGGCACATGCCCCGGCCCCAAAAAGGTACCTTTCATAGACCATCATTTTTTTTTATTTTTATTCTATCTACACATCAACTTCGTTTATACAAAGACGCTGTTTTCCTGTTTGCTGAATCCGTGAACCGTTGTCCGCACTTCAGCTTCGTTGTTCAAAACCATTTAACAAAAGCACGCTTTATCAGGTGGTTACCACGAGAGAAAGTAACATATTTATCTTGTCCATCTCTCAGGCTTGACAGCCGCGCCAAGCTGATGGATAATTTTAGACAAACAATAACAAAGTATTAACCTGCTCCCCCAAGGTCCCAACACAAAACCTGGACTGCAGGAACCCGCAAGATGCATTGCCCCCTGCTTTTACATTGAAAGTCGGCAATACCCGCCAGTCAACCGGAACCAGAGGCAAACTGTGACTGTTCCCCTTAAACTCATTACTTTTGCCGTCACCAAACCCAAAACGATACTTGGGGCAGCCATGGCGTTGTTTGTCGTATGCAGCGCAATCCTCCTCTTCAGCAGTCCCGCCGCCATATCATACAGATTGGCGCAAGGTTTCCCGCATATGTACACCGACCCGGGCAAAAAAAACGACCTCGCGTATCAGGACGACATGATCATCGCCCTGAGAAATCCCGACAACCCCAAGGGAATGTTTTCGGAAGATGCATTGGTGAAGGCTTACACATTTTGCTCCGAACTTTCCAGCTTCACACTCGCAGAAAAAGAGCGGCCCCCATTGATCGCCCAGGACTTCCTTGGTCTCTGCAACGTGGACATGGTCTCTGAAGAAACCTTGGGAAGCGCTCCCTTGACTCCGTTAATACCGGAAAATTTCTCTTATGATACTGCAGACATCGACAGGCTCATTCAACGAATGGGGAATCATCTTTTTTTTGATAACCTGATTATATCACGGGGGAAACAATCAACCGCACTCTACCTGCCCCTCCAGTCTTCCGGCGTTACGGCTGATCTTGTCTCTGCCGGCGGGGATCTTGCTAAACAACTCAGTCTGTCCCGGGACCAGTTGTACTACGGCGGGTTATCCCTATATCGCGAAACATTTTTTCAACAAGGATACTGGAAAGGCCTTCTTCTTTCCACTCTCTCCTGCCTGCTTGTTTGCGCCGTCATTTCCATTGTCTTTAAAAAAATCAGCCATGGCCTGGTTGTCTTGTTTCCAGTGGTCAACACGGTCCTGGTTGTCTTGATTGCCCAGGTCGCCACCGGACTGAGCGCAGATATCTTCATATTTACCTCACCTGGAACGATTGCGGTTCTGACCCTGCTCAACAGCCTCTTCTTTTTTCATACAATCAACAACAATCCAAAATGGACCAGGCAGGACCCCGAACCCATAAAAAAACTGATCGAACCATACCTCGGCACATGGTTCAAGCTCATGTACACTATGCTTTTCGCCTGCCTGGCAATACTGGTTGCGGCACCTGCACCGTTATTCAGCATGGGGCCGGCATTGGCGCTGGGCGTAATCGTTTCCTGGTTCCAGGTTCTGCTCCTGATCCCTGCCGGACTCGTGTTTTTCGGTCCGACAAAAAGAAAATCCAAACCTGCCGCCTCGTACCTTTTACCCCCGGAAACACCTGACAAAACTTTTGAGTTCCCTTATCTTGGCGCTTTTATATCCAAAAAGCCGATGGCGGCATTAATCTTAACCTGCGCTTTGACCTTCATTTGCGCGGCAGGTATTGCGCTGCTTAAACAATCCAACACACTGATCTCCCTTTACAAGCAAGATCATTCTCTCTACCGTTCGGAGCAGCTGCTCAACAAAAATTTTGCAGGCATTTATCGACTTTTCCTCCGAATACAAGCGCCTGACAGAGACACCCTCCTGGAACAGACAGCCGGGGAACTGAAAGAGAACCTTTTCAGACCCCTCGCAGCCGGGCCTGACACGCGTACGGCAATTATGCGCCAGATAGATGAAGCACTCTCTGCCAGCACCAGCAAGGCCGAATTACACGACAGCCTCGCCTACAAGTGGCAGCAGGAATTAAGCAGAATTCCTGAAGAGGACGCCCTCTCGCAGGATTTGTGGTCCATCGCCCTGGACAGTCTGTCAGGGATCACCTACGACTCAGCCCCTTTAGCCCACCCGGACATTCTTAACTATCTCGATCAGCTGTCCCTTTTCCTTCGCAACAAGGCAGTTGTCTCCAAAGTCTTTTCCTTAGTAGACCTGACCAAAATGATGCACCAGGAACTGTATGAAGGAGCGAAACAGCACTATACAATACCTACTACAACCAATGGGATCCTTCAGACATGGCAGCAGTACCGAAAAGGAAGACACCCCGAATCCTTCTCCCGTTTTATCAATCATTCCTTCAACACCTTAGACATACTCCTGCTGCTTCGCAATTCTTCCCCGGACATCCTGCGCCAAATCCGGAATATCACCCTGGAATACATGGAGAACGAACCGCCTCCCGTCCCCATAGAAATAAGCTGGGAGGGCGACCTTCAGGCCCATACCGCATGGAGCGAGCAGCTCAATTTCTCCCTACTCGGTCGCTGGGGAGCCTTTCTCCTTATTGCCTCCGTCCTGTTTACCCTGTTTACACGCTCAATCATCAGCGGTTCAGCCCTATTGATGACAGGCGCTGCAAACCTGGTTATCGTTCTTGGAAGCATGGGCATCGGCGGCCTGGCTCTCCGTCCCTGCTCAGCCGCTTTTGCGGGACTGGCGCTCTTTGCCTCCGGCATATCAACCTGGCAAGTTCTTTACACGTTAAGACAACGGATGGATGAAGGAGACTTTTACCGGGATGCTCTCAGCGGCGCCCTGGAAGAGAACTCTCTCCCCTTACTCACCGGCTGGGGGTGCGTCACAGCAGGCGCTCTACCTTTTTTCTTTACACAGTACACCCTTTTCAGCACCACATCCTCCATAGCCATTGCCGCAACCGGAGCGACCTGCCTGACATCTTTATTTCTTTTACCATCCCTAGGTTCGATATTTTACGAAGAAGCGGAAATAGAATTACTGCCTGGGGCGCCACAGCGAACAGCGTCCCCGGCTGGAGAACAGGAAGAAGCCAAAACAGGGGCATCGACCGGGATTGATATCGCCTTCCAGGTAAAAACAACGGAACCGATTTCACCCATCGAAAACACTGCGTCCCTTGACAAAGAGGAGCAAAAGGGGGAATAGCCGAAGCCGGCGCCGCGAAATTATTATGAATAAAAAAATTGACTTTTTTCTCGTCTAATCTACAGATTATACGTATAACCAATATTAAGAGAGGTTCTCATGATCATTACCGATTGGATCCATGTCATAGCCGGTTTTTTCATCCTCGCAAGCATTGCCCTGGGCGCTGATTTCAGCGGCAACCCTTTTTTTATGAGCAAATACTGGCTGCTGTTCACAGCCTTTGTCGGTTTGAATCTTTTCCAGTTCGGCTGGAGCAAATTCTGCCCGCTGGGTCTTATCCTGAAAAAACTTGGAGTGCCTGAATCCAGATAAACCAGCATGGCGGGACTGAAACAGCCGGCCGCAATAAACCATGAAAGCGTACTACTCCGGCATGGCGCCACCCATTCTCTGCCGGAAACTTTCGGATACATACAGGAACAATTATGACCGTGCATGAAATGTATGACCTTGTTATCGTCGGGGGCGGACCCGGAGGCATGACCGCAGGGATTTATGCCAAACGAGCCGCCTTGAAAACCGTACTCATCGAGAAAGGTTATCCCGGAGGCCAGATGGCAGCAACCGATGTGGTTGAAAACTGGCCTGGTACTGAAAACATCACCGGACCGGAACTGGCTGAAAACTTTTTAAACCATGTTAAATCCTATGGCCTGGATATTCTGCAGGAAGAAGTGGAAGCTGTAGTTCCGGGACTTCAGCACCATACGGTCCGCCTTGCGAACGGCGACCAATACCCTTGTCACAGCGTTATCATTGCTGTCGGCGGAAGCCCTAAAAAACTCGGTATTCCGGGGGAAGATGAGTATTACGGCAAAGGGGTTTCCTACTGCGCCGTCTGCGACGGGTTCTTTTATAGAAATAAAACCGTTGTCGTCATAGGCGGAGGAGACTCCGCCACTGAGGAGTCCCTGTACCTGGCCAAGATAGCGAAGAAAGTTTATCTGGTTCACCGTCGTGACACCCTGCGCGCCGGGATGATTCTTCAGGAGCGGGTAAAAGCCGACCCCAATATTGAAATACTCTGGAACAAGACGCCCGTTGAGATAAAAGCAGGTGACCAGGGAGTAAACGAGATTGTACTTCAAGACACCCAAAGCGGTGAACAGAGCGCAATTGCAACCGACGGTGTTTTCATTTTCATCGGCTTTAAGCCCAACAATCAGTTGATCCCCGCAGGAACCCCCATGAATGCCGATGGATTTGTGGTCACTGACTGCAAGGGAGAAACCACAAATCCCGGCATTTTTGTCATAGGTGATCTCAGACAGAAGTATGCCAAACAGATTGTTGTAGCCGCAGGTGAAGGAGCAACAGCAGCGCTTGCTGCCGCCCATTATATCGATTCTAAGCAGGAAGTTCCTTAAGCCGCACTTCGGGCTCTTCTCAGACTTGCCCGAATATTTTGAGGAGAGCCCGCCATCCTTGCTTTTCCCTCCGTCCTGTATAATCCCCGAGCATCAGCCGCTGGTCTTTCACAAGACAAATACATCAAATCAGCCGCCGTTTTCAGGCAGGCAAAAACAAAGGGATAGCCTTGTTACCCGAAAGACCCCTCAATCTGCAGAGGCACCTTGTTTACGTTTTTGTAAATACAGCCCTAAATAAAATACAATTTTGACATTAAATATTCAATCTTAGCGGGAGAACATTTCACTTTTGTAAACAAAAACCACACAAAAACAGTCTTCAGCGAACAAAATATTGCCCCATGGACAACAGTGGCACGGTCTCTGCTATTGATTGGCTTGAAAACAAATCTTACTTTTCAACACACTACAACAGGAGATACTGATGAAGAAGCAACTGTTTGCCCTCCCCCTGGCCTGCGGCTTACTTGCCGGGAGCCTGCTCAGCGGCACTGCTCAGGCAGCGGACACCATTAAGGTCGGGGTCCTGCATTCACTTTCAGGCACCATGGCAATCAGCGAAACCACTCTGAAAGACACCATGCTGATGCTGATTGAAGAGCAGAACAAAAAAGGCGGCGTTTTGGGTAAAAAGCTTGAAGCCGTGGTTGTGGATCCGGCCTCCAACTGGCCGCTGTTTGCAGAAAAAGCCCGTGAATTGATAGAAAAAGAAAAAGTCGCGGCCACGTTCGGCTGCTGGACATCCGTTTCAAGAAAATCCGTTCTCCCTGTCTTTGAAGAGCTTGACAGCCTGTTGTTTTACCCTGTTCAGTATGAAGGTGAAGAATCCTCACTGAACGTTTTTTATACCGGAGCTGCCCCGAACCAGCAGGCGATCCCTGCCGTTGACTACCTTATGAACGATCTTGGGGTTGAGCGCTGGGTCCTTGCCGGAACCGACTACGTCTATCCGAGAACGACCAATAAAATCCTGGAAGCATACCTGAAAGCAAAAGGCGTAGCCCAGGAAGACATCATGATCAACTATACTCCGTTTGGCCATTCGGACTGGCAGTCCATTGTCGCAGACATTAAAAAATTCGGTTCAGCCGGCAAAAAAACAGCGGTTGTATCTACCATCAACGGCGACGCCAACGTACCTTTTTACAAGGAACTGGGCAACCAGGGCATTACAGCAGACAATATCCCGGTCGTTGCCTTCTCAGTCGGCGAAGAGGAACTCTCCGGCATTGATACCGCACCCCTTGTCGGCCACCTTGCCGCCTGGAATTATTTCATGAGTGTGGACAGTGATGTCAACCTGGAGTTCATCGATGCCTGGCACAAATTCATTAAGAATGAAAAGCGTGTCACCAACGACCCCATGGAAGCGCACTACATCGGTTTCAATATGTGGGTGAAAGCCGTAGAAAAAGCGGGAACAACCGACCCAAAAGCTGTCCAGGAAGCCATAATCGGCGTGACAGTGGCCAACCTCTCCGGCGGTTATTCCGCAATGATGCCTAACCATCATATCACCAAGCCTGTACTCATCGGGGAAATTCAGGACAACGGCCAGTTTGACGTTGTCTGGGAAACACCCGGCCTGGTTGTCGGCGATGCCTGGTCCGACTACCTGGAAGGCTCCAAAGACCTTATCTCTGACTGGAGAGCCCCCCTTTCCTGCGGAAATTACAATGTCGTTACCAAAACCTGCGCCGGCAGCAAAGAGTAACGTCTCCCCACACTCCCTGCCGTTACAGGCAGGGAGTGCTGTCAACCACTTCTTTTGAAAAATATACAGAACCATGGGACAACATCATCACCGAGTTCTGCTGAGCCTTGTTGCTCTGCCGTTTTTACTACTCTTCTGTCTGTTTCCTATTGCCGATACACAGGCGTCAGCCCAGACACAGTTTGAGCAGGGCATACAACTTCTCAAGAGTAGAAAATTCCAGGACAAAAACCAGGCTGTCGAACTTATCACAAACAGCGGGGATTCTCGCAGCGCCGATGTACTGAAGGATCTTTTGGCAGGCGAACTCTTTTTACTCAGGTCAGACAACACCGTGGTCCAGGTCAAAGCCGTTGATGGTGGATTCAGTGCCGTGGGAGTTCTCCTGAACAAGGACCTGGGTGTCCTCAGTAAAAGGCAGCTTAAAAAAATCACTATTAACAATGCATTACGAGGCAGCCTGAAATCAGGGATCGCCAGAATCAACCTTCAGCATCCCGACCCTGAGGTGAGAGCGGGAGCTGTACGGAACATGCTCGAAGACATAACCGCCGATTCAGCCTCCATGCTTGAAGAACTCAAAGACGGGGAACAGGACAAAACAGTGCGTCAGGAACTTGAGACAGCCATTGCCGTTGCCTGGCTCAAGGGTGATGATGAGACACAAAGAGTCCAGGCGCTGGAGACCTTATCCGGCAACCTGACACCGGTTGTGCGTAATGAGCTCAAAACGCTTATCACACAGGAGACAAGTGGACCGGTACACAAAAGAGCCATGCAGGTTCTGACCTCCATTGAAGCCAAAGTCAAATGGTATGCGAAACTTGAAACCCTGTTTTTCGGCTTAAGCCTGGGATCGGTTCTGGTCCTTGCCGCCATAGGCCTGGCTATCACTTTCGGGGTGATCGGCGTGATCAATATGGCCCATGGTGAGCTGATTATGATAGGGGCCTATACCACCTACGTATTGCAGCAGCTGATGCCGAACCACATAGGGCTGTCTCTGGCTCTGGCCATCCCTGCAGCGTTCTGCGTGTCCGGCATGGTCGGGGTCGTTATTGAAAAATCAGTCATCCGTTTCCTGTACGGACGTCCACTGGAGACCCTGTTGGCCACCTTTGGGCTCAGTCTTATTCTGCAGCAGACCGTACGAACCATTTTTTCTCCTCTCAACCGTTCCGTCATAACACCGGAATGGATGAAAGGATCGCTGGTGATCAATCCCGTGCTCTCCCTGACAACCAACAGGGTAACGGTATTCATTTTTGCCATGGTTGTGTTTGCAGCCCTCTATATCCTGCTGAAAAAAAGTTCTCTCGGCCTGCAGGTGCGCGCTGTTTCCCAGAACCGTGCTATGGCCAGGTCCATGGGAATACCTGCGGCACGGGTTGATGCGCTCACTTTCGGTCTCGGCTCGGGTATTGCGGGCATTGCCGGAGTCGCTCTTTCACAGCTCACCAATGTGGGACCGAACCTGGGTCAATCCTATATCATTGATTCCTTTATGGTGGTTGTATTCGGAGGTGTCGGCAACCTCTGGGGAACCATGCTGGGAGGCCTGTCGCTCGGTATAGCCAATAAAATCCTTGAACCCTGGAGTGGAGCGGTCCTTGCCAAGATCATCATCCTGGTACTGATCATTCTATTTATCCAGAAACGTCCCCAGGGGCTTTTCCCTCAAAAAGGACGCGCTGCGGAGTAACCACATGATCTCAATACTTTCTTCATTACGGGGAGATAAAGCAGGTATATTCCTGCTTACCCTCATCTTTACGGCTGCTGTGGCCGTACCTGTCTGTAACCTTGTTGTCCCGGAAAGCAGCCCCGTACACATCTCCACCTTTACCATGGCGCTTCTGGGAAAATACCTCTGCTACGCACTGTTAGCCATCTCCGTGGACCTGGTCTGGGGATATCTGGGCATATTGAGCCTCGGCCACGGAGCTTTCTTCGCCCTTGGAGGCTATGCCATGGGCATGTACCTGATGCGTCAGATCGGTGATCGCGGCGTCTACGGCAACCCCCTGCTGCCGGATTTTATGGTTTTTCTCAACTGGAAGGAATTGCCCTGGTTCTGGCATGGTTTTGATATGTTCTGGTTTGCAATGCTGATGGTATTGGCGATACCTGCACTGCTTGCCGTCGCAGTCGGCTGGTTTGCCTTTCGCTCACGTGTTACGGGAGTGTATCTTTCCATTATAACCCAGGCAATGACCTATGCCCTGATGCTGGCATTCTTCATGAATGAAATGGGTTTTGGAGGCAATAACGGGCTCACCGATTTTAAGGATCTGCTCGGTTTTTCACTGCAGGCCGACAGCACCCGCGCCGGGTTGTTCATTGCCTCTGCCCTGGCCCTTGCCGGCGGGTATATATTGTGCCGTTATATTACCCGCAGCCGGCTTGGCCAGGCGGCTACGGCAATCCGCGACCAGGAATCCCGCCTGCGGTTCATCGGCTACCGGGTGGAAAATATCAAGTTGTGGATATTCACCTTTTCAGCCATGCTCGCAGGTGTGGCAGGAGCACTCTACGTTCCCCAGGTCGGCATCATCAACCCCACGGAATTTTCACCGCTCAACTCCATTGAAATCGTTGTCTGGGTGGCTGTTGGAGGTCGTGCGACACTCTACGGCGCAGCTGTGGGGGCACTGTTGGTCAACTATGCCAAAAGTTATCTGACGGTCGCCTTTCCCGATGCCTGGCTCTTCGGGCTTGGCGCTATCTTTGTACTGGTAACGATCTTTCTCCCCAGGGGTGTTGCCGGATTATTGAAAAAGCAGGAGACCAACCAATGATTAACAATCATTCCCTTCGCTCGCTGCTCAACCGAGAAGAAGTATTTCCCTTTCTTGTGCCGGATACACCTCCGGATCTGGATTTGAGCCATGGCGTCATTTTATACCTGGAAGGGATAAGTGTCAGTTTTGACGGATTCAAAGCCATCAATGACCTCAACCTCTATATCGATGACGGTGAACTGCGTTGCATTATAGGACCTAACGGAGCCGGCAAGACGACCATGATGGATATTATCACAGGAAAGACCACCCCGGACAGCGGCTCTGCCTGGTTCGGCCAGGGTATCAACCTGCTGAGCATGGATGAACCTCAGATAGCTGCTGCAGGTATCGGGCGAAAATTCCAAAAGCCGACGGTTTTTGAAGAACATACGGTACACACCAATCTGGAATTGGCCATGGCTGGAGACAAATCAGTCTGGACAACCCTGCGGGCAAAGCTCTCCAGTGAACAGGAAGACACTATCCATGAAGTTGCACAACTGATAGGATTGAAAGAACAGATCAGTTCACGTTCCGGCTCTCTCTCCCATGGTCAGAAGCAATGGCTGGAAATCGGCATGCTCCTCATGCAAAGCCCGAAGCTTCTGCTCATCGATGAGCCGGTCGCAGGCATGACCCAGCAGGAGATGGAACGAACCGCCGAGCTGCTTACCTCCCTTGCCGGAGAACATTCGGTTATTGTTGTGGAACATGATATGGATTTTGTCCGTTCCATTGCCCGCAAGGTCTCGGTTCTCCATCAGGGTTCCATCCTTGCGGAAGGCAGCATGGATGAAGTGCAGAACAACCAGCAGGTTGTGGAAGTCTACCTTGGAGAATAACATGTTAGAGATACAACAGCTCAACCAGTACTATGGTGAAAGCCATACCCTCTGGGATATTGACCTTCATGTACCTGCAGGAGAGTGTACCGCACTCATGGGACGAAACGGCGTGGGAAAAACCACTCTGCTTTCCTGCATAATGGGCCTGCAATCCATAGAGTCAGGCGCCATAGACCTAGAGGGCAGCCCGCTCCATAAACTAGCTGTTGAAAAACGGGCCTCACTTGGAGTAGGATATGTACCCCAGGGCAGACAGATTTTCCCCCTGCTCACAGTTCGTGAAAACCTGGAAATAGGCCTGAAGACCGGACGGAAAAAGCAGCAGGCCATCCCGGATCTTGTTTTTGAATTGTTCCCGGTCCTGCACGAAATGCTCGGCAGAAGAGGCGGCGACCTCTCCGGAGGGCAGCAGCAGCAACTGGCCATTGGCCGGGCTCTGGTCCTTGACCCAAAGCTGCTCATTCTGGATGAACCGACCGAAGGCATCCAGCCGAACATTGTCCAGGAAATCGGGGAAATCATTCAACGACTCAAAAGTGAGTTAGGCATGACCATCCTGCTGGTAGAACAGAAACTCAAATTCGTACGTGCCATAGCCGATCGGTTTACCATCCTGGACCGCGGGCGCGCAATGGCCTCCGGAGAGATCAACACGCTGGACGAAAACCTGATCCGCGAATATCTCACTGTCTGATGGGCGCAACCGATCAACTGGATAAAAAAGGCTGGCAGGCGTCCCTCAAGCTTGGGTTTGCAGACAGAGGCAATATCACAGCCCTTGTGGAAAACAGGCATCAGGGGCCGCTCATGGTGCAGCGGCCCCTCTATCCCGAAGATCGGGTCTGTCACGTCTATATTCTCCACCCTCCCGGCGGCGTGGTCGGCGGGGATCATCTGCATGTCAGCACCTCTTCCGCCCCTGGAAGCCATGCGCTGATTACCACACCCGGGGCCACCAAGTTTTACCGTTCAAACGGGCTAACGGCATTCCAGGAAACCCTGCTCACTGTGAATGGGGGGATCCTGGAATGGTTTCCACAGGATACCATCCTCTTTCCGGGAGCCCATGCACGCGCACACACCTGGGTGGAATTGCAGCAAGGCGGACAATTCATGGGCTGGGAAGTGGTCAGCCTGGGGCTGCCGACACAAGACAAGGCCTTTACCACGGGGAGCCTGATCAACTCATTTTCCCTGTACCGTGACAAGGAACCCATATTCATAGATCGGTTACAGGTGGAAACCGCAAAACAGCTGCAAAACCTGACAGGGCTGCACGGTTACCCGGTAAGCGGACTCTTTACGGCAACCAACGCAGATCCCGTCCTGGTCAAAGTTGCCAGAGAGACGCTCCCATCCACGGACCATGCCATGGTATCCATAACCATGGCCGGAGAAGTTCTGGTTGCACGATACCTGGGTTTTTCAACCTTTGAAGCCAGAACTGTTTTTCAACGTATCTGGACATGCCTGAGACCGGCCCTGCTTAACTGTGAGGCCTGTCCACCGCGCATCTGGACGACATAATGCAACCTCTGCAAGGATACCAATTATGGAACTGACACCACGAGAAAAAGACAAGCTTCTGCTGTTCACCGCCGCACTGCTGGCTGAGCGCCGCAAGGAAAAGGGACTGAAACTCAACTATCCTGAGGCTGTAGCCTACATCAGCGGGGCTATCCTGGAAGGGGCCAGGGAAGGCAAAACCGTGGCCGAGCTTATGGCCTACGGGCGAACGCTTCTGACCGGAGACGATGTCATGGAAGGTATAGCAGAAATGGTCGAGGAGGTACAGGTTGAGGCAACCTTTCCCGACGGCACCAAACTGGTTACGGTACACAATCCCATAGTCTGAATGGACAATTACAATCAAGGAGCAGCTGATGATACCAGGAGAGATATGTACGGCGGCAGGCGAAATTGAGCTGAACCAGGGGCGGGAAACCGTAACCGTCACAGTGGAAAACAACGGAGATCGGCCCATCCAGGTAGGATCCCACTATCATTTTTACGAAACCAATCCCGCCCTGCAGTTTGACCGGGAAACAACCAAGGGTTTTCGCCTGAATATTGCAGCCGGAACAGCAGTCCGCTTTGAGCCCGGACAGCAGAGGCAGGTAGAACTGGTCGCCTTTGCAGGTGCAAGAAATATATACGGTTTCAATGCCCGGGTCATGGGCGCACTGGAGGACTGATTATGGCACGGATTACACGAAAGGCATATGCGGAGATGTTCGGTCCCACCACCGGTGACAGGGTGCGCCTGGCAGATACGGAACTGTGGCTGGAGGTTGAAGAAGACCGCACCACATACGGAGATGAGGTGAAATTCGGTGGAGGCAAGGTCATCCGCGACGGCATGGGCCAGAGCCAGCAATGCGGCGCCCAGGTCGCGGACGTGGTCATTACCAATGCACTCATCGTGGACCACTGGGGCATAATCAAGGCTGATATCGGCATAAAGGACGGCCGCATCAGCGGCATCGGCAAAGCAGGAAATCCCGACGTCCAGCCCGGGGTTGACATCATTATCGGCCCTGGAACCGAGGCTATCGCAGGCGAAGGTTCCATTATCACGGCCGGCGGCATAGATGCGCACATCCATTTTATCTGCCCCCAGCAGATCGAGGAAGCCTTGACCAGCGGGGTAACAACCATGCTTGGCGGCGGGACCGGTCCTGCCACAGGAACCAATGCGACCACCTGCACCCCGGGCCCCTGGAATATCCACAGAATGCTCCAGGCCGCAGATGTGTTTCCGATGAATCTGGGCTTTCTGGGTAAAGGAAACGCCAGCCTGCCCAAGGCCCTTGAAGAACAGGTGCGAGCAGGCGCCATGGGCCTGAAACTCCACGAAGACTGGGGGACAACGCCGGCCGCCATTGATACCTGTCTGACAGTGGCGGATACAATGGACATCCAAGTGGCTATCCATACCGATACCCTGAACGAATCAGGATTTGTGGAACAGAGTATGGCCGCATTCAAAGACCGCACTATCCACACCTATCATACCGAAGGCGCAGGTGGAGGGCATGCTCCGGACATCATTCGCGCCTGCGGTAAAGCGAATGTCCTGCCTTCATCGACCAACCCCACCAGGCCCTACACCATCAATACCATTGATGAACACCTGGATATGCTCATGGTCTGCCACCACCTTGATCCCAAAATTGCAGAAGACGTGGCTTTTGCCGAATCGCGAATCAGGCGGGAAACCATAGCCGCCGAAGACATTCTCCACGATATGGGTGGTTTTTCCATGATAGCTTCTGATTCACAGGCCATGGGAAGGGTGGGAGAAGTGATTATCCGCACCTGGCAGACCGCACACAAAATGAAGGTTCAACGGGGCAGCCTGTCCGAGGATCCGGCGGAAAACGACAATTTCCGCATCAAGCGATATATTGCCAAATACACCATCAATCCTGCGATTTCCCACGGCATATCCCATGAAGTCGGTTCTGTGGAGGTGGGCAAACTCGCCGATCTGGTCCTGTGGAAGCCCATGCATTTCGGGGTCAAGCCAAGCCTTGTTCTCAAGGGGGGCATGATCGCCTCTGCGCCCATGGGTGATGCCAACGCCTCCATCCCCTCACCGCAGCCGGTGCATTATCGTCCCATGTTCGGCAGCTTTGGGAGAGCGGCCAAGGCCACCAGTATGATCTTTCTTTCCAAGGCCGCGTTGGAAGGGGGCGTTGGCTCATCCCTTGGGTTGCAATCCCTTCTAGCCGCCTGCTCAAACTGCCGTTCAATCGGGAAAAAAGATATGGTGCACAACAGTTATCGGCCTGTGATAGAGGTTGATCCCCAAACCTATGAAGTCCGCGCCGACGGTCAACTCCTGCTCTGCGAACCGGCCAGGATACTGCCCATGGCACAACGGTATTTCCTGTTCTGATCATGCTCACATTCACGAAAAAAATCACAGGCTGGAAAGCTCCCGGGACGACTCTCACCCTGCCCTGGGAGCTGCGGCTGAAAAGTCGCCTCCGAGTTACCCTGGACAACGGCACAGAGGCCGGCATTATCCTGCCGAGGGGCAGCGTACTCAGAGGCGGAGATCTGTTACAGGCCGAGGACGCCATTGTTGAGGTGGTAGCTGCGCCGGAACAGGTCTCGATTATCCGTTGCCGGGATGCATTGCTCTTTGCCAGAATCTGTTACCATCTCGGCAACAGACACGTGCCTCTGCAAATTTGTCCCGGGGAAGCACGCTATCAACATGACCATGTGCTGGATGACATGGTCAGAGGTTTGGGAGTTGATGTTTGTACGGAGATGCTCCCCTTTGAGCCGGAGCACGGAGCCTACGGTTCACACGTCGCTCAGAATGGACACGGGCATCACCATGCCCACTGACCCTTCAGCACTGGTTGCCCTGTTGCAGCTGGTCAGTCCCTCTCTGCCCACAGGCGCTTTCAGTTACTCCCAAGGACTCGAATGGGCCGTTGAAGAAGACTGGGTGCATGACGGTGAAACCCTCGCCACGTGGCTGGAGGAATCCCTCCACGGCCCTCTGGCCCGGGTAGACCTTCCCATTCTCATGCGCATGTATGAAGCCTTCAGGCAAAAGAACAGCTCCAAGCTCTCCTATTGGTGCAAAATGCTGCTTGCCTGCAGGGAAACCTTTGAGCTGCGGGAAGAGGAAAAAAACAGAGGCAAAGCCATGTGCTCACTTCTTGAAAAACTAGGGCTTTTTCCCGACTGGCTTGAACCGTCCCTGCCGGCGCAATGCCAACCGGCAGGATTTGTATGCGCTGCTGCAGGTTGGCAGGTTGATCTTCAGGCAGCGTCCATTGGTTATTGCTGGAGCTGGCTCGAGAACCAGGTGTTGGCCGGTGTGAAAATCATCCCCCTCGGACAGACCGAAGGGCAGCTGATACTCATGCGGCTGCGCACGCATATCGCATCTGTTTTTGAGCAGGCGCTGCACATTCAGGATGAAGACATAGGAAGTTCTTCCCCGGCCCTGGCAATGGCCTCAAGTTTACACGAAACCCAATATACCAGACTGTATCGTTCCTAACCAGCATGGCTGGACCAGGTTGGCCGGCCACAACGAACAATAAAAGTGTATCACTCCGGCATGGCGCCTTCTGCTCTCTGCCGGAGACTTTCATATAAACAGGTTACAATAATTCATGACTAACGCAAAACATACCCTCCGCGTCGGAGTGGGAGGCCCTGTCGGGTCAGGAAAAACCGCTCTTCTTGAACTGCTCTGCAGCCGGCTGGCTCAAAAATATCAGCTGGCTGTGGTCACCAATGATATCTATACACGAGAGGATCAGGAGTTTCTTATTCGCAGCAAGGTACTCCCTGCAGAGCGGATCATGGGAGTGGAAACCGGCGGATGTCCTCACACAGCCATTCGGGAAGATGCATCCATGAATTTGGCAGCCATCGATGAACTGCAGACCCGCTTTCCTCTCCTGGATCTCATCCTGGTGGAAAGCGGAGGGGACAACCTGAGCGCCACCTTCAGTCCGGAACTGGCTGACCTGACAATTTATGTCATTGATGTGGCTGCCGGTGACAAGATACCGCGCAAAGGCGGCCCGGGAATAACCCGTTCGGATTTGCTGGTAATTAACAAAGTCGACCTCGCTCCCATGGTGGGAGCGTCACTTGAGGTCATGGATCAGGATTCAAGACGGATGCGAAAGGATCGTCCCTTTGTTTTTACAAATATGAAAACCGGCCGGGGAGTTGAAGAAGTCATCGAATTTATTGAACGCGAGGGTATGCTGAACCATTCTGCACTCCCATGACGACTCCGGGTTATGCCCCCTGTGCGGGACTGTTCTTCAACTCGGTGATTTTTGCTTCCAGCTTGGTTATGAGTCCCTTGAAGTTTTCTTTTCGCAGTATTTCCTGAAACTGTTCCAGGTAGTTCCGTATCAGGCTTACCCCTTCAACGACAACATCATAAATAAGCCACTGTTCCCCCCGCTCGATAAGAATATACGAAACCGGTATTTCCGTGTCGCCGTCCACAAACAGGGTTTTAACTTCCGCACGCCGTCCACGGATCCGTTCATCCAGAAACTCTATGCGCTGCCCTGTGTACCTGTCAACCTGACGGACATAGGCATATTTCAACAACTCAGTAAATATTTCAACGAATTGAGACTGCTGCGTTGCCGACAGTGAACGCCACTGTGAACCAAGCACCCGCTTGGACATTTCTTCAAAGTCAAAGCCATGACGGGCTATTTTCATAACCCGATCAACCTTTTCTTCGTTGCTTTGATCGGCCGAAGTGGAGTCGGTTAAAATATCAGTTACCTGGTCGACAAGAGGGCGCAATTGTGCTGTCGGCCCCTGCGCGACGGCTTCGGCCTGTCCGACAAGACTCACTGAACAAGGCAAAACAATCATGAGCAAAACAAAAAGCATTCGCTTCATACATATCTCCTGGTTATTCCATGCGAACATGCATCTTCCCTGTATTTTTTTGTAAATAAACGCCCTGGAGAGCCGTTCCATGGCATCCAACAACAGTATCGACTTACAAGCAATAACTGCTCCAGAATGAAACCTGATTCGGTTCCTGATGAGTCCCCCCGGAGCAAGCCGTCAGGTGAAATGACACTGGAGTGCATACCATGCACGGCCCCTCCGGCTGTTGTCTGATTCACTCCATCCGGTCAGGATCTTTTTTTCAAACACCATATCTTAGCCATCGTTTCGACAACCCCTTTTTTATAAAGGCAACGATTACATAAGTTTTTTCCCGGAAGGAGATTAACCTTTTCCACAGCAACCATTTTATTGCAACGGTCGCATCGAATAAGATGACACATTACAACATCCATCGCTTTTACCACCATACAGATTATACCCCGAACGTACAAAGTCAATGCTCTCGCAGATCCCGGGGCAAAGGAAGCTGCACAAGCAAAATCATCGCCTTGGCCGTTGCTCGTGCCGCCTGTTGATACAACTCCTGATCCATGTATGCCTTTCCCTGCACCAAACAGAAGGTATCTTCCGCCGCTGAGTAAAAAAATATCTGTGCATGGAGAAAATCCATCCATATATCTGCCTCTTCATCACTTGCTGACGGTTTAATTTTTTTGAAGACATCCCGGGTCGCCAGAATATCCGGCATAAACAACTGCTCGGAAATCCGCGGCATGGCAGAAGAGGGATTAGCGACTTCGCGGACAAGGATCTTACGTTCCCATTGCTCCCGTTCCGGCCTGAAGTAGTCATGGAAGGTACGAAACACCACTGTACGGATCAACTCCGCCTGTCCTTCCGGTGATTCGATAAGCGCCGGATTTTCCTCCAACGCCTCAGCAAACCCATTGGATTTTTTCGCGCTCATGGCCCGCCGGCATGCCTCAATATAGAGATTTTCTTTGCTGCCGAAATGATAATGAATGCTTCCCAGGGTGACCTGGGCTTTCTCGGCGATGGTCCGGGTACTGACACCGTCGAACCCGGATTCAGCAAATAATTGTCCTGCCGTCAAAATGAGTGTCTCTTTCGTATTCAGCGTACTTTCCTCCTTTTCTGCCTGACAAAAGCCCCTGCTTTATCTCAAATCTTCATTTGACCTGATAATTTAGTCGATTGACCAAAATAATCAACTGATATTTTTCAGCGACAGATATTTTTCTTTTTCTTCATCTCTTGCCGTCCATCTCTCTTCTTAACGATTCGTTAAAATTTTCCTGACACCATGCAAACACTTTCCCGGCATATTGCAGGTCTTTCGAATTGATTTGCAAGCTAACCAGCCAATAAGGAGAACCCTGATGAAACATCGTGCCGGCAAATTTGCCCTTACACTCACAGCCATGCTTTTAGGCCTGACAACCATGTCATTCGCCCAGTCCAAGCTGACCCTGTATACAAGTCAGCCAAATAAAGACGCACAACAGACTGTTGACGCCTTTCAGCAAAAGCATCCGGAAATTGAGGTGGATTGGATACGGGATGGGACCACCAAGGTCATGGCAAAACTCCGCGCGGAATTCGTTGCCGGCGATCCCAAACCGGATGTGTTGCTCATAGCTGATATGGTGACCATGGAGGCTCTCAAACAGGAAGGAAAGCTGCTCAGCTATCACGAAGCGGACGCCGGCGCCTATGATCAGGCGCTGTATGATATGGATAAGACGTACTTTTCAACCAAAGTGATTACCACCGGTATTATTTATAATACGAAGAGTAAAGTAAAACCGGAAAGCTGGCAGGACCTTGTCAAGCCGGAATTCAAAGGCCTGGTGGCAATGCCCGGTCCGCTCACCTCCGGGGCTGCAACCATCCATATGGCTACCCTGACCGGTAACCCTGAACTGGGTTGGGAGTATTACGAAAAACTGGCTCAAAACGATGTCCACCCTAAAGGTGGAAACGGAGGTACGTTCAAAGCCGTTGCCGGTGGAGAAAAAATGGCTGGAATGGTGGTGGATTTCCTCCCCATACGTGAAAAAGCCAAAGGAGCGCCGGTTGCCTTTGTCTTTCCAAAAGAAGGAGTATCTGCAGTGACCGAGCCGGTGGCTATACTCAAGACCGCTAAAAACACAAGAGAGGCCAAGCTTTTTGTCGATTTTCTCCTCTCAAAGTACGGCCAGGAACTTGCTGCAAGCCAGGGATATCTGCCGGCTCATCCCGGTGTTACCCCGCCAGCCGGCTTTCCTGAGCGTGCTGAAATCAAGCTGATGCAATTTTCAGCAGCAGACGCCTTGAAAAACGATAAGGCCAATAAACAACGATTCATGGAAATTTTCGGTGAGTAGTTCCCTCACCTCAAAACGTCTTAGTCAGACATCACCCGCAACCAGACTCCTTGGACAGATTCTGTCCAAGGAGAACCTGCTCCTTTTCCTGCTGACGGCCTTTGTACTTTTCTGTTCCGTCTGGCCCCTGGGACACCTCTTTTTCCAGGTTATCCCAGGTGATACTACTCCCTGGCAGGAAACTTCCCTGTGGAACGTGCTTACCCGGAAATCTACCTGGAAAGCCACCCTGCACTCTCTGGAGACCAGCGCAGCTGCCACATGTATTTCCCTTTTCCTGGGGGGAAGCACCGCTTTTTTCGCAGCACTCACCGATGTACGCCGTAAGGCGCTCATGGTATTCTGTCTGATGATACCCATGATGATACCTCCCCAGGTTACTGCGTTGTCCTGGATTCAACTGTTCGGCCCGAACAGTACTCTCCTGCAGGTTCTGGGCCTGGCTCCGCCGATGGGCGCCCCGAATCCGATATACAGCCGAACCGGCATCATACTGTTACTGGGAATCCAAAACACCCCTCTTGTTTTTCTTGTCCTGCGATCCGCCCTTCGCAGAATTCCGTCCGATCTTTTGGAAGCAGCGCGCCTTACAGGAGCCGTCCCCGCTTACCTGGCCCGTACAATCCTCCTGCCCATGCTTATTCCTCCGCTTCTGGCGGCAGGAGAGCTCGCCTTCATCGCCTCCCTGGGAAATTTCGGCATCCCTGCTCTTTTAGGTATACCGCAGTCATATTATGTTTTGCCGACCCTCATATACAGGAGGCTCGCCTCATTCGGACCTGCAGTCATTAACGACGTGGCTGTACTTGCACTGCTTATCGCCCTCATCGGGATATGCGTAACCTTATTCCTCCGTTGCACGGCTGCACGACAAGCCACGCCTTTATCAGGCAAGCCTGCGCGACCCTTCTCCTTTTCCCTGGGCAAAGTACGCTCCGTCGTTGAAATATGCATCTGGAGTATGCTCTGCGCCATGCTGATCCTCCCCTTTTCCGCCTTATTATCTTCCGCACTTGTACCGGCCTACGGCGTCCCTTTGACCATCTCTTCCTGTACTCCGGCAAATTTTATCGAAGTATTGCTGCGCCAGGATGTCACAGGCAGGGCATTTGCCAACTCCTTTAAACTGGCAGCGGGAAGCGCTCTGATACTGAGCGTTGCGGCTCTGCTGCTCGGATATTTTGCTGTGTGGAAAAACAGCCGCTGGGCGCGTATCCTCAGCAACCTTGCAGAGGCGCCGTATTCGCTGCCCGGTGTGGTTCTGAGCATAGCAATAATCCTCACCTTTCTCCGCCCTCTCCCCCTGATGCATGTCTCCCTGTACGGCACAATATGGATCATACTGATAGCCTATCTGTCCAGGTTTCTCTCTCTGAACCTCAGACCTGTTACCGCCGGTTTCCAGCAGCTGGGCTATCAGTTGGAAGAGGCAGGCCGAACATGTGGGGCACCTTTCTTTACCCGGCTGCGTACCATTACCTTCCCTCTGCTCGGCCCGGTGAGCGCTGCAGGCGCAATCCTGGTTTTCATGACGGGCTTCAACGAATTGACACTCTCCGCCCTCTTATGGTCTGCGGGAAATGAAACGCTGGGGGTGGTTCTCTACAATCTGGATGATGGGGGATATTCCGTTCTGGCGGCAGCGCTTGCCGTAGTCGTGGTTATTGCCATTGTCGGGCTGATGGCCCTGACCTGGCTCCTTTCACCAATCCTGCCGGCAGGTATTTTACCCTGGTGCACCAAGGATACTGATACGCTCTGAAAAAATGTGGATAAAAAAGGTGCCTCAGTCGCTTTCCAGTATGAGATGATACTGTTTCACAGTAAAACTGATATCCTCTTCCAATAAAAGAGGTTGGGATGAGTATCCCTTGAGCGGCTCATCTGCACCCACCAGAACCACTTCCACCAAAAAACGACCTCCAAGATAGGTGCAATTCTTCACCTTTCCGCTACAGGTTCCCTGTCCCAGGACAACATCCTCGGGGCGAATACAGGCGTATGCCTGTTCATCGGCATGGAGTTGATCCCCTGCAGGATGCTCCAGACAGATCTCCGTGCCTTGAATCTGCATGGCTCCCGCCTTTGTCAAATCCACAGGGAACACTGCACTCACCCCGATAAACCCGGCAACAGTAGTGTTTGCCGGATGCTCATATACTTCAGCCGGCGTCCCTGTCTGCACAATACGGCCGTCAAACAACAGAACAAGACGATCAGCCACAGACATGGCCTCTGCCTGATCATGGGTGATATACAAGATTGTCGCTCCGGTCATCTTATGAAACCGTTTAAATTCCCGGAGCATAGTTTCCCGAAGGTGCATATCCAGGTTGGCCAGGGGTTCGTCCATCAGCACGATTTCCGCCTTCTGAGTCAGACACCTTGCCAGGGCCACACGTTGTTGCTGCCCCCCGGAAAGCTCGTGGGGTTTTCTTTCGGTATAAGCGGTTAACCGTACCGACTCAAGAGCGGCCTGAACCTCTTCCTGACGCCTATGAGGTGAATACTTTTTAACCCGTAAGGGGTAACCGATATTTTCAGTTACATTCATATGGGGCCACAGGGCATAGGACTGAAAAACAACACCGACATTTCGCTTTTCAGGAGGAACATGTTCCTGCGGGGTACTGACCATGCCGCCGGCAAGACTCAGCGTACCGGCATCCACCTTTTCAAGACCGGCAATGAGGCGAAGAAGCGTGGTTTTTCCGCAGCCGGAAGGACCAAGAACACAGACGAATTCACCGGGATGCACAACAAGGTCCACGGTATTCAGTGCTGAATGATTTCCAAATCTCTTACTTACCTGACACAATTCTACAGCGTTCATTCACATCCATCCTGTCTCTTACCACACGCATACCATTACCATGAATACATCAATTTCTTCAGACAGCCGGTGCAGGACTCCTCAAGGAAGATTTTTTTCTGTCTCCATTTTCCCCTGCCTATCCGCTTCCACATTGGTCTGTTCTGCCGCGGCCCCGGCTTCAGCAATCTGTTGCACCTGATCCGGTGAAAGCGGCAGCTGTCCGTTTTGCCGGGGAACCTCGACAATTACCTTACGATGGGCATAATGGATGTCTTTGGCGGCAAGAGCCTCTGTAATTCTGCGGAAGGCCTCCCTGCGAATTAAAAACTGCCGACCGGGTTTCGCTGTAAACTTAACCCGGATAACCATGACCGAGTTGGTAATCTCATACACGCCCTGGGATTTGACAGGCAAAATAAAATCCGGACCAAGCTCCTCATCCTCCAACATGACCTGGCCGACTTTTTTGATGATTTTACGAACTTTTTCCACGTCTGTATCGTAGGGAAACTCCAGATTGAATTTCACCACGATACCGCCGCGCATATAGTTGGTAATGGAGCCGAGCTCACTGTGGGGAATAATCTGCAGCATGCCCCGATGGTGTCGCAACATCACGTTACGTAAGGTAATATTCTCGACAGAACCTTTCACCGAACCGGCTTCTATATACTCACCGACACGGAACGCATCATCAAGCAGATAAAAGATGCCGGAGAGCACATCACTGACCAGTTTCTGTGCTCCAAACCCTACTGCCAGTCCGATGACGCCCGCACCTGCCAGAAGAGGACCGATGTCTATACCTATGGCGGACAGAATGATCATGGTTACCATCACCAAGAGACTCATGGCCACCATTTTGCGTATAAGGGGAAGAAGGGTATAACTCCGTCCAAGATTCCTGACACTCCCGAATTCTCCACCGTCATCTTCAACGGTTTCTTCCTCTTCAGGCATGGACTCGGCAATTTTACGTTCAATAAACCGGGATGTGAAACGCCAGACAAAGAGAGCCAGGGCCAGCGTGACGAGAATATCAAAGGCTGCATCAACAATTGCATATCCATAGGGGAAAGGATACCCCCACAGACTGAACAACCAGACCGCGAGGATAAAAAAGATGAACAGACGGACTGCCTGGGTCATGATCCTGCGAATATTTTCTATTCGTTCCTCAGGAGTTCGATATTCTTCGCCCAGGGCCTTTTTCTTCTGTTCTTCTTCCTCCTGGTCCGGGCGTGCTTTCAGGGTATCCGTGATATTACCGATAACCCAATATCCGATCCGATCTACAACAAGAAATATGGGAACAATCAGTAAACTGATGATCAGGGCTCCGTTTTCTCTGGTCACTCCGGCAAACACGGAATTTACCCACACCAGCCAGACAACAAACAGGTAGAGCAAGGCCAGGATATGCCAGTATCCGGCTAGCTGCCGACGAGTCCAGGAAACACCTTCCTCTCTTTTGATACGCATAATCGCCCCGGCCACATCACTTTTACGCAACAAGACGCCCAAAGCAAAAAATACAATTAAACACGTGCCGGTCAGAATCAGGAGCGCCTGATACCCGGTCCTGGTTCCCCCCAGCTCTTTCAAGAACATAAAAAACATGCCGGCGACCGCCAGATACCAGACAAGAAATCGAAGCCCCTTGTAAAGGGATTCCGCCAACCCGTCATCAACGGCAAGCAGACGAAGATCAGGGTGACCGGGAGCACAGAGAAAACGCATGATCAACGACATTCCCCTTCCTAATGCAATGGCCAGAAGACACGCCATGAACAAAACGCCGGCCTCCGACCGCTCCACTCCTATGAGAAAAAAGGCAAAAAAGGCTAAAAAGATAAACAGCAACAGGTGCAGAAAATCAGGCAAAAAAACCAAACAGGCTGCAAGGAAACGACCGACGCCCAGCTCATCGTCCGGCTTTACCTCAGCCGCCTGCCGCCTGACCTTCCCCGTAACCCGGTGAAAATACCATTCCACACCATAACTTGCTCCCAAGACCGCCAGAATGAGAACAACATACATACCGAAACTCGCAGGAGTTCCATCCCCAACCCGGCTGAAAGCGGCAACAACATCCGTCGGCGCCTGCTTCAAGGCTGCAACAAATCCGGCCACCCCTTTACCGCTTTCATCTTCGCCGAAATCAAGGCTGTGTAACACTCCCCGCAAGGAGGACAACACTGTTCCATTAACCTGCCCGGACTCCGGGGAAGGCTGCAGCTTCCGCTGCAACTCCCCTCGAAAAGCCTCACGAACCTGCCTGTCGTCCATGCCTGCCATGGCAGCATCGAGTTGAGCACCACTCTGCATGTTGTCCAACTGTTGAACCTGTTCACTTTCCTGCAGACCCGAGGCTGACACGTTCCCCGTGCCAAACAGCAGTGGTGCCATGAGTATAATCAAGAAGATACAATATCTCCATTTGCAATGCCTGGTCATTCAAATCCCTCCCTATTCATCTACTGCTATGCAATCCTTTTTACTGTTTAACCTGTGTGCCTTTCCAAAACGGCATATTGCAGGAGGCATCCTGTTCGGGATGTTCCAGACCTTCCGCCAGTCCTATGGCGTTTTCAATCCTGGCCAAAGAAACCAGATACCCATAGTAAGCGGATACCAAACTGGTCCTCGCTGCAGAGAGATTGAGCTGGGCATCGTTGAATTCTATCATGTCATTCAGGCCTGCCTGATAACGCCCTTCTGCAAGCTTGAGATTTTCCAGGGCAAGCGTCAACGACTCATCCGCCATGGTGACGCTTTGGCTGTTTTCTTCCGCCCGGAGAAAACCCTCCGTAACCTCCTGGATTACGGAGAGCTCCAGATCATGCATGGCTGCCTGGAGTTCACGAAACCTGGATTGTGCTTCCACAACTTCTCCACGGGTGCGAAATCCGGAGAAAATCTCCCAGGTAAGGCCAACACCAAGGCTCCATTGATCACGCAGAGAGGACAGCTCGGTTTCATAATCATCATAACGTCCATGAGCCTTCAGAGAGGGGAAATAACCGCCTTTAGCCTGACGGATCTGAGATTGAGCCGCATCTGCCAGAAACTGCACCTGTTGCATATCAGGGCGATTCTCGACGGCAGCGGCAAGGAGCGTATCAAGGGACGTTGCCAAAGCCGGCCTTGTTTGCGCCAAGAGATGCAGAGGCTGTTGTTCAATGGTTACCTCATACGTTCCCTGCACAGGCCTTCCACCAAGCGCCTTATTGAGGGCTACCAGTGCTGATTTCAGATTTGACTGGGCCTGCACCAGTCCCAGCCTCGCATTGGAAAGGTTCACCTGCGCGTTGGTCACATCTACTTGAGTGCGAACTCCTGCCTCATAATACCGCTCCGCGCGATGCAGATGTTTCTCATAATTACTGACGGTTTCCCTTGCGACCTCGACCAGATGTCTCCTCTCTAAAACAGTATAAAAGGATTCTTTGGTAAGGAGGATAACATCCAAAAAAGATTGCTGAAGGTTCATATTGGTTGCAAGAAGGGAAAATCTACCGGCATCGATAGCGCCTGTTGTTTGTCCGAAATCATAAATCAACTGAGAAAGGGAAATTGAACCGTGACCAACATTATCCTCTTCTTCAGGTGTCAGTTCATCTATGAATTGCCGACCATACTCTGCACCCAGAGATACCTGGGGCAGATAGCCGGAACGTGCCTGCTGCAAAAGCCCCTCTCCCTGCCGGCACTGCTGGAGAGCAATATCAATATTCGGGTTATGGCGTAAAGCGAGCTGCACAGCCCTGTCCAGAGAGAGCTCATCCGATGCCGCAATAGCTATCTGCACAGGTAATCCCACCAGCCAAATCAACATGAAACGCAACAATCGTCTGAGTCGCATCGCACTCTCCACCCAAAAAATGTAATAGTTACAATTTATTACAGAAAAACAATGCCAAGAGACAAAAAGCCAACTGCAGCAGTCACCTACATTCAAACATAGGTACAGGAAAATCCAAAACACTATTTAATTTCAGGAAGCTCTTTTTATACTTGTGGTGATCGTGACAGTTTAATAGATTAGAATGTTGAAGGTACTTCCTTTTTTCCACACAAGTATCGCTAGCTCTTCACAGGAACGCAGGAACGATATCTCTTACGATGAGTTCTTGGAGCATTCATTTACTATACAGCCACTTTACATGCTCAAGACAGAGCTGTCCGAATCTGATGTACAGTGGAAGCCTGAAACGTTGATGATATAGTTGTGCAGATGTACAAAGCCCATGAGGGCTTCTTGTTTTTGTGTAACCAATCTCTTCTCTCCTATTCACAGCTTTGGTTGGGGTGTTTCCATGCGATATCTCCGCAAGCTTGTTCTCGGCCTGTTTCTCTTTGCCTCCATGTCTGCCTGCTCCGAAGAACAGCAGATGAAACAGAAGACACGGCAACCACCACCTTTACAGGTCGAAGTCATTACCGTCAAACAGGAAAAGATTCCCATCTGGCTTGAATACACCGGCAAAACAGAGGCTACCAGACGAATCGAAGTTCGTGCTCGTATCGGCGGCCGTCTTAATCAGGTCCTGTTCAACGAAGGGGATGTTGTTGAAAAGGGGCAGAAGCTCTTTGTCATAGAAAAAGACAGCTACGAAGCCGCCCTGGCGAAAGCCGAGGCAATACTGCAAAAAGATACAGCATCCCTGTCACTGGCAAAGGCTGATGTGGCCCGCTACAGACCTCTGGTTGCGGATGGACTTGCACCAAGGGCGACCCTTGAACAATACATTGCCGGACAGGCGGAACTCGAAGCTACCATCAAGGGTGATGAAGCTGCTGTACGAGACGCCCGACTCAACCTTAATTATACTGAAGTGGTTGCCCCGGTAACAGGCAGGATCAGCCGTAGGCTGGTTGATGAGGGCAACATTGTCGGGTACGGAGAGACCACCCTTCTCACCACCATTATTGTTGACGATCCCATCTACAGTTATTTCAACCCTACAGAAGAAGAATTCCAAATAATGCGCCAGTACAGGGATAAGGACCAGATGGACGCCCGGGTCCGTGTGCCTGACACCATGGCCCAGATCGTCAATCGACCCCATTTCATGGGTCATGTAGACTTCACGGACAACAGGGTTGATCCGATGACGGGCACGATAACCATGCGCGCCATTATTGATAACCCTGAGCACTTCTTACTGGAAGGCACCTTCGTGTACACGGAGATCTTTCTGACCGGTAAAAAATCATTTCTCACCATTCCCCCCGAAGTCGTGTTTGACGACCAGAGAGGCAGCTATGTCTATACGGTTGGAAATCAGAATACCGCGAGGAAAACCTATATACAACGGGGACATGACAATCGATATATGCTGGTGGTTTCGCACGGCCTTGATGAAGGAAGCCGGGTCATTATAAATGGTCTCGCCAAACTGCAGGAAGGAACCGCGGTCTCACCTAAAGACGTAACCGACACGAAAAGCGTTCCGGCTGTTTTTAAAGAAAAGGGCCTGACCCCTGAATAAACAAGCATCTCCTCCTAACATTTTCACGGAATCTTAACATGTTACCTGTTTTCTTCATCAAGAGACCCATCTTTGCCATGGTTATCTCCCTGATCATTGTCTTGACAGGCAGCGTTGCGATTTTCACCCTTCCGATACAGGAATATCCGGACGTCTCTCCCCCTACGGTTGCCGTATCAGCAAATTATGTGGGTGCCAACGCTTATACTGTTGAAGAATCGGTAACCAGACCACTGGAAGACAAAATAAATGGGGTCAAGGGCATGATCTACATGCAGTCATCCAGTACCAGTACCGGCCAGGCAAGTATCAATGTTTTTTTTGAACCGGGGTATGACCTGGATATTGCGGCCGTGGACGTGCAAAACAAAGTTTCCATGGCCACACCGCAGCTGCCGGCAGAGGTCCGCCAGCAAGGGGTTGTTGTGGACAAGCGTTCTCCTTCCATTGTCTGTCTGGTTGGGCTAAGCGGAGACGAAAGATACGACGACAAATTTTTAAGTAATTTCGTCACGTTGAATATCCTTGACGAACTGCGCCGTATTCCCGGAGTAGGTAAAGCGGAAAATCTTGGAGAAAAAAAATATTCCATGCGCATCTGGATTAACCCGGACCGGGTGAAAGCGCTCAACCTCTCCCCAGCAGACGTCATACAGGCAGTTAAGTCACAAAACAGGCAGGCAGCCCTTGGTCGAATCGGTGCTGCTCCGACAGACCAGGACCAGAAAGTTGAATTTGTTCTTACAACCCGTGGTCAATTGGAGGATGTGGAAGAATTCGGGCAGATTGTCATAAAATATAAAGATGACGGCACGCTCGTCTACTTAAAAGATGTCGCCGACATTGAACTCGGTTCTGAAAGTTATGACTGGAATGCCATTCTCAACAAAAAAGGCTCAGCTATTATCGGCATTTACCAGCTTCCCGGATCCAACTCCCTGGAAATCAGGCAGGCTGTCAGAGACAAAATGGCTGCTCTGGAGTCCCGCTTTCCTGAAGGTGTCAGCTGGACCATTCCCTACGATACAACCCTGTTCGTGGAAGTTGCCATCAATAACGTGGTGGAATCCCTTTTTATTGCAGTTGCATTGGTGATTCTGGTTATACTGCTCTTTCTTGGGGCTGTCAGGCCGACAATCATTGCCACCATTGCGGTGCCGGTTTCCCTGATTGGAACCTTTGCCGTCATGAAGCTGTTCGGCTTTTCCATCAACTTTCTTACCCTGTTCGGACTCATCCTGGCCATCGGTATTGTAGTGGACGACGTTATACTCGTGGTGGAAAATGTTGAACGACTGCTGCATGAGCACCCGGACTTCACGGTTCCCCAGGTTGTCAAGGAAGCCATGCTCCAGTTAACAGCACCTATTATAGCCACCACCCTGGTTCTCGTGGCAGTCTTTGTCCCGGTATCATTCATGCCGGGCCTGACCGGCTCCATTTATAGACAGTTTTCCCTGACCATCAGTTTTTCGGTTCTGATTTCGTCTATCAATGCCCTGACGCTATCACCGGCCTTATCGGCTATCCTGATCAAACGTCAAAAACAAGGGCAACAAAAATTCATTGTTTTTCATCTCTTTGACAACGTTTTCGACCATATCACCTCAGGATACATGTTTCTGGTCAACCTGCTGATACAACTCCGTTATCTGGTCATCCTGGCCTTCATTGCCCTTATCGGAGTCACTTACTGGATGTTCACCATCAGTCCTTCCGGCTTTGTGCCGGAAGAGGACAAAGGCGCATTTCTTGTCATGATGAACATGAAACCAGGTACAGCGTTGCAGCAGACCACGAAGATTCGTAAACAGGTAGAAACCATGATCACAGACATACCAGGCATTAAAGACCTGGTACTGATCGACGGCTACAATATGCTCAGCTCTACCATGGACTCTTCGGCAGCTGCAGGCTTTGTTTCCCTTCTGCCATGGGAACAACGAACCGAGCCGGGAATGTCTGCACAGGAACTGATCATGACCATTAATCGGAAAGGAAGTCAACTCACCGATGCCAATGTGGTGGCTTTTAATATTCCAGGCATTCCGGGGTTGGGTACCGTGGGAGGTTTTGACTTTCGTTACCAGGATTATTTAGCAGGAGACGTCAATACATTTATAGGTAATGCAGGAGCAATCATCGCGGCAGCCAACCAGGATCCTAGAATAGGTATGGCTTACACGACCTATGCGGCCAACTACCCCATGCTGTTTATAGAAGTAGACAGAAAAAAAGTAGCTGCCCTTGGTGTGAACATGGACGAGTTGTTCAGTACCATGCAGGCCTATCTCGGATCGGTATACATCAATGATTTCAACAAATACGGCAAAGTGTTCAGGGTGTATGTACAGGCTGACAGTTCCTATAGAAATGAGCGCCGAGACATCAGCCGAATTTTTGTTCGCAACATCAATAACCAGATGGTCCCTCTCAGCACGCTGGTACAAGTGAAATATCAGACAGGCCCACAAAACCTGCAACATCACAATATGTACCGTTCCATTACCATCAATGGTTCTGCAGCGCCGGGATACAGCTCCGGACAAGCAATGGACGCCATTGCCGAAATCGCCAATGCACGGGTAACCGGCAAAAGTTTTGGATTCGACTGGTCCGGCATGTCCTACCAGGAACTGCTTGCCGGCAATATGACGATATACGTTTTTACTTTTGCCCTGATTGTCGTCTACCTTTTCCTCTGTGCCCAATATGAAAGCTGGGTGCTCCCGGTAATGATCATGCTGCCCGTGCCCCTTGTCATGCTGGGAGCGCTGATTGCCCAGCGACTGGCGGGACTGGATCTCAACCTCTTTGCCCAGGTCGGCCTGGTACTCCTCATAGGCATGTCTGCCAAAAACTCTATTCTGATCATCGAATTCTGCAAAGAACAGCGGGAACAAGGCATTCCCATCACTGAAGCGGCTCAAAGCGCTGCGCGTTTGCGTTTCAGGCCCATCATGATGACCATCCTTTCATTCCTGCTGGGAGTATTGCCCCTTGCCTTTGCTTCCGGAGCAGGCGCCATGACCATGCGCTCCATCGGGGTGGTTATCATGGGCGGGATGATCGCGGCCACCTTTGTTTCCACACTACTGGTACCGGTCATATACATTCTCCTGGAAACTGTACGGGAGATCTTTGTCGATGTTGAACAGGAGGTGAAAAACAGAGAGCTGTTATAGTCGGCCATCACCATCGTCGTCATTCTTTTCCCGTTGAAAAATCACAGTATTTCCCTTGAGCAACGGCCGACATATAAGCGTCACCAGAATCAATCCAGCCAGCATATACCAGGGAGCCCACTGTAGGGAGGCCCGGAAGGCCGCGTTCTCGAGTGCTTGTCCTTCTAGATATGGGGAAGCGAGATGCTGTCTGCCCCGGGAATATATCATCAGTCCTGCATACAGAATGCCTATTACCCCATACGCCGCATTGAATGCCAACCCCTTAAAACTCAGAACCGTAGCCCGTTGTGAAGAAGATGTGATTTCATTGAGATAATGACTGGTAAAAAAAGAGGTCATCATCATCCCCCAGAAGACCATTAACATGGGGATGATACCAAGATAGGGGATGAACCATGTCAAGGCAAAGAGCGCAGCCGCCATCACGCCACTGAGAACGGCTATGTTGTGCACAGGGCTGAAGCGTTCCGTCATACACCGCGCCAGCCTGGGGACCACCAGCCCCGCTACGGCGACAAAAGACCCCAGAACTCCGAAAACAGCTTCCGGAAGATTGATGAGACGATAGTACTGGCTGGTCATGGTTACCAGCAAGCGCAGGGTATGATCCAGGGTTGTAGCATAGAGAATGACAGCCAGTGCAAAGGGAGTGCGTACAATCCAGCCTCCGGCCGAGAGCGTCATTTTGGTCATACCGGCAATGCCGCGAACGTGTCCATGCTTCACCGTCCCATTCCCCTCAAGCTTGGGATCCCGCATCAGCAAGGTAATCAAACAGGCCACTATGGAAAATCCCAATGTCAGAAATATGGGGTAGCGCATGGTCGCCTGCTGGCCCAATTCCGATTCCATACCCACAACATGCAGTGCGGCATTCATCACGCCGGGATCATAGACTGCCGCTCCCAGAGTCATGGCCACCATAAACCCTATATTCTGCGCCCACATCTGCACTTCAAGTACCCTTGGCCACTGTTTTTCCAGGCCGTGTTCCACCAATGTATCATAGGCCAGAGCTTCATCAGCTCCGCTTGCCATGGCTTCCGCCAGACCGCTGAGGACCCTGTTAATCAGAAAGACCGAAAAAACCAGGGTCATGTTCCCCAAAGGCACAAAGGCAAGCAGGGCCATTTCGATAACCATCAGCAGACTGGTGGAGACCAGCAACCGCTTCCGGCCGAAAACGTCTGCCAACGCACCGGAAGGGACCTCCGTCAGCACAATGGTAAAGGCCCAGACCGTATTGAGGAGCGAAAATTGCTCTATGGTCAATCCGTAATCAAGAAATAGAATGGTAAAGACCGGGTAATAAAAACGGGCATTGAACAACACTCGAAATACAATAAACAGTCTGATATTCGCCAGTCTGAAAGGAGATTTTTTAACAGGGACCATTGTCTTCCTTGTTGAATTGCTCTATGAGGGCAATGGCTTTATCCGTGCAATGCAGGCCGGCAAAACAGAAAAACCATACTTCAGCTTTAAAAAAGAGCTGACATAATATCTTGAAAAGAAGGGAGAAGTTCATTGTATTGGACTTATAATCCACATTTATTTATACTGTCGGCATGAGAGAATATACCTTTTTCCTGGTTATGTGACATAACGGTATATCAAAACCGTCCTCAACATACTACTGTAACCTGCGGGCGTTTCCGATCATTCTATGCTGCAAAGGAATCAGCCATCAAAGCGACCCCAGCTTATTGCAAGCTGTAACATATTGATTCCTTATACAAATAAAGCAAAGTGTAAATCCGGAATCTTTGTTGCAAAAAATGGCCATAGACATGTTTCATAACCTCTCAGCTCAACGAATATTCACCCTTTGCGTCGAAATCGCATTACTGCTCGGCCTTATCGTGCCGGCCTGCGCTCATTTTTTTCTTCCCAGGCTGCCTGAATCAGCTGAACACGAAAAGATCGAACTCGAGCGAAGCGCCGATGAACTGCAGCAATTGCTTGAAACTTCGACGACGCTTGCCGTCCAAAGTGCTTTACAGGCAGCGGGAAACTATATTGTTCAAGCGCTCGAGCTCCTTTACACGAAACAGCAGATCGACGCACTCTCAAAAGATGAGGCCCAATGGCTTGCCGGCGAGGTACTATCTTCCCAGAAATTTGGTCCAACAGGGTATATTTCGGCCGTTACTGCAAACGGCGTCATTGCAGTACATCCGGATACAAACCTGGTCGGTAAAAATTTAGCGGAAGATGAAAATATCAGCCGATTCATCGCAACCCATCAAGGTTTCATTGAGTATAACCTGCAGCCATCCCCCCAATTTCAAGACGACACCAGCCAATTGGCGTATATAAGCTACTTTGAACCATGGAACTGGATCATTGTCATCTCCATACCAAAGCAGGACAGGTACTCACTACTTGATTCCACATATGTTGAACGTCAAATAGGATACCTTTCCACCAAAGATAACAGACAGCGGTTTATCCTCTACCCTAACGGCCGTCTCTGGCTGTCCCCCCAGGAAAAATCGGAGTCGGCAGATGGGAGCGGAGAAGAACTTCCCACCCTGATAGAACTGCTGCAAAAGCAAAAAACCGGCTTCCATACTTACAACTGGCTGTCTCGAAACAGTCGGGAATATATCACCAAAGGGCTTGCTTTTCGTGAAAATCCCTGCTGCAACATCATTGTCGGAGTCAGCGGACAGCTTCCACACACCCCGCAATGGCTTGGCCTGCTCAATCATTCCTGGATCTATTTTACCGTCGGCGTCGGCTTTTTTCTTATCTTTATTTTTTTGTTCTTCAGAAAAGCTTTGATCCTTCCCCTGCACAGGTTCATCGACCATACGGAGCATGCTGTTGCCGACCTCTCGCTCCTGCCGGTCAACCAGACAAAAATTCGTGAATGCAAAGACCTGGCATCCCGTATAAACAACTTGATAACAAGCTGCATTCAGCTGAACGGCGAGCTTCAGCAGGAGGAGCAGACCAGTGCCGCCATTCACGACCAGCTGCGGACGGAGATCGTCAACCGTAAGGAAACACAGCACAAACTGCTGTCGGAAATCGCCTCCAGGAAAAGTGCTGAGAATTATCTCCTTTTGTTCAAGAATATTTTTGATTATGCCAACGAGGGAATAATCATCACAGATGCCGAGCAACATATCCTTGCCGTAAATCAGGCATTCAGCGACATTACCGGATATAAGCCCTATGAAGCGATCAACAACCGTCCCGTCATGCTCAAATCCGGCCAACACTCCAAAGAATTTTATGAGGAGATGTGGCTGGCCCTACGCACAACCGGTAACTGGTCCGGAGAAATCTGCAACCGAAAAAAAGACGGCGTCACCTATACGCAATGGCTTTCCATAAGCGCCATAAAGGATGCTGCAGATACTGTCACCCATTACTGCGCCTTTTTCCACGACATTACTGAACTCAAGAACAAGGAGCAACAAATCTCTTTTATGGCTTACCGTGACGCCCTGACCAAACTCCCCAACAGGGCTGCCCTGGAGACAAGACTGACCCAAGCCATTTCCCGGGCAAAGAGGGATAAAACCACGGTGGCGGTCTTTTTTATCGATCTGGATAATTTTAAAAATATCAATGACAGTCTGGGACACGACAAAGGTGACCAGGTACTTATCCAGGTAGCCCAGCGGATGCTGGAAATCATCCGTCAGGAAGATACACTGTCCCGTCTGGGTGGGGATGAATTCATTCTTCTCAGTGAATATACGGAAAGCGAAAGCGGCATCTTCACCCTGGCCTCCCGCCTGCTCAATTGTCTGAAGCAGCCATTCGTCATAGGCCCGAGTAAAATCTACATCAACGCAAGCATCGGGATTTCAACCTATCCGGAAGACGGGAAAACGACCCATGAACTCATAAAAAATGCCGATATGGCAATGTACAGGGCAAAAAATGAAGGTAAAAACAAGTTTGTCATGTTCACCAGAGAAATGCATGAAAAATTTCTTTCTCACATCCGCATAGAAAATGCCATCCGGACCGGTCTGGCAAAGCGAGAATTTATCATTTACTATCAGCCTAAACTCAATGCGCAAAGTGAGAAACTGACATCTTTTGAAGCCCTTGTTCGCTGGAGAAAGGGTGACCAGATCATTTCTCCGGGCATGTTTATCCCTGTGGCCGAGGAATCCGGACTGATCGACTTGATGGGTCTTTACACCCTGGAAGAGGTCTGCCGTTTTCTTCGTGAGTTACAGGATATGAAGGTGGCGCTCTATCCTGTAAGCGTCAACATGGCACCTCGAACGTTCAACAATCCTGAGGTTGTGGAAACCATTGATAGAATTCTGGATGATAATCGGCTTGATCCCAGGTATATAGAGTTCGAGATTACAGAAACTACGGCCATGAGCGATGTTGAACATACCATTGCCACCATGCATCGATTTCGCCACAGGGGGATTCATCTTTCCATTGATGACTTCGGCACAGGATATTCTTCCCTGAGTTATCTCAGTGAGATGCCTGTCTCCACGCTGAAAATCGATCAGAAGTTTATCCGCTCCCAGAATATGACCAAAAAATCCATTGTGGCCGCCATCGCAGCGATGAGCCGGCAGATGAGCCTCAAGATCGTTGCCGAAGGCGTCGAGACAAGGGAACAGCTCCAATGGCTCAGAGAACTGGGATGCGATGAGGTCCAGGGCTTCTACTTTGCCCAGCCCATGTCGGAAACGAAAACCATAGAATACATCAACGCCCTCCCCGGCCCTGCAGGGGATTATGTAGAATACGAATAATCCCTGTTTCTTGAAAGCGCCCCTGCAACATCCCTGAAATATCTTCAGCCCGCACTTCTTAATCAACAACACGGGACAGGAAGAATACAACTTCCCCCTCCGGAAAACAGATACGGCCCCCCTGTGTTTCCCATTGGATATATTGCGCTAACCTGCTACAATAAGCCGATATTATTCTCAGCAGGACTAACATCATGGAGCCCAATCAGTCACACCGGAAATTTGCCGTTATCTGCCCACAGTGCAGTCTTCCCCTGCACCTGGTCTTACCGAGGCCGCATTATCGGATTCAATGCCCGAGGTGTGCACACACCCTTTTCAAATACCGGCGCAACTCTCTGGAAAAAACATTGGTTTTCAGCCTCACGGGGCTGTTTCTCTTTATCCCTGCAATGATGACGCCTCTGCTTACCCTGAGCATCCTCGGACTCACTTCAAGCAGTTCCCTTGCAGAGGCGGTTACGGGTCTGTTTCTCCAGCACAATTACCTGGTGGGAACAGTGGTTCTGTCCACGGCCGTCCTTGCCCCCTTCAGCATCCTGATGATACTGTTCATTGTTTCCCTGGGAATCATCAGGGAATGGCCTTCAAGGGCACTGACAGGGATGTTCAGAATGTACCACCATATAAGTGAATGGGCCATGACCGATGTATTTCTCATCGGCATTTTCATCACCATTATCAAGATGGCCCACAGTTCCGACATAGAATTCAATATCGGCTTTTTCTGTTTTGTCGGGCTGGTACTCATGACACTGGCCGCACAATCAACGGCTGCCCCCCACCTTTTCTGGGAACTATTGGAAAAAAACAGCGGCGTACAGGCGACTCCATGGGCGTTTAAGGAAGATGATGCAACGCCGCCGATTCTTTGTCATTGCTGTCACAAAATCATTCCCCGTGCATCACACGTGCCGAAGCACTGCCCTCGTTGCGGTTCGTTGCTGCACAGAAGAAAGACGGGGAGCGTGAGGCGCACCTGGGCCTTACTTACAACCGCTGTTATCTTCACGATCCCGGCTAATCTGTTGCCGATAATGAAGGTTGAATATTTCGGTGTCCCTGATCGATCAACTATCCTGGACGGTATCATCTACTTTTTTCATGAAGGCTCCTACGGCATTGGCCTGATCATTTTCACAGCTTCAATCCTTGTTCCTTTATTCAAGATTATCGGCCTGGCCATAGTTCTTCTCTCTATACAGCTGCGCTGGAACGCATGGCTGCGTCATAAGACTGCCATGATGCGCTTCATCCTGTTCATAGGACGCTGGTCCATGTTGGATATTTTTGTCATCTCACTTCTGTGCACTCTGGTCCAGTTCGGCTTTCTCTCATCCATTGAATCAGCTCCTGCTGCAATGTATTTTACCGGTGTCGTCATCTGCACCATGCTGGCTGCAACTACCTTTGATATTCGACTTATCTGGGATACCATCGACTCTCCCTCATAAACAGGAAACCCATGGAACAACCTATCCAGAAACGACAACTCTTTTTCTCGCCCATATGGATACTGCCCCTTCTCGCACTCTGCATTGGAGGCTGGCTGCTGTATACCGGTATTCGCGACGCCGGCATCGACATCACAGTGCACTTCCAGGACGCAAAGGGAATAACCCCGGGAAAAACAGAAGTAATCTATAAGGGAATTCCCATTGGAACGGTCACGGATATCAGGGTCGACAAGGAAATGAGCGGTGTGAATATCCTGATTGAAATGAACAAGAGCACACAACCGTTCCTGGTGGAGGACACAGCCTTCTGGCTTGTCAAACCGGAAGTTTCGGCAGGCCGTATCAGTGGGCTGGACACACTGCTCGGCGGATCATACATAGGGGCTCAGAAAGGAAAATCCACCACACCGTGCACCACCTTCGAGGGACTGCAGGAAAGACCTCCGCTCGACCCTGCAATCCCCGGGCTCAGGTTCTCCCTTGTTGCGGACAAGCTCTATTCTCTGCAGAAAGGTTCGAATATCTATGCAAAAAACCTCCAGATAGGGCACATCGAGGATTACGCTCTTCGTGATGACAGTAAAATCGTCTTCCAGGCATATGTCCAACCCCAGTTCAAATATCTGATTAAAAACGAAACCAGATTCTGGAATGCCAGTGGGCTCTCTTTGAACGGTAATCTGCAGCAGGGGCTGTCCGTCAATATCGAATCCCTGGCCTCCCTTGTTTATGGAGGTATTACCTGCGATACGGATCAAAGCTTTGAGCAAACCACCCAGGCTGAATCAGGAGTGGTTTTCCCTCTGTACAAAAGCTTTGAGGATGCTGAATACGGCATTCACATGCAATTGCAGCTCACCTCCGGAGAAGGCATTATGCCCGGAAAAACAAAAGTCATGTTCCGAGGCCTGAAAGTGGGGGTGGTCAAAAGGATTACCCTGAACAACGATGATATGCACACGGTTACCGCCGAGATCCTCATGGATCCCAGGGCAAAGGCGGTGCTGCGGGAAAATACCAAATTTTACGTTATCAAGCCTGAAATCGGTCTCACCGGCATAAACAATATCGAAACCCTGCTTGGGGGGATCTACATAGCTTTTTCCCTTGGTGACGGTGAATACAGGGACAGTTTTGTTGCAGAATCCGGTCCCATGCCCCAACCGGAAAGCAGGGAAGGTAAACATTTCCTCCTGTCAACGAAAGACAGCGCTTCTCTGACCATCGGTGCGCCTGTGCTCTACAAACACCTTCAGGTCGGAACAATAACGGACATCACCCTCAACCCGAACGGTGAAAGGGTCTCCGTAAACTTCCTGGTCTACAACGAATACGTACACCTGGTCAGAAAGGACTCTGTTTTCTGGAATGTTTCAGGCATCAATATCGGCGGCAGCATTGCAAACATCAAAATCAACCTTGCCTCCCTGCACACCATGTTGGCCGGAGGTGTTGCCTTCATGAATCCGGAAGGTTCGTCGAAGCCGTCCACACAGGTTGATGAGAACTCCATTTTCTTTCTTTACCCGGATATGGGAGAGGCGCTCAACAGCAACACAATGCTCCGCACCCAGGGACAGATCATCAGGGTCACCACTGAAACCATGCCTGCCCTCTCAGTGGATTCTCCACTGCTGTACAACAACCTTACCATCGGCAAAGTTGTCAGCTTCAAGCTTGCCGAAGATAAAAAAAGTGTTGTCATTGCCGTGCTTGTTG
Source organism: Desulfobulbaceae bacterium (assembly GCA_963678525.2). Taxonomy (GTDB): domain Bacteria; phylum Desulfobacterota; class Desulfobulbia; order Desulfobulbales; family Desulfobulbaceae; genus Desulfogranum. The sequence goes on from CAXXDG010000003.1 coordinate 2,631,442, forward strand.
ACAGACCCTACACAGACCTTATATCCACCCAGTCCAGGTTTTATGACGTATCCGGCATCACTCTGGAAGGAGGCCTGACCGGGATAAAACTGGAAACCGCCTCCCTGGACGCCATTGTCAGTGGAGGCATTTCCCTGCTGAACCTAATGGAAGGACAACCGGTTAAAAACGGCCACATTTATCCCCTGTTTCCTGACCGCAAGGCTGCTGAACATGCCGGAGATCTTAAACTCACGCTCCATTTTTCCCAGGGAAAAGGTATACGGAAAGGTACAAAACTCCTCTACAAAGGGGTCGGCATCGGCGAAGTCACATCCGTCATACTGAACCGGGGAAACACAGGCGTCACCGCCTTTGCCTATGTGGAGTCTGAACGGGCCGATCTCTTCCGAAATCAGAGCAGGCTCCGGTTGATTAAACCATCCATTTCCCTTTCAGGCGCCATGCATCTTGATACACTGCTGACAGGACCGTATATTGAAGTTATCAAAGGTGACGGTTCGCTCAGCACCGACTTTGCCGTCCAGGAAAAGACAGCCCCGGCAACGGAGAAAAAAAACGGGCTCAGCCTGATCCTGGAAACACCGCACCTGGGTTCCACTTCAGTGGGCAACCCTGTCTATTTTCGTCAGATTCAGGTGGGCAGGGTAACCGAATACTCCCTTTCTCCAACCAACCAGCAGGTCTGGATCAGCATTCACATAGACGCAGAATTCAGCAACCTGGTATATGCAGGAACCAGGTTCTGGAACGCCGGCGGGTTACGGGTAACCGGCGGTGTATTCAGCGGCCTGTCGGTGAGCACTGAATCCATGGAAGCCCTGTTAAAAGGAGGTATCGCCTTTGCCACACCGGAACAGGACAAAATGGGACCTCCTGCAAAGTCCGGTGATCATTTTGTTCTGGCCGATACCGTTGACAGCGAGTGGCTGGCCTGGCAGCCCATTCTTCCTCCCCCGCCGGATGCTTCTCCGGTGAAGACACCCAAGGGGCAAGAAGATAGGATCAATGAATGATGCTTGTAACTACAATGGAGGAAGTCAAGCTCTACCAACACTTTTGTTGAAGCAAGAAATACATAGAATCAGTTTAACAGAGAGGCCATTTTTTATATCAGGATTACCACAGTGTATGTTAATGCAAAGTAACCACAGTAACTATTCCGTTTTTCAGTATTTTACTTCCTAAAAAAGCGGAATAATTGCTATCGATTATATTTGATTAAACGTAACTGCTCACAGTGCACCTGGTCTTTCCGCGATCAGCCTGGCTTACGTATGACCAAATACGCTGCACCAGTCTTCTTGCGAAAAGACCAGGCACCCTGTAACCAGTTACAAATAGAGGGAAGTTATCAAGCTGGACTGTGCCCCTATGAGTAGTTACAATTAAACTAATCATTCAGCTAAAAATGCAACTTTTTCATAAAAATGGCTTCCAAATAACATACAAGGCATAAATATTGCTTATTGGTAACTGACCAGCCTTTGCCTTACTCACTAGAACAGATTTTTCCAGGGCACAGCTATAACGTATAGACGGGGAGATGGAGGTACAATTTTAGGTTATTATGGTAACCTAGTCGATGCCACAAACGTTTCAGGAACACAAATCGGTAGCGGTGCAGACTCCACGCCATACACTATTTCTGGAGCTAATACGGGAGACAGTAAACAATTCATAAGGCACGAGACCTAAGATATAGCTAATTTCTACATGGAGGGGAATACAATGAAAGGGGTACTATTTTTCACCGGATTATTTCTGGCTTCATCTCTAGTTATAGGGATGAACAATAGCCAGGCTTGGGTAGAGAATGTCGAAAAGCTGGCCAGCGCTCAGCCACAAGAGTGCTATTCCGTATTCGGACTGCGTGTGGACCCTGAAACTGAAGACCCCTTTACCTGTCCGGATTCCGCCCAGCCCTACACACCTCAAACGTATGCATGGTCACTCACCCAGTACCAGAACAGTTTGTGGCTCGGCACCGGAGCCAACGTCCTCTGCACAACCCAAGGTGCTTTTTTCAACGAGATCAATCCAGATCAAAGTGGTCCGGCAGTATGTGAGTTCGGGGAAAGCTGGGTCGTGGATCGGTTTCCTCGAATGCCGAATGCCTATGGTGATTGGCGACCTCCTAAAATCTACCGATACGATATCAACAGCAAACAACTCATTGATCGCACGCCTTACAATGATCCACAGATTAATCGCTGCTTCGGGCTTCGCTCAGCAGGCTCGCATAATGGAGTAGTTTTTCTCGCCGGGGGGAAAATAGGATCAGGGCTCATCATGTTTGCCTATAATGGCGACAATGGACAATATCTTGGTTCACAAACCTTCTCCGAGTACAGATCAATACGCAAGTGGCTGGTTGTTGATAACCAGCTTTATACGGGCGTTGGCACCGCTACGGGCATTGGTGAAATTTTAAAGTGGACTGGAGACGCCTCGAATCCTTTCGAATTCGATGTCGTCGGCCAGATCGGCGGCTTACCACGTGAACTGGTGGAATACATAGACAGTAATGACATGAGCAGGATAGCCGCTTCCGCCAGGGGCATCTTTCTCAGCCCGGCTATCGAAGGTGATGGGCTGACCCCTGCACAGAGCAGTGATTGGAAACAAATATGGTCAGCCGAGGAATATGAACCCGACTTTGCCACCCGGACAACATACGTAGGCGGCGGAATTGAATTTCTTAACGGCTGGCTATATTTCGGTACCATGCATATCCCCGGCAATGCTTATGACCTGCATTCCACATGCGTACTGCAACCCAGCGGCATCCAGATTCCCTCAAGTCTTTGCATGGGCGAACCGCAAGACATAGGTGAACAATTTGACCTCTATAACAGTACCATTAGGGCCACCAGCATTTGGCGGATACGTAACGCTGAAACCGAAACCTCTGTGACCCAGCTTTTATATGGAGAAGAGCAGCTTCCTGCATATGACGAAGCCACCAGGTCTTTCATCATGACCGATAATCTAGGCGGATACCACCCCCTGCTTGGTTCCTCTGGATTTAACTCGGACTACAATAACTATACATGGGTTATGGAGGTGGTTGACGATCGATTGTTTATAGGTACCATGGATTACGGCGCGTTGTATAATCCCAGCAATACCAGTTCAGGGGCAGATTTGTGGCGCATTGACGGTGACGCAAGTGATACTCCGGTGCCGGCCGTAGCGGAAACCACCAATGCCTTTGGGCAACCTGACTACCCAACATACACCTATAAACCGTATGGCTTCCGTACCTTGATTAAATCAGCTGATGGTACCAAACTCTTTGCCGGCATGGCAACCGGGGTTAATGTGGGATCTGTAGGTGACGGTGCAGGCTGGCAACTGCTTCAGCTTGATCCCAATCCTGCGCCTGTTGTTGAGTCAGAACATTAATTGTATAATAACATCTGGTTATTTGATAAAAAAAAGAGGTGTGCCCTTGGCCTGCTTTACTCAGCCTGACAATGGCAAAAATACTTGAGGGAAAACATTGCACACTCTGTATTCACAATAGCCGACAGCAAACTCTACAAAAAGGGATACCCTTTCAGGTGTCCCTTTTTTGGTAAATGATCACAGGGTTGCTTAGGCAACCGCCTGATCCACTGAAGATCGGATTTCTGGTCTTTGAAATAGTATTCCATAGCGTCCACCATGATCCCGTATATTGACTTGCCTTGAAGTCGACAGGTTTGCCTGAGTGTCAGTATACATTCAACCCAGCGGTTATCCTTCTCAGATTTAGTATCCTGGAAACGTTTACGCCAGAAAACCGCGAAACGAATCATGCGCTCTGCAAAATTATTTGCAGGGCCACATTTTCTTCGACACAAAAGATGAATATTGAATCCATTTCTTTCTCAATATGCCGGACCAAGGCTCACACAAAGCTCTGGAAATAGCTGAACGCCCTTCCCCAATACGAGGTAATGGTGTCGCGAATACTATCCAGATCGGATTGGGTAATGTTGCGACTACGTATTTTCAGACCTCCTGACCTCGGAAGAATTTATTGCGACACCATTTTGTAGAACAAGCGCAGTTCCGTACCCGGAAAAACAGTCTGCGTGGCGTTCAGTTCATGAAGCACATTCAACAGTGTCTCTGCACTGCTTCGGTTAGCCGGTTGATGCAACCGGACAATCAATTTTTTATTTTCGTTATCCGGCAGGATATCCGCATCCATCGCATATAAACTACGGACCAGACTTCTGGCATCATCCAGTCGTCGCATAGTTTGACGGGCAATGTTAACCATAGCTGTCTCGGCACGGTAAGCGATAAGTTTGATCGTATCGATAAAGTACTTCCCTTGCATGCCAAGCATCCGAAACCGGTCCTCCTCTGGTAGATCAGAAAACAGCACATGCCGTGGTGTTGCTTTTCTGCAGGCTTTCAGATCCTCAATCGTTCGACTCAGCTCATCGACTTCTTCCGCAAGGATTGCTTTTTTCGTTTCGTACTCAGCAACCTTATCAGGCTCAATATCATCACAAAGAACAATGGCATTGCACTCACATTTTTTTCTGGCAAGCCGCGCATTTTGTTTTCTCACCTCACTATCAAGCTCCCGATACTGTGGGTTGACCACTTTTGTGGTATCAGGAGTCTCTGTCGTTGAATAGTCGGCAAGTGCGTCAAGATTATAGTGCTGACGCATATATCTGAAAAAGTTTTCCTGGCACCATCTGGCGAACATGGCCGCAGCGGAGCTTGGCAAATCACGGCTGTAATCCGTGGAAACAATGGAGGTTTGATGTGCTTCTTTGCTCAGCTTACGAATTTCTCGCACCCAAAGTTTCTTACCAAGGCGCGTACCCCGTTCGGCGAGAAGCATTTCCACGATTTGGCCCGATACCAACTTGACCTGTTGATATTGAAATTCTTTTTCAGGCCAATCCTCGCCTGGATATTTATTATATGTCAGGCAGGCGATGCGTATTTTTCGCATCCTGGCCATGAAATCCGGACTGTAGCCTTCCCTGTCAAATACCAGAGTGAAACGTGGGCGCAATGACTCTTCTTGATCAAACAGGTTTGACTGACAGGGGAGTTCCTGTAACAGGCTGGGGACGATTTCCTCCTCCAACACGGCAAGCAAACCGGGGTCAACAGGCTTGTTCACCATAAAAAAAGGCTGACCATCCATGGCATTTACCCAATAGTCAGTCGTAGCACGAAGGCACAATTGTTGTCGAGCAACGTAGTGACGGGGAAGTTCCGTCTGGCTTCCGTTATATACCCTGACGTGACCGTCGATGTAAAAAGCTCCGGCGGATTCAGGGAACATTGCCATCCAATCACTGCTCAACCTACCGCCCCATTGTTCAGCCTTCCCGCCCTGAACCAGTGACCGGACCTTTTCCCGGAGGGTCTTTGCTTCCGGAATCCGATCAAGACCGAGTAGTTTGCCCCATTCTCCAGGAGGACAGTAGCGAAGCGACTCGATGGTCTTAATTCGAGCGAGCGCCATGAAGGCAAGAAGCATAAAAATACTGTCCAGTCGATAATACCCCGGCGGCAACGTAAAAAGTTCCGAATGACTCAGTAGGCCCATGCTCAAAAGTCCTGGTAAGCCAAGCAGTACCCCGCCACCGGCTATATCGAGACAGGGTTCAAAAAACGGTTCCGTCGGGCACATTCCAAAGATGCTTGCAGCCAATCGGCCGGTAGTATCTGTTGCTCCCATACCAATCGGAGCAAGGGCATCTACGACGCTTCGTTCGCTTTTGGTTGTGCCGGACAGTTGAGGTTGACGGAGCTTTTCGTTTTTTTTTGAGGTTTGTGCAGCTTGCCGGCACGTACTGCCTTATGCAGCGTGTCCGCCTTCAGACCTAACTCTTTAGCAATCTCCGGGATAGTGCTCCCTTCATCGAGCAGCTGTTGTATCTCGGCAATGACAGGAGGTGTCAGCACTGCCGGGCCTCGACATTTACGCTCGGCGAAAAAACCAGCCACACCTTTTTCACGATACAGTTTCACACTACGTAACAGACTGGATTTACTTACCCCGAAAGCGCGCATAATTTCAGCCTGACCGGCACTGCCGTTTATAAATAGCTGGCTGGTGATCATTTTGAATGATCGCATATCATCAACATCGTGAGTAAAAATAGGCAGATTGCCGTATAAGTAGGTGATGCTGTTGCCTTTGCGCATGAAACCAACATTTTGGTTGATCAGGGTAATACCTTCGGGAAAGAAAGGAAGTTGCAGTTGCGGCATGGCAGTCTCCGGCGCGGAAAATTTGGCAGATCACATTTTGCAGTACCATATCGAAATCTTTCGCCTTGGTAAATCCTGTTTAACGTTGCTGTGATAATTTTTCCTTTTTACACAGAAATTCAATCCGTTACAGTTGCGAGCCGGTGCTGAGATAATTTGTCGAGGTCAGGAGGTCTGATTTTATAAAGTTGACCGGCCAGAGCATTTACTTCTGTTTACAAGGAAATACTAAGTCATGTGACATGAACTATAGTCAGGTTGGTCCCGGAAAGATCGGGTGGCCCTTTTGGGCAATTACTGATTGTCATCGTCGAGATTGATCGCTGGTAAACAGATAATTGCTCACCAATGTCAGCAGAATGGCAAATCCGATGGCGGTCACTCCCAGCAGGACATTGTAATAGACCGGAGCGACCAGGGCGATACGGATCATCAGAGTTGACAGCGCATACCCTGAATTTCGAAAAACAAACCTGGAGGACGGATTAAAACTCTGGGAGACCAGGACGATCAGAATATCCGTCAAAATAAGCAGGGTATAGAAGTCGTGGAAAAATTCGCCGTGCTTTACTCCCTGAATGCCGTTGATAACGGACATCAATCCCATACCGAAAAAGGCGATGAGTAAAAAGAGAGAAACGCCTTTTTTGGCCGCCACAAAACCGAACAGATCACTTGAACGGGTCCCGTCTTCACCTCTTCTCTGCAGCTTGTAATAGAGTCCCAGCAGGCCGAACACTATGACCGCGCCGAAACCGTCGGCAATGATATGAAGCACTTTGTCCACATTACCATCCATGGTAATAGGCTCTGCAAAGTAGCTCAGTTCCTTGAAGGCATTGCGGACAAGAATCAACGACAGAATTTCGAACTGCTTACCCAGAGATCTGGAAAAGGAGCAGGGCAAAACAAAAATCAGACTGATAACCTCCAACACCAGGATGATGGAAAAAGCCAGTTGAACCGCATAAAAATGGTTCCTGGGAATCAGGTCCGCACCCCCTGCCGGCAGCCAGTTCTGCCTGTTGCACTCAATCAGGACCAGATTGAGGATGAAAAAGATGACCAGCGCCGCAGAAAGTTTTCGGTGCAGCCGTTCGTGCTCATAAAAAGTGTGCAACGGGTCAAAAATATAGGTGACCCGTTCGTAAAAGCCATTCATCTGTGTACTCTGAGAACAAGTAAGGGAAGATCAGGGTTTGAAGAGCCGCAGCCTATTGGCATTGCTCACCACGGTAACCGAGGACAGGGCCATTGCCGCACTGGCAAACATGGGCTGCAGCAACCAACCGGTAACTGGATAGAACACACCTGCCGCAAGGGGAATGCCGATAACATTATAGATAAAGGCGCCGAACAAATTCTGGCGTATGTTCCGCATGGTAGCAGTAGACAAACGTATGGCGGTGGAGACATGGATAAGAGAGTTGCCGGTCAGGGTGATATCTGCATGTTCAATGGCCACATCCGTACCGCTGCCGATTGCAAAGCCGGTGTCTGCCTGGGCAAGAGCAGGCGCATCATTGACCCCGTCTCCGACCATGCCGACCTTGGCTCCGCCTTTCTGCAGATCTCGAATGATCTGCAGTTTATCTTCAGGCATCACTTCACTGTACACGGTAGTGATACCGAGCTGCCCGGCAACGGCCTCGGCTGTTTTATGGGTGTCTCCGGTACACATAACTACTGTAATTCCCTGGTCCTGCAGTTGCTTTACAGCTTTGGCGGAGTTTTCACGAACCGGATCCCGAAGCACCAGAAAGCCAAGACAGGTTGCCTTGTCTGCCAGTAAGACGGGCGTGCCGCCGCTCTCCGCCTCTTGTGCAGCCTGCTCCAGCAGGTCGCTCGGAAGAGCAATCCCGTTAGCCTTCATCAATTTTTGATTGCCCAGAAAAAAGGTTTCTCCATTGCATACAGCCTGAACCCCCTGCCCTGTATGCGACTGAAAAGCATCCACCTCCAGCAAGCGCCCCTTTTGCTCGGCAAAGGCGTCAAGCACCGCCCCTGCAAGCGGATGTTCGGAATACTGTTCAAGGCTTGCCGCCACTTGCAGGAGTTCTTTCTCGTCTCTGGTCGAATCCGTGACAACTCGGGTAACAGTTGGTTTGCCCATGGTCAGAGTTCCTGTTTTATCCACAACCAGATAATCAAGTGTGCCGGCTGTCTGCAAGCCGTCGGAGTTTTTAATCAAAACATTGCATTCCGCAGCCCGACTCATTCCCACCATGATGGCGATGGGCGTTGCCAATCCGAGGGAGCAGGGACAGGCGATAACCAGGACCGCAATGGCAGTGGTCAGAGCAAAAGCGCCATCCCCTGGAGCTGCGATGAAATACCAGACAAAAAAAGTGACCGCAGACACGGCAATTACGACAGGCACAAAAACGCCTGCCACCTTATCGACCAGTCTGCCGATGGCAGGTTTGGAGGTCTGAGCGTTTTTCACCATGGCAATGATGGCTGCGAGGGTCGTCTGGTCGCTGGTACGGCTCACTTCAAAGGTAAAGGAACCACTCCTGTTTATGGTTCCTCCGGTCACCTCATCACCCGCCTCTTTGGGCACTGCCAGGGGCTCGCCGGTCAGCATGGATTCGTCAACCGTTGAGCCGCCTTTGCTGATAACGCCGTCAATCGGTATTTTTTCACCTGGCTTGACCAGTATCATATCTCCCTGCCTGAGCAGGGATACAGGAACGGCGACCTGACCTTCGTCGCGCTGGACCATACCGACCTTGGCCTGCATGCCTACCAGGGAACCCACCGCTTCACTGGTTTTCTGCTTGGCCCGTACTTCAAGGGCATGGCCAAACTGGAGAAAAGCAAGAATCATCACCGAGGCGTCAAAATACAGATGGGGCTCACCATGCAGCAGCCCCGGGTAGATTGTGACCAGCAGGGATGACAGCCACGCCGCGGCCGTTCCCATGGCCACCAGGGTGTCCATATTGGCGGATAGATGCCGGGCCTGTTTCCAGGCGGTGATATAGTATCTCCTTCCGCTGAAATACATTGTGACGACACAGAGTACGGCAATCCCGAACCAGAATAGCCGATGCCCCTCCACCGGCGGGAAAAACCCGCCCATATTGCCGATCATTAAGCCCATGCCGACGCAGCCGGCAATAAGGGCACGCTGCCAGGCCTGGCGGATATTTTTCCTGCTTTCCCTCTCCTTTTGTACATGGGGTGATTCATAGGCTTCGGTAATGGCGCCGACCAGGCCCAGATCTTTCAAGAGCAACAAGACGTCTGCAGGATGTTCACGGGTGGTAACACATATCTTTCCAGTTTCCCGGGTTATTTCAGCGAACTCATCACGGGCATGTATCACCTCCGTAACCTTACTATACGCCGCATCGCTTAATGGTGTTTTAAACACTATGAAAAACGTTTCCGAGGCAGTTCTCTTCAACAAAGCCGCAGGATAGCCCTTAGAACTCACAGCTTCCGCCACCTTTTCCGGATCGCCGCCCTGCACAATTGCCTTGCCTTCGAGCAGGTTTACCTCTGCTTTTATCACTCCGGACACGCCAAGGACGGCCTTTTCCACATTGCGCACACAGGCCGCACAGGTCATCTCCTGAACAGTTATCTCATAAGGATTATCCCCGGCTGCGGCATCCTGCGTTTGCAAACGGGCGTCATAGCCTTTCTCCCTGATCGCAGCCACAACCTGTCGAGGATCTCCACCTTCGACCACTGCGTTACCGTCGAGCAGGTTTACCTCTGCGCGAACGACACCTTGAATGGACTGAGCGGCCTGTTCAACGTTTGCCACACAGCCTGCGCAATGCATGTCTTCCACAGTGATATAATACGGCTGCTTATGAAGGCTTTGCGTATCTTCCTGTTCATCAGCAGGATTGTCCGCGTCATGCTCCGGCTGATATCCGGCCTCCCGCAGGGCGGCAACTACCGCCTCCCGGTCGCCGCCGCGCACATGCACTTCTTTGGATTCAAGATCAACCTCCACCCCAAGGACGCCTGGTACGGATTCAGCAGCCTCTGTAACAGCACCAACACAATGCTCACACATCATATCCGGGACCCGGACAAAATATTCCTCTTCGACGGTCATGATAAAGTTCCCCGGCTAAAAAATAGTTTCGAACAACGCACTATCAAACCGGTAATCATTCCGGAAATCAAAGCAACATGTGATTTACAACGGCAGGATATGAATTTCCTCCTGAAGCGGATAATTCCCTTCTATAAGCAGCCCCTGGCGCCCGTCAATGGATATGGGATCACCAAAATTGATCCGTTTCCCATGAACCTCGGCATATTCCTCCGTCTCATATACCTGCAGATCGCGGCAGCCGACAACACAGGTCTTTTCCAGTCGGGTTGCAACCACCGAGGCATGACTGGTCTGCCCGCCTCTGGAGGTAATCAAACCATCGGCCATGGAAATTTCTCTGATATCTTCCGGGACCGTATCCTGACGCAGCAGGATCAAGACGCTCTCAGGCTCTTTTTCCCGCAACAGGCGAATATTTTTAACCGTAAATACCGCCTTCCCGGAAAGTGCGGAACCGGAAACACCGATGCCCTTGGTCAGGATATGCCGATGGGCCTGATCACTGTCGAGAAACACATTGAGATGTTCTTTTTTCTTGATGGTGATCATATCCCTTGTCTGGAGGATATAGAGGTCTTCCGGTTCAGGACCTTCGAAGGTGAACTCTATCTCCTGGGGATTCCAGCCCTTGTCATAGACCAGATTACGGCTGATCTCCAGCAGTCGGGCGTAAATCTTCGGAAATTTCAACTCCAGGCTGTTGGCCGCGTCACGTCCGTCCAACTCCGACTGTTCCACGGAAACAGGGTAACTGGTAACAAGGCCTGACACAATGTCTTCTCCCTGGTCTCCGGGAGCGTAATCCCCCCACAGGGCCACCCGGCGCACCTTACGGTAAGGGTGGGCAGTGAAGAGAACGCCGCTGCCAGCTTCCTGGGTCAGGTTACCGTAGACCATGGCCTGGACAATGACCGCTGTCCCCCAATCATCAGAGACATCCATGAGGTGTCGGTACTCCTGCGCTTTATGCGTGTTCCAGGAATCCAGAACTATCTCCACAGCGCCTATCAGCTGCAGCCAGGGATCTTCGGGCATCCCGTACCCGCGATTACGTACCGCTCTCTGGTACAGCAGGGCCAGCTCGCGCATGGCCTCCGGGGTAAACTCCCGCTTGAGATGGATCTGATGCTTCTGTTTATGTTCATTCATCAATTCCTGAAAATCTTCCCGGTCCATGCCGTGGGACATCCCCCAAGACTGGAGAAATCGCCTGAAGTTATCCCAGACAAAATATTTTTTGTCCGGGTGTTCGGCGACAAATTCCTCCACAAGTTCCTGGTTGGTTCCCACATTATGAATGGTTGTCATCATACCCGGCATGGAAATGGCCGAACCGGAACGTACCGACAGGAGAAGCGGCTTGTGCGGCGAACCGAACACGGTGTCGGTCAGCTGCTCAATTTCCGTAATGGATGCCCGAACCTGCTGCATGAACTCGTCCCGTGCCCGGTCAAACTTGCGTACAGCCTCATAACAGCGAAAAATTTCCGAGGTAATGATGAAAGCCGGGGGAACCGGCTTCTCGTCCTTGGCCAGGATAACCAGGTTAAACCCTTTATTGCCCAGATGGATCAGGTTATGGGTGCGCATGTTTTCATCGTGCAGTGCGCTGATGGCTTTCTCCGGATTGTAGGTCATGAGCAAATCAAGAGTCTGTTCATCCAGCAGGTCTTTCTGAGCCTCCAGGGTCTGAATAATTTTGCTGATAAAGTTATCCATATGCTGCAGACCGAATGCGGTTGAGATAAGTTCACGAAAGAAGCTCTCTGATATTCGTAAAACAGACTCCGGAATATTTTTTTCATCAAACAGGCACTGGTACTTGCTCAGCAGATTATCTTTGCCGACCTGGGGAATGATAATGGACAGGTTGTTTTGATGTATATTGGTGTAATAGGCATAGATGATGTCTTTTACGGATTCGGAAAACCCGCGGATAATATCAAGATGCTGGGTATATGAAAATCGCTTGATACCGATTGAAGAACCCAGGAGACTGACATAGGTTTCCAGTTTGCGGCTAATGATGCCGTCTATCTGCAGAGCGCGGGAAAACAGACGCAGGCAGCGCAAAATGTGGATAAAGGTAGCCTGAGTGATAAAGGAAAGGTTCACGGTCTCAAACAACCGTTCAAGATAGATATTGGCCAGGCTTTCCAAACGAAAGGTGAGCCCCAGGGCGTCAAATTTTCGTTCTGAATAACGTCCGTATACCGACGGGATATCCACGGCAATATGCCGCTTGTAATATATCTCTTCCTTGGGCTCGAACCGCTCCTCGCTGAGAATAACATCCCGCATGTGTTCCAGCTGTTTCAGCAGAGCTTCCAGACAACGGAACGGATCATCCTTATCCAGAACGTGCAGCAGTTTTTCCAGTTCAGGAAATCCGTTATACATGGCGTGCTGAAGCTGCATGCGCAGTTCAGGCAAACTCAGATTATATTTCTGGTGGAGCAGCTTATACATCTTGACCAGCAGGTCAAACCGTTCCAGCTCCTTTTCGTCAAGGTCATGCTGCCTTTCCAGAAACTTGCGGCGTTCTCCTTCGTCCCACTTCAGAATCTGGTCCATACGGGTGAAATGCAGCTCCGCCTTAATCCGTTGGGCCAGGGTATGCTGGTCATCGACAAAAGGACCGCTGGTGGTCACCTGCTTGAGCACCTCTTCAGGCAGATAGTCCCTCAAATACTCTTTCTCCAGGGTTATCCAGAAGGTAAAAATAGCCTCGATAAAGCCGACGATCAGATTACTTGATTCCACATGCGCCTGTTTGCGGAGAAAATGAATCAGGACATCTTTGCGTTTATGGATCTCGTCAATGTCGGTGGAGACATCTCGCAGTTCTCCTTCCGCTCCGATCTCATTGAAAAAAACCGGCATCAACTTAGTAAATTGTTTTGCCAGATTATAGATCGGTTCAATGGGGTGATTGAGCAAGGCTGTTACGTCGCGTTGAAAAAGGTCGGTATCCTTGACGCAGATCCCGGTAAGCCGGATATTGATGATAAGGGCGGAAAATAATGTGGAGCACCATTTCGGTTCCTGCTGAATCAGGTTCAACCAGATTCTGATATTGCTCAAATGGGCCGGATTGGCTATGGGCTGCCAGTCTTCATCTACTCCGCGGAAATTGGCGTATTGAAAACCAAAACGAACAGCCTCCCATAAAAATGCCTCCACCAAGCGTGAATTACCCCGCTTAAACACCTCATTACCAATCACCTGGATACACTGGAGCGAGGTGTGGGGATAACGACGGACATTGGCTTTCAACAAATGGAAGGTGGTAATAAAAAACTGTTCTATGTCTTCGAAACTCTGGCTTCGAATCAAATGCACCAGGGAGCGGTTGATTTCCCGAAGCGTCTCCTCATGGATCAGATACAGACCACCTGTATCCATGATTCGGAAGAGGAACAGCAGTTTCCGGTTTTCCAGAAACCGCATTTCATCCACATTATCCTTATCTCCGATCAGCTGGGTGGGAATGGCGCGATACAGTCGAACAATGTCCATATGGTTGGGCAATGCCAGGATGATCTCGAGACCGTTAAGCGGGTCCTTATCCATATCCACGCCATTGACCCGTTCCTGCTGTGCGCGTATGGCGGCATGGGAGATGGCAACCAGATTGTCCCCGGCATGCCAGTTTTTACAATACTCGCCGCACTCTTCTTCAAACCAGGGCAACGGATCTTCTTCACCAAGCCAATATTCATAATTTCTCTGGAGGATCAACTGCATCAACTCGGCAACGGCCAATAGATCAAAATCCTTTTCCGGAAGCTGCATATAGAGCTCCACCACCTGCTTGACCAACCTGCGTACGGGATGATGTCCCTGCACGATCAACATCATCACGGAAGGCATGGAATCGTTCAATCCACTGAGTTTACGAAAAAATGCATTCAACTCGTCATGGTATGACACCAGACCTTCAGGGGAAAGTGATTTAACCAGTTTATCTGCATAGGCAAGCATGGCCTCGATGATCCGGGTTACCAGCTGTTCGTTTTTGGTTGAATCGTGAAGGGCCTCAAAAAAAATTGAGCTGAACAACGTGAAAGCGTGCGGACCTTGCTCATGTTTTACAAAATGCGGGATGTTTTTGAGGACATAGGCACGTAGCTCAGGGAGAATCATTTTCCAGTTTCGAAACGGATGGCTGACTTCGTAAAGCAGACCTTCCAATTTAGTGGAGAGCCCTTGATAATTCTGAACAATCTCCTGTAATGGATTGTATTTCGGGTCAATTTCCACTTCATGGGCGGTTTCCTGCAGGTTTGCTTTAAGAGCATCTGACTGGATAGCCGGCGACTGATCATCAGCTTTCATGGTTCGGCCTCGGAAAGGGGAGAAAAAGAGGTTTATGGAGACTCACTATATCCTGAGTGTAAAACGGATCAAAAAATATGTCAGCACCTGTTTTACTGTTCTTGAATTTCAGCCTGATACAGCGCCAACGGCTGCGCCGGCAGGTTACATGGCGGGATTGAAAAAATCAAAAAATATACTTAGCAAGGTACGGGGAAATCTGTAAGAATGCGTCTGCGCAACATGCAACGAACATTTTCCCGAAAGGAACATTATGCAACAGACACATTTTCAACTCACGCTGCCGGCCTGGGCTGAACAGAAACTGAGCCTATCAGCCCCCGTGTATTCCACTGTCGAACAACGTATGCAGTTCGTTCTTGACTTTGCCGAAGAAAACATCAACCACGAATCCGGCGGTCCTTTTGCTGCAGGAGTCTTTGAACAGGATTCCGGCAGCCTCGTTGCCATGGGTGTGAACCGGGTTGTGCCCTCAAACTGCTCATCCGCCCATGCGGAGGTCATGGCCCTGTCGCTGGCCCAGCAAACTCTTGGAACCTATGACCTTGGCGGCGAAGGCATGCCTGCCCATCAACTGGTTGTCAACTGGTGTCCCTGCGCCATGTGTTTCGGAGCTGTTCTCTGGTCGGGAATCCGTTCCCTGGTCATTGCAGGTGCGGGAGAAAAACTGGAGCAGATAACCGGTTTTGATGAAGGCCCCATGCATCCTACCTGGAGGGAAGAACTTCAAAAACGCGGCATCACTCTTCAGGAAAACGTTCTTCATCAAGAAGCTCTGGAGCAATTCAGGCGATTCGCAGCAAGCGGACAGCCGGTTTATAACGGCCGGCAGGGAGACAGGTGAGTCACCATGGACTTTACCATCTATTTTCTCAAACTGTGTCTACTCACCGCATGGCTCGCCGCCCCGTTACTCATATTTCTGGTTTTGCTGATCGCAGGGCTCGGTTTATGGGCCGGAAGACGGGAGAGATGGAAAAGAACCGATACCCTGTACTGGACTTTTGTGACCGCTACCACGGTCGGTTACGGGGATATCCGCCCGACAAAGCCTGCAACCCGCCTGATATCAATTGTCATCGCTTTTACCGGACTCGTCCTATCCGGTCTTGTCGTTGCCATGGCTGTCAATGCCGCCGGACTGGCCTTCAAACAATATGCAACCGAACACCAGGTCATGGAAATGCTCAAATATATTCACTGATACCAAATCGTATTCACACTTCCCTCGGTCCGTTCCCTGCTTTATCCGAAAGTCTCGGGCAGCGAGCAGAAGGCGCCATGCCGGAGTGACAAACTTTCATGCTTCGTTGTGGCCGGCCAACATGGTCCAGCCATGCTGGTTTATAAGCTTACCTATTTCTCCAGAGGGTCAACAACAGATGTATCGCGTCATGCTCACTGGGCTTTGTGCAGCCTTATTTTTCAGCGGCACCTTTATTCTTAACCGGGCAATGAGCCTGGAAGGCGGACACTGGTTCTGGTCTGCATCACTACGCTATGTATACATGTTTCTCTTTCTTGTTGCAGGCATGTCGATTTTCAGCCGTCAAAATCATCTTCAGGAAGTATTCAGAGAATACATTCGTCACTGGATCTTCTGGACATTCAGCGGCAGCATAGGATTTGGAGGTTTTTACGCCCTGCTCTGCCTGGCTGCGGATCACACCCAGGGATGGGTAGTTGCAGCCACCTGGCAGCTCACCATCATGGCAAGCCTTGTTGTGCTCAGGTGTTTCGGAAGAACTTTTTCAATGAAAGTGTGGTGTTATTCACTGGCGGTTTTTCTCGGGGTTGCCCTGGTGAACCTGAGCCAGGCGGGACATATGCAGTGGCGGGACATTCTCAGCGGGGCCCTTCCTGTGCTGGGGGCGGCCTTCTGTTATCCTCTGGGTAACCAGCTTGTCTGGGAGGCGCAAAACGGCAATCCACGACTGCCGAATATCGATCAGGATCTGCTGCGCAGCGGTTTTCATAAAGTACTGCTGCTCACCACGGGAAGTCTTCCTTTCTGGCTGGTACTGTATTGCTTTCTTCACCCTCCATTACCGAGTACTGAACAGGCTGCAGGCGTCGGCCTGGTGGCGTTGTTTTCAGGAGTTATCGCCACCACGCTCTTTCTCAATGCGCGACACATGGCGCAAAATGCCGGTCAGCTCGCTGCGGTTGACGCCACCCAGGCTTGCGAAGTCATCTTTGCTCTGCTTGGGGAAATAGTGTTTCTCGGCGCTCCACTCCCTAAAACAGCTGCGCTCACAGGCATTCTGATCACCATTGCCGGTCTGATCGCCTATGCTCGTCATAACCAATGATTATAACGCCGGCTTATGGTCAACGTGGAAGGATCCTTACCCCCGGAGCTATTTGAGGTCCCACATATTGCTGCACAAAGCTCAGGTATTGCCGACCGCCCAGGGTCCGCCGCTGGATCGACCGATAAATGGATGCCATCACCCCGACCAACTGTTCAGCGGGAACGTCATCCAGAGCCTCTCCAACAATCCGGACCATCTTCTCATAGAGCCCCTTCACTTCGGGGTCTGTGAAAGACGGTTCAGGCTGATAAAAATGACAGACATCAAAGAACGCTTCCAGGATCTGTGAGGCTTTCTTGTCTGTAAAGTCATGCAGCTCCACGTCGAAAGTACAAAATGCTGATTCGATCACATTAGCGATACTCTGCAGATCCAGGTCTTCAGACATCTGCTCCGTACTGAAATGCGGCACTTTACGGTAGTTTCTGCAAGCTGCAGCGCTTTTAAAAAATGAACAGCCCGTACAGGTTGCAGGATCACGAATTTCTCCGCAACACTGACTGCATATCCAGGCCCCGTTGGCCTGACATTTCCGTTTTCCTTTCCTGGAATCACAGGTCGCACATTTTGCCACGTTTCCCCCCTGGACTGCACCTTTATCACCCGCAATTCCCGACATCGAATCCGGCGCTGATTTTTCCATTACACGCTCTCTTCACGTTTCATGGTAAACATTACTATCACCGCCAATCATACCAGCGTAATCTGTGCGGCACAATCGGGATTTCATTATACATACTCCTGCAGGCCCCTTGCCCCTGTCGACACAGGGACCATAGCGGAGTGAATCGGCAGGTCCCTAAAACTTGTTTGCAAACCCGCAAACAGGATATACATTGTAGAGTATGCAGTATATTGCTTACCTTTACTTTCATTATAACTTTTGAGCCGTATGGGAAAATAACATGTCTGAAACAGTAGCCATTCTAGGAGCGAGTGAAAAACCGGGAAGATACGCCTATAAGGCAATGCAGGCGCTTAGCGAGCACGGAAATGAAGTAATCCTGGTCAACCCGTTTAAAAAAGAGATTGAAGGTCAAACCTGTTTTGACTCCGTGGGCAGTGCAGCGAAAAAGATAGATACGATTACACTGTACGTGAATCCCGCCCGCTTTCAGGATCACATCGATGATGTTATCCAGGCGGCTCC
Source organism: Desulfobulbaceae bacterium (assembly GCA_963678525.2). GTDB lineage: Bacteria > Desulfobacterota > Desulfobulbia > Desulfobulbales > Desulfobulbaceae > Desulfogranum. The sequence goes on from CAXXDG010000003.1 coordinate 2,649,566, forward strand.
CAGACGGGTCATAATGAATCCCGGCACCGAAGACGACGAGGCTGAAAAACGATTGACAGCAGCAGGAATCGAGGTACAGCGAGCCTGTACTCTGGTACTGCTTGCAACAAACCAGTATTGAGCCTCGCTATTTCAACATGACAGACAGGCAACCATCGTGTTTACCTGTGATCGGGTGGAGAGAATGGATCAAGCTTCCGCAGCTCGGTATTTCTCAGATCAAGGCAAAGGTTGATACCGGAGCTCGCAGCTCAGCGCTTTACGCGGTTGACCTGGCACTGTTTGAAAAAAACAGGGAACAATGGGTGGAATTTACGGTTCATCCCACACAACGTACCAAACAAGATCCAATCCGGGCCAGAGCAAAAGTGCTTGAATTTCGCTCGGTCAAAAGCTCTTCGGGCCGGGCTGAAATACGTCCCGTGATAGTCACGGAAATAACCCTGCTGGGTAAAACATGGCCCGTTGAACTGACACTTGCAGACCGCACCAATATGGGGTTCAGAATGCTCCTGGGCAGAGAAGCGTTCAGGGGCCGTTTTCTCGTTGATACCGGCAAGTCGTACTACGGAGGAAAACCCAAACGCATACAAACCAAGTCACGTCCCAGGTAAAAGGGATTGGTGAATCGGGAAAGAGATAGATGAAACTCGCCATTCTCTCATGCAGTCCGAATAATTACAGCACCAGAAGACTTCTCGAGGCCGCACAGCAACGCGGTCATAATGTGAAGGTCTTGAACACGCTCAAATTTGCCATTGACCTCGAACAGGGAAACCCCGATCTTTACTATCGTCAGAAACAACTCTCAACCTACGATGCGGTCCTCCCGAGAATCGGATCCTCCATTAGCTACTATGGAACAGCAGTGGTGCGGCAGTTTGAACAAATGGAAGTGTTTTGCGCCAACTCCTCATCCAGCATCGCCAATTCCCGGGACAAGCTGCGTAGTTTACAGATACTCAGCAGACACCAGATAGGCATACCTGAAACAGTCTTTGTACGCGATAAAAAGGATGTTCTTCCCGCCATAGAAAGGGTCGGCGGGGCCCCTGTTATCATAAAACTGATAGAGGGAACACAGGGACTGGGAGTGATTTTGGCCAACTCCATAACAACAGCTGCAGCTATTGTTGAACTGTTGCAAAGTCAAAAGCAAAGCGTATTGATCCAGAAATTCGTCAAAGAAAGCAAAGGAAAGGATATACGGGCCTTTGTAGTAGGAGACCAGGTGGTCGCCTCCATGAGAAGGGTTGCCCAGGGCCGGGAATACAGAAGCAATGTCCACCGGGGGGGAATGACAGGGCCTGTACTCCTGGACGAGAATTACAGGGAAACAGCTGTGCGGGCCGCACAAATTCTGGGACTCCGCATAGCCGGCGTGGATCTGCTCGAAGGAAACGACGGACCGCAGATCATGGAAGTGAACTCATCGCCTGGACTCGAGGGGATAGAAAGCTGCACCCAGCTTGATATTGCCGGTTCCATAATCGACTACATTGCCGCACAGGTTAATTTCCCTGAAATTGACCTGCGTCAGCGCCTGACAGTCAGTCGCGGGTATGGGGTTGCGGAAATATTCATCCCCGAAGGCTCCGAATATGTCGGCAAAACTATTCAGGAATCAAAACTCAGGGAAAAGGATATTGTCGCACTCACCCTCCACCGCGGCGCCAAGGTCATCCCCAACCCTCGTCCCAGTCGTGCTCTTGAACCAGGTGACCGCCTGCTCTGTTTTGGAAAGCTGGAGTTAATGCGTGAAATGACTCCACAAAAAATTCGCCGCAAACGACGGCCGAAAATCAAAGACCTGCCGGCACTCCCTGTTGCCGAAGAAGTGTTGAAAGAGAGGGGAGCGGATACACCCATTTCCATTCCGCATAAAAACGACACCATATAACCACCCATGCTGTGTACACTGGAAAGGTGGTGAAGGAACGACATAAGCGCAAACATGGAATTTCAAATAGCAGCCCTGGACAAAAAAGGCGGTTGGAAAATCCTGGATGCCCCATTGCCGGAGAGCGCCCCGACTGAAGACGCCCTGCTGTACTGGATACATCTCGATTACAGCCGGGAGGAGCCTCTTGAATGGATATTGCGGACGCAATGGTTGGATTCCATAGTCAAGGACAATCTGCTCGACGACAAATCCCGCCCCCGCAGCGAGGTGATAAATGACGGTCTTTTCCTGGCTCTCAGAGGGGTTAATATGAATCCGGGATCAAATCCGGATGACATGGTTGCAGTCAGACTATGGGCGACCGAACACTACATTATCACCTCCAATCACAGACGCCTGTTCTCTTTGCAGGACATCAGGAATCTCTTAAGTAAAGGAAAAGGACCGGATACGGCATCCACCTTTATTGCCGTCCTGATCGAGACCATCACCCAGAGAAATGAAGACGTTATTGAAGAACTTGAAGACCGCCTCGAGTTCCTGGAAGACAACCTTGACACCCTTGATACTGAAAATAAAGGAAAATTTTCCGACCTGAGAAGGCAGGCCATCAGGCTGCGACGTTACCTTTCTCCACAGCAGGAATCCCTGCAGCACCTTGTCACGACCCCGCCTGCCTGGATGCAGAAAAGCTGCAAAAAAAGGGTCAAGGAAAGCAGCTATCAATTAAAGCGGCATGTGGAAATGCTGGACTCCATCAGAGAGCGGGCCATAGTCGCCCAAGAGGAATTGCTGACCCAACTCTCGGAAGCATTGAATCATCGCATGTATATTCTCTCCCTGGTCACCGCCTTCTTTTTACCTTTGGGTTTTCTCACCGGTCTTTTCGGGATAAATGTGGGGGGAATTCCCGGTGCCGACGACAGGAACGGTTTTCTTCTCTTTTGCCTGCTCGTTGTTATTATCCTCCTATTTCTTCTCGTTTTTTTTAAAAAAAAGAGATGGTTGTAATCCGGATTTCTGCAATATGAAATAACCTATCGGAAAACAGTTTCTTTTTTGCAATGCAGTTGATCACGGGAACACCGCCTTTTCCTCCTCCTATCTCCTGAGGAACACAAAAATCATCCACGCCTCCATGCTGTTTTACGCCCTACCGACGAAAAAATCCGTATTTCCAGAGCTTCCAGCCAGAATAAAGAAACGGTAAATTCTCCCGCCCAGTATTCCTTAACAGAAAAATAATGCTATACTAACAGTAAGAGAGGGATGTCTCGGGCCGATACCCCCTGCAGCATAATCACCTGAAAGAAATCGGCTCACATGCAAGGAGGGAGAGAATGTTTGCAAAATTACAACGTGTCAAATACACAACCATGATGTTCACAGTCATTCTCTTTATTTCTGTGTTCACCATCTCGGCGCTTTCATATTTTTCCATCAACTCCTCCACTAAAGGCCTGTATCACCTGGGTGAAGAGGCGCTGGCAACGATTCACCAGGCCATGATGAACTCTTTGGAGGCCTTAAACCATGAAATCCGACTCAAACTCACAACCAACCTCACCTCTTTTGAAGCAGAGATCATGGGAGGGGAACCGGTGCATCTCGGCGGCACTAACCGGCAAGTCGGCAATTTCAATCTGCCGGCCATGATCAAAGGAGGCCGGGAGCTCACCCTCGACAACGAGTATGTTGATGCAATCGCCAAACTGACAGGAGCCAAGGCAACAATATTCCAGCTGGCGGATGATAAACTGCTTCGCATATCCACCTCAGTCATCAACCATGACGGCAGCAGAGCGGTCGGTACCTTTATCGATTCAGGCAGTCAGGTCTACAAGGCTATTATGCGCGGGGAAACATTTATTGGTAAGGCCTATGTTGTAGATGACTGGTACATCACGGCCTATTCGCCGCTCTATAATGAGCAAAAACAAATAATCGGCGCCCTTTTTGTCGGGAATCTCATGCTCAACAAACAGGTCCGGAATCTGATCAACAGCACCAAAATGGGGCCGGGATATTTTTTCGTCTACGGCTTACAGGGAGAATTTCTCATCCACCCGAAATTCGGGCCGGACAAAAGCGTTTTCGATCTCGTCCCTGTGCTGAAGGATCATGAGCGAGGCTTTGTCAAGTATGCCTGGGAAGGCGAAGACAAAATCTCCTTTGTTGAGAAATATGATGATTGGGATATTTACCTCGGCATAGGCATGAATCAGGTGGACATCATAGGCGGGCTTGATAAAAAACTCATCATCCAGGCAGCCATTGTCGGAGCCATAGCTATGGGTATCGGCATCCTGCTCAACCTCCTGTTGGTGAACATTGTCAACGGCAGGGTGGAATCCATTGCGGAAACTGCAAAGAAAGTCGGTGCAGGCGATTACCGGGTGACCTTTACAGTTCGCTCCAAAGATGCGTTGGGTTCCCTGGCTGACTCACTGAATAACATGGTGCAGAGCTCCAGCGCTGTTCTCAGTGAGATCAACAACTCTTCATCTTCCCTGGCTTCGGCAGCCACAGAGCTTGCCGCCATTTCAGAGCAGCTTGTCACCAACGCTGACCGAACAACGGAAGTGGCCGGACAATCAGCCCAAAACGCGACCGAGGTATCGGCCAACATGGGCTCTGTTGCAGCAGCTTCGGAAGAATCTGCAACCAACCTGAACATGATTGCCGCTGCCACGGAAGAGATGGGCAATACAATCAGAGAAATTGCGGAGAACAGCGCACGGGCCAGTTCCACGACCACGGAAGCGGTCAGCACAACACAGAAGTCTCAGCTGGCTGTCGAGTCCTTGGGCAAGGCGGCAGACTCCATCGGCAAGATTACGGAAACCATCACCGAAATTTCTGAACAGACAAACCTGCTCGCCCTGAATGCCACCATAGAGGCTGCACGGGCAGGTGAAGCCGGCAAAGGATTTGCCGTTGTCGCCAACGAGATCAAGGACCTTGCAAGGGAAACGGCCCAGGCAACAGGCAACATTCGTGATGCAATTAATGAGATTCAATCACAGACCAACATCACCATCGGTGATATGGGCGGGATCGCCACTATCATTTCAGATGTGAATGAGATTGTTCAGGGGATTGTCACGGCAGTGGAGGAGCAGTCCATTACCACCAACGAGATCGTGGAAAATGTCAACCAGGCCTCGGCCGGTGTTCTGGAGGTAAACGAAAACATCGCCGCCGGCAGCCGGATGACCGCAGAGGTCTCGCACGGAGTGGAACAGGTGTCGGCTGGAGCCGTGGAAGTCAAACAAAGCAGCGAGCACGTGAGAAGCGCGGCAGACGAGCTGTCACACCTGGCAGAAAAACTTGCCGGCCTGGTATCGCAATTTAAATTATAAGCCTGCCGGAGAGTTACAGACGGCATACCCTCCCCTGATGTGTTCATATGCAATTGCAGTATAATGCAGAGTAACGATCAGGGGAGGTGTATTTTCCATGAGGCTTTCTGAAGCTGATGCAGAGAATCTTTCTTTATCCATGATGCGACCGCTTCCCGCCTCTTCCGACCGGTGAATTTCTGATACGGCCATGCCCTCGACCTGTTCCTTTGCTGCGGCAACTGTCATGATGCCGCCCGTGCTCCCCAGGTGGGCACAGGGAGTCGTCCTGCTCAGCGGCATGGATAATTTTCTGAAGCAGGCCGGCTAACTGCTCTTTTTCCTCCTTCTCCAGCGCACCGAAGAGCAGGTCTCTATTTGATTTTTCCGGCCTATGGCGCTCAAGAAATGCAGCTTGATCGCTGTTCTCCGAAGCGGAAACCATAAAACCGCGTTTGTCCTCCGGATTGCGCTCCTTCACGATCAGTCCGTTTCGCTCCAGTTTTGCCAGAATTTCACTCAGGGAGGCGGAACGGACATCCAGAATGGTCAGCAATTCCCGCTGACTGATCGTCCCGCGCTCCTTTATAATGGCATATACCCTGGCCTGAGCGTGGTGGGGACGGGCATGGCGATGCGACGCCCTTGCAATCACGCGTGCAGCCCTGTGAAAAAGGGCGGCAAGAGATTCCGTGGTTGCATTGCCTGAAAGTATCTGTTCCTTCATATGCTTATATCCCGCCCTGGTTCATGCGCATTGACGCGGCATACGCCTCACCTTTGCGACAGCTCGGATCTGTCAGTGGGCAGTGATTTTTGCACAGAGGGCAGATTCCCGCCTCTCCTACATGAACCTGCACGCTTTCGGATCTCGAATCGATCTTTCGTGACGCTGCTGTTCCTCCGCGGTTCGGTTCGGGAAATATTTCAGAAAAATCTGAAACAGGCCCTTTTCCATACCTTCCCCTCCCCTGCATCGACCGGCGCCGCTCACAGCCGCCATGCTGTGAATGTTTCATGCCAAGCGGGCCACATCCCTGTGATCTCCCGCATCCTCTTTGTTTATTATGATGACGTCCTATAGACATGTTCATCTCCTGTAAAAAATGCTTGTCAATTACAAAGGTACCTTTCGTTTATACACACAATACAACACCTGCGCACCCTGTCAATATATAAAGGCACCTTCTTATTTAAAACGCGTCATTTTTCGGATAAGCGGCGGGAAACAAACAGCATAAAGCGGCAGGGGATGGTCGTACCGCCCTCCCCTGTAGCTGATATCACGTTGCTGCTCAGCACTACCCCCTGGGAGCAATGCAAGCAAACAGACAGATTTTACTTGAAAGACTGCAACAATTCAGATAATTCACTCATACTTCTACACCCCATGGGAAATCCAGCCGGGATTAAAAGTACGACGGCTCATTGCCCGCCTTCCATTTAATATTACACCCCATACTTGGTTTCTGCTCGGCAGATATGGCCTGCCCAGCCAGCAGTGCATCCAGCGCAGCACGAAGGTCCGCGCCGGTCACCGCAACATTGTTGCCCGGCCGTGCATCATCGATTTGTCCCCGGTAGACCAGCTTTTTATTCTGGTCAAAAAGATAAATATCCGGCGTGCAGGCGGCATTATATGTCTTTGCCGTTTCCTGCGTTTCATCATGCAGATAGGGGAAGGTGTAGCCGGCATTTTTTACTTCCTCTTTCATCTTTTCATAACTGTCAGCCGGATGGCTTGACGAGTCATTGGCATTGATGCCGACCATGGCGATGCCTTTGGCCTGATAATCCCTGCCGATGGCTGTAAGTTCCTCCCGAACGTGGATAACATATGGGCAATGGTTACACATAAATACAACCAGCAGACCTTTCGCATCTACGAAATCATCCAGGCTTACTATGTTTCCCTCGGTATCCGGCAGGCGAAAAAATGGTGCGGCTGTTCCCAATTCGAGCATGGTTGAAGGGGTAAGGGACATAAGAAATCCTCCTTAAAGGATACGTATTTTTAATCTTGTCAAAAACGGGTTAGGCGCCCGAGCATGCAAAATCTACCATAATCATTTCCATGAGGCTTTCCAGTATGCATTTTTCTTCGAAGCAGGCGGAGCCTCTCTGTTCAGTTCCATCTCTACTTTCGCAAGCGCTCGCCCTGACTTTAGGAGCCTGTCGGAGAATTGCTATTTTTTCTCAGATCAAAGTATTTACAGAAAATCAAGCACAGTCAAATAGTTGCTATCTGGTGTCTGTCCATAAATGAGGATTTTTGCTCAAGTTTAGGTAAGCGAAGACTCCGAGGCATGCGATAAATTTTACCGCAGACATATAGGTGATATCGGAGTCTACGCTTACCTTCGAGGATAAAATTTTGAGCATAACGCAAAAATTGGGTAGGTAAGCGAGGAACGAGACTCCGAAAAGACCATTTATGGACAGACACTATCTGAGTCTACGCTTACCTACGAGCATTGATTTTCTGTAAATAACACAAAAATGGGAAAAAAGAGGTTTCTCCGGCAGGCTTCCAGGCATGCTCAAAGCAGGAAGGATCGAGCCGGCTGCCGGTTTTGAAAAATTCTTTTTGAACAGCAATATTTTTTCTGCTATTTTAAAGGCATAGACGTACACAAAAGAGCCATTTCAATTTTCTTTCAATAACCATCAACCACCAGATGCATAATCATGGCATGCAAAGGCATATTCTTCGGTCTCACAACAGTTGATATCATCAACTATGTTCCCAGATTTCCTATTCTCAACGAAAAACTCAAAGCGGAACGACAGCTCAGCCTGGCAGGGGGACCGGCAGCCAATGCCGCGGTCGCCTTTGCGGCATTCCAGAACGAATGCACGCTGATCAGCGGACTCGGCCATCACCCTCTCACGGAATTGATCAAACAGGATCTTCATCAATACAATATAAGAGTCGTGGACTGTTCCGATCAGCCCGATCGTCCGCCGGTGCTGTCCTCCATCATTGTCGATCTGTCCAGCGGTCAACGCACCATTGTTTATGCAAATACGGACCACAGACGCCTGAAAAAGGATAGTTCCGTTGAACCTTTCTTTGAAATGGCAGATGTCCTGCTTGTGGATGGGCACTATATGGCCGAGGCCGTCAATATAGCAAAAATGGCAAAGGTATACGGCATTCCTGTGGTACTTGACGGAGGCAGCTGGAAAAATGGAGAAGAGAAGCTCCTACCTTATGTTGACTACGCCGTATGTTCTGAGGATTTCATGCCTCCTGATTGCCGGACCGAGGAAGAGCTGATTGCTTCTCTGCGGCAATACGGAGTCAGCCGTGTTGCCGTAACCAGAGGAGAACGCCCCACCCTGGCATGGGATAACGGAACACTCACCGAAATACCCGTCATGCAGGTTAAAGCTATGGATACCTTGGGTGCAGGCGATATTCTCCATGGCGCCTTTTGTCACTACATTCTTCAACATGATTTTTTCACCAGCCTGGCCAGGGCATCGGAAGTAGCGAGTCTGTCATGTACGGCTCTGGGGACCAGAAGCTGGATAGAGCAAGAAAAATTCGCCTGAAAAGCGACCTGAGGAAAAGGCGAATCAACGCTGACGAAACGGTATCTGACAATACTCGATACCCTGTCTGGGTTCGATGTTATTCTGGGCCAGAAACATACGCATGGAGTTCATGGAGATGTTCATATTGGATGTCGGCCCCAGATAAAGATGATCAAGGGGCAAGGGAGAATCCGGATTCAAGACCAGATCAAATTCAATATACGGCACCAGCATGGCGTTTGCCTCCCTGAACTTGAGTGTAAACGGCCTCTTATCAGCCCATACCGGGGAGACGATCCTCCACTCCCGCTCCTCTCGAAATGAGGGATGCTTGAGGATTGCGGCGATGCGCAGCAGGTCCACTTCCACCTGCTGGAATACAGACAGGTATGTTTCACTTCGTTGCCGGCGATCCTCGTCTCCTGAAAGAAGAGCTTCCACTTCCCCCTCTATCACATCGATGACCTGCCCGATCAGCCGTCTCTGCTTTTTAGGTTCATAGATGCATTTTCCAATCTGAAATTCCTGCCGGTGAGCACAAGCCAAAATATAATCAGAGGAAAACCCGAGGCTGACGCCCTTGCCGTGGGAGCTGTATCCACGCCACTGGCTCAACAGATTGCCGTGGGAACGAAATGAAGCCGCAAACAGGAGATGTCCGTTGGTAATGCGGTGGGTGACCCAATCAACGAACTGTCCCAACAGATCGGGGTTGGAGTCTCCGTTGGTGATACGTTCCTGCACTTCCTGGCGAATCAGGTCTCCGGCGTGTTTCAATTCAGCGGAATCATTCATATAACGGATATCGCTCGCCCATAACGTGCGACTACCGACTATCCCCAGTAAGCCTGTCAACGTGGTGTAATGATAAAGTATTCCCCGTGGTCTGTCTGCAAAGAGTGTGGTGGTGAGTTCTTCGAATTCTCTCATGATCAGGCATAGAATGAGTGTTGCTGTCAGTCGGTTCCAGTGGTATGGTGCAAAACAAAAAAATATGGAGCTGAGGCACTCCTGTTTCAAAAAATCTTCACGATCGCCTTACGTTATTGTACATCAATTGTCCCACAAGACCAGAGTTTATATGCAAGTCTCCGGCAGAGAGCCGAAGGCGCCATTCCGGAGTGATAGACTTTCATAACAGCGAAGCGGTGTCATCGTTGTTGCCGGCCTGGCCCAGCCATGCTGGTCAGTTTTCATCCGCAGGTCAGAAACAACAAACAGCCCCGACCTGGGCTCAGATAAACACCAACTATCCGAATTCCATGTATAGAAATTTCAAAATCGTACCAAACATAATTTTCGGCCGTGGCTGCTTCAACCAGCTTGGCGATATTCTCAAACCGAAGCGCACTTCGGCTGACTCTGCCATGGTCTTTGTCCTTGATGACGTGTTCAAGGGAAAACCTCTGGAAGGCCGACTTCCTGTGGAGGGAAATGATGTCATCCTGCATGTGAATGTGGATGACGAACCGAAAACCAAGTACATCGACCAGCTGGTCTCCCGTATTCGCGAAACCATGCCGCTGAAACCGGACGGTATAATAGGTATTGGAGGCGGCTCCGCCATGGATATTGCCAAAGCAATCTCCCTGCTTCTCAACAATCCCGGTTCAGCCGCAGACTACCAGGGTTGGGACCTGATACAGAACCCTGCCGTCTATCATGCTGCGGTGCCGACCCTTTCCGGAACCGGTGCTGAAATTTCACGTACCACCGTATTGACCGGACCGGAGAAAAAACTGGGGATCAACTCGGACTACACCCTGTATGACCAAATCGTCCTGGACCCGGAATTAATTGGCGATGTCCCCAAAGAACAATGGTTCTACACCGGTATGGATTGTTATATTCATGACATTGAATCTTTGGAAGGCACCTATCTGAACGAGTTCAGCAAGGCCTATGGTGAAAAATCCCTGGAATTATGCCGCCAGGTATTTCTTGAAGATCATCCGGAAAAGGATGACAAGCTGATGATGGCCTCCTACTTTGGCGGCATGAGCATCGCCTACTCCCAGGTCGGCGCCTGCCATGCTCTGTCCTACGGGCTCTCCTTCGTTCTCGGCACCCACCATGGTATCGGCTGCTGCATCACCTTTGACTATCTGGACGATATCTATCCGGAAGGTGTACGCGAGTTCCGTCGGATGATGGAAAAGCATGATATCACCCTGCCGCGTAATCTGACCAAAGATTTGAGCCCTGAACAGCTGGAGACCATGACCAATGTCGCCCTTGGCCTGGCCCCTCTCTGGGAAAACTGCCTCGGCAAAGACTGGCAGAATATCATGACAAGAGAACGGACGCTGGAACTGTTCAAAAAGATGTAAGACCGTGCAGCTGTACAGGGACTTTTCCTGCAGGGAGGAAATTGAACGTCAATACAATCCCGGCCTGTCCATACATGACGGCAGGAATTGGCTCGAATGGTACCGCAACAAAAGCCGCAAGACCAGAGTTGAGCTGACCTGCACCTCGGGGTGCAGATATGGCCCGACTCTGGATGAATACGCAGATATTTTCCCAGCAGAAAATACGAAAGCGCCGGTGCTGGTTTTCATCCACGGTGGCTCCTGGCGCTATGGACGCAGCGATGATTTCTCCTTTGTCGCCCGCGGTCTCGTGCCCCATGGCATCACTGTGATCGTGGCCAATTATGCTTTGTGTCCCAAGGCATCTCTTCCGGAGATTTGCAGACAGACCAGAGCCCTTCTGGCCTGGACTCATGCCCATGCCGAACGTTTCAACGGCCACGGAAACAGGGTATTCGTCGCCGGCCACTCGGCCGGCGGACAGCTGGCAGCCATGATGGCCTCCACCCCTTGGAAAAAGGACTATGGCCTGCCGGATGATCTGCTGAAGGGGTGTATTCCCATTTCCGGCATCTATGACCTCCGCCCCTTACGCTATACCTCACAACACCAGAGTGTCTCGCTTTCCCACGAGGTCATCTTTCAGCAAAGCCCGATAAACGCCATTCCTGCCCAAGGGCCCCCCTTGCTTATTTCGCTGGGCTCAATGGAATCCACTGAGTTTCACAGGCAGGCACGTGAATACTTGCAGCTTTGGCAGGAAAACGGTTTGCAGGGCAGACTGCACTTGCAGGCGAAAAAGCATCATTTTTCAACCATTGCAGGATTTGCACGGAAAGAAGACCCCTTCTGCGAAGTAGTCGCGAAATTCATCCAACATCATGCGGCAACAGACTGACGTTTCAAACTGTATGAGGTCATAACGAGCCTGCATTAAGAGATCGAAATCTTTTTCGCTTTGGCTTTTTCTGTTTTCGGAAGCCGAATTTCCAGAACACCATTGGTAAGAGAAGCTTTTACCTTTGAATCATCAACATCAACAGGTAAATTCAGGGAACGACAAAAAAAACATACCGACGCTCGACTCTGTGGTAATCTTTCTTCGTAACTGCTCACAGGGCACTCAATTTCTCCGCGATCAACCGGGCTTACGTATGAGCCAATACGCTGCGCCGGTCTGCTTGCGGGGATATCAGGCACCCTGCAACCAGTTACAAATACAGGGTCAATCAAACTTGCCTGCCACTGCTCCCCTGTGAGTAGTTACTTCGTATGAACGGCGTCTCACATCTATCTATGCATGAAGAGTGAGGCAGATGCATTCCCCATAGTGTGCTAAGGTTGCAGATCTATGTCTCAAGATCACATTCGAAAACTTGTGTTGCGTCAACTTCAAAAAATCGCGCCAGAAGTTGATATCGAAAACATTAATCCAGACGCTCGATTTCGGGATCAGCTGGAATTTGACTCCATTGACTATTTAAATCTGATGAAGCTCATCCGGGAAGAGCTGCAAATTGAAATTTCAGAAATCGAATACCCAAAACTGGCTACATTGAACGGATGTATTCAGTATTTATCAGGAAAACTGTAACCAGGTACAAATACGCGGGTAATCGAACTTACCAGTATTCTGCTGTAAGTAGTTACGGAAAACTTGCTTAAAGATTGAGCTCAATTCGCAGGAGGCCGGGATCAGCCGGCAGCTTGCTTATGGAAAAACCAAAGTATTGGGCCAGTCTGAGCATTGGTTCATTATCGTCGAGAACCTCTCCGTACAGCCGACGAATACCTTTATCTTTTGCATAATTGATTATGCGGCGAACCAACATCGGACCGAGGCCGGTACCTGTTATATCATGCTTCAGTAAAATGGCGAACTCTGCCTCAACATTATCGGGATCAGCGCTTATGCGGACATCTCCATACAAATTTGCACGCCCGCTTTCATCTTTCCCTTCCAAAACCAATGCCATCTCTCGATCATAATCAATCTGGGTGAGCCTGGCAGCTAGATCGTGTGTCATTATTTTCATCTGGTGCATAAATCGCAAACGTATTTCATCCGGAGAAAGCGAAGAAAACAGAGCTTGAATGGAGGCTTCATCTTCCGGTCTAATCGGACGCAATATATATTCTTGACCGTCAGGTAAAACTACATTCTCCTCAAGTTCACCGGGATACGGCATTATTGACAAACGTTTTGCTGGAACAGCCTGGGTTGCCTTCACTCTCATGCGCGCGTCAAGGGCCAGTACACCGCCCTCATTTACAAGCAATGGATTGATATCCAACTCAACCACTTCCGGAATGTCGCATATCAACTGTGATATCTGTATCAATACAAGAGCGATTGCATCCATATCGGCGGCAGGTGTATCACGATAACCTTGTAGAAGGCGATACACACCGGTCATTTCAATGACTTCGCGGGCAAGATTTAAGTTGAGCGGAGGAAGTGCCAAAGCCTTATCGTCTATGACCTCCACAGCGGTTCCGCCTTGACCAAATACGATTACCGGTCCAAACGCCTGATCTTCAAAGGCCCCGGCAATAAGCTCTCTTGAGTGCGGGCGGTGCACCATGGGCTGAACAGTGAATCCTTTCAACATGGCGTCGGGCAGCAGCCTGGAAATACGTCGGACCATTGATTCGGCCGCAGCACATACAGCCGATGGGTTTTCGAGATTTAAAACGACGCCGCCGACCTCTGACTTGTGCACAATATCAGGGGAAAAAATCTTTAACGCTGCCGGAGCATTAATTGCTTCCGCTATTTGACCTGCTTCTTCAGGCGACCTGGCAATAAAGAGATCAACCATCGGTATCCCATATGCTGTCAGTACAGACCAGGTTTCAATATCGGAAAGCCACTGACGTCCGTCTCCAATAGCTTGCTTAATACTATCGATTGCACGTTCCTTCTCCGGTGAGAACTGAACAGATAGATTTGGGACACTTTCCATGAGCAGTGTTTGATTATGCTGGAAACGTACCATTTGCATGAACCCCCGGACCGCATCGCTGGGTGTTTCATAACACGGAATTTGGTTTTTATTAAATAACCGACGGGCTTCCAACGCAGTTGTATTTCCGAGCCAGGACGCAAGAATCATCTGTTTTCGATGCCTGGTTTGTTGTCTGACAGCGTTGATAACGGAATCGGCAGCTTCCATACTGGAAGCAACCGCTGTTGGTGCGTTCATAATCAGCAAGGCATCTATATTTTTGTCACCAAACAAAATGGACATTGCGTCGGCATAGCGTTGTCCCGGTGCATCGCCGATTATGTCTACAGGATTTGAATGAGACCAGCCGGCCGGTAGAACATCATTGAGTCTCGCTAGGGTTTCAGGTGCTAACGTTGCGAGATGCCCACCTTTTTCAATTAACGTATCGGTCGCTAACACCCCGAGGCCTCCTCCATTGGTTAGTATAGCCAGACGATCTCCTGTCAGAGGCCTTGTCAAAGCAAGGGTTTCCACTGCATTAAACAATGCCGGCATGTCCATGACCCGTAAAATTCCGGCACGTCTAAAAGCAGCGTCATACACCTTATCCATGCCGGATAAGGCGCCGGTGTGCGAGCTGACAGCTCGAGTTCCATCACTGAAACGGCCGCCTTTCATGACAATGACCGGCTTTAAGCGGGCAGCGGCGCGTGCGGCGGACATAAATTTTCGAGAATGTGTAAGTGTTTCAATATACAGTAGAATAGCCCGAGCCGATCGGTCAGTGGCAAGATAGTCCAGCATATCCCCGAAATCAACATCGAGCATATCGCCCAAAGAAACGAAATGACTGAATCCGATATCCTTTGTTGTCGCCCAATCAAGCACGGAACTCAGCACTGCATCTGATTGGGCGACAAATGCTACATTGCCGGTCAAAGGTAGCATGTGCCCAAAACTTGCGTTCAAGCAGACGCCTGGGACCATGATTCCCAAACAGTTTGGGCCGATAATGCGGAGAAGATGAGGTTTTGCCGCTTCAAGCATAGCCCTTGTCAACACTGCAGCGGCCGAGTCACTGCTTTTCCCGACGATTGGAGTAATTACAACCGCGGCCTTACAGCCCAATGCTCCCAATTTGGCGATTTGTTCAGGTATGGTTGCAGGTGGTGTCGCTATAACGACAAGATCAGGAATAATGGGTAAACTCTCGATATCGGGATAACACCGCCGCCCCTCAAAAGACTCGTGCTCAGGGTCAACAAAAAAAATATCGCCGGGAAAATCTGCATGCAGAAGGTTTCGAGAAAGAACTGCCCCTGCGCCACGTTGCTTATCACCGGCTCCGATCAGAGCCACGGAAGTTGGATTGAACATGACATCAAGATTTCTTACAGTCATAACAAATCTCCTGTTCAATGTATTCATCTGAGATCGATTGCAATAACTGGAAAACAGCGAACATACAATTAAACGAATTTTCCATCATTAACTGGCGCAGGTTTAAAATTTACACCGGCAATCCCACCCATTCCCAAACATTTCAGGTTTACCCGAAAGTCTCCGACAGAGGGCGGTATGCGCCATGCCGGCGTGACAAACTTTCATGCTTTGTTGCGGCCGGCCAACCAGGTCCAGCCGAGCAGGTTGGTACTATTCCTGATTATACGTCGTGCCTGAACAGTAAAAAAACCTTTCTCTAAGTGGTACTGAACATATCCAACTCTTTAATCCGGCAATGATAACCGAACGCGGCCTTCACCCGGCGGGCGATGAACAACGATAAATGCTGAAAAATGGGGAAAAGCAATTCTAATAAAATTCAAGAATAATGTGCCGTTAGCTCACTATGAATCCTATGAGAGGAATCGTGATCATGCAAAGATGGAATCCCTGGGTCAGTTACCCAATAACAGACTTCACTACATTGGCAACGTCCTTGAGCCGAAACGGTTTTATTAGTGCTGCCTTGAATCCAAACTCCTCGTGATCGGCCATGACCTGATTATGTGCATAACCGCTGGAGACGATCATCCTGGCATCAGGATATGCTGTGGTAAGCCGCTTGGCAACTTCTTCGCCACCCATTCCGGTAGGGACAGTAAGGTCCAATATGACCAAATCATACGCTTGCCCGCGGTCAGCTGCGTCTTCGTATTTTTGAATTGCTTCCACGCCATTATTCGCCGTATCTGCGCTATACCCGAGATATTTAAGCATTCCCACAAGCAGTTCACAGACATATTCTTCATCGTCCATGACCAGTATCTTGCCGTTACCAACAGATGTTTTCTCCTGTGCCGGGTGGACAGTCGTCGTTTTCTCCTGTTGTTTTTCCGCAGGCAGAAATACGGTGAACACTGCCCCGTTTCCATCCTCATTGGCCACCGTAATAAAACCTTCATGCTTGGTGATGATGGAATGGCAAACAGCGAGGCCAAGACCGCTTCCCTCCTTCTTGGTTGTAAAATACGGGTCAAAAATATGTGGAAGAATACTTTCAGGAATCCCGGGGCCGGTATCCCTGACTTCAAGGCAGACATATTTTTCCCCTGTGAGTACCGGCGGCAGGACAGTATCCCCTTGCGACACATTGGAACAATAAATAGAGATCACGCCCCTGTCCCCCATGGCATCTCTGGCATTGATAATCAGGTTCTGCACAACTTGTCCTATCTGATCGACATCAACATTTACCAAAAGCAAATCTTCTGCATAATCGATCCGGTGGGAGACACTACTGCCGCTCAGCATAAACTGTGCGGACTCATTGATCAGCTCCGGAAGTGCCGTTGCCTGCAGGATAGGGCTCCCTCCCTTGGAGAAGGTGAGGAGCTGCCGGGTAAGTCCTTTTGCTCGAAGAGAAGCACTTTCTGCCCGTCGTACCATCTCATGTGCGACATGATCCTCGCTCAGATACATGGACAGCATGCTCAAGTTGCCTAGTATTCCGACAAGTATATTATTGAAATCATGAGCAATACCCCCAGCGAGCACCCCGACGGACATCAACTTGTCGGTCTGGATCATTGCCTCCTCATGGCGTATCCGCTGAGTGACATTGTCCACACGTATCACGGCACCGTCCGTCTCTTTTATGCCAAGGGGAAAAACCGTAATATCCTCATACACTATATCTCCGGCATTATAACGAGCATTTTTAAATAGGGGCTGGATGCGCTGCGACCGTATTGCAGTGTGTATCTCCTGAAGGATCTCAGCGGTAAAGTGCGGATACACGCTTTCAAGCAACTGTCCCACTGCTTCTCCCCTGGAAGCGCCGGATAACTTTTCAGCCTCCCTGTTCCACAGGGTCACCCTGCCGTTGATGTCAACGCCGATAAGCACCGAAGGCATGAAATCAACAATATTGCCCATCAACTCCTTGAGCATAGTGCTCTCTTTGTTAATACGATCCTGTTCCATTGCGATGGAAGCCAGCTGAGCCATGGATTCCATGAGGTACGTTTCTTCTTTTGTGGGCGACCTGATGTCGTTGTAATACAAGGCAAAGGTGCCAATGACCTCTCCCCCTGAATCAATGACCGGTTCGGACCAGGCAGACAGTAGCTTCGCCCTGGAGGTGTGCTCCTTCACGCGCTGCCAGTAAGGATGATTGGGAAGGTCTTCAATTATTACCCGCTCTTTACGAAAGGCCGCCGTCCCGCAGGCTCCCATACCTTCACGGATCGGTGTACCGTCAATGGCTTGCACAAAATAATCCGGCAAATGTGACTTCCCTTTTGGTCGCAGCCGTTTTCCTGTCTCATCAACCGTCAACAGCGATGCTGTCATTCCTGGAAAAAGATTTTCAGCAACTTCGAGAAGCATTGCCAGTACCCGCTCATAGTTCTGACCGAGTGCTATCTCTTTCAGGATTTTGCTCATCTGACGTTCCTGCTGATGCAGATGATGAATGTTGCTTGCATCTCTAATGGTGCCGACGAGCAATTTACACCCATCCCCGACAGTGCAAAGCGACTTATGGCTTACTATCGTGCGGACAATGCCGTCAACATTGATGATTTTTTCCGTATTGGTACGTGATCGACCTGAAGTAAAGACTTCCTCATCTGCCACCCACAAAACATCTGCTTGTTCCTTTGGTAAAAAATCATAATCGGACTTCCCGAGCATCTCTTCAACTGAATGCCCGACAAGGGTACAGAAAGCCTGATTGACATACACCCAGCGATGATTTTCGTCCTTCACAAAAACCGGGTCAGGAATGGCATTAAGTAGGCTGAAAAGGAGTTCTGCGGAAACAGGACATCCTTCAATCGCAAGAAATGATAATGACTTTTGCGCCGCGTTATCGGAAAAATGGGTTGCCACGTTTTGTCCTCATTAAGAATGGATGCCGGAAAACAGATATCCTAAGTAATACATATTACCACGATCTAAACGGAGATAGAGCATTTCTTGAGCTACAGGACGTTATATAAAAGATTCAGACAGAGGGCTGAATCCGCGACAGCGGTTATGAGTTTTTTGATATTCTCTTGTGATTGTATCAAATTTCATCATATTTGAATAGGCACCGGAAAGTTCAGGCTTCCAACTATTATTCAACGTAAAGATGTTTCCTGATCACCAAGTCAACTTCAATTATGTTGCATAAGGGAAAATTAGGAAGGATTCTATTGTCAAGGAGCAGGCTTTCGCGATTTAGCCTGATTGGTCGGTGTTGCCGAAAAGTGGATCATCAGGCCGGCAATGTTTTGATATCTTCCCTTCATATCTTTTTTTACCGCTTCATATGACGAAGGCAAAAATACCGGCCCTTACAACTTTTTATAAAATACCTTTGAATTGCGCTGATAATTATAAAGGGCCTTACGGCTTGCAGGAAGTGCATCTACCTCAACTTCGGCAAAACCTTGCCCAAGAAACCAGTGGGCGGTCTGGGTTGTCAGCGTAAATATTTCCGTGATATTACGAGAAGCCGCCTGCTTTTCAACATGGGCAAGGAGGACAGGAGCATATCCTGCTTTCTGATAATCCCTTCTGACAGCCACGCAGGCAAGTTCCCCGGCGTTTGACTCTTCAATGGGATAGAGAGCGGCACAACCGATCACCAGGCTGTCTTTTTCCAGGATTGTAAAGTAGTTGATTTCGCTTTCGAGCTTTTTTCTTGAGCGTCTGACAAGAATGCCTTTCTGCTCGAGCGGGGAAATGAGGTTGATTATTCCGCCTACATCTTCTAACTGCGCTTGTCTGACAACCTCATAGCTGTCACTATACACCATGGTGCCGTCACCGTCCCTTGTGTAGAGTTCTTTCAGTAACAGCCCGTCTTCACTTGAAGAAATGATATGGGCACGGGGAACACCTTTTTGGCACGCCGAATAGCAGGCTCGAAGGGAAAAATAGGAATTGGTTGGAGCATGCAGGTCACTGCCGTCAAGAAACTCCTTGCACTGGGCGAGGGTAAGCTCCCGATAGAGTTTGCCGTCTCTGTCATAAATAGGCCCGTCATCATTAAAAATAATGGCCTTGTCGGCATTTATGGCGCCGGCGACACAGATCCCGATATCGGCAAAAGAGAGATTGAAGACTTCACCGGTGATTGAGTAACCAAGTGGAGAAAGCAACACAATGGCATTGTCTTTAATCATGTCAATTATAGCACCACCGTCCACGCTTCTTACCTTGCCGGTCATCTGATGATCTATACCGTCAAGTATTCCTTTGGGCATGGCGGTGATGAAATTTCCGCTGCGAATCTTTACTTTGGCGCCATACATCGGTGAGTTGGGTAAACCGCTTGAGAACAACGCCTCGATTTGCCACCGAACCAAACCGACCGCTTTCATTATAGAGGGGATATGCTCTCTCTCCGTTATCCGAATGCCTTTGTGGAATTTTGAGACGTAACCATTCCGATGCAGCTCCTCATCTATCTGCAGACGGGCCCCGTGTACGACTACAAGGCGAACCCCGAGGGCGTGTAAAATGGCAAGATCACTCACAATACCTGAAAACATGCCCTTCGAGAGGCAGTCTCCAGGAATCATAACGACAAGAGTTTTTCCCCGATGGTCGTGAATATAAGGAGCAACATTTCTGAACCATTCCAGAAACGGGTCTTTTGTCACATGCACATCAATGTCCAATACCTTTATAGAGCAGTTACTCGTACTGCCATGATCGGCAATAAAGTAAATACATTCCCGCTGTCCTCTCTCAGCGGAATTTTTCCAGCCAATCTTGGCGACGATTCTTCCGTGATGGGTAAATCTGTCAAGATTTCAGAAAAATACCACCAGTACTCGTTTTTACAAGAGAGATTTCACCAGCCGGGTAAAGAGTATACCGGTCAGGTGGAGCGGGATATCGTAATGACAAAGGTTTATACGAGGGTCTCTGGAAAAGAACATCAGGCGCCATGCCGGAGTGACAGGCTTTCATGCTTGGTTGTGGCCGGCCAACCCGGTCCAGCCATGCTGGTTAGCCCGCATTTGCTGTCGCACCCAATTGACGTACATTGCGACATGTAATAGAATGAAACAAATATAGTCAAAAAAGGTAACTACTCATAGGGGCACAGTCTAGCTTGATAACTTCCCTGTATTTGTAACTGGTTACAGGGTACCTGATATTCTTTATACTCCAAGATACGATGACGATCTTGTCCGCACCTATAAATATAGCGCACGAAAATGGCGTGAGCCTGTAGCCATACGAACAATGGATCAAATTGCCGAGGTCGAACAAAAGGCTTTCGCCGACCCTGACTTCGGCAAGCTGGACAGTCTGTATCATTCCCCAATATTTCGCTATACGACAATCCCTCACAGCCTGACTATATTTTTCCATCGGTTGGGTGATGACGTAGTGGTGATTACGGCAGGGTACAGAGGCCGCGCATGGAACCTTCTATTGCAACACATTGAGCCTGAAATCAGAAAATTTATAATAGAAGCGAACAGCAAACGCTGAATTTCCGACCCAACACCCCGCAAGGTCGCCTATTTCTGTACGACAATCGAGACTTCGGAGGCTTCATGATACGATCGCGATTTTTACTCTTGATGATCACAGTAGCGTTGATGCTCGGTGCGGCAGGTCTGGGCGGTTGTCGAGCAGACGTAAGCAGCCCGGATGTCGAGACACCGGGAGCATTGCTCGGGGATCGCTTGAAAGGTGCAAAACTTGTAACCACAAGGGACGGGAAGGTAGTTACCGTTGAATTATCCGACCTGCACGTATCGGTTGTGGCCGACTTCGGCCCGGACAGCAAGTTCTGGGGGCTCAGTACCCGAGATGGTCGCCTGACGGCAGCCGCATCCTGACATCCTATCACGGTCAGGCATTCATTCTAAACCCGGACGGTTCCGCGCCTCGGAAAATTTTAGAGGGAACCAGGCTCCACTCCCCCTTCTGGTGGCGTGATCCCCAATCCGGAGAGGTCTGTATCGTCTACAAAAATGCTGATGCAAAGCATTGGTACAAAAAGGGCAGGAGTCCGGGTGCAACCTATTTGTGGCGGCCCAGCACGGGTCGTGCGAACAAAATTGCGGACTTCCCGTGTGACGGCACAATGTCAGCCGACGGTACACATATCGCCGAGGCCTATGGAGGCTGTCTCCTTGTCGATATCCCGAAACAAAAATACCATGTTCTCTACGGAGGCCGACAGTCCTGCAACTCAAGCATGAGTCCGGATAACACATATCGAATCATGCATCTCTACCTCCCCCATACGCAGTTTGGGATTCGTGACAAGCACGATCGGGAGCTCTGGAAAATCTCGAACCCTCCGGAAACACAAGAGTGGCAGGTCCCGAACTGGTCAACCGACCCCGATTTCTGCACGGCAACGGTGAAGATGAGTGAACGAGAGTACAAACCGGCAATCATACGCATCCATGACAGTCGGGTAGTCGTCTTGAACCAGTTGAACGGCAACTGGGGAAGAAGTCACCTCTGGCTGAAACCCCGCACGACCCATGACGTCAAATAAGCAGTTTCAACGTATTCTCAACAACATCTGATCGAGGTGTCACTATGCGTATACTTCTGCTGGAAGACTCAGGCCCTGTTTTACACCTTATTCGCGCCCGCCTCCTCAAGGCAGGCTACGAGGTCGAGACCGTCAATAACGGGCATCAAGGGTTTCAGATGGCCACTTCCAATGCCTACGATGCCATTGTCAGCGACCTCCAGATGCCCCATTGGGACGGTTTCAAGTTCATCGAAGCCATTCAGGTGATCTGTCCCCAGCTTCCCATTGTCCTGGTGACAGCCGCCTATGAAGACGAATCGATCTTTTCACGATTGAAAAAGTACCCCAATGTCGTGGCGGTCCTGCCCAAGCCTGTTGATTTCGACATCCTGTTCAATCACCTGCAGACCATCAGCCCGCAGATTCATACCAGCGTAAACAAGATGGCCAGAATAATCTGCACCATAGGACCATCCTGTAATAGCCCGGAAACCATCGGCAAAATGATCCTTGCAGGCATGGATGTAGCCAGGCTGAATTTTTCCCACGGCAGTTATAAGGAACATGAACAATGTCTCTGCGCAATCAGGGAAGCAGAGAAGATCTGGGACAAACCCATCGCCGTTCTCCAGGATCTCTGCGGCCCCAAAATCCGTACGGGAGACATGCAGAACGGAGAGGTCCTGCTGACAAAAGGTCGGAAACTGGTGATCCAGGCGGAACCGGTGGTCGGCACTTCAGAACGGATATCCACCATTACACCCACTATTCTGAAAGACCTGCGCAAAGGAGACCCCATATTACTGGATGACGGTCTGCTGGAATTACGGGTAGCGAAATCCGGGACAGACGAAGTTGTCTGCGAAGTCCTGGTCGGCGGCGCCCTTCGATCACATAAAGGGATCAATCTACCGTCAACGGATCTCAGCCTCCCCAGTATTACTGAAAAAGATTGGCACGACCTGGATTGGGCCCTGGATCATTCCGTAGATTATGTTGCACTCTCTTTTGTGCGCAGCGCCGGGGATATCCATCAAGTACAGGACTATATTCAGGATGCGGACAAAAGACCGCTCAAGGTGGTGGCAAAAATAGAAAAACCCGAAGCTGTGCAGAATATCCATGAAATCATACAGGCAAGCGATGCCGTCATGATTGCCAGAGGAGATATGGGGGTGGAGCTGCCGGCCGCCAAAGTCCCACGTATTCAAGAACGTATCATCGGGCTCTGTCGCGAGCAAAACACACCGGTGATCACAGCCACCCAGATGCTGGACTCCATGACCCTCAATTCCCGCCCTTCCCGCGCTGAAGTCACCGACGTCAGCATGGCCATCAAAGAGGGAACAGATGCCGTCATGTTGAGCCAGGAAACCGCCACCGGCGTTGACCCGGTCAATGTGGTCCGTACCATGTCGTCCATTATCTGCGAAGAAGAGCGCTATACGGAAACCTCGACAACACAGCTTACCGAACTGCAGCAGGATACCTCGGTCAACCCAGCCCTGTCAGCCATTGCCGGGATCATGAATATTTCCGTGGTGCTGCTCCTTGATCCGGGGGGAGTCCTCTATCCTTCCCTGTCCAAATGGAACAGACGGGTCCCTACCCTGCTGGTCACCAAATCCCTGCGCATTGCACGCCGTTCCTGCCTGTACAACAACATCTTTCCCCTTATCATACGGGAGGAGCTGGATCGAGTTGACATGGTGCACGCATCACTGGCCAAGGCAAAGGAATGGGGGTACATCAGGGTCGGCGATCAGGTCGCCTTTGTGGAGGGATTTCGAGTCACCCGCACCGGGTTCCACCAGATCGGCGCCGTGCAGGTAGTGACCGTCCCTTAACCCGCATTTGCGGTTGAGAGTTCTACTCTCCCAGGTACGCCTTGACAATGCTCTCGTCTTTGCGGAGTTTCTCTGCCTCGCCTTTTACCACAATGGCGCCGGTTTCCAATACATAACCGTAATCAGCGAATTTGAGGGCGGCCTTGGCGTTCTGTTCCACCAGGAGGATGGTCACCCCTTCGGAATTGAGACGCTTAATGATCTTCATGATCGACTGCACCATGGTGGGCGCCAGTCCCATGGATGGTTCATCCAACAGCAGGACTTTGGTGTCCGCCATCAGGGCACGGCCCATGGCCAGCATCTGCTGCTCGCCCCCTGAAAGCAGCGCCGAATCTCTGTGGCGGCGCTCATGCAGGACAGGAAACAGTTCAAACACATGGTCCATGCGTCTGCGCCGTTCTTTGTCATCGCTCAGGGTAAAGGATCCCAGCTCCAGGTTCTCCTTGATAGTCATTCCTTTGAAAACTCTCCGACCCTCAGGAACATGGATAAGGCCCATGGCAACAATATCATGGGGCGGCATTTTGGTAATATCCTGTCCCATGAATGTGATCTTTCCCCTGGCAGCCCTGTTCAGTCCGGATATGGTGCGAAGGGTCGTGCTCTTACCGGCGCCGTTGGCGCCCAGCAGGGTTACGATCTCCCCTGCTTCCACGGAAAACGAAATACCTCGCAGGGCGTGGATTTTTCCGTAATAGGTTTCAACGTCCTCTATTTCCAGAATGGTCTCGCTCATTCCTCTTCCTCATCCTCACGGCCGAGGTATGCCTCTATGACCTTTGGATCGTTCTGAATGTCTTCGGCCCCGCCCTCTGCAATCTTCTGTCCGTAATCGATAACCGTAATTTTTTCCGACACCTGCATGACTAATCCCATGTCATGTTCGATGAGGAGAATGGTGATCCCCAATTCATCCCGTATGCGGCGAATAAGGGTAATCAATTCCTTTTTCTCCGTATGGTTGAGCCCTGCGGCAGGTTCATCAAGCAGCAGGAGTTGAGGCTTGGTGGCAAGGGCCCTGGCCCATTCAACCCGTCGTTGATCACCGTAGGGGAGGTTGGAAGCAACCCAGTCTTTTTTATCCAGGATGCCGACAAACTCCAGACACTCTTCGCAGAACTTCCGAATCTCACGTTCCTCCTTCCGTTGGCCCGGGGTCTGCAGAATGGCGGAAAGCGCACCGGCAGAGGTGCGGCAATGCATGCCGCTCATCACATTCTCCAACACGGTCATGGATTTGAACAAACGAAGATTCTGGAAGGTTCTGGCCATGCCTCGGCGGGTAATGCGATGGGGTTTGAGCCGCATGATGGAACGATCGGCAAACACAATCCGGCCGCTGTCCGGTCGGTAAAACCCTGTCAGGCAGTTGAATATGGATGTTTTGCCTGCACCGTTGGGACCGATGAGACTGGCAATGCTGCCCTGGGCCACTGAAAAACTGAGCCCCTGGATAACATGGAGGCCGGAAAAACTCAGCACCAGATCCTTAACCTGGAGAAGTGAAGTGGTAGTGTGTGTACTCATGACAAGACGACTCAGCTCCGTTTTGCAGGCCAGATTCCTTCAGGCCGGTAGAGAATAATGACCAGCATGACGACGGCAAAGACCAGCATGCGCATGGAGCCGATCTCTCGGAACACTTCCGGAAACAGAACCAGGGCAAAGGCGCCGATGATAACCCCGGGAATTTTCCCCATACCGCCGAGCACCACCCCTACCAGAATGAGCACGGATTGCTGAAACATGAAAGTTTCCGGTGAAATGGCGGTCATCTTGACCGCAAAGAAACAACCGGCAACACCACCGAAAACAGCGCCTATGACATAGGCGTAGAGTTTTGCCCCCACACGGTTGATACCCATGGCTTCAGCGGCATCCTCGTCTTCCCGCACATACTGCCAGGCGCGGCCAAGGCGCGAATGCTGCAACCTGTAACTACAGAAACAGGCCAGCACTGCAAGGGCCAGAAAAACGTAATAAAAATGCGTGATCTGACTCAGATGGATTCCGAAAAAATACGGGCGCTCAATACCGATCAGCCCCCCCGCACCGCCGGTAATTTCCAGGTTGCGTGCACAGAGACGAACAATTTCGCCGAATCCCAGGGTGACGATAGCCAGATAGTCGCTGCGCAGCCGCAAGGTCGGGCCGCCGATGATAATACCGGCAGCCATGGAACAAACCACGGCCACAGGGATGGTCAACCAGAAGTTTACCCCGAACTGGGAGGTCAGGATGCCCGTGGTATAGGCGCCGACAGCAAAAAAAGCAGCATAACCGAGATCAAGCAGACCGGCATAGCCGACCACGATATTGAGCCCGAGACACAGGACGACATAAAACCAGGCATTGGATAAAATCTCGAGCACATAATTGTTTGCTACAGCAGGCAATGCCGTAGCCGCCATTGCTAAAACAGCGAGAATCATGATCCTGTTCCGCTGCGGCGCCAGCCAATTGCTCACACCCTGTACGGCCTGTATTGGTTGCTGCGGATGTTCCGTTTGCTGAGCCATAGGGTCTACATCCTCTCAATCTCGGTTTTTCCCAGCAGCCCTGTGGGTTTGAACACCAGCAGCAGGATGAGGATGCCAAAAGAAAAGACATCCTTCCATTCTGAACCGACAAAGGGAATCTGGGTTCCAAAGGCTTCCAGCAGCCCCAATACGAGTCCGCCCAACATGGCTCCGCGTATGGAGCCGATACCGCCTATAACGGCGGCGGTAAAGGCTTTCAGACCGATAACAAACCCCATGAAAAAATGAATGGAGCCGTAATAGACCCCTGCCATCACCCCGGCAGCTCCCGCCAGGGCTGAACCGATGAAAAAAGTAAGGGCTATGATTCGGTTCACATTGATACCCATAAGCCGGCAGGCATCCTGATCGATTGCTATGGCCCGCATGGCTTTGCCGTACATGGTGCGATTGATGAAAAAGAACAGGGTGATCATCAGGAGTGCCGCTGATACGACCAGCACGATCTGGGTGTAGGTGATAAAGACATTTCCCATCTCCAGGCCTTCAAATCCAAGATCGGTGTTAAACGCCTCATAATCACCATCCGTCAGGGCCATAACCCCGTTGGACAGCACCATGGAAACAGCCAGGGCAGTGATGAGAATGGATAACCTGGGGGCGGAAAGCATGGGCCGATAGGCGACCCGCTGGATAAGCACGCCGAACAGCCCGATGGTCAGCATGCTCAAGACCATGGAGTAGAGAATCCCCGTCCAACTTTCACCAAGGAACCCGCTTACCAGGGAGAGGAAAAGAAAGCCTGCAAATGCTCCGCACATATAGAGATCGCCATGGGCAAAGTTGAGCAGCTTGATGATTCCGTACACCATGGTGTAACCCAGGGCTACAAGTGCGTAGAAAGAACCGAGTATCAGCCCGTTGGCTAACTGTTGCAATAAAATGTCAAGAGTGGACATCGGATGTAGTCACAGCTGGAAGAGAGAAAACCCGCCCGTCCCTTTTCCAGGCCGGGCAGGTATCTCGATTCAAGAACAGGCAAATTACTCAGTCAATACCCACTTACCGTCTTTGGCCGTCAGGACAACAAAGTTGCTGTGCCCCAGGGTATTCTGTTCGGTAAAGGAAACCGGACCGGAAATCCCCTTGAAATCCTTGGTATCAGCCAGAGCTTTGATCACGGCAGCTTTGTCGGTTGTCCCGGCGCGCTTGATCGCGTCGGCCATGAGCATCATGGAATCGTAAGCCAGGGTTGAGTAGGCGTCAGGAGCCTGGTTGTATTTGCCTTTATATGCCTCGGTAAATGCCTTGGCGGCAGGCAGATAGTCAACGGTCGGATTGGAGAAACAATACACGCCTTCAGTGGCCTTTCCGCCGATCTCAAGCAGTTTTGGAGAGTTGGATCCATCACCGACAGCGATCAGACCACGATAGCCTGATCTGCGCAGCTGTTTGATTACCAGGCCGCCGTCAGCATAGTAAGCCGTCCAGAAAATGGCATCAGGCGCTTTGGATTTAATACGGGTAACCAGGGAAGAGTGATCCTGCTCACCCTTGTTCACGACCTCATAGGCAACCACTTCCTTACCTTCGGCAGCCCATTTTTCACGAGTCAGTTTAGCAAGATCTTCGGAATATCCGTCACCCTGGTGAATGATGGCCAACTTTTCAGCGCCTTTGCTTGTAAACAGCTCTACCGCTGTGTTGACCTGATCATAGCCGGTGGAGTTTACCATAAAGGCGTTGCCTTGATTGACATCTATAAGCTTGGTGGAGTTGGCTGCGGCAATCGCAAACGGCAGCCCTGCGTCACCATAAATTTTCAGGGTCGGCAAGGTCGCGCCGGAGCAATATCCGCCGACAATGGCAGCAACGTCTGATGAAACCAGTTTGCTGGCTGCAGCTGTGGCCTGTTGCGGATCACAGGCGTCATCGCCGGTCATCGTGGTTACCTGCATACCCAGGACACCGCCGGCCTGATTAATTTCATCAACGGCCAGAAGAATTGCATTTTCCATATCCTTGCCGGCTGTAGCCTCTGATCCTGTTGTCGGCACCATGATGCCTATCTTCACATCAGCTGCCCATGCGGATTGTCCTACAAACAGTAATCCAGCCAGGGCGCTCCCCAACGCAGCAGTTACAATTTTTTTCTTCACAGCGACCTCCTTATTGACGATGTTTTTTGTTGTCACACACAAACATGCAGTACCCAAACCCGCGATTATGGAAATAACAGCACATGAGACACCAAGTTTCGCTATTTCGTCAAGTAAAATCAGGCGCTCCCGAACAACGCACAAAAAAAGTCGGGGGCTGCAATGTATATATGAGCCGACAGCCTGAAATCTTCTCAAACAATACTAATGGGTTAACTCTCCCGAACTAATCGCCTTAAAACCACACAACCTTGTAAGACTTTCCATTGACATTAATGGTCTAACCATTATAATGTTATAAAAAAACATATCTCTCAATAATGCAATGAACACTCTCTTTCATAAAGCAAAGCAAAACCGCGTGTATGAGGATGTGGTCAATCAAATCCAGACCGCCATCCTCAACGGCGACGTAGAGCCGGGAAGCAAACTGCCGCCGGAAAGGACTCTGTGCGAAATGTTTCAGACCAGTCGCGGCACGCTGCGTGAAGCGCTGCGCATCCTTGAACAAAAAAGCCTTATCGAAATCCGGCTGGGGGCGACCGGCGGAGCATATGTCAGAGACCCCAACAGTGAACTGATGGCTGAAAATCTTGCCATGCTGATCCAGTCGAATACCGTGTCCCTTGAACACCTGGCCGAGTTTCGGGAAACGCTGGAAGGGACGGTCAGCGGGCTGGCTGCAGAGCGGGCTTCAACCATAGACTGTGAAGAGCTGCAGTTGCTGCTCGGCCAGGCAGAGCTTCACAGGAACACAGGCTTATCCTCCTGGAACGATTTTGTCCGGGTCGATGAAAAAATCCACATGACCATCGCCCGCATCTCCGGCAACCCGCTCTACAACTTCATTCTCCGCTCCATCCACGACAACATCCATCAATATTATGATCGTTTTCTGGAAGTGAGCACAGTTGAACTGGAAGAAAACTTCCAGGATCTGGCCGGAATAGTTGCCGCCATAGCTGATCACGACCGTATTCGTGCGGAACGGCTCGCCGGAGAACACGTTCGACGATTTTCAGTGTATATGGAGAAGAAAAAGAAAGGTCGTATTCCTCCCAATTAAAACGACTCAACATTCACAGGCAAAGTACGCATACATCTTTTCATTGGAGCACACGGCATGACTGAACAACATAACGAACTCTACACTCAGGCGATAGAGCTTGCCGAACAATGGCAGAACAGGGCAAACGAGCTGCTCACCAAAGATGAAAAAAAACTCCAACAGCAGCTGAAGCGACTTCTGACCCACCCCCGGGACAAAGTCCTTTTCAGCAAACTGATCGATCAAAGCTTTCGTTCCCACATCCCAAAACGGGTCGCGGATCAGATCACAAACCTGCTTTCCAGGGAGGGCATTCCTTCCTTTTTAAATCCGGTGGAGAGGGCTTTTATCCAGCTCTTTCAACATAGCGGTAAACAGCTGGCTTCACTGGCTGTGCCCGCCATGATCAAGCAGATGCGGCAGGGATCGAGTCGCGCCATCATCCCTGGAGAATCCGACAAACTTCACAGTCACCTGGAAAAACGCAAGCAAGAACAGGTACGGATGAATATCAATCACCTGGGAGAAGCCGTCCTGGGTGAAGATGAGGCAAAAAAACGACTTAAAACCTATATCCGGGACATGCGCGATCCTGCGGTTGAGTGTATATCCATTAAAATCTCCACCATTTATTCGCAGATCAGTTCCCTGGCCATTGGAGATACCATTAATGAACTGAAAACACGTTTGACTGCCATTTACAGCGAGGCGCAGAAAAATTTCTTCACGCGCGCAGACGGAACCCGGGTCCCCAAATTTGTCAATCTGGACATGGAAGAGTACCGCGACCTGGAGATAACCTACCGGGCTTTTGTCGAAACCCTGGATCAACCGGAGCTGCAGGATTATTCAGGAGGGATCGTGCTCCAGGCGTACCTGCCGGACAGCTTTGCCATGCAGCGGAAACTGACGGCCTGGGCCGGAGCGCGCTTCGCAAACGGCGGGGCTCCCGTGCAGATGCGTATCGTCAAGGGAGCCAACCTGGAAATGGAAAAACTGGAATCAGCCCTGTTCAACTGGCCGTTGGCCGCCTATGACAACAAACTCGAAGTGGATGCCAATTACAAGCGCATGGTTACCTATGGCATGGAAGAGGAGAATATCAAGGCCGTGCATCTCGGCATTGCCTCCCATAACCTCTTTGAACTTGCCTATGCGTACACCCTTGCCAAAGCCAACAACGTTACCGACTATTTCCATTTTGAGATGCTCGAAGGCATGGCGGATCACGTGCGTCGCGCCCTGCAGGAAATCTCGGGAGATGTTTTGCTCTACGCACCTGTGGCATCCAGGGAAGAGTTCATCAACGCCATTGCCTACCTCATACGCCGACTGGATGAAAACACGGCCCCGGACAACTTTCTCCGCTACTCACCGGACCTGCATGTAGGTTCCAAAGAATGGAACACCCTGAAACAGCAGTTCCTCGATTCCTGTCTGCAAATGGACAACGCCCAACAGCAGCCGAACAGGATACAGGATCGCGGCAGTGAGATATTCATTCCTGAAAAAGTCTCCGCATATCACACAAGACGTTTCGTCAACGAGCCGGATACGGACTGGTCACTGCCGGCGAACCGAACCTGGGCTGAAAATATCCGTGCTGCCTGGCGTAAAGAACCGGATCATGCCCCCATCCATATTCCCGTGGTGGTGGCTGGGGAGGAAATTTTCCAGGACAGGGAAACCAGAGATGTGATCGACCCGAACAGGATCAAGGAACAGGTCCTTGTTGCCAGGTATGCCCAGGCTTCACCAGATGATGCTGAAAAGGCCGTCCGGATTGCGAAGCAGGATCCCGACGGCTGGCGCGGGTTGAGCTACAGGGAACGTCACCGGATACTTGCCGAGGTAGCCATGGAAATCCGCCGCGCAAGAGGCGAGCTCATCGGTTCAGCCGCAGCAGATACAGGCAAAGTATTCAGCGAAGCAGATGTGGAAGTCTCAGAAGCCGTCGATTTTGCGGAATACTACCCTTTCACGGCATCTGAATTAGCCGATCTGGAACAGGTGGAAGCTGCAGGAAAAGGAGTGGGCCTGGTCATTTCTCCCTGGAACTTCCCCATCGCCATTCCCTGCGGCGGTATGATCACCGCCCTGGCGGCTGGTAATACGGTCATCTTCAAACCGGCGTCCGATGCCGTCATGACAGCCTGGACACTCTGCCGATGTTTCTGGAAGGCCGGAGTCTCCAAAAATGTGCTCCAGTTCGTGCCCTGTTCAGGCGCCGAGGTCGGCCCTCTGCTGACCCGGTCAGAAGACGTTGATTTCATTATCCTCACCGGAGGAACAGACACAGGCCTGCAGATTCTCAAACAAACGCCGGGTGTATATCTGGCTGCGGAAACAGGTGGAAAAAACGCGACCATTGTAACGGATATGGCCGACCGGGACCAGGCCGTTAAAAACGTTCTCCATTCCGCATTCAGCAATTGCGGCCAGAAATGCAGCGCCGGCAGCCTGCTCATTCTTGAAAAAACCATCTATGACGATCCCCATTTCAGGCAGCAGCTGGTCGATGCCGCTCAGAGCATAAAGGTGGGCTCCGCCTGGAACTTTGCAAACAAACTCGGGCCGCTGATCAAGGCCCCGGTCAATGACCTGAAGCGGGCTATGACAACTCTGGAACCGGGTGAAGAGTGGGCCCTGGAACCCCATATGGTTGATGACAATCCAGCCATTTGGACGCCCTGTATCAAATACGGCGTTCAACCGGGAAGCTATACCCATATGACGGAATTTTTTGGTCCTCTGCTGGGCGTTATGCGTGCAGAAAACCTGGAACACGCCATCCAGCTGGTCAACCAGACCGGATACGGCCTGACCAGCGGCATCGAAACCCTGGACGAGCGTGAACAGGAAGCGTGGAAAGAACGCATCTTTGCCGGCAATCTCTATATCAACCGGGGTACGACCGGAGCCATTGTGCTCCGTCAACCTTTTGGCGGCATGGGCAAATCAGCCCTTGGCCCCGGCATCAAGGCGGGCAGTCCGGATTATGTAGCCCAATTCATGGAATTCAAGGAAACAGGCTACCCGGCAACCGGAGCACTGAGAAATGATTCCAGAGCAGTGCAGATCGCCCAGGAATGGAAAAAACTGATCCAGTGGGGAAAGCTGCAGGAACAGAAAGAAGATATCCTTAAGCTCGTCAGCGCCATGTACAGTTATCAGTACAATATGGAGAACTTCTTCGGCCTTGAACAGGATTTCTTCCATCTGCGCGGTCAGGATAACATCCTTCGTTATCTGCCCATCAGTCCCATGGTGGTACGTGTACACCCTCGGGACAACCTGTTTGAAATTCTGGCCAGGATCGCTGCTGCCGTAATTGCAGGCTGCAGCACAGAGTTGAGCCTGCCCGAAGGTATGGATAACGAAACGGGCACATTCCTGGCCGGCGCCCATGGTAAACAATTTCTGGCAGAGGTGAAAATCGTCAGGGAAAATGATGCAGATCTGGCAGATCGTCTGGGGTCCATCGGGCGGGTGCGCTATGCTGCTGCCGACCGAGTGCCGGAAACAATTTTCAGCCGGGCGGCAAAAACCGGCTTGTATATTTCCCGCACCCCGGTATATATGGAAGGTCGTCTTGAGCTGTTGCAGTATTTCCAGCAGCAGGCCATATGCAACAACTATCACCGCTACGGGAACCTGGGAAACCGCTCCTTTGATTGACAATCCAAACCGTTAAGGTGCTGCAGTCGGTTGCAAGGCACAAAAATATGTCATTACGCCTCCGTATTTTCTATGGGGGCGTAATCCGTACCATATCCACCGCAGCCTCTACACACCATGCGCAACCAGACCAAAGCCTACCTGCTCACCATCTGTACCGTCACTTTCTGGGGAACAGCCGCCTCAGCCTTTAAAATTGCGCTGCAGTACGTAACCCCATATACCCTGCTGTTTTACTCCTGCCTGTTTTCAACCATTGCCCTGCTCTGCATCCTTACCCTGCAGAACAAGCTGACGGAACTGAAGGCTGTCCCCGTAAAGGTATGGATCCGTATGGCTTTGCTGGGTTTCCTGAACCCATTTCTTTATTATGTGATCCTGTTCAAAGCCTACTCTCTTCTGCCCGGACAGATCGCCATGTCCCTGAACTACGGCTGGCCGTTTGCGTTGACCCTGCTCTCGGTTCCCATCCTGCGCCAGCATCTTTCCCGAAGCCAGTTACTGGCCGTACTGTTCAGTTTTCTGGGCGCCGTTATTATTGCCACCAAAGGACAGTTCACCAGTTTTGGTGATGTCGATAAGTTCGGCGTACTTCTGGCCGCCTCCTCAACCTTTATCTGGGCTTCTTTCTGGCTGTTTAATGCCAAAGACGGCCTGGATCCCGTCTTGAAACTCTTCATAGGCTTCTGCTTCGGCCTGCTGTACACCACCCTGTTCAGCCCGTTCTTTGAACCAGTGCATCCGGTAACCGGCAAGGCCCTGCTGCCGCTGATCTACATCGGCCTGTTTGAAATGGGCATCACCTTTGTTCTCTGGCTGACCGCCTTGCAGCTGACCACCAGCGCCGCCAAAATAGGCAACCTGATCTATATTTCCCCCTTTCTCTCCCTGGTCTTTCTCCATGTCATCATCGGTGAACAGATCCACCCTGCCACCTTTATCGGCCTGTCCATGATTGTCGCCTCCATCATCTTTCAGGAACTCCGCGCGAAGAAGAAACAAGCCTGATTTCGACAGGCGGATTTCTTCGACGACACAGTGTTGCAGCAAAGCGTCAGCTTGCTTATGCAGCAGGCCTCTCCAATCTCATACTTTGCTCTTTTGTATCCACGGCAGGTGAATGAAGGCGCCGAAAGCCCACATTCCCAAACAGATACTAACCAACTGAAAAAAAATAATTTTTTCCCCTCCGAAATTTGACTTTCGACAAATCAGCTTCCTATAATAAGACTTGTTGAATGAGCGTGAAGGATTTGTGCCGCCAGTGTTTTCAACACAATTCTTTACAGCTTCAGCTCTTGCATTTCGACGGGTTAACCGCCCTGAAAAAGGTTTTTTTTCAGCTGCCGGCCGGCATGGCGCCTTCTGCTCGCTGCCGGAGACTTTCGTATAAACCACAGTGATCGGATCATGCCATTACCAGACGCCACTTCACTTTTTTCTTGCACCGGGTTGATGTCACGGCTCCTTGCACCGGCAGTGCTCCTGCTCTACCTGTTCCAACCACTCACCGGCATGGCGCTAGAACCAATCGCTTTGGATTTCAGTCAGGAAAAAGCCATCGATGTTCTGGGAGCCGTCAAAAAAACCATGGAGCTGCAGCCGAACATATTTATACAGCAGGAACAGCTCAATGCCGCCCGCGGCGCCTATCGTGCAGGCGGAGGCAATTTCGACTGGCAGCTGGAAACAGCCCTGGTTCACCAACAGGATAATGCCCCGGTATCTGATTTTGATACCGGTTTAGAGAGACGGGAGACTTCAGACTTCAGTGTCGGTTTTTCCAAATTGCTTCGCTCCGGCATCGTTCTTTCTCCCTATGTACAATATACAGGCTACCGCTATGCGCACACCGGCGGCGGCGTCTCATCGCTCCACAATACCGGTGGACTCGGCCTGTTGATCAAGCTGCCGCTGCTGCGCGGGCTTGGATATGAAAATGTCGGTTCCGAAGAAATCGCTACAGGTCATGAGGTCAAAGCCAACCAGCTTCTCCTTGCCCGGGAAACAGCAAATTCCGTGTATGCATCAGTCAAAGCTTTCTGGAGTTATCTGGCAAGTGTTGAACGGTTGAAAATCATGACCGATGCAGAAAACAGGGCTCGGTCCATCCTGAAAAACACACAAACTCTTGCCCGGGCCGGAGAAGTTCCTGCGGCGGAACTCGTCAATGTCCAGGCCAATCTTGCCGATAAGAAAAGCTCACGACTCACGGCCGCCCAGGCTGTTACCGCTGCCAAGGCCGGGCTCGGCATTGCCATGGGACTCCCGTACGATAAAATTACCGTCATTCCGCCGCCTGTAGGCCCTTTCCCGAGCATGGACCGGGACAGCATGGAACAAGCCAAGGGAACCGACTCCTCTCTGTATCTCCGGGTAGCGGCGGACCGCCGTTATGATCTCCGGGCGGCCGGCGAACAAAACGAGGCAGCCCGGATCCGAATGGAGGCGGCCAAAGACAACCGAAAGCCCCAACTCGACCTGGAGCTGTCCATGGGATACCATGGGTTGGAGTCAGGGAGCAGTTTGAGCAAGTCTTTTCAAGCAGTTGAATATGATCAAGACACGCCGGACTGGAACGTGGGCACACGACTCACCTACCCATTGGGCAACAACACTGCGGAAGGCGCTTTCATAACAAGTCAGGCCGCCTATCGACGGGGCGTGCTCCAGGAAAAAGAACTTCTTCGCTCCATGAACTCGGATATTAACGTTATCCTGAGCGAGCTGTTCAACCTGTATGAAGAACTCCGTCATTCAGAACAAGCCGTACAGGAGTATATGACTGCGGTTTCCAATGAACAGGAAAAGTACATGATGGGGGAAACTACTTTACTTGATCTGCTCTATATCGAAGACCGCAGGGACAACGCCTTATTGAACCATATTTCCGTTCGAGAGAGGGCAGCCGTCGGCTTAGCCAATCTCAGATATGTCACGGGGCATCTGGTTAGGTTCATCGATGAACAGGGTTTGGTGACCATGCGCGATCTTACGACCATGTTGCTTCCAAATTCATTCACTCTCCCCTGAAAATTTATCCGACTACACACGCCATGGCCGAAAACAAAATATTCAGAAAGGTATCCCTGGAGCGGCTGTCTTCGCCTGAACAGCTGGATATGTTGACCAGGGTGACGACCCCTACGTCCTGGATGGCCCTGTGTATGCTCGCCCTTATCATAGTCATGGCCGTTGTATGGGGTTTTTTCGGCAGCCTGCCCATAAAGGTCCGGGGGCAGGGTATTTTGCTTAACCAGGGGGGAATTACCAAAGTGGTATCCCTTGGTTCGGGATTTGTGACGGAAGTGGTTGTCCATGTTGACGATTACGTTCGCAGCGGCCAGGTAGTCGCCAGAATAGCCAAACCCATTCTCTTGAATGAACTGCGCAATACCCGTAATGAACTGGAAGAGGAAAAACACAAATATCAACGTCTCGTCGACTTCTCTGAACGGGATATGCAAAATCAGATTACCGGTTTGCAGACCCAGCGGGAAATCATCGGCTCCTCACTGCTGAGCCTGGATAAAAGGCTGACATTCATCAGACAGCAGCTTGACAAGCAGGAACAGCTTCTTGCCAAGGGATTGATTGTCCCTTCCCGGGTTGAAAAAACCAGGCAGGAACTGGTTTCCATCGAAGAGGAGGTGAAGAACCAGAAGCTTAAAATTGAAGACCTGCGCGCCCAGGAGTTCAGCCTGAAAAACAAAACTGAAAACGCGATCAGGGATAGTGAATACCGGATCAATGCGGTGGAGAGGAGAATCGCTCTTATGGAAAACCGCCTGACCAACGATTCCAGGGTGGTCAGTAAAGTGTCCGGGAAAGTGGTTGAAATCCAGGTCTCTCCAGGCAATGTGGTTTCCATGGGCAGCCCTGTTATCAGTGTTGAATCACAAGAGAAAAAACTGGAAGCCATCCTCTACGTTCCATCTTCCGACGGGAAAAAGGTTCGCAGCGGCATGGAAATGGACATCGTCCCGTCTTCAGTAAAGAAGGAAGAACATGGAAGCGCTCTGGGACTGGTTGCCTTTGTTTCAGACTATCCCGCGACCTATCAGGGGATGGTGCGGGTATTGAAAAATGAACAGCTTGCCGAGAGCCTGTCCCAAAACGCAGCCCCATATGCGGTGCGGGCGGAGTTAATCCCGGACAGCAAGACCCACAGCGGCTACAAATGGACCTCCGGCGAAGGGCCGCCGACAACGCTGCAGCCGGGGACCATCTGCCAGGGTGAAATCACTGTGGAACATAAACGGCCCATTGATTATGTCATCCCTTATCTGAAAAACAGACTCGGACTCTAACCGTGTTCAATATATGTAACTGGAAACCTAAACGGGTGCACACCCCGACCGTTCTCCAAATGGAGGCTGTTGAATGCGGCGCGGCCTGTCTCGGCAGCATCCTGGGATACTATGGCAGATTTGTTCCCCTGGAGGAACTGCGTGTTGAGTGCGGAGTTTCCCGTGACGGCAGCAAAGCCCTGAATGTACTCAAGGCCGGAAGAAAATACGGTCTCACAGGCAAGGGATACAAAAAAGAACCGCAAGATTTAAAAGAGTTGCCCTTACCATCGATCATTTTCTGGAACTTCAACCACTTTGTTGTTTTTGAAGGTATTTATCGCGGGACGGCATACATCAATGACCCCGCCTCCGGGCCGAGAAGCCTGACCGAAGAAGA
This sequence comes from Desulfobulbaceae bacterium, assembly GCA_963678525.2. Classification (GTDB taxonomy): domain Bacteria; phylum Desulfobacterota; class Desulfobulbia; order Desulfobulbales; family Desulfobulbaceae; genus Desulfogranum. The sequence continues at coordinate 2,687,465 of CAXXDG010000003.1, forward strand.
ATTTGATCAATCCTTTACAGGCGTGGTGCTTGCATTTGAACCAGGCCCGGAATTTAAGCCCGGAGGCAGTGAACGGTCACTTTTCCCGGCTATTGCAAAAAGATTACGGGGAACAAAGGATGCGCTTCTTTTTATTTTTCTTGCCAGCCTGATGCTTGCGGTACCGGGACTGGTTATACCCACATTCAGCAGAATCTTTGTTGACGATATTCTGATAAGCGGCATGGACAACTGGTTCAAACCGCTGTTAATCGGAATGACCTTGACGGCTGTTATGAGAGGCCTGCTGACCTGGATGCAGCAACACGCACTCCTGCGTTTCGAGATGCGCCTGGCATTATCATCGGCCAGTCGTTTTTTCCGGCATATTCTCCGCCTGCCCATCGAGTTCTTCTCCCAACGTTACAGCGGCGAGATCGGAAACAGAGTCGCCATAAACGATACTGTTGCAGGTCTTCTTGCGGGTTCCCTGGCGACCAACCTGCTCAACTGCCTGATGATCATCCTCTATGCCCTGGTCATGATCCATTACGATATACCACTGACCATGGTGGGGATATTGATAGCAGTACTCAATATGGCCTTTCTCAGCCTCATCTCCCGCCGAAGAATCGATGCCAACCAACGCCTGTTGCAGGAACAGGGCAAGCTTATGGGAACAGCCATGGGAGGCCTGCAGCTCATAGAAACCCTGAAAGCCACGGGAGGAGAATCCGACTTTTTTGCAAAATGGTCCGGATACCATGCCAAAGTGCTGGATGCGGAACAACGCCTGGGCGTTTCCTCGCAATTGCTGGGTGCGGTTCCTCCGCTCCTGACTGCCGTCAACTCGGTGCTCATACTCGGGATCGGAGGGCTGCGCGTAATGGACGGACATATGACCATGGGAATGCTGGTTGCCTTTCAGAGTCTTATGGCCGGTTTTATCCAGCCGATTAATGACCTGGTCGCTCTCGGCGGCGAGTTTCAGGATCTTGAGGGAAATATGAAAAGGCTGGATGATGTCCTGCACAACCCTGTCGATCCTCTTATCACGGCAGATGAACACCGCTGTTTTGCAAAAAATTGCGCCCACAAACTCCACGATTCCGAGCAACCGAAACTTTCAGGAGAAACGGCACTCCATGACATCACGTTCGGGTATAGTCGACTTGCTCCACCACTGATTGAAAAATTCTCTTTATACCTGAAGCCGGGGATGCGTGTAGCGTTGGTCGGCGGATCAGGAAGCGGCAAATCTACGCTTTCCAAAATCATCGCCGGACTCTACGAACCCTGGGAAGGGACCATTTGCTTTGACGGCCGTCCCCGCCGGGAAATCCCTCGAGTGGTCATAAACAATTCACTGGCCATGGTGGATCAGGATATATTCATGTTCAGCGGAACCGTTCGAGACAACCTCACACTTTGGGACAATACTATTCCGGAAACACAGCTTGCGGCCGCTGCCCGGGACGCCGCCATCCACGAGATCATAGTTTCCAGAGCCGGCGGCTACGACGGGGAAGTGGGTGAAGGGGGGCGTAATTTCAGCGGCGGCCAGCGTCAACGACTGGAAATAGCGAGAGCCCTGGCTATAAATCCCTCAATTCTTATCCTTGACGAAGCTACCAGCGCCCTGGATCCAATTACGGAACAGCATGTGGATGAACAGATTCATAAAAGAGGCTGCACCTGTGTGATTGTCGCACACAGACTGAGCACCATCAGGGATTGTGACGAGATTATTGTTCTTGATCGCGGCAAAGTTGTGGAGCGGGGAACCCATGAACAACTCATGGCGTTGGACGGCACCTACACCGAACTGATCAAAACCATGTAAGGTTCAGGGATGATGGAATTGAATCAACAGTCCGAAAAAGAACTGCACAAACCTTCCGGAAAGGAGCAGCGTCTCGAACGTGATCGTCTGAACCGAAAGCTGGATTCCGACGAAAAACTGGTTGGGACTGCGCTAAAAAACCTGGCCTCACTGCTGGAAAACGAGGAACAGATTACCATCACCGATGAAAGCGACCCCCTGTTTGCTGTTTGCCGGCGGGTTGCGGCTGCTCTGGGATTCTCGATTGCAGCGCCGAATTCGGCTTCCAGGGAAGTAGACCCCTCGGATGCTCTGGATGCCATTGCCAGGTCCTCACGCCTGCGCAGTAGAAGAGTGGCCCTGCGGGGAACGTGGTGGTCTGAAGACAACGGCCCTATGATCGGATTTCTGGGTGAAGAAAAACATCCGGTCGCCTTATTGCAGAAAACTGCACGCCAATATGAACTTTACGACCCCAGAGACAATACCGCCAAACCCATTACCCGCGCTGTTGCAGAACAACTGGACGATTTTGCCTACGTGCTCTATCGAACTCTGCCTGCAAAAATGCTCAACGGCAAAGACTTGCTGACCTTTGCTCTCAAAGGCAGAGGAACTGATCTGACGACTGTCCTTTTGTGCGGGATGGCTTCAGGGCTGCTGGGTCTTCTGACACCTGTAGCCACCGGCATTCTTTTTGATACGATTATCCCGGGAGCACAGCTGAATCAGTTGCTGGTCATGACCGCGGCTCTACTTGTGAGCGCAATCAGTGTAGCGGTGTTTAACTTTACCCGAGCCATTGCTCTGTTACGGCTTGAAGGTCGCATGGATCAACATGTACAGGGTGCGATATGGGATCGGCTGCTGGAATTGCCCGTGCCTTTTTTCCGTGACTTCAGTGCCGGTGATCTCGCCAACAGGGCCATGGGCATCAACGCCATGCGCAGCATTCTTTCCGGAACAACCATCAATGCGCTCATCTCCGGGGTCTTCTCCCTTTTCAGCCTGGCGCTTCTCTTCTGGTACAGTGTCAAACTGGCAAAAATTGCCGTTCTGCTGACCCTGGGATCTTTGCTGTTTATGATGTTCACCAGCCGGCTCCAGCTGCAGTATCAGAAAAAAATGGCTGAAACCAGCGGCAGATTGTCGGGCCTGGTACTGGAAAACATAACCGGAATTGCAAAATTCAGAGTCTCGGGCAGTGAAGGAAGGGTCTTTGCCCGTTGGGCTCAACTGTTCGCAGAACATCGTACATTGATACGCGGCTCACGCGTTATCCAGAACATCGTTGAGACGTTCACCTCCGTCTATCCGATAATTTCGACCATGGTAATTTTCATCATGATCGTCTGGTATACGGAGAAAAATCCACTGTCTACCGGAGACTTTCTCGCCTTTAACGCTGCCTTCGGACAGTTCATGCAATCCATCATCGCCGTGTTCATGAGCCTTGTAAGCGCCATCGGCATTCTTCCCCTTTATGAACGCTGCAAACCCATTCTGGAGACATGTCCGGAAACAGATGACGCCAAAGCGTCCCCGGGTGAGTTAAGCGGTTCGTTTGAAGTCAATCAGCTGTCTTTTCGTTACAGCAAAGACGGGCCGCTGATTCTCGACAAGATCTCGCTGGCTGTGAACCAGGGAGAATTTATTGGTTTGATCGGCTCTTCGGGATCGGGAAAATCAACTCTTTTTCGGCTTCTCCTGGGGTTTGAACACTATGAATCCGGGGGTATTTTCTATGACGGCAAAGATCTCACGGGATTGGACATTCGCGAAGTCAGACGCCGGATAGGTGTTGTACTCCAAAACGGGCAGCTGCTTGGAGGAGACATTTTCACCAATATTGTCGGCTCTTCCACACTCACCATCAAGGACGCCTGGGAAGCGGCTCGAATGGCCGGCCTGGAAAAAGACATTAAAGACATGCCCATGGGTATGCATACAGTCATTTCTCCAGGAGGAGGAGGGCTTTCCGGCGGCCAAAGGCAGCGACTTTTAATCGCCCGGGCACTGGTCTCCAAACCAAAAATACTCTTTTTTGACGAGGCGACCAGTGCATTGGACAATAAAACCCAATTCGAGGTCAATCAGAACCTGGAACAACTCCGGACAACCAGAGTGGTTATCGCCCATCGCTTGAGCACCATCGTCAATGCCGATAAAATTTTCGTGCTGGATCAAGGCAAAATCGTACAACAGGGAAGGTACGAAGAACTGATCAATCAACCCGGCCTGTTCGCTGATCTGGCTAAAAGGCAAATGGCCTGAATATAGAGGTAGCAGACATGTTGAAAAAAATAGCATTCTGGTCATTTTTCAGCGTTTTTTCAGTAAGCTGCATTGCTTGGCTGGCTGTGCTTGTCATGGATGCCGCCCAATCTGAATCCATTCGCTGGGGTGCTAAAAAGAATCGCGCCGAACGTGCTCGCAAAGCGACCGGCCCAATCGTCATCGGAGTCGCCGGAGGCTGGAAAAAAGGATACCAGCCTCTGCTTAACGGCGTGAACATGGCAAGGGATGAAATCAACCGTCAAGGCGGCCTACTCAACAGGCCTATTTCGGTTATACCCATGGATGATGAAATGTCAGTGGTAACCGGGATGCGGGTGGCCCAGGAATTTTCAGACAATCAGAATATGGTCGCAGTCATTGCCCACCCGAATTCCAAGGTTTCCCTCTCCACCGCAGTTATTTATGAATATTACGGTCTCCTGATGCTCTCACCGCTTTCAACCAATCCGGCGCTTACACGCCAGGGGAGAAGTCTGATTTTCCGCAACATTCCCAGTGACGACGCCGACGGCGTCACCCTGGCTGAATATGCCGCCGAACAAGGTTATCAGCGAGTTGCCATCTATTACCTTCGCGACGACTACTCCAGGGGACTGGCCAATATTTTCGAACGGAGGTGCTATGAACTGGGTATCAGTATTGTCGATCGTCTTCCCTATGAATCGACGTATAAACCTATCGATTATTCCGGGGATTTCAATTTATGGAAAAGACAGTTCAAGTTTGATGCAGTCATGCTGGCAGGTTTTCTGCCCCAGGCCGCTGATGTGATCAAGACAATGCGTAAAGCAGGTATTACGGTTCCCATTCTCAGTGGAGGAAGCCTGGATAATAACGAGTTGATTACCCGTGCCGGAGAAGACGCTGAAAATCTCATTGTTGTCTCAACCTTTGACGCCCAGGCTGCAAACGAAAAAGTCGCCTCCTTTGTGAGTAACTATCAGCAAAAATTCAACCAATTGCCGAATCGCAACGCAGCACAAGGATATGATGCCCTGTATCTGCTTGCCCATGTTATTAAAACAACAGGCTCGACGGTTCCGACGGAAATGGCGGATACCCTGCATTCCGTCACGGACTGGGTAGGCGTTACCGGCCCCCATACCTTTGATGCCGATGGCGACGTTCACGGTAAACCGATGATCTTGAAAAAGGTGCAAAATGGTCAATTTCAGATTCTTCGCTAGTTGCCGGTACAAAAATCGTCCTCTACAGGCTACGGCAACCTGCATCCTGAACGGTAACCATGAATAGATCGACTCTGATCCTTGCTCTCGTATTGCTTGTCTTTCTGATTCAGGCAGGTTTGCTGTTACAACCGGCTGCCGGCATCAAGCAGAAACTCATGGGCGGGGTGTATCTGTGCCTCTGTATACTGATCGTATTTCAGGGAAATATGAAAATCGGCAGGCTTTCTGAAAGAAACGCACCGGCAGCGCCGGCGAACAATCGTACTACACAGGATACTGCGCGCCTGAAAAGGATTCTCACAGATTCCATTGCTCCGGAATTTCATAAGATGGGCCAGGTTGGTCTGGTCGTCGGCGGGTATTTCCAGGGCAGGGAGGCAATCGTATCCTTTGGAAGCAAAACATTACATGCAGATGCCCGGCCGCAGAATGATACGATCTTTGAAATCGGCTCGGTCAGTAAACTGTTCACAGCCGGACTTCTCGCTGCTTCTGTGAAGAAGAATCTGCTACCTCCGGACACCAAGGTCTGCGACCTGGTCAATTCATCCAATTCTCTTAACTCAAATAGTCGAAAAATAACGCTGGAACACCTGGTCACGCATACCAGCGGGCTTCCCCGGATGTCGGCGGATATTTTTCTTCCGCTCGAATTATGCCGCTCACTTGCAGGCTCAACGCCGTATCACCTCTATTCCCGAGAAAAAGTGATGCACATTTTTCTAGATTCCGCCCCCTCCTTTACACCCGGCACTCGAATCAAATATTCAAATACAGGTTTCGGCCTGTTGGGGCTTCTTCTCGCTGAACAGTCAGGCAAATCATACGACCGCTTGCTGCAGGAAACCATTACAGATCCTCTTGAAATGGATGACACGGTCCTTCATCTCAACCGGGAACAGCAACAACGTTCAGCCGAAGGGTATCGAGGATTCTATCGTTTCGGCAGGCTCTACCTTTCCCAACATGCTGCGCCTTCCAACTTTGGAGAAGGCCTCGTCGCGGCAGGAGGAATCCATTCCACGGCCAAGGATATGCTGCGCTTTATCGACGCAAACTTGAACGGAAAGACCGGCATCTCATCTTTTTTACAGCTCACTCATACAATCCGGCACCAATATAAAGACATGCAGGTAGGAATGGGATGGTTTGCGGAAAATCTTCCCAAATCCGGACAGAGCGTCCTGTATCACAATGGCATCTCCGGAGGTTTTTCCAGTTTTATATCGATTGATACTGAACATCGCATCGGCGTTGTTCTGCTGGGCAATGTATCCCGCCCTATGGATACATGGGGACGGGCACTTATGGATCACTGTATTACTGAATTTTCCCCGGATCACTCCCGGTAGTACGTGCTCTGCTCTTATCCATACAAGTAATTCAACGGCAAAAGATTATCAGTCACGTACTGAAATGTACAGATACGTAACTTTAAAAACACTTCATATCTACACCGAAATAGTGACACCCAACCATTACATATATCATTACAACAAGGAGTTATCATGAGTGTTGAAGACTTGAAAAAGTATGGTCAGATGTGCGCGGAAAACGAAGAAGTACGCGACAAAGCAAAAGAGATCGGCATGGAAGACGTTGAAGGACAAATTGCCCATGCCAAATCCCTGGGATTGACATTCTCCCAGAGCGACCTGGAAGCTTTAGCCCAGGAGGCCGGTGTCGGTCAGAGTGATGAACTCTCTGAGGAAGATCTGGAAAAAGTAGCAGGTGGAGTTGTTACAACAACAGTCGCAGCTTTTGCAGCTTGCGTCTCAGCTGCGGCGGCTGCGGCTACCGCAACTGTTGCGGTCGGGGGTGCGGCGTCAAAAAGCTGGTAAAATACATTTTTTTGATCCTGTAATATCCCGGGTTGGGTGTCACTATATTATGGTGCTGATTGCACGGCTAACAACAACTTCCTCTTCCTCAACATCAGTGTGAGTCCCTTACATGTCTAAAAATATCGAATCTCATCCATACCATAGTCTTATGGACGGTTTTTCTGAAAATGAACAGGCCAAGATTGTGCAGTTGAAACGTCTTTTTGAATGGACCGAAGGAGACCCTGATTTTGCCGACGCTCTGAACAGCGGCAATTTTTCCGTTGCACAGACAAACAGAATGGTTGATATCGGAATTGATTTGAATCTGCAGGAGCTTTCACCATTCTGGGAAAACACACAGCTGCAAAGCGATTTCCTGCAGGCATGTCAATCTGAATCCAATGACCTTTCCCAGAGATCAATGGATCTGCTCAATGAAACCCCACTTATGGCATTATGGTTTCGTTATGTGGCAAAAAAAATCGAATTAATGCGAGCCACCCGAAATATGGTCCAGCTGGTGCCTGCTAATCCGCGATTCGATGCCTGGCGATTACGCCGCATGGAATCGGCCAAGAGTGAACTGGGGCATTTCGGCCATGTAATCGACCATCCGCTTCTCGCCATTGAACTCGGTGACGGTTGTAATGTGGGATGCTGGTTTTGCGCCTTTGCAGCAAGAAAATTACAAAACAACCTGGATTACACAAAAGACGGCGCTTTTTTTCGTGCTGTTACCACTGCCTGTACCCAACTGTTCGGCAGACGGGAAACCGGGCTGGCATTGCTCTATTATGGCACAGAACCCCACGACAATCCCCATTATCTTGACTTTGTAAAAGATTTCAAACAAATAACAGGACACTCCGTCTGCACCTCTACCGCTGTCCCGGACGATGCTCCCTGGGTACGTTCCCTTATTGCATTCTACCGTGAGGAAAACCTCCCCTGGCCTCGATTCAGCGTACTCAACAAAGAAATGCTGTTCAGGATTCATGACCTGTATACCCCACAGGAACTCAGGGATGTGGATCTACTGATGCAGATGAAGGACCATTCGAGAGAGAAAGTAAGCGGCGGCAGAATTGTGAAAGAACATCAGGGAATGCGTGAAAGAACAAAAGAAAACTATCTGGAAGGCATTGTGCCCCAAGGATCCATTGCCTGTGTCTCAGGATTTCTGATCAATCTGGTCAACCGCACCGTTCAGATAGTCAGTCCATGCTATACGACCAAACAATGGAAATATGGGTATCGTATCCATGACAGTGCGACCTTTACCGATGCGGAAGACTTTGCCGAGGTCGTCGGCTCTCTGATTGAACGTAATATGCCGCTCTCTCCCATGCCTGATGCGAAAGCACGATTCAGGGATGATTTGAAATATCAACCGACGGATGATGGATTCGACCTTATCTCGCCCAATCAGATCCATCACTTTCAAGGTAAAGAAACCGTTGGACCCATAGGTTCCTTGCTGGCTCAGGGAGATAAAACCTACAATCAACTCTACGATGAGCTTGCAACACAACACGGCATCAATCCACTGCTGGCCGGAATGTCTGTGAAAAAACTCTTTGACGCAGGTCTTCTCGATGAACTGTACGTGTAATTCACCTGCAGCAGGCAATCAGAAAGCCCGAGAGGGTGCAAAAGGGCAAAAAATCCTCGATATTCTGAATTCGATTCAGCCGGACCTGCCGGCCCGGCTGTTGGATGGTGAGGGGCTTCAACGTCTTGTTCGAGCGGCGAAGCTCCTTCCCGCTGAAATGAGCACATTTTGGGGATTTGAAACCCGTCTCGGTGATCCGCAGGCGCTGATGGACATCCTGTTTGAAATACGAAAAGGGACGCCGGGGCCGCCCCTGCTTGCCGGACATACACCGTCAGCTCTTGATCTGCTTTGCAGGGAACGAACGATTTGGGAGCAACTTCGCACCATTGCAAAAAAATGGACCGATCCTTCCCATCTCTTCCATGTACACATCCGTAATCTCTGGCTGGAGGTCGATCTGGCTGAGGCAACAAGCGCCGAAGACATAGACCATGCCATAAACCAACCAAACGTGTTCTTTGGTCCCGAGCCGGAAATTGGGCCTGAAACATTGTCCGAGGTCATCTGCATCTTCATGAGGGCATTTGGCCGTAGTATTCCCAGACGTTCAGCGATTCAAAACTTTCTGTATACACTTCCGCAGGATGCCCAAGTTTTTCAGGTCGGTTTCATGTTGACCAGGAAAGAGGATCTCGGACTTCGTCTCTGTGTAAATAAAGTTGCCTCACAACACATAACCAGCTGGTTTGGTTCCATTTTTTCCGACTCAGAAGCCGACTTCATGAAACCCTTGATTCATTCTACGGCCGACCGGTGCGAACTTCTCACATTTGGATTCAACCTGACGGAAAATGGCATAGCCCCGGGTATCGGGGTGGAATGTTATCAGGATTGGACGAAAAACAGTTCCGAACAGTGGCGCCCCCTGCTGGAGGAGCTGGTTGACAAGAAATTATGCCTGCCTGAAAAAGCCCGAGGGGTATTGGCTTATCAAGGTATTACCCAGTCTCCCCTGCCTGAACGGATTACCGGGGACATGCTCTATCTGCATACCTACCGCAAAATACACCACCTCAAACTTACCCTGGCCAACGGAACCATCAGCCAGGCGAAAGCGTACCTGGCAGTCAGCCGGCCGGGCATGCCGCTGACACATATCAGCCCGGACAGAGCAGGTACGTCGAATACAGACGCCAACCAGGCATGGCTTTCCATATAGCAGACTTCTACATATGACCGATAAACAACCATATGATACCATCATCATCGGAGGAGGACTCAGCGGCCTGTCCGCCGCCTGCGAACCGGCATGCGGACGCAAGACCCTTCTCCTGGAAGCAGAGAGTCGGCTCGGTGGAAAAATTCAATCCCGTCACCGAAAAGGAGTTTCCTATGAAGTCGGGGCATTGTTTGCTTATGATCCGCAATGGTTTCCCTTTGCAATCCATTCAGGGCCGCTCAACGAAAATCATCACCCCATAGCCCTGTATCATCAGGGGAAACTCCATTCCGGTCATTCTGTTCCCGCCTGTCTGAACGGCCTTGGCCCTGAGATCAGACAGCGGCTCAATCTCAAAACTTTCTTGGCAGCCCCTTCTCCTCAGCCGGCGATGATAGGCGAGGATATGTATCGGTCTCTCAATGCGTTCTTACAGGTCATCCATCCCGGTAATCTGACGGAGTATATTCCCAGCCGAAGACAGGACAGCCTGTTCCGCCATCCGGTCAAGAGCTACGCAGGAAGAAACGAGACCCTGGTGCAGGCGCTGGCCGCACAATGCAGCGCCGACATCAGGGTCAATGCCCGGGTCTATGCTCTTGAAAATCTATCCGAAAACGAAACCACCACGGTAGCATGGCGGGACGCTCAAGGCCTGGAACACAGCGCCTGCGCAAAAAAGGTCATCCTGAGTCTTCCGGCCCCCGAGTCACGAATCCTCTGTCGATCCCAAAACAATGTTTCAACCGCCTTTCTCAATCGTCTTCGATACGGCTCCGGCATTGTCGTGGTCCTGGAATGTAATAATACGGACTGGTCCTTTCTCTCCTATCTGGTTTCCACCCAGGGGATGGTAAACACGTTTTTCTTTCATTACCCCTCTGAAAATACGTCCAGGACAATCGTGACCGCCTATCTTGTTGCTGAAAAAGCTGCAGCCTGCCGGGACATGAGCGATGCCGAACTCTCTGACCTTGTTATCAGCGAACTGGCTCAGCTGCCTCTGGGTGATATGCAATCCTGTGGACTATCCCTGCTTGAAGTCAAAAAATGGCCGGGCGTAGGCCCGATAATCGACACCCAGGCATACCATGGGTTCTCTTCAACCTGGCTGCATCCGATGCCGGGCGTCATTCTGGCGGGTGATTACACCTGGTGGGATGAAGAGCAGATGCCCTACGGTATGTGGGCCGCAATTGCTTCAGGTCGACGCGCCGCACAACGCTGCCCGATACCCGGCTACCCGCCCGTAAAAATTGATTTCGCACGCTCCCCACTGGCCGAGACTGTAACCAGCAGTTCGGGGGAAAGCGGGCCGGTTGTCAGGGAACGGTTTTCCGACGGCGCCATTGCCTACTACGGCCTTCTTCTCCAGGCTGAACCGGATCAGGAAGACCTGGAACATTACCTGCTTATGGAGGCGAAAGACCATTTATGGGGATATCACCAGGGATACGGAGTTACCTCCCTTGATTCAGCACTGGTCATGGAAGGTCTGTTAGCCACAAAAAAATATCCAAGGGAACTGCAGCTGAGCTGCAAACGGTTGGTTGAGACGTTTTTCGATGAACATCAAAGCGGTTTTCGGACAATCCCTGTGGGCGATACGGGCCGGGCGGATTATTGGCAAGGGGTTGACTGCCCGGCAACGGCAGCCTGCGCCTGGTTGGTTCTGCAGATCGATCCGGATGGGTTTTCCGAGGTAATCCATCGATGCTGCGACTATCTGTTGAAAAAACAGCAGGTCAACGGAGGGTGGCCTGGAAAATGGTTCCCGTCATTTACGCTTCCCATCTGGTATGCGGTACGCGTGCTTAAGGCGGCAGCAGACATGCATATATCTCCGGCCGCGATTGATGCTGCTCTGGAGCGCGCCGTGCTGCAACTGGCAAGCAGACAGGAACATAACGGCTCCTGGGGCAACTCCGTCATCGAGACATCCGCCGCCCTGCTCGCCTTGAAAACAGTCAATGCCGGACCGGAAGCCGTGGAAAGGGGTGCAGGCCGGCTGCAGACCATGCAAGGAGGTCAGGGATGGCAAGGGGAACCTATCCTTGAATATTGGTTTGAAGAAAAAGGACAACGTACGCTGTATTCCACCAGGGATACGGGTAAAATAGCTTCCGCCTGGGCGCGGCTCGCATTGCAGGCCGTTCAAAACAGATGAAAAAAGTGATTGCCGTAACCGGCCCCATGCGAAGCGGTACAAGCTGCGTCACCGGCTTACTCGAATTGTGCGGTTTTAACCTGGGCCGCAACATCCGGGTTCTCCGTAATCCAACCTCTATGAATCCCAAAGGGCATTTTGAGCTTGATCTGCTGTTTACCGTCAACCACAGGCTACTGACGGAATGCGGGCCGGGTTATGACGTTTTCAACCCTCCGCAACGGGAGAAACTGCTCAACCAGGCTTCCCGCAGAAAAAACTATTTTAACCTGTTCAGAAAAAAATTCGATGGCGAGCTCTGCAAAGATCCCCTGTTTTGTCATACCATCGGCGCCTGGCGTCAAAACTGGCCGGAACTTACAGCGGTAATATTCTGCCTGCGCAATCCTCCGGCAGTGGCCTCTTCCATGCAGACCCGTTACAGCCTGACGATCTCCAGAGGGATGTCCCTCTGGCATACCTACAGCAGCCGATTTCTGGAAAACACGTCCGGAATGCCGGTCTTTATTTTTGACTATGACCGATTTTGCCGGGAACCGTCGGCAACCTTTTCCCAATTACTTACCTGGCTCAACCGCCCGGTATCTGAAAAAACAGTACAACGACATCTCAACTCTTTTTTCATTGCCCCCTGTTCAATACCGGCTTTCACGACGGAATACCGGGGGCAGGTCCCCCGCGAGACGGATGAGATGTATACCGCACTTCAAAAGGCCTCTATACAACAGATCCCGGCTTCTTTGCCGGGCACCCCGACTCTAGAGCTATGCACCCAGCCATGACAAAAACTCATGTTCATATGTTCCTCTCACATAGAGATAGACCCCGAAACCATGGGCTCGTATCACCTTGTATACACTCCATGGTTACCTTGCTCATTGCAGCATGTCTCTTTCTCGTTGCAGCAAGCGCAAGAGCCGCCGATACAGAGAATTCCACGGCTTCTTTTCCGGAAGATATTCAACGCATAATACAGCGGGGACATCTTATAGTGGCCATGTATCATCAGGACAGGCCGCCTTTTTTTTACCTCGACAGCCAGGGAGTGCTTGCAGGCGTCGAAGTAGAGATGGCGAAGGACATCGCCCGGCGCCTTGGGGTGGAAGTGACGTTTAACAGAGAAGCCGCATCGTTTTCCAGTGTCATAGACCTGGTTGCCGCCGGTAAAGCGGATGTCGCAATTTCAAAGTTAAGTATGACCATTGACCGGGCTATGCGGGTGTCATTCACCAGCCCCTACCTTACCTTTCACCACGCCTTACTGATCAATCGACTATATCTGGCGGATCTGCGAGAGGAAAATAGAAAGAAAACCTCCCTGCAGCTTCTGCAAGCCGGCAACCTTCGCCTTGGCATACGGGGGCCTTCTTCATGGAACGAATATGCAGGACACCTCTTCCCTGACGCGGAAATCGTCAACATGGAAAACTGGGAAAGACTCGTCAAATCTACTGCCCAAGGGAAACTGGGAGCTGTCATGTATGATGAATTTGAAATTAAGTCCATTATACACGACCACCCTGAACTGAATATTAATCTGGAAGTTCTCGTACTCAACGACCACACAGACCGCATCGGTATGGCTGTTGCCGCAGAAAACGACCATCTGTTGTCCTGGCTTGATTTTTACCTGGCTTACAGTGATCTTACCCCTGGTCTGCGTACCTTGCAAAAAGAATACACACCCAAAAATATACCTTAAAAAATAGTAATCAGATATGACTCTTTTTCCTCTGAATACGATTGCACGGTTACTTCGAAGTCCATGGCTGATCATGCTGGGCATGGCAAGCGGTGTCTGCCTCGGCATATATGCCCCGGATTTTTCCAGACAGATCGAGCCGCTGGGAGAGATATATCTCACCCTGCTGACCATGTGCGTTATTCCCATTATGATGAGTGCCGTCATTTCAAGTTTCGGCAGACTTCTTTCAAGTCGGCAGGCAGCTGGATACCTCCGGGCCATTGCCCTTGTTTTTTGTGTCGGAATTCTGCTTGCAACCGCCGTCGGTCTCACCATCGGCATACTCGGACAGCCCGGTACGGGGATCAGTCAGGAAACAAAGGCTATTTTAGGCAGCGTCCTCTTGGAAGCTGAAAGACAGGCAGGTGACGCTCATGCCACTGTATCCACTGAAACAAACTGGATCAGTTTTGCCAAAATGATGATCCCGGCAAATATTTTCGGAGCGCTCTCGGAAGGTAAAAACCTGCAGATCCTCTTTTTTTCCCTGGTTTTCGGTCTGGCAGTGGGAACGGTTTCTTCGGAACACCGCGAACAGTTTCTCAATTTAACCGAAGTTGTCTTCAAAGCTTTTGAAAGACTTATCGGCCTTGCAATGTACGTCTTGCCATTTGCGCTGGTCGGTATGATCGCAGGACAGATAGCAGGAACAGGAAGTGCTATCCTGTTCGCAATGGGACGCTATATCATAGTTATGCATCTTGCCATACTCTCGCTGCTGATTGCGGCAGGTAGTATTACGGCCTGGGCAGGAAAAAAATCTTTTATATCCGTCTTTCGCGAACTCTATGAACCGCTGTTCGTGGCTTTTGGAACAAGAAGCGGCTATGCAGCCATCCCCTCGATGCTCAGTGCGCTAAGAAATAATTTTTGTCTGCCTCTTGACAGTATCAATCTTGTGATCCCGCTGAGCATTGTCATTTGCCGTTACAGCTTGCTCCTCGTTTTTACCATAGGTTCAATTTTTATAGCCGAGCTATACGACATTACTCTTGAGACGCACCATTACATAATAATCTTTGGAGGGGCTGTCCTGGGGATGCTGGCAGGAGCAGGGGCGCCCGGCATTGTTTCCCTGGCCATGATATCTATTGTCCTGGTACCTTTGCAGCTGCCTGCCGGCGCGGCAATTATTCTGTTGCTTACAGCCAACTTTATCATTGACCCTGCTCTTACGGTTCTCAATGTTTTTATGAGTTGCATGACAGCCGTAGTTATAGATCGTTACCGGCAACCGCATGAAAGCGCTGTATCGACTCCTGAATTGCGAGCCCCTTGATTCATTGATATTCTCTCTCCCGGTCTTTCTTTGCCGCAGAAAGTGGTTTTATCTTGCGACTACCCTCTCAATAGATCTATATTACACAATTCATAAGCTATTGATTCAGCATCAATTCTATTGGAAAGGCATCCCAACGTAAATACCAGCTACAGGAGCGCACAATGAAAAGTAACACCACCGCAGTGTATTTCAGCCTTCTCCTTTTCGGGTTAACCGGCTCTGCATATGCAGGCGGCCTGTATCTGTATGAAATAGGGACCGAGGACCTGGGACTGGCAGGCGCAGGTATGGCTGCCAGGGCTCAGGACGCTTCAACTGTTATGGGAAACCCGGCAGGTATGACCAGGCTCAACGGCAAACACCTCACGGTTGGAGCACAGGTATTGTATGGTGATTTCGACTACACCATGGCAAATTCCGACCTCCAGGGGCCGGGCAATGTGGTCGGCTGGATGCCTGGACTGAGTTCCTTCTATACCCGGCAGATCAATGAAAAACTTACCCTCGGCCTTGGACTATTCGGCAATTACGGCCTTGGACTCAGCTTTGACGACAGTTGGGCAGGACGTTACCTGGTAAAAGATGCCACTCTCCTGGCCCTGACCATGCAGCCGACAGCAGCCTATCGCTTCAACGACCAGTGGTCTGTGGGGGCTGGACTGGGTATGAATATGGGTTTTTTTTCACTCAAACGTGACCAGGTCGCGACCGGTACGGAAACAGAAGGTGATGATACGGATCTGGCGTTTAACGGTCGTTTCGGCATTCTCTGGACTCTATCTGAAAACACCCGTCTCGGCCTGACTTATGCCGGCGAAGTTGACTATGATTTTGACGTAGACCTCTCAGGATACACAACTGAGAGCGGAACCCCCTGGATGCTTCCTCTCAACGCCGCTGTTGCTGCACCGCAACAGGTCATGTTCAGTTTCAGCCAAACCCTCACCAGCGAGTGGGCACTCCTGGGTAATATCGGCTGGCAGGATTGGAGCACGTTCAGCGAACTTGCTCTCTCCTCAGGCGGTGTCCAGACCTCACCGGCCTTACAGCTTGACGATACCTACCATCTTGCCCTGGGTCTCCAATATCAATTCACAGAGGCAACCCGCATCAACTTCGGGCTGGCGTATGATACCAGCATGTACGAAGATCAGGACTACACCTCCCTGACCCTTATCTCCGGGGCTGCCTGGCGGTTCGGAACCGGTGTACAGCATCAGCTATCATCCAACTCCTCTATTGGGATTGCTGTTGAGTACCTGGCAATGGAAGATGCCCATGTCGCGTCACCAGCGCCTCTCAAAGGCAGCTATTCCGATCCCCGGATGTTTTTCATGGGACTCAATTACAGCTACACATTTTAGCTCTTATAATCGTCTTCGCTTTGCGGTTCGCACTCGGTAAAGCCGTTCAGTGAAGCCACCTTCATTTTCAAAATCCAGTGCCAACCTTTCCATCTGACAGTCAAGGAAATAGCAGACTACATTCAGCAGAGAGAATGCGCCGTTTACCACCAACCACGCAGAAAAAAAAGACAGACACGGACGCTCACCGACCGACATAGACACAGGGACAGTCACTGACAAAGTGACGTCGTCCCTGTCCGTCCTCTATTCCTGAGGAGCATTCTTATCCAGCAAATTCACGCCATCACTCTGGTTCTGTTCTTCTGCGACCTGCTGCTCTACGGTCCTGTCTACCCTGATATCCTGCATATCGGTTGCCGAAACAGAAAAAGTCTGGTCGGTGGTCACAGCTGCTGAATGCCGGGTTGTCTGCTGCTCGGGCAGCTGACGGGCTGTACTTCCGGCATCTGCAATGTGCAGGTTAAAAGTCGGCTCGGGCATGGATATGCCTGCAGCGTCAAATGCCTCTTTTACAAGGCGAATCGCTTCGCTGCGCACCATAGCAAAACTGTGTCTGGATTGATTGACCCAGGCATATATCAGAAGTTCCACATTCGAGTCGCCCAGCTGATCAATCAAGACCAGCGGTTTGGGATCATCGAGAACGCCCTCCATTGCATCAAGGGTTCCCAGGGCCAGGGACTGTGCCTGCATCAAATCCTGATTGGTGGATATGCCCACCTGAAACTGAAACCGCCGTTCAGGGTTACGGGTATAGTTGACGATAACGGCCTTGAAAACCGTTGAGTTCGGAATGCGGATGTGGTTGCCGTCCGGGGAGATAAGAATAGCCGCGCGGGATGTCAGGCGGGCGACATTACCTTCCATGCCGTCAATGTTGACAAAATCATTTTCTTCAAAGGGATTTCGCACGCTCAAAAGGATGCTGGCAATATAGTTTTCCACCGTATCTTTCACTGCAAAACCAACAGCCAGTCCCACCAGACCGGCCGCTCCGAGGATGGTGCTGAGAAAGGCCGTGGCATCCAACAGGTTCAGAACCAGAATCAGTCCTGAGAGGATAAAGACAGCATGGATAAACTGTCCTATCAGGTTGGCGATGAAAGCATTGGGTGCAATTTTAAGGATCAGCCGTTTTCGGTATGACAGCCATCTTCCAATCAGCCACATCACAGTAAAAACCAGCAGCGCCAGCATAAACAGGGGAAGGCTGTAGAGCACCTGTACGCCTATCCTGCGCAATTTTTCCGCTGTATTTTCAAGCCGGGATTCGACGCTGCGGGTTACCACCAGCTGATTCTGCACCTCGACCACGCCTTCAACCTGACCGGCAAGCTGTACGGCCTTGCTTTCCGCGCTTGCCGTATCCACCTGGCCCTGAAGAGTGACCACGCCCTGACTGACAGAGAGGGTGATACCCCGAAGGGATTCCAGCTCGGCAAAAATAAGGGTCAGACGCTGCTGAATCTTCCTGTCCTCGTTTTTACTGCTTTCTTTGGCAATGACTTTGTCATTTGTCACCGACGGTTCAGACGCCTTCCCGGTTATCAATTCAGTAAGCTCATCGGCCGGCGCAGCTACAGGCAGGACAAAGAAAAGGAAACTTAACACAGCAAAGACAGGAAACAACCGCAAAACCAGGTGACGCATGCCGGCCTCCTCACTTGAACAGCGTATCCATCTGAAGACCTTGTAACCACGGCATTCTTTATGATACACTTTAACAAGAAGAGTTGAAATACCATTCAACCCCACGCTATTCCCTGATATCATAGCAGTTATGTCGGCAGTAACACAAAAAAAATATTTTCTCAGTGTCTTTGCCCTGCTTTGCTTCTCTCTTTTCTGCACAGCCGGAAACGCCGCCTTCTATAAAGTATCAACCGTTGAAGAACTGACCGCATCCCTGACAGAAGCTGCCGGCAACGGAGAAGACGACATTATCTCAATGAACCAGGGCACCTATCTCATCACTGCCACCCTGGAATACAATTCCGAGGAAAATTACGCTTTGACCATACAAGGGGAGGGAAAAGGAGCTGTTCTCAGTGGCTATGGTAACCGGATTTTTCAGGCCTATACCAAACAACCCGATGCTGCCCTTACTTTCAGAAACTTGACCATTCAAAACGGGTATTCACCGGAAGGTCATAGTGGTGCAGGTATGCATGTTAAGATTACCAGCGGCAACCTGCTCATGGAGAATATGGTAATACAGGATTGTTTTGCCGCTGCCTTTTATTTTTCCAATAATGGCGGAGGAGCGTATATCACAGGGGGGCTTGGCGCCGATATCACCATACGAAACAGTGTGGTTTCAGGCAATCATGCTAAAGGACAGGGGGGTGGACTCTATATCAATCTCATTGACGGCAACCTGGATTTCACCAACAACACGATCATCAACAACCATAACGGAAGCAGTGTCGTCGAGGGGGGAGGAGGGGTGTATCTCAGGCTGTATGACGATACAGCCACAGTCAACATGCAGAACAATATTTTCTGGAATAACAACTATGCCCATGGTCCCAGTGATATATATATTCAAAACAATGACGCCCCGAATGACGGGGTTTCTCCAGTCATATTTGCTTATAATGATTATCTTGTCTTTGCCTCGAAAACCTCGAACAACCTGACCGTGGCCTCAAATATCTCCCTTGATCCGCATCTCAGTGACGATTTTCATCTGCAGCCGGGCTCTCCCTGTATTGACATCGGCAACTCGGCCGCACCTTCCCTCCCCGCCTTGGATCCTGACGGTGACAGTAGAAATGTGGATGGCGATTGTACAGGCTCCCAGTTACCGGACCTGGGAAGTGATGAATACTTTACGACCCCTCTCGTCACCACAGCTATTGTTCACGAGATAACCTCGACCAGTGCTGTTTCCGGGGGAGAGAGTTTTTCGGATGGTCACGTGCCCATCGCAGACCAGGGCATATGTTGGTCTACGAGCAACAATCCCGATCTTAACGACATCTGTGTCAGTGAGGGAGCCGGCAGCGGCCGATTTGTAAGTACCATGACCGGGCTGATAAATGGGACAACATATTACGTACGGGCCTATGCGGAAAACTGCATGGCAATCGGATATGGAAACGAACGCAGCTTTACCGCCTCACATCTGCCGACGGTGGAAACCCTTCCTGTCACAGCCATTGATCCGCCTACAGCTTTGGGCGGAGGAATCATCCTCGGTGCGGGGGACTCTGCCGTTATCGGCAGGGGAATCTGCTGGAGTCAAGAACAACTCCCGGATCTCAGCGATACCTGTACTGCAAACGGTACGGGTACAGGAAAATTTTCCAGTACACTCAGCGATCTTACGGTGGATGCAACCTATTATGTACGGGCCTACGCAACCAACGCAGCAGGCACCGTGTATGGAAATCAGGAACAGTTTGTTGCAGAAAAAAACAGTTTGCTCTTACTCATTCTGCCGGCGATTCTCAAGGATGCACATACAAAAAACAATGGATTATAAAAATTTGTGCAGGGAGGGGAAGAGGATGTTCCGTCACAAGGCATAGCCGTCATCCACCTTCAGATTGGATCCTGAGGCAGCTGCCCTGGCCAGTTGGTCGCAACGTTCGTTTTCCGCATGCCCGTTATGGCCTCTGACCCAGACAAAATCAACGTTATGCTGAGCAGCCAGGTCAAGCAGCCTGGCCCATAGATCCGTATTTTCCGCTTTATCCTTGCGGTTGCGTTTCCAGTTGTTTGCCTTCCATCTTTTGGCCCAGCCCTTGGTCATGGAGTCAACCACATATTTGGAGTCACTGGTAACAATTACCCGGCACGGGTATTTCAACGCCTCCAGCGCCTTGATGCAGGCCAGGAGCTCCATGCGATTATTGGTTGTCAAGGTGTAGCCGCCTGAGAGTTCTTTTCTATGTTCACCACATGTCAGTATGGCACCATAGCCCCCTGGACCCGGATTACCCAGACATCCGCCGTCAGTATAAATCTTGACCTGTTTCATGCTTGCAACCGAAAAGAGATACAACGTAACTACTCACAGGGGACCGGGTTAAGCTTGACAAATCTCCTGTATTTGTAACTGATTACAGGATGCCTGAGATTTTTGCAAGCAGGCCGTCGCAGCGTATTGAGTCATACGTATGCCGGACTGATCGCGGAAAGATCAGGTGTACTGTGAGCAGTTACGATACAACAAGGGCACTGCATGAGCAGTGCCCTTGATACGTGCGATGCTTCTCCAGCCGGGATTACTCGTACGTTTCCTTAAAAGATAGGCTTCATTGCGCCCATGTAGGAGCGCAGCTCTTCGCCGACCATTTCAACGGCTGTATAGCGAATGCCTTCATTCACCCGGATCAGCTCGACATTGTCGACCTGGTTATCCTTCAGCTCCAGCCCTTTGCCGATGACATCGGCATTAACTGTTTTCATGAAATCCTTGAGCATAGGCACCGCGGTATGGGCAAAAAGGTAGTTGCCGTACTCTGCGGTATCGGAAATGACCACGTTCATTTCATAGAGTTTTTTACGGGCAATGGTGTTGGCGATCAGGGGAACCTCGTGCAGGGACTCGTAGTAGGCGGATTCTTCCTTGATGCCGGCGGAAACCATGGTGTCAAAGGCAAGTTCGACACCGGCCTTGACCATGGCGATCATGAGAATGCCGTTGTCAAAAAATTCCTGCTCCGTGATCTTCGCAGCAGTGGATTCAGATTTTTCAAACGCTGTCTCTGCAGTCTCAGCGCGCCATTTCAGCAGATTTGCATCCCCTGCCGCCCAGTCTTCCATCATGGTTGTGGAAAAATGACCGGACATGATGTCATCCATATGTTTTTCAAACAGCGGAGTCAGGATCTCACGAATCTCTTCGGCCAGGTAAAAGGCCTTGATCTTGGCTGGATTGGAGAGACGATCCATCATGTTGGTGATACCACCGTGCTTAAGCGCCTCGGTCACCGTCTCCCACCCGTACTGCACCAATTTGGAGGCATAGCCGCTGTCAACGCCCTGCTCCATCATCTTGTCGTAGCAGAGGAGCGAACCAGCCTGAAGCATACCGCAGAGAATAGTCTGCTCGCCCATGAGGTCGGATTTAACTTCAGCAATAAAAGAAGACTCCAGAACACCGGCTCGGTCGGATCCCAGACCGGACGCATAGGCTTTGGCAATATCCCAGCCTTCATTGTTTGGATCGTTTTCGCGATGCACAGCGATCAGGGTAGGCACCCCGAAGCCGCGCTTATATTCCTCGCGCACCTCGGTTCCGGGAGATTTGGGAGCAACCATGACAACCGTGAGGTCGTCACGGATCTGCATCCCCTCTTCCACGATATTAAAACCATGGGAATAGGAAAGACAGGCACCCTGTTTCATCAACGGCATGACCGCAGAAACCACGTTGGTATGCTGTTTATCAGGCGTAAGGTTGATAACCAGATCCGCCGAGGGAATCATCTCCTGATAATTACCAACGGCAAAGCCGTTTTCCGTCGCGTTTTTCCAGGACTGGCGCTTTTCTTCAATGGCACTGTCACGGAGTGCGTAGCTGACATCAAGCCCGGAATCCCGCAAGTTCAGGCCCTGATGCAATCCCTGGGCGCCGCAACCGACAATCACGATTTTTTTACCCTGAAGCTTGCCCACACCTTCAAACTCAGATGCATCCATGAACCGACACTTGCCCAACTCCTCCAGTTGCAAGCGCAGCGGCAGGGTGTTAAAATAATTTTCCGCCATATTGATCTCCTCGTAGTTCCTTAATGAATATACAAAACAACTCGTATTTGCTGCCTAGTATACCTGATTTTTTCATTGCGAAAAGTGAATTGATTGCAACCACACATTGCGTTTTCTGCAACAACATGGTATCGCCAAAATACAGTAAACACTGCCCTGCCTTTCTCACGAGTATATTTTGCTGCAGATGTGCGGCACCGGACATGCAGCCGTAGTAACTTACCGGAGTCTGCGCTTACCTGCAAATGTCCGGTAACAAAACAGATGCTGTAAAATATGCCCGCCCGGCAGGGTGACTTTTTTGAATTTGCCTAAAAACACACTATTTTTCAGGCACGTCCAGTTAACACAATCAATTCAAGCTGTTAAACAATTCTTCAAAAAAGTCATGAGAAATGCAGGCCAGTATTGATCCCCCAATAGCAATGGATATTCGAACTCTCGACATCTTCCTCCACCTGGCCAGGTCCCTGCATTTCGGCCGTACGTCCAGGGCATTCAACATGACGCCCTCCACCCTGACCAGGACCATACAACGGCTGGAGGAGGAAGTAGGCAAGCCCCTTTTCCATAGAAATAATCGCGCAGTTTCTCTGACTCCTGCAGGCATCCTCCTGCAAACCTATGCCGAAGAAAATCGCAAGTTATGGCAATCTTTCCAGGATCAGCTGGCTGCGACAGAGGAATTGAGCGGTAATATATCCCTCTATTGCTCGGTCACCGCTGCAAACAGCATCCTGCCTGCCATGCTCAATACCTTTCGCAGTCAGCACCCGGGAATACAACTCCTCCTGCAGACCGGAGATGCAGCCATGGCTTTGCCGAAACTACTGGCCAACGAAGCGGACATCACCATTGCCGCCCTGCCTGAAAAACTGCCGGCCGCCATTGCCGGCATCAAGGTGGCTGAAACACCCCTGGTGTGTATTGCCCCGGTGGGCAACCCGGAAGTTCTCTGCATGAAAAACGGTCGGATCGACTGGAATAAAACCCCGATCATCCTGGCTGAACAGGGGCTCAGCCGCGAGCGCATGGATCGCTGGTTCAAAACCAACGCTATCCGACCCAACATTTACGCCCAGGTTGCAGGCAACGAGGCCCTGCTGACCATGGTCAGCCTTGGTTGCGGGGTAGGTGTCATTCCGTTGCTGGTCCTGGAAAAAAGTCTTATCAGACATCAGGTCAGGGTCCTTGAGACAGCTCCGGAGCTATCTCCCTTTTCCATCGGCGTCTGTACCATCAACAGGAGATTGGAAACCCCACTGATCAGAGCTTTCTGGAACACAGTGTTACACCAGCAAGGGTAGGCGCTAGCAAACTTCTCGTTTTAAATGCTTGGATCTTCCGGCCACCCTTGGCCGCCGGCTGTTTTCTCCCGAAAGCGAATCAGATCGGCCAACATCTCGCATGCAGGCGTGGCCACGCCCATTTCAGACCCTTTTGTAACCACATAGCCGACCAGGCTTTCGACCTCGGTCTGTTTGCCGTTTTCCAGATCCTGCAACATGGAAGGCCGGTGATTATAGGTGGCCGGAAGCAGCGAATCATAAAACAACCCCTTGTATTCCTCAACATCCGACCAGGGAAGAGAACCACCCAGAGCAATGATCACGGAAAACGTTTCTTCCAACACGGCATTAATCAGTTTCCGTGTCTCCTCATGCTCTCCCAGCAATCCATAATGAACACCGAGCACAGCCCCCAGAGGGTTGAGCGCGCAATTATAGAGCAGCTTGGCATACAGGGATTGATGGACATCGTCAACAGCAACCGTAGGATGACCTGCCTGAGAGATAATCTCGGCAAGTTGCAGTGCCTTCTGTGAAACGGTTCCAGACGTGCCGGCGCCAATATGAACGGCATCTGCGGTTACGGTAACCTTGACTATTCCGGGCGCGGTTATTTCAAAACCGGTGATAACCCTACCCCCAAGCACCTTTTCAGGGGTGAATGCCGCCGCAAGCCGCTCCACATTACCACAGCCGTTCTGCAGGGAAACAAAGGTCTCTATCCTGTCCTTAAGCGGCATCAGGCTCTGTACGGCAGTATCGGTATCATAGGATTTGGTGGTGATAAGGGCGTAGTCATACCGGCCTTGCAACTGTTCCACCCTGTCATACAGACCCAGGGCGCCTGGCGCCGTGGAAAAATCCCCAAGCACGCCCTCAACCTTGAGACCCTGCTTTTCAATTATAGGAATAAACCGTCGCCGCAGCAGCAGGTCAACGGAGTGACCTGCCTGACTCAGCAGGCAGCCGAGGGCCTGCCCCAGGGCTCCTGCCCCGAAAATTACACATCGCATGGTGTTTTCTCAACTGCAGATACTTGATTAACAGGACATGTTAAATCAGTATGTTACATGCCCCTATTCGTAGTTACCTCTACAAAGCGTTTTTGCCCAGCGATTGCACGAACCCCTGAAGTACGCGGTTACAATCGGTGGCATGGAGTAAAACAGCCGCTGCAATGCAATCCTCAGCCTCCTGCATATTCCCGGCGAGCAGACTCTGCACGCAACGCCGGGCATACTCCCCTGCCTGGGTTTCAATAAGCAGCAGGGGCGAAAGATCGGCTCCGCAACGACGACATATCGGCTGCTCTTTGATCCGGGCTTTGCAATGCGGGCAGCGGTCCATGTTCATGACTCCAGGAAAAAAATAAGTTCCTCAAGTTCCTCCATCGCCTCTTCCATACGGGCGGCATGGTTTTCCTTGCCGGCTGTGGACAACTGTTCCACCAGATCGATCAGGTCTTCGCGATCGTCATCGGAAACCGAATCCATCAGGGTGCGCGCTTTCTCAATCATTGCCTGCATTCGGATCGTAGCTGTATCCTTTTCCAGACTGCCGCCGTTGGCCCCTTCCGTATCGGAATCGCTGCCTCTTTCTTCTTCTCCGGCATCTTCACCAAACAGCTTGCTGATACGATTCCTGGCCTCCGCCAGTGTTTCAGCGGAGTGGTCGCCCAGTACATTATCGATGGTAATGGATTTGGCCAGACCGGTGGCTTTTTCCATGGCCTCAACCTGGAGAATGCCATCGGTATTCAAGGAAAAAGTAGCGATAATTTCACTGCCTGCCGGACGCTTTGACAATCCCTGTATGAGAAAACGACCGACCTCGAGATTATCCAGGGCATAAGCGGCTTCTCCCTGGTACACCTTTACTTCCACGATTTGCTGATTATTTGCGGCAGTATAAAAAACTTCACTGCGGGTTATGGGCACAGGAGAATTTTTTGTAATCAACGGCACAAACATGTCCATGCAATACTCCCCGTCTACATCACCGATGGCGCTTGTGCCGAAGGTATAGGGAGTCACGTCCACCAGGATGGATTCTACCTGTTGGCCACCGAGCATGGCAGCCTGAAGCGCTGCGCCGGATGCAACGCACAGGTCGGGATCCACCTCGCGACGGGGAGGTCGACCGAATATCTGCTCCAATACGTTCTGGATCAGGGGAATATTGGTGGAACCACCGACCAACAGGACTTCATCGATATCCGAGGCAGTGAGGCCGGCATCTTTGAGCACTACATGAACGCTGTCCAGGGTTTCATCGATCAGCGGTCTGATCATTTCTTCAAAAAGGGATCGCTCCAATTCCAGGCTGAGATTGTAAGGGCTGCCCTCATGTTCAAGCAGATACTCTTCTTCCACCTGGGCAAAAGGATGGCTGGAGAGTCTTTTTTTCGCCTCCTCAGCCGCCCGTTTAATACGAGCCCCGGCCGCTCTGGAAACATCCTGAACGCCGTCCGTCTGCAACCGCTCCAGTATCCACGCTTCAACCAGGGCGTCAAAATCATCTCCGCCCAGCTGATTATTGCCGTGACTGGCGGCAACCTCGATGACGCCGTCCTGGAGCTTGACAACGGAGACATCAAAGGTTCCGCCGCCAAGATCGTAAACCAGCACTGTTTTACTCCCCTCATGGCTGGATTCATACACCAGGGTGGCTGCTGTGGGCTCGTTGATCATCTTTACAACTTCAAGCCCTGCGATCTCGCCGGCCTCCCTAGTTGCCCGTCGTTGATGATCTGAAAAAAAAGCGGGAACCGTAATAACGGCGCGCCCTATACTTTGTCCCAGATACTCCTCAGCCACCTGTCTGAGATGCCTGAGAATCATTGCCGAGATCTCCTGAGGCTGGTAGCTGTTTTCTCCCATGGTGATGGAGTCGCTGCTTCCCATGAGGCGTTTGATGGATTTGACGGTCCGTTCAGGGTAGAGCACGTACTGGTTTCTTGCAGCACCGCCGACAAGCAGGTTCTGCTGGTCGTCAATCCCCACATAGGAGGGAAACAATTTCCCGTCCGGCCCCTCGATAACCGTAACATTACCGTTTTCATACAAGGCTATTTCTGAGTTTGTGGTCCCCAGGTCAATGCCGAGAATTGCGTCTGTCATACTGATGTTCCTTTCTTGTTGACAATTACCTCTGCTGCTCGAAGCACGTTGTCCCCGACCAGAAACCCGGTTCGTTGCTCTTCAAGCACCACCCCTTCATCTTGCGCGTGTTCACAAAGCACGCCAACGGCCTTCATCCGGTGAGGATCAAACGGGTGGTGTAATACATCCATTGGTATTACATTTTCCTGCTTAAGAAGTTGCTCAATGCGTTTGAGCAGCATATCCTGCCCCCGGTGATGTCCGTTTGCCCACTGTCGATAGCGGCGTCCAATCCCCAGCGCCCGCGCAAACCAGCCCGACTCGGGAGGCGCCTGCTGCAGTCCGGCCTGTATTCGGTCATAGAGATCGATCAATCCCTCCACCTGGGGCGTGTTTGCCGAGGGGATAGGTTTCGCCGGCTGCTCATCATTTTTCTGCAGCCGTGCAACCAATTTCTGCTGACCGCTATCCAAGGCTGTAAACGCCCGGCGAAAGTCATCCAGCGCGCCCTTGAGTTGGCGTGATTCCAGGCGCACTTCGTTTTTCAACCCTGACAATTCTCTGAAAAGACTCATCAGGTCCACACCTTGATCGGACGAATCCGCTATATCCACCATATCCAGGTAAGCGCCGAACTGCTGCTGCAAGGCTATTTTCTTTTGCTCATCCATAAAGCTTCTCTGTACACCATCCGTTGTCCGAACTCATCTTTGTTACCGGCAAAACGCATCTCCCTGAAATCTGTACAATCAGGTGCCAAGGGAATGATTCCCCCCGTGCTACAGCTTAAAAGCGCGACAAAACGATCCCACCCGCCGCTGCAAGGTCTCTGCAAACTCCTCCGCCGTGGAACATGCCGGGGCTGATCGTTTACCCAGCAGCACTTCCGCCAGCTCGACGGGATCGGGCATCTGCCGATGGAACAGTTGAAACGCCAGCCGCTTTTCTTCGCTGCTGATCAAGTCATAGGCATCATATATTTTCTGAAACATGCCGGGATCCCGTTCAGGAGGATGACGACGCACCATGGCAAGATAGGCCTGTTTTATCTGATCATCGTTGCTCTGCTCAGATATTTCAAGCAATTCATAGGGAGTTTTCATGTATCATCTCCAAAGAGATTGAGTTGGCGTCCTGTCAGTGATGGAAAAGCGTTATCCTTCTCTTTAGCGGATTCAGACTTGGGTTTTGGTTTAGCCTCTTTTTTGGGTGGAGGTTTTCTCCCGGGTTTGCCGGCAGGTTTTGGTTTCGGCGGCTTGAACACTTCCTCCAAAAAATCCTCCATATCAATATCACCACCAAAAATATCTTCCTCAAAATCAAACTGCGTGTCATAGAAATCAAGCCTTCTCTCACGCAGCACATCAATGATATAATCAACAAATTCAAATTGACCAACTTGCTCCAGTTCATCGAACAGAGTAGCGAGCTTCGTGTTTTCAGACAACCCCGGGCGACGCTTTGCCTTGATGATTTCGGCAACCGTACGCCAGACCTCAAATTCTGTTCTTGCCGGATATTTCTTTGCAAGGTGACGCGCGCATTTCAACAACGCAGCGTCCATGCCCAGACTCTCCAGGATTCGGCAGAAGGAAAGGCCGTCATCACTGCTCCATTCAAGGTCTGCCGCTTTTGAAAAATAACGTCCCAACTCTCGACATGCTCCGTGCAGGGCCCCCTGCTGCGCTTGGGGAAAAGAGGTCAGCCAGGAAACAATCCGCAAACATTCCCTTTGATTCGGCTGCCCCTGATCAGCGGCCGCTTTTTTCAGTTCACGGTCGAAACACGTCTGCCATTTTTGAGGAATCTGATACAATCTGGCTTCAAGGGAGGTGAGCAAGGCGCCAAAAAGCAGGCTGCCGTTTTCCTGCTTGCCGGCCCGGATATCTTCCAGCCCCTGCTCGTTTTGTTGCAGAAGGCGGACCATACCCAGCCCCATGCGATGACGGCCGCGGAAACGAAGCGATTTTACCCTTGTGCCGGCTGCCAGCAGTTCATTTTCAACCAGATGCCATTTTTTCTGTTGTACCAGCTTGCGGGCATGTTCCAGGTGTGATTCCACCACAAAATCCTGGGCTTTGATATTGATCGGATCAAGAGCCAGAACCTGATCGGCAATCCTGGACGCTTTTTTAAAGGCTCCCCGCTCTGCAGCCGCGTTCATGCCGGCAAGCAGGATATCGACATTGTCCGGCAGAGCATCCATGGCGTCATTGAGCAAGGCATAATACTCTTTTACCGACTCATTTCGCTTCGCCGAACGGGCTGCTTTCAGCCAGGTTTCAGCATGTGCCGGATCGTATTTCAGCGCCAGCTGCAGTAATTCATGTTTGGCATCTAATTCAAGCGAATGCATTTCCGGCGGCAAAAGATCGGCCATATGCCTGTAAATAATTGCCTTTTCCTTATGAGAAATAGCATTTTCCTTTTCCCTGGCGGTCAAATATCGATCCCAAACATCAATGGTATGCATCCCTGCCCCATCCTGTTCGGCTGCCAGTGCGATCTGTCGTAATTTTTCTGCCGGAGGCCGCGAGCTTGTATTCAATTTCTTTATGCCGAATTCACCACAATGCATAAGCAAATTATTTTCAATATACAAATATTTTTCACGGCTGAACAGTGAAGCATGTCGCTGCAGAAAGCGGTACAGCTGTTCAGGCTGATCACCGGCCTCGACCAGCTCCTGCAATGCCCTGCATGTCTGAGGGTCCAGACCATGCCGGGAAAGAAAATCCAGACGGTTTTCTTTTGGTTGTGCACTCAACGCAGTAAAAATTTCACCGGGGAGCATATCAAGGTTGAGATAGTGTTCAGCAAAGCTGCAATAGGGAGAATCTTGAGTAATTTTCTCCAGCAGAACCCTTGCTTTTTCGCTGTCAACGGACAACTGGGAAGCGCCTGCCAATAACAATCTGAGATCTTTGAAGGGTGAGCGAAAAGAAATCTTTGCCAGCACTTCCTGCATGGCGGGATATTCCCGTGCCGTAAACAGGCGCACAGCTTTCTGCGCCAAAGGGAAATCCTCTACCACGCTAGATCCGGGTTCGATCTCTTCCAGTGCAAGCGCATCAGTCAAAAGGAGCGCTCCCAGCAGGACATTCAGCCGCTGCAGCTGTTCCGCAGACAAGAGCTCTTTACATTCCGGATACAGGGCCGCTGCCTGGGAATATTGTCCGCTTCGGATAGACAGGTTCAGACGCACCACATCTGTGGCCATCCAGGGATAGGACCGAACCATGTTTTCCAGAAGGACAAGGGCCTCCTTGAACATTTCCTTTGCACTCAATTCCTCTATCCGTCCCAGGTAGGCCTGTTCCAGCATCGGGAAAAGCTTGCCGTCATCCTCCAGGTCATTGTTTTTAACGACCTGTTTACAGCAGGCAATGGCCTCGCGAAACTTCGAGTATTCAAGGAACTGTTTACTGCGGTTCAACAATTCTGCTGTGGAAAGTCCGTCCAGTGAATTGGCGCGCTTTGAGCGTACGTTTTTTTTCTTTCTCTTTTTTGCCATGGGAATTACCGCTGTGACAGAGACAGGCTCATATCAGGTGTTTCAAAGTACACCGGGAAGAAGCAACATACCTGTTCTCTATTCGGAACGCAATGCCTGAACCGGATCAAATCGGGCGGCCTGAATAGCCGGAAACAGGCCGGAAAGAACGCCGATGCCCATGGAGAGCAATTCTGCCAGTATAACAAAATTCCACGGTGTATGGACAGGCATGAGCGGGACATACATTTTGATCAGCAGCACCAGAAAAAGGGCGGCCAGCAGACCGGCGCCGCCGCCGATCACTGCCAGCAGCACGCCTTCTATGAGAAAAAGCAGCAGTATCTGCCTGCGACCGGCGCCCAGGGCCCGCAGCAGGCCGATCTCCGAAATCCGTTCCCGAACGGCAATGGTCATGACCGTAAAAATGCCCACACTGCCCACCAGCAGGGATATCCCGCCCAGAGCGCCCACAGCCGCGGTGAGCATGCCCAGCACAGAGCCCAGAACATCCAGCATCTGCTGCTGGGTGGTGATGGTGAAATCTTCCTGATCATGGCGGTTGATCAGAACCCTTTTTACGGCGGCAACAATCTCATCCACCCCTGCACCTTCACGATACAGAATATCGATCTCCATCAGACCGTCGGTGTTGAACAGATCAAGAGCACGGGAAGCCGGGATATAGACGGTATCGTCCATGTCATAACCGAGTATCCGGCCTTTCGGCTCCATGATTCCGATCACCCTGCCCTTGAAATCACCGACCTGGATGCGTTCCCCCAGGGGATTGCGCCCCGGAAACAGCTCGTGCCTGGTTGTATGTCCCAACACCACATAGGGTCTGGCGGCCCGCGGATCGTCATCCGGCAAAAACCTGCCGCTGCGCACATGCATCTGAAAAGCGCGATCCATCTCCGAGCCTGCGCCGTACACCGTTATCCGCCGCGTCCTGCCACCGGCCTTAATCTCCGCATTTCCCTGCAGCATTGGAACCACCGCGTCTATCCCCGGAATCGTGCGCAGGGCTTCGCTGTCCTCGATGGTCAATAAACGCTCTGAGCCAAGGACTCCCAGCGGCGTGCCCATGGTCATCACCTTACCGGGATTGACGGCTATCAGGTTGGTGCCGAACTGGGTGAATTCAGAGAGAACAAAACGGTGCAGCCCTTCCCCCATGGAGGTAAGCAGGATAACCACGGATATACCGATGGCAATCCCCAATCCGGTAAGAAAGGAATGCAGCTTTTTATGGCGCAGGGAGCCGGTGATGAAAAGCAGGTATTCAATGAAATTCATGGAAGCTACCTTCCGGAAAGCGCCTGGATCGGATCAAGGCCCGCCGCACGACGGGCAGGCATCAGGGAGAAGACCAGCCCGGTCAGCAGCGCCGTACTCATGGCGGCCCCAACCGCCCAGAACGGCGGCGCGGCGTCCAGGGTCGGATACAGCCAGGTAACCATCCTGGAGCCGGCCAGGCCAAGTACCAGACCAAGGCATCCGCCTAAAATTGAAAGGAACAGCGCCTCGCTGACAATGAGGAGCATGATCTGTCCCCTGTCTGCTCCCAGAGCTTTGCACAGGCCTATTTCAGCGGTTCGCTGAGACACTGACATAAGCATGACGTTCATGATCAGGATACCGGCAACAGCCAGTGAAATGGAGGCGATCCCGGCAACGGTCATGGTCATGACCTGAAAAATGGTATCAAAGGTGGCCAGCACCGAATCCTGGGTAATGATGGTGACATCTTTTTCGCCATAGTGTCGCTGCTGGATGGTATCAGCGATAAAGGCTTTCACCTTTTCTATGGATTCAGGCTCTCGGACTTCTACCAGGATACGAAACAGGCTCTCCGTGTTCAAGAGCATCTGGGCAAAGGCGACCGGCACCACCACCAGTTCATCGGTATCCATACCCAAAGATCGCCCCTGCCCTTCAAGGATGCCTATAATCCTGCAGCGGTAACCGCCCAACCGTATCTGCCCGCCGAGAGCAGGCTCTTCGCCGAACAGCTCCCGGCTGATTTCAGCGCCGACGACACAGACCGGTCTGGCCAGATTCACATCCCCGTCGGGCAGAAATCTCCCTCTGGACAGTTGCAGATGATGGATATGCAGAAAGGCGGAGGTTGACCCCAAAACAGGAACCTGGCGTTCCCTGCGTCCCCGGGCGGCACTCATTTCGCCGATATTCAAAGGAGCGACTCGACTCACCCGGCTGCTGCGGGTAAGAGTTTGCGCATCAGCCAGGGTGAGATCCCTGGGCGTTCTGCCCGCAAGAGTGGAGATGGTTCCGGATGCCGTCTCGGAACGGCCGGGGATGACAATGATCAGATTGGTGCCCAGAGAAGCAAACTCATTGACAATATATCCCCTGGCACCGTTGCCGATCCCGGTCAAAAGAACCACTGCGGCAACCCCGATGGACATGGCAAGCAGCATAAGCAGGGTGCGCACACTGCCGCTGCGCAGACTGTGCAGTCCATAGGCCAGGGAATTGACCAGGGTCACGGGACGACCTCGTCACGGGAAATACGGCCGTCCACAACCCGAATGTTTCGCCTGGCCCGGCTGCCGATATCCTGATCGTGGGTGACAACCACAAGAGTAAGACCATCCCTGTTCAACTCCTCCATCAACTCGACGATTTCGTTTCCTGATTCCCTGTCCAGGTTGCCGGTCGGTTCATCGGCGAGCAGGAGCGCGGGCCTGGTGACGACTGCGCGGGCAATGGCAACCCGCTGCCTCTGCCCTCCTGAAAGTTCATCAGGCCGATGATGGCTGCGGGAAGCAAGGCCGAAACGCTCCAACAACGGCAGCGAGCGTTTTTTCCGTTCCATCTTTCCCACACCGGCCAGCAGCAGCGGCAACTCAATATTCTGCCTGGCCGTCAACCTGGGAATGAGATGGAAAAACTGAAAAATAAACCCTATCTTCCGGTTGCGGATGGCTGCAAGTTCTCTATCCTGAAGTCGTGTCACATCCCTGCCTTCAAGCAGGTATGTCCCGCTGTCCGGTGTATCCAGTAACCCTATGATATTGAGCAGGGTTGATTTGCCGGATCCTGACGGCCCCATAATGGAGAGGTATTCCCCCTGATGGACGGTGAGAGAAATATGATCCATGGCCTGCACTTCCTGATCACCCACCACGAAGGTCCGACAAATATCCTGCAACTGAATCATGGTCTGCTGCATCAGTCGGTTTCCTCAATTTGGGCGCGCACCCCGTCGTTAAGGCCTTCCCGGTCCACAGAGGTGACCACCATCTCTCCGATAGCCACGCCTGTGACGATTTCGGTATCCTTCCAGTTTGCCAGGCCTGTGGTCACTTCCTGCCTGCGCAGGGTATCGGTTTCCCTGTCCAGGATATAGACATACCGACTCTGGATAACAGCTTCCGTGGGAATACGGATTACCCGTTCGCGTGAGTCGACCACTATTTCCACATCAGCGCTGTAGCCCACAAGGAGATTTTCAGCCTTTCCCGTATTCGAAAAATCCACTTCCACATCCACAGTCCGGGCCTGTTTGGCAACCTCCAGCACATAGGGGGCGATACTGCGGACAGTACCGGCAAAAATCGTATCCGGATAGGCATCGATATGAATACGGGTTTTCAGGCCCGGCTCAATCCTGGCAGCATCAATTTCATCTATGGGGGCGGCCACATACAGGTCATCGGTATTGATCAGGTCTATGGCCGGCAGGGTTGCGATACCCGGAGGGGAAGGGGTGATATATTCGCCGACCTCGCCATTGACTTCGGCCACCATGCCGTCAAAGGGAGCTTTCAGGATGGTGCGTTCCAGCAGGGCCTCTGTGGAACGTACCCTTGCCATGCTCACCCGAATCTGGTCTTTGGCGGCTGAACAGGCGGCAGCCTGGGCCTCGGCGTTGGAAAGCGCCTGGTCATAGGCGGATTCGGAGGTGGTCTTTTTATCGCGCAACTCGGTCAATCGCTGAGCCTGGCGCTTACTGTATGCCGCCATCAGACATCGCTCGTCTGCCGTTGATCGGGCCACATTCACCTGGGCGCGTGCCAGCTGGAGGTCTGCGGTAATATCCTTGTTCCATATGGTCAACAGCACCTGACCCGCTTTCACGGAATCCGCTTTGCGCACGGACAATGACTCGATCCGACCGCCGATTGCCGGGGTCAACTTTGCTCGATACCTGGCCTTGACGGTTCCGGCACGGGTATTGGAGACGGTCGCTTCAACAGGTCCGGAAACGGCTTCCCGGACGATAACGGCAATCGGCTCGTCTTCTTTCGTCAGAAAATAATATCCGGATGCCGCCGCCGCGACAATAAGCAATGGAAGAATAATGACCCGTTTTTTCATGTCGTTAGAGCCTCATACAGGAAAGAATGATTGTCCCGGATGAAAGAACTCGTGCAAAAGACCAATAATCAACCGAGCGAAGGAGGAACCGTCCCGCCGCCTTTCTTGGCATGTTCCAGGGTTGACATGGCAGTTGCAACCATGGCGGAAACATCGGTCAGGTTTCCCGGCAGGATCATGGTGTTACTTTCCTTGGCCAGTTTACCGAACTCATCAAGGTATTTTTTGGCGACCTCCAGGTTGGCGGCGTCCTGACCTCCCGGTCTGCTCAGGGATTCTGCGACCTTGCGGATACCTTCAGCAGTGGCTTCGGCCACCTTGAGGATTTCCTGGGCGCGACCTTCCGCCTCGTTGATACGCTTCATCATCTCACCTTCGGAAAGTGCGATGGCTTCAGCCTTTTCACCGTCAGCCCGGTTTATCATGGCCTGACGTTCACCTTCGGATTTGGCGATTTCCGCCCGTTTTTCACGCTCCGCCTTCATCTGTTTTTCCATGGCGTCCAACACAGTACGGGGCGGTTCGATGTCTTTGATTTCATAACGCAGCACCTTGACTCCCCAGTTCTGGGCAGCCTCATCCAGGGCATCCACCACCTGCTGGTTCAAGGTTTCGCGAGCTTCAAAGGTATTGTCCAGATTGATCTTGCCGATTGCCGAGCGCAGGCTGGTTTGCGCAAGCTGTGCGGCGGCAAAATGATAATCTTCAATGCCGTAGGCGGACTGCCGGGAATTGACGACCTGCAGATAGAGTACGCCGTCGACTTCCAGGGTGACGTTATCGGCTGTAATGCAGGTCTGTGCTCCGATATCAATGGGTTCCTCTTTGAGATTTCGTCTATAAGCGACTTTATCTAAAAACGGTATCAATATATGAAATCCGGCATCCAGTGTTGTTCGGTACTTGCCGAGTCGTTCAATGACGAACTCACTGCGTTGTGGAACTACCACAGCGGTCTTAACCAAAATGATAAAAATGAGGCCGACTAAAAAAATGACGCCAACGAGCATTTCCATTATTCTTCTCCTTGTCCTGCAACAGGTTTTACTTTGAGCAGCAGGTCTTTTTGTTCGACAACTTCAACCACTACTCCTTCGCCGATTCGGTTATCAGACGCGGCTTTCCAGAAAGAACCGCCGTATTTCACCTTGCCGTGAGCAGGTGGAATAATCTCCTCTGTCACCACTCCTGTGGTTTTAGCTCCACCGATAATGACGCTGTCTTCCAAATCCTTGGTTTCCCCGAGAAAGGCATTACGAAGATACGACCGCAGGGCAAGGAGCGCGGCCAGTGATGAAATAATAAAGATACCTAATTGCGCTGACAAACTCATCTCAAAAAGCCAGACGGACAGCGCGGTGCACCAGGCTCCGACGCCAAAGAAAAAGACAATGAATCCGGGCAGGGCCAGTTCCGTCAGATAAAAGAAAATGCCGACCAGGAACCAGATAAGGATCGGCGACAAAGAAATATCGAGCATATGCGTACTCCTCAAGTAACTCCTGACAGGGAATGCCGTTACCCCCGCATTTCTCACGCGTTACGTTCGACTATCCCTGTATTTATAACCGGCTGCAGGGCGCCTGATACTTCCTCGAGCAGACCCCGCACGTTGCCTCGGGGTCAGACGTGAGCCAGGCTGATCATGGAAAGATCGAGTGCACTGTGACCGATTACCTTTTTTTAAAGAGTAGCATACGGAAGGAAAGGTTACCAGCAGGGAAAGAGGGAGGAAGCTGCTTATCCCTGTAGGGCAAGGATAAAAAAACGGGGCAGCGTACGATTACTGCCCCGTTTGAGGGTCATCGCCGACAAGGGGGAGTCGGCGATCAGGGAGAGTATTCCAGTACGTACCGCTATCAGGCACTCTTCTCCAGACGATATGATTCCGCCAGGAGAGAAACAAAATGAACGACATCCTCTTTTTTGCCGTATCGGTTGGCATTATCGAACAGCTGCATCATGCAGGCAGGACACCCGACGGAAACCGTATCGGCGCCTGTGCCGGTGATATCCTCCGCCTTTTTCCGGCCGATGGTTGAAGAGGTATTATAGTGGGAAAGCACATACGAACCGCCGCTTCCGCAGCAGGTATCAGGCGCTTTCATCTCTTTCAGGGTTATGCCGGGGATAGACTGGATAATCTCCCGAGGTTCCGCAGAAACCTTCATGGATTTTTTCAGATGGCAGGAATCGTGATAGGTTACCACCTTATCCAGTTTGCCTTTAGGTGCACGCAGCTTGATTACCTTGGTCAAGAACGTGGATATGTCATAGGTTCGTTTTGCCCATTTGGCGGCTTTTGTCGCATATTCCGGATCGTTGGCCAGGATATCGGTATAGTCATGCTGCCAGGCCCCGCCGCAGGAGCCGCAGGCAGTGATAAGGTAGTCGCAGCCTGTTTTTTCAAAGGCATCGATATTTTTCTTTGCGAGGGTGCGGACCGTTTCCACATCGCCATGAACCAGGACGGGCACACCGCAACAGGACTGGTCTTTGGGGATATGCACATCCACATTGTTGGCAGTCAGTACTTCAATGACATCCATACCAGCGTCGGGATAGATATAATTGAGTGAATCCCCTGTAAAAAACGCCACTTTCAT
Source organism: Desulfobulbaceae bacterium (assembly GCA_963678525.2). GTDB lineage: Bacteria > Desulfobacterota > Desulfobulbia > Desulfobulbales > Desulfobulbaceae > Desulfogranum. The sequence continues at coordinate 2,724,471 of CAXXDG010000003.1, forward strand.
TTTTGCTGCAGCAGCTCGAACCACCTCAGGCACACGCTCGCGCAGGGTCTTGACATTGAGACTCGGCATCTTGCGCTCGCCGTCCATGCCTATTCCTGAACCGATTTTAGCAAATGGCGACCTGGGCGTTATGGATGCGCCGCCGTCTTCGCCTTTAAACGCCAGAGGCTGCATTGCTGCTCCTACACGCATACCGGCATCAAAAAGCTTGGGATGCTTCAGGGTTGAAAAAATCATCTTTTTCAGCCAGGGCATGCCGTTTTTTCGAACCAGGGCCGCACGCAGGGCAAGCATGATGCGGCCAAAATCCACCTTGGTCGGACAGGCTGTCATGCAGGACTTGCAAACCAGGCAATTGAACATCATCTCATACACCTGGGGATCATCCAATTCCAGATCTCCATCCAGCACAGCCTGGGCGACCGCAATTTTTGAACGGGTAACCGAGGTCTCGACCTTTTCAGCTCCATACACCGGGCATACGGCCATGCAGTTGCCGCATTTCATGCATTTATCAAGTTCTTCGCGAACGATTTCCAACTCGTCATGATAGGTTTTACCGGCAGTCTCACCGGTATTCGTGGCGGCCATGATTACACCTCCTGCATGGGAACCATTTTGCCTGGGTTGAGAACATTTTCAGGATCCAGAGACATCTTGATGCTGCGCATGAGATTGGTGCCGCTTTTTCCCAGTTCATCTTCCAGATATTTCATTTTGGCGATACCGATTCCATGCTCACCGGAAAGCGTTCCGCCATAGTTCAGGGCAGTTTCGAAAATCTCGTCCACAGCCTTATGCACACGGCTGAGTTCCTCTTCGTTATATTTATCGCAAAGAATGGTTGGGTGCAGGTTTCCATCACCGGCATGACCGAACGTACCAAGGGTCAGGTTATATTTTTTACCGATATCCTCACAGGCAATCAGCATATCGGTTATATGGCTTCTCGGAACCGTGGCGTCTTCAAGGACAACGGTATTATTGAGGGAAGCAAGGGCCGGCAGGGCATTTCTGCGGGCCGTCCAGAGCTGGTCACGCTCCTGATCAGTGTCGGCCGCCTGCAGGTCGCCGTTGTTGCCGGTCACGACTTGCATCACGGCCTCAGCCTCATTGATCACCACATCCTCGGAATTGCCGTCCACCTCGATCAAAAGTAGCGCTTTGGCGTCTGTCGGCAAACCGATTTTAGCGAAATCTTCAACGGTTTTGATGGTCATCTGATCCATGATTTCCAGAGTCGCAGGGATAACCTGGGCTGCAATGATACCTGCAACCGCATTTCCGGCATCGGCAATGGTCTTGAAAACACCCATCATGGTGCGTCGATATTTGGGCGCAGGGATCAGTTTGGCTGTCAATTCGGTGATGATGCCGAGTGTTCCTTCGGATCCGACAAAGAGGTTGGAGAAATCATAGGCAGTGACATTTTTTACTGTTTTGCCCCCAAAACGAACTTTTTCACCATTGGCCAGCACGACTTCCATGCCCATGATATAGTTTTTGGTTACCCCGTATTTCAACCCTCGAAGTCCGCCGGAGTTCTCTGCTGCTGATCCCCCCATAGTCGCAGTGGCTACGGTTCCCGGATCAGGCGGATAAATAAGGCCATGCTCGGCGACCGCGCTGTTGAGTGCATTGATCACGACACCGGGTTGAACCTTTGCCGTAAGATTGGCTGCATCGATTTCAATGATCCGGTTCATTTTCTGGAATGAGAGTACGATCCCTTTTTTCAGGGGAATGGTTCCTCCGCTCAGATTGGTTCCTGCACCACGGGGATATATGGCGATTTTATTCTCCCGTGCAAGGTTGACAATTTGCTGCACCATGTCGCTGCCGGTGGGGAGCACAACCACTTCCGGCGTCTGACTGGGCATATCCGCAGTGGCGTCATAACTGTAGGCCACCATATCAGCCTTGCTTGTTAAAACATTTTCTTTTCCGGCCAGGGCCTCAAGTTGCTCAATAATTTTCTGGTCAAGCATTGGATACTCCTATGGGGCATGTTCTTTCCACGTTGGATGTTGTGCAGATTGCCTCTCCGCCTCACGTCCAACCGTCTCGGTAATCTTGTCATACCAATTACTACTTAGAAACAAGTATGTCAAATAAAAACGACCGGAAAAAAACAGATTTTCCACGTTTTAGCGTATTTTAGATCGCGCGGAAATTTGCTCTGCGATGGGATAGAGAAAGAGAAGTTCCAGGGGGAGGTGAAAACGATCGCCGGAAACAGGTTAAGAGGGAAATGAGAGAGCGTACAAGAATTGCAAAGGAGATATCCCGGCAGGGAGATGCATCTCTCGTACGCGGAGAAAAAATTTATAGTTCAAGCAGGTGCCATTTATAAAATACAGACCTCGAAAACCCTACTGCGGAGACTTCGCCACATATGCTGCGCTGCGCTGTTCCGCAAAGGTGAGATGCTTCATCATTTCATCACGGGCTACTTCAGGATCTTTGGCTCGAATCGCTGCAACAATCTTTGAATGATGGGTAAACAGAAGTTTGTGGTCGTCCCCGGTGAGATATACGGCACGCCAGACACCGCGCTGGAATTCCTTCATGGCATCAAACAGGCTCTGCATAAGATGAATCCAGATAATATTATGCGTTGCCTGGGCAATGAGGATGTGGAGGTTGGCGTCTAGGTCTTCAAGAGGTTTCCCTGCCTCGAGGTTTTCCTCCATTTTTCTGATAATCTCATCCATGCGCCGCACATCTTCCGGCAAAGCGCGTTGAGCGGCATAGTAGGCGGTCCATGCCTCCATACATTTGCGCACTTCCACTACTTCGAGCGCACGCGCCTTCTGTTCACGGATGAGTTCGCTCAAGGAATTACCGTGTTCCGAGTCAACCAGCGACAGAACCACTGTCCCACCGCCCTGATAAGACATCACCAACCCTGCTGAGGACAAAATATTCAACGCCTCTCGCACGGACGGCCGGGATACGCCAAACATTTCGGCGAGTTCTCTCTCCGGCGGGAGTTTGTCACCCGGGGTGAAATCCCCGTTGAGTATCGATTCCCGAATCTGTTCAGCAATCTGGGTCGAAACTTTTTTAGGTTTTATGGGTTTGAATCTCATGGGCCCTTACACAAGTTATATATAGCTGTCGAATCTATACTTTTTACCCTAAGGGATGCGTAAATGCAACTAAATGTCATTGTGCCGCAAGCACTTCCAGAGTCGCCGACTGCTGAGAAGGCGGGACGACAGTTCACCATAAGGAGCGTGGATAATACAAAAGCCTCCCAAGGAAACTCCCGGGGAGGCTTTCGGCAAGCCGGCACATGTCGAAATTTGTACAATATTCAGCGGGCAGACAACATGCTCCGTCCCTCGGCAATCAAGGTACGTTTAAAAAACGCCCGGATACAGTACGTAGATAAACGCACAGCCGATCGCACCGACAATCAGTCCGTATACCAGCAACGGCAGAGAGTTTCGGCGGATTATCATACCTTCCATACCGGCCAGACCGACAGTGGCTGAGGCAGCTACGATATTATGGATGCAGACCATGTTACCCATGGCGCCGCCGACGGCCTGCAGTGCGACAACAATCTGATGAGAAATGCCCAGATTAGTTGCAGTCGCATACTGGAACTCTGCAAACAGCAGGTCGGAAACAGTGTTGGAGCCGGTAATAAACGAACCAAGCGCACCGACAAAGGAAGCAAACATCGGCCAGGTCTGTCCTGCAAGTCCGCCTGCGGTCTCCGCCATGGACAGAGGCATTGAAGTTATGCCGGCTGTATTGTGCGCAGACTGTTTGAAAATTTCAACCATGGCAACCGCAAAAAACAGGGCTATGGCCGGATTTTTCATGCGTACAATGGAATCTTTCCATGCTTCTTTCACCTTTGCAGGCTTCATGCCGTGAATGAAGATGGTGAGAACAGCCACCAGCATAAAAGGAATGGTTCCCGGCAGGTAGAGAGGCTTCATGGAGAAGTTGACGGACTCGTACCCAAGGATATGCGGGATGGTGAACTTGATATCATTGAGCATGGCTTTCAGCGGCAGGAAATTCACCCTGGTCAACACAAGAATGAGACCGATGAGGATATACGGTGTCCAGGCTCGGAGCTGGCTCATATGGGCTTTGAACTCTGCATTCTCCTCGGTGGAAATTTCACCGGTCCACTCTTTATCCCAGGTTGACTGAGGACCGAAATCCCAGGTTGTTTTCGGCAGCAGAAAGCCTTTTTTAGCAGCTGAAATAACCAGCGCAGTACCGACAAGACCACCAATCAGGCTCGGGAACTCTTCACCGATCAGAAAGGCGACAGCAGCATACGGTACAGCAAAACATGCGGATGCAAAGAGAGAAAATTTCCAGGCACCCAGACCTTCAGTCCATGATTTATTCTGACCAAAAAAACGTGTCAGCATCATATTGACGAACAGGGGCAGCAGGAAAATCATGGGTAGATGCAGCAGAACCGACCATTCACCCACGGATTTGAGAAAATCGGCAAAGGAAATGATATCACCGGCCTGCCCTGCAGCGATTGCTGCTTCCACCTGGGGTTTGAGATTTTTCAAGCCGAACCAGACCGGAGTGCCGACAGCGCCGAAGGTTACCGGGAAAGAGTTGAGGATTAAACAGACCATTGCCGCAGCAAGGGCGGGAAAACCCAGACTGAGAAGCAATGGCGCTGCAATGGCAGCTGGAGTGCCGAACCCTGCAGCACCCTCAAGAAATGCTGCAAATACGGTGGCAATGATGATGACCTGTATGCGACGGTCCCGGCTGATACCGAAAAACCCATGGTTAATGGTTTCCATGCCGCCGCTGTCACGTAAGGTATGCAGGATCAGGATGGCACCGAAAACAATAATCAGCACGTTTACGGCTCCACCGAATCCGCTCAAGGTAGAAGCTGCTACAAAACCAATGTCCATCTTCCATACGAATACGCCTGCAATAGCCGTAACCAACCAGGCCAGCGGCATTGCGCGCGTTGCCGGCCAACGTAAACCAACCATGAGCACCAGCGCCAGAAGAATCGGCAGAAGGGCAACCGCAGCTAATAGTTCAAGAGGCATCTTATAATCTCCTTCCTCCATGAGGATGTCCAGCTTACCCACAACTGCGAACCCCGCTGTTGTAGCGGCAAGAACTGTTTTTTTTTGCAACAGCCATCACGCCGGCACCACGCCGGCTACCAGATAACCAGGTTGATCATGCCGCGATTCTTACGACCCTTCCCTGCTCCTGACACAGGAAAAAGCATCGCTGCAGGATCAGCAACCGGTCACTGTTTGAATGCAACTGTTTTGTAACGACACACCAGATCCAATTTGTAGTCCTTCCGGAAGCGACTGCGTAAACCAATTTGATCAAATTGGTAATACCAGTTATTACACTCTTGGAAACTTGTCAATATTTTTTTACCAAATCATGCAAAAAGCATGTTGACAAGCAGTGATACAATCAAATATGCTACATTAGAATTTGGTTATACAAGTTTATTTACAGGAGCAATAAATTTTACCACCCCTGCCGAGCGACAACAAAAGCCTGTCGTTCCCGGAGGTGGGAAGGAGGGTCAATGTACGATCAATTCAGGACCAAGGCGGAAGGGGTCAGTGCCGAGGTTCACCGATTTCAAACACAGACAGAGGCCATGGATTTCATCCTGGAATTCATGAAACAGGAAAACGTCTCAGACGTGCCGAACCAATACGCCGTCTGGGCGAAATGTCCGTTCCTGGAGCAGGTCGACACAGAGAAAGTCAACCATATCAAAGGATTATACTTCGACATCTCCCGGGAACGTGCGAATCAAGCCCGTATCGGTATCAGTCAGGTCGACTGGGCGCTTGCCGATACAGGAACCCTGGTCCAGGACGCCTCAGCCATAGACAAAAGGCTTGTTTCCACCCTGCCCGCCATTCATATCGCCCTTCTGCCGTCCTCGGCGGTATTTCCTGACATGGCATCGTGGCTTCCCAACGCTGATCCGAAAAACGCCGGCTACATCTCCATGATTACGGGTCCCAGCCGAACAGCTGATATCGAGAGGGTTTTGACAATCGGCGTCCACGGTCCGGAACGACTTGTGATCATATGTGTTGATGAGCTTGAGGGAGAAAATTGATGCAGCAGGAATTTAAACAATCCATAGACAAGGCAATTCACGATTCCAACCTGACCGGCGCACTGGGTAAATTTTCCGAGGCGTACAAAGTCAATCGGGCCAAGGCCTATGAAGGTGTGGACTTTGAAGCACTGCGCACCGCCATTGCTGAACGTAAGGGATATGCAGCGGCTCATATAGATGAACTCTGCGCCACATTCAAAAAAAACGCAGAGGCCAACGGAGCAAAGGTTTTCCAGACCAAGGATCCTGCTGCGGTACGCGACTATATTCTCCAGGTCGCCAGGGAAAATAACGTTAAAACCATTGTCAAATCCAAGTCCATGGCCACTGAGGAAATTCACCTCAACCCTTTTCTGGAGAAAGAAGGTATCGAGGTCGGTGAAACAGATCTGGGAGAATGGATTATCCAGCTCGCAGGTCAGACGCCGTCACACATGGTCATGCCCGCCATTCATCTCACCAAGGAAGAGGTCTCCGATCTGTTCAGCAAAGAGATTGACGAACGTTTAAGCAACGATATTCCCCGGTTGGTTAAAGTTGCCCGGGAACAGCTACGTTCAAAATTTCTCCAGGCGGACATGGGGATTTCAGGCGCCAATATCGCTGTCGCGGAAACAGGCACCCTGGTTATCGTGACCAACGAAGGAAACGCCCGCCTGACCACGTCCCTGCCCAAAACACATGTCGCCGTTGTAGGAGTCGAGAAACTTGTAGAGAGCTTCACCGACATCGTGCCTATTCTGCGAGCCCTGCCGAGAAGCGCCACCGCACAGTTGCTGACAAGCTATGTCACCATGATCAGCGGGCAAACGCCCAATGAAGACGGCAGCATGAAAAATTTGCACATTGTCCTCATGGATAATCGACGCACGGAAATGGCGAGCGATCCCATGTTCAAAGAAGCCATGCAGTGCATTCGCTGCGCCTCCTGCCTGAACGTGTGCCCGATTTTCAGACTGGTCGGCGGCCATGTGTTCGGCAAGGTCTACACCGGCGGCATCGGCACTATCCTGACCGCCTGGTACGACGAGATGAAAAGCTCCGAAGATATCCAGGGTCTGTGCATCCAATGCGGAGCCTGCAAGGACGTCTGCCCGGGAAAAATCGACATTCCCGCCCTGATCATGGAAATCCGCCGCCGGCTGGTCAAGGAAGAAGGCATTCCCATGCTGCAGAAATCCATCTTTGCAGTAGTGAACAACCGTCGGCTTTTCCACAGTATGCTCAGGGCCGCTTCGGTTGCAGGCAAGCCGTTCACCAAAGGAAAATTCATCCGTCACCTGCCGATGTTCCTGGCAGATCTTACCGATGGACGAAGCCTGCCGGCCATTGCACCCAAACCGTTCAGGGATGTTTTCAAAACCATCAAACAGCCAAGCCTGCCTGAAAAAGCAGTCTTTTACGCCGGTTGTCTGATTGATTTCGCCTATCCGGAAATGGGTGTTGCCCTTGTTGAGATTCTCAACAAAGCCGGCATCGAGGTCGTTTTTCCTGAAAAGCAGACCTGTTGCGGCGCTCCGGCAAGGTATAACGGCGCCTACGAGGTTGCCGCCAAAAATGCGGAAGACAATATCGAGGCGTTATTGGAGCAAAGCGACGCCACCTATGTTATTTCCGCCTGTCCCACCTGTACCGTAGCCCTGGATCACGAGTTTATCCAGACCTTTGAGTCCATCGGCAAGACGCAGAATATCCCAAAGGCCAAGGAGCTGGCAGCTAAAACCATCGACTTCTCCACCCTGGTGAAAAAACTGGTTGATGAGGGCCGGATAACCCTGAAAGACGGGCAAAAGCTGGGCAAGATCACCTATCACGACTCCTGTCACCTGAAACGCACCCTCAAGGCCGACCAGCCGCCTCGTGAGCTGCTGACAAAGGCAGGGTATGAACTGGAAGAAATGTTTGAATGTGATACCTGCTGCGGCATGGGAGGCTCCTACTCTCTTAAACTTCCGGAAATTTCCGGTTCCATTCTTACCCGTAAACTGACGAACATAAAAAATACCGGCGCCCCTGTTGTTGCCATGGACTGTCCCGGCTGTGTCATGCAGATTCGCGGCGGTATGGATCAGGACGGCAGCGATGTGGCGGTATGCCATACAGCCGAACTTATCGCCCGGCAACTCAAGGACCAATAGGCTTCGTCGCATACGGTCAAATGGAGTACAAAGCAGTTTCATCCCAACCCTTTGAAAGCTGCTTTGTACCTTTTCCATCATTCACGAGAGACCATGCAACCGAAACCGTTAACCGGCATTTCTCATTCCCGGCCAGAGTAATCAGTCCCATGAATCGCGTCCCAACCTCTCAGCCGATCACATCCTGCTTCTATTTCAACACCTCGTGAAAAACACGGAGAAAACAGATCGACCTTGCATATCGGATGGTGTAGACTTCCGTATGTCGGTTTCCGCCATATCCATCTCCATATACGTAACAAATCCAGCAAACCATTATGGTGCCCCCCATGTCTAAAAATCTTTATATCACGGCTACTGAAGAACGAAGCGGGAAATCGGTCATTGTCCTCGGTGTCATGCAGATGATCCTCAGGGAACTAGGCCATATCGCTTTTTTCCGCCCAATCATTAACGACACCGAAATCGGCGAAATCGATCCTGACCTCTACCTGATTCTGAAATACTTTAACCTCGATGTCTCGTATGAAACCGCCCACGCCTATACGCTGAGTGAGGCGCGACAACTGATCACCTCCGGTCAGGAAGAAATTCTCTTTGAAAACATCCTTAAAAAATACAAACAGCTGGAAAGCAATTACGATTTCGTGCTTTGCGAAGGCACGGATTTCAGAGGCAAAGATGCCGGTTTTGAATTTGACCTCAACGCCGATATTGCCGCCAACCTTGGAGCGCCCATTCTTCTGGTCGCATCAGGCAGAAACAAAAACACCGATGAAATCTGCACCAATGTCACCCTGACCCTCGATTCCCTGGAAGAAAAGGGCGTGGATATCGCGGCCTGCGTCATTAACCGGGTGCCGGAAACATTTGAACAGGACATGCAGGCCAACCCGAAATGTCGGGAACAGATGACCCGCCCTTTCCCCATGTATACTCTTCCGGAAAACAAGACGTTGAACAATCCGACCATGGACGACGTGCGCCGTTATCTGGACGCAGAGGTCCTTATCGGTGAACTCGGCGCCATGAATCAGGTGGACAATTATGTGGTCGCAGCCATGCAGATCAGCAATTTTCTGGACTACATCAAGGAAGGCAGCCTGGTCATCACCCCGGGTGACCGTTCCGACATCATCATCTCCAGTCTCGCCAGCAGGGTTTCCTCAGCCTTTCCCAATATATCCGGCATTCTGATTACCGGCGGACTCAAGGTCAGTGAAAATGTCCAGCAGCTTATCCAGGGATGGACAGGCATCCCCCTGCCGGTTCTTACGGTGCCGTCACATACCTACGATACCGTACAGAAAGTCAATGAAATGTACGGCAGGCTGGAACCCACCGACTCCAAACGCATTGCCACGGCTCTGGGATGGTTTTCCACCCACGTGAACGTCCCCGAATTGACCACACGGGTCGTCTCCCAGAAATCGATCAAAATGACCCCGCGGATGTTTGAATTCGCATTGATCGAAAAAGCCTCCAGCCGAAAACAGCGCATCGTGCTTCCCGAGGGAACAGGCGAACGTATTCTCTCTGCCGCCGATATCATTCTGCGCCGGGGAATCGCAAATATCACCCTGCTCGGCAAAGAGGAAGACATTCAGGCCAAGGCGACCAAACTCGGGCTGAACATCGATGCGGCCGATATTATTGATCCATCGGTTTCCAGTCATTACGACGATTTTGTGGAGACCTATTTCGAGCTCCGCAAACAGCGCGGCATTGTGATGGATGTCGCCCGCGACCGCATGTCTGATCCTACCTATTTCGGCACCATGATGGTCTACAAGGATATGGCGGACGGCATGGTATCCGGCTCCATCACCACCACTGCCGCCACGATTCGCCCTGCTTTTGAGTTCGTCAAAACCAAACCGGGCGTTTCAGTGGTCTCCTCCATTTTTATCATGTGTCTGCAGTCCAAAGTGCTGGCCTTTGGGGACTGTGCAGTAGTTCCCAATCCCAATGCACAACAGCTGGCTGAGATTGCGCTCAGCTCCGCAGAAACAGCGCAGATTTACAATATTGAACCACGTATTGCCATGCTCAGCTATTCCACCGGTAAATCCGGCTCCGGAGAAGACGTGGAAAAGGTTGTGGAAGCCACTGCCATCGCCAAACAACTGATGCAGGAAAGGGGTCTCGATTTCCCCATCGAAGGGCCGTTGCAGTATGATGCGGCCTTTGACAAAGAAGTCGCCGGCCTGAAAATGCCGGGCTCAGAAGTGGCAGGCAACGCAACGGTCTTTATCTTCCCGGATCTCAACACAGGCAACAATACGTACAAAGCCGTGCAGAGGGCTGCCCGGGCAGTGGCAATGGGGCCGGTTCTCCAGGGGCTGAATAAACCGGTCAATGACCTTTCCAGGGGATGTACGGTTCAGGATATCGTCGATACCGTGGCCTTGACTGCAATCCAGGCCCAGCATGCAAAAGGCTTGAAGTAACTCCGGACACTCCAGATACATACGACAGGACGGATTGCAACACATCCGTCCTGTCTCCTTCCACTCATCGGCCCTCCATTCCTTCCCCGGGCCGGTCGTTTTCCATATAATCGCAAACAATTCTCATTAGCCCTTAATTCTCATGCGGCTTAACCGTACAAGCGTCTTTACCGTAAACTGACTGGAAATAAGAAAAAAATTACGCTAGCCTTTAATCAGAGCTCAAACTCAAACATTGGACAGTCACGGATTCAGGTCGGAAATAAAAGGTGTTGCAGTGTAATGAAACTTCCACAGAAATATTCATCGACGGCATTGACTTTTTTTTCCAATACAAGGCAAATCGCTCTCACGCTTTTTGCAGCTCTCTTTCTGATCCTGTGTACCTGGATCATTATGCATCTCATGGGGTATAAGGTGTGTAACATAATGGGCGCTGCAGTACAGGCCATCCTGGAAGTTTCAAGGGAAGCTCTCCGTATATTGAGTGAAAAACAGGGAAACAACGTTATCACAGCGCTTTGGATTTTTATTGCAGCCTTCCTCTCTCTGCTCATTTTCTGGAGTTCCTCCACCCAGAAAAAAGCCATCCGTAAAGCCAGGGACGAGTGGGAAGAGATCGCCCATAATAAAAACATGGAAGTCCGCAACCTTATCCGGGCGATTGAACAAAGTCCGGCCGTGGTGGTCATCACAGACGCCGCAGGAAATATCGAATACGTCAACCCTAAATTTTCTGAAGTGGTCGGCTATACCTCGGAAGAAGTTATCGGCCGAAATCCAAGGATACTGAAAAGCGGCATCCACGGAGAAGCTTTCTATAAGGACATGTGGAACACCTTACGCCGGGGAGAAGAGTGGCGGGGACACCTCTGCAATCGCAAAAAAAACGCCGAACTCTTCTGGGAACAGGCGGCAATCGCTCCGATACGGGATGAGCGTGGAATCACTACTCATTACGTAGCCACCAAGGAAGATATCACGGAGCGCAAACTGATTGAACAGACATTACGTGAAAGTGAGGAGCGATTGGAGCTGGCACTGCATACAGCCAACCTGGGGCTATGGGACTGGAAGCCCGCTGAAGGTTGCGTGTATACCAACGATATCTGGCAAATCATGCTGGGCTACGATCCGGATGAGGACCTCGGACAATCGCTGGACAAGTGGGAATCCCGCGTACATCCCGATGATCGTGATGCAACCATGGAAGCGCTGCAAAAACACCTGAACGGAATGTCCCAAACCTACACCAGCGAGCATAGACTACGGTGCAAAGACGGTTCCTATAAATGGATCATGGACATCGGCAGGGTCACCCAGAAAAAGACGGACGGAAGCCCTAAAAGGGTTGTGGGCATCCATATGGATATTACAGAACTGCACCGTCTCCAGGATGCGCTCCTTGATGCGAAAAATGCCGCTGAAGCGGCCAATCAGGCAAAAAGTTCTTTTCTGGCTAATATTTCCCACGAAATCCGCACGCCCCTGCATGCCATTATCGGTTTATCCTATCTTGCTTTGCAAACGAATCTTGATCCCAGACAGCAAAGTTATATCAGCAAAGTACATCTCTCGGCTGAAAACCTGCTTGAACTGCTGGGGGACGTTCTTGACTTTTCCAAAATCGAGGCCGAAAAGCTGGAACTGGAAAAGGAACCCTTTAACCTGAGCGACGTTTTTTCCTATATTGCCGATGTTATCGGAGTAAAAGCCGAAGAAAAAACATTGACCCTCAATATAGAGCCTTTGCCCCAGCTCCCGTACCTGTTATGCGGTGACGAGACCAGGTTAAAACAAATCCTTATAAATCTCAGCAGCAACAGTGTAAAATTTACCAAACAGGGCAGTATAAGCATCCAAACCGCCGTAGCGAGTGAAACAGATGACCAGGTCTGTCTCCGTTTTCAGGTGAGCGATACAGGAATCGGCATGACTCAAGAACATATACAAGACCTGTTTCAACCGTTTACCCAGGCAGATGCGAGCACTACGAGGCTGTACGGAGGCACCGGGTTGGGGCTGGCTATCAGCAAAAGCCTGGTCGAAATGATGCACGGATCCATCCAGGTAGCAAGTACGGTTGGAACCGGAACCACTTTCACCTTTACCGTTTTTCTGGACAAGCAGAAAATACGGCGACAAGCCGAGACAATCCGGCTGCAACCAGACAAAGATATACGCGTAAAAGATGCAGCCGAGCCCCTGCAGGGGAGCAAACTCCTGCTTGTAGAAGACAATGCCTTGAATCGGGAATTGGCCATTGACATGTTGTATCACTACGGCATCCGGGTCGATGTTGCAGAAAACGGTCAGGAGTGCCTGGAAAAATTACAAAGCCTGTCCATTAACGGCATTCTCATGGATTGTCAGATGCCGGTCATGGACGGTTACGAGACTACCAGGGCGATTCGAAACATACCGGAATACAAAGAATTGCCCATTATTGCCATGAGTGCCGATATCACAGGAGAAGCACGGGAAAAAATGCGTGAAGCAGGGATGGACGATTTCATCCCCAAACCATTCAAAATCGAAAATGTACTGAAAGTCCTGGCCAAATGGATACAGCATGTACACCGGAGCTGAAAATGAGCAAAACAGCTACACAGCCATTAAGTACTATTGTTTTTCGGGAATTTTTCAAAGCAGCCTTGATGCCCTTGCTGTTCATCGAGTTGGCCCTGGTTCTGCTCTATTTCACGATCAATGCCTATAATCACAACAAATCCGTCTCCACACTGGAAAACGAAAGTATAGATCATCTCGAAGAAATAGTCGGGGCTGAAGCTAAAATATTCAGCCAGGAACTCCGCTCCATTTCGGAAATCATGCGGATCGTTCAAGGTGAAACCGATGTTTTCTTTGCAGAGCTCGAGGATATCACTGTTCCTGAGGCCTCCTACAGCGGGTATTCTTTTGCCGATAACGGCGTCTACTATAAAACGCACGACACAGGAGGAGGAAGCCTCTATTATTCAACAGTTGGGAACGTAGGCGACAAAGAGAAGAAAAAAGCCATTGCCGGCGAGCAACTCGATGATGTCTTTAGACTGGCTACCCAGGCAAACAATAATATTGTGGCCGTGTATCTGAATACCTTTGATTCCATGAACCGGTATTATCCATTTATTGATGATGTCTATTCGCAATATCTACCGGATATGGATATTCCAAAATTTAATTTCTACTACCTGGCAGACCGGGAGCATAACCCTTCCAGGGAGATGGTCTGGACGGAAACCTACCTGGACCCGGCAGGACAGGGATGGATGATGTCCTGCATCGCCCCTGTCTATAATGACGATTTCCTCGAAGGTGTCGTCGGCATAGATATCACCATCGATGTCTTTCTCCAGAACATTCTGAACATGAAACTTCCCTGGGGAGCGCAGGCATTTCTGGTTGACGCCAAGGGGACGATCATGGCCATGCCCGAAGCGGTTGAACAGCTTTTCGGCCTGACCGAACTGCGGACCCATGTCTATGAACAACAGGTCGCCCAGGATACGTTCAAACCTGAAACATTCAACCTGCTCAAGACGACAATCCCGGGTGTTGCAGAAACCATAAGCCGGATACTCGCCGCAAACCAGTCAGTAGAGGAGCTCAACCTGTCCTCCGGTCAATACCTTCTGGCACATGCAACTGAGCGGGAAAGCGGCTGGAAGCTTATGGTGGTTGCCGACAAACAGGCCATCCTGGAACCGATAACCACAATGGAAAAACAGGCGAAACGTATCGGGTATGCAGCTGTATGCGGCATGTTCCTTTTTTACGTCATGTTCATTTTTTACCTGCTGTTCAACGCACGCCGCATTGCCGCTCAAATCTCCTCTCCTGTTGCCGCGATTGCTGAAAGAAGTACTCAGATCGCCGGCGGTAATTATGAAGCGCCGCCCATCTCCTCTTCCATCGAGGAACTTGTCACCCTGAACGGCAACTACACCACCATGGTCAGGGAAATTCAACAACTCAACGGCGACTTGCGGGAAGAAATCAAGAGGGCGAATCGCGAGATCGAAGAACGCAAACAGGCGGAAAAAGCCCTGAGAGCAAGTGAAAGAAATTTACGGAAAGCAAAAGACAAAGCCGAGGCGGCCAATCGCGCTAAAAGCGCATTCCTCGGCAACATGAGCCATGAGCTGCGGACTCCCCTGCACCACATTATCGGGTTCAGCGAACTGTTGGGAGACGAGGACTTCGGGACGCTGAACAAGCGGCAATCAAAATACGTGTCGCACATCCAGACAAGCAGCCAGGCCTTGCTGACCTTGATCAACGACGTACTCGACCTGGCCGGTGTTGAAAGCATGGAGCACGACCTTGAACTCTCCAGGTTCGAGCTTCGGCCGTTGCTGGAAAACAGCCTGATGCTTGTAAAGGAAAAGGCAATCAAAAAAGGATTACAGCTCTCTCTCCAGGCGGATACGCTTCCGGAAACGGTTGAAGCTGATGAAAAGAAACTCAAGAAAATCCTGTACAACCTGCTCTCCAACGGAGTCAAGTTTTCTCCAAATGGAGGAGCCATCCAGGTGTCGGCAAGCCTGGTGAACTGTTCCGAGGTTCCACCTGAACAGGTACTTGCCGGACATGCAGGCCAGTGCCTGAAGCTGTCCGTCAAAGACAACGGCATAGGCCTGGAATCAGGCGACATGCAGCGAATATTCGGTTCATTTGAACAGGTTGAGGATTCCAAAAGCAGAAAATACGAAGGTGCAGGCATGGGTCTCACATTGACAAAATCCTACGTGGAGCTGCACAATGGATATATTACAGCCGAAAGTGAGGGAAAAGGAAAAGGCACGACCTTTCATGTGGTCCTTCCGATTTCCCAGGATGTCTGAAACTCCCCTGAAATTACCATGACATTTTACCGAAATGAACCAGGACAACAGTAAAATACTTATTGTCGACGACGAGTTGTTGAACAGGGAACTGCTGGAGGATTACACAACGATCCTCGGCTACGAAGCAGAGTCGGCAGCCGGCGGCCGGGAAGCTCTGGAAAAAGTCATCGCTGACAGCTATGATCTGGTATTACTGGACATTATGATGCCCGGACTTGACGGCATCGAAACAGCGAAAAAAATACGGGAGATATACACAGCCGCTGATCTGCCGATTATCATGGTAACGGCCTTATCCGGCCGGGAGGATCGCCTGCGGGCTGTCGAGGCCGGGGCCAACGATTTTATCGTCAAACCGGTTGACAGAGTGGAACTGAAAATCCGTACTGCCTCACAGCTGCGCATGAAAAAGATGCAGGATAAGGTGAAGCAGTACCAGCTGCATCTGGAGGAACTGGTCCAGGAACGCACCAAAGACCTGATGTTGACCCTGGATGAAATGAGGCAGGCCAAACAGAAGACCCACCAGGCCTATATGGACACGATTCACCGTCTTGGGGTTGCCGCAGGATATAAGGACAACGACACTGCCGACCATATCTACAGGGTAAGCGGGTACTGCGTCATCGTTGCCGAGGCCGTAGGCATCTCCGAAGAGGATGTTGAAATACTTCGCCTGGCAAGTCCCATGCACGATGTAGGCAAGCTGGGAATACCGGATTCGATACTGCTGAAGCCGGGCAAACTCACTCCCGGGGAATGGGAGGTGATGAAAAGACATACCCTTATAGGCAAAAAGATCCTCCAGGATTCTGAATCAAACCTTCTTTCCGCAGGTGCGGTTATCGCGGCATCACACCATGAGAAATGGGATGGCACCGGTTACCCTCACCGATTGGAGGGAGAGAATATTCCCATCCTTGGTCGTATTTGCGCCATCGCAGATGTTTTTGACGCTCTGACCACGGTGCGTCCGTATAAAGAAGCATACAATCCGGACAAAGCCTTGCGGCTTATCGAGGCAGCCAGGGGCAAACATTTCGACCCTCGGATCGTCGATGCATTCGTTGAACGGTTTGATCGCATTCTGGATGTCATGAAATAATCTCCATAACATCCTTCTGAAATTACAAAGTATCAACGCGTAACCAGCTGGACGGGCCGTCATTCAAGCAGCAGAAAAAACAGCCCCACCCCCACCAGCAGGCATCCCAGACAGGGAAGCATCAGCCTGCGCCAGGTTGCCGGCAGGTCCACATGGAAGTATTCACAGGTCAGCATAAAACAGATATGAATGGGTGATATCATCACACCGGTAAAACCGCAGAACGTTCCCAGGACCAGGTAGGCAAGAGTCTGTTCCTGCATGTGCATGAGTTCCAGAAGACCCAGGATCAACGGAAAGCAGGCCCCTACAAAGCAGACATTGATACCCGCCACCATACCCACTAAAAAAGGCAGAAGCGTTGCCGAGGTCAACAGAGCAAACTGCTCACTGGTCGAGGCTGCCATGGCCTCCACAACCCCGGCGGCCTGCATGATGTCCTTGAAAATGAAAATAGCGGCAATCACCATGAGCATGGACCAAAGGCTCTTTTTCCGAAAGATCCGGCCAAGGAACGCCCAGCCGAGCCTGTTCTGCACCATTATACTGGCAGCGGAGGCAAGCAGGGCGGTGAGCACTCCCCATTCAAAAGGGATATGGGGAAAAAATCTTGCCAGGGTCATCTCAAGCCCGACCGCACCGACAATGGCAATCAAGAGGGGAACGGCCTGGGTGAGAGCATACATCGCACCTGCTGCAACGGGTTGTGCATGCGCAGCCTCAACCTCCGACTGCGGTACACCTGTTTGCACATCCCTGAGAAGAAAAAACCAGCCGAAAAAAAACATTGCCGCTATTCCGGGCCAGGTTTTTGAGATAAAATCGGCCAATGGTATATCAGCCAGGGCAACCGTGAGGATGATGCCCGGATAAAGCGGCCAGGCCAGCTCCCAGACATGGCGAAACCAGTAATTGATCACCGCCCGGTCCACATCGGAGAGGGGCATATCCGCTGAAACGGCCTTGACCATCGGTGCTGAAAAGACAGCTCCTCCGGGCATGGGCAGTAACCCGATTAAGGCAGGAAAAAACAGCAGACGTATTTTTGCCCTGGTCAGATACACTGACAGCGCATCGATCAAACGTTTGGACTGGCCTGAACGTTCCAGTCCGTCGGAGAGAACAAGAATCAGGCCGACAATGGCGATGAGGAAAAGAAATTTCTCCTGTATAAGCGCGTTACCGGCAATCACAGGCCACTGCTCCATGGGCACTCCGTACATCAGTGCCATGGCAAGGCCGCCGATAAGAACAGAGAGCCACAGACTCAACCGAAAGCGTATTCCGGCAAGCATGAGCAGAAAGGCCGCAAAAATTTTCACAAAGGGGAGCATATAAAATGACCCAATACATCCAAAAAATTGGACGGGAATATATATTTCACGAGATGAATGCCGCTGTATTTAAGGGCATGGCTGCAGGCATCCCAGGCCGAAGGCGCCGGGAATGCACACCTCAGCTGCCGGGCGGAGGCGGCGGCTGACGTCGTTCCGGCCCCGGCAGCAAACGAATGACCTTGTCTTCGTAGACGGAAAGAAGAAACAAAACGGCAAACGGGGTGGTAAACAGGGCGCCGAAAATGACGGCTCCGCCGAGGGAGTTCAATACCAGAAGTACGGCCACCACGGCAATATGCTCGCTGACAGGTTTCTGCATGGCCATACGGGAGCTCTGGTTTAAGGCGTCAAACAGGCCGAGCTGCCTGTCCGTCATCAGGGGTAAAAGATAGGTGCAAAAATAGGTCACTGCAAGGATAATGATAAAACCCGGCAGGAAGAGGACCAACAACCCCAAAAACACTGCGGCCATCACCAGAAGACCGAATCCAAGGAGCGGCAAAAAAAGGTGCATTTCTGAAAACAGATCGCCGACCTGCGGTTGTCGCCGCTCCCGGAGAACACGGAGCAGAGAATGCATATATCCGGCGCCGACAACCGGGGCGAGTATACCGAGGGTAATCACGCAAACACAGAGAAATGCTGCTGAAACAATCAATATGGATGGAAAAAAGGCAGTGAAATTACGCCAGGTCTGTTCAAAATGCTTGTTAAAATCCACGTAATCCTCCAAGGAATACCTGATCCGTCACATCTGTTTAAGGGTGTCCTTGTAATATAACGTCTATCAGTGTACAGCTCAAGGCTGATTCTCATGCTGCAAGAAACAAATGATCGGCAAGTTCACTGATTGTACGTACACCCACACAGGCAATCTCTTTTTTATCCTTTTCATGGATCTGCTGCATGCAGGACATGGGGAGGATAAAACTCTGAAATCCCAGCCGGGCGGCTTCCTTCAGCCGCATATCCATGTGCCCCACTGCTCTGATCTCACCTGCCAGGCCTACCTCGCCGCAGACAACAGTGGTCGGCTCAACGGTTTTTTCAAAAAAACTGGATAATAGCGCCACCACCATACCCAGATCAAGGGCAGGCTCATCAATCCGTATTCCACCTGCAATATTGAGGAAAATATCCTGATCATACAAGGTCAGTCCCAGCTTTTTTTCCAGTACCGCAGTCAACAGGGCCAATCGTTGCGGGTCCGCTCCGATGGCGGTCCGTCTGGCATTGCCGGGGCTCGACCGGCTTACCAGGGCCTGCACTTCCACCAGAATAGGCCGGCTTCCCTCGATGCTGGGCATGACAACCGAGCCGGGTACATTGACAGGCCGTTCTGCCAGAAAAAGAGCTGAAGGATTACACACCTCCACAAGTCCCTGCTCTTTCATCTCAAAAACCCCGATCTCATTGGTTGCGCCGAAACGGTTTTTGACTGTGCGCAAAATGCGAAAAACCTGCCCCCGATCTCCCTCAAAATAGAGCACCGTATCCACCATGTGCTCCAGCACTCGTGGTCCGGCAATGGCTCCGTCCTTGGTGACATGGCCCACAAGGAGTGTGGGAATATTTCTGGTTTTGGCAACCTCCAACAGACGGGCTGTTCCCTCGCGAACCTGGGTAACCGAACCGGGTGCGGAGCCGACATTCTCGCTATACATGGTCTGGATGGAGTCAACGGCCAACAGTAGAGGCTGCATTTCTGTTGCCAGCTCGGCAATGGATTCAACGCAATTTTCGGTGGAGACATAGAGGCTCGGCGCCTGCACCCCCAGGCGCTGCGCCCGCATCTGGATCTGGCGGCTGGATTCCTCACCTGTCACATAGAGCACTTTGTCCTTTTCTCCGCCGTTTTTGCTGATTGCGGTCAGGAGCTGCAGAATCAGAGTTGATTTGCCGATACCGGGATCACCGCCGATCAATACCAGTGAGCCGGGAACAATTCCTCCGCCGAGAACCCGGTCAAGCTCGCCGATGGACGTGACCAGGCGGGCGCTTTCAGGCTCGACAGTGCTGCTGATCGGCACAGGTGGATCGATGTTACGCCGGTTCACAGGGGTAGGTGCGGGCTTTTGCTCCTCCATGGTATCCCAGGCAGAGCAGTCCGGACACTGGCCTAGCCATTTTCGGCTGACATATCCACATTGTGTACAGACAAACGAGGGCTGTTCTTTTTTGGACAAAGCCACGGCATACTCCTTGCGATTACATTCAAACCTTCGGGTTGCCGCACTGCTTTCCTTTGCATGGAACGTAATCTGCTTCAAAATACGTGCGTAACGTTCGGTAGAAAATGTTTCCCAGAGCGACGGAATATGCGTATCATAAACATGTACGCCACCTAAGGCAAACCTTGTATCCGTGACTATTTTTTAACTGTAGAATGTATCTAGTCGCAATTAAAAAAAATTACACTTTCCGTGTTTCCCAAAAAAGTAGCCTCTCGCCCTCCGGGGCATCCATCAAAATCTCATCTTCATTGCCTGCAAGCAGCTTATAAAGCACACTTCAATCAGGCAGTTGCGAACAAGTAATCTGAAGTACGGACGAAAGCTCACGAATTCAGGTCAAACCAGGAACTGTTGATGATTTGGGGTTGACATTATATGAAAAACGTCAGATTATTTTTATAAAGCTGCTGAAAACCCTGTTATCATCACGGCAGGCGTCAATTGTCTTCACGACAGCAATTGCCAACGCATCTTTTCTTGAAATAACGACCAGTTGCAAGACTTTTTCCACTGTGCCTTATGAAATTCACATGAAAGCCCCCGGCAGAGAGCAGGAGGGACGTGTCGAAGCGATAAACTTTCATGCATCGTTGCGGCCGGCCAACCGGCCCAGCCATGCTGGTTAGTACAGGAGCCTATGTTCAGGCGATTCAGTTAACCTTTTTAATGAAGGAGGAAACAATGGCCGACTTAAAATGCAGCATTGGTGATGAAACAGGTCTGTGTAAAATTGGAGGGCATATTGCCAAAAATGAAGGTTACCCGAACCTCGACGCCCAGGATGCGATTTACCGTTACCTGATTGATAAGTATAATTGGACGCCTGATGTTGTACGTGCACTGAGCAATGAGGATTTGAGAATTCTGCTGGATGGATATCGGGAAATTGAAATTATGCCGTAGCAGAAATGAGCGCAGCGATTTCTGCACAGTACGAAATCTTGCGACCGCATTTTGAATACAGCGGCAGTGTCAGGAACGGCACTGCCGCTGTATTTTTACAAATTCAAAAAGACGGCCCATACATTTTAACCCACACCTTTCACTCTTTCCACGTCCCGATGAGGACGGGATTCAGCGGAATATGCATCGCGGGTATTGCAAAGGCGGCGCTGCCGGGATAAGCTTTGGGCAATACAGGTAATACTAGGCGGCATTTTCAAGACCTAACCCGCACTCCCCGCGCCCAAAGCATACTCACCGTGGAGGTGTCCCATGAACAATCACCATCCGCAAGACCTGCTCCCTGCTCCGCAAAACCACAATAACACTATCAACAAGCTCAAGCGAGCCTTTGCCTATAAACTGTTTTATCAGCTGGGCAAGACCGTTCGATCCGTTTCCGCAAACGATTATTTCCTTGCCGTTGCCTCTTCGGTGCGTGATCGCATGCAGCATTTGTTCATCAACTCCCTGGAAGCGATGCTGGATCAGGAAACCCGGGTTGTCTGCTACTTTTCAGCAGAATACCTGCTGGGTCCTCACCTGCACAACAACCTCATCAACCTTGGCCTCTACGAAGAAGTACTCCAGGCAGTCAATGAAACAGGGCTCAACCTGTGCCCGATAATGGATAGGGAAGAAGAACCCGGACTCGGCAACGGCGGCCTGGGACGCCTGGCTGCCTGTTACATGGACTCCCTGGCTACCCTGGAGATCCCCGCCATAGGCTACGGCATCCGTTACGAATACGGAATGTTCGACCAGGAAATAGAAGATGGTTGGCAGGTCGAATTAAGTGACAGATGGCTGCAAAGCGGCAACCCCTGGGAGATCAAGAAGGCTGATATCGCCCAAAATGTCGGGTTCGGCGGACATACGGAAAAATATCAGGACGGCAATAAAAAGATGCGTGTGCGCTGGATTCCAGCCAGGGTGGTCAAAGGGATTCCGTATGATACGCCTATTCCGGGTTACCGGGTCAATACGGTGAACACCCTGCGCCTCTGGAGCGCCGAAGCGCCGAAATCATTTGATTTTGAAGATTTCAACGTTGGGGATTACAGCGGCGCCGTGGCGGAAAAAATTGCCGCAGAGAACATCACCAAGGTCCTCTACCCCAATGACCAGGAGTTCAAGGGCAAACGCCTGCGCCTGGAACAGCAATACTTCTTCAGCAGCTGCTCCCTGCAAGATATGATCAGGCAGCATCTTTTTGCCAATGACACCTTGGATAACTTCCACGACAGCTTTGCGGTTCAACTGAACGACACCCATCCTGCCATTGCCGTTCCGGAATTGATGCGGCTCCTGATTGACGAGCATTGCATGCCCTGGGAACAGGCATGGCACATCTGCACCCGCACCTTTGCCTACACGAATCATACCTTGCTGCCCGAAGCCATGGAAAAATGGCCCATCGAGCTGATGACGGGACTGCTGCCGCGCCACATGGAAATTATCTACGAAATCAACCACCGTTTTCTGGACATCGTGCGCAGAAAATTTCCGGGAGATCAGGATATCGTGCGCAATGTCTCCATTATCGACGAAACAGGCCCCAGATATGTACGAATGGCCAACCTGGCATGCATCGGCAGTCACACCATCAACGGGGTGGCCTCCCTGCATACCAGACTCCTCAAGGAGCATACCCTGCGCGATTTTCACCGCCTGTGTCCGAGAAAAATTATAAGCATCACCAACGGGGTGACGCCTCGACGCTGGATGCTGGTCAGCAATCCCAGGTTGTCCAACCTCCTGTATGACGCCATTGGCGAGGAATGGGCCACGGACCTGCGCAAACTGACACGACTTGAATCATTGGCTGAAGATGCGGCCTTTCGTGAAGCATGGCACAAGGTGAAGCTGGCCAACAAACAGGACATTGCCCAGTTGGCCAAGGATAAGCTGGATGTAGTGCTGCACCCGGCCGCCCTGTTTGACGTGCAGGTGAAGCGCATCCACGAATACAAGCGTCAACACCTGAATATTCTTCACATTATCACCCTGTATAACCGCCTGAAAGACAACCCCGATTATCCCATGCAGCCGCGAGTCTGCATCTTCGGCGGCAAGGCTGCTCCGGGCTACCTGATGGCCAAACTGATCATTAAACTGATTACCTCTGTCGGCAGGGTGATCAACAATGATCCCGACGTCCGGGATAAGCTCAAGGTGTTTTTTATTCCCAACTACAATGTCAAGACAGGGCACATGGTCTACCCCATGGCTGATCTGTCCGAACAGATTTCTCTGGCGGGAAAAGAGGCGTCAGGGACCGGCAACATGAAGTTCTCCCTGAACGGAGCCTTGACCATCGGCACCCTGGACGGGGCCAATGTCGAGATACGGGAACAGGTCGGGGCGGAAAACTTTTTCCATTTCGGTCTCAAAGTGGAAGAGGTGCTTGCACTCCGGCAGCAGGGATATAACCCCAGGGATTATTATGAAAATACTAACGAACTGAAACGGGCTATTGACCTGATCGATGCAGGACATTTTTCCCATGGAGACCGGGAGCTTTTCCGTCCCATTCTAGATGAGCTGCTTGGTGAGGATCAATATCTGCTCATGGCTGATTATCAGTCCTATGTTGCCTGCCAGGAACGTGTAGACAGGCAATTTACGGATATTCACACCTGGACCAGAAAATCAATTCTCAATGTGGCCAGGATGCATGAGTTTTCTTCCGATCGTGCTATAAAGGAATACTGCTCCAAGGTGTGGAAAGTTGAGCCGCTGCCCGTTCACCTGAAGTGGCAGCGTATCCCCGAGGGTGGGATCATCTTTCCCCATATTGAAGAATAACATAATCACCGATACCCCATGAATGCCCCACAATGCAAAAAATTTGAGACCGGGCCCCAACTGGAAAAAGCACTGGCAGATCGTATTCTCCATCTTCTGCAGGCCGGCATCGATAAACGGGGAATAGCTTCATGCGTCGTCTCCGGAGGATCCACGCCGGTCGGCCTGTTCGAACAATTAAGTCAATGTGATTTCGACTGGCACAAGGTCATCATTACCCTGGCCGATGAGCGATGGGTTCCGGCAGACTCTGTTGACAGCAATCAACATCTGGTGCGGACGCATCTTTTGAAAAACAACGCCGCCGAAGCGACCTTTATCGATCTCACCTCTGAACACCCTACACCCCACCAGGCGCAGCCTGTCATAGAACAGCGCCTTACCGGCATACACCGCCCCTTTGACCTGGTGCTCCTCGGCATGGGAAATGACGGACATACCGCCTCCCTGTTCCCGGAAAGCCCTGAGCTTCTCAAGGCCATGGATGAGCAGACTCCCCGCCTCTGCCGAGGGGTAACCCCTGCCGGCGCACCACACCTGCGCATGACCCTGACCCTGCCCTGCCTGCTGAACAGCAGGGAAATACTTCTCCACATCACCGGAACACACAAGTTGCAGGTGTATGAGCAGGCCATGACCGGGACTGATATCCATGCCATGCCGGTTCGCGCCGTGCTGCTGCAGACGCGAACCCCTGTTACGGTATTCTGGGCTCCGTGATTGCAAACCCCATTTCCGTCTGGTACACTTTTTCCCGTATTTCCCAAGTTTATATGAAAGTCTCCGGCAGAGAGCGGAATGCGCCATGCCGGAGCGATAAACGTTCATAACAGGGAAACGGTGTCATCGTCGTGGCCGGCCAACCTGGTCCGGCCATGCTGGTTAGATCTATCTCTCTTTCCCTGCTCACATTGCTATCTGATTATTTATGGATATCTTGAATACACTGCCCCGAAAAGCGCTGCTGCCGGCACTCTGCATCCTGTGGATGATCTTTTTTTCTGTTCAACCGGCGTTTGCCGCCCAAGAGGAAAATGGAAAACAACCGGCGGCAGCCGCCCAGGCGGAACAGCCCGAGGAACAGAAATTATACCTCATCAGCCTGTACACGCTCTCTTCAACACTGCCCCGTGACTATTTTGACCTGCAAAGAGATCTCACCCAGGCGCCCCGCATCAGCGAACTGCAAGAAGAATTGCCGACCCTGCAGCAGGAGCTGCAAACCATTGAATGGGACATAACCATAGCCGCATCAACACCTGATTTAAGCTACCATCAGCTTTCCAGGCTGGAAAATCAGTTGTACAAGCTCAAGGTCCGTATTCAAAGCCTGAATGATCCCATTGCCCAGTCCATTGAAAAAATAGACAACCTGTATGAATCCTGGGCTAAAAAACAAGAAGAGGTTCACTCCCTCCAGGATAAGGCGCAGTCATTTGTGACTGCAGTTGAACCGGCCGAAACAGAACAGGCACTCTCAGATACAGTCAATTCCGCACTCTCGCTTATTGAGAGCACCTTAAAGCCTCTGCTTCTCGCCGGTAGAAAGATCAGCGCCATACAGGTGCAGATTTACAAACTGGAAAAAGCTATTACAGAGCTTGTTGTGGAGACAAGAGAAATAGGGTCCCAGCAGACCATGCCGTCCATGCTCTCCCCTGAATTTTACGCACAGATAAAACCCATGCTCTGGGAGCAGAGCATTTCAAACATTTCCTTTTTTCTCAACAACCAAAAGCGCCACCTGCAACAGAATCTCGAGTATCTCACCGTCGGCATACTGGCAACCCTTTTCCTGGCTGTATTGATTCGTCAAAGCCGGAATCTGGTTGTCCAAAACTCGAACTGGACCCATTTTACCTCACACCCGCTGGCCTCGGCCGTGTTTATTCTGCTGACGTCTTTTGTACTGCTCATTATCATCCCCGTGCATTTCCTGCATCCCCCGGAGTGGGATCTCGTCTTCCAGATACCTTTGCTTCTGGCCATGAGCCGCCTGACGCGTTCCGTCTGCTCAAACCAGTGGAACGGCACCATTCTCCGCCGTGTTTCCCTTTTTCTTGTCGTCATCATCTTCATCCGGCTCATAGATCTGCCCCACCTGCTGGTCTACCTGATTATTTTCTATGCCTCGGTAATGCTCTTTCTTTACTATCTTGCCCAACTGCACATAACGATAAAGGAAGAGTCCATTATTTCAAGAGTACTGAGGCGCTCCTGGGGTGTTCTTCCGTTGATCATTATCGTCGCGGGCATTGCCGGATATGATCGGCTGGCCCTTTTCGTATTCACGGCATCCCTGGAAACCGTAGTTGCCTGCTTTTTCATCTGGGTGGCTTTTCATATGTTCCTGGGATTCCTTGAACTCCTGCTTACGCAAACGCCTTTTGAAATCATCAGCAAAAACGGCTCGATCATTGTGCAACAGTTACGACCTCTTATCTGGATTGCGCATACCCTTTTCCTTTTGACGATACTCACTGTCATATGGCGTATTCAGGCCACTACGGAGTCAGCCTTTTCCACCATAACCTCCCTGGGCGTCAACATATTCAGCATCTCCATCACTCCAGGTTTCCTGCTGGCCGTCTTTTTAATCATTTACGCTGCCATTCTTTTTTCCAGGGCCACGCAGGCGTTCCTGCGTCAGGAAATCCTGCCCAGATACCGGGCGGAAGAAGGGGTGCAGGTGTCCATCACCCGCCTGGTACACTACGCCATTCTGACCATAGGTTTTCTTGTCCTGCTTAAAGTACTTGGATTCCACCTGAATCAACTCACCATTCTCGGCGGCGCGCTCGGTGTGGGTATAGGATTCGGTCTCCAGGCAATCGTCAACAACTTTGTCAGCGGACTTATCATGCTTTTCGAACGGCCTGTAAAGGTCGGAGACATTATCAGCCTGGGTACGGAATTCGGGACGGTAAAAGAACTCGGACTCCGGGCGACTATTATTGAGACCTTTGATAACGCGGAAATTGTCGTCCCGAACTCGGATCTCATCACCAATCAGGTAACCAACTGGACCCTGGCCAATAAAAAAGTCAGGGTTCGAGTTCCTGTCGGGGTGGCATATGGGACAGATATCAGCAAGGTACTGGAAATTCTGATCAACTGCGCCAATGCCAACCCCATGGTCATGACGACGCCCAAACCCGTAGCGCTGTTCCTTGCCTTCGGCTCTTCTTCCCTTGATTTTGAACTGCGTGTCTGGATCCCTGATTTTAACGACAAGCTCACGGTTCTCAGCGAATTGAACCAGGATATAGAAAGCGAACTGTCCCTGGCCGGCATAGAGATCCCCTTCCCGCAGACGGATCTGCATTTCCGCTCCATCGATGATGAAGTGGCGCGGCAGCTGTCGGGAAGAGCTCTGCAGAGTACTCCTGCAGAAAAAAGTATTTAATGATTTGTAAAGTGAAAATATTTACAAATTCGGCTATTATATTCTGTTCATGTAAAGATTCAGTCATATTTGCATGTTCGGCATGTGAAAAATCCGCTTGACCCCAGGCACAACTTTTTAATTCTTCAGGCAGTGAAAATGGAAAAATATACCCCCGGTACTACCCGACACGATCAGGATGTTGATATCTCCAGACTGGAAATGATGAGGACCTACCTCACCAGTCTCATGGATGAAGCAAACCAGAAAAAAATGATGCAGTGCAGTTATGACGTGTTGGTTCCCATCTATAACGGAGCGACCCGTATGAGTCCCGCATCTATCTTCATCAACACCGGCTCTCCGGAAGATATTGCATATGTTCGTACACAAGCATTGAAGACCGGTGAGGAATTCAGCCTGAAAAAAACACAGCACACCTGCCATTTTGACGGCCCCAACGACCAGGGAAGAGATACGGCCAACACCAAATACCTGGCCTACACGGATACGGAAATCTCCTCTCTCCAGAAGAAAGAGGAACTCCACGCCGGAGTGGTCGAAGCACGCAATATCATCACCGATATCATGAAGAAAAAAGAGATGATCATCTCGTTCATCTCCCGCGGTCCCGTCGGCAGCCCGGTCTCCGACCCAACTCTGCAGGTAACGGATTCCTTCTATGTCACCCATAGTGAATACCTGCTCTACAGGATGATGACCCCGGAACTGTTTTCGAAAGATGTTGCGGAAAAGGGTTACATGTTCGTCAACTATCATAGTGCCGGCCGTTTGACCGAAACCAATGTATCCGCGGACCTGAAAGACCGACGCATCTACATGGATGTGGAACGTTTTCGCTCATACAGCAGCAACAACCAGTATGCGGGCAACTCCATCGCCCCGAAAAAAATCAATCACCGCTTCGCCAATATGAATAACATCCGCAACTATTTCGGCGAACGACTTGACGAACATATGTTCATAACCGGCTTTCAGATGGAAGATGAGGTCATCTACTTCGGCGGCGCCTACCCTTCCGGCTGCGGCAAAACAGGTACGGCTATGACCGGCACCCACCTGGTCGGTGACGACCTGGCAAAAATCTTCATTGACAAAAAGACCGGTGAAGTACGTGCGGTTAACCCGGAAAAAGGTATGTTCGGCATCATCGAGGGGGTCAATCACAAGGATGACGCTGAAACCATGAAGGTCCTTGAAGGCGAAGGCAATGAAGTGATCTTTTCCAATCTGCTGGTTTCCGACGGCAGACCCTACTGGAACGGCATGGGCGAGCCTCTTCCGGAAAAAGGTGTAAACTATCTCGGTGAATGGACATCCCAGTCGGGAACCCAGGCGTCCCATAAAAATGCGCGTTTCACCATAGGCCTGGACGAGCTGGAAAACTATGACCCGGCAACGGAAGACCCCAAGGGAGTAAGAATGAGCTGCCTGCTTTTCGGCGGGCGCGACTATACCACCATGCCTACCATAGTCATGGCCCACGACTGGATGAACACAGTGGTCCATGGCGCCATTATCCGTTCCGCCACCACGGCAACGGAAATCGGTGCAGACGGCAGCGAAAAACGTTCTCCCTATGCCAATGAGGCCTTTTTCCCCGGGCCGCTTGCGGATTATATCAGCCACTATAAAGCGTTCGGCGAAAATCCGGATATAAATCCGGACAACCTGCCCTCGGGTTTCCAGGTAAACTACTGGCTGCACAAAAGTGGACGTGGAAGTCTCGCGCCTGGAGAGCCGGACGGTCTGGTGGGAGAAAAACGGGATACCAAAGTCTGGATGCGCATTATGGCGCTCATGCATCTGGGCAAGGTCAAATCCATCTGGACGCCCATCGGCCGTATTCCGAAATACGAGGATCTGCAGGAGTTATTCATTGAGATAATCGGCAAGGAATACCCGAAAGAGACCTATACCAAACAATTCTCGCTGTATGTCGAAAACCTGGTTGCACGCATCGACATGTCGCTGACTGAATTCTCCAAGGAAAAGGGAATGCCCGACGCCTTTTTCCGGGTGCTGATGACCTGGCGGCGCGACCTGGTTGCTCTGAAGGCTTCGGCAGGAGCGATAGTCACCCCGGACGAGATGATTGAATACGTGGCAGCCAACCAGCCTAAAGCCTGATCAGACAGTCCCGGAACAGAGTTGTCAGGCATAGGCGAAACTCCGGTCCGGAATCACCTTTTCGGGGTCTCAGTTCTCTTCAAGAGATGAGACTCCGAACCTCGTTTTTCCAGCTCCATCACGCTGTCGGGCGAACGACATGCACACATCTGCCGTGCCGCCGGACATTCTCCTTGTTACCCTTTTTTCTTTTTTCAGGAAAACGGGTATAATGATCTTACAGCCGGACCGAATTACGTTTTTTATCTGTCCCTGCGCATCGAAAATAATTGTCCCTTAACAAGGAAAACTCTCACTAATGGATGTCCCCTCCAACACGAATTTTTTCTCAGCAGGATGCATTGAGCCGACGCTCTGTTTTACCGACACCAACTTAAAAATAGGTGAAAAGTACCCTCTCGAAAAATTACCGGTATCGGAACTGATTAAAAAAGATCAGGTATTGGCGGCATTTTCAGATACCGATTTTTCCGAATCCGAAGGCTTTATCCGCAGGCAGATTCTCTTAGGACCATATACCTATTTTTCTGAGGATACCAACCGGGTCCTGGCCTCCGTCACCGGTTACCCGAGGGTGGAATTCGTACAGGACCGGGAAAACAACGCTCTTTCTCTGCATGTCTGGGTTGAACCGCTTTTTGAACTCTCCAAAGACCGAATGACGGCATATCTGGTCATCAAGCCATTGCTCTTCAATTATGCCGTTGTCTCCAGCGAAGACCTGTATAATCTGCTTACAAAAGCAGGTATTGTTTTCGGAATCGATTATAAACAACTCAATCTTGCCAAAAAGTATTTACAAACCAAGTCTCTGGAAATCGAAAAACTCATTGTCGCCCAGGGACGGAAACCGCTCTCGGGAACAAACGCCCATCTTACGTTTAAAATTGAAATCGGCCCTATTGCAGGACAAATACTTGAAGACGGCAGAATTGATTTTCGTGAACGAAAAATAATGGTGCCTGTCCACAAAAATCAAAGTATCGCAACTAAAATCGCTCCAACCAATGGAAAACCCGGACTGACGGTACTTGGAGAACGCGTTGCTCAAAAACAAGGGAAGGATATTATAGTTGAAACCTTTGGAGACGCTCGCTATGACGCTGAAAAAAATCAAATCTACGCCACCAATGACGGCGTGCTGTCTGTTATAGGGGATAACATTATCAGTGTTTCCAGCAAATTGGTAATCCCCGGAGACATAGACTATTCGACAGGAAATATTGAATCCAGAAACAGCGTTGTTATTCATGGATCGGTTTTGCCCGGTTTTCTCGTCAAAACCGGAGGAGATCTTGAAATCAGGGGCAGTGTCATGTCCACACAGGTTGCCGGTCTTGCAAATATTGTCGTCAAAGGCGGCATCACGGGAAACGTCAGCTCCATCACAAGTTCCGGAGACTGTGACATCCATTTCATAGAGCAGGGAACCATCCGGTGTCAGGGCAACTGCGTCATACGCAAACAATCATATTACAGCAAAATATATGCTGGAGGAAGTATTCGGTGCAAGGAAGACAGTACCGTGATCGGAGGTGAATTACTTGCTGAAGGAAGCATTACTCTTGGTGATGTCGGCGGCATTGGAGCGGACCCGGTTTTTCTTGCGGCAGGTGTGGTTGCGCAAAGGATTTTTCATTCAAGAAAACTTCTCCAACGGTTGAATGCATACAAAAAATCGATTACGCAACGCCTGAAAGAATTCAGGGGGATCACAAGGGAAAAAAAATTAAAACAGTTTGAAGGCAAGCTCGAGGATATGAAACTACGAAATTTACGTATTAATATGATCCCTGGAACAGGTCTGTTTTCCCGGCCGCTGGAAGACAAGACGCCCTCCTCTGCCTGCCGCTCCCTTGACCGAAACGAGCCTGATCAGGGCAATATAGAGATCAACAGCATTTCAATTGACGTACATGGGACTATTTTTGCAGGAACCATGCTCCAGATCGGCAATCAAAGGCTGGAAATCAACACCAACATGTCACATCAAACATTTACGCTTGACGATTCACTGAGCCATATTATAGCGCTTCCGCTCAACTAGCCCGCATTTCATTGGTAATCACTAATCAAAATCTATTCCTCCACTAACAATCATTCATTAGAAATGACTGACACCTGAACCAGTGAGCTTTCGTCCGCACTTCAGCTCCCTTGTCCGGGATCACCTGATTAAACTATGCTTTATCAGGTGGTTGTGGGTAATGATGATGAAGTACGGACGGATGCCCGAAGGGGGAGCGCTTACTTCCTTCTGAAAACAGAAGGTACGTATACTTTTCCCGCAATTGCTATAAGATACATGTAGCAGTTCAAAAAAATAGTCTCGGATTCAGGTGACACATAAAAACACAGCACTTTGTTATTAACAAGGTATTACATCGCCCAAACTACGGCACTCATGGATGCGACACTTCCAATACTATCTCAATTCTCACAGCAGGTTTGCACAACTCCTTCGTTTTGCATCCGTGGGAGCGACAATATCCCTGATTGATATCGGAGGCGTTTACATACTTCCCTGGCTCTTCAGTACCAACATTTTCTTTGCGCGCATGCTTTCCCTTTCCATGGCAAACGGTACAGGCTATGTACTCAACCGCTACTTCACCTTCGGCGCCACCCTCAAAGGTCCTTTTTTCAGACAGATGATCAAACATTTCGGCGTACACCTGATCGGCGGGTTGATTAATTTCAGTGTGTTCAGCATCATTATCATCAACCGCAGCCGATATACACATAGTGATCCAACCTGGACCCTGTTGCCCGTCATCGCCCTGTTGGCAGGCGGACTGGCTGGAATGGGCTTCAATTTCTGTTTTTCCAAGAGATTTGTCTTTCATAAACGCGCCGGCAAGGGTGAGGTCGTCCCATGAGAAGCGCCTTGCTGTTAAGTATCCGTTTGCATTGGCAATGGCTTATTAAAGCATTCAGCAAAGATGGAAGAAAAATCGCCCCGCTTACCCCGTACAGGCTCATCGTTCTTCTCCTGTTTTTCCCTTTATACCTGCTGTTTCAGGCCTGGAATTGGTTGTGCCTGTTTGCAGACGAGATTTTTTTCCCCGGCTATCGTCAAATAGAAATACAGGAGCCTTTGTTCATTGCCGGCATTCCGAGAAGCGGAACTACTTTTATTCACCGCACTCTTGCCGGTGACCCTGAGCATTTCACTACCTTTACAACCTGGCAGGCGCTCTTCGCCCCCTCCATATGCCAGCGTCGCCTTATCAAGCTCCTCTCCCGCATCGATAACACCTGCGGTCGGCCTCTTCACAGGATTCTTGGGCATATCACCTGCCGTCTGACCGGGGATATGGAACACATTCATGCCGTCGGCCTGCATGCGCCGGAAGAGGATTACCTTACCCTGCTGCCTGCTGCCGGCTGTTTTATCATGATAACCGCCTTCCCGGCGGGGGACAGTGTCTGGAGTCTGGGCAGGTTTGACGAAATGCCCTGCAGACGTCGTCAAATTCTCCTGGATTTTTATAAAGCCTGCCTCCAGAAACACATGCATGAAGCCGCCCCAGGTACACGCCTGCTTTCCAAAAACGCAGCCTTTGCGTCCTGGCTGTCAGATCTGCACACTGTTTTTCCGGATGCTCGCTACCTCCTGTGCATTCGCCATCCCCAAAGCGCACTTTCGTCTCAACTCAGTTCGCTGCGTCCGGGGCTCAACTTCTTCGGCACTGCCGCAGCTGCCGGCGCTGTCAGTGTTGCAATGCAGGGTATTCTTGCAGAAGCGTATCGCAAGGTGCTGGATGGAACCGGGAATATTCCGGTCAACCATTTTTCCATCATCGATCAAGGACAACTGCGAAACAACACACGCACCCTCCTGCACGACAGCCTGCACCAACTGCATATTCCCATATCAAACCGGCTGCGCAACTGTATCGAGGAAGCAGCCCGTGCTTCAGGCACCCGCGCCTGCAGCCACAGACACAGCCTTGAACAGCCGGAAGCCAAGGAATATGGATCGTCTGTTCGGGATATATATGAAAAAATTAAACACAGACAGCTTCTCGAATGTCAAAAGCCATAAACACACCTGACCACTGTAGAGAGTTGCCCATGCAGGATCCCCGCACCATACGGATAGCGGTCTTTTCAGATTGCTTCCCCGAACGAAACGGAGCAGGTTCCTACTATCATGACCTGATTACGCAGTTACGTCCGCAGGTGGGTGCACTGGAAATGTTTCAGCCGGCTGTAAAAAAAAGAATGCTGAACACGGCATTCCCGCTGCCTGGTGATTCAACCCAAAAACTCATCACTCCCAATTATTTCCGGCTGCGCAAGCAGTTTAAGGCTAAACGCCCGCACCTGGTCATTTCCGTTACTCCAGGCCCGTTCGGACTACTGGGCCTCTATTTCGCCCGGCACTATGGAACGAGTTTTATCACAGCTTTCCATACCCATTTTGAAGATGTTGTCTCCCTTTACGGCAAGACCATCTTCCCCCGTATCAGTATCTGTTACCTGAGCTGGGTAAACAGGCTTCTTTTTAAACACAGTGATACAGTACTGATAAACAATACCAGTCTTGCATCAACAGTCACCGCGCTTGGTGCCCAAAGGGTGGAAGTCATGGGAACGCCTCTGGCCCACACTTTTCTCGATCGTCCTGTTGTTCCACCACGACAAAGGCTTGAACGGGTGCTTTTTGCAGGACGCCTGGCCCCGGAAAAAAATCTGACAGCCATCATCGATGCAGTAAAGGCTTTTCCTCAGATCACATTTATCATGGCAGGAGACGGTCCCCTGCGAAAAGAAATGGAAGCAGTATCACGTCAATACCCTAACCTGCATCTGACCGGATGGATCGACCGAAAAGCACTCTGCACTGAAATTGACAACGCAGATCTTCTGTTGCTTCCATCAAAGATGGAAACCTTCGGTACGGTTGCGCTTGAAGCCATGGCCCGCGGCAGACCAGCCCTGGTCACCGAAAATGCAGGGATCCATGAATGGCCGATTCTCCGGAACGCTCTGTTTTCATTGCAGCCAAACATTACCCTGACTCAATCCCTCCATGAGCTCTCACTGCTCCCGGCATCGGTCTGGCAGGAAAAAACCTCCACCGCCCGCACTGCAGCGGAAACCTTGAACCAACACACCATCAGCCAGTGGGTAAACCTCATTGGCAGGTATGGAATGCATCCTGTATGACAACGCCGAGATACAACGCTGTTTTTTCCCTGCATGATGTCATGCCGGACACCCTGCCCAAGGTAAAAAACATTCTGAATTATGCAAGAGAAAGCAACATCAGCCCAATGCCGCTCCTGGTCGTACCAGGAAAAGAGTGGCTGCCGAGTCAGCTCGACCTTCTCCGCCGGCTGGCCGAGGAAGGTCATGAGCTGGTTGCACATGGCTGGGATCACCGAGTACGCAGCAACAAAGGGTTCTACCATCGTGTGTACGCAGCAGTGCTTTCACGAAACGCCGGGGAACACCTCGCCCTGGACGCAGGCGCTATCAAAATTCTCATGGAAAAATCCCATGCCTGGTTCATTGAAAACCGCCTGCCTGCGCCCTCCCTCTATGTTCCTCCTGCCTGGGCCCTTGGTCCGATACCTATGAAGTCCTTGAGCAATCTGCCGTTTACCCATATAGAAACACTCGGTGGATATCTTGCCCCCCATACCGGCAGCAAATATCGAATCCCGGTAATAGGTTTTGAGGCTGATTGCTCGGTGCGAGCCCATGCCCTGGGTGGATACAACATTCTTCAGCTGAACTGGTGCCGTCTCACTTCAAGGCCTGTGCGTATCGCCCTGCACCCCAATGATTTTCATCTGCCGTTGGCGGGACAACTCCGGCAGGTCTTGCAGGCCCCGCTTCGGTGTATGGGGTATAGTGATGTTACAGGGTAATTGCCTGGCGAGCTTTTATTCTGTTGAGATGGTTCGAGTTAATCCTGCAACGGGTACGGGAAAACCTGAAAAAGTCCCGATCTCTTGATGTCCTATCTCCGTGCATGGTCAGGGAGCTTCGGATACACTCCATTTTTCTGAAATTCAAATTGGGATAGCAAATACGAAGCACTCTTTTGTGGCAAACTGCCTCATATCGAGTCGATAAGTTACCCCTCAGCTTAATTTATGGAGATATTCATGGGAACTCGATCCATACGAATCGATGAAAATCTGGTTATCCAGGCTCAACGGGAGGCTAAAGTTCAACATCGATCCATCAATGGTCAGATGGAATATTGGGCGTCTCTAGGCAAGGCTATTGCTTCAAAAATCAGTGTGGCTGACGCCTTTGCCGTGACTCAGGGTCTCAAGGAAATCCATTGGGAAACCGTGGGAGGCCCTTCCATTGATCCCAAAACAGTGCTGCAGAACCTTGAGAAAGACAGAGCAACCGGTTTCTCTAGAAAGCCGGTCACATCCGGTTCCTTCTATTTCGAGGCAAGTATCAGCCGCCCCGGTCTTCTGGACAAAGTGGATACTCTAACCGGCGAAAGACAGACAGGTAGCTTTCGAAACGGTGCGTTTGAGGTGATTTGATGCCCGAGGACAGACAGCTATGGGTCCTGACAGGAGGGAACGGCGCTGGTAAATCCACCTTTTATGCCCATTATCTGTCTCAATACGGCATCAAATTCGTTAACGCCGACCTGATCGCCAGGGCAATGGATACGGAACAACCGGACAGGTTAAGCTACGAGGCGGCGACTCTGGCAACAGAAATGAGGGAAAGCATGATCGCCCGGTGAGAATCCTTTTGTTTCGAAGCGGTCTTTTCCCATCCATTAAAAATTGATTGTATT
The DNA here is from genome assembly GCA_963678525.2 of Desulfobulbaceae bacterium. Taxonomy (GTDB): domain Bacteria; phylum Desulfobacterota; class Desulfobulbia; order Desulfobulbales; family Desulfobulbaceae; genus Desulfogranum. Next base: position 2,760,773 of record CAXXDG010000003.1, read on the forward strand.
ACAAAGGCCAAAACCAGGGGCTATACGGTCATACTGGCGTATATCCACCTGTTTGATCCAAGTCTGAACGAGGCCAGGGTATATCAGCGTACGTTGGAAGGCGGTCATGACGTACCTGCCGAAAAAATACACTCGCTGATACCGAGGACCATGAAAAATGTCAAGAGGGCACTGCCCCTTGCGGATGAAGTCTGTATTCTGGACAATTCTTCGGGACAAGACAGATACCGGCAGATTGCCGTCATAAAAAACGGCTCCTGTGAGAATAAAGTGAATCCGTTACCCGGCTGGGCAGTGGATATGCTGCAGTAAACAAAAACCTGAATCCGTGAGTTTTCGTCCGTACTTCAGCAGTTCAAAAAATAGTCGCGGACTCAGGAAAAAGGGGCAAGAGGTAACACTCCCCCTGCCCTTGTGTTCTGTACTGCCGGAAAAGACTAATTGCTGCTGCCTTCAGCCTGGCGCACGGTTTCCTTGTATTCCTCAGTATCGATGAATTTTTCCTGCTCGATTTCCTCGATTTCTTCCCTGCTCAGATGAATCTGTCCGCATGCAGGGCAGTTGATCTCAAAATCAGTTTCAGCGGCAATGGCTACAAGCTCATCCACGGTCATATGGCCGACATCTCCGCAGGCCGTATCAGGAGCGGTTGCCCGGACAACTCGACGTTGCTTTTTTTCTTTTTTTTCACTCATCAGGCGTCTCCTTTATACGTAAAGTGTCCGTACAGAAATGAAGATTTTGCTTTGAGAGCAAGGTATGCGATAAATTTTACCACAGGCATATAGTTAATATTCCGAGGATAAAATTTTGAGCATAACGTAGCTATCGGGGCAAAAGACCATTTCTGGATTGGCACTCGTTCAACCAGGGGCTGCATACGCAGCCCCTGGTTCTCTTATTCCATGTTTGACAGGTTAGCCACTTCTTCGCCCTGGGCGTTAACGATTGTTACAGACAACGGTGTACCACCATCCAGGTGGTGCGTAGCGCACGAAATTCACGGGTCATAGGCGCGCACCGCCATCTCTACCTTATTCAGCAGTCCCTGGTCATATACGCCGTCTTTAATAAGCGCAGTTGCGGCCTGTTTAACGCTCATGTTCATCGGAGCCACATTATGGGTGGTACCGACGATCATATTGGCTTTCACTATGCAGCCGTTATCATCTGTTTCGTAGTCATGGATCAAGGTGCCGCGCGGCGCCTCTACCATGCCTACCCCTCTGCCGGCTTTGGGTTCCACTTCACTGCGGATATCGGTATCGGTAATGGTGGTGTCGCTGAGCAGTTCCAATGAACGTTCGCAAGCGTATATCAGCTCAATCAACCTGGCGTAGTGATACAGCAGCGTGTATTGCGGATACCTGCCAAAGGCGCTCCGGAATTCTTCCAGGGCGGCCTGCGCTTTCGGAGTGCCGATGTGGTCACAGACATTCAGGCGCGCCAACGTGTTTGCACGGTAGATGCCCTTCGGCTGATCCAGGTCCATGGAAAAACCTTCGTTCCAGGTTTTCGCATACGGCATTTTCGCATAGGACCAGGGTTCGACATGCTCCCCGATATAATCCGCATATTCTTCCACCGGAAATTCGACATATTCGCCGTCGGCCTTCATCAAACGAAGTTTCCCGTCGTAGATATTAAGTCCGCCCTGCTCATCCACAGTGCCGAGGAAACCGGTGTTGATCACGCCTAACTGCTGAATGGCTTCCATATATTTACTAAAGACGTTCTCCTTGGCAAAATCAAGCGCAAAACAGGAGAAATCCAGCAGGGTCTGACAGTCCCGGAGCATTTCCTGACGCTCACTCTCAAGCATGGGTTTGGCAAAACCGCCTGTAACCGCTGCAATGGGATGAATAGCCTTACCGGCAAACTTATCGATCATCATCTGCCCAAGCTGGCGCATGCGCACTACCTGGGTAGCCAGTTCCGGAGCCTGCTTGACAATGCCGATGACATTACGGACTGAATAATCGCTGTCCGGGCCAATGACGAAATCCGGAGCTGCAAGAAAAAAGAAATGCAGGATCTTGTCATTGATGTGGGCCATTGTCTGGCAAAGTTCCCGCAACTTATGCCCTGTGAGTGTCGGGGTTACGCCAAAGCAGCCGTCAACGGCCTTGTTGGAGGCCAGATGGTGCATCCAGGGACAGATTCCGCAGATGCGATTGACAATACGGGGGACCTCTTCGGCAGGTCTCCCCTGAACAAATTTTTCAAACCCGCGCAACGACATCAGATGCATTTTGGCATCATTGACGTTACCGTTGTCATCAAGTTCGATGGCAATGGAAGCATGCCCCTCGATCCTGGTGACCGGTTGAATGTTAATTACTTTTCCCATGGTCTCATCACCTGTTATCTGAGCTTGTTATGTGCGCCGGAAAACCTGAGCAGGTTTTTGCGGTCAACAACAGAGGTAAAATCAATACCGTTGCTGGCAAGGGCGTTCATCATGTCCAGCATCTGGTTGCCTTTATTAAGCACCGGACCGAAACAGCCCCGGCAAGGAACCCGTGCGCTGATGCAGCTGGGTGCGCCTCTTTTGGCGCAGCCGGCAGCCGTTACCGGCCCCATGCACATGAATCCCTGTTCCAGAAGGCAGCGCATCTCTTCAATCCCTTTCTCCGGATCATATTCTGCGTTGCTGGTGAACCGTTTCACTGCTTTGATATCTCCCTTACCTTTTCTGATGGTCGGGCAGGTGTCGCAGACGCTTTTGGCAGGCAGTTTCACCTCTTTGCCTTCCAGCAGTGCTGTGATTGCGCCGGCAATGTGCTCAGGATTAGGGGGACATCCGGGGACCAGCAGATCGATATCCACTATCTCATCCAGGGCATACACCCTGTCCAGCGGTTTGGGCACACCCTCACTGGGGATCTCTGCGCCTTCGTCAGTGGTGGCGGTACTGTAGGCCTCATCAAAAGCGGCCTGTGTTCCCCAGCTGTTGATCAGGGCAGGCAGGCCGCCGTGGGTGGCGCAGGTGCCCAGCGCAATGAGGATCTTGCACTTTTTGCGCATCTCCTCCAGCACTTCCTTGTGTTCTTCATTGGCACAGCCTCCGGAAACGATTCCCACATCCGCTTCCGGTATCTCCAGGTGCTCTTTGTCACCAAGCGGCCCAAAGTACTTGTTGTCCATGAGTACAGGGATATGGACAAACTCAAGCTCTGAGAGCAGCGCGACAAGAGGCTCGCCTATGTTAAGAATGGCGATTTCACATCCGGAACACGAATGCAGCCATTCTTCCGCTACGCGTACAGTCATCTTCCGCCTCCTTGTTCAACTGTCTCGGTTGCTTTTGCCGGGCCGAGTTTTTTGATGCGGCCGGTTATTTCCTTTACTGCGGCAACGAATTTATCAGGCTCAGCTGAAGACACCCAGCTGATCTGGAATCTGCTCGGATCGATATCGGAGTCCTCAAGCAGGATATTTATCATTTCCGCGCGGGTCATAGCTTTATAATTACCATCCAGGTAATGACATTCACCGAGGTGTCAGCCAAGAACCATTACCCCGTCGGCGCCGAGTTCAAACGATTCCAGGACGGTTTCCGGATGAACCATCCCGGAGCACATCACCCTCACAATCCTCACATTGGAGGGATATTCCATACGCGATATCCCAGCCAGATCCGCTGCGGCATACGAACACCAGTTGCAGCAGAACGCGATAATTTTCGGCTCGAAACTCATAATTCACTCCTCATAAAGTAAGCGGATATGCCGGGCGCGCGCCTTTGCGCACCAGACAGCCGATACAAATATCATATCAGGCACATATACTCCCGGATGGCACACGGCATATCTGCAGTTCAGCTATTGGTGCAATGGTCGCTGTTACACTTCCAATGCAGCCACAACCTGTTTACGGATTTGATCAAGGGTAAAGCCGGCCACATTAATTCCCCGTTTGGGGCAGGTGGCCTGACAGAGTCCGCAGCCTTTGCACTTTGCCTTGTTGACCAGAACCCGTCTGGAAAGGGTGCCATCCTCAAGGGTTGATTCAGTCAGGCTGATTGCATGATACGGACAGACATCGATACAGAGGGCGCAGCCGTCGCAATTTTCCTGTACCACCTCAGCCTTGATGGCCTCCAGGTTGATGGACTGCTTGGAAAGCACCGTTGCCGCCCTGGATGCCGCCGCCATGGCCTGAGAAATAGATTCTTCCACAGGTTTTGGATAATGGGCGAGTCCGGCAACGAAAAGGCCTTCGGTGGCAAAATCCACCGGCCGCAGCTTTGCATGCGCTTCCTGGAAAAATCCGTCACTATCCACCGGCAGTTTAAACAGGGTGCCGATCTTCTTGGCGTCAGGATTAGCCAGGATAGCCTCAGCCAGGACGACTGCGTCCGCCTGGATGGTCACCGGCCTGTGCAGGACGTGATCCATAACCTTGACCCTGAGGCCCTTTTCCTCATCCTCTTTCACTTCAGGTGCGCCGTGCAACTCGTAGTTGATAAAGAGGATGCCCATCTCCCGGGCTTTCTTATACAGATATTCACGCTCGGCATAGGAGCGGATATCACGGTAGAGGATGAATATCTGTCTGCTCGGATCTTCACGCTTAAGCTTGATCGCTGTGGCAATGGAATGCGTGCAGCAAACCTTTGAACAGTATAACCTGCCCGTCTTCCTGGAGCCGACGCACTGGATAAAGACAACGGATTTGACGTGTTTGGTGTTTGTATCACCTACCCGCCGGGCGACGTCAAATTCGATTCCGGTATAAACGCCTTTTAACTTGCCGTAGCCGTACTCACCAACTGGTCGATACCGCTTACCGCCGGTCGCGATTATGCCTGCGCCGTGATCAATGGAGACTGATTCACCATCTTTATTGCGGACGGTGGATTTGAAGTTGCCGATAAAGCCTTCCACCGCGCTCACCTCTGATTCCATGTGCAGGGTGATGTTGTGGTGATCGTCGATGCGCTTGGCCAGATCGTGCAGCTGGGGCTGAATATCCTCACCCTGCCAGGTACGATCGAGCCTTCTTGCAAATCCGCCCAGTGTATCGTTTTTTTCAACCAGATGAACAGGATATCCCTGATCCGCGAGGTTCAGCGCCGAGGTCATGCCGGCAAGCCCGCCGCCGATGACCAGTGCAGTCTGATTGACGTCAACCGACAACTGATACAACGGCACCTGGGGAAGAACCTTGGCCACGGCCATCCGGATCAGATCCTTTGCCTTCTGGGTTGCCTTTTTCGGATCATCCGCGTGGACCCAGGAGTCCTGATTGCGGATATTGGCCATCTCAAACAGGTATTCATTAATGCCTGCTTCCTTGAGGGTCTCCCTGAACAGCGGCTCATGGGTTCGAGGAGTACAGGCTGCAACAACTATCCTGTTCAAGCCTTTTTCCCTGATTCGTTTGGCCATCTGATCCTGGGTATCCTGGGAACAGGAGAACAGATTTCGTTCCACATAGACCACCCCGGGCAGGGTCTCGGCATATTCAGCCACACTTTCAACATCAACCACACCTGCAATATTAGATCCGCAATGGCAGACAAAAACACCCACTGCAGGCTCTTCACCGGACACATCCCGTTCTTCGGGAAAGGTCTGTTTCCGGGTAAGGCTTCCCCTTGAGTCGTGCAGCACCTGGGCTGCACCTGCAGCGGCTGCGGACCCTTCCATGACCGACAGTGGAATATCTTTAGGCCCTGCAAAGGCACCGCAGGTAAAAACACCCGGTTTGGAAGTGAGCACAGGCAGGAAGTTGGATGTCTGGGCAAAATTGCCCTTGGTCATGGCAATGCCGAGTTTTTCGGCAAGTTCTACTACCGGCTTCGGCGTCTCCAGACCAACGGAGAGTATGACCATGTCATAAAATTCTTCAATCTGACGTCCGTCTTCATTGATATAATGGACCCGGAGATCTCCTTCGGGATTCACAGGCTCCACGCCGTGGACCCTACTGCGGATGAAGCGCACGCCGGAATCCTGCTTGGCCTTTTCATAGTAGCGGTCAAAATCTTTGCCATGGGTTCGCATGTCCATAAAAAAGATCGTTGTTTCCAGGCCTGGAGCATGATCCTTGGCAATAACGGCTTCCTTGATGGCATACATACAGCAGACCGAGGAACAGTAGCCGTTGCCGCATTTATTTTCGTCACGGCTGCCGATACATTGCAGAAACGCTACCTTGCGGGCAGCCTTTCCGTCAGACGGACGTATCAGATGACCTTCGGTGGGCCCTGTGGCTGAGCAATAGCGCTCAAGCTGCATCGTGGTGATGACATTGGGATATCTGCCGTATCCCCAGATATTATCCTTCTGCGGCTCAAAGGTCTGAAATCCCGGCGCCATGATGATGGAACCCACATTGATTTCATGGATTTTTTCCGTATCATCAAAGTTGATAGCCCCTGCAGGACAGGCCTTTTCACAGGCGCCGCATCTTCCCGGCTTATTGAGATAAATACAATGATCCGGATCTATCTGGTATTTGAGGGGAACAGCCTGGGAATATTTGACATAGATAGCCTTACGCTTGCCGGTGCCGGCGTTGTACTCATCGTCGACTTTTTTCGGACATTTTGCCGCACATTCACCGCAGGCAATACATTTGTCCATGTCTACATAGCGTGGAGACTCCTTGACGGTTACCGTAAAATCTCCTTCGCTGCCTTTAACGTCAGTGACCTCGCTCAAGGTCATCAATTGTATATTTAAGTGCCGACCGCACTCAACCAGTTTTGGCGCGATAATTCACATCGCGCAGTCGTTGGTGGGGAAGGTCTTATCCAGCTGGGCCATGGCGCCGCCGATAGCCCCGCTTTTTTCAAGAAGATAAACAAAGTAACCGGAGTTGGCGAGATCAAGAGCAGACTGCATACCTGCAACGCCACCCCCGACAACCATAACTGATCCGACTGTTTGATTTTGAGACACCGCTATTTCCTCCATAGTAACTTCGAATGTTATTCGACTGTTTCCTTCTCAGCCTCTGTTTCCTGTCCAGGCATGACCAGGGAATCAGCGACCAGCTCCCAGAGATATTTCACTTCAATCTTGAGATCGAATTCCTTGTTCAGGGATTTCATGATCTGATCCCGGCAGTTATGACAGGGGGTAATCACAAGCTCTGCACCGGTGTCTTCAATCTGCCTGGCCTTGATCCTTCCGTAAAATATACGCTCAGCGTTATACGGCAGTGCCCAGGCACCACCGCCGGCTCCACAGCAATAATTGAACTCCCGATTGGGTTCCATGTCCTGGTAATCGGCGCAGCATGCCTTGGTGATAATTCGACCCTCTTCGTAATAGCCGTGGCCAAAGGCTTTCTCGGATTTCCTGCCGTAATTGCAGGGATCGTGATAGGTGGCCTTTGCAGGATGGAAGTCCTTGCTGAGGGTGATCTTGCCGGATTCAATGTATTCCAGCATCAGATCAAATACAGAGTAGATTTTGATTTTTTTGAGAACTTCAGGAAACCATTTTTGCAACCCGGACCGGGTCGCGAAGTATGCATGGCCTCACTCGGGCAGGAGAAGCGCTTCACAGCCGAGCTTCTCCAGGTTGTCGACTATCCTGCCGACAATAATCTTCTGCGACTCATCATCTCCGGAGAACAGCCCCCAGTTGACGCCTTCCCAGTTTTCACTCGCAACGGTCCAGTTTTCTTCTGCAGCGTAGAACATTTTCCACCAGAACTTCATGTCATCCGGTTCTGCAAAAGGCTCCTTGGAGTTGATGGTTACCAACAGACGTGCGCCTTTTTTATCAACCGGGACGGTAAATCCCGGACAGCCTTCTTCCTGGAGCTCTTCGCCGAGATCTTCCAGCAGAAACAGAAAGTCATCTTTTGGAATTCCCAGATTGTTTCCACGCTCAAGGCAGGTTGCCACACCTTTGTGAATCGGCCCGGGTACCTTGTCGCGTTCTCTCTTGCTACGCAGACTCCGGATAAGGGCAACAATTTCCACATTCATGGGGCAGGCGTTTTCACACTTGGCGCACATGGTGCACTTCCATGGCCAGCTTGAATTCACCAGCTCATCCTGCAGACCGAACATAGCCATCCGAACTATCTTACGCGGATCAAGATCGTCAACCCCGGCAATGGGACAGGCGCTGGCGCAGGTACCGCAGGTCAGGCAGACATCACCCCATGAGGGATCAATATAAATACCGGCCGTGTTCCGCTCGTTCAGGTCCACAGCCTGTTTGCCGTTCTCCTCTTCAGCCAGGGCCTTGATTTCTTCAACCTCCATGGCCATGTTGACGTCGACCTTGGGAATTCGGCCGAACTTGTCGCAGAGTTTGATATACTCCGCCACATCCATCATGTAGCGTTTTCCAGGCCCTTCTTTGGCTGGAATAGTCCCTGTTCTGATCCAGTCGCGGATGATGTTTCGACGAACACCGAACTCCTCCGCCAGATCGCCCGCTTTGAATTCATACATCATAGTACTGTTACCTCATTTTTGAGTCGCAGACACAATGTCCATTATCAAATTGCAGGCCGTTGGCACAGCCTGCTGTATATCCACAGAAAGGCCTTCGGCGACCTCTTCTGCCGGTTCACTAATCTGAGCAACCACGATGGAAACCTTCACATCGGTGAATTCCTGGAGTTCCTGCAGCATATTGACGGTGGGAAACTGGTGAAGGGAAAAGTCGTGTATTTTCCGGGCTGGAATGGCATCCGGATCAATGGAAAAAACTTCTCCCGGGCTGCGGTCTTCACGGTCGATGGAGTCGACAATTATAATATGCTTTGGCCGCAGTTCTTCGGACAGTAAATAATCAAACAACTGATCCCGTATGGAGGTTCCGGCATCGATGGCCTCGACTTTTTCCGGAAGGCTGTCGCCTTTGTTCAAGGCATCTATCACAGCCGGACCGAATCCGTCGTCGCCAAGGTAGATGTTGCCGCAACCGAAAATAACCACATCCGGAGCGGTAAACTTTCCGGGAATGGTCTCGGAAGCCAAAGGCACAGTGTGCCTTTTGTGTAAACTGCCTGCACAGGACATCTGTTTTCCTCCTGATCGTATCTTCATATAGGCTATACGGAATTGGTATGGTCTCCGTATAGTCTCATCCAATACGCGATGCAAGTGTTTTTTCATTGCATTCCTGCAATACTTACATCTTGCACATTAGGCACAATCAAAAGTTAAGTTTTTCTAACTCATGACAACTACTGATTTCTATTACATCTTTCACTAAAGAAGCCTGAAAAAACTAAGGGCAAAGATTGGTCTAAAAAAAATGTGTCCCTGTCAACGCCGGCAGAAGAGCAAATAAATCTAATTGATACAATAAGATAAAATTAATTGATAACAGGCTCAGGGAGCGGGATTCCGTTCTCCATCGTGAGAACCATTTCAGTATTCCGAAAAGCAGGCATTGCAATAGTCAGGCTTTATACCACAACGTTCCTCCTGCAAATTAAAAAGGAAAAAGCGCGCAATACAGATCTCGACAAAAAAAGGGCGTCCTTCTTAAAGGGCGCCCTTGAAATATGCTGTGCAGTTCTTTTTCTTATTATATGAGGCTCAAAATCTTTTCTTTGATATCATTCGTGCCCATCCCCTGATACGGAATCTGCTCGGATAATCCGCCGGCTCCGTCTTTCCAGGTGCCCATGTGAGCAAATTTGGGACTCAAACCACGCTCAAGCAGCTGGGAACCCATTCGGCTACCCAAGCCGGTTTTTGCGTTCTGGGTCTCCACCACCAGCACGGCCGGGCTGGAACCGACTCTGGCCAGCATCTCCTCATCCACTACGTTCAGGACAGGTTTGTTGATCAGGCCCACATTGACGCCTTCTTTCTTCAGCTCTTCAACCACATGCAGGCAGCGATACAGCATTTCTCCATAGGAGATGATATATCCGGCAGTGCCTTCACGCACCACCTCATCCTTATCCGGAGTGAAGCTGTAGCCGTCGCCATAGAGTTTTTCACCGGACTCCTTCAGGATATACGGGGTTGCCGAGCGGGTGGAATAGACAAAACGAAGGCCTTCATTATGAAAAACTGTTCTCAAAACAGCCTCGAGCTGCAGAGGATCTGCAGGAAAATACAGCCGTGTTGTATCATGCTCGGCCAGACCGTTATCGGCAAACAGGTTGTTGATACCGAAATGGCAGGTGTTATCCGCCATGTCATCCACACCTGAGTGGGAGAAATGGGCAAGTACATTGGCATTATTCAGACGAGCCATGGTGATCTCTGAAATCACCATCTCCTGAAAGGCCGAAAAGGTTCCGAAAATACCCTGCTTGCCTTTTTCAGCGCCGAATCCCGCGGCAACGGAAAAATTGTTGCGCTCCATGATTCCGCCATGCACATAGATTTCCGGGTTATTTTTACGGATATGGTGCAATCCGCATGACCCTTCCAGGTCTGAATCCACGACAATAACCTTGGATTTGGGGTTGTCCATACCTGCAACAATCTCACAGATGATCTTGCCGAAGGCGTCCCTGTTCTTTCCGGTTTCTTCGCTACTACCGAAATAGACCGGTTTCTCCTTTTTAGGAGCGCCGGCTTCCAGCATGGCGACCGCCGCATCATGTCCCTTACTCTTTAGATAGGCGATGGCCATATCCACAGGTATGACATCATGGCCTTTGGGCAGCCCCTCAATGCCGGGCACCCCAATGGCCATCAGTCTTTTACAGACCACCGCCGCAGGCCCCTGACCGGCAACGGCGTCCTGAATGCGGGCAAACAGGGCATCGATATCTTCACCCGCACACTCCTGAACTGACAAGCCGTGTCCGCCAAGGGTTGCCATGACGTCATAGCCTTTCATATACTCCGTGGGATGGCCGGCTATGGTGACATCATTATCATCGATGAGCAACTTGACATTAAGGTTGCGCGCTACGGCATACCTGGCGGCCTCTGCATCGTCACCTTCCTGCTGGGAACCGTCACTGCCGAACATGAAAACGGTCTTGTCAGGATGAGCCTCAGCTATACCGTTCACATAGCTCCACAGATGACCGAGCCTGCCGGAACTGAAAAAAATGCCGTCTTTATCGTTACGCTCGGGATGCCCGTACAACCCTTGCTCAAACTCACGATAGTGCAACAGGGATTCTATGGTATTGTGTCCATTGAGTGCCGCCATCATATATTGGATGGCAACCCGGTGACCGGCCTCATCAAAATACACGGGATAACAGCTCTCGGTTCCACGCATGAACCCGTCCACGATAAGGAGTTCCGGAACTATGTCATAGGCTCCGCCTGTATGACCGCCAAGTCCTTTTGTATTTGCAAGGGCTGTAAAAAATACAATGGAGTCACGAACCAGGCTGATGTTGCTGCGCAGGGTAGCACGTTGTTCGTCACTCAGGCCCTTTTGCATCAGGTTGAACTCAAGCGGCGTATATACCGATACATCAATGGGAAAAGTCATAATCCATCCTTCAGGGTGAATAAAGAGAAACAGGATTTCCGGGACATAAGGGCATCTCGGGATTCCCTACAGAATACAAGTAACAGCACTGATACCAGAAATATCAAAATGCGCAATAAGGTTTTTGTTCCGAACCACGGCGATTTGAGCATCGCCCTTTGTTGCCGGCGCATCCAGGCGGGACCAACAAAAAAATCTGTATATTCAAGAGTATTCTGGTATAGAGGGAGACTGCAACCTTCTCTGTAAACCGAATTCCAGTCAACGCGCCATGAAAACCATACGTAAATATCACCTTCAACCCAACAAGCAACAGACCATAGAACTTCCAGTGGGAAGCCGCATTCTGAATGTGGACGCCAAAGGAGATGACACGCCGATTCTCTGGGCCCTTGTCGATCCTGACAACGACACTGAAGTCAAGACCCTCGCACTGTACGCCACGGGGACTGAGCTGCCCCATGAGCCCGGACGCTATCTCGGAAGTTTCCAGCTTTTTGGAGGAACCCTGGAATTTCACGCTTTTGAAGAAGACACGCTTCCAGATAAAAAGTAACCGCTCCTGTACAAGTCCCCTGTATTGCAGCTGATTACAGAGCGCTTGATATTTCCGCAAGCAGGCCGACGCAGCGTATCGGGTCCTCCATACACCGGGCTGATGAACGGTTACGTAAAAACAATGGTCCGGTTCTGATGAACCAGGGTCTGACGTTTCAAGTGGTGGTAAACGGCGCGGGCAAGAATCACTTTCTCAAGGTCCCGTCCCTTGCGCACCAGGTCCTCAACGGCATCTGCGTGACTGACCTGGATAACATCCTGGGCGATGATCGGTCCTCCGTCCAGGTCGGCGGTGACATAATGGCTGGTGGCGCCTATGATTTTTACTCCCCGTTCAAATGCTGAATGGTAGGGTTTGGCGCCGGGAAAGGCCGGCAGGAAGGAATGGTGGATATTGATGATCCTGTTCTGGAAATGCTCAACAAATTGTGCAGACAAAATCTGCATATAACGGGCCAAGACGATAAAATCAATATCATATTCCTTGAGCAGGGCAAGCTGCTCTTCCTCTACTTCCCTCTTACTGGAGCCGTTAACGGCAAAGTGGTAAAAGGGGATGCCGAACTGCTCGGCAACAGGCTTCATGTCCTGGTGATTACTTACGATCAAGGGGATATCTACGGTTATTTCCCTGGACTGCCAGCGGGCGAGCACATCGTAGAAGCAGTGAGGTAATTTAGAGACAAACAAAGCCATTTTAGGTACGTAATGGGAGAAATGCAGATTCCACTGCATCTCGTACTTATTGGCGATCAGGACTTCAAAATACTCGCCTATCTTCTCGTCCGGGATGATGAAGTTTTCAAGATCCCATTCTATACGCATGAAAAAGACACCCTGACTGGTATCGACATGTTGATCCAGATTGGTGATGTTCCCGTTATTTTTAAAAATGAACTCACTTACCGAAGCGATGATGCCTTTGCTGTCACGGCAGTGAATGAGAAGAATGGCAGAGGATGGTTTGAGGTCTGTTTCGTTGTTTTCCATATTATAATACTGTGCAGATTGATACCTGCGCCCCCTTTTCAGGGCTGATCAGTGAGTGGTGTTCTCCGGACGTTTCGTCAGCAACGAGATATTGTACAAGAAGTCAGGACAAGAGAAATGCGGGCCAGTGTAAATGATTATCAGCAGAGTTGCAAGAGAGGGCGTGCGGCCTTACCTTGAAAAGCACGCAGCGCCCCCTTACGGTCCATACAGCTTAGCGGATGGTGCATATATTCGCTATTCTGTCAAGCAGCATATCCCATTGCCTGGGGCTGCCGCCAAGCCAGCTCACAGCTTCAGCTCTTTCTGTAAACACCTTGATTTCACCCTTATGTTCATGATTTTCAACCGCCTGCTTATACAACATTGCCAGGTTAAAAGCCTGGCCTCCGGGAGCCAGGACAGCCACCCGAATATCGGGGAATTTCTCCACCTGTTTTTTATGCACTGCAATAACTTCAGCGAGTCGTTCTATATCAACATCCGGCGCAAAACCATCTACATCCGCAAAACTGATCAACTCCCGGGTGGAATGCGTAAAGTCAGGGTTGGACAAAACGGATACTGCCTGCAGTTCCAGATCATCCGCTGTGACTGTGCCGAAAAAATGCACCAGAAGCATTTGATGTTCTTTATTAAATACATTACATCCGGGCATAGCCGCCTCCTTTGTATTGGAATCCCGAGTAAAATGCGTTCCCCGTTTTCTGCTCACGGACACAGGGCGTTGATGAACGTAAGGCCGGAGAAGTTTCAGGATACGTTCTGAATGATTGTAAAAATGTACGTCCGTGAGAATATTATAGACACAAAAAGAAGGGTTGCAATCCTTTACCGACCTCCCCCGGAAAAACTTACAGGGAACACAACCGCGTTGAACAGCTGCCCCTGCATGGTCAGCTTTTTTTACAGATTTCAGGCCCGGGTAAACGTGAACGTTCCCCTGGCGACCTGTTTTCCATCTGCACTGTTCCCATCATATACCCGCGCCTCGGTAAAAATGAGCACTGCGCCGGCTTTGACGACCTCTGCCTGACAAAAAATCCGATCTTCCCGCACCGGCCGTAACACCTGAAAGGTAAATTCAGGCGCAACTAGTACCTCACCCGCAGAAGCCGCCGACATTGCCGCGCCCAGGGCGGCATGCCCTGCCAACGAGGAAATTACTCCTCCATGGACCCTGCCGAGATGCTGAAGATGATCCGGACGGATACGTAATGCGGCTGAACAGCAGCCGGGATAAACATCATGCAACCGTATCCCCAACTCGCGAATAAAGGCGGCCCGCTGAAACACCTGCTGCACATCATCTAGAAAATTGTGATTTCGAGCCTGCATACCAAAGAGTGTTTGTACCGGAGGTTCAGCCCTGTTACGCCGCGGTATACTGAGGCTTTCCCATAGGTTTTCGCAGATAGTGGCGGTAATACCCTACGATATTACTGCTTATAAAAATTGTTTCCAGCAGCACGGCTGTCGGTGACCCGGCCAGCAGGTTATGTATCAGCCATAACAGGGCGCCTGCAAACATCAATTCCCTTAACCTGCGATCATTCCCCCGAAACGCCCCCACAGTATTACAGGCAACGGCAGCAGTGCTCAACAGGCTCAGAATCCCCTCCCATGTCAGCAGGCTGATAACCAGGGAGATGCCTAGAAAAACAACCATACAGCGCTGGGAAGTAGTGAAACAACATATAGTGAAACGCAGACAGCCCAGCAATCCCAGGCAGGATGCGGTCCAGTGCCCCAGAAGCATAAAATGCAGAGAAACCAGGATACAGGAGATGACCAGGCAGAAAAGTACCCGCTCTCGCTCCTTAAATTGAAAGGAGAGCAAATCCGTACAAATAGCCAAACCGACCAGAAACTGTGAAGCGAAAAAGGCAGTCATGAGGTTGTATTCCCGTAGATATACTACTGTTACCACTGCATTTCTCCCCCCCCTATTCCCCTTAGCCTGGCACTCTACAGCACCTGCCCCTGTTTCGACAACAGGTTTATGCAATAGACCCTGCATTTCTCCGAAATTCTTCCCCTCACCGCAAAACGAAAAATATGCGTAAAACATATGAGCAAGGGAAAATGTTCACGCTGCCCCGTACCCCATGCAGGCCTGCACAATGATTGCAGGCCTGCAATCATTGTGCAGGCCTGCCGGCAGAGAGCCCCACGGATAACATCTTGATATTTTAATAGAAAATATAAACCAAGGTTTTGGCATACAATATGCTTTACAAAGGTATAGACACTGCTTTTTGTTTCACCAGGTCAGGAAGGCGCTTGCAGCCGGCTATCCCGGTCGCAGAAAAGCCCTAAATACTATATACGGACAGGAGATTCGTTATGAGCCAATGGTTAATTTTTCTCGCAATCATCCCCTTATCAAGCATGCACCTCACCAAACATTTTCAAGCCAGGTACAGGTGGACGCTCAATGGTATAGCATTCGGCGCCGTCATAGCTCCCATGAGCTTTGGATTTCTACAAATGACGTATATACCGATCATAGGCAAACTCCTTGGTCTTTTTGGTTTGCTTGCCAACCTGACCCATGGCTCCATCGGCTATATATGCCTCCTCGGCGGTGGATTCGTTGAGATGAATTCCGTCATTTCAGCTCAGCAATTCATATTGATAAACGCGGTAAACGGTCTGTTTTTCGCCTGTTGCTACGGCCTGATCGGATATTCTCTGGACCGTAAGGCTGTTACGGAAGCAGCCGGGGAGCATATGCTTCCCATCTGAACTCTGTTCACAATCATCGCCCGTCATCTTTTACAGCGGCTTCCCGGCATAGGAGCCGCCTCCTCACAAAAAGCTCTTTCTTTCTCCCGAGGGGAAAGAAAGAGCTTTTTTCGTACGCGTATTCAGTACAGCCTTAACAACCCTCATTTATCACGAGCATTCAACTCGTTAAACAATTATTCAAAAAAAGTCATGAGTAATGCGGGATGCGAAGTTACCCGCTGACTCGACTCATACCTGCTGCGCATTATCTCCCCCCAGGGAGAAGTATCGAGCGTATTTCCCCGCTAGACCCCTTAGTCAAATGCTGATTGTAAACAGGAGGAGTGCATCAAGCTGTAACCATTGCAACATTGCAATCACCCATTGCAATAAGTATTGCAAGCATGCAATGGCACTTCACACTGTCTCTAGCAACATGTTGATATTAAACAGTATTTAAAGTGGCACGCCCGATGCATTATTTTAAAAACAGAAGTACAAATTTCCGCGTGGAATTGTGCTCAAAAAACGACAATTAGCATGGCCGACACATGACACGCAGATTGTCCTCCTTTCCCGGAACAGATCGGCCAATAAATCTTTCAACGCATTTAAGGAGGTTTCCTGTGTCCGGCAGGCCGATAAACAAAAGACAAATACAGGTGTACAAGGCAGCCCGTGTAAATGGAAAAACCCAGAAAACAGCCGCTGCAATGGCAGGTATTTCAGAACGATCCGGCCGCAGAATCGAGAAAGGAGAATATCAGCGTTCCCATAGCCGAGAACGGTCGTGGAGGACCCATCCTGACGCCTTTGCAGATGTATGGTCCCTGGAAGTCGTCCCATTGTTACGGGAAGACCCGCAGGTTTCAGCTGGAATGCTCTTCAAACATCTGCAGCAGGAACATCCCGGTAGATTTGCAGATGGCCAGCTGCGAACGTTTCAACGCAGGGTCAGTCAATGGAAGACAACGTTTTCCGACACTGTCGGCTGATCATTTACCTGGTTGACGACAATTATTATCCACATTGATTACGGACTGAAAAAATGACAGACGGCGGACAAGATAAATAACAGACGATAATTATTTACTGCTGACAACGGCTGCAATGATTGCATTTGCACCAGCCTCATACCATTCACCCGGAGAGCCAAAGAATGAAAAAATTGAACCAGCGGATCCTGCACACGTGCCTGGGCATACTATGCATGGGAAATTTCCTCCCAACCGTCAGCGGTGCTGTTGAAAATTCAGAGTGTATGGAATGCCACAGTGACGAAACGCTCACCATGGAAAGCACTCATAACATTATCAGAATGCCTATTACGGAATCCTTATACGTCGACGAAGAGCGATTTGACCTTTCCGTCCATGGAGATGCCGGTATCAGCTGTATCGACTGTCATTCAGACGTTGAGGAGCTAAACTGGGATGAAGACGTCCCGCACGCAATACCGCTGCAGGCCGTATGCTGTGCCGACTGCCATGAAGAAACGGCAAATGAATTCAAGGACAGCGTGCATATGGACATCCGAAAAAAAGGTATAACCATGACCTGCTACGCCTGCCACGACTATCATTACGTACAGCCCATGGAACATGCCTCAGTGGATGAACGAACCAATGCATTTTGTCTCAAATGCCACAACCCAACCATAAAGCACGACTGGCTGCCGGCTGGTGACACGCATTTTTCATCTGTTGAATGTACTGTCTGCCATGCACCGGACGCGCCGCGCCACATCCACCTCAAATTCTTTGACCCCATGACCGGCCGGCTGTATGCATGCGAAGAGTTTCTTGGAAAAATCGGCATCAATCCCCGCGATTTTCTCAATGCCTTTGACAAGAACAATAACCGGATTCTCGAGGCCAATGAGCTCGATAACCTTATGTTTCTTCTTAAACGAAAAAACACCCGGGCTGTCCTCCGCGCAGAACTGGTTGCAGATGTAGACAAGCGGGCGCATCAGATACATGCGCATTCAGCCCAAAACGAATGCGTTGAATGCCACAGTGCAGACTCTCCCTATTTTCAGGAAGTATGCATTATCATGACCTACGGAGACGGCTCTGTAGAGGAGTTTTCAGCAGATCGCAAAGTTTTGGAAAGTTACCACCTCAGCCACTTTTACCTTCTTGGAGGAACACGTGTCAGTCTGCTGGATAAACTTGGAATTCTCATATTCGCAGGAGGAGTGCTGGGAGCCTTTTCGCATCTCTTCATACGAGTAGTCACTCTGCCAAAACGAAAAAATGGTGATGATCATGCATAAAAGCATTCCCGCAACAGGAGAAATAACCATGCAGCAAAAACAACAGGTCTACATCCACCCAGCGCCGGTCAGGATATGGCACTGGATTAACGCCCTTTCCTTCATAGCCCTCATCATTACCGGCCTTCAGATACGATATGCGGAACTTCTCAACATAATGACACTGAGCAACGCCGTTACTGTCCATAACTACCTGGGATTTCTCGTTATCGGGAATTATTTCATCTGGTTGACATACTATCTCATATCTGGGAAAATAAAAATATATATCCCGGAGACCAAAGGTTTTATGGACCGTGCAATACAACAGATTACATTCTATGGTTTCGGCTATTTTACAGGCAAGCCCAATCCGCACGTGATGACGCCGGACAACAAATTCAATGCACTGCAACAGCAGGCGTACCTGATCATTATGATGATTTTACTGCCGTTACAGATGGTCTCCGGACTGTACCTGTGGAAAGTCAAGGAATACGAAGAGTATATGAACCTTCTAGGCGGAATCAAAGTTATCGACACCATACATGTTGTACTCTTCTTTTTCTTTTCAAGCTTCATAGTTGTCCATTGTTACCTTGCAACCCTCGGGCATACGCCCCTGGCCCATTTTAAGGCAATGATTACAGGGTACGAGGACGATCACGATACGGATTAAGAACGTACAACAGTAGGGTTAGTTAGTACCTGGGGAGTGCAGACGACTTGACTTCATTTGGTTTTCCTATATACTGATAAACATGTCTGCCCCCCTTTTGATAACCGGAAATTGATACAACTGCCGCATGCTTGATGCGGCAGATAAACAGGCTGATTGTTTGCCCGCAAACGATCACTTTCAGAGGGTACTCCCATGCAGAAAAGCGACATCCGTACACTTACGAGAGATTCGAATACCAGCGGCAGTGTACCCCTGTTAAAACTGCAGCAGGCAAAACGCAGAAAAAAAGAAAAGAAAACTCCGCATAATGGTGATCAAAATCCTTCGCCTCCTGCACACAATTCAGGACACCAACAGCAAACGAGTCACAAGATTCCCTGCCCGGACTCATGCCCCAGCAACCTTCCGGGGGAGGAAGAATCCCTGAGCTCCTGCATTCTGGAGTCAATGACGGACGGAGCTTTTACCGTTGATCACAACTTCGAGATAACCTCGTTTAATCGCGCGGCAGAAATCATCACAGGGTTCAAACGTGAAGAAGCAATCGGTACGAAATGCTACAAACTGTTCGGAGGAGGCGCTTCCAACCCAAACTGCATACTCAAAAAATCCATTGAAACCGGCAGGGCGTTTACCAACAAAAAATCCATTATCAAAAATATTGACGGCCACGATCTTAAAATAGCAGTCAACACCTCTGCTCTTAAAAGCGGCGAACAGGTTATCGGCGGGGTAGAAACGTTTCGCAGTGTAACCGGTCTTGCGCAGCTTCATCACTCCATCCCGCAGGAGTACAATTTTCAGGACATTATCAGTAAAAACGAGCGTATCCAGAAAATATTCGCCACCCTGCCTACCGTTGCTAAAAGCCCGAGCACAGTCCTCATCGAGGGAGAGAGCGGCTCAGGGAAAGAACTGTTCGCCAAGGCCATTCACAATTTAAGTCTGAGGGAGGGACCGTTTATAGCCGTAAACTGCGCGGCCCTTCCTGACACGCTGCTGGAATCGGAACTGTTCGGCTATAAAAAAGGAGCATTTACCGGAGCGGTCAAGGATAAGCCGGGTCGATTTGCCCTTGCTGAAAACGGCACGCTCTTTCTTGACGAGATCGGGGACATATCCCCTGCCCTGCAGGCTAAATTACTGCGGGTTCTTCAGGAAAAGGAATTTGAACCTCTGGGCGGCACAGAGACCATTAAGACAAATGTACGCACCATTGCGGCCACCAATAAGAATCTGAAAGAAGAGGTGGAAAAGGGCAAATTTCGCAATGATTTATATTTCCGATTGAACGTGATTCACCTGGCCCTGCCGCCATTCTGTAAACGAAGGGAAGATCTTCCCCTGCTCGTCCAGCATTTTATCGACAAATTCAGGGCGGCTCAAAACAAAAACATACACAGCGCCAGCCCGAATGTTTTAAAGATTTTAATGCAGTACGATTTTCCCGGTAACGTCAGAGAGCTTGAAAACATTATTGAACACTGCTTTGTCATGTGTCAGGACAGCGTCATCGACATAAGCTGTCTGCCTGACGATATAGTCTCCTCTGTGTCCAACACGCATCAGCCGGCAGAACATACGGGAGAAAATCCACTGTCAAACGCCGAGGCAGGAACAATCTACGCAGCCCTGCACAAATTTAAGGGCCACAGAGCAAAAACAGCCGCCCATCTGGGGGTTGATAAAACAACCCTCTGGCGAAAGATGAAAAAATACAACATCACCTACAAAACCGGAAAAAAGGGCAGCTGAGACCTCCTGCCGATATTCCGCAGATGACACACCTGGGGTAATCTTATCGGCCTATGCTTACCCCTTTTGCAGAAAGGCAGAATTTACAGGAAAACGAATTCCGTTCTTCGCCGCTGGAGTAACTCTTCCAGAGAGATAAACTGCTCCTGCAAAGCGGCATCAGCTGCCCGCTCTTCCACCGCAGCGTTCTGATTTTGCTCAGATTCAGCCGGTGTAAAGCTTTTTCCCATCAATGATTCCCGAGAGTACACGCCATCTTGATCAATCAGTAGTTTTGCAGCCATCTCTGCATCTCCTCTTTCAATGATCCGGACATTCGAGCCGGCAAGATTGCCGGCCTTACCTTTCACCGAAAAACTGCTCATAAAAAAGTTTGCATAAAATATGCCATTATTCTGGTCATGGGGCGATAGACAAAGGACAGAACACGAGGCTTTGCCGTCGTTTTCGTGCAGGCGAACGTGGAGTCCTCTGTTTGTACAACTTGTAATATATGGTATATACAGGCAATTGGTTAACGTGATTTCCGCAAAGCCACGCAGGATGCATTCAACCGCTTCAAATTCAAACAGGAGCAGCAAACAACGTAACCATGAAAGAGCACAATACGACCGGCGCCGATTCTCCGCTCGGCGATCAACCGGAATTACTTGCACGCACCATCCTGAACTCCCTTACCGCCCACGTGGCCATTCTTGACGAAGAGGGGTACATCCTGGAGACAAACAGGGCCTGGAAACGATTCGCTGAAGAAAACTCTTTTCAGATGCGCCCGGGAGCGCTTCGCATCAATTATCTTAAAATCTGTGATGCGGCTGACGGGTATTCCGCTGATCAGTCGCAATCAGTAGCACAGGGAATCCGCGATGTGATAGACGGGACCATTGAAGAATATGTGCAGGATTACCCCTGCCATTCACCGACGGAAAAGCGGTGGTTCTATATGCGTGTTACCCGTTCGCCTGAATCCGGTCCAACCCGCATAGTGGTGAGCCACGAAAACATTACGGCCCTCAAACTTGCAGAAGAGAAACAAAACAAAACCGAACTGGCTTTACGTGAAGAAAAACTGAAACTCCAGGAATCCAACACTGCACTCAAGGTGCTCCTGCAACAGCGGGAAAATGATCAGAAAGAAATGGAAGCCAGGACGCTCGACAATCTCAGGCAAATGGTTTTTCCCATTCTCGAGCAACTGGAACATCTTTCCCTGCCGGAGAAGGCCCTGCTCTTGCTGAGTAGTCTGCGCAGCAGACTGACTGAGTTGTCAGGACACTTTCTCAAGCGATTACGGTCTGTGGAAATGGTGCTCACTCCCCAGGAAATTCAGATAGCAGCCCTCATCCGTGAAGGGAAAAGAAGTAAAGAAATCGCTGAAATTCTCCATCTAAGTATAACGACCGTCAATTTCCATCGCCGAAATCTGCGAAAAAAACTGGGCCTGAACAAAACCAGCACCAATCTGCAAACCTATTTGATGGGTTTGTCCGACTGACCTCAGCCGACATCTTCAGCGCGCTACCTGCCGCCTGCAAAAAAATGACGGATATTGCCCGTTATTTCCCCCTCAACTCTTCCGTATTGCCGTCTCGTAGATTGACGTTTACTTTAAAATTGTACACAGGCAGTACAACATCCCCCCCAACACAACAAGGAGAAAAAACTATGCTTTGTTCAATCGCGCCCAATGTCGAACAGAACAGCCTCCAGGTTATCAATGAGCTGGAAAAAGATTTAGGAAAACCGATTCTGGCCTACTCCTGCAATGATCTCAGCAGTGCCGAGCTCACTGAAGAGCAGCTGGGAAAAATCAAAGCGGCAGAGGAAAAACTGGGATTAACACTGGTTGCCGTTAACGGTTGACAACTCTCGGATTCCGTATCGGGCCCGTCGCCATTATTTTTCAGGCCCGGCTGCCATATACATAACGATGCAAAAAGGGGAACCCTGACCAGGATTCCCCTTCTGTTTTTCCACCGCCTGATTTCGAAACAAACTGATATTTCCCGCATCCGACTGAGTAAAAAGTCGTCACGCTCAAACATCTTTCTACATACCGTACCACTTTCTTAACAGCGGTAACATAAATTTGAAAATTGCACAGATGCAGACATCTGAGATTTTAACCGAATTCTAATCTAAAAAAGATTAGGGCTACCTACTTTATTCTGGTCTTTTAAGTTGAAAGATATACCTTTCTATAATCGTTTCGCTGCACCCTGCAATGTACCGGCATTCAAACATTGTTGACGGCTCCGATAACCGGGCGCAGCATGACGGGCCTGCCCGCGGCGGTACATGACTAACCGGCACGGCCGAACCAGATCTGCCGGCCGCAGCGAAACACGAAAGTCCTGCTCTCCGCGATGATTCATCCAGATGCCTCGCAAGAGCCTTTCGGATACATAAGCAAAACAGGTTGAACAATGAATACTGATACGACAAGCCAATGAAACCTTTAATGAGAAAACGTATGAAGAACATTTTTTCGGTAGTTCTTTCAGCGCTTCTACTCATGTCGGGTTGCTCACTGCATACCGTAGACCATGAGGTGCAACCTTCCGTACTGCCGCAGCAATCTTACCCCAGTCTCGGGACGCCGATTCATGAAGACGACGGCAAAGCCGTGGAGGCATGGTGGCTTAACCTTGACAGGCCTCAGCTAACAACCCTGATAGAACAGGCATTTGAGGCCAACCAGGATATTGCGGCGGCTGTATCGCGTATCCGACATGCGCGAGCTTTACAGGTGCAGACGCGCTCAAAACTTTTCCCGATTATCGATGCGGAAGGCAATATCACGGATAGCCGCGAAGGAAACGATGACCAAGCCGGCACAGGAGCAATCGGCGTTGTATTAAGCTGGGAGATCGATCTTTTTGACCGTATACAATCGCTTGCAATGGCTGATGAATTTGAGGCCATTGCCAGGGAAGAAGATCTCCGGGCTTTACGACTCAGCCTCAGTACGGAGGTAGCCGACGCCTATTTCGGCGCTGTTGCCGCCCACAAGGGAATGCAGTTACTCCATTCACAGCTGGAAACAGACCAGGACCTGCTGGAACTGATTGAACTGAGACAGAAAAATGGTATGGGAACGAATGTCGAGGTGCTTCAGCAAAAAGGCCAGGTTGCCGAAAGTAAAGGACTTATCCCCCCTGCGGAAGCGGCTTTGAGAGTTTTCGAAAATCGCCTTGACGTTCTGTTGGGCCGGCAACCGGATGGGCGCAACCGTGTTGCTCCGGAAGAGGCGCTTGCATTTGCATCGGACTTGCCGGCAATCGGGGTCCCGGCCGAGCTGCTCTTCAACCGACATGACCTGCGGGCCGCACATGCCGAGCTGGTGGCTGCAGATGCCGACATAGCTGCCGCTGTTTCCGAACGATTACCGCAAATTACACTTACCGGAAGCTATCTCTATTCAGACGACACCGCATATACCGGAATGGTTGGAACCATTATCGGCGGCTTTGTACAGCCTATTCTGGATTGGGGCAGGCGCAAGGCTGAGGTTGAAAGGAACAAGGCGATTTATACCGAACGGCTGGCGACCTTTACCCAACTCTACCTGGAAGCTGTGGAGCAGGTCGAGAATGCGCTGTATCAGGAAAAGAAACAACGGGAGTATCTCACACGACTCCATGAACGACTCGAAATCCTGCAAGACACGGTTGAAGAAACCGAAGCTCGATACACACAGGGAGTGGACGATTATTTACCTGTTTTAAACGCGCTGCAGGACCTGCGAAGTATTGAGCGAGACCTGGTAACAGAGCGTCTGGATCTCATCTCTTTCCGCATCTCCCTGTATCGCGCGATCGGCGGTTCGACATCTTATATCACCGAACAAAAAGGTTAGATTCCCATGAAAATACTCACGTTAGTATGCACGGCGTTACTGTTCATCCCGTTTCCTGTCTCGGCAAAACAGAAGGCTGCTGCCCCCGTATTTGTCACAGATGTCGAAATACGGCATCTGGTGGATGAAATCGAGGCACTGGGAACACTGCAGGCCAACGAAAACGTCGACCTGATGGCCTCGGTGACAGAGCGAATTACAGTCATCAACTTTGAAAGCGGACAGCGGGTAAAAAAGGGCGATGTTCTCGTTGAGATGGAATCGGCCGAGGAAGAGGCGCTCCTGGCCGAGGAGAAATCCATTGTCGAGGAAGCTCAACGCCAGGTGGAGCGGCTCAAGCCTCTCATTACAAGAGGCGCCGCCTCCCAATCAACCATGGATGAGGCCCAGCTGGAATTACAGACAGCGCAGGCCCGTATCGCAGCCATAACCTCGCAAATACAGGAACGGCATATAACGGCGCCTTTTGACGGGAAACTGGGGCTTCGTAATATCAGCGTCGGTGTTATGGCCCAACCCGGAACGCTCATCACCACGATTGATGATGACAGTGTTTTGAAACTTGATTTTGCCATACCGGAGCTCTATCTCCCTTCCATTGAAAAAGGCGGGAAAATCACGGCTGCGGCAAAAGCGTTTCCTGAACGGATATTTCAAGGGACCGTTGAAAGTATCGATAGCCGGGTAGACCCTGTAACGCGGGCGATAACTGTGAGAGCACTGCTTGAAAACAGTGATCACCGCCTGCTTCCCGGCATGCTGATGCGCGTTACACTGCAAAAAAATCCCAGAAAAGCCCTGGTGATTCCAGAAGAGGCCCTCGTGCCTGAAGGAGAACAAAATTATGTCTTTGTTCTTTCTGAAGAAGATGAAACTCCGAGGGTATCCTTTATTCCGGTCGAACTGGGATCGCGCTACCAGGGAGTGGTTGAAGTGCTGAACGGCATACAGGAGGGAGACAGGATCGTCACCCACGGGACCCTCAGGCTGCAGAATGGTGACAGGGTCGTCGTCAAAGCCCTTGATAACGACAATCCGACACTGGATGAAATGTTGAAACAAGACGGCAACACTGGGGAATAAACATGTTTATATCCGACATCTCCGTAAAACGTCCTGTTTTTGCCGGCGTGCTTTCCCTGCTTCTGATTACCTTCGGGCTTGTTTCTTATCAGAGATTATCATTGCGGGAATATCCGGACATTGATCCGCCGATCGTAACCGTGGAAGTCGAGTACCCGGGAGCGCCTGCCAATATTGTTGAAACCCGTGTGACGGAAATTATCGAAGAACGAATTGCGGGGATTGAAGGGATTGAGTTCATAGAATCTTCTTCAGAAGACGGCGAATCCAGCGTCACCATCGAATTTTCCATTGACAGGGATATTGATGCGGCAGCCAACGATGTCAGAGATCGTATTTCCGGTATAGCCGACAACCTGCCCGATGAGGCTGAACCGGCTGAAGTGCAAAAAGTGGACAGCAACGATGATGTCATCATCTGGCAGAATCTGGTCAGCGACGCCATGAGCGTGCCTGAGCTGACGGATTACGCTGAACGTTACCTTGTAGACCAGTATTCAACTCTGGACGGCGTCGCGCGTGTCAGGGTAGGCGGAGGCTTGAATTATGCGGTACGCATCTGGCTTGACCGTCAAGAACTCGCCGCCCGTAATCTGAGTGTTTCCGATATTGAAAATGCGCTGCGTTCCGAGAACGTCGAGCTCCCGGCCGGCTCTCTGGAATCGGATCAACGTATGTTCAAGGCTCGTGTTGACCGCAATTTCAAAACACCTGATGATTTTAAACGCCTTGTCATAGGCGCCGGCCAAGACGGCTATCTCATCCGCCTGGCAGATGTGGCAGGTGTGGAACTGGGCATTGTTGAAGACCGTAACCTTTTTCGCGGCAATGAAATCCCCATGGTCGGAATCGGTGTTATCAAACAGTCAACGGCCAATACGATTGATGTGGCAAATGCGGTTATAGACCTTACCGATAAAATGAATGCAAACCTGCCCGGCGGAATGCACATCTACCAGAGTTACAATTCAGCCGTGTTTATCGAGGCCTCTATTCGGGAAGTCTTCAACAGCCTCTTTATTGCTGTCGGCTGCGTTGTTCTTGTGATGTATCTCTTTTTAGGGAAAATACGTGCAATGCTCATCCCTGCCGTTACCGTGCCCGTTTCGCTCATTGCCACATTTATCGTCATGTACGGCCTTGGATACTCGGTGAATCTGCTCACCCTGCTGGCGCTTGTCCTGGCCATAGGAATGGTGGTTGACGACGCCATCGTCATGCTCGAAAATATCGTACGCAGAATGCAGGAATACGGTGAAACGCCCCTTATGGCATCGTACAACGGCGCACGACAGGTTGGATTTGCCGTTATTTCAACCACATTGGTATTGATGGCCGTGTTCATTCCCATCACCTTTCTGGAAGGTGATCTGGGCAGGCTCTTTACGGAATTCGCCCTGACAATCGCCGCGGCTGTCGGCTTTTCCTCCCTTGTGGCCCTGTCGCTGTGTCCGATGCTTGCATCGAAAGTATTAACGGCAGAACAAAAAGGACCGAACGTACTCATACGGGTAGTAGATGCAGCGGTCCGCTCAGCTAAGAACCTCTATTTTTCAGTGCTGACAAGGGCCATACGTGCACCGCTTGTTGCCCTGGCAGCCTTTCTGGTCGTCATCGGTTCTTTATATGCCATGTACAGGCACATTCCCTCGGAATTTGTCCCTAAAGAAGATCGCGGAGCGTTTTTCGTTGCCGTTACAGGCCCTGAAGGAGCGAGCTTCGATTACATGGAAGAATATATGAACGAAATCGAAAAACGGATGATGAAATATGTTGAATCCGGGGAGATAAGCCGTGTTCAGGTTCGAGCTCCCAGGGGGTTCGGGACCATTGAAAACTTCAATAGAGGATTCATTATTGCGATTCTCAATGATTGGTCGAAACGGCGGTCAGCCTTTACGATTATGGCGGAAATCAGGCAAAACCTCTCAGATCTTCCCGGCGTCCGCACCTCACCAATTATGCGACAGGGGCTGGGAGGAGGAACCGGAAAGCCTGTCCAGTTCGTACTCAGCGGCCCGACGTATGAAACGCTGGCCCAGTGGCGGGATATTGTTCTCAGGAAAGTGAATGAGGACAACCCAGGCATAGAAGGGCTGGAAAGCGATTATGAAGAGACTCGCCCCCAGATTGATTTTGTAGTCGATTACGAACGAGCGGCTGATCTTGGCGTAACCGTCTCAGAGATAGGGACTACCCTTGAAACCATGATGGGAGGAAAAAACGTTACCACCTTCCTCAGTGACGGAAAAGAATATGATGTCATCGTGGAGGGAGCGCGTGAAAAGCAGAGGTCCTTTAATGATGTGAATAATATATATGTCCGTTCAGATAGAACCGACCATTTGGTCCCGCTTTCAAACATTGTGGAAATCAGGGAGTACGGGGCCGCCCAGACCCTGTCCCGCTATAACCGCATCCGCTCCATCACATTGGAGGCCAACCTGACGGACGGCTATACACTGGGCGAAGCGTTGAACTATCTTGAGCTGCTTGTACGTGAAAACCTGCCGCCCGAGGCCGTCATAGATTATAAAGGACAAAGCCGGGACTTCATAAACTCCGGCAGCTCCATGATATTCGTCTTTCTCCTGGGGCTTTCAGTCGTATTTCTTGTTCTGGCAGCCCAATTCGAAAGCTGGATACACCCCCTGGTAATCATGTTGACCGTACCCCTCGCCATGGCGGGAGGCCTTTTCGGTCTCTGGGTTACAGGCGGTTCATTGAATATTTACTCGCAAATCGGGCTCATTATGCTTGTCGGCCTGGCGGCGAAGAATGGTATTTTGATAGTCGAATTCGCCAATCAGCTCCGCGATGAAGGCATGCGCTTCCACCGCGCCATTATGGTGGCGGCGGATAAGCGTTTCCGTCCGATTGTGATGACCGGCCTGACCACCGTTGCCGGTGCTCTTCCCCTGGTCCTGGCTAGCGGCGCCGGTGCGGAAACACGCATTACAATCGGTATCGTCATACTTGCCGGGGTCTCGGTTGCAACCTTTTTCACCATGCTTATCGTACCGGTTGCCTACAGTGTGATTGCCCGTAAAACAGGCTCACCGAACGACATTGCCAAGGAAATCGACCGACAAGCAGGAGCGAATCTCTCCTGAAAACGTCAACCCAAGAAACACATCCCATATGAAACGAAACAATACTGAAATTATATTACTGCTGACGCTGCTCTCAGCATTTCCTCCCCTGTCAACGGATATGTATCTTCCTTCGTTGCCGCTTTTGCAGAACACGTGGAACGAACCCATGAGTACCGTCAACCTGACGCTGAGCGGTTTTTTTATCGGTTTCTGCGTCTGCCTGCTGCTGTACGGACCGCTTTCCGACCGTTACGGCCGTAAGCCGCCGCTCTTTGCCGGAATTTCCCTGTACATCGCGGCCAGTTTCATGAGCGCCTTTGCCAACGGCATCGGCCCCCTCATAGCCCTGCGTGTGCTCCAGGGAATAGGATCCGCTTCCGGAATGGTCATTGCCATGGCCATCACCAAAGATCTGTATGATGGCCGTGAACGCCGGCGCATACTGGCCTATATGGCGATTATTATGGCGCTGGCCCCCATGTGCGCCCCGGTCATAGGCGGCTTTATCATGACCTGGCTTTCCTGGCACTGGGTCTTCATCGTCCAGGCAATCATCGGCGTCCTCGCCTTTATCGGCGTGCTGCGTCTGGAGGAACCGCTGCAAAAACGATCTGAAGGCAGTGTGGCGGCGGCCATGGGGACCTACCTGACCTTGCTGCGAAACAGAAATTATATGTCAATGGTCGTCCTGTTCTCGCTTATTGTTCTGACCCACTTCTCGTTCATCGGTTCAGCGGCAAACATCTACATCAACGACTTCGGTGCCACGGAGCAGGTGTTCAGCTATTACTTTGCCTTTAATGCCATGTGCATTATGGCAGGCGCGTTCATGTGCTCGCGCATTCAAAAATTTATAGCTCCGAAAACCCTTCTCACCCTCAGTTTTGCGGGTATTCTGTGTGCCGGCATTCTAATGTATTTTGATATATTCCCAGGCCCCTGGTCCCTGGCTTTACCCATGGGCCTGGCCTCTTTTTCATTCGGCATCAACCGACCCACGAGTAATCATCTCATTCTTGAGCAGGTACAGGAGGCAGCCGGAGCGGCATCTTCCGTTATGATGTTCCTCTTTTTTCTGACCGGGGCCTTTGCCATGTGGTTTATCTCACTGGGGTGGGAAGACACGATCCATACCCTTGCGCTGACGGCAATGGGAAGTTCCTGTATCGTGCTGGCCATCTGGCTGCTGACACCCGGACTGACGACAAAAGAGAGTCTCTAACCCCCATTTCTCATGACTTTTTTTGTGTGTAATGCCGGCTGATTTTTTCCGGTTTTACAAAACAACAGCAGAGAATGCATCATGCAAAAAAAAATCAGCGCCGAAAACAGCTGGGTACTCTACGATGCCGGCAATTCAGCCTTTGTGCTGATTATGGTCACTGCGATCATGCCGCTGTTTTTCAAACAATACGCAGCTGCCGGCCTCCCCGATGCAGTGAGCACCGCCAACTGGGGGTTTGCCAACTCCGCAGCCTCTTTTATTCTGGCCATGCTCTCTCCCATTCTGGGAAGCCTGGCCGACTATGGACAGCGTAAAATCTTCTTTTTCGGCTTTTTCCTCAGCATCGGTCTCTTCTTTACCTTTTTTCTGCCGATTATAACCCAGGGACAATGGCTGCTCTGCCTTGCGCTCTTTGTTGCTGCGCGGGTAGGATGGGCGGGAGCCAATGTATTTTATGACGCGCTCCTGGTGGATGTGGCGACTCCGGAACGTATGGACAGAGTCTCCGCCCGGGGATATGGGTATGGGTACATCGGCAGCGTCATCCCCTTTATCGCGGTGATCGGTCTCATTCTCTCTGCAGGCGCCCAGGGAAACGCATTGCCTGCCCATGAGGTGAAAATCGGCTTTGTGATAGTGGGAATCTGGTGGCTGCTCCTTTCCATTCCTGCGCTGTGCACCATTCGCCAAATCCATGCTCTACCAGCCCCTGATTCACCGCTGAGAGAGAGTTTTGCCAGGCTGTACCAGACAGTCAGACACATCAGACAACACCGTCAGGTCTTTATCTTTCTGCTCGCCTATTTTTTTTATATAGACGGGGTCGGCACCATCATCAGCATGTCCACTGCCTATGGATATGACCTGGGGTTCAACAGCACCCTCCTGATAGCCGTACTCCTCTATATCCAGATAGTGGCGTTTCCCTTTGCCCTGCTCTATGGAAGACTGGCTGCACGCTTCTCCACCAGGAACATGCTCCTTGCAGGCATAGCAATGTACGCCCTTGTCACCTTGCTTGCTTTTTTCCTGCCCGCACTGGCAGGCCACCACAGCCAGGTCATTCTATTCTGGATCATTGCCACCATGGTCTCCTCCTCCATGGGCGGCATCCAGGCCCTCAGCCGCAGTTATTACGCCAGACTGATTCCTCCGGAGCAGAGCGCTGAATTTTTCGGCTTTTATAATGTGTTTGGAAAATTTGCCGCCATCAGCGGCCCGTTGTTGATGGGTGTAGTCACCCGCCTGACCGGCGAAACACGCTGGGGAATGCTGAGCATCCTTGTCTTGTTCATAGTTGGGGGCGCGATCCTGCGCAGTATGAAGGAACACTGACCGGGCAAATCAGCCGGCATCAAATACTGCATCTAAAAATCTTTGCGTCGTTTCCTGCTGCGGATTCCCAAAAAGCTCATCCGGCGTGCCCTGTTCTTCGATCTTCCCATCGTAGAAGAAGCAGACCCTGTCGGATATTTCCCTGGCAAACCCCATCTGATGCGTCACCATGAGCATGGTGAGGTTGTGTTTACTGACCAGTTCACGTATGACCTTGGTCACCTCGCCGATGACTTCCGGGTCCAAGGCGGAGGTCACCTCGTCAAACAGCATTACTTTCGGACGCATGGCAAGCGCCCTGGCAATGGCGACCCGCTGCTGCTGCCCCCCTGAAAGACGAACCGGAAGTTCGTCACGCTTATCAAGCATACCCACCATATCGAGCAGCACTTCCGACCGTTCCTGCGCCTGCTGTTTGTCCAACCCAAGAACATGCACAGGCGCTTCCATGCAATTCTGCAGAGCGGTCATATGCGGAAACAGGTTAAACTGCTGAAAACACATCCCTATATTTTTCCGCATTGCTCTCAGGTGCCTTGTATCAGCTCGAACCAGCCGACCTCTTTTTTCCATGTGCGTCAAGGGAGCGCCGTCGACATAAATAACCCCTCCGTCTATACGCTCAAGGGTCATGAGCATACGAAGAACAGTGGTTTTTCCTGAACCGGACGGCCCGATTATAGACACCATTTCCCCTTCTTCTATATCAAGGTTCAATTGATCCAGGACAGTCAGGTCACCGTAACATTTACTGACATCCTGGAAACTGACCATGGGAGCGCGTTGTTCAACAGCTCGTGTTGATGCTGCTTCTTCAGACATTTCGTTTATTTCTCCACTCCGGTTTTTCTTCTGAACCAGGTGTTAAAAAGTTTAATCAAATAGGCTACTGGTAAAGAAATGAGCAAAAAAATCACTCCCACCAGTGTATACGGCTCGAGAAACCGGTAGTGTTCCGCGCCGATTGCATTGGCCGTGTGCATCAGCTCCGCCACCCCTATCACTGACAGCATGGGCGTTTCTTTGAATATTCCGATAAGATAATTACCCATCCCGGCAAGCGAGGGAGACAGGGCCTGGGGAATAATGATTCGAAAATAGGTCCGGGGAAGACTGAAGCTCAAGGCAATGGCCGCCTCCCATTGCCCCTTGGGCACACTCTCAAGCCCTGCCCGATAGACCTCTGAAAGATACGATGCATAATGCAACCCTATGGCGATCATTCCGGAAGTCCATGGAGACAGGCGTATGCCGAACTGCGGGCCGACAAAGAAAATGAAAAAAATCTGTAAAACAAGGGGGGTTGAACGTATGAACTCCACACATTCACGGACAACCGTGTTGACCATCCAAAACGGGGTTCGCTGGGCCAATAGAAAAAACAATCCCAAAACAAGCGCGATCAGGTAACCGGTTCCGGCGGCCAGTAAGGTATACCCCGTTGCGGAAACAAGACGGGGCAATATTTCCAGGGTAAAATCCCAACGCCAATCAAACATCGATCACACCCGTCCGACCTTCCGGGCCATCACCTTTTCCAGATATCGGATGGTCGGAGTTACGGCGCATCTCGCCATAATATAATAGAGGATCAAGGCTGTTCCAAAGGCTTGGGCCGACAAATAGGTCGCGCCGTTAATTTGCTTGGAGACAAACATCAGGTCTGTTACTGAAATCAACGCGACCAACGCCGTCCCTTTCAGTAACTCGATGAGCAGGTTTCCCCAAGGGGGAAGCATGACGAGAAATGCCTGGGGCAGGATAATTCTGACCATACGGGTCCAGGATGACATATTCAGGGCAACAGCGGCCTCCCATTGTCCCTTGGGTACGGAGAGAATGGCCCCGCGCACGATTTCAGCTCCATAGGCCCCAAGGTTCATGCCGACCGCCGCAAATCCCGCCGTAAACTTGTCCAGCGTCAGACCGAACAGGGGGAGCACGAAAAATATCCAATAGAGCTGTACCAGCAATGACGTGCCCCGAAAAAACTCTACGTAGCAGGTCGCTGTTCTATTACAGATCTTTCCCTGTGCAAGGAGCATCATGCCGAATATGAAGGCCAGCAATATTGCCAGCAAGGAAGCCAACACCATTTGCATGACAGTGATCAAAGCACCACTGAGAAATTGCGGCCCATAAGTTTGAAGAAAATCAAGATAATCCATTGTGATCGCGGCAATCCTTTACAGGATCCGACGGTGGGTCTGTTTCCAGAGCGCATTGCGGGAACACCGAAGTGGGCCGTTTCAGGCGACCCGCTTCGGTTAGAAAGGCGCTATTAAAAAAGGAGAAAACCGGTTTACCTGTTGTTACATACCCATTGTGTTTTCACATCTCCAGGCAGTTGCTCGGAAGTATACCCATACTCTTTCACATCCTGCATCATCTGGTCACTGCCGAGGTATTTTTCCCGCGCTGCATTGAATGCAGCCATAAAATCAGCATCTTCTGACCTGAACCCTATACCGACATAATTCAACGTCCAGTCGGGAAGCGCCCCGGGATCGGTTACATCCACCGCTCCACCGGCTTCTTTTGCCAGGTTAAGGGCCGTAAAATATGTCACCGCTCCGGCGTAGGCGCGACCGGCTTTGACTGCAGCGAGGATTTCAGTCGGCCCGGGCACCTGCATAACCTTACCGTCCGGAACGCCCTCTTTCTTAGCAGCCTCTACCTCGTTATAACCGGCTCCGGTTACAAGGACCTCATCCATATTTTTCAGATCCTGATAGTTGCTGATCCCCTTGGGGTTTCCCTTAGGGACGATGAATGCATCTCCGAACTTGCCGATGGGCTCTGAAAATGCGACATTTTTGCAGCGTGAGTTCAGGATGTACATGCCTCCGGTGATAAGATCAAAGCGTTGAGCTTTCAGGCCAGGGATCAACCCGCCCCATTCGGTGACAACCGGTTCGATATTCTCGTATCCCATCTGGTGAAGGATCCCAATGGTTATGGCATTGGCAAAACCGAGCGGCTTATTCCCCTCTCCCGGATATGCCCAGGGAACTTCATTGGCAAAGCCGATACGGATGGTTTTGCCCTTTGCAATGCGCTGCATAAGCGAACCTTCTTCAGCACAGCCGACAGCTGCCGTCATCACAACGCAGACACACAGCGCTGCAATGACAAAAACACTTTTTTTCAACATCTTAACCCTCTTTCGGTGAAGTTGACGAGAATTCATAATCAAAAGAATATGTACAGGCTGCATGGAAAAATGTCAATTGTACACGATATATTTTTACTGCCGCCAACCACGAAACTTGCAGACAACTAGACTATAAAATGCTGGAATTATATTATTTTTAAAGAGGAACACATAGAGATTGCCACAAGAACAAACATTGACATCAACATGTATTTGCATTGTTCACAATATATTCTGCCGGTATAGGGCATGACTTTTTTGAAAAACGAGCATATAATCTTTTTCTCAAGCCGGACCTGGTGAAAAGTTGCAATCGCCCGGCTTTCAACACAACAACCGTACCGATACAATACAAACTATTATCATGCTCAGCGGCAAAGACGACCTGCCGATGAACAGTCAGGTATGCGCAATACATTTATGAAAAGAAACGGAAAAGAAACGTATACGCAAAGAAGCAAAGAATTGCTCATAGGACTCCGAAAAATCACCCAGGCAATAGACCTGCATTCCAAGTATCTGCTCAAGACGGTCGGCATAACCAGTCCGCAACTGGTTATCCTGAATGAACTCTCCCATTACGAGTCGCTCTCCGTATCAGAATTGTCCAGATCGGTTTCCTTGAGCCAGGGAACCGTCACTGAGATATTGAGCAGATTGCTGAAAAAAAATCTCGTCTCGAAACGCAAATCCGATCAGGATAAACGCAGATCTCTGATATCTCTTACAGACGAAGGAAAACAGCTGCTCCTGGAAGCCCCCTCTCCCCTCCAGGATGATTTTACCCGGACATTTCATTCTTTAGAAGACTGGGAACAACTCATGATCCTCAGCTCCATCAGCAGGATTGTCAACATGATGTCCGCAGAAAAAATCGAAGCGTCACCATTTCTTGTGGCAGGTCCTATTGCAGTGAAGAGAGATCCGTTGAAATAATCCAGGGGCACCTGATTTTTTCTCGAAAACGCTCACTTTTCATAGATTACAGACGCAACCTGACGTATAGTGCTTGTGTTCGGCAAAGCTGCATGTTTATCCCCATTCACCTGTTGCAGGGGGTCTCTCCATGTACCCATCACTCACATACCTGGATCGCTACCACAACGAAGGCACCAGAACATATTCGGATCAGTCAGAGTACACCGAGGCAATGGAATCGTTCCGCCCCGACTCGGCAACACCGTCGTTTGATCTCACCCTGTTTTCTCTACCCCGTGAGCAGGTACATATCTACCTGGCAAATCCTGACGAAGAACTGCGCCGCTTTTACATTCCCAACGAGCGTCAGGCCCTTTTCTGCGTCCATCCCCAGGTTATCCGGATGGCTGATACGGATGAGTTTCTGCCGATCGTGCAACAGTACAGCTCCGAACAGATTTCTCTACAGGTAAGTCCCAGCTCTTCCACCAGGACCGTGTACGTGAACCACTCCGGCCTTCCTCCCCATGCCCTTAAAGTTCATTTTCCATTCAAGATTTCCAGATATGGGCGCAAAATGCGCGACGAGGTGATTGAACAGGCCATCAACGTTTCCAAAGAGCTGGAATTGTATGCGCCCTCGCTGGACCCGCAATTTGCTTTTTTAAGGGAGGTCATAGGCATTTCCATCAATGCTCCGAGCGTCTTCGCTTACGGAGAAGGACGCGGCGAGCACTGGGGCTACCTTGTTCGTGAAATGACACCCTTCCCCGCCTCATCTCCCGGACAAAAATATCTGATACCGGGATTTGCGCTCTACGGTTCCAACTATTTCAATCCTGACCTGAAACCTCTCCTACCGGACCTGATCGGCTCTGATTCGCCGCTGAAATATATTCTCGAGCAAATTATGTTTCCCATTATTCGTCACTGGGTGCATTGCTTTTTGCAGCTCGGATACATGCTTGAACCCCATGGCCAGAATGTCCTGCTTGAAGTGAATGCAAAAGGCGATATCGAGCGTATCGTGCATCGTGATCTCAGCGTCGGCATCGATATGCGCAGGCGACGTGACAACAGCTTGGCCGACACGAACCTCAACATGTATAATCGTATGGAATCAGGAGGGTTTCTCAGTATCACCTACGACATGTTCATGGCCCATCATTTCTTTACGCCCCTGATCACCTGCGCCCGGAAATATTTCCCCAATCTTCGAAATGAAGATTTCCAAAAGCCCTGTCGACGTCTTTTTGCAGAGCTTTTTCCCAATCACCGGCTGTATATGCCGGACACCGTCTATTACTTCAGCTCCGAGAGAGATGAATTCAACAAGCCTCTTTACAACGACACGGGTATGACCCCTGCGTGGCGGCCATGAAGCACCCCTTTCTCAGATATGACTCGTCTGCAACGGCAAGGGTGTTGCCACCTCAGCCGATCCGTTTACCCAAGGAATACAAGCCATTTTCCGTTGCACTTTTCCAGATTAGACACATCAACAAATATTAAATATTCCTAACAGTTACCTTTGAAATAATTATCACCTCTATCTCATATTGAACTTGACAACGCACTTTCATGATGTCACAATATGGTATATTCCTTAACATTTTTTGACAATAGAGAGGAACACTCTTCCTCTAGCCGGCAAACAGCAACCTCTTTTCGAAACTCGAACAGCCGCAATCAACATACCCAAGCAAGCAATTGCTTTTAAACATACGGTATCCGAGATAATCATTTTGGGCTAAAGGCAATTTTTCCACCCATCGTGCCGACATGCATTATGTGGAAAAACAGTGTAGAAACCTCAACGACCCAGCGCTCATGAAAAAAATTTCCATTCTGCTCATTGTAGGTATCTGTTTTGGCATTGGAATCTCACTTGTTGGTGCGGAAATGGTGGAACAGACGTCCGGGGATGATTTCTGCATTCGCTGCCACTCCATGAAGGGTGCCATAGCGGCGTACAAGGAAGATCTTCATGGCGGCAACAACAAAAACGGCTTCAAGGCCAAATGTGTTGACTGCCACCTGCCGCACCACAACACTTTCTCATATATCACGGCAAAGGCTGAAACCGGAGTAAGGGACGTACTCGGGGAGATGTTCTGGGCGGATTCCATTGACTGGGTGGCGCGCCTCGAACATAGAAAGGATTTTACGTACACAACCGGTTGTCAAAAATGTCATAAGCTGGATGTCATCAACTATGAAATCCCCAAAGCCTATCTGGCGCACAGGGATTTTAAAATGGGTAAGGTAGATACCTGTATCCAATGCCATGAACATGTTGGTCATAAAAATATCAAGGCTCACCTGTAAACCGAAGTCATAGGAGGAGAAAATGCGCCTACTCATCACAGGAGTCTTAACCCTTGGGCTGGCTTCCTCAGCTTTTGCGGTTGAGAGTAATATCAAAACGTTGAAGGTGGAACGCGGCCTGACCCCTGAAGGGCGGAAATGTGTTGAGTGTCATGCGGAGAAACAGCCGGGTATTGTTGCTGACTGGAAGCAGAGTCGACACGGCCACGTAAACGTCTCCTGTATTGACTGTCACAGCGTTGATCCCGGGTCGCCGCTTGCTTCCCAAAGCTGCCCGGGCGTCAAGGGGACGGATACCTACATCACGGTTGCAGTGACGCCGAAAATCTGCTCCCGTTGTCACAGCCAGGAAGTAGAGCAATTCAGCGCCAGCGGACATCACAGGGCCGCTCTGCAATACAAGGCTGAAGATGGTCGCAACTACAAAAGCATGACCGCTCTCATGCAGACCCATGAAGGCCAGGGCATGGAAAAATTTAAATATGCAGCTGAAATGTCGGGCTGTATGCAGTGTCACGGTTCGGTCGTTACACTGGACGCCAACAAAAGGCCGAACAAGGAAGGATGGCCGGCTGCAGGTATCGGCACCGTCTATCCGGACGGGTCCGTGGGCAACTGTGTCGTCTGTCACACCAGGCATCGTTTCAACGTTGCCGAGGCAAGGAAACCGGCAGCCTGCGCAAGCTGTCACCTGGGGCCCGACCATCCTGACATCGAAATATACAACAACAGCAAACATGGCCATATCTACAACAGTGAAGGTTCGGAATGGAACTTCACCAGCGCGCCTGACGCCTGGGAACCCGGTGATTATCGAGCGCCCACCTGTGCCGTCTGTCACCAGAGCGGCATCGGCGAACTACAGACCACCCACAACGTCTCAGAACGATTAAAATGGAACCTGTGGGCCACGAGATCCAATGTAAGAAATTCACCGGATCCACTCAGCCCGTTGACAGGCGACGGCGTCAAGGGCCGGGAGTTGATGAAAAAAGTCTGCAGTAACTGCCACAGCGCCACCCATACAGACAATTTCTTTGACCAGGCGGATAACCATATCGAGCTGTACAACGAAGGCTATTTCGATGTCGCTGATAAGATGCTCAAAGAGCTCAAAGAAAAAGGGCTGGTTAAAGACAATCCATGGGATGATGAATTCCAGAAAGTCTATTACCATCTCTGGCATCATCAGGGCAGGCGCATGCGGCAAGGCGCTGCCATGGCCGGACCTGACTACGCCCACTGGCACGGGGTGTTTGAATTGCAGCAGGATCTGTATGAGTTGAAGCATATTTACAAACAGCGCATGGAATCAGGCAAGATCGAATAGAGTTTCGCACTCTCCCGTCATTAGCAAAAGGAGGAACAGCCATGCGCTGTTCCTCCTTTTTTTTTGCTCATTGATCTGAGGCGGAAAGTCCATTGCAATACTTCGATTGACCGGACACCTATTCTCCAGTATGGTGAATATCAGTATAAACAGAACATCACTTTTTGAAAGGAAAACAGTTTTTTACCGGAGCCCAGATCATGCAGCCTGTTCATCGCACGCCCTGCCTGCTCCTTATACTCGGCCTTTTGGTTGCCGCTTTCAGCGCCTGTCGGCCGCCTGAAAAGGCATTTACCTGCACGGATAAGCTCGGCTGCGTGTACATCGCTCCCGGGCAGCCGATACAATTGGGCGTGCTCCAGGCACTTCAAGACCAGATACTCCCCCTTGGCCTGACCCAGTTGCACGGTCTTGAATTAGCCCTGGAAAAATATGACAATATTCTGCTGGAGCATCCCATATCCCTGCAGGTTGAAGATACGGGCTGCACAGCGGAAGGCGGGGCAAATGCGGCACTGAAAATCATTGCCGATCCGCAGAGCGTTGCCATTTTTGGGACCACATGCTCCCAGGCGGCCATGACAGCCTCCCAGGTTATGTCCGATGCAGGGCTGAGCATGATTTCAGGTAACAATTCCGCCCCGCACCTGACATCGGTTGCCGGAGTCGCCGGCCGGTACCGGCGCCCCGGCTATTTTCGAACGGCTCCAAACGAAGAACATGCCGGTGAAGCAGCGGCGGCGTTTGCTTTCAACAAACTCGGCATACATAAAGCAGCTACGCTCCATGACGGTGACATCTACAGTAAAGGTCTTGTCTCGAGCTTCAGCCAGACTTTTTCCCGGCTTGGCGGTGAGATTGTATTAAACGCCGCTATCAACAAGGGAGAGACTGAAATGGAGCCTGTTCTCACCGCTGTTTTCCAATCTGAAGCCGAACTCCTTTTTTTCCCATTGTTTCAACCGGAAGCCACCCTGATTCTGCTTCAGGCAAAGGACAACCCGAACCTGCACGATCTCATCCTGATGAGTGACGGTGCGCTCATCGAACAAAGTTTCATCGATGCAGCAGGCAATGATGCAGTCGGCCTCTATTTTGTCGGGCCTCGACCACCTGACGGCTCGAAAGTCGAGCGGCTCACACAACTGTATATACAAAAATTCGGGACCATGCCTGCTGCAGGCTACTACATTACAGCCTATGACGCCGTCGATATGCTTCTGTACGCCATAAGGGCAATAGCCGTAACTTCTCCGGACGGCGGCCTGCACATCGGCAGACAGGCGCTGCGGGATATGCTGCATTCCATAACCCACTATGATGCCGTGAGCGGCCTGCTTACATGTGACCGCTTCGGTGATTGCGGGACCTCTGTTTTCAACATTCTTCGTCTCGAAGATCCCAGCTCCGGCGTTATCGGTCTGGAACAAAACGTCCTCTATACCTATCCTGAATATCTTTAACATCCGCACCTTCTACGTGATATGAAAAGACAGCGATTGATCTGGAACGATCTCGGGATAACGACCAAATTCAGTCTGGCTTTTTCTCTGCTTTTTCTGCTCATTTTGCTTATCACGGGAACAGGGTTTGTCGCATTTCGTCATATCCACCAGGCTGAGATCAAAATCCATACCAGCATGGAAATCGGTCAGCTGGTCCTGCAAATGGAGCGCGGCTTGGAAAGAGCCAAAAGGCTGCATGCCGATTTTCTTATTCACTACCCTTATCTAGGACTGCAGAAAGCCCATGAGCAATACGCCCAGCCTGCCATCAGGGAAATTGCGGAAGTCATACGGATCAGCACTCCCCTGAAAGATCTTCTTTATGCACAGACACCCGAT
Organism: Desulfobulbaceae bacterium; assembly: GCA_963678525.2. Taxonomy (GTDB): domain Bacteria; phylum Desulfobacterota; class Desulfobulbia; order Desulfobulbales; family Desulfobulbaceae; genus Desulfogranum. The sequence goes on from CAXXDG010000003.1 coordinate 2,801,315, forward strand.
CAGGAGGTTACCATCAACAGGGCTGATTTAAATCTCTACCTCAGCTCCGCCAATCGATTTGCGGCTACCTCCATTGAAGCTGTCGAATTAATCACCCGGAAAGTCGCACCGGAAAGAGGGCTGGAAACCAGGCTGAACAATGTCTACCTGGAACTTGATAAAGCGCTCAAAAAACATCCTGATTTACGTTCCATGCACAAAGAGGCTGTTTCCTATTTCAAAGATTATCTCCTCAGCAGACAGCATTACCTCATGCAATCCTCAACCAATGCCCTTGAAGAAATCCAGGCGGCTTTACGATACGCTCCTCCCGGACGATCCGACTCAGAAAGGCTCTACAAGCTCTTTGTCGAACAAAAAAAACTTTCAAATGAACTTCTTGAAGTTGACCAGCATCTTGAAGGAAAAATCAGGGATTTCGCACTCCAGGAAGAAACAGTCCGTCCTCTTTCACACAAACTGACCGAATATGTCGAACACGAAATAGCTGCATCGCAGACGCTCATAGAACAACTCAAAATAATCACCAGTGTGGTTATGCTGGCGGCGACAATGATTTCCGCACTGATACTCTTTTTCATTGCTAAGCTGACACACACAACAATTACCAGGAAAATTCTGCAGCTTGCCGGAGCCGCTCAAGAATTTGCAAGGGGGGATCTGGACACCCAGGTGCACATATCTTCAGCAGACGAAATCGGTCAACTGAGTAAAATTTTCAATGCCATGGCCTTACGTCTCAAGGGACTGATCAACAATCTTGAGCAGGAAGTTGAAAAGCGTACCTCCGATCTGGTTGCCAGTGAACAGCGATTTCGTCACTTGGTCAACGATCTCCCAAAACTTGCTGTTCGCGGCCTTGATGAAACAAGAACCATCATCTACTGGAATAAAGCCTGCGAACTATTCTACGGCTATTCCGCCGATGAAATCCTGGGAAAAAAGGTTGAGAAAATCCTTTATCCCGAGGGGGTGAAAAATCATCGCATTGCACAGATCAACAAATGGTTTGAACACGGTATTATTTTTCCATCTTCTGAACTGGAGCTGCTCCATAAAAACGGCAATACCGTTCCGGTCTACTCTTCGCCGGTTATGCAGGTGAACAATGATAAAAGCAGGACCATTTACTGCATTGACCTTGATCTTGCCGAATTGAAGCTCGCACAGGAAACGAGTCGGCAGAGCGAAGCTTTTTTCAGGCAGATATTTGAACATTCAACCAGCGGGATTATGTTGTGTGAAGCTCTCGACAACGGCATGAATTTTCGCATTCGGGAAATGAACCAGGCGGCTATGGATATTAATAACCTGTCCTGGAATAAACTTGACGGCATGACTCTTCTTGATTTGTACCCCTTTGCCGAGGATATAGGCCTGCTCCCTCTTATACGAAAAGTCTGGGAGACGGGCACACCCCGTCAGCATCCTGCATGTCATTATCATGGCCGACAGACCGACAGTTGGCGCGAGACAAGGGTATATCGCCTGCCCAACGGCGAAATCGTTCTTATTGTCAACGACCTGACCCAACAAAAAAAGGCTGAAAATGAAAAATCCGCCATGGAAAAACAGCTTCAGCGCGCCCAGAAAATGGAAGCCATAGGCCTGATGGCAGGAGGTGTAGCCCATGACCTCAACAATATCCTGACATCCCTTACCGGCTACCCTGAACTCATCCTCCTGAAACTTCCCAAAGACAGCGAACTCCGGGAGCCGATCCTGGCCCTCAAGGAAGCAGGGGAGCGTTCAGCCGCGGTTGTCGCAGACCTGCTGACAATTGCCCGGGGTGTAGCCAAGGTCCAGGAAGTCCACAATCTCAACGAGCTCATCAATGAATACCTCCGTTCACCGGAGTTTATCAAACTGAAATCAAATAGTCCTCACATACGCTTTACTTTCAGCTATGAAGACCAGCTCCCCCCCATTCTCTGCTCTCCGGTACACGTAAAAAAATGCATCATGAACCTGGTATCCAATGCAGCAGAAGCCATTGAAGAACCGGGAACGATATATATTTCCACTCACAAAGTCATCCCTGAGGGTGACCGGGCTTTCCGCTATGGTCTGGAGCCGGGACCACACGCCGTGCTGAGAGTGGTCGACACCGGGAAAGGTATTGCCGCCCAGGATATGGAGAACATTTTCGAGCCTTTTTACAGCAAAAAGGCCATGGGAACCAAAAGCGGGTCAGGGCTCGGCCTGTCCGTCGTCTGGAATACGATGAAGGATCACCAGGGAGCGGCCATAGCCTCCAACACAAGCGATAAAGGAGCCTGCTTTGAATTGTATTTCCCTGGTACGAATAAATCTGCTCCATCCCGGCCGCCCGCTGTTCAGGACGTCCAGATCGGCTCCGGAGAAGGTGAGCGCATTCTTGTGGTGGATGACGAACGTCAGCCCCGGGATATTGCAACCCGCATGCTTATCCATCTGGGGTATGAGGTCGACGCCGTTGACTCAGGTGAACAAGCCCTGGAATGGCTTGACGAAAACACTGCCGATCTGGTCGTCATCGACATGATCATGGGTCCGGGGATTTCAGGCGAAGAAACTTTCAGCCGAATACGACGCCGCAATCCTGATCAGAAGGCGATCCTGATCAGCGGGTTTTCAGAAAGCGATGCCGTTAAGAAGGCGCTTGCCGGCGGAGCACGGGGATTTTTGAAAAAACCATATAACCTTGCTCGGTTAGGACAGGCTGTAAGGGATGCATTGGACGAATAATACGCCGATCTCGCATCGCCCCAAAGGTAATTTTACCGATAATTCACCTCCATGAGAAAACGAATACGTATTGACATCGATTATCGAAAAGACTGCTGATTGGGATATTCAGACGTGCGGGCACGTCTAGGCAGTATGGTTTCCGGACAACGTTTCACTTTTCTCTGCGTGCCGCTCATGGCTGACGGCATGCATGAGATCATCGCTCATGGAGGCGGGGAAATATTGTACAGGGAGGAACGAAATTACGGAGTAATCATCACCCTTACAAAAAAACCTGGTTAACGCCCTCCGGTCCACATGTTTTATTCTCTACCGACATGTTGAAAAATAAGGTAATATTCATGCAAACCGTCGTACACCTAATGCTGCGGTGTGAGGTTCCACACCATAAACAGCAAAGTCCCGTCTACTTCTTCGGAGCGCGTTTTCATTGTTCTGAAGAATCATAGCTGCAGTTTTCACCATGATTTCTTATGGAGGATATCCCATGCAGTTAACCAATGGATGGCTGTATCTGTTATTTGTCTTTTTTGGTGCACTCACCGGATATATATTCCTGATGCAATACCGACTCTATCAGTATCGTAAAGAACTCTACGGGCTGTGTTCCCGTCTGGATAACCTGGAAAACCAGTGCAAACATAGCAGGGTTGCCGAGAAAACACCTCATACACATACAACCCTTCTCTGTCATAATTGCGGAAAGCCCCGAAAGGCCGATGACCAACGGTGTCCGTATTGCCATGAACCTTTATAACTATCGTTAAAAAATGTTGAACGGAAGATACAATTTACATTTGCAATCCCTTAATCAGGCATGCATAGACATCACAGTGCGGCTTCTTGATGGAAAGCTGGAAGGAGAAGACATGGGGTGTACACTCCATGGACAAATAACATCGTCAGGAGATCCCCGCATCAAAGCGGTATTAACCGTCATTCAATCAACGGTACACACTCCTCCCCGGTTGGGAAAATTCAAAGAAGCGACCTTTTATATGAACGGCGAGGTTGCAGAAAATGAAAATACTTTTACAATTCAAGGACATGCCTACGGCCATCATGTCATTTCCTTAACCGGCACAGGCCACAGGATAGAACCTGAAGACATCCCGAGCAGATAAATTGATTACTTGTCTTTTGAATGAATGAGTGAAATTATGTCCATACACACAGTACACCCGGTTTTTTTCTCGCCGACAGGCACCACACGATCCATTGTTCAGGCTGTCAGCCGAGGAATTGCAATACCAGAGAGCCGGCACACTGATATAACCGCGTCGGCAGATCGCTCAGCGCCTCTCCATTTGGACGAGGGCGAGCTCCTTGTCATAGGCGTACCCGTATATGCGGGAAGAGTGCCTGCACTGTTGGTTGACTGGCTCGACGAACTCCATGCCAAAAATACCCCTACCGTATGCCTGGTGGTCTATGGCAATCGGGAATATGAGGATGCCCTGATTGAGTTACGGGATATTCTGCAACGCAGGGGATGCAGGCCGACAGCCTTCGGAGCTTTTATCGGTGAACACTCCTTTTCCAGCGATGAAACGCCCATTGCCGTGCATCGTCCGGATGCAGAGGACATCAGACAGGCGGAGATGTTCGGCAAAAAAGTCAGACAGAAACTCCTGGCTCCGAAAGAGATTGAGCGGGACATCTCCATCCCGGGTAACGTTCCGTACAAAGAGGGGATGCCCCGGCGCAATATCGAATGTATAGAAATCAACGAAAAGTGCACCCAGTGCGGGATCTGCGCCACGGTCTGTCCTGTCGACGCCATCGATCCGGACCAGGACTACAGAGTGGATGCCGGCGTCTGCATTCTCTGCTGCGCCTGCATAAAATATTGCCCTGAACAGGCACGAAGCATGCGAAGCGGGCCGATCAAGGATATTGCCGTCCGACTTGCGTCAACCTGCCGGACCCGAAAGGAACCGGAGGTGTTCTTGTAGAGGGGGGAAGCAAGTTTCGTTAACGCGACTGCAGCAACATCGATTCCACATACGGGCCGACCATGTTCCAGTTGACACATGCCCTTGCAAATCCACGGGGATGAATGGTGGGACACCCCACCGCAGCATCGTCGATATACACATTCGCATAGGCCTTCGGACTCGAGGTCCAGGAATCCTGTGCAGGGTTATGATTGATACCGAACAGAGTGATCCCTTCATGCTGAAGATACTGTACAGCCTCGCTTAACAGGTTTCCATACGACATGTTGTCCGAGCGCATGGTGAACAGGATAATTTTTGCATCGAGTTCAGCGAATCGCTTCAGCCATTTAATGGCTCCAGGCGCAGGCGCTCCCAGTTCAGGGAATAGATGATCTACAATGGTACCGTCGAAGTCAACACATACATACATGGCATGTCCGCTTGAAAGATACGGTCCCATGACCTTACGATAGCTCCACGGGATTATCTGCTTTTTGGGAGATATTTTTTCCAGCAACACACCATAAAAACATATCTGAGCGCACTTATGCAAGAAGTTCCGTTGCTCTCGATAAAGATAAAGTATTGCTGCTCGGGAAGAAAGAAGGCTGAAAAAGGACAAAAACAAAGGCTGCGGACTCACAAAAACCGCAGCCTTTGTTTCAGGATATTGGTTTACCTCCATGGGGCAGGATGGCCATGTGGAGGCGGTGGTGGCGGGTAATGCACGAAATGCTGTCCCGGACCATGATGCGGAGGTCTATGCCGGTTATAATCGGCCGGGTGCTTAGGGGGCTTGTGATTGCACCCCTGCCGGTGCCCCGGTTTCCCATGGAGTTTTCCATGATATGTTGTTGTGGTCGTGGTCGTTGTTGTTACCTGGTGTTTGTAATGCCTCGGCTTATGATGACGCGGTGGCGGCGGAGCATGGTGTGGACGAAAATGCACGCCTGGCCCCGAATCAGTAACCACAAAACTCATGCCAACTTGCGGAGCATTGATTGCAACACTCACACCTTTGCCATGATGTCCGGCTTCCGCAGCTTGAGGCGCCGCCCCCCATATGGCCAGTGCAAACACGCTGGAAACGCTTAACGTCTTAAGATATCTTTTCATTTGTCCACCTATTTTCTTGTGTTGCCGGATTGAAATCATTAACATCCTTCGATTGACGTGGATTTCTTTTTCGATTTTACTTTTAATTTCACGGTATCCCCGATGGATAAGCCCTCTGTCTGATCGCACTGCAAGGTAACCTGCCCACCTTCTATAGTCGTGATCTCACAGATTTGGGATTTTGCCATGGCCGCCGTTGTCATGAATGCAAATGCAAAAGCTGCCAGGGTGGTGATCATTGTTTTTCTCATGAGGCGTTCCTCCTTCGTCATGGTTTAGGTGATTTATTTTTTTGCCTCGTTTATGATTCCACTGTAAGTGATCGGGCATTGCCTGTCAGTCGACATAGATGGACATCAGGCCCGACATAGGGTTATGTCGACCCGACGTAACCATGAAAATTCAGCAAGATATATCAATATGAGATATATAGAAGACAGATTGATTCAGGATCGGAGATCTCTTTCCTCGCGTTTTTTAGGTCATAGTGTCTGCCAAACGGACACGGACAGGACGCTGTCCATGCCGACACTTTTTCGTGAACGGACCAGTTGCCTGTATCATTCCAAATATGCAGGAATAATTACCTATGAGTAGTGTACAAATTGATGGTGATGCCATACGCTCCATCAGAGAAGAAAAAGGGTTGACCCAACTCTATCTGGCCACTGTAGTCGGTGTGACCACCGATACGATTTCCAGATGGGAAAACCGCAAGTACCCCTCAATCAAATTTGAAAACGCAGAAAAGCTTGCCCAGGCGCTCGAGGTGGATCTCGAAGATATTGTAGACTCCGGAGCGAAGAATAATGAAATACTCGTAGAACAAACTGGCACTGAAGTATCCTCGTCACAGGAACGGGAAGCTGAGCCCTTCAAAGAAAAGATAGAGGATGCACTGCCATTTATAAAGGGACAACACTCCTCTTCAGTTCATTTTCCCAAAAGGCTGATGCTCTTCTCCGGCATTATTGTAAGCCTTTTATGCCTTATAGCTCTGCTTATCGGACTCAATCTGAGCAGGAACGACGGTACGGTCTCCTCAAAGATTACAGCCGTTCGCACTGTTCCCGCCCACACAGGCCCTAACCAGCCGTTTCCGGTTATCATTCGCATTCAGAGTGATAATGATCTGGAACTGCCCATTCTCTTACGAGAGGAGGTAGAGGGAGATGCAATCGCTGAAAGCCTTTCAGGAAAACCGGGGAATCATCAGTTTGAAACCAGCCCACGCTGGATAGGTAAATTAGACGACGGGAACGCAGCCTTCTTATATATGGTCATCCCAAACGCGAAGACGACTTCCACAGACATCATCCGTTTTGTCGGTACCTCCATGTCAGGTACAAGGCAACAGTATGGAGAAAAGATTACCGGTCAATCCGTTGTTGCCGTCGCACCTTTTCACTGGGTAGATGCCGATCGAGATTACGTTATTACCGATAACGAAATATTAAAGGCCTACGAAGACTATACCATCCCGGGAAGCGCCGGTTTTGATTTCAGCGAAGCGGAGGCATTGTGGCTGGCCGGCCGATATGCCTGGGATGAAGCCACAAAAACCTTCCAGCCACAGCCGCAATAACAAGAGGACATCCCATGAAACTTTTTCCAGCACTCCTGTTTTCAACCCTGCTCCTTTTGCAGCCGAAGTTCAGCATTGCCAAAGCAGATGTTTCCGCGACCTATGCAGGTGGAGGCAATTCAGTCGGTATCCGTATTACAGTCGGCTCCCCCGCACCTATGGCTTTTATCATCCTGCAGACAGCGCCTTCCGGCGTTAAACTTATTTCAGCCAATCCCAAACCTGTCAACGGTATGGGAAACTCTTCGTCAAAATGGTTGTTCAAACAGCCGAAAAGCGGCAGCTATACGATCAATATGAAATTTTCCAAGCCGGTATCACCAGGGCAGCTCCACGGCGAAATCAGGTACAGACATCCCGGCAATCAGGCTATGATCACAAAAAAAATCCGTTGAACTTCCGTCACTATGGATCGTACGTGGTATTTGGGCTAATATGTAATAAAGGGTAACTACAGACGGATGTACCCTGTAACCGGCGCTGACGGCTCATTAAACTCGAGGAGAAGGCAAAATGTATATCGGCAGGATAATGCACACGGAATTAATCACGGTTCAACCTGAAACAACACTTGTTGAAGCACGTGATATTTTGGCGGAAAAGGATGTGGACCACCTTCTGGTTGTGAATAAAAAAGGTCAGCTTGTGGGAGTTGTATCGGATCGTGACCTGAAACAAAACTGGGCCTCACCGGCTACGGCGTTATCGGTTCATGAGCTGAATTACCTGCTGGAAAAGGTAGAGGTGAAGATGATCATGGTCAAAACTGTGATCACAGCTACTCCCGATACCACCATCGAGCGGGCGGCCTATATCATGCAAACCAACAACATCAGCTCCCTGCCCGTAAAAGACGGAGAGAATCTTGTGGGCATTATTACAAGCACGGATGTCATGGGAATGCTGCTCCAGGCAATCGGCATGAGCGAAAGCAGTGTGCGCATTACCGTATATGTGCACGATGACGTGGGACAGCTTGCAAAGATTACGGATGTCTTTCAAGAGGCCGGCATCAACATACAAAGCCTGATCAGCTGGCCTGTCAAGGAACATCCGGGAATAATCCAGCTGGTTATGCGTATTGACGGTGAAGACGGCGCTCAGACGGTCATTGCCCTGGAAAAGGCGGGATTCAAGGCGGTAACCAACTATGTAAAAGATATTACGCCCTATCTTCCACAATCAGCCTGAACAGGTAACTGCCTATAAGGGAGGCGGTTAATCTTGACAATTCCCCCTATTTATAACTGATTACAGGGCGACTAAGGTTTACCCAAGAGGCCGGCCCAGCGTATTTGGCCATACGTAAGCCGCCTGGACCATGGAAAAATCAGGTACACTGTGAGCAGTTACCTGAAGAGTTTTCGTTGCGTCCCAGGTAAAGCACAGATTACGTTTTACCTGGGACGTCCTGCCTCTTTTTTACGATGTACCGTCTTCGAGGCAATATCGTCAGACTTCACTGATTTTTTTTATACCTGTGGTCATCTCCCGCAGGTCATCTTCCAGCAATGTTTCATGCTCCAGAAGATATTCGGCGCAAGTCTCCAGCAGTTCATGGTTACTTTCCAGTATACGCACGGTCTTACTAAAGGTATCATCAATGATACGGCGAACAGCGGCATCAATTCGTTCAGCCGTCTGGTCGCTCAAAGCGCATCCAGTACCATGCTGGTATCCCTGCTGCCCGAGAAAGTTCTGTTGAGAATCTTCATAGACGACATGACCGATTTGATCGTCCATGCCGTATTTCGTCACCATGTTCCGGGCAATATCAGTCACCTTCTGCAGATCATCGGAAGCGCCGGTGGAGAGATGGTCAAAAATCAGTTTCTCCGCTGCCCGGCCTCCCAGAAGTACTGCGATCTTATTGAGCAGTTCTTCCCGGGTCATGAGGAACCTGTCCTCAGTGGGACGCTGCAGGGTATAACCCAGCGCACCAATCCCCCTTGGAATTATAGAAATTTTATGCACGGGATCCATACCGGGCAGAGCCAGAGCAGTGAGGGCGTGCCCAACCTCATGGTACGCCACAATCTCCCGCTCCCTGGGATTTAACAGCCTGTTTTTCTTTTCCAGTCCGGCAATGATGCGCTCAATGGCATTGGTGAAGTCTTCCATGCTTACTTTCTCAGCCGACCGCCTGGTGGCAAGAAGCGCCGCCTCATTGACCAGGTTTGCCAGGTCTGCCCCGGAAAACCCTGTGGTCAGGTCAGCCACTTTTTCAGCTTCCACATCTTCACTCACGCTTATCTTGCGCATGTGCACGTGCAAAATTGCCACTCGACCGGCTTTGTCCGGTCGATCAACCAACACCTGCCGGTCAAAACGTCCGGCTCTAAGAAGAGCGGGATCAAGCACTTCAGGACGGTTGGTAGCGGCAAGAAGAACCAGACCGCTTGTGGGATCAAAACCGTCAAGTTCAACCAGCAGCTGGTTTAAAGTTTGTTCACGCTCATCATTTCCGCCCATGCCTGCCGCAGTCCTGGCTCGTCCAAGAGCATCCAGCTCATCCACAAAAATAATGGCGGGCGCTGATTGCTTTGCCTGCTCAAACAGATCTCGTACACGGGCGGCTCCAACCCCCACAAACATTTCCACAAATTCAGAGCCGCTGATTGAAAAAAACGGTACCGACGCTTCACCTGCAACAGCGCGGGCCAGCAGTGTTTTACCTGTTCCCGGAGGCCCAACCAGGAGAATGCCTTTGGGCATTCTGGCCCCCAGCCTGCCGTACTCTTCCGGTGACTTGAGAAAGTTAATGATCTCTTCCAGTTCCGCCTTGCTCTCTTCGACTCCGGCAACATCTTCAAAGGAAACTCCGGTCTCCTGCTCTACATAGATTTTGGCCTTGGATTTTCCAATATTCATGAATCCGCCGCCCAAGCCCTGTTTTTCGGCAAATTTTTTCATCAGAATAAACCAGATGCCGACAAAAACCAGCGCAGGAACAATCCAGGACAAGAGCGTTGCCAGAAATTTACTCTCCCGGACCTGGGTAAAAGGGACGTCGTATCTGGAAAGCTGTTCTGCAAGTCTGGTATCGACGCGATTGGCCAGAACCACGGTCTTTCCGTGTTCATCAGGTTCTTTTAAATGCCCGGAAATATAGTCTTCCCGAATACTCAGCTCAGCGACTTTGCCCTCCTGCAGGAGCTTTTCCAGCTCGCTGTACGGCACAAGTTGAACGGTCTGCTGCTGTACCCAGAACTCATGCAGCATCAAAATTCCAAACAAAGCGATAAACGCGTAAATGAGATTAAAACGTACCTTATTATCCATGTTTACCTGTGGTATATTGTCTCATGTTATGACAGGCCTATGAACGTATCGTCCATGACTTTCAGGAAATGCACTGTCTGCTTACAGTTGAAAACACATCGGTTTTGGAATACAAACAGAATGCGTATCAACAAATTTTTGAGCCGGTTACAAAGGGCCCAACGCCCTGTCGCGGAGAAAAAATATGGATCAGCTGACTCTGATTATGGAAAAAATCAACCTGTATATTCAGGATCCCTTTGGCATGCTCACCATTTGCACGGCCCCTATCATCGGCTATTACGCCGTCAAATTATATCTGAAACCACGCTTGAATAAAGATAAAAAAGAAGAGAACAGGTAACCCGGAATCGCTGTTACAGTCAACACGTCCGTGGGACATCCGGAAAGAAGCAGGATAGGTTGCGCTTCCCTCAGCCGGGAACGTTCTGTGCCAGATGGTCTTCTTCCAGTTCCCGGTACAATGCCAGGATACCTGAACGGGTCAATTTTTTTATTCCCATGGGGCGAAGGATATTGACCATGGCATCGATTTTTTTCTCTGTACCGGTCACCTCGATAATATAGGAATCAACGCCGGCGCTGACGACCTTGGCGTTGAAAATATCCACGGTCTGGATGAGTTCAGTACGATTTTCCGGCGTCACCCCGACGCTGATCAAGGCCATCTCTCTTTTCACCGCATCGTCATCGGTCATATCACGAAGTTTAATCACATCGATGAGACGACTGACCTGCTTCATGATTTCATCGTACTGTTTGGGAGAGGCCTGTGTTTTGATGGTGATCCTGGAAATCTCAGGATTGTGCGTCGGAGCGCCGCAAATGGACTGGATATTATAACCGCGTCCGGAAAACAATCCGGTGATTCGCGCTGTCACCGATGGCTTATTTGCCACCAGCATGGTCAGGATGTACACTTTTTCTTCCATATCAGACCTCTAACTAGCAGAGTTTACAGTGAGTATATTCATTCAAAGTTCCCTTATGATTATTTTTCCATATATGGGCCCACAACCATATCCTTATACCCCATGCCTGCGGGAATACGGGGATAGATCATCTCATTGACGTCACATTGCACTTCCAGAAACGCCGGACCAGTGGCCGCCATGAAATCAGCCAGGCTCCTTTTCAGTGCTGATCGGTTTGTCACCCTCTGTGCGAAAGGAAATCCCATATCTTTGGCTACAACGGAAAAATCGACTTCAGATTCCTTATTGGTAGCCACGTGGTCTCCGTTGTACAGGACATCTTGCAGATTCCGCACCATGCCGTCACCACGGTTATTGAGCAGCAAAACCTTGATGGGCAGCTTATAGCGGCCGATTGTAAACAATTCACCTAAGTTCATCAAGAGACTGCCGTCACCGTCAATTGCCAGAATTTTACTCGACGGGTTGGCATGATAGGCTCCGATGGCAGCGGGCAGGGAAAAGCCCATGGGACCAAACCCTCCGGCAGTAAGAAATGACTTTGGTTTGAACATGGTCAGATATTGGGCTGCGAGCATCTGATGATTTCCCACACCGGTTGTCACCTTGGTTTCATCGGTGATGAATCCTGACAGCATTTCCATGACTTCCGCCTGCTGAATATCTCTGGCCGCCCGGTTGAAATTCAACACATATTTTTTCTTCAAGTCTTTGACATGTTCCTGCCACGGACCGATATCAAGATGGATATCATTTTTCACCGCATAATTAAGCAAATCGTCCAGTGCTGTCTCTGCCTTGCCGATAAATGAAAATTTAGGATTTCTGGCAAAACGCACCTCCTGCACCTTCTCCGGATTGATGTCAAAATAGGCAATGTCAGCCTGTAAACCTGATTCGCCCACCTTCTGATTTACCCGGTCGTCCCAGCGGACGCCGAAAGCTACGAAGAGATCAGTCTCCTGGATCGCCTTGTTGGCGCAGGGAACACCGTACATACCCAGCATCCCAAGCGCCCAGTAGGCAGTCTCATCCAGAATTCCCTTGCCCATCAGGCTGTTGATGGAAGGCACGGCAAACCGTCTGTTAAAAGCCCGTATCCGGTCACTGGCCGCCTGTGAATTCATCCCACCACCGATATAGAGCAACGGTCGCTTGGCGCTTTTAAGCAGATCAAAAAACCGGCGGCACTGATTTTCTCCCAGATGACGCTCTTCATCATATTTCTGGGCAAAGCGCTCTATGGCGATGCCTTCATATTCGCCATCAGCCTGTTGGATATCAAAAGGGAAATCTATAACCACAGGCCCGGGTTTGCCTGATTTTGCGTAGTAGTAGGCGTCTTTCACAACCTCTTCCACTTTCTGGAGTTCATTGACAAGTATCACTTTTTTCGCAGCATTGGCAAAGACTCCCTGCACGTCGATGTGCTGAAATTCATCCGTTCCCATCTTGGTCTGCGCCACCTGGCCGGCAAAGACCAGCATGGGAATGGAATCAGCATGGGCGTCGGCAACCGCTGTCAGGGTGTTGGTAATAGCCGGCCCGGAGGTGACAACGGCGATGCCGACCTGACTGCCGGAGCGAGAATATCCTTCGGCGGCAAAGGCGCAGGATTGCTCATTTGAACAGACGGTTATATTCAGTGAGGTTTCTGCAATGGCATGAAAAACAGGCAGGATTGTGGCGCCTGAAAAGCCAAAAATGCGCTCCACCCCTAAATCAATCAAACTTTTCGCCAAAATCTGCGCATTCTTCATAACTCAATCTCACTCCCGGTAGATTTCATATAGTAACGCTCATGGATACAGATCCAATCAGCATATACAGGCTCCTTATGGACAAACAGAGTGTTTAAATTACCACGTTCTTCTCTTGACTGCCAGATTATCCGCATGATGAAAAAACGCACGCGCGTATCTGATTGCACTCGGAACAAAGACAAACAGTTGCAACGTTCGTCCCCCATATCAGCGATCAGCAACGGGGAAACAGCGTACTCTTACCGGGCAGGTTATTTCCCTCTTTGCGTTTGATTACGGGCTTATCCTCCTTGAGAAACCTGCGCATTGAAAGGTCGATATTGCCTAACATACCATCTATTTGGTATACTCATATGTTGCTTGAATATTTTCAGATAACCTACAACATACCCCTGATTTTCATGGACATAGTAACAGGCATCATTCTTCTCGTATCCACAGCCTTTGTCTGCGGTCTCCTCATGCAGCGGCTGCACCAGCCCCTGATTCTCGGATACATTCTTGCAGGCGTCTTGCTCGGCCCGCACACTGGGCTGATTGCAGACACGGGAATTCACCACATAGAGCTTGTGGCTGAAATAGGCGTTGCCCTGCTGCTCTTTGCTCTGGGGCTTGAATTTTCCCTCAAAGACCTGAAGCCGGTCAGAGGCATTGCCCTGATAGGAACCCCCATCCAGATGCTGTTATGTATCGGCTTCGGATTTCTCATCGGCAAATTCATGGACTGGCCGTGGCAGACCTCGCTCTGGTTCGGATCGATAATTTCCCTCTCCTCGACCATGGTCATCCTCAAAACCCTGATGAACCAGGGGTGGCTCGGAACTCTGTCCAGCAAGGTGATGGTGGGCATGCTCATTGTCCAGGACCTGGCCGTGGTCCCCTTGATGATTATTTTGCCGCAAATGAATGACCCGGCATCGGGATTGGGCGCCATAGGCTTTGCTGCGGTCAAAGCCGCAGTATTTCTCCTGGGCATGTTTTTCCTGGGCACCCGTCTGCTCCCCTTTCTCCTCAGACGTATAGCCAGACTTGGCTCCAGGGAACTGTTTCTCCTGGCCATCACCACCATTGGTCTGGGCATCGGATACCTCACTCACCTGTTCGGTCTGTCCTTTGCCTTCGGCGCCTTCATTGCCGGTATGGTCCTCAGTGAGTCCGACTACGGGCACCAGGCGCTCAGCGACATCATCCCGCTTCGGGATCTCTTCGGCCTGGTCTTTTTCGCTTCCGTAGGCATGCTCCTTGATCCAACATTTCTCTTTAGTCATTACAGAGAGATTCTTTTTATGGTTATCGTGGTGTGTCTGGGAAAAGGGGTCATCTTTTCCTCGCTGTCATGGATCTTTAACTACAGAAACGTCGTCCCCCTCGCCGTCGGCCTGGGCATGTTCCAGATAGGTGAGTTTTCCTTTGTCCTGGCAGGGGTGGGGCTCTCCACCTCCTCCATTACCAGCGATTTTTACAATATGATCCTGACCACCGCGGTGGTCTCCATGGTATTGACGCCGCTGGTTTCAGGACGCACGGCTGCGTTGTATGCCTTAAAGAAAAAATATTTCCGCCATGAGCCGGTGGAAACCATTAATTTTCCTGAAACAGGACTTAACAATCATGTGGTAGTAGCCGGCTGCGGTCGAATCGGTTTTCAGATCGGCCAGGTTCTGCAGAAACTCGGCATTCCCTTTGTGATCGTAGAAATTGATCAACACCGCGTGGAAGTCGGCCAGAGGGCTGGATTTCCGATTATTTACGGGGACGGAAGCCAGGAAGTGGTGCAGGAGGCCCTGCATATGGAAACAGCGTCACTGCTGGTGGTGACAATGCCGGGAATAGTCATGGCCACAACCATGACAGGAAAAGCCCTGGAAACCAACTCGGACCTGAAGGTTATTGCCCGTATTTCCGACCCGGATTTCTTCAAAGTCTTTCAGGAGATGAGTGTTAAAGATCTTGTCTTTCCCGAGTTTGAAGCAGGGCTTGAAATGATCAGGCAGGTGTTGCTCTTTCTTCGCATTCCTGTGCCCGAAATCCAGCTCTACACAGAAGATCTCCGCCATAAAATGCTCATCGCCGAGACAAATTCTACAGAAGAGTACCAGACACTTGGCCAACTTCGAGCCGCTGAACAGCAGTTTGACCTGCAGTGGATTGAATTGGATCCGGACAACCCGCTGGTCGGTCGCACCATCGCGGAGACGGAACTTCGTAAAATAACAGGCGTCTCCGTTGTCGGCATCATCCGGGGTGATGATCTTTCAGTCAATCCCGGCCCTGATTTTCTTTTTGCCCAGGGCGACATGGTCGCCACCATCGGCTCCGCAAAAGCGCGTTCCAGGTTTCATTGCTTTATCAACCCAACTGCGGAAACCTGCGAAGGCATGCTGGTGGACCTGGATGATCAGCGCCTGACAATTACATCTTGACCCCCTCCATCTGAGGAAGGGGATTGCAACGACAACTACAATCCAGCGCCGCCATAGCGTATTTTTTACTGACAGCGGCGCCGGCATCGTGCAGACAGTCGCTTCCAGCCCTCGGCACCGACATTACGGATTGGAAGCCGGGATAAGCGATCGCAGAGTGATCGCAATCTCCTGAAATTGATTATTCGGAACCCACCCCTCCCATCGCCCGTCGAGCCTTGCTCCGCTCGATTGACTGAAGAGCCAGGTACTCTTTGCCAAAGCGTTTAAGGTTGGCGATCTCGTTATCGAACTGGTCATAATGGCGTTCTTCGTCAACCACCAGTTGTTCAAATATTTTTTTCGACACGGAATCGGCATTGGCGCTGCACTCATTTGCCCAGCGATTATAGTCCATGGCACTCTGTTCCTCCATGGCGTAGGCCATGTCAAGCATCTTCTCAACATCCTGAACTACCTTGACGTCACCCGCAGATTTCATCTCCACATCTCCGCCAAGGAAAAGAATGCGCTCGGCAAGGGACTCAACGTGTATCATTTCTTCTATTGCCGTCTTTTTGAAAAGGTCTGCCAACAGGTCGAACCCCTGGTCGTCGCAGTGAAAATGGAAATACATATACTGGTGCAACGCGGCAATTTCGTCAGCTACAGCCTTGTTTAAAAGCTCAATACTTTTTTCATGCATTTCGAGATATCCTCCGTGTAATATTCATTATCGAATAACTATCTATAATTACACAATCTCCTACACATAATCAAGTGAATCAGCAACAATTTTGAAACCATCAACCACGGGTGTCCTGTCCATGTTCAAAGTCAGAAATCCCTTGGATGTACAGGAAAAACAATACAGAAGTATTCCCCGGCTATCCTTCTTCCCTCATGAACCTCATCGACGCAGCCAAGGCGACTACAAAGATAGAACCAATGTTATGAATAATTGCTCCCGATACAGGTGTCAGCAGCCCCATGGCTCCCGCAAGCACCGCAATGAAATTTATTCCGAAACTGAGCCGGATATTTGTTTTTATGATACCTGACATTTTCCTGCTCAAGCGGATGAGAAAAGGCAGCTGTTCCAACCTGTCATTCATCAAAACAATATCAGCAGTTTCCAAGGCAACGTCCGCCCCTCGTATTCCCATGGCAATACCCGTATCGGCGGCTTTGAGCGCCGGCGCGTCATTTATGCCGTCACCAATATAAACCACCCTTTTCCCTGCCGGTGCCTTGATCTGCCCAAGCTTTTCAATAGGTTTCCGGGATGCGTAATATTTGTCGATACCAACCTGTTCCGCCGTATTCTTTACCGGGGAATACTGATCTCCAGAGACAATCGCAATGTTCGTCACCCCTAAATGGATTAAAGATTGCACCGTGGATTTAGCGGTAATCCGCGGCTGATCCGTGAAGCTGATCGATCCATATCGGCTGCTGTTAACGAGGACATCAACGTTTGTATACCCGTTATCATCAAGGGCATTGCTGGTTATAATTTCAACCTGGAACCCGTCAACCTGCCCTGATATACCCTGCCCTGCTTCGGCATGTATATCTGCGGCTTTTTCGTAATCAAGCTCAAGTTCTTCCGCCCTTTTTATGACCGCCGCGGCCAACGGATGCAGACTGCCTTTCTCTACGGCGGCAGCCATGGCTATTACCTCGTTTTCCGATACCTCTCCCACTGGATGTACCGCCACGATCTGTGGCTCTCCGGAGGTGATAGTTCCGGTTTTATCAAAGAAAAATGTATCGGAGTCGGCAATATTTTCAAGATATTTCCCTCCTTTGACCATAATCCCCGCCTTTGCCGCTCTTCCTATGGCGGCGACAGTAGTGACCGGACTCGCGAGCAAAAATGAGCAGGGGCAACCGACAATAAGAACCGTAATAGCCCTGGTTATGTCGTGGGTAAAAAAATAGGTGAGCACTGCCGCAGAAAGAATAACAGGCGTAAACCAGGCAGCATACGTATCAACGATCTTTCCGCTCCGGGTCTTTTGCTGTTCTGCCATCTCTACAATTTCTATGATACGGCCTATGGTCGAATCCCTGTCGATTCGATCGGCGCTGATCTTGATACATCCATCCATACAGGTGGTCCCGGCAAAAACCTGTTCACCTGTTTTTTTATACACCGGCATAGACTCTCCGGTAATGGATGATTCATCGACAGCAGTCGCACCCTCTAGGACCGTCCCGTCAACTGCAATGGTATCGCCTGCCCTGAGAATTACAACATCACCTACATTGATGTTTTTCACGTCTACCTCAAGCTCACTGCCCTCCCGCTCCAGTATGGCTATGCTCGGTGTAACCTCAATCAGTTTTCTTATCGAATTCCTGGCCGTATCGCTGACCGCCTCTTCGGTCAACGCCCCGAGAACCATAATTGCACTGACGACGGCTCCTTCCAGGTAGTTGCCGTTGATCACGCATGCAATAATGGCAATACTCACCAGTTCATCCACGTTGATTTCTCTATGAATCAATCCTTTAATCGCTTCAACGATTATCGGGAAGCCGTTTATAGCGATTGAGATAAGAAGGATAATATCAAAAAGCCCAAGATTGAAATGGGGAACAACCTGCATCTTCGGCAGAAAAAAAGCAACGGGGATGAGAAGCGCCCCCAGAGCTACCTTAAAAAAATCTTCTGAACGGAACAACTCTCTGTACACACTTAAATTTGCATGGCGGCCTATCATAATATATCTCTCAATATATCCGGATTTATATTTGACAATCAAAATACTTGATTTTCTTACTACACGCTTTTACTTTGACCGTCAAGATATTTGAGTGGCAATCAATGATTGAATAACGACCACAAGCGGTTTATACATCGAGGAACTCGACCGCCCCTCTTCAACAATTCCTTTTGCGCGGGATCATATGATGGACGTTAAAGAACTGTCAAAAACGATAATTGAATTTTATGAAAAGCTCTCCACCTGGGAAGAAGGAGTAGTAAAGGATAGCGGACTGACCACAGCTCAAAATCATACGATCGAGATAGTCGGCCATGAAGGTGCCATAAAGATGAAACAACTCGCGGATAAACTCGGCGTTACCACGGGAACCCTGACCGTGAGCATCGATCGCCTGGAAGAAAAAAAACTCTTACGCCGTGTCCCGCACAAGTCGGACAGGCGGTCATACCTGATAGAATTGACGGAAAAAGGCAGGGAGGTGTTCAAAATGCACCACAACCATCACCTCAACCTTACACGGGAGATGATGACAGGGTTCTCAGATCAAGAGCAAGCGGATTTTTATGGGGCGGTAAAAAAAATAATGGAAAATTTTTAGCAAGCCATACAGCACAAGAACAACAATACCCCTTTAGCGTATTTCTCGTTGTGGGCCACAGCAGGTATCTTTTGCTGTAATCGATCTCAATCTCAGTTTCTCAGCCGCAGCCAAAAGTCCGGCGCTAATGATCAATTCCTCAGGGATTGCTTCATAAGTTATTCCATCAACAGTAAGAGTTCTACATTCAGAATCACCGCATGGGCCACAGCATTGACTGTGGCCGGTGCTCCCATCAAGCAACTGTTCAAGTAATTTCCCATCAATTTTTATCTGGTTCGAGTCAATTGGATTTGCCGAGAAAGTAGATTGGGCGAGAGAACGTTTTTCGAAAATCACCTTTATCCCCACTTCAACCAGACAACGTTTGAGTTTTTCAAAGGCAACTTCAGCACTCTCACCGGTATCCGCACAGCGATCACACGTTTGACCTTCATCGTTAACCAAACGTTGCCATTCGATTATCATCGTTTTCATTTCTTCCTCTTTGAATGCTCTATTTCAATGTATTTTCAGGATATTATAAAATTTGAAAAGCCGCTGCGCTTGAGGCCTGAACACCGGACAACACTCCGTCTTCTCTCTCTTTCCATAACGTCGTGACAAGAAGGGATTATTTCGTCTCTCTTGTCACCTCCTTCATGTTTGATCAAAAAAATGTTCCGTACAGCATACCGCTGATGGTGGCCATGATTATTACGAGGGAGACAAAGACCACTGTCTTTTTCGTACCGATAACACTGCGGATCACCAGCATGTTCGGGAGACTGAGGGCCGGACCTGCAAGGAGCAGGGCCAGGGCCGGACCCTTACCCATGCCGTTGCCGATGAGGCCTTGAAGGATGGGCACCTCGGTCAGGGTGGCAAAGTACATGAAAGCCCCGGCAAAGGAAGCGGCAAAGTTGGCCGAAAGGGAATTACCGCCGACTGCGCGACTCACCCAATCGGAAGGAATCAATCCTTCGTTTCCAGGACGTCCGAGCAGCAGTCCGGCGATCAGTACACCGAAAACCAACAAAGGAAGAATCTGCTTGGCAAAGCCCCAGGACTCTTTGAACCATTCTCCGTTCTCATCATCACGGACAGCCAGGATTACCGACAAGCCGATGACACCGAAACTAAAGGCAAGAACCGGATGACCGGAAAACATCAGGCCGAGCAAAACCGGAGGCAGCGCAGCAAGAATAATCTGCCACAACGGCAGGGCAAACCAGCGTGTAAGAAAGATGCTGAACAAGACGGAAAAACCGGAGGTGATAAGCCATTTATTATTGTAGATCATAGCCCAGACCCCGGTTGATTCATCCGGTTTTCCCCAGTTGGCAAAAACAAGGATACCGACCATGGAGGCGAAATAGAGCCCGTTTTGCCAAAGCGGACGTTCAACTTCCGGTTCAGGCATGGCAGCCTGCATCTCCGCTTTAGCCAATTCTTCTTTGCGAAAGATAAAGTGCATCAACAAGCCGATTATCACACTGAAGACCACCGCGCCGGCGGCCCTTGCAAAGCCCAGCTCGGGACCGAGAATCCTTGCGCTGAGAATTATGGCCAACACATTGATAGCCGGCCCGGAATAGAGAAAGGCCGTTGCCGGCCCCAGGCCCGCTCCCATATTATAAATTCCTGCAAAGAGCGGAAGAATGGTGCAGGAACAAACAGCAAGCACTGTCCCGGACACAGAGGCGACCCCATAGGCCAGTACTTTGTTGGCCTTGGCTCCCAAATATTTAAGCACTGACGCCTGACTGACAAAAACGGCTATAGCCCCGGCAATGAAAAAAGCCGGGATCAAACAGAGCAGCACATGCTCCTGGGCATACCACTTAACAAGGTGCAACGCTTCGTTGACAGCATTGTCAAATCGTGCGTTGCCCACAGGCAGGTAATAACAGGCCAGGAAGCCGCCGATAATGATAGTCAACGGCTTCCACTCTCTTTTCAACTCCATCTTCTTTACTCCGGATAGATCTATTCAATCTTTTTACAGGACCACTTTTTTTGCTTATGAGATCCACTTGAGAACTTCTTTTTTGCTTGGAGCCTTCCCGACGCACTTTGCCTGCCCGTCGACAACCACAGCAGGAGTAGAAAAAACACCGTATTTGGCAAATTCTTTGAAATCTTTCACTTTCTCGACCGTGGCGTCAATTCCGGCCTCGGCAACGGCCTCCCTGACCACACGCTCAGCCTCTTCACACTTGGCACAACCTGGTCCCAGAACTTTGATATCCATTGTATTTCTCCTATATTACAGTTGATTTTCAGGCGGCTTGTATCCGTTCACGGTCCACCTGCGGCAGGTGTTGCAACATATCCTGCAACCCTTGGTCCTCTATTTCCGTTTGTTCAAGATAGTCAAGCATGGCCCTTGAGTGTCCTGTAAAATTTTCGTTACGTAGCCTGTAGACCACCCAGTTTCCTTGTTTTCTGAAGGTGACCAGCTCCGCTTCCTCTAATACACGCAGATGCTTGGAAATAGTCGGCTGTGACAGGGAAAAAAGTTCCTTGAGTTCACAGACGCACAGTTCCTTTTTCTGCAGAAGTTTCATAATTCTAACTCGGTTCGGGTCAGACAACGCCTTCATCACCTTTGTAAAATTTCGCATAATGCCTCACTTTCACTGTATGACAATATTACCATTTAACTATATAGCTATGCACTAAAGACCTGTCAACTCCTTTTGGATAGAGAACCCTTCAAAAAAACGCAGCATATCCGGCAGAGCGCCGATGGACGGGTGTCTCTCGTCCTGTTGATGGAAATGCTCAATAGCCTCATCTGCGGTTGAGGAACTTACAAGCTATCTTCTAACCAGCATGGCTGGACCAGGTTGGCCGCCCACAACGAAGCATAAAAATTTGTCACTCCGGTATGGCGCCTTCTGCTCTCTGCCGGAGACTTTCATATAAAGGACGTTGAGATTGTGGTGAATAACCTTGAATGCAAGCGGGTTGAGAACGTGAGTCTCAGAGGTGTTTAAAAAGAAAGTGCCGACGGCAATTACAACAGACCACGTCGCTACAAGGCGAAGGGCAAAATTTAGGATTCGCCGTTTTGCATGATGTAATTTCCAAATTTGTACTTCCTTACATACCCCTTCCTCGTCATACTCACAATTTTTCCTCGAAAATACATCCCGGTTTAAAAACTGAGACTCATGCCGACCTCAACGGTTATCCCGTCATCGGGATATCCATAGTGAGAAGAATAATCTTCATCAAAAAGATTGTGAATATTTACAAATACCAGACCTTGTTTTTCCAACACGGTAACAGGTTGGCTCAATTGTATATCCGTTGTGATGTAGCTATCAAGTCGTTCCGCTTCCGTGTTCTCGATATCCGAGTATTGCTTGGAATACCCTCTGGTGGTCCACTCAAGACGGGTTTTTGTTGCAAACTGTGTCTTAAAAATACATTTTACCGAATGGGTGGGAGCATAGCTTAACTCCTTGCCGTTATCCTTATTTTCTGTATCCTGCAATATATAATTCAGCTCTACATCAGTCGTGTCGGAAATTACGAATTTCAGGGTTGTCTCAATCCCTTGTTTATATGCCTGGTCGATATTCAGTGGAGTACTAATATTGTTATCGTCACGCTGATATTTAATCAGGTCCAAGGAATCTGTTCTGAACAGTGAAACAGAAAGCGTATGTCTATCAAAAATATCCTGTTCAACGCCAAGGCTCAGGGAGAGGATTTTTTCCTTATCAAGATCGGGATTCCCACGTACCTGGTCAATGGCTCCATGGCTTGGTTGGTACAACCGGCTAAAGGTAGGAACGTGTTCACTATACCCGATATTCGCTTTAATCTGGGTAGTCTCGGAAAATTCATGACTCATGCCCAGATGTCCGCCGGGTGAGAAATCGAAATCATTCGTATAATCAACACGACCTCCCAGGGTGTATACTGAAAATGCGTTGCGGATATTGTACTCAGAGTGGGTCGAAAGACTGCTTCTGTCATGTTCACCGGACAATGTATGGTCCACCCAGTTCTGTTCAAATTGGGCGCCGATCCTCAATTCATTGTCATCGTCATCATCGCTGAAAAAAAAATCAGAACCCAATCCTACCGTGGCTGTATCCAGTTTTGATTGTTCTCCACTTTGCGAAGTCTCATCTAACCGTTTTGCGTCTGTCCAACCTTTCAGGGTATAATCAGTGTAGTCCGTGAACCCTTTATATTGTGCGTCAAGGCTTGCCTTTTCATACCGCTGTTCAGCATTGGGCGTCAGGTTGTAGGTGGGACCAGCGATGCCGTGATCCGAGATATACGCTTTTCCATTAACCTGCAGCTCCCTGCCATTTTCTTTATGGGTATAGCCCAGGTTCAAGTGTCCCTGGTCCTTTTGGCTGTTGTCTCGTTTGCCGTCTTTGTGTGACGCGCCTCCGGAAACCAGATATTGGCTGTATTCGGTATCAAGCCAGCCTGTTGCACTCAGGGTACCAAGGCCGTAGGACCCTCCGGTTGCCCTGACTTTTCCTTTTTTCCCATTTGTATCTTTTTTCTTTTTGCGGGTCTCTATATAAATAGCTCCGGCAGCACTGTCAGGACCCAGCCAGACAGGCACTGGCGGCTTGAAAACAGTAATTTTTTCAACAATGTCAATGGGGATGCTGCTCAAGTCCACTCCGCCATATTGCATGGTGGAGGCGGGCCTGCCATCGATCAACACCAGCACTGAACCGGATCCGCCCCCTCCACGGATGGAAATCCGGGAGCCAAGTCCGCCAGTACCAGAGGTAACGTCAACCCCCGGCATGGCTCCAAGTACCTCCTGGACCTGCAGAAAATTTCGTGATTCAATTTCCGCAGCCTCCATGCTCTCAACCTGTGAAGGGTTTTGTCGGACAAAATCATCAAGTTTGTCAGCAACAACAACCATCTCCTCGGTAACGGCAGTTACATCATGCTGATTGTGCTCCTGTGCAGCGAAGGTTTGCCACGAATTCCAAGCAAGGAGGAAAAAAGCACAGAAGAGCACTGACAGCCATTTGCTGAATTGCCGGACTTTCCAGTGAAGCAGCCTTTTGAGCTTATTCATCGCCATATTCTCCGTTTTCTCCCCTGAGTAGCACATCAAAATCGACACGATCGTAAAACTCCTTGGACCTAGTTTCCACGGTATCCAGTTCAAAAGTGCAGGAACTTCCATTTTCCGCCATTTGTACCTGCATCTCTCCATGAATTCCCTGCATATGACCAATCATCGCCCTATTGGTACCGCTGGCGGCAATTGCAAGATTGTCAATGGTTCGAACTCTGGCGAGGCGTAAATCGGAAGCAGATAGTGATGACTCTGAAACCAGCACCAGGTCGCAGCCCAGTTTAGCCAGGACAACACCAAGCTCAGGGTGACGCAGCTCAGCAAGTGGCACCATAGCTACAACTGCCGGGCCGAACCTAAGCAACTTGTATGGGAATTCGCCCTTTGCATCGGTAAAACTCTGGATGCCTTCTTTTGTAATCAACAGCTCTGATACACTCCCCTGTTCAGATCTCAATGGGATTGGCTATCTACAGATGTCTCTGCCAGGGAGGAAACGGCGAAAACAAGAAAGACAGCGGCCAGGAGACATCGCAATACTGTTTTCATGACCCGTCTCATTTGGGCGTTTTTTCATTTGGGATGTATATGACACGGCCATCTTTCAGCTGATATGCAGTGCCCAATTTAAAGCCTTCATCTCCACCAACGGTCTTGTCTGTTACCTTCTTGACTTTGACATCTTTACCTTTCTTGGTGATGATCTGCCACTGGTCCTTGACCTTCTTCATAATGGTGATTTCACTGTCCGGGTTAAAAAAATCCAGGATCTGAAAGGTGGCCATGAGTGACAAGAGGAGGGCGACAATAAACACCAGGGCAACATCAAAAAGATTCGCGACACCATTCATCGGATCCTGCCCTGCTGTTCGCCGGAATCGATCCGGCCTGGAATTGACCATGAATTTCATATGGTTATCTCCTTCTGTACAATGGAGTCTTCCTTTATCATGGCTTCGGTGATCAGGTTGATCTGTCTGAGATCATCCATGACCCACTGCTCTTTTATTACGGAAAAAAAGTGTGCCGTAATACCTAAGGCCAATCCCACAACAGTGGTGGTAAAAGCCAGTATCAGGCTGGAAGACAGCTGCGCCATGTTGCCCTGGGTGAGTCCGGCAAGGCCGGTTCCCATGGGTATCAGCGTTCCCATCAGTCCAAGGCTGGGGCCGATACGGACAATAAGCCGAATCCGATCCACCTCTTTGAACATCTCTAATTGCTTCTTTTGGTTTAGAGACTCGACTTTTACCAAGGAAAAAACGCTATTTTCCTGAAGCAGAAAGGACAATGCTGCAGCGTAAGAGGTTACGCTCAGCGGAAGACCAGGTATCAGGCCGGCCGGCAGTTCTTTTTGGGTGTGGATTGTCTCCATGTCATTTTCCACATCAGCGGTCAAGGTGCGCCGTTTAACCCATTCTGCGAAAAATCCCCCTGTATATATGAGCAACCAGAGGCAAAGCAGAAGAAGACAGATCACAACCGGATAAAGCAGCGCGGTTGAAATGGTATACAGTACGGTTTGAAATGCGGCAAACAGATTCAAGACACTTCTCCTTTGCGTATGTGATACCGAATAAAACCAAAGCCTGTCAGAATCAGACAGCATATACATAGGATGAGTGTGGCGTTGGAGTCCATCCGGCTGATTGGGTTATTGGAGGCTGCCATGGCAAAAGCAGGTTTGATTTTCGGATAAATTGGTGCGATGAGCACAGTGGCCAGGAAGTAGATGGCAATAAGTACCATTGATGCGCCAAGGAATCCGTTATTCACACCGGTGCTGCCCCGGATGACAACCAAGGCAAGCAGAGTCAGGAGAATAATGGCCCAGAACAAGGCAAAAAGGAACAGGGTTGTTGCCAGGGGGGATAGATTGGACAGAGAAAGCGCCAGGGTCAGGTTCAGCAGGATGACTGCCGCACACACGGGACAAGGCAGCATAAGCAGAAAACCTGCTCTCGAACCTGACTGTTGGTCATTTTCAGGTTTCAGGAGCAATTTAATCCCCCACACGCCCAGGCCCAGAGCCACAGCAATATGAACAGACATGCCGTATTGGAGTAAATGGGATAACCGGTCGAGATAGGCCAGGAGGTTCAACCGGGTTACCACCAGATAAAGGCCGGTAAACAGAGCCATATACGTAACAAGGGATATGATAAAGAACAGTGCAGCCTGCATCATGGTGACAGAGGGGTTGAACATTCTTGAACCGATCCCCATACCCACTTTAATACCAAAGGAGAGAAAGGCTATAATCACCCCACTTATCCATAATTTTTCTATCATCAGATCTTCCTCCGTTTCCAGCCGAAAACAAGTAAACCAAGGGTTAGCGCTACGATAACCATCACCATCCAGGAGCTGCCGGAAGAAGTAACTTCGGTTTTCTCTGCCGGTTGCTCAACCATCTCATAACTTTGCAGCTTTTGTTCATTCTCTTTGGCTTTAACCGACTCTTCCTGCCTGTTTTTTTCAGAAGCCTTGTCCAGAGCCTGACGCATCTTCTGATGATCTGCCTCATGTTCCGCCTGGGTTCTGCCGACAGCTTTTGCGATGGTCATTTTAAACTGCTCCAACTCTTTAGGGGTGAGTAACCCATACAGCGAAACAATATTGGCTACGAATTTCTGGAGCATGGGATTGTTGCAGGTATGCTCGCAGCAGGCTACACCTTTTTCGATAACGTTCAGGGCATAGGTTCTTGCCAGATCTTTTTTAACTTCCTCAGGGGCCTTCCAGTATTCCTTCCGGTCAGCTTCCAGCATACGGGCAGCCATGGACTGCTGGGCCCAAGGGTTATTCTCGTCAAAAAATTCCTTGAGCCCGAGATCGTATTTGTCCTGTACGTAGACCTCATACACTTGCTGCCATTTGGCTCCATCAACGGCAAAAGGCGTGACCACCTGCCAGCCCCAGAGATGCTCTGCGAAACGGTTCATCTCTCTGGCTCCTGCATACCGCTCTTTTTTCATCCCCTCGATCCACTTCGGGTTCAAATACCTGGCCCTGAGTTCCCTGCCGATGGAGGTTTCAATGTCTTCCACGTAGGCAGCATCAGGATCAGCCTGGTTGGAGAGGACCACCTCAGGATATGCACCGCTCACCCTTTTTACCGCGAGTGCCAGACCACCAAGCTCTGAAAAAACGCCGTCAGTATCGAGACTCTTGAAGATATTGGATGATCTGGTGTGCATGGTCACATCCACGTCTTCAAGATTTTTTTTGTAGGCGGACTTCAGGGGCTTTCCCCAGATGCCTTTTCCGTAGGCAAAGGAAACATAGTTGATAAATACATCGGCAATTTCATCATCGTTTTCCCAGGTGCCCGAAGCAGGGACCAGGTCCTCGATGGTGTTACCGTAAGAGCCGGGCTCATTAGAGAAAACCCTGAGTGATTTCAGTTGATCAGCCTCTTTCTCGTCGTAGCCTTTTTCCCGCAGATAGGATTTAATTTTTTCGTTGTGCAGGGAGATAAAATTTTCCACGTCCCGCAACTGGGAGGCTTTTTGTACAGCCTCATCCAGAAGAAGAATCAGATTCGGAAAATTATCCCTGAACAGACCGGAAACCTGCATATGTACATCAATCCGGGGTCTTCCCAGAAGCTCTCCGGGAATAGTTTCAACACCTTGTACCTTGCCGTTTTTGTCCCAGACAGGTTTCATCCCGAGAAGATGCAGGGCCGTAGCAACTTGGGTACCTTCGTTGCGCTGCAACTCGATGGACCAGAAGACGAGACCGATTTTTTCAGGAAAGGTGCCATGCTCCTTTTTATATTTTTCAATGAGTTGTTCCGCCTGTTCTTTTCCCAGAATCCAGGCATCCTGGGACGGTACTTTTGAGGGGTCAAACCCGTAAAAGTTGTTTCCTGTGGGGATGGCCTCAGGATTTCGCAGAGGATCATTGGCTTCTCCTGCAACCACATAGCCGCCGGCAAGCCCTTTAACCAGATGATTCATTTCCCGATCACATAGAGCTAATTTTCGTTTTACTTCGCCAATATCCAACTCAGGATTCCGATCGACAATCAGCTCGGCAAAATCCTGCAGCTCCTGCCCCTCAGGCGAGATTCCGAAGGTATGCAGTCCGTAAGGCAAGGTTGCCTCATTGATCTCGAGCAGGTAATGTTCCACTTTTTCCAGAGCCGCTTCATCCAGGTGATCCAATTTCAGGTCTTGCAGCAGCCCCAGATGCGCAATCATGGAGTCAATCCGCTCAAACTTCTTTTCCGCCAACTCCGGATTTATCGCTGCAGTCTGGTTATAGCTAGAGATCAACTCGGTCAGTTCCGCGTATTCTTCATACGAACCAGCCTTTTTCATGGCAGGAATAAGGTAGTCAATAATGACGGCACGCCCACGTCTCTTTGCCTGCACGCCTTCACCAATATCATCCATCACGTAAGGGTAGATGTTCGGCAAATGCTGAATCAGTACCTCTGGAGGGCAGGATCTACTTAAACCGGCCTGTTTGCCGGGCAGCCATTCATGGGTGCCGTGGGTACCCAACGAAATCAGGGCGTCTGCCTTGAATCCTTTGGTGAGCCAAAGATAAAACGCGGTGTACTGGTGATGGGGGCAGAGGGTGGTGGAGTGATAGAGTTTGGTGGGTTCATCATGCCATCCTCTGGATGGCTGCGGCACCAGGAACACATTCCCCAGGGTAACGCAGGGGATAATAATCTCCCCGTTTTTGGTCATGACTTTGCCGGCTTCAGGTTCACCCCAGTCCTTTTCAATCAGACTGCGATACCCCGGATCAAGAGCAGCATACCACTCTTTATATTGTTCTATGGGTAAGCGTATTGCCTGCCCTTTTGCCAGAAGCCTGTCCAGCTCTCCGGGAGCCCAGGAGCCGATATTACGCCCTGTTGAAAGGATAAGTTCCTGGATCTCCTTTTCGCTCGGCAATTTCCCGTCTATACGGTAGCCTTCGGATTTAAGACGTGTCAAAATTTTTTCCAGACTGTTAAAAACATTCAGATAGGTTGCACCGATATTCTGTTTGCCCGGGGTATGATTCCAGAACATGATGACCACTTTCTTGTCTTTGTTCGCCAAAGTCTTCAATCTGAGCCAGGCTTTGATGCGGGTAATGAAAAATTCAAGATTCTCATCGATAATGTCATAGGTGTAGAGATCTTTGCCGGAGAGCTCATCTGTCTGCTTGATCTTGCCACCGATGACCGAAGGTTCGATCAGACCGAACACCTCGGGGTTGTTCATAGCGTAACTCACCTCCATGGGACCAACGCCCTGGAGGTCCTGCCGCCATTCGGGAACTGTCAAAAAATGTACTCTGAAAGGGTTGAGAATCGGTACATTGAGTCGCTCAAACATCCGGCGGGTAGCATCCACATCAGAGGGAGAAAACTTAAAAGCCATGGAAGCGACGAGATCCACCCTGGACGTCGAAGTCTCTGTATAAAAAAAATACGTCTCTAAGGCCAGTGAAGCGGGATAGGAATACACCGGAAGGACGTTCATCCCTGCAGCTTCAAGTTTTTTCACCAGTTTCGCGACTACGGTACCGGTCTCCCCAGGATACACATAGGTTGACATCTCCGGAATACCGATCCATGAGCCTTTGCTATTATAAAGGCCGCTCTCTTGATACCACGAGAGGTAGGAATCAAAATCCTGGAACACCTCAGAGCTTAGAGGATGAAAAATGCCTGCTTGTGGAACAATCTGCGGCGGTTCGTAGCCAATCTCGATACCTAATTCCCGATGCATCAGAAAGCGAACCAGATTGCTCAGATTGTTACGGGTCAACGGTCTTGCGTAGGCCTTGACCGTGTCATCGGCTGTAATCCGATCCGGGTTATTGTTCACTGTGGAGAGACCGAAAACCTTTGTTTTTGAAAAGTCCACCTGCTTAAGGACATATTCTCGATGGCTTCTGTACATATCATCGATAATGATGACCTGGGAGCGGGAGATGATATTCGGATCAATGATATCTGCGGCCAGGTCTTCTTCCGTGAAATAGACCAGCTCAACCTGGGAAGCAGCAGGATCCTGACGAACCTTCTCCAGGCCCTTACTTATTTTATAGGAATAAGATGATCCGCCAAGAAAGGTAATACAACCTGTCGGCTGATCAGCATGTGCATTCACCAACAGAGTAAAGAAAAATACAACGAGATAAAAAAGCGCGGCATACAACCTCATGGCTGGTACTCCTCGGAAAATTCAATCCCTGTGATAAGTGCGCCAAAGGCTTTGGCCACGGTGGGTGGGATTCTCTTGGAATTACAGGGCGCCGGAGATCTTCTGCTACCGCAAAGCGTCAAGATTATATCTTCACAGGTTTCATCCCAAAACATGCTTTCTCTAAGAAGGCCCCTCTCCCCTGCATCAGATACCGCAAGGGCAGACTCAACAAAAGCAGCGTAATAGCTCTGATCGAGAAGCATCTCCAA
The DNA here is from genome assembly GCA_963678525.2 of Desulfobulbaceae bacterium. Lineage (GTDB taxonomy): Bacteria > Desulfobacterota > Desulfobulbia > Desulfobulbales > Desulfobulbaceae > Desulfogranum. The sequence continues at coordinate 2,831,887 of CAXXDG010000003.1, forward strand.
TTTCGCTGCCAGAATACGAGGATTCATGCTGCTTTCAAACTGCTGGACCAGATTTTCAAGGCTCAATCCCCGTTCAGCCAGACGCTGCACGATATTTCGGTCAACAAGGATACCGTTTTGTCTGGCCAAAGCCTGAGTCACACCTTCGTGCACTGCTTCAGCCATCAGCTGGGCAAGCTTGCTGTGGCCGCCTGCAAACTCAATCCATGGACCTTCTCCCTGCACGATCAGGACATTATCCGTTCCGGTACCAGTAGCCTGGTTTGGCCATGGGGTATATGCGCTTCTGATATCCAGATCAGTGAGTGCCGCAGTCTTGGCCTCGGTCACAGTAATAATGGCTCGGGACATGGCAGCTGTGGAAAGTTTCCGGTTAGAGGCGACTATAATGTTAATGGTGCCGTGGGATGTATAATAGCCATTATCCTTTGAAAGCCGCATGGCGTTCCCGCGGACTCCGCCGGTTACCATGGCAATCACCCTGAGATCCTTATACTCTCTGCTTACCACGGCCAGGTTGTCCATATTAGCCCCGGTCATCAGGGTGGTGAAACTCTTTTCAGAAAACCCCAGGTTCTTTGCCAGGGTTTTCTTTACCTGCTCCACCCCGCTTCGCATATGGCCAAGGCCGGCGGCCATGGGAACAAACGTGTTGCCGCATCCCTTGATATTTTCGCGCAGGCCTTCGAAGCTGGAGAGAATAGTCTGTGGAGTGTCAAATGTGAGAACCAGTGATTTATACGTGGAATCTGCCAGCCTGTGCTCAATAACTTCTGCACGCTGCACATAATCCAGGCCGAAAGAAACCGGCTTATGATGGAGGATCGCATCCTCGGTCACCGCCTTTTGGGGGTCAGCAAAAATATCCGGGTAGAGCACTGCTGCCGGCCACTGCACAAAATTTCCCGTAATACTCGAATGATAGCAGGTCATTCGGCAGGGGAACATGTGGATTCTGCCTTCTTGTACGGCCTCCACGTTGCGGTATGGTTCTGTTTGCAGGATTTGACGGACTTTGTCAGTGTTATCTTTGCAGCCGTAGATGACCTGGGGATTAAACTCCTGCCAGACTTCAGGGTCCATGGGTACGGCAAAGCCGTTTTCACCCCACCGGGCAGTAATGCCTCCGGCAGCCCGTATCATCTCGTTTTGAAAAGAGTCATCCCCCGGAACTGTCAGGGCGTTCCCTGCCATAACCCGAACGACCCGTTTTTTCTTGAGATCATGCTCTCGGTCAAGCCGCTGAGCTACCAGGGAAAGCTGAGTTTGTATTTCTGTAAGGATTTGCCCGGCTTTTCCTTCACACTGAAACAGCCTGCCGAGCCGGCGAATTTGCTCAAAAACCTCCTCCATTGACTGGGCAGGAATAACCATCATGGGAATTGCCCTGTCCAGCGTCGTCTTCAGATATTTTGCCTGTCTCGGAGAACAAATCACCAAATCCGGATTACTCTGTCTTATGGTCTCTGTATCTGGATTAAAATAACTGCCGGTACTTTCTTTCCTAAAAGAAGCGTGGTTTATGAGATCCTGACGTGAAAGGGCGACTATCCTTTCTTTTTGCCCCAGATCAACCAATATCTGTGTGATTGAAGGAACCAGGCAGACTACGCGTTTTGGTATTTGCGGACCCATTATCTCATAGCTCTCTGCGTTTCTTGAAGGAACAGGGCTGAAACCTAGCTCGGAGCTTCCAGTTACCGGCAGGCAGAATAAAAAAACACACAGAAAGAATAGGAATTTTTTTCTCATCATTTCTCGCAGGCAACAATATCAGCCACTATTTGCAGGTTAAGGAGGTCACTGTCAGCGCCCCCCAAAAAAACAAAAAAAAATCCCTGGATAGACATTCTGTCTAAATCCAGGGATTTCCCTTTTTTATCCTATGGAGATATTGAAAGCCGCCTTTGACCAGAGGCGGTTTTCTCTATTTCTTCAGGCAGGTCTTCTGACTTATGGATCATCCTAGCAGCTGCGCCTTCCCAACATAGTTGTCAGTGGCAAATGTGCAGCAGTCGTCACCATTTACAGCGGAGGGCCCGTCCCGGACTTGCACCGGGTTCCCTTTTCACCCCTCTCGGGGAACCTGAAACATTTGCTGGTATATTCAAAAGTTGCGGCAGTGTCAAGGCATTTGCCGACAGGCATGCCCTCTATAATGAAGGATTCAACGCAGCTTGCTCGTTTCCATATCATCAGACCTCCTAACCTTGGAGGAATTTATTGCGACACCATTTTATAGAACAGGCGCAGTTCCGTACCCGGAAAAACAGTCTGCGTTACGTTCAGTTCGTGAATCACGTTCAACAGTGTTTCTGCACTGCTTCGGCTAGCCGGTTGATGCAACTGAACAATCAGCTTTTTATCTTCGTAATTCGGAAGGATATCCGCATCCATTGCATAAAAACTGAGAACCAGGCTCCTGGCATCATCCAGTCGGCGCATAGTTTGGCGTGCAACATTAACCATGGCTGTCCCTGCACGATAAGCGATAAGCTTAATCCTATCGATAAAGTACTTACCCTGCATACCAAGCATCCGAAACCGATCATCCTCTGGTAGATCAGAGAACAGCACATGTCGTGGTGTCGCTTTTCTGCAGGCTTTCAGGTCCTCAACCGTTCGAGTCAGCTCTTCGACTTCTTCCACCAGGCTTGCTTTTTTCGTTTCGTACTCAACAACCTTTTCAGGCTCTATATCATCACAAAGGACAATGGCGTTACATTCATTCTGTTTTCCGGCAAGTCGAGCGTTGTGTTTTCTCACCTCACTGTCGAGTTCCCGATACTGTGGGTTAACCACCTTTGTGGTATCAGGAGTCTCTGCCGTTGAATAATCGGCAAGTGCATCAAGCTTATAGTGCCGGCGCATATAGATTTGATTGGCAGGGAAGTTCCTGTAAGAGGCTGGGGACGATTTCACCCTCCAACACGGCAAGCAAACCGGGGTCAACAGGTTTGTTCACCATAAAAAAAGGGGCCGTCCATGGCATTTACCCAATAGTCTGTCGTGGCACGAAGGCACAGTTGCCGGCGAGCAACGTAGTGGCGGGGAAGTTCCGTCTGACTTCCGTTGTATACCCTGACATGACCGTCGATAATACCCTGGTGGCAATGTAAAAAGTTCCGAATGACTCAACAAGCCCATGCTCAAAAGCCCTGGCAAACCAAGCAGCACCCCGCCACCGGCTATGTCGAGACAGGGGGCAAAAAAAGGTTCCGCCGGGCCCAGTCCAAAAATGTTTGCAGCCAATCGGCCGGAAGTATCTGTTGCCCCCATCCCAATCGGGGCAAGAGCGTCTATGACGCTACGTCCACTTTGGTCATGCCGGACAATCCAGGTTGACGGAGATTTTCGTTTTTTTTGAGGCTTGTGCAGCTTCCCGGCACGTACTGCCTTATGTAGCGTATCCGCCTTCAATTTCAATTTGAGGGCAATGTCAGGGATACTGCTTCCTTCATTGAGCAATTGCTGAACTTCGGCAAGAACCGGAGGCGTCAGCACTGCCGGCCCACGACACCTACGTTCAGCGAAAAAACCAGCCACACCTTTTTTACGATAGAGTTACACACTACGTAACATACTGGATTTGCTCACCCCGAAAGCTCGCATAATTTCAGCCTGAGTGGCACTGCCATTGACATATCAATACGTTACAGTTCCAGGTCAGTCTTCAGGCAGTTTGTCGAGGTCAGGAGGTCTGACCGTAGACACTTTTCCAATCCGTTTTAGTCACCTGCGCTTTACCCCTGCGGGTAACTATCTCCTGAAAGGCTCATCTGTCATCAAACCGGCAGGAAGCCGTCATGACTCCCTGCCCGTATTTACATCCCTTCCTGATATAATAGAGAAATGAAACAACTTGAAAAGCGGTGAGAATTGCCGCTTAAAAATTAAAGACCTTTGCCTCAGCGGCCATATCGATCAGGTGCGGACCACCGTCAAGTGCCATATTGGGATGAAAGGACGCCTCATCCAGGTTGCGGTTATTGGCACACGGAGTGCATATACCAACCGGGACTTCGTTTTCTACCAGGTAGGGAAGATAGTCATTTGGACAATCTCCGGTAACGGTTTTCACGCTGCCGTCTTTGTCTTTCACAGCCCAATCCACTGCACTGTCTATAAAAAACAGGTTAACGGTATGGCCCTTGGAATGGGCGATCTTGGCAAACTGAAAACAACGGGTTGCCTTTTCGTTATCATTTACACTGAGCACAAATAAAAAATTCGCCATCTTTTTTCTCCCTTTAGACGATAAATGAGCTTCTCCAAACCCGGATACACCAACCTTTAAAGTATGACACAATTATTCATTGTTTTCAGCCTCTTTATCAAGCAATTGCGTGCAATCCTCCCTTTCATGACACCCTTCCCGCTCACAGGGTTCCACATGAATCATGATATCAGCCCCCGGGACCAGCTGTTTGATATCCCGTTCAATATCCTCGGTCATTTTGTGAGCCTCCTCAACAGTGAGAAATTTACATACCGTCAGGTGAAAATCGATCAGCTTTTGGGAGCCTGCACGGCGGGTGCGCAAATCATGATAACTGAAGATGTTGCTTCTATTTTTCTCAATAATCGCTTCTATCCGGCGCCGTAAATCATCGGGCAGTTGTTCATCCAGGACGTCACGCAAGGCCAGACGCACCAGTTTTCCTGCCTCGAAGATGATATAACAGGCTACCAGAATGGAAAGAAAACTGTCGATCCAGGTCAGCTGAAAGATAGACATAACCAGCAGCCCCGCCACCAAAGCCAGGTTGGTATAAATATCCATGGAAAAATGGAGAGCATCTGCTGCAAGGGCGGTTGATTCGGTCTGTTGAGCGACTCGTTTCAGATAGCGACTGAGCACAAAAGAAACGCAGACACTTATAATCAAAGCCGCAATACCGCCTGCGACCCTTCCCGGCGCATGTCCTGCCATAAGACGCTGGATGGATTCAAAAATAATCCACAATCCGGAACCGCCTATGACCAGAGCCTGTATAACCGTTGCCAGGGTCTCAAATTTTCCATGCCCATAGGGATGATTGGCATCCGCCGGTTGCACGGCCTGATGAATGGCCAGATAATTCACCCCGGACATGATAATATCCAGCATGGAATCAATGGCTGAAGAAAGCACTGCCATTGAACCGCTGAACAATCCGACGATAAATTTGAGTATCGCCAAGGATAGAGCCGTAATTATTGAAATCCCGGCTGCCCGAATTTTCTTCCGCGAGAGATCCATATCCATGAGAAAATCCATGATTGAAGGAGCAAACTGATGAAAGCACGACTTTTTCTCCCATACAACAAGGAGAAGCTCATAAGATGATACAACATTACATCTATGATCTCCATGGATTACCTGCTTTTTTCCTTGCCCAACCGGGCCGTGACAGTTATTCCTCTGTCTTACGGCAGGTTCTTTTCCTTCGCATTGCAGTAAACGACATCTGCCCACACCCTCAACCACAGCAAGCCTTCCCGCGATGACGTAATTATGGAAACCTGGCTCACCACTCTCATCCTTTTGTCAACCCTCTATTTCCTCATCAGTGAAAAAATACGGGTTGACCTGACAGCCGTAGGCATCATGGTTCTGCTGGTGATTACGGGAATTCTTTCTCCCAAAGAGGCTGTGGCCGGATTTGCAAACCCTGCCGTGGTGACTGTCGCCGCCATGTTCATCGTATCCAAAGGTATGATGAAAACCGGCGGTGTGGAGTTTCTCGGCCGAAAGGTTATTGCATTTTCCCGGGGCAACTTTCATATCGCCCTGGCCATAATCCTCCTGAGCGTTGCCCTCGCCTCTGCCTTTATCAACAACACGCCGGTGGTGATGCTGTTCATCCCGGTTGTCATGACCATGTGCTGCGAATTCGGGCTGAGCCCTTCTAAATTTCTGATACCGGTCTCCTATGCCTCCATCCTGGCGGGTACCTGCACCCTGATCGGCACCTCCACCAACATCATCATCAGTGATTTAAGTGTAGAATTCGGGCTCGAAGGACTCGGGATGTTTGAACTCTCCATTATCGGCGTCCCCATTGCCCTGGCCGGTATAGCCATACTTCTTTTTATTGCCCCCAGAGTCCTCCCTGCCCTGGCCAATCCGGTTTGTCAACTGCAGGACCAGGAGCATCAGAAGTATCTGGCGGAACTGCATATCCCCACAACCAGTCCTTTTATCGGGCAACGTCCCTGCAAGCTGTTCAAGGAAAAGTATCCGCAGCTGGATATTCTTGAACTGGTCTCCAACTCCCACATATACCACCCTGAGCGGGAGATAAAAACCATCATGCCCGGTGATATCCTCTTTGTTAAGGGATCCCTCAACAATCTGGTGGAGCTCCTGAACTCAGACAATGTAGATCTTCCGCCTTCTGAAGCCGGGCTCTCACTTGGAGCGAAAAAAGACGCCCCCATGGTCGTGGAGCTGATTATCTCCCCCCATTCTTCCCTGCGCGGACAGCGTGTAGCTGAAAGCGATCTCGCCACAGACACTGCGATCAACCTCATTGCCGTCAAGCGATCCAACCTGCACATGAGCGAACGCCAAATACAGGACGTACGCCTCAAGGTGGGAGACATTCTGCTCATCTGGTGCGACAGTTCCAGGCTTGAACGTCTCAGGGCAAACAGTGATTACATTGTGGTTGAAGATGTTTATGAAGAAATTGTCAACAAAAGAAAAGCATGGTGGTCCATACTGAATTTCGCCGCCATGATCATCACCGCGACTCTCGGCCTGGCAGATATCATGACCTGTGCGCTCACCGCAGCTTTCCTGATGATTATCACCGGCTGCCTGCAGATGCGCGACGCCTACCGCTCACTCCAGGGTGACGTGCTGCTTCTTATAGCAGGGACCATTGCCCTGGGTGCGGCCATGCAAAAGACGGGTACCAGCCAATTGTATGCTGAAGCGTTTCTCGGCCTGTTTAACGGTTTTTCCCCAAACATTGTCTTGGGGGCGATGATCGTGCTTACCAGCATCAGCACCCAGATTCTCAGCAACAATGCCACGGCCGTTCTCCTTCTTCCCATAGCCGTTTCCACTGCCGCCGGTATAGGAGTAGATCCCAAACCGTTTATCATCGGCATATGCTTTGGGGCCAGCGCCTGTTTTGCCACGCCCGTAGGCTACCAGACCAACCTGCTGGTCTTTGGACCGGGAGGCTATAGTTTTCGTGATTATCTCAAGCTCGGCATCCCGCTCAACATCTTCGTGGTCGCGGCGGCAACGCTGCTCATCCCCATATTCTGGCCATTTTAGGCACCCTTTAACAGCCTGACATGTCCTCTTGCAATCTTCCTCCATTCTGGCTCCGCAACGGCCATCTGCAGACCCTGTTGCCCAAAATATTCCGCCATAACCCCAGACTCAATCTCCGACGTGAACGGGTTGAGCTGCAGGATGGGGACTTCATAGACCTGGACCACAGTCTCCGCGATCGAGGACCGAGAATCCTCATCCTTCACGGCCTTGAGGGTTCCATGGATTCCCACTATGCAGGTCCGCTCATGGAGATCCTGGAAAATAAAGGATTTCGGCCTATCTTCATGTACCTGCGGGGATGCAGTGGAGAAGTCAACCGACTCCCCAGATCCTATCATTCAGGTTCCAGTGATGATCTGGACGAAGTCTTGACGCATCTTTCAAACAACGGCGCCCCGGTTCAAGGAGCTGTCGGATTCTCCCTAGGCGGCAATATCCTGCTGAAATATCTGGGAGAACAGGGAAACAGGTCTCTGATAAATGCGGCCATGGCCGTATCCGTTCCCCTTCGCCTGGAAGCTTCAGCCGAGCGACTGAACCGAGGCATTTCAAGGATATACCAAAGCTACCTGCTCAACAAATTGCGACGCACCTGGTATAAAAAGAAAGAACAGCACCCGAAACTGCCGGATGTGGATGCAGACTCACTGAAAACCCTTGAACAATATGATGATCTGATCACCGCGCCGATAAACGGTTTTCCCGATGCCCGGACGTATTACTCGACCTGCAGTGCAGCAAACTATCTCAAGGACATCACCGTAAAGACGCTCATCCTCCAGGCCGGGGATGATCCGTTTATGGATCCATGTTCACAGATTGAAGACTATCAACTGGGTGCAGGGGTGCAAATGGAAATATGTGAGCACGGAGGGCATGTCGGATTCATCACGGGAACTTTTCCCTGGCGCATCAGATACCTGCTGGATGAATACATCCCCGGTTATTTTGAAGAAACATGCCTCTATTGAAACAGCGTCAAATGATTATCGGTCGGCTGCCGACCGGTATAACCGCCGGCCTAAAAACACGAATGAAAAAAATTACTCTACAACGAGCAACACCATTGCCGGGAAAAGGATAGTCCCTCCTTCGACGCAAATATAGACAGGCATGTCCCTCATTCCTATACTACAGCCTCAACCGGACAACCGGAATTCCGGGTTTGACATGATCTCTCACAGAGGACGTTGAATTGATTGCTTTTCTTAAATATTTGTTTATAGTTGTTATGTAGAAGCAGTCAGTTTTCCAATCATCTAAGGAGGTAGTGCAATGTCACAGGAAGAAAAGAAAACAGTGTGTCCAACCTGCCAGGGAAAAAAAGTAGTTGAAGGCGTCTGTGAAACCAGTGGGGAATGGCAGGGCTCCAAAACAGAAGATGGCCAGGTATGCACCCCTGATCAGGAATGTCCTACCTGCAAAGGCAAAGGATATATCAACGAATGACATCCAGGCTGTAGCATGTTTTTGAGGGCGCTCTGAGGAGTGGCGCCCTGAAAGGCAAAACCGGATTCCACAGGCGCCTCGCCGCCGGTGGAATCCGGTTTTTTTGTTTGTTATCCCACCGAATGTGAGTGTATTCGGGGCTCCGCCAATTCGGGAAAATCGCTGAGACCGAAACGGGGAAGCGGGCTGCGTCACCTCGGGAGGCAGGACGTCTCCTTGACAATGGCCCGCAGCTGAACGGTTTTCATTACGGCTTCTCCACAGTGCGGATCCAAACTCAATGCCCGTTCATACATCTGCAGGCTCTGCTCGTACCATTGGCCGCTTAAATAGCTTCTCCCCGCAGCCGCGAACCCTGAAGCAGCATTTCCCATGAACATGTCGTTGAAGATATTCACCAGGCTCTCGCCCCATAGGGCAAGAAGGGTGTCTTCCTTTTCTACCAGCAAACGAACCACCAGTACGTTCCTTGCCAGTTCAGGCATCAAAGTACGCAGCAAATAACTTGTCTTCCCCAGGAGCACCCCTATCTGCTCAATCTGGACCAGGACGTCATCAGCTATTCTCTGAAACAGTCCCTTGGCGTCGACAACCCGGGAAAAAACTTCCAGCCCCCGGACCGGCCGCAGGCTTCCTCCATCCGGCTGCTGATCGGGTTTAAACACGGCCTGCCCGTAATTCAGCAGCAAATACAAATTTTCCTTCAACTTCATGGCTTCATGAAAAATCGAGCCGACCAACCAGTCCACCAAAGACCCATGCATGCTCTCTCCGCGGGCCTGCTGCGGCCAGATGCTGTGACACAGGTCTTTCAGACGCCAGAGAGTGCCCTTACTGTTTTCCGATCCCAGCATCTCAGCCAGTCCGGTAAACAGTGCTTCGCACATCTTTCCTGCCTCGGGATTCACCAAAAGGGTGCGGGCGGTGCATGCACCCCTGAATACTCTTCTGTACTGACCGTAAAGGTGGTGATACTTTTTAAGCAGTCCAAGAAAATCATCCACTGCCTGACGAACAAAATGATCTCTTCGCTGCTCAAACCAGGGAGTGTCTATCCGGCAGGCTGACAAGGACAGCGCTTGATGATGGATACTCATACAACTCCACCTTTACATACCCCGGCCGCAGCCTGGTGGTACAACGCCAGGTACTGTTGCATCACCTGCTGCCAGGTATGGTGGCGGTGAATCTTTTCTACAGCCGCTCTCTGCATGGCACGCAGGCGCGGGGTATCTTCGTACATTGATAATGCGCGTTCCATGGCATCGGTAAGAGCACCGGCGGAATGTTCATGATAAGCGACACCTGTCTCACCGTCCACCACCTTGACCAAGCCTCCAACATGGTGGACAATGGGGAGATTCCCAAGCAGCTGGGCCATATAATCCGTGAGCCCGCAGGGTTCGTATTGAGAGGGGATGAGAAAAAAATCTCCGCCTGCATAAACCATATTGGCCACCCGGGAGTCAAACCCTTTTAAAAAACAGAACCTGCCGAGCAATGCCGCATCTTCAGCCCAGTCCTGAAACTGTTGTTCAATATGGGCGCTTCCGGAACCGAGTATGAGAAGCCGGCAATTGAAGCGTTCTGCAAAAAACGTCTCCATGCACTCAAGGAGAATATCCACACCTTTCTGCCCGGTCAGGCGCCCTATGAAAGTAAACAGAGGCTGCTCAGGTTCTTCCCTCAATGTACCGAACTGTTCAACATTTTCCCACTGCCGAATCACGCATGTCCGCCGCAGTAAATCTCTTTTACAAACAGCTTTCCCTTCCAGATCGCCGCTCAATACGTCAAACCCACCGGACAACCCCAGGGATTCAGGATTGCGGGGATCAAATGAAGACGGGTTGATACCGTTGGTCACCCCCTGAAGCTGTACACCGCGCTCCTTCAATGTATGGCCGAGCCGGCCGGTACGAGCATCTTCATTGGTTTCCTGCAATTCCCATCCGTAATTTTCACTGACGGTATTCAATACCGCATAGGGCGAAGACGCGATAAAAGGGTCAAAACTCATCCCCAGACGATGTCTCATGACACACCATCTGGGCAGTCCGGTGACTGCGCAGGCAAAATCAAGATCAGCCACCTCCTGGTGATAACCGAGCCCGGCATTGTGAATGGTGACCACGGCCGCAGTTGATCTGAAATAGTGTCGATACCCGATGTTCTCCCTCATTAGCGCAGGCAGTGTCGCTGCGTGACCGTCCTGACAGTGAATGATCCAGGGAACCTCCTCAATGAGAATCAATAGATCCAGGGTGGCTTTCTGCAGCAGGATATTCATGGCAAAATAATCAAAATGCCCGTCACCCTGCCTGTTTTCAGGATTCTGCAGTTCTTCCTGACCTGTGTACGTATATACGCCCTGTTTTTCGCCGAACCGGTCTGCTTCGAGCAGGTATATCCTCACCCCGTTCAGATCCTTTTGCCACACCCCGACGACTTCGCGCCTCTCTTCCAGGGCATAATCCATATCAACACTGAATATGGAAGGGAAACCGTAGCCGTTGACCTGGCCGGGAGAACAACAAGAAATCTCCACGGGGGTAAACTGTTGGTCATTGACAGGAAAAAAACCGTATCTCGGCAAAACAACCCGCACCGAATACCCGTTACGAACCAGTTCTTCCCCCAGTTGCCGACAGACATCCTTCACCCCGCCGGCGCCTGCAATACCATCGTATTCTCGGGTTACAAGCCAGATAGAGCCTGTCTCCCTGTCCGTCTCATCCATATTCAGGTTAGTATGTTCTTCATGTGCATGTGTCATTGCAAGGGAGACCGCTCCCCTTCCTCTTGAACTCGGGCGTACCGGCGAAGAATGGCCGTCGCCACCTCCTCGGGCCCAAGTCTGTCAGTGTCTATCGCAAAATGCGAACCTGCCTGGTAAAGCGGTGTCCGTCTTTCAAGGAGCTGTTGTATCTCTTCCTCTGCACAGGCACCCAGAACAGAGGGGCGTAGGTCGCTGCTTTTATGATCCGTCCTCATACGGGAACAGATTGTTTCCTTATCGGCACGAAGCCAGACAATATAATAACGCTCCATTAATTTCGGCCAGAGGGTTGTGTGCTCAATGGCTCCTCCCCCCACGGCCAAAACGGTACGACTCGCTGTGGCGAATTCCTGCAGCACCGCAAATTCGAGGGAGCGGAATTCGGGCCACCCATATCGGGTTACGATTTCCTGTACCGACAACCCCTGTCGCTGACAAAGGACAACATCGGCATCGACAAAATCATATTTGAGTTCCCCGGCCAGCAGTGAACCTATCAGGGATTTACCGGTCGCCCTGAATCCGGTGAGCAACAGGTTGTGATAATGATGTTGAGTTGGAATATTCATCGTTATAGTAACCATAAAGGAAAGCCGAGCCGATCAGCAAGCAGAAAGTAACCTCTTTTTTGGTCTTTTCTTTTCAGGAGGCTGCGCTTAAGGTATGAGCAGTAATAAAATTATCATCATTCAAAAAAGATAGCCTATGGAATACAAAGATTATTACCAGATTCTGGGTGTTGAGCGGGATGCAACTCAGGACAAAATTAAACAGGCATATCGTAAACTGGCAAGAAAATATCATCCTGATATTAATAAAGAAGCTGATGCGGAAATCAGATTCAAAGAAATCGGAGAAGCATACGAGGTCCTGAAAGATCCGGAAAAACGAGCAGCCTATGATAAATTCGGCAGCAACTGGCAGAACGGGCAGGACTTTACCCCTCCTCCAAACTGGGACGCGGGATTCGAATTCAGCGGCGGAGATTACACCGGCAGCGACACCACCGGTTTCAGTGATTTTTTTGAATCTCTTTTCGGGCAGTCCCGATTTGGGGGGACCAGGCGGCACTACAGTTCCTATCGCATGAAGGGAGAAGACAGTCACGCAAAAATAGTGCTTAACCTGCGCGACGCTTTTCACGGGGCGAAACAGACCATAACGCTCTCCAGACCGGAAATGCATGCCGACGGCAGGGTCACCACCGTACCCCATACCCTCCATGTCGCCATCCCCAAAGGGATTGTCGAGGGACAGCGCATTCGTCTCGAAGGTCAGGGAACAGCAGGCATCGGGGGAGGTACCGCCGGAGATCTGTACCTGGAAATAGCTTTTCACGAAGATCCACTCTTTCATGCAGAAAAAAGAGACATTCATCTTTCTCTGCCTGTTACCCCGTGGGAGGCCGCTCTCGGGGCGAGCGTCACTATTCCTACCCTGGGAGGGAATGTGCAGCTGAAGATACCGGCCGGTTCACAGGGAGGAAAAAAGCTTCGCCTGAAAGGCAAAGGTTTATGCAGTCAAACCCACACGGGAGATCAGATCGTTACCCTGCGGATCGTGGTTCCCCCGGCGACAACAGAAGAAGAACAACAACTTTACCGGAAGATGGCGCATCTGATGCCTGTCAATCCTCGCAGCGAGTTGGGAGTATAGTATGGGAGACACTCATTACCTGAAAGGAACTGTTCTGGACGAAGACCTGAGATGCGGTCTGGGAGATATATGCCGTCTCTGCGGGGTGACAGCTGAAACGGTACATGAAATGATCGAGGAAGGGGTCATACATCCCCTTGAATCGACTCCCAGTACCCGGCGTTTTACTGCTGTGGAAATAAAACGCGTACAGATAGCATTACGACTCCACCACGACTTACGGATTAACCTTCCCGGATGCGCCCTGGCACTGGATTTGCTAGAAGAACTGGAAGAATTGAAACAATACCGATTTCGTGGATAAGTGGCTGCAACAGATCATGTCGCACAGACATTCAACCATTATTTTCAACACATAGACCAGACATCCGCCCTTATCGGTTTTTGCCTGGGAGCCCTGATTGTCCTCATTCTGCTTATACTCGCCATGGGCAAAAACAAAAGGGACCTGCTGGTCAATGAAATGCGCCTGCAGCAGGCTGAATCGGACAAACTTTTTCATGAACAGTCGATGGAAGAGCTCCGATTTGAACAGCAGAGGCTCATGCGGGAAAGTCACCAGCTCAGCCGCGAAAATGCAGCACTGGAAGCAAAACTGCAGGGCATGGAAGCCATTGTTGCTGAGCGGGACTATCTGCTGGAAGCCAATAAAAATCAGATCGAACAACGATTCGAACTGCTTGCAAGTGAGATCCTGGCTGAGAAAAGCGAGCTGATCGACCACCGCCATGAATCAACGCTGAAGCTGATGCTGCAGCCCTTCAGCGAACAACTGGTTACCTTCAAGCACAGGGTCGACGATATTTACGACAAGGAGAGCAGAGACAGGCAGGGACTGCTGAAGGAAATCGAACACCTGAAAAACCTCAATCAGCGTATAAGCAGCGATGCCGTCAACCTGACCCAGGCGCTGAAGGGAAAAACCAAACTCCAGGGCCAGTGGGGGGAAGTGCTGCTGGAATCGCTCCTGGAAGAATGCGGGCTGCGAAAAGGATTCGAATTTAAGACTCAGGTGAGCCTGGAGGATGAGCTTGGCGGCAGACGGCAACCGGATGTTATCGTGCATCTTCCTGGAAAACGGGATGTGGTTATTGATTCCAAGGTTTCACTCAAGGCCTTTACCAGGGCGTATGCGGAAACAGATGCAGAAAAGAGAAACCAGTACATCACAGCCCACCTGGATTCAGTGAAGCGGCACGTGAGCGGTCTGGCAAAAAAGAACTATCACCAGCTCGAAGGCATTCAAACCCTGGACTTTGTCCTTCTGTTTATTCCCGTAGAAGGCGCCTTCCACATGGTGATAGAGCACGGCAGTACGCTGTTAAACACTGCCATGCGGCAGAACATCATTCTCTGCAGCCCGTCGACCCTGTTGGCCATACTGCGGACAGTTCATTACCTGTGGCGGATTGATAAGCAGAACCGCAACGGCTTAATCATTGCCAAACAAGCCGGCGGTCTATATGATAAGTTTGTCGGTTTTGTGGAGTCATTTGAAGAAATTGGTCAACGGCTCAACCAGACCCAGCAGGCCTGGCAAACGGCCCGCAAGAGAATGTCCGCCGGCCAGGGGAACCTGGTTTCCCGAACAGAGCAGCTTCGGGAATTGGGTGTGCAGACAAATCGTAAGCTGGATGATGTGCTTCAGGATACAAATCAAACACTATCATAAGGAGAAAGCCATGAAACTGTATTCTCTCATTGCGTTACTCGGAGTATGTTTGCTGACCTCCTGTGCGGAAATGAACAAGGGGCAGGCAGGCGCCCTTGGCGGAGCAGCCGGCGGGGCCATAATCGGACAGACCATCGGTCATAATACGGAAGCCACCCTTATCGGCGCTGCAGTGGGCACCATGATCGGCTACATTTTCGGCAACGAGATGGATAAATACGATAAGGAACAGCTCAACCACGTCTATGAACGCGGTATGTCCAACCAGCCGTCACCTTGGGTCAACCCGGATACAAACAACCAGTACATGGTCACGCCCCAGCCGGCGTATCAGAATAATAAGGGACAATATTGCCGCAAGGCCGAGATAGAGGCCATTATTGACGGCAAACGGGAAATTACCCATACAACGGCCTGCAGGGACGAATATGGCCAATGGCAACTGCAATAACCGCTATCCAGGTGCAACCCATGCTCAAAGGAGAACTCACTGTGGCCACGCGATCACATATGGAAATGATCGATGTTACCGCCGAGATTGCCGCCGTTGTCAGCGACAACGGAATCCAGTCCGGTCTCTGCACGCTGTTCAACCCGCATACCACTGCCGGGATCACCATAAATGAAGGGGCAGACCCTGATGTGCAGAAAGACCTCATCGGCGTATTTCAGGAAATGGTTCCACGCAATTACCCGTACAGGCACATGGAGGGCAACTCCCCTTCCCACATGATGGCCACCTTAACCGGCAGCTCGGTAAATGTGTTCATTGATGACGGGAAGCTCCGGCTCGGTACCTGGCAGCGAATATTCTTCTGCGAATTCGACGGCCCCAGAAGCAGGAAACTCTGGTGGCAAATTATGAGCATATAGTAACTACTCATAGGGGCAAGTTCAGCTTGATAACTTCCCAGTACTTGTAACTGGTTACAGGGTGCCTGACAGCACACAGACTGGTGCGGCGTATTTGGTCATACGTAAGCCAGGCTGGTCTCGGAAAGATCAGGTGCACTGTGAGCAGTTACAGCATATAAAAACTTCCAGCGCTACTCATACCGCGCAGGGCAAGCAACGTTGTCCTGCGCAAAAAATGTGTACACAAACTCATACGACGACAGACACTTTATGATATTCGGCTTTAATAGAGAAACTGATGAGCAGTCCTTACGCGAATTCCTTCAACAGTTCAGTAAAGATGAACTGTTGGAACAACTTATCCCCCGCTTGACGGATGAGGAAATCAATGCCGTTGTCGATGCCCTCATGGCGGTTATGCGAACCCATTTCAGTGAGCAGGAATATCACGCCCTGTTTTTGAATGATCCTAATCATCACCATTAATCACCCAGCTATTTTCCTGAATTGCCATGCCGCCACTGTATAATTTACGCTCCTATCTTGACCTGCTCAAAAAAAACAACCAGCTGTTGACCATTGATGTCGAGGTCGATCCCTATTTGGAGATCGCGGAAATACATCGCAGGGTCATTGCCCGGGGCGGCCCTGCCCTTCTCTTTACCAGGGTTAAAGGCTCCAGGTTTCCGGTGGTGACCAATTTATTCGGCACCAGCCGGCGCCTGGAAATGGCTTTCGGGAAAAAACCAGTGCAATTTGTCCGGCAGATGGTCGACCTGGTCGAGAACTCCATGCCGCCGACATTTTCTACCCTGTGGAACGCCCGTTCACTCTTCAGCCGAGGGATGAAACTGGGACTGAAAACCAGAAAAACCGCCCCGATACTGGAAAACTGCATGTCGCCTGCCGGACTGGGTGAACTTCCCATGCTGACCTCCTGGCACTCGGACGGAGGGCCTTTTGTCACACTGCCCCTGGTCTATACCGAGCACCCTGAGACCAAAGGCCACAACCTGGGAATGTACCGCATCCAGCGCTTCGACGATACAACCACAGGCATCCACTGGCAGATACATAAGGGCGGCGGTTTTCACTATTTTGAAGCCGAACGTCTGAATCAGTCATTACCCATGACGCTGTATATCGGAGGTCCGCCTGCCCTGATGCTTGCGGCCATCGCCCCCCTGCCTGAAAACATTCCGGAACTGGTGCTGGCGTCCCTGCTCCAGGGTAAAAAACTTGATATGGTACGTGACCCCAGGGGTGGACATAGCCTTGTGGCTGAGGCTGAATTCGCCGTCAAGGGATTGGTGCCTCCCAAGATCAGGCGGCCGGAGGGGCCGTTCGGTGACCACTACGGATACAATTCCCTGCAACACGACTACCCCGTGTTCCAGACCACCCATCTCTATCATCGAAATAATGCCGTCTATCCGGCTACCATTGTGGGAAGACCGCGCCAGGAAGACTTCTTTATCGGTGACTTCCTCCAGGAACTGCTCAGTCCCCTTTTTCCGCTTGTAATGAAGGGGGTGCAGCAACTGAAAACATATGGAGAAACCGGTTTTCACTGTCTTGCCGCAGCCAGGGTATCCGATCGGTACCCCAGGGAGGCTTTTGCCGCAGGTCTGCGCATCCTGGGCGAAGGGCAGCTCAGCCTTACCAAGTTTCTTCTGGCCACTGACGGCTCCATCGATGTCAGCGATTTCACAGTGCTGTGGCCGCACATTCTGGAGAGAATACAATGGGATCGCGACCTGTTTATCTTTGCCAATGTTTCCCAGGACACCCTGGATTATACCGGGCCTTCGGTCAACAAGGGATCCAAGGCAATGATGCTTGGCCTTGGCAGGGAAAAAATACGGGAACTGCCCCGTGAGTTCAACGGTTCCCTTCCAGAGAACTGCAAGGAGCCCAATGTTTACCTGCCTGGAACCTTGGTGATCCAGGGCCCTTCCTATGAAAGCGCCCCGGATCTGGGGAAACGTCTTGCTGAATCATCAGAGCTGAAAACATGGCCGGTTGTACTTCTGGTTGACTCCACCAGGGAGGCAACCGTCAATCTCCAGGAATTTCTCTGGACCTTCTTTACCCGCTTTGAACCGGCAAACGATATCCATGGCGCATCCCAGAGCGTACAACGTTATCATGTCGGGCTGGAACCGCCGGTTGTTTTTGATTGCCGCATGAAACCATGGTATACGGATGTGCTCGAAGTGGATGAGGTCACAAAAAACTTGGTCGACGGTAAAATACAAACGATGCTGCCGGCATCCTTGCGCTGAACCTGCAATATTGTATGAGCGAGCAACAATATCACGGCAATGTACAACGACTGCAGAAAATAATAGCCCAATCAGGAGTCTGTTCCAGGCGTGAAGCGGAAAACCTTATCGCTGCCGGCAGAGTACAGGTAAATGGCCGAACCATAACTCAGATGGGGTACAAGATCGATCCCGCAGACTGTACGGTCACTGTTGACGGCGCTCCGTTGCAGGCAGAGGGAAAAATCTATATCCTGCTGAACAAACCCCGGGGATATGTTACCACACTCTCCGATCCCCAGGGCCGCCCCATTGTCTCCGACCTGCTGAAAAAAATACCTGCCCGGCTGTTTCCGGTGGGACGTCTGGATCTGGATACCGAAGGTGCACTTATCATGACCAATGACGGTGAATTAGGCAATTACGTCCTGCACCCCAAATATGAGGTCAAAAAAACTTATATAGCTACGGTAATAGGAAGGCCTGATGCCGACGGCTTGCACCGGCTTTCCCAAGGAATCTTCCTTGAAGGGAGAAAAACCGCACCCGCCAAACTGCGTGTGCTCAAGCAGCTGCAGGGGAAAACACAGATAGAAATTATTATCCACGAAGGAAAAAAAAGGCAGGTGCGTAAAATGTTTCAGGCCATTGGACATCCCGTTACACATCTTCGACGCACGGCCTACGGCCGATTACCGCTCGGTTCGCTTGCTCCCGGGGAATACCGGAAACTTTCCCTGCAGGATTTAAAAAAAATTTTTTCTGGTAAAATTCCCTTTACAATCAAAAACATACCTGCTTAAATTTTTATAGCCTAAGAGAAGTTCTTACTATTGCATGCTTTTTACCAATGGGGTGTTGGGGGAATACACCCATAATCACTGAAGATAACCGACCCAAAAAAGAGGGGAGACACATATGAACAAATCTGAACTCATTGAAGCCCTGGCCGAAGAGATGAATATCCCAATTCGCGAAGCCGCTTCCATCACCAATACGATTATCGATACCATGAGTGAAGCGCTGGCCAAAGGAGAGTCCATTGAAATACGGGGATTCGGCAGTTTCGTGGTCAAGGAATACGGCGCCTATACCGGTAGAAATCCCAAAACAGGTGAAAAAATCCAGGTCGCCCCTAAAAAACTTCCATTCTTCAAAGTAGGAAAAGATCTGAGAGAGCAGGTAAACAAGGGGAAATAAACGTATCGACGATGCATAACTCATGCGGCATCGTCTACAACCTCCCCTACCAGATCATACGTGTGGGCTTCACTGATTCGGACCGGTACGATTTCCCCCTGGGTCACATGACCGCTGGTAATAAGAACCGTACCGTCGATCTCAGGAGCCTGGAAACGGGTCCGCCCCTCCAGCAACAGGTCACTCTCCCGACTCAGCCCTTCTATCAGGACGGGTTCAACCCGTCCTACATACTTCTGTAGATGCTCCAGGGAAATACCTCTCTGGATTTCCATGATTCGCGCATATCGTTGCTGTTGCACCTCTTCGGGAACAGCATTGTTATAGCCTGCCGCACGGCTTCCCTCTTCCGCCTGGAAACAGAAGGTCCCGACATGATCGAGTTTCCACTTCTTCAGTAGAGATGCCATCAGATCAATATCTTCTTCAGTTTCTCCGGGGAACCCGACCATTAACGTAGTTCGCAGGGCGCAGTCAGGCAATACGGTTCGGACCCTGGTGACGAGATTATCCAGCATTTCGGGGGTATATGGCCGGTTCATGGCATGGAGTATGGTATCGCTGACATGCTGAAAAGGGATATCAAGATAGGGCGCGATACGCGGATTCCCGGCCATGAGATCTAGCAGCGCATCACTCACGCCTGTCGGATAGAGATAAAGCAGACGAAACCATGGGATGGAGGTATTTTCCAGCAGGGCTTTGAGTAGATCCACAAGTTGAGCGCCGTCGCTGCGATCACGTCCAAATGCGGTAAGATCCTGGGCAATCAAGCTTAATTCCTGTACCCCGATCTTTTGCAGATGTTGGGCCTCAGCAACGAGATCATTTATGGAACGACTCCGCAGTCTCCCTCGAATGGAGGGGATCATACAGTACGAGCAGTGGTTATCACACCCCTCGGTAATTTTCAGATAGGACCGGTGATTAGGAGTGGAGAGCTTTCGTGGGACCTGCGCGTCCATTAAATAGGTTGAAGGTCTAACCACCAACGCGGTTTTCCGACCGGCAAAATAATCATCCAGAATCGATCCAATATGGGGAAAATCATCAATGGCCAGGAAAAGATCAACCTCAGGCAGGGCTTTTCCGAGTTCTTCGCCGTATCTCTGGACCATGCATCCACAGACCACTAAAAGAACGCCCCGGCGTTCTTCCTTGTGAGCTGCCATTGTCAGGATTTCATCTACGGCTTCTTCCACCGCTGACTGAATAAATCCACACGTATTGACCAGAAGGATATCCGCCTCTTCCGGATTTTCGACTATCCCGTAACCATGATTCTCAAGGTCGGCCAGCATG
The DNA here is from genome assembly GCA_963678525.2 of Desulfobulbaceae bacterium. Lineage (GTDB taxonomy): Bacteria > Desulfobacterota > Desulfobulbia > Desulfobulbales > Desulfobulbaceae > Desulfogranum. The sequence goes on from CAXXDG010000003.1 coordinate 2,852,340, forward strand.
ACTTCTGCATCAACCAGATTTTTGGGACAGCCAAGGCTGATAAAATGTACAGACCTCATCCTCACACTCCAGATGTCTTGGAACAATATGTGCAAAGTTGCTCAAGCAATGAACGACTTGTCTTCCGGAACTGTTTTTGGGGAAACTTCGGCTGCCAGGTCTGATGAAACAACTCATCAGATACATACAGGACAGCCGCGCAGGCAATCTTACGATATGCTGCCAATGCATACAGGGCAGAGCATTCCATGTCCACTACACGGACTCCCTGCAGGCTGTACGCTGACACTTTATTCCTGGTTTCCCTGTACGGCGCATCGGTTGTCCAGACCCGAGTCTGCTGCACGGATATTTCCGTGGTTAATGCCCATTGAGTCAGAGCTGTACATAAGGCATTTTCAGCCAAATAACAGGCATCGGCAATGTAATGGCCGCTTGTTCCTTCCTCGGAAACAGCACCACCGGCCACACAAAGCGTACCTGCGGGAACGCCGGCGGACAGTGAACCGCACCATCCGTACACAATAATTCGTTTTGCACCAAGCGCTATCAGTTTTTCAGCAGTCATCACTGCCATGGGTGCGCCGACTGCAGGTCCGGCTATAAAAAAATGCGGCCCGGTGAAAAGGGAAGAATGAAACAAATTAGCAGGTTTCAGCCCAAAAGATTTTGCAAGAGAGGGAAATGCGGCTGAATCAGTGGGATTTACGGCGAGAATGCCTGTTGCAGGGAGAACAGGATCATATTTCGACCTGACGGGTTGAATGATGCAATCGTCCATAAAAAAAAAGCTGCGGCTTGAATAGCCGCAGCTTATAGAAAAGGTATCCCTTTTTCAGACTACTTCAGCGGGTTGGCATACAGCATGATGAATGCGATAACCAGACCGTAAATGGCGATGGACTCACAAAGAGCCATACCGAGAATCATGGTGGTGGTGATTGGTCCTTTTGCTTCAGGGTTGCGGGCAACACCGTCGCAAGCGCCACGCAGACCATTACCCATACCAATACCGGCGCCAAGACCAGCAAGTCCGATACTCAACGCTGCACCTACACAAACTAATGCGGTTCCGATTTCCATCGTACGATTCCTCCGTAATAATTAAGTATATATTGGCCTTCTTCTCTGTTGAACAGAAACTGTAATATCGTTATCAGTGCGCCTCTTCCATGGCGCCGGCGCAGTAAAGAACTGCAAGCAATACGAAAACAACTGCCTGGATAACACTTACCAGCACACCGAGGCAGAGAATCGGCAACGGCGCAAAATATGCCCCTGCCAGCATGAAGAGGACGGCGAGCAGCACCTCTTTAGCAAAGATGTTTCCGAAAAGACGCATGGAAAGCGAAATCAGGCGCGCCAGGTTACTGATGATCTCAAGGATAAACATGAAAGGCGCCATGGCTTTGCTGGGCCCCATGAAATGTTTGTAGTAATGCAGCCCGTGGTATTTGAACCCCAGGTAGTGGTGGGTGAACCACACGATTATGGTCATCCCGAGGGTAATATTCAGATTGGAGGTGGGGGACATAAAACCTGGAATCAGTCCGATCATATTGGCCAGGACAATATAGAAAAAGAATGTCGCCATCATCGGGAAGAGCATTTTTGCTCCGGACTCACCAAGGTTTTCAACGAAGAAGTCCATCAGTCCGCCGATCATGACTTCCCAAAAGTTCTGTCCGCTCCCCGGTACCATCTCCAGTTTGGACATGGTCAGTTTAGGAACGATAATCAGGAAAGCCATTACCAACCAGGTATACGTCATGTAAGGCGTGCACAGTTGTTCAATCAGGTTGCTGCCGGTAACAGTATGCGGCACGGGCAGCCCCAGCTTTTCCAGTATGATTGAAATAAATAATATCGGATGTTCCATAACCTACACGCTCCTCAAACGTAACTTGGAATAGAATTTTTTCCCCTTGATCAAAACAACGACGACTACGCTCAAGACCACTGTCGCTAGGCCCAAGGCCAATCCGACCAGATTAATCGGGCATTTTGCAACCAGCGCAATCAACAATAAACCGAAAACAACAAGGCGAGCATGGAATTTGATGAAAAAACGAATTTTTTCAGTTCTTGAAACCGAATCAAGGCCGCCGCCGGCCACACTCACTTTGTTGACTAACTGCTCAATATCCTTTTTCAACAGCAGAAAGCTTCCATTAACCAGAACGCCCCCGGCAAGCGCTGAGAGTGCGAACTGTTCTCCACTCACATACAGGCCGGCAATGGCAAATATCATGACAAACAACCAACCGGTGTAAATGACTGCCCGTATGAGGGCCTGGTCTTCTTTCACTGCGAACCGTTTTACTTTCCGTCTGAGATTTTCCGGGTTAACTCCCACAAGGTTTTAAACCCCGCAACGATGCCTACCCCCAAAAATATGAAAGTCAGATAAGGCGCGGTTTTCCCATGAAAAACCTTGTTATCCAGAAACCATCCAATACCAAACCCGACCAGGATGGAAAAAACAAACGTCATGCCCACCTGACTGTATTCTGCAAGCTGCCGAAACATCTCGCGTCTGTCTTCAGACATGTATTCCCTCCAAAACCCAATAAGGTTTTTTAATTGAGGCTACAGGTATCATGCGAATTGATCAAACGCAATATTTTTTTATCTAATTCATCAATTTTTTGAATGACGCTTCAGTCACAGCCAGGGCTTTTTCCAGATGACTTTGCTGGTGAGAAGCGGCAATGAAGGTCGCTTCGAACTGTGAAGGTGCAAGCCAGACGCCTCCGGCAATCATGTTTCTATAGTGCCGGCCGTAGAGTTGGGTGTCAGCCTTCATGGCAGACTCGAAATCACAGACAGGCCCTTCGGTAAAAAAGCAGGTCATCATGGAGCCTACCCGATTGAGGGTGGTCGGCACGGACGCCCCGCCGGCGATTGCAGCCAGTCGCTCGGCAAACCAGTCGCTCTTTTCTTCAAGCTCCTCGTAAAAACCGGCTTCCCTGACCAGCTTCAATGTCGCCACACCGGCGGCCATTGCCAGAGGATTGCCGGATAAAGTCCCGGCCTGATACACGGGGCCGTCCGGAGCGACCTGATCCATGATTTCCCTCTTCCCCCCATAAGCGCCTACCGGCAGCCCTCCGCCGATAATTTTACCCAGACAGGTCAGATCCGGGATAATTCCAAATCGTTGCTGCGCGCCGCCGAGCCCCAGGCGAAATCCTGTGATGACCTCATCAAATATCAGGACAATGCCGAGTTCCCGGGTCAAGGCCCGCAGTTTTTGATGAAACCCGTCTTCAGGAACCACTACCCCCATATTACCCGCCACCGGTTCGACTATCACACAAGCTATATCAAGCTCCGGATCACGTAAGGTCTTTTCAAGGGTTGCGATATCGTTGTAGGGGATGGAGAGGGTGTTTTTGACAATATCTTCAGGAACGCCGGGGCTTCCTGGAATCCCCAGGGTTATAAGACCGGAGCCTGCCTTAACAAGAAAAGAGTCGGCATGGCCATGGTAGCAGCCGTCAAATTTGACCACCACGCTCTTGCCGGTATATCCCCTGGCCAACCGTATCGCGCTCATGGTTGCTTCAGTGCCTGAATTCACAAACCTCACCTTGTCCATTGAAGGAATACTGTCGCAGACCAGCTCTGCGAGTTCGACCTCAAGGGCACAGGGAGCTCCGAAACTGGTTCCGTTGGCAGCGGTTTGTTGAATGGCTTCCACCACACGGGGATGAGCATGTCCGGCAATCATCGGCCCCCATGAGCAGACAAAATCGATGAACCTGTTACCATCTACATCAATGATCTCACACCCGCCGGCCTGTTGAACAAACAAAGGATCACACCCCACGGAACGGCAGGCGCGAACCGGTGAATTAACTCCCCCTGGAATAGTTTTCCGGGCTTGTTCGAACAGGGCTTTTGATCGGGTTGTATGCATGACTCTCACCTTTTCATCGATAAAATAATATTAGCAGATACAAGCGTTCAGTATAACAGTCTGATTTCAAGTATGTCAAAAGCAAAAACAAAGAATGCCCGCCATTCCCCTTGACATGCCGCCGATGATGCCAATTTTCTCTTGTCACCGAGACACGTGCAAGGTAGAATGACAACTCAATCAGCTAACCCTCTATAACCGTTGAAAATGACTGGTTCTTTACCTTTGGAACCTCAACGGCGAATAACAAGGAGAACTCAAGATGGCAAGTGATAAGGTATTACATGTCTCAGATAGCGAATTTGATTCAAAAGTTCTAGAGAATGATCTCCCCTGCCTGGTAGACTTCTGGGCTCCCTGGTGCGGGCCGTGTAAAGCTATCGGGCCTGTAATTGATGAGCTTGCAGATGAATTTGAGGGCAAAGTAACCATTACTAAAATGAATGTGGACGATAACCCTGCAACACCGGGAAAATTCGGCATACGCGCCATTCCCACCCTCATCCTTTTCAAAGGCGGCGAAGTTGTCGACCAGATCACCGGAGCTGTCGGCAAAAGTCAGCTTCAGGATCTTATCAACAAGGCCCTTTAAAATCCTCCGAAAGTGTTTTAGGGATCAACAGCGGGGGTTCGTTGAAAATCGCCTCTCGATGGAATGAAGAGCGCAATTCCCGCCTCCAAAGAGAGAGGTTGTTTCCCTTCCGATATATACTGTTTGTCTCAAAACCGGCCCTGCTTCCAGATCCGATTGGGTTGAACATGGCGAAGATATCCCGGCATAGAGGGAAAAGGAAACGCCCTCTATGCCTGCGGAAGTGACTTTACATAGAGCCTTGATCCGGTAACCGCCGCCCGGATAGTCCTGCCGGGGGAGGGTCACAGATATTCTTATGGATATCTCAAATAACAGGGGAGAGACAGCGCCCGATTATACTCCTCTTCTCTTGAACGCCCTTCCTGTTACCTGCCGAAGATCCGGACGCACCCAGCATTTTCTTTCTTTTTTTAGTTTTTCCTGACCGCAAATACTGGTAAAGAATCAAGGGTGATACACAGGAATAACTGCATCCTCTGCTGCTGAGTCATTTCCGGCAGGCGGTTTGTTCATACATAGATAGAGTACACTTGAGAAGGAGATCCCATGCATCATCCTGAACGGAAATCAATAACACCATACACCATTTTTATTCTCGCCCTGTTATGTGCCGCCCTTCTCTCCGGCTGTTCCGTCTTCCAGGGGATGTTCGATAAAGTAACCATTGGAGAAGAAGAGGAAATCGTCGGTGACAGCCCTGAAGCACTCATCACCCAAGGGATGGACGCCTTCGGTGTAGGCGACTACAGCACGGCTATACGGGCCTTTGACAAAATACTGGACGAACATCCTTTCAGCCAACAGGCAATGCTCGCTGAGTTGAAAGCGGCTGACGCCAATTATTACAATCATTCCTATGTGGAAGCTAAGCTCCTCTATCAACAGTTTGAAGAGCGCCATCCGACCAACGAGGCTATCCCCTATGTCATTTTCCAGATCGGGATGTGTGATTTTCAACGAACTGATCGCATTGATCGTGATGTCAGCGGCGCTCAGGATTCCATAAAATCCTTTTCCCGTTTACTGAGATCCTTCCCGGATTCACCGTATACGAAAGAGGCCGGGAGCAGAATTGACGCCGCCAAAAATTTTCTGGTTAATCACGAATATTTTGTTGCGGTTTTTTATGTGCGCACCAAAAAATATGACCAGGCCAAACATAGGCTCAAGTATATTCTAACCATGTATCCGAATTCACCCATTGCTCCTCAAGCTTCAGCTCTGCTGAAAAGACTTGAGGACAACGACCCACCCAAATGGGGTCTGCAGAAATGGCTGCCGAGCCTGACGATGCCGAAGTGGATATCAGGTGAGGAGACCGAAGAGATTGAGAATCCGGTTTCTGAGAAAAGTAGAGAACTGTAAACCGCAGTTTTCACCGGTCGCTCTTTCTCTCGAACAGGTAACAGAGAAGTCGGTTTGCATGATTCAGACACCTCATGCAAACCGGTCGTTTTCCGCCGTGGACTGTAAAAGATTATACGGTTCCTGACAGCAGACATTCCCGCAATTTAGCGCTCAACTGTACCGCCAAAGCAAGGGGATCTCCGGAAGTGTCAAAGGAAAGACAGTCTTTTTCCTGCTCCGGAAACTCAAATTTTTTTTGCTGATACAGGTAAATTTCCCACCTGCCGTCGGAAACAGCCTCGGCGTCACGGGCGCGATGATCCAACCGTTTTCGGGTTTCTTCTTCAGAACAAAAGCAATAAATAAAAAGAAGTCGGGCTCCCATTTGATCGGCTCTGGAGCGGACTTCATCCCGTAGAACTCGCCTGGAATATGACCCATCCAGCAGTACCAGCTCAGCTCCCCCGGAAAACGCCTTTTCAGCCTTGTCTAAAAGCAGTTTATAGGTTCTTGCCGTCAGCTCCGGGGAATAAATACCCTGCTCAACGCCGTCCGGACGCTTCTGTGTCGGCTGCAACCCCGCAAGTTTTTTACGTTCCGTATCCGTATTGATATGAGTCCCGCCGGTTTGTGCAGCAAATGCCTGTGCAAGAGTAGACTTGCCCCCTGCCGTCAATCCCATAAAAACCAGAAGTATCTTTTCCTGCCGAGATCCCGGCAATTGAGCTGTCATAGCGACCCTTTGCTATATTGGTGTGCCAATGAGAAGTATCGGGAGGCGCTCTCCAGACAGGACTCACGTACCTCCTGGGATACCTGGGGATCGGCTGCGGTGAACAGGCCGATCTTTCCGCGCACATAGGCCCGGTAACACTTATAAAAATCCAGCAGGTCGTAGACGCCCGAGTCTTCGGTCCGGACGACGAACTGTTCGATGCAATAGCCGGAAAGTTCCTGTAAACCGTGATAATCCAAGTCCATTGCAAGAAAAGCAATATCACTGGTTACATCACTGTAGCGAAATCGATCATTGAATTCTATGCAATCGTAAATATACACCTTGTCCGCAAGACAGATATTCGCCGAATACAAATCCCCATGGCAATCACGGATACGACCGGCCTGTCTTCTCGCCTCAAAAACCGCTTCATTTATCAGCATTGTTTTGGCGTAGGCTGCAATGTCCCTGTACTGGTCTTCGTGAAGCGCACCCTGCCCTACAAATGACGAAGTCTGTTCAAAATTTTCCAAGACATTGACGCTTACGCTTTTTGCTGTTCCAAATGCGCTGATTTCTTCACTGGTTTCCGCTCTTTTGTAAAATGGGACCAGTGCGGCAACAATACGGTCAATATGAGTGCGATCCAGTTCCCCTCGCGCTATCACATTACCCATCATCATCTTTTCCGGCATGCGGCGCATTCGAATGCCGTATTCAATACCACTGTCTTCTTCAGCCAGTGAATATTTGCCGTCGTCTTGCTGCACCCCGACCAGATTGAGGTAGATATCCGGACATAATCGTTTATTGAGTGTCAGTTCCCTTTCACAACAAGCTTTTCTTTTATCCAGGGTGGAAAAATCAAGAAAGCCGAAGTCAACCGGTTTCTTGAACTTATATACAAAATCACCGGCGATAAGCACGTAACTGATATGGGTCTGAATCAGTTTGACTTGCTCAACAGGATGTTCATAAGATTCCGGCTGCAATAACGCTGTTATAAAATCCGGTAACGTATTCATTAATCTCCTTTTATATGAAAGTATGAAAGTCTCCGGCAGTGAGCAGAAGGCATCATGCAGGAGTGATAAACTTTCATTGTTCGTTGCGGCCGGCCAACCTGGTCCGGCCATGCTGGTTAGTTAGTGTCTGTCCATAAATGAGCAATTTTGAAAATTGACCGCTGCAGGTTGCAACGGCGAACATAACTGATTCCTGCGCGAAACAAATTTTTGCTTTCGTTTTTTAGTCAGTCATAAAAAATAGCTCTAAAAATCAAAATCACGGCCCACCTCTCCCGTCAGATTGCAGGAACAGCACAAAACAACAGCTGTTAAGCCGGTTATTGACGTGCTATAGTGAGCAAATTGGCAGAAACAATAGAAGCCCACACGTAACTCTTAAATGCCTCAAGCCCTTTCCAGTTACAGCGTGTCAGGCCAAGACTGCGCTTCAACCAGGAGATGCCGGACTCTATTCCTGCTCTAAAATTTCGTAACCCTTTATAAACATACTTGCTTCGACACATGTCCTCCTCTTCAAGCCCGCGTCCTTTGGAAAAACAGACATCCTTAACACCTTTACCCTTCGCGTCTTCAAGATTTGCTTGAGAGGTGAAACCGCCGTCAAAAGATGCTTTTAAGGGATAGCGACCATAAATACCATTCTGTCTGTCAAGCATTCTTCCTGTCAATGTTGAGTCCGCAGGATTGCCGTCAAGTACAACGCAGTCGAGAATAAGATTGGAAGCACCACCGGTGAGACAAATTTTGTGGCCGTAATAGGTCTCTCGTCGATCCTTGCGAATAATATCCGTATGCGGTTCAAAAATCGAAACAATCTTTTCCTGTGCAGGAACAGATTCGCCGCCGATGACTCTACGTTTGGTTTGACAAACCACTTGACGGATAAGAGGAACATATTCCTGTAACTGCTTGCAAAGGTGAGATGCTACAGCTTGCTCCTTTAACGAGCTGCCCACATAATTTTGTAAACCGTGTGCACCTTTCACTGCGTAATCTATGGTCTTTTCCGTGAGCCTTATAAGCTGTATGTATGGCCTCTGTCTGGCCTCGTTATTCTTGGCGTTTGTAATTTCCAGATTGCGTCGTTTCGCTGCACATCGATGATTACGGAAGGAAAATATGATCCCTGGCAGTCTTGTTTTTGCTTCATCAAGAATCCTGGTCAAAACACGAACAGAGTCGAAAAGTAACTCCGAGTCATAAGGCGTGTGAATATTGGTTTCGACAACGGTACAGTCCACGCGCACCTTGCGACCTTTTTCAATATCTGTACCCTGGGCATAGCCGATCAACACCCTGTTAATTTCTTCCCATGTGTTTGCGGATATGGCTTTGATTGTTTTTTGCAGCGTTGATTTTTTAAAATGTTTCCCAAATGGTATTCTACAGAAAAGGCCATATGCCCTGGAATCAACCAGGCGAAATTCCAATTCTCGATAGCTGCAGCCCTCCATTTGTTTTACGATTGCTATGCGTATTGCCTGATCCGCAGTCATACCGGTAGCACCACTTTTGCCGCCACCATTTTGCGATGAGCCAATATCTTGTAGAACCAGGTCATATATGATAGGGTTGTCATCAAGTATATCACTGATAGTTTTCAACTCTTTCGCCTTGGGGTGGTCAGGGGCAGCCTCTGCTAAAGGTAGCTGCTGATTGCGAGCTTTTCGCATCTTTTTCGACTCCTTGAAATAGTTAATCGAGTAATTTTAGCGGGTTACTCAATTAACAATACCAGGAATCGTAAAAAAAGGCACCCTTTAAAGGCGATTTTCTCCCGTAAAATCAAATAGCTGACTCTGTTTGGACAGACACTAGTTAGTGTCTGTCCATAAATGGCCTTTTCGGAGTCTCGTTCCTCGCTTACCTACCCAATTTTTGCGTTATGCTCAAAATTTTATCCTCGAAGGTAAGCGTAGACTCCGATATCACCTATATGTCTGCGGTAAAATTTATCGCATGCCTCGGAGTCTTCGCTTACCTAAACTTGAGCAAAAATCCTCATTTATGGACAGACACTAGTTATCTAAAAGTAGACATCAAACGGCGCCACATTACGCCGAAATCATACAAAAAAAATGGAAGCAACAATCTCGGCCCTCATTTCCAGCCGGCAATTTCAAAAAATGTACTTACGGTACAGGCACACGTCCGTCAGGACTGTATTTTTTTAAATCGGCGACATGTCATTATACACCATCCGGAACAAAGGTGCCTCTTCCGCCCGTCTTCCGGAAAATGTTATCTGCCCATTGCATGATGCAGGGTATCGTCGTATAATCCACAAGTTTATCGTTTATTCATTTCTCATTCAACCCATATAAAAAGTAACCAAGGCTATTTCCAATGAATACTACTCTCAAATTGAAAATGGGTATGCTCGTTATGCTGGTCCTGTTTTCGGTTATGACACTTGTGCCGTCCTTTTACAAGGACGCACCCGATTGGTGGAAAACATACCTGGCTCCCCAGGGATTGAAACTCGGCCTGGACCTCCAGGGCGGCCTTCACCTGGTATTACAGGTAGACCTGGAAAAAGCGGTTGTGAACTCATTGGATCTTGCGGCACAGGATCTCAAAGAAGGTCTTGCAGAAAAAAATATTACTGCTGTCCAGCTGCAGTCCGACCATCCTGACAGGGTTATTTTCACCCTGCCCAGTACCAATGCGGTTGAGACCGTCCGCCAGGTCCTGGAGTCTGATTTCCCCAACCTCTCGCCGGAGATACAGGCTGAAGAAGGTACCTTTCCCAGGGTTACCCTGAAGCTCACCCAGGAACAGATCAGCCATATAAAGCAGAACGCCGTCAGTCAGTCTCTGGAAATCATCCGAAACCGCATAGACCAGTTTGGCGTGTCCGAGCCTGTGATCGTTCGCCAGGGTGAAAATGAAATTGTGATCCAGCTCCCAGGAGAGAAGGATCCGGAGCGTGCGGAAAAACTGATAGGCCAGACAGCCCAGCTCGCATTTAAACTTGTTGCAGACAGCCAGGGACTCAACCTCGGCCAGATGGTAAACGATGCACTGGCAGCCGGCCAATGGCACGAAAATGAGAGCCTTGACAAGCTGAATCTCGCCTTACAGAGTCGTCTGCCGAAAGGCACGGCCCTCTATTTTGAAAGGGACACCGATCCACAGACAGGGCAGGTTAGAAAGATTCCCCTGCTCCTGGAAGACCAGGTTCTGATGACCGGTGAAATGGTAAAAAATGCCCAGGCAAGGGTTGGAGGTACCTTTAACCGACCCTATGTCAGTTTGGACCTGACCAGCCGAGGCGGTAAAAAGTTTGCCGACATCACGGAGAAAAATGTCGGCCGCAGGTTGGCCATTGTGCTCGATGACGTCATTCGCTCGGCTCCCAACATCAACGAGGCCATTTACGGCGGCAGCGCCCAGATTACCGGACGTTTTACCCATGAGGAAGCCACGGATCTTTCCATCGTGCTCAAAGCCGGTTCATTACCCACCGATGTCAAGACATTGCAGAAACTTACCGTCGGTGCCAGCCTGGGACACGATTCCATCAAAAAGGGATTACTCTCCGGGCTGTACGGCGCCCTCATGGTTCTCGGCTTCATGATCATCTATTACCGTCTGTCCGGTGTTATAGCCAATGTCTCCCTGGCCTTGAACATCCTTTTTCTCTTCGTAGGCCTGGCCATGCTCAGTGCCACGCTCACCCTGCCTGGTATTGCCGGTATTATCCTTTCCATAGGTATGGCGGTGGACGCTAATGTTCTCATCTTTGAACGTATGCGGGAAGAATTTGCCCTGGGTAAATCCGTAAAATCCGGTATAGACGCAGGATTCAGCAAGGCATTCTGGAGTATTGTCGACTCTCAGGTCACCACGCTTATAACAGCCCTGGCTCTGTTCCTGTTTGGAACCGGTCCCATTAAAGGTTTTGCGGTGACCCTTTCCCTGGGGATCGTATTCAACCTCTTTGCCGTACTTTTCTGCAGCCGCCTGATCTTCGACAGTCTCTTTGCTGCGGCAAGAATGAAAAAGCTGACCTTTCTGCAGCTGGTCAAAAACCCCTCTTTCGACTTTATGAAAGCACGCAAGGCGGCCTTTGTTTTTTCTGCGGTCCTTGTTTTGCTTGGAGCAGTAGCGTTTGTACAGATTCTCAGGGGACAGGCCAATCTCGGCGTTGATTTTACCGGAGGCTCCCTGTTGCAGTATAAAGCTGAATCCCCCTTTGCCCTGGGAGAGATTCGCAGCTCGTTCAAAGATAACGGCTATCCCAACATCGATCTCCAAGAGGTCACCGGTGAAAATCGATTGATCATCAAGATGAAAAAACAGGAAGAACATGTGGGACACCTGGGTGATGCCCTTACAAACATCCTGATCCAAAATTTCCCAGACAAGGGATTCGCCCTTGAAAGTCAATCAGAGATTGGGTCTTCCATTTCCGCAGTGCTGCGCAATAAAGCAGTACAGGCCATTGCCATCTCACTCTGCGGTGTTCTCTGCTACCTGGCCCTGCGCTTTGACTTTACCTTTGGGTTGGCAGCTGCAGCTGCGACCTTTCATGACGTACTTGCCGTCCTCGGAATCTGCTGGTTGACCAATATGGAGATTACCCTGCTCATCGTCACCGCCCTGCTGACCCTAGCGGGATATTCACTCAACGACTCGGTGGTCGTCTTTGACCGCATTCGTGAAAATATGAACAAAGAGGATGAGGATGGGAATTTCCTTGAGACCATCAATAGGAGCATCAATCAGATACTGGGGCGCTCTGTTGTGACATCTATGACCACGGCACTGGTTCTCCTTTCCCTGTTTCTTTTCGGAGGCGCCAATATCCATGATTTTTCTGCAGCTTTGCTCATCGGCATCTTAGTGGGAACCTATTCCTCCATTTTCATTGCCAGCCCGCTGCTTTCCCTTAAGTCACGGTGAAGTGATGGATACTGAAAAATTACCACCATTCTTCAAACCAATCGGACCGGAGGAAACATTCTCCTTCAAATGCCATCCGGGTGTTCCCTGTTTCACTGAGTGTTGCAGGGAACTGGATCTGGCGCTTACGCCCTATGATACGCTGCGATTAAAAAATGCCTTGGACATGCACTCCGGAGGTTTCCTGGAGAAGTATGTGATTATCGAATGGGATCCGAGCCGAATTTTCCCTGTCTGTTACCTGACCATGGTTGACGACGGTAAGGCAAGCTGCGTGTTCGTCACGGAAAAGGGATGCCGTGTGTATCATGACCGTCCTTCAAGCTGCCGCGCATATCCCATAGGCCGTGGCGTTACTGAACAGAAAGACGGGAGCCTTGAAGAGTGCTTTGTTCTTCTCAACGAACCGCATTGCAAGGGTTTCACAGAACAACAAGCATATACCCCGAAATCATATGCCGACGACCAGGGCCTGGATGCATACAATCGCTTCAATGATGCGCTGGTAAAGCTTGTACAGCATCCCAGGATACAAGACGGCTTTCGTCCTTCCAGGGAACAGCTCGACCAGTACATTTTGGCACTATACAACCTGGATACCTTTCGACAGGAAATGGCAGACGGACGCCTCAGCCTGTGCCGCCCGTTCAATGCATTGGAACTGCAGGCACTTGCTGGCGACGACGAACAATTACTCCTGCTTGGTATTCGCTGGCTTATACAGGAATTTTTTAATGAGCTTGGCTGATTCATGGACAATGTAGGCGCCGATGCCGGATGGGCTGAGCTCCTGAACCGTTTTGCCCGAATCCGCGCCGTCAGTCGCAGTTTTTGTCTCACAGAAGGAGGGTCCCACGGGCCCGATCATACGGAACGGGTTTTCACCCTTTCCCTGGCAATGGGAAAACACCTGGGTGCTGACCTGCTTGTCGTAGGAGCTGCCGCGCTCCTCCATGACATCGGCAGAAAAGAAGAAAGCCGAAGCAAAGGCAAGGTCTGTCATGCAGAAAAAGGAGCAGATCTTGCCCGCGGTATCCTGGTCGGTCTTGGTATTGATGATGCCCGGGTTGAACATATATGTCACTGTATCCGCAGCCACAGGTACAGAAAAGGCAGCCCTCCGTCCTCCTTGGAAGCACGAATTCTCTTTGACGCCGATAAACTGGATTCCATAGGGGCAATCGGAATAGGGAGAGCCTTTCTTTTCGCAGGTCAAATGGGCGCAAAATTACATAATCCCGAACTATCCCCCGATGAGAGTGAACCATACTCTACTGAAGATACGGCATACAGAGAATTTCAAGTAAAGATGTCACGCGTGAAAGAACAGATGCTGACAAAGCCGGGCCGTGAGCTGGCCCGAAAACGCCATGATTTCATGGAAATCTTTTTTGCCCAGCTTCACCATGAAATATATGGGACAGAACAACTCATCAACCAACTCGAAATCGATAAAAATGCTTAAACTCATTGTATTTGACTGTGACGGCGTCATGTTCAGCTCCCTGGAAACGAACAGGGTCTATTACAACCACCTGCTGGCCCATTTCGATTGCCCTCCCATGGATAGAGAGGAACTGCAGTATGTCCACGCCCACAATGTAGTCGATTCCATAGGTTATATTTTTCGCAATCACGGTCACCTGGATAAAAAGGCGGTTGACGACTACAGACTGAAACTTGATTACGCTCCCTTTCTCAAACATATGCAGATGGAACCGGATTTGCCGGAATTTCTCAGGCAGGTCAAACAAACCTACTACACAGCCATCTCCACCAACCGGACAAATACCATGGATATGGTACTTGACACCTTTCAACTCCGGCCATGGTTTGACCTGGTTGTCACAGCTTCTGATGTTCCCAATCCAAAACCGGCGCCGGACGCCCTGCTCACAATTTTTGACAAATTCGCGGTAACGGCGGAGGAAACGCTGTATATCGGAGATACCACCGTGGATGAGTTGCACTGTAAAAGTGTTGGTGTGGATTTGATTGCTTTTAAAAACAAAGAACTGGATGCCGCTTATCACGTTACCAGTTTTCTTGACATCCTTGAACTGCCGCCTTTGCAACAGACCTGAAGTCGCCTGACATCGGCGGCCACCTTGAATCGTCAGTCCTCGTCCAGCCTTTTAAGCCCTTCCATGAGGATCATCATAAAGTCGCCGATTTCCCGGGCCTGCATGAGTGCATCAGGTAACCCCGGGATAAAACGAAAAGTACCCTCTTTTTCCGCTAAAAGGGCATAAATAGCCTCCTGGTTATCAAGATCTTCGAAACGTGCTGCAAGAAGTCCGCCTTCCCGGAATGTGATCCTGGCAGCTCCGCCTCCGACTTGCATGATCAAACGTCCTGTTTTCTGATGCATATGAAACACCTGCAGTAACTCTGCAGGGAGAATAGCATCAACCTGTCCCGATATTACCGCCCCGTCGTCGACATCGGCAGGTGAGCAGGCGGATTGGTCTTTTGGAAAGAGGGCCTTATCGGTAATTTTGAATTTCACCAATCCCGTGCAGCCGCCACAGGTAAAAACCTCTTCCTGTTTTTGCTGCAACGCGATCTCGTCAAGAGGCAGAAGGGAAAACAACAGGCCGGTAAGTTCCCTGAGCAAAATCAGGCAAGCGGGCTTTCCCAAAGGAAGCATCACGCTCTGATCATTGAGCTGAATGCCGTCATCGAGGGTGTAAAACGGACAACGCCGTTCCTCTGTTATCTGAAAGGTGATGCTGAACGTGGCCATAAATTTCCGGAGATCAAAGGTCTGAACATATAACCACCCCTGCTCTCACAAGCGTGATTACCCGGACATGTTGCCTGGAGTAAGCAATCATGTCGGTGCAAAGTTGCTCCCCCCGGAAGCGCTTACAGTGTCGGGGCAAACCATGCCGCATTGTTTTGAATATCTCGTGAGTAGTTGTGATCAAGCCGTGTTACCCACATTGTACACAACAGACGGTATTCACTCAAAGAAAAGTTTATCTTTCAAACCTGTCGGTAATTTTGCACATCATTGTGAATGCGCCTTGTTTCACTGTTAAAAATACTATACAATACTTGACGATAAGGTTAGATCCAACCATTTCCATTCCAGCAGTTTTTTTTCACATACAAGGCGCTTATATGGCATCGGGTTCTCAACAACTGGCCGAAGATTACGAACAACTGAAAAGTACTCTTGAACTTTACCCAAAAGTCAACATTATATCCACTGAAGGCCAACCGCCTGACAACTATGAGATAGAGTACGCCCTTCAAGGATATGTTAAAGGAAGCGATGGCAGTGTGACAATCGAACACACCCACAGAGTACGTATAAGCCTGCCCTTTGGGTATCCTCACTTTCCCCCTTCAGTGAAACCGATCACCAACATATTTCATCCCGATGTCGATCCGGCTGCCATTCGCATAGCGGATAAATGGCAGGAAAATCCCTCCCTTGCTGATCTGACAGTCTACATAGGCGAGATGATCAGCGGCAACGTGTACAACCTGGAAGATCCATTCAATCAGGAAGCTGCGGATTGGTACCGGGCACATCAGGCAAGCCTTCCCCTGGACGCTTTGAATATTGCGGATATCGAGGAATCTTTTCAGGATATAGACTCTCTGGTCGATGACACATTTGCCTCCCTTGGTCTGGAAACAGATGCGTTCCTGCAACCGGAAAAAGATCATAGTGAAACTGATATTCAAGATATCAGGGAATTGATAGACTCCAAACAGATTTACTCAGCCAACAAACGTTTGGCAGAACTTTCTCCCTCGGCAAACATACCGGATCTCGAGGCATTACAGCAATCCATAGGCAAAAAAATTCGAAAAATCGACCAGCTCTATTCCCTTGTGAATCAACTGGAGGATGTGGGAAAGTTTGACGAAGCCCTGGAGGTCATTGACAGTATCTACGAAATTGCCTCGGATGCTCCGGGGGCCGAAGAACTTCGTGAACGAATAGAGCAGGCCGGCAGCTTTACCGTCTCCAGATCACAGGACGAGAGGGAAGTAGAGATTCAATCCGAAAGTTCTCCTAAGCCGCCCAAATTCTCAGCTCCTTCACTTCCTAAGATGGACTTGAAGAAATCATTAAGACAACTCAATGTTGCCATCCCTTTCAAGCTTATCCTGGCAGCACTCCTGATCCTTGCCCTCTGCATAGGTGGAATCAGTCTCTACTTCAAGGACCAGAACATTATCAGCCGTACGCAGGCCAATATTCTCAGGAGTCGGCTGCTTGTCGATAAAATGCAGTTCGATGCCGCCAGAGAAACACTTGAATCTGCCGTAGACACCCTGTCAGGATTAACCATTCTCAGATTTCGCAAATCCGGTCTGGAGAATGAAATTACAGAGCTGTTACAATCTAAGGAAATGCGGGAAGGATTGATTGGAAATGTATTGTACCATGGTGACTACATGCCGGCTTCAGTAGCTGAAGCCCTGCGTGAATTGACGGTTCTCACCGAACAGGCAAAGGACCTGGTCGAACAGAACAACCCCGCTAACGCCCTGACTCTTTACCGGCAGGCTCTGGCGTATGCGAAAAAAAACGACATCAAGGTAAAGATTCCTGAAATAGAAAACACCATCAAATCATTGGAGCTGCAGCTTGCCCTTTCCCATGCTGAACAGGCGGAAATGGGGCAGGACTGGAAACAGGCCGCCGAGACTTACAGACAAGCCCTTGAACTTTCCAGAAGCCTGTCTGATCCGGAATCTGCCAACGAAATCACCCAGAAACTCACTGCGGCCTCTTTCCGTTTGCAGCTCGACAAATCAAAGAAATCTTTCACCCATTCTGAATGGCAGGAAACCGTCAACACCCTCGAACAGGCGCAGAAAATGATCGACCAGAACCCGGAGATCGTTACGGCACGGGAGCGGCAAGATCTTCACCGGCTTCTGGTCAATTCTACCCTGTACAAAATCCTCTCTGCAGCCAGGGAAGCCTATCATGAGAAAGACTGGCCCAAAACCATCAGCCAATACCAGGAGGCGCTTGACCTCCTGGCTGCGGAATCAGCAAATTTTGAAGGTCTGTTGGATGATTCCATACGTAAAATTAAGAAGACCCTGCTGAAAGTCAGAATCGCACAAATTCAGGAAAAGGTATTAATCGCTGAAAGTAAGAAAGACCCCCAGTCGGTAATCAATCATTCACAGGATATCCTTCGAATGATTGCATCCAGTCCGCTGCAATATGACGAGGATATTAAAAATGTCTCCAGCAGCGTCGGCGAGCAGATAGAGGCCAGAAAAAAAGAACTCGAACTCAACCGCAAAATTGAATATTTAAAACAAAATTTTGTTGAAATATTTCGCGCTAACTACCCTACATTCAAAGGATCCAAACTCCAATCACCAAAAGTTACGTTTCTTAGAAAAAGCGGGGACAAACATATATTCTCCATATCCTGCATTGAGCGCAGTCAGGGGAGTTCTTCACGCTTGGAGCTCAATTATATGTATGATGAAAAGACAAAGACCTGGTCCGTCTATAATGGCTGAAACAGGATTTTAAAGGGCCTGTACCCGGAACGATAGCTGCCGGCGATATGGGATTGTTTTCGTACCGGGTTCGGAGGCTGAGAATTCCTTTTCTGTTCAGATTTAACTCCAGAGTACCTTGAATAATTTAAATTTTCGTGCAAGGTCAGGTAAGCGCAGGCTCCGAGCATGCAAAAAAAATTACCGCAGGCATATAGTAGATATTTCGAGGATAATTTTTTAAGCATAACACCGGGATTGGGAGAAAAGGCAATTATTCAAGGTTGCCTTTAAATAAGAAACCGAAACTCACCTTTCCCCAACAGATCGTGTAAATGTAAAATTCCCTGCAGGCGGTTATTGATATCCACCACTGCCAATATGGTAATTTCCCTGCTTTGCATCAGACTCAACGCGTCTGCGGCAAGCAGATCAGCGGCGATGGTTATAGGGCCCCTTGTCATAATCTCTCCAACAGAAACCCGATCGAATTGTCTGCCGGCTGTCACCAATCTTCGAACATCTCCATCGGTCAATATTCCCTGCAGGTATCCCTCGGTATTGGTGACGACTACGGCACCGATGCTTTTTTTATTCAGTTCCACAACAGCATCCAGCAGACTCACATCTTCCTGCACTGAAGGCACTTCCTCCCCTTTGAGCATGACCTCTCTGACCGCGACCTTCAAACGCTCGCCAAGACTCCCTCCAGGGTGATTTTTCCTGAAGTCCTCTTCTCTGAACTGCTTTTTCCTCAGCAAAACGACAGCAAGGGCGTCACCGAGAGCAAGAGTGGCTGTGGTGGAGGTGGTCGGCGCGAGACCCAAAGGGCACGCTTCACCAGGGACAGCAATGTTCAAGGTGACGGCTGCATAGTCGGCCAATGTCGATTGGAGATTGCTTGTCATGGCAATGATAGGAACACCCCTGTCTTTCAAACTGGTCAACAGGTGATGCAATTCACTGGTTTCACCGGAATAGGAGATAGCAAGGACAACATCGTTAGCGGCAACCATGCCGAGGTCGCCGTGCATTGCTTCCACCGGATGCAGGAAAAAAGAGGGCGTACCGGTGGAATTGAGGGTTGCAGCTATTTTCTGACCGATTATCCCAGACTTCCCTATGCCCGTAATCACCACTCTGCTGGAACAGGCGTACAGAATGTCGATCGCTTTTTCAAATTCTTTACCAAGGGTTTCTCGTACGGCAAGAATACCCTCGCTTTCCAGGGTTAATACCTCTTTTGCTTGTTGCAGGGTCACTGTTCCTCCTGTACTTGAACAACTGTTCGACCAAAAGTCCTGCCTGCGAGCATTTGATCGATAGTAGAGCTTAACTCCTCGAGCCGTATCATTGTGCTGATCATTTCGAGGTCTTGTAATTTCCATTCGTTTGCAAGTTTTTTCCAAATCATTTTACGTCTGCCCATGGGACAATTGGCGGAATATATCCCGATCAGATGCACTCCCCGTAGGATAAAAGGGTACACACTCAAGGGTAAATCTCCTGAAAACGCATTTCCACAGGCAGTAACTACCCCGTCATATCTGCAGGCTTTAATTATATTGGCAAGGATCTCTCCTCCGACGGTATCCACAGCTCCGGCCCATCGCTCTTTGAGCAGGAGCTTCTCTTTTCCTTTAAGCGCAGATTCCCTGGGATAAATATATTTTGCACCCAATCGGTGGAGAGTATCAGTATAAGCAGGCTTACCGGAAAAGGCATGTACTTCATACCCGAGCTGGGAGAGAAGTTGAACAGAAAAGGTCCCTACCCCTCCTGTTGCCCCTGATACGATAATTGGCCCGGTTTGCGGTAAAATACCCTGGGTCTGTAAGACATGAACACATTGTGCCGCAGTAAATCCGGCGGTTCCGATAACCATGCACTCCTGGTGACTCAGCCCTTCGGGGAGAGGAAGAATCCAATCGGCAGGTACACGAATAAACTGACCGTAGCCTCCATCGGTATTCATTCCGAGATCGTATCCGGTACAGATAACTTCCTGACCAGGAGAATACTCAGGCGTTGTAGACTGAACTACTGTTCCTGCCGCGTCTACTCCGGGCGTATGGGGAAACGAACGAGTGACACCTTTATTGCCGGATGCAGACAATGCATCTTTGTAATTCAACGAAGAATAGAGCACACGAATAAGGACATCTCCCTCCGGCAAATCATCAAGGGATCGTTGTTCAATGGATCTTGTAAACGTATGCTGGTCGGTTTCCCGAACCACCAGGGCCTTAAAAATCTCACCGGACATAGCATTCTCCTACAGTTCGACAAGTACACATGTACGGGTGGCTTATTGTTGCCAGCAAAAATCATCAGCCATCCTCATAATACGCTACAACACAGACGGCTGAAGCCGACCGGAAAGAACCTGTTCCTGCATTCCATCAGGGTACTGGATCATGTATCGTCCCTGATTTGTCATACCCATCCCTTTTGCTGCTCGCTGGGTTCTGCCGTTGTCATACAACAATTTTCGCCCATACAGGTAATCACGTTTTTGCCATTGGGCGAGTAACAACTCCGTGTCCGAACCTAACAGAAAAATTTTCCGCTGAATATTCTCTACCAACTTCAACAGCACAGATTGCAGATCAAAAATTTTTCCTGTCTTTTCAAGGAGAGTGGTCGACGCAGACCTGATTTCTTCAGGAAATTGAGATACGCTGCTGTTGACATTTATGCCGACACCGATAAGGATCCAGACAGTACCGTCAGGTTGACTGGTTGATTCACATAGAATGCCCCCGATTTTCCTACCTTCCACATAGAGATCATTAGGCCATTTCAGGAGCACATCCACTTGTCCAGTCTCTTCGACTATTTCTGCACAGGCAACACCCACAGCCAAGGTAACGCAGGGAAGGAGATCCCCAGGCAGGGCAGCATGATCAAGAATCGTAAAATAGAGGCCGCCTTGCGGAGAACTAAAGGATCTTTCCTGCTGCCCTCTTCCCAAAGTCTGGCTTTCCGCAACTAATAAGGCGGGAGTAACCCGGCCTTGGGCAATCAGTTCTTTAGCTTGAGTATTCGTGGACCCCAGGGTCTGCCAACGAAAAGTTTCCATATCAACTCCTTCAAAAAAGCTCAGGCAAAAAAAAAGCAGAGCCACCAGGGCTCCGCTTTTAATCTGCTGGAAATAAAGGCACGTTCTAGTGCAATTATTTCTCCTCGTCTTTAATGCGGGAAGGAATAGCATACATGGTGGTTGATCCGGAAGACCAGAACATCAACTTTCCTTTGGTAACCAGCGCATTTGCGATCTTTTTGATCTCACGAGGTTTCACGTCTGGGGCGCAAGCATAAAAATCCTTTATGTACAACTGTGGTTTCGGAGATTTTGTTGCTTTTTCAACGATTGCTGCTTCTATTTCTTCTACACTCAGTGCCATGATCAGCTCCTTGAGATGAAATGATGATAAAGGCAGATCGACCCTGACAGTCAGGGTCGATCGTCACATAGCCTTACTTGGTATAAGCAGCGGTATGGCTGGTGTATTTAAACTGAGCAGTGGTTCTCCATGTATCGTAAGCCAATCGGTAATCATCGATTGATTTTTCGGTAAATGGAATTTTGGTTTCCTCGAAGAATTTCTCCCAACCAATACGCTCAGCCCACTCGCCAACGCGCTCATATTTCTTAGCACCCTTGGCATATGCTTCCAGGATGTTGCGGATAACCTCAACAGTCTCCGGCCAACGCGGTGTGGTATTAGGCAGGAATGGAACAACCAGCTTGGAGAATTTAGGTGCGGAAACGCGGTTGGAAACCTTGCCGCCAACCAGAATAGCAATACCGTCACCCTCAGGATCTGCAAGAGGCATGGCAGGACACATGGTGTAGCAGTTACCGCAGAACATACAACGTTCGTTGTTGACCTTAACGGTTTTAACCTCTTCACCGTTGACCTCTGCTTTTGCCGGTTTAATGGCGCCAAGAGGACAAGCTGCAATGGCCAGCGGAATCTCACACACACCGGTAATACGCTCATGGTCGATCATAGGCGGTGTACGATGGATACCGAGAATAGCGATATCAGAGGCATGTACCGCACCACACATATTCAGACAACATGCCAGCGCGATACGCACCTGTGCAGGCAGCTTCATGGAGGTAAAGTACTCGAACAGATCATCCATTACACATTTAACAGGTCCGGAAGCGTCTGTTGCAGGGGTATGACAATGCACCCAACCTTGTGTATGTACGATGTTGGATACGCTGGCACCGGTACCACCGATGGGGAACTGGTTACCGTAACTTGCAATTGTCTCTTTCAGAGGAGCGACTTTGTCCTCTGAATCAACCATGAACTCGATATTGTTACGGGTGGTCCAACGTACATGACCGTCGCAATGCTTATCAGCGATGTCGCATACGTCGCGGACATAGCTGATGGTTGCAAGACGAGGAGAGCCGCAACGTACGGTAAAGACCTTGGCGCCGGTCTCTGATACGTGCACCAGTACGCCTGGCTCGAGGATTTCATGATACAGCCATTTGCCCTTGTTCTCCTTGATCACAGGGGGCAACATGTCACCATAGTATTTCGGTCCCAGGTCAGTGATTCGACCTTCCATAGGATTTTTCGGATCGTAACCCATAATAAGTCTCCTTATAATAAACTTCTACGTTCGTTATTCAGTTCTTCAGAGTTCTGTTACGCAGCGTGACGTTTTCTGAACTCTTTAACGTCACGATCCCAACCGCCGGGAACTTCCTCTTCCTTCCAGAAGACATATGGGTTGGAGCGAGGCTCTCTCACATGTTGTGGAATAGGTTCAACTTCCATAACACTCAGGAATGTCGGCAGACCAACACGCTGCATGGTCTCACCCACACGCTCTCTGTTTTTACCAACTTCCATCCACCAATCCCAGACTTTCTCGATCACCTCGATAACTTCTTCAAAGTCATTTTCTTTATTAATTTCGATGAAAGGAATAACCAGGGTGGAGAACTGAGCGCCGTCCAGGATAGGAGCTTTGGCACCCATCAGGATGGAAGCGCCTTTCTCAACGCCGGGGCGCAGTGCGCGAGGCATGACGTTGATGCAGTGCATACAACGGGTACACTCGCTATCATCGATTTTCAGTTCATCGCCTTCCATCCACATGCACTGGGTCGGACAACGATCAATAACTTCTGCCTGGATGTCAAACGGACCCCAGTCGCCGCCTTTATGGGCGCCGCCGTTGGATGGGTACTCAGCATTGCCTGCCATGTACTCTTTCACAGCCGCCTGATCGATGCGGATGTTGTCTTTCCATGTCCCGATAACGGAGAAGTCGGAGCGGGCAATGGCTGCAACACAGTCATTGGGGCAAGCGGAGAATTTAAATTTGAACTTATAAGGGAACGCAGGACGATGAATCTCATCCTGATAATGCTGGGTCAGATGGTTACAGATCTCCTGAGCATCGTAGCAGGCCCACTCACAGCGGGACTCACCCAGACAACAGGCAGGCGTACGCAGGTTGGATCCGGATCCGCCAAGGTCCTGACCAAGATCATGGGTCAGGTCCCAGAACAGGGGCTCGAGATTCTCTGTACGGGTACCCAGGAAGATCATATCACCTGTGGAACCATGCATGTTGGTTACACCGGAACCGTATTTTTCCCACAGATCCATGAGAGCGCGAAGGTTCTCGGTGGAGTAGTAGAGGCCTGATGGCTGCGCAATACGTACTGTATGGAAATGCTCTACCCCAGGGAACTGCGCAGGAACGTCGGAGTAACGACCGACGATGCCGCCGCCGTATCCGAAGACACCTACGATACCGCCGTGTTTCCAATGGGTAATCCTGTCTTTGTATGAAAGCTCAAGCTGACCAAGGATGTCCCAGCACTCAGGCTTTGTTTCAGCCTGCCGCTTGAGGTCGGTGACGAAACTCGGCCATGGACCTTTTTCCAGTTCGTCCAATAGAGGCGTTTCATGCTTTGCCATCAGTGTTCCTCCTAGAAGATTATGTGGTTGAAAAATAACCGGTAAATAAAAGATTTCGTAATCAACATAGCAGTGTTGATATGAACGAGAGCGGACAATACTACATTGAATGCTCATTCAGAAAGCGAAGATAAACGGACGCGATCTCTTTGTCAACAAAAAAGCGTAACCCATTGTTGCACCAAGAAAACATTGCCCCTCGGCAAGGAGAAATCAGTTGATCTTCGCCACGTTCAACAACACATGTTCAATGCTGTTACCCCCTTTTTCCTGTGCTGTTTTTCCACTATCGCCCTGCATGTGAGACAGTATTTTTTTTGCCAGCACCTTGCCCAGCTGCACCCCTTCCTGGTCAAAAGAATTTATGTTCCAGCAAAATCCCTGAAACGCTATGCGATTCTCATAAACGGCAAGCAACGCTCCCAAAGTTTCAGGGGTAAGCCGGTCGGCGATCAAGATGCTGTTGGGACGGTTTCCACTAAAGGATCGTACCGGATTGTCATTTGGCTTGCCGGCAGCCAGAGCTATGCTCTGCGCCAGCAAGTTGGCCAACAGTTTTTGCTGGGAGGTGGTCCCCTCAACCTCCACATCACGACCGTACTGACTCTTTCGAAAGCCGATAAATTCAG
This sequence comes from Desulfobulbaceae bacterium, assembly GCA_963678525.2. Lineage (GTDB taxonomy): Bacteria > Desulfobacterota > Desulfobulbia > Desulfobulbales > Desulfobulbaceae > Desulfogranum. The sequence goes on from CAXXDG010000003.1 coordinate 2,876,940, forward strand.
CCGGGACAATTTCAGTCCCCTGGTGGAGCAACTGGTAAAATGCGTGCTGTCCATTGGTTCCCGGCTCTCCCCAGATTACAGGACCGGTCTTATAGGCGACCAAGGCGCCGTAACGAGTAACCGATTTGCCGTTGCTTTCCATGTCGCATTGCTGTAAGTGGGCTGGAAAACGTGATAAAGCCTGGCTGTAAGGGAGCACTGCACAAGTGGCGTATGCCAGCAGGTTATGGTTCCAGATTCCCAGCATTGCCATGAGCAGAGAGATATTTTCTCTGATATCAGGACTTTCTGCAGCAATATCCGCCTTATTGGCGCCCTTGAGGATAGCCATGAATCCCTCGTATCCGAGGAGGAACCCCAATGTAACTCCGCCGACCATGGAGGTTGCCGAATAACGTCCGCCTATATAGTCATACATGTAAAATGATGCCAGATAGCGGGACGGATCATCCATGGGACTTCCTTTCCCGGTTACCGCGATCATATGACGGGCAGGATCCAGCCCCCTGGATTCCAGCGCCTCCCGGACAAGAATTTCATTGGTCAGGGTTTCCAGGGTTGTCCCGCTTTTGGACACCACATTCACGAGTGTTCTGGAAAGATCCACCTGTCCCAGCACCTCCGCAGCATCGTCCGGATCCACATTGGCGATGAAGTGGGCGCTGCGCCCCTCTACGGCAAAGGGTTTCAGAGCCAGGGCCAGGGCTCTCGGCCCAAGATCGGATCCGCCGATACCGACCTGAATTATGGAAGTAAAAGTCTGCCCCCGGCTGTTCACCAGCTCTCCATCTTTTATTGTATTCAGGAAAACCTGCAGTTTATCGAGTTCTTCCCTGGCGGCTTCCGTTGCTTCCGGGCATAGTGCAGTGTTGAAAAGGTCGCGGCATGCAGTATGCAGAACCTGTCTGTTTTCACTCTCGAATCCCTCTATGAAATTCAGAACGTCACCCTTTTTCATGGCAGCAAACTTTTCAATCAAGCCTGCTTCATCAGCCATCTGCTGGAGAGCGTCAAGTACGCTGTCATCTATTCTCTGGGTGGCGTAGAGCAGGTCAAATCCCGCTGAACGGCAGACATATTTTTTCAGTCGCTGTTCAGAGAGAGCCCCTTCTGAAGTCAGATCAAAGGGATTCCGGGCAAGATCGCGTAATACTTCCCGGCTTGCCAACTGATCAAAATCGATAAATTGCATGGGACCTCCTGGTTCTGGAATTCCTCAGCCGCGTGAGGCGCGCTCTTTCATTAACTTAATTACTCCGGCATAGTCGCTTTGCCCATAAATAGCGGAACCGGCAACAAAAATATTAGCCCCCGCCCCTGCGACCTCTCCTATGGTTTCAGGCCCTATGCCGCCGTCAATCTCAATACCTGCTTCGGGATTACATTGATCGAGCCTGGAACGCAGATCTGCTATTTTATCCAGGGTCGAACGGATAAAGCTTTGACCGCCGAATCCGGGATTGACGCTCATAAGCATCACCAGGTCAATCTCCTCAAGTACATAATCCAGTGAAGAAAGCGAGGTGGCAGGATTCAGCACGGCGCCTGTCTTTTTGCCCAGGTCACGGATCGCACTCAAGGTGCGGTGCAAATGTGTACAGGCTTCCACGTGAACGGTTATCCAGTCCGCTCCCGCCTCTGCAAAAGGCTCGATATACCTGTCAGGGTTCGAAATCATGAGATGCACATCCAAGGGAAGCTTTGTGATCTTGCGAACGGCTTTCACCACCAGTGGTCCCATGGTAATATTGGGCACAAAGTGACCGTCCATAACATCCACGTGTATGACATCGGCGCCTGCTTTTTCCACTGCCCTGACTTCTTCTCCTAATCGAGAAAAATCAGCTGAAAGGATTGACGGTGCGATTTGTATTGATTTCATGTTCGTTTCCTTTATCCGAAAGGCTCCGGCAGAGAACGGAAACCGCCATGCCGGAGTGATGCACTTTCATGGTTTGTTATGACCGGCCAACCAGGTCCAGCCATGTCGGTTGACTACGCAGTCTGAAAAAGGGTACTGTATCGGTCGGCAAATGAGAAGAAAAACCTGCCTCTCTGAGGGAGCAGGAAAAAATAAAGAGGCTGATAAAAATGATCTCCCGGAGTTGCAGCTGGTGACGGCAGAGGGCTAGCCCGCATTTCTCACGAGTATATTTTGCAGTAGATGCTCGGGCTAGCCTGCAAGTTCATACAGCTGCCCCGGCAACTGGCGAATAATCCCTGCCAATTCCAGCTCCAGAAGGAGGCCGGGAATATCTCCGGCAGAGCATCCGCTTGTTCGACCGAGCACGTCAATGGACAGGGGATAGGGTTCCATGCTCTTGAGCAAATTCCGCGCCCCAGGGCTTAACGTCTCCACATCCACCGTACCGGCGGCCGCACGGCCTGATGCAGACGAGGATTTGTCTGCCGTCTCCGTGAGTTGTAATTCCGCCAGAATTTCATCGGCATTCTGGACAAGATAAGCGCCTGTCTGGATGAGGCGATGACAGCCGCGGCTTTTTGCGGAATCCACCCTACCCGGCACGGCAAAGACATCTCTTCCCTGATCCAGGGCAAGCCGGGCTGTGATAAGGGACCCTGACTTCTCTGTTGCTTCGACAACGACTATTCCCCGTGACATGCCGCTGATGATACGATTGCGCATTGGAAAATGAAATCTGTTCGGCTTGCTGCCCAGTGAAAATTCGGAAAGCAACAGTCCGTTTTCCTGTATCGCGGCGTAGAGTCCTTTGTGATTTCCCGGATAGGTCACATCAATACCGCAACCGAAAACACAGATTGTTGACCCGCCGGCAGCAAGCGCCCCTTTATGGGCCTGGGCGTCTATGCCGTACGCTCCTCCGGATACCACGCAAATTCCGCGACCAGCCAGATCCTGCGCGAGTATCGTGCTGCATCTCTTGCCGTAGGAGGTTGCACTCCTTGAACCAACTACTGCCACACGCGGCTCGCTGAGGCACTGCAGATTGCCTGCTCCATAAAGCAAAAAAGGTGGATCCTCTATATTTTTCAGTTCTTCGGGATACTGCGGACAACAATGGGCGATGAGAGAAAAACCGTTCCGGCGTAGGGCTTCAATTTCACGTTCCGCCCGTTCCAACGCCTTCCTTCTCTTCACTTGATCACTGAAGACGGCCGGCGCTTTAGGCCCAAGAATGGCTTTCTCCAGCTTGGCAGGTACCAAGATTTCCACGGGGGAACTACAATGTTGAGCCAATCGGTTTCGCGCAGCATTCCCCAACCCATCCAGAAACGCCAGGGTGAGCCATTCAACGGCATGGGAACAGATATGCACAATACTCCGCCTTACAGATATTCAGTGCGACAAGCTCTGTAAAGCGTCGCCTTGAAACCGGAATAGCCTGTATACAGGCGGCAAACAGGCAGACAACAGAGCGTTTCCAAAAACATGCAGGCGCGATCAGTCGGTTATGAACGCTTCCAGATCTGCGCTGCGGGATGGGTGCCTGAGCTTTTTAATGGCCTGAGCCTCGATCTGTCGAATACGCTCCCTGGTAACAGAAAAGCATTGTCCGACTTCTTCCAGGGTATGATCACAGCCGATTTCTATACCATAACGCATGCGCAGCACTTTTTCTTCTCTGGGAGTCAAGGAGCCCATCACCTTGCACAGACAGCGTTTGAGGCTTTCCGTAATGGAATTCTCCTGGGGATCGGGATGGGCATGATCTTCAACAAAATCACTGAGCATGGCATCCTCTTCCTCGCTGACAGGCGCGTCCAGGGAGATAGCGTCTTTAGCCGTCTTGAGAGCGATATTCACCTTTTCAACATCGGTTCCAAGCTGTTCAGCCATTTCTTCAGGAGTGGGCTCACGGCTCTCCAATCGCTGAAAATCTTTGGAAAACCGCAACAACCTGTTAATGGTTTCAATCATGTGAACCGGTAAACGAATGGTTCTTCCCTGATCGGCAATTCCCCTGGTCACAGCCTGCCTGATCCACCAGGTCGCATAGGTGGAAAATTTGTATCCGCGCTGGTAATCGTATTTTTCCACGGCCTTCATGAGGCCGATATTGCCTTCCTGGATGAGATCGGGAAGCTGCATTCCCCGGTTAAGGAATTTTTTGGCTACGGAAATAACCAGGCGCAGGTTGGCCCGAACCAGTGCTTCTTTGGCCTGTTTGGCCATTTCTTTGCCGAGCTCGATCTCCTGCTGTATCTCCATGAATGCCGGCCAGCTGACGCCAATGGTTTCGGCCAGTTCCAGGGTTATGTGACGTTCAATTTCAGCAGCGTTGACCTCATCGCCCTTCCTGCTCGAATTTTCAGCACGCCGTGCCGCAAGCAATTCCCTCTGCTGAGCGACCACTCTGACCTTGTTAAATTTCAGGCTCAATTCCTTGACCGCTTCCGCAACTGAAAGGATACCCTTGGAACAAAGACGATGTTCTTTAAACAGATTGGAAATATCCCATCCCACGGCGAGGATTTCCTCGACAAGTTTCCGTTCCTTTTCCTCGTCGCCGTCGCATTTCTTCAATTCCAGAAACAGTTCCCGACGCCTGGCATCAAGGATATTGGCTTCTTCGACTTTATCGAGCAGTGAATCACGAACCTGGTTCAAGGCCTTGTCGTCATTATCGGATACTCCGCGCACCACGGTATTGATGCGTGTACTTCCACGAAGAATATTTTCAGCCAGATCATTGAGCGCAGTAATTCCCAAGGTCAGGCGCAACACTGCATACTGGATGCGCTCCTCCCCGTCTTCAACCATCTTTGCGAGTTCTATCTCCTCTTCGTGACTGAGCAATTTCTGGTTGCCCATCTCACGCAGATAGATATTCATCGGGTCCAGGGTTGTCCCCATTCCGCGTCTGTCTGAACGGCGTCGATCAGTCCCTGATCGCCTGTCAATGCGGGTGCGTCGATCTTTGTCGCCGTTATTGACTTCTTCCGAGCCTGTCTCTGCCTCTGCGAGCGTAGAGTCATCTTCCTCTGCCGGAGGCGCAATGTTCTCTACTCGTTTTTCCTTTGTCAAAGTATCCAAACTCAAGTCTTCCTCAAACTGATGCTGTGTTTTGTGCATTCTCGCTCCCCAGGATAACAGCCAAAACAATGAAAAAAAGCTACTGACGCATTTCCCCGACACAAAAACTCGGTACGGAAAAAACCACCGGCGCGCACAACGTCCGTGAACACTTCTTAACACTCTGAAATCACGAACTTTTTTCTCAGCCTTCTTCTCTGACACCCTTCCCGGTATTTCACTCCATACGCAGAGTACCAGCATTGTACATTTTTTCAATAGGTTATCTTAATACCCCTTTCTTTTTTTACCCAGCAGCATTTTTTGCTGCAGGAGTTTCATCAGCAAGGAATTATCGCCTGTTCTTTCAGCCTCTTTAATCTGATTCTGCAAAATATTTCCGTTTTTTTGGCAATTGATTTCTTCTATCCAATGCAACAGTTCGTTTCGCATAGATTCCTTAACGGCATACTGTTCTTCAGGATCAACATACATGGAGACAGAGGTCAACAGCTCAGCAATATGTCTCTGCACGGATATATCGGTGGTCAATTCAAAAATCCGTTCCGGATCAGGCTCCTCTTCACTACAAAATTTTTTTATTATTTCAAAAACTTGACAAGCAACCTCACCATCTATCACTGTAGCTAATCCTGCTGCGGCCAGTTCCGGAAACGAGTCAGGATTCAGAAGAAGAAACTCAAACAACTGCCTTTCTTTTTTCTTCAGACTCGCAGCATACATCTCAGGTTCAGGGACATGGACCGGAGGAATTGATCCCCGCCCGTCTCCGAATAAAGACGAATCCGCACCCAACTTTTCACTGAAGTGCGCTTTCATCAAAGCGCGCTGGGTCGGATCAGCGGCATCCTTGAGCAGGGGGTGCAGCGCTTCCACAATTCTGGCCTTCCCGGACAGAGTAAGGCCGTGTTCTGTAACCAGATTGTCGAAAACGAATTCAGCAAGCGGCCTGGCCTGATCTATGCGCTGTTGAACTCCGGCAGCACCTGCTTCCCTGACAAAGCTGTCAGGATCGTGTCCTTCGGGAAGAAGGGCTACTTTACATTCCAGACGCTCCGCCAGAAAATAGGGGATGCTGCGCATTGCAGCCTTCAATCCGGCAGCGTCGGCATCAAACAACAAGACAGCCTGCTCACAATAACTGCGCATCTGTTTCACGTGATATGGAGTCAGGGATGTTCCCAACGGAGCGACAACATTGTCAACCCCATGTACAGCCAGCATTAGGAGGTCGAAATTTCCTTCAACGACAATGGCCGTTTTCTTCCGGCGTATCGCCTCCCGATGTTGATACAGCCCGAACAAGAGCCTGCTTTTTTCGAAAACAGGGCTTTCAGGTGAGTTCATGTACTTCGGCTTTCCCTCACCCAGTATTCGCCCTCCAAAGGCGGCCACCTGACCGGTCATATCAAAAATCGGAAACATAATCCGTGAACGGAACCTGTCGTAGTGCCCTCCCCGTTCTTTCTTCACAGCCAGCCCGGACTGCTCCAGAATATCCGCAGGGATTGATTGCTTCTGCAGACTCCGGGTTTGAAAATCCCAGCCGACAGCTTGCGGGGACGGAGCGAGTCCCAGTCTGTACTTCCGGATAAACTCAGAAGGCACTCCACGCTGTTCGAGATAGGCCTGGGCTACGGCAGCCTCCTTTCCTCCTGCAAGACACTTCTCATACAGCCGGGCAGCCTCCTCACAGGCTCTGTACAATTTTTCCTTAAGGGCTATACGCTTCTTTTCTTCTTCGCTCATCTGCCTTTTCGGTAGGTCTATGTGATACTTACCGGCCAGGATTTTCAATGCTTCAGGAAAATCACAGTGATGATATTTCATCACAAAGGAAAAAACATCGCCGGACTCGCCGCAGCCGAAACAATAAAAAAACTGTCCCTGCGGATTTACTGAGAAAGACGGCGTCTTCTCATTATGAAAAGGACACAGTCCCATATATCTGCTCCCGGCTTTTCGCAGATCGATATTTTCACCGACGACTTCGACAATATCAGCGACTTCTTTGACTTGGTTCTTAACGTGCTCCTGTGAAACTCCGACGTCCATCTTTCCCCATGATCCAGTCATTTTATTGGTAATTATTCTTCAGCTACGGTACACTGACGGTACTCTTTACATGAAGTACCACCGTTCTGAACCCGGCACATTATAAAAACGCAGGCTGCAGGGAAAAAGCCGACATGTGCAGCCATTGTCCACACATACCATTGACACCCCGTAATGATGCAGGACATTGACCAGATCCTTTCTCTGGAATTACGCAAGGAAATCGCCGACCGCTACTTCGGGTTGCGCAAAACCATAGAAGAAGATATCCGGCTGTATGACCAACAACTGAATGATTCGTTAGACGCCATGGAAACGACCATCGGCGTTGACCTCATCCGCATGTATATCCTTTTGCATGACCGTACGGTAATTGAAAGCTTCCAGAACCTTACCGGACTCAGCAGCAATCTGTTTTTTGACCCATACTTACTGGAGTCCCGCACCATCAGACGGCGCCTATTCAGCAAGACGGAAAGATCGTGGGCAAGGGGATTCACCAAAAAACAAAAATATACAACCCTGGTGTACACCCTCTATCGACGGCTGTACCTGGCCGTTGAAGAATACCGACAATCGCTGCAGCAGCTTATGGAAGAAGAAGAAACCATCGCTGAAGAGATAAAAATATTTTATCGAAACAACGACCTACCAACCATCATGGGCTTTCTGCGTCACCTTGATCACGACACTCCCCACGACGGATTCATGGCCGGCGAAATCATGGCGGAAAGAGACAGGAAGCTCGACGAAAAAATACACATCCAACCACCTCAAAAACCGGGCAGCGTACTTCCGATCATCCCCGAGCTGAAACCATTGAAAGAAGTAAAGAAAAGCCTTGCCCAACTGGCCCGGCAGGCATTTGAACTCCAGGGCCGCCCCGACATAAGCGACCTTTTCCCGCACATCTGACACCTACACCGATTTACTCTGTTTGTTATGCCTTCCCCTGTTCTTGCTTTCAGCTCGGTCACACTGGGCCTGCTCTTTCTTATCGGCGGTGGAGAAATCCTGGTACACGGAGCTTCACGCCTGGCAAAAGGTTTTGGGGTCCCGGCTTTTGTCGTAGGCCTGACCGTTGTCGCCTTCGGGACTTCCGTACCGGAATTGTTCATCAGCCTCACAGCATCCCTGAAAGGACACGCTGACATCATGATAGGTAACGTCATCGGCAGCAACATTGCCAATGTCGGCCTTATACTTGGATGCTGCGCACTTCTCTCGCCACTGCGGCTCAGGCTTAGAGAAGTATGGTATGAACTGCTCATTGTAATGGGTGCAAGCATATTTTTGATGTTCTGCAGCGGGTATGGATTCTTTCCCCGTATTGTCGGTGTCTTTTTCAGCCTGGCAATTCTCAGCTACACAGCATTTGCCTACCTGAACGTAAAAAACGGTCGTAAACAGGCAGATAAAGATGCTCCCAGCCCTACACAGGGAGGAGTCCTGCTGCTCTGCCTCCTGATCATTGCCGGGCTTGGACTACTGGCTTTCGGCTCTCAGTTGTTCATTAACGGCGCAATTACTCTGGCGCGACTTCTAGGAGTCAGTGAACTGGTCATAGGACTCACACTCGCCGCAATAGGAACGTCCCTGCCGGAATTGGCATCTTCCATAGCGGCACTGCGACATGGAGAGACCGGGATGTTGATCGGCAATGTGGTGGGCTCCAACATGTTCAACCTGCTCATGGTTCTGGGCGTAACAGGAATAATCAAACCGTTTGCCGTTGATTCCGGCCTCCTGACCAGAGATCTCCCGGTCATGCTCGTTTTCACCATTGTCCTTATTCCAATGCTGCTCAAAGACGGCACAACCCGGAAATGGCACGGTCTTATCCTGCTCTGCATGTACACCGGCTACTGCGCCGGCCTGTTATGACGACGTACAGGGCCGCACTACCTGTCCACCCATTTCCTCAGCTCCACCTGCGGGAAGACACAGGTTCCGTGGAGATCCACATCGCAGGTTCCGCGGACATCCACGCCCTGGTAAATAACTGAAACAGGCCTGTCGGAAGAAACCACCACGACAATAATATTGTCATGTTCCGCCGTGAAACGCAGTGCGGAATTATAGCGTGCACCCCTTGCCAGGTCTTCTCCTGAAAACGCCCGGCCGTCAAGTAAACAGGCAAAGCCATGGAGATGTTGGTCTGCCCCTATATGCAGCGCCCCATCAACCTTGGCCAATGATTTTGCCAAGTTAAGGGTATGGGGCCGCCGTAAATCCAAAGAAGGGGAGAGTTTCTGCCCTGAAATGAAAATGGGACTCTTATTGAGATCCAGAACCACAGTGCAGCCGTGCTTTCTCCCCTGTGCATGATGGACAAGGCTGGTGGCGATTTTGAAGAGAAAAAAGCTGTCCGCCTCCTCCATATCGGACTCCAACAGGAGTTCTTCCAACTGGACGAGTTTGGCATGGTAGGTAGTCGAGCCGAAACGACCGTCGGCAAAACTGCACACCCTGTTTTTATTGACCTTCAGAAAACCATGCCGGCCCTTGAAATCGGCGCATATGGAGAACGGAGGCAACTTCAGCGAACATACCCCCAGGATGGAGCGGCCGTCACTAACCAGACGACGACTTGACTGCTCCACGGCAAGAAGCAGTTTTCGGACATGCTTATGATTTGCCAGCTGCGGCCTGGCGCTTTCTTCGAATTTCACCAGAAAATCCAGCGAATCCGCCATGCCGGGATCGACTATCAATAATTGACCCTCCGGCCACAAGCCTTCTTCACGGGTTTCGGAGACACGAAGAATCGCGTCAAGAACCGGGTACACCCGGATTAACGTATCCCAGCCCAGGAGCATGTTCATCTCATCGACGATATGGTCCCGCACGGCATGGGTTGCATATTCCCGGAGAAAATAACCTGAAATACCGGTGTACAGGTCTCTGTCATTGGCCAGGTCATGGGAAAACCGCCACACGGCATGCTCGAGCCATCTCTCTGTCGGCCCGGTGGAGCAAAGGTCCGGATGATGATTGGTGAACCAGCGCTGAAAAAACACCGAACCTGAGTAGCCTCCATACGAGAGCAGGCCCGCAAGGCCCAGATCCTTTTCAGGATAAACCTCTGCAAACCGTGTCTTGTCATAGGGAAGATTATATTTACGACGCCACTCTCCATTATCGATGAACATGGCCTTAAAGATAAGTTCATGGCCGCGAAGCAGATTTTGCGGATCACAAAGCATCAGGGGTTCTTCAGGACCGAGAGCGAAAAGAACAGCTGCCTTGCTGGGGCCGGAAAAATGCGTCAACCCTTCACTGAGACCATTGAGTATATCACTGACGCATCTATGAAGAAAAGACTTCTCAATCCGGCACATATCCGTATGCTCCTCCTTGTTGCAAATTTCTCCCCGGCCCTTTCTTTCTCTGCAACCGGCATCGCCTCTGAATCGTCTCAGGAAAAGACCGTTATCGTCACCAAAAATCCCATTGACTTTAACACAAAAATACAAATAATACCTGTACTATTGAATGAGAACTGCACATTCAATGGAGTGAAGAACCTGCAGCCGCCCTTCTGCCGGCCAGGGACCTTCTTATTCATTTCTTCTGCACAAAGGAGAACAGCATGGCATATACATGCACTACCTGCGGCGCTGTCGCAGACAAAGCGAACGACATCTGCAATCCAACTGATGATGTAAGTAAAAATGCATTCTGTGGCCAACACACCATTGATGTTAAACACGTATGCACAGATAACTTACGCAAAATGCAATACGTTTGTAACGGATGCGGCAGAGTTGCCATGGAAAAGGAGCATTTGTGCAATCCGGATTTTATTGACTCCTGATCAGTTTCTATCCGGACACTGTATCATATTTTTTTGCATCGTTTAATAGGACAGCAGTCAGATATCGGGCATGCATCAGCAGTACCATGTGGCGCATGCCCGACCCATACCATTCAATCGCCAAGCGGCGAAACTTTTTCAATTTACAGCGATGTCGTCTGAGAGTATGATGCCGAGCGTTCCAGCACTATGCAAGGCGTCCTCAAACCGGAGGGCTGACATTTCATCACAGACATGACACGAACCTGTTTTTTCCGGTCGTGTATGCTTCCAGCAGGCAAAGAACAATGGATGAACAGGTAGCCAGGGAACTGGTCAATATCTTGAAAAAAAGTGAAACATCCGAGTATGAAAACGCATTTGAACGTGCCTTTGAACTGACCAAATCATATGCCAATTCCGCCAACGCTCAGGCCTCGGCCATACCCACGGTATTCGAGAAACTGTTCGAACTCTTCGTCACCGGAGAAATTAAGGGCTGACGCAGCCCAGCGTTGATTTCCAACCGGCCGGCTGATATGCAATGCGCGATCGCACCCTCTCCACGTTACCCGTGACTATTTTTTGAACTGCCGAATGTATCTGACAGCAATTACGGGAAATTATACTTCCCGTGTCCCCGGAAGGAGGTAAGCACTCGCCCTTCTGGACATCCGTCCGTGCTTCAGTTGAATTGCCCTGACCGCAACAGAGTATTGCAGTGCGTTTAATCAGCATCAGGATCCGGTTCTGAGTCGGGTTTCAGGTACGGTATTTTGAGCAGCGCAATTCCTTCCTGCTCAAGTGTTTTTTCTTCCTGCGCAGTGGCAACTCCCCGAATATTCCGTTTTTCCTCCACTCCATAATGCATTTTCAATGATTCTTTCGCGAGATCAGCGCCCACATCCTCGAAATTATCATCAACAAAACGACTGACGGACTCCAGGTAACGGACAACTTCCCTGTATCCCTGGTACTTCTTTTCAGCCTCACCGGATTTCGATGGTCTCGAACATGCGGGCGTCCGATGGTGATACGACACAGGTGAAAGAATTTTATGCACCTGCCGCCCGCCGCAACTGGGACACGCGATCAGGTTATCTGAAAGTTGTTCCTCAAAGGAATGACGACCGGCAAACCAGCCTTCAAATCGACAGCCGCAAGGGCATTCAAGCTCATAAACAATCATAAAACAGGCATGCAGACAAAGAGATTAAGTCTCATTACACTGATTTGCGTATAGAAGCGTCCTTATCAGGCAGAATAAGGTGCAGCAATATCCCCACAATGGCTGACAAACCGATCCCCTGAACAACGAATCCTTGTATCCCCAGCGCCATATCCCCTATACCGCATACCAGGATAAGACTGACAATGACCATATTGCGTGGCTGTACCAGATCAACTCGTTCCCGAACCAAGGTATTCATGCCGATGGTCGCAATGGTTCCAAACAGCAGAAGCATGATTCCACCCATCACCGGAGCGGGAATAGTTCCCAGCAACGCGCCCAGGGTTCCGGAAAAAGAGAGGACAATCGCAAACAGTGCCGACCAGGTCATGATGACCGGATTAAACGCGCGGGTCAGGGTAACCGCTCCGGTGACCTCGGAATAGGTGGTATTCGGGGGCCCCCCAAGCATTGCGGCCAATGAAGTTGCCAGACCGTCACCGAGCAGAGTACGATGCAAGCCCGGTTTATCAAGATAGTCTTTACCGGTAACCCCGCTGATGGCGAGCATGTCGCCTATGTGCTCGATGGCCGGGGCTATTGCCACAGGAACAATGAAAAAAATCGCCTGCCAGTGCAGTTCCGGATACTGAAAATGAGGCATTGCGAACAGCGGCGCCTTCAGAACAGGGGCAAAATCAACCAATCCAAGCGGCAGGGCGATCAGGTAGCCCGCCGTGATCCCGATGAGGATAGCAATGAGTTTAACCATCCCCCTGCCCATCAGAATCGCCAGAATAGTTGCCGTAAGGGCGACAAAGGCAACTAAAACCGCCTGGCCCTGGACATCCCCGCCGCCTGCTTTTCCCAGCGCCATATTCACGGCCACAGGAGCGAGATTCAGGCCGATGACCATGATGACAGGGCCGACAACTACAGGAGGCAGAATCCTCTTCACGATGTTCCGTCCCCGCAGCTTGATTATCCCGGAAAGCAGCATATACACCATTCCTGCCGCCAACAGGCCGCTGAGAGTAGCCGGAATCCCCCATTTCTCCACGCCGGCCTGAATGGGAGCGATAAAGGCGAAGCTCGATGCCAGAAAAACAGGAACCTGCCTGCGTGTAACCAGCTGGAATACCAATGTCCCCGCCCCTGCCGTAAACAGGGCGACATTGGGATTCAGACCTGTCAGTATGGGAACCAGCACAAGAGCTCCAAAGGCTACAAACAGCATCTGCATACCGACAAGCACCTGCTTGCCCATACTGAGACCCTCAAGCTCCATCTGCTCTGCGCTCATGATCTACTCCTTGTTGTAGTACATCTATTTTGTGCCGAAAATCTTGTCCCCGGCATCACCCAGACCAGGCAATATATATCCATTTTCATTTAATTTTTCATCTATACCGGCCACATAGACATCAACATCGGGATGTTTTTCCTGTAATCTTGCAATGCCTTCAGGGGCAGCCACCAGAAACAGGCCGATGATATCCTTGCATCCTGCTTTTTTCAGCATATCTATGGTGGCGATCAGTGTCCCACCTGTAGCCAGCATGGGATCGAGAATCATGGCTTTCCGTTCGCCGATATCCTGGACCAGTTTTTCAAAATAGGTTACAGGCTCAAGGGTTTCCTCATCACGATATAAGCCGACAACTGAAACCTTTGCAGAGGGCACGGCTTTCAACACACCATCCATCATGCCTAAACCTGCCCGCAAAATGGGAACAATGGTAATTTTCTTTCCCTTTATCTGCTCAACCTCTACAGGACCGGACCAGCATTCGATGGTTACTTTTTCAGCCGGCAGATTCCTGGTTGCTTCATAGGTGAGCAACATACCGATCTCAGCGGCTATTTCCCTGAAATCTTTTGTTGAGATATTCTTTTCCCTAAGCAGTCCGAGTTTGTGCCGAACCATGGGATGCTTGATTTCATAAACCGCCATAGCGTCCTCCTCTCTTGTTGCGTATTCCGATGTTTTGTGTATGTAGCATGGAAAAAAGAATCCATCCAGAGCAAAAAAAGAATCCGAATATATGGACAGTGATCCGGAGTTCCCGAGTCTTACACCGTCGAACGATCGAGTCGTCCCACCGTCGAACGATCGAGTCGTCCCACCGTCGAACGATCGAGTCGTCCCACTGCTGATAATTCTAGCATAGAAGCGACATTTCCATTGCATCTTTTATGAGGAGCAGTCAATAATGGAGTGATCCATCTCCGCCAACCGCCATCGACCTCCTGCCGGCACTCTTCTTTCCGGTTTTCGCCGTCCGTAAGAGATAAGCCGACAGGTGCTGCCTTACGGAGGCTCATGCCACCTGCTGACACGACAAAAATCACCAAAAAAACTCTCTTTTCCTGGGTGCTCTATGGACATAGAGGACTCCAGTTGCTTCTTCTGCTCGTCATTGCAGCCAGTCTCTTTTTCCGTGTCTTTCCCCTGGAAATGCAGAAGCGTATCATCAACCAGGCCATCTACCTCAAGAAAGTGGACCTGCTGTTCCTCTATTGCGGACTCTATATGGGCGCTGTTATCCTGGCCGGGATTACAAAATATATCATCAATGTCATGCAGGCTGTAATCGGCCAGAAAATTCTGGTGGAGATGCGTCGGGAACTCTATCGTCATGTGCTCCAGCTTCCACTGCAGTTTTACCGCAGAATGCAACCCGGCACCGTCATCTCCGCGATGACCTCTGAATTGAATGCTGTCGGTTCTTTCATAGGAGGTGCCGTCAGCATCCCCTTGACCAGTGTTCTCAGTTTTCTGGTCTTCCTGGGGTACATGTTTACCCTCAGCCCCCTGCTTGCTTTGCTCTCCATGATAGTATACCCGCTGGAGATGGCTGTTATCCCGATCCTGCAAGACAAATACAACACATCTAATCGCAAAAGGATCAAAACAACCAGGTCCATGTCTAATGTGGTGAACGAAGCAATAAACGGTTTACAGGAAATACACGCCAACGCGAGCTTTCCCCTGGAAGAGAACAAGTTCGACACCTTGACCCGGAAACTCTACCGTATCATGAACAGACTTTTTGTGGTCAAGTACGGCATCAAGTTTGCCAATAACCTGTTCCAGTCTTTCGGCCCGTTCATCCTTTTTCTGATCGGCGGGTATCTCGCAATCCAAGGTCAATTTACACTCGGCGCCCTGATCGCCTTTCTCACAGCCTATGAGAAAGTCTATGATCCCTGGAAAGAACTCATTGAATATTATCAATCCCTGCAGGATACCAAGGTCAGGTATCGACAGATAATGAAAATCTTTGATCATGAAATTGAATTTCCAATGCTGCCCAAAAATAGAGATCCGGTTACCCTGGCAGGGCATATCCGCGCCAAAAACGCCGGCTTTACAGTGGATGACGGTCTGCGGTTGCTCAATGATATCAACCTCGACATACATCCCGGTGAGCTCATTGCATTGGTAGGATTTTCAGGATCAGGTAAATCAACCCTGGCCTTGCTTATGGCCCAGCTCTATGCCGTCAACCGGGGATACATTTTCCTTGATGAGCAGGATATCACCACCTTGAGCAAAACCGATATCAGCAGAAACATTACCATGATTGCCCAGCGCCCTTTCATTTTCACAGGGACGATTCGGGAAAACCTGCTGTACGGCGTGCTTGCTTCAGATGAGCAGAGTACCCTTCCTTCCCGTGAGCAGCTCTTACGTACAGTAAACGATGTGGGACTGAGAGACGATATCCTCCACTTCGGTTTCAACATGGTGCTCCCTCCTGAACGCGTTCAGCCTATTAAAGGCCATCTCATGCGCATGCGTCAGATCATCAATCGTGAATTACAAAACGAATTCTCCCAGGTCATTGAACCGTATAAGATTGATTCCTTTCTCTATTATTCCAGCATCAGAGACAATCTTATTTTTGGAGACAGTCTCAGTGGAATGTACAAAACAGAAGAGTTGCCGACCAACCGTGATTTTCGTCGAATTACAGCTGTCGGAAATCTGTATGAGCGTCTTATCGACCTCGGCCTGACCATCGCCCGGGTCACAGTGACCATGCTCGGAGACCTGGGGGATGATGATTTTTTCTTCCAGGGGAGCCCAATGAAACCGCGTGAACTGGAATATTTCAAAGAAATGCTTGATATATCCAAGGGAAGGCTCCCATCTGGTAAAACAGCCCAACATGATCTCCTCTGCCTGGCTCTTCGATTCATTCCCGGCAGGCACAAAATCACTACCCTGTCCAACGAAATGCAGAATGACATTCTCCATGCCCGTCACAAATTTTTAGATGAGATTATCCATCTGGATTTTGGCGCCTGTCTGAATACAGCGGCTGACTTCAGCAAAAGCACAAACCTGCAACCCCTCCCTCTCTATCAGGACCATCCGGATTTTACAGCCTACTGCCCTTCGCAATATCTCTATAGTCACAGTCTGAAAGACAATATCTTCTTTGGTGCAGTGAAAAAAGAGCAGCATGAACATCAGGATGTCCTGGACCTTTCCCTGCGTTTTTTTGAGCAGGAAGGCCTGGTTGATGAAGTCCTCGATGTCGGCCTGGATTTTATGGTGGGGAGTCAGGGTGACAGGTTATCCGGCGGGCAGAAACAGAAAATCGCCATTGCCCGAGCTTTTCTGAAAGATACGCAAATCCTGATTCTTGACGAAGCCACGGCAAGCCTTGACAATACCTCCCAGGCACGTATCCAGCATGTACTTGAAAACAAATTCCGAGGTAAAAAAACCGTGATATCCGTCATCCACAGGTTGGATCTTGCTCCAGGATACGATAGAATTTATGTACTCAAATCAGGTTCCGTTATCGAACAGGGAACCTATGATGAATTGATGACACAACATGGTGTATTTTATGAACTTACCCGGGCACAATAAGCCTGCCGCCCCAGGACAGACATGCCAGATCCAGGAAGCACTGTCCCTGTTGCGCAAGATGCCGCTTTTCAAAGATATCCCGGTGGACGTACTGCAACTGTTTGCCTACCTGAGCGAGAAGGAATACTTTTCAGCCCGCTCATCCATTCTTACCCAGGGCCGTACAAATCAAAAGATGTACGTGATCGTTTCCGGTAAAGTAGCTATCTGTCAGGAATACAACGGTCGAATGTATAATCTCCAGCAACTGCCGTCAGAGGACATCAACTATTTCGGGGAACTTGCCCTGCCCGCTCAATTTGATAGTTTTTTTTCAGCATGGGCAGAGACGGATACGGCGCTGCTCTCCATATCACGGGCGGCTTTTCAAAAAGTTATGGAAAAACATCCCCAGACATACGGCAAGACAGTGGAAAACATCATCAAATTGCATATCAACCGATATATTGACCAAAACCGACGGCTCATTGAAAAAACAGAACTCGAGGCTGTTCCTGACGGATCGTACCTCTCCAAGACGGCCGCCTGCCCTCAACCGAACCGCTCACAAGGGGTATAATCATGGGATTTCATTTGCTTCAAGGCTGCAGACGCTTTTCCTCAACCTGCAAGGCTTCAGCGATTACAAAAAAGACATATGCCGCTTTTCATATTCTGGTCGGTGTCTGCTTACTCCTCGCATTCCCTCTGAATGTATGGCCGGCCAATCCTAAGGCGCCCAAACAGATTGCCGGTTTTAGCCTTGGCGCCTCCATTGACGAGTATGAATATCTCAGTTACGATAACTTTCTCAAACAGGTGATCGTCGAGGACGTAGGCGAATTCCGAAAAGGCGTGCTTGAGTACGGTGTATGTGAGAATCCTGGAAAAATCGTTCGCATCAAAATGAAATACGCAAATCAGGAGGAAGCGTTTTTCAAACAACTTCTGAAACAGTATAACAAGCAACTGGGTCCCCCTGAGAAATACGCCGGTGACGCCTTTGGAATCCTTAAAGCGTGGAAATGGCATTTCACGGACGAGCATGGCGAGAGGGTGTCAATCAGCCTGCAATACAATAAAAAAGATCCGGATGAAAACTTCGGCAGTGTGGTGAAGATGTCACTGCCAGACCGTATCAAGGCTGAACAAGATTGTTTCAACAGGTTCTGCCGAACCAGAAAGAAACAGATAACTCCCGAACAACAGCGGGACTGGGACAAAATTATACCTTACCCGCTGGATTGACAAGTCAATCAGGAAATACAAACTTGACTCCGCAACCGGTACGTTTCACCCTTTCCGGAAAGCCGGCACTCCCATCCAACCACAACCATGCATCCAGTGACAGCTACTTCAGACCATTATCTGCAGACCATTGCCTGGAATACCTTTTCTGTGCAGGTGCCAAAAGGCTGGACTCCTGTCACCATATTCAAGGACTACCTGCTTTTCGAAGAAAACGGCTCCCCCAATGCCGCCATGCGCTGGATACGAATCGACAATCCTCCAGGACCGGACAACATACTGAAGAATCTCTCGAAATCCAAAAAATTTGCCCTTCACGGTACCTGGGAGCTGCCGCAATCTTTAAAAGATACGTTACCCGAGCTTGACCTTGCAGGGTTTATCTGGTCGGAAAATCGTTTCCAGGGGCAAGGTATACTGGCCGTTCACCGCCTGAAGGGCTGGATTGTCCTGTTACAGATTTATGACCCGTCTTTATTGGAATCGCCCCTACCTGCCTCACTGCTCGGCAGCATAGATTTTTCCGGGCAGGACAGCCCGACGGACTACGCACTTTTTGATATCAGCCTGCAGGTCCCGCCTTTATACACCCTGCACAGGTACAGCTTCTTCCCCGGCAAATTTGAACTGGAATTTCTTCATAAGCACTGCAGACTCTGTTTTTACCGCTTCAAACCGGCTGCTGTACTGCTTCAGCACCAGACTCTACACGATTGGGGTCAGCAGATGGCCGGCGCTCTTCCCCATCTTCCCGGCATACAGGGGGAAAGGCAAGAATGGGAAAGCAGGCAGCAGGGAGTGAAAAAATATTTTTCCCTGATGCAGGGAAAACCTACCCACCAGTGGCTGGAAATCACCCATTATCCTGAAAAAAATTGTCTTCTCGGGTTGAGATACCAAGGCCGTCTTCAACCAAGGTCCTTTCTTGATGAAATACGTCTGACTTTTCGACCTCGCTGAAACACAGGCGCAAATAAACGCATTCAGCTGAAAGAGATATGTTTCCTTTTCTAAAAAAAAACCACCGGCAGCCGCCCCTGAATCGACAGGAAGCGCTCTCCTGTATTCCTGTGCAGCATCCCCTGGCCGAAACAGAGAAAAACGACCAGGGACTCTTGATTCGATATCCTGTACACCAGAGAGTGCTGTTTGCAAAATTACTCAGCCGAATGTCGGGAATCGATTCTGATCCCAAAGTTATGATGAAAAAATTGCAGCTCGACACTATGGGTTGTCAGGTCTGGGAGCTCATCAATGGGAAACGAACAGTCCGAGATATTGCGTCCGTCATGCAGGAAGAACATCAACTCAACCAGCGGGAGGCTGAAATTGCTGTGGGAAGTTTCCTGCGGGAATTGGGCAGGCGGAGTATCATTGCCATGCGCAAAAGCGATGACTGATATGTCTACCCGAGAAAACGTCGTTGAATCTGCTGTAAATCTTCCCAGGCCGCCCGTTTCAATTCCGGTTGGGTAAGAAGGATCCTGGGATGAAAAGTCACCATGACCTGTACATTGACCTGCTCCGCATAGCGATAAGGGGAAAAGCGACCTCTCAAGCCGAGCACACTCTCTCCGGTTCCCAAAAGCAGCTGACCGGCCATGGCGCCCATGGCACATATCACCCGAGGGCGGACTGCGGCGACCTCACGACTGAGAAGGGCCAGGCAGGAATCCATATTGACTTTCCGTTCCCGCGGCGGATGAGAGCATTGACATTTCAGACAGTTGGTGACATACACCTCATTTTTTTGCAGCTTCAGGGCCTCAACAATCCGCCAGAGCATCTGATCTTCCTGCTCTCCGAACAGCAGATCTATCTCCTCTGAAGAGCTCAGGCAGTAATCACCGACAATCATTAATTTGACAATGCCTGACCCGGCAAATGCGGGCTGAATCCTCTTGCCGGCCTGTTCACACTTCGAACAGGAGACAATATCCCGCAATACCGCCTCAACCGACTCTCCCTTGGAGGGCAGCGGTACTGAGTTTTTTTGCCGCACATTTTTTCTCTGCATTTCCGGGACTTGAGCAGGAGGATTCGATGGAGAAGGCACAGCAGCCTGTTGCGGGATATGGCGTATATCCGTCAGTAACCCATCGCGTAGCGGGTACGCATCTATTCCCAGTTGTTGATGAAAACGGAGAAAGTTGCGCAGACCGTCGGCCAGCAGCGCTACATTTCGGGCACGCGACACGATATCCGGGGAACTGTCCTCCGGGGATGGTACTCTCTGCTTATCCGATGACAAAACAAACTTCCATGGTTATTTTCTATGCAAACTGTCCTATAGCAAGAAAGATTATCAATACAGGAACAAAGGGGACCATATTTCATGCCCATTTATGAATTTCAATGTACAGACTGTAACCATGTTTTTGAACATCTGACCACCACTTCACACAACCTGGAAACACCTGAATGTCCGAAATGCAAGAGCCTGCAGGTACGGAAACTTGTATCCGCTTCCGCAGTGCGTGTCGGCAAAGCCGGCCCGTCCCTGCCCGGCGCCGCCCCGTCATGCTCCGCACCTTCAGGATTTTCCTGAGCCTGAATCACTGAGAATCCGTGCGGTTCTCCATTTTCCCGCGGGCAGGCGATTATAGTTTTCCATAATCGCCTGCCTGTTACCTATTTCCGCTCGAAGTCATAGACCTCTTCGTTCTTTTTCAGCAGCCCGTATTCTCTTCGCGCCAGGTCTTCAATATGTTTTTGATCGTTTTTCAAAAGCTCAATTTCCTGTGCAAGCTTTTTATTTTCCTTTTGTAAACGTTCATTTTCCTGTATCTGTATGTTTTTCTGCCTGACTGCCTTACGATAGGAAAAATAGCCGTAGCCCGGAGTAAAAAGCAGGGCCAGAATCAAACTTAAACCCAGCAGAACAGCGCAACGTAAAAAAAACTTCTTCTGCTGTTGTATCTGTCTTCTTTTACTTCGATCAATCATAATTCATGTACACCTTATTTCTCACCCTGCCATGAAAACCTGCTCCACATGCTGCCTTGTCAGTGCCTGCCTCACCGGGCTGGCGACCAGATACGACGGTAGAAGCAAGCCGGACGCTCTTTGCCGAAAGCAGCTTCAGAATACCACCTGGATCCCGGTTTGTCCTGAACAACTTGGCGGTCTGGCCACACCCCGCCAACCGGCTACATTGGTCGGAGGAAACGGTCATGACGTATTACGAGGAAAAGCCAAGGTTATCCGCGCAGATGGAGAGGATGTCACCACGGCATTCATCCAGGGAGCCAATATGGTTCTTACTATTGCCCGGCAACAGAATATCCAATGCTGTTACCTCAAATCAAAAAGCCCGTCCTGCGGCGCAGGGGCGATCCTGGGGGTCACGACTGCACTTCTCCTGGAGCATGGCCTGCCTGTTGTGGAATGCGGCTGAGAAAACCTCGTTTCACAACGGTTGCTTATCGATACCCATCAGTCTTATCACGAGAATGCCTATCTCATAGAGCAGGTAAAGCGGTCCTCCCATCAGGGCCATATTGACGACATCCGGGGTAGGTGTCAGCATGGCGGCTATAATGGCGATTCCCAGAACAGCAAACCTTCTGTTACGTTCAAAAGTCCGCCGCGAAAACAGGCCGGCTTTTGCACTGAAGACCATAAACACCGGCAACTCAAATATCAGGCCAAAGGCCAGGATAAAAATAGTGACAAAATTTACGAACTTGCCGACCGAAATGACAGCCTGCAGATCCGGGGATTGAAAACCGAGCAGAAACTGCACGCCATAGGGCAAGGTGACCAGATAGCAAAAAACAGTGCCCGAATAAAAAAGTGCGCAGGTGGCAAATACGAAACCAAACAGAGATCTCCCTTCCACACCAAAGGCTTTTCCCATGGCTTTCCATAATACCAGCGTCAGGAGCGGCATGAGCAGGTACAGGGCTGCAAAAAAGGAAACCTTCACATGGGCCAGAAAAGGACCTGCAACGGAAAAAAAATACAGATTTTCATCAAGATGTTCCTGAAACAGCGGAATCAGTCCCCTTGAATAAAAAAACAATCCCAAGGTCAGCAGGATCAGGAAAATTCCTGCGTATTTTACGGTTCTACGTAATTCGGAGAGAAAAACAATAAGTTTGGTTCTGGTTTCAATGTGCATATCGGAAATTACCGGCCTGCGAAGAGTACATGGTCTTTGATCAGCTGGAAAATACCAAACCAGAGCCGGAATAGCAATCTAATAGCCATTGCGTTTCATTTTGCGACGTGCTACAAATCACAGCGAATCCGGAATTCCACATTTTTTGATCCAAGATCGGGCAGGTGCGGAATCCGAGTAAGCGAAACCAAGGTATTATATACCCTGTCCCTGTGGTTACCCTGTTTTCCCATTCATAACAATACATCATACAATATCATGTTAGAACTTCGATTTATTCGAGAAAATATAGATCTCGTCCGAGAAAAAAGCGGCCTTCGCGGTGTGGATCCGCAGCTGTTCGAGCGATTCACACACATTGATGAACAGCGGTTACAAACCCTGGCCGAGGTAGAACGGTTGAAAAACCGGAGAAATACGGTTTCCAAAGAGATCGGTCCACTGAAACAGGCCGGAGAGCATGAAAAAGCCGAGCCCCTGATTCAGGAAATGAAGCAGGTAAGCGATGCCGTTAAAATCCTGGACGGAAAGCTTGCCGAAATAGAGGAGCAGCTCCAGGACATCGTGCTTTCCATCCCCAACCTCTGCCATGAATCCGTGCCTCCGGGTAAAGACGACGGCGATAACGTGGAAATCAAGCAGTGGGGGGATATACCTGAGTTTCATTTCACCCCCAAACCCCATTGGGAGCTTGGCGAAGAGCTGGGCATACTGGATTTCGAAACGTCCGCCAAACTTGCAGGAGCCAGGTTTTCCCTGCTCAAAGGCTTCGGCTCCAAACTTTCCCGGGCGCTGGTCAATTTTTTTCTCGACCTGCATACCCAGAAACACGGATATACCGAAGTATTGCCGCCCTACATGGTGAACAGTAAAACCATGACCGGTACAGGACAGCTTCCAAAATTTGAAGAAGACCTGTTCCGTATCAAAGACTGGGACCTGTGGCTCATTCCCACCGCAGAGGTGCCGGTTACCAACATCCATGCCGGTGAAACCATTCCTGAAGCCGAGCTGCCCATTAAATACACAGCTTACACTCCCTGCTTCCGATCCGAAGCCGGTTCATACGGCAAGGACACCCGCGGCCTGATTCGCCAACACCAGTTTGAGAAGGTCGAACTGGTAAAATTTACAACCCCGGAGCAGTCTGAGGCTGAGTTGGAATCACTGCTTGCAGATGCGGAAGAAGTCCTTCAGCTTCTGAAACTTCCATATCGGGTGGTAACCTTGTGTGCTGGGGATCTGGGTTTCTCAGCTACAAAGACATACGACATTGAAGTCTGGCTGCCCGGGCAACAGTCCTACAGGGAGATTTCTTCCTGCTCCAACTTCCTGGATTTCCAGGCGCGGCGTGCCGGTATTCGCTATAAGCCGCAAGACCGGAAAAAAAGCAGGTTGGTGCATACGCTCAACGGATCAGGCCTTGCCGTGGGCAGGACCCTGCTGGCAATCCTGGAAAACTACCAACAGGAAGACGGGAGCATAGCCCTGCCGGAGGTGTTGGAGCCGTACTTTGCCGCCCGCTTTTAAGCTGTCACGCCTTTCCCCCGGCAGAGCCGAAACAGCATCCGGGTATGAAGATCAAGGCATGTGCCCCCTTATACCCGGTTAAACGGCGCTGTCGTACACAGAGTCAAAGAACTGAAGGAAAACCTCTTACTTGCCCTTTTCCAGAGCCAGCTCAATGAGCCGATCCAGCATTTGACTGAATGAAAGCCCTGCTTGTCCGGCAGCCTGCGGGAACAGGCTGGTTGGCGTCATGCCCGGGATAGTGTTGGTTTCAAGCAGGTACAATTCATCGCCTTGGAGAATCATATCTGTTCTGCTGTATCCGCTCAGGTGCAGACATCGGTGTGCGGCCTTTGCGTATTCTCCGGCTTTGGCGGCAATACCGGGTTCCACGTCCGCCGGACAAATCTCCTGACTTGCACCGGGAAGATATTTGGCCTCATAGTCAAAAAACTCGTACTTACTGTCCGGAATGATCTCAATAAGCGGGAGTGCCTGCAGCTGCTCATTTCCGATCACTCCCACCGTGATTTCCCGTCCCTGGATAAACTCCTCTACCATCACTTCATCGTCATGCTGAAAGGCCAGCTGCAGCGCGGGAACAAGCTGCTGTTCATTACGAACAATGGTCATACCTATGGAAGAGCCCTGCTTGACAGGTTTGACCACCAAAGGCATCTGCAATGCGTCAAGCAGCCGTTTCGGCGAGGTGATGTCATCCTGCTCAGCCATCAACCATGCAGCCACCGGGAGCCCCTGCAAACGGTACAATTCCTTAGCCAAATTTTTATTCATTGCCAGAGCGCTTCCTAGAACACCGGCCCCCTGATAGGGAATGGAAAGGAGATCCAGAAATCCCTGAATAGTCCCATCTTCACCCAAAAGTCCGTGTAAAAGAACAAATGCCACATCAATATCCGCGGCATCAGCGGCTATGGCTGCTAAATCAGTAGCGGGGTCATAGCGGATAATATCATATTTTTCTTTATCCAGCGCCTCTTCTACCCCCTTTGCTCCATTCAATGAAACTTCACGTTCATCCGACATACCCCCGGCTATAAGCGCTAATCGAATTTTGGCCATTGCATTCCTCCTTTGCATGTTACGGGTGTCCGGTTGCCCACAAGGTAGTTCATTTTTCAAAAAGTAACAAGCAATGGAGCGGTCTCCTTCCGGAAGGCGCATCATATATTATCACGCTGTTACAGCGTAATTTTATTGACAAGACGTTCAGCCTCAACTATATTGTGCTGTTTTTATTACAATCAACCCTATTAATCAAAGCTGTACAGATCGCAAAAGGATGTGATTCTCCATGATTGAAGTAGAAGTGAAAGGTGACCTCGAATACGCGATACGTCAATTGAAAAAGAAACTGCAGATTGACGGCATCAAACGTGAGCTGAAACGACGTGAATTTTATGAAAAACCAAGTGTAAAGAAGCGTCGCAAAGCTGCAGAGGCCATGCGTAAGCTTCGAAAGTTCAACCGTATGCGCAGCAGAGGTTGAACAAAAAGCTCTGACGAAAGTCAGAGCTTTTTTTGTGGGTACTCACAGGGGTGGACGCCCTGTGAGCGATTTTTACAATCCGGACTCTTCAGCCTAGATGAAGCAATGCGCCTCCAACCTGCAACTGCTTGAAAGCTTCAGGCAGTATCTGCTTCTCCAACGCAGACTGGCCGACAACACTGCGGCAGCATATACTGCCGATGTGGAGAACTTCCTTCATTTCCAGGCACAGCAGAAGCGGCAAGACCTTCATCAAGTCGGCATGGAAGACATTCGTCAGTATCTGCACCATGCCCACAAAAAAAAAATCAGCAACCGCTCCAATGTACGTCGACTGGCCTCACTGCGATCTTTTTTTCAGTACCTCCAGACCAAAAACGCGGTGCCGCATAATCCTCTGGAACACATAGACGCCCCAAAAACCGGACACAGCCTGCCCAAGGCTCTGAGCCGGAAAGAAGTGGAGACACTGCTTGTCCGTCCCCAAGTCATCACACCCTTGGCTCTACGCAATCACACCATGGTCAATATGTTGTACGCAACAGGACTTCGGGTAAGTGAGCTGGTCCAGCTCCCGGTTAACAGCTGTAATCTCGCAACCTGTCATCTCCGTGTTCTGGGGAAAGGCAGGAAAGAGAGGATTGTTCCATTTGCCGCAGTCACAGGAACTCTGCTTCAGGAATACCTGCAAAAAAGCCGGCCGTCCCTGGTCAAGCAGCCGCGCAGTGAATATCTTTTTCTCTCAAACAGGGGCAGGCCTATGTCGCGCAACCGGTTCTGGCAGATCCTTCGGGATACAGCCTCAGCAGCCGGAATAGATAAAGAAATCAGCCCGCATATGCTGCGGCATTCCTTTGCCACGCACCTGCTTGTCGGGGGAGCGGACCTGCGCTCCGTCCAGATGATGCTGGGGCACGCAGATATCGCCACCACCCAGATTTACACACAGATTGAGGGAGACAGGCTCAAGGCCGTACATAGTAAATTTCACCCTCGCGGTTAATCCGTACCTGAACGTTGTGAATGAAATTCAGATATGGATTTCTGTCCTGAGGCGGGATGGATGAAACGGCGCAGCTCTTTAATCAATTGTTGAATCCGCGCACATTCAGACTCAGCCATGGCCAAAAGCTGCTGATCGCTTTCCGCAAGCTCTTGCCGCTTTTGAAGATCCCGAAGAACAAAACGTATTCCGAGCAGGGGGTTGCCGAAATCATGTGTGATCGAGCTGATAAGTCCCTCTACGGATTCGAGTTTTCGGAGGTGCTGGAGCTGCTGAAGTAATCGGCTCTCTCTGGTAATATCATTTGCCTGAAAAAGTATGTTGCAGAGCCGCCCCCGGGCATCATGAACGGGACTCACTCCGGTCTCCAGAATCACCTGTTTCCCACAAGACGACTTGAGGGACAACTGTTCCCTGTAACATTCTCCTTTCCTTATTTTTCGGAGAACCTCTCCCTTCTGCTGGAGCGATACCTGATCCCTGAAAATGCTCCGGATGTTTTTTTTCAGCAAATCAAACCGCTGACACTTAAAGACCGACTCAAATCTGGGATTGACATACTCTATACGTCCATATCCGTCAGTAATGAGCAACAAGGCGGGAGACTGACCGGTCACCCGGGCAAAGAGTTCTTTGTCATTCTCAAACCCATGCAGTCCGGATGAAAAGTCCCCCCCCTGATCATTCAATATTCCCTCGGCCATGGTGATTCCGCTTTATATGTTATTCCGCTAATTGAATGAAGGGGCCCGGAGCATGCTGTTCTGCAATATGAACCCTGACGGCTGCGTATTCATCCAGGTATTGTTTTTTAATCCGATGCACTATTTCAGGGGTATTGTTGGTTTCGCTCAAATGGGCCAAAACAAGATGACAGAGATTTTCAGCGCATAATTCAGAGGCGAAGTGTAATGCGTCTTCGTTTTCCAGGTGCCCCCCTGCAGATTGAATCCGTTGCTGCAGATAGATGGGATAAGGCCCTGTACGCAGCATCACCGGATCATGATTTGCTTCCAGAATCAACGCCCTGCACTTGCGCAAATGATGACGAATAAGTTTAGTAATTCTGCCGGTGTCCGTACAGTATCCCAGATGCCGCCCCTGATGTTGAAAGACAAACCCCACGGGATCCACGGAATCATGGGAGACGGCAAAGGGATGCACCTCCACGTCACGGATAAAAAATTTTTCCCCGGTTTTGAAGTACTCCAACCTGGGAATTTCCTTGATTTTACCCCGGCAGGCTTCATGGGTCCCCTGATTCATATAGACGGGGATTGCATATCTTCTTCCAAGAACTCCAACACCGCCGACATGATCGTGATGCTCATGGGTCACGACAACCGCCGAGAGCATGCAGGCATCTCGCCCGATCAGGGCAAGACGTCGCTCAATCTCCTTACCGGAAAAGCCGGCGTCGATTAAAATTCCAGCACCGCCGGCCTCGATCAGGGTGCAGTTCCCCTTGCTGCCGCTGCCCAAGACGCAGAATCGCAATCCCGATTCCTGATTATCGCATTCCGGTGTGTCCAAATCCACCACTACCTCTCTCCGTATCCTCGAGAACATCTACACATTGCAGCAGTGCACAGACTACCGGCGCAAGTATTAACTGGGCAATACGGTCTCCCCTGTGAATGGTAAACACCTCCTGGGAAAGATTCACTAAACCGATTTTAACTTCACCACGGTAATCGGCGTCAATGGTACCCGGTGCGTTGATAATAGTGATCCCATGCTTGACGGCAAGCCCTGAACGAGGTCGCACCTGCATCTCGAATCCAGGTGGAATAGCCACGGCAAAACCGCTGGGGATGAGGCACCTGGCCCCTGGTTGTAGATGGACGGGTTCGCTGACGGCAGCGCAGACATCCATTCCTGCAGCCAGAGATGAAGAATAGGCGGGCAGTGAAAGATCCGTTGCCGCCCGCTCATCAAGCCACTTAAACTGAACAATCACCTGGTTTGTCATATATATTTTCCCTGTACCCAAAAAAAAAGCCGGCTTCCTGGGAGGGGAAACCGGCTGAAACGAAAAAAAGGGCCTCTATTCTTCGCCCTCCTCAAGAGCCGCTTTACGGCTGAGGCGAATCCGGCCGCGATTATCGATATCAATAACCTTGACCCTGACCACATCCCCTTCCTTGAGCACATCGGTTACTTTATTGACCCGGCTGTGCTTCAGCTCCGAGATGTGCACCATGCCGTCGACCCCGGGGAGGATCTGCACAAAAGCACCGAAATCCTTAATTGTACGGACTTCTCCCTCGTAAATTTTACCGACTTCAGGAACAGCCGTAATCTCTTCAATGCGCGCTACCACGGCCTTGGCATCGGCTGCAGTGTTACTGAAAATTTTAACGGTGCCGTCGTCCTCAACATCAATCTTTGAATCAAATTCGCTGGTCATTTCACGGATCACCTTGCCGCCGGGGCCGATGATATCGCGAATTTTATCAGGATGAATTTTCAATGTTGAAAATTTAGGCGCATGTTCGGAGACGTCTTTTCTCGGTGAAAGGATGACCTCGTTCATTTTTCCAAGGATATGGATACGACCCCTTTTTGCCTGGTCAAGGGCGCGACCCATTATGGAACGATCCACGCCATCTATCTTAATGTCCATCTGCAGACCGGTAATACCTTCTTCCGTTCCCACAACCTTGAAATCCATATCGCCGAGGTGATCTTCGTCTCCAAGGATATCGGTTAGGATAACAAGATTTTCTTCCTCTTTGATCAGCCCCATAGCAACACCGGAAACAGGAGCTTTTACTGGTACGCCGGCATCCATGAGTGCAAGGCTGGAACCGCAGACCGTAGCCATGGAGGAAGAGCCGTTGGACTCGAGGACCTCGGACACAACCCGCATGGTATAGGGAAATTCCCCGTTTTGAGGGAGTACGGCTTCCACGCCACGGCGGGCGAGAGTACCGTGGCCGATGTCACGACGGCTCGGTCCGCGCATGGGCCGAACTTCGCCGACGCAGAACGGCGGAAAATTATAATGAAGCATAAAGCTGCGATACACATCGCCTCCCAGTCCTTCCAGATGCTGCTCATCTTTTTCGCTGCCCAAGGTCGCGATAACCAGGGCCTGGGTTTCCCCACGCGTAAAAAGAGCTGAGCCGTGAGCCCGGGGAAGGATGCCGATCTCGCAGGTAATCGGACGTACATCTTCAAAGGACCTTCCGTCAAGACGTTCGCCCTTACTGACGATACGGTCACGCATGACTTTCTTTTTATAACTGCTGAGAATATCGAAAACTTCTCCTTCATCCTCAAACAATTCAGGATCAATCTGTTCGATAACCTCTTGTTTAAGCAGGTCATAGCGCTCGGCGCGAGCCATTTTGTCAGCGGTGGTAACCACCTCTTCCATGCCTGCCGCGGCAGCGGTCTCAACAGCTGATTGCAGGGCGGCATCGACTTCAGGCGCGACAACTGCTCTTTTTGTCTTGCCGACCTCCTGCTGCATTTTCAGCTGCAGGTCTATCAAGGGTTGCAACCCTTCATGGGCAAAGAAAATCGCTTCAAGAACGACATCTTCGGCAAGTTCCTCAGCCCGGCCCTCAACCATGACCACTGCGGTTTTGGTACCGGCGACAACCAGGTTCAACTCAGCCTTGGCGAGCTGAGTTTTTGAAGGGTTAAGTACATATTCACCATCGATATATGCCACACGAGCAGCGGCTATAGGACCGGCAAAGGGGATATCTGAAATGGACAATGCCGCAGAAGCGCCGTTCATGGCAAGGATATCCGGGTCAAAGTCCTGGTCTGCGGAAAAAACCGTGGCTATAAGCTGAGTCTCACAGCTGTAGCCGTCGGCAAAAAGAGGGCGCAGAGGGCGATCAATCAGGCGGCAGGTCAGAATTTCCTTTTCACTGGGCCGGCCGATCTCACGCCGAAAATAACTGCCCGGGATACGCCCGGCAGCATACATTCGCTCCTGGTATTCTATAGTGAGGGGGAGAAACCCCATGTCCTTGTTCTTTTTTTCGGCAACAACCGTTACCAGGACCTTGGTGTCACCACTGGATACGACCACAGACCCGCTGGTCTGTTTAGCCATTTTTCCAGTTTCAAAACTCATGGTCCTTCCACCAATCTCAGTTTCAATTACTGTATGCATAATTTCTCCTAATGAGGATCATATTCAACTGAAATTGGAGCGAGCATGCATTGCGTGGTGATCGTAAAGGCACAAAGGATACAGCGACAATGCCATGCCATTTTCTCTGCTTCCTTTGTGTCTTTGCGTTAGAGGCAACATCGATTGTGCTCAACTCCAATCAGTAAAAAGGCGGGATGCAGTCCCATACTGCTCCCGCCTTGTACCATCTACTGTCAGTATTATTTACGGATACCGAGGGCTTTAATAAGCTCACGGTATTTAACGATATCTTTTTTCTGGAGATACTTGAGTAAACTCCTACGCTGTCCGACCAACTTCAACAGACCTCTACGGCTGTGATGATCCTTACCGTGCTGTTTGAAATGCTCTGTAAGGTAATGAATACGGTCGGTCAGCAAAGCGATCTGCACCTCACATGACCCTGTATCGTTGGCATGGGTCTTGTATTTTTCAATAATTTCTTGTTTCTTTTCTCCTGTCTGTGCCATAAAAGCACCTCCGGTTTCCTTCTGCTAGCAGCAAAGCTGTTTTCCCTCGGCCCCGCTGAAGTCTGGATAAAATGCCCTGTAGTCCGTGCCAGAGGGGATGGCGTCGGAGGGCGGTTCAACTCGGCTGTCATGCCGTGTCAGGCATGACAATATGTTCTTGTGTCACTTGTTGCAAGGCATTATCGACTGATATCCCCTTTTCCAGCAATATTTTCTTGCCGGCATCGCTCTCCAGGATTCCTCCTGCAAGGGCGTCGCCGACATGAAACGGCCCGCAGGCGGTTCTTCGCAGAGCAGTCAGATATGCGCCCCCGCAGCCCAAAGCTTTACCGATATCAGATGCCATGACCCGTACATAGGTGCCCCGGCTGCAGGTAACTTCGATATCGAGAAAGGGCGGAGTGAAGTCTACACAGTGAAGAGCATATATCTCTATTTCTTTAGGCTCTTTTGTAATGAAAATACCTTTGCGAGCATAATGATAGAGAGGTTTTCCTTTGTACTTGGCAGCTGAAAATGAAGGCGGAGCCTGAAGCTGCCTCCCGATACACTGCCTGAGAGTGGAATCAATATGCTCCCTGTCCATATACGGCACAGGAAAACGGGCGGTAACCTCACCCTCCGGATCGTGGGTGATTGTCTCAACCCCGAGTTCCAGCCTGGCAAGATAGGTCTTACGCCCTTCCATGAATTGCTCAATATGCTTTGTTGCCGGCCGGCCTGCACAAACAATCAGCAATCCGCTGGCGAACGGGTCAAGGGTGCCTGCATGGCCGACCTTCTTAATCCCGAGCAATCTGCGCACCAGACGCACCATCGCAAAGGAACTCTTACCCTCCGGTTTATCAATGAGGTATACTTCAGCCGTCATCAGGTACAATCAGCGTGCAGCTCAGCTCGTGGCCTGTTCGAGTATGGGCAGGAGCATGTCCCGCACCTGGTCTATATTTTTTCCCCGAACTCTGAATCCGCTTGCATTTCGATGCCCCCCGCCGCCGAATCCTCTGGCCACGAGGGAGACATCACACAAGCCTTTGGCTCGCAAACTGACGGAGACCAGCCCATTGTTGATTTCTTTAAGAAAGACGGATACGCGAACCGATCGCACCGACCGGGGAAGGTTGATGAAAGATTCGGTATCTTCCAGAGTAGTGAAGGTCCGCTCCAGCATATTTTGGGTGACGCGTATAACAGCAATGCGATCACGGTTGAACATCTCCAGGGTAGCGAGCACTTCCTGCATCAGGCGCAGACGTCCAAGGGTATAATTATCGTAAAGATGAGTGGAAATTTCCGCCGGTTTAACGCCTTTGGCCAGTAATTGGCCGGCAACTTCATGGGTGTGCCGGCTGGTCGAGGCATATTTGAACGATCCGGTATCCGTTGAAATGGCAGCATACAGACAGTCGGCGATTTCAGGGGTTATTGCAAGTTGCATATCCTGGGCCAGGTCATAGATCATTTCTCCCGTTGAAGATCGTTCCGGCTCAATCCAATGCATAGTCCCATACCCGTCATTACCCTGATGATGGTCAATGACAATGAACGGGGTGATAGAGAGGAGTTGAGCACTATATCGGCCCAGGCGTTTTTCGTCTCCACAGTCAAGACTGATGCACAGGACACCTGCTCCCGCCGTGCCTCTGAACGCTTCAAGTTGCTCAAGTTCCGTATGTATCTGTCCGGAACCCGGCATAAACCGGTACGCATGGGATACAGGCTCTTCCGCAAAGGCAAAAACTTTTTTACCCGCGCCTTCCAGCAGATGCATCAGGCCAAGCAAAGAGCCGATCGCATCTCCATCCGGATTAATATGTGTTGCCAGCACGACATGGGATGCTTTCTGAACGGCGGCAAGGATATGTTCAGGTGTCTTCATCCTTTTTTTCCTGGTCCAGTTGACGAAACAGTTCGTCTATACGCTCTATTTCCTCACTCTGACTGTCATAGTGGAAATGAATGTCAGGGGTATAGCGGAGGTTCAACGCCCTTGCCAAATGACTGCGAAAAAATCCCTTGGCCTTGATGAGTGCTTTTTTTGCCTGGGCTGCAGAGGATTTATCCGTCACGGTAAAATAGACCTTTGCCAGTTTCAAATCCGGTGACATGGTCACATGAGAAACCGACACGCTGACCAGGCGTGGATCAGCGATCTTTTGCCGCAGTAAAACGGCAAACTCTTTTTGTATAGCCTCAGCGACCCTTTTAGGTCGAGAGCTTTCAGGACGCCGAAGTCCCGGCAGGGTAAAATCAAAATCCATCTTGTATCCAGGTCCTACAGATGCGCCTCGATCTCATCAAGGACAAAAGCCTCAAGATTATCGCCAAGCTTGATGTCATTAAAATTTTCCACGCCGATACCACATTCATATCCGGTCATCACCTCTTTCACATCATCTTTAAACCGTTTTAATGAGGATATCTTACCGGTATACACGACCACCCCGTCACGCAATACACGAACGCCTGCATGACGTTCGATTCTGCCGTCAATAACAGCACAACCTGCAATGGTCCCGACCTTGGGAACCTGGAAGGTATTACGCACTTCGGCAGTGCCGATAACGCGCTCCTCAAAAGTCGGTTCGAGCATACCGACCATAGCCTTTTCAATGTCTTCCAAAGCATGATAGATAACATCGTAGGACCGGATATCAACCTGCTCGTGCTCACCGAGTTCTTTGACTTTGACTGTCGGCCGAACATTGAAACCGATAATTACCGCTTCGGAAGCCGCTGCAAGATGGATGTCGTTTTCAGTAATGGACCCTGTGCCTTCATGCAAAACCCGAACCTTGATCTCACTGGTGGAGAGTTTCTCAGCTGCCTGTCCGAAGGCCTGGAGGGTTCCTTGAACATCTGCACGAAGAATAACCCGCAATTCCTTGACCTCTTGTTCCGCCATTTTCTCAAAAAGGTTATCCAGAGACACCTTTGAGGCAGAGGCGAGTTCCGATTCCCTGGCCTTCTGCAAACGGGATTCGGACAAGGATTTCGCCATTTTTTCATCGGAGAGAACCAGAAACTCATCACCGGCGGACGGGACGCCGGAAATGCCCTGCACCTCGACCGGAATTGCCGGGCCGGCTTCACTGACCTGTTCACCGCGATCGTTGATCAGCATTCGCACCTTGCCGCTGTAGAGTCCGGCGACAAAGTTATCACCCACTCGCAATGTACCTTCCTGAACAAGCACGGTGGCCACAGGACCACGTCCCTTATGCAGTTGAGCTTCAATAACTGTTCCTTTGGCTTTCCTCACCGGATCGGCTTTGAGCTCAAGAATTTCCGCCTGCAGCTGGATGGACTCCAGGAGATCATTGATTCCCAATCCTTTTTTGGCGGAGGTTTCGCAATAAATGGTATCGCCTCCCCATTCTTCGGGGACAAGACCGAAATCACTCAATTCACGCTTCACCCTGTCAGGATCGGCATTATCTTTGTCAATCTTGTTAACGGCTACCACTATGGGCACCTCGGCAGCCTTGGAGTGTGATATCGCCTCCTTGGTCTGATCCATCACCCCGTCGTCGGCGGCAACAACCAAAACGACAATATCCGTTACCTTGGCCCCCCTGGAACGCATTTCAGTGAAGGCGGCATGGCCCGGAGTATCGACAAAAGTCAGATCTCCTGATGGAGCCTGAACGTGATAAGCGCCTATGTGCTGGGTTATACCGCCGGCCTCGCCTTCAGCCACATCTGTTTTCCGAATGGCGTCAAGGATGGAGGTTTTACCGTGATCGACATGGCCCATGACAGTGACGACAGGAGGTCTGGAGATGGCTTCACCTCCTTTTTCCTCTTCCTGAAAGGCCTCCATCTCAAGCTCTTCAGTCATTGCCTGTTCGACTTCATAACCGAAATCTGCGGCCACCAGGGCGGCAGTGTCAAGGTCGAGCGCCTGGTTCAGAGTCGCCATGACACCAAGTTTCATAAGGGCGGCAATCACTTCATTTGCCTTGACTCCCATGCGCTTGGCCAAGTCACCGACATTGATGGTCTCAATCACCTTGATGCGCCGTTTAATAGCTTTGGTTTCGGCGATAATTTGCTGCACCTGTTTTTCGCGACGGTTATCTCGTTTCTTCTTCCCCCTGCGAGGACGCATAAATTCAACTTCGCCTTCCTGGCCGAAATCAAGTTTAGATCTGCCTTTTTTGGATGATTTTGTCGACTTTTTACCTCGAACGTCTTCCTCAGCCGCCATGGCGACAACAACGCGCTTACCTTTCTTTTTCCCTTTTCCGGAACGGGAAGCTTCCGCATCCGGGCCCACTACAGGAGGTGCAGACGCAACCGTTTCCTGACTGCCGTTTGATTTCACCGGGCGTGCAGGGCGACGATTTTGAACGGCAGGTTTTGATTTTTTCTCAGGGATGGGTATCTCCACTCGCCCTACCACTTTTGCAAGCTTTTTCCCTTTTCTCGGCACGGCATTGACGATTTCCTTGTTTTTTTTCGCTCCAGGAACGGAAGCCGGCTCTTCTTTTTTGTGAATTGCTTTTTCCCCTCTCAAATCCGTCTGTTCGTCTCCTGAAACGGTGTCTGCCTTTTCTCTCTTCATCTCAGAAGGATGCTCTTGTTTCGTCTCTTTTACAGGCTGATCCACGACCTGCGCTTTCTTTTCATCTGTTGCCGCAGGCTGCTCCGCAACGTCTGCCCCATCGACAGATTCCTCAGGCGGTTCAATGTATGCGGCTGCCGCTTCAGCAGGCGATTGGACAGCTTCCACTTCAGGTTCCCCTTCGGCTGTCGGCTCAGGACCGGTCATCGATTCCGATTCCGACTCGATTTCGAGTTCAGGTTCTGGTCGTGCAACGGCTTCCGCCGCCGACTCTTCCACATGCTCATCCGCCTCAGCGGGAGCAGGCTCCGCCGACTCCGTTTCAACGGATTCAGCTGCCGGCTCAAATTCCTGCTCAGCCTGTTCTTCGGCTTCCAGCGCTGCAGCTTCTTCCTCTTCCAGACGCTTGAGAGCTTCTTCCTTCTCAGCCTTGGAGCGTCTCCTTACAACAGTCGTGGAGCGGCGCTTAACCGTTTCCTGGCGATCTTTCAAATCAATACGGCCCTCTGCTACTCCAGCGGTAACAGTACCTTCCAATATTTTTCTTCGAATGTCTGCAGCCATATCATCATCTACCGTAGAGCTGTGACTCTTAATAGGGTATCCCATAGCTATCAACTTATCAGCCAGTTCTTTACTTTTCAACCCGGCGTCTTTTGCCAGTTCATACACTCGGACCCTACTCATTGCATGCTCCTGTCTTCCCATCCATTAACGTGTTCGTCGCAAAGCCGTAACACGTGCCTTAGCATCTTTCTCTTTTTTCGGAGCCGACTGTAACACTGTTCTTTTTTACAGCAATACACACCTCGTCCAGGCATATTCCCTTTATCGTCGGCTGTCAATGCGCCGTCGTGCCAGACGTATCGCTGCAATTCCTGCTGCGGCGCCTTGCGTCCACATCCTCGACATGTTCGAAACGGCACATGTGTATTCTTCACTCGTTTTCGTATGGCTGCCCGCTATCCTCCATGTCCTGGACAGGCGAGGCGGACTGCGCTTCTTCGTCACTGCCGGGGCTCTCCTCAACGGCATCCTGTTCCGCATCTTCTTCAGCGGCGGGCGCTTCAGCAGGAGAATCAGAAGCCTCCGGGGTTTCCTGAACGTCAGGAGCAGGGACCAGGGCGGCCATTTTAGCAATCAGGGCGGCTCGTTCCTCCCCCATACGAACGATACTCATGAGCTGCTCAGGGGTCAGGCCCGCCAGTTCCGCAGAGGTCTTTATACCGGCAGCAAAGAGTTTGTCCGCCGTAGATTCGTCAACACCATCTACGTCCACCAGACTCTGATACCCAGCCTGCGACAGATTGGTGTAGCGGGTTTCACTTTTCACATCGATTCGCCACCCCATCAGGCGTGAGGCCAGGCGTACATTCTGCCCCTGACGGCCAATGGCGAGACTGAGTTGATCGTCCGGAACGACGGCCGTCAATAAATTATTCTCTTCATCCACGATGACCATGGACACCTCCGCAGGCGCCAATGCATTGATGACATACTTGGCCGGATCCGGACTCCAGGGAACGATATCAATTCGCTCGCCCTGCAGCTCCTGTACCACATTTTGCACCCTGGAACCTTTCAGACCAACACAGGCGCCGACCGGATCCACGTCGGATTCAATGGATGACACGGCAATCTTTGCCCGAAATCCCGGCTCGCGGCTTGCGCCCATAATCTTGACGATTCCCTCTGCAATCTCCGGCACTTCCAGCTCAAACAATTTAATAAGGAAATCGTTAGAGGTACGACTGAGTACGAGTTGCGCGTCCCGGGATTCATGTTTCACTTCCTGCAGAAACGCCCGAATTCGATCTCCCTGCTTATAGGAACGTTTCGGAATCTGACCGTCTCGCGGAAGAACAGCATCCGTCCGCCCCAGATTGATGATCATATTCCCGCGCTCGAATCTCTGCACAATGCCGTTGACGATGCTGCCTTCCCTGTCGCGAAACATCTCATAGATAACATCCCGCTCCGCGTCACGCATACGGTGAATGATAACTTGTTTAGCAGACTGTGCGGCGATTCGCCCGAGATCTCCGACATTCTCCATCTTTTCACCCAGATCATCGTCCAGCTCCACTTCGGGGTCGAGTCGCCTGGCATCTTCCAGACAGATTTCGGTCTCTTCGTCATAGACCTCGTCGACAACAGTACGATACTGAAACACCTCTATCTCTCCGAGCTCATCGTTGAACTGCACCTCGATATCCCTGCGGCTTCCGTATTTTTTACGAACAGCCGAGCGTACAGCCTCTTCAATGGCGTCTACAAGTAACGATCTGTCAATACCCTTGTCCCGGCATATCTGATCGATAATGCGTTTCAGATTTTCAACTCCTACCATAGTCGTTCACCCCAGTGTCGGCAATTTACTCCCACTTTACCTTACCTGTAATAATCGGACGCAACGCTGTCTTTTACAAGCTCAGCCGCGCCTTTGATATTTTTTCAAAGTCCAGTGCTACCGTACGACCATCCTGCTCAAGAAGGACGGCATCACCATCAAGCCCCTGTATAATGCCGACAAAGACTTTCTGCTCGCCAATCGGTTCGCGCATCTTGATCCGGGCCTTGTTGCGGACAAAACGTACAAAATCATTTTTAGTTTTGAGGGGGCGTTCAGCTCCGGGCGAGGAAACCTCGAGGTGATAGGCATGATCGATTAGATCCTCCACCTCCAGATATGCACTCACTTCGCGGCTGACACCTGCACAGTCGTCAATGGTTACCCCATCCTCTTTGTCTATAAAAAAACGAAGCACCCAGCCATGGCTCTCCCGCCGGAACTGGATTTCCACCAGTTCCATCCCCATTTCTTCAAGCAGCGGTTCAGCGAAGGCTTCTATGGTTTCGACTATTTTCACGCCAACACTTTCCACAATATCTCCATTCTCCCGTTACAGCGCCAAATGTGAGGACAAGCCCAAAAAGGCAATAAAAAAAGCGGGCAAAGCCCACTTTCATGTACACCTGATACTTCGGCGTATATCGTAGCCAAGAAGACCGACAGAGAGGGGGCCGACTTGGAGCGGGCAACGGGGCTCGAACCCGCGACCCCAAGCTTGGGAAGCTTGTGCTCTGCCAACTGAGCTACACCCGCACACCAGCTTACTTAAACACACAAATTTATCGCATAACAAAGCATTTGTCAAGCAACATCCCAACAAGGACAAACTATTTTTCTATTTTCGCTTTTCCTCCAACAAATCAACACCACTGGTTACCTGGCGGTTCTCCACAATAAACAACATAGAAGGAAGACCTGCGGCAATTCAATTTACTCACAGCGTTTTCTACTGTATCATACAGGCGTCATGGAGATTATCACTACCCATATTAATGCGGATTTCGACAGCCTGGCGTCAATGGTTGCGGCCAAACGTCTTTACCCCGATGCTGAACTGGTCTTTCCCGGATCACAGGAAAAAATCGTACGCGAGTATCTTGCCCAGCAATTTCGCAATATTTACGCCTTTAAAAAGACCAGGCATGTCAAACCGGAAACCGTTCATCGGTTGATCGTCGTCGACACCAGACAGCCGGAACGCCTAGGCGACCTGGCAGCCTGCCTGAAAAACAGGCGGCTGTCAATCCATCTGTTCGATCATCATCCGGATCACCCCGACGATCTGCAGGGTGAATACAGCATTGTCGCCGATGTTGGAGCGACAACGACTCTGTTCTGTCGAATTTTTCAGGAACGAAACATATCACTCTCCGATGATGAAGCAACCCTGCTTGCCCTGGGGATCTATCAGGATACCGGCAACTTTCTCCATTCCACCACTACACAGGAGGACCTGCAGGCCGCAGCCTGGCTTCTCGGCCAGGGAGCCAACCTGGATGTTGTTACCCAGTTTACCGCAAGGGAACTCAATGCTGAACAGATCAATTCACTGGGCAGCCTGCTGAATAACGCAGTCTCCTATTACATCGGCTCAATCAATGTGGTGGTCAGCAAGCTGGTTCTCCCTGAATACATTGACGATTTTTCAATCATTGTCCAGCGCCTGATGGTCATGGAAAATCTCGATGTCCTGTTTGCCCTTATCAGTATGGGTGAACGGCTGTATCTCATAGCCAGGAGCCGCATACCTGAAGTCAATGCCGGCAACATCGCCCGCGCTTTCGGAGGAGGAGGTCACAGCTCCGCCGCCAGTGCAACCATCAGGGACATGACCCTGTTTGAGGCGGAAGAACGGCTGATCTACCTGCTTCACAGGCATATTCGGCCCAAGGCCGTGGCCGGAGAAATCATGTCCTCTCCCGTGATCGCCGTCACCCCGGACGTCACCATCAACGATGCCAACAACCTCATGACCCGGTATAATGTCACGGTCCTGCCCGTAGCGGAAAGAGGCGGCAATCCGGAAACAGGAGAACGTCCGACCGGCCTGCAGGGGATCCTCTCCCGCATGGTTGCGGAAAAAGCCATATTCCATAAACTCGGCACATTACCGGTCTCCGAATACATGACCACGGAAATTGCCACCCTTCCTGCAAGCGGAACCCTTGCAGACATCCAGAAACTGATTATCGAACATCGACAGCGGCTTATCCCTGTCACCAGTGGAGAAACAGTTCTCGGGGTCATCACACGAACGGACCTGCTCGGCCTGTTGATCAATGATCCTGCACATATGCCCGTAGATTTTCTTCAGGAGGACGAAAGCCCTTCTGTGAAACGCTCGCGTAATTTAAGCGGCGTCATGACCCAGGTGCTCTCCAGACAAACAATCACCCTGCTGCGGGACATTGGTGAGATTGCCGAAGAACTGAGAATTAAGAGCTATGTGGCAGGCGGTTTTGTCCGTGATCTGCTCCTCCATGTCCCCAACTCGGACATTGATGTGGTCGTTGAGGGGGACGGCATTCAGTTTGCCAAGCATTATGCGGCCAGG
The DNA here is from genome assembly GCA_963678525.2 of Desulfobulbaceae bacterium. Lineage (GTDB taxonomy): Bacteria > Desulfobacterota > Desulfobulbia > Desulfobulbales > Desulfobulbaceae > Desulfogranum. Next base: position 2,917,339 of record CAXXDG010000003.1, read on the forward strand.
AAAAAGGCATCGGTGCGAACCCACGACAAATTCGCCACAGCCACCGTCATTTTCCCCGATGACACCAGGGTTGATGTGGCCACAGCACGTCTGGAATATTACGAATATCCGGCAGCCCTTCCAACGGTCGAACTGAGTTCCATAAAACTGGACCTCTACCGTCGGGACTTTACCATCAATGCCATGGCTATCCACCTTAACCCAGAGCGGTTCGGGACGCTGGTGGATTACTTCAACAGCCAGAACGACCTTAAGGAGCGCCGCATTCAGGTACTCCATAATTTGAGCTTTGTAGAAGACCCCACGCGAATTTTCCGCGCCATCCGTTTTGAGGGGCGACTGGATTTTCAGATCACCCGTCACTCTGAGAAACTGATCAAGAATGTAGTGGACATGCACCTGGTCGACCGTTTTACAGAGCCTCGTTTTTTCTACGAACTGAAACTGATCCTTTCTGAAAACAATCCGCTGGCTTCCCTGCGGCGCCTCGCCGCTTTCAAACTCTTCCCTTTTCTCTGGCCGGACCTGAAACCGAACCTGAAAATCGACCGCCGCTTCATTCACCTGATCACCCAGGCCAACCGTTCCATATCCTGGTTCAACCTGCTCTACCTGCCGGAAAAAATAGAACCATGGATGGTATACCTGCTGGCTGTCTACAGTCGCTCCGGCGCCAGGGAATTGATAGCCTTCTGCCGACGCTTCGACATACCCGAGAGGCAGCGGAAAAAACTGGTGCAGCAGAAAACCGATGTGGAACGTATAGCACGGGATATGCTCAAACGCCCCTTCATGAAGCACAGCGAGATGTACTGGCTGCTCATTGATCTGGAAAATGAAGGCCTGCTGTATCTGATGACCATTGCCCGCAAGAGATATATGCAACAGGCTGTTTCACTCTTTGTCACCTCTTTGAAAAAAATCAGCCCGCTTATCAACGGTCACGAACTCATGGAAATGGGCTACCGGCCGGGGCCTCTGTTTCGGACAATGCTCAACCACCTGATTGAAGTGCAGCTCGACGGTCAGGTCGAAACCCGTGAACAGGCGGTCGCGTTTCTCCAATCCACCTACCCGCCCACGGAAAACAGGCCTCTCTAATTTGCAAAACAGGACTCGCTTTTTCGTTATTTCTCCTTATCGTTGTAGAAAAATGTAGGAACTCGACAGTCTTTTATATCCCCTTAACCTGTAACATCACATGCACGACTTTTCTCAAACCCTGCAGCAACTGATTATACTCCTCCCGCCGTTTTTGTTTGCGCTCACCTTTCATGAACTGGCCCATGGTTATGTGGCCTATCGACTGGGAGACTCCACGGCAAAAAACGCCGGCCGGCTGACCATGAATCCGGTCAAGCATATTGATCCGCTCGGTGCCCTGGTATTTATATTCGCCCAGGTAGGATGGGCAAAACCGGTGCCGGTCAATCCCATGCATTTTAAAGACCCTCAGAAAGGGATGCTGCTGGTTGCCCTTGCAGGACCGGGGGCCAACATTCTCCTGGCGATCATAAGTGTTCCTGTATTGTTCATTTTGACGCATATGCCCATGATTCCCATATCCATTCTCGAACCGCTCGGGAGAATGGTCCTGGCAAGCGTCTGGATAAACGTCATGCTTGCCGTATTCAACTGTCTCCCCATTCCTCCGCTGGATGGCTCCAAAGTGCTCATGGGCCTGCTGCCGCCGCAAAAAGCATATGCCTACTCCAAATTTGAACCCTACGGATTTATTGCAATCTTGATACTTTTCTATACCGGTGTCTTATCCCGGATCATCACTCCGCTCATTACCTTGGGCACGAATCTTCTGCTCAGCTTCCCTGCATTGTAACCCTTCAAACATTGGTCTCTTATCGCTCCCGACACAAAGCACCCGGTTCTCTTCCGTTACAAAAAAAGGGAGGTCCTTTCAGGACCTCCCTTTACAATACGCGTATCGCCCCTGTTTACAGCTTCCAGGTCAAACCAACCGTGAACAGATGCGCCGCTGCTTCATCGATGGTTCCGTTTATCACGCCATTGTGTACGGTGCGACTCTCTTTGTCGTCATAGAGATAGGCGGCGCCTACTTCCAACTGCTCGTTGATCTGGTAACGTGCGCCGAATGAATACAGCAGGGCATCGGAATCAGGCAGCTCAAACCCGAGGTTCTCATCCGGGGCAGGGTTTTCGTCAATTGCAAAACCGGCCATCAGAACCAGGCCGTTTTGCAAATCATACTCTGCGCTGATACGAAAACTGTCCGTATCCGACCAGGCTCTTGTCTGCGGAGTGTCGAAAACCGTACTCAATACGGGGTTGTTCAGGGGTGCACTGTAATTGAAATCAAGGGTGTCGTAGTCCGACCAGTAGGTGCGATCATACTCCAACTCCACGGTGAGCTGATCGAAAAAAGTATACGATGCAGCCACGGCCAGTACAGCCGGCAGAGGAATCCCCACGTCGGCTCCGCCATTGTAGGTTCCCGGCCCCAATGAGGTAGTAAGTCGGGCATCGCCTTCAATATCCAGATCCACCTCTGAACGATAGGTTACAGACAGGTTCAGGTTATCAATCGGCCTGGCGGTCAAAGCAAGGTTAAAACCGCTTTCCCAGGAATCGCCTTCCATTGACCGGCTGATAGTCGTTCCATCGCCCAGCATGCCGGCGCTGCTCACATTGCCGTCTGCGTATACGGCCCGCAAGCCCAGTCCCAGGGAAAAATACTCGCAGACTTTATAGGAAACCGTCGGGTTGGCCTCAAAAATTTTCAAGGTGAACTCTTCGGCATAGGTTCTGGGATAAGGATCTTTCCACTGTTTGGACAGTCCTCCCGGCGCGGTAAAGGAAAAACCTACCCTGAAATTTCCGTAATAGGGAGAAACAGCAAAAAAAGTGGGAAGGAGAAAGTCTTCCTCCTCTGAAGCGCCGTTGTACAGAGAGCTGTAACTATCCGTGTACTCGATGGCTGCAAGGTGAATCCAGGTTGCATTGAACGAAAGGTATCCGGTATCCTCCAGCCAAGACATATTCGCCGGATTGTAATAGGCGGCGTCCGCATCAGGGGTATACGCCACATATGCCCCGGACCTCGCAGTTGAATTAACTGACTGCTCAGGAATCCTCCACCCTGACCCGGAAGCGGTTCCAGCGGCCATCAGCAGTGATACCCCTGCAGCAACCAGTGTTTTGTTCATGTTCCCTCTTTTTTGCATTGCTTCTCCTCTCCCTTGTCCTGCTACATATTCATGTTATCTGCCGAATACAGATATCGTTTGATTTTATGGGTTGGTGTTTTGATAAACGGTTCCCGACGTTCCAACACCCTGGAAACACGTGATGAAGGCGGCAACTGTTCGTTAACCGACACACGCATCTCTTCCAACAGCGTGGCAATATATTGATGTCTCTGGGTTCGGGTCTTGCCCAGAGTCTTGGCATCAATGAATTCATAATCAGGGTACACCCAGGCCTCGAGCATACCCCTGTTCTCCACCACCAGACATTCCAGTACGTACTGAAAGGAGTTAACCCGGTGTTCAATGATTTCCGGATAAACATTTTCACCGTTGGAAAGCACAATCACTGATTTTGATCGACCCTTGATATGCAGGTTACCGTCATCATCCAGCAGGCCGAGGTCGCCGGTTCGCAGCCAGCCGTCTTCGCTGAACACTTCCCGGGTGGCCTCAGGATCGTTGAGGTAGCCTGTCATGACATTAGGCCCATGGGCCTCAATCTCTCCGACCCCGCTTTCCGGATGCGGATCGCTGATACGCAGTTCGACGCGTGGAATCGCCTTTCCTGTCGAACCGCGCCGGATGGTGGCATCCCCAAAAGGTCCTCCGGCAAGTAAAGGAGACGCTTCGGTCAGGCCGTATCCCACCAGGAAAGGAAAGTCAGCATCGCGCAGGAATTGCTCCACCTCCGGGTTCAATGCCGCCCCGCCAATCCCCATAAGCTCCATCCTGCCGCCGAAAAAATCGCACAACCTGGTCCCCACCTTACGAAATACAATTTTTCTTCCCACGCTGAACCGACATACAAACGAGAGTACTCTGCTCTTTTCAACCGTCGGCAAAATTCTTTTTTTGTAGATCTTTTCGATGATCAACGGCACAACCAACATCACATGGGGCCGCTCCTTGGCGCATATTCGCTGCAGCAGGGCCGGGGTAGGCGTTTTTCCTGCATAGACAACCCGGCATCCGCTGATCAGGGGCAAAAGAAATCCCACAGTGAATTCATAGGTATGGGAAATAGGAAGGACGGACAGGAACACCCAGCCGGACTGGACATCCATCACTCCGCCGGCTGAATATGCGTTGGAGCATAAATTCTCATGGGTGAGCATGACGGCCTTTGAAAAGCCGGACGTGCCGGAGGTATACAGGATAGATGCAAGATCATCCCTCTGCACGCGGGGGAACGACAGCGTTTCCTCTTCAGCCTCCCGGCCGTATCGTTCCAGGGCGTTGCCGAGAAAATTGCTGAATGTCTCCAGATTAAGCAGTCCTGTATCATCCTGGTAATTATCCAGAGTGACGATATGCCCCAGATTCATGTTCAAGTCGTAAATTTTGTCGATCTGCCTTTGGGTGATAAAAACAATATCGCACTCCATTTCCGAAAGAATATGATGCACATCGGCTTCGGGTAGATCGGGAAAGACAGGAACGGCATTGGCGCCGATACGGACGGCCGCCATATAGGCAATAGTCCAGTTATGGGAATTTTCCCCCAACAGGGCGATGCGCTGCCCTTTCTCAACTCCCAGTTCGAGAAAATATGCAGCCAGACTCAACACCCTGACATGCAGTTCCTTATAGGAAAGCGGCTCCTCCAGGGCCATGCCTATGGCCGGCAGCTCCCGGTATCGCCTGCAGGCGATATCCAGCAGATCGTTCAGAGTAACGGCATTTTCCTGTATAGCAGGCAGATTTTCGGCGTTATGCACCACCGGGGTAACCACGGAAGGCGGCGCTGCCTCGACAGTTGTATTTTCTTCTTCGGCCATGATGTTCTCCAACTCCAAACCTCTTCCTTTACAATTCTGCGTTTTGATACCATAATCAGCAGGAACTTTCAAAGAAAACGGGGACGCACAGGCGCTCGGCGCAGGCTGTTTGTTTCTCTTTTTTTCATCGACTTTACATTATCTTAACAAAAACGCCCGCTTCAATACCTTATGCAACAGTGTATCACAATCGCCAGGCAACTCGTTTTTTTCCTTCTTTTTACCCTCATCTCCCAGCCGTTACCGGCCGCTCAGGTTCCGGTATTACACGATACGGCTAAAAAAGCTCCCGGGCAGCTGAAAAGTCGCGGGACGCCACAGGAGCGACAGGACTCCTCGGCAGTTCAAAAAAATATACGGCGTCCTCCCCGGCCTTTGCAGCCGGTGAGCAAGTGGATTACCTCCAAATCGGTTATGATCATGGAACCTTCGACCGGCCGAGAACTCTTTGCCAAGGATCCTGACAGGAAAAGACAGCCGGCCTCAACCATAAAGATTATAACCGGTATGCTCGCTCTTACCTACCTGGAAAAGATAGACATAGTGCCGGTGAGCAGACGGGCTGCCGATATGCCCAGCTCAAAGGTCTATCTGGACACGAACATGCTGTACGTGGCCGATGACATGATCAACGCGGTCCTGCTGGGTTCAGCCAATGACGCCAGTGTGGCGCTTGCGGAAAAAATAGCCGGCAGCGAGCAGGATTTTGCCAAGCTCATGACCTTGTATGCCAAGCTCTGGGGAGCGCATAATACCGTATGCAAAACCGCCTCCGGGCTGACAGCCGAGGGACAGTTTTCAACGGCTCGCGATCTTGCCGTTATTTTCGGTAAGATCATGCAGAATAAGGAATTCGCCCGCAGGATGAAACAGAGAAAGGTGGAAACCACCTTTGGAAAAACCGTTTACAATCATAACAAGGCGCTCTGGCGCATTCGCGGAACAGACGGCGGCAAAACCGGCTATACGGCCAAAGCCCGCCAGACTTATGTGGGGCGGTTTACCAGAGACGGTCGGACGATCGTGGTTGCCCTGATGGGCAGTGAAACCATGTGGGGGGATTTGAAACGGCTGGTTGATTATGGATTTCGCAAGCTGGAGCATCTGGAGTATGCGGATCAAAAACAATGAACACTGTTGAACAATTACTCAATCTTCGTCACAGACTGCACCGGCTGGCGAATCCGTCAGGACAGGAGGAAGACACCCGAAATGAACTGCTCCGCTTTCTGCGGCCTATTGCCCATCGCTGCCGTACCGTCAATATTGGAGGATCAGGGCTGGCCCTGATCTTTTCAGGCAGAGACCCCGGCCCCACAATTCTCCTCCGCTGCGAGATGGACGCTGTTCCGGTGGAGGAAACCCTGGCGCTTGAATACGGCTCCTGGACAAAAGGAATTTCTCATAAATGCGGGCATGACGGTCATATGACGATTCTTGCCGCTGTTGCTTTGACACTGGCTGAAAAACCATTGTCCAGAGGTCGGGTCGTTCTTCTGTTTCAACCCGGGGAAGAAACCGGGCAAGGAGCTCTTGCCGTTGTATCGGATCCCCGGTTCGCGGCCATCACTCCTGACTATGCCTTTGCCCTGCATAACCTGCCGGGATATCCCCTTGGAAGCATCATCGTGAAGGAGGGAGTTTTCACCTCTGCCTCGCGCGGTATGAGCATCACCTTGACAGGCCGTTCAGCCCATGCGGCACAGCCTGAAACCGGCAACAGCCCGGCCGAAGCCATGTGTCGATGTGTTCGAACGCTTCCGCAACTTGCACAACATCACAGCTTGGCCGGCCAGGGATGTCAGGTTACGGTTGTCGGGGCGCGTTTGGGAGAAAAAGCCTTTGGGACTGCACCGGCAGATGCAGAGGTATTTGTGACCTTACGCAGTAAAAGCGATGCAGCCATGGCAAGGCTTACTCAAGCGGCAGAAAAGAAAATCAACGGCATTGCGGCGGACGACGACCTGGCATGTCGTATTGATTACAGTGACATCTTTGCAAATACGGTTAATTCCGCAGAAGCTGTTGCCATACTGAAAGGATGTACGCTCCCGGACAACCTCATACTGCTTGGCGAACCGTTTCCCTGGTCTGAAGATTTCGGAAGAATCGCCGCTGTTTCAGAATATGCGGCGCTTTTTGGTATCGGCGCAGGCCGACATTGTCCGGAACTGCATGATCAGCACTACGATTTTCCGGATGAGTTAATCTTGCCGGCCCGCGATATCTTTCTTCACATACTGACCGAACTCCTTGGCGACACAACAGGGCCAAGTAAAGCACAAGAGATATTGTAACTACTCATAGGGGCACAGTCCAGCTTGATAACTTCCCTGTATTTGTAACTGGTTACAGGGTGCCTGTAGCACACAGACTGGTGCAGCGTATTTGGTCATACGTAAGCCGGGCTGATCGCGGAAAGATCAGGTGTACTGTGAGCAGTTACAGGGCGCCTTTAATACTTCTGTTCAATACCTTCAAAGCAAGGAATACAGAGCGTCTGCCCGTTGTATCGACGGGTGCGTGATTCCATGGTTGATTCGGAACAGGCTGCGCAGGTCAGGCTCTCGAGGACCCTGGCCGGTCTGGGCGGTCCTTGTTGCAGCTCCGTGAGTTGAAACAATTCCTCCAGGGACGCGTTCATGATATAGCTTTCCCAGTTTTTCCTGAGCATATTCAGGCGCTCCTGTCCATCAGGACCAATGGTTCCATCCGCCTGCTTTGCCATCAGGTCTTCCATTTCCTGCCTGCCCTCTTTGTGCCCAGGTGCAAAGACAATCCGTATCCCTGCCCGGCTCTTGCGGTCAAAGAATGAAAAAGCCGCCTTGCCGTAATCGCGATGGATTAGATTCCCTTTGCCGAAGGTGCATCCGGTCACATACTGAATTGCATCCACGGCACACATGTCGGTCTCCGTAACGCAGACCAGATTCTGCGGCAAAGTATCTGTAAACCTTATACCGACAATCTCTGCCACGCGCAGACCGATAGCCAGGCCCGGACACTGATGCCCGTGAAAATGAATAGTCTGTTCAATACGTTCGGAAGGGAAGGAACATCCCATGGTGTACTCCTTTACTGTGGATAAAAAATTACTCAGCCGGTACGACAAGCGCCCTGCCGGCTACCTGGTGCAAGGTTACGGCAACCCCGTAAACCGCTTCGATCATGGATGCATCCAGACGGCTCAGATCACAGAATGCGTAAATATTCCCATCCCGTAAAAAGCAGAATCTGTCACCGTAACGTAGAGCGGAATTAATGTCATGCATGGTCATCACTGCCGTAATGTTATGCTGTTCAACCACTCGACGAATGAGAGAAAGTATCTGCACCTGATTTTTCAGGTCCAGTGCGCTGGTAGGTTCATCCAGCAGCAACAACCTGGGTTCTTGGACCAGCGCTCTGGCGATTACCACCTTCTGCAGTTCACCGCCGCTCAGCTCGTCTGCATAGCGGAGGGCGAGTTCATCCAGATCGAGCAGCTTCAAGGCGGCATCCACGATTTTAAGGTCGCGCTTTCCCGGCTGCCAGACAATGTGGGGTTTTCTGCCAAGGAGCACTGTGTCAAAGACTGTCAGGCGTACAGGTTCGGTGCGCTGGGGGACATAACTTATAATCCGTGCCACATCTCTGGATTTCATCCGCAGAACATCACGGTTTTCCACCAGGACAGCTCCGGACTTGGGCCGATGGATGCCGTTCAGGCATTTCAGCAAAGTGGTTTTCCCTACCCCGTTGGGCCCGAGAATCATCACCAGCTCTCCCGCATCCACCTCCAGATCGATCTGATCAAGAACCGGGGTTCCGTTATAACGAAAGTGCAGCTGCTCTATTGCAAGACTCATGATCTCCCTCGACGTAATATCAGCCAGAAAAATGTCGGCGCTCCAAGAAATGCAGTCAGCACTGATACGGGAAGGACATGAGGCTGCAGGATGGTACGGGCAACGGTATCGGAAACGAGAAGCAACGACGCTCCACAGAGCATGGCTGCAGGAATCAGAAAGCGGTGGTCCGAGCCGATGATTCTTCGAACCATATGGGGCACAATCAACCCTACAAAACCTATTATGCCTAAAAAGGCGATGATCACGGCAGTCACCAGAGAGGCGAGCAGCATTCCCGTCAACCGCAGCCTTTCAACCCGTACCCCCAGACCAAGGGCGGTTTCGTCTCCGCTGTCCATTGCATTGTAGCTCCAGCTGTTGGCGTAAAAATACAACACGCACACCACCAGCACTGCCGCGATAAGCAACAGTTCTCCATAGGTTGCCCGTGCAGTATCTCCGAATGTCCAAAAAACCATGGCGGCCAACTGGACATCATCAGCAAAAAACTGAAGAAACATGGTTCCTGCGGTAAAGAGGGCCCCCAGGGCAACCCCTGTGAGTATCAATGTTTCCGGATTACTTGAGCGAAGCCTGGCCAGGGCAACAATGAGAACAGCTGCGGCCAGACTGCCGGCAAAGGCTGCTCCGGTTGTGATCCATGGGTTGGTAACCGTCACCCCCGGCCCTGTTCCTGACTGGAGGATGCCGCCGTCAAGAATCATCACCGAGAAGGCAGCCCCAAAGGCTGCACCATGGGAAATACCAAGGGTAAAAGGCGACCCCAGGGGATTACGTAAAATGGACTGCATAACCGTACCGGTTACTGCCAGTCCTGCCCCTGCAACAATACCGGTAAGGGCCTGGGGCATACGGATATTCCAGACAATGGCAGTGAGCCGTGGTGAAATATGTACTCCAAAAAGAGTCTGCAGCACATCTTTCCAGTCCAGGTTTGCGGAACCGCAGCTCAAGGACACCAAAAACGCAACGGCAAGAACAGCAACCAACCCAATAATGAAAAATATCTTTCTTGCAAGGTATTGCTGATAACGGGCAGGGACCTCACCATGATTAAAATGCATTATTACAATTACTTCAAAGTAATCCGACGAAAGGCCATTCCTGCAAACAGGCTGTTCATTTCTTCATACACCGGTTTTCCCACCAGGAAGGCGTACACTTCATCAGCTTTGTGCCGGGGAGAAACATCTGAAAAAGCATCAGGGTAGAGAACTGTTCCGATAAAATAGGCATCCGCCAGGATAGAACCATAGTTCATGGTATACCAGTTATATGGCAACACCCCGTAAACCTTACTCTCTTGCACAGCCTGCATGGTTTGGTAAGCAGGGTCATGCTGCAGTTCATACAATCCGCTTCCCTTCTCTCCCAGTTGGATGGTCGCCAAATCCAGGAAAAGAATATCAGGATCCCAGGCAACGATCTGCTCCTTGGCTATAACGGAATGGGTCATCTGATTTTTTTGCGCTATTGCACTTAAGGCAAGGTGACGGACTCCGAGAAAAACAAAGGGCGGATACGCCGGTTCCGTAGATTGGAAACCATGGGGACCTTTGTGCGCAACTCCCCCGAGAAAAACCGACGGGTGCTTCCGGGTATCATAGGATGTCACCCGCTGCTGCAGCTCAGCAATGGTCTGTTCAAAAAAAGTTATGACATCTTCAGCCCGCGCCTGTTTGCCGGTAACATTTCCCATGATCCTCAGGGAATCGTACAATGACTCCCGCCTGTCTGTAAGATTACCATAGTCCAGACTGATAACCGGGATACCTGTCTTAGCGGACAGCTCATCCGGATTATACCCCATGTCGGCATAGGTTTTAAAAATCACCTGCGGCTGGGGTTCCAGGTTAAGAATCAATTCAGGATTATCATGGCCCCTGAACTCGCCGAAAACCTGTTTGCTTTTATACTCGGGATGCGCCAAGGCATATGGCCGGGCGTCCAGAGCACGGCGCCGGCCTTCTATATCATCAACACCCACAACCATGTCGCCGGCCCGGAGATAGGTCAACAACCGCAAACACCCCGGCCCTGAGCAGATAACATGCTCCACCCTGTCCGGGACATTCACCGAGCGACCCGAACCGTCAACCACGTTGCCGGCCTCCGCCGTTACAGGCAAAATAAAAGCGACAATGATGAGCAAGACCCAAGATACTGCACCCATATACACCTCTCGTGTTACAATATTAAATTATGTGTTACGGGAGTATGCTTTTAATATGCCTGCGGCAAACCGTCAAGGACAAATCATACAATTTTCGAAATCGTGTGATTCGTAATTGCAGCATCGTATTCGATCACTACCGAAAACAGAATAGGCGAGGACGATGATACCAGCCGTTGCAGGGATCAACTGCACGCCGCCTTCCACTGCACCTATCTGCTCCAAAATCTATAAGCGCTTTTCTCTATTTTTTTTGCTTCATAAAGGGCTATATCGGCTCTTTTGAATAATTCACCGAATCCTCCATCATTATCAACATAAAGAGCAATACCAATACTTACGGAGATGTCAGTGTGTGAAAACTTCTTGACGATTTTTTCATTGAATCCTGCAATGAGTTGATCAGCATACTGTTTCGGCATTGTAGAATCTGCCATATGGTGTACGAGTATAGCGAATTCATCGCCGCCAAGTCGAAACAGATTTTCCGGAGGGAAATACTGCCGGAGCAGATCGGCAAAGGCTGCCAGTACCCTGTCTCCTTCATCGTGACCGTACTGATCATTGACGTCCTTAAAATTATCAAGATCTGCAAGAAGAAGAGCCATGCCGGGCTGACAAGGGGTTTTCAGCATAAAATCGTGAAGCCGACGTCTGTTATTCAACTTTGTCAGATGATCTGTGTTTGCATCTATGAGCAACTTATTTTGCTGCTGATGCTCCAGGGTAATATCCACAAAAAGATAAATATGGCCGGCCGGTGTGCCAAATATATCCAGCAATTTTTCTTTATGCACTTTAAGAACTTTGTTTATAGAAAGGAGCAGGGTGCATTCCTCTTCTCTTTCAATAATCCATCGTTTACTTCGGGTGTATGTTTTAGTTTCATTGAGCAAGGAATCAACACTTTGACCGATAAGCTCTGTGCGATCCAGCATGAAAAGTCCGAGAAATTTTTGATTAACACTGGTAATTTCAGCGTTTTTGTCGGTCACTATAACGGCAAATGGAAGGCTCTCAATCAGGATGTTCAACTCGATCATCAGATTCTGCAGATCGGTCACATCATGGGCAAATCCAACAGTACCAATAACTTCGCCATCCGTATCAAAAATGGGCGATTTGTAGGTCTTGAATTTGCGAAGTTCATTACCGCATTTCACGGTTTCATCAAAAAGGCAGGTTTCCTTTTTATCGAGAACAATCTCTTCTGATTCCAGGCAAATGTATTCCCCCTGTGCATATTCATCAGGTTCAAGATCCCAAATATAGTAATGCCCTCGTCCTTCAATCTGATCTTTTGTTTTATTGACTGCCTTGCAGAAGCCGGCATTGACTTTCAGATGCGCGCCTCGAGCATCTTTAAACCATATCAGGTCAGGCAGGCTGTCTATCAGAGCGTCCAGATACTGTTGAACAAGTACTGCGTCTTCCCGTTCTTTAAAACGCCTCATAATCCTCGCAAAAGAAGACCGAACCTTCTCTTTCGTAAACGGCTTGACCCAGACCTGTTCCAAAAGATGATAATTCTCTTCCAGTGCCGGGAGATTGTCGGTGGTGAAACAACCTATCAAGACAGCACGCTCATTTTTGGCTGCGTGAATCCGCTCTATGGATCCAGGTGTAACGGTTTCGAAATCGAGAATAATGACTGCACATTCTTGCAAGCCGGCTTCATCAACATTCGAATAACAGAGAAACTGATATGAAAACCTTTCCAGCGCCGGAACTCCTCGGAGGAGTGTTTCGAGCTGAGAATTTTGTGATGCAATGCAGATGTTCAATACTCGATGATACATCGCTAAATCCCTCGCGTAAAAAAAATCACACTGTTGTTCATCCACCCTATCCGAAAAGCTACGCACTCGCCGATCCCATGGCATATTGTATCATACGACCGGCTAAGGGCCATCAGGATTTATGACCCCGGTAAACTCATCTTGCGACCGGCAGCTGAAGTGAAAAGCACCTCCGGCCGAGGGGAAATTGATTTCTTTTCTGTTCCGTATCGATCTTAATCAGATCAGACTGAAACAAAGAAGGCTGTATTATCCTGTTTTTTTATATGCCGGGGATCTCAGAAAATCGCCTGCGGATTACCACTATTCAATTGACTTGAAGAACGCATTCCGGTAGTGCTTCTCCTGTTGAAGAAAATATACACCCAGTCCGGAGGCACGGAATAATCACACCTCTGAAAAAACGAAAAACCATTTTTTCCCAGGAAATCCGTAATCGCGTCAACTCTGATTTTATTCTATGCAGCAGTCACCACCCGAAAATCTCGAATTATACTTTGCCGAGCAGTTTGCCCAATTCACAGACCGCAATATATTTCTTACCGGCAGGGCGGGAACAGGAAAAACCACCTTTCTCCACAACCTGAAAAAACAAACAGACAAACGTCTGATCGTTACAGCCCCCACCGGCGTTGCCGCTATCAATGCAGGCGGCGTGACCCTGCATTCGTTTTTCCAGCTGCCCTTTGGGCCATGTATTCCGGACGCCCAGGCGCAGTCATACCAGCATCGCTTCAGCAGGGAAAAAAGAAATATCATAAACAATCTCGACCTGCTGGTTATTGACGAGATCAGTATGGTGCGATCCGATGTCTTGGACGGCGTTGACAGGGTATTACAACGTTTTCGGCAAAATAACGCTCCCTTTGGAGGAATCCAATTATTGATGATCGGCGATCTGCACCAGCTTTCCCCGGTTGTCAAGGAATCGGAAAAATCCATTCTTGAACAATATTACGACACCCCGTATTTTTTCAGCAGCCTCGCTCTGCAGCAGACCAGCGTCATTCCCATCGAGCTCGAACATATCTACCGCCAGTCCGACAGCCGATTTATAGACCTGTTGAACCGCGTCCGGGACAACAGGTTGGATGCAGCCTCTCTGCAGGGGCTCAACACCCGGTACGATCCAAATTTTATCCCTGAAGAAGATGCAGGATATATCAATCTCTGCACCCACAACAACAGCGCCCTTGCCATCAACACAGACAGACTGCGAAAATTACCCGGTAAATCGTATTACTATGAGGCTGAGGTGGATGGTCAATTCCCTGAACACACCTATCCCACCCCGGGGTCGCTGGAACTGAAACGCGGTGCGCAGGTCATGTTCATCCGCAATGACACCTCACCGGAGAAACGTTATTTCAACGGCAAAATCGGACGTATTACAGCCATCGGCCGAGACAACGTCGAAGTAACCTGCGAAGATCAAGCCGGTCCCATTAAGGTTGAAAGCTCACAATGGGACAACATCGATTACCAGATGGACGAGGAGCATGGTGAAATTCGTCAGAAAATAATCGGCACCTTCAAGCAATATCCTCTAAAACTTGCCTGGGCCATCACCGTTCACAAAAGTCAGGGACTTACCTTTGACAGGGCGATCATCGATCTTCAGTCCGCCTTTGCACATGGCCAGGTGTATGTCGCCCTCAGCCGCTGCAGAACACTCGAAGGAATCGTGCTCTCCAGCCCCCTGAGCCCCTCAGGCCTGCGCACCAATCGCGCTATCCACACGTTCCTGGCTGAAAATCAAAAGAAAAAACCTGACCAGGCAACCCTGCAGGAAGCCAAAGCCGCTTATCAGCAGCGTCTGCTTCTCTCCTGTTTTACATTCGGTGGCCTGGAATCGCGTCTTGGCGCCCTCATGACCCTGGTGAAGGGGCACAGCACTGCTGTCAATTTCCTTGGAACAGCAGAGATTCAGTCGCTTTTCACCTCGGTTCAAAAAGATATTTGTACAGTTGGTGAAAATTTCAAGCGCCAGCTGCAGGGATTGTTTAAGCAGGACGTCCTGCCGGGAGAAGATCCTGTTATTCTGGAGAGGCTGGCCAAAGCGGCCGGGTATTTCAGCGGCCTGCTTGAAACCGGCCTGCTGCCTTTTCTCTCCAATTTTGATTTTGATACGGACAGCAGAGAGGTGAGGAAAAGACTGCAGGATGCCGTAACCGCCCTTGAGGAAGAAACAACAACCAGACTCTCCGCCGTGCAATCCTGCAGGGACGGGTTCAACCCGGCAGCGTATCTTCGTGCCATTTCCACCCTTCAGCCAAAAAAAGCAAAGAAAAAGCCGGCCCCCCCGGATGAAAGTTATCAGGAAGAGGATGTTGAACATCACGAATTACTGAAGCAACTTAAAAGTTGGCGCGACCAAAAGGCTCAGGAGCAGAATGTTCCTCCATACCACATACTGCATCTCAAGGTACTTGTGCAGGTTGCAATCTTTCTCCCGGCCAGTGAAAAAGAACTCAAACAAATCAAAGGTATCGGTACACGTCTCTGCCGACGTCACGGTCCTGATCTTCTTTCCCTTGTCGGAGAATATCGAAGGAGCCGTGATCTTCAAGGCATGGTCGAACTCCCGCCCCGTCTTAAACAAAAAGCAATCCCCTTTTCCACTGACCTGGAAAGACCGACAAACACCCGCCGGATAACCCTGGATCTCTTTGAGCAGGGACTTACCGCCAAACAAATCGCCGACAAACGGGAGTTTGCCATCTCGACCATCGAGGGGCATCTCTCTTTTTGGATCGAACAAGGAAAAGTGCCCATAGATGCCGTTCTCCCCCATGCAAAGAGGGAAACTCTGGAACAGCTTGTACACAGCAGACAGGAGCAGCCACTCGGGCAGCTCAAGGAACTTGCAGGAGACGGGTATTCCTATGGTGAAATCAAAATGGTGCTTGCCCATCTGAAACTGATGCAACAGGCCTGAGCGGAATTACCCAGTGTTGCATCTGCCGGCCTACTCACTTCACACACGACAAAAAACACACGAAATTAAGATATTACACCTGCAAACTCTTTGTAAAAGTGCGTAATACCCTTTCTCTTTCATGAACAATTGGCCCGTTTGATGCTACACTTCATGCGAAGACAACGTTTATGTGTCGCACGCAACATAAACGTAGCCAAAAAAGTGTAGCGTGCAACATTAAATACAACACTTATGTTGCATTTACCCAAAGGCTGCCATGACTGCATCGGAACTCGTACATACCCATCGCATAACCTTGCTAGAGCATCGTTGCAACCTGCTCAAACGCATGAACGAATTCAAGGTGAATTACCGCTTCAACCAGGATGAGCTCTATATCCTACAGGAATGTTGCAGAATCTTGATTCAGGACCTGGAATTCTGCCTGTTGTGGATCGGTAAACGCGCCCAGGAAGATGAAGATACACTCATTCCCCTGGTAGCGGTAAGCAACAGTTGTGATGAGGCCGACTGCCTGCGGGACATCACCCAGGTTCTTGCAGAAAAAGAATATCGTCCGCCGGCGTTGAGAGCCATGGCCGGAGGTTCTCCACAGATTTTCGGCCCGGAAGACCTGAAGCAGTTCCCCAGCCCCACGCTGCAACGCCTGGCCAAAGACAACAACGCTTCCAGCATCGGTGCATGGCCCCTGGTATCAAATGGACGGGAATACGGCGTCCTCACCATTTACTCCACCAACCCCCAGGCCTTTCAGGGAGCTGAGCTGGATTTCATCTCCAACATTCTGGCAGACATTTCCCTGACCATGTATCTGGATGAAACAGCCAAACGACTGGACCAGCAGCGTGATTTCAATGCCGAAATCATTGACACGGTCCAGGCCCTGCTCGTTTCCCTGATGCCCTGCGGCAATATCCTTTCTTTTAATCAGAAAGCCCAGGAAATAACAGGCTACACCGAAGAGGAAGTAAAAGGAAAATACTGGGTCGACGTACTGATAACCCCTGAAAAGCGGCAGGAAAGCCAGGCCCGGTTTTCCGATTTACTCAAAGCCGCGAACTCGGACATGAATTTTCAAACCGAGATTCTGACAAAACTCGGAGAAAAACGGATCATCAGCTGGCACGGCTCCATCCAGTCCAATATCGGCAAAGGACAGGTCGGCCTGGTATTGTTCGGCCAGGATATAACCAGCACGGTCAGTGCGGAGCGGGACCGGGAAAACGCCCTGGCGAAATGGAACAACATCTTCAACTCCATGCAGGACCCTGCACTTGTCGTGTCTGAAGACGGCATCATTCTTGATGCCAACACCTCGACATGTATTGCCGCTAAAAGAGAGAGGAAAGACATTCTTGATAAAGGCGTCTGCGAAATCCTCCATGGCGGGCGCTCCCCAGGCGCCGTCTGTCCCCTGGAAACCCTTCTGAAGGATAAAAGAAACAGAACTTTCGAGACGGAATTGAAGGGGTTGCAGGGAAATTACATGATGACGGTTTCCCCGCTCAAATCCTATGCAGGCCAGTCCGGGGTATCACTGCTGCTGGCACGGGACCTGACCGAGGAACAGCTTATGAAGGCAGAGGCGCTGCGTGCTGCGCAACTTGCTTCAGTGGGTGAACTCGCAGCCGGTGTTGCCCATGAAATCAACAATCCCATTAACGGCATCATCAACTACGCACAAATTCTCCTTGACAGCCTGAGTGAAGAAAACAGCAGGCATTTTCTCCAATGCATCATACAAGAAGGGAAACGAATAGCAGGGATTACCCGTAAGCTTCTTGATTTTTCCCGCAAAGTGGAAGATGCTCCTGAACCAATCGATATTCAGCGCCTTGTCAACAACAGCATTGACCTTATCCAACATCAATTTTCCCTGGACGGCATCGAGTTGGTGCAAAATTTTCCTCTCGGACTCCCACTCATTCATTGCAACCCGCACCAGCTGCAACAGGTGCTGCTCAACATTTTCAGCAATGCCCGCCATGCTGTAAACCAGAAATTTGCCGACAATCCTGCAGGAACAAAAAACATCATCTTGGAAGCAACCACGAAACAAATCGACAACAGGGAATATGTCCGCCTGGCTATTACCGATAACGGTTCCGGAATTAAGCACGAAATCATCGACCGGGTTATGGACCCTTTTTTCTCAACCAAACCCCATGGACAGGGCACAGGCCTCGGCCTGAGCATCAGCCAGAGCCTTGTCCAGGAAAACGGTGGTTTTCTGAGATTACATAGTGAACTGGGCAAATACACTTCAGTGCAGGTTGACCTGCCTGTTTCAGAACACACAGGAGAATAGGCATGAACCTCCAGGCTAAAATTGTTACCCAGACCGGTCTTGCTTTCGGCCTGACCATGATTCTGCTTTTCTATCTTTTCCGGCACCAGGGCAGTCACCACGCCGCTGGCGCCCTGTCTTACCCGCTGCTTGGAGTCACACTGCTGGCAATACTGTTTGCTGTGACAGTCATACTGCTGCAATCCATCATCCGCCAGTCACAACAGAAGGTTGCCGAAGTACTGCAGGAACTGGACGCCATGAAAAAGACACTCCAGGAAACCACAACTGATCTGGAAAATCATGTGGAACGACGAACCTTTGAAATTTCCGTAGCTAACGCGTCCCTGAACAGAGAAATTGCCGAACGTATCCAGGCCGAAGCTGAAATGAAAAAGATACAGAGACAGATGGAACTCATACTCGAGTCCGCAGGTGACGGCATTTTCGGTCTTGACGCCGGGGGAAACGTCACGTTTATGAATCGGGCAGCCTCTGCTATGTTGGGCTGGAGCGCTGAAGAACTGATAGGCAGATCACATCACGATCTGGTGCACCATAGTTATTCAGACGGCTCACATTATCCGGTAGATTCCTGCCCCATAAGTCAGGCATATCTTGACGGCAAAGTACACATCGGATCCGATGAAATATTCTGGACCAGGGAAGGTAAGGGATTTCATGTTGAATACATCAGCACCCCCATCATCGAACAGAAGAAATTTACCGGAGCGGTTGTTGTCTTTCGGGAAGTCCAGATAGGACGTGATCATAAAGCTGAAAACAAAAGGGATAATGCATGAGTGAAGACAACACTGTCGGCAGGCACAGCATCCTGGTTGTCGACGACGAAGAAAGTCTCAGAAACACCTTTCAATTTTTTCTGCAAAAACAAGGGTATTCCCCTGTCTTCACGGCGTCCACCTTTATTGAGGCCATGGACGCGATTTCCAATCATTCTTTTGACCTCATCATCAGCGACATCGTGCTCGGCGGTCAATCCGGAATCGATTTTCTCCGTTCCATTCGTGATCAGGGAATTGACTGCCCGGTTGTCATGATAACCGGATACCCGAATGTCGATACCGCATCGGAAGCGGTTCGCCTTGGAGCTTTCGACTACATTCCCAAGCCGGTTGAAAAGGAGACTCTGCTCAAAACAGCCAGATTGGCTCTTCAACAGTGGCAATTGCAACATGAGCGGGCAGAGATCGAGGAGGAAAAAGAACGTTATCGTATCTTCCTTGAAACCATCTTCAAGAGCGTTACAGATGGAATTGTAACACTGGACGCCGACCTGCGGGTCATGGAAATGAATCCGGCCGCCCGTCTGCTTTTCAGTCAGCTTTATAAAGAATACGTCGACCACAACATTATCTTGAACCTCTGCGGCCGGGATGATTTCCAACCATTTAAAAGTGACTTGCTCAAGGTACTGAAGACAGGCCTCGAAGTGTCTGAACATCGGCTGGAGTGCCGAACCTATGATCAGCAGAAAAAAATACTCAGCATCTGCACCTCACCCCTCAAGGGAAATCCTGGGTCTGCCGACGGCCTGGTCCTTGTAATCCGTGACATGACAAATCCCTCTCAAACTCCCTCCTCACCGCGAAGAAAATTTCACAACTATATCGGTAAAAGCGATGCCATGCAGGCAGTCTATACCATGATAGAGAACGTCGGTCGGGTTGACCTGACCGTTCTGATCACAGGTGAATCAGGAACCGGGAAAGAACTCGCCGCCGAAGCACTGCACAATGAAAGCAGGCGAAAAAACAGGAAACTGGTGAAAGTTGATTGCACAGCCATACCTGAAAACCTCTTGGAGAGTGAACTGTTCGGACATAGAAAAGGCTCGTTTACCGGCGCTGACAGAGACAGGATGGGGAGGATCCTTCAAGCGGACGGCGGCACCCTGTTTCTCGATGAGATCGGTGACATCTCCGCCATGATGCAGCTCAGACTCCTGCGCTTCCTTCAGGAAAGCACCTTTTATCCGGTCGGTCAGGACACCCCGATAAAAGTCGATGTACGAGTGATTGCAGCTACCAATGTCGATTTAAAAGAAAAAGTCAGCAAGGGTGAATTTCGAGAAGATCTCTATTTTCGCCTCAGAGTTATCGATGTCATGCTTCCCCCACTTCGTGAACGCGACGGGGATATCGACCTGCTTGCCGCGCATTTTATCGAACAGACTGCAAACAGTATCGGTAAAAGCATTAACGGACTTTCCGCCCAGGCCCAGCATGCCCTTCGTCAATACCCGTGGCCCGGCAATGTGAGAGAACTTCAGCACGCCATGGAACGAGCATGCGTTCTCTGCAGCGGCCCAACCATTTCAACGGATGAACTTCCCCCGGAAATTCTCCATTACAACCCCGCCGGACCTGAAACCCCTGAACAGCAAGAGAGGCCGCCGGAGCCTGTATATACGGTTCCGGCAGCACCTGCTCCGCCTTTAGAGGAAAAGTATGCGCCCATGGAGGTCAGGATTATTGAAACTCTGAAAAAAACAGGAGGGAACAAGGCTAAAGCGGCGAGACTCCTGAATATTGACCGTACGACCCTCTATCGAAAAATCAAAGAGTTCAATTTGGATTTATCCTCTCTGGATCTCTAGCCCGCACCGCTCATGATTTTTTAAGACGGCAGGTATGGGCCAAAGGCACAGCTCGCCCATACGTCGCCGCCCGGTTCACAGGAGTCTTCGTTTTATATGAAAGTCTCCGGCAGAGAGCAGAATGCGCCGTGCCGGAGCGATACACTTTCATAACAGCGAAGCGGTGTCATCGTCGTAGCCGGCCAACCTGGTCCAGCCATGCTGGTTAGCCCGCATTTCTTTCGAGCATATTTTACAGTAGATGTGCGGCGCCTGACACGCCGTCGTAATACCTTAGCAATACCTTAGCAGAGTCTACGCTTACCCGGAGTCTACGCTTACCTGCAAACGTCCGGGGCAAAACAACACTTATGTTGCAACATACATGTTGCAAAACCACACATTCGTTTCAAAAAACAGCTGTTTTAGCCTCAAACCAAGAGCCGTCTCGCAGCAAAAGAACTATTTCAACGAAATTTAACAATTTCAATAAATTACCATGGAAACTATCAAAACAAGCCAGTAGCCCCATTGCCGGCCTGACAATAACAACACCTTAATTACAACGATTATTCAGAATGTTAACAAAAACAACGGTCAATGTTACTGATGTGTGGCATTGCCTGTGCAATCCAATCCACAAAGAATGAATCCATATTCATTTCTTTTTTGATCAGCCCGCATTTCTCACGAGTATATTTTAATGAAAAATAGCATTCAATTCGGCCTGTTTATCCTGACATTTTCCGTATTGCTTTTAATCGGATACAATATTTACCTGCGTGAAGTGACTCCCCCGGAACAAAAATATACGGCATTCCTCCACGAGCTCAATAACAACAGGATCACCAGTGTACACTTCAAAGGCAGGTGGGCAACGAGCCTCGATGAATACGGTCGAACATACCGAACCTATGTGCCGGACCTGGATGCGCTTATCCCCCAACTCGTAGAAAAAGACATCTCGCTCTCAGCCGAGCCGGACCAGGATACCCAGGCAGCGGCATTGGCGAAATACATCATACTGGGAATGCTCATTTTCGGCGGCTGGCTTCTGTTCAGCAAACGATCCGGAAAGCAGCTTCCTTTTGCAGAGATCACCAAAAGCAAACGGTTTTCCCCTGTTACCACGGAAACCGTCACTTTTCAGGATGTGGCCGGAATCGCCGAGGCAAAGCTTGAATTACAGGAAATTGTCCAATTTCTGAAAAACCCGGAGAAATATAGACGGATCGGGGCCAGGATTCCACGAGGGGTTCTTTTGCAAGGCTCACCAGGTACCGGGAAAACCCTACTCGCCAAAGCCATAGCAGGTGAGGCTGATGTCGCCTTTTTTTCCCTTGGCGGTTCTGATTTTGTCGAGATGTTTGTCGGCGTCGGAGCCTCACGGGTTCGTGAACTTTTCGACGAAGCAAAACGCAGTGCGCCCTGCATTATCTTCATTGACGAAATCGATGCCATCGGGGGTAAACGAAGCGGCGGAACGGCCAGTGGAGCGAGTGATGAACGTGAACAGACGCTGAACGCGCTGCTGGTTGAAATGGACGGTTTTTCATCCAGCCAAACCATTATCGTGGTGGCGGCAACCAATAGGCCTGAAATCCTGGATCCCGCATTACTGAGGCCGGGTCGATTCGACCGCCAGATCACCATTCCAGTTCCCGATGTCAAGGGACGAATCAAAATTCTCGCAGTCCATACCCAGAAAATACGAATGGCGCCGGACGTCGATTTGCCATCCCTTGCCCGATCCATCCCAGGTTTCAGCGGAGCTGAAATAGCCAACCTTGTCAACGAAGCCGCCCTCATGGCTGCACGCCACGACAAAGACCTGGTGGAGATGACCGACTTTGAAGAGGCAAAAGACAAAATCATCATGGGGCTTGAGCGTAAAAGCGTTGTGGTCAGCGAACAGGACAGAAGAATAACCGCCTATCATGAAGCCGGGCACGCCATTGTCGGCATGCTCCTGCCTGAAACCGATCCCATACATAAAATCACCATCATCCCCCGCGGCCGCGCCATGGGCATGACCCAGCAACTCCCTCTGGATGATCGAAACACCTATTCTCTTGAATACCTTCTCGCACGCATAAAAACCCTCATGGGCGGACGCGTGGCTGAAGCTTTGGTTTTTCATCGCCTGACCACCGGAGCAAGTAACGATATTCTTGTAGCAACCCAGATCGCCAAAAAAATAGTCTGCGAATGGGGCATGAGTGAAACCATGGGCCCCATTGCATATGGTCCCCAAGAAAACAGCCCCTCACCTCTTTCCGACCTCAGTGAACTCACCAGCAGGTCCATTGACAGAGAGGTGCAGCGAATCATCACGGAATGCTACGAAGAGACAACTGCCATACTGAAAAAACACAATAAATTTCTTCACAAATTCGCTGAAATTCTTTTGCTCAACGAGACCCTTGACGCTGAAGAAGCGGATATTGTGTATCGACGTTACGTTCGAGAGCGCGAGATGGAACGACAACTCTCTGGTGTAAGGAGTGAGTAACTGTCACGCTCTAAATTATAGTACTTCATGGATCTTCAGCAGGAGGATTAACAATGCACCCATTGACCAAAGGAGCCTGGACCGCACTGTTTGTGCTGTTCATCGCATCCTATGCCCCTACAAACAGCCACGCGCTGGAAGCGGAAGACGCTCCTGACAGCGTGGAAATCGATTCGTTATCCGAACTCTACGAGCCGGTGCAGTTCGATCACGCCATGCACCTGGACATTGCAGAATGTCAGGATTGTCATCACCACACCACCGGTCAGAAACCGAGTAACGAAAATTGTTTGCGATGTCATGAAAACAGCGGCGAGGCTGATTCAATTGCCTGTGCCGACTGTCACGCTGCAGATCGGTTTTCACCTGAAGACCTTGCCGCTCGTGAAGGAGGCCGAATTTACCACATTGATAAACCCGGTCTCAAAGGAGCATACCATCTCAACTGTGTCGGCTGCCACGAGGAATACGGGGCGCCCACCGGTTGCCAGGACTGTCATGCCATGACTGAAAAGGGAGAAGAGGTATTTCAAACCAGCATTGTTCCACCTGCAGACGGGCATCATGAACATAAGTAACAACTTCAAGAAGACTCTTTACTGTGGTGATAGATTATGAAAAAAGCAGTAAGCCGTAGAAAATTTCTTAAAGGCGGTGTGGCAGGGACAGCCGCACTGTCGCTGACTACAGCAAAACGCAGCGAAGCAAAATCTTTTGAAGGATATCCGGATGCCATGGGTGTGCTGGTAGATCTTTCACGCTGTGTAGGTTGCAGGAGCTGTGAAGCCGCCTGCAACAAGGAGCAAGGGTTGCCGGCTCCTGAAAAACCATTCAATGATTTCTCAGTTTTTGACGAATTGCACCATGGCCAGAAACGACGCCCCGATGAAACCAGGTACACAATTGTCAACAAATACGATGTACCGGGTATGGACCACCCACTTTTTCGCAAAATCCAGTGTAATCACTGTCAGGAGCCGGCCTGTCTTACCTCCTGTTTTGTCAATGCCTATACAAAAACACCGGAAGGTGCGGTTATTTACAACCCCAAGGTATGTGTAGGCTGCAGAACCTGTATGATTGCCTGCCCCTTCTACATTCCTGCTTTCAGGTATTCCAGCGCCTTTAATCCGCGTATCATGAAATGCATCTTCTGTTATGACACCCGCCTGCAGTACGGCAAGCCTCCGGCATGTGTCGAAGCATGCCCGCAGGAAGCTCTGACGTTTGGAAAACGTGACGATCTCATTGATATCGGCAGACAACGTATTCGCGAAAATCAGGACCAATATGTCGATCACATCTATGGTGAGCATGAAGCCGGAGGAACATCATGGATGTACCTGTCTCCAGTTGATTTCGATAAAGTCGGCTTCGATACCACGGTACCCAAGGAGCCCATCCTGAATTTTGTCAAGGATTTCCTCTCCATCGTGCCCATGGTACTCACTATCTGGCCTGCCCTTTTTGCAGGAATCCATCTCCTGGCCACACGAAAGGATGCCATTCAAAAAAAGGAAGAAACCGAGGGGGATAAGTAACAATGAAAACCATTGCTCAGGAATCCAAGGAGATTCCAATTAACAACCATGTTCAGGCCGATGGTACACGCTGGAAGATAAAAGAAAAGCTGCTGCTCGGCCTCAGTAAAGATGAATACAAAGCACAGGCCATGCGCAACCCGGTCAACTGGGTCCTGTTCATTATTTTTATTGTGGGCATCCCCCTGCTTTTGATACGGTACCTCGGCGGATTGGATACGGTTACCCATTCTTCCAATGATTACCCTTGGGGACTTTTTTTAGGATTTGGTCTCTTCGGCATGGTTCCCCTTTCTGCTTCAGGTTTTCTTTTGGGAACCACTGTTGAAATTTTTGGGCGAAAAGACTTTGTTCCCATTGAGCGGCTGGCCTTACTTAACGGGCTGCTCGGCTATTTTTTCGCTGTCATTTATCTCGAAGTCGATCTGGGAATGCCCTGGCGTTTGCCTTACCCCATGTTTGTCTCCCTCGGTCCGGCGGCTGTACTTTTCCTGGTAGCCTGGCATGTTGCCACCTATCTTTCCGTGCAGATTGCAGAGGTTGCCCCGTCTTTCTTTGAGTGGATGGGTTGGTTGAAAGCCAAACGCTTCATCAAATCCATTACCATCGGCCTGACCATTGCGGGTATTATCCTTTCCACCCTGCATCAGGGAGCTCTGGGCGCTTTATTTTGCTATGCGCCGAGTAAAGTGCACCCACTCTGGCTTTCTACCAATTTTATGTGGATTCACTTCTTCTGCTCAGCAATATTCGCAGGGCTTTCAATGGTTATAGCGGTTTCCACCCTGTGTAAACATTTCATGCGCTGGCGTTGCGATGACCGCTTTCTCAGCAATGTGGATTCATTGACCATGGCCCTTGGAAAAGGGTGCGCATATGCTCTTATTACCTACCTGGTCATCAAAATAGTCGGCATCGCCCATGACAATGAGTGGGCCTACCTGACAACGGACTGGGGTTTTTATTACACGCTCGAGCTTGGCATAGGCGCCCTCCTGCCGTTGCTTCTGTTTACTGTCGGCGTTAAAAACAGATGGCCCAATGTTGTGAGATTTGCGGCATTCATCACGGTCATCGGCGTTGTCTGGAACAGGCTGAATACCGCCCTTGTGAGCTTCAACTGGCAGCTTTACCAGGAGATTCCCCGCTGGCAGGAAATATGGATCACCATAACCATTTTTGCAATCTACTTTATTACCTATCGTTTCATTCTGTACCGCTTTCCAATTCTTTATGAGTGGAAAGGGGAAAAATAAACCGTTACACAGCCTGGTCGGTTCCTGCCGGCCAGGCATTTTCTTTTTTGCAGGAGTATACCGTGCAGGATCCAACACAACGCTCATGGCTGCAGAAATGGTTTCTGACCCGCCCCATTCATCGCATATTCACTTATGCCAATCTGACAATCCTTGTCCTTCTGATCGGCACTCTGTCTCTTGGGGTCCGTCAGTACATGCATTACCAGCGCTGTTCCGACACCGTTGCAGAAAGCAACACCCTCAATTTCCAATTTAACACGCTGCAACAATATCTCTCCGGCGCTCTTATAGAAGGCAAACAGTTTGACTTGGATCGAATAACCAGGGAATCACAGCAACTGACCAGGCAGGCCGACAGATTGCAACAGAACACACTGGTGCCTGATTCATTAAAGTCGTATCTGCTCTCAGAACAAAAAATGACGCAGTTGCTTGTTAAACTTCATGAAATACGCGATAACAGCGAATGGGGCCCCAGACAGATCGCAGGAGTAATCACCCAGCTCAACACCATGGCTGCAGATTTACAGCAGTTGCGTCTACAGCTTAATGAATATACACAGAACATTATTTCAGGGCTGCACAAGGTTATTATCGGGTTTCTCGGATTATTCGTAGGTTTGAGCTGCATGCTGCTGTACAGCTTAAACCAAAGTATCGCTCGTCCCCTCCTGGAACTTTCCGTCATGGTACACCGAAATCTTTCCCCTGCTCCGCATAATCAGGCAGACAAACCTGTTATGACAATGCAGAGGCTGCTGGAGGAAACACAGCAACTTGTACAAAATACCGGTGGCAATACAATTCCCCCTCCTCCTCTGACACTACCGGACCAAAAACAGTATCTGGCCATTGCAAGAGGTTCTATTTTTCTTCATGCCAAACACGCCCTGACAAACCTTACAAACGGCATTCTCAATTATACACAGCAACTTATTGATCTTGAACCGAATGAAGGCGCAGAAATGCAGCAGACCATTCTCACCTCTCTTTATAGAGAGGAAGAAAGGTTAGCTGCACTGGTTCGATGTCTGAGAAAATGCACGGGAACCAACCAGGGCAAACTCCTACCGGTCGCCTTTACGGATTTTATTGAAAACCTGAAGCTCACACTGGCAAAATCCATGGCTTCTCAAGGTGTTCAACTGCATATACAGGCTGACCCGGTTATATTATCAGAATTTCCACCTCTCAATGCTATAAGCCTTCTTATCTGCATGACTATTCTTGAAGGAGGGTGTCTGTGCGTACGAAACGAAGCAGATCCTGAAAACAAATGGGTTAAACTCACGGTGGAGCGTTCTGATCAGGAGGATGCCATCCTCATCTTCAGCAATGGTGTTGGCGATTGGCAAGGCTGCAACCAATTGGACGCAACACTCTGGCCTGACTGTTCTCTCTGTTCTACATGGATGCAACAACAAGGCGGGATGTTGGTTATCCCAGGTCCGGACGACAGCAATCAAAATATAACCATACGATTATCCACAACTTTTTCACATCCATCTTCATAACGAGAGCTTCTTGCACCAGAACTGTAGCGCCATGCAACACTTACTTACGCATTTTCAACACTACTGTGGGACAACACGTTGCACACCTCGGTTATGTAGCATATGCACTTTGACCAGACCTCACCCGAACATTGCGTTTTACCCTGAAGATTCGGCACATTACAAAAAAACAAATGTGATCATGCCAAAAAAAATAAAGTTGGCACCTTTGATGCAAATACTATTGCAAAGACAATACATGCATCACTTCAAGGAGGACACCATGACTACTCAAGTTCTGAAAAAACAAGATGCAAAAATACATGTTGGCCATGAAACTTCAAAATTCACCCTGACAATTATACTGGCCATGGCGGCATTAGTCAGTGTATGGGCAGTCGCCTGTCTAGTAGGCGGTCTCATGAGTGGTGGCGTCGGCTCTATGATTACAGGATACATAACTGCAATTTTCGGTTAAACATCAATCCCTCAAAGGGGGACATCAATACTTTTCTATACAGCAAGGAGAAATTTATCATGGCAAAATTATCAGCAGGAAAAACTTCCAGTGGTATCATACTTGTGCTCGCATCACTGGTTCTTTTTTGGGTAAGTGCAGCCTTTTTTGGTGCTTTGCATCACTTGAACTGGCAGGTTGGAGAACTGCTTCATCAATATATGGTTGCCACAGGTATGATCAAACCAATGCATACTCTGGTCGATTTTTATACCCATATCAAGGGAATAGAATATCTCATCTGTGTAGCATTCTTTGTGGCATTCCCTGTATTTGTTAAATACATCAACCATGAAAAGAAACCGGCCAATGTAACGGCCTGACAGTCATTTCAGCCCTGCCTTTTTCTCTCACCCCGCTAACCGCTCTTCACGGTTAGCGGGGTGTCGCTTTTTCAGCTATTACATCCGCTGCCGATCTTCAGTCGTATACTCATGGTATCTTGAATAATGAGATTTTCGGAGTCTGCGCTTACCTGGTTCAATATCAGGCAAGTGTAGACTACGAGGCATTAGAAAAAAATTACCGCAACCATCTACTTAATATTTAGAGAATATGTTTTTGAGCATAGCGCGAACCGGGGCGAAAAAGCAATTATTCAAGGTAGCCTTATACCTATCCCTGCCTGCGCGTATCTCCGCCCCCTGCCGTTCTTTGGCTCGATCATCCTCCAACAGTATCAGTACCAGTCATACCCATTAGAACTACCGTACTTTTTAAGATCTCAACCACCGCACATCTCGCCACATACATGTAGCAACACGCAACATTTGCCAGACGACATGCAACAGTAGTGAGGACCACCTGTCGCATACAACACTTCCGTGTCATGTATGCACGCACAGCTTTTATGCCTGTACTGCATATTTTTTATTTGTAATTTCAATATATTACTAAGTAAACAAATGTGATCTCACCATCCAAAAAAAGTTGGCATCTTTGATGCAGATACTATTGCAAAGACAACACATGCATCACTTCAAGGAGGACACCATGACTATTCAAATTTTAAAAAAAAATGATGCAAAGATTGATGTCGGACATGAAACATCAAAATTTAGTCTGACAATTGTTATAGCAATGGCGGTCGCAGTCAGTGTATGGGCAGTTGCCTGTCTGGTAGGCGGCCTCATGAGTGGAGGCGTCGGTTCAATGATCAGAGGATACATCACTGCAGTTTTTGGATAAACAATAACCAAGCTATTGGGTTATCAATACTTTTCTCTACAGCAAGGAGCAACTATCATGGTAAAATTATCGACAGGCAAAACATCCAGTGGAATCATACTTGTACTCGCATCATTGGTTCTTTTCTGGGTAAGTGCAGCTTTTTTTGGTGCTTTGCATCACTTGAACTGGCAGGTAGGAGAACTGCTCCATCAGTATATGGTTGCCACAGGTATGATCAAACCAATGCATACTCTGGTTGATTTTTATACCCATATCAAGGGAATAGAATATCTCATCTGTGTAGCATTCTTTGTGGCATTCCCTGTATTTGTTAAATACATCAACCATGAAAAGAAACCGACAAAAGTAGCAGCCTGACCCTGCGTATCCGCACCATCCTTTCTTTCACCCCGCTAACCTGAAATACCGGATAGCGGGGTGAGCCTTTTTCCATTACTATCCTTATAAATCTGCTCACCTTGTTTGGTATGCTTGTCACTTGACAACGTATACGATACCATGACACAGACCTTGACGGAAGCGTGTCCTTTCAACGTAATGGCGAGACAGGCCTGCCCCTTCTGCTCACTGCCGAAAACGTACAGACAATCCGGAGAAAGGAAAATATTTCCGAAAACAGGAAAATACCAATTCACTTTTCTGAACTTTTCTTTTACATGTCTTTTTTCCTCTTGTGAGCATACAGATAAAGTATCCGGT
The DNA here is from genome assembly GCA_963678525.2 of Desulfobulbaceae bacterium. Lineage (GTDB taxonomy): Bacteria > Desulfobacterota > Desulfobulbia > Desulfobulbales > Desulfobulbaceae > Desulfogranum. Next base: position 2,947,203 of record CAXXDG010000003.1, read on the forward strand.
AAAACAGAAAGTTAGAACGACTACATTTTCGCGCTCCTAAGGAATGAATATTGCACAAGCTGTCCCTTAAATAGTAATTTCCTCGTAACAAGGATTGACATGTCATTTAAAAAGGACTCCAAACCACCTGAAATAGGCCCCTATGTGTTTCCCGTAATACTCGCAGGCTTCGGTCTCTGGTGCATGTGGGACGGCTGGTTCACCACTAAACCGGAAATGCAGGAACATATGCTGTTCAATCGTATTGTTGCCGGAATTCTAATCCCCTGGGCGATCATTGATTTTTTCCGTACGAGACGACGACTTGCAAAAGAGGACGCTTCAAATGCCTTAAAAGAGGCGACTGATTCACCCCGGCCAGGGGATCAAAAAGAATAATGATAGAAAACCGAAGGCTTCTCCTTCCCTACGTTGCTCCATATTTCGCCTACGTCTGCGTAGCCTCTCTTTTTCAAGACGTTGTTTCGGTTGAGCTGAATTACGTCTTGCGCATAATCCTGGCCGGCGGCCTATTATACTGGGGCTGGAGATGGTTTATTCCTTTACGCGTTACAGGGAACCCGGCAACTTCCCTCCTTCTCGGAGTCCTGTATGGAATAGTCGGCTGCGTCCTCTGGATCCTTCTTCTTCTGCCGTTTGTTGCTCCTGGAACCGCCTCAACCTGGAGCGGTACAGGTATTCTTTTGCGTCTTGTCGCTGCAGGATTTCTGGTCCCTGTTTTTGAAGAACTCATGGTGCGCGGTTATGCCTTTCGGCTGGCTTTGCAGTGGGATCAATGCCGAAAAGCAATGATTACAGACCCATTATATACTGCACTCCATGAACGAAGTATCGATGATGTGACGCCCGGCACGTGGTCATGGCCGGCAGTATTGATTTCCACCGTTGTATTCATGATCGGTCATGCCGTTCCGGAATGGCCGGCGGCAATTGTTTACGGGTTGTTGATGTGCCGGTTGATGATACTGCAGAAAAACCTGCTTGCCTGTGTCATCGCCCACGCAACCACCAATATCCTTCTAGCAGGGTATATCTACCTGACCGGCTCTTATCACCTCTGGTGAGTATCAATTTTTCTCACCTTTTTCTCACCTTTTTCCGTACACCGGTCTTCACATAGGAAAAACGAATTTTCCTATCTCACAGTACACAAAAATCAGTTTTTCCTATTGGACAGATAGTGTGCCCATATAGTATACCTCCCTGTATTCAATGATGGGGAGCCCGGCAGCCGACCCCGCCTAGTCCTCAAAAGAGGACCCTTTATTCACGGCAAATATTATACAAGGAACATGAAAATGGCAGCAGATTACCGAGAGATGTGGACCAACCTGGGGTTGAACCTCGAGGCCCACGATACCCTTCTCCAGATCCTTGGACAGGCATACTCTGATATATATGTATCCCAGAAAAACAGACCAAACGGCATGGAGTATTTCGACTTTGTCATGGGCGAAGTCCATGGACTACGGATTCAAGAACTGCTGGATGAAAAAGCATCTGGAAGAAAAATCATAGGTTCATACTGTGTTTTTGTTCCTGAAGAAATCGCTCTTGCTGCAAATGCCACGCTTGTCGGCCTCTGTTCAGGCGCAGACTTTGCTCTTGATGAGGTTGAAAAACTGCTTCCCAGGAATACCTGTGCACTCATTAAATCCTCATTCGGCTTTAAACTCGGAAAAGTCTGCCCGTTCCTGGAAGCCGCAGATATGATTGTGGGTGAAAACACCTGTGACGGCAAGAAAAAGGCGTATGAATCTCTTGGAAGCCTGGTCGACAACCTGTATGTCATGGATCTGCCCCAAATGAAAACCGACCTGGGACGCAGTCTGCTGAAAGCTGAATTTATCAGGTTCAAGGAAGCCGTGGAGCAACTCACCGGCACCGCTGTTACAGTTGATTCTCTCCGAAAAGGCATCGACACGGTCAATGCAAAACGTGCAGCCATCCACCGACTGGCCGCATTGCGCAGGAACATCCCCTCTCCGATTTCAGGTCTTGACGCTTTGCTGATAAATCAGGTCAGCTTTTATGATAACCCTGCCAGATTCACGGAATCTGTCAGCAAAATCTGTGATGAACTGGAACGACGGGTAACCGAGAAGACCGCAGCCGTTCCTGCACGGACTCCCCGTATCCTGGTATCCGGTTGTCCCCAGGCTGTGCCCAACTGGAAACTCCCGGCACTCGTTGAAAGCTCAGGCGCAACCATTGTGGGAGAGGAATCCTGCGTGGGTGAGCGCGGGACGAGAAATCTGGTGACCAACACCAAGGAAACAGTGGAAGAAATGATCGACGAACTGGTCGACCGGTACTTCAAGGTCGACTGTGCCATATTCACTCCTAACAGAGAGAGACTCGACCATATCCAGGAAATGGTAAAAATATACAAGGCTGACGGTGTCATCCATTACGGCCTGCAATTCTGCCAACCTTATCTCATGGAATCCATCCCTGTGGAAAAGGCGCTGGAAGAGCAGGGCATCCCCTGCCTGCGTCTTGAAACAGACTATTCCATGGAAGATGCAGGCCAGCTTAAAACCAGAATAGAAGCATTCATCGAACAATTACAATAACAGAGGGCCGTTGGTTATGCGTTTTGCAGGTATCGACCTGGGGTCACGAAGTATCAAATTGGTGATAGTGGACTCCCAAGGGGTGAAATTACAGGAGTTGCAGAAGGACACGGGTTTCGATCCCATTGCAGAAGCCAGTGCCATGATAGAAGCTGTTGCTTACGATCATATTATGGCCACAGGTTACGGCCGCAACCTGTTTGAACTCTCTTTTGAAGCGCCAACAATTACTGAAATAAAAGCCCATGCCACAGGGGCATGGGCTCTGTTCCCTCAGTCACGGGCAGTCTTGGATATCGGCGGACAGGACAGTAAAGCCATAGCCCTGTTTGCCAATGGTAAAATCAAAAAATTTGAGATGAATGACCGCTGTGCCGCAGGAACAGGTAAGTTCCTGGAAATCATGGCCCAAAGTCTTGGTTTTACACTCGCCTCCTTTGGCAACGAAGCTCTGGATGCAGAAAAATCTCTCAATATCTCCAGCATGTGCACGGTGTTCGCAGAATCCGAAGTCACTTCCCTCATCGCCCGAGGGGCTGCTCCCCGTGAAATTGCCAGGGGATTACACGACAGCGTGGTTCGTCGGGCCGGCGGTATGATAAACAGGGTTGCAGAAGATGGGGATATAGTCTTCACCGGTGGAGTAGCCAACAATCCCTGTATAATTGCACTACTTGAAAAACACCTGTCAAGACCCATCCTGATTCCTGACAAGCCCCAATTCATCGGCGCATACGGAGCCGCCCTTCTCTGCCGGGACCTGCATCTCCCCACTTGAATTGATTCAGCGCTGCAGACTCTCCCCCTTTTAACTCTCAACTCTCCGGAATCTTCAATCTATCGGCATGCCAATGCCATTCTCAGCACCATAAATATACCATAAAACATGGGGCCCTGAAAAAACAAAAGCACCTGTCCCCTGAGGGGATAGGTGCTTGAAATTTCTGGCGCGCCAGGAGGGATTCGAACCCCCGGCCCACGGCTTAGAAGGCCGTTGCTCTATCCAACTGAGCTACTGGCGCACAATCTGTGTGCGCCGAAGATAACGCAAAGCCTTCCTAAAGGCAAGCATTTCTCACTTCCGAGCGATAATTCAGAAAAAATCAATCAAAAAAAAATTACGACTACTCCTCTGTTTTCTCCCATATGGTACCGCTTGCGGTGTCGGAAACGGTGACCCCCTTGCGCAACAGTTCTTCACGGACTGAATCAGCTGCAGTCCAATCCTTGAGTTGACGGGCCCGTTCACGCTGCCTGATCAACTTATCGATTTCCGGTGTCAACGGGCACTCCTGCAACTGAAGAACCCCAAGGGTCTGATTGATTGTTCGCAAGATTTCCAGAATATCATTCTTCTGTTCCCGATCCATCTGCTTGCTCTGGAGTATAGGGTTCACCTTTTTAATAAAGTAAAAAAGCGCTCCCAAGGCACCGGAAACGTTTAAATCATCGTCCATGGCCTCTGCAAATTGATCCTCCAATTGACTGAGGTACGTCGCGACCTCAGGATGTGGTAAACCAACCGGCAGACACAGGAGTTTCCTTGTAAACGCATCCAGTCTTTTGAGGGCGGTTGCAGCGCTTTCCAATCTCCTGAATGAAAAATGGAAAGGTTTACGATAATGGACGGTAAAATACATAAATCGCAATGCTCTGGCGCTGAATCCTCCTTCAAGAACTTCCTTGAGCGTTACAACATTTTCGGCCTCCTGCGACATTTTTTTGCCGTCATGCAAAACCAAACCTGAATGCACCCAGTAATTGGCCAGAGTTTTGCCTGTCAGTGCTTCCGCGATGGCAATCTCATTTTCATGATGAGGAAACATCAGATCCTGACTTGCCGTATGAATATCAATGGTTTCGCCAAGATACCGTGTGGACATCGCTGAACATTCGATATGCCAGCCGGGCCGGACATTCCCCCAGTCTGTCTCAAAAAAGATTCCCTTTTTTAACTCAGCCAGGGTAGACCGCTTAAGCAGGGTAAAATCTCGAGGATTATCTTTTTCATAATTATCCAGATCCACGGTTCGGCCGACTCGAATTTTGCTCAAATCCACCCTGCTGAGCCTGCCGTATCGTTTGAATTTGGAGATATCAAAATAGATAGAGCCGTGTTTTTCGTAGGCATAGCCCCTGTGAATAAGGTCATGGGCCATCTCGATCATATCCCCTACATGTTCGGAAGCAAGGGGATACCCCGAAGCAGGCAGCACGCCCAACAGCTCAGCAGCCTGATGAAATTCCTGAATAAATCCGTCGGTAAAATCCTTGAGGTCAAGTCCGGCCTTTTCAGCGCCGGCTATGGTGTTGTCATCCAGATCCGTAAAGTTCATAAATGACTCCACAGTGTACCCTCTGAAACGGAGATAACGCACAATCAAGTCTGAGACGACTAACCTTCTCAAATGTGCGACGTCTGGTGATTCATAGGCTGTCGGCCCGCAAGAATACAATGTGACACGCTCTTTGTTGACCGGTTCAAACACCTCCTTTTTACGGGTCATGGTGTTATAGAATCGCAGCTTTGAAGCTTCCTTTGCAGTCTTCTGCTCAGTGACGAACAACGGTGTGCTCAGATAGCGCTCACCGCCGTCGGGGAGGATGACAACTATCACACCCTGCTTGATCTGCCTGGCTCTTTCAATGGCTGCAAAAGTAGCTGCACCGCCGCTCATGCCGGCGAAAACCGCTTCTTCGGCGGCTAACCTGCGGACGGTTTCAAAGGCATCTTCATCTGCAACATTGACAATGGCATATGGCAATGATTTGTCAAAAATTCCAGGCTTATACGACTCCTTCATGTTTTTCAGGCCCTGGATTTTGTGCCCTAGGTACGGTTCTATGGCAATGACCCTCACCTCGGGATGATGATCTCGGAACCATTTCGATAATCCCATGGCGGTTCCGGAGGTGCCGAGGGTGGTTATAATATCCGTTACCTGACCATGGGTCTGCTCCCAGATTTCAGGCGCTGTACCATTATAATGGGCCATCCAGTTGGCGGGGTTGTTATATTGATCAGCTAAAAAATACAGATCTGGAAACTCCCTGGCCAGGGAGTATGCTTTTTCTATAGCTCCGTCTGTTGCCCGACGGGCCGGTGTAAGGATAATCTCCGCACCATAAGCCTGCATGATGAGCCTGCGCTCGATCGAGGCGGATTCCGGCATGATCATCTGACATCTGAATTGTTTTGCCGCGCACACCATTGCCATACCGATACCGGTATTTCCGCTGGTAGCTTCAAGGAGAATTTTACCCCTGGTCAATTCACCGCTTTTTTCAGCAGCTTCCACCAGGGAAAGGGCAACCCTGTCTTTTATGGACCCGCCTGGATTTTTTGACTCAAGTTTACCAAGAAGAGTGACACCGGATTCAGGGTTAATCCGATTCAGTTCAACCAGGGGGGTATTGCCGATAAGTTCAGTAATTTTCATCTATACTACCTTTTATTCCCGGCCAAGTTTTTCATGGGCCTGCCAGAGATTATAGAGCGCCTCCCGGCAAGTGTCATCACCGATGGACTGGACAAGCCCTTTGAAATCCTCTTCCGCTTCCGGACTGAGCCGGCGCGGAGACGAAAAACTTTTTGTCTTATCCCATGGTAAATCTGAAGGGAACAACGCGAATTGAACATCTCCCACCCGAAAATCGGGCAAAACTCGTTTCACTCCCTCCAGGATATCCGGCTTGATATACTGCAGGTGCTGCATCCAGGAAGAATTCCGAACATATATCCATAACACGTCCCGACGAAAAAAAGCGGGCATGGTTATCCGGGAAGATTGATCACCGACAACCGTATCCCACTTTCGAAAAAGATGGAACAGACTCCACTGGCGTTGCCATTCTTTTTTACTGTATACCTTTTCAAGGTCTTTTTCGAACATATTCCCGGCCTCCGGACGCGTCAATAAACAAGAAAAAGCATTGTAGCACTCTTATCCTGAGTCAGAAAGACTTTTCCGTGCGGATGGCCGCTGATGTTCGACATCAACGGAAGGGTAGATAAAAAAAGGCCGCTCCTGATGGAGCGGCCCGGGTATTACCAAATACGGAGTAACTGATTAGTAGTTATCAAGATAGTTCTTGATCTCCCAGTCAGTTACGGAGATGCGATAGGAATCCCACTCCGCCTCTTTACCTTCAACATATTTCTCAAAAATATGTTCGCCAAGCGCGGCTTTGGCAATTGGGTTGGCTTTCAGTTCCTGAACAGCCTCGTACAGGTTTGCAGGCAGACTGTCGATGCCGGCAGCATCTTTCTCTGCAGGGGTCATCTCAAAGATATCCTGATCAACTGACTTGGGAGCCTCAAGATTATTTTTAACACCGTCCAGACCTGAAGAAAGCATCATAGCGAATGCGAGGTATGGATTGCAGGACGGATCCGGGCAACGCACCTCAGTCCGTGTTCCCATGCCGCGGGAAGCTGGAATACGAACCAGTGCGGAACGGTTGGAAGCAGACCATGCAACATATACGGGGGCTTCATATCCTGCAACCAGACGCTTGTAAGAGTTGACCAGCGGATTGGTTACGGCAACGAAACTTTTTGCATTTTTAGCGATACCGGCGATGTATTTATACGCGGTCTCACTCAACTGCAGAGGTCCTTTTTCATCATAGAAAGCATTGGTGCCGTCCAGATTGAACAGCGACTGATTGGTGTGCATGCCGGAACCGTTAATGCCGAAGATCGGTTTGGGCATGAAGGTGGCGTGCAGACCAAACTCTGAAGCGATGGAGCGTACAACCCATTTATAGGTAATGGTGTTATCCGCCGCAGTCAGTGCATCAGCGTATTTGAAGTTGATTTCATGCTGACCTTCGGCAACCTCATGATGAGAAGCCTCGATTTCAAAGCCCATTTCTTCAAGGGTCTCGATGATTTTACGACGGCAGTTGATACCGGCATCATCCGGATCCGTATCAAAATATCCGGCAACGTCATGGGTATCAACCGTGGAAAAACCCTCTTCATCACGATCAAAGAGGAAGAACTCGCACTCGGTACCGACGTTCATGGTGTATCCCATATCCTTGGCTTCGGCCAGAACGCGCTTCAGATTGTTACGCGGGCAACCTGAGAAAGGGGTTCCGTCGGATTTATACACATCGCAGATAATACGAGCGGCATTGCTGCCGTCCTGCTCCCTCCAGGGAAGGACTGTAAAGGTATTGTAATCCGGCTTCAGGTACATATCAGACTCATTGATACGAACAAAACCATCGATTGAAGAACCGTCGAACATGATTTGACCGTCAAGGGCTTTTTCAAGCTGGCTTTTAGGAATCGCAACGTTTTTCATGAATCCGAAAATGTCAACGAACTGCAGCCGGAAAAAGTGCACGTTCTTTTCTTCCACGATTTTGAGTATCTCATCCCTTGTCATAGCTCATCTCCTCAAGTTTAGATGAATTAGTTTTCTATCCGGCGGGAGCCGGATTTTTTGCTCACAAAAAAGCCGCCTGTCTCAGGCAGCCTGTATACGTTCTGTTTCGTCAACACCGACAACATCCATAAGGGTGTTCTCCACCCTCCTGATCAGTGCGGGATCAAGCAGTTTACACCCATCGGCGGCGGTGACATAAAATACATCGATCAGCTGTTCCACCTCAGTCGCCACCCTGGCCCTGTGGATATCCAGATTGAAATCCGATAAGGTCTGCGCCAACTGATACAGTGTGCCGTGCTCATCTCCGCCATGTACCTCTATGATCGTGTACTCATCGGAGGTCTTGTTATCGATCACGACCTTACATTCAAGCTGCTGAATCTGCCGGGTGGGAAGCATTCCAATGGGAAGTATTTTGGATTGCAGCCGGCTGCCGATATCCAGCCTGTAATTTACGGCTTTATTAAAATCAAGCTCCACCCCATTCCAATCCTGCTCTTCAAATTCACCGCCGACAGTTGAAGTGACCTCCAGAACGTCTACCACGGTACCGTCCGGCCAGGTAAATATCTGTGCGGCCCTCACTTTCAGGTTATGCAATGCCAGGACACCGAAAAATTTCGCCAGCAGACCTGAACGATCGCGGCTCATCAACAGCAGCGACCAGGAGTGCTCCCCGGCGGAAGGGAAGAGCAGCACCTGCTGCTGAAGCCGAAGTTCCTGCTCCTTGTGTATTCGCAGATGATACAAAATGATCTCCGGCGTAAAACTCAGCAGATAATCGCTCGGCAGCAGGTCAATATCCATTCTGGGAGCATCCTGTCCGGCCGCTTGCTCCCTAATCTGTTCTTGCAGCCAGGCAACACCTTGATGAGTCGTGCTTTCAGGTAATACCTGCAAATGACATTCAGCCTCAAGACAGGTCTTTATCTGCAGATAAAACTCCGAAAGCAGGCTCGCCTTCCAGCTCGACCATGCGGATGGCCCTGTAGCCCGGGAATCAGCAATGGTGAGCAGATACAATATACTCAGTTTTTCCACATCACCTATGAGCTCAGCGGTCTGATGTATAAACTTCTGGTCACTCAAATCGCGGCGCATGGCATTCTCCGGAAGAAACAAATGATATCGCACGGCAAACGCCAATACTCCGCATTGTTGAGAATCGAGATTCATGCGGCGCCCGATCACCTCGATCATAGCAGCGCCGCGCTCACTGTGATCGGTCTGCCGCCCTTTTCCGATATCATGGAGCAGAGCTGCCAGGTACAACAGTTCAGGCTGAGAAAGGTCCTGATAAATCTCGGCATACTCGTTTTTCAGGTTATGCACTTCGGCAACGGTCTGCAGCTGGTGCCTGTCAACGGTATACAGATGATACAAATCATGCTGTGCCAGCGATTCAATACCGGAAAATTCGGGCAGATAGGCCGTGAGCAGGCCGGTAATCAGCATGGTCTCGAGCACCTGAAAAACGTCCTGACTTTCAACCAGCAATTCCTGGAATATTGCGGCTATCCGTTTGGATTTCCGAAACCGGTCATCTACCAGATACAGATGCTCGGTCACAGCTCTTCTGGTGGTATGGTGCAGCGGTTCACCAACCCTTCCTGACTGGAGAAACAACCGCATGAGGATATAGGGTTTGGCTTTGACATCCTCTATATTGGTCAAACGGATGCGCCCGCCGCGCAGGACAATGGATCGTTCGAGTTGCCTTTCTTTCGACCCGTTCTGAGCAAGCCCGAGTATTTCCTGTACATGTTCAAAAAACAGATCAGTTATCACGGCAATGGTCTGCAGGTGACTGTACACATCCCGCATAAAATGCTCCACACTGCGCATGCCGTCCTGTTCTTGGTAGTCGAAGGCCGCAGCCATTTCTTCCTGGTACTCGAAAACCAGCTGATCATCTTTCCTGCGCCTCAGATAATGCAGCCGGTTTCGTATTTTGATCAGCATATTGTACGAAACATCGAAAGACGCCCGGTCTTCAGCACTGATCATACCGGAGGCTTCGATTGCATCCAGATCCTGCAGGCCGAATACGCCCTTGGCCAGCCAGAACATGGCCTGTACATCACGCATTCCCCCTTTTCCCTCTTTGATGTGAGGTTCCAGAAGGTAAGCGTGACTTCCGTATTTCAACCTTCTGTCCGTGCGAAACTGTTCCATGGTGGTCACGAACTGCGAGCGTCGGCCTTCCAGCATCTTTTTTACATAACGCGTCTGCAGTTCGTCAAACAACTCACGGGAACCGGCCATGAACCTGGAATCCAGCAATGCAACCTGAAAGACAAAATCCTCCTTGGCAAAGGCGACTGCATCCTTGACGCCCCGCACGCTGTGCCCCACGTCAAAGCCTGCATCCCAGAGAGGGTAGAGTAGTTTTTCAGACACTTCCTTTATCATTTTTTTGGCTCGTCCATCGTGGACGAGAAGCAGGTCGATATCAGAATACGGAAACAACTCCCTGCGTCCATAGCCCCCGAGAGCAACCAGTGTTATCCGTCCTGCAGGCTGCAGTTCATCGATTGCCCCTTGAAAGATGTCTATAATATACTGATCAGCCAGGTCGGAATAGCGCCGGATCAACTCGGTCCCACTTATCCCCTGCTGCCAAAGCTCTTCAAGCGCCGACTGATGGGCACGTAAGGTCTGCGTCATCAAATAGCCTCGTTATCGACCTCGCCGGTTCGCACCCTGATAACCTTGTCCACGGGAAGAACAAAGATTTTCCCATCCCCTATTTTTCCAGTGCGGGCGGCTTCCACCACCATCTCCACGGTTTTATCAACCAGATCATCCTGTACAATGACTTCCAGTTTCACTTTGGGGATAAAGTCAACCACGTATTCCGCACCCCTGTACACCTCGGTGTGCCCTTTTTGCCTTCCGTACCCTTTGACCTCGGTAACGGTCATGCCCTTTATATCGATGGAGGTCAAAGCCTCCTTAACCTCTTCAAGCTTGAATGTCTTTACAATCGCTTCAATTTTTTTCATACAACTTCTCCTCTTGCTGAGTCATTGACATGATCGCAGAACTGTCGTCCCTTTTGTGGTTTCTTTGCTGAGAGGGTGAACATATGGCGACAACTGCTGATTAATTGTATGCCGTCTCAGAATGCTCTGTAAAATCCAACCCCTGATCTTCCGCTTCGGGAGAAACCCTCAACCCCATTAATCGGTCTATCCCTTTTAAAATAATCAAACTTACCACAAAAGTATAACCACAGACTACAACAATGCCAATCGTCTGACTGACAAGTTGAGACACATTTCCGGCGAGCAATCCATCCACTCCGCCGGGGTTCACTGTCGTGCTTGCAAAAACTCCGAGCAACAGGGTGCCGGTTATGCCGCCTACGCCGTGAATGCCCACAACATCCAGGGAATCGTCAAATTGCATTTTTGCTTTAAAATTAACAGCCATGTAACATACCAGACCTGCCGTCAAACCGATTATCACAGCTGCATTGGGCCCGACAAATCCGGCAGCCGGCGTAATGGTCGCCAATCCGCTGATAGCGCCTGAAGCAGCTCCCAGTGTTGTCGGCTTCCCTAATTTCATCCACTCAAGCAAAGTCCACATGGCCATTCCTGCCATTCCGGCAAGGTGGGTTGCAACAAAAGCCGTTGCAGCCACACCATCTGCAGCAAGAGCACTGCCGCCGTTAAATCCAAACCAGCCAAACCAAAGCAGGCCGGTTCCCAACATGGTCATCGGCAGGTTGTGCGGCAAAAAATTCGCGTGACCATGACCCTTTCTCGGGCCGATAACCATAACAGCCGCCAGGGCGGCTACCCCGCAGGTGGCATGAACAACAAGTCCCCCTGCAAAATCCATCACGTTCAACCCTGCAAGCCAGCCGCCTCCCCAGATCCAGTGGCACACCGGATTGTAGACCAGGACAGCCCAAAGGAGACTGAACATAACAAAGGGAGCGAACCGCACCCTTTCCGCAAAAGCCCCTGTTATCAATGCAGGCGTAATAACAGCAAACATGCACTGATAAATCATGAAAACCGTCTGCGGTATGGTCGTCGCATACGTCTCACTCGGAGCATTTGTCACGCCATGCAAAGCAAACATGGAGAAATTTCCAACCACACCTGCAACATCCGGGCCAAAGGCCATTGTGTATCCGATATAGACCCATTCCAGTGAGATTATGGAGATCATAATCAAACTTTGCATAATGGTGCCAAGTACATTTTCGGACCTAACCATACCGGCATAGAACAATGCCAGCCCTGGGGTCATCAACAAAACAAGCCCTGCAGCCGCCAGGATAAACGCAGTATCAGCTCCACTAACCATTCCTCCTCCTTTACCAAATAAGAACAATTTTGTAATTTATTTTTTTGTATTTTTACAAGCCAAGCGCACCCGCCTTTCATACCTCCCAACAACACACAACAACGTATCTTCTTGATAAAACATGAAAAAAGAGACCGAGCTCAGTTTTTTCCCGCCATGCAAAACCAAAACAAAAGCTTGAATTAAAGCAATCTCCAACGCTCACCAAAAATACATGCGCCAATCTCGTGCACTCCTCCATGCAGCTTGACTTGTGCGCCAAAAACGTCGGCATCTTTACAAAAAAATAACACAAAAGCAACAAAAAGTTAGCAACCACATCTCTAACGAAAAAAACTACACAAAAATGTAAGCAAAGTATCCACTTACTACGCTTTTGTAGAATCAACAAACCGCACAAGTACAATTGACAAAAGAAAACCTTGCCTGTACAATTTTTTCAGGTGGGAAAAATACTGAAACGGTAGCGCTGAAGAACCGGGAATAACGACGGAATTCAGCGCACACAAAACCGTTGGAAGCACTTGAGGAGCTGCCGAATTCTCTGCCGGATACCGCACAACACTCCGACAGGAATGGATGCCGCAGAAAACTCGTCTTCAGCAGGAAGCCGCGTGGAAAAGGAAAGAAGAACTCATATCAGACCTGAATCAATCAATTTACTGGATTACCTGGTGATAGATTCTCAAGGCAGGCAGGGTGAACATGCCATGGCCAGAACCTTGAATGTGAGTGAAGGCGGGATCCTCATGGAGACCCATCAACGTCTGCCGAAAGGGCAGCAAATAATGATCACACTCGGTCTTGAAAATGACCTTATCGACGTCATGGGAAAGATTATCTATTCTCATCACTCTGCAGGAAGAAATCAGAGCGGCATAGAATTTTTTCATCTCGCAGATAAAGAAAAAAAAATTCTGGAAAAATATATCGAGACTTTCCACGATCACTTCAAAAAATAATCCGCTGCCGGGATTTTCCCGGTAGCGGATTACAGAATAACTATGAAGCATAGGGTCGTGATCGTCGGTTCAGCGGCCATACTCATCATCAAACCGTACGATATCATCCTCTCCCAAATAACTCCCGATCTGTATCTCAATCAGCTCCAGGGGGATGACACCGGGATTTTCCAATCGGTGCCGAGTCCCACCGGGTATATAGGTTGACTGGTTTTCATGCAGTAAGAAGGAGTCCTCTCCATTGACTATACGTGCGGTACCGGTTACCACCACCCAGTGCTCATGTCGGTGGTGATGCATCTGCAGGGATAATTTCGCTCCGGGTTTTACGTTGATTCTTTTTATCTGGAATCGTTCATGCAACTCCAGCGTGGTATACGATCCCCAGGGCCTGTATACTGTCTTGTGGATTTGAAATTCACCCCGTTTTTCTTTTTTCAGTCGAGTAACTATTTTCTTGACGTCCTGAGAACGGTCCAGGGGTGCAACCAGCACAGCGTCAGCCGTCTCTACGATCATAGTGTCATGCAGCCCGACTGCTGCCACCAGTGTGTGCTCCGCCTTAACCAGCGAATTGTTCACGTCTTCAAGCAAGACATCACCGCTGGTGACATTCCCCTGGCCATCTTTTTCCGCCACCTGCCATAACGCGCGCCAGGATCCAATGTCGCTCCAACCGATATCGGCCTCAACCACCGCCGCATTTTGGGTTTTTTCCATAACAGCATAATCAATGGATTCAGAGGGGCAGCCTTGCATAGCCTCTTTGTCAAAGCGAAAAAACAGGCCGTCCTGATTTCCCTTTGCCACGGCCTGCTCCATGACAGTGAAAATTTCAGGGAAGTGGAGGCCCATTTCCTGCAGCAATGCCTTCGCGGTAAAAGCAAACATGCCGCTGTTCCAGAGATACCGGCCACTCTGCATGTACTCCCTGGCAGTATCGAAATCCGGCTTTTCAACAAACCGCTCCACCCGGTTTGCTTCTCCCTTGAGAATATACCCGTATCCGATTTCAGGATGATCCGGTGTAATACCGAAGGTGACCAGCAAGCCTTGGGAAGCCAGTCTTTCAGCCTCCACGACTGCATGTGCAAAAGCCTGGTCATCGCTTATCAGATGGTCTGCGGGTAAAACCAGAAGCACCGGATCTTCGTCACTCTGCCCTGCGCTGTATTGCGCTGCCCCGCAAATGGCAGGCGCTGTATTTTTACCGACAGGTTCGAGCAGCAGGGTGAATTTTGAAAAGATCCCCAGCTCCTCGACCTGTGTCTGAATCATGAAGCGATGCTCTTCTCCCACAACGATGATGGGCGGAAGGACTCCCGGGAGCCTGGATAATCGAATCAGTGTGTGTTGCAGCAGTGAATGGTCGCCGATAAGGCTCAACACCTGCTTGGGATACAGTTCACGGGAAAGCGGCCAGAGCCTTGACCCTGTTCCACCGGCCAATATTATGGGTTGTATAGACACAATTACTCCTTAATGGTTACGTTGAATAAAAAATATTTTCTAATCGCAGGGAAATATGTCGTTTGTATAATAGACAGCTTCCCCCACCGAAAGAAAAAAATATCGTAACGGCTCACAGGGCACTCGATCTCTCCGAGATCAGTCTGGCTTACGTATGAGCCGATACGCTGCGCCGGTCTGCTTGCAGAGACATCAAGCACCCTGCAACCAGTAACAAATACAGGGTTAATCAAACTTGCCCCTGCTCCCCTGTGAGTAGTTACAAAATATCCTCATTCCAGGCGGATCAGGCTAAGCAACTCTTCGGTTTTTGCAGCGAGCAACTCCTTATCCCCCCGGGTTTCAACATTCAGGCGAAGAACCGGTTCAGTGTTGGATTTGCGCACATTAAAACGATAGTCGTCAAAACTTACGGATACGCCGTCAATATATTCGAGATGTCCGTCGCCGTAGCGCTGTTCAATTTCTTTCAGCACGCCGTCGGGGTCCTTGACTTTGGAATTAATTTCACCGCTTACGGGAAAATCCTCCATCATTGTATCCACCATGGCGGAAAGCGGCTTGCCGCGCCTGCTCATCAGCTCAGTGACCAAAAGCCAGGGGATCATACCCGAATCGCAATAGCCGAAATCACGAAAATAATGATGGGCAGACATTTCTCCACCATAAACGGCATGGCATTCGCGCATCTTCTCCTTAATAAAAGCATGTCCGGTTTTAGTCATGACCGGATTCCCGCCTAAACGCTGAACAGTTTCAATGGTATTCCAGGTCAATCTGGGATCGTGCAGGATTGTTTCACCGGGATGCTTTTCCAGGATCGCCGCTCCCAAAAAGGCGACAATATAATATCCTTCAATGAAGCGGCCGTTTTCATCAAAAAAGAAACACCTGTCAAAGTCTCCGTCCCATGCTATTCCCAGATCCGCATTATTTTTGATAACGGCATCTGCTGTTATGTGCCTGTTGTCAGGCAGCAAAGGATTTGGAACACCATTTGGAAAGGTTCCGTCAGGCTGCTCATGGATTCGGATAAAAGAAAACGGCAGATGTTTTTCCAGCAGATCTAAAACAGGACCGGCACAGCCGTTTCCAGGGTTTACCACCAGTTTCAACGGCTGCAGTTCCTCGGGATGCACATAGGAAAGAATGCGACGAATATATGCATCCTTGTCGGGTTGCGCTTCCCGAACGCCGCGACCGGCATGTCCGGGTATCGGGATCTCGCCGCCCCCTTTCCGGGTTATTTTCTCGGCAATGGCTCTCAAACCGGTGTCTCCGGAAACCGGCCTTGCTCCTTTCCGTACAATCTTCATGCCGTTATATTCTGCGGGATTATGGCTTGCAGTCACCATAAAGCCGCCATCGACACCCTGGCTTTCCTGATCGAATACGGCGAAATACACTTCTTCTGTCCCGCACATACCAAGATCAACAACATCTACTCCGCTATCGAGGACGCCTGAAATCAGCGCTTCAGACAACGACGGGCTGGACAGGCGCATATCTCTGCCGACCACAACCCTGGCAGGTGAAAAGATTTCACAATACGCCTTTCCTATTCTGATTGCCAGGGCCTCATTCAACTCTCCCGGGACCTTACCTCGAATATCATAGGCTGTAAAATAGCTGGGCATATCTTTCATGGAATCTTTTTCTCCTCATATTTGAAAGTTTGTGAAATATACAGTAAGAGATACGGATAATTCTACAGCACTTCCCCTGAAAATAAAACAGGGCGAACAATTCTCTAACATATCAATACGTTTTCCAGGAGCCTCACATTGAAAGGCATTATACTCGCCGGCGGGTCTGGTACGCGCCTTTACCCATTAACACGTGTTATCAGCAAGCAACTCATTCCCGTCTACGATAAACCCATGATTTATTATCCACTCTCGGTCCTCATGCTTGCCGGGATTACGGATATCCTTGTTATTTCCACACCGCACGACCTACCCCGTTTTCAAGAACTGTTCGGCGACGGCGCTCATATCGGTTTGAATATGCAATATGCCGAACAGCCCCGACCGGAAGGTCTTGCCCAGGCTTTTATTATCGGCAAGGAGTTTATAGGCAACGACTCCGTCTGTCTTGTCCTTGGAGACAATATCTTTTTCGGACATGGTTTTGCAGAAATCGTAACCCGCTGCAGTAAACTGACCGGCGGCGGCACTATTTTTGGATATCTTGTCAAAGATCCCCAACGCTACGGCGTGGTTGAATTCGACCAAAAAAACAAGGTCATAGGCATTGAGGAGAAACCGACAAAACCAAAATCCAAATACGCGGTACCGGGTTTGTATTTCTACGATAACCAGGTGGTAGAGGTGGCGCAGGCCATCAAGCCCTCCGCCCGGGGTGAACTCGAAATCACCGATATCAACAATCACTACCTCCGGCAGAAAAAACTCTCTGTGGAGCTGCTTGGGCGCGGTTTCTGCTGGCTCGATACAGGCACCCACGAATCCCTGCAGCAAGCCTCCAGTTATGTACAGGCTGTGCAGGAACGCCAAGGCCTGAAAATAGCCTGTATCGAAGAAATCGCCTTTCGACTGGGATATATCGACAAAAACCAGGTCGAGAAACTCGCTGCATCCATGATGAAAAACCAATACGGGCAATACCTCATGGAGCTTCTCCAATAACCGGCATGGCCGGACCAGGCCGGCCACAGCGACAACGAACCATGAAACTTTATCACTCCGACATGGCGCCTTCTGCTCTCTGCAGGAGACTTTTATGTAAACCCCACAGGACAATACAACCATGAATATTCTTATAACCGGCGCAAACGGGCAACTGGGAAGTGACTGCAGGACGATCCTTGCAGCAAACCATACCATCTGCTGCTGCGACGTTGAACAGGTGGACATCACCGATTCAAAACAGGTCGCAGACCTTTTTGCCGAACATCGCCCGGAGGTCGTTATCAACTGTGCAGCCTACACCGCTGTCGACGCTTGCGAAGAGCATGTGGAACAGTGCAGGGCCGTCAACACCCGGGGCCCTCTCTACATGGCCGAGCAGTGCAGTTTGTACCGGACCCGCTTTATTCAGGTTTCCACAGACTATGTCTATGACGGTAAAAAGCAGGCCCCCAACGCCTACCACGAGGGAGACCCGGCCAACCCGCTTTCCATGTATGGAAAAACAAAACTGGACGGCGACCTGGCAGTCGCCGAACACGCCGACCATGTCATCCTTCGTACGGCATGGCTTTACGGGATTAACGGGAAAAATTTTCTCAAAACCATGCTCAGGCTGGCAACCGCTGCCCCCGAACGTACAATCAGGGTTGTGAACGATCAATATGGGTCATTGACCTGGTCCCGGACACTGGCAAAACAGATCGAGCGTCTGCTGGATGCAGACATCACAGGCGTTGTGCATGCAAGTTCCGAAGGCTATTCCACCTGGTACGAGGCTGCGCGGTATTTCCTGGATGCCATGGATGTACCATACAGCATGGAACCATGCACGACGGAGGAATACCCTACCCCCGCAGCTCGACCGGGTAATTCCATTCTGGAAAACGGTTGTCTCACGCGGCACGGCATCAACGTGATGAGGAATTGGCGTGAAGATGTTGATGAGTTTGTCGCACGATATCGAGCACGCCTGCTGGAGGAGGTGTCCCAATAACCGCCCAAGGCGCTCTTAACCTTTTAGGCCGTATTTCTCATTATTCAAGATACCCCTTATTCTGAATCCGTATGCCGGACGCCCTCCCAGGATGTCCGGCGCTCACCGATTCCTGCCATTTCGGAATTACTCATGACTTTTTTGAATCACTCTCCTGTATGGCAGGCTCCTTTATCCGGAGATACTGCTTCAACCTCGGATCATTAATCAAAAGCTGCAACTGCTCTGCGCCAAGCTGAAGGTACGGAGCACTCAGTGATTTCCGAAGCATGGTGTTTGTTGCAGATACGCTGGACGCCAGGAACATATACAGCAAAGAGGCGAGAATAAATCCCTTTACAACCCCCAGACATCCCCCGAGAGCGCGATCAAACCACCCCAGCAGAGATATCTCCATCACCTTTCTCAAAAGTTTACCCAGCAGCCCGAAACCGAGGGCTGCAAGCAGAAAAACACAGCCAAAACAGACCAGGAACGTCACCTTGGGATTGTCTATGTATTGCTGCGCAAAAGGAGCGACAAGGCCATGGTATCTTGCCGCCAGCCAATAGCCCCCTATCAGTCCGAAAAAAGCTGCCAGCTGCCGCATGAATCCGACCCACAGACCTCTGGCTAGAAAAAAAAGGAGAAGAACAACGACTAATATATCAAAAGAAGTAAAATCCGGCAGACTGTTCATATATTCTGTTTATTGTTATGTAATGTCTATAGATCACCGATGATTCGGGTCATACAACAATCACCTGCTATATTGCCGACATTTATACACCTTTTAATGATTTTAACAAGCTCCGATCCACACCCCGTTCATTCTGCACGGCTTTCGACAGTTATCGCCGGCTGCACAATATATCCGGCAGCCCTCGAGCGATTCAATGACTGTAGTCAAGCTTTTGCAATGACGGATCTTTTCCGCCTGAAAAAGATCATGCGCAACACTATGGACGACAGATGGCAACAACAGCTCCTTTCCAACGATGAACGGGAACTCTTTTCCTCTTTTCCATTTGAAAAAAGATATGTGGAATGGCTTGGAGGAAGAATATCCGCAAAATCCGCCCTGGAAAAACTGTGCGACAGCAACCGGGAATCCAAGCCGAAATGGGCGTCATACTCCATTCTTCCGGACAGCAACGGTCGCCCGACTCTGTACTCCAATAATGCTCCGGCCTGTTCCATCTCCATCAGCCACAGCCGCAGGTACGGAGCAGCAATGGTTAAGAGGGACTCGGGATGTGGAATCGATATTCAATATCTGGATAAAAAACTTCTCCGACTGCAGGACAGATTCAGTGACAAGGACGAGCGGAAGCTGGCTGGTGCAGCGTCCCCCCTTACAGGACTGGCCTGTATATGGACAGCCAAGGAGGCCATAAAAAAATGCCTGCTCTTTGACCGCCCGGAGCTCTTTTCCAACACCAGAATGCTTGCTCTTGACCACGGAGAGACGGACAAGGACTGGACAATGACCTGCGCCGTGCAGGTCGGCTCTATCGACAGACAAATCCAGGTCCGGCTGCTCTGTCGGCAGGAATACGTCATTGCCTTCTGTACAGGAGAAAAGGATGCCTGAACTTCCTGAAGTTGAAGTCACGAGAAGAGGGCTTGTTCCTCTCCTGACACGACGCACCATCACCGGGGTCTGGTGGAGCGGAAAGCATCTTCGCCTCCCAGTGGATCTGGAACTACTGGATCGCGAATGCATCGATCAAACAGTGGAGGCCATAGAACGAAGGGCGAAAAACATCCTTATCAGATTAAGCGGCAGTGCGGTGCTGCGCCTCCATCTCGGCATGACCGGAAAGCTCGCTGTTCTTGACCGTCACATTGCCCGGGCCAAACACGATCATCTGATATTCTCACTGGATAATGATCAGGAATTTCGCTTTAACGATGTCCGTCGTTTCGGCCTGATAGAAGTATGGCCGCAGGACTCCGCACAGCAGGATGAAGAGCGGTTTTCCCGCTCAGAAGGCATCGAACCCCTCGGCACGGAGTTTCAGACGTCGCGGCTGCTGGAGATGGCCGCCAGGAGGATAATACCGGTCAAAGTCTTTCTCATGAACAGCAAACTGATCTCAGGCATCGGCAACATTTACGCCAATGAAGCCTTATTCCTGGCAAGACTCAACCCCTCCACTCCAGTCAACATCATCACAAAGGAGCAATGGGAAACACTTCGCAACGCCTGTGTCAAGGTTCTGGAACAGGCTATTGCTGCAGGAGGATCCACTATATCAGACTTTCTGGCAACCAATGGTCAACCAGGGTATTTCCAGCTGCAACTTAACGTATACGGCCGTAAAGAACTCCCCTGCCCCAGATGCGGATCCTCCATAGAGAAAAGTATCCTGGCAGGACGGGCGACGTTTTGCTGTTCAAGTTGCCAGCCACGGACCGGCAGACAAATGTCGCAAAAAAGAAACAAAATGAACCTTGGAAAATCAAAGCGTTAAACCACAAACTCCCTCTCTAGTCGCAATAAAGATACGTTACGATTTAAAAAGTGACGGTACAATATGATGCCGACTGAGCAGTTTGTAAAAATCAGTTCTGTTTCGGTGTGCCAGGCGTGCGGCCTGGGAAACATTGCCCCGCGTTGTCTGTAACAACTGAATCAGGTACTGCTGCTCAAACTGCCGCCTGGCCTCGGCCAGGGGAATGATTTTTTTCTGGTTTGTCTTGATGGCGTCATAGAGCAGATCTTCGGTGATAAAGGACGAAGTCGCCAGGGCTACGGCGTTTTCCACCACATTGTACAACTGGCGGACATTGCCGGGCCAGGGCGCTTCCACAAGTATCTGCATGGCTTCCGCAGTAAACTTCTTAGGCTGACCGTCCCCGCGCTCTGTCAGTATATTCACGAAATGCTCGGCAAGCAGGGGGATATCTTCTTTGCGCTTATACAGAGGCGGCAGCTCAAGGCTGACAACATTAAGCCGGTAAAAAAGATCCTCCCTGAAGGTCTTGTTTTGAATGGCCTCTTCGAGGTTTCTGTGGGTTGCCGAGATAATGCGCACATTAACAGGAACCGGCTGGGAGGAGCCGACCGGTCGTATCTGCCGATCCTGAAGCACCCGTAACAGTTTCACCTGAATATGGAGCGGCATGTCGCCTATTTCATCCAGAAACAGGGTGCCGTTGTGCGCAGACTGAAATAATCCGGCATAGCTCCTTGAAGCTCCGGTAAAGGAGCCTTTCACATGCCCGAACAGTTCCGATTCCAGCAGCGTTTCCGGGATGGCCGTGCAATTAACGGGAATAAAAGGGCCTTTGCTGTGGCTGCTCGCCTTATGCAGGGCAATGGCAAGCAGCTCCTTACCCGTACCGCTCTCGCCCCGGATCAACACAGTGGACTCGGTTTCAGCAACCAGCTTGGCCCGGGAAAGCAGTTCTTCCATGGCTGCACTGCGCGAGACGATATCCTGCCGCCATTCTTCCATCTCGGAAACCCTTGCCGCCGCGCCGCCGCTGGTACTTTCAACAGCTTTTTCAATCTCTTCAATCAGTTCGTTGCCGTCAATGGGTTTGGTCAGAAAAGAAAAGACACCCTGCCGTGTGGCCTCGACAGCTTCGGGAATTGATCCATGGGCGGTGATGATAATCACTGGAATGGATTTATTGACTTTGCGAATCGCCTCAAACAACGCCATCCCGTCCAACCCGGGCATACGAAGGTCAGTGAGGACGACGTCAGGCTTCATGGCTGCAAACGTAGCCATGGCCTCCTCTGCACATTCTGCAGTAGAGACCTCATAACCGCTTGACTGCAGTCTTAGTTTCCACAATCTGAGCAAATCGACTTCGTCATCAACCAACAGAACTTTACATTTCGGCTTTTCCATAAGACCTTATACACGCGACAGCAACACCTGTCACAACTCCCTGTTTTTTATTATATTTTCTATATTTTTCAACTGTTCGATCTGCTTTTCAAGTTCCTGAACCCGTTTCTTATCCGCCTCATTACTCTTTTCCAGCTCATCAATACGTTCAAGCAGTACGTTATTGGAATCTTCAAGTGCGGATTTTTCATCGCTCAATTGATTCCTCCGGGACCAAAGCCGCAGCTGTCCCTGGTGTATACGCTCAACAAGCATATACAGCCCATGGAGACTCTGTTGTTCATCCGTGTGTCGCTCTCCGTACTCTTCAAGCAGTTTACTCGCTCTCCGGAATTCCTTGTAGCTGGCGTATTTATGCAGTCCAAGACAGACTAAAAGCAGTTGATCACTGTCGTTCGGGCTTTCTTCCTGTTGTTGCAGTACCTTTTTGTAATACTCATTAAACTCTTTACGGGACAGATCCTGTGAGTCTGTCATACACGACAACAGGTTATTGCTGGAAGTGGGATAAAAGATCACTGTGGGCGCCTGCGTGTTTTGATACACAGGCCGCTGCGGCGCCATCGGCGCACACCCGCTCAGCAAACACCCGAGAACAATCACCCAACCTGTCAAGATTCGCTTCATATCGCTAATTCCTTACCCTCGGTAATGTCACAGAAAAACAGGCTCCTTTATCGCTTGGCATCAATCGTATGGAACCACCACAATTCTGCACATACTCCTTTGTTATTGCAAGCCCCAGGCCAGAACCTTTGATCCCTGACTGGCTTGACTTTTTTCCTTTAAAAAAGGGGAGAAAAATTTGCGGACGATCCTCGTCGCTGATCCCTTCCCCTTGATCTTCCACAATGACGGACACAGTATCCACCTTATTGCGCATGGAAATATTGATAGTTCCGTTATCCGGTGAAAACTTCACGGCATTAGCCAGCAGATTATCGAATATTGTCTTAATCTGTGTCCGATTTCCAGAGACCAGCGCTGCATCAAGGTTCATCTGCAGGGTGATATTTCTCGCCAGCATCAGGTTATGGTGGTCTTCGGCAACTTCCCGTATCAATTCACCCAGATTTATTTCAGTCAGATCAACGGGAGACTCCCTGGCTTCGGCCATATTGAAATCAAGGATATTTTCGATCAGACGCTGTAATTTAATGCAGTTGGTATCCAGAATATTGACAACCTCCTCCTGACTCACATTCAAAGGGCCCACCAGGCGGTCTTTCAACAGCCCTGCCCCTTCCTTGATTGAGGCCAGAGGAGTTTTGAGCTCATGGGAGATATGGGCAATCATCTTCACTTTTTCCCTGTCCAGCTTGGCCAATCTCTTACGCAGCCAGTTCAACTTTTCCCCCAGGGATTCGAGATCGATGGGACCGGATACATGAAACGGCGTGGAAAAATCCCCTTCACCGAGTCGTTCGATGGCCTTGTCGATCTGACGAATCGGTTTAAGGATAAGTGAAATAAAGAGAATCACCAGCAATACGCTGAAACCGATCAGCCCTGTTACCTGCCAGACCAGTGTGGTTTTGTTTTTTTGTACGCTTTCTTCCAGCGCGTCAACTTCATCAATCATCAATGCGTTACTCAAACGCTCCAGCTGAACAGCTGTGGACCCGACCTCTGCATACAGATTCAGGGCAGCCTCCTGGCTTTTTCTTAGCAGCTCGGGACCACCGGTAGTTTGAGTCAATGCAGCGACAATATGCTGGACCTGGGCTTCCAGCCTCTGGATGAGATCCAACAGATCCTGATCATCGTTATCGGCTGCAAAACGTGGCAATATATCATCGATTTCCGTCGTGGTGCCATACAACTCGTCCAGGTGAGCCGGGTCGCCCAGTACATTATACAAACGGGCTGATCGCTCCTGGTCATGGAGCAAATCTACCAATTTGCGACTGTTATCCACCCTGCTCACCGAACGGAACACAGCAACGGCGCTCTGCTGCACAACCCGGTCAAGTATCTGAACCGAACTAAAAAGAGCAGTGACCATAGGCAGAGAAACAAAAATAAAACCGGTGAGCAGCAGGGATAAAAAGGACCTGGGACGATAAAAACGCAACGTATCACCTCTCCAAATAGATATGATCCAGATATATGCTTCTGGCCCGGGGTTGTTGGATAACGAACAGACTCAACCCGCGTATATGCCCCATTTCCATGGTTCTGCATGCCGGAGTAGCTGCGACCTGATCCAGGTCTATGGAAAGATCATGCCAGCCAAAGGGAACGGTAAACACAGTGTTAAATCTGTCTTTATAAGCAGAACCCAGCGTCCTGTGCAGGGCGTCGTGAATCCTGCAATACAGTTTCAACACATCGTGCTCAGGATTATAGACACTGAAATGCAGGGTGGAATAGCCTTTCCAGTTCTCCTGAAAATATGCCAGAGAAACCCCGGAATATTTCCTGGTCGACAATTGTATCCTGGCGGCATGTTGTCCATGCCTGACAATTTTGTCCTGCAGTGTTATCTGTTTTGGAGATCTCCAGCGTGTGATCTCTTCCGTCGCTTCAAAGTCGGCCAAAACCGGAAATTGATTCTTAATCGCGTATTCATCAGAGAGACTGACCGCCAAAGGCTTTACTGACAAGACTAACCCAACGGCAACCGCCAGGCAGAGAACCAGGCCGCTCTTGTCAAAACATCGTCGTTGAACCAAAAATTTCCAAATAACGGCGGCAACACCCCAGCCGAGAAGATCTCGAAGAATATCTTCAATGCTGGGGGAACGACCATGCACAGCCAACTGAAGAAACTCTACCCCCGTACCCGCCAGCAGAACATATAGGAAAACAACCAGGCCGTCGGATCGACTGTTTTCGCATCTCTCCCGCTTCTGTAAGTAATTATACAGCAGCAGAGCGCCAATGCAGAAATAGCCGATATGGCCCAAATTCCACAGTGCCTTGAAGGATCGCAAGGATTCCCAGGAAGGACCACCAACAAAAAAAAACGGGGTGACGAGCCCAAGGGCGAACGCCCAGCAAACAGATGCCCCCATGAGTGCACGTAACCTATTGAATATAGCCTTGTTCCTCGAGATATAAAAAGATCTCCTGCACTGCTTCCGCTGGGGTCATACGGCTGGTATCTATTGTTAATTCAGGATTTGCCGGAGGGATATACGGGTCGGAGATGCCTGTTACCCCTTTGACCAGGCCCTTACGCGCCTTTGCATACAACCCTTTTCGATCTCTCTGTTCACATACTTCCAAGGGTGTGGCCACATGGATTTCGATGTAGCCCCCATATCTGCTTATAAGCTCGCGATTGGCTGCACGGGGTTCTTCATACGGCGCAATAGGCGCACACAGGGCGATACCGCCGTTTTTGGTAATTTCACTGGCCACAAACCCTATCCTGGTAACGTTCAGATCCCGGTGTTCTTTACTGAACGTCAACTCCGAAGATAAATTTTTACGCACGATATCACCGTCCAGCAAGGTTACCGGCCTGCCGCACATTTCCATGAACCGCACCATAAGCACCTTGGCAATGGTTGACTTACCGGACCCGGAAAGACCTGTCAAAAAGACTGTGAACCCCTGTTTGGAGCGTGGAGGAAATGCCCGTTGCAATTCAGCCACCACATTGGGGTAGGAATACCATTCCGGAATCTCAAGCCCCCATTCCAATCGCCTTCTCAACTCATGGGAGGTGATATTCTTCACCTCAACATCGTCAGGCACCTGGTCCAGAAAAATATACTGGCCTTTATCTTCCACATATCCCATGGGTTTTTCTGCAACCATCTGGATGCCGATCTGGTCCTGCACCTCCTCCACGAGCTGCTGAGCGGCAAACCGCGGATAGAACAGGGCAGTATCGGTCCCGGCAAAGGGGTCGCCATGGTCTTCGGCAACCATAAAGTGACTGCATCCGAAATTCTTCCGAATACTGGCGTGCCATACAGCCTCCCGCGGCCCGGCATGGCGTTCAGCCAGGGGAGTGATCCCGAGCAATATCATATTAGCTGGAAAATGTTTGACAAATTCCTGATAGCAATGAACCTGGGTATAATGCTCCCGATTTCCCGGATGATCCAATCCGACGACAGGATGCAGGAAAATACTTGCCCCGACCTCTCTGGCTGCGGCCAAAACCATCTCACGATGCGCGCAATGAAGATATTCCCTGGTATGAAAACCCAGTATTTTTCGCCATCCGTACTGGGTAAATCTGCGATGCGTCTCTGAAGGACTGCGACGAATATCTCTGAAATCATAATGCAGGGGGAGCGACACCCCTTCCACCGGTCCGGACACATACCACTCGTTTGTCTGATTGAACAACGCTTTTACCCCCGGATGGGCCTGGGGATCGGCTGTTCCGTAGACCTGTTCAGCTTCGTAGGACTTGTCGGGCCGCCAGATTTCAGTGACAGTCAAAACGGCGAGCAAAAAGCCTTCCTGGTCGTTCAGAGCTATCCGTTGTCCGGCTTCGATTTTTTCCGCCTGTTTTTCAGAAATATCCAGACAAATGGGAATGGTCCACACCGTTCCGTCTGACAGACGCATCTTCTCAAGCACAGACAGGTAATCTGCTTTTCCCAGATACCCGTTCAAAGGGTAATACCCTCGGTTCAACAACAGTTCTAGATCACAAAGTTGCCTGACATTCAGATCATAGGAGGTAAGATTGACAGCCTCTTCCCTCAGCCTTTCAGCGCGGCGAAAATGTACAATAAGGCTTTCTGAAAATTCTGATAAAGTAAGCACAGGATCTCCTTTAATAAAAAAATAGTCGCTATCCATCGGCGGGTAATGGAAAAATTAACACTTTACAACAACGCAATCAGGCCTGCAATCCTACGATTCATGTCATTGGCGCATCCAACTCCCGTAAGAGGGATGAGGTATTGCAACACGGGAAAAAAATACAGCCTTTCGAAACAGTGGTTTTCGTGTACCATTTGACCGGACACCTCTTTACTTGTATGATACCCAAAGTAGCTCAAGTTTTTTACTCTCAGCTTAAAAAAAATATTGACAGAGGGTAAATTCCCTGCCGTTTTTTCTTCTATCATTTCAGCTAAAAAGATTTCTTCATACAAATCGTTCTTTTCTTCTCGAGAGGCTAAATGTACCTCTTGTCGGCAAAAAAAGTATATCTCTCCCTTGCAAAATTTGCCGTGGAGACCTTATAATCAAAGTATAGCAAGAACAATTTTGTAATTGTTCGGAACCAACCAACAGGTTGTTTTCACTTGTTTTTTCGCAAAACAAGTGAAATGTACGAGCAACAACCTTTTGAAATGACTCTAAGTTATCATACATAAAAAATAGTACTCTTCACATAATATCCATAAAAAGAGTTAACAACGTATACTTACATTACAGATCCGGAGAAAATACATGGCAGGGAAAGAGCGCCTCGGCGAAATACTGGTTCAAAAAGGTCTGGTCCCCCAAGAAATTATCAATGAAGCGTTGCGCATCAAAGCTGGAGGCGACAGAAGACTCGGACACATCCTTCTCGGCATGAAGGCCATTTCCGACGATCAACTCAAAGATACTTTATCCGATCAATCCGGTGAATCGGTTTGCGAAATTCAGGCCAAATTCTCACCGGAAGTCAAAAAAACACTCCCCAGATACTTATGCCGAAAACTGGGTGTGCTGCCGCTGGCATTCAAAAACAACAATGTACTGGAACTGGCCATGGCGGATCCCACAGACGATGACGCAATACGCGACGTAGAACACTTTACAGGCAAAGTGGTCAAGACCTGCCTGTCCCGCTATTCGGATATCGAGCGAGAAATTCCCAAGCGTATCCCCTTGAGCCTCCAGGATATTTTCTCCCCCCAAGCAAATAACATGCTCACCAAAGGCATTGCCGCAGTGGCCCTGGTACTGGCTGTAGGTCTTGGCGTGTATACCTATGACTATATCCAGAAAGCCCGTTACGGAACGGTTTCAACTTCAGCAAATTTCGTTTTGTATCAGCACCATGATCTGACCGTTGCCCTGGAAAAAGAAGGAAAAATAACCTTACAGGGCCACGGTGCCTATGCAGACGGCTTATATAAAATTTCTTTTCCCAGCACCGAGGCGCTGCGCAAATTTATTCAAAGTCACGACAAGGATCTCTCCATCCGGCAGAAGGAATGGCTGCACTGGGCAGTTGGTGAAATCAAAGACGATGCGGGGAAACAGCTTGTAGCTCAAAACTGAGAAGATTACGGTTCACGCCAACACTGGAATCATATTATGGGTATTTTCAGATATTGCATACTGCTTCTCACTTGCATTGTACCACTGCATGTTTTTGCTGCCACAGAGAGAACTATAGAAGTTAATGTTTCCTATACTCCACCGAAAAATTCTTCACTCAGCCATGTCGGATACAAATTGTACCAGGAGGGCCAGGAAATCTGCCAGGCTGACACCTCGTTGCCTGTCACCTGCACGTTTGTCACAGAAGACGGAACATACAATTTTGCAATAACAGCATTGTATAACGACGGAAGCGAAAGCTTACCCTCCCCCGACTTCCCCTTTACCATAGGTGACAGCTCATCCGTACCAGACACCCCAACCAATGAAACAGAGGATGACGCTCCGAATGCCGGCGAGGAGCCTGCTGATTCCACAGCTCCGGAAGGCAGCCACAAAATCTGTTACACAATCGAAGATCAAAACACCTCACAGGATATCAGCGGCTACCGCATGTACCTAAATGATTATCTGTTGTGCGATATCCCGTCGCCATCCACATCCACCTTATGCTGTTACGCAGATCCTTTGACAACCACCATGACCTTTGCTGTAAGCCACTATGATGCAGCCGGAACAGAGAGCGACAAGTCAAATTTTCTTACACTTGATCCTGCCGAGTTCGCTAACCTCTTTCGGACAACCGCTCTTACCTTCAACTGGGAGTACACAGACGGCGAAACTAACGCGGGCGGATTCCAACTTTATTTCAACGATGTCGTTTTATGCGAAACCTCGGTTTCCACAGCCAGAACAATCACCTGTGAAGCCACAGGCTTGGCAAGAGAAAACGTATTTAAAATAGCTGCAATAGACAGCACAGGAACGGCGACCTTATTTTCCAACCTCATCGTCTATTCATATAGCACCTCTAACACGGCTGAAGATACAACCACAGAACCCTCGGATACATCAGAACTGCAGGCGCTGCTGACTTCAACTCCCGGAAGCGGAACAGCACCATTGACCGTTGCCTTCGACGCAACTGCATCAACCGGAGATATCAGCTCCTACAACTGGAACTTTGGTGACGGATCAAGCGCGACCGGCGCTACGGTGACCCACGCATATAGTTCGGTGGGTATATACACTGCTTCCCTCACAATTACAGACACGAGTTCCACTTCGCACACAACTGATGTAGAGATCACTGTTGAAGAGAGCACCACACCAACGAATGAACTGCCTGTGGCTGTAGTTGCTTCCTCAACTGCCCTGGGTGACGCCCCCCTCTCGGTCACCTTTGACGGATCGGCCTCAACAGGCCGCTCCACCCTCAATTACAGATGGGAATACGGTGACGGCAGTATCGGTAGCGGCATTATCACGGCCCATATATTTCCTACTGCAGGATCGTATACGGCGCAATTGAAGGTCACAGATAGCGAGGGCCTGACAGATACGGCCTCAACCCCGGTCCTGGTCACTGAATCGGAAACCATGAACACAGCTCCAACAGCAGCGATTTCAGCAACCCCGACAAGTGGTGAGACACCGCTTGCCGTCACCTTTAATGGATCCGGGTCCACAGACGCAGATGGAAATATAGAACTCTACAAATGGATCTTTGGAGACGGTTCGGTCGGTACAGGTGCGACAGTAATACATACATACACTGCCGAAGGATTGTATACTGCCACACTCCAGGTTCAGGACAACCTGGGTGCCTGGAGCAGCACTGTCTCAAAAACCGTCACTGCAACAAGTGAAGTTACCAATGAATCCCTGATTTATGAAGTCGGCGAGGTAGAGATCACAACTGACTGGATAAGGGTACAGCTTGAATCGACTTTTAGCGCACCAGTGGTGATTGCCGGCCCACCTACCCGTAACAACAACGAACCCGCATTTGTCAGAATACGAAACCTGTCAGCCGACAGTTTTGAAATTCGACTGCAGGAATGGGATTACCAGGACGGTACACACCCCACTGAACTGGTCAACTTTATCGTTGCGGAACAGGGCATTATAACATTAGGTGACGGTGCCCAACTTGAAATAGGTCAATTTACAGGCAGCAGTGTGGGCAAAACCGTAACGTTTGAGCAGAATTTTTCCGACGACCCGGTTGTACTGACATCAGTTCTCACAGCGAACGATCTCTCGCCGGTCATTGACCATGTTGAGAACATCAGCAAGAAAGGCTTCGTATACACGTTGGATCCTGGTTCAGTGGACACTAACGGCTATAGAGAGGAAACAGTCGGCTATATTGCATGGAGTCAGAGTAAGGGAAATGAAGCCGGTATGAGCTATGAAGCGGCTATTATACCAAGAGTGAGCAAGAAAGGAAAAGCCACAAATTTCAATACGAAATTTGTAGATCTTCCTTTCATTTTTGCAGGAATCCAGAACAGAAGCTCTTCAAACAGCTCCATACTGCGCGTAAGTGAACTTACTGCTGCCGACGTTACCCTCTCATTGACTGAGGAAAACCCGACCAACAGAAGGTTCATTTTTATAAAAGAAGATGCCGGCTATATTGCCATAGGAGCAACAACAATCCAGGAATCGAGCAGTGCAGATGCAATCGCTGAAGATTCAACTGATCTAAAAAAAATAATCTTCACCTGGGTTTTTCCAGATTCAACAGAAAATATCATTGGATTTCGTGCATATTTAAACGACCAAATGATAGGCGAAACCCTAGAATCCACTGATCGGCAAATGGAATGCCTAACTGAAATAATGGATGGATCTACCTTTACAATGAGCGTATTGTACTCAGATGGCACTGAAATTGAATTTAGTAACGATTTACTTTATGACACAGCTCGTTGAAACAACATGATAATATCTCTGAAATAGAGGAAATTATTTTTTGGGGGAGGGCACAATGTTTAACCGTAAAAATACTCTTACAAGTATATTTTTAGAGATATCAATTTACACGACACTAACCATATTACTAATTGGTTTTATTTTTCTATCCCTTCCGTCATTACTACTAGCATCGACAAAATTTGAAGGAAAACTTGAGAGTGTAAATATAACTGTAAATGACGATTCAAACCAAGCGCCTATAGTTGACGTATCATACGTACAGGATGGATTAAATGTCAATTTTGATGCTAGCGCATCAAACGATACTGACGGTACTATCCAAGATTTCATTTGGGACTTTGGTGATGGGACGCAAGGAAAAGGCGAACAAATACAGCATACATATTCAAGTGAAGATGACTTCTCTGTAACAGTCACAGCTATCGACGACGCTAATGGTATTACTCTCTATCAATTGTCAGTAAGCACTTTTTTAAATAGAATACTTGAATCACAGACAATATCTACAGAGTCTACAACCAACATCAGTGTATCTAAATCCTGTGGCCAAGGATTCATATCTACTGAAGAAGGATCCATTAAGACTATTATAATCAAAACAGGTACAAATATTTATGGTCAACCACCAGTAAAGATTAGGGTTGGCACAAAAAAGGATATGTCAATTGACTATATTGCAGAATCGGAAGGAGTCATAATAACTGATACTAATACTGAGTATGAATTTAATTTTAAGACACCTCTGACTATATCAGCAAATCAGCCGTATTTTTTTTCACTAAGTGTAACAAATGATTTAAGTTCTAATTACCTTAATTTTGCTACTTCATCCTCGGATTCCTATATCCCAGATGGATGCAACGATTGCAAATTGCACTATAAAAATAGTCAAAAATGGGACATAGACGGGCTTCAATATAATAAAGATTTATATTTCAAGGTAATTCAATGATCAGCAGAGTAATTTTTTTTATATCTTTTATTCTAACCCCACATGTCATCAATGCTGCGACCTATTACATTCGAGAGGACGGTGGAAATGCGACTCAATGCACAGGACTTACTGATGCCCCTTATACTACTGGCTCAGAGAATTGTGCTTGGAATCATCCATATGAAGCCATTGGCGTAAATGGGTCATCCTTATACCCCCAGAGGATTACCGGCGGAGATACCGTAATAATCAAAAATGGTAGCTACCCAATGGGTTACAATAAAGAAATATATGATTCAGAAAAATGTTCAGCTAACTGGGCATACAACTGTTATCCATCATCTTTACCTTCAGGCACACAAGATAATCCAACCCGACTTTTAGGAGAAAACTGGAATTTGGGATGCAACTCAATGCCCGAACTATATGGCGTTGAAGGCGTATTGCGCGTGTTGAATTTAAACGAGTCAGACTACACAGAAGTACAGTGTCTTGAAATTACAGACCATGAAGCTTGTGTCAATAATGCAAATCACTCCACTAGAGCTTGTTATAATGCAGGATTTCCGGTCGGAGATTGGGCAAAAGAGGGTATGTACGTATACAACTCAACGAATGTCACGCTCAATAATATAAATATTCATGGTATCGCTAATAATGGAATAAAAGGCAGTAAACTTACTGATTTTAAATCTAATTATTTAACTCTTCGAGCAAATGGTATAGCAGGATGGAATGGTACAGCAGCATCCGATAATAGCAGCTCTGGTACACTCAGTTTCCACCATCTATTAGTGGAGTACAATGGTTGTATAGAAAGCTACCCTAGCAAAGAACCAGAGGAGTGTTGGGCACAACAAGGAGGAGGTTATGGAGATGGGTTCGGCTTAGATGCAACTGCTGGTAACTGGGAATTTATCGATTCAGCTTTCAAACATAATACATCAGATGGCCTTGACGGGCTCTATCTTTTTGCTGGCTCAAGTATGCGTATAGAAAGAGTCCATTCAGAAGGCAACGCTGGCAGTCAAGTGAAAGTATCAGGGGACAAAATTTGGCTTTTAAATAGTAAACTTGTTGGAAATTGCAATTTCTTCTCCGACAACCCTATTACGGCCGTGACAGAGTGGGATAATGCAGGAGATAGTTGCCGAGCAGGTGGCCCACCTATCAATCTTGCTATGACGCGAGGCAGTTCAACCGGACACGAAGCGGTCGTCTTAAACAACACTGTTGTCTGGGAAAGTAATTACGGACTTTGGCTTTCGGAATCTGTAGGCACTTGCAGTGGTACCGAAGAAGTATATGTTCGTAATACTATTTTTCAATCCGAAAATAATAAGCTAAATTATATAGGCGTAGGATGCACAGGCTTAACCCCAGACGTGGATTTTATCATTGCCCATAATACTTATGGATCCCCTTGCAACGGTGTAGCCAGTTGTTCGACAGATAATCCTAAATTAGCGCAAGTCGACTTTGAAGCTGAAAAATTCAATTTGAACCTACTCGAAGGTTCCCCTGCTATAAATAACGGCCTTGAAAGCAACACGCGCCTAGCCATTGGAGTAATCCCTGATTTGGATTTTTACGGCAATACCAGAACTGATACTGATATTGGCGCTCATGAATATTCAATTACGAGTGAGAATGAGGAAAATAAAGGGGATATTTTGATTCTTGGAATGACACAAAAAAAATAAAAAGCCCCCTGACCAAAGCCAGCAGTTCCAGACGTGCTTCTAATTAGCTGATTTTTCGTGATAGAGTTTTTTTAGCTCTCGTAAACATTTCGCTGCATATGCAGCATAACAATTTAAATTTATAGCAAAATATTGAAAATATACTTTGACAGGACCTAAAAAGCGCAAAATTCGACAGGAGTTTATCGGTTAAAAAATATGTAATAGTTCACCGGCGTTCCCATAAAATTCAGACCTCCTGACCTCGGAAGAATTTATTGCGACACCATTTTGTAGAACAAGCGCAGTTCCGTACCCGGAAAAACAGTCTGCGTGGCGTTCAGTTCATGAAGCACATTCAACAGTGTCTCTGCACTGCTTCGGTTAGCCGGTTGATGCAACCGGACAATCAATTTTTTATTTTCGTAATCCGGCAGGATATCCGCATCCATCGCATATAAACTACGGACCAGACTTCTGGCATCATCCAGTCGTCGCATAGTTTGACGGGCAATGTTAACCATAGCTGTCTCGGCACGGTAAGCGATAAGTTTGATCGTATCGATAAAGTACTTCCCTTGCATGCCAAGCATCCGAAACCGGTCCTCCTCTGGTAGATCAGAAAACAGCACATGCCGTGGTGTTGCTTTTCTGCAGGCTTTCAGATCCTCAATCGTTCGACTCAGCTCATCGACTTCTTCCGCAAGGATTGCTTTTTTCGTTTCGTACTCAGCAACCTTATCAGGCTCAATATCATCACAAAGGACAATGGCATTGCACTCACATTTTTTTCTGGCAAGCCGAGCATTTTGTTTTCTCACCTCACTATCAAGCTCTCGATACTGTGGGTTGACCACTTTTGTGGTATCAGGAGTCTCTGTTGTTGAATAGTCGGCAAGTGCGTCGAGATTATAGTGCTGACGCATATATCTGAAAAAGTTTTCCTGGCACCATCTGGCGAACATGGCCGCAGCGGAGCTTGGCAAATCACGGCTGTAATCCGTGGAAACAATGGAGGTTTGATGTGCTTCTTTGCTCAGCTTACGAATTTCTCGCACCCAAAGTTTCTTACCAAGGCGCGTACCCCGTTCGGCGAGAAGCATTTCCACGATTTGGCCCGATACCAACTTGACCTGTTGATATTGAAATTCTTTTTCAGGCCAATCCTCGCCTGGATATTTATTATATGTCAGGCAGGCGATGCGTATTTTTCGCATCCTGGCCATGAAATCCGGACTGTAGCCTTCTCTGTCAAATACCAGAGTGAAACGTGGGCGCAATAACTCTTCTTGATCAAACAGGTTTGACTGACAGGGGAGTTCCTGTAACAGGCTGGGGACGATTTCCTCCTCCAACACGGCAAGCAAACCGGGGTCAACAGGCTTGTTCACCATAAAAAAAGGCTGACCATCCATGGCATTTACCCAATAGTCAGTCGTGGCACGAAGGCACAATTGTTGTCGAGCAACGTAGTGACGGGGAAGTTCCGTCTGGCTTCCGTTATATACCCTGACGTGACCGTCGATGTAAAAAGCTCCGGCGGATTCAGGGAACATTGCCATCCAATCCCTGCTCAACGTACCGCCCCATTGTTCAGCCTTCCCGCCCTGAACCAGTGAACGGACCTTTTCCCGGAGGGTCTTTGCTTCCGGAATCAAGACCGAGTAGTTTGCCACATTCTCCAGGAGGACAGTAGCGAAGCGACTCGATGGTCTTAATTCGAGCGAGCGCCATGAAGGTGAGAAGCATAAAAATACTGTCCAGTCGATAATACCCCGGCGGCAACGTAAAAAGTTCCGAATGACTCAGTAGGCCCATGCTCAAAAGTCCTGGTAAGCCAAGCAGTACCCCGCCACGGGCTATATCGAGACAGGGTTCAAAAAACGGTTCCGTCGGGCACATTCCAAAGATGCTTGCAGCCAATCGGCCGGTAGTATCTGTTGCTCCCATACCAATCGGAGCAAGGGCATCTACGGCGCTTCGATCACTTTTGGTTGTGCCGGACAGTTCAGGTTGACGGAGCTTTTCGTATTTTTTGAGGTTTGTGCAGCTTGCCGGCACGTACTGCCTTATGCAGCGTGTCCGCCTTCAGACCTAACTCTTTAGCAATCTCCGGGATAGTGCTCCCTTCATCGAGCAGCTGTTGTATCTCGGCAATGACAGGAGGTGTCAGCACTGCCGGGCCTCGACATTTACGCTCGGCGAAAAAACCAGCCACACCTTTTTCACGATACAGTTTCACACTACGTAACAGACTGGATTTACTTACCCCGAAAGCGCGCATAATTTCAGTCTGACCGGCACTGCCGTTTATAAATAGCTGGCTGGTGATCATTTTGAATGATCGCATATCATCAACATCGTGAGTAAAAATAGGCAGATTGCCGTATAAGTAGGTGATGCTGTTGCCTTTGCGCATGAAACCAACATTTTGGTTGATCAGGGTAATACCTTCGGGAAAGAAAGGAAGTTGCAGTTGCGGCATGGCATTCTCCGGCGCGGAAAATTTGGCAGATCACATTTTGCAGTACCATATCGAAATCTTTCGCCTTGGTAAATCCTGTTTAACGTTGCTATGATAATTTTTCCTTTTTACACAGAAATTCAACCCGTTACAGTTGCGAGCCGGTGCTGAGATAATTTGTCGAGGTCAGGAAGTCTGAAATTGGTTCATCCGGTAATCGCGTACCTGGCAAAAAAATTGTGGAAGAGACATGACACAAGACACATTGTTTTGTTTGGAAGCAATCACAATGGAGGTCTCAGCCATGTCCAAATCCATACTCTACCATGCTTTTGGTATAAATGGTGTAAGTTACCGCTCAGCAAAATACATCGGCAACGCTATTATCTTCCATGTTGAATGGACCAACCGCCATGCTCCGTGTCCTTGCTGTAAAACACGAGATTGCCTATTTAAAGGTTGGAAAGACCGGTACCTGCTTTCAGTGAAACCTCTGCCTACTCTTCTTCCTCAGCCTGACACTCCATAAATATCCTATCGGTTTGTTAACTAGCGGGGATATCACATTTTTACCTGCTCCCCCCTGGTGAACTATTACTGTGTAGTTTTGTAACCTGAGCGATTTTAAGGCCATTTATTAAACTGTACAATGAGTATACATCTTGCCATTGCACTTTAGAAAAAAATCAATAATTTAATACTAAAAAAAATTTCATACGTTTTCCCTTACTAGAAAATTTATTTTTTTTCTGATATCATCATTAGATAATAAATAAAATACACCGTACAACACCACATATATCAAGGCATTACAAAATAGATATACTATATTATCGGAAGGAAAAAACTGCACAATTAAAAGACAAATAGAACTAATCACCAAATTAAGAAACAGTCTTGTTATATTTAACTTAACAGGTACTTCAGATTTTTGTGATTTATAATAAATACATACAAATAAAATCACAAAAGAAATAAAAGTAGAAATTGCGGCTCCTGTTTGAGAAAGCCAAGGTATCAACATAAAATTAAGTATAACATTAATAAATGCGCATATTATGGTATATTTACCAATTGTTTTTGTATCTTTAATCAAATATAATCCAGCACTAATGATAGGCACTGATCCATTTATTAAACTACCAGCTAAAGCATAGGGCACAATCAAGTAAGAAAGAGAGTATTTAGAAGATGCTAAAATTGATATTATATCTTTGGAATAAAAAGTTATATAAATATATATTGGAATAGCAAGTCCATAATAATGTTTTACTATCAATTCGAGATAATTACTAGTGGCTTTTGGACCTTCAGTATTATATAGTTGATTGTAAAGGGGGTAAGCAGTTAATACGATTGGAACGGATAACAACTGTTGAATATACATAGAAATATTATATCCCACAGCATAGTATCCAACTGCCTCATGACTAATAAGGTATCCCAAAATATACCGATCACTAAACGCTAGAGATACGGAAGATAATTCTAGCCAAATTAAGGGAAAACCAAATTTTATTAAATCTAAATGCGAGATAATTTTTTTATTACCAGGCGACCCTTTCAGGCTTCTTAATACAAAGAAAGTTACTATAAAAAAGAAAAAAGTTTCGTATAAAATTTTACCATATAATAGATTTGCTATGATTGGCTTTAATGAATACAAAAAAATTATAGCAACTACAGTGCTCCCAGAGTCATACAAAAATGTATATACATTATGTAAATTTATCCTTCCAAGAACTCGTAATTCAGCTAAATAAACCTGAAATATATTCCTATATATAGCTAAAGGTATAAGTAAATAAAAAGTATATCCAATGTATCGGTTAAAA
The DNA here is from genome assembly GCA_963678525.2 of Desulfobulbaceae bacterium. Classification (GTDB taxonomy): domain Bacteria; phylum Desulfobacterota; class Desulfobulbia; order Desulfobulbales; family Desulfobulbaceae; genus Desulfogranum. Next base: position 2,985,359 of record CAXXDG010000003.1, read on the forward strand.
TTAGTTACCATAGAAAAAATAGTAAAGGCTATAATACTTAAAAGTGTTACTATAAAAACTATGCGGATTGATTTAAAGACTATTTCTTTATTATATTTAGCGTCTTCTAATTTTCTATAAAATATCAATGCTCTCGGGACACCAGATTTCCCTATAGCAAACAGAACCAACAAGGTAGTATTTATCAACGCCAGCACCCCATAATCATTGACAGAAAGCAGCCTAGTGATAATAGGGAAAGATATTAGCCCAACAAATCTTGAACCGATTTGGGTAAGAAAATAACTAAGAGTATGTAGTAATGTTTGTTTTAACACTTAAAATTTTATAGCCCAAGACTCTATTCTAACCACTTTTTAAGATCTTTATTTATAAGAGACTCGAGAAGCTTTATATCACTTTTAAAATGCACTAATAGTTGTTTCCTAAAATCATTATTTAAAGGATTACGTCGCTTTGTTTTAGTGTTTAAATTATATATTTTTGAACTTAAATTTATTTCTTTTAAACCAAATATTTTTTTAAAAAAATAGACAGTTTTTGTAAGCCATTGAGGAGTATTTATATACAGTAAGCTAAGTATCTTTATCCGGTGAATCGTATTTGGATTAACAATAGGAAACTGTGTTCTATTATCATCTTTTATATCAAGGAAATTCAATGTCTCTTTATATACTTGCCTTGTATTTGCTACAAAATCTTCAAAAAGAATGAAATGGATTTGTTCTCTTTTAAAACCACACTCAAATATCCTCGCAATTTGCTTACCTAAAAAACCAACTTCTTTGTACTGTAAAATCTTTTCATCGGTGCAGCTATGAGGAATATTAAAACCATTTTTTCTACTGTCTTGTGCATTCCAAGCTTCTATAAAATTAGATATATTTTCATTTCTACTAAATAGTAATTGACTATGTAAACTGTATAACATATCTATAGGATTTCTTATCATAACTATGATTTTTGACTCTTTATTGAAATCAAAAATATTTTTAATTGCGCATTCTGAGTAAATGTAATAGACTGATGCTTCGCCACGATATGATGCATCAAGAGATGCTTCTGTATTAAACATATCTAAATAATGTTTAATATTGTTAGTTTTCCTATACTTAGGTAAGTCATTTGCAAAAAAATGTGGCTCTTTGGGTGATGATATAAAGATTTGTTTGTGTTCTCCTAGGTATTTTGCCAGGGCAGTTGTACCGGATTTTGCAAAACCAACAATAAACAAATTAGGAATTTTATTTTCCATTAATACCCCTATAATTAGCTGGATTTCCAGTAGCTATGGTATTTGCTGGCATATCTCGAGTAACCACACAGTTAGCACCAACTATAGAATTATCCCCGATTTGTACGGGACCAACGATTTTAGCACCTGACATTATTTTTACATTTCTACCTATAACTGGAGCTCCTAAGCTTTTATTATCCGCTCTATGTGCTATAGTAGCGCAACTATATATAGTACAATTCTCTCCAATAATTGCTTTAGGTGTAATTACTATACCTACACTAGCATGAAGCAGCAGTCCTTTACCGATAGATGCACCTCGATAAATTCTAGTTCCAGAAATCATCTGTACAATAGGTCTCAATAAAACAATTATGATTTTAAGAGGCTTAATTAGTAAAGAATTATGAGAGTCACAATATTCTTCCAGTCGAAGGAGAAAAACTGGCCAAAAGTCGACCACAAGGGCCAAATATAAATAATGCTTGCAGTGAGAATCTTGCATAAACCTGTCTATGTCGGCGCTGATTAAAGTGCTGAATTTTGATCGCATAATATATTATTGGATTCATTTTTCTAGACCAGTTCTACTAAACTTACCTAGTATTGTCTTAGATTTAAGAAATTGTTTACTATAAAACAAGATGAAACAGTACAATAAAACGGGCGATAAAGAGTAGCTAAAATTATTTACTATATATCCGTTTGAAGATAAGGTATTTCCAATAATAGAATTCATATCACTTATATATTTCCTCTCTAAATTTCTTCTCCATAAATTTATTGATTTTTTAGAAAACAGCTCTCCAGAGTAGTCTGAATTTGTATACGAATGCACACTATTATTCTTGTAAAGTGCTCCATATTTTGAATTTGCTAATTGTTTTATAGTGATATCATAATTGATAAATTTTGATATCTTTTTTAAGACAATTTCAGGATTTTCAATCAATTTTTCATAATGAATCTCTAAATATCTATTTTCAAGAGGTCTCCCATATTTTATTCCTGCAAGAACATGCTGTTGCCATTGTAAAGCTCCAGCAATTAAACTCATTCTTTTATTTTCGAATCCTGTCCATTTCTTTTTATACAATGAAAAAGATGAAGCGCGACCGTCTCGTATAACATGAATAAATTTAGAATCCGGAAAATATAGCGAAATAGCAGGAATACAGAATACATGATTTGGTGTGTTTTCAATCCATGCATTTTTATCCTGACTTTCACATATAGCTTCCATAAAATATTGCAAAAAAGTTAAATAAGACTGCTTATGTTTTCGAGATTCTTCTATAAAATGATTTTTAGATAATCCTGATCTTCTAAATTGTTTTGATTGTATCCAATTGTTTAAAAAATTTTCATAATTTCGAGTCTTAATTAATGTACCATATTTTTCTTTGCATGTTTTTAATAGGTGAGTTTCAGCATTATAAATAGCATATTGTTCAGTAGATTGTAATATAGCATAAACTAAGCTTGTGCCGGAACGAGGTGAACCAACAACAAATATAGGAGACTTGATTTTCATATTCAATTTAATTAGATATCATTTTGGCACGGGATCTATTTAAATAAACACAAACTACCCCATTAAATATCCAAAAATACCCATTGAGGACATAATAACTCCATCGATCACCAAAAATATTTGACACAAACAAAGATATAGTAGCGGCAGCCATTCCTAATCCAAATAATCGTTCAAACTTTCCTAATCCAATCCGCCACAATGTATATGATTCATTAAATGAGTAATAAAAAAGGAATAGAAAAAGGATGTAACCTATAATACCACCTTGAACTAACACATAGATATGTTGATTGTGAGGATTGTTCCAATGCTTAAAATGGAAGCTATTGAATCCGTGACCAATTATGGGACTATCTTTAATCATTACCATAGCGTAGTCCCACATCATTAAACGACTATTGATATCTTGATCTTCGATATCTCCATAATCATTAGTCTCATAGGACATACTAACTCTTTCAATAACTGACTGTGGTAATATACTTGTATAAAATATAGGTATTAGACATAATAAAATAATTGTTATGAATTTCCTTTTAGCTATTAACAAAAATAGTAACCCTATAATAAATCCTAAATATGAACCTCTACTAAAAGTAAAGAGTAAAACTACTATATTAGATATAGCAAGTATTACTATAATAAATTTATATATTTTATGGGTAATTGAAGGTATTATAGAAATAATAATTAGGGTATAAGTTGAAAAAAATGCAGCCCATTCGTTACAACCGCCATAATCAGCAAAAGTTCCATTAACTGTTTTCATTTTGTCAGAAAAAGAACTAAAATTCATCCATCTTACCCATCTCCAAAAATATGTATCCATGTAAAATGATGCGAGGCAAATTGAAAAGAAAAGGATATATATCAGCTTATTAGACGTTATATGAGATGAAGTGAATGCATAGAGAACCAACATAAAGAAATAGGTATCTTTAATTATGATTAAATCAGTACTTAAATTATTATGACTGGGAACTAAAAAGCTAACAATAATATAATAAATTATATTTAATAACAATGGTACAAAAAGACTTCTTTTATGATAATCTTGCCCATTCTTTTTGACAGAGACCAAGGCTCCTAAAAAAGTCACACCATATAAAATATTAATTAAATTTACCCCAATTGCATAGTCTATCCACTGCGTTTTTAATACTATATTTCTCAGTGGAATTAGCAATACTAATAGATAGTAATTAAGATAAAATAATTTCATATTTAGTGATCATTATAGATTGAAATTTCAATATAAATTGTAGTTAAATGGTTATGCTAAATAAAAATTTATATTTTTTATCGTCATTACCAACGAAATTCAGCCATACCTATGACGATCTGTAACATGCCAGAATGATGCTACGATTAGTGAAGTTTTGATTTAATATGCCGCCTTGGAAAAAATTTTAAGCATCACCGGTGAAGTCTATTCTTTATTATTCTAAAATATCAGTCAATTATGGGTGCCGGGACACGTTAAGCTGAGAATTAATGTAATGACATTTTTTTAATGTTTTATTGAACTTCAATAATTGAATAAAACAATTTTTCATAATTTTTCAACATTATTTCTATATTGAAAGTTTCAATAATTTTTTTCCTCGCGTTGTCGGATAATTGAAGTCGAAGTGGCTTATCCTTACACAAGCTTCCCAAGGCCAAACTAAGACTACCTGCATCTTTCGGTTCCACTAAAATTCCGTTGATACCATCTTCTATAATCTCGGGATTCCCACCAACACGAGTTGTGACAATAGGGCAACCTGCTAGCATGGCCTCGAGCAACGAGTTACTAAAGCCTTCGGATAATGATGGTTGGACATATATATCAGTGACCTGCAAAAGAGATATAACGTCTTTTACATTCCCAAGAAAACGCACAGAGTCAGTTAGTCCATGATGAAGGACCATTTCCTGTAAGCTTTTTTTCTCAGGACCATCACCAGCTAGCAACAGTATAAAATCTGTTTTCAACTCAACTAATTGTTTTATAGCATGAATTAAATAGGAGTGCCCTTTAACTACATTTAAGTTGGCAACACAGGTGATCAGCAAGGTATCAGAAGATCTTTGATACTTGGAGATAAGAGACTTCCTATAGATCGAGTGGTCGGTCTCGATAATTGTATCGACTGGAATTCCGTTATAAATTACCTCTATTAAATCCAGGGGATAGGACTCTTTTTGGTGAATAGATTTACAAACAGCTAGAGAATTACCTATCATGTGATCAACGTATCTATTTAAAATTTTTTGAAGAAACACATGATGTTTCTTTTTAGTAAATCCGAGATCACGTCTATTCGATATAATTTTTATGTCACACTTTGATAAAAATTTAACTATAGGAACTATTAGATCCGATCCGGTATGGATGGACTGAATGAGTTGTATCTTATTGTGTTTTACAAATTGTACGAGATATCTTATCGCCTGGATCCCTTGATAATTATAAATTCTTTTAACATGTAAACAAATATAGGTAAGATTATGTAGAATTTTAAATTCCTCTGCGAAATCACCATCTTGCAGTGAAACAATAACAATATTGTGACCACGCTCACATAGCCCTTTTGCTAATCTGAATAAAAATAACTCTGTGCCGCCTCTTACTGATAACTCGTCAATAATAAAAAGTATCCTCATTATCTTCCGTCAACATCCCGTGTTTAATTACAGGTATATTATAGAAATACTATTCTTTATAGAGTTGGATATATGTATGTCCTAATTTTTCGCAAATACTAGCCCAACTGAAATTTTGTGTGACAAATTTTCTTGCCCTTTTTCCTATTGCCATACATTCATCCGGAGCATTAATATAATGATCTATAGCACTAACAAATTCGGTTGGACTATCGGCAAGAATAATATTATCACCATGTGTAACGCCTAATCCTTCTGCACCAACAGTAGTTGAAATAACAAGCTTACCCATCGACATTGCATTAAGTATTTTTAAACGAGTTCCGCCTCCAATGCGTAATGGAACGACAAATATAACTGATTCAGCCACAATAGGCCTTATATCTTCAACTCGACCATGAATTACAAATGAATCCTTATGCTTGAAATCATAATAGTCACTATACCCAATAACATGAAGACAACATTTTTTATATTTTTTCAATAATTCCGGAAAAATATTAAAATCAAACCACTTTAGAGCATCGAGATTAGGGAACCAATTTAAACCACCAACAAATACTAATTGATTCTTATTAGTTTTTTTATCAAATTCACTATTAAAAAATGTTGTATCAACTCCATTTGGCACAACAGATACAATATTTTGTTTTTTTGTAATTAATTTGATTTTTTTTCTATCTATTTCAGAACAAGTAATAATTGCCTGAACATTATTACATATTCCTTTTTCAAATTTATAAAGTCTTTTATATTGAATTCTATAAAAAATTCTTTTTAAAACCATCTTTTCTGATTGCAATCTTCGAAAAACAAGATCAGACTCAACATTATGCTCATCAAGTAAAATAGGGTAGTGGGTAAATAAATTTGCATAGACTCCCAAAAAAAGCATATCTAAGTGTACGATATCGAAGGAAACTTGGCTTAGTAGACGTTGAATAGCTTCAGCCATTTTTGTGCTGCGGTATTTGTGCACTACAAACGCCCGGCCGGTTAGCACAGAAAATAATAAACTTTTAAAAAGAGCTACATTCGAATTGTTTTCCTCAAGTTCAACAAGTTCCACACTTTGACATAGTTTTAACAATTCTTCTTTGTGCTGATATTCCTCTTGATATTTAACAAAACTCAAGAGATGCACGTCATGGTGATTACATGCACATTTTAAAAGGTTATAAGAACGAAGAGAATGCCCATCATTAAGAGGCAAAGGTGTTTTTGTAGTTATAAAAAGAATATTCACAAGATAAACTCTAGATAAAGTTATAAAAATATCAGTCTATAACTTGCTGGTAGATTTGTTCATAACACTTAGACATAGTAGTTCCACTATAATTTTTACAAATCAGCCGATAGCCATTAATACTAATTTTTTTTAATAATTTAGGATCGTTTCTCATTTTTATTATGGCGTTAACAATTCCTTGTACATCTCCTGGTGTAACAACAAGACCGTCTAAACCATGATGAATAGCATTCGGAATACCTCCAACACGAGTTGCAATAACAGCTACACCAGATGCCATAGCCTCCAACATAACCATTGGGAGCCCTTCATTATAAGAAGGTAGGACAAACAGATCAAATTGCGAATAAATATCCCTAACATTCGGAACATATCCCTCTAAACTGACATCAGCGCCCAAATTGTTAGCCATTATAAATTCTTCTAGGCGGTGCCGTTCAGGCCCCTCGCCAATGATCCGCATTTTTATGTCTGAAATTCCATACTCTTTTATGGAGACCATTGCACGAAGTAAATCTATATGTCCTTTCTCCGTTGTTAAACTACCAACAGAACCAATAACAAACTCAAATTCATTGAGTGGAAAAATTCTATTCTTTAATGTACTATCAAATAAATTATTATCAACATGCACGCCATTATCTATTACTGCGGCAACATCTATAGAATAATGACCCATATTTTCACTAATTTGACGGGAAACTGCTATATTAGCATCAAAATATCGTAACAATACTACATCTACATATTTATAGAAAATTTCACTCTTAGTGCGATCTTTCCATAAGTGATTTGTAGAAATAATTTTAATCTTCTTACTACCGAGACTCGTAAACAATGAATAATAATTAGATTTATAACCATGACTATGAATTATTTTAATATCATTATTTTTCACATAGCTTCTTAAATAAGATAAGCATGTCAAATCTAGTTTTGACGAACATTTAAATGGTATAACAGATACAGTTTTCTTTACTTTATTTCTAAAAAGATCGTAAATCGAATCGTCTCTCAACAAAAGTCCAATTGATACATTATAATTATTGGATATATTATTGCATATCTCGGCAACTACGCGCTCAGCTCCCAAAAATGAAGACGGACTTATAAGTTGTAAAATATTTACCATATTGACAGTAACACTAAGTGATCTAATATAAATTTTACGTAATTAAAAAACCAATTAAAATCATATTATATAATTAAAAACGTATATCTCCTTGCATAATATATAAAATGACTAAATTTTTGATCTATTTAGTTCTGTATCATATACACTTTTACTTTATTTAAGTAAGGAACTAATTTTATTATGAATATACACATAACATTTATCACCAATCAAGGTCTTCCCGAAATTGAAGATTCTTTTTTCCCACAATTTTCTTTTTAGAAAGAAAGTGTCTTTTTTCAAAATTTTATTGAAAATTACTGTTGAAATATTTTTTTTTATCGGAATGCGTGGTATCACCCTGGAATTACAACAATCCCATAAACCATAGCGAGAGGTGCACAGGACATCATAGCCTAAACTTCTCGCAATTTCCATTATTCTTTTATTAACTCTGCCACCAGGAAGAGATAATGTAGTAATTGATGAACCTGTGATATCTTCTAAAATATTTTTAGAAATAAGCAATTCATTGTATACTTCTTTATCACTCATTTCTGTAAGAAATTTATGTGTATGAGCATGAGAACCAATCCCCATGCCTTCTAAATATAACTGCCTAATTTGATTCCTACTCATATATTCCTTACTACCAATCCAAGAAGTGGTAATAAAGAAATCTGCATTAAAAGAAAATTTTTGCAATATTGGCAAGGCAATCAAAAAATTAGAAACATGGCCATCATCAAATGTTATAAATATTCTATTTTCAAAAGAAAAAGTCTCAGGAGTAATTTCAGTCAAGAGACACGTTTTAACATTATTACTTTGTATGCATCGTAAATGCTCTTCAAATATTTCATTACTTATCACATAGAGCCTTTCTGAGTTATCCTTTGAAACATATGGATAACGAGAATCTTCCAATCCATGATACATCAAAACCACAATTTTCATTCACCTGCCCCATGCATTCAATTCTTAACCCATATTTTTTCTAAATCACCCTTAAACCATCTCCAAAATCCGTACAATACAGCTACATTTAATACAGTGAAGAAATAGCATAAATTCAATATTTTTATTTTTCGACTAGACACATAAAAATGAGCGACGCCTGAACATATAATAAATAGATAGGCAATAACTAACGTTACGTTATAAACGAAACCTGCTATAAAATGATTGGCAATAAAAACAGATACACCAAATATAGGGACAAGAAGTCGTGCAATTTTATGCCAAAAAAAGCGAAAAAAACATTTCCCTTTCAGCGACTGAGATAACAACCCATAACTACCAACAAGTTGCCAGTTTCCAGCCAACGTTCTTACTTTTCTATTCCATTCTTGTTCGATATTTTTGGATGTCGTGTCATATGCAATTGCCTGAGATTCAAATATTGTTCTCATGCCTTGACACACAACACACATTGGAACGAAAACGTCATCAAGCAATATATTATCTGGAATTTTGGGTAATAATTTTTTCCTTACAGCATAAATAGCTCCAGTTGCTCCCATTACTGAGCCCGAATCACTTTCCAATCTACGAATTTTTTTCTCATAATTCCAATAGAACCCCATTTCCTTTCGCACTGAAGACCCAGCTGATCGCAAAAAAACAAGCTCACCGCTCACGCAACCTATGCTAGTATCTGAAAAATTCGCAACTAATTCTCGTACAGCAGTGTCTTCAAAGACCTGTCTACAATCGGCAAAAATTACTATCTCTCCAGAAGCGTTCTTTATGCCTTGATTCAAAGCGTTTGGCTTACCTTTGGATTCAGGTAAATTCAAAATGAATATTTCAGGGAGTTGACTGCTAGCCCCATACTGATCATAACGTTCTTTCAATAAATCCACGGTACGGTCTGCCGATCCGTCAGAAATGAAGATTAATTGCATCAAATGATGGGGATACTGTTGCTCTATAAGATTTTCCAACTTAGCAACGACTGTACCTTCTTCATTTTTTGCAGACACTACAATACTAACTTTCGGTAAAGATTCGGTGCATTTCTTTTTTACCTTAACAGTGCAGAAGAAGCTTAAGGCCAACAAGTAACAGGGATATCCAAAATATGTAAACAATATAAAACAAAGTGATACCCAAAAAAATAACAAACATAATATATCCATTATATTATGACCCTTAATTTCAGCAGAGTTAACTTGATTAATATAATTAAATTGAAAAAAATAAAATTGTAAGCTCAAACCAAATTATGAAATAAATCTCAAAGAGGGTAATCTTCTTTACAGCAAGGTCATTGACACATTAGAAATAATGCACTTCCCCCTGAAAGATCTCTAAGAAGAATAGAAGTGAACACAGAATTTAATACTGTCAAATTGAATTACAAAAGAAGAGTTTTCGCAGGCTAAAAAGAATGACTAGACGTAGTAGTAAATTTCAACTTATATAATGTCAAGATGACTTCAATTTTAGTAACATTCTCTGGACACATATCAGTAAAATCAACCCAAGGATAAACGTAAACATTCCAGAGAACTCATGCAGGAATCCCTGCGCAGCTTTTTCACCATAATGGGCGGCGAGAAATGCTGTAAGCGTTAACCGTATCATGTTTGCCGTAATGGCAATGGGCGCGGCAGAAAAAAAGAGCAGCCATTTTCCTACTCTACTCAGCTCTGAAAACCAGGCAAAGGCAATACTCAGGGCAAACATGGTGTTCAATGATCGGAGTCCGGAGCAGGCATCCACGACTTCGAGACTGGTAGAGGCAAGGTGGAGCACGTTGCCTTCACGGAATATTGGGATGCCGGCCAGACGTACCACATATTCCGTCATCTGACTTGAAAACAGCTGCATAGGAAAGGCTATTTTATTCCAGATAATCGCAGGCAGCGGAACCATAAAAATTAAATAAACCAAAGGCAGAAAAATCACCCAGGTAATTTGCAACCCGAACAAGAAAAGGCTGCCTCCGATCAACACGATAATCAAGGATGTACGTTGCAGAAACAATTCTGAGCCCACAGAAGCGAGATAGAATTGCCCCAGGCCAAGCAGCAGGACCACAATACCTAGGTTAGCCGGTGCAACCGGGTTTCCCTTAATTTTATTCCTGATACTGAAAATCATGTATGCGGAGATAAATGGGACAAAGAATCCATGGGAATAATTGTCGTTTGATCCCCAATCCTCAACAAGTTTTGTGAGAACCGGAAAATACAGACTTACGATAGCAACAAAAGCCAGGCCAATAAGGGCCAGATCTACCTTTGTATGTATGGGCATAAGGGCACTGTCTGTCATTGAGGGGCACCTGGTAAAAAATTCGCCAGTTCCTGAATGGCCAGAGGTGCAAATCGGTCTAATCTGTTCCTTGCCTGGTCAAGCTTCCCGTCAGGGGCATAGGTGATGAGGCGCACGAAACTGCCGTCACGGCGCTTCATAGTTATGGCATCGAGCACCAGATATATTTTTTCCCAATATTCTGAGGCGATTATGCGCCCCCTGTTCTGGAACCAGAAATATACGACCTGATATTCATTGCGATTGCGGATGATCAGTTCAGTAATTTCCACAGGTTTTGGCCGATTTTGTACGTTGACCTGAACCGTATCGACAGCATCTATTCCCCAACCTCCTCCTGGTATGCAATTTTTAGGAGAATGGTAACCGCGTCCTCCTCCAACGGCCTCGTAAAAAGCAACGTAAAAATTCACGCCCTCACCAGCAGGATTATAGTAATTATACTCCACATAATCATCGACCCCCAGCATTCCTATAACAGCGTCGCTGGACTTTCTTTCGTTTCTCACTTGCCACTGTTCGAGAACCCTAGGGAAAGACTGCAATGACTGCTTAATGGGAACTCGTGGTATGCCCTGCACATCCTGGAGCAGGAAAAACATACCCAAACATAAACAACAGACAAGCAGAACACGGATTAAAGAAATATTCATAATTTGCCGGAGTGCCAGTTCCTACCATCGCCACAGATTTTTGGTAGCAGTCAAGGTAAGCATAACCCTATGATCATTGTATTGATCAGAACTCAAGTCACCATCTGAAATATAATAGGCATACTTCAGGCCAGCAGAATAGTAACGCAGAAATGCGTAGTTTAATCCTGCACCGAGTTCATAGCTGTTTTTATCATAAACGACATCGCCTGTTGAATCTTCAACGGCGACCTCATTTTCATCAACGGTCTCGAGATACTCATCCTGTGGATCAAGGTTGGACTCCCATCTGTATCGGCCATACACATTCGCATCCAGTGACTGTGTAACTTGCTGAGTATAGCGAAGCTGTGCGGTAAAGGCATCCTTCAGCCCCGCATCCGTACTGCCCGTAAAATTTTGGGTGTCATATCGTTTATCCAGGGAAAGTGAGATTTGTGCATGTTCGTAACTTCTACTCAAGTCGAAATACGCATTGTATCCCCACTCGCCATCCAGATCCTCGGCTTCTGCATAGGACGGACCACCGCCCACTCGCATTTGAGTACGTTGGTCAAAGGCATGCTCCCATCCCATGGACATATTATGGGCAAAGGTATCTCTGCGATTCTCGTTTTCATATTGGGTGGTTACGAAGTTGTAATCAAGTGGGTAGAGATCTGTGCCGCTTGGCTCGTAAGCCAGACGATAATCCAGCCCATACGAATCCAGATCATCAGAGATCATGGCTAAGCCTTCTGGATCTTCAGGATCCAAGACATCGTCATACAGACCGCGGGTATAATCCCCCCCCAGCCTCGTCGTCCACTTGCGGGAAAAAGCGTAGCTCAGGTTTGCGGACAGTGTGTGCCGATCGTACTCATCGTATGCGTCTTCATCAGAAGAGTCATTGCGTAAAACTGCAAAAGTGTATCCAAAATTCAAAGAAGTACTCTCGGCAAAAGAGTATTGAGTCTGTAAGGAGAGATTATTCGTCCAGTAACGGCTCCGGCCGCCGTCTTTTGAAAGCTCATCCGTATGAGTTCGGCTGGTATCAGGTTCTGTCTGGTCGGCCTCATTCTGGTCAGAAGAGGTTTCATCACTATTGCTATCTTCAGTGGATACCGAGGAGATATCAGCAAACTCTGTCGCAGAGAAATACGGATCATCGGACAATCTGTAGTCATCTGAAACAGAGACCGACCATTTACGATTCAGCATTCTTTCCGCTGCCAGACTCAGATAGTGTTCGATATCCGTTTCGTCTTCGGTATCGTCATACTTGAGCAACGGTGCATATCTGAAAGAAACAGAATCCCGGATCCCTTCAGAAACAATTGTGATGTCCGGTCCTATACCGATCTCCTTTTTATCACCATCATCCGAATTATCCTTTTCTTCAGTATCTTCATCATAACTACGTTCCCAGTAATCCAATCCCGTGTGCACGCTACCGGTAACAGTCGTCTGCCGTGCCGGGACTGATGTCGCAAAGGCGAGCGACAGGGTCAAAATGACGTAAATATATTTCTGCATCGTGAATTTCCCTTCTTTAATGAACCACAATAACATCACCCGGTTGTATAGTTATATTCTTTTCCAGATCTTTTCCTTTCAGAAAATCCCCATAATCAAATTCGAAGGTTTTCCCTGCCTTGTTCTGCTTTGTTTCGTTCGGCACAAGATGATCATCCTGTCGAATCACAGTGACCTCGTTATTAGCCCACTCGGTAAAACCTCCGGCCTTGGCAATGCCTTTAACCAGGGTCAGAGGGAAATCCAGATGGTACAGGCCAGGCAATTTGACCTGTCCCATCAATGTGTACTGCCTGCTGTTCCCCTGCACCAGGGTGACAGTTACACTGGGATTTTCATAAATGGAAGCATAGAGTTTTTTCAAGTAATCCGCGATCTGGCTCAGGGTCATGCCGACCACATATACATCACCGATATGCCTGAGCGATACCCTTCCGTCCATACGAACCTCGGCTCCGCTTCCCCTGCCCCGCAGAAAACCAGACGACGCAGTATTACCGTCTTCAACGTTAGACGCGGCAGGTGCCCCGACAGCAACCGCCATGGAACCTTCCCCGTAAATTTCGACATAAATGATGTCACGATATCCCACCACATATTCTACGTCAGCCGTCTTCACAGAAGTCCCCACTATTTCTTTACGAAGTTTTTCTTTCGTTTCAACTGTCACAGGAAGATCGCTACTGGATTCGGCTGCAAACCCAGAAGAACAAACCAAGAACAGGACGCATATAGACCAGAAAAGGGTAAACATTTTTTTGCTGGAAATCATAGTTGACGACCCCTGATAAATGTTGTTTGTACATTATATAGTAGTATTCATGTTCTACCATCTTTATCACAAACCCCGCAACCAATGCTGTAACAAAATCTCTATTTGTTGTTTTACTGGTTGTGAACCTGCTCTGGAACCTTTTATTTTTCAAACATCTTTGCTAAACTTCAGTGTGTCTGGCTTTTTCCACCTACCACTGAAACGGAGACATCATGTTATACAAACACCCTAGACAACTCTTTCTCACCATTTTCTGCGCAGTGTTTCTCCTCCTGCTCAACTGCTGCACCGATGAGGCTAAAAAGCTTGAGACACACTATAAAAAAGCCCAGGTGTATTTGGACGAAGGAAAAACAAATGAAGCTGTCATAGAGTTTCGCAACGTTATCCAGCTTGATCCCAAACATGCTGACGCACGATACCAGCTAGGTCTGATCTACCTGAAAGATAAAAAGTTTAAAGAGGCATTCGGTGAATTACAACGTGCAGCCTCTCTTAATCCCGACAACTTGGATGCACGAATAAAAACAGCAGAATTTCTCCTTCTTAGCCGGCAAAAAGACGATGCCAGAACACATATAGAGGATGTACTGCAAAAAGAACCTGAAAATGTCGACGCCTTAGCACTGTTGGCCAACCTCGAACTGATTGAAGGCGAAAACAATGAGGCCATGCAAGCCATAAACAAGGCCATTTCCGTCTCCAAGGAAACTCCCCGCTTATATCTTATCCAGGGCCGGGCATATGCTGCCGGCAAAGAGATGGACAACGCCGAAGCAAGCTTTAAAAGAGCTCTTGAACTCGATAATAAAAACCAGGGAGCTTACATTACCCTGGTGTCTTTTTATATGAGCGACAGACAGTATGATAAAGCCAGATCTGTTTTAAAGGACATGGCTGAAGCCTTTCCCGAATCTTCCCAGCCTTACTTGCAGCTCGCCACTTTGGATATGCGAGAGCATAAGCTGGAGAGTGCGGGGAAAAATCTGGACAAAGCCATTGAGATAACCCCTGAAGATGCAAATCTGAAAGTTGCCGTCGCAGACTTCATGGTTAAGCAGTATAAAATGGATGAAGCAGAGAAACTCTATCTCGAAGCCATAGAAAAAGCGGAGGAAAAAGAGAACATCAAGGCTAAACTGGCAAACTTCTACTTTGACCTGCGCAGATACGATGAAGCCAAGCAGGAAATGGATGTAGTGCTTGCCTCAAATCCCAAAAATGGAATAGCCAAACTCGTTGAAGCCAAATTTGAGCTTAAAGAGGGTAAGTTCAACGAATCTCTTGATATCACATCAGCCCTTACTGGTGATTATCCTAATTGGGGGGAAGTGTACTTTATCAAAGCAATGGCCCATTATAACCTCAAGGAAAACGAACTGGCTAAAAACGCCCTTCTTGAAGCCATTGCCAAAGACCCCGCTCATTCAAAGGCTCACTCCCTCCTGGGTCTGTTGCTTCTTCAGGAAGGTGACTTTGAAGAGGCAAAAAAAGAAGCTGCCACGGCTTTGCAAATCGATGCAAAAAATTTCCAGGCTGCGCTTACCCTTGCTAAAAGCGCCCTTTTTTCCAAGGAATTTGAAAACGCAGAAAAAATGTTTTCCGACCTTGACAGTAAAATCCCGAACAACGTTGAAATTCTAGGCAACCTCGGGCTGGCCTATTTAGGAATGAAACAACCTGAAGACGCTAAAGCCGCCTTTGAAAAAATTCTGTCAATCCAACCCGGAAACGCCAAAGCGTTTATGTTTATGCTTAAAATGGCCCAGCAGGAAGGCAAAAACAAACAAGCCCTCCTGGAGATGACCCGGGAACAGCTGGATAAAGCACCGGACAGCGCCTCTCTGAATATGCTCTTCGGCGACCTTATGGTCTCCACACAGCAACTTGATGAAGCGTTGGAAGCATATAAAAAAGCCCAGGAACTCGACCCGCAAAATCCTGGTCCGTACTCAAAAAGTGCTCTCATATACAGGAAACAGGGTAAAACCGACCAGGCCCTCAACGAATACACAAGCGTCCTTGAGCAAAATCCTGATTCCGTACCCGTACTCATGGCCCTTGGCACACTCTACGAACAAACAGGAAAGATCGAGGAGGCTAAACAGACCTATAGGAGACTTCTCGCGGTGAATCCAAATTTTGCCCCCGCCGCCAACAATCTTGCTTGGATGATAGCAGAAAGCACGGACCCGGACCTTGGCGAGGCCCTTCGTCTTGCCATGATTGCCAAACAGGGACAACCTGACAGCCCGAACATCATTGATACATTAGGCTGGGTGCATTACAAACGCGGTTCCTTCAGCCTGGCGCGAAACGAATTCAACCAGGCGGTGGAAAAAGATGGGGAAAATCCCATTATACGCTATCACCTCGCCCTTGCGCTGAATGCGGAGGGGAAACGTGTGGAAGCGCTCAAGGAACTTGAAAAAGCCCTGGCAAGTGATCAACCGTTTCCATTTCGTGCAGAGGCTGAGCAACAGCTTAAAGAATGGTAATGAGACACATGGTGCTGAAATGAATCCCCCCCTGAACACAGAGGCGTCCCTGGTAATTGCCGCTGAACAGATCCAGACGAGAGTTGCTGATCTCGGCAGACAGATAACCACTGACTACAAGGACAAAAGTCTGTTGGTTCTGGGGGTTCTCAACGGCGCTTTCATTTTCACTGCCGATCTTTGCAGGGCCATATCCCTGGATATGGAAATAGATTTTGTCCGTGTCGCCAGTTACGGTTCCTCTACTTCTTCCTCCGGAGAAATATGCCTCCGAAAGGCGCCGGAAAGGGAGATCGAAGGAAAACATATTTTATTGGTCGAAGACATTGTGGATACCGGACATACCCTTGCCTGGCTGAGAAATTATTTTGCAGATCAGGGGGCTGAATCGGTAAAAATCTGCGCTCTGATCGATAAGGCGGAGCGGAGGACCGTTGAAGTACAGGTGGATTACCCCGGCTTTAATATCGACCAGGGTTTTCTGGTAGGGTATGGACTAGATTTTGCTGAAAAATATCGAAATCTCCCTGCTGTGTACGCCCTGCACATGTAACACATGGGTCAAGCCGGGGACAGAAGGATTCAGTCCCCGGCGCCCCAACCCAAAGATCGTTAGATTCTATCCCGAATTTTCTTGACTGCGGAGAGAAGTTTCTTATTCTATACGTAAAGAAAAATAGAGCTATTATGCAAAGATAGCATGTTCTGAACAAACACCTCTTTCACAACACAACACGTATTCACACACAGCTATGAACACTGCAAAGACCTTTATGTTAATGGCCGCATTAACAGCTCTTTTTATGGTGGGAGGTCAGGCAATGGCAGGTCAGCAGGGAATGATTATCGCTCTCCTGATTGCTCTTGGACTTAACTTTTTCGCCTACTGGAACTCAGATAAAATGGCTCTGGCCATGAACGGCGCCCGAGAGGTTTCTCAGGGGGAAGCGCCTGAACTGCACGCCATGGTTGCCTCACTGGCTGGCCGTGCAGGACTGCCCAAACCCAAAGTTTACATTATCGACAATTCCACCCCCAATGCCTTTGCAACAGGACGAAATCCTGAACATGCAGCAGTTGCAGTCACCACCGGTATCATGCGCATGCTGAACCAGGAAGAACTGGAAGGCGTACTTGCCCATGAATTGGGACATATAAAAAACCGTGACATTCTCATCGGTTCCATTGCGGCGGTTATGGCCGGTGCAATCTCTTACCTGGCAACCATGGCACAATGGGCCATGATTTTTGGTGGAGGCAGGGATGATGAAGAAGGCGGCAACCCTCTGGTGGCCATTGTCATGATGATTGTTGCTCCCATTGCCGCCTCACTGATCCAGATGGCCATTTCACGCAGCAGGGAATACATTGCCGACGCCACCGGCGCCGAAATATGCGGCCGCCCCAAAGCCCTGGCAAGTGCGTTGAACAAACTCTCCAACGCAAACCGACAGCACCCCATGAATATCAACCCCGCCTCTGCGCAGATGTACATTGTCAATCCGCTCAAAGGCGGTTCGATTGCCAACCTCTTTTCCACCCACCCTCCCATGGAGGAACGGATTCGAAGATTGCTGGCTATGTAAGATTAAAAAAAGGGATACCAAGCAGTATCCCTTTTTTAATGCCTTTTCAGGTTACTGATCTAACCTTTGCGCTTCGCTTTCCGTTGCTATTGCTCTAAACCAGCCACCCCCATCAATGGTAAACACAACTAACGTTTTTCCTGCCGGCATTGTAAGCATTACCTTGCGTGTGACGATGAAGTTGAGCGAAGCGGCAATAAAAAAAACCTTATGAAATAGCGGTAATCGCCTTAATAAACTCTGCGGCATCCAGACTACCGCGTCCCAGCATAACACCGGAAACACATTCAATGCCGACAAGTTCCCGGCAATTTGAACTGGTTACTCCACCTCCATACAATACAGGCTGCCCTCCGACTCGCACCTGTATGGCGCGAACAGCCTCTTCAATAGCACCGAAAGAGTGAGACCGTTCAAGGGAAACAGCGTCTTTCGGCGTATAGGCCCAGATAAGCTTGTCCTGCTGTTCATAGTCAAAAGGAGCTACCTGTGCTGACAAGGTTTCCTGATCGACACAGACTATGGGCTGTACCCCCTCGGCCAGACACTCAAGGGCTTGCCTGGCTACATCCTGATAAGTTTCATGAAAATATTTTCGTCGTTCCTGGTGGCCGACAAGGACATACTGTGCCAGTCCCTCTAACCAGGCTGCAGGGGTAGAGCCGGTATATGCCCCCTGGGGAAACGGAGAAACGGTTTGTGCGGCAAGAGAAACACCCTGGAGGCCCTTGAGCCGGGCAGCTATCTCTCGCAGATACAGGAAAGGGACGGCAAGGACGACTTCCACACCGGCAACAGGGCGATACGCAGCGGTAAAGTCATCACACCACTGCATAGCCCGTTGGGGTGAAAAATGCACCTTCCAGTTTGCCAGAACAATGGTATTCAACGAACGGTTCGACATAATTGACCTCTGAACACATATTTTGAGGGGATGACCAACGAGTTTCACCCGCACCTGGGTTGGCCTTCATTCATCAGCTCGAATTCCATCTTGTAGTATGTCGGCGCGTGTAATGCACCCCACATTTACTTCCAGGAAAATCCAAACTCTGTTTGTCTGCATGTGTTCTTGACGGAAAACAGGAGGTGGTTTTCTACCAGCCTATCGGCTGTCTGGTGGTGCGTAGGACGCACCCTACCTTATCCGCCTTGCCGAAAGCGCAGGTCATCCTTCAGCCATGCAACGGAGATAACCGGGGGTTCCATGGCTGAAGGTTCGCGGGACTGGGGGCCGTAGGGTGCGTCTTACGCACCGGCACAAGAAATGGGCCTGAATCGCATTGGGAATCACTGATTATCCAACGCTTTTCTCAGAATTTCCTCAGCCTCCTCTACTGCGAGGCCATGCACTTGCACACTCTTACTGCGGCTCTGGTGGCCGCTTTTCAACTGCACCGAGCTTTTGGGTACCCCGAAGAGTTTTCCAAGGTAAGCTTCAACCGCTTTGTTGGCTTTGCCGTCGACAGGGGGAGTGTTCAGACGCAATTTCAGGGCGTCGCCATGGAATCCGGCAATTCCGTTGACCTTGGCCCTGGGCTGGACATGCAGCCTCAGAAGAAATGAGTCGGCTGTTAAAGATGTTAGGCACTCCACGGATTACCGCCTCGAGCTTTTATCGTCCAAAGGTAACAGGTCACAGAGCACTGAATCTTTCCACGATCAGTCCGGCTGACGTATGACCTGCTACGCTGCGCCGGCCTGCCTGCTTGCGGAAATATCAAGCCTTCTGCAACCAGTTACAAAAAAAATTATTTATCGCATACTTACGCCAATCTGCTGCAAAGTCGAAACAATGAAACTCTGCACAAAAATAACAGCCAGGATCAAAACCATGGGACTGAGGTCAAGTCCACCCAAAGAAGGCAGATAACGTCGTATTTTTTCCAGCGGCGGCTCTGTCACCTGAATAAGAAAACGGACAATGGGATTATAGGGGTCTGCATTAACCCAGGAGATTACCGCACGTCCTATAATGACCCAGATGTAGGCCCCCAATACAATGTCTGCTAATTTCGCCACTGCCAGAATAAAATTACTCAATATAATCATAGTATATCACCAAATAGTCTATATTGTCTCCCGGACAACATGCTTTCCGGGTAGTTACGGTTTATGGGAACTTTGAAAAATCGCCGATTTACCCAACTTCATCGTGCGATTCGAATTTGAACACATTTTGTAATTGTTCAAGCTCCCCTTATGTTCTTATGCAACCCGGCTGCCCGGGGCAATGCTGTCGTCTACAGTAGCCAGGGTAAGCTGTTCCGATCCGTCTTCAAGTTTCGTCTTGGCGGCCAGGACCATTCCCTCTGAAACCACGCCACGAAGTTTGGCAGGCTTGAGATTGGCCACGATGATAACCTGACGCCCGGGAAGATCTTCAGGCGCGTAATATTCGGCTATTCCCGCTACAATGGTTCGGGTTTCCGGCGCTTCAACGGTGAGCTTAAGCAGCTTGTCGGCTTTCGGTACTTTTTCTGCGGCTGTAATGGTAGCCACACGCAGCTCAACCTGGCCGAATTGTTCAAAAGTAATAACCCCGTCCAGTTTTTCAGGTTTGGGTTCCTGTTTCTTTTTTACTTTGGGCTGAACCTGTTGTTGCTGTTCTTTCTTCTTTTTCTCCAGGCGGGGAAACAAAGGCTCAGGAGAAGCGAGCACCTGCCCGGGTGACATCCCCCCCCACTCACAGTCTGCGAGTGTTGCCTGTACAAAATTTTTCAGCGACAGTGCCGCAGCCATTTTATCCGCAGCCGCAGGCATGACGGGCTTAAGGACAATAGCCAAAATTCTCAGCGCCTCCAGCAGATTGTACAGCACCACCTGCAGCCTGTCTTGCAGGCTTTCATCTTTGGCCAGCTCCCATGGAGCGTTGGTCACGATAAATTTATTCAGCAGGCTGACAACTTCCCATACACTTTGCAATGCCTTGTGGAAGTTAAAGGTATTCATATTCTGCTCGTATGTTTGCAGCATATCGCTGACAGCCTGCTGCAGTTCCTGTTCCACCTCGCTTTCAAGACTGTGGTCAATCTGCGGTACCTTATGTTCCGCATATTTGCCGATCATGGTCAGGGATCTGGAAAACAGGTTGCCCAGATCATTGGCCAGGTCCGAATTCTGTCTTGCTATGATCGCATCGGCTGAAAATGAACTGTCAAGCCCGAAACTCATCTCGCGAAGTACAAAATAACGCAGCGTGTCAACTCCATATGCCTCGACCAGATCTTTTGGCCGGATAACATTACCGATGGATTTTGACATCTTGGTCTCGTTGACATTCCAGTATCCGTGTACATGCAGCCTCTTATACGCTGGTATTTCCATGGAACGCAGCATGGTGGGCCAATAGATGGCATGGGGCTTTAAAATATCCTTGGCTATGACATGCTCGGCATCCTGCCAGTATTGCGCATACAATTCATCATCGGGGTACCCCAGGCCGGTCAGGTAGTTGATCAGGGCATCGAACCATACGTACGTGACGAATTTCTCGTCAAAGGGTAGCGGAATCCCCCAGGTAAGTCTGGAGGTGGGCCTTGAGATGCACAAATCCTCCAACGGCTCACTGAGAAAGGAAAGCACCTCGTTACGGTAGCGTTCCGGAGTGATGAATTCAGGATTCTGCTTAATGTGATCAATCAACCAGTCCTGGTATTTGGACATTCTGAAAAAATAGTTCTGCTCACTGATTTCTTCAGGAGGAACCTGATGGTCAGGGCACTTGCCGTCAACCAGTTCTTTATCGGTGAGGAAACGTTCGCAGCCCTTGCAATACAATCCGGTGTATTCACTGAAATAGATATCGCCCTTATCGTAGACCTGCTGCAGGATATCCTGCACGGTCCGAATATGATCTGTATCGGTTGTACGGATGATATAATCGGGCTCTATGGCCAATAAAGGCCAAGTTTCTTGAAAAGCGGCCGAGATGTCATCCACATATTCTCGGGGTGACATACCTTCCTTGAGCGCCGCCTCGACAATTTTTTCACCGTGTTCATCCGTACCTGTCTGAAAACGGACATCATCACCACAGAGTTTCCTGAATCGGCTGTAGGTATCGGTAACAATGGTTGTATAGGCATGCCCCAAATGGGGACGTGCATTGACATAATATATGGGTGTGGTGACGTAGGTACTCATAAAAACTGTGTATTGTCTGATGTTGGTGGTAAAATAGTATTATGACACTTGAGAGTGCGATTAACGCCCTGTCTTTACGCATAGCAGCGGGCAAGTGTCACAGGAAAGGCCGTTACTCTCCCCCCTGAATTTGTAATCGGTTACTCTATTTTTTCTTTGTGCCGCCCTTCCCAACTTGCGGCTTCTGGACGATTTCTGCATTTCTCCATTCTTTTTCCTGGAAAACGCGTTCTTCACCATCCCGGTTGACGGCTATCAAGGTCCCTGACAGAGGAACCTGCCTGATGACCTTATAGACATCATCTTCAAAGCGGATATTTTTACCGGTTCTCGGCATGCCCTTTTTCATTTGCCGATAATTATCGTACTCATAGGTCAGGCAGCACAGCAGGCGATTACACAGGCCGGAAATCTTTGAGGGGTTCAGGGGAAGATCCTGGGTTTTAGCCATCTTGATGGAAACAGATTCAAACTTATTCAGAAAACTGGAACAACACAATTCCCTGCCGCAGGAACCCATCCCTCCCAGCATCTGGGTTTCATGGCGTACACCTATCTGCCGCATCTCCACCCGGGTTCGAAACTGCTGTACCAGAATTTTTACCAGTTCCCTGAAATCAACCCTGTTTTCAGCAGTGAAATAAAAAATAATTTTTGAGCCGTTGAAAAATTGCTCTACCCTGACCAGGTCCATGGGCAACTTCAATTTTTCCACCTGTTCCCGGCAATATTCATAGGCGCCCTGCTCAATCCCCGGAAGCTCCAGATAACGCTCCTGTTCTTCCGGCTCGAGCTGTCGGGCGATCTGGTAGTTGACCGGGCGCTCTTCGCTCTCTCCCGGTCCTGCCGCCTTACCGACAAGGGTTGCCGGCTCATAACCATGCTCGACCTTGATCATGACCTGCGCGCCCTTGGCGAATTCCTCCTCCGATGAACAGGCGGTAAATTCCCGCCCATCCATGCGAAAACGGAACTTGTAATAAAAACCGGCGCCGCTGTCCTCGTTACCCTGGTCGGCATCGGGCGGAACAGCAATATCCTTTTCAGTTGGAAGTGTCATAATACGTATTATATTTCAAGGTACCCTCAAGTTAGCAGATGCAGGGCAAGCACTTCACTTGTCAAACCCTTGTTGCAATTTCGCTGCAGGGCCTGGTCGGCGTAATCAATACGGTCTATTTTATCAGAAAGCAGGCGGAAATTCCACCGTTCTCTGGCCTTGTCAAGCCAAAGCATGCGCGTCGCCCCAGGATGGTCGATTACCAGGGGTACCATGGCGTCCTTGAAAAAAACACGAAAAAGATGCAAAAGATACGGCAGCTCGTCTTTCAGGTCCGTCCATTTTGCAGCCAGGGCAAGAGCGGCCTCAATCCGCTCTGCATCACAGTCCCTCTTTGTAAGCAACGATTCCATGGATTCTATATACAGGGGAAAGAGACTGCCGCTGTTCAGACTCAATGCTTTACCGGGGGAACCGTCCGCCAACTGGGCAAGCATGATTGCTTCATCATCCTGCAGGTCAGGCTGCTTCTGCCGGATAATCCCTGCAGCAAGCTCAGTCGGCAGGCTGTAGAAGGGGATGAGCTGGCAACGGGAGCGTATGGTCGGCAGTACTACTTCCAGAGAGGCGGACAGCAACAGGAAAATATTCTGCTCCGGCGGCTCTTCCAAAATTTTAAGCAGACTGTTACCGGCCTCCCTGCGCATGGTGTGGACGTCTTCCACAATAAGTATACGATACCCTTTTTCAAAGGGAGCATAGGTCAGCGCCTGTTTCAGTTCCCGTATCTGCGCTATTTTAATAGTCGGGCCATCAGGCCGGATGTGAAGCAGATCCGGATGGTTGGCTGAAAGATATTTCAAGCACCCCGGGCAGTGACCGCATGGTCTGTTTTCCCCATTCTGACAGAGCAGCACAGCGGCAATCCCTTCGGCCAGAAGACGTTTCCCCACTCCGTCGGGGCCATGCAGCAGATAGGAATGCGACACTCTATCGCTGCTGATCGCGCGTTGAAAAAAGGTGACCGCTTTTTTTTGTCCAAGGATATGAGTAAACATGGAATCAATCGCCGGGCCCGGACTTGTCAAAACAATGATTGCTGGCGCTTTTCAGCTTCCTGCGTGGTCAGCGGTTTGCGCTCGTTCCGACTCCCTCCGTCACGGAGTGAAGGCGCGGGTCTTTGATGCGGATTCTCAACGTCTGCATCAGCATTGAGATACAGAAAACGCTCAAGGGGACGTTGATACTCGGTCCACTGCCAGCCGGGCTCCTGCATGTTTCCACGCAACCGTTCCACATAATTCATTTTTGCGTCCATGTCATCGAGATGATGAAGCAGCATGGCTTCCGGAGTCATGGGTAAGACCGGGGATCCGTATTCCAGCTGTCCATGGTGACTGAGAATGAGATGGCAGAGTTGATCGACACGCTCCCTTGAGATCTCCGGGATGGAGGCCGAGGCCTCACGGACCATTTCAACTCCCAGGACCAGGTGCCCTACCAGTCGTCCCTGATCCGTATAATTAAAGGGCAGCGTCGAAAAATCAAACTCCCTGATTTTCGCCAGATCATGCAACAGGGCGCCGGCGACAAGCATATCTTTATCGAGCAGGGGGTAATGCCCGGCTGTTTTCACCGCCATTCCGGCAATGGACAGGGAATGTTCCGCCAGACCTCCTATATAGGCGTGATGCATTTTTTTTGCTGCCGGCGCTTTCAGGAACTGCTCCAGCACCTCACCCTGAAAAATCGCGGCCAGCAGTTTGTGTAATCCCGTATCCTGCATTTCCCTGATGTACTGCTTGAGCTCCCTGGCCATCTCATCCGAATCACGATCACTTGCAGGGAAAAAATTCTCCAGGGAAACCTGCTCCAGAGCCACCTGTTCCAGGGAAGATACACCAAGCTGTAATTGCTCTCTATAGGATTTGACCACTGCAGTGACCAGGACAAACGCCCCCTCTTCAGCCAGAGGTGCAAAATGCTCTGCCTTATCCCACAGACGAGCCTCTATCTCACCTGTTTTATCCATCAGGCTCAATGCCAGATAAGGTTTCCCGTTTTTGGTTTCCATCAGATTTTTACGACTGACCGCAAACAGATCCCGAATCTGCCCGCCCTCAACAAGTTCTTTTACAAATATGTTCTTTTCAGCTTTTTTCCCGTTCATCATACAATTTGTTCTTTCCTGTCAGGAGACTGCGCTGTTCGACGGCGTCAATCAATGGTCATCACACATTAAAGCGAAACAAAATACAGTCACCGTCTTTAACCACATACTCTTTTCCCTCTGAACGCATCAAGCCTTTTTCCTTGGCTGCAGCCTCGGAACCGCACTGTACATAGTCATCATAGGCAATGACCTCGGCCCGGATAAAACCACGCTCAAAATCGGAATGGATCTTTCCCGCGGCCTGTGGGGCCTTAGTCCCCCTGGTTATCGTCCAGGCCCTGGTTTCCTTTTCGCCCACGGTAAAATAGGTTATCAGGTTCAACAGCTCATAGCCTGCATGGATCAGGCGGTTCAACCCCGGCTCTTCCATGCCCATATCCTGGAGAAACTCCTGCTGTTCTTCTGCATCCAGCAGACTCAATTCCTGCTCGATACTTCCGGCTATGGTCACCAGGGAGGCGCCTTCTTCTTCGGCAGCTTGCTGCATTTCCCTGACAAAACGATTGCCGTCAACCAGATCTTCTTCACTGACATTGGCCACATAGAGCACGGGTTTAGTAGTCAGCAGACAAAGATCCCGCAGCAGATTCTGTTCGATTTCATTTTCAGGCGCCGCCACCCTAGCCGGTTTTCCCTGGTCGAGAACAGCTGCCAGCTTTTCCAGAAAGGCAACCTCGGCGATGGCCTTTTTATCACCGGACTTGGTCTGATTACGTGTTTTAACCAGTCTTTTTTCAACGGTTTCAAGATCAGCCATGACCAGTTCCATACTGATGACTTCACGATCCTGCAGGGGATTAACGGTGCCGTCAACGTGCACGACATTATCGTCTTCAAAACATCGCACCACATGGAGAATGGCATCCACCTGACGAATATGGCCCAGGAACTGGTTTCCCAGCCCTTCACCCTGGCTGGCGCCTTTGACAAGTCCGGCAATATCGACAAACTCCATCTGCGTCGGCACCTTGCTCCTGGTCCTGGCCAGCTCTGCCAGTGTATCCAGACGAACGTCCGGCACAGCCACCACCCCCACATTTGGTTCAATGGTGCAGAAAGGATAATTTTCCGCATCAATCGCCGCTGCCGTCAAGGCGTTAAAGATTGTAGACTTACCCACATTGGGCAGGCCGACAATGCCGCATCGAAATCCCATGATATCCTCTTAAACCGTCCCTTTCCGGGACTGATATTTACTGTTATTCTTACCAACCTGTTTTTCTCATGATCTCCTGAGAAACGATCTAACCAATTGAATTTAAAAGATATATTTCTTGCATGCTTAGAACAGCGTGTTTATTTATGCACATTCAAAAAAAGCAGGTCTTGCCTCTTGCCGCCGGCCTCGGGTATAGTTGCTGTGCAGGCTCTTGAAATTCTGCCAACCTGTGATACACTATCTCTTCCTACTTTTGCAAGCAGTTATGAACTCGGACATCTGCATTACCAACTGTCTCCTTCCAGAAAACGGGGACATCCCTGCCTCATCCGCCCTCTCATATATTACCATAACCGGGGATGTCGTTACTGATGTCGGTCCCATGGACGCTTATCATCCCGGACAGAGCAGGACAACCCTGGACGCCCATGGACAACTGGCCATGCCCGGTCTGGTAAACGGTCATTGCCATGCAGCCATGACGCTTTTTCGCGGTCTGGCCGACGATCTGGACCTGTCCACCTGGCTGCATACCTATATTTTTCCTGCAGAAGCGCGCTGGGTCTCGGAAGAGATGGTTTACTGGTGTACGAAACTGGCCGCTGTGGAGATGGTCCTGGGCGGGACAACCACGGTTGCAGACGGCTATTTTTATGAACATGCCGCAGCAGCAGCCTTTGCCGATGTAGGCATGCGTGCCGTGACTGCCCAGGCAGTGGTCGATTTCCCTTGCCCCGGCGTTCCGGATCCGAGCCAGGCGCTCACTGCATGTGAAGAATTCATCCATACCTGGAAAAGAAAAAATCCGCTGATCACACCGGCGGTTTTCGCCCATGCGCCCTACACATGCTCCCCAAAAACCCTGCGCAGCGCTAAACAGCTTGCGGATACTACGGGCGTGCCGCTGTTCATTCACCTTGCTGAAACGCAGCATGAAATTGAAATAATACCTTCCCCCCTGGGAGAAACCCCAACCCGTCATCTGCAGGAAACGGGCATACTCGATGCCAATACGGTCTGCGTTCACTGTGTCTGGTGTACTCCAACGGATCTGGATATTCTGGCTGAAAGCGGCAGCTCCATTGTCGTCTGCCCCCAGAGTCATGCCAAACTCGCCTCAGGCATGGCGCCTCTTCGACAAATGCTGGATAGAAAAATACGCGTAGGTCTGGGTACAGACGGCACTGCGTCCAACAACAGCCTCGATCTTTTTCGAGAGATGGACTTCTGCGCCAAGGTCCAAAAAATAGCCTGCAACAATGCCGTTGCCGTCCCGGCACGGGAAGTCTTGAGTTGTGCCACGGATTTGGGCATATCTGCTCTCTTTCCGTCCATGCCGGCAGGCAAGCCGGCTCCAGGACAAAAAGCCGATATTCTGCTGATCGACCTGCAATGCCCGCACCTGCAGCCTTTTTACACTGCCGATACCTTAGTGTACAGCGGCAGCCCGGCTGATGTACGCACGGTTCTCATAAACGGCAGGATCGTGGTGCGTGATAGAGTTCTTCAGACCTGTGACCTTACCGAAATCATGACAAAGGTGCGGGAACTTGCGCAACGAGTCGGCAACCGATAGGAAAGAGCCTATATGATCCTCATATTGCACTCCATACAGACCAGGATTACCCTGCTTGTTCTATGCGCGTGCCTCTTTACCCCGGCTCTCGGTCCGTGCGCTTCGGCTCCAGGAGAAACCAAGACGGACATCCAGGTTGTAACCTATTCTCAGACGAAAACAACGCTGCTGCAACAGGTGGCCATCCTGCCGTTCTCCGGCCCAAAAAAAGGGATCGACAAACTGGCGGCCATTTTCTGGAACAAACTCGAACACACCGACCTGTATGAGCTGCTCCCCCCGGAACAGGTGCAAAATATTCTGGAAGAAGATAATATTCAGCCCCCGACAGGAGAGCTCTCTCCGGACTACCTCCTCCAGGCCGGTAAAGCGTTGCGCACGCGCGGTATACTCAGCGCTTCCCTGACCCCTCTTTCGGAATCCATTCTTACCACCGCTCTTCCCGGAAACCAAAGCCTGCTTGCCATAAACCTGCTCGATATCCAGACAGGTCTGCCCGTCTGGGATGTTCGAATCATTTTCACCCATTACTCCGGCGATGCCTATCCCAGTGACGCCGCCCTGACGGCAGGGCTGGATGACGCCGTACGGCAGCTCATTGAATCCCTTGTGCGTCAGGGCGCCGTCTTTTCCGCCCCTATCCCGGTTCCCAAGATTATCTCTGCTCAGGGACTCATCCGCAAAGTGCGCATTGTTGTCCAGCCTGCACCAACCTATATCCACTCCGGCTATCAGCTCCTGCGTGCAAAATCCGCAACCGAGATGTTCACACCCGTTGGCGCGATTGCGAAAAACAATACCACCCCGATCATCCTTGAAGATACCGGGCTCAAGGACGCATCCACGTATTATTACACCATCACCGCTTACAACAAGAAAGGTCTGGCTTCGATTCCGGAACGACCGTTCTCCGTGACCACCATAGGCAAACCGGAACCGGTGACCGCCGTTCTGGCCACAGGAAACGGATTGCGCAGGATACTTCTCTCCTGGGAACCTTCGCCGGACCCCGATGTCACCGGGTATACCGTATACAGGGCAAATGCTCCTGATGATTCGTTTGAGCGTATTGCAGAAATCGATGACAGGGACAAACAAAGCTATGTGGACCGTGGCGTCGCCCGATCCTATGAGCGATATGGAAAACTCGCAGACGACACTACCTACTATTATACCATTCGCAGCCGAAATAATGTCGGTGTGGAGAGTGAAGACAGCGAGATTGTATCTGCCGTTACCAAGGGCGCGCCTCCACCACCGGAAAATCTCAAGGCCATCAGTAATCAACCTCGAAAAATTTCTCTTTCCTGGACAGGAAGCAGTGATCCGCACACCAAGGGGTATATGATATTCAGGGCCATGGAGCAGGACGGTTCCTTTGAACAGATTGCAGGCATTGACGGACGCGAACAGCAGCAATATGTTGATGAAGGCAGCTACCTTGACCCGCTCCATGACAATGCAACCTACTTTTATAAATTGCAGGCTGTAAATGTGGTCGGGAGCTCTTCTGAAGACACCCAGGTTGTCTCGGCCACCACCAAGCCTGCACCGACAATGGTTTCAGGCATTACCTGCACCCAGTCGCTCCTGAGGAAGGTTGAACTGCATTGGCCGAAAAATCCGGAACCGGATATACGCAGATATGAAATCTTCCGAGGCCCCCTCCCGGATGCAGTGACGCTCAAGGTAGGCGATGTGACAGCTGAACGTCGAAAATTTACCGATGTTTCCCTGGATGACGGCCGGACCTACTGGTACACCATTCGTGCCATTGATTTCGATAAACTCACAGGCCCGGTTTCAGGTGCGGTTTCATGCTCCACCAAACATCCGCCCATGCCGCCGACCGGGATCGACGGCCATATTGAAGGACGGAGTATCATGCTCTCCTGGAAAGCCAACACAGAGAAGGATCTTGCCTACTATGCCGTGATCAGCGTGGGCTTTCTCAACCGTGAAATACAAAGAGTTCAAGGGACGTTCGCCGCCCTGGATTCAGATTTTCAGCCTGGCAGGGAGTACAGTTTCCAGGTTAAAGCGGTGGATCAGGACGGGCTGATGAGCGATGCATCGGAGACGATCATCATTCAATACCTTCCGGAAGACAATCAGGCTCCCCCGGTTACCGACATTATCCATCCGGAGCCATGAGAGATCGCAGCACCTGCAGATTTTTTCTGTCTTCGGCAAGATCGTCTCCCTTAGGTGTCTCCAGGGTCATGGGAAGATCTGCAAATTCGGGATCGTTAAGCAGATTGCGAAACCCTTCCAGCCCTATTTCCCCCTTGCCGATGTGTTCATGCCGATCCACCCTGCCGGCCAATCCCTTTTTAGAATCATTCAGGTGAAAAAAACGTACATTTGTGAGCCCGACGTGTGAATCCAGGGAAGAGATGGTCGCTTTATATGTTTCCGGCGTCCGGATATCATATCCGGCTGCAAAAATGTGACAGGTGTCCACACAAAACCCCAGATGTTCCGCAAATCTTGAGTTGGCCCGTATCCAGCCGAGTTCTTCAAATCGACTTCCTAATCCGGTCCCCTGGCCGGCAGTGGTCTCAAGCAATAGCCGGAACCTGGAATCGCTTTTTCTCAAGCCCTGTTCCAGGGCGGCATCGAGATTTTCGACCACGGCCTGCAACCCTCTTTCCACGCCTTTCCCTCCATGGCTGCCGGGATGCAAAACCAGAAAGGGGATGGAGAGTTGCAGACAGCGCTCAACCTCGGCAACAAGGGCCTGAATGGATTGACGCGCACGTTGAGGCTCCGTGGTTCCCAGGTTAATCAAATAGCTGCCATGGGAGGCCACAGGCATGTTACCGGCCTTTTCCCAGCTTTCCTTGAAGCGTTCGATTTCCTCCCTGTCCAGGGGGGCGGCCTTCCATTGCCGCTGGTTACGGGTAAAAATCTGCAGGGACTCTCCCTCAACCTGCCTGATACGTTCAAAGGCTTTGTACAACCCGCCTGCGACAGACTCATGGGCTCCTAACAACGGCATATTGACACTACCTACATTTTCCAATGTTCCTGAAGATACACCAGACCTATATGATTGGTCAGGTCCAGTTGGATGGGGGTCACGGAAATGTATTTGTTCCGAACAGCCATTTCATCGGTGCCCTTATCCTCGGTCCAGTGTACGGTCCCCCCGCCTATCCAGTAATGTTCACGCCCCCAGGGGTCCAAAGTTTCCTGAATGGAATCCTTATACACCCGCCGCCCCTGCTTTGTGAACCTGATTCCCTGAATCTCCGCTCCAGGACAATTAGGAACATTGACATTCAACAGACTTTTCGGCGGCAGCTGAAATGCCAACGCCATGGAAGCCATTTTCCAGGCAACCGATGCTGCCGTGGCAAAATCAAAGGGAGCGCTGCCTGCCATGGAAAAGGCAAGGGAAGGTATTCCGTACAGTGTCCCTTCTATTGCAGCTGACACGGTTCCTGAATAGCTGATATCGTCCCCCATGTTTCCTCCCGGATTGATGCCGGAAACCAGAAGCACAGGTCTGTCATCCAGAATTTTATTCAGGGCGATGGTAACACAATCCGTAGGCGTACCATTGACGGTATACACATCTTCCTTTATCCGGTCCACCTTGAGTGGTCGGCTCATGGTTAATGAATGACTCACTGCGGAGTTATCACGTTCCGGGGCAACGGTTACAGCATGTCCCAAGGTCGAAACCGCCTCATGCAGGGCTTTTACTCCCGGAGCATAGACTCCATCATCATTTGTCACAAGAATATACGGTTTGCTCATTGTTCATCCTGTTCCGGCTTCAGCAGTACAGATACTGTCGTATCCGGCGGGCATTGGTTCCCAAATCTCCTCTTCCCCCCATGGACTCGAAACGAATATTCATTTTGACATCCAGACCATCATGCGTCAACTGAATAACAATATCATCACACAAAGGAAATATTCCCGTAATTGCCGTTGCCTCGATGTCCCCTCACTCGTTTGGCCTGAAAACAATTTTCCACTGCATTGCATCGGACGATGGACATCAACAAAATAATTTGCGAAACAATCAACACGCCGGTTATCTTATTCTTCATTATTCTCAGCCCTTTGGTGAAAATTATCATGCCCAGGCTCTATATATGGGCGGATAACACGTTGTACAAAGTCTTGAATTACCTCGCTGCTCCCAATATAATCATTTTGAAAGCGGGATCTTACAGGATCAATTACCTGCGTCATTTTTCACAGGCTTTCCACCACCTGTGGTGTATCATTGCAAGACGATAATACGATTCAGCATGCAGGATTTCATATTTTCAGTTATATCTCTCAACATTGCCGGGTATTTCGCCATACCAGATGAGTACAGGTTCAAATAACACAATATTAAAGGCTGTTCACAAATTCAACCGTACGGGCGGCATGAATCTTTCAGACTTAGACCAGAGAACAGGCTGTCTCATCTTGAAGGCGATCAGGGGGCGGAATGCAGTTCCCGAGGTTACACAATACCTGCAGAAATATGCAAAAAACATCCAACCTGAAAAAATCCCCAGACTCCTGGAGGAATTACCGGTTGTTTTAGCCAGAAAGGTCCCCGAGGCAACCGCCAGAAAGGTACGTAACGATTTACGACAATTACAGGCGGACGTAGCTTTTATCCCCATCAGCGAAGAACCTGATTCCCTGAACGCGTCACCCCCGGAATCCGACGAAAAAAACATTGCCCGCTCGATCACAAAAGCCGCCGTAAAGCAAGAGACCGCCCAAAAGACCCCTTTGCCCCAGGCCGGATTTTTTCTGCGTCAATATGGCGGGCTTGTAAAAGAGCTGGGAATTATTGCCGCCATGCTGGTCGCCGCCGGCCTGCTCAATTTCACAGTGGCTTCCCAATATCTCCTGCTTGGACTTTTTACGGTCCCCACCATACTTTCGGCTTTTTTTTTCGGTCGAAACCAGGCTGTCATGACGGCATTTGCCTCCATTCTGCTGGTGACCATTGTCTGCCTCAATGCACCGGAACGATTCACCGGCGAAAACGGCGCCGGACTAGGCGGATCAAATCAATGGTATCATGTGGTTTCCTGGGGCTGCATTCTCCTGCTCACAGCCTACCTTATGGGCAGCCTGTATGAGCTGCACCAACAGAAAATTCGGGAACTGCGCCGCACCTATCAGGGCGTTCTCCTCCTCCTGCGACATGTTATCACCCAGGATGACGACACGGAAGATCACTGTTTTCGCGTTTCCATTTATGCTGCAAAAATTGCCAGGGAATTCGGCCTGAACGATGAAGAGATAGCCGACATCCGCTCCGCCGCCCTTCTCCACGACATAGGCTCACCCGACATCAGCCGGGAAGTTCTGGAAAAGGCCTCCTTTCTTGCCGCAGAGAACAGCCGGGAAAAAGATCAGGGAACCCTGCTTTCACGCATCCTTCCACTGCTTATCTCCAATCACACCATAGAGGAACATCCGGAATCCCAGCAACAGGACACTGCCATGCTCCCTGTCGGAGCACATATTCTGGCCATTGCGGATCGCTATGACACCCTGGTTAACAACAAACCACCGACCGATACCGCCAGCCAGGAAAAGGCCAGGGAAATAATCGTCAACGCATCCGGCAAGGAGTTTGACGCAGGAGTAGTCAAAGCCTTTAATCAAGCATGTTTGAAAGGGGAAATGACAATTCCCTCGGTTCTCTTATAAACCAGCATGGCTGGACCAGGTTGGCCGGCCACAACGGATAATGAAAGTGTATCGCTCCGGCATGGCGCATACCGCTCTGTATCGGAGACTTTCGGATAAAGGAAGAGCACATCAGGGAACGGAATCCACCTCTTCCCATTTTTTATGGAGGAAAAGTTCAATTTTCTTGGCGTAATACCTTCTTTTTTCCGCATCCACATGCATGGCTTTACGTTCGGTCAGCACAGCCTCTTCCACCAGACCGTTAGCCCAGAAGGCTGTTGCCAGGGTATCCAGCACATATCCGTTTTGATTCAGCAGGGCTGCGGAACGGGCAAGGGTCAGCGCCCGTTCGGGATCACGCAGGCTCCGGTCCTTTGCAGTCAACAACAGCCAGGCAAGATTATTGTTGATTTCCGGATTTGCAGATTGCAACTGCAGAGCCCGCTCATATGCAGTGACGGCCTTGTGCTCCAGCTGCTTTCTCATATAAAATTCCGCCATCTCAACGGCCCAGAGACCGTCTCCCGGCTCCTGCCGCGTTTTATGTCCGTAAACGGCCTCGTAATATTTTACCTCGTTCCCCTTACGTATCTGCTCTGTATCAATGCTTTGCAAACCTGTCATCAACAAAGCTACGCAACAGACATACCCCAAGAGAGAAAAGTTGACTTTGCGGTCATGACGATAAATCAACCCCTTATCCCGTTCGCAGCGAAGCAGAAAATCAATACGTTCGCCGATACCGAAATGGTGCCAGTTTTTCTCTTCCCGTATATTGCCGCTCAAGGCTGCGATTTTTTCAAATGAGGCTATCAAGGGAACTGCCGTTTCCTGGGCATCAAAGACAAACGCATCAGCCTGGCGCTCAAAATTACGAATGAAATAGCCAAAGACAAAGCGAAAATAGATAATAAGAAAAAGCAGGGTTGCGCCTGTGACCGAACCTAACAATAAAGCGGCCGGAGAAAGGTTGAACCAGCCGCAGACCGTATACAAAAAGTCGGCTCCAAGCAGCATGGAGCTTAACGGCTCCAACAGAGAATTGATCAGCAGGCTGGCCCCAAGAAACAGGCCGATATAGAGCAAGAGATGCTTCTTGCGCACATGACCGATTTCGTGGGCAAGAACGCTTTCCAGTTCTCGGGGATCAAGGGTCTTAGCCAATGCAGGGGTAATCATCAGATAGCGAAAAGGCGGCACAATACCCATTATGCCGGCAGTTAACGCCTGCCCTTCAAATAGGGGCCAGTACAAAATCTCAAGACGCAGATTCTGCTTTTCCAGGAAACTCTCTACCTGCTCACGCAGGGGACCGGGCGGAATGGGGGTGCACCCCCAGACGCGTTTAACCAGGACAGGAAAAAAAATCACCAGCACACAGACAAAAAGGGTAAAAAGGACCAAATCTCCCCAGGTTGACATCAAAAATTCATTCAGCCCCGGAACAGGCAGCAGACTGAGGCTGTCAAAGGCCAGGGAAAGGAGCAGCCAGGGAAGAACAATGGGCACATTTGCGGTAATGTTGGAAAAAATGTATCTGCCGGCCACATAGTGCCTGCCGAACACTTTTTCATAGAGTGCTTTCTGGGTCATCCACATAATGCTGAGCAGGGTAAAAAATATCACCAGTCCGGCAAAATTCTCAAAGACCGGAAACTTGCCCTGCAGGGACAGAGGATGGAGATAATATTTGATATCAAGGACAAAGACCATGATAACAAAAAACACCACCGCCAGAACCGACAGCTTCTTTTCATTGTTGAAATAACGGGTTACCCCATCTTTAACCGATACGGAACAGGCTCTTTTACTCAAGGCCCAATATCCGAAGGTCAGACCGATGAACAACAACAGGGTCAGCCAGGGAGAAAAATTCGGCTGCTCCGGCACGGACTGGGTCGAATAGAGAAATATAACAACCAGAAAGTATATAAGATTATTGTACATCATAGGGACATGATAAATCTTTTCAGGTTTGCGTGCAAAAAAATATTGACCTGTTTCGATTTTATGTTATTATTTTATGTTTACTGACTTGAGGGCCTATAGCTCAGTTGGCTAGAGCCACCGGCTCATAACCGGTCGGTCCCTGGTTCGAGTCCAGGTAGGCCCACCATATAAAAGGAAAGATACGCAACTGTCTCTTTCCCGGATGATATACCCCAGGAAGTTGAAGACTACCAGCGTTTACCGAATATTATTGCTGATAGAACAGCGAGACATTGACACCAATGTCAACAAAGAGGTACACCCCGACAGGGCTGTACCTCTTTTTCTTTTACAAGACAGGCTATGCCGACAAAGGTACACGATCTTCTAACCATACTCCAGGATATTGCACCTGCCTCACTTGCAGAATCATGGGACAATGTCGGTCTTCTGGTCGGCTCACCGGATCTGCCCGTCACAGGTCTTCTCATCGGTCTCGATCCCTGCTCCGCCATCCTTGACGAGGCTGTTGCCGCCGGGTGCAATCTGATTATAACCCATCATCCTGTCATCTTCCGACCCCTTAAAGCTGTTCATACGAGCACTTTTCCCGGAAATTTCATTGCCCGCGCTTTACAGCGCAACATAGCCGTCATAGGGTGCCACACAAACCTGGATGCCGTTTCCGGAG
This sequence comes from Desulfobulbaceae bacterium, assembly GCA_963678525.2. Classification (GTDB taxonomy): domain Bacteria; phylum Desulfobacterota; class Desulfobulbia; order Desulfobulbales; family Desulfobulbaceae; genus Desulfogranum. Next base: position 3,021,792 of record CAXXDG010000003.1, read on the forward strand.
GAGTCAGCGATGTCCTGGCACAGGCGCTTCATCTGGACGATCTGCGCCCGCTCGTACCCAACCAGGAGAACAGCGACTGCCGACCTTGCGGACTTGGCAGAATAGGCGTCTGCAGCTCTCCTGTGACTACGGAGAAATTCATCACGCTCCTGCACGAAGCCCTTTCACCGCCGTGGCTTCTGGAAGCAGGCCCGAGACCGGAGACTGTATCAACCGTGGCTGTCTGCGGCGGCTCGTGCGGAGATTTTGCCGAGACGGCGTTGCAGCAGGGGGCTGATGTGTTCTTAACCGCTGAAATTAAACACTCGGTTGCACGATGGGCCGAAGAGGCCGGACTGTGGCTCATAGACGGCGGACATTTTGCCACCGAACAACTTGCTGTCCCCATACTCGGCAAGACACTGCAGCAGAAACTCGATCACCTGAACGTATCGATTCCCATCCATTTCAGCAGGCAGACTGCACCGCTTACCCTGGTCATGCCCCCCACTGTTGTACAACAATCATCATGACCGGATCAACACCTCAAAATGTAACTTGTTTTACCCGATAGGCTACCAAGGAGTGAACATTGAAAAACGAAATAGCCAAACTGATCAACCTGCAGACCATAGATAGTGAAATAGCAGGGTTTGACGCAGACATTGCTCTGAAGGAACAAACCATCACAGACAAAGAAGCGCTTATCTCTGAAAAGGAAAACGAGATAGCCGCCTGTCAGGAACAGATAACCGCCCTCCAGTCAGACGAGCGCCAGGCGAAAATGGATCACGAGGATGCAGGCGCCCGCATAAAAGACCGGCAGAACAAGATGATGCAGGTGCAGACCAGTCGGGAGCACCAGGCACTCCTGAAGGAAATTGAAGAAAATAAAAGGCTGCTTAAGGAAACCGATGAGCAAACTCAGGCCATTGCCGAAAAGATCAAAGAAACCGAACAGCAGATAAAGGAACTGGAAAATCTCTGCGCCGGGGAGAAAAAACTTCTCAGCGAAGCAGTAGAAGAAGTACAGCAGGAAGTCAAAAAAATCGACTCTGATCGCAAAAAGATCATCAGCAAAAGAGACGAGCTTTCCGAAGAACTCAAGGCCAACCATCTCAAACGTTACAACATGCTGCTGAAAAAGCGCGACGGCCTTGCAGTGGTTCAAATCGTCAATGCAGTCTGCCAGGGCTGCTTCATGACCCTCCCCCCTCAACAATTCAACAATATCCGCAAAGGGGAGAAACTGCACCTCTGCCCCAATTGTCAACGCATCCTCTATTATCAGGAACAGGAGGAAGAAACTGTTGATAATTGATCCCCCTGAGCGGGAGGCGATTCTGCGCACCCTTGCGGAAAAACTCGATGACCGGACCATCACCTCGATTTTTCCCGGCGCCGCTCCGGAGATCATACGAGCACAGATTGCGGGCAGTCCATTGTCCAGGCAGGCGGGTGTAACCGTGCCTGAAAAGAGCACAGCTTCAAGTAATGGCAAAGTTACGGGAAGCTGCAGTTTGTTTACGGACGGCGCCTCCCGGGGCAACCCCGGACATGCCGGAGCCGGAGCATCCCTCTGCTCGGCAGATGGAGTTGAAATCTCCTCTCTGAGCAACTACCTGGGACAGTGCACCAACAATGTGGCCGAGTATAAAGCCCTTCTGCTCGGCCTTGAGCATGCCGGGGCGGAAGGGTGTACAGACCTGTCGGTGTTTCTGGACTCCGAGCTTATCGTTAAACAGATAAACGGTCTGTACAAGGTGAAAAACGCCGCGCTCAAACCGTTATACGACCAGGTTGTCAAACTTTTAAAGACTTTCAACTCATGGACGGTCAGCCATGTGCCGCGGGCGGAAAATGCCCGTGCTGATGCCTTGGCTAACAGGGGAATTGACGAGCGATAGCAAAGACTCTTACGGATACGGTAATCAGCCGTCGGTGAAGATGGACAGAAACGCCTAAACCTGGTACAAAGAAAAATTCCATTCAAGGGGTGAGCGCATGATCGCTCCAGCGTCTGTGCTGGAGAGGAAAGTCCGAACACCGCAGGACGCAGTGGTTCGTAACGCGAACTTTGGGCAACCAGAGGAAAGTGCCACAGAAAACAGACCGCCGATGGGGTGCCTGCCACCCACAGGCAAGGTTGAAACGGCGAGGTAAGAGCTCACCGCTCTCATGGTGACATGAGAGGCACGGTAAACCCCACTGGGTGCAAGACCAAATAGGGAAGTGTCTGAGGGCTGTCCGTCCGAGCTTCCGGGTAGGTTGCACGAGGTGCCGGGCGACCGGCATCCCAGTCAAATGATCATGGTTCGTCGTCAGACGAAAACAGAATTCGGCTTATAACTCACCCCTTTTTCCATTGAACACGACATACACCTTATATCCCCCCACCGGCGTGATCATACCTGCAGCGGGAGTCGGCAGCCGGATGAACAGCTCCGTACCCAAGCAGCACCTGTCACTCTGCGGAAAACCGGTTCTTGTACACGCCGTACAGGCCTTTCTCGCATTGGAGAGTATAGACTGCGTGGTGATCGTAATCCATCCACAACACGGCGGGGAAACACGCGATCTCACCCTGCAGTACACACCCGAAGAGCTGCAACACAAAATTCGTTTCACAACCGGCGGGATTCTTCGCCAGGATTCGGTCCGTGCAGGGCTTGCCGCTCTGCCCGACACCATTGAACTGGTCCTGGTCCATGACGCGGCACGCCCCCTTATCAACCGGGAAATCATCGAGCGTACCATGCGGGGAGCCTTGCATTGGGGTGCCGCAATCGCCGCCATCCCTGTCAAGGATACCATCAAGCAGGTGGGTGCAGAGCACCGGATTCTGGGGACCGTTGACCGTTCCTGTCTCTGGCAGGCGCAGACTCCCCAGGCTGTCCTCCGCTCATTGCTGGAACAGGCCTTTGAGCATGCCGAGGTAAACGATTTCCAGGGAACGGACGAGGCCTCTCTCCTGGAGCACTGCCGGAAACCTGTTCATGTGGTGGAAGGTCATGAACATAATCTCAAAATAACAACACCCGGGGATATGGCCTTTGCAACATTTCTCCTGAAGTAATGCTCACAGTGCACGCGATCTTGCTGCGATTAGCCTGACTTAGGTATGACCCGATACGCTGCGCCGGCCCATGTGCCACCAGGCGCCCTGTAACCAGTTACAAATGTTGCCTCCTGAAAGGATATCCTTATGAACATACGAATCGGCCACGGCTACGATGCCCACAGACTGGTCCCGGACAGAAAACTGATTCTGGGGGGAGTCACCATTGATTATCACCTCGGCCTTGCCGGTCACTCCGATGCGGATGTAGTGTGCCACGCCCTGTGCGACGCCATTCTCGGAGCCATGGGAGAGGGGGACATCGGCAGGCATTTTCCTGACACCGATGAACGGTACAGGGGCATTTCAAGCATCCTCCTGCTGGAACATGTCATAGCCCTCGCCGAAGAAAGAGGCTTGCGCCTCGGCAACGCAGACATTACCATCATATGTCAGCGACCCAAACTTGCACCGTATCTTCCAGCGATGCGGCGCCATCTGGCAACTGCCTGTAAGGCTGAGCCGGATCTCCTGAATATTAAAGCCACCACAACAGAACAGATGGGATTCACAGGAAGGGAAGAAGGTATCGCAACCCATGCTGTTGTGCTTATGAGGACCACCCATGGAAGTAAATAGAGAACGACTTGCGGAAAACTTTATTGAGCTCTGCGAGACAGACAGCCCGTCACGACACGAAAAACAGGTGTCTCTGCTCTTAAAAGATATTTTTGCAAAACTGCAGGCGGAAACAATACAGGAAGACGAATCCGGTGCCGTAACCGGTTCGGATTGCGGAAATCTCTTCATCCGCTTTACAGGCTCCCTGGATCTGGAGCCTATCTTCATTACCTGCCATATGGACACGGTGGAGCCGGCCCGCGGCGTAAAAGTGCTGCGCACTGGAGACCTGTTTACCAGTAAAGGGGACACCGTGCTGGGCAGTGACGACAAAAGCGGCCTGGCAGCCTGCATTGAATGCATGCGCGTGTTACGGGAAAATAATATCCCCCATCGCCCCCTGGAGTTTGTTATCACCACCTGTGAAGAAATCGGTCTGATCGGGGCAAAGGCCGTTGACCCATCCATGATTACGGCAAAACAAGGTTATGCCCTGGACTCCACCGGCTTTGCCAAAGTTATTACCCATGCGCCGGCCCTCAATCGCATCGATATCACCTTGAAGGGTGTTGCAGCACACGCCGGTCTGCATCCGGAATGGGGCATCAATGCCATCACTCTGGCCGCCAAGGCCCTGGCTGTCTGCCCCAGCGGTCGTCTGGACGAGGAAACAACCGCCAATATCGGCACTATCCAGGGTGGGATGGCTTCCAACATTGTCCCGGAAACGGTAACCATCCATGCCGAAGTACGGAGTCATGACCAGCAGCGCCTGGAAGCAGTTACCGCTGAAATTACCACCGCCTTTGAACAGACGGTTGCTGCCTGGAAAGATGATACAGGCCAGGCAAAGGGAGTGCCTTCACTGGAAATCGATGTGCGGGAAGATTTTCCCATCATGGCGCTCGACAAAGAGAGCCCGGTCATCAGGCGGGTCAAAAAAGCTGCGGAAAGCATCGCTATGGAGCTGGTCTATGAAAAGGGAGGCGGCGGCAGCGACGCCAATATTTTTAACGGACACGGTCTTCCCACGGCCATCATTGCCACAGGCATGACCAATGTCCATTCCACCAACGAACAGGTGGAACTGCAGGATATGGTCGACCTGACCAGGTTACTCCTGGCAATGGCCACAGGGGCGGATTGTTAGCAGCCCCTCATAGTGCGTGTGACGCACCCTCCCTTGCCGCCTTGCCGGAATGCAATTATATCAGCCATGCCACGGAGAAAATCGCGGCTCCCATGGCATGGCTGGAGATCCTGGGAACTGAGGGCTGTAGGGTGCGTCACACGCACCGCCTGGTTTCATTATTTACACAAGCTGCACAGCCTTTCCGTCTGCCGTAGCTTCGGTGACATACCCGACGACTCCACAGGCATACGGATAGCCCTGTTCGGCTAAAGCATCCAGCAGCAACCCAGCCGCATCCTTTTCCAACGCCAGGAGCAGCCCGCCGGAGGTCTGGGGATCATAGCCGGCCATTTCCCGCCAGTCCATTTCCGGCAGGGTATTATCCACCCATGCCTGATAATACTTCTTGTTGGTATATGCCCCTTCCGGAATAATTCCCATCTCGGCCATCTCCCGGACGCCCTGCAATACCGGCACACGGTCCATCTGCAGGACAATTCGCACCCCTGAAGCCAAAGCGGTTTCATGCAGATGTCCGATGAGGCCGAATCCGGTGATATCCGTTGCCCCATGCACCATGCTCTGTATATCTTCGGGTTGCCGGCGCAGCCATTCAATGGGCTGCCGGTTCAGGGTGGACATGACCTCCACAATGCGCTGTTCATCTTCCGGTCCTCCCAGGCCGCCTTTCATCGCGGTGGACAGGATGCCGGTGCCTATCGGTTTGGTTAAAAGCAGTACATCTCCCGGACGGGCGCCGCTGTTGAGCAGTACCTTTTTAGGATGCACCAGACCGGTGACCGAAAGCCCGTATTTCAACTCTTCATCTGTGATGGAGTGTCCGCCGACCAGAAGGGCCCCAGCCTCCCTGACCTTGGCCAGCCCTCCCTCGATGACACGACGAAAAACAATCTGTTCCATGGACTGTGCCGGGCAGGCCAGAATGTTCATGCACAGTAAAGGTTTTCCTCCCATGGCATACACATCGGACAGGGCGTTGGCAGCCGCAATCATGCCGAAGCTGTAGGGATCGTCCACAATGGGCGTGAAAAAATCCAGGGTCTGGATCAGGGCTGTCTGCTCATCCAGTTGATACACCCCTGCATCATCGCTGGTCTGTGAGCCGACGATCAGGCGTGGATCCTGCGGTAGTTCAAGACCGCACAATATTTGACCCAGGTCCCCCGGGCCAAGCTTGGCAGCTCAGCCGGCAGCCTTTACGGTTTGGGTAAGTCGAGCCTGTTCTTGCGGTGTCATAAGGTAACGAAAATGTTTTGGATTACATGTTTTTTTAAAAATAAAATAGAAAATACCGTATATTTCCTTGAAAAAAAACCTGTAATCTGGTTGATAATAACTTTTTGAGGCTCCTGCCGTTGCAAATAGAATGCTATATGGGCACAAGGAAATGTTCTTTGTGCCTTTTCAATTTTTCAGGAACCTCGCAGCGTGATTACAAATTCAGTTATGCAAAGCGTAAACATTTCTCCTTCAGCTGTCCAGTCTTCGAATAAACCCAAACACGAGTGCGGCATCTGTGGCATTTACGGTCACGAGGATGCTGCCAAGCTTGCTTACTTCGGCCTCTATGCGCTGCAGCACAGGGGGCAGGAAAGCGCCGGCATCGTTGCTTCGGACGGCCGCAAGGTTGCCATCCACAAGGATATGGGCCTGGTTCCGGAAGTCTTCTCGGAAAAAAACCTGCAAAAACTCTCGGGACATATGGCTGTGGGCCATGTACGCTACTCCACAACCGGAGAATCAAGCGTCACCAACACGCAACCGTTTCTGATTACCCATAAAGGGCTTCCTTTAAGTGTGGCCCACAACGGCAATCTGGTTAACTCCATCACCCTGCGTCAGCAGCTTGAGGAAGAGGGTTCCATTTTTCAGACCTCCATGGACAGCGAGATATTTGTCCATCTGATTGCTAAAAACATACACCTCGGACTACCCGAAGCCATAAAGAAGACCTTCTGCACCATCAAGGGGGCGTATTCGCTCCTGCTGATGACCAGAGACACCATGATTGCAATACGGGATCCCCACGGTTTCAGACCGCTCTGCCTTGGACGCCTGAATGACGGCGCCTATGTCGTGGCCTCGGAAACCTGTGCCCTGGATCTCATAGAAGCTGATTACCTGCGGGAAATAGAGCCCGGCGAGGTCTTCATTGTCAACAAAGACGGGGTTGATTCCCTGTTTCCCTGGAAACCCTGCAAAAAGAGTTACTGTATTTTCGAGCACGTCTATTTCGCCCGTCCGGACAGCGACGTATTCGGCTTCAATGTCTACAAAGCCCGTAAACGCATGGGTGAGATACTTGCCAGAGAAGCGAATATTGACGCCGATTTTGTCATGCCCTTCCCGGATTCAGGTAACTATGCGGCCATCGGTTATTCGAACGCCTCGGGCATTCCTCTGGAAATGGGAATGATCCGCAATCACTATGTGGGCAGAACCTTTATCCAGCCGACCCAGTCAATGCGTGATTTTTCCGTACGCGTCAAGTTGAACCCGGTACGCTGTCTTCTGCGCGGGAGGCGGGTTATTATTGTCGAAGATTCCATCATTCGCGGAACAACCGGACGCAGTAGGGTAAAAAGTCTGCGAGAGGTCGGCGCCAAAGAAGTGCACATGGTCGTCAGCTGTCCGCCCACCTGTCACGGCTGTTACTACGGCATAGATTTCCCTTCCAACTCCCAGCTCATTGCAGCAGGAAATACCGTGGAAGGCATCCGCGACTATTTGGGCCTTGATTCTCTGACCTACCTCAGTATCGACGGGATGGTGGAGGCAACCGGTCTTCCCAAGGAAAACTTCTGCATGGCCTGTTTTAACGGGGATTACCCGATCCTGCCGGACGCAAACTTTACCAAGGAAGCACTTTCCACCTGCCTGTAACGAACAACCCTCCGGACGGAGTAAAGGCGGGATCATACTGAGATATACCTCACCGCCTGTAGACGCCGGGGACCGGGCCTCCCACCCCCGGCGCAGATGCAAATGCCTGACGCGGCAGTTGAACTGTCTCCAATGAACACACAAACATTCATTACCATAGACACCTATCGATGCAGCGGCTGCATGACCTGTATTGAAATGTATCCACATCTTTTTCGCATCAATGACCTCACAGGAAAAGCGGAACTGATCGACCCTCTGCAGCCGGTAAACGAGGAAACATTGAAAGCGGCTGCGTTCTGCCCTGAGAAATGTATTGAAATTGAGTAGAAACCTCACATATAGTAGGAAACGGAAAAGGTTTGCCTTTTCCGTACTCTCAGGCACAGGACCACTTGAATCCGTGCCGATCCTGAAATAAGGTTTATACGCGTGCACTTTTCCTGCGGGATGTGCGCTCCACTCAGGCAATTTTGCTGTATCGGTCTGAGCTCAATCTCATTTTGGTCGGCACAAACAGAGGAGTCTTTCATGGACCCGGCAACCCTCATCCCCACCCCGGATGCGCTTCCCGTACACTGGAGCTGGTTTTATCTGCTGCTTCTGGTGACTTTTTTCCTCCATATTGTGCTCATGAACATCATGTTGGGCACAGCTTTCATTGCTGCAGCCACTCATCTTCACACAAAGGGCGGCAGTTCGCCTGCCGGAGAATCCGCTGCAAAGGGAGTCCCATACACCATAGCATTGACTGTCAACTTCGGGGTCGCCCCACTGCTGTTTGTTCAGGTCCTTTTCGGGCATCTGATGTACACCAGCTCCATTCTCATGGGGGTATACTGGCTCTGGGTGATAGGTATCCTGATCGCTGCCTACTACCTGGCCTACATCTACAAATACCAGTATCATCGCCTGGCAGCCGGTCGTTTTCTGCTCGCCGGAGCCATAACCTTGCTGCTGCTCATCATCGGTTTTATTTTCACCAACAACTTCACCTTGATGCTCTCCCCATCGCAGTGGCCGCAGTACTTTGAAAATTCCAGGGGATTCATCCTGAATACAGCAGACCCGACCGTGCTGCCGCGCTACCTGCATTTCATGACCTCAGCGGTCGCCGTCGGCGGGCTGAGTTCCGCACTGTGGTTTTCCTGGAAAAAGAAAAAAGGAGACGGAAACGCCGATCTGATGATCGCCAGAGGATGTCGATGGTTTGCCGGGGCCACCCTGGTCAACGTCGCTTTCGGGGCCTGGTTTCTCGGCGCAATTCCCAGGGGACTGCTCACCGCCTCCGGATCGGTAGCCTGGTTTGCCATCCTGCTGATCACAGGCATATTGTTCGCCTGCTTTGCGGTTATTTTTGCTTTACGCGACCAGGTATATCCTGCAGCCGGCAGCGCACTGCCTACAATATTTTTCATGATTCTGGTCAGGGACCAGTTGCGCTCAGCCTATCTTGCACCCTGGTTTTCCCCATCTGATCTGGCAGTACAGCCGCAATATTCACCGCTCCTGCTTTTTCTTGCAGTTTTCATCGGAGGGCTGCTGCTCATAGCATGGATGGTCAGGCTGGCGCTTGGTGCTGGAACAAACCGGGAGGTGCAGTCATGAATTATCCTGTATGGCAGCTCGATACCCTCGGCGGAGGACTGTTGATAGCTCTTATCGCTGTTTTCCACGTTTATATAGCGCACTTTGCCGTGGGCGGAGGTCTTTTTCTGGTTCTTACGGAAATGAAAGGCCTGCGGGAAGAGAACCGTTCCATACTGGAATTTGTTCGTCGACACGCCCACTTCTTTGTCCTGGTCACCATGGTTGCAGGAGGTATTACCGGGGTAGGGATATGGTTTACCATAGCGCTGCTCAATCCGGCGGCAACATCAATCCTCATCCATACCTTTGTTTTCGCCTGGGCCATCGAATGGGTCTTTTTCCTGATTGAGATAGTTGCGCTGTTTATCTATTCGGCAACCTTTGACAAACTCCATCCCAGGCAGCATCTCCTGATCGGCTGGATCTATTTCGGGGCGGCCTGGCTGTCCCTGTTCATGATCAACGGTATCATCGGATTCATGCTCACCCCCGGCCAGTGGCTGGAAAACGGAAATTTCTGGTCAGGTTTTTTCAACCCGACGTTCTGGCCATCTCTTTTTTTCAGGACCTTTTTCTCAATTCTCATTGCAGGGTTGTTCGGCCTTGTCACGGCCACCTGGAGCAGCAAGTCTGCGATACGGATGCGGCTTGTGAGGTATTCCGCCCTGTGGTTGCTGATTCCCTTTACATTGTTCCTGGTTTCAGGGTTCTGGTACAAATCCGTGCTTCCCCTTGAGCTGCAGCAGACTATTTTCCAACGTATGCCTGCAACAGCGCAATTCGTGCAGGGTTTTATCCTCTTTTCTCCTCTGCTGCTTGCAGGATGCCTGCTGCTGACCATTCGCATGCCGGCAATGCTCAGCCGCCCCCTGGCCCTGGTGCTCCTGTTTTCAGGACTGTTGTATATGGGATGTTTTGAGTATATCAGGGAAGGCGGCAGAAGGCCCTTCATCATCTATAACCACATGTATTCCAACGGCATTCTTGTCAAGGATGCGGAGCAGATCTCCAAAGAAGGCGTCCTCAAACACGCACGCTGGAGTATGAACAAGGAAATTACGGAAACCAACCAGCTTGCAGCCGGCAGGGAAGTCTTTACCCTGCTCTGCTCTTCCTGCCACTCCATAGACGGCCCCAGACTCGACATCAGGAAGATGAGCAAAAATTACACGCCCGAGTCACTTGACAACATGATCCATGGAATGCATTTCGTATATCCGTCCATGCCGGCCTTTGCCGGCACAGATGAAGAGCGGCACGCCCTGGCATTGTTCCTGGCCTATGGACTCAATGGCCGGACGGACAGAAGCGGAGCAGTGGGTATCGCCGAAAAACCTGCAAAACCGGCTGCCTTTGATCCGGAACAGGATGAATATGTGCTCCTTGCCTGGAACAACGACGGCATGCACACTTTTGCAGATGCCCTGCCCTACTGGAGCTTCAGACAACCTGGAAATACGGTGCGGGCGCAGCTCATCCTCCGCGGAGAAACACCCGAAGTGATTGAAGATGCCAACATCATCTATAAGGTGGAATCATCTTTTCAGAACCCGGGCGAACATGTTCTTTTCTGGGACACTGCACTGAGAAAATTTCTCAGTTCATATCCTGTCCATGAAGGATTTACAGAGCCCGGCTCCTATGGAGAGATGATCGGTCAGGCAGGTCTGTACCTGAGCACGGATATTCGTGTTGTACCCTACCCTGCACGCAACGTTTTTGACCCGTACCCTCTCTTGAAACTGGAAGCGGAAACTCCGGAAGGAGACCTGCTGGCGCGTACCACTATTACCTTGCCGGTATCAACGGAAATAGGCTGCAACTCCTGCCACGGGGGACAATGGCGGGTTGCTGACAGCGGGGGATTTATCGAGTCAACCGCTCTCAACATTCTCGCCATTCATGACAAGCTCAGCGGCACCCGGCTGGTACAACAAAGCACAGGTGGCCGGCCGGTTATCTGTCAAAGCTGTCACAATGACGGGGAAACCGGAGACTCACCCATGAATCTCTCTGCATCCATGCATGGTTTCCATGCAGTCTTCCTCGGTCATGAAGGGGCTGACGCCTGCGCCTCCTGCCACCCCTCGTCCATTGCAGGAGCTACCCAGATGCTGCGCGGCATACACAGCAGCATAGGGCTTGACTGTACCAACTGTCACGGCAATCTGGCTGAACACGCCCTTGATCTTCTCAAACAGGAGGAACAAGCGGGGGCCATTCAGGCAACAGAATACGGCAGCCGTATTCTGGCTGCGTATGGCGAGGTTGAAAATATCACTTCCAGAAAACCCTGGAGCAACCAGCCTGACTGCCTGAACTGTCATGTGGAGTTCGAAGAACCGGAAACCGACACCACGCTGCACGCATACACGGATACCATGGATTCCCTCTATCGCAACCGTACCGATGAGAGTGGTTCACTTTATTGTGCGGCCTGCCACGGCAGTCCCCATGCCGTCTATCCTGCGACGAATGACCATGGCACGGTCCTGCATAACCTGGCACCCATGCAATACCAGCAGGAACCGTTACCCATGGGATCGAATTTCGGCTGCGCGGTCTGTCACACCGTGGAAATGGAAGATGAAATGCATCACCCGAACATGTTGAAAGAATTTCGTAACTGGTAAACCAAAGGCCGCAGGAAGTCACACTTTCCTGCGGCAATTGCTATGCACGATCTCATTTGTATCACCACACTCTGGGCGGCCTGGTGCTGTATCCACAGCCTGCTGATCAGCCAACGTATTAAAGATGCTGTTGCTGAAAAGTTTCCCCAGGCCGGGTCATTCTACAGGCCGGCTTACACGATATTTTCCACTGTCACCCTGATTCCCCTTGTAGTCTACACTGTGCTGATTCCGCAAACAGTGCTTTTCAGTTACCATGGATTGTTCCGTATTGTGCAGGTCTTCCTGGCGATATACAGCCTTGTTCTATTTCTAGGAGGAATGTTTGCCTACGATATGCAATATTTTCTGGGGTTGCGCCAACTGCGTAACAGAAACCGCAAGGAAGATGAAAAACAGGAATTCCAGCAGCAGGGCATCCTGAAAGTGGTGCGGCACCCATGGTACAGCGGAGGTATCGCCCTGCTCTGGTGCAGCTCGCCTGTGACCGATGTGGGCTTGAGCATACGACTGTTGCTCAGCCTGTATTTCGTAGTCGGCGCCCGCCTGGAGGAAAGGCGGCTCATGGATCAATTCGGTGAATCATACCAACGGTATCGTCAACAGGTTCCAATGCTGATTCCGAATTTTTCGGCTATATTGCACAGGCGTGGCAGATAGCAGTTGCCCTCTTTGTGTTTCCAAAGCGAGAGAAAATCCGGAAAGGGCTCCTGAACCCATGGAAGATGAGTACAGGAGCGATGACATGATGGAGAGAATGCTTATTGAGCCTGCACCACCTCCAGGGTTTCCCTGGCAATGGCAAGCTCTTCGTTGGTGGGCAGTACCAATACCCGTATCTTGCTCTCGGGTGTACTGATGGTAAACGGCTCGCTGGATCGCCGGTCATTGGCCTGCTCGTCCAGGACAATACCGAAATTTTCAAGTCCCTGCAGGGAACGTGCGCGCACTATAGGATCGTTTTCACCAATGCCGGCTGTAAACACCACGGCATCCACACTTCCCAGCACAGCCATATACGCTCCCAGGTATTTTTTTACCCTATAGGTCTGGACATCCAAGGCCAGTTTGGCCCGCTCATTGCCTTTGTCAATGGCTGCATGGATATCGCGCATGTCGTTCATGCCGCACAGCCCTTTCAGACCGGATTCTCTGTTGAGCATATCATCTATGGCTTCCAGATCCATTCCCTTGTTGCGGTGTAAAAACATATGGATTGCCGGATCCACATCACCGGAACGTGTTCCCATAACCAGGCCTTCCAGCGGGGTCATGCCCAGGGAGGTATCTACGCTTTCGCCGTTTTTTACCGCTGTCATGGAACAGCCGTTCCCCAGATGAACAGTGATGATGTTGCATTCCTTGGCCGGTTTACCCAGTAATTTAGCGGTCTCACTCGCAACAAATTTATGGGAGGTGCCGTGAAATCCGTATCTCCTCACCCTGTCCTGCTCATATAATGCATAGGGTAGCGCATACATATAGGCATGGTTCGGCATGCTCTGATGAAAAGCCGTATCAAAAACAGCAATCTGGGGCGCATCAGGAAAAATTTCCCTGGCAACTTTGATGCCGTCCAGGTTGGCCGGATTATGCAATGGGGCCAGGGGAATGTTTGCAGATATCGCATCCATGACCTTCCGGTCGATAACCACAGGCTGCTGGAAATCCTCTCCCCCGTGAACAACCCTGTGGCCGACAGCGCCTATTTCATCGATGCTCTTGATCACCGCATGTTCACTTTTGGTCAACACATCAATGACAGCCAGCATCCCCTCCTGATGATCGGCAATGGGATCTTCCTGACGGACGACGGCTTTCTCCGGAGAATCCGGATGAAAAGTTGTTTTAATCAGACCGGTCTCTTCACCGATACGTTCCACCAGGCCATTGGCAAGAACCGTTTCGGTGCTCATATCGAGGACCTGAAACTTAATGGACGAACTTCCTGAATTAATGACAATAACTTTCATGGTGTCTCACACTCAATATATTCTTTTAATTTGGCCTCCTGGGCCTGTATAGCTGTCAGGGCAACGGTATCGACAATATCCTGCACCGTACAGCCACGGGACAAATCATTCACAGGCTTGTTCAACCCCTGCAGCACCGGCCCCATGGCCACGGCATTGGCCGCACGCTGAACAGCTTTATAGGTGTTGTTGCCTGTATTCAGGTCAGGGAAAATAAAAACTGTTGCCCTTCCCGCAACCACGGAATCCGGTGATTTTACCTTGGCCACTCCCAGATCAAATGCCGCATCATACTGCAGGGGGCCTTCGATGGGGAAATCAAGATCACGTTCTTTCATCAGGCGCCTGGCTATTTCCGTGGCCTCGACCACTTTTTCCACATCCTGTCCTTTCCCGGAAATACCGGTTGAGTAACTGAGCATGGCCACTCTCGGCTCAATATTAAAAATTCGAGCGGTTTCCGCTGAGGAAAGGGCAATCTCAGCTAGCTGGCCGGCATCCGGGTTCGGCACAACAGCGCAATCGCCGAAAGCCAGGACCCGGCTTTGAAAACACATGATAAAAATTGAGGAAACAACAGAAACCCCCGGCTTGGTCTTGATAAACTCAAAAGCCGGCCTGATGGTCTGGGCTGTGGTGGTGACGGAACCGGAAACCATTCCGTCCGCAAGCCCTTTATGTACCATCATGGTGCCGAAATAGGTGGGATCGGACATGCGGTCACGGGCGACATCACGGACAATCCCCTTATGCCGTCGAATATCGAAATATGTTTCAACGAAATCGTTGTAGTAATAGGAAGTTGCCGGATCAATGATATTGGCGCTATCGATATTGATGTTAAGTTTGGCGGCTTTGTTCTGGATTTCTTTTGGTCTGCCGAGGAGGGTCAACTCCGCTATACCCCGCCGTAATATAATATCTGCGGCATGAAGGATACGCTCACCGCCGCCTTCAGGCAGAACGATATGCTGCCGGTCACCGGCGGCTTTTTCCACCAGGGAGTATTCGAACATCCTTGGTGTAATTCTCTCGGTTTTCTGGGAGACAACCCGCTCCCGCAGTTCCCTGACATTGACGTTCTCATTGAACCAGCCAAGGGCCGTGGCTATACGCTTCTGGTCGCCGGCTTCTATGCGTCCATACAACTCATTGACGCTCTGCACCGTATCATAGGTGTGAGATTCCACAAAGAGTACGGGGACAGGCACCCCGGTCCATCCCTGGATCAGCTTTTGTACACTTGGCCGCAGATCAATGCCGCCTGTAATAAGGATGCCTGCAATATCCGGAAATGATGCGGAAATCCGTGAAGCAAGGCTGGCGATAATTATGTCCGAACGATCTCCGGGAGTAATGATCAGACTGCCGGGCTTGAGGTACTCCAGAAAATTGCCGATCTGCATGGCTGCGACCAGGTAATTATCCACCAGGGTGAGCAGGTTGGATTCCCCGTACAACACCTCCGCCCCCAGCCATCGTTTGACGTCATCCATGGATGGATTACCGAGGGCCCTGTTTTCCGGGATGACATACAGGGGTATGGGACGCTCAAACTGATCCAGGCATTTGGCCTTATCCACAATTGCGTCCATGAAATCTTCCGGGGCGCGGTTGATGATGCAGGCCGCGAGCTCCACCCCTTTTTCCTCCAGGGTGTCCATGGTGATAGCCGTATACGAACAGATTTCATCTACTGTCTTTTCGCGGCCGGACACCACCGCCAGTACAGGTGCTCCGAGATTGACTGCTATGTCCGCATTCAGGTCGAACTCAAAGCTTGCATCCTTTCCTCTGAAATCGGTCCCTTCACAGACCACGAAATCATATTTTTTTTCCAGCTCTTTATATTTCTTGAGGATATTTTCAAAAAGCAGCTCTTCCTGTCCGCTGGTAATCAACTGCCTGGCTTCACTCAGGGTATAGGCGTGGGTGTCCTGGTAGGGAATTTCCAGCTTGAAATATTTGAGTATCAGATTGAGGTCGTGGTCGTGACGTCCGAAAACGTGGTCATTAATAATCGGTCGAAAGAAGGCTATTTTTCCGATTTCTTTTAAAATCGTCTGCATCACGCCGAGAACCACGGCAGACTTTCCGCTTCTTTCCTCTGTTGCTGTTATATACAGATTATTTGACATGGATAACCTCATCCGATGGGAATGTTCAGACAAGCGATCTCGAAACCAGACGATCGCTTCCTGTATTGCGGCGGAACCGGCGTAGCGGTTTCTGTGCTCTGCCGGAGACTTTCGGATAAACCGTATGGGTACGAACCCGTTTATGGGGCTGTATGTTCAAGAGATAACAACCGAACTGACAGATTTGCGGCACGGGGGTGCAGCTTGAAATAAATTTACCAAATTTATTGGTAATACCAATCTAGCATACTCTTCTAAAAAAACAATGGAAAAAGAGGGAGGAAACGGAAAACTCCTCCCCGCAAGATCCCTGCAATCAGATTAATCCGCAGTTCGCCGTGTATGCTGCCGGGTACATTTCACGTGACTACCCCTAGGGGCATAGCCCGGCTTGATAACTTCCCCGTATTTGTAACTGGTTACAGGGTGCCTGATAGCACACAGGCTGGTGCAGCGTATTTGGTCATACGTAAACCGGGCTGATCGCGGAAAGATCAGGTGCACTGTGAGCAGTTACCATTTAACAATCACAAAATCCCGGGATGCAGCTGAATTTCACTGTCTATTTTATCGGGATCAGGCGCGTTATAGAGCAGGAGATGTTGGAGATGAAACAGGCTTTCAGGATCAATTGCCGTAAATTGTATGGCAATATCTTCATCTATCCGACGAACCACGGTGCCCTGCGCCCGTATGCAAGGCCCATCTTCCCCGGCATTGCTGAGGTTGATAATCACCGTGCAAGCACGGCCTGTTTCCGGAACCCGGGCCAGAGTCAAAAGACACCCTCCCACACTCAGATTCTTAATCTGCTGCACCACCTGCGATTCACCGTTTTCCAAGCTGAAAATGATGGGAAACGGAAGTGAAATTCTGGTGAATCGACGCTTATCCTGTTCCATATACCTGGCCTCTTTCTTTGGATGTGGATAAGAAAAAAAATCTTTTAAAAATAGTGTACAGGGTCCTTGCCCGGTTGGCAAAGAAAGAGTCATGTATCAAGCCTTTTTGCAGGCCATCATAGTATACATTATCCGACGCCGAAATATTATGGACAAGAGACGAAACTACTCACAGGGGAGCAGTGACAAATTTATTTAACCCAGTATTTGTAATTGGTTGCAGGGTGCTTGATATTTCTGCAAGCAGATCGGCGCAGCGTATTGGCTCATACGTAGGCCAGGCTGATCGCGGAGAGATCGAATGCCCTGTGCGAGCAGTTACCTAGAGACAAAAAAATCCGGTTATGCTTGCAGCATAACCGGATTCGAATCACTTCAAAGCACCATTGCTCCCCTGCACTCCGCCTGACCTTCAAACCGGAACCAGCAAAAGAGATGCGCTGCTTGTAAGCGGGATTAAATCAAGCCTTTGAAGAAATCATTTCCCTTATCGTCAACCAGGATAAAGGCGGGAAAGTTAACCACTTCGATCTTCCAGACCGCTTCCATCCCTAATTCCGGGTAATCAAGGCACTCAACTTTCTTGATATTTTCTTCGGCAAGCAAAGCGGCCGGCCCGCCTATGGATCCAAGATAGAAACCGCCGTGCTTCTGACAGGCGTCGGTAACCTGTTGCGAACGATTCCCTTTTGCGATCATGACCATGGCCCCGCCCTGACTCTGGAGGAGATCCACATAGGAATCCATACGACCTGCGGTGGTCGGGCCAAAGGAACCTGAAGGCTTGCCTTCCGGCGTTTTTGCAGGTCCGGCATAATAAACCGGATGTTTTTTCAGGTACTCGGGCAAAGGCTTACCGGCATCGAGCAATTCCTTCCATTTAGCATGGGCGATATCACGGCCCACGATGATGGTTCCGGTAAGAGAAAGCGGTGTGGCAACAGGATACTTGGTCAAATCTGCCAGCACTTTCTCCATCGGCTGGTTCAAGTCAATGGGAACAACCTTGTCTGATTTCCGATCACGATACTCGTCGGGAATGAGACGCCCGGGATTGGCATCCATCTGCTCAATCCAGAGCCCTTCTTTATTGATTTTTGCCTTGATGTTTCGGTCTGCGGAACAGCTTACCCCCATTCCAACCGGACAGGAAGCGCCGTGACGAGACATACGGACCACACGGATGTCATGGGCAAAATTTCTGCCGCCGAACTGAGCACCCAAGCCCAGCTTGCGCGCCTCTTCCAACAACTCGGCTTCCAACTCCAAATCCCTGAAGGAGCGGCCATACTCATTACCAGAGGTGGGCAGCCCGTCCAGATATTTTGCAGACGCCAGTTTCACGTTTTTCAGGTTGGTTTCTGCGCTGGTCCCGCCGATGACAAAAGCGATATGATACGGAGGACAGGCAGCGGTTCCCAGACTTTTCATTTTCTCCACCAGGAACTTTTTCAAGGTTCCCGGATTGAGCAGCGCCTTGGTTTCCTGATACAGATAGGTTTTATTGGCGCTGCCTCCGCCTTTTGCCAGAAAGAGAAATTTGTACTCATCCCCGGGCGTGGCATAAATATCAATCTGTGCAGGCAGGTTGTTCTTGGTATTCACCTCTTCATACATAGTGAGAGGAGCATTCTGGGAGTAACGCAGATTTTCTTCAGTATAGGTGGTGAACACGCCGGCGGAAATCTGCTCTGCATCATCATAGCCTGTCCAGACTTTCTGGCCTTTTTTGGCGACCACGCAGGCGGTACCCGTATCCTGACAGAAAGGCAGAACGAACTCACTGGAAACCTCTGCGTTACGCAGCATGGCAAAAGCGACTTCCTTGTCGTTATCCGACGCGTCAGGATCACTCAAAATTTTCGCGACGCTTTCATTATGTGCCGGACGCAGGAGGAAGGAAACTTCCCGCATCGCCTTGTTTGCCAGCTCTTTCAGGCCTTCAGGAGCAATCTTGAGAACCTGTTCTCCATCAAAATCCACAACGGAAACATACTTCTCAGATCCTTCGAGCAGTCGATATTGGGTTTCGTCCTTGCTTAAAGGAAACGGGTCCTGGTACACAAACTCAGCCATGATCTTACTCCTTAATATTTTAAATAGGTTGGAACCGACAGACGAGGCCGGTCTATACAAAACGTACACCCCAATACGTTAAGTGGAGGTCGTGACTGCGACGCGAAAAAATGAATCGTCATTCACAGTCAGTGAAAACGTTTTACCGCGCTCTGCGCACAAAGGCAAGAAAGAGTATGAAAAAGAAACGTAAAATCGTGCGCTAACCCGCATTTCTCACCTGCATATATTCATAAAAGTCATGAGAAATGCGGGCTGACCATTTCAGCAGCGGAACTGACATCCGACCGCGGCAAAGAAAAAACGGTCTCCGAAGTGGTGATGCAGAAGGGATGCCCGCACAAGACCTGTACAGTGGGCGGCCCCGATCCGTTGAATGTTGAATTGGTCGAGGGCTTCAAGGGTCTGTTGAAACTGATCTGCGTCACCAAACCCCAGATGGGTGCCGCCGAAAACGGTATAGATCGGTTCTCCCGGCAGGTTTGTCTGCACGTGCCGAAGGATATTGATTATCCCGGCATGGGCGCATCCCAGCACGACCACCAGGCCCTTTTCGCTTCGAATGACCATGGACAGATCGTCCCGCAGTTGATCCTGCTGCAGGGTTCCGTCTTCCAGGCGATGCTGCATGTATGGGTCCGGGACCTCAAAGGAGGTTGTCCTGGGAACCTCACCGGTAAGAAACACGCCGTCAAAAATTTCTGTGAATTCCGATATCGGCTGCAAACGCATGCCCAGAGACTCCAGGTACTCCCGGCGATAACGGATACCGATCTCCCTGAATGTGTCATCCCGGCTCCAGTAACGATTGATGAACATATCAGGATGACCGTACACGTCAACCGGACCGGTTTGTTCCAGCACTCCCGGCAGGCCCGAAGTGTGATCATAGTGACCATGGCTGATAACAATCGCGTCAAGGTTGTGCAGATCTTTACCCAATTTAAGGCTGTTATGCAGCAGTCCCGGTCCCTGCCCCGTATCAAAGAGCAGCCGCTTGCCGGCGCCTTCAATAAGAACCGCCCAGCCGTGCTCACCAATGAGCCCCCTGGAATCAGCCACTGAATTTTCACATAACACAGTATACTCCGTACGCATGGTATGCCTCCTGTTCCATTTCCCCTGCTCGAGGTCTTGTCATTTTTTCATATGTCCTATGCAGTATGAATTTGTACAGAGACACCGGTCTCCTACACAAACTCAGCCATAACCATATTAGCCACCCGCATGCCCTTTCGGCTGAGAAACATCCAATCATTCTCCAGTACTATCAGGCCGTACTCCTGAAACTTGGGAATGATGTCCTTGTAATAATCAGGGACATACCAACCAAAACGTTGCTCAAGCCACCTGATATCAACGCCACTGACCATACGCAGGCCGATCATGACCGTTTCACGAAAATAGGCCTCGTGGTCCAGCTGTTCCACCTCCCACGAGCCGTCAATACCGGTTCCTTTGCCCCGGTTGAAGGCTGCCGGATCACAGGTCGTCAGCCACCGGGTTCCCTGGTGCGAGGAAACAGCGCTCGGCCCGACTCCCAGATAACTGCCGTTATGCCAGTAATTGCAGTTATGTCGACAGGCGTATCCGGGAACAGCGTAATTGGAAATTTCATATCGCCGCAAGCCTGCAGGAGGCAGGCAGGCGTCTATCCGGTCCATCATGGCCAGCACCAGGTCTTCATCCGGCATGACAAGCCGTCCGCACGCCACCAACTCAGCCAAGGGAGTTCCTTCCTCGACCGTGAGTTCATAGAGGGAAAGATGGAGAGGATGATATGCCAGAACCTGCTGAAGAGTATCCGTCCAGGAAACAAGATCCTGGCCAGGCAGGCCATACATCAAATCCACACTGAACTGTTCAAATCCTGCCGCCTTGGCATGCTCGATGGTCTGCCCGGCATCCTCCACGCCATGCACTCTGCCGAGAACCTTCAGCTCAGCAGCCTGCATGGACTGCACCCCGATGGAGAGCCTGTTAAAACCGCACTCGCGAAACCGGCAGAGTCTCTGTTGAGTAACCGTGGCAGGATTTATTTCTATTGATATCTCAGGTTGATCGGTACTCACCCGAAAAGAGCGCCGGATTAGTTGCAGCAGGTCACAGAGCATGTCACCAGTGAGCAGCGATGGTGTTCCGCCTCCGAAAAAAATCGTGGAAAACTCCATCTCTTTCCAGGGAGTACAGACAGACATATGGAGAATCTGCGCTGTAACGGCCTGATAATATTTCTGAACAGCTTCAGGTGTACAAAGCCCTGAGACAAAGGAGCAATACAGGCATTTTTGCCTGCAAAAAGGTACATGCACATAAATGCCGGGACCGAATGGCGAAACCATTTATCCCAGCTGCGCCCGAACCGCACGGCTCTGTTCCTGGATAGAGGCCATGAGACCGTGGTCGGCAAAACTGTAGACCTGTTCGCCCTGGCCGATAATCAGATGATCGAGGAGATTAATCTGCATAAAGGAACAGACCAGGTACAGGGAAAGGGTCAGCTCCTTATCCTGGGGTGAGGGGGTAAGATTTCCGGAAGGATGGTTGTGGGCAATCACCAGTGCACAGGCATTGTATGCCAGGGCTTCCTTGATAAGCTCACGCGGGTAGATGGTATTTACGTTGATTGTTCCCTCGGCCACCACCCGAGTATCGATGACGGCATGGGCGTTATCCAGAAAAATGACGGTAAAGATCTCTTTATCAAGCCCGCGCATGGAATGAACAAGATAGTCGGCTACATCCCGGGATGAGCGAAGGTAATCCTTCCCCTTAACGCGTTGACGCAGATATCTCCGCGCCACCCCTTGGATGAAATTCAAGGCAAAAATGTTTTTTGCGCCCAGGCCTTTAATCTGCTGCAACGCCCTGGGAGAGGCGTCCAGAACCGCAGGCAAGGATCCGAAATGAACCAGGGCTTCACGCGCCGCATCCTTGCAGTCGCTGCGAGGGGTGCCGAAGGTCAGCAGCAGTTCGATAATTTCTGTATCGGTAAAGGCATCGATGCCCTGGTCCAGGAATTTATCCCGTAATCGCTGCCGATGCCCCTTACCTTTGTTCTGCCACTGCTGTTTGTCCACAACGGATACTGGTCACTCGCCTTTTGCAAGTTCCTGCTGAAAGAGCGTATTAGCCATCTGGGGGTTGGCCTTTCCTTTGGTCTTCTGCATCAACTGCCCCACAAAAAAGCCGATCACCTTGGTTTTTCCTTCCCTGAACTGCTGCGCCTGATCTTCATTATCCGCGATAATACTCCTGACCAACTCAAGCAACTCGTTTTCGTCGCTCATCTGGATCAAGCCCTTCTCCTTGACGATGGCATCCGGACCAGAGCCTGTTTCCAGCATCTCGGCAAAAACCGTTTTGGCGATTTTCCCGGAGATAGTGTTGTCATCCATCATAATCATCAGACGAGCCATCTGCTGCGGCGTCACTGGGCAGGCCCCCATGTTTTCCGGACCGTATTCCCGCAGCAGCTCCGTACCGATGAAGTTACTCAGCTTTTTGGCGTTCCCGCACTCTTTTGCAGCCGCTTCAAAAAAATCAGCTAATTCACGGGAACTGGTCAGGATACCGGCATCGTACTCAGACAACTCATAATCCAGACTGAATCGATCCCGCCGCGTATCAGGGAGCTCCACCAAATTTTCCCTGACCGTGGCGATCCAGTCGCCTGCAACCACCACCGGAACAAGGTCAGGATCAGGGAAATAGCGGTAATCATGGGCTTCCTCTTTGCCGCGCATGGCCTCGGTGGCACCTTTATCGGGATTCCAGAGCAGGGTCTGCTGGATAACCTGACCACCGTCAAGCAGAAGGTCGCGTTGTCTGCGCACCTCGTACTCCAGGGCAAGCTGTACATTTTTAAAGGAGTTCATATTTTTCAGCTCCGTACGGATGCCGAACTCCTCCTGCCCCACAGGACGCAGTGAGATGTTGGCGTCGCAGCGGAAGCTGCCCTCCTGCATATTGCCGTCGCAGATATCCAGGTAGCGGACAATGGCATGCAATTTTTTCAGATAGGCGGCTGCTTCTTCCGGTGAGCGCAGGTCCGGTTCACTGACGATTTCCAACAGAGGCGTGCCCGTACGGTTGAGATCCACATAACTGACAGGTTCACGATCGTCATGCACCAGCTTGCCTGCGTCCTCTTCCATGTGAATCCTGGTGATGCCGATGGTTTTCCGGCCCTCTCCCAGGTCTATCTCCAGTCTGCCGTGTTCGGCTATGGGCAGTTCGAACTGTGAAATCTGGTATCCTTTGGGCAGATCAGGGTAAAAATAGTTTTTACGGGCAAAAATATTTTCCTGGTTGATGGTTGAGTCCGTGGCCAAGGCAAGCTTAATAGCCGATTCAACTACTTTTTTATTGAGCACCGGCAGAGATCCGGGCATTCCCAGACAGACCGGGCAGGTATGGGTATTCGGCGGGGCGCCGAATTCCGTTGAACATCCACAAAAAATTTTACTGTTCGTCTTCATCTGGGCGTGTACTTCCAGCCCGATCACGGTCTCAAATTCCATGAAAATTTTGCCTAAAACCTGAATTATTGTTGCAGGGCTCCCTCGGAAACCCACTGACGTATCTTTATCAATTCCTCGTCCCATTCCCGGGAAGAACGGACATTGATAAACATGCGAAAAAGTTCGTTTACAAGATAAATGAGTTCTTCAAAAAGAGCAATACGCTCAAGTATCTGTCCTTCCAATCCTTCGGGATCCTTGGAGTCATTCTCCGTACCGGCGGTTTTGGGCAGCCGGACATTGCGGAACTCCAGCATCCCTGCGGACAGGGTGACGCCATACTCATTATCCCCCCTGGCTATACGGACTCTGGCCTGTTCCGGTTTTTTGGCGAGCAACAGGCCGGCTCGCGCCTCTTTCAACTCGGTCTGCAGACCGCGGCAGATGACCTTTTCCGTGGCATCGCCCTCTCCGTATTCGAGCAGCATATGCTTTTCAAATACCACCAGTATGTCGCCGTCATGGGGCAGTTCTACTGTTCCACCCCGTTCCTCGGACTTGTACCATAACCAGGCAAGAAACTCCTGCCCTAAAAACCTTTTTTCCTGAATCAGATCGACAAGATCCATACAAAACACCCTATGCAGCATGGGCTGCGTTTCTAAAAAACACCTCTGTGTCAGTCAATTACAATGTTATCCCTGAAGAGCCCTGCCGGTTCTCAAAGATCCAGTGAAAACGAATTGTCTGCAGATTTCTTATCCTGCTCTTCCACGGCTTTGGCAAAGATTGCCGTTGCCCGCTTTTGATAGCCGTCAGCTTCCTCTCCTTTACGCTGACTCTGACAGGCCTTGGCAAGTTCCTGAAGAACGGCTCCGACCCGGGGATGCTCCGGACCAAGAGTTTCTTCTGCTATGACAAGACACTTCCGATAGCATTCTTCGGCTTTATCAGGCATTCCCTGCAGCCTGTATGATTCCGCCAGGCTGTTGAGGCTCATGGCGACCATGGGATGTGTGGGATGCAGTGTTTTTTCACGGATAGCGACCAGACGCTCATACAGGGAGACTGACTCACGCTCCATTTCAAGTTCCACACACAGGGCCGCCAGTTTGGAGAGTACGCCGGCAAGGACGGGATGATCCCCGCCATACTGTTGTTCAAGTATTTCCAGAGCTTTACGATACAACGAGACAGCCTTGTCATACTCGCCGAGGGTCTCCTGCAGTTCACCGATCTGATACCAGCTTGTTGCCATTTCCGGATGGTTCTGCCCGAGTTCCTTGGAAAAGACGGTCATTGATTCCTTATATAGTGGCCCAGCAAGCTGGGAACGTCCGCTCAGCACATAGGTGTAGGCCAGGTCCCGTTTACTGACGGCAAGTTCTACAGGATTAGTCTCGGGAGCTGCCTGCAGTATTTCGACCGCGCTTTCCATCCAGGCCACTGCGTCACCGTACTGGTACAGCTGCCTGGCCACCATGGCGGCCGTGTAAAGATATACAGGATTGTTGCCGTCTATCTCGATGGCGTGTTTGTACCGTTCCATTGCCAGGGGGAGATCAATTCTGCATTCTGCAAGTTTACCGCTGTAATAAGCGCCCAGCCCCTTGGCAGTTCCAGTTGCCTGGTTGGCAACCTTTGCAAGGAGGGATTCTGCGGCATCGGGATTACCGGCCAGCAATTCCTCCCCGGCAACCTGAACCTCTGCATCGCTCACAACCGAACCGAGGTCCTGGAGTATTGCCGCAACCTCCCTGTATGTATCCTCCTCCCTTGCATGACTCTCCTCCAGCATTGCCAATTTCTCGTTGACCACCACCAACTCGCGCTGTAAATGATCAGAAACGGTGCCCTCAGAGTCCTGGGAAGCTTTTTCCAAATCCGCCCGCAGCCCTTGTTCCAGCGTATTGAGACGTTCCCCATACTGCTTGACGGAAATACAAGGCGTGGTTGCCGCCGGAGCGGCTTCATCGGCCTCGGCCGCCTCTTCTACGGCAGCCGCAGCTTCCGCAGCAGTCTCCGGCTCTTTCTCTTCCTCATGGAGCAGGTCTGCAGCAGCCTCAACAGGTTCTTCCTTCGGGAGAGCCTCCACCAAAGCTTCAGCTTCTTCGATTACCTCTTCCTGCGAAAGTGCGGCAGCTTCCTTTTCCTCTGCAGGGCCTTCTTCCAGGACGCCCTCTTCATCAGGGGCAATCAGCACTTCCTCTTCAAGGAATTCTTCCGTCCCTGCAGCCTGCAGGTCCTCTTCAAAAAGAGGCGCATCCTCTATTTGGATTGATTCCTCTTCGGCTGCGACTTCCGGTTCAATTTCCTCTACTTCCTCTTCCAGGATGATTTCTTCTACCGCCTCTGCAGGCGGCTCTTCCACGATTCCGGACTCTTGAGCACTACCTTCCGCCTCCGGCACGAGTGTTTTTTCCCGAAGCCCCTCGGTTTCGGGTTCAGCGGCGGTTTCCTCAAAAAACAGTTCCTTGTTCAATCCTGCCGGCTCTTCCGGAACCTCCACTGCAGAAACGTCCTGTTCAGATGCGCGTTCCTCTTCTATTTCTTCTTCTACCTCAGGCTCCAGAGCCGCTTCCATTGACGGAGCAGCTGCGGCGACCAGTTCTTCCGCCGTTGTCTCAGGTGCGGCCGGTTTTTCTTTTTTACCGGTCAACATCTTCACAACGACAAGCAAGACAAGTACACCTACAACACCCAGGGCGATGAGTATGGCGCTATTCATACTTCCTCCACAGCCTCTTTATTTTCATAGAATCCGGGTGACATTCAACTACCGGAAATTCGATTCAACAACAATATACCCTATGGATTTCCTCTTCATCAGGACCTGGGTACAAAAAATCACAAAAGAACCGCGGGCCTCAGGTCTTCGTATTGCGGCGCCCGGCTTTCATCAATCATTTGCCGGCCGATCAGCCAGGGGATCTGCAGCACCAAGGTCAGGCCGAAGGTTTCTTTGAATAAATCTTCAAGCAGGGCAATGGCTTTCTTACTGGTTGAAAAAAAGAGCAGACTGTTCTCTGCAAGGTTCCAGCACAGATCATATGTGGCGGGAATAGGAGGTGACTGACGAACAAGTTCGGCTCGGACTCGTTCCTTGATTTCGAGTTTGACCGCCCGGCTCAGTTTGGGAATTTCTTTCTCCAGCTTGATTCGTTCCTCTTCTTTCATGGTATATTTTTTAAGAACCGAAGGAGAAATTTTCCGTTCATCGGTTCGCATTGTAAGCACTACGTAGTCCGCGGCAGCATACGACCCGTAGGCAAAATCACTGTCAAACATATTTGCCACAGAGACCCAGCCGATGGAAAATTCATCCATGGTGTCGTCTATGTCTTGAAAACTGTTTTGAGCGACACGATCTGCAACAAAATCCCAAAAATTATCCGGCAACTCTCCCTGGACGGAGAAACGTATAAAAGAGGCGGATCCGGCAAGTAACCCCATAATGTATCTGATGAACTGTATTGGTTAATGATATTCCTGCTTGTTCAGGAGTAGATTGGCACTAATTATGGTATATCAAACCTGTCCTTAACCAACAAGCGAATAAACAGGAATCCAAGCTATGAACGGCTCTGGAACAAAAAATCAAAAAAAACATTTCAAAGCCTTTTTTTTATATTGACACTCACCCGTCATTCGTGTATAAAATGCGGCCTCAGCGAACGGATGGGTCGTTAACTCAGCCGGTAGAGTATCTGCCTTTTAAGCAGAGAGTCGCGCGTTCGAGCCGCGCACGACCCACCAAAAAATCGACGATACTGTCCCCATCGTCTAGTCAGGTCCAGGACACCGGCCTTTCACGCCGGCAACAGGGGTTCGAATCCCCTTGGGGACGCCAATATAGAGGGCGCTTAGCAGATCAGCTAAGTGCCCTTTTTTTATGCAGCCTGATTTGCCTGCCGACACGTTATCTTGCGCCGGCTATAATGATTTCGCCTCTTAGAAAAAAACACAGAATCCCATATACCGAAAACAGTGATCAGGTAGTATAGTGTATGCGGTAGAGAAATTCTGAACCCCGACAGCATGGAGATCATATGAAAGTATGCATAACATCCACAGGAAGGGACGCAGAAGCTCACGTTGATGCACGATTCGGCAGAGCGCCCTATTTTTTCATTTTTGACACAGATACCGACGCGGTAGAGGTAATAGAAAATACCTCTTCCGGAAATGCGCAGGGCGCAGGTATTGGAGCAGCAAGCCTGATACTGGACCATGGCGCCAATTACCTGCTTACAGGCCGCCTTGGTCCTAAAGCATCCGATGCACTCCAGGGATCAGGTTTACAGGTCATAGAAGGTATCAGCAGTGACAATACGGTACGGCAGGCCTATGAAAACTTTAAAGCCTCAGGGCCGTCAGGTTCAACAACAGCAGGAACAGGCCCTGGTGCCTCCCCGACACAAGGCAGGCAGCCCGGCCAGGCTGGAGGCGGTGCAGGAAGAGGCATGGGCCAAGGCGGTGGTCGCGGTATGGGCGGCGGCAGAGGCGGCGGTATGGGCCGTTGCGGCGGTGGAGGCGGAGGCCGAGGAATGGGCGGCGGCAGGCGACGCTGACCCGGCAAACACACAACAGGCAAAAAAAAAGGGAACAGCCCGGGCTGTTCCCCTTTTTAATATGCGGCGCGTATGACGCCCTCTACGTTCGAGGATATGTGAACTTTCGAGGAGTTTTGAGAGAGGAGCTGTTTACGGCGCATTGTCGCCGCTAAAGGCGTCTGCCTGTGGTCCCAGATCCGTACCGACGACCAGAGATCCTTCGCGTTTACCGCCGTAAATAATACCGGATTTGAGCATTTCCCTGTTGGTAACCTCAAGTTTGACTTCACTGCCGTTGAGATAGGCATTGACTGCCTTGTGCATCAAAGTTCCGCGTCCTACGGTTTCAGCGCCTTCTTTCCAGTGCGCGCCGCCTGGCTCATCTACAATATACCCCCTTGCCCCCATCCAGGATCCATAATCGATTATAAGGCCGTTATAGGCCTGAAACACGATATCCACAAAGCCAAGACACATCCAGAACAGGAGCAGAAAGGCAAAGAGAAACTCCACAGAAG
Organism: Desulfobulbaceae bacterium; assembly: GCA_963678525.2. Taxonomy (GTDB): domain Bacteria; phylum Desulfobacterota; class Desulfobulbia; order Desulfobulbales; family Desulfobulbaceae; genus Desulfogranum. The sequence goes on from CAXXDG010000003.1 coordinate 3,050,332, forward strand.
AAGACCCCTGTTCAGATTTTCCTACAAGCCTCCCCTGCTCCGCTTCAAATAATTCAGACATACGGCTTGATGAAGGTTTGGAGACTGAACTTTTCCTACAAGAAGATCTGTAAAGACGCTTTAACACGCTCTTCATCCTTTGTTAAAATTATAAAATATCATATGTACACAACAATAATCCAATCCAGGACATCATAATAAAAGGCGCAGAAAACTCCCGCGCAGATACTCAACGCGCAGGGAATTGTTCCTGCATCAGGACTCTTGGGCAGGGCCGGCCGAGTTTCCTTGAACACCAGACAGGTAATAACAGCAGTAATACAGCCCCAATACCAGGTAAGGGTCGGCTCGACCTTGCTCCGCACCAGCATGACGGCAAAGCTGATAACGCCGCCTGCCAGTACGGCAGCCAACAGTGTTTCACAGATAAACACCGGTCCCATAAGAGCGCCGATCGCGCCAAGAAGCTTGACATCACCGCCACCTAGAGCACCTAAAGCAAAGGAAATGAAAGGCAGCACGACACCAATCAACAGACCGATAATGGACAGGCCAAGGCCTGTCCATCCCTGCTGCATCCCTGCCAGCCCCAAACCAGCGACCAATGCAGGAAGAGTCAACCAGTTATAGATTTTTCCCTCCCGGACATCGGTGATAACAGCGCAGGCCGTCACCGCAAGAGTAACCCCCGCTTGAAGCTGGACTTCGGGATGAAACGACACCAACATTGCCCGGTTTATTTAAAGCCCGCGCTCAGGTTGGTCTGAACGTTGCCGCCCATTGATTCAACACCGCTTGCAAATTTATCTTTAAATAGGTAAGCCGCGCCCAAAATAGCAGCAACAACACTGGCCATGAGTACCATATACTCGGTTCCGGACTGTCCGGATTCTTCTTTCAAGAGTCGTTTGAAAAGTTCCATGTCATCCTCCTGGGAATGTAGTTTTTTTAGGCTTGAAATCACCATTGACTCAAGCACAGACTCTCTGCCTCATACTTCGTAGACATACTGCATCCTTTTGATTCGGGCGTGCCGGGGCTCATCTTCATGAGGCAACAAAACGGCCCGATCAATTCCGGCCCCTACCGGATTCGACACACTCCGGATACAAAAGAATCTTGTTCAACTTCCGCCCAGGCGTTTTTCTTCCTGTCTCAGAAAAACGCCTTTCACAAAAGCCTGACGGTTTATGCGTATTATTTTGCTGTTTCCGGTTCTCTGTCTTCTTCCAGGTCAATTTCGAGATCCAGGCCCTTAACAGCTCCACTGCTCTCCACTGCTTCACCGCTGACATCCATGCCGTCACTTCGGGCGCCGTCAACCTGCACACCGCTTATGTCGATTTCGGTTACGCCGCTGCCGGTTATCGAAATACCCGCGATATTGACGCCGTCGACGTCTATGCCGGTTATTTCGACTCCGCCTACGCCGTTTCCACCAACCTGTACACCGCTGATATTTACACCAACCGTTTCAGTGCCGGATACTGCATCGCCATCAATGCCTATGCCTTCAATTCCGACTCCGCCGACCGTCCTACCGTCGGCTTTTGTTCCACTGACTTCCACGCCTGTTACAGACATTCCATCAACACCGGCTCCACCTACCCTGCCTCCGCTGACATCACGTCCATTGACGGAAGCGCCGGCTATCGCAGCGCCTGCCACGCCCGTACCGTCTACCTGCGTTCCGTCTATGCCCGCTCCCGAAACCTCGGTTCCAGCCACTGCACTGCCGTCGACATCCACTCCGCCAAAGCCGGTTCCGCTGACTTCCTTGCCGTTTATTTTCGTTCCGCTGAGCTCCTCGCCCGACACAGACGCTCCATCAACGGCTGTGCCGCTGACCTCAACCCCGCCTATGCCCGTACCGCCCACCTGGTGGCCGGTCACATCAATACCACCGACTTCAAACCCGCTTATCGTGACGCCGTCTATGCGGACACCACGAACCTGATCGCCGGATATTTCTTCTCCATTGACGTGTACTCCACGGATTTGTTCTCCAACGACTTCTACACCATCAATCCGGACACCGCTTACCTGATCCCCCGTAACTTTTATCCCATTGATCCGCACGCCACTTATCTCATCTCCGTCGACCTCAACACCGCCGATCTGCACGCCGCTTATCTTATCTCCGTCGACCTCAACACCGCCGATCTGTACGCCGCTTATCTTATCTCCGTCTACCTCAACACCGCCGATCCGCACGCCGCTTATCTCATCTCCGTCGACCCCAACACCGCCGATCCCTGTACCACCGACAACCACACCATGAGATTGCCGGCCCGTTACACTGCCGCCTCCGACTACCGGCTGTCCCCCAACCTGCTTGCCCCCCATGGCATATACATCATGAACCGACAAAACTGAACAAAACAGGCAGCTGAAAATCAGTGCCGTCAGTTCTCTGCAATCCTTTCTCACACTACCCATACCGTGATCTCCTAAACTTTATATGAAACTCTCCGGCAGAGAGCAGAAGTCGCCATGCCGGTTTGCATGAATGTCCCATCAACGATGAAGAGAGGCGTCACGTCTTTACCGCCCGCCGAAAGCCGGGGCATCACACCATCCAGAGCGGATGATGCGGCACAGGCACGCCCTCCGCCTGAAACCCATTGTGCTGCAACGATAAACAGCACAACCATCATGAGTATACATTTTTCACACATTACAATTCGTTCATCAACCATTGAATTATCGTTGTGCTGCAACGATTTTTATAAAATAGAAACATTTATCAAAAATTACAACAAATCAACACAGTATATGTTTTCATATTGCACGTATTTACTTTTCAGAAGCGAATTGTCAAGCTTTAAACGGAAGAATAGATATTAATTTTTATTCTGAAAAAAAATATCAACTCATAATGTTCCTTTATAATTTGTACTCTATTGAAGAAAAATAACTGTGCCGCAATGATTTTTCATCGTTACATTATTTAAAATATATCGTCTTGCATCATCTAATTACTACTCACAGGACAAACAGTTGAAAAGATAAGGTTGCAATAGTTTTTCATTCAATGGTATAGAAAAAAAATTAAAGCCAACCGGTTGTACACCTTCGGAACACCTGACATCGGAAACAAAAAACGACAACACAACAACTTCTTAATTAATATCAAGCAATTATCACACCAGGCCTGAAAAGGCGAATACTTATGAGTACGTTTAAATACAGTCTGGAAATATGTTCACACACGAATCGTGGGCAAACCTACTCCCTGTCCCGTAGTGAAAACATTATCGGCAGGGGTGATGTCGATATCTCCATCAACGATCCAACCCTCAGCAATAGCCATTGCCTGATACGCAACCACGGAAACCATGTGACCGTAACAGATCTGCAGTCGAGCAACGGCACCCAGCTGAACAACAAAAAGATCCTCCATGAAACCCGACTATCCAGCGGAGACGTCCTGACTTTGGGTGATGTTCAGTTAAGAGTTGCGGCAGCCAGTGAACGACAGAAACTTTCAGTCGCGGCTGTTTCGAAAAATACTCAAGGGAAAAGACAGACGCTTGTCGGCAAAATGTCAGATACATTCCGCTTAGGATCGCGCACGAAGGCGCCGTATGAAAAGCTTACCACCCGTTTCCTGACCTTTTTGTTCCTATCGGCCTGGATAATCCTGCTCAGCCCAACCATTTTCCTGACTGCCGATCAGTTGAAAAAAGCCGGGATTGAGAGAGGATGTGCCCTTGTTCGCGCATTGGCCGCCTCCAACATCGAAGCAATGAGACAGGAAAACCAGCTCATGGTTGACACCAGCATTGTGAACAAAGAACGGGGTGTAACCATGGCCCTGATCCTGACCAATCAAGGCAAGGTCTGGGCGCCGGAGGCGCTGTTGAACAAAACGGCTTCAGACGAATTCGGCAAAAAATCCCTGGCCGCTGAACAGCTTATTATCCAGAAAAGAAATGACGGGGCGCTGGACATCTCCATGCCTATAAAAAGCTATGATTACAAAACCGGCGAATCCATAAAACTCGGGGTAGCCCGCATGTATTATGACGTGGATGAGCTGCTGACAGGTCCCAACCTGTTCATGATTCTCGGCTTCTGTTCCCTGGTTTTTTTCATCCTGAGCAAGTATGCCGCCCACCGGATTATCTCCACGGTTAAAGAGGATCTCTTTGCTTTTCAGGAAGACTGTGAAGATGTGATCAAAGGGAACGCCCAATTTCTTGATGAAAAATACTCCCCTGAATTCAATGAATTGACAGTCACCTTCAACCGGATGCTCCGTAAACTCAGCCGGCCGGCCGGTGATGACGGCTTCGAAGAAGAATATAAACTGAAGGAACTGACAGGCAAACTGTTGCAGGACGTAAGCCAGGCGGCCATCTGCATCAATCAGGCAAACATGATTGTTGCCGGAAATAACCAGGCGGACAAACTCTTTGCCCCATCCGGACAGTCCATTGTCAACAGAAGCATTCTTGAACTGCAGTGCAGGCCGGCATTTTTCCAGGAGTTCATCGAGTTCGCCTGCGAGGCTTCCCTGTCCAGGCAGCGCAAAGAGGCTGTATTTGCCCGACCCGAAGCGGGGATCTCCAGGGGCGTGAGCATCCCACTGGAAAAAGGATTGACGGTTATCCTGCTCAGTTTATATGAAAGTCCCCGGCAGAGAGCAGAAGGCAGTATGCCGGAGTGATAGGCTTTCAATGTTCGTTGTGGCCGGCCAACCTGGTCCAGCCATGCTGGTTAGCTCCAGACCGAGGACAGAATACTTTTCACAGCAACGTCATTTTAGACGCAAGCAGCTGATACGGTATGTTGACGTGTACAGACAAATCCGCCCCGGTAAACATAACATTACTCTTTGATATTATGGCACATGACCTCACGCTCTACTCAGACAGCACTCGACCTGTAAGCACCACCTCGGCAAGCCATTATATTACCATTGGCCGCTCAGGTGAAAACACTGTCCAGCTGCGTGATCCTAAGGTGAGCAGGTTCCACTGCAGGATAGAAAAAACAACAGACGGGATTGTCTTGCACGACCTGAATTCCAAAAACGGTTCGCACCTGAACGGACGACAATGCCGCCGAGCCGTGCTGCAAAGCGGTGACATCCTGCAGCTGGGTGACAGCGTCATCCGACTTACACCATCTGACCATGAACAGACACAGGACTTCCACGAACAGACCGTTACAATACAGACCAGGCGGAATCCGCCGCTTCTCAGTCATTCAAGAGTGGATTCCCACTCGCAGAAAAGACGCAAGGCCCAATGTTTTTCAGGCACTCTCACCTCAGTTCCTGCCTGGATACGACTCCTGATACAGACGACCACGGAATGTTCCAAGACAAGAAAGCCGATCTATCTGGCATCGGGGGGATTTGTCGTTATTACCGCTGCCTTAGTGATCTTTCAGTTCGCCAAGCCCGACAACCTTGACGCCGGAAGCCGGCCGATTGTCACCGGAGTCGGCGTGGAGCAATCCGCACATGCGGACACGCTTCGTTCCGTCAACACTGAAACCGTAACGGAAAACGACAGACAGCAATCCCTGGAACTGGCCAGGGAAGCTAATATAATTTTATCTTCCGGCGAATTTTCCAAGGCCGCAGAACTCTTTAAGCAGGCGCTTGAGATGGATCCGAACAATATTCTTGCAGAAGACGGCCTGAAAGAGGCGAACGGACAGGTCGACAGGCTTGCCGGAATATACTTTGAGAAAGGTGAAGCAGCATTGAGAACGTTGAATTACAGCTTAGCAATCAAGGAATTCGAGTCGGTGACCCTCCTTTTGAAGGATCGTCGCGACCATGAACTGCTGAACAAGGCAGACAAACAGCTCAGGCACGCAAAACAGAAAACAGCCAATTGATACAAACGGAGTCGATCTGTGCAGTTAACTATACATCTACATGGACATCAGGTTCAATCCATCCGGTTACATCCCGGTGAGCACACACTGGGCCGTTCTCCGGAAAACGACATTTGCCTGCCTGATCCCGGCGTTTCCCGTCAGCATGCCGTCATCCAGGTATCTCCCGAAGACAGAGTCACCCTGATTGACAAGGGCAGCACCAACGGCACCAGGGTGGACGGAACCAGGATATCCTCCCATACCTGGGATGATCCGGAGGTTATTGTAACCCTGGGAAATTATCAACTCAGGCGCAGTCTTCCCCTGGAGAAAAAAACGCAATCAACCCCGGCGGTTCAGCCGGCCGCCTCTACACTCGCTTCTCCGACGCCTGTTGCAGCGCAAAGAACTGATGATGAAGCGATACCGCCAGAGCCTATTTCAGACCTGCAGCCTGATTCGAATGAAAAGACGGAATGCGGCAGGAAAAAAGGGCGCAGAAACTTTATAGAGCCCTTGCTCACCGTTATGATGACCGTACTGGTAGTGCCGTTTATTGTTTTTGCAGCCCAGCATCTGTTCAACAATGATTCGCTCATGGCAGAGATAGAACAGAGAGAACGGCAGAAGAGCAAAGCTGTCCAGGCAAACAAAGAGCAGATCACCTTGTCGCTGGAGCTGGCCAAGGCGTCTCATCTGATTGAACACAGCAACTTCGATCCGGCACAGGAGCTGTTACGGGAAATACTCGTTAAATACCCGGAAAACAACGAAGCCCTGGTTTTGCAGGAAACCATCCGGACAACCGTTGCAGAGCGGAAAGCTGAGGCTGAAGAAAACGAACGAAAAAGGCTTCGTTTGCAAAAGGAACAGGAACTGCAGCAGAAAAAACAGGTTGCGGCTCAGCTCAAAACTCAAATACAAAAACAGATGGCCGCCAAAGATTATACAGCTTGCCTGGAGACGGCAGAGCGGCTCAACACACTCGACCCTTCCAATCCCATTGCCGCACAGGGGCTGTCCGTATGCAGCAAAAAACTGTTGGAAGCCGGAGCTGAAACGAAGAAACAACAGGCCGGAAAACAAGAAGAAGAGAAACCAAAGGAGCGTATTCTCCTGGAAAAAATCCTGGCACAGGGAGACACGCTCCTGAAACAGCAGAAAACCAACGGCGCGCTGAGAACCTGGGCCAAGGCCGAACGAGTCGATCCGAACAATAAATATGCCATAACCAAAACAATCACGGCAAAACGCCAGGCCCTGATAGACAAAATCGCCAGACATACCAGAGAGCAGATTGACCTTGGGAAAAAGGCCGGACAGGAACAGAAGCCTTTACTAGCCCTAAAACATTTTCGAACCGCCTACAAGCTCTCACCTTCTGATAATACGATAAAAAAACTGATTATTGAACAGATACAACAAAACTCCAAGCAGGCGAACGGTTTCTATGAGGAAGCCATTGCCTATGCCAGCCTCGGCAGTACCGATGAGGCCGTAAACCTTCTGAAGAGGGCTATCCAGCTGTCCGACGGCAACACGACCCTGCGCGAACAATTCCAGACAAAACTGACGGAACTGAAGTAATGAACGTCCTTTTACACCTATTTTCACAACTGCTCCCTCTTTTTTTATGTTCCATGCTTGCGGCCTCACTGCCTGGATGCGTACCTCGAAACTTCATCCGAAACGCCTACTTAGAGGCGGCTCCGGACAAGGAGCTCCCCGTATCAGTAGAGGTCCCCTTAAACTGGAAAATGACTCCCCGGGAAGAGGACAAGACCTCGCTGACCCTGTCCCGCCGAATGACAGGTGAAGAAGTCACCATTACGGTGAGAAAAATGGCAGCTGACACGATCACGCCTGCGATTATGCAAATTTTCTGCCGCCTGTACCTGGAAGAACACGTTGAAACAGAATGGAAGCAGGAAAGCTTTTCCGACAACACCCTGCTGGACGGGCTCCCTGTTCTTGAGTATCGCTTCAACCAGGGCGAACGCGCCAGGCTGCTCGCCTTTATTGAAAAGGACGCCCATGTATACATCATTGACGCATATTCGTCCGTCCAGGGAATTGCACTGGTCGAAAGTTCCGTAATCAGGACCGTCAGGTTTTCCACGGTGACACTGCCCAACCATCCGCCATCCGTTGCAGCAAAGGCAGCACCGGAACAGCCGAAATCCGCGGCACTGCCGGAGCTTCCCAAACCTCAGGCCATCGAGTATTCACCCCCTGCCGCGATTTTTGACATGGACCTGGAAAAGCTGCTCAAAGCATCAGAAAAAGCGGCAATGGACAGGCATACGGAGGACATTTCCGCCTCGGAGCAGGCGGCTCTTCTTGAGCAGTATCTTTTTACAGCTTCTCTGTTCAAGTCCGAGGCCTATATCGGCAACCTGACCATGGACCTCGAAAACATTCGGAAAAACCTGGAGCAAATGCCGCAAAACGATTCGCTTGCTGCGCCGATCGGCAGATGCAAAGCCCTGGTCGATTATCTGGAAAATAATCCTCGAAAAGGCACTGAAATCCTGGAAGACATCCTGAAAAGCTCAACCGAGGACCCGCTCAGTGCAGGCTATACAGCCCTGCTCAACCCCTATAATCAAAAATATGTCGATCCCCTGAATACAGCCTACGATGCTGACCCTGGAAACATTTTTCTCGGATACATGCAGTACAGGCGCCGCATCAACGAGAACAAAACACGGGAAGGAAAAGACATTATCCGGGAACTCACCAAAAAGAACAGCCGGAACACCTGGCTGCAGTTCCACCTGGCCAGGATTGAAGAGCAGGACAAGAACGAGGAAAAGGCGAAAAAACTCTACCAAAAAATTATTCGGAAATCTCCGTCATATATGCCTGCCAAGTATAATATGGCCCTGCTGCACTACAAGGGAAATGAGTACAAAGAGGCTGAAAGTCTGTTGAAAAGCGTCTTGTCGATTCATCCCCATGACGAAGAAGCCCTGCTCACTCTTGCTGAAACAAAAAAACAGCTGGAAAAGTACGAAGAATCCAGAGCCATTCTCGACACGATACTCACCAGCAATCCCTATAATTTCCGCGCGCTCTACAATCTCGGGGCGCTCTGTGCAGGAAAACTCAACGACACCTATTGTGCACGGACTGCATTTTCAGAATACCTGATCAAAGCCCCCCACGAAAACCGCGTCAAACCTATTACCAGATGGTTACAAAACCATACAGAATAACAACGTATTCGTTATGTCCAAACCTATTTTTTCCGAGACTGTTCTCCAATTCATGGCGCCCATTCGGGATTATCTTGAAGATGATGCAATCAGTGAAATAATGATCAATGGCCATGATACAATTTACATAGAAAAAGACGGTAAATTGCTGAAAACCGATCGTAAATTTTCCAATGAAGGCGCACTCATCGCTGCCATGCGGAATGTCGGTCAATTTACAGGTCGACAGATCACCCCTCTTACGCACCAGATTGACGCGCGCCTGCCCGATCAGTCCCGCGTGCAGATTCTTTTCAAACCCTGCGCCGGCAACGGGCCGTACATGGCTATCAGGAAATTCCTGAACAAACTGCTCTCAATGGAAGATCTGATAACCTTCGGCAGCCTGAGTCACGATATGTACAACCTGATCCGCAGCTGCGTCGGGGTGCATAAAAACATTGTTGTTTCCGGGGGAACAAGCAGCGGCAAAACAACCTTTCTCAACCTGATTTCCGGATTCATCGACGACCATGAACGTATCATTACCATCGAGGATGTGCGTGAACTGCAAATCGGCAAAGATCATGTGGTGGCCATGGAAACCCGGAAGCCGGATCCTCACGGCAGAGGCGAGGTGACAATACGGGATCTGCTGGTTATCAGCCTGCGTATGCGCCCGGACCGAATCGTCATTGGAGAATGTCGTGCAGGTGAAACCCTGGATATGCTGCAGGCAATGAATACCGGCCACTCCGGCAGCATGACCACACTGCACGCAAACAGCGCCAAGGATGCATTGAGTAGAATGGAGACAATGGCCCTGATGAGCGGGGTGAACATCCCCCTGGTGGCGGTGCGAAGTCAGGTCGCCAGTGCCGTTGACATGGTTATTCAGATATCACGCCTGGGAGACGGCAGCCGAAAAGTGGTCGACATAGCGGAAGTGCTGGGCCTGAACGGGGAAGGCAATTACCAGACCCGATCGATATACAGCTATAAGGCTCACGGCAGAAACGAGAAATCCGGACAAATTGAAGGCAAACACGTTTATTCCGGATATCAGCCGACATTTTTCAACGATCTCAATCTGTCAGGGTTTGAACTGCCGGCAGCGATGACCAGGTAACGGAGATATGATTCCAGTGAATCTCCCCCGGAGTTCGTCATACCAAGGCAAAGCATGACAAACAACAGCAACCCGTCCGGCCTGACTGATCAGGGAACCGGCCCCCCGATGGTTGCAGCCATGCCCATAAATCCTTCAGCAAGATGGGGTAGAAAACCATGCAGGGCGGCAGCCAGAAAAAGCACTATGCCGGCAATCAGCAGACAGACTTCTACCGCAGACTGTCCGCCGTGATTACAAACCGGATGCAGGAATCGTTTGGTCATTATTTTCATATTTTCCTTTACAGGTACAGGAAACACAGAGCATGTCAGAATACAGTACACTACACACAAAAAGCGGGGTCTACACCTTGCTCAAAAAAATATACGAATCCGACTCAACACAAATGCACCTATCTTTAAAAGAGATGGGAAATAAATCAAGAAAATTTTTTATTATAAAATCATTAAATCATCAAAATGAATCTTATCAGGACTGTATTGAGACTTTTTTACGTGAAGGAGAAATTATCACCTCACTCTCTCACCACAACATTATACACGGATATGATTTTGGAGACGGGAGTATTGCAAATACTAAGATTTCCTATATAGCTACCGACTATATTCCAGGAAAAAGTCTTGCCCAGATTACCAGAGACACTCAAGGCCGGCCATTACCGGTTGCAGTAACCTGTCAGGTGATACAAAGCGTTGCCCAGGCGCTGACCCATACGCATACATACAGGAACCCCGTCACCGGGAAAGCGCGCCCCGTCATCCACAGAGACATATCCCCGGACAATATTCTCCTGGGCTATAACGGTGATATTGCACTGATTGATTTCGGTATTGCAGTAACTGCAGCGACTCCGCTGCAACCGGAACTGATCCACGGCAAGCCCGGTTATATGTCACCTGAACAACGTAATAATGAACCGCTCTCCCTACTCACGGACATCTACTCTCTGGGAGTGGTCTTCTGGGAATGTCTTACAGGGCGGAAAATGGTCTCCAAAGATATACATGATACAGAGCGTATCAAACAGATCCCACATCCGCCCCATCCTTCCGAACATAATCTGGCTGCTCCGAAAGTCCTTGGAGATATCTGCATGAAGTGCCTGGAAAACGAGCCGAGCAGGCGCCTGCAGTCTGCACAGGAGATGCTTCACGTTCTGCAGAACCAGCACTATTTTGCCATACATGGCCGCCCTGTGATCAGAGAATATCTCTGCGATGCATATCGCGAAGAAATGGAGCAGCAACGGGCAGTCCTGATGCAATACCTTGAGGATGACGACGCGGTATTTCGCCCGCACGCCGTCTCTGCTGAACTGGAAGACGGAATCACCGAAAAGTCTGTAAAGGCCGCCCCCCAACAGGAGGGTATCGCGGAAACCACTGAACGAGAGGTTCCGATCCCGGCAGACAAACCGGAAACGGAAACCGACTTTGAGGAAGAATGCACAATCTCCTTGTCTCTGGTTCACACTGCGCCTGAAGAACAAACCATGAAAATCATCCCCCCTGATATGCCACACAGGGAAACAACCCGGGATATCCTCCTGGTTACCCCCGAGGACATTACAATGACAGCCTGAGCATGGACATTTTCACCAAAAAAACTTCAATGCATGATTAAAAGACGTTCAGGCGCCGTACACAATCTCACAAATCGGAATTTCCCACTGAGCGGTTTTGCATTGTTCCTGAAATGCCTGTTCCACTACATCCGCTGCCTGCCTCTGCACCACGGCAAGGACACGGATAGAGTGAATAGCCGGCAGGCGTGGGCGCCAGGTATCCTTTGCAGTTCTCGAGAGCCTGGCAAGCACAGTATTCTGTGCAGTAACAAGGTAAATATGGTTACCGCGACAACACAGGTTCAACGAGTCTCCGCACCCGCATTTCCCCAGAGCGATGTGTATGGGATGTTCCTCTGGAAACCCGGCTGCAAAATCCAGATACATATCCTCCATGCCGAGGATATGATATCGCCTTGTAGGCGGTCGACCGCCTGCTGCAGGGGCGACTTTACGCCTGAGAACATGACTGCCTCTGAAAACAGGAGTATACGGGTTGGGCATGCTTTGCAATTCCAGGAGCTGCAGGGTCTGCCTGGCTCTGGTCATGGCTACATAATAGAGCCTGCGCTCCTCTTCCAGGGCAAGATCGATTTTTTGCTGCCGGCTCCCTCCAAGTACAAAGACATGATCAAATTCAAGCCCTTTGACCGAGTGCACGGTCGACAAAAAAATACCATTCCCCAGACCTCTGGAGCGCTGCTGATCGGCAAGACTTTCATAGAGATACTCTTCTATCGTATTCACCGGGCTGCTGCGATTGCCGGTATCTTCCTTCCAGTCATTGAGCAACCGGCGCAGATGTTCCTGCCAGACATTGTCCTGTTCACGCTGTTCAGGCAGCAATGTGAGTAGTTCAGAAGCAGACACATGCTCGCCTCTCTTTCCCTGCAAATACTGCAAAACAGCTGTATACTCCCGTATACAGTGTAATCTTGGAAATGTGCTCCGACTCCAGTTCAGATTCACCGGAATGTCTTTTTCTTCCAGGCAGGCCCGGACGGCATCAAGCTCCTGCCACTCGCGTGCGATGATGGCGGTTTCAGGAAGCAAAAAGCGGTCACTCAGCCCCTGCAGACGTTGCAGCTCTTCAACAACAGCCACAGCCTGGGCCTGGGCATCCGTCACCTGCAGTATTTGTACCCTGCCCCCGGCAAGGGGATCGAGATACTCCCAGTTCCCGCCCTTGGGCAACGCCTGCCTGGCCTGGTTGACCACCACATCATGCTCGGTTTTCATCCGGTCCCTGTTCAGGGCAATCAGCTGGTCGGCCGCAGCGAGAATGGCAGCTGACGAGCGATAATTCTCCAGCAAATAATGAATTTCGGCGGGGTAATCCTGCTGAAACCGACGAATAAAGGTGAAATCAGCACCCCTGAACGTGTAGATATTTTGATCATCATCACCAACGGCAAGCAGGGTAAGCTTTAAATCTTCTGCACTGGTTTCCTTACCGGAGAGCAGGGAAATCAACTCGTACTGATCTTCATCAATGTCCTGGTATTCATCCACCAGGATGTGACTGTATCTGCCGACCAGGATGTCCCGGGGCGCCTGTTCATCAAAACCCAGCACATCGGCCTCCCCTTTCAGGAGCGCATTGGCCTGTTTGATCAGGAGGTGATAATCAATGTCCCGGCTGCGTTGTCCGCCCTGGGCAGGAACCAGAGACCTGCCGGTCAGGCGCAGTGCCAAACCGTGAAAGGTGAGGGCCGTGATACCGCGCATATCCTTGCCCACCAGTTCGCGGATGCGCCTCCTGAGACTTTGCACCGCCCCACGGTTAAAGCAGAGAATCAGGATGGAACGGGCCGGTACCCGTTGAACCCGCAACAGATACGCAACCCGGTGGGCCACGACCCTGGTCTTACCGGAGCCCGGCCCTGCCAGAACCAGCATATTCGCGCCGGGGTCGGCAGTAACAATTTTTTCCTGAGCCGTATTGTGTAAATCATGGACAATTTTCTGGTACGACTGTTCTGTGGTGGCCAGTTGGAGGGAGTGTTCCCTGCCTGCAAAATAGCGCCGGATGAAATCCGCCTTGTCGTCCCGAAAATACGAGGCTATCAGGTTCATGGCCACACCCAGCTTATCCAGTGCTCTGCGGGCATACTCGTTCATGACATGAATCTGAAAATTCTGTTCCTGGTAATGGGTTGCCAGAGGTTCAAAATCAGCCTTGGAGTACTGTTTCCTGCCGGCCTCGGCATTGAGCACCAGCGTCATGCTCTGGCGGAACACTGCAAGGCCCTGCTGGAGATCTATCACGGCCTGTTCGTGCATAAAGGTCAAGGCTCTTTCCGCTGCAGCCAGATGATCTTTCAGGGTGCTTCGAAGGGTGAGATCCCTGTTCAGGCCGTCAACCACATCTTCCAGGGTAAAATCCACCAGCAGCTTGCCCCCCGGCCTGGTTGCAGGAGGAATGGCACGTAGAACGGCATCCAGAGCACTATATGCCGCCTGCTGCCGAATCTGTACGGTCCTGACCAGTGTATTCCACTCCCTGTGGAGCCTGAGTGAATAGGTATTGCTGCCGGTCGCAGAGATGGCCACGCTCCCCTTTTTACCGGCAATCCCCTTGCCGTCCCGACTCAACCCATAAAGAAGGCATCGCAGACTCTGGGGTGAGCTTTCCGAATGTCCTGCATTGATCAACTGTTGGTTCACCTGGCGCAGGTCAATCACCAACGGTGTTTCCAGGTCCGCTTCCGGAGCCGTTTCGCGTAATAAATTCAGGAAATCATGTTCCAGGGAGCAAATCCTCTGCAACCTTTTCACGGAACTGTCTTTTACCTTGTAGCGGACAAAGGCAGACAGGGTTGTACTCTTGGCAACCAATCCTTGCCTGGCCATATCATCCAGGGTCCTGACCACCCGCTGGGCTTCGGTCTCTGTTTCAGGGTCGTCTTTATGCCGACCAAAAGCAGTTGCCGAGGCAATCTCATCGGCACTGAATCCTCCGCTATTGCGCTTTTCCATCATCATTGCCAGAATGGTAAGCCACCGCTCCTGCTGTCGTGCCGATAAATCCAGCCTCTGCAAACGCTGTCGCGCCTCTTCCAGGGAGCTGATCAGGGGGTGTCCCTGAAAGACTCTGGTATTATTTTCTTTTCTGACAAGATGTCCTGCCCGCTCCAGCCAGGCAATGGCCGCCTTGATCCGCGTATCCGGGTCTCTGAACTGTTCAGGATCGATGTCCACGGATTCCAGGCGAAGAATTTCTCCAGGGGTAAGTACAACCGTATCCAGGTCTTTGGCACGGGCAACGGACTTGATCCCCTGCAGCAGTTGGGCGATCTCTTTCCTGCTGAGCCGAGACCCGGCGCTGAGGCTGAACTGTCCCTCAATGTCCTGTTCGGCATACACCAGGATACACTCCGCCTGCAGGCGATCCCGCCCTGCCCGTCCGGCCTCCTGAAGATAATTCTCCAGAGAGCCCGGAATGTCGGCATGGATCACCAGGCGTACATCATCCTTGTCAATTCCCATGCCGAAAGCGTTGGTAGCACAGATAATGGGAATCTCCCCGGCAATGAAATCTTCCTGCAGCCTTCGCTTGGCAACCGGATCCATTCCGGCGTGAAAAGCTTCAGCCTCATAGCCCTGCTGCATCAAATAGTCGGCAAGTTGTTCAGTTTTCTTTCGGGAAGCGCAGTATATGACGACGCTGCCTCTGCCTCTATACCGATCCTGCAACAGCTCTACAATCGCATGATTTTTCTCTTGGGGAGTGACCAGATGCACCTCATAGCGCAGGTTACTCCGTTCATGCCCTCCTTCGAACCTGATCATTTCAAATCCGAGTTCACTGCGCATCATGTCCATGATTTCCTTGCGCACATCATTTTTCGCCGTAGCTGTAAAACATTGCACAGGGGGAATAGCAGTGTTTGTTTTTGCTGCGAACTCACGGATAAAACGCACTGCATACAGATAATCAGGCCTGAAATCATGGCCCCATTTAGACAGACAATGGGCTTCGTCAAACACCCAGGCCCCGATTTCGCGTTGTTCCAGGAGACTGACCAGGGATCTATTGCGCAGCTGCTCCGGTGAAATGAAAAGAACACCCACATCACCCAAGCGCACCCCTTCCTGAATCGCCCCTCTCTCCGGCAAGGTGAGAGCCCCATAAATAGCGGAAGCAAGCTGTGTTCCGGTAATATGACTGAAATTATCCACCTGATCCTTCATCAGGGCCTGCAGCGGAGAAATCACGATGGTAAGGAGATTGCGCCGTTGATAGCGCATAATGGCAGGCAGCATATAACAAAGTGATTTCCCTCCGCCGGTGGGCAAGGTGGCAAACAGGGAGGTGTTGGATGCCGCCGCTGCCACGATCTCACCCTGCAGACTCTTTCCAGTTTCAGTTTTCGGAGTTTCCCTGAACCCTGGAAAGCCGAAATAGCGCTGCAGAAACAGGGTAGGATCGTGATGCTCTTTGCAGTAGCCGCACGCTGTTCGTCCACAGGGTATCTCCCGCAGGCGATGAAGAAGAGACCCTATCTGCGGGTAGCGATGCCGCACCCAGGGTGGAAGCACCGAGTTTCCTCCGGCCACCCCCAGCCAGGCGCACACATAGGCAAGCTGGGCAGGTTCCATCTCTCCCAGGCTCAGCTCCCGGGCAATACTCTCCACAGCTGTGATGCAGCCATATTCGGTAGCGTAACCGACAAAAGCTGCGCTGAGTTCCTCGCCTGCGTATTTCGGCCGGCCCATTGCCTCCAGGGCGGCCGCCGTACCTGCAAGGCTGGGATCAAGGGCAAGAAAACTTCGGTATAACAACGATATTTCCTGCCGCTGCTGTTGCGCGCTCAGCGCATCCCACTGCTCTTGAAAGACCCGGCCGGCAAGTTCAGCATCCGCTGCGGGATCATTGACTGCATCGCGAACCAGCTGGTAATCTTTTACCAGGCGGTGATAAGGATTTTCAGGAAAAGCAAGGGGAGAGAGATACAGGGTGTCGACAACCGGCTTGGCAAGCAGATTCAGGTGCGGGGCTGCCCCGGCAAGATAGGGTATATCATGGGCAATGATATTGTGGCCCAGCACAAAATCCGCCTGCTCAGCAAGTGCGTCGATCTTCTTGAGTTGATTCGAAGAGACGATTTTCCGGGGACTATAACAGACCCGTTGCTCCTGAAAGACCGCACCAACGGCGTAGATCTCAGCCTTTTCATTGATTTCGATATCGAGCAGGAGACATTGATCAAGAAATAACCGGCTCGCTGTCATGAATGTATCAGGCCTGCTTGATAAGCTTATCTTTGTCTCGATCAAAAAAGGGATTTTTACCGCTCACGCTCAAAGGGATACCATAGATAATCTTCACCTCCGCCGGCAGAACGCCCATCTCCAGAAGCGCCTGCCCTGCCGTATACATGACCCTGTTATCGACCCTGTGATCCATGGCCGTGCTGACTGCGGAACCAACCGCGATGCCCAGGTCTCCGGTATTGAAGACGCAGGGATGAGCCGGGTGTTTATTTTTCTCTTCACAACCGGAAAAACCGCACATTCCGCAAGGGTTCAGGCCCATGGATTGAATTTTGGTCCCCAGGACCACCATGGCTTCGGCGGCAAGCAGATTGACCGCATCGCGAAGAAAAAAATCAGGGAGTCTATCACGCCCGGCCATCTCCTTGAGCTTATCGGACACTTCACGGATGGCATCTTCCTGCAAAAGACAGCCTACGAGCAGATCCGTGCCTTTGGCTTTGGGAGCTGTTCTGGCGGCAGCCAGCATCTTTTTCCCTACTTCGCACACTGTTTCCTGCCGTACATCTTCTTCATAGATGATATTCACTGTACACTCCTTTCATATTGTTCAACTCCGCGGACACTGCCTTTCGTACAATGGCTGCCCGACAACGAAATCATATGGGTGATAGCTTTGTCATGAAGCCTCATAACATTGACATTTCTACACATTACCATCTTCTTCATCTCTCGTCCAACAACAACGCCGTATGCAGTCCGACCTCATTCTTCCCCTGGCGTGAAAGCCGGCAAAATTTTTAATCGTTGCGGCACAAGGGGAATTCGGATGTGCCTGTTTTTCCTCTTGCATAAAACTGACAACTCTCTGATAATGTGCGCGTTTTTTCACCTTAGAACCACAAACCATTGCCTTATCAGACTCTCGTTATGCATGCAGTAACTCACCGCTTCATTCTCTCCTTTTTTATCTTCTTTATCCTTTCAACCAATGCACACGCAGACCTGGGACTCAGCGCCGGTGATTTTAGCGGTGAAAAGGTTGACGGCGTCCGGGTGGATGGAGTGCAGGTGGATTTTCAGGAAGATAATGCCGGTAATACTGGTGATCAGGGCGACGGTTCGGATGATGATAGCGATTCCGATATTGACGATGGTTCAGAGGGTGAATCCGGTGAGAATTCTCCGGTCTGTCAGGATGAAGAAGGCAATGCCTGGAGTGAAGGATCCGAATGCGGCCAATGTGAGGAAGATTCCACCTCAGGCTCCTGTAACAACGACACCTGCGTATCAACCAATTCACACGTCAACATTTTCACCCGCCAATACCAGGATGACCTGGTGGATATGTCGGTCAAGGTTGCCGGCGGATATGCCAAAGTCTTTCGCCTCTATGCAGAGGGTACATGGCAGTTTGAGCATGAGTACAACCGAGTCCGCACCACCGCCCGGGACAACATGCTTAAAAAGGGGAATATCATCTACAGCAAAGGTTCAGACGGGATTTACCATTTCAAAACTTTTACCCTGCAGGCAATGGATGGCGGTTACCGCTGGAAGAACAAAAAGGGCGGCTATGTGGTCTACGATCAACAGGGCCGCATGGTCGAGACCGGTGACCGCCGGGGTGTGCTCACCCGCTATACCTATCAGGGCACACACCTGCTATCCATTAATGATCGCAATAACACCCCGGTGTACACTTTCACCTACAATGACCAGGGAAAAATCAACCGGGCAGCAGATCAGCATGGACGTACGGTCTCCTATCTCTGGAACAACGATCTGCTCACCAGGGTTACCGATGTACGGGGACACACCAAACGCTACAGCTACAGCAAAAAGGGACAGCTGACAGCCAAGGCTGATGAAGCGGGCCGGATGTTTTTCATCACCTATTATCCGGATGGAGCAGTCAGGAGCGTTCTTTCCCGCATGGAAGGCGGACAGTATTTCGCCTACAAGACTAATTACGCCAAAGTCACCACCAGCATGGGCAAGGTGACTGAATACTGGTTCCTGGATAATGGTGAAACCTCCAAGGTCAAGCTCAACGGCGCCACCATTCGCACAGAAGAATACTACCAAGCAGGCCGCACCACCATCGACGAGTTGGGTAACCGGGTCATCAAAACCTATGATGCCGGCGACAACCTGCTCACAAAAGAATATGCCGACGGCAGCACGATCTCCTACACCTACGACAGCCACAACAAGCGGCTCAGCAGAACCAATGAACTAGGCGTGCAAACCAGATACACCTATAACGACATGGGACTGCCAACCATTATCCGCAAAGCCTATCAAACCATTGACGAGCAGCGTACTGAACACGAGTATGATGCAGAAGGCAACTTGGTACAAACCACCCGTTTCAACGGTGTAGGGCAGGTAATCACCAGCTACGACTACGATGCCAAAGGGAACATGGTACAAGAGGTGAACCCGGTGGACGGTGTCACCACCATCACCTATGACTATATGGGTAATCCTCTTACAACAACTGACCCGGTTGGGTTGACGACGTCCCTATCCTATGACCTGATGGGTAATGTAACCCAAGAAATCCATGCCAATGGCCGCACCATTGCAAGCGAATACGATGCAGCAAACCGTTTGGTAAAAAAGATCGATAGTGCCGGCGGAACAACCAGCTATGAATATGATTATCAGGATAACCTGATCAAGATCATTGATGCCTTGGGAGGCATTGCCCGCTTTAATTTTGACAAAGACAACCGCCTCACCAAAAAAGTCGACCAGGAAGGCACATACCAGGTCTACTTTTATGAGCAGGGCACGGATAAAATCTCCAAGGTTGTGGACGGCAATAACAACGGCATCGAAATCACCTACCAGGGCTTCCAGGACTGCGGAACCTGCTCTAAGACCTACAAAGACAAGCCGGTCCAAATCAAATTCCCCACTTTTACCCGCCTGTTCGACTATAACCTGCGGGGGCGACTGGTTAAACAGACAGACAAGGCAGAAGGCATTCGGCAAACCACAAGCTTTCAGTATGATAAAGCGGGGCAACGAATTGCTGTGACCAACGCGGCTGGTTACACCACCCAGTATGAATATGATAATCTTGGAAGAATAGTTGCGACCATTGATTCTGCCGGAGGGCTAACAAGCTCAGAGTATGATGCTTTGGGCAACCTGATCACAGTAACCGATGCCAAAGGCCAGACAACCACCTTTACCTATAACCAGCTTGGCAATAAAATCTATGAAACCCGCCCTATGGGCAATACCTTTACCTATAAATATGACCAGGCTGGTCGTTTACTCCAGGCCACCGATGCCAAGGGACAGCAGAAAACCTATCTGTACGATACCATGGGGCAATTACAAGGTTATTCCTTGCAAAAATCTGCGGACAGCCTGCCGGAAAAAACAGTAACTCTAGATTTTAATGAGCAAGGTAAATTAATCGCCTATGATGACGGCGTTACAAAAGGAATCTATGCATACGACCTCTTGGGAAGGCAACTCAAGGGGCAGGTAGATTATGGAGGTTTCACCACCCAGCATGCATACGCCTATTATAAAAACGGCTTGAAAAAAAGTTACACTGCCCCTGATGGCGTGACCCAATACTATCAATACAATACGCTCAACCTATTGACTGAGATATCTATTCCAGGCGTTGCACAGGTGTCGTACAACCAGTTCAACTGGCTCCTTCCAGAAAAAGTAATTTTCCCCGGCGGCAAGCAGAGCAACACCTATGACGATCTGCTCAGGCTGACAAAGCGTCAGAGTGTGGCTGGTGGAAAAACAGTCCTTGACTTGAACTACACCTACGACACCCTTAACCAGGTGGATACCAAGCAAATTGCAGACAAGACGATTCAATATGGATACGATGATCTGCAGCGACTGATTCAGGTTGAAGAGGATGGCCGACAAACAGAGCAATACAAATACGATAGCATTCACAATCGTATCGGCCGGCTGGAGCATTCCGATTTTGCCTATAATGCAAACAACCAGCTGCTCCGTTCCGATGAAACTCAGTACCAATACGATGCCAACGGCAATACTATTAGCAGCTCCTCACCGACTGAAACGGTGGAGTACATCTATAATCTGGAAAATCGCCTGGCACAGATAACAAAAAATGATTTGCATGCAAAATATGTCTATGATCCTTTTGGTCGTAGAATAGCTAAAAATGTAAACGGCGAGCAGACCTGGTTTTATTATACTGATGAAGGGCTTGTGGCGGAGTTTTCAACATCAGGGGAGTTGCGGACCGGTTATACTTACACTCCTCATTCAATGTGGACCACTAATCCTGTTCTATTGAAGCGTGGCAGTGAAACCTTTTTCTACCATAATGACCATCTTGGAACGCCGCATATTCTTACCGATGCCACAAGTTCTATCGTTTGGAAAGCAGCTTATAATGCCTTTGGGAAGGCCACGGTCCAAACCGGACAAATAGAAAATAATGTACGCTTCCCCGGTCAGTATTATGATACTGAATCGGGCAAGCATTATAATTGGCACAGGTATTACAATCCGGAAACTGGAAGGTATATCTCTGCTGATCCTGTTGGGCTTGATGGGGGGATTAACCTGTATGCATATGTGGGGGGAGATCCGGTTAACGGAATTGATCCGTGGGGGTTAGCAAAAAGTTGCCCAATAATTGAACAAAATGTGCAAATAGACGCTGAAAACTGGAGAAGATACCCGAAACAGTCAGGTGAAAATTTATTTCACTGTGGCTATCATTGCTACCTCGAAATGCGAAATAATATCGATGAAGAATGCACCATTGATGACCCTCTAAACGAATGCTGTTATGACGAAAAAGGTGTTTTGGTAACTGGTAGCCACCCGTATTCAGGATGCAAAGGATCACCTGATCAATATGATCAGTCAAAATATCCATTTGCACATACCTTCAAAGATTCAGGGGGAATTCTTCATAGCGGCTGGGAGGCCTTTATAGAGTCGAATCAACATCGACATGATGAAATGTATGAATATTGCAAGACACACCCTAGATCCCCAGGCTGCGTAGTACTATAGCTTTTAAATCGGATAGTTAAACAGGAAAATCATACTTTAGCAGAGTGAACAATGAATCCATTTACAAAAACGTTACTATTTGGTTTGTCATGTCCAATTTTATTATCTATCGTCTTTATTAATTTTATCACTTCTCCAATTCAATTAACTTATATGATAGGGTCAATACCAAATATTTTGATAATGTTTATTTTTGGTATTGAAAATAGATATATAAATACATTTTCTTTTTTAATAAGCTTATTAATTATTTTTTTCCCATATATAAATTACAGAATAAAAAAAAATGATTCAAATATTTTTTATGCAATAATCTCATGTTATTCTGTAATATCATCGATATTAGGATCTTTAGTAATCTTAGGACAACATGTTTAACAGATACGCTCTCGGTTCGGGGTCGGGCCAAGCTATGCTGCCGATATAACGAGATAACAGGAGAAAAAATCCGCCATTTTTGTTCTTAAAGGCATCTTTTTCCAGCTAAAAAGTGGCGTTTAAGTATTTATCTAACGAAACCTGAGCTGACTATGCCTAGAGCGAACAGACACTACATACCTGGTTGTGCCTGGCACATTACACACCGTTGAGCCACATTGAGCCACATGAGATGCCACTGAGATGGGGTCGGACCAAACTATCTTACTAAAATAACGAAATAATATGCCAAAAATGGTTACCATATTTGCCCTTAGAAGCCTTTTTTCCCTGCTCAAAAGTGGCGTTTAAGTATTTATCTAACGAAACCTGAGCTGACTATGCCTAGAGCGAACAGACACTACGTCCCTGGTTGTGCCTGGCACATTACACACCGGTGTCACAAAAAGGAATTTCTGTTGAAGTTTGAAAAAGACAGAAAACGTTGGCGCTACTGGCTCTATGAGGCGAAAAAGCGCTACGGCCTGTGTGTGCTCAACTATATCGTGACATCTAATCATATTCATCTTCTGGTTGTCGATACTGAACAGGGCGTCATAGCAAACAGCCTGCAACTTATCGCAGGAAGAACCGCACAGGAATTTAACCGCCGCAAGCAACGAAAAGGGGCTTTCTGGGAAGATAGATATCATGCTACTGCAATTGAGACAGATGAGCATCTTGCACGATGCATGGTGTATATAGATCTCAACATGGTACGTGCCGGAGTGGTGAAACATCCAGCAGAATACAGATTGAGCGGATTCTATGAAATCCAGAATCCACCCAAAAGGTACACCGTAATAGACTACACCAAACTCAGGTCTCTATTCTCCATACATGATGATAAACAATTCCAACAGCATCATCTTCAATGGGTTGAGTCCGAACTGATGAGGAACAATGCAGAGCGGATGGGTTGTTGGAGTGAATCGATAGCTGTAGGCAGTGAACAATTCATTGAGAATGTACAGCGACAGCTAGGTTCACGAGCCAAGGGCCGCTCGATCGCCATTGAGAATGAGAGAACTGTTCTCAGGGAGCCTTTAGCTTCTTACAATGCACTTTTCGGGGCTGAAAAGAGTACCCTAAGCCCGGATAACAGCTATTTTTGGCGACAAAACAACAAGACTACAAAGAGATAGGCTGGTCCGACCCGGCGAACCACAGTCGTTATAATCCCTGCAGAATATGCTGCACATACCGAAAACCGATACGTTCCTGTTCCAAGCGGATATTTTCGCCCCAATGCTGCCCGCGCAGCTGATCATACACGATCTGTTCCGCAGTGGCCAGGCGGGTCAACTCCGCGGTTTCCGGTGTTGTTTCCGTTCCCCAGAATGCACGATGGGCGAGCAGGGTCTCTTCGTCCATAAGCAGGGATACAATGTTGGGGAAGAGCAGGCGCAGCTGATTGAGTATGGCAAAGCCATGGGTATCGATATCGCCCCAGTAATACAGTTTTCGCTCAGAGAGCCAGCTGGCTGTGGCCAGGTTCTCAAAACCGTACCCGGCGCCAAAGATAACCATGGCATCTGCAACTGGGGGAAAGGCGAGAAAATTGATTTCATTTTCGGTGACAAATACCTTTTCCACCTCTGTTGACAAACGGGCGAACATGTCCGCAGTCAGTGTAAAATCCTGCTCAACAATGCCGGGGAGCAAGGCATGTTCAGGATCAAGAATCCGAAAACGTACCCGGGCAGGTTTATCAAGAAATCCATATCGCCTACAAAATCCGCGGACACCGCTAGAGCTACTGTCAATATATGCTTCAGGCAGCACCAGGTCGCACATCTCCGCCAGTATGGCGCGATGCTGTTCTATAAACTTGGTGTGTATGCCCGGCAGATCAAGCTGGCGCAGGTAGATCCCTGGTCTTGGGTTATGCAACAGCCAGGCAACAATGACAAGCAGGTGCGGCCATTGATCCGCAAGTTTAAGAACCTGGTGCGGCCGTTTTGCCAACAAAGTGAGTAATGCTGGTTGACTTTCACCGGTCAGACGAACCAGCTCGGCAAACCGTTCACCTGCCCGTTGCTTGCCGATTATTGCCAGGGCGTCTTCCAGGGTGTCCACCCAGGCCTGTACAGGCAGCCGGTTTGTTCCCAGGATGCGATGCTGCACGATACGCCATTCGATGCGGATATACGGTATTCCCGCCATTGCGGCTACCCAGTCCTGTACCTCGGCAAAATGTTCACTCTGCTGACTTGGTGTAGGGGACTTGAGGGTCAATCGCCTGGGAAAAAAGGAGTCTTCTTCAACCATGGCGCGCAGCAGGATACCCCTGTCCCAGAACCTCCTGACCTGCTTTTTCAAGACTGAAGGGGTTGTCCAGTTCATTGCTGCAGCTGCTCTTTTTCCGTAACTGATCACAGGGTGCGTAACTCCTTGATTTCCCATGTATCATAACTGTAAGTGATCTCAGGTGCTCCAGATTTGTGCAAGCGTGATTGTCCGCTATAGCCTATCTATGCGGGCAATCACGCTTGCACAAATATGGTGTACCTGTGATCACTTACCTTTTTCCGCCCTGTACTCTTCAATGGTCAGGTTGCGCAAGACCGAACAACGCCCATCCTCATTATGCACAAAACCGACGCTTGCCACATAGGGCTCAATAATGTGGATTTTCTGCAAAGGCGTCACGATGAGCAGCTGCAGGTTGAGCTGGGCAAAAAGCTGCAGACCATACTGGGCTGATTCATCCGAGCCGCGGCCAAAGGCCTCATCAATGGCCACAAAACGAAAAGATCGCGAGCGGACAGCTCCCCACTCCAGGCCGAACTGATACGCCAGGCTGGCTGCGAGCACGGTATAGGCAAGCTTTTCCTTCTGGCCTCCTGACTTCCCGCCGGAATCGGCATAATGCTCATATTCGCTGTTGTCTTCCCTCCATCGTTCACTGGCCGCGAAAACAAACCAATTGCGCACATCCGTGACTTTGGCTGTCCAGCGGCGATCCAGATCCGCATATTCTTCACGACCACGAAACCGCTCGATTATCCGGCGCACCTGAAGGAATTTGGCCTCAGAGTAGTGACTGTCATCGGAACCTGTCAACGTGCCTTCGGTACAGGCCCGCAGGTCTGTTCGGAAATCACGGATATCCGCATCAATACTGCGCTGCTCTTCCAGGCTGATATATCGGCCGGGATTATAGTCGATCTTGGTAAGGGATGCATTGATCTGGCGGATACGCTCTTTTATGGTTTCCCGCTCTCTCACAAGTTGGGAATGAAAGTTTGCCACCTCCCGGATGGTGTTTTCGTTCAGGAGTTCTTTAAAACGTTCCTCAAACCTGGGCAGGTCGTCAGAAGTCAGCTGCTCAAGCATGGATCGATATTCAGGCCCGGCCTCTATGTTGACATCCACCTCCCTGGTGTCGAGCTTCCATTCCTCCTTGTATTCGGTCATGGCACGGATAATCTTTTCACCAAGGCTCGATATTTTTCGGTATTCAGCATCTATCTTTTTCTGCAGCCAATCGCGCATTTCCCGTTCACGATTATCGCAGGATTCCACAGTCAGGGTGTGTTGCCCCAACGCCTCCTCTCGCATCTGTTCCAGTAATGGGAATTGCTCTCTATGCTCAGAGGCTGCCTCTTCCGACAGTGTACGGCACTGTTGCTGCAGCTGGGTTGCAACGTTGATTTTTTCTTCGGTAATGGAATGTTGCCGTTTACGCTGATCCAGTTTATCCTCGGTCGTCTGCAGTTCCTGCTCAAGGGCGGTCAGCTGTTCGGTGAGGGTGTGCAGTAAGTCTGACGTTTCTTCCAGTTCCCTTTTCTCTTCCTCAAGCCGCGATATGGCTACAGCAACAGGTTGCCAGTCAAGCTCACGAAAATCCGTATATTCACCCAGTTTGGAAAGGATGGAAAGCCGGTCTTTGCAGGCGGTCTGCTCCTTCTGCAGTTTACTGATACGCGCTGCCAGATCCGCAAGATGCGCTTCCTGCTGCCCGGCCTTGTTTTCCAGGGCTGCGATCTTTTCCTTATTAGTCCACCCCAGAACATAGCGGCTGCGGTCATCCAGACGATGGCGATCGTCTTTTTCATGTCGATCTCCCGGCGCCTTGGTTTGCCCGGCACGGGTTATAGCCTTGGTCTCACGCCTGAATTCCTCCTGGGATTCGCAGCAGGCCAGGTTAAAACGATGATACAGCTCGCGTTCCAGCCACTCGTAAAAATCCGAATCAGGCTTAATCTGCAGCTTATGCACCAGGGACTGGGGATGCAGGTCGGGCAGTTTTCCAACAGCTTTCTCCCTGGTTCGAAAATAGACCAACCTCCCTTTCAGGTGGGTCTGATCCACCCAGGCGGCTACCCTGGCATAATGACTGTCAGGCACCAGCAGGGAAAGACCGAAACTTCGTAACAACCGTTCAACGGCGCCTTGCCAGTCCTGCTCATCTTCCCGCACTCGGAGCAGTTCGCCAACAAAGGGCATCTCCTCATCATCCAGATCCAATCCCCGGCACAATGCGTCACGCATGGCTATCTGTCGGCTGTCGATATTCGACTTCCGGGCTTTCAAACTGGTGAGTTCCTGCTGCAGTTGCTCATACTCGCCTTTGCCTTGGGCAAAGGTCACTCCGGACTCGTTGAGCGCATTTTGCAGCTGTACTTCTTTTTCAGCGGTCTCTTCCGCCAGGGCGTCAAGTGCGGTGCGCTGTTCCAGAAATGCCTGCTCCGTGGCCGCAGCCTGACTCCCCAAATCGCTGACCAGTTCTGCATAACGAGCAGCTTTGTTCTTACAGCGTTCCAAAATCTCCTGCTGCTGCACCAGCTCCGCTTCAATACGCGCGATACGGTCACCGCCGTTTTCAGCGATGGCACGGCGGAGTTCCCGCTCCTGCAGTCGCTGGTTTTGTCGCTGGTCCTCCAACCGTTCAATGGCCGCCTTATGCCGGGTCAATTCCTGGTTCAGGGATTCCAATCGTTTTTCAAGCAAACCAAGCTTGATACCGGCAAACCAGGAGCGCAGGGCATTCCGGCAGGCAAGGAGATTCTCTGCATTCCGCTGTAATTCGGAGTGATGATCATAGTCAGCAACCAGAGGCTCCAGCATCTCTATCTGTCGCTTGGCCTTGAGCACTGCCCCATGGGCCCGGTTCAGGTCTTCAAAATGCTGGATCAGGGCGCTGATGCGCGGGGCCACATCAAAAGGCTCCAGCATGTGGCTGCGGACAAAATCGGTCAGGTTGCCCACGGATTTCAGAGAAACGGTCTGATGAAACAGCTCCAGGGCCTGCTCGTTGTTGATGCCGAATCGCCTGCGAAACCAGGCGCCGTATGGAGGAAAGCTTTCAAACAGGGTAGCGTTGCCGGTCCGCAGCTGTTTTCGCAATCCACTGATCTCTGTGCCGAAGTTAGAAAAATTTTCGGCAATGGACAACTTCTGTTCACTGCCGACATAAAAACGGGTCGGCTGGCCTGTGGTATCTTTCATCCAGAAGACCTGGGCCAGGGTAACGGTCCTGTCATATCCTGCATTGTAAAACACGCCCAGGATGACGGAATAGCTGTTCATATCCCGCAGGGCAACCGGCTTGGTGCTGCCCAGGTTTTCCTGACGCTCGGATTTATAGTAGCCCAGAACATAGGAGCGCAGGGTACGCTCACGAACGTCCGCACCGGCGGCCTTGTTATAGGCGATGCGCTGACTCGGCACCAGAAGCGTTGTTACCGCATCCACCAGGGTCGATTTTCCGGAACCGATATCCCCGGTCAGCAGGCCGTTTCTGCCATCCAGTTGCATGGTCCAGATCCGTCCGTCAAATGTTCCCCAGTTATACACCTCCAGACGCTGCAGGCGGAACCCGGCCAGGCGGTCATCCAGGACAAAATCAAGACCCAGCTGTTCAGACATCTGGTTCCTCCTGCTCGCCGGTAAGCTGCTGTCGGTATTCAGCCAGATGCTGATCAAACTCGGCCAGCCACTGGGCATCGACAAAAGATTTCAGGATGCGGCGTACCTCGAACATCTCTTTCTGCCCCCGCAAACGCCGAATAAAACCGAGCTTGGCAATCTTGTTCAAGGTAGTGTCGACCTGATCTATCAGTTTCACCTCATTGGACCCGGCCGGGAGAAAAATGCGTATCAGTTCCACCACCTCCTCCCGGGACAGAATCAAGCGGGTATCGCCGCCAAGGGCATCAAACTCAGCAAGCTTCTTGCGCAGCAGGGCAAGCAGCAAACTGACCGGGTAGGAAAGCTGACGCCTGGCGACCAGCCTGGGCATAGTCCCGGCAGTATCCTCATCATCCTGCTGCAGGGAACGTAAAAATGCATATCCCTCTGCTTCATCCAGCAGCAGTTCCAAGCCCAGCACAGCCACATAATCCCGGACTCCGGCCTGCATGCGCAGCAGATTGTTCCATAAGCCGAGATTGTCTTCCTGGTACACAACCCCTTTCAACAGGGGGACAATCACAGTGGACAATTCTGTTTCAGTAGGTTCGGCTGTCGAAAAATGATTATCCACAGTATTCATACTCTAAAATTCAAGGTAACTGCTCATATGGAGGTGGTTAAGCTGACAACTCTGCCTTATGTATAACTGGTTACAGGGTGCTTGATATTTCCACAAGCAGGCTGGCGCAGCGTATCGGATCATACGTAAGCCAGACTAATCGTGGAAAGATCAAGTGCACTGTGATCAGTTACGATTTGAGAAATATGATGCGCGGCAAGCTCGCCCGGCGAAAGGTGCCGGATTCCGTCTGCCATTGTATCTCATCCTGCTGTTCTTCATCCACAGCTGTCTGCGGCCAGTCTGCTGCAAGCTGCAGATAGCCCACCAGCTCTGCCAGACCGTGACGCAAGGGATGCCCGGCAACCACCTCGGTCAGGGTGACCTGATTACGGCTACGCAGTTCCCGGCGAATGTTCTGCTGCAGCTGGGCGCGATCAACCACCACCTGGGCATAGAGGGCGGCCGTATCCACATCCGCCTCCCCCTGTTCCAGCGCGGTTTCTGCAATAACCGGCTTTACAGGAGGTCGATACAGGGGGCGTTCCATGGGCAGCTCAACTGTTGCGGATGTTTCCTCCAGGGACATGAAACCGTCCCCTGGAGGGGTCTCCCTCACTGCCAAAGCATGAGCCTCCAGACTATGCAGGATATCCATAATACGTCGATTTTCCAGCCAGGCCTGATCGTCGAGAAAACGCCGCAACTGCTGGGACAGCATGGCAACCGTACGCTGGGCATGTTCGCCTGCTTCCAGCCAGTCGTAATGAATGCGCCGCAGCCTGTTGTCCGGATGCATGGCTGTGATGGGCGGCAAATCCAGTACCTGTTCAAGCAGGTCGGTCAGCTCTTCCTGGCGGGATCTGGACATGAGAAAATCCCAGAACGCCTGAAAGCTTTTCCCCTGATCCGAATCTGCAATAGCATCACGCTCTCCCATAATCTCTTCAAGGAGCTCTCCCTTGCTGCCGTCCCACAAAGCGATGCGCTCGCGTACCCGTCGATCCAGGCTACGAAAATTGTGCTCCACTTCCCGAAAATCACCCAGGAGCTCACGGGCCAATTGCAAAAACTGCTGAAAACGATCCCTGAGAGCTGTATCATCCAATAGCGTAATATCGCCTTCAAGCACACGGGCGATCTCGTTGTCAATCTCTTCTCGACGCTTTTGCAGTTCAAGAACCCGTACCTCCGGGTCGGCCTGACTGCCCTCGTTCATCTGGCGCAGCAACTCAAACAAGGTCAGGAGACGGGACTCGGTACCCACAAAGGAACGTTCCGTCAGGCTTTCCAACCAGGACAGGGCTTTTTCCGTGGAAGGTGTCAGGTCAAAATGGGGTTCATCACTGTCAGGAGGGTAAAATTTACGCAACCACCCCTTGTCATTCTCAGCCCACTCGTTCAGATAATTTTGCGCCGATCCCGGAAAACTTGAGTCCCCGAGTTGATCACGCAGCATGAACAGCTCGTCTTCCAGGGCCTCCACAAGATTTGCCTGGGAGATGCTTCGCACATTGGGCTCGACAAACACCCGATGCAGAAAAGAAGCTACCAGCGGAGCACGCTGGGCACGCAGCAGTCTCCAGGCGGGATGATTCCGGCGAAGCAGCTCTAAGGTAGTATACTCAAGGGGCATAAGAAGTTGGAGCTAATAGGGCATTACAGGTATGGATCAGGGTACTTGTATACCGGGAATTAAAAGGCTTGTCAGGAGATTTTTTTACCTTCTGCCGTGTTACCCTGACACATCTTTTCCAGATATTCACACATTTTCCGGTAGTGGGAACCCGGCCAATACAATTTTCCACACCGAGAACATCTGTAAAAGGAAGAATAATATTGCCTGGTCCGGGACGGCAGAAGGCCCTTGATCTGTTCTTTATCTACAGAGGTTAAGGTGCCGTTGCAGGAAATGCAGCGTTGAAAGGGACGAACCTGTTCATGCAGATCAAAGTGATCCAAAACCTCCGCAATCTGGGCATCAACCTGATCGGAGCGGAGACAATACCCATGGGTGACCATGCTGTTTTTCAGGATACCGCGATCACGGGTCAGGACAATACGTTGCTCATCAGCAGCCACCTGAACAATCTCCTCATCCGGATAATCGTTGCGGTACAGGGTATCAAAGCCCAGCATACGCAGTTTACGGGCCAGTTTCCCCAGATGCACATCCAAAATAAAACAGGCTTTTTCCAGAGGATGGGGCTGCACCTTGCTCAACCTGCCGGCTTCAAGCTGTTTAAAAACAGGAAACACAGATACATAATCACCATTGTGCAGAGGATGGTCAAAATCAATGGAAATGCCGTTGCAGAGTATCAAGGCTACCTCCACATGGGGAACGCCCATTGCCTCGATACTATCTTTTATCGCAGGGGTACCGGTAAACCCATAGGAAATGGTCTGTTGTTTTGCTGTGGCACTCAAAAAATGATTGAGACCGGCATAAAACCGGAAATGAGCATGATGCAACATGGGCTGTTGTTTCTGACTGTTCATAAAAAATCAAAACCAAATGGTTTCTACCACAAAAAAATGCTGTTATTCCTTCAAAAGATACGATAAGTTCATGTTATAATATCGAAAAAATGAGGACATGGTCATAAGCTTTTTGGGTTCAGCAACCGTACCGAAATTGATCATTGCAGGCGTTTTCAATCCACGGGCAATGTCTGTATTGCTGACTCAACCTGTAATCACATAGGGGTTCTTTAACAATCAGGGGCGTACGTACAGGATGGGCGACCTCTCCTATTTTTTCAATATGTATCTTTGCATTTCCAGACACAATAGTTTTTCATCTGACCTGCCCAGGCAGGCTGATATTACAAACAGGTAAGGAGAAATGTATGAAGAAAAAATTGAGTATCGCCGCCTTATCCCTCCTTCTCGGACTTAGTGTTTCAGGAGGATCTTCCTTTGCGCAGGAGGAAGCGACAACCCTGAAAGATTGGTTCGCCCAAGGCGATTTTGATGGTGCTCTCAAATCCTATTACTACACCCAGGATTTTGACGGCCCAGGTACCAACGACAGTGAAATCTGGGTGAATGGCGGCGACTTACGATACAACACCGCGACCTTCTACGGTGTGCAGCTTGGAGCCGAATTTCAGGCCTCGTTTGTCGGGCACATCGATGACGATGATGGGGTAACGGCCGGCAGTATGGATGCAGAAGGCGCTGTACTCTCTGAGATCTATCTTCAATACGACCTGTACAACACCCGATTTAAAGGCGGGCGGCAGCATTTCGTTTCCCCGCTTGTTGCCAATTCAGGATCACGATTCATTAAAGAATCTTTTGAAATGTACACCCTCACCAATACTGATATTCCCGGCACCCAAGTAACAGCAGGCTGGGTGGATAAGTACCAGACCAGAACCGACCGCTCCAGTTATCCTGACAATGCTTTTGTGGAATACGATACCAACGGCACAGGTGATCCCGGTGATTTTTACGATGTCGGAGATGACGGCATGTGGATCCTCTATGTCAAAAACACCTCCCTTAAAGGTCTTGAGTTACAGGCGCAATACGGTAATGTGATCGATGAGGTCCAGGGATTCTATGCTGACGGCAAATACACCTTTGATATAGATTTTAAACCATTTCTGGCAGCCCAGTACTATTATTCTGATTGGGATGATTCAAGCAAAGACAGCAACGACCTGGTTGGCTTGAAGATTGGCGCAACCTTTTTTGATATCGATATTTTTGCCGGCTATACCATGGCAGGAGGAGATGAGGGAGATGAACGGGTCTTCCGAGGATTAGGCCAGGGGGCATACTTCAACTATACCACAAACACCAAGACCGCTGGTGCAGGAGCCTTTGAAGCTGATACGGATTCCTGGCAGCTTGGAACAGGCTACACGTATGCAGGATTCAGCGGTATGCTGCGTTTCACCTCCTTTGATAACCCGGCCGACAATGCCGACCTGGACGAATGGACACTGAACCTGCTCTACAAGTTTGGCGGAATGTTTGAAAACCTCAGTGTGGCAATGGATTTCTCCATCCTGGACTATGAAGACGGAGAAAAGGATGCAACAGATCTCAGAACGCGTTTAATCTATGCATTCTGAATATTACCTGTCCAGACTCCGAAAAATCTGTCCATCAGCTCGTAGAAAGCATAACTTCTCTACGAGGAGGTAGCTTTGACAGACAACCACCCGCAAAAAATCAGGGCCCGCACCTCTGTTTACTCTGGAAAGATAAATTTCAGGGTTACAAGGGGCGAGCGGGCCCTGGCCACTCAACAACCAAACATGCGCAACAAAAAATGGCCGGAAGCCACTCCATATCCATGCATCACAATAACCAGCTCACTTTTCTTCTCTCTCCCCTTATGGTGCCCCTATGCCCCAGGATAAAAGAATAGCACTCCTGATCGACTGTGATAATGTCAGCCACAAATCCATTGAAGGGGTAATCAACGAATTATCCAAGTATGGAAAGGTCAATATCCGCAATGCTTACGGCAACTGGAAAAGTGACAGCATGAAGGGCTGGGAGGCAGAATTGCACCCACACGCCATAAAGCCTGTACAGCAGTTCGCCTACACCAGCGGCAAAAACGCCACTGACGCTGCCATGATCATCGATGCCATGGATCTGCTCTACACCCAGCAGCTCGACGGCTTTGCCCTGATGACTAGCGACAGTGACTTTACGCCCTTGGTCATGCGCCTGCTTGCCAACGGTATCACAGTCTATGGTTTCGGTGAAAAGAA
This sequence comes from Desulfobulbaceae bacterium, assembly GCA_963678525.2. Classification (GTDB taxonomy): domain Bacteria; phylum Desulfobacterota; class Desulfobulbia; order Desulfobulbales; family Desulfobulbaceae; genus Desulfogranum. Next base: position 3,083,960 of record CAXXDG010000003.1, read on the forward strand.
AACCCCCATGCCCTTTGTGAAAGCCTGCTCCCTGTTCATCTACACCGAAAACCTTGAACAGGATGAAGAAGACAAACCCGCAAATACCGTTAAAACAAAAAAATCCAGGAATGAACTCCGCCAGGATGCCTGGCTGGTCAAACTCCTCAGGACCGCTGTGGAGCAATGTGCCGATGAGGATGGCTGGAGCCACCTGGGCCAGGTTGGACAGTACATATCCAACAAGACATCTTTCTCGCCTGTCAATTACGGCTATAAAAAATTGAGCGATCTCATCCGGGTATCAGATCTGTTTGAGATAAACATGCCTAAGGATAACTCGGTTGTGTATATTAAGGATGCTCGGAAGTGATGAGCAGAATACTATTCAAAACCTGAAAGATGGAGAACTTGATGTGCGGAAAGCTTGATCACTACAAAAAACTTTTTGCAAAACTCAGCGTAAACAGGAATGCTCAGTCCTGGAGCCCTCTGACCCGCAATGCTTCTCCATATAAGCCCTTCCTGTTGCTGTCTGTCATGGACCTTATTGCAACCGGTGAAATAACCCGTAACTTCATCGAACTGACCCATGATCTGGCTGCAACCTTTCAAGGATATATCTCCACCCTTCCCCCCATGAACCGGAAGGCGATCATTGCTTACCCTTTTTTCCATTTGCGATCTTCAGGATTCTGGCAACTGAAGCCTCGATCTCCGAAGTCTACGGCCCACAGCACAATCAGCTCCAGTGCACAATTGCAAAGCTTTTATTACGGCGCAGAAATTGATAACGAGCTGTTTATGCTTTTGAAAATGCCGCCCTCCAGGGCTCATTTACGGAGAGTGCTCATCCAGACTTTTTTTATTGAAGAAGTGCACAACACCCTCAGAACACAGGCATACCTGAATTGCAATGCAAGCATGTATGCAAACGAGCTGCTGCACATGCCGACAACGGGCAACCTGGAAACTGCAGAAGGCTTGACCGACTTTGCTGATGATGCAAAAGTTCTCCCTGAAAAAGAACAGGTCCGGGATCAGGGATTCAGAAAAGCAGTGGTGAAACTATATGATCACCGTTGCGCTCTGTGCGGGATAAAGATGCTTACCAGCGAGGGACATACCATCGTGGATGCCGCCCATATCATTCCCTGGAGTGAAAGTCACGATGACGAACCCACAAACGGCATGGCGCTCTGCAAACTCTGCCATTGGTCCTTTGATAAAGGGCTGATGTCCGTTGACCCAAACTACCAGGTGATGATCTCACCGTATGTTAAAAAGGACCCCAACCTCCCCGGTCATATTATGACGCTCTCCGACCGGCCCGTTTTTCGTCCAACGGAAAATCGATTCCTGCCGGATCAACACAATTTTGCCTGGCACAGGAAGCAGCGCTTTCAAAGTTGATTGCACCACAGGGCTGCCTGTTGCATCTCCTCAAGAAATACGCAAGACATAACCAATCCACACATCCCCAGGACGAACAGCAGAGGTATTCCGTGCAAAATGTTGTATCTCCATCTTCAACCGCCGAAAGAGAGACTCAAGTTCTGTCTGCTGCCAATAGGTGAAAACGCGGCCATCAGGAAGTTGGCCGACTCCTGTTCCTTCCTTCATGCTAATCAGCAGGTAGCCACCCGGAACAAGACAGGTGGATATTGATTGCAAAATCTGCGGAAGCTCCGGTCTTGTTACGTGTACCAGAGCACCGATAAGCACTACAGCGTTCACGTTGAGCGTTGAAAAATCAAACTCAAACAAATCAACCTCCATCACCGGACATGCTGCATGGTTGCGTGCAAGGCGGGAAAGACCTGGAGAACGCTCCAGGCCCTGTACCTCAAAACCTCTTTCCGCAAGCCATAACAAATCTCGCCCTGATCCACATCCCACATCAAGAATCCTGTCTCCAGGCTGCAGATATTGCGTCAGTGGAGTTAAAAAAGAAGAGGGATTTATGCCAACCGTGCCCTTAAAATATTCTTCATGGTTCTGTTCATAAAAATCAGTCATGGATGATCTACCAAATAGGTCTTCTGCTATTACCCCGCCACCACAACCTCACCAACCACAAAATCTTCACCGCTTTTATCCAAACGCAGGGTCAGGGTCTGCCGCTCTTCATTGGACCTGGCGTAATTGGTGAAGACATCCACTTTGACCGTGCAGGGGCCAAGAAGTGTCTGCTGATGGGAGCCGTAATAATGGGCTTTAATGGTGTATGTACCTGGCAGGGCTTTTTGAAGGACATATTCTTCAGGTCCGTAGCCGTCGGTAACATCCCGTGAGACCAGGCCGCCCTGCTCTGTCAGATTTGAAGCGTAGTATGCGTGACTGCCGTCAGGTTCAAACACATGTAGATCAATGTCCGTGTTATCGGCATCCCAGGACATGGAAATGCGCACGTCAAGATCCAGCAATGTTCGAAATCGAGGATCTATCTGTTCAGGAATTGCGATATTGTGCGATTCTGCCGGATGCAGGATACGATTCAGTTCCATAAGGGCAATAATCTCGATTTCAGGGAATCGCTTCCACCGCTTTTCAATTACCTGGTAAAGCAGTTCCATAGAGCGGACCACATCATCCTGCTGCCCGCTTTTTTCCCAGCGTTGTGCCAGGGCCAGGGCAAGGTCACGATAGGATTGGGGTTCATCATCACGTATTGCCAGTACCTTTTCCAGGACAACGATAGCCTCATCAAGCAGACCGACCTGTTGCAGACGCCAGGAGTAAACCCGCATGAGTGCAGGATCTTCACTCTGCATTTCTAGAAGATTCGAAAGCACGCGCCGACCAACCTCATATTTGTTGCACGAGAAAAAATAGTCTGCGCAGTCAAGGTAAAACGATGGGCTTTGCTTAAACGCATCTCTCTGTTGAAGATATTGGGAGTATTGATCTTCAGATGCAACCAGGCGTATTTTCTCCAGGTAAGGTGTTTCAGGGTTCCAGGGTTGTATGCCTATTGCTGCGTTCGCAAGACGCGTGGGTGGTTGCGGAAATGCATCTTCATCACCTGTTGAAAAACTGTAGTGCGCCTGTCCCTCTTCGCTGAAATCTCCCAGCAACTCAGAGGTTCGAAACGCTTCCGATGTAGTGCTGTTGTACAATCTGGGAATCCCATGTTCCTGCCTGTTGTCGAAAGCCGGCTCATCGGCCGAGGGTGAATTCTCTGCGGCTGCTTTATTTTTTTGTTTCCTTGCCCGCTGTTTCATTTCAGCATGAAAATCTCGTTTCCACCAGGTTATACGTTTCTTCCAGAGCTTCAGAAGGTCCTTCAAATGCTCCTCTTTGTCTTCCACTTCTTTTTCCTGCAGAAGATGCCGCTCAATAAAATAATCCACACGTATATCAGGGAGGTTTTCAGGCGGGGTGATACCGTACTCCAGATACTGCTCCAGGCTCTCAAGTACCAAAAGGGATGCACATGGAGAAACGATATTGTATGTACGACACAGCTCCATTGTTTCCTGTGCGTGTTCCTGTCCCGTGAGGGTCAAGAGCTGCACTTTGCTGCCCGCCCACATCCGTGCCAGATGCTTACCGGGGACAGCGTCGCTAGCTCGAACTGTAAAGGCCATACTTTGCGCATCAGACGCAGCAACGCGAACGCTGCCGTCCTGTGACGTGAGCACACCTGACACATGCAGCCTGCCTCCATGCGATCTGACTCGTACATCCTTACACCCCCTTGTTTCCACCAACCTGGGTTGCTGTGCATCAGTAACCAATTCCAAGCAGGCAGATGCAACATACTGGCGACATACATCAATAACCTTGCCTCCGGACTGTTCTGCCAGGTAATCAAGCAGGTCCCTGTTCCGGCGTGATGCAGTAATCACAGGAAAAACAGGTATGGCGCCGAGTTTCGGCAGCTGTCCCGGGACAGTGTCCAGTCCGTCGCTGAATAACAGCCAACCATCCAGCGGTGCACCAGCCGGCAGGTGTGAAAAATCCAATTCAGCAAGCTGTGTTGCCCCATCATAGGCAATGTTCCTCAGGTAGGTGATAAGCGAGGTGATGTCCTGTGAATCAATTTCCCAGCTCAAGGCGATATCTTCCATCCGGTTCCTGAACACCGCCAGATCAACAATGCAGCCATTCAGCCGGAAGACCAGTTCTTCAAGCAAAGCAAGGTCTGTTTCAATATTTTCTCTGCTCCCGGAAGCATCCCAGGCGATCCCCAAACGTTCAGGTTTCCAGGGTGTGTTGCACTGCCTGTTTGTATATGCATGGCTACAGTAAAAAAACGTGTTGTCTTCACAGCGCTCCACCAGGATGATTTCCTGGGAAAGGTTGACAATGCGCAGCAGCATATCCTTGAGGGGCTGTCCGGAAATCAGTTCTGCTTCAGCTACCCAGTTCTGTCCAGCTCGTTGCAGAGACATACAGCCAAGGCCGCCGGTTATCTCCGGTTCACCGGGAACCTTCTGCAGCCTAATTCGCAATGAAGCCTGGGTTGCTGCCTGCAGATGGCCGAGGGGCAGGTGAAACAGAGCTGTATCTTCTCTAATATCCAGTTCACTGCTGTAGGTAATACTGACAATACGGCTTCCCTGTGCGGGAATGGGATAAATCCTTGTTTGATAGACATTGCCCGCGACCTGCTCGACCAAGCCCGGGTCTATCTGTTTTCGTACCTCGGCTTCCAATACCTGACGGGCCTTTTTCTTGGGCACGATCACACCATCCACCAGAACGCCCTGTACATCAAGTCCATACCCGCAGACTTTACCGGAATCAGGCAGAGGAAAGACCAGTTTTCCCTCCAGATCCCTGGAATTGGGGTTGTATACATGCAGGATCTGCGTTGTTTCTGCAAACAACCCTGTTATGGTGGTTTCCACCTCAACCCTGGTTATACTGACCGGCTTTTCGCCTTCAGGCCCCTTAATATAGGGAAGCTGAGGAACCGGTTTTTCCTGAGTCGGTCGTTTTAAAAGTGCTGTATCTGCCATGTTTATTCCTCCCTGCTTTGCTACCCCGCATTTCTCATCTTTTTTTGAATAATTACTTAACAGCTTGAATTAATAGTATTAACCAGCAGTGTCTGAAAAACAGTGTGTTTTTCAGTAAAATTCAAAAAAGTCCCCCTGCCGGACGAGCAAATTTTACAGCATCTGCTTTATTACCGGACAGTTGCAGTAGTTTACTACGGCTGTATGCCCGGTGCCTCGCATCTACTGCAAAATATACTCGTGAGAAATGCGGGGCTACGTACATTACACCTGAGCACCACTCATGAAAAACTCTACATTATGAGAAACGCATAAGGCATACTTCCCATATCCTACCAGACCACATGGGACAAAGAGCGACCCACCAAAAAAAATGATTTCCACCTGAAAACATCGAGGAAATTGCGCTATCATGACACAAGCATCCACAACGAGCTGAACTCTTGGGAGTGAAAACGTATGGCACAGACAAAACCGCAGATGACACGGTTGCAGTTCATTGACCGAAAAATACAGGAAGGCGGGTATCCGAACTGTACAACCCTTGCCCGGGAATGGGAAATAAGCCGTAAGACAATACAGCGGGATATCGAATACATGCGCTACCAACTCGATGCTCCCATCACATACAGCAGCAAACACAGGGGCTATTATTATACAGAGGCAAACTTCAAGCTGCCGGCAATCAACATGAAGGAAAGCGATCTCTTTGCTATTTACCTGGCAGAAGAGTTACTCAACGAATATGCTGGAACGCCGCTTTACAAGCAGCTAAGCTCCATTCTGAACAAAATAAAAGAGAACCTGCCGGATATTACCCTGACCGAAGCCCCTCCCGACAAAGCCGGGTTTACCGTATTCTGCCGGCCCAGTACCATGGTGAATCCTGCAATATGGGAGCAGATGTTCAACTGCCTGCGCTCCGGAAGAACACTCGAAATGGAGTACACTGTGCCGGGACAGCCGACAACGCGAAGACTTTTTGAACCCTATCATACGGTTCGCTACGATGGGGACTGGTACGTCACTGGACATTGTCATGAGAGAAAGGCCATACGGACATTCAGCCTGTCAAGAATTTCACAGGTCACTCCACAGGACGATTTTTTTACCATCCCGCAATCTTTTGATTTTAAGACAATCACAGCCAGCCGCTTTGGCCTGCATTGGGGCGACGAGGTACATGATATAAAAATCTGGTTTTCCAAAGCCATTGCACCCTATATCGAGGAACGCCAATGGCACCCAAGCCAGAACATAGCAACACAACCGGACGGAGCTATTATCTTCAGCATAGAAATCGATCACACCCTGGAACTGAAACGTTGGATTCTTTCCTGGGGCAAAGAGGCACGCGTGCTGGAACCTGTACATTTTCGGGAAGAGCTGGAACGTGAGATTCAAGCCATGTCGCAAGCGGCTGATCCCAAAATGAAGAGGGCCTAACGCCCTATGTACCAACATTCCTTTCACTTTATTCCTTTCGCTCAACCCACCGGCAAATTGCCCATTGCAATTGAAGGAACCATCTCAAGAAGCGACCAGTGGCTGTATATTGTCTACAAGTTATCCGGCGATCATACAGACGTGCAGCTGCCGGTGCCGGTCCGGACTCCCCTGCGGCGTGATGAACTCTGGAAAGAAACCTGCTTTGAATGTTTCTTCAAACAATCAGGGGAAACAGCGTACCATGAACTGAATGTTTGCCCTGATGGCAATTGGAACCTGTATCGTTTTGATGAGTATAGAAACGGCATGCAGGAAGAGCTGCGCATCACAGAACTCACTGTCCGATCGTTCAGGGATGCGAACATGTTTGAACTCAGCTGTGAAATACCTCTGGCTCCCCTGTTGTGCGCTGATAGGCCATTAACACTGGGAATAAGCTGTGTTCTTGCGCATACAAACCAGGCAAACAGCTATTGGGCACTCCGTCACCCCGATTCTCAACCTGATTTTCATCATCCCGGCGGCTATTTGCTGCAGATCTAAACCGGAAAGAAGGAACCTGCAGGCTAAAAAAAACAGGGAGTAACGTATTATCGTTGACGCTTTCTGATTGCGTATATATCCTTGCTCCTGCATTAAGGATCAGGCGTAGGATAACCCCCTGTTTTATGCAAGAGACCGCGCCCTCTCCTGCTCAGTTCCACATAGCTGAACAGTATGTGAGGGAAAAGGAAAACCCTATGATAAAGCCCAATATTTCCCGTGAGCGTTTTGAGATTGTGTATAAAGACATCTCAGGAGGCTCGGAACCCGCCTTTCGCTTTTATATCCTTGTCGCGATCTCCACACTTATCGCGAGTTTCGGGCTTGTTGCCGACAGTACTGCCGTTGTAATCGGCGCCATGCTGGTGGCACCGCTGATGACGCCGATTTTCGGGATAGCGCTGGCCCTGGTACGAAGTGATGCGCATCTTCTGAGGCGGGCAGCCAGGGCCGAACTTCTCGGCGTAATCGCTGCAGTATCCATGGGCTTCATCCTCGGACTGCTGCTTGGGGACTTTGACCCCACCCGGGAAATGCTTTCCCGAACACAGCCCACATTATTTGATCTGCTTGTTGCGGTACTGGCAGGCACAGCCGGGGCGTATGCACTGGTTGATGAAAAAATAAGCCCTGCCCTGCCGGGGGTAGCCATTGCCACGGCCATTGTTCCACCTCTGGCCAATTCCGGTTTATGCCTGGCACTAGGTGAGGTAAACGGTGGGTTGGGATCCTTTCTGCTGTTTTTCGCGAACTTCCTTTCCATCCTGATCGTCGCCTCCGGAATATTCATTTTGAGCGGCATGGCCAAACGCTATGGAACCAGTGTGAAAAGCAGTGATGTTGTCCGCCGATTCGGGTTACCGGTGATTGCGTTTATTCTGATTGCGGCTTTTCTGGGCAAATCCCTGGCTGATATATACGAAAAACGCAGGCTGGATAAAATAATCCGAAACACCTTAATCGAACTTACCTCACAAATGCCGGCTACCTATCTGGGAGCGATACAGAACTATACAGAAAACGGCACAGTGTATGTGATGGCCTCGGTACATTCCCCGGCAATATTCACATCCACCAAAGTGGAGCGAATGCAAAATACCCTGTCGGATCGAACAGGAATGCCGTCGGAATTACTGATCAACTGTGTTCTGAGCAATAATATTTCCGCACATGGTGCTGTAAATACGGTGCTTACTCCCAGGCTTGATGGAACCTTTGTCAAATCAAGCGAAAATAAATCACTACAGGACATTGCCCGGGCCGAACAGGTAATCCGTGAATATTTTGACGCTGATCGGGCCTTGAACCTGATACGGGTGGAATCGGTAAACATCGCGCAACGCAAGATCATGCTCGCCCATATCCTCGGCTTCAGACAGGTACAGGAAGATGAAGTCAGGATGCTGGAAAAACACATCCGTAAAGTTACGGGCGATAACGAAATCGAGCTCGTTTTCAGCAGCTTTGAGAAAACACTGAAAAATGAGCAGGGGATAATTCGCTACGGCTGGATTCCCGGGCAGATGGATACTCCGGAAATAAGGGAGAATATTAACAACATTCGCGCCGACGTCGCTGCTGCCTTCACGAATGACGCGATCTATGACCTGATCAACATCAATGCCACCTACCTGGACAACACCTATCAGCTTCTTCTGGAGCTGCGAGGACTGAATCCCTATCCCAAAGAGGTTATCAAGGAAATGGAAACACGTCTTTCCACCTCCTATGACATACAGGTAAACATGTACGTATGGACCCGCCTGGAAGCAGTCAACAGTTCGGACGGTCCAATATCCCTGCTTGCACTGCAGCAGACGTTCAACAAACGACAAAAAGAAAATTTACCTGCCGAGATACCGGCACTGCTCGAGGCATCGCAACAATAACGGTACTCTAAGAAGATTGAGTGCAGTGTTTAATTACGGATCTCCTTTGCAAGCATTTCCCTGTATGGTATGGATACATAGTGTCCTAACCCGCATTTCTCATGACTTTTTTGAATAATGGTATAACGGCTTGAATAAGTAGTGTTAAACAGACGCGCCTGAAAAACAGTTTGTTTTTCAGGCAAATTCAAAAAAGTCACCCTGCCGGGCGAGCATATTTACAGCATCTGCTTTGTTACCGGACATTTGCAGTAAGTTACTACGGCTGCATGTCCGGTGCCGCGCATCTACTGCAAATATACTCGTGAGAAATTCGGGCTAACTGGTACGTAACGATCATCGTAACTGCTCACAGTGCACCTGATCTTTCCACGATCAGCCTGGCTTAGGTGTGGTCTAATACGCTGCGCCGGCCTGCCTGCGGAAATATCAGGCCCCCTGTAACCAGTTATAAATACATACGGGTGTGAACATGTCGAAAGAAAAACCGAGCTGGGATGATATTCCTTCCATTGAAGGGCTTGAGGTTGATTACGATTATACCCCGGAGTCACTGGAAGGAAAAAGGCGCTATGTCAGGATGGAGATCAATGAACTCACCTACATGTTCGAAGTCACTGAAATAGTGGTGATCATTGCAGATGAAAGCAGACAGATTAAAGGCAAGATGAATGATTTGAGCCAAAGCGGGATTTCTGTAATCATCCCCAAACAGCTCACCAAAGACCAGCACGTAAAGCTAGGGTTCATGTTGGGACGTAAAAAAATCGTTTCAAACGGCCTGGTACGACATGCCCGAACCATGGGCTCGGAATATCTTGTCGGTATTGAGTTTATTGACATGGAAGTATCCATGAAAGGGTGTATAGCGGAGACCTACGCAGCAAAAGTATTGGAAAAATCGCATAAAATGTAAATTGTACTGCGGTTACCCCCCAGAGCCGGCCCCACACGCTTTCAATATGGAGGTAATGCCGCCGAAATCTGTCCGGCACTATCCATCTTTTGCCAAGTACGACTTAAAACCGCAACCCATACAATTCTACATACTATCAGACTGAAGGACTCGGAGCCTTACCCCAATTCGTTCTCCAAACCGTATATCAAGGTGTAGTCAGAGAGGTGTACAAAATATCGGAATAGTTCCTATCTGGTACTCCTGATTCCGAGCTAATTTATATGAAAGTCTCCGGCAGAGAGCAGAAGGCACCATGCCGGAGTGATAAACTTTCATAACAGCGAAGCGGTGTCATCGTTGTGGCCGGCCAACCTGGTCCAGCCATGCTGGTTAGACCCAATATCAAACCAAGCTGATATTGCCTAATCAAGGGTAGAAAGATACACTTTGAATAGAGGATCTACGAGTGCCCAGGTGTTGCTTTTTTCTTCGATCAAATCCAGTTCCTGCAGCTTTTTCTTCGCAGATTGAACGCCACCTATTGAGCCTAATCTATGTCGCTGAATGTACTCCTGGGTGAACAAGGTCTCTGTCGGTTCATGAGCGAGAGCTTTCAGCAGTCCTACCTGGCCGATAGATAATCCCATCAGGATGCCTTCAAAAACCGGTGTTTCGCTAACGAGAAGATTATTCAAACCTTTCTCAATATCTTCAAGTTCTACAGTGTCAGAGATCTCCTGAAAGATGATGTACGCCAATTTCTGCGCATAATAGGGAAAACAGTCCGTTATGGTTACCAGTTCAGTAGCTGCCTCCAAGCCGCACGGCTTCCCATTTCTGTTGAACATTTCAGCAATGAACGCTGCGAATTCCTTTTTGGGAAGGGGTTTCAATTCATAATTCAACGCACTGCCGTAAAAAGCCCTCTGGCTATCGTTAAAGATTGATAACAGCATGCGTCTGCGACTACCCACAAATACATAGGCTGCTTTGTGCTGTTGGATATACTGGCGCATCAATCCTTCAATTTTCAATGCGTCCTTGAGGATTGTCAAATCTTGAAACTCATCCAAGCAGACATATACGAGCTTGTTGGTTTTTTCTATGAACAGGCCGAAAGATTCAAGCAGGTCTTCCAACAAAGCAAATCCTGTTAAACCAACAGATGCCATTTGTACCGACATGGAGAAACCGGTTTTTTCATTTGGACTTACCGTCAACGAGGGTCGAAAACTTTTAATAGTTCTGATTGCTTTGTTGAATAAAGGTTCTTCCTTCTGGGCTGCTTTAAAAATTGTCTTTGCAAGGCGCTCAGCTACATCTTCAATCGTAGACACACCAAAAAAATCAACGTAGATACAAACAGCTCCATCTTCACCGAGTTTGTTTTGCACCCTTTTAACCAACGAGGTTTTGCCGAATCGCCTTGGTGAATACACCACGACATTGGTCAATGACTCAGCGTGATAAATAAGATCCTGAAATTCTTTTTCTCTGTTACAAAATGGTTCATCTCGGGAAATTTCTCGAAAGAAAAAAGGATTTTTATTCATCGATATCTGTGAGAATTTTATTGTTTATCAATTATTGCACCTCAATTATTGTAACCCAATAATTCGTCACGTTAAACAAAAATTCATCGCTCCACATTCTTTCCTTTGGCTTGACATCCTCCCCAACCTGAAGAAAGGGGATTCCAACAGCTGCACCACGCAGACGTGAGAGTGACCTTGACGGGTTCCTGCTGCCGACGGCATTACGGCACCACTCACTTCACAGGCGAGCCCGGCATATCCTGCCTGCCCTTATATTCAACACTGTATACTTAATGGAAGATGACAGATTGCAAATAAGACAGATTATTTTGGGAAGATCCTCAATAAACTCCGGCAGGAAGTCCACAGCGGTAATATCGGCATCCAGATCCTCGGCAAGCTGGATAGTCAAAGATCCGGTATGTCTGCTGCCCACTGCCGGATGTGCTGGTATAGCTCTTTTTTCTTCCCGTGACTTACCAGAACCGGAGCCTGAGTGTCGGATGGTAGAAAGCGTAGAAAGGGTTCTACATCGGCGGCCTTTGTAATGACTTTTGCAGCCATGTAGTCATATCTAATCGTTTTTACGTCGGAATAATTGTTTTTTTTGCAGGAATATCCCAAATTCCAATCACACCATTTAACGTAACAATCATTTTTGCAGGCAGAGTGATAAAGATCCGACCCCAGGGGGAGGGGCCGGTATTGTTAACCCCTTGAAGGGGATACTCTGCCGTTTGCCCCTTGCAGGGGCACGGTAAGGTCACCCCGCCTTTTGCGGCTAAAACAAACTTAACTGTTCAGCCTTCCTCTCTTGCTTTTCTTGGTATCTGACGTATTTGCGTATAAAACAGTTGCTTCTCGGGTCAGCTCGTTATCAGAATAAATGCGCTTCAGGTGCTGATTGACAGCTGGAACCGTAACATCATACAGCGTAGCTATCATCTTCTGTGTCAACCAGATATTCTCGTCCTCATAGCGCATTTCCAAACTGGTTTCCGAGCTGCCGGCGGCTGCCGCAAAGGTCAGGTATTCCGACGCCGAAGAGCGGATAAGTGCAGTCTCTTTTTGCTCTGCTTTCTGAAGCTGCTTGTTTGTATCCTTCTTCATCCAACACCTCTCCGGTTCTGATACCTGTCCCGAGACCAGCGGAGGTATTTCATCAATTCCCGGTTAACCGATTCGGAATCAAATTGCTCAATATCGTAATCGCCATCGGACCACTCCATGTAGCTTTCATGCTCTTCATGGGTCGGGTCCTTTAAAGCGTTACAAAATTCAAAGTAACCGAATACGCCGCCCACATCGTCTGGCGGGCAGGCCCGTTCTCCTTCAAGACAGACCAATTCCACTCTCATTTTCGGATTGAAATAGCGACTTTCTTCGAGAACAAGTTCATGCTCCCAGCTGTCACCAAAATCATACAGGTAACGGAATGTGCGCCCTTTCTGTTTGATCAAATCTCCAAGACGGTATTTCCCGCATTCAAGCCCGTCTACTTTCGATTCAGGGTTTTCCGTATATCTTTTTTTCCCAATGATAAATTCGTGCAGATGGCTGTCGCTCCAGCCCATGACAATCTGGATAACATCGTGTAACCGATCCAGTGTGATGCCGGCGGGCACCACAAAACGTCGCCAGATTGCAGGTTGAATACCAAGCAGGTGTATCTTCAGCAGATAAACTCGTTCGTTCATTTTTTCACCTTATATTTTGACCAGAAGCTTCGTTTTCGGCCATGTGCTTCAATGATCTGTTCTTTGAACGCTTCGTGATGATTAAATTCTTTCCAGTCAGCGACAATTGCCGATAGCTTGTCCAGTTTCTTCAAATATCCAATGCCATGGGGATAGGCTTTGGTGTACCCGCGCTCCAGTATAGAGATAAGCAAACTATGGTAGATCAGACTGGTAACAAGGTTGCGGTTTTCTGACTCCATCGATTCTGCCAAAAAAAGCAGGCTGCCGTAGTGATTCCCGTCGAGCTGGTCGGCACGTTTTAGGAGATATTCTTCCGCTTCTTCAATCTTTCCGCCCGCAATCAGAAATTCCGCGTCTGATTCCCGGAACCTCTCAGACTTCAAAATCTGTTCTACCTCATCGGCAACCACTTCATCCTTTTCTTTGTCGGCCCACTTCTGAAGCGTGGCAGCTCGGTGCCCTCATTCATAATCCGGATGTATTCAACATAGGAATAAAGGCGGTTTCTCTTCTGCCCGGTCACCTCTTTGACACGAGCCGTCATGTTGGTCCAGGTCTGCGCCTCGCCGGCCGATCCTCGCGTCAAACAGAGCGAAGTTCGTGCCGTTTCCTAAAATAATCTGTCGCGTCACATTACTCCGAGAATCCACCCCTCGACCTGGGCAACGGAATATTCGCCAGGCAGCATGTCCGGCTTGAGAAATTTACTGAGGCTGCCGTCCATGTCCACCTGCCGCAGCCAGGCGGCGGCGACATAAGCATCATGCTGGTCGGGTGTGCGGCCCTCCCGCAGAGTGCTCTTGCTCCACAGCGAGGGATAGACCTCCACCAGCGCAGATTTGCCCGCTGAAATTTCCCAGCCGTCAAAGGGCCGGAAGTGGACCTGCTCGCCGAGCTGATTGTGCAGATATCTCAGCCACTGCAGCCCGGCGTGGGGCGATTTGGCCACCGAACCTGGCACATCGAAGTGAAAGACTGATTTGGCCCCAGCTCGCTCCTCGGTTATCCGCCGCCAGTGGGCGCTGCCGGAACGGGCCTCTCCTTCACCCCGTGAACTGCGGCGAATAAAATCGACGTATGTGTGTTCGGCGTCGGTCGGCCAATGTTTCTGGAAATCATCGAGAAAGGTCGGCCAGTCCGGCTCCAGGTGGTAAACCTCAAAATACCGCAGAGGAAAGGAAAAGCCGTGGTCGATACCAACGATGGTCGGCACATCCTGGTGGTTTCGATTTCGTCCGGCAGGACGTCATCCGGTAGGGGCGTCCGTTCTTGAAGGCGGCGTCGCCGGGTATGTTGGCCATCAGTTGCTTGCGGGCGGTCTTGACAAATCGGTAGGAGAGCCGATTTGGACGCACGCAGTGCGCCCGAAGGGCGAGGGGCATGAATGCCCCGAATCAGCTCTCGTTGATCAGCCCGAGGTGGAGCAGGAAAACCCGGAAGTCGTACTTGGCACTCTGGGGATCGAAATCCCGCTTGCGACTGGGGGATGACCGACCTCGTCGAGGTTGATGTCGGAGAACTGCACGCCGGTGATCGGCTGGAAGCGGATCATCCCTTCGGACTGGAAGTTGTAGCCGTAGAGCTTCATCGCCAGGTCGGAGCCATTGAGCGGCGTCCAGGTCTCGGACTCAAAGCTCTCCAGCAGCACGCCCCCGTTGCCAGACAGCATGAGGTTTTACAGATTGACAATTGACCTGTTTTCGGACTATATTTAGTCATGCAAAGGAGGATGGTTATGAAACTATCGAGTCAGATCAAACCGATCAGTTACCTGAAGGCCCATGCCGCTGAAATTGTGCGCAACATGTCGGGACAAGGTGAAACCCTGGTCATCACCCAGAATGGTGAAGCCAAGGTCGTGATGCAGGACATCGAAAGTTATGAGCAAACCCAGGAAACCATGGCCCTTCTAAAGATTCTTGCGCTCGGCATGCGTCAGGTCGAGGAAGGCAAAGTCCAGCCCGCAAGTGACGTTATCCAGCGGCTTCGAGACCGGGGCAAAAATCGCTGATGGCTTACCAGGTATTTCTGACCGACGATGCGTCCCGGGACCTGGAAGATTTGTACAACTATATCGAGTCTCACGACGCGCCAGGGAAGGCGGATTATGTTCTCGATCAAATAGAGACGGCCTTTTCGAGCCTCTCTGAGAACCCGGGACGCGGAGCCTATCCAAAGGAAATGCTGGCCGTAGGAATTCGCGAGTACCGTGAGATATTTTTCAAACCCTACCGCATCGTTTACCGGGTTATGGCCGAAAATGTCTATGTCATGATGATTGCCGACGGGCGCCGCGATATGCAGACATTGCTGCAACGTCGGTTACTCGGTGCTTAGATAGGCGAGGGATTCAACGAAAAGGGCGTCAGCTTCGTCTCGGTCACCCAGCAGTTGATACGCACAACATCCTTGTGCGCGTCCCCTTCCGGCGGCTTCGCCGTCCAAATCCGCTGTCCTGTGGATTTGTCTTCTTTGGGGACACGAAGCCGAAGTTGACCACGCTTCTTTTCATGGCCGAGGCGGGCGATTTCGAAAAAAACGTCCGGTTGCGGCATCGAACGATGACCTAAGACAACCGCCAAAAACGGCAACCAGCCGCAAACCCCTTAGAAACAAGGGAAAAAAGAAAACCCGTCATTTAGAAGTTTGCCCCCGGAGAGACGGGTCTGTCTTTTTAAAATGGTGGAGGTTCCAGATCCTTAATGCAACCACTGAAGGAGGCTCTGACCAGCAATAGAAAAGGACGCCTGAGAGCGTCCTGGATGATTGGAGATCGAATCGATTGGGGTTCAGATCTTGAGGATGTTTTCGACCAGCTTGTAAAGTGTGGTGCCGCCAAGGGTGCGTGGCCAGTCAGCGCAGGGAGGATTGTCGCGCAGCCTGGCGCGGCGGATGATCTTGCGTGGGTCGATCCCCTTGTCGTAACCGGGAAGGTGCCGCAAGCTGGGTCAAGAATGGATTGCCCGAGCTGTGGGTCGAGCATGTCGACCATGCTTTGAAACGATCGATCTTCAAGTCAATCGCTACCAGCCCTTTGAGTTTGCGATGATAAAAGAGCAGGTCAAGGTAAAAATCCTCCCCGTCAATAATCATCCGCTTCTGACGTTCGACGAAGGCGAAGCCCTTGCCCAGTTCCAGTATGAATAACTCCAACTCCTTGAGCAGGGCGCTTTCGAGTTCATTCTCCAAGTAGCTGTCTTTCAGGCCCAGAAAATCAAGAAAGCAGGGGTCCTTAAAGTTGCCGCTGAGGTGTTCCGCCTCCGTCAGCGCCAGTTTTGTGTCGGCAATTTCGGAACGTTCAAAGGCCTTTCGCTCAATCTGATACCGCAACTTCCGCTTGCTCCAACGCGAATCGCCGGCTCTCCGGGCATAATAGAGCCGGGCTTCGGGCGATTTCAAGGGAATCAACGCTAAAAAGTGCGACCAGCTCAATTGTCGTGCCAGCGGAACGACAATCTCAATATCCTGGAAACACACTGCAAATTGCATCATGCGCCGCAGGTTTTTTGCTTCAAAACTATTGCCGTATTGCCCGACAAGCTCTTTGGCCAGGGACGGGATAACCTGCTTCCCGTATTCGGCCCGTTCCCCGCCAGTATCAGGCGGAAATGGCGGAGCAAGCGCAGACTTCTGCCAACCTCAATCCCACTGGACTTGGGGCGGAAACAGAAGCTGAGAAAACGGAGAAGAAACAGGCAACAGAGAAGAGAGTTGAAGAAGATTTCCCTAAACGGGAGTGATTGCAGGGCATTCGGATGAATGCCCTTGTCTGCGTAAGTCGCTTATTTATAGAAACAAAAAAACCGATCCCACATGCCGGACTCGGCAACAGGATCGGTTTGTCTAAAAGTTGTTGGTGGAGACGGCGGAGCCTTACCCCAATTCGTTCTCCAAACCAAAGCACATCCACAAACCATGTTTATTCAACACCTTACCGCACACCATACCCCTTCAACCTGCCGGACGCCGAGAGAAATTTAATTCTCTACATTTTCCTGAAACAGAGAACGGACGTGGGT
This sequence comes from Desulfobulbaceae bacterium, assembly GCA_963678525.2. Classification (GTDB taxonomy): domain Bacteria; phylum Desulfobacterota; class Desulfobulbia; order Desulfobulbales; family Desulfobulbaceae; genus Desulfogranum. The sequence goes on from CAXXDG010000003.1 coordinate 3,100,939, forward strand.
TCGATTCCAGCGTGGAGGCCTCCTGTAATCCTTCCGCAAACCTGAGTCTGAAAGCGGATATGTCACAAATGTTGTCGTGAACCTGTCGTAAGTTTCTGTCACAGCCGTTGTCATAGCTTTGTCACAGCTCCGTGTCACAGCTTGTCATAGCTCCGCTAAAGCATAGTGGCGGGTTGGGTCTGTTGGTCCTGCGCCGACCTCCAAAATAAGCTGCTTATCCAGCATTCCTTTTAAGTCTCGCTGTAGACTGCGGCGATTTACATCGGGACAGATACCTTCAAAGTCCTGAATGGTCAGCTTGCCGTTTTGAAGCAAATACCCAAGAGCTTTTCCTTGGCGCTCGTTCAGACCGTGCTTCTGAACCAGCACATCACGGCGGATAACCTGTTCACCGCGCTCTTTGACTTCGATCATTTGGGTTTCAAGGCCGGTGGTGAAATAGTCGAGCCAGCCGGTCATATCCATGTCGTTTTCACGGACGCTCTGAATCTTTTTGTAGAAGGTCGGGCGGTCACGATCGTAGTATTCGCTGATGGTGAACAGGCGCTTGAAGTCGTATCCAGCTTTATAAAGGCATAGCGTAGACAGCAGGCGCGAGGTTCGGCCGTTGCCATCGAGGAATGGGTGAATATGCACCAGTTGGAACTGAGCGATGCCACTGATCAAAACCGGATGGATATCCAGTTCAGCGTTCAGCCATTTGACCATCTCCGACATCATGATCGACACTTCTATGGCTGACGGCGGGGTGTAAATCACTTCGCCGGTGGAGGAGTTGGCCACGTAGTTTTGAATGCGTCGATAGTTGCCGGGATCAGCTTTGCCGCCGCGCACGCCTTCCACTAGTTTGCGGTGGATCTCCCGAATCAGTCCTTCGGTGATTGGGTCGCCGCTATCGAGACAGTCAGAAACGAATTCAAAAGCAGAACGATAATTGAGCAGTTCCCGTGCATCATCCGGGTCTGCCTCCGGCACTGCTTCCCCGCGCCACAATCGCTCCGCCTGATCCAATGTGAGTTGAGTCCCTTCGATGTGGGTGGTATGATGCGCTTCTTTGATCAAGGCCTCTGCGCCCATATCCCGCACCCAGTCATCCGACAATCGTGCCGCTTCCAGAAAACCACGTGCCCGCTCAATCTGCGTTATGGCAGCGGTCATCCGGTTGGTGATGGTGAATTTGGGAGAGAATGTGTTCATGGTGAGTGTCCCTCCAGAACGGCACCGGCTTCCTCAAGGATGGCTTTTATTCCAGGTGCCGGCCTACCCGGTATTTCAGCAGCCTGGGATACCTGTACATATTTAAAGGTGTTCAGATCAAAGGGAACTCGGTCATCTGCTTCCTGTGGTTCAAACAGATAGATAAGCCGGTTTTGTTCGTGGCGTACTCCCTCAAACTTGAGGTAGCAGTAGGCGGCAATTGCATGTGCTGAATCAAAAGCAATAGGCAAAACATTTAACCTCCGAACACGTTTCCCTATTTCGATGGCAGCCTTTAGTTGCGCTGTTTTTGCAATACCTAGGCCCTTTATAGCCATAATCTCCTCAGCATGTGCTCGGTCAACACCTTGAAGACCACCAACATCCACCAGCAAACGCCCCATGTCAATTGCGGAAGCCCCTTCATTTCCGACCCGCAGGAGAATGGCTAACAATTCAGCATCAGTAAGGGATTCCGCTCCCAACTGTATCAGTTTCTCGCGAGGACGGTCTCCCTCAGGCCATTTACGAATGGACGGCCCTTCAGTCATGAAGATTCCCCTCTTTTCTATGTACCTCGCAAAATTGTTCAAACTGACGTTGAGCCAGTTTTGACGGGTTGGTTTTCCCATTTTCCCAGCGGTTCACCGTAGCGAAACTGACGCCGAGGGCATGGGCCAGCTCTTCCTGGCTAAGATTCAATGCCGTTCGCACCGCCTTGACCTGCTCTGAAAATGGTTTGGTTCCCATGCCTTATCACCTCATGTCTTTTACTGGATCATGTTGTCAATCACCAAGGAATATAACATTTGCTATAGCTTATGCAAGAGCGTTTGTTGGGTAGAGCTGAAAAAGTGGTTCAGGCACCCGCCAGGTTGATTCGCGCCCTCCATGGCACTCACCCTTCGGGCGTGCTGTTCGCACGTCCAAATCCGCTGTCCTGCGGATTTGTCTCCGTTTCTCCTGCCGACGCCGACACTTCGGCAGACAGGCATTGTGATCAACTGGTCAAGTATACGGGAAATTCTTTCCACCCAATGCAGAATAACAATTTCCATGCAATGCAAGAACGGGAGCCCAGTTCACGTGAGGAAAAGCACCCGACCAGAGCCGCAGCAGCAGGAAATATTGTCTGCCCTGGGATTGCAAAATATTCCAGGCAGGCAGGTGAAGAGCACAGCATGAACAAAAACAAAAGAAGTAGTGCCATAATGGCATGCCTGAAAACGGCAACTAATTGTTTTTACACCTATTTACAAATCCCCATCACAAACTTGGGTTAATGATTTGTTTGACGGAATTGCCGAGGCGTTTCGGCAGTATCAGGTGGAGATGGCCGACCAGGAGCAGGCTTCAGGCAACCTCAATCCCACAGGACTTGGGCTCAATGCAGAAGCTGAGAAAACAGAGAAGAAAGTGGCTACAGAGAAGAGAGTTAAAGGAGGTTTCCCGAAACGGGAGTGATTGCAGAGCATTCGGCAGAATGCTAAAATTGACGTAATTCTCTAATTTATAAAGACAAAAAAACCGATCCCGCGTGCCGGACTCGGCAACAGGATCGGTTTGTCTAAAAGTTGTTGGTGGAGGCGGCGGGAGTCGAATTCGACTCCCCCCTTTTCTAAAAAATCCAACAAATTCAATCAAATACTGTTATTTCAGCCAGTTATCAGCCTATTCACACAAATTCAATAGCTTCAATAGGTTAAATAACTTCAGGTAAAACGGATTTTTTTTACACCAAATTTACCCCAATAATATACCCCCCTCTGAGAACATGAGTGGTTATGTCAAGGCTGCTGTACAAACGGGTACTTCTCTAAAAATGTTGGATGCTTGTTTGACAGGTCAACGATAGATTCCTTCACAGATTCCACATATACTTTCATTAGTCTGGATAATAGTTCTGTATGGTCTTGGTTCAGCAACTCTGCTGTGGACATAAATGGTTCACTTATCGTGCAGTCGATCCTGAAGAGTTTGGTTTTGGGCATGGATGTCTAACCTCCTATTCCGTTGAATGGCTCATATAGAGGTATTTATGTTTCAAATTTTGTGGTATCTTTCGGTGAGGAATGATGGATGTATCTGAATTGACAACAATTAACAGTAAGTGAATGTAACTTCGACATGGATGGTATTACGGTTAGCATATTGTACCGTCTGCTATCTCTTCAGTGGGATTATTCCATTGAAATAACAGACGAATATGCACAAACAAAGAAGAAGGATGATGTCCAAACTGTACCATATTCGTCAATTGGGCATCGACCTGAAGTCAAGTCTGGATTGTTATGGGACAAGATCGTTCTCAAGCCAAACGGTCATGCTCCTTTCACGATTTCCGGTGTTAGGAAGAAGCAATCTGATGAGTGTCTGGCAGCACTCACTAAACGAATCGGCCAGTACCATGTCAAACAGCTTCACCCTGCCTATCAACAAATTTCAGGATCATACAAGGGCTTCAAAGCAATCTTCAGCAACAGGTATACACGACACAGTGCTGTAGAGAAGTGGAAGCAGGAGAACCGGGAACTAACAGGAAAACTGAACAACCAGTTTGCTCTTGAGTTCATGCCAGAGCAGGAAAAGGGCATAATAGATAAGTTCCTATCCCTCTTCACCAGAAGCCATGAAATCCGGGAAGATCAGAACCAGAAATTCGTTACCAGAGAACTCACCAACTACCAAGAATTTTTCGATCAGGTAGAGAATAACCCACTCACCGAAAGTCAACGTCTTGCTTGTGTTGTAAATGAGGACAACAATCTTGTTCTTGCAGCAGCAGGGAGTGGCAAAACTTCTGTTATTATTGCCAAAGCTGGCTATCTCATCCAATCTGGTCTTGCTCTACCTCATGAGATACTGATCCTTGCATACGGAAGGAAAGCCAGTAAGGAAACCGATGAACGTATCAAGGATAAGCTACCCAATGTTGAAGGAGTCACCACCAGCACATTCCATAAGTTGGGGCTGGATATCATCGGCCAAGCTACCGGGAAAAAGCCACGAGTCAGTAAGCTACAGGAAGACACGGCAGAGTTTTATAAACTGATAAATGGCATTATCACAGACCTCACAAAATCGGATAAGACATACAACCAAAGGGTTATTGACTACTTTGTCACTCACCTCATCCCATACAAAGACGAATTCGAATATGACCAGCAGGGAGACTATTTCACGGCTTTAAAGGAAGGTGATCTACAGTCCATCAAGTCCAGAATTGAATGGGCAGAGAAAAGAAGTGGCAGGAGATCATTACAACAAGAGCAGTTGAAGAGCTTTGAAGAGGTCGTTATTGCCGATTTCTTGTTCGTAAACGGTATCAAGTATCAATACGAGCATCCATACGAGCATGACACAGCTACTGCCGATAAGACACAGTACCAACCAGACTTCTTCCTGCCTGAGTACGGCATCTATATTGAACACTTTGGTGTCAACAGAGAAGGGAAAACACCTCCGTTTGTGAACCAGTTTAGCTATACACAGGGCATGGAATGGAAACGTGGATTGCATCGGCAACACAACACGACACTTGTTGAAACCTACAGCTATGAAATGAGGGAAGGCACGTTAACCGATCTTCTGCATGATAAGCTGAAGAAGCACGGAGTGAAATTCAGTCCACTCAGCTTTCAAGAGTTGGTTCAGTTGCTTGTTGATATCGGTGAGGAACGTAAAGCAACTCAGTTCACCAAGCTGGTTGTTACTTTCTTGGAACTTTTCAAGCAGTCTGGCCTTTCAATTGATCAGGTTCTTCACAAAGCTACTAATCACCCCGATAAACCCCGTTGTCTTGCCTTTATTGACGTTTTTGAGCCAATCTACAAGGAATACACTGCTGAACTAACTCGGTCTGGTACAGTCGATTTCAGTGATATGATCAGGAAAGCTACTGCCCTTGTACAAAGAGGTAAATACCATCCCCGGTTCAAATATATCCTCGTTGATGAGTTTCAGGATATCTCAGCTATTAGGGCAGAACTCGTAAAGTCCCTTGTGGATCATGGTGATGATACGGTGCTCTCGTGTGTGGGTGACGATTGGCAGTCGATTTATCGTTTTTCAGGATCAGACATAAACTACACCGGGAAGTTTGAAAATTACTTTGGGTATACCAAGAGAGTACCACTGGATAAGACTTTCCGGTTCAACAACAGGATCAATGAGTTTGCCACAACGTTTGTCACTCAGAATCCAGCACAGATCAAGAAGGACGTAACATCACACACCAGTGTATCCACAAATGCCATTACCCTCGTGGAGTATTACAAGGATGTGGATAGGGCCATTCAGCACTGTGTGGAAGATATCAAGTCCGTTCATCCTGACCCTGCTACTATTTACATTCTAGGCCGATACTCCTTTTCCAAACCAGCCTTCCTGCAAACGATGGGACACCAGTACCCTTCTTATAAATTCGTATTTGATACTGTACACGGTAGCAAGGGCAAAGAGGCTGACTTCGTAATCGTGGTTGATGTCAATGATGCACGGTATGGATTCCCTTCCAAAATCGTAGATGAACCCTTGCTTGACCTTGTCCTGCCTGAAGCTGAACCACATGAATATGCAGAGGAAAGAAGGCTGTTCTATGTAGCCATTACACGTTCCAAGCATCACTCATATGTCCTGTATGATACGGAGAAACCTTCGGTGTTCATCAAGGAGGTTAAGGACAAGGGAGGCAGCAAATATCAGTTCAATCAGATAAGCACGGAAGGGGTTAGATCAGCACCACCAGATTATGGTACTTGTCCCTCTTGTGGAACAGGGAAAATTGCTATGAGAGTCATGCCTGATGGACGTTTCTTCTTTGGTTGTGGGCATTATCCATACTGTAGCTATACACCAAGAACTTGTAATGCCTGTAACAAATTCCCGTTGATCAAGGATGGTATGTATCAATACCGTTGCCAGAACCCGAACTGTGGGAACGTGGCTAGGGCATGTAGGGGGTGTGCAGATGGTGTAATGGTGGTGAGAAACGGGAGATATGGCCGTTTCTTAGGGTGCTCGAACTACGGCAGAACGGGGTGCAACTATACAGAAAAGCAAGTTTATCAATAGATCAAGGTGCTAAGAACTAATCTCATTGGCAATTTTGCCACAAATGCTTGACCAATAATCCTCGTTTGCATTTCGTGATGGATGTTCTACTATAAATATCTTTTTGTGACTTGCAGTAGTGCAATAACAATAACATTGATCTGATGTTAAAGAGCTAATTCCACTCCACAATAAATCTTCTTGCACTCCTGTTATTGACTTGATCTCTGAAAACATTTCTTTTTCATAAAATACAACAAATCCATCATTTCCTTTTTGTTTGATCTTGTTCTTTAAAAACTCTATCCTGCTTGGCTTGTTGTATAAACAGTATTGAATGTATTTTTCCTTTGTTTCAAGTGCTTTTACATCTTTACTACCATACAGCTTTAAGCATTTATTAAAAATATCGTTGTAATGACTCTTTGCAGAAGAATATAAAGGTATTGGCAACAACTCTATCAATGCATGGTCTGCATTTAATCTTCCAAGGCAAGTACGTTGATATTCTAATATATCAGAATCAGATGGAGGTGTTGTACTTAACCCTTTCACACATAATAGGATTTGTATCAATGGTTTCCAGGTGTTATGTATAAATGGAGTGCTGGAATTTTCAAACCACTTACACTCTTCAAAATAATACGGATAGTTTCCCGTTTTGCCATAACTCTTGAAATCACTTTTGCCTTGGAAATCATAGATGTCTAATAGTTTTTCTCTACTACCGTTATAGCACTTTGATAACTTTTTACATTTATTAACAAATATCGTTTTCTTGTTTTCACCTGTCCCTTCCTCTAAACCGATAAACCAGAACTTTCCATCCCATGATCCATATCCATAGAAGTTTCCGAAATAATGATCAATCTCTACACAGTCCAGACGAATATCGTTTTCCATAGGGCTTGACCTTATAGACATCGTTTGTGTTGCCTGTATCCGACCTTCAAAGCATCATTAACGGTATCAAATACAGCCGTACAGTTCTTACAGTTGTAGTGCTGGCAACCATATGCATGAAGAACCTTGGACTTCACATTTCCGTGGTATATCCCAACTCCACCTTCTACACCAGCACTACCAGCACTCCCATTCCTCTTCTGCTTCCTCCATTCCCACGGTGGTATAGCATGAGGGTCAGCCCACAATCCTTTCCGGGAGTTTCGGGCCTGTTCTTCAAGTTCCAGCCAATCGTCACAGAATGCCCATTTACAGTATTTCCGGTAAACCCATCCGTACCCATTGGTGATGATCTGTTCACTTAAATTTGAGCCATTTACGTACACGAAACCAACTGTTCTGCCATAACGGTCAACGGTTTCTTTCTCCACCTGCACTTGTTTCCGGTAAACCATACTTGAGGTGAACTGCTTGGCTTTGTTACCGTATGCTTGTCCACCTTCCGGGGTATCCACAGCAGACAATCGTATCTTCAGTTGCTCTTTCCTTGGAGTGAGAATTGTAATGGTATCCCCATCAGCAACAGAAATGACCTTCCCGGTGATTGTCTCGGAGAAGGATATAGAGCAAGGCAATATCGACAAGAGCAGAACACACCAAGCCAGAACTCTCATCTTACACAACCTCTACTGTCAGTATGGCATGATCCGGTTCTTTGTACTTGTTCTCTCCACACGTCCAATACCCCTCAACACGATCAACGTATACAGCATCCCTATGAGATAGCTTCTCAGTCAGGAAAGCATGGTCTAACCGATGAGGGGCATTGTTCTTATTGGCCCAAAAACTTGCACCATGCTCCGGGGAGGCTATCGACCAACCAGTTTGTACAAGTTCTGCAAGGTGGTGCCGATGCTTGTACTTTTTCATTTCAGGGTCGATGTTGAAGTCACCTATCAACACCAGTTGCCGATCTGAAATACTGGCAGTGAAGGTGCTGAACCATGACCAATAAGCTGCTGCTGTCTCCTTGTACACTGGTTTTGAGTAATCAGGCACACGGACACCTATTATCTCAATATCGTGCTCCAAGGCTCTTACATGAAGAAAATTTGATGGTATAGCAGGATGGATGGTCGTGGGTGCTAGGAGATCACCTTGGCTTATGGGAGTTCGAGAAGCTATGAGAATGTGGTTCTGTTTGGGTGTTAAAGGAGACAGTAACCTGTGTATATATCCAGCATCATCAAGTTGGGAGTAAAAATCGGCCCTGTCCTGTTTGATATCACAATGCACAAACTCTGTGAATACGAGTAGGTCAGCATTCACAGAGACAATGGCTGGTGCAATAGTGTCTGGTATGGTCTTCCGTGCTGCTCTATGGTTTAGGTTCCATGTTGCAATATTCAAGGCTATCCCTAATTCAGAAAGTAATCCCCTCGAATCGACCCAAAAAGGTTTCACGAGGCAGTAGTGGAAACTCTATAGTGGAACTATCGTGAGTCTCTTCGTCTTCGAAAAAACTCTGAAAATACTTCATATTCTCAATCTCTTCACTACGATTATGGAAATCATCAGATACTTCAGCCATGACCACTACAGGCTTCACTTTGCCACTTGACACCGAATTAACGTTCTTAGACTCCCTTGATTTCACGATGTTTGGTGCAGATTGGGACTTTTTATGCTTCTCTGTAGTTATCCCTATTACGTAGTCGGTGTCCATGACCTCTTGGTATTTTTCAATCATAAGCCGTTTAAGAAAAGATTCGTGACGTTCCTGCACAATAAAGGAGTCGTGTACACAACGAATTGGACGATCCATCCTTACGAACTCCTTGATAATCCGGTCTGCAATCTCAGAGTCCTTTCTCATTAGCTCAACACCTTTTTTAGTATTCAGGAATTTGGCTATAGGCTTGTTGTGCTCAATCAACTTATCCAGAATATCCTCAATGTATGACCATTTGAGTCTTTTATCCCCGGAACCATACTGGAACCCCTTCTTTTTTACGAATAGCCTTTGAACGGCCTTCAACATCGTATTACGGTCTTCACTGTTAATAGCTGTTAGCAATATCGTCTTGTATTCACGTCTTAGTTGTTCGTTTTCCGTCTTGTCTATGATGTATATGTTTTCCGGTGGTGCCTCATTAACCATCGTATATAGCATGTATGGATGCAGGCTCGTGTAATCACATTCAACGACAGATTCACCCTGCATGGTAATCTTCAGTCTGAACTTCTCTGGTAGATTTTGAACTGGATCACCATAGAACCTGCCATGATGTCTAAACTGCTTGTGAGAAGTGGAGAATATCCGATACATGTTCGTATGGGGGATTAGGAAACGGAATATTCGATTCCGAGGGTACTTGGCAAGAATCTCATCTATGGTACAGCAATAACTATCTTCACCATCATACCAGACAGGTAACGAATCGTTATCAAGAGACTGTAATGAGGTGCTTTTTTCTGATAATCCGTTAGTAATGATGTTGGAGAAGAGAGAAGGAGTAGATGGTGGTGATGGTGATGGTGATGGAATAGTAGTAGTAGTGGTTGTAGTAGTGGTGGATGGTGATGGTTGGTTACTTGTTATTGAGTTGTTGTTGCCGAGGTTGAGGCTGTTAAAGTAATCTCTATTCTCTTTTTCACTATCAAATATACTCTCATACTCCGACCCGTTCAACGGGGAGGAGTATTCTCCCGAAGGGAGCCATCCTTCTGCTTTCAATTGCTGTTCAATCTCATCACTACTTAGCTTGAGAACATTGAATACATTGAATGTACCAATTTCGGGATTGACGATATAGTTGTCTTCCGTGATTGATCTATCATGATCTGGTTCGGTTATTCCTTGTCTCCTATTTCTCTTCTCAATTTCCCGTTCTAAGAAGACGATCCTCCCGTTACTTAGTTGTCTATTGAAGGACTTGTAGGCTTTCGATTCTTCCCCATATTGATCAACACTCTTCAAGGACAGAAGATCATTCTTGGAGAGAGTCAGTAACGTAATTTTGTTCCTCATCATTTCGTTGTACTGTCGAACCCTACTTCTCATCTGTCGGGTATTCAGGGTATCCACATAGTCCTCATACAGGTACTTCCCATTTTTCAACCTTTGCCTCATTACTATCTCGTCCTTGAGTGGTAGGGTGTGAAATTGAACTCTGGTGCAACTTTGTTTGCCTATTGTTCCAGTTATGAGATCAATAAAATTGGTTGAAGGCCGAATTCTCGTGATTTTACCCTTACCCTTCTCAGCATCGTAAAAGCCCGATTTCATTTCAATCCACCCATAGTCATACAGTGCATCCATAGTTTTTATGACGATGGTTGGAGTGGTGTAGATGTGGTGATATCTTTCAATGTATTTGTAATCGTGTTCATTCCGTGAGACTCGAACCCAATGGTTGGTATTAAATGCCTTGATCAGGTTGAAGACATAGTTTTTCACCATTTCCCGGTATCGGTTTTTAAACTTCTTCTTGGACTTCAGATTTAATGAACCGTGAACTGTGTCTACAGCCTTTTGAAGTTGGTGGTCTGTCATTGCATCAACTTCCCGGTATCGAATTACATCAAAGTAAAATGATCTCTCATAGTCAGGTTTTTTTCTTGTGGTTTCTCCTTGGTACATCAGTATTATCGTGGTGCCATACAGCCCTGTTCTGTACGGCATAAATATGGTTATCAGGGTTATTCATAATGTAGGTTACTGCTTTCACTTGTGACTATCCCTTGCCTATAGTTCGAGAGTGGTATCGTGCTGATTGTCTTTGTCTGGTGATCAGCACGTACCAACACTCTCTGCTGTCACACCTATCAAGCATATCAAGATTAAAGCTCTGCACAGTGATAGTGGAACAGAGTCGTGTGATCTTGAGAACGTTCAGGTGTGTATCTAAGCCAAAAAGCAATACTTCTTTGGCTTAGGGTATAAAACTGACACTAATTGAAGACTGCCCGGAGAATGGGCATCGAATCATAATATAGGAGATAGGCATCCAGAAAGATGTCCTGATCAGGTGAACATTGACTACGGATGTGCCAATGTTGCTCAATAAATCTTCAAATCAAAATATTACTACTGACCATGTATAACAGAAAGTAATATCGTGGTCAATACCGATTGAACCATGTTCGTGAGACTGTTAGCACCTAACGGCTTCACGGAACACATTCATGCTTTCAATCTCACGTACTCTTGAAAGTTTGTAGTAGTCGATTTCGTAACACTTGCCTTTGCTGATTGCACTGCCCGTATAGTCTGGCTTACCGAGAAATTTACTTATTAGCTCTTCAGTCCACTTCCTCTTCTGGATCAGTTGCTTCATCGTGGTAAACTGCTGCTTAAAACCACTACCAAAGTGGGACTTCTTCCATCTTCTATTAATGTTCAATGTCATTTCCTCCTATTTGAATTCCCGTAGTGCATATTTCTATGCTATTTCAATTATATTTATGCTTGGTGATGGGCTTTCAGACGGAAAAAAATGAATTTTTTGGTATTTTTTTGGGAATCGTTGAGATTACAATACGATACGGGGAGGGATGTGTTGAGGGTGGTGGTCAAAGATGTACCACCACCCTGTGTCAGCCATCAGTAGTCAGGGAGTAGCCCCGTACTTACATGGTTGGCTTGTTTTTCTCTCTTCAGCTTGTGCAGGTTCAGGGCTTTCATTTCTTCTTCCACCAATTGCCCACGTTTCACCTTGATGTAGAGTCTGATTGCTGTACGGATCATTTCAGAACGAGTATTGCCCGTAACGTCCTTCAGACTATCCAGTTCCCTAAGAAGAGGTATTGGCAGATAGATATTGATTGACCGTTGCCCTGTCTCATGCTTCCATTCAGTTGTATTGCTGTATTTTGCCATTGCAGAACCCTTGTTTTTGAATTTTTACATCATGTCTCACTACTATTTATATCCCCGGAAAACATGGGTTCCTGCTTACCCTGCTCTATGTACAAATGATCAACCGATAAGATAATGCATCCAAATATTACAGAACGTTCATACGAGACTGTTACAGATAAGGATTTGAGAAGACTCTTATCACTTGCTCAATCAGATATTGAGTCGTTTTTCTTCAGGAAACCAAGATATGCCGAATACAAGGGAACAGAGAAATTGGTTGTGCTGGCACAAGGGGGTGCTCTGCATTACATAGACAAGGTCAATGGTATCAAGGATTTTGATGTTTGGTTATTCTACCCTCAACTGAATGATCTTGTGTTGCCCTACAGAAGAAGAGGTGTGGTCGATTACGGGGATTCAAGGTTTGGCAAACACCCTGATGATACTGAGCTTGAAGGACGTAAGGTGGATATACTTATGAGATCGGATGCCTCTTTCAACTCAGGCACTCCCGGTCAATGTATTGAACGTTATCTGAGTAGTCGAAAGAGCAAAACAGCTAAAATGCTATCCCTGAAGCCAATGATCGGATTATTCCCTGAACATTGCTTTGGTCAGGTGCTATGGAATGGGAAGGTTGGACTACAGGGAACCATATGAACTTCGAGTACAGATCAAAACCAAGGAAATGCCCTCATTGCAAGTCTGATCGTGTGGCAACCATTCAGTATGGTATGCCAGTTTACTCCGATAAACTCCAAAGGGATATTGATGCTGGAAGGATTATTCTAGGTGGTTGCTGCATCGGAGAACATGACCCTCAATGGAAGTGCACAGACTGTGGCACTGAGATCATCAGAATGGAGAGATCATAGGGTTCAATCTACAGCATAAATTCACCTGTTTCTTTTTTGGGGGATTGTCCAGCAGGGAGGACATTCAGCACAATGTCACAAGGAAACGATAAGTATTCTTCCTTGTTCACATCATACACCGTCATTACATCAGGAATTGAGCTTCTTTCCAGTTGCCCTTTTGGATGTTGGGAATCGGGGATACACTCCAATTTTCTTGTACAGACTATCTGTGTGGGCAAACCAGCATCCTCATCCAAATGCAAACAGCAGTAGCTGTTGGCAGAAAAGGCATGTACCAAGTCTTCACGTTTCATTGCTCTCTCCCGGTAGTTGATGGGGTTCATTGTATCTCGTTGTAGAACTCACAGATGGAAGGGTTAGTCACCCACATTCACATACATACTCTTCCCACACCTCCATATCACCGGAGTCGATGCTTTCCAGTAGTACAGTAACATTTTCCCTGAATTGCTCCAATGTACCGTTGTTGGCTACATACTGGTTGTATATCATCATCTTGCTCCGTTTATCTGCTACTCCGTGATGCTCTCCATCCTCAACACAATCTCTCATGATGAAGACAGTATGGTGCTCGTAACCGTTTTCCTTGCACCAATCTGTGACAGCAAACATTTCATGGGCTTCTTTCATCTGAAGAATAATAAAACGTGGTTTGGTCTGTGATGGTGCTGACTTCTGTTGGGCAACTGATTGAATAAGTCCAATAACCTCGTTGTACGTCCCATTGCACCACTCAGAATAGAAATCTTTCAAAGTGGATAACCGATCTTGGTTCTCCACTGACAAATCCCCATTCCAGCCAAGATGCTTTGCAATTTCTTTTACGGTGCTGACGGTCGAGTAACTGACAACCTCACCGGGGTACAACGATTCTGTGATCTTGATGAATGTCTTCCTGCCAGAATTACGATATCCACTGAGGATTATGATGATCGGTTTCATAGTGTTTCCTACTGGTATGGTTGTTTATTGTCTACTGTAGCCACTCACATTGATCTATAGGTGTTTCTGGTGAATGGGTGGTTGGGTTTTAGTCCGTTTTTATTGCAGTGTATATAGTCTGACGTGCTACCCCGTATTCGGCAGCAAGTCCGGTTTTTGGTTCACCAGCAGCAGCACGAGCACGTATGTCCTTGATTTGGTCAGGGGTGAGGGCTGGTTTCCTTCCGAATTGCTTTCCCTTCTGTCTGGCTTTAGCAATTCCTTCCCTCTGTCTCTCACGTATCAATGCTCTCTCGAACTCAGCAAATGCTCCCATCATCTGAAGCATGAGCTTGTTCATCGGATTGTCGTTGCTCCCGGTGAAGGTCAGATTCTCTTTATGGAACGTTACTGAGACTCCCTTGTCGTTAAGGGTCGTGACAATGGACTGTAAGTCCATCAGGTTTCTGGCAAGACGGTCAATTGAGTGAACATGAAGGCAATCACCAGACCGTAAATATTTCATACACTCTTGCAGTACAGGTCTTTTGGAATCCTTGGCACTGGCTTTCTCTGTGTACGTATGCTCAAGTTCAATTCCGTCCAATTGCCTTTCAGTGTTCTGTGAAAAAGAGCTTACCCGGATATACCCAACATCTTGTCCATTGTTCGGAGTCATAGTCTCACCTCATTCTCTTTAGTGTCCAACAATATTATAAACCAAAAATAGACAGATGTCAATAAATGAGAATTGGGTTTAGTTGGACACTAGATTTGGGGCTGTTTGAGGGTGTATGGAAATGTTTACTTTGATGGACAGTAACAGGATCACAGGTGCATTCTGGTCTGGTTGGTGGTAATTAATGTGATATCGTAATGATACTCCTATTTCTAATGAGGCATAATGCAAACAGATATCGAAGAGCTAAAAAATGAAGTGCTGAGAAAGGTTGGTCGAAACGTGGTTCTCTTCCAACAGTTTGAAGTGATGCTCAAGCTCTTAGTCACTCATGGGAACATTTCTGGATATACTTGTGATCTGGAAAGAATAAAGGAGAAGCAGAAAACCAAGGTGATGAAACAGACGTTGGGGCAGGTTACTGGTCAATTCTTGGAGAACACACACGGTGAATATCAAGAGGATGATCAAGACTTGCCCGACTTGAAGGAGAAAGGTGGACATATCTCGTTTTCCTTCCGAATACAATCTGACGAACAGCAATACTTGAAGACCAAGGAAAATTTAGCCAGAATCACTCAAGAAAGAAATGACCTGATCCATCACCTTCCCATAAACTTCAACCTTAACACAACTGAAGGGCTTGAAGAGACAGAGCAATATCTTGATGAACAGAGAGAATCACTCTTGCCTGAACTCAATAACGTCAAGCAATACCTGAAAGCACTTGATGAGGGCAGAAAAGAACTTGCCTCGTATATTGCATCTGATGAATTCATGAGACAATGGAGACTTGAAGACCTACGTCAAGAGTATGTGGTGAAGCTATTGGGCAGGATAATAGAGGTTGCCAAGAGGAAAGATGGATGGACTCTTGTCGTTCATGCTGGTCAACTGCTCCACCAAAATGCACCTGACCAATTGAAAGAGGTTAAGAAGAAGTACAAATGCAGAACCCTCAACGACCTCATCCTGAAGACAGAGATTTTTGACCTTAAAGAAGAGCCAACCCCCAAAGGTGGCAAACGTACAATCTACAGGCTCAAGGATGGGTGGAGGTTAGAGACACACCCCGTTGACGAGGTTTGCCATTAACTTTTTTACAGTTTTTAAAATATTCAGATTACCCTATTGGAACGTGACAATGCCAAACAATATTTTATGGCTGTTTGCACCAATATTAGGGGGCATGATAAGATTTGACTTGGTAAACTTAATGATTGGCTTACCTTACATACTTGATAAAAAATAAAAAACGTGATGGAGGGGGGAAATGCCGGGAATACAAAAAACACCAACAAGAAAAATATGTGTTACCTGTTCTCACTGGAACGGACAACGTCAAATTAAAGGAACTTTGATAGACTTCCCCAATGGGGCCTCAGGGAAATGCTCCAAGCTCTCAGGAGACAAAAAATACGATGCAAGTTGCTCAAAATGGGTGCAATGGGACAACTTGTAAGTAAGATTATGCCAGATGAGGCTGATTAGCTTTGAAGATGTTTGCTTTCAGCCTCCATAGCTCCAAACACTTAAATTGTAGTAAAATTTTTGTTGAGCAATTTCCCTGCTTCGTTTGTCTGATCCAGACTGTAGCACACAAGATCACCACCAATTCCAGCCGAATAATCCACACAACAGACGTTATCTTTCTGCACTTTGGGAGTTCCTTTCATCCAATAATGCCCAAAGAATACAGGTCTACTGCCTTGACCATAAAAAGGAATGTCTGCTTCTTCTGAAACTGTGCTTGTCGGAAATGTTTCCTGCTCATCACCATAACCAAAAGCCAAGTCTCGGTAGCTGGCATCTGCATCCCCCCACCATTTAACACGAATATGGTGTCTCTCTTTACCATCCTTATCTTTGAACGAATACGGTTCAGGAAGTTTGATCTCAACTCCTTTAAGCAGACGTTCCACAAGATCGAAGAGATCAGAGTTTTTGGTAGCAGATTTTGGATACATGTCCAATTTCAACGAATTGTCATTATTCAGATAAGATTGCACCTGATCAATAGCCTGTTCGTCCCAACATGCATGGATCACACGGAAATGGTCAAAATCTAGGTATAATGGCAAGGTTTTAAACCACTCAACGACCTCCTTCGTGTCAGAACCTCCTAACGGGAATTCTTTGAGAAAATTTTCATGTTGTCGGTTCTTGCTCTCAGTATGAGGACGAAGAAAACCTCCGTCTGACGTTGGAGTGTGGTAGCATACTGCATTGTACTCGTGATTCCCCATCACTGCATGAGCACTTCCATTCTCTATCATTCCTCGAACAATTTCGATCACCTTTTGATTCTGTGTTCCCCGGTCAATGAAATCACCCACAAATACGGCTGTCCTATTGTCACAACTGTACTTGCCGTTCTTTGCCCCATACCCTAACCTCTTCAAAAGGGTTTCCAACTTGTCAGCATGTCCGTGGATGTCACCTATTATGTCGTATAGCATTGCACGTCCTGTAATTGTCATAATTGTTTAATTTTACATAAAAATTCCAACGACACTCCACATTCCAGAAATATGGTGAAACAATCCCAAAATACCTTTAGCCATGTGTTTATCGGGGTTGCCCTTAACTGCCAATCATATCTCTCATGTCTCGAATGTAATCGTCGTAAATCTTCCATCCGAGTAATGCTAAGATATTATGGCTATAGATGGTGAGCTTTGGGTTAGATAGATCAAAAGCAGGGTCTAAGAGATGTGAGCCATATCCATGTTCACGAGAGATAGTCTCGAATATGTGGGTATTCGTTTTACTAAGGGAGGGATCATCCCAATGATTATATTGATTCCTACCTGCATAGATTATCAATCCAATCGGCAAGGTACGTACTTCACGGCCTATACAGAATGGAATAACCTTACCATGTGATGGGGTGATAATGGAACTGCATGAGGATGGGATGCTTGTTTGGGTGGAGTAAACCGAAATGCCACGAGCAGCAATCTGCAAAATGCCACCACAAATAGTTTGGTTCGAGAAAACCTGTCCAAAGTATTTTCTTTCTGCTTCTCTACACCTTTCTATTGCTTCCCGATTATCTTGCTCCCACTGCTTGATTGCCTCTTCAGTGATATCGGTTTCAGAGACAAATCCTTGAGGTTCAATATTATCAAGTAGTCCTTGATAGTATTCAAGAGATTCGAAAAGTTGCTGCACAGCTTTCTCTGTCTGAGATAAGTAGTCATCTGGTGTCATTCTTAAAAACTCCTTATCAACTTGCAACCCCTGCCAACTCATCAGCAATCAGTTCTGCCTGTTTAAGTACCGTTTCTGTTGCCAGTTTCTGCATATCAGGTGGATATCCAAATAACCGGAGTGTCCTTTTCACTATTACCTTGAGCTTTGCCTTCACACTCTCTTTGATCGTCCAATCTATGGATGCATTTGATCGAACCTTTTCCGTTAACACGACAGCAAGCTCCCGGAGTTTATCCTTCTGCATCACCTCAACTGCACTCTTGTTGTTTGCTATGGCAGTGTAAAAAGCATATTCAAAATCGGTAAGCCCCATTTTCCCGGCTTCTTTGTCCATTTCTTGAATGTTCTTGCCGATCTTGATCAGTTCCTCAATGACTTCAGCAGCAGTGATGATCTTGTTGTGATACCGTTTAATGGATTCCTCAAGCATTTCCATAAGACTGCTACTCTGGATCAGATTTTTCTTGGCTCTTGCCTTAATCTCATCATTCAGAAGTTTTTTGAGCACTTCGAGGGCAATGTTCTTATGCTCCATCCCTTTTATCTCAAGAAGGAATTCTTCTGAGAGAATGGATATGTCGGGCTTCTTTATTCCAGCAGCATCAAAGACATCTACAACCTGATTGGACACAAGGGCTTTATCAATTACCTGCCTAATGGTGGTTTCTATCTCATCCTCAGACTTACCACTCCCCGGAGAAGAAAACTTCGATAGTCGAGCTTTTACTGCTTGGAAGAAGGCAACCTCATCTTTTACATCCATTGCCTGATCATGAGGGATAGCAATAGCAAATGCCTGAGAGAGAGCAGTCACTTGATCAACGTATCGTTTTTTACCATTCTCCAATCCAAGTATATGGTCTTCAGCTTCGAGAATAAGGCTGAGTTTTCTGGCAGTATCAACAACGAAATACTCTTCATATTCAAATCCATGAAACATTTGAGAAACGACTTCCAGTTTCTCAAGCATTAGGGCAACAGCTTGTTCTTGAGCTATTGCAGGATCACCTTTCCCACCACTGTCAGAGTAGAATGAGAGTGCTTTCTTGAGGTCTGAGGCTATTCCAAGGTAATCTACTACAAGCCCTCCGGGTTTATCCTTATAGACCCTGTTAACCCTTGCTATAGCTTGCATGAGGTTATGCCCTTTCATAGGCTTATCTATGTACAGAGTATGCATAGAGGGGGCATCAAATCCGGTCAGCCACATATCCCTAACAATCACCAGTTTTAACTCATCATCAGGGTTTTTCATCCGATCAGCCAGCACTCTACGATCCTGTTTGCTCGTATGATGCTTAGACATTTCAGGCCCATCGGATGAGGATGCTGTCATAACGACTTTTATCACACCCTTATTGAGATCATCGTTGTGCCAATTCGGTTTGAGTTTGATGATTTGGGCATAGAGTTCAGCAGCAATTCTCCGGGACATGGCTACTATCATGCCTTTCCCCTCGAAGACATCTTGTCGATGCTCGAAGTGATTGATAATGTCTTGTGCTACGTTTTTTATCCGATCTTTACTGCCAATAAGAGCCTCAAGCTGTGTCCATTTGGCTTTTGCTTTCTGAGTTTCTGACAAATCCTCTTGTTCAAGCTCACTATCCAAATCTTTGACGAGTCTCTTACCTTCGTCACTCAGAGAGATTTTGGCTAATCTGCTCTCATAGAAAATCCTGACGGTGCTCCCATCCTCTACAGCTTGAGCAATGTCATAGATGTCTACATAGTTTCCGAATACAGCAGGAGTATTTACATCTGTTCCTTCAATGGGAGTACCTGTAAAACCAAGATACGTAGCATTTGGCAGAGCATCCCTCATGTACTTAGCAAAACCGTAGACAACCTTTTTGCCGATGACGTTTCCATCATCATCCTTCTCATCAATAGTCTTTGCCTGAAATCCATATTGAGTCCTATGAGCTTCATCAGCAATCACCACGATGTTTGATCTCTCAGACAACTGATCATATACATTGCCCTCTTCAGGCTGGAATTTCTGGATGGTAGTGAAAACCACTCCACCAGATGCAACCTTCAATAGCTCTTTCAGTTTATGCCTACTGTCTGCTTGAACAGGCTCTTGTCGGAGTAGTTGTTTGGAAGATGTGAATGTATCGAAAAGCTGATCATCAAGATCGTTTCTGTCTGTGATTATAACAATGGTAGGGTTATTGAGAGAAAGCACAACTTTGCCAGTATAGAACACCATGCTCAGAGACTTACCCGATCCCTGAGTATGCCAAACCACACCACCTTTCCGATCACCTTCTGTTCCTGATGCTCTTATCGTGGAAACAACAGCCTTATTCACAGCATAGTATTGGTGGTATGCTGCCAGTTTCTTGACTGTCTGGATGGAGGTAATCCCGGTTTTGGTATCTTCTGTCTTCGATGTCTCGAAAACGATAAAATGCCGAATCAGATCAAGCAGAGTAGCCTTGTTCAGCATCCCCGTAATCATTGTCTCCATCTGACTGATAAGTGGGGATGCTTCTGTCTCACCATCAGCAGATTTCCATGTCATGAACCTGCTAAACCCTGCTGAGAGTGATCCAGCTTTTGCCTCTAATCCATCAGAAATGACCAGTATGCAATTGTATGTGAATAGAGAAGGGATTGTGTCCTTATAAGTCTGTAGCTGCTTGAATGCTGACTTGACGGTAGCATTCTCATCGGTGGGATTCTTTAACTCAATAACTACAATGGGTAAACCATTTACGAAGAGGATCAGATCAGGTCGTTTATTGACGTTGTTCTCAATGACTGTGAACTGATTAACTACTGTGAATTCATTATTCTCAGGGTTGTCGAAATCGACCAGCCAGACTATCCCTCCCCGGTCATTTCCCTCATGCTGGTAACTGACTTTTATGCCCTCTGTGAGCAATTTGTGGAACGTTTCATTATTAGCAAGTAGCTCCGGGGAGTGGATACGTTGAACCTGTTTGAAAGCATCTTCTCTTGCTGCTGGTGGAATGGTGGGATTAATCTTGTCGATAGCTGAACGTACTGATTCCTGAAGGAGGACATCCTCAAAACTGTCACGAAGAGGATTGTCACTGTCATGAGCTATGTCTGGCCCATGAAGATATTGATAGTCCTGTCCTTCAAACAACTCTATGGCAAATTGTTCTACAGCATCCTCAGTTATCTTGTTCATAGTTTACTCTCACTTCACCACTCATCAGTTTTGGAAGAAGGGTATCACGGAGTTTTTCGAGGGTTTGGATTTGTAGACAGTTTCCGATAATTCTATGATTTATTGGAGAGGCACAATTTTCAAATTTTTCAACCATATCATCAGGTGGGATAATTATAGGAAATTCCTGAAAATCCTTTTTATTGATTGATCCAAAAACTGTTCCCGTATCATCAAACTGCTTGATCTCATCCATAAGAGACATCAGCTTGTAATAACAATAGGTCATGTAAGTAGGATTCTTCTTGTATCGAAAAGCAGCCACCCCCCTACCAATACAACATTTTTCATGTGCCATATTTTGAGCACCTACAGGAGCACGGACACTTATAAGGGTGTCGAATTTTTCAGCAAATCTTTTTGGTTCAGTTGTGAAAACTCTATTTTGAGGGAATCTAAAGGTAAAGTCTGCATTACCTTGAAACAAAGGGGTACCAATCAGTTCTTCATTATAGGATGTTCCGGGTGGAGAAAGTCCCATTGTGAAATCAAACTCGTTTGGGATAACACCAGAAGCCCAATCATCTTCAGCTTCTTCTATGAACCATTGCCTGAACAGTGTTTCTGCCATTGCCTCAAGAGTCTTGTTTTGACGGTAAAGTAGGTCTATTTTTTCATCAAGGCTGGCAAGAACAGATGCTATGGCTTTTTGGGTTTGCAGAGGGGGAGTTGCTACAGGTATTTGCCGTATTGTAGACATGTTAAGTCTTTCGGCAACACTCCCTTCTCTGGAAATGTGTAAATATTGTTTGATAATGGGGCTATTTATCCAATACTTAATGAAGTCTGGATAATAATTGGAATTGGGTTTTAATAGCACCATTCTTTGGCCAAGACATAATTTAACATTCTCAGGGATGGTTGCAGCTATACCAAAATAGGTACCTTCTCTACTAAACAACAAATCTCCTGATTCTGGCACAGCTCTTTTCACTCTTTCTTTGTATGTAGACAATGGTACTTTGTACGTGTTTGAGAGATCAAGTTTGCCAGTAATTATATCTGGTGTTCTAACTAGATGATATCCCTCATCTACTATTTTTGGTGTAGAATGAGGACAATCAAAAACACCATCACAAACGTCTTCCAAAACCACTAATTTCCAATCATCAGGTAAAGGTGTATTTGATAGTTCACTCCACCGAATCATAAGACTACCACCTTTGCCAGATTCTCTTTGATCAACAAGTTAAGCCTTGCCTCTTCTTTCAACTGCTCTTCAAGCTCTTTCTGTAATGCCGTGAATCTCTCTTTAAAGTCGAAATCATCCTCTTCGTCTGGCAGACCGACATATCGACCCGGAGTCAGCACATAGTCAAGTTCTGCAACAGCTTCAACAGTGGCAGACTTGCAAAACCCCTTTACATCCTCATAACCACCATCAGGGTTTCTCCACTTGTGGTACGTTTCTGAAATGGCAGCAATATCTTCGTCTGAGAATTCTCGTGTACGTCTATTGATTAAATGCCCCATGTTACGGGCATCAATGAACAAAATCTCATCTACTCTATTCCTGAACTTGCCATTAGCCTTGTTACGGCTCATGAACCACAATGATGCTGGTATCTGTGTGTTAAGGAAGAGCTTTGCTGGAAGGTTCACGATACAATCAACCAACCGTGCTTCTACCAGAGATTTCCTTATATCTCCTTCACCAGAAGAGTTAGATGTCAGAGAACCTTTGGCCAAAACGAATCCGGCTTGCCCTTTAGGATTGAGGTGGTAGAGGAAGTGTTGTATCCATGCATAGTTGGCATTCCCGGCTGGTGGATCACCGTGTTTCCAACGACCATCACCCCGAAGCTGCTCTCCACTCCAATCAGAGTCATTGAATGGTGGATTGGCAATGACATAGTCTGCTTTGAGGTCTTTGTGTGAGTCGTTAAGGAATGACCCTTCGTTGTTCCACCGAACCTGAGAACTATCAATACCTCTTATTGCAAGGTTCATCTTGGCCAATCTCCAAGTGGTCTGATTGCTCTCTTGTCCGTAGATGGAAATGTCGTTCAGTTTTCCCTGATGTTCTGTGATGAACTTCTCAGACTGAACAAACATACCTCCACTGCCACAACAAGGATCAAGAACCCTACCTTTGTATGGTTCCAGCATTTCTACAAGAAGCTGTACAACAGACCGTGGAGTGTAGAACTGACCACCCTTTTTTCCTTCTGCAAGAGCAAATTCACCAAGAAAGTATTCAAAGACATGGCCAAGAACATCTGCACTACGAGATTTTGCATCACCAAGAGCAATATTGCCAATGAGATCAATGAGTCCACCTAGACTGGTTGGATCAAGGTTCTGCCGTGCAAACACTTTGGGAAGGACACCCTTAAGAGACTGATTCTCTTTCTCAATGGCATCCATAGCACTGTCAACATCCTTACCTATCTCTGGTTGCTTTGCTCTGGATAAGAGATACGACCAACGAGCAGCAGCAGGCACAAAAAAGACGTTCTCAGCTTTGTATTCATCCTTGTCTTCAGGATCGGCACCTTCATACTCCCCCTCACCAGCAAGGAGTTTTGAGTGCAGTTCCTCAAACGAGTCTGATATATACTTGAGAAAAATTAGTCCTAATACTATATGCTTATACTCTGCTGCATCTATGTTCTTTCTGAGCTTGTCAGCAGCTTTCCAGAGTTGTTTTTCCAGAGGTTCTTCTTTGACCTTCTTCTTTGCCATTTTTGCCTATCGAATTGGTTCAGGAAAAATATTATTTGATAAAACATGCCAAGAACACCACATAGTAGTACAAATGGCATGTTATTTGTTTAAGAACAAAATGTTATCGGTTAAGGTACTACAAATTAATTACAGAGAAAAGTAGTTATTACATGAGCCTTGCTCTTAAAATTGCAAGGGAGAATTATATGACAAATTTCTTGAAAACTTCTATTGAAGGGAAAGTTAACAATCTACCTTCTTTTAAAAATGAGGCACTTCTCCCTTTATTTGAAGCAGTTGCCAACTCAGTTCAAGCCATTGAAGAAAAGGGTAATATTAAAGAAGGTGATATTCATGTAATAATAAAAAGGGAAGCTCAGATGAAATTGGAAGGAATGGAATCTGACAACCCAAAAATAATTGGATTTGAAGTTTGTGATAACGGAATAGGATTTAATGATACCAACTACGAGTCATTTTTGACTGCTGAAACCACCCACAAACTAGAAAAAGGTTGCAAAGGAATTGGAAGATTCTTTTGGCTGAAAGCATTTGACCGTGTCGAAATTGAAAGTGTTTATTTGAATGGTGAAGGAAGAAAGAAAAGATGCTTTACTTTCTCCAAGAACAAAGGGATATCCGGTTTACTGCAAGAAGAAACGGACTACAAACTACTTACAAAAGTAAAACTTGTCGGATTTAAAGAAAATTACAGAAAACAGCAGTCTGCATATAAAACTACTTTAAAAATTGCTCAACGAATATTGGAACACTGCCTTTCCTACTACATAAACCAAAATGTTCCGAATATATATGTTGTTGACGGTGAAGAGTCAATTTCTTTAAACGATCTCTTTAGTCCCATAAAAAAGAATATCACCAATGAAGAGTTTAGTATATCAGAAGAGGTTTTTCGAATATCTCACTTAAAACTCTATTCAACACATAGTAAAATGCACAATTTGGTTCTTTGTGCAAATAGTAGGGGTGTCAAAACTTTCTCAATGGACAAAGCACTTGGAACATCACAGCACTTTGATGATAACGATACAAGGTTTGTCTATTCAGCTTATGTCTCATCTGGTTATTTAGATAAACATGTGGATAGCAGCAGAATTGAATTCAGAATTCCTGAGAAAAAGCAAGATTTACTTGCCCACGATTTCCCGATTGCAATGGAAGAAATCAGAGAAGAGCTATTGAGTAAATCTAAAGAATTTCTGCAAGAGTATCTGATAGCAGTCAATGAGAGAAAAAAAGAGATCACTGCTGAATATGTAAGTGTAAAAAACCCCACATTAAAGGCAGTTTTACATTATTGTCCTGAGATATTTGACGAGATTGAGCCGAACTCATCTGAGGAAAAGATTGACGAAGTATTATACAAGCATAAGGGAAAGGCTGAATATCAGATAAGGAAACAGAGTGACAAGCTGTTAAAGACCCAAGCAAAGAGCATAGAAGAGATCAAGGCTGAATATGAAGAGTTGAGTGAAAAAATCGAGTCATTTCAAAAGGATCAATTGTCCGGCTACATACTATTTCGGAAAATGATAATTGATTTACTTGGCAAGAAACTGGAACTCAATCAGGACGGAAAATACTACAATGAAGACATTGTCCATGACATAGTTTTTCCACGAAAAAATTCTTCTGATGAGATCGACTTTACTGATCACAACATGTGGCTAATTGATGAACGACTCACCTTTCACTCATATGCATCCTCAGACTGTAGACTTTGTGACAATACCACTTCCGATAGCAAAGAACGTCCTGACATTATAACCT
The DNA here is from genome assembly GCA_963678525.2 of Desulfobulbaceae bacterium. Classification (GTDB taxonomy): domain Bacteria; phylum Desulfobacterota; class Desulfobulbia; order Desulfobulbales; family Desulfobulbaceae; genus Desulfogranum. Next base: position 3,126,312 of record CAXXDG010000003.1, read on the forward strand.
TTTCTGAAGTTGATGAGGATAGGATAGCTAGGTCTGTTTCTATAATTGAGTTCAAGAAACCACAGAGAAAGAATTTTGACGAAGACCCTACCAAGCAGTTGTATAGATATGTACGTAAAGTGATCAATCAAAAGGTGAAGTTTCCCAACGGAAGAGACTTACTTGTCAATGACTCGACAAGATTTTACTGCTATGCCATATGTGACATCAATTCCCAAATAGAAGAATTTGCTGAGAATAATAATTATGCAAAACTGAAGGGGGAGTTGGGGTATTACAACTATAATAGCAAGCTACATGTACACGTAGAATTGATTGCTTTCGATAAAATCATCTTAGATGTACAAAGGAGACACAAAGTTTTCTTTGAAAAGCTAGGTATATGATCAACAAAGAGATAAACCAACCATCATCACTTTAGATAATGAGTAAACTTACCAATAAGATAGAGGCACACGACAGGACTGTTTATCAAGTCCTTAATGAAAGGAAGTATACCGTTGACTACTTCCAAAGAGAATATAATTGGGGTGCCAAACACATTGAGCAGCTTGTTACAGACCTCACCTCTGCATTTCTCAATGAGTATACCGATGGTGATAGCAGAGCAGCAGGTGCAGACTATAACAACTATTACCTTGGCCCATTCGTAGTCAGTGAAAAGGAGGGGCAGAGAAGCATCATAGATGGTCAACAAAGGCTTACTTCCCTCACTCTTTTCCTCATATATCTTAATAATTTACAAAAAGAGTTGGGTGGTTCTGAGAAGATTGAGGAAATGATATTCTCGGAACTTCGTGGAGAGAAGTCATTCAACATTCAAGTCGATGAACGTATCCCCTGTCTTGAACAGCTTTTTTCCGATGGAGAGTATACTGCCAAAGAAGAAGATGATGAGTCTACTATCAATATGGCAGAAAGGTATGCTGATATTGTTCAGGCATTCCCGGATGAGATAAAGAATGGGGTTTTACCTCACTTCCTTGATTGGTTCAGGCATAATGTGATTCTGGTAGAGATCATAGCATACTCAGACGATAATGCTTACACGATCTTTGAAACCATGAATGATCGTGGACTTAATCTGACATCCACAGAAATGCTCAAAGGTTTTATCCTTTCTCGTTTCAAAGATCATGCAAAACGTCAGAATGCCAACGAGGTCTGGAAAGAATCCGTTCAGAAGTTGCACGAGAAGGACAAGGACGAAGACCAGAGATTTTTTCAGGCATGGCTGAGATCACAGTATGCAGACACTATCAGACCCGGCAAGGCTGGATCAAAAAATGAGGACTTTGAAAAGATCGGCACCAAGTTCCACAGTTGGGTAAGGGATAACCTTTCGATGATGGGGCTAAAAGCTACCTCATCCACTGATTTTGAAGAGTTTATAGACCGGGACTTCAAGTTCTTCCATCGTGTTTACTTGTCCATTCTTGAGGCTGAGACAACGTTCAAGCCAGACTTAGAGCACGTCTTCTATATCAAGAGGTGGGGTATTGCCACTTCACTCAGTTACCCTTTGCTGCTGGCACCATTAACCGTTCAAGATTCCGATACTGTAGTAAAGGAAAAGGTTGACCTTGTAGCACATTACATAGAGTCGTTTGCAGTAAGGAGGTCTGTCAACTTCAGAAAATTTGCCTCAAGCTCAATCCGGTACACAATGTATACCCTTGTAAAAGAGATACGTAACAAGGGGGTTGATGAGCTACGTACCATTCTTTCAAACAAGCTCAAGGAAATGGATGAGACTTTTGATGGAATGAAGGTCTTCAGAATGCATGGCATGAATCATGGGTTTGTGAAGTTCCTTCTATCCCGTATTACATCATTCGTTGACCACCAATCTGGAATAGGAAAAGACTTTGAGCATTACTATCAAAATCCAGCAGGAAAACCATACGAGGTCGAACACATATGGGCTGACAAGTTTACGGAGCATAGGGATGAATTTGAACAGGCTACTGAATTTGATGAGTTCAGGAACCGTATAGGTGGACTCTTACTCCTGCCAAGAGGGACAAACCAATCTTACGGCTCTAAGCCCTATGGTGAAAAACTAAAGCATTATGTGAAAGAGAACCTACTTGCACAGTCACTCTGCCAACTCACATACCAGAACAACCCAAACTTTCTGAATATGGACTCCCGGTTATCATTGGGGTTCAAAGCACATGACGAATTCCAAAAGCAGGATATCCAAGATAGACAGACATTGTACCAGAGGATATGTGAACTGATCTGGAACCCCGAACTCACATAGGCTGAAAATGAGCAAGAGATACAGTCAGGAAGAAAAAGAATACATGATTGAAAAGGCTATTGAGGCAGTAGAGAGTCTTGATGGTGACTATCCTTCTTTTAAAAATTACGTCTGGTCGGTACAGCATGTAATGAAAGGTGGTGAACCGAAGAACAGCCTTGATGAGTTGGTGCATAGTATATTGAAACAAAGGGGGAAAATATAACAGGTTGTCATTAGATTAATGATTTCTACTCTCTTCAGTACCCCCTATCATTCGACACTCCTTCCACCTCAAAAGTCTATCTGCACCACCTTTTTATCACATCGTGAATATCCTCAAAGAGGATACACATAGAAATTCTACACACGATGTGATATTTTCTTCTTGTACAATTATCACAATGTGTGTACTATTGGCTCATGAAAACGAAAGAACCTCCACAAGCAAAAAACAGCAACAGTAGGGTTTCTCATGCCGAACGTATGGAAGCCCGTTTGAAGAGAAGAGCACAGGTTGTTGAAGATGCAAAACGTACTCTTGAGGATGAGGACTGCCCTATTCAAAGACTCAAGGCACAACATGTCCTTGTTGAAGAAGAGATATTAGTTCGTATTGATGAGGCACGTAAAGAGTTAAAAGAAACCAGAACTAAGCACAGAGAAGAACTGAGAGCATTACGGAGGAAGTCCAACAGTACACTGGCAAGAAGTCGTAGACGGTTGGACGAAACTTTCATCAGTACGACAAAAAAACTTATAAAGTCAATACTCAAGAAATACCTGCCAGTTAAGCAATTGAATATAGATGATATATTGCAAGCAAAACTAGAGAAGAAGTCAATTTCTTACGGACTGATAGCTGATACACTTAATGAGCAGGATCACCAAACAGCCTATGGTCGTATTTGGACAAGATCGGCAGTCAAACGGTTCATTGAACTATATATGGAAGAGTGGAAGGTAATTATTGGGCTTGATGAAGATCGAACAAAACCTGCTATTAGAAGAAAAAGGCAAAAAGTAGAAGAGTTTGCTGCAATGATGAGAGACGAAGTCCTTCCACTCATAGATACCAGCCAGAAGCCCCATGTTATTGCTGAAATACTCAATAAACGTGGCTTCAAAACAAGACTCGGCAGTAATTGGGGTAACATGGCTGTTAAACGTTTGCTTGATACAATCGAAAAGCTGGAAGAGTAATCCACTTACCGACTGTTAAACCATGTCGTTATCAGTATGTGTATACTTGTAACGGCATTTTTCCGATACACAATTATCACATCGTGTATCACTTAACCACAACAGAGAGAATACTAATGAAGAAAAAGAGGGAGAAAAAAAAGGGCTGGAATGGAGTCTTTGCATCACCTGACCATAGTGACAATTCGAGGGTCGATATATTAGACGAACATCATAGATATTGGAGAGCCTTTTTTACCAGGCTGACCGACACATTAAGGATTAAAGACTGCAATCATACCTTCGATATTGCACAAAGTATTCTTCATTCATTACCGAATGTTGATGGTGCAGGAACTTTAGACTTTTTCATGGCAAATGGTGGGTATTGTGATTGTGAAATACTTTTCAACGTTTATGAAAAGAGTAAAATATTTAAATAAATTTAATTACATAGGGATATGTTTAGAAATTTACCCTCTATAAAGTGAAACCCAATGGTTGGGGATTCACACGTAAACAATGAATGGATTGTTACGTTATTGTGCAATTATATTGTGGGATTAGTGAGTTTTTTGAGTGAGTTGTATTTTATATTTTGGATGTGCAGGTAACACCATTCTCTTCTCAAAGGAGAATGATGATGAACGAAGGACAGAAAGCAGAAAAGAAAAAACAGCATAATACGGAGGTATTCTTAACCCAAAAGGAGTTAGCAAAAAGGTGGAAGACTAGTCAAGCTACCATCAAAAACATCAGAGATAACCGTGGCATTTCATGCTTTTGCCCACCAAGCTCATCAAGAGTGCTATACCCCTTGGATGAAATACACAGGATCGAACAAGACCCTATGTATTTAAAGAAATCTCGAAACTTCAAGTGTTCACCTTGCTCTGCTGAAACTGACACAAGAAACACGACCCCTGTATTTCAGTCGAACCAAAAGTGGGAGATATAATCATGAGTAGCAAGAAGCTAAACCACCACTTAGAGCAAAGAGGGGATACTTGGTACTTATTGGCAATGGCTGACGGTAAGAGGATCAAGAAGTCTTTATCCACTTCATCGGTAAAAACTGCCCGTTCATTAAGAGATCAATATCTTAAAGAAATTGCTATATACGGCAGAATAAAGAGCCTTGACAACGGTACTTATGACAACGAGAAGGCAAAAGATTTACTCTTTGGTCAAGCAGCACAAGAATGGGTGAAGATCACAAAAGATAAGGTCAAGTCTTCTACGTTAAAAGACTACAAAAGTGCTATGAACTACTACATACTCCCCCATTTCGGAAACACTCCCATATCAAGAATAGGGTATATGGACATTGAGTCTTTCAGAAGTGGATTGAGTTGCAGTGCCAAGAGAAAGAACAATATACTTGTCCCAATGAGGGCTGTAATGAGCTTTTCTCTTCGTGCAGGGTTCATAGACAAAAACCCTATGGATTTAGTAAAGAATCTCACGATCGACAAACCAGATATAGCACCACTATCAATGCCAGAGGTCAATCAATTTTTGGATGTCGTAGACCCATACTACAGAAATTTCTTTATCGTGGCTTTCTTTACCGGAATGAGATTTGGTGAAATGGCTGCATTAAAATGGAAGAATGTGTCTTTCGATCAAGGAGTAATAAAGATTCGAGAGACACGAGTAAGAGGGGAAGAGGGTCGACCAAAGACCAAAGGTTCCGTAAGGGATATAAAGATGTTACCTCCTGTAGAGAAGGCAATAAAAGAGATACAGGGCAGCACATCAGTTATATCACCATATGTGTTTATTAATAGGGACAACAATCCACTACTACCAAACTCAATCAATTATCACACATGGAAACCTGCTCTTAGGAAGGCTGGACTCGAACCACGTTCTCTTTACCAGACGAGACATACGTTTGCCACACTGATGCTGGATGCAGGGGAATTGCCGGGATGGGTTCAATCAATGATGGGTCACGAAAGTTTGAAAATGATCTTGGAGAAATACTATTCGTACATTAAAAACTACCAGAGGGATGATGGTAGTGCATTCATGGAAAAGGTGTACGATACTCATGGGGAAGCTCAACAAGCTGCATAAGGAGAACATGAGTTAAATTTTACACCAAATTTACACCAAACAAGAAACGGGAGTCTGGCATCACAGCCAAACTCCCGTTTTTGCTTTGTTTTTTCTTAAACAAATGGTGGAGGCGGCGGGAGTCGAACCCGCGTCCGGAAACTCTCCCCTTATGTATCTACATGCTTAGTTCCGGGATTAAGTCTCGCATCCGGGTCTCACCCGGAACCGGGATAGTCGGATGCCAGCCTGAAAAGATCTTATCCAGTGCGCCTCAGGCGTGCGCAGCGGACCAGCCTATAGAGTCGACGCTCCGATTCCAGCCCCATAGGCAAGGGCTGGTGGAACGGCACAGCAGATTAAGCTGCCAGTGCGTAGTTATAATCGTCTGCGATTATATTTAAGTTCCGCCATTTTTACGAGCTGACAGAAACTCGGCATGCAACATTAAGCTTCAATATCCCCGTCGAATCCGTTTCGCCCCCATTCTGTGTCTTGTTGATGGTGGGTTACATCTTATTGCGCATATCGCGCTCGATTTCGCGGTTGGTCTGCTTTTCCTTTAAAGCAGCCCGTTTATCATAGAGTTTTTTACCGCGGGCAAGGCCCAACTCTATTTTTGCCTTACCATTCTCTATAAAATAAATCTTAAGTGGTATAAGCGCAATGCCTTTCTCGTGCAGTTTTCCGATGAGTTTGCGGATTTCCTGACGATTCAACAGCAGTTTACGAACCCTCAACGGGTCCGGGCTGATATGTGTGGCAAAGGAGTACGGTGAAATGTGCACATTATAGAGATAGACTTCACCATCCTTGACCTGGGCGTAACCGTCACGCAGATTTGCCTTACCGGCCCGCAGGGATTTCACCTCCGGCCCATTGAGTACCAGGCCGGCTTCAAAGGTCTGGTCTATATGGTAATCGTGAAAAGCCTTTTTATTTTTTGCTACTATCTTCTGTGCCATTTTACAACTCTCCTCACAGGGGAAGAGGGTATTCTTACCACATATTCCATATTATTTCAAGCAAATTCACTGATAAGCCACTAACGTGAGCTATATACGGCAAAAAAGATTGCCTCGGCACTCACACCAAAAAAATAGGAAGAGAAGGTTAATCCACCTCTCTGGTTACCCTTATTGCTTCTTCCACAGTTGTCAAGCCTGCCTGCACTTTCCTCCAGGCATCCTCACGCAGGGTTGCCATACCTTCACGGGCAGCGACCTGTCGCAATTCCTCCACCGGTGAGGCTGCTGAAACCATTTTTTTCAGCTGGTCGGACATGGGAAAAACCTCAAAAATGCCCATGCGACCGGAATATCCTGTATTTCTACAATTCAGACAACCTGCACCTCGCTTGAGCTCTACCTTGTCCCGGTCATGCACCGGAAAACCCATTTTCAACAGTTCACCCGCCTCCACCTCATAGGTTTCTGCACATTCCGGGCAGATCCTGCGCACCAACCGTTGAGCCAGGGCTCCAAGCATGGTGGAAGAAATCAAAAAAGGTTCCAAGCCGAGATCCTGCAAGCGGACAATACTGGAAACGGCGTCATTGGTATGAAGGGTGGAGAACACCAGGTGCCCGGTAAGCGCGGCCTGGACAGCATAGGTTGCCGTTTCCAGGTCACGAATCTCACCGATCATAATAATGTCTGGATCCTGGCGGAGAATATTGCGCAATATCGAAGAAAAAGTGACGTCGATCTGTGTTTGCACAGCTATCTGGTTGAATTCCTCGTGTACCATCTCCACTGGGTCTTCAACGGTAATGATGTTCTTTTCAGGTGTGGCGATCTTTTTCAAGGTGGAGTACAGGGTAGTGGACTTACCGCTGCCTGTGGGACCGGTAACCAGAACAATACCATGGGGACTGTTCATGAAGCTGTCGTAGACCACCCGGTCACGTCGGGAGAAACCTATCTGATCAAGATCCTGAAAAACCACATCTGGATTGAGAATCCGCATGACCGTCTTTTCACCAAAAGACACTGGGACAGTTGAAACACGAATCTCAGCCTCCCGGCCTTCTTCCCTGCGCCCGATCTTGATACGGCCGTCCTGGGGGCGCCTTTTCTCGGCAATATCCATACGGGCAAGGGATTTGATGCGGGAAGTGATGGCGGAATGCACAGCCTTGGGAAGTTTGTAGATGGTGTGTAATATCCCGTCGATGCGGAAGCGCACGACACAGGCCTCCCGTTTAGGTTCCACATGGATATCACTGGCCCGCTGATCCAAAGCATAACTGAACAGATGATTAACCGCAGCCTTGATATGCTGGTCTGTGGATGCTAACTCCTTATTGGAGGACAATCGAACATATTGCTCAAGGTTGCCGATATCTACCGTGGTTGCCGTACCAGTGCCTGAAAACTGATTCTCCGCAGCACTGATGGAATGCTGAAAGCCGAAAAATTCACCAAGGATTTTTTGTATCTCTGATCGGGTGGAGAGATAGGCCCGTATCTTGACCTGATTGGCCCGTTCAATATCCGCCAGCACCGTATGCTTGTCCGGACTACAGGTAACCACCTCCAGCACGCCGTTACGCAGACCAAAGGGTAAAATCAAGTGACTGACCGCAAAGGATCTGGGGATGGTTTTGGTAACAATCTCCATATCCAGTTCCAGGGGGTCGAGCTTTTTGAAAGGGATGCGAAACTTTTTCGCCACAGCCCGAAGAATATGCTCCTCGGTCAGAACAATCCCGTCAGTGCCGGGTATTTCCAGATTCAGGGAGGTAATGATATCCAGCAGGTCCGGATAGTCTTTATCCCTTTGCTCGGCATCCTGCTTGTTTGCGGTCAGCTGCCGCAGCAGGCTCTGTTTTTGCCGCCCTTTATTGAGAATTATGAACTGCCTCTGTTCATCACTGAGCAGCTTCTGCTCAACCAGGAGGTCTATGAGTTTATCGTTATTGAGAAATGCCATAAGTAGATCCGTTTAACCGCTCCATTGCCCCATCTATAATGAGGCATGTACGCCTGTTGAATCGTAAAAAACAGGTAACTGCTCACAGTGCACCTGATCTTTCCGCGATCAGCCCGGCTTACGTATGACCAAATACGGTGCACCAGTCTGTGTGCTATCAGACACCCTGTAACCAGTTACAAATACGGGAAGTTATCAAGCTGGCCTGTGCCCCTATGAGTAGTTACAAAAACAGACAGAAGAACATACCATGTCCGTACCTGTATCAGAGCTCCGAAAAGAACAATGATACAAGTACTTTTTATTCTACGACAAAATAGAAGGGGATCAAAAGAAATATTCAGATGAGATACTTCAGGAGCACGAATCCGCCGATCAGCAGCACCATGAAAACGATGGTGAGGATATTGAAATACCGGTTGATAAAATACTGCACCCTGGCGCCGAAAAAATAAATGAGACCTGCAACCAGAAAAAATCGTGCAGAGCGTGCGACCAGGGACACCACCATAAAGGTAACAAAATTGGTTTTAAAGGCGCCTGCCGTGATGGTGAACAGTTTATAGGGAATTGGCGTAAAGGCTGCCGCACCGACTGCCCAGGCATCGTAGCGCTGAAACAGGCTCTGCACCACCACATATTTTTCCTGCAGATGATACATCTCCAGAATAGGGGTTCCCATGGTATCCATGAATCCCCAGCCAAGGCCATAGCCAAGAGCGCCGCCAAGTACGGAGCCCAGCGAACAGATCACGGCATACTTCAGCGATTTTTCAGGTGCGCCGATGCATAAAGCGATCAGAAAGACATCCGGCGGGATGGGGAAAAACGACGACTCTGCGACAGCAATAAAAAACAAAACCCAGACCCCGGCCGGGGTTTGAATCCATTCCATGCAGCGGATATATATCCGCTGCAGCAGTCCATACTGTCTCTGTTTCCGCTCTACTGTATTACCATCCATGGGCGCCGATCAAATCCACAAAACGAACATATTCCACGGTAAAGGTCGTCACCTCACCGCCTTCTTTGACAACAAGTTTCAGCTCCTGATAGCCGTGATCACCAACGGGAATGATCATTCTGCCCGGGTCTGCAAGCTGGTCCAACAGTGGCCGGGGTATGGACGGACCACCCGCAGTAACAATAATGGCGTCGAATGGAGCTTCATCCTCCCAGCCGGTGGTGCCGTCATCAATGCGGGCCATGATATTGTGATAACGAAGCTTGTCGAATACCCTGCGCGCCTTGGCCAGCAGGCCGTCGATACGCTCTACGGTATAGACCTTTTCACAGATCCTGGAAAGAATTGCCGCCTGGTAGCCGGAACCGGTTCCTATCTCCAGAACACGTTCGTTTCCGGCCAGCTGCAGCGCCTGGGTCATCAGGGCCACGATATAAGGTTGAGAGATAGTCTGGCCGCTGCCGATGGGCAGGGGAAAATCGCCATATGCGTTAGCAGCCATTGCGTCTTCCACAAACAGATGACGCGGCACCGTTCCCATGGCTTCGAGCACACGGGGGTCTGTTATTCCTCGTGGAATAAGCTGCTCATCCACCATCCTCTGTCTGTAGATGTCAAAGGTATCGGAATTGTTCACTTGACGTCTTCCCAGGTAAAATCCTCCAGCCATTCGCGGTCCTTCTCACTAAACGTCCTGAACTCACAGGAAATCACCACATCGTTATTGAGCAAAACAACTATCATTTCATATCCTTCGGCTCCCACCCACGAGCCTATCACAGGTGTATGGCCGAACATGCCTGGGACGTCCTCATAGTAGACATATTCAACAACGCCCGGCGAGACTGTCCGACTTCCATTGGGTTCACCGAGAAAGCGGCGAACATCGGCTTTAGTCGAGACGCCGGGTTTCACCAGTGCCGCATCGGAAGCCAGATGGCGAACCTGTTTAGAATGGCATCCGGTTACCAGCAAACAGAAAAAAAGTATGGAAAAAATACAACGCATTGGGAATGCCTCCGCCGGTTGAGACTGCCTCTGTTCGTCTTCCCCGGTTTAATAGATACGCACGTGTTAGTGAGCGTCCATCCTGAAATGCCTATTTCGGAAGGTACTCTTTGAGAGTAACCTGTTTCTCAAAAAAGAAAAAGGTTGTGTTCCTATATCGTGAACACAACCTTTTTTCAACTAAAGACTCGTTGCCGCCCGTCTTCGGGGCCTTTTAAGTTATTCCTCAGTACCCACGGCACGCCCGAGGATACGGTAGTTGCGTTTAACCAACTCCATGGGATCAACCATCAGGCCGGCCTGAATAAGCGCGTTGGTGTAGACCTGCTCCACCACCTCACCTGCAAAGTCGGCATCGCTTTCCCGCAATTGGGAGAGCTTTTTAATGAGCGGGCTGGAAGGATTGATTTCCAGATCTTTCTTGGAGCCCATAGAGAGCGGGTTGTCCTGACCGGAAGCTTGCATAACGCGTTCCATGGAGGAAGTCATATATCCATCCACATTCACGATCATTGCAGGGCTGTCAACCAGGCGGGTGGAAGCTTTTACATCCTGCACCTTGCCTGCAAGCCGTTCCTTGATCCAGCTGCAGAGAGCGGTAATCTGGTCCTGGGGAAGCGCCTCGGCAGCCTCTTTTGCCCCATCGTCCGTCGAATCAGCCTCATTTTCCGGCAGGCTGATATCAGCGGCATCGGCGGAGACCAGTTTTTTACCGTCATACTCACCCAGATGATTGAGCACAAAGTCGTCAATGGGCTCCAGGGTGTAGAATATTTCAACGCCCCGTTTCTTGAACATCTCCACATAGGGGCTCGCTTCCACGGCACTGCGGCTTGTTCCGTTAATGAAATAGATCTTCTCCTGTCCGTCTTTCATGCGGCCCAGGTATTTATCCAGGGAAACCATCTCTCCAGGCTCGCCGGCTGAAGATTCGAAACGCAGCAATTTGCCGAGATCCTGGCGATATTCAAAGTCAGAGGTCACCCCTTCCTTGATAAAGATGCCGAAGGTCTTCCAGAACTGCTGATATTTCTCTTCGTCACGGACAGCCTCTTCACCCAGGAATTTAATAAAGCGCTTGGTCAACACCTTGCGCAGCTTGATGACCAGGGCATTATCCTGCAGGGACTGGCGGGAAATGTTGAGAGGCAGATCCTCGGAATCAACCACACCTTTCAGAAAACGAAGCCATTCGGGAAGGATATTCTCGCTGTGCTGATCAATGAGCACTTTCTGACAGTACAGATTCACACCGGGATCCATGCGCCCCATGCCGAACATCTCAAAATTTTCCTTGGGCACGTACACCAGTGCATTGATGGCCAGGGGTGCATCAGCAGAGAAGTGCAGCCTGTACATGGGTTCATCGCCGGCATTACCGATGAACTTGTAAAATTCGTTGTACTCTTCTTCTGTGATTTCGTTCTTGGACCTTGCCCAGATGGCCTGCACCGTGTTGACGGTTTTGCCCTCTACTTTGATTGGAAAAGGCACAAAGGTGGAATACTGCTCAATAATACGTTCAATGGTGAATTTCTGTCCATAGGTATGCGCATCTTCTTTCAGATCCAGAATGATTTTGGTTCCGCGGTGTAATCCCGGACAGGGGGTGACGGTATAGCTGCCGTTGCCGTCGGACACCCACTCATAGCCTTCGCTGCCGTCATAGGAGCGTGTTTGCACCGTCACTTTGGAGGCGGCCATGAACGCGGAATAAAAACCTACGCCGAACTGACCGATCAGGTTCACATCTTTTTTCACGGCCTCGGCAAGTTCTTCAAAGTATTTGCCGGAACCTGAGTGGGCAATGGTACCCAGATTGGTCTCAAGCTCTTCCCGGGTCATACCGATACCCGTGTCTGCGATGGTCAGGGTGTGTTTTTTATCATCGCAGTCGATATTGATTTCCAATGGGACATGGGCGTCAAACTCCACCTTTTCAACCAGAGTCTGGTGCCTGCATTTCTCCAGTGCGTCAGCTGCATTGGAAACAAGTTCCCGGACAAAGATATCCCGCTCGGTATAGAGTGAGTTTATAACAATATCCAGAACTTTTCGTGTCTCGGCCTGAAATTGCCTGGTTTCAGCCTGTACATCTGTCATGGTGACCTACCTCAAAAATTTTCCGTTCTTTGGTTGTGCGCCCGAAAATACCGGGGGTTTCTCCTCTCTCAGGGCTTGTTGTAATCTATATAGCAGACTCTGCATCTCCGGCTTCGGCAGGAGACAAAAGTTTTCCTAAAACCGGTCGGGACTGGGAAAAGCAGAACGAACAAGGCCCTTTCAATTATTCGGCCAACATGGTAAGCACGATACGTTTACTGTCAAGCCCATGGAGCCCCAGGGCTCCTTTCTGATTTTGAGATCCCAATATGAGTACGCATTACAACATCTGTATTCTCGGTGGAGGCATCTCAGGCCTCAGCGCTGCAGCCTTTCTCTGCCGGCAGAAACCTGAAGCCGACATAGCCCTTTTTGAAAAAAACGCGACCCCGGGAGGCGCCATCCGCAGCTTTGAGCAGAATGGATATCTGGCGGAATGGGGCCCCCATGGTTTCCTGGACAACTGCAGGGAAAGCAGGGAGCTGGTTGAATGGGCAGGCCTGGAAGCGGAAAAAGAACTCGCTCCCTTGAACAAGTTTGTCCGTTACCTCTGCCTTGATGGTACGCTGCAGTGCATCCCCCAGAAACCGCTTAAAATACTCCGCCGGCCCCTGATACCTGTGTCGGCAAAACTCCGTGTACTGGCAGACCTGTGGAAATCTCCCCTGGATGGAGAACCGACGGTTGCCCAGTGGGTTGCGTACCGGTTCGGCGAGCGTCTCCTTCCCATTGCCGATGCCGTCTTCACAGGCACCTATGCAGGCGATATCCATCGCTTGAAAATCGATGCGGTCATGCCCGGGGTACGAAATCTTGAAAAGCGCCACGGCTCCGTCATTCGAGGGGTAATGCGTAAGGCGCTCAATGCACGAAAAACTAAACAAAAACATGAGAAGACGGGGATGCCCTCCATGACCAGCTTTGCAGGCGGGATGGCCCGCTTGCCCATGGCTTTGGCAGAGAAGCTGGCAAGCAACAGACAGCTACACTTCAACTGCAACACCGAAGTCACCTCCGTTGCACAAAAGGGGGACAAATGGCTCGTGCAGACTACGAATGCAGCCTGCACCTGCGATGACCTGATAGTTGCCCTGCCTATAAACGTCGGGCTTAACCTGCTTCAGCACTGCCGGCACCTTACCCCGCCTCCATACGAACGTGTACCGGAAGCAGCTATTGTCTCGGTGCTGCTTGGTTTTGATGGCGCTGCGGAAATTCCCTTCGGCTTTGGTTATCTGGCCCCGGAAAAGGAGAACCGTTTTCTCCTGGGCGCGCTTTTTTCATCCCATATGTTTCCGGGACGCGCTCCCGAAGGCCTGCAACTGGTCGAAGCCCTGGTAGGAGGGAGAAGACATCCGGAACGTTTGCAGCTCTCGGATGAGGAGCTGATCAACCGAGCGTATGAAGATCTTTCCAGCCTCATGAACCTTCCCGCATCTCCTGTCTACTCCAGAGTGCTGCGCCCCACTGCCGCCATTCCCCAGCTTGAAGACCAGGCAGCCGCCCTGTTTCAGTGGCGAGAGCAGCTGCACGAAGCTTTTCCCAGCCTGCACCTCTGCGGTTTCGGCTGGAACGGCATAGGACTCAACGACATGATCAAGCAGGGTGCTGCCATGGCAGAACGATGCATGCATGCATATAAGGAGCAGGAGCCTGAATTGAAACCGGTTTATTTTTAATCCGCATATTCAAATCGAAAGGTGGAACAAAAAAAGCCCTGCATGGTTCATCCACCATCCAGGGCTTTTTTCAGCTGCGTGCAGAATAACGCTGCATCAGGACTTCAACTTTTCACACAATATTTCTACCTGCTGCTTGGTTCCGCTTCGCTGCGACATGTCTCGTGTAATCACTTTTATGGCGTGAAGAACCGTGGAATGATCCCGATTGTACATACTGCCGATGTCGGCAAGGGACTCCTTGGTGTACTTCCGAGTCAGGTACATTCCAATCTGACGGGGATAGGTGATGGTTCGTTTGCGTGAGCGCGAAGTCAACTCCTCTGTGGTCACCTTGAACTGCTCACCTATCAGATCCCGAATGATTTCAGGGGTGATATCCGCAGAATTTTCAACAAGCGACCCAAGCACTTCATTTATCAGCGCTGCGTCCGGCGCTTTTTTACGCACACAGGACTTGGCCTTGATCCCTAAAATGGCGCTCTCTATCTTACGAATGTCGCCTTTCAGTTTGTCAGCCAGATGTTCAATCAAATCTTTACTCATGTTCAGATTGTTGAGATGCACCTTGTGCTCGATGATGCGGGCTCGGGTGTCAAAATCCGGAGATTCGATATCTGTTACCAGTCCGGAGGTCATCCTGCTGCGGAAGTCTTCATCCAGGCCTTTGAGCTTTTTAGGAGACAATGCAGAGGTCAAAATCACCCGCTGTCCTGACTTGATCAGGTAATCCAGGATGGTGTTGAGTTCTTCCTGGGTTTTATTCTTCCCGATCAGGGTGTGAATATCCTCCACCAGTAGAATTTCACAGGAATTAAGATACTTCCTGGAAAACTGCTCCATGGTATGATTTTTCAAACTCTGTACCATGTCGGCTGTAAACTGCTGGGCAGTGAGATACTGCAGCTTGGTTGCCGGCGCCACATCCAGGATTTTGTGGACCACGGCCTGGGTCAGGTGACTTTTCCCCAGTCCGGTTGCACTATTCATGAACAGACAATTCCCATAGGTTCGCTCACCGGTTGCCAAGGCATGACAGGCTGAGTGAGCTAAGAGATTGGATTCCCCTACCATGAATTCATCAAAGGTAAACGCTGGATGCAATGATCGGTAACGAGCCTGTACCGCCTCTACGCCGGGCAGTCGTAATTGGCCCGAAGGACCAGGCGCCGCCACTTGCAGCGGTGCCTGAGGACCTGCCTGCAGGCGTATAGCCCCTTTTATGCCCATTTTTTGAGCTGTGTCCTGGATGATTTTCAGATACCGGTCTTCAACCCAGGCGCAAAAAAAACGATCCGGTCCAATAAGATGTACATTCCGGTCATCAACCAACCGGCAATCCAGCGGTTTGATCCAGAGGTTGAATTCACTCTTTGGTAGAGACGCCTCCAACGATGATTTAATTGCGTTCCATACCATAGGCATTTTCCTTTAAAGTTAATAAGTTATTGTAAACAGATGGGGACAAGTAACGGACCCGTACTTTGATAGAATAGGGTTTGATCTACTGAAAATCTGCTCAGTGGTCAAAAGTGATTTTCGGTGATTTAATCAGTAAAATCAAGATTGCGGGATTGTTTATCAAGATAAAGGAAGATTCAGGGAATAGAGCACAAACAAAGCTTATCTCTCCCCGCTAACGTAGCTTTTTCGTCTCTAATATAAAGATGATATTATATCGGGACGTTACCCAACCTCCTCACAAGTTATCAACAATTTGTTAACAGGAAGATAACTTAACAATGCTCAGAATAACTGCTAAAAGCTCCTTATTTCTCCATTTTTATCTTACGCGACATGAGTTGCTTTTAATCCCGCATGGCTGCGCTATTTCGGCAACGCACTCTTTGCGAAAAAAAAGTGCTTTTTGAAATACACATGCAAATGAACGACGCAAATTTCAAAATCGTTATTGCCTGTTATTCCGCACTTTTCTTCAATCTGATTTCCGGAAAAAAGGAGAGAAACCCACAGTAAATCCCCAAAAGAGTGGCCATTCCGGTTACTGAAAACCACCTGCATTCGAGCGGAGATCGGATCAGGGCAATATTGTCAGGGAAACGCTCCTGGCCACTGTCAGTACATGGATTTCAGATGGCCTCCCCTCTCGCAGTACCTGACAGCAGGACTTGACTGTGGACCCGGTGGTATACACATCGTCCAGAAGCAGCAGCTTTTTCCCTCTGACGGCTTTATCCGAGGCCAGTGAGAAACTCCCTCGAAGGTTTTTACGCCGCGCTTTACCACTGAGTTGTGATTGCGGTGTAGTCGCCCTGGTACGGATAAGGGAGGTTACGTCCAGCAGACGTTTCTTTTCGGGAAACAAGTGGCGGGCCAGAAGAACGGCCTGGTTGAAGCCCCGCTTGCGCAAACGGTGCACATGCAGGGGAACAGGTATGATACTGTCAATTTCAGGCAGCATGGAGAGCAGGCCGCTTTCCTCGGCAAGGGCTGCCAGGCTGGGCAAGATCTCGATCCGTCCTGAAAATTTCAATTTCACCAGCAGATCCGTAACTGGAGCTTGGTAATAAAACAAAGACCTGCAGGAATCAAAAACAGGGGAGCTGGTCAGGCAATTGCCGCAGAGATGATCCCGACCTGCGGGGAAAGGGTCTCCGCAGCAGATACATAACGGGGAGACTATGGGCCTGATATTCTCCAGGCACCGTTTACAGAAAAGCGGCGGTCTGGAAGAATCCAGCCGCCGCTCACAGGAGAGACACCTTGGAGGGAAAATCAGGTCGTGGAATGCCCGAAGCAACCCGTTTCTCCAAGGTCAATCAGATATTGGCAATGATTGCGTCACCGAATCCGGAGCAGGACAATTCAGTTGCACCTTCCATCTGGCGGGCAAGGTCATAGGTGACGGTTTTATCGGTAATGGTTTTTTCCAGAGCTTTTTTCACCGCATCCGCCGCCTCCTGCCAACCTAAATACTCGAGCATCATCACTCCGGACAGGAGTACGGAACCGGGATTGACCTTATCCATGCCGGCATATTTCGGCGCTGTACCATGGGTGGCCTCGAAAATGGCTACTCCGTCACCGATATTCGCGCCGGGAGCAATGCCGAGCCCGCCTACCTGGGCAGCCAGGGCGTCGGACATGTAATCGCCGTTCAAATTGGGCATGGCCAGCACTGAGTATTCCCTGGGCCGCAGGAGAATCTGCTGGAACATGGCATCGGCAATACGATCCTTAATCAGGATTTTACCTTCAGGCATCTTGCCGTCGTACTGCTCCCACAGCTCGTCTTCCGTAATGGTTACCTCTCCGAATTCTTCGGCTGCCAGCTCGTATCCCCAGTTCCTGAAAGCGCCTTCCGTAAATTTCATAATGTTCCCCTTGTGTACCAGGGTCACGGAATCCCTTCCATGGTCAAGGGCATATTGTATGGCTTTTCGTACCAAACGCTTGGTTCCGAATTCAGAGATGGGTTTAATGCCTATGCCGGAATTATCGCGAATTTCCGCACCGATTTCGCTTCTCAGAAATTCAATGACCTTATCAGCCTCAGGCGTCCCGGCCTGCCATTCAATACCTGCATAGACATCCTCGGTGTTTTCACGGAAGATGATCATATCTACGGCTTCAGGATTCTTGACCGGTGAAATGACGCCATTGTAATAACGTACCGGCCGTACGCAGGCGTATAAATCCAATACCTGGCGCAGGGTCACGTTCAGGCTGCGCATGCCTTCTCCCACCGGGGTGGTCAGGGGCCCCTTGATATTCACCACATATTTTTTCAGGGCGTCGATGGTGTCCTGGGGCAGCCATTCCCCGGTCCGTTCATATGCCTTTTCACCGGCAAGCACCTCGAGCCAATGAATCTTCCTGCTCCCGGCATATGTCTTTTCCACAGCTGCATCCAGAACTTTGGAAGCGGCACGCCAGATGTCCGGTCCGATACCGTCTCCCTCAATAAAAGGAATAATGGGATCATCAGGTACGGTGATCGAGCCATCCGCGTTAATAGTTATCATGTTGCCAGCCAAAGCAGCCTCCTTTCATAGAGAACAAAAGACAAGTTATACTTATCAGGGAAAAATCAATAATTTAGACAATTATATAACAGTAAAGAATACGAATATATTCGATTGCAGTGCCGACGTCAATCGTGCCAAGCATTTGCCCGGCTTTTAGTCGTCATTTCTCACAGATACTTGCTAATTTCCCCATGCCGGGTATATTCGCCCGTATCCGTCCTTGCATTATGCACTCACATTAACATAAACACGGTAACGTCAGATGTCCGTATTCCAATTCATCCGTGCCCTTTTTCTTTTAATTATCGCTTTTCCGCTCACCATTGTGATTTCCACTCTTGCCCTGCTTGATTTAACCCTGTTTCGAAAGGATACGGAAAAGGCGCACTGCTTCCCCCGTATCTGGGGGCGCATCATATGCTCACTGGTAGGCGTTAAGGTGAAGGTTGAAGGACTGGAAAATATACGGGAAGAGGAAACCTATATTTTTGCAGCCAATCACGCAAGCCAGTTTGACATTTTCACCTTTCAGGGTTACTTCCCCCATCATTTTCGCTGGATTGCCAAAAAAGAACTCTTTAAAATCCCTGTCTTCGGACGTGCAATGCGAAAAGTCGGCTATATTTCCATAGATCGATCAAAAGGCAGGCAAGCCTTAAAAAGTCTTGACGAAGCCGCAGGCCAAATAGCTTCCGGCAAGTCCGTGCTCATTTTTCCGGAAGGAACACGCAGTCCGGACGGCAAAATACGTGAATTCAAGGCAGGGGCCGTCCTCCTGGCCATAAAGGCAGGCGTACAGGTGGTGCCCATGGCATTTGTCAACTCCTATCAGATTCTTCCCAAAGGCAAACTGCTTGCCGACTCGGGCACGGTAACCATTCGGGTGGGCAAACCCATTGCAACGGATCATTACAAGGCAACGGACAAACAGGCCCTGACCCGGGAGCTGCAGCAGGAGGTCCAATCGCTGCTCGACAGCGGGTCGTAACGCCTGTCTGTGCAACCGAAAGTCGCGTAAGAGGGAGGTTACACTGCCTCGGCAAAAAGCCAACCGATGAATCATATTATAATTCTTTGCAAAATCAGGTATACATGTCATAATGACGGCTAATATGATACTGTAGAGACCTCGTCCCAAGCGGGAAGGTCCAACGACGTAGAAACCACTATCCGGTATTCATCAGGAAGCAATTGCGCCTGTTCAGGGAACACTCTTTCCCACTAACATGTACAGGTAACCGTATATTTTTGTTTCAGGAACAATGCAGCGCAGCTTCCACACCCAGGATTCACTGCAAACAGGATCACTTTGATGCGTGCTTACAATCTCATTCCCAGACGTTTCGGCAACCCCATCACCTTGTTTCTGATGTGTCTGATGCTGTTCACCGCTTCAACGGCAGAAGCTCTGGAACAAAACACAGCCTTCCTGCCTTTGAAAATAAATGCCTCTGCGCCTGAAGTTCTCAGGCAAAAGGCGGACGAGGCCCTGAGCAAGGCGCTTGAAGCCAAAGGCTTTACCATGATAACCCGAAGTCAGGCGCAATCCCTGGCCGGTTATACGGAGACCTGGCCCCCCAAGGCTGCCGTGCTCACAAAGATTGCGGACGCATCGGGCCATGACTACGTGGCGACAGGCAGCCTGACCCAGCTCGGGGAAAGGGTGAGCATTGACTTTTCAGTGTTTGACATCCTGCAGCCTCAGTCGCCCTACACGTCTTTTAAGGAAGGAAACAGCAGTGACCTGGAGGCGCTTGTCAACAGTGCGGTTACGGAAGCACTGGGCTACTCCAACCGCATGTTTTCCATCGCCTCCATCGCTCCCGCAGGCAACAAACGTATTGATTCCGGCGCCATTTTACGAAAAATTTCCAGCAAACCAGGCGATATCTATGATCCGGCAACCCTTCGCGATGATCTCAGATCCGTGTTCAGCATGGGATATTTTGACAATGTCGAAATCGAAGCCACGGATAGCGGGAAAGGAAAAAACATTGTTTTCCGGGTTCAGGAAAAGCCTCTGATCGGTTCCATTACCATTACCGGCACAGATCACATCAAAGAAGAAGACGTCAAGGATGCCGCTAATATAGCCGAAAACAGCATCCTCAATCCCACCGAGGTAAACAACGCGGTAATCCGGATAAAGGAGCTGTATAAATCCAAAGGCTATTACAACACGACCGTTGACGCCCAGATCAGCTACCCGGGACAGGACAATGCCGAGATACGCTTCCTCATTGATGAAGGTGAAAAGATAACCGTCAAGGAAATCACCTTTCAAGGAAACACCTCCTTTGACGACGATGATCTTGAGGATGTTATCCAGACAGGAACATACGCCTGGTGGATTTCATGGCTCACCGACGCCGGAGTCCTGAAAATGGACATCCTGAACCAGGATGCCGCCCGTATCAATGCCTACTATCATAATCACGGTTTTATCGAGGCCAAGGTCGGCGAACCTGTTGTTGAACAGCAAGAAGACGCCCTGCACGTGACCTTTCCAATCGAAGAAGGTCCGCGCTACCGTGTAGGCGTGGTGGATATCGAAGGTGAGCTGATAAAAGATAAGAGCGAACTCATCGACATGTTGAAAATTCGCGAGGAACCGTTTCTTAACCGCCAGGTTCTGCGCGAAGACGCCACCAAAATCCAGGATCTCTATGCTGAAAACGGCTACGCCTTTGCTGAAATCTCTCCTGAAATTAAAAAGGCCGATGAAGGGCAGCGGGTGGACATCCTGCTCACCATCAGCAAAGGATCGCTGGTCTATTTCAACCGTGTCGAGATATCGGGTAACACCAGGACAAGGGAAAACGTCATTCGCCGTGACCTGTCCGTGAAAGAAGGCGGTCTGTTCGACTCCAAAGCCATTCGAACTTCCACCCAGAAACTGCAGCGGCTGGACTATTTTGAAGAGGTCAACATCACCCCGAAACCGACCTTGAATGAAGACCAGATGGATGTAATTGTAGATGTCAAGGAAAAGGCAACCGGACAGTTCAGCATCGGTGCAGGTTACTCCTCATCTGAAAACATGCTCTTCATGGGTGAAATCAAAGAAGACAATATCTTCGGCACCGGCAACAACCTCTCCCTCGCCGGATACCTGAGCAGCAGCACCACTCGCTACAACCTGAATTTTACCAACCCCCGTTTGTTTGATTCTCAGGTCTCAGCCGGTTTCGAGCTGTTCAACTGGGAACGTGAGTATGATGACTATACCAAAGACTCAACCGGTGCAGGTATAAATTTCGGTCATCCGTTCTGGGAAAGATGGCGTATTTACTACGGATACACCATCTCCGATACGGACCTGACCGACATCTCGGATGACGCCTCAGTGGTCATTGTCCGTTCCAAGGACATTCATATCACCAGTGAAGCACGCGTCTCCCTGGTTCGCGACACCCGAAACCACCGTTTCATTCCCACAAACGGCTCCAGAAACTCCATCGGTGTTCGCTATGCAGGCGGCCCCCTCGGCGGTGATGCACAATTTACAAAAGTGGAAGGATCGACATCCTGGTATTTTCCTCTTGGCTGGGACATGGCATTTCACGTCAAAGGTGCGGCAGGGCAGGTCTTTGAAAATGAAGACGATAAATTGCCGGTGTACGAGCACTTCTACCTCGGCGGCATGCGCTCCATCAGGGGATTTGACTCCCTCTCCATCAGCCCGCTCGATGAAGAAACCGGTGAGAAAATCGGTGGTGACAAAATGTGGTATAGTAATGTCTCCATTATTTTTCCTCTGCTGAAAGATATGGGTATGATGGGTGAAGTATTCACTGATTTCGGTAACGTCTATGACGTCGAAGAAGACTGGGATTTCGGTGATTACAAGAAGAGCGCCGGTGTAGGTGTGTTGTGGCTTTCTCCACTCGGCCCATTGCGTCTTGCATGGGGATACAATCTCGACCGCGAGGAAGGAGAAGACAGTTCTAACTGGGACTTCAGCATGGGTGGCACCTTCTGATGTCCTGTCCTTTTCCCATATGCCGTAAATAGTGACGATACAGGAAACGCTGAACAAACTCGGTACAGCGAATGTTCTCCCCCCGGATATATCAGGACTCAACAACGGTTCAACAGCTCTGTTTCTCAGCAGGGCTGTTGAACACTTCCAACAATCGGTCTGTTGCGTCTTACCTGCAGACGAACAGCTGGAGGTTCTTGCCCAGGATATCGGATTGTTCTCCGGCAGGCAGGTTCTGGTCTATCCCAGTTTTGAAATTCCCCCATACACACCTCTGTCTCCGGATCCATCCACAGTAGGCGCCAGACTTTCAACGCTCTACCAGATACGGGAACACACGAGCCCGACAATTATCCTCACCTCCATAGAAGCACTCATTCGTCGTGTGCTGCCATGGCAAATTGTCCAGGACAACTGTGAATTGGTTATGATCGGTGAAGATTTTGAGAGGGAGAGCCTTGTACAAAATCTGATCAATGCCGGCTACCAGCAGACAGAGATAGTTCGCCAGCAGGGCGACCTGGCCGTACGTGGAGGGATTCTGGATATTTTCCCACCTGCGGCAGCCACCGAAAATCAAGGCCCCCTACGCCTTGATTTTTTCGGGGACACCCTTGAATCTATCCGGGTTTTCGACCCCCTGAGCCAGCGCTCCACCGGAGAAATTGAGGAGGCCATCCTGCTGCCGGCCTCCGACATTCTCTTTACCGCCTCCGAGGCATCACCCGAATGGAGTCGACACCTTCTTGCCCAGGGTGAACAACACGACTGGCCGGCTGAAAACGTGCATCACCTCCGGGAGCAGTTTACCGCCCAGGATCGCTTTCCAGGTATAGAATTTTTCCTTCCCCTGATATATGGAGGCGCCGAACACCTGCAGAGTTTCTTTGACTACATGGATGAAAAATCCAGGCTCTTTCTTCTTGATCCTTTTGCCATCCAGCAAAAGCTCGACCTGCTCCATGAACGAATCGAAACCAACTTTCAGGAAGCTGTTTCCCTAGGGCAGTCCGCCTGTCCGCCTTCTGATCTGTTTCTTCCTGCGGACGAACTGCACAAAAGCATGGAGAGCAGGCTCACTGCCAGACTGGTCAACCTGCCTGACCCCGATAAACCCGAGCCGCCGTTGACCATCCAGACAGGCGACCACACCCTGCTTCGCCAGGAAATTGAACTGCAAAGAAAAAAACGCGGCCTGCTCGCGCCTCTGGCGGACCGAGTCATTGCCTGGCAGGAAGAGGGAGAGACTTGCCTCCTGACCTGCAAGTCCAGTCGTCAGGCCGGTCATCTCAGCGAAATGCTGGCCAACTATCATCTACAATGCAGACAACTGACACCTCCCGTAACCCTCGATGACATCCGAGGATCAGAAGAAATAATCCTGGTAGACCATCCCCTTTCCAAAGGCTTTGATCTGCCGGCAGAAGGATATCACATCCTTTCCGCCAGGGAACTGTTCGGCGACAAACGGCTGCGAACCGGACGAAGTACCAAAAAGGCTCGGCATGAAGGTCAGCCCGTACCGTTGGAAGAACTCCGGCAAGGAGATATTGTCGTTCACCGGGAGCATGGTGTCGGTGTATTTGACTGCCTTATCAACATGGAGTTCAATGGGCAGCGTGGTGATTTTCTCAGCATAGTGTATAAAGGGGACGACAAACTCTATGTGCCCGTGGATAAACTCCATTGGGTCAGCAAGTACCAGGGGTTGACCGACCAGCAGCCGAGGCTGGACAGTCTGGGTTCGCAAAAATGGCAGGCAACCAAGAAAAAAGTCACAGACGCGGTTTGGAAGGTTGCCCAGGAACTGCTCCAGATTTACGCCAAGCGAGCTGTTCGC
Source organism: Desulfobulbaceae bacterium (assembly GCA_963678525.2). Lineage (GTDB taxonomy): Bacteria > Desulfobacterota > Desulfobulbia > Desulfobulbales > Desulfobulbaceae > Desulfogranum. The sequence goes on from CAXXDG010000003.1 coordinate 3,150,299, forward strand.
CAGGGGCATCAGTTTTCACCGCCCGGGAGCATGTACAAAGAGCTGGAAGAATCTTTCCCCTATGAAGAGACCAGCGGTCAGGCCCAGGCAATAGACAATGCCCTTGATGATTTGACCAGTGAACGCCCAATGGATCGACTGGTATGCGGCGATGTGGGCTACGGCAAAACCGAGGTCGCGGCCAGGGCAGCCTTCAAGGCCATTGAAGATGGGTACCAGGTTGCAGTGCTCGTTCCGACAACCGTACTTGCTGAACAGCATGCTGCAACCTTCCGCGACCGCTTCTCCTCTTTCCCAGTGGAAATATCCTGCCTGAACCGGTTTCGAACCACCAAGCAGCAAAGAGAGATCACCACGGGCATCAGCGCAGGCACAGTTGATCTGGTAATCGGCACCCACAGGCTGTTGTCCAAGGATGTGCAGTTCAAAAAGCTCGGCCTGCTCATTGTTGATGAAGAACACCGTTTCGGGGTAAGTCACAAGGAAAAAATCAAAAAACTCAAGGCTGCTGTCGATGTTCTGACCCTGACGGCGACCCCCATCCCCCGCACCCTGCAGATGTCCCTGCTCGGCATCAGAGATCTGTCTGTTATTTCAACACCGCCCCAGCAACGGAGAGCGGTCAAGACCTTTCTGGCCAAATACGACCAGCTGGTCATCCGGGAGGCTGTGCTGCGGGAGTTGCAGCGCGGAGGTCAGCTCTTTTTTGTCCATAACCGTGTACGCTCCATATACCGGGTTGCGGAAAACATATCCGAACTTGTCCCCCATGCACGAATAGGTGTAGCCCACGGCCAGATGGCAGGGCCGCAGCTTGAGGAAATCATGGTTGCCTTTATCAACCATGAAATCGACATACTGGTCTGTACCACCATTGTAGAGTCAGGATTGGATATTCCCAATGCCAATACCATTATTATCAACCGTGCAGATCATCTGGGACTTGCTGATATCTATCAGCTGCGCGGCCGTGTCGGCAGGTCTTCACGTCAGGCCTTTGCCTACCTGCTGGTTCCTTCCCTTGACAGCCTGAGCAAAGATGCGAAAAAACGACTGCGTGCGCTCATGGATAATTCCGAATTGGGAAGCGGCTTCAAGCTGGCCATGAACGATCTGCAGATTCGTGGCGGCGGCAACCTGCTTGGGGTCTCACAATCCGGTCATATAGCCGCAGTGGGGTACGATCTGTACCTTGAACTGCTCCAGGCAACTGTGGCAGAGCTTAAACAGAAAGCTGCCGCCAGGGAAGATGAGTCTCTGCCTGACATTGATCCGGAGGTCAAGCTCCAGATCAGCGCTTTTTTTAGTGACGCCTATATCCCCGATACTGCGCAGCGTTACCAGCTCTACCGACGACTTTCCAGCCTCAGTTCAGCCACTGAAGACGAGCTGGAGGATCTTGCAGCGGAAATTACAGACCGCTTCGGCGCCATGCCGCCCGAAGCGAAAAACCTGCTCACTACCATCAGCCTGAAACAACAGCTGCAACAACTCGGCATCCTCAAACTGGAGCAGGCGCCGGCCGGATTGATATTCAGCTTCATCGACAACCCGCCCTTTGAAGCACAGAACCTGCTCAATCTGATCCAGCAGAAACCTGGAAAAAAACACAAACAACAGCAGATCCGCCTTACGCCGGACCAGCGTCTCATTGTACCGCTGCAGGAAGAAAGCGATATATTTTCACAGATATCTGCTGTTCTCAACACGTTGAAGGAGTAAATTATGCCACAGGAAAGCTGCCAGAAAAAAAGCCCTGCCTTTTCATGGGACCATGTTGATACAGTCCTCCTGGATATGGACGGCACCCTGCTGGATAAACACTTTGATGATTATTTCTGGGAACAATACCTGCCTGAGCATTACTCTCTGCTCCACGATATTACGGTTGAAGAAGCTAAAAGCCAATTACTTGCTAAATATCAGCAAGTGGAAAGCACCTTGGACTGGGCAGATACTCTATATTGGTCGGAAGAGTTGGGATTGGACATACCTGAGCTGAAAATGCGGATAAATCACCTGATCGGAATCCACCCATATGTGATAGAATTCCTGGAATTCTGCCTGAAAAAACGCAAGAAACTCTATCTGATCACCAACGCCCACTCCACCACACTCTCCATCAAACTGAAAAAAACAGCCATCGGCCCATGGTTTGACCGCATCCTCTGTTCAGAAGAGGTGGGTTTCGCCAAAGAGGAACCGGAGTTCTGGGACAAACTGGAAGTGCTGCTCAAATTTAACCCTCACCGAACCCTTCTGGTCGATGACACCGAAAAAGTACTCTCGGTTGCCCGTGATTTCGGCATCGCTCACCTGCTCTACCTGGCAAAACCAAGCAGCCGCAAGCGAACACAATACTCCTGCAACTTTCCCTCCATTGAATATTTCAAGGAAGTGATTCCCAGGGAGTGATCTGTGCTACCGGGGTCGGACCAACATATAAACTTGAAACTCCATCATTTTATTAAAAAAATTAACTGGTATCGAGGCTTAGAGTACTCTTTTCACCCCCAAAAAGTGCATTGTAAAAAACTGAAGGCTCCCTGAAAACAGTCACGCACAACCAGGGATGTAGTGCCTACTCGCTCCAGGGGTAGTCAGCTCAGAGTCCTTTAGATAAATATTTAACCGCCACTTTTAAGCAGGAAAAAGAGGTCTCTAAGAGCAAATATGGCAATCCTTTTGGCATATTATTTCGTTATGTTATCAACATAGCTTGGTCCGACCCTCATCCCGGTCTCATCCCGGGTGTGGCCTGCAGGGAAAAGGTTTTGAAACGGAAGATCCTGTCTGAACCTTTGCTGTAGGTGAAATTTCCTTTCCTGAGCACATTGTCCCGGGTAGTGGTGCGGATCCGGTTGAACTCATGCTCAAACTGCCATTTCCCTTCCACATAGAGACGATACACTTTGGCATATCCGCCTGCGACCTTGACCGACATATCCACCAGGTCATCCTGGTATTGACGGGTAAAGATGTTGACATGGGAATTTGTCGGCACGCAGGTGTCGTTGTTACAGGAGCCTGAGGTGGAATCTTCCTCGCATTGGCCGCACTCGGTGCCTTCGCTATCGGCATTGCCCTGTTCATCCTGGCAGAACGGAGAATTCTCACCGGATTCACCCTCTGAACCATCATTGTCGCTGAAACCGCTATCGTTATGGGAAGCGTCGCCCTGATCACCGGAATTACCGACATTATCTCCCTGAAAATCCACCTGCACGCCATCCACCCGAACGCCGTCAACCTTTTCACCGTTAAAATCACCGGCGCTGAGTCCGAGGTCTGCATGGGCAGTGGTTGAAAGGATAAAGAACAAGACAAGTAAGTGGGAAATGGTGGAGCAACGAAAAAAGTCCATGACGGTGTGTGATTTTCAAGTGGTTACATGTACGAGTGATATGGAATTCTATCTCAAGGACGCCTTGAAAGATTGAAGAATTTGTTCAAATTCGAGACATGCGAAAAAATTTACAGAGGAATCCATTCGATATTCCGGGTGATACATTCTTGAACATAAAAGCAAATATTCCAAGCGTCCTTTTTACAAATCCGGTCCCTGCGGCAGCACAATTCGCTCCTGCTCAATGGTCAGTTGTCTGCCCGCCTCGAGCCCTGCGCTTTCACCTTCCGGCAATTCCAACACAGCCTTGGCCTTCAATACCATGGGAGTCAGACGCCAGGGTCGCATGGCCGGGCAGATTTTCACGATACGGTTTTCCCTGTCCAGGAAGACCACATCAATTCTGAAGCGCATAAAGCAGGTATGCACCTGGTTACAGGGGGCTATCAACATTCCATGCCCCGGTTTCAGGCTGCTGCGTCCAAGCAGGCCGATCATCCTGCTCATCATGGTTTCGGCCCGTTCCAGGCGGATTTTTTTTCTCTGTTCTTCCATGATCTCCCTTGGCGCTGGTGAAATACGGCTTAGAGGCCTGTGTTTGAATAAATAAACTGCAGCGCAATCGGCCCCAGAACAATGATCAGCACCGCAGGCATAATCACCAGAATGATGGGGAAGACCACCTTCTGGGTTGCCTCCGCACCTTTTCGTTCAGCTTTTTGAAACCTCTCAGAGCGCATTTTTTCACTTTGCGCCCGGAGCACACTGGAAATAGGCACACCAAGGCTGCCGGCCTGGATCAGGATCACTATGAATTGATTTACTTCCGGCGAATCACACCGGTTGGCCATATTACGCAGCGCCTGCTCCCTTGTAGCCCCCATCTGAATCTCCTGGAGCAGGATAGTCAATTCTTCCATAAGAGGGGTTGGTTTCCGCTTCCTGGTCAGGCGCTCCAATCCGGCAATAAATCCAAGCCCTGCTCTGGTAGAGAGAGCCAGAATATCCACCACATGGGGCAGTTCCTGCACCATCTCAGTGGAGCGCATCTTTATGCGGTCCTGCATCCATTTGTTGGGGAAGAAAAAACCAAGCAGGGCAATCAAGGGATACACCCAGAAACTCAGGTGCGGATTCACTACTAAGAGGATAGTCACCGGCATTACGCCCATGAGCATCTGGTAAGCTAGAAATTCCTCGGGCAGGATCTCTTCGGTCATTCCTGCCACCACAAACTGATTTCGTCGTTTGCGGCGCTGATCATCACTCTGCACAGTCTTGGCAAGCGGTACCAGCGGAGTAAACAGGGGGCGCAGCAGGCGGATCATAGGGCTTCGCACCACTTTGGCCTTTTCCTGGATACCTAAAGCGCGACGGGCACTCTCCTCCGTGCCTTTCTGCATCATGCAATAGGCAAACATAAAAAGCGCCATAAAAATTATGGCGCAAATAATTACTTGAAAAATCATCGTTATATTACCAGATTACTAACCAGCATGGCTGGACCAAGTTGGCCGGCCACAACGAACAACGAAAGTTTATATCTCCGGCATGGCGCCTTCTGCTCTCTGTCGGAGACTTTCGGATAAACACTGACCTTTGACACGCATTTTTCACCCGGCTCCCGGCGCCTGGGACATTGGAACAACAACCGGCAACACCTATCCGGAACGGGCATTTAATACGTGGAAAGATAATAGTTGCTCCCCAGTATCCGAGAGAGGAGCGCATCAAATCCACCTGTAAAATACGGCACAAACAGAAACCCTATGAAACACAGGGTAATGGCCAACACCAGAAACACCATGTATTCGGTGGCGCCCTGTCCGGACTCATCATGCAACAGCCGTTGAACATATGCACGCATAGCTCTACTCGATAACTATAAATTGGACGGCAAAGTACTTCTGCGGGTACGCGCCGATTTCCCGGGCGGCCTTTCTGCTCAGGCAAAGATCAATCCCGTGCTCAAGGTTATGGCGGTCATTGATCACAACCTGGACCGTTTTCTGATTTTCAGGATTAGTAACCTCCACCTTGGTGCCGAACGGCAGGTTTGCGTGACTTGCCGTCATCTGTTCCATATCATAACTCTCGCCGTTGGAGGTCAGGCGCCCGTGAAACAACGGTCCGTACCAGGAACCTTTTGTATCCACGATCTCTCCGAAAAGAGGTGCAGGCGGCGGCTCCGGCGGCGGATTGAATTCCGGGGCGCCACAACCGAACATGGCAACTACAACAAGACTGAGTAGAATTATTCTTAACATATTGTTTTTCCTTTTTTATAACGGGAGGAGTGAGACCGTAGCTGAATGCAATGGCCGCAACCAACACTCACACCTTGATGGTGACAATGGATTTCACAAGTAGACTGCCCAAAATGACCAGGAGTACCGATATGCCGATCATCACCCAGCCCAGGCTGGTAACGTAGAGCGGCTGCATGTATACCGGGTTCAGCCAATTCAACACCCACATCAAAACAAAGGGCATGGCTCCGATAAGAACCGTCTGATACACTCCCAGGGCTGTAATGCTTTTGATCTTACCTTCCACCTTTTTCCGTTCCCGGACCGTGTCGATGATAATATCAAAGGTCTCCACCAGATTACCGCCTGTTGCCCGCAGTACCAGGATCGCCTCCACCGTGATACCTAAATCCATGCTTGGGACACGCTCTGTCATGCGCTCAAAAGCCTCGTCCATGGTCTTGCCGTAATTGTATTCCGAGAGAAGCAGCTTAAACTCCTGGGATGCCGGCGGCATCATTTCCTTGGCTACCAGCCCCAGAGACTGCTGTAACGACAAGCCTGAACGCAGACCGCTTGCAACCAATCCCAGCGCATCGAGAAGCTGGTCGTCAAATCTGTCCACATAGCGTTTATGCATAACCACGGTTACCATGCCGGGGAGCGCCCACCCGGCAATGGCGGCAATGCATATCGCGGCCGAGGGCACGAACGAAGGTGCTGAACGGCAGACATACCAGACCACAAGCATGGATACTGCCATGGAGCCGATAATGAGCATCCTGCAGCGCATCATGGTAAAGAGCTCGTCCAGAAACATCAGCTCAAAGTTGACAAAACATTTTTCCGCCTGATGCCAGAAGCCACGGAAAAAGGAATTCAAGAGGCTGTCATAGATATTCCTGAAAAAAAAGTAAACTGCCGGCGCCAGGCAGACGATGGCTGATAAGGCGTATATCTCACTGGACATATCCTGCTCCCTGTGTTGTCCGCATCACTCAGTGCGTATTCATATTGCTCATTTCTTTACCGGCCCACCCCTTTTCGTTCTCCACTTACATGAATATGTCACGGGGCGCCGACTGCCCGTTATCTTCCAGTTCAGAGATAAAGTTGGGTATCAGGCCGCTGGCAACAAATTCACCCACAGTGCGTCTGTTTTCATCATAGCCCAGGTTCCTGTAGGTAAAGATCTCCTGAGTGGTAATCACGTCGCCTTCTATGCCGGTCACTTCTGAAATGGTTTCTATCTTTCTGGAACCGTCGGGCTGCCTGTTTTGTTGAATAATAATGTCACAGGCCGAAGCGATCTGTTCGCGGATGGCCCTGGACGGCAGATCCAAACCGGAAAACATGACCAGGGTCTCCAGCCTGCGCAGGGCGCCCTGCACATTGTTGGCGTGGACGGTTGTCATGGAGCCGTCATGCCCCGTGTTCATGGCCTGGAGCATGTCAATCGATTCACCGCCGCGACACTCGCCGACCACGATGCGGTCCGGCCGCATCCTCAACGAGTTTTTTACCAGATCACGAATGGTGATCTCGCCTTTGCCCTCGATGTTTTCCGGCCTACCCTCCAGACGACACACGTGTTCCTGGTGCAGCTGCAGCTCGGCAGCGTCCTCAATGGTGACGATACGCTCCTCCTCCGGGATGAACGAACTGAGCACATTGAGCAAAGTGGTCTTACCGGAGCCGGTGCCGCCGCTGATGATGATATTGAGGCGCGACTTCACACACAGCTTCAACAGCTCAGCCATCTGCCAGGTAAACGAACCCAGCCTGATCAGATCATCCGCCTGCAGGGGCTGCTTACTGAATTTTCTGATGGTAAGCAGTGAGCCGTCCGCAGCCAGAGGAGGAATAACCGCGTTCACTCGGCTGCCGTCTTCCAGCCGGGCGTCCACCATGGGCGACATCTCATCGATACGGCGCCCTACCCTGCCGACAATGCGATCAATGGTGCCGCGCAGATAACGATCGTTGAGAAAACGTCTGTCCGTGAGCTGAATCTTACCCTCACGTTCCACATAGATCCGGCTTGGGCCATTGCACATGATCTCCGTGACGCTCGAATCATCCAGCAGAGATTCCAGGGGGCCAAGGCCGATTGCTTCGTTGAGCACTTCCTGACTGATCTGCATGCGAACCTGCCGGTCATTAATCTCAACAGCCTCTTCATCTACCAGCCGGTCGATAACAACCTTGGTCTGCTCGCGCAGCCGCAGCCTGGCTTCCTCATCCTGAAAGGCCTTTTCATCCAGGGCTTTCAGGTCTACCTCGCCGAACAATCTTTGGTGAATAAGCAGCTTTAAATCATCCAGTTCCGCATTAGATGCCAATGGACCAACCGGCTCTTCAGTCGGTTGTTGCCGGTTGTTATCAGTTGTATTCCGCAGGTTTGGAGTAGGCACAGGTTTCTCCACACCCACTATCTGCGGTTCACAGAGATCCATCTTCCACAGAGCGGCAGCCAGTTTTCCCAGGGCCTTGCTCAGCGGATGCCGCGGCTGCACCAACAGCGCAGGCCGGCTCACCTTGAGGGCTGCGGAAAAATAGCCTGCATCCTCGGGGATAACGGCAAAAAGGTCCCGTCTGATTCTGGTCTCTATCAACGAGGGAGAGAATTCGTTGCTGCGTGAGTAGCCGCTCAGAATAGGATAAATCATCCGGGCCTGGAACGAGAGCTGCTGCAACACTTCCAGCCCCTTGATGGTCTGGGAAATGGAAAACATTTCCGAACGAAGCAGCACGAAGATAGCGTTGGCACGCTCCAGACAGGCCACCGTCACGGGATTGGAATACCCGGCCCCAAGATCGACCACCACCTGGCCATAGGCACGGGAAGCAACATCCAGGAAAGGCCCGATATTTTCTACAGGAACCTTTCGGCTCTCCTCACCCCTGGCCTTGAGGTTGAGGATGGTCACGCCTTCGTATGCAGGTGCAATCGACGCCGGCAGCGCCCTGGGAGTTATGGCGTGGATATTGTTCATCAGGTCGATGATACCCCGTACGCCGGTTCCGGGCGCGCCGGTCTTGCCGTCGAAGGGAGAAAGACCGGCTGCGTGGGCGGTATCCCCGCAGGAGGTGTCGTTCATGTCCAGCAGCAGGATGGAGCTCTTAGTCTCCTGGTACAGGGCAAAGGCGAAGTTGGCGGCAAATGTCGATTTTCCCACCCCGCCCTTGGCGCTGCTTACCGCAAATATTGAACCGCGTCGTGTTTCCAAACCTCTTTCTTTACATCCTCAAAATTCTTGAAACAACCCGTAAAAACGCGTACAATCAGCGGGATACCGGATCATACGAATCAAACAACTGTATCGCCCGCTGCTTCATTTCCAGATTGGCATCCCGTGCATCGGCAAGGATCTCCGGGGTGATAAAAATGACCAGATCACTCTTTTCCTGGTGGAACTCCTTGGACCTGAACAGCTCAAACAGAGCCCCCGACGAACCAGGATCCGCATCAAACGCCTTACGGTCTATCTGACTCAGCAGTCCGGATATGGCAATACTGTCGCCTGTTCGGCAGTACTGGGTCGTATCCACCTCGGTGTTGGTAAAGTTCACATAACTGCCCACACTGCCTGCCCCGGCGGAACCAAGATTGGTGGGAATATTAATTTTTACATGGATTTTCAGGGTCACGTTATTTCCCTGGGCAAAGGGGAGCACCTTCAGGGTAATGCCGTATTTTTTAAACTCCAGGCTGGTGGCGCCCATGGTACTGACCACCGGATATCCAAGCTCACCGCCGGACTGGAATTCCGCGGGTTGACCGGATTTCACGCTTACGCTGGAAACCTTGAGCTGCCTGCCCATGTTCCGTTCCCGGCCGTTCTCAAAATGGGGCAGCAGTTCGCTTAAAAAGCCGTTGACCTGCCAGAAGGCGTTATGATTGTGTACGCCGTTTTCCGAGGTCTCACCTACATCGGTCCGGGTTTCAAGACTGCCCAGAGGACTCCAGGAGAATCCCAATGCCTCCATGGCATCGGTGTTCACTTCCATAAAGTGGGCGAACACCTGCACCATCTTGCCTGCACCAACATCCAGGTCTATCTCTTTTTCCTTGATAAGATTCACAACATCGGCATGAAAGACCTTGGCAAAATCCTCAATACGCCCGGCAGATCCCTTGCCGTACACTGTCCCGATCAGCACCAGGTTCTGGCCGATGGTCCGTACCTCTACCTGGCCCTCGCCGCCTGCAAAATCATCGATGATGCGGGCCATGACTTTGAGCGCCGCAGGTCCCAGGGTAACCGTGTTGATTACCTGATCATCCCCTTCCAGGAGCAGGTTCACCCGTTTCAGATCGTCGGTGGTCAGCACCTTGCCGGAGACAATGATTTTCTGCCCGGCAACCTCGACCTTTATGCCCTGAATGCCTTCCAGGCGCTCCTTTACGTTTGCTGCCGCCTGGCCCAGGTCACGCACCTGAACCTTGACATTGAACTTGGCAAAGATCTGTCCGCCCTGATCCCAGAAAATCAGGTTGGTGGTGCCTTCGGCCGCACCGTTGAGCACCACCTCAGCACCGTACTCGTCATTTCGGCGGACAACACAGTCCGCCACAGCGTCGTTTCCCAGGGCATACTCGCTGAATTGTTCCTTCAGCCTGACCACTTTGGATTCATTCACAAACACGGTCACAGTCTGTTCAGCCTTTGCCTGTACGGTCGACAGTAAAATAGCCGTCATGAACAGAAAGATTCCGGCTAACCGCATCTTTGCAAATATCTTGTTACTCCTGTAACAGCACATATCGTCGCCTCTTTACCGCCGCTGTGCGCCGTGGATTTCACCCCATGGACGAGGCGCATATATTTCTTCCTTGATTCCCAGCATATCCTTACCGTCAATGGATGGGACAGGCTCTCCGTCGTTGTCTTCCACCACCGGACACAGGCTGAGGGACAGGACACCGATCTCCTGGGTCAGAAACACTTTCTGGGCCTGGGAAGGATCAACCAACAGGGTCACGGTGGAGACCTTTTCATAATCAACACTCTCTTCTGTCCGCAGACTGCCGATACGCTTGCGCATATCCTCGCGATCTTCTGAAAGCACAGCCTGTTCCACCATGGTTTCCTTGCCCATATTCCGACCGACAGCCAGCACCAGGGCATTGCGTAATATGGTAAAGGTGCGCTTCTTTGAGGAATCACCGCTCTCAATCTCGAAGGTACCCAGCACATCCACCTTATCCCCTGGTCTGAGAAGGCCGGAAAGCCCGCGAATGGCATCTACGCCTACAGATACGGCCCGGTAGCCCCGGCGAATTTTGAGGGACAGCCCCACAGACTGATTCTGCCCGGACACCATGGTCTCCAGGATATAATCGCCCTTGAGGATGGGCACCAGGCTGACCCGTTTATTGGTATCCTCAATGGAATGCATGGCAGAAGGAGGGATAAACTTGCGAGGAACTGCAATGGTTCGGATCATAGTCTTATCCAGCTTGGTATAAGCCGGGATATCCACGCCGGCTGCCACCACAGATACCAGATCCGCGGAAAGCCCCAGCTCCCCTTCTTTGGTTTTCAGGTATTGGAACACCAGAAACACCCCGATACCGGCAAGAATCAACGGGACGATAATACTATTCTTCCCGGCAAACATTGAACGCGACACTGCTTCCTCCTTGGTTGACAGAACGGTGCACCACGCCTGTCAGATACGTTGCTTAATTGTATATTTGTTGTATGTAGTTCTCGAATATTATGAGAGGCAACAGCCTTATCTGAAGTAGGTATTGGTTATGCCCAGGTCATGGCAGAGCTTGTCAAATTCATCATTACGGATAGCTGCTCCATACGTGTTCCACCCATCTCCGTCTGACAGCCGGCCCCTTGGAATACCAAAAGCGCTATAGCCGTCCCCTTTAGCGTCAACTTTATCGTCCTTACTTTTCAAAGGACCGGCAGCAATAAAAAGACCCCGTTTGGCAACATATTTTTTACCTCCACCTGAATAGCGGGAAGCAGGTTGGCTCTCAGGGGGATAATCCCGGTGAAACAGGGACCAGTTGTTTACCACCATGCCATAGGCCTTACCCGGGTCAGCCTCCACCGTGGCAATGATCTCCTTGGCCATAGCTCCAGCCCCCCTGGCATCGCCGTTTGTATTCATCTGCTGAAAATGTTCCAGAGTTTCCTTATGCACCCGTTGTACAGCCTCGTTACTCACCAGAGATACATACAACAGTTGTCCGGAGCCCAACATCAACAACAGGATAATGAGTACGGAAAGGATGGATTCAACAGCTGCCTGGCCCTGTTGATCAAAGAAAACGCGTTGCATGGTCTGTGAACCTGATACGATTAATGTTTGAATTCGTGGACGAGTCGGAGGTAGTCGCCGTCATTGGTTTCGTTGGGGTAGGTTTGCCACAGAGGCGCTAAACGGGCTTCGTAGCCGGCCATTCCATGATGTATCTCGCCTTTATCGGGCTGCGCCTGACTGTAGGCAATGATCTCCGGAATATTAACGCTGAACCCGTAGTTTTCCATATCCACCAGGGCGCGGATAGGTTCACGTTTCACTCGAACCCGGTAGTAGGCTTTAGAGGCAGATCCCAGACTCCGCTCGTGCTTTACCGGCCATGTTGTTTGCGGTATGGTTATATCCCCAATGAAAGGGATGGATTCTACACCGTCTCTTTTATCCGTAAAAATGGCTACAGTTTGAATCGTCGGCGGATATTTGGCAGGTATCCATATTCTCCACCAATAAGGTTGAATCCACGCCTCATCCAGGATGCCCAAGGCCTGTTTTGGGTACGGACTTCCCAACAACTCTTCCATGGTCCAATGCGCTTTGGGCTTGAGCCCTTTGTGGATTCCGGCGCTTATCCCTGGATGCAATTTGTCGTAGCCGGCATTATGTACGGCAAGCACTTTTTCTCCCGCCTTACGCGCCATTTCCGCAAATTTCGTGTTTGCCTCATCCTGCAGGTCCCGTGCATACTGAATTTGCCGATAATAATACAGAAACGTTCTCCATCCCTGGCCTGGAGAAAATCCAATGCTGCGGCCTTTTGCGATATCGTCTCGAAGCTCTTTTCTAAGTTTTATTATTTCAGCGTTTAAATCAGCAATCTCATTCATGCCGACCGCCTGAACATTTGCAGCAGAAAGGGCAACGGCATCTGCAACTGTCTGAGCCAACATTTTATCATGGATAACCTGCCCTACATTGACCGCAAAGGCCAGTAACGCGACCAAGACTACGGCTGTCAAAGCTGCGAGGACAGAACTTTGCCCTTCTTCTTCAGTTAGATCTTTCCAACGGTAATGCATGGTAACCACATCTTAAAATATTCCGCATTGCTTTGTCCCCATAGACAATTTGAGCATGCACGGACTGACTGCAAAATATACGCGTGAGATGCGGGATGTATTCGCAGGACAATCAAATCTTGACTTTTTGCCCGTAACTACTCACAGGGGGGTAGTGGCAAAGTTTGATGAATCCTGTATTTGTAACTGGTTGCAGGGTACTTGATATCTCTGCAAGCAGACTGGTGCAGCGTATTAGCCCATACGTAAACCAGGCTGATCGCGGAGAGATCGAGTGCCCTGCGAGCAGTTACCCTTGCCCAACACACAACACGATCCGGCCTCACTGAATTTTGCGAGCTGAAAGAGCCTTAAAAAGGCATTTCAACCGCAGCCGACAAAATCAATAGCATCGCATTATCAACATTTTACCGTCTAGCGCAACACAAAAATCGAGCATCCCTGAATTCTTATTGCGCCCCAACGATTCTTTTTTTTATACTCTTCTTGAAAAATCAAGAACGGGGAATGAGCAGGGGGAAAATGGACGTGACGAGCATCCACGAATTATGAGCAGAACCAGTCTGCATATGCAAACGGTGGGCGTGACACACCCTGCATTGACCGGCGTGATAGAAATGAAGGGAGATGATGAATGCTGAAAAAAAAAGCCTGTCCGGATGATCCGGACAGGCTTTCTTCTCTTTGCAAATACGGCAGACGCCTGATTATCCCCGACGTCTCTGGCGGATGTAGTCTTTAGCCAGGGAAGGATGGTCAGCAATAATCTGACCTTTCTCTTTACCCATGCTTTTGACCAAGTGATCCATGACCTGGGCGTAAGTCATATCTTTTTTCAGGGTTCCTTCAACCAGGCCGCTGATTTTTTCACGGTCTGCGGGATCGTCGAAATAGGTGAACAGTCTATGTTCTGCATCGTCATCGTCTCCTGCAGAAGCTGTTTCCTCCTCTACTGGAGCTTCTTCCGGTTCTGCAGAGGCGATGGATTCAATGCTCTCACGCACTTCGTCCTGCAGCTTGTGGATCAGGCTCATAAGGGAATTAACGTCCTCTTTGCTGGCCACATCCTGTTTTTCAACGGTATCCAGACGGCCGGGCAGGTCTCCCAGGATTTTCTCCGCTGAAACGCCTGCAAGCTTGCTGCTGGTTTCTTCGAGTTTTCCACAGGTTTCCTTCAACTTGCCTTCGATATCTGCAAGAGCCTGATGCAATTTATCCACAGCCTCTTCAGAAGCGGAGACCGCCCCTGATATCTCTTCTACCTTGTGATGCGGCGCATACCCATCGAGCTTACCTTCCAGAGCGTGGATTTTATCACCCAGCTCCTCCAGACGTTTTTCCAGGTCGCTCTGCATGGCCTCAACAACTGCAGGCTCTACCGTTGCGGGTTCTACCGTTGCAGGTTCTACCTTTGCGGGCTCCATGTTTGCCTCAACAGGCGCAGTAACGGTTTCCTGCTGTTCACATCCACATTCGCGTGCGGAAGTGATTCGAGTTATCCCTTCAGCCAGCCACGATTTCAAGGTGACCTTGAGTTGACGGTACATACGAGCGGAGCTCTCCCGGTCCACCATGGCAGCGGCGCCGAAAAAAACGGCAAAAAGAACGGCCAGGCATACGGCAATGCCGAGGACCATGCCGATTGCCCATAGGATGAGCTGAACCGCCCTGATAAACATCAGACCAATTGCTCCCCATACGCCTCCATCGGGCGATGAGCTTGTCATGTAGACAAGCAGCATGAAGATTACGAGAACAGCGCCGGCCTTGAGCAATGGGGCGCGCATGACATTTGTTTTCATGAAAACTCCTCCGTGACTTATAGATCTTTCCTGCCGACCGGTGTACTAACCAGCATGGCTGGACCAGGTTGACCGGCCACAACGAACATTGAAAGTTTATCACTCCGGCATGGCGCCTTTGGCTCTCTGCCGGAGACTTTCATATAAACCAGCATGGCCGGACCGGATTTGCCGACCGCAACGATGACACCGCTTCGCTGTTATGAAAGCGTATCATTTCGGCATGGCGCCTTCTGCTCTCTGCCGGAGACTTTCGGATAAACCAGCGGGCATGAATGCGCAGTCATAATGGCAGTAGGTACAAAAAATTATATGGGAGGTTTTAGTGTATTTGCCCATGAACAGCAAGGGAAATGTGACAGTATGCCAGGCAATTGCATTCTCCGGAACAAAGTCGGTACAAAATTCACCAGACCTGTACAAAGTTGTTCAACATATATTTTCGCCTGTACGTTCCTCCTTTCGTAACTACTCACAGTGGAGCAACGGCAAGTTTAATTAATCCAGTATTTGTAACTGTTTGCAGGGCGATTGATATCTCAACAAGCAGACCGGCGCAGCGTATTGGTTCATACCTAAGCCAGGCTGATCGCGGAGAGATCGAGTGGTCTGTGAGCAGTTACCTTCTTTCTTCCTGTCGGAGGATAGCCCCTGAGAATCCTTTCTATTGCAGCCTTACTTCGAGTGAAAGCCTGAATGACGTCAGGATCGAAGCGGCTGCCGCTCCCGGCGATCACCCGGGTGCATATCTGTTCATGATCCATGTTCTTTCCACTCTGCCACCCGGCTGCCAGGAAATCCTCATAGGCATCGGCCACCGCCATGATGCGTGCTTCCAACGGGATTTCCCTGCCGGCCAGGCCATGGGGATACCCTTTCCCGTCCCACCGCTCATGGTGGAAATAAGCAATGGACTTGGCCGGCCCGAGGAAACTGCCGCCTGTTCCCTGTTCTTCCATGGATTTAATAAAATCTCCCCCTGCAATGGTATGATTGCGGATCTGTTCGCATGCCTTTATGTCATTTGGATCGTGATGGAGGAGTATGGCGTCCGGAACGGATACTTTGCCGATATCATGCAGAATGGAAGCATAGGCAAGATCCTCGACAAATTGAGGGGTGATTTCTCGCTCCCGGTCCGGATTACGCTGCAATTCCCGCGTTAACTCAGCGCAAATTTGCATCACCCGTTCAAGATGGAGCGCCGGTACGTTCGCTTCCCGTTCGCGATATTCGGAAAGGTTTGCCAGGGCCAGAATGGTGGCCTCCTCGGTTGTCCGGATCGTCTCCAGGGAATGTACCAGAGCCTGCTCCAGTTGACGACGCGTACTGATATCACGTAACACGAGCTGCACGCCGATAATTTTCTGATTGCGCAGCAAAACAGCTCCGTTAAGCTCCATGATGCGTTCTTCATTCGTCAAAGACCGCATGGTCACCTGACAAGCTGTAAGGGGTTCGGCCGTGGCCGCAATGCGCGCAATCCGCGCCTGTAAAGATCCGGGACGATCTTCCTTGAGCAGCCTGTAAAACGAACCGTTCTCCTCCAATATCTCTCTGCCGAAATGATATACAAACGGGGCGTTGGCCTGCATGACGTTACCTTGCAGGCCGATGAAAACGACCTCATCGGCCAGGTTATCAAACAATACCTTATAGCGTTGTTCCGATATCTGCTGTTCCCTGGTCCGTCTTTTGATCTCCTGTTCAAGGAACAGGGCATGCTTTTGCAGGGCTTCCGCAGTTTCCGTTTCCTGCTGACGCAGGTAGGATTCATTCCTTCTACCCCAGGTATCTGTAGCGCTCTGGGTTGCAGCAATGAGGACAAAGCAGGACATGAAAAACAGATTGCTCACCGTCCAGGTGAACCGGAAGGTAAAAGCTCCCTCAAAAACCGCAACCACGGCAAGGTATCCTGTAACCAGAGCGAACCCCGCACCAAGCGTTTGCAAAGGCGTCAAAGGCGCCAGGGCAGTGTACATGGTTATGACCAGAATAAGTGCAATGTAATAGGGAGACAGATACCCGCCCATCTTATAGATCATTACAAGCATGGCGCCCCCGGCACACAAATATGCACAGAGCCCTATGACCAGGGACCAGCGCTGCCGTTCATCATGATAATTAGCGGCAAACAGGACTGCCCCCAGACAGAGGCAGAGTGTTCGATACACAAGGAATTCCTTGAACAAATGGGGGATCAGGACAAGATCGAGCAGGGCCAATATCACAAACAGGCCCATGCCCGCTAAAAGGATGTAATATACCCTTCTGTGATGCAGGTCCCGCAGTTCAGAGAGGTACTGTCCATGATACCTGGAAGCGTCCTGATCCAAAGAAAACATCTCCTTTTATCCGAAATTTCCGGCAGAGAACAGAATCCGCCATGCCGAAGTGATACATTTTTATGGTTTAATGCGGCCGGAGAGACTGATCTCACCATGCAGTTTTATTCGTCAACTCAACAGCATATTCATCCGCAACATCTTAAATTGATTCTCAAGCCGCACAAAGGCGTTAACGACCAAAGGATCAAAATGACCGCCGCTCTGTTCAACAATATATGTACGCGCCTGTTCATGGGTATGTGCAGTCTTGTACGGACGACTCGAAGTCAGGGCGTCGTATACGTCCGCCAGGGATACGATTCGGGCGGAAAGGGGGATCTCTGTACCGCGCAGCCCTTCCGGGTATCCGCTGCCGTCCCACCGTTCATGATGCGCCCTGGCAACCTCCTGCCCCATATGCAGAAATGAGCCTCTGCCGGACCTTTCCTCAGCCCATTGCAATGTTCGGTAACCGAATTCACAATGCCTGCGCATCAATGCCGTTTCTTCATCGGTTAATCGACCGGGTTTCAACAAGATGCTGTCCGGTATGCCTACTTTACCGATATCATGCAATACCGCAGATTTATAGAGATCCTCTATAAAGGTCGGCGTAATGGTCTCTTTCAGGATCGATTCCCCGGCCAGATCCTCGGCAAGCAGTTTGGTGTATTCACGGATGCGCTCAAGATGGGAACCAGTATCATTATCCCGGAACTCGGCCAGCCTGGCCAGCCCCAGGATTGCATTCTGCCGCGAAGAATCGATAAGGCGTTTGGATTCCAGCACCCTGCGCTCCATTTCCTTGGTCGGGCTGATATCACGGATGATCAGTTGGTACAGGGGAGGCCCTTCTTCAATATCAACCTCCTGGCCGCTTAACTCTGCCTCTATTATCTTCTCTGTTTCTGCGGATTGCATGCATAACTGAACGCCTGTGACGATCTCCTTCTGCCTGAGTCTGTCTATGACGTTTTCTCCTATGTTCTCCCTGTTCTCCTGACAAATAAACGGAATCCAGCTATGGCCGAGGAGTTTTTCATCGGCTCCTCCCAACATTTCCGCTGCAGCTCTGTTGCGTTGACAGATGATTCCATCAGCATCTATGACAATCACCATATCAGTAATAGTATTATAGAGATCCTTGAATTTCAGTTCTGATTCCTCCAGCTCCGCAACTCTTTGCTGGACAATTTCTTCCAGATTGTCGGTCTGTTCCACCAGTTCCCTGCGCAGGCTGCGTAAACTTTTTTGAGCCCGAAGCGCTTTTATCTGTGTAAGCAGGTCATCGTAACACTGAACCGTGGTCACCCCGACCATGGAGAGGAAGAAGAAAGAATTGTTCAAGGCGTAGCGCAATGACGACTCTTCTGCGCCATCCGTGTATAAGAGGATGATCACCATATATACAAGATACATGGAAACGCCTGTGAGCAGGGCCTGAACCACATTGAGCGGCAGCACCGAAAAAGCGCCTGCTATCATCAACAGAATGCCCACATAATAATTTGAGGCAAAGCCTCCCAGCGCTGCCGCCATCAGAGAAATCACCGCAGCTCCGAGAAGCATCATGCAATACATTATTTTATGGACATAGCGTTTTCCTGCAGGATGCCTGAGAATCAGATACACCAGCGCACAGCTCAACACATACATCACTCGATAGCCGGTGAACAGACCGAACAGCTGCGGGCAACAGATATAATCCAGGGCGGAAAACAGGCAAAAAAAGATGATCGCCATCCAGAGACAAACCAGACTCCGCTGGTAAAAAAGCAAACTGATGTCACCTTCAAACCGGCGCCTGTACGGGGTTGCAACGGCACCCATTGTTCAGCCGCTCTTTTCGGCAAGGGCAAAGAGGTTCACCTGGGTCTCTTCTGAGAGTATGGTCACATTGTCCCCAAAGGGGGTGGGGGCGAACAACTCCTTCAGATCATCTTCTGTGCGGTATATCAGCTCCCATTTCAGCAGTTTATCCAGAAAAAGCGAATCTGAATACAAAGTAAAATTCCCCAGCAGCAGCTTCCCGCCGGGGTTGAGGTGATTGTAGCACTGAGTCACCAGGGCACGGAAAATCCGGACGTCCAGGTAGTCACAAAGTCCGACGGAGTAGATGATATCTCTGGGCTCAATGGTATGGCTGACCTTGCCAAGGGACCATTTAATGACATTTTCACTCATCAGGCGTATGGAGGCCAGGTGCGGAAACACATTGACATACTGATTCGTATATCTGAGCGCCTCGGCATCAATGTCCACACAAAGGGCCTCTATCAGTTCATCATGTTCAAACTCTTCGAGAAAATCGAACAGCTCCCTGTTTGGTCCACAGGCCAGGTTCATGATCCTTATAGGATTCCCGCGAGTTGCCATGTCGCCGCAAATTCTCAGCAGCTGATCCTTCATCAGTTTCCTGCGCCCCCGTATGGCAAGGGATCCCGGCCGCTGCAGACAAAACTTGTCGACAATTTCACCAAGTTTCCCTTCACCGACCGGCTCATTGCGGTAGATATGCTCCATCATCAGGAAATCCCCGGCATATCCTTTGGGTTTAAAATACGCCCGTTCAGCAAAACGGCTGCGCATGAAGTAGGGGTAGATTTCCTTGAAAACATATCCCCAGACAACCTCTTCATGCCCGCTGCCTGCCATTTCTTTTTTAAACTCGACCAGCTGATCATTCAATTCCTGCAAAAGAGCAAAACAACGCTTTTCGCTTTCCCTGTCTTCCTGTTCTGCAGATTCCGCCTGCTGCAATTTATGGGACAGGTTGAACAGCTCAGCCTTTATCGCCTCCATGCGCCTGCTGACCGTACCCCATCCCGAAGAATGGATCAGCGATGTCGGCAGGGGTTTGGATTCGCTGTACTTGGTTGATCTGCGTGCGGCCAGCGAATCAGCATATCCTGCAATGGGTTCACGTTCAGAGGCGATCCTCCTGAACTTGGCGCAGATGTTCTTGGTGAGAAAATGAAGAAAATCTATATACATGCCGGGTGATGACCGAGCCAGGGACGCCATGGTTTCCTGGGTAAAGACTGCTATTTGAGTCGGCGCGACAGCCCTGATATCACGAACACGGGTTTCACCGTCAAAATAACCGATCTCGCCGAAAAACTCTCCCCGGCCGATAAGGGCGACGGTAATCCGGGTATCATGGTTATCCGTGTAACTGACTTCTACGGTCCCTTCCTGAACATAATAAAAGGCAAGCTGATCGGAACCCGAGGCAAGAATCTGCTCCTGCTTCTTAAACGAACAATGGGTTGCCTTGGGGAGTATTGCCTTCAAAAGATGCTGCGTTGCATCGCTCTCCCCATGCAAAATTTCAGCAGAGGGGTCGGTATTGGTCATAATTCCTCCAGTAGTGTATGTGCCGATCATATGGAAACCGGTCAGTCAGTGCGCCGCATGATGGTCATGCAAGTTGCAGGTTGTGCCGTCCTCCTGCCGGTGCACGTTAAAAACGCCAGGTAAAACTCACATTCATCACATGGGCACAGGCATCGGTGAACGATCCGTCTATGGTTGTATTCTGACTTTCCAGGGATGAAACACTCCGTTCATCGACATCATGGTAGAGATAACTGAACGCCATTTCAAGCAGCTCGGAAAAGCGATAGGAGATGCCCGCGGAATACCCGATGGCGTCACCGTCCGGCAACTCAAACCCCAGGGTCTGATCCGGAATCGGCGTCTCCTCCAGAAAAAAACCTGCCATAAAACGCAAGCTCGGTGAATATGCATAGGTAACGCCCACCCGATAACTGTTACTGTCCTGCCAGTTTTTGGGAATCGGCTCTTCAAATGCCTGGAAGGGCGTCCCGGTTACATCGAGTTGCAAGTTTGTATCAAAAGACTTCACCTCCGACCAGTAGGTCCTGTCCCAGGCAAGTTCCACTGTCCACTGTTCCCACTGCCAGGATGTAGCCAACGTGACAACGGCAGGCGTTTCGATATCTAATGAGGAAGCTGTGAGATAGCGCAGATACTGTCCATCCATGGTCTGGGCTTCCAGGACACTTTCCCCTGCAAGTTCCAGGGTCACAGCGGATCTGTATGTGGCGGCGATTGTCCACTGCGAGACCGGCCGCAGGGACACAGCCAGGTTATAGCCGTAATCCGTTGAATCAGCGTCACTCTTTTGGTGCAGGAGGGTGAGCGGGCCGATCTGCGTCATTGGAGGGTTTGCAAGCACATTTTCTATTTCTCCCTCGCTGTACAGTAATCGCAATCCGGCGCCGATGCTCAACATCTCTGAAAAGGTGTAGGAGGCCGTGGGATTCGCTTCTATGACTGAGAGCGAGGTACAGCGGGAAAAGCTCTGTGGGTATGGCTGGGTCCACTGTTTTTGCAAGCCGTAGGGGTAGATGAGGGAGAAACCGAGGCGAAATCCGTTATAATCCTTTGAAACCATGTGCAGCAGGGGAAAGAAAAACAACTCTTCCTCAGACTCACCATTAAATAACTGAGTCCGACTGTCGGTATAGGTTATACCGGGTAAGCTGAGTGCAGTCACACTGGTTTCGAGCTGCATCCGGTCTTCCAGAAATCCCATGTTCGCAGGGTTGAAATAACCAGAGTCCGGACCCTCGGCGGAAGCGACATGAGCCCCTGATTTACCAATCCCGGCAGATGACTGGTATGGCAGGCGAAACCCGCTTGCCGCAGCTGTTCCGGCAAACAGGAGACACAACACTGCAGAGTACGGAAGGAATCGAAAACGCTTCATAGAAAACCTCGCAAACAATAGAGAGTCAGCCCGGATTTCTCATGCTTGCATTGTACAGCAGCGAGACATCGAACATGAAGCGGTAGAGACCGGCCTGCTGACTGGAAATCTTTTTTTTATTATGGGGCAGACGATCTGTAAACACAAGAAATAATAATGAAGTCAAGGAGAAATGGATCGCTGGGTACGACTCGCTCTCCCCTCGATCCCTGATGAGAGTTTCCCTGTCAGCAGAGGGCCTCCGTGATGATTCAGAGGCCGGACATTCTGCCGGAAATGCTACCTACGATCCAATGCCGACCGCTGGATAAGCCCCATGGTGTTATACACCAGCTGGGCTGCGGCAAAATCAGAAGCAGGATCATGCTCCTTCGGGGCAAGTTCAACCACGTCAAAGCCCACCACCCGCCGACCTTTGATGATCAGGGCAAGGAACTGCATCACCTGAAACCAGGAGGGACCACCGGGAACAGGCGTGCCGGTGGCACGAACAACCGAAGGATCAAAGCCGTCCACATCCAGGGTGATATAGATCTTTTCAGGAAAATCCTCGGGAAGAAGATCGACAGGGAAGCCTTCCCGATACAACTTCTCTGCATCCAGATACTGCACGTTATAACGCTGCCGGCATTTCACTTCTTCCACGCTCAACGCGCGGACGCCGAATTGAAACAGAGGCATTCCAAGATCGGCAACCGCTCTTCTGGCCACACAGGCGTGACTCAGTCTGCTGCCCTGATAAGATTCCCGTAAATCCGCATGGGCGTCGAGCTGCACCAGACCGATACGTTCATTGCCTGTCGCCAGACCGCAGAGCGCACCAATGGTCACACTGTGTTCACCGCCCAGGACAACCGGAATCCGTTGTTCTTGCACCACGGACGCCACAGTGGAACGGATACGACCGATAACCTGATCCATATTGCCGCTGCAGTCCACAGGCGCATGGGTGTGAATGCCCAATGTATGGGGTTCGGAAGCCCCGTCCCAAGCCTCGAGCTGTTGAGACGCCTCAATGATTGCGGCAGGCCCCCGGGCGGTTCCCCCTCCATAGGAGACGGTCTGCTCAAGAGGAACAGGGATGACGTGAAACAGAGCCTGATCAGGTCCGCGACGGCTGCATTCTGAGGCAAGGAAATCTTGAGGATACACGTATACTTTCTTACAAACGTTGTTTAAAATCATTATAGCCAAAGGTCTTGACCACTTCAAACTGCCCGGTGCCGGGCTGCCAGGTGACAATATCCGGCAGCTGCACCCCGTTAAAGGTGTTGGTCTTAACCATGGTGTAGATAGCCATATCCGTAAACACCAGCTTTTGCCCGATTGCAAGAGGCTCCGGGAAAGAATATTCTCCGGCCACATCCCCGGCCAGGCAGGAAAGTCCGCCGATCCGGCAGGTCCAGGGCTGCTCGCCGGGCAAAGACGAACCAATGACATGAGGACGGTACGGCATCTCCAGCACATCAGGCATATGCGCCGGGACCGAGGCGTC
Organism: Desulfobulbaceae bacterium; assembly: GCA_963678525.2. Taxonomy (GTDB): domain Bacteria; phylum Desulfobacterota; class Desulfobulbia; order Desulfobulbales; family Desulfobulbaceae; genus Desulfogranum. The sequence goes on from CAXXDG010000003.1 coordinate 3,173,557, forward strand.
CATGATGACAATGGGCATGTCAGCCTCTATGATATCCAGGACCGTGGCGACGAGATAGCCGCTGTTCAAAGCCACGGCTTCCCCCGGTTCCAGGTATACCTGTACTTTCCACTGCTGCTGAAAGGCATTGATGAGCTCCACCAGAAGTTCCCTGTTGTAATCTTCCCGTGTGATGTGATGACCGCCGCCGAAATTTACATACTCCATCCGGCCCAGGACATCGCCGAAGGATTTTTCCACAGCGGCAATGGTACGCTGGAGACAATCGGCGCCCTGTTCACAGAGATTGTGCCAGTGCAGACCGGTTATCAAATCCAGCTTATCGACCAGAAAGTCAGACCTTCTGATCCCCAGGCGAGAGCCCGGAGCACAGGGATCATACATGGGAACCGCGCCTTCCGAGTGCTCGGGATTGATGCGCAATCCGAACTGCAGCCTCCGGCCGGCACTGTCGGCAATCTGTTTTGCCTGCAGCCCGAAACGCTCAAGCTGGGCAAAGGAGTTGAACACCAGGTGGTCGCTGGTCACGGAAAGCTCCCGGATATCAGACTCGGAAAAGGCAGCCGCGAAAGCATGCACCTCCCGCTGGAACTCCTCACGTCCCAGCCTGGCCTCATGGGGCGAACTGGCGCATATACCGTCCAGATACTGCCTGAGCAGGGGAAAGGCGGCATACATGGCAAAGCATTTCAGTGCCAGCAGGATTTTGCAGCCGGTCCGCTGCCTGATTCCATCCAGAATCCTGCAGTTTTCCTCCAGCAGCCCCAGATCGACCACAAAGGCAGGTGTTGCGAGCCTGTCGGGATCAAACCGGCAGGCAAGACGTCCGTTGATCACAGCTCTTCCGCTTTCCAGGGCAGCCCGTGAACGTTGAGAGCGTCCATGAAGGGATCCGGGTCGAACTGTTCCATATTCCACACACCCGGAGCTTTCCATTTTCCTGTCAGCATCATCATGGCGCCGATCATGGCCGGTACGCCGGTTGTGTAAGAGATGGCCTGGGAACCCACTTCAGTAAACGCTGCTTCATGGCTGCAGATATTGTACACATACAAGGTCTTTTCCTTGCCGTTCTGAACGCCTTTCATCAGGCAGCCGATGCAGGTTTTACCGCTGGTCAAAGGACCGAGGGAAGCCGGCTCCGGCAGGACCGCTTTCAAAAACTTCAGGGGAACGATCTCGCGGCCGTCGCAGACAACCGGATCAATACGGGTCATGCCGACATTTTCCAACACCCGCAGGTGGGTCAGGTACTGCTCGGAAAAAGTCATCCAGAAACGGGCCCGTTTCAATCCCTTGAGGTTTTGCACCAGTGATTCCAGTTCTTCATGGTACATGAGAAAGCATTTCTTGGGGCCGATACCGTCCGGAAAATCATAGGTCATGGACCAGGAAAGCGGGTCGGTCTCCACCCATTCTCCGTGCTCCCAATACCTGCCGCGCTGGGTAATCTCCCGAATATTAATCTCAGGGTTGAAGTTAGTGGCAAAGTGCTGCCCATGGTCACCGGCATTACAGTCGATGATGTCCAGCTGGTGGATTTCATCAAAATGATGTTTCATGGCCCAGGCAGCGAACACATTGGTCACACCCGGGTCAAATCCCGATCCCAGCAGGGCCATGCGATTGTTTGCCGTAAAACGATCCTGGTACGCCCACTGCCATTTGTATTCAAACTTGGCTTCATCGGGCGGTTCATAATTGGCGGTATCCAGATAATCAACTCCGGCCTCCAGGCAGGCGTCCATCAGCGGCAGGTCCTGGTAGGGCAAGGCCACATTGAGAACCAGATCGGGCTTAATACGCCTGATCAGGGCTACGGTTCGGCCGACATCATCTGCATCGAGGGCCTCTGTCGCGATACCCCTGCCGGTGCGTTTTTCGACCTCTTCGGCAATGGCATCGCATTTTATCTTTGTTCGACTGGCAAGGGTAATCTCGGTGAAAACGTCGGCCGCCTGGGCGCATTTATGCGCAACAACACTGCCTACACCACCGGCGCCGACAATCAAAACATGGGCCATGATTTTTTCTCCTTCATTAAGGTTGTACCTGTCCGGAAAGGATGCTTTCCGTAGAACACATAACAGTCACCCGGCACTCAAGGCGCGCTCAACGTTCAAAGTAGGTATACCCGCGCAGACCCGCCTCATAGGTCTGCACGATCTCCCGACGCTCCTGGGGCGTGATCCTGCCTTCCTGAACCGCCTGCTCGGCCGTGTCGCGGAAACTCACAAAAAGGCGCTTGGGATCATATTCAACATACGACAGCACATCTGCAACCGTATCCCCTTCCTGTTCACTGACAAACTCATACTCACCGTTATCGAGAATACGGATGGTGACCACATTGGTATCGCCCAGGAGATTATGGAGGTCACCAAGGGTTTCCTGGTAGGCTCCGACCAGAAAGACTCCCAGGGTGTATTCCTCATAAGGCTTGAGCTCGTGCAGAGGAAGGTAGCGTTTCACTCCCCGTTTATCGATAAACTGATCGATTTTGCCGTCACAGTCACAGGTGATGTCTGCAAGAATCGCTTTTCGGTTCGGTTCCTCATCGAGCCGGTGTATGGGCATGATGGGAAAAAGCTGGCCGATGGCCCAGGAATCCGGCAAAGACTGAAATACGCTGAAGTTACAGTAATAAAAATCAGAAAGCACCTGATCCAGATCTGCCAGATCCGCGCTGAGATGTTTGGCGTCTTTTGCCAGTCTGGAAATTTCGTTCAGGGTTCTCCAGAAAATCTGCTCGGCCACGGAACGCTCCCGCAGACTGATCTGACCATGCTGAAACAGGCGCCGGGTCTCATCCCTGTAAAAGATGATGTCGTTGAACACCTCCTGCATGTTTCGGATGGTCAGGCTTTCAAGGGCCTGGATCATATACTCGAGCTGCGGCGGGCCATCCTCGGGAAGTTTTGAGGGTAAGGGCTCCGGCTCAAATTTGGTGACATCCAGCACATTAAAGAGCAGCAGGGAGTAATAGGCAACCAGGGCTCTGCCTGATTCGGTGATAAGGGTCGGGTGTTTCACCTCCTCCTCATCCAGAGAGGTCATGACCGCCTCGACAATATCCGTGCAGTATTCATTGAGGGAGTAGTTGCGGCTGGACAGAAAATTGGAATGGGAGCCGTCATAATCCACTGCCAGCCCGCCTCCCAGGTCCAGGTAAGAGACATCGGCCCCTTCCTTGGCCAGACCGGCATACACTTTACAGGCCTCATTGACCGCAGAACGGATTTCGCGAATATTTGAAATCTGCGACCCCAGATGATAATGCACCATTTTCAGGCAATGGAGCATGCCCGCCTCCTTGAGCAGATCCACTGCCTGGATAACCTGCCTGGTGTTGAGGCCGAAGATGGAGCGTTCCCCGCCGGATTCAGCCCAGTGTCCGCCTGCCTGGGCAGTCAGTTTGAGGCGGATGCCGAGAATGGGATTGGTATGCAGCTGTTTGGCCCGCTCAATGATAAGGGGTAATTCATCGGGCATCTCCACCACCAGGATGCAGTTAAAGCCAACCTTGGTGGCATAGAGGCCCAGATCGATAAACTCTTCATCCTTGTACCCATTGCAGATCAACACAGCCTGCTTATCCCTGAGCATGCCCATGGCTGCAATGAGCTCAGCCTTGCTGCCTGCTTCGAGACCGTGGTGGTAGCGCGATCCGAAATGGGTGATTTTATCCACCACCTGTTGCTGCTGGTTTACCTTGATGGGATAAGCGCCCATGAAGGTTCCCTGATATCCCAGCTCCTGCATGGCGACTTGAAAGGTTTCGTTCAATCCCGTAATTTGGGCGTCGAGGATGTTCTCTATACGCAGCAACACAGGCATATCCAGGCCGCGCTCCCTTATCCCCGTTGTGATCTGGTGGATGCTGACGGCACGGTCCTTTGCACCCGGCTCGGGCATAACCATCATATCACCGCTGTCGTCCACACAAAAATAGCCGCCGCTCCACTCGGAAACACCATACACCTCCGAGGACCTGCTGCTGTTCCAACGTTCCATTGTCTGATAATTCACAGGCTCACCTTCTCCCTGCATGCTCTCTGCATCATGTTCCCTGAGGTCAAGGAACTCCCACGCATTGCTCATGACTTTAGGCCACCTTGAATAATTGTTTTTTCGCCCAATCTCGGCGTTATGTTCAAAAAATTATCCTCGAAATATCGACCATATGTCTGCGGTATTTTTTTCACATGCCTTGATCTTAAACGAAAATTCTAATTATTCAAGATACCCTTTATTTTCTGAAAACATGCTATTGAGCGACACCGGCTGACATCCGGGAATGCTCACATTTACGTGCACATATTCTACACGAACACGACCATTTACTGCCAAGAAAAAAGCCCGCACTATACAAAACTCTGATCTCGGCCGGAAGTTTTTTCTGATGATGCGCCGTAGGAAAATGCTTTTTTTTTACAGTTCAGTTCAACATACGGACCTCACCACCTTTCACAGGCGTATTAAAATCCAGATCCCGTCCCTGTTGCTGGGCATGGTTATAGGCATCACAATGGATATTGATTCGTCTTCTTCGCTGCATCTGCAATTTCGGATGCCGCGCCTGCACATACGCATCCACTCGCTGCTCCAGGTGAACAAGAGCTTTGCTCGCCTGCTGTTCCTGTTCCTGTACCCGAGATATTGCTTCCCCTGCCTGCTGTTCCAGCTTTTCAGCAAATCCGGCCAGTAACCCCAATTCAAAACTTTTTCTACCTGTTCTGCCGGACCCGGGAAATTTCTTCTTGTTTGCAAGCCACAAGGTATCCAGACGTTCCAGCAGAAAATGATAGCAATGTTCGGCAATGGCCACCTGCTCCTCGGTTCCATAGAGCTGGATGGTTCGGTATTCCTTGTCTGTTAGCGGGTCATACTCCAGCCCGATAATAACCCGAACCGAAAAATACCTGTCCAGCAACCCACAGATGGCCTTGGCAGCCGCTGAAAGACGCTGCTTTCCTGTCTGCAAAACCATACCGGTAATGCCGACCTGTGCGTCGAGCTGATCAAGTTCAATGGAATGCTGCTGCATCAATTCCGTGGCTTTTGCCAGAGCAGCGGCAGCCTCATGCTCGTTGCTGGAACCGCCCAGCTGGAGGAGTTTGCGGATTTTGTCAAGTATGCGGGAATTCTGCGAGGCATGCGCTCCGGTCATAACCTGGTGTATGGCCTCGTGGGTGTCGGCATGGGCCCTCTGAAAGGGCGGATCCACGCCAAGCAATTCGCAGGCTTTTTGAAACCCCGGCCCATGGGCTTTCTCCCCGAATTTGTGAAAAGCACCCATTTCACTACAACACTGATGGGCGATTTCATGTTTCAGCACCTGCACGGTTATCTGCCAGGGATGACTCTGGATAAGAAAAGAGCTTATACTGAGAATACGGTGTTTTTCATCCCAGGAACCAAAAACCGTCGTGGACCTGGAGATCTGCAAAACCGGTATTGCCAGGGGAAGGTCATACTGATACTGAATATTCTGCCATTCTCTTTGCAGTTGCCTGAGCCAGCTCTGTTCAAAGGGAAAGAGTCGGTGTTTCATGAGATGATTGCTCCTTTTCTTGCATCCTCATAACGACGCAGCGCCCGTATACGCTCCATTACCGGTGGATGGCTGTAATTGAGAAACACGTTGAGGGGGTGCGGTGTCAGGTTGGACAGGTTGCTGACACTGAGCTTTTTCAACCCGGCAATCAACGGCTCACTTTCCGAGGTCGTGTCCACCACCCAGGCGTCTGCTTCATACTCGTATTTCCTTGAAATCCGGTTGAAGAAGATCGAGAGCAGGGTTGAGATCGGTGAATAGAGAAAGCCGAAAAAAAGCAGACTTGCATACACAGACACATGTTCCATCTGAAAGGCGTCAAACAGCGCGCGATTCAGCAAAAACAGCGACAGAATATAGAACATGAGACCGGTCTGCAGCACTGAGGCGCACAGCATCCTGAGGATATGTTTTTTCTTGAAATGCCCCATTTCATGGGCAAGCACGGCAACCAGCTCCCCTGTTTCCATTGTGGAGATCAGGGTATCGAAAAACACGATGCGGCGAAACCTGCCGAAACCGGTAAAAAAAGCGTTGGCCCTGGTGGAGCGTTTGGAGCCGTCCATGGTGTAAATTCCCTGCATCGCGAACTGTTGCTGTTGTGCATATTCCGTAATGGCGTCTTTGAGCTCGCCCTCTTCCAGGGGCTCGAATTTATTGAACAGGGGCATAATCACCACAGGGGCCAGGAACTGCATCACAAGCATAAAACACACCACGGCTCCCCAGCAATACAGCCAGGCCCACTGACCGGTACGTTCAAAAAACCAAAGAATGAACCCCAGTAACGGCCCGCCCAGAACAATTGCCAGGAGCAGGGATTTGAGCATGTCCAAAAGAAACGTCTTTACCGTGGTGGTATTGAATCCGAATCGCTCTTCAATGACAAAGGTGGAATAGATGGAAAAAGGTAAGCCGACTGCCATGGTCAACAGGGAAAGCAGGCCGATGAACAGCAGTCCGGTTATAATCGGGCCAAATCCCATTGAGCGGGCCAGGAGATCCAGCATATTAAAGCCGCCGAGCAGAATGAATCCCAGAGTCAGGACGGTGAGGACAGAGCTCTGGATCAGGCCGAATCGGGTGGTCACTTTGGTGTATTGCTGGGATTTTGCATATTTTTCCTGGTCATAGACGCCCGTAAATTCCTCGGGCAGGCGGGGATCGAGAGCACGCAGGTTAAGCACGGAAACAATGCATTCCAGCAGATAATGGCCAAGCAGAACAACCAGAATGAAAAGAAGGTATGGATTCATGGAAACTTCCTGTTATTATAGTGACATGTCTTTGTATTTTCGGGCGGGTCGCATAAGCCTCAAAAGAATGCACCGCTGACGAACAACACGAGCCCAACAAGATACAGGATTCTCCCTGCGGCGTCCAATCCCATTTGACAGAAAAGCCTGCCGTGTCTATAAAACAGTACAACAACATTTTGAGGAGATCATAACCCATGGAACCCGCACATCCCAAAAAAGGCTTTTCCGGCCTCCAGGTGCTGGGCATTGTCCTGCTTGTCTTTGCATGCACCCTTGGCGGCACGCTTTTCCTGGCCAGGACGTATCTGTTCCCGCAGCCGTTCAAGCCTGTGGAACTTTCCGAAAAGGAGCTGTCCGTACTGGATGCCAAGCTGCAGTCGCTGTCCGATGCCGATGCAGCCGCCCTCAACAGCCGGCAAAGGGCTGAAGACATGGGTTCCGGCGATGTGCAGGCAATCGACGAGCCTGAATTAACCCCGCAGCCTTACAGGGAGAATCCAGCCGACCGTACGGTAACCTTTACGGAAAGGGAACTCAATGGTATGCTCTCCAGAAATACGGATCTTGCCGACAAAGTGGCTGTTGACCTTGACAAAGACCTGCTCAGCGTTAACATGTTAATTCCACTTGACCCGGATTTCCCCATTCTCGGCGGTAAAACCCTGCGAATTAATGCCGGGGCGGAACTGGCCTACCGGGAAAACAAGCCTGTGGTCATTCTTCGGGGGGTGTCCCTCATGGGAGTCCCACTTCCGAAGGCCTGGCTCGGCGGCATGAAGAATGTGGATCTTATTGAGGAGTTCGGAACTGAAGCCGGTTTCTGGCAGGCGTTCGGGGAAGGCATTGCATCGCTCCAGGTGAATGAAGGTTCCCTGGAGGTCATATTGCAGGAATGAACCAGGTGGTCTCCTTTGCATATGTCAAAAAAATGCAGGGTAATGATGTTACTATACAGAGGTACATGAAACAGTTTAAAATTTTTCAACACCCGGACGGATCCCTGGAAGCGGTGAAACAGGGATGGTCCTGGCCCGCCTTTTTCTTCAGTTGTTTCTGGGCATTGACAAAAAAAATGTGGTTGACCGGAGCATCTCTTTTTGTTTTCTCTTTACTGTTGGGAACGTATATTGCTGAAGCTGGTATGGGAAAAACAGGAGACGACATCATTAACGTCATCTCCCTGGCGATCTCCGTCATCTTCGGACTCAAAGGCAATGACTGGTGGGAAGCCCTGCTCTACTCCAACGGGTATGAAGAAAAGGAAATCATCCCCGCTCCATCTCCCCGCGCAGCTCTGGCTGTTTTTTATAAACAACACAACCTGTAGAATCACCTGGTACAGCAAAACAACAGCAGTCGCCCTGCAAACTCACACTGTACCATTATACGCCAGCCGTATACGCTCTCCATCCTGGCGCGCAGCAACGCCCAAAGGTGAAAGCAACTGGAAGATCGGTCGCCCCAGATAGAACAGTTCCAGGCCGACGCTCAGCTGAAACCTGTTCTGCAGGACGGTACGATACCGGATATCCAGATTCACCAGTTCTTCCAGTTCGTTGAGCACGGCGATTCCCTGCACAGGATTTTCAAGCAGTTCTGCAATCTCCTGCAGGGAAGGACAGGCGCACCGATTTTCATGCTCCCTGATATAGGGCAGGATCGCTTCGCTGCCGGCAATCAGGTCAAAGCGGGACAGCAGGTCTTTACCGGCAAGAGCCAGCAGCGGTTCCGGGGCTGTGCATTCCAGAACCCTGCAGGCCAGCGGTCGGTGTTCATAGATCATGCACCCGGACTGATCCGGATCAAAATGGAGGCAGCTCCATTCCCCCTGGTTGCCCCGCAGCTTTAAAAATTCCTGTTCCACCGGCTGCGGAGTCGTCTGCAGGGGCTGTAAAGCCAGTTCCCCCCTGCGTACAGTCACCAGGTCTTGTCGGGCAATATGTCCATTTCTGATAAGCTCCAGATCCTGGGTGTGCAGAGCAGGACCGCCCTGCAGGCAACACTCCCCGCAACGATTACAACGATCTTCATCCGGCATGGTCAGGTTTCTCTGTAAGATCCGTACTGAGATACCGCTCCCCGGTATCCGGAAAGATAACAACCACGTTTTTTCCTCTGTTTTCTACCCTGGAAGCTGCCTGTAAGGCTGCCCATAAGGCCGCACCGCAGGAAATGCCGCACAGGATACCCTCTTTCCGGGCAGCTTCTCTGGCCTGGAGGATGGCCGCCTCATTTTCAACTTGAATAATCTCATCTATTACCCCGCGATCCAGAATCTCAGGTACAAAACCTGCTCCTATACCCTGAATCTTATGGGGTCCGGGAGAGCCGCCGGATAACACCGGGGAAGCGGCAGGTTCCACAGCGATTACCTGCACAGCCGGATTTTGCTCTTTCAGGTACCCGCCTGCACCGGTAATGGTGCCTCCGGTGCCGACACCTGCGACCAGAATATCCACTTTTCCTTCGGTCTGATGCAGGATCTCAGGTCCGGTGGTTTTTCTGTGCATGGCAGGATTGGCCGGGTTGGTGAACTGATTAGGCATCCAGGAGTTGTTGATTTCGCCCCGTAATTCCTCGGCTTTGGCAACTGCGCCTTTCATTCCCTGCCCGGCAGGTGTGAGTACAAGCTCGGCACCCAGGTGCTGCAGGAGCATCCTTCTTTCCAGGCTCATGCTCTCCGGCATGGTCAGGATAAGTCGATATCCACGGCGGGCACAGATAAAGGCCAGACCGATGCCTGTATTGCCGCTGGTCGGTTCAATGACGGTGGTATCAGGGCCAAGCAGCCCCTGCTCTTCAGCTGCCTCGATCATTGCCAGGGCAACGCGATCTTTGACGCTGCCGAGGGGATTGGCGGATTCAATCTTGGCATACAGCGTCGCTTCCAGCCCCTGTCCGATTCGTTCGAGCTTCACCAGGGGTGTATCACCCACAGCCTCACTGATGGCATGCAACACCTTTTCTCTCATGCTTTTCTCTGCTCCGGTCCGAAGTATTTAAGTTGCGGCGGGTCCAGCACTACTTTGGTATCCGGTCCCACGGATTCAGTCAGCCACACGTTGCCGCCGATCACCGATCGGGCGCCGATAATCGTGTCTCCCCCAAGAATGGTCGCGTTGGAATAGATAATGACATCATCCTCAATGGTGGGATGACGTTTTACATTCCGCAGCTTTTTACCGGCATCCTGCGGCAGGGAGAGCGCTCCCAGGGTCACACCCTGATAAATACGCACCCGGCTGCCGATTTTACAGGTCGCTCCGATAACCACTCCTGCGCCGTGATCAATAAAAAACGAACCACCGATTTTCGCGCCGGGATTGATATCAATGGCTGTACGGTGGAACGCGTACTCACTCATGATCCGGGGAATTATCGGCACTTCCATGGTATTCAGGATATGGGCAATGCGATAGATCATGGTGGCAAACAGGCCGGGATAGCTGAAGATAACCTCATCGCGATGGGCGGCTGCCGGATCACCGGTAAGGGTCGCCTCGATGTCGGACTCCAGCAGATTCCGCACTTCAGGTAAACGGCGTATCAGCTCAGCTGCCAGTTCGTAGCTTCGTTCACCGCACCGTGTACACAGCTGGTTATGACGAAAACAATCATGCCGGATGGCTGAACTGATCTGATCAACCAGGTTTTCGTAGAGCAGGCTTAATTCCTGGCCGAGATAATAGTGCAGGTTATTCGGACGCAGTACCATGGAGGAAAAATAACCGGGAAAAAGGATGCGCTGCATCTGTTCAGCCAGTTCTATCACCTCATGCTTTGACGGAATAGGGACAGGCTCGATATGGCTTGCCCACAGCCCGCTTTTAAAGCCTTCCGTCAGTGCGTCGACCACCTCGGGGACCGGATCAGGCACGGCGCTGTCTGCCACGGCTTCACTGTTACAGGTTCCGGCCAGGATATCGTGTTCTCCCATAATCTCGTATTTCCTTTCAATTTGGAGCGTTATACCTATTTGTCAAACCGGGGACGGGATGATTTTCAGAGCAATGCCGGGCTGGAATGAACCGACTGATATTACCTGGTAACAAAAAACAGTCCCCTTCGCTTTCAGGCCCTAACGCGTTGTTTGGAGAGTTATACCTGCTCCAGCATCATAATTCCATAGGTCGCCCTGATATTCTTCAGATAGCGTACAGTGTTGCCCTGTGCATCCCGTTGGTGGGTATTAATGGCGAGTTCCTGCACGATGCGGACCTTGATCATGCGCAAAAAACGTTTGAAATCGCGGATGGACATGACTCGGATGTTGGGTGTATTATACCATTCATAGGGGAGTTGCTCCGTGACCGGGGCAATGCCCTGGAACACAATCTGCATTCTGCACGACCAGTGTGCAAAATTAGGAAAACTGACAATAACCCGCTTGCCGATGCGCAGAAGGTCGGTCAGTAATTCTTTAGGATCCGTTACCTGCTGCAGGGTCTGGCTGAGGATTACAAGATCAAAACAGTCCCTGGGATAATCCCGGACTTCTTCCAGGAAATCTCCCTGCAGCACTGTCAGGCCCCGTTCAATACAGCGGGCCACTTTTTCCTCGTTCAGCTCGATCCCCGTACCCTTGACCTGCTTATGCTCCCGCAGATACGAGAGCAGGTTTCCTCTGCCGCAGCCGAGATCCAATACACGGGAATGCGGATCGACCCAGGAGGCGATTATCTGCAGGTCAAAACGCATGGGCATGTTGTTTTCAGCTGCACTGCTCATGATACACCCGCTCCAGAAAACCGCGCATGACGCTCTTCAATCGTTCATTGGGAATCAAAAAGGCATCGTGGCCCCACTGCGCCTCGATCTCACAAAAACTGACATCGCTGCCGTTCTTTTTCAGTGCTGCGACCAGGTTTTTTGCCTGATAGGTAGGGTACAGCCAGTCCGAGCTAAAAGAGATAACCAGAAACGATACGCCGGCAAGCTGTTCATTGACCAACAGGGAACCGTCTCCACTCTGGAGATCAAAATAATCCGCCGCTTTGGTGATATACAGCAGGGAATTAGCATCAAACCGGTCGACGAATTTTTTGCCCTGATACTGCAGATAACTTTCCACCTCAAAATCACCGTCAAAAGCAAAGGAAAACGCAGAGCGATGCAGTCGACGACCGAACTTTTCCCGCATGGCATCATCGGACAGATAGGTCACATGGCCGATCATTCGGGCTACGGCGAGCCCATGGGCAGGCCCGGGGCCATGGTAATAATCCCCTCCGTTCCAATCAGGGTCTGCCATGATAGCCTGCCTGGCCACTTCGTTAAAAGCTATGGCCTGGGCTGAGTGCCGTGCTGTTGTTGCCAGGGGGATGGCGCTGCCGATCATCTCCGGGTAATCGGCACACCAGCGCAGTACCTGCATGCCTCCCACCGATCCGCCCACCACACAGAGCAGTTTCCTGATGCCCAGGTGATCGATGAGGTGCTTCTGGGCTGCAACCATATCCTTGATGGTGACCATGGGAAATGACAGGCCATAGGGTTTGCCGGTTGCAGGGTTCATGGAAGAAGGTCCTGTGGATCCAGCGCAGCTGCCCAGGATATTGGAGCAGACAACGAAATATTTCTCCGTATCAATGGGTTTACCGGGACCAACCATAAAATCCCACCATCCGGGACGTTCATCGGTTTCACTGTAATACCCGGCCACATGGGAGTCCCCGGAAAAAGCGTGCAGGATGAGCACTCCATTTGAGCGCTCCTTATTAAGCGTACCCATGGCATCATATGCCAGAGTGATGGGCCCGAGCCGCGAGCCGCAGTCCAGCTGCAGCAGGTTTGGTTCCTGGGCAAAGGTGAAATATTTCCGCTCAACTATGAGTTTCCGGGATAAGGACATTACACAGCCAAAAAAGGGAAGCACCTGCAACAACCGGAGAAATTACCCCTTCGAACCGGTTGCGAGGTGCAGAAAACTGATTCTCGTCATACTCGTCAATATGATGAAAATAAGCATAGAGTCCTTGTTCTGCCAGGTAATTTTTTACTTCTCGGGCCAAACGAGGATGACCGGCAAACGGTCTAACCAGCATGGCTGGATCAGGTTGGCCGGCCACAAGGATGACACCGCTTCACTGTTATGAAAGTGTATCACTCCGGCATGGCGCCTTCTGCTCTCTGCCGGAGACTTTCATATAAATGATTCAAGGTACCCTTCAGTCTGTCTGCAGTAAAAGCAGATTGATGGGTGCCAAGAATGCCGAATTGGTCTCTGTGGAATCATCCTCTTCGTCTGAGTCTGGGTTGACATAGGAATTGATAAAAGAAACATACTGTGAAGTACGTGTATTAACGCCATAATACCCAGCCAAGGCGCAACCGTTTCCCCATGAAATGATACCGGCGTGCCTCCAACTGTTATTATAATAGACCATGAGTGGTCCACCGGAATCTCCCTGGCAGGAATCCTTGCCTCCTCCAGAGTAGCCCGCGCAAACCATGTTACTGGTTACCTGGTCATCATAACTGTCATTGCAGACAGAATTACTGACAATAGGCACCTCTACTTCCTGCAGTTCCTCAGCATAATCTGTGGAAGTCGAGGACATGTTTCCCCATCCTATGAGCGTCCCGGTCACCCCGGCCAAATCATTGCCGGTATAGGTAAACAAAGGCAGGGTTTCTTGGGATGATTCTCGAGACAGCTCAAGCAGGGCCAGATCTCCGTCATTGGTGTTGGCATTGTAGCCGGGATAAGGGACGATGCGAGTGACACTAATTCTATCACCGGTATCCGTGGTCAGATCATGCACACCCATGGCCACATCAATCTCACCGGCCGACATCAGGGAGCCGTCATCGTAAACGCAATGGGCGGCAGTAAGCACCCATTTCTTGGCAATTAGGGCTCCTCCGCAAAATTGTGCATAGTAGAGATCATCGGTATCTGCATATAAAACAGCAGCCATCCACGGCCAATCTCCTTTGGCAGCGGCTTCACCGCCGACAATTTTTGTCTGGCTGGACTCCGTGTCACTCGCTTCTGCGAAACCCGACTGCACTGTAACCAACATACAGGCAAGGGAACAGACAAAGGGCATGTGGAGCCAACGGGCGAACCGCCCCCTGCAAGACTCCTCTCTCTGTGAGGTTTGTTCTAGTTGAGACATACTGCATTCCTTCCTACTCAAAAACCGTGACCAGCGGGCACTATCTGGTCATCTGACGATATCGAATTCGGTGCGGCTGATCCGCATCAGCGCCCTTCCTGCGTTTATAATCCTGTTCATATTCACTGTAGTTGCCTTCAAACCAGACTACTTCCGAGTTACCCTCAAAAGCCATGATATGGGTGGCGATGCGATCAAGGAACCAGCGGTCATGGCTGATCACCACGGCACAACCTGCAAAATTCTCAAGCGCTTCCTCCAGGGCCCGCATGGTATTGACATCCAGGTCATTGGTGGGCTCGTCAAGCAGAAGAACATTGCCGCCGTCTTTCAGCATCCTGGCCAGGTGTACCCGGTTGCGCTGCCCGCCGGAAATTTCACTGACCTTGTTCTGCTGCTCGCCGCCGGTAAAGTTAAACTTGGCCACATAGGCCCGGGAGTTGTACTCCCGTGTTCCCAGCCAGATGGTATCCTGACCTTCTGAAACAGCTTCCCAGATGGTCTGATTGGGATCCAGGGACTCCCGTGACTGATCCACATAGGACAACTTCACGGTCTCGCCGACACGAATGGTTCCGGCATCCGGCTGTTCCTTGCCGGTGATCATCTTGAACAGGGTGGACTTACCGGCCCCGTTCGGCCCCACAATTCCCACAATACCACCAGGAGGCAGGGAAAAACTCACATTGTCCAGCAGGACTTTGTTTTCAAAGGCCTTGCACACGCCATCGGCCTCTATAACCACCTTGCCCAGGCGCGGGCCGGGGGGAATGTACAGCTCCAGATCGGAATCCAGTTTATCCGCTTCCTGGTTAAGCAGGTTTTCATAGGCAGTGATACGGGCCTTGGATTTTGAGCGCTTGCCCTTGGGGCTCATGCGAATCCATTCAAGCTCGCGTTGCAGGGTGTGTTGTCGCTTGCTTTCTTTTTTTTCTTCCTGGGCCAGTCGTTTTTCCTTCTGCTCCAGCCAGGAAGAATAATTTCCTTTCCATGGAATCCCCATTCCACGGTCCAGTTCCAGAATCCAGCCGGCCACATTGTCGAGGAAATAGCGATCATGGGTTACCGCAATAACCGTACCGGCATACTGTTGCAGATGCTGTTCCAGCCAGGAAACGGATTCGGCATCCAGGTGGTTGGTGGGCTCGTCAAGCAGGAGAATATCCGGCTGTTTGAGCAAAATCCGGCACAGGGCGACCCGGCGTTGTTCACCACCGGAAAGGACCCCGGTTTTCATGTCACCGGGAGGACAACGGAGCGCGTCCATGGCCATATCCAGTTTGCTGTCCAGGTTCCAGGCATCCATGGCGTCGAGCTTGTCCTGCACTTCGCCCTGCCGCTCGATCAGAGCCTGCATGGCATCGTCGTCCATGGGTTCGGCAAATTTTTCATTGATGCTGTTGAACTCGGCGATCAGGTCAACCGTGGACTGTACCCCTTCCTCAACTACCTCGCGGACGGTCTTTTCAGGATCGAAGCTCGGTTCCTGGGGCAGGTAGTCTATGGTAAACCCTTCAGAAAGTATGGTCCTGCCCTCAAATTCAGTATCCAGTCCGGCCAGGATACGCAGCAGGGTACTTTTTCCTGAACCGTTCAACCCCAGCACGCCTATTTTGGCGCCATAGAAATAGCTGAGGGAAATATCTTTCAAAATCTGCTTCTGTTTATACTTCTTGCTGACCTTGATCATCGAATAGATGATCTTGTTCGGCTCATTACTCATATATACATACTCCGAGTTATGTTCATATTACAGGAGGTAGCCTGGAGATATACGGTATCGATCTGCCGCCGGACCATTTTTACAATGTATTCCGTGGAATGAAATACTGCACATAATACACTGATTATACCTTTCCGGAAGCTGCAACTCAACATCTACCAATCCATATCGGTATTTTTTCATTCCCGGGAGAAACACTATGCGGACAACGGTAAGGTTTCCGCAACAGCTGAAATATCATCAAATTTTCGGTCTGTCTGTTTTCTCTAAAATCAAGAGGATTCTGGACCCCAATAAAAATATGCGGTATCATGTGTACGCTCATCAGCATCAGAACACACTGATTTTTCTATCCAACCATCAGGAGGTAGAACCTTCGTTTCCCAATCCGCACTCTGACATTTCGGCAGGCGGAAGGGAATATCAGGAGTTCTTCTATTACTTCCAGGGGATTACTTTTCATGGAAAACGATAAAGGGCTGTACCTGCAACTTTTCAGTATTCATGGACTTATTCGAGGTAACATGCCGGAACTCGGCAAGGATGCCGATACCGGCGGGCAGGTTAAATATGTGCTTGAGCTTGCCCGAGCCCTGGGAGAGAGCCCGGATGTATACCGGGTCGACCTGGTTACCCGCTTCATAGACGATAAACGTCTTTCTCCGGATTATGCCCAAACCGTCGAGCCCCTCACCGAAAAAGCGCGAATTGTTCGCATCAAATGCGGCGGAACCAAGTACATGCGCAAGGAACTTCTCTGGCCCCACATGGAGGAGTTCATAGAACGAACCATCCGCTTTATCAAATCCGAAGGCCGCATTCCGGATGTCTTCCACGGTCACTATGCCGATGCCGGCTATGTCGCCATGCAGCTCGCCGCCGCGTTCGATGCGCCGTTTCTGTTCACCGGTCATTCGCTGGGGCGAAACAAACGTTTCAAACTGCTCAGCGACGGCATGAACGAAAAAAGCATGAACAAACAGTATAAAATCGACCATCGCATTCAGGTGGAAGAGGAAATAATCGCCCATGCCGATCTCATTATCACCTCAACCAGGCAGGAGATAGACGAACAATACGGACTGTATGACAACACGACCACAGCATTCAAGGTTATCCCGCCGGGTATTGACCTGGATGCGTTTTACCCCTTCTATGACGTTGAACTGGATACCGAACTTCTCAGCGAAGAGGTAAAACAGACCCGCTATACGCTGCGGCAGGAGTTGCACCGGTTCTGGGCCAATCCTGAAAAACCTTTCATCCTGGCCCTCTGCAGACCCGATAAACGAAAAAACATCACCGGACTCCTGGAGGCGTACGGTACCAGCAGGGAGCTGCAGGCCATTGCCAACATGGCGATATTTGCAGGGATTCGGAGCAACATCAACACAATGGAAGACAACGAAAAGGATGTGCTCACCGACATGCTCCTGCAGATGGACAGATATGACCTGTACGGCAACCTTGCCATTCCCAAAAAGCATGACTTTGCCACTGAAGTGCCGGAGCTGTACCGGTTATGCGCTGAAAGTCACGGGGTATTCGTCAACCCGGCCATGGTGGAACCCTTTGGCCTGACGCTCATTGAAGCGTCGGCCTGCGGCCTGCCCATTGTGGCTACCAACTATGGCGGCCCTGTGGATATTATCGGCAACTGTGAAAACGGGATCCTGATTGACGCCTCCAAGCCGGAAGAGATTACAGACGCCGTCAAGGCCATTCTCATTGATCCCCGGAAATGGTCGCAATGTTCTAATAACGGCATCAACGGCGTCCGCCGCCATTATGCCTGGCAGGCGCACTGCACCAGTACCCTGGAACACATCTACGACCTCCTGCCTGATTTCATTCAACCATCACAGAATACGGATGTTATGCAGAACAATCGCTCTTCAAGGAAATCGTACGGGACCAGGCTCACCAACGTGAACTACCTGCTCATTACCGACATCGACAACACGCTGGTCGGCGAGGAACAAAGCATGCGGCAGCTCTTTTCCCTTCTAGAGGACAACCAGGAACACCTCGCCTGGGGAGTCGCAACCGGACGAAGCCTGGAGCTGACCATCGAGGCCATGACCGAATTTGACATTCCCGTGCCTGACATCCTTATCTGTTCAGTGGGGACGGAGATTTATTACGGTCCGGATATCAGGCACGACAGGGGATGGCAGAAGCATATCTCCGTCCACTGGAAACCTGAGCGGATCAAAGAAGTGCTGGGTGAGCTGGATTTCCTGGTCTTTCAGGAAGCAGAGGGGCAGCGCAGCCATAAAATCAGCTATTACCTGGAAGACAAAAACGACAGGCTGGACCGGGTGCACCAGGCGCTGGCAGAGCATAAGCTGCGCTGCAAGGTTATTTATTCCCACGGCCAGTTTCTCGATATCCTGCCCCAGCGTGCATCCAAGGGAAAAGCCATTGATTATGTCTGTTACAAGTTTGACTTTTCCCCGCGCCACACCCTGGTTGCCGGAGACTCAGGCAATGACGAGGATATGATAGCCGGCAAATCCCGCGGTCTGGTGGTGGGCAACCACAGTGAAGAACTGGAGCACCTCCGGGATCAGCCCGACATCCACTTCAGCAGCGACGAATATGCGGCCGGTATTGTTGACGGGCTGAGGCATTACGGTTTTATTTAACCGACAGGACGCATCTCCTCAGCTCTGTGTCGAAACTGGAGATGATAGAGCATTTCCAGGTAACGGTTCGTTTCCTCCCGCTCCAGGTTGGTGGAGAACTTCCAGAACCCGTAGATGCAGGTGAGGGTCAACAACCGTTTGGCATAGAGCTTCCAGGTATAGCGTTCTGCGACCCGCTGTCGCCCCTGTCTGGAAATTTTCTCCCAGTACTCGGAGTCCTCTGCGCACTTCCGGAAAAAATCCACCAGTATAGTGGAAGCCTTATCTCCATGGTTGGGATCTATATGGAACCCGGAACGTCCATGTTCTATGATCTCCAACGGTCCGCCGAAACAGGTGGCGAATGTCGGCAGACCTGAGACCATCGCCTCGATGACCGTCAGACCAAAGGCCTCGAAATAGGCAGGCTGGACAAACACCCCGCCTTTATCAGCCACGTAGCGGTACAGCTCACCTGAAAGTTTTTTATCCAGGCGCATGCCCAGCCAACGCACTTTGGATTCCAGGTCATGGGTATCGATCAGTTCGTGCATGCGCAGGACCTGTTCACGCTCCTCACTGTCACCGGATTGTTCGGGATTGGTGGTTCCCCCTATGATCAGCAGGTTGCTCACCTCCTGGAGTTCAGGATTTTCCGCATACCACTGTACGAGACCGGTGAGATTCTTGATGTGGTCAAGCCTCGCCATGGAAAAAATAAGCGGCTTGTCCTTATCAAGCAGTTGGCCGCGCCCATCCTCCAGCGGCTGCCCAAAGATCAGGTTTTCCAGTTCGGCGTGCAGACCGTAGAGACGCAACTCCTCTTCAGTATAGGAAAAATAGGTCTCTTCGTCGGCACCGGGAGAGACAATATTGAATTTGGGATCAAATACATCCACACCGTGGATGATACGCTGCAATCCGGGCATGGTAAAGGCGCTGTAGCTCTCGTATTGACCTACCACATCACTGGAACCGGCGATCTCCTGGAAGGTGGAACTGATAATAAAATCAGCGGAGTTCATGGCGATGAGATCAGCCGTGAACTGACAGGAAAAATGATATTGTGCTTCCATATCTTTCCAATACAGAGCGGAATACAGGTACTTGGTCTTCTCCAGCGCATGGGCGATGGTGCACATGGTAACGCCGAGGCTGCGGGCCAGGAGGTAGGCGACCAGGTTGCCGTCGGAATAATTGCCGATGATCAGATCCGGGCGTCGTCCCAGGCGGGCGAGGATTTCTTTTTCCGCTTCCCGGCTGAACTCCTCCAGGTAGGGCCAGACCTGGAAGCGTGAAATCCAATGGGGGATGATGGTACCGTCGTTGTCTCGAAATGGAATACGAATAATGCTTGCGTTGTCGGTTCCATGCACATGTTCCAGCGGGTGGGAGCAGGTTGTGCCCTCGGAATCGGGGATAAGACGGGTGACAATGAGAATCTGGGGTGTCACATCCAGTCCCTGATTGTAAATGCGTTTTTTCATCTCCCTTTCCAAAGCGCGGACCTGGTCCAGGATATAGACTACCTGGCCGCCTGTGTCGGGTCTTCCAAGTACATGTTCCTGGCCGAAAAAACCATGGGGAGAGAGAATCACAATGTTGAAAATCATGGGAATCCTGGCGAGAAATTTCTCCAGGATCTCATGGTCAGGCGCTTCAAGCAGGTCGGCAAGCAGACTCATGCTGATCCTGATGCCCTCGATGGTGCGACCCCATCCCGGTTCAAATCCAAGGGCCCTGAGGCCATGTTCCAAATCGGGCCACTCATGGTCCTGCGGCTGCCTGTCCAGGTATTCCATGCCCCTGTTCAGGGCCCTGCGCAAATCAGCGGTGCTGTCGATTCTGTTGTTGATCATAAAGGAAACATCCTGATATCCGTGCACCTTGAGAAAGGCGAGCAGCGGTTCCTCTCCCTGGGCCAGTTCATTGGTCAGTTTGGTTGAAAAACGTCTGTTTAAGAACTCAACCCCATGACCGATTGAACGTGACTGATTCATTTTCGGAAAATTACGCTCAAACGGGTTGAAGTCAATTTCCAGAATCGGCGTGTTATAGCTGTTGTTGACGAGATTTTCCTTAAAAGCGAGAAATTCAGCAGTGGAAACCTCTTCAAAACTCATACTTTCGAAGTGATACCGCACATACAGCCAGCGTGCGACGCGCGGACGAATGTCCAGATACAGCCAGGGGTCTACTATGGTTGCCTCCTGACTTTTTTTCAGCGCATCCGCCAGAGGAGAATCGAGCAGATGCCGATACTCGTTTTCCCGGCAGAATAGAACAAATTCATCCCAGATTTCACTGCCTAAGATCAGATTTCTCCCAGCGCTCTGAAAACGCCTGAAGAGGCTGTATACAGCATCTTGATTTTCTTCTACAAAGCGTCGTAATCGTGTCAGCATTACGGTCTCCTTGGTGATGGGATGCGTCGTTCAATTCGATCCATACGGGACGCATCGGGTTGGGAAGGTTCATGGAATTTCAGATCACGAGATGTTCAGGCAATTTCCCAGCACTAATCAGGTTACCCGATCGGACTGGTAAAGCAAACCCGTCCGGCACTTCTCACCATTTTTTAGATAGTAGTAATCTTTCAAATTTGTGCAAATATTTCCGCTCTCTCAAAAGCGGAAAATCAGGTATGGAAAGCCCGAAAAGTCGCCCGGAAGTGACGGTATCGAACCGGCACTTCAGGATTTTAACTTGACATCGAACTTTAAAATAGTATTCTACAATACTATTTGTCAGTAAACAGTATTATTCAAGATAATATTACCTGAAACAATAGCGTCGATGCCCTCATGATACACGCAAATTGTTGTTCTTTCTGCTTTTCGCTTCGCCTGTCGGGCAGGGAAAAGTTGATTCCTGAACCCTGGTAATGAGAGCAGAGAAATATCATGGAAAAAATCGTTGTCAAAAATCTTTTCAAGATCTTTGGAGAAAATCCCAAAAAAGGCCTGGAGCTGTTGGACCAGGGACTGGATAAGGAAGCCATCCTGGAGAAAACCGGCATGACCGTGGGAGTACAGGACGCAAGCTTTGAAGTCAATGCCGGTGAAATTTTTGTAATCATGGGGCTTTCCGGATCAGGAAAGTCAACCCTTGTTCGCATGTTGAACAGACTTATCGAGCCCACTGCCGGCACCGTCCATGTTGACGGCAAAAACGTGGTGGAGATGACGCCGAAAGAACTGGTCACCTTTCGTCTTCATAACATGAGCATGGTCTTTCAATCCTTTGCTCTGCTTCCCCATCTTTCCGTTCTTGATAATGTCGCTTTCGGCCTGGATCTGGCCGGGGCGGACAAAAAAAAGAAACAGGAACGTGCATTGGAAGCCCTGGAGCAGGTCGGACTGTCAGGCTGGGAAGACTCCTACCCATCACAACTGAGCGGCGGCATGCAGCAGCGGGTGGGACTTGCCCGCGGACTCGCCGTTGACCCGGACATCATCCTCATGGATGAGGCGTTTTCCGCACTGGATCCGCTCATTCGTACGGAAATGCAGGACGAACTGTTGAAACTGCAGCAAAGCCAGCAGCGAACCATTGTTTTTATCTCCCATGACCTTGATGAAGCGTTACGCATCGGCGACCGCATCGCCATAATGGAAGGCGGCCGTATCGTACAGGTAGGCACGCCTGAAGAAATTCTGCAGAATCCCGCCGACGACTATGTACGCGCCTTTTTTCGCGGTGTTGACCCCACCAACGTCATCTCTGCAGGAGATATTGTCCGCGATACCCAGCTGACCATCATCAAATCAAAGACAGGCAGCCTCCGTACCGCCCATGAGCTGATGTCCAGTAAAGATAGAGATGTGGGATATGTTCTGGGTTCAGACAGAAAATTCCTGGGCGTGGTCACTGTGGATAAAGTCCAACACCTCATAGAGGAAGGGGCCAAGGATAGACCCATTGATCAGGCCTTTATTGGGAACGCCGAACCGGTACACATGGATGACTCCATGCAGGACATTCTGCCTGCGGTCGCTTCCAGCCCATGGCCGGTTCCCGTCATCGACGCGAATGGTACATACAAAGGCGTGGTCTCAAAAAACCGTTTCCTGCGCACCCTGCACCGGGCGGATCAGCAGATGACCGCTGCAGAATAATTCAACCGGAAAAAACAAATATGTTTGAGGATAAAGTAATTCCCTTGGATTCCTGGGTTTCCCAGGCCGTAGATTTTCTTGTTGAAAATTATCGTGATTTCTTTCAGTCTATTAAATGGCCGGTGGAACAGACACTCAACGCCCTGGATACAGGACTCAACGCCGTCCATCCGCTCATTATCATTGCGGTGATCGCCGCCGTAGCCTATAAATTCGCCTCCAGGGGTCTGGCTCTGTTTTCCGTTGTCACCCTGGTGCTCATCGGCCTGCTCGGTCTGTGGGAAGACACCATGACCACCCTGGCCATGGTACTCTCCTCGGTCCTGTTCTGTACCTTGGTCGGGGTGCCGCTGGGCATATGGTCCGGACGCAGCGACCGTTTTGAAGCAGGCCTGCGCCCTGTACTTGATGCCATGCAGACTACACCGGCCTTTGTCTATCTGGTTCCCATTGTCATGCTCTTTTCCGTGGGCAACGTTGCCGGTGTTCTGGCAACCATCGTCTTTGCCCTGCCGCCGCTCATACGACTCACCAGTCTGGGGATTCGTCAGGTACACCCTGAACTGGTTGAGGCGGCCCAGGCCTTTGGAGCTACCCGCTGGCAGGTTCTGCGTAAAGTGCAGATCCCTCTTGCCATGCCCTCCATCATGGCCGGCCTAAACCAGACCATCATGATGGCCCTTTCCATGGTTGTTATTGCCGCACTCATCGGTGCAGGCGGCCTCGGTTCACCTGTTATTCTCGGCCTCAACACTCTGGACATCGGCATGGCTGTCATAGGAGGCTTCGGCATTGTCCTGCTGGCCGTTATCCTTGACCGCATTACCCAGGCTATGGCCAACAACAAGTAATCCTTAGAAGGAGGAAGTAATGCTCAAAATCAGCAAAGCTGCAATCGGTCTCACAATCGCTCTTACCCTGAGCACGGGGCCGGCCCTTGCATCAGAAGCCCCTGGCAAGGGAAAAACCGTAAACCCGGCCAGAGCTACATGGAATACCGGTTTTTTTCAGGAAGCACTGGTGCGCAAAGGTTTAGAGGAACTCGGCTACAAGGTCAAAAAACCAAAAGATCTGCAAAACCCTATCTTTTACAAATCCGTTTCCCTGGGAGATGTGGACTACTGGACCAACGGCTGGTTCCCGAACCATGACAGCCAGCTGCCTAAAAACTTCTATGACAAAGCCGGAAAATACGGATATGTCGCCAAGGCAGGTGGTCTCCAGGGATACCTGGTATCGAAAAAAGAGGTGGAACAATTCAATATCCAATCTCTGGACGATTTCAAACGGGATGAGGTCAAAAAGGCCTTTGATAAAAACAATGACGGCAAAGCGGATCTGACCGCATGCCCTCCAGGCTGGGGATGTGAAAACGTCATTGCCCACCACATGGAAGTCTACGATCTGGAAGAACATATCAACCCTGTGAAAGCTTCCTACGAGGCCGGTATGGCTTCCGCCCTGGCAGCCTATAAAAGCGGTGAACCGATCTTTTTCTATACCTGGGCACCGAACTGGACGATCTTCAAACTGAAACCCGGTGAAGATGTCATGTGGATCAATGTCCCGGAAATCATGCCTAAGGAATCTCAGAAATCCGCAGTTGAACGTATGACTGTTTCCGGGATTGAGGGCGCTGTCAGCGATCCTGTGAAACTCGGCTTTGTCGTTTCAGACATTCAGATTGTCGCCAACAAAAAATTTATCGCTGAAAACCCTGCCGCTGAAAAATTCTTTGAAGTGTTTACCCTGCCGCTGGAAGATATCAACGAGCAGAACACAAGAATGAATGAAGGGGAAAAATCCGCCCAGGACATTCAGCGACATGTCGATGAATGGATTGCCGAGAATACGGACAAATGGAACAGCTGGCTTGACGAAGCACGCAAAGCCGCGGAATAGAGTTACGCGTCGACAAACCGTCATAAACCTCGAGAGCCGCCCGGCGGCTCTCGAGGATCCTCGATTCTTTCAGCAGTATATTCCGCCCTTCCGGGTTGTACGAGTTCGTTTTTCTCCAGAACAGAGAGAGCAATAATGCTCTTCCCTCATTGTCACCATTGACAGATCTTAACCTGATATTCTATATACACTGTGCACATGGCCATGGACCATCATGTCAACAATGTCAAAAACGCTGAAAACAACAGTAATAACAGCCTTATGGATTTTCGCCAGCAACGAATGCAAAATATTACCAAGCAGCTGCGAGTGATTTTCCGAGCTGTCCAGGCCCATTCCAAAACCGTAGAGCGTTCCTGCGGCCTGAGTGGTGCCAAGCTCTGGATGCTCTGGGAACTCTTTGCCAACCCCGGGCTAAAGGTTTCTGAGCTTGCCAAGGCTCTGACCATCCACCCTTCCACCTGCAGCAACATGCTCGATCAGTTGGAATCTAAAGATCTCATCCGCAGAGACCGCTCCAAAAAAGACCAGCGCGCCGTGCATCTCTTTCTCACCGAGTATGGAACCAAACTGCTGGCAGACGCGCCGAGACCGGCCCAGGGGACTCTTTCCGAGGCCCTGGCAAGGCTGAACGACAGCCATCTCATCAACCTGGAAGAAGGACTGAACCAGCTGATCGAAGAAATGCACGCCACAGATGAAAGTGCCGGGCTGATGCCCATTCCAGGCGAATAAATCTCTCTTTTTTCACCTCCCCTTCATATTCCGTTCACACAACCCGGCTAAGATGAAGGAAAGTTCAACCATCATCTTACGGGGGGCTTTGAAAAATTGAATAATTTGTTCAAATGCGAGACGCACGAAGAATTTTACCGCAGACATATACTGCATATTTCGAGTGTCATGTCAAGTGTCAAATGTCGAAAAAGAGGGCCGGGATTTTGTCTTCCTGCGAGGCGCGCATGAGGAAGCGTAGCAGCGCTACGTGAGCGAATAAGCAACGAAGCCGGGAGGGCAAAATAACAAGCTCTTACCGACAGTTGAGGCATGACAGGACACTAGGATACAATTCTGAGTGCAACAAAGCAGTTGGGCAAATCAGCACATTTTCATGGCCCCCAATGCCGGGAGGTCACCCTATGTATGTCAGTCGACTACTGCTCTTCTGCTGCGCCCTGTTTATCAGCATACCCTGGACAAACGCTTCAGAACCCGAAAACGACAGTACACTGTCCCCCTATTTTTTCATCGAAGGATCCCAAACATCCCATGACGCCTTCCCGCTCAAGGACACCAGGGTCGAGGTGGTCGTCAGCGGCGTGATCGCCAATGTCGCAGTCCGCCAGTACTATACCAATAACGGCGTACGACCGCTCAATGCCACATACATTTTTCCCGGCTCGACCAGGGCCGCTGTTCACGGCATGACCATGACCGTCGGCGAGCGCAGCATAACCGCCCAAATCCGGAAAAAGGAAAAAGCGAAACAGATCTTTGAACAGGCAAAAGCTGCGGGAAAAAGCAGCTCCCTGCTTAGTCAACAGCGCCCCAATGTCTTCAGTATGGATGTGGCCAATATCATGCCCGGAGACGCGGTGGAGATCGAATTGCGT
Organism: Desulfobulbaceae bacterium; assembly: GCA_963678525.2. Classification (GTDB taxonomy): domain Bacteria; phylum Desulfobacterota; class Desulfobulbia; order Desulfobulbales; family Desulfobulbaceae; genus Desulfogranum. Next base: position 3,199,477 of record CAXXDG010000003.1, read on the forward strand.
TACAGCGAACTCCTGATACCCGTTGACTCGGTATACAGTTTTGTGTTTCCCACCGTTGTCGGCCCCAGGTACTCGGATCAACCTGCGGACAATGCAAAGCCCGAAGATACATGGATTGCCAACCCCTACCTGCAGGAAGGGTCACAGCCGCACAGCGCATTTTCCCTTTCCGCACGCATCGCCGCAGGCATGCCCGTCCATGATGTGCAATGCCGAACCCATCAGACACTCACTACCTATATAGACGCACAGAACGTTGACATCCAGCTTGATTCCGCAGCGCCCTTTGGAGGGGATCGGGATTTCATCCTCAAGTATCGTCTGCAGGGAAAACAGATCACTTCCGGCCTGCTCCTTCAGCAGGGTGAAAAAGACAACTACTTCCTGCTCATGGCCCAGCCTCCTGAGCGGGTCATTCTCACAGCCGTTCCACCGAGGGAATACCTCTTTATCGTGGATGTCTCCGGTTCCATGCACGGTTTTCCCCTGGATACGGCCAAGGTCCTGATACAAGACCTCATCACAGGGCTGCAGCCGACAGATCATTTCAACCTGCTCCTGTTTGCCGGTTCATCGGAGATCATGGCCCCGACGTCCCTGCCTGCCGATCAGGGGAACATTGACAAGGCCATTCGCCTGATCAACAGCCGGCAAGGCGGAGGAGGTACCAACCTGCTCCCCGCCGTAAACAGGGCCCTGGCTCTGCCGAAACAGGAAGGCGTGTCCCGCAGCATCATCGTTATCACGGACGGATACATTGGTGCGGAACGGGAGGTGTTCCAGACTATCCGGGAGAATCTGCAGCAGAGCAACCTGTTTGCTTTCGGCATAGGTTCCGGCGTTAACCGCTATCTGATTGAAGGGATGGCCAAATCCGGACAGGGAGAACCGTTTACGGTCACTGATCCGGGCAAGGCTGCGGAAACGGCTGAGCGCTTTCGCAGGTATGTCGCCGCACCTGTGCTGACCAACATCAAAGTTGCCGCCAAAGGGATGAGTATTCATGACGTTGAACCCGGGAAAATCCCTGATCTCTTCGCTCAACGCCCGGTGCTGGTCTTCGGTAAAGTTGAAGGCCAGGCAGAAGGAACCATCGAAATTACAGGCCTCGCCGGAAACGGTCCGTTTCAACAGAGCTGCCGGATTGCCGATGCCGACATTGTCCAGGATCGGGGCCTGGAATACCTCTGGGCGCGTACCCGCATCGAACGTCTTTCCGATTTTGCCCAAAACAATATCAACCCGGAACATGAGGCCGAGATCACCTCCCTGGGCCTGACCCATAACCTGCTCACCGCTTTCACCAGTTTTGTGGCTGTGGACGACCTTGTGCGCAACCATGATCACCAGGCGGATGACGTCACCCAGCCCCTGCCTTTGCCCAAGGGCGTGAGCAACTGCAGCATCGGCGGCGGTTCCATGCGCCGGGTGCCGGAACCGGAGCTGCTTTTCCTGCTCCCGGCCCTTGTGGTATTCCTGATTTTCGGATATCGAAATCGACGTAAGTCGGCAAGATGAGCCTCTGCCGACGATTAGCCCGACATCCTGCACGCATTGGTGCAGGATGCTGTGTGCTCCTGCTTGCCGGAACACTGAAACTGTGGTTCAGCAGCGCCGGCGCTGTTGATCTACGCCGGCTGCTGGCTCCCACAGCCCGGCTTGCCGGCATATATACCTCGACGCCGTTCACTTTTGACCCGCAGCTGGGGTATGTCAACCACCAGCTCCAGGTTATCATTGCTCCGGTATGCAGCGGATTCAACTTCATGCTCATCGTGCTCTGCATGGTTTCTTTTCAGGGGCTGTTTACCCTGAACAGGTCTCCCCTGCTCTGGAAATGGCTCTTGACCACCCCTCTGCTCGCCTATGGATACACAGTGGTGGTCAATACCATACGAATCATCCTGTCCATATGGCTCTTTGAACACCGGGTCACTTTTGGTTGGTTCACTCCCGAGCGCATCCACAGGTTAAGCGGCATCCTGGTTTATTACCTGATGCTGTTGCTTCTCTTTGCAGGCGTCAATGCGGCGCTGAAAAAATACCGAAACGCGGGACAAACGCACTTCTCCCTGTTCCTCGCCCTTTTTCCATTGTTCTGGTATACTGGCATAACACTGGCCGTACCCCTGCTCCATCGTAACAGCTATACCCCGGCCTTCTGGGAACACAGCGCCTCCATACTCTGCGTCTGCTGCGTGCTCACGGTTGCATTTACCCTGGCAGGCAGATTGCGGCAGACATATCGATCACCAGGAAAGAGCAAAACTTCCCATGGACAAACCATTGATCCTGATAGTTGAAGATGAGCCCGCCATCGCAGATACCATCCAGTACGCACTGGAAGCGGACGGATGCGACACGGATCGAGTCACGGCTGCCTATCCTGCCCTGGACAAGATACAGGCCGATTCGCCGGATCTGGTGATTCTGGATATAGGTTTGCCCGACCTGAACGGCATTGAGTTGTGCAGGAAAATACGAGCATTCAGTCTGGTCCCTATCATCTTTCTCACCGCACGCACAGACGAAATAGACAGGGTAGTCGGTCTGGAAATAGGAGGAGATGATTATGTGGTCAAACCCTTTAGTCCGCGGGAACTGGCAGCACGGGTCCGGGCGGTGCTGAGACGAATCCGCCCGGCAGCGTCCTCCTTGGAAGAACAGGCTTTTCACTGTGATCCGGAGAAACGGCTGATAACGTATCAGGGCAAAGCGCTGGAGCTTTCCCGCTATGAATACAACCTCCTCTGTCTGCTTATCACCAATCCGGGCAGGGTGTTCACCAGAGACCAGCTCATGGCCGGGGCCTGGGACGAACCCGATGCCAGCATGGACCGCACGGTGGATGCGCATATCAAAAACCTGCGTGCCAAGCTGAAGCGGATTCAACCGAACAATGATGTCATCATTACCCACAGGGGTGTGGGATATTCTCTCAAAGAACAGACATGAAGCTGGGATCTCGGATCTTCTGCTGCAACCTGCTCCTGCTGAGCCTCTGTCTCTATTATCCGGTCAGCCGGCATGTGGACGCTCTGCGCACCCGCTATCTGGAAGGTGTGGAGGATCCCCTGGTTGACCAGGCCAATATCCTGGCTGAATATGCGGGCAGGGAAATGGCTGCGCAGAGGTTTTCTCCCCAACAGTGGCATACCTGGTTTGACAGGATTTATCATCGGAAGCTGTATGCCAGGATTTATTCCCTTACAAAGACACGGGTCGATCTGCGGGTCTATATAACGGATGCAAAAGGGAAACTCCTGTTCGATTCCACCCGCAAAGACGCCCGGGGAAGCGATTATGTTTTGTGGAGAAACATTCAACGCACACTGCTGGGCGAATACGGCGCCCGCACCACCAGACTGGATACCCGCGACGAAACCTCGTCCGTGCTTCATGTTTCTGCCCCTATCTACAACAGGCAGGACATTATCGGGGTATTGACCGTGGCCAAACCAACCGGCAACATCTGGTACTTCCTCAAACAGGCACGGCTGCAGATTATTGCCACAGCCTTCCTGACCCTGGCGGTTGCAGCCCTGTTCAGTTATCTGCTGGCACTCTGGCTTACCGGGCCGATCCGCAAACTGACCCGGTATGCCCGGGCCGTTACTGAAGGCAGTGATGCTGCCCGGCCAAAACTCGGCAGCAGTGAGATCGGCATGATGGGTGACGCCTTTTACCGGATGCAGGATGCTCTGGAGGGTAAAAATTATGTTGAGCAGTATATCCAGAACCTGACCCATGAAATGAAAAGTCCCCTCTCTGCCATCCGAGGGGCGGCTGAACTTCTGGAAGAGCCCATGCCCCCTGAGCAGCAGCAGCGTTCCTGGCAAATATTCACGGAGAGGCCCTGCGCATGCAGCAGGTGATCGATCGCATGCTGGAGTTGTCATCTTTGGAAAATCGCAAAGAACCGCTGCAAAAAGAAGCAGTAGCTGTGCAATCCCTGCTCAGCAATCTCCTTGAATCAGCCCAGCCCCTACTCGAGCAAAAACAACTGCGTCTTGTCATGCCTTCGAGGACGACAGACATTGTCCAGGCTGATCCGTTTCTGCTTAACCGCGCCCTGAACAATCTGCTCACAAATGCCATGGAGTTCAGCCCAAGCGGCGGAACTATTGAAATCAGGCTGGACCTCTTTCCCGGTTCCCTCACCTTTCTATTCCTGGATCAAGGGCCTGGAATACCTGACTATGCCGAGAATAAGATCTTTGAAAAATTTTATTCCCTTGAGCGGCCCGGTACAGGGAAAAAAAGTACAGGCCTGGGCTTGAGCTTCGTTCATCAGGTAGCCAGGCTCCATGATGGAGAGGTGCGGCTGGACAACAGAAAACATGGAGGCGCCTGTGCCCGGTTTACCATTCCGGCGAACCTCTCCTGAACAGGTCGACACCCGTAATGTTCCCCCCTTTGCCGGGTTGCATACAACCGAAAGAAAGGGAAACAGAGATAGGACTTCATAATTCTGCACTTTCACAGCAAGTGCTAATCATTTCCTAACGCTTTCCTGATAGTCTTTATTCACAATATGGTTATAAATTGCGCGTCTTCAATGACACAATAACCAGTCCTCAATTCATCCAAACAGCAGGATTCAATGAAACGTAAATTTTTGGCCCCGATTCTCAGCCTCATGCTCCTGGCAGGTGTGGGGATGGCTTTGTACTTCTCTGCATCCGAGCAATTTGCCCTGCATAAGCAGGAGGAGCTCCGCGGTCTGGTCGGATCTGAAAAGATACCATTTTTCTCCGATCCTGAAGTCATTGCCGCCCTTGAACGTAACGGACTCAAGGTTTCCGTAGAAAAGGCGGGCTCCAGGCAGATTGCCCTGAGACCTGACCTCAAGGAATATGATTTTGTCTTTCCGGCAGGCGTGCCGGCTGCAGAAAAAATAAAACGGGAGCAGCATATACACAGCTCACACGCCGCATTTTTCACTCCCATGACCGTTGCTTCCTGGAAGATCATTGCCGATATTCTCATCACAAACGACATCGTTGAAAAGCGAAACAAAGTCAACTATATCGTTGACATGGAAAAACTCCTCGACATTATTGTCGCCCGGAAAAGGTGGGCGGAGCTGCAGGGTTCAGAGCAGTATGCGGTCAACAAAGGCGTGCTGGTCACCACCACCGACATCCGAAAATCAAACAGCGCAGCCATGTATCTGGCCCTGGCAAGTTTCATTCTCAACGAAAACTCTACAGTCACCAGTGACGCTGCAATCAACGAGCTGCTGTCGAAACTCTCTTCACTGTTTCTCCGCCAGGGATACACGGAAAGCTCATCAGCAGCACCCTACAACGACTACCTGATCATGGGTCCGGGAAAATCTCCCCTGGTGATGATCTATGAAGCACAATTTCTTCACGATGCCGCCCTGCCGGACAGTGTTCTTCGAGACGACATGGTCCTGCTCTATCCGGAACCCACCATCTTTACCAAACACATCCTGATTCCCGTAACGGAAAAAGGAGAAAAACTTGCCCAGGCGCTCACCCAGGATGAAGAACTGCAGCTTCTGGTCATTAAACACGGCTTTCGCAACAATAATTCCCGGGCATTCTCCGAGTTTATCAAACAACACGACCTTGCTGTTCCAGATACCCTGGTCAAAGTTGTGGAACCCCCCAGTTATGAAATCCTGGAACATATGATTCAACTGATTGAACAACAATACAACAACCAGATGTAGCCCTATTAATCCAAAGTACACGTGAGAACAGATATGACACAGGAACATACGGAGAACCAAGAACTTATCCTCCAGCCTCCGGCGCCCGTGCAGCCGGTGCAAGCGGAATCCACAGAAGGTATGGTCCCCCTGGATGCGGACACCATGCAGAATCTGGACGGTAAAATTGATGAATATGTTACCACCCTGCTCCAGGCGGAAGTCGGCAGTACTGCATTAAAAACAAAGGTCGACAGCATCCATAATCTGGGCGCCGGCGAAATTCGAGCTTCAGCGGAAGTTTCCAACCGCATGCTGGATAGACCCGTCAAATCCATGCAATCCGGCCTGTTCGATGAATCTTCATCGATTTCCGAAGGACTGGTCGCCTTGCGCAACAAGGTTGAAGAGCTTGATCCCGGCCGACAGGGAAATCTGCTCAAGCCTCGAAAGCTTTTGGGGATTATCCCTTTCGGCAATAAATTGAAGAATTATTTTGACCAGTATCAATCCGCACAAGGTCACCTGAATGCCATTATCGAATCCCTGCTTTCCGGCCAGGATGAATTGCGCAAAGATAACAGTGCCATTGAGCAGGAAAAAGGCAATCTCTGGGAACTGATGCATAAACTGGAGCAATATGTATATATCGGCAAAAAACTTGATTCCCATATTGAATCCAAACTCCCGGAGATCCAGACACAGAACGCGGAAAAGGCGCGGGTGGTGAAAGAGGAACTGCTTTTTTACCTGCGCCAGAGAGTGCAGGACCTACTGACCCAGCTGGCGGTTTCCATCCAGGGATACCTTTCCCTTGATATGGTCAGGAAAAACAATCTTGAGCTGATCAAGGGTGTTGACCGGGCAACCTCCACCACTATCAGCGCCCTGCGCACAGCCGTCATTGTCGCCCAGGCCCTGACCAACCAGAAGCTTGTCCTGGACCAGATAGCGTCCTTGAACAAAACCACGAGCAGCACCATTGAATCGACCTCCAGGATGTTGAAGGACAACACTGCAACCATTCATCAGCAGGCCGCCTCTTCCACTGTGGAGATAGACAAGCTGAAAAGCGCATTTCAGAATATCTATGCTACCATGGACTCCATTTCCGAATTCAAACTTAAGGCACTGGACAATATGCAGCAGACCGTCAATGTCCTTTCCGAAGAGGTAAACAAATCCAAAACCTACCTGGATAAAGTCCGGCAGCAGGAAGTAGAGGAAATCAGTGAAACAGTGGAAACCAACGAACTACAGGTATGATGATGAAAAAACGCACTCTTCCCTGGTTTGTCCTGGCTGTCCTGACAGCATGTATGCTGGCGGGATGCAACGGTTCTTCCAAACCCAGCCGGCAGCTCACCCTCCTTGCCGGTTCTGAAATCAAGGACTTGGAGCCGTATTTCAAACAGATTGCAAAGAAAACGGGCATAGAACTGCAGGTAGAATACACAGGCACCCTGGAAGGTGCGGAACGGCTTACCGGAAACAATACCTTTGACCTTGCCTGGTTTTCCCATGCAAAATATCTCTCCATGCTGCCTGGGACCAGGAATACTATCCACGGCCAGGAAAAGATCATGCTCTCACCGGTGATCATGGGGGTCAAAGAGAGCCGCGCCAGGCAGTGGGGCTGGATGGATCAGGAGGTGCGCTGGAGCGACATCGCCGATAAGGCTGCCGCCGGTGAACTCCGTTTTGCCATGACCAATCCCGCTGCCAGTAATTCAGGATTCACGGCACTGCTGGGTGTAGCCGCAGCTTTCAGGTCTTCGACCAGTGCCCTGACCAGCGAGGATGTTGACAAGGAAAAACTGGTACAATTCTTCACAGGCCAGAAACTGACTTCCGGTTCATCCGGATGGCTTGCGGAAGCGTATGAAAAGGAAGAGAGAGGTCTGGACGGACTAATCAACTATGAATCCGTACTTATGAGCATGAATACCTCAGGTAAGCTCAGTGAACGACTGCATCTCGTCTATCCGAAAGAAGGGATCGTTACCGCAGATTATCCTCTGATACTATTGAACAAGGACAAACGGGAAACCTATGCCGCGCTGGTGGACTACCTGAAAAGCGAAAGCTTTCAAAAGGTGATCATGGAGAAAACCAACCGCAGACCGGTCATCCCCCAGGTGCGTCTCTCCGACGCCTTTGCAGGCAGGATGCTGGTTGAACTTCCATTTCCTGCGGACCGGGAAACCATTGACAGTCTTATCTTCAGCTATCTTGATGAAGTCAGGCCGCCTTCAACCCCTGTTTTTGTCCTGGATGTTTCCGGTTCCATGCAAAATCAGCGGATCAACAACCTTCGCCTGGCATTGAAAAACCTGACAGGACAAGACACCTCCTTGACCGGTAAATTTTCCAGATTCAGGCTCCGGGAACAGATCTATATGATTCCTTTCAATCACAGCACCTTCCCGGTGCAGCATTTTTCTGTGGAAAACAATGCACCCACGGGGGAAAGTATGGGTGCGATACGCACCTATGTCGATAATCTGGATGCCGAAGGAGGCACTGCGATTTATGCGGCCCTTATGAAAGCGTATCAGCTTGCAGGTCAGGAAAAGAAGAAAGCCCCGGACCGCTTTTACTCAATTGTCCTGCTCAGCGACGGAAAAAACGAGCACGCCTCCAGCTATAATGATTTTGAGCATTTTTACATGCAACTTCCTCCCGAGACCCGGGCCATCAAGACCTTTACCATCCTTTTCGGCAATGCCAACCATGAAGAGATGAACAAGGTCGCTGAGTTGACAGGCGGCAGAGTATTCAACGCCCAGCAGATGTCTCTGGCCACCGTATTTAAAAAAATTCGCGGCTACCAATAGCAGCACCCTTTACCATGAAAAAATTCTGGCTCTTTATTTACTCCACACCCAATATCTCCGGTACGATCCTGGGCCTTACAGGCCTTGCGCTCTTTTTTACCGGATTCATCAAAAGCTACTGGCTGTTTATCGTTTTAGGACTGTACGGCATCGGGTACATCGGCTGCCCCCGTAATCAACAGGTCAGCCTCCATATCCGCGACCACCTGGAATCCGAGCGAATTGAAGAAGAAATGGAACTGCTGATCAGAAAAATCAGGAAACGGGTCATGCCGGAAATTCTGGACAAGGTAATCAATATCACCGGCATGGTGACAGACCTTCTGCCTCGGGTCCAAAACGACCCCGGGAACCGTCATGTACTGGTGCAGACCGCCATCAGTTACCTGCCTTCCATGCTCGAACATTACCTGAATCTTCCGCCCACTTATGCCCGCTTTCACAGCCTGAGAAACGGTAAAACCGCCCGACAGATTCTCACCGAACAACTTATACTGCTTGAAAACCAGCTGCAGAAAATAGCAGAAGACCTACACAGAGGAGATGCAGACGCACTCATGGCACACAGCACTTTCCTGAAAGATAAATTTCAGACGGACGCAACATGGGAATTATAAGCCTTTATTGCTCTCATTCTCCCAACGGACAGGTAATATCCGTCATGAACCAGTGTTCACAACTCTTCCAGACACTGCCCCTGACGGACGATCTCCCGCATATTTTCCAGGTGTTTTTCCTGCTGAAGCACTGCGCTTTCAATCTGCCGGCATAAGGGATCATCTTCACCAAGCAGGCGCCTGACATCTGCCAGTAATCGCTTCCCTCCGGAGCAATATCGCTCCACCTCTTCCAGCACCTGCCGTCTTTTGCGCTGCTGTTTCTGTTCCGAATCCAGGACAGGCTGTAATCGCTGGATGGATACCTCCACCAGAATATCTCGAGGCATCTGATGCAGCCGGGCTACGTGCTCAAGCGAGACCAGGGAATTTCTGCTCAAGACATAGGTTTTCTGTTGCCTTGACTTCGCACGGCTGGTGTATTTTTCAGCTTCCCTGGCCACCTGATCAAGGATCTCCCGGTCTTCTATCAACTGATCAAACAGTGCTTTCTGTTTAATGCCCAGCTGACTCGCCGCAATGCTCAGCAGCCTGATAATTTCTTCAGGCAATCGAAACGTGGCGCGCACAGACTGTTTCCCCTTCAATGCATCCGCCGTCAATTTCGGGGTTTCATCATTCTTTCCCATGGCCTCACCTGTTGTCACATTTCTCCTTTTTTTTAGGGTATAACAACCCAACATTACCTTGTCAATGAATGTGTAAAAAGTAATATATGATTAAAAATATTTTTCCTTAATTAGTGCATTGACACACATAAACCGTGAATTATTTTTTCGGTCAAGAAAGAAAAATATACCGACACCTAACCCGTATTCCTCACGAGTATATTTTGCAGTAGATGCGCGGCACCGGACATGCAGCCATAGTAAGGTTACTGCAAATGTCCGGTAACAAAGCAGATGCTGTAAAATGTGCTCGCCCGGCAGGGTGACTTTTTTGAATTTTCCTGAAAAACACACTGTTTTTTAGGTTCGTTTGATTAATTCAAGCTGTTAAACAATTTTTCAAAAAAGTCATGAAAAATGCGGGCTAAACGTACAGAAACAGGAGGTCACAGTATGTGGATACGAAGACATGATTTTGAGAGTTTGTTTGAACCCATGCATTTTTTCAGAACACGACTTGGTCATGTGCTGGATGAATTTGATCGAGTCTATACACAGAGTTCACCTTGGCAGACTGCCGGCAACTACCCGAAAACCAACATGGTCGACACAGGAGAAGCCCTGGAGATAGTTGCTGAACTGCCCGGTGTAAGGAAAGAGGATCTGAATATCAAGATTCAAGGCAATTATCTGGCTGTCAGCGGTAAAAGCAGCAACAACACTCCTGAGGGATATACTGTTCACAGGTCTGAAAGAGGAGAGCGATCCTTCAGCAGAAGTTTTACCCTGCCTTACGAGGTGGATGCGGAAAAAGTCAGCGCAAACCTGCAAGACGGGTTGTTGAAACTGGTTTTGCCGAAATCCGAGGCAGCAAAGCCGAGACAGATCACCATCAATTAATGCATCGGTGATATGGACCTTAGAGAAGGAGGCACAATCTATGAGTACAGGAAAAGAAACAGCAACAACTGCGAACCCGGAAATTGCAAAAACGGCTCGAACGGTGTCCGTGGTCACACCAGCGGTCGATATTTTTGAAAACGATCAGGAAATCCTTGTCCAGGCCGAAATGCCGGGCGTGCTCAAAGAGGACATCATGATCAACATTGATAACGGCAAGCTGTTTGTCTCAGGCGAGCGGAAACTTGACGCTTTCGGCGCCCCGGCCTGGAAAGAATTCGGTGAGGTGGAATTTCGCAGAACCTTTGCCGTCCCGCAGACCATTGATGTGGAAAAAGTGCGGGCGCACCTCAAAGACGGAGTACTTGAATTACATCTGGCAAAATCCGAGACCGCAAAACCCAGACAGATTGAAATCCGGACCAACTGATATCCGGACCATCTACAGAAGTACCAATGCCGGCCATGCACACGCGGCAATCCAAAGGGCATCACTCGCGATGCCCTTTTTACGTATGAAAAAGTCAGTAAGAGTACATTGCTGAGAAACCGGCTTTCAAGAGCTTATGAAAATGTGGTAAAGCTAAAATCAAATAGAATTGCATACAGGCCACCCCTGAGATGACGATGAGAGCCGCTGCTGCAAATGAGGTACGGCATGTAAATTCAGCAGAAACGGTTCCACTGCATTATTGTCATCCCATACAAAAGATTCAATCACCTTTGACAGCTCAAAAAAATACAAAATCCATTTCTGCACGCACCCAGGCGTTAATAACGCTTTCCGAGTGGCACAACAGCGGCAAGCCCATAGAGATTTTTCTGAATCAGCACTCGGAGCAACTCCCGCAACGGGATAGATCCATGGCCCAAAACCTCGTTTTCGGCGTGTTGCGAAATATGCAGTCCCTGGATCAGGTGATCAGGCACTTTTCCAAGCATCCCCCGGCCAAGATGAAACCGCGGACCCTGGCAGCCTTGCGCCTGGGAGTGTTTCAACTGCTCTTCATGGATCGAATCCCGCCGTCTGCTGCCATCAATGAAACGGTCAACAGCCTGAAAATGTCCGGCCAGCCCAAATGGCTGCTCGGATTCAGCAACGGCCTGTTGCGCAATGTTTCCCGAAACAGGGAGACAATGCTCCAGGAATTGCAGAAAAAAACGCCATATAATCATCCCCAATGGATGATCGAGCGCTGGCAAAACCGATTCGGCAGGGAGAAGATGCAGACCGTCTGTGCCGTAAACAATACCATTCCTGCAATATGCCTGCGTGTTAATACCAAAAGGTGCAGCAGGGAACACCTTATGCATCTCCTCAACGAATCCGGGGTACAGGCACAGCCTTCCTCCCTGAGTCCTGAGGGTATTTTTCTCGAAGAAACCGGTTCCGTTCATACTTTGCCGGGATATGCGGAGGGGTTCTTCCTGGTACAGGATGCCTCAGCACAACTTGCCGGCCTGTTGCTTCAACCGAACAGGCCCGGGGAGCGATTTCTCGATGCATGCGCAGGACTTGGCGGCAAAACAAGCCACATCGCCCAACACCTCTGCGAAGATGCGACCCTTGCTGCCGTTGAACCGAACAGGAGGCGCTTTCTCCTGCTGAAGCAAAACCTGAGCCGTCTTACCTTACAAAACAGGGTCCAGGCCATCCATTGCTCACTGGAAGAGCTTCAGGAAAGCCGACCACCCCGCTTTGACGCCATTCTTCTGGATGCCCCCTGTTCAGGAACAGGGGTTATCAGGCGGCAACCTGACATTCGCTGGAATCGATCGCCGCAGGACCTGCTCCAATATCAGGCAACCCAGCAGCACCTGCTGGAATGCTGCGCCGGCCTTCTCAATCCGGGGGGCCGAATCGTCTATGCAACCTGCTCCCTTGAACAGGAAGAAAACCAGGATGTGATACATAGCTTTCTGGCAAAGCACGGTAATTTTACCGCCCGGGATGCGTGTACGCTTTTACCGAAGCAGGCCGCCCGCCTTGTAACGGATGAAGGCTTCTTCCACCCCCTTCCCGGACAGGAATGTGACGGTTTCTTTGCTGCCCTGCTTGTTCGATCACTGAGCTTGTAGTTTTCCATAACAATGCTTATAATCGCAAGCCACACAATCCTGCCCCCTTATCATTTTATATTTGAGGAGAATCCCGACAATGGCTGAGATACGATCAACCATGGATCTGGTCATGGAAAGGGCCGCCCGCATGGGCAAGGCTTCCAACCAGGATATATCAACGGAAAATTCCACCAAGAAAGGCATGCAGCTGGCCGCTGAATTTCTCAACGACCTGACAGCGGCAGGCAGCCAGCCGCCTCCGCTCATGGAAAGCGTTGAGCAGATTCCCGCAGATGAACAGGCTGCAATCCGCAAAGGCATGCTCGAAACCTTGATGCGCAATATTTTTATTCCCCGTGATGAGCTTGCCCAGGCCCGGATAGCCAAAGCCCTGCAGGGAATCATCGAACTCAGCGGCAATGCCCCTGATATTGCCGCCATGTGTCAGGAACTGCAGACCGTTACCGGCCAGTACACAACTCACCGGGACCAATACCGGGAACAACTCAAGCAACAGATGCAGATGCAGATCGAACAGGTTCTCGCCCAGAAAGGAATATCCAGCGAAGGGATGAATATCGATCCGACCATGGAGCCGCAGTTCCAGGAAGAATGGTCCCGCATAGAAGGAGAACTCAACGGGCAGTATGAACAGGCTCTGAACCAGTACAGGGATCAGCTGAAACAACGCCTTGGAGTTGCCTGATGGGTAAAGAAGGCCTCCCGTCAACCAGGGTCTCACGATTACAGACAAAACTGCAGCGCAAAAATTTAGACGCCATCCTTATCAGCCAACCTGATAATCGGCGCTATCTCAGCGGCTATTCGGCTAAAGACCACGGCATCCAGGAACCGGCAGGATTTCTCCTGATCCCTGCTGCAGGCAGGCCGTATTTACTTACAGATTCCCGGTTTACCCTGCAGGCTGAACAGGAAACCAGGGATTTTGAAATTGCGCTCTACACAAAGGGATTGATCAAGTTACTGAAAAAACTGCTGCCGCAGATGAATATAGAGCGCCTGGCCTTTGAAAGCCGCTACACCCTGCATTCCACCCATTCCAGTATGCTTGATATGGCCGGAAAAATCTCTCTTGAGCTTGTTCCGGTTACGGATATGGTGGAAAAAATGCGGCTGATAAAAACAGAAGAAGAGCTCGCTCTGCTGCGGGAATCAACCCGTATCAACGAACAGGTCTTCCAATCCGTCTATCGTTCCATAGAACCGGGCATGACGGAACAGGAGGTTGCCCTGGCCATTGACCTGACCATGAAGGAAATGGGAGCCGAAGGTCCCAGCTTTGAGACCATCGTAGCTTTTGGCCCCAATGCAGCCAAGCCCCATGCCGTTCCGGGCGACAAGGCGCTTCAATCCGGCGAGATTGTGCTCATAGATATGGGGCTTGTCTATAAAGGCTACTGCTCGGACATGACCAGGACCTTTGTGGCAGGGAAACCGGATGATGAGTATATACAACGTCATCGTCTGGTAAGAAAGGCCCAGCTGGCAGGTATTGCCGCACTTAGAGCCGGGGTGACCGGACAGGAAGCGGACCAGGCGGCCCGGAAAATATTTGAAGATGCCGGATACGGCAAAACCTTTCAGCACAGCCTGGGCCACGGAGTCGGAATTGCGGTTCACGAAGAGCCGCGCCTTTCTCCACGGAGCAAAAAAAAATTAAAAGCAGGCATGGTGGTCACCATAGAGCCGGGCATGTACATCCCTGACTGGGGAGGTATCAGGCTGGAAAATATTGCCGTCATCACCCGGGATGGATGCGAGGTGATCAACCAGGATGCGACCGGCCTGGACCTCTAATCCCAAAGCAACAGATTGAATACAGAGGATATTATGCGTTATTTTATGGTGGATGAAATCTCGTTTCTGGAGAAAGACAACCTGGACAGTTACCTGAAACGGACCCTGAAACCCGGCTCACTGGAAGGAGTTTTTTTCCTGGAGCTTCCTCCGGATCTCTACGGAGAAGCGCAGACGGGACACGATGACTGCGCTCCCTTCTATTTTTCAGTTATCCTGGAAGCGGACTCCATCAAATTCGAATTACTGGTCCGCAGTTCCGCAAACATGCACTGCTCCTGCATTGCCCAGGCTACCCCGGCTCAGCGGCAATTTGTCCTGGATTTTGCGGACACCATGCTCAAAGAAGAAATGATCGCCGCATGAATCGAAACAAGATCCCACTCAACGAACGTATCATTTTCGCCCTGGATGTACCCACAGTCGAACAGGCCATGGAACTGGTGGATCGGCTGGACAACCGGATCAGATTCTTCAAGGTCGGCATGCAGCTTTTTTTTGCCGGCGGCTGGAAAGTTGTAGACTATATCGCCTCGCGGGGCGGAAAGGTCATGCTTGACCTGAAACTCTACGATATCCCGGCAACGGTTCGCCTGGCCTTTGAACAATTTGCCGATCGGGGCGTGCACCTGGCAACAGTCCATGGATATGTTCCGGTAGTGGAGGCAGCCCTGGAAGCAAAAACAGATGTTCAGGTTCTTGCTGTAACGGTATTGACCAGTTTTGGCGAGGAACAGCTCCAGGAACTTAACTATCAGGGGAACATAGAGGACCTGGTTCTGGAAAGGGCTGGGCGGGTTATCAGTTCCGGATGCCACGGCGTGGTTTGCTCTGCAAAGGAAGCCTCACTGCTGCGCAGCAACATTCACAAGGATTTCCTCATGGTTACCCCTGGAATTCGACCCGCAGGAACAGATAAAGGAGATCAGCAGCGTATAGCCACTCCAGGCCGGGCCATTACCGATGGAGCTGACTACCTGGTCATAGGGCGTCCTATCCGGGACGCTGAAGATCCCGATGAGATGATTGCAGCCATCAACCGGGAAATCGCATTAGCCATGGACCTCTAAAATACAGGTCCCGACCTCCAAGGTTCTGGAAAAGATCGGGACGATTGCAACGGATCCCTGAACATCCGTGTGAAGTCGGATGGGGTATTAATTCACCTGCAACTTCCCTCCGGTTCCCATTCCCTGAGGTCCGGTAGCCTTCTGGGGTTTGTAGTTCTTAGTGGCCCGGACAAGGTTGTTGAAGGCATCTGTCATTGCCGCCAAAACAACCTTGCCTTCCGGTGTTTTCTTATAGGCGCTCAATGATCCGCCCATGCTGCTGCCGAAGAGACCGGCCAGTCCGCCGACATCCATGGAGCTTCCGCTGCCTTCGGCCACCACGACCTGAACACCGGACCTGTTGTCTACCAGGGTCAGCATACTCTGGGCGTCGGCCGTTTTCAAAGAACTCCCGATTGCTGCGCCCACACTGCCGAACATTCCTCCGATTGCACCGCCGATTCCCCCTGTATTATTACTGTTGACAAGCACGGAAGGAGTAACGGTATAGTCCGCAGCCACCATCTGACCCTTACCGAAGTCACTCCCTGAACGGAGTTCACCGGACTGTTGCAGCTGTCGTTCCCGCTGCATCTCCCGCATACCCGCACCACGTTCCACCACAACAAAGCAATTGCTCTGCTGGGCCAGCAGGCGAAGGGCAGGTACGGTTGACTGGATACCGTAACGCCCGAGTACGGAATACAGATTGTAGCCGTGATCCTCATTAACGGCAAGTGTGCCAAAGGGTTCGCTGCAGTGTTCAAGAGCCGGGTTTACATTGCTTGTATTTTCCCCGCCGGCACTACCGGTGACAACGCTTTTAGAACCTGCCGTCCCCATGGATACCTGACTGCAGGCAGTCAGACCCAAAAGGGCGGCAGCCAGCAGCATTGCTGATTTTTTCATGATATTTTCTCCTATATTTGACAATGAGCCGGTACCTGACCGGCTCAAACAATTCTCGCTCACAGCACGTGTAACTGCAGACTCCCTGCAAAGTACCAACAAATCCTGAAACGAAACTAGCCCATTTACGCATTGAAATCAAGATTTATCCCTAACTCTGGACGGTTAGAAGCCTGCAACAATTGGTCGGCAATACGGTTTCCCTTTGTGCCCCAACACCTATTTGCCTTTTCAAAGATGCACGTTCTTTATTTATCCGCCGCTAAAGTTGACCCGAAACAACGTATTCATATAGATTCTTTTACATTTTTTTCATCCTTTTCTTTGCTCAGCCACCTGGTGTGATACAATGCAAAAGAGGCTTAGGCGTTGAAACCGCCCTCTTGCATCCGGTTTCAGCACATTTCACTGAGGAGGCTGTCAGTTATGAGTGTTCCCCCGAGAGACAATCCGAAATGGGAAGAAATTATCACAGGGAAAAAGACCTATACCCTGAAATTTCTTGCCGCCAAAATCCTTCTTGGCAGATTGACACGAACCGTCAAAGCAGACTCTGCTCCAGCCAATGTTTCTGCTGCCGTTGATGAACTGCATGCCTTGTATACGAAGAATGCGGCCACCCAATCTGCCAAAGATGATTTGAAAACAATTTTCGGATAGGAGAAGTCATGCAACAGGAACTGCTTGGTATCAACGAGGTTGAGCAACTCATTTCAGAAGACAGGCCCCTGCTTATTGCCGGAGATGAAAACTTACTCAAAAAATTGCCCCAGGGAAAATGGATCGGTGGGACCATCCCCTATTTTATCGCTCCCGGCACAGGAGGCCTCATTGCCCGGGATAAATTGTTCGTCACCGACATATCTGCAGTTGCAGCTTCCGCTACCATCACGGTCTACGATCAGAACGGTCTCGGTAGTGTCTATACGGATGCCGGCACAGACGGTTTCAGCTTCATTATCATCCCTGCCTCAAGTTCAACGCATATTTCCTTTGCAATCAATGCGCCTAACTACAAGAACTTCGGCAGCCAGCCCCTGATAGGCTGGATTGCAGGCGTACATCTCGACGACTTGGGTAAGATAAGCCCAAAGGTTTTTAACGGTGAAACCGGCGAAAGTTATCTGGACGAAGCGCTGGTCATGCATGTGGACCTGGTCCCTGGAAAAACCGTTGACGTGGGAATTATCAATATATTCGAACAGGGAGACGGCGACACCCTGACCTTTACCGGGGACGGTTTCTCCGCTTCCGAAGTGATGGTAAACGGCATCAAGGAAAATTTTGCCGACTATATTACCGCAAACAATCTGGACATACAGCTCCCCCTGGTGGCCGACTATTACGGCGCACTGGTAAATATCAGTTTCCAAAGCGTTGACCCGGGCACTGATGTCCAATTTTATGCCCCGGTGTTTACAGGCGTTCGCTATAAACACGCCAGGCCTGTTACCGATTATGCAGAGGCATTCAAAAAACAGCTGGAGGAGAGCGGCGCCTGCAGAGAAAATATCACCTTTTCCTGCAACTGCATCCTGAACTATCTATACTCAGGACTTGAAGGAAAACAGACAGATCCTTTTGTCGGGCCGATAACCTTTGGAGAAATCGCCTATCAACTCATGAACCAAACCCTGGTCTACCTGAAGGTTCATGAAGATTGAAACAAGGGATCACGTTCAGACTCGGGCCTTCCGTCACAAATAAGATAACCTGGGTCAAGAAATCCCTGCTTCCGGCGATTCACGCCGGGAGCAGGGATTTTTTTAAGGTAAAGAGAAGGCAAGCCTGCCTCATGCATAAAAATACTGCTGCAAATCCGCAAATACAGGATGCCCCTGCCCATGCCTGCTGACATGCAGGACATCGGAAAGTTTCTCGATCTGTTTTACCACCTGTTCCAGGCGCTCCTCTTCACCTACCTTGAGAAAAATCCTGCTCCGGCCGCCGTCAGCCACAGGCAGGCAGACAATGCCTTCCACATTATAGGCCCGGCGTGAGAACAACCCGCAGACATGGGACATAACCCCTGGATGATTGCGAACCATCAACTCAAGAACAGACTGATTATCCATATTATCACGCGCACTCATATTTCCCTCCAATCATTACGGAGTTTGCGGCCCCAGGGGGAACCATGGGATAAACATCCTCTTCCCTGTCAATAGGTATATTAATCAAGGCAGGTCCTTCGCTCTGCAGAGCCACCGAGAGCAGCTCATCCAGTATCATGGAGGTGGAGCCGTCAAAGGACTTCAGACCGAATCCGCGGGCAATGGCTGCCAGGTCAACGGTATGGTTGTACTCGGAAGCGACATAGCGTCCCTTGTAAAAAAGCTTTTGCTGTTGCCGGACCAGGCCCAGGGACTGATTGTTGAGAACCACGACTTTGACATTCAGGTTATGCTCGGCAAGGGTTGCCAGTTCCTGAATATTCATCATGATACTGCCGTCGCCGCTGAAACAGATAACCGGCTTGTCCGGGTTTGCCAGGGCGGCGCCGATGGCTGCAGGCAGTCCGAAGCCCATGGTTCCCAGCCCGCCGGAAGTAAGCAGCTGACGAGTCCGGTTTATGGGATAGACCTGTGCCGTCCACATCTGGTGTTTGCCTACGTCAGTGGCCACAATGGCCTGTTCGCCGACAATCTCAGCTGCACGCATAATGATTCCGTACGGACTTGCAAAATCAAAATCTTCATCGCAGAAAAAAGGATATTCCGCACGCAGGCTGCGCACCCGTGCATTCCAGCTGTTACTCTGCCGTTCTTCAATCAGAGGAAGCAGATGTTCCAGTGTGGAGCGGATATCGCCGACCAGTCCCAGGTGCGCCTGCTTCAGTTTGCTGATTTCACTGGGATCTATGTCGACATGAACTATCTGGGCGTCCGGACAGAACGCAGAAATTTTACCTGTGGCCCGGTCATCAAAGCGGACACCTGCCGCAATAAGCAGATCACATTCATCAAGCATGATGTTTGTTGACCTGGCTGCATGCATGCCCAGCATTCCCATGTAGAGATCATGCTCCGGAGGCAATACTCCCAGGCCCATCAGGGTCATGGCGGTGGGCACATTCGCTTTTTCAGCAAACCTGCGTGCAGCTTTCCCGGCACAGGAGTGAACAATACCGCCTCCGGCATAGAACACCGGTCGCTTTGCCTGGTTTATCATCTGCGCTGCAGCTGCAAGATCCGACTTAAAGGGGACTTCCGGGGCAGGCGGAGCAGGCGGGTCGGGAAGCCGGTCCACTGTCACGCCGGCCATCTGTACATCTTTTGGAATGTCAATCAATACCGGTCCGGGTCTGCCGCCGGCGGCAATCTGAAACGCTTCAGGCAGGATATGGAGTAATTCCTCTGCTGAACGAACCAGGTAATTATGTTTGGTAATGGGGAGACTCAGTCCATAGACATCAACTTCCTGAAAGGCGTCGGTGCCGATCATGGAAAGCGGGACCTGACCGGTTATGCAGATGACAGGAGTTGAATCCAGGTATGCATCTGCTATGGCTGTAAGGATATTGGTGGCTCCGGGTCCGGAGGTTGCAAAACAGACTGCAGGCTTGCCCGAAGAACGGGCCATGCCCTGGGCAATGAATCCGGCGCCCTGCTCATGGCGGGCAAGGATATGCGTGATCTGCGGAAACTCGTACAGCGCGTCATACAGGGGCAGATTCGCACCACCGGGTATACCGGCAATGGTGGTAATACCGAACTTGTGCAGCGTCCGTATGATCAGTTGTGCTCCTGTCATCTCTTCCATAACACGTCTCCCTCATAGCCCTTTATGGGCTGTAGTGGTTGGTGTCAGCGCCCGGCAGAAGCAAAAAACCCCTGCCGGCGAGGCGCCGACAGGGGTTGAAAAAACTTATTTTTAAACCGTTACGACGCCTCGCTCCTCACCAGAATAATCACCACCACGACCACAGAGCACACCACTGCCTCGACGACTGCGCCTAGGATATTAATTGTGTGTAGGGTCTGATTCATGGAGAAATACTCAGCAGAAATAACGGATTCAATGTGTATATGCCTTTCGAAATACCAGTGTCTGTTCAGGCAGTCAAGAAAAAATATGATCCGGCTGCGGAATTGGTCTATTTTCTATCCCTAAAAAAATTACCCCTTGACCAGCTGAGATTGATTATTATTATCTTGGCAAGCTACTTATAGCTTCACTTCAATCGATAACAATCTGTCTGTGTAAGCAGCAACAGTTTCTTTGGAGGCCGGCAATGAAAGGTGATTTTGGATCCTTAAGTTGGGTAAATGATGACAGCGGGAAAGAATATGTCTGCTCTGTGGACCGTGACCATCTTGACGAAAAGAAATATGAGAATCTCTCTGAAGAGGAGAGAAAAAGCTGTATCGATGTGAACGAGATGGTTGGTACCGAACGTTGGTAAGGTTGCAGAGAACCGCCTCTACCTTTACCTGTTTCCTTGAATGTGATCTTTTCAGCCCGCTCTTTGAGCGGGCTTTTTATTTTCCTGCTCACCCAGTTATCCTTCCGGGGCAGATGAGCAAACTAATCAGTCGCGCTGCATACATCTGCTTCTTGAATGGTATACAGCGTGGTGCTGCCGCTTACCTCGTTGGCCACGGCCAGCAACGGCAGACCACTGGGGCTCTGATCAGCCGAGATAAAGGTTAAGCCTTCAGGCGCCAGGTCTCCGGCTGTACCCTGCTCAGGATCTCCTGCAAAATTACGGTTGTTCATGTACTGGACAAACACGGGAGATTCCGGATGAGTAATATCGTACACCATGATGCCGCTTACACGCTCAAGTCCTACAAACAGATACAACCGACCGCAGACGGCGCCGATGGTCAATCCTTCCGGCTCCGGTCCTTTATCGTCGCTCCGGTCATCAAATGATCCATTCTCACCGTTGGTGCTGTTGAAATCAAAAGGCAGGGCAGAAGCCGTAATTTCCTCGAGCTGTTTGCCGCTCTCAAACACCATTTGCAGACCCCGCCTGGTCAGTTTGAGAATACTGAATGAACGACCGCCGAAGGTGAATAGTTTTTCATAGAGACCGTCACTGTTTTCATCGCCCATGGTCGTGGTTACCTTGAGGCGTCCAAGGACCTTCTTTTCCTGCAATTCCTCGCTGTTGGGGAAGGTTGTCGGATCCAGTACCAGATCCTTCACTCTCTCTTCTTCTGAAAAGGCATCGTAGTCACGCGAGTCCCCCTCATTAGCAGTTACCAGGTACTGACTGCCGCCGGACAGGTATCCGGCGATGGCATCGGGGAGGTACAAACCAAAGACATTCTCGTAAGTTGCAAAGGTAACGGCACCGTCTTCATCGGAGGCGTCAAAAGCATTTTCCACTCTCCCCAGATCCTTGACACCCATGGGCAGGATATTGGTAACCCTCGCTGTATTCAAATTCACACGGGCTACAGCATTATTTTCCTGCAGTGTGACATACGCGAAACGACCTTCGGCATCGACAGTAATATATTCCGGCTCAAGATCCTGGGCAACGGTTGCATCAGGTCCGAAAATACGAACCCCCCTTGCAACCAGCCGGTCCTTGTAGCCATTAAACCGACTGAAATCAGCTGTACGCACCTTGGCCCGTTTCACACCACGGGAAAGGTCAATGATGGAAATCGAGCCTTCGGGATCAACGCTGTAGTCGTCATTCGGTTCGCCCTCATTGGCAACTACAACACGCTTTCCATCCGGAGTAAACGTCAGCATATCCGGAAGCGCACCAACGCTCACCTGGTTGAGAAATCGTCCGTTGACAGTAAAAAAGGCCACCACACCAGGATCCTGTTTTGGATCAGCTTCAACTGCCACAGCCACCAGGCCGTCTTTCACAGCAACACTGTTAACGCCGGCACCATAGGGGCTCAGGTCTATGGTAAAGGCCACGGACGGATTTTCAGGGTCGCTTGCATCAAGCACCTCGACAGTATCGGCATCAGCATTAGAAACAAGCAAACGGGCAGTCCTGCTATCAAACGCCACGATCTCAGAAGCACCTTCATCGAATATTCCACTTGCGTAGGTGCCCGCAGGCTCAAGACGTATCACCGGATCCAGGCTCAACAACGCCCTGTTATCCGTAGGGAACTGATCATTCCACAAGGCATACAGCGTCTTGCCGAGAAACCTCACCACGGCGCTGTCCGCGGCAAGAAGCTGCTCGATTGTTGCCGTGAGTTCATCATTGGGCTGTTCGTCACCTGAATAATGAGCGACCAGCGCATCGGCAAAAATGGGTGCCAAATAACTGCTTACCAACTTCTCTGGCAGTCCATACTCTCCGACCAGCATATCCCGGGCCAGCGCCAACAAGCCTTCATACAAAAATGCAGCGGCATATTCTTGAAAGGACAACTCCCCTGTGTCGTAATCAATTTCCTCCACATGCCGTGTTTCGATCTGGGCGGCATTTCCACCATGCAGGGTAACTATCCGATACGGACAGGGAGCAGTCACCAGGGAACCGGTCTCCACATCATAGATTTCAGCACCGGTGTCTTCCCAGGTTTTACCTGTTATATCATTGGAGTGGAAGTGCCCTGTGAACACAAGTTCAAGACCTGCAGAGGCAAAGGATGCACTCAGCCGCTCCCAGTCATCGATGACATAGTCACCAAAAAGCAGGCTTTGTCCGTCATAATGTTCGAGAATTCCATGATGTTCAAAGGCGACAACCTGTTTGCCTGCCGCCCTGGCATTTTCTACCTGACTCAGCACCCACGCTTCGGTACTTGCTGAGAAGGCGCCGCCGGTCTCAGGTGTACCTGAAGCTATATTGTCATCATATTTACAGGAATCAAGACTGAGCATAACCAGTCCGGGAACAGGTTCCACACTGTAACTGAGTGAATCCGCATCCATAATCAGCGCTTCCCCGTAACCAAATTCAGCATAAATAGACATGAATTCTTCAGGAGTGACGTTGGCCACAGGTGTAGCCGTGTCACCTTCGTAGGCCATGGCATGAGGATTATTCAGGTCATGGTTTCCCGGAGCCACATAAACCGGGATGCCGGCTGTTTCAAGCCGGCTCAACATTGCCGCAAATTCCTGATGGCTGCTCAATGCACCGTCTTTGGTTAAATCACCTGGGACAATGACGAAATCCAACGGTTCGTTCTGATGTTCCTCGATCAACGCATCGATGGTTGCCGAGAGAATAGCTCCACTCTCGCGAATCAGCTTGCGATCCTGTGCCAGGTAAGCCTCAAAGGCCTCACCCTCCGTACCCAGGTCGGTATCATAATAATGCGGATCGGCAAATACGGCAAAACGGGTGGCAGCCTGGCTGTTGTTCACCAGCCCGGCGTACAGCATCATGCCGGCCGCAGCTCCGATCAATAGTCGGTTCAACATGCGATTTCTCCTTATTTTTCTCTTTCCTGAATCCGTGAGCGCGATAACCCGGACTTTCCATGACCGGTTACCGGCACAGCATCTACCTGACCCGATATAAAGCATCTAATATTGAACGGTAATTGTTAGTCCGGCGTTAGAAGGTGAAGAGAAAATGGTAACTGCTCACAGTGCACCTGATCTTTCCGCGATCAGCCCGGCTTACGTATGACCAAATACGCTGCATCAGTCTGTGTGCTGTCAGGCACCCTGTAACCAGTTACAAATACAGGGAAGTGCATCTTAAAACAAATCCGGTATTGAATTGTAGTCGGAGAACCGGCGGCATTGCCAAAATACGAGGCATGCTTACCTGTATATGCAGGAAACAAGAATAATTCCCAAACAACAAAAGAGCTGTTTCCTCTCTTTTGCAGATATTTTATTTGGGAGGTTTTCATATGCAGACCAATAAAGGCTTCCTTAAAGGGCAACGCCATTTTCTCCGGGGAGAGTATGCCCGGAGCATCATGGGATTTGGTTCAGCCCTGGAAAGCGGAATGAATCCGGACAAGGTCCACCTGCCGATGGGATTGGCGTACTTTAAAAACTCCGATTTCTCAGAAGCTGTCATAGCTTTCAGCTATGCCCTGGAATCAGATCCGGAAAACGATCACGTCCTGTTCCTGCGCGGCATGGCTGAATTTAATCGAGGCGACCTGCGGGGCGCCCTGGATGATTTTAACACGGCCTTACGTTTCAATCCCCATCGCAGCACGGTCTATGTAGCGCGAAGTCTGTTGCATCGGACCATGAAAAATACAGGTGAGGCAGAGCTTGATATGCAGACTGCCGTAAACCTCGGCGGCGTGGAGGCGGAACTCTTTATCCGCGAATATTGCCTCAGCCCCGGGCTGCAGCAACTTGCCACATCACTTTTTGATGTGTATAAAGCTCCCTGGGGAGAGGATACAGGCGTGATCCATTGATATTTCCACTTTTTCCTTGATGTAAAAAGGCTCCCCGAGGGAGCCTTTTGCACTTGATCTTACACGTTAAGATTTTACTCTCCATGCAAGGCAAGCAGCATACCTGCCGCTCCCCTCCTGCCTGTTTCCTCACTGGCAAAAACTCAGCCACTTCGACAACTGAAATTGCTGTTATTCAGCATTCCCACCGGCCGACAAGCCTAACAACATTCTAACAACTCGCAATCATCGCTCTAACATAGCCGCGCTACCAACCTGTAGTCTTTCTCAGGCGCTCACGCCTGAACAAAAGATACTTGATTTGACCACTTTTCCTCTTTACCAATTGGAGCCCCCATGAAAAAGCGTATCCGATCCATGGCAATTTCTCTGACAGCTCTCATGCTCACAGCTTCTCCACTTTATGCTGCCGACGTACAGCCCTTGACCTCATTTAACGAGCCCCTGGACACCTTCAAACTTGAAAATGACTCCACGCTGCGTCTTTCCGTGGGAGTCGGCTCAGGTGCATTCCGCCTTGCCTCAGATCCTGAAGGCGTTTTTTACACCATCACCGACCGAGGCCCTAATATCGACGCAAAGGTTGCCCAAGATATCCTTGGAAAAGAATATGATATCAAGACCGGTAAAATCTTTCCAAATCCAAACTTCACCCCTACAATTTACCGATGGAAGCTGGTTGACGGCATTGCTGTCGTAGAGCAGAAAATTCAGTTGAAAACCGCTGACGGCGCCCCGATCTCAGGCATTTCCAACCCTGAGACGGAAGCAGCCTATTCCATTTCCGGAAAACAGCTTAAAGACGACCCTGCAGGCGTTGATGCGGAAGCCATTATCAAACTGGCCGACGGAACGTTCTGGATCGGTGAAGAATACGGACCGTCCCTGCTGCATGTAGCAGCTGACGGCCGGGTCATCAAACGCCTGGTTCCCAAAGGTGTGGCGGCGTCTTTGGAAGGAGCCGGATATCCTGTTGAGGAGGCCTTGCCGGAGATCGTTCGTCAGCGCCCGCTTAACCGCGGTATCGAATCCATAGCCGTCTCTCCTGACGAACATTTCCTGTACTTTGCCATGCAGAGCCCCCTGGCTGTCCCGGACAAAGATGCCTATAAATCCGGGAAGCATGTCCGCCTGTTCAAACTGGACAGGGAAAAGGGAGAAGTGGCGGCTGAATATATCTACCAGCTTGACGCGCCCGACACCTTTGCCCTTGATAACAAGAAAAAGGAACAAAAACAAAACGCTGTGAAAGTGTCTGAGATGACTGCGGTAGGTGCGGATACACTCGTTGTTCTGGAAAGAATTTCCAAAACTACAAAATTTTACCTGGTAAATCTTTCCCAGGCTGTCTCGATTCTCGGTAGCGAATGGGATAACATGGAAACCAGTCCGTCTCTGGAACAAACCATGGATGCACAGGAGGGAGCACTGAGTAAAAAACTGCTCCTGAACAGCGATGACGTGAAAGGCATGATGAAAAAAATCGAAGGCCTTGTCTGGTTTGGGGACGACCAGTGGCTCATGGTCAATGACAACGATTTCGGCATAGCCGGTGACGCCACGGAAATGGTAAAGGTGACCATGGAAACAGAATAATCTTTATAGGTATCTTGAAAAATTAAAAAATTTGTTCAAATTCGAGGCGCACGAGAAATTTTACCGCAGACATATAGTTGATATCGGAGTCTACGCTTACCTTCGAGGATAAAATTTTAAATGCAACAAGGTAAGCGTAGACTCCGTGAAGTTGGGCGAATTGGCAATTTTTCAAGGTGCCCTTTATAGCTGGATCCACCGTAATTACTCACAGGGGAGTACTGGAAAGTTCGATTAACCCTGTATTTGTATCTGGTTGCAGGGTGCTTGCAGAGATCGAGTGCCCTGTGATCAGTTACGGATTCACCCGCTGCAGGCTCTTTTATACCAGCCGGCAGCGGGATATGCCCCCTTTCACCTCACCTTCGTTTCGCCCCATCTGATGAAATGGAGCAAGTCTGTGAAAACTTCATCTCCTACAACTGCTTCTGCACACTGTCCACCTTATCAGCCATGGTCTGGTCCCTGTCCGTCCGGGTTCCCAGCTTGATGGTCGTAGTAATACGCGGAGCACCCATCTCGTGGACAGCTTCATGGCATTTTTTCACAGCGGCCATAACCTCATCCCATTCCCCTTCAATATTGGTGCCGTATGCATGGAGACCGGTTTTCAGACCGGTCTGTTCCAACACCTTGTGACAGGCCACTACATACTTGGAAACAGAAACGCCGACTCCCAGGGGCACAACACATAAATCCAAAATCACATGCATGGTATTTTCCTCGAGTTCATGAAATTCAATCTATGAGTTCTTTCTTCCCCTGCACCATACCTGGAATACAGGGAAATAGCTTTACAAGACCCTTTATTTACTGTAAACGATACTACCATTATGAAATCCTGAACGTCACAACAACATCTCGTTTCGTTTCTTTGTCCGCAGGAAGGTTCGGCAATCCCTCTTTGCTTTCTATAGAAGGGATGCGCCGGTTGAACCCTTATCGATCCTGCCCATTCGCCTGAATATTTTTACTCACGCCTGCATGTATGGCGTCTCTGCGCATACCTGTTCGGGCTGAGTTTCGAGGATTTCATGAACATTGTAAATATTATCAACAACAGTCAAAAACCGTCTCCATACACGCCTGGAACCGCCCAGATGTGGGTGGATGAATACATTTCGAGCCGGCTCCTCCATGTTCACCTCGACCAGAGCATAGACCTGGCCAGCAGGAAAGAGAGCACAATCAACACTACCATCAATTGGATCCTGGAAAAAATTGACGGATCACAACTCGATATTCTTGACCTGGGATGTGGACCGGGTTTGTATGCGGAAAAACTGGCAGGGCTCGGCCACCGGGTTACAGGTATTGATTTTTCGACGCATTCCATTGACTATGCGAAGATATCAGCACAAAAAAGCAAGCTGAACATCTGTTACAGGAATCAGGATTATCTCGCGCTGACAGAAGAAAACCGGTATGACCTGATCCTGATGATTTTCACTGATTTTGGTGTGCTCACACCTGAACAGAGAACGTGTCTGGCGGCGAAAATCCACAAAGCCCTCAAACCCGGCGGTACGTTTCTTTTCGATGTCCTTAACA
Source organism: Desulfobulbaceae bacterium (assembly GCA_963678525.2). Classification (GTDB taxonomy): domain Bacteria; phylum Desulfobacterota; class Desulfobulbia; order Desulfobulbales; family Desulfobulbaceae; genus Desulfogranum. The sequence continues at coordinate 3,227,430 of CAXXDG010000003.1, forward strand.
AACACACATCACCTGAAAAACTCGGCAGGCGTGATTGGGAAACGGCAGAACGCGGTTTCTGGAGGCCCCGACCATATCTGTGCTTAAGCGACTCATTGTATTACCCAAATGAAAATGTAACCCTCAACCAGCACATTGTCATTGAAGAAAATGGAAGCTATGATCTGTATCGCTTCTGGGTGCATACTTTTTCTCATGCAGATCTCAAACAAATTCTTACAACAACCGGTTTTAAGGCGATATCCTGTTACGATGGGGTTATCCCTGATTCCGAATTCTGTTCTTCGAATTCCGTAACGTTTTGCACCGCCCAAAAATAGCTTGTACCCCTGAGCAGGATACACAAGCGGCCAAAGCCACCTCTTGCTGTTCGGCTTTGGCCGCATAAATCTTATTCGAGGGGTGGAGAACAGACTGTAGGTCTGACAAGTACCCATAACTCTCCCTGGATAACTTTAGCCGGCTAATCAGGAGGCGGCGGTGGGCTATGCCATTTCCCTGGGCAGGACTTGTCACGGGCTGCAAGGCGTCAGGCAGGGCTGAAAACGAGAGAGCGCCGATCGCTGAAGAGCGATGGCGCAACCGGTCTCTTGATAACTTCCGTTAGGAGCGATCCAGTCAAATTGTTTACAGAAACGTCTGGCAAGTTGTGTCCGGCTTATATCTGCCTCTGCCTCGACGGTGGCCTTTATCCAATTAATCGTATCGCTGTTAAACTTTTCAAGACAGCTCTGCATGAGTTAACTGTGCCACAGAGCAAGTGTCTTGTTCAGGATAATTTATGGGTACTTCCTGAATCCGTGACGATTTTTTTGAACTGCTAAATGTATCTCATAGCAATTACAGGAAAATTATACTTTCGGTGTTTCCACAAGGTGTAACCATTCGCCCTTCGGGGCTTTCGTCCGTGCTTCATCTTCATTGCCCGCAACCACCTGATAAAGTTTACTTTAATCAGGTAGTCCCGGACAACGAAGCTGAAGCACGGACGAAAGCTCACGGATTCAGGTACTTGTCAGAACATGTATGGCCTTTTTGCTTTTATAATGATGAGAAATGCGGGTTAGCCGGAGGCGGTTTTCTATATGTCTTCAGGCAGGTCTTCTGACTTATGGATCATCCTAGCAGCTGCGCCTTCCCAACATTGTTGTCAGTGGCAAATTGGCAGCGGTCGTCACCATTTACAGCGGAGGGCCCGTCCCGGATTTTCACCGGGTTCCCTTTTCACCCCACTCGGGGCACCTGAAACATTTGCTGGTATATTCAAAAGTTGCGGCAGTTTCAAGGCATTTGCCGACAGGCATACTCTGTGTAATGGCGGATTCAACGCAGGTATAAACTACTCTCGTACATTGCTGTCGAACTTCTTTAGCCTCCCGAGAGCTGGGCTTCGGAACCGTTCCATACTTTTGCGGAGACCTGTTGATTTTCAATTCTTGTGCCTGAATGGCTGTCAGGGCCTCGGTATCACCAATATCATAAACAGTGCAGCCAGGGGAAAGATCGTTTACAGGTTTATTAAGGGTATCTTGAAAAATTAAAAAATTTGTTCAAATTCGAGGCGCACGAGAAATTTTACCGCAGACATATAGTTGATATCGGAGTCTACGCTTACCTTCGAGGATAAAATTTTAAGTGCAACAAGGTAAGCGTAGACTCCGTGAAGTTGGGCGAATTTGCAATTTTTCAAGGTGCCCTTAAGTTTTTGCAAAATCGGACCCATAGCCACAGCATTTTCAGCCCTTTGGACTGTTTAACAGTTGACAAACGTGTTTTTATTATTAATAATTATTCTTAATAAGTTTTTATTCCAAATTATTCAAATTTAAGACGCACGATACATTTGAGGGAAGCTCTTAAAAAAAGTCATTGAGGTTAATATGAAAGTACTAAAAATCAACCACTTAGGTATTGCCGTCAAAAGTATTGAAGAGGGGAAAAAATTTTGGGTAGATACACTCGGACTAGTGTTTGAAGGTGCAGAAACAGTAGAAGAGCAAAAGGTGACCACAGCATTTTTTCCAGTTGGAGAGAGCGAGATTGAACTTCTTGAATCAACGGCGCCCGATGGTCCGGTCTCAAAATTTATCGAAAAAAAAGGTGAAGGGTTCCAGCATGTTGCCTTTCAGGTTGAAAATATCGTTGAGGCATTAGAAGAACTCAAGGACAAAGGTGTTAAACTTATCGACGAAACACCTCGCATTGGTGCCGGCGGTGCTAAAATCGCTTTTCTGCATCCAAAGGCTACCGGAGGCATCCTTGTGGAGCTCTGCGAACGCGGATAAAAATCAAGAGATTAAGAAACCAAGAGCTTCCTAAGAAAAACATCCTTGATCTGCGAACAGGCATGCTCACTACAATGGCGTATTCAACGTTTCAAATAAACGACGATTTAGAGATGCGGCCACATCGGGCTTTACATCGATGATCTTCTGATCTCTCAAAAACTGTGCAGTTTTCTCCAGACTGGTTACGATTTTACCATCTAAGCCCAGATGGTATTGATGGCGTTGCATCGCCGCACGAGTTGTTGAGGGAGAAAGTCCGGTTTCGGCAGACATCAGGCGTATTACTACCTCCGGATTTGCAACAGCATACTCCTGCGCCCTGGTGAGTGCGTTGACGAATCGATCCATGGATGAGGCGTGTTCCTCCAGAAATCCTCTACGAGCGAGCATAAGGATTGGATAGACATTACCTAAACCGCCAAAGGTAAGCAGCTGCCTGGCCCCTTTCTCTTCGGCCGTGGATGGGGTCGGTTCACTTGCGGCAAAGGCGTCCACCGCCCCGGACTGCAATGCAGTTATCATGGTCGGCGGTGTCAGATCGATGATACCTATTGTTGTGGGATCAATATGCTCACGATCCAGGGCTGCAAGCAGACCGCCATAGGTTGAGGTTCCTTTTTTAACCGCTAACCGTTTTCCTGCAAGATCATGGAGGCTCACAATCGGAGCATCCTGCAGCACCATAAGTCTGTGACGATCTTCCCCGCTTGCATGGCAGGCGAAAATACACAACCGCGAATCACGGGCAAGCATGATGATTGCGGTTGTGTCCCCCATGGCGCCGATATCGGCTGCCCCGGAATACAGTGCCTCAGCGCAGGCAGGTCCACTGTTGAAGCGGAGCGATTTAACTTTAAGCCCCTGATCGGCGAAATAGCCCTCATGTACAGCGAGTATGGGAAGCACGCTGCCGATACGGTCCTGAAAGGCAAACCGAATTTCATTCTTTGAGCCCGCCATTACCTTACAGGGTGGAAGGGTCAAGGCGACCATCAGGACGATTAAGCAATACAGCAAATTGTTTTGTCTTATAATTTTCGACATAACGACCTCAGTGTAAAACCTATTTTTTACAGGCCGGCAACGTGCGCAGCTGTTCCTGGAGTTCAAGATATGAGCGTGTTGAACGTCCCCTCGGCTTAGGCAAATCAACCGGAATATCGACCAGGATGCCGCCGTCTCGTAAAATTACGATACGATCCCCGAGATACGCGGCTTCCGCCACACTATGGGTAACATAAAGAATTGTCCGACTGTTATCTTTGTGCACCTGCAGCAATTCGTCCTGGAGTCTTTCACGAGTATGCGCATCCAGGGCGCTGAAAGGTTCATCCATGAGCATGAGCGGTGACGCCATGGCTAAAACTCTGGCAATGGCCACTCTCTGACGCATGCCGCCGGACAGTGCGTATGGGAAAATATGGCCGTGGTCGGAAAGATCCATCACAGCAAGATAATGATTGACGGTTTCTTCAAGCCGGCGTCCTTTCACCCCCTGCTGTTTCAGCGCAAAGGCTATATTGCCGGAAACGGTAAGCCAGGGAAAAAGTGTTGGCTCCTGAAAAACCATACCCCGTTCCGGACCAGGTCCCTGGATGGATTGCCCTGCAAACAGCACCCTGCCTGCGGTGGGTTTCAGAAATCCAGCGGCCAGGTTAAGCAATGTTGTTTTGCCGCATCCGGAAGTCCCAAGGATGCAGACCAGCTCCCCGGGATGGACATGCAAATTCACATCAACCAATACCGGATCTGCCTGCCGCCCGTCTTCACCGTTGTACGTCTTGCTGACCTGCTCAAATCGAATCATGATTTATCCGGGGTAAGGTTCCAGCGGACGATGGTCTTTTTTTCCACAACATTGAGAAACAGGCGTTCTACAGTAAGACCTATAAGGCATATTACGGCAATGCAGACAAAAGCAGCAGTGTAATCAAGAGACCAGCGTGACTGGATGATCGCATATCCCAGTCCTGTCCCGGTGCCGACCACCATTTCCGCTGCAACCAGAACGCGCAATCCTGTACCAAGGCCTATGCGAAGCCCGGTTATACATGCAGGCAGTGCTGCGGGACACAACACCTGCAAAAAAAGGGTGCATGGACCGGCCCCCATCATGCGAGCCACCCTGACAAGGTGAACATCCACTCCCCGGATGCCCTCCTGGACATTGACGGCAATGGGGGCAAAGGCCGAAACGGCAATCATGAATATGGTCGATGCTTCGCCTATTCCAAACATGAGAATAGCTACAGGGATCCAGGCCAACCCTGGAATCATCAACAATATTTGCGGCAAACCTGCGGTAGCCTTGCCTACCCCGGGAATACCGCCTGCAAGAAGGCCAAAACCGATACCGGAGATCGCAGCGATGGAAAAACCGGTCAACCAGCGAATCCCACTCTCTTTGATATGACAAAGAAGCGTATGCCCGGCAAGGGATGATCCTGCAAGCAGCTCAATCAGCCGTTCAAAGGTATTCAATGGGGTAGGCATATCCACCCCGCGTAAGGTATGCACACACAGGGCAACGCCTGTCCACATCACCAGCACTACAAGCAATGGTGCGGCATACTGTATTGTTCGACGAACAAAAATTAAATCACGTATATTTCTCATCGCAGGTATCAAGTTGTAATGTGGTAATGGCATATTTTGTCTGGAGCATCAGCCGGCGGCTCATCATTTCACGATATACCGGCAGGTTAACCCCTCCAGCCTGCACCGATGGGCCGGTTTTACAGACTTACAAACTGCATCCATGCAGGCTCGCAGACAGTCCTTATTTACTCGTAATTGATATTCCAAATATGCAATTGAGGCTCCATATTTTTCAAATTTTGTCAGGCACACTTTTTGTATCATCCAACCCAAGGCGCAGGCAGATTACCCCAATCCCAGCCGGAATTGTCCGGGTAAGGTCAATTCCGGCTGATGCCTTTCTCGACCGAAAACGGCGAGAGCAACCAGAGCTATTTTTATTTCTATTTCAACACATTAAGAGAAAAAACATTATGATGACAGGAAAAGAACGCATTTTACGTATCCTTGAAAATCAAGAAACCGATGTTATTCCCTGGGTGCCTTTTGCCGGAGTCCATGCCGGAAAGCTTCTTGGTTATGATGCGGACGAGTTGTACCAAAACGCTGATAAGTGCTTTGAAGCTATCCAAAAAGTCAACGAAGTGTACAAGCCTGACGGTCAGCCGATAATGTTCGATCTCCAGATCGAGGCGGAAATTCTCGGCTGCGATCTGCTCTGGGCAAAAGACGCACCTCCCACCGTGGCCAGTCACCCCCTGGCCGATACTGACGAGATTCCGGACAAAGTTGTCCATGCAGACGAAGGACGGCTGCCGGTAGAGCTCGAGGTCATACGTCGATCAAAAGAAGCATTCGGAGACACCACTGCTTTGTACGGCCTCATCACCGGCCCCTTTACCCTTGCCCTGCACCTGCGAGGCACCGGCATGTTCATGGATATGATCATGAAACCCGACTATGTTCAAAAACTCCTTGCATATTGCAATACGGTATCCAAGGATGTAGCCGGCTACATGATCGAGGCAGGCGCAGATGTCGTAGCGGTTGTCGATCCGTTGATCTCACAGATTTCCCCTAAACATTTCGAAGAGTTTATGCATGCCCCCTTTTCCGAACTGTTTACCTCCATCCGTGAACAGGGATGCAAATCCTCCTTTTTCGTCTGCGGTGACGCCACCAAAAAACTCGATCAAATGTGCCTGACAGGCTGCGACTCGATTTCCATTGATGAAAACGTCAACCTTGCCGAAGCAAAGAAGATTTGTGATCAACACAATGTAGTGCTGGGCGGCAATATTCCACTGACCACAGTCATGCTCTTCGGATCCCAGCAGGATAACATGAAATGCGTGATCGACCTGATCGACTCCCTGCCGTCCACCCATAATTACATCCTGGCTCCTGGCTGCGATCTTCCTTTTAACACACCGCCGGAAAATGTTATCGGCGCAGAGCAAGCTGTACACAACAGAGATTCGATACAGGAAATGCTCCGTAACTACGAATCCACAGAGATAGTATTCGAAGGCGAGCTTCCGGATTATCAGAACCTGGAAAAACCGCTTGTCGAGGTTTTCACCCTTGATTCCACAGCCTGCGCCGCCTGCACCTACATGCTCGCAAGCGCCATGGATGCAAAAGAAACCTATGGAGACAAAATCGACGTCATCGAATATATGTACAATGATCCTCAGAACATTGCACGATGCCGGGAAATGGGAGTCAAGCAACTTCCTTCGATTTACATTAACGGAGAACTGAAGCATTCTTCCATCATCCCTTCACGGGATGAACTCAACGCTGAAATCGACGCCGTGTTATGATACCTTATCTCTTTATAAGCGGGTTCCTCGGGGCAGGTAAAACCACCCTGCTTAACAACCTGCTGAACCGGTACGCCCACCTGAAAATCGGTGTCATTGTCAATGACTTCGGTGAGCTGGCCGTCGACAATACGTTGATCAACAAGGAAGGCGTTGCCGGAGAGATTCTGGAGTTACGGGCAGGACAGATATTCTGTTCCTGCCTGTCCGGCCGGTTCATCGAATCTGTGCTCGCCTATGACACCATCAGCCCTGACCTCCTCCTGGTTGAATGCTCAGGACTGGCCAAACCGGCAACCCTGTCCGACATTGTCCAGGTGATCGACTCCAAGGCCCCGGACCGTTTCGACTATGCGGGCATGATCGCCCTCATCGACGGTACCAGTTATACTGTTCTCGAACAGAGCCTCCTGGTCATCAGCGAACAGATAGAAGCCGGCGACATGCTTCTGATCAGCAAAACTGATCAGCTGGAACAGGGTCAGTACCAGGATCTGAAAACGCACCTTGAGGAGCGGTACCCTGACAAGACCATTCTCACGGTTCCGAAGGACAGAATCGATCATGATCTTGTGGAGATGCTCAAGACTAAACAAAAGGCGTTTTCCAATATGGATAACGGCAAACATGCCGGCTGGGGTGAACGTGGTCGACCGAAGACGTTCACCCTCATCCCAGGCCCTATGCAGATGAAGGAGATCGTCGACACGCTGCAGCCTTTCCAGGGGCGCTGGTACCGCCTTAAGGGAACCCTGAAAACAGCTGACAATGGACTGCGTTATTTTGACGGTGTTCAGGGTAATGTCAAGGTGAAGGAATCAACCGGTGCAGAAGAGCTTGGCCTGGTGGTCATTACCCACGATTCTCAGCTGGAGAAGGTGTTGAAAGAAGCCTTTGGCATAAAGCCTGTTTTGCAACCTGTCACCCTGCCGCAGCATAACCCGAACATATCTTGAAATTCAGCCCAAGACCGGTATGCCGGCAGATAACTTCAATACTCCGGAATGCAAAGACCCGCTTGCCGTGATATGCAAGCGGGTCTTCGCAGTACCGGCTTAGTTCTTGCCGGCATATGGTGACAGGAGGCCGGGATTATTCAACAAAATGAATGGAGGCATCTTGAGGAAGCGCCAGGCCTGCACTGACCTCCAGGGCCTTGAGGATACCGGCAGTCACCGGGCATGAAATATGGGGTATAGTGCTGAGGGCGGTGTCAATCACCCTGGAACGGACTTTTCCGGATTCCCGGTCCCTGAACAGCTCCTTCATCATGTCAATGGGCTGCCCTCCAAGCTGGTCATTAACCTTTTTCCAGTTAGAACACTGGCTCTCCAACTGAAAACTCGCCTCATACCCATTTCCTTTGCTTGCTGTTACCACCGTTGAAAGCCCACATATTCCAGCTGTGATATTCACTTGAATCATACCAACATCTCCTGAAAACTTTTCAGACCATATTCAAACCGAAGCCGAAACATGCTCATCCCTTTGCACCATACTCATCAGCATACGCCTGCTTGAGCATTTTGAAGAGTGAAAAGATCATCATAAAAATAATCACTGAAAACGGTGCCCCTGCAATAATCGCCGCCTTCTGCAAGGCCTGCAAGCCGCCGCTGATGAGCAGCACCAGGGCCAGTGAACCGATAAAGGCGCCCCAGATCAATTTCATCGAAGTGCTGGGATTCATACTGCCCCTGGCCATCTGCATAGCTACGAAAAAGGAAGCTGAATCGGCTGAAGTGATAAGGAAAATAAGCAGATTAATAAAAACGACATAGCCCATAATGTCGCCGAATTGAAAGCTTGACAGGAGCACATAGATACCGCTGCCCATATCTGCTTTCAGGGCTTCGGCCATTGGAGCAGTTCCATTAATCTGCGCAAATTGGGCGGCGCCGCCGACAACACTGAACCAAACCAGAGCCACCAGGGTGGGCACAAGAGCCACTCCAAGGATAAACTCGCGCAAGGTGCGTCCCCTGGAGATGCGAGCGACAAAACCACCGCAGAACGGACCCCAGGAAATCCACCAGATCCAGTAAAAGACCGTCCACCAGCCCAACCAGGGGGTTTTGTTGTGGAAGTCGGTCCAGAAGGTTGTGTAGACGAAATTGTTGATATAGCTTCCGGTTGTCTGCACCATGAGGTTGAGCAGGTCGCTTGTCGGGCCCATGAACAGGATGAAACCACCCCAGATAAAGGCGATGTACACGTTGATGGTACTGAGATTCTTGATGCCTTTCTCGATTCCGGACACGGCGGACAAAATATAGCAGCAAATCAGAACAACCATGAATACGGTCATGCCTGTGGTATTCAGACCTGTGCCGAAAATATGCTTGATACCGGCATTGATACTGATTATTCCCAGACCGAGGGCCGTGCTCACCCCGGCGATTGTGGCAAAGGCCGCAAGAAATTCGACAAACCGGCCAAAAGGACTGCCGGTAATCTTGTCGCCGAAAAGCCCATATAAAGAGATGGAAACATTCATCGGTTTACCCTGCCGATACGCCGGAAAGGCAATCGCCAGTCCGACCAGGGCGAAAACAGCCCAGGCGTGAAGCCCCCAGTGCATGACGCCGATCTCGATTGCCACCGGCATGGCTTCCGGTGTCTGCGATTGGGCCAGATACGGAGTGTTCATATAGTGCATAACAGGCTCACCTACCGCCCAGAAGGCGTAGCCGACCCCGACGCCGCAGCTGAACAGCATGGCAATCCAGGCAAAATAACTGAACTCCGGCTTATCGTCGGGCTTACCGAGTTTCAGATCTCCGTACTTGCTGAAGGCGATATACATGCAAACCCCAAGATAAATGGCAACGGAAAGCAGGAAATACCAGTTGAGGTTGGTGGTGATCACTTTCTGCATGTGCGACAAAGCACCGTCAAACTGCTCAGGGGCCAGCAGACCGAACAGGACTGCAGCAAGGGTAATCGCAGCAGTCACCCAGAAGATAACCGGGTCCATTTCGCCGAGATATTTATTCAAATTTCCTGTCAGAGCAGGTAAAGCGGCGCTCTTTGGCAGCCTGCCCACATTTTCAGAATTCGCCATACTGAAACCCTCTTTTCGCCGCATTACAGCGGCATTGTGTTAATCATATACAACGCCATGTCCATACAAAGCGCCTGACCTTTCCTGTAATTTTTCAGTAAGCTTCGCTCTCCGACACCTGATATAATCGGTTTACCGACGACCATTTTCATACATTGCAGAAAGGTCTCGGACTTTACAAAAAGCGAAATCAGCTAATACTTACGTCTTAGTTATATTCAACTATATATTAATTACAATTTCGTTAACATATAGCAAGTATCGTGCCACCATTGGCAGCACGGCCAATTCACACGTCAAGTCAAATCGTTACCGCTATTCTCACGGCAAGCAGGCAGGCGGACAAGTGGCCGGCTATGGCCTTAATTGAGACATCTCGCTAAAAAAACAGTAGGAATCCGGAAGTATAGATTCGGACAAATACGCCCTTTATAAAAAAACAGAAAGATGTCTTAAGGAGTTCAAGAAAAGAGGAAAGACAAGGGCCGCAAAGAAGACCCTCAATGCACGTTGCATTAATGTAACCTTGCATTACATTAATGCATTTTTTAAAAACAACGCTCAGGAGATGCTCAAAAAAGTTAATTTATTTCCAAAATCGTCAGCTTTATGGGTATTATCACGGCATGATTGTTATATATTGACAAGGAGCCATTAGTCACAGGAGGGTACCAGCTCCACAATGCTCAGCATTCAAAACCCGGTTACGATTATGCCGCTGACAGCGACCAGCATGCCCATTCCTTGCAATCTGGACACCCTGTCTTTTAAAAACAAGACTGCCATACTGATCGTAACCACTGACAACGCAGAAGCTATGGGAGTTATGAGGATTGCGTCGCCGACCGTTAAGCCGAAATTTACAATCGCCACCGCCCCTGCCTCTACGAATCCCATTATGAGAATCATAGCTTTTGTCTTTTTCGTACTCTTCATGATGTTGAGTTTTCGGCATGAAAGAGAAGAAAAGAGAAACAGAAATATAAGAATGAGGACTTTTACAAACCAGGTGGTATGCAGCCACCCGATCTGCTCCGACACTATTTCGCTGATATTCCAGAAAAGGCCGAAAAAGCAAGCGCCTATCACGGTTTCTTTCACCCCTGACGCAAGCTGAAATTTTTTATTGTTTATAATATCGCTCCAATTTAAAGAGGCAAGCGTTGCGCCGCTGATTATCATCACCACACCGAGGAGTTGCAAGGGTGTAAGCCTCTGCCCCATAAACAGAAAGGCGAAGAGCATTGTAAAGACGGCCCATAGATTCATTATCGCCGCAACTACCGAAATATTGCCTATTTCGAAACCTCTCATGAAAAAGAGATACCCTGCGGAATACAGCAGTGCTGCGATTACCAGGAATGCTGTAGTTGAAACAGTCAGATGACAAGGAGTGTAGAAGAGAATAAAAAACAGGGTACTGCACAGCAATCCTGAACATTGCGACCAGAAAAAAGTCCTATACGGTCCTATTTTTTTTGAGTAAACACCCGCAAAAAAATCGTATATCCCCCAGCCGAACATTCCTCCTAAACCTGATATCAGACCAACAAGAGTAGAACCCATACAAGCGACCTAACCAGTTTACAGATTATTTCATGGAAAGCACCGGACAGGGCGCGTTAAGAATGATTTCTTGAGAGGTTGAACCTAACAACAGTTTCTCCATCATGGTTTTGTTTATTACGCCGATGAGGATCTCGTCGGCCTCTATTTTTCCTGCAAAATCAACCAGCTCCTTTGCAGGACCATTCCCCCGAATCAGCAACCGGGTTTCACACGGGATCTTTTTACGATCAAAATGGCTTTTGGCCGTTTCAAGGGCGGACTCAGCCTCTTCAATCACGTCCAGATCCTTTTCCGTTCCTTCTTCCAGAACACTGACGACGAACACTTCCGCATTAAAAGCCGACGCATGTCGTATTGCGAGCTCAAGCAGGTTTTCTGCCTGGTTTGTACCGCTTTTATAGCCTACTAACAATTTCATCTGATATTCCTTCACCTGTTAAATCGCCCCCTGCATTGACCTTTTTCCATAGCCGCCATACAGCTGCAAAAAAATTCCGATCAGTACTGTATAAAGCCTGCAAGACGGCATGGAAAAAAGATGCAACCTGCCTATTTATGTAACTACTCACAGGGGACCTGGTTAAGCTTGACAAATCTCCTGTATTTATAACTAATTACAGGGTGCCTGAGATTCTTGCAAGCAGGCCGGCGCAGCGTATTGAGTCATACGTAAGCCGGACTGATCGCGGAAAGATCAGGTGTACTGTGAGCAGTTACCGATTTATTTCTCTATCCAACGAGGAACCTGGAACGTATTTCCCTCATACCATGAAAACGGAGGATCGGTCGCCAATGCCTTGAGTCGGCCTTGCTGCACCTGATAATGAACAATGGGAGCGCCTGTCTGGGCGTGCAGGGTATTATTGTCACCAAACCTGATTTTACCCTGAAGGCCATCGTAGCCGACTTCCTTGATATGTTTATTTATGGCGGCGAAATCGTTTTCATCACCCACGGTTCGAACCGCGTCAGCCCAGAGCATTACTCCTGTATAGGCAATCCATGACCCGGCCGGCAGATCATGTTTATACAGGGAGTGATATTTTTCAAGCCACTCTTTGCCGGCAGCGTTAGGTGCAGGGGATTCAGGCATCCCGGCGGGCATCTCACCGATAATACCGTCGGCATCCTCTCCAAGACTTGCAAGCACCTCAAGGGGTGTGATACCCCAACCGTAACTCAAGATGGAGTTAGTAGGCTGTTTAATGAATTGATGAAAAAAAGTGACCACTTCCTGTGCGCTGGGGATCTCCACATGAATGATCGCCGGCCGGATACGTCGAACCTTAGCCAGAATCGGACCCCATTCATTGATACCGTAGGGAACGGTCTCGTGCATGGCGACACGCCACCCCATTTCTTTGAAATTCTCTTCCAATGTATCCCCGACTTCCATTCCCCAGGTATCATCGGTATTGATAATGACGACTTTTTTATTGGGATAGTCATAGGGAAGAGATTTCAGCATGGTAAAAATGCTTTTTCCCTGATCCTTTCCCGTATCCGTCAGAAAGTAGATATTCGAATACTGTTCAGGGTTGCTTTTATAGACATTAACCGCCGGCTCCGCACCGTCATCGCAGAAAAACGGCACTTCGAACTTACCGTAGGCGCGGACATCCTGCCCCCAGCCTGCCCAACCGGCATGAACGGAACTGACCGTCTTCTCCCCGCACAGATAGTTCGCCCCCTGCATCACTGTCTCAGGCGCAAACTCCTGGGAGTCAAAACGGACGATCTCCACCTGTTTGCCGAGAAGCCCGCCACCATCGTTGATTTCATCCACAGCCATGGTGATCCCCTTCCAGTAATTATCGCCGGATCCGGCGTAAGCGCCTGTCATGGCCAGAGGCACACCGATCTTTATTGTCTCCGCAATAGCGGTCGGTGACCCCGACAGCATCAGCAACACCGACACCATTGAAAGTAAAATTGTAATTCGAATCTTTTTCACGCTACCTTTCCTTTCTCGTTTGAATTTATATGAAAGTCTCCGGCAGAAAGCAGAAGGCGCCATGCCGGAGTGATAAACTTTCATTGTCCGTTGTGGCCGGCCAATCTGGTCCAGCCATGCTGGTCAGTACGTATATCCCGACCCATTGCGGAAGCATGGAGCCCGTTCAGGCCTCAAACGCTCCGTAAAGGCGGGTTAGAACCCCGTGCCTTACATGGCGCCGCGTTACTGCAATTCACTTCGCTTTCCGCTTCGACCGATCTCCGGCGTTACGTTCGCGTCGTCACGCCTTCACGCTTTGCGGGAAAGAGCTTGTCAAACACTCCCATAATGCCGTGCCGGAGCAGCAACACCAACACTATAACGATCGCCCCCATGATCTGCGGGCGATACATACCCAACGGCGCCAGAAGCTGATTGACCGTCACCGTGACGGCGGCGGCGATAACCACTCCCGGATATTTACCGATTCCACCGACAACCATCATAATCATCAGCAGGGTAAAGACGTCCATGCTCAGCATTTTCGTGGACAGCATGCCGACGTAATGAGCGTATAACGCGCCAAACAATCCGGTAATAAACGAGGTGAGCGCAAACACCATCAGCTTGTACTTGTATGCGCATACCCCGAGACTGCTTGCAAACCGTTCGGAATCCTTAATAACGAGGAACGCCTGTCCCCAGTATGATTTAATGACCGCCGCCAGGATCAGGGTGAAAATAATGGTCAAAAACAGGGTCAGATAAAAGAACGGCACCAGAGTGTCGCAGTTCAAGGAACACCCGAATATCTGTATGGGAGGTATGGTGAGAATACCTTGCGCTCCACCCGAACCGATGGCTTTTCCCAGTGGGCCGCGCAAAAACGGCACCAGGGCCATATGCAGGGCAAACGTCACCAGAGCGACGTAATGTCCGGCCAGTTTCAAACAGGGCAGCCCGACAATGACTCCACAAATTCCCGTAATGACCCCGGCAAGCACAATGGACAGCAGCGGCGGAACACCGTGTGAAACTGAAAGAATCGCTGAGGCATAGGCGCCGATGACATAAAATGCGACCTGCCCAAAAGAGAAAATTCCTGCAAATCCCATGATGACATCCCAACACGAAGCAACAACGGCCCATATCAGAATCATTATGAGGATATTCATATGATCGGGGCTTCCTGTAAAAATAGGCAAAACGCCCATAACCAGATAAAACCCTGCCAGAACGGCAATCATGCGTTTCCAACTCATAAGCTTTACTCTCTCCCCATCAACCCTTTCGGCCTGACCGCCAGGGTAATCAACAGCAATGTGAGGGTTGCAATCTGCACATATATCATCCCGAAAGACCAACCGACGAATGCTTCAAGCATCCCAAGAATAAAGGCGGCATAGAGACTGCCCCGGATTGATCCCATTCCTCCGAACGCGGTAATGACCCAGGCCTTAATCATGATCTCCGAGCCACCCATGGGATTAATGAGATTCTTTTGACACAACAGGATACCGCCCATGCCGGCCAGGATGGTCGAAATGGCAAATGTCGCGGCATAGATATAATCTTTCGGAATTCCGACGATCTGCGCACCTACGGGATTCTGCGCAGTTGCCATGACCGCCATGCCGACTCGAGTGCTTCTCAGAACCCAGCGGAGCCCTAGCATGCAACAAACCGATATGGTAAAAATGGCGAGATCCTGATGCAGGATTACAAACTCACCGATTTCAAAGTAACTTTCCGTAAAACTGGGTATGGATTTTACCCGTGGGCCGAAGACGGACTGGAAGGAAAAATCCAAAAACAGGGACAGGCCCAACGTCAGCATCATGACCTTCATTTCCCAGTCGTCAAATTTTCGAAGCGGGGCAATCAGAATTTTTTCCAGGAAAAAACCGGAGAAGAACAGGAAAGGAAGCGCAGCCAGGATAACGACGAAGTAGCCGCCGGGCAGTCCATAATGAACAAGCAATACCCACGCGAAATACCCGCCGAGCACATAAAAGGATCCATAAGCGAAGTTAAAGGCTTTTGTCACTCCGTACACAAGCGTAAGCCCTACAGCCATCAACGCATAGACCGAACCATTTATCAATCCGCTGATAAATACATCTGTAATTTCAATAAACATTTCTACTCCACACAGCCGACATCATTCAAGCCGCCTACATCCCGAAAAGAATCTCTTTGAGCTGATCATCACTGAGCGCATCTTCCTTGCCTCCTTTAAAAGAGAGACATCCTTCATCCATGATATATATTCGATCCGCCATCTCAAAAAGCTGGGGAATATTCTGCTCAACAATCAAAACGGTTTTCCCCTGTCTGCTGATCTCCTTGATGATTCGAAAAATATCTGTTCGATAACTGGGTTGAAGCCCGAGAGCCGGTTCATCGATGCAAAGCAGTTCAGCATCCGACATGAGCCCCCTTGCGATGGCAAGCATCTTGGCCTCTCCGCCGCTCATGGTCGATGAGAGTTGATTTCGCCGTTCCATGAGCTTGGGAAAAAGAGCAGCCACCCATTCCATATTCTTCTTTTCATTGGCCCTTGCCCTTTTGGAATATGCGCCGAGTTTCAGATTATCCTGCACATTCATGTAGGGAAACAGTTCGCGGTTTTCGGCTATATAGGTGATACCCTTGTTAACTATTTTATCCGTGCCCATACGGGTGATATCCTCACCTTCCCAGGCCACCTGGCCCTTTACCTGATCAACAAGACCGCATATGGACTTGAGCAATGTGCTTTTGCCGTGACCATTGGGTCCGACAATGATAACCACCTCCCCCCTCTCAACCCGCATGAAGACGTCTTTGAGGACGTGGGACTCCCCGTAGTAAGCATTGAGTTTCGTTATATCAAGCATATGAATCACCGAGATAGGATTTGATGACTCGTTCGTCCTTTATGACTTCAGCCGGTTTTCCGCAACACACCAATGTTCCTGATTCAATGATCATCAAAAGCTCAGCCAGATCAGTCAACACCTTCATAAAATGCTCAATGATAATGATCGTAACCCCCAGATCCTTGTTTATCTTTTTTATCAGCTCCATGAGGCTTAAAATTTCAGTGGTATTGGAACCGGCCATCGGCTCATCCAGCATCAGAATTTTGGGTTTGGTGGCCAATGCCGCGCCGACCATCAACTTCTTTTTGCCTAACAGATTCAGGGATCCGGTATTCAGATGCCGATCGTCTCCAAGGCCGACCACGTCAATGATCGCATCGGAATGTTCAAAATCCACCCCGCCTTTAGAACCGAAACGACTACCCACATGCACAGCTTCTTCGACCGTCAGACTTGGAAAAATCTCAGGAACCTGAAATGTTCTCGCAATACCGCGCCTTGCAATCCGATGGGGAGGAAGACCACTGATATCCTGACCCTCCAGAGTGACCTTCCCCTCGTAACTGTAATTTCCTGTAATGAGATTATAGAGGGTTGATTTGCCGGCGCCATTCGGACCGGCAATTCCGAAAACCTGCCCCTCCTCAACCTCAAAGCTTAAATTGTTGACTGCTACGAGTGCTCCAAATCTTTTTGTTAAACCATCAATTCGCAACATGTTTTGCCTCAATATATCCGGCACACCTTGGACAACAACGGTTCGCCCGTATTCTCCGGCGCCGTGCACTCACGCTATGTGTTTCCACTCTTTCCTCCCGGCAAAAAGCTCATGCAATGTGTATCGTAAAGAAAAATGGTCGGCCATACCATCAACACGAACCTGAAGCCGATGACCGACCGATATTTCTTTTACACGTAGTGTTAAAGGCCCCGGAATCAGCCTGTAACACCACCGCTTTCAGGCAGCCAGATCAGAGATCGGTGCAGGCTGGACCCGAGAAACATACATTGCCTGATAATACGGCAGCTGATCATCATAATAGCTTTTTAAATGGGCGCTGTTTTCAACGGTCACCTCAAAGGTTTCCATATTTTTCACAATACCCGTGCTCACGGCCGCGTCTTTGTGCCAGTCCTTCCAGATATCCCACTTTTCCTGATGTCCGGCTTCCCACATGAGGGACTCAGGGATAAAGGCAATGCCCAATGCCTGACAATAGGCGCGCATGGTTGCCTCCGGTGCGTCCTCCAGATCATCGGCATCCACAACAATTGCCGGCAGCCCCATCTGCTTTACAGTCTCATAAACCTTGAACAGCTGAGTAAGGCCGATCTCCTCAAGGGTTACGTCCTTGTTCATGGCATAATAGGATGCAATGGCCTTGGCGGGATCGCGAATCAAAAAGGTATTGGTGACACGCTCAAGAAAGGACTTGTCCGCCACAAGGTTCTCGAAACAATGGGAACACATGTCCTTGTAAAAAACCGGGCCGTTATTTGCGGCCTGGATAATATGCCGGCAAATCCCTGGATAATCCGTAGGGTGATCAGGATCCACAAACTGTTGTTCAATGGTGGCATCCTGACCTTTTACATAATAGAGATAGGAAAAGGGTTCGTGGAGAATTTCCATATCCTTCCGCTCGATCATGACCCGCTCGAAGGCAGTTGATACGGATCTGGGGTGGGTCCACAGCGCAATAATTTTATTCGCGGAATCTGTTTGTTTTGTACTTTCGTTCATTATTCGTATTTCGGGATTGAGTTAATGATACACAGGACCTTGTTTTCGCAAGACGATTAACCTTTGCAGTAATTTTTCCGGAAGCTTCACTTTCCGCATACAGCAATCGGTTACCTGCCGCGGCCACTTCCAATACATTATTGAGAGGCCATTGGACAGTAGACAAGACCCGCCAAAAACTTACTTACGACATCGTTATTCATAATGAATGAACATTCACATTTTTGTCATTTAGCAACAAGCATGCCACCTCACATTTCTCCTCTGTTAGCGCAAAAAAATAAGGAGTTACAGACAGCTACCGCCAAAACAACGAACAGAAACCCGGCCACTTGTGGCCTTAATTGCGCCTTAAAGCAAAGCAAACATCACGAATACAGCACAATAGAATCGGACAGATGTGCCCTGTGAGAAAGACAAGAAGAAAGGTAACCGCTCACAAGGCACTCAATCTCTCCGCGATCAGCCAGGCTTACGTATGAGCCGATACGCTGCGCCGGCCTGCTTCCGGAGATATCAAGCACCCTACAACCAGTTACAAATACAGGGTTAATTAAACTTTTCACTGCTCCCCTGAGAGCAGTTACGAAGAAAGAAACGTCATGTGAAATTGGACGATAACGCCGGCCCGGCAGCCGACAACGGTTTCTGTAACGATCGAACAAATACAAGGCAGGAAAGGGCAGGAAAAACAGACAACAAAAAGAGAGGCAGGATCAGAAAAACCGCATCCGGCTTAAACAGCGGGATGCGGTTTAAACACCTTTAAAACTTGAGGGAACCGAAAACCATCATATAGGACCATGTATCAGAGCCGCCGGTTTCCAAGACGGCTGCTTCATCCGGATCGGCAATACCGCCGACAAAGGACATGGAGAGATTATCGCTGACGGACCAATCCACTATCAAGTTGTATTCCTGAGCGTAATCCTCACCTGACTCGTGACGGGCAAAATCCATAAAGGCGAGCGTAACGGCAACCTGATCAATCGGCTGGAAACCCAATTTCAGCATGTGGGAATCAAGATCACTGTTGCCAAGGACATACTCTCCCAGAACTTCACCCTGATACCAGGTCTCCCAGTCACTTGCTCCATAAAACAGGTAATCGTAATTTTCATCGAATTCAGCGTACCGATAGGTCACCCCTGGTTTCCAGGGACAGCCTTCAAACGTGTACCCCACCGAGAGATACCAGGCATTACCGCTTTCGTAGGAATCATCCGTGTCTTCGTACACATACTCAGCCTCGAAATGAAGCGGCTTAAGGGCTTCGATTGCCCCCATGACGGCAAAAGGGTTGACACCGCCGCGAACATCGTAGATAAGCATGGAATCACGCCCGTCGATATCGGAACTCACCGTGTAGAAACCTGCGCCCACATAGCCCGCTCCTTCGCCTGCATACTCGATGTTACCGCCTCCGACCTCGGTATTGGAATCGGGATTATCATCAGCCTCGAGGTAAACGAGATCGGCAGCCCAGTTACCGCTTCTCATCTTGACTACGCCGGCGTACTCTGCACTGTTTCTTCCCCCGATCCACCATGCGGCACGACCGAATCCAGACCCTCCCTGACTGTAAAGAAGAAAACCGTTGCCGGTGGTGTAGCTTTGACGCCCAAAAGAGATAACGAGAAAATCCTCGCCAAGAGAGCTGAACAGACTGCCGGATTTCCAGCCGGCATATGCATGGTCGACACGAAGGGAGCTTTCGCTATACCCGATATTTGAACCTGCGGCGTCATTGCCGCCAAAGGTGTTGGCTTGAACCATGTCAAACTGCGCATAGACCGTCTGGGAGCAGGGAAGGACGTAGCTGAACTCGAGACCAGGCCGAACCAGAGATTCCCACCAGGAGCCTGACGTATCACCCAGCACTTCAACATCATTACCAAACCAGGAATTGCTCTGGGCAAAAACAGCTACATCCGTCTCCAGGGTCACCTTTGCATAGCTTCCATCCGTTCCGGTATAGAACTGGAGAGGATTGTTGTGTTCTTCCGCCTGGACATTAGCGCCCATGAAACCGGAGGAAAGCAGCAGAAAGGCTGCCGCCAGGGGAAAGAGGGTTTTCACATTCATTGTTCTTTTTTCTCCTTTGTTTATCCGAAAGTCTCCGACAGAGAACAAAAGGGTCTATACCGAAGTAATGAACTTTCAGGATTCATCGCGGCCGACCGACCTGGTTCAGCCATGCTGGTTAATCTGCACGACAGATTCACACAAAAACAGAATCGCCTGTTTCATTCGCACGAATCTATCGCCCGAAGAATGCTGCCGATAAAAGCGACTGCCGGGCATATCGCACCAACTGCCTCAACTACGACTCCGCTATACTCAATCAAAATAAAATTACATTTTTGTAAACTAGCAATAAGTATGCCTTTTTATTCTTTTTATAATTTCATGGAATATCGGGGTGTTCGGAAGACGGCGGCAAAATTTCCAGAGATCGCCCGGCCATTTATGGCCTTAATTGCGCCTGGTTATTGAAAAAATATTAGGAATTCGTAAGGATAGATATGGGCAAATACGCCCTTACAAATACAATGAGGAGATGTCCTGAGGGATTCAGGAGGAAAGCCGTTTCAAAATGGCTCTATTTGATGCAACTACTCACAGGGGAGCAGTGCCAAGTTTGATTAACCCTGTATTTGTAACTGGTTGCAGGGTGCTTGATATCTCTGCAAGCAGAATGGCGCAGCGTATTGGCTCATACGTAAGCCAGGCTGATCGCGGAGAGATCGAGTGCCCTGTGAGCAGTTACTATTTGATTTTATATTTATTCACCCGACGTTGCAGCGTTCTTCTGCTTATTCCAAGGGCATTTGCGGTATTACCCATATGCCACTGGTTCATGTTAAGGGCTTTGAGAATCATGTTTTTTTCGAATTGGGCCAAATCATCGGCGACAGGCAGGGAGGTATTTTGCCTGACAGGAGTGTTTTGGAGTTCTGCGGAGATAGTCTCCTGCATCGAGATGGAACTGCAGGAAGGACTGAAACTGATCTCCTCGAGGGCGAGATAGCGCCTGATAACATTAATCAGTTCCCGCACATTCCCCGGCCAGTCATGGCATTCAAGTTTCTGGATGAGCTGGGATGAAACAGGTTCTTTCAGATCTGTTTCATCTCCGAAGAGGCGCATAAAATGATCGACGAGCAAGGGCAGGTCGTCGAGCCTGTCACGCAACGGAGGCATGAGAATGGGCACTGTATTGATTCGGTAATAGAAATCTTCCCGCATGCGGCCGGAGGATACCATCTGAGCAAGATCCCGGTTGGTTGCGGAAACCAGACGAAAATCGGACTGCAGGACCTTGCTTGAGCCTACGGGGCTGAACCCCTTGCCGTCCAGGACCCGCAGGAGTTTCACCTGCAGGGTGAGCGGCATCTCACCGATCTCGTCAAGAAAGAGCGTGCCGTTATGAGCGGCGAGGAGGTGTCCTTCACGATCACTGTTCGCTCCGGTGAACGCCCCGCGAACATGCCCGAAGAATTCGCTCTCCATGAGACTTTCAGGAATCGCGCCGCAGTTTATGGCGATAAAAGGTTTTTCCTTGCGGTCACTGAGATCATGAATCGTTTTGGCGGCAAGCTCTTTGCCGGTTCCGGACTCACCGTGGATCATAATCGAAGCCTTGCTGCCCGCAGCCTGTACGATACGCTTATACACACGCTGGATCGGTTGGCTTTTGCCGATAATTTCACCGAGCTTGTAACGCTCGTTTATGGAAAAACGCAGACGATCGTTTTCCTCGCGAAGGGCGATCTCCTCATTTTTCCGCTCGGTGATGTCGGTCAACAAGCCGTCAAGGCTCAGAAGCACTCCTTGCGGAGAAAACAGGGCCTTACCCTGATCATGAATCCATAGAAATTCGCCCTGGGCTGCACGCATTCGATAGACAAGGTCATACCGATCATTATCAGGGGTCAGGCGCTTAAGAATCTCCCTGTTCTCAATCTGGTCCTCTTCGGGGACCAGATGACGGAAGTGGTACATGTTCCCCATCTGCTCCGGAAGAAAACCAAAAAGCTCCATGGCGCCCTTACCGGCGTATTCCAAGGTGTAATTTTCATCGTTGAGACAACGATACGCCATGCCGGGAAGGTTGTCCAACAGGGAGGAAAGTTGCTCGAGCTGTTGACGCAACACATCATTTTCTTCAACTAACCGCGCGAGCTGATCGCTCCCATTACCGCCGGACAGATCTACAGCGTTCCTACTTTTTTCCGTCACCAATACAACCCTGCCTTAAAACGGACATTTCCAACAGCATCAGTACCCATTCTCTGGAGGCTGCTGCAAAAAAGTCTCTTACATCTTTTACAAATCAACAGAAATACATCTGCTCAGCACATCAACATGTTCTTCACCTGGAATTTTACTATACGGCAAGACGACGAACTCCTCAGATGCTCTTACTTCTTCATTATGAGGCAATGATACACGACAATGCAAGGAGAATCTGTCAAGCAGTATTTTCCTCTGGGAACCCCGAACTCGATTCGTGAGGAGAGCAAAGGAGGAAAATATTTACTTGATCCTGTATTTGTTCACCCGGCGCTGCAGAGTTCTTCGGCTGATCCCCAGCGCTCTTGAAGTGTTACCCATGTGCCACTGATTCAGGTTGAGGGCTTTGAGAATCATGTTTTTTTCGAACTGCGCCAAATCATCGGCAACAGGCGGGGAAGCATCCCTGTTGACGGCCACGGCGCCGGTATCCGCCGCAAGGCTCTCCTGCCCCGGCATGGGGCTGCCGGAGGAAGGACTGAAGCTGATCTCCTCAAGCGTGAGATAGCGTCTGATAACGTTAATCAGTTCCCGAACATTGCCCGGCCAGTCATGGCATTCAAGCTTCTGGATAAGCTGAGAGGAGACAGGTGTCTTTTCAACTGTTTCATCTGCAAACAGCTGCATGAAATGATCGACGAGCAGGGGCAGGTCGTCGAGCCTGTCACGCAATGGCGGCATGAGGATGGGGACCGTACTGATTCGGTAATAGAAATCTTCCCGCATGCATCCAGAGGCCACCATCCGGACAAGATTCCTGTTGGTGGCCGAAACCAGGCGAAAATCAGAATGCAGGACTTTACTTGAACCCACGGGACTGAATCCCTTGCCGTCCAGAACCCGCAGGAGTTTCACCTGCAGGGTGAGGGGCATCTCACCGATCTCATCAAGAAAAAGTGTTCCGTTATGAGCTGCAAGCAGGTGGCCTTCACGGTCACTGTTCGCTCCGGTGAATGCCCCGCGAACATGTCCGAAGAATTCACTCTCCATGAGATTTTCAGGAATCGCACCGCAATTTATGGCAATAAAAGGTTTATCCCTTCGGCCACTGAGATCGTGAATCGTCCTGGCTGCAAGTTCTTTACCCGTCCCGGATTCACCGTGAATCATTATCGAAGCTTTGCTGCCGGCAGCCTGCACTATACGCTTATACACACGCTGGATCGGTTGGCTCTTGCCGATAATTTCGCCAAGCTTGTACCGATCGTCAAGGGAAAAACGCAGACGATTGTTTTCCTTGCGAAGCGCGAGCTCCTCCTTTTTCTGATCAGTTATATCGGTCAACAAGCCGTCAAGGCTCAGCAGCAGCCCTCCTGGAGAAAACAGGGCCTTACCCTGCTCATGGATCCACCTGTATTCACCCTGAGCTGAACGCATTCTATAAAGCAGGACGAAACGATCATTGTCCGGGGTCAACCGCCTGAGAACCTTCATGTTCCGAAGCTGATCCTCTTCGGGAACCAAATGGCGGAAAGCGTAGGCACTGCCCATCTGTTCAGGGGAAAAGCCGAACAGATCCATGGCCCCCTTGCTCGCGTATTCAAACGTGAGATTCTCATCATTGAGACAGCGATAGGCCATGCCGGGGAGGTTGTCGAGCAGGGAGGAAAGTTGCTCGACCCGTTGACGCAACTCATCGTTTTCCTGCTGTAACCGATGAATCTCATCATTCCCGGCCACGTCGGCCACATTCCCGGCAAACATTCTTTTTTCCCTCACCTGTACAACCCTGCCTGTAATACCACGTCAGCGATCGCGTCCATACCCATCAACGAATGCCGGTTCCCGTTCAGTACCTGCACCAGCATTCTCCCTTGTTCGTGCAAATATCACACGGAGAATCAACATGTCGCACTGCATACCCGGGGCCGACACCGATTATAAAGGAAACGGATTTAGCAGGAGAAAGCACCCCGAAGTCGTTGAGTGCCATGCCGGCTTGCTCGATGGGTAAAAGCGCACACACACCTTTCTGCTCTTCCAGCGACCAGCCTTCTATGGCACCGGGGCACAAAACCCGGCCGACACCCCAGCCGGCATCCGCTGCAACACCTTCAACCTCTTTGTAGATAGCCCGGCTGACCTGAAGCAGGCCGTATATGCCGGTGCAATCGGCTAAATAGCCTTCCAGAACTTCTCCGGTCTGCTGCCGGCTGCTGAGAGTACGATCAAATTCCGCGCCCAGGGTTGCCACGCTGCACAGCACCCTTTCAGCGGAGGCAAGTTCATCGGCGTGAACGCCCACCTTCAGCACGAACTCCTCCCGGGTCTGCTGATCAATGAGGGTTACCTTGTCGTTGCCTACGTTGCCCACATCAAACCACCTGCAGACCACCGCAGGCTGAAGAGAGGGCTGTACCGAGCGGACAATGGCGAGCACCTTTTCCGCCCAGTCCTGAGCGATCGTCCGCCCTTGAAAGATTGCCCGGGTGATGGCAATATGATCAAGCTGGATTGACAAATCCGGCGACAAGGTCGAGGCACTGTTCATCGCTATCAATTCTCCAAGCCGGGAAACCGTGTTCGCTCAACAAAGCGCATATTAAAATCCGGATCAGCGGCAAGTTCAAGGGCTACACATCCGGCGGCCAGTGTCTCGGCTTCCCGTCGTTTCTTTCTGTTCAGCAAGGCCATCATAGCCCCGGCTCCGGCCAGGTTAGCTCCGCTTGACACTTCCCCTCGCGCAACCTTTTCCGATAAAAGATCCACGGCCAGCCCGTTACGCCAATTAAAATGGGCTCCGAAAGCTCCGGTTATGCAGGTGTGAGGTACAGCCTCCAGGCCGTACTGTTCAAGCAGTTTTTCAATACCGACCACAAGCGCGGATTTTGCCAGCTGAAAGGCACGCACGTCATGCAGGGTGAGAAGGATATCCTTGCCGGTGCCGCTTTTTCCCGCTGGAATGAGAACATAGGCCATTCCCAAGCCATTGTCGTCACAGATTACGCCTTCTGCATGCTCATTCATTCGACCGGATTCCTGTAAGACCCCGATCTGCCGTAGACAGGCGATCACATCGATAAGACCGGAACCGCAAAGTCCCAGGGGAAAAACTCCCTCTTCCACACCAATATGGTGAAGACGCAGACTGTTGTCCTCACTATGCACTTCCGCCTTATCAATGGCCCCCGGTACGGCACGCATGCCGCATGATATTGCAGCTCCTTCCAAGGCCGGACCGGTAGCGCAGCTTGTGCCGACTATCTGTTCGCCGCAGCCGAGCAAAAGTTCGCCGTTGGTACCGATATCGATAACAAGACTCGGTTCAGATCGATGGAGCAGGTCTCCGCCAAGGCCGGCTGCAACGCTGTCACCACCTAGAAATCCCGAAATGACGGGAAAGAGATAGACATTGGTCCCCTTTCTAAGACCAAGCCCCAGGCTTTCCGCCGCAATATTTCTGGCCTCCATTGTACTTGGCAGATAAGGCGCCCTCCCGAGCGACTCGGGGGATTCTCCGGCAAAGATGGTCTGCATGGTGGTGTTTCCTACAACCACGAGTTCGTCCAGCTCCTCATCCGGGATTCCGTACTCTGCCAGACATTGACCGGCGAGTTGATCAAGGGCTTCGGCAACGGATCGCTGCATATCTTTGAGCGTCGTGTCACTTTGCGCAGCACTGCTGATGCGGCTGATGACATCGTCGCCGAATTTTCGCTGCGGGTTGAACATAGCTGCGGAAGACAGCAGTTCTCCACTCTGCAGATCGCAGAGATAGGCGGCTATGGTCGTAGTTCCCAGGTCGACCGCCAGGCCGAGACTCCTCGGTCGATCGCCGGGCAGGACTGAAGTGACGCCCAATTGTTCATGGCACACCAGCGTAGCTCCATTCTCCGCAGGGCAATCCGCAAGCAATCGAGCAAGCTGCGAGGCTGCCTCTTCCACTGGAAATTCAGACCAGCCGGGAAACCGCCCACGCAGCAGTTGCCGAATGCCGTCAACGGAAGAAGAAGCGGTTGCCGGTTGATCCACCTCGATGAAAATACGGCGAACAACCGGGTCAGGAGTGCAGACCGGCGCCTGAATCTTCTTGCCTCGGGGACTGCCGTTCTCAGAAGCCGTCCGGGGAACAACCACCGTCGCCTCACTGGTGACCGCAGCCAGGCAGGCGAGCCTGTAACCGCCGGCGACCTGTTCTTCCCCAAGAATTTCCCGTTCTTCATCGCTTATTGCGCTCAACCCTTTGCCGTCATTGGAGAGAACGCGGCATTTTCCGCAAACACCGGCGCCGCCGCAGTCACTACGCAAAGGAACGTCAAGCCTTTGCAATGCCGGGAGAACCAACTCACCGTGCTCGACGATCACTATTTTTTCTTCAGGTTGCACTGTCAGGCAATGGGATCCGGACATGACTTTTCCTCTTTCCTCATGCATACGATTTGTCAGGCTTTTTTACAGCTGAGCGCAGCCCTTTTCGATCACATCGGTGAGCAGCTGCATATCGTCTTTTGTGGCGCAGAGAGGAGGATTGATACGCAAGATATTGCCGTATCGTCCTCCACGGCCGACAATGACGCCGTTCTCCCTGCAGGATTCGGCAATACGGGACGCCTCCTCCGTAGCCGGTTCCTTGGTATTCCTGTCTTTGACCAGCTCCACGGCCTGCATAAGGCCTTCACCACGGACATCGCCGATGACGTCGAATTTCTCTTGGACTTCAGCCATCCTTTTTTCAAAATGAGCGCCGGCTTCGGAAACATTGGCCATGATATTGCCCTCATCAATGACACGGAGCACTGCACGTCCGGCTGTACATGAGACAGGATTGGAACCGTAGGTGTTGAAAAACTTTCTTTCCGCCATGGCTTCGGCAACTTCACGCCTGGCCACTACCGCAGAAAGCGGATAGCCGTTACCGATGCCCTTACCCATAACCACGATGTCAGGCGTAACCCCGTGCTTCTCAAATGCCCACATGTGTTTGCCTGTGCGGCCGAATCCGGACTGCACCTCATCCATTATACATACGCCGCCGGCTGCACGCACACGCTCAAACGCCCCGGCCAAGTAGCCGTCAGGCATCGGGAATACCCCGCCGAAACCCATAATGGATTCGATGAGCATCCCGGCAATCTGTCCCGGAGTCGAGGTGAGGATCACCTCGTCGATATCCTGGAGATACTTGTCCGCAGCATCTCCGTATACGCCCCGATACAAATCAGGATTATGGACATGGAGGACGCCGCCTCCGAGCGGCACTTTCTGGCGGCAACTCTGGGTACCGGTCAGGTTCATCGCTCCGAAATGAAGGCCGTGGTAACTGTTGCGCAGGGCCAGCATCTCATAATTACCGGTGTAGACCCTGGCCATAAGCAGGGCCAGGTCGTTCGCCTCGGACCCGCTGTTGACGAAGTGGGCGACCCACTCCTCGCCCGCCGGAAAGGTTGCCGTCAACTCCTCGGCGAAATGGGCGGGAACCGGGTTAAAGAAAGTGGTGGTACTGTGTACCATCTCTTCCATCTGTTTTCGTACTTCCGCATTAACAAAAGGGTGGCAATGCCCGACACTGATGCAGAGGTTCTGCGCCAGACAGTCGAGATACTTTT
Source organism: Desulfobulbaceae bacterium (assembly GCA_963678525.2). Lineage (GTDB taxonomy): Bacteria > Desulfobacterota > Desulfobulbia > Desulfobulbales > Desulfobulbaceae > Desulfogranum. The sequence continues at coordinate 3,255,101 of CAXXDG010000003.1, forward strand.
TCCCGGTATCATCAAACACGTATTGCATCGAACCCTTTTTGAGCACAACAGGCTTGTTGAAGGCGACAAATGTGCGCAGTGAGGGTGACAGATAACGCTGACGCCGGTCCAGAACTCCCTGATAGTCCGAGTCAGTGGCAAGTGGAGTGTAATTGCTCATGTTTAAACATCCTTCTTTTGACGGTCACGACACCCTCCTTCTTTCCCCCTGACAATCATCAATCATGGGGAGAAATCCGGAGGGTGGAGGACAGGTTAGTATGATCGTTTTCTACATATTACCTGCGGACAGCCTGGCAGTGAACCCTGTCACCTTCAAGCCATTCCGGTATTCTTGAGAAAACGTTCAACACAGTTGATTTTCATATCGAGCAGCTTGCTGATGTTATATTTGGCAGCAATGCCGTCTACTGTTCCCTGGCCTTCGGAAATTCGGAAAATTTTCAAATCTTCCCGTACTTCCCCCATCATGATGGGGTCGTTTATATCCGAAACCGCCATACCTAATTTTTCAGCAACATACTGTTTTGCCGCATCGTTTCTCATGCCGCGGTTCAGTTGCAGACGTGCTACCAGATCTCCGGCAGTACGTACTCCGCCCATTCCCGCAACGAGTGGATGCGCAGCATGCATTCCATGTGGGTCGCCTACGCCTACCTACAACCCGTCAAGGCGACAGATTTCAACATGCGCCTTGGTCGCCCTTGACAGGGCGTCTACAGGTACCGTCAAGGTAAGCGGAATGCCGCATACTCCCATGCCGAGATTGGCGTGAACAGGAATTTCAGACACCTCGGAGCATGCCTTGCAGAAGGTGACCGAACGGGCAACGTTCCATGGCAGTGTGCCGGTGGTAACGATATTGATGGCCGGCCCGAAAATGGTGGCCCCGGCCTCTTTAGCCAGCTTGACCTGATCCTGGGGATACAGTCCGGCCAGTTTATGTCCATGCCACTCGAGCTCGCCATGCATGCCCAGAACAAATTCGCCGGCCATGCCCATCTCGATGCCCAGATCCGGGTATTTTTCGCGGAGAATCTCTGTGGCCCTCAGGGCGGCAAGAAAGTCGGCGTCACCGGCAGCACCGACGGTATCGATGTTGATGCCGTCCACCCCGCCTTCGTACATGGCGGAGGCGACGAAAACGATATCGTCCACCGCAAGCTCGACGGCTTCTTCATACGCCTCGCGGGCCTCTTTGATCTTACCCATCGGCAACAGGTCTGAGGGGTTCTCGCATGGTCCGTCCGGTTTGCTGTATAACCCGAGGTTGGGCATACCGCCGTAAAAGACCGGAGCCACGGTTGAGTTAAGCAGCAGATCCAGATCAGGCAGTTCAAAACCGACAATCGGCTTGCACGGTTTATAGCTGTAGTCTATATGCTGCAGCTCGAGGGTGTCTGCGCCCATTGCCCGTTCAAACACCTGCAGGGACTGAACACGATCGATGGTGATGTGGGCTCTCCGTATTTTGGAGGACATGCCGTCATAGCTCATGACGACCTCTTTGCCCGCTTCAACTCCGACGACTTTGTCCGGATTTTTAAATATCTCGAGAATGTGCTGGATTTCGTCCTCTCCAAGAGGATCTATCCCCGCACGTGAGGCAGCATCATTGGTACCTTCAATGATGTCTTCCCGCACCTCGTCTTCGGTCAGCTCAACTTTGTAGCCGTCACCGAATCTGGTTAAAATTTGTGCCATACGATTCTCCTTCGTCAGCTCCTTTTCCTGGTATGTTGAACCTTGCTCGCCCGCATTGGACCAAATCCCACTGAGGGCAGCCGGTACAATTGCATCTATAATGCAGCTATCTTTTGCCTTATGCTCTATTCCTTCTCAAACGCTGCGGCCATGAGCATAACGGCAACGCCGATCTGCAAGGGATCCCACAGCAGACGAAGACCGAGATTCGCAGCGGCCTCGTCGGTCACCCCGCACGGTACGCCTGGAGCGGCAATACAGGTTTCGGCACTGATAGATGCGACACCGAGCACATTCGCTGCCGGAGTCGCCTCGAATAGAAGAGAGTGATCAGCCAGCCCCTCTTCCAAAGTTGCGGCTACATGTATATCCGCCGCCGGTATAGCTGTTACCGCAGCCTGACATCGACTCTCGACCGGATCATACACAGTAACCCTGCCGCCTAGTTCGACGATGGCCCGTATCCCGGCAAGACCAACCGGACCGCAGCCCAGAACCAAAACCGATTTGCCGGCCAACCCGCCTGAAAGCCCTGCCAGACCATGGACGAAACCTCTTGCCGTGGCCTCGGAATTATCAACAACCTTGCCGTTTTTGGTGTTGATCGCGCAGAACATAGTATCATCAGCGGCAAGGATGATATCAAATCCCTTGCGATAGGCTTCAGCAATCCCGGCAATGTCGCACCGCTCAGTAACCTCAGCGAAAAAACCGAGATGGGCGGCTATGGCGGCCAGAGTCCGGCTGAAATGGGTGATAACGCCTTCACCGCTTGTCACCGGAACCGCAGCAACTCGAACAGTGCCGGTCCGTGCTGTTACATCCGGGGAAACGCCGGCCCCATGGCATGCCAGTTCGGCCAGGGGCATGCCTATACTCCGGCGTAAGCGTTGATCATAGGCACGCAGTTCAGTGGTCAGATGTTCGATATCAGCAGATTTCAAGCGCGTCATGGCGTGCTTCTCCCTGGAAGGCGTTCTCAACAGGCTCTGAATCAATCACCCGCTCTATGCCGCAGCCGGCTTTAATCGCAGCCAGGGCGATCATGCGTCTTGCCTCCATTTCGACAAAGGTTGCACCGGTATGAATGAGGGTTGCGCACCACCTCTTTTTACCGGGCTTATAGTCGGTAACCGCTTCACGGGATTCATAAAAATTTTCCCGGATATGCAGCGGACCGGCATCCGCCATGAGGTGCTCTCCGGCCAGTGTCAGCACCCCGGAGTCAACCCGGATATGTTCCAACCGCACCCAGGCCTCTTTTTCAGGACGCTCGGGCGAGCTTATAATTTTCGGCCGGTAGAGTTCCGCCAATATCTCCAGCATATTCGCACCACTTGACCAGTAGACCGCGATCGGGGTCTGACTGGGCAACCGGGCATCGATTTCCAGCAGATACAGTCTCCCCTCCTGGACGATAACCTCCACATCCATAATCCCGGAAAGATCCAGCGCCTCGGCAATCCGTACTGAAATCCGGCGAAGTTCCTCTGCAAGCGTCTTGCTGATTTGTACAGGGGCTGTCACAGCCTTGCAGTCGTACCCTTCATCAACATGAATCTCGGTAATTTGGGGAGTAGTATAGTTGCCGTCTCGACCGATCACTTCCAGGGAATACGACGGGCCGCTCACAAACTGCTGTCCGACCCAGCCGGCGGCAATACTTCTTTTACCGAAAAAGCGTACGCATTCCTCTTCGTCAGCCAGGATTGCAACTCCATGGCTGCCGCTGGCCCCATCAGGCTTAACCAGCAGCGGGAAACCACAGTGGGGATACGGCCGGGGTATGCCCAGGCCGAGTTGTTGGAAAAGAGCATGGGACCGGTTCTTTGAACGGGAAAGTGTATTTGCCGGGAAATCAAAGGCAATAGGACAATCCAGTTCTTTTCCAAGCTGTTGCAGGGCGTCCAGTGCTTCCCCATCTTCAAGAGCGGGTATGACAAGATCCATCCGGGCAAGCAAAGCTTTAACTGTATCACCCTCGCAAACATCAACCTGCACGGTTTCATCACAGAGACCGGCTGCCGGGGGTGCAGCCTTCCTGTCGATGAGCAGCGTTGTCCAACCGGCCTTTTTTGCCAGATAGGCAGCCTCCACTCCCTGTAGTTTTCCACCGATGATCGCAACACGCATATCTGCATTCTCCTTCAGTCGGCGCCTGTCTGCTCATTGAGGCTCGAGCCGAAATGACGGCTGAACCTGGTGGAAGAATATTTTTCAAGCTTCCAATCCGGCACTCGGCATTCAGGACAGGGTCTGCTGAACCACTTGTTCCGTAAAGCACGGGCTGCCCGGCTCCTGCGGGAATCGTTCACCGTGAATTGTCTGTTGCAGTGGGTGGTTATAACTGCCTGGTCACCGAAAACCTTGATGGAACGGATACCGTGCAGAACCCCTTGCCGAGACGGCCAGAGCTTCATCTTTTCAATGAGACTGAACAGGCCGACCCTGGTACGGTAATAACGGGCTGCAGGAGTTTTTTTGGCCTCCTTGCTCATCAGGCGACTCTCCGCTCTTCTTCCAGGTTTCCGGACCTGGAGTCATCAAGCCACACCTGAAACTCCTTAACCGAGGCAGGTTTAAGACCGCACTCAGCCAAAACCGGCGCAATCGCCTGCGGAGTCCTGCGGGCCTGGTCAATATCGAGTTCCTGGTTGGCCACGCCGGAGAGGCCCATACCAGGTACAATCAATGAAGTAACCACGTTGGCTCCGGCTTCAAGCCGACGTTTCAATCCTGCCAGGCCGCCGACGTCGAGAGACGCAGGAATCAATCGATCAGGCATGGTCAAACGCATAACTGCTATGGTTACCAGCTCTTCGATCTCCGACAGCTGTGTCATCCCGCGCATGGGAGTATCCGGATGGGGAACCAGAGTCATGACCCGAACCTGATCAGCAGCAAGATTCCGCATATATATAATCGTTTCAGCTCTGTCACCGATCGATTCACCGAGACCGATCAGCATGCCTTCCTCGATATGCATCCCCATATCCCACGCCATGAGCTTGGTGGAGATTCTTTTATCAAAGCTTTGCCCTGGTCTGACCTTGGAAAAAAGCCTACGGTTGTACGTCTCCTGGTAACAGGCATACCAGTCAGCCCCTGCCATGGCCAGATCCTGCAGAACATAGGTATTGACAACACCGGGGGAGACCATTACCGGAATGTCGCTGCTTTTACGGATTTCACGGATAAAGCTGCACAGCCTGTCATACTCCGCCCGCGCCTCTTCCGTGCCGTCAGCCAATTCACCCATGGTCAGGTCAATCAGGTGAACCCCGCTGTCCTCCATCAGGCCGGTAATAGTATGAATCATCTCTGCTGATTTGCAGTAGCGGACAGCCTTGGTGTTGGCCTTTCGGTACTGACAAAAGAGACAGTTGTTGCTGCATTCGGTGTTAAAATAGAGAAATCCGTAAAGAAACACCTTGTCGGCAAAATAATGCTTTCGCGATGCGCGTGCGGCCTGAAACAGGAGCTCGATATTTTTCTCGTCACGAATGGACAGCAGAAAACACATCTCCTCATAGGACAGCAACATCCGCTTCTCCGCCCTGTTCAGTATCTCTTTCAATCTTTTTTCTTCGCCGTGTTTCTGCACATCGTACTCCTGATTACAACGTATTGATCCTACTATATGAAAACCGCACCAGCTTGGTGCATACCCATTTCATCGACATCATTCAGATATTGAGCCTGATTCCGTCGAGATAGGCCAGGCTCCTGGTCAGGCTGCCCATGGAACAGCCTTCATCACCGACCATAACGAGCCGTTCCAGGCCGAACCCGATCCCTACCCAGGTGGAAGTAATCCGCCATTTACTGTCCAGCGGGTGAGGCCCCATGGCGCCGGAGGCCAGTTCCAGCCCTGTCGGTGCGTGCACGACATCAATGGTATCGCCGTACACCTCCGAAGTTTCGCTCTCAAACCTGACATCTATCCCGCCTGCACATGCAATCACCAGGGCTGCGAGTTCTTCGAGACGCTCCTTTCTCGACTCCTCCGGCAAACCGAATTCCGCCAGGTTGAGCATGGTGAATTCATTGGCATGCCGTGCGCCTTGCGATTCTTTGCGGAAACATGTGCCGATTTCAAAAAGACTCACCGTACCGCCGTTAATGCGCAGAAGATCCCCGGCAATCGAATAGAGGTTAGGGGCGAGCATGGGGCGCAGACATTTTTTGTCGTCCACCCAGAAAACCTGGGAATGCAGAGGATGCTCTTCATCGATCCCCATCTTTGCCAACGCTGATCGGGAAATAAGGAGCGGGCTCCGGACCTCCACAAAACCTACCTCGACCAGTGCGTCGGCCAGATCCCGCTCAAGGCGGGCAACCCTGCTCCGCCTGACTTCACTGCAAAACTGCTGCAGCCGATACCGCTCATTTTTCACCAGATTATGCTCGACTGCCTGATACTGCTTTTCCCGATCCGCCTGGGCAGGAAACATCCTGTCCAGCTCAGCGGAGTTCGCCCCGAGCTCCTTGAGCCGTCGTCGTTGAGTTTCAGAATACGCAAACATCATCACTTTCCCGCACCATCAACTGAAGCGAACTAGTTGGCGGTTGCCAACGCCAGCAACTCCTGCGCCTTCCGGACGCCGTCCAGGGCGTCTTCGGCATAGGCGTCAGCCCCGATACGGGTCGCCCAGCGAGGGGTAACCGGCGCACCGCCGACAATGGTCTTGAAACGATCGCGCAACCCTTTGGCCTTGAGGGTATCCTCAAGTTCCTTCTGGCAAGGCATGGTGGTTGTCAGCAACGTGCTGGTGCCGATGATATCCACCTCATGTTTGACAGCTTCCTCGATGATCTTGGCCGTGGCAATATCCCTGCCGATATCGTGCACGACAAAATCATTTGCCTGCAACAGAGAGGTGACGATGCATTTGCCGATATCGTGGACATCACCTTTAACCGTTGCCATGAGAACAGTTCCCTTGGACTTCTTGTGCGTTGATTTGGCGCTGATCACCTCGTTGACGAGGTCGGTAACCGCCTGCATGGCGTCGGCGGCAACGATCAGCTCAGGCAGAAAGATCTGGCCCCTGGCGAACAGTTCACCGATATCGTTAATGGCTGGGATAAACGCTTCAGTCATCAACTCCACAGGGTCGCTGCCGCCGTCGATTACCTCTCGGGCCAGGGCCAACGCCTCTTCTTTACTTCCTTTGTTCAGGCACTGACTTGCCGTCTCGATAACCGCCTGTTCAATCATTTCCGTGTCTCCTGTTTACTGAACTGAAATTACCATCAAGAATGGCGAGGAGCCCGGGAGTTGCACCCGGCTGTGCGGATTTAGAGTCCGCATGATCACATCCGATCGACTCCCCATACATTTTCATCTATTTTTTTGCTGCCTGAGATTATCAGGCCGCAACAAACTCCTTGGCCCTCTGGACAGCGTCCGGAGCGTTGAAGCCGTACCCGTCGGCTCCTATGGATTGGGCATACTGCTGGGTAACCGGCGCGCCACCAATCAGGACCTTAACCCTGTCACGCAATCCCGCATCGGAGATACACTGAATAGTCTCTTCCATTTTCGGCATGGTGGTCGTCAACAGGGTTGACATGCCGATGATGCAGGCGTCATGTTCTTCGATCGCCTGAACGAAATCCTTGCATTTGACATCAACTCCGAGGTCGATCACATTAAAGCCGGAACCGGAAAGCATCATACCGACCAGATTCTTGCCGATGTCGTGGAGATCGCCCTCCACCGTTCCTATTACACAGGTACCGGCATTCGCTCTCACCCCTCCTTCCATGTGAGGGGTAATCAGATCCAGACCGGACTGCATGGTCCTGGCAGCCATCAGCACTTCGGGAATAAACATATCTCCGGTTTTCATCTTCTGTCCCACCGTATCCATGGCAGGCAGCAAACCGTTATTCAGGATCTCCGAAGCGCCGGCACCGGAGTCAAGCGCCAACTGTATTACGGTCCCAAGCATGCCGGCATCGCCACCGATCACCAACTGCTGTATTTTTTCACACATCTCCGACATGTCACATCTCCTTACTTTCCGACGAGCCCCAGCTCTTTCTCGGCTTCTTCAACAATGGTCCTCAGCTCACCCTTAACGTGATCGGAAAGAGGATCCGGTTGATAATTCTTTAATATGTCACGGGCAAACTGCATGGCTTTGGTATGCATATCCAGACTGCCGTCAGCCTCCCAGTCGCCGCGAACTCTCCTGTCCATCAATTTCGGCTGCGGGTACATTCGCATATGTTTATAGGTGTTTTCGTGAGCCAGATAATCCTTGAATTGTCCCACCTCCTTGATGAGATCAACAGAAAGGGTATCGTCGTTCACGGGTATTCCACCCACTGCGAATTTGATCATTCTGACAAATTCCGCATCCATCACCATCTGCCCAAAATCAAAAGTCATGCCACTTTCGATCATTCCCGGCCCGTAGATCAGGTTAGTCCCTGCTAACGCTGCAAGAAGGCCGGTCATGGTCTTTTCGTGACCGCTCTGGGCATCACAAAGTTTGCTGTCGCCCTATCCGCCTGCCGCCCAGGTCGGCAGGCCGTAGTAATTACCGAGCCGGGCGACTGCGGCATTGATCATACCGCATTCCGCAGAACCGACGGAGGCCGTGCCGAATCGCAGATCCATGGCCGTTGTCGAGCTGCCGTAGATCATGGCCGCGCCTTTCCTGGTTAACTGGCCAAGGGTTATGCCGGTCAAGACCTCGGCGTTGTGGTCTACCAGGGTGCCTGCCATATTGACCGGAGTTGAGCCGCCGGCCATGGCCATAGACAACACATTGACCACGATATTGTTTTTAACGCCCTCCATGATGATCTCGCAGCAATCTTTGACCAGCTTGAGAGGACTGACAGGGCAGGTATTGAAGGAAAGCAACGGACGTTCTTTAAGGTTTTTGGCTCCACCTGCAACGACTCGGGCCATTTCCACCAGCTTTCGGACGTTGAAACCGTCGATGGGACCGATAAAACAATGCTTGGACGTGTTGGGAAAAAAGGCCTCGGCATTATGCAGCGGGGCAACCTCCTGAGGAACTTCATGGGCCCCTACGGCGCGGAGGTACACATCGATTTCATCGAGGTAATCAACGACCTTGGCAGTGTTGGCCACATCTTCTTTCGTTGTTTTCCTCAGTTCACCCGTTTCCGGATCAATGATTTGCACGCCTTCACCAAAGTTGGTAAAGCCGACCCGGTTGTTTTCCATGACATAGTCATTTTTCGGATTCCTTCCAGCCAGACAAGCCTTTGGCGGTGCCGAGGCAATGGCATCCTCGATCATATAAGGAGGAAACTTTGCGATCTTTCGTTCCCGATCGATATCCGCCCCGTTGTCTCCGAATAGTTCCAGGGCTCGCTCGTCCTCGACGAACATCCCTGTTTTTTCCAAAACCTCGAGAGTGGCGAGATGTATCTCGTAACACTCATCATCGGTCAGGACATTGAGGCTGAAACCGCAGTTGGATTTCCTGCCTGCCAGTATGTTTCTTCGCAAAGTAGTACCCTCCTAAATTCCTAACTGTCTAAAATCTGAAGATTCCAAACCCTATGCTTTTCCCAGAGGCGCAACCGGCAACCAGTGGCCTCTGCACTCATGTATTCGCTCTGTCACCTTTTAAAGCAAATACCTTGCCAAACAAAAAAGATGCTCGTATCTTATTATAATTACATAACAAAATAAGCGACCCTGTCCCGAACAAGGACTCGTGCCGCGACAATACTGGCCGATACCGGGACACCCCGGATACAATCTCAAAAAATCAGCAAGATAGATGTCGGTCAACATTGACCTGTGCACAGTAGGCTTATCACCGGAAAGCGTTGTAAAATGGTAGACGGAAGTGTTCTCTGAAAATGGGGGGGGTGCAGATGGACGGTTACGTTCACGAAACAGGAAGGCCCCGTCAACATGACGAGGCCTGGGTGATCATTTGCGGGCATGCCCGTATAGGGAACGCCACTATACCAGCGCGTTCACAAATTTGCTCAAATCGGCGTCCAGCTCTTTTTCAAGGAAGCTTTCAGGCGCATTCTCAAGCACCGCCTTCAACTTCTTATTGGCCCTGACAACAAGACTCTCTGATCCGGAAGCAGCCCATACATCATGGGACTGCCAATCCGACATGGTCGGAGTCCACATATTTCTACACCCCTTAAAGGTGGAAGGGTGGGTGAGATAGGAGCCGTTACAGCCGACCTCCTGGATTATCTCCGCGGCGGCATCCGCCGTACCCGGCAAATCATCCACTCCTTTCTGTATACGAAGCACTCTGGAAATAAGCTCCTGATCAATGATCATCTTCTCAAAAGAAAGCGTCATGAGCGCATCCAGCGTACCCACACATTGTACCCCGATATCGGCCCCACTCAGAACGCCCATCATCAGGCTCATCATGGTTTCGTACCCGGCCTGACAATCAATTTCCTTTGAATGGGTGATGCCGCACATGGTTCGACTGGGAAGTCTGTAGTACGTATTTGCCAACTGGATATTGGGAGCATTTATCAGCATCGCTTCAGGAGTTCCGGCAGAAAAACCGCCGGTCTGCATATCGCCGGTGGTGGAAGCCGTGGCATAGACTACCGGCGCACCCGGCCGAGTCATCTGAGTCAGTACAATTCCTGCCAGAAGTTCAATGTTCTGTAAAAGAGACGTTCCAAGTAAACCGATGGGGCCTGAAATTCCGGCCATTATGCACGGAGCCAGCAAAATAATCTGATTTCGTTTGGCATAAGCCATGATGGTCTCGACGGTTTCCGAAGCAAAGGCCAGTGGAGTCAGAGGATTAACAAGAACGCCCATGCAGTGGTGATTTTCAAGATAATCCCCTCCTCCGAAGGCCATTTCAACCATCTTGATGTTTTCTTCGACCTTCTCCTTTTCAAAACAGAAGCCGATGATGGGCTTATCGGTATTTTTCAGGATTGCCTGCATCATGTGAAGATGTTTCTTTTGCGAATCCACATCGCTTGGATCCACCGGGATCGTGCCGTTCAGGTGAATATGTTCAGCTTCCTGGCAAACCTTGATGACATCCGCATAATCACTCAGCGTGGCCTTTCTTCGCCCCCTGTCCATATCCTGAATAAAGACAGGCCCCACATTGGGCTGCACCAGAAACCCCTCACCCACCGTGACGGTATTGGCCGAATTTCGTGCGGTCCAGGTAAACGTCTCCGGGCAGGTTGCCAGGGAGTCGGACACCATTTTTTCGGTGATGAAGACCGTCTTTCCATCAACCCTGGCTCCGTTTTTTTTGAACATCTCAAGGGCTTCTTCGCAGTGGAACTGAATTCCGGTTTCGCTCAACACCTTGATGGAAGCTTGGTGGATCTCTTCAAATCGATCGCTGGATATCACTTCCAGAGGATTAATCAAAGGCATGTCATATCTCCTGTTATCTTGAATTGCCGTGGACCGACACTTTTCCAAGCAATTAATCTGCCAATCGCTAAAAAATATGCATATCCCTGTAAGCAAGGGATATAGGAAGCGATTCAGCCGGAATCAACGACCAGCCCCCAGGTCACACCTGGCTCATTATCGGACATTCGAGTCGATAACATGTAGAATCAAGGTGTTATAAGCGAGACTATATTGGCGAGCTGAAAAAAAAATCGTCCGCATTCTGTACGCCCATATGACAAGAAAAAACGTTTAGAGCCTGAAGAATGATCGGCAAAGGACCTGACACATAAGCGCCTGTATGGTTATGTGTAGCATGGATATTCTTAATTTATGCGCATGCCTGTCACCGAGGGTTCAGGAAACATCTACACCATGCGAAGTTTTCAGCGGCGTATCTATTTCCATTGGTCATCTTAATAGAGATTTCACATGTACTATCATGAAAAGTGATAGAGGGATAATTGTCAACGCTTGACATAGCGTACGTAAAAGCGTACCATATTGCCATGGAGGTACCATTATGAATATTCTCAATGCAACGGAAGCTCGGGCAAAACTTTATGCCCTCATAGATGAAACTGCGGTTTCCCATCAGCCGGTTATAATTACCGGTAAAAGAGGAAATGCCGTACTCGTGTCAGAAGAAGACTGGAATGCAATATCAGAAACACTCTACCTTCTCTCGGTACCAGGAATGCGTGAAGCTATTAAAGAAGGAATGGAGCAGGATCTATCTGAATGTTCAAAGGAGCTTGATTGGTGACTTGGGAAATCGTTTTCACCAAACAAGCTCAGAAGGATGCTAAAAAATCGGCAAGTGCCGGCTTAAAGCCCAATGCACAAAAACTTCTCGACGTAATCCGAGAAGACCCTTTCAAAAATCCACCACCTTACGAGAAGTTAATTGGAGATCTCTCCGGAGCTTATTCCCGCCGAATCAATATCCAACACCGGCTCGTTTACCAGGTTTACCAACAAGAACGAATAATTAAAGTACTTCGATTATTGACGCACTACGAGTAGGCAGCAATGAGTAATTCTTCTGCTGCATATCTGTCGACAAAGGGCAACTTCCTTATCAGAAATAATGTTACGCAGCGTTCTTGCGAGCACGGTTATGATAGCCACCTGAAATTTCAAGTATTTCAAGCTGTAATCACACTTGAGCTTCTTCCTGATATGAACTACATTTGAATCGGTAACAAGTTATCCTCTCCCTAATCCAGAGGGACCTTTGTTCCGCTCCTGTCGCGCCCATTCAATAAAAAACGCCAATTTTTTCCGTCCAGTATTCTTTATATGAAAGTCTCAGGCAGAAAGCAGTAGGCGCCATGCCGGAGTGATACACTTTCAATGTTCGTTGTGGCCGGCCAATCTGGTCCAGCCATGCTGGTTAGTTACACTGTAACAATCTCAGCAATAAAAAAGGGCTACCCACCAGGCAGCCACTTTGCTCTATACACCTCAGGTCAACTAACGGGCTTAACAATCAGCCGGCAAATAGCCTTACTCACGGCAGCCTGGCGTGATGCCGTCCGGTTTGCGGGCGGTAGTCACAAAAAGCGGATCGCTGTGTGGCAGAGGGTAAGGGTCGTCATCTGGTCGTGGCCAGCCGACATAGCTTGTTGTGGACAAATCAACAAAATCCTCCCTGAGATGGTCAAGGATATAACCCAGTCTCTCAAATGGATGCAATCTCTCCCAGAGCCTGGTGACCTTGGGAGGGAACCAGCGATCGGAAACACTGATTACCAGGAGCCCGCCCGGTTGCAGAATTCGCAAAATCTCCCGGCAAATTATTTCCGGCCGAATGATATATTCAAAGCTCATGTTACACATAACCGCGCCAAAACTTTCATCCCCAAAAGGCAGCATCGGATTTTGATTAATATCGTGAACGATGCCTGTATGGATGGCAGGATTCTCCCGCATCTCGCTATCATTAAGGCCGAGGCCGGTAACCATGCCGGCAAAGTCAGCCGGCAGGTGAGATTTATACCCTGCCATAAGGTCGAGAAGCTCAGTCTCATGGGGGAGAACATTGCCAAGAAACTCTTGCAGGAGAAGAGATGACTGGTGGTCAATGTGCCCTACCAGTCTGGGATTCTGGTAAAAACTGGTGTCGATGTGCTCGTCCGTCCGCCGCATCCCGTCTTCTTCACTGAAATCAGGGCGAATATTTGGCAGCAAACCCTGCATGCCTGGCCCGTGATCAGTGGCCTCATCCAGCCAACTGAAACATCTGCCCCCCCTTTCTTTTGTTTTCCCGGTGATGGGACCTACGGTGACGCCAAGCTCGATGTCTCTGCCTGCCAGAGGGTGGTTGCAGTCAACAGTGAGAGCTTTGCTGGTAATGTCGATCACGCGCATGGGTTGGACTGAGCCTGAAAATATTCCGGGCCGGCCGGCAGCGTAATTCTGTGGATACCACCGACCTAGCCTGGGCAGAGCTGCCGCCGTCTGATTTTTTGTCTGCCACCGGTCTATGGAGAAACTGCGCACCAGGCTCTTCTGGAACGGAAAAGGCGGTGCATCAAGCATTACATTGAATTGATCGCCCTCACCTCTGCCAAGGAGTTTCTCTTCAAGCCGAGGGGGGAGGATATCTCGCCAGAGGTTGACCGGATAGCAGCGGAAGAAGTCATCATGCCTGCAGTTGTTGCTCTTCCAGCTAACCCGGAGGATGATCTCGCCAGTGACGTTGCGATTGAATCTGGTCATTATTTACCTCCATTGCCGAAGGCTGGTTCTTTGGAAAAAACGATAAAGACCTCGCCGATAAACTGACGGGTCATCTTGCCTGGGCGGTCGAAGACAATCCCCCTACCCCAGCTTTTCCCTTCAAAAAAACTGAAAAAGTCGTACTTTGGAGACAGCGAACGGTAGTCGGAAACGTCGTGACTGCTGCAACCGGAAAGAAAAATCAGCAAAAAGATACCGAAAAAGTCGAAGAGATTTTTGAATGGTTTCATAATGTATCCTTTAACATGATTGGGCTTAATCTGTTTCACAGTGTTGGGACACAAGCAGTGCGAAAGCACCTTTCTCGCGGCCAAACAAAGGCTCCTGTCGCTGCTGATCATATTGCTTTGCAGACATGGGTTTCTCCTGAATTCGATGTGCCTGCTGCAGGGTACCTTCATTACTTCACTTATATATTCCTCCCTGTTTGCAATGACCAAGATGGGAGACATGCTTGTCTGGCCGGCGCCCGGCAAGCTGCATGATCCATGGCCAGAGACCGGACCAGGCAACACCGAGTACAACCAGAGCCAATGTTTCCCCCCGGGCAAAATCTGCTTTTCCAAGGGCCGCACCACCTGCATAGGCCAGAGGTCCGCCGATGGCGCCGAAAACCGAGCAGAGCAGATATTTTCCCTTCATCCAATCAAGGCTGTGATGGACCAGCAGGGCAAGCCCCATCCAGATCACTGCAAGCCAGAAAGGGATCGGCAATCCGGGCGCACTGAACTGCAGGATCCCAAGCTGCTGCAGGCTGCCATCCAACAGGCAGCCAACACTCAGCAGGATGATGATCATCCGCAGGTCTTCGAGGCGCCTGGGAGACAACGCAAGGTGCAGGCCAATCAGGCCAAGCCCCGCAAGGCTGCCCGGGTTTCCGCCGAGTACACAGCAGAACCAGATTGCCTGGTACAGCGCGATATTAAAGATTTTCCACCACATTTCAGGCCCCGAATCAATTCTCTATCTGTCCCGTTTGGAGGCGAACCACCAGGCGGCTTTTCGGTCTGGTTGCGACAAGCTGGACCACCGAGATCGCGCGCTCAAGAAATCCTCCCTCGCAGTAGGCGAGGTAAAAGTCCCATAATCTTCTGAAGCGGTCGTCATAGCCCTTCTCCTCGAGTTCCGGCATCGCCTTGTGAAAACGCCGGCGCCAGTCCTTCAGTGTCCTGGCATAGTCATAGCCAAAATCATGGAGGTCTCGGACCACCATATCAGTCCTGCTGGTCAGCAGTTCTACCATTCGGCTGTTGCTGACAACACAGCCGCCGGGGAAAATAAAACGCTGGATAAAGTCCACCCCGCGCAGGTACTGGTTGTACTTCTGGTCGGTGATAGTGATTGCCTGCAGCAGCATGGTGCCATGCTCTTTTAAGAGATCCCTGCACTTGGTGAAAAAGGCCGGCAGGAAACCGTTGCCCACAGCCTCGATCATTTCTATACTGACCAGCTTATCATATTTGCCGCTCAGGTCTCGGTAGTCGCTCTGCAGCAGGGTGATCCGGCCGGAGAGTCCGAGCGCGTCAATTTTCCTCCTGACCTCCCGGTACTGGGCATCGGAGATTGTGGTTGTCGTCACCCGGCAGCCATAATTTGCAGCAGCGTATATGGCGAATCCACCCCAGCCGCTGCCAATCTCAAGGACTTCGTCCTCTGGTTGCAGGTTGAGTTTTTTACAAATGGTTTCCAGTTTGTATACCGCGGCCTCTTCGAGGCTGCTGCTGTCGTGCGGGTAGAGAGCCGATGAGTACATCATGGTTGGATCGAGAAAGGCCCGGTAGAGATCGTTACCCAGATCGTAATGGCTGAGGATATTGGCCTTTGCACCTCTGCGGCTGTTGCGGTTCAGTCTGTGTCCAAGGAGACGGACCGGGGCAAGCAGCCAGGCAAGCCCTCGCTCCATCTTGTCAAGCACGGTCATGTTGGCAACCATTATCCGTACCAGACCGGGCAGGTCATCCACATCCCAGAGTCTGTTGATATATGCATCTGCCGCCCCGATGGAGCCGCCGAACAAGGTCTGTTTCCAGGCCGCCGGATGGTTGATGGTAATTCGTACTCTTGGTAATTCCCCGCTGCCGAAATGCTGAATGCTACCCCCATCACAGATGCTGATGGTTCCGTGCTGCAGTCTTTTCATGAGTTGGAGAACCAGACTTCTGGCCCAGCGTTTTTGCCCTGTCTCTATCTGTGAACCGGGACGGCAGGATTCACTTGCGATTGTGCCGTTCATGTTGCCTCCTTGGTTTGGTGGGTATCCGGATGGGGAACATAGGGAACTCCCTTTAGGTAAAGTTTCAGCGCCTGAAAATATATTCCCGCCACGATCGAGGCTGTCATCACCGGTTTTCGCATTACCAGCCGTCGCAGGTACGACCGCTCCAGAGGTTGTCTCTGCAGCTCAAGTCGTGCCTCGAAAATCCTGCCGCGCCCGTCATCGACATCAATCCCCAGGTTGAGCTGCCTGCCGGGCGTTGTGATATGCCAGCCGTAGACCTGATCCAGCGGATTGAAGGGAGATACGTGGAACATTTTCTCCTGTTTCCGCTGCCAGCTGGTTCCGGGTTCGAGCCTGTAAGCATAGTGGTGCCGCTGATTCCAGGGGATGTTGGAGACCTCAGCCAGAAAATGGCTGCATTGGCCCTGCAGGTCAAAACCAAAATAAAAGTTGACCGGACTGAAGTAGAGGCCGAGGGTCCGAAGGTTGAGAAGAGCAAATGTATTGCCGAGCACCTCATTACCGGTCAGCTCTGCCATGCGTCGCCTGACCGCTGTCCTCAGTTTAATCTCCGGGTCACCCAGGTAATCTTCTCGTACGAAACGTGCGAGACTGAAACCGCTGGTCGAGAACCAGGGTGAGAGGTTTGGGAGTAGATCAAGCTGGTCCAGATCCAGGTAGTACATGAAAAAGGGATAGCTGAACGTATGCTTTTTGGGCAGAAAACGGCGGTGTCTGACTCTGCCTGTATAGATTGCTGAATTCATTGCCCGCCTCCAATCATCTTCAATACTCTGCGTCCACTGCGCACGCCGTCTTCATGGAAACCATTGAACCAGTAGGCGCCGGCGTAATGGATCCGATGTCGGCCCGAAATCAGCGCCCACTGCTCCTGGCTTTTGAGACTCTCAGTGGAGTAGACCGGGTGTCTGTAGATAAACTCGGCAAGTATCTGTTTCTCGTCTACCTCCTGATTAAGAGAAACCAGGTAGTTGTTGCGTTTGTCCAGTCGCTGGAGGATGTTCATGTGGTACGTGAGAGCGGTTTCCTGCTTGAGCTCGTCAGCCACCCGATAGTTCCAGCTTGCCCAGGCCGCACGTCTCTTTGGTAACAGGCCAGTGTCGGTGTGCAGCACAACCCGATTGCGCGTGGTAGAGAATTCTGACAATACCCGTTGTTCGTCTGCATGAGGATTAAGAAGCAGCGGCAGGACCTCGTCTCCATGGCAGGCAAAGATTACTTCGTCAAAAAATTCCCTGGAGCTGTCGGTAGCAATCTCGACGTGATTGTCTTGTCGTTGTACTGAGTTGACCGGGGTTGACAGCCGGATGTTGTCCTTGAATTGCCGGATCAATGGCGTGATGTATGAACTCGATCCGCCTTTGATAGTATACCACTGCGGCCGATGGGTAACATCGAGCAGCCCGTGATTCTCAAAAAAGCGGACAAAAAATGAGAGAGGAAAATCACGTGCCTGCTCAACGCCCATTGACCAGATCGCGGCGATCATAGGCAGCAGGTAATTGTTATGGAAAAAGGGGGAATAGCCGGTCCGGTCAAGGTATTGCCCGATGGTGCCATCCGGACTGCGCTCTACCTCTTTTCGAACGTCACGGTTGAAGCGCAGGATATCCCGCAGAAAAAAGTAGTGTCTGGGCCGGAAAAGATTGGCCGGTTGGGCGAAAAGGCTTACCATATTCGTACCGCTGTATTCGAGATTGGCCGCATCATTGCGCACCGAGAAGCTCATTTCAGTGGGCTGAAATTCCACCCCGATGTCGCCGAGCAGTTCCATGAACAGGGTATAGGTTCTATCGTTGAAGACGATGAAACCTGTGTCTATCGCTGCTTGCTCATCTCCCACCGTGACATCAACGGTGTGAGTGTGTCCTCCGATATAGTCGTTTTTTTCAAACAGGGTAACACGGTGCCGTGAGGCAAGGTAATAGGCGCAGGTCAACCCTGCTATGCCGGAACCTATGATGCCGATTTTTCTCCCTTTCCCGTTTTTGATGGAGTGCGCTTTTATCATTGCCTGTCACCTCAACATTTGCGCTGCAATTTTTGCCCAGATGTGACGGGGCATCAGGGCCGCAATTTTCATGGCCAGCGTGAATCGCCGGGGAAAATGGATTTCTGACTTGCCTCGCTCAAGCCCCCGCCTGATTACCCGGCTTGCTTCTTCCACGCTCACCCTGAACGGCATTGGAAAGTCGTTACGATCCGTGAGCGGAGTCTGAACGAACCCGGGAGAGATCAGGCTGACCGCGACTTTCCTCGGTTTGAGGGTAATGCGCAAAGTCTCCATGAGGTAGGCAACCGCCGCCTTGGAACTCCCGTAAGCCTCGGCTCGCGGCAGCGGCAGATAGGCAGCGGAACTACCTACCCCGGCCAGATGCGGACGGCCTGATCTCAACAGCAGTGGGAGCACGCCTTCGATGGAGATAGCCAGCGACTCCACATTGGCCCGCAAGACTCGCACAAACAAGGCGCTGTCAAAATCGGGCATATCCAGGTATTCACAGGTTCCGGCATTGAGAATGGCAAGGTCCAGACGGTCGAGGCCTGCAAACCAGGCGAGGCTGCTGTCTCTATCAGTGAGATCCAGACGGCCGATATGCAATCCCCGGCCGGAGAGATCCTCAAGGGCTTTTTCATTGCGTCCCACTGCCCATACTTCGTGGTTGTCCAGGTGATAATCTTCGGCTAACTGTCTGCCGATTCCTGACGTCGCCCCAGTAATGAGAATCTTCATTTGCCAAGCCTCCTCTTCAGGTTGATGACCACCATCCCGAGCACCGGCAGACGTTCGTAAAGCATTGCCCCGAGATCGAAATAGTCTCGGTGCAGGTCAACCAGGCCGGAGTTAGTCACGTGCAGCCGGCTCATCCCATTTACCTTGAATATCCTGCCCCTGTTAAGCCGGAAATGCGAGATGCTCATCACCCATTCCAGGGCAATATCGTCGTCCTGCCGGATCCGGGACGTGAAATCGAAACCTATCGAACTGACATTTTGGTACAGACTGTGGAAGTAGCTCTTCAGCATGGTGAGTCCTGTAATCTCGTGGGCCGGGTCAATAAAGTGGATGTCCGGATGGTAGATCAGGTCCAGCGCCTCCAGATTATTGCTGCTCAATTCCTGGTACACTCTGCAGAATTTCTCAAGCATCATGATCTCCTCCCTTTGCTGGGAGACCCCTGCCACCTGCTGTGCCAAGTAGATCGTTGCGCAACCCTTGATTGATCGGCTCACGCTCCCCCAGCCAGATGCCAAAATAGGCTGCGGCAAACTCCAAAGAACGAATCGAAACAAGATTTTCTCCGTTGAGGGCCAGCGATGTTGTCTGGGATTCACTATCAAAACAGAGGCTGTAACGGTCTCCATCCTCGACTGTCCGGTATCTCGAATGAAGCAGGTTTATTTCCTGGCTAATGCGTGCCATTTCAGATGAAGCCAGTTGACGCTGCAAAATGGCAGTAGCTGCCTCTGCAAACTGCTCTGCCGTAATCTCGACCTCATAATCCAAAACCAGACATCTGTTCACCTGAGGCCCCAGAACATTATGAGCGTCTCCGTCAGTAAAGAGTCTTGCTTTGTAAAGAGATATGAAACCCAGATATGTATATTCACCTGAGCCAACCAGAGTCATCGTTTTCCAGGGCTCGGCCTCGCTCTTCTGAGGGTAGAAGAAAACCAGCAATGTAATAACGAGTACAAGCCATTTCATGATCTCAATCCTCTGTAAACTGTTCGCTAACATTCTGTCGTCCCTGTACCGTCGATAAAGCACTATTTTGCTCTTATTCAAGTTCCCTCAAAATCAGGCCATATCGATTTCATCGCCGCCAACAAGCTGGAAACAGCGCTCCACCTTGAAGGTAACAAAATACCGCTTCTCAGTGGTTGCCTCTCCACCGGGTTTTCGAGAGGGCGCATCGAGTACAGGATGGTCGGTAAACTCTTCCAGCCTGGTGAGGCGGAGTCGAATGCCATCCGTGCCAGTGCCGTCTTCTTGGAAGAGATAGCCGGCTTTGGGATTTTCAAGAAGATTCTTGCGTGACAACCGCTCGCGCATGACAAAACCAATTGTAGTATCTTCCAGGATGTGAGGTCGGGCATAGATTGCGGTGTTCACTACACCTTCTCGGTCCGCGGTGGCCAAAACTCCGGTACCTCTGTGCTCTTTGAAATAACTATGCAAGTTCATGGTTACCTCCTGCTGATTAATTGTATCGTACACTCTTAATCAACTACAATAAGTGATCTACGGCACTCTTCAACACAGGATAAACAGGAGGCAAATGGTAGTGAATACTACTACCGTATGGAATATTGCGAACAACAAAGGTTGCGAACCGCTCTGGTCTCTGCAAATTGATGCGCCACAGATGACCGGATGCAGATTTACAAAGGTTAGACCATTGATCTTGCTTCGCTCAAGGATGCTCTTGAGGGTGTTGAGACAGCCATTTATTTTATCCACTCAAGTGGAACGACGGAAATCCAGCGAAAACTGGATATAGAGAGTGCGGAAAAATTTCAAGAGGCGTGTGTCGTAACCTGGGTTACATGAATAATCTATCTTGGTAGCTTTTAATGCCCATTCTTTATTTGCTGTTCACTAATCCGGCGGCTGAAATTGTGGCAGTTGCAACGGGCGGAAATACGTAAGGTTCCTGGCACTGTATGTCCCAGGAACCTAGTGGTTAGACTACCATCTTTCGGTGCCGACTATCTGATTCACATCTGAACATTTTGCTTTTTCCTCGTCACTGAGTTGATCAAAAGACTTTTTGTTGTCGGTATTATCCAGCGAGCAAACATATTCCCTGCCCTCTTTATCGTTCAGCCATACCAGTGATTCATATCCGCTTTTCATATCGTTACCTCAATATTAGGTTTACGTTATTCTTTGTTCCGAGTTTGCTGCTTGTGCAGCATTCTGTTGCCTAAGAAATTAAGACCGAAACCAGTTGACACAATAGGATTCAATATGTAGCGTAATGATAGTAAAAACTACTATTTTAGAGGATAAAATGTTGGATGTGACAGTATATCAGACGGTTGTAGATTCGCTATCCGCCCATGTGGCAATTCTTGATGAAAATGGGGTGATTATTGACACCAACAGGGCGTGGAAAGAATTTGCCATGAAAAACGGCATGAGACAGCCGGTTGACAGCATTGGCATAAACTACTTAACCATTTGTGAACAATCGGGTGTCGGCGAACGTTTTCAGAATGATGACGCCATGAGAGTTGCAACGGGAATACGAAAAGTTTTGTCGGGCGAACTGCCGGAGTTTTTCACTCATTATCCCTGCCACTCACCTGAGGAGCGGCGATGGTATGCAGTTCGCATCGTACCTTTTCGAGGGTCGGATGAAGACAAGATTATTGTCACCCACGAGAATATTACCCAGATAATAGAGATTCAAGAGGCTCTAGAAAAGAAAGAAGCCGAGTTACTTCGAGAGCGTGAGCGACTTGAAGAGACCAATGTCGCTTTAAGGGTGCTCCTGCGACAGCGCGATGAGGATAAAAAGCGTATCGAGGAAACAATTTACGTGAATG
Organism: Desulfobulbaceae bacterium; assembly: GCA_963678525.2. Classification (GTDB taxonomy): domain Bacteria; phylum Desulfobacterota; class Desulfobulbia; order Desulfobulbales; family Desulfobulbaceae; genus Desulfogranum. Next base: position 3,276,754 of record CAXXDG010000003.1, read on the forward strand.
TTGACCGCCTGGTCTTGCCTTATGTGGAGCAACTCCTGCTGGGAAATTTGTCTGAAAAACAGCAAACTCTGCTGGAAGTAATCGATATGAATCTCAGGGATATTGTCTCTCCTTTTCTCAGCAGACTGGCTACGTTGCATGCTATTCTCACGCCACAGGAAATAGAGGTGGCAAATCTGGTGCGGAGCGGCCGTTCAAGCAAAGAAATCGCTGAGGTCCTTGGTATTTCGGTAAGTGGTGTTGATTTTCATCGGAAGAAACTTCGGCAGAAGCTGGGGCTGACAAATAGCTCTAAAAACCTCAGATCATACTTGCTTTCATTGGAAACAGACCAGTAACAATATCCAAAATACCGTAAGCGCTTAGAGAACCGCTTCTACACCGGGGCCGGTAAAAATGTGTTCATGTATCTCCTGATAACACTAATCCAAGGAGGTACAGATGAACGATGCATATCCACGAAGCAGACAGCTGAAGCAAGAGTATTAGCAGGAGCACATTGCCACCTGGGGCCAGAGTGCAATGACTCAGAAAGAATACTGCAGAGCGTATGATCTGTCTCTATCAAGTTTTTCCTACTGGCGCAACAGATACGCTTCATCTCTTTGTGAACGATAGGCGATTTTCTTTGGCCGTTGACAGGGGCTTTAATGAGCAGGTTCTCCGCAGGCTGATTTTGGCACTGGAAGCAATGTGATGTTGCCCCTGCAAAATAACCTCAGGATTTATCTCGCACTTGGTGCGACCGATATGCGCAAATCAATCAATGGGCTGGCGCTTATCGTTTCCGAGCAGTTTGATTCAGACCTGTTTTCAGGAAGCCTCTTCGCATTTTGCAATCGAAAGCGGGATCTGGTGAAGATTCTTTATTGGGAAAGCAATGGGTTTTGCATTTATGCTTAATACGGCATAAATACAGTTATGCCGAGCCATCCCCCGTCATCTGATATTTTCCAGTAATCACGTCTCTGCCCCCCCATCCAATTTCATCAATTCAGCACAATATTGTTTTCATCTCCTCAGATTCACTCAACCCAAATAAGGAGGGAGAACAATATGAACGTGAATTCCTACTACACACGACCTTGGATTCTCAACAGTTATCACATAGGCCCAATTGCAACGCATCTTACTCAGTGTTCCGAGTTTCTCGCAAAACAGGCTACGCCTATGCAACTGGCCAGCGGAATGTTCGAAAAGTTGGCCATCTGAGCCGGTGGCTCGACCGACAGGGAATCGGCATTGCCGAATTAAACGATGAAACTATCGAGGCGTATCTGTGTTTTCGCTATCAGAATAACCGTAATGTAAAAAGAACCCCCTATCGACACCTGCTCAACTACTTGCTGGAAATTGGAATCGTCGGACCAAAGAAACCCGTGGAAACGGTTCTTGATCAATGCATAGCTGTAGCGGCCCGCAATAATCAACCCCTCAGACTCACAATAATGTGAGTTCCGGACCCACAATAAATGTCACTGGAAATAAGGCTCGGCCCTCATTAATCAACACCGACTAGAAAAAACACGGTCAGAAAAATACTGTGATTCTCAGAGGCTCGCGGTTTGTCCTTAACAGTGGACATGTAAAGTTGAAGCTTTTTTTCATTGATAAGAGATGTTCTTTGGTTCTGTTTGCAGTTGCTTTATTCTTTGAACAAATTTTGGTTGTCGGCCGATCCCACCATATAAGGGAAATCTAAACCCTGACATCGCCATTATCTCACTGGGAGATCTCGGAATAGCCTTAAGGTTGACTACATTTCCAAAAACATCATTTTATAAGAAATGCGCTGGAAGCTTTTTGCTCGTAGGTTTGGGAAGTATGTTGACTTACCGGTAGTTTTAACTGCTTGGAACTGCCAGGGCGAATCTTCATCTGATTCTGCACGACAAATCACTGGTTGCAGATGTGTTGATGATAGCTCTTCCTTGCTGAAATTATTATCCTTTGTATACTGATTTGACCTTACCTTGATTATTCTCTGTGGAAAATCTGTCTACTGGCTCCCAGGAAGCAATATGAAATCAGAAGGACGCTATAACACAAATGGTTTGCCTGAGGACAGCTATGAACCGGGTTCTGATGGCCAAGTATTGAGAAATAAACTGGGGATCAAGGATAAAGATACAATTGATGAACACGAAGCTTCCGAACAACTTCGTGCTTTAAATGAGTGTCTGGGACTCTTCAGTCAGGATCATCGTTTTACCGCCGATGACATATGCAAAGTACATGAACTGTGGCTCGGCCAAATTTATGAGTGGGCCGGCAAGTATAGGCAGGTAAACATCAGTAAAGGAGGTTTCCCATTTGCCATGGCACGACATGTACCGACCCTGATGGTGGAATTTGAGAAGAATCAGCTCCGGCAATATACTCCTTGTCTATTTACAAATCAGGAAGAAATTATACATGCGATTGCAGAGGTTCATACCGAACTGGTACTCATTCACCCTTTTCGGGAAGGTAATGGCCGTCTTTCCAGGATGATTGCTGTTTTAATGGGGCTACAGGCTGGACTGCCACCACTGGATTTCAGTTCAATTACCGGTTCATTTAAAAAGCAGTATTTTAGTGCGGTGCAAGCTGGAATGGATTTAAACTACAAGCCCATGGAGAAAATATTCAGGGTTGTTCTACAAGAGACGCTCAAGCTTGGGTAGCCTTAGCTCCTAATGTTTCTGTAAATTTCAGCGCTTTAGCCGCCGACTTACCCGCACCTTCCACTGCACTAGATGTTATAACAGTTTTGCGAAGGGAAGCGTCCCGCATCACCCGATCTTTAAGATAGACATTTGTTGTGAGGAGTGATTTTTTCTTCATAATTTCAGTTTACCATAAACTGAGAGACAAAGAAACAAATGGCATATCCCGACATTGTTTTATCTCTCATTCTGACTAAACGAATTCACCTATTCTGAGCATCAGGGATAAATATAATCATTACCACAGTTATGTCATTTGGAGGTCTCTGGATAAGCTATAATTTCAGATTTCAACAATGTTGTTAGGGTGATGGAACAGCAGGGTTTTTGGGTCTTTGTCATAGTTGCGGAACAAAAGTACTTCCCAGGAACTGATGGAAAAATGATTTCCTTTCGCCCAAACCCTTCCCATTATGGGCAAAAGGGCTTTGGGCGAAAGGAAATCAGATACCAAGATATGACGTCAAGTATTGCCAAATTATACATCGAGAGCCAGGCGCGACGTAATTTGCTGCTTTAGTGATCAAAAATAATTGGAGAGGTAAATAACCTTTCTGCAACTGTGACAAAGAGCCGGATTTTTTAAATACAGGAATTATGTTGCGAGTTGAGTTATGTTGCGTCTTTTCTTCCCTGCTTGTATTTCTTCTTTTTTTTTGCATCCATGAAATCTCTTCACTTCAATCATGACGGACCACGGTTAACATTATTCCTGAATCAGGTAATTTCGGCAACAAGCCATGCACTTAATATTGCCAGATCGAAGATAAACATTTTTTCCTTTTCCCTCTGGTTTAGGTGTTTCCGGTACATCTCAACCCCATACACGATCAAAAACAAGTAATACAGCATACATGGGATAGTGACAATGCAGTCGATATCCTGCCCATTCCGCGATGAAAAATGCGAGGAGACTCTCGGGTATTATCACCTGACAGGTAGAAAAAGGGCATCATACTCCATTTGCTTCCATCCACAGACACTCTTGTTATTCCAAAGCATTTCATATAACCCATAAAAAATCTTTCACTTGTTTGTTGACCCATAGACACGTTCTTTGTATCGTGCGCAGCCTCGACTCGGCCCGAATTTCTCATAGATCTATGGCGCCATGACGGCAAAGTACCTGACAAAAAAATGCACCGATCCACAAAGAAGCCTTAGTAACAGGCTGATGCTGCAAGCGGCATTGCTCCGCAAGGTGCATAACAAACAGGTTTGCCTGAGCAGGCGCTTCTGAAGGCTTTATCAGGGAAAGACATACTATAGGGCTTCATGAAAAATTTGGGTTAAAAAGCTGCATCATATCAGTTAGCCATGTCCATTCATCTCAATCTCATCGATTTCGTACAAAACCATCTTCAGGATGAAAGCGATGCCGCGCATGCATCCGAAGTGCCGCCGGAAACAGAGCATTCTACGGATCCGGGGTTCGAATCCGACGTCAGCCGAGCAACGCACTCAGGGTTGCTCATGCGCCCTGTTTATGAGCTGGAAGCACGCCGTTTCGGCCAGGGTAATGATGAAGAAGCCGAAGTATGGGAAGCCGTCGATCTGATGTGGACGGCCTTTGCGGTCCTGGATGTCATTTCCGAGCTGACGGAATATCAGATAGGAGCAACCCGTTCCGAGGTGGTAAAAAAAATTCTTCCCCTTATACGGGTTCAGGTCACAGCCTGCGGCCTGGATTTCCCCGACCAGGTTCTCCAGGGAGTGGTGCACAAGGTGTTCGATCACCTGACCAACAGATCCAACCGTTACCTGCCCTTTTCCTACACCTATTTCGACGGAGGCAGCGCCAGCTACCTGAGTCGTCGTTTCTGGCTCATCAAAACCGTATACGCCAATGAAGGCAAGGAAGCGCTCTTCACCCTCACCGATGAAGGCTATGCCGCCTATTTCGGCCTCCACGAAACCAGCGCCCTGGATGCGGCCGCCATCGGCAACCTGCGCATCAAGCTCCTGCTGGAACGGGGCAACCTGGATGACGCAATCAGTGTTGCTGACGCAAATAACAAACAGTGCTCCAGAAAAGCCCGGGAAGTCCACACTGTGCGTCGTCTGATTCGACGTAATATCAAAGCGGTTGCCTATGAACGGGTCCAGGATCTGGCTGAAGAAGGAGTAAACCAGGCCATGGATATTCAGAAAGAAAGCGGCAGGCTGCATAATCTGGTTATTGAAAATATGCTCAGTTCCCCAACGGAAAAGCACAGCCTGAAGCTGCACAGGCTGGCCGAAAAGCTGGAAACCTTGAATCATGAACTGATGAAACTTGCAGGAGAGCTGCAGGACCTGCCGGAAGATTACCAGCAATTCAGCCACAAACTGTTCAGACGACGTCCCAGCGGCGCATTTCCAAGCATGGACGAAGTCATGGGCAGAATCCTGCAGCTTGAAGAAACCCAGGCTACGCAGATCGGCAAAGAGTTTATTGCCCGAATTGATCCCCCTGCAAAAAAATCGCTCTTTGATCCTGCTTCGGTTATCGAGGCCTGCGATCGTGCCCTTGAAAGACTGCAAGCCACGGACGACCAGAGCCAGAAGATCCAGGAAATTGACGGACACACAACACACCGCTTTGCACCGGAACTCAACGACGAGTTGATGCAGGAAGCATTCGAACTGCTGCACAATCGTGTGGGGCTTGAAAAAGAAATCCAGGTGAGCGCCCTGCTTACCGAAGCCGGCAACACCTCTGATGGTGATCTGTTTCCAGCCGCAGCAGCCATGGGCGTATTTCAATGTCTGGTTGACAGACGCCTTGCGGACAAACACTGTATCAGCGTCCAGCTGCCGGACCCTGAAGCACGTGTGGCCGTGGACCTCGGCCCGGATCGACGCTACCATGGGCATGAACTGACCCTGAAACACCAACCCGCTTTGATGCAGCTTCCCGCCGGCAGGAAGTCGCAACAGTAACCCAATGCTCACAGAACACCTGAGCCATCCATATGCACATAGACACGGAAACCACCTACGCCGTTAATCGGCTGATTTACCTGAGCCTGATTTACAGTAACGGCAGCAAAAGAGCTCTGGCTTCACACACCGCAGAGATAACCGAACTTCTGCATCGCCTCCAGGCCCATGACTCATTCCGCCGCCAGGTGGAAGCCGGACTCAGGGCCATGGACCTGCGACTCCTGGCACTGGAAGAAGGCGGTCTGCGTCTCTCTGCCCGTAAATCCGACAGTTTCTTTGCCGCCACCCTGGGTGACTACGGTCGGCTCCTGGCACGCAGGGAAATCAAAGCTGCGGAGATACTCCCCGTTCACTGCGCCATCGCCACGGCCTTTTTCCCCATCGAAGCGGACCTTGACACACCGGTTGAAGACCTGGGTGCCGTCATCATGGCCGATGTCATCGATATTCTCCGACGCTTTGTGGAGATGGAAGCTACTCTGGATTCGGACGAAGACAAGCTCCTGCCGCAGCTGAAGACCGTGGCTGAACGTCTGCGGCAGATGCCGGAGGATAATCCGGACCGACAACGGGCAGGAGCAGGAAACAGCTGGGTTGGCCTGGTCACCAGGGTACTGGAACATATGGTGGAAACAGGGTATCTCCTGGCGTTTGAGGAGTCTGGGGGAGATATTGAATACAGGCCGACCATCGCCTATCAGACGGCCATGCGTGAAGGCATTGTCTATTCGTTCCATGCATTCCGGGATTTTCTGATCGACTCACCCGAACAGGAGGAGAGCAATGTATAGGCTCAGTAGAATTTTCGCAAGCGACATCACAGCCGGAGGCAACCTGCTGCGAAACGGTTATGTTCCCGTAATGCGGGAAGACGGCCGGGCGGATCACGGGGTGCTCTTTGCCGTTAACGGAACCTGCAAGACCACCCTGCTCTCCTTTATTCTGAGTGTCTTCTGTCCCAAAAGCAAACGTTTTGTCCAGTACCTGCAGTCTGACGGCGATAAAACCCTGGAGCAATACCTGATCCCCGGACGTCCAGCCCTGGTGCTGCTGGATCTGGCCACGGTCACCCAACCTACCCTGTTTGAAGCCGAGCCGGTGGATCACCTGGTGCTGGGACAACTGCTCTACCGCCATCGCAGCATGCCCGACAAAACCGACCGCACCTTTTTCATTGCCCAGTCTGCGGACCTGTTCGATGAACTGCGCACTCAATGGGATGATCTGCTTAACCAGGAAAAGCCCTACAAGGCAGTTAGGGATTTCATGCTGCCCTGCGTTCAACAGACGACCAGTCAAAAGGAATGGAGCGAAAAACTGGAACAACTGGGCCTGGATCCCTGGCTCATCGACCGCCAGGTGGACTTTGCCCGCACTGAAGGGGGCATCAAAGATGCCTTCAAATTTCGTTCCGAAGAGGACTTCCTGAGTTTCTTCCTTGGCTGCGTGACCGACCTGGATGCTGCAGCCACCCTGCGCAGCCGCATTGAGCAGGATCTGCGAAAAATGCAGGAACGCCCCCGTAAAATCAGCCGGCTCAATACCGTACGCAACCTCAAAGAACGTATCGCAGATTTCGACGCCACGGCAGCGACATGGCGCAGTGCGTACAGGGATATCGAGACCTGGCAGCTAAAACTTGGGGAAGCGACTCACCTCCTCCAGGAGGCAGAACAGGCAGTTGCGGAAAAGCGCAAATCCCTTGAACCCATAGTAATCGAAGCTGACTCCCAATATCAGGAAGCAGGCAAGGCAGGTGAAATCGTCCAGAGCAATATCCTGTCTGTGGAAAAATTCCGCCAGGCGCAGGAAATAGCTGAACTGCAGAAGCAGCTGCGTCACGCCCAGAAAGAGATCGAGCGCGTACAAGGGGAACATGTCGCCATAAGCGCAGCAGATTTTATTGCCGACATTCGCGCCACCCAGGCGCAGGCAGCCGTCAAAAAAGAGGTTCTGAGTCAGGCAGGTGAAGAGATCACCCCCATGCAGCGGAAAATGGACGGCCTGGCAGCCCAGTACCACCTGCGTCTGGACGAGGAACGCGGGCAGATAGAAAAAAACGTCAAGCATCTCAACAGGCAGCGCAGCGATATTGAAACAGAGCGCAAAGCCGTCACCGGGAAACAGGGAGAAACTGTAAACAAACTGAAATCCCTGGACAAAACCCTCTCCCGCCTGCATGCTAAAATCCAGGAAGCAGCAGCCATGCGTGCCGCACTCCCCATGGAACAGGGGGAAGAGCCTGAGCATACCCTTGAACGGCTCAAAGAAGAACATGCAAACCTCGACCAGGGTCTCACCCGCGTACGGGGCGAGATACAAACCCTGGAGCAACATATCCAAACGGAAAACAACCGCTGGCGAAAACTGCAGGAGGAACGTTCCAAAGGAGAAACCAGTCTTGCCCTGGCCCGTGAACGGGTCAAGGCCGAAGCGGAAGAGCGTCTCCACCTCACCTCAAACGCCCAGATCGCACGGGTTGCGGGAAGTAAACAGATCGATCTCTGTTCCTCCGAGCTGGTATCCCGTTTTGACGACGCCATGTCCAGACTTCGCAACAGGCTCTCGGAAAAAACCCGCGCCGCACTCAAGCTGGAACAGACCCTGGAAACACTGGAACGAACCGAAACCCTGGCTGCCGACGACCAGACTGTGCAGCTGCTGGGCCATTATCACGGAGCGGGAATTGCCCCTGAGGATCTCAAATCCTTTCCGGAATACCTGGCCGAAGAATACGAATCAGCAGAGCGGATAGCCGCTTTCATAGAAGGCGACCCCGGTCGTTTTACAGGCATCATGGCCGCTTCCTCGCAGATTATTGAACAGATCAGAGAGCTCCCGGCGCCGTCCTGGCTGCACAGACCTGTGGTCGTCTCCACCCCCTGCATGCCGGAAGATATCACCCCCATAGCCGAGACGGTTATCAGCCCGCTTTCACCGGAAATCTACTCCAAACGTCACCTGACTGCCGTAAAGGATATCCATAACAAAGAGCTGGCAGAACTGAACCTGGTCATTGCAGACATGGAATCCAGACTCAGGGAAATGGAAAAAGCGGCTCGGCTCCTGCACGCCTATCGGGAAAAATTCTCTGACAAAGCTGCTGTTGCAGCACCGGCTGAGGCTGTCACCTCGTTGGAGTCCAGCCGGAAACAATTGACCATGGGAATCGAGGAAGCCGAAACCGCTGTGGAAAAGCTCAAGCCGCGTAAACATGACCTGGAAACGCAATACAGGACCTTGGGTGACGAGTCGGCCGGGCTCAGCCAGTTGCTGCGCCAGGTGGAGAAATGGCTGAAAACCTATGCAGGTCTTGCCAAATGGCAGGAAGAGGCGGAACAGAAAGAGCTTGAGCGAACAACCCTTGAAAAAACCATCCGGACCTGTACGGAAGCCCTGGCTGCACTCAAAGAGGATGATTACCGCATCGCAGGCGAGATCAGTGAGCAGAAAATTCTCCTCAAAGGCCTGGACGAACGGGGAGGCGAGGTGCTGCGGCCTCAGGATATCGAACTTACAAGGGATGAACGGAAATCCGCGCTGTCCATGGATCTCAACACCCTCAAACGCCTGCACGAATCGGCCAGGGAAGATCTCCGCCAAATGACCCATGAACTGGGCATAGACATACTGCGCAAAGAGCTCGACGCGCTTGAGGAAAAAATTGCCCAGCGTGAATCCCGCTTTGAAGCCTTCAGCCGCCGCAGTTACTATGATGTTGAAAAAGCCGAGACCTGGGCGGGCCGCAGCCGAACGCAGCGTGAAGAACGACAGCAGGAGCTGGCCGGAGAATTGGAAACCGGCAAGGAAAAAAGCATCCGCCTGGAGTCTGAGATCGGCCACCAGCAAAAGGAGCTGGCCAGGATTAAGGCAGTCCTGACCGACAGAAAATTCAAAGGCATGCCCCCGGATCTGGCCCGGGAGATGTTGACTGACCAGGATTCGGACAGCCTTTTACACCGCTTACGCAGTGAAAAACGCAGATATGCCGCTGAAAGCGACCGCCTGGCCGGCCGCTGCAACGCGCTCAGGGAAAAACAGCAGCGGCTGCAGACCAGGCATCAGGATATTCGACTGGTACTTGCTGAAAATAAACGTTTTGATGCGGTCTGGGACCAGGAATCCCCCAGGCACCCATGGCCGGACCTGTTGAAAGAAACAGGCGCGGACGCTTCTCCTTCTGCCGTAGAACAGCTGCAGCAAGAGTTACAGCAGATGGTTGTGACCGAAAGCAGGCACAGAGATACTGTGGACGCAGCCCAGCGCCGTATGAAAACGGCATTTGACAGCTTTCAGGTCGACCTGCAGAGTGAAATCTTTCACAGCAATCTGCCGGCAGTTGTCGACGAATTGCGCACCCACGACGCAGAATCCCTGGGAGACCAGGCCCATGAGCTGATCCAGCGCTGTGAAGATATTGCAAGTAATCTGGAGACCGACCTGGAGATTACCCAGCGGTTCATGGACAGCCTGGTGGATATGCTGCTCCAGCACAGCCGCGAATATTACCAGAAACTCCGCGCTGCAGCCCAGGAAGTCCTGCCGGAAGAGGTATTCATCTATGGCGGTAAACCGATCCTGCGGGCAGGCACACGTCTTGATTTTGCCAAACACCGGGATGTGTTTCGCCAGTCAGTGGAAAACTGGTTGTATGAACTGATGCAGCAGGGACGCCTGCCTGAGGTCAATCCGAAGATGGGCAATTGCCTGGGCTCGGAACTCCTCTACCAGCTGCTGGGAGCTGCATCGGGAAGACACACCTTTGGAATCCAGCTGCTCAAATGCGATGACAGCGGCAGTAAATACGAACCAGTGGGCAAAGATCTCGGTTCCGGAGGAGAAGCGCTCACCATTGCCGTCCTGCTCTACGCCCTGCTCATTTCCATGCGCCGAAGAAGACGCCTGAGCCCGTACGACGACAGGATACCGGCCTTTCTGGTGCTGGACAACCCCCTGGGTGTCTGCAACCGTTCCGATTTCCTCGACGCCCAGCTCAAGGTTGCCGGCCGCCTGGGCGTGCAGTGCGTGTATCTCACCGGCATCAACGACCGGGAATCCCTGGACCTGTTCGAGCTGCGCGTGGCCATCCGCAAAGGCGACAGACAGGTGGAAATCGACGGCAACATCTACGATTGCCTGGAGATTACCGAATTCAACGTGGAAAAACAGCAGCAGCGCGCAGCGTAATGTTCCTGCAGCTAAACCCGGCAAACGCTCTATAGGCCACCTTGAATAATTGCTTTTTTGCCCAATATCAGCGTTATGCTCAAAAAATTATCCTCGGAATATCAAATATATGCCTGTGGTAATTTTTCTCGCATGCCTTGATCTTGAACGAAAATCCTAATAATTCAAGGTGCCCTATATTCAATCGGTAAACCTGTTGTCCGAAAAAGTCGTGAGAAATCCTGCTTAACCTTGAATCATAACAACCTCAGCCTGTATACTATAATAATTATGGTAGCATTTCTCTCCCTTTCAGCCGGTTCTTCACAACCAAAGCAACAGCCTGTGGTTCATTACTTATGATACATTCCCGCCGGGTGATCTCGTTCCTTGTGCTCACGCTAAGCATACTCCCGGTACTGTTTGTCAAAAACGCTCAGGCGCAAACAAATGCCCTGGACAAGGTCTCGGTTCAACTTGACTGGAAATTTCAATTTGAATATGCAGGCTTTATCGCGGCGGTTGAAAAAGGATTTTATCAGGATGCCGGGCTCGATGTAACCCTTCATGAATACCAGGCCGGAGTTGATACGGTCGCCGAGGTGCTTGCCGGCGAGGTCAACTACGGCATCCATAACGCCAGTCTGGTCATCACGGAAGGGAAAATCCAGCCGATCGTACTGCTCGCCACCTATTACCAGCGCTCTCCCCTGGTCTTTGTCACAGCCCCGGACATCAAGACGCCACGGGAAATGCTCGGCCGCACCATCATGGGAACAACAGATGAATTCAAATACAGTTCCCTGGCGCTGATGCTCAACCATTTCGGCATAACCAACGAAAATTCCAAAATTATCGGCCATAGCTTCAGTATCGAAGATTTCAGCAGCGGCAAAGTGGATGTGATGAGCGCGTTTCTTTCCAACCAGATATATGATCTGCAGCAACAGGGGGTGGCATATACTATCATCGACCCGTTCGATTACGGTTTTTTCATGAGCGCCGTTAACCTGTTTACCTCCAGGGAAGAGGCCCTCAATCATCCCGAACGGACCAGGAACTTCATCGACGCCACCAACAGAGGCTGGAAGTACGCTCTTGAGCATTCAGAAGAGCTCATTGAGATTATCCATGAAAAATACGCCCCGGATAAATCCAAGGAGGCCCTGGCGTTTGAGGTGGAAATTACCGACAAATTGTTCCTGCGTGATTTCTACCCGATCGGCGCCGTCAATATTGAGCTGACCACACGCGCCTACAAGCAGCTGACCGATCGACGACTGATAGATGAAGGACAGGAGCTGGGTCCTTTTCTTTTTGAAGAGCTCATTGAAGTGAGCCTGGCATCCAAGGGACTGAGCGCAGCTGAAACCGACTTTCTTTTTTCCAAAAAAGAAATCACCTACTGTGTCGATCCTGAGTGGATGCCCTTTGAAGGCATTGTCAACGGCAGACATATTGGTATTTCAGCGGACTATTTGAGTGCCTTTCAGAAAAGACTACCCGTGCCGCTTCGTCTGATGCCAACTACTTCCTGGCAGCAGTCTCTGGATTTCGTCGAACATCGACGATGCGATATGCTGCCGCTTGCCGCACCTACAGAACAACGAAGTCAATACCTTAATTTTACGACTCCCTACCTCACCCTCCCCGTCGTACTCGCCACCAGGATGAATGAATTTTTCATTGATACCATTGAATCGGTCCTTGATCGGCCCATTGGACTGGTACGCGGATATTCCATCAACGCAGAATTGCGGAGCAAATACCCGGATGCAAACTTCGTGGATGTGGATTCATTGAGCGACGGGCTTGAAAAAGTGGAAAAGGGATTACTTTTCGGTTACATCGACAATCTCATGCCCATCGCCGATGCCGTGCAAAAACATTTCACAGGGACCATCAAAGTTTCCGCTCGACTCAAGGAAAACGTTCCCCTGGCGGTTGCTACCAGAAACGATGAGCCACTGCTTCATTCGATTTTTCAAAAACAAATCCAGACGCTCACCCCGGAACAGCGACAGGCGTTCTATAACAAGTGGGTTTCCGTTAAAGAAGAAACACACATAGATCGCGACCTGATATGGAAATCAGTCGTGGCTATGCTTTTTGTTTTCGGCCTGTTCCTGGTCCATATCCTGCAGCTTCGTCGCTATAACCGTCTGCTTGAGAAAATGGCCGTCACCGACAAGCTCACCGGAACCTACAACCGGTTCAAGCTCGATACGGTATTACTCCGGCAGGAGAAGACCTATGACCGCTATCAACACGATTGCGGCGTAGTCCTGGCCGACATCGATTATTTCAAACAGATTAACGACGCTTTCGGGCATCAGATGGGTGACAGGGTGCTTGTCGAGTTTGCCGACCTGATACAGCAGAATGTACGGGCAACGGATTTTCTGGGACGCTGGGGCGGTGAAGAGTTTCTCATCATCTGCCCGGGCTGCTCGGCAGAAGAGGCTGAAAAGTTAGCGGAGAAACTTCGCCGACTCGTCTCCGATTACGGTTTCAGCCACGGCAGACAGCTGTCTGCCAGCTTCGGCGTGAGCTCATTTGCCCTTGCCCGAACTATTAAAGAGACGATCAAGGCAGCCGATGATGCTCTCTATAAAGCAAAATCCGAGGGTAGGAACCGCACCGTTGCCTCTGAACCATTGTCCGCGTAAAAAGTTTTTCAGCAGTTCTCGTTCAGCTCCCGCAACCTGATAGGATACTTTTTATAGACGCCCTTCCATGGCCCCATTAAAGCGCTTTTCAGCTGTGCCTTGGCGGCGAGAGCTTCTTCTTTGTCCTTGAACCGAGAAGCCGGCTTCATCTTTGGGTAGGTCTTTGCAATCTCCAGCCATTCATTCGGCGCGACCTTTGCTTCGAGTATAAAACGAACCTTTTCCATAGAGTATATTTAGGCAACACATTGATCATCAAGAAATATTTCGACACCACTTAGTGGTAACCGGCACAACATATTCAAAGATCGTTTTTGTTTCAATTATTTTTTCCATTTGCAGAGAAACAATACACAGGTTTTCCGTAGGGAGAGAGACAAAGAGCGTAACTACTCATAGGGGCACAGTCCAGCTTGATAACTTCCCTGTATTTGTAACTGGTTACAGGGTGCCTGTAGCACACAGACTGGTGCAGCGTATTTGGTCATACGTAAGCCAGGCTGATCGCGGAAAGATCAGGTGCACTGTGAGCCGTTACCAAAGAGCGTCCATTACCCATTCGTAACTACCTGCAGGGCATCCCTCATATATGCATAGTGCAGGGGCGCCCGCAGAGGATAGAGTTCACCATCCAGGGCCACATGAATGCGTCTTGTTTTGCGTTTGTATCCCAGGCATACCTGCTCCACCATGCGTGCTTCGACGGCCCTGGTTTTCTTTAATGGATCGATCCCGCGAAAAACGGCGTTCAGAGCGATGTTCACGGTTTCCAGACGATCCCTGCTTTTCAGGGCAATGAGATGCAGTCCTTTTTGCCCGTCCCGGCGTTCCGCTCCCAGAAACGGAAAGGCCAACTCCCGCTCACCTACTCCGATAAAAACCAGCGGCGAACGTACCAATACGGTATCGAGCTGTATCCGCGCACTGCGCAGACGAATCAAGCGACGAATACCGGCGATAAGGCTTGCCAGGGAATAGCCCATGCGTTTTTCCAGATGGTTACGCGTACGAACAAAGCGCACATACGCCCCCACCGAACTGGTATTGAGAAACACCCTGCCGTTGACCGCGCCCACATCAACAGGCGACGCCTGACCGGTCAGGGCCAGCTTCAGGGCATCCTGCAGATCGGACGACACTCCAATTCTTTCAGCAAAATGATTCAACGTGCCTCCGGGAAGAACAGCCAGTTCCGTCGAGCTGCCCTGTAAAACCGATGCGGCCAGCCCCAGGGTGCCGTCACCGCCGCAGATAACCACCCTGGGTGCTCCCTTACGTTTCTGTTCAACCAATGCCTCACGCATTTTTTCCGGAGCAAGGACCTGGGCGTTCAGCCGTTTATCCTGATGCAGGACATCCACATTCAGGACACCCTTGCCGGAACCGGGATTGATAAAGACCGGGTATTTCATGTGTTGATGACACTCCAGGCAGTATCTCTTTTTCTAAACCTCTGCTCCTGTTCCCGGCTGTAACGCTTGCCCTGCAATATCCAGCAGGTAATCACCAGGTCCTCCCCAACCGTTCGAATGGAATTGAAACTGTTGGCGCCCACTCCAGGAACCCGTTTCACGCATGGAGTGCCTGCATGGGAGATAATAATCCCCTTACAGACAGTGGTAAACGGTACATGCACATGTCCTCCCAGAATCAGGTCAACACCGCCGGCTGCCAACCGGGGCAATGCATAATTTCCACCCATGATAAGCGATCTTTTTCTATATTTTTCCGGCAGCCGGAATGGATGATGGGCGACCAGGACCGTTACGGCTTTTTCCGGTTCGCTTGCCAGGCTTTGTTGCAGATCTCCGACCTGTTCCCGGCTGATACGACCCCTGGACCAATCCCAATACCAGCCGAGGCGCCTTACCGTATTCACCCCGAATACAGTACAATCCATACCTCTGTATTGGGAAATGCTGCCGGGACTGATATAGGCATGCCATTTCTTCCAGGGACGCAGCAAACGTTCAAGCGGGTGATGAATGGAGATGTCGTGATTACCCGGCACCGTCAAACAGGGTATTCCCAGCTCGCTCAGAAAAGCTGCGCATGTGACATATTCTCTTTTGCGTGCGCGATGGGTCAGGTCGCCGCTGACAACAAGCAACTCCGGATGCAGGGATTGTATGGCCGAGCGGAGCTCGGCAGGATCGCACTGCATGGGAAGACCGAAATGGAGATCTGAAATATGGACTATGTGCATAACCGCCCTTCATCCGATGCATCAAATCATGTTTGATGCAGTCTGCATACCTACGCTGCATCATGATGCCGAAAATTGAAACAGGAGTTTACTCCTGCTGCTCTTCCTGCAGCAGGGCCAGCAGATCCTGCGCCGACACCTTCCCTGCCGTATCCGTTCCTTCAAGGAGGGTTTCCGCAAGATCGCGTTTCTCCTTATGCAGATCAAGTATCTGCTCTTCGATGGAGTGTTTCACCACCAGTCGATACACGGTTACCGGTCGTTTCTGACCTATGCGGTGCGCCCTGTCCGAGGCCTGATCTTCCACTGCAGGGTTCCACCATGGATCCATATGAATCACGTAATCAGCCGCCGTAAGATTCAGGCCTGCTCCCCCGGCCTTCAAGCTGATAAGAAAAACTTCGCCCATACCCTTTTGAAAATCACGTATACGCTGTTTTCTTGCCTTGATCGGAGTTGAGCCGTCCAGATACTGGTAGGCGATCTTTTCTGCGTCAAGGTAGCTGCGAAGAATTGCCAGATGGTCCACAAACTGGCTGAAGACAAGGGATTTATGATTATTGGCCAGCAGTTCCCGCAAGGTATCGCCAAACACTTTCAGCTTTGAACCTGCAATGCCGGAGTCAGGCAACACCAACTGCGGATGACAGCAAAGCCTGCGCAATTTCGTGATCTCACCGAGGATGCGCAGGTATCTCTGCCCGTCCCCCTCACCACTGTGGGCATTGATGTTTTCCAGGGCCTGAAGCCGCTGCGCTTCGTAGAGCACCGACTCTTCTTCGCTCATTTCAACTTCCAGGGTAACCTCTGTCTTGGCGGGCAGTTCCTGCAATACGTCGCTTTTCAAACGGCGCAAAATAAAGGGACGTATAAGTTTGCGTAATTGGCTGCGTGCTTCCCTGTCTTGATTTCGCTCGATGGGAAGGGCGAACTTTTCATTGAATCGTTTGAAGGAGCCAAGCAGCCCGGGGTTGAGAAAATGAAACAGCGTCCACAACTCGCTGAGGTGATTTTCCACCGGGGTACCGGTGGTAATGATCCTGAATTCCGCCTGCAGTCCCATGGCTGCCTTTGATCGCTTGGTCTGCACGTTTTTTATGGCCTGGGCTTCGTCGAGCACCACGGTCTGCCACTGGACGCTGCACAGCAGTTCAGCTTCCAGGGGCAGCAAGCCGTAGCTTACAATGAGCAGGTCAAACGCCTGCAGATCCCGGATGGTTTTCTGCCTGTCACCGGGCCCAAATACTATCACGTTCAAGGTCGGGGCAAAACGCCTGGCCTCCTCCTGCCAGTTGGAGGTAACCGAGAGGGGTGCCACAACCAGCGCAGGACCATTCGCCGCCCGCAACAGGATAGCGGCCAAAGCCTGGATGGTTTTGCCAAGTCCCATATCATCGGCCAGACAGGCCCCGACCCCCCAATGGGAAAGCTGGGCAAGCCACGCAAATCCTTCCTGTTGGTATTCCCGCAACGCGCCCTGGAAAGTAGAGGGAAGTCGGGGATTCACAACCTCTTTGAGCTGCGCGCAATGTTTTTGCCAGGATTTGTCTGTTTTTAGTTGTCCAATCTCTTCTGTGAAATCCTCTAATGCCAGGGCAGCTAAAGGAGCGAAACGCATTCCTTTTCCATGTCTTTCGGAAAACGCCTGCAGTTCCTTGAGCCGTTTGCGAAGCTGATCGGTCAAGGCGAGAAATGTCCCGTCATCCAGGGCTATGAATCTGCCCATGCCCTGGTTGAGCATATCCAGTAACTTTCGCAGATCCAGGGCCAGGGAATCATCTATCTGTAAGGTTCCCGTGGCTTTGAACCAATCCCTTTCCTGCTTGATCTGCATGGAAAAATTATCCAGGGAGACCTGCCTGCGCACATGAATTTTTTCTCCCTGGGGCCATTCCAACACGACCTGATCTTCACATTCCTTTAACTCCAGCAATACCTGCAGGGCACCGGTCGGGTCATCCACCAGCCATTGCTCATCTTGTCTCTCCACGTGATTAAGGGCGGGACAGGAGCGGAAAATATGTTCCAGTTGTGTATTCTCCTCTGCAAAATCACGCACAGCCTGAGTTTTTTCACCGTTGATTTCAGCCAACACATTTTTCCCACCCCTGGCCGGCCTGAAACTCGCCCCCTCCGATCCAAAAGGTTTCACGAGGAATTCCAGGCATATTCCCTCCTGATGGGGCACGATATGCGCATGGGGCGTACTGTCTGCCTGCATGGTTGTACATGCTGTATTTTCGGTGGCTGCCAGGTCGGAATGTATGGTGATAACTGAAGACAAGGCATCCACGACCTTGCCGGCGAGTTTTTCCCCGGCTTTGGGGATCACCATCCCTTTTCCCAACAGCGCCATGATATCGTAATGTTTCTGCGAAAAACGAATTATCTTATACCGTGTCGGCGTATCCTTAACCACCACGGCTTCTTTGTTGGTCCAGGAAGGAAAAATCTCCAGTTTCAGCTTGCCGTCTTGCTCCACCAATCGCAATTCAGGCTCAGCTGCAACAAATTCCATCTGTACCTCGGGTGCTGCCGCCAAAAAGAGTAAAGGGTGGCCCACCAGGGCGGGAAACGTCTGTTCGTAATTAAAATCATACTCAAACTTCCCATAGCCATACCTATACCCGATGCGTGTATATTCTTCCTCTATGGTGCGACATATTTGATGGTCCTGTTCTGTGAGCCCTTCCATATCCTCATGATTCTGATACAGGTTTTTCAAGGCCACAGCTCTGCCTTTGGACCAGACGCCTTTTTTATTCAATATCTGCAGGCGGGGGGTTATGGAGCAATATCCATATTTCTCGTTATAACTGAACAACCAGACCAATCGTTGGGAAGGATGCTGTACGTTCTTCCCTTTTGTATCCGGATCTGTAATTCGCAACAGGGCCTTGAGAGTCTTTTCCCACTGTGGTTGTTTTTTCACCAGATGCACACAGCTGACCGTATCACCCAGCTTGTGCAGCTCATCAGCGATACTGTGGTTCTCTCTTTTTTCTTCATAAAGAAAGGCCAACAGCTCAGACAATTCAGCGGCAAGCCAGATATAGCCGTTTTCGTACGCCCGGTCTCTGATCCTGATTATGGTGGCAATATTCTTTTTTGCCGCACCGGCATCACACCATGCCAGCACAAGATTACTCAAAAAAAACACAAGCGGATCTTCCATATTCCAGGCAAAATCCATAGCCTTAGGCGGGAAGCCACTGGGTATCCGTCCCAGCTGCTCTTCAAATATCGACCGCATGGCCTGCATGACGGAGATGAGAGGATATCTATTTTTTTCAGCTATGCCGATATACCCAAGGGCTTTTTCCCGGGCACTGTCCTGCCCCTCTGCGAGCAGGGAGAGGAGATAAAAAAAACCGGCATAACTTTGCAGGAACACTTTTTTCTTCCTGGTGCGTGTTGTAATGCACTCAATACTTTGCTCGAAAAGCCGGCGGGCCTCCGGATATTCTCCACGCAGGGTCGCGGCCCAGCCCATGCGGCTGAGCTTCTCGGGTTTATGCTCTTCATCAAGGGTCTCTGCAAGTGAATCGGCAAGAAAGGTATCACCAAACAGCAAATGATACGTAGCCAGGCGCACTGTAAGACTATTCCCCACGATGTGGTCGTGGTGCGAATCCATTATGTACAACAGAATATCCGTTGCAGGTTCCAATAATCGTGTCTCCCGCTCCAACAGACCCAGCGCGATTTCCAGTCTGATCGTCGGATGAATTGCCTCCATTATTTCCTGGGAAAAAGGGCTGTTAAGCGTAAGATGATACAGATTCTGCTGTCGGTATTCGTTATGAAAAAAAAGATATGCATACTCGTCAACCGTTGTGACGAGATCTAAGGAATCTTGCGTAAACAACGAAATCTGAAAATCCCGAACTACCTGCTGATAATTTTCATAGGGATTGACCTGTTTGCCTGAAACAGGAATGGAAACAAACTCCTGAAGTGACTTTGCAATTCCTGCATACGTTTTCTGCCGCAGCATATCCTGCAGCACTTCCAGACGAACTGATTCCGAGCAAGCCAACCCTCTGGCTGATTTGCGCACTATCCCCTTGGCAATCAATTCCTTTTGCACACCCTGCATGCTGTGCGCGGTGAGTTTTTTGCCGTTATCCTGGCGATAGCCCAGATTATGCAGACAGGCAAGCACTGTCCCGATTTTGCAGTAATCGACATGAACGGTTACAAGCTGTACAAGGCTTTTTGCCAGTGGAGGAAGATCATGATAAGCGGTTCGTATTTTCGCGATGTTTTTTCTGCCGGCCATTATGTAAAAAACATTTAAATGAAATTGTCGTGCGGGTGTTTTCAAAAAGCTATTGCAGCATCTCCTGTCCCGGTTATGTCAATAACAACTCTATCCACCCTTGTAAAACACTACTCAATCTGTGCTATTATAAAAGTATCTTTCTGTACATAACCCGACAGGTACTACAAACATAGGAGGTGAACACATGCACGCTCTTCTGATGAAATCCGCAGCAGGCTGTATCGGGCTTCTTTTCTTTGCAGGTATAGCCCATGGCGGTGGAATAACGGGAAACTGGAATTTTTCCATATCCGAATCAAAGGTGGAAGGTGTCTGCCCCATGGGAGGTAACACGTCCGGCGCTCTTGCCATCAGAGAACAGGGTAAAGGAACGTACAGCATGCAATACTTGAGCGGGATGTCCTGCAGCCCGCCAAGTGTCTGCATTCTTAAAGGCACATGTTCAGGAGCCGGCTGCAGGTTCAGCACCACTGTCCCCGTTGACAACCAGGGTGGTAAAGTGACCAATACAGCCAGGCTCCGATTTTCTGGAAGCTCCGCTACGGGTTCGGGGAAGAGCGTCTACCGGCAATCAGGCATGCAGTGCAGCTGGAGTTACACGCTCACACTCCGCAGGTAACAACCGTCATCAGGGACGAGCCTTTTCAGATTGCCCCTGTTCCACGTACAGATGCACATCCTGCTGCGGATAGGGAATATTTATGCCGGCCTCATCAAACTTCAGTTTGACCTCTCGGGTAATATCCCAGTACACGTCCCAGTAATTCTGGGATGCTACCCATGGACGACAAATAAAATTAACAGAGGAATCAGCAAGGGCGTGCAGCTTAACGGTCGGCTCTGGATCACGAAGGACCATTGGGTGGCTTGCAACGACTTCCTCCATGATCTTCTGTGCTTCCTCAATATTGTCATCATAACCGATGCCGAATATCAGATCCACCCGACGGGTCCTGACACCGGTAGCATTGGTTATAACATTCTGCCATACCTTGTTATTGGGCACGACCATTTTCTTGTTATCCGCTGTACGGATGGTGGTGGACACCAGGTTCATGGTTGACACCTTGCCGGAGACGCCTGCAGCATCAATGAGATCTCCGACATCAAATGGCCTGAAAAACAAAATCATAATACCGCTGGCAAAGTTTGACAGGGAATCCTGCAGGGCCAGGGCAATGATGAAACCTGCGGCGCCCACCATTGCCAGCACCGGAGCAACGCTTATCTCCAGAGCTGAAAGCGCCATAATAACACCGATAAACATCACGATCCAGCGAACGGATTTGATCAAAAAATCACTGAGTAACCGGGATACGTTAGGTCCCAGACTGATTGCTCTTTTTACCAGTTTTCCGGCAAATCCAGCACACAGCCAGGCCAGAAACAACACACCGACAAAACGAAGAAAGTTGAGAGCAAAACGAATGCCCCCTTCTTCCGACAACAGCCAGCCGCGGATGACAATCCAGGACGAGGTGGCATCCTGGACATCCAGGTTTATGCCCTGGACCGACTTTATGTACAAATTGTAATCAATCAGAAGAGCCTGTGTCTTGCTGTCTGCCTGGTCGGTTTTTTCAGCAAGCTCAGTGAGTACCGCCTTGAAATTGTCTATGATACGGGTTCGTTCCTCACGCAACGCATTGACATTGTCAAGAAGTCCTATCTTGGCTTCGCGTTTGCTTGCCTCTACCTGTTCCAGGTCATCCTGTGTCTGCTGCACGGCTTCGAGCTGCTGCTTTTGCTCTTTGACTTTCTCCAGTGCTTTTCCAACCTTGGTTTTAACGACATCCGTTGCTTTCTGGGCTTCTGATGCGGCATCCTTTGCTATGCCGGCCGCTTCACGGACAGACTCTTCGTTTGCAGGATCAACTTCGGTCACAGCCTTCTCTACTTTATCCAAAGCCTGCTCTGCATGCGATGCCGCCTCAGCAGTCTGATCCAGGCTTTTGCCCTTTTCTTCATTCATTACTTCATGGATCTCAGCCGTTTTCTCTGCCGCCTCTGCTGCCTCATCTACCGACTTATTAATTTTACCGACAATCTCCTGTGCGTCCTCTGTCGCTTTTTCCGCTTTCTCAATCTCTGCGGCATCACCGGTTTGTTTTGCCGCCTCTGCTTTTTCTTCAAGCTCTTCCAACTTTTTACCGGCTTCCTGAGCCTGCTTTTTAATCTCTGCAGCTTTCTCTATTTCACGATTTTGACGCTTAACCGCAATTTCCGCCTTGCCGATTTCAATGGCCTTTTCCCTGAGAATACCCTGCCAGGAAGCGGCTTCGACCAGCAACTCGTCCTTGGTATATGCAGTCAGGAGCAATGTCAGCTCCTCCACCGGCACATATGGATCACTCGTGGTTAACGCTTTTACTTTTTCCTTATCAGTCTTGTCGGGACCGGCGGATAGGACACCGGTAACGCTGAACATCAGCAGAAAACATGTCGTCACTCCAAAACAGATAAACTTTCGCATGGGAAACACCTCCCTTCCCTTGTATGTATCATTTTGTAAACGGGAACTGCGCGGCCTCATCAGGCACATGCCCTTGTTCGAAGGGCCCATAGAGGATACGCCACAATAGTAGAGAATTCAACCATTTTGACTCCACAGCATCTGCCGATACATACTAATAAAAACAGCCGCCTGCTCCGGTGCGATTCATCCCGGCGCTTTCAAGGAGCTATCGGACACACCCATACAGCTGCAATGATCAGCAGGGTCTTTCTTGAAAGATCAACCATGTTGCATTACATTTTACTATGTCCATGAGAAAATCGCGGTGACCACTCAACATAGAGGGAGGTGACGTCTACCATGGCCGATTATGATATCATGCAACTCTCTGACGATTCGTATGCCGATGATCTTTCCTTTCCCCTTGTTCTCCGACCGAGCATCAGCGATGACGGTTACCGTGCAATCTACACCGCCAAACCTAATCCCGGTCACCCAGGATATGCAGTATGGCTTTATGACCGTGGTAGCGAAGAGGGCGCATATCAAGTCAGGGTATTTACCAGAGATGACGACCGTCCTATCTTTGGAATTACCTTACGCCCGCAGATAAGCGGTGACGGACGCTACATACTCTTTCGTTCCCCCGGTTATTACACTGATGAAGATGCCTCGGGAATCTATCTCTACACAATCGATACAGGTGAGGTTCGCCTGCTGGTCAGAGACCAGATCCCCAGGTGGCCTACGGGTGCAGAACGTGCCGGTGAACCGGGCATGCGTAAATACGAAAGCAGTCATCCGAGTATTTCATTCGACGGTAGCCGGATAAGCTATATCTGGACCGATTATGAATATTGTGGAGCAACCCGTGACAAATGGCTGCCTGTCCGCCGGCGGCTTATGGTTGCGGACATTGGGGAAAGTTCTGTACGTGGAGGGAGTGTTGTAGAGATTGGACATGAAAATACATTTGGTCACGGCATTAAAAATCAACGTATCAGCGGGGACGGAAACAGCATAGCCTTTTACGCCGGTGGCACTGTGCGGGACCTCACGGTCTCAAATCTGGAAATGCCCCCCTATGAAGCTATCCGGCACAATGCATTCAGCTCGCCAACCTGCGACGTCTTTTGCTATGTAGCTCGGACTCAGGGGTATGGAAATTATATTCTCTATGTCGCTCCAGATCCTGACGCGCCGAACACCCCTCTGGTGGTCGCCCATCCTCAAACAGGTAATGTGCAAAGCTTCAACCAGAGAAGCATTCTCGGCAATCCACCCGATATTACCACAAACGGGCGACGTGTCGCCTTGCATGCCGGTTTTCGCATGGGCGCCTCCAATACGGGTATCTATGTATATGAACCAGGAGGTGATACCTACAAAATCGTGACATTCGGTTCCTCCCCGGGTTCGGATAGGGAGGAAGCGCCACTGACCACAGGTGCTGTTCCCGCCATTTCTCCGGAGGGGCATTGGCTTGCCTACTATCTCCGGCAAGTTCGCTTCCGTTATGGGTATGCCGATCCGGAGGAATACGAAGAAGGAGAGACATATTGCCCCTGTGTAAGCAAAGACGAAGTGGTTATCACACGAATTCCATCCGGCGAATCCACCCGTTTGATTGAGACAGGAGAAGCCATGGTTGAGCCGATTTATACATCCGCCATGAGCCTGGACCTCGCAACAGATGGCGGGCACCTTGTTTTCACCTCAAGAGCGAACATCACCGGCGGCAACCCTGATTTGTGCCACGAGGCATACGTTGCCTCACGCAGTGGAGGCTGATCCTTTCAGGCAATATGCTACTCTCACAACGTATAAGATGTACAGAGCATCCCACAATGAGAAAAGCAGAGGCATTGCCTTACAGGCAACCTTTTACCCGTTGGCTCCCAAATATAGAGAGCCGTCTGTTGTTTCTGCTGCTATTCCTCCTACAGAACGGATGCAGCCCCATATTGCCTGACTATGCCGCTCCCCAAATAGGGAAATCCTCAACCCGTCCGCTGACCTATTTTTCCTACAGGCCTTTGACCATTGAAGACTTCAGGGCAACTGCGCCTGAAAACGGCTACCAACATAAAGCCATACTCTTCCAAGCCAGGTCCAGCCTGCAGATCGTTCCCGGTAAGGAAACTTCTTTTCGCCTGACATCGGGCAGCTTAGGTGGACAGGTAGTCTATTCGGGAACTGTGGACGAACTCACATTCGAGGCGGTTTTCATCCCGGAGCAATCGTGGTGGGATCCCAATATTCCTCAAAACAGGACGGATTATGTCCTCCAGCACGAACAGATACATTTCGCCCTTATGGAGTTATACGCGCGGAAATTAACCAGAGAGTTTAAAGACAATCGTGAGGGGCTCCCTGTTATCGCGGATACTCCTGAAGAGGTAAAAAGCCTGCTTCGCCAATGGTTGCACAACCTGATTCAGAAACAGCAACCTGAAATACTGCAGGAGCACACCACCTTTGATGAGTTCACCTCGCTTGGTTATGCCCCTGCAGTACAACAACGCTACTGGCTGGATGTTCAAAAAAAGCTTAGCCGGCAATGAACGGCAGTCGATTCAAATAGTAACCCACCAGCAACAGAACCCTAACGAATGCCTGGTATATTTGTTACGTTTTATCGGTTATCCACAGTCAACACTCTATCAAAGCAGGAGGAACTATGGGCATCTTATCTTGGATTATTATGGGATTGATAGTCGGAGCTTTGGCAAAAATGATTATGCCGGGTGAGGATCCAGGCGGCTTCATCGTTACCATCTTGATAGGGATAGCCGGCGCTTTTGTAGGAGGATTCATAGGCTCAAAACTCGGCATTGGAGATGTAACCGGTTTCAATCTCGGAAGCATCGGCATTGCAATCGGAGGAGCGCTTATTCTCCTGTTCGGCTATCGCATGTTGAAGAAGTGATTTTTCTGATAAATACTGCCGATGTCAGCACGGTAGAGACCATTAAAAAAGATCTCCGGGGCTGGAATCTCGGCAGAGCACTGTTTATTGCCGACTCGGCCATGAACGCCACAGATGACCGCAAGTAGGTTGCCAAAAATTGGCGGAACATAGCTCCCGGCAACCAGAATGGCAAGTGTGAGCGAGGTACAACAAACAATACTTTCTGCCCCGGCCGTTACAGAAAAATATTTCACGTTCAAAAAGCCGGGCGTTTAATCTTCAATGACGTTTGATTCACCTATGACCAGATACGCTACGCCAGCCTGCTTTGAGGTAGTAACGAACACGGTCATAAATGGAGAAGGATCAGGGGAAAGCCGCGCTTCCCATTCTACGCACGGCACATCAGGTTCAGACAGATCAGCCTGTTCATACAAGATACGTTACCGGGTAATGGCTGCAGTTTTTTTACCCTTAATCGAGGGGTGTAAGCTGATCGAATCACCATCCTCCTTTCCCTGCCTGTATGCATTTGTGTAGACTTTTGTTGTAGGCACAGACTCTTCCTGCAATCCATCGGCATACATTTCATTCACCCGCTCTTCCACCGCCTGATTCTTTACAACCATCAGATCCATCCCCGTAAATCCGTACCGGTTTTTCACTCCGGCATCGGGACGAATGTTCCTGCGCAATGTTTGCAGCCTATTTCGAATAGTTATGACAACACCCATGCGATAACTTTCATGGAGCGTTTTCGGGGAAAGCCAAGGCTTATTATTAGCCTTGTCATCAACATACGCCTTACTCATTTTTCGTATTATCAAACGCAATCTTTCAAAGAGATCAACAATAATAGCCACATCGGTTTGAGAGGCAATGAACGTGACATACCAGCCATCAAGGGTCGGACTGATTATTGCCCGGCCATCAAAGGCTTTTGCTATCTCATTTCCTAAAGATTCCTCCCACTTTTGACGATATTTGGAAGAGCCCCATATCCTCTCGTCTTTAACGCAGGCGCCGGAACCATCCTGAGCAACATCCAATACCGTAAGATTATACTCATTCATCAAAACCCGGGCTTTTTCCATAGCTAACCCAGCTTCATTAATATTGTCACTAGCCGCTAACGCCAACAACTTTTGCAGCTTATCAAACACCTTTTGCTCTACTGTCATGATGGTATCCGATTACCTAGAGGACTCTTTGTCATAGTTGCAGAATAGGAGGAGTAATCAGAAGAGCAGAAGGCCCGATTTACGTACCAGGAAGAGAGCAGCAGTAAACCGGGCCCAGGGGGATGCGAGTGATTACTCGATCCGGGTGAAGGACGTTCTGGTGATGGTTGTAGGGCCTTGAAATTCAACAAAGCCGGTGTCGTTGATTTCCATACTTCTGGGATCAAGAGCCTTGCCGTCTCCGGTTACTATCTTACCTAGAAACATCTCCAGCGATTTCATATACAAATCGCCGATACTGGACACATAAAACTTCCTGTCACGATCACTTGTCATGTTGACCTCCTTAATTAATCAATCATTGAAGTATCGCCATGCCCTATTCTTTTTCTTCTCTTGCCGGAGAATATTTTGCACCAACAGCGTCCTGAATAGAAGTAATGAGCACAAGCCGGCCCCATACTTCATCCCTTCTTATTCCTCAAATATCTGAATTAACTTATTAACTGCAGAGACTGCCGGCAGTTCTTCGTCTGCCACCTGCTTTTCAATACCGGGCAGGGCCTTGATTATTTCCGGGTGCCGGGTAAACAGGTTGCGCAGGTGCTCATCCACCATATCATGCACCCAGTTAATATTCTGCTGCCTGCGGTGATTTTCAAACACGCCGGATTCGGCTGTGACCTCCTTGAATTTAAGGATTACTTTCCAGATTTCGTCGATGCCCTTATCCTTGACTGCAGAGCAGGTGAAAGCGTGGGACACCCAGCCTTCCGTGGAAGGCTGGAGATAATGCATGGCCCGCTCATATTCATTACGGGCCAGCTTGGCGGGCAGCTCATTATCACCGTCCGCTTTGTTTATAACCAGGGCATCGGCAAGCTCCATGATCCCCTTCTTGATTCCCTGCAGTTCATCACCGGCACCGGCCAGCATGAGCAGAAGAAAAAAATCCACCATGGAACGTACTGTGGTCTCGCTCTGGCCGACTCCCACGGTTTCGATCAGGATAACATCAAAACCTGCGGCCTCGCAGATCAGCATGGTTTCCCGGGTTTTCCTGGCAACCCCGCCCAGGGTGCCGCTTGATGGAGATGGGCGGATAAAACAACGTTCATCGCGGCCAAGACGCTCCATCCTGGTTTTATCACCAAGAATACTGCCTCCTGATTTGGAACTGCTGGGGTCAACGGCCAAAACCGCTACCTTGTGGCCATTATTAACCAAATAGTGCCCAAGAGATTCAATAAAAGTACTTTTGCCAACCCCGGGCACCCCGGTGATCCCCACCCGCATTGAGTTACCTGTATGGGGCAGCAGAGTTTTCAGAACTTCCTGGGCTTCGTCGACATGGGACGGCAAATTGCTTTCAGCCAGGGTTATGGCACGACCAAGCAGGCCACGATTCTGATTAAGCACGCCTTCTGCAAGTTGTGCAGGGGTCAGCTTGGGCCTGCTGTATTTACTTGTTTTTTTCTTATTGCCTGCTGTTTTATACGAACTGATTCCATCATGGCCTGCTGCCACACCATCCATAACACTGCAGGCAAAACCTTCGGCGCCGCCCTCCGGTACCCAGGAGGGGCGTTTTTCATCATTTCCCATATGTACTCCCTCAGTTCAATTTTTCGGCTCCTCCTGTTTTATGCCGATACACCGGAGGAGCCGAGAGGGTGGGGCTTACTCGTCAGAATGTAATCTGGCGTTGAGCTCCTCCAGTACCTTCTGTGCTGCTACCGGGATAACCGTACCCGGTCCGAAAATGGCAGCAGCCCCGCTTTCATACAGAAATTCATAGTCAGGGGCCGGAATAACGCCACCGATGACGGCCATGATGTCAGGCCGTCCCAGCTTTTCCAGTTCCTGGACAAGAGCAGGCAGCAAAGTCTTGTGCCCAGCGGCAAGCGAGCTGAACCCGATGATATGACAGTCGTTTTCCACGGCCTGACGCGCCGCTTCTTCCGGTGTCTGGAAGAGTGGTCCGACGTCGACGTCAAAACCAAGATCCGCAAAAGCGGTGGAGATAACCTTGGCGCCGCGGTCATGACCATCCTGACCAAGCTTGGCAACCATGATACGTGGACGACGACCTTCTTTTTTCTCAAACTCCTTGGTCATTTGGATGACTTTTTTCATCTCTTCCTGCTCGCTGAACTCAGCCTTATAGATCCCTGATATTGATCGAATCACAGCAACATGTCTCCCCCAAGGCTTTTCAAGTGCATCGGAAATTTCTCCGAGTGTCGCCCGTGCACGGGCTGCTTCAATGGACAGGGCCAGCAGATTGCCTTCTCCGCTTTCAGCACATTTGGTCAGTGCCGCAAGTTGCTGCCGGCACTTGGTCTCATCACGCATTTCCCGCAGTTTGGCAAGCCGTTTGAGCTGTGCCTCACGGACCACGGTGTTATCAACTTCAAGGGTGTCCAGCGCTTCCTCTTCATCAAGGCAATAGCTGTTAACACCGATGATTTTCTCGCTGCCGGAGTCAATCCCTGCCTGACGACGGGCCGCTGCCTCTTCAATACGCATCTTAGGCAAGCCGGTCTCAATGGCTTTGGCCATGCCGCCAAGTTTCTCTACCTCCATAATGTGTCCCCAGGCCCTCTTCATTATAGCGCCGGTAAGCGCTTCCACATAATAGGAACCGCCCCAGGGGTCGGCAGGTCTGCAGATATTGGTTTCATCCTGCAGATACAACTGGGTGTTACGGGCAATACGGGCTGAAAAATCGGTGGGCAGGGCAATAGCCTCATCAAGGGAGTTGGTGTGCATGGACTGGGTATGACCTAAAGCAGCAGCCATGGCCTCAATGGTGGTACGGCAGACATTGTTGAAGGGGTCGCCTTCGGTAAGCGACCATCCCGAAGTCTGGCTGTGGGTACGCAGGGCAAGCGACTTCACGTTCTCGGGGTTAAAGCTCTTGATAATTTTTGCCCAGATTACGCGAGCTGCACGCATCTTGGCGATTTCCATGAAATAGTTCATACCCTGTGCCCAGAAAAAGGACAACCGCGGCGCGAACTTATCAATACTCATCCCGGCATTTACCCCTGCACGTGCATAATCCCAGCCATCGGCCAGGGTATAGGCCATTTCGATATCTGAAGTGGCACCGGCCTCCTCCATATGGTATCCGGAGATACTGATAGAATTGTACTTGGGCATGTTCTGCGCTGTATAGGAAAAAATATCAGAGATAATCCGCATGGATTCAGCCGGAGGATAGATATAGGTATTCCGCACCATGTATTCCTTGAGGATATCGTTCTGGATGGTACCGCCGAGTTGATCCTGGCTCACGCCCTGCTCTTCGGCAGCAACGATGTAAAAGGAGAGAATGGGCAGCACTGCACCGTTCATGGTCATGGACACTGTCATCTGATCCAGCGGGATGCCGTCGAACAGAATGTTCATATCCAGAATCGAGTCAACTGCAACGCCGGCTTTTCCGACATCACCGACTACGCGTGGATGGTCGGAGTCATATCCGCGGTGGGTCGCCAGGTCAAAGGCAATGGACAGACCTTTCTGACCTGCTGCCAGGTTTTTGCGGTAGAATGCATTACTCTCTTCAGCGGTGGAGAAACCCGCATACTGGCGAACGGTCCAGGGTCGCATGACAAACATGGTAGCATACGGCCCACGCAGATAGGGAGGAATGCCTGCATGATAACCAAGGTGATCCAGTCCGTCATAATCATTGCGGGTGTACATGGGTTTGACATCAATCTGCTCAACGGTTTTCCAGACCATGTCTTCGGCTGTCATGCCGGTTTCTTTCTGGATATTTGCAGCCCATTTATCGTAGCTCATCCGGGGCTTGCCGGTGTTAAACACCATTTTTGTAAAATCAGGATTCATCATGCTACTCATGCTACCACCCCCAAGTGTTTTTGAAGCTTGCCAAGCAGTTCCAGTGCATTACAGCCCATGAAAAGAAACTCATCAACCCCGGCTTCCTTGAAAGCCTCGATGTGTTCTTTCGGGTATCCGGCAAGAACTATCATGATTGAAGGATCGTTCTCTTTGATTTTCTTTGCAATGACCGGGACCGCCTCAACATACATATCGTCCGTACCTGTGATAATCGCTGCCTTTGCTCCTGATTCAAGGGCTGCATCGGCGGCCTCTTCCGGAGTGGCAAAGCCTTTATTAGCAATGGTTTCAAAGGCAGCTACATTAAAAAATCCGGTAGAGAAATCGGCGCGGGCTTTATGCTTTGGAATAGGCCCGTTGTTGGCCAGAAAAAGCTTGGGAGCTTCGCCTGTCTTTTCGATATAGGCTTCGGTGTCGCGGCGGAGCTTTTCAAAAGGCTCTGCACCTCGGTGAATGGTGAGTGGTTTGATGCTTTCACTCCCTCCAGCACCCTGACGAAATGCAGCAGTGAGTTCGCCAAGACTTGCTCCTTGTCCAGCGGCTTTAACGGCAGCATCAACGCTCGCAGCATTCATATTCGAGCACTCACCTGTTACCGAGTCCAGCAGGGAGGCGACATCAGCCCCTTTTCCCACCGCAGCAACCTGTGCAGCTCGATCTTCCTGGAATGCAGCAGAATCAAAGTCATAGGTCTCGACTTTTTTCTCATCCAGGTAGGGGTACATATTGGTGCCGACAAAAACATCTTTTCTCACCGCAATGTTCTTTAAACGGGCAGCTGCAACCTCTGCGGTTTGCTCCTGTGGAATTCCCTCTCCAAGGGCGGCAAATAAGCCACCTTTGCCTTCAACTTTTTGGAATAACTCCCAGATTTCTTCAGCAAGCCGGCTGGTTATGGTTTCAACATACCAGGACCCACCCGCAGGATCGACCACGCGGTCAAAATGCCCTTCTTCTTTCAGCACGATATGAACGTTTCGAGCAATCCTGCGGGAGAACTCGTTAGGCCGGCGGAAAATTTCATCAAAAGGGCCGACATGCATGGAATCTACACCGCCTGCTATAGCAGAGAACGATTCGGTGGAAACGCGCAACATATTTACCCAGGGATCGACGTGGGTCTTATTCCAGGTGGAAGTGCGTGCATGCATGGACATCTTTTGTCCTTCTTCCCCAACGCCAAAAGCTTCGGCAATTTGACACCAAACCATTCGTGCTGCACGGAATTTGGCGATTTCCATGAAGAAGTCCGCACCAATGGCAAAGGAAAATACGATAGTGTTTGCAGCAGTATCCAGATCTACACCGCGCTTTTGCATGGCCCGGATATATTCAACAGCCGTGGCCACTCCAAAGGCAACCTCCTGTACCGCATTTCCACCGGAGTATTGATAAGGCTCAGCATGGACGCAGATAACTTTCAACCCGGGAGCATTGTCCTTTGCCCAGAGAACGAGCTGGGCCATTTCATCATAGGCTTTTTCCAGGGAAATGGGCAGCGAGCCTTCCTCAGCGAGATAACCGAGCGGATCAACTCCAAGGCAACCAGTAACTTCAGCAAGCGACTTACCCTGTTTTTCCATAAATGCAGCAAGCAGAGCCGCTATTCCCGTCCCTGAGAAACCAGTGTGTACAAGAAAAGGGATCTCGGTAAGATTAACACCAGCAAGGGCTGTTTCCAGATCATCAACAGAAGCGACAGAGAGACCTCCGACACCAATTGCATCCACGTCGGCCTGGTCCGGGTTCAGTCCCTGCCTGGTCGCCTTGTCAAAAGGTATATTCAGAGAATCCTGACCTTTACCAAGATCATTAACAAGGGCTTCATTGAATTCTTCCGGATCCGGATTGGTGATCTCCTGCGCGATCTTCCATGAGTCTGTCAGGTTCCCCGAAGCGGTTGTGCCGCGGACATAGGGAGCCTGGCCGGGTAAGGCATCAATGTGGTCCAGCTTTTCCAGATCAGCCTGAAAATACATAGGCTGGATGTCAATCCCTTCATAGGTTTTCTTGATCAACACCTTATCAAACGGCTTTCCCTTAAGCAACTTATGGGCTGCTTCAAGCCATTCCGCATGGGTGTGAGCCGGAAAATCCTGCAGGATGTCTAACGCATCACTCATTGTCTTCTCCTTACTGATGATTACACTTGATAAACAAGTAAAAAAATCCCCCGGCCCTGAATTGGACAGGGGCGATTGAGCCCTGTTTACTTCATCACCCCGGTAAATCTTTTATATCGAAGGTGGAAGGCAATGTTGCAAACCTTGCTGACGCCTCGATAAAAAAATTCACGTCATGCGTTCAAGCCGGTAACCTCGCCGCTTGCGCTGATAGATAAGTTTTCGGCAGGTCTTCTGGCTTCCGGATCGTCCTACTTGCTTTGCCTTCCCAACAAGTACGTCAGTGGCATATCACAGCGTTCGTCCTCGGTTACAGCGGCGGGACCACAACGGATTTGCACCGTTTTCCCTATTAAGCTGATAGAAATCAGCACCGAAACTCGTATGTCCGCCGAAAATACTCTTTACCCAAAAGCCATGAAATCACATTCGGATTACTCCTTCCCCACTGTTTGCGGAGTAGAAATAAGGACATGGCATTATGTAAAATCAGTACTGCTGACTATCTGGGTGGAGTAGGAAAAAGGGCCTCTGTTACTGTATTCGGCAAAATACAGGAAGGGAGGGAGCATGATTCTATGTTTCAGCCGCGGCTAATACAACATCTCGCTTATGGAGAGCAGGTGGCGCAGCACAGCCGACCAGCTTATAGCCGAGGTTTTGTGTTGAATATGCTCGTTCGGAAATAAAAAAATCCCCGAACCACTTATAAAAATGATTCGGGGATGCCCTGGTATTCCTCGTATCGGATACTGGTTTCGTTTGCCTCGCGAAAGCAGCTGTTGTTTGTAGGCAGGTCTTCTGACTTCCGGTTCAATCTACTTACTGCGCCTTCCCATCGTTAAACGACAGTGACATATTGCAGTTTTCGTCCCCGGTTACAGCGGCGGGCCCGTCCCGGATTTACACCGGGTTCCCTTTTAGCTTGTTGCCAAGCACCTAAAACAAGCCAACAAAAACAGAATTGAAATATGATGTCAACATTTTTTTGCAATGGTAACAGGTTGAAGCCTGTTTCAGGAGTATGATATTCGTGGCGGACTTCGTTACATTACAGTGTAACTGGATGAGTAAAAAAACGGCAGTAATCCAAGTCGATGCAGAACAACTCCTTCTCTCGCCGATAGTTGGAGATCATGAGGTGGTTGGGGGAGACCTGTAGCCGCTCACCGCTCTTGTTAAGGAGTTCGATCTCGCCGGAGGGAATCGGACCCCCTTGGTCAACTCTATTACACGCTCATGAGAGAGCAGCCGGAGTGGCTGGAAAAAATGGATGATTGGGAAGTACGTAAACGCTTACCAAACCCCACTGCATTTGTCGAAGATCTTCGGTTTCGCGTTCATCTGCTCGTCAGGGATCAATGTACAGTAGTCATCGGTACTTTGCGTAAAAGTATTTTTTTCAACAAACCGTCGTTTCAAAATGGTTATATTTTCACCTTCGTTTCATTGAGTTATCCTTTGGATGAGCATGTTAACTCAAGCAAGGGAAAACTCCAATTTCCGTTGAAGCAATACAGTTTTTATAAAAATAATTATCAATAATGTTTGTATTAAGTGAACAATAGTGTACTATATATTTAATATCTTCTAAAATAAAAGTAACGTCCTTTCCTGATATCCTCGTAAACTTCGTTGTCTCCAGCGTTGTTCGTCACCATAGAAGTTCATACTGACCACTTACTTACATTAGAAAATAGTGCGAATGTGGAAAGCCGAGAGTCGGCTACACGTCATATTGGCATGCCTATACTACGGTATTCGTATATTGAGCCTGATAAGACAAATGCTAATTGACTTGAGAAAAAAAGCTCACATTTTTATGTACAAGTCCAGATATTTGGAGGTAAAGATATCAACAAATTGAGCCATTCAGTAACGAACAAAGCACCAATAGGTATTCTGAGGAAAAAGGAGCAGTCTGTAGTGCGTGGACATGTCCCGCCCTTTCCAGCAACGAATCTAAACCTCACTGACTATTTACTGGAAACTTCCGGAATAGAAGCCAAAGCTCAGCCCGCACCAGTGAAAAAAAATCGGCAACCCTCTGCTAAGAAACATCAACGGATAGAAATTTGGGATCCAGCCAGTTATGAAATTACGCCAATCCCAGACAAGACCAGATTCCACGATGTAGGCCTTTCCAACCCGGTTATGCATGCTATTGCTGACCTTGAATATAAATATTGTACGCCGATTCAAGAGAAATCCCTTCCGATTACGCTGAAGGGATGGGATATGGTAGGTAAGGCGAACACCGGAACCGGCAAAAGTGCGGTCTTCCTTATAACCATCATCAACCGCCTGCTCAACAAGGATAACCAACCTGTATCATCAGACCCGGTAAACCCCAGAGCCCTGGTGATAGCCCCTACCAGAGAATTGGTAATTCAAATCGCCAAGGATGGGTGCCAATTGGCCAAATATACTTCTCTGAGCATCCTGGCAATTTATGGAGGAGAAGACTACCAGAAACAACTGGACCAGGCTCGTTATACTACAAACGATGTTATAGTGGCTACTCCTGGGAGGTTACTGGATTTTGTCAGTAAAAAAATCATCAAGCTTGATCAGTGTGAGATCATGGTCATCGATGAAGCTGACCGGATGCTGGACATGGGGTTCATTCCTGATGTTCGACGAATTATCAATCAGGTACGAGAAAAAAATTTGCGCCAGACCATGCTTTTTTCCGCCACCATTACGGAAGATGTTAAACAGCTTGCCTTCCAATGGTGCAGAAAAGCTGAGTTCATCGATATCCCCACAGAACAATTGACCGTGGATACCGTAGGACAGATTGTCTATTTGGTGACTACGGAAGAAAAGTATTATGTTTTATACAACCTGATTATCAGCAACCTTGACGAAAGAATCATCATCTTTACCAACCAAAAACATGAAGCGAAGACTCTTAGCCAAAATCTCCAGGAGCATAATATCCATTGCAGCCTTCTTTCCGGAGATGTTCCCCAAAGTAAGCGCGGCAAACGACTGGAGAGGTTTCGGGCAGGGAAAGTTAATGTGCTCATCGCCACCGATGTCGCTGCAAGAGGGATTCATATCGAAGGTATCAGCTATGTCGTCAACTTTAACTTGCCGTATGAGCCGGAAAATTATGTTCACCGAATCGGGCGAACAGGAAGGGCCGGTGCTCTGGGGACTTCCATAAGTTTTGCCTGCGAAGAAGATTCCTTCTACCTTCCTGATATTGAGGAATATATTGGCAGGGAACTGGAGTGTATCGTTCCGGAAGAGAATATGTTAACCCCACCATCCATTATACAGAAATCAAAAAATTCAAAGAGTAACAAGACAAAAGTTCAGCAGAGCAGGAGAAGAAAACACTCCGCAGCCAGCATTTCAGAATCCCCAAGGGATAAAATATAGCAATATTCTTTGTATGCTTTAGAGCGTTCAACTTATAAAAGGTGCTATTCCGATCAGAATCGGTAAATTCAATATTTCGATTTATTCAACCCTTTCTCCTGCCATAAAAAGGGCATTAACGGGTTACCCCAATGGATGAAATATCACAAAGAGCTTTTGAACCAGCCTGCACCGCCCATGATAGAGGCCTCTTGCAGGAAGCCCGCAGGCAGTATCTGCTACTCATCAAGCTCCGCCCTAACCTTGCTTCATTACGATACAACCTTGACCTAGTCTACTTTCAGGAGGCTGAATTCGATCACGCAATCAACGAATTCTCTTTAGCAGCCACATTTGAACCTGAGGATATTGACACTCTTTTCAACCTCGCTCTTTGTCAAAAAAGAACCGGAGATTATGCAGCGGCCAAGATGATGAATGGTTAACCGGAGACTTATGGATTCTCAAGCGCAATGCATAAATGTATTGCTGCGCTTTGGCAAGAGGGACAGTCTATTAAAATCTGCCTACCATTTGCCTGCCAGTGTCTAAAATAAAAAACCCCGCCACAAATTCATGTAGCGGGGCTTATATCTAAAACCCTGACTAAGCAGGTTTTTCGACTGGTGGCGATGCAGGGAATTGAACCCCGGACACTACGGATATGAGCCGTATGCTCTAACCATCTGAGCTACATCGCCAATCTATGTAAAAACGGTTCGTTTTGAACCGTGCCAATATTCAAAATTTTGCCGACTTTGTCAACAAAAAATATGTAAAAAACTATCTTTTGTGTATAATGAAAGGTCACACAAAAAAACGCTTCATTTTCCAGGCATCTACACCTGAAAAATGAAGCGTAAACCCTAATAAGGGAAAGGCGTCAAGCCGATATTACATCATACCGCCCATTCCACCCATGCCGCCCATACCGCCAGGAGGCATTGCAGGTCCGCCCTTATCTTCCTCAGGCTCCTCTGCGATCATGCACTCGGTGGTCAGGAGGAGACCGGATACGGAAGCAGCATTCTGCAGTGCAGAACGGGTAACCTTGGCAGGGTCGATAACACCGGCTGCGATCAGGTCTTCGTATTCTTCGGTTGCAGCGTTGAAACCGTTAGGTCCTTCCAGGTTTTTCACGTGCTCAACGATGACGCTGCCTTCACGACCGGCGTTGGCGGCGATCTGACGAACGGGCTCTTCCAGGGCGCGGAGGATAATATTTTTACCCAGTGCCTGCTCACCATCCAGTTCAAGGCTGTCAAGCACGTTGAGGCAGCGCAGGTAAGCAACACCGCCACCGGGAACAACACCCTCCTCAACTGCAGCGCGTGTTGCGTTCAGTGCGTCCTCAACACGGGCTTTTTTCTCTTTCATCTCAACTTCGGTGGCTGCACCTACGTTGATAACCGCAACACCGCCGATCAGCTTGGCCAGACGCTCCTGCAGTTTCTCACGATCGTAATCGGAGGTTGTATCATCAATCTGAGTACGGATCTGTTTTACGCGGGCTTCCAGCTGCTCTTTGTCGCCGGCACCGTCTATAATGGTGGTGTTGTCTTTATCTACCACAATGCGTTTTGCAGTTCCAAGGTCGTTTACAGTGACGTTCTCGAGTTTGATGCCCAGATCTTCGGTGATAACCTGACCGCCTGTGAGGACTGCGATATCTTCCAGCATGGCTTTGCGACGATCGCCAAAACCAGGAGCTTTAACAGCAGCTACGTTCAGGGTACCGCGCAGTTTGTTGACAACCAGAGTTGCCAGTGCTTCACCGTCGACATCTTCCGCGATGATGAACAGTGGTTTACCCATTTTTGCAACAGCCTCGAGTACAGGAAGCAGGTCTTTCATGTTGGAAACCTTTTTCTCGTTAATGAGAATAAGAGGATCTTCCATGTTTACTTCCATGCGATCAGGATCGGTTACAAAGTAAGGGGAAAGGTAACCGCGGTCAAACTGCATACCTTCAACAACATCCAGGGAGGTCTCCATGGATTTTGCCTCTTCCACGGTGATAACACCCTCTTTACCGACTTTGTCCATTGCCTCGGCAATGATGTTACCAATGGTCGCATCGTTGTTTGCGGAGATGGTACCGACCTGAGCGATCTCTTTCTGCTCTTTGGTCGGGCTGGCGATGGATTTCAGCTCTGCAACAACAGCTTCTACACTGGCATCGATACCGCGTTTAATCTCCATGGGGTTGGAGCCTGCAGCTACCAGTTTTGCACCTTCTCTGAAGATAGCCTGGGCCAGAACCGTAGCGGTTGTGGTACCGTCACCGGCTACATCAGAGGTTTTGGAAGCAACTTCCTTAACCATCTGAGCGCCCATGTTCTCGAACTTGTCTTTCAGCTCGATTTCTTTAGCAACGGTTACACCGTCTTTGGTAATGACAGGTGCGCCGAAAGATTTCTCGATTAGAACGTTTCTACCCTTAGGTCCCAGGGTCACCTTAACGGCATTGGCCAGTGCATTCACACCGGTGAGCATATTTTCGCGGGCCTTGCCGCCATATTTTAATTCTTTTGCAGACATTATCAGATCTCCTTTATTACAAAGAATGGAAAGTTATTTTCACTTACGCTTCAACTACACCGAGGATATCATCCTCGCGCATAATGAGATAATCTTCACCATCCAGTTTTACATCGGTTCCGCCGTATTTGGAAAAGAGGACACGATCACCAACAGCAACATCCATGGCAACGCGCTCACCGGCGTCACTCAGTTTGCCCGGACCTACTGCTACAATCTCACCTTCCGCCGGTTTCTCTTTGGCTGAATCGGGAATGATGATTCCACCAGCGGTTTTTTCCTCTCCTTCCAATCGCTTGACCAGAATACGGTCATTCAACGGACGAATTTTCATAAACAAATCCTCCTGTTACGTAATTAATAGTTCTCTCTTTTGTTATCGGTAGCCAAATAGATGTCTCTATTGCCGTCAAACGGCAGGCTCTATCTGTATAAGCAGGAAATCCTAAGGGCCGTGCCCTTCAGACTGCGCAAAACAATAGTGACGGATTTTGAAAAATCAAGGGGAATGGGCGGAAAAAAATATCCGCCCAATACATTGAAATGAATACATTTTTTATTTCAGGCTATACAGCTTGGGATTTTTTTAGCACACAGGAACTACCCAGTTGTGGGAGTCTTCACGTGCTCCAAACTGAATTTCCTGAATCGCATCATAGAAGCGCTGCGACAGAGGTCCGATCTTACCTCCTGCAATGGCATAGGTCTTTTCACAATAGGTCAATTCACCCACGGGAGATATGACGGCAGCAGTTCCGGTACCGAAACTTTCCTCCAGAGAACCGTTCTCTGCAGCTTCAATGACCTCTCCTATGGTCAGACGACGCTCCTCCACCGGAATATCCCATTCCTTGGCCAATGCCATGACTGAATCTCTGGTAATACCGGGTAGGATGGAACCGCCTAGGGGCGGAGTCGTTAATACGCCATTGATGACGAAAAAGATATTCGAGGTTCCCACCTCTTCTATATATTTATGTTCAACCGCATCGAGCCAGAGCACCTGGGTAAAGCCCTTACTGTGCGCCTCTGCCTGGGCCTTGAGACTGGCGGCATAGTTACCTGCGGTCTTCGCAAACCCGACCCCGCCCGGCACTGCGCGAACGTAGGAATCTTCAACATAGATTTTCGTCGGGCTGAAACCTTCTGCATAGTATGCCCCGACAGGACTGTTGATGATGTAAAACAGATACTCCTCAGCCGAGCGCAATCCCAGGTGAGGTTCTATGGCCACCATGGTAGGCCGGATATACAGGGTCGCACCCGGTTCGGAAGGAACCCAGTCCTGGTCCAGATAAATAAGCGCCTTAAGCGCCTGCAACACCCGCTCCTCAGGAAAACGCGGCATGCACATACGCAGGGCGGATTGATTCATGCGTGCAAAGTTATCCAGGGGCCGGAAAAGCTGAATCCGCCCGTCAGCGGACCTGTATGCTTTCATACCTTCGAAAATCGCCTGACCATAGTGCAGTACCATGGCTGCGGGATCAAGGGAGATATTTCCATACTGCTCTATCCGAGCATCATGCCAGCCGGCCTGTCTGCTCCAGCGCATGGTGAACATATGATCCGCATAATATTGGCCAAAGCCCAATTTATTCTGGTCCGGTTTTTGTCTACGCTGTTCTTCCGGCAATTTGTTTACAGCGATCTCAAAGTCTTTGTGTAACATTGTTTCCCCTTTGACACGCAATCCAATTTCATTTTGCAGTAATACCTTGTACAGTAACGGTACATCAGGTCGTATTTGTAATTGAGTACCCGCCCAAGTGTCGAGGCTGCCCCTGACAACACACCTGTATACTACAAAACCAGAAAACAAAGGCCTTTCAAGGGAGTTATGGATCAAAGACGGAAACGAAGCTTAGCACCTGTACAGACGAAATTTTTTATCTTCGTTTTTCTGCTCTCCATGGTCATGTTGGGCATGATTCTCTGGCCGTTCTGGCCGTTTCTCATTCTGGCCTTCCTGCTTGCAGGCATATTCCGCCCTGTATACAGTTGGATGCTCAGATGGGTTTCTCCCTGGATGGCTTCCGGTCTGACCTGTGTACTGATCACACTCATCGTGTTTGTCCCACTGACTTTCTGCGTGGGAACACTTTCCTCGGAGGCACTCAATCTCCTCCATCTCGGCAAGGACAGTAATGTACTGCTCAAATTGCAGCAAGTCATCCAAAATAATTCATTGATTCATCAGATGCAGCAACTGCTGCTTGAATACGGCGTGCATTTCGAACCCCCGAATGTTACCGAACTGATTTCCCAGATAAGCAAGACAGTGGGAATGTTTATCTATAATCAGGCTACATCCTGGGCTGCCAATATCATGAATTTCACCTGGCAGTTCTGCGTACTGATCATTGTTATTTATTTCCTGCTCATGGAGATTGATTCCCTGATTGATTTCCTCACCCGGCTCTCTCCGCTGCCCGATGACCAGGATCGGCTGCTGATGCACAAATTCATGGAAATTTCCGGTATCATCCTCATCGGCAACGGTCTGAGCGGTTTGTTTCAGGGAACTCTGGGAGGCATCTACTTTTCTCTGCTCGGTCTGAAATCCCCGGTTCTCTGGGGTGCGGTGATGGCGGTTCTTGCATTTCTGCCGATTTTCGGCATTGGTCTGGTCCTGATTCCGACAGCGATTATTCTGCTGATCAGCGGCTCTTTTTTCAAGGCCGTTCTCACCCTTATCTTTTATATGATCCTTTCCTTCAGTGTCGAATATCTACTCAAGCCGAAGTTTGTGGGCAGACAGGTAAAAATGCACACTCTGTTGGTTTTCCTGGCCATTATCGGCGGCATGAGCATGTTCGGAGTTCTGGGTATTATTTACGGCCCGTTGATTGTGACGGCTTTCCTGACCCTCTCGGACATGTATCTCATGGAATACAGCATCATCTTGAATACGCCTGAGGAAAACGGCACAAAAAAAGGATCCCACCGATATGACGATGAGATCCCTGCGATAGAAAAAGAAACGCCTGCGGAGAACCAGCTTACTGGACGACCCCGCTCCGCGGATCATTGAACCAGGTAAGAGCGTTATCCGGGGAATGAAAAAAACGAAGCAGCATGCCTTCGTCGTTTACTGTATTCTCTAAAAACTCGATCTTGTCTTCATCACCCTCATAGAGAACACTGATGCTGACTCGGTGCTGATCGCCAAGGACGGCCTCATTAAACATGTGCAGCAGCTTGTATATCTTGAACATGGAAAACTGATCCAGCAACCGAGTTCGGCGGAGATCGATCACCATATTCCTGCAGGTGCAATCGTTGAGTTCCATGACGGCGATCTGAAAAATATCGCTTGCCTGTTTATGATCCACCTCGCCTCTGACCACAACCTGAACGACGCCCTCACCAAGCTGATTCACCACAATGGTTGCCATGTGCTGCCT
Source organism: Desulfobulbaceae bacterium (assembly GCA_963678525.2). Lineage (GTDB taxonomy): Bacteria > Desulfobacterota > Desulfobulbia > Desulfobulbales > Desulfobulbaceae > Desulfogranum. The sequence goes on from CAXXDG010000003.1 coordinate 3,318,576, forward strand.
CACCTGTCCCTGAGTAAACCACCGATTTCCCATTGATGTTGCCATTGTTCGTATCCTCGCGTCTTTGTTGACGGATAAATGCTGTTTTCTTTATTAGAACGATAGGACAACCAGAGGAAAAGGTACAGTAAACATCCGGTAAAGACCGGGCCGGCAGGAACGCCAAAAAAAATATACTCTTTAATTTCAGATTATTATGCAAAAAAATATATAAGAATAATTATTCCTTTCTAAAAAAGGATAACCGAGGCCCGACAATAAGAAGACATATTCCGACAAACAGGCACACACACCCCACCCATTCCATACGGTTCAGCTGTTCCTGCAGAATAAGCACCCCCAGACAGGAGGCGGTGAGCGGTTCGGCGAGGCTCAAGGTTGCAGCCGTTCCTACTGGAACGTGTTTCAATCCTGAGGCAAAAAGCCAGTAAGAGACAGCCGTTGCCAGAACACCGAGATGAATCGCAACCAGAATGCCTGACCGGGTAAGCAGCCACTGCTGATCAAAATAAAAAAGAAACGGCGCCAGCAGGCAGGCAGCCAGAGAAAAAACCAGGGCGACCACAGTTTCAGCCAGGTGAGTCTCCAATAATTTTTTGGTTCCTACGGTATATGCCGCATAGGAAAAACCTGCGCCCAGAGCGAGCAGAATCCCGGCAATATCACCCTGCATCTCCGTTCCCAGGCCGACCAGAAACAGACAGCCGCAAATTGCAAGAACAGTAGCGCAGTACCATACAAGGCCTGGCCGCTCACCTCGAAAAAAATACCCCAATATTCCGGCAAATATGGGCGAACTGCCGATGGCTGTCATGGTTCCCACAGCCACACCGGTTTTAAAAACCCCGAGAAAAAAACAGCCCTGGTAGGCGGCAACGAAAAAGGCGGTAATCAGCAGAAGCTTCTTCGGCCAGGGATCCTGGCCGGAGAAACGACCGCGTAGCAGTGACACCAGGAACAAGAACCCGCCTCCTACCAGCAGACGCATTGCTCCTACGGAAATGGGATGGGCGCTGACAGGTGCAAAAGCCTGGGCGGTTCCTGTGGTTCCCCAGAGCAGAGCTGCTCCGATAATCAGCCACATACCGGATGAAACAGTATTTTGATCAGGCACGGGATCTCCTTGTGTTGCATAGATATACGATGCTTCTCTTACAGCTCCGGAATCGCTGTTGTCAAGCCCGTAATAGCCTTCCCGTCATTCACGGAGCAATAACTTTTCCCCTGCCGGCCCTTGACATCCGCCATGCTGAATTTACTATAGGTATCGATCCGGGGATCGTTCCGGATTCCAGAGTTAACCCCATGAAAACAAAACACATAATCACCTCTGACGGCGATATGAAGGGAAAACGGGCAACACCCATTCACGGGGAACTATGTGTTTTGCACTTCAACCCAATCGAGCCTTTATGCAACTGCACAACAGTAAAAAAAGACAGATGCACCTAAGGAGAACTTGCTTATGATTCACGTTGATCATCTTACCCGAACCTACGACGATTTTGTGGCCGTAGACGATGTCTCTTTTTCCATTTCCCATGGAGAGGTCGTCGGCCTGCTTGGGCACAACGGCGCCGGCAAGACAACAATCATGAAAATGATCACCGGTTTTCTGGAACCGACATCCGGCAGCATCACCATTGACGGCAAGGATATCGGCAAAAACCGGAAAAAAATCCAGTCCATGATCGGTTACCTGCCTGAAAACTGTCCGGTGTACCCGGAAATGCAGGTCGCAGATTACCTGGACTACGCGGCTTCCCTGCATGGAATTAAATCGGGGGACCGGCCGGCCCTGATCACCACCGTACTCACACAGACAGGACTCACCGACAAAGCCCTGCAACCCATCTCAACCCTTTCCCGGGGGTACCGCCAGCGCACAGGTGTTGCCCAAGCTATCCTCCACAAGCCGAAAATCATCATTCTCGACGAACCGACCAACGGCCTTGATCCAACTCAGATTCAACACATGCGGTCCTTGATAAAGGAACTGGCCCAGGATGCCACAGTCATCATTTCTACCCATATTCTGCAGGAAGTACAGGCAGTCTGCGACAGGGTTATCATCATGAAAGACGGCCACAAGGCGTTGGATGCCGACCTCCGTGAGCTGCAATCCAAACAGAAACTGCTGGTGGAGACTTCGGAGGAAACGACTGATTTTGCCGGACTTGTCAGTGAACTGCCCGGGGTAGATTCCGTTGAACCGGATTCGAGCCGGCCTGAGAAAGGTTATGGGCACATCGTCAACCTCAACCAGGAGGCTGACCAACATACACTGGCCTCACAGATTGCACGGAAAGTAACGGATAGTAATTGGCAACTCTACCAGATGCACTTTGAGACCAGAACACTGGAAACCGTTTTCGCAGAAATAAGCGCACGGTAAGGAGGGACGCGTCATGAACACCATTTTTCGAGTTGCCAAAAAAGAGTTTGCCGCTTTTTTCAGCTCACCCATTGCTTACATTTTTATCGGCGCTTTTCTGGGCGTCAATCTGTTTCTTTTTTTCTGGGTGGAAACATTTTTCGCTTCCAATATTACGGAAGTCCGCCCCCTGTTTGCCTGGATGCCTATTCTGCTGATATTCCTTACCTCTGCCGTGACCATGCGTCTCTGGGCGGAGGAGCACAGGGCAGGCACCCTGGAATTCCTCCTCACCTCACCGGTTAATCCCCTGACCTTGATTCTGGGTAAATTTTTTGCCTGTCTCGGCCTGGTAGCCCTTTCCCTGGTGTTGACCCTGCCCCTGCCGATTACGGTGAATTTCCTGGGAAACCTGGACTGGGGTCCTGTGTTTGGCGGATATGTGGCTACCATGTTCCTGGCCGCAGCCTATGTCGCCATAGGTCTGTTCATCAGTGTGAAATCCGAGAACCAGATCGTCAGCCTGATTGTTACGGTCTTGGTCTGCGCCTTTTTCTACCTGATCGGTTCAGACACCCTGGTGGCGTTTTTCGGCAATCGCAGTACGGAATTTCTGCAGCTGCTGGGTTCAGGGTCCAGGTTCGATTCTATCACCAGGGGAGTGATAGACCTGCGCGACCTGTATTATTACCTGTCCATCACGGCAATTTTTCTCTGTCTGAACCTGTATGGACTGGAGAAACTTCGCTGGAGCAACAATCAGCCGAACAGCCATCACAAACAATGGCGACTTGCAACCCTGCTGGTCATTGCCAACTTCCTGGCCGCCAACTTCTGGTTGTATCCCATGGGAACTCTGCGCGCCGACCTGACCCAGGGAAAAATCTATTCCATCTCAGGTGCAACACGCAGTTACCTGGAACAACTCAAAGAACCCCTGCTTATCCGCGGCTATTTCAGCGCCCAGACTCATCCCCTTTTAGCGCCGCTGGTTCCGCGCCTGCAGGATTTGCTTGAGGAATATGGAGTTGCAGGCGGCAACAAGGTGCGGGTGGAGTTTGTCGATCCTCTGGAAAATCCGGATCTGGAGCAGGAAGCAGGGCAAAAATACGGCATCCGCCCCATCCCGTTTCAGACTGCCAGCAAATACCAGTCATCGGTCACCAACTCCTATTTTGATATCCTGATCCAGTACGGCGACCAGTTTGAAACCCTCGGGTTCCGTGACCTGATAGAGGTCAAAGTGCGTAGTGAACAGGATATGGCTGTGGAGCTGCGCAATCCTGAATACGACATCACCAGGGCAATCAAAAAAGTGCTCTACAGCTATCAGGGCGGCGGCGATCTGTTTGCGGGCATTGACAGGCCCGTCACCTTTACCGGCTATATCTCTCCGGATAATCGGTTGCCAGAAGAATTGGTCACCCTCAAGGCTGATCTGCAGCAACTGCTGACAGAAATGCAGAATACAGCAGGAGAGCGACTCCAGGTCAGCCTGCTTGACCCGGAAGAAGGTGACGGCCAAGTTGCAGAAAACCTGCAGAATCAATACGGATTCCAACCCATGGCAGCCAGCCTGTTTGACACCAACACCTTCTGGTTTTATATGGTAGCCGAAAGCGGCGACCAGACCATTGAGATTCCCCTGCCCGAAGATCTGGAAAAAGAGAGTCTCAATCGAGCCATCCAAGCTGGATTCAAGCGGTTTGCAACAGGATTTACCAAAACCGTGGCTCTGAACATCCCACCGGCAACACCGGCCATGGCCCAGTTCGGCATGCCGGCCACGGGCCCCCAGTTCAATATGGTACGGGAGCTGCTTTCCCAGGAGCATGTCATCTCGGAAGCAGACCTGAAAAACGGCCAGGTTCCCGGAGATGCGGAACTGCTTATGGTTCTTGCCCCGGATAACCTTGACGACAAACAGCTTTTTGCCATGGACCAGTTCCTGATGCAGGGAGGTACGATCATACTGGCGGCTTCTCCTTACTCCATCAATGTACAGGGTGGACTGAGCGCAGACGAACACCACTCAGGACTTGAAGACTGGCTCAATTTTCATGGAATCAGCATGGAAAAATCCATGGTTATGGACCCAAAAAACAGTGCCTTCCCTGTACCTGTGGAACGGAATGTGGGTGGATTCACTGTCCAGGAAACCCACATGGTCAATTACCCTTTCTTTGTGGATATCCGGCCTGAAGCAGTTGACGGCCAAATCGACATTCTCAGCGGTATTCCCCAGGTCACCATGAACTGGGCGTCTCCACTGCAGATCGATGCAGACAAAAATACCAATCGAATCGTCACACCACTGCTGAAAAGCTCTGCCAAGAGCTGGCTTACCGAGGACACCAACCTACAGCCTGATTTTGAACAGTTTGGAGAAAGCGGTTTCCCAGAGGGCAAGGAGCGCGACCGCTACCTGCTTGCCGCAAGCATAGAAGGCAATTTCACCTCCTATTTTGCAGGTAAACCGTCACCCCTGCTGCAACAAAAGGATGCAGTGGACCAGGAGCAACCTGCTGCATCTGATCAGGAAGCTGAAAAGGAAGAAAAACAGGTCATCACTCGCCAGCTGGATAAATCCGTTGATTCCGCCCGCATCATTATTTTTGCATCCAACAGCTTTATCAGGGATATCGTGCTCAATATCGGGGCCGGCGTCATGCGCACCAATAACCTGGCGCCTGTGCAGTTGGTGGCCAATGCCGTTGACTGGTCCCTGGAAGACCGCGCCCTGCTCGGTATTCGCGGCCGCAGTCATTTTTCACGCCCCCTTGCCCCACTGAACAAAAACATGCAGATATTCTGGGAATATCTCAACTACGGCCTTGCCTGTGCCGGACTCTTTCTTGTCTGGTTTATTGCCCGACTGTTGAAAAGGCGCTCGCAAAGACGTTATGCGCAACTGATAGACCATGTTGATGGAGGTGCTCAGGCATGAAGAAAATAATTATTCCTGCCGTTATTCTTTTACTGATCCAGATAGGGCTGGCCATAAGTCTGCAGGTGAATACGACCAGATATGCCGCCTTTACCCCGGACGCCCCGTTTGTGTCCACAGATATGGAGCAAGTTGATCAACTCACCGTAATTGGTAAGGAGGGCAGCCAGGTCCGCCTGACAAAAGAAGGTGAAAAATGGATCCTGCCTGACTATTTCAATGCGGCCGCAGACAGCGAGCAGGTGCAAACCGCCCTTGATAACATCAGCAAGGCTCAACAGGGACTGGCCGTGGCAACTACGGAATCCGCCCTGGGCAGATTTCATGTGGCAGACGATGATTTTGAGCGTCATGTGGTCCTGCACAGCCAAGGCGATAAGGTCGCCGACTTTTACCTGGGCTCTTCCGCCGGTTTACGGAAAAGCCATGCCAGGGCTGCCGGCAGCCGGGAGGTCATCACCGTGGCTCTGAGCACCTTTGATCTTGAGAGTACGCCGGAAGATTGGCTGGACAAAACGATTGTACAGGTCGACAAGGATGCGGTGCAGCGCATTGCCTTCAAAGATTTCATTCTGGTCAAAAATGAAGATACATGGCTGCTCGAACAGGACGGTAAACAGTTACCCGCCCTTGGCGAAGAGGTCAACACCCTGCTCAACAGTCTGCATAGCTTGAGCATCGAGGGTATCGTTGCACCGGAAGACGCAGAGAAACTCAGTAAAGCAGATCCTGTGCAGGAATTTTCCGTAACCTATGCCCAGCAGCCCAAACAGGAATATACCCTGTTCAAACCCGAACAGGGAGACGGGTATGTGCTGCAGGTGAGCGGCAGGGAACACCTGTTCACACTTCCGGCGTGGCAGGTCGAAGACCTGATCAGCATAGGACCGGAGAAATATCTCGAGGCTTCTGCAACGCAGCCGGAAGACAATGCTGTTCAGGAGGTGTCTTCAGAGCAGGGAGCGGGCGGTGCGCCTGTCCCCATAGCCCCGGAAGAAGCCGCAGAAAGCAAACCCAGCGAATAATCTTCCCCCTTTTTATCCGGGCGCGGCCTTCAACAGCGCCCGGATAGCTCTATTGCCTGCTGAAACCGGCAGCGGAAAATCCATTCGGCTATTGAATCCAACCTGTTAAACAATTATTCAAAAAAGTCATGAGAAATACAAGTCAGGGCTCTTTGACAGGGATGGCAGAGACATTGAATGAGGATTTTATAAAATTTTTATCAAAAGTTACAAAGGACTCGCCCTCTTGAGATTTCGCCAAGTGAACGGCATCCGCAAAATCCATTCCCTGCTGATACCATTCAATTGCATTATATATAACATGCAATTCCACCAAGTTGACATTCGACAGTCCAAACAAGGCCTTGAAAACTTCAGCAATTTCATATAGTTTAAAGTGATATGCATATCTCAACACCCACTCAGACTCCAGAATCACTGTTGTTGCGATGACAATATTTTCCTTTGCAAAAAGAGTTTTTGCTCGTTGAAATTGAGACAGGTCATCGCCGGTAAGCAGGCAACTATGATATTCGTATCCACGGAAATCATTTTTTTCGTTCCAAGACGACCTGTTTTGTTGCCTCCTCCATCTCCTTGATTGAAACCGGTTTCCCAGAATACCTTAAAATTCCCGCTACGTTATCTAGTTCAGTTTTTTTTTGAGTGAGAGGGCTTTAATAAGATGCCGTCGCCTGTATCGATCACCGCCAATTTCTGGCCGGGAATCCAATTGTATCGGGACCTCAAACTCTTTGGAATGATAACTTGGCCTTTGCCCGATAATTTTGTTGTTTGCATGGCAATCCCCAACTACAAGTAAGATTTATGTAAGAATACGATGCTGTATTTACGAAAATGTCCATAATATTATTACGCAACATGACACGTGAACAGTGATAGAGTAAGATGCTTCAGCGAGATATACGGGCTGGACATCTACGCTATCATGGTTATTGCTTTACTTCACGAAAAACGGATTATTCTCCGCATTTTTCACCCATATACCAGTAAAGGAGTTATTCGTGCAGCACGATGTTTTTATTTTTGATATGGACGGCACCCTCTGCGATTCCAGGCCGGGTATTCTCAACGGCCTGAACTACACGTTAAAAAAGATAGGCCGCCCACCCATTGATGAAGAGGAAGTCCTCACCTATATCGGCCCTCCGCTCCAAGTCTCGGTTCGCATGCTCACCGGCTACGAAGAGCCGGCACAGATTGAATCCGTTCTCGGACATTACCGGGAATATTACAGCGAAAAAGGCATGCATGAACTCAGCATTTATGACGGAATTGAACAGACCCTGATTGACCTGCGAAGGCATGCCCGTCTTGGAGTCTGCACCTCAAAGCGGCAGGATTACGCCAGTCAAATTATCAAGAACCTTGATTTCGACAAATATTTTGATTTTGTCAGCGGTTCCCAGCCGGGTCAGGCAAAATGGGAACAGCTGGATCAGCTGCTGAAAGATGAGCAGATCAGTAAAAACTCCGTGATGATAGGCGACAGGCTCCATGATATGGAGGCCGCTCACAAAAACGGCCTCACCAAAGTAGGGGTTTTATGGGGATACGGAGCAAAAGAAGAACTGCTGGATGCAGGCGCCGATCATCTGATAGAGCATCCTTCCGCGCTGATGGACATGGTTGCCTCCCGATAAAGTTGCCCTCTCCCGGATTCGGGCTATAGCTCTTTTATTATAAGGGCAAAGTTTTGTTATCATGCAAAGAGTTACTCTTGTTATATTCATAAGAGATGGTAGATACAAGAATGCAGGTGTCAGTCAGTTAGCTTTCTATTTTTGCCAAGGAGAACAAGTATGTTTGTGAAACTGCTTTTGTCAGTACTGCTCAGCTTAGCCTTCAGTCTGCCAACCCTTGCCATGGCAGAGAGCGCTACAAAAAAAATCATCGCCTCCACCACCCAGATAGCGGATTTTGCCCGGCAGATCGCCGGGGATCGCATGGAAGTCCACAGTATTCTTGCTCCAGGTGCTGATCCCCATACCTACCAGCCGACCCCGGATGATGTGAAACTGGTCCTGGAGGCAGATCTCTGCCTGGAAAACGGCCTGCACCTGGAAGGTAAGAACTGGATGGGAGCCCTGGCCAAGGACGCAGGTAAGCCCCTGGTAACGACAACCCAAGGGATGCAACCTCTGACCATCAATACTGCCGGCGAAACGGTCCCGGATCCCCATGCATGGTTTTCAGTAAAAAATGTAGTGGTCTACGTCAACAACATCACCAAAGCCTTTATTCAACTGGAGCCTGAAGCTGAAGAGGAATACAAAGCCCGCGCCGCCCTGTATCTGCAGCAGCTGAGAGTACTGGATGCCTGGATAACCAACCAGGTGAACCGCATCCCCATTAATCGGCGAATTCTAGTCACCACCCATGACGCTTTCAACTACTTTTGCAGGGAATACAAATTTAACGCCGACAACCGGTATCTCTCCATTGCTCCGGTAGGATGGTCCACAGGAGCGGAAGTAGGCGGCGGCATGACACCCGAACGACGACGCATGGTGGTGGATTCCATTCGCTCTTCCGGCGCACCGGCCATTTTTGTCGAAACGAGCGTTAATCCTAAACAGATCAGGGAGATCGCCAAAGAAACCAATGTGCGGATAGGAGGTGAACTCTATTCCGATTCCATGGGCGAAAAAGATACTGCCGGCGAAACATACATCGGCATGATGCGGGAAAATGCCCTGCTGATAGTGAACGCCCTGAAATAGTCATCACAAGCAGCGTGTCTCGCTGCATGTGCATACCCGGGTAGCCGCAAGGCTTCCACCACAGGAGCAGATCTTATGCGATTTATTCTGGTTCTCTGTATCTGGATTGTCATCATTGGCGGCGTCTACACGTATACCGTCAATAGAGACAGGCATATCCCCACGACCATCCGCCGGATTGAAGCAGCTACCCTGGACACGCGCAACTTCAGCCTGGAAATCACCCCGACCTTTACCCTGGAAAAAGACCCCTTTGCCCTCTCCCTAAATGAAGAGGAATCACTAGTAGAGGTCCTGGTCAATGGCAGGAGTATCCAGGTAAACACGGAACAGTCCCAGGCCGGTCAAATCATTCGCGTTGAGCACATTGCAGGCCTGGTTGAGGGCGCCAATGAAATTTTTATCCAGGCATCTCCACCGAATTCAGACAGCTCCAGTGAATACGGTTTACGCCTCAAGGTGCTGGAAGATACCCTGCCTGTGGCGGAAACAACCCTCTGGAGCAATGCAGGTTCCCTGGTTTCAGGCTCGCTCCATTTCGACCTCACCGATACGGAGGACGCCCATGACAACTGAGGGTAAACATGCCATAGAAGTGGAACACCTCACGGTGAGCTACCACTCAAAACCGGCACTGCTGGATGTCAGCGTCAAGATAGAAAAGGATCTGCTCGTCGGCGTCATCGGTCCAAACGGCGCCGGCAAATCTACCTTTATCAAGGCGATTCTGGGCTTTGTGAAACCGGATATCGGCGAAGTGATGATCAACGGTAAAAGCGCGCAAAAGGCCAAGGGAGAAGTAGCTTATGTACCCCAGCGAGGCGCGGTTGACTGGGATTTTCCCATCACGGTCCAGGAAGTGGCGCTCATGGGACGCTACCAACAGATTCCCTGGTACACCTCTCCGAAAAGGCACGACTATGACGCAGCCTTGGAAGCCCTGGAGATGGTCCGCATGGAGGATTTTGCCCACAGGCAGATAGGCGAACTATCAGGTGGCCAGCAGCAGCGGGTCTTCATGGCGCGAGCCCTTGCCCAGGGAAGTAAAATCCTGCTCCTGGATGAACCCTTTGCAGGGGTTGATGCGGCAACGGAACGGGCCATTTTGGATGTGCTTGAGCGGGCTAAAAAGTCTGGTAAAACCCTGGTGGTGGTCCACCACGACCTGTCAACTGCCGCAGAATATTTTGACCAGCTCATCTTGATCAAACAGCGCATGTATGCCTACGGACCTCCAGCCACCGTGCTGAACGAAGAACTGCTCAGCCAGGTTTATGAAGGCCGATTACGCATTTTCAGCGACCTGTTGAAAAAGGAGGGACAAGAATGATACTCTACGACCTGTTTATCTCTCCTCTCACGGAAACCTATTTTCAAAAAGCCCTGATCGGCGGCTGCATCGTAGCCACGGTAGCAGGGGTTGTCGGCTGCCTTGTAGTGCTGCGGCGCATGGCTTTTCTGGGTGACGCTCTGTCCCATGCCATGATTGCCGGCGTTGCCGGCGGTTACCTGGTGATGAAGATGCTTTTCGGCGCCGAAGCCCATGCAACGGGCATGCTGCTCGGCTCACTTTTTGCCGCCATCGCCACGGTGGCGCTTATCAGCTTTGTTTCCCGTATCTCCAGGGTCAAGGAGGATACGGCCATCGGTATCATGTATACCGGCATCTTTGCCCTGGGCGTTGTCGCTGTCTCCATCTTTCGCCAATATATCCATATCGACCTGATGCATTTTATCATGGGTGATATCCTTGGAGTCGCTGACCAGGATCTCTGGGTCAGCGCGTTTGTGGCCGCTACCGTGCTCTCCACCCTGATCCTCTTTTTCCGCCATTTCCAGATAGCCACCTTTGATCCTATTATGGCTGCCTCCATCGGCCTGCCTGTGCTGCTCATCGATTACCTGCTCACAACCTGCGTATCACTGGTGGTGGTCAGCGCGGTCAGCATGGTCGGGGTGATTCTGGTGGTCGGGTTGCTGATTACGCCGGCAGCCACAGCTTACCTGCTCAGTGACCGCCTGGACCGCATGATGATGCTGGCCGCACTCTTCGGCTCAACCAGTGTCATCGGGGGCCTCTATCTCTGTGTCTGGCTCGATTCCGCAGGAGGCGGTGCAGTCATGCTTTTCTGTACCCTCCAGTTTCTGGTCGTGTTGGCCGTTGCACCGAAATACGGCCTGCTTGCCCGCTGGATGCGACTCAAGAAACTGGTCCCGCAACAGGCTGTGGAAGATGTCCTGACCACAATCCTGCGTTATGGAAAGACCACCCCTTTATCGGTAATCAGACAGTATGCTGAAGAAAGCAAAGGCATGCGCAAAGTCCTGGAAAACATGGTGGACAACGACCTGATTATTGCGGAAGCGGACGGCTACAGTCTTACCGAGGAAGGCAGTAAGGAAGCCGGCAAAGTCCTGCGCGCCCATCGGCTTTGGGAAGCCTATCTGGCAACCATCGGTACACCGCAGGAGGAACTGCACCCAACGGCTCACCAGCTGGAGCATATCTCAGACGGCAGCACCGTGGAATATCTGGATGAAAAACTGGGACACCCCAACCAGGATCTCCATGCAAAGGGCATCAAATGACCGTATGCCCGCAGTTGTTCAGAGCAACCTGAGGGCATTTCGATCAGCTTACAACTGTTTGTTCAGACAACGGGTTGTATGCACTCCTGGACCACGTATGCAGAACCTTCCGGAGTCATTGCCCGGATTCGTTCCATATCCCCATCATTGAGCATTGGCTTGTACCAGGTGGTCCGGAAGTGATGCGGCAGACCGCTATGAACAATACAATCCATGGACGCCTGGATATCTGCGGTGTTAATCCCAACACCGCACACCATGGAATATTTCTCCCAGGGCGCTTTGATATCCATGGCAAAATAGTCCACCGCACCGGCCTGAATGAGTTGGTACAGCATCTCGGGGTACAGGCCATTTGTGTCGATCTTCACCTCCAGGCCCAATGATTTAACCCGGGCTGCAAAAGGAACCAGATCCTTTTGCAGGGTGGGTTCACCACCGGTAATGACCAGTCCCTGCAGGCGATCGGCACGCCGCTCGAGAGTGCTGATGAGGTGTTCTTCGTCAACCTGCCCGCCCTCACCTTGCTCTGACCAGAGATGCCTGTTATGGCAATAAGGACAGCGCATGGGGCACCCCTGGGTGAAAATGATTGCGCCTACATGCCCCGGAAAGTCACTCAGAGTAAAAGGTTGAAAACCACCGATTACCATGGATGATCCTCCTTATGATGGTTTCCACAGAACACATCCACGAAATAAATTCTCCTCGCGAATAGCTGGAAAGCTTCCCTTAAAAAGACATGGAACACGGAGCCTCCTGTGTAACAAGGTAAGGGGAAAAAGGCGGCACCATGGCCCTGATCTCCTCCATATCTTCTTTGCTGAGCATCGGCTTGTACCAGGTAGTCTGAAAATGGTGGGGCAGTCCGCTGCGGACGATGCAGTCCATGGATGTCTGAACATGTGAGGTGTTGACCCTGGCGCCGCACAGCATGGAATATTTTTTCCACGGCGCCTTGATATCCATGGCTATATAATCCACCGCGCCTGACTGAATGAGTTGCTCCAGTACTTCCGGATACAGGCCGTTCGTGTCAATCTTCACCTTGAATCCCAGTAATTTGATCCTGGCTGCAAAAGCAGGCAAATCTTTTTGCATGGCAGGCTCCCCTCCGCTGATGACCAGTCCCTGCAGATTGTCGGATCGATGGCAGAGAGTGGTGATAACGTATTTTTCATCAACCTGGTTACCCACTCCTTTTTCTGACCAGAGATTCCGGTTATGGCAATAGGGGCAGCGTATGGGACACCCCTGGGTGAAGACAATGGCAGACATATGCCCGGGAAAATCGCTCAGTGTAAAAGGTTGAAATCCAGCGAGTATCATCGGCATCCCTCCAGATGATAGTTGCTGCGCGCGGCAAATTCCGCCCGTTTACCTGCATTCCACTGGCTGACAGGCCGCATATACCCTACAACCCGGGAATAGATCTCTGTCTCAGCGCCGCAGGTGGGGCAACAGTTATGCTCACCGTTGATATAGCCATGACTGGAGCAGATGGAGAACGTCGGAGAAAGAGTAAAGTAAGGCAGATGGTACTGTTCACAGGTCATGCGCACAAAATTTTTCACCGCTTCCGGATCCGGAAACGCCTCTCCCAAAAAGACGTGCACCACAGTACCTCCGGTGTACTTGGTCTGCAATTCATCCTGCCGGTCAAGAACGGCCAGTACATCTTCGCTGTAATGTACCGGCAACTGGGTAGAATTGGTGTACAGGGGAGTGCCGTCCTGTTCATCCCGCAGGCTGCATATCATTTCAGGAAAACGATCCCGGTCTTTTCTTGCCAGGCGATACCCGGTACCCTCTGCAGGCGTTGCCTCCAGGTTATACATATTGCCCGTTTCATCCTGAAAATCCTGCAGACGCAAACGTATATGATCCAGGATCATCGCAGCAAAGGCTTTACCCTCACTGGTCCCTATGTCTTTTCCAAGCAGATTCAGGCAGGCTTCGTTGCCGCCGATCACGCCGATTGTGGAAAAATGATTGCTCCAGTATTTCTGAAAACGATCATGGATAGCCTGCAGATAGTAACGCGTGTAAGGATACAGCCCTTTCAGAGTAAAATCCTCCAGCACCTTACGCTTGATTTCCAGAGAAGTTCTGGCAATTCGCATCTGTTTATCCAAACGATCCATAAACGCGGCCACCGAATCAGCCTGTACTCCTAAAGCAGCCAGATTGATGGTCACCACCCCGATGGAACCGGTCAGGGGATTGGCACCAAACAGCCCCCCACCCCGCTTTTCCAATTCCCTGGTATCAAGGCGGAGACGGCAGCACATTGATCTGGCATCTTCCGGGTCCAGGTCTGCATTGATGAAATTGGCAAAATAAGGGATGCCGTACTTGGCCGTTGCCTTCCACAATCCATCAAGTTCCTGGTTCTCCCAGTCAAAATCCCGGTCTATATTGTAGGTTGGAATAGGAAAGGTAAAGACCCTGCCCTGGGCATCCCCTTCCGTCATTACTTCCATGAACGCCTGATTGATCATGGTCATCTCATGGACAAAATCACCATACACCTCTGAACACGGCTCGCCACCGATGATTACAGGCTGGGTCGCCAGGGTTCGGGGTGGATTCAAATCCATGGTCAGGTTGGTGAAAGGCGTCTGGAAACCTACTCTGGTGGGCACATTCAGGTTAAAGACAAACTCCTGCAGGGCCTGCTTGACTTCTTTGTATGAGAGGTTGTCATAGCGGATAAAAGGCGCCAGCAAGGTATCAAAGCTGGAAAATGCCTGGGCTCCGGCCGCTTCTCCCTGCAGGGTATAGAAAAAATTGACAATCTGTCCCAAGGCGGCGCGAAAATGTTTAGCCGGCCTGGACACGGCCTTGCCTTTTACGCCACAGAATCCTCGGCGCAACAGATCCTGCAGGTCCCAGCCCACGCAGTAGGTGGAGAGCAGCCCCAGATCGTGGATATGGATATCCCCTTCCAGGTGCGCTTCGCGCACTTCTCTGGGATAAATGGTCTGCAGCCAGTAGCGTTGACTGATTTCACTTGAAATATAGTGATTCAACCCCTGGAGGGAATAATTCATATTGGAGTTTTCTTCGATTCGCCAATCGAGTTTCTCCAGGTATTGATCGATGATGCGGGTATCTTTGACAGAAGCCACGGAACGGACCATGGCCCGTTGTTCGCGGTAAACGATATAGGCTTTCGCTGTTTTCTTATAGGGAGATGTCAGCAACACCTCTTCCACCAGATCCTGAACGGACTCAACAGTGGGTATACGATCTTCCATTGCGATCTGGGCAAGACCGATCACCCGGATTGTCAGTCTCCGCGCCTCTGGGTAATCAAATTCACCGGTAACCTCCGCCGCCTTATGGATGGCATCGGCAATTTTCTGAAATTGAAAAGAAACAACACGGCCGTCCCGTTTCCGAATCCGGGTAAAAGTACAGATCTGTTCAATGGACGCACTTTGGGCGTAGGGTATGGACATGGTTTTCTCCTTTCCTCGAAGGCGCACCTTTGCGGTGCAGTTCAAGCCGGCAGGTCTTCGGACTTCCGGGCTTACACCATTACCTACAGGTCGGAGCTTCCCAATGCCCTACTCTTGGACATCAGTGCCTGTCAGCATCCTGTTTCATGTGGGTGGATGCTGTCCGACGTTCGTTCCCGGTTACCGCTGCGGGACAGTTCCGGATTCTCACCGGATTCCCTTTTACTGCACTCCCTTCGAGTGCACCAGCTCATGTATATGCCACTATATATGGTGTTTTTGACCAGCCTGTCAATACTAAAAACAAAAGAAATTTGTTTCTCCATACCTGTAATCCAAGGAACAAATTGACAAAATCAGGAGAGTTGAGTATGCATTTTTAAACACATTCAGAGGAAGGGAATCCGGTGAAAATCCGGAACGGGCCCGCCGCTGTAAACGGGGACGAACACTGCATGAACGTCACTGACCATAACTTTGTTGTTGGAAGGTCGGGAAGACGCAGCCAGTAGGAAGATCCGTAAGTCAGAAAACCTGCCTGAATAGTGGAAGCATATATGCTGCGAGGACAACAGCGCTTCTTTTCTTCATCTGTGGTTGACAGGGCACCCGGATTGAACCGTGTTCAATCCGGTTTTTTTATGCCTTGTCTCCCCTTGCCTCTGTTTTCTCCTTGTCACATGCCGGCGGCAAAAAGTTCCATATTTGAGAATCAGCAAAGATCCTCCCCATAAATTCCGGCCACAAAAAAGGTCCACCTATGCAAATACTCTTTATCCACGGCATGATGTTCCAGCACCGCACTTGGCGCAGAGTTGCCTCGCAACTCAAGGAACTGAATATCCACCTCGAGTTTGTGGACCAGATACAGGCATCGGAACGACTCTCTCAGAAGCCTCCCCTCACATGGGATCTGCTCCTTTTTGAAGCAGCAATCAGTATGCCGGGAATGCAAACAATTCTCAGCAAAAGTGAAGCCATCAACCTCCGCCTTGGCCTGACCACTGAAATCCCGAGTCATTTCACGACATTTCCAAGACAGGTTGTTCTCGAGTTGCAACGGTATTTCGCTGTTCTTGACCAGGAAAATTACCTGAACGGTATCTGTTACCTGTTGGCCCAGGCAGGAAAAGATATGTCCTGGAAACCTCCCAAGCCTGTCTTGACTACAGCCATTTACCATCCACACGCGCCACATCTTTTTTTTGATGTTGCCGCCTATTCCCGGTGGCAGACTGAACGCTCATTACCGGCATCCTTGCCACGCATCGGCCTGCTTCTCTACTACAGCCAGTACGTGGAAGGGAACCTTGCGGAAATTGATGCCCTCATTGCAGCGTTGGAAGCGCATCATTTTCTTCCCCAATGCGTGCTATGCACCGGCGGTGAAGGACATTCACCCACAAATGGTAACCAGGCGCCCGAATGGATAGATTTTTTCCAGGACGCAGGCAGAATTGAACTGCTTGTCAACGGAATGGCCGGGCGTCTGTTGAAAAATCAGGACTACCTGTGGGTACTGCAGCAGTTAAATGTTCCCATCATCCAATTGCTCCGTTCCCACAGCCAGACACCTGAACAGTGGCAGGACGATCTCCAGGGGCTCCCGGCTATATCTGCGGTATATTCCCTTACCCAGCCGGAGACCTTTGGTACCATTGCGCCCACCATTGCAGCAGCGACAGAGCCTCCCCGGAAAGGAGAGCCCCTACAATCCGTCCGCACCCTGGTGCCGCTCAGTGAGCGGATCGAAATGCTCTGCCGACGTATCCGCAAATGGGTCAACCTGCGCACAGTACCCAACACCAATAAACGGCTCACCATCGTCCTACATAACAACCCTTGCAAAGGCATGGAATCAACCATTGGCCTGGCAGCAGGACTGGATACGTTCCAAAGCCTTGCTGCTCTACTGACTACGCTGCAGAAGGAAGGCTATGATATCGGAGATGCTCCCCTGGATGGACGCGAACTTCTTGCTGCCATACAGAAACGTAAAGCCACCAGTGAATTTCGCTGGACTACCATTGAAGATATTATCAGCTGCGGAGGTGACCTGTACCGCATGGGTCAAGAGGAGTATACTTTCTGGTTTGAGCAACTGCCTGCACAAACCCAAACCAGGATTTTGGAGGATTGGGGAGAATTTCCGGGACAGGGTATGACCTTCAATGAACACGGACAGGATGTCCTGGTCATCACGGGCATTGAATACGGCAACGTACGCATCATGATGCAGCCTAAACGCGGCTGTTACGGCTCCAAATGTACAGGTGAGGTCTGCCGCATCCTCCATGATCCTCACCTTGCTCCACCCCATCAGTGGCTTGCTACCTATAAATACATTCAGGAAAAATCCGACGCTGTTATTCACTTCGGCACCGAGGGTGCCCTGGAGTACTTACCTGGAAAACAGCTCGGATTATCCGAGCGTTGTTTCCCGGATCTATCCATCGGCGACCTCCCTAACCTCTATGTCTATATCCTGGATGCTACGGGTGAGGGCATTGTTGCCAAAAGAAGGGGGCAGGCAGTACTGGTTGATCATCTCTCACCAATTTATCGGCCGGCTGCACTGGACCCCGGCTTTCTGCGTCTGGAAATACTGCTCAATGATTACGAACGAGCCAAAACCGGCAAAGAAATGCGCAGACTGCAGGTCATTGAACAAGAACTAACAGATCTGCTGGTCGAATGCGGCCTTGCCGAGGAACCGCCGAAAGCGGAAGCGCTGCAATCCTGCCTGTCCACCGCACGCAGACAGATTACCCGTATGAAGCAGACACTCTCCCCGGGAGGACTGCATCTGCTTGGAACTCCTCCCGACACAATGAATACTGCTAAACTTCTGGCCACCATGCTGCGAGCCCCCGGCCCCGGCTTACCTAATCTTGAAACCCTTGCAGATGGTCCGGACATGCCCCTGGACCCCATGTATCCGCGCGCAGTACAAAAGTTAAAACACCTGCTCGATGCTCCGGAAGCAGAGACACGGCGAAACGACCGGACAGCCTTAGCCGGCTTCTGCCGCGATGTGTACACACGGCTGCAGCAGTGTGATCAGGAAATTCATCAACTGATCAGAGGTCTGAGTGGGCAATTCATTACTCCGGGATTAAGCGGCAGCCTGGCAAGGGGAACCGTAGAGGCACTACCCACTGGTAGAAATTTCTTTGCCGTTGACACATCGCGACTACCCACCAGGGCAGCCTGGAAAACAGGCAAACAGATGGCAGACATGCTGCTGAAAAAATACTATCAGGAAGAACAGCAGTTTCCTGAAAGCATCGGGGTCAGTATCTGGAGTTCGGATGCCTTCAAGTCAGATGGTGAACTGTTTTGCCAGATCCTGTATCTGATGGGTGCAAAACCGGTTTGGAGTGAGCATGGCAAGGTGCTGGAGATCGAACCCATTCAGCTCAACCTCCTGACAATCACATGGGATGACGGCTCCACAGTCACTCGCCCGAGAGTGGATGTCACCATGCAAACGTCTTCCATCATGCGTGACCTTGTGCCCGGCTTTTGCGCCTTTCTTGACCAGGCCGTGCTCATGATCAGCAAGCTTGACGAAGCGGAGGAGGACAATTATATCCGCAAACACACAAAGGAAAAAATAGCGCAATTGAGTGAACAGGCTGGGGCGACACTTTCAGAAAGCCAACTGCACCGGTTGGCCGGCATGCGCGTGTTTACCTCTGCTCCCGGAACCCACGGCCTGGGGGTTGGCCTTTCCCTGGATGCTTCCGCCTGGGAAAGCAAAGCAGACCTTGCAGAGATATACATCAACTGGGGAGGACACGCCTGCTGCAGCGACGAGGCGGGCGGGCTCTCCATCAGCACTGCCCATCAGGCCCTGGCAGAACAGTTGGCCGGGATCGATATCGCCTACATGAAACAGGCTTCTGCAGAATATGATGCCCTTGATTGCAACTGTTATGCGGTCTCTCAAGGAGGCATGGCTGCTGCAGCCGGTGCGGTGGGTGGCAGGCAGGCAAAAATGTATTGGGGCGACAGTACTCTGCCGGGATCACCTGAGATTGAAAGCCTTGCTGAAACCCTGCAGCGCAGTGCACGCACGCGGTTGCTTAACAAAACATGGATACAGGAGATGAAACAACACGGTTACCAGGGCGCCCAGGAGGTTGCCGGCAGGGTGAACAATCTGTTTAAATGGTCTGCTACCAGTGAACAGGTCTCAAAACGACTGTTTGACGATCTGGTCCGCACCTACATCATGGATCAGGCGAATTATTCCTGGCTGCGTGAGAGCAATCCCTATGCCCTGGAAGAAATATCTCGTCGCCTGCTTGAATCCCATGCCCGCGGCCTGTGGAACGCAGACCAGAACCTGCTGGCCCAGGTACAGTCCGCGGCGCTTGATATCGAGGGTGATATGGAAGAGCTTCGCGAAGATGGTGAAGGTGAAATCCAGGGTAATCAGGTGGACATCATCACCCGTCAGGATGTGGAGCAGTGGAAAATGGAATGGAAACTTACCTGAAAAAGATACAACATTATATGGTGACTACATATGCATAAGCGAGGTTATATAGGGCGAAAAATGCGACTGCCGAAACTGCAGCAGGAGCCGGCCATCGTCATTGCCGCCTTCGGCAGCACCAACAAAAACAGAGCGGTCCTGGAGGGATTTCAGCAGGAGCTGGAACAGCGGTTTCCAGCCCACTCCGTCTACTGGGGCTATACTTCAGAAATCATACGCAAAAAGTTAGAGCTGCCCAGTCTGCAGCAGACCCTTGCCCAGGTGGAATCCGATGGATTTCGCAAGGCAGTGGTACAGCCGCTTCATGTCTTTCCAGGAACAGAGTATACTCAATTGGCTGAAACCTGTGAATATTTCCCGGGAATGAACGTCTTTCTCAGCGAAACCCTGCTCCACCGCTGGGATTTTATCAAAGAACTTCTTGAAATCATTGAGCCTGAATTCCTCTCTCCTGAGCAAGGCCTGAACCTGATCGCCCTGCATGGGACACCCCTTGCCGCAGATCCGGTAAATATTGTCTATTTGGGGGTGGATAATCTGCTCAGGACCCTGTACCCCAATGTCCTGGCAGCCACCGTTGAGGGTGTACCGGATCATGAAGCCGTACTGGCCAAGATTGAACGGGACAGCCTGGCAAGCCGATACCAACGAGCAAAAATCATCCCGCTGATGTATTACGCCGGCATCCACGTGGATGACGACCTCATGGGAGAGGAAGACAGCTGGCGGTCAGCGCTTGAAGAAATGGGATTTAGCGTAGAGTGCCCGCAGATAACGGTTAAAGGTGAGACCCGTTTTAAAGGCCTGGCCCATTACCCGGGGGTGAACCAGGGATTCCTGGACCGGTTGGAGCGGACCCTGGAGTTGGCAAAATATTATTGATAAATAAATAACCCGGAGAGAGATTGATTTTCATATACGGGCGAGATCACTGCCCCATATGCGGCAAAACCCTCTCCAATGAAGGCGGGAGCAGTAATTTTGAAGCGCCCCCCACAACCATGACACCGGCAAAAAACCACATTGACAGTCTGTTCAGCCGGATGCCGTTAACACGTATCTGCAAGCCAGGACCGAAAAAAATAATTTGTACATAAAAATTGATAGGCGCCTCTTATCAATTCCCGGATGCGGTTCTCTCCTGGGAAATTTTCATCTGCTGGACAATGGGCAGCAGATGAAAAGGATCATCGGTACTGATGGTAGAGGCGCCAAGTTCTACAGCACGTTGAAACCGCTGTTCAAGATCATGGACGCCCCAAAGATACACGGCAACAGGGACGCCCTCTTTCTGAAGCATCTGAAATCCTCTTTTTGGAAAAAACCATTCACTGCTGAAAAGCATGTCAGCGTTCAAGGCCTTCGCTGCAAAAAGGGGAACATCTTCAATCTTCCACCAGGTAAGCATATCGACTATTATCCGCAACTCAGAATTCAAACCGGTAATGGACCGTGCCAGTTCCACCTGCATGGGGTCGGCAACAAAGAAAAGCACCTGCCGCTCGACCCCGGCAAGCAGGACTTGCCGGGCAACCGATTCCGGATCAACGTCTTTGAGATCAAAGGCTATTTCAAAATGCGGATGGCTTTTGATTAATTGTAACACCTCCGCCAGTTCCGGAATGGAGTATGGTGTAACGTTGCCGGAGTTGTCCTTGAGTTGTAAATTTCTCATTTCCTCCCACCGCTTCGCCTTGACTTCACCCTGTCCGTCAGTGCCTCGATCGATCCGCTCATCATGCATAAGAATGATATGCCCGTCCGATGTGGTCCGCAAATCAATCTCCGCACCATCCACACCTTTGGAAATAAGTGACTTGAGCGCCTGAAGGGAATTTTCAGGATATCCTGTCTGTATTCCTCTATGAGAAAACAGTTTGACAGGCTGTATCCCCCCAGCATCGGCATGCTGACAGAGAAACACACTGAAGAAAACAAGAGCCAAAGCACTGCAGACACTACGGCTAAAGCATCCGTTGATACTGTGGAAAATACGTTGAAGTTTTTCAATCAATTTCGAAAAATCACTCATAAGCAGTTTCCAATACTTTCATTAATTATAACGACACATCAATTATTTCGCAGGTATTACCGGTTAATGCTTTGCCGCCGCCGGCGGTCACCTCGAACGTGTTTTCTGTTCCCACCATTCCGATGCCGGATATCCCTATTTTCGGCTCGACGGCCAAGACCATGCCTTCTTCCAACGGCAGGTCAAACCCCTTGGCTATCACCGGATATTCATCTATGGCCAGACCAATGCCGTGGCCGACAAAATTGACTTTATTATTTCCAAGGCCCATAAAACCATGCAGCCATGGGCTTTGCGAAACCTTTTCCAGGCATTGGCCCCACAACCTACCTGGTATTGCCCCTGGTCGTAATTGTTCGGCAATCATGCCTTGAATTTCCACGCAAAAATCATGGGCACTTTGAACCTGCTCCGGAATGCTCTTTTTACTGCCGAGCCAGTACACCTGGGTTTTATCGGTTTGATATCCATTCAAGGTAAAGCCATTGTCGATTGTGAGGGGGCTGCCGGATGTCCAGGTAATTGTTTCCGCTCCCATATAGGGCACTGCGGGATTAACACCGCGAAGGCCCACTGGCCCGTTAAAAACACTTGGATAATTGGCGCTGTCACCAATCGATATATGTCCCAGAAACACCTCTTCACCAAATGTTTCCATTCTCAAGATCCCGTTATGGCCCTCAGCATACAGTAATTCTGAAAGCTTATGGGATATTTGCAGCTCACTTATGCCTTCGTGAAGAAAAGGCGGCAACAGCTGCGTTAAACACCTGTTATGTTTTTCTCCAGCTTTACGAATAAGCTGCAACTCCCACTCGGATTTTTTCGCCCGGGTCATCGCGATCAGAGTATCACCGGGGATAAATTCAACATTGGGCAAATATTTTACCAGTTTGTTCGAAAGCGCCCATGAAAGGCCATTCATCTCGGTTGCCGGTTTTGAGGGAAGAGGGATGGCAAGATCACGAAAAGTTGGGGCAATATCTTTATACGAATTGAATTGGATAATGTGCTGTAACGGTGTCTCTCTTGTTGCGCGTTCCGCTCCACGTTTACAAAATAATATCGGCTCACCGTCTGTTGGGATCCACAGGACGCCATTTGCAAATGTGCCTGTAAAATAAAAAATGTTGAGCCGGGAAAATAGAAAGGCGCCGTCACATTGAGGGAGGTATCGACTCAGTAAAGCTCTATACCTTTGCCGGCGAGAGAGTAGCTCTTCTGTTGGAGTATTCATATATTCTTGAATTGGTGATTTTTGTAATATCGCTATATTTTTAGGCTGAGCATTTTTAAAACTAATGAATCGTAATGTATCGGCGGCAGGTTTAGGCTACCTCAGCAGTTTACTATTATCCAACACCCAAATAATAGCCATAATGTAATACGTGCAATATCTGAGCTTGTTTTACAAGCTGAAATCGAGTGGTGACGTGTTAGACTTGCACATATTTCAATGAATTACAGCACACGCTCGTATGTGACCGATCCACTTGGGAACACGATAGATAAACTATCGCCATCCAATGTAAAGATGCCCGTTCTGATTGGGGAATATGGGGGGTCGAAAGTCATCTGTGAGCCTGCAATTGTTACGATGGAGTGCAACTCTCGCATTCTCAACGTACCAAGTGTCGGAGTGTTTTCAAGATACGATCCAAAATAGTCTTCATTCCAGGGCCGCCAATGTGAGGCGTAAGTACCTCCCTCGTGAAAATTCAACTCTTCATAGACATCGTCGTCCGACCAGAATCGCTCCCAGACTCCCGGCAATGATGTTGAGGTATCGAACTTTCTTGCATAATCAAATCCACACCAAGTGAGCGTTGTTCCATCGCTTGATATTTCGTAGTCGGTATCGTTGATAGCGTAATAATTTAAGTGTGTACCCTCATCGGTAAATTCAACCACAAATTGAGTGCCCACAATTCTCCAACAGCCGACAAGTTCTACTGGAATCGAGTCACTTGCAAACTGCTTCCAGGAACGACCTGTAATCCATGCTTCGCCGGAGTGAAACATATCATGCTCCTTTGATTGAATGTTACGTTATCTGACAAATGAGCTGGAGAATAAATATTCCGTAAATATCTCCCCCCTTCCTTGTAGATGTATTTTCCTTGATATACAATACTTTTGTCAGGCACTCGAACTATATGGTTACCGCGTCTGATACCACTATCAAAAAACAACACACAACACTTTTTATGACAAAATTCTCAGATATTTCTATCAGATGGAAGATACTTGTTATTGTTCTTCTTGGTCCCGTCATAATTGCCGTCATCCTTACCATTCAGCGTGCGGCGGACATGCGCAAAAGCGCCGTAGCCAATATGGTGGACAAGAGCAAGGCCATTGTTCTGATGGCCGAAGCAACCAGAAGCGAAATGGCTAAAAAACTCGAGCTCGGCCTGCTCAGACCTTTCGCCGAAATCTCCGCGGATACGATTATTGAAGCGGTTCCTGTGGTGACAGCCATGAAGACCGCAGCCGTCAATGCAAAGGAAGCGGGATATATGTTCCGCGCTCCCAAGGTACACCCGCGTAATCCCAGCAACACCCCCACTGAAGAAGAGCTGCAGTACCTCAACGATATCAAAGACAACCACCTGGATGACCTTGTAGTTATTAAGAACAACGAGGTTCGTTATCTCAAGCCCGTAAAACTCACCCAGGACTGTCTGTTTTGTCACGGAGATCCGAAGGGGAAGAAAGATCCGACCGGAGGCATCATGGAAGGATGGAAAGTCGGAGAAATACATGGCGCTTTTGAAATCATAAGCTCCCTTGAACAGATCAATGCCCGTATATGGAAAACCAAGCTGTCCATGATCGCCTGGACCATCGGCATCGTCGGCGTCATTGCCGCCCTTGTCGGCTATCTGCTCCAGTCTTCCATAATCAGGCCGCTGCAGAATGTATCAAAACATATCACTACCATTGCAGGGGGAGATCTGACCCGGGAGATGCCCGGCAGCAGCGCCGATGAAATCGGCCGGATGGTATCCAACATAGACAATATGTCCGCCAAGCTCCGCGCCATGATACGCGACATAGCCGATTCATCGGTAACTCTGTATGAAGGCGCCGGCATCCTGGGAAAATCTTCCGCGGAAATAACACACAGCACCAGGGAACTGAACGACAGGTCCGGTTCAGTTGCGGCTGCTGCCGAAGAAATGAGCTCCAACATGAACAATGTTGCGGCGGCAACAGAGGAAGCATCCACAAACATTTCTCTGGTTGCCGCGGCAACAGAAGAAATGGCGTCCACCATCAGGGAAATCGCCCAGAAAACTGAACAGACACAAACCATTACCCGCCGTGCAGTCAGCCAGGCGGAAACAGCTTCACATCATGTTAACCAGCTTGGAACCGCAGCGACTGAAATCGGTGTTGTCACGCAGGCTATAACGGAAATATCAGAGCAGACCAATCTGCTGGCGCTGAATGCCACCATTGAAGCAGCCCGGGCAGGAGAAGCCGGCAAAGGATTCGCTGTTGTTGCCAATGAAATCAAAGAACTGGCAAAACAGGCGGCTGAATCCACCCAGGAGATCAAGAATCGTATAAGCGATATCCAAAGCCGAACCAACTCCACGGTAATGGAGATCCAGGGTATTACCCAGGTCATTGATGAAGTCAACAGTATTGTGGTGATGGTAGCCTCGGCCGTGGAGGAACAGAATGTGACCACCAGTGAAATCGCAGAAAATATAACCCAGGCAACCATCGGTATTCAAGAGGTCACGGAAAACGTTTCCCAGAGTTCCATAGTTGCCGAAGAAGTCGCTGAGGACATCAACAGAGTAAACAGCGAAGCGGTTGACATTGCCGGCCGGTCACTGACCCTCAACGAAAAGGCGCGTGAACTGGAAACACTCTCTGAACAACTGAAATCAATGATTCGAACATTTACGATTTGATCAGAATCATTTTTTTACAAAAACAGGAAGCCCATGCTTAAGTCATTGAAACTACGAACCAAGATGTTGTTATTTATTTGCGGCGTGGCTTTTCTTGCCTTTTCCGCAACCATTGTCATCATATCCGGCATTACTACCAAAAATGCTGAAAATAATGCTTTGGGCCTGGTGATGGAAACAGCGAGCAAGAGCAGCGCTGAAGTGAAAAGTGAAATTTACAAGGCGGTTATTGCCGCCAATACAGTATCCGAGATGTTGAGCGCCGTCGATGGCTCAAAGCAGGCAGACACCAGAACCATGGTTGTTGACATGCTGCATTCCGTCGCACTCACCCACAAAGATTTTTTCGGAGTCTGGGCCGTATGGGAGCCGAATGAGTTTGACGGCCGAGACAGCACAATTGATGTCAACCAACCCGGTACTGCCGAAAATGGACAATTCAGACCCAACCTGCAGCGCTACAGCGGCAAACTCGTCAAGAGCAACACCGGCATGGCAGCAGAGGGTTCTACAGGAGGTGAATGGTACTGGACTCCTCTGCGCACAGGAAAGCCATTTATTACCAAACCAACGGTATATGAAATCAACGGCGTGCCGGTCATGATGATTTCAGCGGCATCACCAATTATTGTCAACGGTAAGGCCGTTGGTGTTGCGGGAATTGACTACGGTATGGATAAAATGAACGAAATCATTTCCCTCATCAAACCATTTGATACCGGCTACGGAATCCTGAACTTCAGCGACGGTTCAGTGGTTACGCATCCTGATGAAGAAGCTATCGGAAAAACCCTTATATCCAGCGACGCTCTCCAGGCTACCAACAGCATGAAATCATTCCAGGAAATATTAGAGACAGAAGATTTTCCCGGAGATACCCTGTCTGTTTCAGTCCCTGTCAATTTTGGAGAAGATTTCGATATCTGGAACCTCACCATCCGGGTATCCATGAATAAAGTTCTGGAAGCGGCAAAGGCTTTACGCACCACAAACATTATCATCGGCATCGTCTCCCTTCTTGTCCTGTTTGCTGTCGTGTATGCAATCTCCACCCTCATCATCGCCAGACCGATTAACCTGGCTGTCGCAGGTTTACGCGATATTGCAGAGGGCGAAGGAGATCTGACCATGCGTCTTCAAGCAAAGAACAAGGATGAAATCGGAGAACTTGCCCATTGGTTCAATGTGTTTATCGCTAAACTCCAGGGTATTATTGGTCAAATCGCTGAGAACTCCGAGTTCCTAGGCCTGTCGTCAGGTCAGCTCACCGAAATCGCAAAAAAACTTTCAGGCAGTGCTGAATCCTCCTCACAACGCGCCGACAATGTAGCCACTGCCTCGGAAGAAATGAGCGCAAATCTGAGTAACGTTGCTGCGGCAATGGAGCAGTCATCCACAAATACCAACATGGTAGCCTCGGCAGCCGAAGAAATGAGCGCAACCATACGAGAAATTGCCGAGAGTGCGGAAAAAGCGAGGAGCGTATCTGCCGATGCAGTGAAACAGGCAGAGAACGCTTCAGGAAAAATGAGTGAACTTGGGCAGGCGGCGGAGAAAATCGGTAAGGTTACCGAGACGATTACAGAGATATCCGAGCAGACAAATCTGCTGGCCTTAAACGCTACCATTGAGGCGGCCCGAGCCGGTGAGGCCGGCAAAGGTTTTGCCGTTGTCGCCAATGAAATCAAAGATCTGGCAAAACAGACCGCTGAAGCGACCCTCGATATCAAGAACCTGATTGACGCGGTTCAGAACACCACCCAGAACGCAGGAACCGAAATAGGCCAGATTTCAGAGGTCATTACCGGGGTCAATGATATCGTGGCGGCCATTGCAACAGCCGTTGAAGAGCAGACCGCTGCAACCCGGGAAATAGCAAACAACATCTCGCAGACAAGCCAGGGCATCCAGGAGGTCAATGAAAACGTCAGTCAAAGTTCTATTGTCGCTTCTGCCATCACCGAGGATATTTCACAGGTCAATGTAGCTGCAACAGAGATTTCCGAAGGCAGTCGTGAAGTGGAAAACAGCTCTGCCCAGCTTCAGGAACGGGCGGCGAATCTCAATTCCATTGTGGGAAGTTTTCGTATTTAACCACGGCCGAAAAATAAACCCGGACACCGCCGGTAAACACCCTCAGAGTCATGTCGTCCAGGAAATCCTGCATTTCCTGGACGACTCATCAAACCTCCCCGCATCCACATACCTGCAAACCGGGGTACATCCAGGCTAATAAATCTTCCTCTTGCCCAACCCTGAGCCTATAACATTAAAAGAATTCTCAACAATAAACAGAGCGTTTGGATCCAGGGCAAACACCTTTTCTTCAAGTCGCTTGACCTGGAGATTGTTGGTGACCGTCATCAGCATCTTTTTATCTTTGCCTGTGTAGGCACCCTGGGCGTTGATAATGGTAACCCCCTGCCTCAACTCCTTGATGATGATATCGGCAATGACCCGACCGTAATCACTGAGTATGTAAACGACCTTCCTCTGGTTGAACAGGGTCAGCACATACTCCATGGCCGTGGAAGAGATAAAGGTGAGGATAAGCGACGCCACCACCAGATCGATTTCATACAGGGTCAGGGTAAAACTGAAAAGCAGTGCATTGTAAAAAAAATAGAACTTGCCGATTCCGAGATTGAATTTCTGATTCAGGATAACAGCCACGATATCAAGCCCGCCTCCCGATCCCACGGATCGAAGAATAATCCCGCTGCCTGCACCGCAAATTATCCCCCCGACTATGGCTGCATAGAGCTGCTGTTGTACACGTAAATCATAGGTGATAAGTTCGGAACCGACCGTCACCACGGCAACGGCATAGATGCTGTATAAAAAAAACTTCCTGCTGACGAAAAGATATCCCACGACCATTACCGGGATATTCATGATCAGGTACAGCACGCCCGGCGAGAGGAAATCAGTCTGATACGAAATAAGCAGGGCCGTACCAAAAAGTCCGCCCATAATGAAATTATGGTGAACAAGAACCGCCTTGGCGCCAAAGGAAAAGACTAATGACCCGCTGGTAATGAGCAACAGGTTCCAGATGATAGTTCGTATATTCTCATCAAATCTCATGGTAAAATTCATCCAACAATGTAACCGATGGTTAATTTCGCAGGGATAACACCTGCGCCATTTCAATTTTGAAGAGTATACCGTAACCGTGCTTCAAATACGCTACCATTTATGCAAGAAAAAACATTACGGATTAAGGAGATTCGATGGGCCGCCTTGAGTCGGCGCTCAGCCGGCCTTTCCCGGACAAGTTCCCGCCCCGGTAAAATCAAGCAAAAAGCTTGGCCTGCATTGTCACTATCTATAGCGGGTTTGAAACAGACAACCATGGACATGGACACACCCATCAACTCGTCCATATCCATCCGCCGGCACACTATACGCGCTTATGCTTCCAACTTTGCGGATGCAAAAGCGCTCCGAGCCAAAAGACGGCCGCCCCCGCAACACCTCCGAAATGGGCTTCGACTATGGGGATGCTTATATCACCGGGATGCAGAGAAGCCAACAAAACAGCTCCTGTGTGCATTTCAACAGCAACCTTTGCAAGCAAACCGGTCAGACAGGACAGGGACAATGCAGCCAGGGTCAGCCGTGCGGCAGGACTTTGCTGCGCCCCGCTCCGTTGCAACCATCCCCGCGCCACCAGCAGCATGAGTCCATGGGCAAGGCCTGAGAGGCCGCAATATCCAAACTGTGAAACCAGAGACGAACAGGCAGCTGCTACCAAAAAACTGCCCAGCCAGCAACATATAAGGCCGATCAGTTTTTCACCGCGAAAAGACACTCTCCATTCCAGCCAAAGCAGGGTAGTGAGCAGGGCGTCCATACATAAATGATACCAGCTGACATGAACCAGGGGGTGAGTGAACAGCCGCCACCATTCCCCCTGCATCACCTTCTCTGCTGAAAAAATCAGCACGCTTGGTTGGGTCTGGATCAGGAGGTGCAGATTACATACCGGCAACAACCCGATCCACCCCAACATGACACCCCAGGGACCACGGATTCCCTTGGCCATGGCATCATCCTCCCTATCGCTGTCTACAGACAAGCCGCACAATTCCGGTGCAGCCCAACAGCAGGCCGATCATCCAGGGGCCGACAGGTCCACTGCCCACACCGGGAGACGGAGCGCCTTTGAACATGCCGCCCTGCTCGTCGGTATTTACCCGATACGTACGAACCCGCTGCGCCTCTCTTCCTGTCCCGGCCTTCCGCTCTTTTCGCACCCTGGAGCTGTTCTTACGATCCAGACCGAGATGTTCCATTTCCTGTTCATCCAGCACCAGCATGGAGGTATAGTCTGTGACCAGAGAATATTCGGTTCCCAAGGCGATAATATCCTGCACACGACCTTCGGTCTCCCCACTGTTGCGGACGTCTTCCATGGCCTCCTCTATCCTTGACAGAGCCCATAACCTCTCAATTTCCGGGTTGTCCTCATCGCTGTCAGGCAGAACGGCCCGGCATGTCCACTCCTGGTTTTCGCCTGAAATTTTGGCATCCAGTGTTATCTGCACCGGCCCGGGTCGGGTATATTTACCGAACATGATCACTTGCTCCCCCCGGTAAAGAGAACCTATATCGGCAGGCGTCAAGTGTTCCACTCCACCTCCCTTGAACCGGACATGGGCATCATGGAGAGCCTGATAGAACACCTTATTTTTAGCCTGCAGGATTCGACCGTAGATATCATCCCGGGGACTTATGTCCATGGCAAAGCCGCCGGATGCCTTGGCCTGACTTTCAAGCAGCGGCCTGTTACTGCTGTTGCCGAGAACAAAGGTGAACAGCCGCACATCCTGTTCATCCACCAGCTGAAGAAATTCCGCCCGGGCAGTGGGGCCGACATTGGCCACACCATCGGTGACCAGGACAACGGCTGTGGTCCGCTCATCATCCATTTTTCGCAACCCGCTTTTCAAGCCTGCATAGAGTGCTGTTCCACCTTCTGCGGTCAGCCCTTTCAGTTGGGCGATGACACGCTGTACATTTCCCTCTTCCGCTTGGATAAAACCACTGGTCAGGTCATCCACATCATTGTTGAAGGTCACCACACGGAAACGATCATTGGGGGACATTTTGCCGATAACCTTGGCAACTCCCTCTGTCAGGGTGGTTATCTTACTCCCTGACATACTGCCGGATCGATCGAGAACAAACACCCAGTCGGTTCCTTCACTGATCTCTGCAAGAGAAGCCGCAGGTGTAATAGTCAGCATGAACGTGCCGGCATCAGCTCCGGCTTCCTTATAGGGAACCAGCTCAACCCGTCCGGGAACAGTATCGTCAAGGCGATAATAGAAGACGATATCTTCCGACAATCTCGCTCCTTCAGCGGTATCTATACGGGCGTGATAAACGACCCCGTTACCGCTCTCTTCATCGGAGGGCAGTTGTTCCACCCTGGCTTGCTGCATGTACCCGGGCAAACGGACATCCTTGATAGGATGTGCGGATTTTAACACCAGATCAAAACTGAAATCTTCATCCACCCGGTCATCCACGCTCCAGAAAGCCAAGCGCTCCTCATCAACGCCTCCTTCCTGCAGGGGATACACATACCTGCCGATATTCAGGTCTATCCGCAGGGGTTGATAATACACCAGCCGCACCC
Organism: Desulfobulbaceae bacterium; assembly: GCA_963678525.2. Lineage (GTDB taxonomy): Bacteria > Desulfobacterota > Desulfobulbia > Desulfobulbales > Desulfobulbaceae > Desulfogranum. The sequence goes on from CAXXDG010000003.1 coordinate 3,349,810, forward strand.
TGGTATCCTGCCTGGGACGAACGGGATAGACTGCCGCATCAAACGTCTTATAATCATCCTTTTCAGCCAGGGCCGTGTCCTTTCCCGCGCTTTTCTGCTGCTGATAGATATGCTGCGCTTTCTTTTTTTCCAACACTTCACCGACAACCTCCTGCCCGTCTATCCAGAGGCTCAATTCTGAAAGGCTTGCTTCCCTCGGCAGTGGAAAGGAATAAACGGCTTCCAGATCCTGTCCGGCAGAGCTGGTAAAGACCTGATCCACTTCTGTCCTGGCATAGCCGTTATTCAAGACCACGGAAACAGCATGTTTCTTGATGGAGATCTGATCTTCCCCGCCATTTTTCGCTTTCAGCAGACCGGCAGCCTGGGATTTTTCGAAAACCCCCAGAACCAGCACGATTACAAGCCCCGTCATCAGGGCAGTTACCCATAAACTGTGGTGTGCATCACGTTGCATAGTACAACCTCCTTTTATATTGCATCATGTCTTTACAGACGGTTGTCCTACCCATCGCAGCAATCGTGCCGGCTTTGCCTTAACAACTAACATATTGATATTACAAAATTTATAAAAACAGCAATATCCAACCGATAAATACTCTCAACATTTTATGAACATATGGTGTACAATTTAAGAACAGACGATAACTTTACAGGAGAGTACATGGAAACGCAGGAACGGGAACAGCTCCGTAAAATCAGAGACGCCATTTTCGCCAATCCGTTTGGGTCGGAACGCCTGGCCATCGACCTCTCAGTCACCGGATTGTCAGCTTCATCTCCCATTCCGGTGATTACCGCCAAGCTCACAGAAGATGTAAAAGCCTTAATCGACAGGATTGCAACCAGGCAAAACAAGACCCGCAAGCCGTTCAACGATACGGACCGGCAGCTCTTTGCCTTTGGAGCGCTGTTCTACGTTTTTCACCTGTATGTACCCAATTTTGATCAACATATCAGAAAACAGGTTCAACAGGATGGAACCTGCTGCCAGGTTCCCTTTTCCAGGGATACGCTGTCCCTGCTCAGCTCCTATGGTTTTTCCGATGAACTCTGCCTGCGCTATTTCGCCCTCTTTTTCCAGATGCGCAGGGCCTATTATTTCATCAGCAAAATAATTGGGAAAAGTGCGTGCGTACAGCAGCTTCGACGCTCCCTATGGCACAATATCTTTACCAGTGAAATACAACTCTATGAACAGTACCTGTGGAACCGCATGGATGACTTTTCCACCATGCTCCTTGGCCGGACCGGGACAGGAAAAGGCATGGCTGCCGCAGCCATCGGGCGATCCGGGTATATCCCTTTTGACCCCAAACAGGGGAAGTTCACGGAAAGCTTTACCCAGGCCTTTGTCTCCATCAACCTGTCTCAGTTCCCTGAGCAGATCATCGAATCGGAACTGTTCGGTCACCAGAAGGGTGCGTTCACAGGCGCCGTGGAACAGCATCAGGGGGTATTCAGCCGCTGCAGCCCCTGCGGGGCTATTTTCCTGGACGAAATAGGCGACGTAAGCCTGCCGGTGCAGGTAAAATTACTGCGGGTTCTTCAGGAACGTACCTTCACTCCCGTGGGCAGCCACCAGATACGGAAATTCCCGGGCCGGGTCATTGCCGCCACCAACCAGTCATTGGAAAAACTCAGGATCGAAGGGTTGTTCCGGGATGATTTTTATTACCGGCTCTGTTCGGATGTTATAGAAGTACCCAGCCTGCGCATGCGGCTGGATCAAAATCCCGGTGAACTGGAAGAACTCCTGGATGTGGTGCTGCAGAGAATATTCGGCCGAAAACCTGAAGAACTCGCGGACAAGGTGCTGCAATACATTCACGATCATCAGCCGCCGAATTACAGCTGGCCGGGTAATATCAGGGAGTTGGAACAGTGCACCAGGCAGATTATCCTCAACAACCGCTATCGATGGCAACAGATAATGCCGGCCACGGAGGTCGAGCAGATCAGCCTCGGCTGCTCGCAGGCCTCATTCAGCGCCCGGGAATTACTTTCGTTATATTGCCGGCTGTTGTATAAAAAGCATGGCTCCTACGAGGCGGTGGGCCGCATCAGCCGGTTAGACAGACGCACGGTCAAAAAATACATCCATATATGACCAGGTTTGTGTAATAAAAGAAGCATCCGTATATCAATCCAACCGCTAAGTTTTACAGCGTCGATTTTGGGCTGAAAACCGGCCGTTTTAAGCCCGAAATCCGGCGGTTTTTTTCGATGGTTAACTCATATATCCAACAGGTTAACATGGTCCGACCCCGCCACAGGTAAGTAACTTCTTCAGCAGATCATTGAATGTACAGGTCGCACTCTCAATTTCCTTGAAGTTATTTTTGAACCTGCCGGGAAATTTTCCCGGCAGGGGCGTCGGTATGGCTATTTCGCAAGCGGACGAATCGGCATCGGTTGCGGCGGATTTGCAGGTTGCTGCCTGGAAAGGAGCTCGCTGGTTTCAACCAGGCGATACAATTCCGCCCTGTATCCCTCAACGTCCTGCCCCCTGCCGGCCTTGGCCATTGCCATACATTGATCCCAGGAAAATGATCCCAGATGTTCACTCTCTGTCAGCAGCATGCCGTAGCCGGCCACAGCTGCAGCAAACTGAAAATCCACGCTGTTGCTTTTCGGCATGGCAGCAGAAACCGGCAGGATCATTTCCTTTGAACTCTTTTGTCCAAGGGGCTTATAGCGCAGCTTTACGGTCAGCAGTTCATCTGCAGCATCATTTACTCCTGCCTGAGGTTTTTGATATTTCAAGGCATCAACGACGGGGATCGATGCATGACCGGCAGGTATCAGTTCATAAAGGGTTGTTACCCGATGGCCGACACCGATCTCCCCGGCATCCTTGGTATCATCTATAAAATCCTCGTCTGCCAAGGCGCGGTTTTCATAACCCAGAAGCCGGTACGCCCCGACCCTGGCCGGATTGAACTCTACCTGGATTTTAACGTCATCGGCAAGGGCAAACAGGGTGCCGCTCATCTCCTTGACCATGACTTTCTTGGCCTCCAGCAGGGAGTCGATATAGGCATAGTTGCCGTTGCCCTTATCTGCCAGCACTTCCATGGTATCGTCATGATAATTGCCCATGCCGAAACCAAGGACTGTCAGGTAGATGCCGCTTTCCCGTTCCTCTTCGATCAATTTCTGCAGTTCTCCCCTGCTGGTCACGCCTACGTTGAAATCACCGTCCGAGGCCAGAATCACCCGGTTATTGCCTCCAGGCATGAAACTCCGGCGGGCAAGATCATAGGCCGTACGGATGCCGCTGGAAGCATGAGTTGAGCCTCCGGAACGCAGCTGGTCAAGAGCTGCGAAAATAGCCGCCCTGTCATCCGCTGCAGTGGGCTGCAGGACCACCCGGTCACTGCCGGCATAGGCAACAATACCGATCCGATCCCTTGCTCCCATCTGCTCCACCAGGAGTTTCACGGCCTGTTTCAGCAGAGGCAGCTTATTTACGGCCTGCATGGAACCCGATACGTCAACCAGAAACACCAGATTGGAAGGCGGCAGCTGCGCCGGATCCAGGTCTTTGGCATTCAGGCCGATACGCACCAGCTGATAGTCTGCGTGATACGGACTCGGGCCTATCTCGGCGTGAAGACGAAAATCATTCCCTGACTCAGGAGCGGGATAATCATAAGTAAAATAATTAATCATTTCCTCTATGCGCACAGCACCCACAGGGGGAAGATGTCCGCCGGTCACCATCCGGCGCACATTGGCATACCCGGCTGTATCCACATCTATACTGAACGTGGACAGGGGATCATTGACGGTATTGATGAATCTGTTTTCCTGAACCGCGTTATAGGATTCCCGGTTCCACTGCGCAGAAGGAGGCATTATCCCGACACCCATTTCTGCGGCAGGGGCCTGCAGCGCGTACCCTCGCTGCATTGTTTTAGCGGATAAAAATTTTTTTTCCATCATAGACACGGAATCCGTTGCCTGCATTTCTGCCTCATGCACAGGGAGAGGGGGAGGAGCAAGCGCTTCTTCCTTCTGAACCTCTGTTGAGGAATCCGTCTGTTTAGCCTCTTTTTGTTCCTGCTTATGCTGCGAAGTGCATGCGGCAAGCAGAAGCAGAAAAACAAGCACGCCTGTTATCAGCCCTTTCATAGTCATCTCCTCAGAAATGGTATAAAGATAATTTCCTTCTTTCCTATATGATACTTCTGTTGACGGATTTTCTCCTGGGATGTGTTGTAAAAAATCCTCTTAAAGAGGCGGCTCCCTGATATTCCGTTGCCGGCATAAGATAGCATTTCCAAGAAATGAGGGCTGAAAACACTAAATTTATTTGTTTCAGCGAGGAGTTAGAGTATGATTTCCAGCACTGTTCAATTCAATTGCCCACAAAAAAGGAGCCGACAACGTGAGCACATGGCAGGAAACAGCCCTGGCTGAATGGAAAATGATAAATCGTCTTGCCATGCGCCGTTTCCCTTCGGAATCTCTCGCTGAAGAAGCGGCACTCTATGTTATTGACGGACTTGCTGAAGACAACTGGCGCCGTTTACGGGCCTTTTCAGGCAAATCTTCGCCGACAACCTATATTGCAGCCCTGACCCACAGATTACTGGAAGATTTTGCCCGCAAACGTTTCGGCCGCATCAAACCTCCGGCGTGGGTTCGCAGGCTCGGCGGCATCTGGGTCTCTTTATTCCAGCTTCTCTGCCTGGAAAGGTATACACCGGATGAGGCCGTCGCCATCATCAAAAACCGAGAAGCGGTCTCCACCGCTGCCCTTGAAGAAGCAGCTTATACACTTTTGGGTGAGATTCCATCCTGTGGGGAATATCGTGGGGAATCGGCTGAATATGATGAGGAAACAATGGCCGGCCAGGATCGTGAGCAGGCCTCCAGGCAGCACCAGCACATCGAGCAACGGGAGCGTAGGCAGTTACTTGCCCTGATAGGCCGTATGCTCCTGGGAACAGAATCCGCTCCCGGTGCGGAATTTTTTTTTACCAAAATCAGCGCGCTCTCTTTTGAGCTGACCCCGGAAGAAACGCTGCTCCTGCAGCTCTGTTACCGGGACGGCGTAGCCGTGGCAGAAGCAGGCCGAATGCTCGGCTTAAACAGATTTCAGGCCCATGGCAGACTGCGCAGGTTACTGCAGCGAATCCGCGGACAAATACATGACGCCGACCTGGAAGAAGAATTTCGTCAACTCTTTTGAAAAAAACGACACTCCATGACTGGAGAACCGTCTCTTTCTTTATACGAAGTAAAAATAGCAACAAGACAGGCATGACAACGACAACGCCGGAAATCAAAGACAAACGCAGGGCGGATACAGCACTTGCCCTGCTCGCCCTGGCCGGCAGACAGCCTGACAGCACCGGGAAATGTTTGACGGATGAGCAGCTGGCAGCCTTTGTAGAAGGAAAAATTTCCTCGGAGCAGTCCGCCCTGTATACAGAACACCTTGCAGGCTGCAATGCCTGTTATACCTCCTGGCTGCTTCTGCATGCAACACAACAGAAAGAGCAAGCGCGCAAACCTGTTGCCCGCCTGGCAAGGTTCATGGGAAGACCTCAAGCCCTTACCACCGCAGGCTCCCTGCTTGCTGCCGCAGCCTGCGTAATCGTATTTCTCAATATCAATGAAAACATTGACCATAGTGAGCTGATTACACCTCCGCAGCCTCAAATCGTATCTCCTTCACCGAAACCTGCTGCCACACCCGGTCCTTTCAGCAGCAAAGAACAGGGAACAACAGCTCAAGGTATCCCTTCCGGCACAATAGACCGAGAACAGGAAAAGGGCTCTCCAAGCCCTCCGCCTTGGGAATCCCGGCAGAGAAAAGCCGTCCCGTCCCAGTACAGCGAGAGCTACGATATCCAAAAATCGAAATCAAGAGCTGATGAGCATCGAAACGATGCTGCACTACACTCGTTACAGGTCAATAAACAGTCCACTCAGAATTTACGCGAAACAAGAGATGACCCGAGAAGAATGCAAGGTGCCCCTGGGACACATATCGCCCCCTCCAGTGAGGCTGCCGCAGCCCTTCTTGAATGGACAACAGCTCTTCAGGAGGTCTGCACACATGCAGCAAGCCCGGAAGAGCTCAGAGACCAATATAGGTATGGGCAAGATCTTCTCCAGCGGCTAGAAGCCGCTAGCCCTGACAGAGCAGTTCACCAGAGTATCAAAGAGCTGCTCCTGGCCCTTAAGGACACCGACACGAGTAGCAGAGAAAAATGTGATCGGATTTTGGACATACTGCAGAAACAATAGATTCCCGTCTCGCCTTTGGACATGGCCTGCAATAATGACTGTTTTGGGGTATGTCCTTAACCGGAAGCATGTTAGGCAGGGGCGTTACGAACACAGCTATGATTGCCAGGAAAAAGGTTCTCTTATTGTCACTTGGTGTATAAAAAAATATCTCGTATGTAGTTTAACGTTTGTCGCTCTTTTCAAACAACTGATTGTTGTCTATCTGGTGCAGTACAGCCTGTATCCATATAATGCTTTCCTTGTTCAACCGCTTGATGTGCGGTTCGTCCCGGTCGAAAACCGTAACTGAACTCTGAAAACACAGGCTCCCATATCTGCGACAGAATCTGGGATATGGATTGCTGAATACAGCGGTCAAGGACCGTTGGGATCCCAAGCAAACGCACTCCCCCACCTGGCTTGGGAATTTCTACTCGCCGAACAGGGGAAGGGGTGTACGCACCATTCAGTAAATCATGGGCAATTTGTGTCAAGTTCTTCGCCGGGTTTCCCTCCGTCGTATCAATGGTCATCCCATCAACACCGGGGCCCCTTGTTGCCACTTACCTGTTTCCAGGCCCGGGAAATATTGTTGTGATTAAGGATTACCTCAAGGAGCCGGGCATTGCTCCCCAGACTTTCGGCATGCTGCAACGCAGTAAACATTTCCAGCTGCTGTGGCAATGTATTCACAAGTCTACACCTCCTACTCATCATTACCATTTACCCGATGCTCTCGCATCAGGCACCGTTCAGGCCTTCACTGGGATGTGAGACTTCCGGGATTCAGCGTTTTTCGAGGTGTCCCCGGCTCATTTCCACCAGCTACTATGCCCTCTGCTGACTTCCGCTACACGATTTGCGTTCCTCACGGTCAGCACACTTCCTGATATCTGCAGAATGTGACTCCTCTATTTCGTGTTTCCTCTCAGTTACAAGAAGCTCACCACTGGTCAGGAGCCAAACTCGCGGTGGTGCCCAGGACTTGGTAGCCGGGTGTCCTGAATCCGGCAATTTAGACTACAGATCCAGAAGACGTAGCGGATCTCCCGGGGTAAACACATGTCTTTCAGTACATGAATGCCGGATTTACGGACGTATCTTCAGTATGGATAGAGGACTTTACCTTGTTGTGCAGGCTCGTCCCGATACGTGCGCCTTATATCCGATTCCTGTTCGTCATCCCGTACTTTCGCAGTACCCCATTTCAGGGCGGCTTCCTCCAGAACTGCCGTTACCGGCACATCCTTGCCTACTGCTACCCCCTTCGCCTCCATCCGGATGGGGCTAAGACTTGCCAAATGCACGAACAAACTGTACATTTGACTCACTTTTAAGAACATGTGCCGTGCCCGGCACACACCAAACGTTGCACCAGACGCACGTGATCGCGCGCTGGTGAACTTGCCGTTGTTGTGCTATAAAAAAATTGCTTGAGCCATATAATATAATTATACTGTAAATATGAAACGTATAACTTTTGAATGGGATGATAGAAAGGCTAAAAGCAATATAGCAAAGCATGGTGTTTCTTTTGAAGAAGCTCAATCTGTATTTTTTGATGATCAAGCCATTCAATTTTGGGATGATGCAAATTCCCACGATGAAGAACGTTTTTTGATGTTAGGCTTAAGCAACAAACTTCGTATTCTTTTGGTTCTTCATTGTTATAGAGAAAGCGATTCGACAATTCGTATTATCTCTGCAAGAAAAGCCACAAAGAATGAGAAAAAAGAATATCCAGGAGCTTGATATGAAAAAAGAATACGATTTATCTCAAATGAAAAAAAGGAAAAATCCATTTGCAAAGCAATTGAAAAAACAAGTTACTTTAAGAATGGGTGTTGATGTCATTGAGTATTTCAAAAACATGTCAGAAGAAACAGGAATACCTTATCAAAACCTAATTAATCTCTATTTGAGAGAGTGTGTTGCTTCTCAAAAAAAACTTTCCTTTCAATAATAAAAAATTGCACAACAAGGCGTTTAAAACGTGGGCTGATGCCCACTCGGACCGCGTGATCGCGGCCGCTCAACTTAACGTTCATGGCGACTGCGTCGCCATGAATCCCGGTGCTGGTCAGCACCGAGATTTTATCTTAATTCCGGTATCTCTAAAATTGGCCTGAGCACACAGGATCCGTTATTTTGCTTTTTGCCGATAACCATTCCTATTGGCGGTTAATTCGAGCCGAGATTGCCTCTGTTTGCAAGTCCTGGGATTTATGTTTGAAGCCGCTGCAGATATAGGTGATATCGGAGTTTACGCTTACCTTCGAGGATAAAATTTTAAGTGCAACAGTGAAATTGGGCGAATTAGCAATTTTTCAAGGTGCCCATGAGACTTTACAAGCCGGCAAGGGGATTACGGCAGCACAATATCCTTCATCGCCTTTCGGTTACGTACAAACTCAGCACTTCCTGATTCCTTGCCCACGGCAAGCAGACAAACAACACGCATATTCGGGTCAATACCCAGTTTTTCCTTGATGACCTGCTCATTGAACATACCTACCCAGCAGGTACCCAGCCCCATCTCTACGGCTCGGAGCATCATGAAGGAAACCGCAATCCCCACATTCATTGCAGCAGCGCCGAACCTGGCTATATCATTGTTCTCTTTTTCCCGTGCAACATACTTTTCGATCCCCTGCAAGGGTTCTTCATCCATCAGGTTGTTGTCACGATAATAAAAGGCGCTTGCCTGGGAGTCTTTCAGATATCCCTCCAGATCAGCACAGCAGACAATGATTGCTCCGGCCTGTGCCAGCCAGGTCTGTTTTCTGGAAACCTCACTTTGGCCAAACCAGCCGATGGTTGTCGCGTCGTTGACCACCTTGAAACGCCATGGCTGTGAATTGAGGCTGGAAGGAGCATTACGCCCTGTATCCAGTAGATCTTCGACCTGATCAGCATTGAGCAATTCCCCTGTGTATGCCCGCACAGAGTGCCTTGCTGCTATGGAGTCCTTAACGCTTCTCATATCATCCTTCCTTTTAAACACGCAAAATCAAAAAACATTTCAGTCACACAGACATCAGGAATCCCCATTACTCTCACGAAAGGCGTGCGCCGGATACGTGCCGAGATGCACCACTTTTTTAGCAAAAAAATTGAGTTCCTCAAATGCCAGCTGCAGTGGCATATCTTCTATATGCCCCTCCACGTCAGCATAAAAACGCGCCACATTGAAATGTTTATCCACATAGCTTTCAAGTTTCACCATCTGAATGCCGTTGGTGGCAAATCCGCCCAGAGCTTTGTACAGGGCCGCGGGAATATTACGGACCTCAAAAATGAAACTGGTAATATACTGCTTTCCCACTTCCAAGCGGGGTATATCTTTGCGCTCTGAAAAAACAAGAAAACGGGTCGTATTATGTGGAGCATCCTGGATGTCACGCTGCAGGATATCAAGGCCGTAGATTTTTGCGGCCAGATCAGAACCTATTGCTGCCTGGGTAGGATCATTCCATTTTTTTACATCGGAGGCGCCTTTAGCGGTGTCCGCCACAACGTGTCTGGTAAGCCCAAGCTGGTCAATAATTTTTGAACATTGGGGAATGGCATGCACATGGCTGTGCACATCGGTCAGCTGCTCAATCTTTGCTCCCGGCAACCCAAGCAGACAATGTCGGATGAGCTGAAAATGTTCACCGATAACATACAACTCTTCACGGGGGATAAGATGGTGGACGTCTGCTACACGTCCTGCCAGACAGTTGTCCACGGGTATCATGGCCAGATCGGCTTCTCCTTCTTTAACCGCACGAAAGGCAGCCAGGAAGGAGACACTGGGAACGGTCTCCAGATCAGGGTATGCCATTCTGCAGGCCAGATCGGAATACGCACCGGCCATTCCCTGAAACGATATTTTTGTATATGGGTGCTGCTTCATGTATTCACCTTCATTCTCTTTCAGCTTCTCCTGCCTGTAACCCTCCAGCAGACCGATTCGGGTAGTACTGCTTCGGCGCGACCTGGTTTGGGTCATGGTACATTTTTTTAACCAGTTCTCAGATTTTCGGCAAACAGTATCTGTCGGTTTTTGTCTGTAAAAGGCTGAGTAAAGGAAGCATCGGAAACGCCGGCAACCGGCACGTACTGATAAACAATCTGCAATCACAGAACAAAAACCCCTCTACCTATGGAGTGGGGAGACGGTAGAGGGGCGAGAAGAAGTTTGAGGTCGAGATACTCGACATCGCGAACACAATACATCGTACAGCCTCAAAATCAAACACTAATTTTAAATATTCACTTGACCACTTACAACACCCCGATTTCATATTATTTTTCAGAAACAAGGGAAACATCACCCACTATCGACGTAACATGTTCGACATTCACTCTTGAGTAAGCAGCAAATGCAAAATCGCCGGCCCTATGGTCCCTTCCGATGCAGGTTCGATCAGTGAGGAAAATGCTGCATGGACATCTATCCTTGGCCGGGTAAGATCATTCCAATCAGTAACCTTCACACCAGTTACACTCAGCGCCTCGATTATTGCAGCCCGGGAAATAGTAGGATATGCCTGACGGAGCAAGGCGCCGGCGCCTGCAACATGGGGTACGGCCATGGATGTTCCCGACATGGCGACCGTTCCACCGCCAACGGCATCGGAGACGATATGCACTCCGGGAGCAAAATAGTTGACGCTTGCATGACTGTTTGAAAACGCGGCAACCGTATCATTGCCGTCGGTTGCACCCACACTGACAACATTGGAAAGACATCCCGGTGCAGTGGTCATGCCGGCCAGACCGTTATTCCCGGCAACAGCCGCCACAAAAACATTCTTGGCCGTTAAATTTGCGACCGCCCTGTACAGGGCCTGTGTCCAGGCATAGGTGGAATCACAGGTATCGGAAAAGATGGTATCGGTGTAGAGGCTCATATTGACCACATCCAGGTCAGGTCTGTTTACGTTGAGCCAGTCCAGGGCGCTTACAATGTCAGAGGTGGAGTAAAATGAGTTGCTGCCGTCCAGTATTTTTACCATGGTAATACCGGCGTCCGGTGCCACTCCGGCTGATGACACGCTCCCTCTGGACGCGATGATGCCGGAGACATGGGTTCCGTGACCATGATCGTCTTCCGCGCTTCCGCTGCCTGTCTGATACGATGTTCCGTCTGGGCAGCACCCTCCATCGGGGTGGAAGCAGAAGCATTGCTCCGCCAGCAGCGCACTTTGAAGGTCAGGATGATCACGATCAATGCCTGAATCCAGGACAGCGACTTCAACCCCGTTTCCTGTTATACCCTCGGCATGCAGTGTATCCGCGCCAATAAGGGCAACACTGGAAGCCAGGCCGCCGCTGCCGCCATCCTTTTGCCGGCTTTCTTCCTGATACGCCCTGCCGGAAACATCCGGGTCAAGGGCACGAATAATTCTGTCGCCGTCTTTTAACACGCTGTTCTTTTTCGCGCCCATATATGCCGCAGGAGTAATCCAGCCTGACACTGCGGGAACTGTTGCAAAACGATGCACCAGGGTGAACCCTTCGGACAACGGCCCCTGCAGAGCATGCTCCTGAAGATCACGAACCAGCTCCATTTGCCCTTCAAGATCACCCGGCCATGTAGTATACTCCAGCATAATAACCACGAACACCTGATCTGCGGCGTCTTGCAGACTTGCCCGGTTCAAATCTTCCGCCTGCGACCAACGGCAGCTGAAGCAAAGAAAGCAGACAAGAAAAGATACAATCGTGACAAAAAGCTGATCATAGCGCATAACGCTCTAACCACACATATCCCATGAGAAGAAAAGAAAAAGAAATCAAGGACAAAGCAGCACTGAACAAAATCATCGAACAATGTGAGGTGTGCAGACTGGGATTATCTCACAACAATGTCCCGTATATCGTTCCACTTTCATTCGGGTACGATGGCCGAACCCTCTACTTTCATACCGCAGCAGAAGGCAAAAAGATAGATATACTTGCCATCAACAACCGGGTATGCTTCGAGTTCGAGACAGGAGTACGGATTGTTCCCCATGACACCAAACCCTGCAAATGGTCATTTTCATTTCAAAGCGTGATCGGTTTGGGTACTGCCGGGGAACTTCTCTCCGCAGAAGAGAAGATACATGGTTTGACATGGATTATGGCGCAGTACGGTGATGCTCAATGGGATTTTACAGATATGCCCCTGCAGGGAGTGCGGGTATGGGCGGTCAGCATCGAGGAAATGACCGGCAAGCAGTCTCTGGATTAATAAAAAAGGCCGCTCGAAGAACGGCCTTTTTTTATTGGAAACGGCAACTATTTCGCGCAGCGGCGTAACTGATATATACTGAGCGTTTTACTGTCTTCATTTGTTACCAATAAGGTTGGACATTGATTCGGGCTAGCGCCTTTACTTATAAATTTCAGTCCTTCAGGTGCTTCGTCTCCTTCCGTCTGCAACATTTGGACAAACATGGGACGTTGCGGTATGGATATGTCGTACACGAGTACCTGGTGCGTACGTTCCAGACCGATAAAGGCAAAGGTATGCTTGTTTAATTTGCCGACTTCGACCCCTTCAGGTTCCGGGCCTTTATTATCGCTGCGTCCGTCATCGGCGTTATCCTTCCCATAGGTTGCGACAATTGCTTCGATATCGCTGCCGCTGTCATAGACGAGGCTCCCTTTCCGGTCCCAGATGGAAAATGACCTGGCCCCGTAACTCTGCAGGACATCGTAGTCGCCGTCATTGTCAATATCACCATCGATTTCAGATACCTGTATACGACCTATATTGAACTCATGTTGTAATTCGTATGCATTGGGAAAAATCGCAGGATCCAGGTCAAGATCTTCTACCCGAACTTCAGCATCACGTGCATCGCCCTCGTTGGCCGTGATGTAATATTGATTCCGCCCTTTACGAAAAGCGGCAATTGCATCAGGCATATACATCCCGTACAACGGCCGGTTACGGATATTGAAGACACCGTCCGTATCACTGGCGTCCAGCTCATTGCCGGGTATACTGTGATCTTTCAGGCCAAGCGGTAAAATCGTGATAACCTTTGCCCGTTTGATGTCCACAACTGCAAGCGCGTTTGCTTCCTGCAAAGTAACATATGCAAATCGTTTGTTCTTGGAAACCGCAATATATTCCGGCTCAAAATCGTTCGCTGCCGCAACATCCGGAAAAATGCGTACGCCTTTTGCCCTGAGCATTTCTTCCCGACCATTGAAACGTGTAAAATCCGCTGTTTTCACAGCACCGGTTTGTGTATCGATAATGCTGATGCTTCCTTCAGGATCCACACCATCATCAGGCTCGCCCTCGTTGGCGACCAGAACTTTCTCACAGTCATCGGTAAAAGTCACCATATCAGGAAGCGCTCCCACCTGTACAGAGTAGATGAGCGTTCCCTGGGAATCCGTCAGGATAACGGTCCCGTTTTCGGTCTGGGTATTGTTTGGTACGGCAAAGGCGACTATTTCGCCGCATGCATCCACGCTGGTGACTGCAGAACTATTCAAGTTAAAAGGTGATTCTGCAGGATCAATCAAGGCAACCTTTGCCGGATTTTTGACATCACTCAAATCGACAATCTGCAGCCCATCGCCGCTGGTAACGTATGCCTGGCGGGAAGTCCGGTCATAGGCAGGAATTTCGCTCCCGGAGAGATCAGCAAGCGTCGCAACATGGATAAACATATCCGGGTTTGCAGGAGCAGGAGCCAAAGGAATCGTTTCAGGATGGGTCACAACCACTTCACGGGTGACAGTGGCGGCATCATTCCCATCAGTATCGGTTACATCATACTGAATGCTGTATTCTCCCAATACAGAGGGGTCGACAATATCACCACTGACGATGATACTGTCAGTAAGATCGCCATCTTCCTCGTCATATGCAGTTGCACCGGGATCTTCAAATGTTGCATCCAAGGTCAGCCGGCAGGACTCTGCGCCATTCAGAGTAATTTCAGGGATGCTGCCGATAATTTCAACCGCTCCCAGGTTGCCCGGCGTACCGACAGCCGGCTGATTTTCATCATTCACCGCAATAGTTACAACCGCCTCACTGAAACTCGCCTCATTGACTTCATATGACTGACCACCATTATCGCCGGCATCAGGATACTCTTCAAAATCAATCTCAGTACCATCGCCGGGCCCGCCCAGGAACAGGCAGACACCGTCTCCGCCTTGTCCGAGACCGGCTCCATCTACGGTTCCAATCTTCACATTCTCAATATTATACACAGGACTCCACAGATCCCTGAACGCATTGACGGCACCTTCTCCTTCATCGGTCACCAAGACGATGACGCTTTCACCAGCGTCTATGCTTAAAATTCCGTTTATCTGGTCTGCCGTACTTGCATCACAGGAGTCGTCATCATAAAAAAGAGGATCATCAACACTGGAATCCCAGGCAATATCTCCCTCATTCGTGATTTCGAACCAGTCTGCAGTTAAATTTTCACCGGGATCATTTCCCATCCATATCTCAGTAACCCGCAGGTCAACTGCTGCATGAACAGGGCTGACAGCGGCACATATGAGCACCGCAGGGACAAAAAGCTTACGCATCGACATAACGACATCCTCGTATTTAAGTTGCATACAATCCATTTTTCTGAATGTATTTCAAGAGTATCTGCTGTCCATGAGCATGAACCGCAAAGTCACTACAAGTTGAAGGCAATAAACAAACCGCAAGTGTTAGGGTCTGATTAAATCATGCATCTCTAATAAAATCAGTATGTTTGCAACATATCCAACAAAGCGTGATAGATGATTTATCGGGGCAATGACATTTTTCCAAAATTACGGAATACCAACCCGGAAAAATGGATAAAGCGGGTTGACAATTTTTTTCCGGAGAGATCGCAGCGCAGCGGACTTTTCTGCTCTCATGCGCCGTTTTTTGCTCTTGTCTCTCCTCGTCAAAGGATGCTACACTGGGCAATACAGAAAGGCACAGCTCACTGAAAACAGAAGGAAGATCCCTTGGAAAACCCGGTTGAACTCTCGTTTATCATTCCCGCCCTGAATGAAGAGGAGAATCTTCGCCGATTGTTACCCCAACTGTTTTCCTTAACCCCACGCCCTCAGATCATTGTCAGTGACGGAAAAAGCGTGGACGCAACAACACGCGTTGCCGATGAATTGGGAGCTGTGGTGGTCTCGGGAACTCCGGGAAGGGGGCCCCAACTCAATCGCGGGGCCGCGCAGGCTGCCGGCAGGACGCTTTTCTTTCTCCATGCCGACTCTTTTTTACCTGAACACAGTTATCACATGCTCCTCCGGACCCTCAGGGAATGTCCGAAGCTGGATGGAGGGGCTTTGCGTTTTTCCCTTGCCGGAACAAAAGGCGCCTGGCCGCGCATCTATGAATACATGGTGTATGCGCGCAACAAGTTCTTGCATCTCCCGTACGGTGATCAGGGTTTTTTCCTCAGAGCCCGTCTCTGGGAGGCTGCGACACAGTTTGCTGATTGGCCGCTCATGGAAGATATTGAATGGTGGGAACGACTGGGCAAAAAACACACCCTGCAGGTATTGCCCTGGCTCCTGGTCACTTCACCGCGTCGCTTTGAAGAGCGAGGCTACCTGACCAGCGCCCTGAGAAACCTCTCCACAATGGCGCGATATAAATCCGGGGTGTCTCCTTTCACCCTTGCAAAAAAATATCACCGATGAACAGCATGCAGCCAAGCCTCGGCACCGCCGTTTTTGCCAGAACACCTGAAAACTGCGGCAAAAGCCGTCTGGCAAAAACATGGAACCGGCCGGCAACCGACATATTTTACCACCACTGCCTGCACTGTGCCGGTCAATGGCTGCAGGCGGCACGGAAACTCTCGGCAGGCTACTGGGCGCTCACCGGAAAGGGCTCCAGGCAGGATAGACTCTGGCAGGATGCTGAGATTCTTGAACAGGGTGAAGGGGATCTGGGAGAACGAATGGCCGAGGTGGCGGAGCAGCTTCTGGAACGGCACGATTGCTGGTGCCTGGCCGGTAGTGACATCCCGCAAATGCCGCCCTTTGCCGAGCTTGCACTCCTTGAGCGTCTGCAGCAGTACAGTTTTGTGTTCGGCCCCTCCCTTGACGGTGGATTCTGGCTGGTGGCCGGTCGTTGCCCGTTGCCCCGGGACATCTGGACCGTTGTCCCCTATTCGCGCCCTGATACCCTGGAGCAGATGATGACCGCCCTGGTATCATGGGACTGGAGATTACAGATCGATACCAGCCTTCCTCTGCTCAATGATGTGGATGAATATGCAGACCTGGTGCAGCTGCGCAGAACCCTGGAGAGTCGAAATCCAGGCCTCACTTCGGCTCAGGCGGATTTGCTGGAGTGGCTCCAAGCCTGTTAACCCGTATCCTCATCCCGATATTCCAGCATATTTTTGGTGATTGCCCTGCAGTAAAAATGGATTTGCTTCAAGGCGTCTATGAGTTCCATGTGCAGAGTATGGCTTGCTTCCGAAACACTGACCCTGTGCTGAATCCGTTCCAGGTGGTGGTGCTCGGTAACTATCTCCAGATTATGAAAATCTTCTATCTGCTGCAGAATAGCTTGAGCCTTTGTGCAGTCTGATGTCTCGACGGCATGTGTGAGCTGCTCCATGCAGCTGCACACATGGGCATGCAGGGATCGAATTTCCTGTTCACCTTCAGGGCTCAAGCCCACCCTTTTATTTTTCTTCTCCTGCAGAAGACGGAGCATACGTTCTTCGATGACATCGCCGAGGGCCTCCTGATCCTTGACAATATTCAACAGGGAAAACACTTCCGCCGACTCTCTGGGATTCAGTTCCTGGCGCATAATCTGAAACAGATAGGTGGTCACCTGGGATTCGAGGTAATCAATTTTTTCTTCCCGCATCACTATGCCGTCAACCAGGGAGAGCTGCGGAAAAACAGCATCCGTCTCAGGATGCTTGCTGAAAAAAGGCTGAATTGCGGCACTCAGCATCCGGTTAAGAATCTTGTTCATCCGGCCGACTTCCGCCCTGGCATAACTCAGCGCTACAAGAGGTGTGGAGACCGCAGATCGTTTCAGGTGCCAGACCATGGGGATCAGGCGGGTTTCTTCAGGTTTATCAGGCAATATACGGAGAACCAGCCTGGCAAACAGGGGCGTCAGCGGGAGGAACACACAGGCCATGAGCACATTATATAAGGTATGCGTGTTGGCAATCTGCCTGGGAATATAAGCGGTTGCAGAGACGACCTCCCCGTCGGCAGGACCGGGAGAAAAAAAACGGACGACATCCGCTGTCTCCGGGATAAAGCAGAGAAAAAAGGACACACAGCTGAGATTAAAAAGAATCTGTGCCAAGGAGACACGTTTTGCGGCCCTGTGGGTGCCGATGGCGGCAAGGGCGGCGGTAATGCAGGTTCCGATGTTGGCGCCCAGCATCAGGGGGATGGCCGCTTCCAGACTGAGCACCCCCTGCTGGGCAAGCACGATGACGATACCCACAAACGCACTGCTGCTTTGAATGACCGCAGTAAAAGCCATCCCCACAAACACACTGATAAGCGGTTCTGAGAAGGCATCCAGCAGCTCAATAAAGGGACTGTAGCCGCGCAGGGGGGCCATGGACTGCGACATGAGCTGCATGCCGAAAAACAACAACCCGAAGCCGGCCAGCGATTCTCCGGCGTTCTGATAACTCGGCTTCTTGGCGGTAACGTGCACCAGAAAGCCGGCAGCGAAAATAATCAGGGCATAGTCGTGTAATCGAAATGCTATCAGCTGTGCATTGACCGTGGTGCCGATTTCAGCCCCGAGAATCACCCCCATTGCCTGCACATAGGTCATGATCCGCGATTGCACCAAGCCCACCAGCATCACGATAATAGTACTGGAACTCTGGACAACCATGGTCGCAAAGGCACCGGACAACATGCCGAACAATCGATTCGTGGTCAGCGTTGACATCAGGGTTCGTATACGCTCACCCGACATCTTCTTCATGCCGCTGCTCATGGTTTTCATGCCGTACAGAAAAACGGCAAGACCGCCGATAAAGTGGATGATGATATATTGGTAAGGTAAGGGTTCTGTCACTGCCTATATCCTGTATTCAATAGCGTTGTTCTTGAGGCCGGCTTGAGATACAATATCACCTACTGTAACCCAACAGGGTCGACTATGCCTGCGGTGCAACCGATATCGCTTACAGCGTCTGCCTTCATCATTGCCTCATTGACCGATAGAACCTCCAAATCACCTTTCAACCCTATGGTTATTTCTGTTATCAGCTTTCGAGCGCCGACTCTTGTACAGGAAATCTTTATCTTATCCCCTGTCCCATCACCAAACGTGAAGTCAAAGGCTTCACGGATCTGCTCGGCGGTTATTTCCTGGCCGATATTGTCGACAAAAAGACTATGAATCGCTGAGTTATCAGCATTCAGCTCCTTCATGACGGCCAGGGAGTCGCGAAAGTATATCTCCGGCGAGGCACCGTTATAGCAGGTACCGTGCTTAGTCCATTCATGTCTCTGCAGAAACGATTGTGTGCCGGGCATCACCTTATCAAGCTCTGCTCCGGTATCTTCTTCCATGGTCAGTTCGGACAACTCGTCCCAGTGACCATTCTTGTCCTTATTCACTTCTTCCGGAGAAACACGGTAATACACATTGCTGCCCGGCTGCGGCCATAGACCGTGCAAGGTGAAGTGTGAAGCGTCGTACCTTTCCTCGGTCTGGGAAATACACTCCGGCTTATTGGGTCTGGTTTCACAAAATCCCGGTTGCCGGCTGAAAGCCAGGAGATATCCCTCCTGACTCGGTATATCTCCATTTTCACCATTATCACTGACAACGCTTCCATCAGCAGGCACCACATGCTCTCCGCAACCGGTTGCAATCAATCGGGTCGGCGGTTCAGCATCCATCCTGATAAGATAGTGTGTCGCAGCAGGCTTATTTTTAGCCAACAGGTCGTATGCCTGATTCAAGGTGACTGTCACTTCACCCGGATTTGTATTTTTCCTGATGGATTGATATGCCTGACATTCTTCTCTGGCTATAAAATACCCGTTCAACTTTACCTGCGCATCGACTACTGCTACCCCAGTCAAAAGACCAATAACAACCAAACACCAGATACATTTTTTCACGACGGCTACCTCCGACACAAAGATTTTCATCTAATTTAACAATTGCAAAGGTGTTTTTCAGCTCTTACTATTCTTCTCATGACCATTGGCCGGTCTTCTCATGACGATTGCCCCTCTTATAGAATACAGAAGGCCGGCCATGTGCAACACTAGATACGATTTTTTACCGGGCAACAATCAGGTTGAGAATACACATGAATCAACACAAACTCTCCTCTTCCAGATCGGAAGACGGACAACGCGCCCGCGTCCCGGCAATCGGCACGCATCTTCGCCGGGTGGAATTTCTTCTGGTGTTTTTTCTCGCCCCGCTGATCTATGCATTTTTTCGGGAATCATCCCCAATCTATTTCCTTGTGATTCTCGCGTTATTCAGCGGGATCGTGCTTTATCGCAACAATGATTTCCGTAACGAAATCTTCACCAACAAGGCGCACTGGCTCAAGGACATGCCCAGGGTGATGAAACAATTTCTGGGCATAAGCCTGGCATTGATCTGCGTAATCTACATTTTTCTTCCTGGGCAGCTTTTTTACTGCCTCAGACAGCATTTCACGCTCTGGCTGTCGTTGATGATCATCTATCCACTGCTTGCGGTCTATCCGCAGGAGCTCATTTACCGTGCATTTCTTTTTCACCGTTACCGACATATTGCCGGTGAGGAACGATATCTTATCCATTTCAGCGCTGTAGCCTTTGCTTTTGGACACATTATTTACTTCCACCCAATATCCGTTCTGCTCACCTTGTTCGGCGGCTATCTTTTCTCCTGGACGTATGTGAAAACGCGCTCCCTGCTTGCCGTTTCCTTTGAACATGCGCTTTACGGCTGCCTTATGTACACCGTGGGTCTTGGAAGATATTTTTATACCGGTTTTGATAAATTCCTGGGATAAGGTAATATTCCGCTCTTACATTTTTTCCTTTTATCAAGATACATACGAAAAGCATGCAGGAAAGGAGCGACCGATGAATCTCCCTGTTTTAAAAATACTCATCATAGAAAATGACACGGCGCTGCTGGAGGAAATTTCCAGAAACATCCTGCGCTGTGCGGATAATTTTGCAAGAGCAGATGTCACAATCGAAACGCTCTGTACTTCCAGTATTTCCCAGGCGCTCCAATGTATTGAGGATGATATCGACATTCAGGCTGTTGTCCTCAGCTGGGATATCGACGCCCATTGGGACGACGATATTTCCACTGACAGCTCCGTCATACGAAACAACACTGATATTATCACGGCGATAAAGGCTATCCGGGTATCTTTGCCGATCTACATTCTGGGTGACGATACCATGGGACTGGACATCATCAATGAATCGATCGATATAGAATCGTTCTTTTTTCGGGACGATATCATGCAGGATCCGGAGTCGATACTCGGTTACATCCTTAATGATTTTGACGACCGCTGCCAGACACCCTTCTGGGATGCCTATAAAAGCTACATAACCGAAGCAAATGATTCCTGGCATACACCCGGCCACAGCGGGGGGTTAAGTTTCCGAAACTCGCCTTATATACGAGACTTTTATCAGTTTTACGGCCGCAATGTCTTTGTAGGCGACCTTTCCGTCTCCGTGGACTCTCTGGGATCGCTCACCGAAGGGACTAATGCCATCGGCAGAGCACAGGAAGCAGCGGCATACACCTTTGAGAGTACAAAGACCTATTTCATCACCAATGGCTCCAGTACCTCAAACAAGATTATTCTCCAGACCCTGCTCCGTACCGGCGACAAGGTTATTGTAGACCGGAACTGCCATAAATCAGTGCATTACGGGATACTTCAGGCAAGGGCCGAGCCTGTTTACCTCAGCAGTGTCCTGAGCACGGAGTTTGGAATATTCGCCCCACCGACACTGGATGAAATCAGGACAAAAATAGAGCAAAACAAAGACATCAAACTGATCGTGCTTACCGGTTGCACCTACGACGGCCTGCTTATCGATGTGCGCCAGGTTGTGGAAATGGCGCATGCAAGAGGGATTAAGGTCTTTATCGATGAAGCCTGGTTTGCCTATTCCCTTTTTCATCCTGCCTTCAGGTATTACTCTGCCATCAATGCCGGTGCGGACTACATCACCCATTCTGCGCACAAGGTAGTTTCCGCATTTTCCCAGGCATCATACATTCATGTGAACGACCCGGACTTTGATACCGACTTCTTCCATGAAATCTACAGCATGTACTCAAGCACATCACCCAAGTACCAGATTATCGCGTCTCTTGATGTCTGTCACAAACAGCTGGAAATGGAAGGGTACGGACTGCTCAGAGGTCTGCTGGGACAGGTTGAGGAACTGAAAAAGCAGATGCAGTCCTTTAGCCACATACGAATACTCGATGAAACCGATTTTACCCGGCTGTTTCCTCATTTTGCCAAGGATAATGTCGGCCATGACAGGCTGAAAATACTGCTTGATGTTTCCAGGCTGGAATATTCAACTAATGAAATTCACAGATATTTACTGGATGAAATCGGCCTGGAAATTGAAAAATATACCCACTCGACCATTCTTGTGCTCCTGACCCTGGGCGGAACCCGATCCAAGGTAATCAGACTCTATAACGCCCTCAAGAAGCTGGATCAGAAAAAAGTCGCCCTGCCGGTCTCCAGAACCAGAAAAACACTCACAGGCAAGCTCCCGGATATCACCTTACAATGTCTGCCGGCGGACGCATTTTTCGGCCCGAGAAAATGCCTGGATATTGAAAATGTCGTCGGTAAAATCTCCGCAGGCCTGGTTACACCGTACCCGCCGGGGATCCCTTTGCTTGTCCCCGGACAGCTGATTGAAAAAGCGACCATCAGCTATCTGCGAAGTCTCATTGCTCAGAATACGCGCATCCAGGGCATGTATGACGGCCAGATTTATGTAATGCAGGAGCAACTGACAAAGACAGTTGAACAGTGAATTGTTGTACCGTTCCTAGAATTGATAGGTCAACCCGGTGCGAACAGAAATATTATCCAGCGGGAAGCTGCCGTACCGTGTAAGGGTCCACACGTCATACTGGTACCTGTTAAAAGTCGCATCAGCCTCCACAGCGGTATATTGGAGGGAAAGATCCAGTGCCAGGTGGTCGGTAAACAGAAAGGAGCATCCTGCCCCGGTTAAGAACCCCACCGCATCATCGACTTCCATTACCCGTGTTACCCCGCTGTCGCTTGAAGCCCAGTTGTCGGCTTCCTCAAAGTCGCCTGAGTAAAAACCAACTCCTATAAAAGCATACGGTGTAAATCTGCTTGAATTGGGGTAACGGCCGACAAGGCTGACGGTCGGCCCGGTTAAGCTGACGTCACCGTCTGTTTTGGTTACTGTTTCATCTGAAGGAGCTATGGTTTCAGCTTCAATGCTGTCGTAGGCCAGTTCGATGCCGAAATTTTTGGTAAAGTAATACCCGGCAAAGACTTTATTGGGGAAAGAGTTTTGTATTTCATCTAAGCCGTAGATGGTGCCTAAAAAGGTGTCATCATCTCCCGACTCTGAATCCGTAAGCGTTGAAAAAGTAATCCTCGTACCCAGCTCGAGCCTGCCCCGTACATACATATCGTAAAAATCTGATTCAGCAGGGACGGAGTCGTTACCTGTTTCCACATCAGCAACATCTTTTTTCACGTGCATGGACATCTCTTTGCTCAGGTTGTTCTCGTCTGTGTAAATCACATCATGATCACCTGCCATTGCTTCTGAAGCCAGTAGCACCAAAAATGCCGACGAACTGTACCGCACAAAATTTTTCAACATTTTATTACGTAACATTAAAGATATAGATATTTTTTAAAGAATATATGACAAGCAACATTACAAGTATATATATACATATACCGACAGGATACCGTAGGAATATTCTATTTACTTTAATATCAGTAAATACATTGTATACAAGTTTTAATATATATAATACTTTAGTCAGACAGCCAAGTTTCGGCATTTTTCTAACCCGTCACATGAAATACATCAATAAAAATTGCAGTAATGCTCCGTAAAGATTTGTAGTGCTCTGTCTAACAGGCGTCTTATGCACCGTGTCACAGAGTATACTCTTCTCTCAGCTGCTGAACATCAGGATCCCTGAGATAGTCGTCATAAGACAGCATCTTGTCTATCACTCCTTTTGGAGCAATTTCAATGATCCTGTTTGCCACGGTGCCCATCAGTTCATGGTCATGGGAGGAAAACAGGATGATCTCCTTGAATGCCTTCATCCCGTTGTTGAGTGAAGTGATTGATTCAAGGTCAAGATGGTTTGTCGGCTCATCAAAGATGAGGGCATTGGCATCACTCAGCATCATTTTCGAGAGCATGCATCGTACTTTTTCACCGCCGGAGAGCACGCTGGTCTTTTTCAGTGCCTCTTCTCCGGAGAACAGCATTTTTCCTAGAAATCCCCGGGCATAACTTTCACCCTCGGCTGCGGGCGTGTATTCGCCCAGCCAATCAACCAGGCTTACATCACGGCAAAAGAACGAGCTGTTTTCTTTTGGGAAATACGATGTGGACATGGTCTGACCCCATCGAAACGTACCGCTGTCCGGCTGCAACTCTTCAGCAAGGATCTGAAAAAGAGTGGTTACGGCCAGACTGTTGGTGCCGACAAAACCGATTTTGTCGCCTTTGTTGACCTGCAGGGAAAAATTATCCAGGACCCTGGTCCCTTCAATATCCTTGCATAGATTTTGAATCTCCAGAATAACGTTACCGCATGGTCTCCCCGCTTTGAATGCAACAAAGGGGTATCTTCGCGATGAGGCCGGCAGATCGTCAAGCTCGAGTTTGTCGAGGAGTTTTTTTCTGGATGTCGCCTGCCTGGCCTTGGAGGCATTGGAGGAAAAGCGTGCAATGAACTCTTTGAGTTCTTTTGCCTTGGCATCAGCCTTGCGGTCGGCATCCTGCCGCTGTTGTTTCATCAACTCGCTGCACTGGTACCAGAAGTCGTAATTCCCGGTGTAGATCTTTATCTGACCGTAATCGATATCCGCCATATGGGTACATACCTGATTGAGAAAATGTCGATCATGGGAAACGATGAGAACGGTATTCTGGAAACGCTCGAGAAACCCTTCCAGCCAGATGATTGATTTGCGGTCAAGATTGTTGGTCGGTTCATCAAGGAGCAGGATATCCGGGGTGCCAAAGAGCGCCTGCGCAAGAAGCACCCGGACTTTTTCACCGCCTTCAAGCTCCTTCATCCTTTTATCGCGAAGTTCTTCTCCGATGCCGAGGCCACTCAACAGAACAGCTGCCTCAGACTCTGCCTCGTAACCGTTCATTTCGGCAAATTCGGTTTCCAGTTCACTGCTGCGTATGCCGTCTTCCTCGGTGAATTCAGCTTTTGCGTACAAAGCGTCACGTTCGGCCATGACCTCAAAAAGACGGGTATGCGCCATGAGAACGGTTTCGGCAACTGTATACTCATCAAAAGCAAACTGATCCTGATTCAACACGGCGATTCGTTTCTTGCCGCTGACAAACACCTCGCCACTGTCAGGATCAAGAGCGCCGGAGAGAATTTTGAGAAATGTGGATTTACCGGCCCCGTTCGCGCCTATAAGCCCGTAGCAGTTGCCTGGAGTGAATTTGATGGTAACATCTTTAAAAATTACACGTTTGCCGTAAGAAAGGGAAATATTGGAAGCTTCTATCATTACTATCTCATTACATAAGGGTATTTTGAATAATTAAATTTTTCGTTCAAGGTCAAGGCATGTGAGAAAAATTACCACAGACATATAGTTAATATTTCGAGGATAATTTTTTAAACATAACGCCGAGATTGGGCGAAAAAGCAATTATTCAAGGTAGCCATAACTATTACAGGGGGTCCACCGACGACGGCAAGGGAGGGGGCAGGGATATTTTCACTGAATGCGCCGGCACTACCGGTCGGCAACCTGATCAAGGTAATACTCATAATCACCTTCATAGATGCGCATTTCACCGTGATCTATCTCAAAAACCCTGGTTACCAGCGAGCGCAGAAAATGCCGATCATGGCTTACCAGAAGAATGGTGCCTTCGAACGTCTTGAGCGCATCAAGTAAAACTTCCCTGGAGAGAATGTCCAGATGGTTGGTAGGTTCATCAAGGACCAGGAAGTTCAACGGCCTGGCCAGCAGCCTGGCAAGAACAACCCTGCTTTTTTCTCCACCGGAAAGGTTGGCAACGCGCTTGTCAACGTCATCTCCCTGAAACAGAAAAGCAGCACAGAGGTTGCGAATGACACCTATATTCTCCAAAGGCAGCACATCCTGAACGGCTTCAAAAACCGTATGCTCGGGATTGAGGGAATCCATTGCATGCTGACTGAAATATCCAGTGGTAACACCGGCTCCCTGAAGGACCTCTCCGGCGGATGGTTCGGTACGGCCGGTGATGACCTGCAACAGGGTTGATTTTCCTGCACCGTTGACCCCGACCAGAGCGATTTTCTCAAGCCGTCTGATGGTTCCGCTGAGTCCGCTGAAAACCGGTTGTATTGAGCCGTTAACCGTCTGCCACTCTTTACCCAGGTTTTTCAGGTGCAGCACATCTTCGCCGCTTCTTGGCGGAACCGCAAAATTGAATTTCATGACCTTCTGCTCAGGAGGCAAAACGATTCGTTCAATTTTTTCCAGCTTTTTTATTCGTGACTGAACCTGGGCGGCATGGGATACGCGGGCTGCGAACTTGGCGATAAACTCTTCCTCTTTGGCCAGCATCTCCTGCTGCCTTCGGTAACTGGCTTGTAACTGTTCCCGGCGGATATCACGTTCACGCAGGTAGAAATCATAATCGCCATTGTACGTGGTGGCCTGACCATTGGCGATTTCAATAACCCGGGAGACAATCCGGTTCATAAATTCCCGGTCATGACAGGTCATCAGCAGAGCGCCCTTGTAATCGTTCGCCAGCCATTCCTCCAGCCAGAGGATGGATTCGATATCAAGGTGGTTTGTCGGCTCATCCAGCAGAAGCACATCCGGGTTGATGACAAGTATCTTTGCCAGGGCGATGCGCATCTTCCAGCCACCGCTGCAGGTTTCAACCGGTTGTGCAAAATCTTCTTCAGAAAAACCAAGACCGCCCAAAATCGCCTTGGCACGCGATTCAAGCTCGTAGCCGCCGCTGTGTTCGAACTTGTCGGTCACAGAGCCGTATTCTTCCAGCAGTTCAGCCAGGGCGTCATCGTCCATGGGCCGGCTCATCTGTGCTTCCATCCGGCGCATTTGCCGGCCCAGCTCAGCCACCTCATCGGCAGCAGAGAGCACCTCTTCAAGGACCGACTTGCCGGACATCTCGCCGACATCTTGTGAAAAATATCCGATAACGTTTTTTTGGGAGCAGGTTATATCTCCCTTGTCCGCATCTTCTTCGCCCATGATAAGGCGAAAAACAGACGTTTTTCCGGCGCCGTTCGGGCCGACAAGGCCGGTGCGGCTATTGGGAAGAACCTGTAGACCGGCACCCTGAAACAGGATATGAGAACCGTACTGCTTATGTATGTTGTTTAAATGAATCATGGCCAAAGGTATTCAAGGGAAAAAAGGTGCGGAAAATACCATACCCCATGCAGGCATGCAAGGATATTATGGCCGTATTATATTACTGTTAGTATGTGCAAAAAAGTTCATTACAATGACTTCAGGCATCATACTGTTTGCCCTGATCAGTGTGCATTTGGGGTCGGTATAAAACCCGATCAAACCTAAAAATGTTTAATCGTCCAGACAGCCGGCTCATTTTAGGTGAAGCCGAATACTTTACTCATCCGCACTTGCTTCCTCCCGGAAAGGCGTTAAAAAATCGATCAGTTGGTTCTACTGATTCTGCATGTCATTACCAGGCTGTAATCGCCACGACCACGATCTGTGTTTGCCTATCCGCACAGCAATAGGCCCATGCACAACCAACCAGAACTAAAGGATCCCTCAATCATGGACAGCGTGGCTGTTTGCAAAAATATATCTGACCCCTTTTTTGTTTCTTACTGTTGGAAGCAATTTTCATCCCGAATGGCTTTCTATTAATTCCATGATCTTTGTTCGAAAATAATCAAAACTAGGAGAAGCATTGTTGTTTACATCCATATATGGGGTGATATTCTCAGCCCATTTAGATTTTTCAGTTCCGATGGCTTGCCAACCCTTTTTTAAAAGCGCTGCAGAACCACCAGGAAAAATGGCATCGGCAAGTTTCTCCCATGTGCCGCAAATGGAATCATTAATATATGTATTCAAAACCGCATCTTTTGCTTTAGGATATGCTTTTTTAAGGGCAGGAATGTCACCAAGGAACCAAGCTTCACCTTCTTCTATGGCAATACAAAAACGAGTTTCTGGTTTTGGGCTACATGCGTTAAGAATCGAGTACAATTCATCGCGAAAAGCTTTAAGGCATTTTGTATCTAAGTCGCAGATCAATATCACCGCCGCTGGATAGTCCTCTGGGTAATGGGCAAAAGTATTTCCGTAGCCCCTTAACAATTTGGGGAGTTGGGTTAATAAGATACGCTTACTTGCATCGGCATTACCTACAAGATTGTTAGGGATCCGACCAATTCCTTTATAGGGATGAACCTTGAATGTATGCTCAGGACCAATGAGATTGGGGACTAAAATATCAAGAGCCTTTTTCCCTGACAGGTCTTCAACGAGTATTTCAAAATGCATTTGATTACCTCGCATCTAAATAATCGCTGTACCAGAGTCCACCCAAAAGAAGCCCTTCTGAAACCAAATTTTTCACGGTTTCGTCTTCGCTTGCCCTGCGTATAATTGAAAATCCATCCTGACCCTTTTCCAGAATCCAAACTTCAGAAGGTTCCAAAGCATCAACTAAATACGGTTGATGAGTAGTGATGAAAACCTGTGATCCTCCTTTGCGACCTGTAGCGTGTTCCCGAAATTCTTGTGCTAAGGACTCTAACAGCTTATGATATAGGCCATTTTCAGGTTCTTCAATGCATAAGAACGGCGGCGGTGTTGGGTCTTCAAGTAAAAGGAAATAAGCAAATACCTTTAATGTGCCATCAGACATCTGTTGTGCATAAAAAGGATCCTGAAAGCCTTTGTCATTAAATCGTAGCAGCAAACGACCATCGTTAGTAGGTTCAGTATCAATTTTATCAATACCTGGAATTTTATCAGCAATACGGTTTAGGATAGCCTGGAAACGTTTTGGATGCTCACGTTCCATGAACTGCACTACATTACCAAGATTATCGCCATGGATGTTAAGGTGCTTTTGGGGGCCGGCGAGAGGTAGACTGCGAGCAGCATCAGGAGTGAAGTAACTAAGATACCATCCTTCGATAAATCTGCGAAATGCAGAAATTCTTGGATGTTGTTTCAAAGCACCCAGCGTTGCGATTCCAAGTTTGCGTATATCTTCAAGTTCAACGACTTCGGTTTCACTAGACTCTTCTGCAGAATGACTTGACTTAATGGATTCCATCAGATGAAACAAGTCAAATTCCCCTTGATCTTCTACGATTTGACGACCTTCTTGATCCCCTTTCCAAACAACCCCCTTACCGTTATTTAACATAAGAAAAGAAAAAGGCCATCCATGGCTTTGGCCCTTACGCCTTTGTCTAAGGCGTTCTTTCAAAACGAAAGGTCGGCCCAACTCATCTATATCAATTGCAATCTCATAAGTAATAGGTCGAGCATTCCCGTCTTCTTTATAATACACCTCAAATTCAATGGGTTCTTGTTGCCCCTGCGCTCTAATTCTCTGAAATCCACCTCGACCGCGTGAATCGCAAGCCTCTTCAACGCCTGATTTTAAAGCATCCGCTAAAAAACCGAATGCATCAAATAAAGTGCTCTTCCCAACACCATTTTTACCGATAACAGCTGTCATAGGGGTAAGGGGGTCGGATTGTCGTTGATTCCAAAGTCGGCCAAGAGTAATGTCTTTCAGCGATCTAAAATTTTTGACTTTGAATCCTTCTATCTTTGCCATAATTTACCTCATATTATTTACAATCGGTTGATCTCAACACATTAGCAGCTATAGCTGCTTATTCAAAACCAAACGATATTATTTCTTATATAACAAATAATTATAAAGTTTCTCGATATCATACACAGAGCATAAACAAGCTTTCCAGGCCTGTATATATGACCAGAGATACATAGACGCTGATCACCTCCTGGTAAAACTACATAAAAACCACGCAAAAGCATATAGTTATACCAACTTGCGCTATGTAACAACTCGGCCCCGTTTTTGTCAATGTATGGGGCAGCTGTGCTCGATAACAATCAGTGTGTGTATGTTATTGAATTTACCCGTGAGAAATCCGGGCCAGGAGTGCGGTGTGGCGCTCCCGAAGGTCATCTTTATCATGCTGCTCCTTGAAAAAGGAGTCTGCAGATTTTTTCAGCATATCGGCATGGCGCAACAGCTCGTTACGATGATCGCGGCATGTTATGGCGTCAGCAATGCGTATATAGGCTTCCATGAGGCGAATGCTTACAGCAACACTTGCCCCGCTGTATTGGCGTATCTGGTTAAAGGCAGTGTCCAGAAGATCTCCAAATTGAACAGATTTAGCGGTTACCCGCAATGTTCCATCGGCATCATAGCAGTGAGGGTCTGGAAAAGACTTACCGGACAGATAGCAAAGCGCGGAACTGAGAGAATCGATACACGAAACAGCTGTAAAGGGATCGTTAATGCCCGGCGACAAGGAGCGGGACAGCTATTTCAACGAGCTGATGGACGGCAAACTCCACGTCCTGTTCAGGAGTGCGCTCTTTTCCATAGATAAATGCCGCCTGCAAGCGGCTGATAACGGATTCTTCAATTTCTGCTGTGCCCTGCACCTTTCCGAGGGAAGTTGTGCGGGTTGCGTAGTCTCCGGCTTTGATATACACCTGCAGGTACAGATCATGGTTTACGCAGAGAGCCACCAAACTCTCGTAATCGACTGACTGCAGGTAGCCGTCACTGCCGGCCGCGACTTCAGCTTCATTCGTAAAGGCGCGATTGGACGCCGGCTTGCTTTTCTCCTGTCTTTCCTGAGCACTGACCGCGTCGATATCCTGAAAAATTCTGTCTATATTGTTTATGAGATTTCTGTATACCCCATGAATGACATGCTCGGCTTTAATGCCGGTGGCAATGTTATGAATAAAATAGATGAGAATCCCGGCATTGACCACGGGCAAGCAACACCGAGATGTTGACTGAAATTGTCGGCACAAAGATGTCGTTTTGCACGGAATTTACGGACCGCAACACGAGCAGGCAGTACACAAAGGTAGCAACAAACACCCCAAGAACAAACTGGGTGCTTTTATCCTGCATGAAATTTGTCAACAGCCTGGGACCAAACTGGGACGATGCCAGGGTCAATGTGACGATTACTATGGAAAAAACGACTCCGGCAACGGAAATCATTGATCCTGCAATGGTCGAAAGCACAGAGCGTGCGCCTTCCGGCCCCACAATCAGAAAGTACTTGAACACCGCTCCTTGCTCAAGGTTCAAAGATTGACGCAACAATTCATACTCAAACACCACATCAAGAGATATGGTGATAAAAGACATGAAAAATGCCGAGCAGATCATGAGCGAGGGAATAAACCATAAACTGCCGCTTATACTCACCCAGACGTTATAGAGTTGTGCCCGGCTCATCGTCGTTCAGCGGAACGGGGGCCAAGGAAAAACCACAGGATCAAGCCGATAAAGGGAAGAAGCAGGATGA